>NZ_CP182252.1:0-372500 GCF_048072025.1 Pseudomonas sp. BNK-7
GGGCTAATTACGCTTTTGTTGCAGAAGATGCTTTTTTAGCAAGAACCCGGGGAATCCGGCGCATGACTGACGGCACGCGCAACAACAGCAATAACGCACCTATAGATGCATACACCGCCCACTCCTTCAGATCGGCCCGGACAATCCAGAGCATATGCAGCAATCCAAGCCCGAGAATGAAATACACCAACCGATGCAGCTTTTTCCAGCGTGCGCCCAGTCGGCGCTGACTGTAACGATTGGACGTGACCGCCAACAGCAATAGAAAGACGAAGCCCAGACTACCGACAAAGATATATGGCCGCTTGCGCAGCTCTACGCCCAACTGCGACCAATCCAAACCGAGAATGAATACGCCATAGGCACACAAGTGCAACACGACATAGGCGAAACACCACAACCCTAACTGCCTGCGCACCGCTATCCAACCCGCCCACCCAGTAAGACGCTGCAACGGCGTCATACTTAAAGTGATCAACAGCAACACCAAAGTACCCAAGCCCAGACGATCAACCAAAACCTTGCCGGGGTCTGGCCCCAACACCGAAGCCCAGGCCTCATACAGCCAATACAGGGGCCAGACAGCCGCAGCAATAAAGACGACGACACGCCAGAACGAATAACGCATCAGTAATTCTTCCGAAGGTCCATACCGCTATATAGAGAAGCAACCTCGTCCGAGTAGCCATTGAACATCTGCGTTTCTCTTACGTTAGGACTGAACAGCCCACTCGGCAGACGACGCTCCCGCGCCTGAGTCCACCGAGGATGATCAACAGTCGGGTTCACATTTGCGTAAAAACCATATTCGTTGGCCGCAATGCTCTGCCATGTGGTCTTCGGCTGCTCACTGACCAGGCTGATACGCACAATCGACTTCACACTCTTGAAGCCATACTTCCAAGGCACCACCAGTCGCAGAGGCGCACCATTCTGGTTAGGCAGCTCACGCCCATACATCCCTACCGCAAGAATCGCCAATGGATTCATCGCCTCATCAAGACGCAAGCCTTCGACATAAGGCCAGTCGATCAAGGCAAAACCTGAACGCTGACCCGGCATGCTCTTAGGGTCCTGCAGTGTTTCAAAACGAATGAACTTGGCTTTACTGGTTGGCTCCACCTGCTTGAGCAACGCTGAGATTGGAAAGCCTATCCAGGGAATCACCATCGACCAGGCTTCTACACAGCGAAGTCGATAAATACGCTCCTCCAGGGAGTAGGGCTTCATGAAATCTTCGAGGGTATAGCGTCCAGGCTTGGCGACCTCACCATCAACCACCACACTCCATGGTTCGGTCTTGAGCGCCCCCGCGTTGGCCGCCGGATCCCCCTTGTCCGTACCGAACTCATAGAAGTTGTTGTAGTGGGTCGCATCCTTGAAAGGCGTGATCGCCTCTCCCTTGACTGTTACGGCTTGCCACTGGGTGTTGGTCAGCTTGTCAGAAAACCACGCAGGCGCACGGCCAGGCTCTACGTCGGCGTAACGCGCCATATCCTGCGCAACTGCCCAACGTGGCAAACCGGCAAAGGCCATACCTGCTACCGCACCACCCAGCAAGCTGCGTCGAGAGAGATAAAGAGATTCAGGCGTGACATCCGACTCATTGCAGTCGGACGCTTTGGGGAATTTGAACAACATGGCAACTCCGCAGTATTGGAGGACAGATGTACCAATAGACTGCGGAGTATGGAGGAAATTACATCACTCGGCGCTTTTGCGACGACGCAGGTGCAACAGGTACTGGATAGGGCCCGAAGCTGCATAAGCCAGGAACACCAGCAGCAAAATACGTGGCGGATCGCTGAACACCACGGCAAACACCAGCACTACTGCCAGAATCGCTACAAAAGGTACCCGCCCTTTCAGATCCAGGTCCTTGAAGCTGTTGTACTTGATATTGCTGACCATCAACATGCCTGCCGCCGCCACCATCAGCGCCACCAGAAACGACATCTTCGAACCCTGGATACCGTAGTCACTGAAAGCCCAGACAATACCCGCCACCACACCTGCCGCCGCAGGGCTGGCCAGGCCAATGAAATAACGCTTATCAGCAGTTCCCACCTGAGTGTTGAAACGTGCCAGGCGCAGTGCAGCACCCGCCACATAAATAAAGGCGACCATCCAGCCGACCTTACCCATATCGCCAAGAGCCCAACCGAAGGCAAGCAATGCTGGCGCTACGCCAAATGCAACCATATCCGACAGTGAATCGTACTCGGCGCCGAAAGCACTTTGGGTATTGGTCATGCGGGCAACCCGCCCATCCAAACCGTCAAGGACCATAGCGACAAAGATCGCAATAGCGGCAAAGGCAAAGTACTTGCTCGCCCCCGCCGTGTCCCCGGCACTCAGCGCACTCTGGGCACTCATGGAGCTGATAATGGAATAGAACCCCGCGAACAGGTTCGCAGTGGTGAACAGATTCGGCAGAAGATAGATACCACGATGCCGGACTTTACGGCCTTCAGCGTCATGCCCTTCTTCGACATGCTCATCGATCGGTAGCAGGCTTTCGGCGTCAGAGGCCTGGTTTGGCTCTTCGGGACGTTCGCTCATGGACAAATACCTTGCAACGGTGTGAAAAGTTTCGACAGATACCCAAGGGCCGTGATTCGGCCACAAAGGATCCAGCTTTATACCAGAACCTACCCGTCCAAACGAAAAAACGCGGCCTAGGCCGCGTTTTCTCTGACAAGACTCGAACTTAGTTCTTGGCTTTGTCGACGATTTTGTTGGCACCGATCCACGGCATCATCGAACGAAGTTGCTCACCGATGATTTCGATACCGTGAGCAGCGTTGTTACGACGCTTGGCGGTCATCGATGGGTAGCCAGTAGCGCCCTCGCTGATGAACATCTTCGCGTATTCGCCGTCCTGGATGCGCTTCAGAGCGTTGCGCATGGCCTGACGGGATTCGGCGTTGATAACTTCTGGACCAGTCACGTACTCGCCGTACTCGGCGTTGTTGGAGATCGAGTAGTTCATGTTGGCGATACCGCCTTCGTACATGAGGTCAACGATCAGTTTCAGTTCGTGCAGGCACTCGAAATAGGCCATTTCCGGCGCGTAGCCAGCTTCAACCAGAGTTTCGAAACCGGCCTTGACCAGTTCAACGGTACCGCCGCACAGAACAGCCTGCTCGCCGAACAGGTCGGTTTCAGTCTCGTCCTTGAAGGTGGTTTCGATGATGCCGGTACGACCACCGCCCACGCCAGCTGCATAAGACAAGGCTACGTTCTTGGCATTGCCGGAAGCGTCCTGATAGATAGCGATCAGGTCAGGAATACCGCCGCCCTTGACGAACTCGGAACGCACGGTGTGGCCTGGAGCCTTCGGCGCGATCATGATCACGTCGAGGTCAGCACGTGGAACAACCTGGTTGTAGTGGATCGCGAAGCCGTGGGAGAAGGCCAGGGTGGCGCCCTTCTTGATGTTCGGCTCGATTTCGTTCTTGTACAGCTGGGACTGGAACTCGTCCGGGGTCAGGATCATGACCAGGTCGGCGCCGGCAACGGCTGCAGCAACGTCGGTCACTTTCAGGCCATGAGCCTCAGCCTTGGCAACAGTGGCCGAGCCTTTGCGCAGGCCTACAGTCACGTCAACACCGGAGTCTTTCAGGTTGCAAGCTTGAGCGTGGCCCTGGGAACCGTAACCGATAATGGCAACTTTCTTGCCCTGGATGATCGACAGGTCGCAGTCTTTATCGTAGAAAACTTTCATGAATTTCCCCTATATCAGGCCGTTCCGGCCATTCGCTAATTTGAGTTAGATGCTCAGTACTTTGTCGCCACGGGCAATCCCGGTGACACCACTGCGTACGGTTTCCAGAATCGACGCGGTGCCGATCGATTGAATGAAACTGTCGAGCTTGTCGCTGGTACCGGTCAATTGAACGGTATACACGCTGGCGCTGACATCAACGATCTGCCCACGGTAAATATCGGTAGTGCGCTTGACCTCGGCACGCTGTGCACCAGTGGCCTTGATCTTGACCAACATCAGTTCGCGCTCGATGTGAGCACTTTCCGACAGGTCCACCAGCTTCACCACCTCGATCAACTTGTTCAGGTTCTTGGTGATCTGCTCGATGATCTCATCATGACCAACCGTGGTGAGGGTCAGACGCGACAGGGTCGGGTCTTCGGTCGGCGCCACGGTCAAGCTTTCAATGTTGTAGTTACGCTGAGAGAACAGACCGACTACGCGAGACAAAGCGCCCGGTTCGTTTTCCAGAAGCAAGGAAATGATGTGCCGCATGATTAAGTACGCTCCGTCTTGCTCAGCCACATATCGCGCATAGAGCCGTCTTTGATCTGCATCGGATAGACGTGCTCGCTGGTGTCGACCTGGATATCGAGGAATACCAGGCGATCCTTCATGGCGAACGCTTCTTCCATCTTCGGCTTCAGATCCTTCAGATCAGTGATACGCATGCCCACGTGCCCATAGGCCTCAACCAGCTTGACGAAGTCAGGCAGCGACTCCATGTAGGAGTGCGAGTGACGGCTGCCGTAGCTCATGTCCTGCCATTGGCGCACCATGCCCAGCACACCGTTGTTCAGGTTAACGATCTTGACCGGCAGACCGTACTGCAGGCAGGTGGACAGCTCCTGGATATTCATCTGGATACTGCCCTCGCCGGTGACGCAGGCGACATCATTATCCGGAAAGCTCAACTTGACGCCCATGGCTGCCGGGAAACCGAAGCCCATGGTGCCCAGGCCGCCGGAGTTGATCCAGCGATTGGGCTTGTTGAACTTGTAATACTGCGCCGCGAACATCTGGTGCTGGCCCACGTCGGAGGTGACAAAGGCATCGCCCTTGGTCACTTCGCACAGGGTTTCGATCACCGTTTGCGGCTTGATGATGCTGCCGTCGCCCTTGTCGTAAGGGAACAGGCCGCGATCACCACGCCACTCGTCGATCTGCTTCCACCAGCTGGCAACCGTGTCCTTGTTCGGGGTCTCGCCGATTTCCTTGAGCGCCGCGACCATTTCGGTCAGGACACTTTCCACAGGCCCCACGATAGGCACGTCAGCCTTGATGGTCTTGGAAATGGAAGCAGGGTCGATGTCCACATGAATGATCTTGGCGTTCGGGCAGAACTTCGGTGCACCGTTGATAACCCGGTCATCGAAGCGCGCGCCTACCGCAAGAATCACGTCAGCGTGGTGCATGGTCAGGTTTGCCGTGTAGCTGCCGTGCATGCCGAGCATGCCGACGAACTGTCGGTCAGTACCCGGATAGGCGCCCAAGCCCATCAAGGTATTGGTCACTGGCAGATTGAGCATCTTGGCCAGTTCGGTGAGCGGTGCGGAGCCGCCACCAAGGATCACGCCGCCGCCTGCATAAAGCACAGGTCGCTTGGCCGCCAGGAGCATCTCTGCCGCCTTGCGGATTTGCCCGGAATGACCACGGACAGCTGGGCTGTAGGAGCGCAGCTTGGCTTTCTTGGGGAAAACGTATTCGAACTTTTCAGCCGGGTTGGTCATGTCCTTGGGGATATCGACCACTACCGGACCGGGACGACCGGACTGCGCCAGGTAGAAGGCTTTCTTCATGACTTCCGGGATTTCCGAAGCATGCTTGATCATGAAGCTGTGCTTCACGATCGGCCGGGAGATACCGATCATGTCGGTTTCCTGGAACGCATCGGTACCGACCATGGTGCTAGGCACCTGACCGGAAATGATCACCATTGGAATCGAGTCCATATAGGCGGTGGCAATACCGGTAATGGCATTGGTCGCGCCCGGGCCGGAAGTCACCAGTACCACACCGGCTTTACCGGTGGCACGGGCATAGCCGTCAGCCATATGGGTTGCTGCTTGTTCGTGACGAACCAGGATGTGAGTCACTTCCGGCTCTTTGAACAGGGCATCGTAAACATGAAGGAGAGCACCACCTGGGTACCCGTAGATATATTTGACGCCTTCGTCACGCAAAAAGCGGACGAGCATCTCACCGCCAGATAAAAGCTCCACGTTGTTCACCTCTAAAACGCCAGAATACCGCCCTCAAAAGGGAGCGGGTCTTAATAGGTTTACTTCTCAGCAGAGCATGAGCGACGGTGGTCGCCGACTACGTCAGCACTGACTGAGCAAGTATTGGGAGCGCCCCAAAGTGTTGCGGGGTTTTCCCACCCAGCGCGAGGTAACGCGTTGCGGGTGTAGCACTTCGGCGCGGATGTGCGCCTCATGATCTGCTGAGTGGGTCTGCTTCTGGCAGTCCCTCTACAGCGGACTTTGGATTCTTCTGTTTCGTCCCCTTCAAGTCAAGTCGTCTATGTAGTTAATTCGAACTAAGCGCATGAGAACGCAAGAAAAAACCTAAAAACAACCAGTGTCTGCACTTCGATTGCGCAATATTCGACAAGCAACTCAGAAATGCGCACCTTGACTTTGGTCATCGGCCTATAGACAGGGACTGGTCAAGACTGCCGGCAGAACGGCAAGAAGAGCGCTAGGAAGAGCTGAGGAGGACGGTGCCTGGCATCCGAAGGCGACTGCCAGGCATACCTGGCAGTCTCGGATTCAGCGGGTGGCCGCGATGAGTTGATCGAACTCTTTGAGCAACATTCGCAACTGCAGATCGCGCCCCTGCATCGGCCGGGTGGAGAACACCATTTCGGCCATTTCCTGGATACCGGAGGCATTGGGCAGCGGCAGATCCTGCTCCAGGATCATCTTCATGCGCGGCAGGAAGATCCACTGCAGCCACTGCTCGAAATCCAGCGTATCCACGGCAAAAGGCTGAGTACTGGCCAGAGCCTCGGCACTGGGTGCTATCTCGTCCCACAGCCCCTGCACGCGCAACTCACGCTCGATCAGCAGCAACTGCTCGGCGATCTTGGGAAAACGCACATCCATCACAGCGAGACTCGGGCTTTCTGCCGTGCCTGGGCGGCACCAGCTGCATCACCCTGTTTCTCCCGTGCCTGGGCGATCAACTCCCACAAACTCGCCTGAAGATCGGGACGACCATTGGCAAAACTCAGACCGCGACGAGCAAACTGTTCGGCTTGCGGCGCATCACCCTGGGCCATGCGCACCTGAGCCAGGCGGTACAGCACCTGCGGCTCACGTGGAGCAACACGCTGCGCCCGCTCGAGGCTGGAAGAAGCACCGTTCAGGTCACCACTGGACTGCTGCTGTTGCGCAGTGGTTAGCAACGCTAGCACCGGACCGTCCAGTTGCTCATCAGCAGACAGGCCACCGGCACGTGCCGAAGGGATGCCACTGGGCGTGGAAGGCATGTTGTAGCTGCCCTGGTTAATCGGCGCCGGCTGATAGCCGGAGCCGTCCACCGGACCCGGGGTAATAGGCCCGGAGGTAATAGGCCCCGGAGTAATCGGCGAGCTGCTGATCGGCGCCGAAGCCGTTGCGCCACCACCCGGAACCATCACCACCACCCCGGAGTCCTCCGGAATCGCCTGTGCTTGAGCTTGCGCCGGACGCTTGATCGTCGTCTGTCGAAAGCCTCCGGAGGCAGAAATCCGCTCACTGTTGGACACGGCCGTGCCGGAGTCCACGACGGGAATGGAGCCGCGCTGCACACTGGCGCAACCGTTAAGCAACGCCAGAGCTGTAATAGCTGGAACCCACCACTTGTTCACGTCAAACCCTCATCGCTTAGTTCATCCAGCCCTTGACCCAATCCATCACATCGCTACCTGCCGGGGGTTCACCACCGCAGGAGGCGCCGGGAGGCGGTTCGCTGCCGCGAATATACGGCATCTGTACAGCCCCCGGACAGTTGGCATCGGAGCCCTGTCCGGTACGCGAATCGACCCAGGCTTGAACCACGTTGTCCGGCTGCGGCATATCCAGCGGCAGCGGATCGGCCTTGCGCATGAAACTGGTCCACACCTGCAAGGCACCCGTGGCGCCGGTAAACGGCGTCTTGCCATTATCGTCACGACCCAGCCAGACCACCGCCAGCAGGTCCTGGCTGAAGCCCGCGAACCAGCTGTCACGGGAGTCGTTACTGGTACCGGTCTTGCCCGCAAGCGCCAGGGTCTTGGGCAATACGTTGTAAACCGAGCTACCCGTGCCTTCGCGCATCACACGCTGCATCGCACTCTGGATCAGGTAGATAGACCCCGCATCGAATCGCTGCTGAATCTGGAACGGATAACGCTTGAGCGGTTCGCCTTCGGCCGTCAACACGCTGCGAATCCCACGCATTGGCGTATTGAAACCGCCATTGGCCAGGGTCTGGTACATGGTCGCCACTTCGATCGGGCTCATGCCACCGGCTCCCAGCAGCATCGAGGGGAACGCTGGGAACTCCCGGGTAACGCCCAGGCGCCCAAGGGTTTTCAGGACGTTGGGTACGCCCACTTCCAAGCCAAGCCGTGCGGTGGACAAGTTGTAGGAATGGGCCAGGCCCTGGTACAGGAAAACGGTGCCATGGGAACGACGGTCGTAGTTCTGCGGCTTCCACACCTGGCCGTCAGCGCCCTTCACCGAGAAAGCCTCATCGGAAAGCCAACTGGTCAGGGTGTACTGGCTGGGCTTTTCCAGAGCCGTCAGGTAGACCGCAGGCTTGATCAGCGAGCCGATTGGACGCACTGCGTCCAATGCCCGATTGAAACCGGCGAAGCTGGCTTGACGACTGCCGATCATGGCCTGGACTTCACCGGTTTCCGGATTGGTCACCACCATGGCCGCTTCAACGTCTTCCGAGCCCTTGCGTCCAGCCAGGCGTTTGAAGGTATCGTTGACCGAAGCCTCAGCCTTCATCTGCAGGATGGGATCGAAACTGGTGAAGATTCGCAGCCCTTCTTCAGTCAAGTCTTCGTCGCGATAATCTTCTCGCAACTGGCGCTTAACCAGGTCGAGGAAGCCTGGGAACGAGCTGTCCGCCAGGCTGCCGCGCTTGGTCACGCCCAATGGCATTTTTTTCGCAGCTTCAACCTGCTCGGCAGTGGCCACACCCTGTTGCTCAAGCAGGTCGAGCACCAGGTTGCGCCGTTCCAGAGCACGCTCCGGATAACGCCGCGGATTGTAATAGGAAGGACCTTTGACCATCCCCACCAGCAGCGCTACCTGATGCAATTTGAGTTCGGATAGCGGCTGGCTGAAGAAGAACTGGCTGGCCAAACCGAAACCGTGCACCGCTCGCTGACCATCCTGGCCGACAAAAACCTCGTTGAGATAGGCCTCGAGAATCTCGCGCTTGTCGTAATGCAGCTCCAGCAGCAGCGCCATCATGGCTTCATTGAGCTTTCGCGACAGGCTGCGTTCATTGGTCAGGAAGAAGTTCTTCACCAACTGCTGGGTCAGGGTGCTGCCACCCTGGCGCATCTGGCCCGACGAAGTGTTGACCCAGATCGCCCGGGCAATCGACTTCGGTGACACCCCGAAGTGCGAATAGAAGTCACGGTCTTCCACCGCCACCAGGGTTTCCAGCAGGTAGGGGGGAACCTGATCGATCTTGATCAGGATCCGGTCCTCCAGGTTTTTCGGGTACAGGCCTCCGATCAGCAGCGGCTCCAGCCGCACGACCGCAAGCTTGGCGCCCTTACTGCCGGACAGCTCCGCCACATAGTCACCGGAGAAACGCACGCGAACCGGCTGCGCTTGCTCCAATCCTTCATAGAACTGGAAGCCACGGGTATTCAGATCGACAGTGTTGCCGCTGACCGCAGCAGCACCGGGACCGTTGGCGACACTTTCGCGACGATAGCCCAGGGCATCGAGCTCCGTCAGGAAGTCCTCCTTGCTGAGCTTTTGTCCGACGAACAGCTCCAGCGGACGGGCATAGACCTTGGCCGGGATAGTCCAGCGCTTGCCGGAGAATTTTTCCTGGACCACAGCATCGAGGTAAACCGCAAAGCCAGCGAGCACTACCAAGCCGACCAAACTGAGCTTGAGCGCCCAGCCCAGCCAGGGGCGCAGGCCACCAGAGGGAGTTTTTTTAGCGGAACGAGAGGATCGGGTACGAGTCATGGCGGCGGATTATACGCACTTTATTCATCCTCAACATGCGCCACCCGAGGTTTGCGTTACCCCTCCCAACGGCCATAATGACGCCCTCGATTTTCCCGACTCTAAAGGATCACCCGTGAGCCAGTCACTGATCGCCGCCCTGCAAAACCCCGCTTTGTATCCTCATCCCGTAGAAGGGTTTCAGGTCATCGAAACCCACATCTCCTGGGTACTGCTCACCGGTCCCTTTGCTTATAAAGTGAAGAAGCCGGTGAATTTCGGGTTCCTCGATTTCACCAGCCTGGATGCCCGGGAGCATTTCTGCGGTGAAGAGCTGCGCCTGAACCAGCGCCTGACCCAGGACCTGTACCTGGAAGTCCTGCCGATCACCGGTAGCGCCGAAGCTCCAGAGCTGGGCGGCAACGGCCCGGTCATCGAATACGCGCTGAAAATGCGCCAGTTCCCTCAGAGCCAATTGCTCAGCACCTTGCAAACCAATAGCGAACTGACCACCGCGCACATCGACGAGCTAGCCAAGCAGATCGCCGAGTTCCACCTCAGCGCCCCCAAGGTCCCGGCCGCCCACGAAGCCGGTACACCGGAAAGCGTAATGGCGCCAGTACGCCAGAACTTCGAGCAGATACGCCCCTTCCTCAGCGATAAGGCCGACCTGCAGCAGCTCGAAGCCCTGGAGGCCTGGGCCGAGGCTAGTTTCGAACGCCTCAAGCCACTGCTGGCCCAACGCAAGAGCGAAGGCTTTATCCGTGAGTGCCACGGTGATATCCACCTGGGTAACGCCACTCTTATCGACGGTAAGGTGGTGATTTTCGACTGCATCGAATTCAACGAACCCTTCCGTTTCACTGACGTCTATGCCGACACCGGCTTCCTCGCCATGGACCTGGAAGATCGCGGCCTGAAAAGCCTGGCGCGGCGTTTCATCAGCCAGTACCTGGAACTGACCGGTGACTATCAGGGCCTGGAACTGCTGAACTTCTACAAAGCCTACCGTGCTCTGGTACGCGCCAAAGTCAGCCTGTTCAGCATGCCGGCCGATGCCACTCCGGTGCAGCGCGCCACCACCCTGCGCCAATACCGCAACTACGCCAACCTCGCGGAAAGCTACAGCACCATTCCATCACGCTTCCTGGCGATCACCTCGGGCGTCTCGGCCGTTGGCAAAAGCCGCGTAGCCATGCGTCTGGTGGAGGCACTGGGCGCCGTTCGCCTGCGCTCCGATGTGGAACGCAAGCGTCTGTTCGGCGAGCAACAAGTGCCGAACGACCCTCACGCCGGTATCTACAGCAGCGAAGCCAGCAGCGCCACCTACACCCGCCTGCATGAAATTGCCGAAACTATTCTGCGCGCTGGTTTCCCAGTCGTGATCGACGCTACCTACCTCAAGCGCGCGCAGCGGGATGCCGCAGCCAAGGTGGCCGAAGCCACCGGCACCCCTTGCCTGATCATCGACTGCAACGCACCCGAGGCAGTGGTCGCCAGCTGGTTGGCTCAACGTCAAGCCGATCAGAACGATCCTTCCGATGCCACTCTGGAAGTGATCGCCACCCAGCAAGCCACGCGTGAGGCCCTGACCGACGAAGAGCTGCTACGCAGCAAGCGCATCGAAACCAACGAAAGCGGTAGCCTGGATGCCCTGGTTGCCAACATTCGTCAGCGCCTCCCAGGCCTGTAAGCAGTAATTTCAGCCGTGAAGTGCAAAGACTTCACGGCTGAAAAATAGTGGCACTATACTGGCGTCATAAATCCAACACTGGTGACGTCGCCATGAGCCAACCGAAACTTCTGGATACTCCGCTTTACGCCCTGCTGCATAGAGACGACATCGTCGGTTTCAACCGCGAACGTCCAAAGGATCAACCCATCGACATGCGTGGCGGTGACTTCCGCGGCCTCGACCTGCGACAGTTGAACGCTCAGGGCATCGACTTCACTGACGCCTACTTCCGTTCCGCCGATCTGCGTGGCCTGGACCTGCGCAATGCCACCATGGAAGGCGCCAGCCTGGCCCATGCGCAAATCTCTGGCGCCTACTTCCCGGTAGAACTGACTGCCGACGAAATCCTCATGTCGGTCAACTTCGGTACCCGCCTGCGGTACAACACCCGCTGAAAACCCCTGCACTGCTCTGTCCGGCGCCCAACTGCGCGCCGGACCCGAGACATCCCCATTGCTCCCTTACCCTGCAAGGCCCGAGCGCCCTCGCTGCCTCGCCCTGATGCCCCCCTCCTTAGAAGCATTTGCGCCAAACCCGACCAAAGAACAGCGCGTTTTCTACTGAGCGCTACACTCCTTTGAGGCTGCCCACTCACCATTCGGCCATCGCCAGGAGGCTTAATGAATGATGAACTGCAACATTTGAAGAACCTTGGCAAGACCTCCGCACAATGGCTGCATGCAGTGGGCATCCATAGTGCTTCGGACTTGCGCCGCCTGGGCGCGGTAGACGCCTATCGGGCGGTGCGCACCCGCGGTTTTCGCGCCTCTAAAGTCCTGCTATACGCCATTGAAGGAGCCTTGATGGACATGCACTGGAACGACCTTCCTGCTGAACGCAAAGAGGCGTTGAACAAACAGCTGGACGCCATTTCCTCTCGCCACAAAAACTGACTGGCAGAACCTTATGTATCTGATGGGGGAGCAACCGGCCTACGCCGATGCCTTGATCAATCGTCTGCAAAGTATCCCGACGCAACTACTGGCGGGACTTTCACCCAGCGGTTCAGCCCTGGAATTTGAAGCTGTAGCGGACCTGTCCAGCGCACTGCCCGGTCACCAACTGTTCCTCCTCGACAGCGGCGTGATCCAGGCCAGCGTTGACGAACGACCACTTTTTTACCTGCATGAAGGGGATCTGGTGGGGTTGCGTCGAGGTATCGAGCAGCCACAGTGGCACTTGAGCAGCGACACACCACTGATATTGACCCCCTATTTGCGGACCGACGTGTTCCGGCATATCTACGCCGACGAACAGCGCTCGGAACTGTTGCTGCAATACCTGATTGGCCAGACCGCCCTACTCTCTGACGCAGTAGCTCGCTTGAAACCTCCGGAATTACGCAGCAACAACGGCTTCAAACGGGTAGCTTCCGGCGAGGTTCTGATTGCTCAGGGGGATGAGGCGGATCATGTGTTCGTGATTCTCGAAGGGCACGCCCAAGCCTTTGTCGATGGCCACAAAGTTGGCGATGTACCCAAGGATGAGATTTTTGGCGCGATGGCGGTCTTCACCGGAGAGAAACGCAGCGCCAGTGTGATCGCCAGCGAGCCGAGCACGATCATGCTGATTCCCAAGGAGCAGTTCCTCAGCCTGACCCAGAGCAATCCACGCATCGCCCACAGCCTGATCGAGAGCATGGCACGGCGCATCGACCTGCTGAACAAGGAAGTGACCCGTCTCATGGCCTTGAGCAGCCCGAGCCAAGATTGAACCAGCAGAGGATCCAAACAAGCGTTTAGCGAAATATGCGAAAACTGAAAAAGCCTTGTTGACTTCGAAATGAGAATCGTTATGATTAACACAACTGGTCGCGAGATCAGTCGATAACCTGGAAGACCAGTGGTTCGGACTCTCAGATTATCTCCTCATCAGGCTAATCACGGTTATTTGACCCGGCTCTTGCCGGGTCTTTTTTTGCCGGTGAAAAAGTGAGCCATTCAAGGTTTCAATTGCGCACAGTAATCCTTGGGTGGCTGGGGTGGCGTGTACCAGACGTAATCGGCCGATGCCGGGGAAACCTCACTTCCCTGCTCCGCCAGAATCAGCACCACAACTTCCTGCCCCTGATCCAGATCAGCCATATGCAAGGGCACCCCAAGATCCCGGCGCCCATGAAAAGATCCGGCAAACAGCAAGGCTGGAGTCGGTGCTGCCAGCAGCCGCTCGGCCATGCGCCGATCCCGCTGTTGCTGCACCGCCAGCATGGACGGCACCTGGCTTTCGGGCAGTAGGCCACAGTGGGACTCGCGAATTTGCGCGGACAAGAGCTGAGTCACCGGGCGGGCATTGCTCCGCGCCCCGGACAGAACAGGCGCCTGTGCATAAATCCCGCGCACGTCCTGAGTGTTCAGATTGGCTGCCAGCAAGGGATAGGGCTGCTTCAACGCATACCCCACCAGCGGACCGTAGAGACTCCAGTCCCAACCCGGTTGCCAGGCCAACGTAGCGGGTAGTCCTTCAGGCAAACGCCGCCCATCCAGGGACCGCTTGACCTCATCGACTTTTGATTGCTGATCCGGATTGAGCATTTCCAACAACAGACTGCCCTGTTGCCGCTCCGCGGACATAGAGCGCAAGAGCCAGAGTTGCAACGCGTGATGATCGGCGTTGTCATGCTGCTCACCGACTATCAGCCTGGGCGCCTGTGCCAGGCGTTCAACCAGCTCGCCTGGGCTCAGCGCCTCACCATTGTGCAGATCAATAATGTTGCCTGGCTCCCGCGCAACCGGGGGCGGCAGCGTTTCCGGCATGCTGTGACAGGCCGCCAGCAACAAGGCCAGCAGTAGCGAGAGTGCACGCATCAGGTCTCTCCGTGTGTCAGATCAACGGGCAATGATCAACGGATGCCCGCGTTCAGGGTGCTGCTGCACCAGAACCTCCAGGCCGAACACCGCTTGCAACGGCTCGGAACGCAGCACCTCGGCTGGCGTCCCCAATGAATGCGGGCGTCCGCCTTCAAGCAGCAATACCCGATCACAGTAGCGCGCCGCCAGATTCAGGTCATGGAGGATAATCAGCACCGCCGCGCCGCGATCGGCAAACTCCCGGACGGCCTGCAAGGTGATGTGTTGATGCAACGGGTCGAGGGCAGACGTGGGCTCATCCAGCAACAGGTTGTGCCCACTCTGTCCTGGCCACAATTGCGCCAGGACCCGCGCCAGATGCACCCGCTGCCGCTCTCCACCCGACAACGCCAGGTAGCTGCGCCCCGACAGATGCATCACATCGGCCGCCTCCAGCGCGGCACTGACTATCTGCGCGTCACGCACGCGACCACTCTGATGGGGCAAGCGCCCAAGCCCCACCACTTCCTCGACCCGAAAAGCGAAGTCCAGACTCGACGCCTGAGGCAACACCGCCAGACGTTGCGCCCGCAATGTACCCTGCCACTGGGCCAACTCTTGCCCATCCAGCGACACTCGGCCCTGGTGGGCCGCCAACTCTCCACTCATGGCTCCGAGCAGACTGCTTTTACCGGCGCCATTGGGTCCAAGCACCCCCAATACCTGGCCCGGCAACAATTGCAGGTCCACGCCGGACAGAACATCTTTACCACCACGGCGGACATGCAGATTCTCGACTCGCAGCATCAGGCGCGCCCTCGCAACAACAGGTACAGAAAGAACGGGGCGCCGATAAAAGCGGTGACGATACCGATGGGCAATTCGGCTGGTGCCAGCGCCAGACGCGCCACCAGGTCAGCCAACAGCAGCAAGCTGGCCCCCGCCAGGATCGATGCCGGAAGCAAGGTGCGGTGATCCGGCCCCGACAGCAGGCGCACCAGATGGGGCACCACCAGTCCGACAAAACCTATCATCCCCGCTGCAGCCACGGCAGCTCCCACGCCCAGGGCAGTACAGAACACCAGCTCACGCTTGAGTCCTTCGACATCGATCCCCAAATGCTTGGCCTCGGACTCGCCCAGTAGCAGCGCATTCAATGCCGTGGCCCGACGAGGCAACCACAGAGCTACCGCAGCCGTCACCAGCAGCAGCGGCCACAACCGCTGGTAACTGGCACCGTTCAGGCTGCCCAGGTTCCAGAAGGTCAAGGTTCGCAAGGTGGCATCATCCGCCAGGTAGGTGAACAAGCCCACAGCCGAGCTGGCCAGAGCCGTCAAGGCTATTCCCGCCAGCAACATGGTTGCTACATGAGTCTGGCCATTGCGCCGGCCAAGACGATAGACCAGTGCCGTAACTCCCAGGCCACCCAGAAAGGCACAGAGTGAAAGCAGGTAAGGGCCAATGGCTTCCGGTACACCGCCGAACATCGAGCCGCCAACAATGGCGATCGCCGCGCCCAACGCTGCTCCACTGGACACCCCCACCAGCCCCGGATCCGCCAGGGGATTGCGAAACAGTCCCTGCATGGCCACGCCGGACAGCGCCAGCACTCCACCCACCGCAAGGCCGAGCAAGGTCCGCGGTAGGCGGATCTGCCCGAGGATCAGCTCCGCCTGCTCCAGCCCCTGCCCATTGATCGGTATTCCAAGCAAGCGCAGGGCGGCGCGTAAGGTATCGAACAGGGGCAGGCTGACCGGCCCCAAGGCCAGTGACAGCCAAATAGCCAGGAGGCACAGGGCTCCCAACCCGAGAAACAGCGTTCTAGGTTTGACCAGACGACTCATTGGGCCGACTTGGCCTGGGGGTAGAACGCTGCCGCCAGGCGCTTCAGGCTATCCGGCAACCGAGGCCCCAAGCCCCCCACCAGCAGGGTCGGATCCAATTCGACCACCCGCCCAGCCTTGACCGCCGCAGTAGACGCCAGCACCGGGTTTTCCTTGAACAGCGCAGCACGGGCCGCGTCGCCGCTCAGACTGCGATCGGAAAACACCAGGACTTGCGGACTCAAGCCGGCCAAGGACTCCACCGAAAACGGCTTGTAGCCGGTATGGGTCGCCAAGTTGTGCCCACCGGCCTGCTGCAGGAGCCAGTCCGCCGCAGTGTCCTTGCCGGCAATCAGCGGTTTACCACCAGCATGTCCCAGCAGCAGCAATACTCCCGGCGCCGCCTGGGCCTTCTGTGCCTCACTGACCCAGGCGTGTTGCTGTTCAAGCTGCTTTTGATAGCCCTGAAACAGCTCTGCGGCTTGCGCCTCGCGGTCCAGTAGTTGCCCCAGATGCCGCAAAGTGTGCTGCAAGGTAGGAAGATCGGCCTGGGCAGAAAACAGCTCGACCCTGACCCCGGCGCTACGAATCTGTGACAGCACCGGTGGCGGGCCCATTTCCTCTGTACCCACCAGAATCTGCGGCCGCAGGCTCAGGATGCCTTCCGCCGATAGCTGCCGTTGATAGCCAATGCTGGGCAGCGCCTTGAGTGATGCCGGGTGCTGGCTGGTGGTGTCGACCCCTACCAGCTTCGACTCCGCGCCCAGAGCTGTTACCCACTCAGACAAGGCCCCACCAGCACTGACCCAACGCTGCGGCAACTCATCGGCGGTGGCCCACTGGCTCACCAGCATTCCGGCACAGAACGCAATGGCGCTGGCACTCAGGCGCATAAGTACATTTCCTTTATAGACGTGGGGCCCGCGAAGCAGCTGTCCATGTGACATGCCAGGCAGAGCAGGCATCGAAATGAGCAAGCACCCCGTGTCGGGCGAGGCGGCCATTTGATAATTGTTTTCATTTAGCAGTCAAGCGTCGACATGTTTCATCCTGCCGCCACGGAAAAACTGTGACAGCCTTAGCGCAGAGCCTTGGGACCAAGAGGATAGACATGAAATTTCTTTGCGCCGGGAGTGACCTTCCCGAGGCCGGTAGCCGGGGTTTCCAGCTTGCGGGCTTGAAGCTCTTTGCCGTGCGCCGCGAGGGGCAGGCCTACGTGTATGCCAATCAGTGCCCGCACCGAGGAGTCCCCCTGGAATGGCAACCTGATCAGTTCCTCGATCCCAGCGCCAGCCTGATCCAGTGCGCCACCCATGGCGCACTGTTTCTGATCGAGAGTGGCGAATGTGTGGCAGGGCCATGCGCCGGGCAGTTCCTGAGGGCTATCGACTGCAGGGAAGACAGTCAGGGCATCTGGGTCGATCTTTAACCCTAAAACAGCACCTCTAGGCGCCGATCGATAGAGACTTCCTGTGCCGTCAGGCGAACGCCATAAGCCAGCACCTCGACACCGGCCGCTACCGCCTCCCTCAGGGCTACGGCATACCCCGGATCAATCTCCTCTGCCGGACGCACTGCTTCTATACCCGAGAGATTGACGCAATACAGCTGAACCGCACGTACCCCCTCCCGAGCCAGGCTTGCCAGTTCACGCAAGTGCTTGGCGCCGCGCTGGGTCACCGCATCGGGGAACGCCGCCACTGCGCAACCATCGAACCCCAGAGTGACACTCTTGACCTCGACATAGGCCGGACCGCACGGGTAATCCAGGCGAAAATCGATGCGACTGTTCTCCTGCCCATAAGGCACCTCGCGCTTCAACCCGGTGAAGCCGTTCAATTCATTGATCAGCCCCGCCCTCAACGCCTCTTCAACCAGGCTGTTGGCCCGCCCGGTATTGACGCAGGCCAGACGACCTTGAGGCGTTTCACTGATTTCCCAGGTGCCCGGCAGCTTGCGCTTGGGGTCGTTGGAACGGCTGAACCACACCTGCCCGCCTTCAACCATGCAATTGAACATCGAGCCGGTATTGGGACAGTGAATCGTCATCTGTTCGCCCGCAGCGGTTTCGATGTCTGCCAGGAAACGCTTGTAGCGACGCAGCAGACGCCCTTCTTCCAAGGGAGGATCGAAGCGCATCAGCCTTGCCAGCTCTGCAGGCCACGGGAGATACGCTGCACCGCTTCCTGGAGGCGCTCCAGGCTCTGGGTGTAGGCGAAACGCACATGGTGTCCCGCCTGGTGACGACCGAAGTCCAGGCCGGGAGTGAAGGCCAAGTGCTCGGTCTCCAGGAAGTGCCGGCAGAAAGCAAAGGCATCACCACCAAAAGCGCTGATATCAGCGTACAGATAGAAGGCTCCTTCAGGCTCCACGGCGATACCAAAGCCCAACTCGCGCAAGGCCGGGAGCAGGAAATCCCGGCGGCGCCCGAATTCGGCACGACGCTCCTCAAGCATGCTGATGGTTTGCGGCTCGAAACAGGCCAGAGCAGCGTACTGGGCCATGCTCGGCGCACTGATGTAGAGGTTCTGCGCCAGTTTCTCCAGCTCACCCACAGCCGCAGGCGGTGCCACCAGCCACCCCAGGCGCCAGCCGGTCATGCCGAAATACTTGGAAAAACTATTCAGGACGAAAGCGCTGTCATCCACTTCCAGCACGCTGGCGGCATCAGTGCCATAGGTCAGGCCGTGGTAGATCTCGTCCACCACCAGATGTCCGTTGCGAGCCTTGATCGCAGCGGACAGGCCCGCCAGTTCATCACGACTGAGCACAGTCCCGGTAGGGTTCGCCGGGGAAGCAACCAGGGCGCCGACGCTGTCCTGATCCCAGTAACGCTCCACCAAGTCAGGAGTCAGTTGATAACGCACATCCGGCCCTACCGGCACCAACTGCGCAGCACCTTCCACCAGACGCAGGAAATGCCGGTTGCACGGATAGCCCGGGTCAGCCAGCAGCCAGTGCTTGCCCGGGTCCACCAGCAGGCTGCTGGTCAGCAGCAACGCACCAGAACCTCCGGGAGTGATCATGATCCGCTCGGGGTCGATATCCAGGCCATAACGCTGCTGGTAGAAACCGGAGATTGCCCCACGCAGCTCCGGGATACCTCGCGCCGCGGTGTAACGAGTCTTGCCGGCGCTCAAGGCCGCCTGCCCGGCCTTGATGATCGGCTCGGCGGTGGTGAAGTCCGGCTCGCCGATCTCCAGGTGAATCACATCATGTCCAGCGGCCTGCAACTCATTGGCGCGGGCCAGCAGGGCCATGACATGGAAAGGTTCGATAGCGCGACTGCGCGCACTGTAGGGCAGAGCCATTAGCCTTCCTTTATTCGAGGGGGAGCAAAAGTCCGATTCTACCCATCCAGTGAAGCTCGGGAGAACCCAACCCTATCCATGCGGTCTGTTGCCTTGCGCCAACTGGTGCAAACAGAAACCGCAGATTTGACTAAAATCAATGATTGAGCGGACCGATCTGCAAGCCATGCCAGAGTTTTCCCGTGTCTACGGACTGCGACTGGACACAGGCTCGACAACCGGGAGTAGCGCGCTCTGGTTTGATCTGGTAAGTTCGCCCGCTTGCAGCCGCAGGGCCGGCAAGTGTCGGAGATGGAGCAATCCTGCGCAATGGATTACAAGAGTAGAGGCGGTCCATTCATGCCCACCCAAGCAAAGCAACAGATTCAATCGATCAGCGGTTTTGAACCTTATGTTGAAACTGCGGGCGAAGAGTACATGGGCAAGCCCATGCGTGAGCACTTCACCAAGATCCTGAACAAGTGGAAACAGGACTTGATGCAGGAAGTCGACCGCACTGTTGATCACATGAAAGATGAAGCGGCCAACTTCCCTGACCCGGCCGACCGTGCCAGCCAGGAAGAAGAGTTCAGCCTTGAACTGCGCGCCCGTGATCGTGAGCGCAAGTTGATCAAGAAGATCGACAAGACCCTGCAGCTGATCGAAGACGAAGAATACGGCTGGTGTGAATCCTGTGGTGTCGAGATCGGCATCCGCCGGCTGGAAGCCCGCCCAACCGCCGATATGTGCGTTGATTGCAAGACCCTGGCGGAAATCAAGGAAAAACAAGTCGGCAAGTAATCGCCGGCCTGAACCTGAAACGGAGCGTATACACGCTCCGTTTTCGTTTCCGCCTTGCGCTGTAGAAGCGAGCTCACTCGCGAAAGCAATCCCTCCGTTCCTGTCATCACTCCGGGGCCAGCCCCGATAGCATCCTGCCCATGACTGCCTCCACATCTCCTTCTTCATACATCGGACGCTTCGCCCCCACCCCCAGCGGCTACCTGCATTTCGGCTCGCTGGTTGCAGCCCTTGCCTCCTATCTGGATGCCCGAGCTGTCGGCGGCCGCTGGCTGGTGCGCATGGAAGACCTCGATCCGCCCCGGGAAGAACCCGGCGCCCAGGCAGCGATCCTCAAGGCCCTGGAATGCTACGGTTTCGAATGGGACGGTGACATGGTCCGTCAGAGCGAACGCCACACTGCCTATGCCGAGGTGCTCAACCGCTTGTTCAACCAGGGCCTGGCCTATGCCTGTACCTGTTCACGCAAACAGCTGGAGCCCTACCACGGCATCTACCCGGGCCTGTGCCGCAACCTCGGCCATGCCCGAGAGCATGCAGCGATCCGCCTGCGCGTGCCGGAGCTGGAGTACCGCTTCACCGACCGGGTCCAGGGCGAGTACCGCCAGCACCTGGGCCGGGACGTGGGGGACTTCGTGATCCAGCGCCGGGATGGCCTCTATGCTTATCAACTGGCCGTGGTGCTGGATGACGCGTGGCAAGGCATCACCGACATCGTCCGTGGTTCTGACCTGCTGGACTCCACACCGCGTCAGTTGTACTTGCAGGAATTGCTGGGGCTGCCTCAGCCGCGTTACCTGCATGTGCCGCTGATCACTCAGCCGGACGGCCACAAACTGGGCAAGTCCTACCGCTCGCCACCACTGAGCGAAGATCAGGCGCCGCCCTTGCTATTGCGAGCGCTGCGGGCCCTGGGGCAGACAGCGCCAAGCGAACTGGCCGATGCCAGCGTGGCAGAGATCATGCGCTGGGGTACTGCGCACTGGGATGCAAGCTTGATTCCACGCACACTGAGCGTGCCGGAAGCCCAATTGAGCTGACGCCCCTTGCAGCTTGGCGCCCATCCGTTACCATCGCCGCACGTTTTCGGGCACGCACACAATAAAGAGAGGCCGAGATGTACATCTATCGCTTGGTCCTGCTCCTGGTAGTGGGGATCTATCTGTTCTCCCCCGCCATCATGGATTGGTGGATCGATGCTACTGGCGCCTGGTATCGCCCGTATCTGCTCTGGCTGATTCTGATCGTCGTGACCTTCATCCTGCAGAGCCAAAAAGATGCCGATGAGCTTTAGCCTGACCCAGATGATCCTGATCAGCGCCGCCTACTTGCTGGTGCTGTTCGGGGTGGCCTGGATCAGTGAGCGCGGCATGATTCCGCGCTCGATCATTCGCCACCCGCTGACCTACACCCTGTCGTTGGGGGTCTATGCCAGCGCCTGGGCCTTCTACGGCACGGTGGGCCTGGCCTATCAGTACGGCTACGGGTTCCTCTCCAGCTACCTGGGGGTGTCCGGGGCCTTCCTGCTGGCGCCGGTGCTGCTCTATCCGATCCTGAAGATCACCCGCACCTATCAACTGTCATCCCTGGCGGACCTGTTCGCCTTCCGTTTCCGCAGCACCTGGGCCGGCGCCCTGACCACCATCTTCATGCTGGTAGGAGTCCTGCCCTTGCTGGCCCTGCAGATCCAGGCAGTGGCCGACTCGATCGGCATCCTCACCCATGAACCGGTGCAACATCGAGTAGCGCTGAGCTTCTGCGCGCTGATCACCCTGTTCACGATTTTCTTCGGTTCACGGCACATCGCTACCCGGGAGAAACATGAAGGCCTGGTGTTCGCCATTGCCTTCGAATCGGTGATCAAGCTGATCGCCATCGGCGGCGTCGGCCTATATGCGCTGTACGGGGTCTTCGATGGTCCGCAACAGCTGGAACTCTGGCTGCTGCAGAACCAGACCGCCCTCGCCGCGCTGCACACTCCACTGCAAGAGGGCCCGTGGCGCACCCTGCTGCTGGTGTTCTTCGCCTCGGCGATCGTCATGCCGCACATGTACCACATGACCTTTACCGAAAACCTCAACCCCCGAGCCCTGGTCAGCGCCAGCTGGGGGTTGCCGCTGTTCCTGCTGCTGATGAGCCTGGCGGTGCCGCTGATTCTCTGGGCCGGACTCAAGCTCGGCGCCACCACCAATCCGGAATATTTCACCCTGGGCATAGGTATCGCCGCCAACAGCCCAGCCCTGGCGCTACTGGCCTATGTCGGCGGGCTCTCGGCCGCCAGCGGCCTGATCATCGTCACCACGCTGGCCCTGTCGGGGATGGCCCTGAACCATCTGGTGCTGCCGCTTTACCAGCCCCCCGCAGAAGGCAACATCTATCGCTGGCTGAAGTGGACCCGTCGCGCCCTGATCGTCGCCATCATCATGGCCGGCTACGCCTTCTACCTGCTGCTGGGAGCCGAACAGGACCTGGCCAACCTGGGCATTGTCGCCTTCGTCGCTACCCTGCAATTTCTTCCCGGCGTGCTTTCGGTGTTGTACTGGCCGACCGCCAACCGTCGGGGCTTCATTGCCGGGCTGCTGGCGGGGATCCTGGTCTGGCTGGTGACCATGCTGCTGCCTCTGATCGGCAACCTGCAGGGTTTCTATATCCCGCTGCTGAACATGATCTACGTCCTCGACGACACGAGCTGGCACATGGCGGCCATCGCCTCGCTGGCAGCCAACGTACTGATGTTCACCCTGATTTCGCTGTTCACCAACGCCAGTACCGAGGAAACCAGCGCCGCCGAAGCCTGCGCCGTGGACAACGTGCGGCGCCCGCAACGACGGGAACTGCATGCCGCCTCGCCCCAGGAGTTCGCCACCCAACTGGCCAAGCCGCTGGGAGCCAAGGCCGCGCAAAAGGAAGTGGAACAGGCCCTGCGCGACCTGTATCTGCCTTTTGACGAACGCCGCCCCTATGCCTTGCGGCGTCTGCGTGACCGTATCGAGGCCAACCTGTCCGGCCTGATGGGACCGAGTGTCGCCCAGGACATGGTGGAAACCTTCTTGCCCTACAAGGCCGGCGGAGAAAACTATGTCACCGAAGACATCCATTTCATCGAGAGCCGCCTTGAGGACTACCACTCACGCCTGACCGGCCTGGCCGCCGAGCTCGATGCCCTGCGCCGTTACCACCGACAAACCCTGCAGGAACTGCCCATGGGCGTCTGCTCCCTGGCCAAGGATCAGGAAATCCTCATGTGGAACAAGGCCATGGAGGAGTTGACCGGCATTCCCGCTCAGCATGTGGTGGGATCGCGCCTGAGCACCATCACCAATCCATGGAAAGACCTGCTGCAGGGCTTTATCAACTTGCCGGACGAGCACTTGCACAAGCAGCATCTGGCCCTCGACGGCCAGACTCGCTGGCTGAACCTGCACAAGGCGGCCATCGACGAGCCGTTGGCTCCGGGTAACAGCGGCCTGGTGTTGCTGGTGGAAGACCTGACCGAAACCCAGACCCTGGAAGACAAGCTGGTGCACTCCGAACGCCTGGCCAGTATCGGACGCCTCGCCGCCGGGGTGGCTCACGAGATCGGCAATCCGATCACCGGCATCGCCTGTCTGGCGCAGAATCTGCGGGAGGAGCGCGAGGAAGACGGTGAGCTGACGGAAATCAGTGAGCAGATCCTCGAGCAGACCAAGCGCATTTCGCGCATCGTCCAGTCACTGATGAGCTTTGCCCACGCCGGTAGCCATCAGCACAACGACGAAGCCGTCTGCCTGGCCGAAGTTGCCCAGGACGCCATTGGCCTCCTGGCCTTGAACCGGCGCAATTTCGAAGTGCAGTTCTTCAATCTGTGCGATCCCGACCACTGGGTCGATGGTGATCCGCAGCGGCTGGCGCAGGTACTGATCAACCTCCTGTCCAACGCCCGCGACGCCTCTCCTCCCGGCAGCGCGGTACGCGTCAAGAGCGAGGCTTTCGAACACACGGTCGATCTGATCGTGGAAGACGAAGGCAGCGGCATTCCCAAGAACATCATGGACCGATTGTTCGAACCGTTTTTCACCACCAAGGACCCTGGGGAAGGTACCGGACTGGGCCTTGCACTGGTCTATTCCATCGTTGAAGAGCATTATGGACAAATCACCATCGACAGCCCGGCCGATCCACAAAGCCAACGCGGCACCCGTATTCGGGTGACCTTACCGCGTCATGTCGAAGCGACGTCCGCTGTGAACTGAGACCGTCGAGAGAATTGAATCAATGCCGCATATTCTGATCGTCGAAGACGAAACCATTATCCGCTCCGCCCTTCGCCGCCTGCTGGAACGCAACCAGTACCAGGTCAGCGAAGCCGGCTCGGTGCAGGAAGCCCAGGAACGCTTCAGCATTCCCACATTCGACCTGATTGTCAGCGACCTGCGCTTGCCTGGTGCCCCCGGCACCGAACTGATCAAGCTCGGCCAGGGCACTCCAGTACTGATCATGACCAGTTACGCCAGCCTGCGCTCGGCTGTGGACTCAATGAAAATGGGTGCGGTGGACTACATCGCCAAACCTTTCGACCACGATGAAATGCTCCAGGCCGTGGCCCGGATTCTCCGCGACCGACAAAGCGCCGAGAACGCACCGGCAGATCGTCCAGCCACCAAGACGGGGAGCGTTGCGGACAAGGCCGGCGCCAGCAACCACAACGGCGAAATCGGCATCATCGGTTCCTGCCCGCCCATGCAGGATATGTACAGCAAGATCCGAAAGGTGGCGCCAACAGATTCGAATGTCCTGATCCAGGGCGAGTCCGGTACCGGCAAGGAACTGGTGGCCCGGGCACTGCACAACCTCTCCAAGCGGGCCAAGGCCCCCATGATCTCGGTGAACTGCGCGGCCATTCCGGAAACCCTGATCGAGTCCGAATTGTTCGGCCATGAGAAAGGCGCGTTCACCGGCGCCAGCGCCGGGCGTGCAGGTTTAGTGGAAGCGGCGGACGGCGGAACACTGTTCCTCGACGAAATCGGGGAGCTGCCACTGGAGGCCCAGGCGCGCCTGCTGCGGGTTCTGCAGGAAGGCGAGATCCGTCGCGTGGGGTCCGTGCAGTCGCAAAAAGTCGATGTCCGCCTGATTGCAGCGACTCACCGCGACTTGAAAAGCCTCTCGAAAATCGGCCAGTTCCGTGAGGACCTGTATTACCGCCTGCACGTGATTGCCCTGAAACTGCCCGCCTTGCGCGAGCGCGGCGCCGACGTCATTGAAATCGCCAATGCCTTCCTCGCCCGCCAGAGCGCACGCATAGGCCGCTCGGACCTGAAGTTCGCCGCCGACGCCGAACAGGCTATTCGCCATTATTCCTGGCCAGGAAACGTGCGTGAACTGGAGAACGCTGTAGAACGCGCGGTAATCCTGTGCGAAAGCCCGGAAATCTCCGCTGACCTGCTGGGGATTGATATCGAGCTGAGCGACCTCGAAGACGATGACTTCGTCGGCCTGCCAGCGCAACAGGGCAACACCAGTCACGAGCCCACCGAGGACCTGTCCCTGGAAGACTACTTCCAGCACTTTGTCCTCGAACACCAGGACCACATGACCGAGACCGAATTGGCACGCAAACTGGGCGTCAGCCGCAAATGCCTTTGGGAACGTCGCCAGCGCCTGGGCATCCCGCGGCGCAAAAGCGGGGTAGCCAGCGAAAGCTGAACCCAGGCTGACCCGGGTGTGGGTAACGCTCGACTTTGTGAAAAAAACTGTTACCTGTGTAATTGGACGTAACAAAAGCCGGGGCTAAAGGTAACGAAGCCCCGGTTTTTTTTGGCCTGAAAAACACCACTCGGCACGCCTAACCCCTTGTTTTACTGGGGATCGCAAAAGTTGGCACGGCAACTGCTATATGTTTAGTACAAGAACAATAACAAGCAATGCACAAGACAATAAAAATAAGACGAATCGACTCACGCATAATAAAAACAACACGGCGGAGGCGCAGCTAACTGATTCTTTTGGAGAGGCGTTGTATTTGGGGCATGCCCCACAACCAGGCCGAGAACAACAAAAACTGCCCTAAGGCAGAGCCTGAACTGGTTGGATCGAAAGGTCATTGCAACTCAGCGATCAAAGCAATCCGTTTGCTCTTGGCTCCCGATTGGGAGGGTCACTCTGGATAACCTCAGTGACAAGGGCGTTTAACAAAAACAAGAAGCCCGAAACCAATAATAAAAATAGAGCACGCACAACTATTCTGGGGGAGCTTCGGCTCCCCTTGTGGTTTCCAGAATTCGCATTTCCCCCAAAAAAACCTACGCCAGCCCTGCTAGATCGCACCTTTGCGCAGGCCTGCACAAGTCGCGGCAGCTTCCTACACCATCCTTCGACTAAATGCTAGAATCCCCGCCCATCATGCGGTCATTCTTCGTTTTGGCCGAACATTCCTTCAAACAGTGCATCCCATGCTGAAGAAGCTGTTCCAGTCATTCCGTTCTCCCTTGCGTCGTACGCAACATAAACGCAGCACCCCTGAAGTGCTCAATAGCAGCCAACATTCGCTGCAACGTGCCCAGTTCAGCCGGTATGCGGTAAATATCGTCGAACGCCTGCAGAACGCCGGCTACCAGGCGTATCTGGTGGGTGGCTGCGTGCGCGACATGCTGCTCAACATCACCCCGAAGGATTTCGACGTCGCCACCAGCGCTACACCGGAGCAGGTCAAGGCCGAGTTTCGTAACGCACGGATCATTGGCCGTCGTTTCAAACTGGTGCATATCCACTTCGGCCGCGAAATCATCGAGGTCGCGACTTTCCGCGCCAACCACCCGCAGAACGACGATGAGGAAGACAGCAATCAATCCTCCCGTAACGAAAGCGGGCGAATTCTGCGGGATAACGTCTACGGCACCCTTGAAGAAGACGCGCAACGCCGCGACTTCACCATCAACGCCCTGTATTACGACCCGGTCAGCGAACGCATCCTCGATTACGCCAATGGCGTACACGACATTCGCAACAATCTGATCCGCCTCATCGGCGACCCTCGGCAGCGCTACCAGGAAGACCCGGTGCGGATGCTGCGTGCCGTGCGATTCGCGGCAAAACTCAACTTCGGTATCGAAAAGCACACCGCAACGCCGATCCGCGAACTGGCTCCCATGCTGCGGGAAATCCCTTCCGCACGTCTGTTCGAAGAAGTGCTCAAGCTGTTCCTCTCCGGCTATGCGGCCGACACCTTCGAAATGCTGGTGGACCTGCAACTTTTCGATCCATTGTTCCCAGCCAGCGCCGAAGCCCTGGAATACAACCCGACCTACACCCATACATTGATCAGTGAAGCCTTGATCAACACTGATTTGCGAATCAAGCAGAACAAGCCCGTGACTCCGGCCTTCCTGTTCGCCGCCCTGCTCTGGCCGGCCCTGCCCGCCCGGGTCCTGCGCCTGCAGGAGCGCGGCATGCCGCCAATCCCGGCCATGCAGGAAGCGGCCCACGAACTGATCGCCGAACAGTGCCAACGCATTGCCATTCCCAAGCGCTTCACCATGCCGATCCGCGAAATCTGGGACATGCAGGAACGGCTGCCACGGCGCAGCGGCAAGCGCGCCGACCAGTTGCTGGACAACCCGCGCTTCCGTGCCGGCTACGACTTCCTGCTGCTGCGTGAAAGCGCAGGTGAGCAGACTGACGGCCTGGGTGAATGGTGGACCGACTACCAGGACGCCAATGACTCCGAACGCCGCGACATGATCCGCGACCTGAGCGGCAAGGAAGACGCCAGCGGCGCACCACGCAAACGTCGGCGCAGCAGCGGTGCCAAACGCAAGCGTGCAGGCAGCTCCAGCGCTTCAGGCGAGTAATGGATGGAACGCATCTACATTGGCATGGGCAGCAATCTGGCTGCCCCTGAAGAACAACTGCGCAGCGCACTCGAGGCCTTGGCGCAGTTGCCCGCAAGCCACTTCCACGGCGTGTCGGCCTTCTATCAAAGCGATTCCCTGCTGCCCGGCCAGCCGCGCTACACCAATGCCGTGGCGGCGCTGGACAGTGACCTGGAGCCCTTGGCACTGCTTGATGCGCTGCAGGCCATCGAAAACCAGCAAGGCCGAGAACGTCATGAACGCTGGGGCCCTCGCACCCTGGACCTGGACATCCTCCTGTTCGGCGACCGCCTGATTGACGAACCGCGCCTCAAAGTCCCTCATTACCATATGCAGGCCCGCCCCTTTGTCCTCTATCCCCTGGCGGAACTGGCCCCCTCTGAATTGCAACTGGCCGACGGACGTACCCTGCAGGAGCTGCTCGACGCCTGTCCATTTGTCGGCCTGGAACGGCTGAAATAACCGCTGAAACGCATCAGTAACGGCGGTAACACTCCCGGCGTAACAAGGCGGTAACACATCTAATTGACTTCCAGAGTCCTCATCACGACTATAGGCGTCCCGTTGCCGCCATCCCGGCGTTAAAGGGCGCAATTCAAGCGAGGCTTGTTCGCGGCGACCCCAGGAAACGCTAGGCCAAGGCGCTTGTGCAACGGCGGTGGCACCCGCTGGTACACAGCCCCTTCTGGGCACAGAATAAGGCGTCCAACGCCACCAGCGCGAATCCCGGTACCGCTTTCAAATCGCTTGGAACCAGGCTGTATAAGCACGACAAAAGACCGTGCGCCTGAATAACGAAGAATCACGCGCGTTACTCGCAGTAGTTTCCAAAGCGCCTGAAATGAGGACCCCTTTTCATGCCAGACATCACTCTGACCACCCTGCAAAGCCTCAAGCAGAAAGGTGAAAAGATCACCATGCTGACCTGCTATGACGCCACCTTCGCCCACACCTGCTGTGAAGCCGGCGTCGAAGTCCTGCTGGTAGGCGACTCCCTGGGCATGGTGTTGCAAGGGCACGACAGCACACTGCCCGTGAGCAACGCCGATATGGCCTATCACGTCGCGGCGGTCAAACGCGGCAACAACGGCGCGTTGATCCTCGCCGACCTGCCCTTCATGTCCTATGCCACCCCCGAACAGGCCCTGAGCAGCTCGGCCCAGTTGATGCAGGCCGGGGCGCACATGGTCAAGATCGAAGGTGCCGCCTGGCTGGCCGAATCGGTTCGCCTGCTGAACGAACGCGGCGTTCCGGTCTGCGTACACATGGGGCTGACCCCACAAACAGTGAATGTGCTGGGCGGCTACAAGGTCCAGGGGCGCAACGAGAGCCAGGCGCGGCAGATGCGGGCCGATGCCATTGCCCTGGAGCAGGCCGGTGCCGCCATGTTGCTGCTGGAATGCGTGCCCAGCGAGCTGGCGGCGGAAATCACTCAAGCGGTGAAAATCCCGGTGATTGGCATCGGTGCCGGCAGCGCCACCGACGGCCAGGTGCTGGTGCTCCACGACATGCTGGGCCTGTCTCTGAGCGGTCGCTCGCCCAAGTTCGTGAAGAACTTCATGGCCGGCAAAGACAGCATCCAGGCGGCGTTGAGTGCCTATGTCGAAGCGGTCAAGACCGTTACCTTCCCAGGCGCCGAACACGGGTTCTCTGCATGAATACAGTCAAAACCGTGCGCGAGTTGCGCGCTGCGGTCGCCCGTGCCCGCAGCGAAGGCAAGCGAATCGGCTTCGTCCCCACCATGGGCAACCTGCACAGCGGTCACGCCGCCCTGGTGGCCAAGGCCGCCCAGCGAGTGGATTTCGTGGTGGCCAGTATCTTCGTCAACCCGCTGCAGTTCGGCGCCGGCGAAGACCTCGACAAGTATCCGCGGACCCTGGCCGCCGACCAGGAGAAACTGCTCGAAGCCGGCTGCCATCTACTGTTCGCCCCCAGCGTCGAAGAGATGTACCCCGACGGCATGGCTGGACAGACCCGGGTCAGCGTGCCACAGCTCTCCGAAGGCCTGTGCGGCGCCAGCCGCCCTGGTCATTTCGAAGGCGTGGCCACGGTGGTCAGCAAGCTGTTCAACATGGTCCAGCCGGACCTTGCCGTGTTCGGCCAGAAGGACTACCAGCAGTTGGCGGTCATTCGTGCCCTGGTGCATGACCTGAACATGCCGATCCAGATCATCGGCGAGCCAACGGTGAGGGCCACCGACGGCCTGGCCCTGTCCTCGCGCAATGGCTACTTGAGCGCAGAGCAGCGCGCCATCGCCCCCGTGCTGTACCGCAGTCTGAGCCAAATCGCTCAGGCCATTCGGGATGGCGAGCGTGACTATCCGAGGCTACTGGCCGAGCAACAGCAGCAGCTCGAGGCGGCCGGCCTGCGACGGGACTACCTGGAAATCCGTCACGCGAAAAACCTGCGTCCCGCCACTGCCGAAGACCGTGACCTGGTGATTCTGGTGGCGGCTTATCTGGGCGCAACACGCTTGATCGACAACCTGCATCTGGACCTCGACACGCCGGCATGACCGCCTGATTGCCCGAACGCCAACCTTCGGGCAAACTGCCGCCGGCTGGGGCCTGCAGCTGATACTGCAGGTCCTGTTCGAGGATCCGACCCAGGAATTTCCTATGCGTGCCATCTTGCCCAGGGTGAAAGCGATCTGCTCAGTGTCAGACCACGCAGGCGGTAGATGCCCCCGGCAACGAGCGGAGCCACGAAACCATGGGGTCCCCGTTGAAGCCAGCCGATTCCAACCCCGTTTATTCCCGCTGAAAGCCCCCATGCAGCCCTGATTGGCCCCGCCAGTACAAAATAGTACCGGCCACAAGGCGCACAAAGCCAAGACAGAACAGCACGCTGGAGTTACTGTTATCGCCCTGGGTGATTAATCGAATCAGCACAGGACTGAAGGAACGAGGTCCTTGAGACCGCGCAGGACGTTCCGGGCTTCTCAGTGTCCAAAAAGGCAGTTCAAGCAAAAGGAAAACCGCAGCGATGGCGTACTACCGCACTCCTCACGACGTTACCGCTCTGCCCGCCTGGCAAGCGTTGAAAGACCACCGCCAAGCCATGCAGGATTTCAGCATGCGCGAGGCGTTCAATACCGATCCACAGCGCTTCAACCAATTTACCCTGAGCAGCTGCGGACTGTTTCTCGACTACTCGAAAAACCTGATCACCAGCCAGACCCGCGATCTGCTGGTGAATCTGGCCAAGGAAGTCGGTCTGGCCGATGCCATCAAGTCCATGGTGACCGGTGAACTGGTCAACGCCTCCGAAGGCCGTCCGGCGCTGCACACTGCACTACGCCGTCCAGTGGGCGACAAGCTGTCGGTCAATGGCGTCAACGTGATGCCGGAAGTACACAAGGTACTGAACCAGATCACCGAGCTGGTCGGGCGCATCCACGACGGCCTGTGGCGCGGCTACACCGAGAAACCCATCACCGACGTGGTCAACATCGGTATCGGTGGGTCGTTCCTCGGCCCGGAGCTGGTGTCCGAGGCGCTGTTGTCCTATGCCCAGAAAGGCGTGCGCTGTCACTACCTGGCCAATATCGACGGTAGCGAGTTCCATGAGCTTTCGGCGAAAATCCGTGCAGAAACCACGCTATTCATCGTTTCTTCAAAGTCATTCAACACCCTCGAAACCCTGAAGAACGCTCAGGCGGCGCGAGCCTGGTACCTGGCCCAGGGCGGCTCCGAAGCCGAATTGCACCGCCACTTCATCGCCGTATCGAGCAACAATGCGGCCGCCGTGGCCTTCGGCATTCGTGAAGAGAACATCTTCCCAATGTGGGACTGGGTCGGTGGACGCTACTCGCTGTGGTCCGCCATCGGCTTGCCGATCGCACTGGCCATCGGCATGTCCAACTTCAAGGAACTGCTGTCCGGTGCCTACACCATGGACCAGCACTTCCAGAGCGCTCCGTTCGAGCAGAACATGCCGGTACTGCTGGCCTTGCTGGGAGTGTGGTACGGCAACTTCTGGGGAGCGCAAAGTCACGCGATCCTGCCGTACGACCACTACCTGCGCAACATCACCAAGCACTTGCAGCAGTTGGACATGGAATCCAACGGCAAGAGCGTGCGCCAGGACGGTACCCCGGTGGCCACCGATACCGGCCCGGTGATCTGGGGCGGCGTAGGCTGCAACGGTCAGCACGCCTATCATCAGTTGCTGCACCAGGGCACCCAGCTGATTCCGGCCGACTTCATCGTGCCGATCGTTAGCTTCAATCCGGTGGCTGACCACCACCAGTGGCTGTACGCCAACTGCCTGTCCCAGAGCCAGGCGCTGATGCTGGGCAAGACCCGCGCCGAAGCCGAGAGCGAACTGCGCGAGAAAGGCATGAGCGAAGCCGATGTGGCAAAACTCGCGCCGCACAAGGTGATTCCCGGCAACCGTCCGAGCAACACCCTGGTGGTGGAACGCATCAGCCCGCGGCGCCTGGGCGCCCTGGTAGCACTGTACGAACACAAGGTCTTCGTGCAAAGCGTGGTCTGGGGTATCAACGCCTTCGACCAGTGGGGCGTGGAGCTGGGCAAGGAACTGGGCAAAGGCGTCTACAACCGTCTGGTCGGTAGCGACGAAACCCTGGCCGACGATGCTTCGACCCAAGGCCTGATCAACTACTTCCGCGGCCGTCACCGCGGCTGATCAACCTTCTCTGTCCCGGGAGCCGCCACGCCGGCTCCCGTCCGGGCCCCGGCCCTCCCCCCCCCCCTTGAACCTTCCTGACACTTGTGCGCACCCTTATGGCTTGTCGCAAAACAAGAATAAGGAACCGTCATGTTCGATATCAGCACTTTTCCGAAAGCCGATGCCGTCCGCCGGGCGGCGCAAATGAGTCAGGACGACTACCACCACCTCTACCGCCAATCCATTGAGCAGCCAGATGTGTTCTGGGCCGAGCAGGCCAAGCGTTTCCTGCACTGGAGCAGCCCCTGGGACAGTGTGCACAGCCATGACATGCGCACCGGCGAGGCCAGCTGGTTCCGTGGCGGCCAACTCAACGTCAGCTACAACTGCATTGATCGTCATCTGGAAAAACGCGGCGATCAGGCAGCCATCATCTGGGAAGGCGATAACCCCGCCGACTCACAGCGCATCACCTACAAAGAACTTCACGGGCATGTCTGCCGCCTGGCCAACGTGCTGAAAAGCCGTGGCGTGAAAAAAGGCGACCGGGTGTGCATCTACATGCCGATGATTCCCGAAGTGGCCTACGCCATGCTCGCCTGCACCCGGATCGGTGCCGTGCATTCGGTGGTGTTCGGCGGCTTCTCCCCGGAGGCCCTGCGCGACCGGATTCTCAACGCCGACTGCCGCACCCTGATCACCGCCGACGAAGGCGTGCGCGGCGGCAAACAGATTCCCCTCAAGAGCAACGTCGACAAGGCCCTGCTCAGTTGCCCGGACGTCAGCAGCGTGGTGGTGGTCGAGCGCACCCGTCACCCGGTGAACTGGGTGGAGGGCCGCGACATTCACTACCAGCAGGCCGTAGCCGCGGCCAGCGACCAGTGCGCCCCCGAGCCGATGGACGCCGAAGACCCGCTGTTCATCCTCTATACCTCCGGCAGCACCGGCAAACCCAAAGGCGTTCTGCATACCACCGGCGGCTACCTGCTACAGGCCGCCATGACCTTCAAGTACGTACTGGACTACCGCGACGGCGAGGTCTTCTGGTGCACCGCCGACGTCGGCTGGGTCACCGGCCACAGCTATATCCTCTACGGCCCCTTGGCCAACGGTGCCACCACGCTGATCTTCGAAGGCGTGCCCAACTACCCCAGCACCTCGCGTTTCTGGGAGGTGGTGGACAAGCACCAGGTGAACATCTTCTACACCGCCCCCACCGCCCTGCGGGCCCTGATGCGCGAAGGCAACGACCCCGTGCAACGCACCTCCCGCAGCAGCCTGCGGCTCCTGGGCAGTGTTGGCGAACCGATCAACCCGGAAGCCTGGGAGTGGTATTTCAATGTCGTGGGCGAGCAGCGCTGCCCGATTGTCGATACCTGGTGGCAGACCGAGACTGGCGGCATCATGCTCAGCCCCCTGGTCAGCGCCCGGCAGGTCAAACCCGGCTGCGCCTCGACGCCGATGTTCGGTGTACAACCGGTGTTGCTGGACGACCAGGGCAAGGAAATCCTAGGTGCCGGCAGCGGCATCCTGGCGATCAAGGCCAGTTGGCCGGCACAGATACGCAGCGTCTACGGCGATCCCAAGCGCATGATCGAAACCTACTTCGCGCCTTACCCCGGCTACTACTTCACCGGTGACGGCGCGCGCCGGGACGAGGACGGCAGCTATTGGATCACCGGACGCATCGACGACGTGATCAACGTCTCCGGGCACCGCATCGGCACCGCCGAAGTGGAAAGCGCCCTGGTGCTTCACGACGACATCGCCGAGGCCGCCGTGGTCGGTTACCCCCACGACCTCAAGGGCCAGGGGATCTATGCCTTTGTCACGCCCATGCAAGGCATCGAACCCGACGAGGAGCTGAAAAGGCAACTGCTGGCCCTGGTCAGCCGTGAAATCGGCAGCTTTGCCAAACCGGAGCTGATTCAGTGGGCCCCGGCCCTACCGAAAACTCGCTCGGGCAAGATCATGCGGCGTATCCTGCGCAAGATCGCCTGCAACGAACTGGAGACCTTGGGGGATACCTCGACGCTGGCGGACCCCAGTGTGGTGGAAGGCCTGATCGACAAGCGCCTGAACGCTTGAAACCGGCGCGGCCACGGCCGCGCCTTTTTTCACTACCCGCACCGAGCTGTCATGGAATTCATTCGCAGCCGTATCGAAAGCCAAGTCATGAGCTTGTCTGGCCTCTCCCTGGGGCAACTCGACCTGGAGCATCCCAAGGGCGACCCCGGCCTGTTCGGGCCGGGCTCGGTCAGTTGGCAGGTACACGCCGATTTCAGCAGCATGCTGATCGGCGGCATCAGTGCCTTGCTGATGCAAGCCCTGCACCCCCTGGCCCTGGCCGGGGTCTGGGACCACTCGAACTTTCGCCAGGACATGATCGGCCGCCTGCGCCGCACCGGCCAGTTCATTTCCGGCACCACCTTCGGCTCCCGTCAGGACGCCGAATGGCTGATCGAAAAAGTACGTACTATTCACCTGCATATCGTGGGCACCGCTCCTGACGGCCGTCCTTACGCCGCCAGCGATCCAGACCTGCTGACCTGGGTGCATGTGGCGGAAGTCAGCAACTTTCTCGCCGCCCACCTGCGTTACCTCAACCCTCGCCTGTCAGGGGCAGACCAGGACCGCTACTACAACGAGATCGCGCTGATCGCCGAACGTCTCGGCGCCCGGGATGTGCCCCGCTCGCGGCGGGCGGTGGCCGACTACCTGCAGGCCATGCGTCCGCAACTGCTGTGCGACGATCGCAGTCGCGAGGTTCTGCGCCTGCTACAGGCGGCTCCAGCTCCCAGTCGCCTGGCCAAACCTTTTGGCTCATTGATGATGCAGGCCGGTATCGACCTGCTGCCGGACTGGGCCAGCTCCATGCTTGACGTCAATCAGAACCCGCTGCAACGCCAGCTGATTCGAGCCAGCGTCAAACGCAGTACGCCGATGCTGCGCTGGGCGGTGCGGGACAGTTCGGTGCATCGAGCGAAACGACGCATGGGTCTGTAGAAGAAGACCGCTCATGCACAACACGCCCGGACAGTTCGCAATTGGCCGACCAGCCCCACGCCCTACCCAACATGCCCCTGAACAAAGTCTGCGGCTCTGCCCTCAAGGCCTTGCACTTGAGCGCCCAGGCCATTGGCTGCGGCGATGCCAAAGTGATCATCGGCGGCGGCCAGGGCGTGGCATTGGCCATAGAGTCCGAGAGATCGCCTTCGCCAGCACTTGGCTCCTACAACGGGCAGGAGGCTGGTAAACTGCGGCGCCTTATTCCTCTTCTCCAAGGCGCCCTGCATGTCTTCCTTGAATCAGGCGCTGCGCGCCGCCCTCGATCACCGTCAAGACCTGCTCGCCGAACTGCACCAGCAAGGCACCGACTGCTATCGCCTGTTCCACGGCAGCCAGGAAGGCGCCGGTGGCCTGACCGTCGACCGTTATGGGCCGCAGTTGCTGGTACAGAGCTTTCACCAAACGCTGGAACGCGATGCCCTGCTGCAATTGCACGAGACCATCAATCAACAGCTGAACCTGTCGAGCCTGCTGGTCTACAACGATCGCTCCCGCGGCAACTCGCGTATCGACCGTGAAGACTCGGTATACCGCGCCGACGACAGTGCCCTGGAGGATCTGGTCGGCCACGAATGGGGGTTGAATTATCGTGTCCGTGGCCGTCATGCCGGGCAGGACCCGTTGCTGTTTCTCGATCTGCGCAACGCTCGCGGCTGGGTCAAGCAGCACAGTGCCGGGAAAAGCGTGCTCAATCTCTTCGCCTATACCTGCGGTGTCGGCCTCTGCGCTGCGGCCGGAGGCGCCCGGGAGGTCCTCAACCTGGACTTCGCCGAAGGCAACCTGGCGGTAGGCCGGGAAAACGGCCAGCTCAACCCGCAGCTACCCGGCATGCAGTTCGTGCAGTCGGACTACTTCCCAGCAATCCGCCAACTGGCGGGCCTGCCCATCAGTCAGCGACGTGGACAGAAGCTCCCCAGCTATCCGCGTCTTGAACAACGCCAATACGATCTGGTCTTGCTGGACCCTCCGGCCTGGGCCAAGAGTGCCTTCGGCACCGTCGACCTGCTGCGCGATTATCAGAGCCTGCTGAAGCCGGCGCTGCTGGCCACTGCCGAAGAGGGTGTGCTGATCTGCTGTAACAACCTGGCCAAGGTGTCGTTGCAGGACTGGCGAGAACAAGTGCTGCGCTGCGCCGAGAAAGCCGGGCGGCCAGTACGCGATTGCCAGGTCCTTGCCCCTGCTGCGGACTTCCCTTCCCAGGACGGACAACCGCCGCTGAAAACACTGATCCTGCAACTTTGATCAGGGGCAAAAAATCTGAACAATCCTGAAGACTGCGATGGTTTCGGAACCGTAAACGCGTGCCATACTCCAAGGCACTTCCGATCCAGATAGATGAAGCCTCGCATGACCAAAGGATTGATTCGCGCTCTCTGCGCCTTGTTGACCGCTCTCGCCCTTTACAGTCTGCTGGGCTTTCTGATTTTGCCGGGCATCGCCTTGCGGGTGGCCAACCAGCAACTGGCCGACTACGCCACGACCCCGGCCCATATCCAGCGTATCGAACTCAACCCCTTCAGCCTGGAACTGACCCTCTGGGGCCTGAGCGTCGGCGAACCGGGCAAGGAACAGATTGCCTTTCAGCGCCTCTACGCCAATCTGCAATTGGACAGTCTGTGGAAACGCGCTCTGCATCTGGCGGACATCGAACTGGACCAGCCCAAGACCGAGATCCTCTTCGACAAGGAAGGCAAGCTCAACCTCCTGGCCCTGTTCAAGCTGCCTGCCAGCGAACCGACCCCGAGCGATCCCGACGCCAAGCCATTTCCCGTTCGCATTGAACGCATCAAGCTGGCGGGCGGCTATCTGCACTTCAAGGACCTGCGCCCCAGCGAGCCCATCGAGTTTCTCTACAACAAGCTCGACTTTGAACTGAAGAACCTCAGCACCCTGCCGGATGACAGCGCCGACATGACCCTGATGGCCACCGGCCCGGAAGGTGGACAGATCGACTGGAGCGGCAACTTCAGCGTGACCCCGCTGGCTTCCGAAGGCACCTTGAAAGTCACCGACGGCAAGATGAAAGCCTGGTGGCCCTATGTACGTGACGCCGTGCCGCTGGTGCTGGAAGACGGCGTGGTCAACCTCAGCACCCACTATAAATTCAGCCTGACCAAGGAAACCGAACTGCTGCTGGACAACACCTCCATCAGCGTTGCGCCATTCGCCATCAAAGCCCCGGACGGTCGCCCGCTAGCGCGCCTGGAGCGCCTGGACATCAGCGAAGCGACGGTGGACCTGGCCAAGCAGCACGTCATAGTCGGCAAGATCCGCAGCCAGAAACTGGAGACCTGGGCCGCCCTTGAAGCCGATGGCCAACTGGACTGGCAAAAGCTCTTCGCCAGCCAACCCGCCAAGCCGGCAGCCAAGCCTCAGCCAGCCACAGCCGATACCCCCAAGGAACCCGCAGTCCCCAGCAAGCCCTGGCAGGTACTGCTCAAGGATGTGGAACTGCGCAACTATCAGGTGCACCTGGCCGACCGCCAAGCCAAACCGGCCGTGGCGCTGGACGTTGGCCCGCTGAACCTGGATCTGAAAAACTTCGACAGCCTCAACCAGTCGCCTTTCACCCTAAAGCTCGATACCGGCCTGGGTAAACAAGGCAAGGTCAGCGCCACCGGCGAAGTCAATCTCAACCCCATCACCGCCAAGCTCAAGGTGCAGACCAAGGACATCGACCTGCGGGTCGCCCAGTCCTACATCAGCCCGTTCATTCGCCTGGAACTGCGCAGCGGCATGCTCGGCAGCGACCTGGCAGTGGACCTGAAGAAAGTCGAACCGTTGACCTTCAGCATCACCGGCCGGGCCGAAGTGGATCAGTTGCACACCCTGGACACCCTCAAGACCCGCGACTTCGTGAAGTGGAAACAAGTGGTGGTGGAGGGCCTGAACTATCAGCACGGTGACAGCCTGACCATCAGCCAGGTCAACCTGATGCAGCCTTATGCGCGCTTCATCATCAACGATGACCGCACCACCAATATCGACGACCTGCTGATTCCACAACCTGCAGGCGGCAGCAGCAAATCCTCGGGCAAGCCCGCCCCAAGTTCCAGCAAGCCACTGGGTATTCACATTGGTAAAATCGCCATCAACGATGGTTCGGCCAACTTCGCCGACCTGAGCCTGACACCAAACTTCGCCACGGCAGTCCAGCAACTCAACGGGCATATCGGCACCATCGACAGCCGCCAGGCCAAGCCGGCGGAAGTCGACGTCAAGGGCAAGGTCGACCGCTACGCTCCAGTGACCATCAAGGGCAGCGTCAACCCCTTCGATCCAATGGCCGCACTGGATATCGCCACCAGCTTCAAGCGAGTGGAGTTGACCACCCTGACGCCCTATTCCGGAAAATTTGCCGGCTTTCGTATTCGCAAGGGCCGACTCAACCTCGACTTGCATTACATGATCACCAAGGGCCAGCTCAAGGCCGAGAACAAACTGGTGGTCGAACAACTGCAACTGGGTGAAAAGGTCGACAGCCCAGACGCCGTAGACCTGCCAATTCGCCTGGCCGTGGCCCTGCTGAAAGACACCGACGGCAAGATTTCCATCGAGTTGCCAATTTCCGGCGACCTCAACAACCCACAGTTCAGCGTGATGCCAATCGTCTGGCAGACCCTGCGCAACCTGGTGCTGCGAGCAGCCCAGGCCCCCTTCAAGTTCATTGGCGGCCTGGTCACCGGCGGCGACTCTGAAGACCTGAGCAGTGTGTCTTTCGCGCCTGGCTCCAGCGAACTGAGCAAAGAGTCCGAGTCAGCCCTCACCACCCTGGCCAAGGCCCTCAAGGAGCGTCCGACCTTGCGCCTGGAGATCGAAGGCACCAGCGCCCAGAGCAGCGATGGTCCGCTGATCGCCGAACAGCGCCTGGAGCGCGAGTACCAGTACAACTACTACAAGATCCTGCAACGGCGCGGCGACAAGGTGCCGGCCCAGGCGTCCTTGCTGCAGGTTCCCGAGGGCGAGAAAGCGCCATTGCTGGAAGGCATTTACCGCACCCGCCTGAAACAGCAACCTCCGGCCGAATGGACCCAGCTCAGCCGCGACGAGCGCAGTGCCAAACTGCGTGAGGGGCTGATCAAGTTCTGGAGCGGCAGTGACGTGTTGCTGCGCCAACTGGGCCAGGAACGGGCCAGCAGCATCAAGGACTTCCTGGTGGACAAGGGCCAACTGGCCGATGACCGGGTCTACTTCATCGATGCCAACCTCGGCCAGGCCGAAAGCGACGGCAAGGTGATCACTCCGCTGCACCTGGACAGCGAGTAAGGCCCGCGCCGGCCTCAAGCAGCGCCACTTCCCCGCCCAATAGAACAGGCCCCGACACAAAGTGCCGGGGCCTGTAATGATCACATCCTTGTGATCTTCCGCATGAACCTTTGAAAGCAGCGGCAGACGTATCGCTTGGCTCGTCTACCGCGCCCTCTCCCTGTCCAGGCGAGAAGCTTGGAGTCTTACTCGGCTTTCAGGCCGTCGGCAGAGACCGCTTGAACGCCCTTGATTTTCTTGGTGATTGCCACTGCTGTGGCTTTCTGCGCCTCGGTAATGGCAACAGTGGACGACAGCGAGACGACGCCCTTGTTGGTTTCAACCTTGATGTCGGTGCCAGGAATGCCTTTCTCGGTTACCAGATCGCTTTTCACTTTGGTGGTGATCCAGGTATCGGAGGTGGCCTCTTTGGCCTTGGTCACTTCACCGGCAGCCACGACCATAGGCGACTGGGTGCTTTGAGTGGTCTGCGCAAATGCTGCGTTGGACATGGTCAGGGTCAGAGCGGTAGCAGTTGCAGCAGCGATAGCGAACTTCTTCATACGAGTAACTCCTGTTCTTTTAGAAAGCCTGCGCCGTGTCCTGGCAACAGGGTTATGAGGGATATTGCAGGTGCTGTGCCAAGTCCAGACCACATAAAAAACCCATAAAAAACAATAAGTTAAAGATAACGCGAAGAATCAGCATCATGCAAAATGCATGACCACCCAACAATCTGCATGCAAGTTGCGGCTTTTTTCGACGCAGTTCATCAAGCCCACACCCAACAGCCTGCCAGGACTCAGGTGTCGTGCGCGGCACAGCCCTTGGGCGCATAGTCGGCCTCCACCGTGGTGTTGCACGTCCATCCCGAAGCTGGCGAACGGCTCAGTACCAGAGTCTTGTTCAACACTGCCCCCGGAGCATTGAGGAGGGTACAGCCGATACTGCCTTCACCGGTGGCGGCAGTGCCCTCGGCGCTCATTCGGCAGTTCAACGTCAAGGGCGTGCCACCGGCGAGGGCCAGAGTTGGGTCGATTCCCTGATTAAGCAGGTCCTCGATATTGACCTTCAGCGCTGACGCCTCGGCCAACGCGGCCATCATCTTGGCCCGCACCTGATACTTGGAATACAGCGGCATCGCCACTGTGGCGAGAATGCCGATGATGGCCACCACCACCAGCAATTCGATCAGGGTAAAAGCGGATTGATGTTTCATGAGTTGCCTCCTGGCAAGAATGCTCCGTGGGTAATCAGCAAGGCTTGAAGCATGCCCTGTGCCAAGCTCAACCCCCACGGAATTCAAGGCCTGCAGCACTGATAGCCCATGACCTTGAGTACGAGGAGTTGCACAAACTGACAAATTTCGTCATCTAGCGCCCCTATGCGTCAGGTGCCCGGCGGCTAGGCTTCAAGAAGCTCACCCCTGCATCAAGGATTGAACCATGGCGGTAAAAGCACCTGTGGCCAGCGTCTATCTCTGGCAAGGCACCGACGGCCAGGGCCACAAGTTGGCCGGCGAGCTGAGCGCTGCAAACCCGGCGCTGATCCGAGCTCAGCTGCGCAGGCAAGGCATCACGCCAACCCGGGTACGCCGCAAGCCCAGGGCCTGGCTCCGATCGGGCCAACGGATCAAGGCACGGGAGATCGCCCTGTTCACCCGGCAACTGGCAACCCTGATGCAGGCCGGAGTGCCACTGCTGCAAGCCTTCGAAATCATTGCCGAGAGCTTCGTCCAACCGCTGATGCGCCAACTGCTGGCCAGCCTCAAACGCGACATCGAGGCTGGCTCAAGCCTGGCCACAGCGCTGCGCCGACATCCGCGCCACTTTGACGAGCTGTACTGCAATCTGGTGGAGGCCGGCGAACAGTCCGGCGCCCTGGATACCCTGCTGGAACGGGTCGCCACCCATAGGGAAAAAAGCGAGAACCTCAAGGCCCGGGTAAAAAAGGCCATGGTCTATCCCGTGGCGGTGATCGGCGTGGCCGTCCTGGTCAGCAGCATCCTACTGATCAAGGTAGTTCCCCAGTTCCAGAGCCTGTTCGCCGGGTTCGACGCCCAATTGCCGCTACTGACCCAATGGGTCATCACCCTTTCCCATGTCATCCAGAACCACGGCGGATGGTTGCTCAGCGCCGGCCTGCTGATGGGAGTAGGGATCAGGCAGGTTTATCGGCGCTCGGAGCGCCTGCGGGACCGTGTGGATCAGGGACTGCTACGCCTGCCCTTGGCCGGCCCGCTGCTGTACAAGGCCGCAGTGGCCCGCTACGCCCGTACGCTGGCCACCACCTTCGCGGCTGGCGTGCCTCTGGTCCAGGCCCTGGATTCAGTGGCCGGAGCCAGCGGCAACAAGGTCTTCAGGCAAGCAGTGGAACGCATCCGCCAACAAGTGGCCAGTGGCATGCAACTGAACTTTGCCATGCGCGCCAGCGGCGTCTTCCCTACTATGGCGATCCAGATGACCGCCATCGGTGAAGAATCCGGAATGCTGGATCATCTGCTGGAAAAAGTCGCAGCACATTATGAGGTCGAGGTGGACCACCTGGTCGACAGCCTGACCAGCCTCATGGAGCCGTTGATCATGGTCATCCTGGGCAGTATCGTCGGCGCCCTGGTGGTTGCCATGTACCTGCCCATCTTTCAACTCGGCACAGCGATCTGAACATGTCCTTGACTGAAGCCATGACCCTTTACCCCCTGGCCTTCGTGACTGCGGCCCTGGTACTGGGGCTGCTCGTAGGCAGCTTTCTGAACGTGCTGGTGTGGCGCCTGCCGAAAATGCTTGAACGCGATTGGCGGGCTCAAGCCCACGAAGTGCTGGGACTGCCCCCTGAGCCTGTGGCGGCGCCCTACAACCTGCTGCTGCCCCACTCCCAATGCCCCCACTGCGCACAACCGATCCGCCCCTGGCAAAACATTCCCCTGCTCAGCTATCTGTGGCTGCGGGGTCGTTGCGCCCACTGCAGGACCGCCATCAGCCTGCGCTACCCACTAACCGAACTGGCTTGCGGGCTGATCTCGGCGTACGTCGCCTGGCACTTCGGTTTTGGCTGGCCCGCGGGCCTGCTGCTGATCCTCAGTTGGGGGTTACTGGCCATGAGCCTGATCGATGCCGATCACCAACTGCTGCCAGACGTGCTGGTGTTGCCACTGCTGTGGCTGGGACTGATTGCCAACAGCTTCGAGGTACTGGTGAGCCTGGAGGACGCCCTGTGGGGCGCGGTACTCGGCTATCTGTGCCTGTGGTCAGTGTTCTGGCTGTTCAAATTGCTGACCGGCAAGGACGGCATGGGCCACGGCGACTTCAAGCTGCTAGCGATGCTTGGCGCCTGGGGCGGCTGGCAAATCCTGCCGCTGACCTTGCTCCTGTCCTCTCTGGTGGGAGCGATTCTCGGCACTGTCATGCTGCGCCTGAACCGGGCCAAGACCTCGACGCCCATCCCCTTCGGCCCCTTTCTGGCCATTGCCGGCTGGATTGCCTTGCTCTGGGGTGGTCAAATGACCGACTTCTATTTGCAGTTTGTCGGTTTCCAATGACTCGCTCCGTAAACACACCCTGGACCCTCGGCCTCACCGGCGGTATCGGCAGCGGCAAAAGCGCTGCCGCCCAGCACTTCATCGACCTGGGCGTGCATGTGATCGATGCCGATCACGCCGCTCGCTGGGTGGTGGAACCGGGCCGCCCGGCCTTGGAACAGATTGCCCAGCACTTTGGTGACAGCGTGCTGCAGGCCGACGGCCAACTGGATCGCGCGGCACTGCGCAAGTTGATCTTCGAAGTCCCCGAACAGCGTCGCTGGCTGGAGGCGCTATTGCACCCGCTGATTGCCGAGGAGATCGTCAGCCATCTGGCCCGTGCCGAATCGCCTTACGCGATCCTGGTGTCGCCACTGCTGATCGAGTCAGGCCAGTTCCGGATGACCCAACGGATTCTGGTGATCGATGTGCCGCAACAATTGCAGATCGAACGCACCTTGCAGCGCGACCAGATCAGCGAACAGCAGGTCCAGGCAATTCTCCAGGCCCAGGCCAGCCGCGAGGAGCGCCTGCGTCACGCCGACGATGTGTTGGTCAACGACCGCGATCACGCCTGGTTGCGCAGCGAAGTCGAACGCCTGCATCACTTTTACCTAACTTTGCGTGGAGGCCAGTCATGAGCCAACCCCTGACCGTCGAATGCCCAACCTGTGGCGCCCCCGTGGAATGGACCGCGACCAACACCAACCGGCCGTTCTGTTCCGACCGTTGCAAATTGATCGACCTGGGGGCCTGGGCCGCCGAGGAACACAAGATTCCAGTGAGCCCGGATGCCGAGGACGAACTGTTCTCGGAGGAACTGCCGCCCCGCGCTCACTGAGTGCTCGCACCGACGCCGATCAGGGCCGCATGAAGCTGTAGTCCTGATCGTCGTCGAGGTTCTCCGCGAGGAACTGCAACTCGTCAGCCAGATCCTCGATGCTACGTACGCCCTTGCTCTGCTGCACCACCGCGCTGAGCAGCGCCCGCAGGCTCAAACCCGGTTCAAAACCTTCCTGCTGGGCACTGTGCAGACTGTCGCGCACTTCTTGCCGGGCCCACTGATAGACGCTCATGACCGCACTCCTGAGATTTTTGCCGAGCATGCAGCGCGGCCCCAGGCTCGGAGTTGATATGGATCAAGGGCGCGGGTCCTCATCCTTCCAGGGCGCACTGAGGTAGCGGGTGCGATTGAAGGTTTCCAGCCATTCCGGGCAGAACACCACCAGGGCGCTGATCACCATGCCGTTGATAAATGCCTCGGGAAAGATGATCAGCCACAGGTAGCCGACAAAATCCTCCAGCCATTCGGGCATGGCGAAACGCCCATCAAGCCACAAGAGCCCCAGGCCACAAAGCAGGCACAACAGCGCCGACAGGGCCGCGGCGAAGAATCCGGAGCAGAAGATATAGACGAAGGGATTGCGCGGTTGAGCCCGCTCCACCAGACCGGCACAGGCCTCGGTTACCGCCACCGGCAACAGGATCAGCAAGGCGCCATTGACCCCCATTGCCGCCAGCTCCTGTCGCCCCAGTGCCAGCAAGCCCAGCTGCGCAATCAGGCCACCGACAATCGCCAGTGGCCAATCCAGCAGTAAGGTCACCGCCGTCATGCCGATGAAGTGATAAGACACTCCAGTATCGAAATCCCGGCGCACCAACCACAGCAGAAACAACGCAAACACCGTTCCGAACAGCAGATGCTGACGGCGACTGTCGGTGAACAGCTCGACCCAGGGCGCCCGCCACACCGCCCAGATCAGAACCGGCACATACAGCAGCCAGCCGATACTCAGGCTTGCCGGTGACAGCAGCGCCGCGCTGATCATGGCCGGGCTTTCTCCAGCGCAGTCTTCAGTTGCTCGACGGTGGTGAATTCCTGCCGAGACACCAATTGGCCGTCCTGCAACTGCAGCCACAAGACCTTGTCCTCGGCGGCAGGGTAACGAGAGGCCACACGCCCTTCGCGGTCGAGCATCACCCGGTAGGGATAATCACGCATGGCCGGAACTGCGAACATCTTGGCGATCAGCGCCGGCATGCGCTGGATATCCGCGACAAACACCCCGTGACGCGCCTGCAGATAATCCTTGGGCTTGTCCTTGAGCGCCCCGTTCACCACCTTGGCCGCGTCCATACCGCGCGCCACCAGCAGGATCTGCGCCTGTGAATCGAGGCTGTAGGCTTGATCGAACTGATCCAGCAAGGTCCAGGGTGCCAGACGCTCACCGATTTCAAGGGCCTGGGCCCACAGGGGCAACAGGCCCAGCAACAGAATTGACCAGCGTTTCACTGCACACTCCTTATCGAGGGGTAGGACGGGAAACAGTCTACACCGCCCCTGGGCAGGCTCCAGCAAGCACCGCCAGGCACCGGGTGCAGAGGTTTTTCGAGAAGCGTGGTTTTTAAGGTCATATTTGAGCGCTAAGCTTGGAGATATGGATGACTCAGATTTTTTGCGCCTGCTCACCATTCAGGCCGAACAAGCCAACGCGTTTCTGTCCAATGCCCGCAAATGGGAGCGTGAGCGTTGGGTCTGCCAGCGCCTGCTGCAAGGCCTGAATATTCCCTATCGCAACGACGAATTCAGCGCCGCCGGGCAGGAGCCGCCGGATGTGCTGTTTCGCGAGGCCAGCTTCGAGGTGTTCTTCGTCCTTGATGAAGGCCGCCGACTCAATGATGAATGGCGCGACGAACTGCAACGCCGGCGCAGCGCATTTTCCCTGAGCCAACTGGTACGACGCGAAGCCAAGCCCAAGCGCATCCCGGCTAACGAACTGTTGCTGCGCCTGGGGCCGACCCTGCGCAAGAAGGCCCACAACTACAAGGAGCGTGGGATGAACCTCGGGGAGCTGGACATCATCGCCTTCGCCGCCCTGAAACGTGAAGTGCTGGATCTGAACAGCCACTTCCCGCCCCCCACCGAATACCTGCGCCAGGGCTGGCGCTCGCTGTCCCTGGTGGGACCGACCTTCGCCCGGGTGCTGTTCGCCCATCCGGATGCGCCGGAGTTCCTGCGTAGCAACCTGGGCCGCAGTATCGTTTTCGACGTCGGCATCAGTTTGTAAAGTCCGTCAATCCGCCTCGCCTGGGCATGGCGCAATGTTCCGGGCAATGGTAAAAAAGCGCTCTTGCCTGCCAACGCCGGGACTTCGTCATCGAGCCCCCACGCGCAGCGGCTATGCTCGGTAAATGCTCGATTGCATCGCGCTGTAACATTCCCCTGTGTTGCGACGTCTACCTGACGAGGCCCTTTATGAGCAGCCGCCTGAACCCCGACGACCAACGCCATGTCGAAGAATACCTGCAACTGCCCCAGCACCGAGTCGAGCGCCGGCCCTTTCGGCCGTGGATGCTCCTTGTGGTGGTGGTCGTGGTGACGGTCGCCCTGGGCCTGTTGAGCCGTTTTATCAGTTACCTGACGCTATGAGCTGCATCGCGCTCGCTCGGTTGACTGCACCGATTTCTTTTAGCCTTGCGAGATATCCCCATGACTCATCGTATTGTCATCGTTGGCGGCGGCGCCGGCGGCCTGGAGTTGGCGACCCGCCTGGGTAAGACCCTGGGCAAGCGCGGCACCGCCAGTGTGATGCTGGTGGACGCCAACCTGACCCATATCTGGAAACCCCTGCTGCACGAAGTGGCCGCCGGCTCACTGAACTCCTCCGAAGACGAACTCAACTACGTTGCCCAAGCAAAATGGAACCACTTCGAGTTCCAGCTGGGCCGTATGAGCGGGCTCGATCGTCAACAGAAAAAGATCCAGTTGGCTGCCACCTATGACGAGGAAGGCACAGAACTGTTGCCGGCCCGTGAACTGGGCTACGACACCCTGGTGATCGCCGTGGGCAGTACCACCAACGACTTCGGCACCCAGGGCGCCGCCCAGCATTGCCTGTTCCTCGACACCCGCAAGCAGGCCGAACGCTTCCACCAGCAACTGCTCAATCACTACCTGCGGGCCCACGCCGGGCAGACAGATGCCGTGGAACAGATCAGCGTGGCCATCGTCGGCGCCGGTGCCACCGGTGTGGAACTGGCAGCGGAACTGCACAACGCCGCCCATGAACTGGCCGCCTACGGCCTGGATCGGATCCTCCCGGAAAACATGCACATCACCCTGATCGAAGCCGGGCCACGGGTGCTGCCGGCCCTGCCCGAGCGCATCAGCGGGCCGGTGCACAAGACCCTGGAGAAACTCGGGGTCAAAGTGCTGACCAACGCTTCAGTCAGTGAAGTGACCGCCGACAGTCTGATCACCGCTGATGGCCAGACCATTCCCGCCAGCCTCAAGGTGTGGGCTGCCGGCATCCGCGCGCCGGGTTTCCTCAAGGACATCGACGGCCTGGAAACCAACCGCATCAACCAGCTCCAGGTGCTGCCAACCCTGCAGACCACCCGTGACGAGAACATCTTTGCCTTCGGCGACTGCGCCGCCTGCCCTCAACCCGGCAGCGACCGCAACGTACCGCCACGGGCCCAGGCTGCGCACCAACAAGCCTCACTGCTGGCCAAATCGCTGAAACTGCGTATCGAAGGCAAAGACCTACCGACCTACAAGTACACCGACTACGGCTCGCTGATCTCGCTCTCGCGCTTCTCGGCGGTGGGCAACCTGATGGGCAATCTCACCGGCAGTGTGATGCTCGAAGGCTGGCTGGCAAGGATGTTCTACATCTCGCTGTACCGCATGCACCAAATGGCCCTGTACGGGGTGTTCCGCACCGCGATGCTGATGCTCGGCAGCCGGATTGGACGAGGCACCGACCCACGCTTGAAGTTGCACTAAGCGCCTGAAAGTACGCCCCGCTACGCAAGGTAGTGGGGTGCACGGGCGGGCGAAGCGTGTGCTACAGACACTCATCCAGAAAGCTCACCACCGTTCCCATACAGGCAACCCGCTCCTCGATATGGGGCATGTGGCTGGAGTTCTCGAACAGTGCCCAGCGAATGTTCGGAACGTTGTCCAGATAGGGTTTGACCACTACAGGGGTTGCTTCGTCGTAACGCCCTGAGATCAGCAGGCTCGGCACCTTGATTCGCGGCAGGCGCTCGACAACGCTCCAGTCCTGCAGGTTGCTCAGGAGAGGGAAATTCCTAGCCCGCTGCGGCACACTTTCCATCGTGGTAGCGCAACATCCCCTGGAAAAAATGCGTACCACCTCTTCCGGCCAAGGCCGAAGCCGGCACACGTGCCGCTCAAAATACACCTGTGAGGCCTGCACGTACTCGGCGCTATGGAGGGTTCCAGCCTGCTCGTGGCCGATCAAGGTCTGCAAGACCCCCTCTGGCAAGGCCTCACGCAAACCCAGGGTTTCAGCCTGCCAGGTCCGCATGTCGGCCGGGGCATTGGCGATGATCAGGGCTCGCAGGCCCGCAGGGGTCAAGACGGCATGCTCGCTGGCCAGCGCCCCACCCCAGGAATGTCCGAGCAAGGCGTAGTCCTCACTGATGCGCAGGTGATCCAGAAGATTGTTCAGCTCTTCCAGATACAGCTCGACGCTCCAGAATGAAGAAGGCTTGTCCTCCAGGCGAGTGGAAAATCCACTGCCGAGATGATCGAACTGAACGATCGCCCGGCCACTGGCCGCCACATCCCTGAAGGCATCAACGGTGTCATAAGTGCAGCCCGGGCCGCCGTGCAATATCACCAGGGGCGTCAGACCACTCTGCAGATCCCCCGTCACCCGATACCAGGTCTGCCAGGAGCCAAAGGAGGCATAACCTTCCTGTGGTGGTTTACTTGCTTTCATTGCGCATCACTCCCTGATGACGATCACCCTGTGTCATTTTCGGCCTCGCCCCCATATCAGCGATAAGACCGGGCCGGTTGTGCTCGCTTTAGTTTTCCAGCAAGCGATAGTGAACGGCTCGAACCACGGCCTGAACCCGATTCTTGGCGCCCAACTTGTGCATCGCCGAGGTCAGATGCAGGTTGATGGTGGCCACGGAACGCTGCAGGCGTTCAGCAATTTCACCAGAGGTCATGCCCTCGGCCGCCCATTTCAGGCACTCGCGCTCGCGCTTGGTCAGTTGAACCGGATAGCTGCGAATGCTTTTACTGAGCGGTAGGTAGAGGTGTTCCTGCAGAGCATGAGAAAGAAGCGTGAAATCCCTCAAGACCTGTTGCAGATCATGCAAGGCCACCTGGGTACTGCCCGAGCGCAAACCGGTCAGGCTGGCGAAACCACCACCAGGCAAGTGAATGGGAACAGTCATGCCATGGGACATTTGATGATGCTGCAGGTAACTCGATACCGGCGCGTGCTGCTGCCCCATAGCCTGGCGCAAGACGGTTTCCGCTTCGGGTCTGTAGGACCAGATAAAGGGAGAAATGCTGTCCAGCGCCACCTGCTGGACCGGGTCGATATGGTAATACCCCTCGTCGCACCAGAGCTCCAGCCAGTCCTTTGGGGTATTGCAGACCATTGCACTGGGAATGATCAGTTCGCCCTGCTGATCAAAAGGCACCGGACTGTAGTCGTAAACCAGGGCATCGAACCCCAACCCCGAGGCCACTTCCATGGTCCCCGCCATCCGCTCATGCAATGTGTTTCCGAGCAAAAGACGAGAGTTAACTTCCGCGAGCCTGCTTTGCATCCGTTCAGTCTCCTTACTGTCTGATCCTTAACAGCAGGGCCTAGAATGCCACGCTCGATAGGAGCCGACCAGGCAAAACCTATAAGAACTACTAGGTTGTGCTACCCGGTTTAGCGGTGCCCTTCATGAAAGAGGCCCATGTTTCAACCTCTCCTGCCCCTCTGAACCGCCGCGCTGACAACCACATCAAGGTCGGTATCACGCATGCCCACACCTCCCCAGTCTGCTGCAATGCCGTTTCATGGCCCACCCGAGTGTGGCGCCGCGCATCGTTCATCGCAGACAAGGACCCGTGCCATGCAGATGCCCAAGACCCTTCAGATCCACAACGGTGAAAAAGTCCCTTCAACCTTCTCCCCTAAAGAGTACGCCCAGCGCCTGAGCACGCTGCGAGCCTATATGGCCCAGCAGGATATCGACGCGGCGCTGTTCACCTCCTACCACAACATCAACTACTACGCCGACTTCCTGTATTGCTCTTTCGGCCGTCAGTACGCCCTGGTGGTGACCCGGGAACGTAGCGTGCTGATCAGCGCCAATATCGACGGCGGGCAGCCCGGGCGTCGGGCGGTCTGCGATGATCAGGTGGTATACACCGACTGGCAACGGGGCAACTTCTTCGTCGCGGTCAAACAGGCCTTGCCGCAGGCTGCACGGCTGGGCCTGGAGTTCGATCAACTGACCCTGCCCAGCCACCAGGCCTTCGCCGAGCTCTATCCTCGGGCGCAACTCCTGGATATCGCTGCCCCGTGCATGAGCATGCGCATGCTCAAGTCAGTCGAAGAACAGGCACTGATCCGCCAGGGTGCACGCATCGCCGACATCGGCGGGGCCGCCGCCATCGATGCCCTGCAGGATCAGGTATCGGAATACGATGTGGCCCTGCACGCCACACAGGCCATGGTGCGGGAAATCGCCCGGACCTTTCCCGCAGCCGAATTGATGGACACCTGGACCTGGTTTCAATCAGGGATCAATACCGACGGCGCACACAATCCGCTGACCTCGCGGCGCATCAGCCCGGGAGAGATACTCAGCCTCAACTGTTTCCCGATGATCGCCGGTTACTACACCGCGCTGGAGCGCACACTGTTCCTTGGGCATTGTCCCGACGCGTATCTGCGACTGTGGGAAATCAACCTCAAGGTGCATGAGGCCGGATTGCAACTGATCAAGCCCGGAGCCCGCTGCAGCGACATTGCCCGGCAGTTGAACGAAATCTACCTGGAACACGACTTGCTGCAATATCGGACCTTCGGCTACGGCCACTCGTTCGGCATCCTCAATCACTACTACGGGCGCGAGACCGGGCTGGAGTTTCGCGAGGACGTGGACACTGTGCTGGAGCCCGGCATGGTGGTGTCCATGGAGCCGATGATCAGGCTACCCGAAGGCAGCCCAGGTGCCGGTGGTTATCGTGAGCACGACATTCTGATCGTCAACTCCCAAGGCGCGGAAAACATCACCCGGCTGCCCTACGGACCACAGCACAACATCATCGGTCGCTGAAGAGACAATCAGGACCACTCGACCGGGATGCTCAACGCGCTCTTGATCAACAGGCATCTACAAAGCCAACAAGCCGTGAAGATTGCAGCGATTACCTCTGAAACCCCACGAGAAAAAGCTTAGGCAACAAGAGCTTTCAGGGCTTATCCAGGATGAGCCCTGAAACCCAATAGAAACAGATGCCATGCATTTCACTCAGGTGTCTACCCGGATACTTTCTAAGTCATGCACAACGAGCAAACACGGCATGCCCCGTCGTTCGGTAGCGATCCAGACACAACTAAGTGAAAACTCGACATTACAAGTAACTGACCATGTTCACTTTATGGGATCAAAGCATTGCGCTTGGCAAACTCCGCCAGGCTTACTTGCGACCCCAACCCCAGCTTCTGCAACAGTCGGGTCTTGTAGGTGCTGACTGTCTTGTTGCTCAAGAACAGTTTTTCACCAATAGCCTTGTTGGAATGTCCCTGTGCTAGGTACTGCAACACGATCATTTCCCGATCAGTCAGCAGGCCTATCTGCTCGGCCTCGGATTGTTGTTCCGCCGTGGGCATGGAAACATCCAAAGCCATCGACGGATAAAAAGTGTAGCCGGCCAACACAGCATTCAGAGCCACCACCAGATTGCCCAAATCCTCCTCCTTGTTGACGAAACCCCGAGCTCCCAGCTGAATACAGCGTCTGCAGAAGCTTTCAATCGACTGCGAGGTCAGCACCAGCACTTCAGTGGGCAAGCCCAGAGCCTTGATACGTGAAAGCACCTTGAGGCCATCCAACTTGGGAATACCGATATCGAGGATTACCACATCCGGCCTATGCTCGCGCACCAACTCCAGCGCATCCAATCCGTTGTCTGTTTCGGCCACCACCCGCATGTTGTTCTTTTCCAGCAAGACCTTAACGGCGAGCCGAACAACGGGATGATCGTCAACTATCAATACGCTGTGCATATTGTCACTTCACCTTAAAAACCCGGCCTTCGGTTGAGCCGGACCGACCGGAAAATACACGTAACCGCACCCTGTATGCTGCAACTTACGTATCCGTATAAAGACGCTGATGTCATGTAGAAGTTTCGTGCACAGCACCTTGATGTCGTCCAGAATTTTCAGATTCCTGGCAAATAACAGAGGATACAAGGGGTTAATAACTCCTCCTTAAGGAATCAGACAGTCTGATTTTTCAATGAGAAATTTCCTACTGCACATGAGGATTTGCCTAATGGCTGCAACTCTAGAGCCTTAGCACTATGACCGGCAAATAATGACATGAGCCGGCAATGCAAAATTTGAACGTTCTGGTCCTGGAAGATGAACCGCTGCAACGCCTGGTTACCGTCACTGCACTGAAAAAAGTGATGCCTGGGCAGGTGCATGAAGCGGCCAGCGGTAGTGAAGCCCTGGCACTGCTGGAGCACTGCGAAAGGATGGACATTGCCATCTGTGACCTGAAAATGCCCGGAATGGATGGTTTGGCCTTCCTGCGCCACGCCAGCCAAAGCGGCAAACTGCACGCCGTGATCCTGTGCAGCCAGATCGAGCCGATTCTGCGCCAAACTACCGTCTCGATGATCAGGGGCCTAGGCTTGAACTTCCTGGGTGATCTGGGCAAGCCCTTCAATCTGGAGCGCCTGACCACCCTGCTGACTCGTTATAAGAACCAGCGCCACGGCCTGCTCACTGCTCTGAAACAGTCCGAACTACCCACCCTGGCGGACGTGATTCGCGGCCTGGACAACGGCGAATTCGAACCCTACTACCAACCCAAGGTGGCACTCGACAACGCGTCGCTCCAAGGAGCGGAAGCGCTAGCCCGCTGGAATCATCCACAGCTGGGAGTACTGTCGCCTTCGCACTTCCTGCACATCATGGAACACCACTGCTTGCTGGACCGCCTGTTCTGGCAACTGTTCGACCAGGGCCTGGCCTTGCGCCGCAAACTGGCGCAAAAAGGCATTCCCTTGAGTTTCTCGTTCAATCTGCACCCATCACAGCTGGCGTCCCAGACCCTGACTGAATCCATTGCCACCCTACTCGTGCTGTTTCAGGTTCCATCCAGCAGCATCACCTTTGAAATCACCGAAACCAGTCTGATCAGCGCTCCCGCCAGTAGCCTGGAAAATCTGGTACGCCTGCGGGTAATGGGCTGCGGCTTGGCCATGGATGACTTCGGTGCGGGCTACTCCTCCCTGGATCGCCTCTGCGAGTTGCCCTTCAGTCAGATCAAACTCGACGGCACTTTCGTGCGCAAGATGGGGCATCACCCCAGAAGCAGCGCCATCATTAGCTACACGGTGGCGCTCGCCCGTTCATTGGGTATGTCGCTGATTATCGAAGGAGTGGAAACCCGCGAGCAGCAGCAACGCCTACTGGAACTGGGATGCGACATAGCCCAGGGCTTCGTGTTTGCACGCCCGATGCCGGAAAGCCATTTCATTGCCTACTGCATTCGTTAGTCCCTTGGGAGAGCCGATCAAAGAGGCGACCCGTTGCTCAGGTTCTGTACCACCCGCCCGGCGCTCATTGCGCTGTGACTCGTTGATCAAGCCATCTGGCCCCCCACTATCTGAAGCGATCATGCATTCACGACTTTTCTGGCTTTTTATCTGCTTGGCGATATTGGCTGTTCAACCGGCAGCGGCCCAGCTTCCGAGTTTGCCCAATACGCTGTACAGCACGGCGCGCCTCGACCACCACGACCTTGCCCTTGACGATGAAGACTGGCGTTGGCTGCGCCACAGGTCGGAACTGAAAATCGGTGCCGTGGCTACAGAATCGTCCCCCTTCAATGTCAGCTACAACGACAATCACTACGAGGGCATTACCGCTGACGTCAGCGCTCTGATTGGGCAGATACTCGGGGTTCGTATCAAGATCGTGTCCTTTGCCACCCGAGCAGAGGCCATGCAAGCCTTACAGGCTGCCAATATCGACTTGCTAGGCAGCTACAGCTCCGAGCAGCCTGCCGAGGCCGTCAGGTTTACTCGCCCCTTCGCCGAAGCCCGACTGGCACTGTTCAAACGCAAGGATGAATTGCGCAAATCGCCCTCCAACCTGGACGGATTACGAGTTTCTGTGGCCCAGGAACACAGCGCGCAACTGCAGTCGCGCTTTCCCTTGGCCCACTTGATGGTCTATCCCACCCATGACGAGGCCATAGCCGCGGCAGCCTTCGGCCATGCCGACATGTACGTGGACGATGTTCTGAGCGCCTACTTCCGCATCAATCGTTCCTACTACGGCTTTCTCAAGTTCGAGCGCTTCGCCGACTTTTCCCAAGGCGGCTACGGCTATGCGCTCCAAGAGGATAACCAGCGCCTGCTGCGGATTATCAACCAGAGCATTGAGGCGATCGGTAAGGAAAAACTCCTCAATCTGAGTCGGCGCTGGGTGGGTAGCGGCTTCATTACGTCGGACCAAAGGATGGCACTGACGCCGGAAGAGTCGCGTTGGATAGCCCGCAACCCAGTCATACGCCTGGTGATCAATGACGATCTGGCGCCCATTGCCTTCTTCGACGCCAATGGCGTTTTCTCGGGTGTCACCGCTGAACTGCTGGACGAGCTATCACTGCGCACCGGACTCGACTTCCAGGTCACCGCTCGCAACGGCGGCTACCCGGAACAGATTGAAGCCTTGCGCCAATCAGAGGCCGACCTGGCCATCATGACTGCCAGTGCACAACGCGAAGACAACCTGCGCTTCACTCGCTCCTTCCTGACCAGTCCCTTCGTCCTCGTGACCCAGACCGACAAGAAAGGCATGGCACAGCGGCCTGGAGACCTGGCAAACAAGCGCCTGGCCATCCCTTCCGGACACGTGACACTGCAGCATGTGCGCGAGCGCTACCCGCAAGCCGAAGTCATCGAAGTCGGCACCTCGCTGGACGCCATGAACATGGTCTATACCGGCGGCGCCGATGCCGCGGTGGTGTCATTGCCGGCCTCGCGTTACTACATTGTCCGCCTGTTCCAGAATCGCCTGGCTGTTGCCGATCTGATTCACACCCGGCAGGCGACCGCCAGCTTTGCCCTGAGGCGAAGCGATTCGGAACTGCAATCCATCATCGACAAAGCCCTGATCAGCCTCCCGACGGACGATTTGAACGCCATCGCCAACCACTGGCGCTCACCGCCGGGCATGAGCAGCGAAACCTGGCGCGACTACGCGTTGATGATCGCCGAAATCATAGCTGGCGCTTCGTTGCTGCTCCTGCTGTCTCTGCTCTGGGTCTTCTATCTGCAACGCCGGGTCAAGGCCGAGAAAACGCTCAATGAACAATTGCGCTTTATCGAGACCCTCGCAGAGAACATGCCTCCGGCCCTCTATCTCCGGGATATTGAGGGCAACATGCTGTCCTGCAACCGCAGCTATCTGCAGAGCGTCGGTCTGAGTGCCGAGGACGTCTTGGACAAGACTGTGCAGGAACTGCCTGATGAGCACTTTGCGGCAGGGCCCGACCTGCACCAGAACTACCTGCAAGCGATCAATGACGGCAAGACCATTACCTCGGTGTATGCCGTGCAATTGCAGGGCAAGGACGTCTGGATCGAGCACTGGATTCAGCCATTCCAGGACGCCACCGGTGTCACAAAGGGCGTGATCTGCGGCTGGCTGGACATTACCAAGCACCGTCATCTGGTTCAGGAACTGAAGGAGGCGAAGAATCTCGCCGATGAGGCCAGCCGGGCCAAGACCACCTTCCTGGCCACCATGAGTCATGAAATACGCACGCCAATGAACGCCATCATCGGCATTCTGGAACTGGCGCTCAAACGCGCCGACAGCGATCGGATCGAGCGCTCCAGCATTGAAATCGCCTACAGTTCGGCCAAGAGCCTGCTGGAGCTGATCGGCGATATCCTCGACATTGCCCGCATCGAGTCCGGACGCCTGAGCCTCTGCCCCAAACGCGCCAACCTGCGCGAACTGGTGGAATCAGTGGCTAGAGTGTTCGAGGGGCTGGCTCGGCAGAAATGCCTGAGCCTGATCCTCGAGATCGACTCCAGCATCAACGGCGATGTGCTGGTGGACGGGATGCGTTTCAAGCAGATCCTGTCCAACTTGGTGAGCAATGCCATCAAGTTCACCGAAGCCGGTTTTATCAAGGTGAGCATTTCCGGCGAGCTAGTGGAAAACGCTGTGCTGCGGGTCGAGCTCAGTGTCGAAGACTCGGGAATTGGTATTTCCCCCAGCAGCCAGCAACGCCTGTTCCAACCCTTCGCCCAGGTAGAGCGCAACGTGCAGAACAACGAAGGCACGGGGCTGGGCCTGGTGATTTGTCGCTCCCTTTGCGAAATGATGGGTGGCCAGGTGTCGATGAGCAGCACCCTGGGGCATGGCACCCGGGTGGATGTGGAGCTGCGTTTGCAAGTACTGGAGAGCACGGCCACCGCTGAGCGTCCGCCTCAGGTCAAGAGGCGCTACACACAACGTTTGCAGATTCTGGTGGTAGACGATCATCCGGTGAACCGCCAGGTCCTGCAGCAGCAGCTGTGCTTCCTCGGACATGACGTGTTCGAAGCGGAGAACGGCCTGGAGGCACTGCATCTCTGGCGCGAGCAGGACTTTGACGTGATCATCACCGACTGCCACATGCCCATCATGAACGGCGCCGAGATGAGCCGGGCGATCCGCCAGGATGAGCAGGACAAGGCCTGCGAACCAATGATGATCATCGGCCTGACCGCCGACGCCCAGCAGGAAGAAGTGGAACGTTGCATCCAGGCGGGAATGAATGATTGCCTGATCAAACCCATCAGCCTGGATGAGTTGGAAGAACGTCTGCTGACCATGGGACAGGCCGATGAGAGCGAACGTGAGAACCTCATCCCCACAAAGCACACCAGCCCCCGCTCTTCTCGGGTATTCGACCTGGAGTCCTTGCATACCCTGGTGGGCAGCGAGCCGACGATGTTGCATCACATCTTGAATGAGTTGCTCAGTAACAATCGCATGGACATGCAGAGCCTCGACACCTTGCTTCAAGAGCAGGCAACAGCTGAGTTGGCAGAGTTGGCGCATCGTATCAAGGGCGCTGCGCGCGTGGTCAAAGGCGAAGAATTGGTAGAGAGTTGTCGTCAGCTGGAAGATGCCTGCCTGAGCCCCGACCTGTCCCTGAACATGGTCAAGGAATGCGTGGAACAGGTGAAACAGGCCATCATCACCCTCGAACAGCGCCTGTTTGAACAACGTAGGGTCTGGGAAGAACTGCCTATCAACTGACAACAAGAGGCTCGCCTCTCGGGCAGCCCCTCGACCTCAGCGCTCTTTTGCAGACAAACGATAAAAGGCACCTCTAGAGGTGCCTTTTATCGTGAATATGGTCGGGGTAAGGGGATTCGAACTCCTGACATCCTGCTCCCAAAGCAGGCGCGCTACCGGACTGCGCTATACCCCGGTAAAAAAAAGGCACCTTTAAAAGGCGCCTTCTGCGAACAGAGCTTTTGGCGTCTGATCTTAAGATTCGATTCCAGCGAACTGGTCTCAAAAATGGTGGGTCGTGTGGGATTCGAACCTACGACCAATTGGTTAAAAGCCAACTGCTCTACCAACTGAGCTAACGACCCAAAAATGGTCGGGGTAAGGGGATTCGAACTCCTGACATCCTGCTCCCAAAGCAGGCGCGCTACCGGACTGCGCTATACCCCGGTTTGAAATTGGCTCCGTGACCAGGACTCGAACCTGGGACCCAATGATTAACAGTCATTTGCTCTACCGACTGAGCTATCACGGAACTACATATTTCAAGCTACAACGTTTTTACTTCATCCTCTTCGGCTTTCCCGTATCGCTACGTTCATGCCTCTGAGGCGCGCTATTTTACAATCTTCAAACTACCTGTCAACCCCTTAAATTGCTTTTAAGACAATGATTTGCGACTTCATTGCCGGTTTCTTCTACATCAGAAAAAACCTAGGGGGTGACTGACTGCGGGGCGCACTTTACAAGCCTTTTCCTTTCAGTTCAACGCCCTAGTGAAAAAAAAGGCCTCGCCATGCGAGGCCTTTTCATCAATACGCCACTGAACGATCAGGCAAAGACGATTTCATCGTCCCGCACCGACGCAGTGACTGTTGCTCCTGGCAGGAAACCACCGGACAGGATCAACTGGGCCAACGGGTTCTCGATCCAGCGCTGGATCGCACGCTTCAGCGGCCGTGCGCCATACACCGGGTCGTAACCCACGGCGATCAGCTTTTCCAAGGCCTCGTCGCTCAGTTCCAGGCTCAGCTCGCGCTCCGCCAGACGGCTGCGCAGGCGCCCCAACTGGATCTGCGTGATGCCAGCGATCTGATCCCGTGCCAGAGGCTCGAAGATCACTACTTCGTCGACCCGGTTGATGAACTCCGGCCGGAAGTGGGTGGACACCGCATCCATCACCGCTGCCCGCTGTGCCTCGCGATCCCCTACCAACTCCTGGATCTGTGCCGAGCCCAGGTTGGAGGTCATGACGATCACCGTGTTGCGAAAGTCCACAGTGCGTCCGTGGCTGTCCGTCAGGCGACCATCTTCCAGAACCTGCAGCAGGATATTGAACACATCCGGGTGCGCCTTCTCGACTTCGTCCAGCAGGATGACCGAGTACGGCTTGCGACGCACGGCTTCGGTCAGGTAGCCACCTTCTTCATAACCGACATAGCCTGGCGGCGCACCGATCAGGCGAGCCACGGAGTGTTTCTCCATGAACTCGGACATGTCGATCCGCACCATGGCTTCCTCGGTATCGAAGAGGAACTCCGCCAAGGCCTTGCACAACTCAGTCTTACCCACGCCGGTTGGGCCGAGGAACATGAACGAACCACTTGGCCGGTTCGGATCGGACAACCCGGCCCGAGAGCGGCGTACTGCGTTGGATACCGCCACCACGGCTTCGTTCTGGCCGATCACCCGTTGATGCAGCAGGCTTTCCATCTTCAACAGCTTGTCGCGCTCGCCTTCGAGCATTTTCGACACCGGGATGCCGGTCCACTTGGACACGACTTCGGCAATTTCTTCCTCGGTGACCTTGCTGCGCAGCAACTGGTTCTCGCTGTGGCCGTGCTGGTCGACCATCTGCAGGCTGCGCTCCAGATCCGGGATCACCCCGTACTGCAGCTCGGCCATGCGGTTCAGGTCGCCTTTACGCCGCGCCGCTTCCAGCTCCTGACGCGACTGCTCGATCTTCTGCTGGATCTGCGCAGAGCCCTGCACTTCGGCTTTCTCCGAGGTCCAGACTTCTTCCAGGTCAGCGTACTCACGCTCCAGGCGGACAATCTCTTCCTGGAGTTTTTCCAGACGCTTGATCGCCGCCTCGTCGTCTTCCTTCTTCAGCGCCTGGGATTCGACTTTCAGTTGAATCAGGCGCCGCTCCAGACGGTCCAGCACTTCCGGCTTGGAGTCGATCTCCATGCGGATGCGGCTGGCAGCTTCGTCGATCAGGTCAATGGCCTTGTCCGGCAGTTGCCGATCTGTGATGTAACGATGGCTGAGCTTGGCCGCGGCAATGATCGCACCGTCGGTGATGGCTACCTTATGGTGCACCTCATAGCGCTCTTTCAGGCCACGCAGGATGGCGATGGTGTCTTCCTCGCTCGGCTCGTCCACCAACACTTTCTGGAAGCGCCGCTCAAGGGCTGCATCCTTCTCTATATATTGGCGGTACTCGTTGAGCGTGGTGGCACCGACGCAATGCAGCTCGCCACGGGCCAGGGCCGGTTTGAGCATGTTGCCCGCATCCATCGAGCCTTCGCCTTTACCGGCGCCGACCATGGTGTGCAGCTCGTCGATGAACAGGATGATCTGACCTTCCTGCTTCGACAGCTCGTTGAGCAGGGATTTCAGGCGTTCCTCGAACTCGCCACGGTACTTGGCACCGGCAATCAGCGCGCCCATGTCCAGGGACAGCAGGCGCTTGCCTTTCAGGCCATCAGGCACTTCGCCATTAATGATCCGCTGGGCCAGGCCTTCGGCGATGGCGGTTTTACCCACGCCAGGTTCACCGATCAGCACCGGGTTGTTCTTGGTCCGGCGTTGCAGCACCTGGATGGTCCGGCGAATTTCATCGTCACGCCCGATCACCGGGTCAAGCTTGCCCTCTTCGGCGCGCTTGGTCAGATCGACGGTGTACTTGTCCAGGGCCTGGCGCGACTCCTCGACGTTGGCGTCATTCACCGCCTCGCCGCCGCGCAGGTTGTTGATGGCGTTTTCCAGGGCTTTCTTGCTCACGCCCTGACCCAGCAGCAACTTGCCGAGCTTGCTGTTTTCATCCATGGCGGCCAGCAGTACCAACTCGCTGGAAATGAACTGGTCGCCTTTCTGCTGGGCCAGGCGATCGGCCTGGTTGAGCAGGCGCGCCAGATCCTGGGACATGTTGACGTCGCCAGTGGGGTTCTGGATTTTTGGCAGTTGGTCGAGCTCTTTGCTCAGTTCCTTGCGCAGGCTGTTGACGTCGAAGCCCACCTGCATCAGCAGTGGCTTGATCGAACCGCCTTGCTGTTCAAGCAGCGCCTGCATCAAGTGCGCAGGTTCAATGGCCGGATGATCGAGGCCAACGGCCAAGGATTGAGAATCGGATAAGGCCAGCTGCAATTTGCTGGTTAATCGGTCTATACGCATTAGTCACCTTCCTTTTGAGCAGGCCGGAGCGATGGACACACCTAAATAGAGAAACCTGCCAGATGATTCTCTAGATGCGGTCGATTCTGGGAGATTCAAGCGTCAGCTGCTTGACGCAAGTCAGATTAGTCTAGCGTTCAAGCCAGATAAGGGAGGCAAAACGCCCGGTACGTGGGCTGCGCCGATAAGAGAAGAAGCGTGGGTCGGTCACGGTGCAGTAGCCACCACCATAGACCGCCGTCACACCCCGGGTGGCCAGACGCAGGCGCGCCAACTGGTAGATGTCAGCCATGAAGCGCCCGGCATTGACACTAGGGACAAAGGCTTGCTCCGCGGCCGCCAATTGAGCAACGAAAGCTTCACGGACCTCCGCACCAACTTCGAAACTCTGTGGACCTATAGCGGGCCCCAGCCATACCAAGACCTCAGCGGCGGGTACATCCAGGCTGTCGAGAGTGGCTTCCAGCACGCCAGCTGCCAGCCCGCGCCAACCGGCATGGGCTGCCGCGACCCGGGTTCCGGCTCGGTTGCAGAACAACGCAGGCAGGCAGTCGGCGGTCATCACCGCACAGGCAATGCCTGGCGTGGCGGACCAACTGGCATCGGCGCTGACCACGACGCCAGGATCGGCGTGAGCCACAGCAATCCCGTGCACCTGTTGCAACCAGGCCGGGGCAATAGCGAAGTGTTCGGTCAGGCGCCGGCGATTCTCGGCCACCGCTTGAGGCCGATCCTCAACGTGGTCGCCCAGATTGAGGCTGTCAAACGGCGCCAGGCTGACGCCGCCATCGCGGGTAGTAACACAGGCTTTGACCCCAGCCGGCGCGGGCCAGTCAGGAATCAGCCAGCCACTCATCCGATGAACGCCTCACGGTCCTGCTTGAGCAGCGACAACAACCAGACGAAGTCATCCGGCAACGGTGATTCCCAGCTCATGCGTTGACCAGTGGTCGGATGGTCCAACTCCAGGAAACGCGCGTGCAAGGCCTGGCGCGGGAAGTTTTTCAGCGACTCGACCATGGTCTGGCTGGCCGCCGGCGGAATGCGGAAGCGACCGCCGTAAGCCGGATCGCCCACCAGCGGGAAGTTGATGTGGGCCATGTGCACCCGAATCTGGTGAGTACGACCGGTTTCCAGCTTGACCCGTACATGGGTGTGGGAACGGAAGCGCTCCAGAACGCGGTAGTGGCTGACAGCCTGCTTGCCCCCCTCCATCACCGCCATGCGCTGGCGCTGCTGGCCGTGGCGACCAATGGGAGCATTGATCTTGCCCCCCGCAGTCACTACACCGATCACGATGCATTCATAGATGCGGCTGACGCTGCGGCTCTGCAGCTGAGCCACCAACTGGGTCTGCGCCTGAATGGTCTTGGCCACCACCATCAGACCGGTGGTGTCCTTGTCCAGACGGTGGACGATACCCGCCCGCGGCACATTGATAATGTCGGGGATGTGATGCAGCAGGGCATTGAGCAGCGTGCCATCGGCATGGCCGGCAGCCGGGTGCACCACCAGGCCCGCAGGCTTGTTGATCACCAGGATGTCATCGTCTTCATAGACGATGTCCAGCTCGATGTCCTGGGCGATCCACTCACCCTGAGCCTCCTGCTCGGCGGTCAGTTCGAGAACGGCACCGCCGTGCACGATGTCCCGAGGGCGGATCACCGCTCCGTCAACAGTCAGGCGGCCGTCTTTGATCCAGGCGGAAAGGCGCGAGCGCGAATGCTCAGCGAATAGTTGTGCGGCGACTTGATCGAGGCGTTGACCGCCCAGTTCGGACGGCACCTCTGCGCGAAGTTCAATTTTATCGGACATGCTCGGACTGGGCGTCGGCACAGCCTTTGGTTTCGGCTGCGCGCTTGTGGTTAAATACGGCGTCTTTTGCCCCGAGGCTTTCAACGGGGCGCTCATCATAACAGGACGGCCCCGCCCAAGACAGCGGCCGTCATAGGGACGCAAGCCGCCATGCAAGTGAAACACCTGCTGCTGATCGCCATCCTCGCACTGACCGCTGCTTGCTCATCGAAGGAAGTCGTTGACGAAAACCTGAGCGAAGTCGAGTTGTACCAGCAGGCGCAGACCGACCTGGACAACCACAGCTACACCAGCGCCACCGCCAAGCTCAAGGCCCTGGAATCGCGCTATCCCTTTGGTCGCTACGCCGATCAGGCACAGCTCGAGCTGATCTACGCCAACTACAAGAATGCCGAGCCAGAGGCTGCGAAATCCGCCGCCGAGCGCTTCATTCGCCTGCATCCCCAGCACCCGAACGTCGACTACGCCTACTACCTCAAGGGCCTGACCTCCTTCGACCAGGACGTCGGCCTGCTGGCGCGCTTCCTGCCACTGGACATGACCAAGCGTGACCCGGGTGCCGCCCGCGACTCCTACAACGAGTTCGCCCAGCTCACCAGCCGCTTCCCCAACAGCCGCTACGCCCCGGACGCCAAGCAGCGCATGATTTACCTGCGCAACCTGCTGGCCGCCTACGAAATCCACGTGGCCGACTATTACCTGACCCGTCAGGCCTATGTCGCCGCCGCCAACCGTGGCCGCTACGTGGTGGAAAACTTCCAGGAAACCCCTTCCGTGGGTGACGGCCTGGCGGTGATGACCGAGGCCTACCAGCGTCTGCACCTGGACGAACTGGCTGCCACCAGCCTGGAAACCCTGAAGCTCAACTACCCTGACCACCCAAGCCTGGTTGATGGTCAGTTTGTGCCACGGGTGGCCGAAGCCGACAACCGCTCCTGGCTGAGCAAGGCCACCCTGGGCCTTATCGAGTCCCGTCCACCGCTGCCGCCGGGAGAAACCCGCGCCAATCAGGACGTGATGAAGCAGTATCAGGATGCCAAGGACGCGATCCCGTCGGAGCTCAAGCCTAAAGACAGCAACGGCGACGTGGTCGAGGAAGAAGAGCACGAGGCCACTGGCAACAACAGTGACCGCTCCTGGTTCAGCTACATGACCTTCGGCGTGTTCGACTGATAGCGCCGCAGTAAAAAAGGGAGACTTCAAGTCTCCCTTTTTCATGCCCACAGCTTGATGGGCCTGTGCGCCCGCCGGGCGCTTGGATAAACTGCTCCCTCTTTTCCCCATAAAGCTGGTCACCATGGTTCGTCTACTGTTCTGGATCGCTCTGATTGCCGCTGCGGTATGGTTCTGGCGCAAATTCAAGCGCCCCGCTGCAACTCCCCGCACGCCCCAGGAGCCGGGGAGTACGCCAATGGTGCGCTGCGCTCACTGCGGCGTACACCTGCCTCAGGACCGGGCGTTGAGCCTGTCACAACAGTGGTACTGCAGCCAGGCCCATCTGGAGCAGGGCCCGGGTAGCAAGGATCGCTGAGCCCTACCCCCATCGTCCGCACAATTGGCGACAAAATAACCCGCCCCCGGCACCCTGCGCCGCCCACCCCAAGGGCCTAGACTGAGCTCTCGCCCCCCAACACGGGCGCTATTGCCCGCTTTTGACTGACCCATGAAAACGGCAGCCGCCATGAACCCAATGCCTAGGGTGCTGGTGGTCGATGAGGCCATGGAAGTCCGTGCCCTCGTGGAAATCACCCTCGGCCGCATGCGCCTGCACACCCAAAGTGCCCGCACCTTGCAGGAAGCCCGGACTCACCTGGCCCGGGAGCGCTTCGACCTGTGCCTGACAGACCTGCATTTGCCGGATGGCAGCGGACTGGACCTGCTGCTGCATATTCGCCAATGCCACCCTCAATTGCCGGTCGCACTTCTAAGCAATGACCCAGGCACGCAGGCCTGCGCCCTGGAAGTCGGGGCTTGCGACCTGCTGCACAAGCCGCTACACCCCATGCGCCTTCGAGAATGGATAAGCAGCAGACTGAAGCGGCTGCCCACCGCCACAAAAAAGCTACCCGACCATCAGTTGTTGGGGCATTCACCGCCCATGGACAACCTGCGCCAACACATCGACAAGTTGGCCCCCAGCCTGGCGGCGGTCTACATCAGCGGCGAATCCGGCAGTGGCAAGGAGCAAGTGGCGCGTTTGATCCACCAGTTGGGTCCCAGGGCCAGGGCGCCCTTCATTCCGGTCAACTGTGGCGCCATTCCTGGCGAACTGATGGAGAGTGAGTTTTTCGGTCACCGCAAAGGCAGCTTCAGTGGCGCCCTGGCTGATCAGCCTGGACTGTTCCAGGCCGCTGAGGGGGGAACCCTGTTCCTCGACGAGGTCGCCGACCTGCCTCTTGCCATGCAAGTGAAGCTACTGCGTGCACTGCAGGAAAGGTCTGTGCGTCCGGTGGGCAGCCAGGAGGAAAGAGCCGTCGATGTGCGGATTCTCTGTGCCACTCACAAGGATCTGAAGTGCGAGGTAGAATCCGGCCGCTTTCGCCAGGATCTCTACTACCGCTTGAATGTGATCGAACTGCGAGTCCCCGCGCTGCGCGAGCACCCGGGAGATATCGAGATACTGGCGCGGCACATTCTGCAACGCCTGGCCAAATCCGGCGACAAGCCTGCCACCCAACTAAGCCCGCAAGCACTGCAAGCCCTGGAGCGCTACGACTTTCCCGGCAACGTACGTGAACTGGAGAACCTGCTGGAGCGGGCCCAGACCCTTTGCGAGGGTCCATGGATAGAGCTGAGCGACCTGCATCTGCCTGTCAGTGAACACCAGGACCTCCCCGCCCCTTCGCTCCCTCCCAACCTGGACCTCGCGCTGCACCTGCAACAGGTGGAGCGCCATTTATTGCTCCAGGCCCTGGAGGAAAGCCGCTGGAACCGCACAGCGGCGGCCCGACGGCTGAGTCTGTCCTTGCGTTCGATGCGTTACCGCATGAAGAAGCTTGGCCTGAATTAAATTCGACCTTCGGGCGCATAGGGCGCCGGATCGATGATCGGCGCTTGTCCCAGCAGCAGGTCGCAAAAAAGCTGGCAGGAAGCGGGCGCCAGCACCAGGCCGTTACGGTAATGCCCGCAGTTGAGCCACAAACCGGCAAAGCCGGGAACTGGCCCGATGTAGGGAATGCCCTCCGGCGACCCCGGACGCAGCCCAGCCCAATGCCCCACGACCTCAGCGTCCGCCAGTGCCGGGATCAGCTCGACAGCAGAAGCCTTGAGGCTTTCCAGAGCGGATGCAGTAGGCGTCTTGTCGAACCCCTCGTGCTCCAGAGTACTGCCTACCAGGATGTGTCCGTCACGCCGGGGAATCGCATAACGGCCCTTGGCCAGGACCATGCAGGACAGGAAGTCGGCAGCGCATTTGTACAGGATCATCTGCCCTTTGACCGGTTCCACCGGCAGTACAAGCCCCAGGCTGCGCAGCAACTCGCCACTCCAGGCCCCGGCGCAGAGCACCACCTGATCGGCGCGGATCTCACCCAGCGAACTGTGCACGCCTGCCACCTGCCGGCCTTCACAAATAAAGCCGCTGACGCTGCACTGCTCGTCGATGTGCACGTTGGGCAAAGCCTGCAAAGCGGCCTTGAGGGATTTGACCAGCCGCGGATTACGCACATTGGCCACATTGGCCATGTAGATCGCCCGCTGGTAGCCGCTCCCCAGCACCGGCACCCCATCATGTACCGCCGAGATATCCACAGCGCTCAGGGGCCGCCCCTCACGCCGCGCCCATTGCAGGGCCTGGGCCTCATCCTCCAGGTCCAGCCAGTAGAGCCCGGTGGTATGCACTTCGGGATCAACCCCGGTAGCACTCAGCAGTTGCTCCGCCAGCTGTGGATAAAAGTCCTGGGACCAATGGGCCAGCGCCGTGACTGCCGGACTGTAGCGCCAAGGGTACAGCGGCGAGACGATGCCTCCACCAGCCCACGACGACTCACGCCCCAGTTCCGAACGCTCTACAAGCCGCACCTGCTGGCCCCGGGACGCCAGATTGAAAGCCGTGAGCAGGCCGATCACTCCGCCGCCCACCACCAGCACTTGCTGTTGCTTGACCATAATTCGATCCAATCATGAGAAAGACAGTGGGCGCCGCAGCTCCCCGATACAGAGACTCAGCGTCCCCAGCAATCCTTAGCCGCGAGCCCGTCGGCTTGACCGCTGATGCTGGTGGCACCTGTCTGATCGATGCTGAAACTGCCGCATTTGTCCCCCGCCATCATCCCATCGGCTTTTGGCGTCGCGGTCAGCGAGAACCCGCTGTCGCTCAGAGTCGGGGTGATGCTGTAGTACTCATTGCCGGTGCTCAGATCCGGGGCGTTGCTGTAGACACCGGTCTTGGAGAAGTGGCGCTCAAGTTGCTGCGCCTGCTCGGTGAGCAGCACGGCGATTTCACTGCGATGGGGCTTCTTCATGTATTCGGTGATGCTGGGAAGGCTCAAGGTAAGGACCAGACCGATGATCGCAATCACGATCATGATTTCGATCAGGGTGAACCCTTGGTTGGATCTGCGCATGGTCAAGAATCTCGCTTACTGAATTTGTCGCCACAGGATGCGCCGGCTGCCACCGTCGTTTTTGTCCACCCGGGGGCTGATGCCGCCACTGGAATCGCGGATGATCTTGCCAGTGCCATGGGTGTGCGCAACCGCAGCGTCGAGCATCTTACCGCTGAACGCTTGCAGCTCGATCAATTTCCCACTACCAGTGTTTGAGTTGGGGTCATCGATCTTGAACGGCAGAAGGTTGCAGGACACCCGCCTAGCGTCACGAACATGCACCAGCCGCCACGGAACCACACCCATGGGCTCGCCGGCACTGCTCATCGCTGCACAAGGCAAGACCTGTCCGCGTACAAGGGGCGGAGTTAACGGCCGAACATAAGGAGTGCCGGTTATCACTTCAGGCGCTGCTGCAACAGCGCCTGAGAGTAGGCTGTTGGCGGGACCGCGCGCCTGGGCAAGTCCCCCTTGCCACAAACTGCCCAGCAACGTAGCGGCAACGACGAGCAACAGCCGGCTACCTTTCGAATCAGGTTCAGTATTTGGCATAAATGCTCTCCAAGACGCTGCGCGAATGACCGGCCAAACCCACGGCAGTCACTCGATACAAGGTGGCGACGGTATTGATCGGCAGGTTGACCGCATCCGTAGAAGCCCCCAGGTTCTGCACCCCATAGAAACCCTCTCCGGTGGCGATCCAGGTCACGGCGGAAACACTGTTGAAGCCCGCGCTGCTGACCGCTGCAGACTCAGCGGGAGGGGCACATTCAGAAGGATTGGCGCATACCGACAAACGATAGTCATCCATGCGCACCGCGTTTTCCCCGACGCGCAAGGCCGCTTCTGCAGCCTGGAATGCACGATTGTTCAAGGTCAGGCTGGCGCTCATCTTTTCCTGGAGGACGGCGTTCTGCAGCGATGACAGGCCGATCATGGTCAGCAGCAACAAGAACACCAGGCTCATCAACAGCGCCATGCCTCTCTCCCTGGTGGGCCCTGCGCCATTGACGCCAGGCATCAGGGCAACCTGTTACGCAAGGCCGCCACTAGCGTAAAGCGCTGCGGGCGCACACGCTGCTGGGGATCGGACAATGTCAGCTGCAACCGCACGCTGCGAATACGTGCCGGATCTCCCGGGTTGCGACTGTAGCTGGAAGCGGCACTTTCCGTTGCAGAACGGGCCATACCGAAACTCACGTCAAAGGTCTCGACATTATCCAGCAGCACCGCCTGCTGCTTGCCCAAGCCGCTGCCCAGCATCAATTGGTGGTCCTGGAGGCTATAGAACAGCCGGCGCAAGGCCAGGACCTGCTGCCCGTGTTCCCCTTGATGAGCCCCCGAATAGACCACGGCGCTGCGCTGACAGTCGGTGACCATGCTCCAGGTCGGCGTCCCGCCATAATCACCGATGTCAGCGGTGATCAAGGTCAGCTTGCGCTCGACATTGCTCCACTGAATCGGGGTGGCCGCGTAGCGGGAAAACTCCTTAGCCGTACTGCGATCATTGACGGTGCGCAGGCAACCGGAAAGCCCTGCCATGCGAATTTCCTGGAGCATCTTGCTCAGAACAAAACGCGCATCCTCCAGCAGGTAGGCCGAGGCGTTCTGGCTAAGGTAAGTAGCCTTCGCCGCGATAAACACCTGAGCCGCACCCAGCACCAGCACCAGGCTCAAAGCCAGTGCCAGCATTATCTCTACCAGCCCGAAGCCATGGCTGCCCTGCCTCATCGCGCCCCTCACGAATCCACGGCCACGCGGCTGCTGAGCACCAGAGCGCGCTGACTCCGCGAATGCCCCTCGGCCCGGGAATCGTCCCACGTGATGCGGATGGTATAGACCTGCTGATTGACACTGATACTGCCCTTGGCGCTGGGGCCCCCGAAGTTCGCCACGTTGCTGGCGAAATCATGCAGGTCCTGATCCCGCACATTGCCCGGGCTGCCTGCGGCGGGCGTGGCAACACCATAGTCGGCCGCCGCATTGGCACGGATCCGGTCAAGCATGTCATAGGCGATAAAGCTGGCCTGGGCACTCATCCGTGAACTGTCGGTGTACTGCAAGGCCTTGATCTGGACCGCCGCGGCCCCCAGCAGCCCCACCGCGAGAATCAACAGGGCCACCAGCACCTCGATCAGGGTCATGCCGGCCTGTGCATGCTGCTCCCTCATGTTCCAATCTCCGTCACGCTCCCAAGCCCATGCAGACAACCACCGATCTCCGATGAAGCAGACTCGTGTGAGCCCACAGAAGCGATGGAAACCAATGCTCTCGACTTCAAAGGTTAGTGCCAGAGTCAGCCCCGGGCCGCCTCTCGGAACAACCCGCAATACATTGCTCACAGCCCCCTTACCTCTCCCTTGAGGCCGAGCCGCAAGGGCCCAGGCGCCGGGCCGTTTCAATCGGGTGAAACCCTTTGTACCCAAATACACCACCCATCCTGGAACAGGCATCGGCTATAACGGGCGGCGACTCACCCCATCCCAGACCGGCAAGCTGGTCATCTGCTCAGCGCCTGCATACGGATAGCGTGAACGCCTCATCTCCAGGGAGGAGACACCATGCATGAAAAGGGCTTCAGCCTGATTGAACTGTTGATCGCGCTGGCCTTGCTGGCACTTTTGCTGCCGCTGTCCACGGCTGCGCTCAGTGAACTATTGCGCACCAATCGACAGCAGGAAGCGGCGCAGATGCTCGCCAGCGGCCTGCGCAATGCACGGGCGGCGGCCATCCTGCACCAGCGCACCGCGCTGATACATAGTCTGAACGACGACTGGAGCCAGGGCTGGCGCATCATTCTGGATGTCAGTGGCAAGGGGTGGGAGGATCCAGAGAATCCGCTGCTGATCGAGCGTCAGAGCGGTGGGCAAGTGCTGATTGTGGGTAATCGTCCGGTACAGCACTTCGTGCGCTTCAGTGCCCAGGGCAATCCGTTGCTGCCCAGTGGCGCCTTCCAGGCCGGCACCTTGCATATCTGCCAGGCCGACCAGGAACACAGCCGCCACCAGGTGGTGCTGTCGCGCAGCGGGCGGGTCAGCCTGCGCAGCGAAACCGCCGAGCAGGCCCTTTGCATGGGAGTGGACTGATCAGAGCAGGGAGCGAACCCGCAACTCTTTGGGCATGGAGAAGGTGATGTTCTCTTCGCGGCCAGCCAGCTCGTCAGCACCGGTGGCGCCCCAGGCCTGCAACTGCTGGATCACCCCACGCACCAGCACTTCCGGCGCCGAAGCGCCGGCGGTAATGCCGATGCGCTCGACACCGTCGAACCAGCTGCGCTGCAGGTCCTCGGCACCGTCGATCAGGTAGGCGGGAGTGGCCATGCGCTCGGCCAGCTCGCGCAGGCGGTTGGAGTTCGAACTGTTGGGGCTGCCCACCACCAGCACCACATCGCACTCGTCGGCCAGTTGCTTGACCGCGTCCTGACGGTTTTGCGTGGCGTAGCAGATATCGTCCTTGCGCGGCCCGCCAATGGCCGGGAAACGCGTGCGCAGGGCATCGATCACCCGGCTGGTATCGTCCATGGACAAGGTGGTCTGGGTCACGAACGCCAGGCGTTCAGGGTTCTGCACCTGCAGCTCGGCTACATCCTTTTCATCTTCCACCAGGTAGATGGCGCCGCCGTTGCTGGCGTCGTACTGACCCATGGTGCCTTCGACTTCAGGGTGGCCGGCGTGTCCGATGAGGATGCACTCACGACCATCACGGCTGTAGCGCGCCACTTCGATATGCACCTTGGTCACCAGCGGGCAAGTGGCATCGAACACTTTGAGACCGCGACCGGCCGCTTCACTGCGTACAGCCTGGGAGACACCGTGGGCGCTAAAGATAACGATGACGTCGTCCGGCACCTGTTCCAGCTCTTCGACGAAGATCGCACCACGATTGCGCAGGTCTTCGACGACAAATTTGTTGTGCACCACTTCATGCCGGACGTAGATCGGCGGCCCGAAGACTTCCAGGGCGCGATTGACGATTTCAATCGCCCGGTCCACACCGGCGCAGAAGCCACGGGGATTGGCGAGTTTGATTTGCATGCTGTGCCTCGTGTCTTGCGCGCAAGAAGTTAGATCGTTATAGACAGCGGATCGCCAGCAAACCAACCCCTACAGAATAGGGCACGGCATGCCGGCGATGCTGTTAAAGCGCTTTGACGTCGATGATTTCCACGTCGAAGGTCAAGGTCTTGCCGGCCAGCGGGTGGTTGAAGTCTACGGTGACTTGAGCATCATCGAAGGCTTTGACCACACCCGGCAGCTCAGTATTGGCCGCGTCATTGAAGATCACCAGCAAACCTTCCGACAACTCCATGTCCTGGAACTGCGAACGCGGGATGACCTGCACGTTCTGCGGGTTCGGCTGGCCAAAGGCGTTTTCCGGCTCAATCGTCAGGCTACGCTGGTCACCGGCCTTGAAGCCGAACAGCGCGGCCTCGAACCCAGGGAGCAGGTTGCCGTCACCGACTTTGAAGGTCGCCGGGGCCTTGTCGAAAGTGCTGTCTACGGTATCGCCGTTCTCCAGGCGCAATGCGAAGTGCAAAGTGACTTCCGTGTTCTGACCGATGCGTTGCTCAGTCAATACCTGTTCAGTCATGAACGGCTTCTCCGGTTTTCTTGCTCTTGAACATATCCAGGGCCAGCATCACCGCGCCAACGGTGATAGCACTGTCGGCGAAGTTGAATGCCGGGAAGTACCAGCGGTTCTGCCAGTGCACCAGGATGAAATCGATCACATGGCCCAGGGCAATGCGGTCATACAGGTTGCCCAAGGCACCGCCCAGTACCAGGGCCAGAGCGATGGCCAGCCAGGTTTCGTTACGCCCCAGGCGCTTGAGCCAGACCACCAGCACGGCGCTGACCACAATCGCGATCAGGGCGAACAGCCAGCGCTGCCAGCCAGAGCTGTCCGCGAGGAAGCTGAAGGCTGCGCCGGTGTTATAAGCCAGGGTCCAACTGAAGTACTCGGGGATCACCACGATCTGCTGGTACATGGTCAGCGAGCTTTCAAAGTGCAGCTTGCTGGCCTGGTCGATGACCAGAACCAGCAAGCTCAACCACAGCCAGCCCAGACGGCCGAAACGGCCTGCGGCGTTAGGCATAGTGACGAACCTCGCCCGCGCCGCTGATGTTATCCACACAACGACCGCAGATTTCCGGGTGCTCAGGGTTCACGCCGACGTCTTCACGGCAGTGCCAGCAGCGGGCGCACTTAGGGAAGGCCGACTTGACGACTTTGAGCTTGAGGCCCGGTACTTCGGTAGCCACGGCATCCGCTGGCGCCTGGGCAAACGGTGCCAGGCTGGCGGTCGAGGTGATCAGCACGAAACGCAGTTCGTTGCTCAGCTTGGCCAGGTCGGCGGTCAGGCCATCCTCGGCAAACAGGGTGACTTCGGCTTGCAGGTTGCCACCGACGGCCTTGGCCGCACGCTGAACTTCCAGCTCCTTGTTCACTGCAACCTTGACCGCCATCACGCCCTCCCAGTACTCGCGGCCCAGTTCGAAGTCAGCTGGCAATTCGCTCAGGCCTTCGTACCAGGTGTTGAGCATCACGGATTCGTTACGCTCGCCCGGCAGGTATTCCCACAGTTCATCAGCGGTGAAGGCCAGGATCGGCGCGATCCAGCGCACCAGCGCTTCAGAGATGTGGTACAGCGCGGTCTGCGCCGAACGACGTGCCTTGCTGTTGGCGCCGGTGGTGTACTGGCGATCCTTGATGATGTCGAGGTAGAAACCACCCAACTCCTGCACGCAGAAGTTGTGGATCTTCGAGTACACGTTCCAGAAGCGGTATTCGCCGTAGTGTTCCTGCAACTCGCGCTGCAGCAACAGGGTACGGTCCACGGCCCAACGATCCAGGGCGAGCATGTCCTCGGCCGGCAGGATGTCGGTGGCCGGGTTGAAACCGCTCAGGTTCGACAGCAGGAAGCGTGCGGTATTGCGGATACGGCGGTAGGCGTCGGCACTGCGGGCCAGGATCTGGTCCGACACGGCGATTTCGCCCGAGTAATCGGTCGACGCCACCCACAGACGCATGATGTCGGCACCCAAGGTGTCGTTGATCTTTTTCGGCTCGATCACGTTCTTCAGCGACTTGGACATCTTGCGGCCCGTCTCATCGACGGTGAAACCGTGGGTCAGCAGTTCGCGGTACGGCGCGTGGTTGTCGATGGCGCAACCGGTCAGCAACGACGAGTGGAACCAGCCGCGGTGTTGGTCCGAGCCTTCCAGGTACAGGTCGGCACGTGGGCCGTTCACGTGGCCCATTGGGTGCGAACCGCGCAGTACGTGCCAGTGAGTGGTGCCGGAGTCGAACCACACGTCGAGGGTGTCGCTGATCTTGTCGTACAGCGGCGCTTCGTCGCCCAGCAGCTCGGCGGCGTCCAGCTTGAACCAGGCCTCGATGCCTTCCTGCTCAACACGCTGGGCCACTTCTTCCATCAGCTCGACGGTGCGTGGGTGCAGTTCGCCGCTTTCCTTGTTCAGGAAGAACGGGATCGGCACGCCCCAGTTGCGCTGGCGGGAGATGCACCAGTCCGGACGGTTGGCGATCATCGAATGCAGACGCGCCTGGCCCCAGGCGGGGACGAACTTGGTGTCTTCGATCGCTTTGAGCGAGCGCGCACGCAGGGTGTCACCGCTGACCGGCTCTTTGTCCATGCCGATGAACCATTGCGCGGTGGCACGGTAGATCAACGGGCTCTTGTGGCGCCAGCAGTGCATGTAGCTGTGGCTGATGATTTCGGTGTGCAGCAACGCACCCACTTCACTCAGCTTATCGACGATGAGCGGATTGGCCTTCCAGATGAACTGGCCGCCGAAGAACTCCAGCGATGGCACGTAGACGCCGTTGCTCTGTACCGGGTTGAGGATGTCGTCGTTGACCATGCCGTAGCGCTTGCAGGTCACGAAGTCGTCTTCACCATAGGCCGGGGCCGAGTGAACCACGCCAGTGCCAGCCCCCAGTTCCACGTACTCGGCCAGGTACACCGGCGACAGACGATCGTAGAACGGATGACGGAAGTTGATCAGTTCCAGGGCAGAACCCGGGGCGGTAGCGATCACCGAACCTTCCAGGTTGTAGCGAGCCAGGCAGGACTCAACCAGCTCTTCGGCCAGCACCAGCAGGCGCTCGCCGGCATCCACCAGGGCGTAGTTGAACTCCGGATGGACGTTCAGCGCCTGGTTGGCCGGGATGGTCCACGGGGTGGTGGTCCAGATCACGATAGCCGCGGGCTTGGCCAGTTTGGCCAGGCCGAAGGCGGTGGCCAACTTGTCTTCATCGGCGATCGGGAAGGCCACGTCGATGGTCGAGGACTTCTTGTCTTCGTACTCGACTTCCGCTTCGGCCAGGGCCGAACCGCAGTCGAAGCACCAGTTCACAGGCTTGAGGCCCTTGAACACGAAGCCGCCTTTGACGATTTCGGCCAAGGCGCGGATTTCTCCGGCCTCGTTCTTGAAGTTCATGGTCTTGTACGGGTTGTCCCATTCGCCCAGAACGCCCAGACGGATGAATTCGGACTTCTGCCCTTCGATCTGCTCGGTGGCGTAGGCGCGGCACAGTTCGCGGGTTTTATCTGCGCCCAGGTTCTTGCCGTAGGTCACTTCGACTTTGTGCTCGATCGGCAGGCCGTGGCAGTCCCAGCCCGGAACATAAGGTGCGTCGAACCCCGACAGGGTTTTCGAGCGCAGGATCATGTCCTTGAGAATTTTGTTCAGCGCATGACCGATGTGAATAGTGCCGTTGGCATAAGGAGGACCGTCGTGCAGAACGAACTTCGGACGATCCTTGCCAATCTCGCGCAACTTTCCGTACAGGCCAATGCTGTCCCAACGCTGCAGAATCTGTGGTTCGCGCTGAGGCAGGCCGGCCTTCATTGGGAAGGCGGTGTCCGGAAGGTTTAACGTGGCTTTATAGTCGGTCATTTAAGGCTCTTCATTAGCGATTGGCGCTATGGATACGTGCCACTTGGGCACGGGCGGCGGCAACATCCGCATTGATCGCCGTCTTCAACGCCTCCAGGGAGGCGAAACGCTGCTCTTCACGCAGCTTGTGGTGGAAAACCACCGTCAAACGCCGGTCATACAGATCGCCGGCAAAATCTAAAAGATGAACTTCAAGGTGGGCCTTGCCATCACCTGCGACTGTGGGCCGGACGCCGATATTGGCGACCCCCGGCCACGTCTTGCCGGCGATGTCGACACTCACCAGGTAAACCCCGGAAAGTGGCACACGCCGGCGCTTCAATTGCACGTTGGCAGTGGGCGTACCCAACTGGCGTGCCAGTTTCTGCCCGTGCAGGACCCGCCCGGCAATCCGGTACGGCCGACCAAGCAGACGCTCGGCCAGTTCAAAATCTGCTGCGGCCAAGGCATTGCGGACCTGGGTGCTGCTGACACGCAAACCATCCAGTTCTACGGTCTGCGCTGCCTCGACGGTAAACCCGTGGTTGGCGCCAGCCTGCTGCAGGAACTCGAAATCTCCGACCCGGTCGCAACCAAAACGGAAATCGTCGCCGACTTCCAGGTGCTGCACGCCCAGGCCATCCACCAGGATACGCTCGACAAATTCATTGGCGCTGAGTTTGCTCAGACGCTGGTTGAACGCCAGGCACAACACCCGATCGACACCGGCCTGGGCCAGCAGTTGCAGCTTGTCACGTAGGCGGGCCAGGCGCGCCGGCGCCGTCTCGGGGGCAAAGAATTCCCGCGGCTGGGGCTCGAAAATCACCACACAGCTGGGCACGCCCAACTCGAGCGCACGCTCACGCAGCCGGCCCAGGATGGCCTGGTGACCACGGTGAACACCGTCAAAGTTGCCAATAGTGGCGACGCAGCCCCGATGCTGGGGGCGCAGATTGTGGAGGCCTCGAACCAGCTGCATAACGCGCTTCTTGCTCATAAAGTGGTCGATTATAACCACACCCGACGGCCGACGACAGGCAGCACCGTCACCCAAATTGATCGAACCGACAAAACCGGTAGTTGCCTCGCACCAACGACTAAACAGCCGTCAGTTCAAGGCCTTGCGATTGAAGTCGCGCAAACGGAAGCCCAGCAGGGCCAACATGCCGAAATACACCACCACCCCAGCCACCACCAAACCGCCCAAGCGCAGGAAACGCTGGAGCATGTGCCCCTGGTCCCAGGCCGGCATAAAGTGCAGCAGCCCCAGCAATACCGCCGACATCACCGTCACAGCCACGATCAGCTTCAAGGCAAACAGCCCCCAGCCCGGCTGCGGCTGAAACATCTGCTGCTTGCGCAATTGGTAGAACAACAGCCCAGCGTTGATACAGGCACCAGCGCTGATGGCCAAAGCCAGGCCAGCGTGCTTCAAGGGACCGATAAAGGCCAGGTTGAGCAGCTGAGTGACGATCAGCGTGAAGATGGCGATCTTCACCGGTGTGCGAATGTTCTGCTGTGCGTAGAAACCCGGCGCCAGCACCTTGATCACGATGATCCCCAGCAAGCCCACGGCGTAAGCCACCAACGCACGCTGAGTCATAGAGGCGTCGAAAGCGCTGAACTCACCGTACTGGAACAGCGACACCGTCAACGGCTCGGCAAGTATTCCCAGCGCCAGGGAACATGGCAGCACCAGGATGAAGCACAGACGCAGCCCCCAATCGAGAATCCGCGAGTACTCATGGCGATCCTTGTTGGCGTAGGTCTTGGCCAGGGTCGGTAGCAAAATAGTGCCCAGGGCCACGCCCAGCACACCGGAAGGCAACTCCATGAGACGGTCGGCGTAATACATCCAGGACACAGAGCCCGCGACCAGGAAGGAAGCAAAGATGGTGTTGATGATCAACGAGATCTGACTGACCGACACCCCGAGGATCGCCGGCAGCATCTGCTTCATCACCCGCCAGACACCGGTATCACGCACATTCAGGCGAGGCAGCACTAACATGCCGATCTTCTTCAAATGCGGCAGCTGATAGAGCAATTGCGCCAAGCCCCCTGCCAGCACTGCCCAGCCCAGGGCCATCACTGGAGGATCGAAGTAGGGCGTAAGAAACACCGCGAAGATGATCATGCTGACGTTGAGCAGAGTCGGCACGAACGCCGGCACCGAGAAGCGGTTCCAGGTATTGAGAATCGCCCCGGCCAGGGAGGACAGCGAGATCAGCAATATATAAGGAAAGGTCACCCGGAGCAGATCGGAAGTCAGGGCGAATTTTTCCGGGGAGTCGACAAAACCCGGTGCCGTAGCCCAGATCACCCAGGGTGCAGCGATGATGCCCAGGGCAGTGACCAGGGCCAGAACCAGGGTCAACAAGCCCGATACATAGGCAATGAAGGTCCGAGTCGCCTCCTCCCCCTGCTGACTCTTGTACTCCGCCAGAATCGGCACGAAGGCTTGAGAGAAGGCTCCCTCGGCAAAGATTCGCCGCAACAGATTGGGCAACTTGAAGGCAATGAAGAAGGCATCCGTAGCCATCCCGGCGCCGAACGTGCGCGCGATGATGGTATCGCGGACAAACCCCAGTACCCGGGAAAGCATCGTGATAGAGCTGACCGCGGCCAATGACTTGAGCAGGTTCATGAAAAGGTTGTTTGCCTGTAGATAAACAGCAGGCGAAAAGACGCCCACTTATGCGATACTCCGCGCCGCAACAGCACAGAGCCAAAGCTCGCGAGTTTACAGGTCAAGCGCCGGAAATAAATATCCCGCCTCTTCAGATCGACCACTCAGCGGAACGCATCAGCTGCCCTTGACAAGACTTCAACTCATCGGCATGATTCGCGGCCTATTTTGTTTGCTATTTCCCAAAAAGTCTTTCGAGGAGCTCGACGGTGGCCAACACACCTTCCGCCAAAAAACGTGCAAAACAGGCTGAGAAGCGTCGCAGCCACAACGCCAGCCTGCGTTCCATGGTTCGTACCTACATCAAGAACGTAGTTAAGGCCATCGACGCCAAAGACGCTGCTAAAGCGCAAGCCGCTTATGTTCTGGCCGTGCCAGTTATCGACCGCATGGCCGATAAAGGCATCATCCACAAGAACAAAGCTGCTCGTCATAAAGGTCGTCTGAATGGCCACATCAAGGCTCTGAACCTTGCTGCTGCAGCCTAAGCGACACGCTTGTTAAAAAACCGACCCAAGGGTCGGTTTTTTATTGCCTGCAATTTACCCGCCCGCAACAAGCCAGCCCCATCAGGGGCCGGCCCGGCAATTCTCAACAGGTCATTGATGAGGCCAAGGCAGAATAGGAATCGCCGTTACCGCATTCTGCGGACTGCCCTCGATCACACGATCGCTATAGACCAGATACACCAAGGTGTTGCGCTTCTTGTCGAGGAAGCGCACCACCTGCATGGTCTTGAACACTAGCGAGGTGCGCTCCTTGAAGACCTCGTCACCATCCTTGAGCTCGCCCTTGAAAGCGATCGGCCCCACCTGGCGACAAGCAATGGATGCCTCAGCACGATCCTCAGCCAAACCCAAGCCACCCTTGAGACCACCCGTCTTGGCTCGCGACAGATAACAAGTCACGCCATCCACCTTGGGATCATCAAAGGCCTCGACCACGATCCGGTCGTTAGGCCCGACAAATTTGAACACCGTGGACACCTGGCCAATTTCCTCGGCCGACACCATGAACGGCATCGCCAAGAGCAGACCCAACAATCCTTTTGCTATGCGCATTCGCTTTTCCTTAGGTCACTTACACCAGAATCAGGTTATCGCGGTGAACCAATTCCGGCTCAGCCATGTAACCCAGGACACCGACAATCGCATCAGAGGGCTGACCGATGATTTTCTGCGCCTCAAGGGCACTGTAGTTGGCCAGGCCGCGGGCAATTTCACGCCCATCAGGCGCCACGCACACCACCATTTCACCGCGACGGAAACCACCCTGGACCTGCTTGACCCCCACTGGCAACAGACTCTTGTTGCCCTGAGACAGGGCCGACACAGCCCCCTCATCCAGCACCAGGGTACCGCGGGTTTGCAGATGCCCGGCAAGCCACTGCTTGCGCGCCGCCAACATGCCACGCTCCGGCGACAACAAGGTACCGATGCGCTCACCCGCCTTCAGGCGATCCAGCACCCGCTCCAGACGCCCACCAACAATGATGGTATGCGCCCCGGAGCGCGCCGCCAGGCGCGCCGCTCGCAACTTGGTCTGCATACCACCACGCCCCAACGCCCCACCAGTACCGCCAGCCACGGCATCCAGCGCCGGATCATCGGCCCGCGCCTCGTAAATCAACTGCGCATCGGGATTGTTGCGCGGATCAGCATCGAACATGCCATCGCGATCAGTGAGGATAACCAGCAGGTCCGCCTCCACCAGATTGGCCACCAGCGCCGCCAGGGTGTCGTTATCGCCGAAGCGGATTTCATCGGTCACCACGGTGTCGTTTTCATTGATCACCGGAATCACCTTGAGCTCCACCAGCGCCCGCAAAGTACTGCGAGCATTGAGGTAACGCTTACGGTCCGACAGATCGTCATGGGTCAGGAGAATCTGCGCCGTATGCCGGCCATGCTCGGCAAAGCTCGACTCCCAGGCCTGCACCAAGCCCATCTGGCCAATGGCCGCAGCCGCCTGCAGCTCATGCATCGCACTCGGTCGTGCGGTCCAGCCAAGGCGACTCATTCCGGCCGCCACAGCACCCGAAGAGACCAGTACCAATTCGACACCCGCCTCATGCAAGGCCACCATCTGCTCGACCCACACGCCCATTGCCGCGCGATCCAGTCCCTTGCCGTCCGCCGTCAGCAGTGCACTGCCGATCTTCACGACCCAGCGCTGCGCACCCGTCACCTTGCTCCGCATCTTATTCAACCTTTGCCAGCGAGCAGCGCGACCGAGCGCCACTCATGGGGTTATTCGTATTTAAGCCTTGCAGATACCAAAACGCCGCTCGAATGAGCGGCGCCTTGAGAGCTGGCTGGCAGCGATGATAACACCGCGCCCGCCCAGATAAACCGTGTTCGCGGACAAGCCCACACCACAGGATCAGTCGCGGACGTAGATGATTTCCGGGCCGTCCTCGTCATCCACATCCTCTTCATCCCAGTCATCGTCGCCGATGTCATGGACACTCTTGACGCCGCTACGGCGCAGGGCACGCTGATCGTCCAGCGCCTGCAACTGGGCACGCGCCTCATCTTCGATGCGCTGATCCAGCTCGGCCAGCTCATCGGCATAGGCCGGGTCGGCTGCCAGGCGATCGGCACGATCTTCCAGATACCGCATGATGTCGCGACTCAGACGCTCGGTACCATCCTTGGAGATGGCCGAGATCACGTACACCGGACCAGTCCACTCCAGGCGATCAACGATCTCCTTGACGCGCTCCTCACGCTCCTCCTCAAGAATCTGATCGCTCTTGTTCAGCACCAGCCAGCGCTCACGCTCAGCCAGGGACGGACTGAACTTGACCAACTCGTTGACAATCACTTGCGCGGCATCCGCCGGATTGGTTTCATCCAGCGGAGCCATGTCCACCAGATGCAGCAGGATGCGCGTACGCGCCAAGTGCTTGAGGAAGCGAATCCCCAGGCCAGCACCATCGGAAGCCCCTTCGATCAGACCTGGAATATCGGCGATTACGAAGCTCTTCCAGCGGTCGACACTGACCACGCCCAGGTTGGGCACCAGCGTGGTGAATGGGTAATCAGCCACTTTCGGCTTGGCGGCGGAAACCGAGCGAATGAAGGTACTTTTACCGGCATTCGGCAAACCCAGGAGGCCGACGTCCGCCAACACCTTCAATTCCAGCTTGAGATCACGCTGCTCACCCGGCTTGCCCGGAGTGGTCTGTCGCGGCGCACGGTTGGTACTGGACTTGAACCGGGTGTTGCCCAGGCCGTGCCAGCCACCCTGCACCACCATCAGGCGCTGACCAGCCTTGGTCAGGTCGCCGATGACTTCCTGAGTACCGGCATCAATGATGGTGGTACCGACCGGAACCCGCAGCTCCAGATCCTCGCCTTTCTTGCCGGTGCAGTCGGTGCTGCCACCATTGGAGCCGCGCTCAGCATCGAAGTGCCGGGTATAACGGTAGTCCACCAGGGTGTTGAGGTTTTCGTCTGCGACCATGTAGATCGAGCCACCATCACCACCATCACCGCCGTTGGGACCACCGTTCTCGATGAATTTTTCCCGACGGAAACTCATGCAGCCATTGCCGCCGTCGCCAGCTTTTACTCGAATCGAAACTTCATCAACAAACTTCATGATCAAACGCCTCTCACCGCACGGGCGAGCTGAAGAAACCAAGACATAAGACTCTTGCAAAAATGAGCGCAGCGACCTCAATCAACGACCGAAACATCCAACGCTGGCAGCTCGTACAAACAGTTTTGCAAGAGACTCATCCCACAAACGAAAAAGCCCCGTCGCGAGACAGGGCTTTTCCAGCGATCACGCAATTAAGCTGCGACGACGCTCACGTAACGACGACCGAAGGCGCCTTTTACTTCAAACTTGATCACGCCTTCGATTTTCGCGAACAGGGTGTGATCTTTACCCATGCCAACGCCGTAGCCAGCGTGGAATTGGGTGCCGCGCTGACGCACGATGATGTTGCCGGCCTTGATGACCTGGCCGCCATACATCTTCACGCCAAGGCGTTTGGCTTCTGAGTCGCGACCGTTACGGGTACTACCACCAGCTTTTTTGTGTGCCATGAGTTCAATTCTCCTAGTGAGGAATTAGGCTGAAATTAAGCCTGAATACCGGTGATTTTGATCTCGGTGAACCACTGGCGGTGGCCCATACGCTTCATGTGGTGCTTACGGCGACGGAACTTGATGATGCGGACTTTATCGTGACGACCTTGGGAGATCACTTCAGCCTTGACGGTTGCGCCAGCAACAACAGGTGCGCCGATGTTCACGTCGTCGCCATTGGCAACCAACAGAACGCGGTCAAAAGTCACGGACTCGCCAGTGGCGATTTCCAGTTTTTCGATCTTCAGGTATTCACCTTCAGCGACCTTGTATTGCTTACCGCCGGTAACGATTACTGCGTACATGGTATTTCTCCGATAATCCTGCTCACCCAGCTCTTTATAAGAAGAGGTATTGGCTGGCATGGCTGCATGGGGCTGGAACGGCCCAAGTGCAATTGCGTAAGGCAGGTGCTGCCCAGGAAGTTCAGGGTGCGCGATTGTACGCAAGGCACAATAGCGATGCAAGTGCCGTTCAGGCGGCGGCAAGCACCGCCGGGAGCGCGCCTTGACACCTGCGGACGCGGGTCCTAGCATGCCGCGCAACCCTTCTGGAGCACCTGTCGCTGATGCAACCCCAAGCTTTCTACCGCGCGGTGGCGGACGATTTTAGCGCCGTCGACGGCATCATCAAGAAACAGCTGACTTCCCGAGTGCCGCTGGTTTCAAAAATTGGCGACTACATCACTTCGGCCGGAGGCAAGCGCCTGCGTCCTTTATTAGTGCTGCTGTGTGGCAAGGCACTGGGGCGCGAAGGCGACGATTTGCGCCTGCTGGCCGCCACCATCGAGTTCCTGCACACCGCCACCCTGCTGCATGACGACGTGGTCGACATGTCCGGCATGCGCCGTGGCCGCTCGACCGCCAACGCTATGTGGGGCAATGCGCCCAGCGTACTGGTGGGAGACTTCCTGTACTCCCGTTCGTTCGAAATGATGGTTGAACTGGGCTCGATGCCGGTCATGCGCATCCTGTCCCAGGCCACGCGGATCATCGCCGAAGGCGAAGTCCTGCAACTGTCCAAGGTGCGCGACGCCAGTACCACCGAAGAAACCTATATGGAAGTCATCCGCGGCAAGACCGCGATGCTCTTCGAAGCCTCGACCCACAGCGCAGCCGCCCTGGCCGGCGCCACACCGGAACAGGCCGAAGCCCTGCGCACCTTCGGCGATCACCTGGGCGTGGCCTTCCAACTGGTGGACGACCTGCTGGACTACCGTGGCGACGCCGAAACCCTGGGCAAGAACGTGGGTGACGACCTCGCGGAAGGCAAACCCACCCTGCCGCTGATCTACACCATGCGCGAAGGCACCCCAGAGCAGGCAGCCCTGGTTCGCCAGGCCATCCAGAAAGGTGGTATCGAAGACCTGGAAAGCATCCGCGCCGCCGTTGAGGCTTCGGGCTCCCTGGACTACACCGCGCAATTGGCCCGCGACTACGTGGCTCGCGCCATCACCTGCCTGGAAGCTCTGCCACCCAGCGAATACCGCGACGCTCTGGTGGAGTTGAGCGAATTCGCCGTCGCTCGCACCCACTAAAGCGCACCGGCTCCTGCCGATTGGCAGGAGCCGGCGCAACTCCCCAGCGCCCCCTCCCCGAAAAAACCCTATACAATGTGCGCTTTTTAGCCATCCTGACTTTGAGGAGCTTAAGTGAGCACTTTGCCACCCTGCCCAAAATGCAATTCCGAATACACCTACGAGGACGGCACCCAGCTGATCTGCCCCGAGTGCGCCCACGAGTGGTCCGCCAGCGGCGAAGCCGAAGCCGCATCCGATGAAGCCGTGAAGAAAGATTCGGTGGGCAACGTGCTGCAAGACGGCGATACCATCACCGTGATCAAGGACCTCAAGGTCAAGGGCACCTCCCTGGTGGTCAAGGTCGGCACCAAGGTCAAGAACATCCGCCTGTGCGATGGCGACCACGACATCGACTGCAAGATCGACGGCATCGGCCCGATGAAGCTCAAATCCGAGTTCGTCCGCAAGGTCTGACGCCTGCACCCTCTCGCGCCTGTCGCGAGAGGGTATCCCGCCTATACCCCCGCCATGCTTGATCCACACACCTGCTAGCGAAAAGCCAGCCAATTTGATCGAAAACAATTTCCACACAGAAAAAAGCAGAAACCGCCAATAGGTACTTGCTATTCATTGAATAAGAATTATTCTCATTGAACCCATTCAAGGAGATGACACCCATGACTTATTTGATTGATGCCTGGCTGGACCGCCCACACCCCTACCTGCGCATCCTGCATCGGGAAACCGGGGAAGTCTGTGCTGTGTTGGAAGAGGAAGCCCTGAGCGAGCTGCAGGACCAGGGAGATCTGGACCTGATCGGCTTGAGCTCCAGCGAACCGCTGGTTCTCAAGGAATTGGTGCGCAACCTGTTTTTGTTCTGCTACGCCAGAGCCTTGCGGCCAACCGGCGCCGATGGCCACAGCCTGGGCGCAAAAATTCGTCTATGAAACCAAAACCGCGAAAGGGGCAAGTTGGCCGAGGATGAACTGACCGCGCGTGCGCGGCCGTCATCGCCAGCCATCTGGCCCCTACCGGGTTACAGAACGTCCAGCAGCTCGACGTCGAACACCAGAACGCTGTGCGGCGGGATGCTGCCCACGCCTTGTGCGCCGTAAGCCAGTTCGCTCGGCACGTACAGACGCCATTTGCTACCGGCGTTCATCAGTTGCAGCGCTTCGGTCCAGCCGGCGATCACGCCGCCTACCGGGAACTCAGCAGGTTGGCCACGCTCGTAGGAACTGTCGAACACAGTGCCGTCGATCAGGGTGCCGTGGTAGTGAGTACGCACGCTGTCTTCACGGGATGGCTTGGCGCCGTCGCCCTGGGTCAGCACTTCGAACTGCAGACCGGAAGCCAGAGTGGTGATGCCTTCACGCTTGGCGTTTTCCGCCAGGAAAGCCAGACCGGCACCTGCAGCAGCTTCGGCTTTGGCAGCGGCTTCAGCTTGCATGATTTCGCGGATGACCTTGAAGCTCGCGGACATTTCTTCCTGACCCACACGGCTTGGCTTACCGGCGAAAGCGTCGGTCAGACCCGCCAGGATCGCGTCCAGGCTGACGCCCGGTGGAGGGTTGTCGCGCAGTTGGTCGCCCAACTGACGGCCAATGCCGTAGCTGACGCGGGTTTCGTCGGTGGACAGATTTACTTCGGACATGACACTGCTCCGCTGTGCGGACGGCTCGGAAAGGCCGCAGGAACACAGCGCCTCCCGGAGCGCCCGGAATCAAAAGGGCGAGCAGACTAGCACAGAAGCCCGGCACGGATCATCGCCGTGCAGGCCTCAGCTACCCGAGTGCAAAGTGATGGGCACTTTCAAGCTTTCCTCGACACCCACGGACAAGCCGCACATCTCGTCATGCACTGACGTGTGAATCAGATTGAACGGCAACTTGGGAAAGGACTGCAGGACCTCACGAGCATGCTCCACGGAGCGCAGATGAAACATCTGACCCTGGGCATCGCTCAGTGGATAAGCCGCCCCGTGCATGCGCGCCTCAAGCAGATAGATTCCGCCCTCCAGGGAGATCAGATTCAATTCGTCGACTTTTCCGGCAATGGCGTAGGCATTCATTTCTTGCAGATTCATGAGAGCACCTCGTGCTTTTACAGCCCTGACAGCTACAGGCATATGCCCCAGCCAGGAAAAGCACAAGCCACAAACAACGCCGCCCGTCCGTTTCGCAACGGCCGGGCGGCATTCATTCACGCAGCGAAACCTGTCAGTGCTTGGTCAGCTTGTCCAGGTAACCCATGGCAAACGCCGAAATCACGAACGTCATGTGAATCACCACGTACCACAACAGGTACTCGGTAGGGATGTTCTTGGCATCCATGAACACTCGCAGCAGGTGGATCGACGAAATCGCCACGATGGACGCGGCCACTTTCATCTTCAATGACGAAGAATCCATCTTGCCCAACCAGTTGAGCTTCTCCTTGTCTTCGTCGATGTCCAGTTGCGACACGAAGTTCTCATAACCGGAGATCATCACCATCACCAGCAGACCACCTACCAGCGCCATGTCGATCAACGACAACAGCACCAGGATCAGGTCGGACTCGGCCATGGAAAACACATTGGGAATGACGTGGAAGACTTCCTGGAAGAACTTCAATGCCAGTGCCAGCAAGCCCAGAGACAAACCGAAGTAGATCGGCGCCAGCAGCCAGCGTGAGGCATACATTGCATTCTCGATAAAACGTTCCATTGAATCTCGCACCCGGTGTAAAAACGGCGGCGAGTATATCAGCGCCGGAAACCCCCATAAACCACAGACAATCACCTGATCCACGGGTTTTTCCGGGCGTATTTTCTGCTAGTGTCGAAGCCATTGCTCACGCTCACCGACATTGGACAGGAAGATTGGAAATGGATGTGCGATTGCCTTTGGCCAGTGTCGGCCTTGGTCTGGCGCTGCTGATCAGCGGCTGTTCTCCCAGCGACGAAAAGAAACAGGCGAGCCTCGAAGAGAAAACCGTACAGTTTGAACAGTCGCTGGACGCCATCCAGGATCCGAAGCTCAAGGACGCCATTGCCAATCTTGGTGGCTCCCTCCTGCTGCTGGAACGAGCACAGCTCAAACTTGACAGCAAGCCGCTGGAAACCGAATACGGCGACGACAGCCTGGCCCTGCTCAAGCACTATCCCACTGCACAAGCCTTGGTGGACACCTACGTCAACGGTCTGTTCGTACTGCGCAAATCCTCCAATTCCGACTACCTGACCGATCTGCAGCCCGTCTTCCCCTTCAGCTTCAACATGCCCACACAGTTCCCGTTTCCCCACGGGCTGGAATGGCAGTCGGTCACCCTCAGCAACAAAAAAGTCATTCCCTTCCAAACCGAATGGTCGGAGACCGATCCGGGCATCCAGCTCAGCCCCTCCAGCTCCAACCTGACCAATCCGGATGACTTGACCATCACCTACCCCTTTATCGAGGGCCTGGAGGTGGACAACAAGAATCAGCCGCAGCCAGTTTCCCTGCAAGGCAAACTGGAGGTGATAGCCCCAGGTCGGGTGCTCGCTTTTGAACTGACCAAGGCCGACATCGGCAAACCGCGTCAGGACGGCAATATCCGCCTGACCCTGTTGACGCTGGACAGGAACGTTGCCGAGATCGAGCTGAGTAATAGCGCCCCCCTGCCCGCAGAAGCCAATGATGTCGCCCTCAATCCCTTGCTGGCCCAGGCCCGTGACAGCAAGGGGCAGATTCTGTCCCGCGCAGGCTCGATCAACGAAAGCGCCCAACAGATTGCCTTCTACCAACAGCAGTTGGCCGAGATGCAAAAGCAGAAGGCGTGGAGCGAGGCATTCGAGAAACAACTGGAGGACGAGCAAAAGGCCTTCGACCAGCAACACACCAATCATTACGCCAAGGTGTATTTCAATGGCCTGGTGGATCGGCTGGAAGTCGCGGTACTGGATTTCTCCCAGGCCAGCGTCACGCGCAAGGACCTGGACCTGCCGGTACATCGTTTCGACCGCAATACCACCGACAGGAACATCCAACCGCTGCCAATGCCGGTGGTGGTCTATGACGATCAAGCCCCCCACTACCTCAAGGGCGCACAGCTGGACGAAGAGTCACTGAAAAAATCCGTGACCATCAGCCAGTCGGTGGAAGATGCCAGCGCAGCGCGCATCGAGTTCAACCACCCGCGGACCTTCAATGATGAGTTGCTGGGCTCAGAGTTCAGCACCAACGATACCCCGCTGACTTTCTTCACCCAGAACGAGAAGGGCCAACGGGGTGAACCGATCGAACTGCCGGACGAGGCCTTCGACATCGACCCATTGCGGGGCGTCATCACCTACGACCTCAACCTTTTCCCGGAAACCCCCGCCTACGCCGTAGGCTCCATTCCTCTGTTCCTGGCCACCATCGAGAAGAGCAGCATCAACGCTCAACAGCTGCCCAAAGGCCTAGAACTCAGGGGCAACGCCTTGATCGTCGACCAGAAACTCTTTCCTGCTGACGCCTGGCGCTTCTTTGCCAAGGACGCCAGCGGCCAATACCTGAAGGAGATTCTTGCAAGCAGCCACAGTGCCTCGGCCGACGGTACAGCGCTATTCGATGTGCACTACTTCTACGGCGAGCCCAGCCAGTTGGAAAGCTACACCCGCAGCACACTCGACACTGTGCAATACGGCTTTGAGGTCAAGCTCGACAAAGCCGAGTCGACGCCCCCGCCCCCCTAAGGATCAGTGTTCAGGATGGAACTGGAAATCACCGGCATGGCGTCCCCGCTCACCATTGATCTGACGTAACTGGGCCTGCAGATGCAGGCACCAGATCTGTGGATCATCGGCCAGCTGATAGCCATGGGTGGTCAGGCTTTCAACAATCGAATCAAGGATGGACTCCGCCACCACAGGTCCACAGAACGGGCCTTGGGACTTGATCGCTGAGGGTTGTTCACCCGCCATTCCGGCGGCGAAGAGAAGGGTCCACATACCGTTGTCCCCCGCCAGTGGGCGGACGCTGCATTCGATACGGGTGACCAAGCCAAGGCATTGGCGGGTGAGGCAAAGGTTGCGCGACATGGCGGCGACCCTCGGTAGAACCACTGTTCAGCCTTCAATAGAGGACTGTTTCGATCCAGCGACGACTGTCGTTCTCCTTGCCCTGAGAATAGAAGAAAAGCCTGATAAACAAAGTTGACCGATCCAACAGGCGCCGAATGGTCTATTTTGAGAAATTGGCGTCAGCCCTCTGACGCCGCTGGCGAGGGACAAAGCCCTCGCCAGCGGCCACTGTCACGCCGGCTTGGCCTCTGTCAGCGCCTCTTGCGCCAGTTCCTTTTCCGCTTCTTTCAGGTCTTCTTCGCTGATCATCTCGGCAATGACTCGCAGGCGCTCCACCACCCGCGCGTTGACGCTGCCTTCGGGGAACTGACCTTCGGCATCCGGTTCACCAGCCGGCTCGCCCACCAGCAGGCTCAGGGCCTCATCAGCCTGACGCACCGCATACACATGGAACTGTCCAGCACGTACGGCCTGCAGTACCTTCTCGTCGAGCATCAAAGTGGCCACGTTGGCCTGAGGAATGATCGCGCCCTGCTCTCCCGTCAAGCCGCGGGCTTCGCACAGGCGGAAGAAGCCTTCGATCTTCTCGTTGACTCCGCCCACAGCCTGCACCTCGCCGAACTGGTTGATCGAGCCGGTGATGGCGAAACACTGTTTGAGTGGTGTTTTCGACAACGCCGAAATCAACGTGCAGGCCTCCCCCAGCGAAGCACTGTCGCCATCCACGTAGCCGTAGGACTGCTCCAGGGCAATGCTCGCGGAAATCGCCAGGGGGAACTCCTGGGCATAGCGACTGCCCAGGTAACCGGTCAGGATCATCACCCCCTTGGAGTGGATGGGCTGGCCAAGATTGACCTCGCGCTCGATGTCGACGATGCCACTGCCACCGGGGTAGACCGTGGCGGAAATCCGCGCTGGCACGCCGAACGCCGAATCCCCCACCTCCAGTACCGTCAGGCCGTTGCACTTGCCCACGGCGGCACCATCGGTGTCGATGAGAATGATGCCGGCGAGCATGTCATCGAGAATCCGTGCCGATACCCGACCGGTACGCGTCGCCTTGGCCTTCAGCGCCCTTTCGATATGTCCAGCATCAGTCATTTCGTCCGAAGCCAGGTGGCGGATAAAGTCGGCCTCGCTGACCAATTGGAACAGGTCGCCGATCCGCGCCGACAGACGCCCCTGGTGCTCCGCCAGACGCGCGCTGTAGGTGGCCAGGCGCGCCACCGCATCAGCGGTCAGCGGGGCCATGCCCTCCTCCGAGGTGCGGGTTTTCAGCAACTGGGCAAACTGCTCCAGGCTTTCATCCACCATCGGGATGTCTTCGTCGAAGTCCACCAGTACCCGGAACATTTCCTGGAAGTCCGGATCCAGGTCCTGCAGCGTGTAATACAGCTGGCGAGCACCAATGATGATGACCTTGACCTGCAGCGGAATCATCTGCGGCGTCAGGGTCACGGTCGCCAGACGCCCCATCTCGCCCAGAGGCGATTCCATCTTCAGCTTGCGCGATTGCAGGGCACGCTTCAGGGCGTCCCAGACAAAGGGTTCGCTGAGCATCTTCTCGGCTTCCAGAATCAGGAAACCACCATTGGCTCGATGCAGTGCACCGGGACGCAACTGCCGGTACGTGGTGTAGAGCGCGCCCTGGTCGGTGCTGTACTCGATCCGGCCGAACAGGTTGTCGTAGGTCGGATGCGGCTCGAACACCACCGGCGCGCCGCCACTGGCCGGGTGGCCCACCACCAGGCTTGGGCAGTACTGTTCTTCCAACAGCTTGCGTGCCACCGCATCGGTCTTGCTGTCGTCCACCAGTTGCTCGACCACGGTCTTCAACAGATAGACCTGCATGGCTTGCAAGTAACCGCAGACCGCAGCGTTTTCCGCGTACTTCTCGGACAGTGGCGCCAACAACGGCTGCAGGGCCAGGGTGATGGTTTCTTCATTGAGCTGACGCAACTGGTTGCTCGACTCGCGCTTCCACTGCGGCAAGCTCGCCAGCTCTTCATTAAGGCGCTCTTCCAGAGCGGAAATATCCTCGTGGAAACGCTCGCGATCAGCCTCCGGCAGTTGGGCGAACTCGGCTTCGTCCAGGGCCTTGCCATCGAGCATCGGGGTAAAGGCGATATTGCTGCTGTCGCGGTACAGCGCCACGTCCTTTTCCAGGGCCAGACGCTCGATCACGTCCAGGGCGCGGTCGTAACGCTGGTTGAAAGCGCGGTCGATGGCGCTCTTCTTCTGCTGGTAGGACGGATGCTCGAAGACTGCCGGGAACGTCGCCAGCAGGTTATCGATCAAACCGTTGATGTCGCTGATGAAACTGCCCGCGGCACCGGCCGGCAGTTCCAGCGCCCGAGGCTCCCGGGGCTCGTCGAAATTGTTGACATAGACCCAGTCTGACGGGGTCTGCAGGCGCTTGCCTTCAGCCTTCAGATAGCGCTTTACGAAAGAAAAGCGCCCCGTGCCAGGTTCCCCCATGACAAACACGTTGTAACCGGGGCGTGGCATGGCCACGCCGAACTGCAAGGCTTCGACCGCACGTTCCTGGCCAAGCACACCGCGAAAGGGCTCCAAATCATTGGTGGTCGAGAAGCTGAACTGTTCAGCAGAGAAAGGACGGGTCAGCGCTTCAGGCGCAAGACGCAGGCTGGCAGCAACAGGATCAGGCATCGGGCTTCCTTACATCAGGCGGGGCAGATGGCGGCATTCTGGCGCCGGGTATGCCCGGCTGGCAAGGCGCGCCTCAGGGGAAAGCATAGACAAGGCGGATACAGCTACCCGCCCCATGTAAAACCAGCTATTTCAGGCATTGTTTTGTAAAAATCTACGGAACCCATGGAACCTGCCTAAACTCCAAACTGCGCGGCTGGATAGATAACCGGCCCACTGGCGCCAATCAGCGCCAGTCTCCCTGTCCATTGGTATGCACACAAAGAGAACAACGCTATGAAACGGATTCTTCTCGGTACTCTTTTCACCGCTGTATCCCTCAACGCCATGGCTCAGGCGCCAGGTGGTCCGGATTGCGGCTGGGGCAACATGCTGTTCGAAGGTCAGCGTGGTACTCCAGCGCACTTCCTGGCTTCCACCACCAACGGCACCTCCGGTAACGCGACCTTCGGCATGACTTCCGGCACCAACGGCTGCTCCACCAATGCATCACTGACTTACGGTGGTAAATCCTGGTTCGCCATGAACGGCATGATGAACGAGCTCTCCGAAGACATGGCCAAGGGCCAAGGCGAAGCCTTGACCACCTACGCCGTGGTACTCGGTGTCGCCCCTGAAGACCGTGCGCACTTTGCTGCGGTCACCCACGAACACTTCCAACAGATCTTCAGCAAGGCTGACGTGACCGCGGAAGATGTGCACACCAATACCCTGGCCGTGTTGAAGAACGATGCGCGCCTGGCGAAATACGCCACTCCAGCTTAAGCTCGACCCGCCCGCTCCCCCCGGGGAGCGGGTTTTGTTTTCTTGACCTTGCCCATCTTGGGTCTTTGTATTTCCGACTTAAGTTGCCCACCATGCTCAAACGCCTTGCCTACCTGGCGCTCTTTGTCTGCGCCCCGCTGTATGCCGCGCCCCACATCGATCCCCAACGTTTGCAGCAACTGGCCAATGACCCGTTCTGGATTTCCATCGGACACTATGAAACCGCCAAGCTGGGCGGCTGGCGCAGTTATGTCAGTGATCCGAAGTTCTTCCTCGCAACCGATGGCGCCCACCATCCCGACGCCGAGCTGAGCGCGACGCTGAACGCCCTCTACGCTGCCCCCGACGCCGGTGACCGGCATGCGCAGTGCGTCTATCCGTCCCGCACCCGCTGGCTCAAGGCACAACTGGGGCTGAATGACTTGCCCCAGGTCGAGTGCACCGAATTCAAACAATGGTTCAAGGATGTCTCGCCCCACAGCACCGTGATGATTTTCCCCGCGGCCTACCTCAACAGCCCCTCCTCGATGTTCGGCCATACCCTGCTACGCATCGACCAGGCCGACGTACAAAGCAACAACACGGCCCTGCTCAGCTACGCGATCAACTTCGGTGCCTATATCGAAGGTTCGGACAACAGCATCCTCTACGCGTGGAAAGGCCTGATGGGCGGCTACCCCGGACTGTTCGCCCTGGTGCCCTACCAGGAGAAGCTTTCGGAGTACCGCAGCCTGGAAAACCGCGACCTGTGGGAGTACCGCCTGAACCTGACGCCAGTTGAAACCGAACGCATGGTAGAGCACGTCTGGGAGCTCAAGCAGATCAAGTTCGACTACTTCTTCTTCGACGAGAACTGCTCCTACCGCCTGCTGGAGTTGCTACAAGTCGCCAGGCCCAGCCTGCGCCTGACCGGACAATTCCCCTTGACCGCCATTCCCACCGACACGGTGAAGGCGGTCAAGGACGCCGGGCTGGTGGAGCGCATCGACTATCGCCCGTCCCGGGAGCGGGAGCTGCTCAGCCGAGCCCAGCCCCTGAGCCACGACGAACAGCAATGGGTACTCAAGGTCAGCGCCGATCAGAAACAACTGCAGGGCGCCGAGTTCAAGGCCCTGCCGCGGGCTCGCCAGGCCTTGATCGTCGACGCTGCCTACCGTCTTGAGCGTTACCGGGCCAACGGGCTGGAGCGCGATACCGAGCGCTCCCAGCGCAGCTTCGAACTGTTGCGGGCGATCAACCAGAACCCCGCGCCGGAACTACAGATCGAACGCCCTGGCCTGCCGGAAGATGGTCACCAGTCCCGTACCTGGCAACTGGGGCTCGGAACCCGGGACGACAAGGCCTTTGCCGAATACGGCCTGCGCATGGCCTACCACGACCTCAATGACAACGCCGAGGGTTTCCCATTGGGGGCGCAGATCGAAATCCTGCAGATGAAACTGCGCCAGTACGAAGGCAACCGCTGGCAGTTGCAACAACTGGACCTGGCGACCATCCGCTCCCTGACTCCACGCAACGAACTGCTGCAACCCTGGTCCTGGCAAGTCACTGGCGGCCTGGAGCGGGTGCCTGGCAAGCACGACGATGAAACCCTGGTCAGCCACGTCAACGGCGGCGCCGGCGGTACCTGGCAGTTGGGCGAGGACACCCTGGGTTTTGTCCTGGGCACAGTGCGGGTAGAACACAACGCCGACTTCGCCGGGTTCATCGCCCCGGCGGCAGGCTTCAACTCCGGGCTGCTGTGGAAGAACCCACTGGGCAACTTCAGCCTCGAAGCCAAGGGCGATTACTTCACCAACGGCGAAGTCCGCCGCAGCCTGAGCCTCAACCAGCAATGGGAACTGTCCCGCAACCTGGGCCTGCGCCTGAGCGCGCAGCGCGAGTTCAGCCAATTGGCTAGCCCGGTCAACGAAGTCATGCTCGAACTCAAGTGGTATCACTATTAAGAACAGCTGCAAGCCTCAAGTTGCCAGCGACAAGGTTTTCACGCGTCGCCGACAATCGCCCTTCTAGACTTCACTCAGGTGAAGCCTGGGAGTGACTCGATGTGGCGTTATGGTTGGGCAGTGCTGGCACTGGCACTGATCGGTGGTTGTGAGTCGAACCACGAGTATTTGCTCAAGCAAGGCTATCCGCCGGCCTTTGTCGACGGCTTCGACGCTGGCTGCGTCAGCGGCCGTCAGGCGGCAGGATCGATCAGCGGTGAGTATCGCAAGGACGTTCCGCGCTACCTCAAGGACCCGCAGTATGCCGAGGGCTGGAACGATGGTTTCCGCCAGTGCCAGGGCATGCTGGAGAACCAGGACCGCAATGAGTACCGGGAACGTCACTGGAACGAACGGGAACGTGCCTGGCAGCAGGAGAAGGACCGTGACGCGGCTCGGGCCTATCGCTCGCAGTAAGTCGTTTTCAGCTAACCGCCCGGGTCAAAAGCCTGCAACCATGGTCCATCGCTCCCTTTAAGGAGAACAACCATGAGCCGCGCTTTCGTCAATGAAGATCTGGCCGCAGCCCAGGTCGAGCAACCCGTGGAACGTCAGATCAGCACCCTGCCCAACTACGTCACGCCCCTGGGTTTTGCCGAGTTGCAGGCCAAGGTGGCAGAACTGCACAGCCAGCACTCGGCACAAACCGACTTGGGGGACGCCGCAGACCAGCAGCAGGTGGCGGAACTGGAACGGGACCTGCGCTATTTCTCGTCACGCCTGCACAGCGCCCAGGTGGTCAATGCGAGCACCTGCGACAAGGTGCAGATCGGCAACCGGGTGACCTTCGCCGATGAACAGGATCAGCAACAGAGTGTGCAGCTGGTTGGTGAAGATCAAGCCGATGCCGCCAGAGGCCTGATCAATTGGGCCTCGCCCCTGGGCCGTGCCCTGATGGGGGCGCAACCCGGTGACGAAGTCCTGTGGCAACGGCCGGCTGGGGATCAGTTGATCGAAATCATCCGAATCGAACTGGCCTGAGACGGCTCAGACCACGCCCTGGGCCAGCATGGCATCGGCAACCTTGACGAAGCCGGCGATGTTCGCCCCTTTGACGTAGTTGATCCGACCGTTCTCTTCGCCGTAATGCACGCAAGCATGGTGGATCGACTGCATGATGGCGTGCAGCTTGCTGTCCACTTCACCGGCAGTCCAGAGCAGGCGCATGGCGTTCTGCGACATCTCCAGCCCGCTCACCGCCACTCCGCCGGCATTGGATGCCTTGCCCGGCGCAAACAGAATGCCGGCGTCGATAAAGATATCCACAGCCTCCAGGGTGGTGGGCATGTTGGCGCCTTCGGCAACACAGGTGCAGCCGTTGCGCAGCAAGCTGCGGGCAGCATCGGCATCCAGTTCGTTCTGTGTGGCGCACGGCAGGGCGATGTCGCAGGCCAGGTCCCATGGCGTCTTAGCGGCCCGGAACTCCAGGCCGAAGCGGCTTGCCAGCTCGCTGATCCGCCCGCGGGTGACGTTCTTCAGCTCCAGCACCGCCAGCCATTGGTCTTCGCTCAAGCCCGATTCGCAATACAAGGTGCCCTCGGAGTCGGACAGGGAAATCACCTTGCCCCCCAGGTCCATCACCTTGCGCGCGGCATATTGCGCCACGTTGCCGGAACCTGAGATCGCCACGCGCTTGCCCTCGACCCGGTCGCCACGACGCTTGAGCATCTCCTCGGCGAAGTACACGCAACCGAAACCTGTGGCCTCCGGGCGGATAAGACTGCCGCCGTAGCTGATGCCCTTGCCCGTAAAAACTGAAGTGAACTGGTTGCTCAAGCGCTTGTACTGACCGAAGAGGAAACCGATTTCCCGGGCCCCCACACCAATGTCTCCCGCCGGCACGTCCACATCGGCACCGATATGCCGGTACAGCTCGGTCATGAAGGCTTGGCAGAAGCGCATCACTTCAGCATCGCTCTTGCCTTTGGGATTGAAGTCGGAGCCACCCTTGCCGCCGCCCATGGGCAGGGACGTCAGGGAGTTCTTGAAGGTCTGCTCGAAGGCGAGGAATTTCAGCACCCCCATGTTGACCGACGGATGGAAGCGCAAGCCGCCCTTGTAGGGACCGATGGCGCTGTTCATCTGGATGCGGAAACCGCGATTGACCCGGACCTTGCCCTGATCGTCGACCCAGGACACGCGAAACACCACAGTGCGTTCCGGTTCGCAGATTCGCTCGAGAATACCGGAGCTCAGATAGTGCGGATTGGCCTCGAGAAATGGCCAGAGGCTGCGCAGGACCTCTTCCACCGCCTGATGAAACTCAGGTTGGTCCGGATCGCGCTTTTTCAGGCGGGCGAGGAAATCTTCGACGGATTCGATCATGGGAAGTCTCGGCAAATTTATTGTCGTTAAGGGGAGATTTGCCCGGGACTTTATCAATTCAACTCGCACCGCGACAGCGCAAAATGTCGCAGATATGAATTTAAATGGTGCATTAGATATAAATGACGACGATTTCCAGGGATTTTGTGCACGGATTTGGTGGCACAAATTGCATGGCCTGCACGTTTTTGGGGAGCCGCACAAAACCCTTCGCCGGTCAGCCGACGCCTACTGCATCGGCAGTATTTTTCTAGGCGCCGGCTTACCGGCGAACAAAAAAAACGGAGCCCGAAGGCTCCGTTTTTTTTCAAGCAGCGAGCCGATCAGGCCAGCTTCTTGTGCCGCACACGGTGCGGTTGCGCTGCGGCTTCGCCCAGGCGCTTCTTGCGATCGGCTTCGTACTCGGTGTAGTTGCCTTCGAAGAACACCGCTTGCGAATCGTCTTCGTACGCCAGGATGTGAGTGGCCACCCGGTCCAGGAACCACCGATCGTGGGAAATCACGATGGCGGCGCCCGGGAAGTCCAGCAGGGCTTCTTCCAGGGAACGCAAGGTTTCGACGTCGAGGTCGTTGGACGGTTCGTCGAGCAGCAGGACGTTGCCGCCCTCTTTCAGGGTCAGGGCCAGGTGCAGACGGCCACGCTCACCACCGGACAGGTCCTTGACGAACTTCTGCTGGTCGCCACCCTTGAAGTTGAAGCGACCGACGTAGGTACGCGACGGGATCTCGTAGTTACCAATGCGGATCTGGTCGGAACCGTCGGAAATCTGCTGGAACACGGTCTTGCTGCCGTCCAGGTCCTCACGGCTCTGATCCACACAGGCAAGCTGCACGGTTTCACCGATCTCGATGCTGCCCGAATCCGGGGTTTCCTTGCCCATGAGCATGCGGAACAGGGTCGATTTACCGGCACCGTTACCACCGATCACGCCGACAATGGCGCCTTTGGGCATGGAGAACGACAGGTTGTCGATCAGCACGCGATCGCCGTAGCCCTTGGTGACGTTCTTGAACTCGATGACCTTGTCACCCAGGCGCGGACCGGCCGGGATATAGATCTCGTTGGTTTCGCTGCGCTTCTGGAATTCCTGGGACTGCATTTCCTCGAAGCGTTGCAGACGAGCCTTGGATTTCGACTGGCGAGCCTTGGCGCCTTTGCGCACCCACTCCAGCTCTTCCTTCATGGCCTTTTCATGGGCCGACTGCTGCTTGGATTCCTGGGCCAGACGCGCGGACTTGGCTTCCAGCCAACCCGAATAGTTGCCCTCGTAAGGAATACCGGCGCCGCGGTCGAGTTCGAGAATCCAACCGGCGACGTTGTCCAGGAAGTAACGGTCGTGCGTAATCGCGACCACGGTGCCTGGGAAGTCGTGGAGGAAGTGTTCCAGCCAGGCCACGGAATCGGCATCCAGGTGGTTGGTTGGCTCATCGAGCAGCAGCATGTCGGGGGCGGACAGCAGCAGGCGGCACAGGGCCACACGACGCTTTTCACCACCGGACAGGTGCTCGACCTTGGCGTCCCAGGCCGGCAGGCGCAGGGCGTCGGCGGCCACTTCCAGCTGACGCTCCAGGTTATGACCGTCGCTGGCTTGCAGGATGGCTTCCAGCTTGGCCTGCTCGGCGGCCAGCTTGTCGAAATCGGCATCCGGCTCGGCGTAGGCGGCGTAGACTTCGTCCAGGCGTGCCTGGGCGTCCTTGATCACGCTCACCGCCTCCTCGACCACTTCACGCACAGTCTTGGTTGGATCCAGTTGTGGTTCCTGAGGCAGGTAGCCGATGTTCAGGTCCGGCATCGGACGGGCTTCACCTTCGAACTCGGTATCGACGCCGGCCATGATTTTCAGCAGCGTGGACTTACCCGAACCGTTGAGGCCCAGTACGCCGATCTTGGCGCCGGGGAAAAAAGACAGGGAGATGTTTTTCAGGATTTCCCGCTTCGGCGGAACAACTTTGCCCAGCCGATGCATGGTGAAGACGTATTGAGCCATGGTGAACCTAGCGTCAGTGACAGATGAATAGAACGGGCCGGGCCCGGGCCAGGCCATGCGCGGCACCGGCATTGACCATGATCAATACCGACGGGCGGAAAAAGCCTGATTGTTTGGAGCTGGAACGCTCCCGCGTAACCGGCAAAACTACCTCAATGCACGATCCAGGTCCAGCCAAGCGGGACTGGCACTTTGCCACAACTCAAGGCATGCTAGCCGCCCTTCGGGCGTCCGGCTTATAGTGCACGTCGCGCCAGCCCAGCCAAACCGCAGGATCACAGCTTGTCCAACGTCATTTCGCCACAGCCCGCGCGCGCTAAAGCCTCCGCGTCGGCCCTTCCTTTGCGGGGCACACTCAAAGGCGCACTGGCGACGCTGGTGCTATTGCTCCTGGCCCTGTTGTTCTGGCAACTGCTCGATCAACTGCAGCAAACCCGCAAGGACCAGCGCCAGCACGCCATCGACTACAGCGCCGATCTGGCCGACCACCTGAGCCTGAACCTGGCGCTCAATGCCCAGATCGCCCTCAATCTGCTACCGACCGTCGAAGCCCCCCAAGACAGCCAGCAACAACAGCAACTGCTGCAAAAGCTCCAGCGCTCCCTGCCGGACGTTCGCAGTTTCGCCCTGCTGGACAGCCAGGGGCAGATCCTCAGCGACAGCGCCACCGACAGCCAGGATGCTCTCTGGCTCGCCGAACTGGTCCAGCGCAGCCGTTCCCAGCGCTATTACTACAGCAATCCTGCCGACGGTTCAGTGGTGCATGTCTTGCTGCACCAGGCCAGTGGCTCGACTCGCAGTTTCTGGGTACTGCGCATGTCCCCCAGTTTCCTGCAGACCCTGGTGCGGCAAAGCGAGGAAGGTTTCAAGCCGACTTGGGTGATCGAGAATCGCCTGAGCCGACAGGTGATCAAGCGCGATGAACGCAGCGCCCCGACCCCAGGCATGCTGGCCCCCGACGAGATGGCCAGCAGTGTGCTGCTGGTGCCTTTGAACAATAGCGACTGGCAACTGCGCGGGCTGTTCGACCAACGGGCGGTGATCGAGGAACTGCTGCCGGCCTTTATCGGCAAGTGCCTGCTGGGCCTGGCGTTCTCCCTGCTGCCGGTAATTGCCCTGCTCAACATGCGTCGGCGCCAACGCCAGCTCCACGAGGGCCGGCGACGCTATCAGGATATTTTCGAGGGCACAGGGGTCGCCCTCTGCGTCCTGGATATCTCCGGGCTCCCGGAGCTGCTCGGCCAACACCATTTACACAACAGCGAGCAGCTCAAGCGCTGGCAAACCAGCCATCCGGACCACCCTCGCCAGTTGCTGAAAGAATTGCGCATCACCGAAGTCAATCAGGTGGCGCTGCGCCTGCTCAATGTCGAATCCAGCGACCAGGCCTGGCAACTACTGATCGAAGGCTGCCCGAAGAACGGCAACGCCATCGGCGGCCAGTTACTGGAAGCCGTGGTCAACCAGCAGAAACAGTTGGAACTGGAGATCAAGCTCAGCGACGCCCAGGGCAATGACCAGCATCTATGGCTGGTACTGCGCCTGCCGGAAGCGACAGAGGATTACAGCGCCGTGATCCTCAGCATCAGCGACATCACCAGCCGCAAGCTGATCGAGCTGTCGCTGCTGGAGCGCGAAGGTTTCTGGTCCGACGTGGTGCGCACCGTGCCCGATCACCTGTATGTGCAGGACGTGATCAGCCAGCGGATGATCTTCAGCAACCACCACCTGGGCCAGACCCTCGGCTACAACAAGACCGAACTGCACCAGATGGGCGAATACTTCTGGGAAATCCTCCTGCACCCGGAAGACGCCGACCTCTATCACCGCCTGCGCCAGGAACAGCGCCACTCGGCCTACGCCCAGCTCCTGCAATGCCAACTGCGCTTCCGCCACCGCAGCGGCCAGTGGCGACGCTTCGAGATCCGCGAACAGGCCCTGGCCCGGGATCGCTACGACCAGGTGACGCGAATCATCGGCGTGGCCAAGGACATCACCGACCAGATCGAGGCCAGCGAGTCGCTGCGTGACAGCGAACAGCGCTACCGCATGCTCGCCGAAAGCATCAGCGACGTGATCTTCTCCACTGACAACAAGCTGTCGCTGAACTACGTCAGCCCCTCGGTGCATGCGGTGCTCGGCTACGACGTGGAGTGGATCTTCCAGAATGGCTGGCAGTCCACCATCGCCAACCCACAGCAACTGGCCGGCATCTACACCCTGATGGACCGGGTCAGCAAGGCCCTGGACAAACCCGAGCAACTGGCGCAGTTGCGCAGCCAGGTGCAGACCCAGCTGTTCCTGTTCGACTGCCTGCGAGCCGATGGGCGCAAGATCCCCATCGAACTGCGCCTGGTCCTGGTGTGGGACGAACACGGCGCCTTCGAGGGCGTACTCGGGGTTGGCCGCGATATCAGCCAGCAACGCCGGGCGGAAAAAGACCTGCGCATGGCGGCCACGGTATTCGAGCACTCGACCTCGGCGATCCTGATCACCGACCCCGCCGGCTACATCGTCCAGGCCAACGAAGCCTTCAGCCGGGTCAGCGGCTACGCGGTGTCCCAGGTGCTTGACCAGTTGCCGAACATGCTCACCGTCGACGACCAGCAGGAAGCCCACCTGCGTTATGTGCTCAAGCAGTTGCACCAGCACAGCAGCTGGGAAGGCGAAGTCTGGCTCAAGCGCCGCAATGGCGAGCACTACCCGGCCTGGGTCGGCATCACTGCAGTGCTCGACGATGAAGGCGACCTGGCCAGCTACGTGTGCTTCTTCAGCGACATCAGCGAGCGCAAGGCCAGTGAACAGCGGATTCACCGCCTGGCCTACTACGACGCCCTGACCCACCTGCCCAACCGCACCCTGTTCCAGGACCGTCTGCACACCGCGCTGCAATCGGCGGAGCGGCAGAAGTCCTGGGTGGTGCTGATGTTCCTCGATCTGGACCGTTTCAAGCCGATCAACGACTCCCTGGGCCACGCGGCGGGCGATCGCATGCTCAAGGAAATGGCCACCCGCCTGTTGGGTTGCGTCGACGATGACGACACCGTGGCGCGCATGGGTGGCGACGAATTCACCCTGCTCCTGCAACCGCGCGCCAGCCGCGAGATTGCCCTGAACCGGGCCATCAATGTGGCCGAGAAGATCCTCGCCAGCCTGGTCAAGCCCTTCGTCCTCGAAGGTCGGGAGTTCTTCGTCACCGCCAGTATCGGCATCGCCCTGAGCCCTCAGGACGGCAAAGAACTGAGCCAGCTGATGAAGAACGCCGACACCGCGATGTACCACGCCAAGGAGCGCGGCAAGAACAACTTCCAGTTCTACCAGGCCGACATGAACGCCAGTGCCCTGGAGCGCCTGGAGCTGGAAAGCGACCTGCGCCACGCCCTGGAACAGGAAGAGTTCGTGCTCTATTACCAGCCGCAGTTCAGCGGCGACGGCAAACGCCTGACCGGTGCCGAGGCGCTGCTGCGCTGGCGTCATCCGCGCCGCGGGCTGGTGCCGCCGGGCGACTTCATTCCGGTCCTGGAAGAACTGGGCCTGGTGGTGGATGTGGGCGACTGGGTAATCAGCGAAGCCTGCCGCCAGCTCAAGTCCTGGCACCAGGCCAAGGTGCGGGTGCCGAAGGTCTCGGTGAACATTTCCGCGCGGCAGTTCTCCGACGGCCAGCTGGGCATGCGCATCGCCACCATCCTCAAGGACACCGGCCTGCCGCCGGCGTGCCTGGAGCTGGAGCTCACCGAAAGTATCCTGATGCGCGAAGTCAGCGAGGCGATGCAGATTCTCGACGGCCTGAAGAATCTGGGCCTGAGCATCGCGGTGGACGACTTCGGCACCGGCTATTCATCGCTGAACTACCTCAAGCAGTTCCCCATCGACGTGCTGAAGATCGACCGCACCTTCGTCGACGGCCTGCCGTCCGGCGAGCAGGATGCGCAGATCGCCCGCGCCATTATCGCCATGGCCCACAGCCTGAACCTGGCGGTAATCGCCGAGGGCGTGGAAACCCACGAGCAGCTGGAGTTCCTGCGCGAACACGGCTGCGACGAGGTCCAGGGCTACCTGTTCGGCCGGCCGATGCCAGCCAACCGCTTCGAAGCGCAGTTCAGCAACGACGCGCTGTTCATGTTCGACTAACCCCCGCGTACGTAGGAACCGGCTTGCCGGCGAAGGCGATTCAGGGGCCTCTTCGCTGGCAAGCCAGCTCCTACGAGAGATCACGTACTACGTGAAGGCCACTTGTCTGCGACATGATGTCCTTTCATATGCCATCTAAAACCCATTGGGTTAGAATGCCTCCCCTTTCTGCCCCCCGATCCTTGAGGACCGCCATGTTCAGCCGTGATTTGACTATTGCCAAGTACGACGCCGATCTCTTTGCCGCCATGGAGCAAGAAGCTCAGCGTCAGGAAGAGCACATTGAGCTGATCGCTTCGGAAAACTACACCAGCCCAGCGGTGATGGAAGCTCAAGGCTCGGTACTGACCAACAAATACGCCGAAGGCTACCCAGGCAAGCGCTACTACGGCGGTTGCGAATACGTCGACGTGGTTGAGCAACTGGCCATTGATCGCGCCAAGGAGCTGTTCGGCGCCGACTACGCCAACGTCCAGCCACACGCCGGCTCCCAAGCCAACGCAGCGGTCTACCTGGCCCTGCTGCAAGGCGGCGACACCATCCTGGGCATGAGCCTGGCCCACGGCGGTCACCTGACCCACGGTGCTGCCGTTTCCTCCTCCGGCAAGCTGTACAACGCTGTTCAGTACGGCATCGACGCCAACGGCCTGATCGACTACGACGAAGTCGAGCGCCTGGCCCTTGAGCACAAGCCGAAAATGATCGTGGCCGGTTTCTCCGCCTACTCGCAGATCCTCGACTTCCCGCGTTTCCGCGAAATCGCTGACAAGGTCGGTGCCTACCTGTTCGTCGACATGGCCCACGTGGCCGGTCTGGTCGCCGCTGGCGTCTACCCGAACCCAGTACCATTCGCCGACGTGGTCACCACCACCACCCACAAGACCCTGCGCGGTCCACGTGGCGGCCTGATCCTGGCTCGCGCCAACGCCGACATCGAGAAGAAGCTGAACTCCGCAGTATTCCCGGGCGCCCAGGGTGGCCCGCTGGAGCACGTGATCGCCGCTAAAGCGATCTGCTTCAAGGAAGCGCTGCAGCCTGAGTTCAAGGCCTACCAGGAACAAGTGGTGAAGAACGCCCAAGCCATGGCCGAAGTGTTCATCGCACGCGGTTTCGACGTGGTTTCCGGTGGTACCAAGAACCACCTGTTCCTGCTGTCGCTGATCAAGCAGGACATCTCCGGTAAAGACGCCGACGCCGCTCTGGGCAAAGCGTTCATCACCGTGAACAAGAACTCCGTGCCTAACGACCCACGTTCCCCGTTCGTCACCTCCGGCCTGCGCTTCGGTACTCCGGCTGTGACCACCCGTGGCTTCAAGGAAGCCGAGTGCAAGGAACTGGCCGGCTGGATCTGCGACATCCTGGCGGACCTGTCCAACGAAGCGGTGATCGACGCCGTGCGTGAGAAGGTCAAGGCCATCTGCAAGAAGCTGCCGGTATACGGCGCTTAATCAGCCCGCAGACCGCAACAGAAAAAGCCCGGCCCAGCGCCGGGCTTTTTTGTGCCTGGATGGCCGCCGCACCAGGCGCTGAAAGGAGCCTGCGAGGTCTTGCGAACGCAAGATACTCGGGCGGCCGTCCCGGCCGATCGCAACCTACAGCAGCGGCTACAGTGGCCAGGGGAGGAAAAACCACTGGTCAGACCGGTAAAGCCAATTTTCGTTCAGCCTCTTGTAAACCCATAAAACCCGAGCGTAGACTGCGCCTGCACTGGACATACCGGTAAGACCACAATAATTAAGTCCTCCATCCGCTGTGCCCCCCCGCACACGGCAGACAGGACACCGACCAGGATTCCTCCCCATGCTCAGATGGTGCTCGCGTTCGATTTTCCTCCAGGTTGTGCTCGGACTGATGCTTGGCATCGTCTGCGGCCTCACCCTCCCCGAATACTCCTCACAACTCAAACCACTGGGCGACGGCTTCATCAAGCTGATCAAGATGCTCATCGGCCTGATCGTGTTCTGCGTGGTGGTCAGCGGCATCTCCGGCGCCGGCGACCTGAAGAAGGTCGGCCGCATCGGCCTCAAATCAGTGATCTACTTCGAGATCCTCACCACCATCGCCCTGGTGATCGGCCTGGTCATGGCCTTCAGCACCGGCATCGGCAGCGGCGCCAATATTCACCTGGAGCAGCTGTCCACCGCCGACATGGGCGATATCGCTCAACGCGGCCAGCACATGCACACCACCACCCAGTTCCTCATGGACCTGATCCCCACCTCGGTGATCGGCGCCTTTGCCGAGAACAATATCCTCCAGGTGCTGCTGTTCTCGGTGCTGTTCGGCAGTGCCCTGAACCTGGTGGGCGAAGCCGCCTCCGGCATCTCCCGGCTGATCAATGAACTGAGCCACGTGATCTTCCGCATCATGGGCATGATCGTGCGCCTGGCGCCCATCGGCGTGTTCGGCGCCATCGCCTTCACCACCAGCAAATACGGTCTGGATTCGCTGCAGCACCTGGGCAGCCTGGTGGGCCTGTTCTACCTGACTTGCGTCGCCTTCGTCGCGCTGATCCTCGGCCTGGTCATGCGCCTGTCGGGCCTGCGCATGCTGCCCTTCCTCAAATACCTGCGCGAAGAGTTGCTGATCGTTCTCGGCACCGCCTCCTCCGACGCCGTCCTGCCGCAGATCATGCGCAAGCTGGAGCACCTGGGCATTGGCAGCTCCACCGTGGGCCTGGTGATTCCAACCGGCTACTCGTTCAACCTGGATGGTTTCTCCATCTACCTGACCCTGGCCATCGTCTTCATCGCCAATGCCACCGGCACGCCGTTGTCCATGTCGGACCTGTTGACCATCCTCCTGGTGTCGCTGATCACCTCCAAGGGCGCCCATGGCATTCCCGGTTCGGCCCTGGTGATCCTGGCCGCGACCCTGACCGCGATCCCGGCAATTCCGGTGGTGGGCCTGGTGCTGGTGCTGGCCGTGGACTGGTTCATGGGCATCGGTCGCGCCCTGACCAATCTGATCGGCAACTGCGTGGCCACCGTGGCCATCGCCCGCTGGGAAAAGGACATCGACGTGCAACGGGCCAACAAGGTGCTCAGTGGTCAACAGGGCTATACCTTCCAGGCGCGAAAACCGGTGGCCGGTGCCCACCAGCAGGAATTTTGATCCAACCTTGTGCCTGCCGACGGCAGGCACAACAATCAGCGCGGCAACAGCGCGCTACCGATAGCTCATGGAGTCAACAGTGATCAGCTCGTCAACGGTTGTGAATTCAGTGGTAGAAAAGCTCCGGGCGGCCCTTGCCCGAGGCCAGTGGCGCTCCGGCGACATGCTGCCCGGGCAACGTGAATTGGCCGAGCAACTGGGCATCAGCCGCCCCAGCCTGCGCGAAGCGGTGATCGTCCTGGAAACCCTGGGCCTGGTGCGCTCCATGCCTGGCAAGGGCGTGGTGGTGCTGGATGCGCCCCAGAGCGAAGCCCAAGGTGCCGAGCGCAGCGTGGCCGGCGCCAGCCTCGAGGACGTGCTGCAACTGCGCTACACCCTGGAGCCCTTCATCGTCGGGCTGGTGGCGCAATCCATCAGCAGCAAGGAAGTCGGCCAGCTGCGCCTGACCCTCATGGACATGCGCGAAGCCCTGGAGGCCAATGACAGCGAAGCCGGGGTCAATGCCTACATCGCCTTCCACGAGGAACTGTTCACCCTGACCAGCAACCCGATCTTCCAGAACGTGGTGCAACAGACCAGCAATGCCCTCAAGCAAAGTGCGCAGATCCTGCGCAATTCGCCGGAGCACCTGGCCGAACGCCTGGAAGAAAATGAAGCCGTGGTGCGGGCGATCCGCAACAAGAACAGCGCCCTGGCCAGCGCCGAGATGCGTCGGCACATCCTCCAGGAAGGCCAGCGCATGGGCATCGAACTGAATATTCCGGACGATCACCTGGGCTCCAACGCCCTGTAATCAACCCCCGAGTCAGCAACTGGACTGGAGACAGGCCATGGTCAGCTACGCCCTGAAAAACAACCCCTTCACCCTGGTGGCCAGCCTGCCTCGGCGTCAGTGCGGCGAAAAAAAACTGCTGGTCGATGATGTCTATCCACAGATCTTCGACGCCATTCTCGAACAGCGCATCGCACCCGGCAGCCGCTTCACCGAAGACAGCCTCGGGCAGGCCTTCGGCGTCAGCCGCAGCATCATCCGCCAGGTCCTGGCGCGCTTGTCCCACCAGCAAGTGGTGATCCTGCGGCCCAATTACCGCCCCCAGGTCGCGGCTCCTGACCTGGAGCAGACCCGGCAGATCCTGCACGCCCGGCGCCTGACGGAAATCACCCTGGTGCGCCTGGCCTGCCAGCAACCCCGGCGCCAGTTGCAGTCCCTGCGACAGTTGATCGCCCGGGAACGTGAAGCCATTGAGCGCGACCAACGCGGCCCGGCCATCCGCCTGTCCGGGGAGTTCCACCTGCAACTGGCTGAAGTGGCCGGCAACGCCCCACTGGCGCAGTTTCTCGGCAGCCTGGTGCCGCTGACCTCCCTGGCCATCGCCCAGTTTGAAGGCCGCGCCCGCCACTGCTGCGCCTGGCAAGAGCACGCGACGATCATCGATGCGCTACAGGCGGCTGACGTCGAAAAGGCCGAAGCCCTGATGAACCGCCACTTGGATCACCTGGAACAACGCCTGCTAGGCACAGCGCCCGCCGACCTGTAGGAGTCGGCTGGCCAGCGAGGACTTCAGCCCCCCAGCATTTTCTCGAAGCCCTGCCGGATCTTCTCTTCCGGCAGATCGTCGGCAATGAACACCATCACACTCTCCCGCGCCTCGCCCTCAGCCCATTCGGTATCCCAGTCAAAGCCGTAAAGCTTGAGTACGCCCTGGAACACCATGCGCCGTGGCTCGTCGATCACGTTCAGCACGCCCTTGTAACGCAACAATTGCTTGCCATGATCCTCCAGCAGCTCATTCATGAACTCGCTGAGGCGATCCAGATCCAGGGCCTGTTCAGTGCGCAGCACCAGGCTGGAAATCCGATCCACCGAGGGTGCCGGGCTCACCGGACGCAGGCTGATGCCGCCGCCCAGATCAGCATTCAAGTTGAAGCCCCGCACATCCAGCAGTTCCGCCAGATCGATCCGGCCGTGCTCCACCAGGCGAATCGGCGCCCGGCGGTTGATCCGCGTCAGGCGCTGGCTGAGGGCCTCGAAGGTCTGCTCATCCACCAGGTCGCGCTTGCTCACCAGCAGCCGGTCGGCAAAGCCGATCTGCGCCTGGGCGATGGTCTGGGTCAGGTGGAACTCGGCGTGCTTGGCATCCACCAGGGTGATGATGCCGTCGAGGATGTAGCGCTCACGCAACTCTTCATCAATGAAAAAGGTCTGCGCCACCGGAGCCGGGTCGGCCAATCCGGTGCACTCGATCACCAGTCGATCAAAGGCGATCTCGCCACTGTCCAGGCGCTCCAGCAGCAGATACAGGGCCTTGGTCAGGTCGGTGTGGATGGTGCAGCAGACACAGCCATTGGACAGGGTCATGACCTGGACCGGCTCGTCCCCCAGCAGCTGGGTGTCGATACCGGCATCACTGAACTCATTCTCGATCACGGCGATCTTCAAACCGTGCTCGGCCTTGAGCAGATGACGCAGCAAAGTGGTCTTGCCGGCGCCGAGGAAACCGCTGAGCACGGTGACGGGAATAGGATTTTGCAAAACAGGATCTCCCACGCATAAAAACGTAGGAGCCGGCTGGCCGACGATGGCGTCAATCAGAGCGCTATCGCCGAGCAGCCGGCTCCTACATGGGTGTGGCTTACACGCTGTACTTCAACAGCACTTCGGACCGCCCTTGCCGCCGTACCGCGCTTCCTGGCGTTCTCGGAAGAACGCCTCGTACGACATCACCGGCTTGTCCGGGTGCTTGGTTTGCATATGCTCGACGTAGTTGTCGTAGTCGGGCATGCCGACCATCAGGCGCGCGGCCTGACCGAGGTATTTACCGAGGCGACTCAGGTCATTGAACATGGTTGCAATCCTCGGGTTACGCGTCAGGTACAGCCTGGTAGGGCGATTCTTTATCCGTACGTTCCTTGCTGCCCCAAGCCGCGATACCGACCTTGAGCGCGTAGAACAGGATGCTGAACACCACCAGCAGGAACAAGGCAGTCAGGGTCGCGTTGGTGTAGGCGTTGAAGATCACGTGCTGCATCTGCGTGATGTCCTTGGCCGGAGCGAGGATCTGACCATTGGCCATCGCATCGCTGTATTTCTTCGCCAGCGACAGGAAGCCGATCGCCGGGTTGGCGTCGAACAGCTTGATGAAGCCCGCAGTCGTGGTGCAGATCAGCAGCCAGACAGCCGGCAGCAGGGTGACCCAGATGTAGCGCTGGCGCTTCATCTTGATCAGGACCACGGTGCCCAGCATCAGGGCAATACCGGCCAGCATCTGGTTGGAGATGCCGAACAGCGGCCACAAGGTGTTGATGCCACCCAGCGGATCGATCACGCCCTGGTACAGCAGGTAGCCCCACAGGGCCACGCAACCGGCGGTAGCAATCAGGTTGGCGGTCCAGGATTCAGTGCGTTTGAGCGCTGGAACGAAAGACCCCAGCAAATCCTGGAGCATGAAACGACCGGCACGGGTACCGGCATCCACAGCGGTCAGAATGAACAGGGCTTCGAACAGGATCGCGAAGTGGTACCAGAACGCCATGGTGTTCTCACCCGGCAGTACTTGGTGGAGGATCTGCGCGATACCCACCGCCAGGGTCGGTGCCCCACCGGCACGGGCCAGGATGGTGTTTTCACCGATGTCCTTGGCCACCGCCTGCAGTTGTTCCGGGCTGATGACAAAACCCCAACTGCTGACAGTCTGCGCCACGGCCACCACATCACCGCCGACGATGGCCGCCGGGCTGTTCATGGCGAAGTAAACGCCAGGCTCGATCACCGAAGCCGCGACCATGGCCATGATCGCCACGAAGGACTCCATGAGCATGCCGCCGTAGCCGATGTAGCGGGCATTGGCTTCGTTATCCAGCAGCTTGGGCGTGGTCCCCGAGGAGATCAACGCATGAAAGCCCGACACCGCGCCACAAGCGATGGTGATGAACAGGAACGGGAACAGGCCGCCTTTCCATACCGGGCCAGTGCCATCGGTGAACTGGGTCAGGGCCGGCATTTTCAGCTCGGGCATGGTGATCAGGATGCCAATCGCCAGGGCGATGATGGTACCGATCTTGAGGAAGGTCGACAGATAGTCACGGGGCGCCAGGATCAGCCACACCGGCAGCACCGCGGCGACAAAACCGTAGCCGATCAGCATCCAGGTGATCTGGATGCCGGTGAAGGTAAACATCTTGCCCCAGACCGGATCGGCGGCCACCTGCCCCCCCAGCCAGATGGAACCCAGCAGCAATAGGACGCCGATCAACGAAATCTCGCCGATGCGGCCCGGGCGGATGTAGCGCATGTACACGCCCATGAACACCGCGATCGGAATGGTCGCCATCACCGTGAAGATGCCCCACGGGCTCTCGGCCAGGGCCTTGACCACGATCAGCGCCAGCACCGCGAGGATGATGATCATGATCAGGAAGCAGCCGAACAGCGCAATGGTGCCGGGAATACGCCCCATTTCCTCACGAACCATGTCGCCCAGGGAACGGCCGTTACGTCGGGTGGACAGGAACAGCACCATGAAGTCCTGAACCGCACCGGCCAGGACCACCCCGGCGATCAGCCACAGGGTGCCGGGCAGGTAGCCCATCTGCGCCGCCAGGACCGGGCCCACCAAGGGACCGGCGCCGGCAATGGCCGCGAAGTGGTGACCGAAGAGAATGTGTTTATTGGTCGGCACATAGTCCAGACCGTCATTGTTGAGCACGGCGGGAGTGGCCCGACGTGGGTCCAGCTGCATCACATTATTGGCAATGAACAGACTGTAGTACCGGTACGCCACCAGATAGATGGCCACCGCGGCCACCACAATCCACAAGGCGTTGATCGCCTCGCCGCGACGCAATGCAACTACGCCGAGGGCGCACGCTCCTACGATTGCCAGCAGCAGCCAAGGGACATGGCGCAGCAGGCTATTATTATTTTTCATTTTTTTATTCCGGCCAGGGGGATAGAAAAACAGCATTTCGAGTGTAGCGCTACTGTTCTCAAAGACCACCCCCCACGTTGGTCTAGAGCCTTCTTTTATCTTATGAGCGGCATTTTTTGGGACATTTTTCTGCGCAAGGCGCACCGCCACAAAACCCTGAATCAGCCCCATTCGTCCGGCAAGCCGCGAGCACGGCGGCATTGCATTTTTTTTGCGGTCCGATGGCTTTGTAGCGACAGTCATAAACCGGGGTCTATAGTCAGTGCACCACGCAGAGGGCCAGCCCATGAGCGAGCAACACGCCGAACGCCGACGCTTCAAACGCATCGCCTTCGATGCCACGACTGAACTGAGTCAAGGCACCCACCGCTGGCCGGTGCGGCTGCTGGACCTGTCCCTCAAGGGACTGTTGATCGAACGCCCCGATCCCTGGCTCGGAGATCCCAACCGCCCCTTCGAAGCCGATGTTCACCTGGGCCTCGATGCCGACGTGCGTATGGATGTGCAACTGGCCCACGACCATAACGGTCAGTTGGGCTTCGTCTGCCTGCACATCGGCCTGGAGTCCATCGAACACCTCAGGAGGTTGATCGAGCTGAACCTGGGGGACCCCGAGGAGTTGGAGCGGGAACTGGGTGCGCTGATCAGTATTTGATCAAAAACACCCGTGTTCAGGGGAACAGCGCGGGTTCGGGAAAGTCGCTTTCCATGTCCCAGTAACCCGCTTGCTGCCGCGACAATTCTGTCCATTGGCCGTCGACATAACGGAAGGTGCGATAGGTGGTGATGAACTCCTCGTTCTCCATCGTCGACGCCGATGACACCTGCTGGATGCTTTCGGTGCCCCCTTCCCGGGACGGCACGATCCGCCACGCCGCCTTGCCAGTCTGGGCGAACACCAGCGGCTGCCTTTCCCCTCCTTCCCCCAGATAGAGCACCGAGTCCAGCTGACCCTGCTGCGGCATCAGCACTTGCGTGGCCGGACCACTGTAGCTGCCCATGGGGGCGGTCTGGTCGACAGTGAGGAAAAACGCCGGCGATGGCAGGCCGTTGAGCGGCGCCTTTTCCACCGTGGCCAGGGGATAGTCCAGGGGCTTCTGCGCCAGCACCTCGCCGCTGTCGGAAACCAGGCGCACCTGAGCGCCCAAGGGCGTGGTCGGGTGATCGTCCTCGGACTGGGCAAAGCTGTCGGCGTCCAGGCCATTGCCCCAGCTGTCGGCGTGCAGTTGCGGCGTGATGCGCACATCCTCCAGCACCTCCAGCAGCGAACCATCGCCCACCAGCACTTGCTGGGCCACGCGATAGCCCTCGGGCACCTCGCTCGGCTGCGCCACGGCAAAGCCGCTGCCACACAGCAGGCTGAGGCCCAGCCACCAGCCCTTCAACTTTGTCATGCCCATTACCTGCTTCCTTCCATGAGAGCCCAGCTCGATTTATTCGAAGAGCGCATCCAACGCCTGTTCCAGGCGGGTCACGGCAATGATCTTCAAGCCCGGCGGCGACTCTTTCGGCGCATTGCCCTTGGGCACGATGGCCCGTTTGAAGCCGTGCTTGGCGGCCTCTTTCAAACGCTCCTGGCCGCTGGGCACCGGACGCACTTCACCGGACAGGCCGACTTCACCGAACACCAGCAAGTCATGGGGCAGCGGACGATTGCGCAAGCTCGACATCACGGCGGCCATCAACGCCAGGTCGGAGGCGGTTTCCAGCACCTTGACCCCACCCACCACGTTGAGGAACACGTCCTGGTCATGGGTCGGAATCCCGCCGTGGCGGTGCAGCACCGCCAGCAGCATGGCCAGGCGGTTCTGATCCAGGCCCAGGGTGACCCGGCGCGGATTGGCCAGGTGGCTGTCATCCACCAGCGCCTGGACTTCAACCAGCATCGGCCGGGTGCCTTCCCAGGTGGCCATCACCACGCTGCCGGGCACTTCTTCCTGAGCTCGTGTGAGGAAAATCGCCGAAGGGTTGGACACCTCCTTCAGACCGCGGTCGGTCATGCCGAAGACACCCAGCTCGTTGACTGCACCAAAACGGTTCTTCACCGCCCGCAGCAACCGCAGGCGACCGTCGGACTCGCCCTCGAAATACAGCACGGTGTCGACCATGTGCTCCAGCACCCGCGGCCCGGCCAGGGCGCCTTCCTTGGTCACGTGGCCCACCAGGAAGATCGCCGTGCCGCTCTGCTTGGCGTAACGCACCAGCAAGGCAGCGCTCTCGCGCACCTGGGACACGCCGCCGGGAGCCGATTGCAGCTGTTCGGTGAAGATGGTCTGGATCGAGTCGATCACCATGACCTTGGGTTTTTCCACCCGAGCGGTGGCGATGATGGTTTCGATGCAGGTCTCGGTCATCACCCGTAACTGATCCTGGGGCAGGCCCAGCCGCCGGGCGCGCATCGCTACCTGCTGCTGGGACTCCTCGCCGGTGACGTACAAGGCCGGCATGCGCGTGGCGATGTTGCACAGGGTCTGCAGCAGGATGGTCGACTTGCCGATCCCCGGATCACCACCGATCAGCACCACCGAGCCGTCCACCAGGCCGCCGCCCAGCACTCGGTCGAGTTCGCCGGAAGCGGTGGAGAAACGTGGAATCTCCTCGACGCTGACTTCTGCCAGGGTCTTGATCTGCGCCTGTTGCCCGGCCCAGCCAGTGCGCCCGGCGGGAGCCGCGGCACCACCGCTTTCGATCATGGTCTCGGTCAGGGTGTTCCAGGCCCCGCACTCGCCACATTGCCCGGCCCATTTGGGAAAGGTGGAGCCGCACTCGGTGCAGCCGTACATGCGCTTGGCCTTGGCCATCTGAACCCCCGGCAAAAACCGCGATGATAGCTCAGCTGGAACCGATCAGCGCGGCGCCGTGGTGCGTATCTGCCCGCTGGCCAGACGCGTGGCACTATTGCCCAGCGGGTCTTCGGCATTCAGGTCAGCGCCCTTGGCGGCCAAGGCGTCCAACAGTTCGACCCGCTTGAACAACCCGGCGTACATGGCCGCCGTCTGCCCGGCGCCATTGCGCTGATCGGGACTGCAATCGGTCGCCAGCAAACGCCGAGCGATCTGCACCTCGCCCTTGAAGATCGCCCCCATCAACGCCGTGTTGCCGCGTTTGTCCTGGGCACAGGCATTGGCGCCGGCGTCCAGCAGGCGCTCCACTGCCGGACCCTGGCCGTGATAAGCGGCGAGGATCAATGCCGTGTAGCCCTTTTCATCCTGGGTATCGAGGGAGTAACCAGCCTCGATAAAGGTGTCGAGCATTTCCACATCGCCCCGGCGGGCGGCATCGAAATAGTAGTGTTCCAGCTGCACCTTGACCGCCACCGGGTCGGCGGCGGTCGCGGGTTCGGCCGCCGGCTGCGCGTAGGCGGCAAACGAACAGGCCGCTGACAGCAGCGCTGTAAAAAGACGCATGGCGCGACTCCTCTGTCGGAAAAAGTCGTCACGCCCAGGCGGGCGTGACGGAGTGAAACGCGCTCGATCAATCGCTCAGCTTGGCCGCCAGCGCCTTGACCCGAGTCAGGTCGCCCTTGGCCACACGGGCCACGCCGGTGCCGTACTCCGGGTCGGCCTTATACAGGAACGACAGGATGATGTGCTTGCTCTCGTCATCGGTGGTGGCCAGGGAGCCGCCGAAGCTGTCGATCAGGTCCTGACGTTCCTTCTTGCTGAAGGAACGGTACAGATCACCGGCCTGCTTGAAGTTCTGCTCGCGCTGGATCTTCGCCTGCTGGGTGCTGCCCGACAGTGCCAGCTGGCTGTAGCGCGCGGTTTGCGGCTCTTCGCGGGGCATCAGGCGGCTCGGCTGGTAGTTGACCCCCGTGCTGGTGTGGCCCAGATTCATCGCGCCGTCCTGGTTGCCGTTGTTCACCGGGTTCTTCGGTGCGTTGATCGGCAGTTGCAGAGCATTGGCGCCGATGCGGTACATCTGGGTATCGGCGTAGGAGAACACCCGGCCTTGCAGCAGGCGGTCTTCCGACGGCTCGATCCCCGGTACCAGGTTGGACGGGGCCATGGCCACTTGCTCAGTCTCTTGGAAGACGTTGGCGGGGTTACGGTTCAACACCATCTGTCCCACTTTGCGCTCGGGTACATCCGGCCAGATCTTGGTGGCGTCCAGGGGATCGAAATCAAACTTGGCCAAGTCTTCGGGTTTCAATACCTGGACATACAAGTCCCACTTGGGAAAGTCCCCTTTATTAATGTGGGTTACCAAGTCATGGGTCATATGGCTGTAATCACGCCCTTGTACCTCGACCACCTGTTTCGGATCGAGATTCTTCAGACCTTGCAGACTCTTCCAGTGAAACTTCACGTAGTGCACTTCACCCTTGGCGTTGATCAACTTGTAGGCGTGCACCCCATTACCATCCATTTCCCGGTAACTGGCCGGAGTTCCGGAGTTGGAATACAGCTCGGTCAATGTGCGAGTGGCTTCGGGAACATGAGAGAAGAAATCAAAACGTCGCGAGTCATCATCCAGATTGGTACGCGGATCGGGTTTGAACGCGTGCACCATATCCGGGAACTTGATGGCATCGCGAATGAAGAAGGTCGGGAAGTTGTTGCCGACCAGGTCCCAGTTTCCCTCTGCGGTATAGAACTTGGTGGCGAAACCCCGTGGATCACGCAAGGTTTCCGGGGAGTGGTTGCCATGCACCACCGACGAGAAACGCACGAATACCGGAGTCACCTCGCCGGCGGCAAACACCTTGGCACGGGTCAGGTCGCTGAGGTTGTCGGTGACGGTGAAGGTGCCGTGGGCGCCGGTGCCACGGGCGTGTACCACGCGCTCTGGAATGCGCTCGCGATCAAAACGCTGAAGTTTCTGGATCAGTTGCACATCTTGCAGCAACACCGGGCCGGTGGCGCCTGCGGTCTGTGAATTCTGGTTATCGCCCACTGCCGCGCCATTGTCGCGGGTCAGCGTAGCGGCCTGTACGGAAAGGGAAAGCAGACTGGCGGCAAGCACGCCCAGTACGCGTCGCTGGGAAAAACTCCCAAGGCCAAGAGAAGCGGTCATGTTGAATTCCTCTAGTTATATAAGGCGCATCTCGGTGCGCCTGCTAGAGGCTAGTGACTAAACATTTGAAAGATAAATAGAAAGGCCATAACCCATCGATTGACAGAATGTTCTGGTTATCTCGTCAAATGCGGGGTATATCGCGCGCGATCCGATGGCACTTTGAAAAAACTCTTTGCCTGTTTATCGGTCAATAACCTCGCGTGCTGTTAAAAGTTGTGTCGGCAAAATGCTTTTTGCTGAATTACACTGCCGTAACCAACCTCATCTGTAACAAGGAATAACCTATGGGCGTGCTAAGTGAGTTCAAGGCCTTCGCGGTCAAAGGTAACGTGGTCGATATGGCCGTGGGTATCATCATCGGCGCCGCGTTCGGCAAGATCGTCTCGTCCTTTGTCGGCGACGTGGTCATGCCGCCCATCGGCGTGTTGGTCGGTGGGGTGAACTTCGGGGACCTGGCAGTCACGCTGAAAGCGGCGGCAGGGGATACACCCGCGGTGGTTCTGGCCTATGGCAAGTTCATCCAGAGCATCATCGACTTCCTCATCATCGCCTTCGCCATCTTCATGGGCGTCAAGGTCATCAACCGCCTGAAACGCGAAGAAGCCGTGGCCCCTACCCTGCCACCGGTACCGACCAAGGAAGAAGAGTTGCTGGGAGAGATCCGCGATCTGCTCAAGGCGCAGAACAACAAGCCCTGATACAGGCTTCAGCACTCGAAGAAACGGCGCCCCCAAGGCGCCGTTTTGGTTACCAGTAAGTCTCCACCGCCACCTGCCCCGGCCGTCGACTCAGGCTCAGGTTCATCCCTCGCTGCTTGAGCAGCGCACGGGTGTCGTCAATCATCTGTGGGTTGCCGCAGAGCATCACCCGGGAATGCTCGGGGGTCAGTTCCACGCCAGCGGCGCGTTCCAGCTCGCCGTTCTCGATCAGTTGGGTGATGCGCCCATTGAGGCTGCCCGGGTGCTGCTCGCGGGTCACGGTGCTGATGAACTGCAACTTATGCGCGAACTCGGCCAGGTACTCACGTTGCGGCAACTCGGCAAGCAACTGCTGATAGGCCAGCTCCCTGGCCTCGCGCACGCTGTAGACCAGGATGATGCGTTCGAATTTCTCCCAGACCTCGAAGTCCTGGAGGATCGACAGGAACGGCGCAATCCCGGTGCCTGTGGATAACAACCAGAGATCGCGACCGTCGACGAAACGATCCAGGGTCAGATAGCCAAAGGCCTGACGATCCACCAGCAGGCTGTCCCCCACTTCCAGGCGGCTCAGCTCACTGGTGAACTCGCCGCCGGGCACCACGATGGAGAAGAATTCGAGAAACTCGTCGAACGGCGACGACACCATGGAATAGGCGCGCCACACCGTGCTGCCATCGGCCTTGGTCACCCCGATACGAGCGAACTGCCCGGCGCGAAAGCGAAAACCCGCATCCCGGGTGGTGCGCAGGGTGAACAGGCTGGAGGTCAGCGGCTGGATCTCGAGCAGGGTCTGGCGAGTGTACTTTTCTTCACTGGCGGTCATGACGGGCTCCACAAAAGCGATGCGCTAGTGTCCCGCAAAGCGCCGGACAGAAACACCGGCGGTTTGTAGTGGCATAGAGCGCGGGCAATCCCCGGCAAAAAAACGTACCATTTAGCCCCGCTTCGAACGGCCCGCGCCTGCGCTGTTCGAGGGTTCCCGTGCGCGCGACAGCCCCCACCGCCGGGACATTCACCGATTACCTAGAGTCCGCCCCATGCCCCTGCTTGCAAGCCCCTTCGCCCAGCTCGACCTGATCCGCCAGCCCGAACAGCAAAACGAGCCGCTGCAAGCCTTCGACGCAGCGGACGAATACCTGCTCAACCATCTGGCCGAGCAGCAACCGACCAGCGATACCCGGGTGCTGATCCTCAACGACAGCTTCGGCGCCCTGGCCGCGAGCCTGCTGGGCAAGGTCCAGGTCAGCAGCAGCGGCGATTCGTACCTGGGCGCCCTGGCCCTGGAAAAGAACCTGGTGCGCAACGGCCTGCCCTTCGACGCCCTGCGGGTGATACCGGCCAGCGAGCCGTTGCACGGCCCCTTCGACCGGGTGCTGATCCGCGTGCCCAAGACCCTGGCCCTGCTGGAAGAACAGCTGATCCGCCTGCAGGGACAACTGGCCCCTGGCGCCCAGGTCGTGGCGGCGGCCATGGTCAAGCACCTGCCCCGCGCCGCCGGTGACTTGCTGGAGCGCTACATCGGCCCGGTGCAGGCCTCCCTGGCGGTGAAAAAGGCCCGCCTGCTGGTCGCCACGCCAGAAGCCAGACCGCCGGTCGCATCGCCCTACCCGACCCGCTATCGCCTGGAGCAGCCGGCCATCGAGCTGCTCAACCACGCCAACGTGTTCTGCCGCGAAGGTCTGGACATCGGCACCCGCGCCTTCCTCCCGCATCTGCCACAGAACCTCGGCAGCGCCCGGGTCGCGGACCTGGGCTGCGGCAACGGCGTGCTGGCCATCGCCAGCGCCCTGGACAACCCCCAGGCCCACTACACCCTGGTGGACGAATCCTTCATGGCCGTGCAGTCGGCACGGGAGAACTGGCAGGCACTGCTGGGCGAGCGCGAAGCCCAGATGCGCGCCGGCGATGGCCTGGCCGGTCAGGCGCCGCAGTCCCTGGACGTGGTGCTGTGCAACCCGCCGTTCCACCAGCAACAGGTGGTGGGCGACTTCCTCGCCTGGCGCATGTTCCAGCAGGCCCGGGAAGCCCTGGTGGTGGGCGGTGCGCTGTATATCGTCGGCAACCGTCACCTGGGTTATCACAGCAAGCTGGCGCGGCTGTTCCGCGGCGTCGAACAAGTGGCGGCCACGCCCAAGTTCGTGATCCTCAAAGCGCGCAAGTAACAGGCAAAAAAAACCCTCCGCTGGCGGAGGGTTGAAACCGCGCCGCAAGGCACGGGATGGGATGATCAGTGGGTAGTCAGGCCCGCGGCGCTCATGAACATGCGCATCAGGCTGGCCACCACGAACAGGGCCAGCACACTGCCACCCCAGATCATCGCCAGCCAGCCCAGGCGCCGCCACAGGGGCTGTTTTTCCGCCTGTTCGATTTCCTGCAAAGAGTGTTTATCGCTCATGATTTCAACTCCTGCTTGACCCAAACCCTCGCCGGGGCTGGCTGGCCAGTGAAAGCGCCGGCCAGCCAGGCACAAGGTGCAAGGGCCTGTTCGCCGGCAAGCCGGCTCCTGCCTAGTGGTAACCGTCTTCGTGGGTGACCTTGCCGCGGAACACGTAGTAGCTCCAGAAGGTGTAGCCCAGGATGAACGGGATGATGAACAAGGTGCCCACCAGCATGAAGCCCTGGCTTTGCGGCGGCGCCGCGGCGTCCCAGATGGAGATCGACGGCGGCACGATGTTCGGCCACAGGCTGATACCCAGGCCGCTGTAGCCGAGGAAGATCAGCACCAGGGTCAACAGGAACGGCGTGTAATGCGCGTTGCGGGCCACAGCACGGAGCAGGCCGTACATGGTCACCAGCACCAGGATCGGCACCGGCAGGAACCAGAACAGATTGGGCAGGGTGAACCAGCGCGCCGCGATGTCGGCATGGGCCAAGGGCGTCCAGATACTGACGATGCCGATCACCGCCAGCACCACATAGGCCAGGGGCCGGGCCAGGTCATGCATCTGCTGCTGCAGCTTGCCTTCGGTCTTCATGATCAGCCAGGTGCAGCCGAGCAAGGCATAGGCCACCACCAGCGCCAGGCCGCAGAACAGGGTGAAGGGCGTCAGCCAGTCCAGGGAGCCACCGGCAAACTGGCGGTCCACCACCGGCAAGCCGTCGATGAATGCACCCAAAGCCACGCCCTGGAAGAAGGTCGCCGCCGCCGAGCCGCCGATAAACGCCTTGTCCCAGATATGACGCTTGTCTTCCTTGGCCTTGAAGCGGAACTCAAAGGCCACCCCGCGGAAGATCAGGCCGATCAGCATCAGGATCAGCGGCAGGTACAGCGCCGAGAGCACCACCGAGTAGGCCAGCGGGAAGGCGCCGAACAAGGCCGCGCCCCCCAGCACCAGCCAGGTCTCGTTGCCGTCCCAAACCGGGGCGACGGTGTTCATCATCACGTCACGGTCGCGGTCGTCCTTGACGAACGGGAAGAGAATCCCGATCCCCAGGTCGAAGCCGTCCATGACCACATACATCATGATGCCGAAGATGATAATCACGGCCCACAACAGCGGAAGATCAATACCCATGACTCAGTTCCCCTTGTTCAGGCGGGTGCCGTGGTCGGCGTCGTGGTCATCGTCGGCTGCGGACAGCGGACGGGCCGGAGTACGTTTCTGCCCGGGACCACCGTGGCTGGTTTCGGCACCTTCGTTGGTGACCGGGCCTTTGCGCACCAGGCGCATCATGTAGCCCAGACCCACGCCGAACAGCGAGAAATACACCACCACGAACAACGCCAGGGTGATACTCATCTGCACAAAACTGTGTGCGGACGAAGCATCCGCCGTGCGCATCAGGCCATAGACCACCCAGGGCTGACGGCCGATCTCGGTGGTGAACCAGCCCGCCAGGATCGCGATCAGGCCGGACGGCCCCATCCACAACGTCAGGTACAGGAACGGACGCGAGGTGTAGAGGGTGCCGCGCTTGCGCAGCCAGACACTCCACAGGCCAGTGAAGATCATCAGCATGCCCAGGCCCACCATGACCCGGAACGACCAGAACACAATGGTCGAGTTGGGACGGTCTTCGGGCGGGAACTCCTTGAGCGCCGGCACCTGCTTGTCCAGCGAGTGGGTGAGGATCAGGCTGCCCAGGTAAGGGATTTCCACTGCGTATTTGGTTTTCTCAGCCTTCATGTCCGGCCAGCCGAAGAGGATCAGCGGGGTCGGCTCATTACCGACGTTTTCCCAGTGACCTTCGATGGCGGCGATTTTCGCCGGTTGGTGCTTGAGGGTATTAAGACCGTGGAAGTCACCGATCACCGCCTGCACTGGCGCCACGATCAGGGCCATCCACATGGCCATCGACAGCATGCGACGAATGGCCGGGTTGTCGCGCCCCCGCAGCAAGTGCCAGGCTGCGGACGAGCCGACGAAGAACGCCGTGGCGACGAACGCCGCCACCGCCATGTGCGCCAGGCGATAGGGGAATGACGGGTTGAAGATCACCGCCAGCCAGTCCACCGGAATCACTCGGCCGTCAACGATTTCGAAGCCTTGCGGGGTCTGCATCCAACTGTTGGAGGACAGAATCCAGAAGGTCGAAATCAGCGTGCCAATGGCCACCATCACCGTGGAGAAAAAGTGCAGCTTGCGCCCGACCTTGTTCCAGCCGAACAGCATGACCCCGAGGAAACCAGCCTCGAGGAAGAACGCGGTGAGCACTTCATAGGTGAGCAAGGGGCCGGTGACAGCACCAGCAAAATCGGAGAAACGGCTCCAGTTGGTGCCGAATTGGTAGGACATCACCAGACCGGACACCACCCCCATGCCGAAGTTGACAGCGAAGATCTTCGACCAGAAGTGGTAAAGATCACGATAGGTATCGTCGCGGGTCTTGAGCCACAGGCCTTCGAGTACCGCCAGATAACTCGCCAGACCAATGGTGATGGCCGGGAACAGGATGTGGAACGAAACGGTGAATGCGAACTGAATTCGGGCGAGATCAAGCGCCTCTAAACCGAACATAAGCTTTCCTCTATCAGGTAAAACCGGCTGCGGGCCAAAGGCCAGCGCCTACTGCCCCCACGGATATGGAGTTCGGCGAATTCGGATTCGTTCTTTTTTAAACCATCGCAACGTAGGGATTCTGGCCCTTGGGCCGCCACATCAAACCACTGGAAAAGGTTTTGATCTGGATCAAGCAACGTTAAAAGAGTAGTCCTATTTTCAGCGCGCAACTCTGTGGTTATTTGCCGCGTGACAGCTTGCCTCACCCCGCCAAACCCGGGGTTTTCCCGGCTTTTCCCCACACAAAACGCCTGTAGCCGCTGCTGAGCCTGCGAAGCTGCGAAAGGCCGGGCCGCGTTCGGTACGCAGGGTCTTGCCTGGCGATTGCCCGTCGAACCTGCGGCGTACTCAAGAGCCTGGCGTCTCCTCCGGAGCCGTTCGCAGCCTGCGGCAGCGGCTACAAGGGTTGGCGGCCCGGCATGCGAGCAAAAAAGGAGATAGATGCGCAGCTAACGATTTTCCCGCACGCCGCAACTACTGGTTACATCTTGGTGATAACCTCGTCGCACTCCACGCTCAGATTGACCGCCCGATGCCCAGCCAAACGCCTCTGTTGCTCCGTCACCATCGCCCGTTCATCGCTTTCTGGCTGGCCCGGATCTTCACCGCCAGTGGTTTCCAGATGCTCACCGTGGCCATCGGCTGGAACCTCTACCAACTGACCGGCAACGTGCTCGACCTGGGCCTGGTGGGACTGGTGGAGTTCGCCCCGCGCGTGCTGTTCATGCTGCACACCGGGCACGTGGCCGACCGCTACGACCGGCGCCGAGTGGCGGCTATCTGTCAGTCGCTACAAGCCTTGATCGCCCTGGCCCTGGCCGTCGGCAGCCTGACCGACAGCGTGACCCGGGAAATGATCTTCATCCTGGCCTTCCTCCTCGGCGGCGCCCGTTCCTTCGAGATGCCCACCACCCAGGCCCTGCTGCCGAGCATCGTGCCAGCGGCGCTGTTTCCCCGGGCGGTGGCCGCCGCGCAATCGGCGCAACAGTCGGCGACCATCGTCGCCCCGGCCCTGGGCGGGTTGCTGTATGCCTTCGGCAGCGTCTGGGTCTACGGCCCCACCGTGGTCCTGTACCTGATCGCCTGCCTGCTGATGCTCAACCTGCCGGCCCGGCAGACGCCGCTGAACAAGGGCAAGGCCACCCTCGATTCGCTGCTGGCGGGGATTCGCTTCATCCGCAGCCGCCCGGACATCCTCGGCGCCATCTCCCTGGACCTGTTCGCGGTGTTGCTGGGCGGCGCCACCGCATTGCTGCCGGTGTTCGCCAAGGACATCCTGTTGACCGGCCCCTGGGGCCTGGGCCTGCTGCGTTCGGCGCCAGCGGTGGGCGCACTGCTGATGTCACTGTGGCTGGCGCGTTTCAGCGTCGAGCGCAAGGTCGGGCGGGTGATGTTCACCGCCGTCGGCGTATTCGGCGTGGCCACCATCGCCTTCGGCCTCTCGACTTCGTTCTGGTTTTCCCTGGCGGTGCTGGTGGTGCTGGGGGCGGCGGACATGATCAGCATGGTGATCCGCGCGTCCTTCGTGCAGCTGGAAACACCGGACGAAATGCGCGGCCGGGTCAGCGCGGTGAACGGCTTGTTCATCGGTGCTTCGAACCAGCTGGGGGAATTTGAATCCGGGCTGACCGCCCACTGGTTCGGCACCGTGCCGGCGGTGGTGCTGGGCGGGGTCGGCACGCTGCTGGTGACCGGGGTCTGGATCAAGCTGTTCCCGACCCTGGCCCAGCGCGACCGGATGATCGAATCAGTCGAGCAATCCAAGGCCTGATGCCGCGCCGGGCGAGCGCGGCCAGGTTCAAGCCTCAGTGGCTGGGCTGAGCCTCAGAGACGGCTCGCCATTTCGCCGCCTCCAGCAGGTCGCTGTAGCCGGCCCTCTCCAACAACAATCAATGCACGCAACCACCTCGTAACAGCGTGTTGATCATTCTCTGCAATACAAAACCGCTACGAAGAGTGTAAGGTATCGCCTTACACTCACTCCCCATGATCAAGTCCTTTCAGCACAAAGGCCTGCGCGCCTTCTATGAAACCGGATCGACTCGTGGAATACGGGCTGAGCATGCACGCCGGCTGGCCCGCCAGCTGTCGTTCATGGATCACGCCAGCGAACCGGCAGACCTTAACCTGCCGGGTTGGCGGCTGCACCCACTCAAGGGCGACCTGCACGGCTATTGGTCTTTGGTGGTGTCCGGCAACTGGCGAGTGATCTTTCGTTTCGTAGGTTCGGATATCGAACTGGTCGATTATCTGGACTACCACTGAACAGGAGGCAGGATCATGCCCATTCACAACCCACCCCACCCCGGTGACACCCTGCGCCTGGATGTCTTGCCTGAGCTGGGCATCAGCGTGACGGAGTTGGCCCGGCATATCGGCTATGCCCGCCCGCATCTGTCCAAGGTGTTGAACGGCCATGCGCCGATCCGCGCGGAACTGGCGGTCCGCCTGGAACGTGCCGGAATCGGCAAGGCCAAGGTCTGGCTGGCGGTGCAGGCCGATTACGACATCTGGCACACCGAACAGGAGTTGCAACCGGTGATCGAGCCTATCGCGGCCCATGTCGGCTGAGCCCTATACCGACAACTCTGCTGCCACCTGGGCGCGCTTGCCGCGACCGCACAGCGCCTCCACCAGGGCCAGGGCAAACGTCAGGGCCGCGCCGGAACCCTGGGCGGTGATGCAGTTGCCATCCACCACCACCGGCTGGTCGACAAAGGTACAGCCCAACAGCTGATGGCTGGCGCTGGGCAGGCAGGTCATGCGCCGCTGGCGCAGCACGCCATAGGCCTGCAAGGCCAGGGCCGGTGCTTCGGCGATGCCGGCGAAGAACCTGCCAGCGGCCGCCTGATCCTTGAGCAGCTGCATTAAGGGTTGATGGCCAGCCAAATGCTGGGCACCTACCGCGCCGCCGGGCAGCACAATCAGGTCGAAACGCTGGGCCAGCACATCCACCAGCATGGCGTCGGCGGTCAGTCGGGTGCCGCGGGCGCAGGTGAGCATGCGCCGGTTTTCGACGCTGGCCGCCAACACCTCGATTTCGGCACGGCGCAGTACGTCGATCAGGGTCACGCTTTGCAGGTCATCAATGCCTTCGGCAAGGGTGACCAAGGCTCTGAAGGTCATGGGGATGACTCCACAAGGAAGGTCTTTAGAGCTTAGTCAGCTTTGCCGAACGCCGTTCGGGGCTACCTGATGTAGATCTGCGCACTCAGGGTATTGCCCGGCGCGTTGATCGAGGTGTTGCTGAAGCTGAAGGTGCCTTCCTGCTTGCCCGCCAGGTCGAAGACATAGATGTAGCCCACAGTGATTCCCGAGTTGCCGCAGGGCACATAGGCGGAGCCGTCCTCGCACACCGGCGAGCGAGTGCCGTCGACCTCGAAACCGTCCAGGTTCACATGGGGCTCGCGGCCGTAGCCGATCTCCAGCACGTAGACCTTGATGTTCGGACCGTTGTGGTCGCACTGGGTGCGTTCACGCCCATCGGAGACATCTTCCAGGCCGCAGGAAGGTGACAGCACCTTGAGAATCTCCACCTGGCTCAACGGCGGCGCCGAACGCGCCAGGGCCGGAGACGCCAACCAGCAGGCTGCTGCCCCCAGCAGCGTCAATGCTGTCATTTTCACTGTGCTGCGCATAAATCCCCCCTTAAAAGCAGCGCGCAGTATGCGCTACTTGCCAGCAGTGCAAAACATCGCCGACGATCGCAGCCATTGGCCCACGCTGCTGGTATGATGCGCGGCTTTTTCCGACCCAGGGCAAATCCACAGGCACCTTATAAAGTCTGTGCTTTGCTGTTGGAGTCGATACATTCACGGCGCCCGGCGGCGCCACGGGGAGCAGACATGCTGGAAAGGCTGTTTCAACTCAAGGCACACAACACCAACGTGCGCACCGAGATTCTTGCGGGCGTCACCACCTTCCTGGCCATGGCCTACATTCTCTTCGTCAACCCGAGCATTCTCGGCGAGACGGGCATGGACAAGGGCGCCCTGTTCGTTGCCACCTGTCTGGCTGCCGCCATCGGCTCCACCATCATGGGCCTGATCGCCAACTACCCGATCGCCCTGGCGCCGGGCATGGGCCTGAACGCCTTCTTCACCTACACCGTGGTCCTGCACATGGGCCACACCTGGCAAGTGGCGCTGGGTGCGGTGTTCATCTCGGCGGTGCTGTTCTTCCTGCTGTCGATCTTCAGAATCCGCGAATGGATCATCAACAGCATCCCCCTGCCGCTGCGCTCGGCGATTGCTGCCGGTATCGGCCTGTTCCTGGCGCTGATCGCCCTGCACAACGCCGGCATCGTGGTCAGCAACCAGGCCACCATGGTCGGCCTGGGTGATCTGAAAAAGCCGGCACCGATCCTCGCCACCCTGGGCTTTGCCCTGATCGTCGCCCTGGAAGCGCTGAAAGTGCGCGGGGCGGTGCTGATCGGCATCCTCGCGGTGACCATTGCCTCGATCATCATGGGCTTCACCCCGTTCGCCGGCGTGACCTCGATGCCTCCGTCCCTGGCCCCGACTTTCCTGCAACTGGACATCAAGGGCGCCCTGGACATTGGTCTGGTGAGCGTGATCTTCGCCTTCCTGTTCGTTGATCTGTTCGACAACTCCGGCACCCTGATCGGCGTCGCCAAGCGCGCCGGCCTGATGGGCAAGGACGGCCACATGCCGAAAATGGGCCGCGCGCTGATCGCTGACAGCACCGCCGCCATGGCCGGCTCCCTGCTGGGCACCTCGACCACCACCAGCTACATCGAATCCGCCGCGGGCGTGAGCGCCGGTGGCCGCACCGGCCTGACCGCCATCGTGGTGGCGATTCTGTTCCTGCTGGCACTGTTCTTCTCGCCGCTGGCGGCCAGCGTGCCACCGTTCGCCACCGCGCCGGCACTGCTGTTCGTGGCCGTGCTGATGACCTCGGGCCTGGCGGAAATCGACTGGGAAGACATCACCGTCGCCGCCCCGGTGGTGGTCACCGCCCTGGCCATGCCGTTCACCTATTCGATCGCCAACGGCATCGCCTTCGGCTTCATTGCCTGGACCGCGATCAAGCTGCTGTCGGGCCGCGCCCGCGAGCTGAACGCACCGCTGGTGATCCTGTCGATATTGTTCGTGATCAAGCTGGGTTGGTTCGCCGCATGACTTTTGACGCCGCAAGCTACAGCACCCAATTGAACGACAAGGTCACGCGCCTGCGTGACCTGCTGGCGCCCTTCGCTGCGCCCGAGCCCCAGGTCTTCGACTCGCCCCTGCAGAACTTCCGCCTGCGGGCCGAGTTCCGCCTGTGGCGCGAGGCCGGTGAACGCCATTACGCGATGTTCTCCCAGGACGACAAACGCACGCCGATCCTCATTGAAGAGTTCCCCATCGCCAGCCAACGCATCAACCAGTTGATGCCCCGGCTCAAGGCCGCCTGGCAAGCCAGCGCGCCTTTGAGCCACAAGCTGTTCCAGGTGGAGTTCCTCACCACCCTGGCGGGCGATGCGATGATCACCCTGTGCTACCACCGCCCGCTGGACGAGCACTGGCACAAGGCCGCGAGCCAACTGGCCGCCGACCTCAATGTCAGTGTGATCGGCCGTTCCAAGGGCAAACGCGAAGTCATCGGCCAGGACTACGTGGTGGAAAAGCTCGAAGTCGGCGGGCGTACCTTCAGCTATCGCCAACCCGAAGGCGCCTTCACCCAGCCCAACGGCACGGTGAACCAGAAGATGCTCAACTGGGCCTATGAAGCCCTGGGCGAACGCCAGGACGACCTGCTGGAACTGTACTGCGGCAACGGCAACTTCACCCTGCCCCTGGCCACCCGGGTGCGCAAGGTACTGGCCACCGAGATCAGCAAGACCTCGGTCAACGCCGCCTTGAGCAACCTCAGCGAAAACGCTGTGGATAACGTCACCCTGGTGCGTCTGTCCGCCGAAGAGCTGACCGAAGCCCTGAACGAAGTGCGGCCGTTCCGCCGCCTGCAGGGCGTGGACTTGAAGAGCTACGAATTCGGCAGCGTGTTCGTCGACCCGCCCCGGGCCGGCATGGACCCGGACACCTGCGAACTGACCCGGCGCTTCGACAACATCCTGTACATCTCCTGCAACCCGGAAACCCTGGCGGCCAACATCGCCCAGTTGCATGACACCCACCGCATCACCCGCTGCGCGCTGTTCGACCAGTTCCCCTGGACTCACCACATGGAATCCGGGGTCCTGCTGACCCGCCGCTGATTTGCCCCGCTGCCCAACGGCCGTCCTCGAGACGGCCGTTGTCATTCACGGCCGCCGATCCCCCTACCGCTTCCTGTAGCCGCTGCTGCAGGCTGCGATCGACTGCGAAGCTGGCGCAAACCTGACACCGCGGTGCATCAGGCACGTCTGCGTCGCCGGGTGTGCGGGGCGGCGCCCCGGTCGCAGCCTGCGGCAGCGGCTACAAGGTCAGCCCGCGGGTTGAAAGTACCCGGCCAGTTGCTGCAGGTCCTGTTCATTGAGCAGGCCGGCGTAATACTTGAGCTCAATCCGTGCCAGCAGGTAGGCATGCCGGGCATCCGCCAGGTCACGACGGGCAGTGAACAGTTGCTGCTCGGCGTCCAGCACATCGAGGTTGACCCGCTCGCCACCCTGCACGCTTTTGCGGGTCGCGGTCACCAGGGCCTCGGCTGAGCTGACGGCCATTTCATAGGCGCGGACCTTGGCCGCCGCACTGGTGTTGAGGTTGAACTGCTTGCGCAGCTGGTTGAGGGTGTTGGCGGTTTGCGCATCCAGTTCATATTGCGCCTGGGACAGCTGACTGGCCGCCTGGCGGGTCGAGGCCGAGACCGAACCACCGGCAAACAGCGGCAGGCTGACCTGGATACCCACGGTGTTGGTGTCGTACTGCTGGTTGTAGGTGCTCTCCGAATCAGAGCGGGTCTGCCGGCTGCTGGCGTACAGGCTGATCTTGGGCAGGTGCCCGGCGCGCTTGCGCTCCACTTCGTATTCCGCCGCCCGCAGGGCCTGCTGCTGGGAAGCCAGTTCAGGGTTGTTGGCCATGGCCAGGTCACGCCAACTGTCGAAGCGGTTGGGCAGCAGCGGCTGGATCTCGAACTGCCGGGTCAGCGGGTCCAGCTCGTCGATCTGCAACGGCTCGCCGACTATGGCTTGCAGCTCGCGCAGGGCCGCATCCTGCTGGTCCTGGGCCTCGATCTCTTGCGCCAGGGCCAGGCTCAAACGGGCCTGGGTCTCCAGCACATCGGTGCGGGTGCCCTCGCCGCCCTTGAGCAGACGTTCATTGAGCTGCAAGCGTTCGGCGTAGGCGCGCTTCTGTGCCCGGCTCAGCTCGATGCGCTCCTGGGCCAGCAGCGCCTGGCTGTAGGCACTGAGCAGGCGCACCGCCAGTTCCTGGCTCTTGCCGCGAAAACGCTCGTCGGAAAACAGCGCCTGGGCCGAGCCCTGGCGATAGCGCGCATAGGCCTCGTAGTCCAGCAGTGGCTGTTGCAGGGTCAGGGTCGAGGCGTAGCTGCGGTAGTCACGATCGGTGGTGACATCGCCACGAACCGTGTCCTGGGTCACCTCGGACTGGTTGCGCGAATTGTTGTAGCTCCAGGACAGGTTCGGCAACAGCCCGGCACGGCCGATGGCCCGGTTCTCTTCACCGGCATCGCGCTCCTTGATCGCCGCCTGGAAGGTCGGGTCGTTACGCAGAGCCAGATCGTAGGCATCGAGCAAACCCAGGGCCAGGGCCGACGGGCTGCTCAGCAGGCACAGCAGCGCGAGGAAGCAAAAGGCGCGAGTCATTCTTCCACCAACGCCATATGGGTCCGGTCCAGCAACGGCTTGAACAGGTAGTTGAGCATCGAGCGCTCGCCGGTACGGACAAAGGCCTCCACCGGCATTCCCGGACGGATCTGCAAGCCCTGCAACTGCTGCATGCCTTCGGCGCTGACCGTGGCGCGCAAGGTGTAATAGGGCTCTTCGGTACGTTCGTCGACCTGGCGATCGGCGGACACCAGGGTCACCTCCCCCGGCACCCTCGGCGTGGTGCTCTGGTTGAAGGCCGAGAACATCAGTTCCACGGGCAGCCCCGGGTGCACCTTGTCCACCAGTTGCACCGGCACCCGCGCCTCCACCAGCAGCGGCTCGTCCTGGGGCACGATGTCCATCAGCGGCTGGCCCGGCTTGATCACGCCGCCCTCGGTGTACACCTCCAGGCCCACCACCACACCGGCAGCCGGGGCGCGCACCTGGCTGTTGGCCAGTTCGAACTCGGCGGAGGCCAGGCGATTGCGCAGGTCTTCGGTGCGAATCCGGGTGTCGGCCAACTGGCTGCGCAGGTCTTTCTGGAAATCCTCGGTGGACTGGCGGATGCGCAGGCGCAGTTCGAGGATCTGCCGCTGCAACTGGCCGATGCGGCCGAAGTCCTCGGCGATCGAGCCGTCGATCTGCGCGTACAGGCGTTCGCTGTCCAGCAGGCGATTGCGTGGGATGTAGCCGTCCCGGGCCAGCTCCCGCAGGCCCTGCAACTGTTCGTTCAAGGCACTGCGCTGTTGCCGCTTGCTGGCCTGGGAATCCCGGGTACCGCGCAACTGCGCTTCGGAGCCGGCAATGGTCTCGGCAATGCCCTGTTGCTCCATGCTCAGGGCCTGGCGCCGACTGCTGAACAGCTGTCGTTGCAGGGCCAGGCTGGCGGCCACCTCAGGTTCGCTCGCCAAGGCCTGGAGCTGTGGATCGAAGACGATCTCGCTGGCGCCATCGCGCTCGGCATTGAGTCGCGCTTCGCTGGCCAGGGAACCCAAGTACTGACTGCGCAAGGACTGCATCTGGGTGCGCAGGGGGGTCTCGTTGAGGCGCAGCAACACCTGCCCGGTGCTGACCCGGTCGCCCTCCTTGACCTCGATCCGCTCGACGATGCCGCCGCTCTGGTGCTGCACCGTCTTGCGATGGCCCGAGACCATGACCTTGCCCGACACTGCCACGCCCTTGTCCAGCGGCGCCAGGGCGGCCCAGCCGATAAACCCGGCAAAGCCTCCCAGCACCAGGAGCCAGCCGAGGCGTGAATACTTCCTTTCGTCCAGGACCAACACATTGTTCGCTGCGGGCCCTGGGGCAGGCGCCGTGCGGCCTGTGGATAACCTCGCGCTCATGCTTTCTTCCCTTCGCCGCCGGCCACGCCCAGTCGGTAATTCATGTTCAGGCTGGTCACCGGATTGCTCACCGGTACCGCGGGCGGCGGCGCGGCCTTGGCTTTCTGGTTCGCTTCCAGCACCCGCGCCGTCGGGCCGAAGCCTTGCAGCTGGCCTTCGCGCAGAATCATCAGCTGGTCGGTCAGGCTCAGCACATTGGGTTTGTGGGTGATCAGCACCAGGGTCCGCTGCCGTTGCTTGAGTTGGCCGATGGCCTGCAGCAGCGCCTGTTCGCCAGCTTCATCAAGGTTGGAGTTGGGTTCGTCGAGCACGATCAGCGCCGGCAAGCCGTACAACGCACGCGCCAGGCCGATGCGCTGGCGCTGCCCGCCGGACAGCCCGGCACCACCCTCACCCAGGCGCGTGTCATAGCCCTGGGGCAGTTGCAGGATCAACTCATGCACCCCGGCCATTTGCGCAGCCTGCAGGACCTGATCGGAGTCCAGCGGACCGAAACGCGCGATGTTCTCGGCAATGCTGCCGGCGAACAGTTGGATGTCCTGGGGCAGGTAGCCGATATGCGGGCCCAGTTGCTGCTTGTCCCACTGGGCCAGGTCCGCGCCATCCAGGCGCACCTTTCCCGTCAGGGGCGTCCAGGCACCGACCAACAGCCGGGCCAGGGTGGACTTGCCGCAACCGGAAGGGCCGATCACCCCCAGGACCTGGCCGGCCTCCAGGGTGAAGCCGAGGTTGCTCAGGGCCGGACGGCGACTTCCCGGGGCACAGGCACTCAATTGCTCGACACTCAACTTGCCCTTGGGCGTCGGCAGGCTCATGCGCACCGGCCGTGGCGGGTTGGCCTGCAACAGCTCGGACAAGCGCTCGTAGGCCAGGCGCGCCGAGCTCCATTGCTTCCACACCGCGATCAACTGGTCGATGGGGCTGAGCACCCGGCCCATGAGGATCGAGCCGGCGATCATCATCCCCGGAGTGATCTGCCCCTGCACCGCCAGCCACGCGCCCAGGCCCAATACCAGGGACTGCAAGGCCATGCGCACGCCCTTGGACCAGGCGCTGATAGTGGCGGTCTTTTCACTGGCCAGGTTCTGCTGAGCGAGAAAGCCCTGGTGACCGACGAACCAGCGCTCGCGCAGCGCGCCGAGCATGCCCATGGCTTCGATGGCGTCGGCGTTGCGCAGGTTGGCCGTGGCCTGCTGGCTGGTGATGATCGACAACTGGCTGGCCTGGGCCAGCGGTGCCTGGCAGATATGCTGGTTGATCCAGGCCAGCGCCACCAACAGCAGCGCACCGCACAGGGCCAACAGACCGAGCCAGGGGTGAAAGAGGAAGATCACCAGCAGATAGACCGGGAACCAGGGCGCGTCGAAGAAGGCGAACAAGGCATTGCCGGTGGCGAACTGGCGCAGCGCGGTCAGGTCATTCAAGGCCTGGCCGGCGGCCTGGGGGCTGCCCTTGAGCTGGGCCTCGAACGCCGCGTCATACACCCGCTGGTTCAGGCGCATGTCCATCTGGGTGCCGAGGTGGATCACCACCTGGCTGCGCACCCACTCCAACGCCCCCATCAGGCCGAACAGGCCGAGGATCATCAGCGTCAGCATCAACAGGGTCATCTGATTGCCCGAGGCCAGCACCCGGTCGTAGACCTGCAGCATGTACAGGGCCGGGGCCAGCATCAGCAAATTGATCACCGCCGAGAACAGGCCGATGTTGAAGAAGCCGCCCTTGTAGGCCGTCAGGGCCGCCAGCGTCTCGGAAGCGGCAAGTGGATTCGGCCTGCTCATCAAGGTGTCCTGTGCAGAGTTTAGGGATACAGGGTCTTCCGCTCAGGCAGAGCGGAACGACAAGAGGCGCGCCCGGTGCGTTGACAGGCACCCCGACGCTCCCCAGAATTTGCCACCTCCGCCGCCCTGGCCTTCGAAAACTCGGGCGACGGAGGTGAGTCAGACCAGCGAATGGAGGAGCGATCCTGCATTCGCTTTTTTATGCCTCAAGCCGGCACTCAGGCGGCCAGTGCCCAGTCCTGGGCCACGTCCTGCACACCCACCAGGCCGACATCGGCTGCGGCGGCGGCAGCCGGGGTGACGTGGGCCACACCGGCGGCGGCCAGGTCGTCGAAAGTGGAGTTCACCGACAGGCTTGGGTCGATCGCCTTGAGCAGGGCATCGATCTCGCCGGCCAGCGCCGAGCTGTCGCCGCTCATCAGGCCGTAGACCACCTTATGCACTTCACCGGCACGGCCTTCATCTTTCAGGCTGTTGAGGCCCAGGTTGCTGAAGCTGACTTCCTGGCTGACCAGGTGGTAGTTGCTGCCCGAACCACCGGCGAGGGTGTCGCCCAGGGAAACGCTGTCCAGCGAGCCCCACAGGGTGTGGCTCGGGTTGCTGAACAGGGTGTAATGCAGGTTGCCGTCGGCCACGAAGGCGGCGTCGCTGGCGGTGCTCTTGATGGCGTACTGGGTGCCGTCGAACGGGCCCGGGTTGAAACCACCGGTATTGGTGCCATCAACCACTTCGCCTGGGCGGTGGTTGACGTCGCCGAAGTAGGCCGACCAGTCAGTCAGGTATTGCGCAACAGTGTTACCGCCGTAGGTAGCGCTGTAAGAGATCGAAATGCTCATGCAAAACTCCAATACATTAGGTGGGTCAGGTCCGCAGCACGCCAGTGCCTGCTGCGGTTTTGCCCTTCAATGGGCAAAAGCGGTCAGAACTGATATTCCACAGTGCCCTGCAAGGTGCGGCCACGGCCGAGGGTGAAGGCCAGGACATCGCCGAGGGGCACCAGGTAGGCGCGGTCGGTGACGTTTTCCATGGCCAGGCGCAGGGTCAGTTCTTCAGTGGCGCGGTAGCTGCCATACAGGTCGTAGACGGTGTAGGGCTTCCAGTCGGCCGGGTAGACGCCGGTCTGGCTCACGGTCCCGGTCGCCGAGCCGGCGATCGAGTAGCCGGCGCTGTAGCGGGCCCGGGCACCGATATCCAGTTTGCGTTCGAAAAAGCGCGCGCCCAGGGTCAGGGTGCCGCGGTCCATGGGCATGTGTTCGGCCGAACCGAGGATCGCGGCGTTGCAGCGGCTGGCATTGTTGGCCGCCTCATCGGGACGCATGCCGGTGACAATCGCGCCCCGCCCTGTGCCGTTCTTCACCGGCTGGGTCACCCCTCCCAGCCAGGCGGTCTTCATGCAGAAATCGTTGTCGCCGATCATGTGGGTGTAATTGAGCTGGCCGTAGGCGCGACCGGCGTCATAGTCGAGCTGGTACTCGACGCCCTTGAAGCGGGTGCTGCTGAGATCGTTGACGTAGGCGCTGTTGCCGATGCCGGGTGAGCCATAGCCCGGGGGCTGCACGCCCATGGCCATATAAATGAAGTCATCGACCCGGGTATCGAAGTAGGCCACCTTGATGCCCAGGCGGTCATCGTTGAACCAGAGGTTTTCCTTGAAGACGTTGACCCCCGCTTCCCAGGTGGTGGAGCGCTCTGGCTTGAGGAAGGGGTTGGGAAAGGTGCTCTCAGAACCTCCACCATGGGGGCGTCCGGTGATCATGGTTTCGGTCACCGCCGGTGGCCGCCAGCCCTTGCCATAGCTGGCGAACAGTTGCAGCCACTCGACCCCGGGCTTGACCGACAGGCCGAAGGTCGGCGAGAAGCGCCCTGCCTGGTTGTCGATGTCATAGGCCACCGGCACCGAGATTTGCTGGGGCGTCTTGCCGATCACGAAGGTGCGGGTGTTGATTCCGGTTTCGCCGCGCAGGCGGTAGCGGTCGTAACGCAAGCCGGCATTGAGGTTCAGCCAACCGTCGTAGTCGAAGTCCAGGCGGGTGAACAGGCTACCCAGGGCTCGATCGCCCTCGGGGGTCATGCTCGCCGCAGGCGAGGCGCTGACCGCCGAGCCCTTCGGCACCGGCTGGCTGGAGTCGGGGCGGACCTTGTCGTAGAAGAACTCCAGGCCGTAGTTGGCCTTCAGCGTGGACAGCCCGCCCAAGGCAAAGGTCGACGTGTTCTGCGCCTGGGCGCCATAGGTATCGGTCTGGTAGGTGATCGAGTAGCCAGGGCTGCTGCGGCGGGTCAGGGTGCTCTGGTCATTGCTGTTGTCGACGTAATAGAGCTTGGCCTTGAAGTCGATCAGCGGGTTGTCCGGGGTGTAGCTGTAGTCGAGGCCGAAGTTCTGCGAATGCACATCGCTGCTGCCGAGTTTTTCCCAGAGCTGATCCTTGTTCTCGGTGTTCATCATGTTGGCGTCGTCGTAGGACACCTCAGTGGTCAGGTAGCTCAGTTGCAGACGCTGGTCCTGGGGCAGGTTGAGCCCCAGCTTGACCAGGCGCGAGCGCATCACCGAAGCGGAATAGGCCACCTTGGAATGCTTCACCCGATCATTGATCGACGGGTCCATCCAGCTGCCGGTGCGCAATTCGCCAATGCCGCCACGGGTCCCTGGCTTGTAGTCGCCCAGGTGTCGTTCACTGGCGGCCAGCAGCATGTCCCAGACTTCGGTGCCGATGGCGAAGGCGGAACTGCCGATGAAGTGGGTGCCGTTGCGGCGGCCGCCCAAGCCGGTGGTCAGGCGAATTCGGCCACCGATCTCCTGGCCGGGCTTGAGCAGGTCGCGGGCCTCGAGGGTGCGAAAGTTGGCAACCCCGCCAATGACGCCGGCGCCGCCCATGGTGGAGGTGGCGCCCTTCTCCACCACCACTTCGGAGAGCAGCTCGGGGTCGACATAGAGCGTTCCGTTGCGCTGCTGGTGGCCGCTCTGCTGATAGTTCTGGCGCATGCCGTCCACCGACATGTTGACCCGACCATAGTCCTGGATACCGCGGATGTTCACCGACACGCCCGGGTCCTGCTGGCTGAGCGCCGAATACACGCCGGACGTTTCCTCCAGCATTTCGGCGGCATGCCGCGGTGGATTGCGATCAAGTTGCTCGCGCCCGACCACGCTCACCGAGCGTGGCGCGTTGTACACCCAATCGCTCTGCCGGCCTTCGAGGTCACCGGAAATCGTGGTGGGGGCCAAGGCCAGGGCGCCATCACGTCCGGTTTCCACCCGACTCAGGGTCACCTGGCGCTCGCCGCTAAAGCGGTACTCCACCGGCGCATTGCCCAGCAGCCGGGCCAGTCCTTCCTCGGCGCTGTAGCGGCCCTTGAGCGGCGAGCTGTGCAAGCCATGCAGGCGCAAGCTGTCGAACAGCACCTGTACCCCGGCCTGCTCGGCAAAAGCCAGCACCGCACTGCCGAGGGCCTGGGCAGGGATATCGAAATCCAGTTCGCGTGGTTGCTGAGCACTCTGCGGGGCTAGGCCCACGGGCTCTGCCGCGTGCAACAAACCGCCTCCTGCCAACAGCCCTGCTACGCCCAAGTGAATGGCCAGGGCCAGACGACTTGCGGCGTGAATTCCAGTGCGACTGCCTACCCTCATGTTCCTGATTCCTGCGCTGGCTACTTTTAGTGCATGCGAATGCATCTCAATTAGCTAGACGTGCCAGGCAGGAAAACTCAGTAAGGTTTTTTCAGTTATTTTTCGCCGAAGGTAAAAAAGGCCCGCCGGCCTCAATAAATCAGGCTGACGCCGGCCAGGTCGAAACGCTGCACCTGCAACTCCTGGGTGAGGGTGACCAGGGCCGCGTCGAGCATATCCAGACGGAATACACCGCTGACCTGACGCTGGGCCAGGGCACTGTTGGCCAGCACCACTCGCCCGGATCGATAGCGATTGAGGCGCTCCACTACCGCGCTCAGGGGCTGGCGGTCGAACACCAGGACGCCGCGCCGCCAACTGGTGGCGCGCTGCAGGTCGAGCCCATCAAGTGCCACCACCCCCGACTGCGAGTCATAGCGCACGCTCTGTCCCTCTTGCAGAACCCGCTCGGAAACGCCGCGTTGCGCCGGGGTATCCAGGCTCACGGCGACACTGTGCTGCAACACCCCAACCCAGGCTTGTTGATCGCTCTCGCGCCCGACCACAAAACGGGTGCCCAGGGCCCGGGTCTGGCCGCTAGCGCTGTGCACAATGAAAGGTCGTTGCTCCTCACCGACCATGGGCGCCACATCAAACACTGCGGAGCCGGCCAGCAATTGGATCTGACGCTTGTCGCCGCTGTAATCCAGGCGAATGGCACTGCTCGAGTCCAGCTCCACTTGGCTGCCATCGGCCAGTTGCACGGTGCGCACCTCGCCCTTGTCGGTCTGGTAGTCGGCCTGCAGGTACAGCAGTGCCTGCGGCCCTTGCAGCCAGCCCAGGGCCACCGCCAGAACCAGCATGGCCGCACTGGCGACCCGCACCAGCCGGCGTCGACGGCGCGGGCGCTGTATTGTCGCCGCAGGCCGTTCCACCTGGCGTCTTGGTGGGGCAGTGGCCGCCAGCTCGGGGTCCAGGCGCAGCTCGCCCAAGGCCTCCCAGGTCTGCCGGGCAAACACCAGAGCCTGGGAATGACGCGGGTCCTCGGCCTGCCATTGGGCAAGCTGCGCCTGCTCGGTGGCGCTCAGGCCTCCCGCGTGCAAACGCACCGCCCAATCGGCGGCGGCCTCGGTGATACTGCGCTCTTGCGGACCCTGGCTATTCACGTGTGAATCTCGATTTCTCGTTATATATAAGCAGTGACGTCTGACCCCGACTTTTACCGTAACTCACTGGTCAACCGGCCGACCGTCGGTAGCCTGCAGGCGTTGCATCACATAAGCCAGCGCCCGGGACAGGTGCTTTTGCACCGAGCTGTCGGAGATATTCAGGTGCCGGGCCACCTCGGCGTGGGTCATGCCTTCGATACGGTTCAGGCGGAAGATTTCCTGAGTGCGCGCAGGCAGCTCCGTGATCGCCTGTTTCAGTGCCTTGCGCTGTTGTTGCGCCATCGCCTGAGCCTCCAACCCGGCCGCCTCATCCTCGATGTCGGCCAGTACTTCATGGGGCACGGTCTCGGTCTTGCGCCGCGCCTCCTGACGTACATGGTCGATCAGCAGGTTGTTCGCCGTGCGGTAGAGATAGCCCTGGGAGTTGTCGATCCGCTCACCGCGCGTTTGCTCGGCCAGCCGCAGAAAACTCTCCTGCACCAGATCTGCGGCCAACTGCGGGTCCCGTACCTTGCGCGCCAGGTACCCACGCAAGGTCGCGGCATGCTTGAGAAACAGTCCCTTGAGATCCACGTCCGACAAACCGACTCCCTGGAACATGAAGGAAATTGCCGGCATCTTACGGTCAGTCGAGAATGATTTTCAATTGATATCAGTATTCATTAGCGATCGCTTACACCAGCTGCCAGCCGCTTTCCAGGACCTAGGCTGGCACCTCGACCTTGCGCGGCCGGCCGCCCTTCTTGCCGTTCAGGCGCGCCGCCCGAGCCTTGGCCGCGCTGCTTTGCCGACCGTTGCGGGAGGCGACCAACTGGGTCGCCAGTTTCATCAGCGGCTCGCTGGCCGACAGCAGCCCGACAATCGACACCTGCAGGTCCAGGGCCTCATGGCACACCGCCGTGGCGGAAAAGCCCAGCTGCAGTTGCTGCAAATGGGTGTCGCTCAGCGCCGCCAGCTCCGGATAGTTGTCCACAGGCAAATGAATCGAGCTGCCATCGGCAAAGCCCAGGCACAGGCCCCCGGCCGCATAGCTCAAGGTACTGACTTGCAAACCCGCGTCGTGACGCGCCTCACCACGTTCGACCGCTTGATCCAGCTGCTCCTGGGTCAAGGGCACATCGACAGGCACCGCTGCTTTGACGACTTTCATAGTTCGATCTCCACTCCTTGCGCCGCACCCACCAGGGTCAGGCGAGTCAGGTTTCGTTGTTCCTCGTAATGCGCTGACTCGATCAGGTACACCCCGCAGCCGGCGCTTGAACCTTCCACCACAGCGTTCGCTTGCCAATCCCACAACTGCTGCTCAAGGCACAAGGTGCGCAGCTTGCTCCACCCGATACGCCGAGCCAGATGCACCCGTTGCTTCAAGGCCTGGCGCAAGCCTTCAAGGACTGCCAGTGCCGGGCGACGGCCATGGGGGACAACGTCCCAGAGCTCGACACCGTTGTGCCAGAAGCTGAAGCGAAAACGGGCACTCCAACGACCGCCATCCACATGCACATGGGGAGGGCAATGTTCGTCACGCAACATGACGACGACCGCATAGCCCTTGTAAACGAACACTTTCATGCTAACCCATCCGTTAGGTTATTGAGTCCAAAGACTCGTGTTTCCATGATTAATCCGACCACCGGCCTGAAAGGGCAGCAGTGAGGTGACCTGCTTGAGGTTAGTCCCGGAGAAGGTCAGGAAGGCCTCCGGGCAGCCGCAAAGTCGTCAGCATTTATTGCCGGGCAAGGCCTCGCCACGGCCATCGCCCATAACAGCGTTCGGTTATCGAACACTTAATCAGCCTTCCCGGGTTCCGCTCTCGGCCATCAATTGACCAAATTAACCAGTTAGTACAATTTACCTCCCCAGTGCCTCGTACCCGCTCCCGAGGCTGACAATAACAACGGAGATCTACCCCCATGCGTCCTATCGTTCTGGTGCTTAACGGCCCGAACCTGAACCTGCTCGGCAGCCGTGAACCTGCCACTTACGGCCACGAAACCCTGGCCGATGTCTCGGCCTTGTGCGGCCGTGCCGCCGAGGAACTGGGCCTGGCCGTGGAGTTTCGCCAGACCAACCACGAAGGCGAATTGCTCGACTGGATCCACGCCGCCCGCGGGCGCTGCGCCGGCATCGTGATCAACCCCGCCGCCTGGACCCACACCTCGGTGGCGATCCGCGATGCGCTGGTGGCCAGTGAACTGCCGGTGATCGAAGTGCACCTGTCCAACGTCCACGCCCGCGAACCCTTCCGCCATCACTCCTTTGTCTCGGGTATTGCCCTGGCGGTGATGTGCGGCTTTGGCAGCCACGGCTATCGCCTGGCGCTGGAACACTTCAGCCTGCGGTTCAAGGAGCAAGGTCTATGACAGGCCATACAGGCGTACTCGCCGGACTGATCGGCGCCGGCATCCAGGCTTCACGCACCCCGGCCCTGCATGAACACGAAGGCGACGCGCAACGCCTGCGCTACCTGTACCGGCTGATCGATCTGGACCAGCTGGGGCTCGACAGCAGCGCCCTGCCCGACCTGCTCAGCGCCGCCGAACGGATGAACTTCACCGGCCTGAACATCACCTTTCCCTGCAAGCAGAGCATCTTGCCGCTACTGGACGAACTGTCCCCGGAAGCTCGCGGCATCGGCGCGGTCAACACCGTGGTCCTCAAGGACGGCAAACGGGTCGGTCACAACACCGACTGCCTGGGGTTTGCCGAAGGGTTCCGGCGCGGTCTGCAAGGCGTGGCCAGGCGGCACGTGGTGCAGATGGGGGCCGGCGGCGCCGGAGCGGCAGTGGCCCACGCTCTGCTCAGTGAGGGTGTGGAGCAACTGAGCATTTTCGATGTGGAAAACCAGCGGGCGCAGAGCCTGGCGGACAACCTCAACCAGCATTTCGGCGCCGGTCGGGCCAAGGCCGGCACCGACCTGCCCAGCACCCTGGCGAGCGCCGACGGCCTGGTGAACACCACGCCCATGGGCATGGCCAAGCTGCCGGGCACGCCGGTGCCGGTGGAACTGCTGCGGGCGGAGCTGTGGGTGGCCGAGATCATCTACTTCCCACTGGAAACCGAGCTGCTGCGCAATGCCCGCGCCCTGGGTTGCCGAACCCTGGACGGCGGCACCATGGCGGTGTTCCAGGCGGTCAAGGCGTTCGAGCTGTTCAGCGGTCAGAGCGCCGACCCTCAACGCATGCTGGCGCACTTCCACAGCATGAATGGCTGAAACACGCCTGTAGCCGCTGCCGCAGGCTGCGACAGGCCCCGCAGGGGCCTCGGCATCCGTCAGGACGCTGGCGAGCCTGCGGCTCGTTCGCAGCCTTCGGCAGCGGCTACAGGTACTGCGTTTACTCGGGCTTGAGCTGCAGGCGCGCGAGCAGGCCGATCAACAGCACGTTGAAGAGAATCATCAGCAGACTGCCGAACAGGCCCACTACATTGATCAGCGAGCTCGGCAGCCAGTCGAACACGCTGAAACCGGTCAGGGACAGCAGGCGCTCACCGAACCAGAACGAGTCAACGACGATCATCAGGATCAGGATGATTTTAAGCGTTGGGACGGGGTTACCCATGGTGCCTTCCTTGTCGTGGGGGATGATGCGAGAGCCGGGGTGGCGAGGCGATCTTACGGACGCTTTCGCCAGCAAGCCAGCGCCTGACCAGCCAACCCGGCCCTAAAGCTCCGGGTCAGGCCTGCAGGTAGCGCAGCACCGATTCGCAGATCATTTCCCGGTGCCGCTGCTTGATGGCTTCGTCCGGCAGGTCGATCTGGAAGATCTCGCCAAAGGTATGACGGTTCGACACCCGATAGAAACAGAACGAGCTGATCAGCAAATGCACGTCCAGCGGGTCCAGGCCGCTGCGGAACACGCCTTCCTGCGCACCGCGCTCAAGGATCTCGCCCAGGGCATGGAGGATGGTGTTGTTCATCGCCTTGATCACGCCGGACTGCTTGACGTACTCGCCCTTGTGGATGTTCTCGATGCTGACGATACGCACGAAATCGACATTGCGGTCGTGGTGGTCGAAGGTGAACTCCACCAGCCGGCGAATCGCCTCCCGCGGCGCCAGCTCGGCCAGATGCAGGCGGCTCTCGGTGCTGCGGATATCGCCGTAGAGTTTTTCCAGGACTTCGACGTACAGCTGCTCCTTGCTGCCGAAGTAGTAATAGATCATGCGCTTGGAGGTATGGATGCGCTCGGCGATCGCATCCACCCGCGCACCGGAAAGTCCCTGCTGGACGAACTCGACAATGGCTTCTTGAAGGATGTTCTCGCGGGTTTTTTCCGGGTTGTTCTTGCGACTCTTGCGCGGTTCGAGAGCAGGCTCATCGGACGCAATCGAGCGTTCACTGGTCATTGTCATTCTGGGCTCACGGCCATCACTGAACACGCGGGCGATTATGGGCCGCGTCCAGTCGCGAAAGAAAGCACAGAGGCGGTGGATTACCGCCTCCGATTACCAATACGCTACAACTTGGCCTGGCGCACCGCGCCACTGCGAGACTTGGCCATGGCCGCCAGGCGCACCGCAACGTTGGCCGCACCATAGCCGGCGTAGCCGTTCTTGCGCTGGATGATCTCGAAGAAGAACCGCCCCTCGAACGGTTCGGTGTAGACGTGAAACAGCTCGCCGCCCTGGGCATCGCGGTCATACAGGACGTTGTAGTAGGCCAGTTCGCTGAGAAACTCGTCGTCGAAATCAAAACGCGCCGCCAGGTCGTCGTAGTAATTGAGCGGAATATCCAGCAGCGGCACTCCGGCCTGCTTGGCCCGGCTGACCTCGGCAAAAAGGTCGTCGCAGTCGAAGGCAATGTGATGCACCCCGCTACCACGATAACTGGACAGTGCATGGGAGATCGCGGTGTTGCGGTTCTCCGAGATGTTCAGCGGCAAGCGGATCGAGCTGCAACGGCTGCGCAGGGCGCGGCTTTTCACCAGGCCATAAGGATCGGGCAGCACCACTTCATCATCGGCCTCGAAATCCAGCAGGCTCTTGTAGAACAGCGCCCAACTGTCGAGGCTGTCCGCCGGCAGGGCCATGGCCATGTGGTCGATACGCTTGAGGCCGCCCTTGGCCTGCACACCGTCATGCATGTTGAAGTCGGTGTCGTACAGGTGCTGGCCGCCCTGCTGCGGGTCCACCAGATAGATCAGGCTGCCATCGGGCTCGCGCACCGCCGCCAGTTCCAGCTCGTTGGGGCCTACAAGCCCGCGATAAGGCTGGCCCTTGTAGGCCACCGCCCGCTCCAGAGCCTTGGCGCTGTCCTTGACCCGGATGGCCGTGGCACACACCGAAGGGCCATGGGCCTCGAAGAAGCTGTGGGCGAAGGAATAGGGCTCGGAGTTGAGGATCAGGTTGATATCGCCCTGGCGCATCAGGCTCACGTTCTTGGAGCGATGCTGTCCGGCCTTGGCAAAACCCAGGCGTTCCAGCCAGCTCCCCAGCTTGGCACCCAGGGCATCGTCCACCGCGAACTCGAGAAACTCGGTGCCGCCATAGGCTTCAACCGCTGGCGGGGCGAACAGCGTGTCCAGGTTGGCCACCGGCTGCGCCTCCTGCAGCAGGCGCTCGCGGGTCTTCTCCTCCAGGTACAGCAAGGAGCGCAAGCCGTCGGCGGCATTGGCCCGCGGCGGCGCGGCGCGAAAGCCGTCGTTGAAGATTTCCAGGGACAGCGGCCCGGTGTAGCCGCTCTTGATGATCGGCGCCAGAAAGCCCGGCAGATCGAACTCGCCCTGTCCTGGAAAACAGCGGAAATGCCGGCTCCACTCCAGTACATCCATGGCCAGGATCGGTGCATCGGCCATCTGCACGAAGAAGATCTTGTCCCCGGGAATCTCGGCAATCGCCGCCGGGTCGCCCTTGAGCGACAGGGTATGGAAGCTGTCCAGCAACACCCCGAGGTTGGGGTGATCGGCGCTGCGCACGATGTCCCAGACCTGTTGATAGGTATTCACGTGACGGCCCCAGGCCAGGGCTTCGTAGCCGATGCGCAAGCCGCGCAGCGCGGCCCGTTCGGCCAACAGGTGCAAATCATCGATGAGAATCTGCCGGTCCCCGAGGCTGTCGGCCTGGGCGTTGCTGCACACCAGCACCAGGTCGGTGCCCAGCTCCTGCATCAAGTCGAACTTGCGTTCGGCACGTTCCAGGTTGCGCGACAGGCGATCGCGGCGGCAGCCCTCGAAATCCCGGAATGGCTGGAACAGGGTGATGGCGATCCCCAGGTCGGCGCACATCTGCCTGATCTCCCGAGGGCTACCGTCGTAATAGAGAAGGTCGTTCTCGAAAATCTCCACCCCATCGAAGCCGGCGGCGGCGATGGCTTCGAGTTTTTCCGGCAGGGTGCCGCTCAAGGAAACGGTGGCAATGGAACGCTGCATGATTGAACTCCCGGGGGATGACGGCCGGTGGCACCCGAGCCTTTTATTCGATGTTGCGGATTATTCCACAGCATGATTTAAAGTGTACGAACCAGTTAGTTTTGTGTTCGATTATCGAACAAAAAGCCGCTTGGCGAATTGACGATTTTTCAGCCACTGCGCACCATCGACAGCACATTGAGCCGCCCCAAGAAATCGTGGCTTCAATCACCCAGACCCAGAACACACCATAAAAATTTTAAAAATCGGGTACATCCTCATGCTTGCACTCAACGCCCCGCCCTGCTGCTCATCCCTTTGGCTCGCGCCTGGAACGGCCTCAATCGGCACCCTGGATCACGACCCGCTACTGCCCTGAGCGGATCGTCGTACCGATGGCGTTCGCCGGCCCGCAATCAACGGCTCGACGAACCAAACCAGCCGATCAATCACCCAGTCCCTGGCGCTCATGCCCTCGCTGACGATTGATCACGCGCCCTTGAGTTCCGACGAGCCCTGGCTCGTCAGTCACTGAACGGATGGCCTATATGATTCCTTCCCAAAGCTCTCGCATCGCCCCGAGCCTCAGTGTTGCCGGCGGCATCGGCGACAAGATCCGCGGCGCCATGGCCGTCGGCAAGACCCGCTGGGGCATGCTCGCCCTGGTGTTCTTCGCCACCACCCTGAACTACATCGATCGCGCCGCACTGGGCGTGATGCAGCCGATCCTGGCCAAGGAAATGAACTGGACGGCGATGGACTACGCCAATATCAACTTCTGGTTCCAGGTCGGTTACGCCGTGGGCTTCGTGCTGCAAGGGCGCCTGATCGACCGAGTCGGCGTGAAACGGGTGTTCTTCTTCGCCGTGCTGCTCTGGAGCCTGGCCACCGGCGCCCATGGCCTGGCCACTTCGGCGGCGGGCTTCATGGTCTGCCGCTTCATTCTCGGGCTCACTGAAGCCGCCAACTACCCGGCCTGCGTGAAGACCACGCGCCTGTGGTTCCCGGCCGGCGAACGCGCGGTAGCCACCGGCATCTTCAACGCCGGGACCAACGTCGGCGCTATGTTCACCCCCATGCTGCTGCCGTTGATCCTCCACGCCTGGGGCTGGCAAGCGGCGTTCCTGTGCATGGCGGCACTGGGCGGCGTCTGGCTGCTGTTCTGGGGCCTGAAGTACTTCAACCCGGAAGATCACCCCAGCGTCAAAGCCTCGGAACTGGCCTATATCCAGCAACAGGTGGAACCCGAGCCGACCCGCGTGCCCTTCAGCCGCATCCTGCGCATGCGCGGCACCTGGGCCTTCGCCCTGGCCTACTCGCTGACCGCGCCGGTGTTCTGGTTCTACCTGTACTGGCTGCCGCCGTTCCTCAACCAGCAGTACAACCTGGGGATCAACGTCACCCAGATGGGCATCCCGCTGATCATCATCTACCTGACCGCCGACTTCGGCAGCGTCGGTGGCGGCATCCTCTCCTCGTTCCTGATCGGACGCGGCATGAACCCGATCAAGGCGCGGCTGCTGTCGATGTTCCTGTTCGCCTGCTGCATCATCGGCGTGATCATGGCCGCCGGCACCGCCAACCTGTGGCTGGCCGTGTTCGCCATCTCCCTGGGGATCGGTGCCCACCAGGCCTGGACCGCCAACATCTGGAGCCTGGTGATGGACTACACGCCCAAGCACATGATGAGCACCGTGTTCGGCTTTGGCGGCATGTGCGCGGCCATCGGCGGCATGTTCATGACCCAGATCGTCGGCCACATCCTCACCGTCACCAACAACAACTACACCCTGCTGTTCACCCTGATCCCGGCCATGTACTTCATCGCCCTGACCTGGATGTACTTCATGGCCCCGCGCAAGATTCCTCAAGTAGAAGACTGATGCTCCTTTCACGCAGGCCCGCCCAGGGCCTGCGTTTTTTTATCGCCACCCTCCCCCCTTTTGTTTTTCCACACTCGGAGATCGTCCCATGACGCTGGGTAACCTGAGCATCGCCAAACGCGCCGTGATCAGCTTCGGCGTGATTGCCCTGCTGGTCCTGCTGCAGGGGCTGTTCGCCCTCAAGCAAGTGGCCGAAGTCCGCGCCACCGGCCAGCACACCGAAAACATTTCCCTGCCCAGCACCCGCTACCTGGGAGAAGTGCGCGACTACGTATTGAGCATCCGCGTGCTGAGCCTGCGCATGGCCCTCAACCGTGAACCCAAAGTGCTGGAAAGCACCATTGCCCGCCTGCATCAGGTGCAAGCCTGGCTCGACCAGGCCCTGGCCAGGTTCGCGCCGCTGGTGGGCGATCACAACCGGGTGCAGTACGAGACATTCCTCGCCACGGTCAAGAGCTACCAACAGGCCCTGGCCCAGTACGAAGCCCTGTCCCAGGACAATCGCAGCAGCGAGATGACGGCCCTGCTCAACGGCAGGATCCAGGATTACTCGACCCAGACCGGCGACCAGTTCGCCGAACTGATGAACCTGACCGCCGAGGAAGTCAGCCAGTCGGCCCAGCATGCAGACGCGCTGTACACCCAGGTCAAAGTCACGGTGATCGGCGCCCTGATCGCCGTCGCCCTGCTGACCCTGTGCCTGGCCTGGCTGCTGATTCGCAGCATCGTCGTGCCCATCCGCCAGGCCGTGGGCGTGGCCGAGCAAGTGGCCGCTGGCGATCTCAGCCGCCCGATCCACAGCGAGGGCAGCGATGAAACCGCGCGCCTGCTCAAGGCCCTGGCCAGCATGCAGGCGAGCCTGCGTGAAACCCTGCAACTGATCAGCAGCACCTCGACCCAACTGGCCGCCGCCGCGCAACAGATGAGCCAGAGCACCCACCAGGACTCCAGCCGGCTGCAGCAGCAACACAACGAAATCGAGCAAGCCGCCACCGCGGTCAACGAGATGACCGCGGCCGTCGAGGAAGTGGCACGCAACGCGGTGTCCACCTCCGACACCACCCGCCAGTCCACCACCCAGGCGACCCAGGGGCAGGCCCGGGTGATCCAGACCCTGGACTCGATCCAGGCCATGAGCAGCGATGTCGGCACCGCCCTGCAGCAAGTGCAGACCCTGGCCGAGCAGTCACGGGAAATCGGCAAGGTGCTGGACGTGATCCGCGCCATTGCCGAACAGACCAACCTGCTGGCCCTGAACGCCGCCATCGAGGCCGCGCGGGCTGGTGAAGCCGGGCGTGGTTTTGCCGTAGTGGCAGACGAAGTGCGGGCCCTGGCCCATCGCACCCAGCAGTCGACCCAGGAAATCGAACAGATGATCGGCCGGGTCCAGGGCGACACCGACAGCGTGGTGCAGTCCATGCACGGCAACAGTCAGCGGGTGGCCCAGACCCTGTCCATCGCCGAACAGGCCGGGCTGGCCCTGGGGCAAATCACCCGGGCCATGGAGCAGATCCACGAGCGCAACCTGGTGATCGCCAGTGCCTCGGAAGAACAGGCCCAGGTGGCCCGTGAAGTGGACCGCAACCTGCTGAACATCCGCGACCTGTCCCTGGAAAGCGCCGACGCCGCCACGCGCACCAACGCCACCAGCCAGGAGCTGTCGCACCTGGCGGCCGGCCTGCAGAACCTGGTGGTGCGCTTCCGCTTCTGAGTCGTCTCAGCGGCGGCGTTGCTGCCAGGCCGCCGCCAGCCCGCTGAGGCAGATCACGGCGATGCCCACTTGGGTAATCGCATCCGGCGTGTGGTTGAACAGCAGCCAGCCCAGTAGCCCGGCAAAGACAATCTGGCAATAGCCGAACGGCGCCAGCAGCGCCGGCGCCGCGTGACGGAAGGCCTGGGTCAGGAACAGGTGGGCGCACATGCCACAGGCCCCCAGCGCCAGCATCAGCACGCCATGGACAAAGCCCGGGGTCTGCCAGAAGAACGGTACCAGCGCACTCATCACCAGGGTGTTGCACAGCCCGGCGAAGAAGTTGCTGGTGGTGGGGCTGTCATGCTCGGCCAGCTTGCGCGTCAGCAACTGATAGAAGCAGAAGAACAGCGCCGAGCAGAACGGCAGCAACACCGCCGGCGTGAAGAGTTCACCGCCCGGGTGGACGATGATCAGCACCCCGACAAAACCGCAGATCACCGCCAGCCACTGGCCGCGGGTCACCTGTTCGCCGAGCAAGGTCACCGACAACGCGGTGACCAGCACTGGCGCGAGAAAGTTGACCGCCGTGGCCTCGGCCAGGGGAATGAACAGCAGTGCCGAGGTGAACAGCAAACTGGTGCTCAGCAGGCACAAGGCCCGCAGCACTTGCAGCAGCGGTCGCTTGCTGCGCAGCACCCGCAGGCCCGATTGCGGCAGGAAGATCCCGGCCATCAGCAAGGTATGGATCAGGTAACGGGCCCAGACCACCATGATCACCGGGAAGAACCCCGAGAGGTATTTGGACAGGGCATCGTGGCTGGCGAACAGAAAGGTCGCCAGGACGATCAGCAGGATGCCCTTGAAAGGCTGATTGATCCCGGAAAGGGGCGTGCTGCGGGTCATGGGCATTCCTTGAAGGTGATTGAAGACACAGCTTCGCCGGCAAGCTGGCTCCTAGCGGGTATTTGTAGGAGCCGGCTTGCCGGCGAAAGCCCTCCCGCCCACTCAGGTCCTGGCCAGCAGCGCGCGAGTTGCATCCAGCGCCATCTGTGCCCGCTGCAAGGCACTCACGCCCTGTTCGAGCAATTGCACCGTGGGAATTTCCAGACTCAGGGGCAACTCCGGCGGCAGACACTTGAGCAACCCCGCCAGATCACAATCGCCCTGCCCCGGAAAACGCCGTTCGTTACGGGCCTGGCGCAGGATCTCCTGCATGTCGTCCGGACGCGGCCCGGCAACGTCGCACAACTGCGCGTAACGCAGGCGCGCCGGAGTGACCTTGGCCAGGTCCGCCAGACGCGAACCCGAACGGTCGAAATGGAAGGCGTCCACCAGCACGCAGCCATTGTCACGACCGGCGTTTTCCACCACCCGCACGGCCTGCTCCAGGTTGCGCGCGTCGGTCCAGGGCATGAACTCCAGGTGCGGGTGCAACCCGTACTGCCGCGCCAGATCGCACAGGGCGGCGAAGTTGTCGGTCATGCGCGCCTCGTCCGGGTCATTGCCCGCCACCAGCAACTCGCTGGCGGCGAACTCGGCGCCCACCGCCAGCAGCGCTTCGAAGTCCCCCACCCGGGTCTGCGGCTTGAGCCGCAGGATCTCCACATCCAGCACCCGCACGCCGCCATCGCGCAGGCGCGCCAGGGTCTGGCGACGCAAGCCGGCATCCGCCACCAGCGGGAAGTGATGCTCCTCCGGGGTCGCCGGTTCCAGGCGCAGGCCGACATGGCTGTAGCCGGCCCGGGCCGCCACTTCCACCATCTCTGGCGGCGACAGCTCCAGCACGGTCAGGCTGGCCAGGGAAAAAATCCGTTCACTCATCAGTCGTTCACTCAATCGGGGTGGGGGTGCAGGCGCGACCCGTGGCCGCGGCCTGGCGAATCGCTTCAACCAGCGCCAGGGTGCGCGCGGCATCGGCGGCACTGACCAGGGGCGCGACTTCGCCGCGGGCGACTTGGACGAAGTGCAGCAATTGCAAGCGCAGAGCCTCGCCCGGGTCAAAGGCTTCCTGCTGCATCAGCAAGGGTTGATGCCAACCCTCCCCGGCTTCGGCGTAATGCCAGCGCTTGAGCTGGGGAATGCTCAGCGCGCCCTCGGTGCCGGCCAGCAGGTAGCAAGGCTGATCGGCCTGGCGCGGGTACACCGGGTTCTCCCCGGCATCCAGCTCCCAGCTCCAGGGCGCGGCCGCGGCATCGGAACCGGTCAGGCTGCCCAGGGCGCCGTTGTCGAACTGCAACAGCACCGCGGCGCAATCTTCGTTGGCGTAGCCGCGCACGCTGTTGCTGGTGATGGCCTGCACTTGTCGCACTTCGCCACACAGGTGGCGCAACAGGTCCAGGTCGTGGATCAGGTTGGTCAGCAACATGCCGGCCCCGGCCTCGCGGCGCCAGGGAATATCGAAGTAGCTCTCGGGTTTGCGCAACTGCCAGAGCGCGGTGACGTTGGTCAGGCGACCCAGGGCGCCGCTGTGCACCAGAGCATGGGCACGGGCGATCAACGGGTTGTGTCGTCGATGGTGGCCCACCAGCACCGGCACGCCCGTGTTGCGCGATGCCGCCACCAGCTCGCGCACTTCATCCAGGTGCACACCCACGGGTTTTTCCAGCAGCACCGGCACGCCTGCAGCCAGGCAATCCAGGGCCGTGCTGACGTGGAGGTTGTTGGGATTGGCGACAATCACCGCATCCGGGCGCACGTCCTTGAGCAAGGTCCGGTGATCGCTGAAATGCGGCACCTGCCATTGCCCGGCAATGGCTTGCGCCTGGGGCCCGGGATCGGCCACGGCGCACAGCCGGGCCTCTGCCAGGGTATTGAGGTGCTGGTAGTGCTGCTGCCCCATGTTGCCGACGCCGATCAGGGCAATGCGCAGTGGCGGGTTCAATGGAAGATCCTCTTGTGATTGTTATAGGGACAATGAATTCCAAATATTTAGAACTCAGTTCCATTTTCATACAAGAGGGATAAAAAATACCGTCCGATTATCGAACGGCTTTGTGCCGAGCCGAGGCCCGTGTAGCCGCTGCCGCAGGCTGCGAACGGCTGTGCAACAGACGCGGCGATATCAAGGCCACCACCCGCCCGACGGTAAGTCGCCAGGCAAGGCCCTGCGGGCCTTTGCGCAGCCTCGCAGGCTCGGCAGCGGCTACAGAGGACAAGGCCATACCGAAGCCTTTGTAGCCGCTGCCGCAGGCTGCGAACGGCTGTGCAACAGACGCGGCGGTCTCAAGGCCACCACCTGCTCGACGGTAGATCGCCAGGCAAGGCCCTGCGGGCCTTTGCGCAGCCTCGCAGGCTCGGCAGCGGCTACAGGTTGAACAGTTCGGAAGCCTGGCTGGCGGCCGACAGCTCTTCGGCAAATCGCAGCAGCAACGGCGCCAGTTCATGCAGGCGCGCCAACGGTAGGCGCGCGCTGGGACCGGCGATGCTGAGCACGCCCACCACCCGGCCATCGATGGGATGGCGCACCACCGCGGCAATCGCCGAGGTGCCGACCGCCGAGCTTTCTTCGACCCAGGCATAGCCCTGCTCGCGGGCCAGACGCAGGCGCTCCAGCAACTCGATGTTCGAGCGCGGTGCATTGGGCCCCAGGTCCGCCGGGGGCTCCACACCCTGGCGTTCCACCAGCGACAACGCCTCGGCGTCACTCAGCGTGGCCAGCCAGGCATGCCCGGAAGCGGTGTAGAACAGCGGCGCCTCGCGGCCCATGTCCGGATCGTAGCGCAGGCCGGAACGGGCGCCCTGGGACTTGGCGATCCAGGTCTGGCGCTCGCCTTCGATCACCCCCAGGCGTACCAGCTCGCCGGACTCCTGGGCCAGACGATCGAGCACCGGCTGGACAATGTCGGCACCGCTGACCGCAAGGTAGCGAAAGCCCATGGCCACCAGCCGGGTGGACAGCTGGTAACGCAGGTTGTCCGGGTTCTGGCGCACGTAGCCCAGGCGAATCAACTCCGCCAGCAGGCGATGGGTTGCACTTTTGGGGATCTCCAGTTGTTCCGCCAGGGTCTGCAACGGCAGGCCGCGGGGATCACCGGTAAGACGTTCGAGAACGCTGAAGACGCGTTCGATTTGACTGCCAGCCATGGTCGGGTCCCGACAAAATTTGGCCGATTCTAGTGACAACGGGCCGGTTGGGGAACTGCGCGGCAGGGTTCGATGACCGCCCAGAAGCGACGAGGCCGGACCTTGGGGCCCGGCACAACGTCTTGTGCGCAGATTAGCCGAGCCCGGCTATTTTTTGGAACAGCCTTCCATAAACCAGTCAGGACCGAAGCTTGCCATCGGTGGCGGGACGCTGGGTCAAAAATCGAAGAACACCGTCTCGCCCTCACCCTGAATGCGGATATCGAAGCGGTAGGCGCGCTGGCCGTTCACTTCACAGGGGTGGGCCAGCAGGGTTTCCCGACGTTGCGGCTGCTCGATCAGGTTCAACACCGGGCACTGGGCGTTAGCCTCCGGCTCGTCGGCAAAGTACAGCCGGGTATGCAGGTGGATGTTGATGCCCCGGGCAAACAGCGACAGGTTGATGTGCGGCGCCATCGGCACGCCGGCGGCGTTGTTCACCACCCCGGGCTTGACGGTATGGAGGGTCCATTCCCCGGCATCGAAGGTGGTGGCGGTGCGGCCAAAGCAGTTGAAGGGCTTTTCCGTGTCGAACACCGGGTCGTAGACCCCGGCAGAATCGGCCTGCCAGAACTCCAGGAAGGAGTCGCGCACCAGGTGGCCGTTGCCGTCGTACACATGGCCGATCAGCAGAATCCGCTCGCCCGGCGCATCGGGCTTGGCCATCTGGTTCCAGATCTCCTCGGGACGGGTCGGATTTCCCGCCGCCGCCAGGGCCAGGCCGATGTGCACATAGGGGCCGGCCGTTTGCGAGGGGGTTTCAGGCAGCAATTGAACAGGCATGGCAGGCTCCTCAGCAGTTTTCGAAGTGGGTCTTGCGCTGGCCGCGCAGCACGATGTCGAAGCGGTAGGCCAGGCAATCCATGGGGTTGGCGTTGCCCATGTCCAGGCGCGCGATCAGACTCTGCACCGCGTCCGGGTTGGCGATGGACTTGACGATCGGGCACAGCGGGATCAACGGGTCGCCTTCGAAATACAGCTGGGTGATCAGCCGCGTGGCAATCGACGGGCCGCTGATGGAGAAGTGGATATGCGCCGGGCGCCAGTCGTTGGGACCGTTGCGCCATGGGTAAGGCCCGGGCTTGATGGTGCGGAAGCTGTAGTAGCCGTCACGGTCGGTGAGGGCTCGGCCGACGCCGCCGAAGTTCGGATCAAGGGGCGCCAGGTAGCGGTCGTTCTTGTGCCGGTAGCGGCCACCGGCGTTGGCCTGCCACATCTCCACCAGGGTGTGGGGGACCGGCTTGCCGTATTGATCGCAGACTCGCCCGGAAACGATGATCCGCTCCCCGATCGGCAAGCCGCCGTGGTTGAAGTTGAGCAGCAAGTCGTTATCAAAACGCCCGGTGCGCAAGTGGGAGAAGTCCGGGCCGCTGGTTTCACTGGCCGATTGCGGAATGCTCACCAGTGCCTGGCGCGGCGAGCGGGCGACGGAGGTCTTGTAGTCGGGGGTCAGGGCCTTGGGGTGCCAATTACGGTCGCGAATCACGAAGCGACTGTTGTCTGCATCAGACATGTCGATCTCCTGTTGTTTGATTTATGGAGCGCAGCCGGCGCAGTTTCAAACAAACCAGGAGTGGGGAAAATTGAAAAGCCGCCCGCCATCCATAACCAAAAGGTTATGGATAACTGCCCTCGTGATAGGCCCGCCCCACTTCCCTGAGCACGTCCACCGCCCATTGCGCCGCCAGGGACAGCGGCAGGCTGGCATTGCTGGAGATACCCACCGAACCGCCAGGCTCGCGCAGGCCCAGATCCAGCTCCTGCAACTCGCCATTGGCCAGATCCAGGCGCACCGCATCCAGTGGCGCTATCCACAGCGCATCGCTGGACAGGGTGTAGCGCCGGCTCAGGGCCACCGACAGGGTTTCCAGGCGTTGTTGCGACTGGGCGATACCGCACTGAATGAACAGGCTGTCGGCGTGCTTGCGAATGCTGGTGCCAGCCAGGGGCAGTACCAGCGGATAGGCGCTGAGCGCATCGCGATCCAGGGGCCCGGCCGCCAGGGGATGCTCGGGGCGGGCCACCAGGGTCATGGATTCGCTGTACAGGTGCTCGAAGTTCAGGCCGTGGATCTCCGGACTCTCGGTCATGCGGCCAACCACCAGATCCAGGTCACCGACTCGCAGTTGCGAAAGCAGATGAGCGCTGGGGCCGGTCAGCACACTCACGGTCAACGCCGAATGCCGCTGGTGCAGGCGCCGCATCACCTCCGGCAGCAGCAGGCTTTCCACCGTGGACAACACACCGATGCGCACCAGCCCGGCGGCGTATTCGCCGCCGCGCAAACTGCTGACGCCTTCGCGCAGGGCCTGCACCGAAGGCCCTGCATAGCGCAGGAAGGCTCGCCCGGCTTCGGTCAGGCTGAGCCCGGCCTTGCTCCTGGCAAACAGCCGAGTGTCCAGCAGCTCCTCCAGTTCCTTGAGGGTTTTCGACATTGCCGGCTGGCTCACCGACAGCACGTCGGCGGCCCGCGCCAGGCTGCCTTGGCGGGCCATTTCAAGAAAACACACCAAGTGACGGAATTTGATGCGGGTATCGATGTTCAATAGGAAGCCCCGAATGCGCCAGGAGCGGAGAGATCCGCGATCGGGCCATGGTAGCGTGCGCAAAAATCCCTGACGACCGGACTGGCGCCGCTGCATGCCAGCAGCAACACTGACCAGCAGAAAAAACGAGGACTCCCCCATGCTTTGGAAAAAAGGCCGGCGCAGCGACAACGTCGTGGATGCGCGAAATGACAGTGGTGGCGGCGGTGGTGGCGGCCTGCGTTTTGGCGGTGGCAAGGGGCTGAGCCTGACGGCGATCATCCTGATCGTCGGTATCGGCTGGGCCACCGGCCAGGACCCGCTGCAGATCCTCGGTCAACTGGTGGGCCAGAGCGGCCAGACTTCGGCCCCGGCCACCACCCAGGCGCGCAAGAGCCCACCGGCCAATGACGAGCAGGCGGAGTTCGTCCGCGCCATCCTCGGCGACACCGAAGACACCTGGGGCCAGATCTTCCAGCAGGCCGGCCGCCAGTATCAGGCGCCCAAGCTGATTCTGTTCCGTGGCCGGGTCAACTCCGCCTGCGGCTCCGCCACCTCTGCCAGCGGCCCCTTCTATTGCCCTGCCGATCAGCAGGTGTACCTGGACATGGACTTCTTCCGCGAGATGGCCCAGCGCTTTTCCGCTGCCGGCGACTTCGCCCAGGCCTACGTGATTGCCCATGAAGTCGGGCACCACGTACAGACCCTGCTGGGGGTCTCAGCGAAAATGCAGGCCGCACGCCAGCAAGGCCGGCAAATGGAAGGTGACGGCGGTCTACTGGTGCGCCAGGAATTGCAGGCCGACTGTCTGGCTGGGGTCTGGGCCTACCATGGGCAGAAGCGCCTGAACTGGCTGGAGCCCGGGGATGTGGAAGAAGCCCTGAACGCTGCCAATGCCATCGGTGACGACCGACTGCAGCAACAGGGCCAGGGCCGGGTCGTACCGGACTCCTTCACCCACGGCACCTCGGCGCAACGGGTGCGCTGGTTCAAGACCGGCTTCAGCCAGGGCCAGGTTGGCCAGTGCGACACCTTCGCCGCCAAGAGCCTGTAGATGGGCCGACTGCTGGCGGCATTACTGTGCCTGGGCTGCCTGGGCGCCCAGGCCGCGGAACACACAGTCAAGGTCGTCAGCCCCGAACGCCTGCCCCTGGAGGGCGGGCAACTGGCCCTGGGCCTGAGCCAGGACTGGCGCCAGCCACTGCCTGGGGTGCAGCGCGCGCTGATCATGGTTCACGGTCGGCTGCGCAACGCCCAGACTTACCTCAAGAGCGGCGAAAGTGCTTCACGACAAGCAGGGCAAAGCGCCGCAACCCTGGTGATCGCCCCCCAGTTTCTCAACCAGAGTGACATCGCCCGCCATCAGCTACCGGACGCGCTACTGCGCTGGAAAGGTAATGACTGGATGGCCGGCGAACCTGCTGCCGGCCCCGTGGCCATCAGCTCCTACGCGGTACTGGATGCCGTCCTCCAGCGTCTGCAGGACCGCCAGTTCTTTCCTGCACTCAAGGAAGTGGTGATTGCCGGCCACTCCGGCGGCGCCCAGGTGGTGCAGCGCTATGCCCTGACCACAGGGCAACATGCCGAGCTGAAGCAGTCCGGAATCGAACTGCGCTACGTGATCGCCAATCCGTCGTCCTACGCCTACTTCGATGCAACGCGCCCGGTGGCTTTCGAGCCGGCCAGTTGCCCGGGGTTCAACGACTGGAAATATGGCCTGAATCGGCTCCCGGCCTATGCCAGCGCCCCATCCCCGGCGCAGCTCGAACAAGGCTACGTGACACGCCACATCACCTACCTGCTGGGCCAGCAGGACATCGACCCCAACCACCCGGCCCTGGACAAGAGCTGCGCGGCCGAGACCCAGGGCGCCTACCGGCTGATTCGCGGGCACAACTACTTCGACTACCTGATGCGGCGTCACCCGCAAGGCTTGCCACAACGGCTGGTGGAAGTGCCCGGGGTCGGGCATGACGGCGACAAGATGTTCACCTCCCCCGCAGGGCAGGCGGCGCTGTTCAAGTAGAGAAAGGCGCTGTCTGAAATGACGCTTTCGCCGGCAAGGCGGTTCCTACAGGACGGGTAAGAACCGACTTATCAGCGAACAGGCCCTCAGGCCGACAGCAGTTCGCGCAACTGCGCGCAATCCCGGGCATGCCAGTCGGTCAGCTCCGGCCAGGGGTTGTCCGGCAGGTTCACCAGCACCGTGCGCGTTCCCGCGGCACGCCCGCAGTCCAGGTCGAAGCGGTAGTCACCGACCATGACCATGCGCTGCGGTGCCACATCCCAAGCCTCGGCCAGCTTGAGCAAACCACCGGGATGGGGTTTGGGCGGGGCCTCATCGCGCCCCAGCACATCAGCTTCGGCAAAGCAGTCCGCCAGGCCGATGGCTTCCAGGGTCACGTGGGCCAGCTCCCGGGCATTGCGGGTGAGTATGCCCAGGCGATAACCGCGTCCGGCCAGTTCCCGCACCAGTTCCACCGCACCCGGCGCCGGGCGCGAACCCAGGGCCAGGTCGCGCTCGTGCTCCAGCAGCCAGGCGTGCTTGGCCGCAGACTCCTCTGCCGGCAAGGCCGCCAGGTGAGTGAGGATGTCGTCCTCCGGAGGAATCGACAGCGCCTGGCGGATCGCCGCGAAATCATGCACGGCGATGGTCAGGGTGCCGTCCATGTCGAACACCCAATGTTCTATGTCTGAAAGACTCATGCCCAATCCTTGCGATGACGGATCAACCCTTCCTGAGTCACCGAGGCTACCAGTTGACCGGCACGGTTGAACACGCTGCCCCGGGAGAAGCCCCGGGAGTTACCGGCCCAGGGGCTGTCCATGGCGTACAGCAGCCAGTCGTCGGCCCGCAGGTCGGCGTGGAACCACAGGGCGTGATCGAGGCTGGCGACCTGCATGTCCTTCTGCCACACCGACTTGCCATGAGGCAGCATCGAGGTGGTCAGCAAGCCGAAGTCCGACGCGTAGGCCAGCAGGTACTTGTGCAGGGCCGGGATGTCCGCCAGGGCGCCGTCGGCGCGGAACCAGACGTACTTCACCGGGTCCATCGGCTGCGGGTTGTAGGGGTCCTTCTCGGTCACCGGGCGCACTTCGATGGGCTTGGGGCACAGCAGCTTCTCGCGCATGTGCTCGGGAATCAGGTGCGCACGCTGGGTGGTGATTTCCAGTTCCGACGGCAGGTTCTCCGGCCCGACCACCTGGGGCATGCTGTTCTGGTGCTCGAAGCCTTCTTCGTCGTACTGGAAGGAAGCACTGCAGGTGAAGATCGGGTTGCCCTTCTGAATCGCCGTCACCCGCCGGGTGCTGAAGCTGCCACCGTCGCGCACCCGATCCACCTGGTAGACCACTGGCAAGGCGGCGTCGCCGGGACGCAGGAAGTAGCCGTGCATGGAATGCACGTGGCGTGCCTCCTCTACCGTCTGACTGGCCGCGGACAACGACTGGCCGAGCACCTGGCCGCCAAACAGCTGGCGAAAACCCAGGTCCTGGCTGCGACCGCGAAACAGGTTTTCTTCAATGGCTTCCAGGGTCAACAGATCGACCAGATCATCCAGCACATGACTCATTCAGACTCTCCTCACACAGGGCAACACCGCGCAATCTCGGCTGCGGCGGTGATATCAATTGGGGCCAGGTATCTCGTCGGCACATTCTAAACGTGCGCGCCTGCTATCCATGCAAGGTTTCCAGCCATTGTTCGCGGGTAATGCGGTACAGCACATGCTCGCGCAACGGATGATCGGCGGCGAGTTTAGGGTGTTCGAAATCCTCCTGGGCCGCGTGATGCATGCCAATGGCCTGCATGACTTTCTGCGACGGCAGGTTATTGCGGGTGGTGAAGGCCACGACTTCGTCCAGGGCCAGTCGATCGAACGCGCAACGCAAGGCGGTCCAGGCCGCTTCGCTGGCATACCCCAGGCCCCAGTGTTCCCGGGCCAGGCGCCAGCCGATCTCCACCGCAGGGGTAAAGGTCGCTTCGAAGCCCACCTCCAGCAGCCCGGTAAAGCCGATAAAGGCACCGTTATCCTTACGTTCAAGCGCCCAGAGGCCAAAGCCATGTTCGGCGAAATGCCCGCGTATGCGCCCGATCAGCGCGGCACTTTCCAGACGACTCAAGGGCGCGGGAAAGTAGCGCATGACCTGCGGATCGGCACACATCGCGGCAAATGCCGGTAAATCATCGTCACGCCACTGGCGCAGCAGCAGACGCGCGCTTTCGAGTTGCAGTATTGGCTCCATCAGGCCCCTCCGTTTCCGTGGGTGCAAGTCTACATCGCTGGTAGGATCCTTCACGGGTTCCTCTAAGAAAATGCCATGTCATTGCCACTGATCTATCACGACGACTACAGCCCCGAGTTCCCGGCGGAGCACCGCTTTCCCATGGACAAGTTCCGCCTGCTGCGCGACCACCTGGTGGACAGTGGCCTGACCCACGATGCCGATCTGCTGCGCCCCGAGCTGTGCCCGGCCGAAATCCTCGCCCTGGCCCACGACCCTGGCTATATCGAACGCTACATGAGCGGCGAGTTGTCCCGGGAAGACCAGCGGCGTCTCGGCCTGCCCTGGAGCGAAGCCCTGGCCCGGCGCACGGTGCGCGCTGTCGGCGGCTCCCTGCTGACGGCCGAAAAGGCGCTGCAACATGGCCTGGCCTGCCACCTGGCCGGCGGCACCCACCACGCCCACTACGACTACCCGGCGGGGTTCTGCATCTTCAACGACCTGGCCGTGATCAGCCATTACCTGCTGCAAAGCGGGCGGGTGGGGCGGGTTTTGATCTTCGACTGTGACGTGCATCAGGGCGATGGCACCGCTCGGATCCTGCAACATACCCCCGACGCGGTGACCGTCTCGTTGCACTGTGAAAAGAACTTCCCCGCACGCAAGGCCCAGAGCGACTGGGATATCCCGCTGCCCATGGGCATGGGCGACGCCGACTACCTCAAGGTGGTGGACGACGCTCTCAACTACCTGCTGCCCCTGTATCAGCCGGATCTAGTGCTCTACGACGCCGGGGTCGACGTGCACCAGGACGATGCCCTGGGCTACCTCAAGCTCACCGATGCCGGCCTGGCCGAGCGTGACGAGCGGGTCATGAGCCACTGCCTGGGCCGCGACATCCCGGTGGTCGGCGTGATCGGCGGTGGCTACAGCAAGGACCGCCAGGCCCTGGCCCGACGCCACGGCATCCTCCACCACAGCGCACAACGCGTCTGGGAGTCGTCAGGCTGCTACTGAGCCCTTGCGGCCTTACCCACATCCACTGTGGAGCGGCTTGTGGATAACCTGGGAGAAAGCCTCTACAGCCCTTGCTCTACGGGGCTTCAAGGCTATCGCCTGTTTTTTGATCAATGTCACCAGACGGTCATGTTGTTGTGGATCGCTTACCCCCAATACCTGTGGAGCTGCCTGTGGATAACCTGAGTGAAAGGCGCTAGATCCCTTGCTCTGCAAGGCTTGTAGAGCGGTGTCTGTTTTTTGATCAGGGTAGCGACACACCTCCCTGGCGTTTTTCGACGCCCACACTCGTTGCCAGATAACGGTTTGCTCGATAAGCCAGGTGGGGCCGTAAACCTTTTCTGCCCCGCGAAGCTGTGCGTCGCGTCCTTGAGCCAGTCACTCAACCTCGCATCGGTAAAGCTCGATGGAGTTGCCGAAGCATCATGCAGTCGCACGATTATGTGCGTCATGGCTCCGCCACGCTGTTCACGGCCTGGACTCACTTCAGGGGCATTTGATTAGGAATATTGAATATCAACATCGGCATCAACAGTGGCTGGAAGTTTCTCAAGAAGATCAATCGAGAAATACCCAAGCATCTACAACTGCATTTGATTACCGACAACTACACCACCCACAAACATCCCAATATGAAAGCGTCGCTGGAAAAACATAAACACTTCCAAGTGCATTCCCCCCGACGTTCAGCTCTTGGATGAACATGGTCGAGCGCTTTTTCCGGGACATCACCGTGTATTTGTATGAGGGGACCACGTTTGCGAGTGATCAAAAGCAAGATCTCGCGATCTGACAAGCGCACTGGACATCGGGCTTGACGCGAGCAAATTTTATTATGTTGTCAGAATGAAAGCGTTAAAAACCTATTGGCAGTGCTGTATCATTTTTCAAAATCCACCATCAGATCCAGATAATACTGCGGCCGGACTGTCAGCACTCACTTGAAACAGGCTCATAACTATGCGGTTCTTAATAACTGGCGGTGCAGGGTATATCGGTTCACACACATTGCTGGAATTGCTTCAAGCAGGCCACGAGGCGGTGGTTCTGGATAACCTGTGCAATAGTTCCATGCTCTCGCTACAGCGCGTGCAACAAATTACCGGTAGCACCCCTGTATTTGTTCAAGGTGATGTTTGCGACCGCGCCATCCTTGACCGTATTTTTACCCAGCACGAGATTGATGTGGTACTGCACTTCGCTGGCCTGAAAGCCGTCGGTGAGAGCGTAAAGCAGCCCTTGTCCTACTATCAGAACAACGTGAGTGGCAGCATCACCTTGTGCCAGGCCATGGCCACCGCAGGCGTCTACCGCCTGGTGTTCAGTTCCTCCGCCACAGTGTACGGCGACCCGGTGCAGATACCGATTGTCGAGAGCTGCCCGCTGGGAACACCTACCAACCCCTATGGCACCTCCAAGTTAATGGTCGAAAAGATGCTGCAGGATATGGCAACTGCCGATCCACGCTGGTCAGTTGCCCTGCTGCGCTACTTCAATCCGGTGGGCGCACATCAGAGTGGACTTCTGGGCGAGGACCCCAACGGCCTGCCGGAAAATCTACTGCCCTACATAAGCCGTGTCGCAGTGGGAAAACTCGAAAGGCTTTCCATCTATGGCAACGACTATCCGACCCCCGATGGCACCGGTGTTCGGGACTACATTCATGTCGTTGATCTTGCCAAAGGGCACGTAGCAGCCGTGAACTACATTTCCCAGCACACCGGTATAAATGCCTGGAACCTCGGGACTGGGGTGGGTTACTCAGTACTGGAGATGATCCAGGCCTTTGAGGACGCCTCTGGCTGCAGCATTCCCCACACGTTCTCCCCACGTCGCCAAGGCGACATTGCGCAATGCTGGTCAGACCCGTCCAAGGCACTTCAGGATCTGGGCTGGAAGGCGGAGCTCGGGTTGAAGGAGATGATGGAGGATACGTGGCGTTGGCAGTCGAATAACCCAGATGGGTACCGGTAGTTTTAGATGAAGACTGCACTGGCCAGCGCGACTGCTTCATGCGTTTACGGGGTTCGTGCAGATTTAGTCAAGGACTTGGTTACTGCCGGTCATGACGTTGTACCAATGGCCGGCAACTCATCCAGCAACTGCTGTTCCCGAGCAGTGCTTACAATAACCACCCCTCCCATTTTCTAGGCTTTTTGATGTCCCCCTCCCCTACTTCCCACGTCGCGATCATCGGCGGCGGCCCCGCCGGCCTGATGGCTGCCGAGGTACTGAGCCAGGCCGGCGTTCGGGTCGATCTGTACGACGGCATGCCATCGGTGGGCCGCAAGTTCCTCCTGGCCGGGGTCGGTGGCATGAACATCACCCACTCCGAAGCCTACCCGGCCTTCCTCTCGCGCTATGCCGAGCGAGCCCCGCACATCGCCCCGCTGCTGCGCGAGTTCGGCGCCGAGGCCTTGTGCCAGTGGATTCACGGCCTGGGTATCGACACCTTCGTCGGCAGCTCGGGACGGGTCTTCCCCACCGACATGAAAGCCGCGCCGCTGCTGCGCGCCTGGCTCAAGCGCCTGCGCGACGCCGGGGTGGTTATCCACACCCGGCACCGCTGGCTGGGCTGGAATGCCGACGGCAGCCTGCGCATCCGGCACCCCGAAGGCGAGCGCGCGGTAGAGGCCGATGCCACCCTGCTGGCACTGGGCGGTGGCAGTTGGTCGCGCCTGGGTTCCGATGGAGCGTGGCTGCCCCTGCTGCAACAGCGCGGAGTGCAGGTAGCCCCCTTGCAACCAAGCAATTGCGGGTTCGAGGTCAGTGCCTGGAGCGAGTTGCTGCGCAGCAAATTCGCCGGAGCGCCGCTGAAGAACGTGGCCATTGGCCTCAATGACGACATCCCCCGGCTGGGGGAATGCGTGATCACTGCCAGCGGTATCGAAGGCAGTCTGATCTATGCCCTGTCGGCGCCGATCCGCGACAGCATCTACCAACACGGGCAAGCCACCATTCATATCGACCTGCTGCCGGGCAAGCCTCGGGACAAGGTCCAGGCCGCCCTGGCCAAGCCGCGTGGCTCGCGCTCCATGGCCAAGCACCTGCAGAGTCAGTTGGGGATCGAGGGGGTGAAAGCGGGGTTGCTGCGGGAGCTGACGGGCGCCGACACCTTCAACGATCCGGCGCGCCTGGCGGCGGCGATCAAGGCACTGCCCTTGACCCTGGTACGCCCACGGCCCCTGGACGAAGCCATCAGCAGCGCCGGCGGCGTCGCCTTCGAAGCGCTGGATGAAAGACTGATGCTGGAGCAACTGCCCGGGGTGTTCTGCGCCGGGGAAATGCTCGACTGGGAAGCCCCCACCGGCGGTTATCTGCTGACCGCCTGCTTTGCCAGCGGCCGTCGGGCCGGGCTGGGAATGCTGGAGTGGCTGCAACACCGGCCATAAATAGCTTCGCCGGCCAGCCGGCTCCTACGGGGGATTGTAGGAGCCGACTGGCCGGCGAAGAGGTCAGCACAATTCAGATCAAGGCTTGCGCTTGCGTGGCCCGGTGTTGAACGCCGGGACCTTGCGTACCGGTTTCACCGCCGGGGCTTCGGCCACTTCACCACTGTCCACCCACTTGCCCAGGTTGCGCTTGCCGCCACCGCCGGACGTTTTCGGTTTCTTGGGCTTTTTCGGTTTTTTCACCACCTGACCGCTGGCGTCGGTTTCCGGTACCCGGTGCTCGGGCTCGAAATCCTGCTCTTCATGGCGCTTCAAGGTCTGGCGAGTGAGCATCTCGATTGCCGACAGTAGGTTGACTTCGTCGGCACACACCAGGGAAATCGCCTCACCGGTAGAGCCGGCACGGCCGGTACGACCGATGCGGTGGATGTAGTCCTCAGCGACGATCGGCAGGTCGAAGTTGACCACCAGCGGCAGGTCTTCGATGTCCAGGCCACGGGCCGCCACGTCGGTGGCCACCAGGATCTGGATCTCGCTGGCCTTGAACCGGTCCAGGGCGCGCTGGCGCGTGGCCTGGGGCTTGTCGCCATGGATGCCGTCGGCGTTCACGCCCTGGCCCTGAAGCTTTTCCACCAGCGCATCCACGCCGTTGCGGGTCTTGGCGAACACCAGCACCTGCTTCCAGCGGTTCTTGCGCAGCAGGTGGCTGAACAGCTCCGGCTTGCGCTTCTTGTCCACCGGCACCACCCATTGCTTGACCGTGTTGGCGGCCACATTGCGCGGACTGACCTCGATGCTCAGCGGGTCGTTGAGCATCTGCCCGGCCAGTTGGCGGATGGCGTCGGAGAACGTGGCGGAGAACAGCAGGGTCTGGCGCTTCTTCGGCAGCGCGGCATAGATGCTCTTGAGCTCCTCGGAGAAGCCCAGATCCAGCATGCGGTCGGCCTCATCCAGCACCAGGGTCTGCAACTGGTTGAACTTCACCGCGTTCTGGCGGAACAGGTCCAGCAGGCGCCCCGGGGTCGCCACCAGCAGATCGATACCTTTGCGCAGCTTCATCATCTGCGGGTTGATGCTGACCCCGCCGTACACCGCGTAGGTGCGCAGCGGCAGGTGCTCGGCGTACTGACGCACGCTTTCGTGAACCTGTTCGGCCAGCTCCCGGGTCGGCACCAGGATCAGCGCGCGCACCGAGTTGCTGTCGACCTTCGGCCCTTCCATGGTCAGCAACTGCAGCAGCGGCAAGGCAAAACCGGCAGTCTTGCCGGTGCCGGTCTGGGCCGCCGCCATCAGGTCACGACCGCCCAGCACCGCCGGAATGGCTTGTGCCTGTACCGGGGTCGGGGTCTGGTAGCCGAGGGTTTCAAGGGCGCGCAGCAAGGGGTCGATCAGGCCAAGAGTGGCGAATGTCATTGGGGGTACCGTAGGAAAAAGTCAGCACAGGGAGGCAATGGCCGGCAGTTTACCGCACTTTTGCGCGCTTGCTTTCCCGACCGCCGCTTGGCATCTCCGGCCATCCACCGTCTCGTACATGACCGAAAAGGCCTGGCGGACATGTACAAGCAACAGGTCGATTCATAAGATTCATCGCGCCGGCAAACCTCCCAAACACACCTCATCAGCGCCTGTCACTCAACGATTCCCCAAACAGGTTTCGCACTGCGCTGTGCCTTTCCTGGAGTGGTTATGCCCCACCGCACATTGCCTCCCCTTTCCCTGGCCGACGCCATCCGCGCAGCCGGCCTGGGTGCCGTCCTGCTCATGCCCTTGGCCAACCCGGCCCTGGCCGACGAGACATCACCCGCCACATCTGCCGTTGCCAGCGCCGCGGTGATCAGCGGCCCGTTCATCGACATCCAGGCCTTGAACCCCGATCCCAGGCTGCGTAACGCGCCTGCCGCCAGTACCGAGCGCCTGACCCAGGCCACCGGACTGAGCATCGGCGCCCTGCGCCTGGATCAGGACGATCGCTTCAAGGACATCAAGGTCCTGGTGGGCCGGGCCCAGGGCCCCGCTCGCCTGGCATTCGGTGAAAGCAATGTCATCGTCACTGCCCGCAGCGACGGCAGCTTCATTGCCCTGCTGCCCAATGCCACCATTCGCGGCGATGCCAATGGCCAGCAGACGCTGATCCCCGCCGAAACCAGGCACTCCCATGCGCCCGGCAACATCGACTATGTGCAGTCCGAGCAAGCCCAGGAGCCCAACCTGCTGCAGACTCGCAACGGCCAGCGCAGCTTTCAGGTCGACCGCAACGCCCAGGGCGAAACCGTCATCGACCTGCTGGCCGGTTTCTCCCAGGCCGCCGCCGACTACATCGGCGACCACGAAGCCTACGCCCTGGCCCAGGTCGCCTCGGTCAACCATGCCTTGCGCCAGTCACAGATCGAAGGGGTACGCCTGCGCCTGGTGGGCACCCAGGTGATTGCCGAGGATCACCCGATCACCTCCGGCCCCGACGGCACCATGCGCAAGGTCAGCACCTTGTTCGCCGAAGGCATGCGGCAATACAGCCCCGACCTGGTGACCGGGTTCTTCGTCGGCACCCCGGGGGTCGACACCATGCTCGGCTGGGGCAATATCAACGGCCGCTACTCGATCAACAACATCAAGTCCCCCACCACCTTCCGCCACGAGGTGGGGCACAACATCGGCGGCGATCATTGCTCGGACGGCAGCAGCGACCGTTTCGGCTACCACAACGGCCGGGTGGGCACGATCCTGTGTGGCAACCACGTGGGCTACTACTCCAACCCGGAGGTCAGGGACAACCTGGGCGTGCCCCTGGGCCAGCTGGGCACCGCCAACATGGCCCGCCTGTGGCGTGAAGGCGCCCAGCGCATGTCCGCCTACAGCCCGGCGGTGATTCCCATGGATCACGAGGAAGCCCAACCGCTGCTGAGCAAATCCATCGACCTGCGACGGGACGCGATCCACTACGAGGCCCTGGACATTCCCGAAGGCACCGAGCGCCTGGCGTTGTCGATCAACCACGGCCCGCGCCATGAACGCGCGGGCAAGGTGCAACTGCTGCTCAAGCACGGCACCCGCCCCAGCGCCAGCGACTATGACTACCGCTCCCTGGAAAACCATGGCGTCGCCCTGGGGGTCAATCATCCCAAGCCCGGACGCTGGTACGTCGGGGTACGAGCCGAGAAGAACAAGAGCGCCAGCGACCAGTTGCTCGAAGGCCATGTCTTCGCCAAGACCCGGGAAACCAGCCAGGCTCGCTACCTGCGCTTTGTCGCCACGTCGTCGATCAACGGCAGCAACGTCGCCAGCATCGCCGAACTGCTCCTGGCCGACGCCAAGGGCAAGCCGCTGCCAAGAAGCGGCTGGCGCGTCCACTCGGTCAACGGCAAGACCTCCGGCATCGACAACAGCCTGTGGTTCGTCGATGGCAAACCGAGCTCGTACTGGAGTTCGGGCAGCGCCCGCTATCCCCACGAGATCATCATCGACCTCGGAGCAGAGCGGGGCTTCTCCTCCTTGAACTACCTGCCGCGGCAAAACAACGATGCCGCCGGCAACATCAAGGGCTACGAAGTGTATGGCGGCGACAGCCCGACCAGCGCCTGGGCGCTGCTGGCCAAAGGCGAGTTCAGTGCCGACAACGAGGTCAAGTCCGTTGCCCTCAAGCCAGTCGAGGCCAGCCTGCCACCTGTCGCCGTGATCAGCGGTCGTAGCCAGGCCAACGCCGGTGAACGGGTGCTGCTGGATGCCTCGGGCTCCAGCGACCCACAAGGCAAAGCCTTGAGCTTTGCCTGGCAAGTCACGCCGGCACTGGACTTCAGCCATGACGGCGCAAGCGTCAGCTTCAACGCCCCGCAGCTCAAGCAGGACACCCGCTACCGCTTCACCCTGAGCGTGGACAACGGCCAGAAAACCGCCACCGCCGAGCACAGCGTCACGGTCCTCGCCCCACCGCAAACGGCGCCCGGCTGCACAGCTGCCTGGAATCGCAGCAAGGCCTACCTGGGCGGTCAGAAAGTCAGCCACAACGGGCGCTTCTTCCTCGCCCGCTGGTGGACCCAAGGCCAGGAGCCGGGCAATCCGGCGTTCACCGGGCCGGACTTCAGCGGCAAGGTCTGGAACGACCTCGGCCCCTGTCACTGACAGCCGCCGGGGGCTTCACGCCCCCGGCAACCAGCCCCCTTCCCCCAGCACAGGCGACGGCCCCTGCGGCCGCTGCCTGCGTGACCTCGCCAACCTCTCTGTGGCACCGCACCCATGCTGTTGTTTAGCGGCCTGGACGCTCCGCCCCACCCACTCCGGCGATCCTGCCAGGCACCTAGGACCGGTACGAAAAGCCCCCTGTTCGATGTACGCCCGGAGCGCCCCTGCCTATGATGCCCTCCGCCGGCAAAACTCCTTATCCACCTTCTCAGCGCGGACGCTTTAGCGGTCCTGTTCGCCAGGTTTCGCACCGCGCCGAGACTTTCCAGGAATAGTTATGTCGAGCTTCAGATTGACTGCCTTGTCCCGCGCTACCCGCCTATGGGGCGCCAGCCTGGGCGCCGCCCTGCTCTTGCCCCTGGGCATGGTGCAGGCCGATGTCGGCCAGCCCACTCCCGATGCGACTCAGGGCGCGACGGTGACCCAGGGTCACTTCATCAACCTGCCGATGCCCGGTGCCAGGGCCATGCCATTCGGCGCGGCCGAAACCGGCACCGAACAGCTGCAACAGGTCACCGGGATGCGCATCCGCAGCCTGGTCCCGCAACAGGACGATACCTTCAAGGATCTGCGGGTCATGACCGGCCAGCTGGAAGGACGTGCCCGTACCCTCAGCGCCCCCGGAGAGATGACCCTCGCCGCGCGTCCCGACGGCAGCTTTCTCGCCCTGTTGCCGGACGCCAATGCGATCATTCGCGGCGACGCCAACGGCCAGCAGTCGTTGATCCACCTCGACCCCGGGGCGGCCTTTGACCCGTCGAGCGTCGACTACATCGCCAATGACGGCAGCGAGCCGCCAGCCCAGAAGGAATCACGCAGCGGCCTGCGCAGTTTCCAGGTCGACCGCAACGTCCAGGGCGAAACCGTGATCGACCTGCTGGCCGGGTTCTCCCAGGCCGCCGCCGACTATATCGGTGACCACGAAGCCTACGCCCTGGTCCAGGTAGCCTCGGTCAACCGCGCCTTGCAACAGTCCAAGGTGCAGGGCGTGCGCCTGCGCCTGGTGGGCACTCAAGTTGTGCCAAAGGATGTCGCCATCACCAGCCCCAACGTGAATCAGGTGCGCAACGTCTTCGCCGAAGGCATGCGCCGCTACAGCCCGGACGTGGTCGCCAGCTTCGTCGTTGGCATCCCCGGGGAGAACACCGCTGTGGGTTGGGGCCAGCTACCCGGGCGCTACACCATCAACTCCATCAAATCGTCCACCGTGTTCCGTCACGAACTGGCCCACAACATCGGCGGTAGCCACTGCTCCGATGGCAGCCACTACCGCTTCGGTTACAACAACGGTCGGGTCGGCACTATCCTCTGCGGCAACCATGTGGGCTATTTCTCCAACCCGGACGTCAAGGACAGCCGCGGCGTGCCGCTGGGCAACGCGACAACCGCCAACATGGCCCGGGTCTGGCGGGAAAACGCGGCGCTGATGTCGGCCTACAGCCCTTCCGTGATTCCGCTCGAACAGGAGCAAAGCACCTCGATCCTCAACCAGAAAGTCAGCCTGGCCAGCGGTCAGACGCGCTACTTCCCGGTGGATGTGCCCGAAGGCACCCGGCGCCTGGTATTCACCGTGGTGGACGGCGAACTTACCGAGAAGGCCGGCCAGATCCAGTTGCTGCTCAAGCGCGGCGCCCAGCCCAGCGGCTCGAGCTACGACTATCGCTCGGCACGCAGCCACAACGTCTCCCTGGGGGTCAACAACCCGCAGCCGGGACGCTGGTACCTGGCGGTCAACACCGACCACCGCGCCACCCAGGACCAGGTGCTTGAAGGCCACGCCTATGGCCTGACCCAGGACACGGCCCAGGGCCGCTACCTGAAATTCGTCGCCACCTCCGCGGCGGACGGCAAGGACAACGCCAGCGTCGCCGAACTGCTGCTGGTGGATGCCAAGGGCAAGGCCCTGCCCCGCAATAGCTGGAAGGTCATGTCCACCAGCAGCGCGGTGCCTGGCGCAGCGGTCGGCAACCACGCCATCGACGGCAACCCCAACTCCTACTGGAGCACGGCGGCGGGGGCGCGCTACCCCCATGAAATACTGATCGACCTGGGAGCCGACAGCCGCTTCTCGCAACTGCACTACCTGCCGCGCCAGGACGCCGGCCTGAGCGGCAACATCAAGGGCTATCAGGTCTACGGCAGCAGCAGCGTGAACGGCGGCTGGACCCTGCTGGCCGACGGCGAATTCAGCGCCGACAACGAGGTCAAGGCCGCGTCCCTCAAGCCCGTGAATGCCGGTGAACCTCCGGTGGCGGTGATCAGCGGCAAGACCGAAGCCAACGCCGGGGACAGGATCGTCCTCGATGCCTCGGCCTCCAGCGATCCCCAGGGCAATGCCCTGAGCTTCGCCTGGGAAGCCTCGCCGCGCCTGGACTTCGACTACGACGGCGCGCGCATCAGCTTCACCGCGCCCGAGCTGCAGGAAGACACCCGCTACCGTTTCACCCTGACCCTGAGCAACGGCAAGCAGAGCAGCACCCGGACCCACGAGATGCTGATCAAGGGCAAGGCCGGCACCGCCAGTTGCAAACCGGAATGGACGCTCAGAGGCACTTACGTCGGCAACGATGTGGTGCAGTGGAAAGGTCGTCAGTACCAGGCTCGCTGGTGGACCTCCGGCGCCGAGCCGGGCCTGGCCAGCACCACCGGCCCGGACGGCGCCGGCAAGGTCTGGCGGGACCTGGGCCCGTGCCAGAGCGAGGGTGAGAAACCGGTCGAGCCACCGGTGGAGGAAGTCAAACCGCCGGTAGCGGTCATCGGCGGCGCGAGCGAGGCCAAGCCCGGAGAAACCGTGTACCTCAACGCCACAGGGTCCAGCGACCCGGCGGGCCTGAAGCTCAGCTACAGCTGGAGCATCAGCCCCAGCGTCGCCTTTGACGCCGCAGGCACCCTGATGAAGTTCGTCGCCCCGAAGGCCGAGCAGGATGTCACCTACAACGTCAACCTGACGGTGAACAACGGCAAGCACAGCGCCACCCGCACCCATCAGGTCAAGGTCCTGGCCGAGAAGCCGGCGCCGGTCAAGCCGCCGGTGGCGAGCATCGCCGGCGTCAGCCAGGCCAAGGGCGGTGAAACGGTGACCCTGGATGCCGCAGGCTCCAGCGATCCGGCCGGTCTGGCGCTGAGCTACCAATGGACCGTGACGCCCAGCGTCGCCTTCCAGGCCTCGGGGTCGAAACTGACCTTTGTCGCGCCCAAGCGCGACAAGGACACCAGCTACCGCTTCACCCTGAACCTGGGCAACGGCAGCCACACGGTCAGCCGCGACCATAGCGTGACCGTGCTGGCCGACAGCGTGGAGTCGCCAGCCGGTTGCCTGGGCGCCTGGAGCCGTCAAGGTACCTACCTGGCCAACGACAAGGTCAGCCACAACGGCCGCTACTACATCGCCCGCTGGTGGACCAAAGGCAACGAGCCGTCTGCTGCCAGTGTCGGTGGCGAAGGCAGTGGCAAGGTCTGGCGCGACGCCGGCGCCTGTAACTGATGCCTGAGGCGTGACCGCTTGCTCCGCAATCCGGTCACCCTTTCCCGGCCACTTCAGGTAAAAGGATGGGCGGCGACTGCCATCAGTCGTCGTCCGCCCTCTGCCGCTGAACGCCGTCGACTCCTCCAAGGCGCGCCCCCACTGGCAGAACACCGATGCTTTGCCAATGGAGATCCGAATGCGCAAATCTGCCCTGTCCGCATGGATGCTAGCGGGCCTTTCCCTGTGCCTGTCCCAGGTGCAGGCCGCCGAACTCATCGGCTTTCGTGAAGTGACGCTGGCGGACGCCAGTCAGCAGCGCCCCCTGCATGTCGCCCTCTGGTACCCCACCACGGCCACCGTCCCTCTCCTGCCATCGGCTGAAAACCCGATTTTCCAGGGTGTAGCGACCATCAAGAATGCCGCCCCTAGCGGCTCTGCCCATCCGCTGGTGGTGCTGTCCCATGGCTATCGCGGCAACTGGCGCAATCTCAGCTGGCTGGTATCGAGCCTGGTGGACCAAGGCTATATAGTCGCGGCTCCCGACCATCCGGGCACCACCACATTCGACCAGCGCCCCGCGGAAGCCGCCAAGCTCTGGGAGCGCCCGCGTGACCTGAGCCGGGTCATCGACAGGCTCACCCGCGATAACACCCTGGCCGGCACGGTCAACCCGCAGCGCATCGCCGCCATCGGCCACTCCCTGGGCGGCTGGACGGTCACCGCGCTGGCCGGCGCCCGCTACAGCCCGGAACGTTACCTGGAGGAATGCCGGCTGCATCCCAATCCACGCCTTTGCCACATAGCTCCGGAACTGGGAATCACCGCGCAAAATCAGGGCCCGCTGAGCACCGATCTGCGGGACACGCGAGTCAAGGCCGTCGTTGCGCTGGACCTGGGGTTCGCCCGCGGCTTTACCCCCGAAAGTTTGTCGACACTGCACACACCGGTTCTGGTCCTGGGGGCCGGAGTGAACATCGCGGACATGCCCGTGGAAGAAGAGTCGGGCTATCTGAACGCCCATCTGGCGTCCCCGCCTTCGCGCTATGAGGTCCTGGCCAATGCCAGCCACTTCAGCTTCATGCAAGTCTGCAAGCCAGGCGCCGTGGCCCTGCTCAAGGAAGAGGCGCCTGGGGATGAGATTATCTGCCGCGATGGCGATGCCGGTGATCGCCAGGGCATCCACCGGCAGGTGGCAAAGCTGATCGGCGACTTTCTGGATCAGAAGCTTGCCGGCCAACCACCGGCAGGCTGATCAGACAACCTCTTGCTGAGGAGCGGCTTTCGGCTTGCGCCACTGGGGCAGGCCGATCAGTACCACCGCGCTGATGATCACCAGCATGGCCAGGCCCTCCTCGATGCCGATGGTTTCACCGACAAAGACGATCCCCAGCAGCACCGCCACCGCCGGATTGACGTAGGCATAGCTAGTGGCCGCGGCCGGCCGCACGTGCTTGAGCAGGTACATGTAGGCGTTGAAGGCGATGATCGACCCGAAGCCGGCCAGATAGGCCAGGGCCAACCAGCCTTCCAGGGGCGGCATGGCGTCCAGATGCTCGCCGCTCAAGACGCTGCCGATCATCAGCACCACGCCACCGACGAGCATTTCCGCAGCGCTGGCCATGGCCCCCTGAGGCAGCGGCAGGTGCCTGCTCCACACTGAACCGAAGGCCCAGGCCGCAGCGGCGAAGAGCAACAAGGCCGCACCCAGCGGGCTGGATTGCAGGTTGGAACCCAGGTTGAGCATGCCGATACCGATCATCCCGAGGATGATCCCGGCCCACTCCAGACGCGTATTGCGTGCACCCCAGAAATAGCCGCAGAGCAAGGTGAACAAAGGCACCGTGGCCACCGCCAGGGCCGCCACTCCAGAGGTCACCCCGGAGTGTTCGGCCAGCGTCACCGCACCGTTGCCGCAACTGAGCAGCAACACGCCGATGATCCCCGCGGCCTTCCATTGCGCCCAGGTCGGTGCCGGAACCCCGCGCCAGCGCAGGAAGGCATACATCAAGCTGCCGGCGATGATGAAACGCACACCGCCGAGCATCAACGGTGGCCAGTACTCGACGCCGATGCGGATCACCAGATAGGTCGACCCCCAGATCACGTACAGGGCAAAAAAGGCGGCAATCAACGGCAAGGGAAAACGGCTTTGGCCAGGCATGGGGGCAGCTCGGAGCAGGCAGGGGGAGAACTATTCTAGAAAGGTGACCCGGGGAACTTAAGTTACAAAAAGTGTTTATAACGGCAGTACACTTTCCAAAACATGGAGTTCAGGGCTATATGCCGTGCTTTCGAAAGTCGTACCTATTAGAGGCCTTCCATGGACAAATACGATCGCTTGCTCCTGGCCAGCCTGCTGGAAAACGGCCGGGCGAGTTACGCCGAGCTGGCGCGCAAGGTCAACCTCTCGGCGCCGGCAGTGGCCGAGCGCGTGGCCAAGCTGGAGGCCAGCGGCGTGATCACCGGTTATCAGGCCAAGGTCGACATGGCCAAGGTGGGGCTGCCGATCCAGTGCGTGATCGAACTGCGCCTGGCCCAGCATGGCAACCAGAAGAACTATGACGAACTGATCAAGATCCCCCAGCTCACCGAGTGTCATCGGGTGACGGGAGATCCTTGCGTGATCATGCAGGCTGCCGTGGGCTCGATGCCGGAGCTGGAGGAACTGATCAATCGCGTGGCCCAGTTCGGTTTCAGCAAGACTTCCATCGTGCTGTCCAGCGCCATCGAACGGCGGGTACCCCTGGGGCAACTGGAAAGCAACGGCAAATGAATCCGGAGCCTGGGCTCAGCCCCCGCGCTGACGTTTGAGGTGCTCGGGGATCTTGGCCGCCGGGACTTTCTGCAGCTTGCAGAGAAAGTCGTGGGACAGCTCACGCACGCCATGGGTGTGCCGCAGCTCGCCCGCCAGATGCGCCACCAGGTTGGCGGCCATTTCCGCATCGGCCATGGCCCGGTGCGCCTGACCGGTGTGGGGCAAGCCGGCGAATGAGGTCAGGGTGCCCAGCTTGTGGTTCGGCGCCGCCGGCATCAGGCGCCGGGCCAGCAGCAGGGAACAGGCGAAATTCTGCAAGCGGGTGCGCTTGATCCGCCCCAGTTCGAAATCCCAGAACTTCTGGTCGAAGGCCGCGTTGTGGGCCAGCAACGGCGTGGTGCCGACAAACTCGTTGACCTCGTTCATCACCTGATCCGCTGGCGGGGCGCTGCGCAGCATGGCGTTGCTGATGCCGGTCAGTTGTTCGATAAAGCCCGGCACCCGCACGCCGGCATTCATCAGGCTCTGGTAACGCTCGACGATGCGCCCCTGCTCAAGAATCACCACGGCGATTTCCGTGGCCCGGCAACTGCTGCTCGGGGAGATTCCGGTGGTTTCAAAGTCGATGACGGCAATACGTTCCAAACCTGTGCAGCTCCGTATAAAAAATGATCAGCTTTTCAGCAGCAAGGCGCCTTCGATCGGCACATAGCGGGTAGCGGCGCGAATCAGCGAATTGGCAGTCAGACCCGGCACGCCATAAGCCACCGCGCTGACCCCATGCTTGTGGATGATGCGCTCGAGCAGCAGGTCGAAGTCGCCGTCGCCGGAGGCCAGCACCACTTCGTCGACCTGGGCGGCCGCGTCCATGATGTCGATGGTGATGCCCACGTCCCAGTCGCCCTTGGCCGAGCCATCGCTGCGCTGAATGTAGGGTTTGAGTTTTACCGTGAAGCCCAGGTTGCGCAGGATCTGCTGAAACTGCTGCTGCTTGCTGTCACCGCGATCGATGGCATAGGCATAGGCTTCGACGATCTGCCCTTGCTTGCTGATATCCGCCCACAGCGCCGCGTAGTTGAAGTGACAACCATAGGCCTGGCGGACGGTGTAATAGAGGTTCTGGACGTCGGCGAACACCGCGATTTTCTTCACCGCTAATCCTCATGGCGCAGCAGCGCAGGGGCTGGAACGGGGCTCAAGACCCGAAAAGTCACCCAGTATGCCAGTCACAAGGAATGTTCCGCGAATAATCGGTCCGGGGCAGGTGCCTGCCCCGGACCGACGGAGCCTCAGACGAAGGAATCGTCGTCGGAGAAGAACGAACTGTCGTCGTTGCCGTAATCGGCGTTGCTGAAGCCGCCCTGGTCGCTGTTGCCCCAGGAGTCGTTGTTGGCCAGCCGCTGATCGTCATTGCCCCAGCCACTGTTGTCGCTGGCCGGTGCCGGTTCTTCCTTGATGACTTCGACGACTTCCTGAGGCTGCTGGTTGCTGTGGAACAGGCTGCTGATGCCCTGGGCCAGCATCACCCCGCCGGCCACGCCGGCTACGGTTTTCAAGGCCCCACCGAGGAAGCTGCTGCCGGCAGCCGGTGCCGGTTGCGGCGCATAGTTCTGCTGCGGGGCGCCGAAATTCTGCTGCGGGGGCGCGCCAAAGGAAGAACGCGACGGCTCACGCCAGCCACCGCCGGAGGATGGCGCCACACTCGGGGCCTGCGCGGGAGCCGGTTGCGGCTCGCGGGAACCGCCGAAGATGCTCGACAGAAAGCCGCCACTGGCCGCCGGAGCTGCAGCGCGGGCCTGGGAGCGAGCCTGTTGCAGTTCGGCCTGCAACTGCTGCACTTGCTGGCTCAATTGTTTGTTCTGCTCATCGAGGCTTTTCAGGGCAGCCTCCTGCACCAGGATCGCCTGGGTCATGAAATACCCGGCCGCAGGCTGGCGGATCAGGTGTTCCTTGATCCGCGCTTCGGCCTGGGCGTCACGTGGAGCTGAGTCCGTCTCGGCTTGTTGCAACCGTGAAAACAGTCCATCGATCAGGGTTTGCTCTTCGCTGTTCATGGCGACCTCTTTAGATTGCCGGTAAAAATCTGGTCCGTGCCCCCACAGGGCCGCGGTACGCACCAGTTATGGGGTTGGGGCGACGACTTTCAATGGTCTTTACTCAAGGTTTACGTTTGCTCCCGAGGGGCCAGCTTCGGTTAAAGTGTTCAACCGCTTGGTCAACTGCGATCCCCATCAATGACTCCGTTAGATGTTCTGCGCGACTCTTTCTATTTTTTCCAACGCAACTTCGGCCGCATCGCCCAACTGTGCCTGCCCCTGGTGATTCTCGAAGCGCTGCTGCAACAAGGCGTCAGCAGCGCCCTGGGCGAGAATGCCTTTCCCGGCTCCAGCGTGGTGGTGGGGCTCTTGCTCTATCCGCTGTACACCGGCGCGCTGATCCTGTTTCTCGACGCCCGCACCCGGGGGGAATCGCCTCGCAACCGTGATCTTTGGGCCATGGCCCTGAGCCTGTGGCCGCGCTTCGCCGTGCTGACGGCGGTCAGCACGCTGCTGATTCTTCTCGGGCTGTCGCTGTATTTGCTGCCGGGGCTGTGGCTGATGGTGGTGCTGGCCTTCGCCGAGTACCTGCTGGTGCTCAAGGGCCTGGCGCCCCTGGCGGCCATCAAGGAAAGCCTGCGTCTGAGCCGCGGGCACTTCCTGCGCATCCTGTTGTGCATCCTGGCGGTCATGGCCCCGTTGTGGCTGCTCAAAGGGGCGAGCGAAACCGCCTATCCCGATCCGCACAACCCGATCCTGTCCCTGGCCATCGACAGCGCTTACAGCTTCCTGCAGCTGTTCACCAGCGTGGTGCTGTTCCGCCTGTTCATGCTCATCAACGAGCCAACGGACAACCGCTGATTCACCTTGCGGCCGCTCTACCCCTTGGGTGAGCGCCGCGCACTCGGTTATGCTCCGGCCCATCCTGCAACGCCATAAGCCGAGCCGATGACCCGTCTACTGCGCATCACCCTGTTGAGCCTGCTCCTGATCGGCCTGGTACTGGCCGGCCTGATCTACAGCCTGACCTGGCGCCCTCTGCCCAAGGAAACCCTGACGGTCAGTTGCAGCGCCCAGGCCACGCCGCTGGTGCCGGGCCAGGCACTCAAGGTGATGACCTGGAACCTGCAGTACCTGGCGGGCAAGCGCTACGTGTTCTGGAACGACCAGGCCCGGGGCGAGGACGAACGTCCGACCCTGGAAGACATGGCCTTCAGCCTCGACGAAGTGGCCCGGGTCATCCGCGACGAACAGCCGGACCTGGTGCTGCTGCAGGAAGTGGACAACGGCGCCAAGGCCAGCGCCTACCAGGATCAACTCAAACTCCTGCAGGAGCGGCTCGCCGACCTCTACCCCTGCAGCACCCAGGCTTACGACTGGAAGGCGGACTTCGTGCCCTCGCCGCACATTTTCGGCAGCGTCGGCCGACAACTGGCGACCCTCAGCCGCTACCGCATCGATCACGCCGAACGCTTGCAACTGCCGGTTGCCCCGCACCCGCTCATCAGCCGGCAGTTCCAGCCCAAGGACGCCCTGCTGCTGAGCTACCTGCCCCTGAGCGATGGCGGCCAACTGGTGGTGCTGAACACCCATCTGGAACGTGCACAGCGCGCCGACGACACTCAGCACAAGCAGGTGACGGCCATTGCCAAGGTTCTGGACAAACTGGAGAGCCGCGGCACCCCCTGGCTGATTGGCGGCGATTTCAACCTGCTGCCCCTGAGCCAGTACCAACGCCTGAGCGAAGAACAGCGCGCGCCCTACAACGCTGACAGCCCGCTGCACCTGCTATGGGACAAGTACCCGATGATCCCCAGCAACACCCAGGCCAGTGGGGTCGACCGTGCTCGCTGGCTGACCCACTACCCCAACGACCCGAGCCTCGACGGCCCGGATCGCACGGTGGACTACCTGTTCTACAGCCCACGACTGAAGCGGGTTGAATCCCGAGTACGCCAGGACGACACCCAGCGCATCTCCGACCACCTGCCGGTGCTTGCCCGGTTCCTGTTGCCGGCGTTGTAACCCCGCTTTACTTGCGGGGTTTGATCCGCGCCGTAGCCTCGGCAATCAGCGGATCGTCCGGCCAGTAATGCTTGGGATAACGGCCCTTGAGATCCTTCTTCACCTCGGCGTAAGTGCTGCGCCAGAAGTTCGCCAGATCCTGGGTGACCTGCACCGGACGCCGCGCCGGCGACAGCAGGTGCAACTTGACCACTTGGCGGCCACCGGCAATCCGCGGCGTGTCCGACAGCCCAAACAGCTCCTGCAGGCGCACCGCCAGAATCGGCGGCTGCTCACTGTAGTCCAGACGGATCGAGGAACCCGAAGGTACCGTCAGATGATGCGGAGCCAGCTCGTCCAGGCGCTGGGGCAGCGGCCAGGGCAACAGGTTGTGGACAATGCTGGCCAGCTCCAGGTTGGCAAAGTGACTCAGTCGCGACACCTTGCCCAGGTAGGGCTGTAGCCACTGCTCCAGCCCTGCGAGCAAGGCGCCATCACTGACATCCGGCCATTGGCTCTCGCCCTTGTCCGCCAGATCCAGCTGCCGCAGCAAGGTCACCCGAGCCTGCCACTGGCGCAGCTCCGGGGTCCAGGGCAGCAGCTCCAGGCCCTTGCGCCGCACCAGATTGACCAGGGCCTGGCTACGGGCTGACTCGTCCAGGCCGGTGAGCGGTTCACGGCTGAGTACCAGCTCACCAACCTTGCGTTGACGCTCGGCCCGCAGCACGCCTTCGCGCTCGTCCCAATCCAGCTGGTCGACGTTGCGCACCTGCTCTGCCAGCACCGTATCGAACAGGGTCGGATCAAAATCCGCTGCCAGGTAGATGCGCTCCTCACGCTGGCCCTGGCGGCTGCCCAGGTCGGCGATCACCAGCCAGGGCTGCTTCATCAGGTTGTCGGTTTCGCTGAACAGCGCCGCACGGCCGTTGGCCAGTCGATACTCGGCACCACCGGGACGGCGCTGCTGGGCCACCCGATCGGGGTAGGCCAGGGCCAGCAAGGCACCAAGCCAGCGCGGATGCTCGGGATCGGCGACCGCTGCCTCGGGCTGCCCTCGCAGGTAGCCACGGTACTGCCGCGCCAGTTGCCGCGCACGCTGGACACCACCCTGGGCACCACGGGCCGCGCGCTCCTCCCCGGAAAGCAGCACCAGGCGACTGTGCAGGTCGGCGCCGGCCCCGCGCAAAATGTCCCGTTCCCCCAGCAGGGCCGCGACGTCGCAGGCCATCTGCGCCAGCCCCAGGGACTGGCCGCGCAACAGCAAGTGGGCAATGCGCGGATGGGCCGGCAACTCGGCCATGGCCTGACCGTGGCGGGTCAGTGTGCCGTCATCGTTGAGCGCTCCCAGGCGCTGCAACAGGTCCTGGGCCTGTGCATAAGCGGCGCTGGGAGGCGGGTCCAGCCAGGCCAGCTGATTCGGGGTCACGCCCCAGCGCGCCAGTTGCAGGGCCAGACCGGCCAGGTCGGCCTGAAGGATCTCCGCGCCGGCATAGGCCGCCAGTTGTTCCTGCTGATCCGCCGACCACAAGCGATAGCACACGCCAGGCTCCAGGCGCCCGGCCCGGCCGGCGCGCTGGGTGGCGCTGGCCCGGGAGATACGCTGGGTGTCGAGGCGGGTCATGCCGCTGCCGGGATCGAAGCGCGGCACTCGGGCCAGCCCGGCGTCCACCACCACCCGCACGCCGTTAATGGTCAGGCTGGTTTCGGCGATATTGGTGGCCAATACCACTTTACGCCGCCCCGCCGGGGCCGGATCGATGGCCGCGCGCTGGGCGGCCAGGTCCAGCTCGCCATGCAGTGGACAGAGCAGAATCTCGCTGCGCTGTCCCAAGGACTCGGCCAACTGCTGATGCACTCGCCGAATCTCGGCCTGGCCTGGGAGAAACACCAGCAGGCTGCCGCTTTCATCGTTGATGGCTTCAAGCACGGTCTGCACCACCCGCGGCTCGATGAACTCGCCGGGCTGGAACGGCCGACCCCAGCGCTGGGTCACCGGGAACATGCGCCCCTCACTGCGCAGGATCGGCGCATCGCCCAGCAGCGTGGAAAGACGTTCGCCCTCCAGGGTCGCCGACATCAACAGAATCTTCAGGGGCTGCTCGTCACGAAACAGCTCCCGGCCATTGAGGCTCAAGGCCAGGGCCAGGTCGGCATCCAGGCTGCGCTCGTGAAACTCATCGAAGATCAGCAGGCCAACCCCTTCCAGGGCCGGGTCGTCCTGCAGGCGTCGGGTGAGGATGCCTTCGGTGACCACTTCGATACGGGTCCGCGGGCCGACCTTGCTCTCCAGGCGGATGCGGTAGCCCACGGTTTCACCGACTTTCTCCCCCAGTTCGCTGGCCAGGCGCTCCGCCGCAGCCCGGGCCGCCAGGCGCCGGGGTTCGAGCATGAGGATGGTCTGTCCGGCCAGCCAGTCCTGATCCAGAAGCGCCAGGGGCACACGGGTGGTCTTGCCGGCACCGGGCGGGGCTTCGAGCACCGCTTCATGGCGCGCCGCCAGGGCCTCGCGCAATGCAGGCAAAACTTCATCAATTGGCAAAGAATTCATGCTGGCTCCAAAACAGAGGCGCGAGTATAACGGCGAACTGCCTGGGGTTAATCATGGTCTGAGTGCTGATCGACAAGACTCAATGCCCCGCTCCATTTCGCTTTGTCTGCATATTTACCAGGAGATATCCATGCGTATTCCCCACCGTGTCATTGGCGGCGTTCTGGTGACCACTCTGCTGACCCAACTCACGGCCTGTGGCTCGATCTTCTTTCCCGACCGCCGCGGCCAGATCGACGGCAAGATCGATCCAGTGGTGGTGGTGCTCGATGCCGTGGGCCTGCTGTTCTATGTCATTCCGGGGCTGATCGCCTTTGGCGTCGACTTCGCCACCGGGGCGATCTACCTGGAGCCGGGCAAGACCGCGCAAATCGCGCCGGAAAAACTCCAGCAGGCCATTGGCGCCGACGGTAAAGTCGACAACCGCAAACTGCAGGCCATTCTGGAAAGCGAACTGGGGGGCAGCTTCCCTCTGGATGATCCGCGCCTGATCCAGCACAAGGGCAGCGTGCAGCAATTGGCCTTGTACGGCCTGCAGCCTGCAGCCTGACCCCACCTTCAAGGAACCCGCCGCCGATGATTGGCAACCCGGAACACGCTCGCCTCCTGCGCCTGGCCACCCGCGCCTCGGTTACGGTGGCAGGCATCCTGATTGTGACCAAGGCCATCGCCTGGTGGCTCAGTGGCTCGGTGAGCATGCTGGCGGGGCTGACCGACTCGGTGCTCGACGGCTTCACCTCGCTGCTCAATCTGTTGGCGGTGCATTACGCCCTGCGCCCGGCCGATGATGATCACCGCTACGGCCACGGCAAGGCGGAGTCCCTGGCGGGCATGGCCCAGGCGCTGTTCATCGCCGGCAGTGCGGTGCTGATTGCCTTTCAAGCGTTCGAACGCCTGCAGCACCCGGAACCGGTAGGCGCACCCTGGCTGAGCATCGGGGTGATCGGGCTGTCGTTGGTGCTGACCATGGCGCTATTGATCCTGCAGCATCGGGTGATCCGCGAAACCGGCTCCAACGCGGTACGGGCCGACTCCCTGCACTACCGCTCCGACCTGCTGCTCAATGGCAGCATCCTCCTGGCCCTGGTACTGGCGGCCTTCGGCTGGCATCAGGTGGATGCCTGGTTCGGCCTGGGGATCGCCGTCTACATTCTCTGGAGCGCGATCCAGATCGCCCGGGAAAGTTTCTCGGTGCTGATGGACGAGGAACTGCCCGCCGATGTCAGCCAACACATGCTGGAACTGGCCTGCAGTGTGCCCGGCGTGCTGGGCGCCCATGACTTGCGCACGCGGATTTCCGGCAGCCACTGGTTCGTCCAACTGCATCTGGAACTGCCCGGCGACCTGAGCCTGTCGGTGGCCCACGCCATCAGCGATCGGGCCGCCGACGCGATCCACCAGGCCTATCCACGGGCCGAGGTACTGGTACACGCCGATCCGCAGGAAGTGGTCGACACCGCCAGGGCTCAGTAAGTGACCTGGTAGCCCCGCGAGCTCAGGCAGTTGCCCTGGGCCTGACGGTAGGCCTGCACCACTTGCGGGGCCGGCTGATAGGTTGCGCTGGCCGGATCGAAGCCACTCTGCTGCACCGCCCAGCGATAGCAGTCGTAGCGATCCTGATCGATCTGCTGTGGCGACTGGCCGTTGACCGGGTACGCCAGCACATCATAGCCATTGCCAGCCGGCTGCTGGTCCGGCGGCGGCACACCCACGGGCGGTTCGACCACAACATACTGCTGGGTGTTGGCTTCATAGGTGTAATAAGCCCCGGCAGCGAGGAAAAACAGCGCGCTGCCGATCCACACTTCACGCGCGTAGTCAGGCAGGTAGGCCACTCGAATCCCATAAGGCGGGCGCACCACCACATACCGTGGACCTTGTGGACGATACCAATAGCCCCCCGAGAAAAAGTAATCCTGGCCACGGTAAAGCACCCGGTAATTGCGCTCGGGGAAACGGTCAATCACGTAACCCGGGCGATACTGCGGACCTGGCCCCCAGCCGTTGCCATGCCCGTCGGGACGGCCCGGCCAGCGATAGTCGTCGGGGCGACCATGGTCGGGACGCGAGCCTGGACCACCGGCCTGCCAATGCGGGTTGTAGTCATTGCGCCGGGGAATGTCCTGGTAGTAGCCGCGCAGGGGTTCCTGGGTCTGGCGCACGGTATCGGGACGGCTCTGGATGGGCAGCCCTGGCGCCGGCTGCGGCTGCTGAGGAGCCGGTCGCCCCTGCTGATTGGGATCATGCTGGGGACGGTTCTGCCACTGCCCACCCGGATTCTGGCCGTTGTGTTCGAACTGCCGGCTGTTATCGCCACGAATGATCTCATTCTGCGGACGCGGTTGCTGCGGGGCAGGTTGCGCACGTTCAGGCGAGTTCGCCGGACCGCCCTGATGGCCCTCGCCACGCCCTTCGGGGGCATGCTCACGCTGCCCGCCGGAAGGTGCTCCCTGCAGTCTTTCGTCCCGCTCATCGGCGAGCACTTGCGCGCTGACGCTCACGCACAACACACCAACACCTGCCAAACGCCAGATGCGCGACTTCATGCTATTCCTCACTGCGGATTGGGGCCTGTACCTAAGACTGAAAAAGCCTGGGGCGGTTCTGCAGCAGATTATCAGTCACGAGACTTATTTCGCAGGCAATAAAAAAGGGCGGCCCGTCGGCCACCCCTTGAGATTTTGTCCGTGCTCGACGCTTGTGGCGCCGGCTCACCTCACTCCGTCTTCTGGACAGGGTGTAGCCCGGGGGCCGGATCAACCCTGTGGGGTTGGCGGCCGCGGCAGGCCTGATTCGGCGGGCCGCAGTGGACTCTATGTCCGGGCAGTGATTCTGGTGATAAGAATAGGCCTGGGCCGGCGACAGCGGATTGCGAAGATTGCTTGCAAAAACACCTCTTGCGCAATTTTTAACTCAAGATAGATAATTCAACGCAATACTTATGACAAAGGCCTGATTGATGAGCAAACTCGACCGCTATGACCTGAGTATTTTGGCGGAATTGCAACGCGATGCCCGCATCTCCAACCAGGAACTGGCCGAGCGCATCGGTCTGTCGCCCTCGCCCTGCTCGCGCCGGGTCAAGCAACTGGAAGACGACGGTTATATTTCCCGCCAGGTCGCCCTGCTGGACCGCAAGATGCTCGGCCTGAGCCTGACCGCCTACGTATTGATCGGCATGGACCGGCACACGCCGGAACGCTTCGAGAACTTCGAAGCGGCCATCCGCAGCCTGCCCCAGGTACTGGAATGCAGCCTGGTGACCGGTGTGGACGCCGACTACCAGCTCAAGGTGGTGGTGCCGGACATGGATCACTATCAGAAGTTGCTGCTCGGCCACCTGACCCGTATCGACGGCGTGACCAGTGTGCGCTCCAGTTTCGTGCTCAATCAGGTGCTCAACAGCACCGAACTGCCCCTGACCCACCTGCGCAGCTGAATAGCGGCTGTGGCGACGTAACGCAGGCAGATCAATGCTCGGCAAGTGTCCCATGGCGTATACTCGCCCGGCATTTTTTGACCTGCCTGCAATGGAGATGATCGATGGACCCAGCAGTATTCGAAGAGTGGATGATGACCGGTCTGGTCAGCATCCTGATCATATTCATGGGTTTCATCGTCTGGGACCTGGCCAAGAAGTCCAAGGCCGGACGCTTCGGCTCCTTTATCCTGTTCTTCGTACTGGGCCTGGGCGTGGCCGCCTTCATCATCAAGAGCGTGGTGATCGGCCTGATCGAATCCGGCGCTCTATAAGCGCGCCGGCACTTCCTTCCACTGGCCCTGATCCAGGCCATCCAGGGTCCAGTCGCCAATCCTGACCCGCACCAGCCGCAAGGTCGGCAAGCCGACGGCGGCGGTCATGCGCCGTACCTGGCGATTGCGCCCCTCACGAATCACCAATTCCAGCCAATGAGTAGGCACGCTCTTGCGAAAGCGCACTGGCGGATTGCGCGGCCACAGCTCTGGCTCTTCCAGCCGTCGCGCCTCAGCCGGCAAGGTCATGCCGTCGTTCAACTCCACGCCGTCACGCAAGCGCTGTAACTGCTCAGCGCTGGGTTCGCCTTCGACCTGTACCCAATAGGTCTTGGCCAACTTGTGCTTGGGATCGGCGATCCGCGCCTGCAACTGCCCGTCATTGGTCAACAGCAGCAACCCTTCGCTGTCGCGGTCCAGGCGCCCGGCCGGGTAGACCCCGGGAATGGCGATGAAATCCTTGAGCGTCGCCCGTCCCTCACCATCGCTGAACTGGGTCAGCACGTCGAAAGGCTTGTTGAACAGGATCAGCTTCGGCTCGGCCGGTGGCGCCTTGGCCACGCGCTTGGAGGGAGAAACGGAAAACGGCTTCGCGCCAGGGCGACGGGAAGCAGGACGGGACGGACGGGACATGGGATCAGGAACATTCAGCGATCAGGACCGACAATGCTAGTGGCCTGATCGCCAAATGACCATGGATTAAACGCTTAGCGGAAAGGCGGCTCGTCGAAGCTGCGCAGTTTGCGCGAGTGCAGGGAGTTGAGCTCACTGCGCATCAGGTCCACGGCTTCGATACCGATCTTCAAATGCTGGCTGACCGCCCGCTCGTAGAAGGCATTGGCCGCCCCCGGCAACTTGATCTCACTGTGCAGGGGTTTGTCCGAGACACACAGCAAGGTGCCGTAAGGCACCCGCAGGCGATAGCCCTGGGCCGCGATAGTGCCGCTTTCCATATCCACCGCCACGGCCCGGGACAGGTTGATGAACGGACGTTCCTCGGCCCAGCGCAGCTCCCAGTTGCGGTCGTCGTAAGTCAGGACGGTACCGGTGCGCAGGCGCTTCTTCAGTTGCTCGCCCTTCTCCCCGGTGACATTGGCCGCCGCTTGCTGCAACGCCAGCTGGACCTCGGCCAAGGCAGGAATCGGAATGTTCGGCGGCACCACGCGATCAAGAATGCCGTCACGCCGCATGTAGGCGTGAGCCAGGACGTAATCGCCGATGGTCTGGGACTGCCGCAGTCCACCGCAGTGGCCAATCATCAACCAGCAATGAGGGCGCAGCACCGCCAAGTGGTCGGTGATGTTCTTGGCATTGGAGGGGCCGACGCCGATATTCACCAGGGTCACACCGTGGCCATCGCTGGCCTGCAGGTGATAGGCCGGCATCTGGTAGCGATGCCAGACAACACCAGCGGCGATTGCCGAAGCCTCGCCATGATCCATGCTCTTTTCAATGATCACGTTGCCCGGCAGGACCATGCGCACAAAACGCGGATCACTGCGCAGTTGCTCCAGGCCATGGACGATGAACTGGTCGACGTAACGGTGATAGTTGGTTAGCAGGATCCACGGCTGCACATGACGCCAGTCGCTGCCGGTGTAATGCACCAGGCGCCGCAAAGAGAAATCGACCCGCGCCGCATCAAACAGCGCCAAAGGCAGCGGGTGAGTGTTTTCCCAGTCGTAGAGACCGTCGGCGATACCGTCGGTGGCAGCCGACAGGTCGGTGCTGGGGAATACCCGGGCCAGGGCCGCCGCGGTTACGCCGGAACCGGCCAGTTCGTCGCCCTGTTCCACCACATAGGGATAAGGAATGTTCTGCTCGCTGACACCCACTTCCACCGTGACGGTGAAGTCATGCATCAAAGGCACCAGTTGCTCGAGCAGATAATTGCGAAAGGCCGCGGGATGAGTGACGGTGACGCTGTAGGTGCCCGGCAGTTGCACCTTGGCATAAGCCCGGGTGGTCTGCGGAACTTCGCCATGGCAGTGGTAGGTCAGGCGCAATTCGGGATAGCGAAACAGCGCTCTTTGCTCAGCATCCGGCTCGACCCGGTCCTTGAGGTAACGCTTGAGCGCCTGGCTCAGGGCCGTGGTGGCCCGCTCATGCAAAGCAGCAAGCCGATCCACGGCTTGCTCGGCGGTTTGAACGACAATAAAAGCTTCGGTCACGGTAAGCATCCTGTGTTCTGATCTTGCAGGCGTTCATCTTGCCTGCAACACCGCCCCACGGGAACAGCGGAGTTACAGGAGCCGGCGTGTCGGCGCTGGCCATGGCGACAACGCCTCTTCGCCGACAAGCCGGCTGCTACGAAAGGTCAGAAGCCTTGAGGCGTGGAGCGGGCAACAATGGCGGCTACGTCCAGCCCGCGGGGCAAGGTACCGTAGACCCGACCGCTCTGCCCTCCAAGACGACTGGCGATAAAGGCGTCGCTGACCACCTCATTACCAGCCTCAAGCAGGAGCTTGGCCTGCAGGCCCAAGGCAATGTCCTCGGTCAGTTGGCGGGCGCGGTACTGGATGTCGCCGGTGTCCCTGAAGCTGTCCTTGAGCGCCGCAATATGCGCCGCCAGACGCTGCTCGCCATGCCCGCCCCCCAGCTCGGCAAACAATACATCGAGTACCCCGGGCTCTTTCGACAAGGCCCGCAGCACGTCCAGGCATTGCACGTTGCCTGAGCCTTCCCAGGTGGAGTTCACCGGCGCCTCGCGGTACAGCCGCGGCAGGATGCTGTCTTCGACATATCCGGCGCCTCCCATGCATTCGGCGGCCTCGTTGATCATGGCCGGGGCGCGCTTGCAGATCCAATACTTGCCCACCGCCGTCACTAGCCGAGAGAACTTCGCTTCCTGGGCATCGTCCTGATGATCCAGGGCTCGTCCCATGCGCATGCTCAAGGCCAGGGCCGCTTCGCTTTCCAAGGCCAGGTCGGCCAGCACGTTCTGCATCAGCGGTTGCTCACTGAGCACCCGCCCGCCGACGCGGCGATGGGCACAATGATGGCTGGCCTGGGTCAAGGCCTGGCGCATCAGCGAGCTGGAGCCGACCATGCAGTCAAAGCGAGTCATGGCGACCATTTCGATAATGGTGGGTACGCCGCGCCCCTCGTCACCGATCATCCAGGCCAGAGCGCCACGGAACTCCACTTCGCTGGAAGCATTGGAGAGGTTGCCCAGCTTGTTCTTCAAGCGCTGGATATAGAACTGGTTGCGGCTGTCATCCGGACGATGACGGGGCAGAAGGAAACAAGTCAGGCCCTTGTCGGTCTGGGCCAGGGTCAGGAAGGCATCGCACATCGGCGCCGAGCAGAACCACTTGTGCCCCACCAGCTCATAAGCCTGCCCCGGTCCCGGGGCTCCCACCGGATAGGCTCGGGTGGTATTGGCACGAACGTCGGTCCCGCCCTGCTTCTCGGTCATGGCCATGCCAATCGTCAGCCCGGTCTTGTGCTGCATGCCAACATTACGTGGGTCGTATTGAGTGGCGAGGATCTTCGGCAACCACTGCTCGGCGATGTCCGGCTGCAGTTTCAGCGCTGGCACGCAGGCAAACGTCATGGTCAACGGGCAACCGCTGCCCGCCTCGGCCTGACTGTGCAGATAGGTCATGGCGGCGCGGGCTACATGAGCCCCCGCTTGTGGGTCGGTCCAGGGCAGTGAAGTCAGCCCGCCCTCGATGGCCGCCTGCATCAACTGGTGATACGCCGGATGAAACTCCACCAGGTCGATCCGGTGACCAAAGCGGTCGTGACTGGAAAACACCGGTTTGTTCTGATTGGCCAGGAACCCCGCCTCCATCAGCGGACCACCCGCCAGGGCGCCATAGGCATCGACCCGGGATTCGGCCCAGCCGGCATCGAAGCGCCGCATCCACTGCTGTAACGGCAGGTCGATCCGATAGAGGTTGGCGCCGTCCAGGGCGGGCGGCTGGTTGGTGACTTCGTGAGTTTCAGCGAACTGGTGGAGGTTCATTGCGGGACTCCTTCAGGGTGTGCCAAGACCCCAGTTAAGCACCCGCTCCACCCCGAACAAAGTGGCATATCAGCCTAAATATCGGCACTTTCGCCTTGCTCAACACAAAGTATCCGCTTCAACAGCACCGCTTGCAGTGCCTCGAATTTCACCGGTTTGCCCAGGCAGTCGGCCCCTGCTGTCGCTGCACAACCTTCAGTACCAGGAGCGCAGGCCAGCAAGATGGGCAGGTGGGCGTATCCGGGCATTGCCTGGGCCTGAAGACGAAATGCCCCCAGTTGCGCTGCAGTGATCTGGCCATCGATCAGCACCGCGCTGACAAGTTCACGCCCCAGCAGTTGCAGCGCATCGGTGGGACTGCCGACGGTGCGAACTCGGTACCCCAGCTTGAGCAACATGCCCCGCACCACCAGTTGATCGACGTCGTTATCGTCCATCAGCAGCACGGTACAGTCCTGGGGCGCACGCCGATGAAGGGCTGTCGGCGCCCGAGGAGTGGGTTCCTGGACATCGAACTCCACCAGCAAGCGGAAACAACTGCCCTGTCCAGGCGTGGACTCATGGGTCAATTGCCCGCCCAGCAAGTCCACCAATTGCCGGCAGATCGCCAGGCCGATGCCCAATCCGCCGTATTCACGCGTCATGGAACCGTCGAGCTGGAAGAAACGCTGGTACAGCGTCGCCTCGTCCAGATTGACAAAACCTATCCCGCTGTCGATCACCTCAAAGCTCAGGCTCACTCGCTCGGCCGAAACAGACCGGGTGACAACCCGCAACACCACGCCACCGGAATGGGTGAACTTGACGGCATTCTCCAGCAGGCACTCCAGGCAATGGCTGAGCTTGCAGCGATCTCCCTGCAAGCGGTCGGGCAGCCCGGCACTGAGGTCGACCTGAAAGGACAGGGACTTGGCCGCCGCGCTGGCGCCAAACTGGGTTTGCAGTGCGCTGAGCATCGAACGCAGGCTGAACGGCTGGCGCTGGGCGCTGAGCTTGCCGGCTTGCAGTTCGGTCAACGTGAGGATGCCGTTGACCATGCGCATCATGTCCCGTGCCGAGCCGGCGGCGGTCTGCTGGTACTGCTCCATCTCCGGGTCCAGTTCCAGGGTCTGCATCAGCTCAAGCGAGCCGATGACACCGTTCATCGGCGTACGCAACTCGTGGGTCAGGGTAGCCAGGAACTCATCCTTGAGACGGTTACTGTGAGCCAGTTGCTGGTTCAGCACTTCAAGCTTCTGCCCGGCCTCAAGCAGCGTCTGGGCTTGTTGCTCACGCATCGAGTTGATCCGGTCGGCCAGGGCCAGGGATAGCAGCGCCACCTCGATCGCCGAGCCGATCTGGCTGGCGTACATGGTCAGGAATACGTTCGGCAGGTAACCCAGCACCATCAAGGTGTTGATCACCCCACCGAACAGAAAGGCCGACCAGGCAATGATGAAATAACGCGCCACCCGCAATCCGCGACACCAGGCGACGATCCCCGCCACATAAATCACCACGGTAAACAGCAGCGCCAAGGTGGTTGCCAGGCGCAAGGCCAGGGCGTAGCTGGTCATCAGTGACAAGGCCATGACCACTGCGCCGAACGCCATCAGCGCCAGCAGCACCCGGTCAACCCAGGGACTGTGCCGGGAGGTCTGCAGGAAACTGCGGGCGAACTGACTGCCGAACAGCCCCGCGGCGCCGATGAAGAATGGCGTCGCCGCATTGGCCCACCACGGACTGTTGGGCCAGAAGTACTCCACTGCGGCACCGTTGACCGACAGTTGATAAAGACCGAACGAAGCGATGTAGACGATGTAGTAGAGGTAGCTGGTGTCACGCACGCTGAGATAGATGAACAGGTTGTACACCAGCATGCCCAGCAACACCCCGTAGATCAGCCCCAGCACGTAGAGCCGCACTGGCTGCGCCTCAAGGTAGGCAGTGGTGGACCAGAGGCTCAGCGGCGCCTGGATCGAACCTTCACTGGCCAGGCGCAAATAGACAGTCTTGTGCTCATGGGGGGAGAAATTCAGGTTGAACAGGTAATTGTTCTGGCGAATCTGTCGGCTGTCGAATGGCAAGGCATCGCCGGTGCGCTCCGCCAGACGAAAGCCACCGGCTTCATCGGGGACGTACAGATCCAGGTGATCCAGGGGCGGATAGGCCAGTTCCAGCAACCAGCTGCGCTGTGCCGTGGGATTGCCGGGGCGGTATTGAAGGTCGATCTTCAGCCAGAAGGCCGAACGTGAGTAACCGGCATTGAGGGTGTCTTTATCGTGGGGTTTGAAGTGCTCAGCCAAGGGCCCCGAACTGACATCGGCAATGGTTGCTTCGCCACCCGCGTCTTCGAATACTTGCATCACTCGGCCCAAAGGCAAGCGTTGAGTGAACTCGTCGAACTCGACGGCGCCAGCCAGCATCGGCAAGCTCAACAGCAACATCAGCAAATAGCGCATTAAAGCCCCAGCGTGGCTTGTCCGGTGGTGTCAGGAAGTCCCCCATTTCCCTTGAGCAGACGCAAGACCGGCATGACCTGTTATTGGTTTGAATGCACTCTAGCATAGCCGTTGATGGCCAATGAACACCATTGAAAATTTTAGTCTAAAGGCTCTAGAACGGGCCTTTCAGCGAAATCCAGCGAGCTAGAGCTGTTGCATCGGTCAAGAAGATCGAACACGGCAAAGCGACAACTTCCATTGCGCACCAGGCGCCGCGAAAAAAAGCGTTTGGTGGTAAGCTCGCCGCCCATGAATATCTACAGCTCTCGCCCCGTTGTCCTCTGTCTCTCCGGCCACGACCCCAGTGGTGGCGCCGGCTTGCAGGCAGATATCGAAGCCCTGCTGGCTCAGGGTTGTCACGCAGCTCCGGCTGTCACCGCCCTGACCGTGCAAGACACGGTCAACGTCAGCGATTTCCGCGTTCTGGATCGCGAGTGGGTATTGGCCCAGGCCAATGCCGTGCTCAACGACTCCACTGTCGCCGCGGTCAAGCTGGGCATGCTGGGCTCCCTGGAGATGGTCGACACCGTGGTCGAACTGCTCCAGGCACACCCACACCTGCCCCTGGTGTGCGACCCGGTGCTGCGCGCCGGCGGCGGTGGCCGCCTGGGCAAGGATGAAGTGGGCTACGCCATGCGCGAACGCCTGCTGCCCCTGGCCACCATTGCCACTCCCAACCTTCCCGAAGCCCGAATTCTTGCGGAACTGCCAGAAGGCAGCGCCGACCAATGCGCCGAAAAACTCCTGCCGTTCGTCAAGCACCTGCTGATCACCGGCGGCCATGGCGATGAACACGAAGTGCACAATCGCCTGTACAGCCGTGACGGCCTGCGCGAGACCTACACCTGCCAGCGTCTGCCAGGCAGCTACCACGGCTCCGGCTGCACCCTGGCCAGTGCCCTGGCCGGACGTCTGGCCCAAGGCGAACATCTGGCCAGCGCCGTAAAGTCGGCCCTGGACTACACCTGGCGCACCCTGCGCGACGCCGAGCAACTGGGCCGCGGCCAGTTTGTCCCGCGCCGCTTGCCGTTGGATTTCTGCTCGTAATGTCATGAGGCCCGCTCAATGAAACTACGTGGTCTGTACGCCATCACCGACAGCCAGCTGTTGGCCGGCAAGTTCCTGAAGTACGTGGAGGCAGCGCTGGAAGGCGGCGTCACCCTGTTGCAGTACCGCGATAAAAGCGATGACCAGGCCCGCCGTCTGCGGGAAGCCGAAACCCTGCTGAACCTGTGCGAGCGCTACAAGACCCGCCTGATCATCAACGATGACGCCGAGCTGGCGGCACGCATCGGTGCCGGCGTGCACCTGGGCCAGAGCGACGGTCCCCTGACGCCGGCCCGCGCCCTGCTGGGGCGCCAGGCCATTATCGGATCGACCTGCCACGACCAATTGCCACTGGCCGAGCAAGCCGCGAAGGAAGGCGCCAGCTATGTCGCCTTCGGCCGCTTTTTCAATTCCACCACCAAACCCGGCGCGCCCACGGCCAGCCTGGAGTTGCTGGATCAGGCCCGGGCCAGCCTGCATCTGCCGATCTGCGTGATTGGCGGCATCACCCTGGAAAACGCCGCTCCCCTGGTGAACCACGGCGCCGACCTGCTGGCGGTGGTTCACGGCCTGTTCGGCGCCGATAGCGCCGACGAAGTGACCCGTCGCGCCCGCGCCTTCAACGCCCTATTCAACAGCTGATTTTTTGAGAGCCCGATCATGTCCCGTTCCGAAACCCTGTTTGCCGACGCCCAGAAACACATCCCTGGTGGCGTCAACTCGCCGGTCCGCGCCTTCAAGAGCGTGGGCGGCACCCCGCTGTTCTTCAAGCACGCCGAAGGTGCCTACGTCACTGACGAAGACGACAAGCGCTATGTCGACTATGTCGGGTCCTGGGGCCCGATGATTCTCGGCCACAGTCACCCGGACGTGCTGGACGCGGTACGCAAGCAGCTGGAGCATGGCCTGTCCTACGGCGCCCCGACTGCCATGGAAACCGAAATGGCCGATCTGGTGTGCTCCATCGTTCCCTCCATGGAAATGGTGCGCATGGTCAGCTCCGGCACTGAAGCCACCATGAGCGCGATTCGCCTGGCCCGTGGCTTTACCGGTCGCGACAGCATCATCAAGTTCGAAGGCTGCTACCACGGGCATTCCGACAGCCTGCTGGTCAAGGCCGGTTCCGGCGCCCTGACTCAAGGCGTACCCAGCTCTGCCGGTGTACCTGCAGCTTTCGCCAAACACACGCTGACCCTGCCCTTCAACGACATCGCTGCAGTGGAAAAAATGCTGGCGGAAGTGGGCCAGGAAGTGGCCTGCATCATCGTCGAGCCTGTGGCCGGCAACATGAACTGTGTGCCGCCGGCACCGGGCTTCCTCGAGGGGCTGCGCACTCTTTGCGACCAACACGGCGTAGTGCTGATCTTCGACGAAGTGATGACCGGCTTTCGTGTCGCTTTAGGCGGCGCCCAGGCCCATTACGGCGTGACTCCAGACCTGTCCACCTTCGGCAAGATCATCGGCGGCGGCATGCCAGTGGGCTGCTTCGGCGGCAAACGCAAGATCATGGAACACATTGCGCCCCTGGGTCCGGTCTACCAGGCCGGCACCCTGTCCGGTAACCCGCTGGCCATGGCTGCCGGCCTGACCACCCTGCGCCTGATCAGCCGCCCGGGCTTCCACGCCGAACTGAGCGACTACACCAGCCGCCTGCTCGAAGGCTTGCAGCAACGCGCCGATGCCGCAGGCATTCCGTTCGTCACCACTCAGGCGGGCGGCATGTTCGGCCTGTACTTCAGTGGCGCCGACGATATCGTCACCTTTGACGATGTGATGGCCAGCGATGCCAACCTGTTCAAGCGCTTCTTCCACCTGATGCTGGAAGGCGGCGTGTACCTGGCGCCAAGTGCCTTTGAGGCCGGTTTCACCTCGATCGCCCACGGCGAGACTGAACTGCAACTGACCCTGGATGCCGCAGAGCGCGCATTTGCCGCCCTGAAATAAGCGCTACATGGCTGGCATGGTGATCAACCATGCCAGCTTCGTGCTTTACTCGAACTTTCCCTTGGCAAAGGGGGAAATACGCGGCAAACCAGCGGATATCGCGGCCACGCAGCAGAAAAACGAGTAAAGACTTTGTAAGGTTGGCCCTGCTTATTTCATAATGCGCGCTTATTGGACCCCCTCGCCGGGTCCGCGCGCCCCTCAGAGGTAAGTCGATTCCCATGAACCGCACCGGCCGCGCCCTGACATTGGGCTGCCTGTTGCTCCTTCAGCCCCTGCTCGCGCACGCACAAGCAGGCGGCAACTCGTTGTTGATCCCAGCGATGGGTCGCTGCACCCTCGATCCCCAGGCACAGGAACAGGCCGAGGCGCTAGCCGCGTGCCAGAAAGCCGCCGATGAAGGGGATGCACAGGCGCAATACGAGTTGGGTGAGTTCTACTACGAGGGTAAAGGCGCGCCGCAGGACCTCAATCAAGCCCTGAGCTATTTCGAAAAGGCCTCGTTGCAAGGCCATGCCCAGGCGCAGTTCAAGCTCGGCACCATGTTCTTCCACGGCGAAGGCGTGCCGGCCAACAACGTTCAAGCCTACATCGTGCTGAAGATGGCTGCGGTCAATGGTGCCGAAGACGCCCTGGACACCGCCGACGAAGTCGCCGAGCACATGCAGCGTGACGAACTGGAAGTTGCGACCCAGGTGCTGGGGCAGATCTTCCGTAAATACCTGATGGAACTGCAAAGCGCCGATGGGCGTTCGCCTTTCTCGCCCCTGCCGTAACCGCTTTACGCAACTCACCGGCAAACTGGCGCCTACGCAAACCAGGCTTACTTTTCGGGCATTGGCATGGGAAACGGCATGACGTTGCTTACGCCACGAGCCTCGCTGATCTTCGGTGTGCCTAGGCGCTCCACTTCGTCGATGCGCACAATCGAATGCATCGGCACAAAACTGCGCACAACGCCTTCGAACTGAGCCTTGAGTTTTTCTTCGCTCGGATCGACGACCACTTGCGTGCGCTCGCCAAAGACGAACTCTTCCACTTCCAGAAAGCCCCACAGATCACTTTGATAGATCTGCTTGGCGTACATTTCGAACACCTGGCCCTGGTTGAGAAAAATCACCTTATAGATTGGGGCTTCACGTTTGGTCATGGTGGGCGGGCAACACATCGGGGGACAAAAATAGGGCGCGAACTATAGCATAGCTACCCGATGCACAACGCTAGGAACCTGTAGGTATGGCCCCTATAATGCGCGGTTCTTTGAATCACGTGAGACCGAGGTCCATGGCCAAGAAGCTTTACATCGAAACCCACGGTTGCCAGATGAACGAGTACGACAGCTCGCGCATGGTGGACCTGCTGGGTGAACATCAGGCCCTGGAAGTCACCGCCCGCGCCGAAGACGCTGACGTCATCCTGCTCAACACCTGCTCCATTCGCGAGCGCGCCCAGGACCGGGTGTACTCGCAACTGGGGCGCTGGCGCGAGCTGAAGCTGGCCAACCCGGACATGGTGATCGCCGTCGGTGGCTGCGTGGCCAGTCAGGAAGGCGCGGCCATCCGTGATCGAGCGCCCTACGTGGACGTGGTCTTCGGCCCGCAGACGCTGCACCGCCTGCCGGAAATGATCGACGTCGCTCGCGCCACCAAGCTGCCGCAAGTGGATGTCTCATTCCCGGAAATCGAAAAGTTCGACCACCTGCCCGAGCCGCGCATCGACGGCCCCAGCGCCTATGTGTCGGTGATGGAAGGCTGCAGCAAGTACTGCACGTTCTGCGTAGTGCCTTACACCCGCGGCGAAGAAGTCAGCCGGCCATTTGACGACGTGATCGCCGAGATCATCCACCTGGCGGAAAACGGTGTGCGTGAAGTCACCTTGCTGGGCCAGAACGTCAACGGCTACCGGGGTCAGACCCACGACGGGCGCATGGCGGACCTGGCCGAGTTGATCCGCGTAGTCGCCGCTGTCGATGGTATCGAACGAATTCGCTACACCACCTCGCACCCCCTGGAGTTCTCCGACAGCCTGATCCAGGCTCATGCCGAAGTACCAGAGCTGGTGAAACACCTGCACCTGCCGGTGCAATCGGGCTCGGACCGCATTCTGGCGGCGATGAAACGCAATCACACAGCTTTGGAATACAAGTCCAAGCTGCGCAAGCTACGGGCGGCAGTCCCGGGAATCTGCATCAGCTCGGACTTTATCGTCGGCTTCCCCGGCGAGACGGAGAAAGACTTCCAGCAGACCATGAAGCTGATTGAGGACGTAGGCTTCGACTTCTCCTACTCCTTTATCTACAGCCAGCGCCCAGGTACCCCGGCTGCAGACCTCGCCGACGACACACCCGAAGCGCTGAAGAAGGAGCGTCTGAACGCACTGCAGCATCGCCTGAACCAGCAAGGATTCGAGATCAGCCGACAAATGGTCGGCTCGACCCAACGCATTCTGGTCACCGATTACTCCAAGAAAGACCCTGGCGAATTGCAGGGCCGTACCGAGAACAACCGGATCGTCAACTTCCGTTGCGACAATCCCACACTGATCGGCCAGTTCGCCGACGTGCACATCGATTCGGCGCAGCCCCATTCGCTGCGCGGCTCGCTGTTATCGTAAGCACTGACTTGTGTAGGAACGGGCTTGTGCAGGAGCGGGCTTGCTGGCGAAGAAACCTTCAAGAACACCTTCGCCGGCAAGCCGACTCCTACAAAGAAAGCATCACCGGCCATTGCACCGTATAAGAGCTTTCGCACCCAGGCCGCTGGCGTTATCCTTGAATTCATCTTAATTGCCGTTGGGCGGCTAAAAAACGACCTTGAACGCACCCATAGAACCTCATCGTTTCATCCTCGAGCCCTTCGAGGCTCGCCGCTTCGCCAATCTGTGCGGGCAATTCGACGAGCATTTGCGCTTGATCGAACAGCGCCTGATGATCGAGATCCGCAACCGCGGCAATCAGTTCGAGCTGATTGGCGAACCCAAGCACACCACCTCCGCGGAAAATCTTCTGCGCCGTCTCTACCGGGAAACCAAGGGCACCGAGCTATCGCCGGACCTGGTACACCTGTTCCTCCAGGAATCCGCCGTGGAAGAGTTGGACAACCCATCGGTGGCCGATGCCGCCATAGCCCTGCGCACCAAGAAAGGCATGATTCGCCCTCGCGGCCTGAATCAGCAGCGCTATGTCAAAGAAATCCTCGGCAATGACATCAACTTCGGCATTGGCCCGGCCGGTACCGGCAAGACCTACCTCGCGGTGGCTTGCGCCGTAGATGCCCTGGAGCGCGAGCAAGTGCGGCGCATCCTGTTGGTGCGGCCAGCCGTGGAAGCGGGCGAGAAGCTCGGTTTCCTGCCCGGCGATCTGGCACAAAAAATCGACCCGTACCTGCGCCCGCTGTATGACGCGCTGTATGAAATGCTCGGTTTCGAACAGGTGGCCAAGCTGATCGAGCGCCAGGTCATCGAGATCGCGCCTCTGGCCTATATGCGCGGCCGGACCTTGAACAACAGCTTCATCATCCTCGACGAAAGCCAGAACACCACCGTGGAACAGATGAAAATGTTCCTCACCCGAATCGGTTTCGGCTCCACCGCAGTGATCACCGGCGACATCACCCAGGTCGACCTGCCCAAAGGCACCAAGTCGGGCCTGGCCCAAGTGATCAACGTGCTCAAGGATGTACCCGGCATCAGCTTCACTCACTTCATGCCCAAGGACGTGGTGCGCCATCCACTGGTGCAACGCATTGTCGAAGCCTATGAACGCTTCGAGCTGCGAGCCGAGGACGAGGCCGCCAAGGCTTCAGCCGACAGAGGCAACCGCCGCGATGCTTGAGCTTGACCTGCAACGCGCCAGCCAGCAGCCGGCCCCCAGCGATGAAGAGTTCCGCCAGTGGTGCGAACTGGCTCTGCGCCAGCGCACCGCCGATTCGGAACTGACCATCCGCCTGGTGGACGAAGACGAAGGCCGTGAGCTGAATCACACCTGGCGTCACAAAGATTACGCAACCAATGTGCTGTCATTTCCTGCCGACGTGCCGGATGAACTGCTGGATATCCCCTTGCTGGGGGACCTGGTGATCTGCATTGCGGTGGTCGAACGCGAGGCCGCCGAACAAGGCAAGGAACTTAAGGCCCACTGGGCCCATCTGGTCATTCACGGCTGCTTGCATCTGTTGGGTTACGACCATATAGATGATGACGAAGCCGAAGAAATGGAAGCACTGGAACGAACGTTGCTTGCTGAGCTGGGTCACCCCGACCCGTATGCAGACGACGAAAGCTGATCAACAACCACCTGTAACAACCAAGGATTCAGAGCAATCGCTATGAGCGAAGATCGATCGAGCAACGGGCAAAAGTCATGGCTGGGCAAACTGACCCAGGCTTTTGCCCATGAGCCGAAAAACCGCCAGGAGCTGCTGGAGCTGCTGCGCGAAGCCCATCAGAACAAATTGCTGGACAGCGAAGCGCTGGCCATCGTCGAAGGCGCCATCCAGGTAGCTGACCTGCAAGTCCGGGACATCATGGTTCCGCGCTCGCAGATGATCAGCATCAAGGCGACCCAGACACCCCGGGAGTTCCTGCCTGCAGTCATCGATTCGGCGCACTCGCGCTACCCGGTGATCGGCGAAAGCCATGACGACGTGATGGGCGTCCTGCTGGCCAAGGACCTGCTGCCGCTGATCCTCAAGGAGAACGGCGACAGCTTCAACATCAAGGACCTGCTGCGCCCGGCGACCTTCGTCCCCGAGTCCAAGCGCCTGAATGTGCTGCTGCGCGAGTTCCGCGCCAACCACAACCACATGGCCATCGTCATCGACGAATACGGCGGCGTGGCGGGCCTGGTGACCATCGAAGACGTGCTGGAACAGATCGTCGGCGACATCGAGGACGAGCATGACGTCGAGGAAGACAGCTACATCAAACCGCTTCCCAGCGGCGACTTCCTGATCAAGGCGCTGACGCCGATCGAGAACTTCAACGAGTTTTTCGACAGCGACTTCTCCGATGACGAGTTCGATACCGTGGGCGGCCTGGTGATGAGTGCTTTCGGCCACTTGCCAAAACGCAACGAAATCACTGAAATCGGCGCCTATCGCTTCCGCGTGCTCAACGCCGACAGCCGGCGGATTCATCTGCTGCGCCTGACCCCCATCTCCCGCTAAGGACAAGGGGCATCAGCCCTCCCCCGCACAGAATCATCGTCCCCAGGCCAACGACCTGGCCTGGGGACGACAGATCTCGGGGGCGGACTGTCAAACAGCGCTGCAGGATTCGCCGCTCATCTGAATCCACCCACCCCATCTCCTCGTGCCCCGCCCGGCGCGAAACAGGAAAGAGCTGATGAAACGCCTCTTGCAGCGCTCAACCCGACCCGGCTGGCCCGGCAACCTGCTAGCCGTTGCAGCCGGCGCCATTACCACCCTGGCCTTGGCGCCCTATGACATCTGGCCGCTGGCGCTGCTGGCGGTAGGACTGTTCTATGCCGGTCTGCGGGAGCTCACGCCCCGCCAGGCCCTCGGCCGGGGCTGGTGCTTCGGCTTCGGCCTGTTCGGCGCCGGTACCAGCTGGATCTACGTCAGCATCCACACCTACGGCGGCGCATCGGCTTTGCTCGCCAGCGTGCTGATGCTGGCCTTCATCGCCGCCATTGCCTGGTTCTTTGCCCTGCCCGCCTGGCTCTGGGCCCGCTGGCTGCGGCGCAACGAAGCACCGCTGGCGGATGCTCTGGCTTTCGCTGCCCTGTGGCTGGGGCAGGAAGCGTTTCGCGGCTGGTTCCTTACCGGTTTCCCCTGGCTCTACTCTGGCTACAGCCAGCTCGACGGTCCCCTGGCCGGACTCGCGCCTGTGGGCGGCATCTGGCTGATTTCCTTCTCCCTGGCGTTGACCGCTGCATTGCTCTACAACCTGCCGCGCCTGATCAAGGCCGGACGCAAGGGGTTTATCGCCGCCGGCCTGTTGCTGCTGGCTGCGCCCTGGGCAGTTGGCCTGGCACTCAAAGGTCACGCCTGGACCAGCCCTTCAGGTGATCCGCTTTCGGTCGCCGCCATTCAGGGCAATATCGAACAAAGCATGAAATGGGACCCGGCCGAGCTCAATGCCCAACTGGCTCTGTACCGCGACATGAGTTTCAGCAGCAAGCGGGTTGACCTGCTGGTCTGGCCGGAAACCGCGGTTCCGGTGCTCAAGGAGTCCGCCGAGGGCTACCTGACGATGATGGGCAACTTTGCCGCCGAGCGTCATTCCGCATTGATTACCGGCGTTCCGGTGCGCCAACTGGTGCACCATGAAAAACGCTACTTCAACGGCATCACGGTGACCGGCGAAGGCGATGGCACCTACCTGAAACAAAAACTGGTGCCCTTTGGCGAGTATGTGCCCCTGCAGGAGCTGCTGCGTGGCCTGATCGACTTCTTCAACCTGCCAATGTCGGATTTTGCCCGCGGCCCGGCCGACCAGCCGTTACTGCAAGCCAAGGGGTATCAGATTGCGCCGTTCATCTGTTACGAAGTGGTCTACCCTGAGTTCGCCGCCGGTCTTTCGGCCCGCAGCGACCTGCTGCTGACCATCAGCAACGACACCTGGTTCGGCACCTCCATCGGCCCTCTTCAGCATTTGCAGATGGCGCAGATGCGCGCCCTGGAAGCCGGACGCTGGATGATCCGCGCCACCAACAACGGAGTCACCGGGCTGATTGATCCGTTCGGCAAGATCACCGTGCAGATTCCACAGTTCGAACGAGGCATTCTCTATGGCGAAGTGGTGCCCATGCATAACCTGACACCGTACTTGCAGTGGCGCTCATGGCCACTGGCAGTGCTCTGCGCCCTGCTGTTTGGCTGGGCCTTGTTGGCCAGCCGCATCGCCAAGACCGTTTAGAAAGCTTCGCCCGCAAGCCGGCTCCGACTGGAGTCGGCCCTGTGATCAGCGATAAAAGAGGCGATAACCTAACTGGCCCACCGCCTCGTTCAGCAACTGGCCGCTCTGCCAGATCGACTTGAACTCCGGCATCCAACCTCCCAACGGCCGAGCGTTGTCCACGCCCAGAAATCCTACCGGTGCTGGCACCACAACAAACCCTGCGCGCTCAAAACTCCAGACCGAACGGGGCATGTGCCAGGCCTGGGTCACGACCACCACGCGCTTGATACCCAGTGGCTGCAAGACTTCGGCGCTGAACTGGGCGTTTTCCCAGGTGGTGCGGCTACGACCTTCCTGCCAGCGCACGCTCACGCCAAAGTCATTGAGCAGCGATTCGGCCATCAGCGCAGCTTCGGTGGGCGGCGTACCGTAATGCAGGCCGCCGCTGGTCAACAGGGGCAGCCCGGAAGCCTTGGCCAGCCGCGCGGCATAACGCTCGCGCTCCAACCCCACGCCCGTGGGCTGATCAGAACCCCAAGCCGGATCACCCCGCTCACGGCCGGAACCCAGGACCACGATCGCGTCCGCCTGCTCTGCCAGGCTGGCCCATTGGCTCTGTGGCAAGGGCGGCAACCGTTCAAGCCCACGGGCACCCCACTCCACCATTACCGGCAGGCTCATCAACCAGAAGCCGCCCAAGCCCAGGACAAAGCACCATCGCGCCAGCCGAGGCCTGGACCGACGCAGACTCCAGGCCAGTAGAAGCAACAGCAAGAGAATGCCGGGCGGCAGCAGTAACTGTTTGATGAAATAACGAAAAGGCATCGAGCATCTCCAAAAGATGCTCGAAGCCTAAAGGGGATACCCATGCGGCAACAACCGTTGCCAGGCACTTTCGCTTTCGAGGTCCTCGGCAACGACCTCTCAACCCAATGAAGGGCTCGTGACCTACTTGAACTGCTGGGACCGGACGCTTACCGAATCCCTGAGGGGCGCCTGATCCTTCAACCAAATGACCTTGGCCGAACGGGGCCTTTCCTGGTGTTGCGGACTGCCCGATACATTAACCTGCATTTCATGCTGACTGCGGGCCAGGTAGGCCCTGATCAACTCGAACTCAGCAGGGCTCAACCCCCGCAGCTCCAACTCGACCGGCCGTTCATTGCGCAGTCGATCCGCAGTTCTTGCCGCATCCAGGGCCAGAGCCAGTCGATTCAGCAGCCTTTCATACACCTCCGGTTCTGTTACTTTTCGCTGCGACTCAAGCATCCGTTCACCTCATCGAAGATAAGAATCACTCCCCTTTTTGAGCTTAGTCGGACAGCTGGAAGCGACGCTCCGCCGCGACCAACGGCCCGCGCGAGCAATCAGGGTTTCCCTCGGCAGAGTGCGGTCATGTATGCTACGGCGCTTCCTGTAACTCCACTTCCAGCTCCACCGGGCCCTGAAAAACGCCGTATTTGGCGCCATCACTACCCGAGGTTGCGTTGAAGAGGATTAGGCCACCCCTATTCAGTACAAAAGTAGCCATGCACGAACACTATCAGCCCCGTGAAATCGAAGCCGCCGCCCAGTCGTTCTGGGATGAGCAAAAGTCCTTTGAAGTCAGAGAACAGCCAGGCAAGGAAACTTACTACTGCCTATCGATGTTCCCTTACCCCAGCGGCAAGCTACACATGGGGCACGTGCGCAACTACACCATCGGCGACGTGATTTCCCGCTACCAGCGCATGCAAGGCAAAAACGTCCTGCAACCCATGGGTTGGGACGCCTTCGGCATGCCGGCGGAAAACGCCGCGATGAAGAACAACGTCGCACCGGCCAAGTGGACCTACGAAAACATCGCCTACATGAAGACCCAACTGCGCAGCCTGGGCCTGGCGGTGGACTGGTCTCGTGAGGTCACCACCTGCAAGCCGGACTACTACCGCTGGGAACAGTGGCTGTTCACCCGCCTGTTCGAAAAAGGCGTGATCTACCGTAAGAACGGCACCGTGAACTGGGACCCGGTCGACCAGACCGTCCTGGCCAACGAACAGGTGATCGATGGCCGCGGCTGGCGCTCCGGCGCGCTGATCGAAAAGCGCGAAATCCCGATGTACTACTTCAAGATCACCGCCTACGCGGATGAGCTGCTGGAGAGTCTCGACGAGCTGCCGGGCTGGCCCGAGCAGGTCAAGACCATGCAACGCAACTGGATCGGCAAGTCCCGTGGCATGGAAGTGCAGTTCCCTTACGATCAGGCGTCGATCGGCGAAACCGGCACCCTGAAAGTCTTTACCACCCGTCCCGACACCCTGATGGGCGCGACTTACGTCGCCGTCGCGGCCGAACACCCGCTGGCCACCCTGGCCGCCCGCAACAACCCTGAGCTGCAGGCGTTCATTGCTGAATGCAAAGGCGGCAGCGTTGCCGAAGCCGACATGGCGACCCAGGAGAAAAAAGGCCTGCCGACCTCGCTGTTCGTCGAGCACCCACTGACTGGCGAGAAGCTTCCGGTCTGGGTCGCCAACTACGTGCTGATGCACTATGGCGATGGCGCAGTAATGGCAGTGCCTGCCCACGATGAGCGCGACTTCGAATTCGCCAGCAAGTACGGCCTGCCGATCAAGACCGTGGTGCGCACCAGCGCCGGCGATGAGACGCCTGCCCCTTGGCAGGACGCTTACGGCGAGCACGGCGAACTGATCAACTCCGGCGAATTCAACGGCCTGGACTTCCCCGGCGCGTTCGACGCCATCGAAGTGGCCCTGCTGAAGAAGAACCTCGGCCAATCGCGTACCCAGTTCCGCCTGCGCGACTGGGGCATCAGCCGCCAGCGTTACTGGGGCTGCCCGATCCCGATCATCCACTGCGACAGCTGCGGCGATGTGCCGGTGCCGGAAGACCAATTGCCGGTCGTGTTGCCGGAAGATGTGGTGCCGGACGGCGCCGGTTCGCCCCTGGCACGCATGCCTGAGTTCTACGAGTGCAGTTGCCCGAAATGCGGCGCACCGGCCAAGCGTGAAACCGACACCATGGACACATTCGTCGAATCGTCGTGGTACTACGCCCGCTACGCCTCGCCGCACTATGAAGGCGGCCTGGTGGAAAAATCGGCAGCCGACCATTGGCTGCCAGTGGACCAGTACATCGGCGGTATCGAACACGCCATCCTGCACCTGCTCTACGCGCGCTTCTTCCACAAGCTGATGCGTGACGAAGGCCTGGTGAGCTCCAACGAGCCATTCAAGAACCTGCTGACCCAAGGCATGGTGATCGCCGAGACCTACTACCGTCGTGAAGCCAACGGTGCCTACACCTGGTTCAACCCGGCGGATGTCGAACTCGAACGCGACAGCAAGGCCAAGGTCATCAGCGCCAAGCTGATCGCGGACGGCCTGCCGGTGGAAATCGGCGGCACCGAGAAGATGGCCAAGTCGAAGAACAACGGCGTCGACCCACAGTCGATGATTGACCAGTTCGGCGCAGACACCTGCCGCCTGTTCATGATGTTCGCCTCGCCACCAGACATGAGTGCCGAATGGTCGGACTCCGGCGTTGAAGGCTCGCACCGTTTCCTCAAGCGCGTCTGGCGCCTGGCTCAAGCACATGTCACACAGGGCCTGCCGGGCACACTGGACATCGCCAGCCTGAACGACGAGCAGAAAGCCATTCGCCGCTCGATCCACCAAGCCATCAAGCAGGCCAGCCACGACGTGGGCCAGAACCACAAGTTCAACACCGCAATCGCCCAGGTGATGACGCTGATGAACGTGTTGGAAAAAGCCCCGCAAGGTACCGAGCAGGATCGCGCACTGGTTCAGGAAGGCCTGGAAACCGTAACCTTGCTGCTGGCGCCGATCACCCCGCACATCAGCCACGAACTGTGGAATCGCCTGGGTCACGCCGACCCGGTGATCGACGCCGGCTGGCCGGTATTGGACGAAAGCGCCCTGGTTCAGGACAGCCTGCAACTGGTCATCCAGGTCAACGGCAAGCTGCGCGGCCAGATCGAAATGCCGGCCAGCGCCAGCCGTGAAGAAGTCGAAGCCGCGGCGCGCAGCAACGAGAACGTGCTGCGCTTCACCGAAGGCCTGACCATCCGCAAGGTCATCGTGGTGCCTGGCAAACTGGTCAACATCGTCGCCAGCTAATTGGATCGGGCGCCCGGTCCGGGACCGGGCGCCGAACGAAAACCTTCAGGGCCACAAGGTTGGCCCATATGGTTTCAAGGGGAGCAATACATGATCAAACGTAACCTGCTGGTGATGGGCCTGGCTGTTCTGCTGAGCGCCTGTGGCTTCCAGTTGCGCGGCACGGGAACCCAGGAGCTGACCATCAAGGAGCTCGACCTGAGTGCTCGGGACGCCTACGGCACCACCGTGAAAATGCTCCAGCAGCAACTGGAAAACAGTGGCGTACGGGTCCATGCCGGCGCGCCCTACAAGCTGGTGCTGCTGAATGAGGAAAACTCCCAGCGCACGCTCAGCTACACCGGCGGTGGCAGCTCGGCCGAATACGAGATCAGCACAACCCTCAGGTACGAGATCCTGACTCACGACAACCTGCACCTGCTCAACGACAAGCTGGAAGTGCAGAAAGTCTTCCTGCACGACGGCAACAACATCACCGGTTCGGATCAGGAATCGTCGGAAACCCGCAAGGAAATGCGTCGCGACCTGATCCAGCGCATGCTGATCCGCCTGCAACTGCTGACCCCGGAACAGCTTGCTCAGTTGCAGGCTACCGCCGAGGCCAAAGCCAAGGCAGAAGCCGAGGCCCTGGAAGCCGCACGCAAGGCTGAGGCGGAAACTCCGCAACAGTCTCCCTTGGAACTGCCGAACCAGTAAGCCTTGCGGGGCGCTCAGGCGCCCCTCTGGCCCCCGCCTATGAAACTCGCCCCCGCCCAACTCGGCAAACACCTGCAAGGCACACTAGCGCCGGTCTACGTGATCAGCGGCGACGATCCCCTGCTGTGCCAGGAAGCCGCCGACGCCATTCGCTCTGCCGTGCGCCAGCAGGGATTCGACGAGCGCCAGGTCTTCAGCGCCGATGCCAGCTTCGACTGGGGCACCCTGCTGCAAGCGGGGGCCAGCATGTCGCTGTTCGCAGAAAAGCGCCTGCTGGAGTTGCGCCTGCCTTCGGGCAAGCCTGGGGACAAGGGTGCAGCAGCACTGATCGAATACTGTTCGCGTCCGGCCGAAGACACGGTGCTGTTGATCAGCCTGCCCAAGCTCGACGGCAGCGCACAGAAGACCAAGTGGGGCAAGGCCCTGGTCGAAGGTGCCCAGACTCAGTTCGTGCAGATCTGGCCGGTGGACGCCAACCAGCTTCCACAGTGGATTCGCCAGCGCCTGTCACAGGCCGGCCTGTCCGCCAGCCAGGACGCCGTGGAGCTGATCGCCGCCCGGGTAGAAGGCAACCTGCTGGCGGCCGCACAGGAAATCGAAAAGCTCAAGCTGATGGCCGAAGGCGGGCAGATCACCGTCGAAACGGTACAGGCCGCCGTGGCCGATAGCGCTCGCTTCGACGTGTTTGGGCTGGTGGATGCGATTCTCAACGGCGAGGCCGCCCATGCCTTGCGCATGCTTGAGGGACTGAGGGGCGAAGGCGTCGAACCGCCGGTCATTCTCTGGGCCCTGTCCCGGGAACTGCGACTGCTGGCCAACCTGGCACTGCAATTCAGCCAGGGTGTACCACTGGACAAGGTGTTCAGTCAGGCTCGCCCTCCCGTCTGGGACAAGCGCAAACCCCTGATGAGCAAAGCCTTGCAGCGCTATTCGGCGCAACGTTGGGGCCAATTGCTACTGGATGCCCAGCGCATTGATGCCCAGATCAAGGGCCAAGCCAGTGGTTCGCCCTGGAGCAGCCTGAGCCGGCTGTCGCTGCTGATGGCCGGCCAACGCCTGGCCCTGCCTGCCGAATAATCGCGCTACTTATCTTTTGCTTGCACTAGGGTCTGTTCTCGTTTGGCCCAGCAACGCGGCTCGTCACCAAACAGGAACAGACCCTAGACAGCAACTCCACTCTGGCCGATGATTCGCGCCGCAACACTTCTATTCCTGAAACAGCGAGCACTCACCATGAGCAAGCCATCCAAGCATGGCCCCAACAAGGCCAAATCCATCATCGCCCAGCCACTGTTCCGCAGCCGTCAGGAACGCCCGGCCAAGGGCAAAGGCAGCTACCGCCGCGAAGCCTTCCAGTCTAAAAGCTGGGAGGCTTCTTACTTTCTGGCCGCCTAAAGCCCTGAACCCCGTTGGCATGATAAGGTCTGCACCTGATTGTTATTCTCTCTGGACCTGTGCATGCCCTTTTGTCTTTCTCGTCGTTGGCACATGCGCCAACTGATCGCTGCCTCCAGCCTTGTTCTACTCGTCGCCTGCGCGGAGAAACCCACTGCCGCCGACGCCCAGCCGCTACCCAACCTCCAGGCAGCCCCCCTTGCCGCACCTGCCACCGTCGCACCACTGGCCGTCGACAATCTGGACATCCAGCCCACTCAGACCTTCGATGAATGGATGAACGCATTCCGCGCCGAAGCCTTGGGCGCCGGGATTCGCGCCGATGTATTCGACCGTGCCTTCGCCGGGATCACCCCGGATATGAGCGTGATCAAGGCCGACCGCAGCCAACCGGAATTCACCCGCCCCGTCTGGGAATACCTGGATGGCGCGCTGTCCCCGGTACGGGTACGCAAGGGCAAGGCACTGCTGGTCCAGTACAGCGACATCCTGCAACGGATCGAACAGCGCTATGGGGTTGATCGCCAGACCTTGGTGGCCGTTTGGGGCATGGAGAGCAATTTCGGTGACTTCCAGGGCAACAAGTCGGTGATTCGCTCCCTGGCAACCCTGGCGTATGAAGGACGGCGCCCAGCCTTTGCCAACAGCCAGCTGATTGCCGCCTTGCAGATCATTCAACACGGCGATATCCAGCCAGAGAAGATGCTGGGTTCCTGGGCCGGGGCCATGGGCCAGACCCAATTCATTCCAACCACCTACAACACCCACGCTGTGGACTTCGACGGCGATGGTCGGCGCGATATCTGGAACAGCCCAGCCGACGCCCTGGCCTCCACCGCTCACTATCTGCAAAGCTCAGGATGGCAAAAGGGCCAGCCCTGGGGTGTTGAAGTCCAGCTCAACAGCGGCTTCGACTATGCCCTGGCCGATGCGTCCACCCGCAAGACCGTGGCCGAGTGGATGCGCCTGGGGATGACAACCGCCAATGGCAAGGCGCTGCCTTACGGATCAGAGCAATTGTCCGCCTCGTTGCTGCTGCCTGCGGGTTATCGGGGGCCGGCGTTCCTGATCCTGGATAACTTCCGTGCGGTGCTCAGGTACAACAACTCATCGTCCTACGCCCTGGCAGTCAACCTGCTGTCCGAACGCTTCGGCGGCGCCGGCATGATCAGTGGCGACTGGCCCAAGGACGACCTGCCCCTGAGCCGCTCCGAGCGCATCGAATTGCAGAGCCTGCTCAACGCCAACCAGTATGACGCCGGCAACCCCGACGGCATCATCGGAGCCAACACCCGCAAAGCCATTCGTAGCGCCCAGCAAGCATTGGGTTGGCCCGCAGACGGCTACCCTACTCACAAGTTGCTGGACAGCCTGCGCAACCGCTAAGCCCGGAGCTGGCGAAGGGCTTCCCCCTTCGCCAGGGCCAGCCCTACTTGAACACCACGTCCTGTGCCAGGGTCAACTCCCTCGCCCCTGCGTCCAGCCTGACCAGAGCGCCCATGGGCAAAGTCAGGTTCGGGTCACAATGGCCACTGCGCCATCCTGCCAGCACCGGAATCCGCAGCGGCTCGAAGGTCTGCTTGAGCAGGCGGCACAATGCGCTGAAGTCCACACCGGCCACATCCCCCACCAAAACGCCCCGCAGGTTGTCCAGTTTGCCGGCCAGCCGCAGGTGATTGAGCAAGCGGTCAATACGGTACAAAGGCTCGTTGACGTCCTCGATAAACAGGATGACGCCGTCGGTATTGATTTCGTAAGGCGTGCCCAGCGTGCAGGCAATCATCGACAGATTTCCCCCCAACAGCGGACCCAACGCAATGCCCGGCTCCACAGTGGTCAATGGGAAAGCCACGGGATGAGACAGCAGACTGCCCGCCTTTACCTGGCCCCGGAGCAGGTTGAAAAAGGACGCCTCGGTTGGCGGTTGCTTGTCACCCAGCAGGTCGGCATTGAGCATGGGTCCGTGAAAACTCACAAACCCGGCATAGCGGTTGATCGCCAGGTGCAGGGCGGTGATATCGCTATAGCCGACAAAGGGCTTGGGGTTGCGCCGCAGCAACTCAAAGTCGATCTTGTCCAGCAAACGCGGACTGCCATAGCCCCCGCGCAGGCACACAATGGCGTCGACTTGGCTATCGGCAAAGGCGCTGTGCAAGTCATCGAGGCGCACCTCGTCGCTGCCAGCCAGATATCCCTCCTGCTGGCCAACGCCGGGAAAGATCCGTAGCGTATAGCCACGGGAACGCATCCATTGAAAGGCTTTTTCGGTATCCAGCACTGCGGGACCGGCGGGGGCAATAAGGCCGATGACGCCTTCCGCAGCCAGTGCCGGCACCGGCAGGTGAGCATGAAGGGCAGCAGTCGGTTGGATGGGCATGCAGATTCTCCCTGTGTGAATTCACTCAAGCACAGTAGCCATGAATCTCGTTAAACAGAAGAGGATGACGCGACCGGGTGGGCGAAAAACAACCGAGACTGCAGAGGTGCTCGAAAGAGCCGGGAAACTGCCCGCAAGACCCAAGCCTTGCGGGCAGGCAAATCAGGAAACCAGGCCTTCTCTGGCCAGTTTCGCTTGTTCGTCGGCGTGATACGAGGAACGTACCAGCGGGCCCGAAGCGACATTCTTGAAGCCCATCTTGTAACCTTCCTCGGCGAACCAGGCGAAGGTATCCGGATGCACGAAACGCTGAACCGGCAAGTGGTTGCGGGACGGCTGCAGGTACTGGCCAAGGGTCAGCATATCGATGTCGTGCTCACGCATGCGCTTCATGACTTCGATGACTTCGTCGTCGGTTTCACCCAGGCCCAGCATCAAGCCGGACTTGGTCGGTACATGGGGCACCAGTTGCTTGAACTTCTGCAGCAAGGTCAGCGACCACTGGTAATCCGAGCCCGGACGCGCAGCCTTGTACAGGCGCGGCACGGTTTCCAGGTTGTGGTTGAACACATCCGGTGGCGTGGCAGCGGTGATTTCCAGGGCTACATCCATGCGACCGCGGTAGTCGGGCACCAGGGTTTCCAACTGTACGTTCGGCGACAGCTTGCGGATCTCGCGAATGCAGTCGGCAAAGTGCTGGGCACCGCCGTCACGCAGGTCGTCGCGGTCCACCGAAGTGATCACCACATACTTCAGGCGCAGGTCGGCGATGGCCACTGCCAGGTTCATCGGCTCGTCGACATCCAGAGGTTTTGGACGACCGTGGCCAACGTCACAGAATGGGCAGCGACGGGTGCAGATGTCGCCCATGATCATGAAGGTTGCGGTACCGCCGGAGAAACATTCGCCCAGGTTCGGGCAGGATGCTTCTTCGCAGACGCTGTGCAACTTGTGCTTGCGCAGCAGTTGCTTGATCCGGTCGACTTCCGGGGATACCGGAATACGTACCCGGATCCAGTCCGGTTTCTTCGGCAGTTCGGTGGTCGGAATGATCTTCACCGGAATGCGCGCAACCTTTTCCGCACCGCGCAATTTGACGCCGGCTTCAACTTTCGGACGTGGCGCCCGCTCGGAGACATCCACCGTCGGGATCAGGGTTTGAACAGCGTCTTGCGCAGTAGTCATATCAGTCGATTCCGCCCGTTAGGGTCGTCTGCTCAGCATAGTCGAGGTGTTTGACGAGCTGCGCACGCAGCCGGGCACTTACCTCGGCAAATTCAATCGGCCCTGCATGGTCGCTCAGCTGGGTCATCGCCAACCCGGCATAACCACAGGGGTTAATCCGTCGAAACGGCTGCAAATCCATGTCCACGTTCAAGGCCAGGCCATGAAAGGAACATCCATGGCGGATACGCAGGCCCAGGGAGGCGATTTTCGCCCCTTCGACGTAGACACCCGGTGCATCGGGCTTGGCCGCCGCCGGCACGCCGTAGCTGGCCAACAACTCCACCAGGCATTGCTCCATGCGACTGACCAGATCACGCACGCCGAATCCCAGCCTGCGCACATCCAGCAGCAAGTAGGCCACCAACTGGCCGGGACCGTGATAAGTCACCTGTCCGCCGCGATCGGCCTGCACCACCGGTATATCTCCCGGCAGCAGCAGATGCTCGGCCTTGCCCGCCTGGCCTTGGGTAAACACCGGCGGATGCTGCACCAGCCAGATTTCGTCTGGGGCGCTGGTGCCTCGTTCATTGGTAAAGCGCTGCATGGCCTGCCAGACCGGCTCGTAAGCCATCAGGCCAAGCTCACGAAAGCCCAGCGTCTGTGGCATCACAGCACCATGTGGACGACACCGGTAGCACGCAGGGCACTATTGATATCACGCAGTTGGTCTTCACCGGTGGCGGTGATGTGCAGTTGTACCGTGGTGTACTTGCCGTTGCTGCTCTGACGCTCGGCCAGGGACTTGATGTCCAGCTTGGCGTACTTGGCGAGGATCTCGATCACGGTGTCCTTGAAGCCGACAACCGTGTCACCGATCACCTTGATCGGGTAGTCATCGACGGGGAATTCAATCTTGTGCGACTTAACGTCAGTGTCTGTCATGGCAGTAACGGCCTCGTAAGCCGGACGACGGACATGGCCCCCGCTCCACTTCGGAGCGGGGGCCATGCAGGTCGACAATATCAGTTGAACAAGCCGTAGAAGAATAGACGGATGCTATCCCACATGCGGCGGAAGATACCACCTTCGTCGACCGCTTCCAGGGCGATCAGGTCAGCGCTGTGCACCACCTTGTCGTCCAGTTTCACTTCGACTTTACCAATCACGTCGCCCTTGGCGATCGGCGCAACCAGTTGCGGGTTCATGGTCATGCTGGCGGCGAGCTTTTTCAACTGGCCTTTAGGCATGGTCATGGTCAGATCTTCAGCCAGACCGGCCTTGACCTGATGAGAGGTGCCCTTCCACACCTGCGCCTGAGCCAGCTCGGTGCCTTTCTGGTAGAAGGTCTGGGTTTCGAAGAAGCGGAAACCGTAGGTCAGCAGCTTCTGGGTTTCGGCGGCGCGGGCCTGCTCGCTGTTGGTGCCGAACACCACGGCGATCAGACGCATGCCATCACGTACTGCCGAAGACACCATGCAGTAGCCGGCTTCATCGGTGTGGCCGGTTTTCAGACCATCGACGGTCTTGTCGCGCCACAGCAGCAGGTTACGGTTAGGTTGCTTGATGCCGTTCCAGAAGAACTCCTTCTGCGAGTAGATCGCATAGTGGGCAGGGTCTTCATGGATGATCGCGCGAGCCAGCACCGCCATATCATGGGCCGACGAGTAGTGCTCAGGGTTCGGCAGGCCGGTCGGGTTCATGAAGTGGCTGTTGCTCATACCCAGATCGGCAGCCGTCTTGTTCATCATGTCGGCAAAAGCGTCTTCGCTGCCGGCAATGTGCTCGGAAACCGCAACACTGGCGTCGTTGCCCGACTGAATGATGATGCCGTGCAGCAAGTCGCTGACGGTGACTTGCGAACCCACCTTGATGAACATCCGCGACCCGCCAGTACGCCAGGCATTCTCGCTGACGGTTACCGGATCGTTCTCGCCGATCTGGCCGCGACGGATTTCCAGGGTCGCGATGTAGGCGGTCATCAGCTTGGTCAGACTGGCCGGTGGCAGGCGCTGGTCACCATTGTTCTCCACCAGCACGTTACCGCTGCTGGCGTCCATGAGCACATAGGATTTGGCGGCCAGTTGCGGTGGCGACGGCATCGCTTCGACCGCCCAGGCGGCGGGCGTGATGATCAGCGGGACAAGCAGGCACAGGCGTTTGGCAAAGGTGGTGATGTTCATCCGTCTCTCGAAGTTGCTAATGGAAACTTGCCCGAGGGCAAAACTATTTCAGACAGCCTTCTAAAGGGCTGTCGCGTGTTCAGTTGCTCACTCACTGACCCTTGCCGGGCTTTTGTTGTTCGACGAGCCAACAACCAGGGTCCGCCCCCCAATACCGCAAGCGGACCCTCAATCTTCTTACTCGGCAGTCACCACACTGGGCTGGCCAAGGTTAGCCAAGCGCACACTGTTCTGCGCTTGCTGAGCCTCACCCGGCGTGCCGAATGGCCCCAAGCGTACCCGATGCAGCGTCTGCTGATTACGTACGATCGAGCTGATGAACACCGGGGCGCTCACCATGCTGCTCAATTTAGACCTCAACAGCTCCGCAGCGTCCGGGTTGGCGAAGGCCCCCACCTGCAGATACTGGCCTGAGGCGGCTGCAGGAGTGTTTTTAACTTGTACGGGAACTACCGCTGCAGCGTGTTGCTGGGGCGGCGGCGTCCATTGCTCGACAGTACCGGCCGAAGCCGTGATCACCGGCGCGTTATTTTGCGCCACTTGCGGCTCATTGAGCATCAACGGCGCCGGACGGCCACGCTGGGCCCACCACTGCTGCGGATCGATGCCTTCGACCTTGACCCGAGCGGTGCCGGTCTCGGCATAACCGAGCTTCTTTGCAGCCGCGTAGGACAGGTCGATGATGCGGTCGGAGTAGAACGGACCACGATCGTTGACCCGCAGGATCACGCTGCGATTGTTGTCCAGGTTGGTGACCTTCACGTAACTGGGCAACGGCAGGGTCTTGTGTGCGGCACTCATACCGTACAGGTCATAGACCTCGCCATTGGCGGTGTTCTGACCATGGAACTTAGTGCCGTACCAGGACGCCGTACCGGAGGCCACGTAGTTCTTGGACTCCTGGATGGGGAAATAGGTTTTGCCCAGCACCGTATAGGGGTTGGCCTTGTACGGGCCGGTGTGCAGGGTCGGGGTCGCATCGGGAATGCGCGAGACGTCGACGTCCCACCAGGGCGCGCCATCCTTGTGTGCACGGTTGACGTCCAGGCCCGGCATGGCGCGCACGCCACTCGTGGACTTGTGCTGCGGCGAGCGGCTCGTCGAGCAACTGACCAACAACAAGGACAACGCGGCAAAAGCCACCAGCTTCAGGGGTTTGCGGATTGGCATTGCCAGCATTACTTGACGCCCCGTGCTTGGACCAGTTGTTCAGACAACTGATGTACGGCCATGGCATACATCACGCTGCGGTTATAGCGAGTGATCGCGTAAAAGTTCTTCAGGCCCATCCAGTATTCCGGGCCACTGTCACCTTCCAGACGGAAAGCGGTGACCGGCAGATCATCGCGCAGCGCATCATGACTCGACCAGCCCAGGGCCCGCAACTCCCCGACCGTCTTGGTCGGCTCTATCCCTGTGGTCAAGCCTTCGTCCACGCGATCGCCACGCACGTCGGCGCGACTCACCACCGGCTCGCCGGCCACCCAGCCATGACGCTTGAAGTAGCTGGCAACGCTGCCGATGGCATCGTCCGGGTTGGTCCAGATATTGATGTGGCCATCACCGTCGAAGTCCACCGCATAGGCGCGAAAACTGCTCGGCATGAACTGCGGCAGCCCCATGGCTCCCGCGTAGGAGCCCTTGAGGCTCAAGGGATCAAGTTGCTCTTCACGGACCAGCAGCAGGAACTCGCGCAGTTCCTTGCGGAAGAATTCGGCGCGGGGCGGATAATCGAAGCCCAGGGTAGATAACGCATCGATCACCCGGTAATTGCCGGTATTACGCCCAAAAAAGGTCTCAACGCCGATAATCGACACTATGACCTGGGCCGGTACGCCATATTCCTGCTCGGCGCGAGCCAGAACCGCCTCATGCTGACGCCAGAAATCCACACCGCGGGCAATGCGCGCGTCGGTGATGAACATCGGCCGGTATTCTTTCCACTGCTTGACCCGCTCGGCCGGCCGCGAAATGGCGTCAAGAATCGATTGCTTGCGCTCGGCCTCGCGGAACACCCCCATCAGCTGTTCCCCGGCAAAACCATAGTCCCGGGTCATTTCGCCAACGAATTCGGCCACTTGCGGCGAACCTTCGTAATCACCGGCGAACGCGGGTTGCGCTGCACCAAGGATGCTTACCAGGCCGACCCACGGCGCATGCCGAGCAGCCCAGCCACGCATTACTTGCATTGAATTCTTCACCTTAATCAAACCTGCGCGATCCACTTGCGATGGGTATGGATCGACATCAAAACCCCAAACGCTGACAGTAGCGTCACCAGCGAAGTTCCTCCGTAGCTAATGAACGGCAACGGAACCCCCACTACCGGCAACAAGCCACTGACCATACCGATGTTGACGAAAACGTAAACAAAAAACGTCATGGTCAGGCTGCCTGCGAGCAACTTGCCGAACAGCGTCTGCGCCTGAGCGGTGATCACCAACCCGCGCCCGATCAACAGCAGGTAGATCAGCAGCAGCGCACAAATGCCCACCAGGCCGAACTCCTCGCCCATGACCGCAATAATGAAGTCGGTGTGGCTCTCCGGCAAAAAGTCCAGGTGCGACTGCGTACCCAGCAGCCAACCCTTGCCGAAAACCCCGCCGGAACCGATGGCCGCCTTGGACTGGATAATGTTCCAGCCCGTGCCCAGGGGGTCGCTCTCGGGGTCGAGAAAAGTCAGGATTCGCTGTTTCTGGTAGTCATGCATGATGAAGAACCACATGGCGATGGCCACCGGCACCGCGGCCGCCAGCACACTCAGAATCCAGCGCCAGCGCAGCCCACCCATGAACAGCACGAAGGCGCCACCGGCCAGGATCAGCAGGGCGGTGCCCAGGTCCGGCTGACGCACGATCAGGATGAACGGAATGCCGATCAGTATCAGGCTGATCCCCACATGCTTGAGATGGGGCGGCAAGGTGCGCTTGGACAGGTACCAGGCGATGGTCGCCGGCATGATGATCTTCATGAACTCCGACGGCTGGAAGCGGATCACCCCGGGAATGTTGATCCAGCGGGTCGCGCCCATGGCGTTGTGGCCCATGACGTCCACCACCACCAGCAACACCACGCCGAACACATAGCCCAGAGGCACCCAGCGCGCCATGAAACGTGGCTCGAACTGGGCGATGACAATCATCGACACCAAGCCGATGCCGAAGGACGTGGCCTGCTTGGCCAGCAGATCCCAGCTCTTGCCACTGGCGGAATACAGCACGAACAGGCTGCCGGCGGCCAGCGTCAACAGCAACACCAGCAAGGGGCCATCGATATGCAGGCGCTGCAACAGCGTCGCACGACGGCGCATCACATCCTCACTGGAGAGGATGCGGTCAAAATTACTCTTCACGGGCCGTAGCCTCCGCGCTGATAGGGCTGGCGAACTCAGGCTTGAGCTGGCCGTCCTGGCCGAGAAGCCAGGCATCCATCACCTGGCGCACCACGGGAGCCGCAACGCCGGAGCCCGACTCGCCGTTCTCGACCATGACCGAAACCACGATCTTGGGGTTTTCCGCCGGGGCGAAGCCGACAAACAGGGCGTGGTCGCGATGGCGCTCCTGAACCTTGGAGCGGTCGTATTTCTCGCCCTGCTTGATCGCCACCACCTGGGCAGTACCACTCTTGCCGGCAATCCGGTACTGCGAACCAACCGCAGCCTTGCGCGCAGTGCCGCGGGCGCCGTGCATCACCTGCTGCATGCCGTGATTGACCCTCATCCAGTCCGACGGGTCGCGCAGGACGATGTCCGGCATCGGGTTGTGATCCACCGGCTTCTCGCCTTCGATGCTCTTGGCCAGGTGCGGTCGGTTCCACTTGCCCTTGCTGGCAACCAGAGCGGTCGCCTGGGCCAGTTGCAACGGCGTCGACTGCATGTAGCCCTGGCCGATCCCGAGAATCAGGGTTTCTCCCGGGAACCAGGCCTGACGCCGGGTGGCGCGCTTCCACTCGCGAGTCGGCATCAGCCCCGGGGATTCCTCGAACATGTCCAGGGAGACCTTCTGGCCGATGCCGAACTTGGTCATGTAGGCCGAGAGCCGATCGATCCCCAGCTTGTGGGCCAGGTCATAGAAATAGGTGTCGTTGGACCGCATGATCGCGGTGTCCAGGTCGACATAACCGTCACCGCTTCGGTTCCAGTTGCGGTACTTGTGATCGTAGTTGGGCAGTTGGTAGTAGCCCGGGTCGTAAACGCGGGACGAGGCCGTCACCACCCCGGCATCCAGCCCGGCAATCGCCACCGCCGGCTTGATGGTCGAACCCGGTGGATACAGACCGCGCAGCACCCGGTTGAACAGCGGCCGATCAATGGAATCACGCAATTCGGCATAAGCCTTGAAGCTGATACCGGTGACGAACAGGTTCGGATCGAAACTTGGCTGGCTGACCATCGCCAGAACTTCCCCGGTGCTCGGGTCCAGCGCCACCACCGCACCGCGGCGGCCGCCCAGAGCCAGCTCCGCGGCCTCCTGCAACTTGATATCCAGGCTCAGGACAATGTCCTTGCCGGGAATCGGATCGGTGCGCTTGAGCACCCGCAGCACTCGGCCACGGGCGTTGGTTTCAACTTCCTCGTAACCCACCTGGCCATGCAATTCCGGCTCGTAGAAACGTTCGATGCCAGTCTTGCCGATATGGTGGGTGCCGCTGTAGTTCACCGGGTCCAGGGACTTCAGCTCTTTCTCGTTGATCCGCCCCATATAGCCCACGGAGTGCGCAAAGTGCGCGCCCTGCGGGTAGTGCCGGACCAGTTGCGCAACCACTTCCACCCCGGGCAGACGGAACTGGTTCACCGCAATGCGGGCTATCTGCTCTTCCGTCAACTCGAACAGGATCGGCACCGGTTCGAAAGGGCGCCGCCCCTGTTTCATGCGCTTTTCGAACAGCACCCGGTCTTCCGGGGTCAGTTCCAGCACCTCGACAATCACATCGAGGACCTGCTGCCAGTTGCCGGAACGTTCGCGGGTCATGCTCAGGCTGAAACTGGGCCGGTTATCAGCAACTACCACGCCATTGCGGTCGAAAATCAGTCCGCGAGTCGGGGGAATCGGCTGCACATGCACCCGATTGTTCTCCGACAGCGTGGAGTGATAGTCGTACTGAATCACCTGCAGGTAATACAGCCGGGCAATCAGCACGCCAATCAGGCAGACCACCATAATGGCGCCGAACACGACCCGGCTACGCACCAGACGGGCGTCTTTTTCGTGGTCCTTGATGCGGATCGGCTGGGACATTAGGGGCGCGGGCTACTTGTGGTAAGGGTGCCCGGACAACACGGTCCAGGCGCGATACAGCTGTTCACCGATGAGAATCCGCACCAGCGGGTGCGGCAAGGTCAGCGGCGACAGCGACCAACGCTGATCCGCTCGCGCACAGACTTCCGGCGCCAGCCCTTCCGGGCCGCCGACCATGAAATTCACGGTGCGCGAATCGAGACGCCAACGATCCAGTTCCACCGCCAACTGCTCGGTGCTCCAGGGTTTGCCGTGCACCTCGAGGGTGACGATGCGCTCGTTATGCCCGACCTTGGCCAGCATGGCTTCGCCTTCCTGACGGATAAAGCGAGCCACGTCGGCGTTCTTGCCCCGGGTATTGAGCGGAATTTCCACCAGTTCCAGCGCCAGCTCGGAGGGCAGACGCTTGGCATACTCGTGCCACCCCTCTTCCACCCACTTGGGCATGCGTGAACCAACAGCGATCAGACGCAGGCGCACAGCTGTCCCTTATTGCTGGTCTTTGTTGAGCTTGGTGAAGTGCTCGTGGCCATGCTCCGGGCTGTGGTGCTTGCCATCGGCCGCGCGGCTCTGCTCTGCGCCCTGCCACAGACGCTCCAGGTCATAGAACTGACGAGCCGAGGCAGTCATCATGTGCACGATCACATCGTCCAGGTCCAGCAGCACCCAGTCGCTGTCGCCCTTGCCTTCTTCACCCAGCGGACGCACGCCCTGGGCCTTGACCATCTCGCGGACCTTTTCCAGCATCGCGCCGATCTGGCGATTGGAGGTACCGGTGGCGATGATCATGTAGTCAGTGATGCTTTGCTTGTCGCGAACATCGATCACCAGGACATCCTGGGCCTTGACGTCTTCCAGCGCGGCAACAGCCACCTTGACCAGATCTTCGCCTTTCATTACTTGGTTAGTCATATAAAACTCGTTCAGCTCGTATGTTTGGAGCGCCGCTCAGCACAGGCCGGCAGCGTTCCTTCAGTTCGGCGCACGGTAAAGTCCGTGAGCATCGATATAGGCCAGGACCGCGTCAGGCACCAGGAAACGTACCGACTTACCGCTGGCCAGCAGTTGACGGATCTGGGTGGCGGACACCGCAAGCGGCGTCTGCCAGACGAATGCAATGTGTCCCCCCGGCCCTTGCAGGGCCAGTGGGTCGCTCACCGAGCGCGCCGCCAACAGGTTGCGCAAGGCATCCGGTGGCTCGCTGTCGGCATCCGGGCGTTGCAGCACCAGGATGTGGCAATGCTGGAGTAATTCTTCCCAACGATGCCAGGTGGGCAGGCCGCAAAACGCGTCCCAGCCCAGTAACAGAAACAACTGGTCATCCGCGGCCAACTCGGCCCGCATCTGCTCCAGGGTGTCGATGGTGTAGGACGGCTTGTCCCGTTTCAGCTCACGGTCGTCCACCACCAGGGGTGAAACGCCCGCCACCGCATATTCGACCATCGCCAGACGATCGAGCGCCGACACCTGCGGTGTATCCCGATGCGGCGGCCTGGCACTGGGTGTCAGGCGCAGCTCATCGAGTTGCATGGATTCAGCCACCTCCAGCGCACCACGCAAGTGGCCGATATGCACTGGATCGAAGGTGCCGCCCAGCAGACCGATACGTTTACCCATCAAGTGCGCACGTGACCGTCGCCGAAAACCACATACTTCTCGCTGGTCAAGCCTTCCAGGCCCACCGGGCCACGGGCGTGCAGCTTGTCGGTAGAAATGCCGATCTCAGCGCCCAGGCCATATTCGAAACCGTCGGCAAAGCGCGTAGAGGCATTGACCATGACCGAACTGGAGTCCACTTCATTGAGGAAGCGCCGAGCGTCACTGAAGTTCTCGGTGACGATGGAGTCAGTATGGTGCGAGCCGTAAGTGTTGATGTGTTCGATGGCCTGCTCCAGGTTGTCCAGCACCCGGATCGAGAGGATCGGCGCGGTGTACTCGGTGCGCCAGTCTTCTTCGGTCGCTTGCAGCACATCAGCGCCAAGAATTCCTCGGGTTTGCTCGCAGCCACGCAACTCGACGCCCTTGTCGCGATAGATCGCAGCCAATGGCGGCAATACGCGCTCGGCAATGGCGGCGTGAACCAGCAGGGTTTCCATGGTGTTGCACGGCGCGTAGCGCTGGGTCTTGGCGTTATCGGCAATACGAATCGCCTTGTCCAGGTCCGCCGCCACATCGATATACACGTGGCAGACGCCGTCCAGGTGCTTGATCACCGGAACTTTGGCATCGCGGCTGACCCGCTCGATCAGGCTCTTGCCGCCACGAGGCACAATTACGTCGACAAACTCGGGCATGGTGATCAACGCACCCACCGCGGCGCGATCAGTGGTTTCCACCACTTGCACCACGTGAGGCGGCAGATCGGCAGCCGCCAATCCCTGCTGAATGCAGGTGGCAATGGCACGGTTGGAATGAATGGCCTCGGAACCACCCCGCAGGATGGTGGCGTTGCCGGACTTCAGGCACAGGCTGGCAGCATCGATGGTCACGTTCGGACGGGACTCGTAGATGATGCCGATCACTCCCAGGGGCACACGCATCTTGCCCACCTGGATGCCCGAAGGCAGGTAGCGCATGTCGCGGATTTCACCGATGGGGTCAGGCAGCTTGGCCACCTGACGCAGGCCTTCGATCATTTCATCGATACGCGCCGGAGTCAGCGCCAGACGATCCAGCAGAGCCGGTTCCAGACCATTGGCCCGGCCGTTGGCCAGGTCCTGCTCGTTGGCTGCGGTCAGCTCCGGTCGCGCAGCGTCCAAGGCATCGGCAGCCGCCAACAGCGCACGGTTCTTCTGCGCAGTGGTGGCACGGGCGATCACCCGGGAAGCTTGGCGGGCAGCGCGACCCAAACGGGTCATGTAGTCAAGAACGGACTCAGTCATGGTCTGGTGTGGTCTTGGCAAAGAGGAAAGCGGCTGATTATAGCTGTCGCGCCCGTTCACGGACAGCGGTCACAGGCGGATGGTCGAAATGGAGTGTAAATACCCGCAGTTCAGCCTGAATTAAGCCTGGAGTTGTTACCATTACGTCACTTTTTCCGCCATAACCCTCGTCACCATGTCCATCCTGACCTCTGCGAACCCGCCCAAAGCCTTGCCTGACGGCTTTTTCGACCGTGACGCCGAGCTTTTGGCCCGTGAACTGCTGGGCAAAGTCATTCGCCATAAAGTCGGCGAGCTGTGGTTATCCGCGCGCATTATCGAAACCGAAGCCTATTACTGCGAGGAAAAAGGCAGCCACGCCTCCCTCGGCTACACAGAAAAGCGTAAGGCTTTGTTTCTCGATGGCGGCCACATCTATATGTATTACGCACGCGGTGGCGACTCGTTGAACTTCAGCGCCCAGGGGCCCGGCAATGCGGTACTGATCAAGTCCGCCTATCCCTGGGTTGACACTGTCTCCGGCCCGGCCAGCCTGGCGCAGATGCTACTGAACAACCCGGACGCCAGTGGCCGCCCGCGCCCCTCGCAAAAGCTATGCGCCGGCCAGACCCTGCTGTGCAAGGCCATGGGCTTGAAAGTCCCAATCTGGGATGCAAAGCGCTTCGATCACGAAACCCTTTTCGTCGAGGACGTCGGCAGCGCAGTGCCGCACATCATCCAGACCACCCGCCTGGGTATCCCCCGCGGTCGTGACGAACACCTGATGTACCGCTTCGTCGATGCCGCCTATGCGCCCTACTGCACACGGAACCCGCTGCGCCGTGGCCAAGTCGAAGGTCGCGACTACCTGATCCTCGACTGATTAGCGCAACCCCGTACCCGCCAGACACTGACAATGGAGTTGAAATTATGGGCCCATGGCTCGACAGCGTGACCGCCTGGCTGACCACCAACCCGCAATGGCTGGCCGCCGCTGTATTTATTGTGGCCTGCGTGGAGTGCCTGGCCATTGCCGGCCTGATCGTTCCGGGAACGGTGCTACTGTTCGCGATTGCCGTGCTGGCGGGCAACGGCGCGCTGTCACTGGGAGAAACCCTGCTTCTGGGGTTGTTCGGCGGTTTGCTCGGGGACGTGGTGTCCTACCTGCTGGGGCGTCACTTTCACCAAAGCATCCGGCGCCTGCCGGGACTGCGCCATCATCCGGAATGGATCAACGGCGCCGAAGCCTATTTTCAGCGTTACGGCATCGCCAGTCTGCTGGTAGGACGCTTCATCGGCCCGCTGCGGCCAATGTTGCCAATGGTTGCCGGCATGTTCGACATGCCATTTGTACGATTTTTCGCCGTCAGCCTGCTGGCAGCCGCGGGCTGGTCGGTGGCTTACCTGCTGCCAGGCTGGGCCACGGGTGCGGCGATTCGCCTGCCGCTGCCCGAAGGCTTCTGGCCACAAGCCGGTGTGGTAGCTGGCAGCCTCGCAATACTGATCGGCTTGAGCGTCGCCAGCAGCCTGCGTCGCCATCGTCGGGCTACCCTGCTGATGTCCGGCCTGAGCCTGTTGATCCTGGCAGGGCTGTTCATCGGTTACCCCTATCTCACGCAGTTCGACCAGGGGCTGATCGCCCTGGTGCAGGAACACCGGAACCCGACCCTGGACAAGATCATGGTGATGGTCACCCAGATCGGCGAGTTTCGCGCCATGTTCATCATCAGCGCAGTACTGACCCTGCTACTTCTGGCCCTGCGCCAATGGCGTCACGCCGTATTCGCCGGCGCCACCCTGATGTGCACCGCACTGGCCAACACTGCCAGCAAATGGTTCTTTGCGCGGGTACGTCCCGAGGTCCTGACCGAGCCCCTCACCAGTTTCAGCATGCCCAGCGGGCACTCTTCTGGCTCCTTCGCCCTGTTCCTGACCCTGGCGGTATTGGCAGGCCGTGGCCAGCCACCACGAATGCGCCTGACCTGGCTGCTGCTGGGCTGCCTGCCGGCGGCATCCATTGCCTTGTCCCGGGTCTACTTGGGGGCTCATTGGCCAACCGACATTCTCGCCGGTGCCATGCTCGCGACCTGTGTCTGCGCCGCCAGCCTGACCCTGATTCAATGGCAAGAATCGCTCAAGCCGATGTCGGCCAAGGTCTGGTGGCTGCTACTGCCAGTCATGCTGCTGTTGTGCGGGTTCATGGCGACACGGCATCTGCCTCACGCCCTGCTGCGATACGCCTATTAAGCGTGCAGGCGGCAACCTGTAGCCGCCGCTAGAGGTTCAGGTCTCAGGCGAAGAGCTCGCCCTGCAGTTCATCCAGCAGTTGCTGGATGGCATCGAGACGCTGCTGCGGATCATCCAGTTGCAGCAGGTCGATCTTGTCCTGTTCGGAAAAGGGCAACAGGTAGGCCAGCTGATTGGCCAGGGACAATTGCCCCTGGGCCTCGCTGCCCATGTCCAGGGCCTCCACCATCGGATGCTCGGCCAGAGCCTTGAGCAGCGCGATCAGGTCTGCGTCCTCATCCTGCAATGGTTGCTCCGCAGCCTCCGCCAGCCACTGGACCTGGGCCACCGTCAGTTGGTCTTTCTGCACTTCGCTCTCCAGCACGCGGAAGCGTCGACCACCCTTGACCCTGATTCCCAGCAGTCCATTGTCCTGCTGGTGAAAGTCGGTAATCAGTGCTTCGCACCCCACCAGGGCATAGCCTGGCGCGGCCGTACCGACCTCCTCGCCCTCCAGGATGCACACCACCCCGAAGCCGCAACCCTGCTTCATGCAGCGGCCGATCATGTCCAGGTAGCGCGCCTCGAAAATCTGCAGATCGAGGATGCAGTCAGGGAACAGCACAGTATTCAAAGGAAACAGCGCCAGGCTCATACACCCATCCTTAAACCAGCAAAGACACCGCCAACGGCAGCAGTACCGCCGTGGCCACGCCCATCAGACTCATGGCCAGCGCCGCAAAGGCGCCGCACTCCTCACTCTCCTGCAAGGCCACCGAAGTGCCCACCGCATGGGCGGTCATGCCCAGGGCCATGCCTCGCGCCTCAGGCCCATGAACGCCCAGGCGGTCGAGGATACTCGGGCCGAAGATCGCCCCGATCACCCCGGTAATCAGCACGAACACCGCCGCCAGAGCCGCGACGCCACCAATCTGCTCGGCCACCAGCATAGCGATCGGCGAAGTCACCGACTTGGGTGCCATGGTCATGAGGATCATGTGCTCAGCACCGAACCACCACCCCAGCAGTACCCCCAGGCCGGTGGCCAGCACCCCGCCCACCACCAGCGTAGTCAATATCGGCCAGAACAATTGGCGGATGCGCCGCAAGTTGAGGTACAGGGGCACCGCCAGGGCCACCGTGGCAGGGCCCAGCAGAATGCTCAGAATCTCGGTGCTCTTGCGGTACTCCGCATAACTCAAACCACAGCCGAGCAGCACACCGATCACCAGCAGCATGGACACTAGTACCGGCTGCAGGAACATCCAGCGAGTTTTCTCAAAGGCCGCCAGCACCAACTGGTAGGCACCCAGGGTGATGCCGATGCCGAACAGCGGATGGTGAATCACCGCCGCCCAGGCGCCTTGCCAATCAACACTCATTGACTGTCCTCCTGGCGGGACTGGCGCTTGACCAGGCGCTGCATCAGCACACCGACAAAGGCCATGGAGATCACCAGAGACAGCACCAGCGCGCCACTGATCGCCCAGAAGTCCGCGGCAATATCCCGGGCATAGACCATCACTCCGACCGCAGGCGGCACCAGTAACAGCGGCAGGTATCGCAGCAAACTGCTGGCCGCCAGGTTCAACGGCTCGCCCACTTCGCCGCGCACCACCAGAAAAACCAGCAGCAACAACAGGCCGATGATCGGCCCGGGAAGTACGGGCAACAGCAGATGATTGAGCGCCGTGCCGAGCAATTGGAACAGCACCAGCCATGTCAAACCGCGTAACAACATACCGCCTCTCCAGCCAGATCCCGTGGCGCATTATAAGCACGCAGGCGCTATGAACCGGCATTCGCCAAAAGCATGGATGTTTACCGGGAAGGATCGCCATGATGATCTAAAGTGGATACTTCAGACCACAAAGCACTGGGTCGAATACTAAAAAATCGTTGAACCAAGGAGAGTCTCAATGCCCTATGTTCCTGTTGCAGAGCTCAAAGATTATGTCGGGAAGGAACTCGGACGTTCCGCGTGGCTCACCATTGACCAGGAGCGTATCAACCTGTTCGCCGAAGCCACTGGCGACTTCCAGTTCATTCACGTGGACCCGGTCAAGGCAGCGAAAACGCCGTTCGGCACCACCATCGCCCACGGGTTCCTGACCCTGTCGCTGATCCCCAAACTGATGGAAGACATCCTCGTGCTGCCCGAGGGCCTGAAGATGGTGGTCAACTATGGCCTGGACAGCGTGCGCTTCATCCAGCCGGTGAAAGTCGACTCCAAGGTGCGTCTCAAGGTCGAACTGACCGACGTCACCGAGAAGAAACCCGGCCAATGGCTGCTCAAGGCCACGGCCACCCTGGAAATCGACGGCGAGGAAAAACCTGCCTATATCGCTGAGCCTCTTTCGCTCTGCTTCGTCTGAAATGTCCCTGATGCGAAACAGCTCATGCTGTTTCGCTCAACCTCTCTATATATAAGTCACACCGCTGCGGCATACTCGGTCCCCTAATTATCCGGAACCCGTTATGCGCCCACTTGTACCCCTGGTCTTGACTCTCTTGCTCAGCGCTTGCGGAGACGGCGAATCGCTGTTGCCGCCCGATGCCCGACTGCCCGACGGCGGGCGCTATCGCGGCGACCTGGTCAATGGCCTGCTCCAGGGACAGGGACGCATCGACTACCCCAACGGCAGCTGGTACGCCGGCCAGTTCGACAAGGGCCAATGGCATGGCCAGGGCGAATGGCACGGGAGCAATGGCGAGGTCTATCGCGGCCAGTTCCAGCAAGGGCTGTTCCACGGGCAAGGCACCCTGACCACCAAGGACAGCAGCTACAGCGGCGGCTTCAAACTAGGCCGCCGGGACGGCGAAGGCACCCTCAAAGAAGACGGCATGACCTATCGCGGCGAGTTCAAGGCCGACCTGTACTCGGGCCTGGGCCGCCTGGAGCTGGAGGACGGCAGCCAGTACCAGGGGCAATTCGCCAAGGGCAAGCCCAATGGCGAAGGCCAGCGCAGCGATGCCAGCGGCAACCAGTTCAGCGGCAACTTCGTCAACGGCCAACTGGAAGGCAACGGCACCTTCAACAGCGCCGAAGGCGACATTTATGTCGGTGGTTTCAAACACAACCAGCTCAATGGCAAGGGCCGCTACGAAAACTCCGACGGCGACGTCTGGATCGGCCAGTTCAAGGAAGGCGCCCTGGGTGGCAAGGGCGAGCTGATCGGCGCCGATGGCAGCCATTATGTCGGCACCTTCAGCGACTGGCGCTTCAGCGGCGAAGGACGACTGAACCTCAGTGACGGCAGCTTCTACATCGGCGGCTTCGACAGCGACAACTACCAGGGCCACGGTGTGCTGGTGCTGCGCGATGGCAGTGTGCAAAGCGGTATCTGGAGCAATGGCATGCGGGTTCGCGACGCCGACGGCAAACTACTGCCGGACCCCTTGGAAACTGCTCTGCTGGTCCAGGGTCGCCTGCTCAAGGAGGCCCTCGATGCGGTGCCTGCCTCCAGCCCGACCATCGAACTCTATAGCCTGACCCTGGCCGGCGACGGCAAGCAGAGTGTCTTCCTGCGCGAAGCCGACTACGTCAGCAACATGCTCGCGAGCCGCTTCGGCGCCTACGGTCAGATCCGCCTGGTCAACCACCGGGACCACCTGATGAACCGGCCCATGGCCACCCGGGAGAACCTGCGCCGCGCCGCACAGACCCTGGCCGAACGCAGCGGCCCCGAGGACCTGGTGTTCATCTACCTCACCAGCCATGGCACCAGCGAGCACGAACTGGTACTGGATCAGCCGCGCATGGAGTTGACCGACCTACCAGCCGATGAACTGGCCATCGCCTTGGCCCCCCTGAAAAACCGCGACAAGATCATCGTCATCTCGTCCTGCTACTCGGGCGGTTTCATCCCTGCGCTCAAGGACGAACGAACCCTGATCATGACCGCCTCCCAGGCCGACCGGGTATCTTTCGGCTGTTCCGAAGAAGCCGACTTCACCTACTTCGGCGATGCTATGTTCGCCCAGGCACTGAACCAGACCGACGACCTGGAGCACGCCTTCAAGCTGGCCCGGGCCACTGTGGCCGAACGTGAACAGGCCGATGGTTTCGAAGCGTCAGAACCACAGATCTGGGCCCCCAAAGGCGTGATCGCGCATTGGCAACAATTGCGCAAACAGCAGGCACGAAAAGCGCTGCAAAGTGTCTCTATAGGCAGCAAGGAAGCACAGAGCAACTAAGCTGAAACAGTATCAAGGGGGAATGACTATGTACTTGACGCCTCAGCATATCCTGCTCGCCGGCGCCTCCGGACTGACCGGAGAGCATCTGCTCGATCGCCTGCTCAACGAGCCCACCATCATTCGTGTTCTGGCACCCAGCAGACGCCCGCTAAGCAAGCACCCACGCCTGGAGAACCCCGTCGGCGATCCGGCGGTATTCCTGCCGCAACTGAGCGGCAAGGTGGAGATCGCCTTCTGCTGCCTGGGCACCACCATCAAGCAGGCGGGTTCCGAAGCGGCCTTTCGCGCGGTGGACCTGGACATGGTGGTGGCCTTCGGCAAACGCGCCCTGGAAATGGGCGCGCGGCACCTGATAGTGGTCAGCGCCCTGGGCGCCGACCCCAAGTCATCGATTTTCTACAACCGGGTCAAAGGTGAAATGGAAGAGGCCCTTAAGCAGCAGGGCTGGCCACAGCTGACCATTTGCCGGCCGTCACTGCTGCTGGGAGACCGGATCGAACCGCGCCTGACCGAACAACTGGCCGGCCCGTTGTCGCGACTGATCCCGGGCAAGTACCACGGCATCGAAGCCTGCCAGTTGGCACGCGCCATGTGGCGGTTGGCCCTGGAAGAGCAAAGCGGCACTCGGGTCGTCGAATCCGATGAGTTGCGCAAGCTAGGTAAATAAAGCACTCGCCGGCAATCCGGTTCCTGCACATAGCTGCAGGAACCGGATTGCCGGCGAAACACTACAACCCGCCCGTTGCCTGAAACCCCACCCCCAACACTGTCAGCACCGACAACGGCAGCAACAGCGTATCGAGCAAGGCGCTGGCCGGCAGGTCTACTCCCGGATAGCTCGGTGCCTCGGCGCCAAAGCGGTCCATGGCACAGCAACCACCCTGCATGGCATAAAGATCCAGGCGCGTCCCCGAATACACCACCGGCGCCCCAGGTTGTGCAGCGTTCAAGGTGCGGACCGTGGCACAGCCCCCCAACTGCAGGGCAGCCAGCAGCATCAGCAGGGATTTATTCATCGCTGCTCAAATGATGCTCGCCCCAGCGCGGCAACATGTCCTGGGGGATGTTCAGCAGATTGAGAATCCGCGCCACGACGAAGTCCACCAGGTCATCGATGGTCTGCGGCTGATGATAGAAACCCGGCGAGGCCGGCAGGATAGTCACGCCCATGTTCGACAACTTGAGCATGTGCTCCAGATGAATGCTGGAGTAGGGAGCCTCGCGAGGCACCAGAATCAACTGCCGGCGCTCCTTGAGGGTCACGTCCGCAGCCCGTTCGATCAGGTTGTTGCAAGCCCCGGTAGCAATCGCCGACAAGGTGCCGGTGGAGCAAGGCACCACCACCATCGCCGCCGGCGAGCCGGAACCCGAGGCTACCGGCGACATCCAGTCTTCCTTGCCGTACACCCGGATCTGCCCCGCCGCCGCACCGGTGTACTCGGTGAGAAAGGCCTGCATCATCTGCGGCTTGGGCGGCAGGGTCACATCGGTTTCCGTGGCCATGACCAACTGCGCAGCCTTTGAGATCAGAAAGTGCACTTCCCGATCCTCACGCACCAGGCAATCCAGCAGGCGCAAACCGTACTGGGCGCCCGAGGCACCGGTCATGGCCAGGGTGATGCGTTCCGGGCCGTTGCTCATTGCAGTGCCTCGGCCAGTTTGCCGTGCAGGCCGCCGAAGCCGCCGTTGCTCATGATCACCACCTGGGTGCCCGGCTTGGCCTGGCTTTTCACCCGTTCGATGATGCCTTCCAGAGAGTCGCTGACAATCGATGGCACCGAACACAAGGCCGCCGTTGCCGCCAGGTCCCAGCCCAGGTTGGCCGGTGCGTACCAGATCACCTGATCGGCCTGGTTGACGCTTTCCGGCAGCCCATCACGGTGGGCGCCAAGCTTCATGGAGTTGGAGCGCGGCTCGATGATGGCGATCACCGGTGCGTCGCCGACCCGCTTGCGCAGGCCGTCCAGGGTGGTGGCGATGGCCGTCGGGTGGTGGGCGAAGTCATCGTAGATGGTCACGCCATGCACTTCGGCGACCTTCTCCATGCGGCGCTTCACGCTCTTGAACGCACTCAGGCCAGCAATGCCCATCGACGGCACCACGCCAACATGACGAGCAGCGGCCAGCGTCGCCAGGGCATTGGCCACGTTGTGCTGCCCGGTCAGTTCCCACTCCACCACGCCCTGGCTCACGCCCTCGAACATCACTTCAAAGGCCGAACCGTCGGCACTGAGCAACTTGACCTGCCACTGACCATCGGCACCGGTGGTCTGCACCGGCGTCCAGCAGCCCATCTCGATGACCCGCTGCAAGGCAGGTTCGGTGGTGGGATGAATCACCAGGCCTTCGCTGGGAATGGTCCGCACCAGATGGTGGAACTGCCGCTCGATGGCTGCCAGGTCAGGGAAGATGTCCGCATGGTCGAACTCAAGGTTATTGAGGATTGCGGTGCGCGGGCGGTAGTGGACAAACTTCGAGCGCTTGTCGAAGAACGCGCTGTCGTACTCATCGGCCTCGATCACGAAGAACGGTGTGTCGCCCAGGCGGGCCGAAACGGCGAAATTCTGCGGCACCCCACCAATCAGGAAGCCCGGGCTCATGCCGGCATGCTCCAGTACCCAGGCCAGCATGCTGCTGGTGGTGGTCTTGCCGTGGGTGCCGGCTACCGCCAAGACCCAGCGCCCTTGCAGGACATGGTCCGCCAACCACTGCGGGCCGGAAACATAGGGCAGGCCTTTGTTCAGCACATACTCCACGGCCGGGTTGCCCCGGGACATGGCATTGCCGATCACCACCAGATCCGGAGCCGGGTCCAGCTGGGCCGGGTCATAGCCTTGAGTCAGCTCGATGCCCTGGGCTTGCAGCTGGGTGCTCATGGGGGGATAGACGTTAGCGTCGGAGCCGGTGACATGATGGCCCAGTTCTTTAGCCAGAACCGCCATCGAGCCCATGAAAGTGCCGCAGATACCGAGAATATGGATGTGCATAGTCGACCTCATAAAACATCGGCGCAGGTTAGCCTAGAGGGCTGCAAATCGCACCCATTAGCTGACCGGGAGGCTGCTGAGCTTGCCGCTGCTGGCACAAGGCAAGCGGCCCTGTACCGGCAGTCACAGGTGCGGTTTAACGCGCAATACCGTGTTTGCGCAGCTTTCTATAGAGGGTGTTGCGGCTGACCCCCAGCTGTTCGGCGGTATGGGTCATGTGCCAGCGCTGTTGCTCCAGGGCTGCCAGTAGCGCAACCCGCTCGGCGTCCTCCAGGGGGCGCTCCTGTGCTTCGGCAACCGGCTCGCCAACCGGCGCCGGGCGGCTGTTGCGGATCAGCGGCGGCAGGTCTTCCAGACCAATGCGGCCGTTTTCACACAAGGCCGCCAGGGTTCGCAGGACGTTGCGCAATTGCCGCACGTTTCCCGGCCAGGAATAACTCAACAGGCTCTGACGCGCCGCTTCGTCCAGCACCACCGGTTGCCCGCCCGCTTCTTCGGCCAGGAGAAAGTCCAGCAACTGGGATTTGTCGCTGCGCTCGCGCAGGGCCGGCAGCGCGATCTCAAGACCATTGAGCCGGTAATACAGATCCTCACGGAAACTGCCGTCGCGGACCCGCTCCAGCAGATCCCGGTGGGTGGCGCTGATGATCCGCACGTTGACCGATTGCGGCTCACCGCCAATCGGCACCACCAGGCGATCTTCCAACACCCGTAGCAAACGCGTCTGCAGGGCCAGGGGCATATCGCCGATTTCATCGAGGAACAAAGTGCCGCCATCGGCCTGCTGCAACTTGCCGCGCATGCCCTCCTTGCGTGCCCCGGTAAAGCTGCCGCCGCGATAACCGAAGAGTTCGCTCTCGATCAGGCTCTCCGGAATCGCCGCGCAATTGAGGGCGACAAAGGTTTTATCCGAACGAGCACTGCCCTGGTGCACGGCCTTGGCGAAAGCCTCCTTGCCGGAGCCGGTTTCACCATTGATCAACAGCGGCACATCACGCTCGAACACCCGCGAGGCCCGGCGAAAATCATTCTGCAGCCCTTCATCCCCAAGGCAGATGCTTGAAGTGCGTGGCGACGTAACACCAGCCGGCACCCGCGGCGCAGGTTGCGATACCGGGTGCGGCTGACCGCGCAACAAGGCAAACAAGCGCCGCCCATCCCGAGTACGCAAGGGCCAACTGGCGCTGGCATTGATGCTGGCGCGACTGAGCAATTCATCCAGGGAACAGTCGAAAAAGCTGTCCACCGGCTTGCCCAGCAAACCACCGCGAATATGCCCCAGCAGATTCAGGGCGCTCTGGTTCACCGCACAGATTCGCCCTTCGCCGTCAAATGCCAGCAAACCCTCGCTGAACAGCCCCACAGACTCCGCCTGCAGATGAAAGCGCAGCAGCCACTGGTTCTCGAAATAACGCAGGAAATAGCAGCTCTCGATCATTTTCGCCGAGAGATTGACCAAAGCCATGGTGTGGAACTGACTCTGCCGGGAAACGTCCTGACGCGCCGAGGACACATCCAGCACCGCCAGCAATTCGCCATGGGGATCGAACACCGGGCTCGCCGAGCAGGTCAGGCCAGTGTGCCGGCCACGGAAGTGCTCGCCCTGGTGAATGGTCAGCGACTGGCGCTCCACCAGGCAGGTGCCAATACCGTTGGTGCCTTCCCGGGCCTCGCTCCAGTCGGCGCCCAGCCAGAGACCGGCATGCTCGAAAATCTTGCGCTCGCTAGGGGCGGTGATGCAGTTGAGGATCACCCCCCGGGCATCGGTCAGCAGCACGGCATGGCCCGCGCCGGACAATTGCTGGTGCAGGTTGGCCATCTCGGTGCCGGCTATTTGCAGCACATCCTGCAGGCGTTCGCGACTTTCCAGCAGGCGACCATGCTCCAGCACTGTGGGGGCCATGGCCTGGGCCGGATCCAGGTGATAGTCCTCAAGGCAGCGCAGCCAGGAGCGAGCAATGGAAGGATCGCTGCCGGGGCCCTGCAAATGGGCTTTACCCTGGGCCACCGTCAGCACCTGCTGGGCATGTCGACTCAGATGATTACTACTGTGCATTTCTTATTATTCTCCTGATGCGCTGTCACGCTCAGACGGAACACTGGCGCCGCTGCAGGCCGCAATCGGCCCTGTAAAGAAGGACAGACCATCAGATCTATCCGACAAGATTCGACACGCGAACCAGCATCCTCCAGCCGCTGTTTCATTGCAATGCCGGCTTGACCCATGAGTCACAGCTTGTGCCATCCAGGTTACAAACTGTCACTCAGTGCCGTACCAGATTCGTCACACGCTGCCGTTGGCACCGCTTCGAAACATCCGCAAACCCTTGATTCGTATGGCCTGCACCCCACTGGCCCGACCTTTGCTCTACGCTTGGTATGCGCTATAGCGCGTCCTCCCCCATAAGCATAAAAGCCAGGAGATACCCACCATGCGTTACGCACACCCCGGTACTGAAGGCGCTATTGTTTCGTTCAAGAGCAAGTACGGTAACTACATCGGCGGCGAATTCGTTGCGCCAATCAAAGGCCAGTACTTCACCAACACCTCGCCGGTCAATGGCCAGCCGATTGCCGAATTCCCCCGCTCCACCGCCGAAGACATCGACAAGGCGCTGGACGCCGCCCATGCCGCCGCCGACGCCTGGGGCGCCACCTCGGTACAGGCCCGCTCGCTGATCCTGCTGAAGATCGCCGACCGCATCGAACAGAACCTGGAACTGCTGGCCATCACCGAAACCTGGGACAACGGCAAGGCGGTACGCGAGACCCTGAACGCCGACATTCCCCTGGCCGCCGACCACTTCCGCTACTTCGCCGGTTGCCTGCGGGCCCAGGAAGGCAGCGCCGCGGAAATCGACGGCAACACCGTGGCCTACCACATCCATGAACCCCTGGGCGTGGTCGGGCAGATCATCCCGTGGAACTTCCCGATCCTGATGGCCGCCTGGAAACTCGCCCCAGCCCTGGCTGCCGGCAACTGCGTGGTACTCAAACCCGCCGAGCAGACCCCACTGGGCATCACCGTACTGATGGAAGTGATCGGCGACCTGCTGCCACCGGGCGTGCTCAACGTGGTGCAAGGTTTCGGCCGTGAAGCCGGCGAGGCCCTGGCCACCAGCAAGCGCATCGCCAAGATCGCCTTCACCGGCTCGACTCCGGTGGGCTCGCACATCATGAAGTGCGCCGCCGAGAACATCATTCCGTCCACCGTGGAACTGGGCGGCAAGTCGCCGAACATCTTCTTCGAAGACATCATGCAGGCCGAACCGAAGTTCATCGAAAAGGCCGCCGAAGGCCTGGTGCTGGCGTTCTTCAACCAGGGTGAAGTCTGCACCTGCCCATCCCGCGCCCTGGTGCAGGAGTCGATCTACGACGAATTCATGCAAGTGGTGATGAAGAAGATCGAGCAGATCAAGCGCGGCGACCCGCTGGACACCGACACCATGGTCGGCGCCCAGGCCTCCGAGCAGCAGTTCGACAAGATCCTCTCCTACCTCGACATCGCCAAGAACGAAGGCGCGCAGCTGCTCACCGGCGGCAAGGTGGAGAAACTCGAAGGCGACCTGTCCAGCGGCTACTACATCCAGCCGACCCTGCTCAAGGGCACCAACAAGATGCGCGTGTTCCAGGAAGAAATCTTTGGCCCGGTGGTCAGCGTCACCACCTTCAAGGACGAAGCCGAAGCCCTGGCGATTGCCAACGACACCGAGTTCGGCCTGGGTGCCGGGGTCTGGACCCGCGACATCAACCGCGCCTATCGCATGGGCCGCGGGATCAAGGCCGGCCGCGTGTGGACCAACTGCTACCACCTGTACCCGGCCCACGCCGCGTTCGGTGGCTACAAGAAGTCCGGCGTTGGCCGTGAAACCCACAAGATGATGCTCGACCACTACCAGCAGACCAAGAACCTGCTGGTGAGCTACGACATCAACCCGCTGGGCTTCTTCTGATCGACCCTCCCGGCGACCCAGGTCGCCGGGAGGCCTTTTCGCGGCCTTGCCGCACTTGTTCACCTGCTCTGATCCGGTGCCAAAGGCTGGCCGGACGGAACACTGCTGTCGGAAGTTCTGCGCCAAACCAGTCGTGCACAGACCCTGCTTGAAAAACAATAACAAGGGACAAACGCAATGGATCAGATCGGCAACTACGTGCTCTACCTCATCATGCTCTGCGCCGTAATCGGTGCCTTCGCCGCCATCTATGACAGCGAGCGAGGCTTGGGCAAAGAATTCATGGAAGGCATCCATGCCACCGGCTACATCTTTGTGCCGGCCGCAGGGATCATGGCTTCCATTCCCTACCTGACCGTGGTCATCGAGACCGTCTTCGGTCCGTTCTTCAACTCCCTGGGCGCCGACCCGGCCCTGGCGGCGACCATGATCATCGCCTCGGACATGGGTGGCTATCAGCTGGCCTCGGCCCTGGCCGCCAGCAAGGAAGCCCTGGTGATGGCCCTGATCACCGGCTTCATGGGCGGCGCCACCATCGTCTTCTCGATCCCCATGGGCCTGGCGATGCTCGACAAGCGCGACCACAAGTACATGGCCCTGGGGATCATGTCCGGCATCCTCACCATCCCCGTCGGGGTGATGATCGCCAGCCTGATCCTGGCCTTCAGCAACCCGGTGGTACGCGAACTGGTGAGCACCAACGGTGAAGCCAGCTACCAACTGGCCCTGGGCCTGGGCAGCATCTTCGCCAACCTGCTGCCGATCCTGATCTTCGTCGTGGCCCTGGCCCTGGGCCTGCGCTTTTTGCCGGACATGATGATCAAGGGTTTCATCATCTTCGGCCGCGCCATGGACGCGGCCATCAAGCTGGTGCTGGTGTTCTCCATCGTCGAATACTTCACCGGGGTCTTCTCCGTGGTATTTGGCGGCTGGGGCTTCCACCCGATCATCGCCGACGCCCAGGACCAGACCCGCGCCCTGGAAACCGCCGGCTACATCGGCATCATGCTGGCCGGCGCCTTCCCCATGGTCTACCTGCTGCGCAAATACCTGGGCAAGCCTCTGGAAAACCTCGGCGGCAAGATCGGCTTGAGCGCGGTAGGCAGCGCCGGCATGCTGGCGACCATCGCCAACATCCTCGCCATGTTCCGCCTGGTGCGCCTCATGCCCCCCAAGGACAAAGTGGTGAACATCGCCTTCGGCGTCTGCGCCGCCTTCCTGCTGGGGGACCACCTGTCCTTCACCGCCAACTTCCAGCCCACCATCATCCTGCCGGTACTGATCGGCAAGATCAGCGCCGGCTTCGTCGCCGTCGGCCTGGCCTACTGGCTGTCGGTGCCCAAGGCGCTGCAACTGGAAGCTCAGGATCGGGCAGCGGGCATCATCGCCCCGGGCGAGTACCTGGGCGGCACTGCGCTGGACACGCCGGAACCTGCAGGCCAGAAGGCCACCGCCTGACTGCGGCGCGGCGAGGAACGCCTGCATGCAAGCCATCACGGGCGGCGCATCGGTACTGCTGCTGGGGCTGGACTTCGGGTCCACCACCAGCAGCGCGCTGATCGCCCAGGCCAGCCTGAGCAGCCACTGCATCACCGGACGCATGGCCCTCAACGAGCCACGGGTACTGTTTCGTGGCGAGCCGGTGTTCACCCCGTTCAAGGGCCAGGTCATCGATGAAGCCGCGATCCGGGCCCTGATCGAAACCTGGCTCGAACAGGCCGGCGTAAGCCCGCAACAGCTGTTTTCCGGTGGCGTGATCATCACCGGTCTGGCGGCGCGGCGGCACAACGCCCAGGCCCTGGCGCAACTGGTCGGCCAATTGATCGGCAACGCCCTGATCACGCGCGCCGACGACGGCGGGCTGGAGTCCTGGCTGGCCTTCATGGGCAGCTGTTCGGCGCTGAGCCGCTTCCACGCTCGGCAACCGATACTCAACCTGGATATCGGCGGGGGCACCACCAACGCGGCCTGGGGCCTGGATGGCAACGTCCTGGCCAGCGGCTGCCATTTCATCGGTGCCCGGCACTTGCAGTTCGAGCCGGGCAGTTATCGTCTCAGCGGCGTATCGGAGTTCGGTCAGGCACTGCTCGATCACCTGGCAATCCGCAAGCATCCCGGACAGGTCCTGGAGCGTTCCGAGCTGGAGGCGGTGGTCAATTGGTACATCGATGCCCTGGTCGCCATTGCCGAAGGTGATCGCCACTTCTTTGCCGGCCCGCTGGGCCAACTGACCGAGCAACTGCCGCTGATCCTCCCTGCACGCAATGCCGGCCCGGCCCTGACTTTTTCCGGTGGTGTGGGCGAGTTGCTCTATCGCCACCTGCAAGGCGAACCCATGCCCGGCACCACCTATTACGGCGATCTGGGCATCGATCTGGCCCTGGCCATTGCCCGCCACCCGCGACTGGTGCACGCGGCCACCCGGCTGGTACCGGAAAACCGCGGCCGGGCCACGGTCTACGGCCTGACCCTGCACAACACCGAGATTTCCGGCAGCACCCTGTTTCTGCCCCAGCCCGAGGTGCTGCCGCTCAATGACCTGCCCATCGTCGCCCGGCTGCCCATGGATGCCACCGAGCAGCAACTGGACGACGCCCTGGCCCTGGCACTGAGCAGTTGCGACGGCGCTTGCCTGCAATTGCTCGACAACGGCCAGGCGCCACGACTGGAGGACATCCGACAGCTGGGCGCACGCCTGGCCCGCGCCCTGGAGCAGGCACGACCCGCCCCGGACTGGCCGCTGGTGCTGCTGTTGGAAAGCAACGTCGGCAAGGTCTTGGGCAACTACGCCACGGATTGGGGGCGCAGATCTTGCAACCTGATCGTCATCGATGAAGTACGCGAGCGTTCGGCACACTTCATCAACCTGGGAAAACCCCACCAGCACATCGTGCCCGTCGCCTTCTACGGCGTGCACTGAGCCGATGCCGGCCAAGGAGCGTCTTGCCATGTCACTCACCGCACTGCAGCACATCCGCCTTCCCGAAGCGCTTGCCGAACGGGCCTACAGCACCCGGGTGCTGGACCGCGAGATAGGCTTCGCCAGCCTCAAGGCGGTGCTCGGCGCCGCCGACATCAGCAAGGCCGGGGACCGGGTGGCAGGGCTCGCGGCGGCTGATGAAATCACCCGCGAGGCGGCGCGCAAGGTGCTCTCAGAGCTGACCCTGGATCACTACTTCCAGCATCCACTGACCGATCGCCACGGCCGCATCGACAGCGTCATGCAGGTCAACTACGACATCGACCACAGCGTCTTTGGCGAAATCGCCGACCTGACCCTGGGCGCCCTGAAAGATCGCCTGCTGCGCAGCCATGGCACTGAAATACGCCGTATCGGCACGGCCCTGACCGGGGTCATGGTGGCGGCCCTGGCCAAGCTGCTGGACGTGCATGAACTGATCCTGCTGTCGAAAAAGCTCAAGAGCGGCGCGGCGGCCAAGGCCCGGACCCTGGTGGGCCTGCCCGGTACTCTGTCGTCGCGGCTACAGCCCAACCATCCCACCGACAACCTCAGCGGCATCACGCTGCTGGTCTACACCGGCCTGAGCATGGGCTCGGGGGACGCGCTGATCGGCCTTAACCCGGCCATCGACACCGTGGACAACATCAGCGCCACCCTGCGTCACCTGGATAAATTGCGTAGGGAAACCGGAGCGCCGACGCAGATCTGCGTGCTCTCCCACATCAAGACCCAACTGGCCTGCCTCGACCAGGGCGCGCCAGTGGAAATCATGTTCCAGAGCCTGGCCGGCACCGAACGCACCCTGACCGACGAGTTCGACGTCACCGTGCCGTTGCTGGATCAGGCCTGGCAGACCATGACCGAACGCGGCCCGTTGCGCGATGTTGCAGAAAACTTCATGTACTTCGAGACCGGCCAGGGCAGCGAGCTGACCTACGGCAAGCACGAAGGCATCGACATGACCACCTGCGAAGCCCTGTGCTACGGACTGGCCCGGCGCTATCGGCCGTACATGGTGAACAACGTCACCGGTTTCATCGGCCCGGAAACCCACCTCGACAACTTCGAGATGACCTATTCCTGCCTGCAGGACCAGTTCATGGGCAAGCTGCTGGGGCTGCCCATGGGCATGGCGCCCTGCTACACCCTGCACTCCCAGGTGACCCTGGAAGGCCAGCAAATGGCCACCGAATTGCTGACCGCCGCCGGTGCCAACTTCTTCATGGACGTGTACCTGAGCACCGACCGCATGCTCGCCTACTTCGACACCAGCGCCCACGACAACCAGACCCTGCGCGAAGTCCATGACCTGGCGCCGGCCCCGGAATACCTGCGCTGGGCCCTGGGCAAGGGGATTTTCCAGGAGGACGCCCACGGCAACGTGGAACGCGGACCGAACTGGGGCAACCCGCGGATTTTCTGTGAGTCGGACATTGATTTCCAGCGCCTGCTGGAGTCCACCCCGGCCACCTACGGCTTCGACAACGCCGGCCCACGCCCGGCCAACGCAGTGTCGCGGACCGTGCGCGCCAACCTCGCGGTGGCCCGAGAGGCGATCTACGTCGACCTGCGCCCTGCCGAAATCGCCGCCATTCCCCTGCGGGAACTGCGCACTGCCGCCCCGGACAAGCTGGCCCACCTGCAGGACCCGGAGTTGGGCGCGCGGCTGACCGAGGAGGTGCTACGGCGCCTGCAACCGGAATACAACGACGTGCAGATCGTGATTTCCGACGGCCTCAGCGCCGAGGCCATCCACCACAACATTCCCGAGCTGCTGCCGGTGCTGCTGGACGGTCTGCAGAGTCGGGAGCTGCGCATCGGCCAGCCGATCCTCGCGCCCTATGGCCGGGTCAAGCTGGCGGAGTCGGTGGGTGAAGCCCTGCAACCGCAACTGATCATCGTGCTGATTGGCGAGCGTCCCGGCGGCGATGCCCTGGCCTCGCGCAGCATGTCCGCCTACCTGGGCTACCGCCTGCCGGACGACCAGGCACGCCGCGCCGCCGCCCAGTTCAGCGGCAATCCGGACATTCGCTACGAATACACGGTGATTTCGAACATCTACAGCGGTGGCCTGCCACCGCTGGAAGGCGGCAGCCTGGTGGCGGAAAAGGCCTTTGCCATCCTCCACCACCGGGCTGCCGGAAACCGTCTGGAAAACCTGCTGAAGAAGGTGGCATCCTGATGATCCGCCAGCACTCGGCAACGCCCCTACATCGTTGAAACGGAGACTGAGATGGCCCAATTTTCCCACAGCGTAGGTTCTCAGACCTATCGCTTCGACAGCCTCAAGGAAGTCATGGCCAAGGCCAGCCCGGCCCGTTCCGGAGATTTTCTAGCCGGTGTCGCCGCCCTCAACGACGGCGAACGGGTCGCTGCCCAGATGACCCTGGCGGATATCCCCCTCAAGCACTTTCTCGAAGAAGTGCTGATTCCCTATGAGTCCGACGAAGTCACCCGGCTGATTATCGACAGCCATGACAAGCAGGCCTTCGCCACCGTCAGCCACCTCACCGTTGGCGGTTTTCGCGATTGGCTGCTCAGTGACGCCGCCGACGAGCAGAGCCTGCGTGCCCTGGCGCCGGGCCTGACCCCGGAAATGGCCGCCGCGGTGTCGAAGATCATGCGCGTGCAGGACCTGATCCTGGTGGCGCAGAAGATTCGCGTGGTGACACAGTTTCGCGGCACCCTGGGCCTGCGCGGGCGCCTGTCCACCCGCCTGCAACCCAACCACCCCACCGACGAGCCAGCGGGCATTGCCGCGAGCATTCTCGACGGCCTGCTGTACGGCAACGGCGATGCGATGATCGGCATCAACCCGGCCACTGACAGCATCGCCTCGATCTGCGCCATGCTGGAAATGCTCGACGCCATCATCCAGCGCTACGAGATCCCGACCCAGGCTTGCGTGCTGACCCACGTCACCACCTCCATCGAGGCCATCAATCGCGGCGTGCCCCTGGATCTGGTGTTCCAGTCGATTGCCGGCACCGAAGCCGCCAACGCCAGCTTCGGCATCAACCTCAACGTACTCCAGGAAGGCTACGAAGCAGGCCTGAGCCTGAACCGCGGCACCCTCGGGCAGAACCTGATGTACTTCGAGACCGGCCAGGGCAGCGCCCTCTCGGCCAACGCCCACTTCGGCATCGACCAGCAAACCTGTGAAACCCGCGCCTACGCCGTGGCCCGGCACTTCAAGCCGTTCCTGGTCAACACCGTGGTCGGTTTCATCGGCCCGGAATACCTGTACAACGGCAAGCAGATCATCCGCGCCGGCCTTGAGGACCACTTCTGCGGCAAGTTGCTGGGCGTGCCCATGGGTTGCGACATCTGCTACACCAACCACGCCGAAGCCGATCAGGATGACATGGACAACCTGCTGACCCTGCTGGGCGTGGCCGGGATCAACTTCATCATGGGCATCCCCGGCTCCGACGACATCATGCTCAACTACCAGACCACGTCCTTCCACGACGCACTCTATGCTCGCCAGACCCTGGGCCTGAAACCTGCCCCTGAGTTCGAACAATGGCTAGCCAGGACCGGTATCTTCACCCAGGCCGACGGCAAGGTGCATTTCGGCAACAACCTGCCACCGGCTTTCCGCCAGGCACTGGCCCAGCTGGGATAAGGAACAGGCACATGCAAAAACATCCGACCGACTCGCAAAATCCCTGGCTGGAACTGCGCCGCCTGACCCCCGCGCGCATTGCCCTGGGCCGCACCGGCACCAGCCTGCCGACCGGTGCCCAACTGGACTTCCAATTCGCCCACGCCCAGGCCCGGGATGCCGTGCACCTGCCCTTCGACCACGCCGGCCTGAGCGCCCAACTGGCCGAGCGCGGCCGTGACAGCCTGCTGCTCCATAGCGCCGCTACCGATCGCCACAGCTACCTGCAACGCCCCGACCTGGGGCGCCGGCTCAGTGATGAATCGGCCCAGAGCCTGCGCGACTACGCCAGCGCCCATCCCGGTGGGGTCGACCTGGCGGTGGTGGTGGCCGATGGTCTGTCGGCCCTGGCGGTGCATCGCCACACCCTGCCCTTTCTGGCGCGCATGGAGGAACAGACCGCTGCCGAAGGCTGGTCGCTGTCGCCGGTGATCCTGGTGGAACAGGGTCGGGTAGCGGTGGCCGACGAGATTGGCGAACTGCTGGGGGCGAAGATGACTGTGATCCTGATCGGTGAGCGTCCCGGGCTCAGTTCTCCCGATAGCCTGGGGTTGTACTTCACCTACCAGCCGAAAGTCGGGCTCACCGATGCCTATCGCAACTGCATCTCCAATGTGCGCCTGGAAGGCCTGAGCTATGGCATGGCCGCCCATCGCCTGCTGTACTTGATGCGTGAAGCCTGCCGCCGGCAATTGTCGGGAGTAAACCTCAAAGACGAAGCGCAAGTGCAGACTCTGGACAGCGACTCAACGGCAGACATGAAGGGCAACTTCCTTCTGGGGCCGCCCCAAGCGTGATTTTGCAAGACGATTGCGCTTTTTTTCCGCTTTGGGCAGCATCGGAACACGGCTGCCCGAGTCATCCAACCTGTGCCGTCACATCCACTTGAAGTTGAGAGCCACCATGCGGATTACTCAAGCAACCCTCGAGCACCTGGATCTGTTGACCCCGTTATTCGTCAAATACCGCGAGTTCTATGGCGCCCTGCCCTATCCGGATTCGTCCCGGGCCTTTCTGGAAAAGCGCCTGCGCCGCAAGGAATCGGTGATCTACCTGGCCCTGGCCGATGATGACAGCAACAAATTGCTGGGTTTTTGCCAGCTGTACCCAAGCTTCTCCTCCCTGTCGCTCAAGCGCGTATGGATTCTCAACGACATCTACGTCGCTGAAGATGCCCGGCGCCAGTTGGTGGCCGACAACCTGATGCGCACCGCAAAGAAGATGGCCAAGGAAACCAACGCCGTCCGCTTGCGTGTGTCCACCAGCAGCAACAACGCCGTGGCGCAGAAAACCTACGAGTCCATGGGCTTTCGCGAAGACAGCGAGTTCAAGAACTACGTCCTGCCTCTCAGCGATAGCTGATCTCACCAACAGCGGCCTGCGGGCCGCTTTAGTCCCTCAGGCCGTGGTGATCCCAGGGGGCCTGCCGCGCTTTGCACGCCGAAACGCCCCGCTACAATCTGAACACGCATTTCACCTCTCTGCCTTTATAATGGCCGCCCTTTTCGGCGCGTAAGAAAAGCTACACGTCCTTGTAGTCCCTTTCTCCGAGTCATCGCACAGGCCTGCCGAGCCAGGCTGTCACCACAGGTGCCCCCATGGATTTCAACCCGATCGACCTAATCCTTCATCTCGACGTTTACCTCGACATGCTGGTGAAAAACTACGGGACCTGGATCTACGCCATCCTGTTTCTGGTGATTTTCTGTGAAACCGGCCTGGTGGTGACACCGTTCCTGCCCGGGGACTCCTTGCTGTTCATCGCCGGCGCAGTCGCTGCGGGCGGCGGCATGGACCCGGTGCTGCTGGGGGGCCTGCTGATGCTGGCGGCGATCCTCGGTGACAGCACCAATTACGTGATCGGGCGAACCGCGGGCGAACGGTTGTTCAGCAATCCCAATTCGAAGATCTTCCGTCGCGACTATCTGCAGAAAACCCATGATTTTTATGAAAAACACGGTGGCAAGACCGTAACCCTGGCGCGCTTCCTGCCGATCATCCGCACCTTCGCACCGTTCGTCGCTGGCGTGGCCCGCATGCCCTACCCACGATTCTTCGCTTTCAGCGTGATCGGTACCATCCTCTGGGTCGGCGGCCTGGTGACCCTGGGCTACTTCTTCGGCAACGTACCGTTCATCAAGAAAAACCTGTCGTTGCTGGTGGTGGCCATCATCCTGCTGTCCCTGGTGCCGATGATCATTGGCGTGCTGCGCAGCCGCTTCGGCCGCAGTGCTGAAAAAGCCGAAACCCGCTAAACAGCATGTGGTCCCTCAGTGCCTGGCGCCGCAAGCGCCGACTGGCCAAGCACCCGGTCAGTGATGAAACCTGGCAGCGGGTGCGCCAGCACCTGCCCTTCCTCGACGGCCTCAGCGTTGCCGAGGACCAGTGGCTCAGGGAGGCCAGCGTGCTGTTTCTCGATGACAAGCACCTCACCGCCCTGCCCGGCGTGGAGCTGCATCAGGAACAACGCCTGCTGCTGGCAGCCCAGGCGCAACTGCCATTGCTGCACCTGGGCGACCTGAACTGGTACCAGGGCTTCCATGAAATCATTCTTTATCCCGACGACTTCCTCAGCCCCCAGCGCCACCGCGATGCCAGCGGTATCGAGCATGAATGGGACGGCGAGCACAGCGGCGAAGCCTGGCAACAGGGGCCGATCATCCTTGCCTGGCCCGGGGTGCAAGCCAGCGGCGGCTGGGAAGCCTACAACCTGGTGATCCACGAACTGGCCCACAAGCTGGACATGCTCAACGGCGACGCCAATGGCCTGCCGCCGCTGCACAGCGACATGCGAGTCAGCGACTGGGCGCAGGTGATGCAAAGTGCCTACGACGATCTCAACCGCCAGCTCGACCATGATCCGGACGCCGAAACCGCCATCGATCCCTACGCGGCGGAAAACCCGGCGGAGTTCTTCGCCGTCACCAGCGAATACTTCTTCAGTGCCCCGGACTTGCTCGTGGCGGCCTATCCGAAAGTCTATGAACAGTTGCAGCTGTTTTATCGGCAGAATCCATTGGCCCGACTGCAGCAACTTCAAGCTGAAGATCCGGTCTATCAAACGCATCACTAATGTCCTGTCGCGCCGATACGTTGTTCATCTGAAGGCCAGTTGAAAGACCACTGCACCGCCTGCCGACCGATGGCAAAACCGCCGGTCGCAAGGCTCGCCCGAACATGTCTGCGAGACAGTACAACCAAGGTTCTACGACCCTTGGCACGTAGCAACGGTTGCGGAGTGTGTCTATAATCGCCGCCACTTTTTGGTCAATCCGGCCAAGTCATTTGGTCAACTAACGGGGGCAACGCCCAATGAGCTACAGCAAGATTCCGGCGGGCAAAGACCTGCCGAACGACATCTACGTCGCTATCGAAATCCCGGCCAACCACGCGCCGATCAAGTACGAAATCGACAAAGACAGCGACTGCCTGTTCGTTGACCGTTTCATGGCCACCCCCATGTTCTACCCGGCCAACTACGGCTTTATCCCCAACACCCTGGCTGACGACGGCGACCCCCTCGACGTGCTGGTCGTGACCCCGTACCCAGTAGCGCCAGGCTCGGTGATCCGTGCTCGCCCAGTGGGCATCCTGAACATGACCGACGACGGCGGCGGCGACGCCAAAGTGATCGCGGTTCCTCACGACAAGCTGTCCCAGCTGTATGTCGACGTGAAGGAATACACCGACCTGCCAGCCCTGCTGCTGGAACAGATCAAGCACTTCTTCGAGAACTACAAAGACCTCGAAAAAGGCAAGTGGGTGAAGATCGACGGTTGGGGCAATGCCGATGCAGCCCGCGCCGAGATCCTGAAGTCGGTTGCCGCCTATAAAGGCTGAGAAGCAGCGTTAAGCTTCGAGCGACAAGCTTCAAGAGAAAGCCCCGAGTGATCGGGGCTTTTTCGTACCTGTTCCCCCATCACAATCGTCCTGCCAGCCAACAAGGCCGCACCAAACACGCACCCGGCAACAAATTCCCACGCACTATTTTCGTCCCCAGGGCCTCTGGATAGCGCTTCGCACTGGGAATTGCCGGCGAATATGCGTATGCTGCGCCCCACATTTGCGCATCGACCCTCCCTGCGGTCAGATCGCCCGACGAAGCGGATGACTTTCCTGCCCAGTCCCACAGCCAGCCGCAAGAGCTGGGTGTACGTTTTGAAGGCTGGTGCGGTTTACCAAAAATGAACCAAGCCAGTCCCCGAGAAGCCGGCCACAAGCCGGCTTTTTAATTACACCGAAATAATCCTACCCAATTCTAAAATCTCCCTGATAGCCTATGCACAAAAAGGTCAGGAACCAACAAGGTACGGGGCAAAAACACCGAGCACTGCCTAGCCCCCCTGCTACAGGTCATATCTGCAGTTTTTCTAAGAAAGGATTATTTATGAATGTCACCGTTTTCGGCACGGGCTATGTTGGGCTTGTCCAAGGAGCTGTGTTGGCTGAAGTGGGACATCATGTGGTGTGCGTTGATGTTGATCAAAATAGAATCGAAAACCTGAAAAAAGGAAAGATTCCGATCTATGAACCGGGTCTAGAGGCCCTAGTAACAAATAACTACGCGGCTGGTCGCCTACAATTCACGACTGATGCAGCCGAAGGTGTGATGCATGGTGATATCCAGTTCATCGCGGTAGGTACACCTCCCGACGAGGATGGCTCAGCCGACCTCAAATACGTCCTGACGGTAGCTGAAACCATCGCGACAAACATGCAAAACTCGAAAATCATCATCAACAAGTCGACCGTACCTGTAGGTACAGCTGACAAAGTGGGGGCGTGTGTTGCCACAGCCCTCTCCAAACGCAACAGAGCTGATCTTGGTTTCGATGTTGTTTCAAACCCAGAGTTTCTGAAAGAAGGTTCTGCGGTAGCAGACTGCATGCGTCCTGATCGTATTGTGATTGGAACGGCGAGCAAACGCGCTGAAGATGCCATGCGCGAACTCTATGCGCCCTTCAACCGCAACCATGAAAAAATCATTATCATGGACGTTCGCAGCGCGGAGCTGACGAAATACGCAGCCAACTGCATGCTTGCGACAAAAATCAGCTTCATGAACGAAATGGCCAACTTGGCGGAAAGACTGGGCGCTGATATTGAAATGGTTCGCCAAGGCATCGGTTCCGACCCGCGCATCGGCTATCAGTTTATATATCCAGGTGCAGGTTATGGCGGCTCCTGCTTCCCCAAAGATGTCCAAGCCCTGGTTCGAACCGCTGAATCCATAGATTTCGACGCAAGGGTTCTCAAAGCTGTCGAGCATCGTAATAACGAACAAAAGCGCGTCTTATACCAAAAAATACTCAACCATTTTAAGGGTGAGCTAAAAGGTAAGGTCTTTGCGCTTTGGGGTCTGAGCTTCAAGCCCAATACCGACGACATGCGCGAAGCTCCCAGCAGAGTATTGATGGAAGCGCTATGGGCAGCCGGAGCTATTGTTCAAGCGTTCGACCCAGAAGCAATGAGTGAGGCGCAGCGGATTTATCAAGACAGGGCCGACCTTCGCCTATGCCTAAGCAAAGAGGCGGCACTGGAGGGAGCGGATGCCTTGGTAATCATTACTGAGTGGCAGGCGTTTAAAGCTCCCGATTTCGGGCTGATTTCAGCGAAACTTAGTCAGCCGGTTATTTTTGATGGTCGGAACTTATACGAACCGACAAGAATAGGGGGCTTGGGCTTTGAATATTATGCAATTGGTCGTTAGTACAGACTATAAATTCCGTGAATAAGTTAACTTTATTATTGCATAAGCTCACACCTAAATCTGTTCTAAAAAAACTACAGCTTAGGGCCGACTTACAAGTTATAGCTTACAATAGCGGCTGGCTTCTACTTGACAAAGGCCTTCGCCTCCTACTTGGATTGTTTGTTAGTGCATGGGTTGCGCGCTACTTAGGACCAACTGAACTTGGAGAGCTTTCTTATACCATTACTTTGATTGCATTCTTTCAAGCCATAGCAAGCTTAGGTGCGGAATCCATCGTAGTTAGGGATATATCTCATAAAAGCTCCGATGCAGGCGAGATACTTGGCACAATTTTTGTTCTGAGACTGGTAGTTGGGCTTCTATGTTGGCTAACTATAATTGCGTTCTTAATTGTAACGAACGGACTCCACGAGCGTATAGTCCTACTAGCAACTCTAGCAGGCTCGGTTTTAGTCTTTCAAGCTGCCGACACAATAGATCTATGGTTTCAAAGTCAAAATCAAAATCGAAAAACCGTAGTTGCAAAAATGATTGCCTACTTACTATCAAGTAGCACGAAGATTGCACTAATATTATACGAAGCACCCTTGGAAGCTTTTGCAGCAGCTATCGCGCTAGATATGGCGTTTACCGCTATTGGCCTTTATATAATTTACAAAAAATCTGCAAAAAAGAATAGATGGCTGGCAACAAAAAAGTGTGCTCGTAGAATCCTTCGAGAATCATGGCCTTTTATCATTAGCGGGCTATCCATCATGACCTACATGAGAATAGACCAGTTAATGATTAAAAACTCCCTCGGAGCCGAGGCTCTTGGACTTTACTCCGCCATGCTCCCACTATCTACTTTGTGGCATGTCATACCAACGACGCTGAGTATCGTTCTACTTCCATTTATATCGAAGAAAAAAATAGAAAGCGCTGAAGCATACAACAATACACTTCTAAGTATATTCAGATATTTTTTGGCCTGCAGTGTAACAATTGCAATAGCAGTATCAGCACTATCACCCTTCATAATTACTGCACTCTACGGCCCGACATATAAAGACGCCGCTGCGATACTTAGCATTCATATATTTACAATCATACCCGTTTTTCTCGGAGTCGCACGCAGCCTATGGATTGTAAATGAAAGAAGATCAATGCTGTCGCTTTACTCTACACTTATTGGTGGCGCCATTTCTGTAACCTCTAACTGGATTCTGATACCGATACTGGGTATGACAGGAGCCGCGATTGCAGCAGTAGCTTCTTATTCCATCTCAGCAGTTCTCCTAACCGCCATATTTGATCCTAAAATATTCCTTATGCAACTAGGGATTCGACATTCGGAAAAATCATGAAAAAAAAACTAAAGAGCATCATAAAAGGCATCTTTAATCGCCACTACTACTCAAATAACTCATACGCACAAGAGGGGGAAGATTTAATTATCGACAGACTTTTAGAGAAAAAAAATAAAGGATTTTATCTTGAAGTAGGTTGCCATCACCCATTCCGCTTTTCAAATACATACTTCTTCTACAAGAAAGGCTGGAGTGGACTCTGCATTGACCCATTGCCTGGAGTAGGTGAAGAATTCAGTCGTTGGAGAAAACGAGATACCATTATCGAGAAAGGTGTCTCAAGCACAGAAGGCCACTTAATGTATTATATGTTTAATGACCCTGCGCTGAACACTTTCGACGAAGCTCTCGCTAAGAAAAGAGACGGCTTCCACGGATACAGACTTATTGAAAAAAGGAAAATTCAAGTTAGCCCACTTTCCTCCATTATCGAAGATAGCGGCTACAATGGAAAAATTGACTTTTTATCAGTAGATGTTGAAGGTCTTGATCTTGAAGTTCTGCAATCCAACAACTGGGAAAAATATCGCCCCAAAATTGTAGTTGCCGAGTCTCTTTCCCAAGAAGTAGTATTTTTCAAAGACCGCATATATCAATACCTCCAGGATCTGGACTATAAATTTTATGCAAAAACAGGTAACAGCTTAATCTTTATCGACGCTCGAGGTTAATGTGTACGCACCTGTTATTTTGTTCGTATATAACCGCATCCATCATCTCCAAGTCACGATAGATTCATTAAAGCTTAACAAGCTAGCTCCCAAAACAGACTTGATAATTTACTCGGACGCAGCAAAAAACAAACAAAGTGCAGAGGACGTATTAAAGGTTCGACTTTACCTCACAAAAATAGATGGTTTTCAGTCAGTCACCATCATTCATCGAAAGTCAAATTTCGGCCTCGCCAACTCCATTATTGACGGTGTTAGCGAGACACTAAAAACATACAAACGAGCTATCATTTTAGAAGATGATTTAGTTACAAGCCCATACTTTCTTAACTACATGAATGACGCTCTTGAAATGTACCAAGAGCACTCTGAGGTCGCGAGTATTCATGGCTACATTTATCCGATAAACAATAAAAACCTGCCTAATTATTTTTTCATAAAGGGAGCAGACTGCTGGGGCTGGGCAACCTGGGACCGTGCCTGGCAACACTTTGAAGCCGATGGAAACTTGTTACTAGAACAAATTAATAACGCCCCTGACAAAGCGGATTTTGACTTCTCAGGAGGCTACAAATATACAAAAATGCTTCAAGATCAAGTGGAGGGTAAAAATAACTCCTGGGCTATACGCTGGTATGCATCTGCATTCCTAAGAGGAATGGTTACACTTTATCCATCACAATCATTCGTCCATAATATTGGCAATGATGGCTCAGGCACTCATTCTGAAACAACTAATCATTTTGATGCCGACATTTTGAAACATTACCCCCCGTTGTCATTGAATAGTACAAAAGAGAATACAGTCGCCCGGACTCGAATAACGGAATACTTCTACTCCACCAGACCGAGTTTTTTTCGCCGAGCCATTCGTGCAATTATGCGGAGAATACGATGAAGAAAATTATAAAGCAGTTTCTACCGCCAATAATTCTTAGCGCATACAGAGCGATTAAAAGCTCACGTTTCGGTTTTATGGGAGACTACCCATCCTGGCAAGAAGCTGAAGACGAATGCAAGGACGGCTACGCCGCAGGCCCCATCTTTGAGAGTGTTAAACAGGCCGCACTTAAAGTGAAGAGTGGAGAGTATTTTTGTGAACGTGACTCTGTACTTTTCGAGTCCCCCCAATACTCTTGGGAGTCGCTGGCCTGTCTAATGCATGTTGCCGCTCGCTCCTCCGGCGAACTGAATGTGCTGGACTTCGGGGGCAGCCTGGGCAGTAGCTATTTCAACAATCGACTGTTTATCTCTGGACTGAAGACACATTGGTCAATTGTTGAGCAGGAACATTTTACAAGCTTCGGTTCAGAACACCTTGAAGACCAGAGTCTTTGCTTTCATAAAACCATTGAAGAAAGTATCAGCGCGCATCAACCAAATGTAATTTTACTCTCGAGTGTCCTGCACTATCTACCTGAGCCGTACGAGTGGCTTGAACGGTTACTCTCGGTTGCCCCCCCCTTCGTTTTGATTGATCGAACCCCCATGGGAAAAAATGGTCGAGACATAATCAAAGTACAGCGGGTACATCCATCTATATACTCAGCGAGCTACCCCTGTCGCATACTCGACCTTGACAAGATAATCAGCTATTTGAAAAGCCACAATTATAAAATCCTAGAATGTTTCCCTACACATATTGACGGTGACATCAAAGGCGGTGAGTACATGGGGATCTTTGCTGAAAAAATCGCTTAACTTTCAGCCATCAACTTGCACCCAAACGTAAACACCCAAGAAAAACCAAAGCCTCAGGGATAGCAACATGTATAATTTTTGCACATTATTTGACTCTCGATACATGTCTCGAGGACTTGCCATGTATGAATCCTTGAGCGTCAACTGCCAGACTTTTCATTTATTCATATTCGCATTTGACAAACTATCCTACGAATACCTTTCAAACGAAAATCTTCCTAACGTAACGATAGTATCCCTAGAGGAGTTTGAAACCGAGGCGCTGCTCTCAGTCAAGAAAGAGCGTAGCCCAGGTGAATACTGTTGGACATGCACTCCCTTTACTATCCTGCATGCACTAGAGCATTATAATTTAGAAAACTGCACCTATCTGGATGCAGATCTATATTTCTTTTCAAATCCAGTCGTTCTCATTGATGAGATGCAGAACAACTCCGTCCTAATCACGGAACACCGCTACACAGAGATATACAATCAAGAGACTACCAGTGGAAAATACTGCGTTCAATTCATGACCTTCAAATCCACAAAAGCAGGGATGAAAGCCCTTCGCTGGTGGGCAGAAGCATGCCTAGAGTGGTGTTTCGATAGGTTCGAAGATGGGCGCTTCGGCGATCAGAAGTATCTGGACGACTGGACGGAACGCTTCGAGGAGGTTCATGTGCTCTACCATTTAGGTGGTGGTGTGGCCCCTTGGAATGTACAACAATATGCCTTTACTCTTACTGATCAACAGGTAACAGGCACTGAGTTGACTACGCAGCAAGCATTCGACTTGGTCTTTTTCCACTTTCATGGATTTAAAATCCTACCAGATCAGAAGGTTGATCTTGGGGGGTATAGACTCTCCGAAAAAACCAAAAAAATGGTATACCAGCCATACGTAAAGCATCTCATGCAAATTGAGCAGTCAATTCAAACCAAGACGTCAGCCACTGGCAGCCTATCCATCACCAGGCCCGCTCCCAATGACTGGAGGAGCCTCGCACGAAAGTTGCGACAAAAAATAACCGGGTGTTATAATATTCATTTAATCAACTGGTTTTATAGATAATGGCCAAACTGATAGTTATCCCAACATTTACTGATGCACGAGGATCTCTATCAGTAATAGAAAAACAGATACCATTCTCAGTAAAGCGAATTTATTACATTTACAATGTTGTAGGTCAGCGTGGCGGACACCGTCATAAAACTACTAAACAAGCGCTGATCTGCCTGGGTGGTAGTTGTAAAATTTTTGTAGATGATGGAACTGATAAAAGGACCTACACTTTAGATAGTCCTGACCAATGTTTGCTTTTGGATGCAAAAGACTGGCATACAATGCAAGATTTCACCACATCAGCGACTTTACTGGTCCTAGCTTCTGAGCTTTATGATTCATCTGACTATATTGATGAGAAATATCCATGATCGAATATGAAAATCTAGGTCGTCTGAACGCTCCTTTCTTCACGGAGTATGAAAGCGCCTTCAAACAAGTGCTCGAAAGTGGATGGTACGTACTAGGAAAGAATGTCGCTCAATTCGAGTCAGCTTTTGCTGAATATTTGAGTGCGGATTACTGTACTGGTGTCGCCAACGGCCTTGATGCATTAGTTCTTGCACTGCAAGCACTAGACCTCCAAGCCGGAGATGAAGTCATCGTTCCAGCAAATACCTATATTGCAACCATTATCGCGATTGTGCGCCTTGGATTGAAGCCTATATTGGTTGAACCCTGCCTTTACTCTTACAATATAGATCCTGGTAAAATCGAAGCCCATATTACACAACGAACTCGAGCCATTTTGGTTGTACACTTATATGGCAAATCCTGCGATATGGATCCAATTCTAGATATCTGCAAAAAGCATGAACTACGCCTTATTGAAGATTGCGCTCAGTCTCACGGCTCGACCTATAAGGGCAAGATAACAGGCACCTTTGGAGACTTCGGTTGTTTCAGCTTCTACCCTACTAAAAACCTGGGAGCGCTGGGTGATGCTGGAGCTGTTATAAGTGCCAATGAGGCTCTAGATAGCGTCATAAAAAAACTAAGAAACTATGGATCTGTAAAAAAATACCATAATGAATTAGTGGGCTACAACTCCAGACTTGATGAATTACAAGCTGCGTTCCTGAATATAAAACTCAAGTCACTAGAGAAAATAAACAAACATAAACAGGCTCTGGCTGAAATATACTTCACCCATCTTGACAAGGCATTCATCAAGCCTCTTCGCAATGAAGACTTTGGAGATGTATTCCATATCTTCAATATAAGACACCCCCATCGCGACAAGCTGAAAAACTATCTCTTAGAGCATGGCGTAGGGACCGAAATTCACTATCCGATCCCCCCTATCGACCAGGTTGCCATGAAGGGAATTATTAGCGGTAGCTTCCCCATATCCGAGCAAATACACAAAACCACATTAAGCTTGCCCATCTCTTTCTTCCATACTAAGGAAGATATTCTTTTCGTATGTAAAACTGCGAATAGTTTTATTGCCGAGCACGGGTAAGCTCAAAAAACAACAGAGCACTTATGCGCCAAACACAGACCAGCTCTTGTTTGGCCAGCTCACCGTTTAAACACTTTCCTGTTCAACACCCAAAAACACACTCATACAAAACCCAATAAGATTTAAAGTGGCACACCAAAACACCATCATTTTTTTGAACAATTACTTTTCAATCAACACCATCCCCCAAAAAAACACCTGAACCACCAAACTTTAAAACCCACTGACAACCCCGACACCATTTACATAACATCAACTCATCCCCTACAACTTACGTTCAGAACGAAACAAAAAACGACCAATAAGAGCTCCAACTGTAAGTTTCCAGCACCATTTACAATTGCACCAATACTCGCAACTCAGCCCTGATAGGATGCTTGGCCATATTCCTGAGTACGGAACTTCACATCCCCACACTGCTCGTGGTGTCAGTCTTCATTTTCTTCTTAATGGGACTGCTAACCTTCCATGCCTGGCTGCGGGAAACCCGTGAGCGTGCATTGGCCTACCTAGGCGGCACGATGTTGCTGGCGGCTGCCGGAATGTTGCTTGTCAGCTTGCGCGACCTTGAGGCCGATCTGGTGCCCAAGGTCCTAGGCAACGTGACCCTTTTACTCAGCGCAGCCTTAAACTGGACGGCCATGCGGGTATTCGCCGGACGTCCGCCCCATGCACCGGGCATGCTCGCCGGGGCCGGCATCTGGCTGGCCCTGTGCATGGTTCCAGCGTTCTACCAGTCGATGACGGTTCGGGTCTCGGTGTATTCGCTGCTGGTGGCCGGCTATGGCCTGCTGATCATGCTGGAGTTCTGGCGCAGCCGTCGGCAGTTGGAAGTTGCCTATATGCCTGCCCTGGCCCTGACTCTGCTGCACACCGTGTTCTACAGCGTGCGCGCGGTGATTGACCAGGGCCTGGCCATGGATCAGGTGCTCAAAGGCTACGGCGCCGGAGTGCCGCTGTTCTCGCTCATGTTGTTCGAATCGATGCTGTATGTGATCGGCATCGCCTACGTGACGCTGTGCATGGTCAAGGAACGGGTCGAACTGCGCCTCAAGGCCGCAGCCTTCTGTGACGCCCTGACCGGCATCGGCAACCGCCGGGCGTTCATGGTCCATGGCGAGCGGATGCTGCTCGAATGCCAGCGTCGAGGCGCGCCGATAGCCTTGCTGTTGTGCGACCTGGACCATTTCAAGCGTTTGAACGACGCCTTTGGCCATCAGACCGGTGACCAGGCGCTGATCGCCTTCAGCCGGGTACTCTCAGACACCCTGCGCGGCAAAGACGTGTTTGCCCGCATCGGCGGTGAAGAGTTCGCTTGCCTGCTGGAGTCGACCGACGAGCAGTCCGCCGTGCGGGTCGCCGAACGGATTCGCCAGGCATTTGCCCGGTTGCCTCTTTTGGAGCCAGGGCTGCTCAGTGTCAGCATTGGCGTAGTAACCAGTGAAACCCAAGGCTACGATCTGCCGCGCCTGCTTTCCCTGGCCGATGAAGCCCTGTATGGGGCCAAGGACCGGGGGCGCAACCGGGTGCAAACGGCGGCGCGCAACGTCCTTGAGCTACAGCCGGGTTGAATGGTCAGGGCAACCTTTGCCGAAGTGGACTCAACGCGGTTTTAGCGGCCTTAACGATAACTGTGATACGCCCCCCAAAGCCCGAAGAAAAGGCACTTAGCCAGTATTTCCGCCCCCGTTGCGCAAGCATAGAATCGCCGCTCTTCAGGACTCTCGGATAACAAGGAATGTGGAATAAACAAGCCGCTATCAGTCACTTGAACGCGCACGCTCACGCCGGCAGTACCGGGCGCTGCGCGGCCTATACCCGCAAAGCGATCGAAGCCGGTGGCGGTGGGGTGATTTTGCACAGGAAGCACTCGGCCAAGGATTTCGGCTCATCATTGACCTCCGCCGGTTTTATCGAGCAACCGGCCGGCCAGGCGCCCGCAGCAGGCGACGTGGTCATCATCCAGCCCATTCCCGGGCACCCCCACGGCCACATGGCGATGTTCAACGGCACCATCTGGGTGTCAGACTTCAAGCAACTGCACGGTTTTTACCCGGGGCATTCCTATCGGGTGCAGAAGCCTGCCTACAAAATCTATCGCCATCCGTAAGGGGTTCCCCATGAGAATGCTGTTCTGCTCGCTGCTGGCAGCGGTCGCCATGCATCAGTCGGTCGCCCTGGCCGACTGCGCCAGCTCGCCAAAACCCGCCACCCAGGCGTTCTACAGCTGGTACCTGCAAACCTTCAGCGAAGACAAGGACCCGATCACCGACAGCGTCCCCGAGATGAAGAAATACGTCACGGACTCGCTGATCGCCAAGATCAAGAAACAGATGGCCAGCCCCGACGGCCTGGAAGAGGACTACTTCCTCAAAGCCCAGGACTACATGGATGAGTGGCTGACCCAGATCAAGGTCAGCGAACCGCAGGTCCAAGGCTCCAGCGCCAAGGAACAGGTGACGCTGGGCAGCACCCCGGACACCACCCAGATCGTCGATGTGCGGATGATCAAGGACAAGGGCTGCTGGAAGATCGACGAGGTACTTTCCACCGCCGATCAGAGCGACTGATCTGGCATTTCGGCGTTGAATCCAGCCAGTGCACGGGTCGTCCGCCAGGGCGATCCACCATGCTAAGCTGCGCGCCGTTTCGGGCAACGGCCCGGGACTTCCTTCACTGAAAAAGGACGCTCAGTCATGTCGTTGCCGGCCGCAGTACGCCTGCCCCTGTCATTCCTCTCGTTGTTCGGGGCTCTGAGCCTCAGCGGTTCCTGGGCCCATGCCGATGCGCAACAGGACGTCGCCAAGGGCCGTTGGCAAGGCCTGGCCGGTATGGCCAACCTGTACCTGGACGAGGCCACGCCGGCGGATTTCATTGAGGCCGGGGACAACGAAAAGAGCCAGCATGACAACTACGCTGGCGCCCTCGCCTACTACCTGACCGCCGCCCGCCTCGACCCGAAGAATGCCTACGCCTCTTACCAGGCGGCTGGGAGCCTGGCCGCCATGGACAAGAACAAGCGCGCCGCCGAATTCCTCGATCAGGCCCGCGAGCGAGGCTTCTGGCAGTTGGTGATTCTCAAGGAAGACGACGAACTGCAATCCCTGCAGCAGACCCCGGCCTACCAGAAGCTGCTGCGAGCCGCGGAACAGAACTACCCGGCCAAGGCCAAGGATGCCGGCCTTGCGGCCTTCAGTATTCCCCAGGGCAAGGCCCCGGCCGCAGGCTGGCCGGTGGTGGTCTGGCTATCGGGATTCGGCACCGAGGGCAGCGACGGCGTCGATATGCGCACCGACCTTGTGGGCGAGCAGGCCGTGCTGGTGGGCATCAACGGCACCCTCAAGCGCGATGAGCACCAGTTCATGTGGCAGCAGCACTCTGTAGCGCCCACTCAGGAAGCGGTCAGCGCGGCGTTGAAGAAACTGGAAAAACAGACTCGCATCGACCGCTCGCGCATTGCCCTGATGGGCTTCTCCCAAGGCGCCGAGCACGCCTCGCACCTGATCGCCGAATACCCGCAGCAGTACAGCGGCGCGGTGCTGCTGTCCCCCGGCGGCTACCGGATTCCGTTCGGCGAAACCCGGGCCCGGGACAAGCGCATCGTCATTGTCCATGGCGCCCAAGAGCACGAGAGCAACCAGAAGCTCACCGCCACCACGCAACAGGCCCTGGAACCCGGCAACCAGGTCCAGAGCCATGAACATGCCGAAGGCCACACCTTCCAGGACGATTGGCGCCAGGCGTACCCGGGCTACCTGAAGTTCGCCCTGAACCTCTGATGCCAGGTTTCGGAGCCGCGGCTTGAACCCCGCGGCCACGGCGCGGCTTCAGGTCAAGGCTTGGCCGGAACAATAGGCCCCGGGGCCTTTACCTGGGTCATCAGGTCATCGTCCCAGGTGCCTTCGACCTTGACCTGAGCCAGGGCCCCCAGCTCCATGGCCTCGATCAGGTTGTGGTTGAGGTACACGTAGGTGCCGGGCTGCTTGAAGGTGTAGAGCGCGGCCAGCGCCGAACCGCCGGGGATGAACCAGGTTTCCAGATTGCGCAAAGGGGCATTGGCGAACTTGCCGGTGGTCCAGACCCAGTCGCCATGGCCGCCAATCAGGTGCGGGCGGCTGTCGCGGTTGGCCTGGGAGTGGATGAACAGCACGCTTTCCCCGACCTTGGCGGTCAGCGCATTGGCCCCGGTCAGAGCCCCAACCCGGCCGTTGAACACCACATGGCTCGGGGTCAGCTTGCGCATCACTTCACGGGTGTCCTGGTAGCTGGAGGCCAGGTCCGGGTAGTCCTTGTAATGCCCGTCCTTGTCCTTGGGGATATACAGATCGAACTCACCGATGGTGTAGGCCCGGTCATAGTGCAAGGGCTTGCCGGCAGGGTCTTTCAAGCCATCGCGAGGCAGCACCATCAAGGTTCCGCTCATGCCCGAGACCACGTGCCAGGGCACCATGCCCGACGGCGCGCAGTGATAGACAAAGGTGCCGCTACGATCGGCCTTGAACCGCAGCACCACCTCCTGGCCCGGCACGACCTGGGTCAGCGCGGCCCCGCCCAGGGCGCCGGTGGCGGCGTGAAAATCGATGTTGTGGGGCATGCTGTTGCTGGCCGGGTTGCTCAAGGTCAGCTCGACGTAGTCGCCCTCATGCACCACCAGCGTCGGGCCGGGCATGGAGCCGTTGAAGGTCATGGCCTGCAAGGTGGTGCCCTGGTCATCCACCTGCATCTTTTTCTCTTCCACAGTCATGCGAAACTGCACGACCTTCGGCGGCCCGCTGACCACTTGTTCATGGGCGTGCACCTGGGGCGGTGCCACCAGGTCAACCTTGACCCTCTGCAAGCCGTCGGCACCGGCAGCCAACACCAGGCCGGAGGCACAACTGCCGACCACCACACAACACTTCAACCACGATTGAAACCTACCCATGTTGCGCATTTCCCTGCCAATGAATGGTGATTCATTGCAAGGCAAGCGCCGGGCAACCGTATTGTCTCAGGGCAATGAACCAATGCTCGGGCAGGCGGATAGATTGAGCCCGATCATGGATAGCTGAAACTGCGTACCAGGGTCAGCTCCCCAGGCGCCCGCATCGGCACGATGAAGGATTCGCTCTTCTCATCCGGCGTGCCCTCCTCGGTAATCACCGTGACCTGGGCCGTGGTCAGGGGCTGCACGGCGTTTTCCTGGCCGCCGTCTTCATCGTCACTGCGATAGCCGCCACCGTAGTAGTTCACATACACCAGGTACTGGCCCTTGAGCGGCGCCGGCATGGAGAAGATTTCCGGGCCGTAGCCGGTGGTCACGTCCACATCCAGGGCCGCGCCGTTGGGGGCCACGCGCTCGCCGTACCAGATGTGCGCGCCGTCTGGGGTCACCAGGTGCAGGTCGAGGTCGGTGTTGTCGCTGTCCCAGGACAGCAGCACCCGCAACTTGGGCGGAGTCACGCCACCGCCGGTATTGAGGAACTGCACGCGCTTGCGCTGCTGGCCGTCCGGGCTGCGCACTTCAACGCTGTTGCTGCCATTGGGGAAGGAATATGGCCGGTCGAAACCACCTTGTTCATTGAACTTGAGCGGCATGCTGACGCCATTGACGATCAGTTGGCCCGGCTCCTTGCTCGCTTTGGGCGCGCCTTTGATCTGCCCGCTGATACGCGCGCTATCGGCCTGGCCCAGGGGCGTGTTCACCGAAGAGGCCGGGTAGTTGACCTCCTGAATGTATTGCTCGCCATCGACGGCGCGGGTCCGCCAGCCGCCTTTGGGGGTGTCGAGCTGGATGCCGCTGTCGGCCAGGGCCATGGGCAGGCTGAACATTCCGCAAAGGAACAGGAGGACCGGGGGAGCAGGAAGTTTCATGGCCTATTCCAATAAAAGATGACGGGCGAGCCCTTCGATGTAGGTTTCATCCTGGCCGTTGGGATGAGCTTCAAAGGCCAGGTGCAGGTATTCGTGAGTCAGGTCGAGGCGGTCTTGCAGCGAGAGCACGCCACGCACGTAGATGCGTTGCCGTTCGCGGTCGACGTAGGGCCGACCGAAGCTCAGGCGGCACACGGCGAACTGGCTGATTTCGTTGTAGCCGATCTCTCGCTCCAGCGGCTGGCGCCAGCGCCGACGCTGGTTCAACAGCCACTCCTGAGCTGCGGGCAAGGGTTCGCAAGACGCCACCGGGTTGTCCCAGCGGCTGAGGCTGGCCCGAGGGTAGGCATGCAGCAGGATGGCGTCGTAACGCTGGCCAGCGCGCGCCTGTTCAACGGCCTGCTGCCAGGACAGTTTGTCCGGCGCACTCAGGTCCGAGTGGTAGGTGACTTGCGTGCCGGCCAACACCAGATCACTGGTCCAGGCGGCAACGGCGCGGGCCTGGGCGGTCGCCGGGCGCGGCGCGACCCGCTGGCGATTGCTGCTGTCGTCGATGCTCAGGCATTCGCCGCTGCGTCCGGCGTTCTGCAGCAGGTAGGTGCGGATCGCCACGGCCAGGGCCTTGGCGGCCTCCGCCGGTTCACTGCTGGCCTCGCGTTGCAGCACACGGGCCACATATTCTTCACGGTCCAGGCGCGCCACCAGTCGCTGGGCCGCAGGGTCTTGCTGCAGGAACAACTCGCCGGCGCTGTGGATATCCAGCCGGTTGCCGTTGGCAAATTCCACCCGATAATCCCCTTGCAGAGCGCCCGGCCTGGCTGGCTGACCCTTCTGGCTGACGCTTTTGAGCGGGTAGCGGGAAAACAGGCTGACTTCCACACAGCGGCCTTTATCCACAGGCGGATTGTCCGGCAGCACTTGGTTCAGGGCCTGGGCGTAGTCCTTCAGCACCCGCTGGCTAGTACCGCGCCCGCCCACCCACAGCGGCGTACCATCCACCAGCCAACCGGCAAAGCCGCCCTGGCGCGACTGCGGGTCCTGATCCGCCAGCCAGCTCCAGGTCTTGACCCGCAGGCGCCCACCCAACTCGCCCGCTACGGCACCGTCACCGGCATTGAGCACCACATCCAGCAGCACGCGCCGCGCCGTATCCCGTGCTGGCAGCAGCGCCAGCACCTGCAACAGTTGCGTCACCGGAACCCGGGTCTGGGGTTGCAACTGGTCCAGGTCCTGCAGCCAGTTCGGAGCATTGCGCGCTTGCCAGTAGGCGCGCCAGTCAGCACTGGACAGCTGCAAGCGCTGAGGCTCGAAGTACAGACCACAGGAGCGAACCAGGGCCTGATCCCGGGCAATGCTGCCGCCTGCCGTGCAGCAATAGACCTCGTCCTTGGACTTGCCCTGGCAGGCATAGGCCGGTTCTTGTGCGCCGGTATCCACCAGCCAGGCGTAGACGAAGAGTTTCCAGATGCTGCCCAGGGGCGCTTGCAGATCCTGCGGCAACGGCTCGCGAGCCAGCACCTGAGTCTTGCTCAGGCTCACCAGCTCACTGTCCGGGGCGACTTTCCAGGCCAGGCGCAGAGGCTCATCCTGGGCTGTCACCAGCCCAGGGAGTAGACACAGGCACAACCAGGCCCAACACCGCGTCATGTTATTTGACCGTGACCTGACCCAGTGCCGGCGTACGTTCCTGGGCCTGATGCTCTGGCGCATACACCTGGTAGTAACGTGCCGCAGGCAGGTTGAACTGGCCCTTCTGGGAGAAGCGGATCAAATGCCGCAGACGCACTTCGCTGTTGTCGTTCAACGCATCCAGCGGCACCGCGTAACTCATCTGCCCGGGTTCGAAACGCGCTTTTTCCAGGGACGCCGCTTCAGTGCCCGCTGGACCGGCCAGCTTGATGCCCCAGGTGGTGCGTTCGACATCGGCGCCCGGCGGCAACGGCACTTCCAGCATGCCGTACAGCAGCGGCCGGTTGCCCTCGTTGGCAATGATCACTTCGTCCAGATACAGGCCGTCACTGGCGATCGGCTTGTTACCCACCGGCTCCAGCTTGAAGGTGAAGGCTTCATCCCCGGGCACCAGGCGCAACAGGCGACGGGTAATGTTCACCGGCGACGGCGTGCCCATGTCCAGCTTGCTCAGGTAGCTGACCGAGGCCTGCAGCGGACGCTCCGGCACCTTGTCCAGGGTCAGCACGGCCGGCACCTGCGGCCCTTGCCACTGCCAGTAGCGTTCGCCGCTGGCGCCCTGCTGCTGTTGCCAGCCCTGCCCCGGATTCAGGGCCTCGGCCGGTGCCGACTGGGCCACGCTACGCTGCAGCCAGGTCAGGGCCAGAGCACGGTCCAGGGTCGGTTGCGATGGCAGCAGACGTTGCAGCAATGCGCGCGCCGTCGCTTGATCGAAAGGCTTCAAGGACAGATTCATTGCCTGAGCGAACGGCAGCGAGCTGATGTCGACCTGCTGCTGTGCCGCCTCCAACTGCGCCACGAAGGCAGGTGGCGGCGTGACCTTGGCGTCCCGCGCCAGGGCGGCTGTCAGCACCCGGGCGCTGGCCAGGCCGAGGGCCGAATCCGGGTCCACCATCACCAGGCTGTCGCTGCTGTCGTCATCCATGCTGGCAGCCGGACCGGCCCCCACCTTGGCCAGGTCGTCCATCAGTCCCCTGAGCAGGGTATTGATCGGCAGGTTCATCTCACGGGCGAAGGACAGGATCAGCGCCCGTTGCAGCAATGGCGTGCTGCCGGCCTGCTTGGCATAGACCTCCAGCACCCGCTGCCAGTGTTCCGGCGGCAGGTTCAGGTCCATGACCTTGCTGGCATTCCAGTCAGCGTAATAGGCATAGGCGGTGAGGAACGCATCCGGTTCGGCGTCTTCACCCCACCAGGTGAACGCCGCTTCCGGCCCGGCCATATGCACCAGGCGCAGGCGGCTGTTCTGCATGATCAGGCGCAACCGATCGCGAATCTGCGGGTTGCTGGCCAGCGCCGGGTAGGCAACGCTCAACGGCAGCAACTGGCTGGCGGTCTGCTCGACGCCGCCATAGGGGTATTCCAGCAACCCATCCAGGGCCGAACGGAACAGCGCTTGCGGGCTGTCGTCCAGACGCAGGCGAATCTCTGCGGCATCGGCCGGCAGGCCCAACGGCGTCGTGGTGCTGACCACGTCCAGGCTCTGGGTTTGCACCGTCTGCCAGCCGGCCGCGCTGCTCACCAGACGCACAGCCAGGGCGTCCACAGTCTTGCCTCCCTGCACCAGCTCGGCGCTCCACTCGCCATTGCCCGGGGCAATGGCCGGCAGCGCCACATAGTTGATCCCGCTGTTCAAGGTCAGCGGCAGGCGCTGGGATTCCCCGGCGTAATGAATCACCAGCTCGGCCTTGACCGGTTGTTCGGACTGGCTGAAGGCAAACACCCCCAGGTCCGGCTTGTCGCCACTGCGGAAGCGGCTCGGGCCGCTCCACTTCAGGTACAGAGCCTTGTCGGAACGAACGAACTGTTTCTTCTGCCCCACTTGGCCGTCATCGGCGATGGCCCGAGCGGTAATGCGCCAGCGGGTCAGGGAATCCGGCATGCGGAAGGTGAAACGCGCCTTGCCGCTGCCATCGGTCACCAGCTCCGGCTGCCAGGCGGCGGTGTCGACGTCTTCACGACGTGGCCGCTCCAGCACCTTGACCCCACGCTCGCTGCGGTTGGCCTTGCCCGGTGCGGTGGGGCTGCCCGGCAGGGCCACGTCGTAGCTGATGAACGACAGGCTGGCGCTGGTGCGCACGTTGTTACGCCGAGGGTGGTAGAAGAACTGGTCGATGCTCGGCGCCACTTCCGGCTGCAACGCGTAGACCATCTCGTCCACCACGCTGACCGTCAGGTGCGCCGGCACCGGCTTGCCGGCGAACTGGGTGGACAGGTCCACGGTGACCAGGTCACCCGGCTGGTACTTGTCCTTGTCGGTGTGGATGGCCACATCGATCTGCGGTGTCAGCACCTTGATCCCGGCATTCTGGAAGCTGTATTCGCCGCCCTTGGTGTAGAGCACAGAGAACGTCAGGTTCGGTGCGAAGTTGTCCTTCACCGGCACCCGGGCGCGGTACTGGGTAGGGCTGAGTTTTTCCACCTTCAGCCAGTCGCCGCCCTTGGACAGCAGCGCCGTGGCTTCGACCTTGTCGCGCTCCAGCGACAGCAGCGCATCGTTTATCGGCTCGGGGAAGGTAATCAGCGCCAGAGCTTCGTCACCGGTCTTGTATTCGGCCTTGTCGAGAACGATTTCCACGGTGCCCGGCACCGCTTTAACGCCTTCGCCGGTGACCGAGTGGCTGGTGCCGCCCAGCACTCGGTCGTGCTCGTCCTTCAGGGTCAGGTTGTAGGTGCCGGGACGTTCGAAGGCCAGGGCAAAGCCCTTGTCGGCCTCACCCAGCTTGCCCTCGCCGGTGGACTGGTCCTCCAGGCGCACCCAACTGTAGCGGCTGGGGGAAACCTTCTGGCTCTGCTCACCGGCGTTCTGGTTGACGTAGCTGAATTGCACCTTGTCACCGGCGGCGCTGAAGCGCTGTGGTGCACTCAGGCTGAAGCTCGCCGCGCCCCGCTCGATGAGGATTTCCTTGGTGGTCTTGACCCGGTACGCCGCGCCGTCACTGGCGAACACGGTGAGCATGTAGCGGCTCGGCTTGCTGGCCGCTGGCAGGTCGAGGGTGGCACTGCCCTTGGCGTCGGTGGTCAGCTCGGCACTGGTCAGTTCCACCGGGAACTGGCCCATGTACTGCAGTTCGTTGTCCACCATGGACAGCTGCTGGGCCCGCAGGCTCAGCTGCAGGCGCGCATTGGCCACCGGCTTGCCGTCCGGATAGAGCAGTACCAGGTTGCCCTTCACCGGCTCGCCGGTCTTGAAGTCCGGCTTGGCCAGGCTCAGGGCAATCTCGAAGTGCGGCTTGATGTATTCGGCCACGCGGAAGGCGCTGCTGTAGACCTGGTCCTTGTAGGCAAAACGCAACTCATAACCACCGGCCACGGCATTTTCCGGCAGTTGGAAACGGCCTTGTGTGCCGGACTTGGAATCCAGATTCAGGGTCAGGTTCTGCAGCGCGGTGCCGGCGGCATCCAGCACGCTGACATTCACCGTGCCGGCACCCGGCTGCACCGAATCCCGGGCGTTCTTGAACTCGCGGCCGACGATTTTCAGCGATACCCAGTCCCCCGGGCGATACAGCGGCCGGTCGGTGAACGCATAGAGCTTGGTGTCGTAGATTTCGCTGTCGTAATAGAAGTTCTCGGAGACGAACACCCCGCCTTCCTGGTCCTCGCCGATCACGTAGGAGCGCTCGGGGCTGACGTGTTTCAGGCGCACCAGGCCCTGCTCGTCAGTGGCGCCGCTGTTCATCACGCCCAGGCCGTCGGTCCACAGCACGTTGACCTTGGGCACGGAGTTGCCTTCATGCTTGCCTGCGGCCCAGACCAGCAGCTCGTCACCGGCAATCTTGCTCACCGCCACGGTGTTGGAGACGAAGACCATGGTGGTCGCGCGGTACTTGCCCACCAGGGCTTCCACCAGGTACAGGCCCGGCTTGAGTTGCCCCAGCGGGATATAGACGTTGCCCGGCGCGACGTTGATGAACTGGCTGGAGGAGCCGGACAGGTCAACCCCGGCCGGCGGCTGGATCGGCTTGGCCTGCCACAGCGGATAACGGAACTGGGTCACCAGCGGCAGCCCCGGAATCAGGGCGAACTGCGGCTGGGCGTCATAGGGCGTCGGCGCCAGCATCGAATTGCCGACCTTCAGTTCCGGCACCTCCTCGGTCACCTGCTTGCGTGACTCGTAGGAGAAGGCGCGCTGCATCACCCGGCGGGATTTGCGATACCAGTTGTCCCACAGGTAGGCCAGGGTGTTGGACAGGCCCTCGCCCTTGAACTGGCCGTCACTGACCACCCGGTGCAGGTTCTTCTGGCGCTTGAGGAAGTCCAGCGGCTGGTTGATCCGGTACACCCGGATGTCCGCGCCGCCGTAGGGCTCCATGCGAAAGCGCCGGTAATCCCGGCCCGGAGCCTCAAGGCGCACCATGGCCTGCTCGTCGCTGGCAAAGCTGCTGTCGGCCAGGAGGAAGAAACTCTCGCCGGAGACCGCCGCGTAATCGCTGGACGGCACCGAGTCTTCGGCATTGACCAGGCTCGCGGGGGCCGCGAGGGTCAGAACAACAGTCAGTCGAAACAGAAAACGCCACATACGCGATTCGCTCATTGGGTGAGGAAGTTCAGTCGATAGATGCCGATGAAGTTGGGGTTGGCGGGGTCGGGTATCCATCGAGTGTCCTTCCATGTCATCAGTTGCTGCACGCTGGCCGAGCGCATGCCGTTGTCGGTGGGGGTGGTGGTGCCGGTGTGATAGGCGATGTTGCGGCCCATCCAGATCATCAGGTGCTGGTCGTCGCCCTGATCGAAGAACAGCAGGTCACCGGGGCGCGCCTGGCCCAGGTCACGGCTGACCAGATGGCTGTTGAACTGGATCAGCTTGATGGCGTTGACGTAGGGCCCGGTCTGGCCGCCGCCCTGCTGCCACTGCTGGGCCAGGCCACGCTGGCCTTCGCTCAGCTGCAGCTCCGGCGGCAGGTAGCGATTGGACATGCCGTTGGCCCGCAGCCATTTGCTGTCGTGGGCCTTGAGCGCTTCGTTGGCGGCAAAGCGCACCAGGCCGGCGCAGTCCTGCTGGTACCAGCGCGGGCTCGGCCCCTGGCTCAGTTGCTCCTGGGCAATGCGCACGAACCAGGCGCGAAACACCTGGGACTGCTGCACGTCCAGCGGCGGAACCTGGTTCGCGCCCACGGCATTGCTCAGCAACAGGGCCAGCAGGCCGAGGCTGGAAAGACTCTTGCGCCATGCACTCACAGCGCGCGCCATTGCAGGGGCAGCCATTGCCAGTGACCGTTGGGCTCGCTGCCTTCGGGCAGAGTCAGGGCGTACTTGCCGTAACCGCCAAGGGTGCGCAGCTTGGGCACCAGGTAGGTTTGCGCAGCGTTGTTGAACACCGGCTCCATGTCCTGGGGCAAGCTGTCGAAGGTTTCCTGCTGGATCAACTGCGCCAGGGATTGCGGGCCCAGGTACACCGGCATCAGTGCATCCTTGGGTACCACATCGGCCAGGGGCGGGAAGCGTTTATCCAAAGTATCCAGGGCCTTGCTCACCAGCTTGTCGTCCAGGGAGAACACCAGGGTCGAACCATGGCGAGCCAGGCTGACCTGCATGAAGGCGCGGCCGGTGATGGCCTGCGGGTCCTTGGCCTCCTTGGCCGGGTACTGACCGAAGTTGGAACTGACCTGGCGCTGCCACTGGTGTACCTCGCCGTTCTGCTGCTCGACCACGGGGAAGATGCGCTCCGGCACCTTGCTTTCCCGGGCCCCGACCATGGAACCGAACAGCTTGCCCAGTTCCCCATCGAGCTGGGTGTTGTCCTTATCCTTGAGGCTGGCCACCAGCAGCGGCGTGTACAGCCGCGAATCGGCGTACCAGCACAGGCCGGCGGTGCCGGCCATGTGTTCAGTCAGGCTGCTGGCCACCGCTTCTTCGGCACCGAGCTTGACCAGCAACGGTTTCTGCTGCTCCGCTGCCAGGGGCAGCGCCACGCAGGCACTGGCGCCCATGGGCATGGCCTGCCAGATCGGCTTGAAGTCGAAGGCCGGCTGGTTGTCCTGCTCTTGCATGGCCAGGTAGCTGTGCCAGCCCTTGGCGTCCATGTCGAAGCGCAGGCCGGCGAAGTTGGGGATGAAACGCTGGTAACCCATGGCCAGGACACTGGAGTTGACCGCCAACCGTTGCTGCACTTCAGGCTTGCGCGCCTCCAGGCCAAAGGCTTCGGGGAACAGTTTGTCACCGTTGAGCAGGGCTTCCAGGGCAGCGGTGGAGACGGCGCCATGCTCATCGTCGGCACCGCTGCTCAGGTCATACAGCTTGGCCGGGTTGGACAGCACCACCAGTTTGTCGCCGTGGGAAGCGAACGCCAGGGATTTACCGGCGTTGTAGTTCAACTGGTAGAGGGTCACCGCATCGCCGCCGACCTTCAGCTCAGCCAGCTTGCTCAGTTGCGTGTCGTCCAGGGCAACCTTGGCCAGGGGCTCCAGCAGCTTGGCCAGCCCGCCACGATCCATCACCAGCAGGAAATCCTTGAGACGCCCATCGACACCGCGCCACAGCGCCACATCCGCCGGCTGGTCGAACAGTTGCTCGATCAGGTTGTCCTGCAATTTCAGGTCATGATCGTAGATGATCCGCCGCAGGCTGCCGATCAGGCCCAGGCGGTCGGCGTGGGCCTGGTAATAGAAGACGAAGTCTTCGGTCAGGGTGTCCTTGAGGAAAGGCACCGCCAGCAGGTCCTTGGGCAGTTGCGTCAGGGAGTGGGTTTCCAGTAGCCCGTCGGGGCGACTCAGGCCCAGCTTGTCGCCGGCCAGTTCGACCACCGGGGTCTTGGGCTTGCAGCCCACACCCGCGACTGCGGCGGCGACCAGACACAGGCCCGCGACCAGTGCTGGCCAGCGCCGTTTGCTACCGGGTTGTACAGGGCCGGGAACGCCGGCCGCCGGGGATGCTGTGTTTTCGCTCATGATTCACAAAGCCCAATTCATCCGTGGTGCGGGATGTTCAATAGTTGAAAGACTTGACCAGCAACAGGTCGCCGATGGCCCGCATGGGCACGATAAAGGTCTCGCGTTTCTCATCGACGGTGTTTTCGTTAAGGATCAGGTTGATCTGCGAGGTGATCACCTCGTTCTGATTGCTGCCTTCGTCGAAGTTGTACCCGCCACCGCCGAAGTTGCCCCAGTAGTTGACGTAGATCAGATAGGTGCCCCGCAGCGGCGCGGTCATGGTGAACATTTCCGGGCCCGGCCCGTCGACGCCGTCCGGGTCCAGGCCGCCACCGTTGGTCAAACCGGGATGACCGAAGAACGCGTGCTGACCGTCGGGGGTGATGATGTGCATGTCCAGCTCGGCCTTGGGATCATCCCAGCCCAGCACCACGCGAATGCGTGGGGGCGTCTTGTTCTGATTGGCTTCGTAGAATTGCACGCGCTTGAGGGACTTGCCCTCGGAGCTGCGCACTTCGACGCTGTTGGAGCCGGCGCCAAATGCATAAGGGCGAGCGAAGCGGCCCTGTTCGTCGGTGTAGAGGTTCAGCGGATTGCCGTTGACCGACAGGCTATGGGGCTGGCGCAAGTGACCGATCGCCTTGAGCTGGCCCTCGATCAGAGTGCGGTTGCGTTGAATGCCACGGTCGATGGGTGGCGTCGGATAGGCCACCCGGTCCTGCTCGGTACGGTCCAGCAGTCCGGAATAGCGCCAGCCGGCCAGGGGTTCCTGAAGTTCGGCGGAAGGTTCGGCGAACGCCACCCCGGCCACCAGCAAGGTCAGCAGGAGGGAGGATAAAACGCGCATGTAATGCGTCCTGCCATGCATGGGAAAACCCTGGCGCCAGATCCTCGGCGCGGCTGCGAATATTCGGAAAGAGTGCCCGGCGACAAAGGGCGCTGGAAAGGCCGCAGATTAGCGACTTGGCGCCTGTTGCACAATTGGCGAAAAGGGATTTTGCAAGGCAATCGACACCCTGCTGAAGTACGGCCCGCAGGTGCCACTACGGCGACATTATCCGCGCCGAAAAAGGTGGCTATACGCCATTAATTGCACACCTCATCAGCCGACAAGAAAAACCCTTAGTTCAAGTACGAATCTGCCCCAGAGGCCCCCTCTCTCCAGCACTCGCAAGCGTCCGGCCGCCAACCACCGACGGCTGCCGATCGACCCTGCGGCAAGCGCTCTGCAATGCCTGCTACACCAATCGGCCCGGCCATCGCCCATGGCAGCCAGGGGCCATCGCGCATTCCCTCAGGGAATGACCCCATACCCATTAGTCGATTGCTACAGCGCACCACTCAACGCTTATCTAAGAACGCCGCAGCGTTGCACCGCGGCGCCCTGTGATTGCGGCCTCGCCTGGCCATAAAAAAGATAAGCAACGGGAGTGCCTCACTGATGAAGTATCCGTTAAGAGCCTGGGTCTTCTGGCCCACCTTTCTGATTCTGCTGGCAGCCGTGATCGCCAGCTACCTTGATCTGCAGGGTTTCCTGGCGGTGAGCAGGCAGCTCAACCGGATCATCCTCGACAACTTTTCCTGGCTGTTCAGCGCCGGCAGCTTCTTCCTCCTGGTACTGACCGCCATCGTCTACTTTTCGCCCCTGGGGCGGGTGCGCATCGGTGGCGAAGACGCCAAGCCCCTGCTGAGCAAGCCGCGCTGGTTCATGGTGGCCCTGTGCACCACCCTGGCGGTCGGCGTGCTGTTCTGGACCACCGCCGAGCCGCTCTATCACCTGTATGGCCCGCCCACGAGCCTGAACATCGAAGCCGGCAGCAGCGAAGCCAAGCACTTCGCCATGTCCAGCATGTTCCTGCACTGGACCCTGACGCCCTACGCCATCTATCTGGTGCCCTCACTGGTGTTCGCCCTGGTGTTCTACAACCTGCGCGGCCACTTCTCCATCGGCGCCATGCTGCAACCCCTGCTCGGCCAGGCATGGGTCAAGCGCCATGCCGGACTGATCGACACCCTGGCGATGTTCGCCCTGGTGGCGGGCATGGCCTCTTCCCTGGGCACCGGCGCCCTGACCCTGTCCGGCGGCCTGAGCCAGTACATCGGCGGAGAAACCACACCGCTGCGCCTGGGACTGATCATCGCGGTGATCGTCGCCACCTTCGTGTTCTCCGCCGCCAGCGGCTTGCAGAAGGGCATCGTCAAGTTCTCCACCTTCAACACCTGGATCATGCTGGCGCTGGGGCTTTTCGTTCTGGTCTGCGGGCCGACCCTGTACATCTTCAGCCTCGGCATCGAGTCCTTCGGCACCTACCTGCAGACCTTCTTCGGCCGCAGCCTGTTCACCGGCGCGGCCAGTGGCGATAACTGGCCCCAGAGCTGGACGGTGTTCTACTGGTCGGTGTGGTTCGCCTGGGCCCCGGTGAGTGCGATGTTCCTGGGCAAGATCGGCCGTGGCTATACCGTGCGCGAGTTCATCCACATCTCCATGCTCTACCCGGCGCTGTTCACCGCCCTGTGGATCTGCATCTTCTCCGGCAGCAGCCTGTACTTCGACGCCCAGGGTGATGGGGTACTCAACCGCGTGCTCAACGAGCAAGGGGTGGAGCACGTGCTGTACCAGGTGTTCCAGCAGTTGCCGGCGAGCGGCCTGATCATTGCCTTCCTGCTGTTCATTGCCTTCATTTCCTTCGTCACCGCTGCCGACTCCAGCACCGACGTCATCGGCAATCTGTGCAGTCGCGGGGTCACCGCCGACTCCGATCTGGACGGCAACCCGCTGCTCAAGGTGATCTGGGGCGCGATCATCGGCTGCGTGTCCTGGGTGATGGTGGCCTACGTCGGCATCGACGGGGTCAAGATGCTCTCCAACCTGGGCGGCCTGCCGGGCATGCTGATTGTCCTGCTCTCCAGCAGCGCGCTGATTATCTGGATGAAAAACCCGGCATTGCTGACACCGCCGCGGCCAGCACAAGAGCCCGGGGAAAGCCACTCGCCACGAGGGCCTATCCCATGAACGTCCGTCTCCTGATCCTGGGCGGCCTGGGCCTGACGCTGCTCTGCCCCGCGCTGGCCCACGCCAGTCAGGCGCAATCCCGGGGCTTTGTCGAAGACAGCCGAATCAACGTCCTGGTGCGCAACAACTACCGCAACAACGACCATCGTCAGTTGGACCTGGATGCCCGCGAGTGGGGCCAGGGCCTGCAGCTGGACTACGCCTCCGGCTACACCCAGGGCACCCTGGGCTGGGGCCTGGATGCCCATGCCTATTTCGCCACCCGACTCGACAGCGGTGGTGGCCGGGCGCGCACCATGATGCTGGTCAGCGACAGCGACGGCAGCAGCCGCCGAGAATCGGCTACCGCCGGGGCCGCGCTGAAAATGCGCCTGTCCAATACCGAGCTCAAGTACGGCGACCTGCGGCCACAGACCCCGGTGCTGGCCCTGGCCGACAACCGGCTGATGCCGGCGACCGCCACCGGCCTGGCCTTCAGCAGCCGCGAGGTGGAAGGCCTGTTGCTGGAGGGCGGGCACTTCACCGCCTCCCGGGACTTCAACCAGACCGGCCATCGGGGCGGCTTCCACGCCGGTTACGCCAGGGTCGAGGGCGGCGACGCCAGCTATCTGGGCGGCACCTACCAGTTGCATCCGCAGGTCGAACTGGGGCTCTACAGCTCGCGCTACCAGGACCTGTGGCGCCAGCACTACCTCAACCTCAACCTCGACCAGCCCCTGGACGCCGAGGAGCGGCGCAGCCTGAACCTGGACCTGCGACTCTACCGCTCCCTGGACGACGGCAAGGCCCTGGCCGGGGATATCGCGGTAACGGCCTGGTCGGCGGCGCTGGCCCTGAACCAGGGCCCGCACACCGTGACCCTGGCCCACCAACGCATCCATGGCCAGCAGCCCTTCGACTACCTGGCCCTGAGCGGCGGCGGCTTCCACGGCTCGATCTACCTGGCCAACGCCTCGTTGATCGCCGACTTCAACGGCCCCGGCGAGCGTTCCTGGAGCCTGGGCTACCGACTCGACCTGGAACACCTGGGCCTGCCCGGCCTGTCCTTCGGCACCCGCTACATCCGTGGCAGCCATGTCGACGGCCGGCGGATCCCCCAGGACAGCCCCTACCGCTACTACGCCGACAAGGAGCGCCAATGGGAGCGGGACATCGACCTGAGCTACCGGGTGCAGAGCGGCGTCGCCAAGGACCTGTCCCTGAGCCTGCGCCAGGGCACCTACCGCATCCACGGAACCTCGAACGGCGATATCGACCACATCCGCCTGGTCACCGAATACCCCTTCAGCCTGCTGTGATCCACCGCGCTCGGCCCGGTGCCGGCCCCTTTTTCGACTGGAGTAGCCCATGGACGTCATCCGCGACTTTCCCCATCCGATCCGCGAGATCGAGCACTGCCTGATCCCTCTGCGTGACGGCACCCAACTGGCCGCGCGTATCTGGCTGCCGGCCGACGCCGGCACCCGGCGTTACCCGGCAATTCTCGAATACCTGCCCTATCGCAAGCGCGACGGCACCGCCGTGCGCGATGCCCTGACCCACCCCTGGATGGCGGGCCAGGGTTACGCCTGCGTGCGCGTGGACATGCGCGGTAACGGCGAATCCCAGGGCTTGATGGCCGACGAGTACCTGCCGCAGGAACAACAGGACGCCCTGGAAGTGCTCGACTGGCTCTGCGCCCAACCCTGGTGCGACGGCAACCTGGGGATGATGGGCATCTCCTGGGGCGGCTTCAACGGCCTGCAAGTGGCAGCCCATCAACCCGCAGCGTTGAAAGCCATCATTACCCTGTGTTCCACCGACGACCGCTATGCCGACGACATTCATTACAAGGGTGGCAACCTGTTGATGGAAAACCAGGGCTGGGCCGCCACCATGCTCAACTTCAGCGCCGCCGTACCGGACCCGCTGCTGGTACCGGACTGGCAGGCGCAATGGCAGCAACGCCTGGACGCCATGCCGATGCTGGCCGAAACCTGGCTGCAGCATCAGACCCGTGACGACTACTGGCGCCAGGGCTCGGTGTGCGAGGACTACGCGGCGATCAAGGCCGCGGTGTACTGCATCGGCGGTTGGGGCGATGCCTACAAGAACAGCGTGCCGCGCCTGATGCAGCACCTGAATGGCCCGAAGAAAGCCCTGCTCGGCCCCTGGATTCACAAGTACCCGCACTTTGCCGTGCCCAACCCGGCCATTGGTTTTCTCCAGGAGGCCAAGCGCTGGTGGGACCACTGGCTCAAGGGCATCGACAACGGGGTGATGGACGAGCCCGCCTGCACCTTCTACCTGCAGGACGCCGTGCCGCCCAAGGCCAGCTACGCCGAACGCCCGGGCGTGTGGGTGCAGACCGCCGGCTGGCCCGATCCACAGATCCAGTGGCAGACCTTCAGCCTCAGCGACAACGGGCTCAGCGTGGGAGCGCAAGCGCTGAGCGCAAGTCGCAGCATTTGCTCGCCCCTGACCACCGGCCTGCATCAGGGCGAGTACTGCGCCATCTGGTTCGGACCGGACGGCCCCACCGACCAGCGCCGGGACGATGCTCATTCGCTGTGCTTCGACAGCCAGCCCTTGAGCGAGCCCCTGGCCTTGCTGGGTGATGTGCGCCTGGACCTGCGCCTGACCTCGGACCAGCCTTGCGGGCAGATCGTCGCCCGGCTCAATGCCGTGGCCCCGGACGGTCAGGTGGCGCAGATCACCTACGGCACCCTGAACCTGTCGCTGCGCGACGACTTCGCCGTGGCCAGCCCACCCGAGCCCGGCGCGCCCCTGCAGGTGCGCGTCAACCTCGACCATGTCGGTTATCGCCTGCCGGCCGGTTATCGCCTGCGCCTGGCGTTGAGCACCGCCAGCTTCCCGTTGCTGTGGCCGGCCCGGGAGCTGACCACCCTGACCCTGCTGCCCGAGGTGCAGAGCGTGCAGTTGCCGGTGTTCATCGGCGAAGCCGTGGCGTGTCCGTTCGAAGCCCCGCAAAGCGCCCCGCCGGCCAACCTGGAAATCATCCGCGCCGCCGCCCCCAAGCGCACCCTCAGCGAAGACGCGGCCAGCGGCGAAGTCTGCGTGCGTATCGATGACGATCTGGGCGCCATGCGCTTGCTCGATCACGGCCTGTGGGTCGACCAGCGCTGCACCGAGCAATACCGCACCCTGCCCTGGGACCCGCTGTCGACCCGGGCCGATATCCAATGGCATTACCGGGCCGGTCGCGGCACCTGGTCGGTGGAAGTGGACAGCACCCTGGGCCTGCACGCCGACGCGCAATGGTTCTACCTGCGCGCCACCCAGGTTGCGCGACTCGATGGCCGGCAGATCCATCAACGCCAGTGGCACAAACGGATCGCCCGATCCACGCTGTAAAGCGTGGCAGGATGCCCAATCTCCGAGACTCGGCGGGACGCAGGACACAGCGCCCGCCCCTGTAGACTGGTACCCGCATGTCGCATCGAAACGTCGATCTGCCCCCTCTCAACTGCCTGCAGCCTTTCGAGGCCGTGGCCCGTCATTTGAGCTTTACCCGGGCCGCCCAGGAACTGAACCTGACCCAGAGCGCGGTCAGCCGCCAGATCAAGCGGCTGGAGGAAAACCTCGCCCGGCCGCTGTTCCACCGCCACAACCTGGGCATCAGCCTGACCCCGGCGGGCGAGCGCTACTTTCGCACCATCCAGCGCCTGCTGCGCGAGCTGGACCGCGAGTCGGCGGAACTGCGCCGCCGCGGCGCCGAGCGCCAACTGACCCTGGCCAGCACCCCGACCATCAGCTCGATCTGGCTGGCGCGCCTGCTGCCGGCGTTCCAGAGCCTGTATCCGGAGCTGGACATCCGCATCCTCTGCAGTGAAAGCCCCCAGCACCTGGATGTCAGCGAGTACGACCTGGGACTGTTCTATCACCTGGACGAGTTGCCGGCGCCCCTGGGCCTGGAGCTGACCCCGGTCTTTGCCGGGGAGCAGGTGATCTGCGTCTGCAGCCCGGACTACCTGAGCCGCAAGGGGCCGATTCGCGATGCGCAACACCTGCTGCAGGAACACCGGCTGCTGATTGTCGAAGACCACTATCACGACTGGCTGACCTGGTCCGACTGGTTCAGCGCCGTGGGCGCGACCTATCACTCCCCGCAACACGCCCTGCGCACCAACAGCTACCAGTTGCTGATGCAGTCGGCAGTGATGGGCCAGGGCGTGGCCCTGGGCTGGGAAAGCCTGCTGCAGGACGAACTCGCCGCCGGACGCCTGCAACGCGCACTGCCGCAGCGCATGCCCAGCCGCGGGCGCCTGAACCTGATGCAACCGCACCACCGCAATCCACCATCCGCCGTACGCCGCTTTCGCCAATGGCTGCTGGAACACACCCACCTTGCCCACGACGCCGGCCCTTGATCGCCCCGACCTGACGACTCATGAACCTGAACCTGCTGACATTCCCCGCGCTCTACTGCGCCACCCTCCTGATGCTTGCCGGCAACGGGCTGTTCTTCAGCTTTATCGGCCTGCGCCTGACCAGCGACGGGGTCGGCGAACTGTGGATCGGTGGCCTGACCGCCGCCTATTACGCCGGCATGGTCTGCGGCGCCAAGTTCGGCCATCGGATGATTGCCGCCGTGGGCCATATCCGCTCTTACGTCGCCTGCGCGGGTGCCGCGACCATGATCGTGCTCCTGCACCTGCTGTTCGAAGATCTGTGGTTGTGGCTGGTGCTGCGCTTCATCACCGGCCTGGTGATGATGAACCAGTACATGGTGATCGAAAGCTGGCTCAACGAGCAGGCGGGCAACCAGCAGCGCGGCGCGGTGTTCGCCGGCTACATGGTGGCGGTCTCCCTGGGCTTGATGCTGGGTCAGAGCGTGCTGATCTGGCGTCCCGAGCTGGACTTCAAGCCTCTGCTGATCGTCGCCCTGTGTTTCGCCGCGTGCCTGATACCCGTCGCCCTGACCCGACGCCTGCACCCGGCCAAACTGGTGACAGCACCCCTGCAGATCGGCTTTTTCTGGCGCCGGGTGCCGCAAGCCCTGAGCACGGTGTTCATCACCGGACTGCTGGTCGGTTCGTTCTATGCCCTGGCACCAGTGTTCATCACCTTGAGCGGCCTGGACACGGCCCAGGCCGGCACTTTCGTCGCCGTGGCGATCCTGGCCGGGCTGTGCGCCCAGTGGCCGCTCGGCTGGCTTTCGGATCGCCTCGACCGCGCGCGACTGATCCGCGCCTGCGCGCTGCTCCTGTGCCTGGTGACTGTGCCTTTGTGGGGGCTGTTCGGCCTGTCGTTTACCTTCTTGCTGCTGTTCGCCTGCCTCAGCGGCCTGCTGTTGTTCAGCCTCTACCCGCTGGCGGTCGCCCTGGCCAACGACCACATTGAGCAACCCCAACGCGTGGCCCTGAGCGCCATGCTCCTGGCCACCCACGGCGTCGGCGCCTGCCTGGGGCCGCTGCTCAGCGGCGCACTGATGAACCTCTATGGCCACAACGCCTTATACATGGTGTTTTCGCTGTTCGCCCTGCTGCTGGCCTGGCGGGTACAACCGAGCAAGGTCAGCGGGGAGTTCCGGGTCGACGACGCGCCGTTGCAGCACGTGGCCATGCCCGAGCATCCGCCAAGCGTGCAGGCCTCGACCCTTGATCCACGCATCGAGGCTGTGCCCGGGGAGTGGCTGATCCAGGCACCACCGCCCGGTGAACCAGGGCGCAGCACGCTCAAGACCGACGCTGCATCCGCCTGATTCAGGCAGGGTGCAACTGGACGCTGAGCCGAATAGCGCATTTATTCGGCTCATCCCCGAAGAGCCCGCCCATGGACCACCCACGCTGGATCTGGCAACAGCACGGCGCCTGGCCTGGAACTCCCTCTGGAAAGCCGCACCAGTCCACGCAGCGAAGACCTGCCGGAGCGTCTCGGCACCCCTGGAAAAACCCCGTGAAACGCTCAAGCCAGGGCCAGTGAAACGCGTGCCAGCGAGCGCTTCTCATTTGCCCGAAACCCCGGTGTCTGCTAGTGTCGCGCCGGTTTAACGTCAACCGGGATAGCCGCCATGGCCCGCAAAAAAGCTGCCTTAGATTTCGAACAATCCCTCGCCGACCTGCAAACCCTGGTCGAGCGTCTGGAGAACGGCGAGCTGTCGCTGGAAGACTCATTGACCGCCTTTGAACAAGGCATCGGCCTGACCCGTGATTGCCAGGCCGCCCTGGCCCAGGCCGAGCAGAAGGTGCAGATCCTGCTGGAGCGCGACGGCGAACTGGCCGAACAACCTTTCGACGCGGAACAGCCAGAATGATTGCCGCTTATCAGGCCACCAGCCAGGCCCGCGTCGACGCTGCAATGCACACCCTGTTCACCGCGCCAAGCCCCGAACTTGCCCGTCTTTATGAAGCCATGCGCTACAGCGTGATGAATGGCGGCAAGCGTGTACGCCCGCTGCTGGCCTACGCCGCCTGCGAGGCCCTGGGCGGCCGGCCCGAGCAAGCCAACGGCGCGGCCTGCGCGGTAGAACTGATTCATGCTTACTCCCTGGTCCACGACGACCTGCCGGCCATGGACGATGACGACTTGCGGCGCGGCCAGCCCACCACCCACAAGGCGTTCGACGAAGCCTGCGCGATCCTCGCCGGCGACGGCCTGCAGAGCCTGGCCTTCAGCGCCCTGCTGGACCCGGGCCTGAGCGACGCCAGCGCCGAGATCCGCCTGCGCATGGTCACCACCCTGGCCCAGGCCGCAGGCCCGGCGGGCATGGTGGGCGGCCAGGCCATCGACCTGGGCTCGGTGGGGCTCAAGCTCGATCAGAAAGCCCTGGAGTACATGCACCGGCACAAGACCGGCGCGCTGATTGAAGCCAGCGTGATTCTCGGGGCCCTGGCCAGCGGCCGGGCCGAGAAAGACGAACTCAAGGCCCTGCAGACCTACGCTCAGGCAGTCGGCCTGGCATTCCAGGTGCAGGACGACATCCTCGACGTCGAAAGCGATACCGCCACCCTGGGCAAGCGCCAGGGTGCCGACATCGCTCGGGACAAACCGACCTACCCGGCGCTGCTGGGCCTGGCCGCAGCCAAGGAATACGCCCTGGAATTGCGGGACCAGGCGCTGCATGCGCTGCGTCCGTTTGACGCAGCGGCCGAGCCCTTGCGCGAGCTGGCGCGGTATATCGTCGAGCGCCGCAGCTGATCGACTCCCGATAGCCGGACCGCATATCGGCCAAGTTCGGCGCTCCGCGTGGGCAGCTTGCGATGCATAAGGTAAACTGCCGCCTCTTTCTATACCTATAACGATTCGCCTGATGCCCACGACGTTTCATGAGATTCCCCGCAAACGCCCTACCACGCCGCTGCTCGACCGTGTCCAGACGCCGGACGGCCTGCGTCGGTTAGGTGAAGCCGAGCTGGAAACCCTGGCCGATGAGTTGCGCCTGGAATTGCTCTACACGGTCGGCCAGACCGGCGGGCATTTCGGTGCCGGCCTCGGGGTCATCGAGCTGACCATTGCGTTGCATTACGTGTTCGACACCCCGGACGACCGGCTGGTGTGGGACGTGGGTCACCAAGCGTATCCGCACAAGATCCTCACCGGTCGTCGCGAACAGATGGCCAGCCTGCGCCAGAAAGACGGCCTAGCGGCCTTCCCGCGGCGCTCCGAGAGCGAGTACGACACCTTTGGCGTCGGCCACTCCAGCACCTCCATCAGCGCCGCCCTGGGCATGGCCATCGCCGCCCGCCTGCAGCACAGCGAGCGCAAGGCCATCGCGGTGATCGGCGACGGCGCCCTGACCGCGGGCATGGCCTTCGAGGCGCTGAACCACGCGCCGGAAGTGGACGCCAACATGCTGGTGATCCTCAACGACAACGACATGTCGATCTCGCGCAATGTCGGCGGGCTGTCCAACTACCTGGCCAAGATCCTCTCCAGCCGCACCTACGCCAGCATGCGCGAAGGCAGCAAGAAAGTGCTGTCGCGCCTGCCCGGTGCCTGGGAAATCGCCCGCCGCACCGAAGAATACGCCAAGGGCATGCTGGTCCCCGGCACCCTGTTCGAAGAGCTGGGCTGGAACTACATCGGCCCCATCGACGGCCACGACCTGCCGACCCTGATCGCCACCCTGCGCAACATGCGTGACCTCAAGGGCCCGCAGTTCCTGCACGTGGTGACCAAGAAGGGCAAGGGCTTCGCCCCGGCGGAAGTCGACCCGATCGGCTACCACGCCATCACCAAGCTGGAACCCCTGGATGCTCCGGCGGCCGCACCGAAAAAGGCTGGCGGTCCGAAGTATTCCGGCGTCTTCGGCGAGTGGCTGTGCGACATGGCTGCCGCCGATCCGCGCCTGGTGGGCATCACCCCGGCGATGAAGGAAGGTTCGGACCTGGTGGCCTTCAGCGAGCGTTTCCCGCTGCGCTATTTCGACGTGGCAATTGCCGAGCAGCACGCAGTGACCCTGGCAGCCGGCATGGCCTGCGAAGGCGCCAAGCCGGTGGTGGCGATCTACTCCACCTTCCTGCAGCGCGGCTATGACCAACTGATCCACGACGTGGCGGTACAGAACCTCGATGTGCTGTTCGCCATCGACCGCGCCGGCCTGGTGGGCGAAGACGGCCCGACCCACGCCGGCAGCTTCGACCTGTCCTACCTGCGTTGCATCCCCGGCATGCTGGTGATGACCCCGAGCGACGAGAACGAGTTGCGCAAGATGCTCAGCACCGGGCACCTGTACAACGGCCCCGCCGCCGTGCGCTACCCGCGCGGCACCGGCCCCAACGCGCCGATCGACAAGGACCTGGAACCGATCGAGATCGGCAAGGGCGTGATCCGCCGTCAAGGCAAGCAAGTGGCCCTGCTGGTATTCGGCGTGCAACTGGCCGAAGCCCTGCAAGTGGCCGAAAAGCTCGACGCCACCGTGGTCGACATGCGTTTCGTCAAACCCCTGGATGAAGCCCTGGTCCGCGAGATCGCCGGTAGCCACGAACTGCTGGTGACCATCGAGGAAAACGCCATCATGGGCGGCGCCGGTGGCGCGGTCAGCGAGTTTTTGGCCCGCGAAAGCATCCTCAAGCCGATCCTGCACCTGGGCTTGCCCGACGCCTACGTCGAGCACGCCAAACCGGCGCAGATGCTTGCCGAATGCGGCCTCGACGAAGCTGGCATCGAAGCTTCGGTGCGCCAGCGCCTGGAACTGCTGGGCCTGTAACCGCCACACTCGAATGCACACGCCCGCCACGCGGGCGTGTGCTGCAAGACCCGACCTTTCGCTGTACGCGGTCAAGGCCGCAGTGCGCTAATGGAATAGCCATGCAACTTGCTCGATTTGCCCTGCCCCTTTGCCTCCTGCCTTGCACTGAACTCCTGGCCGAGAGTCTCGGGCGCGATCAGGCATTGAAACTGTCCGAGACACTGATCAGCACCAACCGCCAGGTACAGGCGCGCAACGACAGCAGCGCGGCGAACACGGTATTCACCCGGGAAGATATCGACCGCCTGCAACCCACCAGCCTGACCGACCTGCTGCAACGGGTGCCCGGGGTCCAGGTTGCCCAGAGCGGCGGACGCGGCAACCTGCCGAACATTTTCATTCGCGGCACCAACTCGGCCCAGAGCCTGGTGCTGGTGGATGGCCAGCGCATCAGCAGTTCATCCTCCGGCGACAGCAATCTGCAATTCATCAGCGTCGAGCAGATCGAGCGAGTGGAAGTGCTGCGCGGCTCGCGCTCGGTGATCTACGGCAGCGACGCCATTGGCGGGGTGATCCAGATCTTCACCCGGCGCGGCGCCGAGTCGGGACTGCATGGGCGCATGCGCGTCGCCGCTGGCAGCAACCAGACCTGGGAGCGCAGCCTGGGCCTTTCCGGCGGCGACGCCCAGACCCGCTTCAGCCTCGGCGCCAACCTGGATGAAAGTGCCGGAATCGACTGGACCCACGCCTCCTACCCCAGCGATGCGGATCACGATGGCTACCGCAACCAATCCCTCAGCTTCACCCTCAGCCATGCCCTCAGCGACGACCTGGAAGTGGGCTTCAACCTGCTGGATAACCGAGGCCGCAGCCGTTATGACAACCCGTTCGGCCCGGAGCAGGATCTTTACACCGACTTCACCGTCAGCAGCGTCAGCGGCTTTATCGATGCAATGGTTAATGATCACTGGCAGTCTCGACTGGAACTGGGCCACAGCGAGAACCGCGACCTCAAGAGCGATAAGCTCAGCGACCAAAACAGCGTGTTTAACACCTACCGCGACTCGCTCGCCTGGCAAAACGATCTGCGCCTGAATGCGCAGCACAGCCTGATCCTTGGCGCCGACTGGTATGAGGACCGACTCAATACCGGGCCGGCCTTTTTCATCGGTAGCACCCCGCTGTACTTCGCCGAAGACAGCCGCTGGAATCGTGGAGCCTTTATCCAGCATCGGTTTCAAGGCGAGAGCTTTTCCACCGAACTGGGCCTGCGCCGTGACCAGAACCAGCAGTACGGCAGCCAGAACACCTGGAGCGGCACCCTGACCCTGCCACTGAATCCGGACAACGACCTGCTGCTGTCCTACAGCGAAGGCTTCCGTGCGCCGAACTTCAGCGACCTGTATTACCCAGGCTTCAGCAACCCGGACCTCAAGCCGGAGCACTCCAGGAGCTACGAACTGCAATGGCGCAGCCAACTGACGCCAAGCAGCCGCCTGGAAACATCGGTGTACCGTACCGACATCAGGGACGCGATCATCTTCGACTTCGGCGCGCAGCGCCCGGAGAACATCGGCTCGGCGAGGATCAATGGCCTGGAAACGGCCCTGAAGCAGGAGTGGTTCGGCTGGCAGAGCAGCCTTGGCGCCGCCATCATCGACCCACGCAACCGTCAGAGCGGAGAGCAACTGCCACGCCGAGCCAGGCGCACCCTGAACCTGGATCTGGACCGGCAGTTCGAGCAGTTGGGCCTGGGCGCCAGTTGGCAGTTGGTAAGCGATAGCCGTGAAGATCAAGCTCCGCAGAAGCAGGCGCGACTCGGCGGCTATGGGCTGGTTGGATTGCGCAGCAGCTGGACCGTCAATCGCGAGATCAAACTGGACCTGAAGCTCGACAATTTTTTCGACAAGTCCTACTCCCGAGCGCTCTACAGCTACCAAGGCGGCGACTATGGCTACCGCACCGAAGGCCGCACCTGGATGCTCGGCGTGACCTGGACGCCCGAGCTGTAAGATCCGCCGAAGGGGCTCAGCGCTCAGGCGCGATCAAGGCACAGAGCTTGGCCGTCGCCGCGATCATCTGCCCACTGGGTCGCTCCAGCCCCTTGTCCCTCACCAGCAACAGCCGCCCCTGCTGCACCGCCGCGATCTGCGGCCAGGCCTTCCAGGCATCCAACTGCCCCTGGGCGGTGGCCAGGATCGCCTGCGGATTACGCTGCAACACCGATTCGATGCTGACCTGGGGCGCCGGCAACGACTGGTCGGCAAACACATTGCGGGCGCCACAGACGCTCAGGGCTTCGCTGATGATCTGGCCACCGCCCACGGTATACAGCGGCCGGTCCCAGACCTGGTAGAACACCGGCAATGCCGGTTCGCGGTGATAGCGGGCACGCAAACCGGCCAGTTGCCCGTCCAACTCGGCGGCCAGTTTACGAGCGGCCGCCGAGCGCCCCAGACGCTCGCCGATTTCGGTGATCTGCGCCGTCAGTTGCTTGAAGTCATGAGGCTCGGCGACATAAGTGGGGATCCCCAGGCGCGCCAGCTGATCGCGCTGGACCGGGCCGACGCTGCCCGGCCAGAGCAAAAGCAAATCCGGTCGAAGGCTCAGCAGACGCTCGATATCCAACTGGCCGTAACGCCCTACCGAAGGCAGGTCCTTGAGCGGTGCCGGCCGCTCACCGGCATCCAGCACGCCCACCAGCAAGTCGGAAGCCCCCAGCTCGACGACGATTTCCGAGAGTGACGGCGCCAGGCTGACCACCCGCTGCGCCGCCAGTGCCGGTGTGCCGACCAGCAGGCACAGGACCGCCAGCCAGCGCCACATCAGCCGAGCTGACGAGGAATACGGTAGAGGTAGAACAGCACTGCGGTGGACAGGGCCAGGAGCATCAGCGGCACCGCTTCCAGGCCGACGAACACCGCCAGGGCACCGATCCAGGCTGGCAAGGATGCCGCCAGGAAGGCGGCACGACGACGGGCCGCCAGGGTGATCCAGGCGGCAGGTTCCTCAGGGGTATCCAGGGCCTTGCCAGCGGCGATCAAGGCATGTTTGTAGCCGTTGAAAAAACGCAGGCTGACGAACATCGAGGCCGTACCGGCGATAAAGAATGGCATCGCCAGCACTGGCATCAAGGCCTCGCCCTGACCAAACACCAGGTTGATCACAAACAGCGGCAGCAAGGCCAGGGCCAGGTATTGCCACCAGCTAACGGTCAGACGCCGTTTGACTTGACCCCGAGTCACGCGCGGTCGACCTCGCCCTGGTGCTCGTTGCCCATCATGTGGTCGAGCTTGCTGGCCTTGGTCGCCAGGTACAGCTTGTTGTGGGGGTTGTGCCCGGTGTGCAGCGGCACCCGCTCGGCAACCTGGATGCCCATCTCGGTCAACGCCTTGACCTTGCGCGGGTTGTTGGTCATCAGGCGTAGGGACTTGACCCCCAGATGCTCGAGCATCGGCAGGCACATGCCGTAGTCACGCTGATCCGCGGCAAAGCCCAGGCGCTCGTTGGCTTCCACGGTATCGGCGCCACCATCTTGCAGCTCATAGGCACGGATCTTGTTCAGCAGGCCAATACCGCGACCTTCCTGACGCAGGTACAGCAGCACCCCGCGACCTTCCCGGGCGATGGCCCGCAGGGCGGCTTCCAGCTGCGAGCCGCAATCGCAACGCTGGCTGAACAGGGCGTCGCCGGTCAGGCATTCGGAGTGCAGGCGACCGAGAACCGGCGCGCCATCGGCGATGTCCCCCAGGCTGAGCACCACGTGCTCGCGACCGGTGGCTTCATCGAGAAAACCATGCATGGTGAATTGCGCAAAAGGCGTAGGCAGCTTGGAAGCGGCAACAAAAACGACGGGCACTGTTGTGCTCCTGATCTGTATGAGGACTGGAGATTCGCAGAGGCGGCATTGTAACAGCAGCCTCCACTGCACGCTTAGGCTGAATTATCGGAGATAAAGATCGATAAGTTTGATCAACGGACCGCCGGACGCGGACTCCCATCAAAGGGATAAGGCTGCTTCCAACGCTCGAAGATTGGCCGTAATTGCCCTGTACTCACCAACTGCGCCATGCGCTGGTCATACAGCTCGCGCATTTCCCGGCCCCGGGGATTACTGGCAAACCCCAGGTACAGCGGCAGCTCGGCCAAATGGGTGCGCTTGAACTGGCTCGGGTCCTGAGCCTGGCTCAGCACATAATCGATCTCGGTCTGGGCATCGATATAGTAGTCGGCGCGACTGTAGAGCAGCATCGGCAGGATACCGACACGCCGCCGGATCTCGTTGTAGCGGCGAACATTGGGCAGGTAGTCCTGGTACTTGTAGCCACGCACCCAGACCAGCCGGTAACTGCCGAGCGTCGCCAGGCTCAGTTCCGGACTGCTCGCCAGGCCCAGGGCGTAGATGTGGTCCGTGTCGTAGTTCCAGTGCGGGTACAGCACGCCCGGCGATTCGTCGCGATAAGCCCCAACCTGTGCATCCACTTCGCCGCGCTGCACCAACCCGACCGAACGGGTATAAGGCACGCTGCAACGCTCGATGGTGATTCCCACGGGCTCGAAGACTTCGCGCAGGATGGCCCAGGCCAACCCATCGCCGTCGGCCTCGGTGTATTCGCTCCAGACCTCACTGGCGATGCGAATCTGCCCGGATGGCGCCTGCAGCTCGCCGGCCCGGACGCTGCAACAGCTCCAGGCAACCAGCAACACCAGCAGCACGCGGCAGACATCCATGCCTAATTCCTCAGTTGAAGCACCACACCAGCCCTTGCATCGCCAACCAGGCAAACACGCCAGCCAGCACATCATCGAGCATGATGCCGACACCGCCATGCACATGCCGGTCGACCCAGCGAATCGGCCACGGCTTGAGAATGTCGAAGAAACGGAACATTAAAAACCCCGCCAACAGCCAGTACCAGCCCTCGGGCACCAGCCACAGGGTGATCCACATACCGACCATTTCGTCCCAGACGATACCTTCGTGGTCATGCACCCGCAGATCGTCGGCGACCTTGCCGCACAGCCAGAAGCCGAACAGCATGGTGACGCCGAGCATCAGCCAGTAGCCCCAGTCCGGCAACATCTGCCACAGCGGGATAAAGGGTAGTGCAACCAGCGAGCCCCAGGTGCCTGGCGCCTTGGGCAAGGTGCCGGAACCAAAACCGAACGCCAGGAAATGCCAGGGATTACGCCAGACCGACGGCGGTACGAACTCCGCCGGAACCTGTTTGGGATGATCTGTCACGGTGTCTCCGCAAAGTGTTGATAACCCCGGGTGCCGGGGGTGATGTCCTGGCCGCCGGCGTCCAGCAGGGTCACACCCTGCCCGGCCACCACTTGCCCCACCACCTGCACCGGCCAACCAGCCGCCAACAGCGGCGCCAGCTCGGCAGGCGGCAAGGTAAAGGCCAGGACATAGTCATCGCCGCCACTCAAGGCCGCAGCGCGGGCACCCTGTTCTCCAAGAAAGCTCAACAATGCTGGCGACAGTGGCAGTTTCTCCACCTCCACCTGCAAGGCGACCTTCGAAGCGGCCGCGATATGCCCGCAATCGGCCAGCAGGCCATCGGAGATATCCAGGGCCGAGGTGGCCTTGCCCCGCAGTGCCTGGCCCAGGGCCAATTGCGGTTGCGGTGACCAGTAGTGAGCCAGCAAGGGGGCGGCGATGCTTGCATCAGCGCTGCGCTGGCCCAGGACCAGCGGCAGGGCTCCGGCGGCATTGCCCAGCTCACCGCCGACGCAGAGCAAATCACCCACACGGGCACCACTGCGGGTCAGGGCAAGGCCTGCGGGCACTCGCCCGAAGACGGTCAGGGTCAAGGTCAGCGAGCCACGAGTGGTGTCGCCACCGATCAGGCGCACATCGCAACTCTGGGCCATGGCGTTCAGGCCACGGGCATAGGCCTGCAGCCAATCGGCGCTTACCGTCGGCAGGGTCAGGGCAAGGGTAAAGGCCAGCGGGGTGGCGCCCATGGCAGCCAGATCGCTGACAGCCACCGCCAGGGAGCGTTGGCCTAAAAGATAGGGGTCGCAGGGATCGGCGAAATGCACACCGGCCACCAGGGTGTCGGTGGAAATCGCCAACTGCTCGCCCGAAGCAACCGCCAGCAAGGCGCAGTCGTCACCAATCCCCAGGGCAACACCCTCGCCGCCTTGCGCACAAGGCGCGGCAGCGAAGAAGTTACGGATCAGCTCAAACTCGCCCATGGCAGCTGCAAGCGCGGTTCAGCGCTTGAACGCCTTCACTTCAGCTTCACGCAGGCGTGGGGCCAGCTTGTCGAGAACACCGTTGACGAACTTGTGGCCGTCGGTGGAACCGAAAACCTTGGCCAGTTCGATACCTTCGTTGATCACAACGCGGTACGGCACGTCGACGCGCTTGAGCAGTTCCCAGGTGGACAGCCGCAGGACCGCCAGTTCAACCGGGTCCAGCTCATCGATGGCCAGGTCCAGGCAAGGCACGAGCGCGTTGTCGATCTCGTTCTTGTTGGCCGGAACTCCGTGCAGGATCTCCCGGAAGTAGGCGCCGTCGATGTCAGTGAAATCGTTGTCGACCCGAAACTGCGCTTCGATCTCGTTCAGCGAATGCTTGGCCATGTGCCATTGGTACAGCGCCTGGGTCGCGAGCTGACGGGCTTCGCGACGCTTGGCGCTCTTGGATGGCTTGCCGGCGTTGGCAGGCTTGGGATCGCGCGGGTTGAAACGATCGCTATCGTCGCTAATCACTTGGCCTCCAACTGCGCCAGCAGGCTGACCATTTCCAGGGCGGACAAGGCAGCTTCGGCCCCTTTGTTGCCGGCCTTGGTGCCGGAACGTTCGATGGCTTGTTCGATCGAATCAACGGTCAGCACGCCGAAGGCCACTGGCACGCCGAACTCCATGGACACCTGGGCCAGGCCCTTGGTGCATTCGCCGGCTACGTATTCGAAGTGCGGAGTACCGCCACGAATGACCGCGCCCAGGGCGATGATCGCCGCGTATTCACCCTTCTGTGCGACTTTCTGCGCGACCAACGGAATTTCGAAGGCGCCAGGGGCACGGATGATGGTGATGTCGCTTTCGCTCACGCCATGGCGAACCAGGGCGTCAACCGCGCCGCTGACCAGGCTTTCGACGACGAAGCTGTTGAAACGGCCGACCACCAGGGCATAGCGGCCTTTAGGGGCGATGAAGGTACCTTCGATGGTCTTCAGGGTCATTCGACAAATCTCTTAAAGAGCCAGAGCGTGTCTAGCACACGCTCTTCAGTGATATTTGAACCGCGAATTTCAAGCCGGAAACGACCGGCTTTTATTCGGAGGGCACGTATTCTACAACTTCCAGGTCGAAACCGGATATCGCATTAAACTTCATCGGCGCACTCATCAGGCGCATTTTGCGGACGCCCAGATCGCGAAGGATCTGCGAACCGGCACCGACGATGCTGTAGGTGGTGGGTTTCTTCACCGGCTGGTGTTCCGCGGTTTCACGGATGTGCGCCAGCAGTACATCGCCATCCAGCGGGTGACCCAACAACAGCACCACGCCACTGCCGGCCTCGGCCACTTTGACCATGGCCGCGCGCAGGCTCCAGCGGCCCGGCTGCTTGACCATCAGCAAGTCGCGCAGCGGGTCCATGTTATGCACGCGCACCAGGGTCGGCTCTTCAGCACAGATATCGCCCAGGGTCAGGGCCATGTGCACGTCGCCTTCCACCGAATCACGATAGGTCACCAGATTGAACTGGCCCAGTTCGCTGTCCAGGGGCTGCTCGGCAATCCGCTGAACGGTACGTTCGTGGATCATCCGGTAGTGAATCAGGTCGGCGATGGTGCCGATCTTGATGTTGTGTTCAGCGGCGAAGGCTTCCAGTTCGGTACGACGGGACATGGTGCCGTCGTCGTTCATCACTTCGCAGATCACCCCGCTTGGCTCGAAACCGGCCATGCGCGCCAGGTCGCAGGCGGCTTCGGTGTGGCCGGCACGGGCCAGGGTACCGCCGGGTTGGGCCATCAGCGGGAAGATGTGACCCGGGCTGACGATGTCCTCGGGCTTGGCGTCCTTGGCCGCTGCCGCTTGTACGGTACGCGCACGGTCAGCGGCCGAGATGCCGGTGGTCACGCCTTCGGTGGCCTCGATGGAGACGGTGAACTTGGTGCCGAAGCCGGAACCGTTGCGCGGCGCCATCAGCGGCAGCTTGAGCAGCTCGCAGCGCTCGCGGCTCATGGGCATGCAGATCAGGCCACGGGCGTGCTTGGCCATGAAGTTGATGTGCTCGGCCTTGCAGCACTCGGCGGCCATGATCAGGTCGCCTTCGTTCTCGCGGTCTTCGTCATCCATGAGGATGACCATCTTGCCTTGGCGGATGTCTTCAACCAGTTCTTCGATGCTGTTGAGCGCCACGCGGCACCCCCTTGAGTCAGGATTTGAGATAGCCGTTAGCGGCCAGAAAACTTTCGGTAATGCTGCTGCCGGTGGTGGCTTCAGCAGCCTTGTCACCCAACAGCAGGCGTTCCAGGTAGCGCGCCAGCAGGTCGACCTCGAGGTTGACCTGCCGACCCGGCCGGTAGTCGGCCATGATGGTTTCCGCCAGGGTGTGGGGCACGATGGTCAGCTCGAACTCGGCGCCATTGACCGCGTTGACCGTCAGGCTGGTGCCGTCGACGGTGATCGAGCCTTTATGGGCGATGTACTTGGCCAGTTCTTTCGGTGCGCGGATGCGGAACTGAATGGCCCGGGCATTTTCTTCCCGCGCCACCACTTCGCCGACACCGTCGACGTGACCGCTGACCAGGTGACCGCCCAGGCGGGTGGTCGGGGTCAGGGCTTTCTCCAGGTTGACCCGGCTGCCGGCTTTCAACTGATGGAAGGCCGTGCAATCGAGGGTCTCGCGGCTGACATCGGCCCAGAAACCGTCACCCGGCAACTCGACTGCGGTCAGGCAGACGCCGTTCACCGCGATGCTGTCGCCCAGTTTGACGTCGGCCAGATCAAGCTTGCCGGTTTCTACATAGACCCGCACATCTCCGCCTTTTGGGGTCAATGCGCGAATGCTGCCGATGGATTCGATGATGCCGGTGAACATGGAGTCCTCCTCGAGAACAGGGCCGCCGGGTAGGCGAAAGTCGGGAATTATACGCTCGCTGGCGGGGTCGGGATGGCAGTGACTCGCCAGTCATCGCCCACTGCACGCATTTCAATGATCTTGAGCAACGGTGCCTCGCTCATCTGCGCCAGCGGCCAGTCCAGCAACGGCCGCGCCGAGGAACCGAGGAACTTGCCGGCGACGAAGATCTGGTACTCGTCCACCAGCCCCTGCTGGGCAAAGGCTCCCGCCAGCCGCGGGCCGGCTTCCACCAGCACTTCATTGACGCCACGGGCGGCCAGCTCCAACAGCAAGCGATGCAGGTCGACCTGGCCATCGGGGCCGGGAACGATCAGGCACTCCGGGCCGTTGGCATATTGCTCTTCCACGGCCGCACAGGTGGCCACCAACACCGGTCCGGCCTTGAAGAACGGCGCGTCGAGAGACACCCGCAAACGGCCATCGATCAACACCCGCAGCGGTGGGCGACTCATGGCCAGGGCAGTCTGCTCAGGGTCCAGGCCCAGCTCAGCGGCGCGTACGGTCAGCCGGGCGTCATCCGCCAGCACTGTGTCGGCACCAGTCAGCACCACCGAAGATTCGGCCCGCAGACGTTGCACCGCGGAGCGGGCAGCTGGCCCGGTAATCCATTGGCTCTCGCCACTGGCCATGGCAGTGCGACCGTCGAGACTCATCGCCAGCTTGACCCGCACATAAGGCAGGCCGTGCTCCATGCGTTTCAGGAAACCCTTGTTGATCCCCCGGGCCTCGGCTTCCAGCACTCCGCTGTGGGTGTCGATGCCGGCCTGGGCCAGACGCTGCAAGCCGCGCCCGGCCACTTCCGGGTTCGGGTCCTGCATCGCCGCAACCACCCGCGCCACCCCGGCATTGACCAGGGCATCGGCGCAAGGCGGTGTGCGGCCGTGATGGCTGCAAGGCTCGAGAGTCACATAGGCCGTGGCGCCACGGGCCAGTTCCCCGGCGGCACGCAGGGCATGGACTTCAGCGTGGGGTTCACCAGCCCGCACATGCCAGCCTTCGCCTACCACCTGGCCGTCGCGAACGATGACACAGCCGACGCGGGGGTTGGGATGGGTGGAGTACCGGCCCTTGCGCGCCAGTTCCAAGGCACGGGCCATGTAGTGCGCGTCGAGTACCGCTTGCTCCGGGGACAGGCTCATTGCTTGGCCGGCTCGCGGGCGAGACGGTCGATCTCTTCGCGGAATTCGTTGAGGTCCTGGAAACGTCGATAGACCGAAGCGAAACGGATATAGGCGACTTCATCGAGCTTCTGCAGCTCGGTCATCACCAGTTCACCCACGACCAGGGATTTGACTTCGCGCTCACCAGTGGCCCGCAGCTTATGCTTGATGTGCACCAGCGCCGCCTCCAGACGCTCGACACTGACCGGGCGTTTTTCCAGGGCGCGCTGCATGCCGGCGCGCAGTTTTTCTTCGTCGAAGGGCTGACGGCTGCCGTCAGTCTTGATCAGGCGCGGCATCACCAGTTCGGCAGTTTCGAAGGTGGTGAAACGTTCACCACAGGCCAGGCATTCACGCCGGCGGCGCACCTGTTCGCCCTCGGCGACCAGACGCGAGTCGATGACCTTGGTGTCGTTGGCACCGCAGAAGGGACAGTGCATGGTGGCAGGCAACAAAAAAAGGGAGGGCCATGGTAGCGCATCCCACTGGCAAGACAAGCCATAGCCTTTACGGTATACAGACCGACTATTATGTTTCGCACATGGACATTCGCCTTGTTGGAGCTTCAGATGCCGCTCAGACCGCTCGTTTTGCTCAGTCTCGTCAGCCTGCTGGTCGCTTGCAGCAGCGATGCCCCAAAACCTGCGGCCCCCTCTTCTTCACAGCAACAGACCACGCAAAAAAATCAGGAACCTGCCGATCTTGGGCCCTTGCCGGCCTACCAGCGCGAACTGAGCGGTACCCTCGACGGGGTGCCGGCCGGCGCCAACGTCGAACTGGCGCTGTTGGTAATCGATGAGCGCGGCCGTCCGCAACGCTTGCTGGCCAGCAACAACTTGACCGGTACCAACCAGGCTCTGCCCTTTCGCCTGCGTTTCGCTCCCGACGCCTTCCCCGCCGGCGCCCGGGTCGAACTGCGCGGCCGCGCCAGCCAATCCGGCCAGTTGATCCTGCACCTGCCGGCAGTACGCATCGACCAACCCACCACCCAGGCCCTGGGACCACTGCAATTCGTCAAAGCCCCATGAAGGTACCGCTCGACCTGCAAGACGCCCTCAGCGAGCTGCTGGGTGATGCGCAACTGGTGGCCTGCGAGCTGCCCGACACGCGCCTGAAACTCTGGCTGATCGACGCCCAGAACATGGACCGCGCCTTCACCCCGGAAGAAACCCGACGCATTCTCCATGAACCGCCTTACTGGAGTTTCTGCTGGGCCAGCGGCCTGGCCCTGGCCCGTTACCTGGCCGAACACCCGCACTGGGTGCAAGGCAAGCGGGTGCTGGACTTCGGTGCCGGCTCCGGGGTGGCGGCGATTGCCGCGGCCAAGGCTGGTGCCCTGGAAGTGGTGGCTTGCGACCTCGACCCACTGGCCATCGCCGCCTGCCGTGCCAACGCCGCACTCAACGACGTCGATCTGAGCTATTCAACGGACTTTTTCGCCGAGGCTGATCGCTTCGACCTGATCCTGGTGGCGGACGTGCTCTATGACCGAGCCAACCTGCCGCTGCTGGATGAATTCCTCAGCCGCGGCCGCGAAGCCCTGGTGGCGGATTCCCGGGTCAGGGACTTCCAGCACCCGCTGTATCAGCGCCTGGAAATGCTCAACGCCCTGACGCTGCCTGACCTGGCCGAGCCTTGGGAGTTTCGCAATGTGAGCCTGTATCACGCGCAGCGGCCATTCACCGGCGACCCGGCTGCCACGGGCAATAGCGATCTACTTCGCGCAACTTTATAGTGGTTCCATTCCCGCTTATTCGAGATACCCCATGAGTCAGGACACGCCGTATATCTTCGACGCCCGCACCGCTGATTTCGACCAGTCGGTGATCGAGAATTCCTTCCACAAACCGGTCCTGGTGGACTTCTGGGCAGAATGGTGCGCGCCCTGCAAGGCGCTGATGCCGATGCTGCAACAGATCGCCGAGAGCTATCAGGGCGAGTTGCTGCTGGCCAAGGTCAACTGCGATATCGAGCAGGACATCGTCGCCCGCTTCGGCATCCGCAGCCTGCCCACCGTGGTGCTGTTCAAGGACGGTCAACCGGTGGACGGCTTTGCCGGCGCACAACCGGAATCCGCAGTACGGGCGATGCTCGAACCCCATGTGCAGATGCCGCCACCCCCTGCCGCCGACCCGCTGGAGCAGGCCGAAGCCTTGTTCAGCGACGGCCGGATCGGCGACGCCGAGGCCCTCCTCAAAGTGCTGCTGGGGGAAGACAACAGCAACGCCAAGGCCCTGATTCTCTACGCCCGCTGCCTGGCCGAGCGCGGCGAACTGGGCGAAGCCCAGACCGTGCTCGACGCGGTCAAGAGCGATGAACACAAGGCCGCCCTGGCCGGTGCCAAGGCGCAGATCACCTTCCTCAAGCAGGCCGCGGACCTGCCGGATGCCGCCGACCTCAAGGCGCGCCTGGCCAAGGACCCGCTGGATGACGAGGCAACCTACCAGCTGTCGATCCAGCAACTGGCCCGCCAGCAATACGAAGCGGCGCTGGAAGCCTTGCTCAAACTCTTCATGCGCAACCGCAGCTACAACGAAGGCATTGCCCACAAGACCCTGCTGCAAGTTTTCGACCTGTTGGGCAACGATCACCCATTGGTGACCGCGTATCGCCGCAAACTGTTCGCCGCGCTGTACTGAGACTGATCTGCCGGCTGATATAGGAGCTGGCTTGCCAGCGAAAGGGTTCTGACAGACAGAACCCATTGGCCAGCAAGCTGGCTCCTACAGGATCATTGCACCCAGCTGTAGAGCGGCGTATCGGCGCCGCTGATCACCTTGACCTCGGCGCAGTGGCGCAAGCGCACCAGCAAACGCTTGCCCGCCGCCGCGCTGCCGGTCAGCCCCTGCAACTGCTCCAGCAACTCGGGCCCGCTGATCTGGCCCGCCTTGCGCAACAGATCCTTGGCGGTCTGCCACAACGCATCGTCCTGACTGGCCGGCCGGGTAGCTGCCGCGACACTTTCAGGCTTGGCCGCCTGCAACTGCGCGCCCAGTTGCGCCCAATCGCCTTCGTCCAGTTCCAGGGTCAAATCCACCGGCCAATCGCCGATGCTTCCACGAATCCGCAACATCGCTGTGCTCCCACATTTTTCTGACGAGCATGCTCCCACGCGTCTTGCGCAACGCCAAGCAGGCGGTCAAACTCTGCGGCCTATTGTTATAAGATCACATAACATTTATTTCATCTTCGCCCTGGAGACTTGCTATGCGCCGTCTGCTACTCGCCCTGCCCTTCGCCCTGTTGCCGCTGGCCGTTGCCCAGGCCGCGCAAGCCCATGATCACGAGCATGAACACGGCAGCCTCGGCGCCCATGAACACGGCGTGGCCCGTTTGAACGCGGTGCTCGACGGCCAGGCCCTGGAGCTGGAACTGGAAAGCCCGGCGATGAACCTGGTGGGGTTCGAACACGCCCCCAGCACCGACGCCGACAAGGCCAAGGTCGCTGCCGCCCGCACTCAACTGGAACAGCCCCTGGTGCTGTTCAGCCTGCCCAAGGCCGCCGCCTGCACAGTGGCCAAACAGGAACTGGAGAGCCCGCTGTTCGGCGACAAGCCCGAAGCCGATGACCACGATGACGATGACAAGGACGCGGCAGGTCATGAACATCACCACGAACACAGCGAGATCCACGCTCACTACCAGTTCACCTGCGCCAAGCCGGACGCCCTGAAGAACCTCGACCTGGGACAAGTCTTCAAGACCTTCCCCGCCACCCAGAAAATTCAGGTACAACTGATTTCGCCAAACGGCCAGCAAGGTGTCGAAGCCACCGCCAAGGCTGCCACCCTGAAGTTCTAAGCGCTGCGCCTGTAGCCGCGGCTTCCAGCGGCGGCTACACCACTCACTGCATGATCGGCCCAACATGACCCAAGCACTCATCGAACTGTCCGACCTGGGCTTCAGCTGGCCCGGCCACCCTCAGTTGCTGGACATCCCGAGTTTCCGCCTGGAAGCCGGCGAAACACTGTTCCTCAAGGGCCCCAGCGGCAGCGGCAAGACCACGCTGCTGGGCTTGCTGGGCGGGGTACAGAAACCCAATCAGGGCAGCATCCGCCTGCTGGGCCAGGAGCTGACCGAGCTGGCCGCCGGAGCACGTGACCGCTTTCGCGTCGATCACACCGGCTACATCTTCCAGCAGTTCAACCTGCTGCCGTTTCTCTCGGTACGCGAGAACGTCGAACTGCCCTGCCACTTCTCCAGGCTGCGGGCCAGCCGCGCCATTCAGCGCCACGGCAGCGTCGATCAGGCGGCTGCCACTTTGCTGGCCCATCTGGGTCTGAAGGACCCCGACCTGCTCGGCCGTCGTGCCGACTCGCTGTCCATCGGCCAACAGCAACGGGTCGCCGCCGCCAGGGCCCTGATCGGCCAGCCAGAGCTGGTGATCGCCGACGAACCCACCTCGGCGCTGGACTACGACGCCCGGGAAGCTTTCATCCAACTGCTCTTCGCCGAGTGCCGTGAGGCTGGAGCCAGCCTGCTGTTCGTCAGCCATGACCAGAGCCTGGCGCCGCTGTTTGATCGCAACCTGTCGCTGGCCGAACTCAATCGCGCCGCCACGCCCGCAGAGGTCTGAGATGTATCTGTTCCGTCTAGCCATGGCCAGCCTGGCTAACCGCCGCTTCACCGCGATCCTCACCGCCTTCGCCATTGCTCTCTCGGTCTGCCTGCTGCTGGCGGTGGAACGGGTCCGCACCGAAGCCCGGGCCAGTTTCGCCAGCACCATCAGCGGCACCGACCTGATCGTCGGCGCCCGCTCCGGCTCGGTGAACCTGCTGTTGTACTCGGTGTTTCGCATCGGCAACGCCACCAACAACATCCGCTGGGACAGCTTCGAGCACTTCGCCAACAACCCTAAGGTGAAGTGGGCGATCCCGATTTCGCTGGGCGACTCCCATCGTGGCTACCGGGTCATGGGCACCACCGAGGCCTACTTCCAGCACTACCAGTACGGTCATCAGCAGAGCCTGCAACTGGCCGTGGGCCGGGCTTTCGCCAGTGATCCTTTCGAGGTGGTACTGGGGGCCGAAGTCGCCGATGCCCTGCACTACAAACTTGGCGACAAGCTGGTGCTGGCCCACGGCGTGGCGGCCATCAGCCTGGTCAAGCATGACGACAAACCCTTCACCGTGGTGGGTATCCTCAAGCGCACCGGTACTCCGGTGGACCGCACGCTGCACATCAGCCTGGGCGGTATGGAGGCGATCCACATCGACTGGCACAACGGTGTGCCGGCCCGTGGCGACGGTCGTATTACTGCCGATCAGGCGCGCAACTTGGACCTGACGCCCCAGGCGATCACCGCCTTCATGCTTGGCCTCAACAGCAAGATTTCGACCTTCGCCCTGCAACGGGAGATCAACGAATTTCGCGGCGAGCCGATGCTGGCGATCCTGCCCGGCGTGGCCCTGCAGGAACTCTGGAGCCTGATGGGCACCGCCGAGAAAGCCTTGTTCGTGGTGTCGCTGTTCGTGGTTCTTACCGGCCTGATCGGCATGCTCACGGCAATCCTCACCAGCCTCAACGAGCGTCGCCGGGAGATGGCCATCCTGCGTTCGGTAGGCGCCCGTCCCTGGCATATTGCAACATTGCTGGTACTAGAAGCCTTTGCCCTGGCACTGTTCGGGGTCCTGGCCGGTCTGGGCCTGCTGTACCTGGGCATCGCCCTGGCCCAGGGCTACGTGCAATCGAACTACGGCCTGTACCTGCCGCTGTCCTGGCCCAGCCAGTATGAGTGGACGTTGCTGGGCGGTATCCTGATCGCCGCGCTGCTGATGGGCAGCGTGCCGGCCTGGCGCGCCTACCGGCAATCCCTGGCCGATGGCCTGTCGATTCGTTTATGAGCACCGCTTTATGAAAGCCCAACGCCTGCTGCGCCCCCTGCTTGCCCTGTCGCTGCTGATCGCCACGCCGTTGTGGGCGGCCGGAGCGCCGAAGGATCTGACCTGGTCGGAAATGATCCCGCCGGACGCGCCGCCGGAAGTGCCGAACATGCAGCCGCTGCACGACCTGTCGCAGATGAGCGATGCACTGGCCGCCGAATCGGCCCCCGCCGCCAAGCAGGACCTGCCCAATGCGCCGGTGGTGAAGAGCCTGGACGGCCAGACGGTGCGCCTGCCCGGCTATATAGTGCCCCTGGAAGTAAACGAGGAAGGCCGCACCACGGAATTTCTCCTGGTGCCCTACTTCGGCGCCTGCATCCACGTGCCACCCCCGCCGTCGAACCAGATCGTCCACGTCACCAGCGAGCTCGGAGTAAAGCTCGACGAGCTGTATCAGCCTTACTGGATCGAGGGCGCCATGCAGGTCAAACCCTCTACCAGCGAGCTGGCGGACGCCGGCTACCAGATGGCGGCGCAGAAGATCTATGTCTATGAGTTGCAGGAGTGAGTGCAGCAGCGGTGCCGGCTCGGACAGGGTTCGGGCACCAGGCCAAAAGAGTGCAGAACAAAAGAATAGTTCAGCCCTGCCACCGGGGTTCGCCATTTCATTGAGCTGAGTCAAGGCAGTCAACTTGACGATCCTTACCATTGGACATAGCCAATTTGAATCGTCCTTTGGAGCTCCCATGCACAAGTCTCTGCTTAGCGCTTCCCTGATCGCGCTCGCACTCGCCGCCCCGATTGCCAACGCCCATGAAGCTGGCGATATCCTGATCCGCGCCGGTGCCATTACCGTCAATCCAAAAGCCAACAGCTCCGACGTCAAGGTCGACAGCGGCCCGTTGGCCGGCGCCAACCTGGGCGGCAAGGCGACCATGAGCAGCGACACTCAGCTGGGTCTGAACTTCGCCTACATGGTGACCAATAACGTCGGTATCGAACTGCTGGCCGCCACTCCGTTCGAACACGATGTGAAGATCAAGGACACCTCCCTGGCCGCCGCCAACGGCAAGCTCGGTACCCTCAAACACCTGCCGCCGACCCTGAGCGTTGTGTACTACCCGCTGGATAGCAAATCGGCGTTCCAGCCCTACGTCGGTGCCGGTATCAACTACACCTGGATCTACGACGAGCACGTCGGCAGCCGCGCCCAGGCCGCAGGTTTCGACAATTTCCGCGCCAAGAACTCCTGGGGCCTGGCCTGGCAGGTCGGTGCCGACTACATGCTGACCGACAAGATCATGGTCAACGCCCAGGTGCGCTACATCGATATCGATACCCGTGCGTACGTGGATAACAACGCCCTGGCCGCCGGCACCCGTGCCAAGGTCAATGTCGACGTTGATCCTTGGGTCTACATGGTGGGTCTGGGCTACAAGTTCTAAGCCCGCCGACAATAAAAAAAGGCGCCTCGAAAGGCGCCTTTTTCATGCCTGCACTTTCCCTCAGCGCCCCATCAGGCGGGCGAGGCCGACACTCATCGGAGTCGGCTCGGGAAACGTGAAGCGCTGCAGCAGACGCTGGTTGCTGGCGCGGGAATGACGGATGTCACCGGCCCGGGCCGGACCGTAGCTGATGGCCGGCAATTCGCCGACCACCTCGGCCAGGGCCGCAAGCATCTGCTTGAGGGTGGTGGCCTGATTCAGGCCGACGTTGACCGCCCCCACTTCCAGCTGCGGTGCCTCCATGGCCTGCACCAGCACCTGCACCAGATCACCGACGTAAACAAAGTCCCGCGTCTGCTCGCCATCGCCGAACACGGTAATGGGCAGCCCCTGTTGGGCCCGCTCGCTGAAGATGCTGATGACCCCGGAATAGGGCGAGGAAGGGTCCTGACGCGGACCGAAGATATTGAAGAAGCGGAAGATCGCCGGTTCCAGGCCATGCTGGCGCCGATAGAAATCAAAATAATGCTCGCTGGCCAGCTTGTCCGCCGCATAAGGGGTCAGCGGCGCCTTGGCCGTGTCCTCATCAATGGACTGGCCTTCGCCGTTGTTGCCGTACACGGCCGCGCTGGAGGCGAACAACACCCGCTTGACGCCGCACTGGCGCATGGCCTCGCAGACATTCAGGGTGCCGATGAAATTGCTCTGGTGAGTCTGCACCGGATCGTCCACCGAGGCCTGTACCGAGGCCACCGCCGCCAGATGCGCCACAGCGCAACAGCCTTGCATGGCACGGCTCACCAACCCCGCGTCGGCGACGTCGCCCTCGATCAGTTCTACCCGCGGGTCGTCCAGCGGCAGGTTGCTCGGTTTGCCAGTGGACAAGTCGTCCAGCACCCGCAACGAGTAGCCCTTGGCGAGTAGGGCGTCGGTCAGGTGTGAACCAATGAAACCGGCGCCGCCGGTGATCAATACAGGGCCATCAGCCATGACGATAAAACCTATCCAGTAAGGCCGGGAGCGCGGCACGCCAGGCGCGCGGCTTGATCCCGAAGGTATGAAGAATCTTCTTGCAGGCCAGCACCGCGTGCTGCGGTTCTTCGGCAGCATCGCCACAGGCGGCATGGGCCTGGGCAGTCGGGGCCTCGATGGCCAGCGGGTGCAGTTGCCGTGCTTCCGTCAGCACCGCCTGGCCCAGAGCCAGGGGCGTGGTCGCTTCCTGGCCGGCATAGTGATAGGTGCCCCACAGCGGCGCGGCACAATCGAGCTGCTTGAGCACCGAGATGATCACCCGCGCGGCGTCGTCCACCGGGGTCGGATTGCCCCGACGGTCGTCCGCCATCAACAGTTCTTCCGGGGATTCGGCCCGGGCCAGGAAACGCCCGAGAATGCCGTCGGAGCTGTCGTCCAGCAACCAGCCGAAACGCAGCAAGACGTGCTGCGGACAGGTGGCGCGAACGCTCTGCTCGATCCGCCACAGTGCCTGACCGCGCAGCCCCAGGGGCACCGGCTCGTCTTTCTCGCTGTAGGCGGTGGCCCGGGAACCGTCGAACACTCGATAGCTCGAAGGCTGCGCAAGAATGATGTTGTGATGCTGGCAAAGCTCCGCCAGCCGTTCGACCGCGCGCTCCTGAGCACTCAGGCGTGCCTCGCTCACCGTCTCCGCCTGAAACCAGTCGAAGTAGTAAGCCAGGTTGATCAAGGCATCCGGGCGGGTGTCGTCGAGCAGTTGCGTGAGGCTCGCGGCATCCCAACCGTCTTGCGGCGGACGGGGGGCGAGGAAACCGATGTCCTCCTCCGCACCCAGGCGAATCAGCGCCTGCCCAAGGGCATTTCCGCCGCCCAGTAACATAAGGCGCATTCGCATAGAGTCAGCAGGCCCAGTCTGTTCAGAACGATGGTTTGGATCGGCCAGTCCCGTGGGTTTGACCGTCGAGAATTGCCGGAATCGTTGCATTTTGCGGGTTTGTGGCGCAAGCGTCACTGAGAAAGTGTCGGTGCGACCTTGTGCCCTCAGCGCCGACTGCGGCGCCAGCTGCGCAGCACGCTACTTGCAAGTTGCCCCGAGCGGCCGCATAAACCCATCCATGACCCTCGCCGAATCCATGAACCCGGTCCTGGACGGTTTTCATCCCGCCGTCAGCGCCTGGTTCGAGCGCACCTTTGCCGCCGTGACCACGGCCCAGGCCCGCGCCTGGCCGTTGATCGCCCAGCGCCGCTCGACCCTGATCGCCGCCCCCACCGGCTCGGGCAAGACCCTCACCGCCTTTCTCGCCGTGATCGATGACCTGGTGCGCCAGGGCCTGGCCGCTGGCGGCCAGTTGCCGGACGCCACCCTGGTGGTCTACGTCTCGCCGCTCAAGGCCCTGAGCAACGATATCCAGATCAACCTGCAGCAGCCGCTGGCCGGCATCACCGAACAACTGCGTCTGATGGGCCTGCCGCAGCTGTGCATCCGCACCGCGGTGCGCACGGGCGACACCCCGCAGAAAGAACGCAACGCCATGCGCAAGAGCGCGCCACAGATTCTCGTCACCACCCCGGAATCGCTCTACGTGCTGCTGGGTTCGGACTCCGGACGCAAGATGCTGGCCAGCACCCGCAGCGTGATCGTCGACGAGATCCACGCCCTGGCCGGGAGCAAGCGCGGCAGCCACCTGGCCCTGAGCCTGGAGCGCTTGCAGGCGCTGTGCGCCGAGCCCCTGTTGCGCATCGGTCTGTCGGCCACGCAGAAACCCATCGAGGCCGTGTCACGTTTTCTGGTGGGGCATGAGCGGCCTTGCGACATCGTCGACATCGGCCATGCCCGCCCCCGGGACCTGGATATCGAAGTGCCCCCGGTGCCGCTGTCGGCGGTCATGGCCAATGATGTCTGGGAGCTGGTGTACGAGCGCCTCGCCACCCTGAGCCGGGAACACCGCACCACGCTGATTTTCGTCAACACCCGACGCCTGGCCGAGCGGCTGGCCCGGCACCTGAGCGAACGCCTGGGCAAACAGGCGGTGGCCGCGCACCACGGCAGCCTGGCCAAAGAGCAGCGCCTGGAGGCCGAGCAGCGGCTCAAGGCCGGGGACCTGCAAGTGTTGATTGCCACCGCCTCCCTGGAGCTGGGCATCGATATCGGTGATGTCGACTTGGTGTGCCAGATCGGCTCGCCGCGCTCGATCTCGGCCTTTTTACAGCGCGTCGGGCGCTCCGGCCACCAGGTCGGCGGCACCCCGAAGGGCCGGTTGTTTGCCCTGACCCGGGACGACCTGATCGAATGTGCCGCTCTGCTGGACTGCGTGCACCGCGGCGAGCTGGACAGTCTGCTGATCCCCCATGCGCCGCTGGATGTGCTGGCCCAGCAGATCGTCGCCGAAGTCAGCTGCCAGGAATGGCCGGAAGGAGCGCTGCTGGACCTGCTGCGCCGGGCCACGCCGTACGCCGAGCTGGATCAGGCCCACTACCAGGCCCTGCTGCAGATGCTTGCCGAAGGCTTCAACGGTCGCCAAGGCCTGCGCAGCGCCTATCTGCATCGCGATGCCCTGACCCGCACCCTGCGCGGCCGTCGTGGGGCCAAGCTGACGGCGGTCACCAGCGGCGGCACCATTCCCGACAACGCCGACTACAGCGTGCTGCTGGAACCTCAGGGCCTGAACATCGGCAGCGTCAACGAAGACTTCGCCGTGGAAAGCATTGCCGGCGACGTGTTCCAGCTGGGCAACACCTCGTATCGCATCCTGCGGGTGGAAGCCGGCAAGGTGCGGGTCGAGGACGCCCAGGGCCAGCCGCCGAACATCCCCTTCTGGCTCGGTGAGGCCCCGGGGCGCAGCACCGAGCTGTCCAGCGCCGTGGCCCGCCTGCTGGCGCAACTCGACGCCCTGCTCGGCGCGACGCCGGGCCAGTTGCAACCGGCCATCGACTGGCTGCAGCAGGCGCTTGGGCTGAACCGCGCCAGCGCCGAGCAACTGGTGGATTACCTGGCGCCCGCGCGCCTGGCCCTGGGCGCCCTGCCGTCCCAGGACACGCTGATCATGGAGCGTTTCTTCGACGAATCCGGCGGCACCCAACTGGTGATCCACAGCCCCTTCGGCAGCCGCATCAACCGCGCCTGGGGACTGGCCCTGCGCAAGCGTTTCTGTCGCACCTTCAACTTCGAACTGCAGGCTGCCGCCAGCGAGGACGCCATCGTCCTGTCGCTGTCTACCAGCCACAGCTTCGCCCTGGATGAAGTCTGGCGGTATCTGCATAGCAACAGCGCCGAGCACCTCCTCATCCAGGCGCTGCTGGACGCCCCACTGTTCGGCGTGCGCTGGCGCTGGAACGCCGGGATCGCCCTGGCACTGCCGCGCTACAGCGGCGGGCGCAAAGTGGCGCCGCAGATCCAGCGGATGAAAAGCGAAGACTTGATCGCCAGTGTGTTTCCCGACCAGATCGCCTGCCTGGAAAACCTCGCCGGCGAACGGGAAATCCCCGATCACCCGCTGGTGGAACAGACCCTCGACGACTGCCTGCACGACGCCATGGACAGCGAAGGCTGGCTGCAGCTGTTGCGGCGCATGGAACAGGGCCAGGTGCGCCTGCTGAGCCGCGAGTTGCCGGCGCCCTCGCCCCTGGCGGCGGAAATTCTCAGCGCCAAGCCCTACACCTTTCTCGATGACGCGCCCCTTGAAGAGCGCCGCACTCAGGCGGTATTGGCGCGGCGCTGGAGCGACCCGCAAGCCACCGACGACCTTGGCGCGCTGGATGCCGACGCCATAACCGCCGTGGCTGAAGAGGCGTGGCCAAACCCGGCCACGGTCGATGAAATGCACGAAGCCCTGATGAGCCTCGCCGCCATCAGCGAGGCTGAAGCCCAAGCCAACCCCCAGTGGCCGCAATGGCTGGCAACCCTGACAGCCCAAGGCCGTGCCTGCCGCTTGCCGGTGGGCCCCAGTGAACAGGTATGGCTGGCCCTGGAACGCATTACCTGCCTGCAAGCCCTGTATCCCCAAGCGCCTCTGCAGCCGGCCCTGAAACCCGTACCCGGCTTCGATCAGGCCTGGGACCCGGAACCTGCGCGAGTGGAACTGATTCGCGCGCGCCTCAGCGGCTTTGCCCCCCAGACCCTGAGCCAGATCGCCGCCCCCCTGGGGCTGCCTCCCGGGCAAATCATCCAGGCCCTGGTCCAGCTTGAAACCGAAGGCTATGTACTGCGGGGGCGCTTCAGCCCCGATTGCCAAGAAGAGCAGTGGTGCGAACGCCACCTGCTGGCACGAATTCACCGCTACACGGTCAAGCGCTTGCGCCGGGAGATCGAACCGGTGGCCCTGCAGGACTTCATGCGCTTCCTGTTCGACTGGCAGCACCTGTCCCCAGGCACCCAAGGCCAGGGCAGCGCCATGCTCGCCGAAGTGGTCAGCCAGCTCGCAGGCTACCCGGCGGCGGCCTCAGCCTGGGACAGCGACCTGCTGCCGGCGCGGATCAAGGATTACTCCGCCAATTGGCTGGATGAGCTGTGCCGCAGCGGCAAGGTGGTCTGGAGCCGGATCAACAGCACGGGCAAGACCGCCAGCAGCGCCCTGCGCAGCACGCCGATCGTGCTGCTGCCACGCTCCCAGGCCGCTCTCTGGAGCGCATTGACCTGTCCGGCCGACAGCCACGAGCTCTCGCCCAGGGCGCAGAAAGTCCACAGCGTACTGAGCCAGCAAGGCGCTCTGTTTTTCGATGAGCTGCTGCACGAAGCCCACCTGCTGCGCAGCGAACTGGAAAGCGTGCTCCAGGAACTGGTGGGCGCCGGCCTGGTGAACGCCGACAGTTTCGCCGGGCTGCGCGCCCTGATTACACCGGCGAGCAAACGCCAGAACCGCAGCAGCCGACGAGGTCGCGGGGCCTTTGTCGGTGGCATGGACGATGCCGGACGCTGGGCCTTGCTGCGTCGTTCAGCGACTCAAGACTCGACAGCCACCCTGGAACAGGTGGCCATGACCTTGCTGCGCCGTTACGGCGTGGTGTTCTGGCGACTGCTGGAACGCGAGGCGGACTGGCTGCCCAGCTGGCGCGAACTGCTGCGCACCTTCCATCGGCTGGAAGCCCGGGGAGAGATCCGTGGCGGGCGCTTTGTCAGCGGTCTGGCCGGCGAGCAGTTCGCCCTGCCGGAAGCCATCCCGCTGCTACGGGAGGTACGCCGCCGGCCCCATGACGGCAGCCTGATCGCGGTGTGTGGCGTGGACCCGCTGAACCTTGCCGGCACCCTGCTGCCCGGGCCCAAGGTGGCGGCACTCAGTGGCAACCGCCTGGTGTATCGCGACGGCCTGCCCGCCGCGGCCGAGATCGGCGGCACCCAACACTGGTGGCTGGAACTGGAACCCGAGGCCGCCCAGGCCCTGCGCAACAAACTCATCCAGCACTGACCCTCCCCTGCGGGAGCCGGCATGCTGGCAGAGGCGGCAGCGTCAATCCCCGGCCATTGCCCGGTCTTCCCAACAGCTACAGGGCCGGGCTTTACCGCTGCCGGGTCTATTGCCCTCGATTGGCGGCACTGGGAGACACACCGAAACGGTTGCGGTATTCGCTGGGGGCCAGGCCGGTGATTTTCTTGAACAGGCTGCGAAAGGTCGCCGGGTCCTGGTAACCCACGGTCCAGGCGATGTGATCGATGGTGCCGTTGGTGAACTCCAGCATCTCCCGCGCCTTGCCCACCCGCAGGTGCTGGCAGTACTGGGTCGGCTTGAGGCCGGTGGCGGCGCGGAAACGTCGCAGCAGGGTTCGCTCTTCAAGACCCGCCTGTTGCGCCATCGTCGGCAGCGACACATCCACCGCGCCATTGGCCTGCAGCCAGTGCTGCAACTTGAGGATCGCCCCATCACCATGGTTGAGGATCGGCGCGAAATTGCTACCGCACTGGCTGGCGCTGTCGCTGTGCTCCATCACCAGAAAACGCGCCGTGGCACTGGCGATGCTCGGCCCCAGCAGGCGGTCCACCAGGCGCAGTCCCAGTTCGGCCCAGGCCATCAGCCCGGCCGTGGTGATCAGGTCGCCATCGTCGACTATGGGCTGGTCAGCCTCCAGGCGCACCTGTGGATAACGGGCGGCGAACGCCTTGGCCGAAGTCCAGTGGGTGGTGGCGCTGCGGCCATCGAGCAGGCCACTCTCGGCCAACAGGATCGAGCCCACACAGACCCCGCCAAGCGTGGCGCCGGCCGCATGCTGCTGGCGCAACCAGCTCACCAGGGCAGAGGACGACTGGTTTGCGGAAAAACCTGCCAACGAAGGCGGTATCACCACGGCCAGTAGCTTGCCGCTCTCTCCCTCCTGGCTGTCATAGATCCGCCGTGGGCCTTGTGCCTCAGAGGCTTGCCAATGGCTGACCCGCAACCGCGGCAGTTGCGCCAGGGGCTGCTCACCGGCAATCCGATTGGCCACTTCGAACAGATCGGTCAGACCATGCACTGCCGCCATCTGCACCCCGGGATAAAGCAGTACGCCCAGTTCGGCGACCGAGCCTTGAATGCCCACTGTCAGTTTTCCCCCTGTTAATGTCGATGCGGCCAATCCTCCTGGGAGCAAGGGCCACCGATACTGGGCCCCAGGTTATCCACTCACTTGGAGGCAACACCCATGGCCAAACAGGCGCTCATCGTAATCGATATCCAGAACGACTACTTCGCCCACGGCAAATGGCCCCTGGTCGGGGTCGACGCAGCGGCGGACAACGCGGCAAGGCTGATCCAGGCCTTTCGCCAGAAGGCGCAGGCGGTGGTGCACATCCGCCACGAATTCACCTCCGACAGCGCGCCCTTTTTCACCCCAGGCTCCGAGGGTGCGCACTTGCACCCCAAGGTGCTGAACCGCGCCGACGAACCCGTGGTGCTCAAGCACTTCGTCAACTCGTTCCGGGAAACCGAGCTGCAGGCGATCCTCCAGCAACAGGGCATCGATGAACTGGTGATCGTGGGCAACATGAGCCACATGTGCGTAGAGGGCACCGCACGGGCCGCTGCCGACCTGGGCTACCCGGTCAAGGTGATACACGACGCCTGTGCCACCCTCGACCTGGAGTTCAACGGCCAGCGAGTAGCGGCGGCGCAAGTACAAAGCGCGGTGATGTCGGCCCTGGCATTCGCCTACGCCGATGTCCTGTCCACCGAAGAGTTCCTCGCGGCCTGATCGCTTGCATTCTGCGCCGACGATGGCGGTGAGCTCAGCCTCACCGCCGTTTGTGTCTGGGCAGGCATGCCCCAGACAGATATCCACGGGCAAGGACGCCACACCGCCTGTTGTCGCCAGCAAGACAACTTCCCGAACTACTTACGAATGATTCTTGTTATTCAGGCTAATTGTTAGTTGCGACCAAACTCTCGTCGCCACAACTCAAAGCGGTCAAATAAATGGCGCCATTAACAATGGTCGACATTCAATAGCTAACTAATGGAAATGTTTTAACCCCCGATTATTTCAAATCCTGCCTTGAGCTTTACCAAGAGTCGCTTCGCGCCTAATAACATCAACACTTATAAATCTCAGTGCTTACTTCTTACGGTTACCTCTAATTCAATATAGCCAAAGCGAATAATACATATAACAAAAAACAAGCTCACCTATCACAGGACTCCCCACCCCCGGATTCATTGCCCTTAAAGCCAAGCAACAAGGTTGCACCACGTCCCTGGGGAGGGTGTTTGCAACAGTATCAACAGCAGAACTCGATACTTTCCCAGCGCGCCAGAAAAGAGCCTTGCGAGCCACTTCAATCACCTTACTTGCAAATCCAGCGGCCTTGGCTAAGTTGATAGCTACTCGCCACTGAAGTGCTCTTCAGCCGCCAGAAAACCAATAAAAAACTGTCGAGGAACTCAATAACCGGACGCCCCCCGCCTGCCCCAGCTGAGACTGACACGGAATTAGTCATATTAATCAAGAGGGATGCTTGATGAAGCGCAGTTCATTGCCTCGAGTTTTTTCATTCAAGGGTGCGGCCGAAAATTACTGGCTCTCGTTAGTGCTGTTTTCCATCCTGGTGGTCGCCAGCTTCCTGCTGTTTGAACAACAGATCCAACAGTTGCTGAATCACCTTGGCAACTTCCTCCCTTCCGATCCCGTGCAACGCACCAGCCTCGCTCTGCTGCTGGTCACCCTGCTGGCCCTGGACGTGCTCTTGCCGGTGCCTTCCAGCCTGGTGGCGCTGCTGGCCGTTGCGGTCCTGGGCGCCGTTGGCGGCTATCTGGTGATTTTCAGCGGCCTGTGCCTGGGAGCCTGTCTGGGCTACTGGCTGGGGGCCGGCTACTTTCGCCTGCTGTCCAACTGGCTGGGGCTCAGGAGCTGGCAGCCGGGGCAACTGGCCTATCGCCTCAGCACCCTGTCGCTGATCTGCCTGCGCGGAGTTCCAGTGCTGGCAGAGACCTCGGTGCTGGCCGCGGGCATGCAGCGTTATCCACTGCGCCAGTTCCTGCTGGTCACCACCCTGGCCAATGCCGGGCTGGCCCTGGCCTACGCCGCCATCGGCAGTTTGCTGGTGGAGCAGAACGCACTGCTGGCGACCATTCTCGCCAGCATGGTGCTGCCGGGGCTGGTCCTGGGCGCCCGCAGCCTGCTCAAGCCTCGCGCTGCGCAGCCGCCGATGGAGCAAAACCATCCTCTGGAAGGACGCTTCGAGGTGAGCTACCACTACCCGGTGCTGTTCACCGATCACATTTTCCAGGCCGACAATCCCTGCCTGCACCGGCAACTGGTCCAGGCGCAACAGGGACGCACCACAGTGCTGGTGTTCATCGATGAACAATTGCTGCAGTGCTGCCCACAACTGGCGCAACAGATCGCCGCCTATTTCAGCGCCCACGCCGCCGACCTGCATCTGCAGGCCGCACCGATCCCGGTGCCGGCGGGCGAACTGAGCAAGACCCCGGACGTGCTCCAGCAGTTGTATGCCCACATGCTTGAACACGGCCTGGACCGCCATTGCTATGTGCTGGCCCTGGGCGGCGGCGCGGTACTGGACGCCGTCGGCTATGCCTGCGCCACCTTTCATCGGGGGATGCGGCTGATCCGCATCCCGACCACGGTGCTGGCCCAGAACGACGCCGGCATCGGGGTCAAGAACGGCATCAACGCGTTCGCCCAGAAGAACCTGCTGGGCGCCTTCTACCCGGCCACGGCAGTGATCAACGACTTCCAGCTGCTGCTCAGCCTGTCGCCCCGGGACCAGATCGCCGGGCTGGCCGAAGCGGTGAAAGTGGCCGTGATCAAGGACGCTGCATTCTTCCAGTGGATGGAGCAGCAGGCCGAGGCCCTGGCGAGCTTTGAACACAGCGCCAGCCGCTACGCCATCTTCCGCTGTGCGCAATTGCATCTGGGCCATATCACCGGGGCCGGCGACCCCTTCGAACGGGGCAATGGCCGCCCCCTGGATTATGGGCACTGGGCTGCGCACAAGCTGGAGAACCTCAGCCAGCACCGCTTGCGCCATGGTGAGGCGGTGGCGGTGGGCATGGCCCTGGACGCGCTCTATGCCAATGCCACCGGCTTGCTGAGCCATGCTGAAACCCAGCGCCTGTTGCAGCTGCTGGACAAGCTCGGCTTCAACCTGTGCCCGCCGGAGTTGCGGTTGCAGGATGCCCAGGGCCGCTCCCTGGTGCTGCTGGGGCTGGAGGAGTTTCGCCAGCACCTGGGGGGCCAGTTGTCGATCCCGATGCTCAACCGCCTGGGCCAGTCCACCGATGTGCACCACATCGAACTGCCGGTCATGGAGCAGGCCCTGCTGCGTCTGAGCAGTTTCGGTGGGCCGGACTTCGCCTGGACCGAAGGCTGCGCCCAATGAGCCACTCCTCCCTGACCACCTGGCTGACCCTGGGCCGGGTATCCAACCTGCCGACGGTGTGGACCAACGCCCTGGCCGCCGCGTTGCTGGCCAGCAGCGCCACCACCCTGGCACCGCCCTCGCCACTGGTGTGGACCCTGCTGCTGGTGGCGCTCTCGGCGCTGTACCTGGCCGGGATGCTGCTCAACGACCTGCTGGATGCCGATTGGGACCAGCAACATCAGAACCCGCGGCCGATTGTCCTGGGCCTGGTCAGCCGGACTCAGGTCAGCCTAGCCACCGCTGCCCTGTTGCTGCTAGCGGCGCTGTCGGTACTGGGCCTGAGCCACCTGATCGCGCAGCCCCATTGGCTGCTGGCCAGCGCCGGCTTGCTGCTGCTGTTCATCCTGGCCTACAACCTGCTGCACAAAAAATACCCCCACAGCGTCTGGCTCATGGGCGGCTGCCGCTCGGCCCTGTACCTGACCGCCGCCGCCAGCCTGGCCATGCCACCGCAGCCGCTGTGGCTGTGTGCCGCGCTGCTGGGCACCTACATCGCCGGCCTGACCTACCTGGCCCGACTGGAGCATCGCAACCAACTGCTCAGCCGCCTGCCGCTGCTGCTGATGCTCAGCCCCCTGGCCCTCGCCGCTTACGCAGACAACGGGGTGTTCTGGCTGGTCCTGCTGCTGTGGCTGGGCTGGTTGGGCTGGCACTACCGGCGTCATTTGGCCAACCCGCAACAGCGGCAGATTCGTGCCTTTATCGGTGCCGGCCTCGCCGCCCTGCCGTTGTTCGATGCCCTGGTGCTGGCCCTGGCCAATCAACCCCTGGGCAGCCTGCTGTGCGTGCTGGTGTTCTTTCTGCTGCCCCACCTTCAACGCTGGATCAAGCCGACATGACCATGGACGTCACTTTCCCCGCCTCGCTCCCGCTCGTCATGCGCCATGAGGCCTTTGCCGAACGCCGCCGCCAACTCGACGACCAGCTCGACGACGAGAACCGCCGCTGGTGGCTCGCCGCCCTGGAGCAACTGGCCAGCCAAGCGTCGGCCAACACCCTGGTGCTGCTCAGCAGCCAGTGCAAGCGTCGCTTTGGCAACGCCGAGGTCAGCGCCAGCCCAGGCTGGAACCGGACTCAACTGGCCCGCGCCTTGCTCCTGGAGCAACTGCTGGAACAGCAGGCCGGCGGCGATCAACTGGCCCTGCTGCGCCAGCTGTTTCTGTGGGGCGACGACCAGGAAAAAAGCGTGCTGCTCAGGGTCCTCGACGACCTCGACACAGAGGGTCGCAGCCTCGAACTGGCGCTCCAGGCAGGACGTACCAACAACCGTGAAGTGTTCGCCGCCCTCGCCCTGGACAACCCCTTTCCCGCTCGCCACTACCACGACCGGGCCTTTCACCAGTTGCTGCTCAAGACCCTGGGCATGGGCCTGGACAGTGGGCGCATCGAAGGCCTGGCCCAGCGCCACAGCGTCGACCTCAACCAACTGGCCCTGGAGCATATGGAAGAACAGTTGGCGGCGTTCCGCAGTGTCAGCGACGGGCTGCCCCATGCCATCGCCTTCGAGCTGTTGAGCCAGGCCCAGCGCCAACGCTTGCGCCACCTGTGCCAGCAGCGACGACTGCCACCGCACTGGCTCCAGCACTTGCCACCCGACGCCTGATTCGACACCGGCGCACCCACTCCATTTTCTCTACCACTGCATCAGGGACTCACCATGCCGAAGTACTTCGACCCGCACATTCATATGGTCAGCCGCACCACCGACGACTATCAGAACATGGCCGCCGCCGGTATCACCGGGGTGATCGAGCCGGCCTTCTGGCAAGGCCAGGCGCGCACCAGCGTCGGCAGCTTCATTGACTACTTCGACACCCTTCTGGGCTGGGAGCGCTTTCGCGCCAGCATGTTCGGCATTCACCACTTCTGCACCATCGGCCTCAATCCCAAGGAAGCCAATGACCTGTCGGTGGCCAACGAGGTGCTGGAGATCCTGCCGCGCTACCTGGTCAAGGACGGTGTGGTAGCGGTCGGCGAGATCGGCTACGACGACATCACTCCCGAGGAAGACCGCTTTCTCGCCGCGCAACTGGAGCTGGCCAAGCAGTTCAACCTGCCGGTGCTGGTGCACACCCCACATCGGGACAAGATCGGCGGCACCAAGCGCACCCTGGCGGTGATCCGTGAAGTGGGCATCGCCGAGCATCTGGTGATCATCGATCACCTCAACGAACTGACCCTGCCCCTGGTGCTGGACAGCGACTGCTGGCGCGGGCACTCCATCTACCCCAACACCAAGATGTCGGAGCAGCGCATGGTGGCCCTGCTCAAGGAGTACGGCACCGAGAAGATGGTGGTCAACAGCGCCGCCGACTGGGGCATCAGCGATCCGCTCAAGGTGCCCAAGACCGGCCAGGCCATGCTCGCCTCCGGATTCAGCGAGGCTCAGGTGGAACAGGTGCTGTTCCATAACCCGGTGGATTTCTTCGCCCAGAGCGGACAACTCGACAAGCAACAGGTGAGCACCCCGCTGCCCATCGATCAGCGTCGCCAATGGCAGGACAACTCCGCCCTGCGCGGCCAGGAACCGGTGGTCAAATGAGCGCCCGGGCCGGTTGGAGCGCCGCGCAGATCGGTTACTGCAGCAACGTGCACCCGGCGCGGGACGTGGCCGGCCTGGAAAGTTCGATCCTCCAGCACTTCCAGGGGGTGCGCCGCCAGCGTGGCCTGGCGGTGCAGGACAGCGGCCTGTGGATCAGCGCCCAGGCGGCCGCCGAGCTGCAGCAGCCCGCAGTGCGCGAATCCTTCCTCGGGCTGTTGCACGACAGCGGGATGCGCCTGACGTCCCTCAACGGCTTTCCCTACGGCCAGTTCCATCAGGGTGCGGTGAAGGCCGAGGTCTACCGACCGACCTGGGCCGAACCACAACGCCTGGAGTACAGCCTGCAACTGGCGGAGTTGCTCGCCGCCGCGCTGCCCCTGGACTGCCAACAGGGCGTGATTTCCAGCGTGCCCCTGGGTTATGCCGCCCTTTGGGACGACGCCCAGCAACAACAGGCCGAGGCCCAGCTGTTGCAGTTGACTGCCGGGCTGGCCAGCCTGCATCGACGCAGCGGCAAGAAGATCCTGCTGTGCCTGGAGATGGAGCCGGACTGCGTACTGGAAAACACCGATCAGGCCATCGCCTTCTTTCAGCGCTGGAAAGCCACCGACCCCCACCATCAATACCTGGCGCTGTGCTTCGACGTCTGCCACCAGGCGGTGGTCTTCGAGGACTGTTACCAATCGCTGCAACGGCTGCTACAGGCGCGTATTCCGGTGGGCAAGATCCAACTGTCCAATGCACTGATCTGTCACTTGCCGGTGACGGACCTGGCACGCCGCGAGCAGGTACTGCAGGCCCTGGGTAACTTCGCCGAAGCCACCTACCTGCATCAGGTGAAGGCCCGTGACCGCAAAGGCCAACTGCTGGCCTGGGCCGACCTGCCCAAGGCACTACAGGCGGTGGAAGCGGTGCAGGGCCAGTGCCGCGAGTTGCGCATTCACTTTCACGTGCCCTTGTTCAGTGAACAGTTCCTGTTGCCAGAGCTCAACGGCAGCCAGCAGGCCCTGATGCGCACCTTCGACTTTCTCGCCGCCCATCCGCAGTGCCAGCCGGTGCTGGAAGTCGAGACCTACAGCTGGAACGTACTGCCCGGCACCCTGCGTCCGGACACCGAACAAGCCCTGCTCAAAGGCATTGCCGCAGAGCTGCAGTGGGTTGAACAACAGTTGCGCCAGCGGCACTTGCTGCATGGGCAATCGTCCCCCATGGAGGCGCCAGCCCATGCCCTCTGAAGCACTGCGCCAGCCCCTGCTGCTGATCAACGTGGTCGGCCTGACCCCCAGCTTGCTGGGCCCGGCCACGCCGCGGATCAACGCCCTGCTGCAACGGGCCAAAATGGCCCGGCTGCGCCCGGTGTTCCCGGCCGTGACCTCGACGGTACAGGCTTCGATCCTCACCGGCTTGCCACCTTCGCAACACGGCATTGTCGGCAACGGCTGGTATTTGCGCGATCAGGCCGAAGTGCGCTTCTGGCTGCAGCCCAATGCGCTGATCCAGGGTGAAAAGGTCTGGCAGACCTTGCAACGTGAGATCCCCGGCCTGCGCTGCAGCCAGCTGTTCTGGTGGTTCAACATGTACGCCGAGGTGGATGCCGCCATTACGCCACGCCCCCACTACCCGGCCGACGGGCGCAAGATGTTCGGCCTCTACTCGTCACCGCCCGGGCTGCACGAACGCATCGAACGGCAGATTGGCGAGTTTCCCTTTCCGGGCTTCTGGGGCCCGGCGGCGGGCATTGCCTCCAGTCGCTGGATCGTCGACTGCGCCATCGCCGAGTTCCAGATCAGTCGCCCCGACCTGCAACTGATCTACCTGCCGCACCTGGACTACAGCCTGCAACGCCTGGGGCCCGAGCATCCGTCCATCAGCGACGAAGTGCGGGCCATCGACCATGAAGTCGGGCGCCTGCTGGACTTTGCCCAGCAACAAGGCGCGGCGGTGATGCTGGTTTCCGAATACGGCATCGAAGCGGTGCAGCAATCAATCTCCATCAACCGCGTGCTGCGGGAACAGGGCCTGCTGCAAGTACGCCGTTCCCTGAGTTGGGAGCTGCTCGACCCCGGCGCCAGTGCCGCCTTTGCCGTGGCCGACCATCAGATCGCCCACGTCTACGTGCGCCAGCCCAGGGACATTGCTCGGGTCAAGGCCCTGCTGCAGCGCCAGCCGGGCATCGAGCAGGTGCTGGATAAAACCGAACAGCGGGCCTGGCAGCTCGATCACCCGCGCAGCGGCGAGCTGGTGGCGGTGGCCGCCCCGGGCTTCTGGTTCGATTACTACTACTGGTTCGACGACCGCCTGGCCCCGGACTTCGCCCGCACCGTGGATATCCACCGCAAGCCGGGCTATGACCCGCTGGAGCTGTTCATCGATCCGGCGATCCGCTTTCCCAAGCTGCGGGTCGCCCGCCGCCTGCTGCAGAAGAAGCTCGGCTTTCGCTACTACATGGACCTGATTCCCCTGGACACCCGACTGATTCGCGGCAGCCACGGACGCTTGCCGAGCAACGATGAGGTGGGACCGCTATTGATCACCGATTGCGATTTACCACTGCCGGAGCATCTGCCGGCCACTGCGGTAAAGCACCTGCTCCTAGAGCATTTCCTAGGGCGCCCCTATGACGACACGGCTCAAGCCAAGGAGATTCCATGCGGCGAACCATCCCTATAGCGGTACTCAGTGTGTTGAGCGGTCTCGCTCAGGCACAGAGCCCGAACACCTTCGATTGCAACAAGTTCCTGACCTTCGCAGACGACCCCACGACCACTCTGGCGACGTTCAAGCAGAGCCCGGAAACCATGGCCTGGAACTGGTTTGTCTGCCTCAACCAGCCGGATGCCAGCCATAACAACAATCGGGTCTGGGAAACGTTCAAGCCTTCCGATCAGGTTTACCTGTTGAAGGGGGCCGAGCCCCTGCCCTACTCCGACCATGAAAACCTGCCGAGCGAAGTCCCGGAACTGGCACAAAAACAGGGCATGGACCCCAAAGGGCTGTTTCAGTTTCTCGGCAACGACATGCCAGGCAGCCCGCAGAACGGCATCCAGCAGGTGGATGGCCTGGCTCTGAAAATGCGCAGCGGCCCACCGGTGCCACCGTCGAAAAACGAACAGTTGGTGCGCTTTCACCTGTTGATGGGCGAGGACACCTTCAACTACATCGTCGCCAACAAGATCTACAACCGCGATGGCCTGGCCAAGCTCACCAGCAACCTGGACTTCCCGGACACGGCCTGGGAGCTGAAAACCTCCTGGTTCTGGATCGGCGCCGACCAGGACTTCAAGGCCCTGTTGACCCAGGACGGGTACTACATCTCCCAGGCCTATTACGTCGACAGCACGGGCCAGTATCAGGTGGGCTACGCCGCCCTGAGCGGCATGCATGTGATCAACAAGCTGACCCCGGACTGGGTCTGGACCACCTTCGAAAACCGCAACAATCCCAAGTACACCGTCACCAATGACACCCCACCCAAGCCGATGACCAACATCACCGGCCCCACCGAGGCGGCCAAACCGGTGAACACCAGCTTCCAGCAGCAGTATTCGAACCTGGCCCAGTACGAACTGATCGGCGTGCAGTACGACCAGAACCTTGCCGAACCCAAGCTGCTGGCCAACTCCCAGCTGGAGTCGGCGTTCCAGGGCAGTTCTTCATGCCTGGCCTGCCACAGCACGGCGGCCTATTCGACGAAGAAGAACACCTTCTTCTCGTTCAACATCGACCACACAGGCGGAATCCTCTACCCCACCAGCGTACTGCCGGACAAAGACTTCATCGGTTATCAAAAACTGGATTACGTCTGGTCGCTCAAACGCGCCCAGTGGAAACGCTAAGGAGAGCAGCCCATGAGCGTCTTGAACTTTCCACGGATCTACCTCAACGGTTTCATGTTCTGGAACCCGCCAACCTTCAACAACAACGATGTGCTGCCGCTATACGACGCGGTGAAGATGCAGATGAACTGGCCTTTCCTGAACCGGTACGGGATCAACGACAAGAATGCCCCGCAAACGCTGATGCCCTGGGGCATCACGCCGCTGGCCTACAAGAACGTCCCGGACTACGTGCTGCAGGTGCCCACCAACGGCGATCCCAACAACTACCCGATGATTCCCGCCGAGTGGGATCTGTTCGGCGACAACGCCTGCGGCACCGTGGACTACCAGCAGTTGCGCTCGGTGATCATCGGCGGGGAATCCAAGGTCGACAGCTACATCGACAGCGATCCGCTGATCAACAAGTCCTACCAACTGCTGGGCAACTCCTTCGGCAACCCGACCCCGACCGCCGCACGCTTCGTCGACGTCAGCCCCTGGCAGAACACCTTCACCGCCCTGTACTTCGACAAGTTGGTGCTCGGTGACGCCACCTGTGGCCTGACCCTGAAACACACGTACCGCATGCTCAACCGCTTTCTCGACTTCAACTGGGGCGCCTTTGGCGGCCTGGTCTACGTCACGGCCACCTGGCAGACCTGCTTTCCCAAGGACCAACTGGAATGGGTCATCGGCGACTCAAAACTGTTGAAAAACCTGCAGGATGAAATGCTCAGTCAGAACGCCCAGGGCCTGATGATCAGGTTCACCACCTACCTGACCGTCTATGACAAGAACGGCCTGTTCAACGACTTCAAGATCGTCAACAGCCATTCCCAGGCGCCCTGGGACATGTCCAGGCTGCAGATGCTCTATCAAATGGGCCTGGACAACCCGACCGAAACCTTCTTCAACCCGGCCTACAGCCGCACCGCTGGCACCCTGGGCCTGTGGTTCGCCAATGAGTTCCCCACCGCACCGGCCGGCCAGCGCCTGGTGCCTAAGACTTCGGTGCCGTTCTACAAAAAGGTCCCGGACGATACGCAGATCCATGCGGATGAACAGTTGGTCAATCTGGGCGTGATCAGCGCCGAGCTCCACGGCGACACGCTGTCTCTGGATCTGGGCAATACCTTTCCGATCTACCCGGACGTCCATGATGGCCCGGCCGCCCCCGATCTGGATGGCCGCAACAACGCTGTTCCGGTCGCCGCCAAGTTCCACGTCGGCGACTTTGAGTTGGGGGTCCAGCAGGGCGGCAACTTCGAGCCCCTGACCAGCGTCAGCTACGAGCAATATCAGCAGAGCGCCTTTGACAAGCGTTCCGGCCTGCTGGACCTGCCCCTCGATACCAGCGCCCAGGCCCTGTTGAAAAACGGCAACCTGGCACTGCGCCTGAAGGGCACGGATACCATCGCCGCCGAACAGCAGATGTGGACCGCGGAAGTCATCGAGAGCGGCAGCTTCATCGACGTCGGTGACAGCCGGACGCTGAACATCATGGTGCAAAACAACGGCAAGCCCGCAACGGCCGGCACCACCTTGTGGGTCGCCGAGTACAACAACGCCTACATGCTGACCACCAGCAACTACTACCTGGCGTTCAGCAACCCGGCAGATTTCGTGCTGATCACTGACTATCCCAAAGCGCGTGCCAAGAACAAGCCGGGAATGCCCCAGTTCATCGGCGGTTCGCAGCATCCGAGCCTGTTAAGGGAGGGCAGTGGCAGGAGCCTGAGTGCCATGATCGTCAGGGGTTCCGCGTGCGATGAGCCGGTCAGCAACGCCATCACCTATCAGAAGTTCCTGAAAACCCCGGCCGCGGTCGATCTGAGGCCCTGCCTGAGGTTCGAGAACCCGCAAGCGATGAGCGGGCAACTGGATAATGACGCCGGCATGGGCGCCACCGTGAACTACAGCCTGACCCGCATCCAGACCAATGCCGACGGCATTGCCCAGTTGACGGTGCATGCCGTGGCGCCGGGCTTCCCCACTGTGCGGTTTTTCATCCAGGACGATCCGACGGGCATTCCGTTCAGCTTCTCCTACACCGGTGCCTTCACCGACTTCCTTTCGCCGCTGCGGGTGCTGCCGCAAGAACCGCAGATGCTCAAGGACTTCATCGACTACTGGAACGGCGTGTGCAAGTTCGACGACGCCAACGTGCGGATCTGGAACGGCTTCATCTTTCCGCAAATCCTCCAGCCCTTCTATTACCTCTACCCGATCATGAACAAGTACATGCCGCTCAACTCCCTGCAACGCATCGAGGGCGCGATCGAGCAGTTCATCAAACTGATCAGCAAGGAGTATCAGGAGGCCAGCACCCTGGCCATGCCTATCACCCGGGACTTGCCGCAGAGCCGTCGCCAGGTGCTGGAAATCTGGGCCAAGGACCTGGTGAGCACCGGCTACCCGCCGACCCAGCTGAACCTCGACGACTATCAGCAAGGCTGAGCCGCAACGGCCATGCACTGGAACACCGGGCGACCTCGGTCGCCCGGCTTTGCAAAGGAGAGTCAGATGAACGCCAGTTTCTTCAAGCGCCTGCTGTTGGCCGCCACCCTGCTGTGCGCCAGCCAGACACTGTGGGCCCAGAAATACCCCGACAACGTCTACTTCAACATGGGCGTGCACAACACCAAGGGCTGCGACGCCCTGAACAACAACTGCGTGATCAAGCGCAAGGCCGGCGAGCCGACCGATCCGCTCTATCCGGCAACCTGGGTCAGTGACTGGACCATGTACCGGGTCACCGCCAACTACGAGAAGAACCCGCCGCCCTACAGCAGCCCGCCCAGCACCCTGCAACCTGCCGACTACACCGTGTCCCAGGGCAGCAGCTACTACGACAACGACTATGTCCCGGCCGACGGCGACGGCTCCGGGGCGATGATGGAGCACTACGAGAAATACTGCCTGCCGATCTTCCCGATCAAGGACAACAACTACACCTGCTCCTTCGTCTCCCTGGGTAACAAGGCCTACTTCCTCACCTACCCCGAGGACCGGCCCAAGGACATGCCGGCCTGCTGCCTGTTCTCGCCCATGAACCATCCGCCGCGCCGGGACTTCATCAAGCACCTGCCCTACAGCGCCGCCCGCAGCCAGCACCTGGACGGCAGCGTGCAGGCCTACGCCTTGGAGCTCAAACCCGGCAAAGGCAGCCCACCCATCCTCTTCGGCTATGCCTTCTACAAGCAGGCCACCAGCGACGGGCCGGGCCAACCGGCCTATCAACATCCGCAGTCGTTCTATTTCTCCGGTGATGCCAGCGTCGCCAACGCGCCCATCGTCAGCCAGAACTACCGCAACTGGAGCAATTCAAAGCCGGACCCGGCCAAGACCTGGGACCAGGTGGCGAAGATGTGCCCGGTCAACCCGCCTGACTGCCAGCTCTTCACGCCACCGCCATCGCTGAAGAACGGTGCACGGCCACAGTGGAACCAACTTTCACCCACCCCGCAGTGACAGGAGCCGCCTCATGAACCATTGGAGCCGTTTCACCGCCCTGTTGTTGCTTGGCCTGGGCAGTCAGCAAGCCAGCGCCCTGCAACCCAGTGCAGCGGGGGCGCAAACCAGCTGCCCACCCACAGCAACGGTGCCTGCCGCCGGCGCCTCGCAGCAGGCTTTCGATCAATACAGCTGGCAGATGTTCATCAACCTGAACTGGCCGGCCCAGGCGGGGCAGCGCGGAGTGGCCGATTGCAGCAAGCCCCTGGGCAGCCCAGGCGATACCGTGTGGCAGACCTACAAGAGCGTCAGCGAGACCTTCCTCCCCGGGGCCAAGAATCCGGGCCCCTGGAACTCGCAACTGCCCCGCAGAAACCTCAGCCTGATCAACATTGCCGCGGTCAAGAACACTCAGGTGGTGCAAGCGGACAACCAGGCGGTGGGCGGCTGGCTGATTGATCAGCGCGGCAACCCGACCTACTACGACATCGCCGCCAACGAGGTCTCCTACAACTACATCGTCGCTAACGACTTCTACAACGCGGTGGTCGTCGATGCCGCGAAGAACATCGGCTTTCCCAACAACGCCGGCGAGATCAAGAGCAGCTGGCGCATCCTCACCAGCGCCGACGACAGCAGCCGCTATCTGACGATGAAGGCACTGGTCACCCAGTTCGACAGTCAGGGACAGCCCAATGGCACCACCGAGGCCAACTTGGGATTGGTGGGGCTGCACATCATCAGCAAGGTGGAGGGGTTCCCGCAGTGGATCTGGTCGACCTTCGAGCAGGTCGACAACGTGCCGCCCAAGACCCAGCTGGGGGGCCGTTGGGTGGACCAACCGGCCTCGGGGATTTTCTACTCCTACTTCAACGCCAAGGCACCCGCCGAAAGCCTCAACCAGTCCCCGTGCCTGTGGCAGCAACAGGCGGGAAAGATGGTCTGTACGCCCAAACCCGGTAGCAGCTTCAGCACCCCTGACCCGCTGAACCGGGTCACCCCGATCACGGACGTCACCCAGCAGATCAATACCCAGTACCAGAGCGATCCGCAGGTACAGCAGAGCGTGTTCAAGTACTACCAGTTGATCACCACCCAACGCCCACAGTCGCCGGACAACCCCGGCAATCCGTTGGGGCAGCCAACGCCGTCGCTTTCGGCCAACGTCACCATGGAAAGCTACATCCAGACCAACAGCAGCTGCATGAACTGCCACTCCATGGCGGCACCGCTCAACAGCCAGTACAAGAGCGACTTCTCCTTCCTGTTCAGATTCGCCCAAGCCCCGGTCAGCAGCGTCACCAAGGATAAGGAATAGAACATGAGCATATTGAATGGACCCCGACTGAACTTCTGGGGCGGTATCTCCACCGACGTCAGCGTGCCGAACAACTCGCCGACCTTGCCCAACGGCATCACCACGTCCCTTGAGCTGTTCGACCTGACCACCTCGACCGTGGCGGACCAGGCCAAGACCTACAGCGATGAGCACCTGTACCAACTGATCAACGCCCCGGACCCGAGAATCGGCCCCAACAGCCGGTACACGGCCGGCGGCTGGAACCACTATGGCGAACACGTGGTGACACTGCACAAAGCGTTGATCAGTTCCCAAGGCACCCCGGGCAACATTGCGCTGGAAGGGGATATGGTCGGCCAACCGGTCTACCTACTCGGCTCCGTTACACCCGGCACCGGACAAGGGCCCTACTCCGGCCCGATGATGGTCGACCTGGACCCCACAGCCAGCACCACGACCCAGATCTTTGTCGGAGGCCTGCAGATCGGCAACGGCAACACGCCTGAGCTACTGATTCGCTGGGATACCGTGTGCAGCAGCTTCGACCTCAACACCCGGGTGCTGGAGCCGGCAACCATGGACTCACCAGGTTCCTTCCATGCCAGCGGCACCTTTCAACTGACCTTTCCGCTGAGCAGCATCGTCAGCTACAACAAGGAAAGTGCCGGACTCAGGGCCCTGATCGAAGCGCCTAACGCGACTGGGATCGTGCTGCGTTTCGTGATGTTCGAAATGTGTCCGACCCTGACTACCGAGCAATTGAATGCCGACTACGCCGCCAACCAGTTCAGCCCGAACCCGAGCATCGGCCGAGTCATCGGCACCCTGGCCACGGCGTTTACCGATGAGCCGCAAATCTGTCCGCCAGGCCGGCAAATCATCAATGCCGACAAAGACCTGAACATCAACAGCGTTGCCTATGCCGAAGTTGCCAACGGGCAACTGAGCATCGACATGGTCAACCTGATCCCCAAGCAGACGTTCAGGGCTGTACGCGACGACATCACCAGCCCCATCGGTCCCAACGCCGACTACGGGACCGTCACCATTGCGGCCGGAACAACGCCCCTGGCGAGCTTTGAGCCCAGCGACCCGCTGCTGCAGGACTACTACCGGTACGGCGGCATCATCGACGTGCCGCTCAACTCGACCCAGACACAGTTGGTGCAGAGCACGCCCTTGTGCATCAGTGCCCCCGGGACCACCCGCAACCCGGCGCTGTCGGCTCCCGAATGCCCGTATCGGGTCTACAGCGATCAGCGCAACACCTACCTGGACCCCGACAGCAGCGGCGTGCAGATCACCTTGCAAGTCCGTTACCTGGGAGCACCGGTACAGGAAGATACGCCAATCAGCATCGACGCCTCGGCGACCGCCGCCTATCAAGCCAATCGCTACTGGAACTTCCTGGAGCTTCCGAACTCGGTAACGGTACCGGCTGGTCAACCTTCGGTGAGCTTCAACGTCGTCCCCGTCGCCGGTTCCAATACCCAGGCCGGTTTCACCACACTGACCTACACCATCGACAACAACCCTCTGACCCAGAGCTTCAGCAACTTCCGCAAGTACGCCTGGAGCGACTTCGGCATTCCAACCGGCAGCATCGTCACCTGGGAGCAGGCGTTTCAAAACGTGCTGCGCTTTCATTACCTGGCCTTCCCCGCCATGTCGCGCTATATCCAGCTCAATCAACCCGACGCGGTGATGGGTTACAAACAGGCGATCCTGGCCCGGATATCCCCCGAGTACCAGAACACCACCTTGTACATGTCCGTGGTGCGTTCGATGTCGCCGAGCCAGCGCTCCCTGCTGACCGCCTATCTCAACGGCACGCCCTGGCAACCTTGAACAAGGAGAAGACCATGCCCGTTGCTTTACACATTCCCGCCCAGCCGGAACAGTTGCTGCGCTCAAGCAGCATCATCGCCCAGGGGCTGCTCAACCCTCGCGGTATCTGCGTGGAAAACGATGGCAGCCTGCTGCTGGTGGAAGCTGGCTCAGGCCTGCCGGATCAAGCGTTCAGCGGTCGCATCAGTCGCCTGCGACCAGATCCTCACGCCCCCGGCACCTACCTGCCACCCGAGGTTCTGGCCAAGGGCTTTCGCTCGATGAACATGCAGTCGCGGATGCTGCGCGATGAAATCATGGGGCTGTCGGACATTGCCTTCGGTGCCGGGCGCTACCTGGCCAGCCAGACCGATTACGTCGCCGGTTCCAAGCTTCTGGACCTGCAATACAGCCCGCCCGAGCCGCTGTTCCACAGCCACGGCAACCTCAACTCATTGTGCTATCACCCCGCGCGCCAGAGCTGGCTGGCGGTCAAGCCCGATACCAACCAGTTGGTGGAGTTCACTCAGGGTGAGGAGCAGATCCTGGCCCAACTGCCCGACCTGGATCAGGGCCAGGAAGCCGTACCCGTGACCCTGGTGCATGAGCCACAGACCGACGCGGTGCTGATCAGCCTGTTCTCTGGCGAGCTGCACAGTGACCCGGCGCGAAAGGGCATCGACTTCGCCGACAAGGCGGGCCAGGTAATCCGGGTCTGGCCCGAGAGTGGCAGGATCGAGGTACTGATTCGCGGGCTGCAATTGCCCACCGGGCTGGCGCTGGACCCGCAGGAGCGGATTCTGGTGCTGGAACTGTGCGACCGGCTGTTGCAGCCCCTGCAGCCCGACTGGTCCGGCGAGACCTTGCACGGCGGCTTTGCCCGCTTCAGTGGACGGCTGCTGCGCTGCGACCTGCAGCAACGCAGTGTGCAAGTGCTCGCCAACGAACTGGATACACCGTCCAATCTGTGCTGCGTCGAGGGGGCGGTGCTGGTGAGCGAAGGCATGGGCCTCAGTGGACGGCCGATTCCCACACCGGATCATCAGGTGGTTGCCCTGAGCGGTCGATTGCGCCGAGTGCAACTTTGAGCCCAATCCCAGCGCCTGAAAGGAAACAGTCCGGCATAAAAAAGGGGCCCTGTACGGGGCCCCTTTCTCATCGATACTGAATGCTCGAGGGAGCAATCAGAACGGTTCTGTATACCTATCCACTGTAAATAAATAAAAATCCAATAAACATCAAATATCTAGCACTACATATGCTAAAAATCCAACCTGCTACTGTAAACAACCTAGGACTTTGGTCGAACTTGTTTACACTTACGGTACAGCTGCCAATTAAAGGCAGAGGTGGTTAGCACTCAAGCGTCCAAGATGTCTAGGTCGCTCGATGCATGTTTGGAGGAGCTCAATCCATTGGATAAATCATCTGATGAACAATTTCTAAGAATGCATTGTACTCCTCATCAAACTCCGGCGAAGTTTCTACCTTGATTTCCAAAATCAGCTCATGCTCTGTTGGCGCTGATTGAACGGACGTAAAGCGATCTTGGAATCACCTCAAGAACCGCAGAAGGACTCAAGCACGCACTAATGACAACCGGACGGCGAAATCTTGCTGGCTACCTATCGGTAGCCAGTAGATATAAGCGTTCAGAGCTCTAGCGGCTTATTGAAAATCCGCTCCCCCCACCCTCTCTGCTCATCGCTAGGGTAAACAAGCCAGCTCTCCGGAGCCTGGGTACGTTCAGAGCGAAAATCCCCCTCGCCCCCGAGAAATCTGCATTCACCTATATTGGCGTTTCTGAGGTCAGCACCGATCATCTTGGTATTTTCAAAGCTCGATCCATGCAGTCCTTCACGATCACCAATCCACTACAAGGAAATTCAAAAAACCTGCTGGCGCTTTTTTGAAATCCTTCTATGGTTTAAACATCAGCAGCCTCGGAAGCGCTGAATAGGGCGACATCACTCAATTTTTGATAGCTAAGACAGCTGATACGGGAGACCAAAATGGCTAACGACAAGGATAAGGATAAACGGTTTACAGTCTCTGGACGTCAAGTGGTGGAATTTGAACTTCTGGATGACGCCTCCAAGGAGGCCCTCATAAAATGCATTAATGAAAAAGGACGAATCACATTAACATTCAATGAGATAGGAACGATCCCAGAAACCTTAGAGCCCGGTTTCAGACAGATTATTGACTAACGAGGCTCATTGACTATGAGGACATTAGTGGGTATCGCTCATGCGGATTACGCATCTCGCCTAGTGCGTGAAGTACCCGAACTAATCGATTTTATTGAAATCCCTTTTGAGCAGTTAATCAAAACTCCTTCAGCGATTGAAATCAGAGACAACACATCTATTATTTTACACTGCGCCTCGCTCTCCCTCGCGGGAAATGTTCCACCCAAAGACAAGATAGTTAGGGAGCTAGAGCACTGGATAAAGGAAACTGAAACTCCGTGGCTTGGAGAGCATTTAGCATACATACAAGCTGACGGACAGTATCAAGGCCGGTCTATGCATGAGGCATTAGTTGGAGGTAGCGACTCTTTTAGCATTGGCTATACAGTTAACCCGCAGTTCAGTGAATCAATTCTAAATCGCGTGATCTCGAACAGCGAGTATTGGTCAAAGCTCTTTAACTTACCGATTATTTTGGAGAATGGACCAACTTACTTTGACATGCCGGGCAGTACTATGTCTCAGCTCGAGTTCATCCAAAAACTGTGTACCCGCAGCCTAGGGACAGGGCTACTTTTAGATCTTTCTCACCTGACAATCACCTGTGAAAATTTAGGCATTAACACTAATGAAACACTATTAGCACTGCCGACTGAGCGAATAGTAGAAATACATATATCAGGCACTCATATTGAAGGCGAAATTTGGTGGGACGATCATTCTCGTCGTGCACCCAACTCAGTTTTCGAGTTACTCGAGAGCCTTCAAACCAGGGTAAAACCAAAAGCGATAACGTTGGAGTACAACTGGGATGGAAACTTTCCAACAGACACCATAATTGAAGATATCAATCGAATCAGGGAAACACTTTCGAGATCACCACTGTGATAGATTCCGACCTGGCACAGGCACTAGTCGCCAGATGCCTTTCAAACCCAAATTTCCTTACAAGGGTAAAAAAAGTTATCACGCAAAACACTTCACATCCGACAACCGAAGATTTCGCAGCTAGAATTTTAGGACCGGAGTTGGTGCAGCGATTAGTCCAGCTCCAAGGTTTCATTACCAAAGTAAAGCACAATGGGATTCGGCGTGAGCTTCCATATACATTTCGCCTGTTGGCCGATAGCGGGCTAGAATTAGATTTCTTCAGTCTTTTTTCAACTGAACTTTACAACAAACGCCAAAATGGCCCATTGTCAACTGATCAGCACCTCGCGCTGATATCTCAGGCACTGAAGGCATATTTAGTGCATAGATCCAACAAGGCGAGCTTTGCGATAGCCGAAATGTTACATCATGAACTGTCTCTCCGCGATATTTTACTTAAAAAAAATTATTCCACTGTTAGCCCGCTTGTAGTTTGGAACGGCCAATGCGTTGTAGCCCAGCATCGCTTCGACCTAATAGATATGAAAAAACATATCAACCAAGGGGCAAATGTTTCAAACTTCCAAGAGAATCATCACTACTTACTTTACCAGGTAAAACAGCATTCAGAAAGCGTGAGTATAAATGAGATTGATATGCTTACAGCCTTCATACTCCACAACCTAACCACCTCAACTAGCTATTCTACGATTGCAAAAAACTTATCAAAAATAGCAAAGCTGGAGATAACGAAAGACGATATTTTGAACTTCTCCAGAGAAGCAGTCGATGCTGGGATTATATTATCGATAACTGAAAACACAGTCGAGAGCTAAACGAAACATTGCCCGTGGTAGCCGTTTTTTTAGAGTTCAAAGCAAATATGGTCAACCACACCCTGGAAAAAAATTTAGCCGATTGCGAATTGGCATTTAACGCACCGTATTGCGGCTAGTACATTTATATATTGACACCCATAGCTCCGACTAGCATCGCAGCGCAGTCACAAACCGAAAAGCCTGTATTGATTGGAAAGCCACATGCCCATCGGAAACCGAGTTCATCTTGAGGAGTTAAACCTAATGCCTGCACTCGAAGACGTTGTAACACTCATAAAGCTTGGCGATGCGAGGGCGGTTGCATCGCAACCGAGCACCCCATGAGTGAGGTGGAGGGAAAACTCGACATCTTTGCTGCGCTTGAAGGCTACTATCTGATATCTATACTTGATTGCTTTTATAAAACGGGTGCAATGGCAGCCTTAACTAAGGATCGTTCCATCGAGGACATTGCTTCGGAGCAAGGTTTCGACGCAAAAACATTTGAAAAACTTACAAACTATGTTCGACAAAGGATGTATGGCGTTTTCCCCATCAAGGGAGCAACTAGTGCTGGGTCTGACACATCCATCTCTACTATCGACCCATTATTTCTTGGTCATTTACTCGACCAATATATCGGTGCATTCGGACCTTGTTTGGAAAGCCTACATCAAATTTTAGCCAGTCCCTCCATTGGCGCTCAGAAAGTCAATTGGCAACGCCACGCGCAGGCATTCTCTAAGGCAGATCGTGGAATTACCAACTCATTCATGTTGAACCTGCTTTCGCAGCTTAATGTTACGAAGCTGATTGATTTGGGTTGTGGATCCGGCGGACTCCTACTCGACTTTGCGACTCAGAATACTTCTATACAAGCGTGGGGCATCGACACTAACATAGCCGCCATTCAGATGGCACAGACAGTATCACAAGCATCAAATCTTGATGACCGCGTAAAATTCTACCATGGCAACGCACTCGACATCTCTAAGCACTTAGAACCCAACACTCTAGAAGAGATACAAATAATAACCGCATCCAACTTGGCAAATACTTTTTTTGGCAACGAGTCTTTCGAAAGCATTCATTCATGGTTATATAATCTAAAGAGCACCTTCCCAAACCGCCTCCTTCTTTTAAGTGATTATTATGGGCGCTTGGGAACCGTCGAGGACCGAGAAAGCCTACGCTTTCGCCGGACACTATTTCACGACGTAGCCCAGGTACTAACGGGCCAAGGAGTTCCTCCAAAAAACATAGAAACGTGGCGTAAAATACTGAAAGATGCCGATTGCACACTGGTGAAAGCCTTTGAGAGCGAACATGAAGAAGTAGCACACTTCTCCTATATCATACAACTCTAGCCCTTATGAATAAGCTCACCACACTGCTGTGAAAAAACTTCAGTAATAGACATCGAACGTACATCAGCTAGCACCTGCAAGCCAGACGGCAGTATCGAAATCGCTCGTTCACGCAATGTAACAATCAAAGTAGTAAGGTCACGACAGTAGACCGAGGGATTATCAAAGCCTGTGCCCAGTGCAAAACGATGAGACAGATATCCTCCACCACATATCTTATTAATTGGACAGCGCCTACATTGAGAACAAAAATTGTTATGACTCGAATGATAGAGGCTCACAGAGTGATTACGAAACGCTTCATCTAAACTATGGGAAAGAACATTTATACCAGTGCACGATGAACCAGGCACCGCTGCACGCAATACATCCACAGGACCAATTTCCCCGTTGGTTTCAAATACTAACAACTCGTTTTCCTGCCCTCCTAGGGCATCAGATCGAAAAGGAACTCCTAAGACCGCCCCTATGATTTGCTCGAATAAGCGAGCACTAAATGGTGCATCCTCTGCCCACCAACGCTCAAAAACAGCCAATAGCCAGTCAGCGTATGGCGTATTTGTTGCTCCAAGTCCAATCGGAGGTTGGACGTGATTGCCTTCTGGAAGTAGAAAGTCAATACGGCTTGGTTGCAAAGCCTTAAAATGGTCGTAGGCATCACTCGGATTCGAGGCAGGATCTATGACCGTCAACAATCCAGGCGTCAGGCCACATTTTTGCGCACATCTAAAGCCCGCTATCACTGATTCGTAAGACCCTTTTCCTTGATGCGTGACGCGCTTACGGTCATGTATGGAAGCAGGCCCATCGATGCTGATACCGACAGCGACCCCTGCCTTTTTTAGACTTTGGCACCATACATCATCTAGTAAGACCCCATTTGTTTGTACGACGAACCGAACTTTTATACCGCCCATTCCCATTCGCTCACGGGCATGAGCAATAAAACCCTCAAATTTTTTAAGTCCTGCCAATAATGGCTCCCCCCCGTGCAATGCAAATGTAAATTGTGATATTCCGTGAGCATTGCAGTGTTCTACACATTTCGCTACAAGGGCATTAACTACAGCATCACTCATCACCTTAGGTTGGTCTCGATAAGTTTCATCACCCATATTATACATATAGCAATATGAGCAATTTAGATTGCATCTGCTGGCGATTTTCACGACAGCAAGCCTACATTTCGGCGCGAGTGCCCCCCCCATCTTCTACCACCTCCAAAGACAAAAAAGCTTGCGAACTTTAAACCCCAAAGTACTACTTTTTAGAATAGACGATAGAATGAACATAGACGACTAAATTTCCCCATAATAAATCAACCCCGCGGTGTGCTGGGTTTAGCATCCGAATCATCCTTTCTTATCGCCTGCTGGAACGAAGAGCTAGCGTCACTGGGCACCAATCTCCATACCCCATCTACCGGGACATGACGACAGGAGAGATAGTCCACTCAGCTTATGGCAATTCCTGAGCATCAATACTCAAGCAATTATGCTTTACCACGTTCTAAGTTTGGCATAACGGGGCCAGGTGGAGTTACTGACAACCTGCTGGCTACCAGTAGCTATATATTTCACTTTTAATCTGTCAAATATCCAATTTCTATCATACTCATCAGACCAATTACTGAATCGCCCCGGGTTTCGTAGACACCTCTTTGCCTTAAACTGAGGTCAATTAGGAGGTGCCATGAGCAACCCGCGTTACCCCGAAGAATTCAAAATCCAAGCAGTCAATAAAGTCACCGAAAAGAAGCTGCCTGTCGCTGAGGTAGCGGCCCGTCTTGGCGTATCGACGCATAGCCTCTATGTCTGGATAAAGCGCTACAGCAAACCCCAAGAAGAACGGCAGCAGGATGATGATCAGCACGCTGAACTGCGTCGTCTGCGAGCGGAACTCAAGCGCGTCACTGAAGAGCGAGACATATTAAAAAAGGCCGCCGCGTACTTTGCCAAGGAGTGCGGCTGAAGTACGCCTTTATCAAGCGGCGCTCGGGCGACTATTCGATTCGACGGCTTTGCCTGACGCTGAAAGTCCATCCCAGCGGTTATTACGCTTGGCTGTCTGAGCCACAATCTTTACGCGCCAAAGACGACCAGCGACTGCTGGGTTTAATCAAGCATTCCTGGCTGGAGAGCGGCGGTGTTTATGGATATCGCAAAATCCATGACGATCTGCGCGAGGTCGGTGAGGATTGTGGTCGGCATCGTGTGGCGAGGCTGATGCGTCTTGAAGGTCTGCGCTCTCAGACAGGGTATCGACGCCGCCCTGGAAAGCACGGCGGTAAGCCAGCGGTCGCCTCACCCAATTTGCTGAAGCGCCAGTTCGATGTCGTGGAACCCAACAAGGTTTGGGTCACCGACATCACCTACATTCGTACGTATGAAGGCTGGTTGTATTTGGCGGTGGTGCTGGATCTGTTTTCTCGTCAGGTCGTTGGCTGGTCAATGAAGTCGCAGATGACCAGTGATCTGGCGATTGATGCGTTGTTGATGGCGGTTTGGAGGCGTAAACCGAAGCAAGAGGTGATGGTTCATTCCGACCAAGGTAGCCAGTACAGCAGCTCCGATTGGCGCAGCTTTTTGAAGGCAAACAATTTGATTGCCAGCATGAGCCGCCGAGGCAACTGTCATGACAGTGCAGTGGCCGAGAGCTTTTTCCAGCTTCTGAAACGAGAACGGATCAAGCGGAAAATCTACACCTCGCGGCAAGATGCTCGTAGTGATGTGTTTGATTACATCGAGATGTTCTACAACGCAAAACGCCGCCATGGTTTCAACAATCAGCTGTCACCGGTAGAGTTTGAAAAGCGTTACGCAATGAGCTTGCAAGGTGTCTAGAGAATCCGGGGCGATTCAGTGCCGAACAAGCTCATCCAGCTCACTCAAACGAAAAACACTTCTCTCTCGAATCCGCTGCTCAATATCAATCTGACTCGAGTCGAGGAATAGCTGCAATACCATGATTGACCTCAAGACCTGGTCAATCGTATTGCTCGCTCTGTTGGTAGCCCGAATCTCACTGAGCACGTAAACAGACGGCTCGAACAAGGGGGCACCGGTGGCAAGTGCAATCAGCACTGGCAGGCGCTCCCCAGAGCTCAAGACAATCTTCTTTACCGCATACGGGTTCAGAGCCATTTGTTTACACCTTCGCGAGGTAAACGCTTAAAAAATGTAGCTCTAACTCCGCAAAAATCTGTAAACAATAAAAAAGCGAAGCCAGATCAATGGCTTCGCTTCAGATTTTGTCACTTCTTAAATAGCTGTTTTTCAGAACGGAATATCGTCATCGAAGCTGTCGAAATCCGGTGCCGGCTGCGGAGCGGCCTGCTGTGGCGCCGGACGCGACTCACGCTGTGGCTGCGGAGCAGGACGGGACTGCTGAGGACGCGGTGCCGAGTTGGACATGCCGCCCTGGCCTTGCTGGTCGCCCTGTGGACGGCCACCCAGCAGCTGCATGGTGCCTTGCATGTCGACAATGATCTCGGTGGTGTAGCGCTTGATGCCGTCTTTTTCCCACTCGCGAGTCTGCAGTTTGCCCTCGATGTAGACCTGGGAACCCTTGCGCAGGTACTCACCGGCAATCTCAGCGACCTTGCCGAACATCGAAACACGGTGCCACTCGGTGCGCTCGACCTTCTGACCGGTCTGCTTGTCGGTCCACTGTTCGCTGGTGGCCAGACTCAGGTTGGTCACGGCGTTACCGTTAGGCAGATAGCGAACTTCGGGATCCTGGCCGCAAGTACCGACCAATATGACTTTGTTAACCCCACGGGCCATAACGTTCTCCTAGGCTTCGCGCGGCGACGGCGCTGAGTTGACCAACTGCTCGAGCGTCGCGCGATCCAATAATTCGGTGTCCAATTTGATGTAAATGGCAGCCTCTTCGGCCACCACCACGGCATCTGTTACTCCAGCGACGGCTTTCAGGCGCTCAACCAGACCAGCTTCGCGGATCGCTTCAGGCGATAACGGCAAGCGCAGGCTCGTCACATATGGAGGCTCGCGCATGGTAACAGCAAAGCCCAACCAGAGTGCAGCCAGACCTGCGCATCCAAGGAACACAACCGACAAACCGCCATGCTGGAACAACCAGCCGCCGAGGATGCCGCCCAGTGCCGAACCGAGGAACTGGCTAGTGGAATACACCCCCATCGCCGTGCCCTTGCCGCCTGCCGGCGAGACCTTGCTGATCAGCGACGGCAACGACGCCTCCAGCAGGTTGAATGCGGTGAAGAACACCACGGTGCCGATCACCAGCGCCCGCAAACTGTCGCCGAACTCCCAGAAGAATAGCTCGGTGAGCAGCAGCGTACTGACCGCGCCGAGCAGAACTCGTTTCATCTTGCGTTTTTTCTCGCCATAGATGATGAACGGGATCATGGCGAAGAAGGAAATCAGCAACGCGGTGAGGTAGACCCACCAGTGCTGTTCCTTGGGCAAACCGGCCTTTTCCACCAGTGCCAGGGGCAAGGCGACGAAGCTCGACATCAGCATGGCGTGCAACACGAAGATACCAAGATCCAGGCGCAGCAGATCGGGATGCTTGAGGGTCGGGATCAGCGCTTGGCGCGCCACGCCGGACTCGCGGTGCTGCAACGGGCCGGTGGAGCGCGGGACCATGAAAGCAACGATCAGGATGCCCACCAGGGCCATGGCACCCGTGGCCAGGAACAGCCCCGACAGACCAAAGCTGCGGGTCAGCAGCGGACCGACCACCATGGCCACGGCAAAGGACAGGCCGATGGTCATGCCGATCATGGCCATGGCCTTGGTCCGGTGCTGCTCGCGGGTCAGGTCCGAAAGCAGCGCCATCACTGCGGCGGAAATCGCCCCGGCACCTTGCAGGATTCGTCCGGCGATCACGCCCCAGATCGAATCGGCATTGGCCGCCAGCACGCTGCCCAGGGCGAACACGATCAACCCCAGGTAAATCACTGGGCGACGACCGATACGGTCGGAAATGATGCCGAAGGGAATCTGGAAAACCGCCTGGGTCAGACCATAGGCGCCAATCGCCAAGCCGATCAGAGCCGGGGTCGCTCCTGCGAGATCCATTCCATAGGTCGCCAGGACCGGCAGTACCATAAACATGCCAAGCATACGGAAGGCGAACACCAGGGCCAGACCGCTCGCTGCGCGGGTCTCGCTGCCACTCATGCGTTCGCTGTGGGGATCGTGCATGGATAAACCTCATGTGAACCGGCGGCGATTCTACCAGTCCGATCGATTGAGGGGGTATATGGCGACGCTTTGCCGCGCAGCCCCAACAGCGAGCAAAAAAGCACCGCATGATAGTGTGCATCCATCCAGTGTTTGGTTTTATACTCCTGCCTTTACGCCCGCCGATCGAGGCCACTTTTGGACAAGATTCTGATTCGTGGGGCCCGCACCCACAACCTGAAGAACATCGACCTGACCCTGCCGCGGGACAAGTTGATCGTCATCACCGGGCTGTCTGGGTCCGGCAAGTCGTCCCTGGCTTTCGACACGCTTTATGCCGAAGGCCAGCGCCGCTATGTCGAATCGCTGTCGGCTTACGCCCGACAGTTCCTGTCGATGATGGAAAAGCCCGATGTCGACACCATCGAAGGGCTGTCGCCGGCGATATCCATAGAACAGAAATCCACCTCTCACAACCCGCGCTCCACCGTCGGCACCATTACCGAAATCTACGATTACCTGCGCCTGCTCTATGCTCGCGTGGGCACCCCGCGCTGCCCGGACCACGACATTCCGCTGGAAGCCCAGACCGTCAGCCAGATGGTCGACCTGGTGCTGGCGCAGCCCGAAGGCAGCAAGCTGATGCTGCTGGCCCCGGTCATTCGTGAGCGCAAGGGCGAACACCTCTCGGTCTTTGAAGAGCTGCGGGCCCAGGGCTTCGTGCGGGCCCGGGTCAACGGCAAGCTGTTTGAACTGGACGAGTTGCCGAAGCTGGATAAACAGAAGAAGCATTCCATCGATGTGGTGGTCGACCGCTTCAAGGTGCGTGGCGATCTGCAGCAGCGTCTAGCAGAGTCCTTTGAAACCGCGCTGAAACTGGCGGACGGGATTGCCCTGGTAGCGCCGATGGACGACGAGCCGGGGGAAGAGATGATCTTCTCCGCCCGTTTCGCCTGCCCGATTTGCGGTCATGCCATCAGCGAACTGGAACCCAAGCTGTTCTCCTTCAACAACCCCGCTGGCGCTTGTCCTACCTGCGACGGTCTGGGGGTCAAGCAGTTCTTCGACATCAAGCGCCTGGTCAATGGCGAACTGACCTTGGCCGAAGGGGCGATTCGCGGCTGGGACCGACGCAACGTCTATTACTTCCAGATGCTCGGTTCACTGGCCTCTCATTACGGCTTCAGCCTGGAAGTGCCGTTCAACCAACTGCCGGCGGATCAGCAGAAGGTCATCCTGCACGGCAGCGGCACCCAGAACGTCGACTTCAAGTACCTCAACGACCGGGGCGACATCGTCAAGCGCTCCCACCCCTTCGAAGGCATAGTGCCAAACCTGGAGCGGCGCTACCGGGAGACCGAATCGGCCACCGTCCGTGAAGAGCTGGCCAAGTTTCTCAGCACCCAGCCCTGTCCGGATTGCCGTGGCACGCGCCTGCGTCGCGAGGCTCGCCATGTCTGGGTCGGCGAGAAGACCCTGCCGGCGGTCACCAGCCTGCCCATCGGCGATGCCACGAACTACTTCGGTACGCTGAAACTCACCGGACGCCGTGGTGAGATTGCCGACAAGATCCTCAAGGAGATCCGCGAGCGCCTGCAGTTCTTGGTGAACGTCGGGCTCGACTACCTCACCCTGGATCGCAGCGCCGATACCCTGTCCGGCGGCGAAGCTCAGCGTATTCGCCTGGCCAGCCAGATCGGTGCCGGCCTGGTGGGGGTCATGTACATCCTCGACGAACCATCCATTGGCCTGCACCAGCGGGACAATGATCGGCTGCTGGGGACCCTGAAACACCTGCGGGATATTGGCAACACCGTAATCGTGGTTGAACACGACGAAGACGCTATCCGCCTGGCCGACTATGTGGTGGATATCGGCCCGGGCGCCGGTGTGCACGGTGGCCGTATCGTCGCCGAAGGCACGGCTGCTGAAGTCATGGCGCACCCGGACTCGTTGACCGGCAAGTACTTGTCGGGCCGGGTGAAGATCGTGGTGCCGGCCAAACGTACGCCGCGCAACAAGAAGCTGTCCCTGACACTCAAGGGCGCTCGCGGCAACAACCTGCGCAATGTCGACCTGGAAATTCCCATCGGCCTGCTGACCTGCGTGACCGGGGTTTCCGGCTCGGGCAAGTCGACGCTGATCAACAACACCCTGTTTCCATTGAGCGCCACAGCATTGAACGGTGCCACGACCCTAGAGGCAGCGCCTCACGACAGCATCAATGGTCTGCAGCACCTGGATAAGGTCGTGGATATCGATCAGAGCCCGATCGGCCGTACTCCGCGCTCCAACCCAGCCACTTACACCGGGCTGTTCACGCCGATCCGCGAGTTGTTCGCTGGGGTTCCTGAGTCCCGTTCCCGAGGCTACGGGCCTGGACGTTTCTCCTTCAACGTCAAGGGTGGACGCTGCGAAGCCTGCCAGGGCGATGGCTTGATCAAGGTCGAGATGCACTTCCTGCCGGACATCTACGTGCCCTGCGATGTGTGCAAGAGCAAGCGCTACAACCGCGAGACGCTGGAGATCAAGTACAAGGGCAAGAGCATCCACGAGGTGCTGGAAATGACCATCGAGGAGGCCCGCGAATTCTTCGCTCCCGTCCCGGCCCTGGCGCGTAAGCTGCAGACCCTGATGGATGTGGGCCTGTCCTACATCAAGCTCGGTCAGTCGGCTACCACGCTGTCTGGCGGCGAGGCTCAACGGGTCAAGCTGTCACGCGAGCTGTCCAAGCGTGACACTGGCAAGACCCTGTATATCCTCGATGAACCGACCACTGGGTTGCACTTCGCGGATATCCAGCAATTGCTGGACGTCCTGCACCGCCTGCGTGATCACGGCAACACAGTGGTAGTGATCGAGCACAACCTGGATGTGATCAAAACGGCCGACTGGCTGGTGGATCTGGGGCCGGAAGGCGGCTCCAAAGGCGGCCAGATCATCGCCGTCGGCACCCCGGAACAGGTAGCGGAAATGCCGCAGTCCCACACCGGGCACTACCTCAAGCCGCTGCTAACCCGCGATCGAGCCTGAGCCCCATGAAAAAGCCCCTGTCATCTCACGGTGACAGGGGCTTTTTTACATCTCAGGCTTGACGCATCTACCGTAGGAGCGAGCTTGCTCACGAACCGGTATCCACGCCTTATGCAGTCAGAACTGCGACTGCAGGTAGTTCTCCAGCCCGATGGATTTGATCAGGCCTAACTGCTTCTCCAGCCAGTAGGTGTGATCTTCCTCGGTATCTGCCAACTGGATACGCAGAATGTCGCGGCTGACGTAGTCCTTGTGCAGTTCACACAGCTCGATGCCTTTGCACAGCGCAGCGCGAACCTTGTATTCAAGGCGCAAGTCGCTGGCCAGCATGTCCGGCACCGTGGTCCCGGTGTCGAGATCGTCAGGACGCATGCGCGGCGTGCCTTCGAGCATCAGAATGCGGCGCATCAGGGCATCGGCGTGTTGCGCCTCTTCTTCCATTTCGTGGTTGATACGCTCGTAGAGCTTGGTAAAGCCCCAGTCTTCGTACATCCGCGAGTGGATGAAATATTGGTCGCGTGCTGCCAGTTCGCCCGTCAGCAACGTGTTGAGGTAATCGATTACGTCCGGGTGACCTTGCATCGCCCTACATCTCCCTGCTTGAAAGTCGATAGTGTGAACCAAGCTGACTTGCAGGTCACTTAGAAATAACCGAAAAAGTGAAGATTATCTGAGAAAAGCAGTATAAATAACGCAAAAACCGCCCAAATGAGGGCGGTTCTGCTTCTTATTTAGACTTACTTGAGCGATACACCCAAAGCCTTGGCAATACCCTCGCCGTAAGCCGGGTCAGCCTTATAGAAATGTTGCAGCTGACGATCAACCACATCAGCAGTCACTCCAGTCATGGCACCGGCAATGTTGTTGATCAACAGAGCCTTCTGCTCATCATTCATCAAGCGGAACAGAGCTCCTGCATGACTGTAATAGTCGGTGTCTTCGCGATGATCGTAGCGGTCTGCGCCACCGCTAAGGGCAAGGGGCGGTTCTGCGTAGCGTGGAGCCTGCTTAGGCGCATCGCTGTAGCTGTTGGGCTCGTAGTTCGGCGCAGCACCGCCATTGCTTCCGAAAGCCATGGAGCCGTCGCGCTGATAGCTGTTCACCGGGCTCAGCGGCGCATTCACTGGCAGTTGCTGGTGATTGGTACCAACGCGATAACGGTGAGCATCGGCGTAAGCAAACACCCGGCCCTGCAGCATGCGATCTGGAGAAAGCCCGACCCCTGGCACCATGTTGCTTGGTCCGAAAGCGGCCTGTTCGACCTCAGCGAAGTAGTTCAGCGGATTGCGGTTCAACTCCAACTCGCCAACCTCGATCAACGGGAACTCCTTCTGCGACCAGGTCTTGGTCACATCGAACGGGTTCTCATAGTGCGCCGCGGCTTGCGCCTCAGTCATGATCTGGATGCACACGCTCCACTTCGGAAAGTCGCCGCGCTCGATCGCGTTGAACAGGTCGCGCTGAGCGTAATCCGGATCGGCACCCGCCAGACGTGCAGCCTCTGCCGGCGCCAGATTCTTGATGCCCTGCTTGGTCTTGTAGTGCCACTTGACCCAGTGCCGCTCGCCCTTGGCGTTGATCAGGCTGTAGGTGTGACTGCCAAAGCCGTGCATATGACGGTAACCGTCTGGAATGCCCCGATCGGAAAACAGAATGGTTACCTGGTGCAGCGCCTCAGGCGAATGCGACCAGAAGTCCCACATCATCTGAGCACTTTTCAGGTTGCTCTGAGGAAGGCGCTTCTGGGTGTGGATGAAATCGGGAAACTTCAGCGGGTCACGAATGAAGAAGACCGGGGTGTTGTTACCCACGATGTCCCAGTTGCCTTCTTCGGTGTAGAACTTAAGGGCAAAGCCGCGGGGATCGCGCTCGGTGTCAGCCGAACCACGCTCGCCGCCTACTGTAGAGAAACGCAGGAAGGTCGGAGTTTTCTTGCCAACCGCTTCAAACAACTTGGCACTGGTGTATTGGGTGATGTCGCGAGAGACCGTGAAAGTGCCGTAGGCACCCGAGCCCTTGGCGTGCACGCGACGCTCAGGGATATTCTCGCGATTGAAATGGGCGAGTTTTTCGATCAGGTGAAAATCGTCGAGAAGCAGCGGGCCACGAGGGCCGGCGGAACGGGAATTCTGGTTATCAGCGACAGGAGCGCCACTAGCGGTAGTAAGAGTTTTGGTCTGGCTCATGCACAATCTTCCTCTGTCAGTCTGTGAAACTGCCGGCTAATCGGCTGACGAAGAGTATTGACCAGCAGTGTTACAAGATCCAATGCATTACACATTAGCTAACGATAGAAATATATAATACATACAGATACAAAAAACCGGGCACTAGGCCCGGTTCCTTGTTTCAGACTGACGTCTTACTCAGCGGATACAGCTTCACCGCCGACAGCACGATCAACCAGTTCAACGTACGCCATAGGAGCGTTGTCGCCAGCGCGGAAACCGCACTTGAGGATGCGCAGGTAGCCACCCTCACGGGTAGCGTAACGCTTGCCCAGGTCGTTGAAGAGCTTACCAACGATAGCTTTCGAACGAGTACGGTCGAAAGCCAGACGGCGGTTAGCCAGGCTGTCTGTCTTGGCCAAAGTGATCAGCGGCTCGGCAACGCGGCGCAGTTCTTTAGCTTTCGGCAGTGTAGTTTTGATCAGCTCGTGCTCGAACAGCGACACCGCCATGTTCTGGAACATGGCCTTGCGGTGCGAGCTGGTGCGGCTCAGGTGACGCCCACTTTTACGATGACGCATGGTTCATTCCTTACCAAACACAACGTTCGGTGATTACGACGATCAGGCAGTCGCCTTGTCGTCCTTCTTAAGACTTGCAGGCGGCCAGTTGTCGAGGCGCATGCCGAGGGACAGACCGCGGGAGGCCAGAACGTCCTTGATTTCGGTCAAGGATTTCTTACCCAGGTTCGGAGTCTTCAACAGTTCTACTTCGGTACGCTGAATCAGGTCGCCGATGTAGTAAATGTTTTCCGCCTTAAGGCAGTTAGCCGAACGTACAGTCAGTTCCAGATCGTCAACCGGGCGAAGCAGGATCGGATCGATCTCGTCTTCCTGCTCGACTACCACTGGCTCACTGTCACCTTTGAGGTCGACGAACGCAGCCAACTGCTGTTGCAGAATGGTTGCAGCACGACGGATAGCCTCTTCAGGATCCAGAGTACCGTTGGTTTCCAGATCAATAACCAGCTTGTCCAGGTTAGTACGCTGCTCGACACGGGCGTTTTCCACCACGTATGCGATACGGCGAACCGGGCTGAACGAAGAATCAAGCTGCAAGCGACCAATGCTGCGGCTTTCGTCTTCATCGCTCTGACGCGAGTCGGCCGGTTCATAACCACGACCACGAGCTACTACGAGCTTCATGTTCAGGGCGCCGTTAGACGCCAGGTTAGCGATTACGTGATCGGGGTTAACGATCTCGACATCATGATCCAGCTGAATATCGGCAGCGGTAACCACCCCCGAACCCTTCTTCGACAAGGTCAGCGTAACTTCGTCACGGCCGTGCAGCTTGATAGCCAGACCTTTAAGGTTCAACAGGATTTCAATTACGTCTTCCTGTACACCTTCGATGGCGCTGTACTCGTGGAGCACACCGTCAATCTCGGCCTCGACTACTGCACAGCCGGGCATTGAGGACAACAGGATGCGGCGCAGCGCGTTGCCCAGGGTGTGGCCAAAACCACGCTCGAGAGGCTCGAGGGTGATCTTGGCGCGGGTTGGACTGACAACCTGCACATCAATGTGGCGGGGTGTCAGGAACTCATTTACCGAAATCTGCATGGATGCACCTATTTTCTAGCCCTTACTTGGAGTAGAGCTCGACAATCAGGCTTTCGTTGATGTCGGCGGACAGATCACTGCGAGCTGGAACGTTCTTGAAAACGCCCGACTTCTTCTCAGTGTCTACTTCTACCCATTCTACGCGGCCACGTTGAGCACACAGATCGAGAGCTTGGACAATGCGAAGTTGATTTTTTGCTTTCTCGCGAACAGCAACCACGTCACCAGCACGAACCTGGTAGGACGGAACGTTAACGGTCTGACCGTTTACGCTGATCGACTTGTGCGATACCAGCTGACGGGACTCGGCACGAGTAGAACCGAAGCCCATGCGGTATACAACGTTGTCCAGACGGCATTCGAGCAGTTGCAACAGGTTTTCGCCGGTTGCGCCCTTCTTGCCAGCTGCTTGTTTGTAGTAGCCGCTGAATTGACGCTCGAGCACGCCGTAGATACGACGAACTTTTTGCTTTTCACGCAGCTGAGTACCGTAGTCGGACTGACGACCACGACGCTGGCCGTGGATGCCAGGAGCTGCTTCGATGTTGCACTTGGATTCGATAGCGCGCACGCCGCTCTTCAGGAAGAGATCGGTGCCTTCGCGACGAGCCAGTTTGCATTTTGGACCAATGTAACGAGCCATTCTTTACAATCTCCTGGATTACACGCGGCGCTTCTTCGGCGGACGGCACCCGTTGTGCGGGATTGGCGTCACGTCGGTGATGCTGGCGATCTTGTAGCCACAGCCGTTCAAAGCGCGGACTGCGGATTCACGACCTGGACCCGGGCCCTTGACGTTAACGTCGAGGTTCTTCAGGCCATATTCCAGCGCAGCTTGACCAGCACGCTCGGCAGCTACTTGAGCAGCGAACGGGGTGGACTTGCGAGAACCGCGGAAACCCGAACCACCGGAGGTTGCCCAGGAAAGAGCGTTACCTTGACGGTCGGTAATGGTCACGATGGTGTTGTTGAAAGACGCGTGGATGTGGGCGATGCCATCAACCACTGTCTTTTTAATCTTTTTACGAGGACGAGCAGCAGGTTTTGCCATGACTAAATTCCTGTCGATTCGCTGGTGCGATTACTTGCGGATCGGCTTACGCGGACCTTTGCGAGTACGCGCGTTGGTCTTGGTACGCTGACCGCGCACTGGAAGACCACGACGATGGCGCAGACCGCGGTAGCAGCCCAGATCCATCAAGCGTTTGATTTTCATGTTGATTTCGCGACGCAGGTCACCTTCAGTGGTGAACTTCGCCACTTCGCCACGCAGCTGTTCAATTTGCTCGTCGCTCAGATCCTTGATCTTCGCAGCTGGGTTGACCCCAGTCACCGCACAGATTTTCTGCGCAGTAGTGCGACCAACACCATAGATGTAGGTCAGCGAGATAACAGTATGCTTGTTATCTGGAATGTTAACGCCTGCAATACGGGCCATTCAGTGGGACTCCAATTGACAGCTACCTACGCCCCGGAAGCCAAGAAATAGGGCGCGAGATAATATCGCTGTAATAACAAATAATCAACCCGGCAGCGCACTAGCTGCCGGGCTTGAAGCACAATCACACTCAGCCTTGGCGCTGTTTGTGACGCGGTTCCGCGCTGCAAATTACTCGAACAACACCTTCGCGGCGAATAATCTTGCAGTTACGGCACAGCTTTTTCACCGATGCACGAACTTTCATCACCAACTCCTCGAACCTTATGGATTAGCGCAGCATGCCGCTGCCGTAACCCTTCAGGTTGGCTTTCTTCATCAGGGATTCGTACTGGTGGGAAACGAGGTGCGATTGTACTTGCGACATAAAGTCCATAACAACCACGACCACGATCAGCAACGAGGTCCCGCCAAGGTAGAACGGAACGTTTGCAGCAACCACCAGGAACTGGGGCAACAGACACACGGCCGTCATATATAGAGCACCGAACATGGTCAAGCGGGTCAGAACGCCATCAATGTAGCGCGCCGACTGCTCACCTGGACGGATGCCCGGAATAAAGGCACCGGACTTCTTCAGGTTTTCCGCTACGTCTTTCGGATTGAACATCAACGCCGTATAGAAGAAGCAGAAGAAAATAATCCCTGCACTAAACAGCAGAATATTCAACGGCTGACCAGGAGCGATCGACTGCGAGATGTCCTGCAACCAGCCCATACCTTCAGACTGACCGAACCAGGCACCCAACGAAGCCGGAAACAGCAAAATGCTGCTCGCGAAGATAGCAGGAATTACACCGGCCATATTCACTTTCAGCGGCAAGTGGCTGGTCTGCGCAGCAAAAACCTTGCGGCCCTGCTGACGCTTGGCGTAGTGAACAGCAATACGACGCTGGCCACGCTCAATGAACACCACAAAACCGATAATCGCTACTGCCAGCAAACCGATCGCAACCAAGGCAAAAATGTTGATATCACCCTGACGCGCAGACTCGAAAGACTGCCCGATCGCTCTCGGAAGACCGGCGACGATACCTGCGAAAATCAACATCGAGATACCGTTGCCAACACCACGCTCAGTAATCTGCTCACCCAGCCACATCATGAACATCGCACCAGCCACAAACGTGGATACCGCGACGAAATGGAAGCCAAAGTCACCAGTGAACGCAACGCCCTGCCCTGCCAGACCAACGGACATGCCGATGGCCTGAACCAGAGCTAGGACGACAGTGCCGTAGCGGGTGTACTGGCTGATCTTGCGACGGCCAGCTTCACCTTCCTTCTTCAACTGCTCCAACTGCGGACTGACGGCTGTCATAAGTTGCATGATGATCGAAGCCGAGATGTACGGCATGATCCCCAGTGCAAAAATGCTCATCCGCTCCAGCGCGCCACCGGAAAACATGTTGAACAAGCTAAGAATGGTCCCCTCATTCTGTCGAAACAGGTCTGCGAGTCGGTCCGGGTTGATACCTGGAACCGGGATGTGTGCGCCTATTCGGTAGACGATAATCGCCAGGAACAGAAAACGCAGACGAGCCCAGAGTTCAGACATACCGCCTTTGCCGAGCGCAGAGAGAGCACCTTGCTTAGCCATTTATTCCTCGAACTTGCCGCCAGCTGCTTCGATAGCCGCACGCGCACCTTTGGTGGCTGCGATACCCTTGATGGTCACAGCGCGAGTAACTTCGCCGGACAGCATGATTTTCACACGCTGAACGTTCTGGTTAATCACGTTGGCATCTTTCAGGGACTGCACGGTAACGATGTCGCCTTCCACTTTGGCCAGTTCGGACAGACGCACTTCTGCGCGGTCCATGGCTTTCAGGGAAACGAAACCGAACTTCGGCAGGCGACGATGCAGCGGCTGTTGACCGCCTTCAAAGCCTGGAGCGATGGTGCCACCGGAGCGGGAAGTCTGACCTTTGTGACCACGGCCACCAGTCTTACCCAAACCACTACCGATACCACGGCCCGGACGATGCTTTTCGCGACGGGAACCCGGCGCTGGACTCAGATCATTGAGTTTCATCGATTAACCCTCGACACGCAGCATGTAGTAAGCCTTGTTGATCATCCCGCGGTTCTCGGGAGTATCTTGGACTTCTACAGTGTGACCGATGCGACGCAGGCCCAGACCCTTAACGCACAGTTTGTGGTTAGGGATACGGCCGGTCATGCTTTTGATCAGCGTTACTTTAACGGTAGCCATGATCAGATGATCTCCTGGACGCTTTTGCCACGCTTGGCGGCAATGGATTCAGGGGACTGCATAGCCTTCAAACCTTTGAAAGTGGCATGAACCACGTTTACTGGGTTAGTCGAGCCGTAGCACTTGGCCAGAACGTTCTGAACACCAGCAACTTCGAGGACAGCACGCATAGCGCCGCCAGCGATGATACCGGTACCTTCAGAAGCAGGCTGCATGTACACCTTGGAAGCGCCATGAGCGGACTTCATAGCGTACTGCAGAGTGGTGCCGTTCAGATCAACTTGGATCATGTTGCGGCGAGCAGCTTCCATTGCCTTCTGGATCGCAGCAGGCACTTCACGCGACTTGCCACGGCCGAAGCCAACACGGCCCTTACCATCACCAACCACGGTCAACGCGGTGAAAGTGAAGATACGGCCGCCTTTAACGGTTTTGGCTACGCGGTTAACTTGAACCAGCTTCTCGATGTAGCCTTCGTCGCGCTTTTGGTCGTTATTTGACATAACTTAGAACTCCAGCCCAGCTTCACGAGCAGCATCAGCCAGCGCCTTGACGCGGCCGTGGTACTTGAAGCCAGAGCGGTCGAAAGCCACCTGCGAGACGCCAGCGGCTTTTGCACGCGTAGCGACCAGCTGGCCAACCTTAGTGGCCGCGTCGATGTTGCCAGTGGCGCCATCACGCAGTTCTTTATCCAAAGTCGAGGCACTCGCCAAGACTTTGTTGCCGTCGGCCGAAATGACCTGGGCGTAGATGTGCTGCGAAGAGCGGAACACGCAGAGACGCACGACTTCGAGTTCGTGCATTTTCAGGCGTGCTTTGCGAGCGCGACGCAGTCGAGTAACTTTTTTGTCGGTCATTTGCTATGCCCTACTTCTTCTTGGCTTCTTTACGACGGACGACTTCGTCCGCGTAGCGCACACCTTTACCTTTGTAAGGCTCTGGTGGACGGAAGTCGCGGATCTCAGCGGCCACTTGACCTACCAGCTGCTTATCGATGCCCTTGATCAGGATATCGGTCTGGCTAGGAGTCTCAGCGGTGATGCCTTCCGGCAGTTCGTAATCCACTGGATGCGAGAAGCCGAGGGCCAGGTTCAGCACTGTGCCTTTTGCTTGTGCCTTGTAACCAACACCGACCAGCTGGAGCTTACGCTCGAAGCCTTGGCTAACGCCTTGGACCATGTTGTTTACCAGAGCACGAGTGGTACCGGCCATTGCACGAGTTTGTTGGTCGCCATTGCGAGCAGCGAAACGCAGCTCACCAGCTTCCTCAACAATTTCAACGGACGAGTGAACGTTCAGTTCGAGAGTGCCCTTGGCACCCTTCACCGAAAGCTGTTGGCCGGCGAATTTAACTTCGACACCAGCTGGCAGCTTAACGGGGTTCTTAGCGACGCGAGACATGCTTATCCCCCCTTAGAACACAGTGCAAAGAACTTCGCCGCCGACACCGGCAGCGCGCGCAGCACGATCAGTCATCACACCTTTGTTGGTGGAGACGATAGACACGCCAAGGCCGCCACGTACTTTCGGCAGTTCTTCAACGGACTTGTACTGACGCAGGCCTGGACGGCTAACGCGCTTCACTTCCTCGATGACCGGACGGCCTTCGAAGTATTTCAGCTCGATGGACAGCAGAGGTTTGATTTCGCTGCTGATCTGATAACCCGCGATGTAACCTTCGTCCTTCAGGACTTTTGCTACAGCCACCTTCAGCGTGGAAGACGGCATGCTTACGACGGACTTTTCAGCCATCTGGGCATTACGGATTCGAGTTAGCATGTCCGCTAACGGGTCCTGCATACTCATGGGCTAGATGCTCCTGATACAAAAAGAATTAGCCTTGCGGCTACAACTGTCGCCGAGAAATTCCGGGCAAAAAACACGGGCTCAGGCGAGCCGGTCATTCTAGACACACCCCAGAAATGAATCAAGCCCCAAAAGGGGCTTGATTCAGATTCAAGGCCACCGGTGATCGGGATCTTACGAGCCCAACCACCGCGACTTTGATAGCTATTACCAGCTGGCTTTAACCAGACCTGGTACGTCACCACGCATTGCAGCTTCACGCAGCTTGTTACGGCCAAGGCCGAACTTGCGGTAAACGCCGTGCGGACGACCAGTCAGGCGGCAGCGGTTACGCATGCGCGAGGCACTTGCGTCACGTGGCTGCTTCTGCAGCGCTACGGTAGCTTCCCAACGGGCTTCTGGACTTGCGTTCAGATCCACGATGATAGCTTTCAGCGCTGCACGCTTGGTGGCGTACTTGGCAACAGTAAGCTGACGCTTCAGCTCACGGTTCTTCATGCTCTTCTTGGCCATTTTCCTACTCCAATCAGTTGCGGAACGGGAATTTGAAAGCACGCAGCAGAGCGCGGCCTTCATCATCGTTCTTAGCAGTGGTGGTCAGGGTAATGTCCAGACCGCGGAGAGCATCGATCTTGTCGTAATCGATTTCCGGGAAAATGATCTGCTCTTTCACGCCCATGCTGTAGTTACCACGACCATCGAAGGACTTGGCATTCAGGCCGCGGAAGTCGCGAACCCGAGGCAGGGAGATCGACAGCAGACGATCCAGGAACTCGTACATACGCTCACGGCGCAGGGTCACTTTGACGCCGATCGGCCATCCTTCGCGGACTTTGAAGCCAGCGATGGATTTACGAGCGTAGGTCACAACGACTTTCTGGCCGGTGATCTTTTCCAGGTCAGCAACAGCATGCTCGATGACTTTTTTGTCGCCGATTGCTTCGCCCAGACCCATGTTCAGGGTGATTTTGGTAACGCGCGGAACTTCCATCACGTTCGAAAGCTTAAGTTCTTCCTTAAGTTTCGGAGCGATTTCCTTCCGGTAAATCTCTTTTAGTCGTGCCATGGTCTTCTACCTAGCAGTGTTCAAGCATCAACCGCTTTTTGGGTCGACTTGAAGACACGAATTTTTTTGCCGTCTTCTACTTTGAAACCAACGCGGTCAGCCTTGTTGGTTTCGCCGTTGAAAATGGCGACGTTGGAAGCGTGCAGTGGCGCTTCTTTCTCGACGATACCGCCCTGTACGCCCGACATCGGGTTAGGCTTGGTATGACGCTTGACCAAGTTCAGGCCACCGACAACCAGACGGTCATCAGCCAGAACTTTAAGCACCTTACCGCGCTTACCTTTGTCTTTGCCGGCGATCACGATGATCTCGTCGTCACGACGAATCTTTTGCATGTCGGATCTCCTTACAGCACTTCTGGGGCGAGCGAGACGATCTTCATGAACTTCTCAGTACGAAGTTCACGGGTCACTGGCCCAAAGATACGGGTGCCGATCGGCTCTTGCTTGTTGTTCAACAGAACAGCAGCGTTGCCATCAAAGCGGATGATGGAGCCGTCAGCACGACGAACACCATGGCGAGTGCGGACTACAACTGCAGTCATCACTTGGCCTTTTTTCACCTTACCGCGAGGAATTGCTTCCTTGACGGTAACTTTGATGATGTCACCGATACCAGCGTAACGACGATGGGAGCCACCCAGCACCTTGATGCACATAACGCGGCGAGCGCCGCTGTTATCGGCCACATCGAGCATGGATTGAGTCTGAATCATATAATTTCTCCGACCCCTAGCCCTTAGACTTCCACAGCGCGTTCGAGAACATCAACCAGAGCCCAAGACTTGGTCTTGGCCATCGGACGAGTTTCACGAATAGTGACTTTGTCGCCGATGTGGCACTGATTGGTTTCGTCGTGCGCGTGCAGCTTAGTCGAACGCTTAACGTATTTACCGTAGATAGGGTGCTTAACGCGACGCTCGATCAGAACGGTGATGGTCTTGTCCATCTTGTCGCTGACAACACGGCCAGTCAGCGTACGGACAGTTTTTTCGGCTTCAGCCATGATTACTTACCTGCCTGCTGGTTGAGCACAGTCTTCACGCGAGCGATGTCACGCTTAACTTGCGAGAGCAGATGAGACTGCCCCAACTGGCCAGTTGCTTTCTGCATACGCAGATTGAACTGGTCGCGCAGCAGGCCGAGCAGTTGCTCGTTCAGCTGCTGTGCGGATTTTTCACGAAGTTCATTCGCTTTCATCACATCACCGTCCGCTTAACAAAGGAGGTGGCGAGCGGCAGCTTTGCAGCAGCCAGGGCGAAAGCCTCACGCGCCAGCTCTTCAGAAACACCCTCGATTTCATACAGGACTTTGCCTGGCTGAATCTGGGCAACCCAGTATTCGACGTTACCCTTACCTTTACCCATCCGAACTTCGAGTGGCTTCTTGGAAATAGGCTTGTCCGGGAATACACGGATCCAGATCTTGCCACCACGTTTTACGTGACGGGTCAGAGCACGACGCGCTGACTCGATCTGACGAGCGGTGAGACGACCACGAGCAACAGACTTCAGCGCGAACTCGCCGAAGCTGACTTTGCTACCGCGCAATGCCAGACCACGGTTGTGGCCGGTCATTTGCTTGCGGAACTTCGTACGCTTTGGTTGCAACATTTGGCGTACCCCTTACTTAGCAGCTTTTTTACGAGGCGCAGGTGCTTGCGGCTTCAGCTCTTCTTGGCGACCACCAATTACTTCGCCTTTGAAGATCCAAACCTTCACACCGATCACACCATAAGTGGTGTGAGCTTCGTAGGTGGCATAGTCGATATCGGCACGCAGGGTGTGCAGTGGCACACGACCTTCGCGATACCATTCAGTACGTGCGATTTCAGCACCGCCGAGACGACCGCTCACTTGGATTTTGATGCCTTTGGCACCAATGCGCATGGCGTTCTGTACAGCGCGCTTCATAGCACGACGGAACATTACGCGACGCTCCAGCTGCTGAGCTACGCTCTGCGCAACCAGCATACCGTCGAGCTCCGGCTTGCGGATCTCTTCGATATTGATGTGCACAGGCACACCCATTTGCTTGGTCAGGTCCTGACGCAGCTTCTCAACATCTTCACCTTTCTTGCCGATCACGATGCCGGGACGAGCGGTGTGGATGGTGATGCGTGCAGTTTGAGCCGGACGATGGATATCGATACGGCTTACGGACGCGCTTTTTAGTTTGTCTTGGAGATACTCACGCACATTCAGATCTGCGAGCAAATAGTCCGCATAAGTCCGACCGTCTGCGTACCAGACGGAGGTGTGCTCCTTGACGATTCCCAGGCGAATGCCAATGGGATGTACTTTCTGACCCATCTCTTCGACTCCGTTACTTGTCAGCAACCTTGACAGTGATATGGCAAGACCGCTTGACGATGCGATCAGCACGGCCTTTGGCACGTGGCATGATGCGCTTCAGCGAACGCCCTTCGTTGACGAAAACGGTGGAGACCTTCAGGTCATCAACGTCTGCGCCTTCGTTATGCTCGGCGTTGGCTACGGCCGACTCCAGCACTTTCTTCATGATCTCGGCGGCTTTCTTACTGCTGAAAGCCAACAGGTTGAGCGCTTCGCCCACCTTCTTCCCGCGGATCTGGTCGGCGACCAAGCGGGCTTTCTGGGCGGAGATTCGAGCGCCCGACAACTTAGCGGCTACTTCCATCATTCCTTACCCCTTAACGCTTGGCTTTCTTGTCAGCCACGTGCCCGCGATATGTACGGGTACCGGCGAACTCGCCCAGTTTGTGGCCGACCATGTCTTCGTTCACGAGAACTGGAACATGTTGACGACCGTTATGCACAGCGATGGTCAGACCGACCATTTGTGGCAGGATCATGGAACGGCGCGACCAGGTCTTAACTGGTTTGCGATCGTTCTTTTCCGCCGCCACTTCGATCTTCTTCAGTAGGTGAAGATCAATAAAAGGACCTTTTTTCAGAGAACGTGGCACTGTCGTATCCCTCTATTTACTTGCGACGACGGACGATCATTTTGTCGGTACGCTTATTACCACGAGTCTTCGCGCCCTTAGTCGGGAAGCCCCATGGCGATACCGGATGACGACCACCAGAGGTACGACCTTCACCACCACCATGTGGGTGGTCAACCGGGTTCATGGCAACACCACGAACGGTTGGGCGAACGCCACGCCAGCGTTTGGCACCAGCTTTACCCAGCGAACGCAGGCTGTGCTCGGAGTTCGAGACTTCGCCCAGGGTCGCACGGCATTCAGCCAGCACTTTACGCATCTCACCAGAACGCAGACGCAGGGTCACGTAGACGCCTTCACGAGCGACCAGCTGAGCCGAAGCACCAGCCGAACGAGCGATTTGCGCGCCTTTACCTGGCTTCAGTTCGATGCCGTGTACGGTGCTACCAACTGGAATGTTGCGCAGTTGCAGAGCGTTGCCCGGCTTGATCGGTGCCAGAGCACCTGCGATCAGCTGGTCGCCAGCGCTCACGCCCTTAGGCGCGATGATGTAGCGACGCTCGCCATCTGCGTACAGCAGCAGAGCGATGTGAGCAGTACGGTTTGGATCGTATTCGATACGCTCGACAGTGGCAGCGATGCCATCTTTGTCGTTGCGACGGAAGTCGACCAGACGGTAATGCTGCTTATGACCACCACCAACGTGACGAGTGGTAATGCGGCCATTGTTGTTACGACCACCAGACTTCGATTTCTTCTCGAGCAGCGGTGCGTGAGGAGCGCCTTTATGCAGCTCCTGGTTGACCACCTTGACCACAAAACGGCGGCCAGGGGAAGTCGGTTTGCATTTAACGATTGCCATGATGCACCCCTTCCTTACTCAGCACTGCTGCTGAAATCGAGATCTTGGCCTGGCTGAAGGGAGATAACTGCCTTCTTCCAGTCATTACGCTTGCCCAGACCGCGAGCGGTACGCTTGCTCTTACCCAGAACGTTCAGGGTAGTAACGCGCTCCACTTTCACGCTGAACAGGCTTTCGACGGCCTTCTTGATTTCCAGCTTGGTTGCGTCAGTAGCAACCTTGAAAACGAACTGGCCTTTCTTGTCTGCCAGAACCGTAGCCTTCTCGGAAACGTGCGGGCCAAGCAGAACTTTAAATACGCGTTCCTGGTTCATCCCAGCAGCTCCTCGAATTTCTTCACGGCCGACACAGTGATCAACACTTTGTCGTATGCGATCAGACTAACTGGATCGGAACCTTGCACGTCACGAACATCAACGTGTGGCAGGTTACGAGCAGCCAGGTACAGGTTCTGATCAACAGCGTCCGACACGATCAGAACGTCGGTCAGGCTCATGTTGTTCAGTTTGCCCAGCAGATCTTTGGTTTTCGGAGTTTCAACAGCGAAATCCTGAACCACGACCAGACGATCAGTACGCACCAGCTCAGCAAGGATGGAACGCATTGCTGCGCGATACATCTTCTTGTTCAGCTTCTGGGAGTGATCCTGAGGACGAGCTGCGAAAGTGGTACCGCCGCCACGCCAGATTGGGCTACGGATAGTACCGGCACGAGCACGGCCAGTACCTTTCTGACGCCATGGGCGCTTGCCGCCACCGGAAACGTCGGAACGGGTCTTTTGCTGCTTGCTACCTTGACGGCCGCCAGCCATGTAGGCCACGACTGCTTGGTGAACCAGCGTCTCGTTGAATTCGCCGCCAAATGTCAGTTCGGAAACTTCGATCGCTTGAGCGTCATTTACATTTAATTGCATGTCAGCTTCCCCTTAACCGCGAGCCTTGGCCGCCGGACGTACAACCAGGTTGCCGCCAGTAGCGCCAGGAACAGCACCCTTGACCAACAACAGATTGCGTTCAGCGTCGACGCGCACTACTTCCAGGGACTGCACGGTCACGCGCTCAGCGCCCATATGACCGGACATTTTTTTGCCCTTGAATACACGACCAGGAGTCTGGCACTGGCCAATAGAGCCCGGGACGCGGTGGGAAACGGAGTTACCGTGGGTGTTATCTTGACCGCGGAAATTCCAACGCTTGATGGTACCGGCGAAGCCTTTACCTTTCGACTGACCGGTAACATCTACCAGTTGGCCAGCTGCGAAGATTTCTGCATTGATCAGATCGCCAGCTTGGTACTCGCCTTCTTCAAGACGGAATTCCCAAACGCCACGACCGGCAGCAACGTTCGCTTTAGCGAAGTGACCTGCTTGAGCAGCAGTCACGCGCGAAGCACGACGCTCACCTACAGTGACTTGCACTGCACGATAGCCATCGGTTTCTTCAGTTTTGAACTGGGTGACGCGATTCGGCTCGATCTCAATGACCGTGACCGGAATGGAGACACCTTCTTCGGTGAAAATACGGGTCATACCGCATTTACGACCGACTACACCAATAGTCATGTTGTAAACCTCATGAGTGTACGGGGCTTTCACCCGCTATGGCCGCCCATTTCAGAGCGTTACACGACTAAGACCGAGTCTTAGCCGAGGCTGATCTGCACTTCCACACCTGCCGCAAGATCAAGCTTCATAAGAGCATCAACGGTTTTATCCGTTGGCTGGACGATGTCCAGTACGCGCTTATGAGTACGGATCTCGTACTGGTCACGCGCGTCTTTGTTGACGTGCGGGGAGACCAGAACGGTGAACCGCTCTTTACGGGTAGGCAGTGGAATTGGACCACGCACTTGAGCACCAGTACGTTTCGCGGTTTCCACGATTTCCTGGGTGGATTGGTCGATCAGGCGATGGTCGAAAGCCTTCAACCTGATACGGATTTGCTGATTTTGCATTGGATTTCAGACTCCAGGCTGCTATTCCCACCGGGCGCAATACGCCCGTTAAAAGGAGGCGCAATTCTATAGACGGCCCCACAGAGTGTCAACCCAATAAAAAAGCCCCCGCAAGCGGGGGCTTCTTCATGAGTCGTCGATTACTCGATAACTTTGGCTACGACGCCGGCGCCGACGGTACGACCGCCTTCACGGATAGCGAAACGCAGACCATCTTCCATCGCGATGGTTTTGATCAGAGTGACAGTCATCTGGATGTTGTCACCTGGCATTACCATTTCAACGCCTTCTGGCAGCTCGCAGTTACCAGTCACGTCAGTAGTACGGAAGTAGAACTGTGGACGGTAGCCTTTGAAGAACGGAGTATGACGGCCGCCTTCTTCCTTGCTCAGAACATAAACTTCAGCGGTGAACTTGGTGTGCGGCTTAACGGTGCCTGGCTTAACCAGAACCTGGCCACGCTCAACGTCGTCACGCTTGGTACCACGCAGCAGAACGCCGCAGTTCTCGCCAGCACGACCTTCGTCGAGCAGCTTGCGGAACATTTCAACGCCGGTGCAGGTAGTCTTCTGAGTATCGCGCAGACCAACGATCTCAACTTCTTCCTGGATGCGAACGATGCCACGCTCAACACGACCAGTTACCACGGTGCCACGACCGGAGATCGAGAATACGTCTTCGATTGGCATCAGGAACGGCTTGTCGATTGCACGCTCTGGCTCTGGGATGTAAGTGTCCAGAGTTTCTACCAGACGCTTAACAGCGGTGGTACCCATTTCGTTGTCGTCTTGGCCGTTCAGGGCCATCAGAGCCGAACCGATGATGATCGGAGTGTCATCACCCGGGAAGTCGTAAGTGCTCAGCAGATCGCGCACTTCCATCTCAACCAGTTCCAGCAGCTCAGCGTCGTCAACCATGTCAGCCTTGTTCAGGAAGACAACGATGTACGGAACGCCTACCTGACGGGACAGCAGGATGTGCTCACGAGTTTGTGGCATCGGACCATCGGCAGCCGAGCAAACCAGGATCGCGCCGTCCATCTGGGCAGCACCGGTGATCATGTTTTTGACGTAGTCGGCGTGACCTGGGCAGTCAACGTGCGCGTAGTGACGAATGTGCGAATCGTACTCTACGTGTGCAGTGTTGATGGTGATACCACGAGCTTTTTCTTCTGGAGCGCTGTCGATCTTGTCGAAGTCAACACGAGCCGAACCGAAAACTTCGGAGCAAACGCGAGTCAGAGCAGCAGTCAGAGTGGTTTTACCGTGGTCAACGTGACCGATAGTGCCAACGTTGACGTGCGGTTTGTTACGTTCAAATTTTTCTTTAGCCACGACAATTAACTCCTAGCCTAAAGGGGAGACTGAATCAGCCTTGTTTTTTAACGAGAGCTTCGACGATGTTCGACGGAGCTTCGGCGTATTTGGAGAATTCCATGGAGTAGCTCGCGCGACCCTGAGACATGGAACGAACGTCAGTTGCATAACCGAACATTTCACCCAGTGGAACTTCAGCACGGATAACCTTGCCGGACACCGAGTCATCCATACCCTGAATCAGACCACGACGACGGTTCAGGTCACCCATCACGTCACCCATGTAGTCCTCTGGGGTTACTACTTCAACCTTCATGATCGGCTCGAGCACAACGCCGCCACCCTTCTGGGCCAGCTGCTTGGTCGCCATGGAGGCCGCCACCTTGAACGCCATCTCGTTGGAGTCGACGTCGTGGTAGGAACCATCGAACACGGTAGCCTTCAGGCCGATCAGCGGATAACCGGCAACGACGCCGTTCTTCATCTGCTCTTCGATACCCTTCTGGATAGCCGGGATGTATTCCTTAGGAACCACACCACCAACAACTTCGTTGGTGAAGACCAGACCTTCGGTGATGTTGCCGTTCGCGTCGACGTCCGGCTCCGAGAAACGGATCCAGCAGTGACCGAACTGACCGCGACCGCCGGATTGACGAACGAACTTGCCTTCGATCTCGACGTTGCTCTTGCTGATCTTCTCGCGGTACGAAACCTGCGGCTTGCCGATGTTGGCTTCGACGTTGAACTCGCGCTTCATGCGATCAACGAGGATGTCCAGGTGCAGCTCACCCATACCGGAAATGATGGTCTGACCGGTCTCTTCGTCGGTCTTGACGCGGAACGACGGGTCTTCCTGAGCCAGCTTGCCCAGTGCAATACCCATCTTTTCCTGGTCCTGTTTGGTTTTCGGCTCTACCGCTACCGAAATCACAGGCTCAGGGAAGTCCATACGCTCAAGAATGATCTGCTTATCGAGATCGCACAGAGTGTCACCAGTGGTGACGTCCTTCATGCCGATCAGGGCAGCGATATCGCCTGCACGTACTTCCTTGATCTCTTCACGCTGGTTGGCGTGCATCTGCACCATACGACCAACGCGCTCTTTCTTGCCCTTGACCGAGTTGATCACGGAGTCGCCCGAGCTCAGGAAGCCCGAGTAAACGCGCACGAAAGTCAGAGTACCAACGAACGGGTCGGTAGCGATCTTGAATGCCAGAGCCGAGAACGGTTCAGCATCATCAGCGTGACGCTCGTCGTAATCCGCCTCTACCAGCTCATCCTTCGGCTTCTCGATGAGATCCGGATGGATACCTTTGATCGCCGGGATCTCGGTAGGTGCAGGCAGGAAGTCGATAACGGCGTCGAGAACCAGGGGAACACCCTTGTTCTTGAACGAAGAGCCGCAGACAGCCGGAACGATTTCGCTAGCCAGGGTGCGCGCACGCAGACCAGCCTTGATCTCTTCTGGAGTCAGGTCACCCTCTTCAAGGTACTTGTTCATCAACTCTTCGTTGGCTTCAGCAGCGGCTTCAACCATGTTGGAGCGCCACTCGTTAGCCAGGTCCAGCATATCGGCAGGAATTTCTTCCTCGCGATAGGTAGTACCCTTGTCGTCGTCGTTCCAGTAGATAGCCTTCATCTTGATCAGATCAACCTGACCTTCGAAGTTATCTTCAGCGCCGATAGCCAGCTGAACCGGAACCGGGGTGTGACCCAGGCGGTTTTTGATCTGACCAACAACACGCAGGAAGTTAGCGCCGGCACGGTCCATCTTGTTCACGTAAACAACACGTGGAACGCCGTACTTGTTGGCTTGACGCCATACGGTTTCAGACTGAGGCTCAACACCGGAAGTACCGCAGAACACAACGACCGCGCCGTCGAGTACGCGCAGCGAACGCTCTACTTCGATGGTGAAGTCTACGTGGCCAGGGGTATCGATAACGTTTACACGATAGTTATCGTATTGGCCGCGCGAACCTTTCCAGAAGGTAGTTACAGCAGCGGAGGTAATGGTAATACCCCGCTCCTGCTCCTGCACCATCCAGTCGGTGGTAGCAGCGCCGTCATGCACCTCACCCATCTTATGGCTGAGACCTGTGTAAAACAGGATCCGCTCGGTAGTGGTAGTCTTGCCCGCGTCAACGTGGGCACAGATACCGATGTTACGGTAGCGGTTGATTGCTGTAGTACGAGCCATAAAGCCCTCGCAAAATGAATGATGCTGAGATTAGAAGCGGTAGTGCGAGAAAGCCTTGTTGGCTTCAGCCATACGGTGAACGTCTTCACGCTTCTTAACTGCAGCACCTTTGCCTTCGGCAGCGTCCAGCAGTTCGCCAGCCAAACGCAGAGCCATAGACTTCTCGCCGCGCTTGCGGGCGAAGTCTACCAACCAGCGCATTGCCAGAGCGTTACGACGGGACGGACGAACTTCGACCGGAACCTGGTAAGTAGCACCGCCTACACGGCGCGACTTCACTTCGACCAGCGGAGCGATGGCGTCGAGAGCTTTCTCGAAGATTTCCAGGGGATCGCTGTTCTTGCGCTCTTTAACTTTTTCCAGCGCGCCATAAACGATACGCTCGGCAACGGCTTTCTTACCGCTTTCCATTACGTGGTTCATGAACTTGGCGAGGATCTGGCTTCCGTATTTCGGATCGTCCAGAATCTCACGTTTGGCTGCTACGCGACGTCTTGGCATTGATAAGCCCTCAAACGGTCTTCAGGTTAGCTCGGGACAGTTGATCCAATGGACGCGTGCCCGACCTTACTCTTATCGACTCAATATAATTAAAAACTGCAAAACGGCCGATTACTTCGGACGCTTGGTACCGTACTTCGAACGACCTTGGTTACGACCTTTAACGCCGGAGGTATCCAGGGAGCCGCGAACGGTGTGGTAACGAACACCTGGCAAGTCTTTTACACGGCCGCCACGAATCAGTACGACGCTGTGCTCTTGCAGGTTGTGGCCCTCACCACCGATATACGAGGAAACCTCGAAACCGTTGGTCAGACGCACACGGCATACTTTACGCAGTGCCGAGTTAGGTTTTTTCGGCGTAGTGGTATACACGCGAGTGCACACGCCACGACGTTGCGGGCAGTTCTGCAGCGCAGGCACGTCGGATTTCTCGACGATACGCTTACGCGGCTGACGTACCAGCTGGTTGATAGTTGCCATCTACTAGCTCCACTGTTGTCTTTCGACATAAACAAAATGGCAGAGCACAAGCTCCACCAAATTTAGGGGTACAAGAGTCTAAAGAGGATCTTGCCCCCAGTCAAGGCAAGGCCCCGGGCTCCCCGATCAGCGAACCTCGACAAAAAGTGTCTCGATTCTCAATCGGAAAAACCGGGGCCCCATCTCAATCTATTGCAGACCTCAGTTACCGCTGGAGTTCAGCGCTTCAGTCAGTGCTGCTTCGACTTCGCTCGCGCTTACGCGCAGAGGCTTGTCTGCATCACGACGACGCTTGCGCTCGCTGTGGTAAGCCAGGCCGGTACCGGCCGGGATCAGACGACCCACAACCACGTTTTCCTTCAGGCCGCGCAGGTAGTCACGCTTGCCGGTCACTGCCGCTTCGGTCAGTACACGAGTGGTCTCTTGGAAAGAGGCCGCCGAGATGAACGACTCAGTGGACAAGGACGCCTTAGTAATACCCAGCAATACGCGGGTGAACTTGGAGATGAACTTGTCTTCAGCGCTCAGACGCTCGTTTTCTACCAGTACGTGAGTCAGTTCCATCTGGTCGCCCTTGATGAAGCTGGAGTCGCCAGACTCGGCAATCTCAACCTTACGCAACATCTGACGCAGGATGGTCTCGATGTGCTTATCGTTGATCTTCACGCCTTGCAGACGGTAAACGTCCTGGATCTCGTTGACGATGTACTTGGCCAGCGCACTTACACCCAGCAGACGCAGGATGTCGTGTGGATCGCTCGGGCCGTCGGAGATAACTTCGCCGCGGTTCACTTGTTCGCCTTCGAAGACGTTCAGGTGACGCCACTTCGGAATCAGCTCCTCATACGGATCGCTACCGTCGTTCGGGGTAATGACCAGGCGGCGCTTGCCTTTGGTCTCTTTACCGAACGCGATGGTGCCGCTGACTTCAGCCAGAATCGAGGCCTCTTTCGGACGACGAGCTTCGAACAAGTCGGCAACACGCGGCAGACCACCGGTGATGTCACGGGTCTTCGAAGTCTCTTGCGGAATACGAGCGATAACATCACCGATCGCAATCTGCGCACCGTCAGCAACACCTACAAGTGCGTTAGCCGGCAGGAAGTACTGGGCCGGTACGTCAGTACCTGGCAGCAGCAGATCCTTGCCATCCATACCCACCATCTTCACCGCTGGACGAATGTCCTTACCGGCAGCTGGACGGTCTTTGACGTCAAGTACTTCAATGTTGGTCATACCGGTCAATTCGTCAGTCTGACGCTTGATCGTGATGCCTTCTTCCATGCCCACGTAGGTCACGGTACCTTTCATTTCGGTAACGATTGGGTGAGTGTGCGGATCCCACTTGGCCACGATGGCACCAGCGTCGACCTTATCGCCTTCCTTCACCGAAATCACAGCACCGTAAGGCAGCTTGTAGCGCTCGCGCTCACGACCGAAGTCGTCGGCAATTGCCAGCTCGCCAGAACGGGATACAGCTACCAGGTGACCGTCAACACGCTCAACATGCTTCAGGTTATGCAGACGGACGGTACCGCCATTCTTCACCTGTACGCTGTCCGCTGCCGAGGTCCGGCTTGCCGCACCACCGATGTGGAACGTACGCATGGTCAGCTGGGTACCCGGCTCACCGATGGACTGGGCAGCAATTACGCCTACCGCTTCACCAATGTTCACCAGGTGGCCGCGAGCCAGGTCACGACCGTAGCACTTGGCGCAGATGCCGTAGCGGGTTTCGCAACTGATCGGCGAACGCACGATCACTTCATCGATGCTGTTCAGCTCGATGAACTCAACCCACTTCTCGTCTACCAGAGTGCCAGCAGGAACGATGACGTCCTCGGTACCCGGCTTGAATACGTCACGGGCGATAACACGACCCAATACGCGCTCACCCAGTGGCTCTACAACGTCACCGCCTTCAATGTGCGGAGTCATCAGCAGGCCGTGTTCGGTGCCGCAATCGATCTCGGTTACAACCAGATCCTGCGCCACGTCTACCAGACGACGAGTCAGGTAACCGGAGTTCGCAGTTTTCAACGCGGTATCCGCCAGACCTTTACGAGCACCGTGAGTCGAGATGAAGTACTGGAGTACGCTCAGACCTTCACGGAAGTTCGCAGTAATCGGCGTTTCGATGATGGAGCCGTCCGGCTTGGCCATCAGACCACGCATACCGGCCAGCTGGCGGATCTGTGCAGCGGAACCCCGCGCACCCGAGTCAGCCATCATGTACATCGAGTTGAACGATTCTTGCTCGACTTCGTCGCCATTGCGGTCGATGACTTTCTCTTTCGAGAGGTTGGCCATCATCGCCTTGGATACTTCGTCGTTGGCTTTCGACCAAAGGTCGATCACCTTGTTGTACTTCTCGCCCTGGGTTACCAGGCCGGAGGCGTACTGGCTCTCGATTTCTTTCACTTCGTCGGTGGCTGCACCGATGATGCGGGCTTTTTCATCCGGGATAACGAAGTCGTTAACACCGATGGAAACGCCGGAAATGGTCGAGTAAGCGAAACCGGTGTACATCAACTGGTCAGCGAAGATTACGGTCTCTTTCAGACCTACCACGCGGTAGCACTGGTTGATCAGCTTGGAGATCGCCTTCTTCTTCATCGGCAGGTTGACGACGTCGAACGACAGACCTTTCGGCACAACCTGGAACAGCAGCGCACGGCCGACAGTGGTGTCGACGATACGGGTAGCGCTGACGCTGCCGCCATCACGATCGTTAACGGTTTCGTTGATACGAACCTTGATCTTGGCGTGCAGGGCTGCTTCGCCGGCGCGGAATACGCGGTCGACTTCCTGCAGGTCGGCGAACACACGACCTTCGCCCTTGGCGTTGATCGCTTCACGGGTCATGTAGTACAGACCCAATACAACGTCCTGCGACGGAACGATGATTGGCTCACCGTTGGCTGGCGACAGAATGTTGTTGGTCGACATCATCAACGCACGCGCTTCCAGCTGGGCTTCCAGCGTCAGCGGTACGTGCACGGCCATTTGGTCGCCGTCGAAGTCGGCGTTGTACGCAGCACAGACCAGAGGGTGCAGCTGGATAGCCTTACCTTCGATCAGTACCGGTTCAAACGCCTGGATACCCAGACGGTGAAGGGTCGGTGCACGGTTGAGCAGCACTGGGTGTTCGCGAATCACTTCAGCGAGAACGTCCCAAACTTCCGGCAGCTCGCGCTCGACCATCTTCTTGGCGGCTTTGATGGTGGTAGCGAGACCACGCATTTCCAGCTTGCCGAAAATGAACGGCTTGAACAGCTCGAGAGCCATCTTCTTCGGCAGACCGCACTGGTGCAGACGCAGGGTCGGACCTACGGTAATTACCGAACGACCAGAGTAGTCAACACGCTTACCGAGCAAGTTCTGACGGAAACGACCTTGCTTACCCTTGATCATGTCAGCCAGGGATTTCAGAGGACGCTTGTTGGAACCGGTGATAGCACGGCCACGACGGCCGTTGTCGAGCAGTGCATCGACAGCTTCCTGCAACATACGCTTTTCGTTGCGCACGATGATGTCCGGAGCGGACAGATCAAGCAGGCGCTTCAAGCGGTTGTTACGGTTGATCACTCGACGATACAGGTCGTTGAGGTCGGAAGTCGCAAAGCGACCGCCATCCAGCGGAACCAGTGGACGCAGATCTGGCGGCAGAACCGGCAGAACGGTCAACACCATCCACTCTGGCAGGTTGCCGGAACCCTGGAAGGCTTCCATCAACTTCAGACGCTTGGACAGCTTCTTGATCTTGGTTTCGGAGTTGGTTTGCGGAATCTCTTCACGCAGACGGCCAATCTCGTGCTCCAGGTCGATAGCGTGCAGCAGCTCGCGGACAGCCTCGGCACCCATGCGGGCGTCGAAGTCATCACCGAACTCTTCCAGCGCCTCGAAGTACTGCTCGTCGTTCAGCAACTGACCCTTTTCCAGGGTGGTCATGCCTGGATCGATAACAACGTAGCTCTCGAAGTAGAGAACGCGCTCGATATCACGCAGGGTCATGTCCATCAGCAAGCCGATGCGGGACGGCAGCGATTTCAGGAACCAGATGTGGGCAACCGGCGAAGCCAGTTCGATGTGCGCCATGCGCTCACGACGAACCTTGGCCAGTGCAACTTCAACGCCGCACTTCTCGCAGATCACGCCGCGATGCTTCAAGCGCTTGTACTTACCGCACAGGCACTCGTAATCCTTTACCGGGCCAAAGATCTTGGCGCAGAACAGGCCGTCACGCTCAGGCTTGAACGTACGGTAGTTGATGGTTTCCGGCTTTTTAACTTCGCCGAACGACCAAGAACGGATCATCTCAGGCGAGGCCAATCCAATACGGATAGCGTCGAACTCTTCGACTTGACCCTGGTTTTTCAGCAAATTCAGTAGGTCTTTCAAGGCCTTTCCTCCTGGCGGAGCAGAGAGCGGGCAATCCTGCCCCGCTCTCGATTCGCGTCACGTGTTATTCGGTTTCCAGATCGATATCGATGCCGAGGGAACGAATTTCTTTGATCAACACGTTGAAGGACTCGGGCATGCCCGGCTCCATACGGTGATCGCCGTCCACGATGTTTTTGTACATCTTGGTACGACCGTTCACATCGTCCGACTTCACTGTGAGCATTTCTTGCAGAGTGTATGCAGCACCGTATGCTTCCAGTGCCCAGACCTCCATCTCCCCGAAACGCTGACCACCGAACTGCGCCTTACCACCCAGCGGCTGCTGGGTAACCAGGCTGTACGAACCGGTAGAACGAGCGTGCATCTTGTCGTCTACCAAGTGGTTCAGTTTCAGCATGTACATGTAGCCAACGGTAACTGGACGCTCGAACTTGTTGCCGGTACGGCCGTCGGTCAGCTGCATCTGGCCGCTCTCTGGCAGGTCCGCCAGTTTAAGCATCGCCTTGATTTCGCTTTCCTTGGCGCCGTCGAACACCGGAGTGGCCATAGGCACACCGCCGCGCAGGTTGTTCGCCAGATCCAGAATCTCCTGATCGGAGAAGCTGTCCAGGTCTTCGTTACGACCACCGATCTGGTTGTAGATCTCATCCAGGAAGGTGCGCAGTTCTGCCACCTTACGCTGCTCTTCAACCATGCGGTTGATCTTCTCGCCCAGACCCTTGGCCGCGAGGCCCAGGTGAGTTTCGAGAATCTGACCAACGTTCATACGCGAAGGTACGCCCAGCGGGTTGAGGACCACGTCGACCGGGGTGCCATTGGCATCGTGCGGCATGTCTTCAACCGGCATGATCACGGAGACCACACCCTTGTTACCGTGACGACCGGCCATCTTGTCGCCCGGCTGAATGCGACGACGGATTGCCAGGTAGACCTTGACGATTTTCAGCACGCCTGGAGCCAGGTCATCGCCCTGCTGCAGTTTGCGCTTCTTGTCTTCGAACTTGTCGTCCAGCAGACGGCGGCGATCAACGATGTAGGCCTGAGCCTTCTCGAGCTGCTCGTTCAGAGCATCTTCAGCCATGCGCAGTTTGAACCACTGGCCATGCTCAAGACCGTCGAGAACTTCGTCGGTGATTTCCTGACCTTTCTTCAGACCGGCGCCGCCTTCGGCTTTATGGCCGACCAGAGCGGAGCGCAGACGCTCGAAGGTTGCGCCTTCAACGATGCGAAACTCTTCGTTCAGATCCTTGCGGATCTCGTCGAGCTGGCTCTTCTCGATGGACAGTGCACGAGCATCACGCTCAACGCCGTCACGAGTGAAGACCTGTACGTCAATGACAGTACCTTTGGTACCAGTAGGCACACGCAGGGAGGTGTCTTTAACGTCGCTGGCTTTTTCACCGAAGATCGCGCGCAGCAGTTTCTCTTCCGGAGTCAGCTGAGTCTCGCCTTTCGGAGTGACCTTACCGACCAGGATGTCGCCTGCGCCAACTTCAGCACCTACATAAACGATACCGGCTTCGTCCAGCTTGTTCAGTGCAGCCTCACCCACGTTCGGGATGTCTGCAGTGATTTCCTCTGGGCCAAGCTTGGTGTCACGGGCCACACAGGTCAGTTCCTGAATGTGGATCGTGGTGAAGCGGTCTTCCTGAACCACACGCTCGGACAGGCAGATGGAGTCTTCGAAGTTGAAGCCGTTCCATGCCATGAACGCGATACGCATGTTCTGACCCAGAGCCAGCTCACCCATATCGGTGGACGGGCCGTCGGCCATGATGTCGCTGCGCTGAACCCGATCACCCTTTCTCACCAGCGGACGCTGGTTGATGCAGGTGTTCTGGTTGGAGCGGGTGTACTTGGTCAGGTTGTAGATATCAACACCGGCTTCGCCAGTCTCAACTTCGTCATCCGCAACACGAACCACGATACGGCTGGCATCGACCGAGTCGATCACGCCGCCACGGCGAGCCACGACACAAACGCCGGAGTCACGGGCAACGTTGCGCTCCATGCCGGTACCTACCAGCGGCTTATCAGCACGCAGGGTCGGTACAGCCTGACGCTGCATGTTGGAACCCATCAACGCACGGTTGGCGTCGTCGTGCTCGAGGAACGGAATCAGCGACGCTGCAACCGAAACTACCTGCTTCGGCGAAACGTCCATCAAGGTGACGTCTTCCGGCGCCTTGACGGTAAATTCGTTCAAGTGACGAACAGCCACCAGCTCATCGATCAGCTGACCTTTGTCGTTCATGGTCGCCGAAGCCTGGGCGATCACGTGATCGGCCTCTTCGATGGCGGACAGGAACACGATCTCGTCAGTGACCAGGGCGTCTTTCACCACACGGTACGGGCTCTCGAGGAAGCCGTATTGGTTGGTGCGCGCATAGGCCGCCAGGGAGTTGATCAGACCGATGTTCGGACCTTCCGGCGTCTCGATCGGGCATACACGACCGTAGTGAGTCGGGTGCACGTCACGAACTTCGAAGCCTGCACGCTCACGGGTCAGACCACCTGGGCCGAGTGCGGAGACACGACGCTTGTGGGTGATCTCGGAGAGCGGGTTGTTCTGGTCCATGAACTGCGACAGCTGGCTGGAACCGAAGAACTCTTTCACTGCCGCAGCCACTGGCTTGGCATTGATCAGGTCTTGCGGCATCAGGCCTTCGCTTTCGGCCATCGACAGACGCTCTTTGACCGCACGCTCTACACGCACCAGACCAACGCGGAACTGGTTCTCGGCCATTTCGCCTACGCAACGAACACGACGGTTACCCAGGTGGTCGATGTCGTCGACGATGCCTTTACCGTTACGGATGTCGACCAGAGTCTTCAGTACGGCAACGATGTCCTCTTTGCACAGGACGCCCGAACCTTCGATCTCGGTACGACCGATACGACGGTTGAACTTCATCCGGCCAACGGCGGAGAGGTCATAGCGCTCAGGGCTGAAGAACAGGTTGTTGAACAGAGTCTCGGCAGCATCTTTGGTTGGCGGCTCGCCAGGACGCATCATGCGATAGATCTCGACCAGCGCTTCCAATTGGTTGCTGGTGGAGTCGATCTTCAGAGTGTCAGAAACGAACGGACCACAGTCGATGTCGTTGGTGTACAGCGTTTCGATGCGAACAACCTGGGCCTTGGCGATTTTTGCCAGGATCTCGGTATTCAGCTCGGTGTTGCACTCTGCCAGGATTTCACCAGTAGCCGGGTGCACGATAGCCTTGGCGGTGGTACGCCCCAGGACGTAGTCCAGAGGTACATCCAGCTCTTTGATACCGGCTTTTTCCAGCTGGTTGATGTGGCGAGCGGTGATACGACGACCCTGCTCGACAATAACCTTGCCCTTGTCATCCTGGATGTCCAGAACGGCAATTTCACCACGCAGGCGCTGAGGCACCAGTTCCAGGCTCAGGCTCTCGCCTTTCACGTGGAATACGTTGGTGGTGTAGAAAGCATCCAGCACTTCTTCAGTGGTGTAACCCAGCGCGCGCAGCAGAACCGACGCAGGCAGCTTGCGGCGACGGTCGATACGGACGAACACGCAGTCTTTCGGGTCGAACTCGAAGTCCAGCCACGAACCGCGGTAAGGAATGATCCGCGCGGAGTACAGCAGCTTACCGGAGCTGTGCGTCTTGCCACGGTCGTGGTCGAAGAATACGCCAGGGGAACGGTGCAGCTGGGAAACGATTACACGCTCGGTACCGTTGATTACGAAGGTACCGTTCTCAGTCATCAGGGGGATTTCACCCATGTAGACTTCTTGCTCTTTGATGTCCTTGATCGCTTTGTTCGACGATTCTTTGTCGAAAATGATCAGACGAACTTTTACCCGCAAAGGTACGGCGTAAGTCACACCACGCAACACGCATTCTTTAACATCAAACGCCGGTTCGCCCAGGCGATAACCGACATACTCCAACGCAGCATTGCCGGAGTAGCTGATGATCGGGAAAACGGATTTGAAGGCCGCATGCAGGCCCACGTCGCGGAACTGATCTTTAGTCGCTCCCGCTTGCAAGAATTCACGATACGAATCCAGCTGGATGGCCAGGAGGTACGGCACATCCATGACGTCCGGCAACTTGCTAAAGTCCTTGCGGATACGTTTTTTCTCAGTATATGAGTAAGCCATCAGCGTTCCCCAGCTTGGTCACCTGCTTATTCGGCTCCTCCCGACGGGAGCAGCCAGAAAATCGTGCAAACCCTTTGGTTTGCGCCACCGCACAGGGTGGGTTACAGCACGTTAAAGGCACCGACCCAGTCGGTCGCCAATAACGGAAAAAGGCCGGTGGCAAAAGCCACCAGCCATCAGCCGTTCGCTTAACGCTTGGGCTGGAGACACAAAGTCGATGCTTACTTGAGCTCGACTTTAGCGCCTGCTTCTTCCAGAGCTGCTTTGGCTTTGTCAGCTGCTTCTTTAGCAACAGCTTCCAGAACCATGGCAGGAGCGCCGTCAACTACAGCCTTGGCTTCTTTCAGGCCCAGACCGGTCAGTTCACGTACTGCCTTGATCACGTTAACTTTCTTCTCGCCAGCTTCGGTCAGCATGACGTTGAATTCAGTTTGCTCTTCAACAACAGCGGCAGCAGCAGCTGGGCCAGCAGCGGCAACAGCAGCGGTAACGCCGAAGGTTTCTTCCATTGCTTTGATCAGCTCAACAACTTCCAGAACGGTTTTCTGGCCGATTGCTTCGATGATTTGCTCGTTAGTCAGAGACATGACTATAAATTCCTGTATTGGGGTGACAGCCTACGCAGCCATCAAATTAAACATATGATTTTGAAAGGGCTTGCGGTGCCTTAGGCAGCAGCAGCTTCTTTCTGGTCGCGAATAGCCGCCAGAGTACGAGCCAGCTTGCTGGTAGCGCCTTGAATCACGCTCATCAGCTTCGCAATAGCTTCGTCGCGAGTTGGCAGCGAAGCCAACACGTCGATCTCGTTTGCTGCGAGGTACTTGCCCTCGAACGCAGCTGCCTTGATCTCGAACTTGTCCTGACCCTTTGCGAACTCTTTGAAAATACGAGCAGCAGCGCCCGGATGTTCCTTGGAGAATGCAATCAGGGTAGGGCCGACGAACGCGTCGTTGAGCACGTCATATTGAGTGCCTTCAACAGCGCGCTTGAGCAGGGTGTTACGTACAACACGTACGTAAACACCAGCTTCGCGGGCCTCTTTACGGAGTCCGGTCATTGCGCCTACTGTCACACCGCGGGCATCAGCCACAACAGCAGACAGAGCGACTTTGGCAGCCTCGTTGACTTCAGCGACGATGGCCTTCTTGTCTTCGAGTTTAATTGCCACGGGTTTAACTCCTGCTTGTTACCGTTTCATCCAACCTGGGCTGGATGTCGTTTTGGTGTCTGATTCGGTAAGGAACCGGGAGCACCATCTGCGTAGGCTTGAGGTTTAAGACTTGCGTCGCCTACGGTCTTGGATAGCCCCCGCCAGGCAGGGACCCCAATTTTTTCAACTGGCGCAATCGCTTGTGCCAGCCTGTGTCTTATACGTCCAGCGAGCCTTGGTCGATGACCAGACCTGGACCCATGGTGGTGCTCAGGGTAACGCGCTTGACGTAGATACCTTTCGAAGAAGCTGGCTTGATACGCTTCAGGTCAGCGATCAGGGCTTCAACGTTTTCCTTCAGCTTGACGGCGTCGAAGCCGACCTTGCCAACGGAGGTGTGGATAATGCCGTTTTTGTCGGTGCGGTAGCGAACCTGACCAGCCTTGGCGTTCTTAACTGCCGAGGCCACGTCTGGGGTTACAGTGCCGACTTTCGGGTTAGGCATCAGGCCACGAGGACCCAGAACCTGACCCAGCTGACCTACAACGCGCATTGCATCCGGAGAAGCAATAACTACGTCATAGTTCAGGTCGCCGCCTTTCATTTCGGCAGCCAGATCATCCATACCTACGCGGTCTGCACCGGCAGCCAGAGCAGCTTCAGCAGCTGGACCCTGAGTAAACACAGCAACACGTACAGTCTTGCCAGTGCCGTGTGGCAGCACGGTAGCGCTACGAACAACCTGGTCAGATTTACGTGGGTCTACGCCCAGGTTCACAGCTACGTCTACGGACTCGCTGAACTTAACGGTCGACAGCTCGGTCAGGAGAGCGGCGGCTTCTACGAAGTTGTAGGCCTTGCCTGCTTCAATCTTGCCGGCGATAGCCTTTTGGCGCTTGGTCAGCTTAGCCATTACACACCCTCCACGTTAAGGCCCATGCTACGAGCAGAACCGGCGATAGTACGCACGGCTGCATCCATATCAGCTGCAGTCAGATCCGCGTTTTTGGTTTTCGCGATTTCTTCCAGCTGAGCACGGGTAACAGTGCCAACCTTAACGGTGTTCGGACGAGCGGAACCGCTGGTCAGGCCAGCAGCTTTCTTCAGCAGAACCGAAGCAGGGGTGCTCTTAGTTTCGAAAGTGAAGCTGCGGTCACTGTAAACAGTGATAATCACAGGAGTCGGCAGACCTGGTTCAAGCCCCTGAGTACGGGCGTTGAAAGCCTTGCAGAATTCCATGATGTTCACGCCGTGCTGACCCAGAGCTGGACCAACGGGCGGGCTTGGGTTGGCCTGAGCGGCCTTAACTTGCAGCTTGATGTAAGCAGTAATCTTCTTAGCCATGAGGCACTCCAATTACGGGTTCAGACGCCTAGAAAGGCTCCCCGGTTACTTGCGCGTTTATCCCAGTGACGAAAAAACCCCACAGCCTAAGGCTGCGGGGTATGGGATTCTCGTCCAGTTAGACCTTCTCGACCTGACTGAACTCTAGCTCTACCGGAGTAGAGCGACCGAAAATGAGCACCGCCACTTGGATCCGGCTCTTTTCGTAGTTAACTTCTTCGACCGTACCGTTAAAGTCTGCGAATGGGCCGTCAGTAACACGGACCACCTCACCTGGCTCGAACAGCGTCTTAGGCTTGGGCTTATCGCTGCCATCAGCAACGCGACGCAGAATTGCTTCCGCCTCTTTATCAGTGATAGGCGCTGGCTTATCAGCAGTACCACCAATGAAACCCATGACACGAGGAGTGTCCTTGACCAAGTGCCAAGTACCCTCATTCATGTCCATTTGAACCAGCACATAGCCTGGAAAGAACTTGCGCTCGCTTTTGCGCTTCTGGCCATTGCGCATCTCAACCACTTCTTCAGTGGGGACCAGAATCTCGCCGAAGCCATCTTCCATGCCAGCCAGCTTTACACGCTCGATCAACGAGCGCATTACATGCTTCTCGTAACCCGAGTAAGCATGCACAACGTACCAACGCTTAGCCACGGGACACCCTTAGCCAACAATCAAGGAAACAAGCCAGCCAAGCAGGGAATCTAGCCCCCACAACAGCAACGCCATGACCAGAACCACAGCCACTACAATAAGCGTGGTCTGCGTGGTCTCTTGGCGAGTTGGCCATACGACTTTACGAATCTCAGTGCGCGCTTCCTTAACCAACACGAAGAACGACTTGCCCTTGGCAGTTTGCAGACCAATGAAGGCAGCAACTGCAGCAATGGCAAGTAGCGCCAATACGCGGTACAGGATCGGCGAAGCAGAATAGTACTGATTGCCAACAACACCAACAATCACCAAAGCAACCACAACGAGCCACTTGAGCAGATCGAAGCGAGAGCCTTGAGCTTCAGCCTTAGGAGTCATCTATGAAGATCCTGTGAAAAGAAAGCCAGACACATTGAGTGAATCTGGCAGGTCAGGAGGGAATCGAACCCCCAACCTACGGTTTTGGAGACCGTCGCTCTGCCAATTGAGCTACTGACCTAAAAACAAAATCAGGCCGACCATTATGTCGGCCCGATGGAGATATTTCAAGAGCTTATTCGATGACTTTGGCCACGACGCCTGCGCCGACGGTACGACCGCCTTCACGGATAGCGAAACGCAGACCATCTTCCATCGCGATGGTTTTGATCAGAGTGACAGTCATCTGGATGTTGTCACCTGGCATTACCATTTCAACGCCTTCTGGCAGCTCGCAGTTACCAGTCACGTCAGTAGTACGGAAGTAGAACTGTGGACGGTAGCCTTTGAAGAACGGAGTATGACGGCCGCCTTCTTCCTTGCTCAGAACATAAACTTCAGCGGTGAACTTGGTGTGCGGCTTAACGGTGCCTGGCTTAACCAGAACCTGGCCACGCTCAACGTCGTCACGCTTGGTACCACGCAGCAGAACGCCGCAGTTCTCGCCAGCACGACCTTCGTCGAGCAGCTTGCGGAACATTTCAACGCCGGTGCAGGTAGTCTTCTGAGTATCGCGCAGACCAACGATCTCAACTTCTTCCTGGATGCGAACGATGCCACGCTCAACACGACCAGTTACCACGGTGCCACGACCGGAGATCGAGAATACGTCTTCGATTGGCATCAGGAACGGCTTGTCGATTGCACGCTCTGGCTCTGGGATGTAAGTGTCCAGAGTTTCTACCAGACGCTTAACAGCGGTGGTACCCATTTCGTTGTCGTCTTGGCCGTTCAGGGCCATCAGAGCCGAACCGATGATGATCGGAGTGTCATCACCTGGGAAGTCGTAAGTGCTCAGCAGATCGCGCACTTCCATCTCAACCAGTTCCAGCAGCTCAGCGTCATCAACCATGTCAGCCTTGTTCAGGAAGACAACGATGTACGGAACGCCTACCTGACGGGACAGCAGGATGTGTTCACGAGTTTGTGGCATCGGACCATCAGCAGCCGAGCAAACCAGGATCGCGCCGTCCATCTGGGCAGCACCGGTGATCATGTTTTTGACGTAGTCGGCGTGACCTGGGCAGTCAACGTGCGCGTAGTGACGAATGTGCGAATCGTACTCTACGTGCGCAGTGTTGATGGTGATACCACGAGCTTTTTCTTCTGGGGCACTGTCGATCTTGTCGAAGTCAACACGAGCCGAACCGAAAACCTCGGAACAAACGCGAGTCAGAGCAGCAGTCAGAGTGGTCTTACCGTGGTCAACGTGACCGATAGTACCCACGTTAACGTGCGGCTTATTACGTTCGAACTTTTCCTTAGCCATCGAAATCACCCCTAGGAGAAGAATTGAGCAAGTCACACAAGCCATTAAAACAAAGGCAGATATTTTCATATCTGCCTTGTTATATGGAGCTCTTGAGCGGATTTGAACCGCTGACCTCACCCTTACCAAGGGTGTGCTCTACCAACTGAGCTACAAGAGCGTAACACTTTGCAAAACCTGCAAACTTGGAGCGGGTAGCGGGAATCGAACCCGCATCATCAGCTTGGAAGGCTGAGGTTCTACCACTAAACTATACCCGCGGAGCCTGCAGCTCTCGCTAAATCTGGTGGAGGGGGAAGGATTCGAACCTTCGAAGTCGTAGACGTCAGATTTACAGTCTGATCCCTTTGGCCGCTCGGGAACCCCTCCTAAGCGAGGCAGCATTTTATACTACGCTGCCTTTCTGTCAAGCATTTTCTCAATAAAATCTTGAGGTTAGCTGCATTGACTTAGCTCTGCCGCTTTAACCTAAAAAGGTCTTCACTGCGGAGCGGGCGCCATTCTATGCAACCTATTCGACAGTTGCAAGCCCCTCACAAGGCATTATTTTATGTTTTAACTCATTGAATTCCTTAGCAAGGTTCTGCAGCTGTAGATCATCCAGCAAATGCTTGCTTTCAGGGGCCACACGCAACCAGAAACCAGAAGATCCAGGAACACTCAAGGACAGTAGCCTGACATCCGCCCCCTGCCCTATAAGCCGCTGCTCAAGCATCTGAGCCATATCTCGACGAGCAAAGCCCCCCAGATAGAGACAGCTTGCATCAACCTCTCCAACCCTCCCCTTATCCCTCCGCTCGACCGAATCTGCAGACTCACTCAACAAGCGAATATCTTGCTGAGAGCCTCGATAGAGCGAGAGAGGCATAACCTCTTTCGCACGAAGAGGTGCTTCCTGCTGGTGCCAGATGTAATAGAAACCATTGAGGACCAGTAACAACAGAAACAGCCAGCGCATAAATACCTCGAGACGAAAGACAAGCCTTAGTCAACTCGAAAAAACAAATCACGAACAAACTGATCCTGCGAACCCAACACAACGCCCAGAGCAGCTATACAAGCCTCCCCACCTACTAGCCTAAGGTAGCGCGGGCACATTTCATGGCGTTTCGCAGCCAAACTCAAGGATCATCACGCAACCTTAGACTGAGCTCCCCACCGCTATAAGTTTTCTCTTCACCTTCAACGCTCAACCGCAACGCCCCTTGGCGATCAATACCCAGCACGACACCATCGATCTTATTGACCCCCGCAATCAGAGACACCTCACGCCCCTGCCAGAGATGACCTTGCTCCCATTCGCCCTGGATAGCAGAGAAACCATCCAGTCGATGACGCTCCAGATAAGCCACAAGGGTCTCACTCAATCGAGCAACCAACTGATTGCGATCAGTAACCTGGCCAGACTCCAACCTTATCGAGGACCACTCCTGATCGACCCCCTCAGCGCTCTGCATATTCACATTAATCCCAACCCCCAGGACCACATGACACACGTCCGCAGGATCGCCCACCAGCTCCAAAAGTATTCCCGCGACCTTCTTCTGACCAACCAAAACATCGTTTGGCCACTTCAAACCCGCACTTGGGATTCCATACTCACGAAGGGTATGCATAACCGCCAACCCTACGACCAGACTGAGACCCTCCAATTGCCGGAGACCTCCATCTATGCGCAAGACCAAGCTGTAATAGATATTCTCGGCAAAAGGACTTATCCACTTGCGTCCACGCCGGCCACGCCCCGCGGTCTGACGCTCAGCTAGCACCAGAAAAGGAGCCACAGCCCCCCCCTCGATGGATCGCAGTGCCTCAGCATTTGTGGAGTCGATAGAATCAAAAATTCGAACGTCCCAAGCACTGCTGGGAGAAGAGCACCGACTTATCTCCGCACTGCTCAACAAAGTGATTGGAGTGGCCAACTGATATCCACGACCTCGTACCTTATGGATGACAAGCCCCAATTCCGCCTCAAGAAGCTGTAACTGCTTCCATATGGCACTACGACTAACACCCAGCACCTCTCCGAGCGCCTGGCCCGAGTGAAATCGCCCATCCTTTAGAAGCTCTAACAACGTCGACATGCAGTATCCGCCTCACAATGAGCCCGGCATGATAGCCATGCCCAAAACCATTGCATAGAAAGCACCACCCGGCGAGCAGGTCGATCGGGCAGATAAAAATCAAATCCACTTTTCTCCGCGCAAATACAAAACCCCAATTGCTTTCGCAATTGGGGTTTCGGAATTTAATCTTGACGATGACCTACTCTCACATGGGGAAACCCCACACTACCATCGGCGATGCATCGTTTCACTTCTGAGTTCGGGATGGGATCAGGTGGTTCCAACGCTCTATGGTCGTCAAGAAATTCGGTAGCCAGTCCGTTGCTGATGCAACGTGCCAGCGAATGGGTATGTAATAGATTTGTGTGCTGTGCAAACTTTCGGTTTGTTTCGTCTTCACACACCGCAACTCGCTTCTTAAGCAAATTGCTTGGGTGTTATATGGTCAAGCCTCACGGGCAATTAGTATTGGTTAGCTCAACGCCTCACAGCGCTTACACACCCAACCTATCAACGTCGTAGTCTTCGACGGCCCTTTAGGGGATTCAAGATCCCAGTGAGATCTCATCTTGAGGCAAGTTTCCCGCTTAGATGCTTTCAGCGGTTATCTTTTCCGAACATAGCTACCCGGCAATGCCACTGGCGTGACAACCGGAACACCAGAGGTTCGTCCACTCCGGTCCTCTCGTACTAGGAGCAGCCCCTCTCAAATCTCAAACGTCCACGGCAGATAGGGACCGAACTGTCTCACGACGTTCTAAACCCAGCTCGCGTACCACTTTAAATGGCGAACAGCCATACCCTTGGGACCGGCTTCAGCCCCAGGATGTGATGAGCCGACATCGAGGTGCCAAACACCGCCGTCGATATGAACTCTTGGGCGGTATCAGCCTGTTATCCCCGGAGTACCTTTTATCCGTTGAGCGATGGCCCTTCCATACAGAACCACCGGATCACTAAGACCTACTTTCGTACCTGCTCGACGTGTCTGTCTCGCAGTCAAGCGCGCTTTTGCCTTTATACTCTACGACCGATTTCCGACCGGTCTGAGCGCACCTTCGTACTCCTCCGTTACTCTTTAGGAGGAGACCGCCCCAGTCAAACTACCCACCATACACTGTCCTCGATCCGGATAACGGACCTGAGTTAGAACCTCAAAGTTGCCAGGGTGGTATTTCAAGGATGGCTCCACGCAAACTGGCGTTCACGCTTCAAAGCCTCCCACCTATCCTACACAAGCAAATTCAAAGTCCAGTGCAAAGCTATAGTAAAGGTTCACGGGGTCTTTCCGTCTAGCCGCGGATACACTGCATCTTCACAGCGATTTCAATTTCACTGAGTCTCGGGTGGAGACAGCGCCGCCATCGTTACGCCATTCGTGCAGGTCGGAACTTACCCGACAAGGAATTTCGCTACCTTAGGACCGTTATAGTTACGGCCGCCGTTTACCGGGGCTTCGATCAAGAGCTTCGCGTTAGCTAACCCCATCAATTAACCTTCCGGCACCGGGCAGGCGTCACACCCTATACGTCCACTTTCGTGTTTGCAGAGTGCTGTGTTTTTAATAAACAGTCGCAGCGGCCTGGTATCTTCGACCGGCATGAGCTTACGGAGCAAGTCCTTCACCCTCACCGGCGCACCTTCTCCCGAAGTTACGGTGCCATTTTGCCTAGTTCCTTCACCCGAGTTCTCTCAAGCGCCTTGGTATTCTCTACCCAACCACCTGTGTCGGTTTGGGGTACGGTTCCTAGTTATCTGAAGCTTAGAAGCTTTTCTTGGAAGCATGGCATCAACCACTTCGTCACCTAAAAGGTAACTCGTCATCAGCTCTCGGCCTTAGAACCCCGGATTTACCTAAGATTCCAGCCTACCACCTTAAACTTGGACAACCAACGCCAAGCTGGCCTAGCCTTCTCCGTCCCTCCATCGCAATAACTAGAAGTACAGGAATATTAACCTGTTTTCCATCGACTACGCTTTTCAGCCTCGCCTTAGGGACCGACTAACCCTGCGTCGATTAACGTTGCGCAGGAAACCTTGGTCTTTCGGCGTGGGTGTTTTTCACACCCATTGTCGTTACTCATGTCAGCATTCGCACTTCTGATACCTCCAGCAAGCTTCTCAACTCACCTTCACAGGCTTACAGAACGCTCCTCTACCGCATCACTTACGTGATACCCGTAGCTTCGGTGTATGGTTTGAGCCCCGTTACATCTTCCGCGCAGGCCGACTCGACTAGTGAGCTATTACGCTTTCTTTAAAGGGTGGCTGCTTCTAAGCCAACCTCCTAGCTGTCTAAGCCTTCCCACATCGTTTCCCACTTAACCATAACTTTGGGACCTTAGCTGACGGTCTGGGTTGTTTCCCTTTTCACGACGGACGTTAGCACCCGCCGTGTGTCTCCCATGCTCGGCACTTGTAGGTATTCGGAGTTTGCATCGGTTTGGTAAGTCGGGATGACCCCCTAGCCGAAACAGTGCTCTACCCCCTACAGTGATACATGAGGCGCTACCTAAATAGCTTTCGAGGAGAACCAGCTATCTCCGAGCTTGATTAGCCTTTCACTCCGATCCACAGGTCATCCGCTAACTTTTCAACGGTAGTCGGTTCGGTCCTCCAGTCAGTGTTACCTAACCTTCAACCTGCCCATGGATAGATCGCCCGGTTTCGGGTCTATTCCCAGCGACTAGACGCCCTATTAAGACTCGCTTTCGCTACGCCTCCCCTATTCGGTTAAGCTCGCCACTGAAAATAAGTCGCTGACCCATTATACAAAAGGTACGCAGTCACAGAACAAAGTCTGCTCCCACTGCTTGTACGCATACGGTTTCAGGATCTATTTCACTCCCCTCTCCGGGGTTCTTTTCGCCTTTCCCTCACGGTACTAGTTCACTATCGGTCAGTCAGTAGTATTTAGCCTTGGAGGATGGTCCCCCCATATTCAGACAAGGTTTCTCGTGCCCCGTCCTACTCGATTTCATGACTAAGAGATTTTCGCGTACAGGGCTATCACCCACTATGGCCGCACTTTCCAGAGCGTTCCGCTAATCTCAAAGCCACTTAAGGGCTAGTCCCCGTTCGCTCGCCACTACTAAGGGAATCTCGGTTGATTTCTTTTCCTCAGGGTACTTAGATGTTTCAGTTCCCCTGGTTCGCCTCTTGCACCTATGTATTCAGTACAAGATAACCATCTTATGATGGCTGGGTTCCCCCATTCAGAGATCTCCGGATCAAAGTCTGTTTGCCGACTCCCCGAAGCTTATCGCAGGCTACCACGTCTTTCATCGCCTCTGACTGCCAAGGCATCCACCGTATGCGCTTCTTCACTTGACCATATAACCCCAAGCAATCTGGTTATACTATGAAGACGACATTCGCCGAAAATTTGCAATTGCTGCTCAATTAAGAGCCTCACAAATTTTACCTTAGCCTGATCCGTTACCAGTGAAAGTAACGTTCAGTCTATCTTTCTATCACATACCCAAATTTTTAAAGAACGATCTAATCAAAAGACTAGAAATCAACATTCAAGCAGAATGCTCATTTCTAAGCTTTCAGAAGCAGTTTATGGTGGAGCCAAGCGGGATCGAACCGCTGACCTCCTGCGTGCAAGGCAGGCGCTCTCCCAGCTGAGCTATG
>NZ_CP182252.1:375000-1185000 GCF_048072025.1 Pseudomonas sp. BNK-7
TATCCTCAGCAGCGACCAACTCAACTTCCGGCAGATCCTCCGGCAGCTCGCCATCCTTCATACGGTTGCCCGCGCCACGATGGGCATTTGCGGCCGCCTCGTCACCATGGAAGCGCGCAACGATCTCCTCTGCCAGCTTGATCTTGATATCACGCGGGTTGGCGCCCGCTTCAACATCAGCCTTGAATGCATTGATCTCATCCATCGAGCGAAAGCTAAGCAGCTCGAAGTAACGCCACATCAGCGCATCAGGAATAGAGACCAGCTTGCCATACATAACCCCTGGAGCTTCCTGAATGCCTACATAGTTACCCAAGGACTTGGACATCTTCTTAACGCCATCCAACCCCTCAAGCAGAGGCATAGTCAAAATGCACTGAGCCTCTTGACCATAACCACGCTGCAGCTCACGACCCATCAACAGATTGAACTTCTGATCGGTACCACCCAACTCGACATCAGCGCGCAGAGCGACCGAGTCATAGCCCTGCACCAGCGGATACAAGAACTCGTGAATGGCAATCGGCTGATTGGTCGAATAGCGCTTGTCGAAGTCATCCCGCTCAAGCATGCGCGCAACGGTGTACTGGGAAGTCAGACGAATGAAGTCCGCCGGCCCCATCTTGTCCATCCAAGTAGAGTTGAATGCGACTTCAGTCTTAGCAGGATCAAGAATCTTGAAAACCTGACTCTTGTAGGTCTCTGCATTATCAAGAACCTGCTCGCGAGTCAGCGGCGGACGAGTAGCGCTTTTGCCACTCGGATCACCGATCATCCCGGTGAAGTCGCCAATCAGGAAGATTACCTGGTGACCAAGATCCTGGAACTGACGCAGCTTATTAATAAGCACGGTGTGGCCGAGATGCAGATCCGGAGCCGTCGGATCGAAGCCAGCCTTAATACGCAGCGGCTCGCCGCGCTTGAGCTTCTCGATCAACTCGGACTCGACCAACAACTCTTCCGCACCACGTTTGATCAGCGCTAGCTGCTCTTCAACCGACTTCATAACAGACCCGCAAGGCTCAGATTCAAAAGGGAACCAACCATACAAGATCACGGACTAATTACAAGTTTTGCCCGGCGTACGGGGGCATTCACGCAGCAGAGCGTCCGCGAGCTTGCGTCACAGATGATTTGGTTATATTTTATACAGTTATTTCATCTTCATCATGTCATTCATCTTTTCCATTTCATCTTTTCAAAGTCAAATTACCTATGACCACCGAACCGTCTAAAGCGCCACCGCTTTATCCGAAGAGCCACCTGCTCGCCGCAAGTGGCATCGCAGCCCTTCTAAGCCTGGCACTACTGGTATTCCCTTCCAGTGATGTAGAAGCCAAAAAAACGACACTAAGCCTTGACCTGGAAAGTCCGGTCGAGCAACTGACACAAGATCAAGACGCCGCCTCCGTCGAACAAGCCACAAGCGAAAGCGTCGCCTCTCCTTTCGCACAGATCGACAACGCCGCCGAAGCCACACCGGAGACTGCTGAAGCTGCACCAACAACCGCTGTCACGGAAGAGCAAAAAGCCCCAGGCCATAGAGAAGTGATAGTGGCCAAGGGCGATACCTTGTCCACACTCTTCGAGAAGGTTGGCCTGCCAGCTACATCTGTTCACGAAGTCCTGGCAAGCGACAAGCAAGCAAAGCAGTTTTCCCAGCTAAAACACGGCCAAAAGCTTGAGTTCGAACTGACTCAAGACGGCCAACTGAGCAACCTGCACACTAAAGTCAGTGATCTGGAAACCGTCACTCTGACCAAGGGCCCCAAAGGCTTTACCTTCAACCGAGTGATCACTAAACCAGTAGTCCGCTCGGCTTATGTACATGGCGTCATCAATAGTTCGCTTTCACAGTCCGCGGCACGTGCCGGCCTGTCTCATAGCCTGACCATGGATATGGCCAACATTTTCGGCTACGACATCGACTTCGCGCAGGATATTCGCCAGGGTGACGAGTTTGACGTCATCTACGAACAGAAAGTAGCCAACGGCAAAGTGGTCGGTACCGGCAATATCCTTTCTGCACGCTTCACCAATCGCGGCAAGACCTACACCGCCGTGCGCTACACCAACAAACAGGGTTCCAGCAGCTATTACACCGCCGACGGCAATAGCATGCGCAAAGCGTTCATCCGTACGCCAGTGGACTTTGCCCGTATCAGCTCGCGCTTCTCCATGGGTCGTAAACACCCGATTCTGAACAAGATCCGCGCTCACAAGGGCGTCGACTACGCCGCCCCACGAGGCACGCCGATCAAGGCTGCCGGTGACGGAAAGGTTCTGCTGGCGGGCCGCCGCGGTGGTTACGGCAACACCGTGATCATTCAGCACGGCAACACCTACAGGACCCTGTATGGCCACATGCAAGGCTTTGCCAAGGGCGTCAAGACCGGCGGCTCCGTGAAACAGGGTCAGGTCATTGGGTATATCGGCACCACAGGCCTGTCTACCGGCCCTCACTTGCACTACGAGTTCCAGGTCAACGGCGTCCACGTAGACCCTCTGGGCCAGAAACTGCCGATGGCTGACCCTATTGCCAAGGCCGAGCGAGCTCGCTTCCTGCAACAGAGCCAGCCTCTTATGGCTCGGATGGACCAGGAAAAGGCCACCATGCTGGCCTCGAGCAAGCGCTGAGCCATGGCGCTCTACATAGGAGTAATGTCCGGAACCAGCCTCGACGGCCTGGACATTGCCCTGATCGAGCAGAGCCCGGCGATCAGATTGATCGCTACCCACTACATCCCCATGCCAGAGACCCTGCGCGCCGAACTCCTGAGTTTGTGCGCCAGCGGCCCTGACGAGATCGCCCGTTCCGCCATGGCCCAGCAACACTGGGTCAAGCTGGCTGCCCAGGGCATCCACAGCCTTCTGCAGCAACAACAACTCCAGCCTCAAGACATTCGCGCCATAGGCAGCCACGGGCAGACCGTGCGCCATGAGCCAAGCCGCGGATTTACCGTGCAGATCGGCAACCCCGCATTGCTCACAGAACTCACCGGTATCACCGTTATCAGCGACTTCCGCAGTCGCGACGTGGCTGCCGGCGGCCAAGGCGCCCCTCTGGTCCCCGCCTTCCACGAAGCCCTGTTCGAGCAGCGCTCCGGAAAGCGTGCCGTTCTGAACGTCGGTGGCTTCAGCAACCTGAGCCTGATCGAAACCGCCAAACCGGTCGCCGGCTTTGATTGCGGCCCCGGCAACGTGCTGCTCGATGCATGGATACAGACTCAACGGGCTGAAACCTTCGACCGCAACGGCCAATGGGCGGCCAGCGGCCAGCTTGACCAGGCCCTTCTGAAGACCCTGCTCAGCGATCCCTTCTTCGCCACTCAAGGACCCAAGAGCACGGGGCGCGAGGTATTCAACCTCCAGTGGCTGAATCAGCATCTGGCCCAGCATCCCGCCATCCCCGCAGAAAATGTACAGGCCACCCTGCTGGAACTGACAGCGCTGACCATCGTCGACTCGCTGCAGGCCGCACAAGTCGGCACCCAGGAGCTTTTGGTTTGTGGCGGCGGTGCCCATAACGGCACATTGATGCGGCGCCTCAGCACGCTACTGCCCGGGACACAGGTCAACAGTACCGCCATTTATGGCGTGGACCCCGACTGGGTAGAAGCCATGGCCTTCGCCTGGCTGGCCCATTGCTGCCTGGAAGGCATCGCCGCCAACCGGCCCAGCGTCACAGGCGCCCGCGGCCTGCGTGTACTGGGCGCTATCTACCCGGCTTGAACGCCAGATAGCAAAACGCCGCAGAGTCGTTAGACACTGCGGCGTTTTGCTATCTGGTTTTTGCCGACTGATCAGATCGAGAACGAGGACCCGCAACCACAAGTAGTGGTGGCATTGGGGTTCTTGATCACGAACCGCGAACCTTCCAGACCTTCCTGGTAGTCCACTTCAGCACCGGCCAGGTATTGGAAACTCATCGGGTCGACCACCAGGCTTACGCCTTCGCGCTCGACGATGGTGTCGTCCTCGGCCACTTCCTCATCGAAAGTGAAACCGTACTGGAACCCCGAACAACCGCCGCCCGTAACGAATACGCGCAGCTTCAAGCGATCATTACCCTCTTCGTCGACCAGGGTCTTCACCTTGTGCGCTGCACCTTGAGTGAATTGCAAAGCCGTGGGGGTGAAGGATTCAACGCTCATGCTGACTATCTCCCGGCGTTAAGCCGCCATACTGCGTAATGACGCGCATTATCCGCTTCTCCCAGAAAAGCGGTCAACTATTGTTACGGTATATCAATAGTCATCCAGTTGCCCGCAGAACGCAGAAAGGCCCGTCAAACGGGCCTTTCTGTTCACCTCTAAACCGACCTTAAGGCAGCATGCCAGCGTGGGACAGCCCCAGGCGCTCGTCCAAGCCGAACAGAATGTTGAGGTTTTGCACCGCCTGGCCGGAAGCCCCCTTGACCAGATTGTCGATGACCGACAGCACCACCACCAGATCACCATCCTGTGGCCGGTGCACGGCAATCCGACATACGTTGGCACCACGCACACTGCGAGTCTCAGGATGACTGCCCGCCGGCATCACATCAACGAAAGGCTCGTTGGCATAACGCTTCTCAAACAGCGCTTGCAGATCAACCGAGCGGTCCACCACGGTCGCGTAGAGCGTCGAGTGAATGCCGCGAATCATTGGCGTCAGATGCGGCACAAAGGTCAGGCCGACGTCCTTGCCTGCCGCCCGACGCAGACCCTGGCGTATTTCCGGCAAGTGACGATGCCCTTTGACTGCATAGGCCTTCATGCTCTCGGAGGTTTCCGAGTACAGCGAACCGACGCTGGCACCACGGCCTGCTCCACTGACACCGGACTTGCAATCAGCGATCAACTGCGTGGTGTCGGCAAGACCGGCCTCCAGCAATGGCAGGAAGCCCAGCTGGGTGGCCGTTGGATAGCACCCGGGAACGGCAATCAGACGAGCCTTCTTTATTTGCTCGCGGTTGACTTCCGGTAGTCCGTAGACCGCCTCATCCAGCAGCTCAGGTGCGCCGTGGGGCTGGCCGTACCATTTGGCCCACTCATCGGCATCCTGCAGACGGAAGTCCGCCGACAAATCGATGACCTTGGTCCCAGCCGCCAGCAACTCGCCGGCCAGTGCATGGGCTACACCGTGGGGCGTTGCGAAGAACACCACATCACAGGCACCCAGCGTCTTGATATCCGGCACGCTGAAAGCCAGGCCGTCATAGTGACCGCGCAGGTTCGGGTACATGTCGGCTACGGCCAGGCCCGCCTCGGATCGCGAAGTGATGACTTCCACTCGCGCCTGCGGATGCTGTGCCAACAGACGCAGCAGTTCGACACCGGTGTAACCCGTGCCGCCGACAATACCGACCTTGACCATAAACCTGCCCTCAACGAACCCACTGGAAAGCTGCCGATAATAGGGGTGGCGCGCCCCTGCGACAACCGTCAAGGTGACGTGCGGCCGCTCTACCCTCTACTATCTTCGCCACCGTGAACCTGGGAATAACTAAAAATGCTCTATCTATGGCTCAAAGCCTTTCACATCGTCAGTGTGGTCTGCTGGTTTGCCGGCCTTTTCTACCTGCCGCGCCTGTTCGTCTATCACGCTCAAAGCGAAGACAGCATCAGCCGTGAGCGCTTCTGCCTCATGGAGCGCAAGCTGTATCGCTTCATCATGGGGCCGGCAATGATCGCCGCGCTGATCTTTGGCATCTGGTTGATCAGCCTCAATCCCAGCGCCTACTTCGGCCAGGGTGGCTGGATGCACGCCAAACTGACCCTGGTGGTGATCCTGATCGGGTACCACCACATGTGCGGCGCTCAAGTGAAACGTTTTGCCCGTGGCGAAAACACCCGCAGCCATGTCTTTTATCGCTGGTTCAATGAAGTACCGGTCCTGATATTGCTGGCTATTGTAATTTTGGTCGTTGTACGGCCGTTCTAACTCTTACTAGTCGCTTCCCCTGGGAGTACTCCAATGTCACTGCCCGCTCTGCTCGAACAACGCCTGCGCCTGCCTCTGGTGGCGGCGCCAATGTTCCTGATCTCCAACCCTGAACTGGTTCTGGCCTGCTGTCGCAATGGCGTGGTAGGCAGCTTCCCTGCCCTCAACCAGCGTGAAAGCAGTGGCTTCAAGGCCTGGCTAGAGGAGATCGAAGCAGGGTTGGCCAAATTGGAGAACCCTGCCCCCTACGCAGTGAACCTGATCGTGCACAACAGCAACCCGCGTCTACAGGCGGATTTACAGATCTGCATCGAACACCAGGTGCCGATCGTCATCACCAGCCTGGGCGCGGTCAAGGAAGTGGTAGACGCCGTACACAGCTATGGCGGGCTGGTGTTCCATGACGTAACCACCCGCCGGCATGCGGAGAAAGCTGCAGAGGCCGGAGTCGACGGACTGATCGCTGTAGCGGCAGGGGCGGGCGGACATGCCGGAACCTGGAGCCCGTTCTCCCTTATTGCCGAGATTCGCCAGTTCTTCGACAAGACCCTGTTGCTGGCCGGCTGCCTGAACCGCGGTCACGAGATTCTCGCCGCACAGCTGCTTGGCGCCGACCTGGCCTATCTGGGCACCCGTTTTATCGGCACCACCGAAAGCCATGCACCGGACGCCTATAAAGAGATGCTGCTCAACTCTCGCGCTGCGGATATCGTGCACACTGCCGCCGTCTCCGGGGTCCCTGCCAGCTTCATGCGCCAGAGCCTGGAAAACGCTGGTTTCGACCTGGCAGCCCTGCAAGGTAAAGGCGAAGTCAATTTCGGCTCCAAGCTCAAACCCATCAGCGACGAAGCCAAGGCCTGGAAAACCGTGTGGTCTGCCGGCCAGGGCGTCGGTGAGATCAACGACCTGCCCAGCGTCGATCAACTGATTGCCCGCCTGGACAGCGAGTATCAGGCCGCTCAGGAACGCTCGGCGCAACTCATTAAACGCTGGCCACGCTAACCAGTTCTCATTGTTTTTTGGCCAGCCGGGGGGCACTGGCCTTAAACTGTCGGCCTTTTATGTAAGCCTTCTTTTCAAGCGACAGGGATGCCCCCATGAGTGAGACCCGCTACAAGATTGTTTTCGACGGCACATTGCTGCCCGGCGTGGAAAAATCCACCGCCCAACTGAACCTGGCCGAACTGTTCAAAAGCGACGTCGCTGCCGTGGAACGCCTGTTCAGTGGCCAACAGGTGGAACTCAAGCGCGACCTGACTCAGGCCGATGCCCAGCGCTACCTGGAAGCGTTGAAGAACACCGGGATCGATGCCCGCATCGAATCCGAGCCCTCGTTGCAGTTGAACCTCGATGCAGTAACGCCCACGGCCGCCAGCATCAGCGCGTCGCCCTATGCGCCCCCGCAAGCGGCGGTGGGCGATGCCCTCCCCCAATACGCCACACTCAATGTCTTCAGTTTCGAAGGCCGCATCGGTCGCCTGCGCTATCTGGCCTGGACCCTGGTCCTGACGGTGGCCATGCTGGCAGTGATCGGTGTGGGTGCCTTCTTCGGCATCCTGTCCGCCGCAATGTTCAACTCCACACTGCTCACTGTCCTTGGAATTACTGGTGGGGCAGTGGTCTTCATCGGCTTCATCGTCGTCAGCATCCAGATCAGCGTGCAGCGCCTGCACGACCTCGGCTGGTCGGGCTGGCTGTGGCTGCTGAACTTCGTCCCTATCGTCGGCAGCGTGTTCCCGCTGGTGCTGATGGTCAGCCCGGGCAGCAACGTGGCCAACCGCTACGGCGCGCCACCTCCACCCAACACCACCGCCGTCAAGGTCCTGTCCTGGATGTGGGTAGTCTTGATCGCCGTCCTGATCGTGGGTGTGGTGGCCGGCGGCCTGAGCTCCCTGGAAGACAGCTACAGCGAAACCAGCTACAGCGAAACCATCGATTCCAGCAGCGCCGATGAAGATGCTGAACCAGCGGACATCGCCGCCCCTGTAGAATCCGAGCAAGAATAAACGCGCCCCAGCCTGCGACCCTTCCTGTCGCAGGCCGCTGGCCGTTGCGATGGAGAAATGCATGACCCGTTACGCTCTGATCACTGGTGCTTCCAGCGGCATAGGCCTGGCCCTTGCCGAAGCACTGGCCCGGCGTGGCCGCAACCTGATTCTCGTGGCCCGCCAGCGTGATCAGCTGGAATGCATCGCCCTGGAGCTGACCCAACGCTTCGGCGTCGAAGTATTGTTCCGGGCCTGCGATCTGGGAGAGCCTCTGCGACTGTCCGGCTTCCTGCTGGAACTGGAGGAAGGCGACCGCCAGATCGACCTGCTGGTCAACTGCGCCGGGATCGGTACCAGCGGCCCTTTCCTGGCCCAGGACTGGATGACCGAACAAGACCTGATCGAGGTCAACATCCTCGCGCTGACCCGCCTTTGCCACGCCTTGGGCAACAGCATGGCCCTGCTGGGTGGAGGACAGATACTCAACGTCGCCTCGGTAGCGGCCTTCTATCCCGGCCCCTGGATGAGTACCTACTACGCCAGCAAGGCCTATGTCCTGCACTTTTCCGAAGGGCTGCGCGAAGAGCTGAAAAAATGCGCGGTCAAGGTCTCGGTGCTGTGCCCCGGCCCCACCCGCACCGCATTCTTCCGCACCGCCCAGATGGACACCCAGAAGCTCAACGACAGCAAGTTGCTCATGAGCCCCGAAGAAGTCGCGTTGTACGCAGTCCGGGCCCTGGAAAAGAACCGTGCCATCATCATCCCCGGCCGCTTGAACCGCTGGATGGCCTTCAGCAGCCGCCTGGGCTCTCGCTGGCTGACCCGCAAGATCGTCGGTTACTTCAATCGGGCCTATTGCCCACGTTAGATGTTCGGACTGGGCGCACATTGTGAGCCTGAGTACACTCACCCCGGACCAACCCAATGGAGAAACAGCTGTGGATACTCTGTTCACCAAGATCATCAACAGAGAAATACCCGCGAAGATCATCTACGAGGACGACCAGGTTCTGGCCTTCCACGATATTGCTCCGCAAGCACCGGTGCACTTCCTGGTCATACCGAAGAAGCCCATTCGCACCCTCAACGACCTCACCGAGGACGATAAAACCCTGGCCGGACACATCCTGTTCACCGCCCAGCGCCTGGCCAAGGAACAAGGTTGCGAGGACGGCTTCCGGGTGGTGATGAACTGCAATGAGCTGGGCGGTCAGACCGTCTACCACATTCATATGCACGTACTGGGTCAGCGTCAGATGAACTGGCCTCCGGGCTGATTGCCCTGCTAACACTCATGTGCCGCGCCCTCTCGCCCACTCCCAGGCGAGGGTGCGCTGATCCAGCGCAGTTTTCACCCTGTCGATTGGAGTAAACTGGCCGCCGTGATTCTTCCCGGAGATAAGCATGACTACCCAACGTCACTACTCGCCGATTGACCGTCTGCTGCTGCAAGCCGACATGGCAATGCGTACGCTGCTGCCTTTCAGTGGCCAACCTTATCGCCCGTCACCGGCCATAGTGCAGCCGGAAGCGCAGATGAGTGACGAGGATACCCGGCACGTCGCCGGCCTGATGCGTATCAATCACACCGGGGAAGTCTGCGCCCAGGCGCTCTACCAGGGCCAGGCCCTGACCGCCAAACTGCCTCAGGTACGCCAGGCCATGGAGCATGCCGCCGAAGAGGAAATCGACCACCTGGCCTGGTGCGAACAGCGCATCCGCCAACTGGGCAGCCACCCGAGCGTTCTCAACCCGTTGTTCTATGGCCTGTCATTCGGCATCGGCGCCGCCGCCGGCCTGATCAGCGACAAAGTCAGCCTGGGGTTCGTCGCCGCCACCGAAGACCAGGTCTGCAAGCACCTGAACGAACACCTGGAACAACTACCGGCAGAAGACGAAAAGTCCCGGGCCATCCTGGAGCAGATGCGCATCGACGAAGAGCACCACGCAGAAACCGCTCTCGAAGCGGGCGGCTTCCGCTTCCCGGCACCGGTGAAGTTCGGCATGAGCCTGTTGGCCAAGGTCATGACCAAGAGCACCTATCGGATCTGATCCCGGCCAGTACCGAACACAAAAAAGGGCGCTCTTGAGGCGCCCTTTTCCTTTGCCGACGAACTGCGTCCCGGCTCAACCCAACTCGACGATTTCGTAATCGTGGGTAATGGCCACGCCAGCAGCCCCGAGCATGATCGAAGCCGAGCAATACTTCTCGGCAGACAGTTCGATGGCCCGCTTGACCTGAGCCTCCTTCAGCCCACGCCCCTTGACCACGAAATGCATGTGAATCTTGGTGAAGACCTTCGGGTCCTCGGTTGCACGCTCGGCTTCAAGAAAGGCCTCACAGCTTTCAACCGCCTGGCGCGACTTCTTCAGGATGCTGACCACGTCGAAATTGCTGCAACCGCCCACACCGAGCAGGAGCATCTCCATGGGGCGAACACCCAGGTTGCGTCCACCGGCTTCTGGCGGACCGTCCATCACCACAACGTGGCCACTGCCCGACTCACCGAGGAACATGGCTTCGCCAGCCCATTGGATGCGTGCCTTCATCGCCAAGACTCCACTGTAAAAAAAGGGTCGCCAGCTTAGCACAGGGTTTTGCCCGGGCTGCGCTTTGCATGTTCACAGCAGATTACCGATCTTCACCAAGAAAAATCTTAAATCCGTCAAGGATGTGTCTGTTAAGCTGACGCCAAATGACTGGCGCTTAGCCAGCGTTCAACGTCCTCGTTTTACGCCCATAAAAATCACCTCATACCGTGCAGTCTTCTCGGGATACAACCATGGTTGCTATTGCCCCCACCCCCAGGATCAAAAATCTCGACAAGTTGCTGATGCACTGTCAACGCCGCCGGTATCAGGCCAAGAGCAACATCATCTGCGCCGGTGATGTGTCCGACAGCCTGTATTTCATCATCAAGGGCTCGGTGACCATCCTCATCGAGGACGACGATGGCCGGGAGATGATCATCGCCTACCTCAACGCCGGGGATTTCTTCGGTGAACTGGGGCTTTTCGAAGAGGCCGGGCACGAACAGCAGCGCAGCGCCTGGGTACGGGCCAAAGTGGAATGCGAAGTCGCCGAGATCAGCTACATCAAGTTTCGCGAGTTGTCGCAGAACGACCCGGACATTCTCTACGTCCTCAGCGGGCAGATTGCCCAGCGCCTGCGCAATACCACGCGCAAGGTCGGCGACCTGGCGTTCTTCGACGTGACCGGACGGGTTGCCCGCTGCCTGCTGGAGCTGTGCAAGCAACCGGATGCCATGACCCACCCTGACGGCATGCAGATCAAGATCACCCGTCAGGAGATCGGCCGGATAGTCGGCTGCTCCCGAGAAATGGTCGGCCGCGTCCTCAAGGATCTTGAGGAACGCAACCTGGTTCACGTCAAAGGCAAGACCATGGTGGTGTTCGGCACCCGCTAACCCGGCAGAAAGCTCTTGAGCATCTGCCGGTACAGGCTGTCCAGCCGGGCCACGGCATTCTCTGCGGTAAATGCCTCATGCAGGGCGATGTGGCTTTCAGCCCGGCAACGCTGCTCCAGGCCGCAAGCCTGATTGAAGGTATTGACCGCCCCCACCATGGAGTCGCGCTCGTTATCCAACAGCAGGGCACCGTGTACCAGCCCCACCGGGCGCTGTCCGCCTTTGCTCTGACGCCAGCGCTGGGCTGTACCAACCATCTTGCGCCCCTCCAGATTGACGTTGAAACGTCCATCGCAAAAGGCGCCGTCCACCTCCCCCAACGACGGATTGCCTCCCAGCTCACTGAGCAGATCGCAAATCGGCTGGCACAGACGCCGATAGGCCGTTTCGATCCGCCCCTGATCCCCCTCGCTGCGCGGTGGCGCATAAACCAGCGCAATATTCACCGTGGCTGCCGATTGCGGCACCGGCTCACCGCCGGTTTCCCGCAGCAGCACCGGCCAGCCGTTGGCCGCCGACGCCTGGCTGGCCTGCTCGAACCCCGGCAGGCGACTCAAGCGCCGAGGCATCACCAGCGCCCGATCGCTGGGCTGCCAGAACAGCAGCCCAAACTCCTGCTCGCCAGCACACACCAGCGCCAGCAGATCCTGCTCGGCCTGCAGGCCAGCTTCGACAGTCAAGGCAAGGGGTTGGGTCATGACAGTGGAAATCCTTTGCAATAGATACGAAAAAGCCGGCATCGCCGGCTTATTCATTGTTTCAGGTTCAGTCCAGGGTCGAACCGCTGACCGGCACGCCACGCTCGGGGAAGAACAAGCGTTGCAACTCGCTGCCCGGGCTCTCGGCGCGCATGAATGCCTCGCCCACCAGGAACGAATAGACATCACTGATTTCCATCAGCTCGACATCGGCACGGTTGAGAATGCCGCTCTCGGTAATCACCAGGCGATCGCGAGGAATCCGCGGCAGCAGGTCGAGAGTGGTTTCCAGGTCGACTTCGAAGGTATGCAGATTGCGGTTGTTGATCCCGACCAACGGTGTGTCGAGGGTCTTCAGCGCCCGCTCCAACTCGTCGCCGTCGTGCACTTCCACCAGCACATCCAGACCGACGCCCTTGGCCACCGTGGCCAACTCGGCCATCCGCTGGTCGTCCAGCGCAGCGACAATCAGCAGCACACAGTCGGCACCGAGGGCACGGGCTTCGACGATCTGGTAGGGATCGATCATGAAATCCTTGCGGATCACCGGCAGTTTGCAGGCCGCGCGGGCCTGCTGCAGGTAGGCATCGGCCCCCTGGAAGTAATCGACGTCAGTCAACACCGACAGGCAAGTGGCACCGCCCTTCTCGTAGCTCTTGGCGATCTCTGCCGGCACGAAATTCTCGCGGATCACGCCTTTGCTCGGCGAAGCTTTCTTGATCTCGGCAATCACCGCCGGCTGCTTGAGCTTGACCTGCTCCTGCAGCGCCCTGGCGAAACCCCGCGGCGCATCGGCGGCCCGCGCCAGGCTCTCCAGCTCGGCCAGACTGACGCGAGCGCTGCGCTCGGCAACTTCCTCAACCTTGCGGGCGAGGATTTTTTCCAGAACTGTCGGCACACTCATCCTTCATTCTCCTGCTTGAACACCGCGGTAAAGGCGCCCAGCTCCTCGAGCTTTTCCCGGGCCAAGCCGGTGTGCAAGGCATCGTGCGCCAGGGCCACGCCCTCTCTCAAGCTGCTGGCATGATCCGCGGCATACAGCGCCGCACCGGCATTGAGCACAATCATCTCGGCGGCCTTCTGGCCGTGCTCGGTCTTGCGTCGTCCCAGGGCATCGCGGATCAGCTCAAGGGACGCCGCCGGGCTCTCCACCACCAAGCCAAACAGACTCTGGCTCTTCATGCCCAAGTCCTCGGGCTGTACCCAGTACTCGGTGATCTGGTCATTCTTCAGCTCGGCAACATAGGTCGGCGCCGCCAGGCTGAACTCGTCCAGGCCATCCTGGGAATGCACCACCAGCACATGTTTGCTGCCCAGACGTTGCAAAACCTCGGCCAATGGCCGGCACAAGGCCTGAGTGAATACTCCCACCACCTGATGTTTCACGCCGGCCGGATTCGTAAGCGGGCCAAGCATGTTGAACAGGGTGCGCAGGCCGAGGTCTCGGCGCGGGCCGGCGGCATACTTCATGGCGCCGTGATGAGACTGGGCAAACATGAAGCCGATGCCGACGTTGTCGATGCAGCGCGCGACCTGGACTGGCGTCAGGTTCAGGTAGATCCCGGCCGCCTCCAACAGATCGGCGCTGCCGCTCTTGCCGGATACCGCACGGTTACCATGCTTGGCGACGGTGCAGCCGGCGGCGGCAACAACAAAGGAAGACGCTGTGGAAACGTTGAAAATGTTCGCACCATCACCGCCGGTGCCGACCACATCCACCACACCGTCGAGGGTTTTCAGTTCGACCGTGTCAGCCAGTTCACGCATCACCGATACCGCGCCGACGATCTCGTCGATGCTTTCGCTTTTCATGCGCATGGCCATCATGAAGGCGCCAATCTGCGCATCGGTGCATTGGCCGGTCATGATCTCGCGCATGACATCGCGCATCTCATCGGTGCTCAGGTCCAGATGGCCGACAATACGGCTCAGGGCAGTCTTGATATCCATGAAAAGTCCTTAGCGCGTGCCGCCGCTCTGTTTGAGGAAGTTGGCGAACAGCTCGTGGCCCTGCTCGGTGAGGATAGACTCGGGGTGAAATTGCACCCCTTCGATATTCAGCGTCTTGTGGCGCAGCCCCATGATTTCGTCGACGCTGCCGTCTTCCAACTGGGTCCAAGCCGTGACTTCGAGGCACTCGGGCAGGCTCTCATGCTTGACCACCAGCGAGTGGTAACGGGTCACGGTCAGCGGCATGTTCAAACCGTTGAACACCCCCAGGTCACGGTGAAACACCGGGCTGGTCTTGCCGTGCATCACTTGCCGGGCTCGCACCACTTGGCCGCCAAAAGCCTGGCCGATGGACTGGTGGCCCAGGCACACGCCCAGAATCGGCAGCTTGCCGGCGAAATGCTTGATCGCCTCGATGGAGACACCGGCCTCGGTCGGCGTGCAAGGGCCAGGCGAGACCACGATACGCTCGGGCTTGAGGGCTTCGATTTCAGCCACGGTCAGCTCGTCATTGCGTACCACTTTCACTTCGGCACCCAACTCGCCCAGATACTGGACGACGTTGTAGGTGAAGGAGTCGTAGTTATCGATCATCAGCAACATTATGGAAACTCCTCAAACCTTGGATGCGGGGGTTTGTTCTGCCAGCGCCACGGCACGGAACATTGCGCGACGCTTGTTCAGCGTCTCTTCCCACTCCAGGGTCGGCACTGAGTCGGCGACAATCCCGCCACCGGCCTGTACATGCAGCTCACCGTTCTTGATCACCGCCGTGCGAATGGCAATGGCGGTATCCATGTTGCCGTTCCAGGCGAAGTAACCCACGGCACCGCCGTAGACCCCACGCTTGACCGGCTCCAGCTCGTCGATGATTTCCATGGCGCGAATCTTCGGCGCCCCGGACAACGTCCCCGCCGGCAGGATCGCCCGCAGGGCGTCCATCGCCGTCAGCCCGGCTTTCAGTTGACCGGTGACGTTGGAGACGATGTGCATCACATTGGAATAACGCTCGATCACCATCTTCTCGGTGAGCTTCACCGAGCCAATTTCGGATACGCGACCGGTGTCGTTGCGCCCCAGATCGATCAGCATCAGGTGCTCGGCGATTTCCTTGGCATCCGACAGCAGGTCCTGTTCCAGGGCCAGGTCGGCTTCCTCGGTAGCGCCCCGCGGACGGGTGCCGGCAATCGGCCGCACGGTAATCAGGTTGTCCTCGACCCGCACCAGCACTTCCGGCGAACTGCCCACTACATGAAAGTCGCCGAAGTTGAAGAAGTACATATAGGGCGTCGGGTTGAAGCAGCGCAGCGCCCGGTACAGATCGATGGGCGCAGCCTTGAAGTCAATCGACATGCGCTGGGACGGCACCACCTGCATACAGTCACCGGCCAGGATGTACTCCTTGATGGTGTCCACGGCTCGCTCGTAGTCCGCCTGGGTGAAGCTGGAGCGGAATACCGGATCGGCCGCCTGCTGCTTGCTGAAATCCAGCCCGGGACGCGGCGTGATCGGCTGGCGCAGTTGCGCAAGCAACTCCTGCAAGCGCGCTTGCCCGGCCTCGAAGGCGTTGTCCTGGCTGGGGTCGGCCAGCACGATGGCGTGCATCTTGCCCGCCAGGTTGTCGAACACCACCACCGCATCGGAGACCATCAGCAGGATATCCGGCACACCGATCGGGTCAGGGTTCGGGCACTGGCCCAGGCGCGGCTCGACATAACGCACGCAGTCATAACCGAAATACCCCACCAGGCCACCGTTGAAGCGCGGCAGGCCGGCGATGGTCGGCACGTTGTAACGGGCTTTGAATTCCTCGACGAAAGCCAGCGGATCAGCCACTTCATGGCTCTCGATCTCGACACCGTCATGGCTCACGCTGACCTGGTGCCCATGCACGCGCAACACGGTGCGGCACGGCAAGCCGATGATCGAATAGCGCCCCCACTTTTCACCGCCCTGCACCGACTCCAGCAAGTAGGAGTTGGGCTGATCGGCCAGTTTCAGGTAGATCGACAGCGGCGTGTCGAAGTCGGCAAGGGTTTCGCAGGCCAGCGGGATACGGTTGTAACCGGCTGCGGCCAAACGCAGGAATTCTTCGCGAATCATGGGGTGCCTCGTGGCTTGAGGGTCTAACAGTCAGGTATGCAAACGTGCCGGCAGGGCCGGCCAGACAAAAATCAGGCGCGCCAACGCCAACGGGCCAAGGCCTTGATGACTTTCATCCAGAGTTTGCGAGTGACCACCACGATGGAATTTCCAGAAGGGGATGGAACAGCGTCGGGCAACGTTATCTCAGCGGCTGGTTCTAAGCAACCGGGGATCAGCGCCCGCAAGTTGTCGATCACCAGCGCCGGCGACTCCTCGGCAATCGGCCGGCCGTGGTTATAGCCGTAGCTCAGCGCCACGCACTTGACCCCCGCCGCCTTGGCCGCCAGCACATCGCTGCGCGAGTCGCCGACGAACAGCGACTGCGACGCCGGTACGCTGGCCATCTTCATCACGAAGAACAGTGCCGCCGGGTCGGGTTTCTTTTGCGGCAGGGTGTCGCCGCCGATGATCCAGCGGAAATACCGGCCGATCTTCATCTGATCCAGCAATGGCGCGACGAAACGCTCGGGCTTGTTGGTGATCAGGGCCATTTCCACGCCCTGCTTGTGCAGCCACTTGAGGGTTTCGCGCACACCGGGATAGACCACAGTCAGCTCGTGGCTGTCCTCGTACGCGCTGTTGAACAACTCAAGAGCGTGCTCCGCCTCGACATCGTCGACACCCTGGGCATCCAGGCTGTTGGCCAGGGCCCGGCGCACCAGCATCGGCGCACCGTTGCCGACCCACTCGCGCACCGCCTCGATACCCGCGGGCTTGCGCCCCAGCTTGAGCAGCATTTGATCCACGGCGGCCGCGAGGTCCGGCACCGAATCGACCAGGGTGCCATCCAGGTCGAACATCACCAGTCGCGGCAAACGCCCCGAGAACAGCTGCTCAAATGCGCTCATGGCCGAGCCAGCGCCAGTTCGGCGCGCATCTTCTCAATGACTTCCTGATAGTTCGGCGCATTGAAGATGGCCGAACCGGCAACAAAGGTGTCAGCGCCTGCGGCGGCGATCTCACGGATGTTGCCGACGTTCACCCCACCGTCGATCTCCAGGCGGATATCGCGACCGGAAGCGTCGATCAGGGCCCGTGCCTCGCGCAGCTTGTCGAGGGTCCCAGGAATGAACTTCTGCCCGCCAAAGCCCGGGTTGACGCTCATCAGCAGGACCATGTCGACCTTGTCCATCACATACTTGAGCACGTCCAACGGGGTCGCCGGATTGAACACCAGGCCGGCCTTGCAGCCGCCCTCGCGGATCATCTGCAGGGAACGGTCCACATGCAGCGTGGCTTCGGGGTGAAAGGTGATGTAGGTCGCGCCTGCCTCGATGAAGTCACCGATGATGCGATCCACCGGGGTCACCATCAGGTGCGCATCGATCGGCGCGGTGATCCCATACTTGCGCAGTGCAGAACAGACCATCGGGCCGATGGTCAGGTTCGGCACATAGTGGTTGTCCATGACATCGAAGTGGACGACGTCGGCACCAGCGGCCAGGACATTGTCCACTTCCTCACCCAGACGGGCGAAGTCGGCAGAAAGAATCGACGGAGCAATAGCGAAGGGCTGCATGACGCACCTTTTTTGAGCAGAATCACGATGGCGCGCATTGTATACCTCATGCTTTGGAGCGCACACCGTAACCGCGATCTTCAGTAAGCCGCGCGATAGATCTTCTCGATATCGGCAGGACTCAGTTTGCGCGGATTATTGCGCATCAGGCGCTCAATACCCGCGGCCTCCAACGCCATGGCGGGGATGGCCTCCTCCGGCACGCCAAAGCTGCGCAAGCCGCTGGGGATTTCCACCGCAGCGCACAACGCAGTCATTGCCTCCACGGCCCGATCAGCGGCCTCGCTGGCACTCAAATGCGCCGTCTGGACCCCCATGGCTTCGGCGATATCCTGCATACGCTCAACGCAGGCCATCTTGTTCCAGGTCATGACATAGGGCAGCAGCAAGGCATTACCGACGCCATGGGACACATGAAAACGTCCACCCAGCGGATAGGCCAGGGCATGCACCGCCCCGACCCCGGCATTACCGAAGGCCATGCCGGCCATCAGGCTGGCGGTGGCCATGTCCTCCCTGGCTTGCAGGTTGGCCGGGTTGGCATAAGCCTTGGGCAACGCCTTGACGATCAGTTTGATCGCACCAATGGCCAGGGAGTCGGTGATGGATGAGGCGTTGAGGGACAGGTAGGACTCGACAGCGTGAACCAGGGCATCGACACCACTGGCGGCCGTGACGCTGCGGGGACAGGTCAAGGTCATCTGTGGACTGACCAGGGCCACGTCCGGCAGCAGGTAATCACTGACAATGCCTTTCTTCAACAGCGCCGCCTTGTCCGACAGGATGGCCACGTTGGTCACTTCCGAGCCAGTGCCGGCCGTGGTGGGAATGGCGATCAACGGTGGTCCTTTGCGCGGGACCTGATCAACGCCGAACAGATCCTCCAGGGCGCCATGGTAGCCCGCATAAGCCGCGACACTCTTGGCGATATCGATGGCGCTACCGCCCCCAAGGCCGATCAGGCCGTCATGCCCGCCCTCGCGGTAGACCTGCATGCAGTCTTCGACAATGGCGATCTCCGGGTCCGGCTGCACCCGGTCGAAAATCTCATAACTGCGCTCACCCAGGTGTGCCAGCGCCAGTTCCACCGTGCCCGACTTGAGCAACGCGGCATCGGTGACAATCAGCGGGTTATCCACATCCAGTCGGGTCAGCTCGGCGGCCAGCTGTTCGATGGCGGTGCTGCCGGTGAGCAGTTTGTGGGCGATCTTGAAAGAGGAAATACTCATGTGCGCAGCCTCTTATATAAAGGTAGGAGCCGGCACAAGCGTAGTCGCGGATTGTCGATTGTCGCCTATTCAGCAGACGAATTCCCTTCTCTCCCTGACCGGTGCCGCGCCTGGCAACACCTGTCAGGAAGGCCAAGGACCTCACACCTGGGCGGTGCGCAACTTCTCACTGCGCCCACGCAGCCATTCCAGAGTCAGCAGCAGAATCACCGAGAAGGCGATCAGCAGCGTGGCGGCGGCGGCGATGGTCGGGCTGAGGTTTTCGCGAATACCGCTGAACATCTGCCGTGGCAACGTCGCTTGCTCGGGGCCGGCCAGGAACAGGGTCACCACCACTTCGTCGAACGAGGTGGCGAAGGCGAACAGCGCACCACTGATGACCCCAGGCGCGATCAGGGGCAAGGTCACCCGGCGAAAGGTGGTCAACGGTGAGGCGCCGAGGCTGGCTGCAGCCCGCACCAGGTTGTGGTTGAAGCCTTGCAGGGTCGCCGACACGGTGATGATCACGAAGGGCACCCCCAGCACCGCATGCACGACGATCAGCGAGAAGAAACTGTTGCCCATGCCCAGCGGGGCAAAGAACAGATAGCTGGCAACGCCGATGATCACCACCGGCACCACCATCGGCGAAATCACCAGGGCCATCACCAGCGCCTTGCCGGGGAAGTCGCCACGGGTCAGGCCGATCGCCGCCAGGGTGCCGAAGACCATCGCCAGCAAGGTGGCGGCCGGGGCGACAATGATGCTGTTCTTCAGGGCTCGCATCCATTCGGCGGAAGCGAAGAAGTCCTGGTACCAGTGCAGCGAGAAGCCCTGCAGCGGATACACCAGAAAGCTCCCGGAGTTGAACGACAGCGGGATGATCACCAGCACCGGCAATACCAGGAACAACAGGATCAAGCCGCAGAGAATCCGCAAGCTGTAGAACCAGACCCGTTCAACGGGCGACATGTAGGGGCTCAGCATTTCGATTCTCTCCTTAGCTCAGGCGCAGGCGACTGGCGCCCACCAGCCAGCTGTAAATCAGATAGAGCACGATGGTCGCCAGCAACAACAGGCCGCCCAGGGCCGTAGCCATGCCCCAGTTGATACTGGTGTTGGTGTAGAAGGCGACGAAGTAGCTGACCATCTGGTCGTTCGGGCTGCCCAGCAGCGCCGGAGTGATGTAGTAGCCGATGGCCAGGATGAACACCAGCAGACAGCCGGCGCCGACCCCGGCGTAGGTCTGCGGCAAATACACCCGCCAGAAGCTGGCGAATGGATGGCAGCCCAGGGAAATCGCTGCACGCATGTAAGTGGGCGAGATGCCCTTCATCACGCTGTAGATCGGCAGGATCATGAACGGCAGCAGGATATGCACCATGGAGATGTAGACCCCGGTGCGGTTGAACACCAACTCCAGCGGCTTATCGATCACCCCCATGGCCAGCAGCGCACTGTTGATCAAGCCGCCGGACTGCAGCAGCACGATCCACGCCGCTACCCGCACCAGGATCGACGTCCAGAACGGCAGCAGCACCAGGATCATCAGCAGATTGCTTTTGCGCGCCGGCAGGTTGGCCAGCAGGTAAGCCAGGGGATAGGCCAGCGCCAGGCAGATCGCGGTGATCACCAGGCCCATCCAGAAGGTCCGGGCAAAGATGTCCAGGTAGATGGACTGATCCGGGGTGGCCGGGGCCAGTTCTCCCAGGTCATCGATGCGATGGTCCACCGCCGCCAGCAGATAATAGGGCGTCAGGCTGCTGGTGTTGCGCCGGATCGCCTGCCAGTAGGCCGGGTCGCCCCAACGCTCGTCCAGACTCTCCATGGCTTCTTTATAGGATTCGGGCTCGGCCTTGAACGGCAAGGCACGGGCGGTCTTGGTCAACAGGCTGCGATAGCCTGCCAACTCCATGTTCAGGCGCTTGGACAGATCGCCCAAGGTTTGATTCTTGCGGGCTTCGAACAGGTCTTCGCTCAAGGCCTTGTAGGCCGCTTCGGCGGGCAGGCCACGACCATCCCAGGCACTCACGGCCGCGACAGTGCGCGGCATGCCCCCGACCACTTCCGGGTTGCCGACGCTCTTGTACAGCAGCGCCACAATCGGTACCAGGAACACCAGCAGCAGAAACAGCACCAGAGGCGCGATCAAGGCCTGTGCCTTCCAGCGGTTGACCCGCTCGGCACGGGCCAGCCGCTGCTTCAAGGTCGGGCCGGTGACCGCGTTCAAGGGAACGGTGATGGTCATGACAAACTCCGCGAATCGAACTTTCGAATACAAACCACCGGGATAGGAGCGGGCTTGCCCGCGAACAAGGCGCATCAGGCGACACCGGTGGTGGTGCCGATCACGCCCTCGCGAGCAAGCTCGCTCCTACAACAGCGGGGTGGTTACTTGGCTGCCCAGGCGTTGAAGCGCTGCTCCAGTTGCTCACCGTTGTCAGCCCAGAAGCTGACGTCGATCTGCACCTGGTTGGCGATGTTTTCCGGGGTAGTGGGCATGTCCTTGAGAATGTCCTTGGCCAGCAGCGGCACGGCCTGGATGTTGGCTGGGCCGTAAGCAATGTTTTCCGAATAGGTTTTCTGCTGCTGCGGCTGTACCGAGTAGGCGATGAACTTCTTCGCGGCTTCAGCGCGATCCTTGTCCAGGCCTTTGGGAATGGCCCAGGCATCGAAGTCGTAGATGCCGCCGTTCCACACCACTTTCAGGTTGCTTTCCTTTTGCACTGCGGCGATCCGGCCGTTGTAGGCCGAGCTCATGACCACGTCGCCGGAAGCCAGGTACTGCGGCGGCTGGGCGCCGGCTTCCCACCACTGAATGTAGGGCTTGAGCTCATCGAGTTTCTTGAAGGCGCGATCCTGGCCGTCCTTGCCAGCCAGGACTTTATAGACATCCTTGGGCGCGACGCCGTCGGCCATCAAGGCGAACTCCAGGGTGTACTTGGCGCCCTTGCGCAGACCGCGCTTGCCCGGGAACTGCTTGGTGTCCCAGAAGTCGGCCCAACTGGCGGGAGCTGCTTTCAGCTTGTCGGCGTTGTAGGCCAGCACCGTGGACCAGACGAAGAAGCCCACGCCGCAAGGCTGGATGGCACCCTTGACGTAGTCTTCGCTCTTGCCGAACAGGGCCGGGTCCAGCTGTTCGAACATGTCCTCGTCGCAACCGCGGGACAGTTCAGGAGACTCGACCTCTACCAGATCCCAGGACACGCTCTTGGTATCGACCATGGCCTTGATCTTGGCCATCTCGCCGTTGTACTCGCCAGCAACGATCTTGCCATGGCCTGCGGCTTCCCAAGGCGCGTAGAAGGCTTTGACCTGAGCCGCCTTGTTCGCCCCACCAAAGGACACCACGGTCAGGTCGGGACCCGCCGCCATGGCGTGTGCCGCACCCAGCATGCCCAGTGCCACAGCGATAGCGCTGAGGGGGGCGGTGAATTTCAGGGATCTCAACATTATTGTGTTCTCCACGTGCAGGTTGGTGTTGCAGGGGGCGATCAATTCGCCTCTAGAAGCGGGTCAAGCGCGCGAACGTGCTCGACTTGCCAGCCAAGCGGCACCACGTCGCCCACCGCCAGCGCAGGATCGAGCTCGGCAATCGGTTGTTTCACGAAGAAGTCGCTCTTGCCGCAGACTTCCAGGCGCACCCGGACGTGGTCGCCCAGATAGATGAATTCCGCCACCCTCCCGGAGAAGCGGTTGACGCAGCGTTCGCTGGAGCCGTTAAGGCTCACGCGCTCCGGACGGATGGAAAGGGTCACCGGGCCGCCGACCTGGCCGACGTTCACCGCCAGCGCCTCGACTTTTTCGCCACGCCCCAGCTCCACCACGCAACGCTCGCCGGTATGGCTGTGGAGCCGACCGTTGAGACGGTTGTTCTCGCCAATGAAGTTGGCGACGAAGGTGTTCTTGGGCTCTTCGTAAAGAGTGCGCGGCGGGGCAATCTGCTGGATTTCGCCCTGATGGAACACCGCCACCCGATCGGACATGGTCAGGGCCTCGCCCTGGTCGTGAGTCACGTAGACCACGGTCACACCCAGGCGCTGGTGCAGATGCTTGATTTCCATCTGCATGTGCTCACGCAGTTGCTTGTCCAGAGCACCGAGGGGTTCGTCCATCAGCACCAACTGCGGCTCGAACACCAGGGCACGGGCCAGGGCCACACGCTGCTGCTGGCCACCGGACAATTGCGCCGGATAACGCTGGGCGAAGGCATCGAGCTGAACCATGCTCAGCACCCGTTTGACCCGTTCACTGATGTCGGTCTTGCTGAGGCCGCGCACCGACAGCGGAAAGCCCAGGTTCTCGGCCACGGTCATGTGCGGAAACAAGGCGTAGTTCTGGAACACCATGCCAATGTCGCGCTTGTGCGGCGGTACATTGTTGATGGAGCGCCCGGCCAGCTGGATCTCGCCGGCGGTTGGGGTCTCGAAACCGGCCAGCATCATCAGGCTGGTGGTCTTGCCGGACCCGGACGGCCCCAGCAGGGTGAGGAACTCGCCTTTGCGAATATCCAGGTTGAGGTCTTTGACGATCAGGTTTTCACCGTCGTAGCTTTTCTGCACACCACGAAAGCTGACCAGAACATCGTTGGCCCCAGCGCTTGAATCAACCTCGCTCATACCCACACCTTTTGTTTTAGACGGCTGTGGAACAAGCCTAGTGGAGGCCGCAGGCCGCGCAAATCGGGGCGCAGGAGAGATTCGCCTCAGCCGCCTGGAAGGTTGCGTGTAGGGATTGCCCTACAAGGATGGCGGGATTGGATAAGGGCAGAGGCCAGCGGCAAGCTACAAGCAGCAAGAAACGGCAGAAGGCCGAAAGCGGGGATGTCGTAAATGGATAAGTGCCCTCCCCGGGAGGTGGAGAGAGCACTGCAGATGACGTCAGAGCAGCTTGTGCTCCATGGCGTATTTCACCAGTTCCGCCAGGGAGGTGATATTGAGCTTCTGCATCAGCCGCGCCTTGTGGGTGCTGATGGTCTTGCTGCTCAGGGCCAGTTGCTGAGCAATGTCATTGACGTTGGCACCCTGTGCCAGGCGTTCGAAGACCGAGAACTCGCGCTCGGAAAGCAGCGAATGCAAGGGCCGGGCATCGGTCAGGCCGACCTCGAAGACCATACGGTCCGCCAGGTCCGGGTCGATGTAACGCCCACCGGACGCCACCTTGCGGATTGCCGTCAGCAACAGTGAAGGATCGCTGTCCTTGGTGGCGTAGCCGGCAGCGCCGATCTTCAGCGCACGCGCCGCCATCTGCGCCTCGTCATGCATCGACAGCACCAGGATCGCCGGGGGATTGTTCAGGGCCCGAATCCGTGGAATGGCTTCCAGGCCGTTTACCCCGGGCATGGAGATATCCAGCAGCACCACTTCACAGGGCACCTGGCGCAGGGTTTCCAACAGCTGTTCACCGTTGCTCGCCTCGCCCACCACCAGCAGGTCCTTGGCCAGGCCGATCAGCTGCTTGATGCCTTCGCGGACAATGGTGTGGTCTTCGGCTACCAGTACACGGATCACGCGCGTCTCCTCGTTATTGTTCTCGGTCCAGGGGCACCCGGACACTCAGGAGGGTGCCCTCTCCCTGTTCACTGTGCAGCGACAGGCTGCCGCCCATGATCAGCACCCGCTCGCGCATGCCCACCAGGCCAAAGGACGTCGGGCGTGCCGAGGCGGTGTCGAAACCAAGGCCGTCATCGCTGATGGTCATGCACAACTCGCCCTCTTCCAGGGCCAAGGTCAGTTCCACAGTATGCGCCTGGGCGTGGCGCATGACATTGGTCAGGGCCTCCTGGAGGATACGAAACAGGCCGACGGCCTTGGCGTCACTCAGGCGCGGCAGGTTATCCGGCACTTGAACCAGGCAAGGGATCTGTGTGCGTGCTTCGAACCGTCGGGCCTGCCATTCGATGGCCGACGCGATGCCCGCATCGAGGATCGGCGGCCGCAGGGCCGTGGCCACGTCGCGCACCAGTTGGAACAGTTGGGCAATCAGGCGCTTCATGCTGTTGAGTCGTTCGTGCAGGCCCGGGTCGAGTTGGGCATAGGCCAGTTCGCACATGGAGGTTTCCAGCTTGAGCACGGTGAGCATCTGCCCCAGCTCGTCATGGACTTCCCGGGCAATGCGGGCCTTTTCTTCTTCGCGCACGCTTTCCAGGTGCGCCGACAATTCCCGCAATTGCTCACGGGAGCTGGCCAGCTCCAGCTCGATGCGCTTGCTTTCGCTGATGTCCCAGACAATGCCGTCCCAGACAAAAGCGCCGTCATCCAGGCGGCGGGTGATGGCCTTGATCTCGGCCCAGCGCTGCTGGCCCTGGCGGGTCAGGATGCGACCTTGCCAGGACCAGTCGCTATCGGTGTCCAGGGCCTGATCCTGGGTCTGGTGATAACTGGCCTTGTCGTCCGGGTGCACCAGGCTGCGCAGGCCGGTGTCCCGGTGGGCCAGCGTCGCCGGCGAGTAGCCCACCAGGGTTTCACTGCCTTCACTGATATAGGCGAAATCGATCTGCCCGGTGACCGGCGCTCGCTCCAGGCGGAACACCAGGCCCGGGACGTTGGCGGCGATACCCTGCAGGCGCGCCTCGCTTTCCCGCAGCGCCGCCAGCGCACGACGACGCTCGGTGACGTCATTGAGGTAGACCACCAGGTATTCACTGTCGCGAAAACGCAGGAAGCTCAAGGACACGTCCGCCGGCAGGATACTGCCGTCAGCACGCACGCACTGGGTCTCGAAACTCTGCGCGCCCTCCTCACTGGCCCGGGCACGCTTCCACAGGTTGAGCCAGCGATCCATGTGCAGGTTGGGTTCGAAATCGATCAGCGGGCGGTCGATCACTCCGCCCGCCGGATAACCGAGCATCTCTTCAGCGGCCCGATTGGCATAACGCACATGACTGTCCCAGTTGACCCAGAGAATGCCCACAGTGCTTTGATCAATGGAAAACTGGGTCAGGCGCAGGGCTTCTTCGCTGGCGGCGCGCAGGGCGATATCCTCACGTGCCGCCAGCAACCTCTGCTCCAGACTGCGTTGCTGACGACGCTGCCAGAAGACAGTCGCCAAGCTGGCCAGCAACAGGATCATCAACAGTAGGCTGAGGTTCTGCCAGACGCCGGGGGATTCTCCCAGGCGCGGGTACTTGGGCTGCAGCCAACGACTGTGCAATTGCTCCAGCTCCTTGGCCGGGATCGCGTGCAAGCCGGCCTCTACGATACTGGCCAACTCCGGCCAGTCGCGACGGGTTGCTACCCGTAACAGCTGCGGCAGGCCGATATCCCCCACCACCGCCAACCCGGAAAACTCTGCCTCCGCCGACAGGCGACTGAGCTGGGCTTCATCCACAACCGCATAACGGGCTTGCTGGCTCAGCAGCAGTTGCAGGGCCTGGCGCTCCAGGGGAACCCCTTGCAGATTCAGGTTGGGGTAGGTCAGGCGCAGGTAATCGGCCACCGCGCTGGGCATGCGCACCGCGACTCGGGCCTGGCTGTCGAGCTTCTCCAGTTCCACGGCCCCCGCGCCCTTGCGCTCACCCACCACCAGCTGTGGCACACGCATATAAGGGTCGCTGAACAGCCACAGCCTCAGGCCCGCGGGCGTCTGGGTCAGGCCGGGGGCCATGTCCACTTCGCCGTCGCGCAGGGCTCTTTCCAGCTGTGCCTGATCGGGAAAGTTGCGCCAGCTGAGTTCAATCTTCAGCGCCTGGGCCAAGGTCTGCATCAGTTCGACGTTAGCCCCGGACAGGCGCTGCAGACGCCGGTCGTATTGGGCGAACGGTGCCTGCAGTACCAGCCCCACCCGCAACTCCGGGTGTTGTTCAAGCCATTGACGCTGCTCGTGGCTCAAGGGTGCTGTGGGCACATGGGGCGTCGGTGCCGCCCCGCCTATCAAGGGAAGGCACAGACAGCCGATAAGCAGAAGGCAGCGAAAACGCATCATCTGAAGTCTCACACCCTGACAAATACTGACCAACCCATTAGGCTGCCGGAATTACTTCTGGCCTGGAATATCCGATGCCCCTTGTCCACCGCTCGGCACTGCCTGCATTGTGCCTGTCGCTGATCCTGCCTTGGACCTTTTCTGTGGAAGCCGCCGACCCGGCCCCGGAAACCAAGAGCCCCGAGGAACAACCGGCGCAACGCCAAACCCTGCCTGAACGCAGCCAGGAAGATGCCAGCGCCCTGGAGCGTCAGTTGCCTGCCCAGGAGCAACAACAGTTGCAAGCCGGTGGCGACACCTTCCTGGCCCTGTGGAAACCGGCCAACACCAGCGAACCCAAGGGCGTGGTGATTATCCTCCCGGGAGCCGGCGAAAGCGCCGACTGGCCCCAAGCCGTGGCCCCACTGCGCAATAAACTGCCGGACACTGACTGGGGCAGCCTGAGCCTGACCCTGCCGGACATGCTCAGCGAAGCGGCACAACCGCGGATCGTCGAGGCCGCGCCGCCGCCAGCGGACACCAGCAACACCGCCAAAGACGCCAGCGCCGAGGCCAAGCCCATCGAACAAGCCGCCGGTGGCGAAGCCGACGTGGCGGACCGCGCCGTCGCAGAAAGCACCGAAGAACAGGTCAAGGCCGATGCCGAGCGCATCTTCACCCGGATCGATGCAGCCCTGGCCTTCGCCGAACAGCAGAATGCCCGCAGCATCGTGCTCCTGGGCCACGGCACCGGCGCCTACTGGGCCGCACGCTACCTGAGCGAAAAGCAGCCCTCCCAGGTACAGAAGCTGGTGATGGTGGCTGCCCAGACACCTGCCAATGGCAAGCCACAACTGGCAGAGCTGACACCCACCCTGAAGCTGGCAACCGCAGATTTCTACTATGTCGACAAAAGCGCTGCGCAGAAAGCGGCACTGGAACGACTGCAAGCCAGCAAGCGCCTGAAGCATTCAAACTTCAGCCAGATCGCCCTCAAAGCCCTGCCCGGCAATCATGCCGCCCAGCAAGAGCAGCTGTTCCGCCGGGTACGTGGCTGGTTGAACCCGCAGAACACCGACAGCTGAAGAGCTCGAGCCGCCACTGCCTGACTGGCAATGGCGGCCCGGCCACGCCTCAGCGGAAATCCCGGCGCTCGCGTATCAGGGCATAGGCGCTGTGCAATTCACGGGTCGTTTCCGTCGCCTCCCGCACCTGGGCTGCACTGGCACCGCTACCGGCGATCTTGTCCGGGTGATGACGACTAAGCAGGCGGCGATAGGCGCGCTTGATCTGTGCCGGTTCAGCAGTGGCAGCAACCCCCAACAGGCGCAACGCCTCCTGATAGGTCAGGGTTCCCTCGGCCAACGACCTGCGCGCCGGGCCATACTCCTGCGCCAGCGCCTGGATCTGTTCCGTGGTCCAGCCCAGCCATTTACCCCAGAGCTGGATCAGTTCACGCTCCGCCGGACCCACCCGGCCATCGGCCCAAACCATCCGCCAGCAGGCACGCAACACACCCTCCGCGGCATGGGGCTGGGCACTCAGGCGCCGCAGATAACCGCGCAGACGGTCATTGCCCGACTTGCCTCGATTGAAGGCTGCAATGGCACGGCGCTGGGCTGAATCGTTCATGTCCAGCGAACGCATCTCCTGACGCGCCTGCTGGATATGCCCATCCACCACCCGGCCATCACTTTTCGCCAAGCGCCCCAGCAACACGAACAGCAATTCATCATTGCGCAACGCTGGGCGACCGCCCAGGCGCTCACGCACATGCGCCCAGCTGTGCAGTTGCAGGCGCCGGTCCAGAGCCTGCCCCAACAACGCACCAAGCATGGCCCCCGGAATGCTGGCAATTGCAAAACCCGCTCCGGCTCCGATCAGAGTCCCTGGCCACCACATATCAGCGCCTCGCTTGCAGCAGGGCTTCGACCTGCGCCAGACGCTCGACCGTTCCCACGTCGATCCATTGCCCCTGCATATGCTCGCCGCTGACCTGTCCCCGGGCCATGGCCTCGCGCAACAGCGGTGCCAGTTTGCAGGGGCCCGGGACACAGTGCTGGAACAAATTCGGATGCAGAACCGAAATCCCACTAAAGGTCAGGGCTGCAGCTCCGGGCCGGGCATCGTGCAACATCCCGTCCTGCAGGCAGAAATCGCCACCACTGGGATGGTGCGCCGGGTTATCCACCATCACCAGGTGAGCCAGTCCAGCCAGGGGCCGACGCAAAGAGGCGAAGTCGTAGTCGGTCCAGATATCGCCATTGACCACCAGAAACGGCTCATCCCCCAACAAGGGCAAGGCTTTGAAAATACCGCCGGCGGTTTCCAGAGGCTCGCTTTCCGCCGAGTACTGAATGTTCAGGGCCCAGCGTTGACCGTCGCCAAGGGCGTCCTCGATCTGCTGGCCAAGCCAGGCATGGTTGATGACGATGTCGCAAAAACCCGCCTTGGCCAGCGCCAGCAGGTGGTATTCGATCAGGGGCATGCCGGCTACAGGCAACAGCGGCTTGGGGGTGGCCAGGGTCAGGGGGCGCATGCGCTCGCCCTTGCCGGCGGCCAGAATCATTGCCTTCATGCATCGGCTCCCGCTGGCTGGCGCAGGCTGAGCAGCAGTTGCGAAAGCTCGGCCAATTCGGGACGACGGGCCAGCACTGCTTCTATATAGGCAAAGAACCGTGGCACGTCGGCCAGGTAACGAGGCTTGCCATCGCGGTGGCATATCCGCGAGAAGATACCGATCACCTTGAGGTGACGCTGTACGCCCATCAGGTCACTGGCCCGGAGGAACTCCTCGAAGTCTTCCTGGACCGGAATCCCCAGCGCTCGGGCCTGGTGCCAATAGCCCTCCAGCCAGCCACGCACCCGGGGCTGCGGCCAACTGAGGAAGGCATCCTTGAACAGGCAGGTCACGTCGTAGGTCACTGGGCCGTAGACCGCATCCTGAAAGTCCAGCACCCCTGGATTCGGTTCGCTGAGCATCAGGTTGCGAGGCATATAGTCGCGATGCACCAGCACCTTGGGCTGCGCCAGGGCGCTGTCGATCAGCAGGTCACTGACCCGCTGCCACTGTTCACGCTGCTGCGCACTGAGCGTGACAGCCAGTTCACGTCCGACGTACCACTCAGGAAACAGCTCCAGCTCACGGCGCAAGAGAGCGACATCGTAGCTGGGCAATGGCGCATCCATCGGCAACTGTTGAAACGCCAGCAAGGCCTGCAGTGCATCGTCGAAAAGTGCATCGGCATTGCTTTCGTCGATCACATCGAGATAGGTCTTGTTGCCCAGGTCGTTGAGCAATAAAAAGCCCCGAACCAAGTCTTGGGCATAAATTTTCGGCACATTGATGCCGGAAGTCGCCAGCAACTGGGCGATATCCACGAAGGGTTTGCAGTTTTCCTGGGGGGGCGGAGCATCCATGACCACAAAGCTGCGGCCTGCACCCTGCCAACGGAAATAACGGCGGAAACTCGCGTCGCTGCTGGCCGCGGTCAATGTCGCCGGGGGTACTTCACCCCAGCCTTGTGCTGCATAAACAATCGCCAACTGCTCATCGAGCCAAACTTTCAGGTGTTGCAAGCGTACATCTTGGTCAGGCATTACAAGGGTCTCCGACGGCGCTAGCCGTCAAGCGGGTCATGCTTTATTATCCAGCATCTTTTTCAGACCATCGAGAGGCGTGCGGCCCACACCGCGGGCAGATGGCACGCAGGAAGCCCGGACTAATAAGATGGCATTGAAATCCCCCGCGTTTCGTAAAAAATTTCCGTTGCTGGTTACCGGCGGTTTGCTGGCCCTGCAACCTCTAGCCACTTCCTTCGTGGTCGCCGCGGAACAGTATGACTGCTCAGTCTCTGCTTCGGGTGGCTGGGCCTGTGCGCCGAAAGCCAGTGCAGCCCCACTGCCTCCACGGCCGATTCACGATGCCAGCTCGGTCAGTTCCAACGGCGCCACCGCAACCGACAGTGGCACCGCAGAACAAGCTACCGGCGACAAGCCAGTGCTGGTCACCGAGGCCAAAGGCCGGGGTCTGAAGTCCCGCAGCGCGGACTACAGCCACCTCGACTGGGTACCGCGCGAGAAGCTCACCGCCGCTCAATTGGCCGAAACCGGTCCTTACTGCTCTGGTTCCTATATCGAACCAATTCGTCCTGGCATGAATGACAAGACGAATAAAAGTGACGCCCCCACCTTTATCGGTGCCAAGGCCTCGCGTTATCAGCAGGAAGAACAGGTGGCGACCCTGGCCGGTGACGTGGTCATGCGCCAGGGCAGCATGCAGGTCGAAGCCGACGAGGCCAACCTGTATCAGGCCGAGAACCGTGGCGAGCTCAGCGGCAACGTACGCATCCGCGATAACGGCACGCTGATGGTCGGCGACCACGCCGACGTGCAACTCGACACTGGCGAAGCCAAGGTCGATAACGCCGAATACGTGATGCACAAGTCGCGGGTTCGCGGCAGTGCGCTGTATGCCAAGCGTGCGGAAAACGCCATCATCCGCCTCAAGGATGGTACGTACACCACGTGCGAACCGAACAGCAACGCCTGGCAGCTCAAGGGCAACAACATCACCTTGAACCCGGCCACCGGCTTCGGTACCGCGACCAACGTGACCTTGCGGGTCAAAGACATTCCGGTGCTCTACACCCCGTATATTTATTTCCCGATCGACGACCGTCGTCAGTCCGGCTTCCTGCCGCCGAGCATCGGCACAGGCGGCGATACCGGCTTCATGCTGGTCACGCCCTACTACTTCAACCTGGCACCGAACTACGATGCCACGTTGTACCCGCGCTACATGTCCAAGCGCGGCCTGTTGATGGAAGGCGAGTTCCGCTACCTGACCAAGAGCAGCGAGGGTCAGTTCGGCGCCGCCTACCTCAATGACGACGACACCGATCGCAAGAAGCAGACCGACTACGAAAAAACCCGCTACATGCTCAACTGGCAGCATAAGGGCGGGCTTGATTCGCGAGTGATGACCGAGGTCGACTACACCAAAATCAGCGATCCGTATTACTTCCAGGACCTGGAAACCGATCAGATCGGCGTGAAAACTAACGATTACGTCAACCAGCAAGGCGTAGTGACCTACCGTGGTGATGACTACACCGCACGCCTCAACGTACAAGCGTTTGAGCTGGCAAGCGTCTCCAACATCACTCCGTACAACAAGCTGCCGCAGATCACCTTCAACGGTGCGCTGCCGTACCATCCGCAAGGTCTGGATTTCACCTATGAAACCGAGCTGGTTCGGTTTGAGCGGGATCTACTGAAGGGCAACTACACAGATAAAGATGGCGGACCGATTGACCCTATCACCGGGCTGGTAGGCAATCCGCGCCTGGACACCAACGTAGCGGGCCTGGCCCGCGCCAACGGTGATCGCTTGAACCTCAAGCCCGGTGTCAGCCTGCCGTTGAACTGGAGCTATGGCTATCTGACTCCATCCCTGAAGTATATGTACACCCAGTACAATCTTGATCTGGATGGCCAAGGCAAAGACGACTTGGTCACCAACAGGAATAGAGCTGCTGCCTTGGGTGAGTCGTACAAGAGCTCACAAAACCGCGGCGTACCAATCGCCAGCGTCGACGGCGGCCTGTACTTCGACCGTGACACTCAATGGTTTGGCAAGAACTACCGCCAGACCCTGGAGCCGCGTGCGTTCTACCTCTATGTACCCGAGGAAGACCAGAAGGACATCCCGGTATTCGATACCGGCGAATCCACCTTCAACTACTCGTCGCTGTTCCGTGACAACCGCTTCTCCGGCTCCGACCGTGTCGGCGACGAGAACAAGCTGTCTCTGGGCGTGACCAGCCGCTGGATCGAAGACAACGGCTTCCAGCGTCAGCGCGTCAGCGTTGGCCAGGCCCTGTACTTCAAGGATCGCACCGTCCAGTTGCCAGGTATCGACTACCGCACTCGCGACGATGCAACGTCCAACGTCTCGCCTTACGCCCTTGAATACGAATACCGTTTCAACCGCGACTGGCGCGCCAACGCAGAGTACAACTGGGACCCGGACAGCCACACCGCACGCTCCGGCAGTGCGATGTTCCACTACCAGCCTGAAGACAACCCGAACAAGGTGGTCAACGCCGGCTATCGCTATCGCAACGACCAGATCCGCTACGACCAGAACAGCGGTACCTGGAAAATGGGCGGCGACTACGGCACTCCAGGTACGCCTGGCTACGTGAAGGACTACTACAAGATCCAGCAGCATGACTTCTCGGTGATCTGGCCGATCGTGCCGCAATGGAACGCCATCAGCCGCTGGCAGTACGACTACAACCGTAACCGCACGCTTGAGGCCTTCGGTGGTTTCGAATACGACAACTGCTGCTGGAAACTGCGCCTGATCAGCCGTTACTGGGTCAAGTATGACGAGTTCAGTCAGAACGCTCCGGAGAACGAGAAAGGCGACCGCGGCATCTTCCTCCAAATTGTTCTGAAGGGTCTCGGTGGCGTCATGGGCACCAAAGTAGAGAGCTTCCTCGACAAAGGCATCCAAGGTTATCGTGAACGTGAAGACCAAGCTTTCTGATTGTCTGCGCCCGCTGATGTTGGGCGCGCTGTTCCTGAGCACTGCGGCCAGCGCCGCAGTGCAGTCCATCGACAAGGTTGTGGCCATCGTCGACAACGACGTGGTCATGCAGAGCCAGTTGGATCAGCGGGTTAACGAAGTTCAGCAAACCATCGCCAAGCGTGGCGGTGGTGTGCCGCCTACCAGCGTCCTGGAACAGCAGGTTCTGGAGCGTCTGATCGTTGAAAACCTGCAACTGCAGATTGGCGAGCGTTCCGGCATCCGCATCACCGATGAAGAACTGAACCAGGCCATCGGCACCATTGCCCAGCGCAACAGCATGAGCATCGAGCAGTTCCGTGCCGCTCTGGCCCGCGACGGCCTGTCTTATGAAGACGCTCGTGACCAGGTGCGCCGTGAAATGATCATCAGCCGCGTGCGTCAGCGCCGGGTGGCCGAGCGTATTCAGGTATCGGAACAGGAAGTGAAGAACTTCCTGGCCTCGGACCTGGGCAAGATGCAGCTCTCCGAAGAACTGCACCTGGCCAATATCCTGATCCCGACCCCGGAAAGCGCCAACTCCGAAGCGATTCAGAGTGCCGCCCGCCAGGCCATGGACGTGTACCAGCAACTCAAGCAAGGTGCGGACTTCGCGCAATTGGCGATTGCCCGCTCCGGCAGCGACAACGCCCTGGAAGGCGGCGACATGGGCTGGCGTAAAGCTGCTCAATTGCCTCCTCCGTTCGACCGTGAACTGAGCGCAATGGCCGTGGGCGATATCACCCAGCCAGCGCGCACCCCAGGCGGCTTTATCATTCTCAAGCTGCTGGACAAGCGCGGTGGCGGCAATCAGGTGCGCGATGAAGTGCATGTGCGCCACATCCTGATCAAGCCAAGCGAGATTCGCAGCGAAGAAGAGACCAAGCGCCTGGCGCAGAAACTCTACGACCGCATCGAAGCCGGCGAAGACTTTGCCGAACTGGCGAAAAGCTACTCGGAAGACCCGGGTTCGGCGCTCAACGGCGGCGACCTCAACTGGATCGACCCGAACGCCCTGGTGCCTGAGTTCCGCGAAGTGATGGCCAAGACCCCACAAGGTCAACTGTCCAAGCCGTTCAAGAGCCCTTATGGCTGGCATGTACTGGAAGTCCTTGGCCGTCGCGCCACCGACAGCACCAGCCAGGCCCGCGAGCAACAAGCCATGACCGTCCTGCGTAACCGCAAGTACGACGAAGAGCTGCAGACCTGGTTGCGGCAGATCCGTGATGAGGCCTACGTCGAGATCAAACTGCCTGGCGCTGAACAGGCGGCCCAGTGAAACCCAGACGTTTCGCTCTGACACCCGGCGAACCGGCGGGTATAGGTCCTGACCTGTGCCTGCTGCTCGCCTCGCAACCCCAGCCATACCCCCTGATTGCCATCACCAGCCGCGACCTGCTCCTTGAGCGGGCCGCGCAGCTGGGTGTGGCAGTCAATCTGCTGCCGGTGACCCTGGAACAACTGCCGACTGAACCCGCCCCTGCAGACAGCCTGTATGTCTGGGACACGCCCCTGGACAAACCAGTGGTCAGCGGCCAGCTGGACCAGGCCAATGCAGCCTTCGTCCTGGAAACCCTGACCCGCGCCGGCCAGGGCTGCCTGGATGGGCACTTCGCCGGCATGATCACGGCCCCCGTGCACAAGGGCGTGATCAACGACTCCGGAATTGCCTTTTCCGGGCATACCGAATTTCTCGCGGACCTGACCCACACCGAACAAGTGGTGATGATGCTGGCCACCCGTGGCCTGCGCGTGGCCCTGGTGACCACCCACCTGCCCTTGCGGGAGATTGCCGACGCCATCACCGTAGAGCGCCTGGAACGGGTCACACGAATCCTGCATGCCGACCTGCAGCATAAGTTCGGCATCCCCCAGCCACGCATCCTGGTGTGTGGGCTCAACCCTCATGCCGGTGAAGGCGGACACCTGGGCCGCGAAGAAATCGACATCATCGAACCCACCCTAGAGCGCCTGCGCAATGAAGGCATGGACCTGCGCGGTCCATTGCCTGCCGACACTCTGTTTACCCCCAAATATCTGGAGCACTGCGACGCAGTGCTGGCGATGTACCACGACCAAGGCTTGCCCGTGCTGAAATACAAAGGCTTCGGCGCAGCCGTCAATGTGACGCTCGGCCTGCCGATCATCCGCACCTCCGTCGACCACGGCACCGCCCTGGATCTGGCAGGCAGCGGCAAGATCGACACCGGCAGCCTGCAGGTCGCCTTGGAAACCGCCTACCAGATGGCCGAGAACCGTTTATGAGCGAGCAATACCAACACCGGGCGCGCAAGCGCTTCGGCCAGAACTTCCTGCATGACGCCGGCGTTATCGACCGTATCCTGCGGGCTATCCACGCCAAACCCGAAGACCGCATGCTGGAAATCGGCCCGGGCCAAGGCGCCCTGACCGAAGGTCTGCTGAGCAGCGGAGCCCAGTTGGACGTGGTGGAGCTGGACAAGGACCTGATCCCGATCCTCAACCAGCAGTTCGCCGGTAAGAGCAACTTCAACCTGCACCAGGGCGATGCCCTGAAGTTCGACTTCAATACACTGGGCGCCGCACCAAGCAGCCTGCGGGTGGTCGGCAACCTGCCCTACAACATCTCCACCCCGCTGATCTTCCACCTGCTGCAGAACGCCGGGCTGATCCGCGACATGCACTTCATGCTGCAAAAGGAAGTGGTCGAGCGCCTGGCCGCCGGCCCTGGTGGAGGTGACTGGGGTCGCCTGTCGATCATGGTTCAGTATCACTGCCGAGTGGAACATCTGTTCAACGTCGGCCCCGGCGCCTTCAATCCTCCACCGAAGGTTGATTCGGCCATCGTGCGCCTGGTACCTCACGCGGTGCTGCCACATCCAGCCAAGGATCATCGCCTGCTGGAACGCATCGTCCGCGAAGCCTTCAACCAGCGCCGCAAGACACTGCGCAATACCCTCAAGGCCCTCCTCAGCAGCGCCGAGATCGAAGCCGCCGGTGTCGATGGCAGCCTGCGCCCCGAGCAGCTGGATCTGGCCGCCTTTGTACGCCTGGCCGATCAATTGGCCGACCAGCCCAAGCCTGCCAACGACTGAGAAACGCCCTTGCCCGAGATCGGGTAGGACGCCGGACAGGATGTCTGGTTTACTACCCGATACTTGACCTAGACTGACCTCCATCAGCTTTGTCCCGCGCCCCGCTTTGCTTTAAAGGCCTTTTGCATGTCCGATCCTCGTTATCAGGTCGACGTCAGCGTCGTCACCCGCTTTCTGGCAGACCAATCGCAACCCGAGCAGAACCGTTTCGCTTTCGCCTACACCATTACCGTTCAGAACAACGGATCACTCCCGGCCAAGCTGCTGTCCCGGCACTGGGTGATCACCGACGGTGATGGCCATGTAGAAGAGGTTCGTGGCGCTGGCGTGGTTGGCCAGCAGCCATTGATTGCCGCTGGCAAGAGCCACACCTATAGCAGCGGCACGGTGATGACCACCCGGGTCGGCAACATGCAGGGCAGTTACCAGATGCTGGCCGAGGACGGCAAACAGTTCGACGCCATCATTGCCCCCTTCCGCCTGGCGGTCCCCGGGGCCCTGCACTGATGGCAACCTACGCCGTCGGCGATCTGCAAGGCTGCCTGGAACCGCTGCAGTGCCTGCTTGAACAAGTCGCGTTCGACCCTGCCAGGGACCGCCTGTGGCTGGTGGGAGACTTGGTCAATCGCGGCCCACAGTCACTGGAAACCCTGCGCTACCTTTATTCCATCCGCGATTCGCTGGTTTGCGTGCTGGGCAATCACGACCTGCACCTGCTGGCAGCCTGGCGCAATATCGAACGGCTGAAGAAGTCCGACACGCTGCGGGAAATCCTTGAAGCCCCAGATTGCGAAGAACTGTTGCAGTGGTTGCGCCAGCAAAAACTGATGCATTACGACGAAGCCCGCAACGTGGCCCTGGTCCATGCCGGCATCGCCCCGCAGTGGTCCCTGAAGAAGGCCCTCAAGTGCGCCGCCGAAGTCGAGGAAGCGCTACGCGACGACAACCTCTTCGAGCCCTTCCTGGACGGCATGTACGGCAACGATCCTGCGAAATGGGACAGCGACCTCAAGGGCGTGACCCGCCTGCGCGTCATCACCAACTACTTCACCCGCATGCGTTTCTGCACCAGCGAGGGCAAGCTCGACCTCAAGAGCAAGGAAGGACTGGACACCGCACTACCGGGCTACGCGCCCTGGTTCAGTCACAAGGAGCGCAAGACTCGGGACCTGAAGATCATCTTCGGTCACTGGGCGGCCCTGGAAGGCCATTGCAACGAACCTGGCATCTTTGCCCTGGACAGCGGCTGCGTCTGGGGCGGGGCCATGACCTTGCTGAATGTCGATACCGGCGTGCGCCTGACCTGCGATTGCGACGCCCAGGGGTACACTGCGCCCCTTTCCCCAGAACCCTTGCCCGTCCCGGCAAAGCGCTAGTCGGCGCTGACTATCTAGCTCCAGGAGCCCGCCATGAGCGAATTCAAACGCATCCCTCCAGAACAGGCCCAGGCACTGCGCGAACAAGGTGCCGTGGTCGTGGATATCCGCGATCCGCAAACCTATGCACTGAGCCATATCAGCGGCGCGCAACACTTGGATAATCACTCCATTTCCGACTTCATTCGTGGTGCCGACCTCGATGCCCCATTGGTGGTGGTCTGCTATCACGGCAACTCCAGCCAGAGCGCTGCCGCGTATCTAGTGAGCCAGGGCTTTTCCGACGTTTACAGCCTCGATGGCGGCTTCGAACTTTGGCGCAGTACCTATCCGACGGAAATCGCTCAAGGCACCGCCGAATAATTTTTTTCAGTAGCGCTAGCCCGCGTACTACGCGGGCTTGCGCGCCACCGGACGAACGGTAGTGCGCAACTAATTCCCCATCTCGCCTTGACCTCCCGGATTCCGAACTATCCTTAGCCTCAGGCCATCCAAATCAGGGGAGAGCCGGTACACCGGCGAGCGGGTCATCGGTACTAGCTTTCAAGGTCGATAGCTTTGAAAGTGTTCTGGGGGGTAAACAGCAGCTGGAAACTCAGCTGCATGCCAGCACTTGACTGACTGATCCGACGCCGGCTCCACGTATCGAGCGAGGTGACGTCATGAGTATTTTTAGCCACTTCCAACAACGCTTCGAATCCACACGCCAGGAAGAGTTTTCGCTGCAGGAATACCTGGAACTGTGCAAAAAGGACCGAAGCGCCTATGCATCCGCCGCCGAGCGCTTGCTATTGGCCATCGGCGAGCCCGAGCTGCTGGACACCTCGACCAACTCGAGGCTGTCGCGAATTTTCTCCAACAAGGTGATCCGGCGCTATCCGGCCTTTGAAGACTTCCATGGCATGGAAGAATGTATCGACCAGATCGTCTCCTATTTCCGCCACGCCGCTCAGGGCCTGGAAGAGAAGAAACAGATCCTCTATCTCCTGGGTCCGGTGGGCGGTGGTAAATCGTCCCTGGCCGAGAAGCTCAAGCAGCTGATCGAAAAAGTGCCCTTCTACGCCATCAAGGGCTCCCCGGTCTTCGAATCGCCGCTGGGCCTGTTCAATGCCACGGAAGATGGCGCCATTCTCGAAGAAGACTTCGGCATCCCGCGGCGCTACCTCAACACCATCATGTCGCCATGGGCCACCAAGCGCCTGGCGGAGTTTGGCGGTGACATCAGCCAGTTCCGGGTGGTGAAACTTTACCCGTCGATTCTCAACCAGATCGCCGTGGCCAAGACCGAGCCCGGGGACGAGAACAACCAGGACATCTCGGCCCTGGTGGGCAAGGTGGATATCCGCAAACTGGAAGAATTCCCGCAGAACGACGCCGACGCCTACAGCTACTCTGGGGCACTGTGCCGGGCCAACCAGGGCCTGATGGAGTTCGTCGAAATGTTCAAGGCACCGATCAAGGTGCTGCACCCATTGCTCACCGCCACCCAGGAAGGCAACTACAACAGCACCGAAGGGCTGGGGGCGATCCCCTTCACCGGCATCCTGCTGGCCCACTCCAACGAATCGGAGTGGCACACCTTCCGCAACAACAAGAACAACGAAGCCTTCATTGACCGTATCTACATCGTCAAGGTGCCTTACTGCCTGCGTGTCAGCGATGAGGTGAAGATCTACGACAAGCTGCTGTTCAACAGCTCGCTGGCCAAGGCCCATTGCGCCCCCGACACCCTGAAGATGCTGGCACAGTTCACTGTGCTGTCGCGCCTCAAGGAGCCGGAAAACTCCAATATCTACTCGAAGATGCGCGTCTATGACGGCGAGAACCTGAAAGACACCGACCCCAAGGCCAAGTCGATCCAGGAGTACCGCGACAGTGCCGGCGTCGATGAAGGCATGAATGGCCTATCGACCCGCTTTGCCTTCAAGATCCTGTCAAAAGTCTTCAACTTCGATCCCCATGAAGTGGCGGCCAACCCGGTGCACCTGCTGTATGTGCTGGAGCAGCAGATCGAGCAGGAGCAGTTCCAGGCAGAAACCCGCGAGCGCTACCTGCGCTTCCTCAAGGAGTACCTGGCCCCACGCTACATCGAGTTCATCGGTAAGGAGATCCAGACTGCCTACCTCGAGTCCTACAGCGAGTACGGCCAGAATATCTTCGACCGTTACGTGCTCTACGCGGACTTCTGGATTCAGGATCAGGAATACCGCGACCCGGAAACCGGCGAAATCCTCAATCGCGTTGCCCTCAACGAAGAGCTGGAGAAGATCGAAAAGCCTGCGGGCATCAGCAACCCGAAAGACTTCCGCAACGAAATCGTCAACTTCGTCCTGCGGGCACGAGCCAACAACAATGGCAAGAACCCCACCTGGCTCAGCTACGAGAAGCTGCGGGTGGTCATCGAGAAGAAAATGTTCTCCAACACCGAGGATCTGCTGCCGGTCATCAGCTTCAACGCCAAGGCCAGCAAGGAGGATCAGCAGAAACACAACGACTTCGTCACACGAATGGTCGAGCGCGGCTACACCGACAAACAGGTACGGCTGCTGTCCGAATGGTATCTGCGGGTCAGAAAATCGCAGTAAAGCAGCTGCAAGCTTCTAGCCACAAGCTGCAAGCGCGGTGCCGTAGAGCCCTCACAGGCTCTGCTGCAGCGTGACTTACGGCTTGAGGCTTATGTCTTGAAGCTCCCCGGAGGGGCCCATGAGCTATGTGATCGACCGACGTCTCAATGGCAAGAACAAGAGCACGGTGAACCGCCAGCGGTTTCTGCGGCGCTACCGTGACCACATCAAAAAGGCCGTCGAAGAGGCCGTCAGCCGCCGCTCCATCACCGATATGGAGCATGGCGAACAAATCAGTATTCCCGGACGGGACATCGACGAACCGGTGCTGCACCACGGCCGTGGCGGCAAACAGACCGTGGTCCATCCCGGCAACAAGGAGTTCACGGCTGGGGAGCATATCGCCAGGCCTCAAGGTGGTGGTGGAGGCGGTGCTGGCCGCGGCAAGGCGGGCAATTCCGGCGAGGGCATGGATGAGTTCGTCTTCCAGATTACCCAGGAGGAATTCCTCGAGTTCATGTTCGAGGATTTGGAGCTGCCCAACCTGGTCAAACGCAACCTGACCGGGACAGACACCTTCAAGACCGTGCGTGCAGGGATCAGCAACGAAGGCAACCCATCGCGGATCAACATCATCCGCACCTTGCGCTCGGCCCACGCCCGACGCATTGCCTTGTCCGGCAGCAGCCGGGCCAAGCTGCGGGAGGCCAAGGAGGATCTGGAGCGCTTGAAGCGGGAAGAACCGGACAACTTCGGCGATATCCAGGAACTGGAAGCTGAAATCGAGCGCCTGAGTGCGCGGATTCACCGCGTGCCCTTTCTCGACACCTTCGACCTCAAATACAACCTGCTGGTGAAACAGCCCAACCCCAGCTCCAAGGCGGTGATGTTCTGCCTGATGGACGTATCCGGCTCCATGACCCAGGCGACCAAGGACATAGCCAAACGCTTCTTCATCCTTTTGTACCTGTTCCTCAAGCGCAACTACGACAAGATCGACGTGGTTTTCATCCGCCATCACACCAGTGCCCGTGAAGTGGACGAGGAAGAGTTCTTCTATTCCAGGGAAACCGGCGGGACCATTGTCTCCAGTGCCCTGAAACTGATGCAGGAGATCATGGCCGAGCGCTATCCAAGCAACGAATGGAACATCTACGCCGCACAGGCTTCCGACGGCGACAACTGGAACGATGACTCACCCATCTGCCGCGATATCCTGATCAACCAGATCATGCCTTTCGTGCAGTACTACACCTACGTGGAGATCACTCCACGTGAACACCAGGCCCTGTGGTTCGAGTACGAACGTATCGCCGAGGCCTTCTCCGACACGTTCGCCCAGCAACAATTGGTTTCGGCCGGCGATATCTATCCGGTCTTCCGTGAACTCTTCCAGCGCAGGTTAGTGACATGACCGCCAGAGAGCAGAAGCGCCAACCTATCTCCACCGGCTCGGAATGGACATTCGAGCTGATCCAGGCCTACGACCGCGAAATCAGCCGTATCGCGGCTCGCTATGCTCTGGATACCTATCCCAACCAGATCGAAGTGATCACCGCCGAGCAGATGATGGATGCCTATGCCTCGGTGGGCATGCCTTTGGGTTATCACCATTGGTCCTATGGCAAGCACTTTCTCAGTACCGAAAAGTCCTACAGCCGTGGGCAGATGGGCCTGGCCTACGAGATCGTGATCAATTCAGACCCTTGCATCGCCTATCTGATGGAGGAGAACACCATCTGCATGCAGGCCCTCGTGGTGGCCCATGCCTGCTACGGCCACAACAGTTTCTTCAAGGGCAACTACCTGTTCCGCACCTGGACCGATGCCAGCTCGATCATCGATTATCTGGTGTTCGCCAAGCAGTACATCATGCAATGCGAGGAACGCCATGGCATCGATGCCGTGGAGGATCTGCTGGATTCCTGCCATGCCCTGATGAACTACGGCGTCGATCGCTACAAGCGGCCTTACCCGATCTCCGCCGAGGAAGAACGGCGTCGGCAGAAGGATCGGGAAGAGCACCTGCAGAAACAGATCAACGACCTGTGGCGCACGATTCCCAAAGGCGCGGACAAATACAGCGACAAGGACAACGCGCGATTCCCCGCAGAGCCTCAGGAAAATATCCTGTATTTCATCGAAAAACATGCGCCATTGCTGGAGCCCTGGCAGCGAGAAATTGTCCGCATCGTGCGCAAGATCGCCCAGTACTTCTACCCGCAGCGCCAGACCCAGGTGATGAACGAAGGCTGGGCCACCTTCTGGCATTACACCCTGATGAATGACCTGTATGACGAAGGCCTAGTCACCGACGGCTTCATGATGGAATTCCTCGCTTCCCACACCAGCGTGGTTTATCAGCCGGGATTCGACAGCCCTTATTACAACGGCATCAATCCTTACGCTCTGGGTTTTGCCATGTACCGGGACATCCGCCGCATGTGCGAAGACCCCACCGAAGAAGATCGCCGCTGGTTCCCGGAACTGGCCGGCACCGACTGGCTGTCGAGCATCAAGTTCGCCATGAGCAGTTTCAAGGATGAGAGCTTCATCCTGCAGTATCTGTCCCCCAAGGTGATCCGCGACCTCAAGCTGTTCAGCATCATGGATGACGACCAGAAGGATGACCTGCTGGTACCAGCAATCCATGATGAAAGCGGCTATCGAATCATTCGGGAAACCCTGGCCGCGCAATACAACCTGGGCAACCGTGAACCCAACGTGCAGATCTGGAGCATCGACCGTCGTGGCGACCGCTCGCTGACCCTGCGCCATCAGCAACACGATCGCAAACCCTTGGGGGATTCCACCGAGGAGGTGCTCAAGCACCTGCACCGCCTCTGGGGCTTCGATATTCACTTGGAAACCCTGCAGGGCGATCAGGTGATAAAAACCCTTCACGTACCGCCGAGAAGCGATCACAACGAAAACGACTACGGACGACTGGACCTGGCAGTCATCCACCTCTGAGCCCAAGAACGAGCCTCCGTTAGCGCGGCACAAGGGTTATCCTGTCGTGCTAACGGAGGTTTTTTTATGCGGATTTATAAAGTCGGCGGTGCTGTACGCGATCGCCTGCTGGGCAGACCAGTCACCGACGTCGACTGGGTCGTGGTGGGCGCCAGTGCGCAAGACATGATCGCCAAGGGCTTTCGCCCGGTAGGCGCCGATTTTCCAGTGTTTTTGCACCCCAAGAGCGGCGAGGAATACGCCCTCGCTCGAACCGAGCGCAAGAGTGGACGGGGTTACGGCGGTTTCACTTTCCATGCCAGTCCGGAAGTCACCCTGGAAGAGGACCTGATTCGCCGCGACCTGACGATCAACGCCATGGCCGAAGATGATCAGGGTCTTGTGACTGATCCTTACAACGGTCAAAAGGATCTGGAAAACCGGCTGTTGCGCCATGTTTCACCGGCATTCGCCGAAGATCCCCTGCGAGTTCTGCGAGTGGCACGCTTTGCCGCGCGCTACGCCGACCTGGGTTTCAGCGTGGCCCCTGAGACACTTGAATTGATGCGCCAACTCAGCGAGTCAGGCGAGCTTCAAGCCCTGACGGCGGAACGCAGCTGGAAGGAGATGTCTCGCGCCTTGATGGAGGATCAGCCTCAGGTCTTTATCCAGGTATTGCGTGACTGCGGCGCCCTGGCCGTACTGATACCTGAGGTCGACGCACTATTCGGCGTTCCCCAGCCACCGACCCATCATCCGGAAATAGACACCGGCCTGCATACCCTCAGCGTGTTGCAGCAAGCGGCGCTGCACCAGCAGCCCCTCTCGGTACGTTGGGCTTGCCTGCTCCACGACCTGGGCAAAGGCGTGACACCTGAGGAGGAGTGGCCACGCCACATTGGTCACGAGCACAAGGGACTTGAACTGATCAAGGCCGTCAATGAGCGCTTCAAGGCCCCACGGGAATGCCAGGAGCTGGCGCTGTTGGTGGGGCAGTATCACACCCACGCCCACAAGGCCCAGGAACTGAAGGCTTCGACACTGCTTGAGCTGCTGCAAAACTTCGACGTCTTCCGCCGTCCGCAGCGCTTTGAAGAGTTCATTGCCGCTTGCGAAATGGACGCCCGTGGTCGCCTGGGGCTGGAGTCACGACCCTACCCCCAAGCAGATTACCTGCGCGGCGGCGCCAACGCGGCGCGCTCAGTGGCGGTTCAACCTTTACTGGAGCAGGGCTTCAAAGGCCCGGAACTGGGTGAGACGTTGAGGCTGGAGCGACTGAAGGCAATCAAGACCTACAAGGAACAGCACGCATCCTGAGAAACGGCTGACAAGGCTCCAGCCTTGTCAGCACAAGGAGAGTCCGAGGAGTTACAGGCCCGGAGGCGTCAGTTGCCTGCCCTGCCATTCGAACGCCACGGGCGCTAGAACCTGATCGATCTGCGCCTCATCCCAAAGCATCCCCAAGCTCTTGCCGGCCAATGGGTGTAGCCGCTCCGGCGCCATCAGCGACAACGGCCAAAGCACAAAGGCATTCTTCAGGATTTCCGCACGGGGCAGGATCAGGCCATCGAAATTGCCAGTCAGGTCGCCGTACAGCAGCACATCGATATCCAGTGGCAAACCTTTGCGGTCCGGGGCATAACGACCGTTGTCCGCCTCGATGAACTTCAAACGCCGGTCCAGTTCAGTCAACGGCAAGTCGGTGTAACCCGACACCACCAGATTGAAGAACGGACCGCTCTTGATTCCCACCGGCTGGCTTTCAAACACCGCCGAGCAACGCATATCCACCAGGAAACCGGCCAAGGCATCGAGCCCGGCCCGCAGATGAGCTTCACGCTCGATATTGCTACCAAGCCCCAGAAACACCTGAGTCAGAGACATCCGCGCTCGATCTCCACACCCACGCCAGTGGCGGCCGGAACAGCGCCTGGCTTGGTCAGCTTCAAATGCAGCCAAGGAATGTGAAACTCGCTCATCAACACTTCGGCAAGACGCTCGGCAAAGGTTTCCACCAACTGGTACTGGGCCTGCTCGGCAAACGCCTGGATCCGCGCGGAAACACTGGCATAATCCAACGCCAGCGTCAGATCGTCCCCAGCAGCAGCCGGACGATTATCCCAAGCAAAGCTCAGATCAAGACGCAGACACTGTCGGATGCCACGCTCCCAGTCGTAGGCTCCAATCACGGTGTCCACTTCCAGTCCTTCGATAAACACTCTGTCCAAGCACTCTTCTCCGCAGCACGACAAGGGCGCAATGCGCCGTTAGAATCAGGGCATCCTCGCCCGGAATAGTTAGCATGTTTTGGTTACTGGCGATTCTCGCCTACCTGCTTGGCTCTCTGTCCTTCGCCATTTTGCTCAGCCGCCTCACGGGCAACCCCGACCCGCGAATGAGTGGATCGGGCAATGCCGGTGCCACCAACATGCTGCGCCTGGCCGGCAAAAAACTCGCTGTCCTAACCCTGCTGGGGGATCTGTGCAAAGGCCTGGTGCCTGTGCTGATCGCCCACCTTGCGGGGCTTTCGTTGCAGCAACAGGCGTGGATCGGACTCTACGCCGTAATCGGCCACCTGTTCCCACTGTACTTCCGCTTTCGCGGCGGCAAAGGCGTCGCCACTGCTGCCGGCATGTTGCTGGGGCTCTATCCCCCGGCGGCGCTCCTGGCCATCGTCGCCTGGGCGCTGACCTTCTACCTGACCCGCACCAGCTCACTGGCCGCACTGATCGCTACCCCCCTGACCCTGCCGCTACTGGCCTGGCAGGAACCTGAGGCACTACTACCGATGAGCGTACTCACGCTACTGATCGTTTGGCGCCATCGCGGCAATCTACGCGACCTGTTTGCCGGGCGCGAACGGCATTTTTGAATCCGACAGATGAAAAGACTTCAGCTTGCGCGTCTCTCTCAGAGTGCTGACAGCTGCTCCATCGGCCAGCGTGCCTGCACACTGATCGCCAGGCTTTCCTGCTGTCCGGCCTGCAAACGCTGACAGCCGGCATAGGCGATCATCGCGCCGTTGTCGGTGCAGAACTCGGGACGAGCGTAGAACACATTGCCGTTCATCTCGGCGAGCATGTTTTCCAGGGAGGCTCGCAGGGCCTTGTTGGCACTCACGCCCCCGGCAATGACCACACGCTTGAGGCCTGTCTGCTTCAAGGCGCGCTTGCACTTGATGGTCAAAGTTTCCACCACAGCTTGTTGGAAGGCGAGAGAGATGTCGCAACGGGTTTGCTCACCGTCGTCTCCAGCACTGACGCACTGCTGCCAGGTGTTCAGGGCGAAGGTCTTCAAGCCGCTGAAGCTGAAGTCCAGGCCCGGACGATCGGTCATTGGCCGCGGGAAGACAAAACGCCCAGGGACGCCCTGTGTTGCCAGGCGGGCGATCTCGGGGCCGCCTGGATAATTCAGGCCAATCATTTTCGCGGTCTTGTCGAACGCTTCGCCTGCCGCATCGTCCAGGGTCTCGCCCAACAGCTGGTATTGGCCGATGCCATCAACCCGGACCAACTGGGTGTGGCCGCCCGACACCAACAAAGCGACGAACGGAAATTCCGGCGGATGCTCCTCGAGCATCGGCGCCAGCAGGTGACCTTCCATGTGATGCACGCCCAGGGCCGGAATCCCCCAGGCAAAGGCCAGCGCCTGGGCGCAGGAGGCACCTACCAACAAGGCGCCCACCAAGCCGGGACCTGCGGTATAGGCGATGGCATCGATCTCGGTGGAGACACAGTCAGCTTGCGCCAGGACCTGACGAATCAGGGGCAGCATACGCTTGACGTGGTCACGAGAGGCCAGTTCCGGCACCACGCCACCGTAGACGCGATGCAGGTCGATCTGACTGAACAGCGCGTCGGCCAGCAGGCCACGCTCACTGTCGTAAAGCGCGACGCCGGTTTCGTCGCAAGAGGTTTCTAATCCCAGTACTAGCATGGGTTTGCGCCTTGTAGAGGCTGAATTCGAAGGCGCGCATAATAGTCGCCACTCCTGCGCCCGGCCAGCGGTTTTCGATCAGAGGCTTTGCATTCCGAGCGTTGAGGGGTTAACATCCGCAACCCTTAAAAACCGACGACCTCAGCCGCGATTTTTGCGACGAGAACGTTGACCCCGGTAATGAATGAAGGTAGCTCTGGATGCCAGCCGTCAAAGTTAAAGAGAACGAACCCTTCGACGTAGCTCTGCGTCGTTTCAAGCGCTCCTGCGAAAAAGCCGGTGTTCTGGCTGAAGTTCGTAGCCGCGAATTTTACGAGAAGCCGACTTCCGAGCGTAAGCGCAAAGCAGCTGCTGCTGTTAAGCGTCACGCCAAGAAAGTTCAGCGCGAACAGCGCCGCGCCGTACGTCTGTACTAATACACAGACGTTCGCTGCAAGCTTCTGCCAAGCCCGGCCCTCAGCCGGGCTAATGGCATTTGCGGAATACGCTTGATGCTTCACCGTCAAAGCCGCCCATGCGACCCAGACGAATCTGCTTCACCACGTCAGACCTGGCTTCTTGCCAGCGGTGCACGTCTTTTCTGACGAGCCTTCCAAGGCTACTGACGAGCACACCCTTACTGATTCCTGCAGACGATCAGCCCAAGGCGCCCTTCTCCAGCGCCCGCTTGATGAGCTATCCGAGGCCCTCCAATGGCCACTGTCGGACTCAGCGCACTGCCTCAAATAGTCGAATACTGATTGCAATTAACGTCAGTGGACGTTCGGCAGATACACTTCCCGACTGCGATCAAGCCGAAAACCAGGTCGAGCCGCGCCCTCTTCAGGCCCCGCCTCACCTGATCTTTCGACAGCGTCGCCAGGGCTATTTTTCCCCGCAGTGATGACGAGAACGCAATGGCCGGGCTTATTCCCCAGAGCTTTATTGACGACCTTCTGAACCGCACCGACATCGTCGATGTAGTCAGCTCGCGCCTGCAGATCAAGAAAGCCGGCAAGAATTACACAGCCTGTTGCCCATTCCACAAGGAAAAGACCCCCTCCTTCAGCGTCAGCCCCGACAAGCAGTTCTATTACTGCTTCGGCTGCGGCGCAGGCGGCAATGCCCTCGGCTTCATCATGGACCACGACAACCTGGACTTTCCCCAGGCCGTCGAGGAACTGGCGAAAGCTGCCGGCATGGAGATCCCCCGCGAGGAAAGCAATCGCGGCCAGCGCAAACCACGACAACCCACAGACTCACCGCTGTACCCGCTGCTCAGCGCCGCTGCCGACTACTATCGCCAGGCACTGAAAAGCCACCCGGCACGCAAGGCAGCAGTCGACTACCTCAAGGGGCGCGGCCTCACCGGCGAAATTGCCCGGGACTTCGGCCTGGGTTTTGCGCCGCCCGGCTGGGACAACCTGTTCAAGCACCTGAGCAGCGACACTCTGCAGCAGAAAGCCATGATCGATGCCGGACTGCTGATTGAGAACGCCGAGACCGGCAAGCGCTATGACCGCTTTCGCGATCGCGTGATGTTCCCGATCCGCGATACCCGCGGCCGGATCATTGCCTTCGGCGGCCGGGTGCTGGGGGACGACAAACCCAAATACCTGAACTCTCCGGAAACTCTGGTATTCCACAAGGGCCAAGAGCTTTACGGTCTGTTCGAAGCCCGCAAGAACAACCGCAACCTCGACGAAATCATCGTCGTCGAAGGCTATATGGACGTGATCGCCCTGGCCCAGCAGGGCCTGCGCAATGCCGTCGCGACTCTGGGCACCGCAACCAGCGAGGAACACCTCAAGCGCCTGTTCCGCATCGTGCCCAACGTATTGTTCTGCTTTGACGGCGACCAAGCCGGACGCAAAGCTGCCTGGCGCGCCCTCGAGGCCACCCTGTCCTGCCTGCAGGACGGGCGCCGCGCGCGCTTCCTGTTCCTGCCGGAAGGGGAAGACCCCGATACCCTGGTCCGCTCCGAAGGCACAGACGCCTTCCGCGCCCGCATCAACCAGCACGCCCAGCCGCTGGCGGACTATTTCTTTCAACAACTGATCGACGAGGCCGACCCACGCTCACTGGAAGGCAAGGCTCATCTGGCGACCCTGGCAGCACCGCTGATCGAGAAAATCCCAGGGGCCAACCTGCGCACCCTGATGCGCCAGCGCCTGACCGAAATCACCGGTCTGACCAATGAAACGGTGAATCAACTAGCCCACAGCGCCCCAGCGGAATCCCCCCCAATCTATGACGCTGGCATCGACTACGACGCCATGCCGGATTATGCCGACTACCACGAGCCTCATCAGGAAGCGTACGCCCCCCAAAAAGAGTGGACGCCGAAGAAAAGCGGCGGTGGCAAGAAATGGGAAAACAAGCCCTGGGACAAGAACAGCAAAGGCAAGCGCCAGGGCGATCGCGACCAGCCTCGCGGCCCTCGCGTCCCGGCGGCGGTGGAGCCTCCTACGCTTGCAGCCTTGCGCACCCTGCTGCATCACCCGCAACTGGCAGAAAAAGTTGAAGATGCCGGACATTTTGCCGATGACGACAACACCAACACTCAGTTGCTGGTGGCCCTGATCGAAGCCGTACAGAAAAATCCTAAGCTACGCTCTATTCATCAGCTGATGGCGCGCTGGCACGGTACTCAACAGGGGCACCTGCTTACCGCACTGGCAGAAAAAGAGTGGTTGATCGACGGAGATAACCTTGAACAACAGTTTTTCGACACCATTAATAGCTTGTCCGCTCGCCAACGCGAGCGTGTTTTAGAACAACTTCTCAGGAAATCGCGCCAAAGCGAGCTCAGCAGCGAAGAGAAAATACAGCTGGTTGAGCTTCTAAAACGCAATGTTCCCGCATCAAACCCGACCTCAACTGGCGCGTGAGGTCATAGCTCGGGTATAATCCTCGGCTTGTTTTTTGCCCGCCAAGACCTTCAGTGGATAGGGTGTTATGTCCGGAAAAGCGCAACAGCAGTCTCGCCTCAAAGAGTTGATCAGCCGTGGACGTGAGCAGGGTTACCTGACTTACGCGGAGGTCAACGACCACCTGCCGGAGGATATTTCAGATCCGGAACAGGTGGAAGACATCATCCGCATGATCAACGACATGGGGATCAACGTATTCGAGAGTGCTCCGGATGCGGATGCCCTTTTGTTGGCCGAAGCCGACACCGACGAAGCAGCAGCTGAAGAAGCCGCAGCAGCGTTGGCGGCTGTGGAAACCGACATTGGTCGCACTACCGACCCAGTGCGCATGTACATGCGCGAAATGGGTACGGTAGAGCTGCTCACACGTGAAGGCGAAATCGAAATCGCCAAACGTATCGAAGAGGGCATCCGTGAAGTGATGGGCGCAATCGCGCACTTCCCTGGCACGGTTGATCACATCCTCTCCGAATACACTCGCGTCACCACCGAAGGTGGCCGCCTGTCTGACGTTCTCAGCGGGTACATCGACCCGGATGACGGCATTACGCCGCCTGCCGCCGAAGTACCGCCTCCTGTCGACACCAAAACCGCGAAAGCGGATGACGACAGCGATGACGAAGAAGCTGAAGCAACCGAAGACGAAGAAGAAGCCGAAAGCGGTCCGGATCCGGTCGTCGCTGCACAGCGCTTTGGCGCCGTCGCCGATCAGATGGAGATCACCCGCAAGGCGCTGAAGAAGCACGGCCGCGAGAACAAGCAAGCCATCGCCGAGATGTTGGCCCTGGCCGAACTGTTCATGCCGATCAAGCTGGTTCCGAAGCAATTCGAAGGCCTGGTTGAACGTGTACGCAGCGCCCTGGATCGTCTGCGTCAGCAAGAACGCGCCATCATGCAACTCTGCGTGCGTGATGCCCGCATGCCGCGTGCCGACTTCCTGCGCCAGTTCCCGGGCAACGAAGTGGATGAAAGCTGGACCGACGCCCTGGCCAAAGGCAAGAGCAAGTACGCCGAAGCCATTGCCCGTCTGCAGCCGGATATCATCCGTTGCCAGCAGAAGCTGACCGCGCTTGAAGTTGAAACCGGCTTGAAGATTGCCGAGATCAAGGACATCAACCGTCGCATGTCGATCGGTGAGGCCAAGGCCCGCCGCGCGAAGAAAGAGATGGTTGAAGCCAACTTGCGTCTGGTGATCTCCATCGCCAAGAAGTACACCAACCGTGGCCTGCAATTCCTCGACCTGATCCAGGAAGGCAACATCGGCTTGATGAAAGCGGTAGACAAGTTCGAATACCGTCGCGGCTACAAGTTCTCGACCTATGCCACCTGGTGGATCCGTCAGGCGATCACTCGCTCGATCGCCGACCAGGCCCGCACCATCCGTATTCCGGTGCACATGATCGAGACGATCAACAAGCTCAACCGCATTTCCCGGCAGATGCTGCAGGAAATGGGTCGTGAACCGACCCCGGAAGAGCTGGGCGAACGCATGGAAATGCCTGAGGACAAAATCCGCAAGGTATTGAAGATCGCTAAAGAGCCGATCTCCATGGAAACCCCGATCGGTGATGACGAAGACTCCCATCTGGGCGACTTCATCGAAGACTCGACCATGCAGTCGCCAATCGATGTAGCCACCGTTGAGAGCCTCAAAGAAGCGACTCGCGAAGTACTCTCCGGCCTCACTGCCCGTGAAGCCAAGGTCCTGCGCATGCGCTTCGGCATCGACATGAATACCGACCACACCCTTGAGGAGGTTGGTAAACAGTTCGACGTGACCCGTGAACGGATTCGTCAGATCGAAGCCAAGGCGCTGCGCAAGCTGCGCCACCCGACGCGAAGCGAGCATCTGCGCTCCTTCCTCGACGAGTAAGACCAAAACCCCCAGCCCAGCTGGGGGTTTTGCTTTTTGCAGATCCCCCCTCTCCCACCCCATAGCCCGTCTACACTCGAAACATTCCCCGTGCCATAACGAGACGGTTATGCCCAGACTGTCGGCCATGCTTCTGCTGGCGCTACTTACCTGGACCGCAACGGCTGGCGCGCTGACTCTCACCGATGAAGAACGTGGCTGGCTCAAGGCCCACCCGCAACTGCGCCTGGGTGTAGATGCCTCCTGGCCGCCCTTTGAGTATCGGGATGAAGAGGGCCGCTACCAGGGCCTGGCAGCAGACTACATCCAGCTGATCCAGGAACGCCTGTCAATCACCCTGACGCCCGTCGAACCGGCCAGTTGGACCGCCGTGCTCGAAGATGCCAAGCAAGGCAAGCTGGACCTGCTGCCCGGCATCATGTCGACTCCGGAACGCCAGAGTTACATGGCCTTCACCCGCCCCTATCTCGACTTCCCCATTGTGATCCTGGCCCATGCAGGTGGCGCACAACCGCGCAACCTCAAGGATCTCTACGGCCTCAAGGTCGCGGTGGTGGAGAACTACGCCCCCCACGAGTTGCTGCGCACCCAACACCCGGACCTGAACCTCGTGGCCCTGCCCAATATCAGCTCGGCCCTGCAGGCCCTGGCCACCGACGAGGTGGACGCCGTAGTGGGCGATCTGGCCTCCAGTGTCTGGAGCCTGCGCCAGCTCAAGCTCGAGGGCCTGTACGTCAGCGGCGAAACCCCTTATCGCTACCAGTTGGCCATGGGCGTCCCACGGGACAGCAAGATCCTGGCGGGCATACTCGACAAGGTCCTGGCGGACCTCAGTGCCGAGGAAATCAGCGAGATTCAACAACATTGGGTCGGCAGCGTCCTCGACCATCGGACGTTCTGGTCGGATGTCCTGATGTACGGTCTGCCCGGCCTCCTGCTGTTGGTCACAGTGCTGGCGGTGGTGATCCGCATCAACCGTCGCCTGAGCTCGGAGATCTCCCGCAGGGTGGCTCTGGAACAAGAGTTGCGCCGCAGTGAATACCATTACCGCAGCCTGGTGGAGAGCCTCTCGGCCATCGCCTGGGAAGCGCGTGTCAGCGACTTCACTTACAGCTATGTCTCCCCCCATGCCGAGGCCCTGCTGGGCTACCCCCTATCCCACTGGCTGATCCCGGGGTTCTGGCGCAACATCATCCACCCCGCCGACCTGACTCGTGCCCAGGCCTTCTGCGACCACGAAGTACAGGCCGGACGCGACCACAGCCTCGACTATCGAGTGATCACCGCTGACGGCCGATGCCTCTGGGTGCGCGATATCGTCAGCCTGATCGAACACGGCCATGAGCCGGTGATGCGCGGCCTGATGATCGACATCAGCGAGACCAAGCACACCGAAGAGGCCCTGCGCCTTTCCGAACAGAAGTTCGCCTCAGTGTTCCAGCAGTGTCCGGACATCCTGGTCATCGCGCGTCTGTCCGACGGCTGCCTGCTGGAGGTCAACAAGGCCTTCGAGGAGCAGATCGGCCTGAGCGCCGAAACCGTGATTGGCCAGACCGCCACCGAACTGAATATCTGGGGCATCCCGGGGGTCGGCCCGAGCCTCTTGCAGCGCTTGCAGGCCGGTAGCATCCGCAACCTGGAAATGCCCTTCCGCCGCCACAATGGCCAACTCTTCACCGGCCTGATCTCCGCCGAACCCTTCGACCTCGACACCACCCCGGCGCTGGTGGTGGTAGTGCGCGACATCAGCCAGCTCAAGGAAACCCAGCAACAGTTGCAGACCTCAGAGGAGAAGTTCGCCAAAGCCTTCCATGCTTCACCAGATGGGCTGTTGCTGACCCGGCAACGGGATGGACTGCTGATCGAGGTCAACGAGGGCTTTAGCCGCATCACCGGCTTCAACAGTGCCATGTCCCTGGATCGTTCGACTCTGGACCTGGGAATCTGGGTCAACCTCAACGAGCGCAAGCAGCTGCTCGACCTGCTGCAGCGGGACGGTTTTGTCCGTGACTTCAGCTGCCACATCCGACGCAACGATGGCCAGATCCGTCTCTGTGAACTGTCGAGCCGACCGCTGCCCATTGGCGGCGACGACTGCATGCTGACCATTGCCCGGGATATCACCGACCGCCAGTTGATGCAGGAAAAACTGCAGCAGGCCGCCACGGTGTTTGAGAGCACCGCCGAAGGCGTAATGATCACCGATACCCAGCAGCGCATCAGCGCCGTCAATCGTGCCTTCAGCGAGATCACCGGTTACAGCGAAAGTGAAACCCTGGGACACACACCGCGCCTGTTGGCGTCCGGCCTGCATGACAGCGCCTTCTATGCGGCGATGTGGCACCAACTGACCCTGGAAGGCCACTGGCAGGGCGAGATCTCCAACCGCCGCAAGAACGGCGAGCTCTACCCCAACTGGCTTACGATCAACGCAGTGCGCAACAAGGATCGGCAGATCACCCATTTCGTTGCGGTGTTCGCCGACATCTCCAGCCTCAAGCATGCCCAGGCACGCCTCGACTACCAGGCCCACCACGATCCCCTCACCGGGCTGCCGAACCGCACCTTGTTCGAAAGCCGCTTACTGACGGCGCTCAACAGCCAAGAGGAAAACGGCAGCCAGGGCGCCGTGCTGTTTCTCGACCTGGACCGCTTCAAGCACATCAACGACAGCCTTGGGCACCCGGTGGGCGACCTGCTGCTCAAAGGCATCGCGGTACGTCTCAAGGAACAGTTGCGAGACATCGACACTGTCGCCCGCCTCGGTGGGGACGAATTCATCATCTTGCTTCCGGGCCTGCATCAGGCCAGCGACGCCGACCATATCGCCACCAAGCTGCTGAACTGCTTCACCGCCCCCTTCCAGGCCGGCGAACACGAGTTCTTCATCAGCGCCAGCATCGGCACCAGCCTGTACCCCAAGGACGGCTGCGACGTTGCCACGCTGATCAAGAACGCCGACGCCGCCATGTATCGCTCCAAGGCCAAGGGGCGCAACCGGGTCGAGCGCTACACCCGCGACCTGACCGCCCAGGCCAGCGAACGTGTCGCCCTGGAGCACGAACTGCGACGAGCCATCGAACGCGGAGAGCTGTCTCTTTATTTCCAACCCAAGATCAGCCTCAGCAGCCACGAACTGGTGGGGGCCGAAGCGCTGATTCGCTGGCACCACCCCAACTTCGGCGACGTCCCCCCCGAGCATTTCATTCCATTGGCGGAAGAGAACGGCATGATCCTGCTGATCGGGGACTGGGTACTGGAACGGGCCTGCCAGCAACTCCATACCTGGAGTCAGCGCTATGAGAATTTCGGGCCACTGTCAGTGAATCTGGCAGGTGCCCAGTTGCGCCAACCCAACCTGCTGGGCCGCATCGAACAACTGCTGCGCGACTATGACCTGCCGCCTGGGTTGCTGCAGTTGGAAATCACCGAGAACTTCATCATGAGCCAGGCCGAAGAAGCCCTGGAGGTACTGCATCAGCTCAAACGCCTGGGAATGCAACTGGCCATCGACGACTTCGGCACCGGCTACTCGTCCTTGAGCTACCTCAAGCGCCTGCCTCTGGACTTTCTCAAGATCGACCAATCATTCGTCCGCGGCTTGCCGGACGACCCCCACGATGTGGCGATAGTCCGCGCCATCATCGCCCTGGGCCGCAGCATGCAATTCACGGTCATTGCCGAAGGTGTTGAAAACCAGGCCCAGCAGACCTTCCTCACTCTCGAAGGCTGCGAGCAGATCCAGGGCTACATCGTCAGCCTGCCCCTGGAAGCCGATGAGTTCTGCGCAACCTTCCTGCAGATCCGGGTTTCCGACTTTTCGGATAGCACAGCCGAGAAACCATCGTTATAATCCGCCGCCTACTGAGGGCCTATAGCTCAGTTGGTTAGAGCAGAGGACTCATAATCCTTTGGTCCACGGTTCAAGTCCGTGTGGGCCCACCAAATTGAAAGCCGCGTGATACGCGGCTTTTTTGTGCCCGCAGGTTTTACCTGGCTTCAGGACATGGCGCGCTTCGCGCAGTCTTTTCCAGGGTCACCCAAGACCGAGATACCTGGCGTGCGCTGATGAAAAAGCCGCGCTGGGCGCGGCTTTTTTAGAGTGCCGTGACGCGGTGTCTATTTCGGCAGCGCGTAGGCGATCACATAATCGCCACGGTCCGTCGACTGACGAGCACCGCCCGCCGTCAGCAGGATGTACTGGCGCCCGGTCTTGGGCGAAACGTATGTCATCGGTCCCGACTGACTACCGACCGGCAAGCGCGCCTTCCAGATTTCGTTGCCATTGCCGGTATCGAAGGCCCGCAGGTAGAAGTCCTGGGTGCCAGCGAAGAACAACAGGCCGGATTGGGTCGCCAGGGACGCGCCCAGAGTCGGCATGCCAATCGGGATCGGCAGGTGCATGCGAATCCCCAGCGGACCTGTGTCCTGCACAGTGCCCACAGGCACCTGCCACACCAATTTCTTGGTCTTCAGATCAATGGCCGACATGGTGCCGAACGGCGGCTTCTGACAAGGAATACCAACAGCCGAGAGGAAACGCTGACGCATGGCGCCGAACGGCGTGCCTTCCTGGGGCACTACGCCCATTTCGATACCACTGGCACCGGCGGCGATCTGATCCCGAGGGATCATGTAGTTGGCCAGACCCAGGCGCATGTCGTTGACGAACATGTAGTGGCTGGTCGGATCCACCGACACGCTGCCCCAGTTCATGCCTCCCAGGGAGCCTGGGAACTGCAGTGCGTGATCCAGGCCAGGCGGGGTGTACACACCTTCATGGCGCATGCCCTTGAACTGAATGCGGCACATCAGTTGGTCGAAGGGCGTTGCGCCCCACATATCGGATTCGGTCAGGGTCTGGTTGCCAATGGATGGCATCTCCACCGAGAACGGCTGGGTCGGCGAGTAACGCTCACCCGGCACATTGCCCTGGGGCACCGGCCGCTCTTCGACCCGGGCAATCGGCTTGCCGGTTTCGCGGTTGAGCAGGAAGATCTCGCCCTGTTTGGTGACCTGGGCCAATGCCGGTTGCACGCCGCCCTTGTCGTCCGGAATGTCGTACAGCAGCGGCTGCGCCGGCAGGTCGAAATCCCAGAGGTCATGGTGGGTGGTCTGGAAATGCCAGCGCACCTGGCCGGTCTTCACGTCGAGGGCGACGACCGAGGAGCTCCACTGGTCATCGAACTCGCTGCGCTGACCGCCGAAGAAATCCGGCGTGGCGTTGCCGGTGGGCAGGTACACCAGGCCCAGCTTGGCGTCATAGGACATCGCCGACCAGACGTTCGGGGTGCCACGGGTATAGGTTTCACCCGCCGGCGGACGTTTGGTGGTGGCCGGGTTGCCCGGGTCCCAGGCCCACATCAGCTCGCCGCTGCGCACATCAAAAGCCCGCACCACGCCTGGCGGTTCGCCCGTGGAGAAGTTATCCGCCACCCGGCCGCCCACGATCACTACAGTGCCCGCCACCAGAGGCGTCGAGGTTTGCTGGTAGTAACCCGGCTTGATCTCGCCCATGTCGGTTTTCAGGTCGACCGTGCCCTGGTGGCCGAAGTCTTCACAAGGCTTGCCGGTTTCAGCATCGAGCGCAATCAGGCGCGCATCGCCGGTCGGCAGGAACAGGCGCCTGGTGCAAGCCGCAGGAGCAGCAGGCGTCGAGGACGCGGTTACCGCGGCGGCCGAGGCGTCGAAATAGCCCAAGCCACGGCAACGCTGCCAGTTGGGCGCGTAGCCTTTGGGGTCGAACTTCCAGCGCTCGGCGCCGGTGTCGGCGTCCAGGGCGAACACCTTGCCGTAGGCGGTGCAGGTGTAGACGGTATCGCCGATCTGCAGTGGAGTGTTCTGGTCTTCGGCACCGGCACCGTTGCTTTCAGGCAGGTCACCGGTGCGAAAGGTCCAGGCCACTTGCAGTTGGCCGATATTGCCCTTGTTGATCTGGTCCAGGGCGGCAAAACGGTTACCCGCTGTGGTGTTGCCCCAATGGGCCCAGTCTTTCTGTTCAGTGCCCGGTGCCACTGGCTGGATCGCCGGCACCTTGTCCGCCTTGACCACATGGGTCGGCACGAACATGTAGGCCAGGGTCGCCACTACGCCAACGCCCAGCAGCCCCGCCAAGCCATAGGCCCCACGCCCGGGGCGAGCACCGGAGGCGCGCACCAGGGTCGGGTAGATCAGCGCCACCACCAGGCCGATCACGGCAAAGGTCAGCACCCGCGAAACCAGCGGCCAGTATTCCAGGCCCGCATCCCAGACCGCCCAGATCGCAGTCAGCACCAGGGCCACGCCGTACAGCCTTGCACCACGGGGATTCGCCCGGGCGATCAGCACGCCGGACACCAGCATCGCCAGGCCCATCAACAAGAAGTAGGCGCTGCCTCCCAGACTCAGGAGATAGCCACCGCCCCCCGCCAGGCCGAGCCCGATCAGGGCAATCAGAACGCCCAGCCCCATCAGGAGCCATCGGCTGCCGGTGGCAGCCCCCGTGTTTTTCATGTCAAACCTCTGCCATCTGTAAAACCAGGTCGCGAGAATGTACTAACTGGTTACTTATGACAACTTGTCGCAGGCTATTTGTTTCAAAAAAAGTCCCGATCGCCAAAGATCAGCCCCCGATCCGAACAGACAATCGGCAGCAGCAGCCAGGGTTTGCCCGAGGCTGTAACATGCTCGCTCCCTCGATAGCCGTGCTGGAGCCCATCTTGTCCGATAGCCGCCCTCCCGTTCTTGATGAAGTCGACCGTCAGTTGATCGCCGCCCTGCAGATCAACGCCCGCGAGAGCGTGGCCATGCTGGCCCGGCAGTTGGGTATCGCCCGCACCACCGTGACCTCGCGCCTGGCGCGCCTGGAAAAGACCCGGGTCATCACCGGCTATGGCGTGCGCCTGGGCCAGAGGGTGGTCGACGGCGGCTTGCAGGCGTATGTGGGCATCAAGGTCCAGCCGCGCTCCGGCAAGGAAGTGCTGCGCCGCCTGAGTGGCATGGCTCAGGTCCAGCAACTGTGCGCGGTGAGCGGTGAGTTCGATTACGTGGCCTGGCTGCGCACCGACTCGCCGGAACAGCTGGACCAGTTGCTGGACCAGATCGGCAGCGTCGACGGCGTGGAAAAGACCACCACCTCGATCATCCTCAGCAGCAAGATCGATCGCGGCCATGCGCTCTGACGCGCCGCAGCCGATAGCACTCCGCCGTCAATCTGAATCATCTATTCGTCATATTGATAAATAACAATGCATAACGACGACAGTTTGCGTCTTATTTACGTGTTTCACCCTCTCTAGAATGGCTGCCATCTTTTCCTATACTCAGCACTCTGCTGAGCCGCCCGCCAAGGTCAGCCATGAACAAGAACAATCGCCATCCTGCAGACGGTAAGAAGCCGATCACCATTTTCGGCCCGGATTTCCCTTTCGCCTTCGACGACTGGATCGAGCATCCCGCCGGCCTGGGCAGCATCCCCGAAGCCCAGCACGGCACCGAAGTGGCCATTGTCGGCGCCGGTATCGCCGGCCTGGTCGCCGCCTACGAACTGATGAAGCTGGGCCTCAAGCCGGTGGTCTATGAAGCGTCGAAGATGGGCGGCCGCCTGCGCTCCCAGGCCTTCGAAGGTGCCGAAGGGATCATCGCCGAGCTGGGCGGCATGCGCTTTCCGGTGTCGTCCACGGCCTTCTATCACTACGTCGACAAGCTCGGCCTTGAAACCAAGCCCTTCCCCAACCCGCTGACCCCAGCGTCGGGCAGCACGGTCATCGATCTGGAAGGCCAGACCCACTACGCACAAAAACTGGCTGACCTACCGGCCTTGTTCCAGGAAGTCGCCGACGCCTGGGCCGACGCCCTGGAGGACGGCTCGCGCTTCAGCGAGATCCAGCAAGCCATTCGCGATCGCGATGTGCCGCGCCTCAAAGAGTTGTGGAACACCCTGGTGCCGCTGTGGGACGACCGCACGTTCTACGACTTCGTCGCCACCTCCAAGGCCTTCGCCAAGCTGTCGTTCCATCACCGCGAAGTGTTCGGCCAGGTGGGCTTCGGCACCGGCGGCTGGGACTCGGACTTCCCCAACTCGATGCTGGAAATCTTCCGCGTGGTGATGACCAACTGCGACGATCACCAGCATCTGGTGGTCGGCGGCGTCGAACAGGTGCCCCTGGGCATCTGGCGCCACGTGCCGGAGCGTTGCGCCCACTGGCCGGCCGGCACCAGCCTCAGCTCGCTGCACCATGGCGCGCCACGCACCGGAGTCAAGCGCATTGCCCGGGCCGCCGACGGCCGCTTCAGCGTCACCGACAACTGGGGCGATACCCGGGAATACGCAGCGGTCCTGACCACCTGCCAGAGCTGGCTGCTGACCACCCAGATCGAATGCGAAGAGTCGCTGTTCTCGCAGAAGATGTGGATGGCCCTGGACCGCACCCGCTACATGCAGTCGTCGAAGACCTTCGTCATGGTCGACCGGCCGTTCTGGAAGGACAAGGACCCGGAAACCGGCCGCGACCTGATGAGCATGACCCTCACCGACCGCCTGACCCGCGGCACCTACCTGTTCGACAACGGCGACGACAAGCCGGGGGTGATCTGCCTGTCCTACTCGTGGATGAGCGATGCCCTGAAGATGCTCCCGCAGCCCGTGGAAAAGCGCGTGAAACTGGCCCTGGACGCACTGAAAAAGATCTACCCCAAAGTGGACATCGCCAGCCGCATCATCGGCGATCCGATCACCGTGTCCTGGGAAGCCGATCCGCACTTCCTCGGCGCCTTCAAGGGCGCATTGCCGGGCCACTACCGCTACAACCAGCGGATGTACGCGCACTTCATGCAGGACGACATGCCTGCCGAACAGCGCGGCATTTTCATCGCAGGTGACGATGTGTCCTGGACCCCGGCCTGGGTCGAGGGCGCGGTGCAAACGTCGCTCAACGCCGTGTGGGGGATCATGAAACACTTCGGCGGCGCTACCCATGCCGAGAACCCGGGGCCAGGGGATGTGTTCCATGAGATCGGGCCTATCGCCCTGGCGGATTGAACAATACTGACCGCGGCTGCAGCGAATACCGGCGAGAGCTCCTTGGGGCTCGGCGCCGGACCGTACGCCGAACACGAGACATCGGCTACAGTGCCCGGTCAGCCAGTCAGAGGAGTGAGGACCATGCGTGTCGCCCTGTATCAGTGCCCGCCATTGCCGTTGGACGTGACGGCCAATCTGCAACGCTTGCATCAGGTGGCCATGGAGGCCACCGATGCCGATCTGCTGGTGCTGCCGGAAATGTTCCTCAGCGGCTACAACATCGGTGTGGAAGCAGTCGGCGCTCTGGCCGAGGCCCAGGATGGCCCCTCGGCCCAGCACATCGCCGCTATCGCTCAAGCGGCGGGTACGGCGATTCTCTATGGCTATCCGGAACGCAGCGCCGACGGGCAGATCTACAACGCCGTGCAACTGATCGACGCCCACGGCCAGCGCCTGTGCAACTACCGCAAGACCCATCTGTTCGGTGACCTTGATCACTCGATGTTCAGCGCCGGCGCAGATGACTTCCCCCTGGTGGAGCTCAACGGCTGGAAGCTCGGTTTCCTGATCTGCTACGACATCGAGTTTCCGGAGAACGCCCGGCGTCTGGCCCTGGCCGGTGCCGAGCTGATCCTGGTGCCGACGGCGAACATGATTCCCTACGACTTCGTCGCCGATGTGACCATTCGCGCCAGGGCCTTCGAGAACCAGTGTTACGTGGCCTACGCCAACTACTGCGGCCGGGAAGATCAGATCCGCTACTGCGGCCAGAGCAGCATCGCCGCCCCCGATGGCAGCCGGATCGCCCTGGCCGGACTGGACGAGGCCCTGATCATCGGCACCCTGGATCGTCAGCTGATGCACGAGTCCCGGGCACTGAACCACTATCTTGCCGATCGCCGTCCCGAGCTTTACGACGACCTGAGCAAGCGCTGATCCGGGGATATCCGCTAGCATGAGCGCCTCTCTGTTCTGGAAGTGCTCATGCCCGCGCTGAACCACCCTCTGCCTCACATGGAAACCCTGGCCAACGGCCTGCGGGTGTCCTTGCGTCATGCCCCTCATTTGAAACGTTGCGCCGCCGCACTGCGGGTATCGGCCGGCAGCCACGATGTACCACTGGCCTGGCCGGGGCTGGCGCACTTCCTGGAGCACCTGCTGTTTCTCGGCACCGAGCGCTTTCCCGCCGAACAGGGATTGATGGCCTATGTGCGGGGCCAGGGAGGACAACTGAACGCCAAGACTTGTGAGCGCGCGACCGAGTTCTTTTTCGAGCTGCCGGTCAGCGCCCTGGCCGGTGGCCTGGAGCGTCTATGCGACATGCTCGCCCGACCGCGGATGAGTCTTGAAGACCAGCGTCGGGAGCGAGAAGTGCTGCATGCGGAATTTATCGCCTGGTCCCGGGATGGGGCGGCGCAACGCCAGTTCGCGCTGTTCGATGGCCTGTCCGCTGCTCACCCGCTGCGTGCCTTCCATGCTGGCAACCGCTACAGCCTCAACCTGCCCAGCCAGGCTTTTCAGCAAGCGCTGCAGCAATTTCACCAAGACTTTTACCAAGCCGGGCAAATGACCCTGAGCCTCGCCGGGCCACAGTCTCTGGAAGAACTCCGCGCCCTGGCCACACGCTATGGTGCAGATCTACCGAAAGGCCAGCGCCTTGAGCAGAGCGTGCCTCCTGCGCTGTCGACTACCGGCATCGGCACTTATCAGCAGCTCGATGCTCACCGTCTGGACCTGCTGTTCACCCTGGAACAACTGCCCGAGAGCGCAGCGCCCGCCCTGGACTTTCTCTGCACCTGGCTGCAATCGGCCAAGCCGGGCGGGCTGCTTGCCGGACTCCAGCAACGCCAACTGGCCCAGAGCCTCAAGGCACAGACGCTATACGAGTTTGCCGGTCAGGCCTTGCTGCATCTGCAATTGAACCTGAGCACAACAGAGGCGACGGCCCCGGCCCAGGTCCGCGAACTGCTGGCAGATTGGCTGAGTTTCTTCAGCGCCCAGGACGATTGGCCAGCGCTGCGGACAGAATATGCCTTGCTGCAACAACGCCAGCAGCAGGTCGGCAGCGCCCTGGAGTTGGCCCAGCGGGACAGCCGGCAGACCGTCGGCGAGCTGGATGCGCAAGGACTCGAGGCCCTCAGGGTGCTGCTCGCACAGTTGCAACCGCAGGCTGTGGATAACTTCAGCCATGAGTGGCGCCTGCCACCGGGTAACCCTTTTCTGCGCAGCACGGCTGAAGCACCGCGGGCAGGACTGATTCGCGGGCAGACCAGCGCGCACCGAGGACTACGCACCTTCGCCCAGGATCGCTCGCGAAGCCGGCGAGAGAACTCGGCGTTGAACATCAGCCAGGCCCTGCCTGCGGATAGCCGCGAAGGGACCTTGATTCTGCGCTGGCGCCTGGCTTCACCCGCCCCAGCTGGTGTGCACGAGCGCCTCCTGCATAGCCTGGCGCCCTTGCGCAGCGATGCCGCTCAGGCTGGAGTAGCACTGAGCTTCACCACCCGTGGCGCCGATTGGTTGCTGAAACTCAGTGGCCTGCAGCAACCCATGCCCGCAGTGCTGCAGCAGGCGCTGAAGCAACTGAACCAGCCCGCCGAATCGTTCTGGCTGCAGAGCGCAGCTACGACAGACGATGCCCCCTTGATGCCGATCCGTCAGTTGCTCAAGGCCTTCATCGAGCAACCACAACCCAGCGAGCCGACAGTTGCACACCCTCAATCCCTGCAAGCCCTGTGGGCTGGTGCTCGATGGGATGGCCTGGCCTTGGCGCTGTCAGCCGGCACTCAGGAAGCCCTTGGTCAAGCGCTGCAAAAGATGCCGGGAACAGCAGATACGGCCCTGTGCCAACCCTCACCGCCAGACACCGCCTATCGTTGGCAGACGTACCCCGGGGCATCCAGCGAACAGGCCCTGCTGCTGTTCTGCCCAACGCCCGGCACCCGCCTTGCCGATGAAGCGGCCTGGCGCCTGCTGGGCCAACTCTGCCAGACGCCGTTCTATCAGCGCCTGCGGGTGGAGTTGCAGTTGGGTTACGCGGTGTTCAGCGCCATTCGCCAACGTAATGGCCAGACCGGCCTGCTGTTCGGCGTGCAATCGCCCAAGGCGACGCTCACGGAAATACTTCAGCACCTGGAACAATTCCTTCTGCAGTTGCCGGAACAGCTCCAGGCGCTCGACGAGCCGCTCTGGAACGAACAGCGACAGGCTCTGGCTCAACAGTTCCAAGCCTCGCTCCTGCCCCTGGAGCAAGCCGCTGAACTGCTGTGGCAGGCGAAGCTGGCCGGCCATCCGTCGGATTACCTGGAGCGGCTGCACGACAGCATCCTGGCCCTCACGCCCTCAGCCGTGACCCAGGCCGCCATGGCCCTGCATTCGGCGACAGGCGGCTGGACAGTACTGGCCAACGGGCCTTGACCAGGAGCGCCCTGGCAAGCGGCAGAATGATCATTACCGGTGCTGCAACGAGCTTTCTTCAGAATTGCGGGCAACCTTTTGTGGGAATTTAGTAAGATAGCCCCCTAAGCATCTGAACATCTCCCGCCGGAGGTGGACTATATGTATAGGCAATACCCGTCCCACCCACCTCAAAGGAGCATTTTTATGACCTGGTCCAAACCTGCTTACACCGACCTGCGTATCGGCTTCGAAGTCACCATGTACTTCGCCAGCCGCTGATTTCTGCCTCTGGCCAGAAAACGCAGCGCAACGCCTCGGTCCGTCCGGGGCGTTTTTATTTTCAGTTCTACGTCTTTTTTCCCTGGGAGCGTCCATGTTTGTCCAGATTCTAGGTTCCGCCGCCGGCGGTGGTTTTCCGCAGTGGAACTGCAACTGCGTGAACTGCGCAGGGTTTCGCGACGGCAGCCTGCGGGCCCAGGCTCGTACCCAGTCGTCCATCGCGATTTCCGATGACGGGGTGAACTGGGTACTGTGCAATGCCTCCCCGGACATCCGCGCCCAACTGCAGGGTTTTGCCCCCATGCAACCGGGCCGTGCACTGCGCGACAGCGGGATCAGCGCCATCATCCTCATGGACAGCCAGATCGATCACACCACCGGCCTGCTCAGCCTGCGCGAAGGCTGCCCGCATCAGGTCTGGTGCACCGACATGGTCCACGAAGACCTGAGCACCGGTTTCCCCCTGTTCAAAATGCTCAGCCACTGGAACGGCGGCCTGGACTGGAACCGCATCGAGCTCGACCAGAGCTTCACGGTTCCGGCCTGCCCCAACCTGCGCTTCACCCCACTGCCTTTGCGCAGTGCTGCACCGCCCTATTCGCCCCATCGTTTCGATCCGCACCCAGGCGACAACATCGGCCTGATCGTCGAAGACCTGCGCAGCGGCGGTAAGCTCTTCTACGCGCCGGGCCTGGGTAAGGTGGACGCGCCGCTGCTGAAAATCATGTCCGCCAGCGACTGCCTGCTGCTGGACGGCACCCTGTGGGAAGACGATGAAATGCAGCGTCGTGGCGTCGGTACCCGCACCGGCCGGGAAATGGGTCACCTGGCCCAGAACGGCCCGGGAGGCATGCTCGAAGTGCTGGAACAGCTGCCCCGCCAGCGCAAGGTGCTGATCCACATTAACAACACCAACCCGATCCTCGACGAAGACTCCGCCGAACGTGCCGAACTGGTACGCCGAAAGGTGGAAGTGGCTTACGACGGAATGAGTATTGAGCTGTAGGCCGTATCGCCCACAAGCTCGACCCAAGAGCCTTGGCCCCTTTGCGTAGGGGCGGGCTTGCCCGCGAAAGGGCAGCCCCCCGGAGAACACACATGACCGACACCCCGCTGTCCCCCGCCGAATTCGAGCAGGCGCTGCGCGCCAAGGGCGCCTACTACCACATCCATCACCCCTATCACGTGGCGATGTATGAAGGCCGGGCGAGCCGCGAACAGATCCAGGGCTGGGTCGCCAACCGCTTCTACTACCAGGTGAACATCCCCATGAAGGATGCGGCGATCCTCGCCAACTGCCCGGACCGGGACATTCGCCGCGAGTGGATCCAGCGCCTGCTGGACCATGACGGTGCCCCGGGTGAAGACGGTGGTATCGAAGCCTGGCTGCGCCTGGGCCAGGCCGTGGGCCTGGACCCGGACCAACTGCGCTCCCAGGAGCTGGTGCTGCCCGGCGTACGTTTTGCCGTGGACGCCTACGTCAACTTCGCCCGCCGCGCCAGCTGGCAGGAAGCCGCCAGCAGCTCGCTGACCGAACTGTTCGCCCCGCAGATCCACCAATCGCGCCTGGACAGCTGGCCCCAGCACTATCCCTGGATCGACCCGACCGGCTACGAGTACTTCCGCACCCGCCTGGGCCAGGCCCGGCGCGATGTGGAACACGGTCTGGCCATCACCCTGCAGCACTACACCACCCGTGCCGGTCAGGAACGCATGCTGGAAATTCTCCAGTTCAAACTGGACATCCTTTGGAGCATGCTCGACGCCATGAGCATGGCCTATGAATTGAACCGCCCGCCCTATCACAGCGTCACCGATCAGCGGGTCTGGCATAAGGGGATCACCCTATGAGTTTCGACCGCAGCAAAACCCCACGCTGGCGTCCCGGTTACCGCTTCCAGTACGAGCCGGCACAAAAAGGCCATGTATTGCTCTACCCGGAAGGCATGATCAAGCTCAACGACAGTGCCGCACTGATCGGCGGCCTGATCGACGGCGAGCGTGACGTGGCGGCGATCATCCAGGCGTTGGAAGTACAGTTCCCCGGAGTGGCCGAGCTCGGTGACGATATTGAGCAGTTCATGGAGGTCGCCCGTGCCCAGCACTGGATCGAACTCGGCTGAGTCGGTGCCGCTGCCTGACAAACCGGAAGTCGGCCTGCCACTGTGGCTGCTGGCCGAGCTGACTTATCGCTGCCCACTGCAATGCCCCTACTGTTCCAATCCGCTGGACTTTGCCGAGCAGGGCAAGGAGCTGAGCACCGAACAATGGATCAAGGTATTCCGTGAAGCGCGGGAGATGGGCGCGGCGCAGTTGGGCTTCTCAGGCGGCGAACCGCTGGTGCGCCAGGACCTCGCCGAGTTGATCGGCGAGGCGCGCAAGCTGGGCTTCTATACCAACTTGATCACCTCCGGCATCGGCCTGACCGAGCAGAAGATCAGCGACTTCAAGAAAGCCGGCCTGGACCATATCCAGATCAGCTTCCAGGCCAGCGACGAACAGGTGAACAACCTGCTGGCCGGCTCCAAGAAAGCCTTCGCCCAGAAGCTGGAGATGGCCCGCGCGGTCAAGGCTCACGGCTATCCGATGGTGCTGAACTTCGTCACCCACCGGCACAACATCGACAAGATCGACCGCATCATCGAGCTATGCATCGCCCTGGAAGCCGACTTCGTCGAACTCGCCACCTGCCAGTTCTACGGCTGGGCCCAGCTCAACCGCGTCGGCCTGCTGCCCACCCGGGAGCAACTGGTGCGCGCGGAGCACATCACCAACCAATACCGCGCCAAGCTGGAAGCCCAAGGGCATCCCTGCAAGCTGATTTTCGTCACCCCGGACTACTACGAAGAACGCCCCAAGGCCTGCATGAACGGCTGGGGCAGCATTTTCCTCACCGTCACCCCGGACGGCACCGCCCTGCCCTGTCACGGCGCGCGGCAAATGCCGGTGCAATTCCCCAATGTGCGCGACCACAGCATGCAGCACATCTGGTACGACTCCTTCGGCTTCAACCGCTTTCGCGGTTACGATTGGATGCCGGAGCCATGTCGCTCCTGCGACGAGAAAGAAAAGGACTTCGGCGGCTGCCGCTGCCAAGCCTTCATGCTCACGGGGGACGCCAGCAATGCCGACCCGGTGTGCAGTAAATCGGAACACCACGGGATGATTCTCAAGGCCCGCGAAGAATCCGAAACGGCCACCCAAACCATTGAACAACTGGCCTTTCGCAATGAACGAAACTCACGCCTCATCGCCAAGGGTTAAGCCCTTCAGCGCCAACCAGGCCACCACCGCCGGGATCGATTTTGCCGAGCTGCAACTGACACCCGATGGGGTGTTCTGGAATGAATACCGTCCTGCGGACGCCAGCTGCCGCATCTGGCATTGGCAGCAAGGCCAGGCCCGCTGCCTGACGCCGCCGGGCTTCAGCGTCCGCAGCCGCGTCTATGAATACGGCGGAGGTGCCTTCTGCCTCAGCGGCGACGTCCTGCTGTTCGTCAATGAAACGGACCAGCAACTGTATCGGCAGTCCCTGAAAGAGGGTGCGCCAGTGGCCCTGACCCGGGGCGACTGCCGCTACGGGGACCTGCATGCGCACGCCGATCAAGTACTGGCCGTGGAAGAGTGCGCCAACGAGCACCGGCTGGTGGCCATCGACATCCATAGCGGCCAGCGCCGCCTGCTCGCCGCCGGGGCCGACTTCTATGCCGCGCCGACCTTGAGCCCCAATGGCCAACGTCTGGCCTGGATCGAATGGGATCGCCCCCATCAGCCCTGGACCAGCACTCGCCTGATGCTCGCCGAACGCCTGGCCGACGGCACCTGGGGCGCCCCCCGTTGCATGGCGGGCGATGGCCAGGAAGAGTCCCTGCAGCAACCGCGCTTCGATCAGCACAACCAACTCTATTGCCTCACGGATCGCCAGGGTTTCTGGCAACCCTGGGCCGAGTCGGACAGCGGCTTGCGGCCGCTGCCCTGTGCCGCAGCTGATCATGCCCCGGCCCCCTGGCAGTTGGGGTGTCGCACCTGGATGCCCCTTGGTGGGGACTCCTGGTTCGGCAGTTGGACCGAGGAAGGGTTTGGCCGTCTCGGACTGCGTCACGCCGACGGTTCGCAACAGGACTTCAGCGGCAACTACAGTCGCTTTCGCGGCTTGGCGCTGGATCAGCACTACCTGTATTGCATCGCCGCGTCCCCCGTCAGTCCCTCGGCCATCCTCGCCATCGAACGTGAAACCCAGCAGGTGCAGGTGTTGGCCGGCGGTGTCGCGCCGCTACCGACGGAGCGCATCAGCCGACCACAAACCCTGTGCTATCCCAGTGGCGAAGGACAGGCCCATGGCTTCTTCTACCCGGCCATGAATGGGGTCAACCGACCGCCTCTGGTGGTGTTCATTCACGGCGGTCCCACCTCCGCCTGCTATCCGATCCTGGACCCGCGTATCCAGTTCTGGACCCAGCGCGGCTTTGCCGTGGCCGACCTGAACTACCGGGGCAGCACCGGTTATGGCCGGGCCTATCGCCAGGCCCTGCATCAGCGCTGGGGCGAAGTGGACGTGGAAGATGCCTGTGCGGTGGTGTCCTATCTGGAGCAACAAGGGCTGATCGACCCAAGACTGGCGTTCATCCGTGGCGGCAGCGCCGGAGGCTACACCACCCTCTGCGCCCTGGCCTTCGCCAAGGTCTTCTGTGCCGGCGCCAGCCTGTACGGGGTCAGCGATCCCATTGCCCTGACCCGCTCCACGCACAAATTCGAAGGGGACTATCTGGACTGGCTGATTGGCGATCCAGAGCAGGACAACGAGCGCTATCAGGAGCGCACGCCACTGCTGTACGCCAGCAACATCAGCGTGCCCGTGGTGTTTTTCCAGGGTGAGTTGGACGCCGTGGTGGTGCCCCAGCAGACCCGCGACATGCTCAAAGCGCTCCAGGATCAGGGCATTGCTGCCGAGGCCCACTATTACCCGGATGAACGCCACGGCTTTCGCAAGGCGGACAATCAGGCTCACGCACTGGAACAGGAATGGCGGTTTTATCAGAAGGTGCTGCAAGCGCAATGCTAAGCGGGTGCTGCCCGTTCCGTTGGAACGGGCAGCTTGGATAATCAGCGTTTGGCGATGATGTACACCGCGTGCACGATACCGGGGATGTATCCGCACAGCGTCAGCAGGATGTTCAGCCAGAAAGCGCCGCCAAAGCCCACTTGCAGAAAGACCCCCAAGGGCGGCAAGAGAATGGCGAAGATGATGCGAATCAAGTCCATAAGGCAGCTCCTGATAGAAGTCGGGCTCGGCTGAGCCTCACCTGCAATCGACCCTGGCCGCGTGCCAGGGTTCAGCGCAATCATTGTCCTCCTGACGGTACGGAGACAAAAAAACGCCCCGTGCGAAAAATCGGACACGGGGCGACGCGTTATACCGCGAGACGGTTCAGGAATTCAGTCAACGTAAAGTCGGATGTGCTCGGGACTGAGCGTCAGCGAATGCCCCAGGATCAGCCAGATTTCACACGGCTACTCCCTTGCGGCATTGCAATTGCGCGGTCCGCACGCGGGAAAAGGCCCGGGCCAGGCGCAGGAGCATTTCATCGATATTGCCCTTGCTGACACTCAGGGCCGGGGTGAAGCGCAAGCAATCCGATTGCACAGCACTGAGCAACAGGCCCTCGTGCAACGCCGCCTTGAGCACCGCCTGCGCTGAGTCGTCCGCCAGGCTCATGCCCCAGAACAACCCATGCCCTCGTACCTCGCCGTGGGCGTAACGGGCCGCCAGTTGGGTCAACTGCTGCCCCAGGTACTGCCCGTTGCTGCGCACCTGCTGCAGAAAACCATGCTCCTGCAGACTGTCCAGCACGGCCAGGCCGGCGGAGGTCATCAATGCATTGCCGTGGTGGGTGCCATCCAGCTCGCCCTGCTCGAAACAACAGGCCTTGCCCCGCGCCAGCAACGCCGCCAGGGGCACGCCGCCGCCGAGGCCCTTGCCCAAGGTGATGATGTCGGCGCGCACGCCGTACAACTGCTCGGCCAAGAGGGTGCCGCAGCGGCCGATGCCGGTCTGGACCTCATCGAGGATCAGCAGAATGCCCAGCTCACGACACAGGCGCTCCACCCCTTTGAGGTAGTGTTCTGTCGCCGGAATGACCCCGGCCTCCCCCTGGATCGGCTCCAGCATGATGGCCACGGTCTGAGCATCCACCGCCGCATGCAAAGCAGGCAGATCATTGAATGGCACCTGGCTGAAGCCTGGCAGTTGAGGTTCGAAACGATTGCCTGGGGAGCCACCGCCCGCGGCTGATAACGCGGCAAAACCGCGGCCATGGCAACTGCGGCTGGCAGTGATGATGCCCGCCGCGCCGCCGCGATGCAGTTGACCCCACTTGCGTGCCAGCTTGATCGCCGCCTCGCAGGCCTCGCTGCCACTACTCAACAGATAGGCCTGGTCGCTACCGGTACTACGGCACAGCCGGTCGGCAAGCCTGAGCATGCCGCGGTTATAGAAACCCGACCCGGGATTGATCAGCGACTGGGCCTGGGCAGCGATGGCGTTGACCAGTACCGAAGGACTGTGGCCCAGGCTGTTGGCCGCCCCGGCCTGGGTGAAATCCAGGTAGGTGCGGTCATTGCTGTCCCACAACCAGGAGCCCTGGCCACGAACGAACACCGGCTGGGGGCGCTGCACACTGGGCATCAGGCACTCACTGGCGCTGGCATCGTCCGAGGCGGTCGCACAGGGCTCGATAGCCAGATCCTCCAGGCTTGGCGGAGTGCGGCGCAGATTGAACAGATTCATGCCCGCAGCCCCTCCAATGGCAGGCCCAGCAGGCGTGAAGACCAATCCTCGACGCAGCCGGTACGCATACGCTTGATAGCGATATCGCGCCAGCGCGAGGACAGTGCCGGACAATCAATCAACATTTTCAAGCCTTTATGCTCCAGAGGCTCCTGGAAAAAACAGCGAAGGGCCCAGGCTACGGTCAGGCCGGGATAACTGCGCTGGATCAGTTCGAAGGGTTCGTCCGCCTGGACAAAGCCGGGCTTGAGCACCCGGTAGAACCAGCCACAGCGTCCATTGTCCTGGGCTTGCTGGGGCAGATTCACCAGGCCCCAACGCTGGCTCAAGCGATAGCAAGGAGAACGGGGCTGGCTGATCTGCAACAGCGCGCCACCCCAACGGAACATGTCCCCCAGGCACACCTGTTCTTCGGTCAGGCCACGTGTCGAGAGATTTTCACCAAAGGCCGGAGCCGACCAGTCGAACTGTGGATAACGTTTGCGCCAGTGGGCGTAATGCTCTGCGGGATAGTGGTGCAGGGCTCGTTCTGGGCCAGTATGAAAGCGCGGATCACCCTGTTCATCGCTGCCCAGGCCTTGTGTCCATAACCAGAGACGGTTTGCAACCGGGTACTTGTCGGTATCGATGACCAGACCCTGGCCGAGATTTTTTGCCTTGCCTATGTAAACACCATCGACGTAAACGGTATTCATCGCGCGTCTTGGCCCTGTAAGCCCTGTGAATAGGCGCTAGACTAGGCGCCTTGCGGGCTTACGGCCATTTCGTTTTTTAAGCTTTTTCGATAAGAAATACTTATGGATTTCAAGCAACTGCGTTATTTCGTCGCGGTGTATGAAGAAGGTCACGTGGGCCGTGCTGCCGAGCGCCTGTCGATCTCACAACCGGCACTCTCCCAGCAGATCCGTCAGTTAGAGCAGAACCTCGACGTCAGCCTGTTTGAACGCAGCAGCAAGCGCCTGTTGCCGACCCTGGCCGCCCATACTCTCTACAATCACGCCCTGCCCCTGCTCGATGGCCTGCAACAAGCCCGTGAGGCCCTGCGCAACTTCAAGGGCCAGGCCCTGCGTACCCTGGCCATCGGCGTACTGCAAACGGTGCATAGCAGCCTGGTGCCGCAGATGCTCGAACGAGTGCGCAAGGCCCAGCCCCACCTGGTGGTGCAGATCTACGAATTGACCGGTCTGGAAATCGAACGACGGTTGCTTAATGGCACGTTGGACATCGGCATCAGCTACCTGCCACCACGCCAACCCGGCTTGCATGGTGTCCCGCTGTACGAAGATGAGCTGACACTGGTCATCCCCGAACAGCATCCGCTGCGCGAATTCAAGAAGGTCTCCATGAGCCAGGCAGCGGAGTTGCCGATGCTGCTGTTGGGCGAAGAGTTTCAGATCCGCCAGATCTGGCAAGCGCAGCTGGCCAACCTGGGACGGCGCCCCCAGGTGCAAGCGGAGTTGAACAATATGGCCGGTATTCTCGACAGCCTGCCTCATACCCGACTGGCCACCGTACTTCCAGGGCGCTCGCAACAACAGCACAGCAACAGGGAACTGCTGTGGAAACCGCTGAGCGAGCCCAGGGTGCCGTTGAAAGTCGGATTGGTGTGTCGCGATCTGCAGCGTCAGCAAGGAACGCTGGAACTGCTGCGTACGTTATTGGAGGATTCGATGAACACCCAAGACGGGCGCTTGGGCGGCACTGCGGTGCCAGAAATCCTGGGTTGACGTCGCCAAAATAAAAAATCCGGACAAAAGAAAACCCCGCCGAAGCGGGGTTTTGCAGACTGTTTCCCTGACATCCTTTTCACTCCACCATCCTGGCGGAATCCTACGTGTCCGTGTTGTTGCTTTGCGCTTCCTGCGCGACGTCCATGTGAAGTAGATTAGCCTCAGCCGTCATCTACCGATATGGACGATCAGCAGCACGTTATGTAAGAGATGACTTACAAAGGTTCTCCCGATTAAAACTGCTCCGCCTGCAACAGGAACAGCGATTCACTACCCGCTTTCACCGAGGCGGCCAGGGAGTGGATACGCGGCAGCAAACGGGCGAAATAGAACCGCGCGGTTCCCAGTTTACTGGCGTAGAAGTCCTCTTCCTGCTCCTTGCCCAGCGCCGCCTTGGCCATCAGGGCCCACATGTAGGCGTAGGCGGTGTAGCCAAAGACCTGCAGATACTCCACCGAAGCCGCGCCGATTTCGTTGGGGTTACTGATGGCCCGATCCAACAGCCAGGCGGTCAGCTCGTCCAGATTGTCCAGAGCCGCGTTCAAAGGCAGGGTGAACTCGCCCAGTTGCGCATCGGCTGTGGCGGTGAAATGGCGAATTTCATCAGCGAACAGACGGTAGAACGCCCCACCGCTACCGACGATCTTGCGCCCCACCAGGTCCAGGGCCTGGATACCGTTGGTGCCTTCGTAGATCTGGGTGATCCGCACGTCGCGCACCAATTGCTCCTGGCCCCATTCGCGAATGTAGCCGTGGCCGCCAAAAATCTGCTGGCCATGAACCGTGGTTTCCAGACCCAGGTCGGTAAGGAACGCCTTGGCCACGGGAGTCAGCAAAGCCACCAGACTTTCCGCGCGCGTGCGGGTCTCGGCATCTTCGCTGAATTTGGCGGTATCCAGTTGCATCGCCACATAGGTGGAGAATGCCCGGCCACCTTCGTTGGCCGCCTTCATGGTCAGCAACATGCGCCGCACGTCCGGGTGCACGATGATCGGATCGGCTACCTTGTCCTTGGCTTGCGGCCCGGTCGGTGAACGACTCTGCAGGCGGTCACGGGCATACTCCACCGCGTTCTGATAGGAGCGCTCACCGGTGGCCAGGCCCTGGATACCGACACCCAGGCGCTCGTAGTTCATCATGGTGAACATCGCTGCCAAGCCCTTGTTCGGCTCGCCCACCAGATAACCTATCGCTTGATCGAAGTTCATCACACAAGTGGCCGAGGCCTGGATACCCATCTTGTGTTCGATCGAGCCGCAACTCACCGGATTGCGTTCACCCAGGCTGCCGTCGGCGTTGACCATGAACTTGGGCACCAGAAACAGGGAGATCCCCTTGGGCCCGGCCGGCGCATCCGGCAGTTTGGCCAGCACCAGGTGAATGATGTTTTCCGTCAGGTCGTGCTCACCACCGGTAATGAAGATCTTGGTCCCGCTGATGGCATAGGAACCGTCAGCCTGAGGTTCGGCCTTGGTACGGATGATGCCCAGGTCGGTGCCGGCATGGGGCTCGGTCAGGCACATGGAACCGGCCCAGACACCGGCGTACATGTTTGGCAGGTAAGTGGCTTTCAGCTCTTCGCTGGCGTGGGCATTGATCGACAGGCAAGCTCCCGCCGTCAGCATCGGATACAGGCCAAATGCCAGACTCGCGGAGTTGACCATTTCCTCGACCTGGGCGGATACCGCCTTGGGCATGCCCATGCCGCCGAACTCGGGATCACCGCCCACGCCGACCCAACCGCCTTCGGCGTAGGTCTGATAAGCCTGGGTGAATCCTTGGGGAGTGGTTACGACGGTATCGTTCCAATGACAGCCTTCCTCGTCGGCACCGCGACTCAGCGGAGCGATGCTGCGGGCGGTGACTTTGCCCGCTTCCTCCAGAATCGCCTCAACAGTCTCGGCGTCCACAGTCTCGGCCAGAGCTGGCAGTTGAGCCCAGAGTTTGGCGACCTCGAAGACTTCATTGAGGACGAAGCGCATATCGCGCAGGGGCGCTTTGTAGTCAGCCATGGCAAACCTCGCAAGATCTAAACAAGCGGGCCGGAACGGGCCCATTTACGAAAAGTCGAGTGTAACCGAACAACTTTTGCGACACATAGGGTCAACTCATGACTTTATTGTTAATTTTAGTCACAACCAAATAACCACAAGAAAAAGCCCGCGAGAAGCGGGCCTTGTCCAGGGCACATCAGCGTACTTACAAAGCGAACATCTGCGCCGGCAGGCTCATCAGGCAATCACCGCCAGCTTCGATTGCCGCCAGATGGGCGCCGGTACGTGGCAGCAGTCGCTTGAAGTAAAACGCACAGGTGGCCAGCTTGGCGGTGGCGAAATCGCCGTCGCCTTCACCTGCATCGAGTTGTTGCTGTGCCACCAGGGCCATACGCAGCCAGAGATAGGCCAGAACGATGTAGCCGCTGTACATCAAGTAATCCAGGGCTGCGGCCCCCACTTCATCCGGATTTTTCATGGCGGCCATGCCCACCCGGGTGGTCAACTCGCCCCATTGACGGTTCAAGCCATCCAGTTGCGCGATGTAGGCCTTGAGCTGCGGATGCTCGGCATGTGCCCCACAGAACTTATGAACGATCTTGGTAAACCCCAGTAACAGCTTGCCCTGGCTGCCCAGCACCTTGCGGCCCAGCAAGTCCAGAGCCTGGATGCCGTTGGTGCCCTCATAGATCAGGGCGATACGACAATCGCGCACCAGTTGCTCCATGCCCCACTCACGAATGTAGCCGTGACCGCCAAACACCTGCATGCCGTGGTTGGTCACCTCAAGGCCCGTCTCGGTCATGAAGGCCTTGCAGATCGGAGTCAGGAACGCCAGGAGGTTCTCGGCGTCCTGACGCTGGGCCGGATCGGCGCTCAGATGAGCCACATCCAGCAATTGGGCGGTGAAATAGGCCAGGGCCCGGTTGCCTTCATTGAACGCCTTCATGGTCAGCAGCATGCGCCGTACATCGGGGTGGACGATGATCGGGTCAGCCGCCTTGTCCGGCGCCTTGGGCCCGGTCAGAGCGCGCATCTGCAAACGATCGTTGGCGTACTTGATCGCACCTTGAAAGCTCGCCTCCCCCAGGCACAGCCCCTGCATTCCGGTGCCCAGGCGCGCGTGATTCATCATGGTGAACATGCAGTTCAGGCCTTTATTGGCCTCGCCGATCAGGAAGCCCTTGGCGCCGTCGAAGTTCAGTACACAGGTAGCCGAAGCCTTGATTCCCATCTTGTGCTCGACGGAGCCGCAACTCACTCCGTTGCGCTCGCCGACCTCACCTGCTGCGTCCGGCAGGAACTTGGGCACGATGAACAGGGAAATGCCTTTGGTCCCGGCCGGTGCGTCCGGCAGTTTGGCCAACACCAGGTGAATGATGTTTTCACTCAGGTCGTGCTCGCCGGCAGAGATGAAAATCTTGCTCCCCGATAACGCATAACTGCCATCGGCCTGGGGCACCGCTCGGGTCTTGATCAGGCCCAGGTCGGTACCGCAATGGGCTTCGGTCAGGCACATGGTGCCGGTCCACTGCCCGGCGATGAGTTTGTTCAGGTACAGCAGCTTCTGTTCGTCGGTGCCATGGGCATGAATCGCCGACATCGCACCATGGGTCAGCCCCGGGTACATGCCCCAGGAAGTGTTGCTGGAGCCCACCATCTCGCTGATCACCAGCCCCAGGGAATGGGGCAGCCCCTGGCCGCCATAGGCAGGATCGGCGGCCAAGCCATGCCAACCGCCTTCGACGTATTGGGCGAAAGCCTGTTTGAAACCCTTGGGGGTGGTCACTACGCCATTGTCGAAATGGCAGCCTTCCTCGTCACCGGAGCGGTTCAGCGGAGCCAGGACGTTCTCGCAGAACTTCGCCCCTTCCTCGAGGATCGCGCTGACCATGTCCGGGCTGGCATCGCTGGCTCCCAGTGCGGCGTAACTGCCATGAAAGTCGAAGACATGATCGATCAGGAAGCGCATGTCGCGCAGGGGAGCTTGATACTCGGGCATGATGATTTCTCCGGCAGCAGGTTTCTCCAACCTACTGCCGCCGTCCTCAGCCTGCCAATGACGTTCAAGTCGCTGAATGCGCCATCATCACTCAACCCGCAGCCGTATCCATGCGCACTGCGCCACGGCGATTCTGCCCGAAGGCCATGACACAGTTACGCCCCGCACCCTTGGCACTGTAGAGCGCCTGGTCGGCGGACTTGAGCACTTCTTCGGGGGTCCGGTGCTCCATCAGTCGCTCGGCGACACCGATGCTGATGGTCACCGAAACACTGGATGCCGCTGCAACGCCGCGGCGCTGGCGGCCTTGCTGGTCGTCCTGGGGGCGGTTGTCCTGATTGCGCAACTGAATGTTGTAGGTAGCGATGATCTCGCGAATCATCTCCAGGTGCGGCATGCACTCGTCCAGGGTCTTGCCGGCAAATACCACGGCAAACTCTTCCCCTCCGTAACGATAGGCGCGCCCACCACCAGTGACTTTTGACAGCTTGCTGGCCACCAGACGCAGCACCTGATCCCCGACATCGTGACCGTGGGTGTCGTTGAATTTCTTGAAGTGATCGACGTCAGTCATGGCCAGCACATAATTGCGACCCAGACGCTGCATGCGCTCATTGAGCGCCCGGCGCCCCGGCAAGCCGGTCAACTCGTCACGGAACGCCATCTGGTAAGCCTCATGGGCCACCGCCGCAGCAATCATCAACATGACCTGACTGCACATGATGTTCAGGGTGAATGGCAGGATGAACGTCTTGGGCAGCATCCAGAACAAACCCAGCAAGCCCACCAACTGCGCTGCGTGCAGCGGTCGCGGACTGCGCCAGTACTGGATCGCCAGCAGCAGGAATGCCGCGAAGAATACCGGATAAGACAACTGGATCAGACTCATCCAACTGCCATGCAAAGCCGGCCAACGGATCTCTGCCAGCCAGTTCAGCAACGCCTGTGGGTAACTCTGCTCCAGGCCCAGGGCGACGCTGCCAAACGCCAATAACACGGCAAAACGCGCAACCATGTCCTGAAACAGGTGGGTACGCTCCTGCCAGGCTGCGAACAGGCCAAACAACAAGGGGAGCAAAAGGCAGCAAAGGTGGAATACCACCGCGGCATCTTCGCGGACCCTGCCGTTATCCCGGTAGAAATCGGTTTGGGTATCCAGCAGAAAATAGGCGATGTACACCGTGACCATCAAAAACAGTTCACGCTGGCGCCGGTACACAGCGCAATAGGCTCCGCCAAGCAACAGCACCAGCGTTGGTAGCACATTGAACAGCGAAGTGAAGAAGACGTTGAGGTCCTTGACGTAAGCGGCCGCCAGCCCCGCAAGCAAAAGCAGCAAAGACGGTAGGAAATGACTGAAACGTACAGCGGAAGAACGCGGCAAGGGTAAAACTCCGACCCGGCTGATCAATAGATGGCATTGTGCCTTCATTTATTGAAGTTAAGCACACGCGGTGTGACAGACATCACATTGCCATCTCTTTAACGGCAGGAAATCGCTTCTGCTTAGCGATTTAGTCGGGAATTTTCATGAAGATTCTGCAGACACAAAAAGCCGCTCGACCCGGAGGGCGAACGGCTTCCTGAAAGGTCCGGTAAGGCTTAGTAGGCCAGGCCGAAGTCCTCTTCCTTCATGTCCATCAGGTTGTTGGCGCCCGACAGCATGGTTGCAACGTGAGTGCGGGTGCGCGGCAGGATGCGCTGGAAGTAGAAGCGCGCAGTCTGCAACTTGGCCGTGTAGAAAGCCTCTTCGGTAGTGCCGGCTGCCAGCTTTTCAGCCGCCAGACGGGCCATGTCGGCCCAGAAGTAGGCCAGGCAGGCATAACCGGAATACATCAGGTAGTCCACCGAAGCAGCGCCCACTTCTTCACGGTCCTTCATCGCGGCCATGCCCACTTTCATGGTCAGCTCGCCCCACTCCTTGTTCAGTGCCGCCAGCGGAGCGACGAATTCCTTAACGGCTTCGCTGCCTTCGTTGTTCTGGCAGAACTTGTGGACGATCTTGGTGAAACCCTTGAGGGCCTCGCCCTGAGTCATGAGCACTTTGCGGCCCAGCAGGTCCAAAGCCTGGATGCCAGTGGTGCCTTCGTACAACATCGAGATACGGCTGTCGCGAACGTTCTGCTCCATGCCCCACTCGGCGATAAAACCGTGGCCACCGTAGATCTGCACACCGTGGTTGGCGGACTCGAAGCCGACTTCGGTCATGAATGCCTTGGCGATCGGAGTCATGAAAGCCAGCAGTGCATCGGCTTTCTTCTTCTCTTCTTCGTCCACACCGTATTTGACGATGTCGACCTGCTTGGCAGTGAAGTACACCATCGCCCGGTTACCTTCGGCGAAGGCTTTCATGGTCAGCAGCATGCGACGTACGTCAGGGTGCACGATGATCGGGTCCGCGGCCTTGTCCGGCGCTTTCGGGCCAGTCAGGGAGCGCATTTGCAGACGGTCGCGAGCGTATTTCAGGCCACCCTGGAAGCCGATCTCGGCGTGGGCCAGGCCCTGCAGAGCGGTGCCCAGACGCGCGGTGTTCATAAAGGTGAACATGCAGTTCAGGCCTTTGTTCGCCGGGCCGATGAGGAAACCGGTGGCCGCGTCGAAGTTCATCACGCAGGTGGCGTTACCGTGGATGCCCATCTTGTGTTCCAGGGAACCGCAGCTGACCGCGTTGCGCTGGCCGACACTGCCGTCAGCGTTAGGCAGGAACTTGGGCACGATAAACAGCGAAATGCCTTTGGTGCCGGCCGGTGCGTCCGGCAGACGGGCCAGAACGATATGGACGATGTTGTCGGCCATGTCGTGTTCACCGGCGGAGATGAAGATCTTGGTGCCAGTGACCTTGTAGGAACCATCAGCCTGAGGTTCGGCCTTGGTGCGCAGCATGCCCAGGTCGGTGCCGCAGTGCGGCTCGGTCAGGCACATGGTGCCGGTCCACTCGCCGGACACCAGCTTGGTCAGGTAAGCCTCTTGCTGCTCAGGAGTACCGTGCTCGGAAATCGTATTCATCGCGCCGTGGGACAAGCCTGGGTACATGCCCCACGACCAGTTGGCTTCGCCGACCATTTCGCTGACTGCCAGGCCCAGGGATTCAGGCAGGCCCTGACCACCGTGCGCGACGTCGTGAGCCAGGCTTGGCCAGCCGCCTTCAACGAATTGCTTGTAGGCCTCTTTGAAGCCAGTCGGGGTCTTAACGCCGGATTCACTCCAGGTGCAACCTTCCTGGTCGCCCACACGGTTCAGCGGCGCCAGTACCTGCTCACAAAACTTCGCACCTTCCTCGAGAATGGCGTCAACCATGTCCGGAGTGGCGTCCTGGCAAGCCGGGAGGCTCTGATAGTGCGCCTCATAGCCGAGCAGTTCGTCACGAACGAAGCGAATATCACGCAAGGGGGCCTTGTAGTCAGGCATAGCGATAAACCTCTGCTGATGTAACCGGGAATGAACAACCGCGTAGATTTTTTATAGCGGTCAAACAGGTGTTTGAAACATACGTTTAGGCCCAAATCTTGTCAAGCGTCGCTCCCATGCCTTTCGTCATCGAAACAAAATGCACGCGCAGGCAAATACCCACAGCGCTGCCGTGAAGTGTAGAAGCCGGCTCGCCGACGATCAGTTACACAAAGAAATGAAGAAGAGGAACCACAGAAGGGAAAGGCATGAGCAAACGCCCGCCTCGCGTGAGAGAAGCGGGCTTTAGTGCAGAGTGATCAAGCGTAGGTATCGATCAGGGTACCGAGTACCTCATCAGAGGCCTTGGCAACTTTGACGCCCAGTTCCACCTGGACCTTGCCCATGGACATCTCGACCATGCTGCTGGCCAGGTCCGAACTCTGGCTGCGGTCCACGCCCCGTAGGCGATTGACCGAATCCGCCGACGCCTGGCTGTCGGCAGAGCGCTCAACGGCGCTGCTGGCGATCTGGCTGGAACCTTGATCGACACGATTCTGCCCAGTCTGAATCGCGTTCAGTCCGGCGTAGAAAGCGCTGTTCCCGGAAATTTCCATAAGAGAACTCGACCTTGAAAATGAATGACAGGTGTTATTGAAGCAGACCTGTCAAAAAAACACCCGTCAAAAACACTAATGGCAATATGCCTTGCCATAGGCAAAATCTAGTCCAGCAGATCCAACTGCAGATGTTCGGCCACTGCCTCGGCACTGGCTGACTTGAGTCGCGGTACTCGGCCCAGGCACGGCGCAGGCAGGCGCTCCGCCAAAGTCGCGAGGTTTTCTTCCAGACGAGAGGTCTTGGGATCGATGATATTGGCCACCCAGCCCGCCAGTTGCAGACCGTCCTGAGCAATGGCCTCGGCCGTCAACAACGCATGATTGATGCAGCCCAGTCTTACGCCCACCACCAGAATCACCGGTAAGCCCAGCGCCATGGCCAGATCCGACAGGTTGTCCTGATCCGCCAGGGGCACTCGCCAGCCACCCGCGCCTTCGATCAGGGTGAAATCCGCCCCCTTGGCCAGAATGTGGCGCATGGGCGTCAGCAATGACTGCACCGTCAATGCCACCCCGGCCTCTCGTGCCGCCAGATGCGGTGCGATGGGCGGCTCGAAGGCGACCGGATTGACCTCTTCATAGCTCAACGGCAACGACGACTGCGCCAGCAATGCCAGAGCATCGGCATTGCGCAGGCCCTTGGCGCTCAACTCGCACCCGGAAGCCACAGGTTTGCCTGCCGCGGTACTCAGCCCGGCCAGCCGCGCCGCATGCAACAGTCCCGCGGCAATGGTGGTTTTACCCACATCGGTGTCGGTGCCAGTAATGAAATAGGCAGCACTCATAGCGGTTTCTCCAACACGGCATACACCACCTGATAGGTCGCCGGCAGCCCCTGGGGCTGACGAAACCCCTCGTAAGCCTCGATCAACCCGGCGATACGCGCGCGTCCGGTGAGGCCGCCGGGACGACCTGGATTCAGATTGTGTGCACCCAAGGCTTTCAACTCATGGGTCAGACTACGCACATCCGGGTAATGCAGAACATGGGGAACGCTCTCCAGGCTACGTACATGCAAACCACTGGCATCGCACAAGTGGCGATAGCGTGCGAACTCACGAAAGCGATTGACGTGGACCTGCCCATCGACCCGCCCCCAGCTCTCACGCAGCTCCTGCAAAGTGCCGACGCACAGACTGGCAAAAGCCAGCACACCGCCCGGCTTGAGCACCCGCTGGGCTTCACTGAGCACGGCAGCAAAGTCGGCACACCACTGCACCGCCAGGCTGGAGAAAATCAGCTCGCAGCTGCTGCCCTGCAACGGCAGGCGCTCAGCATCTCCAGCGAAAAAGTGCTCGGCGCCACCCTGGGGCCGCGCGTGCTTGAGCATGCCCTCGGCAATATCCAGGGCCAGCCCCTGACTGCCGGCGAAGCGTGCCCCCAGCACTCGACTGAAATGCCCCGTACCACAGCCCAGGTCCAGCCAGCGCGCAGGCGTCCAGCCTTCAGGCAAACGGCTCAGCAATTGCTGGCCGACCGTGCGCTGCAACTCGGCAACGCTGTCGTAACTGGCTGCGGCGCGGGAAAACGAAGCCGCCACCTGACGCTTGTCAGGCAGGCCTGCGGGTAAGACAGGAACAGACAAATCAGTCATCGCCGGACTCATGCAAAAAAGCCTGGATCGCCCCTGCCACTCCGTGGGGGTCCTCCAGAAGAAAACCGTGGCTGGCCTGCTCGATCAGGCCAACTTCTATATCCGGCAGCAATACCAGCAACTCGGCGGCCGCCTCGGCAGGCACCAGGGCATCCAGCCCGGCGAACAGGTGCAACTGCGGGCCACGAAAAGCCAGCAAGGCTTCGCGCGTATCCAACTGCGCCAACAACTCCAGACCCGCCATCAGCACCGCACCCGGCGTCGCCGGCGCCCCGCCCAGCAGCATCCGCGACAAGCCGCGGGGATCGACGGCGCCCTGGGCACACAGCAGGGAAAAGCGCTTGAGGGTGGTGCGCGGATCAGCGGCGCAGCCGGCCAGGAAGCCGTCAAAGGTCTCAGCGGCCATGGCACTGGACCATTGCTCGTGAGCAACGAAGCTGGGATTGCTGGCCAGGGTCAACAAACCGCAGCAGCGCTCGCCGCGTCGGGCCGCCAACTCCGCGGCGAGCATGCCGCCCAGGGACCAGCCCCCCAGCCAGGCGTCATCCGGCAGCGCATCGTCGAGCTCGTCCAGCCATGCCTGCAGATCGCTGGACGTCAGCTCCGGCAGGGGCTCGATCTCCACCCGCAAGTGTTCATCCAGCCCCTGCAAAGCGGCAGCCAAAGGTTCCAGGGGCGACACCCCCAGCCCCCAGCCCGGCAACAGGATCAGTCGATCACGCATGGCTAGGCCTCGTTTGCAGTTCACTGAAACAATCCGCCAACGCGCTTAACAATAGCTGGACCTGCGCTTCGCTGTGGGCGGCGGACAACGTCACCCGCAGCCGCGCACTACCGGCCGGCACGGTCGGCGGACGGATGGCGGTAACCATGATCCCCCGCGAACGGAGCATCCGTGACAACTCCATGGCCCGGGCACTGTCGCCCACCATGATTGGCTGGATCGGGGTAAAGCTGTCCATCAGCTCCAAGCCAATCTGCTCGGCCCCCAGCCGGAACTGACGAATCAGATTCGCCAGGTGCTCACGCCGCCAGTGCTCGCTGCGTAGCAACTCCAGGCTCTTGCGCGTGGCGCAGGCCAGTGCCGGCGGTTGGCTGGTGGTATAGATGTAGGGCCGGGCGAACTGGATCAGTGTTTCGATCAACTCCTCACTACCGGCGACAAAGGCCCCAGCGGTACCGAAGGCCTTGCCCAAGGTGCCCACCAGCACCGGCACTTCATCCAGCCCCAGGCCGAAGTGTTCCACCAACCCGGCACCGTTGGCCCCTAGCGGACCAAAGCCATGGGCATCGTCCACCATCAGCCAGGCACCGCGGGCCTTGGTTTCCCGGGCCAGGGCCGGCAGGTCGGCGACATCGCCGTCCATACTGAACACCCCATCAGTGACCACCAGGGTGTTGCCAGTGGCCTTCTCCAGGCGTTTGACCAGGCTCCCTGCATCGTTGTGCAGATAGCGATTGAAGCGCGCACCAGAGAGCAGGCCGGCATCCAGCAGGGAAGCGTGGTTGAGACGGTCTTCCAGCACCGTGTCACCCTGCCCGAGCAACGCCGTGACCGCACCGAGATTGGCCATGTAGCCCGTGGTAAACAGCAACGCCCGCGGGCGCCCCGTGAACTCGGCCAGGGCTTCTTCCAAAGCGTGATGAGGAGCGCTGTGACCGATCACCAGATGGGAAGCGCCGCCGCCCACGCCCCAGCGGCTGGCACCAGCGCGCCAGGCTTCGATCACCTGCGGGTGATTGGCCAGGCCCAGGTAGTCGTTATTGCAGAAAGCCAGCAATGGCTGGCCGTCCACCACCACTTGCGGCCCCTGAGGGCTTTCCAGCAGCGGACGCTGGCGATACAGATGTTCAGCACGACGGGCTGCAAGCCGTGCTGCGAGATCAAAAGACATGCTGGCCTCGATATTGGCTCACAGACACATTACCCGTAGGAGCTGGCTTGCCAGCGAAACAGACGACGCGAAACCCGTCGCACTTGCGCCGTTCACGGGGTTCGCCGGTCAGCCGGCTCCTACCACAGGAGGTCAGACGGCAGCGTTGTAGAACTGCTCGCTGCTCTTCTGCTCCACCAGGGCCTGCTCGATGGCCGCCTGATGCACTTCGTCGGCGTGCTCTTCCCGGGCTTCGGGCTGGATGCCCAGGCGCGCGAACAACTGCATGTCCTTGTCGGCCTGCGGGTTGGCGGTGGTCAGCAGCTTGTCGCCGTAGAAAATCGAATTGGCACCGGCGAAGAAGGCCAGGGCCTGCATCTGCTCGTTCATTGCTTCGCGGCCGGCGGACAGGCGCACGTGGGATTGCGGCATGAGGATCCGTGCCACGGCGAGCATGCGGATAAAGTCGAATGGGTCCACGTCCTCAGCGTTTTCCAGCGGCGTGCCGGCCACCTTCACCAGCATGTTGATCGGTACCGACTCCGGGTGCTCCGGCAGGTTGGCCAGCTGGATCAGCAGGCCGGCGCGGTCGTCCAGGGACTCGCCCATGCCGAGAATGCCGCCGGAACAGATCTTCATCCCGGCGTCACGCACGTAGGCCAGGGTTTGCAGGCGCTCGCTGTAGGTGCGGGTGGTGATGATGCTGCCGTAGAACTCCGGCGAGGTGTCGAGGTTATGGTTGTAGTAGTCCAGGCCGGCCTTGGCCAGGGCCTCGGTCTGGTCCTGATCGAGACGGCCCAGGGTCATGCAGGTTTCCAGGCCCATGGCCTTCACGCCTTTGACCATCTCCAGCACATAGGGCATGTCCTTGGCCGAAGGGTGCTTCCAGGCGGCGCCCATGCAGAAACGCGTAGAGCCGATGGCCTTGGCCCGAGCGGCCTCCTCCAGCACCTTCTGCACTTCGAGGAGCTTTTCCTTTTCCAGGCCGGTGTTGTAGTGGCCGGACTGCGGACAATATTTGCAATCTTCCGGGCAGGCGCCGGTCTTGATCGACAGCAGGGTCGAAACCTGGACCCGATTGGCATCGAAATGCGCGCGGTGCACCGTCTGCGCCTGGAACAGCAAGTCATTGAATGGCTGGACGAACAGGGCTTTGACTTCAGCCAAAGTCCAGTCATGACGCAGGGTAGCGGTGGTGCTGGCGCTCATGGGCGATTCCTTGATTATGCTTGGCAAGCGGCGCAGGACAGGGAAAGTCCACAGCCGCAACACGGATGTTCGGCATATTTAAGGAAGAGCCATGCACTGTCAACCCAAATACAAAGGACCAGTTTACATCTGGTCAAAAAACAAACAACTCTGTTTGCTTTGCGATGAACCCAGCGATTCAGCCCTGGCCCTGTGCAGTTCATGTCAGGACGAACTGCCCTGGCTCGGCGCCCAATGCTCGGTCTGCGCCCTGCCCCTGCCCGCCGCCAGCCTGACCTGTGGCCAGTGCCTGCAACGTCTCCCCGCGTTTCGACGGGTCATCGCCCCCTGGCGTTACGATTTTCCGGTGGACAGCCTGATCAGTCGTTTCAAACATCATGAAAAGTGGCCTTTTGGCCGACTGATGGCCGAACTTCTCAGCCAATTCCTTCACTATCGCTACGATGAAGGCCTGCCCCGGCCAGACTGCCTGCTGCCGGTGCCGCTGTCCCGTCGACGCCTGCGCCAGCGAGGCTTCAACCAGGCCGGCATGCTGGCCCAGTGGCTGGGAGAACACCTGCAACTGGCGGTGGAGCCCCTTCTGCTGCTGCGCACCCAGGACACCCCGGCACAACAAGGCCTGGGGGCACGTGCCCGTCAGCGCAACCTGCGCCAGGCCTTCGCCCTCGCCGCCGACGCGCCTGTGGCCGGCCGCCACCTGGCCCTGGTGGACGACGTCCTCACCACAGGTGCCACTGCCCAGGCCCTGGCCCGGTTGCTGATCAATGCCGGCGCCCGTCAAGTGGATGTCTATTGCCTGGCCCGAACCGCAAGACCCGCCACCCCCGACTGACTTGACTCTCATCGCTCAAACCGCAAACTCCCTGTCCATCTTCAGTGCCCAAAGCGTCCCTGCCATGTCCTTGCCCACTCTGTTGACCCAGCACATCGCCCGCCGCCCGCAACGCATCGCCCTGCTGCAACACATTGCCGAACAGGGTTCCATCACCCGCGCGGCCAAAAGCGCCGGCCTGAGCTACAAGGCCGCCTGGGATGCCATCGATGAGCTCAACAACCTGGCTCAGCGCCCGCTGGTAGAGCGCAACGTCGGCGGCAAGGGCGGTGGCGGGGCCAAACTCTCCGCCGAGGGCGAACGCGTGTTGCGGCTTTACCAACGCCTGCAAGCACTGCAGGCCCAAGTGCTGGAAGCCGCAGAAGATGCCAGCGATCTCGATCTGCTGGGGCGCCTGATGCTGCGCACCAGTGCCCGCAACCAGCTGCACGGCAAGATCCGCGAGATCGCACCTCTAGGCTGCAATGACCTGATCAGCCTGGAACTGCCAGGAGGCCTGCTCCTCAAAGCGCAGATCACCCACGACAGCACCCAGCGCCTGGAACTGGAAACCGGCACTGAAGTGGTGGCCTTGATCAAGGCCGGCTGGCTGGACCTGCACCCTGCCGACGCCCAAGTAACAACTGGACACAATTGCCTGAGCGGGACCGTCGAGCAGATTCTCGACGCCGAAGACGGCCCCTGCGAGGTGCGCATCACCCTGCCCAACGGCCAGACCCTCTGCGCCCTGGCCGAGCCGCACCGGCTCAAGACGCTGGAAATGACAGAGGGCAAACCGGTCCAGGTGCAGTTCTCTGCCTCCCATGTCCTGCTCGGCACCCCGCTGTAAGCGGAGTGCGACGACTTCAGGCTGCAACATATTCGTCATAGGCGCTCATTAAGGTGGCTGCAAAAACCCGCAGGGAGCCTGCTATGAGCCTGTTAGAAGAAGACCAACCCACCGACCTGGAACAGATGGTCGGCCTCAGCCGCCGGGGTTTCATCGGTGCCGGTGCCCTGTGCGGCGCCGCCCTGTTTCTCGGTGGCGGACTGCTCGGCCGCAGCGCCCTGGCCACCAGTGTCAGCGCCGGCAACAGCCAGCTGCTGGGTTTTGCCGGCATTGCCGCCGCCACCAGCGACAACATCACCCTGCCGGCGGGCTACAAATCCTCGGTACTGATCAGTTGGGGCCAGCCGCTGACCAAGAACGGGCCGGCCTTCGACCCCAGCGGCAATGGCACCGCCCAGGCCCAGGAAGTGCAGTTTGGCGACAACAACGACGGCATGAGCCTGTTCGCCTTCCCGGACGACAAGCACCGGGCACTGATGGCGATCAACAACGAATACACCAACTACCGCTACCTCTATTCCCACGGCGGCCAGCCGCAATCGGCCGAGGACGTGCGCAAGGCCCAGGCCAGCGAAGGGGTGTCGGTCATCGAAGTGCAGCGCAAGAACGGCCAGTGGCAGTTCGTCCAGGGTTCACGCTACAACCGGCGCATCCACGGCAACACGCCAATCCGCCTCAGCGGCCCTGCCGCCGGTCACGACCTGCTCAAGACCGCTGCCGACCCCAAGGGCAGGAAAGTCCTGGGCACCTTTCAGAACTGCGCCAACGGCAAGACCCCCTGGGGCACCTACCTGACCTGCGAAGAGAACTTCACCGACTGCTTCGGCAGCAGCAATCCCGAGCAGAAGTTCGACGCCGCGCAGAAACGCTACGGCGCGGTGGTGACCAGCAAGGACATCAACTGGCACCCCCACGATCCGCGTTTCGACCTGGCCAAGAATCCCAACGAGCTCAACCGTCACGGCTGGGTGGTGGAAATCGATCCCTTCGACCCGCAATCGACCCCGGTCAAACGCACCGCCCTGGGCCGCTTCAAGCATGAAAACGCGGCCCTGGCGCAAACACGCGACGGCCGCGCCGTGGTCTACATGGGCGACGATGAGCGCGGGGAATTCATCTACAAGTTCATCAGCCGCGACAAGATCAACCACCGCAACCCCAAGGCCAACCGCGACCTGCTGGACCACGGCACCCTGTACGTGGCGCGCTTCGATGCCGGCGACGGCAACCCGGACCGTCCCAAGGGCCAGGGCCAGTGGATCGAGTTGACTCACGGCAAGAACGGCATCGACGCCAGCAGCGGCTTCGCCGACCAGGCCCAGGTACTGATCCAGGCACGCCTGGCGGCCAGCGTGGTCCAGGCCACGCGCATGGACCGCCCGGAATGGATTGTGGTCAGTCCCAAGGACGGCCAGGTCTATTGCACCCTGACCAACAACGCCAAGCGTGGCGAAGACGGCCAGCCAGCAGGTGGCCCCAACCCGCGGGAGAAGAATGTCTACGGACAGATCCTGCGCTGGCGCACCGGCGGCGACGATCATGGCGCGATGAGTTTTTCCTGGGACCTGTTCGTGGTCGCCGGCAACCCCGCTGTGCATGCCGGCCAGCCCAAGGGCGGCTCCTCCAACATCACCCCAGAGAACATGTTCAACAGCCCCGACGGCCTGGGTTTCGACCAAGCCGGACGCCTGTGGATCCTCACCGACGGCGACTACAGCAACAGCGGCGATTTTGCCGGCATGGGCAATAACCAGATGCTCTGCGCCGACCCGGACAGCGGTGAAATCCGTCGTTTCATGGTCGGACCTGTGGGCTGCGAAGTCACCGGGATCGCCTTCGCCCCGGACCAGAAGACCCTGTTCGTCGGCATCCAGCACCCGGGAGAAACCGGTGGCTCAACCTTCCCCGAGCACCTGCCCAACGGCAAGCCGCGCTCCTCGGTGATGGCTATCACCCGGGAAGACGGCGGCATCATCGGCGCCTGAACCCGCCCCGCGCCCAACCGGCTCCTACGTCCGTAGCAGCCGGCTCGCCGGCCAACCTGGCGCCCAGCCGAACCACCAGCAAACCCTCCCCCGCTGGCTCCCCGTCTGCGTTACCATGCTTGGCCGGACGCGGCAGCCTGCTGCGCGCAGGAGTAAGCATGTCGCACCCGTTTGAAACACTGACCCCCGACCTGGTTCTGGACGCCGTTGAAAGCATCGGTTTTCTCAGCGACGCCCGCGTGCTGGCGCTCAACAGCTACGAAAATCGCGTCTATCAAGTCGGCATCGACGAAGGCGAACCGCTGATCGCCAAGTTCTACCGCCCCCAGCGCTGGACCAACGAAGCGATCCTGGAAGAACACCGCTTCACCTTCGAACTCGCCGAGTGCGATGTGCCGGTGGTCGCACCGATCATCCACGACGGTGCCAGCCTGTTCGAGCATGCGGGCTTTCGCTTCGCCCTGTTTCCCCGACGTGGCGGGCGCGCGCCCGAACCGGGCAACCTGGATCAACTCTATCGCCTCGGGCAATTGCTCGGTCGCCTGCATGCCGTGGGCGCCACCCGCCCCTTCGAGCACCGCGAAGTCCTGGGCGTGAAGAACTTCGGTCATGACTCACTGGCGACCCTGCTGCAAGGCAACTTCATTCCCAAGAGCCTGCTACCGGCCTACGAGTCCGTGGCCCGGGACCTGCTCAAGCGGGTGGAAGAGGTCTACCAGGCCACCCCGCACCAGAACATCCGCATGCACGGCGATTGCCACCCCGGCAACATGATGTGCCGCGACGAGATGTTCCATATCGTCGACCTGGACGACTGCCGCATGGGCCCGGCGGTGCAGGACCTGTGGATGATGCTGGCCGGCGACCGCCAGGAGTGCCTCAGCCAGCTCTCCGAACTGATGGACGGCTACAGCGAGTTCCATGATTTCGACCCGCGGGAACTGGCCCTGATCGAACCGCTGCGAGCCCTGCGCCTGATGCACTACAGCGCCTGGCTGGCACGACGCTGGGACGATCCGGCCTTTCCCCACAGCTTCCCCTGGTTCGGCAGCGAACGTTACTGGGGGGATCAGGTCCTGGCCCTGCGCGAACAGCTGGCGGCCCTCAACGAAGAACCTCTCAAACTGTTCTGACCCTGCCTGCAGGCGCTGGCTTGGCAGCGAAGAGGCCCATGCGGTCGCCTTCGCCGGCAAGCCGGCTCCTACAAGAATCCGCCTCGATACAACGCCAACCGTAGGAGCTGGCTCGCCAGCGAAGAGGCCCGTAAGTTCGCCATTGCCTACCAGCCCTCCCCCACAGAAACGGGCGGCGCAAAAGTCAGGACATGTCCTGACAATTGTCCTTACAATCCCGTCTTCGTTAGCTGCCTAAGCAAGGACTCTGCATGCAAGCCGCCAACCCGCGTCGCGGGTACATCCTGGGCCTGACCGCCTACATCATCTGGGGTCTGTTTCCGATCTACTTCAAAGCCATCGCCAGCGTTCCGGCCGTGGAAATCATCGTCCACCGGGTACTCTGGTCGGCGCTGTTCGGCGCTGTGTTGCTGATGGTATGGAAACATCCCGGCTGGTGGCGCGAGCTGCGAGAAAACCCCAGGCGCCTGGCCATCCTGGCCCTGAGTGGCACCCTGATCGCCGGCAACTGGCTGACCTATGTCTGGGCCGTGAACAATGGGCGCATGCTTGAGGCCAGCCTGGGCTACTACATCAATCCCCTGATCAATGTGCTGCTGGGCATGCTGATTCTTGGCGAACGCCTGCGGCGCATGCAGTGGCTGGCGGTGATCCTGGCGGCGGTGGGCGTGGCCCAGCAAGTGTGGCAAGTAGGCAGTTTGCCCTGGGTCTCACTGATACTGGCCCTGAGCTTCGGCTTCTATGGCCTGATCCGTAAACAGGCCCCGGTCAAGGCCTTGCCCGGGCTGGTGGTGGAAACCTGGATGCTGGTGCCCATCGCCATGGCCTGGCTGCTCCTGCACCCCGAAGCCAGCAGTGCCCATGCCGCCTTCTGGACCAGCTCCGAAGCCTGGTGGCTGGTAGCCGCCGGCCCGGTCACGCTGATCCCGCTGGTGTGCTTCAACGCCGCGGCTCGACACTTGCCCTACACCACCCTGGGCTTCCTTCAGTACCTGGCGCCAACCCTGGTGCTGCTGCAAGCGGTGCTGCTGTTTGGCGAACACCTGTCCTCCAGCACCTTGCTGGCGTTCATGTTCATCTGGGCCGGCCTGGCGGTGTACAGCGTCGATGCCTGGCTCAGCCTGCGCGGCCGCCGCTGATCAATAAACGTACAACGCCCTGCAGGCCAGGCCATTCGTGGCCTGCAGCGGTTCTTCCCAAGGTTATCCACAACCTGATCCCCGCCGTTTGTGCACAAGCCCTTGAAACTGCTGGTTTTTTGATCAGAGCGGGCTAAGCCGCGGCTGCACTGGGCTGGCGACAGGTCTCTACAGGTTATCCACAGGCGCATGCACGGATTACTGGGATAACCTGCGGGACGGTGTTCAGACCTCGCTGCGCAGCACCAACTCCACCATCAGATCGTCGGCCAGGGTTTCCAGGCGCGACTGCAATACCTCCAGGGACAACGTCAGGGGCACCGCCAGAATCGCCTCGGCATGAAACAACGGCTCGCTGCTCATGGGCGCTGGGCGCACCTCGGTCACCAGCCGTTCGAGGTTGACCCCCTGCTCCGCCAGCAAGCGGGTGATATCCCGGACGATTCCCGGACGATCATTGCCCACCAGCTCCATGGCGATGGGCTTCCAGGTGCAGGACTGCTCGATGCCGCTTTCGGCGATCAATACCCGGATGCCCTGGGCGGAGAGCCCCTGCAAGGCATCCACCAGCTCATCGTAGGCCTCGGCCGGGACCCCGACCCGCAAGATGCCGGCAAACTGCCCCGCCATGCGCGACAGACGGCTTTCCAGCCAGTTGCCGCCGTGCTCGGCGATGCACTGGGCAATACGCTCGACCTGTCCGGCCTTGTCCGGGGCGAAAACCGTGAGAACGAGATGGTCCATGGCGCAGCCCTCTTTGCTTGATGAAAGAGCAATTATAGGCAGCCTCATTCCCCGCGCCTTCCAACCCACATCGCAGCAGCTTGCGTAGGCGCTGGCTTGCCAGCGAAAGTGCCCGCAAGGCCGACGCAACCCCCGAAGGCCCATTCGCCGGCAATCCGGCTCCTACGTGGGCGCGCAGGGCAAAACACAAATCGTGTACAACTTTTTGTATTTATATGGAACAATCCACCAGCTTTTTTGAGAACATCACGTTCCCCAGCGTGACCGCACTGCATTCTTAAGTCGCGGAACGACGTATTTAGTCTAATTTTCACAAGCGCAATTCATCATGTAGTATGCCGCAGCGCGCACTACATAACGTTGGAACGATGTCTGCCAAGGCCTGATCGCAACCCTCGCAACCGCCCATCAGCAAGGCTCCGCCGTTGATTGGAAGCACCCAGCCGCCAGCAATGGCATGTACTGGTGAACAGGGTTGTGCTTTAAATGGCCGCCGGCTTCATTGTTAATTTGAAGAGCTGAAAAGCGAAATAGCTGAGCAGAGTGAGGCAAGCAATGACTGAACACGTTCAAGTCGGTGGCCTGCAGGTCGCCAGAGTCCTGTTCGACTTCGTGAACAACGAAGCCATTCCCGGTACCGGCCTCACCGCCGACGCATTCTGGGCCGGTGCCGACAAGGTCATCCACGACCTGGCGCCGAAGAACAAAGCCCTACTCGCCAAACGCGATGATTTCCAGGCGCGGATCGATGCCTGGCACCAGTCCCGTGCCGGCCAGGCACACGATGCCGTGGCCTACAAAGCCTTCCTGCAAGACATCGGCTACCTGCTGCCAGAAGCGGCTGACTTCCAGGCCAGCACCCAGAACGTCGATGAAGAAATAGCCCACATGGCCGGCCCGCAGTTGGTAGTGCCGGTGATGAACGCGCGCTTCGCCCTCAACGCCTCCAACGCCCGCTGGGGCTCGCTGTACGACGCGCTGTACGGCACCGACGCCATCAGCGAAGCCGATGGCGCGGAAAAAGGCAAAGGCTACAACAAGGTTCGCGGCGACAAGGTCATCGCCTTCGCCCGCGCCTTCCTCGATGAATCGGCGCCACTGACCGCCGGCTCCCACGTGGACTCCGTGAGCTACAAGATCGTCGGCGGCAAGCTGGTGGTGGGCCTCAAGGGCGGCAGCAACAGCGGCCTGCGCAACGACGCGCAACTGATCGGCTACCAGGGCGACGCCGCAGCTCCTACCGCGATCCTGCTCAAGCACAACGGCCTGCACTTCGAGATCCAGATCGACGCCGCAAGCCCGGTCGGCCAGACCGACGCCGCCGGGGTCAAGGACCTGCTGATGGAAGCGGCCCTGACCACCATCATGGACTGCGAAGACTCGGTTGCCGCGGTTGATGCCGACGACAAAGTGGTGATCTACCGCAACTGGCTCGGCCTGATGAAGGGCGACCTGGCGGAAGAGGTTTCCAAGGGCGGCAAGTCCTTTACCCGCACCATGAATGCCGACCTCGAGTACACCGGCGTCAACGGTGAGCCGGTGAAGCTGCACGGCCGTTCGCTGCTGTTCGTGCGTAACGTCGGCCACTTGATGACCATCGACGCGATCCTCGACAAGCATGGCAACGAAGTGCCGGAAGGCATCCTCGACGGCCTGGTCACCAGCCTCGCGGCGATCCACAACCTCAACGGCAACACCTCGCGCAAGAACAGCCGCACCGGCTCGGTATACATCGTCAAGCCGAAGATGCACGGCCCTGAAGAAGCCGCGTTCACCAACGAACTGTTCGGCCGCATCGAAGAGGTGCTGAACCTGCCGCGCAATACCCTGAAAGTCGGGATCATGGACGAGGAGCGCCGCACCACGGTCAACCTCAAGGCCTGCATCAAGGCGGCCAGCGAGCGCGTGGTGTTCATCAACACCGGCTTCCTCGACCGCACCGGTGACGAGATCCACACCTCCATGGAAGCCGGCGCCATGGTGCGCAAGGCCGACATGAAGGCCGAGAAATGGATCGGCGCCTACGAGAACTGGAACGTCGATATCGGCCTGTCCACCGGCCTGCAAGGCCGTGCGCAGATCGGCAAGGGCATGTGGGCCATGCCGGACCTGATGGCCGCCATGCTCGAACAGAAGATCGCCCACCCGCTGGCCGGTGCCAACACCGCCTGGGTGCCGTCGCCGACCGCCGCCGCCCTGCACGTACTGCACTACCACAAGGTCGACGTGTTCGCCCGGCAGGCCGAACTGGCCAAGCGTGCCCGCGCTTCGGTGGACGACATCCTGACCATCCCTCTGGCCAGCGACACCAACTGGTCGGCCGAGCAGATCAAGAACGAACTGGACAACAACGCCCAGGGCATTCTCGGTTACGTGGTGCGCTGGATCGACCAGGGCGTGGGTTGCTCGAAAGTGCCGGACATCAACGACGTTGGCCTGATGGAAGACCGCGCCACCCTGCGCATCTCCAGCCAGCACATCGCCAACTGGCTGCGCCACGGTGTGGTCACCCAGGCGCAGGTGCTGGAAAGCCTCAAGCGCATGGCCCCGGTGGTCGACCGGCAGAACGCCGGTGACCCGCTGTACCGCCCGCTGGCTCCGGACTTCGACAGCAACATCGCCTTCCAGGCCGCCCTGGAGCTGGTGATCGAAGGCACCAAGCAGCCTAACGGCTACACCGAGCCGGTATTGCACCGTCGTCGTCGCGAGTTCAAGGCCAAGAACGGCCTGTAAGCACGCCTGGCAACAGACAAAAAGCCCCGGTCCGCCGGGGCTTTTTAGTGTGTCGCCCTGACTCGGCGCTTGCAGCTCAGTGAATGACACCCAGTTCGTGTTTGACCAGGGCCAGCAACTTGCCGGTGTCGATGGGTTTGAGCAGGAAGTCCACCACGCTCAAGTGCATGGCAGCGATGGCGTCGCGCACATCGGCGTCACCGGAAATGATGATGATCGGCAGCGCCGCCCGTTCCGATTCCCGCACCTGGCGAATCAGGTCAAGACCACTGCAGGGCGCCATGCGCAGATCGGTGATCAGCAGGCCGATGGACTTGTTCGATTCGAGTAATTCAAGAGCGGCCTTGCCGCTGGCAGCCGTGATGCAACGGATACCATCCAGGCCAAGAATTTCCGCCAGCAGTTCCCGTGCATCCTTGTCGTCATCGGCAATCAATACCCGCTGGGCCGGCAGATCCGGCTCCAGCATGACTGCACTCAGCGCCTCGCGCTCGGCGTCACTCAAAATATCGTGGTCGGGCATACATTTCTCTACATGAACAGATCAATCCCCTAGCACATTGGTCAGACATCGCTAAGCAGACCTCCAATGTGCACTTCGTCGGAAAAATTGCCAAGAGCCTTGATCAGAGCTTTTTTGCATTGATTAAACGCCGCTCAAAGCCAAATGTCCGGGCTCCGGCCGCTACCTAGACTTACGTCCAATGGGCACCTCGCGCTGGGAGTCCGACCATTGCCGTGATCCGACCACAACAAATCCAAAAAGACTGCGGTAATCGTTATGAGTAAAGCGGACGCCTTCACCCAGGCAGGGAAGACCGCGGTGTTGCAGAACATCCAGGGGACCGTGCAGTTCCTGCAGCGGTTCCCGCCCTTCAACCAGATGGAAAACCTCCACCTGGCCTATCTGGTGGAACAATGCCAGCTGCGTTTCTACGGGCCCGGCGACAGCATCATCAAGCCCGCCGACGGCCCGGTTGAGCACTTCTATATCGTCAAGCAGGGACGCGTGGTGGGCGAACGCACCCACGCCGCCAAGGGCAGCACCGAAACCACCTTCGAAATCACCACCGGCGAATGTTTTCCCCTGGCTGCACTGCTGGGCGAACGCGCCACCCGCACCGAACACCGGGCCGCCGAAGACACCTTCTGCTTGCAATTGAACAAGAGCGCCTTCATCAAACTCTTCGCCTTGTCCGACGAGTTCCGCGATTTCGCCTTGCGCGGGGTCAGCAGCCTGCTGGATCAGGTCAATCAGCAGGTCAAGCAAAAGGCCGTGGAAACCCTTGGCACCCAATACTCGCTGAACACCCGCCTGGGCGAACTGGCCATGCGTCATCCGGTCGCCTGCGCCCCACAGATGCCGCTGCGTGAGGCCGTGGCGCTGATGCATGAGCAACAAGTAGGCAGCATCGTGGTGGTGGACGAGCACAAGGCGCCCCTGGGGATCTTCACCCTGAGGGACCTGCGCCAGGTCGTCGCCGACCGCACCCAGGACCTCAACCAGCCCATCGAACAGCACATGACCCAGGCCCCTTTCTTCCTCAGCCCGGACCACAGTGCCTTCGACGCCGCCATCGCCATGACCGAGCGCCATATCGCCCACGTCTGCCTGGTGAAAGACCAGCGCCTGTGCGGCGTGGTCTCCGAGCGCGACCTGTTTTCCCTGCAACGGGTCGATCTGGTGCACCTGGCGCGAACCATCCGCAATGCTCCCCGGGTGGAACACCTGGTGGCGCTGCGAGGCGAGATCGGCCAACTGGTGGAGCGCATGCTGGCCCACGGTGCGTCGTCGACCCAGATCACCCACATCATCACCCTGCTCAACGATCACACCGTATGCCGGGTGATCGAGTTGACCCTGGCGGACAAGGGCGACCCCGGCGTGCCCTTCAGCTGGTTGTGCTTCGGCAGCGAAGGCCGGCGCGAACAGACCCTGCACACCGACCAGGACAACGGCATCCTGTTCGAGGCCCGAGACGCGGCCCACGCCGCCGAGATCCGCGGCAAGCTGCTGCCCATCGCCCAGCAGATCAACCAGAGCCTGGCGCTGTGCGGCTTTACCCTGTGCAAGGGCAACATCATGGCCGGCAACCCCGAGCTGTGCCTGTCCCGAGCCGAATGGGCCCGACGCTTTGCCGCCTTCATCCGCGAGGCAACGCCGGAGAACCTGCTGGGTTCGAGCATCTATTTCGATCTGCGGGTGGTCTGGGGCGATGAACAAGGCGCCGAACAACTGCGCCGGGCCATCCTCGACCAAGTCGGCGACAACCGTCTGTTCCAGCGCATGCTGGCGGAAAACGCCTTGCGCCAGCGCCCGCCCGTGGGCCGCTTCCGCGAATTCGTCCTGGCCAAAAAGAACGGCGAAAAAGCCACCCTCGACCTCAAGGTCCAGGGCCTCACCCCCTTCGTCGATGGCGCCCGGCTGCTGGCCCTGGCCAACGGCATCGGCGCCATCAACACCCTGGAGCGTCTGCGCCAGCTGGTGTCCAAGCAGGTCATCGAGCCCCTGGACGGCGCCGCTTATGAAGAGGCCTACCACTTCATCCAGCAGACCCGCATGCAGCAACATCAACGCCAGACCCGGGAGAACCAGCCCTATTCCAATCGGGTCGACCCCGACAGCCTCAATCACCTGGACCGACGCATCCTGCGCGAGTCCCTGCGCCAGGCCCAGCGCCTGCAAAGCAGCCTGGCCCTGCGCTACCAGTTATGAGCTATCAGTCATGAGCCTGTTTGCCTGGTTCCGTCCCGCCGTCAGCGTCCTGACGGCCCAACAGCAACAACGCCGCGACCGCCTGCCCGCGTTCACCGAGCTGGGTGAGTGCAGCCTGCGAGAGCAACGCTGGGTGGTGGTGGACCTGGAAACCACCGGCCTCAACCTCAACCGCGATCAGGTGCTGTCCATCGGCGCGGTGGTGATCGAGGACGGTGCCATCGACTTCAGCCAGCAGTTCGAACGCACCCTGCAGCGTGAAGGCCACAAGCTCAGCCCCAGCGTGCTGATCCATGGCCTGGGGCCCAGCGCCATCGCCGCCGGCTGCGATCCGGTGGAGGCTCTGCTGGACTTCATGGAGTTCGTCGGTGACAGCCCGCTCCTGGCGTTTCATGCCCCCTTCGACCAGCACATGCTCGGTCGGGCACTCAAGGACAGCCTGGGCTATCGCCTGCAGCACAGTTTCCTCGACGTGGCGGACATGGCGCCCATGCTCTGTCCCAAGGCCGCTTTCCGTGAGGCCGGCCTGGATGACTGGATCAACGTGTTCAAGCTGCAAGTGGCCGAGCGTCACCACGCAGCGGCCGACGCCCTGGCCACCGCAGAGCTGGCACTGATCCTGTTCAACCGTGCCCGCCAGCAGCAGATTGACAGCCCGCTGAACCTGCAACAGCGCCTCAGCCAATGGAAACGCCGCCAGCAGGCACACTCGTTCTGATCCGCGGCAATTGACCGTAGCGAGGGCACAGGCTCCCTCGCCACATCAGAAAAAAGCGTGCAACCCTCGGGAAAGAGCAGCCGACCAGCGCCAATTGCGCCTGTGTTTCGCCTCTGCCACAATCGCGAATAGTTCTCGTTATTTTAAACTTCTCGATCGGTGAGCCCCGTTGTCGTCAGTCCAAAGCCCCCACAATGAGCTGGTTGGTGCGTTGTATCGCGACCATCGCCGTTGGCTATTGGCCTGGCTGCGGCGCAACGTTGCCTGCGCTCAACGGGCCGAGGACCTGAGCCAGGACACCTTCGTGCGCCTGCTGGGCCGCGATGAACTCAAGGCTCCACGGGAACCCAGGGCCTTTCTGGTGGCCATCGCCAAGGGCCTGCTGTTCGACTACTTCCGCCGCGCCGCCCTGGAACAGGCCTACCTCAGTGAACTGATGTTGATCCCCGAAGGCGAACAACCGTCGCCGGAAGAGCAGCAGATGATCCTCGAAGACCTCAAGGCCATCGACCGCCTGTTGGGCAAACTCTCCAGCAAGGCGCGCATGGCCTTCCTCTATAACCGCCTCGACGGCCTGAGCCACGCCGAGATCGCCGAACGCCTGGGTGTCTCGGTGCCACGGGTGCGTCAGTACCTGGCCCAGGGCATCCGCCAGTGCTACATCGCCCTGTACGGGGAGCCGGTATGACCCCCATCAGCTCCAAGCCGGTGTCCGCCCGGGTGCTGGACGCCGCCATTGCCTGGCAACTGTCCCTGGACGGCGGCGCCAGTGCCGTGGAGCGCGAAGAGTTCGCCAAATGGCATGCCGCCCATGAAGAACACGCCCGCGCCTGGCGCCAGTTGGGCATGCTCGACCAGCGCTTTAGCGTGGCGGCCGGCCCGGCCCGCAATGCCTTGGTGCAATCTCGCGAAGGCCTGCGCCGGCGCGTGCGCAAAATGGGACGCGGAGTCGCCAGCGTGGTGCTGGTGGCGGGGCTGGCGCTGTTTGCCAGCGAGCGCTACCTGCCGGTGGACTACTGGCTGGCCGACCAGCGCACCGCCACCGGTGAGCAGCGCACCCTACGCCTGACAGACGGCACGATGATCAACCTCAATACCCACAGTGCGCTGGATGTGCGCTTCGATGAGAAGCAGCGCCGAATCGTTCTCCAGGAAGGCGAAATCCTCATCGAGACCGGGCACAACGACAGTCGCCCCTTCATCGTCGAAACCCGCGACGGCCGGATGCGTGCCCTGGGTACGCGCTTCCTGGTCAAGCGTGAAGACCAGGGCACCCGCCTCGGCGTGCTGCAATCGGCGGTGGCGGCACGGCCGGAAGCCGGCCAGGACGAGCAGGTGTTCAAGGAAGGCCAACAAGTGCTGATGCGCCGCGACGGTCTCGGGCCGCTGCAGGCGCTGAACCTGGGCGCCGATGCCTGGACCCGAGGCATGTTGGTGGTGGACAACGCCCGCCTCGGTGACCTGATCGCTGAGCTGGGCCGTTATCGCCGCGGTCACCTGGGCGTGGCACCGGAAGTGGCCGACCTGCGGATCACCGGCAGCTTCCCGTTGCAGGACACCGACCTGGCCCTCAATGCCCTGCTGCCGACCCTGCCCGTGAAGATCGAGCGGCACACCGACTGGTGGGTGACGGTGGTGGCCAAGGCTGACGCCAAGCGCTGAGGTCGGTGTCGTGGCCTTCGCCAGCAAGCCCGCTCCTACACCGATCCCGTAGGAGCTGGCTTGCCAGCGAATTAACCTCAATCAATCTAAATCTAAATTATTTTCAATCTGCCCTATCACTTTTCCAATCTCGTCCGGCACCTAGGCAATTGCGAAACATTTCCATTCAGGAGCCGCCGTATGTACCGCCCGCTAGACACTCTGTTGCGCCCCAGTCTCTTGGCCGTTGCCATCGCGCTCAGCGCCCCCCTGACCAGCCCAGCGCTGATGGCCGCCGAACAGGCCAGCAGCGTGCGCGCCTACAACCTGCCAGCAGCGCCCCTGGCCAGCACCCTGAACCAGATTGCCAGTCAGGCTGGCCTGGCCCTGAGCCTGAATCCGGCCCTGGCGGCGGGCAAGACCTCGGCTCCAGTCAATGGCCAGTTCGACGCCCCGGGCGCCTTGCGCGAAGCCCTGCGCGGCACCGGCTTGCAACTGGAGCACAGCAGCGCCGGCACCTACAGCCTGGTGGCGGCACCGGAAGGCGTGGTGACCTTGCCGGAAACCAATATCACTGGCCAGCTGGCTGGCGAGAGTGCCTGGGGCCCGGTCGACGGTTACCTCGCCACACGTACCGCCGCCGGCACCAAGACCGACACCTCGCTGGTTGAGGCTCCGCGCTCGATTTCCGTCGCTACCCGCCAGCAGATGGAAGACCGCAACGTCCAGAACCTCGACGATGCCGTGCGTTACATGCCCGGGATTGTTTCTGCCAGCTACGGCAGCGACACCCGCTATGACTGGATGCGTGTACGGGGCTTCGAACCCACACAGTTCCTCGACGGCTTGCCCCTGCCCCGCGGTGTGTATGCCAACCCGAAAGCGGAAACCTGGAACCTCGACCGCCTGGCCCTGCTGCGCGGCCCGGCGTCCTCGGTGTATGGCCAGACCCCGCCGGGTGGCCTGCTGGACATGGTCAGCCGCCGCCCCAGCGCAGACACCAGCCATGCCGTGCAGATCCAGTACGGCAGCGACAACTACCGCCAGATCAACTTCGCCAGCACCGGCAAGATCGACGACGAAGGCCAGTTCCTCTATGGGCTCAGCGGCGTGGTGCGCGATGCCGGCACCCAGGTCGACCACATCGACAACAAGCGCTACAACATTGCCCCCAGCCTGACCTGGAACATCGATACCGATACCAAGCTGACCCTGCTCACGCAGTTCACCCGCGACGATACCGGTGCCACCAGCCAGTTCATGCCGATCCAGGGCACCAAGATCAAGTCGCCACTGGGCGAGGTCTCCCATCACAAGAACCTGGGTGACCCGGACTACGAGTTCTACGACCGCACCTACTACGCCCTGGGCTACGCCTTCGAGCACCGCTTCAACGATGTATGGCAGTTCCGTCAGAACCTGCGCTACACCAAATCGGAGCTGTCCTTCCAGCAGTTGACCGTGGGTTCCTATGCCTACTCCCCGGCTGATGCGGCGGGCAACATCAGCCGGACCTCGACCAACGTCAACGAAGACATCGGCCAGTTCGCGGTCGACAACAACTTCCAGGCCAACTTCGCCACCGGCGACATCGACCACACCGTGCTCATCGGCCTGGACCACCAGCGCACCAGCACTTCGTACCTGTCGATCTATGGCGACGGGGGCAAAACCAATATCTTCAACCCGGTCTATGGCCAGCCGATTGTTCGTCCGTCGCGCACCGACGCTTACTACGACTACGACCAGAAAACCATTCAGACCGGCCTCTACGTCCAGGACCAGATGGCCCTGGACAACTGGCGCCTGACCCTGGGTGGCCGTGAGGACTGGGTGCACCAAGGCACCACCTACCTCAACAAGAAAGACGCGACCAACACTGATCGCAGCAAGAACTTCAGTGGCAATGCGGCGCTCAGCTATGTGTTCGACTCAGGTGTCGTGCCGTACATTTCCTACGCCGAATCCTTCCAGCCAGCGAGCAACGCCAGCGTTTCACCGACCGAATCGTATAAACCCACGGAAGGTAGCCAGTGGGAGCTGGGCATCAAGTATCAACCACCGGGTTCGAACACGCTGCTGAGTGCGGCGGTCTACGACCTGACCCAGAAGAATGTCCTGGTCACCAGCATCGGGGCAGGAGGCGAATCGATCACCAACCAGACTGGCGAAGTGAAGGTCAAAGGCCTGGAACTGGAAGCCGTGTCTGACGTGACCGAAAACCTCAAGGTCATCGCGGCCTACACCCTGGCCAAGTCCGAGGTACAAAAAGGCATCCACAAAGGCAACCGCCTGCAGCTGATGCCCAACCAGCAAGCCTCCCTGTGGACGGACTACACCTGGCACTCCGGCGTACTCGACGGTTTCGGCATCGGTGCCGGCGCCCGCTACACCGGCAATACCTATGGCGACCAGGCCAACACCTGGCTGGGCAAGGCCGACGCCTACACGGTGTTCGACGCTGCCGTGCATTACGACCTCGGTCGCCTGGACAACAGCCTCAAAGGGGCGTCGCTGAAACTCAACGCCACCAACCTGTTCGACAAGGACTACCTGTCCACCTGCGATGGTTCCTACTGCTATTTCGGCGATCAGCGCAGCGTGGTCGCCAGCGCCACCTATCAATGGTAATCGGCTGAATTAACAACCAGGCCGTCCGACAAGGACGGCCTTGGTGTGCCTGAAGGCTAAGAAATGAAAAGCAAGACAATCCGCCGCTGGTCCTTTATCCACACCTGGACCAGCCTGATCTGCACGGTATTTCTGCTGCTGCTCGCGCTCACCGGCCTGCCGCTGATCTTCCACCACGAGATCGACCACCTGCTGGGTGACGCGCCACAACTGCGGGAGCTGCCCGCCGACACCCCGCGCCTGGACCTGCAACAGCTGGTCAAGGCCGCCGAAGCTCACCGCCCGGGGGAAGTCATGCAGTACTTCGGCTGGGACGAAGACGAGCCCAACGGTGTGATGGCGATCATGGCCAAGACCGCCGGCACCGAGCCCAATTCCTCCCACACCTTCATGCTCGACGCCCGCACCGGCGAAGCCGTGGCCATGCCCTCGGCCAACGGCGGGCTGATGATGGTCATGCTGCGCCTGCATGTGGACATGTTCGCCGGGCTGCCGGGCAAGCTGCTGCTGGCCTTCATGGGCATCCTCTTCGTGCTGGCGATCATCTCTGGCACCGTGCTCTATCTGCCGTTCATGCGCCGCTTGAAATTCGCCAGCGTGCGCCAGGACAAATCCAGCCGCCTGCGCTGGCTCGACCTGCACAACCTGATTGGCGTGGTCACCCTGACCTGGGCCCTGGTGGTGGGGGTGACCGGGGTCATCAGCGCCTGCGCCGACCTGATCATCGCCGCCTGGCGCAACGACAGCCTCAGCGCCATGGTCGCACCCTACCGCGACGCCCCGCCCCTGACCGCGCTGGCTCCCGCCAGCCGCCTGCTGGACATCGCCCGGGAAGCCGCCCCAGGCATGCAGCCGGACTTCATCGCCTTCCCCGGTACGCGCTTCTCCAGCGAGCACCACTACGCGGTGTTCCTCAAGGGCAGCAGCCACCTGACTTCGCACCTGCTGACCCCGGTGCTGATCGACGCCAGCACCCTGCAGGTCACCGCCGTGGGCACGCGCCCCTGGTACATGGATGCCATGGGCATGTCCCAGCCGCTGCACTTCGGTGACTACGGCGGCATGCCGATGAAGGTGCTGTGGGCAACCATGGATGGGCTGACCATCATTGTCCTGGGCAGTGGCCTGTACCTGTGGACAGTCCGGCGGCGTGCTGCGAAGTCGGTTGCGCAGGTGCGCCCATGAAGCCCCGGCAATCGAACTTCTGGAAAGTCTTCAGGGCGCCGCTGGCCCTGGCCCTGCTCAGCGCCGGCGGCCTGTTCGCGGCGCTGCTGGGGGATGGGATCTGGGACAGCCTGAGCTGGCTCGGCCTGGGCCTGCCGGCGCTGATCGCCCTGCGGGGCTTGTTCAGCCGCGGGCGAGCGGCTTGACGGCTGCCGAGGGGAAACCGCGCCACAGATACACCGACAGCCCCAGGCTGATCAGCAGCACCGGAATGAACACGCGGTTTTCCAGCAGCGCCTCAGCCGCGACCAGTACGCAAAACAGCGCCAGCCCCAGCAGCGGCACATAGCTCGCCGCCAGGCTCCAGCGCCAGGGCCGGGTCACCGGCTCTGGGCCACGCAGGCCCAGCAGCCCACACCCCAGGGCCGGCAGGGCCAGCGCCGGCAGCGCCCAGTACCAGGCCATGTAGGCAAACGCCATGATCAGCTCAGGCTCACCCTCGCCCTTGCGGCGGAACTCGTACTGCAGGGCCAGGTACACCGCCAGCCCACCCAACAGGGTCAGGGCCAGACTGTACAGCCCGTGCAAAAGATAGGACCTGCGCATTCATCGCTCCTTGTCTGTCCCTTGTGCCGCCCCTGTGGCCAGTGCCACAGGCTGCGCTAAGATCCTCGGGCCGCGAGCCTGTGCTCCGTTCCCAACCGCGAGGAATATTCATGTCTACCCCAAGCATGACGCTGTTCCACAACCGGGCATCACCTTACGTACGCAAAATCATGGTGCTGCTGCACGAAACCGGGCAGCTCGACCGTGTGGCCCTGCAAGCCTGCCAACTGACCCCGGTAAACCCGGACAACGCGCTGAACCAGGACAACCCCCTGGGCAAGATTCCTGCCCTGCGCCTGGCCAACGGCCAGGTGCTCTACGACAGCCGGGTGATCCTCGAGTACCTGGACCAGCAACATGTCGGCAACCCACTGATTCCCCAAGAGGGTTCGGCCCGCTGGCGGCGCCTGACCCTGGCGGCCCTGGCCGACGGGATCCTGGAGGCGGCAGTGCTGGTGCGTTACGAGCTGACCCTGCGGCCACCGGAACACCACTGGGCGCCGTGGCTCGAAGGCCAGCGCGACAAGATCCGACGGGCCCTGGCAGTGCTTGAGGCGCAGGCGCTGGCCGAGCTGGCCAGCCACTTCGACGTGGCCGCCATCAGCGTCGCCTGTGCCCTGGCTTACCTGGACTTCCGCCATCCGGACCTGGAGTGGCGCCAGCAACAGCCCGGGCTCGCGGCCTGGTACTTCGAGGTCAGTCAGCGGCCGTCGATGCTGGAGACCCGACCGCCGCTCTAATCGGTCAGGCGCTCGGCCCTGTTCGCCGGCAAGCCGGCTCCTGTAGCACGGGGAGCAGCTTGCTGGCGCACCCGCCACCACGCCTCCGGTGGAAACAACTGGCCAATCCGCTGCGTCAGGCGCTCGCGCTGACGCTGGTCCTCACGCAAGCCCAGTGACTTACTCATGGATGGCCTCCAGGTCGAACTGCAGGGGCGCCGGGGTCTTGCTCTGGCCCAGGCCATACCAGTCCAGCTTGCGGGTCAGCACCATGAACACGCCCAACAGGCCAAACAGCAACAGCGAGCCCATCAGCAGCGCATAGTCCTCGGCGCTGAGCAGGCCATAGAGCAAGCCGTACAAGGCCGCCAGCGAGAGCGCGAACACTGCGCCGTTACGCCAGCTGTGCAGCACATGGCTGACATAGAAACCGATCAAGCCGACACAGGCCGCCGCCGACACGCCGTAGGCCAGTTCGAAACCCAGGTGCTCCGACAGCGACAGCAGCAACAGGTAGAAGAACGCCAGTGCCACGCCCACCAGGGCGTACTGGATCGGGTGCACCGACAGGCTCTTGAGCACCTCGAAGAGAAAGAAGCCGGCAAAGGTCAGGCCGATGAACAGCAGCGCGTATTTGATCGCCCGGTCGCTTTTCAGGTACTGGTCCACCGGGTCGATGAAGCTCACGCCAAAGCTGCGGCTGTTGAAGTCCTGGCATTGGCTGCTGTAGGCGCAGCGCTCCATGGCCTGTTCCAGGTTGGTGGAGAAGAACGAGGTCTGCCAGAGCGCCGAAAAGCCCTGCTCGGTGACTTCACGCTGCACCGGCAGGTAGTTGCCGACAAAGCTCGGGTGCGGCCAGTTGGCCGTCAGCAGCACCTTGCTGGTCTTGCCCACCGGCAGCACCTGCAACTGGCCGGTGCCCTGCAGGCGCAGGTCGAAGGCGAAGTCCAGGCGAGTGTTCTTCTTCAGGTCCAGGGGCGGCAGCAGCACGTGCACGCCTTCGTCCAGCCAGCTGACAAAAGTGCCGGGGGCAAAGTCCAGGGTCTGGCCGTTGAGCTGCAGTTGCAGGGCGTTTTCGATGCCGCGGATATCGCTGATGCCCACCGCCAGGAACGGCTGGTCGAACTGGTAATCCGCAAAATCCTCCTTGATGCCGTATTGCTCGGGCACCGCAAAGTGGCCGCTGATGTGGTTGTCGGCGTGGAACAGCCGCGCCTCGTAGATCCCCCGGGCGCGCAGCTCGGTCTGGGCCTTGCTGTCCAGTTCGAAATGCTCGGGCAGGAAGAACAGCCGTCCCTGTTGCTCGCTGGTTTCCTGGTAGCGCTTCTTGGTCTTGTCGTCGGTTTTCCAGGTGCGCACGGTCTTGCGGTAGTCCACCACCATCACCGGGCCGCTGATCTGCTGCTGGGTGCTGGAGCTGCGGGCGATATCCTCGAGCACGCCATCGCGCAGGCTCTGGCGCTCGCCGATCAGGCCGCTGATCATCAGCAGCGGTATCAGCAACAGCACGATCAACAGGCCAATGGCCCCGAGTTTGAAGGTCAGGTTACGGTTCATGAGGCTCTCCCAGTTGGAATGGGCGAGAGTCTGGAACCCGGGCATGGGGGTTTTATGGGGGCAATGTGGAGACTCTGTGGAGAATCCCCGCTCAGGGCAGCCGCAAGGTCACCTGCACCCCACCCGCGACGTTCTCAATGCGCATCTGGCCGCCATGCAGTTGCACCACTTCCTCGACGAAATTCAGCCCCAGGCCGGTGCTCTTGCGCCCGCTGTCCGGGCGCGGCAGGGAATAGAAACGCTCGCACAGGCGCGGCAGGGCATAGTCCGGAATCGGCTCGCCCTGGTTGAACAGCACCAGTTCAACGCCGTCCTCCACCCGCTGCGCCGAGCAGCGCAACAGGCCACCCACGGGGCTGAAATCCAGGGCATTGGTCAGCAGGTTGCCCAGGGCCTGGCGCAGCAGGAACGGCTCGCCGGACCAGGCCAGGTCCGCCGGCACCCGCAGTTGCACCTGCAGCTGCTTGCCTTCGATACGCCCGTGCTGGCTGTTCAGCAGCTCCTTGCACAGCGGCACCAGGGGCACGCTGACCCGCTCTTCCAGGCCCTGGCGCTGCTCCACTTGTGCCAGGTTCAACAGGCGTTCGATCAACTGCTGCATGCGCGCGCTTTCACTGTCGATATTGCCGACGAAGCGCTGGCGCTGCTCCAGGGGCATCTCGCTCTGCAGCAGTTCCGCCGCCCCGCGAATCGCCGCCAGGGGGCTCTTCAGTTCGTGGGTCAGGGTGTGCACGTAGCGCTCGACATAAGCCTTGCCTTCGAGCTGGGTGCGCATGCGTTCCACCGCCGTTGCCAACTGTTCCAGCTCGCCACCGCGATAGTGCGGCAGCTCGGCCCGGCGCCCTTCACTCACTGCCAGGGCATAGGCGGTCATGCGCCGCAGCGCCGCGCTCAGCCACCAGGACAGCAAGGCGCCAAACAGCAGGCCCATGGCAATCAGCCCGGCGCCGTACCACAGCAGGCGGCGTTCGGTACGGTCGACGTAGGGCTGCAGGGAACTGTTGGGCTTGGCCACGGTGACCACGCCGATGATCTGGCCGTTGTCGCGGATCGGCGCGCCCACGTGCATCACCGAGGAATTGGGATCGTCGGCCAGCGAGCGCGACGAACGCGCGCCATATTGGCCGCGCAGGGTCAGGTACACGTCGTTCCAGCGCGAATAGTCCTGGCCCACCGCCAGGCCACTGGAGTCCAGGACCACGATGCCCTTGGCATCGGTGACGTAGATGCGGTGGTTGACCTGATTCTTCGGCAGGCCCCAGATGGTCGCCGCCGGTTGCCGCTCGCCGTAGGCCCGCAGCAATTGCGGCCAGCGGTTCTCGCTGAGGGTGCCGGCCTTGAAGTCGTCTCGCAGGATCTCCGCCAGCAGGTTGGCGGTGTCCACCAGGGTTTCCTCGGTGGACTGGCGCACGCCGGGGCGGATCTCCTTCATCACCGTGCTCAGCACGAAATAGCCGGTCAGGCTGATGAACAGCAAATAGACCAGGAAGATGCGGATGCCCAAGGTCATCAGGCGTGGCTCGGGCTGTAGCTGTAGCCCAGGCCGCGATGGGTCTGGATCGGCTCGGCCTCGGCCGCCACCAGGCGCAGCTTGGCCCGCAGGCTCTTGATGTGGCTGTCGATATTGCGCTCGTAGCCCACGTCCGCCACCACCCCCAGGGCATCGAGCAACTGCTCGCGGCTGAACACCCGCTCAGGCTGCTCCAGCAGGCATTGCAGCAGGCGGAACTCATGCCGGGTCAGGCTCAGGGGCTGGGCCCGGTAACTGATCTGCACCCGCTCGGCGTCGATGACGAACAGCGCCGGGGCTGCCTCCGGAGCCGCTCGCGGGGTCATGCGCTTGAGGATCGCCTTGACCCGCGCCGCCACTTCCCGCGGGCTGAAGGGCTTGACCACATAATCGTCGGCGCCGATTTCCAGGCCCACCACCCGGTCGATCTCACCGTCCCGGGCGCTGAGGAACATCACCGGCACCTCGCTGAAGCGCCGCAGCTGCTTGCAGGTTTCGAAGCCGCTGATATCCGGCAGGCCGATATCGAGGATGATCAGGTCCGCCGGGGTTGCCTGCTGATAGTCCAGGGCTGCACGCCCCAGGCTCAGCCAGGTGGTGGTGAAACCTTCGCCTTGCAGGGCAAAGATCAGGGTGTCGGCAATGGCCGCTTCGTCTTCGACAATCAGGATATGGGGCATGGCATCCAAGCACGCAAATTCAGTGGGCGAACGGTGCCGGATGCCTGGTAAGCCGTCAATCAGCAGTCGGGTTTATCCGCGGTGTAGCGCCGCGCCGGGTTCACCGCCGCACCGAATTCCCGCAGCGCCTTGGCACCGATCAGCAGCGGATAGTTGAAGCTGCTGCGGTCGGTGAGGTTGACCTCCACCGTGCGCTTGACGTTGCCCAGGCACATCTCCAGCTCCACCACCGGGCGCTTGGCCGACTGCGGTTCTTCAGCCTCATCGCCCTCGTCGGCGCGGCTCTTGATCTTGCTGATCCGCGCCACCTTGTGCTCGTAGACCTTGTTCCCGGCATCCTTGGTCGCCAGGCGGAAACGCACCCAGTCTTCCCCGTCGCGGGTAAAGGTCTGGATATCCTTGGCCGACAGCGACGCGGTCAGGGCCCCGGTGTCCATCTTGGCCTGCAGGGTTTCGCCGATTTCCGGCAGGCGGATGTATTCGTAACGGCCATACAGGGTCGGCTCGGCGGCCATCACCGGCAGCGCCAACAGCGAAACAAGAGCAAGGACAGATTTCACGACAGTGGATTCCTTGAAGAGAGGGGCAGCGGGATTTTAGACCGCAGCCAACGAATTGGTTCTACCGCTGCCCCGCAGGAGCCGGCTTGCCGGCGAAGAGGCCCGGCCTGCCCAACACCCTACCCGCCCCCAAGTGAAACATTCGTCAGCACACTTGAATTTGGCCTGCCCACCGAAGCTGCTTATCATGGCGCGCCCAAAAGATTGCAAAGAGTGCCTTATGCGCCGCCTGCTCACCGGCTGTTTCGTCACCCTGCTCCTGCTGCTCAACACCCTGGTGCTGTTCGGCCCGCTGATGGTGTTTGCCTTGCTCAAGCTGGTCCTGCCGGGGCGCCTGCGCGATTACGCCTCGGCCGCGGTGATGTGGATCGCCGAGACCTGGGCCGAGATCGACAAGCTGATCTTCGCCCTGTGCATCCCGACCCGCTGGGACATTCGCGGCGGCGAAGGCCTGCGGGTCGACACCTCCTACCTGGTGGTGAGCAACCACCAGTCCTGGGTCGACATCCCGGCGCTGATCCAGACCCTCAACCGGCGCACGCCGTTCTTCAAGTTCTTCCTCAAGAAGGAGCTGATCTGGGTGCCCTTCCTCGGTCTGGCCTGGTGGGCCCTGGACTACCCCTTCATGAAGCGCTACAGCAAGGCGTTCCTGGCCAGGCACCCGGAGCTGCAAGGCAAGGACCTGGAGATCACCAAGGCCGCCTGCGAGCTGTTCAAGCGCCAGCCGGTGACCGTGGTCAACTACCTGGAAGGCACCCGCTTCACCGAGGCCAAGCGCCAGCAGCAAGACTCGCCCTTCCAGCACCTGCTCAAGCCCAAGGCCGGCGGCGTGGCCTTCGTCCTCGCGGCCCTGGGCGAACAGCTGGACGCGGTGCTGGACGTGACCGTGGTTTATCCCCAGCAACGCATTCCCGGTTTCTGGGACCTGATCAGCGGCAGCGTGCCCAAGGTGATCATCGACATCCGCACCCGCGAGCTGGACCCGGCGCTGTGGCACGGCGATTACGAAAACGACCCGGCGTTCCGCCAGCAGGTGCAGGACTGGGTCAACCGGCTGTGGACCGACAAGGACCAGCGCATCAGCGAACTGCTGGACGAACGCCGCTGATCAATCGCTGATCACGTGGGGCAGGAAACGACTGCTGTCCTTGGTGATCGGCGAGTTGTCCTCGCGAATGCCAATCCCCGCCGGCTGATCGCCAATCACCCAACTGCCAATCACCGTGTGATTGCCGGCAAACACCGGCAGCGGATGAAACCGCTGGCGGATGCACGGCCCGCCATAGGGCCCGGCCTCGATCAGGCGCTCACCGCCCTCGGTGCAGATTTCCACATTGGCGCCCTCTCGGGAAAAGAACGGCTTGCGCACCCAACCCGGGCCCAGGCTGGCAGTGGGATCGTCGTCGATGAACGCCGGCAGCAGGTTCGGGTGCCCCGCGTGCCGTTCCCAGAGCAGGGCCAGCGCGCCCTTGTTGGAAAGAATCGCCTTCCACGGCGGCTCGACAAACTGCGTGCCGCTGCCGGCAAGCGCCGGGCCATAGGCTTCGGTGAACAGCTGTTCCCAGGGATAGAGCTTGAACAGGCTGTCGATGGGCATCTCCAGCAGGTCGACGAAACGCCCACCGGCATTCAGGCCGATGTCCTCGATATTGATCAGGCGCGTGCCCAGGCCCGCCTGACGGGCAATGTCGCGCAGGTATTCGACGGTGCCGCGATCCTCCAGCGAATCCCGCACCGAGGCGAAGTGCATCGGCGACTTGAAGCCGCCCTGGACAAAGGCCTGCAGCAGCTTGTCCTCGATGCTGTTGAACTGATCGCAGCCAGCCGGCAACTGCCCGCGCTGCAACTGCTGCTCAAGCCAGACGTACTGAAAGAAACTCGCCTCATACAACGACGTTGGCGTGTCGTAGTTGGTTTCCAGCAGCTTGGCCGGGCCCGTGCCGTCGTAGCACAGGTCCATGCGCCCGTAGAGATGGGGGTCGCCCTGCTTCCACGACTGGCGGATCAACTCATGAAAGGCCGCAGGGATCGCCAGGCGCTCCAGCAAGGCTTCGCTGTCCACCACTTCGGCCACCAGGGCCATGCACAGCTCGTGCAGTTCCCGGGTCGGGTCTTCCAGGTCGTCCTCGATCTGCCGCAGGCTGAAGCGGTAGTAGGCCGACTCGTCCCAGTACGGCTCGCCGTCGAAAGTGTGGAAGGCAAAGCCCAACTGCTGAGCCGTGGCCTGCCAATCCGCGCGCGGGGTGCTGGCGATGCGCTTCAAGAACCGAAGCTCCAACTGCTGCGGCTGGAGGAACCGAAGCCGCCACGACTGACCACTTCATGGGCACCGGCCAGGGGATTGCCGGCGCTGGTGAAGTGGTCCGGGCTGGAAATGCCGAAGCGTCCACCGTTGGCGCCGGAGAAGGTCTTGCCGGCCTCCACCTGCTGGCTGAGGGTGCTCAGTTGCGAGCCGCCCCGACCGTCACGCTCCTTGTACAGCGTCTCGCTGAAATAGCGCGGCTCGGGCGTGGAATCCAGGCCGATCCAGCGCCAGAAGCTGGAACCTGCGCGGGCGCCATAGGAGTGACCACCACCACCACCACCACCACCACCACCACCACCACCACCACCACCACCACCACCACCACCCGAACTGCTGGAGCTGGCCTGCTCGGGTTGTTCGTCTTCGGGCTGAACCGGCACCGTGCGCTGGGTGGTCAGGGCGAGGCCCTTGGCAATCGGCACGTAGGCGCGGTTGTCTCTGGACACCATGCAGTTGCCCGCGAAGAAGTCGTCTTCACAGCGTTGCAGGTCGAGATAACGCGGCGCTATCAGCTCTCCACGCTCGCGGGCATCATCGAAAGCGTCCTGGCAGATCGCGGACGGAACCTGTGCCAGTACGCAGTCGCGGACACTGCTGAAATGCTGGGTCTGGCGCACTTCGCGGGTTGCCTGAGGCTGGCCGTCACAGGCAACCAGGGCGAACGGCACACTGCCCAGCAGCACCAGGCGCACGCTTTTACTGCGTTTCATGCCGGCGCCCTCAGACCGATGGAGTCATGCAGGCCGCATTCAGCAGGCCGACACCGACAGAGACCGAAGCCACCAGGATCGCCGCGGAATTTTCCTGGTTGGCGATGCGCTGGGACAGGCCCTTGAGGGTCAGGCTGACCACCAGGAACGTGAGCAATTGCACCACCGCGGCGATGCCGGCCCAGAGCAGGAAATCGATGATCGAGATGGAATGGGAAATCGCGCTGGCCACCGGAATGGCAAAGCCCAGCAAGGCGCCGGACAAGGCGATTGACGCCGCACTGTTGCCCTGGCGGATCAGGGCGAATTCGTTATAGGGGGTCAGGCGCGTGTAGATGAACGCGTAGAGGGCAAACACCAGGGCAGCGCCCAGCATGTAGAGCATGAAACCGAGCACCGCGTCGGCGGGCAGAGACATCTTCAGTGCATCCATGAACATCGCGTTCAAGCTTCCTTGGAAAACGGGGCGCGAGATATAGCACAGGCCGGATGGGGCGAAAACTGCGCAAAGGTAAAGTTTCAGGGCTCGGGGGAAGCTTCGACACCGAGCGCTCCGCCACCGATGGCCTCGACGCCGATCGCGCCGGGGCCGGGAGGCGTTACTGGTTCACGCCCCAGATGCCGCCCAGGCTTTGCAGCAGGGAACCGCCAACGCCCTGCTGGCCCAGGTACTGCAGGATCAGCGGGGCAAACTGGCCGATCATGCCGCTGTCCATGCCCAGGGCGCCAAAGGCGTTGTTCAGGTCTTGGGTGTCCTTGACGTTGCCCAGGGCGCTGTCCAGGCCGGCGCTCTTGCCGGAAGACTGGCCGAGCAGGCCGCTCAAGGCGCCCAGGCTGCCCAGGGCGTTGCTGCCCGAGAGCTGGTCCAGGCCCGGTACGCTTTGGCTCAGTTGCGAATAGTCGGTGCTGCTGAGTTGATTCTTCGCCAGGCCGAGCATGGCGCCGGTGCCGCCGATGGCCTGCTCAGGGGTGACATTGAGTTGCGCCAGGGTGCCCAGCAGGCCGGCGGTCTGGGAAGTCGGCGCGGCGGCAGCGGCCTTGTCGCCACCCTGCATGCCGGCAATGGCGTTGGCCGCATCGCTCAAGCTGAAACCGCCAGCCAACGCCGAACCGGCTGCCAGGGTCATCAGGGTAGCCAGGGCAAAACCGCGTGGAATATTCATCGAAACAACCTCATGGGGCGGGAAACCGTCCGGACTCGGGCGGCGGGAAACCAGTGTTTTGACTGAAACCCCAGGCGAATGTTCCAGCGCCTGCCCTGCCGTCCGGCGCCTGCATCCAGCTGCGCTGCTGCTGCGTATATCGTCCACAAGCGCCACCTTCGGGCTCCGGCATGAGGCAGCAGGACGTGAATGGAACAACCACCCACCCTGGACTAATCTCTGGCTGCGTCAGTCGGCGCTTGTCGCTGGCCCTTGTCCCAGTTCCTGTCAGGAGAATCGCCATCTCGAGCCTCGACACCGATCAGCTGCGGCACCTGCTGGCCCAGTGTTCACTGGGTGATCGCCGGGCCTTCGAAACCCTCTATCGCATGGTTGCCCCGCGCCTGCATGGCGTCGCCCTGCGCTTCATGGGCCGTCGCGATCTGGCCGAGGAAGTGCTGCAGGAAAGCTTCGTGCGCATCTGGAACAACGCCGTGCGCTACCAGCCGCACCTGTCCGCGCCCCTGACCTGGATGGTCAACATCACCCGCAACCAGGCCATCGACCAGTTGCGCAAACAGCGCGAACGGCCCCTGGGCGAACTCGAAGAACAACAGCTGGAGGATCAAAGCCCTTCGGCCCACGACCAACTGGACAGCGCCCGCGCCGCCCGGGCCCTGAACCGCTGCCTGGACAGCCTCGACGGCATGCAGCGCCAATCCATCACCGTGGCCTACTTCCAGGGCCTGTCCTGCTCGGAGCTGGCCGAACACCTGGCCGCGCCCCTGGGCTCGGTCAAATCCTGGATTCGTCGGGGCATGGAACGCCTGCGCCGGTGCCTTGAATCATGAACTATCGAACCCCTGAACGCCGCCGCGCCCTGGCCGCCGACTACGCCATCGGCCTGATGCAGGGCGCCGCCCGCCGGCGCTTCGAAATGCTCCTGCTGGACGACCCGGCGCTGCGCGAAGAACTGGCGCAGTGGCAGGAAAGCCTCGCCAGCCTGACCGAAGCCCTGCCTGAAGCCGCGGTGCCGGAACGGGTCTGGGCGGGCATCCAGGCACGCATCGAACCGCAAGTGCTGCACGTACCGCAGAAGAAACCGCTGTGGATGCGCCTGCGCCTGGCGCTTGCCGCCTGCGCCGTGCTGGCGACCCTGTACATCGGCTTTATCCAGCAGAGCGACCAGGTGCGCTACAGCGCCACCCTGCTCAGCGCCGACCAGCAACCGGCCCTGCGGATCAAGGCCCATGCCCAGTACCTGCAAGTCGAACCCCTGACCCTGGCGGCTGTTGGCCTGGACCGCAGCCTGGAACTCTGGGCGATCCCTGCCGACGGCCAGCCGATTTCCCTCGGCGTGGTGCCGGTAGGCGGCCAAGGCAAGATCAACCTGAGCCCGGCCCAACGCGAACTGCTGGGCACCCCGATCGCCCTCGCGGTGAGCCTGGAACCCCACGGCGGCTCACCTACTGGGCAACCCACCGGGCCGGTGTTGTACCAGGGGCAATTGGCGGCGCTGTAACAGGCACCTGCTACCGCAGGAACGGGCTTGCCCGCGAACGCCGTCAGGGTAAACTCCGCGCCCAGGCCCCCCCGCCGCGTCCTTGCAGGCAGGCCCTTGCCTGCCATGCAAGCCCCCGCCTCGCCTGGCGCCATCAACAGAACGGACTCTTATGAAAGCTGCGCTCTACAGCGGCCTGCTGCTGGCCCTGGCAATCGCCGTCTTGCTCTGGCGAATCGGCACCCCGGTTGATAGCAGCCAATGCACCAACACGGCCCCGGGCCCCCTGACCGGCTTTATCCGCCAGCACTTCAGCGACCGCCAGGGAGCCGACTGGCGCGACGACGGTAGCGCCTTGGGCATTCTTGGCGTTGCCGAGGCCCAGCCGTTCGCCCGCCAACCCGAGCGTTACTACTGCGAAGCCCTGAACCTGCTGCAGGACCCACAGCGAACCCAGACCGAAAAGGTGCACACCACGGCCCTGATGCTGTCCCTGCCCCTCGACTACTACCTGGACCTCATGGACCGCAGCCACCAGCTGTACCAGCGCGGGGCCATGGACCGCCCCGTCCTGACCCTGGTGCTGATACCAAGAGGCACGGCGCTGAACTACTGGTGGCTGCCCCAGTGGCGCTCACGCTTCCAGCGCGATGCGCCAGGCATCCTGGCCGAGACCGACATAAAGGAAATCCTGAGAGGCGAACACTGGTTCGACTACCCGGGCAGAGGCTATTGACTCACCATCCGCAACCGTTACCGAGCACTCGCCGAACAACCGACAACTCCTGCAAGACATCCACCCCCCAACGCCTTGCTGCCTCACGCACCGGCGGCTTATAGTCCGCCGGTCGCTCAAATAGCGACCGGGTTTGGCGACCCGATGAACTTCGGTCAGAAGCGTCCTGCTTTGTTGGCAGGATGTTCTGCACCCGCAACGTTGCCGTTATGGCAGCTGTGCGTGGGAGACCTTCGGGTCTGCCGGTTCCGCAAGTTCCCGGTTCGCCAACCTGCGTACAGCTGCCACCCATCGTTTGGCGACGAATCCGTGGCGGTTCTCACTGAACTGCGGAGAACTTTCCATGAACCGTTACATGCCGATCACCGGCCACGACTGCAACCGCTGGATGTGGCGAGGGAGCTTGCTCCCGCTGGGGTGCGCAGCGCCCCCCGGTAGCGTCTACGCGGTGAGCCTGACATGCCACGGCAGTAGGTTTTACGACCGCTACGCGCCGGGGCGCCGGCCGGGCGAGAGCAAGCTCCCTCGCCACAGAAAAAACGCCGCGTTCTCGGCAAGAGAAGGCGGCGTTTTTCGTTATTGGCAGACTTCAAGCCAAAGGCTGACGGTCCTCAGGCAGCGCTGAACAGCTTGTGCGGGTCGATGACGAATTTCTTCGGCACGCCGGCATCGAACTCGCCATAGCCGCGCGGGGCGTCGTCGAGGCTGATGACTTGCACGCCCACCACTTCGGCGATGTTGATGCGGTCCCACATGATGGCCTGCATCAGTTGGCGGTTGTACTTCATCACCGGGGTCTGGCCGGTGTGGAAGCTGTGGGACTTGGCCCAGCCCAGGCCGAAGCGGATGCTCAGGCTGCCCATCTTCGCCGCGGCGTCCACCGCGCCCGGGTCTTCGGTGACGTACAGGCCGGGAATACCGATCTTGCCCGCTACGCGTACCACGCCCATCAGCGAGTTGAGCACGGTGGCCGGGGCCTCGTGCTGGGCACCGGCATGGCCGTGGCCACGGGCTTCGAAGCCCACGGCGTCCACCGCGCAATCGACTTCCGGCTCGCCCAGCAGGGCGGCGATCTGTTCGTGCAGCGGGGTGTCCTTGGACAGGTCGGCAATTTCAAACCCCTGGGCCTTGGCGTGGGCCAGGCGCACCGGGTTGACGTCGCCGACGATCACCACCGCCGCCCCCAACAGGCGCGCAGACGCAGCGGCGGCCAGGCCCACGGGGCCGGCACCGGCGATGTAGACGCTGCTGCCCGGGCCAACGCCGGCAGTCACCGCGCCGTGATAGCCGGTGGGCAGGATGTCGGAGAGGCAGGTCAGGTCGCGGATCTTCTCCATGGCCTTGTCGCGATCCGGCAGTTTCAGCAGGTTGAAGTCGGCGTAAGGCACCAGCACGTACTCGGCCTGGCCGCCGGTCCAGTCGCCCATGTCGACGTAGCCGTAGGCGCCACCGGCGCGGGCCGGGTTGACGGTCAGGCAGACCCCGGTGTGCTGTTCCTTGCAGGAACGGCAGCGCCCGCACGCGACGTTGAACGGCACCGACACCAGGTCACCGATCTTCAGGTTCTCGACGTCGCTGCCCTTCTCGATCACTTCGCCAGTGATTTCATGACCCAGGACCAGGCCGACCTGGGCGGTGGTACGGCCGCGGACCATGTGTTGGTCCGAGCCGCAGATGTTGGTGGAGACTACGCGCAGGATGACGCCGTGCTCGATCTTCCTGCCGCGCGGGTCCTGCATTTTTGGATAGTCGATTTTCTGTACCTCGACCTTGCCGCTGCCCAGATACACGACACCACGATTACCAGACATGCTTTCACCTCGCTGTTGTTGTTATGGAACCGCGTTACCCAAAGGGGGAAACACGTGGATTGCTCGGGTACGGATGCTGTTTCGTTTTCAAAATCGCTTTCACGCAAACAGGCGCAACGCCTGTAGGAGCGAGCTTGCTCGCAAAGGGCTGCGCAGCAGCCCCAAGAATCATCAGAGCACCACCGTGCGGTTGCCGTTCAAGAACACCCGCCGCTCGATGTGGTAGCCCACTGCCCGGGCCAGGGTCAGGCCCTCGATGTCGCGACCCTTGGCGATCAGGTCTTCAGGGTAGTAACTGTGGTCCACCACCTCCACGCCCTGGGCGATGATCGGGCCTTCGTCCAGGTCGTTGTTGATGTAGTGCGCGGTGGCGCCCACCAGTTTCACACCCTTGTTGTAGGCCTGGTGATAAGGCTTGGCGCCCTTGAAGCCCGGCAGCAGCGAGTGATGGATATTGATCGCCTTGCCATCGAGCTTGCGGCACAGCTCCGGCGACAGCACTTGCATGTAGCGGGCAAGGATCACCAGTTCGGCGCCGGACTCCTCGATCACCTGCCACACCTGACGCTCCTGGGACGGCTTGTCGTTGGGGTCGAGGGGGAAGTGGTGGTAGGGAATCTGGTGCCAGTCGGCCAGGGGCTTGAGGTCCGGGTGGTTGGACACCACCGCCACCACGTCCATGGGCAACTGGCCGATGCGCTGGCGATAGAGCAGGTCGTTGAGGCAGTGATCGGCCTTGGAGACCATGATCACCACCTTCGGCCGATAGTGCGGTGCGGTCAGTTCGAAGTTCATCGCGAAGGCTTTGGCGCGCTCGGCCAGCCCCTGGCGAAAGCCCTGTTCGTCGAGGCCGTCGGGCTGGCGAAATTCCACGCGGATGAAGAAGCGACCCGAGAGCCGGTCATCGAAGGAGTGGTGCTCGGTGACGTAGCAACCCTGCTCGAACAGAAAGCGGGTCACCGCGTCCACCGTGCCGAGCACGCTGGGGCAGTCGGCGGTGAGAATCCATGTATCGGGGGCGCGGCTCATCAGATGGGCTCCTGTTGACGAAAGCACTGTAGCCGCTGCCGAAGGCTGCGCTCGGCCCCGTAGGGGGCGGCTCTTCGAGCCTTGTCGCAGCCCGCGGCAGCGGCCACAGGATTAGGGTTCAGGCCTGCACGCTCAGGCCATATTCAGCGGCGGCATCCTGCAGCCACATCCACCAGTAATCGGAGAAGCTGCGGCGTACCAGCAGCTCCCAGGTGTCTTCGCCGGTACGGCGGATCACCAGTTGCGACTTGGCGAACACCGTGCCCACCGCCTTGCCCACTGGGAAGTTGTTGGGGTGCACGTCGTAGCTGGTGGACTTCATCAGCACCTGGCGCACGTTGGGGCCGGACAGTTCGAGGATCTGCTGGCCGCCGCTGACGTTGACGATCTGGATATGCAGGTCGCCCAGGGCGGCGCGCAGGTTCTGCTCGGCGGCGAATTCTTCACCGCTGGGCACGATCAGCAGCCACTCATCCGGGCCCAGCCATTGCAGGCTGCTCTCGCCCTTGACCACCACGCTCAGGGCGCCCGGCAATTCGATGCCCAGGGCCTTGTGCACCCCGGCGGCGAAGGCCGGATCGTGGCCGTCGCCACGGATCGTCAGGTGACCGAGGAGTTTTTTCTCGCGCAGGATCACACCGGCGTTCTTGCGCCCCTTGCCCACCAGGCTCGGCAGGTCGGCGTGGTGCAGGGGCGACTCGGCCTTGGCCCCGGTGGTGGGGCGCTGTTGGTAAACGTTGACTGCGGTCATGGAGCACCTGTCCTTTATTCTGTGGTCCGGTTCCGGTTGCCGCTGCCAGGGGCTGCGGTCGCTTGGGAACCGGGCGCAAGGTTTTGCCTCCCGGGCAGGTCCTGCGGACCTTGGCGCAGCCTGCGGCAGCGGCTACAGGGTGCGTGCCCGGGTTCATGTCATATGTTCTGGCGGTCGCCCTTGGGGTCGAAGAACACCGAGGAAACGATTTCCGCCTCGATCACCCGGCCATCGGCCAGGGGCGCGAAGACCCGCTCGCCCAGGCGCTTGAGGCCGCCCTTGACCACGCCCAGGGCAAAGGAATAACCCAGGGAGTTGTGGGCATAGCTGGAGGTCACGTGACCGACCATGCTCATCGGGATCGCCTGCTTGGGGTTGAACACCAGTTGCGCGCCTTCCGGCAGCCACTGGGTCGGGTCGATCGGCTTGAGGCCCACCAGTTGCTTGCGCTCCTCGCGCACGCAGTCTTCCCGGTTCATCCCGCGCCAGCCGATCCACGAGAACGGCTTGGTCCGGCCCACGCACCAACCCATGTTCAGGTCGTCCGGGGTCATCGAGCCGTCGGTGTCCTGGCCAACGATGATGAAACCCTTCTCGGCCCGCAGCACGTGCATGGTTTCGGTGCCGTAGGGGGTCAGGTTGTACTTCTTGCCAGCCTCGACGATCTGCTCCAGCACGCCCATGGCGTAGTCGGCCTGGACGTTGACCTCGTAGGACAGCTCGCCAGTGAACGAGATACGGAACACCCGCGCCGGCACGCCGCCCACCAGGCCTTCCTTCCAGGTCATGAACGGGAAGCCGTCCTTGTCCAGGTCGATGTCGGTGACTTCGCTCAGCAGCTTGCGGCTGTTGGGGCCCGACAGGGTCATGGTGGCCCAGTGGTCGGTGACCGAGGTGAAGTACACCTTGAGGTCCGGCCATTCAGTTTGCTGGTAGATCTCCAGCCACTGCAGCACGCGGGCCGCGCCGCCGGTGGTGGTGGTCATCAGGAAGTGGTTGTCGGCCAGACAGGCGGTCACGCCGTCGTCGAAGACCATGCCGTCTTCCTTGCACATCAGGCCGTAGCGGGCCTTGCCCACGTCGAGCTTGGTCCAGGCGTTGGTGTAGATGCGGTTGAGGAACTCCCGGGCGTCCGGGCCCTGGATGTCGATCTTGCCCAGGGTCGAGGCGTCCAGCAGGCCGACGCTGTCGCGCACCGCCAGGCATTCACGCTTGACCGCGGCATGCAGGTCTTCGCCGTTTTTCGGGAAGTACCAAGGGCGCTTCCACTGACCGACGTCCTCGAATTCGGCGCCGTTCTTCACGTGCCAGGCGTGCAGCGCGGTGAAGCGTACCGGCTCGAAGATGTGCCCGCAGTGACGCCCAGCCACGGCGCCGAAGGTGATCGGCGTGTAGTTCGGGCGGAACATGGTGGTGCCCATCTGCGGAATGCTGACGTTCAGCGAACGAGCGGCGATGGCCAGACCGTTGACGTTGCCCAGCTTGCCCTGATCGGTGCCGAAGCCCAGGGCGGTGTAGCGCTTGACGTGCTCCACCGATTCGAAGCCCTCGCGGGTCGCCAGTTCGATGGCGGCGGCGGTGACGTCGTTCTGCAGGTCGACGAATTGCTTGGGCGCGCGAGCGGTGCCTTTTTCATGGGGCACCTGGAACAGCGCCAGGGTCGGTTCTTCCAGGCGGGCCAGGGCTTTGGGCAACACGCCCTCAACGCTCTGGAACCCGGCTTCGCTGGCGGCGCGCACGCCACCTTCGAAACCATCGGCCAGGGTGTCGCCGAGGCTGTAGACGCCGTTGATGCCACCGACGCACACGCGCTTCTGCGGTGCTTCACCGGGCACGAAACCGAGGATGTCTTCGCGCCACACCGGCTTGCCGCCCAGGTGCGAAGCCAGGTGCACCACCGGGCTGTAGCCGCCGGAGCTGGCGATCAGGTCGCAATCGAGCCATTCGCCGGGGCTGGTGACCTTGTGCGCCTTGACGTCGATGGCCGCTACGCGCGCGCCGGTCACGTGCTTGCTGCCACGGGCCTCGATCACCGCGCTGGAGGTGAGGATGCGAATACCCTTGGCCCGGGCCTCTTCCACCAGGGCGCCGCGGGGGTTGTGCCGCGCATCGGCGATGGCCACCACTTGCAGGCTGGCGTCGAGCCAGTCCAGGGCCACGCGGTAGGCGTGGTCGTTGTTGGTGGACAGCAGCAGTTTCTTGCCCGGGGCCACGCCGTAGCGACGCACGTAGGTGGACACCGCGCCGGCCAGCATGTTGCCCGGCACGTCGTTGTTGCCGTAGACCAGCGGCCGCTCGTGGGCGCCGGTGGCCAGCACCACGCGCTTGGCGCGGACCCGGTGGATACGCTGGCGCACCTGGCCGATCGGCGCGCGGTCGCCGAGGTGATCGGTGAGGCGCTCGTGGATGGTCAGGAAATTATGGTCGTGGTAGCCGTTGACCGTGGCCCGTGGCAGCAGCAACACGTCCGGCAGCGACTTGAGCTCGGCAACCACACTGGCCACCCACTCCACCGCCGGCTTGCCGTCCAGGCTTTCGCGGCTGTCCAGCAGGCTGCCGCCGAACTCTTCCTGCTCATCGGCCAGGATCACCCGGGCGCCGCTACGGGCAGCGGCCAGCGCAGCCGCAAGACCGGCCGGGCCACCACCGACAATCAGCACGTCGCAGTGCTGGTTCATGTTGTCGTAGGTGTCCGGATCGTTCTCGGTAGGCGAGCGACCAAGGCCCGCCGCCTTGCGGATGTACTTCTCGTAGGTCATCCAGAACGATTGCGGGTACATGAAGGTTTTGTAGTAGAAGCCCGGCGGCATCAGCTTGCCGCCGACCTTGCCGAGAATCCCCATCATGTCGTTGTTGACGCTGGGCCAGCCGTTGGTGCTGGTGGCCACCAGGCCCTGGTACAGCGCCTGTTGGGTGGCGCGCACGTTGGGGATCTGGGTGGCTTCGGTGGCGCCGATCTGCAGCACCGCGTTGGGCTCTTCGCAGCCCGCGGCGAAGATGCCCCGGGGCCGGGAATACTTGAAGCTGCGACCGATGATGTCCACGCCGTTGGCCAGCAGGGCCGAGGCCAGGGTGTCGCCTTCAAAGCCTTTGTAGCTCTGGCCGTTGAAGGTGAAGGTGATGACTTTGTTGCGGTCGATGCGTCCGCCGTTGGACAGGCGATTGGTCTGGCTCATACCTTCTCTCCAGCAGCCTTGGCGGTGAACTGCGGTTTGGTGCCTATCTTGTAGGTTTCAAGAATTTCGTAGGTCACGGTGTCGCGGGTGGCGTTGAAGTACTGGCGGCAACCGGCGGCGTGAATCCACAACTCGTGGTGCAGGCCGCGGGGGTTGTCACGGAAGAACATGTAGTCGCCCCACTCCTCGTCGGTGCAGGCGTTGGGATCCAGCGGCCGGGGAATGTGGGCCTGGCCGGACGAATGGAATTCCTCTTCGGAGCGCAGCTCGCCGCAGTGAGGACAGAAGATATGCAACATAGGGAGTTGTCCTTTTAGTGGGCGACCGCAGCAGCGCCGTGTTCGTCGATCAGCGCACCGTTGTGGAAACGGTCGATGGAGAAAGGGGCGGCCAATGGATGCATCTCGCCCTTGGCCAGGCTTGCGGCAAACACGTTGCCCGAGCCCGGGGTGGCCTTGAAGCCGCCGGTGCCCCAACCGCAGTTGAAGAACATGTTCGGCACCGGGGTCTTGGAAATGATCGGGCAGGCGTCCGGGCTGGTGTCGACGATGCCGCCCCACTGGCGGTTCATGCGCACCCGGGAAAGGATCGGGAACATCTCGACGATGGCCTGGATGGTGTGCTCGATCACCGGGTAGGAGCCGCGCTGGCCGTAGCCGACCCAGCCGTCGATACCGGCGCCGATCACCAGGTCGCCCTTGTCCGACTGGCTGATGTAGCCGTGCACCGCGTTGGACATGATCACGCTGTCGATGATCGGTTTGATCGGCTCCGACACCAGGGCTTGCAGCGGGTGGGATTCGATCGGCAGGCGGAAGCCCGCGAGCTTGGCCATGTGCCCGGAGTTACCGGCGGTGACCACGCCGACGCGCTTGGCGCCGATAAAGCCCTTGTTGGTCTCGACGCCGATGCACACGCCGTTTTCCTTGCGAAAACCGATGACTTCGGTCTGCTGGATCAGGTCCACGCCCAGGGCGTCGGCAGCCCGGGCAAAACCCCAGGCCACGGCGTCGTGACGGGCCACGCCGCCACGGCGCTGGACCGTGGCGCCGAGGATCGGATAACGGGTGTTTTTCGAGCAATCCAGGTAGGGGATTTCGTCCGCCACCTGCTGGGTGTTGAGCAGCTCGCCATCGATGCCGTTGAGGCGGTTGGCGCTGACCCGACGCTCGGAATCACGGATGTCCTGCAGGGTGTGGCACAGGTTGTAGACCCCGCGCTGGGAGAACATGACGTTGTAGTTGAGGTCCTGGGACAGGCCTTCCCATAGCTTCATGGCGTGCTCGTAAAGCTGCGCCGACTCGTCCCACAGGTAGTTGGAACGCACGATGGTGGTGTTGCGCGCGGTGTTGCCGCCGCCCAGCCAGCCTTTTTCCACCACCGCGACGTTGGTGATGCCGTGTTCCTTGGCCAGGTAGTAGGCCGTGGCCAGGCCATGCCCGCCACCGCCGACGATGACCACGTCATAGACCTTCTTCGGGGTCGGCGTGCGCCACATGCGCTGCCAGTTTTCATGGTGGCTGAGAGAGTGCTTGAAGAGGCCGAAGCCCGAATAGCGTTGCATAGTCATTGCTCCAGTTGCGGCTCTCAGCGGTAAACCGGGAAATCAGCGCACAGGGCTGCCACCTGGCGCGCGACATTGGCCTCGACGTCGGCATCGCCGAGGTGGTCGAGGATGTCGCAGATCCAGCCCGCCAGTTCGGTGCACTGGGTGACCTTGAATCCGCGGGTGGTGACCGCCGGGGTGCCGATGCGCAGGCCGGAGGTGACAAACGGCGACTGCGGGTCGTTGGGCACGGCGTTCTTGTTCACGGTGATGTGGGCGCGGCCCAGGGCGGCGTCGGCATCCTTGCCGGTCAGGCCCTGACGGATCAGGCTGACCAGGAACAGATGGTTGTCGGTGCCACCGGACACTACATCGTAGCCGCGTTTGATAAATACGCCGGCCATGGCCTGGGCGTTGTCGATCACCTGTTGCTGGTAGGCCTTGAACCCGGGCTCCAGCGCTTCCTTGAAGCACACCGCCTTGGCGGCGATCACGTGCATCAACGGGCCGCCCTGGGCGCCGGGGAATACCGCGGCGTTGAGTTTCTTCTCGATCTCTTCGTTGGCCTTGGCCAGGATCAGGCCGCCACGGGGACCGCGCAGGGTCTTGTGGGTGGTGGTGGTGACCACGTCGGCATAGGGCAGCGGGTTGGGATACAGACCGGCGGCCACCAGCCCGGCGACGTGGGCCATGTCGACGAACAGCAGCGCCCCGACCTTGTCGGCGATCTGCCGGAAACGCGGGAAGTCCAGGGTCTTGGAGTAGGCCGAGAAGCCGGCGACGATCATCTTCGGCTTATGTTCCACGGCCAGGCGCTCGACTTCGTCGTAGTCGATCAGCCCGGTGCGGGTATCGATACCGTACTGGACGGCGTTGTACAGCTTGCCCGAAGACGACACCTTGGCGCCGTGGGTCAAGTGGCCGCCATGGGCCAGGCTCATGCCGAGAATGGTGTCGCCGGCCTGCAGCAGGGCCAGGTACACCGCGCTGTTGGCGGAAGAACCGGAGTGCGGCTGGACGTTGGCGTAATCGGCGCCGAACAGCTGCTTGGCGCGCTCGATGGCCAGGGCCTCGACCTTGTCCACATGCTCGCAGCCACCGTAGTAGCGCTTGCCCGGGTAGCCTTCGGCGTACTTGTTGGTCAGCCCGCTGCCTTGCGCCTGCATCACCCGCTTGCTGGTGTAGTTCTCCGACGCGATCAGCTCGATGTGATCTTCCTGGCGTTGTTCCTCGGCATTGATCGCCGCCAGCAGTGCATCGTCGTAACCCTGGATCTGGTCTTGCTTGCTGAACATCACGTCTCTCCCAGCGGCGGCGCTGCGCCTTTCGTCTCGGTGAGGCCAGCCTTAAAGCTGCGCCCTTTGGATGCGATGGTATGACCGGCAAGGGGAACTCAAATGCCTATGGACGCCACGCAAAGGTGCGTTTACGACATGCCTTGGCGCACGGAGATAAATGCCTCGGGCCACAGCCGGGCGAAGGCTCTGGATCGACACCTTGCGGCGCAGCACAGGTCCGGGTCGCAGGCGAAAGGCGCCCGCCCCTGTAGCCGCTGCTGAGCCTGCGAAGCTGCGCAAAGGTCCGCAGGACCTTGCCTGGCGATCTCCAGCCACACCTCTACACCCTCAAGATCGCCGCGTCTGCTACGTCGCAATGCCGCCCAAGCCGTTCGCAGCCTGCGGCAGCGGCTACAGGAGTTGGCGCAGGGCCAGCAGCAGGAGAAAGTGCGCCGGGTACAGCAGGTAGGCCCAGCGGCGCATGGCCGGCACCGACCTGCCACGCAGCCCCCGCAGCAGCCTCACTCCCAGCCACGGCGCCAGCAGACAAACGGCAATACCGCAGGTCGCCACCGGATTGCCCAGGCGCGCCGCCGGGAACAAGGTTTCCCACTGGTTGGCCGCCAGGCACAAGGCCCCGGGCAGCAGGCTGAAATACCAGGGGCGACGCAGCACCAGCAGCAAGGCCAGTGGCAGCAACACCCCGAAGGCGCCAAACATCAGCCAGCGGGACAAACCCAGCGCCAGCAACAGGGCCACCAGGCCAAGCGCCAAGGCCAGTCCCCGACGCTGCTGCCAGCCCCGGGCCACCAGCAGGCCCAGCGCCAGGGTCGGCAGCACATTCAAGGTGTCGGGATCAGGCACGAACAGCCGATAGGGGATCTCACTGAGCGCGCTGAACAGCAGCAGCCAGCCCAGGTAGCGCCATTGCCCGGACGGGCGCCCGGCACGCTCGCCCAAGCGCGTCAGATTCACCGCCATCGCCAGGCAGAACCAGGGAAACGCCAGCCGCCCCGGCACATACAGCCAGTCCAGGCTCAGGCCCACATACCGCAGGTGATCCAGCACCATGCTCAGCAGCGCCAGCCACTTCAGCGCATCCAGCGCCCCATCGCGCTGGCAGTTGTCGGTTTTCAGCATCGCATCACGCATAAATCCTTATGGGCCCTGCATTATTCCGGCATAAACAGAGCGTGTGCTCGGCCATTGTTCTTGGGTAAAGTGCGCACCATCATCGACCACGGAACTCTCTTACACGGAAGCCGGCCATGACCGACAAAAGCCAACAGTTCGCCAGCGACAACTACTCCGGCATCTGCCCTGAAGCCTGGGCCGCCATGGAGCAGGCCAACCACGGCCACGAGCGCGCTTACGGCGACGATCAGTGGACCGCTCGCGCCGCCGATCATTTCCGCAAGCTCTTTGAAACCGACTGCGAAGTGTTCTTCGCCTTCAACGGCACCGCCGCCAACTCCCTGGCCCTGTCGTCGCTGTGCCAGAGTTATCACAGCGTGATCTGCTCGGAAACCGCCCACGTCGAAACCGACGAATGCGGCGCCCCGGAGTTCTTCTCCAACGGTTCCAAGCTGCTGATCGCCGGCACCCAGAACGGCAAGCTGACCCCGGAATCGATCCGCGAGATCGCCCTCAAGCGCCAGGACATCCACTATCCCAAGCCGCGGGTGGTGACCCTGACCCAGGCCACCGAAGTGGGCAGCGTCTACACCCCGGAAGAAGTCCGCGCCATCAGCGCCACCTGCAAGGAACTGGGGCTGAACCTGCACATGGACGGCGCGCGCTTCTCCAACGCCTGCGCCTTCCTCGGCTGCACCCCAGCGGAGCTGACCTGGAAGGCCGGCGTCGACGTGCTGTGCTTTGGCGGCACGAAAAACGGCATGGCGGTGGGGGAAGCGATCCTGTTCTTCAACCACAAGCTGGCGGAAGACTTCGACTACCGCTGCAAACAGGCCGGCCAGCTGGCCTCGAAAATGCGCTTTCTCTCAGCGCCCTGGGTCGGCCTCTTGGAACACGATGCCTGGCTCAAGCACGCCCGCCACGCCAACCACTGCGCACAGTTGCTGGCCCAGCTGGTGGCCGACATCCCTGGCGTGGAGCTGATGTTCCCGGTGCAGGCCAACGGCGTGTTCCTGCAACTCTCGGAACCGGCGATTGCCGCCCTGACCGCCAGGGGCTGGCGCTTCTACACCTTCATCGGCAAGGGCGGCGCGCGCTTCATGTGCTCCTGGGACACCGAAGAAGAGCGCGTGCGTGAACTGGCAGCGGACATCCGCACCGTCATGAGCGCCTGACCCACCCCCTTCGCATGTAGGAGTTGGCTGGCCAGCGAACAGGCCCGCAACCCGGGCGCCGGTCTCACAGGTGCCTTCGCCGGCAAGCCGGCTCCTACAACAGCCAGCTCACCTCCAGCCCAGTAGGAGCTGGCTGGCCAGCGAACAGGCCCCCAAGCCAGGCGCCGATCTCACGGGCGCCTTCGCCGGCAAGCCGGCTCCTACAACGACACGCCCTCCTCCATGGGAACTGGCTGGCCAGCGAAAGCATCAGTTCACAAATTCCTGAACTGATTATTTGCCCCTGCTGATTCAACATCCGCCACCTTTATCCGAGACTCCGGGGTCGACCTATAAAAACAAAGGCTCCACCCATGACGACTCAGTCTTGCGTCACCGAAAAGGCCCAGTCTCCCGGCCTTGCGATCGAAACCCGCTCCATCGACTACGTGCCGCGCAACGAGCGCCACGGCAAGGTCTGGCACCAGGGACCGTTCTGGTTCACCGGCAACTTCGTGCTCACCACCATGGTCACCGGCTTCACCGGCGCGGCCCTGGGCCTGGCCCTGCCCTACGCCATTCTGGCGATCGTCATTGGCGTGTGCCTGGGCACCTTCTGCATGGCCTTCCACGCCAACCAGGGGCCGCGCATGGGCCTGCCGCAGATGATCCAGTCCCGCGCCCAGTTCGGCCTGCGGGGCGCCATCGTGCCGTTCACCGCGGTGGTGTTCGTCTACATCGGCTTCAACGTGTTCAACGTGATCCTCGCCACCGACGCCATCAACACGGTGATCCCCGGGGCCCGGGCGCCCTGGTACAGCCTGATGATCGCCGTGGCGGTGCTGATCGCGGTGGTCGGCCATGACCTGCTGCACACCGTGCAGCGCTGGCTGACCTACGTGATGATCAGCGTGTTCGCGGTGCTCACCGTCAGCGCCCTGCTGACCTTGCAGGCCGACTCGGCCCTGGCCGACCCGCAGTTTTCCTGGTCGGCGTTCCTGATCCAGCTGTCGGCCGCCGCCGGCTACCAGATCAGCTACTCGGTGTACGTCTCCGACTATTCGCGCTACCTGCCGCACCAGACGCCGTCGCGCCAGGTGATTTTCTGGACCTACCTGGGCGCCGCCGGCTCGGCCCTGTGGCTGATGTCCCTGGGGGCCTTCCTGGCGTCCGCCCTGCCCTCGCCGGACGCCATTGCCAGCGTGCGCGAAGTGGGCAACACCCTGATTCCCGGCTTCGGCACCTTCACCGTGCTGATCGCGGTGCCGGCACTGGTGGGCATCATGGCGGTCAACTGCTACGGCGCCATGCTCACCGGCATCAGCGCCATTGACGGTTTCAAGTCGATCAAGCCCACCCTCAAGAGCCGGGTAACCGGCATCCTGCTGGTGGCGGTGGTGATCTTCCTGATCGCCATGAACATTCCCGAAAGCTACCTGGGCAGCTTCAATACCTTTGTCCTGCTGATGCTGTACTTCCTGGTGCCCTGGACCGCGGTCAACCTGGCGGACTTCTACCTGGTGCGCAAAGGCCGCTACGCCATCAGCCACATCTTCAATCACGCCGGCATTTATGGCCGCTGGTCCAGCGCCGGGTTGCTGGCCTACTTCCTCGGCTTGCTGGCGATGGTGCCGTTCATGTCCCTGAGCTTCTACCAGGGCCCACTGTCCCAGGCCCTGGGCGGCGCCGACATTGCCTTCGTGATTGGCCTGGCGGTGGCCGGGCTGGTCTACTGGGCGCTGACCCGCAACCTGGACCTGGAAGCCGAACGCCTGGCTATCCAGGCCAGCGAACAGCAACTGGAAGGAGGCGCGCAATGATCCCCCAGACATCCCTGAAAGTGGCCTGCCAGCAACTGGCACCACGAGTCGGCGACCTGGACTACAACCGCACCCTCAGCACCGAGGCCATCCGCCAGGCCGCCGCCCACGGCGCCCAGGTGGTGGTGCTGCCGGAACTGGTGCAGAGCGGCTATGTGTTCCGCGACCTGCAAGAAGCCCTGGCGCTTTCGGAAAGCCTCGACGGGCCGACCTTGAGCCTGTGGAAAACCCTGGCCGAAGAACTGCAGGTGGTGATTGTCGGCGGCTTCTGCGAGCGCCTGGACGATCAGCGGGTGGCCAACAGCGCCGCCCTGATCGAGCCTGAAGGAACGCTGACGGTGTATCGCAAGGCGCACCTGTGGGACCGGGAGAACCTGATCTTCACCCCGGGCGACGAGCCGCCCCCCGTGGTGCCCACCCGCTTCGGGCCGATCGCCATGATGATCTGCTACGACCTGGAGTTCCCCGAATGGGTGCGCCTGCCGGCCCTGGCCGGGGCCGCGCTTTTGTGCGCGCCGGTGAACTGGCCGGACGGCCCGCGCCCGCCCAGCGAGCGGCCGGCGGAGATGGTCCGGGTCCAGGCCAACGCGGCGGTCAACCGGATGTTCATCGCCGCCTGCGACCGCTGCGGCGAAGAGCGCGGGGTGAACTGGGTGGGCGGCTCGACCATCGTCGATGCCGATGGCTATCCGCTGGCGGGAAAGAATCGGGAAAACGGGCAGCAGTTGCTGCTGGCGGAGCTGGACCTGGCCCAGGCCTGGCACAAGTCCATCAGTCAACATAACCATGTGCACCTGGATCGGCGACCGGCGTTGTATCAGTAGCCGGGTTGCCCCTGTTCGCTGGCAAGCCGGCTTCTACAGCAGATGGGTGTAGGAGCCGGCTTGCCGGCGATCAGAACTCCACGCGCACGTCGCCCTTGGGCACGCTGCAGCAGGACAGGATGTAGCCTTCGGCTTCGTCTTCCTCCGTGATCCCGCCGTTGTGCTCCATCACCACTTCGCCGCCCAGCTTGAGCACCTTGCAGGTGCCGCAGATGCCCATGCCGCAGGCCTTGGGGATCATCAGGCCGAGCTTGGCTGCGGCCGCGTGCACGGTTTCCCCCGGGGCCACGCGGATGCTCTTGCCGGAGGCGGTGAACTCCACCTGATGCAGATCGGCCAGATCCGGCTCCGGCGCCTCGGCCGCCTGTTCCGCGTGTTCCACGGCGTCGGCCCGGGCTTCGGGCGGGGTCGCGCCGAAGGATTCCTCGTGGTAGCGCGCCATGTCGAAACCGGCGGCTTCCAGCAGGCGCTTGACCGCATTCATGTAGGGCGTCGGTCCGCAGCAGAACACTTCCCGCTCCAGGAAGTCCGGGGCCATCAGCTCCAGCATCTTGTGGTTCAGGTAGCCGCGATAGCCGGCCCAGGGCTCACCCAGGCCGTGTTTCTCGCAGATCAGGTGCAGGCTGAAGTTGTCGATCCGCGAGGCCATGTGTTCCAGCTCGCGGTGGTAAATGATGTCCTTGGGTGAGCGGGCGCTGTGGATGAACACCATGTCGACGTTGCCGTTGGTGTCGTAGAACCAGCGCGCCATGGACATCACCGGGGTGATGCCAACGCCGCCGCTGAGGTAAAGCACTTTCGGGCTGGGGAAATCGATGGCGTTGAACAGCCCCACCGGCCCGTGCACCGCCAGTTCCTGGCCTTCATGCAAGGTGTCGTGCAACCAGTTGGAGACCTTGCCCCCAGGCACGCGCTTGATGGTCACCGAGAAGCTGTAGGGCACCGATGGCGAGCTGGAGATGGTGTAGGAACGCATCACCGGCTGGCCTTCGATCTCCAGCTCCAGGGTGACGAACTGCCCGGGCTTGAAGAAGAACATGATCGGCTGGTCGGCCATGAAGCAGAAGGTCCGCACATCCCAGGTTTCCTGGATGACTTTGACGCAACGGACGATGTGACGGCCATTGGCCCAGGTCTGGGTGGTTACCGGGTTGAGGAAGGTGTTGGACATGCTGTTCTCCACGGCCGACTGTCGGCGTCTTGTCAGCGATTCTGCGTAAGGCTTCTCGCGCCCATTTACCTATCTGCGACATTCACATGCTTATCGCGACCAGCCCCCAGTTACAGGGGCTCCCCCGTCGGGAACAGATTGGGCCATGTCGCCCATGGATAAGGTTCAAGGCGCCCGCGGACCCACACTCGCCTCAAACACGACAACCGATTTTTCGTGACTTGCGTAGCACCCACCGTAGCCACTATTTAATTCGCCGGCCGCACAGAACGGCCATGAGGACTTGAACGATGGACGTCACCGCAACCCTGAGCTTGGGCGATCCACTGGAACCTGCACGCAAGGCCACTGCACAGATGCTGCAGGAGCGCGAGCGGACCTTCTCCCTGCCGCAGCCTTTCTACTGCGACGACAGGCTGTTCGATATCGACATGCAGGAGATCTTCCAGAAGGAATGGCTGATCGCCGGCATGACCTGCGAGATCCCCACCAAGGGCAACTACATCACCCTGCAGATCGGCAAGAACCCGATCATCGTCATCCGCGGCGCCGACGGTGTGGTCCACGCCTTCCACAACGTCTGCCGCCACCGCGGCTCGCGGCTGTGCACCAGCGACAAGGGCAAGGTCGCCAAGCTGGTCTGCCACTACCACCAGTGGACCTACGAACTGGACGGTCGCCTGCTGTTCGCCGGCACCGAGATGGGCGCCGACTTCGACATGAAGCAATACGGCCTGAAACCGGTGAACGTGAAGACCGCCGGCGGCTACATCTTCATTTCCCTGGCCGAGAATCCGCCGGCCATCGACGACTTCCTGGCGACCCTGGCCCATTACATGGAGCCCTACGACATGGAGAACACCAAGGTGGCGGTGCAGACCACCTTGCATGAAAAGGCCAACTGGAAGCTGGTACTGGAGAACAACCGCGAGTGCTACCACTGCGTCGGCTCGCACCCCGAGTTGCTGAAAACCCTGCTGGAATGGGACGACGTCACCGACCCGCGGGCCGACCAGGCGTTCAAGGACCACGTGGCCGCCTCCGCCGCCGCCTGGGAAGCCGAGAAGATCCCCTACGCTCACGCCAGCTTCGGCCTGCGCAACCGCATCGTGCGCATGCCCCTGCTCAAGGGCACCGTGTCCATGACCCTGGACGGCAAGCAGGGCTGCGCCAAGCTGATGGGGCGGATCAAGAACCCGGACCTGGGCTCGATGCGCATCCTGCACCTGCCGCATTCGTGGAACCACTGCATGGGCGACCACATCATCGTGTTCACCGTGTGGCCCATCAGCGCTCAGGAAACCATCGTCACCACCAAGTGGATCGTGCACAAGGACGCGGTGGAAGGCGTGGACTACGACGTCGAGCGCATGCGTCAGGTGTGGGACGCCACCAACGCCCAGGACCGGCGCCTGGCGGAAGAAAACCAGCGTGGCATCAACTCCACCGCCTACCAGCCGGGTCCGTACTCCAAGACCTATGAGTTCGGCGTGGTCAACTTCGTCGACTGGTACAGCGAGCGCATGCTGAGCAACCTCGGCGCGGAACCGGCGCCTTATCTCAAGGGCGTGCCGGTCACTGGCTGACCCCCCAGGCTCGGCAGCGGCTACAGGGTTGGTGTAGCCGCTGCCGCAGGCTGCGAACGGCTTGGACGAGATTGCGACGTAACGCGCGTAAGGATCTTGCAGGCGACAGAGGTTCGTCTGGCGACCGTCAAGCAAGGTCCTGCGGACCTTGTCGCAGCCTCGCGGGCTCGGCAGCGGCTACAGGTTTTCAGGGTTTTCAGGGCCTTCGAGGCAGTGACCAACTGACCGCGCCGGTCTCGCCAATGAAGTCTTCGCTGATCTGCGCCCCATCCAGCTTCACCCTCACGTAACCGTTACGCACCCGCAGCGGGTAGTTCGGATCATCCGCCGACAGGGTTTCCGACCACAGCACCTGAGGGTTGCCTTTCAACTCGCGGGTGACGCCATAGGGAATCGCCCCGTGGCCGATGCAGCGCCCGTACATGCCGTCCTTGGGCGCATAGCAGATGCCGTTGTGCAGGTGCCCCCAGTACCAGTAGTCCGGCACCCGGCCCAGGGCCGCGACCACCTGCTTGTACAGCGCGGTCTGCTGCTGGCCGCTGATGTCCAGCCCCTGGTGATGACTGAGCAGCATGATCTTGCGCCCCTGGCCCTTGCTGGCCACCAGGTCCTTGAGCCATTGCTGCTGCGGGGGATTGAGGTTGCCGTCCATGTACAGGTTCATTTCGTCGGCGGCATAGGCGCTGTCCAGGCCGACGATCAGCCAGTGGCTGTTGAACAGGGCGAAGTAGCTGGTGCCCTGCTGCTTGGGAAACAGTGCGGCGATTTCGGCAAAGTAGCCATGGGCACCGCTGTACATTTCATGGTTGGAGTTGAGGCTGAATGACGCCTGGCGGCCCATGGGCCAATCGGCAAGGTCGGCGTTCTCTTCGCTGCCGGTACCGGCGTAATACACATCTCCCAGGTGGACGGTGAAATCCGCCTGGTCCTGCTTGATCAGGTCCGCCACACGTTGCGCCGCCGAGTTGGGCTGGAAGTAGCCGGTGCCCCAGTCCCCGGCCATGTCCAGCAGCACGTTGTCGGCCATCTCGATCAGCGCCGGGGTGGTGCCGAAGGTCGCGTGCTTGCGCAGGTTCTCGATCCAGTTGAGCAAGGCCTCGCTCCAGCGCAGGTCCAGCAGCTCCCACTGGCGACAACCCAGCAGGGTGCCGTCCTTCATCACCTGGGTCTGCAGCTCGGCCACCGTTTGTGGCAGGGGCTTGGCGTTGCCCAGGTGCAGCACCGACAGGCCGTGGGCCAACTCCCAGGGCACCGGCGCCTGACCGGGGGGCAAGTCGCCGTGAATCAGGGCGTACTGCGCCTGGTCATGGGCGCGCTGCAGCAGTTGCACGATCGCCTGCAGCTCCGCCGGCTCAAGCTGGCTACGGAGTTTTTTCCAGGCCAGGTCGAGCCTGGCCAGCAGCCCGTCGACCCGGGCTTTCACCTGTTCGTATTCATGTTCCAGATTGCTCACAAATGACATACCGGCATCCCTCTTGATGGTCCCTTTGCCCAAACGCCGAACGGGCGTCACAGGGTCTTCATGTATTCGATCAACTGCCACTTCTGCTCTGCGGAAAGCTGCGTGCCGTACAGATGGCCGCTGTTGCTGTTGCCCTCCAGATGGGTGTCGTACTTGAAGGAGCCCGGCCCCTGGACCGCCGCGCCACTGGTGATGAAACCGACCTTCTGCGGGTCATACACATCCGAGCCGGTGTAGAACACCTGGGGCCGCAGTTCCGGGGCCTGCAACAGGTCCCAGAGGCTGGGCACCGAGCCGTTGTGCAGGTACGGCGCGCGCAGCCAGATGCCGTCGGTGGGGGTGTTGCTGTAGCTCTGGGTCTTGCGATAGGCACCGAAGTCGAAAGGCGGCTTCTTGAACCCATGGAAGGCTTGCACCAGGCCGGTGGTGAAGGAGTCCAGGCGGTGGGGATCGGTGCCCAGCGTCTGGATATTGGTCGTGACCTGGCCGGTGTCGGCCTTGCCGAAGTCATGGCAACCGGCACAGTTGGCCTCCCACAGCGGCTTGCCCTGGGCCACCTTGGCCTGATCCAGGGCGAACGGCCAAGCCGGCGGTTTGTGCCCCAGCAGCCAGTTGGTGACCCGGTTGAAGCTCTCAGGCAGCACCGATTGCGGGGTCGCGCCCACCGCCATCGCCGCCGCGTAGTTGCGCTCGCGGATCTGGTTGTTGTTGCCGTCCCAGTGCAGGTACATCGATTCCCGCGGCTTCTGGTTCCAGATCTGCGGCAGGTCCACGGTGCCGATGGTGGAGTCGTCGGGGAAGCCGAACACCACCATCTTGGTCGGGTTGAAGGTGTCGGTGCGCCCCGGCCCTTGCTGCGGCCGCAGCTTCTGCCAGGCATAGGCCTGCTTCTGCTTGAGCAGCGCGCTCTTGGCCATGGGCATGATCAGGTAGCGGTTGTACAGGCGTTCGACAAAGCCCAGCTGGAACTTGGCGTTGATCGCGTTCATCAGCGCATCCACGGTGAATTTCGGATCGCTGGCGCAATCGTAGGCAAACCACTGGAAGGCCTGGAGCTGCATCAGGTTGGCCGGTGCAGTGGGCACCACCTGGGACACATCGCTGGCGCTGGCCCGGTAGGCACCGGTGTGGCACAGGGCGCAGTTGGGCTCCACCGTGGGGTAGCCCAACTGCCGCTTGGCCATGCCCACCGGCAGGTCCCGGCCGTTCTCGTAGAGGAAGCCGAAGACCTCGTAACCGCCGGGGCGCGGGAGTTTTTCCGGGCACATCTGCGGCAGCACGGCAAACAGGTAGTAAGGAATCCGCGCTTCGATCCCCAGGCCGATGGCGGCGTACTTGAAGTGATCCTCGTCCGAGGCTTCCGGCGGCTGGGGCACCTCGCGAATCATGTTGACCCACGTGGCATAACCGACCACCCCCAGGACCAGCAGCAGGACCAGGCTGCCCACGCGAAAGCTGTGGCGCTTCCAGCAGGCGGCCCAGTACTGGCGCCAGTCGTGCAGCCCGGCACAGAGCAGGGCCCAGGGCCGGTTGGCCGGGGCACTGCCCAGGTACAGCAGGATGCCGAGGATCAGGAACATGCTGAGGTCGCCCATCAACATGGGCACGAACACCTGGGACTGGTTGCTGGTATTGATCAGGTAGATCCAGAACGCCACGGCGATCAGCCGCGACAGCACGCACAGCCAGGAATGCACCACGAAGCGCGGCGCGTTGCAGCCCGAAGGCATGTAGAACAGGCTGATGCCCACCAGCAGCATGCCGGTGTTTTCCAGCCAGGGGTCCGACAGCACCGGCGGCAGGCCGACCACCGCGGTCAGCAGCGCCGGGGCAAACAGCGCCGGCAGGGCGAACACCATGTTCATGGCGATGCCCAGCCAGATGAAGCGTTGGAACCAGCGGATATAAGCGTTCATATCAACCTTCCCTGCATCCATGTGTAGCGGCCGCCGCAGCCTGCACTTGGCCTCCAAGCGCGCGTGCTGCGGTGCCTGTTGCCTGATCTGGCGCGGGCCCGCGGCGATCTTGCCGCGGGCTGGCCTGGGTCAGCCCCGGGCGGTCTTGTCCAGGTGCGCGAGGATCAGCGGGTACACATCGACCACCGCGTTCTTGCCGAAGATGCAGTCGATGTGTCCGTAACCCGGCACCACGTGGCGGCTGAACAATTCGGGGCCATGGAGTTGGCACAGGCGTTCATAGGTCTTCTGCGTGCTTAGCGGCAGGTAGCACTGGTTGTCGGCGCCGCTGATAAAGCAGATGGGCAACTTCAGCCGATCGAAATGCGGCATGTAGACGTCACGCCCCTTGAAGTCCACCAGGTGCCCCTTGCGACAGATCAGTGCCAGATGCTCGAAGGTCTCGATATTCGAGGCACCGAACAGCTCGTGCAGGTTGTCGTGCAGGGTCTGGTTGAGGGTGTCGTGACGGTACAGCGAGGCGTACATGAAGGTGATGCGGTGGCACACCGGATTGGTGCAGTAACCCTGGGCCTCGATCCGCGCGTAGCCATTGAGCGCCGTGTCGTAGAGGCGGTTGAACAGGCTTTCCTTGCTGTCGGTGTAGGCCGTCAGCGACTTGATGCCGATGGCGTCGAGCATGCCCGGCAGGTGCAATCCGGCCTTGATCCCGGTGGCGGTGGCCACCACGGTATCGGCGGCAATCTGCGAGCAGACCACCGAGCGCACATCCTTCAGGCCCGCCAGCAGCGACATGAAGAAGGTCGTGGCGCCGTAGCAATGCACCACGCATTGCACGTCACGGGCCCCGGTCGCCTGCTTGATCTGGCCGATGGCGGCCTTGAAATCATAGGCCGCGATCTGGTCGCCATTGCATTCGCGCTTGCTCGCCGGCAACAGGATGCTGACCCGGAAATCCAGGAGCCAGACGTCATAGTCGTGCTTGCACAGGTACTCCAGCAGGTTGGTCTGGATGGTGTCGGTGGAGAAGATGTTGGAGCCCACGCCCAGCCCGTGCACCAGCATCACCGGGCCTTTGCTGCCGGCCTGGTAGCGGGTCAGGCGCAACTGCACGTGGTCTTCGGTCTCGAAGAACTGCACCGTGGGCACCGGCGCATCCAGGGGCCGTTTGGTCCGCGGCGGTGCGTCGGGGTTGAAGTAGATGTCTCCGGCGAACACGCCGCCGTAGCTCTCCCAGAGAATCCCGGCGAAGAACTTGCCGAAGCGCGCCAGGGCCTCGATACGCTCACGCTCGTTGCGCGCATTGAGCACCTTCATGGTGGTCATCTGCCTGGCGAAGTCCGCCGGCAGGATGTGCATCACCCCGGAGCCCAGCACCGGGCCGCTCTTGTCCTGGCCGCGGTACAGGGTCACGTACAGGGTGCTGGTGTCGGGCCAGATGTTCAGCACGCCGTGATCCTCGGGCACGGTCTTGAACGCGCTGAAGTAATACTGGTTGCCGTCCTCGGCGGTCAGGCGCATGTCGTAGTTCATGTGGCGCACGCCCACCTGCTGCTGGAACTCCTCGAACAGGTTGAACACCCCGTGGCTGGCCACCAGGGGCTGAGCCGACAGCGCCGGAGCCTCCAGGGTGCCCACCAGGGTGGCGGCGTGCTCGGGCTCCTTGATCATCCGGTTGAGGTCGTTGGCCGTGATGGTCAGGGTGAACTCGATGGGAGAGTTCTGCGCCTCGCCGCGCTTGGCCGCCTCCTGATAGCGCGCCAGATCGGTGCCCTGGGGCTGGGTGAAGGCCGTGGAAAAATAGCCCTTCATGGTCTCGGTGAACTGCACGCCCAGGGTCGGCGCCGGCACCGCCTTGCTGGGGGCCGAGGGCAGGCTGTAGTCAATCTTCCAGCCCCGGTCTTCGGCCAGCAGGCGCATGTTGCGCTCGCTGACCGCCGAGATGGTCAGCAGCGGATTGACCGCCAGTGAAGTCGGAATCACCGCGCCGTCCGCCACATACAACCCGGGATAGACCTGGGTGCCGCTGGCGCCGCAAAACACCTGGCCCTTGTGGTTGACCACCCCCTGGGTGGCGTCTTCGCCCATGACGCAGCCACCCAGCGGGTGCACCGAAACGATGCTGTGCTTGAGCAGCTTGGTCCAGATCGGATTCTCCACCCAGACTCCGCCCAGCGCCTTGGTGCTCTGGTACAGGCGCTCGTTGCCAAGAATCACATTGGGCTGCTGGCCAACACCCGGCCAGTCGATGCGCAGTTGATCCTTGGCGTCCAGCAGCATGCGGCCGCGGCCATCGTCATGGCTCATGATCAGGTAGGTCTGCATGTTGTGCAGCGCACCGTAATAAGGCCCCCGCAGAAAGCTCTCGGCCTCGCGCTCCTTGTAGCCCAACTGAGCGCTGAGGCTGTTGTCGGTGGCCTTGCCCAGGGTCGCGGCAAACAGCGCCATGCTGGGCACCATGGCCCGGCCCAGGGCACCGGGAATCGATCCCTCCTCGATGACCATGCGGCTACGCCAGTCGCCTTCGGTGCGCATGTCGATGATGGAGGTGATGCACGGCCCCACGGGTTTGATCTCACTGGCCGAATGGGTGCCGAAGCCGATGCCGTTGATGGTCTGCTCACAGTTGTGGCCGAACCCGAGGATGTCGCCGTTACCGCTCATGTGCTCACCCAACTGGTCCGAGGTGGACAGGCCCTTGGCCCTGGAGCGCAGGAGAATTTCCGTGGAGCCCAGGGTGCCGGCACTGAGCACCACGATGTCGGCCTTGACGAACAGGGTCGGCGCCGAGAACTTCTCGCGACCGCTGTCCAGGTATTGGAAATGTACGATCCAGCCATCGCCCTCCCGCTCCAGGTAGCGCACTTGGGCCTGGCAGAAAATCTCGGCGCCATGATTGCTGGCGTCCGGCAGGTAATTCATCAAGGTGGTGTTCTTGGCCTTGTTGTTACAGCCCGAGACACAGTCGCCACAGTGGTTGCACGGCAGTTGCTCGACCCCGACATGGTTGAGGTTGTTGGGCAGCTTGGCGAAGGTCACGTTGATCGGCGGCTTGTAGAAGTGCGCACCCTGCTTGAGATACTCCGCGGACTTCTGGTTGGCCTGGAGCTTGGGCAAGGTCGGCGCCGAGTCGGGATAGGGATTGGGCTTGAGCATCTCCCGGGCCCGGGCATAGCCCTCCTTGAGCAAGGTATCGCGATGCTCGCGCACCGCCCGGGGCCAGCGCGGGTCGTCGAAGACCCCGGGTTCGGGCTCCAGGGCGACGTTGGCATTGATCAGCGAGGTGCCTCCCAGGCCGCAACCGACCACCACGTTCTGCTGGGCGTTGACGTGCAGATCGAAGAGCCCGGTGCGCGAGCCGATGTGGCCGTCGGGGTCATGCACCTGCAGCTCTTCGGTGGCGCTGGCCAGGGTGTTGGGGTACTCGCCCGGCTGGATCTCCCGCCCTCGCTCCAGCAGGCAGACACGCCGACCGGCCCGGGACAATCGGGAAGCGGCGATGCCACCTCCGTAGCCGGAACCGATGACAACAACGTCGTAGTGTTCCTGGATCTCGCTGATGGGGGTCGCGATCCGAGTCATGGCGGGGTTCCTCTCAGGCTGATGGGGCAACTCTGTGGTCGCCTCTAATGGGTGCATCCGTCAGCGCGCAGGCAGCCGAACAGGCAGGCCTTGGCGCCTGAAACACAAGCAGTGAAGGGACAAAACGAAGGGCAGGGCTACAGACGTGCGCGCTGGTTGGCGGCACGGCGACGGGTACGTCTAGGGAGGGGGGCCCCGGTCGGATAAACCTGCGATAAACGACAATCCATTGCCTGCACTCCCTGAGCCGGATGTGGATAAGTTGCCGCTAAGTCCTTGTGGCATCAGTGAAGACAGGCCACCTATCACTGTCAAGAAAGCCATTAGAACTGTACGAAATTTGATCTATTGCCGTGCACGCTATGGATTACAGGGGGTGCAGCCTTCCGCGAACATGTTATCCACACCTTGGCCCACAGCAACTGTGGGCAAATGAGCGAGGGCTGGGGATATTTCAGCAGGCAATGCCAAGAAAATCCGTGACTTATGGGAAAACAGCAGTTTTGCCGGCAATTGATCAATTATTGAACAAAGCTCTGAAAGGCACGTATTCAGAGGCCTGTAGAGGAAGGCGAACACCTTATCCACAGAACGGCCAACAGACTTTGGGGGCAACTGGGGTCAGAAGCATCAGCAACTGTGGAAAACCCCTGGAGGCCACGAAATATCGAGGCTTTACCCGAATAATCGAGCCTGAACAGCGTATTTGGATGTTTTTTGATCAAAGCATTCAAGCTCAGGTTCTACGGGGCCTGCAGCGCTAAGCGAACATCTTATCCACAGAAGCGCCAACAGACTTTGGGGGCAAGTGCTGTGCAAAAGTCTCTTCGGCTACTTCCCTGCCCTGGAAAAAAAGCCATGAAAATCGCCAGCTTAGACTGATCAAAATTCGAACAGACGGCTGCAGAGCTTGTTCCACAAGGGCTTGAGCAAGGCGCGAACACCTTATCCACAGGTACGCACACAGGGATTGTGAGTAACCCATCGCTACTCTTGTCGGAGCTGGCTTGCCAGGGAACGACGATGCCCAGAGGTGAGTAAAACCCTAGCGGCCCCTTCGCCGGCAAGCCGGCTCCTACGGCGGGTGCAGGCGCGATGTCCCTGGTAGGAGCTGGCTTGCCAGCGAACGGCGGTGCCCAGAGGTGGGTGCACGGCCCGGGGGCTGTGCATAAACCTGAGCTCAGCGGACCACGCCTTCTTCGATGAGCAACTTGAGAATGGCCTCGGCGCCGGCCTCGGGGCTCACGCCCTTGAGCACTTGGCCGGTGCCGCCGCTGGCCTTGGCGGTGGCGGCCTTCATGCGATCCGCGCCGCTCTTGGCCTTGATCACTTTCAGGCGCTTGGGCCGGGGTTTGGCCGGTTGCAGGCTGGAGGCTGTGAATAACTCGTCTTCCACCACCACGACCTGATCGGCCTGCAACAGACCACGGCGCGCCGGGCCATAGGCGCTCTGGCGCGGTTTCGGCGCAGCGTTATCCACAGTGGCAAGGAACGGCAGGCGCACCTTGAGCCGGCGCCGCTGGCCACGGGGCAAGGCTTGCAGGACATGGGCCACGCCATCGGCCAGGGATTCGACTTGCGCCAGTCCCACCACCAGCGGCCAACCCAGGTTCTCCGCCAGCAAAAACGGCAGCATGCCGGAACCTTCGCCGGTTTCTGCCTGGCTGCCGGTGAGCACCATCTGAGCGCCCGCGTCGCGCAGGTACTGGGTCAGGATCGGCAGGGCATCAGCGCCCGCTGGCTGTTCCAGCACGTGCAGCTGTTCCAGGCCCATGCCCAGGTAAGCACGCAGGGCCGGTTCGGCGACGTCGCCGGCATGCAGCACCTGCAGTTTGTCCCCCGCCAGTTGCAGGCCCAGTTCCACCGCACGGGCGTCTTGCTCGGCACGCCGTGGACGGCCGGAGGTCGGGTGCGCGCCTATCGATACCAGGCTGATCACAGTGCTGTTCATAACGTCCCCTTAAGCCGCATCGCGCTTGGCATCGTTGCGGTAAGCCGCTACCGCCGCGATCAAGGCCTTGAGAATTTCCGCGCTGTCGCCAATCACCGACAAGTCGGCGCGTTTGATCATGTCGCAGCCCGGATCGAGGTTGATGGCCACCACCTTGTCGCAGGCGCCGATACCCTGCAGGTGCTGGATCGCCCCGGAAATCCCCACCGCCACATAGACCCGCGCGGTGACCCAGATGCCACTGGCCCCCACTTGCCGATCCCGGGCCATGAAGCCGTCGTCCACCGCCACCCGCGAGGCGCCTTCGGTAGCACCCAGGGCCGCGGCGGTCTGGTGAAACAGTGGCCAGTCCTTGACCCCGTTGCCCCCGGAAAAGATGAATTCGGCCTCGGCCATGGGAATCGCCGCCGGGTCCACCGCCACCGCACCCAGATCCTCGATGCGTGCCAGGCTGCGGGCAACGCTTGTGGATAACTCCACCGGCAAGGCTTCGTGGCGGGTTTCGCTGACCGGCTCGGCGCATTCGGCGGCGGCCAGGATCAGGCGTGGCGCCGGCCGCGCCAGGTCCTGCAGGCCAGCACCGGCCCGGCCAATGCATTGCCCGTCCTTGACCTGCCAGACCCGGGTCGCCGGGCGTTCGCCCAGGGCCGCGGCCAGGCGCCGACCCAGTTCGCCGCCACCGGTGCGGCTGTCGGGCAGCAGCCAGTGACGCGGGCTGAACTGGTTATCCACAGCCCGCAGGCCCTGCACCCGTTGTTCCGGTGCATAACCGTCGAACTCGCTGCCAGGCAGCACCAGCAGGCGGTCGACGCCCGCGGTGGCAAAGGCCGACTCCTTGTGCTCGCCAAACACCACCGCCAGCACCGCGCCGTCCTGGCCCGCCAGTTGCCGGGCCAGGCCCAGCAGGTCGCGGTCGTGGCTGCTCAGGCGGCCGCCGACCATGTCCGGCACCACGTTGATGTAGAACGCCGGTTGCGCCACCTGATGCAGCGGCAACTGCACCTCGGCCGCCGCCGTGCGCTTGGCACTGCCGCCCTGCTGGGCGCCGCTGCGGTCGATGCGCTTGAGGCCGTTGGGGCCGATGAAACCGATGCCATGGGGGTTCTTGCGGATCAGGCCATTGGGCCCCATCCAGCTGTGCTGCGCCGGCTGCATGGCCGCGTGCAGCGGGTGCAGGCGGTTGCGGGCGATCCACTCGGCGCGGGGATCGCGGCGGATAATCTCGCTCATCAATGCACCTCCGCAGGTTCGGGTTTCACCGCCGCCGGGGCTTTGCCCGGGGCGACGTCTTCGAGCAAGGCATCGGCCACCAGCTCGGCGATGTCCTTGATCATCGGCCGTGGCTCCACCACCCCTTCGAGCATCGCCGTGCACTGTGGACAACCCACGGCCACCAGCTCGGCGCCGGTCTCGCGGATGTCTTCCATGCGCATGTCGGGAATCCGCTGCTTGCCCGGAATGTCGGTGATCGGCGCGCCGCCGCCACCGCCGCAGCAACGGGAACGGAAGCCCGAGCGCTGCATTTCCTTGATCTCGATGCCCAGGGCCCGCAGCACTTCGCGCGGCGCTTCGTACTCGCCGTTGTAGCGCCCCAGGTAGCAAGGGTCGTGATAGGTCACGCTGCTGCCCTTGTGCTGGCCCAGGTTCAGTGCACCGGCGTCGATCAGCTCAGCCAGGTAGGTGCTGTGGTGCTGCACCAGATAGTGGCCGTTGAAGGCGCCGTATTCGTTCTTCAGCACATGGAAACTGTGGGGATCGCAGGTGACGATGCGCTTGAAGCGGTACTTGGCCAGGGTCTGGATATTGCGCTTGGCCAGCAGCTGGAAGGTCGCTTCGTCCCCCAGGCGCCGGGCCACATCGCCGCTGTCGCGCTCTTCCAGGCCGAGCACGGCGAAGTCCACCTTGGCCGCCTTGAGCACCTTGACGAAGGCGCGCAGGGTGCGCTGGTTGCGCATGTCGAAGGCGCCGTCGCCGACCCAGAACAGCACGTCGGTACTCTGCTTGTCGCTGAGCAGGGACAGGTTCAGGTCCGCCGCCCAGTTCATCCGTCCGCCCGGGTTGAAGCCGCCGGGGTTGTCGGTGGCGATCAGGTTCTCCAGGACCTCGGCGCCCTTGTTCGGGGTCGCGCCCTTCTCCAGGGTCAGGTGGCGGCGCATGTCGACGATGGCATCGACGTGCTCGATCATCATCGGGCATTCCTCGACGCAGGCCCGGCAGGTGGTGCAGGACCACAGGGTCTCGGCGTCCACCAGGCCGTTGACGATGGGCTGGTGCGGATGGCCGCCATGTTCGCCGATGGGCTTTCCTGGGTAAGGGCTGCCAGCGAACTGCGCATCGGTGCCACCGGCCAGGCCGACCACCATGTCCTGAATCAGCTTTTTCGGGTTCAGCGGCTGGCCGGCGGCGAAGGCCGGGCACGCCGCCTCGCACTTGCCGCACTGCACGCAGGCGTCGAAGCCCAGCAGCTGGTTCCAGGTGAAGTCCTTGGGTTTTTCCACGCCCAGGGGCGCGCTGGGGTCTTCCAGGTCCAGCGGCTTGAGGCCGGTGGAGCGGCCGCCGCCAAAGCGTTCGGCGCGGCGGTGCCAGGCCAGGTGCAAGGCGCCAGCGAAGGCGTGCTTCATCGGCCCGCCCCAGGTCATGCCGAAAAACAGCTCGGACACGCCCCACAGCACACCGACCGCCAGAATCGTCGCCAGCAGCCAGCCACCGAAGTGTTCCGGCAGGATCCCGGCCACCGGCAAGGTCACCACAAAGAAACTCACCGAGAACGCCAGCAGGCTTTTCGGCAGGCGCATCCACGGGCCCTTGGACAGGCGTGCCGGTGGGTTGCGCCGACGTTTGGCGACGAACAGCGCGCCAACGAACATCAGCGTGGTGGCCAGTAGCAAGGCGTAGCCGAGGATGCGGTTATGCAGGCCAAAACCATGCACCAGGATCGCCAGCACCGCCGCCAGGACAAAGCCGCCCGCCGTGGCCACGTGGGTGTTGGCCATGTACTTGTCCCGGGCCACCACATGGTGCAGGTCCACCATGTAGCGCTTGGGCATGGCCAGCAGGCCGCCGAGCAGATCGACCTTGGAGGCCCGCCCCTGGCGCCACAGGGCCACGCGCCGCAGCGCGCCGAGGACCGCAAGGCCGACGGCGGCGAACAACAGAATGGGAAGAAGGGTGTTCAACATGGTGGAGCTCCCAAAGACCGGGTCGGTCGTTGTAGCCGCTGCCGCAGGCTGCGCCCGGGCGGCACTGCGTCACAGGACAGATGCTCTTGAGGGCCCCGGAAGGCCCTTCGGGCCTTATCGCAGCCTGCGGCAGCGGCTACAGGTGGCTTAGAAATCCTTGCACAGGCGCAGTGCGTCGTAGATCGCGGCATGGGTGTTGCGCTGGGATACGCAGTCGCCGATGCGGAACAACAGGTAGCCCTCCCCCGTCTCGCTCAGGCACGGCTGCGGCTTGATCGCGAACAGCGCCTCAACGTCGATCTGACCCTTGTTGCGCGAACCTTCCTTGAGCCCGTAGTAGAGCTCCTCGTCAGGACGCACGCCGTTTTCCACCACCACCTGATCCACCACCCGCTCTTCGCGGGCGCCGGTGTATTCGTTCTCCAGCACCGCCACCAGCTTGTCGCCCTCGCGGTAGACCTTCTCCAGGGTCAGGTCCCCGGTCATGATCACTTCCTTGGGGTACAGGCTGCGGTAGTAGGTGGGGAACGAGGTGCCGCCCACGGCGATGCCCGGCTTGATGTCATCAGTGACGATCTCCACTTGCGAGCCCTTGTCGGCGATGAAGTCAGTGACCGACATGCCGGTGAACTCGCAGATGGTGTCGTACACCAGCACGTTCTTGCCCGGCGCCACCTTGCCGTCGAGGATGTCCCAGCTGCTGACCACCAACCCTTCGGCGGCGCCCCAGTGCTCGTTCTGCTCGATGAATGGATGGCCGCCCACGGCCAGCACCACCACGTCGGGGCGCAGGTCGAGGATGGTCGCGGTGTCCGCCGCGGTGCCCAGGCGCAGGTCGACTTTCAAGCGCGCCAGTTCCAGCTGATACCAGCGGGTAATGCCAGCGATCTGATCCCGTTGCGGGGCCTTGGAGGCGGTGGTGATCTGCCCGCCAATGGCTTCTTTTTTCTCGAACAGGGTCACGTCGTGGCCACGTTCGGCCGCCACGCGAGCGGCTTCCATACCGGCAGGACCGGCGCCGACCACCACCACCTTGCGCTTGATGCCGGTGGTTTTCTCGATGATGTGCGGCACGCCCATGTATTCACGGGACGTGGCGGCGTTCTGGATGCACAGCACGTCCAGGCCCTGGTACTGGCGGTCGATGCAATAGTTGGCGCCGACGCACTGCTTGATCTGATCGATCTGGCCCATCTTGATCTTGGCGATCAGGTGCGGGTCGGCCATGTGGGCGCGGGTCATGCCGACCATGTCGACGTAACCGCCTTCGAGAATCCGCGTGGCCTGGTTCGGGTCCTTGATGTTCTGTGCGTGCAGCACCGGAACCTTGACCACTTCCTTGATGCCCGCCGCCAGGTGCAGGAACGGCTCCGGCGGGAAGCTCATGTTGGGGATCACGTTGGCCAGGGTGTTGTGGGTGTCGCAGCCCGAGCCGACCACGCCGAGGAAGTCCAGCATGCCGGTGTCGTCGTAGTACTTGGCGATCTGTTTCATGTCCTCGTGGGACAGGCCGTCCGGGTGGAACTCGTCACCGCAGATGCGCATGCCAACGCAGAAATCGTCACCGACTTCGGCGCGCACCGCCTTGAGCACTTCCAGGCCGAAACGCATGCGTTTCTCGAAGGTGCCGCCCCATTCGTCGGTACGCTTGTTGACCCGCGGGCTCCAGAACTGGTCGATCATGTGCTGGTGCACAGCCGACAGTTCGACGCCGTCCAGGCCGCCGGCCTTGGCCCGACGCGCAGCCTGGGCGTAGTTGCCGATCACCCGCCAGATCTCTTCCGGCTCAATGGTCTTGCAAGTGGCGCGGTGCACCGGCTCACGCACCCCGGACGGCGACATCAGGGTCGGCCAGTTGAAGCCGTCCCAACGCGAGCGCCGGCCCATGTGGGTAATCTGGATCATGATCTTGGCGCCATGCTTGTGCATGGCGTCGGCCAGGTTCTGGAAGTGCGGGATGATGCGGTCGGTGGACAGGTTCACCGAGCTCCACCATTCCTGGGGGCTGTCGATGGCCACCACCGAGGAACCACCGCAGATGGCCAGGCCGATGCCGCCCTTGGCCTTTTCTTCGTAGTACTTCACATACCGTTCAGTCGTCATGCCGCCGTCGGTGGCATAGACCTCAGCGTGGGCGGTGCTCAGCACACGGTTGCGGATGGTCAGTTTGCCGATCTGGATCGGCTGGAACATCGCTTCGAAAGCCATTTTTCTTAACTCCGCTTACAACGGTTTGACGACGAACAGGCCATCGTCGTGGCCTTCTTCGGAACCACCGTAAACCTGCTCTGCCACGGTGCGGATCGTGCTGCCACGGGCGGCCAGGATCTGGTCCATGGCGCCGGCGAACCAGCCGGTGAACATGTAGTCGACCTTGCGCCCGACCTTGCCGTAGACGTAGACGAACGCCGAGTGTTCGAGCTTGACGCTGGCGGTGCCTTTATCCAGGTCGATGTCCTGGATCTTGAACAGCCCCCAGCCGCGCTGGGACAGCCGCTTCATGTAGTGCTCGAACACCGCGACGCCTTCCAGGCCGTGGCATTCGGCTTCCTTTTCGCACCAGTGCCAGGCGGACTTGTAGCCGGCCTTGTAGAGGATCTCGGCGTAGGCATCGGCGCCCAGGACTTCCTCGATGCCCATGTGGTTGTTGACGAAGAAGTGCCGCGGCACGTAGAGCATCGGCAGGGCGTCGGAGGTCCAGACACCGGTTTCGCTGTCGACTTCGATAGGCAGTTGCGGGGCGATCTTGGCCATGTTTCAAAACTCCGGAATTCTGTGGATAAGTACGTCTGTAGCCGCTGCCGCAGGCTGGGAAAAGGCTCGAAGAGCCTTCCGAGGGCCGCAACAGCGCGTCTCCTTCGGAGCCGATCGCAGCCTGCGGCAGCGGCTACAGGAATGTGCTGTGGGGGGTGGCCTTATTCGCCCCAGACGTCCTTCAGGACGCTGACCCAGTTCTCGCCCATGATCTTGCGCACCACGCGCTCGCTGTGGCCGCGCTTGAGCAGGGTCTCGGTGAGGTTGGGGAACTCGCCCACGGTGCGGATGCCCAGGGGGTTGATGATCTTGCCGAAGTTGGTCAGGCGCCGGGCGTAGCCCTTGTCGTGGGTCAGGTATTCGAAGAAGTCCTGGCCGTGGCCCTGGGTGAAGTCGGTGCCGATGCCGATGGAATCCTCACCGACGATGTTCATGGTGTATTCGATGGCTTCGGCGTAATCGTCGATGGTCGAATCGATGCCCTTGGCCAGGAACGGCGCGAACATGGTCACGCCGACGAAACCGCCGTGGTCGGCAATGAATTTAAGCTCGGCGTCGGACTTGTTGCGCGGGTGCTCCTTGAGCCCCGACGGCAGGCAGTGGGAGTAGCAGACCGGTTTCTTGGATTCGAGGATCACTTCCTCGCTGGTCTTGGAACCGACGTGGGACAGGTCGCACATCACCCCGACGCGGTTCATCTCGGCGACGATCTCGCGGCCGAACCCCGAGAGCCCGCCATCACGCTCGTAGCAGCCGGTGCCCACCAGGTTCTGGGTGTTGTAGCACATCTGCACGATACCCACGCCCAGCTGCTTGAACACCTCGACGTAGCCGATCTGGTCTTCGAAAGCGTGGGCATTCTGGAAGCCGAAGAGGATGCCGGTCTTGCCCACTTCCTTGGCCTTGCGGATATCCGCGGTGGTGCGCACCGGCATCACCAGGTCGCTGTTTTCGCGGATCAGTTTCTGGCTGGCGGCAATGTTGTTGACCGTGGCCTGGAACCCTTCCCAAACCGACACCGTGCAGTTGGCTGCGGTCAGGCCGCCCTTGCGCATGTCCTCGAACAGCTCGCGGTTCCACTTGGCAATGATCAGCCCGTCGATAACGATGCTGTCGGCGTGTAATTCGGCTGGGCTCATCAGGCTGTCCCCTTATTGGCGATTCATGCGCCGAATCGTCTGCCGGCGCTTTGGGGTCAGCATATGCTTGAGGGCCGGGGCGCCCCGGTGCAAAAACGACAGGGGAATTGCCGAAAGCGTCAAGACCCGACAAAGGGCCGGATGTGGGGGCATGGCGCCCTCTGTTCTTTGCCTGGGGCTTGCGCCAGAATTCGCCGCTTCAACGAAAGCTTCACTGGATGAGGGGCAGTGCTGCAATGAAACCGATCTTCCTGGCCTTGATATTGATAGCCACCGGCGTACAGGCGGCCGAAGAGGCCGACAGCACGCCCTGCGACGGCGTGGAACACGACGTGCAGACCCTGGAATGCGCGACCTACAACCGCACCACCGCCGAGCAGTTGCTAAGCGACAACGTGCAAAGCCTGCTGGAACGCCTGGGCACCCTGTACGGCAACGACAAGGCGCAACTGGCCGACATCAGCGCCAAGGTCAAGAACGCCCAGCAGCTGTGGCAGAAGCAACGCGACGCCGACTGCGCAGTGGAATCCTTCCCGGCCAAGCCCGGAACCAAGGCCTACACCATCGCCACCAACGATTGCCTGGCGCGGATGAGCGACGAGCGCTCGGAGTTCATCGAGTCCATCGCCCAGGAATGACCCGCTAGCGCTGGTAGGAGCGGGCTTGCCCGTAAAAAACGCCCTGCCGAACCCGGTGCGGCGGTTGCGACGGTTTCGCGAGCCAGCTCGCTCCTGCAAGCCGGGTCAACGCCGGGTCAGGCGCCGCCGCGAAAGCATGAGACGCCCCAGGCGGTGAGCTTGAACGGCAGGTGGTAGTGCTGGCGCGGGTCGTCCAGGCCGAAGCGGTAGACCAGCACATCCAGGAAGGGCTGCGTGGGCAGCACCTGTCCTTGCTGGCGATAGAACGCCGCCACGTCCAGTTCCACCTCGTAAAGGCCCGGCCCGAAGCTGGCCGCGCACGCTGGCAGGCCATCCAACAGGCCATTGCTGCCGATCCGCCCCTGGCACAACCACTCGCCGCCCAGGCGCCGCACCCGTACCGCCATGCCTTCGGCCACCTGGCCGCTGGCGACATCCACCACGTGGATGGACACCCCGCCACTCATTTCCAGAACCCCACATGGGCCCGGGACGCTTCGTGTTCCAGCATCGGCCCCAGCACCGGGATCTGCCGCTGCCCGCGGGCAAAGACTTCACGGCACGGCAGGGAAAAGGTCGGGTTTTCCGGGTGGTCGCCGGTCAGTGCCAGCAAGGCGTGTTCGGACAGGGCGTAGACCACCCGACCAATCCCGGTCCAGTAGATGGCCCCGGCGCACATGCAGCAGGGCTCGGCGCTGGTGTACAGGGTGCACTGGGCCAGCTCCTCGGGGCCCAGGAGCCTTGCGGCCTTGGCGGCAGCGGCGAGTTCGGCGTGCTGGGTCGGGTCGCCTTCGGGAGGCATGGAGTTGTTGCCGGCACTGGCAATGATCTTGCCGTTGCGGTCCGCCACCAGGGCGGCGAACGGGTGGCGACCACGGGCCTTGGCCTCTTCGGCCAGTTCAATGCTCTGGCGCAGCAGTTGCAAGTCCAGCTGGCTGACGCCGGCAGGGATGGGGGAAAGAACCTGGGTCATTTGACCTCCTTTTCATGGACAGGGGCCCGCCGGGAAAAAGCGGGCCTGATAGCAGTCTTCAGTCACCAAGCCCGGCCTGGGCGGCCAGTTCTTGGGCCGCAGACATGCGCGGATTGAGCAGCAGGTTGAGCACGATGGCGGTGAGGGCGCCGAGGAAGATGCCGCTTTCCAGCAGCAGTTTGAGGGGGCCGTGGGCCTGGGCGAACAACGCCGGAAAGGACATCGGCAGCACGCCGACACTGACCGACACGGCGACGATGATGCCGTTGCCAGTGCCCTCGAACCTCACCCGTGACAGCTCCTGGATGCCGGCCACGGTGGTCATGCCGAACATGACGATGGCGCAGCCCCCCAGTACCGGGGTCGGCACCGCAGCCACCAGCGCCCCGAGCTTGGGAAACAGCCCCATGAGCACCATGATCGCGCCGGCTGCCGCCACCACGAAGCGGCTCTTGATCTTGGAGAGCGCGATCAGTCCGGTGTTCTGGGTGAAGGCGTTGTAGGGGAAGCTGTTGAACAGGCCGCCGAGCAGGGTGGACAGGCCGTCGGCGCGGAAGGCGTCCCCCAGGGTGAGCTGGGTGGTCGGCTTGCCGGTGAGCTTGCCAATGGCCAGGCAGTTGCCGGTGGTCTCGGCCATGATCACCAGCATCGCCAGGGTCATGATCAGGATCGGCATCAGGGAGAATTGCGGAGCCCCGAAGGCCATGGGCGGGCTCAGCTCGAACCAGGCCGCTTCGCCCACCTGGGCAAAGTGGGTCATGCCGCAGGCCGCAGCGATCAGGCTGCCCACCAGCAGCCCGATCAGCACACTGAGGTTGCCGATAAAGCCGGAGAACTTGCCATAGATCACCAGGGTCACCGCCACCGTGGCCAGCCCCAGCAACAGGTTGGCCGGTGCGCCGAAATCCTCGGCGGCGGGGTTGCCGCCCCCCAGCCAGACGGCCGCCGCCGGCATCAGGGAAATGCCGATGATGGTGATCAGGCTGCCGATCACTACCGGTGGAAAGAACCTCAGCAGACGGCTGAACAGCGGAGCCAGGGCAATGGTCAGGACCCCAGCGGCGATCACCGCGCCGAACACCTCGGCCAGGCCGAACTGCTTGCCGATCATGATCATCGGCGCCAGGGCAATGAAGGAGCAGCCCTGGATCAACGGCAAGCGTGCGCCGAAGCGCCAGAAGCCCAGGGTCTGGATCAGGGTGGCAACGCCGGACGTCAGCAGGTTGGCGTTGATCAGTAAAACCACCTGGGCCGCAGTCAAGCCCAGGGCATTGCCTAGAATCAACGGCACCGCCACCGCACCGGCATACATCACCAGCACATGCTGCAGGCCGAAGGTGAACAACTGGCGAACGGGCAGGACCTCGTCCACTGGGTGAACCCGGGGAATGTTCATGTCGCAGATCTCCTGAAAGTGCAGCTCTTGTTGTTGTTCTGGCAGGCATCCGGGGGCAATGCCCCGGCAGGATGTACGAACGTCGGCGCCCATGATCTGTGCTTGAATACGATGCAACAAATGAGCAGCCATCGTTTTTAACGATGGATTGGACAAGCCTGTCCTGGGGTCGGGAGACGCGATGCGCTTTTCACTGGAACAACTGCAGATGTTCGTTCAGGCCGCACAAACCGGCTCGTTCTCGGCCGCTGCCCGCAAGCTGGGCAAGACCCAGTCCACGGTCAGCGTGGCCATCGCCAATCTGGAGGCCGACCTGGGAGTGGAGTTGTTCGACCGCAGCAGCCGCAGCCCGGTGCTGACCGCCAGCGGAAAGAAGATGCTGCTGCAGGCCGAGGCGGTGCTGGAGCGCTGCCTGACCCTGCAAGCCAATGCCGACTGTCTGTCGGAAGCGCTGGAGCCGCAGTTGTCCATCGTGATCGAAACCCCTTACGGCCCGCTGATGCCGGTCTTGCGCGAGTTCGAGCAGGCCTTCCCCTATGTCGACCTGCTGATCCGTCATCCGCTGTCCGGAGATGCCAGTGAGCTGGTGGCCCGAGGCGATGCGGTGCTGGGGATCGCCTTTTCGCAACCGGGCTATCCCCAGGAGCTGGAGTTCCAGCAGATGGGCAAGCTGATCATGTTGCACGTCTGCCACCCGGATCATCCCCTGGCCCGGCTGGACAACGTGACCTTCGACGACCTGCATGGGCATCGGCGCCTGGCCTTCAGCGCCCACGCCGACAAGCTGCCCAGCAGCGAGTACCTGCGCTGCAGCCAACTGTGGCAGGCGGAAAACTACCTGGCGCTGCTGGAAATGGTCCGCGCCGGCCTGGGCTGGGCCACCCTGCCCCGGCAACTGATCCAGCGTGAACTGGCCAAGGGCGAGCTGGTGGAGCTGCAACTGGGGGCGTATCCCTACACCGACTGGCTGGTGGGCGTGGACCTGATCTGGGCCCGGCAACGGGTGATGGGCAAGGCCGAACGCTGGCTCAAGGAACGCCTGCTGCGGCACAAGGTGTACGAAGTGGATCGGCGCGGGCAGTCCACGACCTGGTAACGCTGGCGCGGGCAACAAAGGGACAAGGTTCTGAGCGTGGCCCGACCCCGCAAGAGCACCCGGGAAAAAATTGCCGCCGTCTTCGGTATACGCGCCGACCAGCTGGAGCTGTAAGCTGCGCCCCACTCAACGATTGAAAGGGTTACTCATGAGCATCTGCGGTATCGAGATCAAGGGCAGCGAAGCCATCTTCGCCCTCGCCTCCCTGCAAGACGGCGCACCGCACCACCAGGCGCTGGCCATCAAGAAGATCGCCCTGGAAGACGACGATGACGCGGGCAACGTTCGCGACTTCGCCGCCCGGATCGACGCCTTTGTCCGTGAACACGGGATTACCCGCATCGCCATCAAGAAGCGCAGCAAGAAAGGCGAATTCGCCGGCGGCCCTACCACCTTCAAGATCGAAGGCGTGCTTCAGTTGCTGGATAATTGCGAAGTGACCCTGCTGTCGCCGCAAACCATCAACGCCCAGCACAAGAAGCACGGCTTCGAGCTGGGGGCGAGCCTCAACAAATACCAGCACGAAGCCTACAAGACCGCTTGCGCGGCCTTGCTGAAGAAATGATCCTGAGGCCCTGCTTGGCGGTCTAACGCCAAACATCCAGCGCACCTGAGATCCTCACCGTTCGCAACGAAACCTGTAGCCGCTGTCGAGCCATGGCGAGGCTGCGACAAGGACCGCAGGGCCTTGCTTGGCGGCCTAACGCCAAACATCCAGCGCGCCTAAGATCCTCACCGTTCGCAACGAAACCTGTAGCCGCTGTCGAGCCATGGCGAGGCTGCGACAAGGACCGCAGGGCCTCGCTTGGCGGTCTAACGCCAAACATCCAGCGCGCCTGAGATCCTCGCGTCCCTGCGGGCCGTTCGCAGCCTGCGGCAGCGGCTACAGTTGGCGCCGATAATGCTGCAGCCAGTCGGCGAATGAATTGTCTTCCAGGGCATAGGCGCCCCGGCTGGACTTCCACACCAACTCCTTTTCCCGCAGGGCATCGATACAGGCTTGCACCGTCTGGGTGCCCGGTTGCGTATCGCTGCCCATGGCCTGCAACGCCTTGGCCACCGCCGCCAGGGTGTCGTCGGTAAAGGGTGCGAACGGCAGGTTGTTGCGCGAACGCTCCACCATCACTTCCAGCACCGCCCGCTGGGACAGGGTCAGACCGTTCCAGGCGCTTTCGAATTCGCTCCAGACCCCGGCGCGGAGAATCTCGGCACTGCTGCGCAACAACTCGTTGAGCTGGCTCGCCTCCCCCAGCTCCAGGGCCACCTGGCCAATGATGCTGCGCAGCATTTCCGGACGCCGGCCAACCCATTCGAAGGCCTGGTCCAGATCATCGGCATTGAACTGGTTGGTGGGCGCCAGATGAGCGTTCAGATGGGCCGTGTAGGCCTTGGTGAAATCCCGTCCCAACAGCGGGAACGGGGTGATGCTCGAACCAAAGAACGGCTGGTTACGGTTGAGCACCAGATGGGCCAGCTTGTCGCGATTGGACCCGGTGAACACCAGCCGCAAGCCGCTGGTATCCATGTCCCGCCCCTGATTGAGCTGATCCCGGGCCGCCTTGAGCGCGAACATGGCATTCAACCCGGCCTCCGAGCTCAAGGCATGCTGGGCCTCGTCGATTATCAGGACCACCGTCTTGCCCGTGGCACTGTGGAGCAATTCCAGGGCCTGGGTCAGGGTCGCGCCTTCGGGCAACTGGGACTTGCTGAAATCCCAGGACAGGGTGCGCAGAAAGCTGAGCTTCTCCACCCCGAGGGACTTGGCCAGTTTGCGAATGCCTTTCTCGAAAGGCACCAGCGCCCCGGCAATGGCCGCGGCGATCAGCTCGGCGGGGTCTTTTTCGCGATTGGCCCAAAGGTCGACATAAACCGCCAGCCAGCCACGGCTCTGGCATTCGGGCAGCAGGTCCTCGCGCAGAAAGGTACTTTTCCCGGTGCGCCGAGGCGCCGCCAGGAACAGCCCCGAGCTGTAATCCTGAATCCCCGAACCCACCAGGCCATCGGCAATATTGAGCGCCAGAGCAGGACGACGAAACACGAAACCGGTGTTTTTCGACATGGTTTTATACTCAATTATTGCCAGGACTATAATTTATAGCCGCGAGTATAATTGACTATAAACCCCTGTCAAACCGACTCCTGGCCGCTCCCCAGCAGGCGTCGGTCTTCACGGGGGCAGTGCACAAAACGCGCGCGGTAACTGCGGGTGAAGTAGGACGGCGACTCAAATCCGCAGGCGATGCTCACCTCCAGCACGCTCATGTCGGTCTGGCGCAGCAGTTGCCGGGCCTTCTCCAGGCGCAGGCCCAGATAGAAGTTGCTCGGGGTGTCGTTCAAGTGCAGGCGGAACAGCCGCTCCAGCTGACGCCGGGTGACCTTGATCGATTCCGCCAGGGCCAGGGTGCTCAGGGGCGGCTCGCTGTGTTGCTCCATCTCGCCGATCACCTGCACCAGTTTCTTGTTGCTGATGCCGTAGCGGCTGGCGACTTCCATGCGCTGGTGGTCCTTGCGCGGGCGGATGCGCCCCAGGACGAACTGTTCGCTGACCTGGATCGCCAGTTGCGGGCCGTGGGCCTGGGCGATCAGGTCGAGCATCATGTCGATGGACGCGGTGCCACCGGCACAGGTGATGCGCCGGCGATCGATCTCGAACAACTCCTGGGTCACGCTCAACTGCGGATAAGACTCCTTGAACGCCTCGATGGCCTCCCAGTGCAGGGTCACCCGGTGCCCCTCCAGCAGCCCGGATTCCGCGAGGATCACGCTGCCGGTGTCGATCCCCCCGAGAGTCACCCCCTCCACGTCCAGGCGCCGCAGCCAGTGTTCCAGGGCGGGACTCAGGCACTTCAACGGCTCGAAACCGGCCACCACCCACAAGGTTGCGCCCTTCTTCAGCGGCTCCAGGGCCGCGTCGACATTGACCGACATGCCGTTGCTGGCCAGCACCGCGCCGCCGTCGGCGCTGAGCACATGCCAGCGATACAGCTCGCCACGAAAACGGTTGGCTACCCGCAGTGGCTCGATGGCGGAAATGAAACCGATGGCGGAGAACCCCGGCATCAGCAGGAAGTAGAAGTCCTGGGACATGCAACGCACTCCGGTGACGGCCAGCGTGGGCCCTGTGATACGCCAAATGCCCCCCTGCCACAAGGGGCCAGGTCGCTGCAGTGCAAGAGTCGGTCGCCGCTGTGCGTTTACCGCCGGCGACGCCTGCGTACCTTGAGCTCACCGACGCACCAAGACGCCGGGATCGACAATAACAACCTGCCGAGGGAACCCACATGAAACGACTGATCAGCCGCTGTGTGCTTGCGCTTAGTGGTAGCGTTTTTCTGACGTCGGGAGCCATGGCCGCCGACGCCCCCAGTTGTCAGAACGTACGCCTGGGCGTGGTCAACTGGACCGACGTGATCGCCACCAGCGCCATGACCCAGGTCCTGCTCGACGGCCTCGGCTACAAGACCAAGCAGACCAGCGCCTCGCAGCAGATCATCTTCGCCGGCATCCGCGACCAGCGCCTGGACCTGTTCCTCGGCTACTGGAACCCGCTGATGACCCAGACCATCACCCCGTTCGTCGACGCCAATCAGGTCAAGGTCCTGGCCGAGCCCAGCCTCAAGGACGCCCGCGCTACCCTGGCCGTCCCCTCCTACCTGGCCGACAAGGGCCTGAAGACCTTCGCCGACATCGCCAGGTTCCAGAAGGAGCTAGGGGGCAAGATCTACGGCATCGAACCCGGCTCGGGAGCCAATACCCAGATCAAGGACATGATCGCCAAGAACCAGTTCGGCCTGGGCAAGTTCCAGCTGGTGGAGTCCAGCGAGGCCGGCATGTTGTCGGCGGTGGCCCGGGCGGTGAAACGCAATGAAGCCATCGTGTTCTTCGGCTGGGCGCCGCACCCGATGAACGTCAACTTCAAGATGACCTACCTCAGCGGCAGCCAGGACGCCCTGGGCCCGAACGAGGGCCAGGCCACGGTCTGGACCGTCACCGCGCCGAACTATGCCGAGCAGTGCCCGAACGTGCACCGGCTGCTGACCAACCTGACCTTCAGCGCCGAGGACGAGAGCCGGATGATGCAGCCGCTGCTGGAGCACAAGGACGCCCTGGAGTCCGCCCGGCAGTGGCTCAAGGACCACCCGCAGGACCAGCAGCGCTGGCTTGAAGGGGTGACCACCTTCGATGGCAAGCCGGCCGCCGAACACCTGCAACTGACCAGTAAATAAACCACCCACACTCGCGCTCCGCAGCCCGCCCAGGGCTGCGCACGGCCACCCCACGCCCCCAGCAAACATGCCTGTAAGGAACCGCACCATGAACCACGACGTCATCATCACCTGCGCACTCACCGGTGCTGGCGACACGACCGCCAAGAGCCCCCATGTGCCGGTCACCCCGAAGCAGATTGCCGCCGCCGCGGTAGAGGCCGCCAAGGCTGGCGCCACGGTGGTCCACTGCCACGTCCGGGACCCTGCGAGCGGCAAGTTCAGCCGTGATGTCGCGCTGTACCGCGAAGTCATGGAGCGCATTCGCGAGGCCGACATCGACATCATCGTCAACCTCACCGCCGGCATGGGCGGCGACCTAGAGATCGGCGCCGGCGAGCATCCCATGGAGTTCGGGCCCAACACCGATCTGGTCGGGCCGCTGACCCGCCTGGCCCATGTCGAGGAACTGCTGCCGGAGATCTGCACCCTGGACTGCGGCACCCTCAACTTCGGCGATGGCGACACCATCTACGTGTCCACCCCGGCCCAACTGCGGGCAGGCGCCAGGCGCATCCAGGAGCTGGGGGTGAAAGCCGAGCTGGAAATCTTCGACACCGGACACCTGTGGTTCGCCAAGCAGATGATCAAGGAAGGCCTGCTGGACAACCCGCTCTTCCAGCTGTGCCTGGGCATTCCCTGGGGCGCCCCGGCGGACACCACCACCATGAAGGCCATGGTCGACAACCTGCCGGCGGATGCGGTCTGGGCCGGCTTCGGTATCGGCCGCATGCAGATGCCCATGGCCGCGCAAGCGGTGCTGCTGGGGGGCAACGTGCGGGTCGGCCTGGAGGACAACCTGTGGCTGGATCGCGGCGTGCTCGCCACCAACGGCCAACTGGTGGAACGGGCCACGGAGATCCTCAGCCGCCTCGGGGCCCGGGTCCTGACCCCGGCCGAGGGCCGCCAGAAAATGGGCCTAAAGCAACGCGGCTGACCCCAATCCACCTCTTTGCGCAGGAGCGAGCTTGCTCGCGAAGAGGCCGTCACATCAGACCCCGTAGCAGCCAGCTTGCCGACGAAGGGGCCCGCAAGGCCGCCAAGCGCTTCGCTGGCAAGCCAGCACCTACAGACTCTTTTTTCAGGAAGACGCGATGACTTTTATCACCAACATCAAAACCTTCGCCGCTCTGGGCAGCGGCGTGATCGGCAGTGGCTGGGTGGCCCGCGCCCTGGCCCACGGCCTGGACGTGGTGGCCTGGGACCCGGCGCCGGGCGCTGAAGCTGCCCTGCGCCAGCGGGTCGCCAACGCCTGGGGCGCTCTGGAAAAACAGGGCCTGGCCCCCGGAGCCTCGCCACAGCGCCTGCGCTTTGTCAGCACCATCGAAGAGTGTGTGAAAGACGCCGACTTCATCCAGGAAAGCGCTCCCGAGCGCCTGGAACTCAAGCTGGAACTGCACAGCAAGATCAGCGCCGCGGCCAAGCCCGACGCCCTGATCGGCTCCAGCACCTCGGGCCTGCTGCCCAGCGAATTCTATGAGGGCTCGACCCACCCGCAACGCTGCGTGGTGGGCCATCCGTTCAACCCGGTGTACCTGCTACCGCTGGTGGAAGTGGTGGGCGGCCAGCACACCGCACCCGAGGCGATACAGGCGGCGATCCAGGTCTATGAATCCTTGGGGATGCGCCCCTTGCATGTGCGCAAGGAAGTCCCGGGCTTCATCGCCGACCGCCTGCTCGAAGCCCTGTGGCGCGAAGCCTTGCACCTGGTCAATGACGGGGTGGCGACCACCGGGGAAATCGACGACGCGATCCGCTTTGGCGCCGGCCTGCGCTGGTCGTTCATGGGCACCTTCCTCACCTACACCCTGGCCGGAGGTGACGCCGGCATGCGTCACTTCATGGCCCAGTTCGGCCCGGCGCTGCAACTGCCCTGGACCTATCTGCCGGCCCCGGAGCTGACCGACAAACTGATCGATGACGTAGTCCAAGGTACCGCCGAGCAACTGGGCAACCACAGCATTTCGGCCCTGGAGCGCTATCGTGATGACTGCCTGCTGGCGGTGCTGGAGGCGGTGAAAACCACCAAGGCCAAGCACGGCATGCACTTTCACGACTAACCCAACCCCCGTAGGAGCTGGCTTGCCAACCAATAGGCCCTCAAGCCAGGCGCAAACCCAACGGACGCCTTCGCCGGCAAGCCGGCTCCTACCGTTATCCGGTGATCCTATGCCTGCCCTGACCACCTACAGCACCCGCATCATCAAAGACTGGGTCGACTACAACGGCCATCTGCGTGATGCCTTCTACCTGCTGATCTTCAGCTATGCCACCGATGCCTTGATGGATCGCCTGGGGCTCGACAGCGACAACCGCGACGCCAGCGGCCACTCGCTGTTCACCCTGGAACTGCACCTGAACTACCTGCACGAGGTGAAGCAGGGCACCGAGGTCGAGGTCCATACCCAGATCATCGGCCACGACCGCAAGCGCCTGCACCTGTATCACAGCCTGCACAAGGTCGGTGATCCCCAGGAGCTGGCCGGCAACGAACAGATGCTGCTCCACGTCGACCTCGCCGGCCCCCGCTCCGCGCCGTTCGACGAAGCGGTGTTGCAGCGCCTGCAAACCATGGCGGCCGAGCAGGCCGAGCTGCCGCGCCCCACCTACATCGGCCGGGTGATTGGCCTGCCAACGGAAAAATGACAACAAGCCCGAAAAGGAGATCGCCGTGAACATCGCCGCCCTTGCCGACTATCGCCGTTATCCGCTGATCAGCCCGTTGAGCGCCGTCCAGGTACTGCCGGACCGGGTCCAGGTGCACTGGGCCGATGGCCGCCTCAGCCCCTTTCACCATCAATGGCTGCGGGACAACTGTCCCTGCCCGGAATGCGTCTACAGCGTGACCCGTGAACAGGTACTGGAAATCGTCGATGTGGCCGAGGACCTCGGCTGCCACGGGGCGCACATCGACAGCCAGGGTTGCCTGTGCCTCGAATGGTCGGACGGCCACCGTAGCCGCTTCGATCCCGGCTGGCTGCGGGCCCACGCCTATGACGAGCAATCCCGCGAGGAACGCCGCGCCCACAAGGCGCACAGCCAGTTGTGGGACAGCAGCCTGCAACTACCGGTATTCGAGTATCAGGCCCTGATGGACGATCCTGCGGCTCTGCTGCAATGGCTGCTGGCCCTGCGCGACACCGGCCTGACCCAGGTCCGGGGCGCCCCCACGGAACCCGGTTCGCTGGCGCTGATCGCCCGACGTATCTCGTTTATCCGCGAGAGCAACTTCGGCGTGCTGTTCAACGTGCAATCCAAGGCCGATGCCGACAGCAACGCCTACACCGCTTTCAACCTGCCGCTGCACAGCGACCTGCCCACCCGCGAGCTGCAACCGGGGCTGCAGTTCCTGCATTGCCTGGTCAATGACGCCGTGGGCGGCGAAAGCATCTTCGTCGACGGCTTCGCCATCGCCGATGCCTTGCGCCGTGAAGACCCAGAGGCCTTCCTGACACTGTGTGAAACACCCGTGGAATTTCGCAACAAGGACCGCCACAGCGACTACCGCTGCCTGGCGCCGATCATTGCCCTGGATGCCCTGGGTCGGGTGGCGGAGATCCGCATGGCCAACTTCCTGCGGGGGCCTTTCGACACCTCGGTGGAGCAGATGCCCAGGCTGTACCACGCTTACCGTCGATTTATCGCCATGACCCGAGAGACGCGCTTCCGGGTCATCCGCCGCCTCGACCCGGGACAACTCTGGTGCTTCGACAACCGCCGGACCCTGCATGCCCGCAACGCCTTCGACCCGTCCAGCGGCGCCCGGCATTTCCAGGGTTGCTACATCGACCGCGACGAGCTGCTCTCCAGAATCCTGGTGCTGCAGCGCTGATCCCCATCCCACCGGCTCCCCGCAGGAGCCGGCTGGCCAGCGAAGCTTGCCGGCAAAACCTCCACAGGCAAAAAAAAGCCCCGATCAAGCCGTGACAGGATCGAGGCAGGGACTACTGCTGAGGAGCTGCGGTGAGAAGGTGACCAAACCAACACGACGCGAGCTGGTTGCAGTCTGCCCACTCTGCCTGCTCACGAGTTAGCCGAAAACGACCTGCCCGTAGGCAATAGGGCCATTGCAGGGGTTCAGATGTCCTCGGTATAGAACACCACCGTCACGTAGAAATAGCCGATCTTGTGCCAATCCCGGCGCTGGTTGTAGGGCGTCTCTTCAGAGCCCATGCCGATCTGATAACGACGCCCGGTCTTCTTATCCCTATAGGAAATGAACCCCTTCGTTTCCCAGCCGCAGCAGACAAACTTGAGCCCCTCCTGCAGCCCCAGTTCCCGCTGCAGATAGCGCTCTACCTGATGGGCATCCTGACCTTTGACCCGATACCTCGCGGTCAGCGGTGCGCCCTGATCCTCGGGCTGCGACTCACAGTGAAAAAACTCCAGGGATTTCGGCGGATCGGTCATGGCCCGCAAAAAATCGCCACACTCGGTGGCTGCCGCAGCCGCGCTGCAAACCATCCACAACAAACAGGCCAAACCCAGGTTGAACATCACTTTCATCCACTACAGCTCCCTATTTTTTTGCCCCAACGGCCATCCTGCCCCCCCCCGCCGCTTGCGGCGGGTGTCCTTGAGCGCCAGCACGACTCAATATCCACCCTTATGCAAGCCCGGGCCATCACACGCAAGCGCCGCGAGACTTGATTGACCGTCTTTTTCCAGACGCTGTTGCAACCGGCCATAAGCCATCGAGTTAGCCGAAAACGACCTGTTCATAGGTAAACAGGCCATCGCGACCATCTGCCCTTGCCGCCACCCGGACGGCCAACCAGAATCGACTGACGACCACGTTACCTGAATAAGGATGAGCGTCATGATGCATGCGGATTTGATTGATCAGGACGACCTGCTGGGACAACTCCGGGCCCTGGGTTTCGAGATGCCCGCAGGCGCCAGCGCCGAGCAGGCCTGTGAATGTGCGGTGCGCGGTTTGAGCGATGCACGGGCCAAGGCGCTCAAGGGCATGGTGGAGCAGATGCTCACCGGTAATGCGACCATTCTTCCCGCGGTGCGCCAGGCCATTGATCGCCAGTTGCTGCCGGCCCTGGCCGAGTACCTGCAGCAAAAACGCGCGTGAGTCTCCCTGTGCCCTGAGCGGATTGCTAGAGTGCGCGTCCCTCTGGCGAAAACAGGCAAGCACTCATGATCCCGATACAGCCCGGCTCATCCGCCGACGCGGCCAGTTGGCTGCAATTGCGCCTGGGCCTGTGGCCCGACTGTCCACCAGAGGAGCACCTGGCCGAGATCCGCCAGATGCTGGCCGCCCCCCAGCGCTATGGCTGCTGGCTGGCCTTTGCCCAGAACGGTGAAGCCATCGGCCTGGCCGAGGCGGCGCTGCGCCACGACTACGTCAACGGCACCGAGAGTTCGCCGGTGGTGTTTCTCGAAGGAATCTATGTGGCTCCCGAGCACCGTCGCCAGGGCGTTGCCCAGCAACTGATCGAGCAGGTCAGCCAGTGGGGACGCCAGGCCGGGTGTGGGGAGATCGCGTCTGACACCAGCCTGGACAATCTGGCCAGCCAGACACTGCACCACGCGCTGGGTTTCGAAGAAACCGAACGCGTGGTGTATTTCAAGAAGCGTCTGTGACTACAGACGCACGCTGGCGAAGGTCGACTCGTTGCGCGCCTGACTCAAGGCCGACAGCGGGCCGGACAGCGGCGCCAAGACCATGGCTTGCGGCAGCGGCATCATCGCCACCTGCTGGGTGGTGTTGGAACCGATGCGCTCGTCACGGGGCGGAATACCGAAGTACTCGCGGTAGCACTTGGAGAAGTGCGGCGTGGAGACAAAGCCACAGACCGACGCCACTTCGATGATCGACATCGGCGTCTGCTTGAGCAGTTGCCGGGCACGGATCAACCGCAGCTTGAGGTAGTAGCGCGACGGCGAACAATGCAGGTACTTCTGGAACAGCCGCTCCAGCTGGCGCCGGGACACGGCCACGTACACCGCCAGTTCATCCAGATCGATCGGCTCTTCGAGGTTGGCCTCCATCAGCGCAACGATTTCCTGGAGCTTGGGCTGGTTGGTGCCGAGCATGTGCTTGAGGGGCACGCGCTGGTGATCCTGTTCGTTGCGGATGCGCTCGTAAACGAACATCTCCGAGATCGCCGCCGACAACTCACGGCCATGATCGCGGCTGATCAGGTGCAGCATCATGTCCAGTGGCGCGGTGCCGCCGGAGCTGGTGAAACGGTTGCGGTCGAGGGTGAACAGGCGGGTGCTCATGGCCACCCGGGGAAAGGCTTCCTGCATCGACGCCAGGCATTCCCAGTGCACGCTGCAATCGAAGCCGTCCAGCAGGCCGGCGCAGGCCAGGGCCCAGCTGCCGGTGCACACCGCGCCGAGGCGGCGCGACTGGCGGGCCTGGCTTTGCAACCAGGACACATGTTCACGGGTCACGGTGCGCTGGATGCCGATGCCGCCGCAGACGATCACGGTGTCGAGGCTGGGGGCTTTGTGCATGGAGGCGTCGGGGGTGATTTGCAGACCGTCACTGGCCCAGACTTGACCGCCATCGACGCTGAGGGTGGTCCAGCGATACAGCTCGCGGCCGGACAGTTGGTTGGCCATGCGCAGGGGTTCGACTGCGGAGGCCAGGGAAATCAGCGTGAAATTGTCCAGCAGCAGAAAGCCGATGGATTGAGGCGCACGGTTCTGGGGTTGGGCCCCGGAGTTGAACGACGTCATCGCGATATCTCCTCACACAAAGCGGGTGATGGCCTCAGGCGGAGGCTCTTTTTATGTGCCCTGCGACTCATCGGAGGCGGGCTTGATATTCACAGAGCAATTGCCATGCCTAAAGTTGAATGGGCATTCAATAACTCCTGAAAACGACGTCGCGACGCGTCTATATAGCCCTTGGCAATGTGCGGATAAGAAGCGCCGAAAGGCGCGGCGCACAGGCGCCGACAAAAGCGGTGAGCAGTTAGGTAGCACTTGGGCCGCCAAGGCGTTGCGCCGAGGCCGGCGAGTGTCACTCAAAGCACAGCGCGCCGACCCACGGACGGGTCCGCCGGCGCACCGGGCAACTTGTCTATTCGCGACGCGCTAAAAGGTGGCGCGCGGTGGCCCGAGTGAGCCATTTGCGCGCGCCGACGTCCCTGGTTCGCATGCGGCTGGCCAGCGAAGGCGGCTCAGCATTCCACCGCGCTCACGGCCAGGCCACCACGGGACGTCTCTTTGTATTTGTCGTGCATATCGGCGCCGGTATCGCGCATGGTGCGGATCACCCGGTCCAGGGAAATGAAATGCTGGCCGTCACCGCGCAAGGCCATCTGCGCGGCATTGATCGCCTTCACCGCGGCAATCGCGTTGCGCTCGATGCAGGGCACCTGCACCAGCCCGCCCACCGGGTCGCAGGTCAGGCCCAGGTTGTGCTCCAGGCCGATTTCCGCGGCGTTGCACAACTGCTCGGGGCTGGCCCCGAGAATCTCCGCCAGCCCCGCCGCCGCCATGGCGCAGGCCGAACCCACCTCGCCCTGGCAGCCGACTTCGGCCCCGGAGATCGAAGCGTTCTTCTTGCACAGGATGCCGATGGCCGCCGCGCCGAGGAAGAAATCCACCACGTTGGCGTCAGTCACGTCCTCGCTGAATTTCATGAAGTAGTGCAGCACCGCCGGAATGATCCCCGCCGCGCCGTTGGTGGGTGCGGTGACCATGCGCCCACCGGCGGCGTTCTCCTCGTTCACCGCCAGGGCGAACAGGTTGACCCACTCCATCGCGCTCAAGGTGGAGCCGATCACATTGGGCTTGTTCAGTTCCTGCAGGCTGCGATGCAGCCTGGCCGCGCGCCGGCGCACATTGAGCCCGCCGGGCAGGATGCCTTCGTGCTTGAGCCCCTGTTCCACGCAATCCTGCATCGCGCGCCACAGCGTCATCAGGCCGCTGCGGATTTCCTCTTCCGAACGCCAGACCTTCTCGTTGGCCAGCATCAGTTCGGCGACTCGCAGGTTGTGCTTCTGGCACAGGCTGAGCAGTTCCACCGCACTGGAGAAATCGTAAGGCAGCTCGCTACGATCCAGGTCCGCCACGCCGCTACTGGCCTGGGCCTGGTCGACGACAAAACCGCCGCCCACCGAATAGTAGGTATCGCGCAAAAGCTCCCCGCCTTCACCTTCAGCCACCAGGGTCATGGCATTGGGGTGAAAGGGCAGGTTTTCGTCCAGCAGGCGCATGTCCCGGGACCAGATGAACGGCACAGCCAGCCGTCCGTCCAGCAACAGGGTGTGGGTTTCCCTGAGCCGTTCGATGCGCGGGCCGATCAGCGACGGGTCGATCGCATCGGGCCACTCCCCCATCAAGCCCATGATCACCGCGTTGTCGCTGCCATGGCCAATGCCGGTGGCCGACAACGAACCGAACAGTTGCACTTCGATCCGCCGCACCTGCTCCAGCAGATGGCGTTCCTTCAATACCTGGACGAATAACGCCGCGGCGCGCATGGGCCCGACGGTGTGGGAACTGGAAGGCCCGATGCCAATCTTGAACAAGTCGAAAACACTGATAGCCATTACTGCGTAACTCCTCGATGAGCACAGTCCAGGCGCTGAAAACGCCCTCTGACGGAGCTGCTACGCTCAAGCTGCAATCCGCCGAGAAGGGCGCATCATCAGGCTTTTACTGCGCCTCGCGACGTCTGACACCGACTCACTCATGTCCACCAACGCCGCCTGGCGCGAGGCTCGGGTTCTGGGCGTTTTTTGCGGCTCAGATGCAGGAAAAAATGCCCGGAAACACTGTAAGCGACCTCACCGACACTGGATGCGACCCTCCCTGTACTGGATACGACGCACCCCGTAGGCGACAGTTTTTCACTGGTACATGATCAGTCTCGACTCGATTGCAAGGCACGGTGGTAGAGCTGTCCCCGGCACACCAACCGCCACACTTATAAGCGCGGTCCATACGCCGCCAAAAAAACATCCAGGAGTCTCCCCTATGAAAGGTTCCCCGTCGTTGTTGTTGGCCGCCATGCTGAGTCTGCCGCTTCTGGCACACGCCGCAGAACCGGAGCAATGCAGCACCGTAAACTTCTCCGATGTCGGCTGGACCGATATCACCGTGACCACCGCCACCACCAGCGTCGTGCTCAACGCCCTGGGCTACAAGACCAAGACCACGATGATTTCCGTGCCGGTGACCTACAAGTCCCTGGCCGACGGTAAGAACATGGACGTGTTCCTCGGCAACTGGATGCCGACCATGGAAAACGACATCAAGGCCTACCGCGATGCCGGCACCGTGGAGACCGTGCGCGCCAACCTGGAAAACGCCAAGTACACCCTGGCAGTTCCCGAGTCGCTGTATGACAAGGGCCTGAAAGACTTCGCCGACATCGCCAAGTTCAAGAAGGAGCTGGACGGCAAGATCTACGGCATCGAGCCGGGCAACGACGGCAACCGCACCATCCAGACGATGATCGACAAGAACGCCTTTGGCCTCAAGGACGCCGGCTTCAAAGTAGTGGAGTCCAGCGAGGCGGGCATGCTGTCCCAGGTTGAGCGCGCTCAGCGTCGCGACACCGCGGTGGTGTTCCTGGGCTGGGAACCACACCCGATGAACACACGCTTCAAGATGAAGTACCTGACCGGTGGCGACGACTTCTTCGGCCCCAACTTCGGCCAGGCCACCATCTACACCAACACCCGCAAGGGCTACACCACCGAGTGCAGCAACGTGGGCCAGTTGCTGAAGAACCTGTCGTTCACCCTGAACATGGAAAGCACCCTGATGGGCAACGTGCTGGACGACAAGATGAAGCCTGACGCAGCCGCCAAGGCCTGGCTGAAGAAGAATCCACAGGTGCTCGATACCTGGCTCGCTGGCGTGACCACCATTGACGGTAAACCCGGCCTGGAAGCCGTGAAAGCCAAGCTTGCTGAGTAATCGCTTACGCCGGGCGGGCTTGCCCGCCCGGGCTGTTTTTTCCTTGCATGCGGACGTTCAATACCATGCTCACTGATCAGAAAATCCCCCTGGGCCAGTACATCGCGGCTTTCGTAGACTGGTTGACGAAACACGGTGCCAGCACCTTCGATGCGATCGCTACCACCCTGGAAACCATGATCCACGGCGTGACGTTCGCGCTGACCTGGTTCAATCCCCTGGCCCTGATCGGCCTGATTGCCCTGCTGGCGCACCTGATCCAGCGCAAATGGGGCCTGACTGTATTTGTCGTGCTGTCCTTCCTGTTGATCCTCAATCTGGGGTACTGGCAGGAAACCATGGAAACCCTGGCCCAGGTGCTGTTCGCCACCCTGGTCTGCGTGCTGATCGGCGTGCCCCTGGGAATCGTCGCCGCGCACAAACCGCTGTTCTACACCATGATGCGTCCGGTCCTGGACCTGATGCAGACCGTCCCCACATTCGTCTACCTGATCCCGACCCTGACCCTGTTCGGCCTCGGGGTGGTACCCGGCCTGATCTCCACGGTGGTGTTCGCCATTGCCGCGCCGATCCGCCTGACCTACCTGGGCATTCGCGATGTTCCACAAGAGTTGATGGACGCGGGCAAGGCCTTTGGCTGTTCGCGCCGTCAGTTGTTGTCGCGCATTGAGCTGCCCCACGCCATGCCGAGCATCGCCGCCGGTATTACCCAATGCATCATGTTGTCGCTGTCGATGGTGGTGATCGCCGCCCTGGTCGGCGCCGACGGCCTGGGCAAACCCGTGGTCAACGCACTCAATACCGCCGACATTGCCCTGGGCTTTGAAGCCGGTCTGGCGATCGTGCTGCTGGCGATCATGCTCGACCGCATCTGCAAACAACCTGAAGCCAAAGTAGGGGGTGACGCATGAGCATAATCCGCTTCGATAACGTAGACGTTATCTTCTCCAAGGACCCACGGGAGGCGCTCAAGCTGCTGGACCAGGGCATGACCCGCAACGAGATCCTGAAGAAAACCGGGCAGATCGTCGGCGTGGAAAAAGCCAGCCTGGACATCCAGAAAGGCGAGATCTGCGTACTCATGGGCCTTTCCGGCTCCGGCAAATCCAGCCTGCTGCGCTGCATCAACGGCCTCAACACCGTGAGCCGCGGCAAGCTGTTCGTCGAGCACGAAGGCCAGCAGATCGACATTGCCTCCTGCTCCCCCGCCGAACTGAAGATGATGCGCACCCAGCGCATCGCCATGGTGTTCCAGAAGTTCGCCCTGATGCCCTGGCTGACGGTGCGCGAGAACATCAGCTTCGGCCTGGAGATGCAGGGCCGACCGGAGAAGGAAAGGCGCAAGCTGGTGGACGAGAAACTTGAGCTGGTGGGCCTGACCCAGTGGCGCAACAAGAAGCCCGACGAGCTGTCCGGCGGCATGCAGCAGCGTGTGGGCCTGGCCCGCGCCCTGGCCATGGACGCCGATATCCTGCTGATGGACGAACCTTTCTCGGCCCTCGACCCGCTGATCCGCCAGGGTCTGCAGGACGAGCTGCTGGAACTGCAACGCAAGCTGAGCAAGACCATCGTGTTTGTCAGCCACGACCTGGACGAGGCCCTGAAGCTGGGCAGCCGCATCGCCATCATGAAAGACGGGCGGATCATCCAGTACAGCAAGCCGGAAGAAATCGTGCTCAACCCCGCGGACGACTATGTGCGCACCTTCGTCGCCCACACCAACCCGCTGAACGTGCTCTGCGGGCGCAGCCTGATGCGCAGCCTGGACAACTGCAAGCGGGTCAACGGCTCCGTGTGCCTGGACCCGGGTGGCGATTCCTGGCTCGACCTGGCGGAAGGCAACACCATCAAGGGCGCGCGGCGCAATGGCTCGCACTTGGACCTGCAGAACTGGGTTCCGGGGCAGTCCGTGGAAGAACTGGGCCGGCGCCCGACCCTGGTGGACTCCAACATCGGCATGCGCGACGCGCTGCAGATCCGCTACCAGACCGGCAACAAACTGGTGCTCCACGACAACCAGAAAGTCGTCGGCATCCTTGGCGACAGCGAGCTCTACCACGCGCTGCTTGGCAAGAACCTGGGTTAAGCCGCAGACACAAAAACGCCGCGAGCAATCGCGGCGTTTTGCTTTATCGACACACCCCCTTCTGCAGGAGCTGGCTTGCCAGCGAACAGGCCCTGAAACCTTCCATTAAGGGCGCCTTCGCCGGCAAGCCGGCTCCTACAGCGGGTGGAGCCGCTCCGTCGGGAGCGGTCCGTCACTTCACTCAGCTATAGACCCGGCCAAGGAGCTGCCGATGGCTTTCGAACTGATCGAGCACATCACGGGTGATCTGCTCCTGGGTGAAGCCCATCAAGTCGTATTCCTGGCTGCCGTTGTGCAGGTACACCTCGGCGCGGTAGAAACGACTACGGACTTCGCTGTCCGCCCCTTCCGGCTGGGCCGATTCGCTCGGTGCCGCCAGGTAGCCGTCCAGGCTCACTTCATAGACGAAGGGATTGCCTTCCTCCATTTCCACCCGCAGGCCCAGCAAACTCTTGGACTTGCCCAGGTTGGTCTGCACTTCATGGCCCAGGGTGCGCAGTTGCGCGACGGCTTCCTGCAGCGCCGGGCTGATGTGCTTGTCCATGTAACGCTGCACCACCGACTGAGTCGGTTGCAGGTCCAGCTGGGTCAGGCGCTCGCTGAAACCACGGCGACCGCGCTCGGCCAATTGCGCTTGTTCCTGCTCGATCTGCACGTCCTGGCGCATGGCCTTGTGCAAACCGAACATGAAGAAGATCAGCACCACCGAGAACGGCAGGCCGGCCAGCACCACCATGGTCTGCATGGCTTCGAAGTTACCGGCGAACAACAGGCCGATGGTCACCAGGGTGATCACCACCGACCAGAAGATCCGCAGCCAGTGCGGGGCGTCTTCGTCGACGTTGCCGCCTTTGCAGGACAGGTTGGCCATCATCACCGCGCCGGAGTCGGCGGGGGTCAGGAACAGCACGAAGCCGACGAAGATCGAGACACCGATGACAATCTTCGAGGCCGGGTAGTGCTCAAGCAGTTGGTAGATCGCCATGGACGGCTGTTCCAGCGCCGTCTTGCCCAGTTCCACCGCTCCCTGGTTGACCACCAGGTCCAGGGCCGAGTTACCGAAGATCGACAACCAGGCCAGGGTGAAGCCCAGGGGAATCAGCAGCACGCCGGCGACCAGCTCACGCACGGTGCGACCACGGGAAATACGCGCAATGAACATGCCTACGAATGGCGCCCAGGAAATCCACCAGGCCCAGTAGAACAGGGTCCACAGGCCCAGCCAGCGGTCGGACTTGGCGTTGTCGCCTTCGTACACGTAGAGGTCGAAGGTCTTGAGCACCACGCCGTTGAGGTAGTCGCCGATGTTCTGCACGAAGCCGTTGAGCAAGTGCAGGGTCGGGCCGAACAGCAGGACGAAAATCAACAGGCCGCTGAACAGCACGATGTTCAGGTTGGACAGGCGGCGGATGCCGTTTTCCACACCAGACACCGCGGCGATGGTGGCCACCGTGCTCATGACGATGATCACGATCAGCAGGTTGGTGTTGCTGTGCTCCATGCCGAACAGGTTTTCCAGGCCGGAAGACACCTGCATCGAGCCGATCCCGAGGTTGGTCACCAGGCCCAGCAGGGTCACGAACATGCCGAAACCGTCCACTGCGTGGCCGGCCGCGCCCTTGACCCAGCGCTCGCCCACCAGCGGATACAACGCCGAACGCAGCGCCAGCGGCTGGTTATGACGATAGGCAAAGTACGCCACCGCCAGGCCCACCAGGGCGTAGATCGCCCAGCCATGCAGGCCCCAGTGCAGGAAGGTCAGCTGCAACGCCTGGCGTGCGGCCAGGTTGCTGCCGGGTACGCCTTCCGGCGGATTGAAGTAGTGGTCCAGGGGCTCGGAAGCACCGAAGTACAGCAGCGAGATACCGATACCGGAGGAGAACAGCATCCCGGCCCAGGCACCGTAGCTGAAGTCCGGGGTGTCTTGCTTGGTCCCCAGCTTGAGCTTGCCGTAGGAGGAGAATGCCAGGCCCACCACGAACACCAGGTAAGCGGCGATCACCACCATGTAGTACCAGCCGAAGCTGCGAGACAACCAGGCCTGGGCAATGCCCAGCAATCTGCCGGCCTCTTGCGGGGCGATGATCAGAATGGCGGTCAACAACAGGATCAGCGCGGTGGAGGTGTAGAACACCCAACCGTTGACCCGCACCTTCTCCGGTGGGGTCTTTATAAGAGAGGCAGAACTCATTGCACAGATGCTCCAGGCAGTGCGAGAGAAGGACACAAGGCAACACCGCACCCGACCAATCGGTTAGTTGGCAGCCGATCATCGGGTGATATAAAGACACCCCGAAAAAGCCCGAAACCGCAAAAGCCGCGTTGCGCACCCGCATCCAAGGTCAGTGACGAACCTGCAGCTCGTCGTCTGTTCCCCGGAGCGTCCTGCCCCTTCAACACGTCCTTACTCTTGCCGGTCCACGCCATGCCACGTGTAAGTTTTGGGCTATTTCGGAGGTCGTTTTCCCGCCGTCCGCGAGTAGGAAAACCTCCCCAGGCAGCGACGATTTGTCGCAGATCTTATTCTTTGTTGATTGAACGTTCAATCAAAACAAAATAGACTGGCCCACAAGTCGACCGGCGTCATACGCCCGCCGACAGGCCTAAGGAGAGGTATCAGATGCCCAAGGTCGGTATGCAACCCATACGCCGCCAGCAATTGATCGAAGCCACGCTGCAAGCGGTCGATCAGGTCGGAATGGGGGACGCCAGCATTGCGCTGATCGCCCGTTTGGCCGGTGTTTCAAACGGCATCATCAGTCACTACTTTCGGGACAAGAACGGCCTGATCGCAGCGACGATGGGTTACATCATGAGCATGCTCAACGAAGGCGTCAGAGCACGCCGCCAGGCCCTGACGGACGACAGCCCGCGCGCTCACCTGAAAGTGATCATCGAGGGCAACTTCGATGCCAGCCAGGTGAACGGCCCGGCAATGAAAACCTGGTTGGCCTTCTGGGCTTCCAGCATGCACCAGCCCGATTTGCACAGGTTGCAGCGGATCAACGACCACCGCTTGTATTCCAACCTGTGTTGCCAGTTCCGCCGTGCCCTGCCGCTCTACCATGCGCGCAAGGCAGCTCGCGGCCTGGCGGCTTTGATCGACGGATTGTGGCTGCGTGGTGCCTTGTCGGGTGATGCATTCGACACCGACCAGGCGATACGGATCGCTTACGAATACATGGATCTACAACTGGCTAAGCAGGAGCGCCAGAGCACAAAAGAGACGCTCGGCCCCTGACCCGCCACTGATCAACGTGTCCTGAACTTCGGGATACGCCCGGTGGTCAAGCCCACTACTTAATGCACTTGCGAGGACACTATGGCCCGTTTCGAACTGCAAAAACTCTACATCGACGGCGGCTACACCGATGCCGGCAGCGACGCCACTTTCGATGCCATCAACCCGGCCAACGGTGAAGTTCTCGCACAAGTGCAGCGTGCGACCTTTGATGACGTGGAACGCGCCGTGGTCAGCGCCGAAAAAGGCCAGAAGATCTGGGCCGCCATGACCGCCATGGAGCGCTCGCGCATCCTGCGTCGCGCCGTGGAAATCCTCCGCGAGCGCAACGACGAACTGGCCGCTCTGGAAACCCTGGACACCGGTAAAGCCTTCTCCGAAACCAAGTACGTGGACATCGTCACCGGCGCTGACGTGCTGGAATACTACGCAGGCCTGGTACCGGCCATCGAAGGCGAGCAGATCCCGCTGCGCACCACATCCTTCGTCTACACCCGCCGCGAGCCGCTGGGCGTGGTCGCCGGCATCGGCGCCTGGAACTACCCGATCCAGATCGCCCTGTGGAAATCCGCGCCAGCCCTGGCCGCCGGCAACGCAATGATCTTCAAGCCCAGCGAAGTCACCTCGCTGACCACCCTGAAACTGGCCGAGATCTACACCGAAGCCGGCGTACCAGCAGGCGTGTTCAACGTGCTGACCGGCAGCGGCCGTGAAGTCGGCACCTGGCTGACCGAGCACCCGCGCATCGAGAAAGTCTCCTTCACCGGCGGCACCGACACCGGCAAGAAGGTCATGGCCAGCGCTTCCAGCTCCTCGCTCAAAGACGTGACCATGGAACTGGGCGGCAAGTCGCCGCTGATCATCTTCGACGACGCTGACCTGGATCGCGCCGCCGACACCGCCATGATGGCCAACTTCTACAGCTCCGGTCAGGTCTGCACCAACGGTACTCGCGTGTTCGTACCGAGCCACCTGAAAGCCGTTTTCGAAGCCAAGATCGCCGAGCGCGTAGCGCGCATCCGCATCGGCAACCCGGAAGACGAAAACACCAACTTCGGTCCGCTGGTCAGCTTCCAGCACATGGAAAGCGTGCTGGGCTACATCGCCAAGGGCAAAGCAGAAGGTGCCCGCGTACTGTGCGGCGGCGAGCGCCTGACCGACGGCGAATTCGCCAAGGGTGCCTTCGTTGCACCGACCGTGTTCACCGACTGCACCGACGACATGACCATCGTCCGTGAAGAAATCTTCGGCCCGGTGATGGCGATCCTGACCTACGAAACCGAGGAAGAAGTGATCCGCCGTGCCAACGACACCGACTTCGGCCTGGCCGCCGGTATCGTCACCAAGGATCTGAACCGCGCCCACCGCGTGATTCATCAGCTCGAAGCCGGTATCTGCTGGATCAACGCCTGGGGCGAATCCGACGCCAAGATGCCGGTTGGCGGCTACAAGCAATCGGGTGTTGGCCGTGAGAACGGCATCAGCTCGCTGAACAACTTCACCCGCATCAAGTCGGTACAGGTCGAGCTGGGCGACTACGCCTCGGTGTTCTAAGACACCCAGCCTGAACGACAACCCCTGTAGCCGCTGCCGCAGGCTGCGAAAAGGTCCGAAGGACCTTCCTGCGATCACCGAAGCACGTCCGCTGCGCAGCCGATCGCAGCCTTCGGCAGCAGCTACAGGCCTATTGATCGTGCGACCTGACCAATCTCAAAGAGGGTGCATTCAATGTCCCAAGAATTCGATTACATCATTGTGGGTGCCGGCTCTGCCGGTAACACCCTGGCGACCCGTCTGACTGAAGACGAAGGCGTCACCGTCCTGCTGCTGGAAGCCGGCGGCCCGGACTATCGCTTCGACTTCCGTACCCAGATGCCGGCGGCACTGGCCTTCCCACTGCAAGGCCGTCGCTACAACTGGGCCTACGAGACCGATCCAGAGCCACACATGAACGGTCGTCGCATGGAGTGCGGTCGCGGCAAGGGCCTGGGTGGCTCGTCGCTGATCAACGGCATGTGCTACATCCGCGGCAACGCCATGGACTACGACGGCTGGGCCAAGCTGCCAGGCCTGGAAGACTGGACCTACCTGGACTGCCTGCCGTACTTCCGCAAGGCGGAAACCCGTGACATCGGCCCTAACGACTACCACGGCGGCGAAGGCCCGGTCAGCGTGACCACGCCCAAAGCCGGCAACAACCCGCTGTTCCACGCCATGGTCGAAGCCGGTGTACAAGCCGGTTACCCGCGCACCGAAGACCTGAACGGCTACCAGCAGGAAGGCTTCGGCCCGATGGACCGTACGGTCACCCCTAAAGGTCGTCGCTCCAGCACCGCCCGCGGCTACCTGGACATCGCCAAGAAGCGTTCGACCCTGACCATCGTCACCCACGCCCTGACCGACAAGATCCTCTTTGACGGCAAGCGCGCCGTCGGCGTGAGCTACCTGCAAGGCAGCACCGAGGAGCGCGTGGAAGCCCGCGCCCGCAAGGAAGTCATCGTCAGCTCCGGCGCCATCGCCTCGCCGCAACTGCTGCAACGCTCCGGCGTCGGCCCCCGCGCCCTGCTGGAAAGCCTGGACATCCCGGTGGTCCACGACCTGCCGGGCGTGGGTGAAAACCTGCAGGACCACCTGGAGCTGTACCTGCAGTACGCCTGCACCCAACCGGTGTCGCTGTACCCATCGCTGCTGTGGTGGAACCAGCCGGCCATCGGCGCCGAGTGGCTGTTCAACGGCACCGGCATCGGCGCCAGCAACCAGTTCGAAGCCGGCGGTTTCATCCGCACCCGTGAAGAGTTCGAGTGGCCGAACATCCAGTACCACTTCCTGCCAGTGGCGATTAACTACAACGGCAGCAACGGTGTTAAAGAGCACGGTTTCCAGGCGCACATGGGTTCCATGCGCTCGCCGAGCCGTGGTCGCGTGCAGATCAAGTCCAAGGACCCGCGCCAGCACCCGAGCATCCTCTTCAACTACATGGCCACCGAGCAGGACTGGCAGGAATTCCGCGACGGCATCCGCCTGACCCGGGAAATCATGCAACAGCCGGCCCTGGACGCCTTCCGCGGTCGAGAAATCAGCCCGGGCATCGAGGTGCAGACCGACGAGCAACTGGACAAGTTCATCCGCGAGCACGCCGAGACCGCGTTCCACCCATCCTGCTCGTGCAAGATGGGCACCGACGACATGGCGGTAGTGGATGGCCAGGGTCGCGTGCACGGCATGCAAGGCCTGCGCGTGGTGGATGCCTCGATCATGCCGATCATCACCACCGGCAACCTCAATGCGCCGACCATCATGATGGCCGAGAAAATCGCCGACAAAATCCGTGGCCGTCAGCCGCTGCCCCGCAGCAAGGCCGACTACTACGTAGCGGGCAACGCCCCGGTGCGTGGCAAGCCAATGCGCGATATCACTCCGACCGCGCAGTAAGCCGCACGGGCACCGACCGCAAGGGTCGGTGCCTTTTTCACCTCCCCGCGTATTTCCTGCCCCCGCATTGCCCGCACTGCATCCTTGATCGCAGCCTCCGGCAGCAGCTACAGTTCTGCAACTTGCCCATCCCCTTCGCCCCGGAGTCCACCGACGCCTATATCTGTAGGAGCCGCCGGGCAGCGTTCCGTTTGCTGGCGACAAGACCCGCCTGCTATCGCGTCTCACAAGGAGGTTCTCCATGTTCGACTTTCACCCCCAGCTCAAGCAGCGCTTTGCTGCCTTGCGCACGGGCGCCGAATTCTTTTCCCTGCGCTACGTGCGCGAGTCGGACCAATACCTGTCAGTACGCAAGAACGTTGCCGAACCACCGAGCCTGGGCCGCGACCAAGGGGCGATGCTGACCGCAAGGGTGCGTGGTGTGGAAGCCTACGCCGCCACCAGTGACCTCTCGCAAGGCGGCCTGCAAGCCGCCCTCGACCGCGCCGAACAGCTGGCTCGGGTGATCGCCGCCCACGCCCTGCTGGACCTGCGCGAGCAACCGGTATCCAGCCACCGTGGCGATTACCTTTCGCCGAACCTGGACCAGCCCTTCCCATCCCTCAGCGACTGCTACCAGCTGCTGGGCGACGAATCGGCCTCGGTGCCCAAGGACGAGCGCCTGGTGAACTGGCAAGTGGGCATCGGCGTGACCCAGGTCGAGCAGATCTACCTCAACAGCGCCGGTGCCGAGCTGCGCCAGGCTCAGCGCTTCGTCTACCCGGGCCTGGATGTCACCGCCTACGACGGTAGCGACAGTCAGACCCGCAGCCTGGGCCGGGAAAACTTCGGCCAGCAGGGCGCCGGTGATGTGATCAGCCGCTGTGGCCTGCTAGGCGCGGCGCCACGGGTGGCCGACCAGGCGCTGCAACTGCTGCTGGCGCCGAACACCCCGCAGGGCCAGCGGGACCTGCTGCTGATGCCGGACCAGATGATGCTGCAGATCCACGAGTCCATCGGCCACCCCCTGGAACTGGACCGCATCCTCGGCGACGAGCGCAACTACGCCGGCACCAGTTTCGTCAAACAGGAAGATTTCGGCCGCCTGCAATACGGCTCCTCGCTGCTCAACGTGACCTTCGACCCGGAGATTCCCGAGGAACTGGCCAGCTATGGGCATGACGACGATGGCAGCGCCGCCAGCAAGCAGTTCCTGATCCGCGAGGGGCTGCTGGTACGTCCCCTGGGCAGTGCCCTGTCGCAATACCGCAGTGGCCTCGACGGCGTAGCCAACAGCCGCGCCAGCAGTTGGAACCGCGCGCCCATCGACCGCATGGCCAACCTCAACGTCGAGCCAGGCGACCAGCCCCTGGACCGCCTGATCGGCCAGATCGAACACGGCATCCTGATGTCCACCAATCGCTCCTGGTCCATCGACGATGCGCGCAACAAGTTCCAGTTCGGCTGCGAATGGGGCCAGTTGATCGAAAACGGCGAGCTCAAGGGTGTGGTCAAGAACCCCAACTACCGGGGTATCTCCGCACAGTTCTGGCGCAACCTCAGCGCGGTGGGCGATCGCAGCACCTTCCAGGTCCTGGGCACGCCCAACTGCGGCAAGGGCGAGCCCAACCAGGTAATCCGCGTCGGCCACGCTTCGCCGGCCTGCGTGTTCAGCAAGATTGACGTATTCGGAGGAGACGCCTGATGACCAGGACGATGAATCAGGCCGAGCAGTTCAAGGCATGGGTGCAGTGGCTGCAGGACGCGATCAAGGAATCGGAACAGTTCACCCTGAGCTACTCGGCCGAGTCCTCGGAGTTCATCCGTTTCAACCACGCCAAGGTGCGTCAGGCCGGGCAGGTGCAACAGGCCAGCCTGCACTTCAAGCTGATCGACGACGGACGCCACGCCGACTTGAGCATCACCTTGAGCAACGACCCCGAGGTGGACCGTCAGCGCCTGGTCGAAGCCCTGCAACAGTTGCGCGAAACCCTGCCGCTGCTGCCGGCGGACCCGTACCTGATGCTCAATCACGCCCAATGGCAATCCCACCATGTGCAGGACCATCCACTGCCCGATAGCGAGCAGGTGGTGGCACAGATCGGCCGCGCCGGTGCCGGCCTGGATCTGGTGGGCATCTATGCCGCCGGCCCCATCAGCCGAGGTTTTGCCAGTTCCGCCGGAGCGTTCGGCTGGCATCAGGCCAACAGCTTCAACTTCGACTTCAGCCTGTTCCACGCCAATGGCGAAGCGGTGAAGGCCAGCTACGCGGGACACGCCTGGGACGACGCAGCCTTCGTCCAGCGCTTCGACCAGGCCCGTCAGCAACTGGAGTTCCTCGGTCGACCGCTGCGCACCCTGGCGCCGGGACAGTACCGCGCCTACCTGGCACCGGCGGCCCTGGAGGAGATCATGGGCATGCTGGCCTGGGGCGGGTTCTCGGCCCAGTCCATTGCCAGCAAGCACAGCCCCCTGCAGAAACTCTACGCGGGCGATGCCGCCCTGAGCCCCCTGGTGTCCCTGGACGAACAGGTTAGCGGCTCCCTGAGTCCGGCCTTTTCCGATGAGGGCTACCCGCGCAGCGACCTGTCGCTGATCGCCGCCGGCAATGCCAACGCCCAGTTGATCAACTCCCGCAGCGCCGCCGAGTACGGCCTGACCAGCAACGGCGCCGGCAGCGGCGAATACCCCAGTGCACTGAACATGGCCGCCGGGCAGCTGTCGCAGCAGGAGATCCTCAAGCAACTGGGCACCGGCCTGTACATCAGCAACCTGTGGTACCTCAACTACTCGGACCTGCCGGCAGCGCGCCTGACCGGCATGACCCGCTTCGCCACCTTCTGGGTGGAGAACGGCGAGATCCAGGCCCCGGTGAGCACCATGCGTTTCGATGACAGCGTCTACAGCCTGCTGGGTTCGCAACTGGAGGCCCTGACGGCGCAACGGGAACTGCTGCTTTCGGCCACCACCTACGGCCAGCGCCAGACCGCCTCGATGCATTTGCCTGGAGCCCTGGTCAGCCGCCTGACCCTGACCCTGTAGGAACTGCCCTCAAAGCTGTCGGAGCTGGCAAGCCAGCTCCGACCTGAATTGACATAGAGGTCCCATGCCCGAACGCCCGCCTCTCGACGCTACCACCGCCCGCTGGCTGCCCTGGGTGGTGGCCATCGCCTTCTTCATGCAATCCCTGGACGGCACCATCCTCAATACGGCGCTGCCGGCCATGGCCCAGGACCTGGCGGAAGACCCGCTGCGCATGCAGGGGGTGATCATTGCCTACATGCTCACCGTGGCCCTGCTGATCCCAGCGTCCGGCTGGATCGCCGACCGCTTCGGCACCAAGAAGATCTTCTTCGGCGCCATCTTGATCTTCAGCATCGGCTCCCTGCTGTGCGCGATGTCCAACACCCTGAGCCAACTGATCGGCGCCCGGGTGATCCAGGGCCTGGGCGGGGCACTGATGCTGCCGGTGGGACGGCTGGTGGTGCTGCGGGCCTACCCGCGCTCGGAGCTGGTGCGGATCATGGGCTTCATCACCATTCCCGGCCTGCTGGGCCCGCTGATCGGCCCGACCATGGGCGGCTGGATGGTGCAGTACCTGACCTGGCACTGGATCTTTCTGATCAACCTGCCGGTGGGCGTCGTCGGCTGCTATGCGGTGTGGCGTTTTATCCCAGACCTGCGAGGCAGCGAGCGCACCCGTTTCGATGGCCTGGGCTTTGTGCTGTTCGGCGCGGCGATGGTGCTGATCACCATTGCCATGGAAGGCCTGGGGGAATTGCACCTGCCGCACCTGCGGGTAATGTTGCTGCTGTTTGGTGGGCTGGCCTGCCTGGCGGCCTATTGGCTGCGGGCCGTGCACACCGATAACCCGCTGTTTGCGCCCTCGCTATTCAAGGTACGAACCTTTGCCGTGGGCATCCTCGGCAACCTGTTCGCCCGCCTGGGCAGCGGTGCCCTGCCGTTCCTGGTGCCGCTACTGCTGCAGGTGGCGCTGGGTTATTCACCGTCTCAGGCGGGGATGAGCATGCTGCCCCTGGCGGCCGCGGCGATGCTGGCCAAGTCCATTGCCCGGCCCCTGATCGAGCGCCTGGGCTACCGCATCGTGCTCACCGGCAACACCCTGGCCCTGGGGCTGATGCTGGCCAGCATGGGGCTGGTCAGCGAGCACACGCCTTATCCCCTGCTGCTGGGCATGCTGGCGGTGCTGGGGGCGATCAACTCGCTGCAGTTCACCGCGATGAACACCGTGACCCTGATCGACCTCGACGATGCCGCCGCCAGCAGCGGCAACAGCCTGTTGTCGGTGGTGGCGCAGCTGTCCCTGAGCCTGGGGGTGGCCTGTGCCGGTGCGCTGCTAGGCGGTTTTACTGCACAAGTAGGCAATGACGGAGTGAACACCGTGCTCGGCGCCTTCCAGCTGACCTTCCTCACCGTGGGCATCATGGCGATGCTGGCGGCGGCGATCTTCCTCCAGCTGTCGCCCACCGATGGCCGAAGGGCGCGCAAGGTCGAGGAACAGCACATCGAGCATTGAGCCGCACACTTCCCTCCGTAGGAGCCGGCTCGCCGGCGAAGAGCCCCCGAGCCCTGCGCCAAACTCCCGGTCGCCTTCGCTGGCCAGCCAGCTCCTACACAACACCGCCCCTGCGCGGTTGCTCGTCCAGAATTTGCAGGTTGTGGGAGCGAGACTGATACACTGCGCGACATTTTGTTTTGCAGGCCAGTCCCGTGACCACCATTGCCACCGCTTTTAATACTTTGCCCCTGTCTCCCGCCATGCTGGCTAACCTCGACTCCCTCGGTTATGCCCAGATGACGCCGATCCAGGCGCAGAGCTTGCCGGTGATCCTCAAGGGCATGGACCTGATCGCCCAGGCCAAGACCGGCAGCGGCAAGACCGCGGCCTTCGGCATCGGCCTGCTGAACCCGATCAACCCGCGCTACTTCGGCTGCCAGGCCCTGGTGATCTGTCCGACCCGCGAGCTGGCCGACCAGGTGGCCAAGGAAATCCGGCGCCTGGCCCGTGCCGAAGACAACATCAAGGTCCTGACCCTGTGCGGCGGCGTGTCCTTCGGTCCGCAGATCGCCTCCCTGGAACACGGCGCCCACATCATCGTCGGCACCCCGGGGCGTATCCAGCAACACCTGCGCAAGGGTTCGCTGGTGCTTGATGGCCTGAACACGCTGATCCTCGACGAAGCCGACCGCATGCTCGACATGGGTTTCTACGACGCCATCGAAGACATCATCGAGCAGACCCCGTCGCGCCGGCAGACCCTGCTGTTCTCCGCCACGTACCCGGTGGGCATCAAGCAACTGGCGTCGAAGTTCATGCGTGATCCGCAGACGGTGAAAGCCGAAGCGTTCCACGACGACACGCAGATCGAACAGCGTTTCTACGAGATTTCCCCGGAAGAACGCATGAGCGCTGTGACCAAAGTCCTGCACCACTTCCGCCCGGCTTCCTGCGTCGCTTTCTGCTTCACCAAGCAGCAAGTGCAGGAAACCGTCGATCACCTGACCTCCAAAGGCATTTCCGCCGTCGGCCTGCATGGCGATCTGGAACAGCGTGACCGCGATCAGGTGCTGGCGATGTTCGCCAACCGCAGTACGTCGGTACTGGTCGCCACCGACGTGGCCGCCCGCGGCCTGGACATCGATGCGCTGGACATGGTGATCAACGTCGAGCTGGCCCGCGATTCGGAAATCCACATTCACCGCGTCGGCCGTACCGGTCGCGCTGGCGAAAAAGGCATCGCGGTCAGCCTCGTCGCACCGTCCGAAGCCCATCGCGCGCAAGCCATCGAACAGCTGCAGAAAGCCCCGCTGAACTGGGATCAGGTCGACAACCTCAAGTCCCAGGGCGGCGCCCCGCTGCAGCCACCGATGAGCACCCTGTGCATCGCGGGCGGGCGCAAGGACAAAGTGCGCCCGGGCGATATTCTCGGTGCACTGACTGGCGACGCCGGCATCCCGGGCGCCCAGGTCGGCAAGATCGCGATCTTCGACTTCCAGTCGTATGTGGCGGTTGATCGCAGCGTGGTCATGCAGGCCCTGCAGCGCTTGAACAACGGCAAGATCAAGGGCCGTTCGCTGCGCGTGCGCGTCCTCTAACCCCACTGCTTGGCCTGTAGCCTCTGCCACAGGCTGCGATCGATCTGGGCGGCACTCCGTACGAAGGGGCGCTGGATCTTGAGATCGCTGAAGGCCTTCGGCCTTATCGCAGCCTGCGGCAGCGGCTACAGGGTCATTCGCTCCTAACGAGGACTCCGTTTTGCGTTCTACCGAAGTCGTGATCATCGGCGCTGGCGCCGCCGGCCTGATGTGCGCCCTGACCGCGGCCGGCCGGGGCCGCCAGGTGCTGTTGCTGGACCACGCCAACAAGGCCGGCAAGAAAATCCTGATGTCCGGCGGTGGCCGCTGCAATTTCACCAACATGTACACCGAGCCCGCCAACTTCCTTTCGCAGAATCCGCATTTCTGCAAATCGGCCCTGGCCCGCTACACCCAGTGGGACTTCATCGGCCTGGTGGCCAAGCACGGCGTGCCCTACCACGAGAAGAAACTCGGCCAGCTGTTCTGCGATAACAAGTCCAGCGACATCCTCGGCATGCTGCTCGACGAATGCGATCAGGTCGGCGTCGAACTGCGCCTGGACACCTCGATCCAGCAGATCGAAAAGCTTGCAGCCGGCTATCTACTGCAGACCACCCTGGGCGCGGTGCAGTGCCAATCCCTGGTGATCGCCACCGGCGGCCTGTCGATCCCGACCCTGGGTGCTACCGGTTTTGGCTATCAGGTCGCCAAGCAGTTCGGCCATGAACTGCTGCCGACCCGTGCCGGCCTGGTGCCCTTCACCATCACCGATCAGCTCAAGGAACTGTGCAGCGAGTTGTCGGGCACCTCGGTGGACTGTCTGGTGAGCTGCAACGAGCAGAGCTTTCGCGAGAACATCCTGTTCACTCATCGGGGCCTCAGCGGCCCGGCGATCCTGCAGATTTCGTCCTACTGGCAACCCGGCGACAGTGTCGAGATCAACCTGCTGCCAGATCACGACGCCCTCGGCTGGCTGCAACAGCAGCAGGCCGAGCGCCCCAACAGCGAGCTGAAAACCCTGCTGGGGGAAATCTTCACCAAGAAGATGGCCGGCCTGCTGGCCGAGCACTGGTTCGTCTCCAAGCCGATGAAGCAGTACACCCCGGCGGAACTGGCGGACGTGGCGCAAAAACTCGGCAGCTGGCAGTTGGTGCCGGCGGGCACCGAGGGCTACCGCACCGCCGAAGTGACCCTGGGCGGGGTCGATACCCGCGAGGTGTCGTCCAAGACCATGGAATCGCTGAAGAGCCCGGGGCTGTATTTCATCGGTGAAGTGCTGGACGTCACCGGCCACCTGGGCGGCTTCAACTTCCAGTGGGCCTGGGCCTCGGGCTACGCGGCGGCGCAATACGTCTGAGCCGCTGTGCATCCCTGTAGGCGCTGCCGCAGGCTGCGAACGCCCCGAAGGGGCGCGGCGATCCAATGTCCGCTGAGGTCCTACGGCCCTGTCGCAGCCTACGGCAGCGGCTACAGGCGCCCGACCGGCAACGGCAACAGAATTTGCCGGCGGATGTGACGACGGCATTGCGCCGTCGTCAATACTGGCTCAATTTAGCTGCATCGCCCCGGAAGGCCTGTCCCACTCCATGTCATCGACTTCTTTTCGTCAGTCTCTGCGCCGCCTCTGGGCGCTGGATAAATTCAGCTACAGCGTGCGGGTGTTCATCGCCCTGACTGGCAGCATGGCGCTGTGCTGGTATCAGGATGAGATGGGCCTGCTGATTCCACTGTTTCTCGGCATCATCGCCAGCGCCCTGGCGGAAACCGACGACAGCTGGCAAGGCCGGCTCAACGCCCTGGCCGTGACCCTGGTGTGCTTCAGCATCGCCGCGCTGTCGGTGGAACTGTTGTTCCCCTACCCCTGGATCTTCGCCATTGCCCTGGCCCTGGCCAGCTTCGGCCTGACCATGCTCGGGGCCCTGGGGGAACGCTATGGCGCCATCGCCTCGGCGACCCTGATTCTCTCGGTCTACACCATGATCGGCGTCGACCAGCGCGGCGGCGCGGTGATCGACTTCTGGCACGAGCCGCTGCTGCTGGTAGCCGGCGCGGCCTGGTATGGCCTGCTCTCGGTCCTCTGGCAGGCGCTGTTCTCCAACCAGCCGGTGCAGCAGAGCCTGGCCCGGCTGTTTCGTGAGCTGGGTTTCTACCTCAAGCTCAAGTCATCCCTGTTCGAGCCGATCCGCCAGTTGGATGTGGAAGCCCGGCGCCTGGAGCTGGCCCAGCAAAATGGCAAGGTCGTGGCAGCTCTCAACGCCGCCAAGGAGATCATCCTGCACCGGGTGGGCAATGGCCGGCCGGGGTCGAAAGTCAGCCGCTACCTGAAGCTGTACTTCCTGGCCCAGGACATCCACGAGCGCGCCAGTTCGTCCCATTACCCCTATAACGCCCTGACCGACGCCTTCTTCCACAGCGACGTGCTGTTTCGCTGCCAGCGCCTGTTGCGCCAGCAGGGCAAGGCCTGCCGCGCCCTGGCCGAATCCATCCAGCTGCGTCAGCCGTTCGTCTATGACGCCAGCTTCGCCGAGGCCCTGAGCGACCTGCACGCCTCCCTGGAACACCTGCGCATCCAGAGCAACCCGGCCTGGCGCGGGCTGCTGCGCTCGCTGCGCGCCCTGGCGGCCAACCTTGGCACCCTCGACCGCCTGCTCAGCGACGCCAGCAACCCTGACGCCCTGGCCGATGCCACCGACAGCAGCCTGCTGGACCGCTCGCCGCGCAACCTCAAGGATGTCTGGACTCGCCTGCGCACCCAGCTGACACCGACGTCACTGCTGTTCCGCCATGCCCTGCGCCTGCCCCTGGCGCTGAGTATCGGCTACGGCATGGTGCATCTGATCCACCCATCCCAGGGCTACTGGATCATCCTCACCACGCTGTTCGTCTGCCAGCCCAACTACGGCGCCACCCGGCGCAAGCTGGGCCAAAGGATCGTCGGCACCGCCATCGGCCTGACCATCGCCTGGGCGCTGTTCGACCTGTTCCCGAGCCCCTTGGTGCAATCGCTGTTCGCCATCGCCGCCGGGGTGGTGTTCTTTACCAACCGCACCACCCGCTACACCCTGGCCACAGCCGCCATCACCCTGATGGTGCTGTTCTGCTTCAACCAGGTGGGCGACGGTTACGGGCTGTTCCTGCCGCGGCTGTTCGATACCCTGCTGGGCAGCCTGATCGCCGGGCTGGCGGTGTTCCTGTTCCTGCCGGACTGGCAGGGCCGACGCCTGAACAAGGTGCTGGCCAACACCCTGACCTGCAACAGCATCTACCTGCGCCAGATCATGCAGCAGTACGCCGCGGGCAAAAGCGACGACCTGGCCTACCGGCTGGCCCGGCGCAACGCCCACAACGCCGATGCGGCGCTGTCCACCACCCTGGCCAACATGCTCATGGAGCCGGGGCATTTCCGTAAGGAAGCCGACGTGGGGTTCCGCTTCCTGGTGCTGTCCCACACCTTGCTCAGCTACCTGTCGGGGTTGGGCGCGCACCGGGAAACCCAACTGCCGGGGGAAGTCCGCGAGCACCTGATCGACGGTGCCGGGGTCAGCCTGGCGGCGAGCATCGACGAGATTGCCCAGGGCCTGGCCAACAAGACCCCGATCGCCATCCAGAGCGATGCCGAGGAAGCGTTGGCCAATGAGCTGGAGCAGATGCCGGATGAAATCGACGAAGGCCAGCGTCTGGTGCAGACCCAGCTGGCACTGATCTGTCGACAACTGGGCCCGTTGCGGACCCTGGCGGCGCACCTGATCAAAGACACCAGCGACACCGAAAAACCGTAGGAATAGGCCTGTCGGCGAAAGGGGCCGCAAGATTAATGCAAGGTCCGGGGCCGCGCTCGCTGGCAAGCCAACTGATGCAGCCCCCTGTTCGGTTACATACCGTGCTGGCGCAACAGCCGGTCGTAGCTGCCGTCGGCCTTCATGGCGGCAATTTCCCGGTCGAACTTGGCAACGATCTGCGCGTGTTCGGGGTTTTTCAGGCTGACCAGGATATGCAGGCCGTTCTCGCTCAGGGGCTTGGGCAGGAACTCCACGGCGTTGCGCACCCGAGGCGATTCCCGGGCCAGGTAGTAGCGGGCGACGTATTCGTCTTCCAGAGTCAGCTTGACCCGGCCCGCCGCCAGCATGCGCACGGCCATGGCGAAGTTGTGCACCAGAACTTTCTGCAGGTTCGGGTCGTTGTCGAACTCCGGCGAATAGGCGTAGCCACGCACTACCGCCACCGGGTACTCATGCAGTTGCTTGAGGTTGTTGTATTCCAGCGAGGCATCCTTGCGCTTGATGAAGCGCACTCGGTTGACCAGGTACTCCGAGGAAAACTGCCCCAGATGGGTGCGCTCTTCGTTGTACCAGGCATTGACCAGTACGTCGTAGCGCCCCTCGCCAACCCCCATCAGAGCCCGAGCCCAGGGCACCTGCTCGAACTCGCTGGCATAGCCGGCACGGGACAGGGCGGTGCTGACGATATCGGTGGCCACCCCGCCGTTGACCAGGGTCGCGTCGGTAAAGGGGGGCCAGGCGTCAGCGACCAGGCGCAGCTTCTGTGCAGAAGCGCTGTGGCCCAGCAACAGCAATCCGATCAAAGCCAAAGCTCGATGCAATCGCAGCATGCTAAAAGATCCTTAGCGGGCACAGGGCCCAGCGCATTCCAGCCGACACTCGAGGGCCCCTGCCGGTATTCGACAGGGCAGCCCAGCCCCTAACACTAGCTCATCAAAACCGCTGCACAGGACTTGAAAACAGATTACACAAAGAAGACAAAGGCCAGTAACAACAATGGTGGCATTTTGACCTAACTCACAGAAACAGCCTCTGGGTGCTGCTCGACAAGACATCCGGCGGCGATGTGCCTAGTATTTCGCACAGCACTTTCTACAGGATATGAAGATGACCATCGAATGGGTCTGCAAGCATCACACCGATCTGGGCAAGGAACAGTTGTACGCCATCCTGCAACTGCGCACCGAAGTCTTTGTCGTGGAACAGAAATGCCCCTACCAGGAAGTGGACGGCCGCGACCTTGAAGGCGATACCTGCCACTTGATGGCCTGGGACGACGACCGCCTGCTGGCCTATCTGCGCCTGCTGGACCCGATCTCCCAAGGCGGCGACGTCGTGATCGGCCGCGTAGTGATCGCCGAACAGGCCCGTGGCCAGGGCTTGGGTCATGCCCTGATGGAGCAGGCGCTGAAACAGGCACAACGGCACTGGCCAGAAACCCCGATCTACCTCTCGGCCCAGGCCCATCTGCAGGATTACTACGGACGCTACGGCTTCATCGTCGCGGGTGAGGAATACCTTGAGGACGGCATTCCCCATATCGGCATGCGCCGGGCCTGAGACTCAGGGATAACCCAGCACTGTCTTGATCTGCCGCAGATTGGGCTCGATCCAGCCCTTGTCGATGGCCCCCCAGCTATGGATCCGGTAGCGTCCGGCATGATTGCGGGCGCCATCCTGCTGCTCGAACTCGCAGAGAATGTCCAGATCCGCCAGGGCGGCGATGGTGTCCTGGGCGGTGCGTCGGGGCATGCCCGTGACTTCGGTCAGCGCCGGCACACTGCTGGCCAGGCCGCTGTCGATCAGATACGCCACATACAGGCGGCGGTAGAAACTGCTCTTGGTCTTGCTGACATCCATCGCCTACTCCCTTTCACTAAGCACTAATCCGCCGCTCCTGCCTTGGCTTGCAGGTCGCGCCAGGTCAGGTAGACCCGCAGGTCGAACTCCAGCTGGTGATAGCCCGGCAGCATATGCTCGCAGAGCTTGTAGAACGCCTTGTTGTGATCCGACTCCTTGAAGTGCGCCAGCTCGTGCACCACGATCATCCGCAAGAACTCCGGCGCCGCCTCCTTGAACAGGGAGGCGATGCGGATCTCCTTCTTGGCCTTGAGCTTGCCGCCCTGCACCCGGGACACCGTGGTGTGCAGGCCCAGGGCGCGGTGGGTCAGGTCCAGGCGGTTATCGAACAGCACCTTGTCGATGGCCGGGGCGTTGCGCAGGTATTCCTGCTTCAGTTCCAGAGCGTAGTTGTACAACGCCTTGTCGCTCTGTACCGCGTGCTTGTGCGGATAGCGCCGGCTCAGGTAGTCCCCCAGGCGATCTTCGTCGATCAGCTGGCGCACTTGCTGTTGCAGGGCGACGGGGTAGGCCTGAAGGTATTTGAGTGCAGTCATGAAGGGGCAGCGCAAGGTGCAAAGAGCGCCAGTGTAGCGAATTCAGGCCGGCAACGCGCTCCAGTCAAAAGGCTGGGCAAACTGACTGGCACTGTTGGCAGTCAGGGGGCGCGCCACCAGGAAACCCTGCACATATTCACAACCATTGGCTTTGAGCCACTCGAATTGCTCGAGGGTTTCCACGCCTTCGGCAATCACCAGCAGGCCGAACTGTTTGCACAGATCGATCACGCTGCGGGCGATGGCGGCATCTCGCGGCGAAGTCAGCAGACGAGCGATCAGGTGCCGGTCAAGCTTGAGGGTGTCCAACTGCAGGTCACGCAGGTACGCCAGACAGCAGCTGCCTGATCCGAAATCGTCCAGGGCCACCCGCACCCCCAGTTCATGCAACTGCTGCAACTGCTTGCGGGTCTCGTCCAGGTTCTGGGTCAGTGCCGCCTCGGTCACCTCCACCTCCAGCTGACGAGGCAGCAGGCCATGGCGCAACAACACCTGGCGCAGTTCGGTTGCCAGGTTGGGCATGCCGAACTGGGTAGCGCTGAGGCTGACCCCCAACACCAGGTCCGGGCTGAACACCTGTTCCCAATCCTTGCGCTGAGCGGCGCCCTGCTGATAGATCCAACTGCCCAGGCGGCTGATCAACCGTGCCTCTTCCAGCAACGGCAGAAACAGCCCCGGCGGTACATCGCCGACACTCGGGTGCCGCCAGCGCAGCAACGCCTCGAACCCTCGCAAGCGGCCATCGGCAATGGCCACCTGGGGCTGATACACCAGGGTGAACTCCTTGCGCTCCACCGCGCTGCGCACGCTTTCTTCAAGCATCAGCCGGGACCGGGCACGGCCGTTCATTTCATGGTCGTAGTAACGGTACTGCTGACGGCCGGCACGCTTGGCCTCGTACATGGCGATATCCGCCGCGCGCAACAGGCCATCCAGATTGGAACCGCAGTCAGGGTAGATGGCGATGCCAATGCTGGCCCCCAGCACCACCTCCATGCCATCGATCTGCTGGCTGATGGACAGGCGTTCGATCAGTTTTTCGGCGATTTTTGCCGCCTGCTCCGGGAAGCTCAGCTCCAGCAGGGCCGTGAACTCGTCGCCGCCCATGCGCCCGAGAATATCGAACGAATGCAGGCATTCCTTCAACTGCTCGGAGACCCAGCGCAGCACCCGGTCACCGGCATCGTGCCCCAGGGAGTCGTTGACTCGTTTGAAGCCGTCCAGGTCCAGGTAGAGCAGCACCAGAGACTTTCCCGAGCGATCGCTGCGCAGCAGGATGTTCTCCACGGTCTGATAGAAACCGCGCCGGTTGAGCAGGCCCGTCAGCGGATCGGTAACGGCCTGGTACTCCAGCTGTTGATGCAGGTGTCGAACCTCGGACATGTCCAGCAAGGTCACCACCATGGCCTTCTGTTCGCTGGGCAGGGGCGCGCAGGACAGGGCCACACAGATCTGCTGGCCGGGGACGGTACGCAACAGGGCGTCATGCAGACGATAGGTCTCGCCCCTGCGGTAGCAGGCGTAGAGCTCGGATTCGTTCCAGTCGGGGACGTGGGGCTTTTGCAGGTAATCGAGGAAGGGCGAACCTTCCAGATCTTGCACCTGGGCATTGAGCAAGCGCGAGACCGCTGGATTGGCGAAGCGCACATGGCCGCCTTCGTCCACCACCAGGATGCCTTCGGCGGCGTTGTCCAACACCGCGGCGTTGAACGCTCGCGCCACCTCCAGATCATGACTGAGGTGCTGCAGGGCTCGGCGGTTGCGCTGTTGCTCCAGCAAAGCCTGGACCTTGGGCTTGAGGATCTGCGGGTCGAAGGGTTTGAACAGGTAGTCCACTGCGCCACTGGCGTAGCCCTTGATCACGGCATCCTGGGACTGCTCGTTCGCGGTGAGGAAGATGATCGGTGTCAGCCGGGTACGCTGGCTGCCGCGCATCAGTCGAGCCACCTCAAAACCATCCATGCCGGGCATCTGCACATCCAGCAGCACCAGATCCACCTCATGCTCGAGCAACAGGCCCAGGGCCTCGACACCGGAGGCAGCGGTCATCACCCGCCAGTCCTGGCGCTGCAACAGAGCACGCATGCTTAGGAGATTTTCAGGATAGTCATCAACGATCAGAAGAGTGGAGTGGCCTTCGGCCACCTCCGGGTGCACGCATTCCATGCTGCTTCTCTTGCCTGTAATAAGACTGAGCGGGTGAGAAAACCTGGCTAAAACTGTGAATTCACTCTAGACCCGGATCTTGAAAAGCAGAAGCCGCCATGACGCCATCACTCCGCCAATGGCGCCGACTCCCGACTAACGGTCACAGTTGTGCAGCATAAAAACCGGGAAGGATGGCATTTCGATATTTTGCTGACGTCAGATATCCGCCGTACGGACCTCGCCCGGCATCCGTTCTGCGTTATAAAGACGCCCGAAGAAGCGCAGGCTAAAGCCCTCGGCGACCTGCACCAGACCTTTCCTTGCGGAACCTCTCACCATGATCGATCTGGCAACCTGGAACCTCAGCGTTCCCGTCGGCAGCCCACCGGCAACCATTGACACCCCCGCCCTGGTCAAAGGCTTCAAGGACCAGTACTTCCACTCCGATAGCGGCACCCTGTTCTTCTGGTCGCCGGTGACCGGATCAAAAACCGAGAACGCCATCTACCCGCGCACCGAGCTGCGGGAAACCTATTCCAACGGAAACCTGCGCAACTGGACCTATCCCGAGGCCGACAACCTGTTGTACGCCACCCTGGCAGTGAAGCAGGTGCCCTCATCGGGCAAGATCGTCGTCGGCCAGATCCATGCCTACAACAGCACCAAGCCCCTGGTGAAAGTGGAGTACCAGTACAAGACCCGCCAGGGCAGCGGCAATGTCGTGGCCAAGGTGCGCATGCGCCCGGATGACGACGAAGGCCGGGTCATCACCATCGCCAGGAACGTGCCCATGGATCGGGAGTTTTCCTACCTGATCCACCTGAGCCCCGGTGGTGCCCTGGGGATCAGTGCTGCGGGCTATCAATGGGATGGCCAACTGAGCGCCACCTGGCGCGACAAGCCGCTGTATTTCAAGGCTGGCGTTTATGTCCAGGACAACAGCGGCTACACCAGCGAGGGCGGCAAGGTGACCTTCTCCAAGCTGGATATCGACCACAACAAAATCTAACCCCGTCTCTGTGCAGGAATCCCAGGCACAAAAAAGCCCGCATCGCTGCGGGCTTTCCGGATGACGCTAAGGCTTAGTTGACCTTGGAGTTCAGCTCACCCTTGAGGTAGCGCTGGAACATCGCTTCCAGGGAGATCGGCTTGATCTTCGAAGCGTTGCCGGCAGTGCCGAAGGCTTCGTAACGGGCGATGCACACGTCGCGCATGGCGGTCACGGTGGCACCGAAGAACTTGCGTGGGTCGAACTCGCTCGGGTTGGTGGCCATCAGGCGACGCATGGCACCGGTGGACGCCAGGCGCAGGTCGGTATCGATGTTGACCTTGCGCACGCCGTACTTGATGCCTTCGACGATTTCTTCAACCGGCACGCCGTAGGTTTCTTTGATGTCGCCGCCGTACTGGTTGATGATCGCCAGCCACTCCTGCGGAACCGACGAAGAACCGTGCATCACCAAGTGGGTGTTGGGAATGCGCTTGTGGATTTCCTTGATGCGGTCGATGGCCAGCACGTCGCCGGTAGGCGGCTTGGTGAACTTGTAGGCACCGTGGCTGGTGCCGATGGCGATGGCCAGGGCGTCGACCTGGGTCTTCTTGACGAAGTCCGCGGCCTCTTCCGGATCGGTCAGCATCTGGCTGTGGTCCAGCACGCCTTCGGCACCGATGCCATCTTCTTCACCGGCCATGCCGGTTTCCAGGGAACCCAGGCAGCCCAGCTCGCCTTCTACCGACACGCCGCAGGCGTGGGCCATGGCCACGGTCTGTTGGGTGACGCGCACGTTGTATTCGTAGTCGGTCGGCGTCTTGCCGTCTTCGCCCAGGGAGCCGTCCATCATCACCGAGGAGAAGCCCAGTTGGATGGAACGCTGGCAGACGTCAGGGCTGGTGCCGTGGTCCTGGTGCATGCACACCGGGATATGTGGGAACTCTTCGATCGCCGCCAGGATCAGGTGACGCAGGAACGGCGCACCGGCGTACTTGCGCGCACCGGCGGACGCCTGAACGATCACCGGGGAGTCAGTCTTGTCAGCGGCTTCCATGATGGCGCGCATCTGCTCAAGGTTGTTGACGTTGAAGGCTGGGACGCCGTAGCCGAACTCGGCTGCGTGGTCCAGCATCTGGCGCATGCTGATGAGTGCCATTGTGTGTGTCTCTCCCGGTCGAGGGTCGTTAATCGTGCAAGCCTGCCGTAGCGGCGACTGCTATTCAAGTGATTGCAGATCGGGGGTCAGCCCGCCCTGTTGTATCTGTTAAAACCAAATCTCTACAGCCCTTCAGGAACCAGTTCGCCGGTAAAGGGGCCCTTGACCTTGCACCGGCCTGGACGCCGCCTTGGCTGGCAAGCCAGCTGCTACTGGGCCTTGCAGCCGCGGCCGATCAAGTCATTGGTGGCGACCCAGTAAACCAGGCCCTCTTCACCCTTGACGTGAAGCGCCAGCATGTCATCGCTGTACAGCGAACCCGAACCACTGGGCTCAAGCTTAAGGCGCCGAACCTGATCGTCGCCCCCCAGGCGCACGTCGACCGCCTTGCGGCTGTCGTCGGTGTAGCGCCAAAGCACTTGTGCCTGGCTGTCACACACCCAGGTCGTCCAGTTGTCGGGAGCCGGCGACTTGAGCAGGTTCAGGTTGGCGCACCCTGCCAGCAAGCCCAGCATCGCCACGGCGATCAAACCTTTCATCGATGTTCCTCGGCTGACAGCCCACAGGCCCCAGCGCGTTGCGTTAACCAATCCGACCCGTCAAGGGCAGCCCTGTTCCCTGGTCTTTGACGGTGTCTCGTACTTCTCCAGGCCCTCTGGGCCCAGACGCTTGTTAATCACCGGCGCCGTCTCGGCCTGCCAATCGGCCTGATAGCAGCCTTTGTCCGGCTCACCGGCCTCATCGGCCGATTTTACCTGCGCAGTGCCGGAGCACCCCGCCAGCAAAGCCGCGGCGATCAACAGTGGCAATGTCTTGACCATCAGAACACTCCTTTGCCCGGCCAACGGGAATCTCAGGCCTTGGCCCGGGCTTCCAGGACTTCAACCGCCGGCAGTACCTTGCCCTCGACGAACTCGAGGAAAGCGCCGCCACCGGTAGAAATGTAGGAGATCTGCTGGGCCACGCCATACTTGTCGATGGCCGCCAGGGTGTCGCCACCGCCAGCAATGGAGAACGCGGCGCTGTCGGCGATGGCCTGGGCCAGCACTTGGGTGCCGTTGCCGAACTGGTCGAATTCGAACACGCCTACCGGACCGTTCCAGAGGATGGTCTTGGAGGATTTCAGCAGCTCGGCGAACTGCGCGGCAGTCTGTGGACCGATGTCGAGGATCATGTCGTCAGCGGCAACATCAGCGATCAGCTTGACGGTAGCTTCGGCGCTTTCGGCGAACTCCTTGGCCACGACCACGTCCACCGGCAGCGGTACGCTGACCTTGGCGGCGATGGCACGGGCGGTGTCCAAGAGGTCCGGCTCGTACAGCGACTTGCCCACCGGATGCCCGGCAGCGGCCAGGAAGGTGTTGGCGATGCCGCCACCGACGATCAACTGGTCGCAGATCTGGCTCAGGCTGTTGAGCACATCCAGCTTGGTGGACACCTTGGAACCGGCAACGATGGCCGCCATCGGCTTGGCCGGGTTGCCCAGGGCCTTGCCCAGCGCCTCCAGCTCAGCAGCCAGCAGAGGACCTGCAGCGGCTACTTTGGCGAACTTGGCCACGCCATGGGTCGAACCCTCGGCGCGGTGCGCGGTGCCAAAAGCATCCATCACGAACACGTCGCACAGGGCAGCGTATTGCTGGGCCAATTCGTCGGCGTTCTTTTTCTCGCCCTTGTTGAAGCGCACGTTTTCGAACAGCACGATGTCGCCGGCCTTGACCTCGACACCACCCAGGTAGTCGGCCACCAGTGGCACTTCACGGCCCAGGGCGCGGCTCAGGTAATCGGCTACCGGCTTGAGGCTGTTCTCGGCAGAGAACTCGCCTTCGGTCGGGCGGCCCAGGTGCGAGCAGACCATCACCGCCGCGCCTTTTTCCAGGGCCAGCTTGATGGTCGGCAGCGAAGCCAGGATCCGCGCATCGCTGGTGACAACACCGTCCTTGACTGGGACGTTGAGGTCTTCGCGGATCAGTACGCGCTTACCTTGCAGATCGAGGTCGGTCATCTTCAACACGGTCATGGGTCGCAATTCCTGGGTTACTGTTGTTCAGAAACAGAGAGTTTAGAGTCAGAGCGTGGAGTGGCTGTTTGCAGGTAGTGCCCAGCAACATCCAGCATCCGGTTGGCAAAGCCCCATTCGTTGTCGAACCAGGCCAGGATGTTCACCAGCCGAGGGCCGGAAACGCGGGTCTGACTGGCATCGACGATCGCCGAATGGGGATCATGATTGAAATCACAGCTGGCGTGAGGCAACTCGGTATAGGCCAGCAAGCCCTTGAGCGGACCGCTGGTGGCGGCCTCGCGCAGAATCCGGTTGACCTCGGTGGCGTCGGTATCGCTCACGGTCTGCATGGTGATATCCAGGCAGGACACATTGACCGTCGGCACTCGCACAGCTTTGGCCTGAATTCGCCCGGCAAGTTCCGGCAACAAGCGCTCGATACCACGCGCCAGACCAGTGGACACCGGGATCACCGACTGGAACGCCGAACGGGTCCGACGCAGATCCTCGTGGTGATAGGCGTCGATCACCGGCTGGTCGTTCATCGCCGAGTGAATGGTGGTGATCGACACATATTCCAGGCCGATGGCCTGATCCAGCAGGCGTAACAGCGGCACACCACAGTTGGTGGTGCAGGAGGCGTTGGAGACCAGCAGCTCGGCGCCGGTCAGACACTCCTGGTTGACCCCGTAAACGATAGTGGCATCGACATCCGCCTCGCTGGCCATCGGCTGGGAGAACAGCACCCGTGGCGCGCCGGCGTCGAGGAAACGCTGGCCGTCTGCCCGGGTGTGGTAGGCACCGGAGCATTCCAGCACCAGATCGACGTCCAGGGACGCCCAATCGATGCCTTCAGGGGTGGCACTGCGCAGCACTTTCACGCAGTTGCCATTGATATGCAGACAGTCGCCATCGACCTTCACCTCGCCGGGAAACCGGCCGTGGGTCGAGTCGAAGCGTGTCAGGTATTCAACACTGGCCATGTCGGCCAGATCGTTGATGGCGACGATCTCGAATCCAGCCGCAGCCCCCCGCTCGAACAGAGCACGCAAGACGCAACGACCAACCCGGCCGTAGCCGTTGAGTGCAACTTTATAGGGACGCGATTGAGGCATGGGGTTCTCGATCAGGCACAGGCAGACGAACTTGTTATACGCACCCCATCGCAGTAGCTGGCTTGCCAGCGATCAGCGGCGCGTCAGGCAGGCCGCGAATCGCTGGCAAGCCAGCGCCTACAAAGGGATCGCGGTGGCTGGGCCACCGCGTGCTTTTTTAGTCTTCCAGCAGCTCTTCGGCCTGGCCCAGGATGTTGTCCAGGGTGAAACCGAACTCTTCGAACAAGGCCGGCGCAGGCGCCGACTCGCCGTAGGTGGTCATGCCGATCACCCGGCCTTCCAGACCCACGTACTTGTACCAGAAGTCGGCGTGAGCAGCTTCGATGGCGATCCGCGCGCTGACCTGCAACGGCAGAACCGATTGCTTGTAGCCCGCGTCCTGAGCGTCGAACACGCTGGTGCACGGCATGGAAACCACGCGCACTTTGCGGCCCTGCTCAGTCAGCTTGTCGAAAGCCTGGACCGCCAGGCCCACTTCCGAACCGGTGGCAATCAGGATCAGCTCAGGCTCGCCTGCGCAGTCTTTCAACACGTAGCCACCGCGGCTGATGTCGGCGATCTGCCCGGCATCACGGGTTTGGTGTTGCAGGTTCTGGCGGGAGAAGATCAGCGCCGATGGGCCGTCCTTGCGCTCCAGGGCGTACTTCCAGGACACCGCCGATTCCACGGCATCGGCTGGGCGCCAGGTGTCGAGGTTCGGGGTGCTGCGCAGGCTGGTCAGTTGCTCGATCGGCTGGTGAGTCGGGCCGTCTTCGCCCAGACCGATGGAGTCGTGGGTGTAGACGTGGATCACCCGCTGTTTCATCAGCGCCGACATGCGCACTGCGTTGCGGGCGTATTCCATGAACATCAGGAAGGTCGCGCCGTAAGGCACCAGGCCACCGTGCAAGGCAACGCCGTTCATGATGGCGGTCATGCCGAACTCGCGCACGCCGTAGTACATGTAGTTGCCGCTGGCATCTTCAGCGCTGACGCCCTTGCAGCCTTTCCACAGGGTCAGGTTGGAGCCGGCCAGGTCAGCCGAGCCGCCGAGGAATTCAGGCAGCAGCGGGCCGAAGGCGTTCAGGGTGTTCTGACTGGCTTTACGGCTGGCGATGGTTTCGCCCTTGGCCGCGACTTCAGCGATATAGGCGTTGGCCTTCTCGGCAAAGTCCGCGGGCAGATCGCCCGCAAGGCGACGTACCAGTTCATTGGCTTCGGCAGGGAACGCAGCGGAGTAGGCGGCGAAACGCTGATCCCACTCGGCTTCCACGGCGCGACCGGCTTCCTTGGCGTCCCACTCGGCGTAGATGTCGGCCGGGATTTCGAACGGGCCATGGTTCCATTTCAGCGCGGCGCGGGTCAGGGCGATTTCCTCGGCACCCAGTGGCGCGCCGTGGCAGTCTTCCTTGCCCTGCTTGTTCGGCGAACCGAAACCGATGGTGGTCTTGCAGCAGATCAGGGTCGGCAACGGGCTCTTGCGCGCGGTGTCGATGGCCGTCTTGATCTCTTCCGGATCGTGGCCGTCGACATTGCGGATCACTTGCCAGTTGTAGGCTTCGAAACGCTTGGGCGTGTCGTCAGTGAACCAGCCTTCGACTTCACCGTCGATGGAGATGCCGTTGTCATCGTAGAAGGCGATCAGTTTGCCCAGGCCCAGGGTGCCGGCCAGGGAGGCCACTTCGTGGGAAATGCCTTCCATCATGCAGCCATCACCCAGGAATACGTAGGTGTGGTGATCAACGATGTCGTGACCTGGACGGTTGAACTGCGCCGCCAGGACTTTTTCCGCCAGGGCGAAGCCCACGGCATTGGCCAGGCCCTGACCCAGTGGGCCAGTGGTGGTTTCCACACCCGGGGTATAGCCGAATTCCGGGTGGCCCGGAGTGCGGCTGTGCAGTTGGCGGAAGTTCTTCAGGTCATCGATCGACAGGTCGTAGCCGGTCAGGTGCAGCAGCGAGTAGATCAGCATCGAGCCGTGACCGTTGGACAGCACGAAGCGGTCACGGTCGGCGAAGGATGGATTGCTCGGGTTGTGCTTGAGGTAGTCACGCCAAAGTACTTCGGCGATATCCGCCATACCCATGGGGGCACCTGGATGGCCGCTGTTGGCTTTTTGCACGGCATCCATGCTGAGGGCACGAATGGCGTTGGCACGCTCACGACGGCTGGGCATCGCTGATCTCCTGAGGATTGAATAAAACGAAACGGAAAAAAGGCCTGCATTTTCCCTCAGGCGTCTGGCGGGGGCAATGACAGATAGTCACTCAGGCATGTTTTTCCCAAGGATAAGTACTCAATCCACTGGAGAAACCCGCTCGCCGTTCGTTGACAAGGCAACGAACGGCTCTGGCAAAGGCCCCTGCAACACCAATATCAAAAAGTTTTGATATTGGTGTTGCAGGGCTTTGCAGGCACCTCTAGACTGCGCCCCTATGAACCTGCACGCACCCTCCATTGAGCATGACGATTGCGACGAACTGGCCGCCCTGTGCAAGGCCGGCGGCGATCCTCTGCGGCTCAATGTATTGCGCGCACTGAGCAACGACTCGTTCGGTGTACTGGAACTGGCTCAGATCTTCGCCATCGGCCAGTCCGGCATGAGTCACCATTTGAAGGTCCTGGCCCAGGCCAACCTGGTGGCGACCCGCCGTGAAGGCAATGCGATTTTCTATCGCCGCGCCCTGCCCCATACCGAGCTCCTGGGGGGCAAGCTTCACGCAGCACTGCTGGACGAAGTGGACCAGGTGCGGCTGCCGGCGGATGTCCAGGGCCGGATCGGCCTGGTGCACCGGCAACGGGCCGCAGCCAGCCAGGACTTTTTTTCCCGGGTGGCGGAGAAATTCCGCGCCCAGCAGGACCTGATCGCAGGACTGCCGCAGTACCGCGACAGTGTTCTCGCGCTGCTGGACCAGCTGAGTTTCAAGCCAATGGCCACGGCCATTGAAGTGGGTCCCGGTGACGGTGGATTTCTCCCTGAGCTGGCCCGACGCTTTGCCCAGGTCACCGCTCTGGACAACAGTCCGGCAATGCTTGAACTGGCGCGCCAGCTGTGTGAGCGCGAAACATTGGCTAACGTCAGCCTGCAATTGGCCGATGCATTGGATGGCGTGCCACTGACGGCCGATTGCGTAGTGCTGAATATGGTCCTGCACCATTTCGCCGCACCGGCCGAAGCCCTCAAGCAGATGGCCCGATTGCTGCAACCAGGCGGCAGCCTGTTGGTAACAGACTTGTGCAGCCACAACCAGAGTTGGGCCAAAGAGGCTTGCGGCGATCTCTGGCTAGGGTTCGAACAAGATGATTTGGCCCGCTGGGCCAGCGCTGCGGGACTGACTCCCGGGGAAAGTCTCTATGTAGGCTTACGTAATGGTTTCCAGATCCAGGTCCGCCACTTTCAGCGACCGGCTGGCGACACTCACCATCGGTAAATTTAGGAAACTCTCGAGATGAGCGAATACTCCCTTTTCACCTCCGAGTCCGTGTCTGAAGGGCATCCGGATAAAATCGCCGACCAGATTTCCGATGCGGTGCTGGACGCCATCATTGCCCAGGACAAGCATGCCCGCGTCGCGGTGGAAACCCTGGTCAAGACTGGCGTGGCCATCGTCGCTGGCGAAGTCACTACCACTGCCTGGGTCGACCTGGAACAGATCGTCCGTGACGTGATCTGCGACATCGGCTACACCAGCTCGGACGTCGGCTTCGACGGCGCCACCTGCGGCGTGATGAACATCATTGGCAAGCAGTCCCCCGACATCAACCAGGGCGTTGACCGCGCCAAGCCTGAAGATCAGGGCGCCGGCGACCAGGGCCTGATGTTCGGCTACGCCAGCAACGAAACCGCAGCGCTGATGCCTGCGCCGATTGCCTTCTCCCACCAACTGGTCCATCGCCAGGCTGAAGCTCGCAAATCGGGTCTGCTGCCATGGCTGCGCCCGGACGCCAAGTCCCAGGTCACCTGCCGCTATGAAAACGGCATCGTGGTCGGCATCGACGCCGTGGTGCTGTCGACCCAGCACAACCCGGAAGTGTCCTACAACGACCTGCGTGAAGGCGTGATGGAACTGATCGTCAAGCACGTGCTGCCAGCCGAGCTGCTGCACAAGGACACCCAGTTCCACATCAACCCGACCGGCCAGTTCATCATCGGTGGCCCGGTGGGCGACTGCGGCCTGACCGGCCGCAAGATCATCGTCGACAGCTACGGCGGCATGGCCCGTCACGGCGGTGGCGCGTTCTCCGGCAAGGACCCATCCAAGGTTGACCGTTCCGCCGCTTATGCTGGTCGCTACGTGGCCAAGAACATCGTTGCCGCCGGCCTGGCCGAGCGTTGCGAGATCCAGGTGTCCTACGCCATCGGCGTGGCGCAACCGACTTCGATCTCGCTGAACACCTTCGGCACCGGCAAGATCAGCGACGACAAGATCGTCAAGCTGGTACGCGAGCACTTCGACCTGCGTCCTTACGCGATCACCACCATGCTTGACCTGCTGCACCCGATGTACCAGGAAACCGCGGCCTACGGTCACTTCGGCCGTGCCCCACAAACCAAGACCGTGGGTGAGGACACCTTCACCACCTTCACTTGGGAAAAAACCGACCGCGCCGACGCCTTGCGCGCTGCTGCCGGCCTGTAAGCTTCACCTGGCAACATCCAAAGCCCCGTCCGGCTCGCCCGGCGGGGCTTTTTTGTGGCTGAAGGTTTCCTTGCAAAGCCAGCCGACAACCGTCGATACAGGGCCCTGCGCCATTGACGACGAGTTTTGGCGCCCGATGAAACACCCGGCAAACACCTTCGTCCAAGCCCACAGCCAATCCCCTCTAGCCTTTAGCGCATGCCCATCAGAGCAAGGATGCTCCCCATGCCGCCAAGACTCTTCCTGCTGCTTCTGGCCCTCGCCGCTCTAACCGCTCAGGCCCAATGTCCCGACTGGCCAACGTCCCAGGCCAACCTGGAAATCACCGCCCTGCAACAACAGCTCAAGAACTGGGACACCCGCTACCACCGGCACGGCCAATCGCCTGTAGCCGACGAGCTGTACGACCAGTCCCGTCAGCGCCTGGCCAACCTGCGGCACTGTTTTCCACAGATTCCCGTGACTGCGGACCGGCCGTTGCTCGACGCCCGGGGCAGCATCCCCCACCCTATTGCTCACACCGGAGTGGAAAAACTCCCCGATGACAATGCCGTCCAGCTCTGGCTAAAAGGTCGCGAAGGTGTTTGGGCGCAACCCAAGATCGACGGCGTGGCCGTGACCCTGATCTACCGCCAGGGTCGCTTCCACCAGGCGTTAAGTCGGGGTGACGGCCTGCTGGGCCATGACTGGAGCGCCAGCGCCCATCAGATCCCGGCCATCCCCAAACAATTGCCACAGCCCGTGGACCTGCTGCTGCAAGGGGAGCTGTATCAACGACTGGAGCAACACATCCAGTCCCGCGCGGGCAGCCTCAATGCCCGCAGCCGGGTCGCCGGATGGCTGGCACGCAAACACCTGTCGATGGCAGAAGCACAGCAGATCGGCCTGTTTGTCTGGGACTGGCCCCAAGGCCCCGCCACCTTGAGTGAACGCCTGGAGCAACTGGTGCAACTGGGTTTTCCCGAGGGCCGTGAATACAGCCGGCCCATCACCGGGTTCAGCGAAGCTCGACAATGGCGAGAGCACTGGTACCGCTCACCCCTGCCCTTCGCCAGCGACGGCATCATCCTGCGGCAAAGCCAGCGCCCGGCCGCCGAGCGCTGGCAGGCCAAAGCGCCGCACTGGATCGCCGCGTGGAAGTATCCCTACGCCCAGGCCCTGGCCCATGTGCGTCAGGTGCGATTCCGCATCGGCCGCACCGGACGCATCACCCCTTTGCTGGATATCGAGCCTGTCACCCTCGACGACCGACAGATCCGTCGCGTCAGCGTCGGCTCGCTACAACGCTGGCGGGCACTGGACATAGCGCCCGGCGATCAGGTGGCCATCAGCCTTGCCGGACTGACCATTCCGCGCCTGGAGAGCGTGGTACTCAGGAGCCCGCAACGCCAGGCCATCCAGGCTCCGGCCCAGGAGGACTTTCATGGCTTGAGCTGCTGGCAGCCCTCTCCCGGTTGCGAGAGTCAGTTTCTCGCGCGACTGACCTGGCTCAGCAGCAAACAGGGCCTGGACCTGCAGAATATCGGCGAGCGAACCTGGAACAGGCTGATTGAAACAGGGCGTATCAAAGGCCTGTTGGATTGGCTGACCCTGGATCAGGCGGAGCTTGCTAACATTGCCGGCTTCGGCAAGCGCAGCAGCTCTCGTTTACTCGAGAGCCTGCACCGGGCAAGACAGCAACCCTTCCCTCGCTGGCTGAAATCCCTGGGGCTGCCACCCAGTGGCTCAGCTGACCTGAGCGGGCCATGGCAAACCCTGGCGCTGAAAAGCAGCCAGGACTGGCAGGACGAGGCAGGAATAGGAGCGGAACGTGCTGCGCAACTGACGGCATTCTTTCGTGATCCACAGGTACTGGCCCTGCGTGCCACCTTGAGTGAAGCGGGTATCGAAGGTTTTTAATCCATCATCCTGGGGCGCAGGTTGAACCACCCAGGCGGGATTGGGCTCCAACACCCCACTCCCGATGCCAGCGTCAATATTTTAATTGGTTATTTTTTGATCTTTTTTTCCACCTGGAGCCTTCCATGAAACTGTTTCCATCCCTCGCTGCCTTGACCCTGTGCAGCCTGATGAGCGCGCCCCTGCTGGCCGCCGAACAAGCTCCGCAACTGACCGGTTGTGCCGCCAAGCGCCAAGCGATCATGACCCAGATTGAACAAGCCAAGGCTCATGGCAACAGCAATCAGCAAGCCGGCCTGGAGCGCGCCCTGAGTGAAGTCAACGCCCACTGCACCGATGCCTCGCTGAAGAAGGATCGGGAAAACAAGGTGCTGGAAGCCAAGCACGAAGTCAGCCAGCGCCAGGCCGATCTGGAAAAAGCCATGAAGAAAGGCGACTCGGAGAAGATCAACAAGCGCAAGGACAAACTCGCCGAATCCCGCAAGGAACTGCAGCAAGCCCTGGACGAGCTGGACAAGTAAGCAGCGCTTGTCGTGGCGAGGGAGACTGCTCCCTCGCCAGCGCAAAACACCTTGTCAGAACCGCCACTCAGTGATTGCGGAATTCTTTGTGACAAGCACTGCAGACATCCTCGACCTTCTGCACTGCCGGCCCCAGGTTACTGGCCTTGTAAGGCTGGACCTGGCTGATGGTCACCAGTTCGCCGGTGGCCGCCTCCAGGTTGCGTGCCAGCTCCTGGAATCGCGCCTGCTTGCGCCAGACGTCATCGGTGGCGCTGGTGTGATCTTCTTCCTTGACCTCGGGGAAGTGCTTCCAGGGTTCATGGGACAGGCTGTCGAGCTTGACCGCACCTTCGGCAAAACGTGCACCGTCGAAAGGAATCCGCCCACGCAGCATGCCCCCCAGGTCCTCGCCGGTCTTGAGCATCTGTTTGAAGATCGCCTTGCGCTGACCCAGGGGAGAGTTGGGGTCGACACCGCCACAGGCGGAAAGCGTCAGGCAGGCCAGCAATACAACAGAAAGTCTTTTTAGCGTCATGGTGGCTTCAGGTCAGGTCACGGAAACGGCGGCCAGTATCCTCGCCTCCCCGGCAAACACCAATAGCCCTATTAACAATAGGGGTTGCCCACTGCCACCCAGCCTGTGGATGACCCTTCAAGGAAATACAGCATGAACCCGAGCTTCCTCCGCTGGCGTCGCCACCTGCTCTGGACCCTGCCAGCCCTGGCGCTGCTTGCCGGCTGCAACGGCGGCGATAACGGCAAGCCTGCGCCAACCCACGCCTTGGCCACCTACAACAGTGCGCCCTGGGAGTCGTTGCCCAGCGTAGCCGACAACGACCTGCTGGCCGGCTTCGGCTCCTGGCGCAGTGCCTGCAACCGCCTGAAAGCCGACCCGGTGTGGGGCGCCACCTGCGCTGCAGCAGCCAACGTGCCACAGACTCCGGCCGCCATCCGCGACTTTCTCAAGGAACACCTGGAAGTCTATGGGCTGCGCTCGGGCAGCGGCAGCAGCACCGGCTTGATCACCGGCTATTACGAACCGGTGTATCCCGGCAGCCTGACCCAGACCCGAACGGCCAATGTACCGGTGTACGGCGTGCCGGACGACATGATCATCGTCGCTCTGGACAGCCTCTATCCGGAACTCAAGGGCAAGCGCCTGAGGGGCCGTCTCGAAGGTCGGGTGCTCAAGCCCTATGACGATGCCGCGACCATCGAAGCCAAGGGGGTGAAGGCTCCGGTGCTGGCCTGGCTGACCGATCCGATGGACCTGCAATTCCTGCAGATCCAGGGGTCGGGAAGGATCCAGCTGGATGACGGTCGCCAACTGCGGATCGGCTACGCCGACCAGAACGGCCACCCGTACCGGCCCATCGGCCGCTGGTTGGTGGAGCAGGGAGAACTGAAAAAAGAGGACGTGACCATGGGCACCATCGCCGCCTGGGCCAAGGCCCATCCAACGCGGATTCCCGAACTGCTGGGCAGCAACCCGAGCTACGTGTTCTTCAATCGCAACCCGGACAGCAACGAAGGCCCCCGTGGCTCATTGAACGTGCCGCTGACTTCCGGCTACAGCGTCGCAGTGGATCGCAAGGTCATTCCTCTGGGCAGCCTGTTGTGGCTGTCTACCACCCGTCCCGACGGCAGCAGCCTGGTACGTCCCGTGGCCGCTCAGGACACGGGCGGCGCGATTACCGGAGAAGTCCGTGCCGATTTGTTCTGGGGCACAGGCGAGGCGGCCGGGCAACTGGCCGGCGACATGAAGCAGCAGGGGCAGATCTGGATGCTCTGGCCCAAGGGCGCGGCGCTGCCCAAAGTACCGGAAGTGCCCGATACCCCTTGACCCCAGTAGCAGCCAGCTTGCCGGCGGAGGCGACCATGAAGACGCTTTCGCCGGCAAGAGGGTGTTTCAGACTGAAACGAAGAAGAAACTGGCGATCAGGCCCATGCCCACGAACCACACCAGGGACCGCAGGATCGCCCAGTCCGCCAGGTAGCAGATCATGTACAGCAGGCGGCTGGTGACAAACAGCACCGCCAGGACGTTGATGGTCACCAGTTCGGCGTTACCCGCCACATGGGCAATGATCACCGCAGCAGCAAATGCCGGAGTCACCTCGAAGCCATTGAGCTGCGCGTTGTGGGCACGCTTGGGCAGCCCCTCCAGGGTACTCAGGAACGCCCGTGGGTCATGGTTGTAACGAAGCCCGTATTTACCTGCGCCCTTGGCGATGGCGGTACACAGGTAGGGCAGAACAATTGCGATCAACACACACCAGAAAGCGACAGTCATGGAGCAAATCCTTTTTTAGAGTTTTAGGGAGTGTTCAGAACTTCATCACCAACATGCCAATCAGCACCAATCCACAGGCTAAGAGCCGTGGCCGGCCGAAAGGTTCTTTCAGGTAGCGCATACCGAACAGCACCACCAGAATCACACTGATTTCACGCAGCGCCGCCGCTTCTGCAATCGAGCCCAACTGCATGGCCCAAAGCACCAGAGCGTAGCTCAACAGTACACAGAAGCCGACGCTCAGCCCCAGGCGCCACTGCTCACGCCAGAACTGCGCAAACGCAGGCCGTTTCAACACCACGGCCACCAGGGGAAAAGGCCAGGCGCTGAGCAGCGTGACCCAGGTCAGGTAGTCCAGCGGGTGCGACCAGCGGCGCAGGGCCTGGCCGTCGATAAAGGTATAGCAACCGATGCACAGGCCGATCAGCGCCACCACCGGCAGCATGCTCCAGGGCAGGCGCGCGCCGCCCCCGCCTTGCCAGAGCAGACACAGCATGCCGAAGGGAATCAGCAGGATGCCGAGGATTTGCTGGGTGCTCAGGACCTCACCGGCAAAAATCAGGGTCAGGGCCAGCACCACCAGGGGCGACAAGCCGCGCATCAACGGATAGACCAGCCCCAGGTCCCCCACCCGATACGCCTGGATCAGCAGATAGCGGTACAAGAGCTCGAAGGCCGCCGAGGCGATGATCCAGGGCCAGATCTGCGGCGGCGGCCACTGCAGGAAAAACAGCATGATCGCCACGAACAGCAACGCCACGCTGTCCATGCAGGCCACCACCAGCAATCGTTCACCGCTGAACTTGATCAGGGTGTTCCATGCCGCATGCAGCAGCGCCGCCACCAGAACCAGACTTGTCGCCAGCACCTCACACTCCCTGTTTGCCTGAAGGTCATCGGATCTCGTGCGGCACGGTCATGCTTGGGCAGAGTGCCCGACCACAGAGCGGGAATCCTCGCATGCCGGCTGCCCGGCTTGCACTGGTTGCCCGCTTTTTTGGCAGTGGCGACAGCGAATTCGGCAGCATGGGCGTGCTCGGGGCATTTTTACCGCCAGGCCTGCAACGTCGCCCCCTCGCTGCGGTCAATGGGTGCGGCTCAACAGCATTGCCGTGGCAAGGGAGCGGACTCCCGCGCCATAACGAACTGTGTCCCGTCCCGTCGCCGGCACATCAAACCTTTGGCCTGAAAGAGTTCAGGCTGTTTTTCCTGCGATCATCCAAAGGAGTCCGGATGCTTGAACTTGTCGCTGCTTTTATCTGCCTGACCACCCTGCTCACCTACGTCAACTTCCGTTTTATCGGCCTGCCGCCGACCATCGGCGTGATGGTCACCGCCCTGCTCTTTTCCTTGTTGCTGCAAGGACTGAGCTACCTCGGTTTCCCCGGCCTGGAAGAGCATGTCGAGGAACTGATCGGCAAGATCGACTTCGGCGACCTGCTGATGAACTGGATGCTGTCGTTCCTGCTGTTCGCCGGCGCCCTGCACGTCAACCTCAACGATCTGCGCAGTTATCGCTGGCCCATCGGCCTGTTGGCCACCGTCGGCGTGCTGATCGCCACCTTCGTCATCGGCAGCCTGGCCTACTGGATCTTCGGCCTGTTCGGCTGGCACGTGAGCTTCCTCTACTGCCTGCTGTTCGGCGCACTGATCTCCCCCACCGACCCCATCGCGGTGCTGGGCGTACTGCGGACCGCCAACGCCTCCAAGCCGCTGAAGACCACTATCGTCGGCGAGTCGCTGTTCAACGACGGCACGGCGGTCGTGGTGTTCACCGTGCTGCTAGGCATCGCCCAACTGGGTGAAACCCCAACGGTGAGCGCCACTGCCTGGCTGTTCGTGCATGAAGCCATCGGCGGCGTGGTGTTCGGCGGGCTGATCGGCTACCTGGTGTACCTGATGATCAAGAGCATCGAGCAGCACCAGATCGAAGTGATGCTGACCCTGGCTCTAGTGATCGGCGGTTCGGCCATGGCCAGCGAGATCCACGTATCGGCACCGATCGCCATGGTGGTAGCCGGCCTGATCATCGGCAATCTGGGGCGCAACCTGGCGATGAACGACATGACCCGGCGTTACCTGGATGGTTTCTGGGAACTGCTGGACGACATGCTCAACGCCCTGCTGTTCGCCCTGATCGGCCTGGAACTGTTGCTGCTGCCGTTCAACTGGCTGCACTTGGCGGCCGCGAGCCTGCTGGCAGTGGCCATCATACTGTCGCGCCTGTTGACCGTGGCCCCGGCAATCCTCCTGCTGCGCCGCTGGCGCAGCGTGCCCCGGGGCACCATTCGCGTGCTGACCTGGGGTGGCCTGCGCGGTGGCGTCTCAGTGGCGCTGGCGCTGGCCCTGCCCCTGGGGCCGGAACGCGACCTGGTGCTGAGCATCACCTACATCGTGGTGCTGTCCTCGATCCTGCTGCAGGGTCTGAGCATCGGCAAGCTGGTGCGCCACGTCACCCAGGAAACCCCGGCAACCAAGACCGAGGCCCACTGATCACTTCTTGATCTGTCGCGGATCGGGTGCCCCTGCCCGATCCGCGTTTTTGTTTGGCGTGCCGCTCTCGCTGCGCACCTGGGCATGGCTGATCAGAGCGAAGATGAAACTGCCGCCGATGATGTTCCCCGCCAGGGTCGGCCCGGCGAACACCTGCCAGAAATCCCGCCACCCCAACTCGCCGGCAAACACCAGGTAAGAGACTTCGGCCGAGCCCACCACGATGTGGGTGAAGTCCCCCAGCGCCATCAGGTAGGTGATGAGGATGATGATCCACATCTTGGCGCTCTCCATGGACGGAATCATCCACACCATGGTGGCGATCATCCAGCCGGAGATGATGCCCTTGGCGAACATCTGCGAGCTGTCGTTCTCCATCACCTTGCGACCGATTTCCAGAAAGGCCTGGTCGGTTCGGCTGTCGAAGATCGGCAGGTGCAGCATCACGTAGGCCACCAGCAAGGTGCCGCACAGGTTACCCACCAGCACCACGCCCCATAAGCGCAACAACCGCCCGAAGTTCTGCAGGCTCGGCTTGCTCATCACCGGCAATACCGCGGTCAGAGTATTTTCCGTAAACAGTTGCTGGCGCGCGAGAATCACCGCCAGAAAGCCCGCACAGTAGCCGAAGCTGGCGATCACTTTGAAGGCTTCGCCATCCGGCAGGCGGGAGTTGAGCAGGCCCATGCCCATCAGGGACAGGCCCATGGTCAGGCCGGCAGCCAAGGCCGACCACCACAGGGCAGCGACGCTGCGCTCCAGCTCCTGATCGCCCTGGGTGCGGATGATTTCATGCAGGACCGCCGCGCGGGGCGGCTGGTTACGGTCGACGTCCTGCTGCTCCGCGGCCGAAAGACCAGGGGTTTTACCGTCGTGTCGAGTGTCCATGGGAGTCCTGAACCAGGTGGGTCGTATGAGTTACGACACGCGAGGTTCAGGGCTGTTCCGTTCGGATTGGAGGCCTCAGGCTGGCGAATGGGGTCAAGGCACTCGCTGGCGCGTGGGTTCAGGCTTCGTCCTTGAACTGGTCCTTGACGTATTTGATTTCGGTGCGCCCGTGAGGCGCCGGCAGGCCGTCTTCACCCAGGTTGACGAAGACCATCTTCTCTACGGTGAGAATGGATTTGCGGGTGATCTTGTTGCGTACTTCGCAGGTCAGGGTAATGGAGGTGCGACCGAACTCGGTGGCGGTGATGCCCAGCTCAATGATGTCGCCCTGGCGTGAGGCACTGACGAAGTTGATTTCCGAGATGTACTTGGTGACCACTCGCTGGTTGCCCAGCTGGACAATGGCGTAAATCGCCGCTTCTTCGTCGATCCAGCGCAACAGGCTGCCGCCGAACAGCGTGCCGTTGGGGTTGAGGTCTTCGGGCTTTACCCACTTGCGGGTGTGGAAATTCATATTCACTCCTGACCGTCCTGCCAATTGATGCCCGGCATAATGGCAGACCGGACGGTCATGCTCTACGCAACATCGACTATGGTCGCGATTAACGATCTTCATCCAGGCGACAGAAACACTTTTGGAAGTCTGGCTCTGGCGGCTATAATCGCCACCGTTTCAAAACGGTCATCTGCACTTGATACCGTTTTCCCGCCACCTGTCCGAGGGGCGCTGCAGCAGGCATGACCTGTCAGGCTCGGATGGGGCGTTGTCGGTACAGGCTTCCCTGTACGGACACTAAACGCACAACGGCGCCCATTCGCACACTACGAATGGAGGCTCTTCATGAGCGCTGTAAACACGCCTGCAGATTTTACCGACTACAAAGTCGCCGACATTTCCCTGGCCGCCTGGGGCCGTCGCGAAACCATCATCGCCGAGTCGGAAATGCCCGCTCTGATGGGTCTGCGCCGCAAGTACCTGGCTGAACAGCCACTCAAGGGCGCGAAAATCCTCGGCTGCATCCACATGACCATTCAGACCGCCGTGCTGATCGAAACCCTGGTTGCCCTGGGTGCCGAAGTACGCTGGTCGTCCTGCAACATCTTCTCGACTCAAGACCAGGCCGCTGCCTCCATCGCCGCCGCCGGCATTCCTGTGTTCGCCTGGAAAGGCGAAACCGAACAAGAGTACGAGTGGTGCCTGGAGCAGACCATCCTCAAGGATGGCCAGCCTTGGGACGCCAACATGATCCTCGACGACGGCGGCGACCTGACCCAGCTGCTGCACGACAAATACCCACAAGTACTGGATCGCGTTCACGGCGTGACCGAAGAAACCACCACCGGCGTACACCGCCTGCTGGACATGCTGGCCAAAGGCGAGCTGAAGATTCCTGCGATCAACGTCAACGACTCGGTGACCAAGAGCAAGAACGACAACAAGTACGGCTGCCGTCACAGCCTGAACGACGCCATCAAGCGCGGCACCGACCACCTGCTGTCCGGCAAGCAAGCGCTGGTCATCGGCTACGGTGACGTGGGCAAGGGCTCGGCCCAGTCCCTGCGTCAGGAAGGCATGATCGTCAAGGTGTCCGAAGTCGACCCGATCTGCGCCATGCAAGCCTGCATGGACGGTTTCGAACTGGTTTCGCCGTTCATCGACGGTATCAACAACGGCACCGAAGCCTGCATCGACAAGGCCCTGCTGGGCAAGATCGACCTGATCGTGACCACCACCGGCAACGTCAATGTTTGCGACGCCAACATGCTCAAGGCCCTGAAAAAGCGCGCCGTGGTCTGCAACATTGGCCACTTCGACAATGAAATCGACACCGCTTTCATGCGCAAGCACTGGGCATGGGAAGAAGTGAAGCCACAGGTACACAAGATCCACCGTACCGGCCATGGCGATTTCGACCCACAGAACGACGACTACCTGATCCTGCTGGCCGAAGGCCGCCTGGTGAACCTGGGCAACGCCACTGGTCACCCAAGCCGCATCATGGACGGTTCGTTCGCCAACCAGGTTCTGGCGCAGATCTTCCTGTTCGGCCAGAAGTACGCCGACCTGTCGCCGGCCCAGAAAGCCGAGCGCCTGACCGTTGAAGTCCTGCCGAAGAAGCTCGACGAAGAAGTGGCCCTGGAAATGGTTCGCGGCTTCGGCGGCGTGGTCACTCAACTGACCAAGCAACAGGCTGACTACATCGGCGTGACCGTCGAAGGTCCGTTCAAGCCAGACGCTTATCGCTACTAAGAGCAGCTGCAAGCGTTGAGCTTCAAGCGGCAAGCCAGGGCCACAAGCCGGGCTTGCCGCACAGAGCCTCAAGCTTTGCCCCTATTTGCTTAAACAGTGTCAGGCAACAGGCTCCAGAATCAGGAGATGAGCGCACCCACGCTTCTCTTGGCGCTTTCAGCTTGCGGCTTGTAGCTGGAGGTTGCTTCCATGTCCCAAGATCGTCGCTACAGCTTCGAGTTCTTTCCGACCAAGACCGATGCTGGGCATGAAAAACTGCTTGCCACTGCCCGTCAGCTGGCCAGCTACAACCCCGACTTCTTCTCCTGCACCTACGGTGCCGGCGGCTCGACCCGTGATCGTACGGTCAACACCGTGCTGCAACTGGAGAGCGAAGTAAAAGTCCCTGCCGCACCGCACCTGTCTTGCGTCGGCGACAGCAAGGACGACCTGCGCGGTCTGCTGCAGCAGTATCAGGCAGCTGGCATCAAGCGCATCGTTGCCCTGCGCGGCGACCTGCCTTCGGGCATGGGCATGGCCAGCGGCGAGTTGCGCCACGCCAACGATCTGGTGAGCTTCATTCGTGAAGAAACCGGCAGCCACTTCCATATAGAAGTCGCCGCCTATCCGGAGATGCACCCGCAAGCACGCAACTTCGAAGACGATCTCACCCATTTCGTACGCAAGGCCAATGCCGGTGCCGACAGTGCGATCACCCAGTACTTCTTCAATGCCGACAGCTACTTCTACTTCGTCGAGCGCGTGCAGAAGATGGGCGTAAACATCCCGATCGTGCCGGGCATCATGCCGATCACCAACTACAGCAAGCTGGCGCGTTTTTCCGACGCCTGCGGCGCGGAGATCCCTCGCTGGATCCGCAAGCAACTGGAAGCCTACGGTGACGACAGCACCAGCATCCAGGCTTTCGGTGAGCAGGTCATTAGCGAGATGTGCGAGCGCCTGCTGCAGGGCGGCGCACCAGGACTGCACTTCTACACCCTGAACCAGGCCGACCCGAGCCTGGCCATCTGGAACAACCTGAAGCTGCCGCGCTGATCGGCAACCCTTCACCAGGCCCCGGCGCAAACCGGGGCCTTTTTATTTGCCCAAGCCTTGAGCCAGAGCGGCTGGAACTCCCCCTAGCAATTGCATGATCTCTCGTCGTAATCTCCAGCAATGTCCGTCATTGCCCAGTTGCTGATAGCCCTCCTCTGCACTTGCCTGAGCGTCGCCGCCCATGGCGAGAAGCTGCGCATTGTCACCGAACCCTGGGCGCCTTATGTCTATGAGGAAAACGGCAAGGCCCTGGGGCTGGACTACGAAACCACGGCCATTGTCTTTCAGCGTCTGGGGATAGAAGTCGAGTGGCAGTTCCTGCCATGGAAACGCTGCCTGGCCATGCTGGAAACCGGCCAGGCCGACGGAGCCCTGGATATCTTCCATAGCGACCAGCGCGACCATACCTTGCTCTATCCCAGCGAGCCTCTCTCGGATGTGGAGTTCGTGATGTTCTACGCCAAGCAGCGCCCACATCCGTTCAAGCACCTGGATGAACTCAAGGGCCTGACCATCGGCACCTCTCCCGGCTACCTGTACAGCGATGACTTCAGCAATTCGACCCTGTTCAACCGCGAGCCGGCACCGACCCATGAAGCCAACTTCGGCAAGCTGCTACTGGGACGCATCGACCTGTTGATCACCGACAAGCGAGTGGGCCAGCATCTGCTGGACAGCCTGGGCATTCGCGATCAGGTTAGCCAGAACCCTACGGTCATCAGCCGCCAGAGCCAGTACCTGGCGCTGCGCCGCAACGCCGGGATGGACCTTTTGGTGCAACGCTTCGGCGCCGAACTCAAGCGCTTCAAGCGCGAGCCGGCCTACGCCGAGTTGAGCGCCAAGTACGGAGCGGAACCTGTTCTGCCCCCTGTCAGGTCATCCTCTACCCGGGGGTCAGAAAAAACCGTTGAGCAGCAGGAAAGCAGCGCATACTGATTGCTCTGTTATACTCCCGCCTCCCGCCAGGCTCACGCCCGGACGCTGGAACCTGTTCAAGGCCTCTCCACCCCGCTACGGCGCAGCCAACCGGCCCGCGCGAGCCTGTGTTGGATGAGTCTTCAGGCCAGCAGGACCGGACGGGATTGCGTCCTCTTAAACGCCATTCACGCCCGGCAAGATTATCCCTTTGGGCCAAGCCCTCACTAAAACAGGATTACTCATGTCCTTTGCTTCCCTCGGTCTCTCCGAGGCTTTAGTCGGTGCCATCGAAGCCGCCGGCTACACCCAGCCTACTCCGGTGCAACAGCGGGCCATTCCCGCCGTGTTGCAAGGTCGCGATCTGATGGTCGCGGCACAGACAGGTACTGGTAAAACCGGCGGTTTCGCCCTCCCGATCCTGGAGCGGTTGTTTCCCAACGGTCACCCGGACAAATCCCAGCGTCACGGCCCGCGCCAACCGCGCGTACTGGTCCTGACCCCGACTCGCGAACTGGCCGCGCAAGTGCATGACAGCTTCAAGCTGTATGCCCGCGATCTGAAGTTCGTCAGCGCCTGCATCTTCGGCGGCGTCGGCATGAACCCGCAGGTCCAGGCCATGGCCCGTGGCGTCGATGTGCTGGTGGCGTGCCCCGGCCGTCTGCTGGACCTGGCCGGCCAAGGCAGCGTCGACCTGTCCCACGTGGAAATCCTCGTGCTCGACGAAGCCGACCGCATGCTCGACATGGGCTTCGTCCATGACGTGAAGAAAGTCCTCGCGCGCCTGCCGGCCAAGCGCCAGAACTTGCTGTTCTCCGCGACCTTCTCCAAGGACATCACGGACCTGGCCGGCAAGCTGCTGCACAACCCCGAGCGCATCGAAGTCACCCCGCCCAACACCACCGTTGAGCGTATCGAGCAGCGGGTGTTCCGCCTGCCCGCCAGCCACAAACGCTCGCTGCTGGCGCACCTGATCACCGCCGGCGCCTGGGAACAGGTGCTGGTGTTCACGCGTACCAAGCACGGCGCCAACCGCCTGGCCGAGTACCTGGACAAGCACGGCCTGAGCGCTGTGGCGATCCACGGTAACAAGAGCCAGAACGCCCGCACCAAGGCCCTGGCCGATTTCAAGGCCGGCGACGTACGCATTCTGGTAGCCACCGATATCGCCGCCCGCGGCCTGGATATCGACCAACTGCCCCACGTGGTCAACTTCGAGCTGCCTAACGTCGACGAAGACTACGTGCACCGTATCGGTCGTACCGGCCGTGCCGGTCGCTCGGGCGAGGCCATCTCCCTGGTGGCTCCGGACGAAGAGAAACTGCTGAAAAGCATCGAGCGCATGACCAAGCAGAAGATCGCCGATGGCGACCTGATGGGCTTCGATGCCAGCGCCGTGGAAGCCGAGAAGCCGGAAGTGCGCGAGCGTCCGGACGTACGCAACCCGCGCAATCCTCGTGGCCCACGTGGCGACGGCCCGAACGGCGGCGGTGGCGGCGGTGGTCGCAAGGACAAGGGCAAGGACAAGGGCGGCAAAGACAAGCCGGCCCGTGGCGAGCGCCCGGCCCGCGAGCAGAAACCGCGTGAAGGCACTCCGGCCCGCGAACAGCGCCAGCCGACGCCACGTGCCGACCGGGCACCGGATGAGTTCCTCGACGACGACGTGGACAACTTCGGTAACCGCGCTGACTACGTCAGCCCATACCAGAACAAGAACAACCAGGGCCGTGGTCGCCGTCCAGGGGCTCCGGCCCAGGGCGCCGGTGCCGGCAATCCGCCACGCGGTGGCGCTGGTGGTGGTCAGGGTCGCTCCGGCAACCCACGCAACAGCAACGGCAGCACCACCGGCACCGCACCGGCCAAGCGCAGCGGCGGTCCACGCAACGGCGCCCCTCGTGACAGCCAGGGTCGTCGCGACGAGTCGCGCAATCGTCGTCCGAACCGTGACGAACAGCCACGCCAGGAGCCGGCAGTGCAGAATCCTCGGGGCAACCAGCCGAAGATCATGCACAAGGAGTCCAAGGCCGATCGCTTCCCGACGCCTGAGCAACTGGACCAGTTACCGAGCCGCCCACGGGGCGAGAAGCCGGCACTGCTGACCCGCAATCGCTGAGTCCGCAGGCTGCAATGAAAAACGCCCCTGGTCGCAAGACCCGGGGCGTTTTTTGTGGCGGCTGGTCGAGGGCGCTTTCTGCAGCCGCTGCCGCAGGCTGCGAACGACGGGGAGCCCGGCGCAAGGGCCTGCCAGGCTCACCGGGTTGCATGACGGGCAATAAAAAACGCCCCCGATTTGTGGTCGGGGGCGTTTTTTTGCCCTGGCGCAGCTTGCGATCAGTCCAATAAGGGCTGTGCGAATTGAATCGCGAAGGCCCTGCGGGCCTTATCGCAGCCTGCGGCAGCGGCTACAGACGAAGCATTACTTCGCTTTCACACCTTCGAAGGTGATGTACAGGTCGACGTTGTTGGACGCCGGGCCTAGGTCCATCATCTTGCCGAAATCCTGGCGATTGATGCTGGTGGTGCCTTCGAAACCGGCACGGTAGCCGCCCCATGGGTCCTTGCCTTCACCCAGGAAGGTGGCCTTGACCACAACCGGCTTGGTCACACCGTGCAGGGTCAGGTCGCCGGCCACATCAGCGGTCAGCTTGCCGTCGGCATTCTTGCCGGTAGGCTTGACGCTGGTGGAGACGAACTTGGCATCGGCAAACTTGCCAGCGTCGAGGAAGTCCTTGCTGGTGATGTGCTTGTCACGTTCGGCGTGGTTGGTGAACACGCTGGCGGTGCGCACATTGACTTCGATCTTGGCGTCTTCAGGCTTGGCCGCGTCGAAGCTGAACTTGCCGTCCAGGTCCTTGAAGGTACCGGTGATGAAGCTGTAGCCCAGGTGGCTGATCTTGAAGTCGACGAAGGCGTGCTGGCCTTCCTTGTCGATCACGTAGTCCGCTGCCATCACTTGACCGGCCGCCAATACAGCCGATCCGATTGCCAGAGCGGCGAGAGTCTTTTTCAACATGCTTTCTATTCCTTTTGAGTCGAGGTTGAACATCAGGCTTTGCGACCCAGCATACGGGTGAGGGTCGCATCACGATCGATAAAGTGGTGCTTCAAGGCCGCCAGACCATGGATGCCGGCAAAGATCACCAGCGCCCAGGCCAGGTACAGATGCACCACGCCTGCTACATCTGCCTGGTCCGGCAGTCCGGAAACCAGGGCAGGAACTTCAAACAAGCCAAACACCGGGATACCGACGCCGTCTGCGGTGGAGATCAGGTAACCGGCAATCATGACCGCGAACAGACCCAGGTACAGGAACCCATGTCCCAACTTGGCCCCCAGGCGGGTCAGACGCCCATGATTGGCCGGTGCCGGTGGTGGTGGGCTGACAAAACGCCACAGCACCCGCAGCAGCATGATCGCAAACAGCGTCAGGCCAATACTCTTGTGCAGGTCCGGGGCGTCTTTGCGCCAGGTGCTGTAGTAGTCGAGACCGACCATCCACAGGCCCAAAGCGAACAATCCGAAGACGGCCAGGGCCACGCCCCAGTGCAGAACAATGCTTACCCAGCCGTAGCGCGAAGAAGAATTACGTAACTGCATCGAGTTGCATCCTGTAAGAAACGCTGACCAAGACTAGCGATTTACCTATCGAATTAAAGCGAAAAATTTTGCTTTGAAATATCGAGAAATACGATCGATAGTCTGGGCCGAGCTCGTTAAGAAAAGATTAAGGACCGTTTCAGAAGACTCAGGGATAACCAAGGGCGGGTGCCCTGGCAGCTCTCAGACACGTCTTTGCGTACAGGGCGCATTTGTCTGACCGTCGCCCCACACAATAGGTTGTCCCGCGGCCATGCATTGCATAGGCTTGCCCGATTCCGCCTCCAGGAGACTCTACATGGGCCTGAATAACCAGTGGATGCAACGCGATCTCGCGGTGTTGTGGCATCCCTGCACCCAGATGAAAGACCACGAACAACTGCCTTTGATCCCCATCAAGCGCGGTGAAGGCGTCTGGCTGGAAGACTTCGAAGGCAAACGCTACCTAGACGCGGTCAGTTCCTGGTGGGTCAATGTATTCGGCCATGCCAATCCGCGCATCAACCAACGCATCAAGGATCAAGTGGACCAGCTGGAGCATGTGATCCTCGCCGGTTTCAGCCACCAGCCGGTGATCGAGCTGTCCGAGCGCCTGGTGCAGATCACCCCCGAAGGCCTGACCCGCTGCTTCTACGCCGACAACGGTTCGTCGTGCATCGAAGTGGCGATGAAGATGAGCTTCCACTACTGGCTCAACCGCGGTCAGCCGGCCAAGAAGCGCTTCGTCACCCTGAGCAACAGCTACCACGGCGAAACCATCGCCGCCATGTCGGTGGGCGACGTACCGCTGTTCACCGAGACCTACAAGGCCCTGCTGCTGGACACCCTCAAGGTGCCTAGCCCGGACTGCTACCTGCGTCCCGACGGCATGAGCTGGGAAGAGCATTCGCGAAACATGTTCGCCGCCATGGAACAGACCCTGGCCGAACACCACGACACGCTAGCCGCGGTCATCGTCGAGCCATTGATCCAGGGCGCCGGCGGCATGCGCATGTACCACCCGGTGTACCTCAAGCTGCTGCGCGAAGCCTGCGACCGCTATGGCGTGCACCTGATCCATGATGAGATCGCCGTGGGCTTCGGCCGCACCGGCAGCATGTTCGCCTGCGAGCAGGCCGGCATCCGTCCGGACTTTCTGTGCCTGTCCAAGGCCCTGACCGGCGGCTACCTGCCCCTGGCCGCGTGCATGACCACCGATGAGGTCTACAGCGCCTTCTACGATGACTACCCGACCCTGCGCGCCTTCCTCCACTCCCACAGCTACACCGGCAACCCGCTGGCCTGTGCGGCGGCGCTGGCGACCCTGGACATCTTCGAGCAGGACAACGTCATCGAGAACAACCGCGCCCTGTCCCAGCGCATGGCCAGCGCCACTGCGCATCTAGTGGATCACCCCCACGTGGCCGAAGTGCGCCAGACCGGCATGGTCCTGGCCATCGAAATGGTCCAGGACAAGGCCAGCAAGAGCGCCTACCCGTGGCAGGAACGTCGCGGCCTGAAGGTTTTCCAGCACGCCCTGGAGCGCGGCGCCCTGTTGCGTCCCCTGGGCAACGTGGTGTATTTCCTGCCGCCCTACGTGATCACCCCGGAGCAGATCGACTTCCTCGCCGAAGTCGCCAGCGAAGGCATCGACATCGCCACCCGCGACAGCGTCAGCATGGCCGTGCCCAAGGACTTCCACCCGGGCTTCCGCGATCCGGGCTGAGTCCCTCGCCCCGCTCCTGCACCCTCTGGCGCAGGAGCGGGCTTGCCAGCGAAGCGCTTCGCCACGCAGCGCACCATCGTTTATTGCCGGCAAGCCGGCTCCTACAGCACAGAGAAACCAGATGAGATTGTCCCGCTTCTTTATCGACGCCCCCTTGAGCCTTGGCGAACACGAACTGCCGGAAGCCCAGGCCCATTACATCGGACGCGTGCTGCGCATGGCCGAAGGTGATGCCTTGCAGGTGTTCGACGGCTCAGGGATGGAGTTTCGCGGCACGCTGCTGGAAGTGGGCAAGAAGCGGGTACGGGTGCAGCTGGATGAACGCTTTGCCGGCCAGGACGAATCGCCGCTGCAGATTCACCTGGGCCAGGGCCTGTCCCGGGGCGAACGCATGGACTGGGCGATCCAGAAAGCCACGGAACTTGGGGTCAGCGAAATCACCCCGATCTTCAGCGAGCGCTGCGAAGTGCGGCTCAAGGACGAACGCGCCGACAAACGCCTGCTGCACTGGCGCCAGGTGGCCATCAGCGCCTGTGAGCAATGCGGTCGCTCCCGCGTTCCGCTGATTCATCCACCGGTATTGCTGGCGGACTGGATCAAGCAGACCCAGGCGGACCTGAAACTGGTCCTGCATCCCGTGGCCCAGCCCCTGGAAAGCCACGCCAAACCCCAGACCCTGGCCTTCCTGATTGGCCCGGAAGGCGGTCTGTCCGATGCCGAAGTGGATCAGGCCCACGGTGCAGGCTTTCTGCCTGCCCGTCTTGGTCCTCGCGTGCTGCGCACCGAAACCGCCCCCGTGGTCGCCCTGGCCGTGGCCCAGCAACTGTGGGGCGACTTCTAAAACAGTCCCCGTTCAAATACCCACCGTAGGCGCTGGCTTGCCAGCGAAGGCGCCCATCAGTCCCGTACACGTATCAAAGACCCTTCGCCGGCAGCCGGCTCCTACAGGTGGCGGCGCAACAGCCGGTTATTGCACCGGGTCGCTGGTGGGCTGGGCGATGATCGCCTTCAGCTCGGCAGTCATGGGGAACTCCAGGTTCAGGCCCTTGGGCGGAATCGGCTGCTGGAACCAGCGCTGGTAGATGCCGTTGATCTCGCCACTGCGATACAGATCCGCCAGGACCCCATTCACCAGGGCCAGGAATTGCGGGTCATCCTTGCGCACCATGCAGCTGTAGATCTCCCGCGACTGCTCCTCCCCCACCACCACCCAATTGTGCGGGTCCCGCGCCTTGGCCCGTTCGCCGTAGAGCAGCGCATCATCCATGTAGAACGCCGCCGCACGCCCCGACTGCAGCATCTGGAATGCCTCGCCGTGGTCCTTGGCGCTGATCACGAACATGTCGATCTTGTGCTCGACGTTGTAGCTCTTGAGAAACCGCTCGTTGGTGGTCCCCGCCGTGGTCACCACGTTCTTGCCCCGCAGATCGGCGAAGCTTTTGATCCCGCTGTCCTTGGCGGTCAAGAGTTGCCCTTTGACGTAGATAAAACCGTAGGAAAACGCCACCTGCTTCTGCCGCTCGGCTGTCACGCCGGTGGAACCGCACTCCAGATCCACGGTGCCGTTCTGCACCAGGGGAATGCGCGTCTGGGACGTCACCAGGTTGTACTTCACCTTCAGCTTGGGCAGGTGCAACTGCTGCTGGATGCGCTCCACCACCTTGCCCGCCAGCTCCACCGAATAGCCCATGGGCTGGCCGCTGTTGTCGCCGACGTAGGAAAAGGGCACCGAGGCATCGCGATAACCTAAGGTAATACTGGAGCTATTGGCGATCTTGGCCAGGGTGCCATCCAGGGGCGCCTCGTTGGCCTGGGAAACGGCGCTGAACAACAGCCCCAGGGTGCAGCCGAGCAACGTGATCTTATGCATTGTTATTCTCCGTTGTGGGTAGAGGTGATTCAGCGGCGAGCAGCGATGACGCTGATTTCGACGAGGATCTGCGGGCGCGCCAGGGCCGCCTGCAAGGTCGTGCGCGCCGGCGCCTGCCCGGGGGACAGCCAGGCCGACCAGACTTCGTTCATCACCGCGAAATCGGCCTGGATGTCCTTGAGGTAGATCGTCGCGCTCAAGAGATGATCCTTGTCGCTGCCCGCCTCGGCCAGCAAGGCGTCGATCTTCTCCAGGACCTCCCGGGTCTGGCCGCCGATGTCGCTGCTGGCCCCCGGCACCTGGCCGGAAAGGAACACCAGTCCGGCAAAGGTGACGGCACCGCTGAGGCGATGGTTGCTGTGGATACGCTGGATACTCATCTGAAGACTCCTGTTGAACGTTCAGGCGACGCGGGGCGCCAGGCCCTGCATGTCGATGCTGGTGGAACGCTGGCCAATCAGTTCGCCCAGCAGCTGGCCACTGCCACAGGCCAGGGTGAATCCCAGCGCGCCGTGACCAAGGTTGAGCCACAGATTGCGATAAGCGGTGGCGCCGATCAGCGGCACGCCGCTGGGAGTGGCGGGACGCATCCCGGCCCATTCGCTGGCCGCCGCATAATCACCGGCGGCGGCGAAGGTCTGCTCGGCCTGACGCCGCATCAAGGCCAGCCGAGCCGGGTCCGGGGACGGATCGAAGCCGACGATGTCGACCATGGCCGCCACCCGCAACTGCTGGCCGATCCGGGCGTAGACGATCTTGCGGTTGTAGTCGGTGATGCTGATATCCGGTGCGCGGTGCTCAGGACCGATGGGCACGCTGAGGCTATAGCCCTTGAGCGGATACAGGGGCAGCTTGAGCCCGGGCAGGCGCAGCTCGGCGCTGCGGTGACCGGCCGCCAGCACCAGGTGCTCCACCGGTAAGAGCCGGTCGCCCAGATCGATGGCCTGCACCCGGTCGCCCTGGTGATGAATGCCCCGAACCCGCTGGCCCAGGAGAATCTCGCAACGCCCGGAAGCCCGCAGCCGCGCCGCCAACTGCTGGCAGAAGCCATGACAATCGGCCACTTCCTCGTCGGGGGTGTGGATGCCGCCGACAAAGGGCGCGTCGCCCAGGGTCGGTTCCAGCGCCGCGCACTCGGCGGCCGACAACACCTGCTGCTGGCGGCGGTCCGCGAGGTTGTGCCGAGCGTGGTCGAAGCTGCCACGCTCACGAAAGGTCACCAGCTTGCCATTGCGCCGCCAGTCGAAGCCCGCCAAGCCGTCGTCCTCGCGCCAGCTCTGCATCGTGCTCTGGCTGAGCAGCGCCAGGCGCAGCAGATGAGCAGCATTGCGCTGGTTCACCGAATGCCGGCAGGCGCCGAGAAACCCCGCCAACCAACGCCATTGCGCCGGGTCCAGGCGCGGGCGCAGCTTGAGCGGCGAGTCGCCCTTGAGCATCCAGCCCAGGGCCTGCCAAGGCACACCGGCATCGGCCAGGGGCGCTACATAGCGATAGGACAACTGCCCGCCATTGGCGAAGCTGGTCTGGCTGCCGAGGGCATCCTGGGCCTCCACCAGCGTCACTTCCAGGCCCTGGCGAACCAGGGCATAGGCGCTGGCCAGGCCAATGACGCCACCGCCGATGATGCAAACCCGCTGACTCATGACTGTCCCCGACCGCTTGTTGAATGGCGCAAGGTTAGGGGCAGGTGACAGGCGCCGAACAATGAATAAAGATGGACCACCCATAAACAAAGGTTATGGACTACCCATGCGACTGCGTCACATCGAAATCTTCCAGGCCATTCGCCAGACCGGCTCCATCAGCGGCGCCGCGCAGCTGCTGCACGTCTCCCAGCCGGCAGTGAGCAAGGTCCTGCAGCACGCCGAACTGCAACTGGGTTTTCCGTTGTTCCTGCGGGTACGGGGCAAGTTGCAACCCACGCCCGAAGCCCTGGAGCTGGAGCGGGAAGTGGACAAGGTCAGCGAAAGCCTGCAAGGGGTCAGGCGGCTGGCGCAGAACCTGCGCCGGGCGCCGGGCCAGAGCCTGCGCATCGGCGCCACCCCGGCCCTGGCCCTGGCACTGCTGCCGCCGGCCATCAGCGAATGGACCCGCCGCTACCCGGACAGCCTGTGCGAACTGTCCAGCGCCCATAGCCGCGAACTGGTGCAGAACCTGCTGATGCGGGAAATCGATGTGGCCCTGACCCTGCAGCGCCCGGACCACCCCGGGCTCTGTGCACAGCCCCTGGCCGAGGGCGTGCTGGTGGCCCTGGCCCCGCAGGACTACTGGCCGCCCGCCATGCGCGGCCAGCCGCTGGCGTTGATGGAATTGGCGGATGCACCACTGATTGGCCTGAGCAGCAGCGACCCGCTGTCGGCCCGGCTCGACAGCTACCTCAAGGCCGTGGAACCGCCGCCGCGGATCAGCATTGCCGTACAGACCTATTCCCTGGCCCGGGCCATGGTCGAATCCGGCGCCGGGTTGGCGCTGATCGACCCGTTCACCGCCCTGGGCGCGTCAACCGCCAGCACCGCCATCCGCCCCCTGAGCCCGCCGCTGCCCATCACCCTGTACGCCGTGACCCGCGCCGCCGAACCACCGCCCCACACCCTGGCCAGCCTGTTGGAGATCTTCGCCCACCAGGCCCAGGCCCAGCTGGACCACCCCTTATAGGACGTAGAACAGGATGGCGATGAAGTGCAGCAGACTGCCGGCGATCACAAACAGGTGCCAGATGCCATGGGCATGACGCAGGCGGCTATCCAGGGCAAAGAAGATGATGCCCACGGTGTACAGCACGCCACCCGAGGCCAGCCAGGCAAAACCGGCGGGGCCCAAAGCCGCCAGCAGCGGCTTGACCGCCACCAGCACGATCCAGCCCATGACTGCGTAGATCACGATGGACAGAATTCGCGCCTCGGAACGCGGCTTGATCTCCTGCAGGATGCCAATCAGCGCCAACCCCCAGACAATCCCGAACAGGGTCCAGCCCCAGGGCCCGCGCAGGGTCACCAGGCAGAAGGGGGTGTAGCTGCCGGCAATCAGCAGATAGATGGAAAAGTGATCGACCTTCTGCATGATGCCTTTGGCCCGCCCACGCACGCTGTGGTAGACCGTGGACACGCTGTAGAGCACCAGCAAGGTGAAGGAATAGATCGCCACACCGACGATCTTCCACGGGTCGCCATCGAGGCTGGCCAGCACCACCAGCCAGATCCCGCCGACAAACGCGGCGATCGCACCCAGCAAGTGGGTCCAGGCGTTGAATCTTTCTCCGTGATACATCTGTCGCTCACCCTTGAAACATTGAAAAAACACGCAAGGCTCAGGCCTGCAGCTTGAAAGCGCAACATGTCTATTGGGGCACGGCCAATAAAAAACCAGCGGCCACGCCCTGACTCATCGGGCATTATCAGCCCCTCATCAGCCGAGGCCAGTCCATGCTCATCGACGAAGAGTTGACCCTGAAAAAGCTCGAAGTGTTTCTGGCCTTCATGCGCACCGGCAATCTGGCCCGCGCTGCCGCCGAGTTGCAGACCAGCAATGTCAGCGTGCACCGCGCCATCCACTCCCTGGAAAACGCTCTGCGCTGCCCGCTGTTCAAGCATGAGGGGCGCAACCTGACGCCGCTGGAAAGCGCCTTCGTCCTCGAAGAACGCGCCCAGAAGCTGGTCCAGGACGTGGTCGAGAGCGTGCGTTTGACCCGTGAAGCGGCGGGCTTTTCCGCAGAACGTTTCAAGCTCGGCGCGCTTTATTCGCTGACGGTGAAAACCGTGCCGCAGCTGATCATGGGCCTGAAGCTGCGCCGCAGCGAACTGAACATCGACCTGATCCTGGGCTCCAACATCGACCTGCTGTACAAGCTCAAGAACATGGAAGTGGACGCCATCCTGATTTCCCTGGACGACAGCGTCAACGACCCGGACTGTGAACAACTGCCGCTGTTTTCCGACGACATTTTCCTTGCCACTCCCGCCGATTCGCCCTTCGCCCAGCAGCGTGAAGTGGACCTGGCCGACGTGCGCGATGCCACCTTCATCACCCTGACCCAAGGCTTTGCCACTCATCAGGATGGGGTGCGGGTGTTCAAGCAGGCGGGGTTCGAACCCAAGGTAGCGATGCAGGTCAACGACATCTTCACCTTACTGAGCATGGTCAGCTCAGGGGTGGGTTACGCGTTGCTGCCGGGGAGGATCGCGGCCGTCTACGAGAACCGCGTGAAACTGATACCGCTGCAGGCGCGCTACCGCCTGCAGCAACATATCGGCGTGGTGTTTCTCAAGGCCAAGGAACGCGACCCGAACCTGTTGGCACTGTTGGCCGAATGCCGGATGTACGCCAATCGGCAAATCACGTAGGAAGCCGGTTCCTGCCAAAACGCGTCATTGGCAACACCGCAACCCGCCGTAGGAGCTGGCTTGCCAGCGAAGGCGTCCATAAGACCTGTGCACGTCTCAAAGGCCCCTTCGCCGGCAAGCCGGCGCCTACGCGCCCAGCAGGCCACGCATCAGCAGGAACAGCAGCGACGGCCCCAGCAGGCAGCCCAGGGCCGTGTAGAACGCCGCCGTCAGGCAACCATAGGGCACCAGCTTCGGATCGGTGGCCGCCAGGCCCCCGGCGACACCGCTGGAAGTGCCCATCAAACCGCCGAAGATCACCGCGCTGCGCGGGTTGTTGAGGCCGATCAGCGGTGCCACGAAGGGTGTCATCACCATCACCAGAATCGCCTTGATCAACCCCGCGGCAATCGACAGCGCCATGACCTCGGAGCTGGCGCCGATGGCTGCGCCAGTCACCGGCCCGACGATGTAAGTCACCGCCCCGGCGCCAATGGTGGTCAGGCTCACCGCATCGGTGTAACCAAACGCCATGGCCACCCCCACTCCCGCCACAAAGGACGAGCCAACCCCGACGAACAGCGCCAGCACCCCTACGAATCCGGCGCGCTTGAGCTCCTCGACACTGACACCGAAGGCGGTGGCGACAATCGCGAAGTCCCGCAGCATCGCTCCGCCCAACAAGCCGATGCCCGAGAGCAGCGGGATATCCACCACGCCCTTCTGCCCACCGGTGAAGGCGCCGCCCACGTAGGACAGCACCAGCCCCAGCAGAATGGCGATGGCCGAGCCATGCAGGCGGCCCTTGGTAAAGGTGTTGGAGATCCAGTAGGAGACCCACATGGTGATTCCGATCACTGCAAAACCGCTGATCAGCCCGTAGCCGGTAATGACCTTCATCATCGATTCGTACATGGCCCTTACCCCGCTGTTTTCTGAGCAACGGCCGCATCCGGCGCCTTGTTGCCGATGCGCACCAGCACCGGCACCAGGGCAAAGGCGATCACCACCGCCAGGGTGCCCGCGAGGATCGCCATCGGCCCGCCCTTGAGCGCGCCATACACGTTTTGCTGGGCGGCCATGGCCACCACGATGGGGATGTACACCGCGCCCCAGAACTCCACGCCCTGCTCGGACTTGCCGGCGAACAAGCCGCGCTTGTGCAGGTAGCTGCCCAGGCCGATCAACAGCAGCATGGCAATACCGACGCCGCCGACATTGGCCGGCACGCCGATCAATTTGCCCAGCAGCTCACCGATGAAAATACCCACCAGGGTACAAAAGGCCAGGAAGGCCACACCGTAGATAATCATTGTTGTTGTCCTCAAAGTGCATCGTCGAAGTTGTTGTTCTTGTGCTTCGTCAGCCTGAGTCGGTGCTCTATCGGTCGCGGCTTCCCTCCTCACGCATCAGCGCCTGCAAGGTGTCCAGGCGCGCGCCGTCGAAGGCGATCACCGTCCCCTGGGCAAACACCCGGCGGGCCAACCCGGTGAGTACCGCGCCGGGTGGCAGTTCGATCTGCAGGCGCACCCCGCGCTCGTAGGCGCTTTGCACGGTGCCGCGCCAGTCCACCACCCGGCACATGTTGAACGCCAGGTCATCGCGCACCTGTTCCACCGTGCGCAACGGTCGGGCCCGACTGCCGCTCAGATAACCCAGGGCGGGCACCTGCAAGGGCACTTCGGCAAAAGCGGCGGCCAGGATCTGGGCCGGTTGTTCCAGCAACGGGCAATGGGACGGCACGCTGACCGCCAGACGCTTGGCCACGCCGACTCCACACCCCCGGGCCAGCTCGGCCACGGCATGCATCGCCGCATCGCTGCCGGCGATCACCACTTGGCTGTCGGCGTTGATATTGGCCAGGTACACCGGCGTTTGCGGGCTGTGGACCTGGGCCAGCAACCCCTCCACCTGCGCCAGATCCAGGCCGATCAATGCGGTCATGCCATAGCCCTGCGGATAGGCTTGCTGCATCAACTGGCCACGCAGGCTCACCAGTCGCAACGCATCGGCAAACCCCAGGGCCCCGGCCACCACCGCCGCCGGGTAGGCGCCGATGGACAAGCCCGCCACATAGTCCGCCTTGACCGGCGCTTGCAGCAGGGTCCGGGCACAGGCCACGCCAGCGATCAACAGGCACAACTGCACGGCCCGTGTGCTGGCCAGGGCCTGGGGCGAATCCAGGGTCAGCACATCCTCGCCCAGCACTTCGCTGGCCTCGTCCAGGCAGGCGCGGATTTCAGGGCTTGGCGGCAAACGCTGGAGCATCCCCGGCTGCTGCGCGCCCTGGCCCGGAAACACCAGCAAGCTGCTCATGCCGCTTGCTCCAGCGCGCACCAGGGGTCGCTGACCAAGCGTGCGCCCCCGGCACTCTTGAGCAGCACCCGAGGCGCCGTTCCCGCCCATTCCCGCAGGGCCAGAGCGCCGGCCGGCACCTGCAATTGCAGATCCACCGGGCACTCGGCGCACTCCAGCAGGGCCAGCAACTCGCGGGCCTGAGCCCGGGAAAAAGGTTCCGGCGTGCGCAGGATCAGGTCCAGGTCGCTGTGCTGATGCAGCGCGGCAATCCCACAGGCCAACTCAAAACCGGCGCTGCCGCTGACGCCCCAGACCAGGCCCAGGGCATCCAGCTCGCCGCGTAACTGCTGCAACGCCCGAAGCGCCGGCAATGAGCGCGAGCCGGACATCCGGCACAGCGCCTCGGGATGTACCCCACGCTGCACCGACTCCAACGCCAGCACAGCCGGGTAGCGCTGCTCACGGGTGCGACCGCGCAGGCCGACAGCAATCTGCCCCGGCGCCGTCAGCGCCCGCCGCACCACCACCGGCTGCCCGGCCTCCAGCACGGCAAAGGCCCAATCCGGCGCATCGGCGGCCAACTGCGCCGGGGTCATGCCCCACAGCAAGTCGTGGGGCAGCCAGGGGCCGAGGCCGTTCACCACTGTTCCCGCAGCAATTGGCGAACCCGGCTCGACGCCGCCCGGTTCGACGCCCCCAGACGGCAGCTCAGATCGACACCTTTGGCCCGCACGTCGGCAATCGCCGCCAACAGGCATTCCTCGACGACCGCCAGATCCTCCACTGCCGGCTGTTCAATCTGCCGCACCGATACGCTTTCCCAGAGCAGCCCGAGACTGGCGTAGCTGCCGATGTCATAGGCCATGGGCGGCACGCTGGCGGCCAGGGCTTCCAGTTCCTCGACACTGCGCAGGGTGACCCGCGCCGCCGAGGCCTTGCCCATGGCATGCACCATCACCCCGGGATCGCGCAGGGCGATCAAGCGGTTGGCCTGATAACCGTGGGCCAGAAAGGCTCCGGACATGGCCTTGCCCACCAACAGGGCAATCACCGGGTGCCCGGCCAGCCGCGCCCGGGCGTAGCTGTCGGCCGCCGCCGCGAGGGCCTGATGGATGCCCAGGGCCTCTTCGCGACGGCCATAGGCCTGGCTCGGCACATCGACAATGGCGAGCAGCGCCCGCTTGTGAGGCTGGTCGGAGTCGGCATCGATCAACTCATCCACGGCCTTGGCCAGGCCCCAGCCTTCCAGTAATCCAACCTCGCCCTGACGGGCACGGGGAAAGCGATTTTCCGGGTCGGCCACCACGGCGATAAAACGCACCGGTTGCCCCGCCAATTCACCATCGGCCACCCGCAGCGACGGCGGCAGGCCGGCCACCAGCGCGGCGCCGCCACTCAAGGCGTTGAACCAGTTCAAACCCCGCAAAGAACAAGCACTCATGAGCGGTCTCCTTGATACAGATCGCGAACCGTCGCCGCATCGATTTGCGGCGTGGTGTCCAAACGGGCCAGGCGTTGCAGGTACAGATCGGCCTCGCGGCTGCGTTGCCGCTCGGGCAAGCCAAGGGCCAGCAACTCGCGGACCTGGGCCTGGATCTGCGCCACGTCGTCGGCCACGTAACGGTCCACCAGGCCGCTGGCAAAACGCTGCTCGCCGCCGGTCAGGCTCCAGATGAACGGCCGATCCCGGGAGTCGTACTCCTCAAGCCCGGCTTCCTGCTCGATCACTTGCGGGCCGTTGAGCCCCAGGCGCGCTTCCTGGGTGACCACGAGATAACTGCACAGCCCGGCGGCAATCGACATGCCGCCAAAACAGCCGACACTGCCGGCCACCACGCCGATCACCGGCTGGTACTGGCGCAGGTCGACAATCGCCGCATGGATGTCGGCAATCGCCGCCAGCCCGAGGTTGGCTTCCTGCAGGCGCACGCCACCGGTTTCCAGCAGCAGCACGGCACAGGTCGGGATGCCGTTGCGGTTGTCCTCGGCAGCCAGTTCCAGGGCTCCGGCGATCTTCGCCCCGCCCACTTCACCCAGGCTGCCGCCCTGGAACGCGCCTTCGATGGCGGCAATCACCACCGGCAAACCGGCGATGCTGCCCTTGGCGATCACCACGCCGTCGTCGGCCTGGGGCACCACGCCCTGACGCGCCAGCCAGGGCGACATGACCCGCTGGAAAGGGTCCAGCAGCTCGCGAAAACTGCCGGCATCCAGCAAGGCCCGGGCCCGCTGCCGAGCACCCAGCTCGACGAAGCTGTGCTTGTTCAATAAACGTGCGCTGTCAGTCATGGCCGATCTCCTCGAAGCCCTGTTCCAGGCGCAGGCGCACCACCCCGGGAGTGGCGCCGAAATCATGGATGTCGATCAGCAGCGCCGGCGGCAACTGGCCGTCGAACATGCGCTCGAACAGGTGCTGCCAGCGGGCGGCGCTGCCGTTTACCGAAGTCTGCACCTGGATGGTCAATGTGCCGGGCTGACCCGGCTCCAGCAGCACTTCCAGGTCGCCGGAGCCCACACAGCCCACCAGGGCGCGGCCACGGCCGGGCTGGCCGGCGGGGAATTGAAAAGACAAGGTTTCCATTACAGCGCTCCCTGGATAAAGGCGTCGGCGGATTCGATCCGGTCCAACAGCAGGCTGGCCGCCAGCAAATCAGCAGCACCGCCGGGCGAGGCATTCAAGGTCAACAGTTGCAGGTCCAGCTCATGCAAACGACGACGACCGGCAAGGCTGGCGCTGCCACCGGCATCGAGCACCGCCTGGGCGCCCTGCTGCATGGCCTGCAAGCCTTGCTCACCGGCGCGGTACAGCACGCAGGTATCCGCCAGACGGCTCATGATCGCCAGCAAGGCATCGAGTCGGGCGTTCTGTTCGCCATGGCCCTGGGCGCGGCTGCGCTTGAGCTGTGGCAGCCCCCATTGCAGCACCGCGGGGAAGCCTTGCTGGGCTTCTTCCCGAGCACCGCGCACGCCGTAGCGCAGCGCCACCTGGGCGCCATGACTCAAGGGCCGTGGTGCATAGCGATCCTCCAGCAGGGCCAGGCGCGCAGCCCGCAGCGCAACACTGCCGGCACCTGTGGATCGTGGTTCCAGCGCGGCGGCGGCCACCAGCAGGCCCAGGGCCCAGATCGCCCCACGATGGGTATTCACCCCCGCCGTGGTGGCGAGCATGGCCTGTTCGCCTTCGCGGCCGATGCGGCCCAGGGCTTCGCGCAGAGGCAGGCCGACTTCACCGAACGCCAGCGCCGCTTCGGCCATCTCCTTGAAGGCCGGCCACAGGGCCAGGGCCGAAGCGTGCATCAAGCCCAGGTGCAGATCGGTATGGGCACCATTGCCACGGCGGTCCACCAGGGCCGGCTTGGGCGACAGGTCGGCCTCGTCGATCAGCGCGTCCACCGCCAGGTCCGCCAGGCGTTCGGCCAGGCTCAGGGGTTGTGATTGCAGGTTGAGTGCGTGCATTACCAGCTCCTGAACTTGGCGGGCGGGTTGTACAAGCCACCGGACCACTGCACCAGATCGGCGACGCTTTTCGCCGCCAGCAGCTCGCGACTGGCGTCGGTCCGGCGGATGCCCAGGTCTTCGGGCAAGGCGATCAGCCCTTCACGGCGCATGCGCGCGGTGTCTTTGGGGTTGTGGCGCAAACCGATGGCGGTCACCCCAGCCACGGCGGCAATCATCGCCTGGCGTTCTTCCAGGGAGCGGGCCTTGTACAGGTAGGCGATGCCTTCCTCGGTGAGCAGGTGAGTGACGTCGTCGCCGTAGATCATGATCGGCGCCAGGGGCATGCCGCTCTTGCGCGCCACCTCCACGGCATCCAGGGTCTCGACAAAGGTCGGTTTGCCGCCTTCCTGGAAGGTTTCCACCATCTGCACCACCAGCTTCTTGCCGCGTTCGAGCATGGCCTGGGGTGCATCGCTCTGATCCTGGCGCATATCGAGCCAGGCCGGAGTGCCGTGGCGCCGCCCGCGTGGGTCGTGGCCCATGTTCGGTGCGCCGCCGAAACCAGCCAGGCGGCCGCGGGTCACGGTGGAAGAGTGACCGTCGCCGTCCACCTGCAAGGTGGCGCCGATAAACAGGTCCACCGCGTATTGCCCGGCCAGCTGACAGAACATCCGGTTGGACCGCAGCGAGCCGTCGCGGCCGGTGAAGAACACGTCCGGACGCGCGGCGATGTAGTTCTCCATGCCCAGTTCGGTGCCGAAGCAATGCACGCTTTCCACCCAGCCGCTTTCAATGGCCGGGATCAGGGTCGGGTGAGGATTGAGGGTCCAGTTGCGGCAGATCTTGCCCTTGAGCCCCAGGGACTCGCCGTAGGTCGGCAGGATCAGCTCGATGGCCGCGGTGTTGAAACCGATGCCGTGGTTCAGCGACTGCACCTTGTGTTTTTCGTAGATGCCGCGGATCGCCATCATCGCCATCAGCACGTGCACCGGCTTGATATGCCGTGGATCGCGGGTGAACAGCGGTTCGATGTAGAACGGCTTGTCGGCCACCACCACGAAGTCGACCCAGGAGGCGGGGATGTCGACCCGGGGCAGCTCGCTGACGTCATCCACCAACTGGTTGACCTGGACGATGACAATGCCGTCGCTGAAGGCCGCCGGCTCGATCAGTGCCGGGGTGTCCTCGGTGCTGGGGCCGGTGTAGATGTTGCCGGCGCGGTCGGCCATGAAGCCGGCGGACAGCACCACATTGGGGATCAGGTCCACCACCAGCCGCGCATAGAGTTCGATGTAGGTATGAATGGCGCCGATTTCCAGCAGCCCGTCTTCCAGCAACTGGCTGATGCGCAGGCTCTGGGTGCCGGCGAAGGAGAAGTCCAGCTTGCGGGCGATGCCACGCTCGAACAGGTCCAGGTGCTCGGAACGACCGACGCTGGGCATGATCATGTGCAGGTCATGCAGCTTGGCCGGGTCGGCCTTGGCCAGGGAGCGGGAGAGAAAGTCCGCCTGCTTCTGGTTGTTGCCTTCCAGCACCACCCGGTCGCCGGGCAGGATCAGGGCTTCCAGGGCGGCGACGATCTTGTCGCTCGGCAACACCACGCCATCGGCGATGGCCCGCACCTGCTCGAGGCGCCGCTGCTTTTCGCTGCGCCGCCGCGACCAGCGCGCGTCGGGGGAAATTATTGTTGTCATGCTCACTCCACGGGTTCGCTGTCGTGGCAGTCACCATAGGAGTGAAACCTGGGGTCATCAATCAAGCCCGGCGTTGGATAGTTACGCTGAGCGTAACGATTGCCAAGCCAATGGCGCCGTTTCTCGCTCTCGGTACACAATGCCCACCGGACCGGCCAGCCAATGGCCTGAGCAGACAACAATGAGAGTCAGCATGGACACACCGATTCGCTCGAACCAGGCGTTGCTGGAACAGATCAAGCACGGCCTGAAGCCCGACTACCTGATGTTCTGGGGGCACCAGCCGACCCGGGACGGGCGCATTTCCCCGAGTTGCTTCAGCCAGTGGTTTGCCGCCGGTTTCGAGATCGAGGGCATCCACTATCCCAGCGCCGAGCACTTCATGATGGCCGGCAAGGCCCTGCTGTTCGACGACCGGGAAACCCACGGGCGCATCCTCAAGGCCGTGACGCCCGCCGATGTGAAGCAACTGGGCCGTGAGGTTCGTGGTTTCGATGACACGCAATGGCAAGCGGCGCGCTTCGACATCGTGGTCCAGGGCAACCTGGCCAAGTTCAGCCAGCACTCGGCCCTGGGCGAGTACTTGCTGTCCACCCGGGACCAGGTGCTGGTGGAAGCCAGCCCGGTGGACCGGATCTGGGGCATTGGCCTGGCCGCCGAGGACGCCAAGGCCAGCCGGCCGGAGCAATGGCGCGGCCTGAACCTGCTGGGCTATGCGCTGATGGAAGTGCGGGACAGGTTGCGTACTGCCTGAGGCGCTGCTTTCGCTGGCAAGCCCGCGCCTACAGGCGGTTTTGTGCAGGAGCCGGCTTGCCGGCGAAGCGGCCCTAAAGCCCCCCCACCAGCAACTCTTCCAGCGCCAGCAGATCCGGCACCTTGGCCACCAGCTCGGCCACCTGCACCGCGGCTTTTTCCAGGGGGGCCAGGGGCACGTCGACATAGCTCAGTTGGCTGTCGAGCTTGCAAGAGCGGGGAATGCCCTGCACCAGCAAGGCGATGAACTTCAGTTCCGGGCGCCCGCCCAGGGCATTGAGCACCACGATGCGAGCCCGCTCGCCGATCACCGTCTTGTTGCCACAGGCCGATTCGAAACTGATCAACGGAATCCGCCGCTCGCGCCAGAGCACCTGGCCCAGGTACCAGGGTGGCGAGTCCAGGTCGAAGGCGCCCTGCTGGTAGTCGATCAACTCGGCCACCGCCACGTTCGGCAAGATCAGGGTGCGGTCGGCCAGGGGCAACAACAGCCCGGTGAGAGTGCTGGAGCGGTGATCAAGCATGGTTCTTGCTCCACAGGGCGATGCTTTCCAGCAACACCGACTCTTGATAAGGCTTGCCGAGGTAGTCGTTGACCCCAATGGCCATGGCCCGATCGCGGTGTTTCTGGCCGGTACGGGAGGTGATCATGATGATCGGCAAGTGCTGCAGACGGGGATCGTTACGCACCTGGATCGCCACTTCGAAGCCGTCCATGCGCGGCATCTCGATATCCAGCAGCATCAGGTCCGGGGTGTGCTCGGCCAGCACGGCCATGGCATCGACTCCGTCCTTGGCAGTGAGCACGTTCATGCCGTGGCGCTCCAGCAAGCGGCTGGTGACCTTGCGCACGGTGACCGAGTCATCCACCACCAGCACCAGCATCGGCCGTGGCGGCTCCACCTCGCTGAGCGCTTCTTCCCCGGCCGGACGCGGCACGGGCGCTTGCAACTGCTGTGCGCGGATATGCGCCAGCAGGTCGAGAATCAGCACCACCCGGCCATCGCCGAGAATGGTCGCACCGGACAGGCCCTGCACCGCCGCGAACTGCGGGCCCAGGCTCTTGACCACGATCTCCCGGGTGCCGGCCGTGGTGTCCACCTGCACCGCGATACGCTGCTCGTTGCAGTGCACCAGCAGCACCGGCAACGGCAGCACCTGGCCCAGGAGCTTGGGCCGCGGCACGGTGTGCAGCAGCTCCCCCAGGTAGCACAGGTCATAGCGCTGGCCGGCGTATTCATAGCGCGGCGGGTCGAGTTGGTAATAGGCGTCCAGCTCACCCGGCAGCACCCGGACGATGCCTTCCACGGTGTTCAGCGGGATGGCGTACTGCTCGTCGGCGCACTGCACCATCAATGCCCGGTTGACCGAGACGGTGAATGGCAAACGGATACGAAAATGCACCCCCTGCCCGGCCACCGAATCAATGCTCATGCTGCCGCCCAGTTGGCGTACTTCTTCATGGACCACGTCCATGCCGACGCCGCGCCCGGAGATCTGGGTGATCTTCTCGGCGGTGGAAAAGCCCGGCTGCATGATGAACTGCAGCACCTCGCGGTCGCTGATGGGGGCTTGCGGGTCCAGCAGGCCGCGCTTGATGGCCTTGTTGCGCACCGCCTCCAGGGGCACTCCGGCACCGTCGTCGCGCATGTCGAAGATGATGTCGCCGCCCTCGCGGGACAGGTCGAGGGTGATCCGCCCCTGTCGCGGCTTGCCGGCGGCCAGCCGCGCCTCGACGGATTCCAGGCCGTGGTCCACGGCGTTGCGCAGCATGTGCTCCAGGGGCGCGACCATGCGTTCGAGCACGTTGCGGTCCATTTCCCCCTCGGCATTGCCCACCACGAATTCCACGTCCTTGCCCAGCTCTTCGGCCACTTGGCGCACGATGCGCTTGAGCCTTGGCACCATGCGTTCGAAAGGCACCATGCGGGTGCGCATCAGGCCTTCTTGCAACTCGGTGTTGATGCGCCCCTGCTGCTGCAACAGGTTCTCGGCGTCATGGTTGCGCCGGTCGAGGGTTTCCTTGAGGTCCAGCAGGTCCGAGGCCGATTCGAACAGGGCCCGGGACAGCTGCTGCAACTGCGAGTGTCGATCCATTTCCAGGGGATCGAACTCTTCGTAGCCCAGGCGCTCGGCCTCCACCTGCTGGCGGCTGAGAATCCGTCCCTGGGTTTCGGTGTCCAGGCGGCGCAGCTGGTCACGCATCCGCTCGATGGTGGTTTCCATCTCGCCGAGGGCCACCCGGGCATCGTTGACCTGTTGTTCGATGCGGCCACGAAAGATCGACGTCTCCCCGGCCAGGTTCACCAGGTCGTCCAGCAACTCCGCCGATACCTTGACCATGTCCCCGGCTGCCGCCGCTTCTGGAGCGGGTGCAACAGGCTCGGGCTTGCTCGCCGGTAGCGGGGTTGGCACCCCAGACGTGGACGGCACACGGGGATGGCTCAGGTCGTGGATGGCGTCGATGAGTTTCTGCGCCGCCTCGATGGGCTGGCCAGCCCGAGCTGCGTCGAGCATCTGCGCCAGACGGTCGTGACTTTTCTGCAACAGGGTGAACAGCGCCGGGCTGGGTTGCAGCAGGCCGGCGGAAAGGCCTTCGAAGAGAAACTCCAGCTCGTGGGCCAGATCGCCGATGGGAGCAATCTCCACCATCCGCGCACCGCCCTTGAGGGTGTGCAGGTCCCGCAGCAGGGTTTCCACCTCCTGGCGGGCCTGGGGGTCGGCCTGCCAGCGCCCCAGGGCCGCGGCGGAGCTGTCGATGATGTCGAAGCCCTCTTCGAGGAAGATCTCCAGCAGCTCCGGGTCCTGGGCGGCACTGTCTTCCTGCGCCGCGCTCGGCACCGGCTCCGCAGGGCTTGCGGCCTGCTGCCGGTAGGCCCGCACGGCATCGACCTGGGCCCGGGACTCGTCCAGCGGCCGTTGCCCCTGCAATTGTTCCAGCAGCAGCGCCAACTGCTCATGGCTGCTGCGCAATAGCAGGCCCAGGTGCTGACTGTGGCTGTAGCGCCGGTCCACCAGCCCCTCGTACAGCGACTCCAGCTCATGGGCCAGTTCCGCCACCGGGGCCACTTCGGCCATGCGCGCACCGCCCTTGAGGGTATGCATGTCCCGCTGCAGGGACGACAGCGGTGCAGCATTTTCAGGATCGGCCAGCCAGCGCTGCAAGGCCTGGTCGGCGCTTTCGAGGATATCCACCGCTTCTTCGAGGAAGATCTCGACGATCTCGTCATCGGCTTGCAGAGGATCTGCAACCTGCTCCAGGCCAGCGGTGGCCGTCCCCAGTTCACTGATACTCAGGACACGGCTGCCGTCGCTTCTGATCAAGCCGGTGGCGGACGGGTCGAGGCCCTGGTGCAACAGTTCGCGCAGGGCCTCGACCCGCTCCGGCCGCGGGCTGACTTCCTGGCCCGCCGCCAGCTCGTCGAGCATGTTGATCAGGGCTTCATGGGCGCTTTCGGCTTCATTGAAGAAGCCCTCGCTGACCGCCAGGCTGCTTTCCTCCACGGCGCCATAGAGATCGAGCAGGGCCTCGCACAGCTCATCCACCGGATGCAGGTCGGCCAGGTGAGCGCCTTCGCCAAGGGTGGTCAACTCGTCCAGCAAGGCGCTGAGCTCCTGGCGCTCGCCGGGATGCTGCTGCCAACGCCGCAACAGGCTTTCGGCATCCAGCAGGATGTCCATGCCCTGGGCCAGGAAGTTGTTGATCAGTTGCGGATCGCGCTTGGCCCGAGGGGCACTGTCCGGGGCGTTGAGCAAGGCTTCCAGCCGCTCCCCCAGCAGCACCAGGACGCGGCCGACCAATGAGCGGGCACCATCGATGGGCGCCAGCGGATCACTGTCCAGCTGCCGCAAGCCACGGCGCAGCAGGCCTTCGGCCTCCAGCAGCAGTTCCACTTCGTCCAGGTCCAGGGGAATCAGGTGCGCCCGGTACTCCCGGGCCAATTGGTCGAAGGGCCCGGCCAGCTCGGCGATGGGCAGCACTCCGGCCATGGAGGCGCTGCCCTTGAGGGTGTGCAGGGCACGTTGCAGTGCGTCGCTGGCCTGCAACGGCACGTGCTCGGCGGCCTGATCGAGAAAACGCTGGATGCTGTCCAGGTGGGTCTGGGCTTCGGCACGGAAGATTTCCAGCAACTGCGGGTCGAGGGCGTGGTCGTCCGGCGCCACGCTGGCAGGCTCCTCGGCGCCCTTGGCCAGGGCATGGGCACGCGCCGCCAGGCGATCGACATCATCGCGCTGACGCTGACCCTGGACGGCGAATTCGGCAATCAGCTCAGGCAACAGCTCCAGCGTGTCCGCCACCAGCTGCAGGACCTCGGGGCCGGGGGCCACGCTGTGTTCCAGCACCCGATTGAGGAGGTTCTCCACCGCCCAGGCCAACTCCCCCAGCACCAGCGCGCGCACCATGCGGCCGCTGCCCTTGAGGGTATGAAAGGCCCGCCGCAGCTCACTCAGGGCGGACGTGCCCTGGGGGTCGGCCGCCCAGCGCGGCAGGTACTCGCGAAGCATTTCCAGCACTTCCTCGGTTTCTTCGAGGAACACTTCCCGCAGTTCGTCGTCCACGGGCTCCTCGTCCCGAGGGGGCGGCAGCAGGCTGCCCGGGGTGATCAGGGCCGGCGGGTTGAGGGCCGATACCGGCAGCGCCAGCGCATCCGCCAGGGACTGCGCCACCTGGGGATCATCCTGAGCCTGCAGGTCCTGCGCCACTTGGGCCTGGTTGGGACTCAGGGGCTGATCCAGCAACGGCACCTGTTCCACCGGTACATAGCCGAGGGCGGCCAGGCCTTGCTCGGCAACGTCGAGGATCTTTTCGCCCGGGGCTTCATGGTCCTCGCTCAAGCGCTCCAGGTAGTACTCCAGGCTGGTGATCACGTCAGCCAGATGGTCCAGTTGCTGCCAGGCCGGCCTGGGTTGCGCCAGCAGCAGATGCTCGACGATGAACTGGTTGCAGGCCTCCATCAGGCTGGCGGCACGGGGCAGCGGAATCATCGCCAGGGCACCGCGCACCTGGGTCAGCAGCTCTGGCAGCGAAACCAGTAGCTCGCGCTCCCAGTCACCTTCGATGCACTCGATGATCAGGTCCTTGGCCTGCTGCAGGCAGAGCCGTGCCTCCCTGATCACCAGTTGGTGGATCTGGGTCAGGTCGGTGGTGGGCAGGCGGCTTTCTTCGCGACTCTCCGGCTCCACAGTGCCGACCATGCCGGCCAGGGTCGCCTCGACATACAACAGGGCACCGGCCACATCCATCAACACCGCGTCGTCCGGCGCCCGCTGGCCCTGAGCCAGACTCTGCACCACCGCCAACTGGTCGATGATCACCTTGCGCGGCTGGCCGAACCCCAGCACCGCCAGGGTGTCGGCGATCTGCCGCAGCGGCGACAGCAGGCTGTCCAGGTCGCCGGCATGCTGGCGATCGCTGCGCACGAACAGGTCGAGGCGCTCCTTGACCCGCACCAGGCCGTCGCACACGGCCGCCAGCACCGAACGCATGGCATCGCGATCGGGGCCGGCCATGCGGGCCCGCTCCTCATCGACCACCGCGCTGTCGGGCAAGGCATCGTCCAGTCCGTAACGTTCTTTCATGGTCAGCATCAATGGAGTGGGATGGCGCGCCTTGGCGATGTAGAACAACAGGCTCTTGAGCAACTCGGCGGGCGCCGCCTGGTTGATGCCGGGCATGCCCTGCTCCAGGAGCCGCTTGAGTTCCTTGTCGGCGTCCTTGAGCAGGCTGCGCACCGCCGGGCTGTTGGCGATTTCGTTCTGGCGCATGCCTTCCACCAGGGCCGAGGCGATATGCCACAAGGGCGCCAGCGGCGCATCCTGGCACAGGGCCTCCAGGCGCTCGAAGACCTTGGCCATGTGGCCCAGGCAAATGTCGGCGTCCTGCTCACGCAGCAGGTCCACCAGCGCGGTCTGCAGCATGTGTCGCAGCTTGCGCAACTGGGTCGGGAATTCCAGGGGTTCCAGGGCTGCCAGGGCCTTGTCGGAAAGAGGCGGCAGGCTGGGCAATTGCGGGCTGAACAGGCTGGTTTCCGAAAGCAGGCTTTCACCCCGGGCGCTGCGCAGGTCGTTGAGCAGTGGCAACACCACCAACGGCAGGTCGCGCCGGGCGCTCTGCACCCGGTCCAGGTACTGGGGCAACTGGCTGATGGCCTGGCGCAGCAGGCGCAGGGCTTCGTCACGCTGGGCCACCCGCTGTTGCTGCAGGGCCAGGGCGAGTTTCTCCATCTCCTCGGCCAACAGCGCGGCGCCGTAGAACTCCACCATCTGCAGGCTGCCATGGACCTGATGAATCCCCTCCAGGCACTGGTCGAGGGCGTCCAAGGCCTGGGGATCGTCCGCCAGGTGCTCCAGTGCCTGATAGGCCTGCTTCAAGGTCTCGGCAATTTCGCCCTTGACCCATTCCAGGGCCACATAGTCATGCCGGTCAACCATAACCACTCCAGTCAAAACCTTCTGTGCTCGCCAGATCGCAAACGGGTTCCCAGCGTCAGCGGTTGTCATTCGGGGCCGGTCCCCGGGTCGCCGGCAGGGTAAAGCCGGATACAGAGCGGCGCAGTTGGCTGGCCATCTTCGCCAGGTTGCCGATGCTCTCGGCGGTCGCAGTGGAGCCGGACGAGGTTTGCGAGGTGATCTGCTGGATCACGTTCATGGTCAGGGAAATCTGACCGGCCGAGGAGGTCTGTTGCTGGGCCGCATTGGAGATGCTCTGGATCAGCGCCGCCAGGGTCCTGGATACGCCTTCGATTTCTTCCAGGGCCACCCCAGCGTCCTGGGCCAGGCGCGCACCGCGCACCACTTCGGTGGTGGTCTGCTCCATGGAGATCACCGCTTCGTTGGTATCGGTCTGGATCGCCCGCACCAGGGTCTCGATCTGTCGCGTAGCCGCCGAGGAGCGCTCCGCCAACCGTTGCACTTCATCGGCCACCACGGCAAAACCGCGCCCGGCATCCCCGGCCATGGAGGCCTGGATCGCCGCGTTGAGGGCCAGGATGTTGGTCTGGTCGGCAATGTCGTCGATCAGGCTGACGATATCGCCGATTTCCTGGGAAGACTCACCCAGGCGCTTGATGCGCTTGGCGGTGTCCTGGATCTGTTCACGAATGTTGTCCATGCCGTGGATGGTGTTGTGCACCACTTCGTTGCCCTTGTTGGCGATCTCCACCGAGCGCTCGGCCACCGCCGAGGACTCCGCCGCGGTGGCCGAGACCTGATCGATGGACTGGGCAATGTCGTTGATCGCCGTGGAGGCTTCGCAAATCTGCTGCGCCTGATGCTCCGAGGCTTCCGCCAGTTGCATGGCGGTGGCCTGGGTTTCCTGCACCGCGCCGGCCACCTGACCCGCCGTGAGGTTGATGGTGGCCACCAGGTCGCGCAGTTGGTCGACGGAATAGTTGATGGAATCGGCAATGGTGCCGGTGAAGTCCTCGGTCACCGAAGCGGTCACTGTCAGGTCGCCGTCCGCCAGGTCCTCGATCTCATCCAGCAGACGCATGATCGCGTTCTGGTTGCGCTCGTTCTTCTCGGCGGTTTCCCGCAACTGGCGGTTGGTTTCGCGGACCATCACCAGGCCGATGAGGATGATCGACGCCAGTGCCAGCAGGCCCAGGACATAACCGCCGATGGTGTCCAGCTTGCGGCTGCCGGCCAGGTTCTCGAAGCCGGTGGCCAGCAGCGAGGCTTCGTCCAGCAGGGTCTGGGACAGGCTGAAGATGTTGCTCGCCGATTCGCGGACCTGGAACAGCTCGGGCGAGGTTTCGAGGATCTCGTCTACGGAACCGGAAACGAACTCGAACAGTTCGGAAATCTCCGTCAGGCGGGACCGGGCGTCGAGGTCTTCGACCTGGCTGATCTTCAGCCCCGGGTTGCCTTGCAGCATGCCGTTGAGCACCTGGCCGAAACGCGCGGCATCGCGGCCGAATGCATCGGCGGCCTGCACGGCGTTTTCGTCGCCGGCCAGCACCGTATTCACCGCACCGAGAATCCGTTCGGCCAACAGCGACTGGCGCTGGGCCATTGCCACCTGGGCTGCCGGGGCGCCGCGCTGGAGCAGGATCTCCACCACCTTTTCGTATTCCACCTGCAACTGCGGCACGGTTTCCGCCAGGGTCGCAGCCACCTGATGCAGGGACAACACCGTCTGTTCGCTGGCCAGGATCGCGTCGGTGTTCTTCAGCAGTTTTTCCCAGTCCAACTGCACGGCGCGCATTTCCTGGCGCAGGGCCACCGGGGCCCCGGGCAGGCCGGTGGCCGGGTCGCCCTTCTTCAGATAGCCCCAGCGCTGGGCAAAGTCGTTGCGTGCATCCCCCAGCAGCTTGAACGCCGCGGCCTTGCCCGCCGCCGCTTCGGTGGCGTTCTTGGCGATGCGCTGGGACAGCACCCGCAGCTCGCCGGCATGGCCGATGTACTGCTTGTCGTAGGTGGCCTGGGTATTGAGGTAAGCGAAGTTGGCGAACAGCAGCATGATGAACACGATCAGTGCGATGAACAGCACGATGATCTGCGAGCGACTGCGGGAGCCCTCCAGGGGCTTGCCGGTTTTGGCGTTGGTCATCGATCAGGCCTGTGGCGAGCGGGCGGTCCCGCGTTCGGGTCCCCGGGACGCACGCATCGCCAGGGCAGCATGGATTGATCCAGGAAGGCACGGGCCTGCCATGGCACTGCAAACGGGCTGCACAGCCGTCGGGGAGTCATTCATGCCGCCACCTCCAGGAACCCGGGAGAACGGGCCAGGGCGAAGGGGCTGAACACCTGCCAGACCTGATCACGACGGAACTGCCCTTGCAGGTAGGGATTGATCGCGGCGTCGGAGAATCCGCCAAGGCCGGGCTCCAGGCTGTCCTGGGCAAAGTGCTGCAGGCCGGCCACCTCATCCACCAGCAGGCCGGCGAACAGCTCTTTGTACTCCACCACCAGCACTCGCCGCTGCTTGCGCAGGGGCGACAGTTCATGACCGAAAAAACCGCACAGGTCCATGATCGGCAGCAGGCGCCCACGCAGGTTGGCCACGCCCTTGACCCAGGGTTTGACCCCGGGCAGCAGGGTGTAGCGCGGCTCGTGCAGGACTTCGCTGATCTCGCCCATGGCCGCGACGTACCAGTGCTCTCCCAGGCGGAAACCGATACCGCTCCAGCTGTGCTGGCGGGTTTCCTGGGACGGCAGGTCGGCAGCCAGCAGGCGGCAGCGCTGGTCGATCTCCAGCAGCAGCTCGAAGGCGGTCTGGGATTCGCTCATGGCCGGGCGATCAGCCGGCCAGGACGTTGTTCAGGGTCTTGATCAGGGTCTCTTCGTCCACCGGCTTGGTCAGGTAGTCCTTGGCGCCCTGGCGGGTGCCCCAGACCTTGTCGGTTTCCTGATCCTTGGTGGTGATGATGATCACCGGGATGTGGCTGGTCTCGGCGTCCTTGGTCAACTGCCGGGTGGCCTGGAAGCCGTTGAGGCCGGGCATGACGATGTCCATCAGCACCGCATCGGGTTTTTCTTCCCGGGCCAGGGCCACGCCGTCGGCACCGTTCTCGGCCTTGAGCACTTCATGGCCGTGCTTTTCCAGCATGCCGGTGAGTTTGTACATTTCAGTCGGCGAGTCATCGACGATCAGAATACGAGCCATGGTCTTCCCCATACGGTATAGGCGCGCGGCCCGCGGGCCGGACGCCATTGTGCGTGTCTACTGTGGCGCAAGCGCGACAAAGTCCGGAACGTGGGCCTTGATTGCGCTCAGCAGTTCTTCCTTGCTGAAGGGTTTGGTCAAAAACTGGTCGGAGCCGACGATACGCCCCTTGGCCTTGTCGAACAGGCCGTCCTTGGAGGACAGCATGATCACGGGAATGGACTTGAACGCGCTGTGGTTCTTCACCAGCGCACAGGTCTGATAACCGTCGAGCCGCGGCATCATGATGTCGACGAAAATGATTCCGGGGTGGTGGTCGACGATCTTCGACAGCGCTTCGAAGCCGTCCACTGCGGTAATGACTTCACAGCCGACGTTCTTCAGCAGCATTTCGGCCGTGCGGCGAATCGTCTTCGAATCGTCGATCACCATCACCTTCAAGGCGTTGGAATGCTGTTCCATATCTGCTCTGCCATCGCCCCAGCGAATGATTTGATCCGGTACTGCTGGCCAACGCCCCAAACCCTTGAACTTCAAGGCCTCGGCCCGGCCTGCGAGCCTTTTTAGCACACTCTCCCCCCTGCAATCTATGGACCACGCCAGGCAGTGGTTTTTCCTTGACCCAGGCCCTTGTCAGCGCCACTCTGACGCCACTTTTTTTGCCTTGCTTCCACTCATTTTCTTAAAGGAATCCACCCATGAGCGTTCGCGTCGGGATTGTCATGGACCCTATCGCCAGCATTTCCTACAAGAAGGACAGCTCGCTGGCCATGCTGCTGGCCGCCCAGGAGCGCGGCTGGACCCTCTTCTATATGGAGCAGCGCGACCTGTACCAGGGCGCCGGCGTGGCCCGGGCGCGCATGCGGCCGCTGCAGGTGTTCGCCAACCCGGAGAAATGGTTCGAGCTGGACGCCGAGATCGACTGCCCGCTGAGCGATCTGGACGTGATCCTGATGCGCAAGGACCCGCCCTTCGACATGGAGTTCGTCTACTCCACCTACCTGCTGGAACAGGCCGAAAGCGCCGGCGTGCTGGTGGTCAACAAGCCCCAGAGCCTGCGCGACTGCAATGAAAAGCTGTTTGCCACCCTGTTCCCCCAGTGCACCCCGCCCACCGTGGTCAGCCGTCGCGCCGATGTGTTGCGCGAGTTCGCCGCCCAGCATGGCGATGTGATTCTCAAGCCCCTGGACGGCATGGGCGGCACCTCGATCTTCCGTCACCGCGCCGGCGACCCGAACCTGTCGGTGATCCTGGAAACCCTGACCGTGCTCGGCAGCCAGCAGATCATGGCCCAGGCCTACCTGCCGGCCATCAAGGACGGCGACAAGCGCATCCTGATGATCGATGGCGAACCGGTGGATTACTGCCTGGCGCGCATCCCCGCCGCCGGTGAAACCCGTGGCAACCTGGCCGCCGGCGGTCGTGGCGAGGCCCGTCCACTGAGCGACAAGGATCGCTGGATTGCCGCCCAGGTCGGCCCGACCCTGCGGGCCAAGGGCCTGCTGTTCGTCGGCCTCGACGTGATCGGCGAGCACCTGACGGAAATCAACGTCACCAGCCCCACCTGCATCCGTGAAATCGACAATGCCTTCGGCACCCAGATCGGCGCGCGGCTGATGGATACCATCGAACGCAAACTGCAAGCCGCCAGCAACAAGCCGCAAGCTTGATCTGCATCAAGCTGCAGCTTGTCGCTTGAAGCTTGGCACTCAAGGCTTGAAACCAACATTGCGTTATCATGCGCCGCCTGTGAAACCGTGATGTTGGTTGTGTGATGCCCCCTGTGATGTCGAACCGTCGATGAACCTCCCGTCCGATCTGCCCCCCGAGCTGGCCCATAGCGGCGTGCGCGCGGCCGATCGCCTGGGATTTACCCTGTTCCTGGCGGCGCTCCTGCACCTGGCACTGATCCTCGGCCTGGGCTTTTCCTTTGCCGAACCCAAGGCGATCAGCAAGACCCTGGAAATCACCCTGGCCACCTTCAAGAGCGAGACCAAGCCGAAGAAGGCCGACTTCCTCGCCCAGGAAAATCAGGAAGGCAGCGGCACCCTGGACAAGAAAGCCATTCCGAAAACCACCGAAGTCGCCCCCTTTCAGGACAACTCGGTGAAAAAGGTCGTGCCGCCACCGTCAGTCAAACCTGAAGTCAAGGAAGTCGCGCCCAAAGCGGCCGTGGCCACCACCGCGCCGAAGCCGAAAAAGACCGTGACCCAGCGTGAAGAGGTCAAGAAAGACCCGACGCCCAAGGCCGATACCCCGCGTTTCGACAGCGCCCAACTGTCCAGCGAGATTTCCAGCCTGGAAGCCGAACTGGCCAACGAACAGCAGCTGTACGCCAAGCGTCCACGCATCCACCGCCTGAGCGCCGCCTCCACCATGCGCGACAAGGGCGCCTGGTATAAGGACGAGTGGCGCAAGAAGGTCGAGCGCATCGGCAACCTCAACTACCCCGAGGAAGCCCGGCGCAAGCAGATCTACGGCAACTTGCGGCTGATGGTCTCGATCAACCGCGACGGTTCCCTGTACGAAGTGCTGGTGCTGGAGTCCTCCGGCCAGCCGCTGCTGGACCAGGCCGCCCAACGCATCGTGCGCCTGGCGGCGCCGTTCGCCCCCTTTACCGGCGACCTGTCGGACATCGACCGCCTGGAAATCATCCGCACCTGGCGCTTCGCCCGGGGCGACAAACTGTCCAGCAACTGATCGTTCGCCCCTGCGGCCTCGAAGAGGCCCGACAGAGTGGCGCAAATCCCAATGACGCCTTCGCTGGCAAGCCAGCTCCTGCACAGGGCGCGCTTGTCAGCCGGGCCCGCCACCGCCACACTAGCGCTCATGAAAAATGTCAGCCCCAGCTATCTCAAGCATCACTTCCTGATCGCCATGCCCCATATGGCCGACCCGAATTTTGCCCAGACGTTGACCTATATCGTCGAGCACAATGCCAGCGGCGCCATGGGCCTGGTGATCAATCGGCCCCTGGACCTGAGCCTGGCCGATATCCTCGAACAATTGCGCCCCGACGAAGAACCGTCGCTGCTGTGCCAGCATGTGCCGATCTTCAGCGGCGGCCCGGTGCAGACTGATCGCGGTTTTGTCCTGCACCCCAACGGCCCGATCTATCAGGCCACAGTGGAATTCGAAGGACTGTCCCTGTCCACCTCCCAGGATGTGCTGTTCGCCATTGCCGACGGCGTGGGCCCGGCCAAGAGCCTGATCGCCCTGGGCTATGCCGGCTGGGAAGCCGGGCAGCTGGAAGCCGAACTGGCGGACAACGCCTGGCTGACCTGCCCCTTCGACGCCGACATCCTGTTCAACACCAGCAGCGAATTGCGCCTGGAAGCCGCCGCCCGGCACCTGGGGGTCAACCTCAGCCTGCTCACCAGCCAGGCGGGGCACGCCTGATGGCCTTGCGACTGATCCTGGGCTTCGACTACGGCACCAAGCAGATCGGCGTTGCCGTCGGCCAGGCCATCACCGGCCAGGCCCGGGAGCTGTGCACCTTGAAGGCGCAGAACGGCGTGCCGGACTGGAATCAGGTGCAAGCGCTGATGACGGAATGGAAACCCGACGCCGTGGTGGTGGGCCTGCCCCTGAACATGGACGGCAGCCCCAGCGACATGTGCGTGCGCGCCGAGAAGTTCGCCCGGCGCCTGAACGGCCGCTTCAATGTGCCCTTCTATACCCACGATGAACGCCTGACCACCTTCGAGGCCAAGGGCGAACGCCTGGCCCGGGGCGGGCAGAAAGGCAGTTACCGCGACAACCCGGTAGACGCCATCGCCGCAGCCCTGCTGCTGCAGGGCTGGCTCGACGAAAACGCCACGCTGTTGAATACCTGAGATCCCGAATCCTGAAGATGCGCGGCCCAAGGCTGCGCGCCTCCTGGCCCAACACCAGCCGTAAGTTCCCGTGCCCTGCTGCCCGGCAGCAGGCGCGAGCCCACGAAGGAGCCACCATGAGCCTGCCCAATCCCGCCGCCCTGATCAGCCAGATGGCCACTGATCTCAACGCCCACCTGGCCCAGCGCGCCATCAGCGAGCCGCGCTTCATCGGTATCCGTACCGGTGGCGTGTGGGTGGCCCAGGCCCTGTTGGAAGCCCTGGGCAGCGACGCCCCCCTGGGCACCCTGGATGTGTCCTTCTACCGCGACGACTTCAGCCAGAACGGCCTGCACCCGCAAGTTCGCCCTTCGGAACTGCCGTTCGAGATCGAAGGCCAGCATCTGGTGCTGATCGATGACGTGCTGATGAGCGGCCGGACCATCCGCGCCGCCCTCAACGAGCTGTTCGACTATGGCCGTCCAGCCAGCGTGACCCTGGTCTGCCTGCTGGACCTGAACGCCGCCGAGCTGCCGATTCGTCCGAATGTGGTGGGCGCGACCCTGTCGCTGGCCGCCCACGAGCGGGTAAAATTGTCCGGTCCTGCGCCGCTTCAACTCGAGCTCCAAGACCTCGCCCTCTAACTCGCCCTTTTAAGAGTCCATTGCGATGACGCCTCTAGACGCCAAGCGCCCGCTGCAGCTCAACGATCAGGGCCAGCTGCGCCATTTCCTGTCCCTCGACGGCCTGAACCGCGAGCTGCTGACAGAAATCCTCGACACCGCCGACTCCTTCCTCGAAGTCGGCGCCCGGGCGGTCAAGAAAGTCCCGCTGCTGCGCGGCAAGACCGTGTGCAACGTGTTCTTCGAGAACTCCACCCGGACCCGCACCACCTTCGAACTGGCGGCCCAGCGGCTGTCGGCGGACGTGATCACCCTGAATGTCTCGACCTCCTCGGCGAGCAAGGGTGAAACCCTGCTGGACACCCTGCGCAACCTGGAAGCCATGGCCGCCGACATGTTCGTGGTACGCCACGGCGACTCCGGCGCCGCGCACTTCATCGCCGAACACGTGTGCCCTCAGGTAGCGATCATCAACGGCGGCGACGGCCGTCACGCCCACCCGACCCAGGGCATGCTCGACATGCTGACCATCCGCCGGCACAAGGGCGGCTTCGAGAACCTCTCGGTGGCCATCGTCGGCGACATCCTGCACTCGCGGGTGGCGCGCTCCAACATGCTGGCGCTGAAAACCCTCGGCTGCCCGGACATCCGCGTGATCGCACCGAAAACCCTGCTGCCCATCGGCATCGAGCAGTACGGGGTCAAGGTCTACACCGACATGACCGAAGGCCTGAAAGACGTGGACGTGGTGATCATGCTGCGCCTGCAGCGTGAACGCATGCAGGGCGGCCTGCTGCCCAGCGAAGGCGAGTTCTACCGCCTGTTCGGCCTGACCACCGCACGCCTGGCCGGGGCCAAGCCCGACGCCATCGTCATGCACCCGGGCCCGATTAACCGCGGCGTGGAGATCGAATCGGCGGTGGCCGACGGTCCGCACTCGGTGATCCTCAATCAGGTGACCTACGGCATTGCAGTGCGCATGGCCGTGCTGTCCATGGCCATGAGCGGGCAGACCGCCCAGCGACAATTCGAGCAGGAGAACGCCCAGTGAAGCTCAGCATTCTCGGCGCCCGCGTCATCGATCCAAGCAGCGGCCTGGATCAAACCACTGATCTGCACCTGGAAGCCGGCAAGATCGTCGCCATCGGCGCCGCCCCCAATGGTTTCAATGCCGTCACTATCATCGACGCCAAGGGCCTGGTGGCCGCGCCTGGCCTGGTGGACCTGAGCGTGGCCCTGCGCGAGCCGGGCTACAGCCGCAAGGGCAGCATCGCCAGCGAAACCCGCGCCGCCGCGGCCGGTGGCGTCACCAGCCTGTGCTGCCCGCCGCATACCAAACCGGTACTGGATACCTCGGCCGTGGCCGAACTGATCCTCGACCGCGCCCGGGAAGCCGGCAACAGCAAAGTCTTCCCGATCGGGGCTCTGAGCAAGGGCCTGGAAGGCGAGCAATTAGCCGAGCTGATCGCGTTGCGTGACGCCGGCTGCGTGGCCTTCGGCAATGGCCTGGACGGTTTCCGCAGCACCCGCACCCTGTGCCGCGCCCTGGAATACGCCGCCACCTTCGACCTGACGGTGATCTTCCACTCCCAGGACCGCGACCTGGCCGAAGGCGGCCTGGCCCATGAAGGTGCTACCGCCAGCTTCCTCGGTTTGCCGGGGATTCCCGAAAGCGCGGAAACCGTGGCCCTGGCCCGGGACCTGCTGCTGGTGGAACAAAGCGGCGTGCGCGCTCACTTCAGCCAGCTGACCAGCGCCCGGGGCGTTGAGCTGATCGCCCAGGCCCAGGCCCGCGGCCTGCCAGTGACCGCCGATGTGGCGCTGTATCAGCTGATCCTCACCGATGAGGCGCTGATCGACTTCTCCAGCCTGTATCACGTGCAGCCGCCACTGCGCTCGCGGGCCGACCGTGATGCCCTGCGTGCAGCGGTGAAGTCCGGGGTGGTGCAAGCCATCTCCAGCCATCACCAGCCCCACGAGCGCGATGCCAAGCTGGCGCCGTTCGGCGCCACCGAGCCCGGCATCAGCAGCGTCGAGTTGCTGCTGCCACTGGCCCTGACCCTGGTTCAGGACGGTTTACTGGACCTGCCGACCCTGCTGGCGCGCCTCAGCGCGGGTCCTGCCGAGGCCTTGCGCCTGCCGGCGGGCAAGCTGGTGGAAGGGGGTGCAGCGGACCTGGTGCTGTTCGACCCGGCCAGTTCCACCGTGGCCGGCGAGCGCTGGCTGTCCAAGGGCGAGAACTGCCCGTTCCTCGGCCATAGCCTGCCGGGCGCCGTGCGCTACACCCTGGTGGATGGGCATATCAGCTATCAAGGCTGATTGCCTGGCTGGCGCCCTGTAGCCGCTGCCGCAGGCTGCGAACGGCTCCGAAGGAGCCGCCGCTCCTGATGGCGGCCTGCGGCAACAGCCCCATGCAACGCCATCACCGCCTGCGCCGCTGACTGGATCAGCGGCGTTTGGCGTTTTCCAGGGAGACCTGGTCGTTCAGGGTCCAGAAGTCGTACAGCACCCCCAGGAAGAACAAACCACCGGTGAACAGGTAGAGCACACCGCTCAGCCATTTGCCCTGGTACATGCGATGTACGCCAAATACCCCGAGGAAGGTCAGCAGAATCCAAGCCACGCTGTATTCCACGGGACCAGAGGTAAAGCGCAAGTCCGCTTCCCGGTCCATGGACGGGATCAGGAACAAGTCGATCAGCCAGCCAATGCCCAATAGACCAAGGGTGAAGAACCAAATGGTCCCGGTCACCGGCTTGCCGTAATAGAAGCGGTGAGCGCCGGTAAAACCGAGAATCCACAACAGGTAACCGATCACCTTGCTGTGGGTGTCATGGGCGGATGCATCCTGACGATAGGTGTTCATTAAGAGCCTCTTGCTAGGTGATAGATAAATATTCTTAAAATCTTTGTGACTTTTTTACAGGCTTTCGACGTGTGGACAATGTTACCTTCTGTTCCGCCAAAGCCTTGTACTGCCTGACTTCTGACGGTTTTCTGCGTCAAGTTGCCACCTCTTTGCCGAAGTTGACCCCAAGGTTGAATCGACAAACGGCCACGGAAGTGACCTGAAAGCTGTTATAAAGTTGCGCGCTAACCAAATAAGAGCCTTGCCTAATGCGACCATTTTTCAAGACATGGCTAACCATTTGCCTATTAATGCCACTGGCCGCCCACGCCACCAACCGTGAGCAACGACTTCCCAACGTTAATGGCTACACCCCGAAACCCCATGTTTCGACGGTCACCGCCAAGAACAAGACCACCATCAAGCACCCCACCCGCCTGAGCAAGGCCGACAGCAAGCTGGTGGCCAACAACGCCGGCCGGCCAAGCACCACTGTCCTCAGCCGTGCGGTCAATGTGCTGGGCACCCCCTATCGTTGGGGCGGCAGCAGCCCAAGTAAAGGCTTCGATTGCAGCGGCCTGGTGCGCTACGCCTTCAATGACGTCGCCGCCGTGGACCTGCCACGCACCTCCAACGCCATGGCCAGCGGCCACGGGCAGAAGGTCGAGCGCAAGGACCTGAAGCCGGGCGATCTGCTGTTCTTCAACATCAAGAGCCGCAAGGTCAACCACGTCGCCATCTACCTGGGCGAAGACCGCTTTATCCACGCCCCACGGCGCGGTAAGGCAGTGACCATCGACACCCTGAAGAAACCCTACTGGCAGAGCCACTACGTGGTTGCCAAGCGGGTACTGCCCAAGGAACAGGCACCTCTGCGGGTCGTGCAGCGCTGATCTGCTGATCTGCTGATTCGCCCATTCGCCGGCAAGCCGGCTCCTACACCCACCTGTAGGAGCCGGCTTGCCGGCGAATGCATTTCCAGCCCTGTCAAAAGCTCTCCGGCATCCGGGCCTGCTCCCGCGCCTGTTCACGGCTGATCAGCCCTTGCCCCAGCAATGCCTTGAGGCTCATGTCCAGGGTGCGCATGCCCTGGGCCCCGCCGGTCTGGATCGCCGAATACATCTGCGCCACCTTGTCCTCGCGAATCAGGTTACGGATCGCCGCATTGCCCAGCATGATTTCGTGAGCCGCCACCCGCCCACCGCCCACTTTCTTCAGCAACACCTGGGCAATGACCGCCTGCAGCGACTCGGCCAGCATCGAGCGCACCAGGGCCTTTTCCTCCCCCGGGAACACGTCCACCAGCCGGTCGATGCTCTTGGCCGCGGATGCAGTGTGCAGGGTGGCGAACACCAGGTGCCCGGTTTCGGCGGCGGTCAGGGCCAGGCGAATGCTTTCCAGATCGCGCAACTCTCCCAGCAGGATCACGTCCGGGTCCTCCCGCAGCGCCGCACGCAAGGCGGTGGCGAAACTGCGGGTATCACGCGGCACCTCGCGCTGGTGGATCAGGCAACTTTTCTGCGGATGAATGAACTCGATGGGGTCTTCGAGGGTGAGGATGTGCTGCTGCCGATGCTGGTTCAGGTGATCGATCATCGCCGCCAGGGTGGTGGACTTGCCGCTACCGGTGGGCCCGGTGACCAGCACCAGCCCCCGAGGCGCTTCGGCAATCTGCTGAAACACTTGCCCCAGTCCCAACGCCTCCAGGCTCTGTACCCGTGACGGGATCAGGCGCAGCACTGCAGCCGCTCCCCGGACGTGCTGGAAGGCATTGACCCGGAACCGCGCCACGCCCGGCAGTTCGTAGGCAAAGTCCAGATCCTGCTGGCTGGCGAATACCTGCCGCTGTGGCTCGCTCATCAGGCCATGCATCAAGGACAGCACCTGCTGTGCATCCAGGGCCGGGCTGTCCAGCGGACGAATATCGCCATCAATGCGCAACATCGGCGCCAGTCCGGCAGACAGATGCAAGTCGGAAGCACCCCGGGAGATGCTCAAAGTCAGGAGTTCGGTGATGTCCATAGTGCCCCCCAATTCCAGTAGAATGCCGCGAGCTTCAGACCCAGCCGCCATGCCGGGCAATGACCGGCGCGGCCCTTGAGCGATGCTCGGGCCGGTCGACAATCAGGGTCTGGTGGATTCATGCGGCGGTTGGCGGCCAAGGTCACAGGCTCCCGGTCGCCGGTACTTTTGAGAAGAAATCGAATGTCCACGATAGCAGACAACATTGCCCAGCTAGCCGAGCGTATCCGCAGCGCCTGCCAGGCCGTACAGCGTGCCCCGGACAGCGTCATGCTGCTGGCCGTGAGCAAGACCAAACCCGCCGCCGCCCTGCGCGAAGCCTATGCCGCCGGCCTGCGGGACTTCGGCGAGAACTACCTGCAAGAAGCCCTGGGCAAACAACAGGAACTGGCGGACCTGCCCTTGAGTTGGCACTTCATCGGCCCCATTCAGTCGAACAAGACTCGCGCCATTGCCGAGCACTTTGCCTGGGTGCATTCCGTGGATCGCTTGAAAATCGCACAACGCCTGTCCGAGCAACGCCCCGCCGAGCTGCCGCCGCTGAACATCTGCATCCAGGTGAATGTCAGTGGCGAAGCCAGCAAGTCCGGCTGTACCCCGGCCGACCTGCCAGACCTGGCGAGGGCCATCAGCGCCTTGCCACGCCTGCAACTGCGCGGGCTGATGGCGATTCCCGAGCCCACCGAGGACCGCGCCGCCCAGGAAGCCGCCTTCGCGGCGGTGCAGGCCCTGAACAACCAACTGCGCGACAACCTCAAGCTGCCCCTGGACACCCTTTCCATGGGCATGAGCCACGACCTCGAAGCGGCCATCGCCCAGGGCGCCACCTGGGTGCGGATCGGTACCGCACTGTTTGGTGCCCGCGACTACAGTCAGTCCTGATGCGACTGACCCTGACCTCTCATAAGGACCTGTCATGAACACGACTCGTATCGCTTTTATCGGCGCCGGCAACATGGCGGCCAGCCTCATCGGTGGCCTGCGGGCCAAAGGCCTTGAGGCAGCACAGATCCGTGCCAGTGACCCCGGCGCCGAAACCCGGGCCAAGGTGGCTGCCGAACACGGCATCCAGGTGTTCGCCGACAACGCCGAAGCCATCGCCGGCGTCGATGTGATCGTCCTGGCGGTCAAACCCCAGGCCATGAAAGCCGTGTGCGAAGCCCTGCGCCCGAGCCTGCAGCCGCAGCAGCTGGTGGTGTCCATTGCCGCCGGCATCACCTGCGCCAGCATGAACCACTGGCTCGGCGAGCAACCGATCGTGCGCTGCATGCCCAACACCCCGGCGCTGCTGCGCCAGGGCGTCAGCGGCCTGTATGCCACCGCCCAGGTCAGCCCTGAACAGCGCCATCAGGCCGAAGAACTGCTGTCCGCCGTGGGCATCGCCCTGTGGCTGGATCAAGAGCAACAACTGGACGCTGTGACCGCGGTGTCCGGCAGCGGCCCGGCGTATTTCTTCCTGCTGATCGAAGCCATGACCGCCGCTGGCGAAAAGCTCGGCCTGCCTCGGGAAACCGCCGCCCAACTGACCCTGCAGACCGCCCTGGGGGCGGCTCACATGGCAGTGTCCAGTGACGTCGACGCCGCCGAGCTGCGCCGCCGCGTAACGTCGCCAGCCGGCACCACGGAAGCCGCGATCAAATCGTTCCAGGCCAACGGCTTTGAAGCCCTGGTGGAAAAAGCATTGGGTGCCGCCGCGCACCGCTCGGCCGAAATGGCCGAACAACTCGGTCGTTAACTCGCCCCTACAAAGGAATCGATAATGTTCGGACTCAACGACGCTGCCATTTTTGTGATTCAGACCCTGGGCAGCCTGTACCTGCTGGTGGTCCTGCTGCGCTTCATGCTGCAAGTGGTGCGGGCGAACTTCTACAACCCTATCTGCCAGTTCATCGTGCGCGCCACCCAGCCATTGCTCAAACCCCTGCGCCGGGTGATCCCCAGCATGTTCGGGCTCGACATGTCCTCGCTGGTCCTGGCCCTGATCGTCCAAATGGCGCTGTTCGCCATCGTCCTGACCCTCAGCCAAATCTCCTTCAATGCCCTGGGACTGCTGCTGTGGGCGCCGATCGGGATCTTCGCGCTGTTCCTGAAGATCTGGTTCTTCGCCATGATCATCAGCGTGATCCTGTCCTGGGTCGCTCCTGGCAGCCAGAGCCCGGGCGCGGAACTGGCCTACCAGATCAGCGAGCCGCTGCTGGCCCCATTCCGGCGCATCGTGCCCAACCTGGGCGGCCTGGACATCTCGCCGATCCTGGCCTTCATCGTGATCCAGCTGGTGCAACAGTGGCTGATTCCGCGCCTGGCGCTCTACACCTTCATGCCCCCTGAGTTGTTCGGGCTGATCTGATGAGCTACTTCCGCTGGGACGGTGACGATCTGATTCTCGATTGTCACCTGCAACCCAAGGCCAGCAGCGACGAGTTCGCTGGCCTGCATGGGGAGCGGCTGAAGATCCGCCTCACCGCCCCGCCTGTGGAGGGCAAGGCCAATGCTCACTTGATGGGGTTCCTGGCCAAGGCTTTCGGCATTCCCAAGAGCCACGTCAGCCTGGTCAGTGGCGAGTTGAACCGGCAGAAGCGCGTGCGCCTGCAAGCGCCGAAGAAGCTGCCGGATCTGCCGGGGCTGGCGCGCCCTGCCTGATTCTTCGGCAAGCTGGCTCCTACGCCCCAGGTCCGCTGTAGGCGCTGGCTTGCCAGCGAATCTCACCCCGCCATTTCTCCAACCAAATACAGCCCCGGGCTTTGCTTGCCGCTGGGGGCAGCGGTCTTTAGACTTACGCCTCATTTAAATGAGAGCAGGGTCGATGCCAACTGCCTTTCCCCCCGATTCTGTTGGTCTGGTCACGCCAGAAATAGCGCACTTCAGCGATCCTCTGGCCCTGGCCTGCGGACGCGCGCTACCGGCCTACGACCTGATCTACGAAACCTATGGTCAGCTCAACGCCAGCGCCAGCAACGCGGTGCTGATCTGCCACGCCCTGTCCGGCCATCATCACGCCGCCGGCTACCACAGCGTCGATGACCGCAAGCCCGGTTGGTGGGACAGCTGCATCGGTCCCGGCAAGCCCATCGATACCAACAAGTTCTTCGTGGTCAGCCTCAACAACCTCGGCGGTTGCAACGGCTCCACCGGCCCCAGCAGCCTCAATCCGGAAACCGGCAAGCCGTTCGGCGCCGATTTCCCGGTGCTCACCGTGGAAGACTGGGTGCACAGCCAGGCGCGCCTGGCGGACCGCCTGGGCATTGCCCAGTGGGCAGCGGTGATCGGCGGCAGCCTGGGCGGCATGCAGGCCCTGCAATGGACCATCACCTACCCGGACCGGGTACGGCACTGCCTGGCCATCGCCTCGGCGCCCAAGCTCTCGGCGCAGAACATTGCCTTCAACGAAGTGGCACGCCAGGCGATTCTCACCGACCCGGAGTTCCACGGCGGTTCTTTCCAGGAACAAGGCGTGATCCCTAAACGCGGGCTGATGCTGGCGCGCATGGTCGGGCACATCACCTACCTGTCCGATGACTCCATGGGCGAGAAATTCGGCCGCGGCCTCAAGAGCGAAAAGCTCAACTACGACTTCCACAGCGTCGAATTCCAGGTGGAAAGCTACCTGCGCTACCAGGGCGAAGAGTTTTCCGGGCGTTTCGACGCCAACACCTACCTGCTGATGACCAAGGCCCTGGACTATTTCGACCCGGCGGCGAACTTCGACGACGACCTGGCCAAGACCTTCGCCAACGCCAGCGCCAAGTTCTGCGTGATGTCCTTCACCACCGACTGGCGCTTCTCCCCGGCCCGTTCCCGGGAGCTGGTGGACGCGCTGATGGCGGCGCGCAAGGACGTCTGCTACCTGGAGATCGACGCACCCCAGGGGCACGACGCCTTCCTGATCCCGATCCCGCGCTACTTGCAGGCCTTTAGTCACTACATGAACCGCATTACCTTGTGAGGACACGATGAGAGCCGATCTGGAAATCATCCAGGAATGGATCCCCGCCGGCAGCCGCGTCCTCGACCTGGGCTGCGGTAACGGCGAGCTGCTGAGCTGGCTGCAGGAACACAAGCAAGTCACCGGCTACGGCCTGGAAAACGACCCGGACAACATTGCCGAGTGCGTGGCCAAGGGCATCAACGTGATCGAGCAGGACCTGGACAAGGGTCTGGGCAACTTCGCCAGCAACAGCTTCGATATCGTGGTCATGACCCAGGCCCTGCAGGCCGTGCACTACCCGGACAAGATCCTCGACGAAATGCTCCGGGTCGGCCGCCAGTGCATCATCACTTTCCCCAACTTCGGCCACTGGCGCTGCCGCTGGTACCTGGCCAGCAAGGGTCGGATGCCGGTCTCGGAGTTCCTCCCGTACACCTGGTACAACACGCCGAACATCCACTTCTGCACCTTCGAGGACTTCGAAGAGCTGTGCCGCGAGCGCCAAGCCCGGGTGATCAACCGCCTTGCCGTCGATCAACAACACCGTCACGGGTGGGCCAGTAAGCTATGGCCTAATCTGTTGGGAGAGATCGGCATCTACCGCGTCAGCAGTCCCGGCCTGCAAGATCACAAGGTCGCGGTATAAACCACGTTGCATCGAGGAGAACCATCATGGGACGTCTGGTGACATTTCTATTGGCTGCCTGCCTGAGCTTCAGTGCCCTGGCGGCAGATCCGATCAAGAGCGAGCGCAAGGAGGTGTTCGGTGACATCACCGTGCACTACAACACCTTCAACTCCACCTACCTGCAACCTGACGTCGCCAGGGCCGCGGAGCTGGTTCGCAGCAAGAACCAGGGCGTGATCAACGTCTCCCTGATCAAGGATGGCAAGCCGCTGGTCGGCCAGGTCAGCGGTACGGTCAAGGACCTGACCAGCAAGAGCATCCCGCTGAAATTCCGCCAGATCACCGAACAGGGCGCGATCTACTACATCGCCCAGTTCCCAGTGGAACAGCAGGAAACCCGTACCTTCACCATCACCGTGCAAACGGGTGGCGATACCAACAGCTTCAGCTTCAACCAAGAGCTATTCCCGGGCGAATAATGAACCTTACGCAACTCGTACTGGCCAGCCACAACGCCGGCAAACTCAAAGAACTCCAGGCCATGCTCGGCGCCTCGGTGCAACTGCGCTCGATCGGCGAGTTCAGCAGCGTCGAGCCGGAAGAAACCGGTCTGTCGTTCGTCGAAAACGCCATCCTCAAGGCGCGCAATGCCGCACGCATTTCCGGCCTGCCGGCACTGGCGGACGATTCCGGCCTGGCGGTGGACTTTCTCGGCGGCGCGCCGGGCATCTACTCGGCGCGCTATGCCGACGGCCAGGGCGACGCGGCGAACAACGCCAAGCTGCTCGAAGCCCTGAAAGACGTCCCCGAAGCCCAGCGCGGCGCGCAGTTCGTCTGCGTCCTGGCCCTGGTGCGGCACGCCGACGATCCGTTGCCGATCCTCTGCGAAGGCCTGTGGCACGGGCGCATCCTCACCGCCGCCAGTGGCGAACACGGTTTCGGCTACGACCCGCTGTTCTGGGTGCCGGAACGTGACTGCTCCAGCGCCGAGCTGGGCCCCGTGGAGAAAAACCAGCTCAGCCACCGCGCCCGCGCCATGGCCATTCTGCGGCAACGCCTGGGCCTGAAATGAGCCAGGACCGATCCGCGTCGCCGCTGATTCTCGGCGGCGCGCCAACGCCTCGGGCGGCGCTGCCCCAGTTGCCGCCCCTGGCGCTGTACATCCACATCCCGTGGTGTGTACGCAAATGCCCTTATTGCGATTTCAACTCCCACGCCGCCAGCCCGACGCTGCCGGAAGAAGAGTACGTCGACGCCCTGCTGGCCGACCTCGATCTGGAGCTGCACGCGGTCTATGGCCGCGAGCTGAGTTCGATCTTCTTCGGCGGCGGCACCCCGAGCCTGTTCAGCGCCCAGGCCCTGGGTCGGCTGCTCAAGGGCGTGGAACAGCGCATCCCCTTCGCCGGCGATATCGAGATCACCCTGGAAGCCAATCCCGGGACCTTCGAGCAGGAGAAGTTCACCGCCTACCGCGCCCTGGGGATCAACCGCCTGTCCATCGGCATCCAGAGCTTCCAGGAACAGAAGCTCAAGGCCCTGGGCCGCATCCACAACGGTGACGAAGCAGTACGGGCCGCCGGCATGGCGCGCCAGGCCGGGTTCGACAACTTCAACCTGGACCTGATGCACGGCTTGCCGGATCAGTCCCTGGACGATGCCCTGGGCGATCTGCGTCAGGCCATCGCCATGAAGCCGACCCACCTGTCCTGGTATCAGCTGACCCTGGAACCCAACACGGTGTTCTGGAACCAGCCGCCGGTGCTGCCGGAGGACGACACCCTGTGGGATATCCAGGAAGCCGGCCAGGCACTGCTGGCCGAGCATGGCTACGCCCAGTATGAAGTGTCGGCCTACGCCCAGCCCGGACGTGCGGCGCGGCACAACCTGAACTACTGGAGCTTCGGCGACTTCATCGGCATCGGTGCCGGCGCCCACGGCAAGCTCAGCCACCCGGACGGGCGCATTCTGCGCACCTGGAAGACCCGCCTGCCCAAGGACTACCTGAACCCGGCCAAGCCGTTCAAGGCTGGCGAGAAGACCCTGGGCAACGACGAGCTGCCGTTCGAGTTCCTGATGAACGCCCTGCGCCTCACCGATGGCGTCGACGCCGCACTGTTCGCCCAGCGCACCGGCCTGGATCTGGCCAGCCTTGCCGAAGGTCGGCGTCAGGCCGAACAAAGTGGCTTGTTGCAGGTCGAACCGTCACGCCTGGCGGCCACGGCCCGCGGGCAACTCTTCCTCAATGACCTGCTGCAATACTTTCTGATCTAAGGAAATCACATGGATCTGGTACTCGACCTGCTTGCCACCGTGTCCCGCTGGAGTCGCAGCAACCTCTCGGAAATCGCCCTGGCATTGGTGGGCTGCCTGCTGGTGCTGTTCGGCGCGGACATCAAGGGTTGGGTCGAGCAGCGCCTGGGCGGCATCGCCGGCGCCCTGCGCGTGCCGCTGATGGCCTTGCTGTGCATGGTCGGCAGCGGCCTGGCGCTGATCTACGCCACGCCGTGGATCGTCCGCGGCCTGAGCCAGTTCAACAACTACAGCCTGGCGCCAGTGCTGCTGGTGGTGCTGGTGCTGATTGGCGTGGTCGCCGACCGCCGCTGACCTGCAGCCGCTATTCAAGGAAGAACATGAGCAAGAAAGTCATCGAAGACACCAGCAAGTTCCTCAGCTACGTGCTGCGCCACGAGCCCCAGGCCATCGGTCTTGAGCTGGACAGCCAAGGCTGGGGCGATATCGAAGCGCTGATCAGCGGCGCCGCCAAGAACGGCCGGCAACTGAACCGGGAACTGATCGAGCGGGTGGTCGAAGGCAACGACAAGAAGCGCTTCGCCCTCTCCGCTGACGGCCAGCAAATCCGCGCCGTTCAGGGACACTCCAACAAGGCCGTGCAATTGCAGCTTGAGGCAAAGCAACCGCCCGCCGTGCTCTACCACGGCACTGCCACGCGCTTCATGGAGTCGATCAATGAGAAGGGGCTGATCCCGGGCTCACGCCATCACGTGCACCTGTCCCAGGAAATCGACACCGCCCGGGCCGTGGGCCAGCGTTACGGCAAGGTGGTGATCCTGCAGGTCGACGCCCAGGCCATGCAGGCCCAGGGTTTCACCTTCTATCAGGCAGAGAATGGGGTGTGGCTGACCGACCAGGTGCCGGTCAGTTTCATCCAAGCCTTGTAGGAGTCAGCTGGCTGGCGAAGGCGTCCTTGAGGGCACCTTCGCTAGCAAACCAGCGCCTACAACAGCGGCTGTACGGGGCTCAGTCGAGCTTTTCGAACTTCAGATCCCACACACCATGGCCCAGGCGCTCGCCACGACGCTCGAACTTGGTGATCGGGCGTTCAGCCGGGCGCGGCACGCACTTGCCGTCTTCGGCCAGGTTGCGGTAACCCGGGGCAACGTTCATCACTTCCAGCATGTATTCGGCATAGGGCTCCCAGTCGGTGGCCATGTGCAGAATGCCGCCCACCTTGAGCTTGCTGCGCACCAGCTCGGCGAAGGAGGCCTGGACGATGCGGCGCTTGTGGTGCCGGCTCTTGTGCCACGGATCGGGGAAGAACAGCATCAGCCGATCCAGGCTGTTGTCGGCGATGCAGCGATTGAGCACTTCAATGGCGTCGCAATCGTAGACCCGCAGGTTGGTCAGGCCCTGAGTCAGCACGCCATTGAGCAGCGCGCCGACGCCCGGACGGTGAACTTCCACACCAATGAAGTCCTGCTCCGGAGCCGCCGCGGCCATTTCCAGCAGCGAATGGCCCATGCCGAAGCCGATTTCCAAAGAGCGCGGCGCTGAACGGCCGAACACCTGGTCGTAGTCCACCGGGGCGTCAGCCAGGGGCAGCACATACAGCGGCGCGCCCTGATCCAGGCCACGTTGCTGGCCTTCGGTCATGCGCCCGGCGCGCATCACGAAACTCTTGATGCGGCGGTGTTGGCGCTCGTCGCCGGCTTCCGGCTGGATTGGCGTGTCGTTTGATTCAGTCATCAATGGCTCTTACTTGATCAGACCATCCAGCGGCGAAGAGGCGCTGGCATAGAGTTTCTTCGGCATGCGACCGGCGAGGTACGCCAGGCGGCCCGCGACAATTGCGTGTTTCATGGCTTCGGCCATCATGACCGGCTGCTGCGCGTGGGCGATGGCCGAGTTCATCAGCACCGCTTCACAGCCCAGCTCCATGGCGATGGTGGCATCGGAAGCGGTGCCGACACCGGCATCCACCAGCACCGGAACCTTGGCTTCTTCAAGAATGATCTGCAGGTTGTACGGGTTGCAGATCCCCAGCCCGGTGCCGATCAGGCCCGCCAGGGGCATGACCGCGATGCAGCCCATTTCCGCCAGTTGGCGAGCGATGATCGGGTCATCGCTGGTGTAGACCATCACGTCGAAACCTTCCTTGACCAGCACTTCGGCGGCCTTGAGGGTTTCCAGCACGTTGGGGAACAGGGTCTTCTGGTCGGCCAGGACTTCCAGCTTGACCAGGTTGTGGCCGTCCAGCAGTTCGCGAGCCAGGCGGCAGGTGCGTACCGCTTCCACTGCGTCATAGCAGCCGGCGGTGTTGGGCAGGATGGTGTAGCGATCCGGTGGCAGGATATCCAGCAGGTTCGGTTCGCCCGGGTTCTGGCCGATATTGGTCCGGCGCACGGCGACGGTGACGATCTCGGCACCCGAGGCCTCGATGGCCAGGCGGGTTTCTTCCATGTCGCGGTACTTGCCGGTGCCTACCAGCAAACGCGACTGGTACGTCCGACCGGCCAGGACGAAAGGCTTGTCACTACGAACGTTGCTCATCGGAAATCCTCTGTTGGGGTGAGGTTCTTGCAGAATTCTGTATCAGGCCCGGGGCCCTGGAGCCCTCATTCCGGGGCCGGTGAACGCGTCTTCCATGGGAGAGGCCCGGAGCCGGGCCAGGGCGCTGCGCGGAATACGTAGCAGCGCGATTGACGCCAGTGGCTAGCCGCCGCCGATGGCGTGGACCACTTCCACCTGGTCGCCCTCGTTGAGGGCGGTCTCGGCGTGCTGGCTGCGCGGAACGATATCCAGATTGAGTTCCACCGCGATCCGGCGTCCGGTCAGGTCCAGACGGGTCAGCAGGGCCGCAACGGTCGAGCCGTCGGGCAGTTCAAAGGATTCACCGTTCAACTGAATGCGCATGCTCGAGGCCGCCATCATTTTTAGGGGCCAGCATTCTAGCCCGATCGTGACCTAAAGGTCAGCTACAAGCGTCAGCCGGCCCCTTGCAGGCGCCAGGCGGCAAGGCCCAGCAGAAACCAGCCAACCAGGAAGGCCAGGCCACCGAAGGGGGTGATGATGCCCAGCTTGCTGATGCCGCTCAGGGTCAGCAGGTACAGGCTGCCGGAGAACAACAGGATGCCCAGGGTGAACGCGATACCGGCCCAGGTCACCAGCCGCCCTGGAATATGCGCCGCCAGCAAGGCGACGCCGAACAGCGCCAGGGTATGCACCAGCTGGTAAGTGACCCCTGTATGAAAAATAGCCAGGTACTCGGTGCTCAGGCGGTTTTTCAGACCGTGAGCGGCAAAGGCACCCAGGGCGACCCCGGTGAAACCGAAGAAAGCGGCCAGCATCAGGAAGCCACGCAACATGAGGAACTCCAGTCAGATTCAGCGCAAAGGGTCTGTATAATGGCGCGCTCAACGGGTTCGGCCAAGCCATCTCTATGCTGCGTTATCTGTTTCGTCGCCTTGTAAAAGCCTTGATGTGGTTCGTCGTCGGTAGCGTGCTGCTGGTGCTGCTGTTCCGTTTCGTGCCGCCGCCGGGCACCGCCCTGATGGTGGAGCGCAAGGTCGAATCCTGGATCGACAACGACCCCATCGACCTGCAACGCACCTGGAAGCCTTGGGATGAAATCTCCGACAACCTCAAGGTGGCGGTGATCGCCGGCGAGGATCAGAAATTCCCCGAGCACTGGGGCTTCGATATCGATGCAATCCAGGCAGCGTTGATCCACAACGAACGGGGCGGTTCGATCCGTGGTGCCAGCACCCTGAGTCAGCAAGTGTCGAAAAACCTGTTCCTCTGGTCCGGCCGCAGCTACTTGCGCAAGGGGCTGGAAGCCTGGTTCACCGCGCTGATCGAGGTGTTCTGGCCCAAGCAGCGGATTCTTGAGGTCTACCTCAACAGTGTCGAATGGGATGAAGGGGTGTTCGGGGCAGAAGCCGCGGCGCGCCATCACTTCGGCGTCAGCGCGGCCAACCTGTCACGCCAGCAAGCCAGCCTGCTGGCCGCTGTCCTGCCCAATCCAAGGGTGTGGAGCGCAGCGCGGCCCAGCACTTATGTGATGCAGCGGGCGGGCTGGGTTCGGCGGCAGATGAGCCAGTTGGGTGGGGCCGATTACCTGAATCGGTTGAATGAAGCCCGTAAAGCGCCGTGGGCGGGTTAGGTAAACCAGGCCTATTCGCCGACAAGCCACCCCTACAAAAGACGCGCAAACAAAAACGCCCCGATCATCTCGGGGCGTTTTGCATGACGCTTCAGGCTTAAGCGGCGATGGACAGCTTCAACTTGTTCATCGCGCTCTTTTCCAGCTGGCGGATACGCTCGGCCGAAACGTTGTACTTCTGCGCCAGGTCGTGCAGCGTGGCTTTCTCTTCGGCCAGCCAGCGCTGGTAGAGGATGTCACGGCTGCGCTCGTCCAGCACTTCCAGCGCTTCGTGCAGGTTGTGGGTGGAGTTGTCGCTCCAATCGGCATCTTCCAGTTGCAGCGCCGGGTCGTAGCGATGGTCTTCCAGGTAGTTGGCCGGCGATTGGAAGGCGCTGTCATCATCCGCTTCAGCAGCCGGATCGAAGGCCATGTCCTGGCCGGTCAGACGGCTTTCCATCTCGCGCACTTCACGGGGCTCAACGCCCAGGCTCTCCGCCACGCGATGCACTTCTTCATTGTTCAGCCAGGCCAGACGCTTCTTCTGGCTGCGCAGGTTGAAGAACAGCTTGCGCTGAGCCTTGGTGGTCGCGACTTTCACAATCCGCCAGTTACGCAGGATGAACTCGTGAATCTCCGCCTTGATCCAGTGCACCGCAAAGGACACCAGGCGCACACCCATTTCCGGGTTGAAGCGCTTCACGGCTTTCATCAGGCCAACGTTGCCTTCCTGGATCAGGTCAGCCTGGGCCAACCCGTAGCCGGAATAGCTACGGGCGATATGTACGACAAAACGCAGGTGGGCGAGCACCATCTGCCGAGCCGCCTCAAGATCCTGCTCATAGTAGAGACTCTCGGCCAGTTCACGCTCCTGCTCGGGCGTCAGCAATGGAATGCTGTTCACCGTGTGCACATAGGCCTCCAGGTTTGCGCCTGGAACCAATGCGTAAGCAGGTTGCAAAGAAGTGGTCATACGAAAAAACCTCCGACTCACATAACTCGTGCAGTTCAGCACTGCGAAAATTGACCGGAAACCGCGAAACAAGTTCCCAAATATTCTGAAAGGTCAATACAAGCAAAATGACATTACTTCGGTGCCAGCTCCCTCAGGTGGCGGGCCACCGCAATCCACGCACCGATATAACCCAACAGCACCGCACCAAGCAAGAGCGATAGACCATCAGCAACCGGCACCCCTGCCAGGGCAAAATCACTGCCATACAAGCCGGCCAAGCCGATCACCGCGTCGTTCAGCCAGTTCAGGCCAAACGCCAATACGCCCCAGGACAGAATCCCCGCACCGAAGCCATACAACGCGCCCATATAAAGGAAGGGACGGCGCACATAGCTGTCTGTGCCGCCGACGAGTTTAATCACTTCTATCTCTGTGCGGCGGTTTTCAATATGAAGACGAATGGTATTGCCTATCACCAAAAGTAATGCAGAAACCAGCAACACCGTCAGGCCGAAGACAAAACGGTCCCCCAGCTTGAGGATGGCCGCCAGCCGCTCGACCCATACCAGGTCCAACTGCGCCAGTTGCACCTTGGGCATTTCCGACAACCGCTGACGCAAGGCCTCCAGAGTCGCCTTGTCCACTTCGCTCGGCGTGACCAGCACTACGCCCGGCAGCGGATTGTGGGGCAGCTCGCGCAAAGCCTCACCCAGGCCGGACTGCTGCTGGAATTCTTCCAGCGCCTTTTCCTTACTGATGAACTCGGCATCCGCCACACCGGGCAGGCCCTTGATCTCTTCGCCAAGCTTCTCACCTTCGCTGGCTGAAGCCCCCAGATCCAGGTACAGCGAAATCTGCGCTGCCCGCTGCCAGGAACCGCCCAGGCGCTCGACGTTGCTGAGCAGCAACGACAGGCCCATGGGCAAGCTCAGGGCCACAGCCATCACCAGGCAGGTAAAGAAACTGCCGATGGGCTGCTTGCCCAGGCGCCGCAGGCTGTCCAGCAAGCTGGCGCGATGGCTTTCGATCCAGGCATGCAACAGGGTGGCGAAATCCGGACCGTCGTCCTCGTCGCGTTTTTTCTTCGGTGGCGGTGCTTCGGAGGCCTTGGGCGCTACGCGCTCCGCCACTTTAGGGGTACGTGTGGCACTCATACGCCGGCCTCCCCGTCGCCAATCAATCGGCCGCGCTGCAGGGTCAGCATGCGGTGACGCATGCGCGCGATCAGCGCCAGGTCGTGACTGGCGATCAGTACGCTGGTGCCCAGGCGGTTGATGTCTTCGAACACGCCCATGATTTCCGCCGCAAGACGCGGGTCGAGGTTACCGGTGGGCTCATCCGCCAGCAGCAAGGCTGGACGGTGGACGATGGCTCGAGCAATACCTACGCGCTGTTGCTGACCGGTGGACAGATCACCTGGGTAAAGATCGGTTTTGTCCGACAAGGCCACGCGCTCCAGGGCCGAATCCACGCGCTTGGCGATTTCCGCCTTGGACAGACCGAGGATCTGCAACGGCAGAGCGACGTTGTTGAACACCGTGCGATCGAACAGTAACTGGTGATTCTGGAACACCACGCCAATCTGCCGCCGCAGGAAAGGGATCTGTGCATTGCTGATCTGACCCAGGTCCTGACCCGCCAGCAGCAATTTGCCGGAGGTAGGGCGTTCCATGGCCAGCAGCAGGCGCAGCAAGGTGCTTTTGCCGGCGCCGGAATGGCCGGTGACAAACAGGAATTCGCCACGACGGACGCGAAAGCTCAGCTCATGCAGGCCAACGTGGCCATTGGGATAGCGCTTACCGACCTGTTCGAAACGAATCATGAACGCTCCCGCTCGGCAAACAGTGCCTGGACAAAGGGTTCTGCTTCAAAAGTACGCAAGTCATCGATGCCTTCACCGACCCCGATATAACGGATCGGCAGACCGAATTGCTTGGCCAGGGCGAAGATCACCCCGCCTTTGGCCGTGCCATCGAGTTTGGTCAGGGCCAGGCCGGTCAATTCCACGGTCTGGTTGAACTGTTTGGCCTGGTTGATGGCGTTCTGGCCGGTACCGGCGTCCAGCACCAGCAGCACCTCGTGCGGCGCATCGGCGTCGAGCTTGCCGATCACCCGGCGGACCTTCTTCAGCTCTTCCATCAGGTTGTCTTTGGTGTGCAGGCGCCCCGCCGTGTCGGCGATCAGCACATCGATACCACGAGCCTTGGCCGCCTGCACGGCGTCGAAGATCACCGAAGCGGAATCGGCTCCGGTGTGCTGGGCGATGACCGGGATCTTGTTGCGCTCGCCCCAGACTTGCAGTTGCTCCACCGCCGCGGCGCGGAAGGTGTCGCCGGCCGCCAGCATGACTTTCTTGCCTTCCAGCTGCAGTTTCTTCGCCAGCTTGCCGATGGTGGTGGTCTTGCCGGCGCCGTTGACGCCCACCACCAGGATCACGAAGGGTTTGTTCTGGGCGACGATTTTCAGCGGCTGCTCCACCGGCTTGAGCATGCTGGTGAGTTCGGCCTGCAACGAGGCGTACAGCGCATCGGAGTCGGTGAGTTGCTTGCGCGCCACCTTCTGGGTCAGGTTCTGGATGATCACCGAAGTCGCTTCGACCCCGACGTCGGCGGTCAGCAGACGGGTTTCCAGGTCTTCCAGCAACTCGTCATCGATGGCCTTCTTGCCCAGGAACAGGCTGGCCATGCCTTCGCCAATGCTGGCGCTGGTCTTGGACAGGCCCTGCTTCAAGCGGGCGAAGAAACCGACCTTGTTCTCTTCAACAGGACGGACCGGCTCGACCACGGGCTCGGGCTCCGCCACCTGGGCAACCGGCTCGGCAACAGGAGCAGGAGCAGGAGCAGGAGCAGGAGCAGGAGCAGGAGCAGGAGCAGGAGCAACAGGCTCCGGCGCGACGAATACCGGCGCTACCGGCGTTTGCACTTCGAGCACCGGAGCCGGGGTGACAACCGGCGCTTCGACCACCGGTTCAGATGCTGGGGTCAGGGCTGGAATCGGCGGAGTGACGTGCTCCGCCTGAGCGTCCTCCACCAGGGCCACCGGCTCTTCCGCTACCGGTAGAGTCAGCCAGGGCTTGTGCTCCGGGCTCGGAGTCAGGGGCAACTCGGGCGCAACGGCCGCTACCGGCTCGGCCTCGCCCCGGGGTTGCAGCACCGGCTCGCCGGTCGACAGCACAACCGGCTCACTCGGGGCAACGCCGGGAGCGGTTTCAATAACTGGAGCCGGCACCGGCTCGACAGGCACTTGCGGCTGTTCGACGACGGGTTCCTGCGGCTTTTTGCGCAGCCATCCGAACAGGCCTTTCTTCTCGCCAGCCGCGGCTGGGGTCTTTTTGTCGTCGTTGGAACCAAACATGGAGACGGCTATCTCAAGGTAGCGATGCGCCAGTGGGCGCTTCGGTAAATAAATATTCGATGCAGAACAGACTGTGTTTCATCCAGCTTGTTCACGCGCAACATGTTGTCGAAATGCCCAAAAGCACTTCAAGGATCGATTTTACTTAAGGACTGGAACGGCAAAATCGGCGAAAAGTCGAAGTTTAGCTGACAAATCAAGGCTTTTTGCCGGTAACTCATACAACCTGCTCAAGCACACTCTGATTCGTGCAAGCCTGATAGGCGTGGCCGCCAGTAAAACGGATCAGTATCCTAGCACCTCCTCGCCCGCACAGGCTAAGACCAAGCGGGCAGCCCAACAGGTTTAAAAACGAATGAATGCTCTAGCCCGCCGCGCTGCAGGCCTGCTGCTCAGCACAGTTTGTCTGCCCCTTGCAGCCCTGGCTGCCGACCCGCAACCCACCCACGAATTCACCCTCGACAACGGCCTCAAAGTGGTGGTCCGCGAAGACCATCGCGCACCGGTAGTGGTGTCGCAGGTCTGGTACAAGGTCGGCTCCAGCTACGAAACCCCGGGTCAGACCGGTTTGTCCCACGCCCTGGAACACATGATGTTCAAGGGCAGCGAGAAGGTCGGCCCGGGTGAAGCGTCCCTGATCCTGCGGGATCTTGGCGCCGAAGAGAACGCCTTCACCAGCGACGACTTCACCGCTTATTACCAGGTCCTGGCCCGCGACCGCCTGGGCGTGGCCCTGGAGCTGGAAGCCGACCGCATGGCCAGCCTGCGCCTGCCGGCCGACGAGTTCGCCCGCGAGATCGAAGTGATCAAGGAAGAGCGCCGCCTGCGCACCGACGACAAGCCGCTGTCCAAGGCCTACGAGCGCTTCAAGGCCATGGCCTACCCCGCCAGCGGCTACCACACGCCGACCATCGGCTGGATGGCCGACCTGAACCGGATGAAGGTCGAGGAACTGCGCCACTGGTACCAATCCTGGTACGCGCCGAACAACGCCACCCTGGTGGTGGTGGGCGATGTCACCCCGGATGAGGTCAAGGCTCTGGCCCAACGCTATTTCGGCGCCATCCCCAAGCGCGACGTGCCACCGACGAAGATCCCCCTGGAGCTGGCCGAACCCGGCGAGCGCCTGATCACCCTGCATGTGAAGACCCAACTGCCGAGTCTGATGCTGGCCTTCAACGTGCCCAGCATCGCCACAGCTGAAGACAAGCGTTCGGTCAACGCCCTGCGCCTGGCCGCGGCCCTGCTGGACGGCGGCTACAGCGCGCGCATTCCGACCCAGCTGGAGCGCGGCGAAGAGTTGCTGTCCAACGGCTCCACCAGCTATGACGCCTACACCCGAGGCGACAGCCTGTTCATGCTCTCGGCCACCCCCAACAGCCAGAAGAAGAAAACCATCGCCCAGGCCGAAGCCGGGCTGTGGCGCCTGCTGGACCAACTGAAAACCACCCCGCCGTCGGCCGCAGAGTTGGAGCGGGTCCGGGCACAAGTGATTGCCGGGCTGGTCTACGAGCGTGACTCGATCACCAGCCAGGCCAGCGCCATCGGCCAGCTGGAAACCGTCGGCCTGTCCTGGAAGCTGATGGACACCGAGCTGGCGGAACTGCAAAGCGTGACCCCGGAAGACATCCAGAAAGCCGCCCGCACCTATTTCACCCGGGAGCGTATGAGCGTGGCCCATGTACTGCCTGAGGAGTCCGCTCATGAGTAAGCGCAAGAATGCTTCACCGGTCCTGCTGGGCCTGGCCCTGGTCGCCCTGCTCACCGCCGGTGGCCTGTACCTGTCGCGCTCCGGCGAGAGCAATGCCAGCCAGGCCCTGGACAACGCCAAGAGCAGCCAGAAGCTGCAATCTCTGGCCGAGCTGGATGGCAAGGCCCCCAGCCATCGCAACCTCAATGTGCAGACCTGGAACACTGCCGAAGGCGCCAAGGTGCTGTTCGTCGAAGCCCGCGAGCTGCCGATGTTCGACATGCGCCTGATCTTCGCCGCCGGCAGCAGCCAGGACGGCAACACTTCCGGCCTGGCCCTGCTGACCAACGCCATGCTCAACGAAGGCGTGCCCGGCAAGGATGTGGGCGCCATCGCCCAGGGCTTTGAAAGCCTGGGCGCGGATATCGGCAACGGTGCCTACAAGGACATGGCCGTGGTCTCGCTGCGCAGCCTCAGCGCTGTGGATAAACGCGAACCGGCGCTTGAGCTGTTTGCCGAAGTGGTGGGCAAGCCGACCTTCCCTGCCGACTCCCTGGCGCGGATCAAGAACCAGTTGCTAGCCGGCTTCGAGTACCAGAAGCAGAACCCCGGCAAGCTGGCCAGCCTGGAGCTGATGCAGCGCCTGTACGGCAGCCATCCCTATGCGCATGCCAGCGAAGGCAATGCCAAGAGCGTTCCGACTATCACCCAGGCGCAACTGCAGGCCTTCCACGCCAAGGCCTATACCGCCGGCAACGTGGTGATCGCTCTGGTCGGCGATCTGTCCCGCAGCGACGCCGAGGCAATTGCCGCGCAAGTCTCCGCCGCCCTGCCCAAAGGCCCGGCCCTGGCGAAGGTCGAGCAACCCACTGAACCCAAGGCCAGCATCGGCCACATCGAATTCCCGTCGAGCCAGACCAACCTGCTGCTGGCACAACTGGGGATCGACCGTGACGATCCGGATTACGCCGCCGTGTCCCTGGGCAACCAGATCCTCGGCGGTGGCGGCTTCGGCACCCGGCTGATGAGTGAAGTGCGCGAGAAACGCGGCCTGACCTACGGCGTGTACTCGGGCTTCACCCCGATGCAGGCCCGCGGGCCGTTCATGATCAACCTGCAGACCCGCGCAGAAATGAGCGAAGGCACCCTGAAACTGGTGCAGGACGTGTTCGCCGATTACCTGAAAAACGGCCCGACCCAGAAGGAACTGGATGACGCCAAGCGCGAACTGGCCGGCAGCTTCCCGCTGTCCACCGCCAGCAACGCCGATATCGTCGGCCAGCTGGGCGCCATGGGCTTCTACAACCTGCCGTTGAGCTACCTGGAAGACTTCATGCGTCAATCCCAGGCACTGACGGTGGAACAGGTCAAGGCCGCCATGAACAAACACCTCGGCGTCGACAAGATGGTCATCGTCAGCGCCGGCCCCACCGTCGCGCAGAAGCCGTTGCCGCCCCCCACTGACAAACCCGCCGAGCAGCCGCTCGGGGTTCCGGAGCACTGATGGCCCGTCCAGCCCGTCCCAGCAAGAAGCCCGTCCACAACCAGCACAATGGCGTGGGCCAGCTGCGCATCATCGGCGGCGAATGGCGCAGCCGTAAGCTGAGCTTCCCCGATCTGCCGGGGCTGCGCCCGACCCCGGACCGGGTGCGCGAAACCCTGTTCAACTGGCTGGCCCCCTATGTGGCCGGGGCCAAGGTCATCGACCTGTTCGCCGGCAGCGGGGCGGTGTTCCTTGAAGCCCTGTCCCGCGGCGCCGCCTCGGGGCTGGCCCTGGACAGCAGCAACGTAGCGGTCTCCAGCCTGCGCGAGCACCTGGGAACGCTGCGTTGCTCTGTGGGCCAGGCGCAGACCGCTGACGCCCTGCGCTACCTGGAAACCCAGCCGGCCACGCCGTTCGACCTGGCGTTTCTGGACCCGCCGTTCAACCAGAACCTGCTGCCCGCCGCCTGCGCCCTGCTGGAGGAACGCGGCTGGTTGGCGGACGACGCCTGGATCTACACCGAAAGCGAAACCGCGCCATCGACCCTGGGTCTGCCCGGCAGTTGGCGCCTGCACCGTGAACAAAAATCCGGGCAGGTGTATTACTCCTTGTGGCAACGTATGGCAGACAGCGCCGCGTAGAACCTGTTTACGCTCGGCCGGAACAAGCTGCGCAGCCCACCCGGGCTGCGCAGCGCCGCATCGAGACTCACCCCGTGCCCAACTCGCCTGATCGTTTCATCCCCGCCTTCGGCCTTGGCAACCCGCACCTGCAGACGCTGTGGGGTCCGCTGTGGCGCCCGACCACCCACCTTGAGCGCCAGCGCGAACGTCTGTGGCTGGATGACGGCGACTTTCTCGATCTTGACTGGCACGGCCCCCATAGCGCCGAGGCCCCGCTGGTGCTGGTGCTGCATGGGCTGACCGGTTCTTCCAATTCACCTTATGTGGCCGGCCTGCAACAGGCCCTCGCCGCCCGAGGCTGGGCCAGCGCAGCGCTGAACTGGCGCGGCTGCTCCGGCGAACCCAACCTGCTGCCCCGCAGCTACCACTCCGGCGCCAGCGAAGACCTGGCTTCGGCCATTGCCCATCTGCGGGCCAAGCGCCCCCAGGCACCGCTGTTCGCGGTGGGCTACTCCCTGGGAGGCAATGTACTGCTCAAGTACCTGGGGGAAAGCGGCAGCGCCAGTCCGCTGCAAGGGGCTACGGCGGTGTCGGTGCCGTTTCGCCTGGACCAGTGCGCCGACCGCATTGGCCAGGGGTTCTCCAAGGTCTATCAGGCCCACTTCATGCGCGAGATGCTGGCCTACATCAAGGACAAGCAACGCCAGTTCCAGCACGACGGCCGCCATGAAGGCCTGGCGACCCTGGCGCAACTGGGCCCGCTGACCAAGATGCGCACCTTCTGGGACTTCGATGGCCGGGTCACCGCGCCGCTGCATGGCTTTGCCGATGCCCAGGACTACTACCGCCGCGCTTCCAGCCGCTATTACCTCGGGGAAATCCGTACCCCGACCCTGATCATCCAGGCCGCGGACGATCCCTTTGTGTTCCCCCATAGCCTGCCCGAGGCCGGCGAACTGTCCGCCAGTACCCAGTTCGAACTGCAGGCCAAGGGCGGCCACGTAGGCTTTGTCGGAGGCAGCCTGAAACACCCGAGCTACTACCTGGAACAACGCATCCCGCAATGGCTGACCGGCCTGGACCGCCATGGATAAGCCCGCCCGGGAGTCGATCCGCTTCTGGCAGACCGCGCCCCTGGCCGGGGTCGAGTTGCTGGCCGCGCGTTATATCGAACAGCGCTTCGTGCCCCATGTGCACGAGGGTTATGTGATCGGCATGATCATGGCTGGCGCTCAGCGTTACCGCTACCGCGGGGCCGAACACCTGGCGGGCAGCGGCACCCTGGTGCTGATCAACCCGGACGAATTGCACACCGGGGCCAAGGGTGTTGAAGACGGCTGGCTGTATCGGGCCTTTTACCCGGACAACCGGCAGATTCTCGGCTTGCTGGATGAACTGGAACTGCCCAGCGGCAGCCTGCCGGCCTTTGGCGCCACCCTGTATCGAGACCCGGATCTGGTGCAGGGTTTTGCCCGCCTGCACCACCTGCTGGAAAGCCCGGCCACCGCCCTGCAACAACAGACCCAGTGGCGGGAAATGCTGCTGATGCTGTTGCAGCGCCACGCCGGCGTCCGGGCACTGGGTGAACCTGGGCAGGAACACCGGGCGATTGTCCAAGCCAAGGAACTGCTGCGCTCGCAACTGGCCGCGCCGCCGTCATTGGAAGAGTTGGCGGCGGCGGTAAACCTGTCGCCGTTTCATTTCGCCCGGGTGTTTCGCCGGACCACCGGGATTGCACCCCATACCTGGTTGATGCAACAGCGCATCGCCAAAGCCCGGGCCTTGTTGCGTGATGGCTGCCTGCCGCTGGCAGTGGCGACACAGTTGGGATTTGCCGACCAAAGCCATCTGAGCCGGCAGTTCAAGCAGGTGTATGGGGTGACGCCGGCGGCTTATCGCAGCGCCGCTCTGAAGTAGGGCGGCGCGGCTTTCGCGAGCAAGCTCGCTCCTACAGGTTCGCGGGGGCCTGCGGGCCGCAGGAGCTGGCTTGCCAGCGAAGAGGCCGACGGGGGCAGCCCGTCAATCGCCGGTGGCGACAGGCCGCTGGGCATCGGTGATCCATTCGCTCCACGAACCGGCATACAGGCGCCCCAGCGGGTAGCCGGCCAGGCACAAGGCGAACAGGTTGTGGCAAGCGGTGACGCCAGAGCCGCAGTAAGCCACCAACTGCTCCGGGGAGCGTCCGGCGAGCTTTTGCGCGAATCGCTGCTTGAGTCGGTCGGCCGCAAGGAAGCGCCCGTCCTCGCCCAGGTTGTCGGTGAATGCCGCGCATTGGGCACCGGGAATATGCCCGGCCACCGGATCGATCGGCTCCACCTCACCACGAAAACGCGGCAGGCCACGGGCATCCAGCAGGGTCAGGTCCGCCTGGCCCAGGCGCTGGCGCAAGTGCTCGGCATCCAGTAGCAGACTGTGGTCGGGCTGGCCGGCGAACCGGCCCGGCACGGTTTGCGGTGCATCCAGGCTCAGGGGCAGGCCCGCGGCGTGCCAGGCTTTGAGGCCGCCATCGAGAATGAACACGCCATCACGCTTGCCCAACCAGGCCAGCAACCACCAGGCGCGGGCAGCGTAGGCACCGGGGCCGTCGTCATAGAGCACGATCTCGCTGTCGTTATCGATGCCCCAGGCCTGCAGGCGGGCCACCAGTTGCGCCGGTTCCGGCAACGGATGCCGGCCGGTCACGCCCTTGATCACCGGCGCGCTCAGATCCCGGTTCAGATCGGCGAAATGGGCCCCGGCGATATGCCCGTCGGCGTAACTGCGCTGGCCGTAATCCGGGTCTTCCAGAGCAAAGCGACAATCCAGAATCACCAGGCCGGGCTGTTGTTTTTTCTGGTCCAGGGCAAGCGGGCTGATCAACTGCGCGAGGGGCATAGCGGGCTCCTGTGAGTAAGTCGGAGATTGATCCTACTGCACTTCTTCCAGGGCTTGGGCCAGCGGCACGTAAAACTCTTCGAACAGGCCGTTGACCGCTTCCCGGGCCTGCTCGGTGACAAAACCGGCTTCCAGCACCAGCACCTGATAGACGCCGCGCTTGATGGCTTCCTCGCTCAGGTGGGTGGAGTTCTCCCGGGTGGTGCACAGAAAACGCACCCAGGAGGTGAGGATGATCCAGGCATTGAGGGTCAGGGATTCGATCTGCACCTTGTCCATGGCGACGATCCCGGCCTCGACGAAACGTCCGTAGATGGCCATGCCCTGGATCAGGCAGCGCTGGGAGAAGCGCCGGTAGCGAGCCGCCAGTTCGGCGTCGCTGTCCAGCAGGTGCTCCAGGTCGCGGTGCAGGAAGCGGTAGCGCCACATGGCCGCCAGCAGCGCCTGCAGGTAATAGCGCTTGTCTTCGACGGTAACCGCACGCCCGGGGGGCGGGCGCAGGAAGCTGTCCACCAGACTCTCGTACTCGGCGAACAACACGGCGATGATCGCCTGCTTGTTGGGGAAGTGGTAGTACAGGTTGCCCGGAGAAATCTCCATGTGCGCAGCAATATGGTTGGTACTGACGTTGCGCTCGCCCTGTTGGTTAAACAGCTCAAGACTGAACTGAACGATGCGCTCGCGGGTTTTTATACGTGGGGCCATGGGCGTGGGCTTTAATCAGAAGGCTGGGGTGCATCTTACGTTCTATCCCCCTGTGGATAAATCGCGACCGGCACCGGATGGCATTTGACAATTTAGAGCATAAGCTCTAAAAAACTAGCCACCCTATAAAAACCGGAGCCCGTCCATGTCTGCCGAAATCGCTTACCTGCAGGATTCCCTTCAGCAACAGGACGAGCTGCATGCGCTGTTCGAAGCCCAGCGCCGGGCCTTCGCCGCCAATCCCATGCCACCGGCCGCACAACGCCAACAATGGCTCAAATCACTGCAGAACCTGCTCGACACCGAACGCCAGGCGCTGATCGATGCCATCAGCCAGGACTTCAGCAACCGCAGCGCCGATGAAACCCTGCTGGCCGAGCTGATGCCCAGCCTGCATGGCATTCACTACGCCAGCAAGCACCTGAAAAAATGGATGAAGCCGTCTCGTCGCGCCGTCGGCCTGGCCTTCCAGCCAGCCTCGGCCAAGGTGGTTTATCAGCCGCTGGGGGTGGTGGGCGTCATCGTGCCGTGGAACTACCCGCTGTACCTGTGCATGGGCCCGTTGGTGGGGGCCCTGGCCGCCGGCAACCGAGTGATGCTCAAGCTCAGTGAATCCACCCCGGCCACCGGCCAGTTGCTCAAACAGTTGCTGGCCCGGGTGTTCCCCGAGGATCTGGTGTGCGTGGTGCTGGGCGAAGCCGAAGTGGGCATGGCGTTCTCCAAGCTGCGTTTCGATCATCTGCTGTTCACCGGCGCCACCAGCATCGGCAAGCACGTGATGCGCGCCGCCGCGGAAAACCTGACCCCGGTGACCCTGGAGCTGGGCGGCAAGTCCCCGGCCATCGTGTCCCACACCGTGCCCCTCAAGGACGCCGCCGAACGTATCGCCTTCGGCAAGACCCTGAACGCCGGGCAGACCTGCGTCGCCCCGGACTACGTGCTGGTGCCGGAAGAACGCATCGGTGCCTTTGTCGAAGCCTATCGCCAGGTGGTGCGTGGTTTCTTCCCGACCCTGGCGGACAACCCCGACTACACCGCGATCATCAACCAGCGCCAGCTGACCCGGCTCAACGGCTACCTGAGCGACGCCACCAGCAAGGGCGCGCTGTTGGTGCCGCTGTTCGAACAGAGCCAGGAGCGGCGCCTGGGCCATAGCCTGCTCTTGAATGTCACCGACGACATGACCGTGATGCAGGACGAGATCTTCGGTCCGATCCTGCCCATCGTGCCCTACAAGACCCTGGACCAGGCCCTCGCCTATATCACCCAGCGTCCGCGCCCCCTGGCCCTGTACTACTTCGGCTACGACAAGTCCGAACAGCAGCGGGTGCTCAACGAAACCCACTCCGGCGGCGTGTGCCTCAACGACACCCTGCTGCATGTGGCCCAGGATGACCTGCCGTTTGGTGGTGTCGGCCCTTCCGGCATGGGCCACTACCACGGGCATGAAGGCTTCCTGACCTTCAGCAAGGCCAAGGGAGTGTTCATCAAGCAGCGCTTCAACGCGGCGCGCCTGATCTACCCGCCTTATGGAAAATCGATCCAGAAACTCATCCAGAAGCTGTTCATTCGTTAACCAGTACATCGCCGGGTAATAACAACAATGACCCCTAGCCTGTCTGAAACACCCGCGCTGTCACGGCGCGGATTGCTGAAAATCAGCCTTTGCGCCAGCGCCTTCCTGGCCACCGCAGGACTGGGCGCGAGCCTCAGCGGTTGCTCTGCCAGCACGCCCGCCAGCGGCTTCGCCATGCTGCGCAGCAATGACCTGCCGTTTTTGCGGGCGCTGATCCCGGTGATGCTTGAAGGCGCCGTGGCGGCGGACAAGATGCCCGCCGCCATCGACGGCACCCTGGCCAACCTGGACAACGCCCTCAATCACCTATCGCCGGAAATGTTCAAGCTCACCCAGCAGTTGTTCGATGTGCTGGGCATGGCGGTCACCCGCGGCCCGCTGACGGGGATCTGGGGCAGTTGGGAAAACGCCAGCGCCGAGGCCATCCGCAACTTCCTCAGCCGCTGGGAAAACAGCTTCCTGGCCCTGCTGCGCATGGGCCATGCCTCGTTGCTGCAACTGGTGATGATGGCCTGGTACACCCGCCCTGAGTCCTGGGCCCATTGCGGTTATCCCGGGCCACCGAAGGTCTGACCGGCCTTTGTAGTCGCTGCCACAGGCTGCGCACGAGCGCTTAGGTTCGTGGGGCGATGGGGCAGCGGCTGGGGATCGTCAAGCAAGGCCCTACGGGCCTTTTCGCAGCTTCGCAGGCTCAGCAGCGGCTACAGTGGATCCGCGCCGAGCCTTCAATAATAAGAGAGCGTCCGATATGCCTGTACCTGATCTGTTCCGCGAAGGCCTGAACCGTGGCTGGAAAACCTACAACGGCTCGCAGCTGGAGCAGGACCTGACCCTGGAAGCCGATGTCGCCATCATCGGCAGCGGCGCCGGTGGCGGCACCACCGCCGAAATCCTCAGCGCCGCCGGCTACAAGGTGCTGCTGATCGAGGAAGGCCCGCTCAAGACCAGCGACGACTTCAAGATGCTGGAGGACCAGGCCTACACCAGCCTCTATCAGGAAGGCATCGGGCGCATGAGCAAGGACGGCGCCATCACCATCCTCCAGGGCCGCGCCGTGGGCGGCACCACCCTGATCAACTGGACATCGAGCTTCCGCACTCCCGACCCGACCCTGGAACACTGGGCCAGGGAACACGGGGTGGTGGGCCACAGCTCGGCGGAGATGGCGCCCTGGTTCGAGAAAATGGAGCAGCGCCTGGGGGTGGCGCCCTGGGTCATGCCGCCCAACGCCAACAACGACGTGATCCGCAAGGGCTGCGAAGCCCTGGGCTACAGCTGGCACGTGATTCCGCGCAACGTCCGTGGCTGCTGGAACCTGGGCTATTGCGGCCTGGGCTGCCCCACCAATGCCAAGCAATCGATGCTGGTGACCACCATTCCGGCAACCCTGGAGAAAGGCGGTGAGCTGCTGTACCTGGCCCGGGCCGAACGCCTGTTGATCAAGGATGACAAGGTCAGCGGCCTGCAATGCCAGGCCATGGACGCCCGCTGCGTCGCCCCCACCGGGCGCACCATCACGGTCAAGGCCAGGCACTACGTGCTGGCTGGTGGCGGCATCAACAGCCCCGCCCTGCTGCTGCGCTCCGATGCCCCGGACCCGCATTCGCGCCTGGGCAAACGCACCTTCCTGCACCTGGTGAACTTCTCCGCCGGCCAGTTCGACGAGGTGATCAACCCGTTCTACGGCGCGCCGCAATCGATCTACTCCGACCATTTCCAGTGGCAGGACGGCACCACCGGCAAGATGTCCTACAAACTTGAAGTGCCACCCCTGCAACCGGCCCTGGCCAGCACCCTGCTAGGTGGTTTCGGGCCGCAGAGCGGGTTGTCCATGGAGCAACTGCCCCACACCCACGCCATGCTGGCCCTGCTGCGGGACGGCTTCCACCCCGACAGCACCGGCGGCAACGTCGAGCTGCGCGGTGACGGCACCCCGGTGCTCGACTATCAGGTCTCGCCCTACGCCTGGGACGGCCTGCGCCGGGCCTTCCACAGCATGGCGGAGATCCAGTTCGCCGGCGGCGCCAAGGCGGTCAAGCCGCTGCACAGCGACGCCCGCTTCGCCAAGACCCTGAATGAAGTCCGCACCCAGATCGACGGCCTGGACCTGACGCTGTACCGCACCCGCCTGGGCAGCGCCCACGTGATGGGTGGCTGCGCCATGGGCGAAGACCCGAAAAACGCCGTGGCCGACAGCCTCGGGCGCCACCATCAACTGCGCAATCTGTCGATCCACGACGGCTCGCTGTTTCCCACCAGCATCGGTGCCAACCCGCAGCTGTCGGTCTACGGCCTGACCGCGCAATTGGCCACGGCCCTGGCGGAGCGCTTGAAAACGGCGTGAAAAAGCGGGGTATTTTCGTCGTCTATAGTGCTTTCTTCCCTAAAAGGCGACTTGGCCGACCGGGAAGGCTGCGATACCATCCGACTCCCCAACGGATTCCCGCCAGGACGACGCGATGAACCGAGTGTTGTACCCAGGTACCTTCGACCCTATTACCAAGGGCCACGGCGATCTGGTCGAGCGCGCCTCCCGGCTGTTCGACCACGTGATCATCGCCGTTGCCGCCAGCCCCAAGAAAAACCCGCTGTTCCCCCTGGAACAACGCGTGGAACTGGCGCAAGAGGTGACCAAGCACCTGCCCAACGTTGAAGTCGTCGGCTTCTCCACCCTGCTGGCGCACTTTGCCAAGGAGCAGAACGCCAATGTCTTTCTGCGGGGCCTGCGAGCAGTTTCGGACTTTGAATACGAGTTCCAACTGGCCAACATGAACCGCCAACTGGCGCCGGACGTGGAAAGCCTGTTCCTGACGCCGTCGGAGCGCTACTCGTTCATTTCCTCGACGCTGGTTCGTGAAATTGCTGCCCTGGGTGGCGATATCACCAAGTTCGTCCATCCGGCCGTCGCCGATGCACTGACCCTGCGCTTCAAGAAATAAGCCGTGCGGCCCCGCAGAGGGCCCTTGCCAGGCGTCAGCCATCGCGCCCGCGTGCACTGCGGGCGTCAATACGGCACAATTGCGCGCATTCGTTTTTACATGCCCGGGCCTGCCGCCCAGGCCGGAGTCCCCCATGTCCCTGATCATCACCGACGATTGCATCAACTGCGACGTCTGCGAACCCGAGTGCCCCAACGCGGCCATCTCCCAAGGCGAGGAGATCTACGTCATCGATCCGAACCTGTGCACCCAGTGCGTCGGCCACTACGACGAGCCGCAATGCCAACAGGTATGCCCGGTGGATTGCATTCCGCTGGACGAGGCGCGTCCGGAAACCGAAGAAGAGTTGATGGCCAAGTACCGGAAGATCACCGGCAAGGCTTGAGGAATTCAGCGGCCCTTCAGGGCATTTTCGCCGGCAATCCTGCTCCTACGGCGTTCGTAGGAGCCGGCTTGCCGGCGCAGCTTCTCAGCGCTGGCAACGTGGGCAATAGACGCTGGCCCGCTGGCCCAGCTTGATCTCCCGCAGCCCCGTGCCGCAGACCTTGCAGTGCTCCCCGCCACGTCCGTAGACGAACAGCTCCTGCTGGAAGTACCCAGGCTGGCCGTCGCCGCCGATAAAATCGCGCAAGGTGGTGCCGCCCCGCTCGATGGCCGCCGCCAGGATGCGCTTGATCTCGATCGCCAGTTGCAGATAGCGGGCCCGGGAAATGCCCTTGGCTTCACGACGTGGATCGATGCCTGCGGCGAACAGTGCCTCGTTCGCATAGATATTGCCCACCCCCACTACCACCGCGTTGTCCATGATGAACGGTTTGACCGCCATGGAGCGTCCCCGGGATAACTGGAACAGGCGCTCACCATCGAACAGGTCGGTCAGCGGCTCCGGCCCCAGGCGCGCCAGCAGCTCGTGGTTCAGCGGGTCCAGGCTCCAGAGCATGGCGCCAAACCGGCGCGGGTCGGTGTAGCGCAGGGCCAGGCCCGACTCCAGTTCGATATCCACATGTTCGTGCTTGGCCGCCGGCAGGCCGATTTCCACCAGGCGCAGATTGCCCGACATGCCCAGATGACTGATGAGGGTGCCGACCTCGGCATTGATCAGCAGGTACTTGGCCCGACGATCCACCTGGACGATGCGCTGCCCGGACAGGCGCACATCCAGATCCTCGGGGATCGGCCAGCGCAAACGCCGGTCACGGACGATGACCCGACTGACCTTCTGGCCTTCCAGGTGCGGTGCGATCCCGCGCCGGGTGGTTTCGACTTCAGGTAATTCAGGCATGTCCGCCCCTGGCACTCATTGCGAAATGAACGATCAGTGTGCGCCCAGCTCGCGCACGGTTTCCTTGAGGTTCTCGAAGTCGTAATCCGACAGACCGACGTAGTCGAGAATCAGATGGCCAATGCTGTTCCACTCGTGATCTTCCACCTGGTTGCCCAGCACCCGGTAGGACGCGCAGATATGCTCGGCCATTTTCAGGATCGCCAGCAGGTTCTTCAGCTGGCTGTTGCGCGAGGACTCGTCGCTGAAGATCGCCAGGGCGTTGTGGTGATTGGCGATGGCATTGGTCACATGCTCCGGCAAGCGCCAGGACTTGGCGGTGTAGTACCCCACCACCGCGTGGTTGGTGTTGAAGGCATGGTTTTCCGTGTCCACCACCCGCTGCTCCGGCCCGGCACTGCCATAGGCTTCTTCCAGCACGCTCATGTAGTCGGGGAAACGCTTGAGCATCAGCGGCACGCCGCAGTCGTGGAACAGCCCCAGGGCATAGGCTTCATCCACCGCCTGGGAGCCGGTGCGCTTGGCCAGGGTCAGGCAGGTCATGGCCACATCCTGGGCGGTGTCCCAGAAGCGGTTGAGGGTGACGATGGTTTCATCGCTCATCTCGCCCTTGATCGACTGCGCGTTGATCAGGTTGATGATCGAGCGGCTGCCCAAGAGATTCACCGCGCGCTGGATCGAGGCGATCTTGTTGCTGAGGCCGTAATACGGCGAATTGACGATCTTCAGCAGCGCGCCGGACAGGCCCGGGTCCTGGGATATCAGCTTGGCAATCACTTCCAGGTCGGGGTCGGGCATGTACTGCTCCATCTGCAAATCCACCATGATTTGCGGTTGAGGCGGCACGCTGATGCCTTGCAGGGCCTGCTGAATCTGTTCGGCTGATAGCTCTTGGGACATAAGTACACACTCTGGCTGAGGCGGCGATTCTAACCTCTAACGAGCCAATGTTGGGCGAACGGACAGGAACTTTACCCTGCGCCTTTAGCCGCAGGTCCATTGGCCGTCGCTGAAGTTGCGCAGCAAGGTATAATCGCGCCCTTTTTTCCGGAGCGACGTCATGTCCCTGCCAAGCCTGCGCCTCAAAGCCAACGCCGATCGCCGCCTGCGCGCCGGCCACCTGTGGGTCTACAGCAACGAAATCGATGTAGCCGCCACCCCTCTGCACGGCTTCAAGGCAGGCGACCAGGCGGTACTGGAAGCCGCCGGCGGCAAGCCCCTGGGCGTCGTCGCCATGAGCCCGAACAACCTGATCTGCGCCCGCCTGCTGTCCCGGGACGCCAAGCTGGCCCTGGACAAGTCGCTGCTGGTGCACCGCCTGAACGTGGCCCTGTCCCTGCGCGAGCGCCTGTTCGACAAGCCGTTCTACCGCCTGGTCTACGGCGACTCCGACCTGCTGCCGGGCCTGGTGGTCGACCGTTTTGGCGACATCCTGGTGGTACAGATCGCCTCGGCGACCATGGAAACCCACAAGGACGACGTGATTGCCGCCCTGACCCAGGTGCTCAAGCCCAGCGGCATCCTGTTCAAGAACGATTCCGCCGCCCGTGACGCCGAAGGCCTGAACCGCTACGTCGAAACCGTGTTCGGCCTGGTGCCGGAGTGGGTTGCCCTGGAAGAGAACGGCGTCAAGTTCGAAGCCCCGGTGATCCAGGGCCAGAAAACCGGCTGGTTCTACGACCACCGCATGAACCGCGCCCGCCTGGCGCCGTACGCCAAGGGCAAGCGCGTGCTGGACCTGTACAGCTACATCGGCGGCTGGGGTGTGCAAGCCGCGGCGTTCGGCGCCAGTGAAGTGTTCTGCGTCGATGCCTCGGCCTTCGCCCTCGATGGCGTGGAGCGCAACGCCGCGCTGAACGGTTTCGCCGAAAAAATGACCTGCATCGAAGGCGACGTCTTCGAAGCCCTGAAAGAACTGAAAGCCAGTGAAGAGCGCTTCGACGTGATCGTTGCCGACCCACCCGCCTTCATCAAGCGCAAGAAAGACCTGAAGAACGGCGAAGGCGCCTACCGCCGCCTGAACGAGCAAGCCATGCGCCTGCTCAACAAGGACGGCATCCTGGTCAGCGCCTCGTGCTCAATGCACCTGCCCGAGGACGACCTGCAGAACATTCTGCTGACCAGTGCCCGTCACCTGGACCGCAATATCCAACTGCTGGAACGCGGCGGCCAGGGCCCGGATCATCCGGTGCACCCAGCCATCCCGGAAACCCGCTACATCAAGAGCATCACCTGCCGCCTGCTGCCTAACAGCTGAGCCCGGGCCGACGGCCATTCCTGCCCAGCGCGGGAATGGCCACCGCCCTCGATTGACTTTGCACGACCATGGTTCGATTCTCGGCACCTTCTCAAGGACCGAGAGCGCCACACCATGGGCCACTCCCCCGCGACCACGAAAAAGACCTCGGTAGTCATTCTGCTGCTGAGCGCTGCCGCCCTGGGCCTGAACAGCCCGGTCAACCGTCGTTATCAGGACGCTTGCGTCTGAAGATCGCGCAGACGACACAGATCCCTGAGATACAGCAGGAAGGAAAACGCCAAGGGCGGGCCAGTGAAGTAGCGCAAGGACAAAAACCCGCTCTTGAAGGGGTCCAGATGGTGCTCGCGGGTCCAGAAATCGAACAACGCCTGCACCAGCCACGCAGCGCAAAGAGCCACCAGCATCCAGGCTCCGTCACCCAACAGCCGTCGTTTAAAACCGTCACGTCCCGGCAGCCAGGTGGCGCTGAGCAGCGTCATCAGCAGCAGGAGCGCCACCACGCTGTAGATCACCCCGCGGGTGAAGGGCAACTCACTGCAGGCCTGCACCACGACCGCCGCCGCAAAGGCCAGCAACAGCGCGGCCTTCCAGGTGCGCCACTGGCGCCGCTGCCCGGCCAGCAGTTGCACGAAGCCGCCGCCCGTCAGCAGGGCCGCGCCCACCACGGCCATGGTGCTGCCGGGCCAGTCGCTATAGAGCACCAGCCACATCAGCATCAGCCCTTGCAGCAGGCCCGTGCCGAGGTAGAACCTCAGGGATCGCATGTTCGCGGACATTCCAGCTCCATTGGAAGGTGATCGAGGGGCGGCGAGTCTAAACCAGGAGCGGCCAGACGGGCAGCCTCCCTCTCAGATCCTGGCAATCGCACGCCACAGAGCGGCCACGGCATTCCTTCCTGACGCCAGCGGTGTAGAATCGGCGAATTCATCGCCAGTCATCCCCCGGCGGGTTTATGAGCTCAGGCTGAGGCGCGCGGCGATCCCGCGGCGTCATCGGCAGCTTTCGGACACACGGCCATTTCTGAGTGTTCCCAAGGTCAATAGAAGCTCACTCCCCATTTGTTCCCTGATTAGCCGCCCGGAGTGCTCCATGCCTGATTACCGCTCGAAAACATCCACCCACGGCCGCAACATGGCCGGTGCTCGCGCCCTGTGGCGCGCCACGGGGATGAAAGATGCCGACTTCAAGAAGCCGATCATCGCCATTGCCAACTCCTTCACCCAGTTCGTCCCGGGGCACGTGCACCTGAAGGACCTGGGTCAGCTGGTGGCCCGTGAGATCGAACGCGCCGGTGGCGTGGCCAAGGAATTCAACACCATCGCCGTGGACGACGGCATCGCCATGGGCCACGACGGCATGCTGTATTCCCTGCCGAGCCGCGAGATCATCGCCGACTCCGTGGAATACATGGTCAACGCCCACTGCGCCGACGCCATCGTCTGCATCTCCAACTGCGACAAGATCACCCCCGGCATGCTGATGGCCGCCCTGCGCCTGAACATCCCGGTGATCTTCGTCTCCGGCGGCCCGATGGAAGCCGGCAAGACCAAGCTCGCCAGCCACGGCCTGGACCTGGTGGACGCCATGGTCATCGCCGCCGACTCCAGCGCTTCTGACGAGAAGGTTGCCGAGTACGAGCGCAGCGCCTGCCCGACCTGCGGTTCGTGCTCCGGCATGTTCACCGCCAACTCCATGAACTGCCTGACCGAAGCCCTGGGGCTGGCCCTGCCGGGCAACGGTTCGACCCTGGCCACCCACAGCGACCGCGAAGAGCTGTTCCTGCGGGCCGGGCGCACCATCGTCGAGCTGTGCCAGCGTTACTACGGCGACAACGACGAGTCGGTGCTGCCGCGCAACATCGCCAACTTCAAGGCGTTCGAGAACGCCATGACCCTGGACATCGCCATGGGCGGTTCCACCAACACCATCCTGCACCTGCTGGCCGCCGCCCAGGAAGCCGAGATCGACTTCGACCTGCGCGACATCGATCGCCTCTCGCGCCACGTGCCGCAGCTGTGCAAAGTGGCGCCGAACATCCAGAAGTACCACATGGAGGACGTGCACCGCGCCGGCGGCATCTTCAGCATCCTCGGCGAACTGGCCCGTGGAGGGCTGCTGCACACCGACCTGCCCACCGTGCACAGCAAGACCCTGGCCGAGGGCATCGCCCAGTGGGACATCACCCAGACCAGCGACGAAGCCGTACACCACTTCTTCAAGGCCGGCCCGGCGGGCATCCCGACCCAGACCGCGTTCAGCCAGTCGACACGTTGGGACAGCCTGGACGACGACCGTGAAAACGGCTGCATCCGCAGTGTCGAGCATGCCTACTCGAAAGAAGGTGGCCTGGCCGTGCTCTACGGCAACATTGCCTTGGACGGCTGCGTGGTGAAGACCGCCGGTGTCGACGAGTCGATCCACGTGTTCGAAGGCAACGCCAAGATCTTCGAAAGCCAGGACAGCGCCGTGCGCGGCATCCTCGCCGACGAAGTGAAAGAAGGCGACATCGTGATCATCCGTTACGAAGGTCCGAAAGGCGGCCCGGGCATGCAGGAAATGCTCTATCCGACCTCCTACCTGAAGTCCAAGGGTCTGGGCAAAGCCTGCGCCCTGCTCACCGACGGCCGCTTCTCCGGCGGCACTTCAGGCCTGTCCATCGGCCACGCCTCGCCAGAAGCGGCGGCCGGCGGCGCCATCGGCCTGGTGCAGGACGGCGACAAGGTACTGATCGACATTCCCAACCGTTCGATCAACCTGTTGGTCAGCGATGAGGAACTGGCGGCGCGCCGCGTCGAACAGGACAAGAAAGGCTGGAAGCCCGTGGAAGCTCGCCCACGCAAAGTGACCACCGCGCTGAAGGCTTACGCCCTGCTGGCCACCAGCGCCGACAAGGGCGCGGTACGCAACAAGGCCATGCTCGACGGCCTGTGATCGTCGCCCGCAAATGAAAATGCCCCGCCAAGTGCGGGGCATTTTTTTGGCCTTGCATCGCCCTTGCGGACGCCTTCGCTGGCAAGCCAGCTCCCACAGCAGCATTCGAGGTGCTGGCGCCGCCACCGTAGGAGCCGGTTCTGGGTTCTCAGGGCATGCGTTCGCCCAACTGCCCGCGCAGGAAGCGGTACAGGCCATCGGCGCTCTTGCGGTAGCCGTCGGCGGTCAGATGCACCAGGTCGTTACGCGCCAGGTCGCTGCCCTGCCATTTGCTGATGGAGCAATCCCCGCCCATGAACGCCTGCCAGTCCCAGAACAGGGTGCGGCTGGTCTTCGCCACGTCCTTCTGGATCTGCACGATCTGCCGCAGCGGTTGCGGTTGGGAAGCCGCGCAGCTGCCAGCATTGCGGCGCTTGATGGAGTCCGGCGGCCCCACCAGCAGGATCACGGCCTTGGGCAGGTTCTTGCGCAGCAGCCTGACCTTTTCCTGCAACTGGCTGCGGTACAGCTGCAGGTCCAGATCGTCATCGAAGGCTTCGTTGGTGCCATAGGCCAGCACCACCATGTCCGGGCGCAGGGCCTTGAGGGTTTCCAGCCAGCCGGGCTGCCACTTGTCCAGCACATCCAGGCGCGCGCCATTGATGCCCAGGGAGGAGTAGATCACCCCGGCGCTCTTCTGCCCGAGGATGTTCCAGCCGCCCAGGGCCAGGCCCTGGTTGTTGGCCACGTTGAAGTCCAGCGGCAGGGTCAGGTTGTTGAATGGCGGGCTGAAGCGCCACTGGCCCCCGGTGGCGGCCAGCATGCGGCTGCTTTTGTTGAGGTTGTCCCGAGCAGTCAGGGTGTTGTTGCTGGACGCCTGGTACAGCGCGGAAATCCGGTACTGCTGGTTGCTCGGCTGGCGCTCGGCGATATGCACCCGAGCCCCCGGGGTCATCGGTAGCGACAGGTAGCCCCCCAGAGGGAACTGGTTGCTTTGCTGGTTGCGCGCCGATACCAGGGACCACTGGCGCTTGGCCGCCCCGAGGATCACCCGTTCATAGCGGGTGCCGGGCACCGGTGTGGCCGCCACGAAACCAATGCCGCCATCGCCGTACTGCGCTTGCAACAGGCGGCGCATCTCGCCGCTGAACAGGTCGGCGGCGGTATGGGAGTCACCCAGTTGCACGATGCTGATGGGGGTGCGGTTGGAGGTGCTGAACTTGCGCGCCAGCAGTGCCAGGTTCGGGTCGGTGCCGGTGGTCACGACTTTCTTGGTTCCGCTCCCGGACCGGGCCAGGGCCGAGGCCGGAGTGGCCTGGACCTCGGTGGTCGGGCTGCAACTGCTCAGCAAGGTAATGCCCAGCAACAGCGCAATGCCTTGCAGTCGCCCCATATCAGTGCTCCGTCAATTGTTGACTGGGAAAGTTGATCAGCGAGATCACACGCTCAGCGATCAGCTTCTGCCCAGTGGTGGTGAAATGAATACCGTCGTCGACCCGGGTCTTGACCTTCTTGCCATCGCCGGTGGTGCGGTAATAGGAAAACTCGTCGTTCTGGTAGCCGAGAATCTCGTTGGCCGAGACGAAATGCTGCTGATAGCGCTCGATCTGGCTCTTGTACAGGTCGCTCAGGTAAGCCATGGCCGTAGACAGCTTGGGCTTCTCCATGTTCGGCGGACCGACCCAGATCACTTGCACATTGTGGGCCTGGGCGGTGTCGAGGATCGAATCGATGCGCTGGCGATAGGCTGCTTCCCAGTCCGGGGTCTTGAAGCGCAGGAACGGTTTGCCCTTGACCACCGGCATGTCCCACGGATCGTTGGGACCGAGGAAGATCACCATCAGGCGGATGTTGGGGTTGCTGGCCAAGGTGCTCTCAACGGTCTTGGGCCAGTTGAAGAAGCTCGGGTAGGCAAGGCCAGTGCTCTGCTTGCTGAGGTTCAGGCTCTTGACGTTGTAGCGTTTGCGCAAGGTGTTGGCCATGTGCGGCGCCACGCCCTGCATCAAGGAGTCACCGACGAAGAACACCTCATCCCCCGTGGCCAGGCTGGCCATCAGCGGCGCCGTGCGTCCCGGCTCGACCTGAGGCGGATGGCTGACCACGGGAGCCACGGCCACTGGCTGCGGATGCACCGGGGCCGGGACAGGAGCCTGGGTGGCCGTATGGGTCGGTGCCGCGTGAGCAGCACTCAGCGGCGGGTGCTCGGGCGCCGGTGCCGCCGCGACCTTCGGCAACGGCGCAGGCTCTTCGTCCGCGGCTGCTTCAGCCTGGGCCACCAGGCTCAGGTCGGCGGTTGCGGCAAAGCTGCCGACAAAGGCCACCCGGGCATTTTCCAGGGCCTGGTTGAGCTGCGCGCCAAAGCGCCACTGCGGGTTCTGCGACAGCCCCGGGATCTCGCAGTCATCGTGGTACTTCTGCTGGCAGTAGAGACGGATCGACTGCTGGTTGAACCACACCAGTAACAGGCTGGTCACCACCAGGGCATAGAACACCTTGGCTGCGCTGCCGAGGCTGACCGATAAGGGCGAACGGTTAGAAACTGGCATAGATGAACCCCGGCACGCCCGACGGTGAGGCGAAGATGACTACGCAGATGAACAGCCCCAGCGGCACTGGATACAACAGCCATGGCAAGCCGGTGGCAGCGGCGAACAGGCGCTGCAGCAGCGCCACGATCCGTGGGTAGAAGGCGACGAACAACAGGCAGCCCAACAGGCTCAAGGCGCTGCTGGCCAGCCCGCTGAAGGACAGGCCACCCAGGCCACTGAGCATGTCCATGGCGTCGGACAAGGTCGCACAGCGGAAGAAGATCCAGGCAAAAGCCACGTAGTGGAAGGTCAGCAGGCGAGCCATCAGATCCGAACCGATCCAGCTCGGCCCCCGGGCCAGCAACGGGCTGCACAGTTTGTACAGCGCCAGGCCAACGCCGTGCAGCGCGCCCCAGATAATGAAGTTGGCGCTGGCGCCGTGCCACAGGCCGGAGATCAGCATCGCCAGCAGCATGTTCAGGTTGCCGCGCCACACCGGGCCACGGTTGCCCCCCAGGGGGATGTACACGTAGTCACGGATGAAGGTCGACAGGCTGATGTGCCAGCGCCCCCAGAACTCCTTGAGGTTGCGCGCCGCATAGGGGTAATTGAAGTTCAACGGCAGGCGGAAGCCCAGCAACAGGGCGATACCGGTCACCAGATCGGTGTAGCCGCTGAAGTTGAAGTAGATCAGGAACGAATAGCCGTACACCGCCCGCAGGATCTGCTCGGCCGAGAAGGCCACCGGGCTGTCGAACACCGGGTCGACCCATTCATTGGCCAGCCACGAGCTGAGGAAGAACAGTTTGACCACCGCCACGGCGATCAGGCCCAGGGCCCGCTGCGGCTCCAGCACCTGACGCAACTGCGGCGGGTTGATCTGTTCCAGCATGGGGATCGCCCGGTTCACCGGACCGGCAATCAGGCTGGGGAAAAACGCCAGGTACAGCGCCAGGTCGAAGGGCGAACCCGGCGTCAGCTCTCGACGGTTGATCGACACCAGGTAGCTGACCGAGTGGAAGGCATAGAACGACAGCCCCACCGGCAACAGCACCTCCAGCAGCGGCAACGACACTTCCATACCGAACTGGGCGAAGGCGTTCTGCACCGTGCTGGTGAAGAAATCCTGGTACTTGAACAGGTAAAAGGCCCCGAGCACCAGCAGCAACATCAGGCCATTGACCCAGCCCCGCCCGGGGTAACGCTGGCTCAACAGGCCGAGCAGATACACCAGGGCCGTATAGCCCAGCAGGATGTAGAGGAAGTTCAGGCTGAAGCTGGCGAGGATCGCGTAGCTGGCGGCCAGTAGCAGGCCGTTCTGCAGGCGCAGGCTGAAGCCCAACCCCCAATAAAGAATGAAGAACAGGATGAAACAGAGGCCGAATTCGATCGAGAGATAGCTCACAACGTAGTCCATTACGTGCAGACGGGGACAAACCCGGCACAGGGAGAGCAGGCAGGAGGAGTGGAAACGGGCGCGATTATGGCAGAGGGGGTTTGGCAGTCACAAGTTGAAACATCCTCCGCCTGGAGCGGACGCCGGCTCCGCACCGAACGACAGGCGCCCCTTGCAGGAGCTGGCTTGCCAGCGAAAGCGTCCACAAGGGCGATGCCAGATCCAAGGTCCTCTTCGCCGGCAAGCCGGCTCCTACGGATGAAAGCGGCTTGGCGGATCGGTTTACCGTAGGAGCTGGCTTGCCAGCGAAAGCGTCCACAAGGGCGACGCCAGACCCAAAGGCCTGTTCGCCGGCAAGCCGGCTCCTACAGAGGGGCGGTGTAGGGGCAGGATTACTGGATGTCTTCGGGCTTGACGATCACCCAGTTCTTGTCGGCGGTCACCGGCAGCCCTTCCTTGGCCTGGGCCGCGGCGTGCTTGGCCATCATGCCGTTGAGCTGGGTCATGTACTTGTCCTTGCGGTTGATCCACAGGTGGATGCCGCCCTTGGCCACGTCCACATCATGGAACAGCATGTAGCCGTCGCTGGTCGGGGTGTCGCCACCTACCAGCACCGGTTTCTTCCACTCGTCGATGTAGGTCAGGATCGCCGCGTGCTTGCCCGCCATCCAGGTGGCCGGGGTCCACAGGTAAGGCGTCAGCTCCAGGCCGAGGTTGGCTTTCTCGTCGTACTTGCCGTCGGTGATCTGCTTGCGCGCGGTGGTCAGGGCGCCGGTCTTGCGGTCCTTGAGCAGGGTGGTCACGCCAATCACGTTCTGCGGCTTGACGTTGTAGCCGTACTTGGGATCGGAGGCGACCATGCGCACCAGCTCTTCGGAGGCGGCGGTCATCACATAGACCTCGATGCCGTTCTCCATCAGTTTGTTGTACAGCTCGGTCTGGCCGGTGAAGACCTTGGGCGGGTTGACCTCGATGGTCTTGACCACGTCACCGTCGTAATAGGTGCTCGGCACCGGCTTGCCGGAGGCCATCAGCTCGTCGACGTAGCCCTTGAGTTCCTTGAGGGTGAAGCCGGAGAACACCTGCGCCACCCAGGGGTAGCAGACCATGTCGTCGATTTCACACAGGCGGTAGTAGTAGCTGAACAGGCTTTCCTTGTGCTCGGCGGTGTCCTTGAACGGAATCAGTTTCAGCGACGGGTCGAGGGTCTCGCGGGTGATCAGCCCCTTGTTTTCCATGAAGGGCAGCAGGGACTCTTCCAGATCGTAGCGGTAACTGGTGTTGTCCATGTCGAACACCGCGAAGTTACCCTTGTTGGCGTTGGCCGCGATCATCGCGTCCAGCTGCTTGGCCTGCTCCTGCGGCCAGTGCTTCAACTCGGTAGCGAAGGCCTGGCCGGCAAGGCCCAGGCAGAGTGCAACGGCTAGAAATTTCGGCGCGAACTTCATCTGCGGTTTCTCCCTGAGTGAAAGGTTCGACGCTAACAAATCCCTGTGACAGTTCCCGTCTCTACGCGACCGCTTGCGTCCCGAGAGCGCCAACCACATGCGCCTGAGCGTCAGCCGCTTATTCCAAAAACGACAGTTGCCATGCGATATCGTTATTAATTCAATAGATTTCAAGCTGTTAGGCTTGCCGGTTCGCAATCGCCCTGAGCCGCGATTGACACAAGTCTTATCGGAGCCCCAATGAATCTGCCGCTGATCCTCAACCTGCTGGTGTTCCTGGCCCTGCTGCTGGGCCTGGCACAAACCCGCCACACCACCTGGAGCCTGGCCAAGAAGGTCCTGCTGGCCCTGGTGCTGGGCGTGGTCTTCGGCATCGCCCTGCACAGCCTCTACGGCGCCGGCCACCCGGTGCTCAAGGCCTCCATCAGCTGGTTCGACCTGGTGGGCAATGGCTACGTGCAGTTGCTGCAGATGATCGTGATCCCACTGGTGTTCGCCTCGATCCTCAGCGCCGTGGCCCGCCTGCACAACGCCTCGTCCCTGGGCAAGATCAGCTTCCTGACCATAGGCACCCTGCTGTTCACCACCGCCATCGCGGCGCTGGTGGGCATCGGCCTGACCAACCTGTTCGGCCTGACGGCCGAAGGGCTGGTGGCCGGCACCCAGGAAATGGCCCGCCTGCAAGTGATCCAGAGCGATTACGCGGGCAAGGTCGCCGACCTCAACGTGCCGCAGCTGCTGCTGTCGTTCATCCCGCAGAACCCTTTCGCCGACCTGGCCCGGGCCAAGCCGACCTCGATCATCAGCGTGGTGATCTTCGCCGCCTTCCTCGGTGTCGCGGCGCTGCAACTGCTCAAGGATGACGCCGACAAGGGCCAGAAGGTGCTCAACGCCATCGACACCCTGCAAGCCTGGGTAATGCGCCTGGTGCGCCTGGTGATGAAGCTGACCCCGTACGGCGTGCTGGCGCTGATGACCAAGGTGGTGGCCGGTTCCAACCTGCAGGACATCATCAAGCTCGGCAGTTTCGTGGTGGTGTCCTACCTCGGCCTGGGCCTGATGTTCGTGGTCCACGGCCTGCTGGTGGCCCTGGCCGGGATCAACCCGCTGCGCTTCTTCCGCAAGATCTGGCCGGTGCTGACCTTCGCCTTCACCAGCCGCTCCAGCGCCGCCAGCATTCCCCTGAGCATCGAAGCCCAGACCCGGCGCCTGGGCATTCCCCAGTCCATCGCCAGCTTCGCCGCTTCGTTCGGCGCCACCATCGGCCAGAACGGTTGCGCCGGCCTGTACCCGGCCATGCTGGCGGTGATGGTTGCCCCCACCGTAGGCATCAACCCGCTGGACCCGCTGTGGATCGCCACCCTGGTGGCTATCGTGACCTTGAGTTCCGCGGGCGTGGCCGGCGTGGGCGGTGGCGCGACCTTCGCCGCACTGATCGTGCTGCCGGCCATGGGCTTGCCGGTGTCGTTGGTGGCGTTGCTGATTTCCGTGGAGCCGCTGATCGACATGGGCCGCACGGCGCTGAACGTCAGCGGTTCGATGACCGCCGGCGCCATCACCAGCCAAGTGATGCAGCAAACCGACAAGGCGTTGCTGGACGCCGATGAGCACGCGGAACTGGCTCAGGCTTGATTGACCTCTTCGCCGGCAAGCCCCCCCCCGACGAGGGACGACTTGCCGGCGAAGCGCTTAACGCTTCTCCCACACCTCGAAGCGGTACGCCGGCTTGTCCCCTTCCGGCGGATTCGGCACATCCGACACCAACTGCCATTGGTCCAGATCGAACGCTGGAAACCAGGCATCCCCTTCCGGGCTCAAGGCCACCCGCGTCAGATACAGACGATCGGCCTGCTCCAGGCCTTGGCTATAGAGCTGCGCGCCGCCTATCAGCATCAGCTCGTCGGCCCCCTGCTCCAGGGCCCACTCCTCGGCCCGGGCCACCGCGGCCTCCAATGACGGATAAACCTCGGCACCTTCGAGCACCAGATCGGTCTGACGACTGACCACGATATTCAACCGCCCCGGCAAGGGCCGGCCCAGGGAGTCCCAGGTCTTGCGCCCCATGATGATCGGCTTGCCCAGGGTCGTGGCCTTGAAGTATTTGAAATCCCCCGGCAAGTGCCAGGGCATGCTGTTGTCGACGCCGATCACGCGGTTTTCACCGAGGGCCGCGATCAGGCTGAGAGGGAGAGATTTTTTCATGCCGGCGAGGATACCAGAGGACCCAAGCCTGGCAACTTCACCCGACCGCCGCTGCAGCAGTTATGCTCAGCGCACTTTAAAGCGATGGAATGACGCGTGACTGCACTGACTCCCCTGCAACGACTGTGGCTGACCGAAACCGTGCGCCTGCGCGAGGAGCACGCCGGGCCACTGGACGATCAGGAAGCCAACCGCCTGGCCCGCAACCAGGGCGGCGACCTGGCCACCCGCATCCAGACCCGAGCCCTGTGGCTGGCCCAGCGCGACGGTCTGCACAGCGCTTTGCTGCACTGGCTGCAAGGCGCCCGCCTGGCCTTGCTGATGCTGGCAGTATTGGCGGTCCTCAGCGGTGCCGGCCTGGCCTTCAGCGCCCTGGGCAACACCCAGCAACCGGTCAATGTGTTCTGGGCCCTGGGCAGCCTGCTGGGCCTGAACCTGATCCTGCTGCTGAGCTGGCTGATCGGCCTGCTGTTCGCCGGCGAGCACAGCGCCAGCCTGGGCCGGCTGTGGCTATGGCTGAGTGAAAAGTTCTCCCGCGACGCCAAAGCCGCGCAGTTGCCACCGGCCCTGTTGCTGTTGCTGCAGCGGCGCAAGCTCAATCGCTGGGCCCTGGGCGCCCTGGTCAACGGCCTGTGGTGCCTGGCCCTGTTCAGCGCCGTGGTCATGCTGCTGTTGCTGCTGACCACCCACCGCTACAGCTTTGTCTGGGAAAGCACCCTGCTGGGCGCCGATGCCTTCGTGGCCATTACCAACGCCTTGAGTGCCCTGCCCCGTGGCCTGGGCTTTGGCGCGCCGAGCGTGGCGAGCATCCAGGCCAGCACCCGGGACGTCTACAACACCGAGCTGATCCGCCAGTCCTGGGCCATCTGGCTGGTGGTGCTGGTGATGATCTACGGCGTGCTGCCGCGCCTGCTGCTGATGCTGTTCTGCCGCTGGCGCTGGAAACGCGGACAGGCCCGCCTGCAACTGGACCTCAAGCTGCCGGGCTACGCCCAATTGCGTGAGCGCCTGATGCCCAGTAGCGAGCGCCTGGGGGTCAACGATGCCGCACCCGAGCAGTTGCACCGCGTCGAAGGCGGGGTCAGCGCCCAGGACAGCAGCGGTGCCCTGCTGGTGGCCATCGAACTGGACGACCAGCGCCCCTGGCCGCCGCAACTGCCGGAGAGCGTCAAGGATGCCGGTATCCTCGACAGCCGCGAGTCGCGCAACCGCCTGCTGGAGCAGATGAGCCGCTTTCCCCCGGCGCGCCTGGTGATCGCCTGTGATCCACGACGCTCGCCGGATCGCGGCAGCCTGGGGCTGATCGCCGAACTGGCCCGCAGCGCCAGCGCCACCCGGGTCTGGCTGCTGCAAGCTCCGCCCGGCCAGGCCCTGGATGCCGACCGCCTGGGGGATTGGCACACCGCCCTGCAGCAGCTGGAGCTGCCGTTCGCCGATTGCGCGCCCCTCAACTGGCTGGAGACCGGTCATGACTGATGTTCGCCAAAAGCCCCTGAAACTGGCGGTGGTCGGCCACACCAACGTCGGCAAGACCTCGCTGCTGCGCACCCTGACCCGGGACGTGGACTTTGGCGAAGTCTCCCACCGCCCCAGCACCACCCGGCATGTGGAGGGCGCCCGCCTGTCGGTGGATGGCCAACCCCTGCTGGAGCTCTACGACACCCCGGGCCTGGAAGACGCCATCGCCCTGCTGGACTATCTGGAGCGCCTGGAACGCCCGGGCGAGCGCATGGACGGCCCGGCCCGGCTGGCACGCTTTCTCGACGGCAGTGAGGCTCGGCAACGCTTCGAGCAGGAAGCCAAGGTCCTGCGCCAGCTGCTGGCCTCGGACGCCGGGCTCTATGTGATCGACGCCCGGGAACCGGTGCTGGCCAAGTACCGGGATGAGCTGGAAGTGCTGAGCGGCTGCGGCAAGCCGCTGCTGCCGGTGCTGAACTTCGTCAGCAGCGCCGAGCAGCGTGAAGGCGATTGGCGCGAAGCCCTGGCCCGCCTGGGGCTGCACGCCCTGGTGCGGTTCGACAGCGTGGCGCCACCGCAAGACGGCGAACGGCGCCTGTATGAAAGCCTGTCCCTGCTGCTGGAGCATGCGCGCCCGGCCCTGCAACGGCTGATCGACGACCAGCAGGCCCAACGTCTGGTGCGCCAGCAAAGTGCGGCACGGCTGATTGCCGAACTGCTGGTGGACTGCGCCGCCTGCCGCCGCAGCGTAGCCAGCGACACTCAGCAGGAACAGCAAGCCATCAGTGAGTTGCGTCAGGCGATTCGCCAGCGTGAACAGCGCTGCGTCGAAGCCCTGCTCAAGCTCTACGCTTTCCGCCCTCAGGACGCCTCGGCCAGCGATCTGCCGCTGCTGGACGGGCGCTGGGGCGACGACCTGTTCAACCCGGAAACCCTCAAGCAACTGGGGGTGCGTGTCGGTGGCGGAATCGCCGCGGGCGCGGCGGCCGGGGCCGGCGTGGATCTGCTGGTGGGCGGCTTGACCCTGGGCGCCGCGGCGTTGGCCGGGGCCATTGCCGGCGGCGCGCTGCAGACCGCACGCAGTTATGGCAGTCGCCTGCTGGGCAAGCTCAAGGGCCAGCGCGAATTGACCGTGGACGACAGCGTGCTGCGCCTCTTGGCCCTGCGTCAGCGGCAGCTGGTGCAGGCGCTGAACCTGCGCGGACACGCGGCCATGGACAGCATCCGCCTGGCCACGCCGGAGGATAAGAGCTGGCGCGAGGGCAAGTTGCCGGAAGCCTTGAGCAAGGCTCGGGCTCATCCGCAGTGGTCATCGCTCAATCCCCATGCGCGCCTGAGCCAGGCCGAGCGCCAGGAGCAGATCGAGGCCCTGGCTCAACATCTGCTGTAGCCGCTGCCAAGCCCGCGAGGCTGCGCCAAGGGCCGCAGGACCTTCAACACTCCCAGAAGCGGCGCCTCCTGCGCAGCCGTTCGCAGCCTGCGGCAGCAGCTACAAAAACCAAGCCTGAACCACGATCAAAGCAGCGCCAAGGCCTTGTCCTTGAGGATCTGCAGGTCCATCACCGGCACCCACATTTCCTTGGCCTGCTCGTCCCAGTGACGCATGCGCAAGCTCAACGCACACAGCGGGTCGAGTTCAAAGGCCGCCGCCTCTGCCGCGCTCATCACCCCACCCTGATACGCCAGGGTACGTCGGCTGGCCTCGCTCAGCCGCTGGTAATACCCCGGCTCCTTGAACGTCAGGTAACGCTTGGCCTGGACGTGGTATTCCACCAGTCGCGCCAGGCGCTCGCTGAAGCCCGCCCGGCGCAGATAATCGGCCCCCAGGCGCTCATGGCTGACCACGCCAAAACCGCCCATGTTCTCGGCATCCTGCTGACAGATGTGCCCGATATCGTGGAAGAACGCCGCCAGCACCACTTCGTCGTCATAACCTTCCGCCAGGGCCAACTGCGCCGCCTGGGACATATGCTCGATCTGCGACACCGGCTCGCCGATGTAGTCGTCATCGCCAAAGCGCTCGTACAGGCCGAAAACCTCATCAATCACTTGCTGGCGACTCATCACGCCTCCTCCAGTACCCGGACGATATTGCCCTCGGCCATGGCCGGACCGACGCTCATGCCCACCCCAGTGTGCATCAGCGCCACATAGAGCCCGGGGGCCGCCTCCAGGAAGGAGAACGGCCCAGGCCCGCGAGCACCATAGACGCCCTGCCAGCGCTCCACCACCTGGACCTTGCAGCCCAGGGTCTGCTCGGCCAGCTCGATCAGCCAGTTATCCACCTGTTCGCTATTGAAAGGCGACGGATCGCTGCCGTAATCATGGGAATCGCCGATGATCACCTCGCCATAAGGAGTCGGGCTGATCAGCAAGTGAATGCCGTGCTCATGCAGGTGTGGCGCCTCACGCAGGATCTGCGCCTGTACGGCGGCCGCTTCCGGCAGATCGGCAAAGGCGCCGTAATGCACGCAACTGAGCCCGGTGAGCAGCGCATGTTGCAGGTTCAGGTTGACCTGGGGCCGGGCGCGAAGCATCTGCAAGCGGCAGATCTGCGGTTGCAAGGCCGCGATCTGCTCGGCCAGCAGGGTCTGATAATCGTGCCCCGAACACAGCACGATGCGTGGCGCTTGGAAGCGGCCAGCGGTGCTGTGCAGTTGCCCCGGCTCGATGTCACGCACCAGGGTCGAAAAGTGGAACTGCACCCCCAGGTCGCGGCGCAGGTAGTCGATCAACAGCGCAATGGCTTCCCGGGAATACAGCTGCTGGTCGTCCAAGCCATGCAAGGCCGCCCGATGATGGCGGAACTGGCCACCGTACAGATCATTCAGCGCCGCGCCCTGAAGCAGCTCGACGCGGTAGCCGTGCTCGCGCGCGCGGCCGGCGCAGAAGGCCTCCAGCAACTGCTCTTCGGCTTCGTTGCGGGCGAACAGGTAGGAACCGTTGCGCTTGAGTGGCAAGCCGGCCAGTTGCTGCCAGTCGGCCCAGATATCGCGGCTGGCACGGGCCAGCTCCAGCATGCGGCCCGGTGGCTGGCCGGTGACCAGGGCCTGGCCGAAGTTGCGCACCGAAGCGCCCAAAGGCGTGGCGCTGCGCTCGAAAACTCGCACCCGCAGACCGCGTTTGGCAGCCGCGTAGGCGTGGGACAGGCCGAGGATGCCGGCGCCGACGATCAGTAGATCGCTGTGATGGGTCATGAGTGGTGTCCTGGTGGGAAGCGCCTTCGCTGGCGAGCCGGCTTCTACAAACCCGGTAGAAGCGGCTGGCCGGCGAAAGCGATTGATCGGTTACTGCTTGGCAACTTTTTCCGACTTGCCGTCATAGCGCTTGCGCCATTCGGCGAGGATCTGGTCGCGGTTCTTCGAGGCCCAGGCAAAGTCATTCTTGATCAGGCGCTGCTCGTAGTCCGCTGGCAGCTCGGTCTGCGGCTTGGCGATGCCCGGCTGAGCCAGGACGGCGAAGTTTTCCTTGTACAGCTCCATGGCTTCGGGGCTGGCGGAGAAGTCGGCGAGCTTCTTCGCCGCCTCTTCATGAGGGGTGCCCTTGATCACTGCGGTGGCTTCGATTTCCCAGCCCAGGCCTTCCTTGGGCAGGATGATGTCCAACGGCGCGCCCTGGCGCTTGAGCTGCACGGCCGGGTATTCGAAGGAAATGCCAATCGGGAACTCGCCGGCGGCGGCCAGCTTGCACGGCTTGGAGCCGGAGTGGACGTACTGGCCGATGTTCTGGTGCAGGTCGTCCATGTACTGCCAGCCCTGTTTCTCGCCGAAGGTCTGCAGCCAAGCGCTGACGTCAAGGAAGCCGGTGCCCGAAGACGCCGGGTTGGGCATGACGATCTTGCCCTTGTACTCGGGCTTGGTCAGGTCCTGCCAGCTCACCGGTTTGCTCAGGCCCTGCTTCTCGGCCTCCACGGTGTTGAAGCAGATGGTCGCGGCCCACACGTCCATGCCGACCCAGGTCGGTGGGTTGGCGGCGTCGCGGTAGTTCGGGCCGATCTTGCCCAGGTCCTTGGGCGCATAGCTTTGCAGCATGCCCTGCTGATCGAGGATCGCCAGGCTGGACGCCGCCAGGCCCCAGACCGCGTCCGCTTGTGGACGGGCTTTTTCCGCCAGCAGCTTGGCGGTGATGATCCCGGTGGAATCACGCACCCACTTGATCTCCACGTCCGGGTTGGCCTTTTCGAAGGCTTGCTTGTAGGACTTCAATTGCTCGGCTTCAAGGGCCGTGTAGACCGTCAGTTCGGTTTTCGCAGCAAAGGCGTTCAGGCTGACAGCAGAGAGGACGGCAGCGGCAAGAGCCAGGGGCTTGAACATGGTGCGGTTCCTTAGTGAGTGCAGATCAGAGGGTGAGTGAGCAGGAAATCAGTGGCCCGGGGCGCTTTGCCGCCAGGCCTGGGAGCGGCGCAACAGCCCGCGGGAAGCCCCGGCCAGCAGCAGCGAGACGCCGGCCGAGGTGAACAGGATCAGGGTCGACATCGCCGCAGCGCCGCCCACATTGCCGGCGTCGTCCATGTTCAGCACGGCCACGGCGGCGAGGATGGTGTCGGGGCTGTAGAGGAAGATCGCTGCCGACACCGTGGTCATGGCCGAGACGAACAGGTAGCGCACGATGTCCAGCAACGCCGGCAGGCAGATCGGTACGGTAACCCGCAGGTAGTGCCGGTACAGCGGCGCCTTGAGCGACAGCGCGGCGGCCTCGAACTCGGCATCCAGCTGGCGCAGGGCGGTGGTGGCAGTCATCTGCGCGGTGGTGAGGTAGTGGGCGATGGTGCACACCACCAACAGGGCCATGCTGCCGTAGAACACATGCAGCGGATTGCCGTTGAGGTTGAAGAAGAACACATAGCCCAGGCCCAGCACCAAACCGGGCACCGCCATCGGCACGAAGCTGAGCATGCGCAACGCCAGGTTCAGGCCACGCTGGCCGCTGGTTTTCTCCATCAGGTAGGCCCCCGTGAAGATCACCACACTGCCGATCAACGCTGTGCACAGGGCCATGGTCAGGCTGTTGCGGTAGGCCAGCCAACCGCCACCGGCGGTGTCGTTGAACTGGTAGTGATTCAGCGACAGTGACAGGTTGTAGGGCCAGAACTTCACCAGGGAGGAATACACCGCCATGCCGAACACCAGCAGCAAGGTCGCGCAGATCAGCAGCACGATGGTCAGGTAGCAACCATCGCGCAGCCGCGACGGCGCCGGTTTGAACACCTGGGCACGACCGCTCATGGAGTCGCCATGACGACGGCGCAACCAGGCATCGACGCCGAAACTGAACAACGCCGGCAGCAGCAACACCATGCCGATCAAGGCGCCGCGGCCGAACTGCTGCTGGCCCACCACCGCCTTGTAGGCCTCCAGGGCCAATACCTGATAGTCGCCGCCCACCACCACCGGCACGCCGAAGTCGGTGATGGTCAGGGTGAACACCAGGCAGAACGCGGCGAACACCGCTTGCCGGGTGGCCGGCCAGGTGATGCTGCGAAAGGCCTTGGCGGGGCTGGCGCCCATGCTCGATGCGGCATCGAACAGCCGCGCATCCGCCAGGGACAGGGCCGAGAGCAGGATCATCAGGGCATGGGGAAAGGTGTAGATGACTTCGCCGAGAACGATGCCCCAGAAGCCGTAGATGTTCTCGGCGAACAGGCCACGCAGCATCCCCTGGTTGCCGAACAGATAGACCAGGGCAATGCCCGGCAGCATCGACGGCGCCATCAGCGGCAACAGCGACAGACCACGCCACAGGCCCTTGCCGGGAATCAGCGTGCGTTGCAGCGCGTAGGCGAACAGATAAGCCAGGGGCACCACGATGGCGGCCACGCTGAGGGAGACTTTCAGGCTGTTGCCCAGCAACCAGTGGAAGTTGTCGCTGGCCACCAGTTCACGGGCCGCCACCCAGCCACCGCCCTGCCCGGCCTCGGCGCTGAAACCGCGCCAGAAGATCGCCAACAGGGGCAACAGCACCGCTACACCCAGCAGGAGCAGAAGCAGAACCTTGCCGCCGACAACAAAGATACGGTCGCCGATCTCGGCACGAGAAGCCTGGCGCGCCCGCTTGGCAGGTAGCGGCAGGGACATTGGCACGCTCATCTTAGGCAAACACCTGGAGGCTGCGCGGCGGCAAGGCCACCCAGATGTCCTGGGCGCCCAGGCGCGGCATGGCTTCCGGGGCCAGCTCCGCCAGCAGTGCATGCCCCGGCAGCTCGTTGAGTTCAAAGCTCATGCGGCAGCGATTGCCGAGGAAAGTGATCTCGCGGACCTTGGCCGGGAACAGGTTTTCCTCATGCACCGGCGGGTTCACGCTGATGGCTTCCGGACGACAGAACAGGCGACCCGAAGCGGCCTTGGCCGAATCGTCGGCCAGGCGCACATTCATCCCGCCGACCTGGGCGTGGCTGTCGCTGTTGCGGCTAAAAGGCAGCCAGTTGCCCTGGCCGACGAACTCGGCGACGAAGGGCGTGGCCGGACGATCGTAGATTTCCTGGGGCGTGGCGTACTGCTCGACCTTGCCGTTGTTCATCACGGCGATGCGGTCGGCCATCAACATGGCCTCGTCCTGATTGTGGGTGACCATCAGGGTGGTGATCCCCAGACGCCGTTGCAGCTGGCGCAGCTCGGTGCACAGGTGCTCGCGGACCCGGGCGTCCAGGGCCGACATCGGTTCGTCCAACAGCAGCAGCGACGGTGACGGCGCCAGGGCACGGGCCAGGGCGACGCGCTGCTGCTGGCCGCCAGACAGCTGGCCGGGGTATTTCTTCTCGCTGCCGGTCAGCCCGACCAGTTCCAGCATCTGTGCCACACGCTTGCGCACTTCCTCACGGCCGCTACCGGCCAGGCCGTAGGCGATGTTGGCTTCCACCGTGAGATTGGGAAACAGCGCATAGGACTGGAACAGGATGCCGTAGTCCCGGGCTTGTGGCGCCAGCAGCGAAACATCCCGATCCCCCAGGTACAACTCGCCCTGGTCCTGGCGCTCAAGGCCGGCGATGCAGCGCAGCAGTGTGGTCTTGCCGCAGCCGGACGGGCCCAGCAGACACACCAGTTCGCCGGCCGCGACGTCCAGGGACACGTTGTCCAGGGCGGTGAAGGCGCCAAAACGCTTCTGGATACCCCGCACCTTCATCGGCGCGCCGGGGTTGCTCAGGGCAGTTGCAGTGGAGTGGTTCATGGACGGACCTCATCTAGCAGATGAGGCAAATCCTAGAGTTGTAATGCGTCGGCCATATGGCAGTAAGGCAAAAACGACCGATAGTGGTATTCAGGGATTTTGGTTCAACCTGTAAGTCAGGTGCTGCCTGATCTGACGCCTTCGCGAGCAGGCTCGCTCCCACAGGGGGAATGCATTTCAATGTAGGAGCGAGCTTGCTCGCGAAGGCATCGGCATGGCCGATGCAGGTCTTTCAGGCGGGAGCCATTTCCTGGGCCAGGCCGAGGAAGGCCGCGGGCAGGCGCGCGTTCTTGCGCTCCTTGAGGCAGTACAGGTACTCGACGATCTGCGGCGCATGCTCGATGGTCAGGACCCGCAGTTGCGGATCGTGGGGCACTTCCTGACGGGCAATGATGCTGATGCCGATATTGCGCAGCACCGCCTCGCGGATCGATTCGCGACTGCCGATTTCCAGCAGCGGGCCAAAGCTGACGTGGGCGTCCTTGAGCAAGGTTTCAGTAAGGCTGCGGGTGGTGGAGCCCGGTTCACGCATCAACAGGGTATGCCCGGCCAGGGCATTGAGCGGCACGTGATCCAGCGCCGCCAGGGGGTGGTTGCGATGCACCGCCAGCACCAGCGGATCACTGCCCAATACCCGGCGGATCAGCCGCGCATCCTCCAGCAGTTGCGAGGAGGCCGCCACATCCACCCGGTAGTCTTCCAGGGCTTCGAGGACTTGCTGGGAGTTGCCGATCTCCACCGACACTTCGACCTGGGGCAAACGCTCGCGGAAAGTCTTCACCAGATCGAGGATGTAGTACGGCGCGGTGGCAGCGATGCGCAATGTGCCCTGCACCTGCCCGCTGTTGCGCAGGAAGAACTCGATGTCAGCCTCCTGCTGCAACAGGTCCTTGACCATGGGCAGCAGGCGCGTGCCTTCGTCGCTGAGGCTCAGGCGCCGACCGCCGCGGTAGAACAGCTCCACCGAATACTGGCTTTCCAGGTTGCGGATCTGCGTGGTCACCGTCGGCTGACTGAGGCCAAGCTTCTTCGCCGCCAGGGTGATGCTGCCCAGGCGGGCGACCATGTAAAAAGCCTTCAGCTCGGCACTCAGCATGGCGGCTTGCCGCAGCTGCAAGCTTTGAGCGGCAAGCCGCAAGCTGAAGCCGGTGCGTGTGAGTTCATCACTCTGGTTCTCCCCTCAGTTGCTTGTTGCTTGCCGCTACGGTGGCCTATTTGCGCAGCAGGCGCAGGCCGTTGAATACCACCAGCAGGCTGACGCCCATGTCGGCGAACACCGCCATCCACATGGTGGCGAGCCCGGCAAAGGTTACCCCAAGAAAGATCGCCTTGATGACCAGGGCCAGGGCGATATTTTGCTTGAGCACCACCGAGGTCTGGCGCGAAAGGCGAATAAAAGCCGGAATCTTGCGCAGATCGTCGTCCATCAGCGCTACATCCGCAGTCTCGATGGCCGTATCGGTGCCCGCCGCGGCCATGGCGAAACCAATCTCGGCCCGGGCCAGGGCCGGGGCGTCGTTGATGCCATCGCCCACCATGCCCACCCGATGCCCCTGGGCATACAACGCCTCGATGGCTTGCAGCTTGTCGGTGGGCAACAGGTCGCCCCGGGCCTGATCGATGCCCACCTGGGCCGCAATGGCCTGGGCGGTGTGAGGGTTGTCGCCGGTGAGCATCAGGGTCTTGATCCCCAGCTCATGCAACTGCTGGATGGCCTCGCGGCTGGATTCCTTGACCGTGTCGGCCACGGCGAACAGAGCCAGGGGGCCATTGCTGTCCAGCAACAGGACCACGGTCTTGCCCTGCTTCTCCAGGGCGAAGAGTTTTTCCTCCAGGGCCGGGGAGCACAGGCCCAGCTCTTCCACCAGGCGGTGATTGCCCAGGTGATACAGCTGGCCGTTTATCTCGCCGCGCACTCCGCGCCCGGTCAGGGCTTCGAAGTTATCCACAGCATGCAGCGCCAGCTGCTTATCCACAGCCGCCTGGGCGATGGCCAGGGACACCGGATGATCGGAACGTCCCGCCAGGCTCGCGGCCAGGGCCGGAGCCGTGTCCTGCGCCAACGGGTCCAGGGACAGGAAATCGGTCTGTACCGGTTTGCCGTGGGTGATGGTGCCGGTCTTGTCCAGGGCCAGGTAGTCGAGCTTGTAACCGCCCTCCAGGTAGACCCCGCCCTTGACCAGGATGCCCTTGCGGGCCGCAGCCGCCAGGCCGCTGACGATGCTCACCGGGGTGGAGATCACCAGGGCACAGGGACAGGCCACCACCAGCAACACCAGGGCGCGGTAGATCCAGTCGAACCAGACGCCACCCATGAACAGCGGTGGAATCAGCGCCACGGCCAGGGCGAAGGCGAATACCGCCGGGGTGTAGATTTTCGAGAAGGTATCGACGAAGCGCTGGGTCGGCGCCCGGGCGCCCTGGGCCTGCTCCACGGCGTGGATGATCCGTGCCAGGGTCGAGTTGTTAGCGGCGGCGGTCACGCGATATTCCAGGGAACCGGCCTGGTTGATGGTGCCGGCGAACACCTTGTCGCCCACGGTTTTTTCCACCGGCAGGCTTTCACCGGTGATCGGCGCCTGGTCGATGGTGGAGCTGCCGGACACGACCTCGCCGTCCAGACCGATGCGCTCTCCCGGGCGAACTCGCACGCGGGCGCCCAGCTCGACGTTTTTCGCCTCCAGTTCGCTCCAGCTGCCGTCCGCCTGCTGCACCGTGACCTGTTCCGGGGTCATCTGCATCAGGCCGCTGATGGCGTTGCGCGCCCGGTCCAGGGAGCGGGCCTCGATCAACTCGGCCACGGTGAACAGGAACATCACCATCGCCGCTTCCGGCCATTGGCCAATCAGCACTGCACCGGTCACGGCAATGCTCATCAGCGCATTGATATTCAGGTTGCGGTTCTTCAGGGCGATCCAGCCCTTCTTGTAGGTGCCCAGGCCGCCACTGAGGATCGACACCAGGGCCACCAGCGCCACGACCCAGTCGGGTGCGGCATTGGTGAAGTGAATGACTTCGGCGGCCAGCGCGCCGATACCGGACAGGGCCAGCGGCCACCAGGCTTTCTTCACCGGCGCTGCGGCAGGCGCGACTTCGGCGCCATCCTGCTGCAGAGGCTCGGCGTGCATGCCCAGGGATTTGATCGCTTCGATGATCGGCGTCGTGCTCGGCAGGTCGTGGGTCACCCCCAGCACGCGGTTCATCAGGTTGAACTCCAGCGCCTGAACCCCCGCCAGCTTGCCCAGCTTGTTCTGGATCAGGGTCTGCTCGGTGGGGCAATCCATGGCTTCAATGCGGAAGCTGCTCAGACGCGCGCCGGCAGTCGGTGTTTCGCTCAGGGTGACCTTGGAAGGCGCCGGGCCGGCAGAACCGCAGCAGGAGGCACCGTGGGTGGCGTGATCGTGCGCCTTGACCGGCTGCAGCTTGCCCGCAGAGGCAGGGGCATGGGAATGGCTGTGATCGTGATCAGCATGGGCGTGCTGGGCGTCGGGTTTGCGCGGGTTGTGAATGGAGTCGCTCATAGGGGTCGCGTCCGTATAAAGGTGCTTGTTGCCAAGTGAACACCCTGTAGCCACTATAGGGTCAAGCACCCATTCGGAGACGACGGCAATGAAGATTGGCGAACTGGCGAAACTCACCGACTGTCAGGTCGAGACCATCCGTTACTACGAGCGCGAAGGACTGCTGCCGGAACCGGCCCGCAGCGAAGGCAACTACCGCCTCTACACCCAGGCCCACACCGAGCGCCTGACCTTTATCCGCAACTGCCGCAGCCTGGACATGACCCTCGAGGAAATCCGCAGCCTGCTCAACCTGCGGGACAGCCCCGAAGGCCAGTGCGCCAGCGTCAACGCCCTGATCGACGAGCACATCCACCACGTCAAGGCGCGCATCGACGGGCTACTGGTGCTCCAGGAACAACTGCTGGACCTGCGCCAGCGCTGCAGCGAAGGGCCGGACCTGGATCACTGCGGCATCCTCCAGCGCCTGGAAGTCAGCGGTTCGGTGGCTCCCAGCGAGGCCGAGCCGTCCCATGTCGGCCGCAGCCACGGGCATTGAGGGAATCGGCTCCTTTTCCATGCTAAAGAGACTGATTGCGCAGCTTTTCGCTCAGTAAAATACACCCGTTCAAACGACAATATGACCAAAGGACTTGGAGATGTTCAAACTTTCAGCAAAAGTCAAACAACAGATCAACTCAAGCTTCTACAAAGAAGTCAGTTCGAGATACCACACAAAACGCAAATATAACTGCTTGTATCCTAACTGCTCAAATCTAGCTGTACATTCGCATTCCATATCCAAAGAGACTTCTCTTCGCCCTATTTCCACAGACGGCAACCTATTAACGATACAGCCAAAAAGAGATGACACAAAAGATCTCAGAGACATAGAAATCTGCAGTGAAGGGATCAACAACGCCACAACATTCAAGGGATTCTGCAGTACTCACGAAAAAATATTTCACAGCATAGATACTCGCGGCATATCCACGCTAAAAGACATATTCTTACAATGCTATAGAAGTATAAGCAAAGACAGCTTCACAAGAAACTTATTAACGCAGAGTGAACTAAAGTCCCAAAAAAGCAACATCGTGTTCAACCCAAATATAGAATCAGAGAAAGTAATAAATTCTAGCAAGCTGACAGAATCACTCATCGACCTTATCGAAAATGGCAAAAACCTACACCAAGAGATCGATATACCACCCTCAGCAACAATGGTGATTTCATTAACAGAAGCATGTCAGGCCAATTACCAGTTGCTTTACAGAAAACTGGATGTCGCTTATCCCGTTGCGATTGAAAAACGCTTAACAATTCGATTACTTGACAAAGCTTCTGACAGCTATATCACCGTAATCCCAGAATCACATCAGACCCATATAATAGTCATCAGCCATGAATCACAGATTGATCTTTTCGCAGCTAAACTATCAAGCCCAATCGACACACTATGCTTTGTAGAATGGGCGATGATACATGATGCAGAATTCTGGATAGCACCTGACGTTGTCAAAAGCTGGTCAGAAGAGAAAGCAAACCACATCGTCAGAGACTATCAATTCTTCTACGAGCACTCGACACTGGGTGAGTATGACACATCGATCTTCGATGACCTGCGAATAAAACTATGCGAAGACCTAAGTGAAGATAGAAAAAACAAAGAACTAAAAAAGATAAATCATCTTACAAAACGAAAACCGCTCAGCCTTAGAGAGGCTGAACTTGAAAAGGTCTTGAATCCGTTCAATTAGAAATAACATCTATCTTAGCCCTATGAAGTAAAAAGCAGAGCGTCAATTTACGCTCTGCTTTAATAATCACAGGAAGTGAAAACTACACCGCCATCGGCGCGGTCATCGGCGCGTGGTGCTCATAGCCTTCCAGGGAGAAATCGCTCGGCTCGATCAGTTCCAGCCACTCCGGCTGGTAGACGCCAGTCTTGGCGAACTCCGGCACGCGCTCGGAAATCACCAGCTTGGGCATCGGGAACGGCTCGCGCTTGAGCTGTTCGTTGAGCATGTCCAGGTGATTTTCGTAAACGTGGGCATCACCGATGAAGTAGGTGAACCAGCGCGGCGTGTAGCCGGTCAGGCGACCGATCAGGCTCAGCAGCGCGGCGCCCTCGGTGAGGTTGAACGGCGTCCCCAGCCCCAGGTCGTTGGAGCGGATGTAGAGGGTCAGGGAGATTTCCCGAGTCTCGACATTAGGGTGGAACTGATACAGCAGATGGCACGGCGGCAGGGCCATTTCATCCAGCTGCGCGCAGTTCCAGCCGTGGAACAGGATTCGCCGGCTGCCCGGGTCGTTGATGATGGTGTCAACGCACTGGCGCACCTGATCGATGGCCTTGTACAGCACCACGTAACCCTGGCCGTCTTCCTCGCCGGCGGCGATCTGCCGGTAGCCCTGGCTCAACGCCAGGTCAATGGCGGCCTGGTTGCTGGTCTTGATCTGCTTGTAGGCCGGCCACTTGCGCCACTGCACGCCGTAGATCTCGCCCAGATCGTCATCGCCCTGGCGGAACGGGTTGGCCAGCCACTGGGCGTTTTCGTTGGCGTTCTGGTCCCAGACCTTGCAGCCCAGGGCACGGAACTCGGCGGCGTTGTTCACCCCACGCAGGAAGCCAACCATCTCGCCGATGGCCGACTTGAAGGCCATCTTGCGGGTGGTGATGGCCGGGAAACCTTCCTTGAGGTCGTAGCGCAGCATGGCCCCGGGAAAGCTGATGGTGTTCACACCGGTGCGGTTGGCCTGCTTGGTGCCGTTGTTGATGACATGGGCCACCAGATCAAGATATTGCTTCATGAATTACCTGCATCCTTGAACCCGGGGCACGCCCCGGGATTCGAATTTATTGCGCCGCGCTCTGGGCCGGAGCGCGATGATAAGCCAGCCAGATCAGTCCCAGGCCGCCGAGGATCATCGGCACGCACAGAACCTGACCCATGGTCAGCCAGTTCCATGCCAGGTAGCCCAGCTGTGCGTCCGGCACCCGGACGAACTCGACGATGAAACGGAAGATCCCGTAGAACAGGGCGAACATACCGGAAACCGCCATGGTCGGCCGGGGTTTGCGCGAGAACAGCCACAGGATCAGGAACAACGCCACGCCTTCCAGGGCGAACTGATACAACTGCGACGGATGACGCGGCAACTGCGCCGGATCGCTGAACGGCGGGAAGATCATCGCCCATGGCACGTCGGTGGGTTTACCCCACAATTCGGCGTTGATGAAATTGCCGATTCGCCCGGCACCCAGGCCGATTGGCACCATGGGCGCGACGAAGTCCATCAGTTCGAAGAACGTCTTGTTGTTGCGCTTGCCGAACCACCAGGCCGCCAGCATTACTCCGATGAAACCGCCGTGGAACGACATGCCGCCCTTCCACACCTCGAAGATCAGGGTCGGGTTGGCCAGATAGGCGCTGAGGTCGTAGAACAGCACGTAACCCAGTCGCCCACCGACGATCACCCCCATGGACATCCAGAACACCATGTCCGAGAGCTTTTCCTTGCTCCAGGTCGGATCGAAACGGTTCAGCCGGCGCGAGGCCAGCAGCCAGGCACCGCCGATGCCGATCAGGTACATCAGGCCGTACCAGTGGATTTTCAGCGGGCCGATGGCCAGGGCCACCGGATCAATCTGCGGGTAAGGCAGCATTGCGACTCCTCGTAAGGGTTAGAACTCAAATGTCCCGGGGCAAACTGCCAGCCCAGGATTAAGCCAGGATTGCGTCACCACTCAGAACAGGAAGCTGATCCCCACGCAGAACAGTAGCGCGGCGAACAAGCGTTTCAACAGGCGTGGCGACAGTGTGTGGGCCAGGCGCGCACCGATACGGGCGAACACCATGCTGGTCAGGGCAATGCCCAGCAGCGCCGGCAGATAAACGAAGCCGAGACTATGAGCCGGAAGCTGCGGATCATGCCAGCCCAGAATCATGAAACTTAAGGCGCTGGCCAGGGCGATGGGCAAGCCGCACGCCGAGGATGTAGCCACCGCCTGCTGCATCGGTACGCTGCGCCAGGTGAGAAACGGCACCGTCAGCGAACCGCCGCCAATGCCGAAGATCGCCGAAGCCCAGCCGATCACACCGCCGGCCGCCGCCAAACCCAGCTTGCCGGGCACCTGGCGACTGGCCTTGGGCTTGAGCTCCAGGGTCATCTGCAAGGCCACCACCAGGGCGAAGACGCCGATGATTTTTTGCAGGTGCGGGCCGGAAATCGCTTCGGCGGTCAGCGCGCCGAAACCGGCCCCCAGCAGGATGCCCAGGGCCATCCAGGCGAAGATCGGCCAGCGCACCGCGCCACGGCGATGGTGTTCGCGAACGGCGTTGACCGAGGTAAAGATGATGCTGGCCAAAGAAGTGCCGACCGCCAGATGGGTCAGCACCGAGGCATCGAAGCCTTGCAGGGTGAAACTGAACACCAGCACCGGGACAATGATGATCCCGCCGCCCACGCCGAACAGCCCGGCCAGCACACCTGCACAGGCGCCCAGCAGCAGATAGAGCAGAAATTCCATGGGAGCATCCGAAAATAAGACCGGCATGGTAACGGATGCGCCGCCCCGGACTCCACTGGATGGCGATGGATACCCATTGGATCTGTGCGTAAAGTGGGCAAAAACACACAGGGGGCCACCTTAATGTGCTTGATCGTATTCGCCTGGCGGCCGGGTCATGCTCAGCCACTGATCGTCGCGGCCAACCGTGACGAATTCTACGCCCGGCCCAGCCTGCCCCTGGGGCAATGGCCGGAGTCGCCGCAGATCCACGCCGGACGCGACCTGGAGGCCGGAGGCACCTGGCTTGGTGTCGGTGCCAATGGCCGCTTTGCCGCCCTGACCAATATCCGCAACCCGCATCAGCCCCCGGCACGACGCTCCCGGGGCGAACTGGTGGCGCGCTTTCTCGAAGGCGACGTAGCCCTGGAAGATTATCTGCACGATGTGGTGGGCCGCTCGGTGGAGTACGCCGGGTTCAACCTGTTGCTGGGCACAGCAGAGCAACTGTGGCACTACAACGCCCAGGATGTGCAACCGCAATTGCTCAAGCCCGGCGTCTACGGCCTGTCCAATGCCGGGCTCGATACGCCGTGGCCCAAGCTGCTCAAGGCCAAGGCCGCGCTGCAGGAAGTGCTGTCCAATCCACAACCCCAAGCCCTGCTGGCGTTACTCAGCGATCCGCACACCGCGCCCTTCGCCGAACTGCCGGACACCGGAGTGGGTTTGGCTACGGAAAGCCTGCTGTCCAGCGTATTCATCGCCAGCCCCAGCTACGGCACCCGCGCCAGCACCGCGCTGATCGTCAACGCGGACGGCTCGCGGCATCTGCTGGAGCGCAGTTTTGGCCCTTATGGCGGGCATCTGGGAGAGGTCGAGCTGAAAGTGTGAAACGTTCGCCAGCCAGCCGGCTCCTACACAGGCCGTTGTAGGAGTCGGCTGGCCGGCGAAGCAAATACTTCGATTACAGGGTCTTGCTCGAAGCCGGATTGATCATCCGTGCCAGGCCGAGTTTCTTCAGCGCCAATTGCAGCGAGCTGTGGATAACTTGCGGGTTGTCGATGGTCATCATCTCGTCCAGCAGTTCCTTGGCTTTGCTCATGTTGATCTGACGCAGCATCCACTTCACTTTCGGCAAGTTGGTGGCGTTCATCGACAGGCTGTCGAAACCCATGGCCATCAGCAGCACCGCCGCCGCCGGATCGCCGGCCATTTCGCCACAGATGCTCACCGGCTTGCCTTCGGCATGGGCATCACGCACCACGTTCTGCAGCGCTTGCAGCACGGCCGGATGCAGGTAGTCGTAGAGGTCGGCGACCCGCGGGTTGTTGCGGTCTACCGCCAGCAGGTACTGGGTCAGGTCGTTGGAGCCCACCGAGAGGAAGTCCACCTGGCGCGCCAGTTCCCGGGTCTGATACACCGCCGCCGGAATCTCGATCATCACCCCCACTGGCGGCATGGGCACGTCGGTGCCTTCATCGCGGACTTCACCCCAGGCACGGTGGATCAGGTGCAGGGCTTCTTCCAGCTCATGGATACCGGAAATCATCGGCAGCAGGATGCGCAGGTTGTTCAGGCCCTCGCTGGCCTTGAGCATGGCCCGGGCCTGCACCAGGAAAATTTCCGGGTGGTCGAGGGTCACGCGGATGCCGCGCCAGCCGAGGAAGGGGTTGTCTTCCTTGATCGGGAAGTACGACAGCGACTTGTCGCCACCGATGTCCAGGCTGCGCATGGTCACCGGTTGCGGATGGAAGGCCGCCAGCTGCTCGCGATAGATCGCCAGCTGTTCTTTCTCGCTGGGAAAGCGCTGGTTGATCATGAACGGCACTTCGGTGCGATACAGGCCTACGCCCTCGGCACCGCGTTTCTGCGCCCGGGCCACATCGGCCAGCAGGCCGGTGTTGACCCACAGCGGCATGCGGTGGCCATCAGGGGTGATGCAAGGCAGGTCGCGCAAGGCGTCCAGGCCCTGGGCCAGTTGCCGCTCTTCTTCCACCACATCGGCGAACTGCTTGCGCAGCACGTCACTGGGGTTGGTATAGACCTCGCCGTGATAGCCGTCGACGATCATCTGAATGCCATCGACCTTGGAATACGGCAGGTCGACAAGGCCCATCACCGTGGGAATGCCCATGGCCCGGGCCAGGATGGCCACGTGGGAGTTGCCCGAACCCAGCACCGAGACCAGCCCCACCAGCTTGCCTTCCGGCACTTCGCCGAGCATGGCCGGGGTCAGTTCTTCACTGACCAGGATGGTGTTGTCGGGGTAGACCAGGGTCTGCTGGCGCTCTTCCTGCAGATAGGCCAGGAGCCGCCGCCCCAGGTCCTTGACGTCCGAGGCGCGCTCGCGCAGGTAGGCGTCGTCCATCAGTTCGAAACGGTTGACGTGATCGGTGACCACTTGGCGCAACGCACCCTGGGCCCATTGCCCGGTCTTGATCACGGTCTTCACTTCGCTGCCCAGGGAGGCGTCGTCGAGCATCATCAGATAGACGTCGAACAGCGCGCGCTCTTCCGGACGCAGTTGGGTCGCAAGTTTTTCCGACAACGCGCGCATATCGGCGCGCACCCCTTCCAGGGCGGTCTTGAACAGCGCCAGTTCAGCGTCGATGTCGGTGATGTATTTGTCAGGGACCACATCCAGATCAGCCGGTGGCAACATCACCACCGCGCTACCTACCGCGGCGCCGGGGGAACCTGGCACGCCGACAAACTTGGCTTCCTGAATCCCCTTGCCCTGACGCCCCAGGCCGCGGATCGAACCGGTGGCCTCGGCGTGGGCGATCACCCCGGCCAGTTGCGCGCTCATGGTCACCAGAAAGGCTTCTTCACCCTCGTCGAACTGGCGGCGCTCTTTCTGCTGGATGACCAGTACGCCAACTACGCGGCGATGGTGAATGATCGGGGCGCCGAGGAACGAGGCGTAACGCTCCTCACCGGTTTCGGCGAAGTAGCGATAACGCGGGTGATCGGCGGCGTTTTCCAGGTTGAGGGGCTCTTCCCGCGTGCCCACCAGGCCCACCAGGCCTTCGTTGGGGGCCATGCTGACCTTGCCGATGGAACGCTTGTTCAAGCCTTCAGTGGCCATCAGCACAAAACGGTTGGTTTCCGGGTCCAGCAGGTAGACCGAGCAGACCTGGCTGCCCATGGCCTCTTTGACGCGCAATACAATAATCCCTAACGCCGCCTTGAGATCCTTGGCGGAGTTAACTTCCTGGACGATCTTGCGCAGCGTATTGAGCATGGCTCGGGGTCGAACTCCGTCGTCAGTCGCGCACTAAAAGGCGCGGGGCAAGCTCTTTGAGAGCGCGGCGATACACTTCGCGCTTGAATGTCACCACCTGGCCCAACGGATACCAATAACTGACCCAGCGCCAGCCATCGAATTCCGGTTTACCGGTCAAATCCATCCGCACCCGCTGCTCGTTGGAGATCAGGCGCAGGAGAAACCATTTCTGTTTCTGGCCGATGCACAGCGGCTGGCTGTGGGTCCGGACCAGGCGCTGCGGCAAACGATAGCGCAACCAGCCCCGGGTGCAGGCGAGAATTTGCACATCTTCGCGCTCCAGCCCTACTTCTTCGTTCAACTCGCGATACAAGGCGTCTTCCGGCGTCTCGTCGGGGTTGATGCCCCCTTGAGGAAACTGCCAGGCATCTTGATTGATACGGCGAGCCCATAGCACCTGTCCGGCATCATTGGTCAGAATGATCCCGACATTGGGGCGGAAACCATCGGGGTCGATCACGGCTACAACCTCGCAAACGCATGTCGCCGCATTGTTCCACAAAGCTTGGGAATGCAGCAACGAGGCTGCTTACCTTATGTGCACTCTTGTGAAAAGACCGTATTCTGGGCACCTTTTTCCGCGACTTTTCAGCGAGTAACTGCAATGCGCCTGGCTTTATTCGACTTGGACAACACGCTTCTGGGCGGCGACAGCGACCACGCCTGGGGCGACTACCTGTGCGAGCGGGGCTTCCTCGACGCCGTCGCCTACAAGACCCGCAACGACGAGTTCTACCAGGACTACCTGGCCGGCAAACTCGACAACGCCGCCTACCTGAACTTCTGCCTTGAAATCCTCGGCCGCACCGAGATGGCCGTGCTCGAGCAATGGCATCGCGACTACATGCGCGACTGCATCGAGCCCATCCTGCTGCCCAAGGCCCAGGCCCTGCTGGCCCAGCACCGCGAGGCCGGCGACAAGCTGGTGATCATCACCGCCACCAATCGTTTCATCACCGCGCCGATCGCCGAGCGCCTGGGGGTGGAACACCTGATCGCCACCGAATGCGAAATGCAGGACGGCCGCTACACCGGACGCAGCACCGACGTACCGTGCTTCCGTGAAGGCAAGGTCATCCGCCTGCAGCGCTGGCTGGAAGAAACCGGTCATGACCTGGAAGGCAGCTACTTCTACAGCGACTCGATGAACGATCTGCCGTTGCTGGAGCAAGTGGCCACCCCAGTGGCCGTCGACCCTGATCCAAACCTGCGTGCCGAGGCTCTCAAGCGCGGCTGGCAGGTGATCAGCCTGCGGGATTGAGCACTTCGCCGGCTCCTGCAAGCCGCAGGAGCCGGCTTGCCGGCGAAGGCTGCTAAACCGGCTTGGCCACCATCAGATAGAAAATCGCCATGAAGGCCAGAAACGCCGGCCAGCCCAAGGCGAACCACCAGCGCATGTAAAGATTGGCCCGCAGTGGCATCGGCACGCCGTCCCGCAGCGCCTGCTCAGCCATCTTGTGCACCCGGATCTGCAACCAGACCACCGGCAACCAGCACAGCCCCGCCAGGACATAGAGCCCCAAGCTCCACATCAGCCAGGCTTGCTGGATTGGCCAGCCCGCCAGATGCACCAATCCCAGCCCACTCAACGGCTGGAAGACGGCCGTCGTTGCAGTAAAGGCCCAATCGGCGAACACCAAATGCTTGAACGTCACGGCAATCACTTCCAGCTTGCCGCTGCGCCAGGCCCGCAGTGCGTAATAGGCCGAGCCCGCGCCGAGGCCGAAAAGAACGGTCGAGGACAGGATATGCAGGGTTTTCAACAGCAGATAAGCACTCATCGACGGGGTTCAGTCCACAACAGCCATAGGGTCGCCACCATCAGCACCAGGTTCTTGGCCACGGCGGCATAAGGGTCAAACCAGAAATGCGGCAGGATCAGGCTGATAATCAGGGTGTAGCCGAGCATCAGTGCGAGCTGCGCCTGCAGGGCCCGCCGGCGCCAACGCCGCAGCAGCAGACCGACACCCAGCACCGCGTCGCAGAGCGATCCCGCGATCACCGCCAGTACCGCCCAGGCGCCCTGCACCCCGGCCTCGGCCATGATCCGCAGGCCCCAGTCGTAGCCGGGACCGATGCACACCACCGCCGTACCCAGCCAGATCAGCACCATGACCGCCAGCAGCAGCGGTCGCAGGGCCAACTGGGTGCTCTGCGCGGCCTGCGGCCAGTCTTGCAGCCGGGCTGCCAAGGGCGCGGCGTGATAACCGCAGACCGACGCCAGTACTTCTGGGTCCCCCAGGTTGTCGCAACGAGCCATGCTCAGACTCTGCCGGTTCAGGGCCCGCCAGCCCTGGCGCTCCCCCACCCTTGCGACCAGCGCCAGGACCACTGAGGGCAACTGGAAGTAGCGCGCCGGGGCCCAGCCCTGGGCCGCACGCAGACGATCCAGCAACTGCGCCATGGTCATCCGTTCAGGGCCAACCAGCGGCAGCACCATGGACTGCGCAGGCCATTGCCCGATCAACGCAAGCACGGCAGCGCTCAAGTCATCCACATGCAGGGGCTGCATTCGGGCCTTGGCGGACAACAACGGAATCAGCGGCCAGGGCGACAGCCGGGCCAGCCAGCCACTGCTGGCGCCACCCGCGCCGAGCACCAGGGATGGCCGCAACACCACGGCCGGAATCCCCAGGCGCAGCAGGTAATCATCCGCAGCCGCCTTGCTCGCCAGAAACGGCACTTGCGGCTGCTGGCCGGCGCCCAAGGCGGAAATCTGCAACACCCGCACACCCCGGGCCGCCGCCAGATCAAACAGCGCACGAGTCCCCAGATCCTGAGTCAGGGTCAACGCCTGGGCATCATTGCTCAACAACCCCGCAGCGTTGATCAACAGGTCGGTATCAGCGGGCAAGTCAAAAGGCTGGGGCTCAAGGCCCAGGCGATCGAGGTCCAGTTGCCGCCATTCCACGCCAGGCAGACTCCGGGTTTGCCGATGGCGACTGGTGGCGATGAGTTGATGGCCGGCGGCGTGCAACGCCGCCAGCAGATGACGGCCGACAAACCCTGTCGCCCCCACCAGAACAACCTTCATGGCAATCCTTAAGGCTTAGACCGGCTTGGCGCCCATGAGGCCAGCAATGGTGACGAAACACACCGCACTGAAGATTGCCAGTGCCAGGGTGAAGGTCAGGCCACTGGCCGCCTTGGCCAGACGCAGGCGGTTGAGGCGCACCATCAGCCAAAGCCAGGCCAGAGCGCCCAGGGTGTAGAGCACACTGGAGCCCAGAATCCAGGTCTGCCCCAGCGGCCAACCCACCAGATGCACCAGCCACCAGCCGCTGAATGGCAGGGCCAGCAAACCCACCGCCAGCAGCAGCCAGCCGAACAGTCCCGGGCGGTGCAGCACGCGGCTGTAGACCGTCGCATCACCTTGGCGGCGCAGGCGCCAGACCCAGATCGCCAAACCCAGCGCACTGCCCAAGAGCAGCACGGTGGCCAGCACATGAAGCGTCTTCAGCGTGGTCAGTGTTTCCATGTTCTCGCTTCCTTAAGACTCCGATCCTCAGCGTAGTCGTTCAGCCGAGGAACAACTGATAAGCCGGGTTATCGCTTTCATCCCAGTACGGATAGCCGATCTGCTCCAGAGCCGCCGGTACCAGATGACGCTCATCGGCCGGTACTTGCAGGCCGGCGACCACTCGGCCATCGGCCGCACCATGGTTACGGTAATGGAACATGGAGATATTCCAGCGCCCGCCCAGCTTGTTGAGGAAGTTGAACAATGCCCCCGGACGCTCCGGGAACTCGAAGCGCAGCACCACTTCGTCGCTGACCTTCTCGGCATGGCCACCGACCATGTAGCGAATATGCAGCTTGGCCAGTTCGTTGTCGGTCAGGTCGATCACCGGAAAACCCTGCTCGGTCAGACTGGCGATCAGGGCGCTACGTGGATCATTTTCCGGGTGGGTCTGAACGCCGACAAAGATATGGGCTTCGCTGCCGGTGTTGTAGCGGTAGTTGAATTCGGTGATCTGACGCTTGCCCACTGCCTCGCAGAACGCCTTGAAGCTGCCCGGTTTCTCGGGAATGGTCACGGCGATGATGGCTTCGCGGCCCTCGCCCAGCTCGGCGCGCTCGGCGACGTGGCGCAGGCGGTCGAAATTGACGTTGGCCCCGGAATCGATGGCCACCAGGGTCTGCCCGGTGATACCGCGCTGCTCGACGTACTTCTTGATCCCCGCAACGCCCAAAGCGCCGGCAGGTTCGGTGATCGAGCGGGTATCGTCGTAGATGTCCTTGATTGCCGCACAGATTTCATCGGTGCTGACGGTGATCACTTCATCCACATAGTCCTTGCAGATATCGAAGGTGTGCTGACCGATCTGCGCCACCGCCACGCCGTCGGCGAAAATGCCCACCGTCGGCAGCACGACCCGCTCCCCCGCTGCCATGGCCGCTTGCAGGCAGTTGGAGTCGTCCGGCTCGACACCGATCACCTTGATCTCAGGACGCAGGTACTTCACATAAGCGGCAATACCGGCGATCAGCCCGCCGCCGCCCACCGGCACGAAAATCGCGTCCAGTGGCCCCGGGTGCTGGCGCAGAATCTCCATGGCCACAGTGCCCTGCCCGGCAATGGTGTGGGGATCGTCGTAAGGATGGATATAGACGTAGCCTTTTTCATCCACCAGCTTCAGCGAATAGGCCAGCGCTTCGGGGAAAGAGTCGCCATGCAGCACCACCTTGCCGCCGCGGGAGCGCACGCCTTCAACCTTGATCTCCGGCGTGGTCTTGGGCATCACGATGGTGGCCTTGACCCCCAGCACCTTGGCCGCCAGGGCCAGGCCTTGAGCATGGTTACCCGCCGATGCGGTGACCACCCCACGGGCGCGCTCGGCGTCGCTGAGTTGGGTCAGCTTGTTGTAGGCGCCGCGAATCTTGAACGAGAACACCGGCTGCAAGTCTTCACGCTTGAGCCAGACCTGATTGCCCAGCCGCTCGGAGAGCTGGCGGGCAGTCTGCAATGGGGTTTCTACGGCAACGTCATAAACGCGCGAGGTGAGGATCTTCTTGACGTACTGTTCGAGCATCGGAAAGCATCACTGAGCGGGTTGGGCAGGGCCAAGGAGTCTAACCCAGCGTTTGCCCGGGCGACCACACGAATACAGAGGTTTTAGCCGGCGCCCTCGCCGCCCTCCTGCGGATTGCCAACTCTCCTGCCCGGCCTGGCCGATTAGCCAAACGGGCAATGACCGGATCTGTCGCGGCGCCTATAATGCCGGCCTTTGTGCCCCCCATTGCCCGCTTCGGAGCCCGCATGACCCAGGATCAACTCAAACAGGCAGTCGCCCAGGCCGCCGTCGACCTTATCCTTCCGAAACTCGATGACAAGAGCATCGTCGGGGTCGGCACCGGCTCCACCGCCAACTGCTTCATCGATGCCCTGGCCCTGCACAAGGGCGCCTTCGACGGCGCCGTAGCCAGCTCTGAAGCCACCGCCGCACGCCTCAAGGGCCACGGGATTGCGGTGTACGAGCTCAACACCGTCAGCGACCTGGAGTTCTACATCGACGGTGCCGACGAGAGCGACGAGCACCTGAACCTGATCAAGGGCGGCGGCGCAGCCCTGACCCGGGAAAAGATCGTCGCCGCCGTGGCCAAGACCTTCATCTGCATCGCCGACGCCAGCAAGCTGGTACCGGTGCTGGGCAACTTCCCACTGCCGGTGGAAGTGATCCCGATGGCCCGCAGTCACGTAGCCCGCGAGTTGGTAAAACTGGGCGGCGACCCGGTGTACCGCGAAGGGGTGATCACCGACAACGGCAATATCATCCTCGACGTGCACAACATGCAGATCACCAACCCGGTGGAGCTGGAACGCCAGATCAATGCCATCGTTGGCGTGGTCACCAACGGTCTGTTCGCCGCGCGCCCCGCGGATGTACTGCTGCTGGGTACGGCCGAAGGGGTGAAAACCCTCAAGGCCTGAGCCTGCCCTGCGGGTAGGCTCAGGCTTGCCGGCGAGGGACGTCCCAAGGGCCTCTTCGCCGGCAAGCAGAATGCCGCCCGACCGCCTCTACAGTTCAGGCTTCTTGAAGACGTAGAACAGGTTCGGCTCGCTCACCAGATACAGGGTGCCGTCGTCATCCATGGCTATTCCTTCGGCCTGGGGCACGGCCTTGCTCAGGCCCTGGCGGCCCTTGCCCAATGCCAGGGTGCTCAGCGGGCGCCCGTCGACGTCCAGTTCCACCACCAGGCGCGACTCGTCCGACAAGGCCAGCAGATGGCCGCTGCGCTCGTCGTATTGCAGGCTGGAGAGGTCGCGTACAAAGAGCCCGGCATCCCGCTTGGGGTTGTTCAGCACATGCACCCCGTAGGACTTTTCCGGATCGTGATGGGGAAAGCCCTGCACCTCATAGATCAGCATCGGGTCGCGTTCCTTGGCGACGAACAAGCGCTGGCCCTGTGAATCGTAAGCCAGGCCTTCAAAGCCCTTGTTCCCCGAAAGGTGCACGCCGAGCGTGATCTGCTCGGCCTCTGCCGCATCCACCACGGTGGTTTCGTCGTCCAGCTGAATCTTGATCAACCGGTGCTGCCGTTCATCGCTGATCACATAGGTATTGGCGCTGATGAACTCCACTGCCTCCGGATCACCAAAGCCCAGCAGAGCAATACGCCGCAGGACCTGCCCGTCCAGGGACAGCTCTACCAGCTCGGAATTCTTGTTGGTCACGGTGAACAGGCTGTTGCGCAGCGGATCGTAGGTCAGTGCCGAAACCTCATCCAGCCCCTCAATAGGCTGCGCCTCCAGTACCACTCGATAATCACCCAGGCCCAGAGATTGCGGGGCCGTCACTTGCCAGTAGGATTGCCAGTCGAACCAGGCGCGCTGCCACAACCGATGGTTGTGGGCAAACGCGGCAAGCAGCACCGCCATCAGGCAGAGGATCAGATAGAGAGGTTGCAAGCGGGTCAGACGATACATGGCGGACGAACTCGAAATCAGGACAGGCTGATGAAATATCACAGCCGTCTGAATTCAAGCTTAATCGACGATCCGGCAAAGGCGCCGGACCAGGAGATCATTGCTTCTCGAAGCGATAGAACAGATTGGGCTCGCTGACCATGTACAGGTTGCCGGCCTCATCCATGGCCACGCCTTCGGCCCGGGGAATGGTGTTCTGCAGGCCGTTGAAGCCGCCGAGCAAGGCCATGAAGCTGACTTGCTCACCCTGCTCGTCCAGCTCCAGCAACAGATGAGAATCGGCGGACAGCACCAGGGTATGACCGGTGCGCGGGTCAATGCCCAGGGCCGAGAGGTTGCGCAAATCGAGCTCCTCACTGGCGAGTTTCTGTTTGCTGCCCTTGAGCACCTGGCTGCCATCGCTGCTCCAGGTGAAGAGTGCCGCTGGACGCTCCTCGCCCAACAGCAGTTGCTGCTTGCGCGGGTTCCAGGCAATGGCTTCAAAAGCCTTGTTCTGATCTTCCGAAGGGCCCAGGTCGTAGCGCGGAAAATCGGCGATATTCAGCTCTTTGGTACTGGCATCAACTTTGACGATCACCAGCGAATGCTGACGCTCATCGACTATCGCCAGTAAGCCATTCTCCAGGACTGCCACCCCTTCCGGGTTGCTCCAGCCCACCAGAGGGATCTTGCGCAGGACGTCGCCTTGCAGGGTCAGCTCCGCCAGGAACGGATGTTTGCCCATGACCGAAAATAAAGTTTTGGTCTGCGGGTTGTAGGAGAGATCCGACGCTTCATCGCTCTCCATGCCAGGCAGCGCCTTGGCATCGATGACCACGCGGTAACCGGGTAGCCAGATGCTGGCGCTGCGCTCGGAAGGACTGACAAACCGCTCCTGCACCCAGAGCGCGCCACGGTCGTCCCAATGCAGGAGACTGGCAACGCCATAGCAGATCACACCCGCCAGCAGCAGCCAGGAGTACCAGCGCATGCGCAGGCGAATACGCGACATACGACTGCCGAGAGGCTTAGTCAGGGGAGGAGCATCCATCACAAGAGTTCCAGAGGTCGGCCATGGTTAATAGCACGCAGTGTTCAGATCGGCGAACCATAGACCTAAGAATTATCCGGAACGAATGTGAAAAAACAGTAAAAGGCCATGATCTTTCTACGAGGTGTGCCGGATTCCCGGGTCCTCGTAGAAAGTTCCCGATCAACGGACGCTGCTGGTGAATCGACTGACGCCCGGCAGCTCCAGCACCAGTTCATCACCGACATTCAGCGGCCCGACGCCAACCGGGGTGCCGGTGAGAATTACATCGCCGGCCTGCAGGGAAAAGCAGCCGGCCATGTACTGGATCATCGGCACGATGGGATTGAGCATATCGCTGCTGTTGCCGTCCTGGCGTACCTCACCGTTGATGGTCAGGCGAATGCCGATATCCGTCAGGTCGGCAAAACTGCTGCCCACCACGAATGGCGCGATAACCGCCGCGCCATCGAACGACTTGGCGATTTCCCAAGGCAGGCCCTTGGCCTTGAGCTCGGCCTGCTTGTCGCGCAAGGTCAAGTCCAGGGCCGGGGCGAAACCGGAGATGGCGTCCAGCACTTCTTCGCGGCTGGGCTTGGTGGACAATGGCTTGCCGATCAGCACGGCGATTTCCGCCTCGTAGTGCACCGAGCCGCGCTCGGTGGGAATGGCAAAACCACCTTCCAGCGGCACCACGCAACTGCCGGGCTTGATAAACAGCAGGGGCTCCGTGGGAACCGGGTTGTCCAGCTCCTTGGCGTGCTCGGCGTAGTTACGACCGATGCAAACCACCTTGCCCAGAGGGAAATGAATCCGGGTACCGTCGACATACTGGTGCTGATAGCTCATTACCGACTCCTGCTCGTGTGCTTCATCAGGGCGCTGCTTGCACTCAAACAGCGAAGATCTTGCCCGGGTTCATGATGCCGTTCGGATCGAACACTGCCTTGACTGCCTTCATGTACTCGATCTCAACCGGCGAGCGGCTGTAGGTCAGGTAATCACGCTTGGTCATGCCCACGCCATGCTCGGCGGAAATCGAACCGTTGTACTTCTCGACGGTTTCGAATACCCACTTGTTGACCGTGGCGCACTTGGCGAAGAACTCGTCCTTGCTCAGGTTGTCCGGCTTGAGGATGTTCAGGTGCAGGTTGCCGTCGCCAATGTGACCGAACCAGACGATTTCGAAGTCCGGATAGTGTTTACCGACGATGGCGTCGATTTCCTTGAGGAAAGCCGGCACTTTCGAAACAGTGACCGAAATATCGTTCTTGTAAGGGGTCCAGTGGGAAATGGTCTCGGAGATGTATTCCCGCAACTTCCACAGGTTCTGCAACTGGGTTTCACTCTGGCTCATCACCCCGTCCAACACCCAACCCTGTTCGACACAATGCTCGAAGGTTTCCAGGGCGTGGTTGGCCACTTCTTCAGTGGTCGCTTCAAACTCCAGCAAGGCGTAGAACGGGCAGTCGGACTCGAAGGGAGCCGGCACGTCACCACGGGCCAGGACCTTGGCCAGGGCCTTGTCGGAGAAGAATTCGAAGGCGGTCAGGTCGAGCTTGCTCTGGAAAGCGTGCAGCACCGGCATGATCGAGTCGAAATCGGCGGTGCCAAGCACCATCGCGGTGAGGTTCTTTGGCGCCCGATCCAGACGCATGGTGGCCTCGACCACGAAGCCCAGGGTGCCTTCGGCGCCGATGAACAACTGGCGCAGGTCATAGCCGGTGGCGTTCTTGATCAGATCCTTGTTCAACTCCAGCACGTCGCCCTTGCCGGTCACCACTTTCATGCCGGCCACCCAGTTGCGGGTCATGCCGTAGCGAATCACCTTGATACCACCGGCATTGGTGCCGATATTGCCGCCAATCTGACTGGAACCGGCAGAAGCGAAGTCCACCGGGTAGTAGAGGCCGTTTTCTTCCGCCAGGTTCTGCAGTTGTTCGGTGACCACACCCGGCTGGCACACCGCCGTGCGATCCGTCAGGTTCAGGTCGAGAATCTGGTTCATGTAGTCGAAAGACACCACCACTTCGCCATTGGCTGCCACGGCGGCGGCCGAGAGCCCGGTACGTCCGCCGGAAGGCACCAGGGCCACCCGGTGCTGATTGGCCCAGCGCACGATGGCCTGAACCTGCTCGATGGTCTTGGGAAACACGATGGCCGTGGGGGCCGGGGCGAAATGCTTGGTCCAATCCTTGCCGTAAGCTTCCAGGGAGTCAGCGTCGGTCAGCACCTTGCCAGGCTCAACCAGGGTCTTCAGTTCATCAATCAGGGCAGGATTGGTCATCGACAGAACTCTCGAACAATTCATGGTCATCCTGAGAACGCTTCACGTCGCAGGAATGAGTGTTTAGCGGGGCGCGTATGCTAGCATACCGCCCCCGCAGGAGAGTGCCCAAGGGCCTTTCTGCGGTGGCGGTTGCATGCCGTCCAGGTCAGCTCAAGCTGTCCATTTCCCTGCCATTTTTCTCCGGGACACAGGTTTACGCAGATGAGCAAGACTTCTCTCGATAAGAGCAAGATCAAGTTCCTTCTCCTCGAAGGCGTCCACCAATCCGCTGTCGACGTCCTCAAGGCCGCCGGCTACACCAGCATCGAGTACCTCACCGGTTCTCTGCCGGAAGCCCAGCTCAAGGAAAAGATCGCCGATGCACACTTCATCGGCATTCGCTCCCGCACTCAACTGACCGAAGAGATCTTCGACCACGCGAAGAAACTGGTCGCAGTGGGTTGCTTCTGCATCGGCACCAACCAGGTTGACCTGTCCGCCGCTCGCGAGCGCGGCATCGCGGTGTTCAACGCGCCTTACTCCAACACCCGTTCGGTCGCCGAACTGGTACTGGCCGAGGCCATCCTGCTGCTGCGCGGCATCCCTGAGAAAAACGCTTCCTGCCACCGTGGCGGCTGGATCAAGAGCGCGGCCAACTCCTTCGAAATCCGCGGCAAGAAGCTGGGTATCGTCGGTTATGGCTCCATTGGTACTCAGCTGTCGGTCCTGGCCGAAGGCCTGGGGATGCAGGTGTTCTTCTATGACACCGTGACCAAGCTGCCACTGGGCAACGCCACCCAGGTGGGCAACCTGCACGAACTGCTGGGCATGTCCGACATCGTCACCCTGCACGTGCCGGAAACCGCGGCCACTCAGTGGATGATCGGCGAAAAGGAAATCCGTGCCATCAAGAAAGGCGGCATCCTGATCAACGCCGCTCGCGGCACCGTGGTTGAGCTGGACGCCCTGGCGGACGCGATCAAGGACAAGCACCTGATCGGCGCGGCCATCGACGTGTTCCCGGTTGAACCGCGCTCCAACGACGAAGAGTTCGAAAGCCCGCTGCGCGGCCTGGACAACGTGATCCTGACTCCGCACATCGGCGGCTCCACCGCTGAAGCCCAAGCCAACATCGGCCTGGAAGTGGCAGAGAAGCTGGTCAAGTACAGCGACAACGGTACTTCGGTCTCCTCGGTCAACTTCCCGGAAGTGGCGCTGCCGGCCCACCCAGGCAAGCACCGCCTGCTGCACATCCACGAGAACATCCCGGGTGTGATGAGCGAGATCAACAAGGTCTTCGCCGAAAACGGCATCAACATCTCCGGTCAGTTCCTGCAGACCAACGAAAAGGTCGGCTACGTGGTAATCGACGTCGACGCCGAGTACTCGGACCTGGCGCAAGAGAAGCTGCAGCACATCAACGGCACCATCCGTTGCCGTGTGCTGTTCTAAGAGCTGCGGCAAGTTTCAAGCTGCAAGCCATAACTGGCTTGCAGCTTGTAGCTGAAACCTTGCAGCTAGCTGCGCAAAAAAGGGAGCCCATCAAGGCTCCCTTTTTTTGCGCAGCGTTTACGATTATTTCACTATTACTGTGATTTTCTTGGAGACGATGACCGGGCTGAACGGCACGTGGTTCTTGTCGCCCAGCTCCAGCTGCAGGGTGTGCTTGCCCGGGGTCAGGGTCACTTCGGTCTCGGTCTGGGCCTTGCCGAAATGCAGGTGGTTGGCGTCCATCGGGATCGGCAGGTTCTCGGCCGGCAGTTGATCGACATCGATCAGCAGGTGATGGTGGCCGGTATTGGCGGTCTGATCGCCCGCCGGTGCCAGGGCAATGCCTTCAACGCCGAACTTGACCTTGAAGGTCTTGTCCACGGTGGCTCCATCAGCAGGTGAAACGATGAACACCTTGGCGCCCGCTGGTGCCTGAGTACGAGGAATATCCGCCGCGCCCGCCAGCATCGAAGCTCCAAGCAACAGACTGGCCAAGGCCGCACGGGACATAAAATTTTTCATTATCTTCTCCAGTTTTTCCGCAAATCTTTTACGGTTATGACAACTTCGTGGCGATTCGTTGTCGAAGGCACTCAACACCTTAGCAAAGCGAGCCTGAACGGCGCATCGCTCATATAAATTCAAGGAGTGACCATGCGTTTCCTGCCTGGCCTGATACTTTTGCTACCCCTTGTGAGCACTGGCGCTCAAGCCGAACTGATGGACGACATCAATGACCGCGGGGAACTGCGCATCGCCCTGGAAGCCAATACGCCACCTTTCAACTTCAAGGACGACGGCAAACTCACCGGCTTCGAGGTGGAGTTGGGGCAGTTGCTGGCCAGTGAGCTGGACGTGCGCGCGGACTTCGTGGTGACCGCGGCGGCCGAGTTGCTGCCAGGTGTGGAGAGCGGCAAGTTCGACGTGGCCATCAACCACATAGCAGTGACCCCGGAACTCAAGGATCGTTTCGATTTCAGCGAGCCCTATAGCTATTCCAGCGCCCAGTTGATCGTGCGCAAGGAAGAACAACGCCCGCTGCTCTCCCTCCAGGCCCTGCGTGGCCAGGCGCTGGGCGTGGCTCAGGGCAGCCAGTTCGTTGATCAGGCACGGACCGTGGAAGGCATCAACCTGCGCAGCTATGCCGATGCCCAGCAACCGATCAAGGATGTGGCGGACAAACAGATCGACGCGGCCATCAGCGACCGCCTGCTGATTCCCTACGCCATTCGCGACAGTCGCCTGCCAGTCAAGGAAGGCGCCAAGGTGGGCCCGACCCTGAGCCTGGCGATTCCCTTCCAGAAAGGAAACCCGGCGTTCCAGGCGAGCCTGGACAGCGCCCTGCAGCGAATCAAGGCCGATGGGCGATTGATGGCCCTGTCGGAAAAATGGTTCGGCATGGATGCCAGCAAACCGCCCAAGAGCGACGCCGGGCAGTAAACGACACAACCTGCCGGATTGACCTGTAGCCGCTGCCGCAGGCTGCGAACGGCCCGAAGGAACGCAGGGATTTGGCCGCTAGAGGTCGGCGAGAGACCGCCAGGCAAGGCTCTGCGAGCCTTTTCGCAGCCTCGCCGGGGCTCGGCAGCGGCTACAAGGACAATGTGGCCAGGGCGGCAGCGGCTTCGGGGAGTTGCAGTTCGCTGAAGACCTGAACCCCGTGCCGCTTCAGCAAAGCCGCGGTCACCCCTTCGCCCTGGACTTTGACCCCGCTGAAGGTGCCGTCGTAGGTCAGCAGGTTGCCGCAGGATGGGCTGTTGGCCTTGAGCACGGCAACGCGAATCCCGTGCTGTTCCACCAGCTCAAGCGCCTGGCGCGCCCCAGAGAGGAACTGGGCGCTGACATCTTCGCCTTCCGTGGTCATCACCGGTGCCCGCCCTGCAAGCACATCGCCGCCCTGACCACCGGGAATCTCCGCCGCCGCCCGTGGCGTCGGCAAGCCACCGGCCACTTCCGGACAGAGCGCAACCACCCGCCCCTCTTGCAGCCAGGCGGCCAGTTGATCAAACGGGCCGCTGGCGCCGCCGTCGTAACGTACGCGGTGGCCCAACAGGCAGCGGCTGACCAGGATCTTGTGCATGTTCAGAACGGCTCGTTGCCACGACGCCGGAACCAACCGGTCAAGGACAGGCGCTCCCGGGTCGCTGGGAGGACTTCATGGGGTACCTCGCCAGAGAGAAACACCACTAGCCGGCCCCCGACGGGGGCTACATCGTATGGTTCCTGATCGTTCAGGTACATGCGCAGTTGCCCGCCGTGTTCGGGCAACCATTGCGAGTTGAGGTAGATCACTGCCGACACCATGCGCCGGTCGTCATCGCGAAAGCGATCCACGTGACGCTTGTAGAAGGCGCCCGGCGGGTACATCGCGAAGTGACATTCGAAATCCTCAAGCCCGAGAAACAGGCCTCGATTGAGGGCCTCGCGCAGGCTGTCCATCAACCCCAGATAGGTATCGACGGCCTCGGCCTGGCCGGGCTCGAGCCACTGGATATGGTCGCCGCGAATACCCTCGCGTATTTCCTGAGCCGGGCCTCGCCCTACCGCCGCAGGCGCCAGTTCACCTTCTATTGCACGTTTACGGCACTCAGCCGCCAGTTCGAGGGTCAGACCCTCGGGCAGGAAAATATTCTGCTGCGACCAGCCACAGGCGGCCAGGTCGTCGACGATACGCAACAACAGCGGATGATCAGAGGGTATTTGCATGGCGCGCATAGTATCCAGCATCAGATAAATCTGACAGAGCCACAGAGCGGAGGATCACGCATTTTTTTCCAATGCACTTTCCACTCATTACTTTAGCGGGCGATCCTGATACGAATTCTCGACAACCATCGCCTTGCCCCGGAGAATAGTCGCCTGCTGACAGGAGTCCTTATGCGCCGTTTGCTTTTCTCACTGTTGATGTTCTGCGCCTTGCCTGCCTGGGCAGACAGCCACGACCAGTTGTACAAGGTCGCCGGTTGGCCGGAACAGCGCGCGCATTTCAACGATGCCCTCAGCGCCGCCCAGCAGCGCTACCAGAACAGCTTGCCGCCAGCGGTCTACCAGGCCCTGGTGGACAACAGCAACCAGCGCTTTGCGCCCCAGGCCGTGGACCGTCGCGCCGAAGAGCAACTGCGCCGGCATCTCGCCAATCCCGCCCCCGCCCTGGCTTTCTTCCAGTCGCCCCTGGGCCGCAAGATCGTCGCCGCCGAACTGCTGGCCACCCGTCGCGACCAGTTGGCCAAGAATGCTCAGGGCCTGCCGAAGATGCAAGTCAGCGATAACCGCCAATTGATCATCGGCCACCTGGCCCAGGCACTGCCGGCCAAGGAGGCCGGCGCGGAAGTCAGCCTGGCGATCGCCGGAGTCGCCGCAGACAGCCTGAGCCAGATGATTCCCGGCCTGCTGGGAGGGGGGCAGGCCCAGGGCATGCTCAACGGTCAGCGCCAGCGATTGATGCAGCAGATCGGCAACGACCTGAACAACACCCTGCTGTACGTTTACCGGGACCTGTCCGACACCGAGCTGGAAGAGTTCGCAACCTTCGCCGAATCCACTGAGGGCAAGGCCTATTACCAGGCAGCCTTGGCAGCGATTCGCGCCGGTCTGGCGGTCGGCCAGAGCACCTCCAGCCTCGCCCCCTGATCCAGCCAACTCACCTGTAGCCGCTGCCGAGCCCGCGAGGCTGCGCAAAGCTCCGCAGGACCTTGCCTGGCAATCCAGCGCCGAACCTCCAGCGACTCTTCGGGCCGTTCGCAGCCTACGGCAGCGGCTACACCCATCTCCCGGGGCTCAGACGTGCTGGGTCAGAAAGGCGAAGTACTGATCGCGGTACAAGGGAATTTCATTGGCCAGGTGATGCCGCGCCTCCGGCAGCATCAAGACCTCGGGGGCCGTGAACTTACCGCGAATCACTTGCAGGTTGTGCTCCCAATCCACCGTCATGTCCGCCTGCCCCTGCACGATCAGCGGCTGCCTTGAACTGCGCGGGGCCGCTTCCAGCCGCTTGATCCAACGCGCCAACGCGCCGACCCAGGCAGTGGGCAAACGTTGTGGCTGCAACGGATCGGCCTGAAGGAAGGCAAGAAAATCCGGATCGTTGGAGTTCTCGCTGAAGCGCCGGGCAATGCCGCTGACAAATGGCCGCAACAGGTAATAGCTGAGCATCGACCAGCCCCAGGCCCGCGGCCGTACCAAGGGCGAGAGCAGCACCACTTGCCCCTGGGCCGGGCTCTCGGCGCCCTGGTTGAGCAAGTGATCCATGATGATCGCGCCACCGGTGCTTTGCCCGAACAAGTGCCAGGACTGGGGCAACTCCAGAGACCGCGCCTCGGCGAACAGGCCTTGCAGTACCTGTTGATACACCGCGAAATCATCGATGCTGGCGCGCTCGCCACTGGACAGGCCGTGCCCGGGCAGGTCACAGGAAATCACCACGAAGCGGCGCTGCAGAGCCCACTCGATCACATGCCGGTACAAGCCCATGTGATCGTAGAAACCGTGGAACAGAAACAGCGTTGCCTGTGGCTGTTCCGGCCACCACACCTGCGTGACCACCTCGTAGCCCTCCACTTGAAAGCGCCCCAGGCGACTGCGTGGCACGAGCGCCCGTCCGGCGAAGTCCAGCCCATAGAAGCGCTGATAGGCCTGGGCCTCCACCGACAAGGGCTGCCCAGCCACCAGAGGTTGCAGACTGGCACGCAGGTGGTCGGGGTCGAAGGTCACGGACATGGGATTTTCCAAAGCGGGGGGCACCGGGGATAAAACAGGCTTTCTAGGCCTGCGATATTCATCTGTCGCGGCAAGCATGGCAAGCTACGCGACCTTCGAGGACCGATCTTAATGCGCCAGCCTTACCGCACCTCCCTGCTTGCCAGCCTGCTCGTCCTGATCTGCGCCGTGGTGCTGTGGTGCGCCTACGACTGGTTCCAGGGACGCTATCTGCGGGCCTTCAGTGAGCACACCGCGGTGTTCTCCGGCGACCCGCTGCAACTACCCGCCGAGCTGGCCGGCCCCGGCGCCATCCGCCTGGTGCACTTCTGGGACCCGGCCTGCCCCTGCAACGTCGGCAACCAGCAGCACCTGGCTGAACTGATCGAAACCTATGGTCCGCGGGGCGTGGAGTTCTATTCCGTGCAGAAGCCCGGCAGCCAAGGCCAACTGCCCGCCACCCTGGGCCGCCTGAAGCCCCTCGACAGCCTGCCCGGTGCCGAACAGATTCCCGCCAGTCCGGCGGTGGCGATCTGGGACCGCAACGGCAAGCTGGCCTACTTCGGGCCCTACAGCGAAGGCCTGACCTGCAACTCCAGCAACAGCTTCATCGAGCCTATCCTCCAGGCGCTCGAGAACCATCGCCAGATCAATGCCACCCACACCCTGGCGGTAGGCTGCTACTGTCCCTGGCCAGTCACTGCCAATTAAGGCATTCGCGACTATTCAAGGACTGCCTCCTGCGCGAGGCCCATGACTTGTGCTAAATCTCTGCTGCTCTTCCAGGGCGGCACTGAAAACAACAGCAAGGAGCCCGCATGAAACGCAGCCTGACCGTCGTCGCTGTCCTGATCCTCGCCCTGCTGGCGGGTGTCGTCGGTTATCTCTACAGCAAGCAGCCGACGCGGCAGGGCCAGGTGGAAGTCCGTGGCCTGCAAGGCTCGGTCACTGTGCGTTACGACGAGCGTGGCGTGCCCCATATCCGCGCGGAGAACGAAACCGACCTGTATCGCGCCCTGGGTTACGTCCACGCCCAGGACCGACTGTTCCAGATGGAAGTCTTGCGGCGCCTGTCCCGGGGCGAACTGGCAGAGGTCCTGGGGCCCAAGCTACTGGATACCGACAAACTGTTCCGCAGCCTGCGCATCCGCGAGCGCGCTGACAGCTATGTGGCCGGGCTCGACCGTCAGTCTCCCGCCTGGAAGGCCCTGGAAGCCTATCTGGATGGCATCAACCAGTATCAGGAGAGCCACGCCAGCCCCATGGAGTTCGATGTCCTGGGCATCCACAAGCGGCCATTCACCGCAGAAGACACCGTCAGCGTCGCCGGCTTCATGGCCTACAGCTTCGCCATGGCCTTTCGCACCGAACCGCTCTTGACCTACATCCGCGACCAGTTGGGCAACGATTACCTGAAGGTCTTCGACCTCGACTGGCAGCCCAAGGGCGTGCTGGCCAAAGGCAAGCCGCAACCTTCACAGCCCCTGGCCGCTGTCGACTGGCAGGACCTGGGGCAGATCGCCCTCCTGAGCCAGCAAGCCCTGAGCGAGGCCGGACTGCCGCAATTTGAAGGCAGCAACGCCTGGGCCGTGGCCGGCGCTCGAACCAAGAGCGGACGCCCGCTGCTGGCCGGCGATCCGCACATCCGCTACTCCCTGCCGTCGGTGTGGTACGAGGCGCAGCTTTCGGCACCGGGCTTCGAGCTCTACGGCCATCATCAGGCCCTGGTGCCCTTCGCCTTCCTGGGCCACAACCTGGACTTCGGCTGGAGCCTGACCATGTTCCAGAACGACGATCTCGACCTGATCGTCGAGAAGGTCAACCCGGAAAACCCCAATCAGGTCTGGTTCCATGACAAATGGGTCGATCTGATCAGCAGCGAGCAGCAGATTGCAGTCAAGGGTCAGGCGCCGGTGACCCTGACCCTGCGCCAGTCGCCCCACGGCCCGATCATCAACGACATGCTCGGCACCACCGTGGGCAAGGCCCCGGTGGCCATGTGGTGGGGCTTTTTGGAAACCCCCAACCCGATCCTCGATGGTTTCTACCAGCTCAACCGCGCCGATACCCTGGCCAAGGTCCGAGCGGCCTCCGCCAAGATCCACGCCCCCGGCCTGAACATTGTCTGGGCCAACGCCAAGGGCGATATCGGCTGGTGGGCGGCGGCGCTGCTGCCCAAGCGCCCGACCGGGGCGAAACCGGCGTTCCTGCTCGACGGCAGCACCGCCATGGCTGACAAGGAGGGCTTCTACCCCTTTAGCGCCAACCCCCAGGAAGAGAACCCGGCCCGGGGCTATATCGTCTCCGCCAACTTCCAGCCCGTCTCCCCGACCGGCATGGAGATCCCCGGCTACTACAACCTCGCCGACCGGGGCCAGCAACTGGACCGTCAGCTCAGTGACAAAAGCGTGAAATGGGACCTGGAAAACACCCAGAAGCTGCAGCTGGGCACGACAACCGCCTACGGGCCGCGCGTGCTGGCACCGCTGTTGCCCGTGCTGCGGGAAGTGGTCGACGCCCCCGAGGAACTGAAACTGGTGGAGCAACTGGCCAAGTGGCAGGGCGACTACCCGCTGGACTCCACCAGCGCCACCCTGTTCAACCAATTCCTGTTCGAGCTGGCCAACGCCACCTTCCATGAAAAACTCGGCGACGCCTACTTCGACGCCCTGATCCAGGCCCGAGTGGTGGATGCTGCCCTGCCCCGGCTGGCGGCCGATCCCGATTCCCCCTGGTGGGACAACCGCACCACGCCCCAGCGTGAAAGCCGGGCCGACACGGTCAAGGTGGCCTGGCACGCCAGCATCGACCACCTCAAGCGCACCCTGGGCGCCAACCCCGCGCAATGGCGCTGGGGCAGCGCCCATACCCTGACCCACGGCCACCCGCTGGGGATGCAGAAGCCTCTGGACCGGGTATTCAACGTCGGCCCCCTGGACGCCCCAGGCAGCCATGAAGTGCCGAACAACCTCACTGCCAAGATCGGTCCGGCGCCCTGGTCCGTGGTGTATGGCCCCTCGACCCGGCGCATCATCGACTTCGCCGACCCGGCCCACAGCCTGACCATCAACCCGGTGGGCCAGAGCGGCGTGCTGTTCGACAAGCACTACGACGACCAGGCCGAGGCCTACATCGAAGGGGTCTACCAACAGGCGCACTTCAGCGAAGAGGAAGTCACCGCCAACACCCGCAGCACCCTGAAGCTGCTGCCGGCGCGCCGCCCCTGAGCGCCCCGCCCCGCAGGAGCTGGCTTGCCAGCGAAGAGGCCTGCAAGCCTGGCGTACATCTCGCGAACGCTTTCGCCGGCAAGCCGGCTCCTACGGCGAAACAGGCGGCATGAGGCAATAAAAAACCTCGCTCCCGGTTACGGGGCGAGGTTTTTTATTGCGAACCTGAGGTGTTGCGAACCTGAGGTCAGACCGCTTCCGGCGCCTGGGCCCGACGTACGTCCGGCTGCTTCCAGGAGTCGGCAGCACTTTCTTCGATGGCTTGCTGGATCGCGCGCTTGCGAGCTTCTTCGGCGCGGCGGCTGAAGAACCAGACCAGGAAGGTCACCAGGGACACCGCCAGCAGGATCAAGCTGGCCACGGCGTTGATCTCCGGTTTGACCCCCAGGCGCACCGCCGAGAACACTTCCATCGGCAAGGTGGTGGAGCCAGGGCCAGAGACGAAGCTCGCCAGGACCAGGTCATCCAGGGACAGGGCGAAGGACATCATGCCCCCCGCTGCCAGGGACGGCGCGATCATCGGGATGGTGATCAGGAAGAACACCTTCCACGGCCGCGCGCCCAGGTCCATGGCCGCCTCTTCGATGGACAGGTCAAGCTCGCGCAGGCGAGCCGACACCACCACCGCCACATAAGCTGCGCAGAACGTGGTGTGGGCAATCCAGATGGTGACGATGCCACGCTCCTGAGGCCAGCCGACCGCCTGAGCCATGGCCACGAACAGCAGCAACAGCGACAGGCCGGTGATCACTTCAGGCATCACCAACGGCGCCGTCACCAGGCCACCGAACAGGGTGCGTCCCTTGAAGTGAGTGATCCGGGTCAGGACGAACGCCGCCAGGGTGCCCAGGGCCACCGCGGCAACGGCGGTGTAGCAGGCAATTTCCAGGGAGCGCAGGACCGAGCCCATGAGTTGAGTGTTATCCAGCAGGCCGATGTACCAGTTGATCGACCAGCCGCCCCAGACCGTCACCAGTTTCGAGGCGTTGAACGAGTAGATCACCAGGATCAGCATCGGCAGGTAGATGAACAACAGGCCCAGCACCAGCATCATGCTTGAGAAACTGAAGCGCTTCATTCCTTGCCCTCCATTTCTTTGGCCTGACTGCGGTTGAACAGGATGATCGGCACAATCAGGATCGCCAGCATCACCACCGCCAGGGCGGATGCCACCGGCCAGTCACGGTTGTTGAAGAACTCTTGCCAGAGCACCTTACCAATCATCAGGGTTTCCGGGCCGCCCAAGAGTTCCGGAATCACGAACTCGCCCACCACCGGGATGAACACCAGCATGCAACCGGCGATGATGCCGTTCTTGGACAGCGGCACGGTGATCTTCCAGAAGCTGTTGAAGGTGCTCGAACCCAGGTCGGCCGCGGCCTCCAGCAGGCTGGTGTCGTGCTTCACCAGGTTGGCGTACAGCGGCAGGATCATGAACGGCAGGTAGGAATAGACCACGCCGATGTACACCGCGATGTTGGTGTTGAGGATCTGCAGCGGCTCGTTGATCCAGCCCATGGACAGCAGGAAGCCGTTGAGCAGGCCGTTGTTGCTGAGGATGCCCATCCAGGCATAGACCCGAATCAGGATCGCGGTCCAGGTCGGCATCATGATCAGCAGCACCAGCACCGTCTGCAGCTCTTTACGGGCACTGGCGATGGCATAGGCCATCGGGTAGCCGATCAGCAGGCAGAGGATGGTGCTGAAGAACGCCATCTTCAGCGAGCCCAGGTAAGCCGCGATGTACAGCTCGTCGTCGCCGAGCATCGCGTAGTTGCCCAGGTTGAGCAGCACCTGCAGCTTCTGGTCGACGTAGCTGTAGATCTCGGTATACGGCGGAATGGCCACGTCCGCTTCGGCGAAGCTGATCTTCAGCACGATGAAGAACGGCAGCATGAAGAACAGGAACAGCCAGATGAACGGAACCCCGATGACCAGCTGACGGCCACCGGGAATTATTCGATTGAGTCGGCGCTTGAGCTTTCGCATGTTCATGAGCGCAGTACCACGCCGCTGTCGTCTTCCCACCACACGTAAACCTGGTCACCCCAGGTCGGCCGGGCGCCGCGACGCTCGGCGTTGGCCACGAAGGACTGCACCAGCTTGCCGCTCGGCAGCTCGACGTAGAACACCGAGTGGCCGCCCAGGTAGGCAATGTCGTGCACCTTGCCGCTGGACCAGTTGTACTCGCAGGTCGGCATCTCGGCGGTCACCAGGAGCTTTTCCGGGCGGATCGCGTAGGTCACCGACTTGTCCTGCACCGAGGTACTGATGCCGTGGCCGACATAGATGCTGCGGTCCAGGTCCTTGCAGGTGATCAGGGCGTGACCTTCGGCATCGTCCACCACTTCACCTTCGAAGATGTTGACGTTGCCGATGAATTCGCAGACCAGGCGGCTGACCGGAGTCTCGTAGATATCGATCGGGCTGCCGATCTGGGCGATCCAGCCCAGGTGCATGATGGCGATGCGTTCGGCCATGGTCATGGCCTCTTCCTGGTCGTGGGTCACCATCACGCAGGTCACGCCTACGCGCTCGATGATCTCAACCAGTTCCAGCTGCATCTGCGAGCGCAGCTTCTTGTCCAGGGCGCCCATGGGTTCGTCCAGCAGCAACAGCTTGGGACGCTTGGCCAGGGAGCGAGCCAGGGCCACGCGCTGGCGCTGGCCACCGGACAGCTGGTGCGGCTTGCGCTTGGCATACTGGCTCATCTGTACCAGCTTGAGCATCTCCGCCACCCGGGCGTCGATTTCGGCCGCTGGGATCTTGTCCTGCTTGAGGCCGAAGGCGATGTTCTGGGCCACGGTCATGTGCGGGAACAGCGCGTAGGACTGGAACATCATGTTGATCGGCCGCTCATAGGGCGGCATGTCGGTGATGTCCACACCATCGAGGAAGATTCGCCCCTCCGTTGGCCGTTCGAAACCGGCCAGCATCCGCAGCAAGGTGGACTTGCCCGAACCCGAGCCGCCGAGCAGGGCGAAGATCTCGCCCTTCTTGATTTCCAGGGACACATCGTCCACGGCAACCGTCTCGTCGAACTTCTTCGTGACCCGGTCGATTTTGACCAGCACCTGCTTAGGTGTCTGGTCGCCCTCGAGGGCTTTCTTATAGGCGCCGGAGGCAACTGCCATTTGCGAAACTCCCAACAAAATTTGCAGCCCGCCCCACGTGGGCGGACCTTGGATAGTTTGAGCCTGTGGAACTACTTACCCGTCTTGACCTTGGTCCAGCTACGGGTCATCAAGCGTTGGATATTGGGTGGCAACTCGATGGACACGTAGGTCTTGTCGAGTACAGCTTGCGGTGGATAAACCGCTTCGTCAGTGCGAATGGACTGCTCCATCAGCTTGTCCGACCCGGGGTTGGGGTTGGCGTAACCGACGTAGTCACTGACCTGGGCAATCACCTCAGGTTGCAGCAAATAGTTGATGAAGGCGTGAGCCTCCTTGACGTTGGTCGAGTCCTTGGGGATCGCCAGCATGTCGAACCACAGGGCACCGCCTTCCTTCGGAATCGCGTAGGCGATGTTCACGCCCTTGCCAGCGTCGGCGGCCCGGGCCTTGGCCTGGAACACGTCGCCGGAAAAGCCGATGGCCACGCAGATATTGCCGTTGGCCAGGTCCGAGATGTACTTGGACGAGTGGAAGTAGGTCACGTAGGGACGCACCGCCAGCAACTTGGCTTCGGCCTTCTTGTAGTCCTGGGGGTTGGTGCTGTTGGCATCCAGGCCCAGGTAATTGAGGACCGTGGGCATCATTTCATCGGCAGAATCAAGGAAGGCGACGCCGCAGCTGTTGAGCTTCTTGATGTTCTCCGGCTCGAACAGCACGCTCCAGGAGTCGATCTTGTCCACGCCCAGCACGGCCTTGACCTTGTCGACGTTGTAGCCAATGCCATTGGTGCCCCACAGGTACGGCACCGCGTACTGGTTGCCCGGGTCGTTCATCTCCAGACGCTTGAGCAGCGCCGTATCGAGATTGGAGTAGTTAGGCAGCAGGCTCTTGTCGAGTTTCTGGAAGGCCCCGGCCTTGATCTGTTTGCCCAGAAAGTGGTTGGACGGCACCACCACGTCATAACCGGTACGACCGGCCAGCAACTTGCCTTCCAGGGTTTCGTTGGAATCGAAAACGTCATACACCGGTTTGATGCCCGTGGCTTTTTCAAATTCGGCCAGGGTGTTCTGACCGATGTAGTCGGACCAGTTATAAATATGCACGGTCGGTGCAGCCTGCGCGCCAGCCACCAGCGTCAGGCTGGCGGCGACCAGCATGGCTTTGCGAAATAAAGAAATAGGCAAGTGGAGGTCCTCTTAAATAGTTGGGCCCAAGTTGCCCCGCGCTACCTGACAGCCTCCGAGCTGCCCAGCAACAAAACCGGCGCGCAACTTACCCTCGATAAACCAATCCAGCAAAACTTTCTGTCATTTAATTGTTACCTGTTGCCGCCCTCGCCACGATGACGGCAACAGGTCGTGCTGCAAATTGGCTTATTTGCCGGATTTGATCTTGGTCCAGCTGCGGGTCAGGATGCGCTGGGTCGCGGCCGGCAGGTCAGCAATCGCGTACAGCTTGGCCTGTACGTCAGCTGGCGGGTAAACGCCCGGGTCGCTGGTGATGTCTTTATCGACCAACGGGGTTGCAGCCGCGTTACCGTTGGGGAAACGCACGGCGTTGGTGATTTCGGCCATGACTTCAGGCTTTTGCAGGAAGGTCATGAACTTGTAGGCGCCGTCGACGTTTTCCGCGTCTTTAGGGATGGCGACCATGTCGTAGAAGCTGCCAGCACCCTCTTTCGGAATGTTGTAGCTGACCTTGACCTTGTCACCGGCTTCGGCGGCACGGGCCTTGGCCTGATAGATATCGCCCGAGTAACCCACGGCGACGCAGATATTGCCGTTAGCCAGGTCGGAGATGTACTTGGACGAGTGGAAATAGGCGATCGAAGGACGGATCTTGAGGAACAGGGCTTCGGCTTCAGCCAGTTGCTTCTTGTCCTGACTGTCGGTCGGGTAGCCCAGGTAGTGCAGCGCCACCGGAATCATCTCGGTTGGCGAATCGAGGAAACTGACGCCACAAGCCTTCAACTTCTCGGCGTTTTCCGGCTTGAACAGCAGGTCCCAGGAGTTGGTCGGTGCGTCGGCACCCAATACCGCCTTGACCTTCTCGGCGTTGAAACCGATGCCGATCGAACCCCACATGTAAGGGAAGGCGTGCTTGTTGCCCGGGTCGCTCACCGATACCGCCTTGAGCAGCGATTCGTTGAGGTTTTTCCAGTTCGGCAACTTGGACTTGTCCAGTTCCTGATAGACACCGGCCTTGATCTGCTTGGCCAGGAAGTTGTTGGAAGGCACGACTACGTCGTAACCGGATTTGCCGGCGAGCAACTTGGCTTCCAGGGTTTCGTTGCTGTCGAACACGTCATAGACCACTTTGATGCCCGACTCGGCTTCAAATTTCTTGATGGTGTCCGGGGCGATGTAATCGGACCAGTTATAAACGTGCAGTACTTTATCGTCCGCCTGCGCTGCCGCCGCCATCACGCCCATCAGGGACATGGCGAGGAGGGTCTTGCCAGCTAACTTCATACCTAATGCCTTCATGCGTAATGCTCCAATTATTCTTTTTTAACCACTCGCTCAGCGGCCAGTCTCAGGGCAACCAAAACGGCGGGTAGTCTGGCAAGATCCAAGGCCGGCTTTCAAGGAAAGACCCATCCTTTATATCTGCTTCGAGCGCCGTGCCCGCAAGCACCACGCTCAAAGCCTAGCACTCAGTTCTGCAGCACACTCAAGGTCAGATCCAGGCACTTGCGCGCCTTGGCCACCAGTTCGTCGATCTCCGCCTCGCTGATCACCAGCGGTGGCGCAATGATCATGGTGTCGCCCACGGCACGCATGATCAGACCGTTATCGAAGCAGAACTGTCGGCAGATCATGCCCACGCCGCGGCCTTCATAGCGCGCGCGGGTGGCCTTGTCCTTGACCAGCTCGATCGCCCCCAGCAGGCCTACCCCGCGAACCTCACCCACCAACGGATGATCACTCAGCTCACGCAGACGTTTCTGCAAATAGGGTGCCGCTTTTTCGTGGGCGCGCTGGATAATTTTTTCATCGCGCATGATGCGGATGTTTTCCAGGGCCACGGCTGCGGCCACCGGATGGCCGGAGTAGGTGAAACCGTGGTTGAAATCGCCGCCCTCGTTGAGCACCGCCACCACTTCGTCACGGACAATCAGGCCGCCCATGGGGATGTAGCCGGAGGTCAGACCCTTGGCGATGGTCATCATGTCGGGCTTGAGGTCGTAGAAATCGCTACCGAACCACTCACCGGTGCGGCCGAAGCCACAGATCACTTCGTCGGCGACGAAGAGGATGTCGTACTTGGCGAGGATTTCCTTGATCCGCGGCCAGTAGCTGTCCGGCGGCACAATCACGCCGCCAGCGCCCTGGATCGGCTCGGCGATAAAGGCACCGACGTTATCCACACCCAGTTCCAGAATCTTCTCTTCCAACTGGTTGGCCGCCCAGATACCGAACTCTTCGGGGCTCATGTCGCCACCTTCACCGAACCAGTACGGTTGCGGGATATGAACGATACCCGGGATCGGCAGGTCGCCCTGTTCGTGCATGTAGGTCATGCCGCCGAGGCTGGCACCGGCCACGGTGGAACCGTGGTAGCCATTGACCCGGCTGATGATGGTCTTCTTGTTCGGCTGGCCCTTGATCGCCCAGTAATGGCGGACCATGCGCAGCATGGTGTCGTTGCCTTCGGAGCCGGAACCGGTGAAGAACACGTGGTTCATGCCTTCTGGCGCGATATCAGCGATCGCCTTGGACAGCTCCAGCACCGGCGGGTGGGCGGTCTGGAAGAACAGGTTGTAATAGGGCAGTTCGCGCATTTGCTTGCTGGCCGCTTCCGCCAGTTCATCACGGCCATAGCCAATGGCTACGCACCACAGGCCGGCCATGCCGTCGAGAATCTGATTGCCTTCACTGTCCCAGAGGTACACACCCTTGGCATGGGTGATGATCCGCGGCCCCTTCTCCTTCAATTGCTTGAAGTCACTGAAAGGCGCCAGGTGGTGATCACTGCTGAGGGTTTGCCACTCGCGGGTTTGCGGGTTTTTATGAGTCATCAATCTCTCCTAAGTGTCAGTGAAGGCGCCGCTGGGGGGCAGCGGCGCCCGGCGAATCAGACGGCGAACAGCAGGAATTCCCGCTCCCACGAACTGATCACGCGCTTGAAGTTTTCGTGCTCGGCCCGCTTCACCGCGACATAGCCGGTGATGAACTTCTGGCCCAGGTACTTCTCGATGGTCTTGCTGTTTTCCATACGCTCCAGGGCGTCCTCGATGGTCAACGGCAGGCGCAGGTTGCGTCGTTCATAACCACGACCGACCACTGGCGCGCTCGGGTTGTGGCCTTCGACCATGCCGATGAAACCGCACAGCAGGCTGGCAGCAATGGCCAGGTAAGGGTTGGCGTCGGCGCCCGGCAGGCGGTTTTCCACCCGACGGTTCTGCGGTCCGGCATCCGGCACCCGCAGGCCCACGGTGCGGTTCTCTTCGCCCCACTCGACGTTTACCGGCGCCGAGGTATCGGGCAGGAAGCGGCGGAACGAGTTGACGTTGGGAGCGAACAGCGGCAGCAACTCGGGGATGAACTTCTGCAGCCCGCCAATGTGGTTGAGGAACAGCTGGCTCATGGTTCCGTCTTCGTTGGAGAAGACGTTCTTGCCGGTGTTGATGTCGATGATGCTCTGGTGCAAATGCATGGCGCTACCAGGCTCGCCGGTCATGGGCTTGGCCATGAAGGTGGCCGCCACGTCGTGCTTGAGGGCCGCCTCGCGCATGGTGCGCTTGAACACCAGGATCTGGTCGGCCAGGGACAGGGCGTCGCCGTGACGGAAGTTGATCTCCATCTGCGCCGTGCCGTCTTCATGGATCAGGGTGTCCAGGTCCAGCTCCTGCAGTTCGCACCAGTCGTAGACATCTTCGAACAGCGGATCGAATTCGTTGGCCGCTTCGATGGAGAACGACTGGCGACCGGTTTCAGGGCGGCCGGAACGGCCGATCGGCGGCTGCAGCGGGTAGTCCGGGTCGTCGCTGCGCTTGGTCAGGTAGAACTCCATCTCCGGCGCCACGATGGGCTGCCAGCCGTGGTCGGCGTAGAGCTTGAGCACCTTCTTCAAGACGTTGCGGGGCGACAGCTCGATAGGGTTGCCCTGCTTGTCGTAGGTGTCGTGGATCACCTGGGCAGTGGGTTCGATGGCCCAGGGCACGAGGTACACCGCGTTCTGGTCGGGGCGGCAAATCATGTCGATGTCCGCCGGGTCCAGCAACTCGTAATAGATGTCGTCTTCGACATAGTCGCCGGTCACGGTCTGCAACAGCACGCTCTCGGGCAGGCGCATGCCTTTTTCGGCAATGAACTTGTTGGTCGGCGAGATCTTGCCCCGGGTGATACCGGTCAAGTCGCCGATCATGCATTCGACTTCTGTGATCTTGTGGTCTTTCAACCAATCGGTGAGCTGGTCGAGGTTGTTACTCATAAATGCCTCTAGGCTGAGTTTCCTGACTCTCTATTAAGTCAGGCGTTGTGTGACGCTTCGGCGTCGCGTTGTTTTGCCCGTTTGCGGCAGGCATCACCAAAAGCCTGGAAGATGGCCAGATAGTGAGGATTGCAGCTTACCTGCCATTCGGGGTGCCATTGCACCCCCAAAGCAAATGCCTTGCCTCCCTCGACCGAGATGGCTTCCACCAGACCGTCAGGCGCCAGCGCCTCGACCCGCAGGCCCGGCGCCAGACGTTCAACGCCTTGAGCATGAATCGAGTTGACTTGAATCTTCTGCGGCAGGCCCAGATTTGCCAGGACCCCACCCGCCTGGACGTGCAAATCATGGGCAGGCGCGTACCAGGCATCCAGGGGCTGACCAGGCTCGTCATCATGGCGGTGATCCATGAACGGCTGCACGTCATGCACGTTCTGATGAAGGCTGCCGCCCAGGGCTACATTCATTTCCTGGAATCCACGACAGATGCCCAGCACCGGAACACCGGCTTCGACGGCGGCATTCAACAGCGGCAGAGTGGCCGCGTCCCGTGCAGAATCATGAGCAGTGCCCGGCGCGCTGGCAGGCCCCTGGTAATGGAAAGGTTCGATATTGGAGGGAGAACCGGTAAAGAGGATGCCGTCCAGACCGTCCAGAATATCGGACGGGGAAAGCAACTGCGCCACGGACGGAAGAATCACCGGCACGCCCTGGGCTGCGCTGGCTACTGCCTGTACATACTCGTCGCCACTGATGTGATAGGCATGCAGACCGATCTGCCTGGAGCAGGCGGTGATGCCGATTAACGGCAGGCGAGACATGAAACACCCCGGTATTATTGCTGTTATGGGTTTGATTCGAGCTTAGCCTTGTTCATTTTTTTACACAACACCCCCGTAAAAAATACAACACGGCCCGCTCAAGTCTGCGCTACCCGAGGCAGTCGAGTCCCAAAAAACGCCCTGTTTTGCCCCAAAAGAGCCTCGCCAGCCCTTTATTAGGGCGTAAAGAGCCTTACTTGACTTCGGCATGCCGTTCGGGTTGACTGAAACCAGAAAAGATCAATGATTGATATTTTTAACAACAAAGGTGTTGCATCATGTCGGTACCCCCGCGTGCCGTTCAGCTCAACGAAGCGAACGCGTTCCTTAAGGAACATCCTGAGGTTCTGTACGTTGACCTTCTGATTGCGGATATGAATGGTGTGGTGCGCGGCAAGCGCATCGAACGCACCAGCCTCCACAAGGTTTACGAGAAAGGCATCAACCTGCCGGCCTCCCTGTTTGCCCTGGATATCAATGGCTCTACGGTGGAAAGCACCGGCCTGGGCCTGGACATCGGCGATGCTGACCGAATCTGCTATCCAATCCCCGATACCCTGTGCAACGAGCCCTGGCAGAAGCGTCCTACCGCGCAACTGCTGATGACCATGCACGAGCTTGAAGGCGATCCGTTCTTCGCCGATCCACGAGAAGTACTGCGCCAGGTCGTGGCCAAGTTCGACGAACTGGGACTGACCATCTGCGCCGCCTTCGAACTGGAGTTCTACCTGATCGACCAGGAGAACGTGAACGGCCGTCCACAACCGCCACGTTCGCCGATCTCCGGCAAACGCCCGCACTCCACCCAGGTCTACCTGATCGACGATCTCGACGAATACGTCGACTGCCTCCAGGACATTCTGGAAGGTGCCAAGGAACAAGGCATCCCGGCCGACGCCATCGTCAAGGAAAGTGCCCCGGCACAATTCGAAGTCAACCTGCACCACGTGGCCGACCCGATCAAGGCATGCGACTACGCGGTACTGCTCAAGCGCCTGATCAAGAACATCGCCTACGACCATGAGATGGATACCACCTTCATGGCCAAGCCTTACCCAGGCCAGGCGGGCAACGGTCTGCACGTCCACATTTCGGTTCTGGATAAAGATGGCAAGAACATCTTTGCCAGCGAGGATCCCGAGCAGAACGCCGCACTGCGTCACGCGATCGGCGGTGTGCTCGAGACCCTGCCGGCGCAGATGGCCTTCCTCTGCCCGAACGTCAACTCCTACCGTCGTTTCGGCGCACAGTTCTATGTGCCGAACTCGCCGAGCTGGGGCCTGGACAACCGCACCGTGGCCCTGCGGGTGCCGACCGGTTCGGCCGATGCCGTGCGCCTGGAACACCGGGTCGCCGGCGCCGACGCCAACCCGTACTTGTTGATGGCCTCGGTCCTGGCGGGCGTGCACCACGGCCTGACCAACAAGATCGAGCCACCGGCGCCGACCGAAGGCAACAGCTACGAGCAGAACGAGCAGAGCCTGCCGAACAACTTGCGCGATGCCCTGCGCGAGCTGGACGACAGTGAGGTAATGGCCAAGTACATCGATCCGAAGTACATCGATATCTTCGTGGCCTGCAAAGAGAGCGAGCTGGAAGAGTTCGAACACTCCATCTCCGACCTCGAGTACAACTGGTACCTGCACACCGTTTAAGCGGTTGTTGCAAAAAAAACGCCGCGGAGCTGACAGCCCCGCGGCGTTTTTTTGTGCTACTGATCCATGGCCGGCGGATACAGGAATTCTGACGCTCTCGCGTACAATGCCCGCTGCCCAGTAGGAGACACCGATGACGCGCACCGCCCCTCTTCGCAAACCCCGTGCACGCAGCCAGGCCCGGATCGACTCGATACTCGACGCCGCCCGGACCCTGCTCGCCAGCGAGGGTGTGGCCAGCCTGTCGATCTACAGCGTGGCCGAACGGGCGCAGATTCCACCGTCCTCGGTCTATCACTTCTTCGCCAGTGTCCCGGCCCTGCTGGAAGCCCTGACCGCCGATGTCCACGCAGCGTTTCGCGCCTGCCTGCAAGCGCCCATCGACCACGACCGGCTCGACAGTTGGCGGGACCTGTCACGCCTGGTCGAACAACGCATGCTCGACATCTACGGCGAGGACGCGGCGGCCCGCCAGTTGATCCTTGCCCAGCACGGTTTGACGGAAGTCACCCAGGCCGATCGCCAGCACGACATTGAGCTGGGTGACCTGATGCACAAGCTGTTCAATCACCACTTCGAGCTGCCGACACTGCCCCAGGATGTGGATGTATTCGCCCTGGCCATGGAGCTGGGAGACCGGGTGTACGCGCGATCGGTGCAGCAGCACGGGCAGATCACCCCGCGCATGGCGGAGGAAGGCATGCGGGTCTTCGATGCCTACCTGAGCCTTTACTTGCCGCCCTACCTGCCCAAGCGCCCAACGCCGCTCTGAGCGCTCACACCTGCCGCAGCAGCAACCTGTCGATGCTGTGATCCGCTGATTTGTGAATGATCAGGTTCGCCCGTTCCCGGGTCGGCAGGATGTTTTCGACGAGATTCTTCAGATTGACCCGGTCCCAGGTATCGGACGCCACCGACAAGGCGTCAAGGTCCGAAAGCCCCTTGTACTTGTTGAAATAGGAATCTGCCGCCTGAAAAGTGGTGTTCTTCAAGTAGACAAAGCGCTCCAGGTACCAGGCTTTGATCGCCTCCTCGGACGCATCGACGTAAATGGAGAAGTCGATGAAATCCAGGGAGCTCAGGCCTTGCCCCTGCTCCCCCTGCAGTACATTCAGGCCTTCGAGGATGATGATGTCCGGAGCCTCCACCGACTGCGCCTCATCGGCCAGGATGTCGTAGCGGACGTGGGAGTAGATGGGGATCTTCACGGACTCACCCTTCCTGCACACCGATTGCAGAAAATCCACGAACAACGGCTCATCGTAGGACTCGGGAAATCCCTTGCGGTGCAGGATATTTTTTTCCTGAAGGGTCGCCAGGGGGAAAAGAAAGGAGTCCGTAGTCACCAGATGCACATTGGGCTTGTCCGGCCAATAGGCCAGAAGGGCCGCCAGGACCCTGGCAAAACTGCTTTTGCCCACCGCGACACTGCCGGAAACACCTATGACATAAGGCGCCTTGAAACCTGCCTGGGGGGCCTTGAGTGACTCTACCTGGGCCGCATGCAAATGCAGCAGGCGCGACAGCGGGAGCAGGATCTGCCTCACCTCCTCGGGCGCCATGGGCTGGGTCGGACTGGTCAGCGTCTCCATCTCGGACGGTGACAGACTCATGGGTTCTGCGGCCCGCAGAGCTGACCAGCGCTCGCGATCAAACTCCAGATACCCTACGTTTGGACCCTGCTCTGTTGTCATGTTTGTACTGTTCAGGCCTTGCCGAAAGCAGGGAAAGTATCAAATCTGACCGTTATTTACAGCGTCCATGAAAAAAGCCCCGAAGGACTTGCACCCTTCGGGGCTGTTGCACTGCATCGCTCACAACTTGGCGATCGACACCTCGGTGGATTTCACGAAGGCAATCACCTCGCTGCCGATGGACAGTTCCAGCTCCTTGACCGAGCGGGTGGTGATCACCGAAGTGACAATCCCGGAAGCCGTCTGCACATCGATTTCCGACAGCACATCACCTTCGACGATTTCCTTGATGGTGCCTTTGAACTGATTGCGTACGTTGATGGCTTTAATGGTCATGGTATTTCTCCTGGGGTCGAATATGAGTCGCTGTTTTAAAGAGCCCAGCGCAACTGCGTGGGCAAGGGTGAAACGGGTTCCGGCTCCGGCGGTGAGCCTGGCAGTGACAGCACGCGATTGAGGACTTCGGTTTCCAGGGCCGCCAGGCGATGGGAACCGCGCACCCGCGGGCGTGGCAGCTCGACGTGCAGGTCAAGGCCCACCTCGCCGTCCTCGATCAGGATCACCCGATCGGCAATTGCCACGGCTTCGCTGACATCGTGGGTCACCAGCAATACGGTGAAGCCATGTTGCTGCCATAAACGTTCGATCAACTGCTGCATCTCGATCCGGGTCAAGGCATCCAGTGCTCCCAGCGGCTCGTCCAGCAGCAACAGTCGCGGCTGGTGAATCAGGGCTCGCGCCAAGGCCACCCGCTGCTTCTGGCCACCTGACAGCGCCGCCGGCCATTCATGGGCGCGATCGGCCAGGCCCACCGCCTCAAGGGCTTCCAGGGCCTGGGGCCGCCAGTGGCCCTTGAGGCCGAGCCCAACGTTGTCGATGACTTTCTTCCAGGGCAGCAAACGCGCCTCCTGGAACATCAGCCGGGTGTCTTCGATGGCTGCGCTCAAGGGCGCGGAACCGGCCAGCAACTCACCGCCCGAAGGCTGGTCGAGACCGGCCAGCAGGCGCAGCAAGGTGCTTTTGCCGCAACCGCTGCGGCCCACCACAGCCACGAACTGACCGGCAGGAATGTGCAGATCGATTTCCCGCAGCACCTGCCGCGTCCCAAAGGTCTTTTGCAATTTGCGCACGGCCAGGGGAATGCCCCGCAGCAGCCGTGGAGGTTGTTGAGCCGTCATTGGGCATCTCCCCTGGCCACTTGATAGGCCGGATGCCAGCGCAGCCAGACTCGTTCCAGGCCCCGCGCCGCAAGGTCTGCAAGCTTGCCTAGCAGCGCATACATGACGATGGCCAGCACCACCACATCGGTCTGCAGGAACTCCCGGGCATTCATGGCCAGATAGCCGATGCCGGAGCTGGCGGAGATGGTTTCCGCGACGATCAGGGTCAGCCACATGAAGCCCAGGGCAAAACGCACGCCCACCAGGATCGAGGGCAAGGCTCCCGGCAGGATCACTTGGCGAAACAGCGCAAACCCCGACAAGCCATAGCTACGGGCCATTTCCACCAGCGCCGGATCGACGTTGCGAATGCCGTGGTACGTGTTGAGGTAGATCGGAAACAGAGTGCCCAGCGCCACCAGGAAAATCTTCGCCGACTCGTCGATGCCGAACCACAGAATCACCAGGGGAATCAGCGCCAAGTGCGGTACGTTGCGGATCATCTGCACCGAGCTGTCCAGCAAGCGTTCACCCCATTTCGACAAGCCGGTGATGAAGCCCAGCACCAGGCCGATACCGCCACCGATGACAAAGCCCAGCCCCGCACGCCAGCCACTGATAGCCAGGTGGGTCCAGATATCACCGCTGCGGACCAGGCTGATCCCGGCTTCGATCACCGCGCTGGGAGCCGGCAGGATGCGGGTCGACAGCCAACCCGCCGACACCGACAGTTGCCACACCGCGAGCAACAGCAACGGCAGCCCCCAGGGCGCCAGCCGATGCACTATGCGTTGTCCATTCATGGCCGCACCTCAGCTCTGGGACGCGGCTTTGGGAAGGATGTCATTGGCGACCATCTCCCCGAACGGGCTGACGTAACCGGCGGCTTCGGGCAGCTTAGGCCGTTCGATATCCAGGTGCGGAAACAGCAACTCGGCCACGCGATAGGACTCTTCCAGGTGTGGATAACCGGAGAAGATGAAGGTATCGATGCCCAGGTCCGCGTACTCTTTCATCCGCGCCGCCACCGTAGGGCCGTCGCCCACCAGTGCGGTGCCGGCCCCGCCACGCACCAGACCCACCCCGGCCCAGAGATTGGGGCTGACTTCCAGCTTGTCGCGACGCCCCCCATGCAGGGCCGCCATGCGCTGCTGGCCCACGGAATCGAAGCGCGCCAGGGACGCCTGGGCCCGAGCGATGGTGTCGTCGTCCAGATGGGAAATCAGGCGCTCGGCGGCCTGCCAGGCCTCGGCATTGGTTTCGCGCACAATCACGTGCAGGCGGATGCCGAAGCGCACGGAGCGTCCGAGCTTGGCTGCCTTGTCCCGCACTTGCTGGATCTTCTCGGCCACGGCGGCCGGTGGCTCGCCCCAGGTCAGGACCATGTCCACCTGCTCGGCGGCCAGATCCTGGGCGGCTTCCGAAGAGCCACCGAAATACAGCGGCGGACGCGGTTGCTGCAGCGGTGGATAGAGCAGCTTGGCGCCCTTCACGCTGATGTGTTGGCCGTCATAGTCCACGGTTTCGCCTTCCAGCACCCGGCGCCAGATACGGGTGAATTCCACGGAGGCCTGGTAACGCTCTTCATGGTCGAGGAACAGGCCATCGCCGGCCAGTTCGTCCGGATCACCCCCGGTCACCAGGTTGAACAGCGCCCGGCCACCGGACAAGCGATCCAGGGTTGCCGCCTGACGCGCCGCCACCGTCGGAGAAATGATCCCGGGGCGCAGGGCGACCAGGAACTTCAGACGCTGGGTCACCGGAATCAGCGAAGCCGCTACCAACCAGGAATCCTCGCAGGAGCGCCCGGTGGGGATCAGCACCCCGCCAAACCCCAGGCGGTCGGCGGCCTGGGCGATCTGCTGCAGGTAGGCATGATCCACGGCGCGAGCGCCTTCGGCGGTGCCAAGGTAATGGCCGTCGCCGTGGGTGGGCAGAAACCAGAAGATGTTGAGGCTCATGGAGTTGTCTCCTAAGGGGTCGATTTACGGCGCTTTGGCCACGGCGGCAGGGGGCGTCCAGATCACGTCTTTGATGCTCAGCGGCTTGGGAATCAGCTTGAGCTGATAGAAGCTGTCGGCAATTTTCTGCTGCGCGGCGATCACTTCCGGGGTCAGGAAGGCCGCACCGTAGCCCTGGCGTTTCACCGAGGTCAGGGTGATGTCGGTAGACAGACCCAGCAGCGGCGCCACTTGCTGGGTGACCTCCTGCGGGTTGGCCTTGGACCACTCGCCCACGGCCCGCACTTCTTCCACCAGGGCCTTGATCACCTCGGGGTGCTGCTGTGCGTAGGGTTTGGTCGCCAGGTAGAACTGGTGGTTGTCGACGATGCCACTGCCGTCACGCAGCGTGCGTGCCTGCAGTTGCTGCTCGGCTGCCGCCTGGTAGGGGTCCCAGATCACCCAGGCGTCGACGCTGCCACGCTCGAACGCCGCTCGGGCATCGGCCGGAGGCAGGAACACGGTCTGGATATCGCTGTACTTGAGGCCGGCGTCTTCCAGGGCGCGGACCAGCAGGTAATGAACGTTGGAGCCCTTGTTCAGCACCACTTTCTTGCCCTTGAGGTCCTGCACCGACTTGATCGGCGAGTCCTTGGGCACCAGGATCGCTTCGCTATGGGGCGCCGGTGGTTCGTAGGCCACATAGAGCAGGTCGGCACCGGCGGCCTGGGCGAACACCGGCGGGGTTTCGCCGGTCACGCCGAAGTCGATGGAACCGACGTTCAGCCCTTCCAGCAACTGCGGACCACCAGGAAACTCGGTCCACTTCACGTCCACACCCTGCTGTGCCAGGCGTTTTTCCAGGGTGCCCTTGGCCTTGAGCAGCACCAGGGTGCCGTATTTCTGATAACCGATACGCAAGGTCTCGGCTTGAGCTTGAACAATGGCGCCGAAGGACACAGCCGCAGCAAACAGAGCGACCAGACCGCGACGCAAAATGACAGGGCGCATGGCGCTCTCCTTTTTGCTGTGGGGTTGTGGCTGCACCTGCTTGCCCGTTGGCGGGCGAGTAAGGCCAGTACTTCAAATCAGGGGTGTGGCTCAAATGCTCCAGCGAGCACTCAACAGCCGTTCATTCAATACATGCGGGTCCAGCGGTTTGGGGCGACGGGCCATGGCGCTGTGAAACTGCTCCAGAGCCTCTTTCAAACGCAGCTCTAGAGCCTCGGCCAGCTGCGGCTGCACACTGCCTTCGCCATAAGCGATCTGGCTGTCCTCGGCAAAGATGCCCTGGAGCATTTCCTGAGCCTTGAGTGCCGAGAGCACAGGCTTGAGGGCGTAATCCACCGCCAGCATGTGGGCGATGCTGCCGCCTGTGGCCATGGGCAGCACCACCTTGTGGCTCAGTGCGCGTTCCGGCAGCAGATCGAGCAGGGTTTTCAGCGCCCCGGAAAACGACGCCTTGTACACCGGTGTGGCGATCAGCAGGCCGTCGGCCTGTTCAATGTGTTGCAGCAGGTTGATGACCATGGCGCTGTCAAAGCGAGCGTGAAGCAGATCCTCGGCCGGGAAGTCCCGCACCTGGTAACTGACCACTTCCACGCCTTGTTGCTGCAACCAGCGCTTGGCCAACTCCAGCAGCACCCCGGAACGGGAGCGTTGGCTGGGACTGCCACCGAGAGAGACCACCAGCATGCAGGGGATTCCTTGAACAAGATAAAGCGATTCGCGGGATGCGATCTCGCCGGACTGGACAGACCTTAACAGTCTATTTTTATATCCATAAATCTTATTTATTCATTTGTTTATTCCTTAAATGAATATAAGGAACGATGATTTCCAGGCAAAAAAATAGGCCGTCGAAACGGCCTTAAAACCCCTGCTTTGTGGTTCTGTTACCTCGGCGCTCTGCGTAGGAACGGGCTTGCCTGCGAAAGGCTGCGCAAAACCTGCACCGGCCTCACCACCGCCTTCGCCGGCAAGCCGGCTCCTACAGCGGTGAGTGGGTCAGCGATTGGGCTGCGGCGTCAGGCGCAGGTAAGGCTTCACTGCGCGATAACCTCTGGGAAAGCGGCGTTTGATCTCTTCCTCGTCCTTGAGCGAGGGCACTATCACCACCTCGTCACCGTCCTGCCAGTTGGCCGGAGTGGCCACTTTGTAGTTGTCGGTGAGTTGCAACGAGTCAATCACCCGGAGAATTTCGTGGAAGTTGCGCCCAGTACTGGCGGGATAGGTGATGGTCAGGCGAATCTTCTTGTTCGGGTCGATGACGAACAGCGAACGCACGGTCAGCGTGTCGCTGGCATTGGGATGAATCAGGTCATAGAGGTCCGACACTTTGCGATCGGCGTCCGCCAGGATCGGAAAATTGACGATGGTGTGCTGGGTTTCGTTGATGTCTTCGATCCAGCGGTGATGGGAATCCACCGGGTCCACCGACAGGGCAATGGCTTTGACTCCGCGCTGAGCGAACTCGTCCTTGAGCTTGGCGGTGAAACCCAGCTCGGTGGTGCACACCGGCGTGAAGTCTGCGGGGTGGGAAAACAGCACGCCCCAGCTATCGCCCAGCCACTCGTGGAAACGAATCTTGCCGGCACTGGAATCCTGTTCGAAGTCGGGGGCGATGTCGCCCAGTCTGAGGCTCATGGGGTGCTGCTCCTGTGAGTGCGTGATGGAGCTACTCTGCCTGCACCGGAGCTTATTTAAAAAGAATAAATATCGATTTATTCATAACCAAATTGAATATTAAAAATCTCTTCACTGGACGCGCGCGCAGGCGAAGACCACCCTTCTCAACAAGGTTCGAGAAGGCCTTGAGTAGCTGTACAAAGAGGGGGATTCAGGAAGGGCTCACGGGGGTGGGCCTGACTTGAAGCAATACCTCGCCCGGCATTGCGCCGGGCGAGGCTTTATCACGCTATTACAACAGCGGGATCGAGTAGCTGACGATCAGACGGTTTTCGTCCTGATCGCGCTGGCCCGGGATGTCATTACGCCACATGGCGTTCTTCCAGGTCAGGCCGAGGTTTTTCAACGGACCTTCCGGAATCACGTAGGCAACGGTCAGGTCGCGTTCCCACTCGGAGCGGCCAGTGGCCGAAACTGTACGTTGAGGAGTGGTAGACCCCACCTTGCCGGATGTATCGATGTTGTCGCCACGCAGGTAAACCACACCTGCGGTCAGACCTGGCAGACCCACTTTGGCGAAATCGTAGGAGTAGCGAGCTTGCCAAGTGCGTTCGCCGGCACGGGCGAATTTCTGGATCTGCATGTCGGTGGTCAGGTAAGCCGACGAGCCGTCACCCTGGTTCAGCCAAGGGAAATCGCTGTCACCGTTGCTGACCTGATAGCCGCCGCCGAAGGTGTGGCCGGAAACCGAGTACAGGAACAAGCCACTGAGCAGACGGTTATCAACCTTGCCCTTGGTGATGCCAGTGCCGTAGTCACCGGTGGTGTAGTAAGCCGAGTCGTGGCCATTGGCACCGTCGTTACGGCTGTTGAAGTAGCGCAGGTCAGACTTCAATACGCCCGGGCCGATAGCCCAGTTGTGCAGCAGGCCCACGAAGTGCTGTTTGTAGAAGTCTTGCAGGTTGCCGTAGTAGTACTGAGCCGTCAGGTCTTTGGTGATTTTGTAGTCACCGCCACCGTAGATGAACTTGTTGCTATCACGGCCTGCTGCTGTGTGAGCATTGGCGCCAGCAATGGACAACTCTTCGTTGTTGCTGGAGTTACGACCTTTGGCGTGCTCGATCTGGCCACCGACCAGAGTCAAATCCTTGATCTCGTTGGTAGTGATCTGGCCGCCCTGGAAGGTTTGCGGCAGCATGCGACCATCGTTGGTCACGATAACCGGCAGTTTTGGCTGCAGGGTGCCCAGCTTCAGTTCGGTCTGCGAGACCTTGGCTTTGGCAGTCAGGCCCAGGCTGGAATAGTTATCAACGGCTTCGCCATTAGACTTGCTTGGGAAGACGGTGCCGCCATAGGAAGTGGAGGTGGCGCCGTTAGTACCGCCGCCCGAGTCCAGCTTGATGCCCAGCAAGCCGATTGCATCCAGACCGAAACCGACGGTGCCCTCGGTGTAACCGGAAGTGAAGTTGAGTTGGAAGCCTTGGCCCCACTCTTCCTGCTTACTCTGGGCACCCGCAGCTTTGGCATCGCCATCGCGGTTATCGGTATTGATGTAGAAGTTGCGCAGCCCCAAGGTAGCCTTGCTGTCTTCGATGAAACCGGCGGCGCCTGCCTGCTGCGCCAAAACCCCTACGGCCACAGCCAGGGCCAAGGTGGACTTGTTCATGTTTCGCTCCTCTCGTTTCTAATTCTTGTGGTTCCTGGCCCCAGATCGAACGCCCGGGTGCCACAGATGCGCGATTAGCGCCAGACCGTGACCGACAAGTCAATCGTAACTATCTATGTCTACGACCATGGTCTAATCGCAGTGATTTGGTCCATGCAGGGTAATGAATTACTCATAAACCCAAAAAGAATTGTTTAGTCCTTTTTCATGCTTTTCAGGAATAACGCTAGCCACTGTAAAGCCGAGAGTCCCGGCCTAGGCACTCGCAAGCTTATTTCTGAAAATTTTTCCCCGATTCAGCCCTTCAAGGTCCTCCCCGCGCCAGAGGCGTAAAACGTCATGGAGGATCGAAAAAGCGACGCATCATGGCTAAGAGCCTATCCTCCCGTCAATTTGTTACAGTTTTTGTGTCGAAATGAAATTTTTCTGACATGTGCAGAAAACGACAACGCCTCGATCCTGGGGTCGAGGCGCTGTGTATTGCAGAACAGAAATGGACTCAGAGGGCCTTTTCGAAGATCTTCGAATTGCGCTGGTAGTTGTACAGCGAGGCCCTGGCCGACGGCAGACGTTCGACGCTGCTGGGCACAAAACCCCGCTCGCGAAACCAGTGGGCGGTGCGGGTAGTGAGGACGAACAAGGTCTTCAACCCTTGAGCACGGGCCCGGGTTTCAATCCTTTCCAACAGTTCATCACCGCGCTTGCCATGACGATACTCCGGGTTCACCGCAAGGCAGGCCAGCTCGCCGGCGTCGGAGTCGGCAATCTGGTACAAGGCAGCGCAGGCAATGATCATGCCCTCGCGCTCGACCACGCTGAACTGTTCGATCTCACGCTCCAGCACCTCCCGGGAGCGCCGTACCAGGATGCCCTGTTCTTCCAGCGGGCTGATCAGATCCAACAAACCACCGACATCTTCAATCGCCGCCTCGCGCACCCGCTCGAATTGCTCTTGGGCCACCAGGGTGCCGCCGCCATCACGGGTAAAGAGTTCCGTCAGCAGGGCGCCATCTTCGGCATAACTGACGATGTGGCTACGTCCCACACCCCCACGACAGGCCTCGGCAGCGGCATCCAGCAGTTCGGCCTGGTAATTGCTGCCCAGACGCTGCAAGTGGGCCGGAACCTGTTGCGGGCGCAACTCGCGCACCAGCTTGCCGTTTTCATCCAGCAGCCCCGGGTCGGCACCGAACAGCAGCAGCTTGTCGGCCCCCAGATCGATGGCGGCGCGAGTGGCCACGTCCTCGCAAGCCAGGTTGAAGGTTTCGCCAGTGGGCGAATACCCCAAAGGCGACAGCAGCACGATGGAGCGCTCGTCCAGCAGGCGATTGATGCCCTTGCGATCGACCCGACGCACTTCACCGGTGTGGTGGTAGTCGACACCTTCCAGCACGCCGATCGGACGGGCCGTCACCAGGTTGCCGCTGGCGACCCGCAACCGCGAGCCCTGCATGGGCGAGGAGGCCATGTCCATGGACAGACGCGCCTCGATGGCAATGCGCAACTGGCCCACGGCGTCGATCACGCACTCCAGGGTCGCCGCGTCGGTAATCCGCAGGCCGTGATGGTAATGGGGCGCCAGACCGCGAGCCGCCAGACGGGCTTCGATCTGTGGCCGTGAACCGTGCACCAGCACCAGGCGAACCCCCAGGCTGTGGAGCAGCACCAGGTCGTGGACGATATTGCCGAAGTTGGGGTGCTCAACGCCGTCGCCGGGGAGCATGACCACGAAGGTACAGTCACGGTGAGCGTTGATATAGGGAGACGCGTGGCGGAGCCAATTGACGTATTCGGGCATGAACCTGAGCCTGTAAATAAAAAGCAGCCTATAAAAGGACGAAACGGAAAACGCACAGCGGGCTGATGGTTATCGTCGGAACAGGCTTGGCAACACGCTTACTCTCCTCATGGGTACGGATCAGGACGCCGGTAATTTACTGAAATTGGGCCGGCGTCAGGCAGTAATGTTCAATCAACTCTCGTAGCAACTGCACAGTAGGCTGCAAGCGTGACATTTCGAGGTACTCCCCAGGCTGGTGGGCGCAGGCAATATCGCCCGGGCCCAGCACCAGCGTCTCGCAGCCAAGGCGCTGAAGATAAGGCGCTTCAGTGCCAAACGCTACTGCTTCGGCACGATGCCCAGTAAGCCGCTCCGCCACCCGCACCAGCTCAGCGTCCTCGGGCTGCTCGAACGGCGGCACCGCAGGGAACAGCGGCGCATAGTCGATCTGCACTTCATGCCGCTCGGCAATGGGTTGAAGTTTCTGCCGGATCGCCTCGCGCAGCACTTGCGGGTCCATGCCCGGCAAGGGACGCAGGTCGAACTCCAGGGAGCACTGGCCGCAGATACGGTTGGGGTTGTCGCCACCGTGGATGCAGCCGAAGTTCAAGGTCGGTTGCGGCACGCTGAACTGTGGATTGCGGTACTCGCGCTGCCACAGCAGCCGCAACCCCCGCAGTTCACCGATGGCGTCGTGCATGGCCTCCAGAGCGCTACGCCCCAGGCGCGGGTCAGAGGAATGACCACTGCGCCCGAGGATATCGATGCGCTCCATCATCACCCCCTTGTGCAGGCGGATCGGCTTGAGGCCCGTGGGCTCGCCGATCACCGCCGCGCGCCCCAGGGGCCGCCCGGCTTCCGCCAGGGCCCGAGCACCGGCCATGGAGCTTTCTTCATCACAGGTCGCAAGGATCAGCAGCGGCTGCTTGAATGGCTGCTCCAGCAACGGTCGCACCGCTTCGATGATCAAGGCGAAAAAGCCCTTCATGTCACAACTGCCCAGACCGACCCAGCGGCCGTCGACCTCGGTCAACTTCAGCGGATCGGTCTGCCATAAAGCGGCATCGAACGGCACCGTATCACTGTGCCCGGCCAGTACCAGGCCACCGGGACCGCTACCGAAGCTGGCCAGCAGATTGAACTTGCCGGGGCTGACCTGCTGGATATCGCAGGCAAAACCGAGGTCGCCAAGCCAACTGGCCAACAAGTCGATGACCGGACGGTTGGACTGGTCCAGCGCCGCTTGAGTGCAGCTCACCGACGGCGCGGCGATCAGTGCAGCGAACTGATCTTTCATGGACGGCAATGGCATGAACTGGCTCCGCAAATCCCAAGATGAGGACCATCATAGAGGCATCTTGTGAGAGGAAGGAACCGTCGTGGCGCCTCCGGGCGCCTGGTCCTGTACACTGCACGGCCTTGGCAGCCAACTCTTCCCCCGGCTGCACTCCCGATCCTGGATTTTCCGGCCATGCAGAAAGAAACCGAAATCAAACTCCGCGTCAGCCGCGAAACCCTCGCCGCCCTGCGCGAGCACCCGCTACTGAAAAAACGCAACAAAAGTGGCTGGGAACGCCGTGAGCTGATGAACCAGTACTTCGACACCCCAGAGCGCGATCTGGCCCGGGCCAAAGTCGCCCTGCGCCTGCGTCGTGACGGTGACGCAGTGATCCAGACCCTCAAGACCAGCGGCCAGAGCGTTGCCGGCCTGTCCGAGCGCAACGAGTACGACTGGTCGTTGGCCAAAGCCAAGCTCGACGTGAAAAAACTCGACGGCGAATGCTGGCCCGAAGCCCTGGCCGAGCTGGACAAAAAGACCCTCAAGCCGCTGTTCACCACCGACTTTGTCCGTGAACGCGCGGAAATCGCCTGGGGCCGTGGCAAGGCCAAAGTGGTGATCGAGGCGGCCCTGGACCTGGGCCAGGTGATCGCCGGCAAGCACAAGGAAGAAATCTGCGAGCTGGAGCTGGAACTGCGTGAAGGCGAACCCGCTGCTCTGCTGGAACTGGCGGCGGAGCTGGCCCTCACCCTGCCCCTGATGCCCTGCGACATCAGCAAGGCCGAGCGTGGCTATCGCCTGTTCGATGCCGGTAGCTACTCCTTGAGCCTGCCGGCGCCACAACTGAGCGCCGAAACCCCGCTGGACGATGCCTTCGCCGCCCTGGCCTGGCACCTGCTGGGCAGCAGCCAGCGCCTGGCCGAACAGTATCGCTTCAACGGTCACTGGCGCCTGCTGCAGGACTGGGTGGATAACCTCGCCGAGCTGCGAGCTCTGGCCAGCAGCCTGGGCCAAGCGGCGCCACGCCAATCCACCGCTGAGCTGCGTAGCGCCCTGGATGCCCTGCTGGAAGACTGGCGTCCGCTGGTACAAGCCGGCCTCGACGATGAAGACGTGCGCAAAGCCGCGCCGGAGCAGTTCATCGAGGAACTGCAGGACGTACGCTGGGGCCTGTTCTCCCTGAACACCTCGCGCTGGCTGCTGGCCCGAGCCTGGACCGCCGAGCGCAACACCCGTGGCAACCGCCAGGGTGCAGCGCAACTGGGCAGCTGGCTGCCACGCCTGCTGGCCGAGGAAGCGACCTCCCTGCAACTGCCGCGCTACCAGCAGCAGCCGGAAGATCTGGCCGAGCAGTTGCCGCGGATCGAACGTATCCAGGCCTGGCTGCACCACGCCCGCGCCGCGCTGGACATTCCGGAGCTGGACCGCCTCTACGGTGAACTGAACAAGCTGGCACAACTGGCCAACGAGCCCATTACCGACGAAGCCCTCGATGCCCGCAAGCAACAGGCCATCGCGGTGTTCCAGAACCGCGCCTGGAAAACCCTGCTGCGCATGTAAGCCGCCCCCTCAGCGCAGTACCGGCAGGCTGGTGGTGGACTTGATCTCCGACAGGGCAACGATCGAGTTCACCTCCTGAATGCCGGGCACCATGGACAGTTTCTCGAAGAAAAACCGCTCATAGGCTTCGATGTCCGCGGTCACGATGCGCAGCAGGAAATCCACCGCCCCCATCAGCACATAACACTCCAGCACCTCCGGAAAACCGCGAATCGCCTCGGTGAACTCGGTGAAGTTGGAGCGTCCGTGGGCGTTGAGCTTGATCTCGGCAAAGATCTGCGTGTTGAGGCCGATCTTCTTGCGATCAAGCAAGGTCACCTGGCCACGGATCACCCCCTCTTCCTTCAAGCGTTGAATCCGCCGCCAGCACGGTGACTGGGACAAGCCCACCTGTTCGGCAATCTGCGCACTGGAAAGTGACGCGTCCTCTTGCAGCAACGCGAGTATCCGGCGGTCGTAGGCGTCCAGCTCGCTATGCATAATAAATTCCCTTATCTATAGAAACTTGAATCAAACAATTCTACTTTCATGAATTCCGCTCAATCTTAGATAAGAAATACCCGAAACCGAATGTAAAAATTTCTCCACTGATCTGGAGACTGCCATGCCCCATCTCGAACCCGCCCCTGGCCAATCATCCCGCGCCGATGTCTGGAACCAGAACAATGTCCACTGTCGCGTGCACTATCAGATGACGGCCGAGGCCGAAGCCGATGTCCTGTGTCGGGTGCTCAACCACTTCGCCCTGCAATTTCTGGTGCCCCAGCGGGTCACGGTGATCCAGCAAGACGCCACGCTGCACATCGACGTGGAACTCGACGGCCTGAGTTGGCACCGGGCTCGGGTGATCGGCGACAAGTTGCGCAACCTGATCAGCGTCTGCTCGGTAGAACTGGAACGGGCAGAGCCGGCGCAACTGCAGGCCGCTGGCTGAGGCCGGAAAAACCCTGCAACCCTTGGCAGGCGGCGGCCTAGTCTGGCGGGGCTATTCTTGGCCATTTGTGGTCAGAGACCCGCGTCTGGACAACAGCCCCGAGGAGCCCCCATGGCTGCCGCACACATTGCCCAGGATCACTGGCTGGACCTCAGTGAGCTGCTGCGTGAACTGCTGGCCCAGGGCCGCATCAGCCAGGATGCCGCCGAACAGGCCCTCAGCACCCGACGTCATGGCACCAGCCCCCCCTTGCATCCCCTGGAACTGATTGCCAGTCAGCATCTGCCGGACTTGCAGCGTCCCGGCCAGCATCTGGACCTGGACAGCCTCACCGCGTGGCTGGCCCGGCGCGCCGGCCAGCCCTACCTGCGCATCGACCCGTTGCAGATCGACGTCGCCAGCATCACCCCGCTGATGTCCTGCGCCTTCGCCCAGCGGCACAAGATCCTCGCCGTGGCGGTGGATGCCCAAAGCGTCACCGTGGCCAGCGCCCAGCCCTATGTCAGCGCCTGGGAGGCCGATCTGGCCCATGTCCTCAAGCGCTCGATCCACCGGGTGGTGGCCAGCCCGGTGGATATCCAGCGCCTGACCCTGGAGTTCTATCGCCTGGCCAAATCGGTCAGCGGGGCCAGCAGCGAGCAAAGGACAAGCGGCCCGGGCAACCTCGAGCAACTGCTCAAGCTCGGGGCCAGCGACCAGGAGCCGGATGCCGACGACGCCCACATCATCAACATCGTCGACTGGCTGTTTCAGTACGCCTTCCAGCAACGGGCCAGCGATATCCATATCGAGCCCCGCCGCGAGCACGGCACCCTGCGCTTTCGCATCGACGGGGTGCTGCACGGCGTCTACCAGTTCCCGCCCCAGGTGACCCTGGCCATCGTCAGCCGCCTCAAGAGCCTGGGACGGATGAACGTCGCGGAAAAACGCAAACCCCAGGATGGCCGGGTCAAGACCCGTACTCCAGAAGGCAGCGAGATCGAGTTGCGGCTCTCGACCCTGCCCACGGTCTTTGGCGAAAAGTTGGTGATGCGCATCTTCGACCCGCAGGTGCTGCTCAAGGATTTCGATCAGTTGGGCTTCGGCGCCGACGACTTGAACCGTTGGCAAGCCATGACCGCGCAGGCCCACGGCATCATCCTGGTGACCGGCCCCACAGGCTCGGGCAAGACCAGCACCCTCTACACCACCTTGAAAAAGCTCGCGAGCCCCGAGATCAACCTGTGCACCATCGAAGACCCGATCGAGATGATCGAGCCGGCGTTCAACCAGATGCAGGTGCAGCACAATATCGACCTGAGTTTTTCCAGCGGCGTGCGTGCGTTGATGCGCCAGGACCCGGACATCATCATGATCGGCGAGATCCGCGACCTGGAGACCGCCGAAATGGCTATCCAGGCTGCACTCACCGGGCACCTGGTGCTCTCCACCCTGCACACCAACGATGCCCCCGGAGCCATCAGCCGCCTACTGGAACTGGGAGTGCCTCACTATCTGATCAAGGCCACCCTGATCGGCGTCATGGCCCAACGCTTGCTGCGTACCCTGTGCCCCCACTGCAAGGCGCCCGCCGCCCTCGCCCCGGATGACTGGCAGAGCCTGACCTCCCCCCGACAATTGCCGCTCCCGCCCCTGAGCAAAAAGGCCGTGGGCTGCGCAGAGTGCCGTGGCACCGGCTATCACGGACGTACCGGCGTCTACGAAATCATGCCCTTGAGTACCCCGCTCAAAGCCCTTGTTCGAGACGACCTCGACCTCGCCGGCCTGCGTCGCCAGGCTTGCGACGACGGCATGCGCAGCCTGCGCCTGGCCGCCGCACAAAAGCTTGCCGATGGCCTGACCAGCCTGGAGGAAGTGCTGCGGGTGACACCTCAAAGCGAAAACCAGTAACCAGACCCCGCTCGCCCGGAGGCGAACCCCAAGTGCTGGGCTACGCTTTAACCACCGCCAAGACAAGCAGGAAGCCAGGCATGAATATTCGTCACAACATGATCGCCTCCGGGGTTCTCAGCCTGCTGGCCATTGCCCTGGTAGCCGGCCTCGGCCTCTGGGGACAGTCACGCCTGGCCAAGGCCCTGCATGACAATGAAGTCAATGCCAGTGCCCTGCGCAATCACCTGGAAGCCGACATGATGCACGACGCCCTGCGGGCCGATGTGCTGGAGGCTCTGAGCAGCCAGCCTGGCGACAGCGCGGCCGCAGAGGAGGTGCGCAACAGTCTGCGCGAACACGGCGATTGGTTCCGCAAGGCCCTGGCGGAAAACGCCCGGCTGCCCCTGGCGCCGGATATCCGCGATGCCATCAGCGAGTTGCAGCCAGTCCTGGAAAGCTACATTCATGCGGCCGAAAGCATCGCCGAACAGGCCCTCAAGGACCCCCAGGCCGCGCGCCTGCAAATGCCGGAGTTTTCTCAGCGTTTCAGTGAAGTGGAGACCCGCAACTCGGCACTGAGCAGCAAGATCGAAGCCGCTACCGCACAGACCAGCGCAGACAGTGAAACCGCCGTACGCCAAGCCGCCTGGTGGCTGATCGGCGGCAGTCTGATTGCCGCCCTGGCCCTGTGCCTGTTGACCCGCCAGTTGCTCATCCGGGTCCTCAAGCCCCTGGAAAAATCCGTCGCCACGGCCCGGGCCATCGCCCAGGGCAACCTGACCATGCCCATCAGTGTCGACAGCCGGGACGAAGCCGGCCAGTTGCAACAGGCCCTTGGCGAAATGCAGGACAACCTGCGGCAGATGATCACCACCATCCGCCATGAGAGCGAGGAGTTGCGGGGGCGTTCCCACAGCCTCAGCGACACCTCGCTGGGCATCGCCGACGGCGCCACCGAGCAGGCCGACGGCGCCACCGACATGGCAGCAGCCATGGAGCAGATGATCAGCAACATTGCCCAGGTCGCCGAGCACGCCCGCAACGCCCAGGGCATTGCCGCCCAGTCCGAGTCCCTGGCCGGCAGCGGCGGCCAGGTGATCCTCGGGGTCGTGGACGGCATGAGCCACATCGCCGAGGCGGTGAACCAGTCGTCCCAGAGCATCACCGCCCTGGGCCAGTCCTCGGAGGAGATCCATTCGATCATCCAGGTGATCAATGGCATCGCCGAGCAGACCAACCTGCTGGCCCTGAATGCCGCCATCGAAGCGGCCCGGGCCGGCGAGGCCGGACGCGGATTCGCCGTGGTCGCCGACGAGGTGCGCAACCTGGCGGCGCGCACCGCGCAATCCACCCGGGAGATCACCGGCATGATCGAGCGCATCCGTGAAACCACCGAGCAAGCAGTGAGCAGCATGCAAACCGGGGTCAGCCGGGTCAGCGACGGGGTGCACATGGCCCAGCAGGCGGGGACTTCGATCAACGAGATTCGCCAGGGTGCCCAACGTTCGGCGCTGATGGTGGAAGAGATTTCCCACACCATCGGCGAGCAGTCCAAGGCCAGCAGCGAAGTGGCGCAACGGGTGGAAATGATCAGTCAGGTAGCCCGGCGCAACAGCCAGGCCATGCGTGAGCTGACCCAAACGGTGGAGCAGATGGAAAACTCTGTGGCGACCCTGCAAACCTCGGTCACCCGCTTCCAGCTTTGAACCTTGCGGCGTGCCCGAATCGCGCCGGTGATGTGTGTCCTGATGATGCAAGGACCAAGGTATGCCGGCGCCGGGCCGGACACCGCCGTACACTCGTGCTCCTCGAGCCCTTGAGCAATGACTGAACAGGTGAATGTTATGCAGATCGGAAGCGTACTGTTACTTTTTGTCGGCCTCGCGGTGGCCCTGGTGTTCATGGGGTTCAAGGTCGTGCCCCAAGGCTACCAGTGGACAGTGGAGCGCTTTGGTCGCTACACCAACACCCTCAAGCCGGGGCTGAACATCATCATTCCGGTGATGGACCGCATCGGTCGCAAGATCAACGTCATGGAAAGCGTGCTGGACATTCCCCCTCAGGAAGTCATCACCGCCGACAACGCCACGGTGCAGATCGACGCCGTGTGCTTCTTCCAGGTGGTCAACACCGCCCAGGCGGCCTACGAGGTCAACAACCTAGAGCACGCCATCCGCAACCTGCTGCAGACCAATATCCGTACCGTGCTCGGTTCCATGGAACTGGACGCGATGCTGAGCCAACGTGACGGCATCAACGAGAAACTGCTGCGAACCGTTGACGAAGCCACCGCGCCCTGGGGAATCAAGATCACCCGTATCGAGATCAAGGACATCAGCCCGCCTGCCGACCTGATGGCGGCCATGTCCGGGCAGATGAAGGCCGAACGGGTCAAGCGCGCCCAGATCCTCGAAGCCGAAGGCCTGCGGGCAGCGGCCATTCTGACCGCCGAAGGCAAGAAGCAGGCGCAGATTCTGGAAGCCGAGGGTGAACGTCAGGCAGCCTTCCTTGAGTCCGAAGCCAGGGAGCGCCAGGCCGAAGCCGAGGCCCGGGCGACCCAGGTGGTATCCGAGGCGATCGCCAGCGGCAACGTCCAGGCGATCAACTACTTCGTCGCGCAAAAGTACATCGATGCCCTGGGCAAGCTGGCGTCGGCCAACAACAGCAAGGTGATCCTGATGCCACTGGAAGCCAGCCAGGTGATAGGCGCCGTGGGCGGCATTGGCGAAATCGTCAAGGCCACGTTCGACGGCAAGAAGGTCTGAGGCCCGATCCATGTTGGCATTCCTGCACGCCCTATCGTTCTGGGACTGGCTGGCCCTGGGCACCGTATTGCTGATTCTCGAAGTGTTCGGTGCCGGCGGCTACCTGCTGTGGATCGGCCTGGCGGCTGCCGCCGTAGGGGTCCTGACCTTTCTGATTCCCGGCCTGACCTGGGAGGTGCAGTTCCTCCTGTTCGGCCTGCTATCGGTGCTGACTGCCCTGTACTGGTGGCGTCGCCAACGCAGTGTGGTGCGCCCCAGCGACCAGCCGAACCTGAACCTGCGAGGGCAGGAGCTGGTCGGCAAGACCTTCGTGGTGCATCAGGCGATCGTTGACGGCCGTGGCCGGATCAAGGTCGCCGATGGGGTGTGGATCGCCAAGGGCGCCGACGCGCCTGTGGGCGCCCGGGTGCGTGTGATTGGCCAGGAAGGCGCCATTCTGCTGGTCGAAAACCTTGACTGATGGGTCACGGAACTCCGCTGGGGTATCTAGAATCAAACGGTGCAGATAACCCCCAGTTGGAGTCACCCATCATGCGTCTGAAAATAGCTGTCGCCACCCTTGCCCTGCTTTCTCTTCCCGTTGGTTCGGCAATGGCCGACACCTTCTGGCGTAACGTCATTTCCTCCGGCGCCACCACCGGCTCCACTTACCTGACCTTCAAGGATCACAAGCTGATCGTCGCCGCCCAGGACGACGCCGGCAGCTTCGTCGCCAGCGAAGGCAGCATTCGCGGCCCGTACCTGGAAGCCGCGATGCAGAAAGTCCGCGCCGACAATCCCGGCCTCAAGGCCACTGATATGGAACTGGCCAACGCGATCCTGGCGAAGAACGCCGTCGCACAGGAGTAAGGATCGTCCCAGGGATGGCTGACAGAAAGCGCCGACCTCAGGGTCGGCGTTTTTTTTCGCCCGAATGACACGCTAGGCTCTGCCAGAAGCCAGGGCCACCGCCGCCAGGCCAGCCAGGGCATAGCTCATCATGTGCTCGATCAGGGCCGGCGGGTCCAGCTCCAGGCCGGGCAGTACGTTGCGCGCCAGCGGCTGATGGGCGATCAGCAGGAACAGGCAGGGCGCGAACACACTGACGGCACTGCGCAACGTGGCCGGATCTTCCGGCGACAGGTGCATGATTTGGCCGAGAATGGTGCGCACGATCTTCGCCTTGGGGAACGCCTGCTCCTCCAGGACCGCCGGCAGCACCGACGAAGGCGACAGCAGCTCGCGGGTCAGCACTTTCAGTGCCCAGCCCTCGCGCTGATTGTTCAGCCCCTCGATCAGCACAGTGATGATCGCCCGCAGCTTGTCTTCGGCACTGTCCTGGCTCTCGCTCAGGCTGATCATGGTCTCGATCCGCACCAGGCGATCGTGGGCTTCGCGCAGCACCGCCCGGTACAGGCCGTCCTTGTTCTCGAAGTGATAGTTGACCGAGGCGTTGTTGGCCTTGGAGTTTTCGCAAATCTGCTTGCTGGTGGTGTTGGCGTACCCCAGCTCGGCAAAGAGCTGGCCAGCCGTTTCCAGGATCTGCTGGCGAGTTGCCTGGCCATCCTGACGCGGCGCACGGGCCGCAGCAGGCGGCGGGGAAGCGGAAACGACCATAGACGCTCTCACTAAGTTAAATTCAAATTTGACTTTTGTTTATGGACTGCTTAGCTAAAAAGCGCCAGTTTCTCGTTCAACTCCGCGAGCGGATTGCACGAACGTGGCGGCTACTCGTCAATTCACGCCAAAGGATATCAGCATGGAAGCGCGCATCATGACTCCCTTCACCTACTTCTCACTGCCCATGCAGAAGCTCTTCCTGCGTAACCAGGTGGCAATCCGAAACAAGCCCTACGCCAAGTATTTCCGCTCGGAAATGCGCGTGCCGCTGTCCGCTGTACGCAAGATCCAACAAGGCCCGATGGACCTGAAAGACACCCTGACCCCAAGCGTCGAGGACATCAATCGTCTGCTCGACCCGGACTTCGTCAGTGAGGAGTCCGGCTACGCCCTGATACCGGGGCCGATGGCTTATGTGCAAAGCCGCAAGTTCTTCCCCGGCTGCACCGCACAGATGTTCAAGTGGTGGTTCATGTGGCACCCGGCGGAATCGGAGCGCTATACCCTGTGGTTCCCCTACGCCCATGTCAGCAACCCCTGCGTGAACCATCAGCGCCTGAGCGACGAATCCTTTAGCTTCGAGGAGCGGCTGTATGGCAACACTTTCTGCGCATCGGAGTATGTCGGCGATCGCCTGATGCACTTGCACATCGATTTTCAGGAACCAGCCAGCCTGGGCCTTGACCCTGACCTGTATCGCGAAGCGAAAATCGACGGCAGCGTCAGTGCCTTGATGAGCCTGGCCGATCACCCAGAGGTGCCGGTGTCATTGATGGTGCATCTGTTCAAGGAGGTGCCGGGCGGCATGTACCTGACCAGCCGTTACTGGGTCGGATCGCACCCATCGATGGCCCGCTTTCCCGGAGCTGAAAAAGCATCGGCGCTGCTCAAGGAAAGTGGCTTTGGCGAAGCCGAGCTGGAAACCCTGGCCTATGAATTTGCCGTGCACGATATGTGCGAGTTCAATCATCTGGCCAGCTTCCTGCCGGACCTGTATCGGGAGTTCGGCGCGACTTCAGCCTGAAACAACAGCCATTAAGCCCGCACAACTCAAGGGCTTAATGGCTGGCAATGAATCAACGTGGCGTATCAGGACAAACACCGTTGATCAGCAGAGAAGTGAACTCCTCAATGTCCTGTTCCGCCGTCAACTGCTCGGTCAGCAACCGATACCAGCAAAAACCAAAAATCATATCCAGCAGCAATTCACGGTTGGTGTCCTTGGGGAGCTCGCCATTGCTGATGGCATTTTCCACCAGCTTTTTCGGCAACTCCCTTCTGCGCTCCATGAATTGATCCTTGAGCTGGGTCAATGTTGCTGGATCCAACTGCGCTTCAGCGATGACACAGCGGAAAGCCTCTCCGCATATGGTTTCTCGCCAGACTTTCCAGAGATTGCGTAGCAAAAAGTCGAGATCAGCCTTGAACGAGCCGAGATCAGGAAATTTCCTGACCTGTTCACTCTCGTTTTCATAAACTTCCGCGATCAATGCCGCCTTGTTCGACCACCACCGATAGATCGTCGGCTTGCTGGCACCCGCCCGGCGGGCGACGGACTCGATACTAAGCCCGGAATAACCGCATTCCTTAAGGATTTCGATGGTGGAACTGAGGATGGCTTTATGGGTATGGGGACTTCGCAACGAGCCGATGGAGCTGCGAGATGGGGTACGAGCCACAATAAAAAATCTCCAGGCAGGGCGCTTGACAAACGCAACGCAGGGTATAGGATTCCTCCGAATCGAAATGAAACGGTCCGTTTCGTTTCATTCTTAAAAGAATCATGAACTTCTTGCACCGATCTATCTAGTTTTTAAAGTATCTCATTAGGGTTGAGTAAATCAGGCCCTGCAACTGCGAGTCCCTCGGATTCGAGGCTGCGGCCCGCTTCCCAAAAAGAGACTAGATCGTCTGAAATTATTACTAAACGAAACGTTCCGTATCATAACATAGAGAGGTTAAGAAAAACAGCTTTCGAGTGGGTTTTCCCCTATTCGGAGTCTGCTGTCCCCCCCCCTCTGGGCCGCCGGTTTATGCGGTGTCGCCACGAGACAGACAGCAAAATTGTTTTCCGTATGTTTCAAGGGTGCTTCTGAGCAGGCACGACCCAGTTTTCTCAAAAAGAATGGAATCAAGAGGAAAATGAACGTGAAAAAAGTAGGCATTGTCAGCTATGGCGCGGGTATTCCGGTATGCCGCCTCAAAGTCCAGGACGTGATCAACGTCTGGAAAAACACCGAGCTCAAGCTGGTCGAGGAAAACCTCGGCGTCACTGAAAGAGCCGTGCTGCAGCCCGATGAAGATGTCATCACCCTCGGTGTGCTGGCGGCGCAACGGGCCCTGGATAAAGTCCCCGGCCATGAGCTCGAAGCCCTGTACCTGGGTACCTGCACCAACCCCTACGACTCACGAGCCTCGGCCTCGATCATCCTGGAAATGCTCGGCAGCGGTTACGACGCCTATTGCGCCGACGTGCAGTTTGCCGGCAAGTCCGGCACCTCCGCCCTGCAGATCTGCCAGGCCCTGGTGGCCTCCGGCATGACCGGCAGCGCCCTGGCCATCGGCGCCGACACCATCAACCGCAACACCGCGCCGGGCGACCTGACCGAGTCCTATGCTGGAGCCGGCGCCGCCGCCCTGCTGATCGGCAATCAGAACGTCATCGCCGAGTTTGACGGCAGTTTTTCCTGCGCCGCCGATATCGCCGACAACATCCGCCCCCAGGGCGATCGCTACATTCGTTCCGGGATGGGCCTGGGCTCAGACAAGAACAGCATCGGCCTGGAAGATCAGACCCGCCGCGCTGCCGAGGGCCTGATGGCCAAACTGCGCACCAGCGCCGCCGACTATGACTACGTGGTGTTCCAGCAGAACCTGGTGTCCACGCCCTATTCCCTGGGCAAGCACCTGGGTTTCAACACCAAGCAGATCGAACCGGGGATCTACGCCGGCGATGTGGGTGACACTGGCGCCGCCAGCCCGCTGCTCGGCCTGATCAACGTGCTGGACCAGGCCCGTCCGGGGCAGAAGATCCTCATGGTGTCCTATGGTTTCGGGGCCGGCAGTGACGCCATCGCCCTGACCGTCACCGACGCCATCGAGCAGTACCAGAAGCACAACACGCCCCTGCGCGAACTGCTCGAAGCCAAGACCTATGTCGATTACGGCACCTCCATCAAGTACGAGTTCAAGTACCTGCGGGCTGACTACGCCCTGACCGCCTACCTCTGATTACGCCTGTCTACGCAAGGAGCATGTACATGTGCGCACGTCGTGTTGCAATCGTTTCGGCCGCCTATACGCCGAAGCCCGGAAGTTCACGAGTTCGGCAGACGTTCAAGGAAATGATCGTCGAGTCCGCCTATAAAGCCCTCAAGGACGCCAAGATGCACCCCCGGGAAATCCAGGGGGTCGCCTATGGTTATCACGGTGAAGGCATTTCCGAATATGGCGGCCTGGGGCCGACCATTTCCGACGCCCTGGGCATCAGCCCGGCGCCGACCTTCATGAGCACCGCCAACTGCACCAGCAGTTCGGTGTCGTTCCAGATGGGTCACCAGATGGTCGCGTCCGGTGAGTACGACATCGTCCTGTGCGGCGGTTTCGAGAAGATGACCGATCACTTCAACTACGCCGAGTACATCGGCTCCAGCACTGAATGTGAATACGATTACTTCCTCGGCATCTCCCATACCGACGCCTTCGCCCTGGCCACCGCCGAGTACTTCCAGAAGTTCGGCTACGCCGGTCGCGAGGCTGATGTACTGGCCACATTTGGCCGGCAGATGCGCATCTATGCCCACAACACCCCGACCGCCACCCGCTATGGCCAGCCGATTCCCACCCTGGAAGCGCTGAAGAACAGCGAAGCCTGCGGTTCGATGCTGGCCTGGGGCGAAGCCAGTGGCTGCGCCATCCTGGTGGCCGAACACCTGGCCCACAAGTACACCGACAAGCCGGTGTTCGTGCGCGGCTGTGCCTACACCGGGGTCTCACACTACTTCGGCACGCGCTTCCACAATCCGACCCTGCATCACCCGGGCCTGCCCAAGGACGTGGGCATGGCCGTCTCGGCCAACTCCATCGCCTGCGCGGAAATTGCCTACAAGAAAGCCGGGATCACCGCCAAGGACATCGACGTGGCCCAGGTCTACGACCTGCTCGGCGCCGGGCTGATCCAGATGGAATCCATGGGCATCTGCGGCAAGGGCCAGGCCGGCGACTTCGTACTCGAAGGCGGCATCGCCCTGGACGGCCAACTGCCACTGAACACCGACGGCGGCAACATCGGCCGCGGCCACGCCTCGGGCTGCGACGGCATCCTGCACATCACCGAGCTGTTCCGGCAGCTGAGGGGTGAATCCGACAACCAGGTCAAGGGCGCACGCATCGGCGTGTCGCAGAACCTTGGCGGTTATGCGGCGCACAACTCAGTGATTGTCCTCTCGAACGACTAAGGAGCCCGGACCATGTCCATGTACCCAGAACAGATCCACAGAATGACCACTGCCAGCATGCTCCGCGAATGGCGCGAGCATGGCGGCAAGTACCGCCTCGAAGGCAGCCAGTGCGAAGAGTGCAACGAAATCTTCTTCCCAAGGCGCACCGTCTGCGGCGCCTGCAATTCCCTGAGCGTGAAGCCTTACCGCTGCAAGCGCACGGGCAAGATCGAAGTCATGGCCCACGCCGAGAACCCGGTCCTGGCCGCCATGGGTTATGGCGAAACCGTGCCGCGCGTCATGGCCATGGTGCGCCTGGATGACGGCCTGGTGATTGCCTCGGAGATCGTCGATGTCTGCGATCCACAGCAGCTGAAAGTCGGCGCGCCAGTGCGCATGGTGATTCGCAAGCATGTGCGCGAAAGCAACCTGGCCTGGCAATACGCTTATAAGTTCGTACTGGATATATAAGTTGTTGTTCAAGGTGCCTTTATATAAGGCACCTTGAAGTTAGCCATTAAAATAAAATCCAACTTAAAAGTTACATCAACGGCCGCTTCACGCCTCGAAGTTGCCTTAAGGCCCTGATTTCCTTTAGGGCCTACAGATTCCTGTGCCTATGAACGGGGACTATCCCCACCCCTTAACTTATTGGCTTACTTAGAGCCAAGGACCCATCATGTCTACTCTTTGCCTTCCACACGTCATGTTTCCGCAACACAAGATCACCCAACAGCAGATGGTTGATCACCTGGAAAACCTCCACGCCGACCATCCGCGCATGGCCCTGGCCAAACGCATGATCGCCAACACTGAAGTCAACGAGCGCCATCTGGTGCTGCCGATCGACGAACTGGCGGTGCACACCGGCTTCACCCACCGCAGCATCGTCTATGAGCGTGAAGCCCGGCAGATGTCGTCGGCGGCGGCGCGCCAGGCCATCGAAAATGCCGGGTTGCAGATCAGCGACATCCGCATGGTGATCGTCACCTCCTGCACCGGCTTCATGATGCCGTCGCTGACCGCGCACCTGATCAACGACCTCGGCCTGCCCAATTCCACCGTGCAACTGCCCATCGCCCAGCTGGGCTGCGTGGCCGGGGCCGCGGCCATCAACCGGGCCAACGATTTCGCCCGGCTCGATGCTCGCAACCATGTGCTGATCGTGTCCCTGGAGTTCTCTTCGCTGTGCTATCAGCCAGACGACACCAAGCTGCATGCCTTCATCTCCGCGGCCCTGTTCGGCGATGCGGTGTCGGCCTGCGTGCTGCGCGCCGACGACCAGGCCGGCGGTTTCAAGATCAAGAAGACCGAGTCGTTCTTCCTGCCCAAGAGCGAGCACTACATCAAATATGACGTGAAGGACACCGGCTTCCACTTCACCCTGGACAAGGCGGTGATGAACTCCATCAAGGATGTGGCGCCGGTGATGGAGAAGCTCAACTACGAGACGTTCGAACAGAACTGCGCGCACAACGACTTCTTCATCTTCCACACCGGGGGACGCAAGATCCTCGACGAGCTGGTGATGCACCTGGACCTGGCCTCGAACCGGGTCTCGCAATCGCGCAGCAGCCTCTCGGAAGCCGGCAACATCGCCAGCGTGGTGGTGTTCGACGTGCTCAAGCGGCAGTTCGATTCCAACCTGAATCGAGGCGATATCGGCCTGCTGGCAGCCTTCGGCCCAGGCTTCACTGCGGAAATGGCCGTCGGTGAGTGGACCGCCTGACGGGAAAACCTGCGTCTGTCCGACCTGACGTTGCCGGGCTGTAAGGCAACGTCAGGCCGCACCCTCACGGCGCGCCGCGCCGGGTTCATGGTTTTCAAGGAAGCAGAGCGATGAACGCTGGAATACCAACCACGGCTGCCGACAGCCGTTACGAAAGATCCATGGTGCTGTTGCTGTCACTGAGTTTCGGGCTGGTGGGGCTTGATCGCTTCATCATCCTGCCGCTGTTTCCGGTGATCATGCACGACCTGCAACTGGACTATCAGGACCTGGGCTACCTGTCCGCCGCGCTGGCCTTCACCTGGGGGCTGTCCGCCCTGGGCATGGGCGGCGTGATCGAACGCCTGGGCACCCGCCGCGTGCTGGTGGCCTCGATTGCCGTGCTGTCGCTGCTGTCCGGCTTCTCCGCGCTGGCCACCGGCGTGCTGGGGCTGGTGATCCTGCGCGGGTTGATGGGCATCTGCGAAGGCGCCTTTACCCCGACCAGCATCATTGTCACCAACGAAGTCTCGCGCCCTGACCGACGCGGGCTGAACCTGGGTATCCAGCAGGCGCTGTTCCCGATTCTCGGCCTGTGCCTGGGGCCACTGATCGCCGCCTACCTGCTGCAGCTTTCCGGCTCGTGGCGGGCGGTGTTCGCCATCATTTCCCTGCCGGGCCTGCTGCTGGCCGGCTACCTGTGGAAGGTCTACCGGCCGCTGCCGGCGCCCTCCACCGCAGGCCTGTCTGGCAGCGCCGGGCGCAACTGGCTGGCGGCGTTCAAGAGCGGCAACGTCAGCCTGAACATCCTGATCATGTTCTGCATCCTCACCTGTCAGTTCGTGCTCTGCGCCATGCTGCCCAGTTACCTGACCGACCACCTGCACCTGGAAACCCTGTCCATGGCCTTTGTCATCTCGGCCATCGGCCTGGGCGGTTTCATCGGCCAATTGATCATTCCCGGAATGTCCGACCGCCTCGGACGCAAACCGGTGGTATCGGCCTGTTTCATGACCAGCAGCACCCTGGTGGGCCTGCTGATCGTCAGCCCGGCGATTCCCTGGCTGCTGTTTCTGCTGTTGTTCCTGCTGTCGTTTTTCAATTTCAGCCTGATCTGCATGACGGTCGGCCCGCTGACCAGTGAATCCGTGGCCCCGGCCCTGCTGCCGACGGCGACCGGGATTGTCGTGGGTTTCGGCGAGATTCTCGGGGGCGGGCTGTCCCCGGCCGTGGCCGGGTTTGCCGCCAGCTATTTCGGCCTGCCGTCGATCCTGTACGTGGCCCTGAGCGGCAGCCTGATCGGCTTGCTGATGTCATTTCTGCTCAAGGAAAGTGCGCTCGAACCTCGCCGGACGCGAGCCCCCGAGCCGCTGCCCATCCTCCCCGCCCCCTTGCCCCTGAAGGACTAGAGAATCATGGACGATTACCTGCTGTTGCTGGATGCCTGCCACAAGGAACAGCGCGCCATCGGGCTGTTCGACTTGCACAATGGTCGCAGCATGCATGCCCTGTCCGAACACGGTGGGTTATACGAAACCCTGCATTTCTGCGCCCGCCGGCACCTGGATTGGAGCGAGTACCTGCGCAGCCTGCCAGCCCATCCGCAACAGCCTTGCGAGGGACACCCGCAAGGGCCGCTGCGTCCGCCACTCAAACCCAGCGACAGCCTCCTGGCCCAGGTCAGCGAGGTCAGCCTGAACACCCCGAACACCCGCCAGGGCTGGTTCTACAAGGGCAACGGCAGCCTGCTCAAGACCGACGGCGAGGCGCTGATGATCCCGTATCACGCCCTGAGCATTTGCAGTCAGCCGGGCGTGTTCTGCGTGTATCTGGTGGACCACTTCAAGCAACTGCGCTTTGTCGGCTTCAGCCTGGGTCATGACATCCATGACCCGCTGCTCAGCCGCCAGGACGCCAGTTCCTGCGCACAATCACGCCTGCGCCAGTGCGCCATCACTCCGGCGCTGATCCTCGGCGAGCTGCAGAGCAGCCTGTCACTCAATGTACGGGTTGAACGCCAGGGCGTGCAGTTGTCCTACCTCAGCTATCGCCTTGATCTGCAGAACTGGTGGGCGATCCGCAAATACTCCCAGGCCTTCCTCGAACAGCATGAGCAGTTCCTGCAACCGGGCATGGTCCACTACGTGTTCCACAGTGCCTGCCGGCGTGAGAACGAACTGCAGCTGCAGCACGGCGACTGGCTGGACCTGGACTGCCCGGAGCTGGAGTTGGGCCTGAGCAACCAGGTCAGCGAAGAAGAGCTGCTGCACCTCTATCCCCTGGAGAGTCAGCCACACCGGGGCCGCGCCCACGGCAGCCGTCCCACGCGGCTACGCCAGCACTACTGAGGCGGACTCAGCGATAGGCCGCCACCGGGACACAGGCGCAGAACAGGTTGCGATCGCCGTAGACGTTGTCCACCCGGTTCACCGCAGGCCAGTACTTGTGGGCCCGGGCATGGCCACTGGGCAGCACCGCCTGCTCGATGCTGTAGGGCCGCTCCCAGATCCCGGTGATGTCCGCCAGGGTATGGGGAGCGCCCTTGAGCGGGTTGTCCTCGGCCGGCCAGTTGCCCTCCTGGACCTGGGCGATCTCGGCACGAATGCTCAGCATGGCCTCGACAAAGCGGTCCAGCTCAGCCTTGGACTCGCTTTCGGTGGGTTCCACCATCAGCGTGCCCGGCACCGGGAAGGACATGGTCGGGGCATGAAAGCCGTAATCCATCAGACGCTTGGCCACATCCTCCTCGGTAATCCCGGTCAGCGCCTTGAGCGGCCGCAGGTCGAGGATGCATTCATGGGCCACTCGGTCATTACGCCCGCTATAGAGCACCGGGAAGGCGCCGCTGAGCTGGGCGGCCAGGTAGTTGGCAGCGAGGATCGCCACCTCGCTGGCATCCGCCAGTTGCGGCCCCATCAAAGCGATGTACATCCAGCTGATGGGCAAGATACTGGCGCTGCCCCAGGGCGCCGCACTGACCGCGCCATTCTCTGCAAGCGGCCCGTCGATGGGCACCACCGGGTGATTGGCGACAAAGGGCGCCAGATGGGCGCGCACGCCGATCGGCCCCATCCCCGGCCCGCCGCCGCCATGGGGAATGCAGAACGTCTTGTGCAGATTCATGTGCGAGACATCGGCGCCGATGTCCGCAGGCCGAGTCAGGCCCACCTGGGCATTGAGGTTGGCGCCGTCCATGTACACCTGGCCGCCGTGGCTGTGGATAACTTCACAGATCTGGCTGATGCCCTCTTCATAGACGCCATGGGTCGAGGGGTAAGTGGCCATCAGGCAGGACAGCCGATCACCGGCGGCCTGGGCCTTGGCCGTCAGATCCTCCAGGTCGACGTTGCCGGCCTCATCGCATTCGACGATCACCACCTGCATCCCGGCCATTTGGGCCGAGGCCGGGTTGGTGCCATGGGCCGAGGCCGGTATCAGACAAATGTGCCGCCCGCCTTGCTGGCGGCTCTCGTGGTAACGACGAATGGCCAGCAACCCCGCGTATTCGCCCTGGGCACCGGAGTTGGGCTGCATGCAGATGGCATCGAAGCCGGTGATGGCGCACAACCAACGCTCCAGTTCCTCGATCATCAAGGTGTAGCCGACGGCCTGCTCCCGAGGGGCAAAGGGGTGCAGGTTGGCGAATTCCGGCCAGGTGATGGGGATCATCTCGCTGCTGGCATTGAGCTTCATGGTGCAGGAGCCCAAGGGGATCATCGACTGGTTGAGCGCCAGGTCCTTGTTCTCCAGTTGTTTGAGGTAGCGCAGCATCCGGGTTTCGCTGTGATGGGCGCTGAACACCGGATGCGTCAGGTAGGGGCTGCGGCGCAACAGGCTGTCAGGAAGACCCGAGGCCAGCACCTCGGCATCCAGTTCGGCGACGTCCAATCCATGATCCGCGCCGAGAAACACGTCCAACAGCCGGGCCACGGTGGTTTCGTCACAGGTCTCATCAAGGCTCAGGCCCAACTGGCCACGGCCGAGAATCCGCAGGTTGATCTGCAGCGCCTTGGCGCTCTCGATGATCGCGGTCTGACTGCCGCCCACCTCCAGGGTCAGGGTGTCGAAGAAGTGCCGGTTGACCCGCGTGATGCCGTGGCGCTCAAGGCCCGCAGCGAGGATGCAGGTCAATCGATGCACCCGCTGGGCAATGCGCTTGAGGCCAGCCGGACCGTGATAGACCGCATAGAAGCCGGCGATGTTGGCCAGCAGCACCTGGGCGGTGCAGATGTTGGAGTTGGCCTTCTCGCGGCGGATATGCTGCTCGCGGGTTTGCAGAGCCATGCGCAAGGCCACCTGCCCGCGGGCATCCTTGGACACGCCGATGATGCGCCCGGGCATCGCCCGCTTGTACTCGTCGCGACAAGCGAAAAACGCTGCATGAGGACCGCCGTAGCCCATGGGCACGCCGAAGCGCTGGGAGGAGCCCAGGACCACATCGGCCCCCAGCTCGCCGGGCGGGGTCAGTACCAACAGGCTGAGCAGATCGGTGGCCACACAGGCCAGGGCCTGCTGGGCATGCAACTGATCGATCAACGGCCGCAGGTCGCGGATCTCGCCGTGGGTATCCGGGTACTGCAACAGCGCGCCAAACACCTGATGCGCGGGCAAGTTATCCACAGCGTCGACGATCACCTCGAAACCGAACCCCTCAGCCCGGGTGCGCACCACGGAGATGGTCTGGGGATGGCAGTGTTCATCGACAAAAAACAGATTGCTCCTGGACTTGGCCACGCGCTTGGCCAGGGCCATGGCTTCGGCCGCTGCGGTGGCCTCGTCCAGCAAGGAGGCGTTGGCCAGATCAAGGCCAGTGAGGTCGATGGTCATCTGCTGGAAATTCAGCAGGGCTTCGAGTCGGCCCTGGGCGATTTCCGGTTGGTAGGGCGTGTAGGCGGTGTACCAACCGGGGTTTTCCAACACGTTGCGCAGGATCACCGTCGGCGTCAGGGTGCCGTGGTAACCCATGCCGATCAGGCTGGTCCAGACTTGGTTCTGCGCGGCATACCCCTTGAGCTTGGCCAGGGCCGCCTGCTCATCCAGTGCCGGTGGCAGGTCCAGGGCGCGATTGAGGCGGATGCCCGGCGGCACCGTCTGCTCGATCAGCTCGATCCGACTCCCCAGCCCGAGGCTGGCAAGCATCGCCTGCTGCTCCTCGAAATCGGGCCCCAGGTGCCGGTGGAGAAATGCGTTGGGCTCGCGTAACTGGCTCAGGGATGGCGACAGGGACATGGCAGGCTCTCTCCGATAAGCGGCGCTCAGCGTCGATGCAACAGGGTGCCAAGCAGCATAGCAGCCGATTCTGCGCGTCGACGCGCTGGCATCCCGAGGCAATCGGTACCATCATGCAGGGCGTCCGCGCGCCGGCCCCGGTGCGCCGCAACCCCTGCTCTCATCGTCCGCTTATCGGGTGCCCCATCGTCATGAGCCAACCGTCTTTCCTGCCGTTCTCCAAACCCACCATCGATGAATCCACCATCGCCGCCGTCGGCGAAGTGCTGCGTTCGGGCTGGATCACCAGCGGCCCCAAGGTCCAGGCGTTCGAAGCCCAGCTCTCGGCGTTCTTCGGCGGACGCAGCGTGCGTACCTTCAACTCCGGCACCTGCACCATGGAGATCGCCTTGCGCATTGCCGGCATCGGCCCTGGAGATGAAGTCATCACCACGCCGATTTCCTGGGTGGCCACCGCCAACGTGATTCTCGAAGTGGGTGCCACGCCGGTGTTCGCCGACATTGATCCGATCACCCGCAACATCGACCTGGCCCAGGTGGAAGCTGCTATTACGCCACGCACCAAAGCCATCATCCCGGTGTTCCTGGCCGGCTTGCCGGTGGACATGAGCCGCTTGTATGCCCTGGCCAAGAAACACGGCCTGCGGGTGGTGGAAGACGCGGCCCAGGCCCTGGGTTCCAGCTGGAATGGCCAACGCATCGGCGCCGGTGGCGACTTCGTGTCCTTCAGCTTCCAGGCCAACAAGAACGTCACTTCGTCCGAGGGCGGCTGCCTGGTCCTCAATACCCCTGAAGAAGTGCGCCTGGCCGAGAAGTACCGCCTGCAAGGGGTCACCCGCAACGGCTTCGACGGTCTGGATGTGGATGTGCTGGGGGGCAAGTTCAACATGACCGACGTCGCCGCCGCCATCGGCCTGGGGCAGTTTGCCCATATCGAGGCGATCACCGCCCATCGCCGTGAGCTGGCCCGGCACTACTTCGAATGCTTCGGCAGCGACTTCGAGGCCCGCTATGGCGCCCAGCTACCGCCGGCGGATTTCAGCAACAGCAACTGGCACCTGTTCCAGCTGGTGCTTCCGGAGCGCAAGGACGGCAAGCCGGCCCGCGCCACCTTCATGGAGCAGATGCAGGAACGGGGCATCGGCATCGGCTATCACTATCCGCCGATTCACTTGCTTAGCCTGTACCGCGAGCGCGGTTTCAAGGAGGGAATGTTCCCGGTAGCGGAACGGGTCGGTCGTCTGATCGTCTCGTTGCCGATGTTCACCGCCATGAGCAAGGCCGACGTGGAACGTGCGGTGGCGGCGGTGAAAGAGGTGTTGCAGGCTTAGGCCTTCGCGAGCAAGCTCGCTCCTGCACAACAAGAGCGGGCCTGCTTGCAGGAATGCCTTACTCGCCGATGGCGGCCTTGTAGCCGGCGGCGTCCAGCAGTTTCTCCAGATCGGCCGGGTTGCTCGGCTTGAGCTTGAAGATCCAGGCGTCGTAAGGCTCGCTGTTGAGCAGCTCGGGGCTGGTGCTCAGATCTTCGTTGACCGCGATCACTTCACCGGCCACCGGGGCATAGATGTCGGAAGCGGCCTTGACCGACTCCACCACGCCCGCCTGGTCCCCTGCGCCAAACACGTTGCCAACTTCCGTCAGCTCGACGAATACCACATCGCCCAGGGCTTCCTGGGCGTGGTCGCTAATACCCACGGTCACACTGCCGTCAGCTTCCAGACGGGCCCATTCGTGACTATCGGCAAAACGCAGGTGGGCAGGGATATCGCTCATGTTCTGTGTCCTCAAGAAGAAGTGTCAGCGGCGCAATGCCGGCTGGAAATAGTTAGATCAAGGTCTTGCCGTGGCGCACGAAGGTCGGTTTGACCACCCGGACCGGGTACCACTTGCCGCGGATTTCCACTTCGGCACGGTCAGCGGTGGCCATCGGCACCCGCGCCAGTGCGATCGATTTACTCAGCGTAGGGGAGAAACTACCACTGGTGATCTCACCTTCGCCAACATCGGCGATGCGAACCACTTGATGCGCGCGCAAAACCCCACGCTCTTCCAGTACCAACCCCACCAGCTTTTGCTTCACCCCGGACGCTCGCTCAGCCTCCAGAGCGGTACGACCGATGAATTTGCGTGACGACGGCTCCCAGGCAATGCTCCAGGCCATGTTCGCTGCCAAGGGCGAAACATCCTGGTGAATATCCTGGCCGTAGAGGTTCATGCCGGCTTCCAGGCGCAGGGTATCCCGGGCGCCCAGGCCGATAGGCGAGATCCCCGCTCCCACCAGATCGTTGAAAAAGGCCGGCGCCTGATCGGCGGGCAGGACGATTTCCAGTCCATCCTCACCGGTGTAACCGGTACGGGCGATGAACCAGTCACCGTCGGTGCCGGCTTCGAAAGGCTTGAGCTGTTGAATCAGGGCGCCACGGGACTGGGTCACCAACTCGGCGATCTTGTGCCGGGCCTGAGGTCCCTGGATCGCCAGCATGGCCAGCTCCGGTCGCTCGCGCAGTTGCACCTGGAACTCACCCAACTGCGCCTGCATCCAGGCCAGGTCCTGATCCCGGGTGGCGGCGTTGAGCGCGAGGCGATAAGCGTCCTCGAGGCGGTAGACGATCATGTCGTCGACGATGCCGCCGCGCTCATTGAGCATGGTGCTGTACAAGGCCTGGCCAGGGTGCTGCAAACGTTCGACATCATTGGCCAGCAAGTGCTGGAGCCAGGCCTTGGCCTGGGCGCCGCTGACATCGATCACGGTCATGTGCGATACATCGAACACACCGCAATCACGTCGCACCTGATGGTGCTCCTCGACCTGCGAGCCGTAATGCAAAGGCATATCCCAACCGCCAAAATCGACCATTTTCGCGCCGAGGGCGAGATGCAGGTCATACAGAGGCGTACGCTGTCCCATGGGTTTCTCCTTCCGGGCGTGGCGAGGGTGCGGACTGGCGCTGCTAGGGTGAAAGCCTTGAAATAGATGGCTTGCAGCCGATTTCAGCGTCCCGGCCAAACAACAGGCCGCACCGAATGCCGCGCATTGTAGCCGCAAGGTGCAAGGCTGGCACCTAACCGATTCGATGGGCTGAGCGACGAATCAGGCCAATCACCGGCAGCAGGCCAACCAGTACCAGGGTCAGCGCCGGCAACGAAGCTCGCGCCCACTCCCCTTCACTGGTCATTTCGAAGATCCGCACCGCCAGCGTGTCCCAGCCGAACGGGCGCATCAGCAAGGTGGCGGGCATTTCCTTGAGCACATCGACGAACACCAGCAAGGCCGCGCTCAGGGTCCCGGGCAGCAATAACGGTAGATACACTTTGAAAAACAGTCGCGGCCCACCCACCCCCAGGCTGCGCGCGGCTTCGGGCAGCGACGGGCGAATCCGCTCCAGGCTGTTTTCCAGCGGTCCGTAGGCTACCGCGATAAAACGCACCAGGTAGGCCAGCAACAAGGCGGACAGGCTACCCAGCAACAGCGGCTTGCCGGCCCCGCCCAACCAGCCGGACAACGGAATCACCAGTTCCCGGTCCAGATAGCTGAAGGCCAGCATGATCGATACCGCCAGCACCGAGCCGGGCAAGGCGTAACCGAGATTGGCCAGGCTGACCCCGGCGCGGATGCCTCGGGTCGGCGCCAAGCGTCGGGCGAATGCCAACAGCAAAGCCACGCAGACGGTGATCAGCGCCGCCATGCCTCCCAGGTACAGGGTGTGGACAATCAGCCCGGCATAGCGCTCATCCAGGTCGAAGCGCCCGCGCTGCCAGAACCACACCAGCAGTTGCAGCAGCGGGATCACGAAGGCACAGGCAAATACCAGCAGGCACCAGCCCGTAGCCGCCATGGCCTTGAGCCCAGACAGGTGGTACAGCGCCTTGCCCCGGGGCCGCTCGTTGCCGGTGCGACTGGCGCCGCGGGCGCGTCGCTCGCCGTACAGCACCAGCATCACCGCCAGTAGCAACAGGCTGGCCAGTTGCGCGGCACTGGATAGACTGAAAAACCCGTACCAGGTCTTGTAGATAGCGGTAGTGAAGGTGTCGAAGTTAAACACCGACACCGCGCCGAAATCCGCCAGGGTCTCCATCAGCGCCAGGGCGACCCCAGCGCCGATGGCCGGCCGCGCCATCGGCAGCGCCACGCGCCAAAAGGCCTGCCAGGGCGACTGCCCAAGCACCCGAGCGGCCTCCATCAAGCCTTTGCCCTGGGCCAGGAAGGCGTTGCGTGCCAACAGGTAGACGTAGGGATAGAACACCAGCACCAGCACCAGGATCACGCCGCCGGTGGAGCGCACTCTCGGTAGCCGCAAGCCTGTGCCGAACCATTCCCGCAGCAGACTTTGCACCGGTCCGGAAAAATCCAGCAGGCCGACGAAGACAAAGGCCAGTACATAGGCCGGGATCGCGAAGGGCAGCATCAGCGCCCAATCCAGCCAGCGCCGTCCGGGAAACTCGCAGAGGCTGGTGAGCCAGGCCAGGCTCACCCCCAGCAGCGTGACGCCAACGCCGACCCCGAACACCAGGGTCAGGGTGTTGCTCAACAGACGCGGCATCTGCGTGTCCCACAGGTGGGACCAGATCTGCTGGTCGACGGCCTGCCAGGACAGCAGCAGCACACTCAGCGGCAACAGGACCAGGGCCGCTACGGCGAAGACCAGGGGATACCAGCGACGTTGGGCAGGATGGGCCACAAAGAACTCTCGGGCAGGTGGAACAGACAAAAATACTTGCGCAAAACGCGTGGAGCGATGGAGCTTGCTCCCGCTGGGTGCCATGGCCGCCCCAACGGCTGCAACCACGTTACGCCAGTTGAATCACGTATTCAGGGCTTGCCACCGCTACGCGGTGGAACGGGAGCAAGCTCCCTCGCCACAAAAGCCCAACCGTTAAACAAAACGCCCCGCAAAAGCGGGGCGCAGTATAACGGCAGTCTCAGTTCCAGCCAGCGCGGTCCATCAAGCGAATGGCCTCGGCCTGGCGCTTGCCGGCGATCTCAACCGGCAGGGTATCGGCCACGAACTTGCCCCAGCTGGCCACTTCCGCAGAAGGCGCCACCGCCGGGTTGGCCGGGAACTCCTGGTTGACGTCGGCAAAGATCTTCTGCGCTTCAGGCGTGGTCATCCACTCCACCAGCGCCTTGGCCGCCTCCGGATGCGGCGCGTACTTGGTCAGGCCAATACCCGACAGGTTGACGTGCACCCCGCGATCGCCCTGGTTCGGCCAGAACAGCTTCACCGCCAGGTCGGGCTTCTGCTTGTGCAAGCGGCCGTAATAGTAGGTGTTGACGATGCCAACGTCGCATTGGCCGGCGTTGATCGCATCCAGCACCGCGATGTCATCGGAGAACACATCGGTGGACAGGTTGTTGACCCAGCCCTTGATGATCTCTTCGGTCTTCGCCGCGCCGTGGGTCTCGATCAGGGTGGCAGTCAGCGACTGGTTGTAGACCTTCTTCGCGCTACGCAGGCACAGACGGCCTTCCCACTGCTTGTCGGCCAGGGCTTCATAGGTGGTCAGTTCGGAAGGTTTGACCCGCTCGGTGGAGTAGGCCAGGGTCCGCGCCCGCAGGCTCAGGCCGGTCCAGGCGTGGTTGGAAGAGCGGTATTGCAGAGGGATGTTGCTGTCGATGACCTTGGAGGTGAACGGTTGCAGGATGCCCATCTGCTCGGCCTGCCAGAGGTTGCCGGCGTCCACGGTGAGCAGCAGGTCGGCGGTGGCGTTTTCGCCCTCGGCCTTGATCCGCTGCATCAGCGGCGCTTCCTTGTCGGTGATGAACTTGATCTTCACCCCGGTCTTCTGGGTGTAGGCATCGAACACCGGCTTGATCAGCTCATCGATACGCGAGGAGTAGACCACGACTTCATCGGCAGCATGGGCGGCGGTGCCGATGAAAGTGAGTGCCAGGGCGGTCAGTAGACGCTTCGGTGCCAACATGGGAGCAGTCTCTCGATTATAAAATGAGGCGAAATGATAAGGACTCCCATTTGCCTTCTCAACCGAACCTGACGCCGAGGCGTTACCAGATGTTGCGTAGAGCCGTCCGCCAGGAAGCTTCGCCGGCCAGCCGGCGCCTACGCTTGGGCCAGCTCTGGTAGATCGCCGCTCAGGCCCAGTGCCTGACGCACGAACAGCGCCTTGGCCTCGGGCATCTGGTCGACCATCTTCAGGCCAGTGTTGCGCAGCCAGCGCAGCGGCAACGGATCGGCCTGGAACAGCCGCTCGAAGCCTTCCATGGCCGCCATCAGCGCCAGGTTGTGAGGCATGCGCCGACGCTCGAAACGGCTCAATACCTTGACCTCGGCCAAGCGCTCGCCACGGCTGGCCGCTTGCAGCAGCACTTCGGCCAGCACTGCGGCATCGAGGAAACCCAGGTTGACCCCCTGTCCCGCCAGCGGATGAATGGTATGGGCGGCGTCGCCGATCAGGGCCAGGCCTTCGGCCACGTAGCGCTTGGCGTGGCGCTGGCGTAGCGGCACGCAAAGCCGAGGGTCGGCGCTGAGCACGGTGCCCAGGCGACCTTCGAAGGCGCGCTCCAGCTCAGCACAAAACGCGGCGTCATCCAGGGCCATCAAGCGCTCGGCCTCGGTGGGCGTGGTGGACCAGACAATGGAGCACCAGTCGTGCTGCCCGTCCCGTACCAACGGCAGAAACGCCAACGGGCCGGTGTCGGTGAAACGCTGCCAGGCGGTCAATTGATGGGGCTGGCTGCTGCGCACACTGGTGACGATGGCGTGATGCAGGTAATCCCACTCCCGGGTAGCACAACCGGTCAGGCGACGCACGGCCGAGTTGGCGCCATCGGCGGCGATGACCAAAGGCGCTCGCAGGACCCGGCCGTCCGCCAGGGTCAGCAGCCAGTCATCGCCGGAGCGGCGCATCTGCTCCAGGCGGGCATTGGCCAACAAACCGATGTCGCACTCGTGCAAACGCTCAAGCAAGGCATCCTGAACCACGCGGTTCTCGACGATATGCCCCAACACCTCGGCATGCACGCTGGAGGCCGAGAAGTGAATCTGCCCGGTGCCGCTGCCGTCCCAGACCTGCATGTCGCAGTAGGGGCTGCTGCGCCGTGCGGCAATACCGTCCCAGGCGCCAAGGCGCTGCAGAATCCGCTGGCTGGCGGCCGACAAGGCACTGACCCGGGGTTCGAACGGCGACTCGGCGTCGAAGGGTTTGACACTCAGGGAGCCGCCATCGAGCAGCAGCACTTCCAGGCCGCTGCCCTGCAACGCCAACGCCAAGGCACTGCCGACCATTCCAGCTCCGACAATCAGCACATCTGCGCGCATTTCCATGCTTTAGGCCTGTCTCGCTTGCGGCTTGAGCCGCACATAAAGGGTTTTATCGACCCGCGCCACCAGGGTGCCGGAGCCGTCATGAATCTCTACCTGCAACTGCGGCAGGTACTTCTCGCCCGTTGCGGTCTGCTGGCGCACTTCGTCGAGCAGCGCCTGGTCAATGCTGAACCGAGCAAACACCGGCCCCTTGCCCGGGGCGATGAAGTCGATGGCCGCGGCCTTGTCCCAGACGATGTAATCGCGTCCCAGGTTCTCCATCAGCATCAGCATGAAAAACGGGTCCACCATCGAATACAGGCTGCCGCCGAACTGGGTGCCGACATAGTTGCGGTTGTACCAGCCCAGCCCCATGGAGACCTGGACTTCGCGGAAATCCACGCTGATCTGGCGAACCCGCACACCTGCCCCCAGATAGGGCGGATACAGGTTCATCACCCAGCGCAGCAAGCGTGCCTTGCCGACGCGTCGAGTCAGCCACTCACGCATCCGGACGAGTACCCAGGCCCATGGCCTGGCGCGCGAACCAGCGCTTGGCCGGGGGCAGCAGGTCCAGTCCGAGCAAGCCAAGATTGCGCCCCACCGACAGCAGGGGGAGCTTGCTGCCGAACAGCCGCGTGACCTGATCGGAAAAACCCACGGTCAGGCTCTGGTCCAGGCGCTGGCGCTCGCGATAAGCCTGCAGCACGGCAAAATCGCCCGGCAGTTGTTCGCTGGCCAGCAAGGCATCCGCCAGGGCCTGGGCATCACGCAGCGACAGGTTGAAGCCCTGTCCGGCAATCGGATGCAGGCTGTGGGCGGCATTGCCCAGCACCACCAGATGGGAGCGCACCTGCTCTTCGGCTTCTACCAGGGACAGCGGATACAAATGCCGCGCCCCCACTTGTTTCAAGGTGCCCAGGCGGTAACCGAACACGCCCTGCAATTCGCTGAGGAAACTACGGTCATCCAGGTCGGCCAGACGCTGAGCGTCCATGCCCTGGCGGGTCCAGATCAGCGCGCAGCGATTTTCCGGCAATGGCAGCAACGCCATCGGTCCGTCATCGGTGAAGCGCTCGAAGGCCATGCCGTTGTGGGCTTCGCTGGGGGTGATGTTGGCAATCAGCGCGCTCTGGTTATAGGGGCGATTCTTGACCCCGATACCCAATTGTTCGCGCAGGCCGGAGCGGCCACCGTCGGCGAGCACCGCAAGGTCGCATTCCAGTGTGGTTTCGTCATTCAGGGTCAGGCGATAGCCGCCTTCCAGAGGCTCCAGGCGAGTGACCTCCGCCGGACAGCGCCAGCTGATCACGTCCTTGTCCAGTCCTTGCCACAGGCATTGACCGAGCCAGGCGTTTTCCACCACATAACCCAGGGCCGGAACCCCTTCTTCCATGGCCGACAGGCGCGCAGTGGAAAACCGCCCACGGTCGGACACATGAATCTGCTTGATCGGCTCGGCGCGCCGGGAGATCGCTTGCCACAAGCCCAGGCGCTGGTAGATCTGTCGGGCGCCAAAGGACAGTGCCGAAGAACGCGCATCGTAGCTGGGCTGGAAGCTGTCGCCGGGGGCGAAGGGTTCGATCAGCACGATCTTCCAGCCCCGGGCCTTGGCTCCGGCCTGCAGAGCCAGGGCCAGGCTTGCGCCGACCAAGCCGCCACCGATGATGGCCAGATTGACCCGGCTCATGAGGCCTGAACTCGGGCTGCTGCCATCAGCGCCTCGATCTCGGCGACGCTTTTGGGCACGCCGCTTGTCAGAATTTCACAGCCCTGCTTGGTCACTACCACGTCGTCCTCGATGCGCACGCCAATGCCGCGCCACTTCTTCGCCACTTGCTGGTTGTCCGGGGAGATGTAGATGCCCGGCTCCACGGTCAGCGCCATGCCGACCTCCAACACCCGCCACTCGCCGCCGACCTTGTATTCGCCGACATCGTGTACATCCATGCCCAGCCAATGCCCGGCGCGGTGCATGTAAAACGTCTTGTAAGCCTCGCTGGCAATCAGCTCGTCGACTGCGCCTTCCAACAGACCCAACTTCACCAGACCGGCGGTGATCACCCGGACCGTTGCCTCATGGGCCTGGTTCCAGTGCTTGTTCGGGGCGATCTCGGCAAACGCCGCTTCCTGGGCCGCCAGCACCAGTTCGTAGATCGCCTTCTGCTCGGGCGAGAACTTACCGTTGACCGGCCAGGTCCGGGTGATATCACTGGCATAGCAGTCGATTTCACAACCAGCGTCGATCAATACCAGATCACCGTCCTTGAGCAGGGCGTCATTCTGTTGGTAGTGCAGGATGCAGCTGTTGCGCCCGGCAGCGACGATGGAACCATAAGCCGGCATCTTCGCCCCGCCCTTGCGGAACTCGTAGTCCAGCTCGGCTTCCAGACTGAACTCGTGCAATCCGGGGCGACTGGCCTGCATGGCCCGGATATGGGCCTGGGCGGAAATCCGTGCGGCTTCGCGCATCACCTTCACTTCCGCCGCCGATTTATACAGGCGCATATCGTGCAGCAGATGATCCAGGGCAACGAATTCGTTCGGCGGCTGGGCGCCAAGGTGCGCTTTAGAGCGGATCACGTTGATCCAGTCCATCAGGTGGCGATCGAACTCGGGGTTGCTGCCCATGGCCGAATAGACCCGGTCACGACCTTCGATCAGCCCCGGGAGAATGTCGTCGATATCAGTGATGGGAAACGCATCGTCCGCACCGTAGTCACGGATCGCGCCTTCCTGACCAGCCCGCAGGCCATCCCACAGTTCCCGCTCGGCATTGCGCTCACGGCAGAACAGCACGTACTCACCATGCTCGCGACCGGGCATCAGCACGATCACGGCCTGGGGCTCGGGAAAACCGCTGAGGTATTGGAAATCGCTGTCCTGGCGGTAGACGTGCTCCACATCGCGGTTGCGAATGGCCACGGCCGCCGCCGGCAGGATCGCGATGCTGTTGGGCTCCATCTGCGCCATGAGCGCCTTGCGGCGACGGCTGTATTCCGCTCTAGGGATATGAATCATGGGCAGATGCAGTTCCCTGTCAGTCAGTGCAGAGAAGGCTTGGCAGCCGGTGCAACGGTCTTGTTGGTTTCGGTGAACAGCAGCAATGGCGCGACCCGCAGGTACTCCATCACTTCCATGTAGTCGCTTTCACCGTCGTCGGACTCTTCCAGCGCATCCTGTACCTGAGCGATGGCTGCAAGGTCCTGCAACACTTCCGTGGCCTCGACGCTCAGGGCGCTGCTGTCACGGGAATTGAGGCCGAAACCGGCGAGGAAACCCTGGCACCACTGGCCCAGGGCCGCGGCACGTTCGGTCAATGGCGCGTCGTCGCTGGGCAGCAGCAGGACCACGGTCATGTCGTCGCTGGTGAGCTCGCCCTTGACCATTTCCTGCAGGCCGATCAGGGCGTTGCGCACATTTTCTTGTGGCTCGCCTTCGAGCAGCTCGGAAGCATCCACCAGCCAGCCGTCGACCTCGAAGCCGGCGCCAGCGCAGCTACGGCCCAGCAACAGGCCGTGCAATTCGGCAGGAGAAACAGGATGACCGCTGCTGCTGAGCAGGGTGGCGAAGGCGTTGTACGGGGAATTCTGAATGGGCATGGGCAGCTAGGCGCCAAGCGGCGCAATGTCTAGAATGAAGGCCTTGTATCGTAGGGCGTGTCATCATTCATTGCCAGCGCCGCGTTGCGCCTTGCGCCCCGTTACAGCGGTCCGCGGGGCCTGGGGCGACGGACAGATTGCCGACCGACAGCACCCGATGCGCCAGGACTGTTCGGGCCGTCCAGGCGCTGCCCAGCCAGTTGCCACTCATCAGACCAACTTCAGTGGGACACAATGGAAGACACCGACCTGCACGCACTGATGGCCAGACTCGAACTGCTTATTACCCGGGTCGAGCAACTAAAGAGTCAAAACGCACTCTTATTAGCTCAGGAAAAGACCTGGCGCGAGGAACGCGCGCACCTCATTGAAAAAAACGAAATCGCCCGGCGTAAGGTCGAATCGATGATTTCGCGCCTCAAGGCCCTGGAGCAAGACTCATGAGTTCAAGCAATAGCGTTACCGTGCAGATCCTCGACAAAGAGTATTCGATCATCTGCCCCCAGGAAGAGCGCAGCAATCTGGTGAGCGCAGCCCGTTACCTGGACGGCAAGATGCGCGAGATCCGTAGCAGCGGCAAAGTCATCGGTGCCGATCGCATCGCGGTCATGGCCGCGCTGAACATCACCCACGATCTGCTGCACCGCCAGGAGCGTCCGGACGTGCAGGCCAGCGCCACCACTCGCGAACAAGTGCGCGATCTTCTGGAACGCGTCGACCTGGTCCTGGCCACCGATTCGGACGCAAGCAAGGCTGATTCCTGACAGCGGTTGCGGTATACTCCCGCCACTCCCTGGGGTGCTTGCCAGTTGGCGATGTCCCTGAGCCGATTCGCACTACCCTGGAAGTTGCACGTTGGGCTGGTGTGCATGTCCGCTAGACGGAAAGCCTTAAAGCCTGCTGCATCTTCCGCCTTGAACTTTCGGGTTCAAGGGCTAAGTCGACAGCGGTTCGCCTGGGGAGCCTGAATTCTCAACCAATGCCAGTTATCCATGCTGGCATTGGTTTTTCCGGGTAGGCTGTTCTGCCATGTCCGACTTTCCATAGCCTCATCCATGACCGAACCTGCGCCGCTTTCCCGCCCGCAACTTCGACGCATGCTGCGTAAAGCCCGTCGCTCCCTGACACCTGCCCAGCAACGCCAGGCCGCCAGCGGGCTGTACCGCCAGTTGGCGCAGAATCCAGTGTTTCGCCGAGCCCGACACCTGTCCCTGTACCTGCCCACTGACGGAGAGATCGATCCGCGCCTGCTGCTACGTGCCGCGCAACGCCGGGGCAAGGCCACCTACTTGCCAGTGCTCAGTGCCTGGCCACGGACCAAGATGGTCTTCCAGCGCGTACGGCCCGGAGAAAAACTGCGCCCCAACCGCTTTCGCATCCTCGAACCCAGGATCAACGTCGCACGCCAACGCAAGGTCTGGGCGCTGGATCTGGTGCTCCTGCCCTTGGTGGGATTTGACGAAGACGGTGGACGCCTGGGAATGGGCGGCGGCTTCTACGACCGCAGCCTGGCTTACCTGGCGCGGCGCAAGAGCTGGCGCAAGCCGAAGCTGCTGGGGCTGGCCCATGAATGTCAGAAGGTCGCGAGACTGGATCAGGCCAGCTGGGATGTGCCGCTACAGGGCACCGTGACTGATCAGGGATGGTACTGCGCCCGATAGACGTCGCGCTGGCTCAGCGACGCCGGGACGGATTCAGCGCTTGAAGGGTTGCGGCTGTTGGGCAATCTCGATCGGGGCATCGGTCTTGTTGGCCCATAAGCTCTGCGCATAACCAGTGGTCACAACGCCCAAACCGAACAAAATAACCAAAATCCATAGTAAATCCGGTTGGCGTTTCATCGATTGCCCCCCCTCGGGCAAGTCACACACGATGACAGCAACGGTTTCCATAACAGGCCGTGCAGCAGCGTCAAGCTTAAAATCCCGGCATTCTGCGATAACGTGAACCGACACGCAAATGCTGGCGTCAACCGACTGTCGGTTTGTCATAAAATCCTCCGACAACCTGCCCAACCACCCTTTGGAGGGTAAGAAACATGGCCTATTGGCTGATGAAATCCGAGCCAGACGAACTCTCGATCCAGGACCTGAACAAGCTTGGAAAGGCCCGTTGGGACGGTGTGCGCAACTACCAGGCACGCAACTTCCTGCGCGCCATGGCCGTCGGCGATGAGTTCTTCTTCTGCCACTCCAGTTGTCCGGAGCCAGGCATCGCTGGCATCGGCCAAATCATCAAGGCGGCCTACCCGGATCCCACCGCCCTGGAACCGGACAGCGTCTATTTCGACCCCAAGTCCAGCGCCGAGAAAAATGCCTGGAGCGCAATCGACGTAGCCCACGTGGAAACCTTCAACAAGGTCCTGCGCCTGGACTATCTCAAGCAGCAGACTGCCCTCGCTGAAATGCCCCTGGTGCAAAAAGGCAGTCGCCTGTCAGTCATGCCAGTGACCGCAGAGCAATGGGCGGCTGTGCTCTCTCTACGTTGAGCAACCCGCCCCGGTGTGCCGTGGCCTGGCAAGCGCAACGGCACTGGCGCCAGTTTTTTGCCCCGATCGCCATGCAGCCTGCGAACAATAGGTTTAGGCTTGGCCCTTTCATTTGACGAGCATCAAGCGGGTAAAAGCCTTGATACGTCAGACTAGGACGCTATAGCCGCAGGACGCAGAACACATGTCGACGAACCACCGTTCTTCCCGCCTTTTCGCTGTCTCCCTCTTGATTCTGTTGCTCGCCGCTGGTGGCTTCGGTTACTGGAAATCCCTCCAGGATCGTCTGCCGGAAGGGCTGAGCATGGGCAATGGCCGTCTCGAAGCCACTGAGGTGCAGATCGCCAGCAAGATTCCCGGACGCCTGGCGGAAGTGCGGGTCAATGAAGGCGACAAAGTGCTCCAGGGCCAACTGCTGGCCCGGATGGATACCCGCACCCTGGAAGCCCAGCGCAGCCAGGCCGAAGCCGAAGTGCTGCGCGCCCGGGAAAACCTCTCCGCCGCAGAAGCCAACGTGCAACTGCGCCAGAGCGAATTGCTCCTGGCCAATCAGGAACTCAAGCGCTCCCAGGAATTGTTCAGGCGCGGCTTCGCCAGCCAGCAGATCATCGATCAGCAACAGGCACGGCTGAACACCGGCAATGCCGCCGTGCTGGCGGCCCAGGCCCAGGTAGCGGCGGTCAAGGCCGCTATCGGCGCCGCCCTGGCCCAGGTTGCGCAGCTCACCAGCGAGATCGACGACAGCAGCCTGCGAGCCCCCATCGACGGCATCATCCAACTGCGTCTGGCCGAGCCTGGCGAAGTCCTGGGTGCCGGCGGCCGAGTACTGCTGTTGATCGACCCCTACGACCAATACATGAACCTCTACTTGCCAGCCTCGGTCACCGGGCGCCTGACGGTGGGCGATGAATCGCGGATTGTTCTCGACGCCCTGCCCAACCAGCCACTGCCGGCAAAGATCAGCTTCGTCGCGGCCAAGTCGCAATTCACCCCCAAAGAAGTGGAAACCCGTGACGAACGCCAGAAACTGGTATTCCGGGTCAAGGTGCGCCTGACTCAACCCGCCGCCGTGCCCCAGGCCAAACCGGGCATGCCCGGTGCCGGTTATGTGCGCACAGCCACCGTGGACTGGCCGGCTAACCTGCAATGAATGCCCTGGCGCTGCACGCCACCGGCATCAGCCATCGCTACGGTGCCCAGCAGGCTCTGATCGACATCAGTTTCAGCCTGCCGGCAGGCACACGCTGCGGCCTGATCGGTCCTGACGGTGCCGGCAAGTCGAGCCTTCTCGGGCTGATTGCCGGGGTCAAGAAGCTTCAGCAAGGCGAGCTCGAGGTACTCGGCGGAGCCATCTCCCAGCGCCGCCACCGCAGAAGCCTATACCCGCGCATCGCCTTCATGCCCCAGGGGCTGGGGGGCAACCTGTATCCCGACCTGTCCATTAGCGAGAACATCCGCTTCTTCGCCACCCTGTTCGGCCTGCCACGTGACGAATGCGACCAGCGCATGCACAGCCTGTTGCTGGCCACCGACCTGCTGCGCTTTGCCGAACGCCCGGCGGGCAAGCTGTCCGGTGGGATGAAACAGAAACTCGGCCTGTGCTGCGCGCTGATCCACGAACCGGATCTGTTGATCCTTGACGAGCCCACCACCGGGGTCGACCCGCTTTCCCGCCGACGCTTCTGGGAACTGGTGGAGGATGTGCGCCAGCAACGACCACAACTGACCCTGTTGGTGGCCACCGCCTACATGGAAGAAGCCGAACAGTTCGAGCATTGCCTGATGCTCGACCAAGGCAAGTTGATCGCCCAGGGCCTGAGCCGGGAGCTGGCGCAGGTAACGGGCAGCGGCAAGCTGGACGATGCCTTCACTCACTACCAGGGCGACAGCGGCCATGACAATCAGCCACTGGTGATCCCGCCACGTTCTGGCGATAACCAGGACATCGCCATCGAGGCCCACGAGCTGACCCTGCGCTTCGGCGACTTCACCGCCGTCAACAAAGTCAGCTTCGCCATCGGTCGCGGGGAGATCTTCGGCTTCCTCGGCTCCAACGGCTGCGGCAAGACCACCACCATGAAGGTCCTCACCGGGCTGATGCCCGCCACTGAAGGCAGCGCCAAGTTGCTGGGCAATCCGGTGGACGCCAAGGACCTGGCCACCCGCAAGCGGGTCGGCTTCATGTCCCAGAGCTTTTCCCTGTACGGCGAACTCAGCGTGCGCCAGAACCTGGAGCTGCATGCCCGCCTGTTCGACCTGCCGAAAGCCGAGAGCGGCCCACGCATCGAGGAACTGATCCAGCGCTTCGACCTGGGCGCAATCGCCGAGCAGCAATCCGGCGCCCTGCCCCTGGGTCTGCGCCAGCGCCTGTCCCTGGCCGTGGCGGTGCTGCACCGCCCGGAAGTGCTGATCCTCGACGAACCCACGTCAGGGGTTGATCCGGCAGCCCGTGACGATTTCTGGCGACTGCTGATCGAACTGTCCCGGGAACAGGGCGTGACCATCTTCCTGTCCACTCATTTCATGAACGAAGCCCAGCGCTGCGACCGCATTTCGTTGATGCACGCCGGCAAGGTACTGGCCTGTGACACACCAGCGGCGCTGCAACAGCAGTTTTCCGGCGACACCCTGGAAGCCGCCTTCGTCCGCTGCCTGGAAGAAGCCCAAGGAGCCGCGGATACAGCGCCACCTCCGGCGGCTGCCGCCAGCCACGCCATCGCGCCTCCGCGCTCGGGCCTGAGCCTGGCCCGGCTGCTGGCAGTGGCCACCCGGGAAGGCAAGGAGCTATTGCGGGACAAGGTGCGCTTGGGCTTTGCCCTGCTGGGGGCGATCTTCATGATGGTGATCTTTGGCTACGGCATTTCCCTGGATGTGGAAAAGCTCGCCTTCGCCGTCTACGACCAGGATCAGACGCCGCAAAGCCGCGCCTATCTGGAGGCTTTTCGCAGCTCACGCTACTTCGAGGAAAAACCCACCATCCGCAGCTCCGCCGAACTGCATCGGCGCCTGCAGCGCTCGGAGATCAAGCTGGCCCTGGAAATCCCTTCCGGCTTTGGCCGCGATCTGTATGCCGGGCGCCAACCGACGGTGGCCGCCTGGCTGGACGGCGGCATGCCGTTTCGCGCGGAAACCAGCCGCAACTATGTCGAGGCGGTACACCAGGCCAACCTCGAACTCCTGGCCGAACACAGCAGCCCGGCACTGAACACAAGATCCGCCGCCAAGCTGGAAACACGCTTTCGCTACAACCAGGACGTGGTCAGCGTCAACGCCATCGGGCCCGGGGTCATGGCGCTGATCCTGGCGTTCATTCCGGCCATGCTCACCGCCCTGGGCATCGTTCGCGAGAAGGAACTGGGCTCGATCACCAACTTCTATGCCACGCCCCTGACCCGCCTGGAGTTCCTCCTGGGCAAGCAGGCGCCCTACCTGGCCGTGAGCCTGATCAACCTGGGATTGCTGGTGGCCATGAACCGCTGGCTGTTCGGCGTGCCCTTCAAGGGCAGCGGACTGACCCTGGCCCTGGGCGGCGTCCTCTACGTGCTGGCCACCACCAGCATGGGCCTGCTGATCTCGGCCTTCACCCGCACCCAGATCGCGGCGATCCTCGGCACCATGATCATCACCAGCCTGCCGACCATCCAGTTCTCCGGGTTGATCGTGCCGCGCTCGTCCCTGGAAGGCTCGGCGGCGATCATGGGGCAGTTGTTCCCCGCCGGGCACTTCCTCGACATCGCCGTCGGCACCTTCACCAAGGCCCTGGACCTGCGGGAGCTATGGCCTCAGTGCCTGGCACTGATCGGGTTCTTCCTCGGTTTCACCGGGCTTAGCCTGGTCATGTTGAAAAAGCAGGAGGTCTGATGAACAGGCTCGCCCATATCCTGCGCCTGGGTCTGAAGGAGCTCACCAGCCTGCGTCACGACAGTGTCTTGCTGTTGTTCCTGTTCTACGCCTTCACCGTGGCCATCTACCTGCCGGCAGCCGGCTCGGTCATTGGCGTACACAACGCCAGCGTGGCCCTGGTGGATGAAGACCACAGCGCACTGTCACGACAATTGGCAGAGGCCCTGCAACCGCCGGAGTTCCAGAACCCGGTCGCCCTGCCCTACGACCAACTGGACAAGGTGATGGACAGCGGCCAGTACACCTTCGTGATCAACATCCCTGCCAACTTCCAGAGCGACCTGCTGGCCGGCCGTCAGCCGGCGGTGCAGGTCAACGTCGACGCCACCGCCATGAGCCAGGCGTTCATGGGCGCCGGCTACATTGGCCGAATCTTCCAGCGCGAGTTGCTCAACTATGCCAACCAGGCGGATGCCGCGAGCAAGGCCCCGGCCCTGCTGACCACCCGCGCGCTGTTCAATACCAACCTGGAGGGAGGCTGGTTTCTTGCGGTGATCCAGATTGTCAACAACATCACCATCCTGGCCATCGTGCTCACCGGAACCGCGCTGCTGCGCGAGCGCGAGCACGGTACCCTCGACCACTTGCTGGTACTGCCGCTGACGGCCCTGGAGATCATGCTGGCGAAAATCTGGAGCAATATGCTGGTGGTGGTGCTGTGCACCTGGATATCGCTGGAAGTGATAGTCAAAGGCGTGCTGGGCGTGCCGCTGGCGGGCTCGATGGGGCTGTTCCTGATGGTCACCGCGTTGTATCTGTTCGCCAGCACCGCACTGGGGATCTTCCTTGCCACCCTGGCCCGCTCCACCCCGCAGTTCGGCCTGCTGGCGATCCCGGTGATCATCCCGATGCTGCTACTGTCCGGTGGCAGCACACCGCTGGACAGCATGCCGCAATGGCTGCAATGGGTGATGCAGGGCTCGCCATCAACACACTTCGTCAGCCTCAGCGCAGCGATCCTGTTTCGTGATGCGGGCGTCAGTGTGGTCTGGCCCGACCTGCTGGCCCTGGCGACGATCGGTCTGCTGTTCTTCGCCATTGCCCTGGCGCGCTTTCGCAAAAGCCTCGCCTCATGAGCCACACGCTGTTGGAGCCGACTGGCCGGCGAAAGGGCCCTCAAGCCCCACGTCGCCCTCTCGGACGCCTTCGCTGGCCAGCCAGCTCCAACAGCTGAGCGTTACTGGATGATCAGGTTGTTGAACAACAGGTCTTCCACCACCGGCTTGCCGGTTTCGTCATTCATGACTTGCTGCACCTGCTTGAGGGCTTCCTGGCGCAGCTTTTCCTTGGCCTCGACGTTGTTCATGGTGTCGACGGTCTGCTGGGCAAACAGCGCCACCAACTGGTTGCGGATCAGCGGCTCATTGGCCTTGACCGCCTGGGCCGAAGCGTCGCCGGTCACCCGCAGGGCCACGTCAGCCTTGTAGACCTTGAGCTTGGGGCCGCCATCCAGGCCGTAGTTACCGACAAAGGGCGGGCTCAGGCTGATGTAACTGACTTTCGGTGCTTCGCCTTCTTTAGCCTCTTCAGCCCCGGCTGCCATCGGCAGGGAGAGGGCCAGCAGCAACATGATCCACGCTTTCACAATTCGCTCCTTAATCCGGTTTGCGGCCTAGCATAAAGGCCCGCCCGCCTGAGCCCAAGCACAAGCTTATGGCTGACCATCAGGGCCGGGCATGCTCGTTGACCGCCTGATTCACACTCCTACACTTATCGGCCACCACTCCCAAAGGAATAGCCCTGATGAAAGCCGTGCTGTGCAAAGCCTTCGGCCCCGCCGAAACGCTGGTGCTGGAAGAGGTCGCAAGTCCCGTGCCGAAGAAGAACGAGGTCCTGCTGGACGTGCATGCCGCAGGGGTGAATTTTCCGGACACCCTGATCATCGAGGGCAAATACCAGTTCAAGCCACCCTTCCCCTTCTCCCCGGGCGGTGAAGCGGCCGGTGTCATCAGCGCAGTGGGCGAGAAAGTCAGCCATCTCAAGGTCGGCGATCGGGTCATGGCCCTGACCGGCTGGGGCAGTTTTGCCGAACAGGTGGCGGTGCCGGGCTACAACGTATTGCCGATTCCCGCCGCCATGGACTTCAACACCGCTGCCGCCTTCAGCATGACCTACGGCACCTCGATGCACGCCCTCAAGCAACGGGGCAACCTGCAGCCGGGTGAGACCCTGCTGGTGCTCGGTGCCTCGGGCGGGGTCGGGCTGGCGGCGGTGGAAATCGGCAAGGCCATGGGCGCCCGGGTGATCGCCGCCGCCAGCAGCGCAGAAAAGCTCGCCGTGGCCAAGGCCGCCGGTGCCGATGAGCTGATCAACTACAGCGAAAGCAACCTGAAGGACGAGATCAAGCGCCTGACCGATGGCAACGGTGCCGACGTGATCTACGACCCGGTGGGCGGCGACCTGTTCGATCAGGCGGTGCGCTCCATCGCCTGGAACGGTCGCTTGCTGGTGGTGGGCTTTGCCAGCGGACGCATTCCCGAATTGCCGGTGAACCTGGCGCTGCTCAAGGGCGCGGCGGTGGTGGGCGTGTTCTGGGGCTCCTTCGCTCAGCGCCAGCCTCAGGACAACGCGGCGAACTTCCAGCAGCTGTTCGGCTGGTTCGCCGAAGGCAAGCTCAAGCCGCTGGTGTCCCAGGTCTATCCTCTGACGGCAGCCGCCCGGGCCATCGATGATCTGGGGCAGCGCAAGGCAGTGGGCAAAGTGGTGGTGCAGGTCCGCTGAGGCCGGCTTCCGTCAATAGGCCACAGCACCCTTGCAGCGCTTGAGCCGTGCCTCCAGGTTGCGATCCGGCATGGCGTGGCTGCGCAGGGCTTGAATGGTCTGTTCAACATAATCGCGGGTGGTGCCATAACGCCCGCAAGCGCTTTCGAACACCTGGCTCAGTACATGATCCGGCAGATTGCCGGCATAGCTGGGCAGGTGCCGCTCCAGCACAAAACCCAAGGCCTGGACCTGACTGCCATCCTCGAGACGGCAGTTGAGCCAGTGCGGACGGTAAGAGGGATAAGGCATTTCACGCTGCCACAGGGCATACAACGAGGCATCCAGATGCTCCTCCGGCAGCCGGTAGGCGAAGCCGCTGCAGGAGCCGCCACGATCCAGGCCAAACACCAGCCCCGGCAGTTCAGGCGTGCCGCGATGCTCGTGGGACCACAGGTACAGACCGCGATGATAACCATGCACCCGGCCACGCATGCGCTCGACCGCCGAACACTCCGGGCGCCAGATCAATGAACCGTAGGCGAACAGCCAGACAGGGCCGCCCTTGTGCCGGGCCATGGTGGACTGCATGGAGCTGAGAAGTTGTTCGTGGGTCAGCTGCGGCCCCAGATCGAGCCGCGGAGGGTAAGCCAGATTCAGATAACTGGATTCAAGGGCTGTCATGGCGAATAGCGTTCGGCTCCCCGCGTAAAAGAAGTTACTTAATAGAACGCTTGGCAGTAACTACAAGACACATAAGTTTCAAGGCAAGTTAAGTGCCACTAGAGCAGCACTCAAGTTGAAGGCTTATATATAACCTACCGGCATTTATTTAATTAGATAAATACCGATGGGCTATATACAGAGTTATAACGAAGGGCACGGACCCGATGCAATCAGGGCCGCGGGGCGTAGGCGAACACGTCCGCACGCATCTGATGGGCATCCATCCCGGCATTCACCAGAGCGTCCAGGGTGGCGTAGATCATGGCTGGCGAGCCGCTGGCGTAGACATGCACCGACGACAGGTCGGTGATGTCCTCGCAAACCGCCTCATGCAACATGCCGCAGCGCCCCTCCCAACCACACAGGTCGCTGACCACCTTGTGCAGATAGAGATTAGGCAGTTGCTGCCACTCATCCCAGTGTTCCAACTGATAGAAATCTTCCGGCCGGCGTACGCCCCAATACAGGTGCACCGGATACTTGAAGCCTTTGGCCCGGCAGTGCTCGATCAGGCTGTGCATCTGCGCCATACCGGTACCGGCAGCGATCAGCACCAGCGGGCCCTGCGGCAACTCGGCCAGGTGAGTGTCGCCAAAAGGCAATTCGACCCGAGCCATGCGGTTGCGCTGCAACTGCTCCATCAAGCTCTGCGCACTGTTTTCGCGCACCAGCACATGCAGCTCCAGATCACGCCCGCAATGGGGTGCTGAAGCCAGGGAGAAGGCCGACTTCTCGCCGTTATCCCGCTCCAGCATCAGGTACTGGCCCGCATGATAGCGGGGTGGCTTGCCGGCCGGCGCTCGCAGCCTGACCCGCCAGACATCGCCGCCGACCTCAAGGCACTCAGTGAGCTGACACGACAAGCTGCGCACCGGCAACTCTCCCAGCGCAAGGACACCATCCCACAGCACAATGCAGTCTTCCAGCGGCTCTGCAATGCAAGTGTAGAACTCACCATGATCACGCACATCGCCGGCTTGCTGCACACTGCCCTCCACCAGCAGGGCCGCGCACACGTGACAGTTGCCATTGCGGCAGCTCTGCGGGCATTCATAGCCCAAGCGCCGCGCCGCATCGAGAATCCGCTCGCCGGGCAGCGTCTCAAGCACCGCTCCGGAGGGCTGCAAGGTTACACGCATCAATCTATTCCTAACTGATTCCAGATGGCATCGATCCGGCGGGTGACCGCCTCATCCTTGACGATGACCCGGCCCCACTCTCGGGTGGTTTCTCCGGGCCACTTGTGGGTGGCATCGAGCCCCATCTTCGAGCCCAGGCCGGACACCGGCGAGGCGAAGTCGAGGTAGTCGATCGGGGTGTTGTCGATCATCACCGTGTCGCGCTTGGGGTCCATGCGCGTGGTGATGGCCCAGATCACATCGTTCCAGTCCCGGGCATTGATATCGTCGTCGGTGACGATAACGAACTTGGTGTACATGAACTGTCGCAAAAACGACCAGACCCCCAGCATTACCCGCTTGGCGTGGCCCGGGTACTGCTTCTTCATGGTCACCACCGCCATGCGGTACGAGCAGCCTTCTGGCGGCAGGTAGAAGTCGGTGATTTCCGGGAACTGCTTCTGCAGGATCGGCACGAAGACTTCGTTCAGCGCCACGCCGAGAATCGCTGGCTCATCCGGCGGCCGGCCGGTGTAGGTGCTGTGATAGATCGGCTTGATGCGATGGGTGATGCGCTCCACGGTGAACACCGGGAAGCTGTCGACTTCGTTGTAGTAGCCAGTGTGGTCGCCGTACGGGCCTTCGTCGGCCATCTCGCCGGGATGGATCACCCCTTCAAGGATGATTTCGGCGGTGGCCGGGACTTGCAGGTCGTTGCCACGGCACTTCACCAGTTCGGTGCGGTTGCCCCGCAGCAGGCCGGCGAAAGCGTATTCGGAGAGGCTGTCCGGCACCGGGGTCACGGCGCCCAAGATAGTTGCCGGGTCCGCGCCCAGGGCCACGGACACCGGGAACGGCTGGCCCGGGTGCTTCTCGCACCACTCGCGGTAATCCAGAGCGCCACCACGATGGCTCAACCAGCGCATGATCACCTTGTTGCGGCCGATTACCTGCTGACGATAGATGCCCAGGTTTTGCCGGTCCTTGTTCGGCCCCTTGGTCACCGTCAGGCCCCAAGTGATCAGCGGACCGACGTCGCCTGGCCAGCAGGTCTGCACCGGCAGCATGCCGAGGTCGACGTCGTCGCCTTCGATCACCACTTCCTGGCAGACCGCATCCTTGACCACCTTGGGCGCCATGGAAATGATCTTGCGGAAGATCGGCAGCTTGGACCAGGCATCCTTCAAGCCCTTGGGCGGCTCCGGCTCCTTGAGGAACGCCAGCAGCTTGCCGATCTCGCGCAGTTCGCTGACGGCTTCGGCGCCCATACCCAGGGCCACACGCTCGGGGGTACCGAACAGGTTGCCGAGCACGGGGATGTCATAACCGGTGGGGTTTTCAAACAACAGGGCCGGGCCTTTGGCACGCAAGGTGCGATCGCAGACCTCGGTCATTTCCAGCACTGGGGACACCGGAACCTGGATGCGCTTGAGTTCGGAGCGCTGTTCCAGGCCGCTGATAAAGTCGCGCAAGTCGCGATACTGCATGCGTGAGCCTCGTTTTCGCCGTGGCATTCGGGGCAGGCAGTTTAGCGCCGAACCCACAGGTTCAGAATAGAGAATGTCAGATAGCAAAAAGCCGGGTTTCCCCGGCTCTTGCTGGCCTGATCGATTTACTTGCGTTTCATCGACAGGAAGAACTCATCGTTGGTCTTGGTCTGTTTCAGCTTGTCGACCAGGAACTCAATGGCAGCGACTTCATCCATGGGATGCAGGAGCTTGCGCAGGATCCACATGCGCTGCAGCTCGTCGTCGGCCGTCAGCAACTCTTCGCGGCGGGTGCCGGAACGGTTGATGTTGATGGCCGGGAAGACGCGCTTTTCAGCGATCTTGCGATCCAGGGGCAGTTCCATGTTGCCGGTACCCTTGAACTCTTCGTAGATCACTTCGTCCATCTTCGAGCCGGTTTCAACCAGCGCGGTGGCGATGATGGTCAACGAGCCGCCTTCTTCGATGTTCCGCGCGGCGCCGAAGAAACGCTTCGGTTTCTCCAGGGCGTGGGCATCCACACCACCAGTCAGGACCTTGCCGGAGCTCGGGATCACGGTGTTGTAGGCACGGGCCAGACGGGTGATGGAGTCCAGCAGGATCACCACGTCCTTCTTGTGTTCGACCAGGCGCTTGGCCTTCTCGATCACCATCTCGGCCACTTGCACGTGACGGGTTGGCGGCTCGTCGAAGGTGGAGGCAACCACTTCGCCGCGCACAGTGCGCTGCATCTCGGTCACTTCTTCCGGACGCTCGTCGATCAGCAGCACGATCAGATGAACTTCAGGGTTGTTGCGGGTGATGTTCGCAGCAATGTTCTGCAGCATGATGGTCTTGCCCGCCTTTGGCGGAGCAACGATCAGACCACGCTGGCCTTTACCGATCGGAGCGCACAGGTCGATGACACGACCGGTCAGGTCTTCGGTGGAACCGTTGCCGGCTTCCATCTTCATGCGCACGGTCGGGAACAGCGGCGTCAGGTTTTCGAACAGAATCTTGTTCTTGGCGTTCTCGGGACGGTCGTAGTTGATGGTATCGACCTTGAGCAGCGCGAAGTACCGCTCGCCTTCCTTCGGAGGGCGGATCTTGCCAACGATGGTGTCACCGGTACGCAAGTTGAAGCGACGGATCTGGCTTGGCGAGACGTAGATATCGTCCGGGCCGGCCAGGTAGGAGGCGTCGGAGGAGCGGAGGAAGCCGAAGCCGTCCTGGAGGATCTCCAGCACGCCATCACCGGAGATTTCCTCACCGCTTTTCGCGTGCTTTTTCAGCAGGGAGAAAATCACGTCCTGCTTGCGCGAACGGGCCATATTTTCTATGCCCATCTGTTCGGCCAATTCGAGCAGTTCGGTAATCGGCTTTTGCTTGAGTTCAGTCAGATTCATATAGGAATGACGTAATCATTTATAGAGGGGGGAAATTAAGCTTTTGGCTTAATGAGGCCGCGCCGCAGAGAAGGCGACAGGATCGCGTACTTATTCGAAAAGGAGAGCGTCGGCGACGGCTTGCAGGGGGCACTGGAGAAACCAGTGCGGGGCCGAATGTAACACCTGAGTTTCGGAGCGTCTAGCCCTCAATTACGAAAAAGCCCCGCGTTTTGCGGGGCTTTTCCAGGGCACTGAAAATCGACGCTTAGATGTTGGCGTCGAGGAACGCTGCCAACTGCGACTTGGACAGTGCGCCGACCTTGGTGGCTTCGACGTTGCCGTTCTTGAACAGCATCAGGGTCGGAATACCACGCACGCCATGCTTGGCCGGGGTTTCCGAGTTTTCGTCGATGTTCAGCTTGGCAACGGTCAGTTTGCCTTTGTAGGTTTCAGCAATTTCGTCCAGAACCGGAGCGATCATTTTGCATGGGCCGCACCACTCAGCCCAGTAGTCGACCAGTACAGCGCCTTCGGCTTTGAGTACGTCGGCCTCGAAGCTGGCATCGCTGACGTGTTTGATAAGATCGCTGCTCATGGAATTCTCCAGGTTGTAAGCAAAAAAACGTGGCCCATCATATCCGCCCTTCCCGCGTTCAGGAAGCCGGAGATGATTGACTCTAACTATGGTGCCCCATGAGTTTGGGTATAGCTCAGCTCACGAAGATGTGGGGGTGACAAAGGCGATTCCAGTGCGCAGAGCGGCATTGCGCACATGCTCCTGCATGGCCTTTTGTGCCGCCCCCGAAGCGTGCCGGGCCAGGGCGCGGAGGATCTTGCGGTGCTCCTGCCACGTCTCCATGGCCCGCTCGGGTCGGATGAACGGTAGTTTCTGACTTTCCAGGAAGATCTCGGCGCTGGTGCTGAGGATGCTCAACATCGCCTGGTTGCCGCTGGCCAGGAGGATCTTCTGGTGGAACTCGAAATCCAGCCGCGCCGCCGACTCGAAATCCCCGACCCGCAATTGGCAACGCATGGCCTCGACATTGTCTTCCAGGGCATCCAGCTCATCGGCGGTCAGGGTCACTGCCGCCAACCCCGCGGCAAACCCCTCCAGGGCATAGCGCAACTGAAAGATATCCACAGGCGAAGCCTGAGCGGCGAACGGCCAACTCAAGCCGGCACCGGCTGCCGCTGCCTCGGGAGCCTGGACGAACACCCCCTTGCCCGGCTGCACACTGATCACCCCCAGCGCGCTCAAGGATGACAACGCCTCACGCAGCGACGCCCGACTGACCCCCAACTGCAGCGCCAGATCCCGCTGCGAAGGCAGCGCATCACCGGGGCCGAAGCCCTGCTCGCTGATCAACTGGCGAATGGCTTGCAGCGCCACTTCGGGTACGGCACGAGTAATCGAATTCATGGGCTTGAGGCTGGCCAGTGCAGGAAAAGCTCCCTTGTAAAGCTATTCGCCGAACCCGGCAAGTCGTGCCCCAAGGGGGTTCGAGGGTACGACCCCATGCCCGATCCGAGTGCGAAAAAACACCCAACTGTTCAGACCAGTAAGACCGACCAAAGCCAATAAAACCCATATTTCCAGGGCCTTTTCCGCGTGTTGGCATGGCCTGTGCTCTGTCGCCACACAGAAACCACTTCCCACGACTTGCGGAGATTCGCCATGACCAAACGCTGTAGCGCCCTGCTCTCTGCCCTGTTTGCCAGCCTGCTGCTGGCCCAGGCCCCAGCCCAGGCCAATGCCCTGGACGACGTGGTGGCCCGCGGCACCCTCAAGGTCGCCGTGCCTCAGGACTTCCCGCCCTTCGGCTCGGTAGGCCCGGATATGCAGCCCCGGGGCCTGGACATCGACACCGCGCGCCTGCTGGCCGAGCAGCTCAAGGTCAAGCTGGAGCTGACCCCGGTCAACAGCACCAACCGCATTCCGTTCCTCACCACCGGCAAGGTGGATCTGGTGATCTCCAGCCTCGGCAAGAACCCGGAACGGGAAAAGGTCATCGACTTCTCCAAGGCATACGCACCCTTCTACCTCGCAGTCTTCGGCCCGCCCGAGGCGGCCATCGCCGGCCTTGACGACCTCAAGGGCAAGACCATCAGCGTCACCCGAGGCGCCATCGAAGACATCGAGCTGAGCGCCGTGGCCCCACAAGGCGCGACCATCAAGCGTTTCGAGGACAACAACTCCACCATCGCCGCCTACCTCGCCGGCCAGGTCGACCTGATCGCCAGCGGTAACGTGGTGATGGTCGCCATCAGCCAGCGCAACCCGAAACGCATCCCGGCGATGAAGATCAAGCTCAAGGACTCCCCAGTCTACGTCGGCGTCAACAAAAACCAGCCGGAGTTGCTGGACAAGGTCAACCAGATCCTCAGTGCCGCCAAGGCTGACGGCGCCCTGGAGAAGAACTCCCAGTTGTGGCTCAAAGAGCCGCTGCCGGCTGACCTCTGATCGGCGCCCCGGAGCTTGAGCATGGCTTATCAGTTCGACTTCCTGCCGGTGCTGGAAAATACCGGCCTGCTGCTACGCGGCGCCCTGTTCACCCTGGAGTTGACCGCCATAGGCACCCTGCTGGGGGTCAGCCTGGGGATAGCCGGGGCTCTGGTGCGGGCCTGGAAGATCCAGCCCCTGGCGGCGATCTTCGGCGTCTACGTCGAGCTGATCCGCAACACGCCGTTCCTGGTGCAGTTGTTTTTCATCTTCTTCGGCCTGCCATCCCTGGGCCTGCAGATCTCCGAGTGGCAGGCGGCGGTGCTGGCGATGGTGATCAACCTCGGCGCCTACTCCACGGAAATCATCCGCGCCGGCATCCAGGCCATTCCCAAGGGCCAGCTGGAAGCCGCCGCAGCCCTGGCCATGAGCCGCTTCGAAGCCTTTCGGCACGTGGTGCTGCTGCCGGCCCTGGGCAAGGTCTGGCCGGCCCTGTGCAGCCAGATCATCATCGTCATGCTGGGCTCGGCGGTGTGCTCGCAGATCGCCACCGAAGAGCTGAGCTTCGCCGCCAACTTCATCCAGTCGCGCAACTTCCGCGCTTTTGAAACCTACGCCCTGACCACCCTGATCTACCTGTGCATGGCCCTGCTGATCCGCCAACTACTGAACTGGTTCGGCCAACGCTACATCCTGAGGAACGGCCGATGAGCGACTTCACCTTCTGGGACATCCTGCGCAACCTGCTCAGCGGCCTGCAGTGGACCCTGTTGCTGTCCCTGGTGGCCTTTGTTGGCGGCGGCCTGATCGGCCTGCTGGTCATGACCCTGAGGATCTCCGACAAGACCTTTGCCCGCGCCTTCGCCCGCACCTATATAGAGCTGTTCCAGGGCACACCGCTGTTGATGCAGTTGTTCCTGGTGTTCTTCGGTATTGCCTTGCTGGGTGTGGATATCTCGCCCTGGCTGGCGGCCGCTATCGCCCTGACCCTGTTCACCAGCGCCTACCTGGCAGAGATCTGGCGCGGTTGCGTCGAGTCGATCCCCCACGGGCAGTGGGAAGCCTCGTCGAGCCTGGCGCTCAATCCCTATGAGCAACTGCGCTACGTGATCCTGCCGCAAGCGCTGCGTATCGCCGTGGCGCCCACCGTGGGTTTCTCGGTGCAAGTGGTCAAAGGCACCGCGGTGACCTCGATCATCGGTTTCACCGAACTGACCAAGACCGGCGGCATGCTGGCCAATGCCACCTTCGAGCCCTTCATGGTCTACGGCCTGGTGGCCCTCGGTTACTTCCTGCTCTGCTACCCCCTGTCCCTCAGCGCGCGCTACCTGGAAAGGAAACTGCATGCCTCTGCTTAGAATCTCCGCCCTGCATAAATATTACGGCGAGCACCATGTGCTCAAAGGCATCGACCTGAGCATCGAGGAGGGCCAGGTAGTGGCAATCATCGGTCGCAGTGGCTCGGGCAAGAGCACCCTGCTGCGCACCCTCAACGGCCTGGAGTCGATCAACGACGGGGTGATCGAGGTTGACGGCGAGTACCTGGACGCCGCCCGCGCCGATCTGCGCAGCCTGCGACAGAAGGTCGGCATGGTGTTCCAGCAGTTCAACCTGTTCCCTCACCTGACCGTGGGCGAGAACGTGATGCTGGCCCCGCAAGTGGTGCAGAAGGTGCCCAAGGCCCGGGCTGCCGAGCTGGCGCGGCAGATGCTGGCCCGGGTTGGCCTGGCGGAGAAGTTCGATGCGTTTCCGGATCGACTGTCCGGCGGCCAGCAGCAGCGGGTCGCCATTGCCCGAGCCCTGGCGATGTCGCCCAAGGTGCTGTTGTGCGATGAGATCACCTCGGCCCTGGACCCGGAACTGGTCAATGAAGTGCTCAGCGTGGTGCGCCAACTGGCCCGGGACGGCATGACCCTGATCATGGTCACCCATGAGATGCGCTTTGCCCGGGAAGTGGGCGACAAGCTGGTGTTCATGCACCAGGGCAAGGTGCATGAAGTGGGAGATCCCAAGCAGCTGTTCGCTCATCCGCAGACCGCCGAGCTGGCGAACTTCATTGGCAGCACCGAGCAGGCTTGAGGCTCCCGTGTCGTAGGAGCCGGCTGGCCGGCGCACAGCGACAGCACAGCCTGCCGAGGGTTTTATGCGTTGAATCAACGCATTGGACACTGCGCGTTGGCGCGAGCCGTTGATCGTGGCAGGATGGCGAGGTTATCGACCGAGACCCCCAACCATGCCCCAATCCCAAGCCAAGAATCTGTCCCTGATCGCCGCGATCGATCTGGGCTCCAACAGCTTTCACATGGTCGTGGCCAAGGCCCGGAACGGTGAAATCCGCATTCTCGAGCGGCTCGGTGAAAAGGTTCAACTGGCCGCCGGAATCAACGAAGAACGCCAGCTCAACGAAGAATCCATGCAGCGCGGGCTCGACTGCCTCAAGCGCTTCGCCCAACTGATCAACGGCATGCCACCGGGCACCGTACGCATCGTCGGCACCAACGCCCTGCGTGAAGCCCGCAACCGTGGCGAGTTCATTCGCCGCGCCGAGGAGATCCTCGGCCACCCGGTGGAGGTCATCTCCGGCCGTGAAGAGGCCCGACTGATCTACCTCGGGGTGTCCCACACCCTCGCCGATACCCCGGGCAAGCGCCTGGTTGCCGACATCGGTGGCGGCAGTACCGAATTCATCATTGGCCAGCGCTTCGAACCCCTGCTGCGGGAAAGCCTGCAGATGGGCTGCGTCAGCTTCACCCAGCGCTATTTCCGCGATGGCAAGATCACCCCGGCCCGCTACGCCCAGGCCTACACCGCCGCGCGGCTGGAGATCATGAGCATCGAACATGCCCTGCATCGCCTGACCTGGGACGAAGCCATCGGCTCTTCCGGAACCATCCGCGCCATCGGCCTGGCCCTCAAGGCCGGCGGCCAGGGCAGTGGCGAGGTCAACGCCGAGGGGCTGGCCTGGCTCAAGCGCAAGCTGTTCAAGCTGGGGGATGCCGAGAAAATCGACTTCGAAGGCATCAAGCCCGATCGGCGGGCGATCTTCCCGGCGGGCCTGGCGATTCTCGAAGCCATCTTCGACGCCCTGGAACTGCAGCGCATGGACCACTGCGAAGGCGCCCTGCGTGAAGGCGTGCTCTACGACCTGCTGGGCCGCCATCATCACGAAGACGTCCGTGAACGTACCCTCAGCTCGCTGATGGAGCGCTACCACGTGGACCTGGAGCAGGCCTCGCGAGTCGAAGGCAAGGCCCTGCGCGCCTTCGACCAGGTGGCGGCGGACTGGGACCTGGAGGACGGTGTCTGGCGCGAGCTGCTGGGCTGGGCCGCCAAGGTCCACGAAGTGGGACTGGATATCGCTCACTACCACTACCACAAGCATGGCGCCTACCTGATCGAGCACTCGGACCTGGCCGGCTTCTCCCGGGAAGACCAGCAGATGCTGGCGCTGCTGGTGCGCGGCCACCGCCGCAACATTCCCAAGGAAAAATTCGCCGAGTTCGGCGATGACGGCATCAAGCTGATCCGCCTGTGCGTGCTGCTGCGCTTCGCCATCCTGTTCCATCACATCCGTGGCACCCAGCAGATGCCTCAGGTGAGCCTGAGCGCCGAAGGCGACCATCTGGATGTGGAGTTCCCGGAAAACTGGCTGGATGAAAACCAGCTGACCCAGGCCGACTTCGCCCTGGAAGCCGAATGGCTGACCCGGGTCGGCATCGTGCTCAACGTTCGCTGAGACCTGAACAAGCCGACCTTAGGAGCCGGCTTGCCAGCGAACAGGCCCCAAGCCCTGAATCGCTCTTGCCGGGGCTTTCGCTGGCAAGCCAGCTCCTACCAAACACCCAACGCAAGCCAATAAAAAAGGCCAGCCCGGTAAACGGGCTGGCCTTTTTGTCTACGGCGCCTGTGGCGCTTAGCGCACTGGCAACACCGGGCTGCCAAGACGCTCCAGCAAAGTCGCCTGGGCGCTGCGCGGGTTCTGATTGCCGGTCGGCGTGTTGCGGATGTAACGGCCGTCGGACTGCAGGCTCCAGCTGTGGGTGTTGTCGGTGAGATAACTCTCCAGCTCTTTCTTGACCCGCAGGATCAGCTTCTTGCCTTCCACCGGGAAGCAAGTCTCGACCCGCTTGTCGAGGTTGCGCTCCATCCAGTCGGCACTGGAAAGGAACATCTGCTCCTCGCCGCCGTTGAGGAAGTAGAACACCCGAGTGTGTTCCAGGAAGCGACCGATGATGGAGCGCACATGGATGTTGTGCGACACCCCGGCAATCCCCGGACGCAGGCAGCACATGCCGCGCACCACCAGATCGATGCGCACGCCGGACTGGCTGGCCTTGTACAGCGCGCGGATGATTTTCGGATCGGTCAGCGAGTTGAACTTGGCGATGATGTGCGCCGGCTTGCCGTCCAGGGCGAACTGGGTCTCCCGGGCGATCATGTCGAGCATGCCCTTCTTCAGGGTGAACGGCGCATGCAACAGCTTCTTCATGCGCAGGGTCTTGCCCATGCCGATCAGCTGGCTGAACAGTTTGCCGACGTCTTCGCACAAGGCGTCGTCGGAGGTCAGCAGGCTGTAGTCGGTGTACAGACGGGCGTTGGCCGCGTGGTAGTTGCCGGTGCCCAGGTGGGCATAACGCACGATCTCGCCGGCTTCGCGACGCAGGATCAGCATCATCTTGGCGTGGGTCTTGAAGCCCACCACGCCATAGATCACTACCGCGCCGGCCGCTTGCAGGCGGCTGGCCATCTGCAGGTTGGACTCTTCGTCAAACCGCGCACGCAGTTCGATCACCGCGGTGACTTCCTTGCCGTTGCGCGCCGCGTCCACCAGGGCGTCGACGATCTCCGAGTTGGCGCCGCTGCGGTACAGGGTCTGGCGCACCGCCAGCACATGCGGGTCCTTGGCGGCCTGGCGCAGCAGGTCGACCACCGGGGTGAAGGACTCGAACGGGTGCAGCAGCAGGATGTCCTGCTTGCTGATGACGCTGAAGATGTTCTCGCTGTTCTGCAGCAGCTTGGGGATCTGCGGGGTGAACGGGGTGTATTGCAGCTCCGGATGACTGTCCAGGCCGGTGATGCTGAACAGTCGCGTCAGGTTCACCGGACCGTTGACCTGATAGAGCTCGGTCTCGTGCAGGTTGAACTGCTTGAGCAGGTAGTCCGACAGATGTTTCGGACAGGTGTCGGCCACTTCCAGACGCACCGCGTCACCGTAGCGACGGGAGAACAACTCGCCGCGCAGGGCGCGGGCCAGGTCTTCGACGTCCTCGGTGTCCACCGCCAGGTCGGCGTTACGGGTCAGGCGGAATTGATAGCAGCCTTTGACCTTCATGCCCTGAAACAGGTCGTCGGCGTGGGCGTGGATCATCGACGAAAGGAACACATAGTTGTCGCCAGGGCCGCCGACCTCTTCCGGCACCTTGATGATGCGCGGCAACAGACGCGGAGCCGGGATGATCGCAAGGCCCGAATCGCGACCGAAGGCATCGATGCCTTCCAGCTCGACGATGAAGTTCAGGCTCTTGTTCACCAGCAGCGGGAACGGGTGCGTCGGGTCGAGGCCGATGGGGGTGATGATTGGCGCGATCTCGTCGCGGAAGAAGCGCCGGACCCAGGTCTTGAGCTTGGTGGTCCAGTGACGGCGACGGATGAAGCGAATCTGATGCTTCTCCAGTTCCGGCAGCAGAATGTCGTTGAGGATCGCGTACTGGCGATCGACATGACCATGCACCAGCTCGCTGATGCGGGCCAGGGCCTGGTGCGGTTGCAGGCCGTCGGCACCGGCCTGTTCCCGGGCAAAGGTGATCTGCTTCTTCAGGCCCGCGACACGGATCTCGAAGAACTCGTCCAGGTTGCTGGAGAAGATCAGCAGGAACTTCAGGCGCTCCAGCAGCGGGTAGGATTCGTCCAGCGCCTGTTCCAGCACGCGGATATTGAACTGCAGTTGCGAGAGTTCGCGGTGAATGTACAGGCTGCTGTCATCCAGGTTGGGGATGACAATGGCCGGCGTCGGTTGCACCTCGGCCACTACGGGCACGGGCTCGAGCTCCGGCGAGGTTTCAACCACTGGCTCGACCACCGGCTGAGCGTCTTTTACGGCAACTTCTGAGAGTCCTTCAGTATTCATCGCGTGTTCCTGGGAGGGCTATTTTTGCTCTCGTAACAATTGAGCAGCACGAACGGCAAAGTAAGTCAGGATGCCATCAGCACCTGCACGTTTAAAAGCGGTCAGGGATTCAAGAATAACCCCTTCACCCAACCAGCCATTCTGGATCGCCGCCATGTGCATGGCGTATTCGCCGCTGACCTGATAGACAAAGGTCGGCACCTTGAATTCATCCTTGACCCGAAAAAGGATATCCAGGTACGGCATGCCCGGCTTGACCATGACCATGTCCGCCCCTTCCGCCAGGTCCGCCGCCACTTCATGCAGGGCTTCGTCACCATTGGCCGGGTCCATCTGGTACGAGGCCTTGTCGGCCTTGCCCAGGTTCAGCGCCGAACCCACCGCATCGCGGAAGGGGCCGTAATAGGCGCTGGCGTACTTGGCCGAGTAGGCCATGATCCGCACGTTGACGTGTCCCGCCAGTTCCAGGGCTTCGCGGATCGCCTGGACCCGCCCGTCCATCATGTCCGACGGCGCCACCACCTGGGCGCCGGCCTCGGCGTGGGACAGGGCCTGACGCACCAGGGCATCGACAGTGATGTCGTTCTGTACATAACCCTGCTCGTCGAGAATGCCGTCCTGGCCATGGGTGGTGAACGGGTCCAGGGCCACATCGGTGATGACGCCCAGCGCCGGGAAGCGCTCGCGCAAGGCGCGGGTGGCACGCTGGGCAATCCCTTCAGGGTTCCAGGCCTCGGCCGCATCCAGGGACTTGAGCCCGGCCGGCGTCACCGGGAACAGCGCCAGGGCCGGAATCCCCAGCTCGACCCAATGCGCCGCCTCTTCCAGCAACAGGTCGATGGTCAAGCGCTCCACGCCCGGCATCGAAGCCACCGCCTCACGGCGATTCTCACCGTCGAGCACAAACACCGGCAGGATCAGGTCGTCCACGCTCAGCCGGTTTTCGCGAACCAGACGGCGCGAGAAATCATCACGGCGGTTACGCCGCAGACGAGTGGCAGGGAACAGGCGGCTGGCAGGGGTAAAGCTCACGGCGGACTCCAGAGCCCGCGCTGGCGGGCGAGCGTGACAGTTATAAGCGGGCATTATGACGAACAGATGACAGTTGTGCTCAAGCTGTTGACCGGCAGCAACACTCATTGTCATTGGCCCAATTGTTCACGTCGAGACACATTTCGATACTTTCCCCAACGTCGTCGAAGGGGTAGGCTGCGCGTTCATTTCGCCAGCATCCAGACAATGCTCCAACAATTTCTTCAGGATTTCGGCTATTTCGCCCTCTTTCTCGGTACGTTTTTCGAAGGCGAAACCATTCTGGTTCTAGCCGGGTTTCTAGCGTTCCGCGGATACATGGATATCAACCTGGTGATGGTGGTTGCCTTCTTCGGCAGCTACGCCGGTGACCAGCTGTGGTACTTCCTGGGGCGCAAGCATGGCCGCAAGTTGCTGGCGCGCAAACCGCGCTGGCAAATGATGGGCGATCGGGCGCTGGAACATATCCGCAAGCATCCGGATATCTGGGTGCTGAGCTTCCGCTTCGTCTATGGCCTGCGCACCGTGATGCCAGTGGCCATTGGTCTGTCAGGCTATCCGCCGGGCCGCTACCTGCTGCTCAACGGCATCGGCGCGGCCGTCTGGGCCGTGGCCCTGGCCCAGGCCGCCTACCATTTCGGCGCGGTCATGGAAGGCATGCTCGGCAGCATCAAGAAGTACGAGCTGTGGGTGCTGGGCGCGTTGCTGGTGCTGGGTTTCGGCCTGTGGCTGCGCCGACGCTTCAAGAACGCCCGTCTGGCCAAGCAGATCTATGACGCCGAACAAGCCGCCGAACAGGCCAAGGCCAAGGCTTCGACGACATCAGTGGAGTAACGCGCCGGTCATTGGCATGCTGTCAGCACCCTGAACCTGGAGAAAAACCATGAGCAAAAAAGTTGCAGTGATCCTTTCCGGTTGCGGCGTGTTCGACGGTGCCGAGATCCACGAAAGCGTGATGACCCTGCTGCGCCTCGACCAACGCGGCGCCCAGGTGCAGTGCTTTGCCCCGAACATCCCGCAGATGCATGTGCTCAACCACCTGACCGGCGAAGCCATGCCCGAGACCCGCAACGTGCTGGTGGAATCGGCGCGCATTGCTCGTGGCCAGGTCAAGGACCTGCGCGAGGCCAATGTCGAAGACTTCGACGCGCTGATCGTGCCCGGCGGTTTCGGGGCAGCCAAGAACCTCTCCAGCTTCGCCACCGAAGGCGCGGCCTGCACAGTCCAGGCGGACATCCTGGCTCTGGCCGAAGCCTTTGCCGAAGCGGGCAAACCGGTGGGCCTGATGTGCATCGCTCCGGCCCTGGCGGCGAAGATCTATGGTCCTGGCGTGACCTGCACCATCGGCAACGATGCCGATACCGCAGCGGCCCTGGGCAAGATGGGCGCCAGCCACACCGAATGCGCAGTAGGCGACATCGTCGAAGACAAAGCACGCAAACTGGTGAGCACCCCGGCCTATATGCTGGCGCAATCCATCAGCGAAGCCGCCTCCGGGATCAACAAACTGGTCGACCGGGTGCTGGAACTGACCCACGAAGGCGAGCAGTGACTCCCTGACACCCCGCTTCAGGAGGAGCCGCTGGTTCCTCCCTCAGGCCTGACGCGCCAGCCGGGTCAGAATCCGGTCCAGGGCATTGGCGAAGGCCTGCTTCTCCCGCTCGCCATAAGGCGCCTGTCCGCCACTGACCTGCCCCTGCTCCCGCAGATCGGTGAACAGATTACGCACCGCCAGGCGCTCCCCCATGTTCTGTGCATCGAATTCCTTGCCACGCGGGTCCAGGGCCGACACACCCTTTTTCACCAAGCAGTCGGCCAAGGGCACATCACTGCAGATCACCAGCTCACCGGGCACGGCATGCTCCACCAGATAATCGTCGGCAGCATCCGGACCGCTGGGCACCACAATCAGTTTGACGCAGGCGAAAGCCGGCTTGATCTGCGCTTGCCCGGCCACCAGCACCACCTCGAACTGGCGCTTCAAGGCAAAGCGCACCACCTGATCCTTGGCCGCCTTGGGGCAAGCGTCGGCATCGATCCAGACACGCATTGATGTTCTCCTCACAAAATGCAAAACGGGCAAGCCAGCCCCCGCAGGAGCGGGCTCGCCCGCGATCAGCGACGCTGTCGACTCAAGACGCGCGCAGTCGCTGCTTCTCACTCATGCGGCTGCGACTGTACAGCACCACGATCGCCAGGATCGCCACAGCCTGAGCCCCCAGCGAGTAGGCATCGGCATGAATGCCCAGCCAGTCGAAATCGAAGAAGGCTACTGGCCGGGTGCCGAAGATGCCCGCTTCCTGCAACGCCTTGACCCCGTGGCCGGCAAATACCACCGACAAGGCACACAGCAACGCCGCGTTGATGCCGAAGAACAGCGCCAGAGGCAGCTTGGCCGAGCCCCGCAGGATCACCCACGCCAGGCCCACCAGCAACACCAGAGCGGTGGCACCACCCGCCATGACCGCGTTATGTCCGGCTGGGCCTGCCTGCAGCCACAGGGTCTCGTAGAACAGGATCACCTCGAACAGCTCGCGGTACACCGAGAAGAACGCCAGCACGGCAAAACCGAAACGCCCGCCGCCGCCCACCAGGCTGCTCTTGATGTAATCCTGCCAGGCCGCCGCATGCCGACGATCGTGCATCCATACCCCGAGCCACAGCACCATGACACTGGCGAACAACGCCGTGGCCCCCTCCAGCAGCTCCCGCTGGGAACCGCTGACGTCGATCACATAAGCCGCCAGGGCCCAGGTGGCCAGGCCGGCCAACAGCGCCAGGCCCCAGCCGACGTTGACACTGCGCACCGCCGATTGCTGGCCGGTATTACGCAAGAACGCAAGGATCGCCGCCAGCACCAGAATGGCTTCCAGGCCTTCGCGCAGGAGGATCAGCAAACCGGAGATAAAACTCAGGGACCAGCTCAGGCTGTCGCCACCCAACAACTCGGCGGACGCCTTGAGCTTGGCCTTGGCGGCGTCCAGGCGCTGTTCGGCCTGGGCCACCGGCAATCCGTCCTGCAACGACTGCCGGTAGGCCATCAGGGCCTTCTCCGTGTCCTTGCGCACCGTGGCATCGACGTTGTCCAGGGAGCTTTCCACCAGTTCGAAACCTTCCAGGTAAGCCGCTACCGAAAGATCGTAGGCTTGCTCATGCTCGCCGTTGCGATAAGCCGCGAGACTCTTGTCCAGGGTCGAAGCGGTGTAGTCCAGCAACTGCGCCGGGCCACGCTTGACCTGAGGCGGCTGGGCCCGCTGGGCACGGAAAGTGGCCGCTGCCTGCGGCCCCTGAGCAGCCAGCACTTCAGCAGGCGTCTGCCGGGCCAGGTCGGCTAGATTGAAGCTCTGCTCGCCCTTGGCCGCCGCAGGATCGGCGCTGAACCCGGCTATGTAGGTGGCCAGGTCCCAGCGCTGCCGGTCATCCAACTGATCGGCGAAGGCCGGCATGTCGGTGCCTTCGACACCCAGCCCCAGGGTGTTGTAGACCGCGTACAGGCTCAGGCGATCAAGGCGCTCGGCATCCCGCAGATTGGCCGGCGGCGGGGTCATGCCCACACCTGCCGGACCATCGCCTGCGCCTTTCTCCCCATGGCAGACCGAGCAATGCTGGGCATACAGCGGCGCACCGCGAGCAGGGTCCGGGGTGATGACCGGCGCCTGGCTGACCTCATAGGCCACCGCCAGCTTGGCCCCCATCTGCCGCGCCAGGCGTGCCACTTGGCTGCCCTCGACGCGGTCGTCCACCGCCTTGCGCAAGTTGACGATGCCCTGCTCCAGCTCGGCTTTCTCCGGCTTGGCCGGCAGGTCGGCGATCAGCCCCTGCAGGACCCCGAGAAACTCCACCTGCTCGCGGTATTCGGACTCGTCGATGACCTTGCCGGCTTCAACCGTGGGCGGGTAGTCGGCGCCAATGTAATCCAGCAGATGCAGGGCCTTGGGCGCGCCATCGACGGTATCGGCCAGCAGGTTGAAGCTGCAGAGTGCGAGCAGCGGCAGCACCAGCAATGCCAGTAAACGGGAAGGGCCAGTCATGAACGAATCTCAAATGGAAATACGAAGTAACATATTGTTCACTCCCAATGAGTTTCACTCAAGGCTTATCCGCCTGTTGCAACACTTGCGCCGACCAGCGCCTGCCCGACACCGCCCAGGTGACCCGCCTGCGCCTGAGAAAAGGCCAACACCGACTGCCCCTGGGCAAGACCGGCGAACTGCGCTTCAAGCTGGACCAGCGCTACCAGGTCATCAGCCTGAGGCGCGTGGGCGATGAGCTGTTCGTCATCGCCCCGCGACCCTGGAAAAGAGCCCGCTGGCAGCCTGGTTCGACCACCAATGAGCAGCCGCTCACATAGTGGCAAACACCAATCAAATTGAAGTTAAAAAGCCATTACAGCGCCAGAATCCACGTTTATAATGCCGCGCCCTCGTTATAGCGAGACGGCATTTAAGCTCCTCTTTTTATGAGGAATTGGCAGCGTAGCCGCAGTTCCTGCCAATGGGTTCGTCCAGCCCGACCCGCACGCCAGGCTGTCTCATTCAGGGAAGAAGAAGTACCCATGGCATCCCGCGTCCTCACCTCGATTGCGCTCGGCGCAGTCACCCTGCTCGCAGGCTGTTCGGCCTTCCGCAGCTACGACAACGAGCTTCAGGAAACCAACCAGCAACTGCGTGCCGGCAACCTAGATGCCGCCCTGACCCTGCTGGAAAAAAACAACAAGGGTGAAGACAAGGACCTGCTCTATTACTTCGAAAAGGGCGAGTTGCTGCGGGCCAAGGGCGACCTCAATGGCAGCCAGGCCGCCTGGGGCCATGCCGATCAGGTCGTGGGCAACTGGGAAGACTCGGTCAAGCTCGACACCGACAAGTACCTGGCCCAGTTCGGCAGTTTCCTGGTCAACGACAAAGTCCGTCGCTACGAAGGCTATGACTACGAAAAGGTCATGCTGACGACCCAGATGGCCATGAACCTGCTGGCCAGCAACGACTTCGACGGCGCCCGCATGGCGATCAAGAAGACCCACGAACGCGAAGCGGTGATCGCCGAACTGCGGGACAAGGAATACCTCAAGCGCGAGGACGAAGCCGAGAAGCAAGGGGTTAAAACCGAGTACAAGGACCTCAAGGGCTATCCCGTGGAAGCCCTCGACGCTCCCGATGTGGTCAACCTGAAGAACAGCTACCAGAGTGCGTTCAGCCACTACCTGGCCGGCTTCGTCTATGAAGCCCTGGGCGAGAAGGACCTGGCGGCTCCCGGCTACCGCAAGGCTGCGGAACTGCGTCCCAACACGCCCTTGCTGGAACAGGCCCTGCTGAACCTGGACACCCCCGTGGAACCGGTGAAAGTCGAAGCCCCGGGCAAATCCTCGACCAAGTCCAAACGCAAGACGCCCGCCAAGGCTCCGGTCAAGGCTCCGGTGGTAGCGGCCCTGGCGGCCGATGAGAGCGACGTGCTGATCGTGGTGCAAAGCGGCCTGGCCCCGGCCCGGGACTCGGTGCGCATTCCCTTGCCGCTGCCAATCAACGGCAACCTGGTCATCACTCCACTGTCGTTCCCGGTGATCAAGGCCGATACCTCGACCCAGACCTTCACCCAGATCGGCATCGATGGTCAGCAGCAGAACCTGACCCTGCTCAACAGCACCACCGCCATGTCCCGCCGCGCCCTGCGTGACGACATGCCGGGGATCATCCTGCGCACCACTGTGCGTGCAGTGACCCGTGGCGTGGCGCAAAAGAACCTCAACGAGGTCAACCCCCTGGCCGGCCTGGCCGTGGGCCTGGCTTCGGCGGTGACCGAAGGGGCCGATACCCGCACCTGGCGCACCCTGCCGGACAACACCCAGGTCGCCCGCCTGCGTCTCAAGCAGGGCGAGCACAGCCTCAGCCTGCCTAACGCCCAGGGCGGCACTCAAGTGCAGGTCAAGGTTGATCAGCGCTATCAGGTGATCGCCCTGCGCGTGGTGGGCAACCAGGTGTTCAGCAGCGGCCTGGCCGCTCATGTCATCCCGAACAACGCCGGCCAGAACATGGCCAGCAACCAACGTCCTTAAGCGGAGCCCTCCATGCGCCTGAAACTCCTCGCTGTTGCCGCACTGGCCCTTCTGGCCGGTTGCGCCACCCCGCCACCTCCTGCTCCCGGCAGCGCCGCGAGCAAGGTGGTGGTGATGAACAAGTTCAACAACATCGCCATCGGCGCGATGCGGGTCGCCCGTGAAAACGGCTTCCTGACGGTCAAGGTGGCACTGAACAACACCAGCCACACCAACATGACCATGTACTACCGCTTTGTCTGGCTGGGTGACGACGGTTTCCCGGTTGCCGATGAAGAAAGCTGGAAAGTCTTCAACCTGTACGCGGCCCAGGCCACCTTCCTGCCGGCCATCGCGCCGGTGCCCAAGGCCACTGACTTCCGCCTGGAAGTCAAAACCCAATAAGCCGTTCCTGAACCCGATCAAGAGAGCACTTCCATGTTTGCACGCTTTTCCTTCCTCGCCGTGGTCGCCCTGCTGGCCAGCGGCTGCGCCAATAATTCCCCGGTCCTGGGCGGCAAGAACATCAGCTACGGCGACAGCAAGGCCGTGGAACTGGTGACCAACGAGTTCGGTTCCACCGACCTGCAGATGATCGCCGAATCCATGACCCGCTCCCTGGCCCAGTCCGGCATCCTCCAGGGCCGCCCGGTGGTGCAGGTCTACGACGTGAAGAACAAGACCAGCGAGTACATCGATACGCGCGAGATCACCACCTCGATCAAGACCCAGCTGATGAAATCCGGCACCGCCCGCTTCGCCAGCGACAACACCGCCATGCAGAGCCAGGTCGACCAGCTCAAGCTGCAGAACCAGAGCGGCCTGTACAAGAAGTCCACCGTGGCCAAGACCGGCAACATGGTCGCCGCCAAGTACCGTCTTGAGGGCTCCATCAGCTCGATCGTCAAGCGCAGCAGCGACTACAAGGACGTCTTCTACAAATTCAGCCTGCAACTGATCGACGTCGAGAGCGGTCTGGCCGAGTGGATGGACGAGAAAGAGATCCGCAAGACCACGGAGCGCTAAGCAATGCGTGCATGGATTGGCATCCTGGCCCTGGCCTGTGCGTTCAGCGCCCAGGCGGCCCCGAAAGTCGCAGTCATGGACCTGGCCTACCAGGAACGTGTGCAGGAATACATCCACGTGGTTTCGGCCCAGCAGAACTACCGCGAGGGCTACTACAGCTCCAGCGGTTCGGCCAGCTACAACGAACTGGAAGCCAGCACCAGCTACATCGAAGAAGGCGAACTGCGCAAGTTCACCGGTGATATCAAGGGCGGGATTCTCAAGTCCGGGATGTTCCAACTGGTGCAGGGTTCGCCCCACACCGACGCGTCCAAGACCAACGTCTACGACATCATCAAGCGTATCAAGGCGGGCAACTTCAAGGGTGCCGACTACGTGCTGTTCGGCACGGTGTCGGACATCGACTTCACCCAGGACATCAACGAGCTGGCCAATACCAACAGCTACTCGGCGGTGCTGGGCCTGACCCTGGTGGCGGACTTCAGCCTGATCAACACCCGCACCTTCGAGATCACCTCGGCGTTCACCGCCATGGGCGAAGGCCAGGACACCAAGCTGGTGAACAGCCGCGACATCCGTGTCTCGCTGAACCGGCCACGGGTGGTACGCGAAGTCTCCAAGGCCCTGGGCGAAGACGTTACCCGGCAGATGGCCGAGCAGCTGGGTCGCGGTGGCTACGAGCAACCGGGGCAAGCGCCGATGCGCAACAACCTGCCGCCGGACACAGCGCCGGTAATCCTGCGCTAAGCCGTACGCAAACGAAAAAGGCGACCCGTGGGGTCGCCTTTTTTTGTCTCTGGAAAACCTAGGCCGCGGCTTTGCGAATGGTCGCCAGGAAGCCCGCCGCGCCGAGGAACAAACCGGCGAAGGTACGGTTCATGCGCCGCTGCTGAACCGGGGTACGCAACAGACGCAGGACCCTGGACGCCAGCCCGGTGTAGCCGGCCATCACGATCAGGTCGACCACGATCATGGTGGCGCCGAGAATCAGGTACTGCTTGACCAGGGGCGCATGGGGGTCGATGAACTGCGGCAGTACCGCCAGCATGAACACCAGGGCCTTGGGGTTGCTGATGTTCACCAGGAAGCCGCGAAACACCAGGGCCAGGGGCTTACCAAGGGGACGGATGGCCGCGTCATCGCTGAGATCGCTGGGTAGCGCGCGCCATTGCTTGACCGCCAGGTACACCAGGTAGGCCACACCAAACCACTTGATTGCATAGAAGGCGGTGGCAGAAGCAGCAAGGATGGCGCCAACACCGGCGGCGACAATGGCAATCTGCAGGGCCAGGCCCAGTTGCAGGCCCAGGGCGTTCCAGTAGCCGCGCCAGAAACCGTATTGCAAGCCACAGGACATCGACGCAATGGCGCCGGCGCCCGGAGAAAGACTGATTACCCAACTGGCGGCAAAGAACGCCAGCCATGTTTCAAGCACCATCGCACACCTCGGATCGGATTGGTCGTGACTGCCTAAGCTAATCCTCCGACCCGCGGCTGACTATATTTTTTTCGCCCAAAGGTGATGCACGGCCCTGTAGCCGCTGCTGCAGGCTGCGATAGGTCCGCAGGACGGGGCAATAGCTGCACAGCCGTTCGCGGCCTGCGGCAGCGGCTACAGAGGAAGGGGTTACTTTTCGCCAGTTCCTACCGGCAGCACATCGCTGCCGCGCCAGCGACGCACCGAGCGCTGGAAGAACAGGCTGTTGGGCACCTGGACCATGGCGCTGCCGGTGCCGGCCTCTTCGGACTCGATCAGGGTTGTGTACAGCAGGTTGATCGCCACGACCCGGCCCTTGACGCCAGGCTTGTCGACGGTGTCCACCAACTCCACCACGTCACCCAGGCGGAAGGGGCCAACGGTGAAGATCAGGATCGCGCACAGCAGGTTGGAGAGCACACTCCACATGGCGAAGAAGGCCACCGCCGCCACGGCGACAAAGCCGGACAGGGCTGTCCACAACACCGTGGCGGAAACCCCCAGGCGCTCCAGGACGAAGATCACCGCGCTGCCCATGATCAGCCAGCGCAGACCGCCCCGCAGGGGCATCAGCAACTGCGGCGGGAACGGGTAACGCTCGCCCAGGCGGGTCAGGCCACGGGCGACAAAACGCTGGGCCAGATAGCCCGCCAGGAGAATCAGCAGGATCTGCACGCCCACCCACAACGGAGCGACCCACTGCGCCGGCAATGGCAGTTGCAACGCTTCCATCAGGACAGTGCCTCGAGTTCTGCCTGCATGCTTTCCAGCAACTCCAGGGCTTCCATCCAGGCCTCTTCCAGTTCGGACTCGCGGGTCTTGAGCTTGGCTTGCTCAGCCAACAGGTCCCGCAGCTCGTCCTTGCGCGCCGCTTCGTAAAGGCCGCTGTCACCCAGGCTGGTCTCGATCTTGGCCAGGCGCTCATGGACCTTGCCCAGTTCGGCTTCCAACTTGTCGGCCTCGCGCTTGTGCGGTGCCAACTGCTGACGCAAAGCAGCCGCGGCCTGGCGCTGGGCTTTCTTGTCGGTCTTGTCCGGGTTGACCGGCGTGTTGCTGACCGGGGCATTGCGCTGGCGGTAGTCCACCAGCCAACGGGTGTAGTCATCCAGGTCGCCGTCGAACTCCTCGACCTTGCCGTCGGCCACCAGGAAGAAGTTGTCCGTGGTGCTCTTGAGCAGATGGCGATCGTGGGAGACCACCAATACCGCGCCGCTGAACTCTTGCAGGGCCATGGTCAGGGCCAGGCGCATCTCCAGGTCCAGGTGGTTGGTGGGTTCGTCGAGCAGCAACAGGTTCGGCCGCTCCCAGGCGATCAGGGCCAGGGCCAGGCGAGCCTTTTCACCGCCGGAGAAATTCAGCACCGGCTCGTCGATCCGCGCGCCGCGGAAGTCGAAACCGCCGAGGAAGTCGCGCAGGGTCTGCTCGCGCTCGGTGGGCGCCAGCCGCTGCAGGTGCAGCAAGGGGCTGGCCTTGGAATCCAGGGAGTCAAGCTGATGCTGGGCGAAGTAGCCGACAACGGTGTTCTCGCCCCGGGTCAGGCGGCCGGACAACGGCTGCAGCTCACCGGAGAGGTTCTTGATCAGGGTCGACTTGCCGGCGCCGTTGGGGCCCAGCAGGCCGATCCGTGCGCCCGGCGTCAGTTGCAGCTTGACCTTCTCCAGCACCGCGCGCTCGCCATACCCCAGACGGGCATCAGAGAGGTCGATCAGCGGGCTGGAGATCTTCGTCGACTCGCGGAAGGTGAAGTCGAACGGCGAGTCCACATGGGCCGCCGACAGCTCTTCCATCCGTTCCAGGGCCTTGATCCGGCTCTGGGCCTGGCGAGCCTTGGTGGCCTGGGCCTTGAAGCGGGCAATGTAGCTTTCCATGTGCGCCCGTTGCGCCTGCTGCTTCTCGTAGGCCTGCTGTTGCTGGGCCAGTCGCTCGGCACGGGCCCGCTCGAAGGCGCTGTAGCCACCGCGATAGAGGGTGATCTTGCGCTGGTCGACGTGAGCCACGTGATCGACCACGGCATCGAGGAAATCCCGATCGTGGGAGATCAACAGCAAGGTGCCGGGGTAACCCTTGAGCCAGTCTTCGAGCCAGATGATGGCATCGAGGTCCAAGTGGTTGGTGGGTTCGTCGAGCAGCAAGAGGTCCGACGGGCACATCAGCGCCTGGGCCAGGTTCAGGCGCATCCGCCAGCCCCCGGAGAAATCGCCGACCTGGCGGTCCATCTGTTCGTTGGTGAAGCCCAGTCCGGCCAGCAGCTTGCGCGCCCTCGCGTCAGCGGTGTAGCCATCGGCGCTATCCAGCTCGGCATGCAGGCGCGCTTGCGCGCCACCGTCATGGGCCGCTTCGGCGGCGGCCAGTTCACGCTGCACCTGGCGCAGACGCAGGTCGCCGTCGAGCACATAGTCCACGGCCAGGCGCTCGAGGGTGTCGACCTCCTGACGCATGTGGGCAATGCGCCAATCGGCGGGCAGGAAGCAGTCACCCGAATCCGGATGCAACTCGCCGCGCAGCAAGGCGAACAGGCTGGATTTGCCGGCGCCGTTGGCACCGATCAGGCCGGCTTTCTGGCCGGCGTGCAGGGTCAGCTCGGCGTCTTCTAGCAGACGTTGCGGGCCACGCTGTAAAGTCAGGTTCTGAAGTCGAATCATAATGGCGGCGGAGTCTACCAGCTTCGCTCGCAACTGGCGCGAGTAGCACTATGTCCTCTGACCTGTGGAATTTTTCCCTGACCACTTATGCCCTTTCCGGCGTGCAGGAAGCCTGCCTGCAACTCCAGGACGAAGGGGCCAATGTCTGCCTGCTGCTCTGTGGAGCCTGGCTTGGCCAGCGTGGCGTCCGCTGCGATAGCCAGCGCCTGGAGCAGTTGAATGAGCTCGCGGCGCCCTGGCACCGGGACGTGGTTCAACCCTTGCGCGACTTGCGCATTGGCTGGCGCGATGCGGCCCGCGAAGACCTTGAGTTGAGTGCCTTGCGCGAACAGGTCAAGACCCTGGAACTGGAAGCCGAACGGCAATTGCTGTTGCGTTTGCAGGAGCGGGTACGGGAATGGCCGGAGGTTCAAGCGAAGAGCCTGGAAGACTGGCTTGAAGGATTGGCGGCCGGAGCCGCCGAACGCAACCGCGACGCGCTGCAGGTGCTGCGCGTCGCGGCGACCGGCGCTTAAGAAGCGCTGGAAGGAGTACCGGCAGTTACCGGAGCGGGAGCGGCAGGAGCTGTGCTCGCAGCCGCTGCTGGCGAGGCTGCTGGCGCGGGTGCAGCTGGCTTGGCCGCAGCAGGTGCTGGAGCCGCTGGCTTGGCTGCCGGGGTGGCGGGTTTGGCCACAGCGGGTTTGGCTGCTGCAGGCTTGGCCACCGGCTTTTTCGCAGCCGGTTTGGCGGCCGGCTTGGCTGCTGGTTTAGCAGCCGACGATGCTGCTGGCTTGGCAGCTACTGCAGGTTTGCTGGCGGGTTTGGCAGCAGGTTTGGCCGGCGCTTTTGCGGCGGCAGGTTTGGCTGCGGATTTGGCTGCTACAGGTTTAGCGGCAGCTGTTTTAGCCGCTGCGGGTTTGGCCGCAGGCTTGGCTGCTGGTTTAGCGGCAGGTTTGGCTGCTACAGATTTGGCGGCAGGTTTGGCCACTGGCTTGGCGGCGGCAGGCTTGGCTGCGGCGGCTTTGGCTGCTGGCTTGGCGGCAGCGGTCTTGGCGGCAACAGGTTTGGCAGGCGCAGGCTTGGCGGCAGGTTTAGCCGCTGCGGGTTTGCTCGCCGCGGGTTTAGCTGCGCTGGCAGACGCTTTTTTCGCCACTGGTTTGGCGGCAGATTTGGCAGGTGCTTTAGCTGCAGGCTTGGCCGCTGGTTTCTTCGCTGCGACAGCTACCGGCTTGGCATCACGAGTGCTCAATGCCTTAGCCACTGCTTCCTTCACACGACCAACGCCTTGAGCCAGTTTCAGGCTTTCCTGGGCATCGCGCTTGAGTTGCAGAATGTAGCTGCGGGTTTGTGCCTGGCGCTCTTTCAATGCGTCCAGCAAGTCTTCGAGTTCTTTCACCGCGGTCTTGGCCTTGGCTTGTGCCTTGGCCTTGCCGGCCGCCGCAGCGTCCTGCAATTTGGTGCGCGATTTGTGCAGTTTTTCCTGCGCCTTACCCCGTTGTTTTTCCAGCTTGGCGAGCAGTTTTTCAGCATCAGCCAAGGCTTGGGAACAAGCGTTTTCCAAATGTTCGAGCAGGCTGCCCGACAGCTGTTGGAGCAAATGCAACGGAGTATTTACAGGCTTCTTATTGGCCGACATGGTTTACCTCCTGGCTGACGTGAGTTGCGGCTCATACTAGACCTCTGCTGCTACCGCCGCTAGGGCATGTTGACAGTATCGAAAGCCCGGCGTTGCAGCGGATTGAAAATGTTCTTCGCCGTCATCGAAGTTGCTCACCAACCCGTGCTTTGTCGCTGGCATAATCCACCGCTACTCAGGCCGGAGAGTGCCCATGTCGCGTTACCTGTTTTTATCCCTGAGCCTGTTCTTGCCACTGGCTCAGGCTGCTGCCGAAGCGCCGCCCAATGACGCTCACGACCTTGCCTACAGCCTGGGCGCAAGCCTCGGTGAACGACTGCGTGACGAAGTGCCCGATCTGCAGATCCAGGCATTGGTCGAGGGTTTGAAAGCCGCTTATCAAGGCAAGCCACTGACCCTAAAAACCGAACGCATCGAACAGATCCTGGCTCAGCACGATGCACGGATCAGCGAGCAGTCGAGCCAGTCGAAAACTGAAGCGGCCCTGGAAAACGAACGACGTTTTCTCGACCAGGAAAAGGCCAAGCCCGGCGTGCGCCAACTGGCCGATGGCATTCTCCTGACCGAGCTGGTACCTGGCAGTGGCAACAAGGCCCGCCCCAACGGTTCAGTCCAGGTGCGCTACACCGGACGCCTGCCCGATGGCACCGTGTTCGACCAGACCCAGCAACCGCAGTGGTTTCGCCTGGACAGTGTGATCGAAGGCTGGCGCAGCGCCTTGTCGCAGATGCCCACCGGCGCCAAATGGCGACTGGTGATTCCTTCGAATCAGGCCTACGGCACCGAAGGCGCAGGCGACCTGATCGCGCCTTACACCCCCCTGGTATTCGAGATCGAACTGCTGGGCGTTGCTGACTAAGGCACAGGAACGAAAAACGGCACGCCAAGGCGTGCCGTTCCTGTATTGCTCCGCCCTGTTTTCAGGCCTGAGCCACCGCGTCCTGCTTGTGGGCGTTATGCAGCACTTCGATCAGGCAATCTTCCAGTTCGAAGCGTTCGTGCAACAGGCCGCCCAGCTCCTTGAACTTCTGCGCCACACACTGACCCGCATCACACAGGTCGTTGAACGCCAGGAGCTTTTCAGTGATCACATCAATACGCGGATAGAGGGTATCGGCCAGCTCAAGCCCGCGCTTGTCGCCAAAGGCCTTGGCCTCGCTGGTGAGCTGCTCGTAGATTTCAAAATGACCGGCGGAAACGTAGTCCACCAGAATCCCGCAGAATTCCTGCAGCGATTTCTTGCTCTCACTCAGGGCTTCGGGCTCGGCACCCAACGCATCATAGGCTCGAACCAGTTCGTGACGCTCCTGCAACCAGCGGTCGATCAGCAGATGCACTCCACCCCAGCGTTCCTGAGCATTCTGACAACTTTCGAGCATGGTGATCTCTCTTCCCTTATGGGTCATGCCGCTTGCCCGCCGCCCCCCCTTCTGGAGACTCTGGATCCGGTCAGGCGCAACAGCATCGAGCAACATAATTCCAGTGACGCGTGCGGGCCAGATTATGCCCGCTCGACAACAGCATCAAGGTACGCAGGAGATAAAGTTCATACAAGCGTTTAATCCGCGCCCTCCCACCAAACCATGACTCAGGGCAACGCTGCAGCCTTGCGACTGGCTCGAGACAGGCGCAGCAGACGGTAGCCGCTGAAGATCAGCATGATTACGAAAAACAGCAGGCTCCACTCCGGCAGACTCATGTCGAGCAGGGTCCAGGTGACCTCCGCGCAGTCCGATGTCCCCACGAAGGTCAATTGCAGTGCCTGCCACCAGGACAGGTTGCGCAGCATGAACGGCATGTCCGGCAGGCAGGCCAGGAGTTGCTCGGAAGGAATGTTCTGCAACAACACATGACGCCCGGCAGTGATCACTCCGAACAGGCCCAGTATCAGGTTGAGCGCCCAGTAGACAGCTCGTCCCATGCGCCCCGGCCCCTGCACCACAGCCAGTAGATTGACGCCAGCGAACATCATCAGCAGCAAGCGTTGCACGCCCCACAAGGTGCAGGATTCCAGGCCACCACCGGATTGCAGGTTGAACGCCGCCCACGAGGCAAAAGCCCCCACCAGGAACACCAGGGAGAACAGCAAGCGAGAGCCGGCCAGCGACATGAGATATCCGTAACGGAGAGAAACAGGCAGCCACGGTAGAGAAAGCGCTCGCTCCTTTCAAGAAGCGCTATGCCGCAGCGGATCGACAATCAACCGTGAATGAGCCATCAACCCCAAATAAAAACAGGCCGGCTGCCTGCAACCGGCAACCGGCCCTGAAGACGCTTCAGATCCGTACCGGAACCGGCAACGGTGACGCCAGCAGGCGCTCGTCGAGCATTCCCAGGCCTTCCTGGAACAGCTGGTTGCTGCGCTCGGTATCGCCCAACTGAGCCAGCAAACGAGCCAGCTCGGCACAGGCTTCAGGATTGCGCTGCAGTCGCAGGCTGCTTTCCAGGTAGTCCCGGGCCTTGCCCCACAGACTGTTCTGCAGACACAGACGGCCCAGGGTCAGTAGCAAACTCGGGTCGTCCGCATGCTCCTTCAACCAATGCTCGGCAGTCTGCAACTGGCGCGATGGATCGCTGCCGCGCACCAATCCGTAGAGCCGTACCAGGTGGCTTTCATATTTGCGCTTGAGGGCTGTGCGCAGGGCCTCTTCAGCCTCGGCTCCTGCCCCCAGCTGACGCAGTTGTTCGGCGTAGGCCAGCACCAGCTGTGGCTCCTGGCGTTGGGCCGAAGTCAGTTGCTGCCAGGCTCGATTGAGAGACTGCAGGCCTGCCACCTGATCCTCTTCGCGCCGTGCCGCCAAGGTCAGGTTCTCACCCCAGGCGCGACGCTCCAGCTCCTGCAGCTCGCTGGCCGGCAGGGCCTTGTCCTTGCGCAACTCGGGCAGCAAACGGATCAGCGCCGACCAGTCACCACGCTGTTGATGCAGGCGCTGCAACTGGCGCAGGACCTGAACGCTATGGGGATGGCGCTCATGCATCGCTTGCAGGGTGCTCAGGGCACCTTCGGTATCACCGCGGTCGGTCTGCAACTGGGCATGACTCAAGGCGACCGCCAGCTCGGCCTGGGGCTGGCGAGTCAGTGCCCGCTCCAGCAACTGGTCGCACTCCTCATAGTGGCCTTGCTCGTTGGCGGCGCGGGCCGCACCGAGGTAATACAACAGTGGTTGACGTTCGGCCTCTGCAGCACGGTGCAGGTGTTTTTGCGCGCTGGCCCAACGACCTTCGGCAAGGTCCATCTGGCCCTGCTCGATGGCGATTTGTACCCGGCGACTCCGATTGCGCCGCGACCAGGGATTGACCACACCACCAGAGACCATCACCAATTCGATCAGCAGCTTGATGCCCCAGATCACCAACCAGATCAGCGCCACCAGGGCCAGGGTTGCCCACAGGCTCGATTCGTAGCGGAAGTTGCTGTAGGCGATCAGCACGTACCCGGGATGCTCGGCAATGGCCAACCCCAACAGGCCGATGGCTGCGATGAGCAGTAGAACGATCACATAGACGCGCTTCATGGGCTCGTCTCCTGGGCGGTGTTCGCCGCAGGTTTGGCCAGAGGCTTGACTGAATCTTCAGCGTTCAGATTGCGCCGCTCGAGATAGGCCTGGACCGTGCTCAGGGTCTTGGCCAGATCCGGGGTGACAACGGTCACGGGCTGCTTGCTCAGTTCGGACAAGCGCTCAAGCATGATCTTGCTTTGCGGATTGTCCTGATTGAAGTTGCTGGTCAGTACATCACGTGCCTCGGTCAGTGCCTGGGTATAGACCGCCGCCTGACCATTCAAGGCGGCCCACTGTGCCTGCTCCAACGTCAGGCTCAGGGCCAGGCGCACCTGAGTCAGCCCCTGGCCGGCCAGCAACGGACGGATGTTCTTGTCGGCATTGAAATCGATGCGGAAATAGCGGGAGATCTGATCCCACCACTGCGCCCAGCGGCTCGCGCCGTCACCGTCGGCGGTCAGCCCCAGCAGTGACTCGCCGCGGTCCTTGTACTCCGGAGCCACGGCGCTGAGCTCAAGGACCTGATCACGCAGGGCTCCCAGTTGCAGGAACAGGCCGGTGCGATCTGGTTGCTCGGTACTGCGCAAGGCCGCCAGGCTCTTGGCCAACTGCTCGCGTGCAGCGAAAGAGCCCGGGTCGTTCTGCTCCCGCAGGATATCGTCTGCGCCCTGGACCAGTGCCTGAGCACTGCTGATGTCTTGCAGTGCAGACAGACGCAGACTGGCCAGACGCAGCAGATGCTCGGCCTCGGCCAGGCGCCAGTCCTTGCGGCTGGCGCCGAGCACGGTTTCCAAGCGCTGACTCAAGCGCTGCTGATCACCTTGCAACTGGGCCACCAGCCGCCGCCGGTCCTCCAGCTCATCGGCTGCCGGCAGTTGTTCCAGGCGTGCACTCAGGCGCTGTTCACTGAGTTTGAAACTCTGCGCCTGATCCCCCAGGGCCTGCAGCTGGCTCAGTTGCTGCTGGTTGTTGGCTTGCAGGCTGCGCACCTGCCAGATCCCCCAGCCGCCCGCGGCGACACCCGCCGCCCCCAGCAGCAGGGCCAGTATCGCCAACCCGTTGCCACGACGCTCAACGGTTGGGGTCGTGGGCTCGGCAGGTGCTTCAGGCACCGGCCGCACTTCATCTTTAGGCAAGGCTGTTTCGCTCACGTATCCATCCTTTGCGTTTAGAGAACGGGCACGGGTTGCTCCCGTAACGCCGTTAGCAAAGCCGCGGCACTGGCGCCGCGACAATCCACAACTTTTTCCGCCCCGGCGGCACGTGCCATTTCGGCGACCCGGGGACTTGGAACAAACAACGGCATCTTCGCCAACTGCGACCAGGCTGGGCCGGCCAACTGCTGCAAGTGGCTGAAACCCTGTCCACTGCTGACCACCAGGCCGTTCAAGCGTTCCCCCTGAATCCGCTCAAGCAGCGCATCCTTGGCGTAATGCGGCAGGCACCGGCGGTAGAGTTCCAGATAATCGACACTAGCACCTAGGTCACGCAAGCGCTCAGAGAGCAGCTCGCGACCGCCCTCTCCGCGGACGATCAGCACCCGTGGCTCAGGTCGCCGGATAGCCTCGCGCAATTGGGGAAGCTCAAGCAAGGCTTCGCTGTCATCACCTGTTTGAGGGTAGAAAACTTGCAGACCGGCATCCGCAAGGATCTGCCCGGTACCGGCACCGACACTGAACCAGCTTTGAGCGGGAGGCTGAGGCCAATAGGCTCGCAGCAAGCCAAGGCCAAGGTGCGCGGCAGGCTTGCTGACCACGATCAGCGCACAGTAACGATCCAGTTCCAGCAGGATCGCCCGCTGCGAATCGCTGACAGGCAAGGCTTGAATCTCCAGTAGCGGCAGGCTGCTGCTGAAGACACCGACCTCGGCCAGGGTCGCTGCCAATGCAGCACTATCCTCGCTCGGCCGGGTCAGCAGCAGGCGCCACCCGATCACTCTTCGCCCGCCTCGCCGTACACCGCGCGCAGGATGTCATCGGCGCCCTGGGCCAGCAGGTCGTCTGCCACCTTCACCCCCAGTTCAGCGGCCGACGCTCGCGGGCCACGCGCTTGCGCGCTCAACAACAGTCCACCGCTAGGCTCACCGACCAGGCCTCGCAGCCAGATCTGATCGCCTTCGAGCACCGCGTAGCAGGCAATCGGAACCTGGCAGCCACCGTTCAAATGCTTGTTCAGCGCTCGCTCGGCAGTCACCCGGCTGGCTGTGTCGGCATGATGCAGAGGCGCCAGCAACGCGTGAATTTCAGTATCGGCACTACGGCACTCGATGCCGACTGCGCCTTGGCCACCGGCGGGCAGACTCTCATCGACACTGATGGACGAACTGATGCGGTCTTCGAAGCCCAGACGGATCAGGCCGGCGGCGGCCAGGATAATGGCGTCGTACTCACCGGCATCCAACTTGGCCAGCCGAGTATTGACGTTGCCCCGCAGAAAACGAATCTGCAGGTCAGGGCGACGGGTCAGCAGTTGGGCCTGGCGGCGCAGGCTGGAGGTACCCACCACGCTGCCTTCCGGCAATTGCTCAAGGCTGGCGTAGGTATTGGAAACAAAGGCGTCACGTGGATCTTCACGCTCGCAGATGCAGAACAACCCCAGGCCTTCGGGAAAGTCCATGGGCACATCTTTCATCGAATGCACAGCGATGTCGGCCTGGTTTTCCAGCAGTGCGGTTTCCAGCTCTTTGACGAACAGGCCCTTGCCGCCGATTTTCGACAGGGGCGAGTCCAGCAGTTTGTCACCGCGACTGACCATGGGCACCAGGGTCACGACGAGGCCCGGATGGGCCTCTTGCAGACGGGCTTTGACGTATTCGGCCTGCCACAAGGCCAGTGCACTTTTGCGGGTAGCGATGCGGATTTCGCGAGAGGACATGGATCAATCCGTACTGAATAGATACGGCAGATAATAACAGCTCAGCCAAAGCAGCTTTGACTTGTATCAGAAACGCAGCGCCCTCCCGACGCCAGGCTTGCCTTTTTGTGGGCCTTGAGTCGCGTTCTAGAGCTGCTGCATCATCTTGCGTACACCCGCCACATGACGTCGGCTAACGATCAGGGCATCACCATTGAGCCCCTTGAGGTACAGCTGGAAATGTCCCAGGGGCGTACGCTGCAGTCGTTCGATCCGCTCTCGCGCCACCAGCGCATTGCGGTGAATACGCACAAAGCGCTCACCAAATTCGTCTTCCAATGCCTTCAATGGCTCATCCAGAAGCACCTCGCCGCTTTCGTGGCGCAAGGTCACATACTTGTGGTCAGCAATGAAATACACCACCTGAGCCAGAGGAATCAGCTCGATACCCTTACGGGTGCGGGCGCTGATGTGACTACGCGGGCCATTGCCGCTTTCCGCCGCCGGCCGGGTCAGGGCCGCCAACTGCACACGATTGGGCTTCTCGGCCTTTTTCAGCGCCTCCAGCAGCAGTTCTGGGCGCACGGGCTTGACCAGGTGCCCGACCCCGCTGGCATCGAAGGCCTCTAAGGCGAATTCGTCCGGGGCCGCGCAAAACACCAGCGCCGGAGGCGTCTCGCGTTCGCACAATTTTCCGGCGACCTGCAGACCGTCCAGACCCGGCATACGGACATCGAGCAAGACGATATCCGGCTTCAGGCTGTCGATCAGGCTCAGTGCCTCTTCGCCATTGGTGGCGCTGGGCTCCAGGACACTGTATCCCTCAAGCTCACTGACCATCCGGCTCAGGCGCTCGCGGGCTAGGGGTTCGTCATCAACGATCAGGACATTCATATTGCGCTGGATTCCTGCGTGAGTCTCGCACAAGGATAGCGTAGACAGGTGGAGTGACGTCCGTCACGGCGATCCACGATAAGACTAGTGCGAAGGCCAAAAAGTGCCGCAAGTCGGGCACCAATATTTACCCGGACCTGCCCGATACCGCCCAAGGTCGGTGGATGCGCGACGGCGTTGCAGGGAATGCTGGTATTCAACACAAAGCCCCCCTCGTTACTGTGGTCGGTGTCCACCCTGGCCGCACCTGCCTCGTTTCGTGGGCGGGTTGCATGGACCTGCGCGGAGTGAACTCGATGGACAGACTCACTGCGAACACGCGAGGGGTGTTACGCAATTGTGCCGGTCCTCCTGTCCAACTGTAGACGGTTGCCAAGACGATATTGCCCAATCGATAAATATCGTTTGATCGATATCACCTTCCGCACTCAAGCCCCCTGTCCTGATCCACTCCGGATTGTGCCGACCTCAGTCTCTGCGCCCTCGGGACCGGCGACAAGCCACGCAGACAGGCCCGGAGAAAAAAGCTGCCGACCAGTGCCAGCGACAGCCCAGGCAACCCTGTTATTATCGGCGCCTGTTTTTTACGCCATCTTCCTTCAGCAGATCACGAGCGAATTCATGAGCACTGACAAGACCAATCAGTCCTGGGGCGGCCGCTTCAGTGAACCCGTCGACGCCTTCGTCGCCCGCTTCACCGCCTCTGTCACTTTCGACCAGCGCCTGTATCGCCACGACATCATGGGCTCCATCGCTCATGCCACCATGCTGGCCAAGGTTGGCGTGCTCACTGACGCCGAGCGTGACAGCATCATCGACGGCCTGAAGACCATCCAGGGCGAGATCGAGGCCGGCAGCTTCGACTGGCGCGTGGACCTTGAAGACGTGCACATGAACATCGAAGCGCGCCTGACCGACCGCATCGGCATCACCGGCAAGAAGCTGCACACCGGACGCAGCCGCAATGATCAGGTGGCCACCGATATCCGCCTGTGGCTGCGGGACGAAATCGACCTGATCCTGGCCGAGATCACCCGCCTGCAAAAAGGCCTGCTGGAGCTGGCCGAGCGCGAAGCCGAAAGCATCATGCCAGGCTTCACTCACCTGCAGACCGCCCAGCCCGTGACCTTCGGGCACCACATGCTGGCCTGGTTCGAAATGCTCAGCCGCGACTACGAGCGCCTGGTGGACTGCCGCAAGCGCACCAACCGCATGCCCCTGGGCAGCGCTGCGCTGGCCGGCACCACCTACCCCATCGACCGCGAGCTGACCTGCCAACTGCTGGGCTTCGAAGCCGTGGGCGGCAACTCCCTGGACAGCGTCTCCGACCGTGACTTCGCCATCGAATTCTGCGCCGCCGCCAGCGTGGCAATGATGCACCTGTCGCGCTTCTCCGAAGAGCTGGTGCTGTGGACCAGCGCGCAGTTCCAGTTCATCGATCTGCCGGACCGCTTCTGCACCGGCAGTTCGATCATGCCGCAAAAGAAAAACCCCGACGTACCGGAGCTGGTGCGGGGCAAGAGCGGCCGAGTGTTTGGCGCACTGATGGGCCTGCTGACCCTGATGAAGGGCCAGCCCCTGGCGTACAACAAGGACAATCAGGAAGACAAGGAACCGCTGTTCGACGCCGCTGACACTCTGCGCGACTCACTGCGGGCCTTCGCCGACATGATCCCGGCCATCAAGCCCAAGCACGCCATCATGCGTGAAGCGGCCCTGCGTGGCTTCTCCACCGCTACCGACCTGGCGGACTATCTGGTGCGCCGTGGCCTGCCGTTCCGTGACTGCCACGAAATCGTCGGCCACGCCGTGAAGTACGGTGTGGAGACTGGCAAGGACCTGGCAGAAATGAGCCTGGAAGAACTGCGCAAATTCAGCGACCAGATCGAGCAGGACGTGTTTGCCGTGCTGACCCTGGAAGGTTCGGTGAATGCTCGTAATCACATCGGCGGCACCGCTCCAGCCCAGGTCCGGGCTGCCGTGGCTCGCGGCCAGGCGTTGCTGGCCAGCCGCTAAGCCCCTGCCCTTAGGGGCCGGCAACCCTTCTGCCGGTCCCTACAAGCGGGCTACCCGACGCTAGCGCCCCGATCGCCTGGCGGTAATGAGCGCAGCCTTGTCAGCGGCAATCCGCCTGGCGTTGGGCGTCTGTTCCAGGCGCTCCAACAGGGCCCTGGCCTCTGGCATATCGGCCAGAAAATCGATCCCGAACAGCTTGTCCCCAACGACCAGGGCCAGGTTCACGCTGTACTGGAAATACAGGTCCGCCACGCTCAGGCTGGTACCCGCCACATAAGGCGCGAACCGAGCATGCCGGCGCAATGCCGCAAACCCCTGCAGCAGTTCGACTCCAGCCTTTTCCTTGATGGCCTCGGGCAGCGTTGCACCGAAGAACACTTCGGGGAAACAGGCTCGGGCCGGCAGCTCGATATAGAGTTCGATCTCCTTGGCCAGTGCCAGCACCTGTGCCCTCTCGAAGGCATCTCCCGGTAGCAACGCCGGCTCGGGATGGACCTGCTCCAGGTAATCGAGAATCACGCTGGTTTCACTGATAAAGCCCTGCTCCACTTCCAGCACCGGAACCTTGCCCCGAGGACTGATGGCCAGCGCCTCGGGGCTCTGGCCGGCGTAGAACAACACCTCCTCGAAGGGCAGGCCCTTTTCCAGCAGGGCCAGTTTGACCATGTTGTAGTAGTTGCTGATGGCGAACCCATAAAGCTTGAACATCCCATAGCCTCCAGGCCGTGCAGGGGGTCGGCAGGACTTTTTATAGAAGGTTAATCCACTTCTGACCAGCAGCATCCAGCCTCTGAATACGAGTAAACTGGCGACCTTTCCTTGAGGAGCCTGCCATGAGCGAGCCAACCGATATCGACAACGACGAAGAAGAGTTCGCCGAAAACACCCTGATCGAAGCGATCGTGAACCAGATCGAAAGCGACAATCCGCCAGCAGCCAAGGCCACCTTCAATAAGCTGACTCTGGTGGGTTACGAGCGGGAAGAAATCCTCAACCTGATGGCCCACGTCCTGGCTGTCGAGATCGATGCGATCCTCGAGGAAGACCGCGCCTTCGATACCCAATGGTACGAAGCCGCGCTGCGCGCCCTGCCGGAACTGCCTCCAGAGAAGCAGTAAGCCGCTACCACCGGAGCGCTGCCCGCAGCAACGCTCCGGCACGCCACTCCCGACCTGACTACACTGCAGGCACCCTGCGGCCAAAGACCGCTGCCCCCAGGTACAAAAGTCCTCAGCGAATGCTGGACACGCCGCCGTTCTGCGGTCACCTTAAGAACGCTGACCTCTCATTCCTAGAAAGTCTGGAGTCCTTATGTCGTATACCCCTGAGTTGGTTGCCGAACTGGAAATCCTTGCACTCTTCAACCTGGACAACTCCCAGGAAGGCCTGAAAATCCATCAGACCGCCGCCCCTTCTGCCATCGCCGCCGCCCAACGCCTGTTTGACAAAGAACTGATTACCCAGCCCGATGGGGGCTACCTGACCAGCCTTGGCCGGGATGCTGCTGAACATGCTCAAGGCCTGCTGACCATCCTGAGCGTCAAAGAAACCGCCTGAACACCGTTCCTCGGCCTGCGGGGTTCCCGTCTGTCGGATTCCGTAGGCACCCTCCCGCCAATACGCTAGAAATCTGGCGTCAAAAAACAAAATCAGCTTAAGGCTCGGTCTTGTCTGACGATAAACTGCTGCCGTCCTCAAACCGCCACGTTCGAGCTCAGCTTGAAATGCCCCATACCCATGAAATCCGTCCCGATCTGGATGAAGGAATCGATCGCAAGGTTCTCAGTCAACTGCGCGCGCGTTTTCTCACCCTCAATGCCGGACGCATGGCTCGGGCAATGGAAGGGTTGTCGGCACGCCAGCAGCTGGTCCTCAACCTGCTGCCACTGTTCTTTCACGTCAATCACCCCCTGCTGCCCGGCTACGTTTCCGGCGCTACCCCCGCGGGACTGTCCAACTACGAGCCCGACCCGCAAGCCCTGGCTGAAGCCCAGCGCCTGACCCGTTCCTTTTCCTACAAGCCTCGTCATGGCAATCCACCTCGACCTATCCACGGCCTGTTTCTCATGGGCAGCCTGGGCACCCTGGCCCAGGCGGACCAGAGCGACATGGATGTCTGGGTGTGCCATGCGCCGGACCTGAGCGAAACCGAGCTGGCCGAACTGCAGAAGAAATGCCAGTTGCTGGAAGCCTGGGCCGCGGGCCAGGGCGCCGAGGCGCATTTTTTCCTGATCGACCCCAACCGCTTTGTCCGCGGTGAGCGGGATACACAGCTGAGTTCGGATGATTGCGGCACCACCCAGCACTACCTGCTGCTCGACGAGTTCTACCGCACCGCCATCTGGTTGGCCGGACGCACGCCGTTGTGGTGGCTGGTGCCGGTGTACGAGGAGTCCCGCTACGAGCGCTACATCCACACCCTGCTCTCCAAGCGCTTCGTACCCGCCGAAGAGAATCTGGACCTGGGCCACATGGCACGCATTCCGCCCGGCGAGTTCATCGGAGCCGGACTCTGGCAGCTGTTCAAGGGCATCGAGTCCCCCTACAAATCAGTACTCAAGCTGCTGCTGATCGAGGTCTACGCCAGTGAGCATCCCAGGGTCCAGTGCCTGAGCCTGCGCTTCAAGCAGGCGGTGTTCGCCAACCGCCTGGACCTGGACGAGCTCGACCCCTATATCGTGGTTTACCGACGCATCGAGGAATACCTCAAGGCCCGTGGCGAGCCCGAGCGTCTGGAACTGGTACGGCGCAGCCTGTACCTCAAGGTCAACCGCAAGCTTTCCAGCGGCAATGGCGCTCGCAGCCCGAGCTGGCAGCGGGCACTGCTTGAGCGCCTGGCCAGCGAATGGGGCTGGGATCAGCGCCAGTTGGCCCTGCTGGACAGTCGCAGCCAATGGAAAGTGCGCCAAGTCAGCAGCGAGCGCCGGGCGCTGGTCAACGAGCTCAACTACAGCTACCGCTTCCTGACCCAGTTCGCCCGCACCGAACAGGCCGCCAGCCTGATCAATAAACGCGACTTGAACGTGCTGGGCCGACGCCTGTACGCGGCATTCGAACGCAAGGCGGGGAAAATCGAGTTCATCAATCCCGGCATCGCCCCGGACCTCGCGGAAGACACCCTGACCCTGGTGCAATCGCCGAACAAGAAAGAACCAGGGCAGACTCATTGGGGCCTGTACAACGGCAATCTGACCGCCCTGGAGTGGGAGCACTTCGCGCCTATCAAGCGCAGCCGTGAATTGCTTGAGCTGCTGACCTGGTGCCATCGCAATGGGGTGATCGATAGCAGCACGCGCCTGGCCCTGCACCCTGGCAGCAGCGACCTGAGCGAGTTCGAGCTGTTCAACTTGCTTGGCAGCCTGCAACAGACGGTGGCCCTGCCACTGACCACCGTCGACGAAGAACAGCTGCTGCATGCCAGCGTACCCGGCGAAGTGCTGATCCTGGTGAACGTCGGAGTCGACCCGCTCAAGCATCACCGCGACCTGAACATTCTCATGACCACCGAGCGCACCGACTCCCTGAGCTACGCCGGGGTGCGGGAAAACCTGGTGCTGACCCTGGATCAGGTCACCCTCAATAGCTGGAACGAGGTCATGGTCGGGCGCTATGACGCTGAACATGCCTTGCTCGAATGCCTGCGGGACTACCTCAATAACCTGCCGTCCGACTCACAACCACGGTTGCGGGTCCGCTGCTTCTGCCACAACCGCGCACAGTTCATCGCTCGGCGGGTGGAGGAGCTGTTCGAAACCGCGCACCACCTCCTGCTCAGTCAGCTCAACTACCGCTACCTGATCCAGGTCCAGCAGCACTTTCACGTCCTCGAACTGGTACCCGGCCAGGTTCGGCATCGGGCCATGGCGACACCCGCCGCACTGCTTGAATACCTGGGCCAGGAGCAAGCCCGCTATAGCCCCCTGCACCTCGATCCCATGGCCCTGGAAGATCACGACCTGGCGCTGATCCTGCCCATGGGCCAGCCAGACTGCATTCAGGTGTTCTATCGGATCATCGAGCAGCACGCCGAACTCTATATCCTCGACGAGCACAACGCCCTGTGGCAGCAGACCCTGGCGTACCACGACGAACAAAGCCTGCTGGTGCCCCTGCAGCGCTTCCTGCAGTCGATCCTCTACCGCCGTGAAGCGCTACAGTCGATGGACAGTAGCCAGGGCGAGAAACCTTTGGACACACTCTACTTGCAGATACTGCCCTCAGGCACCGGTCGGGCGCGCCGGGTAGAGCCGCGACCAGCACCTGCGACCCCGGTGGACAAAGCCTTTTATGACGTGCAGGCGATCATCGGCAAGGCTGCACCTGGCCAGGTGCAAGTCTCGCTGTACTGCAATCAACGGGAGTTTTCCGAACTGGAATATGGCAACCAGCTATTCAGCGCGGTGGCCCAGGAAATCGTCGGACAGCGCCGTGAACCGGAACGCTATCGCTGCTACATCACCGACCTGGACCTGTCCGGCCTGCTCGGTGATATGCAAAGTTCGAGCATTGTGTATCTGCGCTACAAGGCCAGCCTGGAGCGCGCACTGAACGACGCGCTCGAGCAGGTCTAGCCGCAAATCAGAGGTGGTAGTCGCCCGCGGCTTCCGGCTGGTATTCCACTTCCAGCAGAGTCAGCTTCAGGGTCTTGCCACCCGGCGCCGGCCAGTCGATGTATTGACCCACCTGCAAGCCCAGCAAGGCACTGCCCACGGGTGCAAGGATCGAAATCTTGCCTTCGTCGGCGTTGGCGTCCTGTGGATAAACCAGGGTCAGGTGATAGTCCTTGCCACTGCTTTCCTCACGGCAATGCACACGCGAGTTCATGGTTACGACACCGGCCGGTACTTCATCGTGACCCACCAGCGTTTCGGCACGATCCAACTCGGTTTGCAGTGCAATGACGCCTGGCAGCGAGTCGTCCAGGCTGTCGATCAGGCGCTCCAGACGTTGCACGTCAAGGCGGGTAAGGATGATGGATGGTGCAGTACTCATGATCCTGGCTGACTCCTATTTTTTCTGCACAAAAAAGCAAAACCCCGCCAAATAAGACGGGGTTCTCACCGGCCTCGATGTAGCGAGGCGAAGTCGGACACTATCACAGCACACTGAATAAACAAACCGTACCAGTACGAACCTAAAGTCCCCCGGCTGTACCGCTCTGTTTGCGCTGCAGCGCTTGTGCGCAGATCACTCGCCGCCGCTCGTCATCGGCCGAACGCCACTCGCGAATATCCTCCACATGGCGGAAACAGCCGCGGCAGACCTTCTCCTCATCGAGACGGCACAGACTGATGCACGGCGAACTGACCGCCGGGCTGACATTACTGTAGAGCGGCTTGGGCGGTCGGGCTGCGGCGGGCTGAGTCACGACCTCAGAGCCCTTCGAAATCGAGTTTGATATCCGCCTGTTCGAGAACGATGCGCTCCAGCATCTCCCCCAGCTGCTCTTCACTCTTGTCGCACATCCAGCGCTCGCTTTCCTCGTCGTAGTCGAAGTGGAAACCACCGGAGCGGGCGGCCAGCCACAGCTGGCGCAAAGGTTCCTGGCGACTGAAGATCACCTGGCTGCCGTTGTCGAACTTGACGGTGAGCACTCCGGCGGAACTTTCCAGGTCAATGTCCAGGTCGCTCTCATCGAAAATATCCTCCAGCGTCTGCTGGGTGGCGTCCACCAGGTCGTGAAAACGGGCTTCGGTCAAACTCATTGCAGGAACCTCAAAAAGTGTCTACTCACGCTCAAGCGCCGCAAGATACGGACGCTCCCCGGCGAATGCAAAGGATACCGAACAGGTGGATAAATGCGACGCCCATTGTGTCGGAAGCCGACCAAAGCCTCTGAGCAGCCCCTGGCAAAGGCCCGCTGGACGGGAGTTACGCTGCATAGGCAAGCTGCCGGGTGGCCGGTATACTCGGGCGCAATTTACGCATTCTCAAGGATTTCGCCATGAAGCGCCTGATCTCTTCCCTTGCTGCGCTCGTCGCGGTTGCCTGCCTTGTTACCGCCTGCGGCCAGAAAGGCCCGCTGTATCTGCCCGATGACAGCAAATCCCCAGAAGAACAGGCGAAATCGCAGTCGAAGTCGCACAAGCACGACACCTACTAAGGGCTCACCATGGACGCTTTCAACTACCGCGACGGTGAGCTGTTCGCGGAAGGCGTAGCCCTGTCCGCCATTGCCGAGCGTTTCGGCACGCCGACCTACGTCTACTCCCGAGCGCACATCGAGGCCCAGTACCTGGCCTATGCCGAGGCGCTTGCCGGCATGCCGCACCTGGTCTGCTTCGCGGTAAAAGCCAACTCCAACCTGGGTGTGCTGAATGTCCTGGCGCGCTTGGGCGCAGGCTTCGACATCGTCTCCCGGGGCGAGCTGGAGCGCGTCCTGGCGGCTGGCGGCCAAGCCGACAAGATTGTCTTTTCCGGTGTCGGCAAGACCCGTGACGACATGCGCCGAGCCCTGGAAGTGGGCGTCCATTGCTTCAACGTCGAGTCCGCAGAAGAGCTTGAGCGCCTGCAGCTGGTGGCCGCCGAACTGGGTGTTCGCGCGCCAATCTCGCTGCGAGTCAATCCCGACGTCGATGCCGGCACTCACCCGTATATCTCCACCGGGCTCAAGGAAAACAAGTTCGGCATCGACATTGCGACTGCCGAGGACGTGTACATCCGCGCCGCGCAGCTGCCGAACCTGGATATCGTCGGGGTCGACTGCCACATCGGCTCGCAACTCACCACCCTGGCCCCTTTCATCGACGCCCTCGACCGCCTGCTGGATCTGGTGGACCGTCTTGGAGAATGCGGCATCTACCTGCGCCACATCGATCTGGGTGGCGGTCTGGGCGTGCGTTATCGCGACGAAGAGCCGCCACTGGCCGCCGACTACATCAAGGCCGTGCGTGAACGCCTGGATGGCCGCGACCTGGCCCTGGTGTTCGAACCGGGCCGCTTCATCGTGGCCAACGCCGGTGTACTGCTGACCCGTGTCGAGTACCTCAAGCACACCGAACACAAGGATTTCGCCATCGTCGACGGCGCCATGAACGACCTGATCCGCCCAGCGCTGTACCAGGCCTGGATGGATGTCAGTGCCGTCCAGCCGCGGGATGCCGAACCCCGCACATACGACATCGTCGGACCGATCTGCGAAACCGGCGACTTCCTCGCCAAGGAACGCAACCTGGCCCTGGCCGAGGGCGATCTGCTGGCGGTGCATTCTGCTGGTGCCTATGGTTTCGTCATGAGCTCGAACTACAACACCCGCGGCCGTGCCGCTGAAGTACTGGTCGATGGTGACCAGGCTGTTGAAGTGCGTCGCCGCGAGACGGTAGCCGAGTTATTCGCTGGCGAAAGCCTGCTGCCGGAGTAAGACCATGCTGCTGCGTTTTACCAAGATGCATGGCCTGGGCAATGACTTCATGGTTCTCGACCTGGTCAGCCAGCACGCGCATATTCTGCCCAAGCACGCCAAACAATGGGGTGATCGCCATACCGGAATCGGCTTCGATCAACTGCTGATCGTCGAGGCCCCGAGCAACCCGGACGTGGACTTCCGCTACCGGATCTTCAACTCCGACGGCTCCGAAGTGGAACAGTGCGGCAACGGCGCCCGCTGCTTCGCCCGTTTCGTACTGGACAAGCGCCTGACCACCAAGCGTCAGATCCGCGTCGAGACCAAGAGCGGCGTCATCGAACTGGATGTACGCAACGACGGACAGATCAGCGTCAACATGGGGGCTCCGCGCCTGGTGCCGGCGGACATTCCGTTCCAGGCCCCGGCCCAGGCCGACAGCTACACGCTGGACGTCGATGGCCTGCAGGTCGAGCTGGCCGCCGTGTCCATGGGCAACCCTCACGCCGTGTTGCGGGTGGATGACATCAACAGCGCGCCGGTACACGAACTGGGGCCGAAGATCGAGCATCACCCGCGCTTCCCGGCGCGGGTCAATGTCGGCTTTCTCCAGGTGCTGGACCGTCAACGCGCGCAGTTGCGGGTCTGGGAACGTGGCGCCGGGGAAACCCAGGCCTGCGGTACCGGCGCCTGCGCAGCCGCAGTGGCCGCGATCAGCCAGGGGTGGATGGATTCGCCCCTATTGATCGACCTGCCGGGCGGGCGCCTGTCCATTGAATGGGCAGGCCCTGGCCAACCGGTGATGATGACCGGTCCGGCAGTGCGCGTATACGAAGGACAGGTGCGTCTTTAAGTGAGCGAAATCCATGACTGATCAGCCGCAGGCTCCCGCCGCAAAGCCCGACCCAACGCCTTCTGCCGACCTGGACGCAGCCGCCGTTGCCGCGTACCTGGAGGCCCATCCGGACTTCTTCGTCGAGCACGACGAGTTGCTCCCGGCCTTGCGCATTCCACACCAGCGCGGCGACACCGTATCGCTGGTGGAGCGGCAGATGAAGATCCTGCGCGAGCGCAACATCGAGATGCGCCATCGCCTGTCGCAATTGATGGACGTGGCCCGGGACAACGATCGGCTGTTCGACAAGACCCGACGCCTGATCCTGGCCCTGATGGACGCCACCAGCCTGGAAGAGGTGGTGATGAGTGTCGAAGACAGCCTGCGCCAGGATTTCCAGGTGCCCTTCGTCAGCCTGATTCTGTTCAGCGACAGCCCCATGCCGGTAGGCCGCTGGGTCTGCGCCGCCGAAGCCCAGGGCGCCATCGGCGGCCTGCTTTCAGAAGGCAAGAGTGTCAGTGGCAGTCTGCGCGAGCACGAACTGGACTTTCTCTTCGGCGAAGAACAGCGCAAGCAGATCGGCTCCACTGCGGTAGTCGCCCTGGCGCACCAGGGCATGCACGGTGTACTGGCCATCGCCAGCCGTGACCCGCAGCACTACAAGAGCTCGGTAGGCACCCTGTTCCTCAATTACATTGCTGAAGTCACCGGCCGTGTGCTGCCGCGCTTCACTCACTCGCTGCGCTCGGTACGCTGACCATGCAGCAGCAACTGGATGCCTACTGCGCACACCTGCGCAGTGAGCGCCAGGTGTCGGCCCATACCCTGCTGGCCTACCGGCGCGATCTCGACAAGGTGTTGGGATTCTGTGAAAAGCAGCAGGTGCGCAGTTGGACCGACCTGGATATCCAGGGCTTGCGCAGCATGATTGCCCGCCTGCACCAGCAAGGTCAGTCATCACGCAGCCTGGCACGCCTTCTGTCCGCCGTGCGCGGGCTCTATCACTACCTGAACCGCGAAGGGCTGTGCGATCACGACCCGGCCAACGGCCTGGCACCGCCCAAGGGCGAACGCCGCCTGCCCAAGACCCTGGATACCGATCGCGCCCTGCAACTGCTCGACGGCGCGGTAGAAGACGACTTCCTGGCCCATCGCGACCAGGCGATCCTGGAACTGTTCTACTCCTGCGGCTTGCGTCTCTCCGAGCTGACCAGCCTGAACCTCGAACAGCTGGATCTGGCCGACGGCCTGGTGCAGGTGCTGGGCAAAGGCAGCAAGACCCGTGTGCTGCCGGTGGGCAAGAAGGCCCGGGAAGCCCTGACGCTGTGGCTGCCGCTGCGAGCCCTGAGCAACCCGCCGGACGGCGCCCTGTTCGTCAGCCAGAAGGGGCGCCGCCTGGGGCCACGAGCCATTCAGTTGCGGGTCAAGGCCGCCGGCGAGCGGGAACTGGGGCAGAACCTGCACCCGCACATGCTGCGCCACTCCTTTGCCAGCCACCTGCTGGAGTCCTCCCAGGACCTGCGAGCCGTGCAAGAGTTGCTGGGGCATTCGGACATCAAGACCACACAGATCTATACCCACCTGGACTTCCAGCACCTGGCAGCGGTCTACGACAGCGCCCATCCACGGGCCAAACGCAACAAAGGCGGTGAGTAATGACCATCAAGCTGATCACCTTCGACCTCGACGACACCTTGTGGGATACCGCGCCGGTGATTGTCAGCGCCGAAGCCACCCTGCGCCAGTGGTTGACCGATCACGCACCGAATCTCGGCGGCGTGCCGGTGGAGCATCTGTGGGCCATTCGCGAACGGGTGCTGCAGGACGAGCCGACGCTCAAGTACCGGATCAGCGCCCTGCGCCGCCGGGTGCTGTTCCATGCCCTGCAAGAGGCCGGGTATGAGCACAGCCAAGCCAGCCAGCTGGCCGATCAGAGCTTCGAAGTGTTCCTGCATGCCAGGCATCAGCTGGACATCTTCCCCGAGGTGCTGCCGACCCTGGAGGCCCTGGCCAATCATTTCGCCCTAGGGGTCGTCACCAACGGCAATGCCGACGTACGTCGCCTGGGCCTGGCGGACTACTTCAAGTTCGCCCTGTGCGCCGAAGACATCGGGGTCGCCAAGCCGGATGCACGGCTGTTCCATGAAGCCCTGCAGCGCGGTGGTGCCACCGCGGATACTGCCGTGCACATCGGCGATCACCCGGGCGACGACATTGCCGGCGCCCAGCAGGCGGGCCTGCGGGCCATCTGGTTCAATCCTGCGGGCAAGGCCTGGGAAGCCGAGCGCGCCCCTGATGCCGAGATTCGCAGCCTCAAAGAACTGCCAGCACTGCTGGGTCGCTGGCACAGCGGCACCTGATGCGGCTCGTTCTGTAGGAGCGAGCTTGCTCGCGATCGCCGCCACGCGGCGCCATTTACCCGGCACGCGCCCATGAAAAAGCCCGCAGCGACGGCGGGCTTTTTCAGCAAGCAAGTAACAAGGCTCAGATCGGCCGGCTGCCGTACTTGTTATCAGGCTTCTTGGGCGGATCGGCGACCACATTGGCCTCGACTTCCTGCACTTTGCCGCCACGGGCCAGGAACTCTTCCATGGCACGCGCCAGTGCATCACGCTCCTTGTTCTTGGCTTCGACACTCGGCAGCTCGTCTACCGAGACCGCGGCCTTGGCCTTGCCTTTGGCGGTCGGAGCAGGAACATCACTGCCGTCGTCTTCCGCCACATCGTCGGCGGCCGCTTCAAGACCTTCTTCGGTTTCGTCTTCGTCACCTACTTCGAGGTCGTCGTTTTCCAGATCATCGTCGCTCATGTTCTACCTCATGACTTGCGAAAAGCAGATTAGTTATAGCCCAGCTGCGCCGACTGTCGAAGGCTGCCGGAAAAAAATCAACGTCCACTGATACTCAGCGGCTTATGCCCTATCACCCTGCAGGGTGGCAAGGACTTTGCGAGCACCGCCATGATCGCGATGCTCGCCCAGATAAACACCTTGCCAGGTGCCTAGCGCCAAGCGCCCCGCCGCTACCGGCAAAGTCAGCTGACAGCCTAGCAAACTGGCTTTGAAGTGCGCCGGAAGGTCGTCCGCGCCCTCGTCGTCATGTTCGTACCCGGCCATGCCTTGAGGCACCAGGGTGTTGAAGAAACGCTCGAAGTCACGCCGTACCGCCGGATCGGCGTTCTCGTTGATGGTCAACGAGGCCGAGGTATGTTGCAGCCATAAATGCAGCAGACCAACCCGACATGCCCTCAACTCAGGCAGGCCGGCGAGCAACTCGTCCGTCACCAGATGAAAGCCCCGGGGCCTGGCCCGCAGGGTAATCAGGGTCTGTTGCCACATACCGATCTCCACGCTTCGGCGCGCATTCTAGCGCGCTCAGGGAAAAAACAAAGCGCCGAATAATCCTGCTTTAGTGTAAGCATTTGTCCTGCTGGAAATCGCCACGGCATACACGCCAATGCTTGTCAGTAAATCCATTCAGCCTTTCTCAATGACAAATGCCAGGCAAAAAAATGCCCGGCCGGAGCCGGGCGTTTTTTCAGGCGCGATTACAGGTTGTAACCCCGCTCGTTGTGTTGTGCCAGATCGAGGCCGACCGCTTCTTCTTCCTCGGTAACCCGAAGCCCGATGATGGCATCCAGGACCTTGAGAATGATGTAGGTCACGATCGCGGTGTAGATCACGGTAAAGCCCACACCTTTGCACTGAATCCAGACTTGCGCGGCGATGTCGGTCACGGTGCCGAAGCCGCCCAGAGATGGAGCGGCGAACACACCGGTGAGGATCGCGCCAAGAATACCGCCGATGCCGTGAACGCCGAAGGCATCCAGGGAGTCGTCATAACCCAGCTTGCGCTTGAGGCTAGTGGCACAGAAGAAGCACACCACGCCAGCGGCCAGGCCGATGATCAGGGCGCCCATCGGGCCAACGGTGCCCGCTGCCGGAGTGATGGCTACCAGGCCGGCGACCACGCCCGAAGCGATACCCAGCGCGCTTGGCTTGCCGTGGGTGATCCACTCGGCAAACATCCAGCCCAGGGCCGCGGCGGCAGTAGCGATCTGCGTCACCAGCATGGCCATGCCGGCAGTACCGTTGGCCGCAGCAGCGGAGCCGGCGTTAAAGCCGAACCAACCGACCCACAGCATGGCCGCGCCCATCAGGGTATAGCCCAGGTTGTGGGGAGCCATCGGCGTGGTAGGGAAGCCTTTGCGCTTGCCCAGTACCAGGCACGCCACCAGGCCTGCGATACCGGCATTGATGTGGACCACGGTGCCGCCGGCGAAATCCAGCACGCCCCAGTCCCACATCAGGCCGCCGTTGCCGGACCAGACCATGTGCGCGATCGGTGCATACACCAGGGTGAACCAGACGCCCATGAAGATCAGCATGGCGGAGAACTTCATCCGCTCGGCGAAGGCACCGACAATCAACGCCGGAGTGATGATGGCGAAAGTCATCTGGAAGGTGATGAACACCGCTTCAGGGAACAGCGCCGCTGGGCCGGTTAGGCTGGCTGGGGTCACGCCCGCCAGGAAGGCCTTGCCCAGGCCACCGAAGAAGGAGTTGAAGTTGACGACGCCCTGTTCCATGCCCGTCGTGTCGAACGCAATGCTGTAGCCATAGATGACCCACAGAATGCTGATCAGGCCGGTAATGGCAAAGCACTGCATCAGCACCGAAAGAATGTTTTTCGACCGCACCATGCCGCCGTAGAACAGCGCCAGGCCAGGAATGGTCATGAACAGCACCAAGGCTGTGGAAGTCAGCATCCAGGCGGTGTCGCCGGAATTGAGGACTGGAGCTGCCACTTCGTCTGCCGCCATGGCCAGGCCAGGCATTACGAGGGACAAAAGGGCTCCTAGCCCTGCGAATTTACGCAGAGTCATATTGTTTTCTCCTGGGGCGTTGGGTTTGGCGGCTTAGATTGCGTCGGTATCGGTTTCGCCGGTACGGATGCGAATAGCCTGTTCCAGATTGACCACGAAGATCTTGCCGTCACCGATCTTGCCGGTGTTGGCGGCCTTGGTTATCGCCTCGATAACCCGGTCAAGATCCTTGTCGTCAATGGCGACATCGATCTTCACCTTGGGCAGGAAATCCACCACATACTCCGCACCGCGATACAGCTCGGTGTGACCCTTCTGCCGGCCGAAGCCTTTGACCTCAGTGACGGTAATGCCCTGCACGCCGATCTCGGACAGCGACTCGCGCACGTCGTCCAACTTGAACGGCTTGATGATGGCAGTGACTAGCTTCATGAAACTCTCTCCCGAATTGGTGGACTTGCCCCAGGAAAACAAACCCGACTCAAGTCTAAGCGCAGTGCCTGGCTTTGTAACGCATCGTCGGCCTTCCTCAGCCAGACCGACGCCAGCTAACCGCTTCTGACGAAACACTCCCCGCTCCGCCTGCCGCACTGCATTCGTCACAGCGACTGCATCAGTGCATGGGTCACCAAGGTCTAAGCAGAAAGCTTGCCAGCTCGGGAAAAATCAGTGATTTCAGTCTCTTGCCCACAGCCGTTCGGGCTTGCACAAATCGGCACCGCGGATACGCACAATAACGGTGCGCGAGCGCCCGCCCGGATGCGCGAAAAACGTGCAGAGCGGGCACCACCAAGCCCTTGAGCCGTGCGTGATACACTGCGGTCCATCTGCTATTCAGGACACTCCCATGCTCGCGCCCAAAGACCTTCTCGATGCCCTGAGCGGCCACGCCTCGCGTTTGCTCAGCGGTGAAACACCTCTGCCTCGCAATGAAATCGAAAGCCAGTTCAAGGCCCTGCTGCAAAGCGGCTTCAGCAAACTGGACCTGGTCAGCCGGGAAGAATTCGACAGCCAGATGGTGGTCCTGGCCCGCACCCGGGCACGCCTGGAAAGCCTGGAGGCCAAAGTGGCGGAGCTGGAAGCCCGGCTCAATCCGGCAGCGCAATGAGCTGAACCCGCGATTCGCCGACAAGCCGGCTCCTACAAACCTGGAGCCGGTTTGCCAACGAAAGCCGTAGCGCCGGCGACATATCCTGTGCGCATTCAAAGCTCCTCCCGCCAAAGCCCTCATCTATCCTTGCAGCACCGCAGGACGCGGTTCCCGCTGTCTCAAGGAAGATCTTCCCATGTCCCTGGCAATCATCCACAGCCGTGCCCAAGTGGGCGTACAGGCTCCGGCTGTCAGCGTTGAAGTGCACCTGGCCAACGGCCTGCCGAGCCTGACCCTGGTCGGGCTGCCGGAAGCTGCAGTCAAGGAAAGCAAGGACCGGGTGCGCAGCGCCATCCTCAACGCCGGATTCAACTTCCCGCCGCGACGCATCACCCTCAACCTGGCTCCGGCGGATTTGCCCAAGGACGGTGGACGATTCGACCTGGCCATCGCCCTGGGCATCCTCACCGCCAGCGTGCAGGTGCCGGCCCTGGCGCTGGACAACATCGAATGCCTGGGTGAGCTGGCTCTGTCCGGCGCGGTGCGAGCAGTACGCGGTGTGCTCCCGGCTGCGCTGGCGGCACGCAAGGCGGGACGCACCCTGCTGGTGCCCCGGGCCAATGCCGAGGAAGCCTGCCTGGCCTCGGGCCTGGAGGTGATCGCCGTAGACCATCTGCTGGAGGCCGTCGCCCACTTCAATGGCCACGTCCCCATCGCGGCTTACGTCAGCGACGGCTTGCAGGAGAATCAGACGCCCTACCCCGACCTGCGGGAAGTCCAGGGCCAACTGGCCGCCAAGCGTGCCTTGCTGGTCGCTGCCGCCGGTGCCCACAACCTGCTGTTCAGCGGCCCGCCCGGCACCGGCAAAACCTTGCTGGCCAGTCGCTTGCCCGGCCTGCTGCCACCCTTGCAGGAAGACGAAGCCCTGGAAGTCGCAGCCATTCAATCGGTGAGCAGCCACAAGCCGCTGCGCCACTGGCCGCAGCGCCCCTTCCGCCAGCCCCATCATTCGGCATCAGGCCCTGCACTGGTGGGTGGCGGTTCGAAACCTCGTCCGGGAGAAATCACCCTGGCCCATCACGGTGTGTTGTTTCTCGATGAACTGCCGGAGTTCGACCGCAAGGTCCTGGAGGTTCTGCGCGAGCCCATGGAGTCGGGCCAGATCGTCATCGCGCGCGCCCGCGACCGGCTACAGTTTCCAGCGCGCTTCCAACTGGTAGCCGCCATGAACCCCTGCCCCTGTGGCTACCTTGGCGACCCCAACGGACGGTGTCGCTGCACGCCGGAACAGATCCAGCGCTATCGCAACAAGCTGTCCGGCCCCTTGCTCGATCGCATCGACCTGCACCTGACCGTGGCCCGCGAAGCCACCGCCCTGAACCACGAGCCGCAACCGGGGGACGACAGTGCCAGCGCCGCCGCCCGGGTGGCTCAAGCTCGCGAGCTGCAACGCCAACGCCAGGGTTGCGCCAATGCCCATCTCGACCTCCCCGGCCTGAGGCGCCATTGCCGGCTATCCACGGCAGACGAACGCTGGCTGGAAGCGGCCTGCGAACGCCTGGACCTGTCGCTACGAGCCGCCCACCGCCTGCTGAAGGTGGCCCGGACCCTGGCCGACCTGGAGCAGGCGGCACGGATCAACCGCGAGCATCTGGCAGAAGCCCTGCATTACCGGCCGAGCACAGGTTGAAGGGTCACTCCTTGGACAGATCCACCAGCGGCGTGGGACGCACTTCGGTCTGGCGTCCATCCTGAATCTTGCCGACAAGACTCAGCGCATCATCCACCGCAGCCTTGTCCGCCAGCAGGTTGTAGCGGATCTGGAATTGACGTTGCTCCTTGGCGCCGATGGTCGGCACCAGATTCAGCGGACGCTGATAGCGGCGGTTGTAAGAGAAACTGGTGCCCGGCTCCAGTCCCGTCACATAACCCTGGCCCTGGGTGTCGGTGTTCTTCCATAGCGAGAACACCGGCAACTGCTGGGTATTGAAGCCCAGCGATACGCCGAGACTACCCGCCTTGTTATGCAGCACCGCCAGGGTCTCGCCCTTGGCGTCGGCATAAGGCACGACGTTGTAGACGGTCTCGTCATAGTCGCGGGTCGGGCCGCGATAGGTCTGCCAGTCCGCCAGATCGGCCTTTGCTTTGTCGTTGAAGGGCGAGACTTGTTTCACCGGTGCCGCAAACTTGGCCCCCTGCTCGAGGAACGGCGTGCTGAAGTTGCTGTGGTACAGCGCCTGGTATTCCTTCGGATAATCACCGTTGTTGGTCAACCGGTCATTGAGGGTGAAACTGGTGCTGCCGGGCTCGGTAACCAGTTCGGTGGCGACACTGAAATCGACCTTCTTGAACGCCTGCTCCTTGAGCTCGCCCCGCAAGTGAATGGCGTAAGGCGGTTTCTCGTCGATATGCAGGGTGACCTTGCTGGCGGGAATGTTCGCCGCGCGGCCATGCAGTGTCAGCAACTCGCCATTGTCCAGGCCAGGGTGCCCGACCCACTCGTAGCCGCAACGCGTCACCAGCTCATTGAAGCCTTCCAGCCAGCCCAGGCCACCACGGCCATTGAGTTCGATGAACGCCGGATTGACCACTTCCTTGACCGGTGAATCCCAGCCCAGGCGCACATCGCCCACCGAGGCCTGCAACACATTCATGCCCCGGGTCGGCACCACCGAGAGCTTCATCACACCATTGTCGATGTCGATGATGCTCACCCCTTCCTGGCGACCGCCATGCAAGGTGCGCAAGGTCACGGAAAAAGGCCGCTCGGTCTTTACCCCCAGTTGCTGGCTGGTGAGGTGCAGGTTGTCGGCGGCCTTGTCGCTGTCGAGCAATACATAGTCCCAGGCCATGGCATGGGAAGCGGCGCTCAGCGCGGCGAGGGAAACAAGCAGTTTGAGGGACTTCATCGAGGGATTGCCTTTATTGGAGTTGTACGATTTTTATAGCGCTGAAGAATCGTTTCAGCAAGCCAATAAATCGCGCTAACCACCACAAGATCCCATCATTTGTACTGAGGCCCTCAGTCCTCGAACCCCAACAGCAAGCCCGCCACTTCCAAGACTTCTGCCAAGGCAGCCTCGGCAGCTTCGGGCGAGGCCCGCAGCAGCAGGTCATCGGCATAGCCCATGGTTTGCGCGAACAACTGTCGTGCCACGCGTTCGGGGCTGGAGCAGCGGAACACTCCGGCCTGGACCCCACGGTGGACGATCTGCGCCAACATCCGTTGCCACTGACCGTTGATCTTCAGGTAGGCCTCGGCCAGCTCCTGGTCATACATGGCCTCGTCCCAGGCATCGAGCCACAGCGCCCAGCCGTCCTCGGCGGAATCGGGCAGGCAATCGCGAAGAAAACCCTGCAGCGCCTCCAAGGGCGCGACGCCTTGCAGCGGTTCGCCCACCGCCTCCAGTTGCTCATTGGCAAAACGGACGAAGGCCTCGCGACGCAGCTCCTTCCAATCGCTGAAGTAGTGATAGACATGACTGCGGGACAACCCGGCATGTTCGGCCAGGTCGCGAGTGGAGACATCGGCGAACCCCTTGCTGCGAAACAACTCCAGGGCCGCGCCGATGATCTGGTCTTTACGGTCGTTACGGGACATGGGCAATCGGGCCTCTTGACGCCGAGATGGACGGCGCTTGCATTTTGAGCGATCGCTCAAAGATAATTGAGCAGTCGCTCAATATTAACCGTTATCACACCTGTGGTGCACTCATGTCTGTCGTCACCCCATCCGTTATCGTCGACTCCACACAAAAGATCGGCCAGCAATCGGCCGGCCAGACGCTCAAGGCCATTGCCCGGGCGTACCCGGGCAAGCTGTTTGTCACGTTGTCCCTGGTGGCGCTAGAGAACGCCCTGCTGCTGGCCTACCCGCTGTTTGCCGGGTTCGCCGTAGACTCGATCCTGCGGGGTGACACCACCCACGCGCTGATCTACGCCCTGGTGGTGCTGGGCTTCTGGGTCGTGGGGGCCGCGCGGCGAGCGGTGGACACCCGCACCTTCACCCGCATCTACGCCGACCTGGCGGTGCCGGTGATCCTCAATCAGCGCCTGCAGCAGCAAAACACTTCCACGGCAGCGGCGCGGGTGGTGCTGGCCAGGGAGTTCGTCGACTTCTTCGAAAAGCATGTGCCGACCATCGCCACCGCCCTGGTATCGATTGTCGGTGCCGCGGTCATGCTGCTGGTGATCGAGCCCTGGATCGGCCTGGCCTGCCTGGGCGCCCTGCTGCTGTGCGTCACCCTGCTGCCGCGCTTTGCACGGCGCAATCAGCAGTTGCACGAACGCCTGAACGATCGACTGGAAAAGGAAATCGGCCTGGTGGCCAAGGTCGGCGCCGCCTCGCTGAAGCGTCACTATCGGCTGCTGTCGCGGCTGCGCATCTGGCTCTCGGACCGGGAGGCGGCGGCCTATCTGTTTCTGGGCACCGTGGCGGCGATTCTGTTCGTCATCGCCATCAGTCAGCTGGCGCTGTCACCCGAGGTCAAGGCCGGGCATGTGTATGCGGTAATGACTTATCTGTGGACCTTCGTCAGCAGCGTCGACGAGGCCCCGACCATGGTCGATCAATTGGCACGCCTGCGGGACATCGGCAAGCGCGTTGACCCGGGGCTGGGTGAACCGACCGAACCCCGCTAAACCTCAGAACCGCCGGACGCGATAGCCGCCGGCGTGCAGCAGGACCTTGCCCCGCAACCCAGGGTTGCGGGGCGAAAGGGCCACTGTCAGCGGAAGCGGTCGACTTCCTGTCGCAGGTCGGCGGCCAGTGTTTCCAACTCACGAGCAGTGAGCGCCAGGTTGGACACCACCTCCCGTTGCTCGCTGTTGGCCTGGGCAATGCTCTGCAGGTTGCTGCTTAGCACCGTGGCGGTGCTGCTCTGCTCCTGGGTGGCCGTGGTGATGGCGGCGAACTGCTCGCCGGCGCTGCGGCTCTGCTCGTCGATCAGGGCCAGGGCCGAAGCCACATCGGCGTTGCGCGACAAGCCTTCCTGCATCAGCCGGTTGCCCTGTTCCATGGTCTCGATGGCATGGCCGGTTTCCTGCTGGATGCTGTTGATCATCTGCGAGATTTCGTCGGTGGCCTCGCGGGTACGCGACGCCAGGTTGCGCACCTCATCCGCCACCACGGCGAAGCCGCGACCCTGCTCGCCGGCACGGGCCGCCTCGATGGCGGCGTTGAGAGCAAGCAGGTTGGTCTGGTCGGCAATCGCGGTGATCACCCCGACAATTCCGCCGATCTCCTGGGAGCGTTGGCCCAGGGTATTGATTACCGTAGCCGTGCTGTTGAGCGCCCCGGCAATCTGCTCCAGGGACGATGACGCCTGCTCCATGGACTCGCGGCCGATATGGGTCTGCTGAGCATTTTCCTCGGCCAGGCGCTGGGTGCTGCCCATGTTGTCGGCGATGTTCAGCGACGTGGCGCTGAACTCCTCAACCGCCCCCGCCATGCTGGTGATCTCGCCCGACTGCTGCTCCATGCCTTCATAGGCACCGCTGGACAGGCCAGACAAGGCCTGGGCCCGACCGTTGACCTCTGCGGCAGAACGGCGGATGTGCTCGACCATGGTCGACAAGGCTTCACCCATCTGGTTGAAACTGCGAGCCAGTTGGCCGATCTCATCGTGGCTGGACACATTCAACCGCGCACTCAGGTCGCCGCCGCCCAAGGCCTGGGCCTGACGCACCAGATCACTCAAGGGCGCCAGCTTGCTGCGCAGCAGCCAGACCGTAGCGCCCACCGCCAACAACATCGCCAACAGGCTGCCGATCACCAGACGGATGCCGACGCTCCAGGTCACCGCCCGAATCTCGGCTTTGGGCATGCTCGCCACCACCGACCAGGGCCCACCGGCAAAAGGCACCGCCAGGCTGTAGAAGTCTTCGCCCTGGTCGCTCCAGAAGCGGCCCTTGCCCGGCTGCTGCGCTGCATCGGTCATGACCTGCGCGGCCTGATCCAGGCCTTGCACGCCCGCCGGTGGCACCAGCCATTTGTGCTGTTCGTCCAGCAAGGCCAGGGAGCCGCTGTGTCCGATGCGAAAGCGCTGGAGATTGTCGAACTGAGCGTTCTGCGCATCGGTGTAGTCAAAACCAACGAACAACACGGCAATCACCTTGCCGGCACGATCCAGCACCGGGGTGTACTGGGTCATGTAGAAACGTTCGAACAACAGCGCCCGGCCGACATAACCCTGCCCCGCCATGAGTTTCTGATAGGCCGGGTGGGCGTGGTCGAGCAAGGTGCCAATGGCCCGGCTGCCGTCCTGCTTGCTCAAGGAAGTACTGACCCGGATGAAGTCGTCGCCGCTGCGCACGAACAGGGTCGCCACCCCGGCGGTCATCTGCTTGAACTCGTCCACTTCCTCGAAGTTGTTGTTCAGCACCACGTCCCCCAGGTGCAGGCCCGGGGTCTGGACCCCGGCCACACTCACCGGTTGTTCGGGATGCAGACTCAGGCCGCTGCGGAAGCGGTTTTCAAACAAGCCGCTGAGGCGCTGGGTGCTTTCGCGCAGGCTGCTGTGAAAGGTGTTGAGCTGATCGGCCAGCAGGCGCGCTTCGCTGGCCAGGTGCTCCTCTCTAGTGTCGAGATTCGCCGAATCCAGAGAACGCAGGGCAAACAGGGTACTGCCGCTGATCACCAGAGCGAGTATCAGGGCAAGGGCAAGCCCTAGCTGGGAGGCTATCCGGGCACGGGGTTGGGACATGATGGCTCCTTCCCGAGAAGGCGGATCATCCTGATCGATCAGCACACTCGGCAGTAATTATTCTAGGATTTTTAGTAATTTAGGACCTTCCTGAACGCTGGTTCCATAACCCATGGATTCGGCGGCGCCCACGAATACTTGAGCGCCTAGCAAGGATATCTCCGCGCCCCCGTCGGCCGGGCACTGCATCGTTTCAGCCGAGGCGCTCTACCTCGGGCAGTTGCATGGCCTGGACCTCGCCCTGGAGAAAGTCGCTGAGGCGACGCAAACGTTCGCCTCCCGGCCGGGTCTTGGGCCACACCAGGTAATAGTTCAAGCCACTGGCGACGGCGGTCGGCCAGGGCAGGCTCAAGCGACCCTGAGCCACATCTTCGGCCACCATCAGCAGATCCCCCATGGACACGCCGTAACCCCGAGCCGCCGCAATCATCCCCAGTTCCAGGGTGTCGAACACCTGCCCGCCCTTGAGGGAAACCTGATCCGTGAGCCCCATCTGCTCCAGCCAACTGCGCCAGTCCCGCCGGTCCGGAGTCGGGTGCAACAACTCCGTGGCCGCCAGCCGCGCCACATCCCAGGGCGGGTCTTCGAGCAAGTTCGGAGCACCCACCGGGATCAGCAACTCCGGGAACAGGTAGCTGGCTTCCCAGTCCGGTGGAAAGTGTCCGTTGCTCAGCAGTACCGCGCAGTCGAAGGGCTCCTGGTTGAAGTCCACGGAGTCCACGTCCATCCAGGCACTGGTGAGCTGCACTTCGTTGCCCGGCTGCAGATGGCGGAAGCGGCTGAGGCGGGCCAGCAACCAGCGCATGGTCAGGGTCGACGGCGCCTTCATGCGCAGGATGTCGTCTTCGGCCCGCAGGGTATTGCAGGCCCGCTCCAGGGCACCGAAACCCTCGCGGATACCCGGCAGCAGCAAGCGCGCCGCTTCGGTCAGTTGCAGATTGCGCCCGCTGCGCTGGAACAGCCGGCAGGCGAAGTGCTCCTCCAGGGTGCGGATATGCCGGCTGACAGCGCTCTGGGTAATGGACAGTTCCTCGGCCGCGCGGGTGAACGAGCTGTGCCGCGCCGCCGCTTCAAAAGCGCGCAGGGCATAAAGAGGAGGAAGACGACGGGACATGGACGCGCTCCAGCAGCGGAATGACGCAACGCTACCAGAAAGATATTCGCATGAGTTTTTATCATGCCAGCAAGTATTTTTATCCCTTTGTGCTATGGCCCGGAAGCGCCGAGAATCAGCGCTCTCCCCGACTTTACCCTGATCGAGCCTGATGACCATGCAGCATCCAGCACGTACCGAACTCTGGGCCATCCTGCGGCTGGCGGGGCCGCTGATCGCCTCCCAGCTGGCGCACATGCTGATGGTTCTCACCGACACCCTGATGATGGCCCGCCTCAGCCCGCAAGCCCTGGCCGGCGGTGGCCTGGGCGCCGCCAGCTATTCCTTTGTCTCGATTTTCTGCATCGGCGTGATTGCCGCGGTCGGCACCCTGGTGGCGATTCGTCAGGGCGCCGGAGACATTCAGGGCGCCGCCCGCCTGACCCAGGCCGGCCTGTGGCTGGCCTGGATCATGGCCCTGGTCGCCGGCCTGCTGCTGTGGAACCTCAAACCGCTGTTGCTGCTTTTTGGCCAGACTGAAAGCAACGTCCAGGCTGCCGGCCAGTTCTTGCTGATCCTGCCGTTCGCCCTGCCCGGCTACTTGAGCTTCATGGCCTTGCGCGGCTTCACCAGCGCCATCGGCCGGGCGACGCCGGTGATGGTCATCAGCCTGGCAGGGACTGTGGCCAACTTCCTGCTCAACTATGCATTGATCACCGGCATGTTCGGCCTGCCGAAACTCGGCCTGATGGGCATCGGCCTGGTGACCGCCATCGTCGCCAACTGCATGGCGCTGGCCCTGGCCTGGCACATCAAGCGCCATCCAGCCTATGCCGCGTACCCATTGCGCCAGGGCCTGGCCCGGCTGAACACCCATTACCTGCGCGAACTGTGGCGCCTGGGCCTGCCCATCGGCGGCACCTATGCGGTGGAAGTCGGGTTGTTCGCCTTCGCCGCGCTGTGCATGGGCACCATGGGCAGCACCCAGCTGGCGGCGCACCAGATCGCCCTGCAGATCGTGTCGGTGGCGTTCATGGTGCCGGCGGGTATCTCCTACGCCATCACCATGCGCATCGGCCAGCACTACGGCGCCGGACAACTGCTGGATGCACGGTTGGCCGGACGGGTAGGCATCGCCTTCGGCGCGGTGGCGATGCTGGGGTTCGCGATGGTTTTCTGGCTGCTGCCCAACCAGTTGATCGGGCTGTTCCTCGACCATAACGACCCGGCCTTCGCCGAGGTGATTCAACTGGCGGTGAGCCTGTTGGCGGTAGCGGCCTGGTTCGAGCTGTTCGATGGCACCCAGACCATCGCCATGGGCGCCATCCGCGGTCTCAAGGATGCCAAGACCACCTTCCTGGTGGGCCTGGGCTGCTACTGGCTGATCGGTGCCCCATCGGCATGGCTGATGGCCTTTACCCTGGGCTGGGGACCGACCGGTGTCTGGTGGGGACTGGCCCTGGGCCTGGCCTGCGCGGCCATCAGCCTGACCCTGGCGTTCGAGTGGCGGATGCGCCGCATGATCAAGCACGAGCCCGTGGTTGCGGCGATGAACGTTCAAGCCAGCAGCGCGGATTGACGGGGAGCGGGTCCCCGCCGCCCAAGGCGCTGGATCAGCACCGGTATCCGTCGCTTAAAGCATCCCCTCCTGCAGCGACTGCTGGCTGCTGCCGAACGTCAGGTACTCCATCAGGTCCGCCAGGGGCAACGGCTTGCTGATCAGGTAGCCCTGGACCTGATCGCAGCCAAAGCCTCGTAGCAACGCCAGTTGCTCCGCGGTTTCCACACCTTCGGCCACCACATCCAGATTGAGGTTGTGGGCCAGGTTGATCATGGCGTGTACCAGTTTGCGGTTCTCTTCACGCTGCTCCATGCCCCCGACAAAGCTCTTGTCGACCTTGAGCAGGGTGATCGGCAGGCTGTTGAGGTGGACGAAGGAAGAGAAACCGGTGCCGAAGTCGTCCAGGGAAAAACGCACCCCCAGGCGCCCCAGGGCATCCATGGTCTGCTTCACCAGATCGCTGCGGCGCATCACTGCGGTTTCCGTCAGCTCGAACTCCAGCCACTGGGCCTCAACCCCGCGCTCGGCGATCAGCCGGCTCAGGGTCGAGAGCAACTGGCTGTCCTGAAACTGGCGGAACGACAGGTTGACCGCCATGTGCAGCGAGGGCAGCCCACGCTCGCGCAGGGCCTGCATGTCTCGCAGAGCACGGGAAATCACCCAGTAGCCCAAGGGCACGATCAGCCCGCTCTGTTCCGCCAGGGGCACAAACTCGCTGGGAGGCAGCAAGCCGCGCTCGCCGTGGCGCCAACGCACCAGGGCTTCGAGGCCGACGATCTTGCCGTCATGCAGGTTCAGCCGGGGTTGGTAATGCAGCTCCAGCTCATCACGGCGCAAGGCTCGGCGCAGTTCGCTTTCCAGATCGGCGAGGCTGCGGGCGTTGCGGTTGATCCGCTCATTGAAGATATGAAAGGTGCAGCCTTGGGTGCTCTTGGCCTGCTGCATGGCGATATGTGCATGCCACATCAACGGGTCGGCGCCGGCATTGGCTCGGGCATGGGCAATCCCCAGGCTGCAGCCGATCAACAAGCTTTCGCCATCGACCCAATAGGGTTCGGCCATGGCTTCGGTGATGCGTTCAGCCATCCATTCGGCGCGCTGCGGCGCGCGGCGGGTGTCGATCAGCAGGGCAAACTCGTCGCTGCCCAGGCGGGCCAGTTGGTCACCAGCCTCCAGTTGGCTCTTGAGCCGCGACACCACCTGCAAGATCAGGCGGTCGCCGGCCTGGTGGCCGAGGGCGTCGTTGGCGTGGCGGAAGTTGTCCAGGTCCAGGTGCCCCAGGGCCAGGCCGCGACCGTCGTTTTCCGCCAGCCGTGCGGCCAGCAGGGTCTGGAAGCCCTGGCGGTTGGCGATGCCGGTCAGGGGGTCTTGCTCGGCCAGGCGTTGCAGGGTGTTTTCCAGCACACCGCGCTCGCGTACATGACGCAGGCAGCGACGCAGGGCGTCGGTACTCAGGCAAGAACCCACCAGCCAGTCGCTGACACCCACCGGGGCTACTGAGGGCTCATGGTCCAGCAATAGAATGGTGGGCAAACTGCAACGCCCGGGACCGGGCTGCAGGCGTGGAATGGTCAACAGGACCGCATTGCGATCGTCTTCGAACAAACGACTGACCGACTCCCAGGTGGGAGCACTGATCAATACCACCGAGTCTCCCAACGGAGCGACACACTCGCGCAACAACGCTGTCCACACAGGCTCTTCGGCCAGTAGCAGCAAACGCAAGGGTTCGACAGGCTTAGACAAGCTAGCTCCCTAGACTCTGCAAAATGAGTTGGCGGCGGGCATTATGGCGCGCAAATAAGCAATAACAATTGATATTGATTATCATACGCAATTTCTTGTACCGCTCTAACTCGAACATTAGACGCATATTCAGCGCGCATCCTGAGGGAAAGTATCAAAACCGGCAAATTTAGATAGCGTTGTGCGTCACAAGTCGGAGAGAGCAGCAGAATCTGTCCAGCCTGTTAAAATGCCCGCCCTTTTCGTAACCGATCCCTTTTTACCGTCATGTCCCGACTCAATCCCCGGCAGCAAGAAGCCGTGAACTATGTCGGCGGCCCTCTTTTGGTGCTCGCCGGCGCAGGCTCCGGCAAGACCAGCGTGATCACCCGCAAGATCGCGCACCTGATCCAGAACTGCGGCATCCGCGCCCAGTACATCGTCGCCATGACCTTTACCAACAAGGCCGCGCGAGAAATGAAGGAGCGGGTCGGCACCCTGCTGCGCGCCGGCGAAGGCCGTGGCCTGACCGTGTCGACCTTCCACAACCTGGGCCTGAACATCATCCGCAAGGAGCATGCGCGGCTGGGCTACAAGCCGGGCTTCTCGATCTTCGACGAAGCCGACGTCAAGGCCCTGATGACCGACATCATGCAGAAGGAGTACTCCGGGGACGACGGTGTCGACGAGATCAAGAACATGATCGGTTCGTGGAAGAACGACCTGATCCTGCCGGCCCAAGCCCTGGAAAATGCCCGCAACCCCAAGGAACAGACCGCAGCCATCGTCTACACCCATTACCAACGCACGCTCAAAGCGTTCAACGCGGTGGACTTCGATGACTTGATCCTGCTGCCGGTGAAGCTGTTCGAAGAACACGCCGACATCCTGGAGAAATGGCAGAACAAGGTCCGCTACCTGCTGGTGGACGAATACCAGGACACCAACGCCAGCCAGTACCTGCTGGTGAAAATGCTCATCGGCAAACGCAACCAGTTCACCGTGGTGGGCGACGACGACCAGTCGATCTACGCCTGGCGTGGCGCGGCGCCCGGAAAACCTGATGCTGCTCAAGGACGACTACCCGTCCCTGAAAGTGGTGATGCTGGAGCAGAACTATCGCTCCACCAGCCGTATCCTGCGCTGCGCCAACGTGCTGATCTCCAACAACCCCCACGAGTTCGAAAAGCAGTTGTGGAGCGAGATGGGCCACGGCGACGAGATCCGCGTGATCCGCTGCCGCAACGAAGACGCCGAGGCCGAACGGGTGGCCATGGAGATCCTCAGCCTGCACCTGCGCACCGACCGGCCCTACAGCGACTTCGCCATTCTTTACCGGGGCAACTACCAGGCCAAGCTGATCGAACTGAAGCTGCAGCACCACCAGGTGCCCTATCGCCTGTCCGGCGGGAACAGCTTCTTCGGACGCCAGGAAGTCAAGGATCTGATGGCCTACTTCCGCCTGATCGTGAACCCGGACGACGACAACGCCTTCCTCCGAGTGATCAACGTGCCGCGCCGGGAAATCGGCTCCACGACCCTGGAAAAACTCGGCAACTACGCCACCGAGCGCAAGATCTCGATGTACGCCGCCACCGATGAGATCGGCCTGGGCGAGCACCTGGACAGCCGTTTCACTGATCGCCTGGCGCGCTTCAAGCGCTTCATGGACCGCGTCCGTGAACAATGCGCCGGCGAAGACCCGATATCTGCCCTGCGCAGCATGGTCATGGACATCGACTACGAGAACTGGCTGCGCACCAACAGCTCCAGCGACAAGGCCGCGGACTACCGGATGGGCAACGTCTGGTTCCTGATCGAGGCCTTGAAGAACACCCTGGAAAAAGACGAAGACGGCGAAATGACCGTCGAGGACGCCATCGGCAAGCTGGTCCTGCGGGACATGCTGGAACGCCAGCAGGAAGAGGAAGACGGCGCCGAAGGTGTACAAATGATGACCTTGCATGCCTCCAAGGGGCTGGAGTTTCCCTACGTGTTCATCATGGGCATGGAAGAGGAAATCCTCCCGCACCGCTCCAGTATCGAAGCCGATACCATCGAGGAAGAACGACGCCTGGCCTACGTGGGCATTACCCGTGCTCGCCAGACCCTGGCCTTCACTTTCGCGGCCAAGCGCAAGCAATACGGTGAAATCATCGACTGCGCACCGAGCCGCTTCCTCGATGAATTGCCCCCGGACGACCTGGCCTGGGAAGGCAACGACGACACGCCGACCGAAGTCAAAGCCGTTCGCGGCAATAGCGCTTTGGCGGATATACGCGCGATGTTAAAGCGCTAAAATCGACTATTTTTAACTGACCTTTGGCGCAACAGGCGCTATTTGAGGAAGCTCCGTGGAAGCACTGCACAAGAAAATTCGCGAAGAAGGCATCGTGCTTTCCGATCAAGTACTGAAAGTCGACGCCTTTCTGAACCATCAGATCGACCCGCAGTTGATGAAGCTGATCGGCGATGAATTCGCCACGCTGTTCAAGGACTCGGGCATCACCAAGATCGTCACCATCGAAGCCTCGGGGATTGCCCCGGCCATCATGACCGGCCTGAACCTGGGCGTGCCGGTGATCTTCGCCCGCAAGCACCAGTCCCTGACCCTGACCGAGAACCTGCTGTCGGCCACCGTGTACTCCTTCACCAAACAGGTGGAAAGCACCGTCGCCATCTCCCCACGGCACCTGACCAGCAGCGATCGTGTGCTGATCATCGATGACTTCCTGGCCAACGGTAAGGCGTCCCAGGCACTGATCTCGATCATCAAGCAGGCCGGTGCCACCGTGGCCGGCCTGGGCATCGTGATCGAGAAGTCCTTCCAGGGCGGCCGTGCCGAGCTGGACGCCCAGGGCTACCGCGTGGAATCCCTGGCCCGGGTCAAATCCCTGGCCGGTGGCGTGGTCACCTTCATCGAGTAACCTCGCCCGCCAGGCCTGCTCAGGAGTTGAATTGTGCAGGAGCTGGCTTGCCAGCGAAGACGCCCTTGAGAGCAGCGCAAGGCTTGATGGCCCATTCGCCGGCAAGCCGGCACCTACGACAAGGTGGGTGCCGTGGCCTGCAGCCCGGCCAGCAGGAAGCGCTGATACAGTTCCTCGCGCAGCCCATCGGGCTGCTCCAGCCCCATGCGCTCAAGGTGCGCCGCAAATGCCTCAGGCTCCGGCGCATCGAGTGCCGCCTTGCCCAGCTCAAGGATCTCGCTGAGCTTGAACTTGCTCTTGAGCCAGTTCAGCGCCCGCAGCAGGTCACGCTCTTCATCGCTGAAATCACTGCCCAACGGATACTCGGGAAACAGGTGGCGATGACGCGCCTGAATGCTCTGCAAACGCTGTGGGCTGTTGTCGGTAAAACGCGGGTTCAGACGAAAATCCTTCGGCAGTTTTCCGGCCTTCTGTGCCTGCTCCAGCAACCCCGGCTGAAAGCGTGAGTCGCTGATGTTGAGCAGCGCCTCGATCACATGCGCATCCGTTTTACCCCGCAGATCGGCAATACCGTACTCGGTGATCACGATGTCCCGCAGATGGCGCGGGATGGTGCAATGGCCGTACTCCCAGACAATGTTGGAACTGACCTCGCCAGCGGATTCGCGCCAACTGCGCAGGATCAGCACCGATCGGGCATCTGCCAAAGCATGTCCCTGGGCAACGAAGTTGTACTGCCCGCCCACACCGCTGAGCACCTTCCCGCCCTGCAACTGATCGGACACCGCCGCGCCCATCAGGGTCATGGTGAACGCGCTGTTGATGAATCGCGCATCCCGGCGCTGCAGGCGCTTGAGTTCTTCATGGCCATACAGCTCGTTGATGTAGCTGATGGCGGTCATGTTGAACTGCGCCAGCTTGCTCTTGGGCAGCTCGCGCAACCGCTGATAGAAACTGCGCGGGCCAAGGAAGAAACCACCGTGGACCGAGACCCCGCCAGCCGTGGCCGCATCCAGAGTGCCGGCGTTGGCTTGCTGTTGCAGCTCCAGGGTCGGGTAGACCTTGCGCCGCACGATGCCGGCATCCGCCAGGGCCAGCAGGCCGTTGACGAACATTTCACTGCAACCATAGAGCCCCTGGGCAAAGGGCTCGACGCCGCCTTCGCGGTCGATCAGCGCCTGCCAGTGGTCAACCTGCAGATCCGCCAGCAGGGCACGATAACCGTCGTTGTCGGCCTGCCGTGCCAGCAAGGCTGCGGTCAGCGCGTCGCCCATGGAGCCAATGCCGATCTGCAAGGTGCCGCCGTCGCGCACCAGGGTGCTGGCATGCAAGCCGATGCAATGATCCTGAATCCCCACCGGCATGTTCGGCGTGGAAAACAGGGTGCTGCGCTCTTCTTCGTCGATCAGCAGATCGAGGTCCGCAGCATCGATCTCGGAGTCCCCGGGCATATAAGGCAGGTCACTGTGGACCTGGCCGAGAATCAGGATGGTCTCCCCCGCCGCACGACGCTTGGCGATCATCGGCAGCATGTCGAGGGTGATATCCGGGTTGCAGCTCAGGCTCAGGCGGCCGGGGTGTTGCGGATCGCGGGCCAGCAGTTGCGCCACCAGGTTGAGACCGGCGGCGTTGATGTCCCGGGCGGCATGGCTGTAGTTGCTGCTGACGTAGTCCTGCTGCGCTGCGGCGCTGTGCAAAAGGCTGCCGGGCTGCATGAAGAACTGCTCGACGCGGATGTTCGCCGGCAGGCTGTCACGGTGCAGGTCGGCAAGGAAATCCAGTTCCGGATAGTCGCCGAACACCCGCTCCACGAAGGGTTCGAGAAAGCGCTTCTGCAAACCGTCGCCCAGGGACGGACGGCCCAGGCTCAGGGCGGTATAGATCGTCAGTTGGCGTTCGGGCAATTGGCCAATGCGGCGATACAGAGCGTTGGCAAAACGGTTGGGTTTGCCCAGGCCCAGGGGCATGCCCATGTGAATGTGTTGCGGCAAACGGGCGAGCACTTCATCTACCGCATGCTCGATAGAACAGGATTGCAGCATCTGACCCTCCGGGGACCATCCATGAATTGAGGTTGGACCGAGCTTGCCGGGAGTTTGCTGCCTTGAACAGTGCACTGGCTGAATTACGCCCACAAAAAAGCCGCTCGTAAGCGGCTTTTTCGCTGAAGATGGCGACTTATTTCAGGCCGGACATCTTCTGGATAGCAGCTTTGAGATCATCATCGCTGCAATCGGCGCAGGTGCCTTTAGGCGGCATGGCGTTGATACCGGTGATGGCCTTGGCCAGGATGCCGTCGAGGCCGCCCTGGTGATCGGCGCGCTCTTTCCAGGCTGCGGTGTCACCGATTTTCGGCGCACCCAACAGGCCGGTGCCGTGACAAGCATTGCAATGCTTGGCAATCACGTCATCCGGGGATTTCGCACCACCGCCACCACCTGCAGTAGCAGCGACTTCCATACCCTTGCATTCCTGCCCCTGAACGCAGACCTGGCCAACAGGCTCAAGACGCTTGGCAATGTCATCATTAGTCGCAGCTTGAGCGCTGACTGCCCAAAGGGCCAATACGGTTGCTGGTGCGGCCAGCATTTTCATAATTAGGTTCACGCGTACACCCTCAATGGTGGCTAGTCACGCCTGCGGCCACGGTTTCGCAGGCGGGCGAAAGTATAACGGTTAGCCCGCCACACTGAAACAACCCCAAAGTCGAAGGGGTCTTAATCGCGGCGAAATGTCGCTGGGGGCCTCTCTGCAAACCTTGCAGGATGCCTCTTGGTCTAGAAATTTGCCGGAGTGGCTGCGCTGATTAGTCGCGCCGGAGCATCGAACGGATTACGGAAACGGTGCGGCTTCGTACTCTCAAAGTAGTAGCTGTCACCGGCCTCCAGGACAAATGTCTCCAGCCCTACCACCAGTTCCAGGCGACCTTCGAGAAGAATGCCGGTTTCCTCGCCATCGTGGGTGAGCATCTCTTCCCCGGTATCGGCGCCGGGCGGGTAGATTTCGTTGAGAAACGCAATAGCACGACTCGGATGCGCCCGGCCCACCAGCTTCATGGTGACTGCGCCATCGGAGATATCGATCAGTTCGTGGGCCTTGTAGACAATCTGAGAAGGCGTTTCCTGGAGGATTTCCTCGGAAAAGAACTCGACCATGGACATGGGAATGCCGCCCAGCACCTTTCGCAGCGAGCTGATCGAGGGGCTGACACTATTCTTTTCGATCATTGAAATGGTGCTATTGGTGACGCCCGCACGCTTGGCGAGTTCACGCTGGGAAAGACCTTTCAGTTTACGGATGGATTGTAGTCGTTCACCGACGTCCAATGCGGCAGCCTCCTAGGCGGGAATCAGGCGTTGTTGTAATTGAGCGTTATCATGGCGACAGCGTTCAGTATTTACAACACTTGGCCCCGATTCCCCCGAGGGCAGGCGACTTTCGGTACAACCCGCGTAATCTCAGTCTTCGCAGTACACCAGCGGCACCCGACGCAGGTTGCAGAACAGCTGATAAGGGATGGTATTGGCGGCCAGGGCAACCTCGCTGGCGAGGATGTTCTTGCCCCACAATTCCACCCGGGAACCCAGCCCGGCCTGTGGCACATCCGTCAGGTCGACACACAGCATGTCCATGGACACCCGGCCCAGCAGGCGGCTGCGCTGGCCGTCCACCAGCACCGGAGTGCCGGTCGGCGCGTGGCGCGGATAGCCATCGGCATAACCCATGGCGACCACGCCGATGCGCATCGGCTTGTCGGTGATGAACTTGGCGCCATAGCCCACCGGCTCGCCGGCGGGCAGCTCACGCACACAGATCACCTTGGATTCCAGGGTCATGACCGGCTGCAGTCGCTCAGCCACGGAGTTGTTTTCTTCGAACGGCGTAGAGCCATAAAGCATGATGCCGGGACGCACCCAGTCACTGGGCACGCTCGGCCAGCCCATGACCGCCGGCGAGTTACGCAAGCTGATTTCAGCCCCCAGCCCCTGACGAGCCGCCTCGAATACCGCGACCTGTTCACTGCTGCGCGGGCAGTCCAGCTCGTCAGCACGGGCGAAGTGGCTCATCAGCACGATCTTCTCGACCTTGCCGCTGGCCTGCAGCCGTTGATAGGCCGTCTGGTAATCCTTGGGATGCAGGCCAACCCGGTGCATGCCCGAATCCAGCTTGAGCCAGACCGTCAGCGGCTTGGCCACCGGTGTCTGCTCGATAGCCTCGAGCTGCCACAGCGAATGCACCACACACCAGAAATCATGCTCGACGATCAGCGCCAACTCGGAGGCCTCAAAGAAACCTTCCAACAGCAGGATCGGCGCACCAATACCGGCGGCGCGCAGTTCCAGGGCCTCTTCGATGCAGGCCACGGCAAAGCCGTCGGCCTCGGCCTCCAGCGCCTGGGCGCAACGCACGGCGCCATGACCGTAGGCATCAGCCTTGATCACCGCAAGGGCGCGAACACCCGAGACTTCACGGGCCAGTTGGTAGTTGTGACGCAGGGCTTGGAGATCGATCAGGGCACGGGCAGGGCGCATGGCGGCAGACTTCTAGGCGGTCATGGGGGAATAAAAAACCGGTGCTGGATAACGGCTGGCCGCCACCGGCACCGGGAGAGGGATCTTGTCGCTCAAGGCAGAGCAGCCACCACGGAAAGCTCGATGAGGATTTCCGGCTCGCAGAGCTTGGCCTCCACAGTGGCCCGGGCCGGGGCCACGCCTTTTGGCAGCCACTGGTCCCAGACACTGTTCATGCCTGCGAAGTGGGCATCGATGTCCTTGAGGTAGATGGTCACCGACAGCAGCTTGCTCTTGTCGGTGCCCGCCAGGTCCAGCAGACGCTCGATGTTGGCCAGGGTTTCCCGGGTTTGCTGTTCGATCCCGGCACTCATGTCATCGCCGACTTGCCCGGACAGATACACCGTACCGCTGTGAACGACGATCTGACTCATGCGCTCATTGGTGAGCTGGCGCTGGATTGACATGTTTAGCTGACTCCTGAGGGTTGCCATAACGGGAAATATCGAGGCCTTCGGCACTGATCTGCGGCTTTTTCTTGGCCATCAGGTCCGCCAGCAAACGACCGGAACCACAGGCCATGGTCCAACCGAGGGTGCCATGACCGGTGTTCAAGAACAGATTGCGGAACGGCGTGGCACCGACGATGGGCGTGCCATCCGGGGTGGTAGGACGCAGCCCGGTCCAGAAACTGGCCTGGGACAGATCGCCGCCCTGAGGATAGAGATCGTTGACGATCATCTCCAGCGTTTCACGCCGGCGTGGGTTCAGCGACAGGTCAAAACCGGCGATTTCGGCCATGCCACCGACCCGGATACGGTTATCGAAACGAGTGATCGCGACCTTGTAGGTCTCGTCGAGGATGGTCGAAGTCGGGGCCATGGCCGGGTTGGTGATCGGCACGGTCAGGGAGTAGCCCTTGAGTGGGTACACCGGGGCCTTGATGCCCAGCGGCTTGAGCAATTGCGGCGAGTAGCTGCCCAGGGCCAGCACGTAGCGGTCGGCGGTTTCCAGTTTGCCGTCGATCCACACGCCATTGATCCGGTCGCCGGCGAAGTCGAGGCGCTGGATGTCCTGGCCAAAACGGAACTCCACACCCAGCTTGATGGCCATTTCAGCCAGGCGCGTGGTGAAGATCTGGCAGTCGCCGGTCTGGTCATTCGGCAGGCGCAGGGCACCGGCAAGGATGTCGGTGACGCTGGCCAGAGCCGGCTCGACCCGGGCGATGCCCTCGCGATCCAACAGCTCGAACGGTACGCCGGATTCCTTGAGCACGGCGATGTCTTTCGCCGCACCGTCCAGTTGCGCCTGGGTGCGGAACAGCTGGGTGGTGCCCAGGCTGCGACCTTCGTAGGCGATGCCGGTTTCCGCGCGCAATTCGTCGAGGCAGTCACGGCTGTATTCGGACAGACGCACCATGCGCTCTTTGTTCACTGCATAACGGCTGGCAGTGCAGTTACGCAGCATCTGCGCCATCCACAGGTATTGGTCGATATCGGCGGTGGCCTTGATTGCCAGCGGTGCGTGGCGCTGCAGCAGCCATTTGATGGCCTTGAGCGGCACGCCCGGAGCAGCCCAGGGCGAGGCATAGCCAGGGGAAACCTGACCGGCGTTGGCGAAACTGGTTTCCATGGCTGCAGCCGGCTGGCGGTCCACCACGGTCACATCAAACCCGGCTCGAGCCAGGTAATAGGCACTGGTGGTTCCGATAACGCCACTGCCCAAGACCAGAACGCGCATTTTCATATCCCTCATCGCGGCTTGACCGCTGACGTTTGTTATTCAGAGCAAAGATGGGCGCAGTGTAAGAAACATTGAGCAGTGATTTTCACTATATAACCGCCTATATTTGGCGAGAATTCTCGGCAATATCGCTTTTCACGGAGGGGCATCCCCTATGCGCACCAATCATCAGACCCGTCGTGCCCTGGACAAGATAGATCGCAATATCCTGCGAATTCTGCAGGCCGATGGACGCATTTCCTTCACCGAGCTGGGGGAACGGGTCGGACTCTCCACCACCCCTTGCACCGAGCGAGTGCGCCGCCTGGAACGCGAAGGAATCATCATGGGCTACAACGCCCGGCTCAACCCGCAGCACTTGAAGGGCAGCCTGCTGGTGTTCGTCGAGATCAGCCTGGACTACAAGTCAGGGGATACCTTCGAGGAGTTTCGCCGGGCGGTGCTGAAGCTGCCGCACGTGCTGGAGTGCCACCTGGTGTCCGGGGACTTCGACTATCTGGTCAAGGCGCGGATCTCGGAGATGGCGTCCTATCGCAAGCTGCTGGGGGACATCCTGCTCAAGCTGCCCCATGTACGGGAGTCCAAGAGCTACATCGTGATGGAGGAAGTGAAGGAAAGCCTGAGCCTGCCGATTCCGGATTGAGATGAGGGGCGCCGGTTCCGCGGCAAGCTGGCTCGGAGCGCCAGGGGCTAGACCAGGACCTGACGATTGCTGGCCATGTAGTCGTGGATCTGCTTCTCGACCCGGGGGTGGATCATCTCCACGGGACGCCGGCCGTTGGGGCACGGCAGGCTCGGCGTGGTGCCAAACAAGCGACAGATCAGCGGGCGTTCGTCATACACCGTGCAGCCATTGGGGCCCAGGTGCACACAGTTGAGCTCGTCCATGGCGGCGTCCTGCTCGGCAGCGGTCTTGCGCGGCAGGCGGGACATCTCCTCAGGCGAAGTGGTGACTGGGCCGCAGCAGTCGTGGCAACCAGGAACGCACTCGAACGAGGGAATCTGCTGACGCAAACTACGGACGATTTGACGGTTACAGCTCATGAAAAAGGCTACCGGGGCATGAATAGCCATGAATTCTGCCCTAAATGCCTGGCAGCAGACAGGGCCGGGCGTCCTGCGGTTGCCGCAAACGAAAGCCGCGGCTTATGCTCCGGCAATTTTTAAAGACCCCCTGATCAGGACACTTTCCATGCCCGCCAGTGCTCAGCCATCCGCCGCCAGCGATCGGCACGCCGCCTCTTACTATGCCGCCAGCAGCCTGCCGCAGCCGGACTACCCGACACTGGCAGGCGAGCTGACGGCGGACGTGTGCGTGGTAGGCGGCGGATTCTCGGGGCTCAATACCGCGCTGGAACTGGCCGAACGCGGGTTCAGCGTGATCCTGCTGGAAGCCCGCAAGATCGGCTGGGGCGCCAGCGGCCGCAACGGTGGGCAGTTGATTCGCGGGGTCGGCCACGGCCTGGAGCAGTTCACCAAGGTGATCGGTAGCGACGGCGTGCGGCAGATGAAGCTCATGGGCCTGGAGGCGGTGGAAATCGTCCGCCAGCGTATCGAACGCCTGCAGATCCCCTGCGATCTGACCTGGGGCTACTGCGACCTGGCCAACAAGCCAGCAGACCTTGAGGGTTTTGCCGAAGACGCCGAAGAGCTGCGCAGCCTGGGCTATCGCCACGAAACCCGCCTGTTGCAGCCCAGTGAAATGCACAGCGTAGTGGGCTCCACACGCTACGTTGGCGGGCTGATCGACATGGGCTCGGGCCATCTGCATCCACTGAACCTGGCCCTGGGTGAAGCCCGGGCGGCGCAGCAGATGGGCGTGCGTCTGTTCGAGCATTCGGCGGTGACTCGCATCGACTACGGGCCCGAGGTCAAGGTCCACAGCCATCGCGGCACGGTCCGCGCCAAGACCCTGGTGCTGGGCTGCAACGCCTACCTCAACGACCTCAACCCGGAGCTGGGGGGCAAGGTGCTGCCGGCCGGCAGCTACATCATTGCCACCGAACCCTTGAGTGAGGCCCAGGCGCAAGAGCTATTGCCACAGAACATGGCGGTCTGCGACCAGCGCGTCGCTCTGGACTACTACCGGCTCTCGGCCGATCGGCGCCTGTTGTTCGGCGGTGCCTGCCACTACTCGGGACGCGACCCCAAGGACATCGCCGCGTACATGCGGCCGAAGATGCTGGAAGTGTTCCCGCAACTGGCCAAGGTGAAGATCGACTACCAGTGGGGCGGCATGATCGGCATCGGCGCCAACCGCCTGCCACAGATCGGCCGACTCAAGGACCAGCCCAATGTGTATTACGCCCAGGCCTATTCAGGCCATGGGCTGAACGCCACGCACCTGGCGGGCAAGTTGCTGGGAGAGGCCATCAGCGGTCAACAGGGCGGCGGCTTCGACCTGTTCGCCAAGGTGCCGCACATCACCTTTCCTGGCGGCAAGCACCTGCGCTCGCCACTGCTGGCCCTGGGCATGCTCTGGCATCGCCTGAAAGAGCTGGCCTGATCTTCCGCGGCTCCTTGTCGCCGCGGATTACAGCCGCCAGAAAGGCTTGAGGCCTTCGGCCCGCGCCTCCTCGCGGCTCAGCCCCACATCCCGCAACTCCTCGGCGGTCAACTCCAGCAACGCCTTGCGGGTACGCAATCGATGCCAGTACAGGTCCCAGGTTCCCAGCCCGGACGGCGTAGTGCGCGACAGGGTCGCCGCCGCCCGCTCCTGCTCGACTTCCAGCTCCTGACCGCGTAACGACAGCCGCACATCGCTCAAGCCGTTCATCTCCATTGCTCCTGTTTACTCAAGTTGCCATGAGCGAGCATGATGGGCGCCATAGCAAAACCAATACAGACCCAATACAGCGGCATTACTTCCATACAGATTTGCCAAAATTCCCGCTGAATGCCGTATTTTTGCCTCATCTGTACTGGTCCTCCATGACTGCCACTTCGAGCCAACGCCATGACCCTCTACGTGAACCTCGCCGAACTCCTGGGCACCCGCATCGAACAGGGCTTCTATCGCCCCGGTGATCGACTGCCCTCGGTGCGCGCGCTGAGCGTAGAACACGGGGTCAGCCTGAGTACCGTGCAGCAGGCCTACCGTGTACTGGAAGACAACGGCCTGGCCATGCCCAAGCCAAAATCCGGGTACTTCGTCCCCCCAGCCGTGAGTTGCCTGCGCTGCCGGCAGTCGGTCGCCCGGCCCAGCGGCCGGTGGAAATCTCCCAGTGGGACCAGGTGTTGGAATTGATCCGCGCGGTGCCGCGCAAGGATGTGGTGCAACTGGGCCGCGGCATGCCGGACATCACCACGCCAACCATGAAGCCCTTGCTACGGGCCCTGGCCCGGCTCAGCCGGCGCCAGGACATGCCCGGCCTGCACTACGACAACATCTACGGCGTGCTGGAATTGCGCGAGCAAGTGGCGCGGCTGATGCTGGATTCGGGCTGCCAGCTGGGGGCCAATGACCTGGTGATCACCACTGGCTGCCATGAAGCCCTGTCCTCCAGCATTCGCGCTATCTGCGAGCCCGGGGACATCGTCGCCGTAGACTCGCCGAGCTTTCACGGCGCCATGCAGACCCTCAAGGGGCTGGGCATGAAGGCCCTGGAAATCCCCACCGACCCTATTACCGGGATCAGCCTGGAAGCCCTGGAACTGGCCCTGGAGCAGTGGCCGATCAAGGCCATACAGTTGACCCCCAACTGCAACAATCCCTTGGGCTACATCATGCCGGAGTCGCGCAAGCGGGCCCTGCTGACCCTGGCCCAGCGCTTCGACGTGGCGATCATCGAGGACGACGTGTATGGCGAACTGGCCTACACCTATCCACGCCCGCGAACCATCAAGTCCTTCGACGATGACGGCAGGGTTCTGCTGTGCAGTTCCTTCTCCAAGACCCTGGCCCCCGGCCTGCGTATCGGCTGGGTCGCACCCGGCCGCTACTTGGAGCGGGTGCTGCACATGAAGTACATCAGTACCGGCTCCACCGCCCCGCAACCCCAGGTGGCCATCGCCGAATTCCTGAAAAGCGGTCATTTCGAGCCACATTTGCGCAAGATGCGCACTCAATACCAGCGCAATCGCGACCTGATGCTCGATTGGGTCAGCCGCTATTTCCCCACGGGCACCCGCGCCAGTCGCCCCCAGGGCAGTTTCATGCTGTGGATCGAACTGCCCGAAGGCTTCGACGCTCTGAAACTCAACCGGGCATTGCTCGACCAAGGCGTGCAGATCGCCGTGGGCAGTATCTTTTCCGCCTCGGGCAAATACCGCAATTGCCTGCGGATGAACTACGCTGCCAAGCCAACCGCGCAGATCGAAGACGCGGTACGCAAAGTCGGCTCCGCAGCCATCAAGCTGCTCAGCGAAACCCAGGACTGAACCCCGGGTCACGTTGCAGGAAGCCCACTGCCCCATGCCAACCCGCGCCGCGATGCGAGACGACCTGACTTGAGCCGTAAACAGGGGTTTATCCTGCCGCTGATCCTGACCCTCGGGCTAGGCGGCTGCGCCACCCAGGAAGTGCCTTACCAGCCCAGCCAAGCGTTGGCCGCCAGTGACTCCAGCTTCGCCCAGTCCATCCGGGCCCAGGCCGCCCCCTACCAGGGACGCTCCGGCTTTCGCCTGCTGCCCAACAGCACCGAAGCCTTCATGGCCCGCGCCGAGCTGATCCGCAACGCCCAGAGCAGCCTCGACCTGCAGTACTACATCGTTCATGACGGCATCAGCACACGGATGCTGGTGGACGAGTTGCTCAAGGCTGCCGATCGAGGTGTGCGGGTACGCATCCTGCTGGACGACACCACCAGCGACGGGCTGGACCAGATCATCGCCACCCTGGCCGCCCACCCGCAGATCCAGGTCCGCCTGTTCAACCCGCTGCACCTGGGCCGCAGCACCGGCGTTACCCGAGCCGTGGGCCGCCTGTTCAACCTGTCGCAACAGCATCGCCGGATGCACAACAAGCTGTGGCTGGCGGACAACAGCGTGGCCATCGTCGGCGGGCGCAACATCGGCGATGAATACTTCGATGCCGAACCCAATCTCAACTTCACCGACATCGACATGTTCAGCGCAGGCCCCGTGGCCGAACAACTGGGCCATAGCTTCGATCAATACTGGAACAGTGCCCTGAGCCGGCCCATAGGCGAGTTCCTGTCTTACGCACCTTCAACCCAGGCTCTGAACAACACCCGCCAGCGCCTGGAAGAGTCGCTACAGGACAGCCACCGGCAAAACCAGGCCCTGTATCGCCAGCTGATGACCTACCAGACCCAGCCGCGCATGGATATCTGGCGCAAGGAACTGATCTGGGCCTGGAACCAGGCCCTGTGGGACGCACCCACCAAGGTCCTGGCCAAGGGCGATCCCGACCCGCACTTGCTGCTGACCACCCAGTTGGCACCGGAACTCAAGGGCGTGAGCAAGGAACTGATCATGGTCTCGGCCTACTTCGTCCCGGGCCAGCCGGGGCTGGTGTACCTGACCGGCCGGGCTGACGCCGGGGTCGCGGTCAGCCTCTTGACCAACGCGCTGGAAGCCACCGACGTGCCGGTGGTGCATGGCGGCTACGCGCCCTATCGCAAGGCCTTGCTGGAACACGGCGTGAAGCTCTACGAGTTGCGCAGGCAACCCGCAGAGCGGGGCGGCGGCAGCGGTCCGCGGCTGTTCCACAGCCGTTCCTTGAAGGGCTCGGACTCCAGCCTGCACAGCAAGGCGATGGTCTTCGACCGACAGAAGAGCTTTATCGGCTCATTCAATTTCGATTCACGCTCAGTGCTGTGGAACACCGAGGTCGGGGTGCTGGTGGACAGCCCCGAACTGGCCGAGCATGTACGCGCCCTGGCCCTGCAAGGGATGGCGCCGCCCCTCAGCTACCAGGTCAAACTGGAGGACGGCAAGCTGGTCTGGATCACCGAGGACCATGGGCAGCTGCACAGTCTGAGCCACGAGCCCGGCAGTTGGTGGCGACGCATCAATGCCTGGCTGAGCACTCGCATCGGTCTGGAGCGCATGCTTTGAAGCGCTACAAGGGTTGCGCCTGGACGCTGCCAAAAGCGCCCTGACGCAGCAGCAGAAGCAACAGGCCAAAGGCGCCCGCCGCCACCAGCAGCAACATCGCATGGCCGCTGACCCACTGGCTGCCCGCACCTGCCACCAAGGGACCGATCAGACAACCGATACCCCACAGCTGCGCCACATGAGCATTGGCTCGTACCAAAGCATCGTCGCGATAACGCTCGCCGATCAGGATCAGCGACAAGGTGAACAGCCCACCAGCGCTGGCCCCGAACAGCACCCACAACGGCCAGATCAATACGCTGTCCAACAGCAGGGGAATGGCCAGGCTGGAGCACAGCAGGATCACCGCGCAACCGGTGAACAGGCCGCGCCGGGAGACGCGATCAGCCAAGGCGCCGATCGGCAGCTGCAACAATGCATCGCCCACCACTACGGTGCTGACCATGGCCAGGGCCACGTCCTCGGTGAAGCCCTGGCTCAAGCAATAAACCGGAAGCAAGGTCAGGATCAGAGCCTCGAAAGTCGCGAACAAGGCCACCGCCCAACCAATCGCCGGCAACGTCTGACAGAAGCGCCAGAGGTCGATCAGGGTGACATTGCAAGACTCGGTGCTCGGCGCTCCGCTACGCCCCAACAGCAGCAAGGGCGCCGCCACCAGCAATCCCACCGAGACCCAGAAGCCGTAGTCCTGCGTGGTCCCCAGGACGCCAAGCAGCAAGGGGCCGGCCAGCTGACTCAGGGCATAGCCGCTGCCATACAACGCCACCAGCCGTCCCCGCCACTGCTCCACCACCAGCTGATTGATCCAGCTTTCCCCCAGAATGAAGATGATGGTCAGCACCACGCCCAGAATCAGGCGCAACGCCAGCCACACCGGATAGCTGGGCAACAGCGCCAGCAGTCCAATAGAGAGCGCACCCGCCCACAGGCACAGGCGCATCAGGTTGGCGGTACCGAAGCGGGCCGCCAGCCGACTGGAAATCTTCGCGCCCAGCAGCACGCCAATGGCCGGCATCGCCGCTACCACGCCGATGGCAAAGGGTCCGTAGCCCCAGCTTTCCAGGCGCAAGGACACCAGCGGCATGGTCATGCCCAAGGCCAGGCCGACACTCAAGACAGCGGATAAAACGGCGAAATAAGTCGCCCAAGGCATTTCCACACTCCTGTGGATGATTATTCTGCAAGCCACAGACAACACAGCCGGACTCCCCTCGCGGGAAGTCCGGCTGCGCTGTGGATCAACAGCTTCGGACAAAGACGCCTGTAAGGCGTGGCGCTTGCCGGCGCAAGCGCCCTTGCGGACGCCATTGCCTCAACCCCGAAGACTCAGAGCTTGATCCAGGTCGCTTTCAGCTCGGTGTACTTGTCGAACGCGTGCAGCGACTTGTCCCGACCATTGCCCGACTGCTTGAAGCCGCCGAACGGCGCGGTCATGTCGCCACCGTCGTACTGGTTGATCCAGACGCTGCCGGCACGCAGCGCCTTGGCCGTCAGGTGCGCCTTGGAGATGTTTGCAGTCCAGACCGCCGCCGCCAATCCGTACGGAGTGTCGTTGGCAATCTGGATCGCCTCTTCCACGCTGTCGAACGCAATCACTGACAGCACTGGGCCGAAGATTTCTTCCTGGGCAATCTTCATCGCGTTGCTGACGCCGTCGAAAATCGTCGGTTCGACGTAGGTACCACCTGTCTCCTGCAGGGTGCGCTTGCCACCGGCCACCAACTTGGCGCCATCGGCGTGACCGGCCTCGATGTAGGACAGCACGGTGTTCATCTGCTGGGTGTCCACCAGGGCGCCGACGTTGGTGGCCGGGTCCAGTGGGTTGCCCGGTTTCCAGGCTTTCAGGGCCTCGATCACCAGCGGCAGGAATTTGTCCTTGATGGAACGCTCCACCAGCAGACGGGAACCGGCGGTGCAGACTTCGCCCTGGTTGAAGGCAATGGCGCTGGCAGCGGATTCGGCGGCGGCCTGCAGGTCCGGGGCATCGGCAAATACGATGTTCGGGCTTTTGCCACCGGCTTCCAGCCAGACGCGCTTCATGTTGGATTCACCGGAGTACACCAGCAGTTGCTTGGCGATCTTGGTGGAGCCGGTGAACACCAGGGTGTCCACGTCCATGTGCAGGGCCAGGGCCTTGCCAACGGTGTGACCGTAGCCGGGCAGCACGTTGAACACGCCAGCCGGAATCCCGGCTTCCACCGCTAGAGCCGCAATGCGGATTGCGGTCAGCGGGGATTTTTCCGAAGGCTTGAGGATCACCGAGTTACCGGTGGACAGCGCCGGCCCCAGCTTCCAGCAGGCCATCATCAGTGGGAAGTTCCACGGCACGATGGCCGCGACTACACCCACCGGCTCACGGGTTACCAGGCCCAGTTGGTCATGGGGGGTGGCCGCGACTTCGTCGTAGATCTTGTCGATGGCCTCGCCGCTCCAGCTCAGGGCTTGCGCCGCGCCGGGCACGTCGATTTCCAGGGAGTCGGTGATGGGCTTGCCCATGTCCAGGGTTTCCAGGAGCGCGAGCTCCTGGGCGTGTTGCTTGAGCAGGCCGGCAAAACGAATCATGACGGACTTGCGCTTGGCCGGCGCCAGGCGCGACCAGACGCCAGAGTTGAAGGTGGCGCGGGCATTGTCCACGGCACGCTGGGCATCGGCGGCGTCACAGCTGGCAATGGTTGCCAGCACACGACCGTCTACCGGGCTGATGCACTCGAAGGTGTCATTGGAAACAGCAGCGGTGTATTCACCATTGATGTAGGCGCGGCCTTCGATTTTCAGGTCGCGGGCACGTTGTTCCCAATCGGCACGAGTCAGGGTGGTCATACGAGTGTCCTCCTCTTATTTGAATACAAGCGCCATGCGAACTACGCCGGCACTCATGAAGAATTCTGCCCGGCCAGCCTGTTTTCGGCCAAAGGCACCCGCCACCCTAAACCAGCGACCCCTGTACTTTCAATATATTTGACAAAGCCCGGGAAAACAGCATTGCTATGTGCATTTTAATAAACATAGACTCTGGCCTTCATAGCCACTCGCGCCGCAATCACGGGGGAATACAAGAATGAGCATCCACAACGTCGTCGACTTCAGCCAGGCCAACACCGAGGGCGAACGCTACCGCCCCGCTCCGGAAAAAGTGCTCAAGGGCGATCCCGAGCAAGCGGTGTTCAACCATTACGCCAGCCCGTGCGGGCAACTCAATGCCGGGATCTGGGAAGGCGCGGTGGGCCAATGGACGGTGAACTTCACCGAGCACGAATACTGCGAGATTCTCCAGGGCGTGTCGGTGCTGCGAGACAACGATGGCAACGCCAAGACCCTGCGCTCTGGCGACCGCTTTGTGATCCCGGCCGGCTTCAAAGGCACCTGGGAAGTGCTGGAGCCCTGCCGCAAGGTCTACGTGGCCTTCGAACAGAAGGCCTGAATCCCAGGCACAAAAAAACCCGCTTGAAGGCGGGTTTTTTTGTCAGAAGAAAAATCAATTACTTGATTTTGCCTTCCTTGTAGATCACGTGCTTACGAACAACCGGATCATATTTCTTGATCTCGATTTTGTCCGGAGTAGTACGCTTGTTCTTGTCGGTAGTGTAGAAGTGACCAGTACCGGCGCTCGAGATCAAACGAATCAATTCACGCATGATTAGCTCCCTTAAACCTTGCCGCCATCGCGACGGATTTCGGCCAGCACGACATCAATGCCGCGCTTGTCGATGATACGCATGCCTTTGGCAGATACGCGCAGACGCACAAAGCGTTTCTCGGACTCAACCCAGAAGCGGTGATGCTGCAGGTTCGGCAGGAAACGACGACGGGTTTTGTTGTTTGCGTGGGAAATGTTATTCCCAGTCACCGGACCCTTACCGGTAACTTGACAGACTCTAGACATGCCTCAGCCCTCTAAAACCACATGCCCAACCCGGCATGGGTTGGCCGCTTAATCTCTCAGTCATTTGGCGCCAGGCGCCGCGTTTCTTTAGGGTCTTACCGGCTACACCTACAAGCGAAGGAACCGGGCCCCTAGAAAAGAGCGCTGCTTTATACCAGAAAGACCCCATAGCAACAACAGCCGCTGTGTGCAGGATGATGAAAAGTCCTGATTTTCTTGCGCCGGACGCCTGCGGCAAAGGCTACCGCAGAAATCTACCGCTCGTCGCAGAATATATTTCTCTCGAAACCTCGGGAAAAAATCTGCTGCTGAACACGGGCATCCCTACACAAAATCACGGCTCCAGCCCTGACCGCGTCCCAGGTTTCAATGTCGAATACAAAAGGGATAGTCATTTTACAAAGAGGCCACTAGGGTAAGGCATTTCCAGACTGCACTCGCAGATGGGCTTTCGATCTGCACAAGGAACCCGACCATGCGTCTTGCCGCCCTCCCGCTCCTGCTCGCCCCTCTTCTGAGCCCATTGGCCCAGGCCGCCGCGTTGAGCGTCTGCACCGAAGCCAGCCCGGAGGGCTTCGACGTGGTGCAGTACAACTCGCTGACCACCACCAACGCGTCCGCCGACGTGCTGATGAACCGCCTGGTGGAATTCGACGCCGTCAGCGGCAAGGTGGTCCCCAGCCTCGCCGATAGCTGGGAAGTCTCACCGGATGGCCTGAGCTATGTCTTCAAGCTGCATCCCAAGGTCAAGTTTCACCGTACCGACTACTTCAATCCCAGCCGCGAGCTGACCGCCGAAGACGTCAAATTCAGCTTCGAGCGCATGCTCGACCCAGCCCACCCGTGGCACAAGATCGCCCAGAGCGGCTTCCCACACGCACAATCCCTGCAGTTGCCCAGCCTGATCAAGAAGATCGACGCCCTGGACCCGCTGACGGTGCGCTTTACCCTGGATCACGCCGACTCGACCTTTCTCCCCACCCTGAGCATGGGCTTTGCCTCGATCTACTCCGCGGAGTACGCCGATCAGTTACTCAAGGCCGGCACCCCGGAGAAGCTCAACAGCCAGCCCATCGGCAGCGGCCCGTTCATTTTCGGGCGCTTCCAGAAAGACGCCTCGATCCGCTACAAGGCCAACCGCGACTACTTTGCTGGCAAACCGGCGCTGGACTCCCTGATTTTCGCCATCACTCCGGACGCCAACGTGCGCCTGCAGAAACTGCGGCGCAATGAGTGCCAGATCGCCCTGTCACCCAAGCCCCTGGACGTACAAGCCGCCAGTGATGATCCAACGCTGAAGATCGAGAAAACGGCAGCCTTCATGACAGCCTTCGTTGCGATCAACAGCCAGCATCCGCCCCTGGACAAACCCGAAGTGCGCCAGGCGATCAACCTGGCCTTTGACAAGGCCCATTACCTCAAGACTGTGTTCGAAGGCACCGCCGAGGCCGCCAATGGCCCCTACCCGGCTAATACCTGGAGCTACGCCAAAGAGCTGCCGGGCTACACCCACGACCCGGAAAAGGCTCGTCAGCTGCTGGCCAAGGCAGGCCTTAAAAACGGCTTCGAGACCACAATCTGGACCCGCCCTTCCGGCAGCCTGCTCAACCCCAACCCGAGCCTGGGCGCCCAACTGCTGCAGGCGGACCTGGCCCAAGTGGGAATCCAGGCAGAAATCCGCGTGATCGAATGGGGCGAGCTGATCCGCCGGGCCAAGGCCGGCGAACATGACCTGCTGTTCATGGGCTGGGCCGGCGACAATGGCGACCCGGATAACTTCCTCACACCACAGTTCACCTGCGCAGCAGTCAAATCCGGCACCAACTTCGCACGCTACTGCGATCAGAACCTGGACAAGCTGATTACCGCCGGCAAGACCACCAGCGAACAGGGTGTGCGCAGCAAGCTGTACCAGCAGGCCCAGACCCAGATCCAGCAGCAAGCGCTGTGGCTCCCTCTGGCTCACCCGACCGCTTTCGCCCTGACCCGCAAACAGGTCGAGGGCTATCAAGTGAGCCCCTTCGGCCGCCAGGATTACTCGAAGGTCAGCGTCAAGTGACACGTCGGCCAGCTTCAGGGTCAGTACCGACCTTGAGGCTGGCTTCCTTCAGATCCAGCCATACTCGGCCATGGACAACGGATCGCCCTCTCCCACGATGAAGTGATCCAGCACCCTTACATCGATCAACTCCAGGGCTTCTTGCAAACGCCGGGTCACCACCCGATCGGCCGGGCTGGGCTCAGAGATACCCGATGGGTGGTTGTGACAGAGAATCACTGCTGCGGCGTTATGCGCCAGGGTGCGCTTGAGCACTTGTCGCGGGTACACCGTGGTGCTGTCGATGGAACCGTGGAACAGCACCTCAAAGGCCAGCACCCGATGCTTGGTGTCGAGAAACAGACAGCCAAACACCTCGTGGGGCTCATGTCGCAACATCGACTTCAGGTAATCGCGCACCACCAACGGACTTTCCAAGGCTGACTGGCGGTGGAGTTTTTCTGCCAGATGCCGACGCGCCATCTCCAACACCGCTTGCAACAGTGCGTACTTGGCCGGCCCCAATCCCAGCTGGCGGGTGAAGGTCAGCTGATCGGCTTCCAGCAGACTGCGCAAGCTGCCGAAGCGATGCAACAGGTGCCGCGCCAGGTCGACCGCACTTTTTCCAGCCACCCCGGTGCGCAAGAAAATAGCCAGCAATTCGGCGTCGGAAAGGCTGATGGCGCCCTGCTCCAGAAGCCGTTCCCGCGGGCGCTCCGCCGCAGGCCAATCACGAATACTCATCACACCTCCCTGTGCATGGCGCCGCTGTTCGGCAGCGGGCGCTGTGCTATCTTAGCCCCCTCTTTTTTGCGTGGTATTTCACCTGGGGAGGGGGCATGCCACGCAGCAATCACTTAACGGAAAAACAGGCCTATGCAGCGGCTGTATCGGAAACGCATCGTGCTCGGCGTCGGCGGCGGCATTGCCGCCTATAAGAGCGCGGAGCTGGTTCGCCGACTCCTCGACCAGGGCGCCGAAGTGCGTGTGGTCATGACCCGGGGCGGCAGTGAGTTCATCACCCCGCTGACCATGCAGGCCCTCTCCGGGCACCCGGTCCACCTCGACCTGCTGGACCCGGCCGCCGAAGCCGCCATGGGTCACATCGAACTGGCCAAATGGGCCGATCTGGTGCTGATCGCCCCCGCCACGGCCGACCTGATCGCCCGCCTGGCCCAGGGCATCGCCGATGACCTGCTGACCACCCTGGTCCTGGCCACGGACGCCATCGTCGCCATCGCTCCAGCGATGAACCAGGCCATGTGGCGCGACCCGGCCACCCAGGCCAACACCCAATTGCTGCAAAGCCGTGGCCTGCGAGTCTTCGGCCCAGCCTCCGGAAGCCAGGCCTGTGGCGACGTCGGCCTGGGCCGCATGCTGGAAGCCAACGATCTGGCGCTGTGCGCCGCCGACTGCTTCCAGCACCTGGCACTGACCGGCAAACACTTGCTGATCACCGCCGGGCCGACTCAGGAAAACATCGATCCGGTGCGCTACATCACCAACCATAGCTCAGGAAAAATGGGCTTCGCCCTGGCCGAGGCAGCCGTCGAGGCCGGCGCCCGGGTCACCCTGATCACCGGACCGGTGCACCTGCCGACCCCCGACAGAGTCACTCGGATCGACGTAGTCAGCGCTCGCGACATGCTCGCGGCCTGCGAGGCGGCCATTCCGTGTGACGTTTTCATCGCCTCCGCGGCGGTCGCGGACTACCGCCCGGAAGTCGTCGCCCCACAGAAATTAAAGAAAGACCCTACGAAAGGTGACGGCCTGCTACTACAGATGGTGCGCAATCCAGATATCCTGGCCACCATCGCTACGCGGCCGGATCGGCCATTCAGTGTCGGTTTCGCCGCCGAAACCGAAAATCTGCTCGACTACGCTGCACGCAAATTGAAGGACAAGAACCTCGACCTGATCGTCGCCAACGACGTAGCCAACCCGAGCATTGGCTTCAACAGCGAGGAAAACGCCTGCAGCGTGATTGACCGGGAGTTGCACGCAACTCTCTTCGCCCAGACCAGCAAGGGCAAGATTGCCCGCCAACTGATCTCTTTTATCGCCGAACGGCTGAACCAGGTTTAACTTCAATGCACGCTCTACAAGCCAAGATCCTCGACCCACGCATCGGCAACGAATTCCCTCTGCCGCAGTACGCCACGCCGGGCTCCGCCGGCCTCGACCTGCGCGCCATGCTCAAGGAAGACACCATCCTGGAGCCAGGCCAGACGCTGCTGATCCCGACCGGGCTGTCGGTCTACATTGGCGATCCGGGCCTGGCGGCGCTGATCCTGCCGCGCTCCGGCCTGGGCCACAAACACGGCATCGTGCTGGGTAACCTGGTCGGCCTGATCGACTCGGACTACCAGGGCGAACTGATGGTTTCCTGCTGGAACCGCGGCCAGACCGCCTTCAATATCGCCGTCGGCGAGCGTATCGCCCAACTGGTGCTGGTGCCGGTAGTGCAGGCGCACTTCGAAGTGGTTGAGGCTTTTGATGAAAGCCAGCGCGGCGCAGGCGGTTTCGGCCACTCCGGCAGTCACTGATTGCGTCACCCTGGGGCCGGACACCTGGTCCGCCCCCAGGGTGACGGCAGGGCACTTCAGGATAAATGACCGCCGGTTTCCGCATGCCCCCTCGGGCCCGTCAAATCAGGCCCTTGAGCGTCCGCGGAGCGGCAAGTGCCCTCCAGATGGCACTTACACAGTACGAACTCTACGCTGAAAACGCCGTCATACCCTTCAGTTTGAGCCCGCCGGCCCGTCATTTCCCCGGCCGTACTGCCCCCTCTTCAAATGGAGCACCCTCAGTGATGAGCAACGCAGCCAAAGTCGCCCCGACATTTCCCGAGAGCATCTTCCGCGCCTATGACATCCGCGGTGTTGTACCGCAAACCCTGACCGCAGAGACCGCCTACTGGATCGGCCGCGCCGTTGGCTCCCAGAGCCTGGCTCAGGGCGAACCCAACGTCTGCGTAGGCAGGGACGGCCGCCTGTCCGGCCCGGAGCTGGTGGAGCAACTGATTCAGGGCCTGCACGACAGCGGCTGCCACGTCAGCGATGTCGGCCTGGTGCCGACCCCCGCCCTGTACTACGCCGCCAACGTCCTGGCCGGCAAGTCCGGGGTGATGCTCACCGGCAGCCACAACCCGTCGAACTACAACGGTTTCAAGATCGTCATCGCCGGCGACACCCTGGCCAACGAACAGATCCAAGCCCTGCACCAGCGCCTCAAGACCAACAACCTGAGCAGCGCCCAGGGCAGCATCACCAAGGTCGATATCCTGCCGCGCTACGCCGAAGAGATCGCCCGAGACGTGAAGCTGGCTCGCCGCCTGAAAGTCGTGGTGGATTGCGGCAACGGCGCCGCCGGGGTCATTGCTCCGCAACTGATCGAGGCCTTGAACTGCGAAGTCATTCCGTTGTTCTGCGAGGTAGACGGCAACTTCCCCAATCATCACCCGGACCCGGGCAAACCCGAGAACCTTGAAGACCTGATCGCCAAGGTCAAGGAAACCGGCGCCGACCTGGGCCTGGCCTTCGACGGTGACGGCGATCGCGTCGGCGTGGTGACCAACACTGGCAGCATCGTCTTCCCCGATCGCCTGCTGATGCTGTTCGCCAAGGACGTGGTGGCGCGCAACCCGGATGCGGAGATCATCTTCGACGTCAAGTGCACTCGGCGCCTGATTCCGCTGATCAAGGAATATGGCGGTCGCCCGCTAATGTGGAAAACCGGTCACTCGTTGATCAAAAAGAAAATGAAACAAACCGGCGCCCTGCTGGCCGGCGAGATGAGCGGCCATGTGTTCTTCAAGGAGCGCTGGTTCGGTTTCGACGACGGCATTTACAGCGCCGCACGGTTGCTGGAGATTCTCAGCAAGGAAACATCCACCGCAGAAGAGCTGTTCGCGACCTTCCCGAACGATATTTCTACGCCGGAAATCAATATCCATGTGACCGAAGAGAGCAAATTCAGCATCATTGATGCCTTGCACGACGCGCAGTGGGGCGCAGGCGCTGACCTGACCACCATTGACGGGGTGCGAGTCGACTATGCCAAGGGCTGGGGCCTGGTTCGCGCCTCCAATACTACCCCTGTGCTGGTGCTGCGCTTCGAGGCTGATGACGAAGCCGAGCTGCAGCGGATTAAGGACGTGTTCCACGTCCAGCTGAAACGTGTTGCACCTGACCTCCAACTACCGTTTTGACTGTTTGAAGCACCGGAGCCCTGAATGACCATCGAACGCGATGCCGCCGCCAATACCGCCAAGGTCCTATCCGAAGCGCTGCCTTACATTCGCCGCTATGTCGGCAAGACCCTGGTGATCAAGTACGGCGGCAACGCTATGGAGAGCGAGGAGCTGAAAACCGGCTTCGCCCGCGACATCGTCCTGATGAAGGCTGTCGGGATCAACCCGGTGGTGGTGCACGGCGGTGGCCCGCAAATCGGTGACCTGCTCAAGCGCCTGTCGATCGAAAGCCACTTCGTCGATGGCATGCGCGTGACCGACGCGCAAACCATGGACGTGGTGGAGATGGTCCTCGGCGGCCAGGTCAACAAGGACATCGTCAACCTGATCAACCGTCACGGCGGCAGCGCCATCGGCCTGACCGGTAAAGATGCCGAGCTGATTCGTGCGAAAAAGCTCACCGTGACCCGCCAGACTCCAGAGATGACCACGCCGGAAATCATCGATATCGGCCATGTGGGCGAAGTGGTCGGGATCAACACCGATCTGCTGAACCTGCTGGTCAAGGGCGATTTCATTCCGGTGATCGCGCCGATTGGCGTGGGCGCCAACGGTGAGTCCTACAACATCAACGCCGACCTGGTCGCCGGGAAGGTGGCTGAAGCACTGAAAGCTGAAAAGCTGATGCTGTTGACCAACATCGCTGGCCTGATGGACAAGTCCGGCAAGGTCCTGACCGGCCTTAGCACCCAGCAGGTGGACGAACTGATCGCCGATGGCACTATCTACGGCGGCATGCTGCCGAAAATCCGCTGCGCCCTGGAAGCGGTACAAGGTGGCGTCGGCAGCTCCCTGATCATCGACGGTCGCGTACCCAATGCGATTCTGCTGGAGATCTTCACCGATACCGGTGTCGGCACCCTGATCAGCAACCGCAAGCGCCCTTAAGCGACAGCCACAAAAAAGCCCCCGCCCGGTATCTCGGGCGGGGGCTTTTTTATTTACGCAATCTTTGTAGGAGCTGGCTCGTGTAGGAGCAGGCTTGCCAGGGAAGGCGCTCACACGCGCAACTCAGGACTCAAAGGTCTCTTCACCGGTAAGCCGGCTCCTACAGTGTCAGATTCCGTACTGCGCGCGATAGGCTTGCACTGCCGGCAGATGTTGCTTGAGCGCCGGATCGTCCGCCAGGAACTGCAGGACCTGGGTCAGGGAAACGATGCTCACCACTGGAATGCCGAAGTCACGCTCGACTTCCTGGATCGCCGACAACTCACCGTTGCCACGCTCCTCGCGGTTCAGTGCGATCAATACACCTGCCGCCTTGGCGCCTTCCTGGGACTCGATGATCTGCATCACCTCGCGAATTGCCGTGCCGGCGGTGATCACGTCATCGATGATCAGCACATCGCCGGTCAATGGCGCACCCACCAGGCTACCGCCTTCACCGTGCGCCTTGGCTTCCTTGCGGTTGAAGCACCAAGGCAGATCGCGCTGATGATGTTCAGCCAGAGCCACTGCAGTGGCTGCTGCCAAGGGAATGCCTTTATAAGCCGGGCCAAACAGCACATCGAAGGGAATGCCGCTGTCGACAATCGCCGCCGCATAGAAACGCCCCAGCTGGGCCAGGGCCGAACCGCTGTTGAACAGGCCGGCATTGAAGAAGTAAGGGCTGGTGCGCCCGGACTTCAGGGTGAACTCACCGAAGCGCAAAACCCCGCGATCGATGGCAAAACGAATGAAATCGCGCTGATACGCCTGCATGAAAAAACCCCAGATACCACGGATTTAGCTAATTAGGTAGAGCTCGGGTATCATACACGCACGTGATTTTTGGGGCCATTTATGCGGATCATCAGTGTGAACGTCAATGGTATTCAGGCTGCAGTGGAGCGTGGTTTGCTCAGTTGGCTGCAGGCACAGAATGCCGACGTCATCTGCCTGCAGGACACCCGCGCCTCTGCCTTTGAACTGGACGACCCAGCCTTCCAACTGGATGGCTACTTCCTTTATGCCTGCGATGCTGAAGTCCCTGCCCAAGGCGGTGTGGCTTTGTATTCGCGGTTGCAGCCGAAGGCGGTCATCAGCGGCCTCGGCTTCGAGACAGCCGATCGTTACGGGCGCTACCTGCAAGCCGATTTCGACAAGGTCAGCATCGCGACCTTGCTGCTTCCATCAGGGCAGAACGGCGATGAAGACTTGAACCAGAAGTTCAAGTTAATGGACGACTTCGCCCGCTATCTGGATAAGCAGCGACGCAAACGTCGCGAGTACATTTATTGTGGCTCGCTGTACGTGGCGCAACAGAAGCTGGATATCAAGAACTGGCGTGACGGCCAGCAATCTCCGGGCTTCCTGGCACCTGAGCGCGCCTGGATGGACGAGATTATCGGCAACATGGGCTATGTCGATGCCCTGCGCGAAGTCAGTCGCGAAGGCGACCAGTACAGCTGGTGGCCGGACAACGAACAGGCTGAGATGCTCAACTTGGGCTCGCGCTTCGACTATCAGTTGCTGACTCCCGGCCTGCGCCGTTTTGTCCGCAGCGCACGCTTGCCGCGTCAGCCGCGTTTTTCGCAGCATGCGCCGCTGATCGTGGACTATGACTGGACACTGACCATCTAAGCGTCCGTTCACAGCCACAAAAAAGCCGACATCACAGTCGGCTTTTTTGTGCTCGCTCTATTTGATCAGGCGCCAGGTGAAAGGGTACCGATATGGCACTCCCTCTCCAGCCTTGACTCCGCCGATGATGGTCAACACCAGGGCACCAATCGCCAGCAGGCCGAACATAAAGAAACCGATTATCACGATCATCAGCAGGAAACAGACTGCCGAAGCGATAGCGACAGTCAACTGAAAGTTCAGCGCTTCCTTACCTTGTGCATCAATGAAGGGATCGGTCTCGCGCTTCATCTGCCAAAGAATCAGCGGCCCGATCAATGTACCGAATGGAACCCAGATCCCCAGCAAGGCGGACAAGTGACAAAACATTGCCCATTGCCGAACTTCATGGCTCGGGGTGGGCTGGGGTAGCTGCTCATCACTCATGCTGCTCTCCTTGCTGAAGACCGGCGCCCATCAATCGGCGAGTGCCGCCTGCTGCAGTTGGAAGATTTCATTCATGCCTTGCTGGGCCAGGGCCAGCATCGCATTCAGTTCGGCCGGCTGGAACGGCGCACCTTCGGCAGTGCCCTGCACTTCGATGAAACCACCGGTGCTGGTCATGACGACATTGAGGTCGGTTTCGGCGGCCGAGTCTTCCAGGTAATCCAGGTCCAGGACCGGCTCACCCTGGTACATACCCACCGATACTGCCGCAATCATCTGCTTCAATGGATCGCCGCCTTTCAGGCCACCGCGCTTCTTGATCACTTTTAAGGCGTCGACCAGAGCCACCATCGCGCCAGTGATCGACGCGGTACGGGTGCCACCATCAGCCTGGATCACATCGCAATCGACATACAGGGTGATGTCGCCCAGCTTGGACATGTCCAGGGCGGCGCGCAGGGAGCGACCGATAAGGCGCTGGATCTCCAGGGTGCGGCCGCCTTGCTTGCCACGGCTGGCTTCACGCTGGTTACGCTCGCCGGTGGACCGCGGCAGCATGCCGTATTCGGCTGTCAGCCAACCTTGACCCTGTCCCTTGAGGAAGCGCGGCACGCCATTCTCGACACTGACAGTGCAAATCACCTTGGTATCACCGAACTCGACCAGTACAGATCCCTCGGCGTGTTTGGTGTAGTTGCGGGTGATGCGGATCGAGCGGAGCTGATCGGCAGCGCGACCACTTGGACGTTTCATAGGGGAACACCTGTACGAGGACGGAAAACTGCCGAGCATTATAAAGCCCGCAACCGCGCCAGGGCACGCCTAAAACGGCCAAAGGCATATTTACGCGTCAGATCGGTCCTGTAGCGATGACCTGCAGCCCATTGTCAGCGCCAGGGATTGGGGCCTCCGGCCGCACTGCGCTACAATCCTGCGCCTTCGCAGCCTGTCGGCTTCAATTCATCACTATCAGGCCCGCTCAATCCTCCTGGGGTTGGTGCCGGCGCTGAATCGGAGGTACCTCCATGGTGCACAGCATGACCGCCTTCGCCCGAGTCGAACGGGCCGGCACTCAGGGCACCCTGAGCTGGGAATTGCGCTCGGTCAACAGCCGCTACCTGGAGCCGCACCTGCGTTTGCCGGAAGCCTTTCGCGACCTCGAAAGCGCAGTCCGCGAAGCCTTGCGCCAGGGCCTGTCCCGGGGCAAGGTCGAATGCACCCTGCGCTTCACTGAAGAGACCACCGGCAAGCCGCTGCAAGTCGACCGTGAACGTGCGGCACAACTGGTGGCCGCCGCTGAAACCGTCGCCAGCCTGATCAAGCAGCCGGCAGCCCTGAATCCACTGGAAGTCCTGGCCTGGCCCGGCGTGCTGGTGGCCGATGCCACCGACCCGCAAGCCTTGAACAGCGATGCCCTGGCCCTGTTCAACCAGGGCCTGAAAGACCTGAAGAATGGCCGCGAGCGCGAAGGCGCCGAACTGGCCCGGCTGATCAACGAGCGCCTGTCCTCCATTGAAGAAGACGTGGCGACCTTGCGTGAGCTGGTCCCGCAGATGCTCGCGACCCAGCGCCAGAAAGTCCTCGACCGCTTCGCCGACATGCAGGCCGAACTGGACCCTACCCGTCTCGAGCAGGAAATGGTCCTGTTGGCGCAGAAGAGCGATGTCGCTGAAGAACTGGACCGCCTGAGCACCCACATCATCGAAGTACGCCGCGTGCTCAAGTCCGGCGGCGCTGCCGGTCGGCGCCTGGACTTCCTGATGCAGGAGCTCAATCGCGAAGCCAACACACTGGGCTCCAAGGCCTTCGACCCGCGCAGCACCCAGGCTGCGGTCAACCTCAAGGTGTTGATCGAGCAGATGCGCGAACAAGTGCAGAACATTGAGTAAGGCAACTGACATGACCCACAGCACCGGCACCCTGTACATCATTTCCGCCCCGTCGGGCGCGGGCAAAAGCAGTCTGGTCAAGGCCCTGACCGACGCCGACCAGGAGATCCGCGTCTCCGTCTCCCACACCACCCGCGCCATGCGCCCAGGTGAAGTGAATGGCGTGAACTATCACTTCGTCGAACGTAGCGAGTTCGTGAAGATGATCGAGCACGGCGACTTTCTCGAACGCGCCGAAGTCTTCGGCAACCTTTATGGCACCTCACAAAGCCACCTGCAGCAGACCCTGGACGAAGGCCACGACCTGATCCTGGAAATCGACTGGCAGGGTGCCGAGCAGGTGCGCAAGCTCATGCCTCAGGCACGCTCGATCTTCATTCTGCCGCCGTCACTGCAGGCCCTGCACCAGCGCCTGACCAACCGCGGGCAGGACAGCGACGAAATCATCGAAGGGCGGATGCGTGAAGCCGTCAGCGAAATGAGCCACTACGTCGACTATGACTACCTGATCATCAACGACGACTTCGCCCACGCGCTGGAAGATCTGAAAGCGATTTTCCGCTCCAATCAGCTGCAACAGAAACGTCAGCAGCAGCGCTTTGGCAAACTGCTCGCTGAATTGCTTGGTTAAACAGCACTTCCCAAAACCGCTGCAAGCGCTTTACATTGGCACTTGCAGCGCGTTGAAGAGCTTGGTCAAAAAATCAGCGCTTCCCTAAACGCTGGTGATTTTTTAAACTGTTGAGTCCGCTCGCCCATCCGGGCAGCGCGCATATTGCATTTGCTACGAGGAAGACCATGGCCCGCGTAACCGTTGAAGACTGTCTAGAACACGTGGATAACCGCTTTGAGCTGGTCATGCTCTCTACCAAGCGTGCCCGTCAACTGGCAACCGGCGGCAAAGAGCCGAAAGTAGCATGGGAAAACGACAAGCCTACCGTTGTCGCCCTGCGCGAAATCGCTGAAGGCCTGATCGACTACGCAGCTATCGCCGAAGCCGAAATCGTTGAAGATGAACCGCTTTTTGCTGCTTTCGAGGACGAGTCCAACGAGGCCGTCTGAGCCTATGCCTGGTCGACGTAGCACGGCGCGGGATCACAGCTTACGGCAGGAGATATCATGCCGAGCATAGACGCCCTCGCCGATCGCTTATCGACCTATCTCGGCACGGACCAGGTCAATCTGGTCCGCCGAGCGTATTTCTACGCCGAACAAGCCCATGACGGTCAACGCCGTCGCAGCGGCGAGGCGTACGTCACGCACCCACTCGCGGTAGCGAACATTCTTGCCGACATGCACATGGACCATCAGAGCCTGATGGCCGCGATGCTGCATGACGTGATCGAAGACACCGGAATTGCCAAGGAAGCGCTCAGTGCGCAGTTTGGTGAAACCGTGGCCGAACTCGTGGATGGGGTCAGCAAACTGACCCAGATGAACTTCGAGACCAAGGCCGAAGCCCAGGCGGAAAACTTCCAGAAGATGGCCATGGCCATGGCTCGCGACATTCGCGTGATCCTGGTCAAGTTGGCCGACCGCCTGCACAACATGCGCACCCTGGAAGTGCTGTCCGGCGAAAAACGTCGGCGAATCGCCAAGGAAACCCTGGAGATCTACGCTCCCATAGCCAACCGCTTGGGCATGCACAGCATCCGCATCGAATTCGAAGACCTGGGTTTCAGGGCGATGCACCCGATGCGCTCCGCGCGGATCTACCAGGCGGTCAAGCGCGCCCGGGGCAACCGCAAGGAAATCGTCAACAAGATCGAAGAGTCCCTCAGCCACTGCCTGGCCATCGACGGCATACAGGGCGAGGTCAGCGGTCGCCAGAAGCACCTGTATGGCATCTACAAGAAGATGCGCGGCAAACGCCGGGCCTTCAACGAGATCATGGACGTCTATGCGTTCCGTATCATCGTCGACAAAGTAGACACCTGCTATCGCGTGCTCGGCGCTGTACATAATTTGTACAAGCCACTGCCGGGGCGCTTCAAGGACTACATCGCCATTCCCAAGGCCAACGGCTATCAGTCGCTGCATACCACGCTGTTCGGTATGCACGGAGTACCAATCGAGATCCAGATTCGTACCCGGGAAATGGAAGAAATGGCCAACAACGGCATCGCCGCTCACTGGCTGTACAAATCCAGTGGCGACGAACAGCCGAAAAGCACCCATGCCCGCGCCCGCCAATGGGTCAAGGGCGTTCTGGAGATGCAGCAGCGCGCTGGCAACTCCCTGGAATTCATCGAAAGCGTGAAGATCGACCTGTTCCCGGACGAGGTCTACGTGTTCACGCCCAAAGGCCGGATCATGGAGCTGCCCAAAGGCTCCACCGCGGTGGACTTTGCCTATGCGGTGCACACCGACGTAGGCAACAGCTGCATCGCCTGCCGGATCAACCGCCGCCTGGCCCCGCTGTCGGAACCCCTGCAAAGCGGTTCCACCGTGGAGATCGTCAGCGCCCCGGGAGCACGGCCGAACCCGGCCTGGCTCAACTTCGTGGTCACCGGCAAGGCCCGCACCCACATTCGCCACGCCCTCAAACTGCAACGTCGCTCCGAGTCCATCAGCCTTGGCGAACGCCTGCTGAACAAGGTGCTCAACGGCTTCGACAGCTCCCTGGAAAAAATCCCGACGGAGCGTATCCAGGCGATTCTTCAGGAGTACCGCCTGGAGCTGATCGAAGACCTGTTGGAAGACATCGGCCTGGGCAACCGCATGGCCTACGTGGTCGCCCGCCGCCTGCTGGGCGAAGGCGAACAATTGCCGAGCCCGGAAGGCCCGCTGGCGATCCGCGGCACCGAAGGCCTGGTGCTGAGCTACGCCAAATGCTGCACGCCGATCCCCGGCGACCCGATCGTCGGCCACCTGTCCGCCGGCAAGGGGATGGTGGTGCACCTGGACAACTGCCGCAATATCAGCGAAATCCGTCACAACCCGGAAAAATGCATCCAGCTGTCCTGGGCCAAGGATGTCACCGGCGAATTCAACGTCGAACTGCGCGTCGAGCTGGAACACCAGCGCGGCCTGATCGCGCTGCTGGCCAGCAGCGTCAATGCCGCCGACGGCAACATCGAGAAAATCAGCATGGACGAACGCGATGGTCGCATCAGCGTGGTCCAACTGGTGGTCAGCGTGCACGACCGCGTGCACCTGGCTCGCGTGATCAAGAAACTGCGCGCCCTGACCGGGGTCATCCGCATCACCCGCATGCGCGCGTAGCCCGTCCATTACAAGGAGTCATTCATGACCAAGACCGTTATCACCAGCGACAAGGCCCCGGCCGCCATCGGCACCTACTCCCAGGCCATCAAGGCGGGCAACACTGTCTACATGTCGGGCCAGATTCCCCTCGATCCAAAAACCATGGAACTGGTGGAGGGCTTCGAAGCCCAGACCGTCCAGGTCTTCGAGAACCTCAAGTCGGTAGCCGAGGCCGCTGGCGGTTCGTTCAAGGACATCGTCAAACTGAACATCTTCCTCACCGACCTGAGCCACTTCGCCAAGGTCAACGAGATCATGGGCAAGTACTTCCAACAGCCTTACCCAGCCCGCGCCGCCATCGGCGTGGCCGCCCTGCCCAAGGGCGCACAGGTTGAAATGGATGCCATTCTGGTCATCGAGTAACACCCGCGGCGCAGCTCTTCAGGCTGCGCCGTTTTCGTTCTGAAAGGATTTCGTCATGCGCCAAGCGCTAGCTGTTTCGCTGCTCGCCTTATTGCTCGGCGGTTGTGCCAGCGACCCCGCCAAAAACGATGTAGGCGGCATCTGGATCAATCAGGTAGCGATCGACGCAGCCTCCAAGGGCGGCCCTTTGCGTGAAGCCCTCCAGGCTTACGGCCCGAACCTGGAATGGGAACTCAACACCAAAGCCGGCCAGGCACGCTACACCAATGGCTTCGAGACCATCGAAGGCAAGATCATCGGCGACGGCTCAAACACCACAAAGGTCGAGTTCTATGGCAGCGCCGCCACCGAACTCAAACGCAACGGCAAGCAATTGCTGCAAGTGGCCAACGACAACGAGCCTGAACAAGTGTTTGCCACGCCCAAAGACCCGGCACCTGAAGGCGCACCACTGGGCGCCAACTTCGAGCGGGCCTTGTATGCGGCCTATCTGGGTGGCAAATGGAAAATCGTCAGCGGTCCGGGGCTGGGCAACGAAGTACAGTTCCAGGCCAACGGCGCCGTGCAAGGCCTGCCAGGCGCCGATCGCTACGCCCTGTGCCTGGCCGGTGACTGCGCCTCCATGAGCGGTGGCAACGACAGCATCTGGCTGCAGCTCAATGGCCAGGGCAACTCCTGGATCTTCGTCCGTAAGGATCAGCAGCTGGAAATTTTCCAGGCGGTGAATACCGCACTGGCGGATGAAGTGCCCTCGCTGACACCGGGCAGTCAGCAATGGCTGCTGGAAAAACAATGACCCTCCTGTAGCCGCTGCCAACGGTAGCGGCTACAGCCCGGTTCAAGCTTGGCCCTGAAGAATCTCCGCATACCCCTCGCGATAACTCGAGTAACGCGGCACCCAGCCCAAGGCCCGGGCCCGGGCATTGCTGCAACGCTTGCTGCCCGTGCGCCGAACGCTGGCATCATCGGACCACTCAGTCACGCCCAGGCGTTCACGCAGCCAGCCAACCACTTCCGCCAGAGGCGCAGGCGCGTCATCCACGCCTATATAGCAGTCGTCCAGGACAGCACCACCCTGGTCAGCCTTGAGCAAAAACGCCAGCAACCCCGCCGCATCGTCGGCATGAATGCGATTGCCATACAACGGCGGATCAATCGCCACCCGATAGCCGCGACGCACCTGAGTCAGCAACCATTCACGGCCCGGTCCATAGATACCGGTCAGACGCACCCGACTGGCAGGAATCCCACTGTTCAAGGCCACCTGCTCCGCCTCCAGCATCAAACGGCCCGAGTAGCCGGTCGTCAGGGTCGGGGAGTTCTCGTCGACCCACTCGCCGCCCTTTTGCTCGTAAACACTGCTGCTGGACACGAACAACAAGCGCTTGGGCTGCTGGCCATGCTGCTGGAGCCAGCTCAGGACATGCTGCAAGCCCTCGACATAGGCCGCACGATACCCGGCCTCGTCATGCTCCGTGGCCGCCGCGCAGTACACCAGATAATCCACGGGCGCTTGCGGCCACTGGGCCGGACATTGCTCGCTGAACAGGTCTGCGGCGACACCCACCACCCCCTGCGGCAAGCGCGAAACGTTGCGACGCAGGCCATAAACCTGCCATTGCTCGGCCAGCAATTGGGTCGCCAGGCGACTCCCGACATCACCGCAACCGGCGATCAAAACAGAGGGGAAGGACATCAGAAAACTCCTTTCAGAAAGGTCAAGACTAGCCTCGGCACTGGACGAACGGCTAGCAATCAAGGAAAAAAAGATACTCTATTACTTCTGTTAACAAGAATTACTTGCAATAATGCCCACCCATTTTGTTCTCGGCCCTGCGAGGCCTAGAAGGACATTTCACCCTTTTTTCCTCTCAGGTCCGGCCAGCATGACAAGCAATCAACTCTCCGCCTCGCCAACCAAACGCCCAAGCCCACTGCGCGCCGTGAGCGCGGTTGCAGCGCTGCTGTGCAGCCTGCTGCTGGCACCGACCGCAGCCTTCGCCGACCAACACGCACCGGCCACCGCCGCCGCACCGACCGCGACGGCCCCGGCCGCCGAGCTTCCGGCTGCCAACCCGGCAACTCCCTCCGCCGCCCCAGTGGCTGGCGAACCGGCTCAGGTCGAAGGCCAGCCAGTGCTTGCTGAAGACGCTCCCGAAGTCCTCGAAGCCGACAACAGCCTGGGCATGGCCCACGACCTGTCGCCGTGGGGCATGTACCAGAACGCCGACATCATCGTGAAACTGGTAATGATCGGGCTGGCCATCGCCTCGATCATCACCTGGACCATCTGGATCGCCAAAGGCTTCGAACTGCTGGGCGCCAAGCGCCGCCTGCGCAGCGAAATCGCCGCCCTGAAAAAAGCCACCACGCTCAAAGAAGCCAGCGCCACGGCCGCCAAGGAGGGCACCCTCGCCCACCTGCTGGTGCACGACGCCCTGGAAGAAATGCGCCTGTCGACCAACAGCCGTGAGAAAGAAGGCATCAAGGAACGGGTCAGCTTCCGCCTGGAGCGCCTGGTAGCCGCCTGCGGCCGCAACATGAGCAGCGGCACCGGGGTACTGGCCACCATCGGCTCTACCGCACCGTTCGTCGGTCTGTTCGGTACCGTTTGGGGCATCATGAACAGCTTCATCGGCATCGCCAAAACCCAGACCACCAACCTCGCCGTGGTCGCCCCGGGTATCGCCGAAGCCCTGCTGGCCACCGCCCTGGGCCTGGTCGCAGCGATTCCCGCGGTGGTGATCTACAACGTCTTCGCTCGCTCCATCACCGGTTATCGGGCCCAGGTGGCAGACGCCTCGGCAGAAGTCCTGCTGCTGGTCAGCCGTGACCTGGATCACCAGCCGACCGAGCGCTCCGCACAACCGCACATGGTGAAAGTGGGGTAATCAGCCATGGGCTTGCATTTGAAAGAAGGCGCAGGCGACGACCTGGCCGAAAACCACGAAATCAACGTCACGCCGTTCATCGACGTGATGCTGGTGCTGCTGATCATCTTCATGGTGGCCGCCCCTCTGGCCACCGTGGACATCAAGGTTGATCTTCCTGCCTCCAGCGCCAAGCCGGCGCCGCGCCCAGAGAAACCGGTGTTCCTCAGCGTCAAGGCCGATCAGCGTCTGTTCCTGGGTGAAGATGAGGTCAAGGCCGAAACCCTCGGGGCCATCCTTGACGCCCGTACCCAGGGCAAGAAGGACACCACGATCTTCTTCCAGGCTGACAAGGGCGTGGACTACGGCGACCTGATGAGCGTGATGGACACCCTGCGCGCCGCCGGCTACCTGAAAGTCGGCCTGGTCGGACTTGAGACGGCAGCCAAGAAATGATCACGACGCGCCAAAGACTGACGCGTTACAGCGGTAGCCTGGCGGTGGTGCTGGGCGTCCATGCGGTGGCGATCCTGCTCGCCCTCAACTGGTCCAAGCCACAGCCGATGCCCATTCCACCACAAGCCATGGTGGTCGAACTGGCGCCTGCCCCTGTGCCGCCTCCCCCGGCACCACCGAAAGTGGTGACCCCGCCGCAACCGCCGGCGCCCGTGGAAGAACTGCCGCTGCCCAAGCTCGCCGAAGCACCGAAGCCGACTATTTCGGTGCCCAAGCCGGCCAAGCAGAAGCCCAAGCCGCAGCCGCCAAAACCGGTGGTCAAGCCCGAGCCGCCCAAGGAGAAACCTTCCGAGGAAAAGCCCAGCGACGCTCCGGTAACCCCGTCGCCGTCCAAGCAGCCCGCTCCAGCGACCCCAGGCCCATCACCGGCCCAGGCCGCCGCCAAGGCCAACTGGCAGGGTGAGTTGCAGGCCCACCTGGCGAAGTACAAGCGCTACCCGGGCGAAGCCCAGCGGCGCGGCAAGGAAGGCACCAACTCCTTGCGCTTCGTGGTGGATGCCGAAGGCAAGGTGCTGTCCTACGAGCTGGTGGGACGCTCGGGCAACGCTGATCTGGACCGGGCCACCCTGGACATGATCCGGCGGGCCCAGCCACTGCCCAAGCCACCGGCCGACATGCTCACCAACGGCAGCGTGGAAATCACCGCCTCGTACAACTACGAGATCGACAGAAGCCGCGGCCGCCGCTGATACAACGCAAGGGCACCTCAGGGTGCCCTTGTCGCTTGTGCAGCCTGAAGCAGACATTGGCGGGTGTCGCACTCCACCCTCTGTCTGATAACGTGCGTCTATCGATTGCAGCCGTTATGCTTGGCCGCAACCTCATGGACGCCCGCTATGACTCTCACAGAATTGCGCTACATCGTTACCCTCGCCCAAGAGCAGCACTTCGGCCACGCCGCCGAGCGTTGCCATGTCAGCCAGCCGACCCTTTCGGTAGGCGTGAAGAAGCTTGAAGACGAACTCGGTGTGCTGATTTTCGAGCGCAGCAAGAGCGCGGTACGCCTGACGCCGGTAGGCGAAACCATCGTTGCCCAGGCGCAGAAGGTCCTGGAACAGGCCCAAGGCATCCGCGAACTGGCCCAGGCCGGCAAGAACCAGCTGACCGCACCGCTGAAGGTGGGCGCCATCTACACCGTCGGCCCTTATCTGTTCCCGCACCTGATTCCCCAGCTGCACCGGGTCGCTCCGCAGATGCCGCTGTATATCGAAGAGAACTTCACCCACGTCCTGCGCGACAAACTGCGCAACGGCGAGCTGGACGCCATCATCATCGCCCTCCCGTTCAACGAGGCCGATGTCCTGACCCTGCCGCTGTACGACGAACCCTTCTATGTGCTGATGCCCAGCGGCCATTCCTGGACCAAGAAGGAAACCATCGACGCCAGCCTGCTCAACGATAAGAGCCTGTTGCTGCTGGGCGAAGGCCACTGCTTCCGCGATCAGGTACTGGAAGCCTGCCCGACCCTGACCAAGGGCAACGACGGCGCCAAGCACACCACCGTGGAATCCAGTTCCCTGGAAACCATCCGCCACATGGTCGCCTCCGGCCTGGGCATCTCGATCCTGCCGCTGTCGGCAGTGGACAGCCATCACTACGCTCCCGGCGTGATCGAAGTCCGCCCACTGACCCCGCCGGTGCCGTTTCGCACCGTCGCCATCGCCTGGCGCGCCAGCTTCCCGCGGCCCAAGGCCATCGAGATCCTCGCCGACTCGATCCGCCTGTGCTCGGTGGCCAAGCCGCCCGCCGCGAGCTAAGCAAGCGCAATGACTGAGCTGTCGAAAGTGCCGGTCACGGCACTCAAGGGCGTCGGCGAAGCCATGGCCGAGAAGCTGGCCAAGGTCGGCCTGGAGAACCTTCAGGACGTGCTGTTCCACCTGCCCCTGCGCTATCAGGACCGTACCCGAGTGGTGCCGATCGGCGCTCTGCGCCCCGGCCAGGATGCGGTCATCGAAGGTACCGTCAGCGGCGCCGATGTGGTCATGGGCAAACGCCGCAGCCTGCTGGTGCGCCTGCAAGACGGCACCGGCGGCCTGAGCCTGCGCTTCTACCATTTCAGCAACGCCCAGAAAGACGGCCTGAAACGCGGCACCCGCGTGCGCTGCTACGGCGAAGCCCGACCCGGCGCCTCAGGACTGGAGATCTACCACCCCGAATACCGCGCCATCAGTGGTGACGAGCCGCCGCCGGTGGATCAGACCCTGACGCCGATCTACCCCCTGACCGAAGGCCTGACCCAACAGCGCCTGCGCCTGCTCTGCCAGCAGAGCCTGGCGCTGCTGGGCCCGCGTAGCCTGCCCGACTGGCTGCCCGAAGAACTGGCCCGCGACTATCAGCTGGCGCCCCTGGACGATGCGATCCGCTACCTGCATCACCCGCCGGCGGACGCCGATGTCGACGAACTGGCCCTGGGGCACCACTGGGCCCAGCACCGTCTGGCGTTCGAAGAGCTGCTGACCCATCAGCTGTCCCAGCAACGCCTGCGCGACAGCCTGCGCTCCCAGCGCGCCCCGGTGCTGCCCCTGGCCAAGAAGCTGCCGGCCAAATACCTGAAGAACCTCGGCTTCGCCCCCACCGGCGCGCAACAGCGAGTCGGCAACGAAATCGCCTACGACCTGAGCCAGCCGGAGCCCATGCTGCGCCTGATCCAGGGCGACGTTGGGGCCGGCAAGACCGTGGTCGCCGCCCTCGCCGCCCTGCAGGCCCTGGAAGCCGGTTACCAGGTGGCGCTGATGGCGCCGACGGAAATCCTCGCCGAGCAGCACTTCATTACCTTCAAGCGCTGGCTCGAGCCCCTGGGCCTGGAAGTCGCCTGGCTGGCGGGCAAGCTCAAGGGCAAGAACCGCGCTGCGGCCCTGGAACAGATTGCCGGCGGCGCGCCGATGGTGGTGGGCACCCACGCCCTGTTCCAGGATGAAGTGCAGTTCAAGAACCTGGCCCTGGTGATCATCGACGAACAGCACCGCTTCGGCGTCCAGCAGCGCCTGGCCCTGCGCCAGAAAGGCGTGGGTGGCCGCCTCTGTCCGCACCAGCTGATCATGACCGCCACACCGATTCCGCGAACCCTGGCGATGAGCGCCTACGCCGACCTGGATACCTCGATCCTCGACGAACTGCCCCCCGGCCGGACCCCGGTCAACACCGTGCTGGTGACCGACAGTCGCCGCGTCGAAGTGATCGAGCGGGTGCGCGCGGCCTGCGCCGAAGGGCGCCAGGCCTATTGGGTCTGCACCCTGATCGAAGAGTCTGAAGAACTCACCTGCCAGGCGGCCGAAACCACCTTCGAAGACCTCTCCAGCGCCCTGGGCGAACTGCGGGTGGGGCTGATTCACGGCCGCATGAAACCGGCGGAGAAAGCCGCGGTGATGGCCGAGTTCAAGGCCGGCAACCTGCAACTGCTGGTGGCCACCACCGTGATCGAGGTCGGGGTCGATGTGCCCAATGCCAGCCTGATGATCATCGAAAACCCGGAGCGCCTGGGCCTGGCTCAGTTGCACCAGCTGCGCGGCCGGGTCGGACGCGGCAGCGCCGCCAGCCACTGCGTGCTGCTCTACCATCCGCCGCTTTCACAAATCGGGCGGCAGCGCCTGGGCATCATGCGCGAGACCAACGACGGTTTCGTCATCGCCGAAAAGGATCTGGAACTGCGCGGCCCCGGGGAAATGCTCGGCACCCGCCAGACCGGCCTGCTGCAATTCAAGGTCGCCGACCTGATGCGTGACGCTGACCTGCTACCGGCCGTGCGCGACGCCGCGCAGGCCTTGCTGGAGCGTTGGCCGGACCATGTGAGCCCGCTGCTGGAACGCTGGCTGCGCCACGGCCAGCAATACGGCCAAGTGTGAACCAACGCTCAGTTAATGGACCATGGGCATAACCAAGCTGGTTATACTCGTCAAATTGTAGAAAAACGGATACCAGACCATGACAGAAGTTGCCCTCGACATTGCAACCCCACACGCTCCGTCTGTTATCCGGTTGCTGCTCGGCAAGCTGGCCATCAGCTACAACGAAGTGCTCGACCAGCCGGGCCTGCCGGCTGCGCGCAAGGTCCAGGCGGTGCTGCTGGACGATGCCGTCGGCGCGCTGATGGTGCTGTTTCCGCAGAGCCAGCTACTGGACCTCAACCGCCTCACCGAACTCACCGGCCGCCGTCTCACCGCGGTGTCCACCGAACGCCTGGAGCGCATGCTCGGCAAACACAGCCTGAGCCTGCTGCCCGGCCTGCCGGCACTCACCAGTTCCCCCTGCCTGTACGAAGAAAGCCTGCTGCGCGAACCCAGCCTGCTGATCTATTCGGGCGAGCCGGGCGTGCTTCTGGAAATCACCAGCGAAGCCTTCAAGAGCATGCTCAACAAGGCCAGCGCCGGGCATTTCGGCGAACCCCTGAGCAGCATCCGCCCCAACCTCGATCGCCCGGATGACGACCGCGAGGAAATCACCCAGGCCATGCAGGCGTTCACCGCGCGGCGTATCCAGCAACGCCTGGAAGCCACCATCGAGATCCCACCGCTGGCGGAAACCGCGCAGAAGATCATCAAGCTGCGGGTCGACCCCAACGCCACCATCGACGACATCACCGGCGTGGTGGAGACCGACCCGGCCCTGGCCGCGCAAGTGGTCAGCTGGGCCGCCTCGCCCTACTACGCGTCGCCGGGCAAGATCCGCTCGGTGGAGGACGCCATCGTCCGCGTGCTGGGCTTTGACCTGGTGATCAACCTCGCCCTGGGCCTGGCCCTGGGCAAGACCCTGAGCCTGCCCAAGGACCAGCCGCAGCACGCCACTCCCTACTGGCAGCAATCGATCTACACCGCCGCGGTGATCGAAGGCCTGACCCGCGCCATGCCCCGCGCACAGCGCCCGGAAGCCGGCCTGACCTACCTCGCCGGCCTGCTGCACAACTTCGGCTACCTGCTGCTGGCCCACGTATTCCCACCGCACTTCTCGCTGATCTGCCGGCACCTGGAGGTCAACCCGCACCTGTGCCACAGCTATGTCGAGCAGCACCTGCTGGGCATCAGCCGCGAACAGATCGGTTCCTGGCTGATGCGTTACTGGGACATGCCGGACGAGCTGTCCACCGCCCTGCGCTTCCAGCACGACCCGAGCTACGACGGCGCCTACGCCGAGTACCCGAATCTGGTGTGCCTGGCGGTGCGCCTGCTGCGCAGCCGTGGCATCGGTTCCGGCCCCCACGAGGAAATTCCCGACGCCCTGTTCGAGCGCCTGGGCCTGAGCCGTGACAAGGCCGAAGACGTGGTGAGCAAAGTGCTGGAAGCGGAAGTGCTGCTGCGGGAACTGGCTTCGCAGTTCAGCCAGGCCTGACCCCATTCGCCGGCTAGCCGGCGAAGTCCCACCCTCAAGCCTTGGGCTTGGCCTTCTTCGGTTTCAAATACTTGGTCAGGCCCTGGAACCAGATCACCAGCGCCGGATTGCCCTTGATCTGAATCGACTTGTCCTGAATCCCGGTCATGAACGCCAACTGCTTGTTCTTCGCCTGCATCGTGGCGAAGCCATAAGCGGCATCCTTGAAGGCAATGGCGAACGCCGGCTCCGGATAGAACCCCGAACGACTGGTCACGCGCTGGTCTTTGACGAAGAAGTGTCGAGCAACCTTGCCGTCGAGCGTCTGCAACTGGAATACCAGTTCCTTGTCACCCAACTGTTGCTGAAAAGCAGGATTGTTGCGGCTGGCTTTGCCCATCAACAGGCCAAGCACCCAGAGAAGAAAACGGAATTTCATGCACGGCGCCTCAGTGGAATTATTGGATGGCCGCCGCAGTTTAACCTGTAACTCGAAGAGCGCCAGCCGATCTGCTCGATTACTCGGAGATCGACTGGCGTTCAACGCTTATCGCTACATCTTGTCAGACAATCACTGACTCACACGTTAGGGCAAGGCACCGGTGCCCAATCACCCAGGTCCGGGCTCTTGCACATGCTGTTGACCTGGGTCTGGCCGGTGGTAGCGACCTTGTTGCTCTCGGCCTGCTTGGTCTTGGCCTGCTGGATCGACTTCTCGGTGCTCACCGCTTCCGTCGGTACAGTCGGCAGCTTGGGTTGCTTGACCTTCTGCTGCTTCTTCCTGCCACCGGTGGTGGTCACCGGGGTGGTGTCGGCGGTGGCAACTTTCACCACGTCGGTACGTTGCACGCCCACTTGCTGCAGATCCTGCTCGTAGGCCTGGTTGTACTTGCTCAGGTCTTCGCTGGCCCGGCCGTTCACCGCGGCGATCAGGTCATTGGACTCTTTCAGGCCGCTGACGATCTCCGCCAGGCGCTTGCGCCCTTCCACATCATTGATGCTGTTGGCCTTGCGGGCAGTGATCAGGCTGTCGAAGGCACGCTGGTAGCAGGTCTGCGAAGCACGGGCGTAGGCGGTGCTGCGATCGATGTCGGCAGCACTCTTGTTGACGTCGGCGGCGTAGGAAGCGATGCGCTGATTGTCATCGGCGATCTGCTTCTGGCGCTCGGTGTAGTAACCGGCGGCACCACCGGCCAGGGCACCACCGGCCGCACCGATGGCCGCATTGCGACCACGGTTGTCGCCGTCGCCGGTCAGGGCGCCGAGCAAGGCACCGCCAGCAGCGCCCAGGGCGGCACCGGTGACCACCGACTTGGTCATGTCCGAATCAGTGGCGCGCAGGTGCTGCACCGGCTCGTAGCAGCTCGGGTAGTACTCGACCTTGGTGGTGGAGGCGACCTTGGACACCGGAGAGGTCGCGCAACCGGTCAATACGGTGCTGAACCCGGCGGCAACCAACAGCAGGTGACGCTTGGATGTTGAAGCAAATGGGTTGCGGGAAAAAAGCATGTTCGTGATCTCGATTAAGTTTGACCAACTCGGTACGACGCCAGGTCGTCCGAGCTCCTCCAGGCTCGACAGACAGCGGCCGGTCATGACTTCTGACCGGTCGATGCGAGCAGTTCCTTCAAAATCGTCGCTGGGTCGGCTCGCCGTTGCTGGCGATAATTCCCGACATGGCGGACGAATAACGTAGCGCGCGTCACCAGGCTCTTGCCGAGCACCGGCTTGCGATTGAGTTCTTCCTTGATCCGTTGAAATTGCGCCTGGATCACCGCGTCGGTGTAACGGGTGCCCGTGGCCAGGTTGTCGATGTAGATCGCCACCGCCCCGTCCAGCGCGCTGCGGCCGTTGTCGATGGCTTCGGCGAACAGCTTGGCGCTGGGTTCGTCCTTGGCATCGATGGCCTGCTGCTGGCTCTTCTTCAGGTTGGTCAGGCGGATGTTGTAGTTATTGATGGTCTCGGCCACCAGGGCCGACGACTGGATCAGGTTGCCCGCCGCCTCCTCGCGCTGCTGGGCGATCAGCGAGACGTTGCGCTTGAGCTCTTCGTTGACCAGCCCCAGCTCCGCCTGCAGACGCGGGTCGACACTGGCGGCGATGATGGCGTCCAGGCGCTTGGTGGGGTCCTGGGCGTCATCGATGGCGTCGGTCAGGGACGCCAGGCGGCCTTCCTTCTGCCACTGGGCGAACAGCTCCTTGTAGCGCGAACGCGGGGCCGACAAGGCGCCGATGGCCACCCGAAAACCCGTGGTTTCATTGCTCTGCTCGGTGCCGTCGGCGCCAAACAGCGGGTACTCGCGGCGCATGCCGGTAAACAGCGTGCCCTCGCCTTCCAGGTAATTGCCGCCCTTGACCACGAAGCCACCGTAGGTGCCCTGGCGCCGTCCGGCGCGCACCAGCTGGAACGACTCCTGGACCATCTCGGCGGCATTGCCGATCACGTCGAACAGGCCGATGGGGTTGGGCAGCTTGGTGCCGATCGGCATCAGCCGCGCCGCCTGACCCGTGCCGCCGGCCACCTGATTGAACACCGCCCAGTCCGCCAGCGGGCCATCGCTCTCGCTGCCCTCCAGGCGCCGTGGAAACAGCCGCCCTTCCAGCTCCTGGCGACTCACCGCCTGACCGCCACGGGCGGCGTATTCCCACTCCACTTCGGTGGGCAGGCGCACAAAGCCCAGGCCGCCGTCTTCGGAGGAGCCGCCGCGGCCGCTGACCGGCAGCAAGTCACGGTGATGCTTCATCAGCCAGGCGCTGTACACCGCCGCGAAACGCTCGGCCTCGAAGCGCGACAGCTTGACCTTGGGCAAACGCCCCTGCATCCCCTCCGAGGCTTCACAGGCCGGGGCCGGCTCGCCGCTGGCCAGGGACTGGGCCTGGGCCATCACCTGGGCATACTGGCGAGCGGTGACTTCGTACTTGCCGATGAAATACAGCATCGGCTTGAGAGGCACCCCGGCACCGGTTTTCGGCAAGGCCGGAGCAATGGTCTTGCTCCAGGCACCAGGCAGGTCCTTGAGGGTGAACTGGCCATTGATGTAGTCCCGGCGATAACCGGAGATGAACGATTGCTGGTAGCCGCTCTCACCTTCGCTGAAGGGATAGCCGAGGTTGACCTCACGGTCGTCCAGGGTGCCCTGGGCCAACACGTAGACATAGCGGAACACCATCTCGCCTTCACAGGGCAGCGGCAGACTGACGTCGTCCGGCAAGGGCTTGGGGTTGTCCATCTTGTTACCGGGCTCTTGCGCCCACGCGGCGCCGGCCAGGGTCATGGCCAACACGGTGCCGATCAACTTATACATCGCGAATTCCTTCACAGGCTTCAATGCGCGACACCCGCCAGCCGCCCAGCGCGGCGGCCAGGGTGCTGACGCCCAGCGTCGCCAACAGGGCCAGCCCGTAATGGGCCGGCAGCAAATGACTGGCGTACTCGCCGGGCACCTGCATGAACAAATGATTCAGCCCGGCCTGGGCCAGGCCATACAGAGCGCCACTCAACAACGCAGCGAAACCGGCGCTGTACAGCGCCTGGGCCACCACGAACAACAACAGGGCGCCGGTGGAGAATCCCAGCAGGCGCAGCACCGACAACTCCCGGCGCTTGCGCTCCACCGCCGCCAGGGCCCCGGCGAAGATCGCCGCAAAGGCGCCCGCCAGGGCCAGCCCGGCGATCACCCAGAAGACAATGGACAGGTTGCGACTCAAGGACTGCACCTGGGCGATGGTCTGGGCCTGGGTCGCCACCAACAGGCCACGCTCGGCGAAATAGCGGCGCAAGGGTTCGACGTCATCCAGGCTGCGGGCATACAGGCGAAAGGCCGGGTAGACCCGCTGCGCGGACGCGGCCGGCGCTTCGCCGAGCCAGCCCAGGGCCGCCACGGCACGGCCGTCGCGATAGTCCTCGGCGGCCTCCAGCAAGGCCAGCGGGGCGAACAGGGCATCCCGGGCAAAGGCCTCCAGAGGCAATACACCCTCCACCTGGACCCGGGTCCGCTGCACTTCGCTGCGCCCCGCCACCTGCCGGCCGAAGCTTGCCTGCAGCCAATCTCCAGGCTGTACGCCAAGCTTCTCGGCGGCGGTACGACTCAGGAGCACGCCACTCATGTTCCGCGGCACCGGCAAACGCCCGAGCAAGGGGTCCGAGACAGCGGTCGGCAACATTTCCACGGTCAGTCCGATATCCCCCGTGCCCCGGGACAAGTCCGCCGTCGCGGCAATCTGCCGGGTGCGCGGCAAGGCAAAGGCGACGTCCGGACGCTGGCCCAGTTCAGCAATGAAGCTGGCGCTGAAACGTCCACCGCCCAGGGGAATGATCTCGCGTACCGCCGGGTCCTTTTCCAGGCGCTCGGTGAGGCTGCTCACCAGCCCGAACTTGAGCCCGAACAGCACCAGCAACGGCGCAATCACTGCCACCAGGGCCAGCACCGAACAGGCCGACAACCAGGTATCGGCGCGGTAGTCCTGCCAGGCCAGGGCAGCGGTCAGGGACGCACGCATCAGCAGGCCTCCCCCAGCGTCGCGGTGACTCCGCCGTCGGCATCGCGCTGGCAGGCAATGCGCCGCACCTGCAAGCCGTTGGCCCGGGCCAGCACCTCATCGTGGGTGGCGATCACGCAGCACAGCCGCTGATCCCGCGCCTGTTGCACCAACAGTTGCATCACCCGCTGAGCGTTCAAGGGGTCCAGGGCCGCGGTCGGCTCATCCGCCAGCAGCACCTGCGGGCCATGGGCCAAGGCCCGGGCACAACTGACCCGCTGACGCTGGCCCACCGACAGGGCGGCGGGTTTCTTGTGCAGTTGATCGGCGATTTCCAGGCGTTCGGCCAAACGCCGTGGAATGCCCTCGTCCGCCAGCCCCAGCAACTGCCGGGGCAGGCTGATATTGCTGCGCACATCAAGAAACCCCAGCAGACCGCCAGTCTGCAGCACATAACCCAGGTGCTGGCTGCGCAACTGCGCCAGGGCGCTGTGACCAGTGCCGCGCCAGATGCCGGCAATGTCGATGGGGTCATTGGCCGGCGCGAATTCAAAGCGCGCCGCCGAGTCCGGAGCCAGCACCAGCGCCAGCAGATCGAGCAGCGTGCTCTTGCCGCAGCCGCTGGGGCCGACCACCGCCAGTTGATCGCCCGCCCGCAATTGCAGCCTGGGGATCACCAGGCTGTAGCGCTGGCGACCCTCGCCGCGACTCTTGCGCACCTCTGCCAGATCGAGCATCACGGCAGGGTCGACAACGGAACGCGGTACAGGGCATCACCCGGCTCGGCATCGCCGAAGCGCACCCAGTTGGCCAGGTCGTTGTGGAAGGTCTCGTAGAGACGGATCTTCGAATCCAGCTCGTCGATGAAATCTTCCTGCTCGGCCACGCTCAGGGAGAGCCACAGGTCCTGGGTCATGTTCAGCGACTTGCTGCGGTACGGCAGCCCTTCCAGGTATTCCCCCAGCACGCCGCCGTCGGCCAGGTTGCCGCCCTTGCGCAGGGCCGAGGGGTCGCGGCTCATGTAGGCGCTGGCGCTGGCGATTTCCTGGAAGAAATCCTTGGGCGAAGTCTGGGTCTTGCGTGCCGCATCGACAATCAGTTTCAGCGACTGCTGCAAGTCGTTGAGCTGCAGCTTGGTGAGCATCACGCAGACCTGGAACGCCGGCAGCGCCGGGTTGGTCAGGTCGCGGTCGGCGGTCCAGGCGCTGACCAGCTGCGGCGCCTGACTCGCGGATTTGCGACCGAGGAAATCCATATGCATGGCGTAGCCGATGGCCGCCGACTTCTGCGCGATGCTCGGCGCCGCCGCCAGCTGCGGGACGTCCTGGTTCTGGTTGCTGCGCACCTGATGCACCAGGTCGGCGAACACCGTGCCGATCTCGTCGACCTGCTCGCCGAACTTGCGCACATCGCCGCCGGGCACCTGAATGTACAGGTCGCCGATCTTCGGGTTGGCGTCGGCGGTCAGTACCCGGTACTGGGTTTCCGCCTGGGCGTGGTTTTTCTTGCCGGCATCGGTGCGCAGGTGCAGGGCATAGATCTTGATCTGCTTGCCCAAAGCCGCCTGGCGCACTTCCGCTTCGTTCATCTGGGTACGGCTGTAAGGATCGTTCTTGCGCAGGGCCCCGGCATCACTGACCAGCAGGATCAGGCGTCCGCCGTAGCCCTTCCAGTCCATGCCTTCCACGGCCTGCATCACCCCGGCAAAGGCGTCTTCGTTGAACGAGTGGCTGGAGACACTGGTGGCCTTGACCTGGCTCACCAGCTCCTGGAAACGCTGCGGGTCACGACCCTGATCAAGGGTCACCAGGGTCTTGGTCACGTACTCCAGGCCCGGGGTCTTGCTGGTGTTGTTGCGAAACCCCACCAGGCCGAAGCTGACACTGTCCAGCTCGCCACGCTCGGCGATCTTGCTCTGCAGCTCGTGCACCACGTCGCGCACCTGATCGATGTACGGCTGCATCGACACCGAGGTGTCCACCACCAGCACCACTGCCGTGCGGAAGGCATCGGCGGCGGCCGGCGGGCTGTTCGCCGGCAGGCGCTGGCCACTGCTGTCGCTGATGCTCTGCGGGCTGTTGCCCGGGTCGATCGAGGCGACATTGAGCAACTGCACCGGCTGGCCGCTCTCGTCGAAGCTCTCCTTGGAATCGAAGATCGGCAGCAGGTAGAACTGCTCCTGGGGCACCGCGCTGGCATTGGGTTCCAGGGCCAGCACCTGCTGCTCGTCCTGAGGATTCTTCTGCGCCCTGAGCAGCAGGTTCTTGGCCGCCGCCGGGTCCGCCAGCAAACGCTCCAGTTCGCTGGCCTGACGCACGAACATCACCGGTGCACGACCGGAACGCTCGGTGAACTTCAGCACCAGGCTCTGCTTCCAGTCGCTGACCTGCTCGGCCGGCAGCCAGCCGGCGCTGCGCCCGTCACTGGCGGCGCCCAGGCGCAGCCAGGAGCGGCCGTCGAGGTTCTTGCGCTGGTACACGTAAAGCACCGAGAACGCCGGCACCGACTTGTCCGGCGTGGCCCCCGGCTCGCTGGAAAAGCTCGCCCCCGGCTTGCTCAGCACCCGCTGGAACAGGGTCTTCTTGCCCGGCATGAGCAACGGTCGCTGGCCGCCATCGACATCCGCTGCCAGTGGCTGCTCCACCGGCGGCGCCACCACGGCAGGCGGGGTGCTGACCGTCGAAGCGGTCTTGGGCGCAGGCGCCGGGCTGTCACCGGACAGCCACCAATAACCAGCGCCGGCCACCGCCAGGGCGACGGCCACGGCGACGCCGGCCAGGGCCAGCACCGGGCCACGGTGCTGTTCGGAAGCCCCACTGCCGGCTGGTGGCAGATTGGAGGTGCGCGGCGGCGCCGCTGGCTCCTTGGGCGGCTCGCGGCGCGGCGCCGGTTGTGGCGCAGGCGCCTGCCGGGGAATCTCGATCGACACCGGGGTCAACCCGGCCAGGTCGTGGCTCTGAGTTACAGGCTGAGGTACAGGCTGAGGTGCAGCCTGAGGCGGCAGCGGCAACGGCTGGATCAGCGTCGCCTCGACCTCGGTCGCCTCAGGCGGCAGGTTGTCCAGGGCCGTCAGCAAGGCCGCCGCATCCGGATAACGTTCCGCCGGGTCCTTGGCCAGCAGCTTGCGCAGGATGTGCTGGTAGCGCCCGTGGTGCAGCGGCAGCTCCGGCAAGGGCTCGGTGAGGTGGGCCAGGGCCGTGGACAGCGCGTCGGTGCCGTTGTAAGGCAACTCGCCGACGAGAATTTCATACAGCACCACGCCCAGGGCATAGAGGTCGGCGCGCCCGTCGATGTCCTGGCCACGGGCCTGTTCCGGGCTCATGTAGCTCGGCGTGCCCACGGCAAAACCGGCCTGGGTGAACTGGGTACGGTCATCCAGGGACTTGGCGATGCCGAAGTCCGAAAGCACCGCCGTGCCGTCGGCGCGGAACAGGATGTTGGCCGGCTTCACATCACGGTGCACCAACCCCTGGGCGTGGGCATAACCCAGGGCCGAAGCGATCTGGCGGATGTAGGCCAGGCCCTGCTCCGGGGTCAGCCCGGCGGCAATGCGCTCTTTGAGGGTGCCGTTGGGCAGGTACTCCATGGCCATGTAGTACAGCTCGCCGACATTGCCGATGTCGTGGATGGTCACGGTGTGCGGATGGGACAGGCGCGCCAGGGTCTTGCCCTCGCGCAAAAAGCGCTCGCAGAAGCTCGGGTCGGCGGCCAGCGCCGCGGCCATCACCTTGAGCGCCACCTTGCGCTCAAGCGAACGCTGGGTCGCCAGGTACACGGTGGCCATGGCGCCTTCGCCAATCTCGCCCTGGATGTCAAAGCCGGGAATCAGAATGTCCATGGTCACTGTCCTGCGGCCTTGATCACGATGGCGGTGATGTTGTCCGGCGCACCCCGGGTCAGGCCCAGGTGAATCAGGCTGCGCACCACGTCGTTGGGCTCGCTGTGGCTGAGCACATCGCGCAGCTCGAAGTCTTCGGCGGTCTTGTTCAAGCCGTCGCTGCACAGCAGGAAGGTGTCGCCGTCCTCCACCTGCAGGTCGACCTGGGACAGCTCCAACTGGGCTTCGACGCCAATGGCCCGGGTGACGATATTGGCCCGGGGGTGCACCCGCGCCTCGGCTTCGCTGAGCAGGCCGCTGTCCTGCAGGTCCTGAACGTAGCTGTGATCCCTGGAAATGCTTTCCAGTTGCTCGTCCCGCAGCCGGTACAGGCGACTGTCGCCGGCCCACAGGCACACCGCCCGAGCACCGCGCACCGCCAGCAGGACCACGGTGCTGCCCATCATGGTCACCCCGCGATTGGCGGTTTCCTCGCGCACGGCAGCATTCACCGCCGCCAGGCCATTGCGCAGCGCGGCGACGTAATGGTCGAGGCTGTCGACCGGCGCAATGCCGCGCAGGCTATCGACAATCAGGCTGCTGACGTAATCCCCGGCAGCGTGCCCGCCCATGCCGTCGGCCACCAGCCAGAGGCCGGCTTCCGGGGCTTCGAGCCAGGCGTCTTCATTGATTTTCCGCACCATGCCGACATGGCTGTAGCTGGCGGACTGGTAGGACAGTTGTGGCGCTGAACCCATTTAGACGGCACCTTCTTGTCCGAGCAAAAATTGCGCAAAATCGCTGGCCGGCGGCAGCCCCTGGCAACGCAGGAGCATCGGGCTGATGGACGGCGAACCCCGGCCCCACCAGGCGCTCGACCCTTCACTGCCCTGGGTCGCGAGGACCGCGCCACGGGACTGTGGATCGCTGACATAAAACCGCTGCAGGCCGGCGAAATGGCTGCATTCGGCGTGAGTCGCCGGGCTCGGCGCTCCCAGGGCCTGCAACCCGTCCTCCAGGGCTTCGAAACTGGCGTCCTGGTCCAGGGTCGCCAGCAGCAGCTCTTCCACCTGTTCGAACCACAGCTCCGGACCACTCACCAGGGAGGCCACATCGCTTTCAGGCTCCAGCAAGGCGGCCACGGTCAGGGGGAAGTAACGCCCGACCCGGTCGATGCTCGGCATCACCACGCCCACCGCCGCCTGGGGCCCACAGACTCCGGGGGCCAGGGCAAAACGCCACAGCGGGCTGACCAGGTAGGCGTTCAGCCACTGCTCGCCCAGGGCGTTCTGGCTGGCCAGCAACCCCGCCGCCAGCCAACTGTCCCAAGGGCCGATGAAACTCTGCGGCAAGCCACGGCTGACAAAATCGCCGCGGCTGGCCAACTTGCCGTACAGGCCGACCACCGTCATAGCCGCTCCGGCAGGCTGAAGCCGCTGAGCACCCGGCTCTTGAACGGGTTGAAGGCACTGCTGGCCCGCAGTTCGTAAGAGATGCTCGCACCATCCACCCGCAGCCGCAGGTTGAAGCGGTCCGGCGAGTTGGTGGCGGTCAGGTCCGATTGCTCCAGCAAACGGAACCAGGCCCAGGGACCGTCCAGGGTGATCCCGGAGCGCCCAGTGGCCGATGGCGGCATGATCGACAGGCGCACCACGCCGATGCTCCCCGGGTTCGGCCATTGCATGGCCACCGGCCGGCTCGGACCGTGGTCGTAGCTCAGTTGCTGGCCATCCAGGTCGAGCAGGAACTGGCTGATGTTGGCGTCCATGGCCACCGGCTTGAGCTCGAAACGCACCGCCGGCTGGGTCCCGCCACTGGAGCGGAAGAACGCATCGCGGATGTTCGAGGCGCGCTGGAAGGTTTGCAGCACGCCGGGGGAAATGCCCAGCTTCTGCGCCGCGCCCGGCTGCCAGCTCCAGGTGGTGGTCGAGGTGTTGACGTAAGGCTGCAGGTACTTGCGGAAGTAGTTGTCCATCACCCCGCCGGTGCCGAAGAACTGCCCGAAGTCTTCCAGGGTCGCGTCCCGCGAGCTGCCCGGCGACATCGGATAACGCCCGCTCAGGGACTGGCGATAAACGTTCACCACCTCGCTGACCCAGGCCGCATTCAGTTGGTTGCGCACCCCGCCCATCATGGTGTTGGTGGTGGAACTGACCACCGATTTCACCAGCCCCTGGACCACCGGCGGCTGGCGCTCGGCGGTCAGGCTGACCCGCGCCGCCGCGGCACTGGCCTGGTTCTTGGCCTCGCCCAGCAGAGCATCGCCGCTGGCCCCGACCATGGCACTAACCTGCACGTACAGGGCATTCATGTCCGCCAGCAGGCCGTCGATGGCCGCCGGCTCGCCTTCGCCCTTGCTCACCAGGCTGTTGAGCTCGGCAAAGTGCGCGCTTACCGGGTCTTCGCTGCTGGCCACGGCCGCCGGATTGCCTGCCTGTTCCTGGCCCAGCAGGGAACCCAGGCGCTGCTTGAGTTGATCCACACCGCCCTCGACCTTCTGGCCCTGGGCCGCCAACAGGCGTTCTTCCTGTTGCAGATCGGTTTCCTTGGCCACCGCCACCAGCAGCTTCTTCAGCGGCGAGGTGGGCCCGGAGAGAATCCGCAGCACGTCGGCGGCCTGGGCCACGCTGGTGATCGGCACGAAGTCGATGTCCGCCAGCAAGGCGTCCCACTGGCGCAGGTAGTCCTGGAAGTACAGGCGGCGCACGTCGGCGGCGAGGCTGGCGACGTTCTGCTGGTCGGCCTGATCGCGGCCCAGTACCCACTGCTCTTCGGCCAGGGTGCCGGCCTGGTTGAGACTGGCCAGGAGGAAGCCTTCGCGGTAGCCCTTGGCGGTGAACAGCCCGCTCAGGGGTTCGCTCAACGGCTTGCCGCTCTTGCGGGTGAACACCAGCGCCGCGTCACGGCCACCGGCTTCGCTGAGGCGGAAGTCCGGCACACCGTCCGGCAGCTTGGCGCGCTTGACCCGGTCATATACGCGCTGGGCCACCGGCAGCTGTTGCAGCTGGCGGCGCAGGTCGTCGATCAGGCGCTGGTCCAGCCGCGCATTGGGTGGATGTTTTTCGAACAGCGCCTGCAGGTGGCCGGTCAGGGCCTGGCGCTGCTCGGGCGGCAGGTCGCGGGCCAGGGTGCGGTCCCAATCCAGGGTGATCCAGGCCTTGATGAAGTCCGGATCGTAGTGCTCGCTGTCCGCCAGCATCAGGTAGGCCTTGAGCCCCTCGTAGAGGAAGTCCGAGTTGCCGCCGCTGTGCAGCTGCTCTTCGATGCGGGTCATCAGACGCGGGGCGAACACCGCCACCAGCAGCTTGCGATAGACGCTGGCGGCCTCGGCCTCGAGCATGTCGCCCTGATACAGGCCCAGGCCCTCGGCCCAGCCCGGCGCATCGCCGGCCAGGTTGCGCGTGGCGTTGAGCAGCGGCAGCACCGCCAGCACATCGCGCTGGGCCGGGCTGAGGCTTTGCACGTCCTGACGCACCGGGCCGACCCGCTGGTCGACCTGGGCGATATAGGCCTGGTTGGCCCGGTAGCTGATGATCCACAGGGTGCTGACCACCAGCACCAGGGCCACGGTGGCCGCCAGGGCGCCCCGGGCGATCCATTTGCGCCGCCGCTCGACCTTGGGGTTGACCCCCACCAGCCCGCGCTCGGCAAAGGCCACCGCGCTGAACAGTTTCTCGATGAAGTAGCTGCGCCCGGTACCGGTCTGCCGCGCCAGGTGCTGGCGGTCCAGATTCATGCTCTGGGCCATGGCGCCGATCAGGCGGTCGATAGGGCTGCCTTCCTGGGTGCCGCTGGTGAAATACACCCCGCGCAGCAGCACGCGCTCTTCGAAGGCATTGGGTTTGAACACGCCTTCGAGGAAGCCCTGCAAGGACTCCTTGAGCGCCGCGAATTGCTGCGGGAAGCCGTAGATCAGGTCGCGCCGGGCCGGATCGCGTTCCTGTTGCAGGCGCTCCACCAGGCGTTCGTTGAGGCGCTGCTCCAGGGCCGCCAGCTCCGCCGGCAACTGGGCCAGGGGGCTGTCGCCGCTCTTGCCGTCGTCCAGGGCGAAGGTCATGCCCCAGACCTGGGCCCGCTCTTCCTTGCTCAGGGAATCGAAGAACTCCATGAAACCCGGCACCAGATCGAGCTTGGTGAGCATCAGATAGATGGGGAAGCGCACTCCCAGCTGGGTGTACAGCTCCTGGATACGCAGGCGAATCGCCGCCGCATGCGCCGCCCGCTCGGCTTCGCTGCTGAGCAGCAGGTCGGAGAGGCTGATGGCGACGAAGGCGCCATCGATGGGCCGCCGCGAACGCTGGGTTTTCAGCAGGTCGAGAAAGCCCAGCCAGGCCGCCTTGTCCACCGCGGCATGGCTGTCCTGGGTGGTGTAGCGCCCGGCGGTGTCCAGCAATACCGCCTGGTCGGTGAACCACCAGTCGCAGTTGCGGGTGCCGCCGACGCCGCGCACGGCACCGGCCCCCATCTGCGCGGCCAGGGGAAAATGCAGGCCGGAATTGACCAGCGCGGTGGTCTTGCCCGAGCCCGGTGGCCCGATGATCACGTACCACGGCAGCTCGTAGAGGTTGCGCCGCTCGTCACCGCCGAGCTTGGCCTTCTTCAACAGCGCCAGGGCTTCGTCCATGCGCTGGCGCAGGGCCGCCAGTTCCTCGGCGGTGGCCACGCTGTCCGGGTCCGGCGGGGTATCGGCGGCCAGGCTTTGCAGGACTTTGGCCGCGTGCCGGCGGGCCTGGATGATGCGAAACACCCGGTAGCCGATCCACACCGCGAAAATGACAATGATCAGCGCCCAACGCCGCCCTTCCGGCACCAGGAACTCCAGCAGCGGGCCAATGAACCAGATGATCAGGCTCAGGGCGATCAGCCCCAGCAGTGGAATCACCCAGCGCGTCACAAAACTGAAAAACGCCTTCACTCGACTCCCTCCGCCAATACGCTGATTTCTACCCGACGATTGCGCGCCCGCCCTTCAGCGGTGGCATTGGTTGCCAACGGCTCGGTATCGCTGCGGCCTTCGGCGCTGAAGCGCTCCGGCTGGCCGGTCTTCGCTGCGAGAATCTGCAACACCGATTCGGCGCGGGCCTGGGACAGCTTCCAGTTGGACGGGAAGCGCAAGGTGGCGATCGGGCGGTTGTCGCTGTGGCCGGTGATGCGCACCTGGCCCTTGACCTTGCGCACCGCGTCGGCGATGCGCAGCATCAGCGGCTGATAGTCGTCGAGGATGCTGGCGCTGGCCGAGGCGAACAGCTCGTCGCCACGGATGGTCACCACCGAACGGTCGACGGCGTCTTCCACCGCCACCCGCCCGGCCTTGATGTCCTCGGCAAGAAAGCCCGCCAGGCGCGGACGCTCGACAATCTTGGGCTGGATCACTGGGCGGTCCAGGGTCTGCACCGGGATCTCGCCCAGGGCATGGATGTTCTTGAACACCGGCTCAGCGTCCGCCGCCAGCTTCAGGCGCAGGCCGAACAGCAGCGCCAGGAGCAGGGCCACACCGATGGCGATACCGACCCAGGGCGGCATGAACTGGGCCAGCCGGTCACGGGCCACGCTGACCCCGCGCCAATGCGGCGAGAGCTCGCGCTCGTGCTCGCCGCGGGCACTGCGGATGATCGCCGCAGTGCGCTCGCGCAGCGCTTCGAGCTGGCTGCGACCGTCGATCATCACCCGGTAGCGGCCTTCGAAACCCAGGCACATGCACAGGTACAGCAGCTCCAGCAGGTACAGGCGCTCGCGGGGGCTTTGCAGGCAGTGCTCCAGCAACTGGAAGACCTTCTCGCCGCCCCAGGCTTCGTTGTGCACGGTGATCAGCAGACTCTGCTTGCCCCAGTCGCTGGTGCTGCCCCAGGGGGTGCTGAGCACCGCTTCATCCAGGGCAGTGCACAGCGCATAGCGGGCCAGCAGCACATCGTTGCGCGGCACGCCAGCGGCCTCGGCCCGCTCCTCGAACTGGCGCAGGTAGGCCAGCAGTTGCGCCCGCAGGCTGGCCGGGGCCGGATGGGCCAGGGTGTTGCGCAGCCGGGTGAGCAAGGCCAGCAGCGGGCCGGCAGCACTCTCCAGGGGGTTCAGGCCCTGGGCCTGGCCGGCCGGCAGCGGCGCCGCCGGCATGGCCAGGGACGGCGCTGGCGCCGGAGCCGGACGCCCGGGCTCGGGAGCACGGCCACCGGGGCGCGGCATGAATTGGGTGCGGTCATTGGCCGGGGACGGCTGCCCTGCCGAATCGTCGAAAGGATGCATCGCGACTTATCCTCGAATGGCCCAGAAGGCCAGGTTCAAGCCCGGGAATTCCCCGGCGACGTGGAACGCGAAGCCGCCGGAATGAACCAGCTGCTTCCAGTGCTCGCTGCCACGGTCGAGCTCGTAGTAGGTGGAGCCGGCGTGATACGGCAACTGCCGTGGCGCCACCGGCAGCGGCAACAGGCCGATGCCCGGCAACTGCAGGTTGACCAGATCGCGGATGTGCTCCACCGAGCCCACTTTGCTCTGCTGGGCAAAGCGCCCGCGCAGGGTCTCGCCGGGCACGTCGGCGCGCACCACCAGGATGAAGCTGGCGCTCTCCAACAGGGTGCGGTCGGCCAGCATCGCCACATGCACGCCATAGGCTTTCTCGACGATCGGGATCGGCGTCGCCTTGCTGTCGATCAGCATCGACAGGGCCTCGCGCAGGGCCTGCATCACCGGGGCAAAACTCAGGGCCAGCTCATCGTGCTGGTACTGCGGGTACTCAGCGGGGCGTCGAGCGCTGTTGGAGAAGGTCGAGAATTCACCGGCCAGGCTCACCAGCTCGCTGTACAGGCGCTCGGGGTGCAGCGGGCTGATCTGGTTCAGATGGCTGACCAGCGGCTGGGCGCGGTTGACCAGTTGCAGCAGCATGAAGTCGGCGATTTCCGAAGCGCCTCCGGCCCCCGAAGCCACCACCCGTCCGGCCAGGGCTTCGCCCCGCTGGTGCAGCAGGCCCAGCAGCTCGCTGCGAAAGGCGCTCAAGGGCTTGGACGCGGCCACATCCAGCAGCGGCGGGATGTAGCTGTCATCCAGCACCAGGGCACGGTCGGCGCGCTTTTCCTTGACCCGCACCACACCGATGGCGGCGTAGTCGCTGAGGCCGTCCGCCGCGGTCAGCAGGCGCAAGGCCCGGGAACCCACCGCCACCGGCGCACGGTTTTCAAAGGGGGCGTTGTCGTCCCGCACCTCGCGCACCTGGCTCAGGTAGCGGGCAGCGCCCAGTTCCTCGCCTTCGTCCACGGTATCCCGGGCGCCAGCGCGCTTGAGCGGCAGCGCCAGGTACACCAGGCCATCGCGCAGGCTGTCGTCGATGCTCAGCGGGCTCGGCGCCAGGTCGTCATGGGGAATGTTGAACGGTGTGCCGTCGGGCAACAGGCCGCGGGCGCTGACAATGGCCAGCTTGCCCTGGGCCAGCAGGCCCTGATCGATACGCAGCTCGGAGAATCCCCAGGCCCCCGCCGACAGCGGACGGCTGCGGGCATCGATGAGGTTTTCCAGGTAACGGTCATGCTGCTGGAAGTGCTGGGTTCCAATGAACATGCCTTCCGACCAGACCACGCGATTGTTCCAGGACATGGTTGCTCCGATTGCCTATTGGGCAGGGCTGGATGGGGGGGCCACGAGCTCGGCGCTGATCGCGCGGACATCGAGGACGATCTGATACTGATTGTTCAGGCGCTGCGCCGTGTTGACCCCGACTCGCCACAGGGCCTGGTCCACTTCGCGATAGCCCACCAACAGGCCGACCTGACGGGTGGCCGGGTCCAGGGTGCGCTTGAGGGTGAACTGGTCGCCGGGCTTGACCAGCACTTCATCCTGGTCGATGAGGTCCGGGCCCAGGGTGGCCGGGGCCCGCTCCGCCAGGGCGAAGTAGTCGGCGCGCATGAAGGTGGCCGGGTTCTTGAGTTCGAAGATCCGCACCCGCACCGGGGTGCTCAGGCCGTCAGGGCCCGGGTTGAGCCCGGCCACGGCCTGGAAACGCAGCTCCACGGTGGTGGCGCCAGGTTCGTCCTTGGCCGGCTCGGCGGGCGTTGGTGCGTCCTTGGCACAGGCTGCCAGTACCAGCATGGCGACCAATGTCAGTAATCGTTGAATCATCCTGCGTCCTCAATGACGTGTCAGCTGTCCGTGTATCCGTGTGTTCGGGGGGTCCAGGCGCGCTCAGGAACGGCGCAGCCGGTGGGTATGCTCTTCGTAGGCGCGACTGAATTCACGACCGAAAAGGTCCTGGAAATCGTCCTGGGCTTCTTGGGAAATCTGTTTGTAGAGCGCCGTGAACTGCTGCCAGTTCTGCGCCTGCCGCGAACCGCTGAACAGGTTGCCCAGGCCACCGGGGCGGGCCATGCGGGCTTCCAGCTCAGTGGGTTCGAAGCGCCCCAGCAGGTGTTTGATCGCGGCTTCCACGCCGGCCATGACGGCCAGCTGGTGAGCCCGCAAATCGTCGAAGCTCTCCTGCACCGCCTGGTCCGGGGCCATGAACGCCTGGTTGCTGTGGCGCAACAGCAGGAGCATGGCTTCGTCCACGTTAGGGGCGAACTTCAGCGGGTTGTTTTCCACCGGGCGGATCATGGTCTGCTGCATGCGGAACTCGCCCTTGAGGCTGCTGCGGGCACGCAACACATCGATCAGGCCTTCCACCATCAAGCGGTAGCTGCGCCCCAGGCTTTCCATCTGCGCCTGGGCCTGCTGCGGGTCGATGCGCAGCTGGTCCAGCCCGGCGCCCCGCAGGAAGGCTTGCAACAGGTCAGTGTGTGGCTCCGGCTCGGCCGCTGGCGCAACGGGAGCCGCAGGGGCGACTGGGGCAACGGGCACCACGGCTGCGACCTCGATCGGTTGCGGTTGCAGTTGCGGTTGCGGCGCAACTGCACTGAACTCAGCGACGCTGGCAAAGGGGTCCGGGACAACAGGCGGCGCTGCCACTGGCGCTGCGCTCGCCACCGGAGCCGGTCGGGCCGGTGTTTCGCCGAACAGGTCCCAGTCCTCCGGAATCACCGCCGCGCCCTGGGGCGCAGCCGGCTGAGGCGCAGCTACGGGCTGAGGCACGGTCGTGGGGGTCGGCGGGCGAAAGTCGTGCTGCTCGGCGGGCACATGATCGGGCTGAGTGGCCGGAGGCGTGGCGCTCGGAGTCAGGAAATCGAACAGGTCAGGAAAGGTGTCCTGGGCAGAAGCCCCCTGAAAATGCGCCACCGGCGCCATGGCAATCGGCTCGATCGGCGTGGGAGGCGACGAGTGGCGCCCCATCAGCGCTTCGAAACTGTTGGAGCTGTCCCCGGAAAAGGCCTCAACCTGGGCGCGATTGAGACTGAAATCGATCCGCGCACTGATTTCATAATCGCCAATGCGAATAACCTCGCCATCTTCCAATGGCTCACTGCTACCCCGGCGCATACGAATACCGGCACGGACTAACTCCACACCATTAGTACTGTTATCGGTCAAATAATAACGGCCATCCTTGTATTGGATGACACAATGTCGCGCTGAAACTAAGCGCTCGGGATCAGGAAGTACCCAGTCATTATCGGAACTGCGGCCAATTGCCATCATTCCCTGATCCATTAGTTTCTCAGGGCATTGACCAGGGGTGATCTTGTGATAACTAGTGATAGTCAAACACAGCGACATTGCGCCTCCTTGCTGTACTTCCGCGTGCGAACCGGCGGCGGGGAAAAAGTTCCGTAAAAAAAGAAAAACCCGCAAAAAATCCTTTAAACAGCACCGTTCACAGCATGATCGCTCAACTTAAACTACACAGATGACAAAAGCCTTTCGTCCCGCCCCAATCTGACTCGCCGGTCAAGGAACTAAGTAAGTCGACATAACAGTGTCATGCGGGGCGAATAGCTTACCTTGACAAGCCACAACTACTACACCAAAAATGCACAACTTCTTGAACACGGATGATGGCTCACTAATATCAATGAGTCCATGTTAACCAAGAAATGTGCGCGAGTTCACAAACAACTAGTGCATTAATTGCCTGACTGTCCTGCAGGCTGATAGGGAGATCGAACCAGGTGGATGTACCGATGTTGCTCGCCGCTATTTCAGCAACTTCGCCTTGTGGCGAAGACCTGGAATATGACGCGGATTTCTTGCACTTGGAGCGGGCCGCACAAGGCCAGCCCGAGCGCAGCATGGGCGACTCGATCCTGCCGGCCGAGCCGCCGGACTGGCGCAGCGTCCAGCAACAGAGCCTGGACTTGCTGGCCCGCAGCAAAGACCTGCGCATCACCCATTTCCTCCTGCAAAGTACCCTGGCCCTTGAAGGCCTGCCGGGCCTGGCCACCAGTCTCGACCTGATCAACGGTTTGCTCCGTGATTACTGGGCCGAGCTGCACCCGCGCCTGGACGCCGACGACGACAACGACCCCACGGTGCGGATCAATGCCCTGGCCGGCCTGGCAGCAGACTCCACTATCGGCCTGTTGCGCGAAGCCATCCTCACCCGTTCCCGGACCTTCGGCCCGGTGAGCGTGCGCGCGGCGCTGAACGCCGCCGGCCTGCAGCACTTCTCGGGCGAAAGCCTGGGTTCCGATCACTTGGCCGGGGCCCTGCAAGACAGCGACCCAGAGCACCTGGAAGCCATTCGCCACGCCTTGAGCAGCGCTCGCTCGGCGGCCGAATCCATCGAAAAGCAGGTCAGCGAACAAGTGGGTTCCGCCAGCGGCGTTGACCTCAGCGCCCTCAAGCAGCCCCTGCGCCTGGCGCTGCAGGTGCTAAGCCTGCACGCCCCGCAAACCAGCGAAAGCCCGGCCGATGAGCCCGCCGAAGCCCCCGCGAACGAGGCCGGCAACGCGCCCGTGGCGCCAGCCGCAACGCGGATTTCCGGCGAGATCAACAGCCGTGAGGACGTGCTGCGCAGCCTTGACCGGCTGCTGGCCTACTACAGCCGTCACGAGCCTTCGAGCCCGCTGCCGGTGCTGCTCAACCGAGCCAAGAATCTGGTCAACGCCGATTTCGCGGCCATCGTGCGCAATCTGATCCCCGATGGCATGTCCCAATTTGAAAACCTGCGCGGCCCCGAATCCGACTAACCCCGGTACGGCCGAACAGTATCGTCAGCGGCAATCACCGACCGACGCCAACACCGTCGCAACAGCGACCAGGAGCACAACGTGGCGAAGCAAAGTTCTCAAAAGTTCATCGCGCGCAACCGCGCGCCCCGGGTGCAGATCGAGTACGACGTCGAACTCTACGGCGCCGAGAAAAAGGTCCAGCTGCCCTTCGTCATGGGCGTGATGGCTGACCTGGCCGGCAAGCCTGCAGAGCCTCTGGCGGCGGTGGCCGATCGCAAGTTCCTGGAAATCGACGTCGACAACTTCGACTCGCGCCTCAAGGCCATGCAGCCACGGGTCGCGTTCCACGTGCCCAACGAACTGACCGGCGAAGGCAACCTGAGCCTGGACATCACCTTCGAGAGCATGGACGACTTCAGCCCCGCCGCGGTGGCACGCAAGGTCGACTCCCTGAACCAGTTGCTGGAGGCCCGTACCCAACTGGCCAACCTGCTGACCTACATGGACGGCAAGACCGGCGCTGAAGAAATCATCATGAAAGCCATCAAGGATCCGGCGTTGCTCCAGGCCCTGGCGAGTGCGCCAAAACCTGTGGACTCCGAGCCGAACGCGTAAATCAGGACCAACGATCATGACCGAATTGATGCGTGACAATCAGGCCCAACCCGGCGCCACCGAGCAGGCCAGCGAATTCGCTTCGCTGCTGCTGCAGGAATTCAAACCCAAGACCGAGCGCGCTCGCGAAGCCGTGGAAACCGCCGTGCGGACCCTGGCCGAACAGGCCCTGGCGCAGACCGACCTGGTGTCCAACGACGCCATCAAGTCGATCGAATCGATCATCGCCGCCATCGACGCCAAGCTCACCGCCCAGGTCAACCAGGTGATCCATCACCCGGAATTCCAGAAACTGGAAAGCGCCTGGCGTGGCCTGCACTACCTGGTCAACAACACCGAGAGCGACGAGCAGCTGAAGATCCGCGTGCTCAACATCTCCAAGCCGGAGCTGCACAAGACCCTGAAGAAATTCAAGGGCACGGCCTGGGACCAGAGCCCGCTGTTCAAGAAGATGTACGAAGAGGAATACGGCCAGTTCGGCGGCGAGCCTTACGGCTGCCTGGTGGGCGACTACTACTTCGACCAGTCGCCACCGGATGTCGAGCTCTTGGGCGAGCTGTCGAAAGTCTGCGCCGCCATGCACTCCCCGTTCATCGCCGCGGCTTCGCCGACCGTGATGGGCATGGGTTCGTGGCAGGAACTGTCCAACCCGCGCGATCTGACCAAGATCTTCACCACCCCGGAATACGCCGGCTGGCGTTCGCTGCGTGAGTCGGAAGACTCGCGCTACATCGGCCTGACCATGCCGCGCTTCCTGGCGCGCCTGCCGTACGGCGCCAAGACCGACCCGGTGGAAGCCTTCGCCTTCGAAGAAAACACCGACGGCGCCGACAGCTCCAAGTACACCTGGGCCAACGCGGCCTACGCCATGGCGGTGAACATCAACCGTTCGTTCAAGCATTTCGGCTGGTGCTCGCGGATTCGCGGCGTGGAATCCGGTGGCGAGGTGGAAAACCTCCCGGCCCACACCTTCCCCACCGACGACGGTGGCGTGGACATGAAGTGCCCGACCGAGATCGCCATCTCCGACCGCCGTGAAGCGGAACTGGCGAAGAACGGCTTCATGCCGCTGCTGCACAAGAAGAACACCGACTTCGCTGCCTTCATCGGCGCCCAGTCGCTGCAGAAGCCCGCCGAGTACGACGACCCGGACGCCACCGCCAACGCCAACCTGGCCGCGCGCCTGCCGTACCTGTTCGCCACCTGCCGCTTCGCCCATTACCTGAAGTGCATCGTGCGCGACAAGATCGGCTCCTTCAAAGAGAAGGACGAGATGCAGCGCTGGCTGCAGGACTGGATCCTCAACTACGTCGACGGTGATCCGGCGCACTCCACCGAAACCACCAAGGCCCAGCACCCACTGGCCGCGGCGGAAGTGGTGGTCGAGGAAGTCGAAGGCAACCCGGGCTACTACAACTCGAAGTTCTTCCTGCGCCCGCACTACCAGCTCGAAGGGCTGACCGTGTCGTTGCGCCTGGTATCCAAACTGCCGTCCGCCAAGGGCGCCTGACCCATAACCGACTCAAACCTGTCGCCGTCGCCACAAGCCGCGCAAGGTCCCCAGGGCCTCGCGCAGCGGCGCCAGACGCTGAATCAACATCGTGGCAAGTGCCACACAGGGAGAAAACATGGCTGTTGATATTTTCATCAAGATCGGTGACATCAAGGGCGAGTCCATGGACAAAGCCCACAAAGACGAAATCGACGTGCTGAACTGGAGCTGGGGCATGTCCCAGTCCGGCAACATGCACGTGGGTGGCGGCGGCGGTGCGGGCAAGGTGAACATCCAGGACCTGTCGCTGACCAAGTACGTCGACAAGGCCTCGCCGAACCTGATGATGCATTGCTCCAGCGGCAAGCACATCGACAAGGTGCGCCTGACCGTGCGCAAGGCCGGCGGCGAAAGCCAGGTCGAGTACATGATCATCGACCTGGAAGAAGTGCTGATCACCTCGCTGAGCACCGGCGGTTCGGGCAGCGATGACCGCCTGACCGAAAACATCACCCTGAACTTCGCTCAGGTGATGGTCGAGTACCAGCCGCAGAAAGCCGACGGCACCAAGGACGGCGGCCCGATCAAGTACGGCTGGAACATCCGCTCGAACACCAAGCGCTGATCCGCTGCGGTCGCGCCGCGGCGGCGAAAGATCCGGGCCATGCTGCATGCTTGGCCCGGGTTGCGAGGACGTTGTCCTCGTTCGCAGCCTGCGGCAGCGGCTACAGGGGTGTGCGCCTGTGCCCCTTTTCGTGACGTCATGCCTGCGCAATCCGATCCTGGAGCGAACCCTTTGGTAACCGACATCGCCGCCCGCGATCGCTTGCAACCCTCTTTGCTGGATCGTCTGACCGACGATGAACCCGGCAACCTGAAAGAAAGCCCGGACAAGCGCGTGCTGTCCCTGAGCCAGCTCAAGGCCTCGGTACTGCGCGACCTGGCCTGGCTGCTCAACACCACTTCCCTGCTGGAAGCCGATGCCACCTTGCACACCCCCGCCGGTACGTCGGTGGTCAACTACGGCTTGCCGGCCCTGGCCGGGTACAGCGCGTCGAGCATCGATATTCCGGCCCTGGAAAGCCTGATCCACCAGGCCATCGCCACCTTCGAACCACGCATCCTGCGCAGCACCTTGCGGGTTCGCGCGCGCACCGCGCCCGGCGAGATGAACCACAACGCCCTGAGCTTCGAGATCGAGGGCGATCTGTGGGCCCAGCCGATGCCCCTGCGCCTGCTGCTGCAAACCGACATGGACCTGGAATCCGGGCATGTCCGGGTGGTGCAAGCCGACTCCCGGAGGCGCTCATGAATCCGCGCCTGTTGGAGCTGTACAACCAGGAACTGCACCACGTGCGCGAAAGCGCCGCGGAGTTCGCCAAGGAATACCCGAAGATCGCCAGCCGCCTGACCCTGTCGGGCATGGACTGCGCCGACCCCTATGTCGAGCGCCTGCTGGAAGGCTTCGCCTATCTGACCGCCCGGGTGCAGTTGAAGCTCGATGCCGAGTACCCGACCTTCACCCACAACCTGCTGGAGATCGCCTACCCGCACTACCTGGCGCCGACCCCGTCGATGACCGTGGTGCAGTTACAGGCCGATCCCGATGAAGGCTCCCTGAGCAGCGGCTTCACCCTGGAGCGCGACACCAGCCTGCGGGCCGCCCTGAGCCGCGACACCCAGACCTGCTGCGAGTACCGCACCGCCCACGCGGTGACGCTGTGGCCGCTGCAAGTCAGCCAGGCCGAATACTTCGGCAACCCGGCAGCGGTGCTCGGACGCCTGGCCGCCAACGAGCCCAAGGCCAAGGCCGGGCTGCGCCTGACCCTGCGCACCGGCGCCGAACTGCCGTTCAACAGCCTGGCCCTGGAGCAGTTGCCGCTGTACCTGAATGGCAACGACGAGCTGCCGTTCCGTCTCTACGAACAGTTGCTGGGCAACGCCTGTGCGGTGTTCGCCCGGGCTCCGGGCAGCGACTGGGTCGAGCGCCTGCCACTGGACGCCCTGCGCTCCCGTGGCTTCGACGACCGCGACGCGGCCCTGCCAGTGGTGCCCCAGGCCTTCCAGGGCTATCGCCTGCTGCAAGAATACTTCGCCCTGCCCAACCGCTTCCTGTTCGTCGAATTCGCCCAGCTGGGCCGTGCGGTACAACGCTGCGCCGGCCAGGAGCTGGAGCTGATCGTACTCTTCGAGCGCTTCGACCAGAGCCTGGAAGGCGGCGTCGGCACCGCCCAGTTCGTGCCCTTCTGCACCCCGGCGATCAACCTGTTTCCCAAGCGACTGGACCGCATCCACCTGTCCGACCGGGTCAACGAGCACCATGTGATCGCCGACCGCACCCGGCCCATGGATTTCGAAGTGCACTCGCTGACCGCCATCAGTGGCCACGGCACCGGGCCGGAGCAGCCATTCCTGCCGTTCTACGCGGTGCGCGACCCGTCCCGCTACGGCCGCGACCAGGCTTACTACATCGTCCGCCGCGAACCCCGGGTGCTGTCCAGCGACCAGCGCCGCAACGGCCCGCGCTCCACTTACATCGGCAGCGAATCCTTCGTCAGCCTGGTGGACAGCCAGCAGGCGCCCTACCGCCATGACTTGCGCCAGCTCGGGGTTAGTGCCCTGTGCACCAACCGCGACCTGCCGCTGTTCATGAACACCGGCAACGCCAAGACCGACTTCACCCTGGCCGACAGCGCCCCGGTGCAGGCCATCCGCTGCCTGGCCGGCCCCAGCCGACCACGCCCCAGCCACGCCCATGACGGCAAGGCCTGGCGCCTGATCAGCCAGCTGTCGCTGAACTACCTGTCCCTGAGCGAACAGGGCCAGGGCGCAGCGGCCCTGCGCGAGCTGTTGCGGCTGTATGGCGACAGCAACGACGCGGCTCTGCAATTGCAGATTGAGGGCCTGCGGGAAGTCAGCAGCAAGGCGGTGACCCGGCGCCTGCCGATGCCCGGGCCGATCGTCTTCGGCCGGGGCCTGGAGATCACCCTGCAATTCGACGAAAACGCGTTTCGCGGTACCGGGGTGTTCCTGCTCGGCGCGGTCTTCGAGCGCTTCCTGGCACGTTACGTGTCGATCAACAGTTTTACCGAGACGGTGATCCGTACCACCGAACGCGGCGAGATCATGCGATGGAAAGCCAAGCCCGGACGTCGTCCGACTCTTTGAATACGCTGACGGCGATGCACGCCGAGCCCTGGGAGTACGACTTCTTCCAGGCCCTGCGGCGTATCGAATGCCTGTCGCCGCAACTGCCGCGCTTCGGTCACTCCCTGCGCCTGGCGGACGATCCGCTGCGCCTGGGCCAACAGGCCGATTGCACCTTCGCGCCCTCGACCCTGGCTTCGGTCACCCCGGGCAGCGACGGCGCGGCCACGCGCCTGGAGCAGTTCTTCTTCGGCCTGGGCGGGCCCAACGGCCCCCTGCCGCTGCACATCACCGAGTACGTGCGCGAACGCCAGCGCAACAACGCCGACAGCACCAGCAAGCGCTTTCTCGATGTGTTCCACCATCGCCTGCTGAGCCTGTTCTACCGCGCCTGGGCCGAAGCCCGGCCGACGGTGAGCCACGACCGCCCGGACGACGACTACTGGTCCGCGCGCCTAGCGGCCCTGAGTGGCCGGGGCATGCCCAGCCTGCTCAAGCAGGGGTTGATTCCCGACACCGCCAAGCTGCACTACAGCGGCCACCTGGCGGCCCAGACCCGCTACCCGGACGGCCTGCGCGCCATCATCGGCGAGTACTTCGGCCTGCCGGTGGCGATCGAGGAATACGTCGGCCAGTGGCTGGAGCTGCCCGAGCGCAGCCGGGTCGGGGTGCAGTCCCATCAGCTGGGGGTGGACTTCTGCCTGGGCAGCCACGTCTGGGACCGCCAGCACAAATTCCGCATTCGCCTGGGTCCGCTGAAGTTGGAGGACTACCAGGGGATGCTGCCCGACGGCCAGCCGTTCAAGGAACTGGTGGCCTGGGTCGCCGAATACCTGGGCTTCGAGCTGGACTGGGACCTGAACCTGGTCCTGCTCAAGGACGAAGTGCCCAGGCTGCAACTCAACGGCCGCCAGCGCCTGGGTTTCAACACCTGGCTCGGTCAACCCGGCAGTGATGCCAAGGATCTCATACTGGCCCGGCACTACGCCGACCTGGCCACTACCTCACGTACACCAAGGAGCACAGAGCATGGGTGAAATCAGTCGCGCGGCGCTGTTCGGCAAACTCAACAGCGTTGCCTACAAAGCCATCGAAGCCGCCACGGTCTTCTGCAAGTTGCGGGGCAATCCCTATGTGGAACTGGCCCACTGGCTGCACCAGTTGCTGCAACTTACGGACTCGGACCTGCACCGCATCATCCGCCAGTTCAACCTGGAGCCGGCGCGCCTGGCCAAGGACCTGACCGAAGCCCTGGATCGCCTGCCCCGGGGCTCGACCTCGATCACCGACCTGTCGTCCCACGTCGAGGAAGCGGTGGAACGCGGCTGGGTCTACGGCAGCCTGATGTTCGGCGAAAGCCAGGTGCGCACCGGCTACCTGGTGATCGGCATCCTCAAGACGCCGAGCCTGCGCCACGCGCTGCTGGGGCTGTCCCGGGAGTTCGACAAGATCAAGATCGAGGCCCTGTGCGAGCGTTTTGACGAGTACATCGGCGACTCGCCGGAAAACGCCCTGAGCGCCAGCGACGGTTTCACTGCCGGCGCGGTGCCGGGCGAAGCCAGCGGCGCCATGGCCCCCAGCGCCCTGGGCAAGCAGGAAGCCCTCAAGCGCTTCACCGTTGACCTCACCGAGCAGGCCCGTAGCGGCAAGCTCGACCCCATCGTCGGCCGTGACGAAGAGATTCGCCAACTGGTGGACATCCTCATGCGCCGCCGCCAGAACAACCCGATCCTCACCGGCGAAGCCGGGGTCGGCAAGACCGCGGTGGTGGAAGGTTTCGCCCTGCGCATCGTCGCCGGCGACGTGCCGCCCGCGCTCAAGGACGTCGAGCTGCGCAGCCTGGATGTCGGCCTGCTGCAGGCCGGTGCCAGCATGAAGGGCGAGTTCGAACAGCGCCTGCGCCAGGTCATCGAAGACGTCCAGGCTTCGCCCAAGCCGATCATCCTGTTCATCGACGAAGCCCACACCCTGGTGGGCGCCGGTGGCGCCGCCGGCACCGGCGATGCGGCCAACCTGCTCAAACCAGCCCTGGCCCGCGGCACCCTGCGTACCGTGGCCGCCACCACCTGGGCCGAGTACAAGAAGCACATCGAGAAAGACCCGGCCCTGACCCGGCGCTTCCAGGTGGTGCAAGTGGCCGAGCCGTCGGAAGACAAGGCGCTGCTGATGATGCGCGGCGTGGCCTCGACCATGGAGCAGCACCATCAGGTGCAGATCCTCGACGAAGCCCTGGAAGCCTCGGTCAAACTGTCCCATCGCTACATTCCGGCGCGCCAGTTGCCAGACAAATCCGTCAGCCTGCTGGACACCGCCTGCGCCCGCGTCGCCATCAGCCTGCACGCCGTGCCGGCCGAGGTGGACGACAGCCGCCGGCGCATCGAGGCCCTGGAAACCGAGCTGCAGATCATCGCCCGGGAACAGGCGATCGGCGTGGCCATCGGCAACCGTCAGGTCAACAGCGAAAACCTCCTGGCCGCCGAGCGCGAGCGCCTGGCCGAACTGGAAAGCCGCTGGGCGCAAGAGAAGACCCTGGTGGACGAACTGCTGGCGACCCGCGCCCAACTGCGGGAAAACGTCGGCCTGGTGGACAGCGACGTTGGCGACGCAAGCCACGGCCTGCGGGAAAAGCTGCTGGACCTGCAACAGCGCCTGACGGCCCTGCAAGGCGAAACCCCGTTGATCCTGCCGACCGTGGATTACCAGGCGGTGGCCTCGGTGGTCGCCGACTGGACCGGGATTCCCGTGGGCCGCATGGCCCGCAACGAGCTGGAAACCGTGCTCAACCTCGACCAGCACCTGAAGAAACGCATCATCGGCCAGGACCACGCCCTGCAGATGATCGCCAAGCGCATCCAGACCTCCCGCGCCGGCCTCGACAACCCCAACAAGCCGATTGGTGTGTTCATGCTGGCGGGCACCTCCGGGGTGGGCAAGACCGAAACCGCCCTGGCCCTGGCCGAAGCCATGTACGGCGGTGAGCAGAACGTCATCACCATCAACATGAGCGAGTTCCAGGAAGCCCACACCGTGTCCACCCTCAAGGGCGCCCCGCCGGGCTATGTCGGCTACGGCGAAGGCGGCGTGCTCACCGAAGCGGTGCGGCGCAAGCCGTACAGCGTGGTGCTGCTGGACGAAGTGGAAAAGGCTCACCCGGATGTGCACGAGATCTTCTTCCAGGTGTTCGACAAAGGCGTCATGGAAGACGGCGAAGGCCGCATGATCGACTTCAAGAACACCCTGATCCTGCTCACCACCAACGCCGGCACCGAGCTGATCGCCAACGTCTGCAAGAACCCGCAGACCCTGCCCGAGCCGGAAGAGATCGCCAAGGCCCTGCGCCAGCCATTGCTGGAGATCTTTCCGCCGGCGCTGCTGGGGCGCCTGGTGACCATCCCCTACTACCCGCTGAGCGACGACATGCTCAAGGCGATCACCCGCCTGCAACTGGGACGGATCAAGAAGCGCGTGGAAAGCACCCACAAGGTGGATTTCGATTTCGACGACGAGGTCATCGACCTGATCGTTTCCCGTTGCACCGAGACCGAGAGTGGTGGCCGCATGATCGACGCCATCCTCACCAACAGCCTGCTGCCGGACATGAGCCGCGAGTTCCTCACCCGCATGCTCGAAGGCCGCGCGCTGGCCGGGGTGCGCATTCGCCAGCGGGACAACGAATTGCACTACGACTTCAGCGAGCCGGCCTGAGCCCGGGTTCCCTGTAGCCGCTGCCGCAGGCTGCGAACGAGCTGGGCGGCACTGCGCCGCAGCGGTCGCGCCCTTGAGGGCCAGAGAAGGCCCTTCGGGCCTTGTCGCAGCCTGCGGCAGCGGCTACAGGGAGCGCGCCGAACGCAGTGTTCAGGCACACCACGCATTCAACGAGACTGACGATGCTATTTCAGCAATCCACACGACTGGCACAGGTCAATTGCCCACTGGGACCGGATGTCCTGCTGCTCAACAGCATGGGCGGCGGCGAAGAGCTGGGGCGCTTGTTCGATTACCAGCTGCAGCTGACTTCCAGCGACGCCAACATCGACCTCAACCAGCTGCTGGGCAAACCCATGGGCCTGAGCGTGCAGTTGGACGACGGCAGCCAGCGCTATTTCCACGGCATCGTGGCCCGCTGCAGCCAGAACGTCGACAGCGGCCAGTTCGCCAGTTACCAGGTGACCCTGCGCCCCTGGCTGTGGCTGCTCAGCCGCACCTCCGACTGCCGGATTTTCCAGCACCTGAGCATCCCGCAGATCATCAAGCAGGTGTTTCGCGACCTGGGCTTTTCCGATTTCGAAGACGCCCTGAGCCGTCCCTATCGGGAGTGGGAATACTGCGTGCAGTACCGCGAGACCAGCTTCGACTTCGTCAGCCGGCTGATGGAACAGGAAGGCATCTACTACTTCTTCCGCCACGAGAAGGACCGCCACGTGCTGGTGCTGGCTGACGCCTACGGCGCCCACAGCAGCGTGCCCGGCTACGCCTCGGTGCCCTACTACCCCCGGGACGAGCAACAGCGCGAGCGCGACCATATCTTCGACTGGCACCTGGCCCAGGAAGTCCAGCCCGGCTCCCTTGAGCTCAACGACTACGACTTCCAGCGCCCCAGCGCACGGATCGACGTGCGCTCGGCCATGCCGCGCCCCCACAGCGCCGGCGACTACCCGCTTTACGATTACCCCGGCACCTACGTGCAGAGCAGCGACGGCGAGCACTACGCGCAGACCCGCATCGAAGCCCTGCAAAGCCTGCACGAGCGCATCGAACTGAGCGGCAATGCCCGTGGCCTGGGGGTGGGCAACCTGTTCAACCTCACCGGCTTCAGCCGCCAGGACCAGAACCGCGAGTACCTGATCGTCGGCATCCACTACTACGTGGTCCAGGAGAGCCTGGAGACCGGCGGCAGCGGCGGCTCGGCACAGTTCGAAAGCCACCTGACCTGCATCGACGCCCAGCAGAGTTTCCGCCCCCTGGCCAAGACCCAGCGACCCATCGTCCAGGGCCCGCAGACCGCGCGGGTGGTGGGCCCGGCCGGGGAAGAGATCTGGACCGACCAATATGGCCGGGTCAAGGTGCACTTCCATTGGGACCGCCACGACCAGTCCAACGAGAACAGCTCGTGCTGGATTCGCGTGTCCCAGGCCTGGGCCGGCAAGAACTGGGGCTCGATGCAGATCCCGCGCATCGGCCAGGAGGTGATCGTCAGCTTCCTCGAAGGCGACCCCGACCGCCCGATCATCACCGGCCGGGTGTACAACGCCGAGCAGACCGTGCCCTACGACCTGCCGGCCAACGCCACCCAGAGCGGGATGAAGAGTCGTTCGAGCAAGGGCGGCAGCCCGGCCAACTTCAACGAAATCCGCATGGAAGACAAAAAGGGCGCCGAGCAGCTGTACATCCACGCCGAGCGCAACCAGGACATCGTGGTCGAGGTCAACGAAAGCCACTCGGTGGGCAACAACCGCAACAAGAGCATCGGCCACGACGAGTACGTGACCATCGGCAACAAGCGCACGCGCATCGTCCAGCACGTGGATGAGCTGACGGTGGGCGAGAAGAAGCTCGACAGCATCGGCCAGAGCTACGTGATCGAGGTCGGCGAACGCCTGCGCCTGGTGTGCGGGGCCAGCATCCTGGAGCTCAATGCCAGCGGCCAGATCAACCTGTGCGGGGTCAACATCAGCGTGCATGCCTCGGCCGATGCCGAGATCAATACCGGTGGCGTGCTGCACCTGAACAACGGCGGCGGCCCGGGCACCACCACCGAGGGCCAGGGTGTGCAGGGCGCCATCAGCGCCAAGGCCAAAGCCCCCTTTTCCGCCCCCAAAGGCTAACGAACGGATGCCCATGCCATGACCTATCGCCTCAATGAATTGCAGTTCCAGCCCCCTGCCGGCGAACTGCAGGACGCCTCGATCAACATCCTCAAGTTCCCGGCCCTGGGCACTTCGCTGATCGTCAGCCGCAGCCTGCTGGGCGACGGCGAAACCCTGGAGAGCAGCCTGGCCAGCCAGTTGCAGCGGCTGGAACAGCAAGTGCAGGAACTGCGGGTCAAGGGTCCGCAGCCGGTGCTGCTGGGCCCGGCCCAGGACATTCCGGGCCTGGAGCTGCGCAGCCAGTTCAGCAAGGGCAGCGAAAAGGTGTTCCAGTTCCAGCTGGCCCTGGTGCTGCCGGGCACCCGGCAGATGCTCGCCATGAGCTACGTCAAGGCGCAGAAACTCGGCGACGCCGAAGCCGCGCATTGGGCGCAGATCAAGCACAGCCTGGTGCTGGGCTGAGACCGGGGCATGTCTGACGCGCTGTGGGCCGCCCGACTGGGCGACGGGCTGGAACACACCTCGATGATGGCCGACATCCTCGGCGGCGTGCTGGAGGTGGCGGCCAACGTCGCCATCGGCGCCCTGGCGACCATGGCGGTGGCCGCGGCGGCGGGCATCACCGTGGCCACCGGCGGCCTCGGTGCCTGCGTACTGGGGCTGGTGGTGGGCGTGGTGGTCGGCGTGGTCATGAGCAAGACCGGCGCCGACAAGGGCTTGAGCAATTTATGCGAGGGCATCGCCAATGCCCTGTTCCCGCCCTCGATCCAGGCCACCATCGCCAGCGGTTCGAAAAAGGTCCTGACCAACAACAAACCGGCGGCCCGCGCGGCCGGTATCGCCCCGCCGTCGCATATCAACGGCGACGGCGCCGAAGAAGGCGAAGCCACCGACACCCCTTCGGCGACCCCGGAAGAAGGCCCGGGCTTTCTCGACATGGCCAAGGAATTCTTCTCGCAGATGTGGCGGCCCACCGTGGCCTCCCCGGCGCCCGGCTCGCAGACCAAGGAACTGGACCTGGTGACCTGCACCAAGCACCCGCCGATGCCCCTGCAGTACCTGGCCGAAGGCTCGGAGAAGGTCAGCATCGACGGCCAGCCGGCGGTGCGCAGCGGCGACCGCAGCACCTGCGACGCCAAGGTGGTGTCCGCCGGACCGATCTCTCCCGACGTGACCATCGGCGGCGGCTCGGTGGTGGTGCGCGAGATCCGCAGCGGCAAGACCCCGGGGGTTGGCCTGGCGGTGAGCGCGCTGATGATGCTCAAGGGCGGCAAGGGCAAGTTCCTCAGCAACCTGCCGTGCATGCTGATGGCCGGGGTCAATTCGTTTGTCGTCAGCCAGGCCACCAATGCGCTGACCCAGGCCGTCGTCGCCTCGACCCATCCGGTGCATGCCGCAACCGGGGCCAAGGTGCTCGGGGCCGACGACGATCTGGATTTCACCCTGCCAGGGCTGATGCCCATCGAATGGCAACGCTTCTACAACAGCCGCGACGAACGCCGTGACGGCCTGCTCGGGGCCGGCTGGAGCCTGCCTTACGAGGTCAGCATCCAGATCGAGCCCCATCCCGAGGGCGGCGAACGCCTGCTCTACATTGATGAGCAGGGACGCCGCATCGACATGGGTGCCATTGCCCTGGGCGGCGGAGCCTTCAGCCCCGGTGAAGGCTTGAGCGTGCGACGCAACGACAACGGGCAGTTGCTGATCGAAAGCAGCGACGGCCTCTACCGTCTGTTCGAGCCGCTGGCGGGCGACCCTTCGCGGTTGCGCCTGAGCCAGCTGGGGGACCGCAACGACAATCGCCTGCACCTGGAATACGACTCGTCCGGGCGGCTCTGGCTGCTGCGCGATACCTTTGAACAGGCGCAGCTCGAACTGGGCTACAGCACGCGCTGGCCCGGTCGGATTGCCCAGGTTGAACGGCTGTACCCCGACCAGCAACGGGAAGTGATGGTCAGCTATGACTACGATGCCGCAGGGAACCTGGCACAGGTCCGCGATAGCGAAGGGCAGGTCCAGCGGCGCTTCGCCTATGACGCCGGCCACCGGATGACCGAGCACCAGTTGGCCACCGGACTGCGCTGCTTCTACCAGTGGACACTGTTCGCCGACCAGCAGTGGCGAGTGACCCGTCACTGGACCGACGAAGGCGATAGCTATCAGTACGACTATGATCTGGAGGCCGGAATCACCCAGGTCACCGACAGCCTGCAACGCCTCAGCCGCCGTCGCTGGAACAGCCAGTTGCAGATCGTCGAGTACACCGACAACCTCAACCAGACATGGGCCTTCGAGTGGAACGACGAACGCCAACTGCTCAGCGCCACCGACCCCTTGGGAGGGCGCTATGCCTATAGCTACGACGAAACCGGCAACCTGATCGCCGAGACCGATCCTCTGGGACACAGCCACTCGACCTTGTGGCTGGAGCACTGGTCGCTGCCACAGACCCTGACCGACCCTGCCGGCAAAAGCTGGCACTTGCGCTACGACCCCCGAGGCAATTGCATCGCCGAAACAGACCCGTTAGGCCAGGTGACTCAGTACCGCCACGACGCACACGGGCAGGTGGTGGAGATCATCGATGCCGCGGGAAGAAGCCGGAAGATGCGCTGGAACTCGTCCGGACAACTGCTTGAACACCTGGATTGCTCGGGCTATCCGACCCGCTTCGAATACGATCGACGTGGCAACGTGAAAGCCATCATCGATGCCCTTGGCGAGTACACCCGGTTCCATTACGACGGCCAGGGACGGTTGCTGAGCAGCCAACTGGCCGATGGCCGCGCCGAGCATTTTCAACGCAGCAGCAACGGCCAACTGCAGGGCTACACCGACCCGTCCGGCTACACCACGCTCTACCAGTACAACCGGCGCGGGCAGATACGCCAGCGCACCGACGCCCACGGCCGGCAGGTCCGGTTCGACTATGACGCGTTCGGACGGCTGCTGGCACTCACCAACGAAAACGGCGAAAGCTATCGCTTTGCCTGGGATGCCGGCAACCGTCTGAGCGAACAGCAGGACCTCGACGGCAGTGCCAAGCGCTATGGCTATGACCCACTGAACAACGTCGTCGAACTCCAGGCTCATGCCGCGCCTTATGGCACCGGACTGAGCGCCGTGCCCGCGCAACCAGTCGCGCCGATCATCCACAGGTTCGAGCGCGATGCCGTGGGGCGGCTGCTGGCCAAGATCACGGACGATGGGCGCAGCCAATACACCTACGATCCCTTGAACCAACTGACCGCCGCCAGCTTTACCGACAACCTCGGCAACCAGCAGGCACTGAGTTTCAGCTACGACGCCCTGGGCCAATTACTCGAAGAACACACAGCGGCCGGCAGCCTGAAACACCGATACGACGAACTGGGCAATCTGACTCAGACCCAGCTACCGGACGCGCGCTGGCTCAATCGGCTCTATTACGGCAGCGGCCATCTGCACCAGATCAATCTCGATGGCCAGGTAATCAGCGATTTTCAACGTGATCGCCTGCACCGTGAAGTGCTGCGCACCCAGGGTCAGATCAGCACCCACAGCGAATACGACCGTTGTGGCCGCCTGCGCGCACGCCTGCGGCATTCCAGCCTGCTGGCAAACACCTTGCCGACAGCCCCGGAACGGCACCTCGAGTACGACGACAGCGATAACCTGGTGGGCCTGGCCGAGCGGCATGTCAACGGGCAATATCGGCAACTGTTCCATTACGACGCGACCGGGCGAATCATCGCCAGCCAGGACGGCCTGCAGGGCCAGAAGGAAACCTTCGCCTACGACGCCGCCGCCAATTTGCTTGACGGCCCGAAAGCAGGCGCCGGGCTGGTGGTGCACAACAAGTTGCTGACCTACCAGGACAAGCGCTACCGCTACGATGCCTTTGGGCGAATGATTGAAAAACGCAGTGGTCGGCGAGGCGTGCAACGGTTTGCCTACGATGCCGAACACCGCTTGATCGAAGTGCGCAATCAGACCGCCAGCGGCGAAACCCTGGTCAGGATGCGTTACGACGTCCTGGGTCGACGCATCAGCAAGCGTGAGTACGACAGCCAGGGCAACCTTCTGGGTGAAACCCGATTCATCTGGGATGGCCTGCGGCTGCTGCAGGAACAGCGCAATCAACAGACCAGCCTCTATGTCTATGAAGACCTGGGCCACGCGCCCCTGGCGCGGGTCGATGGCCTCGGCGCGCAGCAGAAGATCCGCTACTACCACAACGACCTGAATGGCCTGCCTCACCAGCTTTGCGAGCCTGACGGCCACAGCGTCTGGCAGGCCCGCTATCAGGTCTGGGGCAACACCCTCGAAGAAATACGCGAGCCCTACTACATCGAGGAACAGAATCTCAGGTTCCAGGGCCAGTACCTGGACCGCGAGACCGGGCTGCACTTCAACACGTTCCGTTTCTACGACCCGGATATCGGGCGCTTCACCACGCCGGACCCCATCGGCCTGGCCGGAGGCTTGAACCTTTATCACTATGCTCCCAACCCCATCGGCTGGATCGACCCGCTGGGCTGGATCTGCAAATCGGCCTACAGCGGCAGAAGGGGCACCACAAAGGCCAAGGCCGACCTCGAGAGGAACGGTTTCACGGTGGTAGGTGAAGAATTGACCATGAAGGTCAAGCATCCTGTCACCCAGAAGTCCTACCGCATCAGGGCAGATATCATCGCCAAGGACAAAGCCGGCAACTACCACGTGTTCGAAGTCAAAAATGGCAGCGGCAAACTGACCAAGAACCAACAGGGATCGGGGATGTTCGACATGAGCAACCCGGCCAATACCAACGGTGGCCTGGGCGGCGGCCTGATCAAGCCGTCGGGCGCCACCCAAGGCCAGTTCGAAGTTGCGACCAAAAGCGGCAAAGGCACACCGTTCGGTGGAAATGGCGCACAGCATCCGGCCAACTTCTGGCTTCTTCGCTATTGAACGAGTAATCGAGAAATGAAAGCAGACACCAAGGAATTGCGCAGCAACTTCGAAAAGGCACTCCAGCTTTTCTTGAAGAGCGAGCTCTCGGCTTATCCCGGAGTCAAAGTCACCCGGAACAAAGTGGTGATTGCACATAAAGAATCGGGCGCCGTGGCGACCTTGCATTTCGAGTACCTGGCCAACACCCGCGCCTACGAAATCATCATCTTTGTCGAACACCCGGCCCTGCAGGCGGAGATCGAGCGGATAAGCCCGCCCTACCCGTCCAACCTGGCCAATCCGAAATTGCTCTACTGCATGTCGACGGTCAGCGAAAAAGACAGCTGTCCACTGCTGCCCGTGACCGAACAAGGCATTGAAAATACCTGCCAGGTGATTCTGCGCCGGCTCCAGGATGTTCACCTGCCTATCCTGTTCAACCTCTTCAACGTCAGCCCCGCACTGGTGAGCGATGTCATCGAGAGGCCAAAGTATTACGCCTATCCGGTCCCGCTGATTGTTATCGCCTTGAAAACCAACGCAATCCAACCGGACGACGCAACGCTAGCGAAGATTCTGAGCGAGCAGACCCTGGGCTACACCAACAACCAGGAACTGAAAGAGTCGTTCAACAAGCAACTCCTGGCGGCGCTGAGCTGAGCGCTTGCTGGAGCATGATTGCCTGTGGCTGCTGGGGGGCATTCCCCTGGTGTCGGCGCGCCTGGCGGACTTTCTCCACCAGCAGGCGCCGGCCGATGTCGAGCTGATCCAGCCCTTGCGCCTGGTGGCCGACCACCAGGAGGTCAGCCAGCCGTACTACATCGTCAACGCCATCCAGGCCGTCAAGGCCATCGACCACACGTGCTCCGAAGCGGAACGGACGGACGACGGCACCCTTCTCTACTTCAACAAGACCTGGTTCCTCGACAGCGTCGCCGGGATGGAGCAGATCGCCAGGGAACCGGATTCGGGAGACCTGCTGATCTCGGGCGCCCTGGCCGATGGCCTGATCGACACAGGCTTCAAGGGCGATAAAGGCCTGGGCCTCTACCGGGCCGAAGGTCGCTTCATGCCATACCGCAACCAGGCCTGATGCCAAGGCGAAGCCGGGTCAGATCGCGGTACCGCGATTCTTCCCCGGCTGGATGATCAGCAACTGATCCAGCTCGCGCTTCCTGGCGCGGGCGACAAATTCCAGCGCGGCTTGCAGGTCGTTCTGGAACAGCTCAAAGGTCGCCTGGTCGATGGCGTAGTACTCCTCGTAATCGACCATGCCGTTGCTGACCGGAAAGGAGACGTAGTGCTGGCCGGAGACTTCTTCGATGCCCATCGAGAACATCTCTTCACGGCTGACAAACAGATCGTTGAATTTCATTTCGGTCCTTAGAAGGTGAGGATTTTCCAGTCCAGGTCACTGGTCTTGAGGCCGCCGGCGTCGATCACTGCCTCGCTGGTGCCCTCGGGCAGCTTACCACCGGGGATCCAGCTCTCGTTGGCGCCGGCCTCGTTGCCTGAGGGAATGCGCAGGTTCATGTCCCGGGGCTTCGGCAGGTCGACACGCACCAGCTCGCCACCGGATTCGAAAAAGTTCTTCGGCAGGCCCAGGGCGTCTTCCAGCGCCCGGGGATTGCCCTTGGTGCGGGCCAGCAACTGGTCGATTTCGTGCCTGGGGGCGATAAACGAGGTGCCGTCCTTCTGGCCGATGCCGTACTTGTCCAGGTTGCCCTTGCTCATCAGGCGCGAGGCGCCCTTGTCGAACTGCGCCAGGTGCTTGGACATAAACTGGGGCGTCAGGTATTCCGAAGGGTCCGGGCGCGAGCCCTTGGGAATCGCCAGGATATCCGCCTCGCTGAAGCCGGGCTTGAACTGGGGCGGCTTGATGCCCTTGGCCATCTTCGGCCCCAGGCCCAGCAAGGCCATGCCGGCAACGCCTTGCAGCAAGTCACGATAGCCGGGGCCCAGGCGATCGCCCAGGTCACCCAGCAGGGACATCCCGGCGAACATCACCCCACCAATGGCCAGGGCCCCGAAAAATGCCGCCGCTCCGGCGCAGGCCGCCAATACCAGGGCCCCGCCGGCCGCCAACAGCCCCAATGCCTCCAGCCCAGTGTGCATCCAGCCTTCGATATCCAGGACGAAGGCCACCTGCACCGTGGGCCCGCCAATGAAGGTGTTTTCACTGCCGGTCTTGATGTGGGCGCCGCAAACCATCTTGCTTTGCAGGCGCGCGGCGGGCTTGCCGTTGATGGTGACCTTGGCGCTGCCCTCGGCGATCAGCACCGGGAACGGCCAGATCGGATGATTCAGCGGCAGGCCACTGCACGAGGACGAATGATCCTGGCCCGCGCGCATGGCGTTGCGCAGGTTGATGCGGACATTGAAGCTGCCCTCCACCAGCACCCCCGTGCTGGGTTCGGGCAGGTTGAAGATCGTGCTCAGGCCCTTGGCGATCTGGAACATCGACAAACCGCCGGCCGCAACCGACCCGGCGATGATGGCGATCGCCACGCCACCGGTGGCCACGGTCGCCGCCACCACCGCGGCGCCAATCAGGGCACCGACAACGGCCCCCGCCACCATCGCCGCCACGCCAAAACCGTGGGCGATCTCATCCCCCAGGCGCGCTGCTGCCAACATATCCATGGTGCGCTACTCAGCGAAGGGATCAGGCCCGCGAAGGCTGAGGCTTGAGGCTCTGCATGGCCTGTTTCCAGGCCGGCTCGTGGTGCACCAGGTCTTGCGGCGTGGTGGTCAGGGTGGTGATCAGCACCGCCGGCTTACGCTCGATGAACACCTGGCGCAGCATCAGCTCGCGACCTTCGCGTTTCCAGCTGTAGTCCAGCAGGACCGAGGCGTGGCCGTGCATGTCGAACTCCCAGCGCTTGATCAGGGTGAAGCCCGGCAGTTGCTGCTCGGCACCGCTCAGCTGCCGGGCCACGTAATCGGCGAATGAAGCGTCGCCCTGGCTCGGGTCGCGGCTGATGACGAAGCTGGCTTCCTGGGCGCCACCCACAGCCGGCAGCTTGAAGATATTGATGCTCTGGTCCTGCCAGGCGTCAGGGATGTCGAGGTCGGCTTCTTGAATGCGGTAAGAGGACAAGAGGTTCGCGTTCCATGCTGAGGGGGTCGGACAGCGGCGGATTTTCAAGCAATGACCGGCAACAATCAAGGAACCCGTCGGCAACTTTGAACAAACCGATCCACCCCGGCAAAGGCACCCGGATCAGGCTCAGCGTGCTTTCAGACAGGAGGCGTAAGCCTGGGCAAAGCGCCGGTCGAACTTGAGGGCCTGGGGCTCTTCGGGATCGATGCTGACATTCCACAGCGCTTGCTGCGGCACGTCGTAGCGAACCCAGCCGATGATCCCGCTGCCGGAGGTTTCGTAGAACAGCTGCAGGCTCAGTTCATCGCCATCATCGCGGTCGATCAGCAGCTTGAGTCGCTCTGGGGTGGTGAAGTCGCGGTAGGGAAAATCACTGCTCCTGACCATTTCGGTGAGGTAGCCGTAGCAGCCTTGACCCGGATTGGCCTCATCGGCCAGGGCCGGCAGGGTGCAAGCGCTGAGCAGCAGGCTCAGGCCCACCCGGTTCAAGTACCGCATGATTGCCCCTTGAGGGTCAGGGTTTGGATCTGATCGTTCATCTCGATCTTTGCCAGCACCTGGCGGTCGTGGGATTCCTGGTACTCGCTGAAGTTGTTGCGCTTGAGGATGTTCAGGGTGACGCGGATATGGGCGCCGGCATTCTGGTACTCGCTGCGCTCGGGGCCCTGGGCGGCGCCGGTGAGTTCCACCAGTTGCCCGCCGGTCTTGAGGTAGAGAAAGCGCTCATCCACTTCCACCAGCAAACGCGGCGCCTTGGGCGCCACGCTGTAGTCCTCGCGGGCCAGGGAATAGCCGCAGAGCCAGACGCCGGCGCTGTCGTATTTCTGACTGTGGAACCAGTTGAGGGCCTCGCGATAGCCGATCTGGGCCAGTCGCGAGTCGCTGCCGGCAAAGGCCGATGACAGGCCAAGGGAGAGGATGCAGCCCAGTAGCATGGCGGCGATATCGGGGCGCCCCAGGTAGCGCAACGCGGCCACCCGTGCCGGGGGTTTGTCAGTGGAACGGGTCATCCTTGGCCTTAGATCACGTGTCGGACAATCGCGCATCCTAGCCACGCCACCGCGGCTTCGCAAGCTGATCCGCAAGCAATCAGCGGGCAAAAAAAATAGGCACCCGATGCGCTCGGCGTGCCTATTTTCCCCTGCGAGCTCCCGCTGCCGGGAGCTCGCTCAATGCTTATGGGTTGACGCTGTCTTTCAGCGCCTTGCCCGGTTTGAATGCCACGGTGTTGCTGGCCTTGATCTTCACCGGCTCGCCGGTTTGCGGGTTCTTGCCGGTGCGGGCGCCACGGTGGCGTTGCAGGAAGGTGCCAAAACCAACCAGGGTGACGCTGTCTTTGCGGTGCAGAGCCCCGGTGATCTCTTCAAGGATGGCATTGAGCACGCGATTGGCCTGCTCTTTGGTCAGGTCCGCTTTTTCAGCAATGGCTGCGGCGAGTTCTGGTTTACGCATAGTGTGAAGCCTCTTTGACGGTTTTTTGTTGTTATGTCCGTGCTGTTCACGGGAACAGCGCCCAAGGCGCCGCAGGCTCTACGCTGCGGCAGACGGGAGTGAGGATGGCACGCGCTTGAGAGTGGCGCCAGTCTTGCCACGACCTTTGTAGGTGCAAAAACCCGGTTATTCCGACAGAACGACCGGTATTTAAGCCAGCAGGGCCGGGAGTTCCTTGTTCAGGGCCAGTTTCTCCATCACCGCCGCCCCGGTCAGGGCGTAACCCAGCAGCTGGCCGCTAGCGTCACGGCACAGCACCTTGATGTCGGCCCCTTGCCCTTCAGCGGTCCAGACACCTTCGGCGCCCCGTGGCGGTGGCGACACCACCAGCGGGCAGACCGGGGTCTTCACGGTGATCGGCATCGGCCCGTAGCTGACTGCGGTGGGCTTGCCGGCCAGGGTTTGCGCCAGGGCCCGGGCGCAGCTCATCAACGGCATCACGTACAGCAGGTTGAGGCCGTCGACCTCGGCGCAATCGCCCAGGGCATAGATATTGGCGTGGGAGGTTTTCAGCTCGCGGTCCACCACCACGCCGCGATTGACCACCAACCCGGCAGCCGCGGCCAGATCAATGCGCGGGCGCAGGCCAATGGCCGAGACCACCAGATCGCAGGCGATCACCTGGCCATCGGACAGATGGGCTTCCAGGCCGTCGGCGCAGCGTTGCAGGCGGTTGAGCACCGGTCCCAGGTGGAAGCGCGCGCCCAGGCTTTCCAGTCCGGCCTGGACCGCCGCCGCAGCAGCCGGGTGCAGCAGGGTCGGCATCACCTGTTCGCACGGGGCCACCAGATCCACGCTGTAGCCGCCAAGGATCAGGTCGTTGGCAAACTCGCAGCCGATCAGCCCGGCCCCCAGCAACAGCACCCGCCGCTTGCCCGCCGCCGCGGCGCGAAAGCGTGCGTAGTCTTCCAGGTCGTTGATGGGAAAAATCAGTTCGGATGCGTCGCCCTGCACCGGCACCCGTACGGTTTCCGCGCCCCAGGCCAGGATCAGATCCCGGTAGGCCACCGCCTCCTCACCAATCCACAAACGCTTGTGGCCCGGATCGATGCCGCTGATGCGGGTGTGGGTGCGAACCTCGGCCTTGAGCTGCTCGGCCATGGCGCCGGGCTCGGCCATGCTCAGGCCGTCGGCGTCCTTGTTCTTGCCAAAACCGGTCGACAGCATCGGCTTGGAGTAGGAACGGCCGTCATCGGCAGTGATCAGCAACAACGGCGTTTGGCCGTCGAGCTTGCGAAATTCCCGGGCCAGGTTGTAACCCGCCAGACCTGTTCCCACGATCACCACCGGTGCGCTCATTCCCTGCTCCTTGTTATTGGTCGTTCAATCCACAGAATTCGATCAGGCGATCTCGATCATTTCGAAATCCATCTTGCCCACGCCGCAGTCCGGGCAGAGCCAGTCTTCAGGCACATCTTCCCAACGGGTACCCGGCAAAATACCGTCGTCCGGCCAGCCTTCCGCTTCGTTATAAATCAGGCCGCAGACCACACATTGCCACTTTTTCATTGATGCATTTCCTCGGGAGTTCAGGCTCGGTCGATGGATCGACTCTAAAGGCCACGCTGATCAGCGTCCGGCACTGGGGGTTTTTTACTGATCACTACCGGCAGATGCAAGCACGTTCGTGCTGCCAGGCGTCCTGGATCAATCAAAACCGGCGATTGCCATGCTAAGCTCGCCGCCTCATTTGCTGCCAATACTGACCCACTGTGCCGCACTCAATGCCCCCCGCACCGGCCCCGACCTGGCTGGTGCAAAGCCGTCTGTCCCCATTCCCCGGCTCAGCCGTTGCCAACTGGCTGTTCGATGAAGGGTCGCTGACCCGGCGCCTGACCCGACTCTCCCGCGACGGCTTCAGCGTCACGCCGCTGGTGGAGGAATGGCAAACCCTGCGCAACGACGAGTGCGTGGCCCTGGGCCTGCCCGAACAGAGTGAAGGCTGGGTTCGCGAGGTGTACCTGCGGGGCCACGGCGAAGCCTGGGTGTTCGCCCGCAGCGTGGCCGCCCGCAGCGCCTTGCAGCAAGGCGGCTTGAACATCGACGAACTGGGCAGCCGCTCCCTCGGGGAACTGCTGTTCTGCGATGAAGCCTTTACCCGCCAGCCCATCGAAGTCTGCCGCTATCCGCAAGCCTGGCTGCCCACCGCCGTGGCCACCGAAGGGCTCTGGGGCCGGCGTTCGCGTTTCGATCGCGGCCCCTTGAGCCTGCTGGTCGCCGAGGTCTTCCTGCCCAGCCTGTGGCGCGCCATCGAAGCCCAACCGGAGGCCTACTGATGTACCTGAGCCTGCTCAAATCCCTCAATCGCCTGCATCCACGGGCCTGGGACTTCCTGCAACTGACCCGCATGGACAAGCCCATCGGCATCTACCTGCTGCTGTGGCCGACCCTGGTGGCCCTGTGGATCGCCGCCGAGGGCCAGCCCTCCCTGAGCCATGTGCTGATTTTTACCTTCGGCGTGATCCTGACCCGAGCCGGCGGCTGCGCCATCAACGACTTCGCCGACCGCAAGGTCGACGGCCAGGTCAAGCGCACCGACCAACGGCCCCTGGCCACCGGCAAGGTCAGCGCCAAGGAAGCCCTGGCACTGTTCGCGCTCCTCATGGGCGCAGCCTTCCTGCTGGTGTTGTGCACCAACGCCACCACGGTCTGGCTGTCGTTCGGCGCCCTGGCCCTGGCGGCCTGCTACCCCTTCATGAAGCGCTACACCTATTACCCACAGGTGGTCCTGGGCGCAGCCTATTCCTGGGGCATTCTGATGACCTTCACCGCGCAGAACAGCGAACTGCCAGCCAGTGCGTGGCTGCTGTACATCGCCAATCTGCTGTGGACCGTGGGCTACGACACCTACTACGCCATGACCGACCGCGACGACGACCTGAAGATCGGGGTCAAGTCCACGGCGATCCTGTTCGGCGATGCCGACCGGGTGATCATCCTGACCCTGCAGGGCTTGTCCCTGGGCTGCCTGCTGCTGGCCGGCGCACGCTTCCATCTGGGGGGCTGGTTCCACCTGGGGCTGCTGGTGGCGGCGGCGTGTTTTGCCTGGGAGTTCTGGTACACCCGAGATCGCGATCGGATGAAATGCTTCAAGGCCTTCCTGCACAACCACTGGGCCGGCATGGCGATCTTTATCGGCGTGGTCCTGGATTACACGTTGCGCTAGAGCGTCAAGCAAGGCCCTGCGGGCCTTTTCGCAGCTTCGCCATGGCTCAGCAGCGGCTACAGAGATCGGTGTAGCCGCTGCCGCAGGCTGCGAACGACCCGAAAAGGTCAGTCGGACTTGGCGACCTTCCAGGCGCCGTCCATCTTGCCGTCACCGGTCATGTCGCCGGCCTTCTTGTCCATCACGAAGCTGTACAGCGGCTTGCCGTCATAAGCCCATTGCATCTTGCCGTCGTCACGCTTGATCACCGTCCACTTGCCCATGTCCTTGTCGCTGCCCTCGGCCATCAGCGGCGGCCAGTTGGCGGCGCATTTGTCGTTGCACATGGACTTGCCACCGGTGTCCTTGGCAAAGGTGTAGAGGGTCATGCCCTGGAGATTGACCAGCACGCCGTCCTTGCTCATCGCCGGGTCGGCGGCCAGGGCAAATGTCGGCAAGGCCAGGACAGCGCCTACCAGCAGGACTTTCAACGATTGCTTGAACAGAGTCATGGAAACCTTCTTTTGTGGTTGTCAGGAATCGGACCCAAAGCGTAGTCGACGAAGCTGCACCGCGCCTCGCGACCTGAAATACTGTCACACGACTGCAATAATTCCGTTATCTAATGCGGCGCAAGACAGTTAAATGACAAGAGGTTCCAGCATGGTTGGCAGAAGCATTCTGATCGTTGACGACGAAGCGCCGATTCGCGAAATGATCGCCGTTGCGTTGGAAATGGCCGGCTATGACTGCATGGAGGCAGAGAACTCTCAGCAGGCCCATGCCATTATCGTCGACCGCAAGCCGGACCTGATCCTGCTGGACTGGATGCTCCCCGGCACCTCCGGCATCGAGCTGGCCCGACGCCTCAAGCGCGACGAGCTGACCGGGGACATCCCGATCATCATGCTCACCGCCAAGGGTGAAGAGGACAACAAGATCCAGGGCCTGGAGGTCGGCGCCGACGACTACATCACCAAGCCGTTTTCGCCCCGTGAGCTGGTGGCCCGCCTCAAGGCCGTGCTGCGCCGCGCCGGCCCTACCGATGGCGAAGCGCCGATCGAAGTCGGCGGCCTGCTGCTGGACCCCATCAGCCACCGGGTGACCATCGACGGCAAGCCAGCAGAAATGGGCCCCACCGAATACCGCCTGCTGCAATTCTTCATGACCCACCAGGAGCGTGCCTACACCCGCGGCCAGCTGCTGGATCAGGTCTGGGGCGGCAATGTGTATGTCGAGGAACGCACCGTAGACGTGCACATCCGCCGCTTGCGCAAAGCCCTGGGTGACGCCTACGAGAATCTGGTACAAACCGTGCGCGGCACCGGCTATCGTTTTTCCACCAAGGCCTGAGAACAGCGGCAAGCAACAAGCGGCGCGCCGATGAGTGACCGCTTCAACACTTGCAGCTCGGAGCTGCTTCACCCCCACGGACGTGTTTCAAGTGAATCAAAACTGGCATGGCACCCTGATTCGCCACCTGCTGCTGTTGATCACCGGCTGCCTGCTGGTGGGCCTGATCAGTGGTTACTACGGCTGGAGCCTGGCCGCCGGCTTAGGGCTCTACCTGGCCTGGACCCTCAAGCAGCTGCTGCGCCTGCACGAATGGCTGCGCCTGCATCAACCCGACGAAGCACCGCCCGACGGCTATGGCCTGTGGGGTGAGGTGTTCGACAGCATCTATCACCTGCAACGCCGCGACCAACGGGTGCGCGGGCGCCTGCAGGCGGTGATCGACCGGGTCCAGGAGTCCACCGCGGCCCTGAAAGACGCGGTGATCATGCTCGACAGCGACGGCAACCTGGAATGGTGGAACCGCGCCGCCGAAACCCTGCTGGGCCTCAAGACGCCCCAGGACAGCGGTCAGCCGGTGACCAACCTGGTGCGCCATCCGCGCTTCAAGGAATACTTCGAGCAAGACAACTACGCCGAACCGCTGGAGATCCCCTCCCCGGCCAACGACCGGGTGCGCATCCAGCTGTACATCACCCGCTACGGCAACAATGAGCACCTGATGCTGGTGCGCGACGTGACCCGCATCCACCAGCTGGAACAGATGCGCAAGGACTTCATCGCCAACGTGTCCCACGAACTGCGTACCCCGTTGACGGTGATCTGCGGCTATCTGGAGACCCTGCTGGACAACGTCGAGGAAGTGAATCCGCGCTGGAGCCGTGCCCTGCAACAGATGCAGCAGCAAGGCGGGCGCATGCAGACCCTGCTCAACGACCTGCTATTGCTGGCCAAGCTGGAAGCCACCGACTATCCCTCGGACAACCAGCCGGTGCCCATCGATGGGCTGCTGCAATCGATCAAGAGCGATGCCCAGGCCCTGTCCGGGGAGCGCAACCAGCGCATCACCCTGGAAGCCGACGCCTCGGTACAGCTCAAGGGCAGCGAGGCGGAACTGCGCAGCGCCTTCTCCAACCTGGTGTTCAACGCGGTGAAATACACCCCGGCCGAAGGCAATATCCGCATCCGCTGGTGGGGCGACGACCAAGGCGCGCACCTGAGCGTGCAAGACTCCGGGATCGGCATCGACAGCAAGCACCTGCCGCGCCTCACCGAACGCTTCTACCGCGTGGATTCGAGCCGCAACTCCAATACCGGCGGCACGGGCCTGGGCCTGGCCATCGTCAAGCACGTGCTGCTGCGTCATCGCGCACGCCTGGAAATCAGCAGCGTACTGGGCCACGGCAGTACCTTTACCTGCCATTTCGCCCCGGCCCAGGTTAAAAAAGCCGCAGCTGGCAGCCTTACCGAACAGCGCTGACCGTGGTTTGCCCCTAGGCAATCGCCCCGTCAGCCGCTACATTGCGTCACTTGTGCCTGCCATTCAGGCACCGCCTTTCCTTCTTCTTCGAATACACGGAACCCGCAAAACTCCATCATGGACCCTTCCCCTGGTTTCACCCTCGCGTCTCTGTTCGCCGACTTCGGCATGATTCTTTTTGCTCTGATCCTGGTCCTGCTCAACGGCTTTTTCGTTGCCGCAGAGTTCGCCATGGTCAAGCTGCGCTCGACTCGAGTCGAAGCCATCGCCCACAAGAACGGCTGGCGCGGGCAGATCCTGCGTACCGTGCACAGCCAGCTGGACGCCTACCTGTCGGCCTGCCAGCTGGGCATCACCCTGGCCTCCCTGGGCCTGGGCTGGGTCGGTGAGCCGGCGTTCGCCCACCTGCTGGAGCCGCTGTTGGGCGCCGTAGGCGTGAACTCCCCGGAAGTGATCCGCGGCGTTTCGTTCTTCACCGCGTTCTTCATCATTTCCTACCTGCACATCGTGGTCGGCGAGCTGGCGCCCAAATCCTGGGCGATCCGCAAACCCGAGCTGCTGTCGCTGTGGACGGCGGTACCGCTGTACCTGTTCTACTGGCTGATGTACCCGGCCATCTACCTGCTCAATGCCAGCGCCAACACCATCCTGCGCATTGCCGGCCAGGGCGAGCCCGGCCCGCACCACGAGCATCACTACAGCCGTGAAGAACTCAAGCTGATCCTGCACTCCAGCCGCGGCCAGGACCCCAGCGACCAGGGCATGCGCGTACTGGCCTCGGCCGTGGAAATGGGCGAACTGGAAGTGGTGGACTGGGCCAACTCCCGAGAGGACCTGGTCAGCGTCGAATTCAACGCGCCGCTCAAGGAAATCCTTGCCCTGTTCCGTCGCCACAAGTTCAGCCGCTATCCGGTCTACGACAGCGAGCGCAACGAGTTCGTCGGCCTGCTGCACATCAAGGACCTGCTGCTGGAACTGGCGGCCCTGGACCATATTCCCGAGTCGTTCAACCTGGCCGAGCTGACTCGCCCGCTGGAGCGTGTGTCGCGGCACATGCCGCTGTCGCAGTTGCTGGAGCAGTTCCGCAAGGGCGGTTCGCACTTCGCCCTGGTGGAAGAAGCCGACGGCAAGGTGATTGGCTACCTGACCATGGAAGACGTGCTGGAAGTACTGGTGGGCGACATCCAGGACGAACACCGCAAGACCGAGCGCGGCATCCTCGCCTATCAGCCAGGCAAGCTGCTGGTGCGCGGCGACACGCCACTGTTCAAGGTCGAGCGCCTGCTGGGCATCGACCTGGACCATATCGAAGCCGAAACCCTCGCCGGCCTGGTGTACGAAACCCTGAAACGGGTGCCGGAAGAGGAAGAAGTGCTGGAAGTCGAAGGCCTGCGCATCATCATCAAGAAGATGAAGGGACCGAAGATCATCCTGGCCAAGGTGTTGATGCTGGATTGACGGGCCCCTCGGCCCGTTCGCCGGCACGCCGGCGCCTACAGCAGCAGGTCATTTCTTGCCCAAGGCAAAATTCGGCAGGTCCCCCAGCGGCTGGTTGAACTGATAGGGAATCGACACCAGCCCCAGCCCGGTATTGCGCTGCACCACAAAATGCAGGTGCGGCCCGCTGCTGTTGCCGGTATTGCCCGACAACCCCAACGGGCTGCCCACCGCCACCCGCTGCCCTTCGCGCACAGTCACTGAACCTTGCTTGAGGTGCAGGTACACGCCCATGGTGCCGTCGTCGTGCAGCACCCGGACGAAGTTGCCCGCCGGGTTGTCGCCCCGCCCGTTCTGCGCATTCTCGGTCTTGACCACCACCCCGCCCCTGGCGGCGATGATCGGCGTGCCTACGGGCATGGCGATGTCCATGGCATAACGGCTCCTGGGACCGAAATGGCTGTATTGGCCATTGGCGCCCTGGGTCAGGCGAAACGGCCCGCCGCGCCAGGGCAGCGGGTAGCGATAGGCCTGGGTGGCGCCTGCCGGGTCGCCCAGGGAATAACGGAACCTGGGGACATAGCTCAAGGGCTGATCGGCGCGAATCGCCGTGAGCAGCGCCAGGCGCTGCCTGCTGCGGGCCGGCAGTACCTGTCGGATCGGGCGTCCGGGCGCTCCACTGACGTTGTGCAAACCGGCAAAGCCCAACTCGATCTCCACCGGCGCGTAGAGGTCGTTGCGCACATACACCGCGTCCCCGTCCTTGTGCTTCTGGATATCCAGGCGCACCTGGCGCTCCAGGTGTTCCTCCATGCGATCGCGGAACACGAACGCCTGGGCTCCCGGCGAAGGCCGGTCGCTGTAGGACACCACGCCATCGGCGTCGACGGATTTGTAGACGGTCATCGCCGCCAGCGAGGTGGCCAGCAGGGACAGTCCGCACAACAGCAGCAGGCGCACAAGCATTGGGCAGCCTCTTGGCAGGTTATGCAGGCACGCTAACAGCCGGATATGGAGCTTGTGTGAATCAGGCCGGGGCCAGAGGGTGCGTGCCCGACGCATCGAAATGGATATCCACGCCCAGTTGCGCGGCCTCCGACAGGTTGACCAGGGCATCGAGGGAGAACTTGTTGATCTTGCCGCTGAGTACGTCATTGAGACGTGGCTGGGAGATATTGAGGCGCTTGGCCGCCTCCTTCTGCGAGAGGCCCCAGGCTTGTACGGTCTTGCCCAGCTCAAGCATCAGCTTGGCCCGCAGGCGCATGTTGGCGGCTTCCTGGGGAGTGGCCTCAAGGGCATCCCAGACACTGGTGAACCGCTGAGTAACCGGTGAATCAGTCATGGCGTGAACCTGCTTCCTGATATCTGGCGCGAGCCAGTTCGATCTCCCGCGCTTCGGTCTTGCGGGTGGTCTTGCGCACCGCATGCAGCACATAGATGGTTGCCGGCCGCTTGACCACATAGAACACCCGAAACGCCCCTGAATCCTCATGGACCCTGATCTCGAAAACGCTCGGGCCGATGGTTTTCACCGACCTGCAATCGTAGGGCTGTTCACCCTGCTGCAGCAGATCCAACTGCAAACCGGCGGCCCGACGGGTATCTTCAGGGAACGCCCGGAGATCTCGCAGCGCGCTCCCGACAAACACCACATCCTTGTGCCTGGGCATCGAACCTCTCCTGTTAATGACCAGGAACAAGGCTAATCAACACGGCCAGGACCGGCCGCGCCGGGTTGTTTCAAGGCATGGCCACAAGCGCTGAAAGGCACTTAGCGCTACGCACGATCTATATCCAAACAGATATAAATCAAGGACAAAAAGACCAATCGGACGTACGCCAGAAAGTATCGAGGGGTACGGCGAAAGCCTTGCGGCTTGAGGGTTACGGCCTATGTTGCGAGTGGTTCGCTCGATAGCGGGATGGTGCAGCAGGCCGTCTCAGCGCAAGGCAAAAGTCCGCAACGGGAAAAGTGTTTTCCGCAGATTTCCGCAGCTTAGATCCTCGTAGGAGCCGGCTTGCCGGCGAAGAGACCCGCAAGCCTTGTGTTGCTCTTGTGGACGCTTTCGCTGGCAAGCCAGCTCCTACAAAGCGGACTGGGAGGATCAGGCGCCGGGAACGAAATGCTTCTGCGCGGTGCCGCGGGCGATCAGGCGCGAGATGTAATCGAGCTTCTGGGCATCCTGGTCGACGAAACGGAAGGTCAGTTGCAGCCAATCGCTGTCCGGCTTGGGCTCCAACGCCACCACCGCATGCAGGTAGCCGTTGAGCCGCGCCACTTCAGCGTTGTCGCCCTGCTCCAGGTCCAGCACCGCGCTCTCCAGCACTTGAGGCAGGCTGTCGGTACGCTTCACCACCAGCAACGCTTCCTTGATGCTCAGGGCCTTGATCACGCACGGCTGATTGCCGCTGGACAACCGCAGCTGGCCCTGGCCACGACCGCCACTGGCCGCTGCTGCGGGCGTCGGCGCCTTGACCGGAGGGCTGTTGAGCAAACCACGCGCCGGCGCTGCGGCTGCCGAGGCCGGCGCAGGGGCGGCCGGCTTGGCAAACGGATTGACCGGGGCCGAAGCCGCCCCCACCACCGCCGGCTTGCCGCCGGTCAGGGCGCTCAGGGAGTCATTGCCGAAGGCCGAGTTCATCTTGGTCGGCGCGCTGTTCATCAAGGTGTCGAGCTTGCCGACCTTGTTCAGCGCCTGCTTGACCTTGGTCAGCAGCTGTTCATTGGTGAAAGGCTTGCTCACATAGCCGGAAACCCCGGCCTGGATCGCCTGCACCACGTTTTCCTTGTCGCCACGGCTGGTGACCATGACGAACGGCATGGTTTTCAGCGCCTCTTGCTCACGACACCAGGTCAGCAGCTCAAGGCCGGACATTTCCGGCATTTCCCAATCGCACAGGACCAGGTCGAAGGCTTCGCGGGCGAGCATCGCCTGGGCCTTCTTGCCGTTGATCGCGTCTTCGATCTTGATGCCAGGGAAGTAGTTGCGCAGGCACTTCTTCACCAGGTCACGAATGAACGAAGCGTCATCCACCACCAACACACTTACCTTACTCATCGACCACCCCTTTAAAAATCCCGGCAAGCATAACGCTGGCTGATGGCACTTTGCCAAAACTCTTCAGTCACGCCGGGACTTTTCGTTCGCGGGTGCTGCTTTTCAAATTCGAGGAGCACAAACAAAAACGCCCGGCCAAAGGGCCGGGCGCTCTTCTCGGGCACTCTTACTTATCGTCAGCTTGATCCGGAACATTAGCGGATTCGCCACTTGTGCCTTCAACTTCTTCCTTCATGCGCTTGAGCCCCAAATGGCGCACGTCGGTGCCACGCACCAGATAAATCACCAGCTCGGAAATGTTGCGCGCGTGATCGCCGATCCGCTCCAGCGAACGCAGCACCCAGATAATGCTCAGAACCCGCGAGATAGAGCGCGGGTCTTCCATCATGTAGGTGGCCAGCTCGCGCAGTGCGGTCTTGTATTCACGGTCGATGATCTTGTCGTACTGAGCCACGGAAAGTGCCAGGTCGGCATCGAAGCGGGCAAAAGCGTCCAGGGCATCGCGCACCATGTTGCGCACCTGGTCGCCGATGTGCCGCACCTCCACGTAGCCACGAGGAGCTTCGCCCTCTTCGCACAACTGGATGGCCCGACGGGCGATCTTGGTGGCTTCGTCGCCGATGCGCTCCAGGTCGATCACCGACTTGGAGATGCTGATGATCAGGCGCAGGTCGGAAGCCGCCGGCTGGCGACGGGCGAGGATGCGCAGGCATTCCTCGTCGATATTGCGCTCCATCTGATTGATCTGATCGTCAATCTCGCGCACCTGCTGGGCCAACCCGGAGTCGGCTTCGATCAGCGCGGTGACCGCGTCATTGACTTGCTTCTCCACCAGCCCGCCCATGGCCAGCAGGTGGCTGCGCACCTCTTCCAGCTCGGCATTGAACTGCGCGGAGATGTGGTGGGTGAGGCCTTCCTTCGAAATCATGGTTCTGCTCCACAAAAGCTGTAAGCCGCAAGCTACAAGCTGCCAGTTGATAGGTTTCGTCGCGTTGAACTGCTGTTACTTGCCGCTTGAAGCGTGCGGCTTGCAGCTGCTTTCTAGCCGTAACGCCCGGTGATGTAGTCTTCGGTCTGCTTCTTCGCCGGATTGGTGAACAGCGTATCGGTATCGCCGAATTCCACCAGTTTGCCCATGTACATGAACGCGGTGTAGTCGGAAACCCGCGCCGCCTGCTGCATGTTGTGGGTCACGATGACGATGGTGAACTTGGATTTGAGCTCGTAGATCAGTTCTTCGACCTTCAGGGTCGAGATCGGGTCCAGGGCCGAGCAGGGTTCGTCCAGCAGCAACACTTCAGGTTCCACGGCGATGGTCCGGGCAATCACCAGACGCTGTTGCTGGCCGCCGGACAGGCCCAGGGCCGATTCGTGCAGGCGGTCCTTGACCTCATCCCACAGCGCCGCGCCCTTGAGCGCCCACTCTACGGCTTCGTCGAGCACACGCTTTTTGTTGATGCCCTGGATACGCAGGCCGTAGACCACGTTTTCGTAGATGGTCTTGGGGAACGGGTTGGGCTTCTGGAACACCATGCCGACCCGACGACGCAGCTCGGCCACGTCTTCGCCCTTGCGGTAGATGTTGTTGCCGTAAAGGTTGATCGCACCCTCTACACGGCAGCCGTCCACCAGGTCGTTCATGCGGTTGAAGGTCCGCAGCAAGGTCGACTTACCGCAACCGGACGGGCCGATGAAAGCGGTCACACGCTGCTTGGGGATGTTCATGCTGACATCGAACAGTGCCTGTTTCTCGCCGTAGAACAGGCTCAGGCCGGGCACTTCGATGGCCACGGTCTCTTGTTCCAGGCTCAGGCTCTGCTTGTCGCGGCCCAGGGCGGACATGTTGATGCCGTGAGTATGTGCTTCGTGTTGCATGGGATGCTCCCTGTGCTACCAATTCGTTTGTCGTGAACCGCAGGCGTCTGGCCTGCGGTGACATCATTCTGTTCTGTAGAAACCAGCCGATTAGCTGTCCAGCGCCTTGTACTTCTCGCGCAGGTGGTTGCGAATCCATACGGCCGACAGGTTGAGCACGGCGATCACCAGCACCAGCAGCAGCGCGGTGGCGTACACCAGCGGCCGCGCCGCCTCGACGTTGGGGCTCTGGAAGCCAACGTCATAGATGTGGAAGCCCAGGTGCATGATCTTCTGGTCCAGGTGCAGGTACGGGTAGTTGCCGTCCACTGGCAGCGACGGCGCCAGTTTCACCACACCCACCAGCATCAGCGGCGCCACTTCACCGGCGGCACGGGCCACCGCGAGGATCATGCCGGTCATCATCGCCGGGCTGGCCATCGGCAGGACGATCTTCCACAAGGTCTCGGCCTTGGTCGCGCCCAGGGCCAGGGAACCTTCACGCACGGTGCGGGGAATCCGCGCCAGGCCTTCCTCGGTGGCCACGATCACCACCGGCACTGCCAGCAGCGCCAGGGTCAGGGAAGCCCAGAGCAGGCCCGGGGTGCCGAAGGTCGGCGCCGGCAAAGCTTCGGGGAAGAACAGCCGGTCCACGGAACCGCCCAGCACGTAGACGAAGAAGCCCAGGCCGAATACGCCGTAGACGATGGCCGGAACCCCTGCCAGGTTGTTCACCGCGATGCGGATCACCCGGGTCAGGGTGTTCTGCTTGGCATATTCACGCAGGTAGACCGCCGCCAGTACGCCGAACGGGGTGACGATCATGGCCATGATCAAGGTCATCATCACGGTGCCGAAAATCGCCGGGAAGATCCCGCCTTCGGTGTTGGCTTCACGGGGGTCGTCGCTGAGGAATTCCCAGATCTTGCTGAAGTAGAAACCGATCTTGGTGAAGGTGCCCATGGCATTCGGCTGGTAGGCGTGCACCACCTTGCCCAGGCTGATCTCCAGCTCTTTGCCGTTGGCATCGCGGGCGGTCAGGCTGTCGCGATTGAACTGGGCGTGCAGGTCATTGAGCCGGGCTTCGATGTCCTGGTAACGGGCATTGAGTTCGGCCCGCTCGGCGTCCATGTCGGCTTGAGCGGCGGGGCTCATCCGGCCCTCCAGCTCCAGCTTGCGACCGTGCAGGCGGAGGCGCTCCAGACCGGCGTTGATCGCGCCGATGTCGGACTTCTCCAGGCTCTTGAGCTGGGCCGCCAGTTGGTTCACGCGGTTGATCCGTGCTTGCAGCTCAGGCCAGGCGGCCTCGCCTTCGGCGACCACCTTGCCGCTTTCCTTGACGTTGACCAGGTAGCCGTAGAAGTTGCCCCACTCACGGCGCTCGATGGCCATCAGCTCCTTGGGGTAACTCTGGTTGGTCAGCCACTCACCGACGATCCAGGTGAAGTCGTTGCCGTTCAGGTCACGGTTGCCGACCTTGATCAGCTCCCGGGTCATGAACTCCGGGCCCTGGTCGGGCACCGGCAAACCGGCACTCTTCAGGCGCGCGCGGGGCACTTCTTCCTTCTGCACCACTTCACCGATGACCAGGTGGTTGGCCTGGCCCGGCACGTCATAGCTGGCGTGCACCAGGTCGGCCGGCCAGAAGTGGCCGAGGCCGCGCACGGCGATCACCGCCAACAGGCCGATGGTCATGATGACCGCGATGGACACCGCGCCACCGCTGATCCAGACGCCCGGGGCGCCGCTCTTGAACCAGTCTTTTAGGGAGTTCTGTTTCACAGACTTCTACCTTTCTTAAAGCGACGAGTATTTCTTGCGCAGACGCTGACGAATCAGTTCTGCGAGGGTGTTCATGACGAAGGTGAACAACAGCAGCACCAGCGCCGAGAGGAACAGCACGCGGTAGTGGCTGCCGCCGACTTCCGATTCGGGCATTTCCACCGCGACGTTGGCGGCCAGGGTGCGCAGGCCTTCGAACAGGTTCATTTCCATGATCGGGGTGTTGCCGGTGGCCATCAGCACGATCATGGTCTCGCCCACGGCGCGGCCCATGCCGATCATCAGTGCCGAGAAGATCCCCGGGCTGGCGGTGAGGATCACCACCCGCGTCATGGTCTGCCACGGCGTGGCGCCCAGGGCCAGAGAGCCCAGGGTCAGGCCGCGAGGCACGCTGAACACGGCGTCTTCGGCGATCGAGTAGATGTTCGGAATCACCGCAAAACCCATGGCCAGGCCGACCACCAGGGCGTTGCGCTGGTCGTAGGTGATCCCCAGGTCGTGGGAGATCCACATGCGCATGTCGCCGCCGAAGAACCAGTTTTCCATGAAGGGGCTCATGTACAGCGACAACCAGCCCACGAACAGGATCACCGGAATCAGCAGCGCACTTTCCCAACCATCCGGCACTTTCAGGCGGATCGACTCCGGTAGGCGGCTGAAGATGAAACCGGCCACCAGAATGCCGATTGGCAGCAACATCAAGAGGCTGAAGATGCCCGGTAGATGACCTTCGACATAGGGCGCCAGGAACAGGCCGGCGAAGAAGCCGAGGATCACCGTGGGCATCGCTTCCATCAGCTCGATCACCGGCTTGACCTTGCGGCGCATGCCCGGGGCCATGAAGTAGGCGGTATAGATCGCTGCCGCCACGGCCAATGGTGCCGCCAGCAGCATGGCGTAGAACGCCGCCTTCAGAGTGCCGAAGGTCAGGGGCGAGAGGCTCAGCTTGGGTTCGAAGTCGGTGTTGGCCGCGGTGGATTGCCAGACGTATTTAGGCTCGTCGTAGTTCTCGTACCAGACCTTGCTCCACAGCGCGCTCCAGGACACTTCCGGGTGCGGGTTGTCCAGCAGCAGCGGCTGCAGCTTGCCACCGGCCTCGACGATCACCCGGTTGGCCCGTGGCGACAGGCCGAACAGGCCCTGGCCATCCACCACCTGATCCACCAGCAGGGTGCGGTGGGCGGTGCTGTGGAACACCCCGAGCTTGCCGGCGGCGTCCAGGGCAACGAAGCCCTTGCGACGCTCTTCGGCAGTGATTTCAACGATAGGCGCGGTGCCCATCTGGAAGGTGCGGATCTGCTTCAGGCGCAGTTCGCCATCCGGGTCGCGGGCCATGAACCACTGGGCCAGGCCACCCTTGGAGGTGCCGATGATCAGCGAGATGCCGCCCACCAGCTGGGTGCTGGCGGTAACTTCGGTGTCAGCGTCTTCCAGCAGTTTGTAGCGACCGTTGAGGCTCTTGTCCCGCAGGCTGAACACGTCGGCCTGGGCCCGGCCATTGATCACATACAGCCACTGCTGGCGCGGATCGATGTACATGGCCTTCACCGCCTCGGTCATCTGCGGCAGCTCGATGCGGCTCTGCTCGCTGGTGACCTCGCCAGTCATCATGTTTTCTTCGCGGGTCAGCTTCAGCACATGCAGTTGCGCACCGGTGGAACCGGCGATGATCAGCGACGAATCAGTGGCGTTGAGGTTGACGTGCTCCAGGGCACCGCCCTGCTCGTTCAGGGTGATCGGGCTGTCGCCGTAGGGGTACTCGATGGCCGGTGAGATGGTCTTCTTGCCGTCCGGGTAGCTGACCTTGTAGGTGTGGCGGAACACCAGGGCCTGGCCGTTGGACAGACCGACCACCACCAGCGGATTGCCGGGCTGGTCCTTGCCGATGGACACCACGTTGGCGCCGGCCGGGATCGGCAGGTCGACCTTGCGCAGCTCGGCACCGCTGTCGATGTCGAAGAACAGCGCCTGGCCCTTGTCGGAGACACGCATGCCGACCTGGTTCTGCTCTTCCAGGGAGAACATCAGCGGCTTGCCGGCGTCCTGCATCCAGGCCGGGGTCAGCGGGTCCTTGACGGTCAGGTCGGCGCCCTGGAACAGCGGCACCACGACATAGGCGAGGAAGAAAAAGATCAGGGTGATCGCACCCAGTACCGCCAGTCCGCCAACAAGGACGTACCAGCGGGTCAGGCGGTCTTTGAGCGCGCGAATGCGACGCTTGCGTTGCAGTTCAGGCGTATTGAAGTCAATGCGCTTGGGGGGAGAAGTCGTAGTCATGGGGGAATTGGCCAGATCATTCATGCGCACACCCTAGCGATCCTGTATGACAGAAAGATGACAATGCAGTGACGCAGCAAATCCGCCACGTGGCAAAGCCGGCAGCGGGTTGAAAAATGAGGTTGCAGGAGCCGGCTGGCCGACGAGCCGGCCTTGAGCCTGGGTCGCCCTTGCGGGCGCTTGCGCCGCCCGGCCCGCTCCTACGAAAACGAGAAGGTCCGGGGAGCCCGGACCTTCTGCGGCGGCTTATGCGCCTTCTTTCAGGCCCAGGTCAGCCAGGGCCTTGGCGGCCACCTTGGCTGGCAGCGGGATGTAGCCGTCCTTGACCACTACTTCCTGACCCTGCTTGGACAGGACCAGTTTCACGAACTCGGCTTCCAGCGGGGCCAGAGGCTTGTTCGGGGCTTTGTTGATGTAGACGTAGAGGAAGCGCGACAGCGGGTACTTGCCGTTCAGGGCGTTTTCTTCGGTGTCTTCGATGAAGTCGCTGCTGCCTTTCTTGGCCAGGGCCACGGTCTTCACGCTGGCGGTCTTGTAGCCGATGCCCGAGTAGCCGATGCCGTTCAGCGAGGAGCTGATGGACTGCACCACCGAAGCCGAACCTGGCTGCTCGTTGACGTTAGGCTTGAAGTCGCCTTTGCACAGGGCTTCTTCCTTGAAGTAGCCGTAGGTGCCGGATACCGAGTTACGGCCGAACAGTTGCACCGGCTTGTTGGCCAGATCGCCCTTCACACCCAGGTCGCCCCAGGTTTTTACGTCAGCCTTGGCGCCGCACAGACGGGTGGACGAGAAAATCGCGTCGACCTGTTCCATGGTCAGGTGCTGGATCGGGTTGTCCTTGTGCACGAACACCGCCAGGGCGTCCACGGCCACCGGGATAGCGGTTGGCTTGTAGCCGTACTTCTGCTCGAAGGCCGCCAGCTCGGTGTCCTTCATCTTGCGGCTCATCGGGCCCAGGTTGGAGGTGCCTTCGGTCAGCGCCGGTGGCGCGGTGGCGGAGCCGGCGGCCTGAATCTGAATGTTGACGTTCGGGTATTCCTTTTTGTAGTTCTCGGCCCACAGGGTCATCAGGTTCGCCAAAGTATCGGAACCGACGCTGGACAGGTTGCCCGACACACCAGTGGTCTTGGTGTAGCTCGGGATAGCAGGGTCAACAGCGGCAACCGCGTGGGCAGTCGCAACGCCAGCGGCGACAAAGGTCATTGCCGCCATCAAACGCTTCAGTTTCATGCCTTACTCCTAGCAGATAGGGTGTGTTAAGTCGGGGCCAAGTATCTGTAGGCCGTGTGAACACTCTATGTCCGGAATATGACAATTAGATGAAAGGCCAGCACTCCTGAACGGAAGCTGGCCTTTCTTTATAAGGCGATAAAAACCTCTGTAGCCGCCGCCAAAGGCTGCGACCGACCCGCAGGGTCGCGACACTCTTCAGCGCCCAGCAGGGCCTGCGGCCCTGTCGCAGCCTGCGGCAGCGGCTACAAGCTGGCGGCGATCAGCGGCCCTTGGCCCACAGGTACAGGCCGACCAGCAGGCCGATGCCGCAGATGATTGCAACGTAATAGGCCGGGCCCATCGGGCTTTCCTTGAGCAGCCAGGTCACCACCATCGGCGTCAGGCCACCGAAGATCGCGTAGGCCAGGTTGTAGGAAAACGACAGGCCGCTGAAACGCACCACCGCCGGGAACGCCTTGACCATCACATAAGGCACCGCGCCGATGGTGCCGACAAACAGACCGGTCAGGGCATACATCGGGAACAGCCACTGCGGGTTATCCAGCAAGCCGTGATAGAAGGTCCAGGAAGTGGCCAGCAGCAAGGCGCTGCCGAACACGAACACCTTGCCAGCGCCGAAACGATCCGCCAGAACCCCGGAGATCACGCAGCCCAGGCTCAGGAACACAATGGCCAGGCTGTTGGCTTCCAGGGCGGTGATGGCCGGGAACTTATAGACGGTCTGCAGCACCGTCGGGGTCATCAGGATCACCACGATGATCCCGGCGGACAGCAGCCAGGTCAGCAGCATGGAAATGACAATGGCGCCACGGTGATCGCGCAGCACGGTACGCAGGGGCAGCTCTTCGGCCAGGGCCTTGCGCAATTGCAGCTCGGCGAACACCGGGGTTTCGTGCAGCAGGCGGCGCAGGTACACCGAGAACAGGCCGAACACCCCGCCCAGCAGGAACGGGATCCGCCAGGCGTAGTCGGCCACTTCCACCGGGGTGTAGATGCTATTGATGGCGGTGGCCACCAGCGAGCCCAGGAGAATCCCGGCGGTCAGGCCCGCCGTCAGGGTGCCGCAGGCGTAGCCGATATGCCGCTGAGGCACGTGTTCGGAAACAAAGACCCAGGCGCCGGGCACTTCACCACCGATGGCCGCGCCCTGGATTACCCGCATCAGCAACAGCAGGATCGGCGCCCATAGGCCAATCTGCGCGTAGGTCGGCAAGAGGCCCATGATCAGGGTCGGCACCGCCATCATGAAGATGCTCAGGGTGAACATCTTCTTGCGCCCCAGCAGGTCGCCGAAGTGCGCCATGACGATCCCGCCCAGAGGACGGGCCAGGTAGCCGGCGGCGAAGATGCCGAAGGTCTGCATCAGGCGCAGCCACTCGGGCATGTCCGCCGGGAAGAACAGCTTGCCGACCACGGTGGCGAAGAACACGAAGATGATGAAGTCGTAGAACTCCAGCGCGCCGCCCAAGGCAGACAGCGACAGGGTCTTGTAATCACTACGGGTCAAGGGACGGGCGGGCTGCGCTGGCTGCGCGGCGCTCGAGGGCACAGTGGTCATGGCAAGGGCTTCTCTTATTAGTCGGTTCCGGCAACCGCAACAGCGCTGGTTGGGGCCTGGCAGGTTCGGCACGATAGCAAATTGTTCGAATGCGTACACAGCAGCGCACAAATGACTCACAAATTTGCGAACTGAGTGGGTCGTCGCGGAGTCTATCGACCGATATACTCGCAAACCTCGAAGCGCAAAGCCGCTTCTGGCAAGGGTTGCTGTGCGAAAACGCTGCTGCGCGCCCCAGTCCCTGGACAGTGCCAGTCGATTTCGCAGAGTTTCCCTTTAGCACGCCTTAGAAAGAACGTGACGAACGCAGTGTGTTCGGGCTGAATCGTTTTTCCTGAAGACGGCTATTCACCTGAAGTCACCATGAAGCGTCACGGGTCAGAGGCCCCTCGGCATGATAGAACTCGAACAAGAAGATCCAATCCCGCAAGGCGACCTGGCCCTGCAAATCACCGCTTTGCCCCGGGAAACCAACGGCTTTGGCGATATTTTCGGCGGCTGGCTGGTGGCGCAGATGGACCTGGCGGGCACTGCCATGGCCAGCCGCGTCGCCGGTGGCCGAGTCGCTACCGTGGCCATCGATCGCATGGCGTTCCTGGTGCCGGTGGCGGTGGGCGCGCAACTGTCCTTCTATACCCAGACCCTGGAGATCGGCCGCAGCTCGATCCAGATGATGGTGGAAGTGTGGAGCGACGACCCGCTGTCCAGCGAATGGCGCAAGGTCACCGAGGCGGTGTTCGTGTTCGTCGCCATCGACGGCAGCGGCCGCACCCGTTCGGTTCCGCCCCGAGCGCGCTAGGTTCCTACAACGCCCAAGCCACTCTAACGAGATCAGCAGCATGCCCACGCCCCACGTTGAAACGGTGAAACTGGATGAACTGAACTGCTGGCGCATCCGCCACGGTGATGCCGAACTGCTGGTGGCCCAGCAAGGCGCGCACATCCTCAGTTATCAAGTAGCCGGGCAACAGCCGCTGATCTGGCTCAACGACGAGGCGCAGTTCAAGACCGGCAAGAGCATCCGCGCCGGGGTTCCGGTGTGCTGGCCCTGGTTCGGCAACTTTGCACGCAACCCGCAAAGCGTGCAGGCCATGCGCCAAAACGCTGAACCGGCACCGGCCCACGGCCTGGTGCGGGCCAGCGACTGGGAACTGCAAGGCATCGAAAGCGACGGCGACAGCTTGCTGGTACGGCTGCGCCTGCCCTGCCCCGCTGGCGGCTTTCCTGGCTGGCCCCATCAGGTGGAACCGAGCCTGAGCATCCGCCTCGACGAGCAACTGCACATCAGCCTCACCAGCCATAACCTGAGCACAGAAAGCGTGAGCATCAGCCAGGCGCTGCACAGCTATTTCGCGGTCAGCGATGTGCGCAACGTGCAGGTCGAAGGCCTGGACGGGCTGAACTACATCGAAACCCTGGAAGACTGGACCACCAAGGTCCAGAGCGGCGCCTTGCACTTTAGCGGCGAGACCGACCGCATCTACCTGAACGTCCCGGCGCAGCTGGATATCGTCGATCCGGACTGGCAACGACGGATTCGCCTGACCAGCGCAGGCTCACGCACCGCCGTGATCTGGAACCCCTGGATCGACCGCGCCGCGCAGTTCAGCGACATGGCCAACGACGGCTGGCAGCGCATGCTGTGCATCGAGACCGCCAACGTGATGGACGACATCGTCACCCTGGCACCTGGCGCCCGCCACACCCTGAGCGTGAGCATCGGCGCCGCCCCGCTCTGACCCCACCTAGCTGCGTAGGAGCTGGCTTGCCAGCGAAGAGGCCCTCAGGACCGTCAGCGTTCTTGAGGCCGCTAGCGCCGGCAAGCCGGCTCTACCGTTCACAAATGCCTTCAGCGGTCCAGTTCAACAGAGCCGTTTGGAAGGCACATTCAGCGCTGCGGCTTCAGAGATCCGATTCCTGCACCACCCGCACCTTCGCCGCATCCAGGGCGTAGGCCGCGTCGGCTAGGTCATTGCTGACCGACTCGATCTTCAAGGTGCCGGTTACCCACAGCGGCGTGTAGATGTCCTCCAGCTTCACGCCCTTGGGAAAGCGCACCAGCACCAGCTGGTTGGGCGGCGGTGGCGGCACGTGGATGCAGGCGCCCGGGTACGGCACCAGGAAGAACAGCGTGCTGCGCCCCTTGGCATCAGCCTCCAGCGGCACCGGATAGCCGCCGAGGCGGATCTGCTTGTCGTTCATCGCCGGCACGGTCTTGGTGGAATACATCACCGCCGGCAAGCCCTTGCTCTGCTTCAGGCCGCCCTTTTCGGTGAAGGTGCCATTGGCTTCGGGGGAGTTGTGGTCGATTTCAGGCATCTGCTCCAGGGCTTTCTGGTCCGACTTGGGCATCAGCTCCAGCCAGTCGGTTTCCGGCAGTTCGCCAGCCTGGGCCAGGCCGCAGCCCAGCAGAACAAAGGTCAATAGAAGACGGCGCATGAGAGGGTGGCTCGGTCAAAAAGGAAGGACGGAAAAACCCGGGCATTCTAGTGCCCAAAGCGTCGGCTGCGTTGAAGTTTCAGATGAAGAAAAGGGCTCCCCTCGGCACGAGCGGCAGAGGGGGCTTGCAGGGGGGAATCAGCTTTTCTTGACGAAGCCGTAGATCACCAGCAGGACGACCGCGCCCACCAGCGCACCGATGAAACCGGCGCCCTGGCCAGCCTGATAAATACCCAGCGCCTGACCGCCATAAGTGGCCGCCAGCGAGCCGCCGATACCCAGCAGGATGGTCATGATCCAGCCCATGCTGTCGTCTCCCGGCTTGAGGAAACGCGCCAGCAGACCAACGATCAAGCCGATGAAAATGGTTCCAATAATGCCCATGGCTGTTCCTCTGTAAGGGGGGGATCAAGCCAAAGCCTAGCCAGCACTTTGGCATCCTGCTATCAGAGAACGGCGGGAAACGAAGGTTCCCGCCAGCCGGAGGATTTGTTACTCGGCGATCAGCGCTTGCACCTTGAGGATCTGCGCTTGCAGGGTCGCCTGATCGGCGCAACGCAGGTTGGCGTGGCCGACCTTGCGCCCGGCCTTGAAGGCCTTGCCGTAGTGATGCAGGTGGCAGTCGTCGATGGCGATGACCTTGTCCACTGGCGGCACCTGGCCGATGAAGTTGATCATGGCGCTCTCACCGACTTTGGCTGTGGAACCCAGAGGGAGACCGGCTACCGCCCGCAGGTGGTTTTCGAACTGGCTGCACTCGGTGCCTTCGGTGGTCCAGTGCCCGGAGTTGTGTACCCGCGGGGCAATCTCGTTGGCCTTGAGGCCGCCGTCGACTTCGAAGAACTCGAACGCCATCACGCCGACGTAATCCAGCTGCTTGAGCACGCGGCTGGAGTAGTCCTCGGCCAGGGCCTGCAGCGGGTGATCACTGCTGGCCACCGACAGGCGCAGGATGCCGCTGTCGTGGGTGTTGTGCACCAGCGGGTAGAAACGGGTTTCACCGTCACGGGCACGCACGGCGATCAGCGAGACTTCACCGGTGAACGGCACGAAGCCTTCCAGCAGGCAAGGCACGCTGCCCAGTTCGGCGAAAGTGCCTGCGACGTCGGCGGCGCTGCGCAGGACCTTCTGGCCCTTGCCGTCGTAACCCAGGGTGCGGGTCTTGAGCACGGCCGGCAGGCCGATGCGCGCCACGGCGGCGTCGAGATCCGCCTGGGACTGGATGTCGGCAAACTCCGGGGTAGGAATCCCCAGGTCCTTGAACATGCTCTTCTCGAACCAGCGATCACGGGCGATGCGCAGGGCTTCGGCGCTCGGGTAGACCGGCACGAACTGCGAGAGGAAGGCCACGGTTTCCGCCGGCACGCTCTCGAATTCGAAGGTCACCAGGTCCACTTCATCGGCCAGCTGGCGCAGGTGGTCCTGGTCGCCGTAGTCGGCCCGCAGGTGTTCGCCCAGGGCAGCGGCACACGCATCCGGCGCCGGGTCGAGAAAAGCGAAGTTCATTCCCAGCGGAGTCCCCGCCAGGGCCAACATGCGGCCCAACTGGCCGCCACCGATTACACCGATCTTCATCGTCAACAACCTCAGGCGACGCGCGGGTCTGGATTGTCCAGGACGCTGTCTGTCTGTTCAGCACGGAATTTTTTCAGCACCGCATGGAACTGCGGGTGCTTGGCGCCCAGGATGCTCGCCGAGAGCAGGGCCGCGTTGATCGCGCCGGCCTTGCCGATGGCCAGGGTGGCCACGGGGATGCCGGCGGGCATCTGCACGATGGACAGCAGCGAATCCACGCCCGAGAGCATCGACGACTGCACCGGCACACCCAGCACCGGCAGGTGGGTCTTGGCCGCGCACATGCCCGGCAAGTGCGCCGCGCCGCCGGCACCGGCGATGATCACCTCGATGCCACGCGCCTCAGCCTCTTCGGCGTACTGGAACAGCAGGTCCGGGGTGCGGTGTGCGGACACCACCTTCACCTCATAAGGGATGCCGAGCTTTTCCAGCATATCGGCGGTGTGGCTAAGGGTGGACCAATCGGACTTGGAGCCCATGATCACGCCAACCAGTGCACTCATCGTCGTGCCTCTTCTCTCTGGGCGCCCGCGGGCGCGTCAAAAACAACAAGCCACGCGAAAATGCGTGGCTTGACTGTACGAATTATGGCCGGACGAACCGGCCGAAGGCCGCGCAGTATACCGAAAAAGCCGCGCTAAACGCACTTTCGCCGACCATCTGTCGAACAAAGTATTTCCGGCGCAAAACCCCGGTTTTATTGACTCTGAAGTCAGTCTCCCCGAACTGAAAGCCCCTCGCAGCCTGACCAGTTCCCTGTAGCCGCTGCCGCAGGCTGCGAACGACGGCGCAGCCGGCGCCAGAGCTCTATCCCCAATCCTTCAGACACTCCGCAGCGCCAGGTGTGGCGGCCCCTGCGGTGCCCGCGGCCCGAACCTGCGGCAGCGGCTACAGGGCCTGGCGTTGCCGACGCTGAAAATCCCTCGCGATCTGCAACACCGGCAACAGGCTCATGTGTTGCCCGTCGCTTGTGCGGCGGCGCCTTCCAGCTTGCGCCAGAGCAAACGCACGTTGGCCTTGCGCACCAGGGCGCAGCGATACAGGCGGATCTCCAGCGGCACATGCCATTGCGCACCACCACAGACCACCAACTCGCCCCGGGCCAGTTCCGCGCGCACGCTCAACTGCGGCACCCAGGCAATGCCCAGCCCTTCCAACGCCATGCTCTTGAGGCTGTCGGCCATGGCGGTCTCATAAACCGTGGTGAAACGCAGGTTGCGCTGGCGCAGCAGCAGGTTCACCGAACGCCCGAGAAAGGCCCCGGCGCTGTATGCCAGCAACGGCACACTGGCCTCGCCTTCCAGATCGAACAGCGGCTTGCCCTGGGCATCGGCAGCGCACACCGGGAGCATCTCGGTGTGCCCCAGGTGCAGCGAGGGGAAGATTTCCGAGTCCATCTGCAAGGCCGCGTCCGGGTCATAGAAGGCCAGCATCAGGTCGCAGCCGCCTTCGCGCAGGGCGTGCACCGCATCGCCGACGTTGGTGGCCACCAGCCGCGTGGCGATGTTCAGCCCTTCATTGCGCAGTTGCGCGATCCAGCGCGGGAAGAAGCCCAGCGCCAGGGAGTGAGCCGCCGCCACCTGCATCACCTCGCCCTGGCCACCTTCCAGATGATGCAGGTGACGCACCACCTCGCCGAGCTGTTCGACCACGGTGCGCGCGGTGACCAGGAACAGCTGCCCCGCCGCCGTCAGTTCCACCGGCGTGCGCGAGCGGTTGACCAGGGTCAGGCCCAGGGCCGCTTCCAGGCTGCGAATGCGCCGGCTGAAGGCCGGCTGGGTCACGAAACGTCGCTCGGCAGCCTGGGAAAAGCTGCGGGTGGCGGCCAGGGCACTGAAGTCCTCGAGCCATTTGCTTTCCAGATTCATCACGTCCTCCCGGACACGCACCATTTTAGGTCACACGCTCGCCGGCAAAGCGGCGTCACACCGGCATTATGCCGAATATGCATAGCCCAGTGTTTAACAGCATTGGCCCAAAAATTCCCTTCGGCCTAGGATTCGCAGCGTTCCCGGCACAGACCGGGTCCCTACCGAGATGATCTCCGTCATGTCCTCCGCTGCATCTTTCCGCACAGAAAAAGACCTGCTTGGCGTACTCGAAGTACCGGCTCAAGCGTATTACGGCATCCAGACCCTGCGAGCGGTGAACAACTTCCGCCTCTCCGGCGTTCCGATTTCGCACTACCCAAAACTGGTCGTGGCCCTGGCAATGGTCAAGCAGGCAGCTGCTGACGCCAACCGCGAACTGGGTCATCTGAGCGAAGCCAAGCATGCGGCCATCAGCGAGGCCTGTGCCCGCCTGATCCGCGGCGACTTCCACGAAGAGTTCGTGGTGGACATGATTCAAGGCGGCGCTGGCACTTCCACCAACATGAATGCCAACGAAGTCATCGCCAACATCGCGCTGGAGGCCATGGGCCACAGCAAGGGCGAATACCAGTACCTGCACCCGAACAACGACGTGAACATGGCGCAGTCCACCAACGACGCCTACCCGACCGCGATCCGCCTGGGTCTGCTGCTGGGTCACGACGCCCTGCTGGCCAGCCTCGACAGCCTGATCCAGTCGTTCGCCGCCAAGGGTGAAGAATTCAGCCACGTCCTGAAAATGGGCCGTACCCAGCTGCAAGACGCCGTGCCGATGACCCTCGGCCAGGAATTCAAGGCCTTCGCCACCACCCTGGGTGAAGACCTGGCTCGCCTGAAGACCCTGGCGCCGGAAGTGCTGACCGAAGTCAACCTGGGCGGCACCGCCATCGGCACCGGCATCAACGCCGACCCGCGCTACCAGGCCCTGGCCGTACAACGCCTGGCCACCATCAGCGGCCAGCCGCTGGTACCGGCGGCCGACCTAATCGAAGCCACCTCCGACATGGGCGCCTTCGTGCTGTTCTCCGGCATGCTCAAGCGCACCGCGGTCAAGCTGTCGAAGATCTGCAACGACCTGCGCCTGCTGTCCAGCGGCCCACGCACCGGCATCAACGAAATCAACCTGCCAGCGCGTCAGCCCGGCAGCTCGATCATGCCTGGCAAGGTCAACCCGGTGATCCCGGAAGCGGTCAACCAAGTGGCGTTCCAGATCATCGGCAACGACCTGGCCCTGACCATCGCGGCCGAAGGCGGCCAGCTGCAACTGAACGTGATGGAGCCGCTGATCGCCTTCAAGATCTTCGACTCGATCCGCCTGCTGCAACGCGCCATGGACATGCTGCGCGAGCACTGCATCACCGGCATCACCGCCAACGAAACCCGTTGCCGCGAACTGGTGGAGCACTCCATCGGCCTGGTCACCGCGCTGAACCCGTACATCGGCTATGAAAACGCCACCCGTATCGCCCGCATCGCCCTGGAAAGTGGCCGTGGCGTACTGGAACTGGTGCGCGAAGAAGGCCTGCTGGACGACGCCATGCTCGACGACATCCTGCGTCCGGAAAACATGATTGCCCCGCGCCTGGTTCCGCTGAAAGCGTAACCGCCGCGCCCCCGAAACATGCAACACCGCTCACCAGGTTGAGGGACTAGACACCTCTCACCTTTTGAGGGCTTGGAGATACGTCTCCAGGCCCTTTTTTTTGCCTGCTGTTTTTGCCTGCTGTTGAAATCGCCGCGCCCGCTGCGCGGCCGATCGCAGCCTGCGGCAGCGGCTACCCCCCCAACCTAAACTGCGACCGCCACCTCTTTGTAGCCGCTACCGAGCCCGCGAGGCTGCGACAAGGTCCGCAGGACCTTCAGCGACCTTGAGAACCCCGCGTCCCTTCGGGCCGTTCGCAGCCTGCGGCAGCGGCTACACCCCCAACCTGAACTGCGGCCGCAACCTCTATGTAGCCGCTGCCGAGCCCGCGAGGCTGCGAACGGCACCGAAGGGGCCGCAAAACCTGCCAGCACACTCTGCCTGCCCGACCCCACTCGCACATTCAACACAGCCCCTATCCCCCTACCCAGCACCCGATTTGTCAGGGAATACCGCCCAGTGCCGGAGCCGTTTCGCTTTGTTTTGTAGGGCAAATCCGAGAGAATCCCCCACGCCTTTGAGCGCCTTGTACCCCTTCGAACGATCAGGCAGTCTCCCGGTGCCGCTGCCAAATCAGCGGCCCGGATGTGGAAGTTCGGACCTGAGTAAGCATGAGCGCTCATGAGCATGGCTCGACGTATTTTCGTTGGCATCGCTTTATGGCGGTTGTGCGCGGGACACCTTCGGGTGTGCTGGGTTACTCAGTCCCGGTCTTCCACACCCTCGCACAACTGCCACCCCTCATGTGGAAGTGAGCTCGGCAGTCCGTTAACTACTGAGTGAGTGACAGTCATGAAAAAGCTCGTCCCCGACCCACCTCTCCAAACCGATCATCCACGCCGCGACCCGGAGCTGGACCGCGCCAACGCCAACCTGCTGGCCGCCTTGAATGGCACCCGCCATCGCCCCTTCGGCCTGCGCGACGCCCAGGGCCACCCGCTGTTCGCCGTACAGCCCCAGGTGAATGCCGAAGACGCGCTGATGCACGTTTCCTTGCTGCTCAAATGCGCCGAAGAGGTGTCCGATGAAATCACCGAACGGGCCAGCGGCATCGAGCGCGGACTGATCTGGTCCATGGTGCATTCCGTGGAAATGGCCCGCGCCGTGGTGGATGCCCTGCTCGACGGCGCCCGCCCCACTCCCTGACGCAACCTGTAGCCGCTGCCGAGCCCGCGAGGCTGCGACAAGGTCCGCAGGACCTTCAGCGACCTTGAGAACCCCGCGTCCCTTCGGGCCGTTCGCAGCCTGCGGCAGCGGCTACCCCCCCAACCTGAACTGCGGCCGCAACCTCCTTGTAGCCGCTGCCGAGCCCGCGAGGCTGCGACAAGGTCCGCAGGACCTTCAGCGGTCTTGAGAACCCTGCGTCCCTTCGGGCCGTTCGCAGCCTGCGGCAGCGGCTACACCCCCAACCTGAACTGCGGCCGCCACCTCTTTGTAGCCGCTGCCGAGCCCGCGAGGCTGCGACAAGGTCCGCAGGACCTTCAGCGGCCTTGAGAACCCCGCGTCCCTTCGGGCCGTTCGCAGCCTGCGGCAGCGGCTACAGGTTTTGCTCGGCACGGTGGATAATCAGCCTCCCGCCGCCACCGGCAATGACGACCAAGGCACCCTGTCGATGGACCCGACGCACACCCAAGCTCTGCAACAGCTACGCCACCTGATCCCCATCGGCCTGCGCCACGCCCAGGCCCTGCTCGCCCGCTGCGCCAATAATCCGCAGCAAGCCGCCGAACTGTACAAATCCGATCTGCTGCAAGTGCTGGTAGAAAAGTCCGGCTTGCCCCAAGAGCAAGCCCGGGAACACTTGCTCAACGCCGGTTACGACCTGAACCGCGCCCTGCACGCTATAGACGAAGCGCGCTTCACCCTGACCCAGCGCATTCTGCGCAAGCATCACCGGGACCCGGGCCAGGCCCTGGACCTGATCGCCCAGGCCATCGAAACCGCCGAGCAATTGCCGCGTCAGTACTGGCTGGATTTCGCAGCGCTGGAGCGACTGCCCCCAGCACCGCGCTGCTTCATGATCCTGCACGAGTGGCTGGCCTTCGAGGGCTGGGAAGGTTTCGACAGCGCCCTGCACTTTCACCTGTCCCAGGCCATCGCTCAGTTCAGGCTCCTGCAACTGGACGACCTGGCGGACACCCTGGAGCAGGCCGATCAGCGCCAGCAGCAGCTACGAGCCGCCCATGGCGGAAGCGAAGGCCCCGTCGAGCTGGCCATGCGCATCAACCAGGACCCGCTCTTCAACCGCTGCCAGGATCACTTCCAGCAACAGCGGCCGCTATTGGACGAACGCCTGTATCAGTGGGTAGAGCGGCATACAGAGCAGTTCCCCGCCTGAGCAGAGGGGCGACCTGGGTGCATACGCCGCTGCTACCCACAGCTCAGAAGTCGGTAGACTGCCGCCCTCACCGAACACGGACCTCGGACTCGCTCCTCCATGGAATTGCACTACAGCATCACCTCTGCCAACACCCAAGCCCGGCTCGCCGAACAACTGCCCCAGGAAATGCTCAGGCAGGACCAGCAGCAGGCGCGGATCATGGCCAGCGTCGCCCGTTGGCAGACCCGACTGATCGGCCCCTTGATGTTCACCCTCTGCCTGATCGGCGGCGGCCTGGCGATCTATTTCCCCGAACAGCGTTTCACCCCGGAAAAAGTCATTGCCATGCTGGTGTTCGTGCTGATTTTCAGCATGCTCTGGTGGCGCTTTTCCAAGCGCTGGCTCACCCACCTGCACGCCCGTATCGCCGCCCATCACGCCAAGCCCGGCAAGCCTTTGCAGGGTGTGAACCAGCGCCTGATCGAAGCCCGCCTGCGCGCGCCGCTGAAGGCGGCCGAGGGCACTTACCACCTGAGCTTCGACGACCAGGGTTTCAGCCTGAGCAAGGCCCGGGGCAAGCAGAGCGGCCTGGCCTGGGAACAGGTTGTTCACTTGCGGGAAACCCCCGATTTCTACGTCGTGGCCTGTGCCGAGCTGCAACGCAAGAACATGGGCTACTGCATCGCCAAACACAGCGAACTGATGGACGCCGAGGAGTATCAGCAAGGGCTGCAAGCCTTTCTGAGCCAATGCCCGGTCGCGCCGTCCGCCACCTGACCAAGCCTCCCCCGACGCCCCACACACGGAATTTGCATGCACACATCAGCGTCCTCCCCCCGCCCGGCCCGCGCCCTGGCCATCCTCGGCACCGGCCACGCCCTGCCGCAGCGGGTGGTCAGCAGTGCCGAGCTGGACCGCCAGCTCGGCCTGGAAGCCGGTAGCGTGGCGCGCATCAGCGGGGTGCAGCAGCGCCACGTCGCCGATCCTGCGGACACCGCCGCCAGCCTCGGCGCCCGTGCCGCGCGCCAGGCCCTGCAGGCGGCCGGCCTGGAGCTTGGCCAGCTGGACCTGATCGTCTGCGCCAGCGGCACCCAGGACCAGGGCATGCCCTGCAACGCCGCGCTGCTGCAACGGGAGCTGGGCCTGGGGCAGTCGGGCATTCCGGCCATGGACATCAACGCCAGTTGCCTGGGCTTTATCGCCGCCCTGGATACCTTGTCCTGGCCGATCCAGGCCGGGCATTACCGGCGCGTGCTGCTGGTGTGCGCCGATATCGCTTCCTGCGGCCTGGACTGGCAGCAGGTGGAGGTCTGCGGCATCTTCGGCGACGGCGCGGCGGCGGTGGTGCTGGGCCCGGGCCATGGCGGGCAGAAGCTCCTCGCCTCGCGCCTGAAGACCTACGCCGAAGGCGCGGCGCTGTGCCAGATCCCCGCCGGCGGTTCGCGCTTTCATCCGCGGCGCATCGACGTGCCGTTCGAGCCCCTGACCAGCTTCGCCATGCAGGGCAAGGGCGTGTTCCGTCTCGCGGCCAAACACCTGCCGGACCTGATGGACGATCTGTTGCTGCAAGCCGGGCTCTCCCTTGGGCAAATCGACTGGGTGATCCCTCATCAAGCCAGCCAGCAGGCCATGCAGCATGCGGCCAAGCGCCTGAGCCTGGGGCCGGACAAGGTCATCGATATCTTTGCCCAGCACGGCAATCAGGTGGCGGCCTCGCTGCCCACCGCCCTGGACATCGCGGTGCGCGACGGGCGCATTCAACGCGGACACACCTTGCTGCTGATCGGCACCGGCGCGGGCCTGTCCCTCGGCGGCATGATCCTGGAGTTCTGATGAAGATCCTGGTCACCGGCGGTACCGGTTTTATCGGTCGGCATCTGGTCTGGAAGCTGGCCGCCGAAGGCTGTGAGGTACAGTTCAGCGGGCGCAACCCCGAGGCGGCGGCCGAGGTGATTGCCCACAGCCCGGCGCCGGTGCGCTGGCTGCCGCTGGAGCACGGCAGCCCGTTGGCCAAGCGCCTGCTGGCCGACGCCAGCCGCGAGCATGACGCCATCGTGCATTGCGCCGCCCTGTCGTCACCCTGGGGGTCGCCCCAGGCGTTTGCCCGGGCCAACCTCGACTCCACCGCCGAGGTGATCCACGCCTGCGGCAAGAACCGCATCCCGCGGCTGGTGCACATCTCCACCCCGAGCCTGTACTTCGACTTCAGCGACCGCTTGGGTATCCGCGAAGACCAGCCGCTGCCAAACCCGGTGAACGACTACGCCCGCAGCAAGGCCCAGGCCGAAACCCTGCTGGCAGACGCCAAGCTGCCCGAGTGCGTGATCCTGCGGCCCCGGGCGGTGTTCGGCCCCTGGGACGCAACCCTGATGCCGCGCCTGCTGCGGGTGATGCAGCGCGGGGCGATTCCGCTGATGCGCGGCGGTCGGGCCCAGCTGGACCTGACCTGCGTCGACAATCTGGTGCACGCGGTGTGGCTGGCCCTGACCCGGCCCCTGCCGCGCCCGCTGTGCGTGTACAACCTGAGCAACGCCACACCCCTGGCCTTCAAGGACCTGCTGCAACAGATGGCCGAGCACTTCCGCCTGCCGCTGCGCACCCGCCGCCTGCCCTGGCCCCTGGTGCACGGCGTGGCGCACCTGCTGGAGCTCAAGGCGCGCCTGGGCAACGGCGCCGAACCCTTGATCACCCGCTACGGCGCCGGCGTCCTGGCCTTCAGTCAGACCCTGGACATCAGCGCCATCCAGCGCGAGCTGGGCTATAGCCCGGTGATCAGCCAGGAACAAGGCATCGTCCAACACGCCCAATGGTGGCTGGCCCAACAGAGGCAACGAGCATGAGCCGCAGTGTGAGTTTGAAGATCCTCCGGGCCGGCTGGTGCCAGCACCTGGAATGCATGGCCGACCGTGGCGGGCGCCTGGCGCCGGTGCAGTTTCCGGCCCTGTGCGGGCTGATCCAGCACCCGGAGCACGGCTGGATTTTGTACGACACCGGCTACGCCGAGCACTTCTTCCAGGCCACCCGCGCCCTGCCCGAGCGCCTGTACCGCAGTGCGGTGCCGGTGCAGTTGCCGGTGGCCGAACAGCTGGGGGCGCAGTTGCATGAGCTGGGCATCGGCCCGGGGGATATCCGCCATGTGATCATTTCCCACTTCCACGCCGACCATATCGCCGGGCTGCGAGATTTTGCCAACGCGCGTTTTATCGCCCTGGAAGCCGATTACCGGCATATCGACAGCCTGCGCGGCCAGCGTTGGCGCGCCACCCTCGGCGGCCATCTGCCGGGCTTGCTGCCGGACGACTTCAGCGCCCGCCTGCGCCTGGCCGAAGCCAGCCCCAGCTGTACGCTGCCAAGCTGGATGGCGCCCTTCGAGCAGGGCCTGGACCTGTTCGGCGATGGCAGCCTGATCGGCGTGCCGTTGCCCGGGCACAGCGAAGGCCAGCTGGGCCTGTTCATCCCCGATGCCCAGGGCCGGCCGGTGTTCCTGGTGGCCGACGCCTGCTGGTCGGTGCCGGCCTGCCGCGCCGAACGCCTGCCCGCCGCCCCGGCACTGTGGTTTGCCAGCGCCGACCGTCAGCAATATGTGCGCACCTACAGCGGCCTGGGCCAGCTGATCCGCCGCGAACCGGCGGTGGCGGTGCTGCCGTCCCATTGCACCCAGGCCTGGGAGGCGTTCGCCCATGAACAGTGAACGCCTGCTGGGCACCCTGCGCAGCATCGGCGCCTTCGTGTTCAGCCGCTACGCCCTGCGCTTTCGTCGCCGCGAGCGCCTGGAAGCCTGGCAGGCCCGACGCCTCAAGCACTTCATGGCGCGGGTCATGCCCCGTGGCCAGCGCTTCAACGGGCTGACCCACGATGGCCTGCACAGCTTGCCGATCATGGACAAGGCCAGCCTGATGAGCGATTTCGCCGGCTACAACACCCGCGCCCTGAGCCTGGAACAAGTATTACCGGTGGCCCTGCAGGCCGAGCGTTCCCGGGACTTCAGCCCGACCCTGGGGGACATCACCGTAGGCCTGTCCAGCGGCACCTCGGGGGCCCAGGGGGTCTTCCTGGTCAGCAGCGTGGAACGCCAACGCTGGGCCGGCATCCTGCTGGCGCGGACCCTGCCCCGGGCCCTGCTGCCCCGGCTGCTGTGCCCCTGGCTGGCGCCGCTGCGCATCGCCTTCTTCCTGCGAGCCAACAGCCGCCTGTACACCACCCTGGCCAGCCGCCGCATCGACTTCGCCTTTCATGACCTGACCCTGGGCCTGAGCGCCTCCCTGCAACGCCTCAACCATCAGAACCCGGACGTGCTGGTGGCCCCGGCCACGGTGCTGCGCGGGTTGGCCCAGGCGGCCCTGGCCGGGCAGTTGACGATCCGCCCCCGGCACATTCTGTCGGTGGCCGAAGTGCTGGAAACTACCGACGCCGAGGTGGTACAGCAGGCCTTCGGGCTCAAGCCCCGGCAGATCTATCAGGCCAGCGAAGGCTTCCTCGGCTACACCTGCGAGGCCGGCACCCTGCACCTGAATGAAAGCCACCTGCACATCGAGCCGCAGTGGCTGGACCCTGAGCGCACGCGCTTTCAGCCGATCATCACCGACTTTTCCCGGCGTACGCAGCTGATCGTGCGTTATCGCCTCAACGACATCCTGCGAGTGGCCGACGCGCCCTGCCCCTGTGGCCGCGCGGAACGGGCCATCGCCGCCGTGGAAGGCCGCGCCGACGAGATCCTCTGGCTGCCGCGGCTCGACGGCCAGCAGCTGGCACCGCTCTACCCCGACCTGTTGCGCCGGGCCCTGCTGATGCTCGGGGCGGCGCTTGAGGAATACCAGATCCACCAGCGCGGGCTGCTCTGGCAGGTCAACCTGCGCACCTCGGGCGACTACCACGGGCTGTGCCAACGCTTGAGCGAGGCCCTCGCCGAGCTCTGCGCGCAACAGGGGCTGCAGGCGCCGCATCTGAGCTTCGGCCACTGGCAGGCGCCGCCGCCACAGACGAAAAGACGCCGCCTGCTGATGCTGCAACTACCCGAGGGACTGCCATGCGTGTATTGATTCTCGGCGCCCGGGCCCCGGCCTGCCTGGAGTGGGCCCGGGCCTTCAGCCAAGCCGGCTGGACGGTGACCGTGGCCGATTCCCTGGCCCAGCCCCTGAGCCGCTTCAGCCGCGCCGCCGAGCACTTCGTGCGCCTGCCGGAGCCGCGCCACGACCCGGATGCCTGGATCGAGGCCCTGGCCGGGGTCATACGCCAACAGGCCATCGACCTGCTGCTGCCCACCTGCGAAGAGGTGTTCTACCTGGCCCACGGCCTGGAGCGCCTGCGACCTTTGTGCCGGGTGTTCACCAGCGATTTCGAGCTGCTGCACCGCCTGCACCACAAGGGCGATTTCGCCGCCATGACCCAAGGTTGGGATGTGGCCGCGCCGCCGACCCGAGTGCTGCATGACCCGGCCGCGTTGCAAGCACTGGCGGCAGAGCACGATGCCCTGGTGTTCAAGCCGGCCTATTCGCGCTTCGCCTCCCAGACCCTGATCCGCCCGAGCCCGGCGCAACTGGCGAAAGTCCGGCCCAGCAGCGAGGCGCCCTGGGTGGCCCAGCAGTTTGTCCCCGGCCAGGAATACTGCAGCTTCAGCGTGCTGGTGGACGGCCAATTGCGCGCCCACAGCAGCTACCAGCCGCGCTACCGGGTCGGGCGTGGCTCGGGAATCTACTTTCACAGCTGCGCCCCGGCGCCGATCCGCGCCTTCCTGGAGCAGTTCGGCCGGGCCACCGGCTACACCGGGCAGGTGGGTTTTGACTTCATCGAGGACCCGCACGGCCGCTTCCACGTGCTGGAGTGCAACCCCAGGGCCACCAGCGGCGTGCACCTGTTCGACGATCAGCGTGTGCCGTTGGTAGCGGCGCTGGGCAGCGAAGCCGGCGCTGCGCTGGAGGCGACCCTGGAACCCAGGATGATCGCCCTGGCCATGCTGCTTCTGGCCGCGCCGCAACGGGCCTTGAGCCGGGCGTTCTGGCACGACTACCGGCAAGCCCGAGACGTGATCGTCCAGGACGGCGACCGTGGCCCGCTGACCGCCCAGCTGCTGAGCCTGAGCGAGATCATCGGCCGCGCCCTGACCCGCCGCTGCGGGCTGCTGGCCGCCTCCACCGCCGATATCGAATGGAACGGCCAGCCCCTGGGGGCAACGCGCCGATGAAGCTGTGGATGCCCGAGCAACTGGCCCTTGAGCCCACGAGCGCCGACGACAGCCACGCCCGGCAGTACGTGCGCACCTGCGCCGGCGGCGCGCTGATCGGCAACGTCAGCACCGCCCTGGCCCTGCTGGACACCGGCCATCATCAGTTCCCGGTGAGCATCAACCACGGCCACGACCCTGTGGATAACTGCTACGTGGTGTCGCCGCAAACCGCCTACAGCGGCTATGCCCGGGAAGAACTGCAGCGCCTGAAACGGCCCTGGCTGGCCCGGCCGCTGAGGCTGCTGACCCAGGGCGTAGACCGGCTGCTGAGCGCGGCCAAGGTCGACCGGCTGGTGCAGGTCAACAACTGGCTGCTGTCCACCAACCTGTACCCGGCCGACTGGGACGGCGCGGACTTGCCGGCAATCACCGAGCTGCTGCGCCGGGCGTTTCCCGACCACGGCTTTGGCTTTCGCTCGCTCAACGACTTCAGCAACCGCGCCCTGCGCAAGCGCCTGCAAGCCCTGGGCTACCTGGCGATTCCCAGCCGCCAGGTGTACCTGTTCGACGGCCGCGAGGGCGAAAATTCAGCCTTCCTGCGCCACCACAACACCCGTCTGGACGCCACCCTGCTGCGTCGCAGCCCCTATACGGTGGTGCCCGGCAGCCAGCTGAACGAGGCCGACTTCCAGCGCATCGAGCAGCTGTACAACCTGCTGTACCTGGATAAATACAGCCGCCTCAACCCCCACTACAGCGCCCAATGGCTGCAACGCGGGCAGGCCGAAGGCTGGCTGGACGTGCGCGCCCTGCGCAACGCCGAAGGCCGCATCGACGGCGCCCTGGGCTGGTTCGCCAACAGCGCGCTGATCAGCACGCCCATCGTTGGCTACGACACCGCCCTGCCCCAGCGCGCCGGGCTGTACCGGCAACTGACCCGGCTGTGCCTGCAAGAAGCGGTGAACCGCCGTCAGGTGCTCAACTTCAGCTCCGGCGCCGCCGCCTTCAAGCGCTTGCGTGGCGGCCAGCCCGAAATCGAATACAGCCTGATCCACGTCGCCCACCTGCCCTGGCCGCGCAGGCTGGTGTGGCAACTGATGGGGATGCTGCTGCAACGGATCGGCGTACCGCTGATGAGGAAGCTCAAACTGTGAACAGTCACTCGGGCTGGTGGCCCGTCGCCCTCAGCCGGCAACTGCACAAGCAGCCCCTGGCCTGCACCCTGCACGGCGTGCCGCTGGTGCTGTTTCGCGACGCCGAGGGCGCCCCTGCCGTATTACCGGACCGCTGCCCCCATCGCTTTGCGCCGCTGAGCGCCGGCCGGGTGCGCGACGGGCAGATCCAGTGCCCCTACCACGGCTGGCGCTTCGATCCCCAGGGCCGTTGCACTCAGCTGCCCGGGCTGGAGCAGCAGCGTTGCAGCCAGCCCTTGCTGCAGCCGCTGCACAGCTGCGAAGCCCAGGGGCTGGTGTGGGCCAGCCTTGCCAGCGAGCGGCCGGATGAGCCGCCAGTAGCCGCCGCCGAACAGGCCCAGGCCCTGGATGTGTTCTGGATCAGCGACCGGGTGCAGTGCAGCTTGCAGGACGCCGCGGAGAACTTCCTCGACGGTTTCCACACCCACTTCGTGCACGCCGGCTGGATTCGCCACGATCGCCAGCGCCAGCGCATTCGCGCCTGGGTGCATCGGCTCGAAGACGGGGTTGAAGCGCAGTACAGCGAAGAAGGCACCCAATCCGGGCTGATTTCCCGGCTGTTCGAAGGCGAACGCGGCCTGAGCATGGGGCGCTTTCGTCTGCCGGGGCTGGCGGAAATCGAATACCGCGACCGCCAGGGCCGGCTCAACCTGCTGGTCAGCGCCTGGCTGAGCCCGGCCGCCGAGGGCCAGTTGCGGCTGTTCGCCCGCATCGCCACAGCCCAGGGCCGCCTGCCGGGCTGGCTCAAACGCGGCGTGCTGCAGCCGCTGTTCAAGGTGATCCTCAAGCAGGACCGGCAGATCCTGGAGAACGTCAGCGCCAACCAGCAACGCTTTGCCCGGGTGCCGCTGCGCTGGCAGCGGCCCGCGCCTCTGGACAGCTCGCTGGATCTGCTGGGGCCGTGGATTCGCCAGTTGCTGGAACAGGGTGAAATACACAACTTCCAGGAGCGGCATGAAACCTTCTGGCTGTAACCCGATACGTCTTGCACCCCGATACTTTCGGCAATAGATCATTGCGGTGCCGCTGCTTTTATATGAAGAGCCGCTGACTGGCGCGTGCCATGTTTCATATATAAAACAAACAAGGCATTTATCGCGTTTTTCCCGTTACCCGCAAAGCCTTCTTCTCTCGCAACTTCCCAAGCCACTTCCAAGTGTTGGGCAGTTTCGTGCCAGATAATAAACATCGTTTCATATATAAAACACAGCAAAAATCAAATTACTTATTACAAGTAACTGATTAATAACGATTTTTATAACTTAAACCCGAATATTAAATTCACTGGCATTGTTCATGCACTAAACGACGTATCACCTATAAAACAGACTTGAGAACTATCCCAATGGCTGTGAAAGAGATGTACGCCGTCGTGCCGCAATGGAATACCCCTGTTCCTCAGGAAGAGTTGGCACCGACTGAAATCGAATTTCGCAAAGTCGGTAAGTGTTTTCCGAGCAAGGGTCAGTCCAGCGCGCCTTTTGCCATTCGTGACGTGAGTTTCAAGATCCGCCGCGGCGAGGTGGTGTCGATCATCGGCCCTTCCGGCTGTGGCAAGAGCACCCTGCTCAATATGGGCTCGGGCCTATACCTGCCCAGCGAAGGCCAGGTGCTGGTGGGCGGCGAGGCGGTGACCGGGCCGGTGCGCCGGGTGGCCTTCATGCTGCAAAAAGACCTGCTGATGCCCTGGCGCAGCATTCGCCGTAACGTCGAGCTGGGCCTGGAGATCCAGGGCGTGGCGGCCAGCGCCCGGGAAGCAGTGGCCAATGACTTGCTCGAACGCTGCCACCTCAAGGGCTTCACCGAGCACTACCCGTTCCAGCTGTCCGGCGGCATGCGCCAGCGCGCCGCCCTGGCCCGGACCCTGGCCATCGACCCCCAGGTGCTATTCCTCGACGAGCCGTTCTCGGCCCTCGACGCCCAGACCAAGATGATCCTGCAACAGGACATGGCGCGGATGCTGGCCGACACCGGGAAGACCGCGCTGTTCATCACCCACGACCTGGTGGAAGCCATCGCCATGTCCGACCGGCTGCTGGTCATGAGCGCCCGCCCGGGAACCATCGTCGAGGAAATCAGCGTCGACCTGCCCCTGCGGGACAACCCCCTGGAGCGCCGCAAGTTGCCGGAGATCGGCCCGCTGGTGGGGCGTCTGATGGAGCTGCTGCAAGTCGGCCAGGACCTCGAACTGCATTGATCAAGGCCCTCACGGGCCGCAACCGATTCAGGAGTACCCATGCTCAAGTCGCTGCTTCAAAGACTCGGCCGCACCGCTACTGTCGCCCTCGGCCTGACCCTGGCGCAGGGCGCGCTGGCCGCCCCGCAGGAGGTCACCTACCTGCTGCCGGCGCCACCCAACCTGCCGGCGTTCGCGCCGTGGATCATCGCCAAGGAAAAGGGCTACTACGCCGCCCGCAACCTCAACCTGACCTTTATCGCCGCCAAGGGCGGGGTCGACGTGGCCAAGCAGATCGGCGCCGGCAACGCGCTGATGGGCGGCGCCATCGGCGACACCCCGATCGTGGTCCGGGCCAATGGCATTCCGGTGCGCGCGGTGGCACTGCTGGGGGCCGGCGGGGTGACCCTGATCGCCACACCGCAAAACGCCGGGATCAAGGCCATCGGCGACCTCAAGGGCAAGACCCTGACCGTGATGTCCTACTCGGACACCACCTACTACGCGCTGCTTGCCTCCCTGCGCAAAGCCGGCCTGAGCAAGAGCGATGTGGACATCCAGGCCGCTGGCCCGTCCGGGGTCTGGCAGCTGTTTTCCGCCGGCAAGGCCCAGGCCATGGCCGCGGTGCCGGACTGGGTGATCAATGCCGAGGACGCCGGGATCAAGGTGCAACTGATTCCCCGGGAACAGATCTTCGAAAGCATGGCCCAGGCGATCCTCGCCTCCGACACGGCGATCCGCGACCAGCCGGAACTGGTGCGCGGGGTGGTCCAGGCCACCCTGCAAGGCATGCGCGACATCATCCAGGACCCGCGCGCCGCGGCCCTGACCTTCGCCCAGGCAGTACCGGCCTACGCCGGCAAGGAGGATGCTCTGGAGCGGATCTTCAAGCTCTATGTCGAGCACGTCTATGCCGGTCAACAGGTGCTGGGGCGCATCGATCCCCAGCGCCTGGAGCAGGTGCGCCAGTTCTATGTCAGCGAAGGCATCGTCAGCCAGGAACCCAGGCTCGACGACCTCTACACCAACCAGTTCATCGACAGCCCGGTGGCTGCGCAATGAGCGCCGCCCCTCGCGAGGTACAACCCCGGATGAAAACCCTCAATCACTCCGTGCTCGGCAGCGCCGCGCTGCTGCTGGTGTTCCTGCTGCTCTGGCAGTGGGGCCCGGGCCTGCTGGGCATGCCGGAATTTGTCATGCCCAAGCTCAGCCGCGTGGCCCAGGAAAGCCTGGTCATGTGGCAGACCGGCAACCTCTGGCAGCACACCCTGGTCACCGCCCTGGAAATCATCGTCGGCTTCGCCCTCGGCGCCTTCCTGGGCCTGACCATCGGCGTGTCCCTGGGCCTGTCGCCCACCGCCGAGGCGGTGCTCTCGCCCTACATCCTGGCCTTGCAGATCGCGCCGAAGGTGGCCTTCGCCCCGCTGTTCGTGATGTGGCTGGGCTACACCGTCTACCCGAAGATCCTGATCGCCATCCTGATCGTGTTCTTCCCGGTGATGATCAACGTGCTGTCGGCGATCCGCACCGTGGACCCGGACATGATCAATCTGGTGCGCACCATGAGCGCCAGCCGCTGGCAGATCTTCCGCCTGGTGGAGTTTCCCTCGGCCATGGCCGCGCTGTTCTCCGGCCTGCGCATCGCCTCGACCCTGGCGGTGATCGGGGTCACGGTGGGCGAGCTGGTGGGCGGCAACCAGGGCCTGGGCTTCCTCCTGGTGGACGCCGAGGGCCAGGGCAACACCGCCGGGGTGTTCGTCGCCATCGTCATGCTGACGCTGATCGGGGTGATCGCCTACGGCGCCGTGGTCTGGGCGGAAAAACGCGTCCTGCACTACCTGCCCAAAGCCATGTTGAGTAGCCAATGATGAACACCCCAAACGATCTGCTGCGGGACCGTCGGGTCCTGATTACCGGTGGCGCCCGTGGCCTGGGCTACGCCTTCGCCGAAGCCATCGCCCGCGCCGGAGCCCGGGTGGTGATTGCCGATGTGCTGGAGCAGCGGGTGCAACAGGCCGCCGTCGACCTGCGCCACCAGGGCCTGGATGTCCGCGCCCTGAGCCTGGACTTGGCGAACCCCGACGCCATCGACGCTTGTATCAACGCCGCCGTGGAGCTGCTGGGTGGCCTCGACGGCCTGGTGAACAACGCCTCGATAACCCATTCCGGGGGCAAGAGCTGCGAGCAACTGACCCTGGAAACCTGGGATCAGGTGATGCAGGTCAACGTGCGCGGCACCTGGCTGATGACCAAGGGCTGCCTGCCGGCCCTGCGCGCCAGCGGGCGCGGGGCCATCGTCAACCTGGCCTCGGACACGCCGCTGTGGGGCGCGCCGAACCTGTTGGCCTATGTCGCCAGCAAGGGCGCGATCATCGCCATGACCCGCAGCCTGGCGCGGGAGCTGGGCGGCGACGGGATCACCGTCAACGCCATCGCCCCGGGCCTGGTGCAAGTGGAAGCCACCGCCTACGTACCCGAGGCGCGCCATCGCCTGTACCTGGAACAGCGCGCCCTGCAACGCCCGCAACTGCCCGAGGACGTCAGCGGCGCGGTGCTGTTCGCCCTGTCCGACCTTGCCCGTTTCATCACTGGACAAACCCTGCCGGTCAACGGCGGGTTCGTCATGCCCTGAATGGAGACTGCCATGACCGATCTATCCGCCAACTCGCAAGCCAAAAGCTGGGAACGCCCGGCCGGGGCCAGCCTGGAAAGCTGGATGAACACGCGCATCGCCCGCTACGCAACCCGCCAGTACGACTGGGATGCGCTGAAGTTCCAGGCCGACTACGACCCCAAGTACCGCCGCGCGCAGATGCGCTACATCGGCACCGGCGGCACCGGAGTCAGCAACGACAGCAACACCGTCCCGGCCGAGCACTTCACCTTTTCCACCATGGTCATCCCCGCCGGCCACGAAGGCCCGTCGCACCTGCATATTGATGTGGAGGAAGTGTTCTTCGTCCTGCGCGGCAGGCTCAAGCTGGTGCTGGAAAAGGACGGCGAGCGCTTTGAAACCATCCTCAACGAACGTGACCTGGTGTCGGTGCCGCCGGGGGTGTACCGCGAGGAGATCAACATCGGCGATGAAGACGCGCTGATGTGCGTGATGCTCGGCGCGAAGAAGCCGATCACCCCGACTTACCCGCCAGAGCACCCTCTGGCTTCGATCAAGCGCGGGTAAGGCCATGTTCCCAGGCCTCTCTCAACCGGCAGCGACGGCAGACCTGAAAGCCCAGCTGGCCCGGGACTTTCCCCAGCGTCTGGTGACGGCCAGCGGTGGCCGCCAGGCCCTGCGTGAAGGCGGCGCGGGGCCGGCGCTGGTGCTGCTGCACGGCATCGGCTCCGGGGCGGCCTCCTGGCTGGAAGTCGCACAGCACCTGGCGCCCAAGGCCCGGGTCATTGCCTGGGACGCGCCCGGCTACGGTGACTCCAGCCCGCTGGAACCCCCCGCGCCGAAAGCCGAGCACTACGCCGCCCGGCTGCTGCAGATGCTCGATGCGCTGCAGATCGAGCAATGCGTGCTGGTGGGGCACTCCCTGGGCGCGTTGCCGGCCCTGGCCCTGGCTCGCAGCACCCAGGCCCGGCGGGTCAGCCGCTTGCTGCTGATCAGCCCGGCCCGGGGCTACGGCGCGCCAGCGCTGGCCGAGCAGGGCCGGCAGGTGCGTCAACAACGCCTGGACACGCTAGAGCGCCTGGGCATCGCCGGCCTGGCCGAACAGCGCAGCGCCCAGATGCTCTCGCCCTCCGCCACGCCCCAGGCCCTGGCCTGGGTGCGCTGGAACATGGCGCGGCTGAACCCTGCCGGGTATCGCCAGGCCATCGAGCTGCTGTGCGGCGACGATCTGCTGCGCCATGGCCCACCCGGCATGCCCTGCGAAGTGCATTGCGGCGCAGCCGACCGCATCACCCCGGCCGAGGGTTGCCGGACCCTGGCCAAGGCGCTGGGCGCGCGCTTCAACCTGATCGCCGACGCGGGCCACGCCAGCCCCGTCGAACAACCGCTGGTGGTGGCGGGCCGCCTGGCCTGCGCCATCGAAGAATCCCTGACAGGTAGACCCCTATGAACGACGCCGATCCGCTGAAGGACCCTCAGGACAAATACATAGTCCCGGGCCTGGAACGGGGCCTGTTGCTGCTGTGCGAGTTCAGCCGCAGCAACCGCACCCTCACTGCCCCGGAGCTGGCCCGGCGCCTGGCCCTGCCGCGCTCGACCATCTTCCGTCTGCTGACCACCCTGGAAACCATGGGTTTCGTCACCCGCAGCGGCAATGAATACCGCCTGGGCATGTCGGTGCTGCGCCTGGGCTTCGAATACCTGGCGTCGCTGGAGCTCACCGAGCTGGGCCAGCCACTGCTGGCGCGGCTGTGCGACCGCCTCAACTACCCGAGCAACCTGGTGGTGCGCGACGGTCGCTCGATCGTCTACGTGGCCAAGGTTTCGCCACCTTCGGTGTTCTCCAGCGCGGTCAGTGTCGGCACCCGCCTGCCGGCCCACGCCACGGTGCTCGGCCGCGTGCTGCTGGGGGATTTGTCCCTGGCCGAGCTGCGCGAGCTGTACCCGGAGGAACACCTGGAACAGCACTCCCCCAGCACGCCAAACACCGTGATGGCGCTGTTCGACATGGTCCAGGCCGACCGCCAGCGCGGCTTTGTCAGCGGCGAAGGGTTCTTCGAGCCGAGCATTTCCACGGTGGCGGCCCCGGTGCGTGATCAGAGCGGCAGCATCGTCGCCGCCTTGGGAGTGACCATCGCCACCGCCCAGGTCGGCCACATCAACTACAACGAACTGCTGCTGCAGGTACGCCGCAGCGCCGACGAGCTGTCGCGCCTGCTCAACTACAACAGCGCCGCCCACAACGGGCTGCCGCGGGTCACCGCCTTGATGAGGGATTGAAATGAGCCTTTATCAACTGCAAGGCCGCACGGCCATCGTCACTGGCGGCTCCTCGGGCATCGGCCTGGCCTGCGTCGAACTGCTGCTGCAGGCTGGCGCCAAGGTGGCCTTCTGTGGCCGCGATCCGGGCCGCCTGCAAGCGGCGGAACACAGCCTGCGCGAACGTTTCCCCGAGGCGCAGCTGCTGGCGCGGGTCTGCGATGTGCTCGATGCCGACGCCATGGAAGCCTTCGCCAGCGCCAGCCTGAAAGCCCTGGGCCCGGCCAGCGTACTGGTCAACAACGCCGGGCAAGGCCGGGTGTCGACCTTCGCCGACACCAGCGCCGCGGCCTGGAGCGAAGAGTTCAACCTCAAGTTGTTCTCGGTGATCAACCCGGTGCACGCCTTCAAGCCCCAGCTCGATGGCCAGCCCGCAGCGGCAATCGTCTGCGTCAACTCGCTGCTGGCGCGCCAGCCAGAACCACACATGGTGGCCACGTCCGCGGCCCGCGCCGGGGTGCTGAATCTGGTGCGCTCATTGGCCAGCGAGTTCGCCGCCGATGGCATCCGGGTCAACGGCATCCTCTTGGGCCTGGTGGAGTCTGGGCAATGGCGCCGGCGCTTCGAAGCCCGGGAGGAGCGCCACCTTGACTGGATGCAGTGGACCGCCCAACTGGCCCAGCGCAAACAGATTCCCCTGGGACGCCTGGGCCTGCCGATCGAGGCAGCTCAAGCCATCCTGTTCCTGGCCTCGCCTCTAAGCGCTTACACCACGGGCAGCCATATCGATGTTTCCGGAGGCCTCTGCCGCCATGCGTAATGAACCAATGGTCACCGTCGGAGCGGTCATCACCGCCTTTCTCGAACAGTGCGACGTCAAGGCCGCCTTTGGCGTGATCTCGATCCACAACATGCCGATCCTCGATGCCTTCGCGGTGCGCGGCAATATCCGCTTCGTCATGGCCCGGGGCGAAGCCGGGGCGGCCAACATGGCCGACGCCTATGCCCGGGCCAGCGGCGGCCTGGGGGTGTGCCTGACCTCCACCGGCACCGCGGCAGGCAATGCTGCCGGCGCCCTGGTCGAAGCCTTGACCGCCGGCACGCCCTTGCTGCACCTGACCGGGCAGATCGAAACCCCCTACCTGGACCAGGAACTGGCCTACATCCACGAAGCCCGGGACCAGCTGAGCATGCTCAAGGCGGTGTCCAAAGCGGCCTTCCGGGTGCGCAGCGTGGAAACCGCCCTGAGTACCCTGAAGCTGGCGGTGCAGACCGCCCTGACCGCGCCCAGCGGGCCGGTGAGTGTGGAAATCCCCATCGACATCCAGTCGACCCTGATCCCCATGCCCACGGACCTCTCGCCCTTGCCAGTGGCCGTGGCGGTGCCCGCCGCCGAGGCCCTGGACCAACTGGCCGAACGCCTGGCGCAGGCCCGTCGGCCGCTGCTCTGGCTGGGCGGCGGGGCGCGGCACGCCGGGCCTCAGGTCAAGCGCTTGATGGACCTGGGGCTGGGGATCATCACCTCGACCCAGGGCCGGGGCGTGGTCAACGAGGACGATGAACGCTGCCTTGGCGCCTTCTCGCAGAACAAACAGGTCGAGCAGTTCCTGCAAAGCTGCGACGCGCTGCTGATCGCCGGCTCACGCCTGCGCAGCAACGAGACCTTCAAGTACAGCCTGAAGCTGCCCCACAACACGTTGCGCATCGACGCCAACCCGGCCATCGAAGGCCGCAGCTACCCCAGCGAGCTGTTTGTCTGTGGCGATGCCGCCCTGGCCCTGGAAGGCCTGGCCGACCGCCTTGAAGGACGCCTGCACGGCGACCCGGAGTTCCTCGCTGAACTCAAGGCGGTGCGCGCCGCCTCGCGCCAGCAGTTGCTGGCGGACCTGGGGCCCTACTCGGCCATGGTCGAGCAGTTGCAGACCCACACTGGCCGCGACTTCACCTGGGTGCGCGACGTGACCCTGTCCAACAGCCTCTGGGGCAACCGCCTGCTGACCCTCTATCACCCGCGCTGCGGTATCCACGCCCTGGGCGGCGGTATCGGCCAGGGCCTGGCCATGGGCATCGGCGCCGCCGTTGCCGCAGCGGTCAATGCGCCGCAGCGCAAGGTCTTTGCCCTGGCCGGCGACGGCGGTTTCATCCTCAACCTGGGTGAGCTGGCGACCCTGGTCCAGGAGCGCGTCAACCTGGTGATCCTGCTGATGAACGACCAGCGCTACGGGGTCATCCGCAACATCCAGGACGCGGTCTACGGCAGCCGTCACTGCTACGTCGACCTGCACACACCGGACTACAGCAAGCTCGCCGAATCCATTGGCCTGCGTCACGGCCGGGTCAGCGACCTCAAGGATTTCGGCGCCCTGCTGGACCGCGCCCAGAGCGAGCCCGGCCCCTTCCTGCTGGAGGTGGACATGCTCAGCGTCGGCAACTTCGCCACCGCGTTCGCCGGGCCGCCCAACAGCGAAACCCAAGCCCAGAAAGCCAATGCCTGAGGAATGCGCCATGTTGCACATCACCATGATCGGCTGCGGGGCCATTGGCCTCGGCGTACTGGAACTGCTGGAACAGGACCGGCAACTGCGGGTGGACCGGGTAATCGTTTCGCCCGGCTCCGAAGCCGCCGCCCGTCAGCGCCTGGCCCGCTTCCAGCATCCACCCCAGGTGCTCAGCGCCCTGCCAGCCGAGGCTCGGCCCGACCTGCTGCTGGAATGCGCCGGCCACCAGGCCCTGGAGGAACACGTACTGCCCGCGCTGGAACGGGGCATCGCCTGCCTGATCGTCTCGGTGGGCGCGCTCTCGCAGCCGGGCCTGGTGGAGCGCCTGGAAGCCGCGGCCGAGCGCGGCCGAACCCGTATCGAGCTGCTGCCGGGGGCCATCGGCGGCATCGACGCGCTGTCGGCGGCCAAGGTCGGCGGCCTGGACTCGGTGGACTACACCGGGCGCAAACCGGCCCGGGCCTGGAAAAACACCCCTGGCGAACAGGCCTGCGACCTGGAGCGCATCAGCCAAGCCACGGTGATTTTCCAGGGCAGCGCCCGGGAAGCCGCGCGGCTGTACCCGAGGAACGCCAACGTCGCCGCCACCCTGTCCCTGGCCGGGATCGGCCTGGACCGAACCCGGGTGACGCTGATCGCCGACCCCCACAGTGACGAGAACGTCCACCAGTTCCAGGCCCGAGGTGCCTTTGGCGGCTTTGAACTGAGCCTGCGGGGCAAACCGTTGGCGGCCAATCCCAAGACGTCGGCACTGACCGTCTACAGCGTGATCCGGGCCCTGGGCAACCACGCCCACGGCCTATCCATATGAGTAAGAGCAGCGCCAAGCGTTGAGCTACAAGCGGCAAGTCAAAGCGCACGCAGCGCTCTTGCCGTCACTTGTAGCTTGCGGCTTGCAGCTTGCAGCTTGCAGCTGAGGTTTTTATGAACGTCGAGCAGTCGTTACCCATTTGCATTGCCGGTGATTGGCGCCTGGGCCGTGGAGCCCGCTATGCCAGCCGCTACCCCGCCACCAACGAGGTGGTGGCCTGGCTCAATGCCGCCGATCTGCAGGATGTCGAGGAGGCGGTGCAGGGCGCCCACCAGGCGTTTCTGCACAGCGGCTGGGCCCAGCGCAAACCCCATGAGCGGGCGGCGGTGCTGCTGCGCATCGCCGGGCTGATCCGTGAGCGCAGCGAGGAGCTGGCGCAGTTGCAACGCCAGGACAACGGCAAGCCGATCAATGAAACCCGGGCTCTGGTGGCCAGTGCGGCTGCGACCTTTCAGTTCTTCGCCGCCGCCTGCGAAACCCTGGAAGAAACCATCACCCCATCCCGGGGGGATTTCGTCAGCATGAGCGTCTACGAACCCATGGGCGTGATCGCCGCGATCACCCCCTGGAATTCGCCCATCGCCAGTGAGGCGCAGAAGATCGCGCCGGCCCTGGCGGCCGGCAATGCGGTGGTGGTCAAACCGGCGGAAATCACCCCGCTGCTGGCCCTGCAGCTGGCGCGCATCTGTGACGACGCCGGGCTGCCCAAGGGGCTGGTCAGCGTGCTGCCGGGCAAGGGCTCGCTGCTGGGGGACGCCCTGACCCGCCATCCCCTGGTGAAAAAGGTCTCGTTCACCGGTGGCACCCGCACTGGCAAGCACATCGCCCACATCGCCGCCGACAAGATGATGCCGGTGTCCCTGGAACTGGGGGGCAAGTCGCCGACCATCGTGCTCGACGACGCCGACCTCGACCACGCCGTGGCCGGGGTGTTGTACGGCATCTTCAGTTCCTCGGGCGAGGCCTGTATCGCCGGGTCGCGGCTGTTTGTCGCCCAGCGCCTGTACCAGCCGTTCATGGACCGACTGGTGGACGCGGCGAGCCGGCTGCGGGTCGGCGACCCGGCGCACGAGCGCACCCAGATGGGACCGCTGATCAGCGCCGAGCACCGTGAGTCGGTAGAGCGCTATGTGGCCCTGGGCCTGGCCGCTGGCGGCTGCCTGCGCCTGGGCGGAGAACGCCTGGCGGGAGCGGCCTACGAGCGTGGCTTCTACTACCCGCCGACCATCCTCGAAGGCCTGCACAACCGGCAGCAGGTGTGCCAGGAAGAGATCTTCGGACCGGTGCTGGTGGCCCTGCCCTTCGAGGATGAAGCGCAGTTGCTGGAACAGGCCAACGACAGCCTGTATGCCCTCGCGGCCGGGATCTGGAGCCGCGACTACAAGCGCGCCTGGGCCCTGGGCCGCAAGCTCCAGGCCGGCACGGTGTGGATCAACACCTACAAACAGTTCTCGATTTCCACCCCCTTCGGCGGCTGGCGCGACAGCGGCCTGGGCCGGGAAAAGGGCCGCCTGGGGATCCTGCAGTACATGGAACAGAAGAGCCTCTACTGGGGCATGAATTCACAACCACTGGCCTGGGCCGGTCTGGGCAACGAGGTAGCGCAATGAGTGTTCTGGGCATTGATGAAGTCACTTACGGCGTCGAGGACCTCGACACCTGCGTGCGGTTTTTCCGCGACTGGGGCCTGCAGCAGGTCAGCGCCCGGGCGGATGAGGTGGTCTTTGAAACCCTCAACGGCTGTCGCGTGGTGCTGGCGGACCTGAACCGTCCCGGCCTGCCGCCGGCGATCGAAGCCGGTTCCACGGTGCGCGAAGTGGTCTGGGGCGTGGAAAACGCCGCCGACCTGGCGTTGTACCGCCAGCGCATCGCCAGCGACCCGGGTTTCGTCGAAGCCGACGGGTATATCGGCTGCACCGACCCCAACGGTCTGGCCATCCGCTTGCAGGTGACCCGCAAGCGCGCCCTGGACATCGAGTGCAGTGGCCACAACACCTGGCAGACCAAGGGCCGGATCAACAAGCCGGCGCCGATCTACGAACGCGCCACACCGATCGAGGTCGGCCACGTGGTGTTTTTCGTCAAGGACGTGAACGCCTGCGAAGCCTTCTACAGCGAGCGCTTCGACTTCCAGGCCTCGGACCGCTACCCGGATCGTGGGGCCTTTTTGCGCAGCGCCGAGGAAGGCGGCCATCACGACCTGTTCATGCTGCAACTGCCGGCGCCGCGGGCCGGACTCAACCATGTGGCCTTCACCGTGCGTGATGTGCACGAGGTGTTTGGCGGCGGCATGCACATTTCCCGTTGCGGCTGGAGCACGGAAATCGGCCCGGGCCGGCACCCGGTGTCGTCGGCGTTCTTCTGGTACTTCAAGAACCCCGCCGGGGCCCTGGTGGAGTACTACGCCGACGAGGACCAACTGACCGGGCAATGGCAGCCCCGCAGCTTCGAGCCCGGGCCCACGGTGTTCGCCGAATGGGCGATTGCCGGTGGCATCGACGGCCACACCCGGCGCCAGCCACACGTCGAGGCGCCCCAGGGCAAATTTCTCACTGATAAACCCAAAGCCTGAGCAGCCCCCGTAAAGGAGACCCATGACATGACCGCCCGCGCACCCTATCTGGAGCCGCATCAGGCTCGTAAACGTCCCAGTACGCCCTTCGAGGATCTGCTGGGCGACGCCATCGAACGTGCCTTCGGCAAGGGCATCAGCGAACTGCCGGCCCTGCTGGCGCACCTCGACCAGGCAGGCCCACCCTGCCCGCTGACCCATGGCAAGTGGACGGCGGATGCCTATAAAACCCTCATGGCTCGATTGGGCGAATGACCCGTCGGAGGACAATAAGAAATGAACCTGCAACTGACCGTCGATCCTGTTGAGCAACACCTGGCCAATGGCCTGAAAGACCTGTGGTTTCCCGTGCTGCCGTCGGAGCACCTGGGGGACAAGCCCGTGTCCATCCGCCGCCTGGGCTACAAGATCGCCCTGTGGCGCGACAACGATGGCCGCGTCCATGCCCTGGAGGACCACTGCCCGCACCGTGGCGCGCCGCTGTCCCAGGGCCCGGTGCTGGGCGATCGCCTGCAATGCCCTTATCACGGCATCGAAGTGCGCTGCGACGGCACCGTGCTCAAGGTGCCCGGCAGTCCCGGGTGCAAGCTTGAAGGCAGCCGGCCGACGCGGATGTTCCATACCCGTGAAGCGGCCGGGGCGATCTTCCTGTTCAACGCCAGCGATCCCCATCTGGAGCAGGCGCCGGAGCTGGTGCTGCCGGAGCAACTGACTGATCCCGAATGGAGCCACTTCCTCTGCTACACCGAGTGGCAAGGCGACTACCGCTATGTGCTGGACAACGTCATGGACCCGATGCACGGCACCTATCTGCACAAGATGTCCCACTCGATGAGCGAAGGCGAGGCCACCGCGCGCTTCGTCACCCGCGACACCGACCAGGGCTTTTTCTTCGAGAAGGAAGGCCAACGCGGGGTCAACTTCGACTGGACCGAATTCCTCGACAACGGCTGCCACTGGCTGCGCCTGGAAATTCCCTACCCGAAAACCGGCGGCCCGGGAGGCAACTTCACCATCATCGGCAGTTACACCCCCAGCAGTCGCGCCCTGGCGGCGGTGTTCCACTGGCGCTGCCGGCCGCTGACCGGCTGGCAGCGCGACACCTGGCGGTTCCTCTACAAGAACCGCCTGGAAGCGCGCCACTGGGCAGTGCTGGAGCAGGACCGGGTGCTGCTGGAGTTCATGGAGGCTGACGCCAACCAGCGGGAGAACCTCTACCAGCACGACCTGGGAGTGGTGCGTCTGCGGCGCTACTTGAAGAACGCCGCCAAGGCCCAGCTGGAACTGATCGACGCCAAGCAACTGGCGTGAACCTGACCGGCAGGGGTCGGCTCGACCCGTGCCGGCGCTGTCTTGAAAGAGGTGAATGATGGGCACATCCCCGCTCCTCACGGCCCGTGTGCAAAGCCTGCACTATGAAGCCGAGGGCATCATCAGCGTCGAACTGCGGCCCTTGGGCGACACCCGGTTCCCGGCCTTCGAGGCCGGCGCCCATATCGATTTGCACCTGGCCAACGGCCTGGTGCGCAGCTATTCGCTGCTCAATGCCCCTGGCGATCCGGGGCATTACCGGGTGGGCATCCTGCGTGATCGCAACAGTCGCGGCGGCTCGGAGTACGTCCATAGCCAGCTGCGGGTGGGCATGGCGTTGTCGATCTCGGCGCCGCGTAACAACTTTGCCCTCGATCTGGCTGCCGAGCACAGCGTGCTGGTAGCCGGCGGCATCGGCATCACGCCGATCTACTGCATGTTCCGCCAACTGCTGGCCCTGGGAAAATCCGCCGAGCTGATCTACTGCGCCCGCTCGCGCCAGGAAGCGGCGCTGGTGGCCAGCCTCGACAGCCTCGGAGCCCCGGTGCGTTACCACTTCAACGACGAGCAGGGCCTGCCGCCGGATCTGGGGGACTACCTGACCGGCTACCCCGGCGACACCCACTTCTATTGCTGTGGCCCGACGCCGATGCTCGATGCCTTTGAAAGCACCTGTGAACGCCTGGGCTACGTTCACAGCCATGTCGAGCGCTTCAGCGCCGGCGAAATCGCGGCCAGCGCCGACGCCCGGAGCCACTACAGCGTGGAGCTGAAAAGGTCGGGACGGACCCTGGCAGTGGCCCCAGGCCTGAGCCTGTTACAGGTGCTGCTGGAGGCCGGTTGCGACATCGACCACAGCTGCCGCGAAGGGGTTTGCGGCTCCTGCGAGACCCGGGTCCTGGAAGGCGAGGTTGACCACCGCGACGGGGTCCTGAGCAAGGCCGAACGGGCGGCCAACCGTTCGATGATGGTCTGTGTCTCAGGCTGCAAGAGCCAGCGCCTGGTGCTGGATCTGTAAACCTCGCTGTTGCAGGAATTGGGGCCGGTCCTGGGGATCGGCCTTTTTTGCCCGCCTCTTTGCCGGCAGCCCGGCTCCTGATCACGCCCCCATCGGTTCGCCCATAAAACACCCTGCCCGCGTAATACCCCCAAGGTGCAATAAAGACGCACCGGGCAAGGCCCCCTGTTACCTCTGTAACCCGCTGTTCCAAGGGTTGTACAAGGGAGCCCTGTTTCTCATATAAATCATTGATTTAAAAGTATTTTTTCATAATAAAACAACGTGGCGACTGGCATGGTTTCTGCTCTTGCCCTCCTCAGTTCATTAAGGAGGAGATCAAGATGAAGCGTCACGCCCTGGGGGCCAGCCTGCTAGTGATCAGTTGCGCCGGTTTCGCCGTTGAACCGGTGCCTTCCGAACCGGTGCGCGCCAACGCCGCCAACAAGCCATTCCCGCATGTTTCCTGGCGCAGCACGGACGGCGACAGCAGCCTGGACATCGGCGGCGCCCTGCGCCTGAATTATCGCGACGAGCATTGGCAGACCACGGAAAACAACGGCCGCCTGCTGTTCGACACCTTCCGCCTGGATATCCAGGCCAGCCACAAACAGTTCTATGGCGACCTGGGCTACTGGTTCCAGGATGACGGCAAGCGCGCCATCGACCGGGGCTTCGTCGGCTATCGGCTGAATAGTCAATCGACCCTGCAACTGGGAGCGCCCTTCAAACCCTTTGGCCTGGAGCCCTACCCGCAATTTGGCTGGAGCTATCACATCCCGTTTTTTCTCGGCTACGGCTCCAGCAGCGCCAGTGGCTTGAAGTACAGCCACAAGGACCAAGGCTGGGATGTGCAACTGGCGTACTTCCCGCGGATGCTGCCCAGTGACCTTCGTTTCTCACCAGAGGTCGGCCGCTACGTCGACCTCAAGGACAATGCCATCGCCGCCGTGCAATCGCGCCAAGACAACGAAAAACGCAACCAGGTCAACGCCCGGCTGGCCAGGACCTTCAGCGTCGACGACTGGAAGACCGAGCTTGGCGTGTCGCTCGCCACCGCCCAGCTGTACAACGCCAGCACCCGGGACAACGGCGACTACTGGGCCGCGGGGCTGCACGCGGTGATCAATCATGGTCCCTGGACCCTGACCAGCCAGGCCATCCGCTACCAGTTCGACCCACAAAACCCCAATGGCGTCAGCAAGCATTCGGTGTTGATGGGCGGCAACGGCCTGACCCCGGCCTACCTGATCGCCTCCCGGGCCAGCGTGGCCTCGCTGAACCTGGGGTACGACATCGACACTCCTGGGCTTGGGCAACTCAAGCGGATCAAGCTGTACAACGACTACAGCCACATGCGCAAAGACCAACAAGGTTGGGACGACTCGCAGATGTACACCGTTGGCGCGCAGTTCCTGGCACTGCCGGTGATGGCCTGGCTGGACCTGACCTGGGCCAGGAACGCCAACCCTTACGGCGGTGCCGAGAATGGCAGCGGCTTCACCAGCACCACCTCCAGCGGCAGCAACCAGTGGTATTACCGGACCAATATCAACATCGGCTACTACTTCTGATCCCACGCTCCGTAGAAGCCGGCTGGCCGGCGAACAGGGCTTCAAGACGGACACCGCTCAAGCGGCCCCCTTCGCTGGCCAGCCAGCTCCTACGGTTGGCAGGGGGCTCGCGGAGCTGATACGGCCCCCTTGGAGCCTCTGTTCGCGGGATTTTCCGGGCAGGACAAGAACCGTTTCAGCCCACCGCCGGCACTGCCGTTCCTCGGCTCGACACGCAACATGCAGACGGCGAGCCCGCGCACCGGTATAGTGCGCCCCCTCTTCACGTGGACAGCCGTCGGTAACGAGGCTCAACCCCACGGGAAACCCGAACTAATAACAACCCGCGAAATATAGAACCGGGACGAACGCTCGCCCCACCGCCTTGCCGTGCGTGCAATCAGCGGTGTAACTGAATGTTTCCGTCCGTTCTGCTTTTGCCTACACAAAAAACAGCGAGGAATAATCCATGCTCGAAGTCATCAACGACTTCCTCTCAGGGAAAGTGCTGATCGTGCTCATTGTCGGGCTCGGCAGCTACTTCACGATCCGCTCGCGTTTCGTTCAATTGCGCCACTTCCTCCATATGTTCGCGGTGTTCCGCGACAGCCTGAAAAGCAGCGGCGGCCAGCTCAGCTCGTTCCAGGCGCTGATGCTCAGCCTCGCTGGTCGGGTCGGCGCGGGCAACATCGCCGGCGTCGGCATCGCCGTGACCCTGGGCGGCCCTGGCGCGGTGTTCTGGATGTGGGTGACCGCGCTGGTCGGCATGTCCAGCAGCTTCTTCGAGTGCACCCTGGCCCAGGTCTACAAGCGCGCCGACGGCGACGGCCTGTACCGCGGCGGCCCGGCCTACTACATCCAGCACGGCCTGAAGCTCAAGGGCATGGCGGTGGTGTTCTCGATCCTGCTGCTGGTCACCTACGGCTTCGCCTTCATCGGCCTGCAGTCCTACACCGTGACGCACTCGCTGCAGGACGCCTTTGCCTTTGACCCACGCCACACCGGCATCGTCCTGGCGGTGCTGCTGGCCATCACCTTCATCGGCGGCATCAAGCGCATCGCCGCGGTGTCCGACCTGCTGGTTCCGATCAAGACCCTGGCCTACATCGCCGTGACCCTGTACGTGATCGGCACCCAGATCGAACACGTGCCGGCCATGCTGGAAACCATCATCAAGAGCGCCTTCGGCCTCGACCCGGCCTTCGCTGGCCTGCTGGGCAGCGCCATCGTCATGGGCGTGAAACGTGGCGTGTTCGCCAACGAAGCGGGCCTGGGCAGCGCGCCGAACGTGGCCGCCGTGGCCGCCGTGAAGCACCCGGGCGCCCAGGGCGTGGTCCAGGCCTTCAGCGTGTTCCTCGACACCTTCGTGATCTGCACCTGCACCGCGCTGCTGATCCTGCTGTCGGGCTTCTACACCCCGGGCTTCGAAGGCGACGGCATCGTCCTGACCCAGAACTCGCTGGCCGCCGTGGTCGGTGACTGGGGCCGCCTGTTCGTCAGTGTCGCGCTGTCGTTGTTCGTCTTCACCTGCATCCTCTACAACTACTACCTGGGCGAGAACAGCCTGCAGTTCCTCACCCGCAACCGCACTGTGTTGATGCTGTTCCGCGGCCTGGTGCTGGCGCTGGTGGTCTGGGGTTCGATGCAGGACCTTACAACCGTGTTCGCTTTCGCCGACATCACCATGACCTGCCTGGCCTTCGTCAACCTGGTGGCCCTGGCCATGCTGTTCAAGGTCGGCCTGCGGGTGATGCGCGACTACGACGAGCAGCGCCGCGCCGGTGTCGACCAGCCGGTGTTCGACTCGCGCAAGTTCGCCGATCTGGACCTGGACCTGAAGGCCTGGCCTGCCGAATCTTCGGCCGTCACCCAGGCCGAGCCGCAAGGCGTGCCCGCAGCGCAACGCTGACGGGTGAACGACGGGCGCATCCTCTGCACCCGTCGGTTACAGTGCGATAAATGTGCGAGCGGGCTTGCCCGCTCCCACAGGAACTCACCGTTTCGGAGAATCCCATGAACCCTTCGACCTACCCTGCCGCCCAGCACGTCATGGTGCTCTACACCGGTGGCACCATCGGCATGCAGGCCAGCGCCGACGGCCTGGCCCCGGCGTCCGGTTTCGACGCGCGCATGCGCGCCTACCTCGACAGCCAGCCCGAACTGGTGGTGCCGGCCTGGCGCTTTCGCGAGATGGCGCCGCTGATCGACAGCGCCAACATGACCCCCGACTACTGGCAGCGCCTGCGTGCAGCGGTGGTCGAAGCCGTGGATCAGGGTTGCGACAGCGTGCTGATCCTCCACGGCACCGACACCCTGGCCTACAGCGCCGCCGCCATGAGCTTCCAGTTGCTGGGGCTGCCGGCGCGGGTGCTGTTCACCGGTTCGATGCTGCCGGCCGGTGTGCCTGACAGCGACGCCTGGGAAAACCTCAGTGGCGCCCTGTTGGCCCTGGGCCAGGGCCTGGCACCGGGGGTGCACCTGTACTTCCACGGCGAGCTGCTGGCGCCGACCCGCTGCGCGAAAATCCGCAGTTTCGGCCGTCACCCGTTCGCCGCCCTGCAACGCAATGGCGGCGGCGCAAAGGCCGAAGCGATTCCGTCGGCACTGGACTACCGCCAGGCCAAGCAACTGGCCAAGGTCGGTGTGTTGCCGCTGTTCCCCGGCATCGGCGCCGAGCTGCTGGACGGCGTGCTCGACAGCGGCATCCAGGCCCTGGTCCTGGAATGTTTCGGCAGCGGCACCGGGCCCAGCGACAACCCGGCGTTCCTGGCCAGTCTCAAGCGCGCACAGGAGCAAGGCATCGTCGTGGTGGCGGTGACCCAGTGCCATGAAGGCGGTGTGGAGCTGGACATCTACGAAGCCGGCAGCCGCCTGCGCGGCGTGGGCGTGCTGTCTGGTGGCGGCATGACTCGCGAAGCGGCGTTCGGCAAGCTCAATGCGCTGCTCGGTGCCGGGCTGGAAAGCGCCGAAGTGCGGCGCCTGGTCGAACTCGATCTGTGTGGCGAGTTGAGCTGAAGCTCGCGCTCGGGAGCCGGTGGCTACTGCGGTAGCTGCCGGCTCGACGACGAGCAGAGGGTGGCTGTCAGGTTACTTTTTGACCGAGTAATCCTGGCCCCAGACCCGCACCGAACTCGAGCTCTCGATCGGCCCTTCAAACACGAACTTCTGCCGCACTGCCGCCTTGGCCGGGATGGTGACTTCGTCCGGGTTGTCGAGGCTGACAGTCAGATTGTTGGCGTAACCGTCCTGGTCGATCGCCAGCAGAGCGCCGGTCTGCTTGAGGTTGATCAGTCGCAACTGGCTGTCGCTGCTGTTCTTGAAACCCAGGGTGACGTTGAAGCTGTCGCCGACGGCTTCGGTTTTCAATACCTGGACATCGACGCGGCCTTTCATTTGCTCACGGGAGGAAATGATCGAGGCACCGTCGACGCCTTGCGCCGATTGGCGACCATCGAGCACACCTTCGCTGACGCCGCCCAAGAGGTTCTTGCCTGCCGAAATGGCTGATGAGACGGCTGACTTGGCAGAGTCCTTGATGGTGCTTTCGCTGCCTGGCTCAGCCTCGGCCAGGCACAGCGAACTCAGGAGCAAGCCGGAGACCAGAAGCAGGGAACGCGCAGGGATGAGGGTCATACATAGTCCTTTATCGAGGTTGCTGCACCGCCACTTCAGGCGATGAATGGCAGGCAGGTTGCACCAATCAAAGCGCCAAGTCACTAGCCACACAACGCTCGGAATGCCCCATGCAGCGGGCCGGCAAACCGCAGGTCTGATCGCGGGCGGCATGCAACTTGCTCCGATTAAGGGTCTTCCCCTGGCTGGAATCTGCGCATGCTGCACTCGCACCTCACCACCCTCAACGCCGTTTCCCTGGTGCTCAACACCTTCAAGGAACAGGGCCAGGACAGTGAAGCCCTGTTGGCCGGCAGCGGGATAAACCCCGCCGACCTGAGCCGCGCCGACACCCGCATCACCACCAATCAAGAGATGCTGGTGTGCGCCAATGCCGTGGCCCTGCAACGGGATATCGGCCTGGAACTGGGCCGGCGCATGCACGTTTCCTCCTACGGCATGCTCGGCTATGCCCTGCTCACCAGTGCCACCTTAGGTGACGCTTTGCGCCTGGCCATGCGCTATCCGGCGCTGTTGGGAACACTTTTCGAACTGAGCCTGGAAGCCGACGGCCCGCGCATCTGGTTCACCGCCGCCGGCTACCGCGAAAGCCCGGCCCTGGCGGCGTTCAATACCGAGTTCTGCCTGGTGTCGCTGAAGGTCATCTGCGACGACTTGCTGGGCCACCCCCTGCCGCTGCTGGGGGCGCGCTTCGATTACCCGGCACCGGACTATCAACAGCGCTACCGCGAAGCCTTCGACTGTCCGCTGCAGTTCAACGCCCGCAGCAACGCCTTCGCCTTCGACCAGCAATGGCTCGAACACCCCCTGCCCCTGGCGGATGCCATCACCCACCAGGCCATGGCCGAGCGTTGCCGCAAACAGAACACCGAGTTCACCGGGCGCCAGGCCTGGCTCGGGCGCATCCGCCAGCTGCTGGCAGCGCAACTGGACGCCGCGCCGGGGCTGGAAGGGCTGGCGGAACAGATGAACTGCTCGGCCCGGACCCTGCGCCGCCACCTGCGCGACCTGGGCTGCAGCTATCAGGAGCTGCTGGACGAGCTGCGCTTCGAGCGGGCCAAGCAAATGCTCTGCGAAGACCAGATGCCCATCTACCGGATTGCCGAAGCCCTGGGCTTCAGCGAGACCGCGAGCTTTCGCCATGCCTTCATCCGCTGGAGCGGTGTGGCGCCGAGCCAGTTCCGGCCCTGAGACAAACCCCGGCATAAAGACGCCGATTGCATTACATTGCCGAGCTTTGAAACCGGCAAGGGACTGCAAGCTTGAACCCAATCACAGGCGCCATCGCCCGGCGCATCGGTATTCGCGGGGGGTGCCTGGCGCTGGTGCTGCTAGCCGGCCTCCCCCTCGCCCAGGCCTTCGAGCTGTCCAAAATCCGCTGGTGGGAAATGCAGAGCGACATCCTCCTGGACGATCCGGAAACCGCCACGCTGCAACTCGAACCCTTTGCCCTGCCCGGGCTGGCCCAGGCGCCGGCCCGAGTGATCCTCAGCCAATACCACGGCCTGTTCTATCTCAATGGCTATGCGGATGGGCAGTACCGGCAGCGAGTCTACAAGTCGCCGCCCCTGCCGCTGTTCAACGCCCAGGAACTACAGGCCTGCGTGCCCGAGCAGCGACCCGTTGGGGCCACGGACAACTGGCCGTCGAGCAAGCAGCTGGCATCCGCCCTGAGCCTGACCAAACTGAGTTTCGACTGCCAGAGCCCAGGCTGGGAGTTGAGCAATCGCTATCTGCTGGTGGACAGCCGCGATCCCCAGCGGCCGTTGCTGGCCATCGGTCAGCGCCAGGGCGAGGCACAAATCGACTTCACCCCGCAGCAACCGATCACCCCCGAACTGCAGCAGCAATGGCTGCAAGCCCTGCAGAAGTACCCGAAGCTGCTGGAACCCTTTGACGCCAGCAGCGGCCAGCTGCGCGTCAAGCCCTATGCGCCGCCGCCCAGCGCGGAGCAGGTCTGGACAGAATTTCGCCAGCTGCACACGCAATTGCGCGATGCCAAAGACAAGGCTCCGGGCATCGCCCGGGTGGAAGAGTTCTTCAGCCGTCATGACTTTCGCGCGATCGCCCCCGAGCGCAGTACCTACCCGGGCCTGCTCAACGACATCGCCTATTGGGCCACCGAGGCCGGCCAGTTGCAGAGCGCCCGACCGTGGCTGGCGTACGTGCTGCGTCGCGACCCTGGGCGCATGCCGACCTACCTCAATCTGGCGGACCTGGATTGGCGCCTGTACCAACAGCAGCCCGCAGACACCCGGCACCGGGGCCGGGCCATGGAGAACTATCGGCTGTATTGCGGGCTACGCCTGCAACGCCAGCTTGGGGTCCCCGCCAGGGTCACCCAGCGCCTGGGCCTTGAGGCCCCCAGCGAACCGGCCTGCCAAAGCGCCTGGCCGCTGGTGACAGCGGTGGACCAGGGTGACGCGGGCGAAGTCCGGCGCCTGCTGGAGAAGGGCCTGAGTGGCGACGTGATCGCCGCCGACGGACGCCCGGCGCTGTTGCACGCCCTGGACAAACCCGACCTGGACATCGCCCGGCTGTTGCTGGCCCATGGCGCCCGCCCCGATGGCCAGTACAACGGCCGCACCCAGGTGGTCCTGGCCATGCGCCGCGACCTCAAGGACAACCCCGACCTGAACCAGGCCAAGCGCCTGAACTTCCTGCTGCAGGCCGGTGCCGCCATCGATGAGCAGGATGCCCAGGGCGGCACCGCGCTGCAGGAAATGGCGAAAAACCGCGAGGACATCGAGCGCTTCAACTGGCTGCTGCAACACCCCCAGGACCTCGACAAGCGCAGCGGGCCAGACGCGGTAACCGCGCTGTTCCTGGCGCTCAAGGGCGGCAACTACGCTGCCGCCCGGCAACTGGTGGAAGCCGGCGCCAACCTCAACCTGAGCTACGGCCGCAATGCTTGCGCAGGGCAGCCGATTCGCGAAAGCCTGCTGATGATCGTCGCCGAACAGGGCTCGCCCGAGGTCATCAATCCCTGGGTCAGCCAGCAAGAGAGCCTGGACATGTTCACCCTGCTGCTGGAAAAAGGCGCCGACCCCAACCTCGGCCGCTACTGCAAGAACAACGGCTACACCTGGCTGCTGGAGATCATGGCCCGGCGCAAGCGCGACGACATGCTCAAGGTGCTGCAAAGCTTTGCGCCGCCACCGCCGGCGACGGCGTTTCGCCTTTGAGGCGTGGCGCCGAACCCGCTGAGCCCCCTGAAACAAAGCCCGGCACAACGGCGCCGATTGCATTACATTGCCGAGCTTTCTACCGGCAAGGGACTGCACACGTGAACCTATTGACCGCCATCGCCCGGCGCATCGGCATTCGCGGGCTCGGCCTGGCACTGGCGCTGCTGGCTGGCGCACCCGCCGCCCAGGCCTTCGACCTGGACCTGGGCGCGATCAAATGGTCGGGAATGGCTCGCTACTTCGTCATCGACTACCCGGAAACCGCCACCCTGCAGCTCAAGCCGTTCCCCGTGCCGGGCCTGGAGCGAGTGCCGGCGCGGATCATCCTGACCCAGTACCGCGGGCTGTTCTACCTCAACGCCTATCAGGACCTGAAGTACCAGCAGCGGGTCTACAAATCGCCGCCCATGGCCCTGTTCAGCCCCGAAGAACTGCGGGCCTGTGCGGCCCCGGAGTATCCGGTGCCAGTCGCCGACAACTGGCCCACGAGCAATACCCTGGACACCGGCATCACCCTGACCTCGCTCGACTTCAAGTGCCAGGAGCCCAGCGATTGGCAACTCAGCCGACGCTACCTGCTGATCGACCAGCGCGATCCGCAGCGCCCGCTGCTGGCGATCAGTCACCGCCGGGACCTGACCCAGATGGAGTTCACCCCGCAGCAACCCATCAGCGATGAAACCGGGCGCCAGTGGTTGCAGGCCCTGGAGACATTCCCGCCGTGGTTCCGCCCTTTCACCCAAGGCAGCGGGCCGATCACCGTCAACGCCTTTGTGCCAGCGCCAGCCTCGAACCCGGACAGCATCTGGAAAGAATTCCGCGCGCTGCACGAACAACTGCGCACCGCCAAGGACAAGCAACCGGGCATCAACCGGGTGGAGGATTTCTTCGTCACCCGTGACTTTCGCAGCATCGCCACCGAGCGCCGTGAATACGCCGGCCTGCTCAACGACATCGCCTACTGGACCAGCGAAGCCGGACACCTGAGAACCGCCCGCCCCTGGCTCAAGGAAGTGCTGCGCCGTGACCCCGGGCGCATGCCGACCTACCTCAACCTGGCGGACCTGGACTGGGCGATCTACCAACAACGCACGCAGGACAACATCCACCAGGGCCGGGCCATCGAGGGTTATCGGGTGTATTGCGGCCTGCGCCTGAAACGCCAGATAAGCATCCCGCCCCGGGTCCTGCAGCGCCTGGGCCTGAACGCCGCCAACCCCCGGGACTGCCAGGCCTTCTGGCCGCTGGTGGACGCGGTGGATGCCGGCGACCTGAGCGAAGTGCAGCGCCTGCTGGCCAGTGGCATCAGCGGCGAGGTCATGGCCGACGATGGTCGCAGCGCCTTGCTGCATGCCCTGGACGCCCCGCGCCTGGACATCGCCCGGCTGCTGCTGGAGCACGGCGCCCACACCCGCGGCCTGTACAACTGGACCACCCTGGCGACCCTGGCCATGCGCCGCGATCTGGGCGACAGCCCCGACCTGAGCCAGGGCGGGCGCCTGAAATTCCTCATCGACGCTGGCGTCGCCCTCGACGAGCCCGACAGCCAGGGCCAGACGCCCCTGATGCAGATGGCCGAGAACAAGCGCAGCCTGCAAGGCTTCACTTGGCTGCTGCAACACCCGCAAAACCTCGACCGGCGCAGAACCGACAATGGTGAAACCGCACTGTATCGGGCGTTCTCGGGCAACAACTACGAAGCCGTACGACAACTGATAGCCGCTGGTGCCAACCTCAACCTGAGCTACGGCCGTGGCACCTGCTACAACCAGCCCGTCGGCGAGAGCCTGCTGACCCTGGTGGCCGACAAGACCTCCGCCGACGACAAGGCGCCCTACGTCAGCCAGCAGGACACCCTGGAGCTGTTCACCCTGCTGCTGGAAAAAGGCGCCGATCCCAATGTCGGCCAGCACTGCGAGAAAAAGGGCTACGCGCTGTTGCTGGAAGCCATCGCCCGGAACAAACGCGAGGACATGCTCAGAGTGCTGCAGCGCTACGTTCCCGCCCCGCCGGCCGGCTGAACCCCGTGGTGCCCCGCAATGGGGCGCCGCGCCTCTTTAAGGGGCGAATTTCGGTCAAACACTTTGGCCAGATCAATCCCCTTTTGGCCGCTCCTGCCGTTCTCCGAAACCCCGCGCCCCGCAAGACTGTGATCCACCGAATCAGCCTGCGGAGAACAAGAAAATGCTGACGATCTACTCGGACGATCACCACCTGCACCACGGCCGTTGTGAACTTATCGACGGGCAATTGATGCCCTGCTTTGAAATGCCTTCCCGGGCCGACCATGTGCTGGACCGGGTGAAGTACCGCAACCTTGGCCCGGTAGAGGCGCCCAAGGACTTCGGCCTGGGGCCCATCGAACGCGTCCACAGCCGGGCCTACCTGGACTTCTTCAAAGGCGCCTGGGAGCGCTGGGCGGCACAGGGCATCGACGGCGACCTGCTGCCCTACACCTGGCCGGCGCGCACCCTGCGCAGCGTGATTCCCACCAGCCTCCACGGCCAGCTCGGCTACTACAGCTTCGACGGCGGCGCGCCGATCACCGCCGGCACCTGGCAGGCGGCCTACAGCGCGGCGCAAGTGGCCCTCACCGCCCAGGCGGTGATCCAGCGCGGTGCCCGCAGTGCCTTTGCCCTGTGCCGGCCACCAGGACACCACGCCGCCAGCGATCTGATGGGCGGCTACTGCTACCTGAACAACGCGGCCATCGCCGCCCAGGCCTTCCTCGACCAGGGCCGCAAGAAAGTCGCGATCCTCGACGTCGACTACCACCACGGCAACGGCACCCAGTCGATCTTCTACGCACGCAGCGACGTGCTCTTCACCTCGATCCACGGCCACCCGGAAGCCGAGTTCCCGTTCTTCCTGGGCTATGCCGACGAAAGCGGCGAAGGCGCCGGGGAAGGCTTCAACTTCAACTACCCGCTGGCCGCCGGCAGCGGCTGGGATGTGTGGAGCGCAGCCCTGGAGCAGGCCTGCAACCAGATCCACAGCTATGACGCCGACATCATCGTGGTGTCCCTGGGCGTGGACACTTTCAAGGACGACCCGATCTCGCAATTCAAACTCGACAGCCCGGATTACCTGGCCATGGGCAAGCGCATCGCCGCCCTCGGCAAGCCGACGCTGTTCGTCATGGAAGGCGGTTACGCGGTAGAGGAAATCGGCATCAACGCCGTGAACGTTCTCGAAGGTTTTCAAAGCGCCCAGTGAGGGACTCGCATCATGCAAAGACTCAAACGCTTAATGGTTCCCGCCCTGTGCGCCAGCCTGCTGGGCACCGCCGCCCACGCCGAGGAACGCACGCTGCGGGTGTACAACTGGTTCGACTACATCACCCCCAAGGCCCTGGAAGATTTCAAGGCGCAGAACAGTCAGGTGAAGCTGGTCTACGACATCTTCGACACCAACGAAGCCCTGGAAGCCAAGCTGCTGACCGGCAACTCCGGGTATGACGTGGTGGTGCCGTCCAACGTGTTCCTGGCCAAGCAGATCGAGGCCGGGGTGTTCCAGCCCCTGGACCGCAGCAAGCTGCCCAACTGGAACCACCTGGACCCCAAGCTGATGAAGCTGATCGAGGCCAACGACCCGGGCAACCAGTTCGCCGTGCCCTACATGTACGGCACCATCCTGATCGGCTTCAACCCGGACAAGGTCAAGGCCGCCCTGGGCGACAAGGCCCCAGTGGACAGTTGGGACCTGATCTTCAAGGAAGAGAACATCAGCAAGCTCAAGCAGTGCGGCGTGGCCCTGCTGGATTCGCCTTCGGAGATCCTGCCCCTGGCCCTGCAGCACCTGGGCCTGGACCCCAACAGCAAGAAGCCGGCGGACTACGAGAAAGCTGAAGCGCTGCTGATGAAGATCCGCCCGTACATCACCTACTTCCATTCGTCCAAGTACATGGCCGACATCGCCAACGGCGACATCTGCGTGGCCGTGGGTTATTCGGGGAGCTTCTCCCAGGCCGCCAACCGCGCCAAGGAAGCCAAGAACGGCGTGACCGTGGACATGCGCCTGCCCAAGGAAGGCGCGCCGATCTGGTTCGACATGCTGGCGGTCCCTAAAGGCGCCAAGAACCCGGAAGATGCCTACACCTTCATCAACTACCTGCTGCAACCCCAGGTGATCGCCCCGGTCAGCGACTTTGTCGGTTACCCCAACCCGAACAAGGACGCCACCGGACTGGTGGACCCTTCGATCCGCAACAACCCCAACCTGTATCCGACGGAAGCGGCGATGAGCACCCTGTACACCCTGCAACCGCTGCCCCGTGATGCGGAGCGGGCGCGGACCCGGGCCTGGACCAAGATCAAGTCCGGAACCTGACCCTCATCCAGGACGGGAACCGCGCGCCCTGTGGCGAGCGAGCTTGCTCGCGCCGGATGGCGCAGCAAGCCCAAGAGCGGTTTCCCGGTTCTGCCTGATACACCGCAACCGTCGGCGTTACGAGCGCTGCGCGGCCGAGCGGGAGCAAGCTCCCTCGCCACGAAAAGTGGTTAGCAGCCGCTGAGGCCTTGGGGGCTGCGCTCTTCGGCGAAGAACCAGGGCCGCAGACGCACGCCGACGCCGTTGCCGATAAAGGCCGCCACCAGCCACAGCCAGCCATGCAGGCTGCCGGAGGCGATGCCGCTGAAGTAGGCGCCGATGTTGCAGCCATAGGCCAGGCGCGAACCGTAGCCCAGCAGCAGCCCGCCAATCACCGCCGCCACCAGGGAACGGGTGGGGATTCTCAGGTTGGGGGCAAAACGTCCCGCCAGTCCCGCTGCCAGCAAGGCCCCCAGGACGATGCCGATGTCCATGACGCTGGTGATGTCCTGCCACACCGGGGCGGCCAGGGCCTTGGCGTTTGCCGCGCCCTGCCAGAACACCCAACTGCCCACGTCCACGCCCAAGCCACTGGCGACTTTCGCGCCCCACAGGGCAAAGGCCGAGGTGATGCCCCACGGGCGCCCGGCCAGGGCCAGGGTGGCGAAGTTGAGCAACGCCAGGGCCACCGCGCCCCAGACCAGCGGCCAGGGGCCGCGCAGCAGGCGGCGCCAGCCCTGGTGCTGGCTGGCGACCGGGGCTTCGAGGCTGCCGTAGCGGCGTTTTTCCAGGGTCTGGGTGAGCAAGGCGATCAGCGCGAACAGGCACAGGCTCAAGCCCAGGGCCGGGCCGACGCCGAAGCTCTGGACGATGGAGATCGGTGGCAGCGACGGCAAGGCAAACCACCAGTCCACATGATGGGTGGCAATCAGCGAGCCGCAGATGAAGAACGCCAGGGTCACCAGCATTCGCGCATTGCCGCCGCCGACGGTGAACAGGGTGCCCGAGGCGCAACCGCCCCCCAGTTGCATGCCGATGCCGAAAATGAAGGCACCGAAGATCACCGACACCCCGGCCGGCGCCACCAGCCCCACCACCGGCTGGCCGAACAGGCTGCCCGCCCCCAACGCCGGGAAGAACAGCAACACCGCCAGGGCCAGCATGACCATCTGCGCGCGCAGGCCAGCACCGCGCCGATCGCGGATAAACACCCGCCAGGCCGAGGTGAAACCGAAGGCGGCGTGGTACAGGGTGAGCCCCAGGGCGGCACCCAGCAGTAACAGCAGCACCTGTCGCGCCCCCACCTGGGTCTGCAGGAACAAGGCACCGCCCACCAGGAGCAACAAGGCGAACAGCGGAGCGCCGAACTTGCGTTCAGGCGCCAGGGAGAGGGTCTGGCTCATGAGGGCTCTCGGGCAGGAAAAGGCCCGCGAGTATACCCCGTCAGACCCGCCAGGCCTGACGCAGGCGGCCCAGGGCGGCCTGGATATCGGCCTCAGGCACCGCGGCGAAGCCCAGCACCAGCCCAGCCCGTTGGTCCTCGGGCAACCGGGTTTCCGGCAACCAGTAAGTGCTCAAGCCGTTCACCTCGACATCGACACTGGCCGCCTGCTCCAGCAGTTGCTGCTCCCGGGCCAGGCTGTCCACGCGCACTGTCAGGTGCAACCCGGCAGCCACCGTGGGCAGCGGTCCGACGCCTGGGATCGCCTCGGGCCAGCCGGCGAGCAAGGTGTTGCGCCGGCTCAGGGCGGCCCGGCGCATGCGCCGGATATGCCGCTGGAAATGCCCGGCGGCCATGAACTCGGCCATCACCGCCTGGGTGCTGACCTCGGAGTGGCGCACGTCCACCGCCCGACGCTGGGCGAAGGCCTGCACCAGATTCGGCGGCAGCACCAGGTAACCCAGGCGCAAGGCCGGGAACGCCACCTTGCCGAAGGTGCCGACGTAAATCACCCGGCCCTGCCGGTCCAGCGCCGCCAGGGGGGCCAGGGGCGCGCCGCTGTAGCGGTACTCGCCGTCGTAGTCGTCCTCGACGATCCAGCCGCCGCTGCGCTCGGCCCAGGCCAGCAGCTCCAGGCGCCGGGCCAGGCTCATGATCACCCCGGTGGGGTACTGGTGGGACGGGGTGACATAGGCCAGGCGGCAGGTGGGCAACTGCTCCAGCTGACGGCAGTCGATGCCCTCCTGGTCCACCGCCACGCCCTGCAACTGCGCCCCGGCCACGGCGAAGGCGTGACCGGCCGCCCGATAGCCGGGGTTTTCCACAGCCACGCTGTCGCCGGGCTCCACCAGCAGCTGTGCACAAAGGCTGATGCCCTGTTGCGCGCCACTGGTGATCACAATTTGTTCAGCGCTGCATTGCAGCCCACGGGCACTGCGCAGGTAAGCGGCGATCAGGCTGCGCAGTCGCGAATCGCCAGCGGAATCGCCGTAGCACAGCTGCTGCAGGTCCGGCCTGCGCCAGAAAGCCGCATTCAGCTTGGCCCAGACCTCGAACGGGAACAGATCGAAAGCCGGCACGCCGACCCGGAAAGCCCGCGGCGGGCCACTGGGTGGCGTGCTCAGATGATGCTTTTGCAGGCGCTGCACACCACTGCTGTGGATAACTTTACTGGATGCATCACCAGTTATTTCGGTCGATTTTGTGGATAAACCTGTGGGTAAGCCTGTTGACAACCCTGTGGATACTTTTGTGGATAGTTTTTTGATGGGTAAGCGGGTTTCTGGCAATTGGGCCACGTAGGTGCCATCGCCGACCCGGCCTTCGATAAAACCCTCGGCATACAGCTGGTCATAGGCGCGCACCACGCTGTTGCGGGAAATCCCCAATGCCGCCGCCAGATCACGGCTGGCCGGCAAGCGTGTGCCGCTGGCCAGGCGCCCGTCCAGCACCCGCAGGCGCAGAGCCTGGTACAGCTGGCGGCTGAGGCCCTGGCGGCGATCCAGCTCGATCCCGGCAGGGTTGAAAGAAAGCGGAGGCAAAGCACTGTTCATCGAGGCGCCCCAGGGATTGGACCCACAAAATAGACCAAAGATGGCTCTTACAACGAACCATTAGCCTGCCTAGGATGCAGCCACTCGCCAAGGATTTTTTCCATGTACCTACCGCGCGCTTTCGTCGATGAAGACCTCCCCCGCCTGCAGGGCGTGATCCAACACAGCCGCCTGGCGACCCTGGTGACCTGGGGCGCCCTGGGCCTGCAGGCTAGCCACGTACCACTGCTGCTGGACCCCGAACAGGGGGCCAATGGCACCCTCTACGGACACTTGGCCAAGGCCAACCCACAGTGCGCCGAGCTCGCCAGTGGCGCCGAAGCGTTGCTGATCTTCATGGGCGAGGATGCCTATATCAGCCCTTCGTTCTATCCGAGCAAGGCCGAACACGGCAAAGTGGTGCCCACCTGGAACTACGTGGCGGTGCACGCCTATGGCCAGCCGGAGGTCTTCACCGACCCGCAGCGGCTGCTGCAGGTGGTAAAGGGACTGACTGAACGTCACGAGGCCGGTCGCCCGCAGCCGTGGAAGGTGGCCGATGCCCCGGCCGACTACATCGACGGCATGCTCAAAGCGATTGTCGGTTTCGCCCTGCCGATCCAGCGCCTGGAGGGCAAGCGCAAGCTCAGCCAGAACCGCAATGCCGAAGATATCGCCGGGGTCCGCGACGGTCTGGCGGCCAGCGCCGACCCGCGTGACCAACACCTGTCGCAACTGATGGGCTGAGTGCCCGCCCAGAACAATAAAGGAGCTTTCATGAGCCAGATCCAGATCCGCCCGGTTACCACTGCCGACCACGCCGCCTGGCTGCCGTTGTGGCAGGCCTACCTGCGCTTCTACGAAACCGAACTGGCGGACGCCGTGACCCAGAGCACCTGGCAGCGCTTCCTCGATGCCCGCGAACCGACCCACGCGGCCCTGGCCTGGGACGGCGAGCGCGCCGTGGGCCTGGTGCATTTCATCTACCACCGCTCCAACTGGAGCATCGAGAACGCCTGCTACCTGCAAGACCTGCTGGTGACCCCGGACCAGCGCGGCACCGGCGTCGGCCGCCAGCTGATCGAGTTCGTCTACGCCCAGGCGAAACAGGACGGCTGCGCCAAGGTGCATTGGCTGACCCACGAAACCAATGCCACGGCCATCCAGCTCTACGAGCGCATCGCCGAGCGCCCGGGCTTTATCCAGTTCCGCAAACCCCTCTGAACCCGCAAGGAGCCACTGCATGTCGATTTCTCTCGCCGACTGGAAAGGCGTTCCCGCCCCTTCGGCCACCCTGCTTGAAGGGCGCTTCATCCGTTTGCAAAGGCTCGACCCGGCGCGCCATGGCGACGAGCTGTTCCAGGTGCTGCAAGGCCCGGACGCCGACCCCGTACTGTGGAACTACCTGCCTTATGGCCCCTTCCCCGAGCGTGCGGCGTTCGATGCCTGGCTCGCTAACCACGCCCTTGCCAGTGACCCGTATTTCTTCACCGTGATCGACCGCGCCAGTGGCCAGGCCCAGGGCCTGATCAGCCTGATGTCCATCGTCCCGGCCCAGGGCCGCATCGAGATCGGCCACGTCACCTTCGGCGCACCGATGCAGCGCTCGCCCAAGAGCACCGAGGCGGTGTACCTGCTGGCCAAGGAAGCTTTCGCCCTGGGCTACCGACGCCTGGAGTGGAAGTGCAACAACGACAACGCCCGCTCGCGCTATGCCGCCGAGCGTTTGGGTTTCAGCTTCGAGGGGGTGTTTCGCCAGCACATGGTGGCCAAGGGGCAGAACCGCGATACCGCGTGGTTCTCGATCCTGGACGGGGAATGGCCGGCGATCGCCAAGGGCTTCGAGCAATGGCTCAGCGATGAGAACCAGAGCGGCGCGGGGCAGCTCAAGTCGCTGGCGGAGTGTCGCGGGTAACCGTGGTTTTCGCCGGCAAGCCGGCGCCTACAAGAGGGCGGTGAGCCCGGCCTGGTAGAAGACCTGTAGCCGCTGGCGCAGGCTGCGAACGGGCTGGGCGGCACTCCGACGCAGCGGGCGCCGCCGTTGAAGGCCTCGGAAGGTCCTGCGGACCTTGGCGCAGCCTGCGGCAGCGGCTACAGGGGTCAGCCCAGTTTCTGCGCCAGCACCGCAATATGCTCAGGCCCAATGCCGCAGCAACCGCCGACATGGCTGGCACCGCGCTGGTGCCAGTCCGCCACCCATTGCAGATAACCCGGCGGGTCCAGGTCTTCGCGCAGGGGGCACAGGCCGTCGTTGGCGGTGGCATCCTCGGGCTGCGGCGGGAAGGCGTTGGCGTACACGCCGATATGGATCTGCACCCCCAGGCGCTCGAAGGTCTCGCGAGCGGCATCCACTGCCGCACCAATCACCTCCGGCTGGCTGCAGTTGAACAGCAGGGTCTGCACGCCCAACTGCGCCGCCACCGCCGCCGCTTCAGCCACCGGCTCGCCGGAACGCAGGCGCGGCACTTCATCGACCTCTTCGTCCTTGAGGGTGAAGGACAGCCAGAACGGCTTGCCATCCTTGGGCAGTCCGGCGTGGATGGCCCGCGCCTCGGCGATCGAGCTTTGGGTTTCTGCGAGCCACAGGTCCACGAAAGGCGCCAGCCCCTTAACCAGCGGGCTCAGCACTTCCTCGACCCGGGACGCATCGAACAGGTCCGGGCGATAGGAGCCAAATAGCGGCGGCAACGAACCCGCCACTCGCACCGGCTTGCCGGAGGCCTCTACTGCGCGGCGCGCCAGCTCACCGGCCAGGGCCGCTAGGGCCTGGCCTTCGGCGGCAAAACGCTCTTCACCGATGTGGAACGGCACCACGGCGTAGCTGTTGCTGGTGATCACGTTGGAACCGCTGGCGATATAGGCCGCATGCACCGCCTCCACCGCCTGGGGGTCCTCGCTCAACGCCAGGGCTGACCACTCGGGCTGCCGGAACGGCGCACCACGGCGCTGCAACTCACGACCCATACCGCCATCCAGAATTACCGTGCTACCTGCGCCCATATGCTTTTTACTCATATGCTTATGAAAATAACTCACTACCGGAGTCGTTCTTATAACTATTAAATACGCACCATTCGGTTAATAACAACTCTTTTTCAGTCAGGATTCCGATGAATTTCAAACCGCTGCTGGCCCTCGGCCTGACCCTGCTTACCGCCTCTTCCCAAGCCCTCGCCGGCGCCACCCTGGAGCGTATCGAGCAGAAAAAGGAGCTGGTCGGGGTGCTGATGGAAAGCTACCCGCCCTTCTCGTTCCTCAATGACCAGAACCAGCTGGACGGCTTCGATGTCGACGTGGCCAAGGCCGTGGCCGACAAGCTCGGCGTCAAGCTGCGCCTGGAAACCCCGTCCTGGGATGTGATCGCCGCGGGACGCTGGAGCGGACGCTACGACATCTGCATCTGCTCCATGACCCCGAGCAAGGCTCGCGCCGAAGTCTTCGACTTCCCGGTGCAGTACTACGCCTCGCCGGCGGTGATTGTGGTCAACGCCAAGGATGATCGTATCCATAGCGCCAAGGACCTGAGCGACAAGAAGGTCGGCCTGACCGCCGCCTCCAGCTACGAGAGCTACCTGAACAAGAGCCTGGTGATCGAAGGCGCTGAAGACACCCACCTGCAATATCCCTTCGAGAACGTACAGATCGCCCCCTACGACACCGACAACGTGGCCTTCCAGGACCTCGGCCTGGGACCGGGCGTGCGCCTGGATGCGATCCTCACCAACCTGGTCACCGCCCAGCCACGGCTGACCCAGGATGCGCGCTTCAAGCTGGCCGGCGAGGCGCTGTACGCCGAGCCCAACTCGGTGGCCATCGAGAAAGGCGATGCCCAGTGGAACGCCAAGGTGCGTGAGGTCTTCGCCCAGCTGAAGCAAGACGGCACCCTGAGCAAGCTGTCGCAGAAATGGATCGGCGCCGATATCAGCCAATGACTGCCTACACGCCACCGCCTCAGCCACCGCAACCGGTGGCTGAACCGCTGCTCAAGCGTCTGCTGGGCTTTCGCACTCGTCTGTACCTGACCTGGGTGGCGTTGCTGGTGCTGTTCGCCAGCTTCTTCCTGAGCTTCGACCTGAAGTTCTCGATCATCCTCGACAAGCTGCCGAACCTGCTGGGCCTGCACCTGTCCCCCAGCGGCTTTCTCCAGGGCGCGGCGCTGACCCTGTTCCTCTGCGCCTGCTCCATCGTCGCCTCGTCGCTGCTGGGCTTTGTCACCGCCCTGGCGCGCCTGTCTTCCAGCGCCGTGGCCTTCGGCATCGCCAGCTTCTATGCCTCGTTCTTTCGCGGTACGCCGTTGCTGATCCAGATCCTGCTGATCTACCTCGGCCTGCCGCAACTGGGGGTGGTGCCGGGCGCCATTACCGCCGGGATCATCGCCCTGTCGCTGAACTACGGCGCCTACCTCAGCGAGATTTTCCGTGCCGGCATCCTTGGCGTGCCCCACGGCCAACGCCAGGCGGCCCTGGCCCTGGGCATGAGCGACAGCGTGATCTTCTGGCAGGTGACCCTGCCCCAGGCCATGCGCACCATCATCCCGCCGGCCACCAACCAGTTCATCTCGATGCTCAAGGACTCGTCGCTGATCTCGGTGATGGGCGTCTGGGAAGTGATGTTCCTGGCCCAGTCCTATGGCCGTTCCAGCTACCGCTACATCGAGATGCTCAGCACCGCGGCGCTGATCTACTGGCTGCTGTCCATCGGCCTGGAACTGATCCAGGCACGGATGGAAAAGCATTACGGCAAGGGCTACGCCAAACGCGGCTAAGGCTCAGGCAAGCGTCGAAGGCCCGGGAATAACCGGGCTTCTTGCCGAGTGCTCAAGTTCATCGAGCAGCGAACGGGCGCGGCTGGTCTTCTGCACCTTCACCACCCCCATCTGCAGGCCGAACGGCTTGAACACCGCAGTCAATGACTTGAAGGTCGGGTTGCCGTCACCGTGTTCGATGTGGATCAGGGTGCGCAGGGAAATCCGGCACATCCTGGCAAACTGGCTCTGATGCAGCCCAGTGACTTCAGTGCGCAGGCGCTTGACCGCGTCGCCAAGCGACAAGCGACCGCCCGCCAGCTCCTGCTGGATGTGGTCGATCAAGGCCCCGCGTTCTTCCAGCGTCATGGTCATCGCAATCCCCACTCCTGCAGGCGTCGGTCCAGGTGGCGCAGGTGAATGCGCGGATGATTGAAGGTGGCTTCGGGCAGGCCGCCGGCACTCAACAGGTCCGGCAGGGCCCGCAGGTGTTCGGCATCTGCGCGCAGGCGCGTCAGGGCGGCCTCTGGATCCAGCAGCGGCCTGAGGCTGGCACACACCAGGCGCCAGTCGACGTCACCGGCTACTTCCATGCGTCCTGGCCATTTGGTGGTGCGGGCAATCCCCTGGTCATCCATGACCTTGGGCGCCAGGTCATGGATCGGGGCCAGGCGCACCTCTGTATCCGTGCGAACCACCGCAAGCGTGCGGCCATGATTGTCCGTGTTGCCGAGAATCCTGTTGAGCAGGTCGCGCCGCAGGTAGTCCGCCACCAGTTCAGGGATCGACGCCTCCTGGCCGGTGGCGCGCCACAGTTCGGCGAGAATCCCCAGGACCTCGGTATGACGCATGCCCTGGCCATGGCCCACCAGAGCGGCCAGGGAGTAGATCGACTCCACTGCCAGACGCTCGACTCCGGCGGGCGTTAGCCGACGGTCAAAACGCTGCATCCACAGGCTTGGCCGCCGCCCCTCTTCCAGCGCCAGCCCAGGCGCCGGGAAGGTCTCGATACCCAGCTGCTGCAGCGCCCGGTAGTAATGGAACTCGCTTCTGAGGATGTCGCAGGCAGTCGGCGAAGCCGGGTTACGGGGGAACTTCACCCACCAGTGACGCGCTGCACAAGCGTCATCGAGCAACGCATCGGGGTACAACAAGCCCTCGCGGTTTTCCGTCAGCAACAGCTTGGGCGCTTCGTCGCCGATGTTCGCCGTGCCACCAAAAGCCGCCGCCTGCTCATGGGCGTATTCCAGAAAACGGTTATCCAGGGTCACCACCTGCTCCCGGGTGAAGCCCAGGGCCGGACGCCTGTGCAGCCCTGCCAGGGACTCCTTGATCCGCAGATGGCCAATGGGCGCCGCAGTGCTTCGGGCCAGGAGGAACAACTCGCTGCCCATGCCATCGGGCCGCTCATGGCCGATCTGCCGCAGCAAAAAGCGGCGCGCCGCCGGCGTGGCGACCAGGTCATAAAGAAAGGCCGGCGCCCGCTCTTCTCGCCAGGGCTCCCAGCCCAAGGGTATCTGCGCACTGACCGAGCGGCTCAGCGGGCTGGCAACCGCGTCCAGGTTGTCCACCAGATACTGCGGGACATAACCAAAGCTGCAAGGGCTGGCAAAGCCCGCTTCGGGGTTGTCGAAACTCAGGGTCATGGCATCGGTCCACGCCCCTGCGCCGTAGAGCTGCAACGTCAGCCGGAGCATTGGGGTACCTGTCATTTGCTGCACGTGTATAGAGACTCCGCCTCAATCATCCGCGCATTATATTGCAGTTATTCCAAGCCTCCGAGCCAGTAAGTGCATCTAAAAACATTTCAATGAACTATCGGCTGCATAAAATGCATTAAATGACACTTCAAAAAAGCCAAAAAAAGGGGAGCCGTAGCTCCCCCGAGGTAAACCGTTGCAGATGAGGGCCTGAACTCAGCCCTCGATTTCGATGAGGATTTCGCCCGGGTTGACCCGGTCGCCCTTGGCCACGTGGATCGCCACGACCTTGCCGGCGACGGCCGCCTGGACTTCGGTTTCCATCTTCATGGCTTCGGTGATCAGTACCGCCTGACCTTCCTTGACCACGTCGCCTTCCTTGACCAGCACATCGACGATGTTGCCCGGCATGGTGGTGCTGACATGACCCGGGGCGCTGGCCTGTTTGCGCTTGCTGGTGCCGCCGCCGACGAACTCGTTGAGTGGCTCGAACACCACTTCTTCCGGCATGCCGTCGATGGACAGGTAGAAGTGGCGCTTGCCTTCGGCCTTGACCCCAACGCCAGTGATGTCGACGCGGTAGGTTTCGCCGTGGACATCGATGACGAACTCGGTAGGTACGCCTTCACCGCCCGGCTTGCTGACACCACCGGCTTCAGGGATCGGCAGCAACGCTTCCGGAACCAGGGTGCCGGCCTCACGCTCTTCGAGGAACTTGCGCCCGATGTCCGGGAACATGGCGTAGGTCAGCACGTCTTCCTCGGAATGCGCCAGGGCACCGATTTCGCCGCGCAGCTTGGTCATTTCCGGTTTCAGCAGGTCGGCCGGACGCACATCGATCACGTCCTCGCTGCCGATGGCCTGGCGCCGCAGGTTTTCGTCCACCTGACCCGGGGCCTTGCCGTAGCCGCCCTGCAGGTAGAGCTTCACTTCGTTGGTGATGGTCTTGTAGCGCTCGCCAGCCAGGACGTTGAAGAACGCCTGGGTGCCGACGATCTGCGAGGTCGGGGTCACCAGCGGCGGGTAGCCCAGGTCGTGACGCACCCGCGGGATCTCGGCCAGCACTTCGCCCATGCGGTTCAGCGCGCCCTGCTCTTTCAACTGGTTGGCCAGGTTGGAAATCATCCCGCCCGGCACCTGGTTGACTTGCACCCGGGTATCGACCGCGGTGAATTCGCTTTCGAACTGGTGGTACTTTTTGCGCACGGCGTAGAAGTACAGGCCGATCTCTTGCAGCAGCTCCAGGTCCAGGCCGGTGTCGAACTCGCTGCCTTTAAGGGCCGCGACCATGGACTCGGTGCCCGGGTGGCTGGTGCCCCAGGCGAAGCTGGAGATGGCGGTGTCGATATGGTCGGCGCCGTTCTCGATGGCCTTGAGCTGGCACATGGCAGCCAGGCCGGCGGTGTCGTGGGAGTGGATGAACACCGGCAGCGACAGCTCGGCCTTCAGCGCCTTGACCAGCTCGCCGGTGGCGTAAGGGGTCAGCAGGCCGGCCATGTCCTTGATGGCGATGGAGTCGCAGCCCATGGCTTCCATCTGCTTGGCCTGGGCCACGAAGGCCTCGATGGTGTGCACCGGGCTGGTGGTGTAGGCGATGGTGCCCTGGGCGTGCTTACCGGCGGCCTTCACCGCCTCGATGGCGACCCGCAGGTTACGCACGTCGTTCATGGCGTCGAAGATGCGGAACACGTCGATGCCATTGACCGCGGCCTTGGCCACGAAGGCTTTGACCACGTCGTCGCTGTAGTGGCGGTAGCCCAGCAGGTTCTGGCCACGCAGGAGCATCTGCAGACGGGTGTTGGGCAGCGCCGCGCGCAATTGGCGCAGGCGCTCCCAGGGGTCTTCCTTGAGGAAGCGCACGCAGGCGTCGAAGGTCGCGCCGCCCCAGACTTCCAGGGACCAGTAGCCGACTTTGTCGAGCTTGTCGCAGATCGGCAGCATGTCTTCGGTGCGCATTCGAGTCGCCAGCAGCGATTGGTGGGCGTCGCGCAGGATGGTGTCGGTTACATGAATCTTCTTGGACATTGTTTTATTCCTCACAGGCCTGCGTGGGCGGCGATGGCGGCGGCGATGGCCAGGGCCAGCTCTTCGGGTTTGCGCTTGATCGAGTAGTTGGTCAGTTCCGGATGGCTTTCAACGAAGCTGGTATTGAACTGACCGCTACGGAATTCCGGGTTACGCAGGATTTCCTGGTAGTAGGCGGCGGTGGTCTTGACCCCTTGCAGACGCATGTCGTCGAGGGCGCGCAGGCCACGGTCCATCGCCTCTTCCCAGGTCAGCGCCCAGACCACCAGCTTCAGGCACATGGAGTCGTAGAACGGCGGAATGGTGTAGCCGGTGTAGATCGCCGTGTCGGTGCGCACGCCGGGTCCGCCGGGGGCGTAGTAACGGGTGATCTTGCCGAAGCTGGGCAGGAAGTTGTTCTTCGGGTCCTCGGCGTTGATCCGGAACTGCAGGGCAAAACCACGGTGGTGGATGTCTTCCTGCTTCACCGACAGTGGCAGGCCCGAGGCGATGCGGATCTGCTCGCGAACGATGTCGATGCCGGTGATCTCCTCGGTGATGGTGTGCTCCACCTGCACCCGGGTGTTCATCTCCATGAAGTACACCTCGCCCTCGGCGAGCAGGAACTCCACGGTGCCGGCGTTCTCGTAGCCCACGGCCTTGGCCGCGCGCACCGACAGGTCGCCGATGTAGGCGCGCTGTTCCGGGGTCAACTGCGGGCTCGGGGCGATCTCGATGAGCTTCTGGTTACGGCGCTGGATCGAGCAGTCGCGCTCGAACAGGTGCACCACGTTGCCAAAGCTGTCGCCGAGGATCTGCGCTTCGATGTGCTTGGGATTGACGATGCATTTTTCCAGGAACACTTCCGCCGAACCGAAGGCCTTGGTGGCTTCGGAAATCACTCGGGGGAACGCCTGCTCCAGCTCTTCACGGCTGTTGCAGCGACGGATGCCGCGGCCGCCACCACCGGAGGTGGCCTTGAGCATCACCGGGTAGCCGATGCGGTCGCCCTCAGTCAGGGCTTCATGGATATCCGCGACGTTGCCTTCGGTACCCGGGGTCACCGGCACGCCGGCCTTGATCATGCTGCGGCGGGCTTCAGTCTTGTCGCCCATGCGGCGGATGACTTCCGCCGACGGGCCGATGAATTTGATGCCACGTTCGGCGCAGATGTCCGCCAGTTCGGCGTTTTCCGAAAGAAAACCATAGCCGGGATGCAAGGCATCACAGCCGGTTTCCACCGCCAGGTTCACCAGCTTGCGGGGGTTCAGGTAGCCGGCCAGCGGCTCGGCGCCAATGCTGTGGGCCTCATCCGCACGCTTTACATGCAGGGCATGGCGATCAGCGTCGGAGAAGATCGCTACCGAACGGATGCCCATCTCGGCGCAGGCACGCACGATTCGTACGGCGATCTCACCACGGTTGGCGATCAGGATCTTTTTTATCACTTGGAGGTTCCCTTGAGCCGTTGGAACAAACGACCCGCTAGACCGAGTCGGCGCGTGACCAAATGTTTCAAGTCAGTCGCCGCGTCACACTAGCTCTGCAGAGGGATTAACAAAAATCAATAATTATTGGGTTGGGCATAAGTAAAGACTTATAGTTGTGCTACCAGCCCTTGGCGCGAGCACTAAAAAATGCGTAAGTCCTTGATGAGACTGACATTACGTCAGTTGCAGATTTTCAATGAAGTCTGCGATCTACGCTCCTACAGCCGCGCCGCCGATGAAATGAATCTCACCCAGCCCGCGGTCAGCCTGCAGATCCGTCAGTTGGAGGAGCTGATCGGCCAGCCGCTGTTCGATTACGTCGGCAAGAAGCTCTACATGACCGAAGCCGCCGAGGCCCTGCAACGGGCCAGCCGGGACATCTTCGGGCGCCTGGAAAACCTCGACATGCAGCTCTCGGACATGCAGGGCTCACTGCAGGGCCAGCTCAAGCTGGCGGTGGAATCCAGCGCCAAATACTTCGTCCCGCACCTGTTCGCCGCCTTCAAGCGCCAGCATCCGGAAGTCCACCTGCAACTGACGGTGGTCAACCGCTCCCAGGTGATCCGCCGCCTCTCGGACAACCGCGATGACCTGGTGATCATGTCCATGGTGCCCCAGGACATGGAGCTGGAATTCCTGCCGTTTCTCAACAACCCCATCGTCGCCGTGGCGCCGCCGGATCATCCCCTGAGCCACATGGGTCCGCTGCGCCTGCAGGACCTGGAGCCCTACACCCTGGTGCTACGCGAGCCCGGCTCGGGCACCCGCCTGGCCTGCGAGGAGTACTTCAAGGAGAAGCGCGTGCACTTCACCCAGATCCTCGAAGTGTCGTCGGCGGAAGCTCAGCGCGAGTGCGTGCGGGCGGGTCTGGGCGTGGCCTTGCTGACGCGCCACGCCCTGAACCTTGAGTTGGCGACCGGCGGCTTGATCGAGTTGCCGGTCGAAGAGCTGCCATTGCTTCGCAGCTGGTGCCTGGTGCAGGCCAAAGCCAAACGCCTGTCACCGGTAGCGCATGCGTTCCTGGGATTCATCCGCAGCGAACGCGTGCAGATCAGCGGGCTGGTTGAACGCTTCGACGGGAAGCCGCGGGTGCCGCCTGCCAGTAATTGACGGCCTCAAGCTCGGGGTAATCGTTGATTTGCTGCTGCAACTGACGCAGCTCGAAGCGGTGTTCGATCGCACGACGAAATTCCATGCGGCGCTGATCTTCCTGCTGACGACGGGTCTTGACTGCGCTGTTGCTCTCTTCGTAAGGCCGGGCCATTTCGAGTCTCCCAATGCGAGTACGGGAGCTTCACGATGGACGTCGGCGGTTACGGTTTGGCGGCGGGTCGGTTACAGGACGATGAACATTCGCCCCTCTCCAGGAATCAGTCGTCCAGGGCTTTGACCGACTTGGGCGACAGACGCAGGCTGCGAAGGCTGCGCTTGACGCTCTTGAGGTGGTTCACCAGGCTCGGCCCGCGGGCCATGGCCACGCCCATGGCCAGCACGTCGATCACCACCAGGTGGGCGATACGCGAGGTCAGCGGGGTGTAGATCTCGGTGTCTTCGTGGACATCGATGGCCAGGTTGACCGTGGACAGCTCGGCCAACGGCGTCTGGCTCGGGCACAGGGTGATCAGCGAGGCGCCGCTTTCACGCACCAGGTTGGCGGTGATCAGCAGGTCTTTGGAGCGCCCGGACTGAGAAATACAGATGGCCACGTCGGTAGGCTTCAAGGTCACCGCCGACATCGCCTGCATGTGCGGGTCGGAATAGGCCGCCGCAGTCAGCAGCAGGCGAAAGAACTTGTGCTGGGCATCCGCCGCCACCGCGCCAGACGCGCCAAAGCCGTAGAACTCCACGCGCTGGGCCTGGGACATGGCAGTCACCGCCTGCTGCAGGGCCACCGGATCGAGCTTCTCGCGCACTTCCATCAGGGTGTGCAGGGTGGTGTCGAAGATCTTCAGGCTGTAGTCAGCGACAGAATCGTCTTCATGGATCGCGAACTGGCCAAAGCTGGCACCGGCGGCGAGGCTCTGAGCCAACTTGAGCTTCAGGTCCTGAAAACCGGAGCAACCGATGGCCCGGCAGAAACGCACGATGGTCGGTTCGCTGATGCCCACGCTGTGGGCCAGGTCCGCCATGGAACTGTGCATCACGGCCGCAGGATCAAGGAGCACGTGATCGGCGACCTTGAGTTCCGATTTGCGTAACAAATGACGTGACTGGGCGATGTGCTGCAACAGGTTCAAAGGGCTGGACTCATTGTTATTGGCTGACGCCGGGGATGTAGCAAGCTTGTAGTTATACTACAGGAATCGTCTTTTTGCCTGTTCAATGCATCATCAATTTGCCGGCCTGCCCCCCATTTTCAGCCGGGTACGACTTATGTAGCCGTTGTGGCTGGCGTCGCCGCCCACTAGCGAGACTGGGCCTGCAACAGCTGCGCGAGCGCTTCGGCATTCACCGGACGACTGATCAGGTAGCCCTGCACTTCATCGCAGTGTTCGGCCCGCAGGAAGGTCAACTGCGCCGGGTCCTCGACCCCCTCGGCCACCACTTTCAGCGACAGCCCGTGCGCCATGGCAATGATTGCCCGGGTAATCGCCGCATCCTCGCCACCTTCGGCAAGGCCACGGATAAAGGCCTGGTCGATCTTCACGTAGTCCACCGGAATGCGCTTGAGGTAGCTCAGGGACGAGTAACCCGTGCCGAAGTCATCGATGGCCAGCTTCACTCCCAGATCACGCAGTTGCTGGAAGGTCGCGATGATGTGCTCGACGCTGTCCAGGAGCTGGCTTTCAGTCAGTTCCAGCTCGAGGAAATGCGGCTCCAGGCCGGTTTCTTCCAATACCTGGCGCACCAGGCTCACCAGCTTGCCTTGGCGCAGTTGATACACCGACAGGTTGACCGACACCCGAATCGGCTCCAGCCCCTGGCGCTGCCAGTCGCAGGCTTGGCGACAGGCCTGACGCAACACAAACTCGCCGATGGGCCCGATCAGCCCGGTCTCTTCCGCCAGGCCGATGAAGTCCCCCGGCGGCACCCGGCCCATGGTCGGGTGATCCCAGCGCACCAGGGCTTCGGCAGCATTCAGCAGGCCCGTGGCCAGGCATAGCTTGGGTTGGTAGAACACCATCAACTGGCCTTCTTCGATGGCCTTGCGCAGCTGGTTCTCCAGTTGCAGACGCTCCAGGGTGCTGGCCTGCAGGCTCTCGGTGTAGAACTGGAAGTTGTTGCCGCCCAGGTGCTTGGCGTGGGCCATGGCCATGTTCGCCTGACTGACCAAAGCCGCAATCTCCCGGGCGCTGTCCGGCAGCATGCTGATGCCCATGGAGGCGCTGACCACCAATTCATGGCCATCGACGGTGATCGGCAGGCGCAGCTTGCTCAGCAGCCGGGTCGCCACCCGCGTCAGGCTCGACAGGCTGCCGTAGGCGTCGAACAACACAGCGAACTCATCCCCGGACAGCCGGGCGATGGTGTCGGCCTCCGGCAGGGCATTGACCAGTCGTCTGGACATCTTCTGCAGCAACTGGTCGGCCACTTCATGGCCGAGGCTGTCGTTGAGCAACTTGAAGCGATCCAGATTGATGTGCAGCAAGGCCAGGCTGCGGCCGCCCTGGCGTACCCGTTGGTGGGCCTCGCCCAGGCGCTCGCGAAACAGGGAACGGTTGGCCAGCCCGGTGAGTTCATCGTAGTGAGTGAGGTAGCGCATGCGCTCCTCGGACTCGCGCCGAGCCGATAGATCGGCGAAGAAGCCCACGATGTGGCGGATTTTCCCTCGTTTATCCCGCACGACATTCAATTGCAGCCATTGCGGATAGAGCTCGCCGTTCTTGCGGGTCTCCACCAGCTCGCCCTGCCAACTGCCGTGTTGCTCCAGGGCCTGATGAATCAACGGGTAATGCCGGCGGGCATCGCGGCTACAGGACAGTTCCACCACATTGCGCCCGAGCATGTCCTCGATCTGATAGCCCGTGACCTGGCTGAAGGCCTGATTGGCAGCGATCAGGGCGTACTCGGGGTCGAGGATGACGATGCCTTCACTGGCCGCCTCGAACACTGTCGCCGCCAGATTGCGCTGCACCTCCACTTCCTTGTCGGCGCTGATATCCCGCCGCGTGCCCACCATGCGCAACACCCTTCCACCAGGACTGCGCTCCACCGCCCTGCCCCGGTCCTCGATCCACACCCAATGGCCATCGCCATGACGCACCCGGTACTCCACCTGGTAATCCTCGCTGCGGCCCTTGAGATGCTCCACCAGGGCACGTTTGAGCAGCGGCAAATCCTCGGGGTGCAGGCGCGGCTTGAGATGGCTGAGCATCGCGGTGACGTCTTCGGGTTCCAGGCCAAACAGTTCCTTGATCTGGGTGTGATGGATTTCGTCGGTCTGCAGGTTCCAGTCCCAAAGTCCCAGCTCGCTGGCATTCAGGGCCAGGGCCAGGCGCGCCTCGCTCTTGCTCAGGGCCTGGTTGGCCTGGTCCAGCTCCAGGCTGCGCTGGGCCACCCGCTGCTCCAGTCCCGCCTGGGCTTCACGCAATTGTTCTTCGGCCCGTCGGCGCTGTTCGATCTCACGGGCCAGCTCGCGGTTGAGCTGGCTGCCGCGGCTCTGGGCATCCTGCAGATGCTCGATCAGCGCCTGATTCTGAAAGCGCCGCAACAGGCCTCGCTGAATCAGGCGGTTGACCTGCCAGGCCACCACGCTCAGGGATACCAGGAGAATCAGCCCAAGCCAGCCCCAGCCGCGCTGCTGATCGTCTCCGCCCCAGAACAGATAGGCGATGGCCGGCAACAGGCAGGGCAATGTGAAGGAGAGAAAGGCCTGCAGGCTGACCGCGTAGGCCACGCTGGCGGAAAGAATCGCCGCGCCGATCAGGCCGAAAACCCAGGCCTGCTGCAAAAAGCTGTCGGTGGGCACCAGGGCGATGCCGGCGCAGGCCAGGGTCAGGCCACTGACCGCCGACCCCAGAAGAAACATGCGCTGCCAGATGGGCTGCGCCTGGCGACTGGGAATCGCCGAGTCGAACGCCGCCACCTGGATCACCCGCAAGGCCACCAGGGCCAGCAGCCAGACCATCCACACGCTGAGCAACAGATAGCGCGCCGGACTCCAGAGCAACCAGGTGCACACCAGACCGTTGAGCAGCATGAAAAGGGTCGGCAGCAGCGAGCCCTGATACAGCAGGCGCGTACGCTCCACTGCCATCTCGACGGCGTAATGCTGGCGGATGCCCCCCGGCGCCATGAAGGGCCCGGACGGGTCGGGGTTAAGTGTCATAGGCAGTATTCTTATAATGTAGAGCCCGAAACGTCGGCGGAGCATACACAAGCACAAGCTCGAGCCAAACTGCTCTGGATCATAAAACCGATAAAACAAATCCCGCCGTAATCCGCCGTGCAAGTGCGCGCGCGCGAGACACCAATGGCTGCGGCCTGTGACCAACCGGTCGTCCCCGGCCGTTGTTTTATCGGCTAATGCAATGCCGGGTTTGCCCGGGGTGACGCGGCCCCCTAGAATGCCCCGATGCGCGATGATCTCTCCCTCCTGTTGAACTCCCTCAACGATGCCCAACGCCAGGCCGTAGCTGCCTCCGTGGGTCGTCAGTTGGTCCTGGCCGGTGCTGGCTCCGGCAAAACCCGTGTGCTGGTGCACCGTATCGCCTGGTTGATCCAGGTCGAGAACGCCTCGCCCCACTCGATCCTGTCGGTGACCTTCACCAACAAGGCCGCCGCCGAGATGCGCCACCGCATCGAGCAATTGCTGGGCATCAACCCGGCAGGCATGTGGGTCGGCACCTTCCACGGCCTGGCGCACCGCCTGCTGCGGGCCCACTGGCAGGAAGCCGGCCTGAGCCAGACCTTCCAGATCCTCGACAGCGACGACCAGCAACGCCTGGTCAAGCGGGTGATCCGCGAGCTGGGCCTGGACGAGCAGCGCTGGCCGGCCCGTCAGGCCCAGTGGTTCATCAACGGACAGAAAGACGAAGGCCTGCGCCCGCAACACATCCAGGCCAGCGGCGATCTTTTCCTGGCCACCATGCGCGGCATCTATGAGGCCTATGAGGCCGCCTGCCAGCGCGCCGGAGTCATCGATTTCTCCGAGCTGCTGCTGCGCGCCCTGGACTTGTGGCGCGACCACCCGGGCCTGCTGGCGCACTACCAGAAGCGCTTCCGCCATGTGCTGGTGGACGAGTTCCAAGACACCAACGCCGTGCAGTACGCCTGGCTGCGACTGCTGGCCCAAGGTGGCGACAGCCTGATGGTGGTGGGCGACGACGACCAGTCGATCTACGGCTGGCGCGGAGCGAAGATCGAGAACATCCATCAGTATTCCGCCGACTTCCCGGACACCGAAGTGATCCGCCTGGAGCAGAACTACCGCTCCACCGCCGGCATCCTCAAGGCCGCCAACGCCCTGATCGCCAACAACACCGGACGCCTGGGCAAGGAACTGTGGACCGACGGCGGCGACGGCGAAGCCATCAACCTGTACGCCGCCTTCAACGAGCACGATGAAGCCCGCTATGTCGTGGAAACCATCGAGAGCGCGCTGAAAACCGGCCTGGCCCGCAGCGACATCGCCATTCTCTACCGCTCCAACGCCCAGTCCCGGGTGCTGGAAGAAGCCCTGCTGCGCGAGCGCATTCCGTACCGCATCTATGGCGGTCAGCGCTTCTTCGAACGGGCCGAGATCAAGAACGCCATGGCTTACCTGCGCTTGCTGGAAGGCCGGGGCAACGACGCAGCCCTGGAACGGGTGATCAACGTTCCAGCCCGGGGCATCGGCGAAAAGACCGTCGAAGCCATCCGCGAACACGCGCGCCACAGCGATGTGTCGATGTGGGAAGCCATGCGCCAGCTGGTGGCCAATAAAGGCCTCACCGGTCGTGCGGCCGGCGCCCTCGGCGCCTTCATCGAGCTGATCGAGAACCTGGCGGCCAAGACCCTGGAAATGCCCCTGCACCTGATGACCCAGACGGTGATCGAGCAGTCAGGGCTGATCGCCTACCACGAAGCGGAAAAAGGCGAGAAAGGCCAGGCCCGGGTGGAAAACCTTGAGGAACTGGTGAGCGCCGCGCGCAACTTCGAGAACACCGAAGAAGACGAGGACCTGACGCCGCTGGCGGCCTTCCTCGGCCACGCGTCCCTGGAAGCCGGCGATACCCAGGCCGACGAGCACGAAGACAGCGTGCAACTGATGACCCTGCACAGCGCCAAGGGCCTGGAGTTCCCCTACGTGTTCCTGGTGGGCATGGAAGAAGGCCTGTTCCCGCACAAGATGAGCCTGGAAGAACCCGGCCGCCTTGAGGAAGAACGCCGTCTGGCCTACGTCGGCATCACCCGGGCGATGCAGAACCTGGTGATGACCTATGCGGAAACCCGTCGCCTGTACGGCAGCGAAACCTACAACAAGGTGTCGCGCTTCGTCCGCGAAGTGCCCAAGGGGCTGATTCAGGAAGTGCGCCTGTCCAACAGCGTCAGCCGGCCTTTCGGCGGTGGCCAGTCGCAGAGCACCAGCAGCCTGTTCGGCGGCAGCGAGATTCCGGACACCGGCTTGAGCCTGGGCCAGGCGGTGCGGCACTCGGTGTTCGGCGACGGGGTGATCCTCAACTTCGAAGGCGCCGGTGCCCAGGCCCGGGTCCAGGTCAACTTCAGCGAAGGCAGCAAATGGCTGATGCTCGGCTACGCCAAGCTGGAAGCCATCTAACCCGACCCTAGGCGCCGGCTTGCCGGTGAAGCTCACTGGCGCACCACCTCTTCGCCAGCAAGCCGGCTCCGCCAGGTCAGTGCAGAAAAGGCAGCGCGAACATGGGTTCAGGCTTTTTTTCCTCGTGGACATTCTGGGCGCTGCTCTCGGCAACTTTCGCCGCTTTGACGGCGATCTTCGCCAAAGTCGGGATAGAAAACGTCAATTCAGACTTCGCCACCCTGCTGCGCACCGTGGTGGTCCTGGTCAGCCTGGCCTTGATTTTGTACGCAACGGGCCAATATCAGTCCCTGGGATCGATTTCCACCAGGAGCTATCTGTTCCTGCTGCTGTCGGGACTGGCCACCGGGGCCTCCTGGCTGTGCTACTTCCGCGCCCTGAAACTCGGCCCGGCCTCTCTGGTGGCGCCAGTGGACAAGCTCAGCGTGGTGTTGGTCGCAGTCATCGGCGTGGCCCTGCTGGGCGAGAAACTCGATCTGCGCCAGTGGGGCGGAATCGGCCTGATCACCGCCGGCGTCGTGCTCCTGGCACTGCGTCGCTGAACGGCGACGCAATTGAACCAAAGCCGCGTCCTTGAGGACAAAAAACCTATCGGCGAGCATGCCGGCGAACGGAGCTGAACCGAGCCTGTCAGGCAAAAGCCCGAAACATTATGCCGCTCGCTACTGACACTTCACCTGTGCAATATGGCGCGCGTGCCATCCACAAATGGGAACCCCCTTTATGAAACGTTTTCTTAGCATCGCCATGGCGCTGTGCATCGGCCTGACGATGAGCCTCGACGCCAACGCCAAGCGCTTCGGCGGCGGCAAAAGCGCCGGCGCTGCCCCGACCCACCAGACTCGCCAGGCGGCGCCAACCACTCCGGGCGCGCCTGCCGCTGCCGCCACCGCTGGCGCAGCCGGAGCTGCAGGTGCCGCGGCCAAGGCCGGTGGTGCTTCGCGCTGGCTCGGCCCTCTGGCCGGCATCGCAGCCGGTGGCCTGCTGGCCTCCATGTTCATGGGTGACGGCTTCCAGGGCATGCAGATCTTCGACATCCTGATCATGGCGGTCATCGCCTTTGTGATCTTCCGCTTTATCGCCGCTCGCCGTCGCAAGCAGCAGGAGCAGTTCGCTCCAGCGGGTCACGCACCGATGCAGCGTGAAGCGTTCGAGCCTCAGCAACCGGCTGGCGGTTCGATCTTCGGTGGCTCGGCAGCCCCTGCCGCGCGCCCGGTGATCAACGCTCCGGCCTGGTTCAACGAAGAGCGCTTCATTGAAGCGGCGCGCAATCACTTCCAGTCCCTGCAGCAACACTGGGACGCCAACGAAATGGACAAGATTGCCGAGTTCGTCACCCCGCAGATGCTGCAGTTCCTGAAACAGGAACGTGCCGATCTGGGCGACGGCTTCCAGTCCACCTACATCGACAACCTGCAAGTGCAGCTGGAAGGCGTGGATGACCGTGCCGACAAGACCATCGCCACCCTGACCTTCAGCGGTGTATCGAAGACCTCGCGCTTCGACCAGGGCGAAGTGTTCAGCGAAAGCTGGAACATGGAACGCGCCCAGGGCGACAACCAGCCATGGCTGGTGGCAGGTATCCGCCAGAACGGCTGATTCATTCTGCTGTCACAGCTGTAAGGCAAAACCCCGACTCAGGTCGGGGTTTTGCATTTCACGATTGCACTTATAGCGAGCTACTGTATAAACCGCCGTCAAACAACCGCGCCATAGAGCAAAGAGGACCCAGGCCGTGGAAGAAGTCATCGAACAACTCCGAGAAGCCAACGAACCGGTACCCGTCCCCCTGGAACTGCCGGACGAAGACCAACTGGTGGAAATTGAAGAACAGCTGTTCATCAATATCCCGTTCGTCTTCAAAGAGTTCCTGTTGACGGTCAGCGACGTGGTTTACGGCAGCCTGGAACCGGTCACCGTCACCGACCCGCAATCCCACACCTACCTGCCGGAAGTGGCCGCGACCGCCTGGGACCTGGGCGTGCCTCGTGAGCTGATCCCGATCTGCCAGGACGGCGACGACTACTACTGCGTCGAAGAAGACGGCACCGTGGTGCTGTGGTCCGGCGAAGAAGAGCTGATCACCGAAGAGTCCTGGGAATCGGTGTGGCACTGGGCGCGGGACGTTTGGCTGGAAAGCTGAGCCCCCGCCGTTGCAACCGGCTCGCCAGCGCCCTGCTGGCGAGCGGCAAGGTCAATGTCCGCCGTTGTCCTTGCTGTGATCGAGGGTTTCGATCAGCGCCACCTGCATCCGCGTGTGCACGCGGATGAACCAGCGCCACAACACCGCGGCCACCACCGCCGCCACCACGGCAATCAGTACCAGCAACTCCAGGGTCGGCAGGATGCTCGACGACAGCGCCGCCAACAGCAGAAAGATCACCAGTAGCGACAGGATCGGAATCACCTCGGCGATCACCCGACGCACTCGCTGGGTATGACGCCCGGCCATTTCCGCCTTGACCCCCATCTCCGCCAGCAGCATCGACAGCGCCTTGAGCTTGCGGTAGGCGGCAATCAGGAATGGCAGGGACAGCAGCAACGCTGCGCCCCAGATCAGCGCCTTCTGCCAGCTAGGATCACTGACCCATTCCTCCAGATAAGTGCCGATGCGCTTGGCGAAATAGCCGCCGGAAAAGAAGATCGCCACCACCAGCGCCAGATTCACCCCCACTTGCAGCAGGATCTTGCGGATCATCGACGCCAGCAATGCGCCCTCCCCCTGAGGCTGGATACTGCGCAACCACTCCCCATACATGCCCAGCACCCGGCTCAGGCGTTGAGGCAGGACTCCAGCCAGCTTGTGCGACAAAGGATCGGCCGCGCGAATCAGATAAGGCGTGAGCAAGGTGGTGATCGCCGACACGGCAACCGCGACCGGATAGAGAAAATCGCTGGTGACCTGCAGGGTCATGCCCAGGGCGGCGATGATGAACGAAAATTCGCCAATCTGTGACAGGCCCATCCCGACTCGCAACGAGGTCCGTCCATCGTTACCCGCGATAAAGGCGCCCATGCCGCAGGACAGCATCTTGCCCAGCACCACTGCCACGCTGATCACGGCGATGGGCCAGGCGTATTGCAGAAGGATCTGCGGGTCGATCATCAGACCGATGGCGACAAAGAAGATGGCACTGAACAGGTCACGAACCGGCTCGATCAGCCGTTCGATCTTCAGCAACTGACGGGACTCGGCCATGATCGCGCCAATCAGGAAGGCGCCCAGGACCATGCTGTACTCCAGCTTCACCACCAGCAGGCAGAAGCCGAAGCACAGCCCCAGCACCGTGATCAGCAGCATCTCGTTGCTGTCGAACCTGGCCACGTAGGCCAAGAGGCGCGGCACCAGCAGAATGCCGATCACCAGCGCCACGATCATGAACAGCGAAAGCTTGCCGACGGTGGAGAACACATCGCCGGAACTCACGGTGCCACTGACCGCAATACTCGACAGCAAGGCGATGATGCCGATGCCGAGAATGTCTTCGACGATCAACACACCGAAGATCAGCTGGGCGAAGCGCTCGTTCTTCATCTTCAGGTCGTTGAGCGCCTTGACGATGATGGTGGTGGAGGAAATGGCCAGGATCGCTCCGAGGAACAGCGAATCCATGGTGCTCCAATCGAACCAGCGACCGATCTCGTAGCCGATCCAGATCATCAGGACGATTTCCAGGAACGCCGCGATAAACGCCGTGGCGCCCACCTTGAACAGCTTGCGCAGGCTGAATTCCAGCCCCAGGCAGAACATCAGGAAAATCACCCCAAGCTCGGCCAGGGTCTTGATGGTCTGTTCGTCGTGGATCAGGCCGAACGGCGGTGTGTGGGGACCGATGATGAAGCCAGCGACGATGTAGCCCAGCACCACAGGTTGCTTGAATCGATGAAAGAGAATGGTCACTACACCTGCGACCAGCATGATCACGGCCAAGTCCTGAATGAAGCTGATGGCATGCATGGACGGGGTTCTCCTTGAACGCTGGGCGGCGCAGATCGCCTAAAAAGAAAAATCTGATCAGTACAAAGAAATATCCAAAATATGAGCGGAAAAAGCCCTGGAACGGGTGTTTTTCAGGTTAACACCGGGACTTCTGGCAGAAAGGCGATGCAATATTAGGAAACAGATCCACCGGAGCGTGACGGCACGACGCGGCCCGGCGTCCCGTTATCGATGGTTTGAAAATCCTTGAAACCAGCACCCGCAGAGGTGCTCCAGCAACCCCTGCCTTGAACCGTGAGTGTGCTATGGAACCCGGAAACGCCCAGCTGTCGATGACGGTATTGATGACCCCTGACATGGCCAATTTCTCTGGCAATGTCCACGGCGGCACCCTGCTCAAGTACCTCGACGAAGTCGCCTATGCCTGCGCCAGCCGTTATGCCGGCCGCTACGTAGTGACCTTGTCGGTGGACCAGGTGATCTTCCGCGAGCCGGTGCATGTCGGCGAACTGGTGACCTTCCTGGCCTCGGTCAACTACACCGGCAACACCTCCATGGAGGTGGGTATCAAGGTGGTGACCGAGAACATCCGCGAGCGCTCGGTGCGCCACACCAACAGCTGCTTCTTCACCATGGTGGCGGTGGACGACCAACGCAAACCGGCCCAGGTGCCACCGCTGCAGCCCGAGACCGCCGACGGCAAGCGCCGCTATATCCAGGCCCAGCAGCGTCGGCAGATCCGCCAGGAGCTGGAAAAGCGCTACCAGGAAATCAAGGCCGACGGCCCTTGATCCTCAGACAGATACGCTGATTCAGCAGGACCACGGACGGTCCACTCGCCACGCCCCTGCAAAGCCTTGCGCACTCGCCCCCTCTCCCTCCGCTGCTCCAGGCAGTCTTCTGCGGTCATCCCGAATGGCCACATCCATCCCTTTTTGACCACATAGAGAGTTATGCCCCAGGGGCACCGCTGCCAGAATCGTTGGGCAAGGCACAAGCGCACTCCCCGTTTGGGGAGCCTTCGAACCCACGAACGCGTGAGAACAATAACAATGCCCAGCGCCAATACTCTCTCCGACAATCCCACCCTCGCCCCCAGCGATTTCACCCACAGTGCCCAGGGCACCTCCCTGCGCCGCATCCTCGGGCTGCCGGCCCTGGTGTTCTTCGGCCTGGTGTACATGGTCCCGCTGACCGTCTTCACCACCTACGGCGTGGTCACCCAGATCACCGGCGGGCGTACCGCCGCCGCGTACGTGATCACCCTGTTGGCCATGCTCTTCACCGCCCTGTCCTACAGCGTCATGGTCAGGAAGTACCCGATTGCCGGCTCGGCCTATTCCTACGCCAGCCTCAGTTTCGGACCGGGCATCGGCTTTCTTGCCGGCTGGTCGCTGCTGCTGGATTACCTGTTTCTACCAATGATCAACTACCTGGTGATCGGCCTGTTTCTCAACCTGGCCTTTCCCGCCGTGCCAGCCTGGGTCTTTGTGGTGGCGACCATCAGCCTGGTGACGCTGCTGAACATTCGCGGCATCGGTTCGGTATCGAGCATGAGCAACCTGATCGTCTGCGCGCAGATGGTGTTCGTGGTGGTGTTCGTGGCCCTGGTGATTCGCCAGTTGGCCGGGGCCGAGAGCCTGGACCTGAGCGCGCCCTGGGTCGGCGACGGCAGCCAGAGCGGACTGTTGCCATTAATGGCCGGAGCAGCGGTGCTGTGCCTGTCGTTCCTCGGCTTTGACGCGGTATCGACCCTGGCCGAGGAAACCCGCGACCCACGCCGGGACATTCCCCGGGCCATTGTCATCACCACCCTGGGCGCGGGCCTGCTGTTCATCCTGTTGGCCATGACCAGCCAGCTGGCCTTCCCCGGCAGCAGCTTCAAGGACGCCGATTCAGCAGCCAGCGAGGTGATGCTGCACGCCGGCGGACGTTTCCTGGAGATGTTCTTCACTGCCACCTATGTCGCTGGCGCTGCCGGTTCGGCCCTGGCGTCACAGGCCTCGGTGTCGCGCATCCTGTTCAGCATGGGCCGCGACGGCATCTTGCCACGGCGAGTGTTCGGCACCCTGTCCGAGCGCTACAAGACCCCGGTGATCGCCATTGTCCTGGTGTCGCTGGTGTCCTTGCTGGCAGTAGTCATCGACCTCACCACCCTGGCGTCGATGATCAGCTTCGGCGCGCTGGTGGCGTTCTCGGTGGTCAACCTGGCGGTGATCAAGAGTCACCTGGGACAGGGGCAGCCGCGCACGGGGGCGCGACTGCTGCAGTACGGCCTGCTGCCGTTGATCGGCTTCGGCCTGATCGTCTGGCTGTGGACCAGCCTCTCGGCCCTGACCCTGGGGATTGGCCTGGCCTGGTTCGCCTTGGGCCTGGCGTACCTGGGCGTACACACCCGGGGCTTCCGTCAGCCGGCGCCGACGGTGCAATTCTCCGAGCAGGCCTGAGTCACTGAACGCCGGTCGCCATCAGAAGCCGATCGGCGTGGCCTCGAACCGCACCCGCGGATGGGCGATGCGATCCTGGGCCCGCACCAGCTCCAGCTCGTAGCTGGCGCAGGCCTGGGTTTCCAGCAGCACTTCATGCACCGCCGCGGCGGTGAATTCGAACGCCGCTACTAGGCTGTCACCCAACAGCACCCGGGCCAGGAACAGACCCGACGTCAGGTCGCCCACTCCCACCGGTTGGCGTGGGAACGCCAGCAGCGGACGCCGCAGGTGCCAGCTGCCCTCGGCGGTCACCAGCAGCATCTCGAAGCCTTCCGCCAACTTGCCCGGGTAGTCCAGGTGCTTGACCAGCACCGCCTTGGGGCCCTTCTCCAGCAGCGAGCGGGCCATGCCCAGGCAATCGAACAACGATTGCGGCTTGCGCCCGCAGAAGCTGTCCAGTTCCAGCTGGTTGGGGCAGAGAAAATCCGCCATGGCCACCGCTTCATCCAGCAGAAAGTCGCTGACTTCCGCCGGCACGCTGCAGCCCTTCTCCGGATGGCCCATCACCGGGTCGCACAGGTACAAGGCCTTGGGGTTGGTCGCCTTGATCCGCGCCACGCCACTGAGAATCGCCCGGCCCTGGGCCGCGCTGCCCAGGTAACCGGAGAGAATCGCATCGCAGTTGCCCAACTCGCCGATGGCGGCGATACCTTCCACCAGCTCGGGAATCTGCTGGGGCGCCAACACTTCTCCGGCCCAGTGACCATACTGAGTGTGGTTGGAGAACTGTACGGTATTCAGGGGCCAGACATTCACCCCGACCCGCTGCATGGGAAACACCGCAGCACTGTTACCGGCGTGGCCGAAAACCACATGGGACTGGATCGCAAGCAGGTGGGGCGTACGTTTCATGCAGGATTTTCCATAAAACCGGTGGAATTCAAGCCGCGCAGTATGCGACTAAACGCAGCCTGTACGACAGACCGGAGACGCAGTTAAGCTGACGCCACTTCGTTGGAGCAAACCTTCATGCTGACCCTTGGAAACATTTTTGTGCTGATGCTGCTGGCGACCGGCGCCGCCTGGCTATGGCACAACCACGGCCTGCGGGAACGGGCGCTGGCGCGGGTCAAGCAGCACTGTGCACGGCTCGACATCGAGCTGCTGGACGGCAACGTCGCGCTCAAGCGCATCGGTTTGGTCAAGGACGCCAACGGCCGTCGGCGCCTGGCGCGAATCTACAACTTCGAATTCACCGTGACTGGCGAAACCCGCCACGCCGGAACCATCACTCAGTTCGGAGCCCACAGCGCGCACATCGAGCTGGCACCCTATCCATTCGAAGTGAAAGAGCCGTTGCCCAGCGCCGAGGTGATCGAGCTGAGTCAGTGGCGCGAAGAGCATCGCAAGTTCAAGCCGTGAGAGGCGCAGGCAAGCCTGCGCCTACAGGCGGCAAGCGCTGAGGCTGGCTTGCAGGGCGGCCATGTCCTGAGGGGCACTGAAAATCAACTCCAGGCGCGAATCCCGTCGCCATTCGCTGGGCAGCCAGTTCAGCGGTGAATTATCCAAGCCATTGCCCGAGCGCCAGCCCTCATCGCTGTGGATCACCAGTTTGGCCCGACGCCAGTCGAGGTTCTGCAGCCAGTGATCGACCCGGGTCAGGTCGAACTGCTGGCTCGGGTGCCAGCGCCAGCCGATGCTCCAGCCCTCCTCCTGAGACTGACTGAGGCAGATCGGCAACGCCGGATCGCTCCACACCGCCGGTAACTGTGCCAGGCCCTGGGGAACATCCAGGTGCTCCAGCGTCGCCCCGGCGCTGACCTCCAGGCCCGGTAGCTCGGCCAGGGGCAAGGCGGCGTGGCGCGTCCAGAACAAGGGCAGGTCCGGCAACTGCTCCAGCACCCGCAGCCGATCGCTGTCGCTAAGCAGTTCGTCCTTGTTCAACACCAACAGGCCGGCGCTGGACAGGGCGTCCTGCTGGGCCTGGGGCAGCGGCTTGCCGGCCGCCAGGGCCTGGGCGTCGAGCACCAGCACACAGGGCTGCAACGCCAGCACCCCTTGCCAGGGCGCGACGCTCAGTTGCTTGAGCAATTGCGCCGGGTGACCGAGGCCAGAAGGCTCGATGAACAGACGATCCGGCTTGGCCTTGCGCAGCAGACGCCCCAAGCCCACCTGAAACGGTGCGCCGTTGACGCAGCACAGACAGCCGCCGGCCACTTCGCCGAGGGCGATGCCATCGTCATCCCGAGTCAGCAAGGCCGCGTCCAGGCCGATCTGGCCGAACTCATTGATCAGCACCGCCCAGCGCTCATGGGCCGGGCGCTGGCTCAGCAGATGACGGATCAGGCTGGTCTTGCCGGCCCCCAGGGGGCCGGCGATCACATGGGTAGGAATGTTCTGCAGCATGGCAAGGGGGTCCGGAAAGCCTGTGAGGTGATGCTACGCCCTTCCCGTGCAGGGCGAAAATCCGCGCGCTCAAGAACGACGCCGCAGCAGACGCCGTTCTTGAGCGCACTGAAGGTCCTGCGGACCTTGGCGCAGCCTCGCAGGCTCGGCAGCGGCTACACGCCTGGCTCAACCCAGCCAATCAAGGGTAAGGATCAGCCGGCGCTCCCCCGACGCTAGTTGCGGCGAGCGGTGGATCAGGCCGAAACCTTCGTTGCCGTGCCACTTCTCGCCCTTGAACAGCGCCACTTCACCGCTGCCGATCTGCTGGATCAGCGCCGGGTCTCGGGGTTCAGCACTGGCCTGTCCCAGTTGTCGACGGTCCATCGCCCCCTCGCGCAACCACTGGCTGCCAATCCCGGCATAGGTGGTGATCAGGCGCACGGGCACATGGTCGACGTGAAAGCGCGGGCACATGGCCTTGTCCAGCACCCGCAAGCGCAAGCCCACGCGCTTGGCGCCCAACAGGCAGGCAAAGGCGCTGACCAGCCAGGAAACGTCGGCGATAAAGCCGTCATAACCGTGCAAGTCGCTGAAGCGCGAGGCCAGGCCCCGCAGGTTCGGTGGGCAATCCTCATCCGGCAGTTCCAGGGACAGGGACTCGGCCAAGGGCTCGTTGAGGGACAACAGCAACGGGCCGAAGTCCTCGATGTGCGCCGGCAACTGGCGCTGCCAGAGGCCGAGGTTGACCTCATCGTCCAGCACCTCGGCCAGGACCGCCGGGGTCGGGCCAATGGCCGCGCGCCGGGAAACCAGCGGCACCGCACAAGGCAGCAGCAAGCTCCTGGCCGCCAATGGAATGCTCAGTGGAGTCACCGGAGAACTCAGGGTCAGCATCAGGCCGCCTCCTCTTCATGCCAGGCACCGAAAGGGTCGGTCATCAGGCTCCAGCCCTCGACACCCAGGGCCATTTCATCGTCATCCAGCAGGCACAGGTCGAGCTCGGCACAGAGCCGGGTGAAGTCGATGTTCTGGCCGATGAACACCAGCTCCTGGCGACAGTCGCCCGTGGCCGGGGTCCAGTTGTGCAGGATCGCCGCCATGCTTTCCTCGTCCTGGGGCCATTGCTGCTTGGGCACGAAGCGCCACCAGCGCCCGGCAAAACCGTGGCGCATCAAGCCACCGGCCTGGGACCAGCTGCCCGCTTCCTGGTACTTGCTGGCCAGCCAGAAGAAGCCTTTGGAGCGCAGCAGCTTGCCGTTGACCCAGGGCCGGTTGATGAAGTTGAAGAAGCGCTGCGGATGAAAGGGGCGCCGCGCCCGATAGGCGGTTGAAGCAATTCCGTACTCCTGGGTTTCCGGTACGTGCTCGCCGCGCAACTCCTGCAGCCAGCCCGGCGCCTGGGCCGCGCGTTCAAAGTCGAAGCGCCCGGTATTGAGGATCTTGGCCAAGGGCACCTGGCCCATGACCATGGGGATGATCTCTGCCTGGGCGTTGAGCCGCGCCAGGATCGCCATCAGCTCCTGGCGCTCGGCGCTGCTGATCAGGTCGATCTTGCTGACCAGGATCACGTCGGCAAACTCCACCTGCTCGATCAGCAGGTCGGTGATCGAACGCTCGTCTTCCTCGCCCAGGGTTTCACCGCGACTGGCGAGGCTTTCCGCCGCCTGGTAATCCAGCAGGAAGTTCATGCCATCGACCACAGTCACCATGGTGTCGAGGCGGGCGATGTCCGCCAGGCTCTGCCCGGCCTCATCGCGAAAGGTGAAGGTTTCTGCCACCGGCAGCGGCTCGGAGATCCCGGTGGACTCGATCAGCAGGTAGTCGAAGCGCCCGTCGCGGGCCAGCTTGCCCACTTCCTCCAGCAGGTCTTCGCGCAGGGTGCAGCAGATGCAGCCGTTGCTCATCTCCACCAGCTTCTCTTCAGCGCGGTTGAGGCTGACATCGCGCTGCACCTCGCTGCCGTCGATGTTGATTTCGCTCATGTCGTTGACGATCACCGCTACCCGCAGGTTGTCGCGGTTGCGCAGGACGTGATTGAGCAGGGTGCTTTTGCCCGCGCCAAGAAAGCCGGACAGCACGGTAACGGGAAGACGCTCGGTCATGGGGGTTCCTCATCAGGTTCGCGGCTGGGTCAAAGCGCCCGCTGGTGGCGTTCGCGCAGCTCTTGGCGTTCTTTGGCTTCGATACACAAGGTGGCGGTGGGCCGCAGCAGCAGGCGCTGCAGGCCGATGGGCTCGCCGGTGTCGCGGCACCAGCCGTACTCGCCGCGGGCCAGGCGCTCCAGGGCCTCGTCGATCTTGTCCAGGAGCTTCTTTTCCCGCTCCAGCAGGCGCAGTTGCCATTGCCGCTGCTCTTCGGCGCTGCCGATGTCGGCGGGGTCGCTGTGGGGTTCCTGCTCGCGCAGTTGGTCGAACTCAGCGGCAATGCGCTCCTGCAATTCGCTGCGCTGGGCCAGCAGCAGATCGCGGAAGAAGCCCTGCTGGGCGTCGTTCATGTAATGCGCCGAGGGTTCGGCGAGGAGCTCTTGTTCAGTCATGGCGGGGGTCACGGGTCAGGCTTTATTTTATGTTATATTATAACAATGCAGATTAGCCAATACTCCCTTGCCGACCACGACGAAGGGCGCAATGCTGCGCCCCTGTCGCCACGAGAACTGCCATGCGCCTTGTCCTGCCCACCCTGCTTTCAAGCCTGATGCTGCTGGCCGGCCACGCCACAGCCGCCGTGCCCAGTACCTTGGCCACCTGCACCCGCAGCGCCACCCTGCTGGCCTGCGTCGATCCCTTGGGCAACGCCTACAGCGTCGCCACGGCGGGCAGCACGACTTACTTGCGCGGGTTCGAGGTGATCGGCAAACGCTACTGGGCGCAGACCAACAGTCGCTACGGGCAACTGACCTTCTTCACCGGCCTGGCCTCCGATGGTGAAGCCTGGGTGGGCTACAGCCAGCGCGTGGGCTGGACCACCCGCAATCGCTTCTCCAGTTCTGGCGGCAGCAGCGCCAAGTTCACCTGCAGCCGCATCAGCGGTTGCTAGCCGCACCCACAGCGCGCCAGGTGCAGGCGCTGGTGGCTGTAGGAGCTGGCTTGCCAGCGAACGCGACCGTCAGGGCGACGCACAATCCAACGGCCTCTTAGCCGGCTCCTACACGGTGCGGCTGTTCTTTGTTTCCTGGAGCCAGGCCAGATAGCTGTTGGCCGGCGGGTTCTTTTCGAAGTAGCGCTGCAAACCCTGGAACAGGCCGTCGGCAATCGCCTGCTGATGCCGCGTGGTGACCAGTTGCTGGCTGTCGCGGCGATTGGAGATGAAGCCGGTTTCCACCAGGATCGATGGCACGTCCGGCGACTTGAGCACCGCGAAGCCGGCCTGTTCCACGCGCTTCTGGTGCAGGGTGGTGATCCCCGACAGGCTGTCCAGCACCGTGCCCCCTAGCTGCAGGCTGGCGGCAATAGTGGCGTTCATCGACATGTCGAGAATCACCCCTGCCAGCATCGGGTCCTTGTCCTTGAGATTGAGCAGGCTGCTGGCCCCCAGCAAGTCGGCATCGTTTTCCCGCTGGGCCATGAAGCGCGCAGTGGCCGAAGTCGCCCCGCCTTCGGACAAGGCATACACCGAGGCACCGGAGGCGCTAAGGCGCGGTGCCGCATCGGCGTGCACCGAGATGAACATGTCGGCCTTGTGCTTGCGGGCGATCTCCACCCGCTTGCGCAGCGGCACGAAGAAGTCGTCGTTGCGCACCAGCTTCACGGCAAAGCCCTTCTCGCGCTTGAGCCGCTTGGCCAGCAACCGGGCGATGGACAGCACCACATCCTTCTCTCGCTCACCCTTGGCCCCCACGGCGCCGGGGTCCTTGCCACCGTGGCCAGGGTCCACCACCACGATGATGTCGCGCTTGGGATGAGGCTTGCCCGGCGACGCCTCGGGCTGGGCCAGGGGCGCAGCGGCCGCGGCGATCTGCAACGGCACCTTGCCGGCCGCAGACAGGTCCAGCACCAGTCGGTGGCCCTGCCCATCCTGGGGCGGCAGGAGAAAACTGTTGAGCTGCACCGGCTCATTCAGGTCGAGGACGATCCGTGTATCGCCCTGGCCAAAATGCCCGGAGCGGATCGCGCGGATCACCGTACGGGCCAGGGGCAACTGACTGAAATCGCCACTCAGGCGAGCGCCGTTCAAATCGATGATCAAGCGCTCCGGTGCGCTCAGAGTGAAGGTCTTGTACTGCACCGGGCCACTCAGATCGAGCACCAGCCGCAGCTTGTCGGCGTCTTTCCACAGCCGCGCATTACGGATCTGCGCGGCAGAAACAGCCCAGGGCAACATCAGGGCCGTGCCGGCCAACAGCAGGTTGAGCAATTGACGTCTGTGCATGACAAATACCGCAGATGAGGGAGCGTCCGTACTCACAAGAACAGGCCAGAGAACCGCCGAGGAAAAATGTTTCATCGGATGTATTGTTATAATATAACATGCAGAAATATTCCTAACGACGGACCTGTTCATGAACGCGCTGACTCTGCCGGATATCGCCGCGCAGGCCTCACGCCAAGCCTTGCCCCTGGAATGGGTGGGCATGTGCGGCATTGCCTTACCTGTACTGATGGACAGCCAACGGATCGCTGCCAAAGCGGACGCCGGAGTCAGCCTCGACGACGGCGAGGCGCGAGGCATTCATATGTCGCGGCTGTACCTGGCCCTGGAAATGCTCGAACAGGACAACCTCACGCCTGCTCTGCTGCGCCAAGTGCTACAGCGCTTTCTCGACAGTCACGAAGGCCTGGCCAACAGCGCCTACCTGCGCCTGCACTTCGATCTGCTGCTCAAACGCCCGGCCTTGGTCAGCCCTTTGGCCGGTTGGAAGAGCTATCCGTTGAGCATCGAAGCACGGCTGAAAAACGCGATGTTCCACGTGGAACTAAAAATCGTCGTGCCTTATTCCTCCACCTGTCCTTGCTCGGCCGCCCTGTCCCGTCAGTTGATCCAACAGCAATTCGTCGACGATTTCGCCAACCGGCCATTGCAGCACGCCGAGATCCTGGCCTGGCTGGGCTCGACCCAAGGCATAGTCGCCACGCCCCATAGCCAACGCAGCAACGCCGAACTGCATCTGCGCCTGGACGACTTCCTCGACGAACTGCCGTTGATTGCACTGATCAACGACGCGGAAAACGCCCTGGGCACCGCCGTGCAAACGGCGGTCAAACGCGCCGATGAACAGGCCTTCGCCCTGGCCAACGGACAAAACCTGATGTTCTGCGAAGACGCCGCCCGCCGGTTGAATCTGGCCCTGCGTCGCTCCCCCGGGGTCAACGCCTTCCAACTGCGGGTCGTGCATGCGGAAAGCCTGCACGCCCACGACGCCGTGGCACAAAGCCGCTGGAACTGGGAGGCCTGATGATCCGCTGCCGAGGTTTGCGCTGGGGCGCGCCGGGCCAACCCCTGACTCCAGCCCTGGACCTGCACCTGCCCAGCGGCAGCCTGAGCGCCATCATCGGCGCCAACGGTTCGGGCAAGAGCAGCCTGCTGAAAGTCCTGGCTGGGCTGCAAAAGCCCTTGGCCGGCAAGGTCGATCTGGCGGCGCCCAAACGGGGCGGCTTTTCGTTTCTGCCGCAACAGCAACACCTCGATCGCCAGTTCCCCATCAGCCTCGAAGCGCTGGTGGCCGCAGGCTTCTGGGGCAAGCGTGAACCCGCCAGGGCCAGGGCAGAAAAACTGCAGGCGGTGCTCGAAGACTGGCATTTGAGTGGTCTGGAAAGTCGCCCGTTGATGGCCCTTTCCGGTGGGGAATTACAGCGCGCGCTGCTGGCCAGACTGAGCCTGACCGAAGCGCCTCTGCTGCTCCTGGACGAACCCCACGCCGCCCTCGACGAAGCGGGCCAGACCTTGCTCTGGCAACACCTGCACAGCTGGCACGCCCAGGGCCGGACGCTGGTGGTGGTTTGTCATGACCTGGCCGCCGTACGCCAGCACATCCCTCAGACCTTGTGGGTTAAAAGCAGCGGCTGTGTCTTGGGCCCGAGCCAAGAACTGATTGCCCCGCCCTTCCAGACGCAGGTGGCGTGATGCAGTTCGCCGCACAGCTCTGGCAACCCTTCAGCGAATTCGTGTTCATGCGCCGGGCCTTGCTCGGCGGCCTGGTCCTGGCCTGCAGCACCGCCCCTCTGGGCGTCTTCCTGATCCTGCGGCGCATGAGCCTGATCGGCGATGCGGTGGCCCACGGCATCCTCCCTGGCGCCGCCCTGGGCTTCTGGTTCGCCGGTCTCAGCTTGCCGGCCCTGACCTTCGGCGGCCTGGGCGCCGGCTTGGGTATGGCCGGCCTCGCGGCCTGGATCACCCGCCGCACCGGCCTGCGGGAAGACGCCAGCATCGCGGCTATCTACCCCATCTCCCTGGCCAGCGGCGTGTTGATCCTCGGGTTGGCGGGCAAACGCCTGGATCTGTTGCACCTGCTGTTCGGCTCGGCCCTGGCGGTGGACGGCCCGACCCTCAACGGCATGCTCCTGGTCTCGGCCGTCAGCCTGCTGGCCATGGCCCTGATCTACAAACCCCTGCTGCTGGACACCCTCGACCCACTGTTCCTGCACAGCGTCAGTCGCCTGGGTCCCCTGGCTCACGGCCTGTTCCTGACCCTGGTGGTGCTCAATCTGGTGATCGGTTTCCAGGCCATCGGCGCCCTGATGGTGGTGGGGCTGATGATGCTGCCGGCCGCCGCCTCGCGCTTCTGGAGCCGGCGGCTGCCGCTGTTGATGGGCATCGCCGCGCTGCTGGGTTGTCTCTCGGTGTGGCTCGGCCTGTTGCTGTCATTCCATTACTCGCTGCCCAGCGGACCGGCCATCGTGCTGGTGGCGGGCAGCCTGTACCTGCTGTCCGTGGTGTTCGGTCCGGTACACGGCCTGTTGCACCGCCCGCCGTTGCTCACATCCCCATGAGGTGTTTCCCGATGCGCGCTCTACTCGTGCTGTTCAGCCTGCTGCTGCCACTGTCGTGGTCCACCGCCCAGGCCGCGGACAAGCTGGCCGTGGTCACCAGCTTCAGCATCCTCGCCGACATCACCCGCCAGGTCGGCGGCGAGCATGTACAGATCACCAACCTGGTAGGCGCCGATGAAGACGCCCACACCTACGAACCCACGCCGGACGATGCCAAGGCCCTGCTCAAAGCCCGGCTGATCATCAAGAACGGCCTGGGCTTCGAACCCTGGCTGGATCGCCTGGTGGCCAGCTCGGCTACCAAGACTGCGGTGATCACCGCCAGTCGCGGGGTGATTCCACGGACCCTGGACGAGGACGGCGAACAGGTGCCCGACCCGCACGCCTGGCACAACCTGGCCAACAGCGAACTCTATGTGAACACCATCACCCAGGCACTGATCGCCGCCGACCCGGCCCACCAGGCTGACTATCAGCGCAACAGCCAGGCCTACCTGCAACAGATCTACCGCCTGCTGGCCGAGGCCAAGACCAAACTCGGCGCCCTGCCCCCGGGCAACCGCAAGATCGTCACCTCCCACGACGCCTTCGGCTATCTGGGCCAGGCCTACGGTATCGACTTCATGGCGCCCCAGGGTCTGTCCACCGAACGCGAACCCTCGGCCGCCGAAGTCGCGGCGCTGATCACCCAGATCCGCAACGCCAAGGTCAAGGCGGTGTTCATGGAGAACATCAAGGACGCCCGCCTGCTCAAGCAGATTGCCGACGAAAGCGGCGCCCATATCGGCGGCACCCTGTACTCCGACGCCCTCTCCGCCAGCGGCCCGGCCAGCACCTTCATCGGGCTGTTCGAATACAACCTCAACACCCTATACGACGCCCTGAGCCGACCATGATCCAACGCCTGCCGCTGACACTGCTGGACCTGGAAAGCGCTGCCCAGGGCAGTCGTTGGCCGCTGACCGCGGTGCTCGATGCCCTGCCCTGGAACAGCGACGGACTGATCGCCGCCATCGCCCAGCAACACGACAGCGGCGAGGTGCTGATGCTGGCCTGGATGAACCGCCGGGCCCTGGCCGAAACCCTGGCCAGCGGCCAGGTCTGCTACTGGTCGCGCTCGCGCCAGTGCCTGTGGCGCAAGGGCGAAAGCTCGGGCCACCGCCAGCGCCTGATCGAAGCGCGCCTGGACTGCGATGGCGACGCCGTGTTGCTGCAAGTGGAGCAACAAGGCCCCGCCTGCCACACCGGCCGCCCCAACTGTTTCTACAACGCCATTCGCGATGGCGCGGTGGAAGTCATCAGTTCCCCCGTGAAGGACTCGCGCCATGATTCGTAAAAACCCTTCCGGCGATCTGCCGGTGATCGCTGAATCCGCCTACGTGGACAAGACCGCCATCATCTGCGGCAAGGTGGTGATCGGCGACAACGTGTTCGTCGGCCCCTACGCGGTGATCCGCGCCGACGAGGTCGACGCCAGCGGCCAGATGGAAGCCATCACCATCGGCGCCAATTCGAACATCCAGGACGGCGTGGTGATCCACTCCAAATCCGGCGCCGCCGTCACCATCGGCCAGCACACCTCCATCGCCCACCGCTCCATCGTCCACGGCCCCTGCGTGGTCGGCGACCGGGTGTTCATCGGTTTCAACAGCGTGCTGTTCAACTGCGTGGTGGGCGACGGCAGCGTGGTCCGCCACAACTCGGTGGTGGACGGTCGCGACCTGCCCCCAGGCTTCTACGTGCCCTCCACCACCCGCATCGGCCCCAAGACCGACCTGGCGCAGTTCCCTCCGGTGAGCATCAGCGCCTCGGAGTTTTCCGAGGACGTGGCCCGTACCAACGTCGATCTGGTCCGCGGCTACAAGGCCCTGCAGAACGAGTTTTGAGCATGAGCCGAATCCTTATCCGCAATGCCCGCCTGGTGAACGAAGGACGGGAGTTCGACGCCGACCTGCTGGTCAATCATGGACGCATCGAGACCATCGGCAGCCTCGACCACCTCAGCGCCGAACTGGAAATCGACGCCCAGGGCCAATGGCTGCTGCCAGGGATGATCGACGACCAGGTGCACTTTCGCGATCCCGGCGCCCCGGAAAAAGGCAGCATCCATAGCGAGTCGCGCGCCGCAGTGGCCGGTGGCATCACCAGCTTCATGGACATGCCCAACACCTCGCCGGCGACCTTGACCCTGGCCGCCCTGGCCGACAAGAAACGCCGCGCAGCGGTCGCTTCAGTGGCCAACTACGGCTTTCACTTCGGTGTCAGCAACGACAACCTCGACACCGTCGCCGCCCTCGATCCCACCGAGGTCGCCGGGGTCAAGGTGTTCATGGGCGCCTCCACCGGCAACATGCTGGTGGACGATCCGCACGTGCTGGACCGGCTGTTTCGCCAGGTACCGACCCTCCTTCTGGCGCACTGCGAACACACCCCGAGCATCCAGCTCAAGCAACAACGCTGGCAGCAACTCTATGGCGAGCAGATTCCCGCTGCCGCTCACCCGCGCATTCGCGACGCCGAGGCCTGCTACCGCTCCTCGTCCCTGGCGGTGGAACTGGCGAAAAAACACGGCACCCGCCTGCACGTCCTGCACTTGACCTGCGCCCGGGAACTGGCCCTGTTCGAGGACCGGCCCCTGGCCGAAAAGCGCATCACCGCCGAAGTCTGCCTGCACCACCTGCTGTTCGATGACCGCGACTACTCGCGTCTTGGCCACCTGATCAAATGCAACCCGGCGATCAAGACCCAGGCCGATCGCGACGCCTTGCGTCAGGCCCTCAACAGCCACCGCCTGGACATCATCGGCAGTGACCACGCGCCCCACACCTGGGAGCAGAAACAGCAGCCCTACACCCGTGCGCCCGCCGGACTGCCTCTGGTGCAGCACGCCTTGCCGGCCTTGCTGGAACTGGTGGCGGACCAGGTCCTGCCCCTGACCACCCTGGTGGCCAAGACCAGCCACCGGGTAGCCGACCTGTTCGCCATCCCCGACCGTGGCTACCTGCGCGAAGGCTACTGGGCCGACTTGGTGCTGATCCGCGCCGAGCCCGAGGGCCTGGCTGTGGACCGCCAGCCAATTCTTGCCCAATGCGGCTGGACGCCGTTTGCCGGCCAACGCTTTCGCCATAGCGTCGCCACCACCCTGGTCTCGGGTCAGCTCGCCTGGCACCAGGGGCGTCTGTATGACCACTGTCAGGGCCTGCCCCTGCGCTTCATCCGCTAATCCCCCAAGCCTGACCAAGGACCACCGAAGATGATCCGCATCACCCTGCCTGATGGCGCGTGCCGTGAGTACGACCAGCCGTTGTCCGTGTTCGAAGTGGCCGCCAGCATTGGCAGCGGCCTGGCCAAAGCCGCCGTGGCCGGACGGGTCGATGGCCGGCTGGTGGACTGTGACTACCTGTTGGACACCGACACCCGCCTGAGCATCGTCACCGCGACCGATGCCGATGGCCTGGAAGTCCTGCGTCACTCCTGCGCCCACCTGCTGGCCATGGCGGTGAAGCAGCTGTATCCCTCGGCCCAAGTCACCATCGGCCCGGTGATCGAGGACGGCTTCTTCTACGACTTCGCCTATGAGCGCCCTTTCACCCCCGAGGATCTGGAACTGATCGAGGCGCGCATGCACAGCCTTGCCGCCACCAACCACACCTTGCGCCGCCGCGAGCTGTCCCGGGAGCAGGCGCTGCAACACTTCGCCGACCAGGGCGAGCACTACAAGGTCGAGCTGATCCGCGACCTGCCCCCGGAGGCCGTACTGTCGCTGTACCGCCAGGGTGATTTCGAAGACCTGTGCCGCGGCCCCCACGTGCGTACCACCGGCCAGTTGCGGGCCTTCAAGCTGACCAAGGTGGCCGGCGCCTATTGGCGCGGCGATGCCAGCAACGCGCCGTTGCAACGGATCTACGGCACCTGCTGGGCCACCCGCCAGGATCTGGACGCCTATCTGCTGCGTCAGGAACAGGCCGCCAAGCGCGACCACCGCAAGCTGGGCCAGCAACTGGACCTGTTCCACTTCGACGATTGCGCGCCGGGCTCAGTGTTCTGGCACGCCAAGGGCTGGACCCTGTTCAAGCTGTTGATCGGCTACATGCGCCAGCGCCAGGAACAGGCCGGCTACCAGGAAGTGAACACCCCGGACGTGATGGACCGCAGCCTCTGGGAAACCTCCGGGCACTGGCAGAACTACCGCGACCACATGTTCACCACCAGCACCGAGGACCAGCGCACCTTCGCCCTCAAGCCCATGAACTGCCCCGGCGCGGTGGCGATCTTCGGCCACGGCTTGAAGAGCTACCGCGACCTGCCCCTGCGCATCGCCGAATTCGGCAAGGTCCATCGCTATGAACCTTCAGGGGCACTGCACGGCTTGCTACGGGTCCGCCACTTCACCCAGGACGACGCCCACATCTTCTGCACCCCGGAACAGATGCAGGACGAATGCGCCCGCACCATCGCCCTGGTGTTCGACATCTATAAGGAGTTCGGTTTTGACGACGTGGCGGTAAAGCTCTCTACGCGCCCGGCCAACCGCATCGGCAGCGACGAGGTCTGGGATCAGCTGGAAAGCGCCCTGGTCGGCGCCCTGCAAAGCATGCAGATCGACTATCGGCTCAACCCGGGAGAAGGCGCCTTCTACGGTCCGAAACTGGAATTCGTGCTGCGCGACGCCATCGGCCGCGACTGGCAGTGCGGCACCCTGCAAGTGGATCTCAACCTCCCCGAGCGCTTCGCCATCAGCTACATCGCCGACAACGGCGAACGCCGGCAACCGGTGATGCTGCACCGCGCGCTGTTCGGCTCCCTGGAACGTTTCATCGGCATTCTCATCGAGCACTATGGCGGCGCCCTGCCCTTGTGGCTGGCGCCGCAGCAGGTGGTGGTGCTCAACATCAGCGAAGCTCAGGCGGACTATGCCTGGGAAATCAGCGAACGCCTACGCCGAGAGGGGCTGCGGTCCAGTGCCGACCTGCGCAACGAAAAGATCGGCTACAAGATCCGTGAGCACAGCCTGCAGAAAGTGCCCTACCTGCTGGTGATCGGGGACAAGGAGAAAGCCGGAGGCTACGTCAGCCTGCGCGGCAGAGATGGCGAGGATCTGGGACAGCTGACGCTGGAACAGGTAGTGGAACGGATGGGCTAGCCGGTGCCCGGGCCTGTCGGCGAAGGCCCTGGTCCAGGTGCCTGGAGGGCCGCTTCGCCGACAAGCGCAGCGGCCGTCACTGCTACAGGGTCGGTCAGGAGGCGCGGGGTTTGACCGTGCCGCAGTCCTGGCCCAGCCATACGGCACGGGTGTCCATGCTGCCCTTTTGCTGCAGGCCGGTGGCATTGAAGGTGCCGATCACGTTGGTGGTGAACTCGCGATCACTGATGAACTTGGCCACCCCGTTACCCTGAGCCTTGGGACAACTGAAGCGAAACTTCCATTGATTGCCATTGCGCTCGGTGACCTGCTGCTGGCAACCCGATTGCGGGTCCTGCAGCGGAATGGTGTCGGATTTCACCTGGTCCGGCGTCAAGCACACCCGAATACCCTTGCCGCCCATGGTCACGCCCTGTTTCTCCAGCATCGCCCGTTGTTCCGGGGTCATCTGTTGCTGCAACTGGCCAAGAATCAGCGACAAGTCCGGCAAGTTCTGGTCATCGACCTTCATGTTGCTGCTGGTCAGCTCCCACAAGCCCGGTTGCAGCATCTGCGCCTGCGCAGCCAATGGCAGCGCCAATCCCGCCGCCAAGGCCCAACCCAGTAAACGAAGTTTCATCGAATGACTCCTAGACAGTAGTGGCCGTTAGACTTCGGCCAAGGCACGGCGTTGCATGCAGAATAAAATAGCGACATTCGCTGTGGAACATGGTCTGTTAGGCATTGAATCTTCAGGAGCAAAGGTTGCCCCATGGATTATTTTGGCCCGCACCTCTTCGGCTATCTCATCGCACTGTTGCATTTTCTCGGGCTGATCGCCGCGATCCACGCGGTGCTCACCGTCAGGACCGCCCAAGGCGCCATTGCCTGGGCCCTGTCACTGATGTTCATGCCCTACCTGACCCTGATTCCCTACCTGGTGTTCGGCCGCAGCACCTTCGATGCCTACATCCAGGCCCGGCGCCAGGCCAACGTGGAAATGCACAAGGCCATCAATGAGCTGAACTGGCGGCCCTGGGTCGAAGAGGCGCTCACCGCCCGCGCCTCCCAGGCCTACGCCACGCTGCGGGCCATGCCCAAGCTGGGGCGCATGCCGTGCCTGGCCAACAATCAGGTGCGCCTGCTGGTCAACGGCGACGCCACCTTCGAAGCGATCTTCAATGCCATCCGCCGCTCCCACAAGGCGGTGCTGATCCAGTTCTTCATCATTCACGACGACGAGCTGGGCCGGCGCCTGCAACGCCTGCTGCTGGAAAAGGCCGCCGAAGGCGTCTCCATCCACTTGCTCTACGACCGCATCGGCAGCCATTCCCTGCCCGCCGCTTATGTGCAGACCCTGCGTGACGCCGGGGTCCAGGTGCATGCCTTCGCCACCCGCAGTGGCTGGCTCAACCGCTTCCAGGTGAACTTCCGCAATCACCGCAAGATTGTGGTGGTGGACGGCTTGCTGGGTTTTGTCGGCGGACACAACGTCGGTGACGAATACCTGGGCAAGAAACCGCCCCTGGCGCCCTGGCGCGATACCCACGTGCAGGTCAGCGGCCCGGTGGTGGCCTGCCTGCAGGAGTCCTTTGCCGAAGACTGGTTCTGGGCGGCCCGGGAACTGCCGCCGCTGATCCTTCCGGACACCTACCCGGATGACGGCGTGCTCTGCCAATTGCTCGCCAGCGGCCCCGCCGATGCCTACGAAACATGCTCGCTGTTCTTCGTCGAGGCGATCCATGCCGCTACCGAACGGGTATGGATCACCAGCCCGTATTTCATTCCCGATGAAGCGGTCTTCGCCGCCCTGCGCCTGGCCGTGTTGCGGGATGTGGACGTACGCATCCTGCTGCCCTCGCGCCCGGACCATCGCATCGTCTACGCCGCCTCCAGCCTCTACGCCTTCGAGGCGGTGCGCGCCGGGGTCCGGGTCTTCCGTTATCAGCCAGGGTTCCTGCATCAAAAGGTGGTGTTAATCGACAACGAGATCAGCGCCATTGGCAGCGCCAACCTGGACAACCGTTCGTTCCGCTTGAATTTCGAAGTGATGCTGCTGACCGTGGACGACGACTTCGCCACCGAGGTGGAGCAGATGCTGGACGCCGACTTCGCCAAGGCCCGGGAAATCGCCCGGGAAGAAAGCCGCCAGACTCACCGCCTGCAACAACTGGGCATGCGGGTCGCGCGGCTGATTTCACCGATCCTCTAGGAAGCCACTCAAGGTCTGCAGCAAACGCTGCCGGGCCTAGGGGTAATAGAGGTCGTCCCGGGTCCAGGGCAACTCATGACTGCCATCGGCATGGGTCTTGACCGCGAGGATCTGGTGCAGATTGATCCAGCCCTTGGCAAACGCATAGGCGCAACCCGCCAGGTACAGCCGCCAGATCCGTAGCGCTTGCGGCGGCACCTGCTGGCCGGCCGCCTCCAGGTTGTCTTCCAGGCGCTCGCTCCAGTGATCCAGGGTGCGGGCGTAATGCAGGCGCAGGCTTTCGACATCGACGATTTCCAGCCCGGACTCGCTGATTTGCGCCGAGATCATCGCCAGGTGCGGCAGCTCGCCATTGGGGAATACATACCGCTCGATGAAATCCCCGGCGCCCCGGCCCACGGGACGTCCGTCGGTGTGCTTGGCGGTGATGCCGTGGTTCATCACCAGGCCGCCCTCGCGCACCGCGTTGAACAGGGTCCGGCAGTATTCCGGCAGATTGGCATGGCCCACATGTTCGAACATGCCGACGCTCACCACCTTGTCGAAGCGGCCATCCTGAGGCAGGTCGCGATAGTCCAGCAGCTGCAGCTCCACCAGATCGTCCAGGCCTTCGGCACTGACCCGTTCACGGGCCAGGGCCAGTTGCTCCTTGCTCAAGGTGATGCCAAAGACCTTGGCGCCGAACTCGCGGGCAGCGTAACGGGCCAGCCCGCCCCAACCGCAACCGACATCCAGCAGGTAATCCCCCGGTTGCAGGCGCAGCTTGCGGCACAGGTGGCGGAATTTGGCTTGCTGGGCCTGCTCCAGGGACTCGCTGCCGGTCTCGAAGTAGGCGCAGGAATAGGCCATGTCACTGTCGAGCCAGAGCTGATAGAAGGCGTTGGAAAGGTCGTAATGGTAGGAAATGGCCGCCGCGTCCGTGGCCTTGTCGTGCTGTGTGCGCACCGGCTGATCGTCGTCATCCTCGTCCAGCAAGGCCTGGCTCAGCTCATCGCACACCCGGATGACTTCACTGATGGAGCCTTCGAGTTCCAGCTTGCCCTCGACAAAGGCGCCCCCCAGTGCGTCCAGGCTGGGATGGGTAAATTGCGCAACCAGCTGCGGGTCCTTGACCACGATGGTGACGCTGGGCTCCGGCCCAAGATTGAATTCATGGCCATCCCAGAGCCGCAGGCGCAAGGGTAATTGCAGATTCTGTAAGGCCGGTGGAAGTTGCGCGAGCATGAAAAATCCCCCTTGTTTCAGACGTCTGAAATGAGGGTAGACCATCTTGGGAAATTAGCTGGCTATCGAATTTCCAGCCGTTTTCCAGGACTCGCGGCGTACCACCAGGCCATCTTCGACCCACTGTTTGAGCCAGGTAGCAGCCTGCAACGGGGCCCCCTCAAGGTAAGTGACGGCCAGCTCGGCACAGAGTTCCGCGAAACTCCACTGCGCCTCGATCATGCCTCGCAACCCTTGGGCTTCTGCTGACGACAAGCTGCGATAGCGGCAGACCCGATCCACCCGCCATACCAGGCAAGGCTGCTCTTGTTCGAGTAAAGCACTTTCGGGGAAATCCGCCTGATCCTTGACCGCGCGCCACTGGGCGACGCTGTTGTAGCGGCAGTCCAGCCACTGCACACAAGGCGCCAGTTGCAGTTGCAGCAACGGCCACTCTTCGGCGTCCAGGGCCGCCATGTCCGCCACCGTCAGCACCTGGGCCTCGGCGGCGTCGAAGGCCAGGGTGAACGCCCACTCCAGGCGCGCCAGTTCCGCCAGGGGCAGGCCCTGCTCCGGCACCAGATGGCCCCGGATGAACTCGGCGAAGCCCTGCCCCAACCAGCGCAGGCTGAAATGCAGGGAGGGCGATTGGCGTATATACGCGCCGGCCAGTGACGCGAACTCCTCATCGCCGAGCCACTGCAGGATCGTCGGAAAGTCCGCCACCATGACTTCCAGCAGCCGCGCCTGGTAGGCGTTGTGGTAAATCGCCAGACCGGTGGCGACATTCAGGGTCGGTCCGCCGATCAGGCTGTTGCCCAGCAGGCTGTCCGCCTGGGACTGCTCGGCCAGCAGGTAGCGTTCAAAGGCCAGTTGCCATTCGTTCAGGCGCATTCAAGCCTCCCGGACAGCGCCCGTTGCCCCAGCGCGCGAGCCTTGTGCAGTTCGCCGAGCAGTTCGCTCAACGGCGGAAAATGATCGTCACGCTCCAGCAGGGTCGCGACCGGTCCAAGGTGTTGCAGGGTGCGCTGATACAGCGCCCAGACCGGATCGCACACCGGCTGGTCATGGGTGTCGATCACGTAGTCGCCATGATCCTGATGCCCGGCCAGATGCAATTGCCGCACCCGTTGCGCCGGCAGCCCCTGGATGAACTGCCAGGGATCGAAACCGTGATTGCGTGAACTGACGTAGACGTTGTTCACGTCCAGCAGCAGCTCGCAGCCACTGAGCTGGCTCAAGGCGGCCAGAAACTCCCACTCGCTGAACTGATCGGCGGCGGCGCGCACATAGCTGGAGACGTTCTCCAGCACCAGGGGACGCTCCAGCACCTCCTGCACCTGGCGCACCCGGCCCGCCACGTATTCCAGGCTTTCCTCGGTATAGGGCAAGGGCAGCAGATCGTGCAGTTGATGAGCGTTGCCGCGGCTCCAGCACAGGTGATCGGAAATCCAGGCCGGCTCAACCCGCCGGGCCAGTTGCTTGAGTTGCTTGAGGTAGTCCAGGTCCAGGGCATGGGGACCGCCAATGGACAACGACACCCCATGCATCACGATGGGGTAACGCTCGGCAATGGCGTCCAGGTAATAGAGAGCCTTGCCGCCCTCGACCATGAAGTTCTCGGACACCACTTCAAACCAGTCGACGTCCGGTGCTTCATCGAGAATCTGCTGGTAGTAGGCGCTGCGCAAACCCAGGCCATAGCCCAGGCAGGAAGAAAGGTCAGACATAGCGAACTCCTCGCAAGGTGGCCGCAGTGGTCGTCAGTCCCACTGCGGCTGCACGGATTCGCCGCTTACTCGCCGACTTTGCCGCCGGCTTTTTCGCACTCCGACTGGGTCATGGCCTTGAAGCCCTGGCCTTTGCAAGCGCCCATGCCTTTGCAGGCGTGGTCTTTGGTCTTGCAGTCGTTCTGGCCTTTGCAGCCGTTGACGCCATAACAATGAACCTGGGCATCAGCTGCCGACGCCTGAGTGGCAACACCGGCAAACAGGGTGGCGGCAGCGAAAGCCAGGGCAGCACCAGCAGCGGTTTTCTTCATGTTCATTTTTTGTTCCTCAATAATCGCAGGGGACGACGGGAGGCGTGTGCAATCCCGTCATAGCACTAGAGAGAGGAAGCCCCCCGGCGTTACAGCCGGGATGAAAATATTCTGCGCGGCGGCCTTGCGGTGGGAATCCACGGGCTACCCAGTTCATGTGTTCCACGTGGAACCTTACTCATGACCGCGACCCGGATGCTTTGCTCGGCAGGCTCGGCGGACCATCCACCAGTACCCGGAATTGCGCGCCGATCAATACTGCCAGGCGCGCCGGCGCTGCGGATAACGCTGGGGCAATGCGTTGCTGTATTAGCCATCGAGTGAATTTTTTGTCGCACGCCATGCCTTTTCAGCTACGGCGTGCGTCGTAGTCTCTATACGAAAAGTTTTGAGACGAAGGTCAGGCAAAGCGAAAACGATCGAGGAACGGCCTGAGTCGCGTTCGACTTTACGGGGTGTAAATGAGCATCCCGATCAGACTCGCGCACGAGACCGTTTTCAACACAGCATCGCCGAGTATCCAGGCTTTCCGTACAGAGACTAGACACAACTGGCAGCCAGTTGCTCAAGCAGAAACTTCTGATGTCAGCCCCTGGCATTTAAGGCAATAATCCAGCCCTGCTCACCGCGTGCGACAAGGAACCGTCCCATCATGCTCTCGATTTACCAGCTCAAACCGCGCTTTCAGAACTTGCTGCGGCCGTTGGTGCAGCGCCTGTACGACAACGGCACCACGGCCAACCAGATCACCGTCCTGGCCGCCGTCGTCTCACTCCTGGTCGGCACCGTCATCGCCCTGTTCGCCAGCCACACCTGGCTGTTCGCCCTGATTCCGCTGTGGATGATCCTGCGCATGGCGCTCAATGCCATCGACGGCATGCTGGCCCGGGAATTCGGCCAGCAATCGCGCCTGGGCGCCTACCTCAATGAACTGTGCGACGTGGTCGCCGACAGCGCCCTGATCCTGCCCTTCGCCCTGCTCCCGGGCGTCAGCCTGCTGCTGGTGCTGGCCGTGACCCTATTGGCGCTGTTCAGCGAATACGCCGGAGTGCTCGGGCCGATGGTCGGCGCCTCACGGCGCTACGACGGGCCCATGGGCAAAAGCGACCGCGCCTTCATCCTCGGCGTGCTGGCCACCGGCATCGCCCTGGGCTGGCTCGGCGCCCTGTGGATCAACGGCGTGTTGGCACTGGTCGCCGCTTTGCTGGTCTACACCCTGATCAATCGGGTCCGCCAGGGCCTCAAAGAAGTTCAGCACAACGCTCCCTCTGCATAAGGAAATGGTAATGCGCGACGCTCAACACCAGACGTTCCGGACCCATGACGGCGTCGAACTGTTTTACCGCCACTGGCCGGCCACTGAAGTGGCCCCCGGCGAACCGCGGCAGGCGGTGATGCTGTTTCATCGCGGTCACGAACACTCCGGGCGCATTGCCCATCTGGTGGACGAGCTGAACCTGCCGCAGGTCGACTTCTTCGCCTGGGACGCCCGTGGCCACGGCCAATCGCCGGGGGCCCGGGGCGACAGCCCGAGCTTCGCCACCAGCGTGCGCGACGTGCAGACCTTCTGCGACCACCTGGGCAGCGCCCACGGCATCGATGAAGAAAACATCGCCGTGGTGGCCCAGAGCGTCGGTGCGGTGATCGCCTCCACCTGGGTCCACGACTACGCCCCACGGATTCGCTCCCTGGTGCTGGCCTCGCCGGCGTTCAAGGTCAAGCTGTACGTGCCTTTCGCCCGCCCCGGCCTGGCCCTGATGCGGCGCTTTCGCGGCAACTTCTTCGTCAACAGCTACGTCAAGGCGCGCTTCTTGAGCCACGACCCGGAACGGGTCCACAGCTACGATGCCGACCCGCTGATCACCAAGGCGATCTCGGTCAACGTGCTGCTGGGCCTGTATGAAGCAGCCGACCGGGTGGTGGCCGATGCCCAGGCCATTCAGGTGCCGACCCAACTGCTGATCTCCGGCTCGGACTTCGTGGTGCACCGCAAGCCCCAGGAGCAGTTCTTCGAACGCCTGGGCAGCCTGCACAAGGAAAAACACATCCTCCCGGGCTTCTTCCACGACACCCTGGGAGAAAAGAACCGCGCGCCGGCCATGGCCAGCATCCGCCGCTTCATCCTGCAGAACTTCGCCCGCCCGCTGAACCGCCCTGCCCTGCTGGACGCCGACCGCCTGGGCGTGACCTGCGCCGAATCTGAAGCCCTGGCCGCGCCGCTGCCGCACAACTCCCTGCGCGACCTGTACTGGCGCGCGACCCGCGCCAGCATGCGCCTGGGCAGCCAGCTGTCGGCGGGGGTCAAGCTGGGCTTCGACACCGGCTTCGACTCCGGCAGCACCCTGGACTACGTCTACCGCAACCAGCCCACCGGGCATTCCGCCCTGGGCCGGCTGATCGACCAGAACTACCTGAACTCCATCGGCTGGCGCGGCATTCGCCAGCGCAAGCTGCACGTGGAGGAGCTGCTGCGCCTGGCCATGGAAAAGCTCCGTGAGCAGGACAGCGAAGTGCGCATCGTCGACATCGCCGCCGGCCACGGCCGCTACATCCTCGAAGCCCTGCAAGGGGTCAGCCCGCTGCCGGAATCGATCCTGCTGCGCGACTACAGCGACATCAACGTGCGCGACGGCAGTGCCCTGATCCAGGAAAAGGGCCTGGGTGACATCGCGCGCTTCGTCAAAGGCAACGCCTTCGATCGCGAGGACCTGGCGGCCCTCGATCCCAAGCCGACCCTGGCGGTGGTCTCCGGGCTCTATGAACTGTTCGCCGACAACCAGATGGTCGGCGGTTCCCTGGCGGGGCTGGCCAGCGCCGTGGAACCCGGCGGCTACCTGGTGTACACCGGCCAGCCGTGGCACCCGCAACTGGAACTGATCGCCCGCGCCCTGACCAGCCACCGCGAAGGCCAAGCCTGGGTCATGCGCCGCCGCACCCAGGCGGAAATGGATCAGTTGGTGGAAGCCGCAGGCTTTCGCAAGATCACCATGCGCGTGGATGAGTGGGGGATCTTCAGCGTGTCCCTGGCGCAACGGGTGCAATGATGAGCGCAGGCGCCTTGCCGGCGCGGGAGCCGGGCCTGCTGAAACCGGCGGTGCTCTGGCTGCTGCTCTTGGCACCGCTGTTCTTCAGCACCTACGGCTTCGCCACCTGGGTCACGGCCCAGCGCGACGACGTCGGCAGTCTGGTCTTCGACTGGGAGCGGCATATGCCGTTCTGGGCCTGGACCATCGTGCCCTACTGGTCCATCGACCTGCTCTACGGCTTCTCCCTGCTGCTGCCGCGCAGCCGGGACGAGCTCAAGCGCCACGCCCTGCGCCTGCTCACCGCCCAGGTGATCGCGGTCAGTTGCTTCCTGCTCTGGCCGCTGCGTTTCACCTTTGCCCGGCCAGAGCTGGACGGGGTCTTCGGCTGGCTGTTCGAGGTGCTGGCCGGCTTCGACAAGCCCTTCAACCAGGCCCCTTCCCTGCACATCGCGCTGCTGGTGGTGCTGTGGGTCTGCTACGCCCGGCATAGCCAGGGCTTCTGGCGCTGGCTGGTGCATGGCTGGTTCGGCTTGATCGGGGTGTCGGTGCTCACCACTTATCAACACCACTTTGTCGATGTGCCTACCGGCGCCCTGGCCGGCTGGCTGTGCGTCTGGCTGTGGCCGCTGGATCGCCCCAGCCCGCTGTTCAGCGCACAACGGACCCAAGACCCGCGGCGCCGCCAACTGGCCTGGCGCTACGCCCTGGGCGCGGCGCTATTGGCGGTGGCCGCCTTCACCTGGGGCGGCACCGGGCTGTGGTTGATCTGGCCCGCCGTGGCGCTGTTGCTGGTGGCCCTGAACTACGCGCTGCTCGGCGCCGCAGGGTTCCAGAAACGCGAGGACGGACGCCTGAGCCCCGCCGCCCGCTGGTTGCTGGCGCCCTATCTGGCAGCGGCCTGGATCAACTCGCGGCTGTGGACAAAAAAACATCCACAGCCGGATCAAGTTGTGGATAACGTCTGGCTCGGCCGCCTGCCGACTCCGGCGGAGCTCAAGGACAGCCCCTTTGTCGCGGTGCTCGACCTGTGCGCCGAGCTGTCCCTGGACCGCCGTGGCTTGCAGGCCTACCAGAGCCTGCCGGTACTGGACCTGTGTGCCCTCAGCCCCGAGCAGTGCCTGGCTGCGGCGCAAGCCGTTGAACGCCTGCGCCAGCAAGGCCCGCTGCTGGTGTGCTGCGCCCTGGGCTATTCCCGCAGTGCCACGGCGATTGCCGCCTGGCTGCTGCACAGCGGCCGCGCCGCCACCGTGGACGCGGCCATCGTGCAGATCCAGCGGGCACGCCCGCAGATCGTCCTGCAAGCGGCCCATCGGCAGGCGCTGGAAACCCTGATCAGTAGCAAGAGAGCGGCCCATGTCCAGTGAGATGCAGCTCTACAGCGTCGCCAGCCTGCTGCGCCGGGGCCGGGCCCTGGATCAGTTATCCACAGGCCTGACCCTACTGGGCGCCCTGTATGGCCTGGGCCAGTACCTGCTGGCCAGTGTCAGCCTGGGAGGCCTGATCGTCAGCCTCGCCCTGGTGCTGCTGGGGCTGGTGGAAAAGTACCTGGCGCTGCGCGTGGCCTTCGACGCCGACCTGTTTCAGCGCGTGGCCGATAGTCCCGCGTCCCTCGAACACAGCACCCAGGCCCTGGATCAGGCCCTGGGCGCCCTCGGCCTGCAGCCTGTGGAAAAAGGCGGCCGGCCCTGGGACCAACGCAGCCGCGGAGCCCTTGGCCTGCTGCGCCGCCAGGCGTTGCTGCTGGCGGCACAAGTGCTGGTGCTGTTGAGCTTGATCCTGGCCAGCCCCTGGCTGACCTTCGCCGGATAAGGAATGCCCATGTTCGAACCCCTGGTTGCCAACCTCATCACCTCCGCCGCCCGCAGCATCACTGGCGCCCGCAGCCTGTGGCTCGGCTCCGCGCCGCGGCCGGTGCAGCGGATCTACTTCGCCAACCACAGCAGCCACGGCGACTTTGTGCTGCTCTGGGCCTCTCTGCCGCCGGCCCTGCGCAAACTGACCCGGCCCGTGGCCGGTGCCGACTACTGGCACAAAAGCCCCCTGCGCCGCTACATCATCAACCGGGTGTTCAACGGCGTGCTGATCGACCGCGAGCGCAAGGAGGCTGTGGATAACAATCCCATGCAGCCGATGCTCGATGCCCTGGACAACGGCGACTCGCTGATCATCTTTCCGGAGGGCACGCGCAACCTGGAAGACGGCCTGCTGCCGTTCAAGAGCGGGATCTACCACCTGGCCAAACGTTATCCACAGGTAGAGGTGATTCCGGTGTGGATCGCCAACCTCAACCGGGTCATGCCCAAGGGCCGCTTCCTGCCCCTGCCCCTGCTGTGCACCACCAGCTTCGGTGCGCCACTGACCCTGGAAGAGGATGAAAGCAAGGAACACTTCCTCGAACGCAGCCGCGCCGCGCTGCTGGCCCTGGCCCCGGAGCACAGCTGACATGGATAAGCAGACCCTGATGTTGTTCGGTGGCATCGGCGCCATTCTGGTGCTGGCCTCGCTGATCGGTTTCATCCTCAAGTGGCGCACCCGCGGCACACCCAACCCGGTGATCGACAACCTCAATGCGCGGATCAATGCCTGGTGGGTGATGGTGCTGGTGATCGGCATCGCCTTCTGGCTCGGCACGGCGGCGGTGATCCTGCTGTTCTACGCGGTGTCGTTCTACGCCCTGCGCGAATTCCTCACCCTGACCCCGACCCGGCGCAGCGATTACCCGGCCCTGGTGGCGGCCTTCTATCTGGCCCTGCCCCTGCAGTACCTGCTGATCTACTCCGACTGGTACGGATTGTTCTCGATCTTCATCCCGGTCTACGTGTTCCTGCTGCTGCCAATCCTGGCGTCCCTGGGGGGCGACAGCACGCACTTTCTGGAACGCGCCTCCAAGGTTCAGTGGGGGCTGATGATCGCGGTGTTCTGCGTGTCCTTCGTGCCGGCCCTGCTGACCCTGGACATCGCCGGCTACGAAGGCCGCAACCTGCTGCTGATCGCCTATCTGGTGATCGTGGTGCAGCTCTCGGATGTGCTGCAGTACGTCTGTGGAAAACTCTTCGGCAAGCGCAAGATCGCCCCCAACCTGTCGCCGTCCAAGACCGTCGAGGGCTTTGTCGGTGGCATCCTCCTGGCGTCCTTGATCGGCGGCGCGCTGTTCTGGATCACCCCGTTCAATGTCTGGCAGTCGTTCCTGATCGCCCTGCTGATCAACCTGCTGGGCTTTGCCGGCGGCATCGTCATGTCGGCGATCAAGCGCGACCGCGGGGTCAAGGACTGGGGCCACATGATCGAAGGCCACGGCGGCATGCTCGATCGCCTGGACTCGGTGTGCTTCGCTGCACCGATCTTCTTCCACCTGGTGCGCTACTGGTGGACCTGAGCCCTTGCTCGCGCTGGGCTGCAACGCGGCCCCAGGCCCGGCCAACGCAAAGTACCTGACACCCCGCGTAGCCAGATTCTGCGGCCGCTGCGCGACCGAGCGGGAGCAAGCTCCCTCGCCACAGTAGCTAGAGCAAGCCGGTGAGGCGCTGACCCGGCTGGCCAGGGTCATCAGCCGGGCAAGTGCCCCAATGGCAGGGGCCCCGGGGTTTTCACCGTGTGAATGGCGAAGTTGCTGCGGATGTCGCTGACCCCGGGGATCTTCAGCAGGCAGCCGGTGAGAAACCGGTCGTAACCGCGCAGGTCCGGGACCACCACCTGCAGCAGGAAGTCCGACTCGCCGGACACCAGGAACGCCGAGATCACCTCCGGCAACTGCAACACCGCCTGGCGGAAGGCTTCGGCCTCGGCGTCGTTGTGCCGCTCCACCTTGACCCCGACGAACACCGTCAGCCCCAGCCCCACTTCATCCCGGTCCAGGGTCGCCTGGTAACCACGGATCACCCCCGCCTCCTCCAGCATGCGCACCCGACGTAAACAGGGTGACGGCGACAGGCCGATCTCCTCGGCCAGTTGCACATTGCTCAGGCGGCCGTCGCGCTGCAGGGCAGCAAGGATCTTGCGGTCGTAGGCATCGAGTTTCATGTTTGGCATATCCGGATGGCCGCTCCATTGAAAGCTGGAAGATTATGCCAATTTTCACCGTCTTGCTGGTTGATTACGCAAGCACCTGCCCGCCCCTGTGGCCCTAAACTGGGCGCACCGAGTCGACAACGAATGGGGGGGCAAGGTGGCGCAACTGTGGATGTATTTCCTGGCTCTGGCGGTGGTCTACCTGCTGCCCGGCCCCGACATGATCCTGCTGCTGCAGACCGGTGCCCGCCAGGGCAAGGCCCAGGCGCTGGCCACGGCCCTGGGGCTGGCGATCTCCCGCGGCTGCCACGTGGCCCTGGCCGCCCTGGGCCTGGCGGCGCTGTTCAAGGCCGCCCCCTGGACCTTCGACGTGGTACGCCTGGCGGGCGCCGCCTACCTGCTGTGGATCGGTATCCAGTGCCTGCGCGCCAACCTGCTGCCCAACCTCGACAGCGCCGGCGTGACGGCCACGCCCCTGCGCTGGCGCCAGGCGATCCAGCGCGGCCTGCTGACCAACCTGCTGAACCCCAAGGCGCTGCTGTTCTGCTCGGTGCTGTTGCCGCAGTTCATCGATCCCCAGGCCGGCGCGGTAGCCCCCCAATTCGTCACCCTGGGTGTGTTGCTGGTGGCGGTGGGCGGACTGTTCGACTGCTGCTACGCCCTGGCCGGCGCCGGGCTGGGCCGCTGGATGCAGCGCAGCCCTTCGGCCCAGCGCGTGCAGCAATGGCTGTTCGGCAGCCTGCTGATCGGCTTTGCCTTGCGCCTGACCTTCGTCCAGCAGGCCTGACGGCATCTGTAGCCGCTGCTGAGCCTCGGCGAAGCTGCGCGAAGGTCCGCAGGACCTTGCCTGGCGATCCCTCGACAAAATGTACGCCCCAGAGATCGCCGCGACCGCTGCGTCGGAGTGCCGCCCAGCTCGTTCGCAGCCTGCGGCAGCGGCTACAAAAAGCCGACCAGCACGGCTCTGTAGCCGCTGCTGAGCCTCGGCGAAGCTGCGCGAAGGTCCGCAGGACCTTGCCTGGCGATCCCTAGACAAAATGTGCGCCCCAGAGATCGCCGCGACCGCTGCGTCGGAGTGCCGCCCAGCTCGTTCGCAGCCTGCGGCAGCGGCTACAGGATCCGGGGCACGCCTTTATGTCGCCTTGTGCGAGGGCACCGCGCGGCGGCGTCGGAACAGGTAGGCCGCCCCCAACAGCAGCACGCCGGCACCGGCGCCAGCAACCAGCCTGTGCTCGGCCACCGCGGAACGGGATGCGTCCAGCCACTGGGTCAGGTAGCGCTTGTTGGCGCTGCCGAAGTCCGGCTCCTGGCAGTTCATGCCAAAGTTGCCGGCCCACTCCACAAAGGGGCCGTTTTCCACGTAGCGCCGGTAGTAGGCGATCTCCGCATCGCTACCCCGGGTCCAGCGCGCCGCCTTGCACAGCACCGCGGCATAGGCCTGGCTGGTGTGAGGCAGGAAGTCCGCGGCCTGGTTGCCCAGCTCCCCGGCCAGGTAGCGGTAGTGGTAACGCACGTCGGGCGCGGCGGTGGTGGCTTGCTGACGCTGCACTTCATCGGCGCTGACAAAGGGCCCGGCCTGCACCGGCGGGATCTCCAGGCTGTAGCTGCCCCAGAGGCTGTGATAGTCCGGGCCCATTTCGTAACCCAGGATCTCCATGCCCGAGGCACGGGCCAGCTTGCCGGCCTGGTAATAGGCCTCTGCCCGGCGCGTGGGCAACCAGGCCGACTCGGCGCTGCGCCGGTACTCACCGTAAGCCTTGGCGATGGCCTGGCGCTCCGGGCTGTCGAAGTAGCCCCAACCCTCTTCGTAGCGGCCTTCGCGCAGCAGGCGCCGGCCGAGCAATTCGCGCACCTGGGCGGCAATCGGCAGGGTTTCGTAGTAGGCGTCCGGCTGCTTGGGCGTCGGCGGCGGTGCGGGTACCTGGGTATCGACGAACTGCTTGAGTTCATCCAGGGTCAGCACCCGCTCCGCCACCGTGGCTGCGTCGTGCCAGTAGATGTCGCCGCTGCGGTAGAGCAGCTCGAAGGCTTGCACGTAGTCGCCACGATCCAGGGCCAGCAGGGCGCTTTCGCCTTCGACCCGGCAACCGGGCTTGAGGTCTTCGTAATTGCCGTCGTAATCACCGCGAAAGCCCCAGCTCTCGTCGCGGGGGAAGGCCGCGGCGGCCTTGGCGTATGCGGCGGCAGCAGCCACCTTGTCGCCATCACGCAGGGCCATCTTGGCCCGCAGCCACCAGGCCAGGCCGCCATCGCCGGCATGCTCGAGCAAGCGCTGGGCGGTGGCGAAATCACCATTCTGGTAATTCAGCGCCGCCAGCCGGTCGGCGTTGTCGAAACTGCCCGCAGTGCCCTGGCTCAGCAGCTTGATCAGTTTCACCTCCGACTCGGGCCGCTCGCCGAAGGACCAGGCCTGGTGCGAGATCAAGGAGGCGGTGAGCAAGCGGGCTACGGAAGGATGCTTGAGCTGCTCCAGCAACTGCGCGTCCGGCAGGCCGCTCAGTTCGCCCACCACCTGCTTCAGGGAGCTGTAGCCGACCTCCGAACCCAGCTGGTTCTGGACGGCATACAGATCGATGGCCTGGCTCCAGTCGTTCTGATCCTTGAGGATGCGGGCCTCCTCCCCCAGGCTGGCGACGCCCAGGCTCAAGGGGTCGCTGAAGGCGTCGATGCTCAGCTGGCGGGTCTGGGCGAACGCCTGGCGCGCCGACTGGCGCATGTCGCGCCGGCCCTGATCGTCCAGCTCGTTGGCTTGCTCGCTGATAAAGGACAGGGCCCGCCCCAGGGAATAGGCCGCCCAGGTACTGCGCAGGGCGCGTTGCTCGGCGGGCAGCGCCAGCACCTTGCGGAAATACTCCGCCGCCAACTCATGATCCCCGGCGCTGAAGGCCACGGCGCCCGCGGTGTAGAGCTTGATCTCCAGCGGCAGGCTGGCCCCTTGTTGCTCCGCTACGCGTGCGTCATTGAGCTTGCGCAACTGGCCGACCAGGGTTTGCTGAGCCTGGTCCAGCCCTTGCTGTTCGGCCCAGTTACGCTCTTGCACCGAATAGCTGTCAGGCAGGCTGTAATCGACACTGAAGCCATTCTTGGCGACCGGCATGAGCCCGACGATGGGCTGACCCAGGCGGCTGATCTCGAACTGGAAACTGCCTTCGGGCAGCTGCGCCAGCGTCTGTGGGCGGTCGTCCAGCAGGCGCATGGGGAAAGTCGGTCCGCAGGCCAGGGCCGGAGCCAGGGGCAGGCACAGGCTCAGGCACAGCAGGTGACGGGATCTAGGGACGAACATGCGCAGCTCCTTGGTCAATTTTTGTACAGCGGGCCCAGCCCACAGCGCGACTGGCGCCAGCGGCCAGACGCCCGGTCTGTTGGCGGGTCAACCGCAGTTGGCCGTCGCGCAGCTGCGCGGCATAGCCGCCCAGCCCGTCGAATCCGTCGCATTGGGCAACGGCCAGGGTCAGTTGTTCAGGCAAGGGCCGATCGAGGTTGCCCGCGTTGCTCAAGCGGATGTCGAACAGGCCGTCCTGTTCCTCCAGGCGGATGCCCAGTTGGCCGGCCAGGGCGTCGCCCCGGGCCACCGCCCGCAGGGTCTCCAGGCTCCAGGCCCGCACATCGCCCTTGAGCGGCAGGCGAAACCAGATCAGACCGGCCAGGTGCGGCGGCGGGTCGTTGCGCAGGGTCCTGGCCAACTGGCTGAGTTGCTCGGGGTCGGCCATCAGTTCCTGGCGCTGACCGCGCCGTCGCAGCGGCGCCTCGCTCTCCACCAGGGGCGCGCCTTCGGCAGCGGGGAGCAAGGCGACGCCGTAGGCGGGCAAGGCCAGATAGAAGGGTTTGTCGCTGATGCGCGCCCAACGCCGAGCCCATTGCTCGGCTTGTCGTGGGTCGAACAGGCCCTGCCGAGGATCACTTACGGCGTGCACCTGCAGCACGCTGCTGTCGACCTTGGCCAGCAGGCCCGGCAACTCGCGACTGTCGAGCCAGGCCGGCAAGGCGGTGATGCTCAGGGGCAGTTGGCTCGGCAGTACAGCCCGCAAGCGCTCAAGCAGCTTGGCGTAGGCGGGCAAGCGCGCGCTGCCGGCATCGTGGTCGATCTCGATCCCAGCCAGAGTCAGGCCCTGCTCCTGCCAGTCCGTCAGCAGTTGTTGGACCTGACGGATGATCTCGTCCTGATCCAGGGACGGCAGTTGCCCGTCGAGGCGGATCACCGCGATCAACGGCCGGGCATCCTGCTTGAGCAAGCCGGCGTCGATCCGCGCACGGCTCCAGCCAGCCTGTGGAAAAGCCTGCAGGGCCAGGACCCGGGCTGTGGAAAAGTCGGCCCGGGAACCGGCCAGAGCGTCGGCGTGGGCAGGCGTCCACTGCCGTTGCCAGATGTAGAGTTGTTGATCCAGAGGGGGGGCGTCTTCGAGGCGGCAGGCGCTGAGCAGCACCGGGCAAAGCAATAGGGCGAAGAGGCGGAGCAAGACCCGGGGCAGCATGAATCGTTGATTCCCTTTAACGCAACAAAGCCCCGGCGTGCCGGGCGCTCTGCAGATGATCAACCTTGAGATCGCGCCAGCCTACGCAGGGCCGCGGCTGGCGGCAATCGCTGGCGAAGACTTTTTTCTGCAGGCGCCCAGGGCCCGTTACAAGCCCCGCAGGGACAGGGCTGCCGGCCGCCGCACCAGCCGCTCCACGGTAAAGCGCCACACGCGCTCGGCGCCCTGGAAGGTGCTGAGCAGCGGGCCGCCTAAGATGATTTCGGTACGCCCACTGAGTTGCAGCAACTCGCCACTGTGAAAGTCGATGAACAGCAAGCCCGCCCGGGGATTGAGCAGCAGGTTGCCCAGGGTACTGAAATGCAGGTTGCCGGCGAAATCCGGGATGGTCAGGCAGTTGCCTTCGACTCGAACGAACCCGGTCGGGCCGCCACGATGGGAGACATCTACCGCACGCTGGCCCTCCACATCGACATAGCTGGCGACGAAGAAGGTATCGGCGGCACCGATCAGGGCCCGGGCCGCCGGGTCCAGGTCCTGTCGGTGCTGGGCCGGGCGGCTGGCCGGATCGCTCAAGGGCACCCGCTGCAGATCGCGCAACTGGATGTAGCGCGGGCAGTTGCCAAACGACTGTTGCACCCTGAGGCAAAAGCCTCGGCTATCGAGCTCGTCGATACGACCGTTGAGACGATTGCGTCGCCGGGTATGCAGTTCGATCCCCAACAGGCCCACTGCCGCGCCTTCCTGCAACTGCAGCGGATCATCGGCGGCCGGCAGGCTGGCAAGGCGCAGCAGGTTGGCTTGCGGGGCCTGGGCAAAACCGGGCGGCCCTTCAAGCAGGCTCGCCCAGGGATCGCCGTGGGCATCCACCGCGCCCACCAGGATGAACGGCAGTTGTCCGAAGAACTGCTGGTGCTGCTCGGGCATGGCCGCACGGATGACTTTGGCGCCGAAGGCTTCCATGCGCTCGGCCACCCCTGCCTGGAGCTGCAATTGCCGTTCGCCGGCATGCCAAGGTGAATGCGTGCTCATGTGGTGGCCTCCGCAGAGTGGCTCTTCAGGCGCTTTTCAAACCCGCCGCCGTGGATGGCATGGGGACAAAGCCGGGCAAGGCTTCAATACGCTGCAGCCAGGCCCGTACATGGGGGTAAGCGTCCAGGGACACGTTGCCTTCCGGGGCGTGGGCGATGTAGCTGTAGCCCGCGACATCGGCAATGGTCGCCTGCTGCCCTACCAGGAAGGGCCGGCTCGCCAGCTCCTGATCCATGATCTTGAGCAGCGCGTGGGCACGGGCGATGACTTCCTCGGCATTGAACGAGGCGCCAAACACCGTGATCAACCGCGCCGCCGCCGGTCCAAAGGCGATCTGCCCCGCCGCCACCGACAGCCAGCGCTGCACCTGGGCCGCGCCCACCGGATCGCTGGGCAACCAGCGGCCCTGACCATAACGCTGGGCCAGATACACCAGGATCGCATTGGAATCGGCCAGCACCACGCCCTGGTCGTCGATCACCGGCACTTGGCCAAAGACGTTGAGGGCGAGGAAGTCCGCCTGCTTGTGGGCGCCCTTGGCCAGGTCGACAAAGATGGTTTCGCTGGGCAGGTCCAGCAGGGACAGCATCAGCTCGACCCGATGGGCATGCCCGGAACGGGGAAAGTTGTAGAACTTGATAGGTGGCTGAGACATGGTCGACTCCGCGAACGAGGCGCGGTCGAAGTGCCGCGCTGGGAGCCCCATCTTGATCCCTGGGAAAAAACAACAGAATCACCAGAAATCGCAATCCATCCTTTCATCCAGCGCAACAACGCTGATCAAGGATTGAGCGATGGATGCTCACGCAAAGCCTGTACGGCGAAGTCGACAAAGCTGCGCACCCGCGCCGGCGCCTTGCGCCCGCCCTGGTACACCACATGGATCGGCAAGGGCGCCAGCTCGAAGGCCTGGAGGACAATTTCCAACTGCCCCGCCGCGACCTGGTCGGCGACCTGATAGGACAGCACTCGGGTCAGGCCCAACCCCAGGCAGGCGGCACTGATGGCCGCCTGATTGGCGCTGACCAGCAACCGCGGTTCGGGCCGAATGCTCAAGGGCCGACCGGCATCGTTGAACTGCCAGTTGCGCGCCTGGCCCACGGACGACGGCGCGATCACCGGCGCCTGGCGCAGGTCATCGGGATGCTGGGGACGGCCGTGGACGGCAAGAAACTCCGGCGCGGCGCAGACAACGCGGCGCACCTCGCCGACTCGGACGCTGTGCTGGCCACTGTCGGGCAACTCGCCGATACGTATCGCCACGTCGATGCCCTCCTCCACCATGCTCGCCACCCGGTCCAGCAGCAGGGCGTTGACGTTGACCTGTGGATAACGTTGCAGGTAGCGCACCAGCAGTGGAGTGACGAAGAGGTCACCGAACAGCACCGGCGCAGTCAGGGTCAATTGACCCCGGGGCTGGGCGTGGATGCCGGCGGCCGAAGCCTCGGCGTCCTGGACCTCGGCCAGAATGCGCCGGCAATCCTCCAGGTAGCCTTGCCCGGCTTCGCTCAAATGCACACTGCGGGTGGTGCGGATCAACAACTGAGTGCCGATGCGCTGCTCCAGCGCGGCGACGGCTCGGGTCACACTGGCGGCCGACAGACTCAGGCGCCGAGCGGCAGCAGCGAAGCCTTGCTCCTGAGCGACGCAAACGAACACCTGCATTTCCTGGAACCTGTCCATGCCCTACCTCAACTGCCAGCGCCTGCCCGGTGAGCGCCGCGAGCCAGCAGCATAATCCAGGGCCCGGGCTTCAGGGGATACACCAGGTGCCGACATCGTGCCGATCGAATCCCGGGCACGGGTTGTTCTTGGCAATCAGTCGGTAAGGCTGATCTTCGGCGTAGGAAAAATAGAAGTAGTAGTGCCGATCTTCCCCGTACAACCAATAGGAAGAAGAACCCTGATTAATCAGGGTCGGCTCGAAGGTCCAGATGGAGGATTCGGCGGGAATGAAGTTGGCCCGGTCCTTGAGCAGCAACAGGCTGTTGGACAGCACCGGAGTCAGCCCGCCCAGCAGCAGGACAACCAGCATCAGGACCAGCGTCCATCCATAAATCAAACGCAGTTTCATAGGTTTTCCACAGCTCAATAAAAAGTCCCGGCCTGTGCACAAGCCGGGACTTTCTGGGTGATGGGTTCACAGCTGCCTGGCAGACAGCTGTGGATAACTCACTCCACGGTCACCGACTTGGCCAGGTTGCGCGGCTGGTCGACGTCGGTGCCCTTGAGCACGGCAACGTAGTAGGACAGCAGTTGCAGCGGGATGGTGTAGAGAATCGGCGAGAGGATGTCGTGGATGTGCGGCATCTGGATCACGTGGGTGCCTTCGCCATTGGTCATGCCGGCTTGTTCGTCGGCAAACACGATCAGCTCGCCGCCACGGGCACGCACTTCCTGCAGGTTGGATTTGAGTTTTTCCAACAGCTCGTTGTTCGGCGCCACGGTGACCACCGGCATGTCGTTATCCACAAGCGCCAGGGGACCGTGCTTGAGCTCGCCGGCCGGGTAGGCTTCGGCGTGGATGTAGGAAATCTCCTTGAGCTTGAGGGAGCCCTCCATCGCTACCGGGTACTGGGCGCCACGGCCAAGGAACAGGGTGTGGTGCTTGTCGGCGAACAGTTCGGCAGTCTTCTCCACCACGCCGTCCATGGCCAGGGCTTCACCCAGGCGGATCGGCAGGCGGCGCAGTTCTTCTACCAGCTCGGCTTCGACGCCGGCGGCCAGGGTGCCACGTACCTGGCCCAGGGACAGGGTCAGCAATAGCAGGCCCACCAGTTGGGTGGTGAAGGCCTTGGTCGAGGCCACGCCGATTTCGCGACCGGCCTGGGTCAGCAGGGTCAGGTCGGACTCACGCACCAGGGAGCTGATGCCGACGTTGCAGATGGCCAGGCTGGCCAGGAAGCCCAGCTCTTTGGCGTTGCGCAAGGCCGCCAGGGTATCGGCGGTTTCGCCGGACTGGGAGATGGTCACGAACAGGGTGTCGGGCTGCACCACCACCTTGCGGTAGCGGAACTCGCTGGCCACTTCCACCTGGCAGGGGATGCCGGCCAGTTCTTCCAGCCAGTAACGGGCGACCATGCCAGCGTGGTAGCTGGTGCCGCAGGCAACGATCTGCACATTGCGCACCTTGGCGAACAGCTCCGCGGCTTGCGGACCGAAGGCCTGGACCAGCACCTGATTGGCGCTCAGGCGGCCTTCCAGGGTGCGTTGCACCACGGATGGCTGCTCGTGGATTTCCTTGAGCATGAAGTGACGAAACTCGCCCTTCTCCGCCGCTTCGGCGCCGTCGCGGTACTGCACTGCTTCGCGCTCAACCGCTTTGCCGTCGATGTCCCAGATCTGCACGCTGTCGCGGCGGATCTCGGCGATGTCGCCTTCTTCCAGGTACATGAAGCGGTCGGTGACCTGGCGCAAGGCCAGTTGGTCGGAGGCGAGGAAGTTTTCCCCCAGGCCCAGGCCGATCACCAGCGGGCTGCCGCTGCGGGCTGCCACCAGGCGGTCCGGCTGGCTGGCGCTGATCACCGCCAGGCCATAGGCACCGTGCAGTTCCTTGACGGTGGCCTTGAGCGCCACGGTGAGGTCGCCCAGGTCCTTGAGCTTGTGGTTCAGCAGGTGGGCGATGACTTCGGTGTCAGTGTCCGAGGTGAACGCATAGCCCAGGGCGCTGAGCTGCGCGCGCAGGGCTTCGTGGTTCTCGATGATGCCGTTGTGCACGATCGCCAGGTCGCCGGAGAAATGCGGGTGGGCATTACGCTCGCACGGCGCGCCGTGGGTGGCCCAGCGGGTGTGGGCGATGCCCAGGCGGCCAACCAGCGGCTCGCTGGCCAGGGCCTGTTCCAGTTCGCTGACCTTGCCCGGGCGACGCATGCGCTCGAGCTTGCCGGCGTTGGTGTAGACCGCCACACCGGCGCTGTCGTAGCCGCGGTATTCGAGACGCTTGAGGCCTTCCAGCAAAATGGCGGTGATATTGCGTTCAGCAACGGCGCCAACAATTCCACACATGGTTTTTCTCCTAGCTGACAGCCGCGCAAATCAGAGTTATGCCGCGGGCCTGGATTTGGTCGCGGACCTCAAAGGGCAGGCGATCATCGGTAATAAGGGTATGGACGCTGCTCCATGGCAGCTCCAGATTGGGAATCTTGCGGCCGATCTTGTCGGATTCGACCATCACCACCACTTCACGAGCCACTTCGGCCATGACCCGACTCAACCCCAGCAATTCGTTGAAGGTGGTGGTGCCGCGGGCCAGATCGATGCCGTCGGCACCGATAAACAGCTGGTCGAAGTCGTATGAGCGTAGAACCTGTTCAGCCACCTGGCCCTGAAAGGATTCGGAATGGGGGTCCCAGGTGCCGCCAGTCATCAACAGCACGGGTTCGTGCTCCAGCTCGCTCAGGGCGTTGGCCACATTCAGCGAGTTGGTCATCACCACCAGGCCGGGTTGCTGGCCCAGTTCGGGAATCATGGCGGCGGTGGTGCTGCCACTGTCGATGATGATTCGTGCGTGTTCCCGGATGCGCTGTACCGCGGCCCGGGCAATCGCCTGCTTGTAGAGGGACACCGGCTGGCCAAGGTCGCTGACCAGTTCCTGAGGCATGGTGATGGCGCCGCCGTAACGACGCAGCAGCAAGCCATTGCTTTCCAGAGCGGCCAGATCCTTTCGAATCGTAACTTCAGAGGTTTCGAAACGCTTGGCCAAAGCATCAACGCTCACTTCGCCCTGTTCATTGAGCAAGGCAAGGATATTGTGGCGGCGTTGGGGGGTATTGCGCTTCGACATGGCGGTTTAAGTTTCGATTCGAAAGATAACAGGCGCAATAAAAACCTATGATCGAAACTTCGTCAAGCGGGGGAGGTGAAAAAAACGCTGCTGTTGGGTGGGAAGTTATCCACATTCAGCCAGCCCCTACCGCTGAGCATAGGAGCTGGCTGACCGGCGAACAGGTCCGCCGCGGTTGTGGATAACCTCAGTCTTTCTTGATCTTCTCCGGCCGCTTCCAGCCGTCGATGTTCTTCTGCCGGGCCCGACCCACTGCCAGTTGGGCTGGCGCTACGTTCTGGGTGATGGTGGAGCCGGCGGCCGTGGTAGCACCGGACAAGATATCCACAGGTGCCACCAGGGAGTTGTTGGACCCGATGAACACGTCTTCGCCCATGACAGTCTTGTGCTTGTTCACCCCGTCATAGTTGCAGGTGATGGTGCCAGCGCCGATGTTGGTGCGGGCACCGATCACCGCGTCGCCCAGGTAAGTCAGGTGACCGGCCTTGGCGCCCTGGCCCAGGTGGGCATTCTTCAGTTCGACGAAGTTACCCACATGGGCACGGGCCTCCAGCACGGTGCCGGGACGCAGGCGAGCGAACGGGCCGGCATCGCTGCCCTCGCCCAGTACCGCGCCATCCAGGTGACTGTTGGCCTTGATCACCACGCCCTTGCGCAGGGTACTGTCCTTGATCACACAGTTGGGACCGATCACCACGTCGTCCTCGATCACCACTCGGCCTTCGAGAATCACGTTGATGTCGATCAGCACGTCGCGGCCGACCGTGACTTCGCCGCGCACGTCGAAACGCGCGGGGTCACGCAGGGTCACGCCCTGGGCCATCAGCCGGCGCGCGGCGCGTAGCTGGTAGTGGCGCTCCAGCTCGGCCAGTTGCTTGCGGTCGTTGGCGCCCTGCACTTCCATGGCGTCGTGGGGCTGCTCGGTGGCGACAATCAGGCCGTCGCTGACTGCCATGGCAATCACGTCGGTGAGGTAGTACTCGCCCTGGGCGTTGTTGTTGGACAGGCGGCCGGTCCAGTCGCCGAGGCGCTTGCCGGGCACCGCGAGAATCCCGGTGTTGCCTTCGGTGATCGCGCGCTGGGCTTCATTGGCATCCTTCTGCTCGACGATGGCGGTGACCTTGCCACTGGCGTCACGGACGATGCGCCCATAGCCGGTCGGGTCATCCAGCTCAACGGTGAGCAGGCCCAGTTGTTCAGGTCCCGCTTGCTTGAGCAGGCGCTGCAGGGTCTCGACTTCGATCAGTGGCACATCACCATAGAGGATCAGCACCGTGTCGGCGGTAATGAACGGTACAGCCTGGGCCACCGCGTGGCCGGTGCCCAGTTGCTTGTCCTGCAACACGAAATTCAGGTCATCGGCCGCCAGGCGCTCACGCACCGCGTCCGCGCCGTGGCCAATCACCACGTGGATGCGCTGTGGGTCGAGTTGCCGGGCGCTGTGGATAACATGCCCGAGCATGGAGTTGCCGGCGACCGGGTGAAGCACCTTCGGCAGCGCCGAGCGCATACGAGTGCCTTGACCCGCGGCGAGGATAACGATTTCGAGAGACATGACTGGCTACCAATCCTGGGGGGCCGGCGACTGCGACCAAGGGGGGTGAATGGCGGAAAATAAAAAGGGTAGCCGAGGCTACCCTTTTTAATCAATCACACAGAAAGCCTGCGACTTAGCCGCCGAACTTCTTGCGGATCTGCTGGACGGTACGCAGCTGAGCTGCGGCCTCGGCCAGACGTGCAGCAGCAGAACCGTAGTCGAAATCTGCGCCTTTTTCATTCAGGGCCTTCTCAGCAGCCTTGACGGCTTCCTGAGCGGAGGCTTCGTCCAGGTCGGCAGCGCGTTGCACGGTATCGGCAAGAACCTTGACCATGTTCGGCTGAACCTCGAGGAAACCACCGGAGATGTAGAACACCTCGGCTTCCCCGCCCTGCTTGATCAAGCGGATCGGACCTGGCTTCAGGTTGGTGATCAGCGGTGCGTGACCCAGAGCGATACCAAGATCACCCAGTTCACCGTGCGCAACCACCATCTCCACCAGACCGGAGAAGATTTCCCCTTCCGCGCTGACGATATCGCAATGGACTGTCATAGCCATCTGCTTGCCTCAACCTAAATTAGCGCCCGTTGCCGGGCGCCGGGATTACAGTTTCTTGGCTTTCTCGATCGCTTCTTCGATGCCGCCGACCATGTAGAACGCTTGTTCTGGCAGGTGGTCGTAGTCACCGTTGAGGATGCCTTTGAAGCCAGCGATGGTGTCTTTCAGGGAAACGTATTTGCCTGGAGAACCAGTGAAGACTTCAGCCACGAAGAACGGCTGCGACAAGAAGCGCTGGATCTTACGAGCGCGGGATACCAACTGCTTGTCGGCTTCCGACAGTTCGTCCATACCCAGGATCGCGATGATGTCCTTCAGCTCTTTGTAACGCTGCAGTACGTACTGAACGCCGCGAGCGGTCTCGTAGTGTTCGTTGCCGATCACGTTCGGGTCCAGCTGACGGGAAGTCGAGTCCAGTGGGTCTACCGCTGGGTAGATACCCAGGGAAGCGATGTCACGGGACAGAACGACGGTGGCGTCCAAGTGGGCGAAGGTGGTCGCTGGCGACGGGTCGGTCAAGTCGTCCGCAGGTACGTATACCGCTTGGATCGAGGTGATCGAGCCTTGCTTGGTCGAAGTGATACGTTCTTGCAGAACGCCCATCTCTTCAGCCAGGGTCGGCTGGTAGCCTACTGCGGAAGGCATACGGCCCAGCAGTGCGGATACTTCGGTACCGGCCAGGGTGTAACGATAGATGTTGTCGACGAACAGCAGAACGTCGTTACCTTCGTCACGGAACTTCTCGGCCATGGTCAGGCCGGTCAGCGCTACGCGCAGACGGTTTCCTGGTGGCTCGTTCATCTGGCCGTAGACCAGAGCAACCTTGTCCAGAACGTTGGAATCCTTCATCTCGTGGTAGAAGTCGTTACCCTCACGAGTACGCTCACCCACACCGGCGAACACGGAATAACCGCTGTGCTCGATGGCGATGTTACGGATCAGTTCCATCATGTTTACGGTCTTGCCTACACCGGCACCACCGAACAGACCGACTTTACCGCCCTTGGCGAACGGGCAAACCAGGTCAATTACCTTGATCCCGGTTTCCAGCAGGTCGTTGCCGCCTGCCTGTTCTGCGAAGGAAGGAGCTGGACGGTGGATGCCCCAACGCTCTTCTTCACCGATAGGACCGGCTTCGTCGATTGGGTTGCCCAGTACGTCCATGATCCGGCCCAGGGTCGCTTTACCGACCGGTACGGAGATGGCTGCGCCAGTGTTGTTGACGTCCAGACCGCGCTTCAAGCCTTCGGTGGAGCCCATCGCAATGGTACGCACCACGCCGTCGCCCAGCTGTTGCTGAACTTCCAGAGTGGTTTCGGCGCCTTGAACCTTCAAGGCGTCGTAGATGCTCGGTACGCTGTCGCGTGGAAATTCCACGTCGATAACGGCGCCGATGATTTGAACGATACGTCCGCTACTCATAGCTGGATCCTCTGAATATTTGAACCGTTAAACCGCGGCAGCGCCGCCGACGATTTCCGAGATCTCTTGGGTGATCGCAGCCTGACGCGCCTTGTTGTAGATCAGCTGCAAATCGCTGATCAAATCACCGGCGTTGTCGGTAGCGTTCTTCATTGCGATCATCCGCGCCGCTTGTTCAGCTGCGTTGTTCTCGACCACCGCCTGGTAGACCTGCGACTCCACGTAACGGACCATCAAGCCGTCCAGCAGCTCCTTGGCATCCGGTTCGTAGAGATAGTCCCAGTGGTGCTTGAGTTCTTGATCCGGGGTTGCCTCCAGTGGAATCAACTGCTCCACGGTCGGCTGCTGGGTCATGGTGTTGATGAACTTGTTGGATACCACGGACAGGCGGTCAATCCGGCCTTCCAGGTACGCATCCAGCATCACCTTGACGCTGCCGATCAGGTCATTGATCGACGGCTCTTCACCCAGATGGCTGATAGCTGCAACGACGTTACCGCCGAAGTTGCGGAAGAAGGCCGCACCCTTGCTACCGACCACACACAGATCGATCTCGACGCCTTGTTCGCGGTTTACCGCCATGTCCTTGACCAGGGCCTTGAACAGGTTGGTGTTCAAGCCACCACACAGACCACGGTCACTGCTCACCACAATGTAACCGACGCGCTTGATAGCACGGTCGATCATGAACGGGTGACGATATTCCGGGTTGGCGTTGGCCAGATGACCAATAACCTGGCGGATGCGCTCCGCATAAGGACGGCTAGCAGCCATGCGCATTTGTGCCTTGCGCATTTTGCTGACCGCCACTTTTTCCATGGCGCTGGTAATTTTTTGCGTGCTTTTGATGCTCGCAATCTTACTGCGAATCTCTTTTGCGCCTGCCATGTAACACCTATCAGGTTAGCAAGCGGGAGCCTTGCGGCTCCCGCTGCGGCTTACCAGGTTTGGGTGGCTTTGAACTTCTCGATACCGGCTTTCAGGCCAGCGTCGATTTCGTCATTGAAGTCACCCTTCACGTTGATCTTCGCCATCAGGTCGGCGTGATCGCGGTTGAAGTAAGCAATCATGGCCTGTTCGAAGCTACCAACTTTGGCAATCTCGACGTCCGTCAGGAAGCCACGTTCAGCGGCGTACAGGGACAAGGACATGTCGGCGATGGACATCGGCGCATATTGCTTCTGCTTCATCAGCTCGGTAACGCGCTGACCATGCTCAAGTTGCTTACGGGTCGCTTCGTCCAGGTCAGAAGCGAACTGGGCGAATGCCGCCAGTTCACGGTACTGAGCCAGAGCGGTACGGATACCACCGGACAGCTTCTTGATGATCTTGGTCTGAGCGGCACCACCCACACGGGATACCGAAACACCGGCGTTCACAGCCGGACGGATGCCGGAGTTGAACATGGCCGATTCCAGGAAGATCTGACCGTCGGTGATGGAAATCACGTTGGTCGGAACGAACGCGGAAACGTCGCCAGCCTGGGTTTCGATGATCGGCAGAGCGGTCAGGGAACCGGTCTTGCCAGTCACTGCGCCGTTGGTGAACTTCTCTACGTACTCTTCGGAAACGCGGGAAGCGCGCTCCAGCAGACGGGAGTGGAGATAGAACACGTCACCTGGGTAGGCTTCACGGCCTGGTGGACGGCGCAGCAGCAGGGAAATCTGGCGGTAAGCCACTGCTTGCTTGGACAGATCGTCATAAACGATCAGCGCGTCTTCACCGCGGTCGCGGAAGTATTCGCCCATGGTGCAACCGGAGTACGGTGCCAGGAACTGCAGTGCAGCCGATTCGGAAGCACTGGCAGCAACGATGATGGTGTTAGCCAGGGCACCGTTTTCTTCCAGCTTGCGAACCACGTTGGCGATGGTCGATTGTTTCTGACCGATCGCTACGTAGACGCAGAAAATGCCGCTGTCTTTCTGGTTGATGATCGCGTCGATCGCCAGAGCGGTCTTACCGATCTGACGGTCACCGATGATCAGCTCACGCTGGCCACGGCCGACAGGGATCATGGCATCGACAGCCTTGTAGCCAGTCTGTACAGGCTGGTCTACCGACTTACGCCAGATCACGCCTGGAGCAACTTTCTCGACCGCATCGGTCTCGGTGTTGTTCAGCGGACCTTTGCCGTCAACTGGGTTACCCAGTGCGTCGACTACGCGACCCAGCAGTTCCTTACCAACCGGAACTTCGAGGATGCGGCCGGTGCACTTGGCGCTCATGCCTTCAGCCAGACTGGTGTACGCGCCCAATACAACGGCACCTACGGAGTCTTGCTCCAGGTTGAGGGCCATACCGTAGACGCCGCCCGGAAACTCGATCATCTCGCCGTACATGACGTCGGCCAGACCGTGAATCCGCACGATGCCGTCAGATACGCTGACGACAGTGCCTTCGTTACGGGCTTGGGAGGTCACATCGAGCTTGTCGATGCGGCCCTTGATAATTTCACTTATTTCGGAAGGATTGAGTTGCTGCATTGCTCTGCTGCCCCTTCAAACTCAAGATTTCAATGCTTCGGCAAGGTTCGCGAGTTTGCCGCGAATCGAGCCATCGATAACCAGGTCGCCGGCGCGGATTACGACGCCACCAATAAGGCTGGCATCCTCCGCAGCGTGCAGTCGCACTTCCCGGCCGAGCCGTGCACTGAGAACCTTGGCGAGTTTGTCTTGCTGTTCTTGGTTCAATGCGAACGCACTGGTTACATCCACATCCACCGATTTCTCTTGCTCGGCCTTGTACAGGTCGAACAGAGCGGCGATCTCCGGCAACAGCAGGAGACGGTCGTTCTCGGCGGCAACGTGAATGAAATTCTGTGCCTGTGCATCAAACTTGTCGCCACACACTTCGATAAAAGTGTTGGCCTTTTCTGCGCTCGTCAGTCGCGGGGCCTTAAGCACGCGCTGCATGGTGTCATCTTGTGACACCGCTGCAGCCAGGCCGAGCATGGCTGACCAAGAGGCCAGCTGCTGGTGGGCCTGAGCGTGCTCGAAGGCCGCCTTAGCGTAAGGTCGGGCCAACGTGGTCAGTTCTGCCATGATCGCCCTCGCTTAAATTTCAGCAGCCAGTTTGTTAACCAGCTCTGCGTGCGCGTTTTGATCGATTGTGGCACCCAGGATCTTCTCTGCGCCATTGACGGCCAGGCTACCCAGTTGGGCACGCAGCGCGTCTTTGACACCGTTCAGTTCCTGTTCGATCTCGGCCTGAGCCTGAGCCTTCACACGTTCAGCTTCGACACGAGCCTGTTCACGGGCTTCGTCGACGATCTGAGAACCGCGCTTCTTGGCTTGCTCAATGATTTCAGCTGCCTGAGCTTTAGCTTCGCGCAGTTGCTGACCCGCTTTATCTTGGGCCAGTTCCAGGTCACGAGCTGCTCGGCTGGCAGCGTCCAGTCCATCCGCGATCTTCTTTTGACGTTCGTGCAAAGCAGCAATGACCGGAGGCCAAATGAACTTCATGCAGAACAATACAAAAATTAAGAACGCAACGGACTGGCCAATCAGGGTTGCATTAATGTTCACGCCAACACCTCGCTCGTTCGTTGTCCGTCACACCAATCAACTCGAATACTCGAGTGATTAGCCAGCGAGTTGACCAACGAAGGGGTTTGCGAAGGTGAAGAACAGAGCGATACCAACACCGATCATGGTTACGGCGTCGAGCAGACCGGCAACGATGAACATTTTAACTTGCAGCATTGGAACCATTTCTGGTTGACGCGCAGCGCCTTCCAGGAACTTGCCGCCCAGCAGGCCGAAACCAATTGCGGTACCCAGTGCGCCCAGGCCGATCAACAGTGCAACAGCGATAGCGGTTAGACCAACTACAGTTTCCATCTTTCCTCCCGACTTTTACGTCGTATGGTTTAGGTTTTTTAGATTAAAGCGGTAAAACAAATCGTTTCATCGAGCCCGAGAGACGGGCCCCCTCTCGCCGCAACGAGAGGGACATCAGACTAGTCGAGACTGGTCTTAATGGTTCTCTTCGTGCGCCATCGACAGGTAGACGATGGTCAGCATCATGAAGATAAAGGCCTGCAGGGTAATGATCAGGATGTGGAACACAGCCCACGCCCATTGCAGAACCACACCCATGCCGCTGAGCCACAGCAGACCACTGCCGAACATCACAGCGATCAGGATGAACACCAGTTCGCCGGCATACATGTTGCCGAACAGACGCAGTGCCAGAGAGATCGGCTTGGCAATCAGGGTCACGAATTCCAGCAGGAAGTTCACCGGAATCAGCAGCGCTTGAACGAAGATGTTCTTGCTGCCGAACGGATGCAGGGTCAACTCGCCGATGAAGCCGCCGATGCCCTTGATCTTGATGCTGTAGAAAATGATCAGCGCGAATACCGACAGGGCCATGCCCAGGGTGGCGTTCGGGTCAGTGGTGGATACGGCACGGAATGGAATGTGCGGATCGCCCGAGATCAACATGGCCAGTTGTGGAATCCAGTCCACCGGTACCAGGTCGATGGCGTTCATCAGGAACACCCAGACGAAAATGGTCAGCGCCAGCGGTGCGATCACCGGGCTGCGACCGTGGAAGCTGTCCTTCACGCTGCCATCGACGAAGCCAACCATGACTTCAACGAAGTTCTGCAAAGCGCCCGGCACGCCGGAAGTCGCCTTCTTAGCCGCCATGCGGAACAGAAGAATGAAGATCACACCCAGTGCGACAGACCAGCCGAGGGTATCGACGTGGAATGCCCAGAAGCCCATTTCCTTGGCTTCTGCTGCGGAGTGGGCAAAGCCCCAGCTCCCATTGGGTAGCTGACCGAAGGTCAGGTTCTGCAAGTGGTGCTGGATATAGCCCGAAGCGGTTGTTTCTGCTGACATGGTTGCCTCAAACGCCCTAAGGTCTCGAAAGTCTTGTTCTCATTAGCAGGGGAGCGAACCAGCTGACCAGTTGGGTCAGCACGAAGACGCCGAATACAGCCAGCGGCGCCAATGGCTTCACACCTGCGAACGTCAGTGCAAACAGCACCGCCGTCAAAATCAGTTTGCCCGCCTCACCGGCATAAAAAGACCGGACTATGGCTTGGGCCGCTCGAGCGCCGGAAAACCGAAATGCCCTGTGAGCGAAATACACATTGGGTAGCAAGGCTATCAGTCCTCCGCAAAGGCCTGAGTACCCGGCAACGACTCCACGCCATTGCCAAAGCGCCAGAGCGGCTATCAGCAGAATGACCAACTGAGCCAATAAAACCGGAAAAACCGCCAAGCGATGAAACGGCAAGCGGTTTGGCGTGCGGGTTTCCATCGCTCTTGCTCCTCAAGGGTCGGCCGCCAGAATTCAATAACTTGGCATAATTTGTGCCGACAAAATGCGCGCAGAGTATAGGGGCGGTTCAGCCCCTATTCAACTGCCGGGTAGTGATTTCCGACTGCGCGCTACATGAGGAAATGTTTCAGCGAATGTGAGCGAGGACGCCTTGCAGCTCATCCAGGGAGTTATAGCCGATCACCAGCTGTCCCTTGCCCTTCTTCCCATGACGAATCTGCACCGCAGAGCCTAGGCGCTCGGCCAGGCGCTGCTCGAGACGGGCGATATCCGGGTCTGGCTTGACCGGTTCAGCAGGCTCCTGTTTACCGCTCAGCCACTGGCGAACCAGCGCCTCGGTCTGACGTACAGTGAGACCTCGTGCGACAACGTGTCGCGCCCCTTCAACCTGTTGATTTTCCGGCAATCCGAGCAAGGCACGGGCATGACCCATTTCCAGGTCGCCGTGGGACAGCATGGTCTTGATTACCTCAGGCAAGGCAATCAGGCGCAGCAGGTTGGCCACACTGACGCGGGACTTGCCCACCGCTTCGGCGACCTGTTGCTGAGTCAGCTGAAATTCCTGCTGCAGGCGCTGCAGGGCCACCGCTTCCTCGATGGGATTGAGGTCTTCGCGCTGGATATTCTCGATCAGCGCCATGGCGATAGCGGTTTCATCCGGTACATCGCGGACCATCGCCGGGATGGTTTCCTGGCCGGCCTGCTGGCTGGCGCGCCAGCGGCGTTCACCGGCGATGATCTCGAAACGACCACCACCAATGGGACGGACCACGATCGGCTGCATCACACCCTGGCTCTTGATCGAATTGGCCAGTTCTTCCAGTGCCTGCGGGTCCATGTCCCGGCGTGGCTGGTACTTGCCACGCTGGATCAGGTCCAGAGGCAGGTGTTGCAACTCACGCTGGTCGGCCTGCACCGCTTGTTCTTCCAGTGCGCTGACAGTCGGACCACTCAACAGTGCATCCAGTCCACGTCCGAGACCTCGTTTCTTGACGGCCATGGGGATTCCTTAAGTTGGCTGGGCGGCTGCGACGCGCGATTGTTTACGTTGCCGGCGAACCATCTCGCCCGCCAGGGCCAGGTAGGCCAGCGCGCCACGGGATTGTTTGTCGTACGCCAATGCCGGCATGCCGTAGCTCGGCGCCTCGGCCAAACGGATGTTGCGCGGAATCACGGTGTCGTACAGCTGATCGCCGAAGTGTTCCTTGAGCTGCGCGGAAACATCGTTCATCAGGCTCAGGCGCGGGTCGAACATGGTACGCAGCAAGCCTTCGATCTTCAGCTCGGGGTTGAGCAGTTCAGCGATACGCTTGATGTTATCCACAAGGTCGCTCAGGCCTTCCAGCGCGTAGTACTCGCACTGCATGGGGATAATCACCCCATCGGCGGCCACCAGGGCGTTGAGGGTGAGCATCGACAGCGACGGCGGGCAGTCGATCAGGATGTAGTCGTAGTTTTCACGAATCGGCGCCAGGGCGCTGCGCAGACGGCTTTCCTTCATCTGCATTTCCAGCAGCACCACTTCCGCGGCCGTCAGGTCGCGGTTGGCCGGCAGCAATTGATAACCACCGTGTTCGGAGAAGTGCATGGCCTGGGCCAGGTCGCATTCACCAATCAGCAGGTCATAGACCGAGTTTTCCAAACCGTGTTTATCCACACCGCTACCCATGGTGGCGTTGCCCTGTGGATCGAGATCGATCAACAGCACCCGGCGCTTGGTCGCTACCAGGGATGCTGCGAGGTTGATGCAGGTGGTGGTCTTGCCCACGCCACCTTTCTGGTTCGCTATCGCGAATACCTTAGCCATTCTTGCTTGTGTTCCCAATCATGCCGTGCGGCGCAGTATCAGCAGATGGCGTTGGCCTTGGCAACCGGGTACGGCCAAGGCGTGTTCGCTATCGAGGTGGAAGTCTGCCGGCAATGCTAACAGCTCATCCGAGGGATGGACGCCCTTCATTGCCAGCCAGCGTGTATCGCGGTCGCCCAGGTGGCGGGTCCAGTTGGTGAAGTTCTCCATGCTGCTGAACGCCCGGGAAATGATCCCGTTGAAAGGCTGTTCAGGCGTGAAGGCCTCGACCCGGCTGTGGATAACTTGCAGGTTATCCAGCTTGAGTTCGAGTTTGACCTGTGTCAGGAAGCGGGTTTTCTTGCCGTTGCTGTCCAGGCAGGTGACTTGCGACTCGGGAAACAGGATTGCCAGAGGGATACCGGGCATCCCGCCGCCACTGCCAACATCCAGCCAGCGGCCGTTTTCGATGAACGACATTACGCTCAAGCTATCGAGCAGATGGCGGGAGACCATTTCATCCGGGTCGCGCACCGCCGTCAGGTTGTAAGCCTTGTTCCACTTGATCAACAGGGCCAGGTAACCCAGCAGCAATTCGTGCTGGGCTGCGCTCAGATTGACACCGAGCTGGCGAGCGCCTGTGGATAACTCATCCGCGTGTTGTGGGGTGACCATAGAACTCAAGCGCTTTGCTCCAACTGACGGCCCGCGCCGCGTTTTTTCAAATGAATCATCAACAGGGAAATCGCCGCCGGGGTCACGCCGGGAATACGCGACGCCTGGCCCAGGGTTTCCGGACGAGTTGCGCCGAGCTTGCTCTGGATCTCCTTCGACAGGCCAGAAATGCCGGTGTAATCGATATCCACAGGCAGCTTGGTGTCTTCACTGGCGCGCAGACGGGCAATTTCGTCCTGCTGGCGATCGATGTAGCCGGCGTACTTGGTCTTGATCTCGACCTGTTCCGCGACCTGTGGATCTTCTGCGCCGTATCCGGTCACTTCGACCAGACCAGCGTAGTCGATTTCCGGACGGCTCAGCAGGTTCAGCAGGTTGTACTCGTGGGTCAGCGGCGTACCGAATTTCTGAGCAATGGCATCGCCCTGCTCGGTGCCAGGACGGACCCAAGTGGACTTCAAGCGTTGCTCTTCCTGGGCAATGCCTTCGCGTTTCTTGCAGAAAGCGGCCCAGCGCACGTCATCCACCAGACCCAGCTCGCGACCTTTTTCGGTCAGACGCAGGTCGGCATTGTCTTCGCGCAGAATCAGGCGGTATTCGGCCCGGGAAGTGAACATCCGGTACGGTTCCTGGGTACCCAGGGTAATCAGGTCATCCACCAGCACACCGATATAGGCTTCATCGCGGCGCGGGCACCAGCTGTCTTTGCCCTGGGCACGCAGTGCGGCGTTGGCCCCGGCCAGCAAACCCTGGGCGCCGGCTTCTTCGTACCCGGTGGTGCCGTTGATCTGACCGGCGAAGAACAGGCCGCCAATGACCTTGGTTTCCAGGCTGTATTTCAAATCCCGCGGATCGAAGTAGTCGTACTCGATGGCATAACCCGGGCGCACGATGTGTGCGTTTTCCATGCCGCGGATCGATTGCACGATCTGCAACTGCACGTCGAACGGCAGGGATGTGGATATCCCGTTCGGGTACAGCTCGTGAGTGGTCAGGCCTTCAGGTTCGATAAACACCTGATGGCTTTCCTTGTCGGCAAAGCGATGGATCTTGTCTTCGATCGACGGGCAGTAACGCGGGCCAATGCCTTCGATCACCCCGGAATACATCGGCGAACGATCGAGGTTCGAGGCGATGATCTCGTGGGTGCGGGCGTTGGTGTGAGTAATCCAGCAACTGACCTGTTGTGGATGCTGTTCTTTCGAGCCCAGGAACGACATCACCGGAATCGGTGTATCCCCAGGCTGTTCGGTCATGACCGAGAAATCCACAGAACGGCCATCGATGCGTGGCGGAGTACCGGTTTTCAGGCGGCCGACCCGCAGTGGCAACTCCCGCAGACGTTGTGCAAGGGCGATCGAAGGTGGATCACCTGCGCGACCGCCGGAGTAGTTCTGCATTCCGATGTGGATAAGTCCACCGAGGAAGGTTCCGGTGGTAAGCACCACGGATTCCGCGAAGAAACGCAGACCCATCTGGGTCACAACACCGCGTACCTGATCCTGTTCAACGATCAGGTCATCTGCGGCTTGTTGAAATATCCACAGGTTCGGCTGGTTCTCGAGGATCTCGCGCACCGCCGCCTTGTACAGAACACGGTCGGCCTGGGCGCGGGTAGCGCGCACGGCTGGGCCTTTGCGGCTGTTCAACACACGAAACTGAATACCGCCCTTATCGGTCGCCATGGCCATCGCGCCACCTAGGGCATCGATTTCCTTGACCAGATGGCTCTTGCCGATCCCACCAATTGCGGGGTTGCAGCTCATTGCTCCGAGGGTTTCCACGTTATGCGTCAGCAACAGGGTTTTGGCCCCCATGCGTGCTGATGCAAGTGCTGCCTCGGTACCGGCATGACCGCCGCCGATGACGATCACTTCAAAACGGGAAGGGAAATCCACCACGCACCTCGTGCCTGCTTCAAGTAGGAGTAATTAGGAGTAGTTGTCGGGTTGGTTTTTGGACCAAGGCGGCAAGTATAGGGACTTAGCCCTTCCTAAAGAACCCTTTGCACAAAATTTAACCAGCTGTGGATGAATCACGGTCAATAGAAATTAAAAGAGAGAAATTTATTAAATCCTTGTTTTTATGTTTATTCTTATACACACGTCTTTCTGTGGATAGATTGCTACAGACCTTTATATTCAATATGTACAGAGGTTTTAAACTCTGTGATTAGGTGGCCAGGAGACCCTTGGATAAGCGGTTTAAACCTGTGGATGAATGGGGTGGTTATCCACAGGCGTGGTTTTCCTCAGTTTTGAAGCCTGGTTATCAACCGCGCTGAAGGGCAGTTATTCACAGGGCTTAATCCACAGAAAACATCCGCGTCCAGGGAAACTCAGGCACAGGTCGACCTTGTTGTGGCCTCAACGGCTACAACGGATCGATCAGGGAGAGGGAGAAACAGACAGGCTGCGCGAGCCTGTCTGTGGATAACACCAGGTGATGATTGCAGCGGTTACTCGGGGCGCTTGACCAGGCGACCTTGTATCCACCAACTCAACGCCAGCGTGACAATGACCAGGACCAGCCAGTATTTCTTCAAACCAGCCTTGGCGCTATCGAGTATCGAGGCGCTGGCCATGTCATTGCCCGCCAGAGATGGGTTCGTCGAGATCCCGTCGTTCAAGCTTTGAGCTTCAGCCTCTGGGGAGTTCTGGGCCGAAACGGCGGACGGCTCGAAGGCGGCGACACCCTCCGCCACAGGCGCCTGATCCGAGGGAAGTTGAGCCCAACTGCCTTGGCAGACAAGGGCCAGACCCAGTACCGCGAGATAGCTACAAAAGCGCATAAACACCTTTCCATCCATTTGATAGCAGCGACCGCGGATGCTGGCCGGGGCTTGAACGAATGAATATCAGCTGATTCCGATTCTTCCGACGGCCTCAAGCCGCTGATCCGCTGGTTTCTGCACAGGCTTCATTTGCCCTGGCATGTCCACAAGTAAGGGAAAAGCTCATGTTCCATCGGCGCCCCGGCAGGCAGAGCCGTGGCCAGCCCTGGAAACTCGGGCGAGGTGCGCCAGGGTCGGGGGGCATGACGCATGTCATTTCCCAGAAAACGCAGCGAAAATGCCCGACGCCGGCGATCTCCCCCCACACCGCCAGAGGCATGCAGGGTGAGCATGTGGAAGAACACCGCGTCCCCGGGTTCCAGGGCCCAGCCAAGGATAGTGAAGGCCGAGCGATCGGCTTCGATGTCCGGCAGGTCCGCCAGACTGCCTTCGGGAAACCATTTGGCCTGATTGTCCAGGAAGGTTCGCGGCATCAGCCAGGGACCACGGTGGGAACCGGCGACAAACTCCAGTGTGGATGCCCGCGCCACCGGGTCCACGGGCATCCACATGCTGCAGTTTTGTTGGCCCTCGACGTTGTAGTACGGCTGATCCTGATGCCAGGGCGTGGCTTGCCGAGTGTTGGGCTCCTTGACCAGCAGGTGATCGTGATAGAGCCGCACGTTGTCGCTTTGCATCAGCTGGCTGGCGACATGGCCTACCCGGCTGTTGAAGATGAAGCGCCTGTAGTCGGGGTTGTCCTGCCAGTTGCAGAAGTCCTCGAAGAACCAGCCAGGATCATCCGCCTGGCTAGCGACCTTGGCCCGCTCGCTGGGGCTGGCCAGATTGTGTTCGATCCCCCGCTCCAGCAGCGCCACTTCGTCGGCACTGAACAGCTGGCGAATACACACGGCACCATCGCGCTGAAACGCCTCGATGGTTGAAGGGGGCAGGTGGAACGCTTGCATGGTGTTTTCCTTTTCATCCAATGGAGGGCGGCACAACGGCCGAGATCCTCAGTCCGGGAGGGGCACATCAGTGAGGGCGGTGTTCGGCCTGATCCATATCCAGTAGGCCAGTGACAGCAAGGCCAGCCAGCCGACACCGACATAAAGCGCCAGGCGGGTTTGCGCAAAGGCGCCGAGCACCACAAAGATGAACAGCATGAAGAGCACCGCGCAGACCTGGCCAGCGGCGCCGAAAGGTACGGGAAAGCCCAGGGCAGCGCTTTCCTCCGGGCTCATGCTACGGCGCATGGCCATCTGCGAGAGCAGGATCATCAGCCATACCCAGACCACCGAGAAGGTCACCAGCGAAGCAAACACCAGGAACAATTCCTCGGGTACCAGGTAGTTGAGCAAGACACCGAACAGCAGAGCCACGGACATCACCAGCACCGTCATCCAGGGGACTCCGAAGCGCGAGGTGCTGGCAAACGCCGCAGGGGCCTGACCGATCGCCGCCATGCCGTACATCATGCGGCCGGCACTGAAAATGTCGCTGTTGATCGCCGAGAACACCGCGGAGATCACCACCAGGTTCAGTACCGTTGCCGCTGAATTTATCCCCAGGCCGCTGAAGATCTGCACGAAGGGACTGCCCTGGCTGCCGATACCGGACCAGGGAAACAGCATCAGCAACACCAGCAGGGTCAGGATGTAGAAGATCAGAATCCGCAGTGGCACGGAGTTGATCGCTTTGGGAATCATGCGTTGCGGGTCCTTGGCTTCGCCCGCCGTGATGCCAATGACCTCGATCCCGCCAAAGGCGAACATGACAATGGTGAACGAGGCGATCATGCCCTCCAGGCCATTGGGGAAAAAACCACCATAGGCCCACAGGTTGCTCAGGCCCACAGAATGCTGTCCGTCACCCAGCTGGATACCGAAGAGCAGTACCGCAAAGCCTCCGCCGATCATTGCGATGATCGCCGCGACCTTGAGCAGTGATAGCCAGAACTCCATTTCGCCAAAGATCCGCACATTGCACAGGTTCAAGGCGCCGATCCCCAGCACGATGCTCAGCACCCAGATCCAGCGGGGCGTATCGGGGAACCACAAGCTCATGTAGACACCAAAGGCGGTGACGTCCGCCAAGCACACCATGAGCATCGAAAAAGCATAACTCCAGCCGGTGAGAAACCCCGGAAAGCGTCCGAGATAACAACTGGCGTAATGCCCGAAGGAACCCGATACCGGGTTTCTGACAGCCATTTCCCCCAAGGCGCGCATGGTCAGGTAGATCGCCGCTCCGCCGATCAGGTACGCCAGCAGTACCGAAGGACCGGCCTGCTTGATGGCGGCCGCCGAACCGTAGAACAACCCGGTGCCGATGGCTGAACCCAGCGCAATGAAACGGATGTGCCGGGTGCTCAAGCCACGGTTTAACGCAGTCGTGCTAGCCATTTCTGTTCCTTGAATGCCGGACTGTCGACCCCGTCGGCGTCCATCGGCCGACCCAGGGGCAATAGCCGGACTATTTCCTCAGGTGTACAAACCTGTACATCTATCAAGATGCAAATCAGGTACCACTTGGGGAATGAAGGATAAAAGTGCCGAACGCGTCGGATGGTGCGGATAAATGGCGGAAACTTGAGCCCATTTACGAAATGGACCTGTTACTCAAGACCGCAGGTTCATCGGCTGGAATCGGGAAAGGGGGTAAAGGTAACGTCGTTGTCCCCCGGGGCCGGTAAAAATCGCAAAATCTGCAAATCTGCCGTCGCTACAGTGGAGTACCAAGGAGGCCTTATGAAACCTGCAACCCGAATCCATTACGGCCAGCGCATGGAGCCGGTGCTGCGTTGGCTGGCAAGCCATCCACACAGCGATCCGGACCTGTACCACCTGGCGGACCTGGCCTGTATGTCGGCTTACCACTTTCATCGCATCTACCGCGCAATGATGGGAGAAACGCTGAACGCCACGGTGCAACGCATTCGCATGCACCTGGCAGCCGCAGCGCTGGCAGGCACTGACGCGGATCTGGCCGAGGTGGCTTTGCGTGCCGGCTACGAGTCGGGGGCGGCATTCAACCGGGCATTCTCTGGTGTTTTCGGGTTGCCGCCTGGGCGTTATCGCGCAACCCGTTCCCGTCCTTTCGACCCTGAGGTGTCAAATATGTACCCCATCACAATCGAAACCTTCCCCGGCGTTGTTCTGGCAGCCCTGCCTCATCAGGGCTCCTACCAGGAAATCGGTCCGGTGTTCACCCGCGCTTTCATGCTGGCCGCCAGCCGGGGGCTCATGCATTCGGACACCAGCGGATTCGGTGTCTACTTCAACGACCCCGAGCAGGTCCCGACTGAGCAATTGCGCTCGCTAGCCGGAGTCGCGGTCGCGCCCGATGCAGACCTGGGCGAACAGCTGGAAAGGTTCGACATTCCTCCAGGGCGCTACGCAATCCTGAATTACGTGGGCCCCTACAACGAGATGGATAAAGCCTATGCCTGGATGTTCTCCGAGTGGCTGCCTGACAGTGGGCTGACACCAGGGGATTTTCCGATGTTCGAACACTATGTGAACGATCCACGCGTCACCCCACCCGCACAGTTGCAGACACGCATCTACCTGTCGGTGGAATAAACGCCGTCCGCTACCGGCAGGGGTGTGGATAACCTCTGCCGGAGCGCACTGGGTGCGGCTCTACTTGCCGATGCAGAAGCTGGAAAAGATCCGTCCCAACAGGTCATCGGAACTGAAGGCCCCGGTGATTTCTCCCAGGGACTGCTGGGCCTGCCGCAGATCCTCGGCCAGTAGCTCACCGGCGCCGGCCAAGGTCAGCTGGGCACGGCCATGCTCCAGTGCGGCACTGGCGTAGCGCAACGCTTCGAGGTGCCGGCGGCGGGCACTGAAGCTGCTTTCCGACGTCTGTTCATAACCCATGCAAGCCTTGAGATGCTCACGTAGCAAATCCAGCCCGGCACCGGCAGACATGGCACTGAGGCTGATGGTCACATGGCCATCCTCACAGGTTTCAAGAGCGATGGGCTCGCCAGTCAGATCGGCCTTGTTGCGGATCAAGGTCACCTTGGCCGGGTCCGGACGCTGCTCAAGAAATTCAGGCCACAGGGCGAAGGGATCAGCCGCTTCTGCTGCAGTGGCGTCCACCACCAGCAATACCCGGTCGGCTTCACTGATGGCCTTGAGCGCACGTTCGACGCCGATTTTTTCCACTTGATCCTCGGTGTCCCTGAGGCCGGCGGTGTCCACCACGTGCAACGGCATGCCGTCGATGTGGATATGTTCCTTGAGAATGTCCCGAGTTGTGCCGGCGATATCAGTGACGATGGCCGCCTCACGCCCGGCCAGGGCATTGAGCAGGCTGGACTTGCCGGCGTTCGGACGGCCAGCGATCACCACCGTCATGCCGTCACGGAGCAAGGCGCCCTGCCCGGCCTCCCTCAGTACTGTGGATAACTCGTCGCGGACCGCATCGAGCATGCTCAACACATGGCCATCGGCGAGGAAGTCGATTTCCTCCTCGGGAAAATCAATCGCTGCTTCGACATAGATCCGCAGGGCAATCAGCTGTTCGGTCAAGTTATGCACACGCTGGGAGAATGCGCCCTGCAGCGAGCGCAAGGCGTTGCGCGCGGCCTGTGCAGAACTGGCCTCGATGAGGTCGGCAATGGCTTCGGCTTGTGCCAGATCGAGCTTGTCATTGAGAAAGGCGCGCTCGCTGAACTCTCCAGGTCGGGCCAGCCGGCAACCCAGCTCCAGGCAGCGCTGCAGCAACATGTCGAGGACGATGGGGCCGCCATGGCCCTGCAGCTCCAGCACATCTTCGCCGGTGAAGGAGTTCGGCCCCGGGAAATACAGGGCAATGCCTTCATCCAGCACCTCTCCCTGTTCACTGAGAAAGGGGCCGTAATGCGCAAACCGCGGTTTCAATTCACGGCCGCTGATGGCCTTGGCGGCCAGGCTCGCCAGGGGCCCGGAAATCCGTACGATGCCCACGCCACCGCGACCTTGGGCAGTGGCGACAGCGGCGATGGTTTCACGAGGGACATTCATAACCCGACATCCAGACAAAAGTGACAGATAGCAAAACGCCCCACTAGGGGGCGTCTTGTGTGGTTATCCACAGCGTAGGTCAGGCTTCCGCTTTCTTGGTAGCCGCTTCGATCTTACGAGTGATGTACCACTGTTGTGCAATCGACAGGCAGTTGTTCACTACCCAGTACAGCACCAGACCGGCCGGGAACCACAGGAAGAAGAAGGTGAAGATGATCGGCATCATTTTCATCACCTTGGCCTGCATCGGATCCGGAGGCGTCGGGTTCAACTGCTGCTGGATGAACATGGTGGCGCCCATGATGATCGGCAGGATGAAGAACGGATCCTTGATCGACAGGTCGGTAATCCACAGCATGAACGGTGCCTGGCGCATTTCCACGCTTTCCAGGAGTACCCAGTACAAGGACAGGAAGACCGGCATCTGCACCAGGATCGGCAAGCAGCCGCCCAGCGGATTGATCTTCTCTTTCTTGTACAGCTCCATCATCGCCTGGGACATTTTCTGACGATCGTCGCCGAATTTTTCCTTCAGCGCGGCCAGTTTAGGAGCCACGGCACGCATGCGCGCCATCGACTTGTAGCTGGCAGCCGACAGTGGGAAGAAGATCCCCTTGATCAGCATGGTCAGGAAGATGATCGACCAGCCCCAGTTACCCACCAGGCTGTGGATATGTTGCAGCAGCCAGAAGATCGGCTGGGCAATGAACCACAGGAAGCCGTAGTCGACAGTCAGTTCCAGACCTGGGGACAACTCTTTCAGCACCGCCTGGCTTTTCGGACCGGCGTACAGGATGGCACTGGTTTCGGCCTTGGCGCCTGGAGCAACGGTCATCGAAGGGCCGGTGTAGCCAATGATGTAGTTGCCTTTGCTGTCTTTGCGCGCCAGAACCTGGTTGTTTTCGCCTTTTGGCGGAATCCAGGCGGTCACGAAGTAGTGCTGCAGCCAGGCTACCCAGCCACCCTGAACATTTTCAGTGATGGGCGCCTTGGTTTTGTCCTCGTTCACCTTGTCCATGTCTTTCATGGACACTTTCTTGTACGGCTCGGAACTTGTCCACAGGGCGGCGCCCAGGTAAGTCGCGGTGCCGGTGGCGGTGCTGGAGGATGGATCGGAACTGGCGTCGCGCTTGAGCTGGGCGAACATCGCACCGGTCCAAGGTTGCGCGCTTTCGTTATCGATCAGGTAGGAAACGGTGATGTCGTACAGGCCACGCTTCAGGGTAAAGCGTTTGATGTAGTTGACGCCGTCCTTGCTGAACTTCAGGTCGACCACCAATTGGTCCTGACCGTCAGCCAGTTGATAACTTTTCTTCTCTGCCGAGTAGATCGGGCGACCGGCCGGGTTGGCGTCCGGGCCGTTGCTGCCAATCAGGCCACTTTGTGCCAGATAAGTCCGTTCGTTGCCGTTATCGAACAGCTGGAAAGGAATTTCCGGGTGGTCCTGACGACGTGGATACAGTGGCAAACGCAGTTGCGCGATATCCCCACCTTGTGGATCGACAGCCAGGTCGAGCACATCCGTTTTGATCTGAATGAGATCTTTGCTTGCAGCAACCGGCGCTTCTGCGGGTGCAGTGGTATCGCTTGCGGCGCGTGGAATGTCGTCGTTGGCAGCGGAAGTGCCAGTTGGCGTATCCGGCAAGCCCGGAGCGGTCGTGCTGGAAGCAACATTCTGAGTCGGCAGGGCAGCCTGGCCATAATCCTGGTTCCATTTAAGAACCATGACATAGGACACGATTGCCAGGGCGACGATCAGGATCGTGCGTTTGATATCCATGATTACTCGGCCATCGAAGAAGAACGGGAGGTAGGGATAGGTGGAACCGGGTCATAACCACCGGGATTCCACGGATGACAGCGACCTAAACGACGAAAGGTCAGCCAGCCACCGCGCAGAAGGCCATGATTTTCGATGGCTTCTAACGCGTAGCAGGAACAACTGGGGTAGAAACGACAGTGATTGGCCATCAGAGGACTAATGGCATAGCGGTAAAACTGGATCGGAACGAGTGCCAGTTTACGCATCGGGACTGTCTACCCCTACAGTTTCGGATTTGACTGCTGGTTCCGGCTTGTTGCGCGCCAGACGTTTCCAGAGTTTGCCGAAATGCTGAATCAATTCGGGGTTTTCTACATCGCCCAAACCTTTGCGCGCGACGATAACGATATCCCATCCGACCAGTGAGTCCTGGTGGAGACGAAACGATTCGCGCATCAGACGCTTGAGGCGATTGCGCTCAACGGAGAGCTTTACGCTCTTTTTCCCGATCACGAGCCCCAGACGGGGATGATCCAGGTCGTTGTTGCGCGCAAGGAGCAGGAGATTTTTCCCCGGAACCTTGCCGGTAGGGGAGTCAAAGACCGCCTTGAAGTGCCGGGGGGTAAGCAGACGCTTTTCCCGACTGAAGTCCTGACTCACCTCCAGTGCCGGATTATCAAACTGCCAGACGCGCACGACCTTTGGCGCGACGACGCGACAGGACGGCACGACCGTTCTTGGTAGCCATGCGAGCACGGAAACCGTGGGTACGAGCGCGTTTGATAGTGCTTGGTTGGAAAGTACGTTTCATGTCGTGTTACCTGGTTCGTCCACAACGGGCCGGAATGGCCCCCGTTTTAAGAGATCGGCGATTCTAGAGAAAGCAAGCCTCTAGGTCAATTTCCAACCAGCTTTTCCTTTATCTATGTATGTCCGGGTCCTGGGTTGTGAGTCAGTCTTGGCTAGATATAAAAATAAAGAAGGAAAGTATTTAAAGCTTTTCTGTAAAGCTTATAAAGGCTAGGGACGGCACCTTCTGTGGATAACTTGCTTAAGCCCTTATATTCCGTACTGTACAGAGGATGACAACACGGTTGAGAAACGGTGCTCTGCCTGTGCTGCGCTATCGGAAAACCTGTGTGTGGAACGAGAGGTTATCCACAGGCGAGTTACCCACAGAGTTTTGACCCGAGTTGTGCAATGACCTCAGGTGGGGTTATCCACAGAGCTTATTCACATACCACTGGTCGTGTTTATTCGGGGTAAGGCGTTGATTCTTAGTGTCCTGAGGGCACGCTACATGTGGATAAGTGGACGGCTGATCGCTACAATGGCCGCTTGTTTTTGCCTCACCGGCTTTCAACTTAGGGGATATCCGTGTCAGTGGAACTTTGGCAGCAGTGCGTGGAGCTTCTGCGTGATGAGCTGCCTGCCCAGCAATTCAACACTTGGATCCGTCCGCTACAGGTCGAAGCCGAAGGCGACGAGTTGCGTGTCTACGCACCGAATCGTTTTGTTCTCGATTGGGTCAACGAAAAGTACCTGGGCCGCGTGCTCGAGCTGCTGGATGAACACGGCGACGGCAGTGCGCCGGTTCTTTCCTTATTAATAGGCAGCAAACGCAGTTCGGCGCCTCGCGCTGCACCTAATGCGCCACTGGCCGCCGCTGCCTCGCAAGCGCTGCAAGCGGCAGCAGCCAATGCCACCCCGGCGGCGGCTCCTGCGCCAACTCCGGTACCCACTTCAGCTCCGGCCAAGAAAGCCGCGGCGCAGAAGAGTGCCGAGGTCAGCGAAGAACCCTCTCGTGACAGCTTCGACCCGATGGCGGGCGCCAGCTCGCAGCAGGCACCGGTACGCGCTGAGCAGCGTACTGTCCAGGTAGAAGGTGCGCTCAAGCACACCAGCTACCTGAACCGCACCTTCACCTTTGAAAACTTCGTCGAGGGTAAGTCCAACCAACTGGCTCGGGCAGCGGCCTGGCAGGTGGCGGACAACCCCAAGCATGGCTATAACCCGCTCTTCCTTTATGGCGGCGTCGGTCTGGGTAAGACCCACTTGATGCATGCCGTGGGTAACCACTTATTAAAGAAGAACCCGAATGCCAAGGTCGTGTACCTGCATTCCGAGCGTTTTGTTGCGGATATGGTCAAGGCGTTGCAGCTCAACGCCATTAACGAATTCAAGCGCTTCTATCGTTCGGTCGACGCATTGCTGATCGACGATATCCAGTTCTTCGCTCGCAAGGAGCGTTCCCAGGAAGAGTTCTTCCACACCTTCAATGCCCTCCTCGAAGGCGGCCAGCAGGTGATTCTCACCAGCGACCGTTATCCGAAGGAAATCGAAGGCCTGGAAGAACGCCTCAAGTCCCGCTTCGGCTGGGGCCTGACGGTAGCGGTCGAACCGCCGGAACTGGAAACCCGGGTGGCGATCCTTATGAAGAAGGCCGACCAGGCTAAAGTCGAACTGCCCCACGATGCGGCGTTCTTCATTGCTCAGCGAATTCGTTCCAACGTCCGTGAACTGGAAGGCGCACTCAAGCGGGTCATCGCCCACTCGCACTTCATGGGGCGCGACATCACCATCGAGCTGATTCGCGAATCGTTGAAGGACCTGCTGGCGCTGCAGGACAAGCTGGTGTCTGTGGATAACATCCAGCGCACCGTCGCCGAGTACTACAAGATCAAGATTTCCGATCTGCTGTCCAAGCGACGTTCGCGTTCGGTAGCCCGCCCCCGTCAGGTGGCCATGGCCCTGTCCAAGGAACTGACCAACCACAGCCTGCCGGAAATCGGCGATGTGTTCGGTGGCCGCGACCACACTACGGTGCTGCACGCCTGCCGCAAGATCAATGAACTTAAGGAATCCGACGCGGACATCCGCGAGGACTACAAGAACCTGCTGCGTACTCTGACCACTTGATGACTCCAACGCAGCTTATTAAGGCAAGGGACTAGACCATGCATTTCACCATTCAACGCGAAGCCCTGTTGAAACCCCTGCAACTGGTCGCCGGCGTCGTCGAACGCCGTCAGACCTTGCCGGTACTTTCCAACGTGCTGCTGGTTGTCGAAGGCCAGCAACTGTCGCTGACCGGTACCGACCTGGAAGTCGAGCTGGTCGGTCGTGTGCAACTTGAAGAGCCTGCAGAGCCGGGGGAAATCACCGTTCCCGCGCGCAAGCTGATGGACATCTGCAAGAGCCTGCCCAACGACGCGCTGATCGACATCAAGGTCGACGAGCAGAAACTGGTGGTGAAGGCCGGTCGTAGCCGCTTCACTCTGTCGACCCTGCCGGCCAACGATTTTCCTACCGTGGAAGAAGGCCCGGGTTCGCTGACCTGTCAGCTGGAGCAGAGCCGCCTGCGTCGCCTGATCGAACGCACCAGCTTCGCCATGGCCCAGCAGGACGTGCGCTACTACCTCAACGGCATGCTGCTGGAAGTGTCCGCCGGGATCATCCGCGCCGTGGCCACCGACGGTCACCGTCTGGCCATGTGCTCGATGCAGGCGGATATCGGCCAGCCCGATCGTCACCAGGTGATCGTGCCGCGTAAAGGCATCCTGGAGCTGGCCCGTCTGCTCACCGAGCCCGATGGCAACGTCAGCATCGTCCTGGGTCAGCACCACATTCGCGCCACTACCGGCGAGTTCACCTTCACCTCCAAGCTGGTGGACGGCAAGTTCCCTGACTACGAGCGCGTGCTGCCAAAAGGCGGTGACAAGTTGGTACTGGGTGACCGTCAGGCCCTGCGTGAAGCTTTCAGCCGTACCGCGATCCTGTCCAACGAGAAGTACCGCGGTATCCGTCTGCAACTGGCCAATGGTCAGTTGAAGATCCAGGCCAACAACCCGGAGCAGGAAGAAGCGGAAGAAGAAGTGGGTGTTGAATACAACGGCGGCTCGCTGGAAATCGGCTTCAACGTCAGCTACCTGCTGGACGTGCTGGGCGTGATGACCACCGAACAGGTGCGCCTGATCCTGTCCGATTCCAACAGCAGTGCGCTGGTGCAGGAATCCGACAACGACGACTCGGCTTACGTTGTCATGCCGATGCGCCTGTAATCATGCTCAGCAGAAGCTAGATGTCCCTCAGTCGCGTCTCGGTCACCGCGGTGCGCAATCTGCACCCGGTGACCTTCTCCCCCTCTCCCCGCATCAACCTTCTCTACGGCGCCAACGGCAGTGGCAAGACCAGCGTGCTGGAAGCCATCCACCTGCTGGGGCTTGCCCGCTCGTTTCGCAGTGCCCGCCTGCTGCCGGTGATCCAGTATGAACAGCTGGCTTGTACGGTCTTTGGCCAGGTGGAGTTGGCCCAGGGTGGGCACAGCAGCCTGGGGATATCCCGGGATCGTCAGGGGGAGTTCCAGATCCGCATCGACGGTCAGAATGCCCGCAGTGCGGCGCAGCTCGCGGAAATCCTGCCGCTGCAACTGATCAATCCGGACAGCTTTCGTCTGCTGGAAGGCGCTCCAAAGATCCGCCGACAGTTCCTGGACTGGGGAGTGTTCCATGTGGAACCTCGCTTCATGTCCACCTGGCAGCGGTTGCAGAAGGCCCTGCGGCAGCGGAACTCATGGCTGCGGCATGGTACACTTGACGCCGCTTCGCAAGCGGCCTGGGACCGGGAACTGTGTCAGGCCAGCGCTGAAATCGATGAATACCGCCGCGCATACATCAAAGCCTTGAAACCAGTCTTTGAGCGGACCTTGGGCGAGTTGTTGCAGCTCGAGGGCCTGACGCTTAGCTATTACCGTGGTTGGGACAAGGACCGAGAGCTCAGTGAAGTGCTCGCGGCCGCCCTGCACCGTGATCAGCAAATGGGTCATACCCAGGCCGGTCCACAACGTGCTGATTTGCGTCTGCGCTTAGGCGGACACAACGCCGCGGACATCTTGTCCCGTGGCCAGCAGAAGTTGGTGGTCTGTGCCTTGCGCATTGCCCAGGGGCACCTGGTGAGCCAGGCCCGTCGCGGTCAGTGTATTTATCTGGTGGATGACTTGCCGTCCGAGTTGGACGAGCAGCATCGCCGCGCACTTTGTCGCTTGTTGGAAGACTTACGCTGCCAGGTGTTTATCACCTGTGTAGACCACGAATTATTGAGGGAAGGCTGGCAGACGGAAACGCCAGTCGCTTTGTTCCACGTGGAACAAGGCCGTATCACCCAGACCCACGACCATCGGGAGTGAAGGCATGAGCGAAGAAAATACGTACGACTCGACCAGCATCAAGGTGCTGAAAGGTTTGGATGCCGTACGCAAACGTCCCGGTATGTACATTGGCGACACCGATGACGGCAGCGGTCTGCACCACATGGTGTTCGAGGTGGTCGACAACTCCATCGACGAAGCGCTGGCCGGTCATTGCGACGACATCAGCATCATCATCCACCCGGACGAATCCATCACCGTTCGCGACAACGGTCGCGGCATCCCGGTGGATGTGCATAAAGAAGAAGGCGTCTCGGCGGCAGAGGTCATCATGACCGTGCTCCACGCCGGCGGTAAGTTCGACGATAACTCCTACAAGGTCTCCGGCGGTCTGCACGGCGTAGGTGTATCGGTAGTGAACGCCCTGTCCGAAGAGCTGATCCTCACTGTGCGCCGCAGCGGCAAGATCTGGGAACAGACCTATGTCCACGGTGTTCCACAAGAGCGGATGAAGATCGTTGGCGACAGCGAAACCACCGGTACCCAGATCCACTTCAAGCCTTCGGCTGAAACCTTCAAGAACATCCACTTCAGCTGGGACGTCCTGGCCAAGCGGATTCGTGAACTGTCCTTCCTCAACTCCGGTGTCGGCATCGTCCTCAAGGACGAGCGCAGCGGCAAGGAAGAACTGTTCAAGTACGAAGGTGGCTTGCGTGCCTTCGTTGAATACCTGAACACCAACAAGACAGCGGTCAACCAGGTGTTCCATTTCAACATCCAGCGTGAAGACGGCATCGGCGTGGAAATCGCCCTGCAGTGGAACGACAGCTTCAACGAGAACCTGTTGTGCTTCACCAACAACATTCCACAGCGCGATGGCGGCACCCACTTGGTGGGCTTCCGTTCTGCTCTGACGCGTAACCTGAATACCTACATCGAAGCCGAAGGCCTGGCCAAGAAGCACAAGGTTGCCACCACCGGTGACGACGCTCGTGAAGGCCTGACCGCGATCATCTCGGTGAAGGTGCCGGACCCTAAGTTCAGCTCCCAGACCAAGGACAAGCTGGTGTCTTCCGAAGTGAAGACCGCTGTCGAACAGGAAATGGGCAAGTACTTCTCCGACTTCCTGCTGGAAAACCCCAACGAAGCCAAGTTGGTGGTGGGCAAGATGATCGACGCTGCTCGTGCTCGTGAAGCGGCGCGTAAAGCCCGTGAAATGACCCGTCGTAAAGGCGCGCTGGATATCGCTGGCCTGCCGGGCAAACTGGCGGACTGCCAGGAAAAGGACCCTGCCCTGTCCGAACTCTACCTGGTGGAAGGTGACTCTGCTGGCGGTTCCGCCAAGCAGGGACGCAACCGCAAGACCCAGGCGATCCTGCCGCTCAAGGGCAAGATCCTCAACGTCGAGAAGGCGCGCTTTGACAAGATGATCTCCTCGCAAGAGGTCGGCACCTTGATCACCGCGCTGGGCTGCGGCATCGGCCGCGAAGAGTACAACATCGACAAGCTGCGTTATCACAACATCATCATCATGACCGATGCTGACGTTGACGGTTCGCACATCCGTACCCTGCTGCTGACTTTCTTCTTCCGTCAGTTGCCGGAGCTGATCGAGCGCGGCTACATCTACATCGCCCAGCCGCCGCTGTACAAGGTCAAGAAAGGCAAGCAAGAGCAGTACATCAAAGACGACGAGGCCATGGAAGACTACATGACCCAGTCGGCTCTGGAAGATGCCAGCCTGCACCTGAACGATGAAGCTCCGGGGATCTCCGGCGAGGCGCTGGAGCGCCTGGTCAACGATTTCCGCATGGTGATGAAGACCCTCAAGCGCCTGTCGCGCCTGTACCCGCAGGAACTGACCGAGCACTTCATCTACCTGCCGGCCGTGACCATGGAGCAACTGTCCGATCACGCCGCCATGCAGGATTGGCTGGCCAAGTACGACGCCCGCCTGCGCACCTCCGAGAAGTCGGGCCTGGTCTACAAGGCCAGCCTGCGCGAAGACCGTGAACGCAATGTGTGGCTGCCAGAGGTCGAGCTGATCTCCCACGGCCTGTCCAACTACGTCACCTTCAACCGCGACTTCTTCGGCAGCAACGACTACAAGACCGTCGTCTCCCTCGGCGCTCAACTGAGCACCCTGCTGGACGAAGGCGCGTATGTTCAGCGCGGCGAACGCAAGAAAGCCGTCACCGAGTTCAAGGAAGCCCTGGACTGGCTGATGGCGGAAAGCACCAAGCGCCACACCATCCAGCGATACAAAGGTCTGGGCGAGATGAACCCTGACCAGCTGTGGGAAACCACCATGGACCCAAGCATGCGCCGCATGCTCAAGGTGACCATCGAAGACGCCATCGGCGCCGACCAGATCTTCAACACCCTGATGGGTGATGCGGTCGAGCCTCGTCGCGACTTCATCGAAAGCAACGCCCTGGCGGTGTCCAACCTGGACTTCTGATCCAGCGACACAGCTGACAATAAAAAGGCCGACGCTTGCGTTGGCCTTTTTTATTGGCAGATTGTTCAATCCCTCATCCATAACGATTTGCGTTTTTATCCGCACAAGGCAGTCATGGCAAATGCTCAAGAAAATCATTGAAGATGAATATGCCGGTAATCGTTGTCACACCCATGAGTGGTTGAATCCCGACTCGACGCAGGTGCTGTCCGCGTTCAACCGCCTGGACGGAAAGGCTTTCAGCTCGACGGTTTTTTTCTTCAGCGACCAGACCCTGATGCATATCGGGGGCGGTGCGGCCGATCAGTATGTGGTCTTTATCGCCCAGGACGTCGATCAATCGTTGCAGACCCTGCTCAGCGCAGACAGTCCTGACGATCAGCAGGTTGAGTTGTTCGCCGGCGGCCAGTCCGGCAGTTACCCTCGGTATCAGTGTGTGGTTAAAGAGCGAGCGAGACAGGCCCTGGCTTATTTCTCGGCCTATGGCTCGGCTGATCCCGATCTGGCCTGGGAAGTGGAAGGCTAACTGGACAATAAGGACGTTGACCTTGGCAGGTACAAGCAGCCACCTATGCGATGAAGCACGCTTCCCCATCGCCTGGCGTTTCAACGCCGCAGATTGTGGTCTGAGTGCTGACGATAAACAGCGCGTTGTACTGTTTGATCAGGCAGAGTCACAGGTGCCGTGGGGCCGGTTCATTCCAGTGCCCAGCCTGTTTCAATGCCATGAAAAAACCACGCTGGATTTTGCCCAGCGCGGAGAGTCGTCATTGTTCTTCGAGCGGCGGCTGGGCCCGGCCAGGCTCTTTTCACCCTTTTTTTAAAACAGCAATTGCTCGGAAATTTGTTATGGATGATGAAAACCAGGAAATATCGATCCGGGTTGTTGCGGGGCAGAACAGCCACGGCCCGGTCTATGAGCCGCTGCATGTACGGCGGCTCGATGAGGACAGTTACGAGATTCTCTACTCACCGGGGCTGACGCTGAACCTGGCCAAGGGCGACATCATTTCAATCAAGGACCCCCAGGCCCCCGCCGTGGTGCTCAAGCGAGGTGGCAACTTCTGCATCCACATTTATGCGGATCACATTCCTGAAGAACATATCGTTGCCCTGGCGGCGGATGTGGCGAGCGAATTGGGCGGCATGCTCGACGGGCGCTACAAGGGAAATCTGACATTGTCGGTGCCGGCGCGAAACGGCATGGACAACATCGCCCGGTTCTTCAACCGCTTCCGCGAGACCACGGGCATCGAGTGGTACTACGCCAACATCTATAAAAACCTCGATGACACCGATGACGAGACCTTGCTCAATTGGTGGCTGGAGCAATGAACGAAAGACAGCAGCTTATCTGTGAACGCTACGACCTCGCCCCCCAGGCACCGGAGCCGATGATTGCACTGGCCACCGGTTCCCTGGCGCAGTCGCCCATCTATGGCACCCGGGTCGAGTTGCCGGAGAACGGCACGATCAGTTGGTTTATCCACTGCGGCGAACATTCCACAGCCGTGGATTTCTACCAGCCCCTGTGCGCCGAGCACCTGACCGAGCTGTTGCCAGAGGTGATCGACTACCTGTATCTGCCGAGCGGGACGCGTTTCATCATCGACCGCGCCGGCTATGAAGATGTCTGGCAGGACCCGCAGTGATTTCAAGCCGCTTTTGACGGCAAGCAGTCAGTTGCCCTGCTCGTCAGGTGACGTGACACTTTCCAGCCGGTAGCCGTAGCCGTAGATCGTCAGCAACTGCCAGCCACGGTCCGCAGTCAGTCCGAGCTTGTTGCGCAGACGGTAGATGTGGGTATCCAGGGGCCGTGAGGAAACCATTTCTTCGTGGGTCCAGAAACGCTCGTACAGGTACTCCCGGGACAGCGGCCGGCCCAGGTTGGCGAACAGGCAGCGGGCCAGGCGGTACTCGCGCTCGGTCAGGCTGATGGGGGCACCGGCGCGGGTGACGGTCAGTTCGGCGTCATCGAAACTCAAGTCATTGAAGGTCAGGACCTCCTCGCTGCTGCTGCGCTGCAGGCCGTGGCGGCGCAGCACCGCATTGACCCGGGCCTTGAGTTCGTTGGGACGAAAAGGCTTGCTCAGGTAGTCATCGGCGCCGGTGTTCAGGGCCTGGACGATATCGCTCTCGGCATCACGGCTGGTGAGCATGATGGCCGCCGGAGGCGAGTCCATGTGCTCGCGGGTCCAGCGCAGCAACGACAGGCCGCTGAGGTCTGGCACTTGCCAGTCGAGAATCAGCAGGTCGAAGGTTTCCCGCCGCAGTTGGCGTAACAGGTCCTCTCCCCGTTCGAAACGGTGCAGGGTCCAGGACTGTTCGCCCGGGCCGGGCATTTCTCGCAGTGTCTGTTCCACCCGTGCCAGTTCTGCGGGTTCGTCATCCAGTATTGCGACACGCATGCAAGGCCGTTCCTTCTGGTTCGAGAGTGCCCGAGGCAGCCGCTTGTGCGCTGTGGGCTGGGGGAAGTTTAGGTGTCTTGGCTGATTCTGAACAATTGTGGCGAATTGCTCTTGAGCCCCCGGTCCCTCGGTACGCTGATATCAAATAGCCGGTAAGGCCCCTGGAGCACGGGGGCCTGCGGGCTACTGCAGCAGCACGATACCGGCTCGCACAAGCAAGGAAAAGAACCATGGGGAACATGCTAAGGAAAGGCCAGGTCGCGCTGGTCAGAATATTCAGCGGCGACGACCCGGTGCGCCTCTTCAGCTTGATGCTGGCTGCTTATCTGGGGATAAGTGCCAGTGCATTGCCTGCGTTGACCTGCCCCCGCTATCAGGCAACAAGCGTCGATGGCTACCAGCCGACGGCGGTCTTGCCCGTCAGCCGTGACTCGACCCTGACCCTGGACGCCGAACCGGTGATAGGGCGGATAGCCCTGCCTTCGACTCAGCAGCAACCCGCGCCGCGGTGGGTCTTCTAAGAGGACGCGGCGATGATTCTGAACAAATATTGCAAATCCGTCGCAGCCTCTCGGCCAGCGTTACATTGCTCCTCGCTGAGTGGCACACGGGGGCACCTGGAAGTGCTCCGACACAGGGAGTGTCAACCGCCAGGCTGGCGGCACAACGCGCGCTTGCGTGCGTCGTTGAAGGGGAATACAGGGAGTGCCTCCTCAGGACTTTGGGCCGGGCGACCTGTCGCCTCGGTTCCGACACAGGGACGTGTCACTTTCTTCGCTCCCTGTGCGCTTCCCTCCCGGTTCCGACTCGTCCTCTCTCCTCTGGGCGACGCCGCGCAGCGTCCGGCTTTCTGCCCACGCGCTGCCTCAGGTATGGTGCGTAGGATTTCGCCGTGGTTTTCCCAAAGGCTCAAAGCATATTCATGAATGACCTCTGCCCTTCTCCGTCCGTTGGCCGGTTGCAGGTGGCGTGCGCCGCATTGCTGCTAGCGGGTCTGATCCTGCCATCGTGCGCCGTGCAGGCTGCCCCGCAACGCCCTCCCTATATAGATGACAACCAGCAATGCCGTGGCCAGCCCTTGCCGGCTACCGTCGAGCATCTGACGGGTGATGCCTGGAAACTGGATGCCAAGGGCCGCGAGGTGGCCCTGGAAGAAGGCATGAGCATCGATGAGAAAGAAGGGGTGAAAACCTCGCCATCGGCTTTCGTCAGCCTGTCCCTTGGGGATGGTTCGCGAGTGGTGTTGCCCTCCAGTTCCCAGGTCACCCTGCAACTCAATACGCAATACAGCATTCCTCAGGTGGTCCTGGAACAGGGCCAGATCGAGTCCTATGTGATCAAGCGCAACAGTGACCACGACCGCTTCCAGATCGTGACCCCCGTGGGCGTGTTGGGGGTACGAGGGACTCACTTCCGGGTGCGTAATGACGATCAGCAATCCCTGGTGGAGGTGCTCAACGGCCAGGTGGCGGTGAGCCGCGAAGACGAGCCGCCGAGCAAGGCTGCTCAACGTACCGGCAAGCGCGTTGTGGATAAACCTGCAGGTCCGCGGCCAGGGGAAGTCCAGGTCATGGCGCGCCAGGGTTTGCGTATTCAGAAGCAGGGCGAGCTCAAACCGGTGGAACTGCTGGCCGCGCCCCGGCTGCTGGGGCAGGCCGGGCAAACCGGCGCCCTGCCCGTCTGGCAACTGATCCTGCAACCGTTGCCGGGTGCCCGTCGCTATCGGGCCCAGGTGGCCACCGACAAGGATTTCCTCAACATCAAGCAGGAACAGTTCTCCAGCACCCCGGAAGTGAACTTCACTGGCCTGAAGGCGTTTTTCTATCATGTACGGCTCTCGGCGTTCGACGAGCATGGCCTGGAAGGAGAAACCGGGGTCTATGACATCTTCTACTACCCCAGGACCACTCGTGTTCAATAAGCCGTCGGCAGACCGTCGATGAGTCTCTGGAAGCAAAGGGCCAACGGCCGTGAACCGACCCAGGCCCAGCGTCTGTTTCGCCGCCTGGTACGTGAATGGCTGTGGGTTGGCCTGATACTGCTGCCCCTGACGGCCTTGCTGTCCCTGAGCCAGGGCCTGGCGTTGAACAACCTGTTCTATGACAACCTGCGACGCTTTACCCCGCTGCCGGTCGATCCGCGCATTCTGTTGGTGACCATCGACGACTACAGCCTGCAGCAACTGGGACGCTGGCCCTGGCCCCGGACGATGCATGGACAGCTGCTGGACCGGCTGACGGATGCCAAGGTCAAAGGCGTGCTGTTCGATGTGATCCTCAGCGAGCCCGGCAGCTCTGTGGAAAACGACACCCGGTTGGCCGCCGCCCTGTGCCGCGCCGGCACGGTGTTCCTGCCGGTGCTGCGCGAGGGGGTTGCTCGCTATGGCCAGGACCTGGAGGAGATCCCACCGGTGCCGGTGCTGCGCCACTGCGCCCGGGGCCTGGGGCATATCAATGCGCAAGCGGATGCCGACGGCACCGTGCGCAGCGTCTACCTGCGCGAAGGTCCGCAGCAGGCACCGCGGGCGCAGCTGACCTGGTTGCTCTACCAGCTCACCGAAGCCGACCCGCTGTCGCCGCTGATGCCGGGCCCCGCGACTCCACAGATCAGCAGGGGTTGGCTGCGAGCCAACCCGGTACGTATTGCCTTTATCGACAAGGCGGCGGGCTTTCCCAGCGTGCCCTATGTCAGCGTGCTGCGTGGCGAGGTGCCCGCCGAGTTGCTGCGTGACCGGCTGATCCTGGTCGGTTCCACCGCCCCGGGGCTGGGCGACCGTTATGTCACCCCGCAATCCGGCAGCCAGGGCACCACCCCGGGGGTGGAGATCCAGGCCAACCTGCTCAATGGCCTGTTGCAGCATCGCAGCATCGTCGACCTGGGCCAGTGGTCGGGGATGCTGTGGTCCATGGCCCTGACCGCAGCCTTGCTCGGGTTGTTGCTCTGGCGACCGCGTCACGCCTTGTGGATAACCCTGGGTTGCATGGGCCTGGCGCTCTTGGGATCGGTGCTGATGTTGCGTCTGGGCTACTGGTGGTCGCCGGTGGCCAGCCTGCTGGGCATGCTGCTGGCGTACCTGATCTGGAACTGGCGTCGGCTCAGCGTGATCCTGGCCTATTTCGGTTGGGAGCTGGAGCGCTTGGACAACGAGCCCAAGGTGTTGCCGGAGCGCCGTCGTAGCCAGACCCCCGCCGGTGATGTGCTGCAAGGGCAGATCGTCGCCCTGGAACAGGCCCTGAGCCGGACCCGGGATACCCGGCGCTTTATCGCCGACGGCTTGGAGTACCTGCCGGTGGCGACCCTGATCAGCGACCCGGACGGCAAGATTCTGCTGGCCAATCGCAATGCCCGGGAAGTATTCGCCCACTCACTGGTCGGGCAGCCCTTGATCGCGCAATTGGCCGCCCTGGGCTATCCGGGCCTGACGGAACCTGCGCACTATCCCAGGCTTGAGCAACTGACGGCGCTGGAGTTTCGCGACATTCAGCAACGCAGCCTGCGCATGGAACTGGCGCCGTTGCTGCCGGTGGACAGTGACAATGCCATCGGTTGGTTGTTGAGCCTCACCGACCTCAGCGTCGAGCGGGACGCCGAACAGCAACGGGGCGTACTGCTGCGTTTTCTTTCCCATGATCTGCGCGCGCCCCATTCGGCGATCCTCGCGCTGCTGGACGTGCAGAGCCGCCAGCCATCGCCACCCAGGCAGGTCTACAGCCAGATCGAGCAGCAGGTGCGTCGAGCCCTGGGGCTGACCGAGGCATTCGTGCAATTGGCCAAGGCCGAGTCGGAGGCCTATCAGTTCGCGCCGAGCATGTTTGCCATGCTGGTCCTGGACGCCTTCGACCAGGCCACGACCCTGGCCCAGTTGAAGCATATCCACCTGGTGCACGATCTGGACGAGGAAGGCGAGAGCATGGTCCTGGCAGATCAGCCGCTGCTGACCCGGGCCCTGTTCAATCTGCTGGAAAACGCCATCAAGTACAGCCCGGCGAATTCCACCGTCAGTGTTCGGGTGAGCTGTGCCGAGGGCTGGCTGCGTTGCGAAATCATCGACCAGGGCCGGGGCATTGCGGCCCAGGAACTGCCCCTGTTGTTTGGTCAGTACCAGCGGTTTGCCTCGGCCAAGGGCATCGATGGCCTGGGCCTGGGACTGTCCATGGTCAAGGCGGTGGTGGACCGGCATCAAGGGCGGATCAGCTGCCGCAGCGAGGTGGGCCAGGGTTCCTGTTTCATCCTTGAGCTGCCCTTGTTGGAGGAATAAGGGCGCGGGGATATTCCAGGCGAAAAAAAACCGGCATCAAGGCCGGTTTTTTTGGCTGCGGTAAAACTTATGCACGTTTTTCCACATTTTATGAGCTTGGGAAATATACATATAAATCAGTGATTTATGCGTCGATTTCAGCCGTTGTACGAATAGTCGTACACAGGTTATCCACAGAAGCTCATACAGCAATCTTATCCGTGGAAGTCGCCAATGGTGGCAATGAGCCCATATCTCGCTGGGCTTGCTCATTCCAGGCCGCCACCCGGTCGTTGAGCTCGGCGATGGCGCGTGGGCCGCTGCCTTCGGCGTACATGGGCGCGCCAATGGTCACGGTAATGGTACCGGGCCGCTTGGCCCAACCGGTCTTCGGCCAGAACTTGCCGGCGTTGTGGGCCACTGGCAGCACCGGCAGGTCGGCGTTTACCGCCAGGGCACTGCCACTGCGGGAGAACTTGCCGACGGTGCCATAGGGCACGCGAGTGCCTTCCGGAAAGATCAGCACCCAGACATTGTCCTTGAGCAGTTCGTCGCCCTTGCTCGCCACCTGCTTGAGCGCGGCCTTGGGGTTGTCGCGGTCGATGGCGATGGGGCGCAGCATGGCCATGGCCCAGCCGAAGAACGGCACATACAGCAACTCACGCTTGAGGACCTGGCTCAAAGGCTCGAAATAGGCCGAGAGGAAGAAGGTCTCCCAGGTGCTCTGGTGATTGGAGACGATCACGCAGGGCCGCTCGGGGACGTTTTCCGCGCCCTTCACTTCCACGCGAATGTTCAGAAATACCTTGGTCAGCCACAGCGCGCAGCGACACCAGTAGACGTTGATAAAGCGGTAGCGCGCCTTGAAGGGCAGGAACGGCGCGATAAAAAAGCTCAGGGAGCACCACAGCAAGGAACTGGTGCCCAACAGCAGGTAAAAGAAGAAGGTTCTGATGGCCTGCAGGATCGACATAGCGGCATTTACCATTGCGGGCATGCCCGCCTGTTAAAAAGCGCTCTCCCGAACAGTCCTTGGTCAGGATGCCAGAAGGGGCCTAATTGTGGATAAGTTCAGCGGCAACGGCCGCCAGGTCGTCAAAAATCAAGGTGCCTACCGGCAGGGTTTTCCCCAGGGTCTTTTCGCCTTTCCCGGTCTTTACCAATACTGGCTGAGAGTCGACGGCTTTTGCGGCCTCCAGGTCACCGAGACTGTCACCGACAAACCATAGACCTGTCAGTTCTGCCTGGTAATGCTCGGCAATGGTCCGCAGCATGCCCGGTTTCGGTTTGCGGCAGGCGCACCCTTCGTCGGGGCCATGGGGACAATAGACGATCAGCCCGACCTCGCCGCCCTGCTCCGCCACCAGCTCGCGCAGGCGCGCGTGCATGGCATCGAGGGTGGCCAGATCGTAGTAGCCGCGAGCGATGCCGGACTGGTTGGTGGCGACCGCCACCGTCCAGCCGGCCTTGCTCAACTGCGCAATGGCTTCGATCGAGCCGGGGATTGGAATCCACTCCTGCACCGATTTGATGTAGGCATCGGAGTCGTGATTGATCACGCCGTCACGGTCGAGTATCAGCAGTTTCACAGCAGTTCCTTACCTGATCAGCTCAGTACCGAAATGTCCGCCACACCCAGGAACAGGCCCCGCAGACGCGCCAGCAGCGCATAGCGGTTGGCCCGCACCTTGGCGTCCTCGGCATTGACCATCACCGCCTCGAAGAAGGCGTCCACCGGCTCGCGCAGGGCGGCCAGGCGGGCCAGGGTCTCGCTGTACTGACGCGCTGCGGCCATCGGCTGGACGGCCTGGTCCGCCTGCTGGATCGCCGAGTACAGGGAGAACTCGTTGGCGTTGTCGAAGTACTTGGCTTCGACGGTGGTCGGCACATTGCCTTCGATCTTGCTCAGCAGGTTCGACACGCGCTTGTTCACCGCGGCCAGGGCGGCGGCTTCCGGCAACTTGCGGAAGGCCTGCACGGCTTGCACGCGCTGGTCGAAGTCCAGGGCCGAGCCCGGCTTCAGGGCACGTACCGACAGGTAGGTGGCCACATCCACGCCTTCGTCTTCGTAACGGGCACGCAGACGGTCGAAGATGAACTCCAGCACCTGGTCGGCCAGGCCGGCGGCCTTGACCTTGCTGCCGAAGGCGCTGACGGCGAAGGCCACGGCGTCGTTCAGGTCGAGGTCGAACTTCTTCTCGATGAGGATACGCAGCACGCCCAGGGCCGCGCGACGCAGGGCGTAGGGGTCCTTGCTGCCGGTGGGCAGCATGCCGATGCCGAAGATCCCCACCAGGGTGTCCAGCTTGTCGGCGATGGCCACGGCGGCACCGGTCACGGTGCTTGGCAGCTCGGCGCCGGCGCCACGAGGCATGTACTGCTCGTTGAGGGCCAGGGCCACATCTTCCGGCTCGCCGTCATTGAGGGCGTAGTAGTAGCCGGCGATGCCTTGCATCTCCGGGAACTCACCGACCATTTCGGTGGCCAGGTCGCACTTGGACAGCAGGCCGGCACGGGCCGCGCGCTGGGCGTCGCCGCCGATGCGCGGGGCAATGAAGGCGGCCAGCTTGGACACCCGCTCGGCCTTGTCGTAGACGCTGCCGAGTTTTTCCTGGAAGACCACGTTCTGCAGGCGCAGGTTGAAGTCTTCGAGCTTCTGCTTCTTGTCCTGCTTGAAGAAGAACTCGGCGTCGGTCAGGCGTGGGCGCACGACTTTCTCGTTGCCCTCGATGATCTGGCGCGGGTCCTTGCTCTCGATGTTGGCCACGGTGATGAAACGCGGCAGCAACTTGCCGTCCACGTCCAGCAGGCAGAAGTACTTCTGGTTGTCCTGCATGGTGGTGATCAGGGCTTCCTGGGGCACTTCAAGGAACCGCTCCTCGAACGAGCACACCAGTGGCACTGGCCATTCCACCAGGGCGGTCACTTCGTCCAGCAGGTCCGCCGGGACGATCGCCGTGCCTTCCTGCAGGGTCGCCAGTTCCGCGGTGCGCTTGCTGATCAGCTCGCGACGCTCGTTGGCGTCGGCCAGTACGTGGGCGGCACGCAGGTCGGCCAGGTAGTTGGCCGGCGAGGTGATGCGCACGCTTTGCGGATGATGGAAGCGATGGCCACGGGAATCGCGGCCGGCCTTCTGGGCCAGGATGGTGCAGTCGATGACGTCGTCACCCAGCAGCATCACCAGCCATTGGGTCGGACGCACGAACTCTTCCTTGCGCGCGGCCCAGCGCATGCGCTTGGGAATCGGCAGGTCGTTCAGCGAGTCTTCGACGATGGTCGGCAGCAGGCTGGCGGTCGGCTTGCCCTTGATGCTCTGGCTGTAGCGCAGTTTCGGGCCGCTCTGATCGATCTCGCTGAGTTCGACGCCGCACTTCTTGGCAAAACCCAGGGCCGCCTGGGTCGGGTTGCCTTCAGCGTCGAAGGCCGCCTGGCGTGGTGGGCCGTCGAGGTTGATGCTGCGATCCGGCTGCTGGGTGTCCAGCTGGGTGATCAGTACCGCCAGGCGCCGTGGCGCGGCGTACACGTGCTTGGCCTGAAAGCTCAAGCCGGCGCTCTGCAGGCCTTTCTCGATGCCGGCCAGGAAGGCTTCGGCCAGGGTGTTCAGGGCTTTGGGTGGCAGTTCTTCAGTGCCCAGTTCAACCAGAAAATCTTGCGCACTCATTGTGCCGCCTCCAACTTAGCCAACACTTCATCACGCAGGTCCGGGGTCGCCATGGGGAAGCCCAGCTTGGCGCGAGCCAGCAGGTAGGCTTGCGCCACGGAACGCGCCAGGGTGCGCACACGCAGGATGTACTGCTGACGCGCAGTCACCGAGATCGCCCGGCGTGCATCCAGCAGGTTGAAGGTGTGCGAGGCCTTGAGGACCATTTCATAGCTCGGCAGCGGCAGCGGCTGATCCAGCTCGATCAGGCGCTTGGCCTCGCTTTCGTAGAAATCGAACAGTTCGAACAGCTTCTCGACGTTGGCGTGTTCGAAGTTGTAGGTCGACTGCTCCACTTCGTTCTGGTGGAACACATCGCCATAGGTGACCTTGCCGAACGGGCCGTCGGCCCAGACCAGGTCGTATACCGAGTCCACGCCCTGCAGGTACATGGCCAGGCGTTCCAGGCCGTAGGTGATCTCGCCGGTCACCGGGTAGCACTCGATGCCACCGGCCTGCTGGAAGTAGGTGAACTGAGTCACTTCCATCCCGTTGAGCCAGACTTCCCAGCCCAGGCCCCAGGCGCCCAGGGTCGGCGATTCCCAGTTGTCCTCGACGAAACGGATGTCGTGCACCAGCGGGTCCAGGCCCACGTGCTTCAGGGAACCCAGGTACAGCTCCTGGAAGTTCTCCGGGTTGGGCTTCAAGACCACCTGGAACTGATAGTAGTGCTGCAGGCGGTTGGGGTTTTCGCCGTAGCGGCCGTCAGTCGGGCGACGACTGGGCTGCACATAAGCGGCGTTCCAGGTTTCCGGGCCGATGGCCCGCAGGAATGTGGCGGTGTGGAAAGTGCCGGCGCCTACTTCCATATCGTAGGGCTGAAGTACCACACAACCTTGCTCGGCCCAGTACTGCTGGAGGGCGAGGATCAAGTCTTGGAAGGTACGCACGGCTGGCGTAGGCTGGCTCACGAAATTCACCTGTTACTTGGGCTGCGATTTAAGGAGCGGGAGTATACCCGATTCAGTCCTGCGCACGCCCCCTGGAGCCTTATGCCACGCTGCTTTTGGTGTTCCGACGATCCGCTGTACATGGCTTATCACGATCAGGAGTGGGGCGTGCCGCTGCGCGATGCACAGCGTCTGTTCGAGTTGTTATTGCTCGAAGGGTTCCAGGCCGGGCTGTCCTGGATCACCGTGCTGAAGAAGCGCGAGCGCTATCGCCAGGTGCTGTTCGGCTTCGATGTGCAGCGCGTGGCGCAGATGAGCGACGCCGAGATCGAGGACCTGATGCAGGATCCCGGCATCATCCGCAACCGCCTCAAGCTCAACGCCGCCCGGCGCAATGCCCAGGCCTGGCTGGAGCTGGAAGACCCGGTGGCCTTTCTCTGGTCCTTCGTCGGTGGTGTGCCCAAGATCAATCATTTCCGGGACCGCAGCGAAGTGCCGGCGGTGACCCCGGAGGCCGAAGCCATGAGCCGCGGCCTGCAGAAAGCCGGTTTCACCTTCGTCGGCCCGACCATCTGCTACGCGCTGATGCAGGCTTCGGGCATGGTCATGGATCACACCCGCGACTGTGATCGTTACGCCATCCTCACCAACGCGCGGTTAGAATAGCCGGCTCGCGACACGCTTCAGACCGACAGATCAGGAGTCATTTGTGGATAAGTTCAAAGGCGCCCTGCTGGTGGGCGCTCTGCGGTTGTTTGCCCTGCTGCCCTGGCGCGCGGTGCAGGCGGTCGGCGCGGCCATCGGCTGGATCATGTGGAAGACCCCCAATCGCTCCCGCGACGTGGTGCGCATCAACCTGGCCAAATGTTTTCCACAGATGGACCCCGCCGAGCGCGAGCGTCTGGTGGGACAGAGCCTGAAAGACATCGGCAAGTCCCTGACCGAAAGCGCTTGCGCCTGGATCTGGCCAGCGGAGCGCTCCATTGCTCTGGTGCGAGAGGTCGAGGGCCTGGACGTACTCAAGGACGCCCTGGCCTCGGGCAAGGGCGTGGTCGGCATCACCAGCCACCTGGGCAACTGGGAAGTGCTCAACCACTTCTATTGCAGCCAGTGCAAACCGATCATTTTCTACCGTCCGCCCAAGCTCAAGGCCGTGGACGAACTGCTGCGCAAGCAGCGGGTGCAACTGGGCAACCGCGTGGCGGCCTCCACCAAGGAAGGCATCCTCAGCGTCATCAAGGAAGTGCGCAAAGGCGGTGCGGTGGGCATTCCTGCCGACCCGGAACCGGCCGAATCCGCCGGGATCTTCGTGCCCTTCTTCGCCACCCAGGCGCTGACCAGCAAGTTCGTGCCGAACATGCTGGCCGGCGGCAAGGCCGTGGGCGTGTTCCTCCATGCCCTGCGCCTGCCCGATGGCTCGGGCTACAAGGTGATCCTCGAGGCGGCGCCGCAAGAGATGTACAGCACCGATACCGAAACCTCCTGTGCGGCTATGAGCAAGGTGGTCGAGCGCTATGTCGGGGCGTATCCGAGCCAGTACATGTGGAGCATGAAACGCTTCAAGAAGCGCCCGCCGGGTGAGGCACGCTGGTACTGACCGAGCTGGCACGATCTGTGGATAACTTCGCGTAGGGCGTTATCCACAGCACACACAACAAGGGCGCAGAAGATGTCCGAGCACCGCAAGTCGTTTCGCATCAAGATTTCCCACGAGAGCATTGGCGAATGCCTGGGGCAGACTCGCAACCTGTCTGCCAGTGGCGTCTATGTGCAAAGCCCGGTCCTGGCGCAATTGCCCAAGGGCGCGGTGGTCTATGGCCAGGTGCAGGGCTTGCCGGCGGCGGCGCCCAGGGTGCGCATGGAAGTGGTCCAGGCGGACGCGGAAGGGATCGCCCTGCGCTACCTGTGAAATCGTCCTGTAGCCGCTGCCGAGCCCGCGAGGCTGGGAAAAGGACCGAAGGGCCTTGCTTGGCGATCTCCAGCCGAACCTGTGTCGTCTCAAGATCTTTGCGTCCCTGCGGGCCGTTCGCAGCCTTCGGCAGCGGCTACAGGGGATAGAGGTCAGCCTTGAGACTGGCGGTCGAGTTTTTTCAGGAACACGGTCATTTCCTTTTCTGCCTGTTTGTCGCCATGCCCCCGGGCCGCTTCCAGGCCCTGTTCCCAGGCCTGACGCGCCGCCGCCAGGTCGCCCTGTCCCTGGCAAGCCTTGCCCAGCAGCTTCCAGGCCGCCGAATACTTGGGATCGAAACTCACGCAGTGCTGCAGGTGCTCGGCGGCCCTGGCGAAATCGCCCTGGTCCAGATAGCCCTTGCCCAGGCCAAAGCGCAGCAAGGCGTTATCCACACCCTTGGCGAGCATTTTTTCCAGCGATTCAAGCATCGTTGTCACTCCTGTGGGCTCATGTAGCCGCTGCCGCAGGCTGTGCAAGGGCAGCGCCTGCGGTGCAGTCGATCGCAGTCTGCGGCAGCGGATACACAGTGGTTGATCAGAAGAAGCTCAGGCCGACGTGGAACAGTTTTTCCACGTCGCGAATGTGCTTTTTATCCACAAGGAACAGGATCACGTGGTCGCCGGCTTCGATCACCGTGTCGTCGTGGGCGATCAGCACTTCCTCGTCGCGAATGATCGCGCCGATGGTAGTGCCCGGCGGCAAGCCGATGCTCTCGATGGCGCGGCCGATCACCTTGCTCGACTTGGCGTCGCCGTGGGCGATGGCCTCGATGGCTTCCGCCGCGCCACGGCGCAGGGAGTGCACGCTGACGATATCGCCGCGGCGCACGTGGGCCAGCAGGGTGCCGATGGTGGCCAGTTGCGGGCTGATGGCAATGTCGATATCGCCGCCCTGGATCAGGTCGACATAGGCCGGGTTGTTGATGATGGTCATGACCTTCTTCGCCCCCAGGCGCTTGGCCAGCAGCGAGGACATGATGTTGGCCTCGTCGTCGTTGGTCAGGGCCAGGAAGATATCGGCGTCGGCGATGTTCTCTTCCAGCAGCAGATCGCGGTCCGAGGCGCTGCCCTGCAGCACCACGGTGCTGTCCAGGGTGTCGGACAGGTAGCGGCAGCGGGCCGGGTTCATCTCGATGATCTTCACCTGGTAGCGGCTTTCGATGGCCTCGGCCAGGCGCTCGCCGATCTGCCCGCCACCGGCGATGACGATGCGCTTGTAGGATTCCTCCAGGCGGCGCATTTCGCTCATCACCGCGCGGATGTGGGCCTTGGCGGCGATGAAGAACACCTCGTCGTCGGCCTCGATCACCGTATCGCCCTTGGGCATGATCGGCCGGTCGCGGCGGAAGATCGCCGCCACCCGGGTATCGACATTGGGCATGTGCTCGCGCAACTGACGCAGCTGCTGGCCCACCAACGGACCGCCGTAATAGGCCTTGACCGCCACCAGTTGCGCCTTGCCTTCGGCGAAGTCGATCACCTGCAGGGCGCCGGGGTGTTCGATCAAACGCTTGATGTAGTTGGTCACCACCTGCTCGGGGCTGATCAGCACGTCCACCGGGATCGCGTCGTTGTCGAACAGCCCGGCGCGGGTCAGGTAGGCGGCTTCGCGCACCCGGGCGATCTTGGTCGGGGTGTGGAACAGGGTGTGGGCGACCTGGCAGGCAACCATGTTGGTTTCGTCGCTGTTGGTCACCGCCACCAGCATGTCGGCGTCGTCGGCGCCGGCCTGGCGCAGCACCGTCGGGAACGAGGCGCGGCCCTGCACGGTGCGGATGTCCAGGCGGTCGCCGAGGTCGCGCAGGCGTTCGCCGTCGGTGTCGACCACGGTGATGTCGTTGGCTTCGCTGGCCAGGTGTTCCGCCAGCGTGCCGCCCACTTGCCCGGCGCCGAGGATGATGATCTTCATCCAGTCACTCCCTTAAAACCGTTTAGCCGCGAGCTGCGGCGATCTTGATCAGTTTGGCGTAATAGAAGCCGTCGTGGCCGCCCTCTTGTGCCAGCAACTGGCGTCCGTGGGGCTGCTTGAGGCCGGCCGCAGGCTGCCCCAGTTGGCCGCCGATGTCCAACTCACGAGCTCCCGGGGTGCGGGACAGGAAGGCCTCGATCACTTCGGTGTTCTCGGTGGGCAGGGTCGAGCAGGTGGCGTAGAGCAGGATGCCGCCCACTTCCAGGGTCTGCCACAGGGCGTCCAGCAGTTCGCCTTGCAATTGCGCCAGGGCGGCGATGTCTTCGGCTTGGCGAGTGAGTTTGATATCCGGGTGGCGACGAATCACCCCGGTGGCCGAGCAGGGAGCGTCCAGCAGGATGCGCTGGAACGGCTGGCCGTCCCACCAGGCCTGGGTATCCCGGCCGTCGGCGGCAATCAGCTGGGCATCGAGCCCCAGGCGGTCGAGGTTTTCTCGCACTCGCACCAGGCGCTTGGCTTCCAGGTCCACTGCCACCACGCCAGCCAATTGCGGCTGCACTTCGAGGATGTGGCAGGTCTTGCCGCCCGGGGCGCAGCAGGCATCCAGCACCCGTTGCCCCGGGGCCAGTTCCAGCAGATCGGCAGCCAGTTGTGCGGCTTCGTCCTGGACGCTGACCCAGCCTTCGGCAAAGCCCGGCAGGCTGCGCACATCACCGGCTTCGTCGAGGATGATGCCGTCCTGGCTGTAGACGCAGGCCTTGGCCGCAACCCCCGCTTGGCTCAACAGCTTCAGGTAGGCATCCCGGGAGTGATGACGGCGATTGACCCGCAGGATCATCGGCGGGTGAGCGTTGTTGGCGGCGCAGATGGCTTCCCAGTGCTCGGGCCAGAAGGCCTTGAGGGACTTCTGCAGCCAGCGTGGGTGGGCGGTGCGCACCACCGGATCATGTTCCAGCTCGGCCAACAGGGCCTCGCTTTCACGCTGGGCGCGGCGCAGCACGGCGTTGAGCAGAGCCTTGGCCCAGGGCTTTTTCAACTTGTCGGCGCAGCCCACGGTTTCGCCGATGGCGGCGTGGGCCGGCACCCGGGTGTAGAGCAACTGATAGAGACCCACCAGCAGCAGCGCCTCGACATCGGCATCGGCGGCCTTGAACGGCTTCTGCAGCAGCTTGGCCGCCAGCGCCGACAGCCGCGGCTGCCAGCGCGCGGTGCCGAACGCCAGGTCCTGGGTGAAGCCGCGGTCCCGGACCTCGACCTTGTCCAGCTGGACCGGCAGCGAGCTGTTGAGCGAGGCCTTGCCGTTGAGGACCGCGGTCAGGGCCTTGGCGGCGGCCAGGCGCGGGTTCATTGGGCGTCCGCCGTCTGGCCGAGGACGGTGCCGATGGCGAATTTCTCGCGGCGGCTGTTGAACAGGTCGCTGAAGTTCAGCGCCTTGCCCCCGGGCAGTTGCAGGCGGGTCAGGCACAGCGCCTGCTCACCGCAGGCGACGATCAGGCCATCCTTGCTGGCGCCGAGGATCTCGCCCGGGGCGCCACGGCCTTCGGCCAGGGTGGCTGCCAGGACTTTCAGGGCTTCGCCATTGAGGGTGCTGTGGCAGATCGGCCAGGGATTGAAGGCCCGGACCAGGCGCTCCAGCTCCACGGCCGGGCGATTCCAGTCGATGCGCGCTTCATCCTTGTTCAACTTGTGGGCGTAGGTGGCCAGGCTGTCGTCCTGGATTTCGCCTTCCAGGGTGCCGGCGGCGAGGCCTTCGATGGCTTGCAGCACTGCCGGCGGGCCCAGCTCGGCCAGGCGGTCGTGCAGACTGCCGCCGGTGTCCTGGGCGCTGATCGGGGTGCTGACCTTGAGCAGCATCGGCCCGGTGTCCAGGCCGGCTTCCATGCGCATCACGGTCACGCCGCTGGCCTCGTCGCCGGCTTCTACGGCGCGCTGGATCGGCGCGGCACCGCGCCAGCGCGGCAGCAGGGAGGCGTGGCTGTTGATGCAGCCCAGGCGCGGAATATCCAGCACCACTTGAGGCAGGATCAGGCCGTAGGCCACCACCACCATCAGGTCCGGCTTGAGCGCCGCCAGTTCGGCCTGGGCCTCGGCATTGCGCAGGGTGGGTGGTTGCAGCACCGGGATCTGGTGCTCCAGGGCCAGCTGTTTGACCGGGCTTGGCATCAGCTTCTGCCCGCGCCCCGCCGGACGGTCCGGCTGGGTGTAGACCGCGACAATCTGGTGAGGGCTGTCGAGCAGGGCCTTGAGGTGTTCGGCGGCGAATTCGGGGGTGCCGGCAAAGACGATGCGCAGTGGCTCAGTCATGGGAATTCTCGATGTTAAACATGCGGAAAAGAAAAAGGCTTGCCGTGGCAAGCCTTTGCAAGACGGTCATCAAGCCTGCTGGCGATGCTGCTTTTCCAGCTTCTTCTTGATCCGGTCACGCTTGAGCGTGGACAGGTAGTCGACGAACAGCTTGCCGTTGAGGTGGTCGCATTCGTGCTGGATGCACACCGCCAGCAAACCTTCGGCGATCAGCTCATAGGGCTGGCCGTCGCGGTCCAGGGCCTTGATCTTGACGCGCTGCGGACGGTCGACGTTCTCGTAGAAACCCGGCACCGAAAGGCAGCCTTCCTGATACTGGTCCATCTCGTCGGTCAGGGCTTCGAACTCGGGGTTGATGAACACCCGGGGCTCGCTGCGATCTTCGGACAGGTCCATGACCACGACGCGTTTGTGCACGTTGACCTGGGTCGCCGCCAGACCAATGCCTGGGGCCTCATACATTGTTTCAAACATGTCATCGACCAACTGACGCACTTCGTCGTCCACTACGGCCACGGGTTTGGCGATAGTGCGCAGGCGCGAATCGGGGAATTCGAGGATGTTTAAAATGGCCATAAGCGTAATTGCTACACGTGTGAAGTAAGGGCGGAGTCGGCGTCCTGGCAGGTCCTGGACCTGGGCCGCCGATGCAAAACGTGCTCTGCAAAGGAGCGAGCCGCGCAGGCTCTGGCGTTTTACGCGAACGCACATAATAAAGGGATTCAGCCCCTGAGGAAATGTCTGTTCGCCCTGCTGCTACTGGGCTGGACCGCCATCGGTCGGACCTGCAAGCGGCTGCGTCAGGCCTGATTGGCGTGCTTGCGGTTGGCTGCACGGGTGGTTGGGCAGCGCATGGCCGACCTCGGCAGGGCATCTCCCTGGCGCAGCGGGAAACCTTTCCTCAACAAGTTACCAACAGACTTATCCACAGCTTGTTCCGGCTTTCGCCGGACCGATGACGATCAAGGATGATCCATGTCGCACTCGATCAGTGCTGCCATTTCCCCCGCGGAACTGGAAGCCCGTTTACGTTTGCATGGCCTGCCCGCCCTGGGCGCCATGCGCTTTGGGCGTTTGCTCCAGGCCTTCGGTTCAGCCTCCAAGGCCCTCAGTGCCCCGGCCCGCGCCTGGCACTCCCTGGGTCTGCCGACGGCCTGTACCGATGCCCGGCGCAGTGTCGAAGTCCGGGAAGGCGCCCGCCGCGCACTGGCCTGGATAGACAACCAGGCCCAGCATTTGCTGATGTGGGACCAGCCCGACTATCCCCCGCTGCTGGCGCAACTGGAGGATGCCCCACCGCTGTTGTTCGTGGCCGGCGATCCGTCGATTCTGCAACGGCCGCAGCTGGCGCTGGTGGGCAGCCGTCGGGCTTCGCGTCCGGGACTGGACACGGCCGCGGCGTTTTCCCGGAGTCTGGCCGCCGCCGGATTCGTGATCACCAGCGGCCTGGCCCTGGGCATCGATGGCGCTGCGCACCAGGCGGCCCTGGACGTGGGTGGGCGTACCGTGGGGGTGTTGGGCACGGGCCTGGAAAAATGTTATCCACAGCGGCATCGGGCCTTGGCCAGGGCGATGATCGAGCAGGGCAGCGCAGTGATTTCCGAGTTCCCCCTGGACACTGGCCCACGTCCGGAGCACTTCCCCCGGCGCAACCGGATCATCAGTGGCTTGTCCCTGGGGGTGCTGGTAGTGGAAGCCAGTGTCGCCAGCGGCTCGCTGATCACCGCCCGCCTGGCGGCCGAGCAAGGCCGCGAGGTATACGCGATCCCCGGTTCGATTCATCACCCTGGTGCCCGGGGTTGTCATCAACTGATCCGTGACGGCGCGGTGCTGGTGGAAAGTGTGCAGCACATCCTGGAAACCCTGAGAGGTTGGCAACACCTGCCGCCGCCTGCCGCAGCGCCGCTGGAGGCCAGCGAGCATCCGCTGCTGGCGCTGCTTCAGGCGGCCCCCCACAGCAGCGAGGCCCTGGCGCTTGCCAGCGGCTGGTCCCTGCCCCGGGTGCTGGCGGCACTGACCGAGCTGGAAATCGAGGCGCGGGCCGTCAACGAAAACGGCCGCTGGTTTGCGCGTCTGAGCTAGGTTTTATAGGCAGGATCGGTAAACTGCGCACAGCTTTTATCTGGAGATTCGGCAATGGTCAGCAGTTGGCGTGTGCAGCAAGCCGCACGAGAGATTCGCGCAGGGGCGGTGATTGCCTATCCAACCGAAGCGGTCTGGGGCCTGGGGTGCGATCCGTGGAATGAAGAGGCGGTGGATCGCCTGCTGGCAATCAAGTCACGGTCGGTGGACAAGGGCCTGATCCTGATCGCCGACAACATCCACCAGTTCGATTTCCTCTTCGAGGATTTCCCGGATACCTGGATCGAGCGCATGTCCAGTACCTGGCCGGGGCCCAATACCTGGCTGGTGCCCCATCAGAACCTGCTGCCGGAGTGGGTGACCGGGGTGCATGACACGGTGGCGTTGCGGGTCAGCGACCATCCGCTGGTCCGTGAACTCTGTGCCTTGGTGGGGCCGTTGATTTCCACTTCGGCCAATCCCCAGGGGCGGCCGGCAGCGCGTACGCGGTTGCGCATCGAGCAGTACTTCCGTGGACAACTGGACCTGGTGCTCACCGGCAGCCTGGGCGGGCGCAAGAACCCGAGCCTGATTCGGGATCTGGCCACCGGCAAGGTGGTGCGGCCTTCCTGAACCGCTTCGCCGGCAAGCCGTCTCCTATGAACATCCGTAGGAGCCGGCTTGCCGGCGAAAGCGCTTAAGGCAACAACACGGTCGAGCCGGTAGTACGCCGGGCCGACAACTCGATATGGGCCTTGGCCGCGTCCGCCAGAGCGAAGCGCTGGCCAATCTCGATCTTCAGCTTGCCGCTGGCAATCATGCCGAACAGGTCGTCGGCCATGAGCTGCAGGTTCTCGGCATTGTTGGCGTAGCTGGCCAGGGTCGGCCGGGTCACGTACAGCGAGCCCTTGGCTGAGAGAATCCCCAGGTTCACCCCGTCCACCGCTCCCGAGGCATTGCCGAAGCTGACCATCAGCCCGCGCGGTGCCAGGCAATCCAGAGAGGTCAGCCAGGTGTCTTTGCCGACACCGTCATACACCACCGGGCACTTCTTGCCATCCGTCAGTTCCAGCACGCGCTTGGCGACGTCTTCATGGCTGTAGTCGATGGTTTCCCAGGCGCCGAGGGCTTTGGCAATGGCGGCCTTTTCCGGTGAGCTGACGGTACCGATCAGTTTGACCCCAAGGGCCTTGGCCCATTGGCAGGCCAGGGAACCGACGCCCCCCGCTGCGGCGTGAAACAGTACGGTTTCGCCACCCTTGAGTTCATAAGTCTGACGCAGCAGGTACTGCACGGTCAGGCCCTTGAGCATGACCCCGGCGGCTTGCTCGAAGCTGATGGCCTCTGGCAGATGCACCAGATTGGCTTCCGGCAGTACATGCACATCGCTGTAGGCGCCCAGTGGGCCGCTGCCATAGGCCACACGATCACCTACCTTGAAGCGCGTCACAGCGCTGCCCACCGCTTCCACCACCCCGGCGCCTTCGGCGCCGAGGCCGGATGGCAATGCTGGTGGGGCATACAGGCCACTGCGGAAATAGGTGTCGATGAAGTTCAGGCCGATGGCCTTGTTGCTGACGCGAACCTGCTGTGGTCCAGGTTCGGCGGGCTGGTAATCCACATACTCGAGTACTTCGGGGCCGCCATGGGCACGGAACTGGATACGTTTGGCCATCTGCACTCTCTCCTTGGTCGTGTCGTGAAAGTGCTCTATCGGACTCCTGTGCTTGACCTTCGTCAACTGCGGAGCGCCCCGACGCGGTGTTATGCTACGCGCCCATTTGCGCGCGTCCCCTGCTCCATCCCTAGCGCCGCGTAGCTTTGCCCGATTCAAGGTGATGCCATGACTACCCGCACCGAGGCCGTAAAAGCCTACCTGCTCGACCTGCAAGACCGCATTTGCGCTGCACTGGAAACCGAAGACGGTGGCGCACGCTTTATCGAGGACGCCTGGACCCGCCCTGCCGGCGGTGGCGGTCGCACCCGGGTGATCGGCGACGGCGCAGTGATCGAAAAGGGTGGGGTCAACTTTTCCCATGTGTTCGGCAGCGGCCTGCCACCCTCGGCCAGTGCCCACCGTCCGGAACTGGCCGGCCGGGGTTTCGAGGCCCTGGGCGTGTCCCTGGTGATTCACCCACACAACCCTCATGTGCCGACGTCCCACGCCAACGTGCGTTTCTTCATTGCCGAGAAGGAAGGTGAAGAGCCGGTCTGGTGGTTCGGCGGCGGCTTCGACCTGACCCCCTACTACGGCAATGAGGAAGACTGCGTGCATTGGCACCGGGTTGCCGAGCGCGCCTGTGCGCCTTTCGGTGCCGACGTCTACCCGCGCTACAAGGCCTGGTGCGACAGCTATTTCCACATCAAGCACCGCAACGAACCGCGGGGCATCGGTGGCCTGTTCTTCGACGACCTCAACGAATGGGACTTCGACACCAGCTTCGCTTTCATGCGCGCCATCGGCGATGCCTACATCGAGGCCTATCTGCCCATCGTCCAGCGCCGCAAGGCTGACGCCTATACCGAGCAGCAGCGCGAGTTCCAGGAGTTCCGTCGCGGTCGCTATGTGGAGTTCAACCTGGTCTACGACCGTGGCACCCTGTTCGGCCTGCAATCGGGTGGTCGCACCGAGTCGATCCTCATGTCGCTGCCGCCGCAAGTGCGCTGGGGCTACGACTGGAAGGCCGAGCCGGGCAGCGAAGAAGCGCGCCTGACCGAATACTTCCTGCAAGACCGCGACTGGCTGGCCGCCAGCAACTAAACCGCACCCACTGCGCAGGAGCCGGCTTGCCGGTGAAGAGGCCTTCAAGGCGGACACGGTTCCTGCCAGTGTGTTGAGCAAATGGGATGAGAGATGGATCAGTACGTTGTCTTTGGTAATCCGATCGGCCACAGCAAATCACCCTTGATCCATCGGCTGTTCGCCCAGCAGACCGGCCAGCAACTGGAATACAACACCCTGCTGGCGCCTCTGGACGATTTCGCCGGTGCCGCCCGCGATTTCTTCGCCCAGGGCCGCGGTGCCAACGTCACCGTGCCGTTCAAGGAAGATGCCTATCGCCTGTGCGACAGCCTGACCGAGCGCGCCCAGCGGGCCGGTGCGGTGAACACCCTGAGCAAGCAAGCGGACGGCACTCTGCTGGGAGACAACACCGACGGCGCCGGACTGGTGCGCGACCTGACGGTCAACGCCGGGGTCAGCCTCAAGGGCAAGCGCATCCTCCTTTTGGGCGCCGGGGGCGCCGTGCGCGGGGCCCTGGAGCCGTTGCTGGCGCAGCGGCCGGCGTCGGTGGTGATCGCCAATCGCACCGTGGAAAAAGCCGAGTTGCTGGCCGAACTGTTCGCCGACCTGGGGCCGGTGTCGGCCAGCGGCTTCGACTGGTTGCAGGAGTCGGTGGACCTGATCATCAATGCCACTTCCGCCAGCCTGTCGGGTGAACTGCCGCCGATTGCCAGCAGCCTGATCGAGCCGGGCAAAACGGTGTGCTACGACATGATGTACGCCAAGGAGCCGACGCCGTTCTGCCGTTGGGCCAGTGAACATGGCGCGGCGCTGGTGCTTGATGGTTTGGGCATGCTGGCCGAACAGGCGGCGGAAGCCTTCTACCTGTGGCGCGGCGTGCGCCCGGACAGCGCCCCGGTGCTGGCCGAACTGCGCCGCCAGTTGGCCCTGTAAACCCCTGAAGATTATGTGTGGCGAGGGAGCTTGCTCCCGCTCGGGCGCGCAGCGGTCGTAAACCGGCTATCGCGCAGCAACAGGCAAAACCGGGAAGTCGGCCTTGGGCTTGCTGCGCAAGCCAGCGCGAGCAAGCTCGCCCGCCACAGGTGGTGTCTCCCTCAAACCTTGGGGTCAGTCTTCGAAGCGGATCGGGCAGTGCTCCGGTCCTTCGAGCTTGATCAATTCCTCTTTCACCGTCTGCCGTGCCCGGCGCAGGGTCAGGCTGCGGTCCTGGCGTTTCAGCCGGCGCGCCTCCTGGTGCAGCATCGCCACCCCTGAATAGTCGATGAAGTTGATCTGCCGGGCGTCGATCACCAGTTTCGGTGCGTGGCAGCGTTGCATGCGCACTTGCAGGTAATGACTGGCGCCAAAGAAGATCGAGCCACCCACCCGCAGGATGTCTGCATCGCCCTCGCTGGAGTGCTGCACCCGTGGCTGGGAGGTGCGCTTGAGGTAGAAGAACAGCGACGCCAGGACCCCGGCATAGATCGCCGTCTGCAACTCCAGGAGCAAGGTGGCGATGCAGGTCAGGCTCATCACCACAAATTCGGCGCGGCTGACCCGGAACAGCGCGCGGATGCCCCGATGATCCACCAGGCCCCAGCAGATCAGCAGAATGCTCCCGGCCATGGCCGGAATCGGGATATGGGCGATCAGCCCGGCGCCGGCTACCGCGAACAGTGCCACCCACAGCGCCGAGAACACCCCGGCCAGGGGCGAGCGGGCACCGGCTTCATAACTCAAGCCCGAGCGGGTGAAGGAGCCGGAGGACAGGTAGCCGGAGAAAAACGCCCCCACCATGTTCGACAAGCCCTGGGCGCGGACTTCCTGGTTGGCGTCGAGCAGTTGTTCCGAACGTGCCGACAGTGAGCGGGCAATCGACAGGCTGGTGACCAGCCCCAGCATCCCCACCGCCACGGCACTGGGCAACAGCCGCAGGACCAGATCCAGGTCCAGTGGCAACGGGCTCAAGGGCGGTAGCCGGCCCACGAAGGCGCTGACCAATTTGACGTGCCCGAACACCCCCGGCAGCAGCCAGACCACCAGCGCACTGAGGACCAGGCTGAGCAACAGGCTGGGCCAGCGCGGCGCCAGCAGCTTCAGGCCGAGGCCGACGATCAGGGTGCCCAGCCCCAGCAACAGCGAAGGCTTGTCCACAGCGTCCAGGTGTTCCAGCAGCAAGCTCAGGCTATTGAGGGCGGTGGCCTGGTTCGGCAGGTCCAGGCCCAGGAGGTTGGGCAATTGCCCCAGGGCGATCACCACCGCGGCACCGAGGGTGAAACCCAGCACCACCGAATGCGAGACGAAGTTCACCAGGGCGCCGAAGCGCAGCAGCCCCAGCAGCCACTGAAAGACCCCGGCCAGCAGGGTCAGCAGCAGGATCAGGGTGATGTAGTCCTCGGATGCCGGCACGGCCAGAGGGCTGACGCTGGCATACAGAACAATGGAGATCGCTGCCGTGGGCCCGCAGATCAGGTGCCAGGACGAACCCCAGAGGCAGGCGATCAGCACCGGGACTATGGCCGCGTACAGGCCGTACTCCGGCGGCAGGCCGGCGATCAGCGCATAGGCGATCGATTGCGGCAGGGCGAGGATCGCGCCGCTCAGGCCCACCAGCAGATCCCGGCCAACGCTGGCCCGGGTCTGCTGTGGCAGCCAGCCGAGGAAAGGCAGGAGTGAATGGCGGTTGGGCCAGGCCATGGTTCCTCACGGGTGGGTAGATTCAGGGGGGGCCAGGGTAAAGCATTGTCCGGTCTTGGGCATGTGCCGAGGCCGGCCCCTGATCCCCCAGGAGCCGGCTTGCCGGCAAATGGCCGGCGCACCTCGGGCTACAACTTGGCCTTCACCGCCGCCAGGGCCTCTTTGTCATCAATGGTCCGGACCCCTTCCAGCCATTGCTCCAGCACCGCCGGGTTGGCCTTGATCCAGGCCTTGGCGGCGTCGGCGTTGCTGACCTTCTTGTTCACCACCTCGGCCATGATGGCGTTCTCCATGTCCTGGGTGAACCGCAGATTGGTCAGGAGCTTGCCGACGTTCGGGCAGGCCTGTGCATAACCTTTGCGCGTCAGGGTGTAGACGCTGCCGCTGGCGCCAAAGTACTTCTCGCCCCCGGTCAGGTAATGCATGTTCAGCTGCACGTTCATCGGGTGCGGGGTCCAGCCGAGGAAGGTCACGAAGCGCTGTTTTTTCGTGGCCCGGGACACTTCGGCGAGCATCGCCTGCTCGCTGGACTCGATCAGCTTCCACTGGCCGAGGCTGAACTCGTTGTTCTTGATGATTTCCTGCAGCGACAGGTTGGCCGGGGCACCGGAGCCGATGCCGTAGATCTTCTGGTCAAACTTGTCGGCGAACTTGCTCAGGTCGGCAAAGTCGTGCACCCCGGCGTCCCACACGTAGTCTGGAACTGCCAGGGTGAACTCGGTGCCTTCCAGGTTCTTCGCCAGCTGGATCACCTCGCCATTGGCCACGAACTTGTCGTAGAAGCCCTGTTGCGCCGGCATCCAGTTGCCCAGGAACACATCCACCTGGCCGTCCTTGAGGCCGCCGTAGGTGATCGGCACCGCCAGGGTGTCGATCTTGGCCTTGTAGCCCATGCCGTCCAGTAGAAAGCTGGCGATGGCGTTGGTGGCGGCGATGTCGCTCCAGCCCGGGTCGGCCATCTTCACGGTTGCGCACGAGTCGGCCCAGGCGGTTGTGCTGCCCAGAGCCAGGAACCCGACGGCCAGCGCTGTGGATAACTTTTGCATGCTCTTCCCCTTGGATTATTGGTGTTGGCAGGGTTGTGGGTAACGCGCCTTGCGCTCCAGATCGTCGAGGTCGATGTGGTTGCGCATGTATTGCGCACTGGCGTCTACCAGTGGCTGGTGATCCCAGCTCTTGCGTGTGCCCCGGCCCAGGGCGTCGGCCACCAGGCGGCGACGGCGCTGGCTGGCCAGGACCTGTTGGTGAAGGGTGGGGATGTCCCACTTGGCCCGGGCTTCGGCGAGGAAGGCGTCGAACAGCGCTCGATGCTCGGCCGACTGGCTGAGGTCGCGGTGTTCCTGAGGGTCGTTGGCTACATCGAAGAGTAGGCAGGGGTCGTCTTCGCTGTAGATGAATTTGTAGGCGCCCCGACGAATCATCATCAGCGGGCTGATGGTGCCTTCGGCCATGTATTCGCCGAAGACCTCATCGTGGCCGCCCTGCCCCAGCAGATGGGGGACCAGGGAGCGGCCGTCCAGGGGCAGGTCCGCTTCCACCCGGCCGTCGGCCAGTTCCACCAGGGTCGGCAGCAGGTCGGCGGTGGAGACTGCCGCGCTGACTCGCCCGGCGGCGAACTGCCCCGGCGCGCAGATCAACAGCGGCACCCGGGCAGCCATTTCGAACCAGTGCATTTTGTACCAGAGGCCGCGCTCGCCGAGCATGTCGCCGTGGTCGCCGGAAAACACGATCAGGGTGTCGTCCGCCAACCCGGTGTCTTCCAGGGTCTGCAGCAGCTTGCCGACGTTGCTGTCGATGTAGCTGCAGGCGCCGAAGTAGGCCCGTCGTGCATCGCGGATCTTATCCACAGGCAGCGGCTTGTCCCACAGGTCGTAGACCTTGAGCAGGCGCTGGGAATGCGGGTCCAGTTCGCTCTGCGGCGGGGTCTGGGGCAGTGGGATTTCGTCGTCGCGGTACAGGTCCCAGAAGGCCTTGGGAATGGTGTAGGGATCGTGGGGGTGGGTCATGGACACCGTCAGGCAGAACGGCTGGTCGGCGGCTTCGCGGACATGGTCGAACAGGTACTGCTGGGCCTTGAACACCACCTCTTCATCGAAATCCAGCTGGTTGGTGCGCACGCAGGGCCCAGCCTGCAGCACCGAGGACATGTTGTGGTACCAGCTGGGACGCACTTCGGGTTCATCCCAGTTCACCGCCCAGCCGTAGTCGGCGGGGTAGATATCGGTGGTCAGGCGCTCTTCATAGCCGTGCAACTGATCCGGGCCGCAGAAGTGCATCTTGCCCGACAGCGCGGTGCGGTAGCCCAGGCGCCGCAGGTAGTGGGCGTAGGTGGGTACGTCGGCGGGAAAGTCCGCAGCGTTGTCGTAGGCGCCGATTCTGCTCGGTAACTGCCCGCTGACCAGGGTAAAGCGCGACGGCGCGCACAGTGGGCTGTTGCAGTAGGCGGCATCGAATACCACGCCCTGGGCGGCCAGGCGGCTCAGGTGCGGCAGCTTGATCGGCGATGAACCGTAGAACGGCAGCAAGGGCGCGGCCATCTGGTCGGCCATGATGAAAAGAATGTTCTTGCGCTTCATGGATTCGCGGCATTCCATAGTCGATGGTTATGCGAAAGTGCTGCGATCGAGCATGGATTCCATGTCTTTGGCGGTAAAGCCCATGCACGGCAATGACTAGGATAAGCACAGCTTATGTATGAAGCCCTTGGCGACCTGTCCCTGGACCTGCTCCGGGTGTTTGAAGCAGCGGCCCGTTTGCGCAGCTTCACCGCTGCGGCGGTGGAACTGGGGACCACCCAGCCGGCCATCAGCCAGCAGATCAAACGGTTGGAGGAGCGGTTGAACGTGCGCCTGTTCGACCGGATCTACCGCGGTATCGAACTGACCGAATCCGGCGCCTTGTTACTGGAACAGGTGCAGGCCGGCCTGCAGAGCATCGACGCCGGCCTCACGGCTCTGGCCCAGCAGCATCAGCATGAGGTGTTGCAGGTGGCCACGGACTTCGCCTTCGCCGCCTATTGGCTGATGCCGCGCCTGCATCGCTTTCATGAGGCCAATCCCCAGGTGGACGTCAGCCTGGTGACCAGTGAACGCAGCCACAGCATGCTGCGCAGCGATATCGACGTGGCAGTGCTGTTCGGCGACGGGCGTTTCAAGCATGGCGAAAGTCGCTGGCTGTTCAGCGAGGAAGTATTTCCGGTGTGCAGCCCGCTGCTGCTCAAGGAGCGTCTGGCTCCCCTGCCCGCCCATGCCCTGCTGGAGATGCCGCTGCTGCACCTGCGGGGTGAAAACGCCAGCCACTGGTTCGACTGGAGCGGGGTGTTCCGCGAACTGGGCCTGGCTGGCGCCCCGCCCCCGGGGCAATTGCGTTTCGACAACTACACCTTGCTGATCCAGGCGGCCATCGGCGGCCAGGGCGTGGCCATCGGCTGGCGTCATCTGGTGGACGATTTGCTGGCGCAGGGGCTGTTGTGCCGGCCGATCGCCCAGAGTGCGCTGTCCGCCTACGGCTACTACGTGGTGCTGCCGCCACGCAAGCGCCGTGGTCCGTTGATCCAGCGCTTCGTCGACTGGCTGATGGCCGAGCAAGCCGGCAGCGCTCAATCTCTCAAGGGGCTGTCGTTGCCGTCCATTGCCCTGTAGGCGGCGCCTTGAACAGGCTCAACAGGGACAGTGCGCCGTTGCCCAGGCACACCAGCGACACCGACACCACCGCCAGGAAGGCCAGGTATTCCCAGCCGCCGCCCGGGCTGGTGTAGATCCAGCCGTGGGCGCCGTGGACGAAGACAATCGCCCCCAGCAGCATCGGCAGCAGCCCCAGGGCGATCCAGCGCACGCCGACCCCGAGTATCAGCAACAAGCCCCCCACCAGCTCGGCGCACACCGCCGGGTAGGTCAGCCACTCGGGCATGCCGGTGGCGCCGAACAGCTTGAGGGTGCCCGGCCAACCCAGGACCAGGACTTTGAACAGCGCATGGGCGATGTACATGGCGCCCAGGGCCAGGCGCAGGAACAGAGCGGCCCATTGTTCCGGTGCCGAGAGTGGTGATGCGATTGAGCGGGCAGGCATATGACAAGTCCTTGTGTGGTTGGGAATGTTGCCGATTGCTGAGTGTTCAGCGGTTAAACGATGGCCACCGAGGCGCCGGCCAGTAGCAGCACGCCGACGTGGAAGTTGCTGCGAAACAGGTCGTTGCAGGGCTCCGGGTGGTCCGGACTGAACAGGCTGAGCTGGTAGGCCAGGGACAGGGTGATCGGCAGCAGCAGGATGAAAAAGCCCGGGTTGGCACCGGCCAGCAGGCCCGCGCCGCACCAGCACAGCAGGGTCATGGCGTAGAACCCGGCGATCCAGGTCTTGCCCCGTTCGGCGAACAGCGTCGCGGTGGAGCGCAGGCCCATGTTCAGGTCGTCCTCACGGTCGCTGTAGGCATAGAGCGTGTCGTAGCCCAACTGCCAGAACAGGCAGCCCAGCCACAGCGCCAGCGCACTGGGTTGCAGGCTGCCGGTGGTTTCCACGCTGGCCATGAGCACGCCCCAGTTGAACACCGCGCCGAGAAACGCCTGGGGCCAGTGGGTGAAGCGTTTGAACAGCGGGTAGACCAGGGTCAGCGGCACGCAGCCCAGGGCCAGCAGCACCGTCAGTGGTTGCAGCATTGGCAGTAATGCGGCCGCCAGCAGCAAGAGTACGACCAGGCAAGCCAGGGCCTGATTCAGGCTCAGTGAGCCCTTGGCCAGGGGCCGCTGGCGGGTGCGGTTGACCTGGGCGTCGAAGCGTCGGTCGAGGATGTCGTTGATGCAGCAGCCGGCACTGCGCATCAGCAGGGCGCCGAGGGCGAACACCAGCACGGTGCCGACCTGCGGAATACGTCCGGCGCAGAGGATCAACGCGGCCAGCGCCGGCAGCAGGGTCAGCCAGGTGCCGATGGGCCGGTCCAGGCGCATCAGGCGGGCGTAGGCCTGCCAGGAGCGGGGCAGCCGGTTGGCGACCCAATCGTGGGCGCGAATGTCATTGAGGTCGGGGCTTGCGGGCATCTTCGTTCCCTGAACTTGAGCACGGTCTTGATCGCAACTGAGGACGAGGTTTAAAGGGGTCGAAAAACACTCAGGTCAGTTGCGTTCACTGAACTTCGGGCAAGCCGTGGCCGTGATCGCACGGTTTGATTTTCAGTGCCATCTGCTCGCTTGTCGGATGCGCTAAAGTTGCCCGCGCCCGCCCCTTGGGGCAAGGGAACAATCCGCAATAGCCTCCTGCAGGATATGCAATATGCTCCGTGATGAAGTGCCCCGCGTCCCGCGTATCGACCTCAACCTGCTACGGGTTTTCGATGCCGTCTATGAGGACCGCAGCATCCTGCTGGCCAGCAAGCGCCTGCATCTGAGCCAGTCGGCGGTCAGCCATGCCTTGACCCGGTTGCGTGAGTCCCTGCAGGACGAGTTGTTTATTCGCACCGCCAAGGGCATGCAGCCGTCGGCCCGTGCCGAAGCCATTGCCGGCCCGCTGCGCGAAGCACTGCTGACCATTCAGCGCACCGTGGGCGTGGAGGCGTTCGACCCCGCCAGCGCAACGCGGACCTTCACCCTTGCCGCCAATGACTATCTGAGTTCGGTGCTGCTGGCACCGCTATTGCGGCGCCTGGCCCAGGAAGCTCCGGGGGTGGACCTGGTGGTGCGCCCGGCGACCCGCCTGGATCTGGCCGAGCAGATCGACGTCGGGCGCATCGACCTGGCCGTGGGGGTGTTTGCCGAGCTGCCGCAGCGAGTGCACAGCGCCCGTCTCTGGCAGCAGCAGGATGTGTTGCTGATGTGTCCCGAGCATCCCTTGCTCGACCTGCCCGAGTTGACCCTTGAGGTCCTGGCGGACCAGCCATTGATCACACTGTCGGTAGGCGGGCAGGAGGAAGGCGCGGTCAACGGCTACATTCTTGAGCGCGGTATTGCCCGGCAGTCGGAGATGTTCGATCGCCAGCGCCTGGAGCAGGCGCTGGCGGCGATTGGCCGCAGTCCCCAGTACAAGGTCACCCTGCCCCATGCCCTGGTGCTGCCGCAGTTGCTGGAACAGTCGCGGCTGGTGGCGATTGTGCCGGGGCCGCTGGCCCGGGCTTTCGAACAGCGCTTTGGCCTGTGTCAGCGGGCGCTGCCACTGGCGGTTGAAGCGTCGTCGCTGTTGGCGATCTGGCATGGACGCAACACGGCAGACCCGGCCCATCTCTGGTTGCGCCAGCAGTTGCTGGCGGTGGCAGGCGCGCTGGCGCAACCGCTTTGAGCTGCTCGGCTTTCGGTGTTTTCATGGGGCCGGTGTTTTTTCCACAGAGGGTGCTCAGCCTCTGTGACGAGCCTTGAGGCTTGGTCTTTTATCGCGAGGGTTTGCATGCAACGGATCAAGGGCTATCACGCCCACGTCTACTTCGACGCCAGTACCATCGACCAGGCGCGGGCCTTGTGCGAGCAGGCCGCGCAGCTGTTTGACCTGAAAATGGGTCGGGTCCACGAGCGGCCGGTGGGGCCCCATCCGGACTGGAGTTGCCAGTTGGCGTTCGCCCCTGAGGTGTTTGCCCAGGTAGTGCCGTGGCTGGCTCTCAATCGCCGGGGGCTGGTGGTGTTCCTGCACCCGGATACCGGGGACGATTTGCTCGATCACACCGATCATGCGATCTGGATGGGGGCCATGCGGCCGCTGGATCTGACGTGGTTCTAAGGAGCCGGTGGTTGCTCGTGCACACCATGCAAAAGGGGGGCGCAACCTTTGGTTGCGCCCCCCTGATCTTGCGGTCTGGTCTTTACCTTCAGCTGACCCGAGCCTTGCGTACGCCTTCGGAAAGGGCTGCGCACAGGCTCAGGACGCCATCCACCGCTTGCTCGGAAGACTCGGCGTTGGCGATGTGGTCGATCAGTGCCGAGCCCACGACCACGCCGTCTGCCAGACGGGCGATGGCGGCGGCCTGCTCCGGGGTGCGGATGCCGAAACCGATGCTGATGGGCAGGTCAGTGTGGCGCCGCAGGCGGGTCACGGCCTCTTCCACATGCTCCAGGGTGGCGGCGCCGGCACCGGTCACCCCGGCTACCGAAACGTAGTAGACAAAGCCGGAACTGCCGTCGAGAACCTTGGGCAGGCGCGCGTCGTCGGTGGTTGGGGTGGTGAGGCGGATGAAGTCGATGCCGGCGGCCTGGGCCGGGTCGCACAGCTCGCTGTTATGTTCCGGCGGCATGTCCACCACGATCAGGCCATCCACACCAGATGCCTTGGCGTCGGCAATGAAGCGCGCCACGCCGTAATGGTGGATCGGGTTGTAGTAGCCCATCAGCACCAGCGGCGTTTCGTGGTTGCCTTCGCGGAACTCGCGGACCATCTGCAGGGTTTTCGCCAGGTTTTGCTTGGCCCCCAGGGCGCGGATGTTGGCCAGCTGGATCGCCGGGCCGTCGGCCATCGGATCGGTGAAGGGCATGCCCAGTTCGATCACGTCGGCACCCGCTGCGGGCAGGCCCTTGAGGATCGCCAGGGAAGTGTCGTAGTTCGGGTCGCCGGCGGTGACGAAGGTCACCAGGGCGGCGCGGTTCTGTTCCTTGAGCTTGGCAAAGCGGGTGTGCAGGCGGCTCATCAGTGTTTCTCCTGCTGGGACTGTTGCATGTGGTGCATGACGGTTTGCATGTCTTTGTCGCCGCGGCCCGAGAGGTTGACCACCATCAGGTGATCCTTGGGCAGGGTCGGTGCGCGCTTGAAGACTTCGGCCAGGGCGTGGGCGCTTTCCAGGGCCGGGATGATGCCTTCCAGGCGACAGCACTGGTGGAACGCGGCCAGGGCTTCGTCGTCGGTCACCGAGGTGTATTCGACGCGGCCGATGTCGTGCAACCAGGCGTGTTCCGGGCCGATGCCGGGGTAGTCGAGGCCGGCGGAAATCGAGTGGGCGTCGATGATCTGGCCGTCGTCGTCCTGCAGCAGGAAGGTGCGGTTGCCGTGCAGCACGCCTGGTACGCCGCCGTTCAGGCTGGCGGCGTGCTTGCCGGTCTCGATGCCGTAGCCGGCGGCTTCAACGCCAATGATCTGCACGCTTTTGTCGTCGAGGAACGGGTGGAACAGGCCCATGGCGTTGGAGCCGCCGCCGATGCACGCCACCAGGCTGTCCGGCAGGCGGCCTTCCTGGGCTTGCATCTGCTCGCGGGTTTCCTTGCCGATCACGGCCTGGAAGTCGCGGACCATGGCCGGGTACGGGTGCGGGCCGGCCACGGTGCCGATCAGGTAGAAGGTGCTGTCGACGTTGGTTACCCAGTCACGCAGGGCTTCGTTCATCGCGTCTTTCAGGGTGCCGGTGCCGGCGACGACCGGGATCACTTCGGCGCCCAGCAGCTTCATGCGGAACACGTTGGCCTGTTGGCGCTCGATGTCGGTGGTGCCCATGTAGATGACGCAATCCAGGCCAAAACGCGCGGCCACGGTGGCGGTGGCCACGCCGTGCATGCCGGCGCCGGTCTCGGCGATGATGCGTTTCTTGCCCATGCGCCGGGCCAGGAGGATCTGGCCGATGCAGTTGTTGATCTTGTGCGCGCCGGTGTGGTTCAGCTCTTCGCGTTTGAGGTAGATCTTCGCGCCGCCGCAGTGTTCGGTCAGGCGTTCGGCGAAGTACAGCGGGCTGGGACGGCCGACGTAGTCGCGCTGGAAGTAGGCCAGCTCCTTGAGAAACTCGGGATCTTCCTTGGCCTTTTCGTATTCACGGGCCAGGTCGAGGATCAGCGGCATCAGGGTTTCTGCCACATAACGGCCGCCGAACGCGCCAAACAGGCCGTTGTCGTCAGGACCATTACGCAATTGGGACTGGGTCATTGGAGCGCTCCCGGGGAAGTGTGTGGAATGACAGATTCGTGGAAGGACAATGGAGCCCACTCTACCCCTGACACTGGAGCCTGAAAACCGATAAGATCGCCGCAACCTGTCAGGAAAACTCACCTATCCCATGAGCCGCGACCTGCCCCCCCTGAACGCCCTGCGGGCCTTCGAAGCCACTGCCCGGCTCAACAGCGTCAGCCAGGCTGCCGAACAACTGCACGTGACCCACGGCGCAGTCAGCCGGCAGTTGAAGGTGCTGGAAGAACACCTGGGCCTGAGTCTTTTCGTCAAGGATGGCCGTGGCATTAAACTCACAGATGCCGGGGTTCGCCTGCGCGATGCCAGCAGCGAGGCCTTCGAGCGCCTGCGGGACGTCTGTGGCGAACTGACCCGGGGCAGTGCCGCTGCGCCCTTCGTGCTCGGCTGCTCCGGCAGCCTGCTGGCGCGTTGGCTGATTCCGCGCCTGGGGCGCCTGAATGCCGACTTGCCGGACCTGCGCCTGCACCTTTCCGCCGGTGAAGGCGATCTGGACCCCCGGCGCCCGGGGCTGGATGCCTTGCTGGTGTTTGCCGAGCCCCCCTGGCCGGCGGACATGCAGGTCTATGAGCTGGCCAGCGAGCGAATCGGGCCGGTGCTCAGCCCGCGCTATGCCGGTTACTCGCATTTGCGCGAAGCGCCAGCGGCGGCCCTGGCGGCAGAATCGCTGCTGCACACCACCTCGCGTCCCCAGGCCTGGCCCAGTTGGGCACGGCACAACGGCATCAGCGCCGAGGCGCTGAAGTACGGGCAGGGTTTCGAGCATTTGTATTACTTACTGGAAGCGGCCGTGGCCGGGCTGGGCGTGGCAATCGCTCCTGAGCCGCTGGTGGCCGAGGACTTGCTGGCGGGCAGGCTGGTTGCCCCGTGGGGGTTTTCCGACACCCCGGGGCAACTGGCGCTGTGGTTACCCAAGCGCGCCGCCGATGGGCGCGCCCGGCAATTGGCGCAGTGGTTGAAAAACGAACTGCGCCAGGCGCTTTAGTTACCGCGCTTGCACAGCAGGTAGGCGGCCAGCAGACCAATGGCGCCTACCGCCACACCCGCGGTGGTCCAGGGGTGTTCCTGGGCGTAGTCGCGAGTGGCGATCCCGGTTTCGCGGGTTTTGACTTTGACTTCTTCGTAGGCATCGCTGATCAGGCTGCGGGAATGCTTGAGCGCATTCTCGGCGTTGCTCTTGAGGGCCTTGAGGGTCTTGCGCGATTCGTCAGTCGCATCGTCCTTGAGGCTTTCCAGGGATTTGAGCAGGCTTTCGATCTCGGCTTCCATACTTTCCAGTGAGGCTTTGCGTAACGAGGTGTTGGCCATGTCGGCTCTCCTGCGGGGTGATGAATAGGCTGTGTAGGTTCCGACTGCGGCCTGTTGGGAAAGTGCAGAAAATCTGAACTTACCCCTTGGCACTGGCGCCCCAAGTAATAAGAAAAATCACTGCTAGGCTGTATTTCACAGCAAAAAAGGAGAGCGCCATGACCGATCATCACACCTACAAGAAAGTCGAACTGGTGGGTTCGTCGCCGAACAGCATCGAAGAGGCAATCAACAACGCGCTGGCCGAGGCGCACAAGAGCATCAAGCACCTGGAGTGGTTCGAAGTGACCGAAACCCGGGGTCATATCAAGGACGGTAAAGCGGCGCATTTCCAGGTCACCCTCAAGGTAGGCTTCCGGATTGCCAATAGTTGAAAGCTTGGGCTAGGCTCTGGAACTTGTGCGCTGGCCGAGTGCCATAGGAAGTGGCAAAGCGCTACAACTGTCTTGAGCCTCTGTCAGGCTGGCTGCAACGCCGCCTCTTTTGATCCGACCAGGGAATGTGACCGATGAAAAAACTAGTATTAGCTGCTGCTTTGTTGAGTCTTGCGGGAACTGCCCTTGCCGCCGGCAAGCCGTGCGAAGAGCTGAAAAGCGAGATCGCCGCGAAGATCGATGCCAAAGGCGCCACCCACTATTCGCTGGAAGTGGTCGACAAAGGCGCGGCGGCTGACGGCAAAGTGGTTGGCTCCTGCGAAGCCGGCACCAAGGAGATTGTCTACAAGCGCGGTTGAGCCTTTGTAGAAGCCCATTGAAAAGCCGACGCATCAGCGTCGGCTTTTTTGTGCCCGAAAGCAGCCTTAGCCCTTCATCACCTGGGCCAGCAACTCATAGGAGTGCAGGCGATCGGCGTGTTCGTACAGGTCGCAGGTAAAGATCAGTTCGTCGGCGCCGGTCTGCTCGATCAGCACCTCCAGCTTGGCGCGGATCTTCGCCGGGCTGCCGATCATCGCCAACCCCAGGAAACTCGACACCGCCTCCTTCTCATGGGGCAGCCACAGGCCGTCCATGCTGTTGACCGGCTTGCGCTGGACCAGGCTCTGGCCGCGCATCAGGGCGAGAATCCGCTGGTACACCGAGGTGGCCAGGTAATCCGCGTGTTCATCGGTATCCGCTGCTACCAGAGGCACGCCCAGCATCACGTATGGTTTGTCGAGCACCGCAGAAGGCTTGAAGTGATTGCGATAGACGCGAATCGCCTCATGCATGTAGCGCGGTGCGAAATGCGAGGCGAAGGCGTAAGGCAAACCCCGCTCCCCGGCCAATTGCGCACTGAACAGGCTGGAGCCCAGCAGCCACACCGGTACGTTGGTGCCGGTGCCCGGTACTGCGATCACCCGTTGCTCCGGAGTACGCGGGCCGAGGTAGGCCATCAGTTCCGCCACGTCCTCGGGGAAATCGTCGGCGCTGCCGGAGCGTTCCCGGCGCAGGGCGCGGGCGGTCATCTGGTCGGAACCCGGGGCGCGGCCCAGGCCCAGGTCAATGCGTCCCGGGTACAGGCTTTCCAGGGTGCCGAACTGTTCGGCGATCACCAGCGGTGCGTGGTTGGGCAGCATGACCCCGCCGGAGCCGACGCGAATGCTCGATGTCCCACCGGCCAGATAACCCAGCAACACCGAAGTGGCGGAACTGGCGATGCCATCCATGTTGTGGTGTTCGGCGACCCAGAAGCGGGTGTAGCCGAACTTTTCCACGTGCTGGGCCAGGTCCAGGGAATTGCGCAGGGATTGCGCCGGGCTGCCGTCTTCACGCACGGGCACCAGATCGAGGGTCGAGAATTTAACAGCGGACAGCGGTTTCATAGGCCTGCTTCTCCATAGGGGTGCAGGCCTTTGTCATGAGCCAAAACCTGCCGAAATATGTAAGTCAGACTCATGCAATGTGGGCATATACCCGAGTTTCAATAGTCAGAGTGAATTTGTCGGGTAAATAGACGTCGCGCACACCGGCTGAACTTTGCCGCCGGATCTATCCTCAGAACCCTTAGGCAACAGAAACAAGTGCGGTGCGACCCTTCGCACCCGGTTCTTGAGGAGAAAGAGATGAGTATCAAAAAGAAGGCTTCGGCTCATTGGGAAGGTGATCTGAAAACCGGCATCGGCTCGATCTCGACCGAAACCGGGGTGTTGCGTGAGGCGCCCTATGGCTTCAAGGCACGTTTTGAAGGTGGCAAGGGCACCAATCCGGAAGAGTTGATCGGTGCGGCCCATGCGGGCTGCTTTTCCATGGCGTTTTCGATGATTCTCGGTGATGCCGGGCTCAAGGCGGACAGCATCGATACCCAGGCGGAAGTGACCCTGGATCAGGTGGACGGCGGCTTCGCCATCACGGCGGTGCACCTGATCCTCAAGGCGAAGATCCCCGGCGCCAGCCAGCAGCAGTTCACGGAACTGAGCAACAAGGCCAAGGAAGGGTGTCCGGTGTCCAAGGTGCTCAATGCCAAGATCAGCCTGGAAGCGACGCTGCTGGGTTGAGCGTTGCGTCGGCAAGCCAGCTCCTGCTTCGGTTGCTAGGAGCCGGCATGCCGGTGAATGCGTCTGTGCGGCGGACAAGAACCTGTGGTCGAATACGCGACTGCGGCTTCAGCGCACGCTCGTGCGCGCCGTAGCAAGGGAGCTTGAGATCATGAAACGTTTTGCCTTGGCGGTTGTTTGCTGTGCGCTGGCCACATCGGCCTTCGCCGCCCCCAAGCCCTGCGAGGAACTCAAGGCTGAGATCGAAGCCAAGATCCAGGCCCAGGGCGTTGCCTCCTACACGCTGGAAATCGTCACCAACGACGAGGTCCACGACAACAACATGGTGGTCGGCAGCTGTGAGAACGGCACGAAGAAGATCATCTATCAGAAGAACGATCGCTGAGCCGGCTCACGGCACGCAGTTGATCAGGCGCTCCTCGGCGACGATCTCGCGCTTGGCGTTGTACAGCCGGGCGCTGGGAGTGAAGGCCAGGTTGCGCGCCTCCAGGCGATAGCGCTGGCCGGCCTCAAAATGGTCGTAGCGCAGGCTCAGGTAGCACAGTCGCTCCTGGGGATCGGTGGTCATCCCCATGCCGCCGCCGAACACCTCGAAGTCGAAACGCACCATCAGCTCGTGGCTGCCGGGGCTGACCTGGAAGAAACGCCCGTCCCGCAGGCGCTGGTTGTCCAGGCGTTCGGCCATGACCAGCTTGCCCCCCGGCGTCGGCGTGGCCAGGTCGATCCAGGCCTGTTGCGGATCGACACTGGGCAGGGGTGTGCTGCAGGCACTGAGGGTGGCAAGGGCAAGGATCAACAGAAGTGGGCGCATGACGGAGGCCGAATAAGCGAAAGGCCCTCAGCATAGCGCCGATCAATTGCGCTGGCAGCCCGCCGCTAGCAGGGTGTGTTGCTCATCAGCCAGCAGGTGGCGGTCCCGGGGGGCTCGAGGTCGATCCAGGCTTGCGCCGGGGCCGGTTCGGGCAGTCCGGCGCCGCCGACGAAAGACAAGAGTGCGGCCGTCGGCAGTAACACGCACATGGCGAAACTCCAGGCTGGCGAGATAGTCTTGCGGGCAGACTCTCTGTGGATGATTCCAATTGAATAGGCCGCATTCAAGCCATGGGTTACTTGATCCTCTTTTGCGCTTTTTGTTTGCGGCCCTGACGCTTTTGCTGCTCAACGGTTGCAGCAGCGTTGCGTACTACAGCCAGTTGGCCAGCGGCCAGATGCACCTGTTGCGGGCTCGCACGCCGGTGGCCCAGGTGGTCGCCGACCCCACCCGCGACCCGACCCTGCGGGCCCATCTGGCCCAGTCGCAACGGGCCCGTACCTTTGCCAGCCAGCATCTGCACCTGCCGGATAACAACAGCTACCGGCTGTACGTCGACATCGGCCGGCCCTATGTGGTGTGGAACGTGTTCGCGACCCCGGAGTTTTCCCTGAGCCCGCAGACCCATTGCTTCCCCATTGCCGGTTGCGTGGCCTACCGCGGCTACTACAGCCAGGGCGCCGCCCGGGGCGAGGCGGCACTGCAGCGGCAAAAAGGCATGGACGTGGCGATCGGCGGGGTGGAGGCCTATTCGACCCTGGGCTGGTTCGATGACCCGATCATCAGTTCGATGATGCATTGGGGCGATGAGCGTCTGGCGACCCTGATCTTCCACGAGCTGGCGCACCAGCGCTTCTATGTGAAGGACGACACCGAGTTCAATGAGTCCTTCGCCACTTTCGTCGAGCAGGAAGGCACCCGCCAGTGGCGGGCCTATCGTGGGTTGCCGCCTCAGGACAACGCTGATGTCCGTCAACGGGATCAGTTCATCCAGCTGTTGCTGGATGCTCGCAAACGCCTGGAGCAGTTGTATGCCCAACCCTTGTCCGCCGAGCAGATGCGCCAGCGCAAGGCCCAGGAGTTCGAAGTGCTGCGCCGGGATTATCGGCAGCTGCGGGACCGCGAGTGGGCCGGTTCCAAGCGCTATGACGCCTGGATCAACGCACCGTTGAACAACGCCCGGCTGCTGCCCTTCGGTCTGTACGACCAATGGGTGCCGGCGTTTGCCGCGCTGTTCAAGGAGGTCAATGGCGACTGGCCGGCGTTCTTCCTTGCAGTGGAGAAACTGGGGCGCCTGCCGGCTGAGCAGCGCAAGGCTGATTTGCTCAGGCTGCAGAGCGCCCTATCCACCAAGCCGGCTCCCACCCCTGACCGGTAGGCGCCGGCTTGCCGGCGAACAGCGGTTCTAACGCCGCAAAAACGCCTGATGCAACTCGGCCAGCGTCTCGAAGTGATAGGCCGGAGCTTCGGCACTCAGCTCCTCACGGCTGCCGAATCCATACCCCACCGCCGCCGCGTCCAGGCCATTGCGCTTGGCGCCGATCAGGTCGTGCTTGCGATCGCCGATCATCAGGGTGCTGGCCGGGTCCAGCTGTTCCTGCTCCAGCAAATGGGCGATCAGCTCCACTTTGTCGGTGCGGGTACCGTCCAGTTCGCTGCCGTAGATCACCTTGAAGTGCCGGGCGAAGTCGAAGTGGCGGGCGATTTCCCGGGCGAACACCCAGGGCTTGGAGGTGGCGATGTACAGCTGGCGCCCTTGCCCACCGAGTGTTTCCAGCAGCGGCGCGACCCCGTCGAAGACCCGGTTCTCATACAGGCCGGTGACCTTGAAGCGTTCGCGATAGAAGTTCACCGCCTCCCAGGCCCGGGCTTCGTCGAAACCGTAGAACTGCATGAAAGCCTGTAACAGCGGCGGGCCGATGAAGTGCTCCAGCCGGGTCAGGTCCGGCTCGTCGATCCCCAGCTTGCCCAGGGCGAACTGGATCGAGCGGGTAATGCCTTCGCGGGGATCGGTCAGGGTGCCGTCGAGGTCGAACAGGACGGTTTGGTAATGCATGGCAGTTCCTCGGCAGTCAGTAGCAGATCAGGGACGGTCGTAGCCTTCGGCCAGGTGCAGGTCCTTGAGCTTCACGTAGTTGGCGGCGCTGTAGGTGAAGAAGGCGCGCTCCTTGTCGGTCAGCGGGCGCGCCTGCTTCACCGGGCTGCCGACGTAGAGAAAGCCGCTTTCCAGGCGCTTGCCCGGTGGCACCAGGCTGCCGGCGCCGACGATCACCTCGTCTTCCACCACCGCGCCGTCCATGACGATGCTGCCCATGCCGATCAGTACCCGGTTGCCGATGCTGCAGCCGTGGAGCATGACTTTGTGGGCGATGGTCACGTCGTCGCCGATCAGCAGCGGGAAGCCGTCGGGGTTGAAGGGGCCGGCGTGGGTGATGTGCAGCACGCTGGCGTCCTGCACGCTGGTGCGCGCGCCGATGCGGATGCGGTGCATGTCGCCGCGGATTACCGTCAGGGGCCAGACCGAGCTGTCGGCGCCGATCTCGACGTCGCCGATGACCACGGCCGAGTGGTCGACAAAGGCCCGTTCGCCCAGGCTCGGGGTGTGGTTCTGATAGCTGCGAATGGCCAAGTGCGAATGCCTCTCTGAGATTTATTAATGGGGGCTATAGCTGCGGTGGCCGCTCATTGTAATTAAGATGGTGCTACGTTTCCCTGCATGTTTCTTCCAGCCAAGGTGCCCACCGTGAGTGTGAACAACCCTCTTCTGCAGCCCTACGACCTGCCGCCGTTCTCGGCGATCCGCGCCGAGCATGTGCAACCGGCCATCGAACAGATCCTGGCTGACAACCGCGCCGCCATCGCTGAAATCCTCAAGACCCAAGCCACCCAGCCCACCTGGGCCGGTCTGGTGTTGGCCATGGACGAGCTCAATGACCGCCTGAGCGCGGCCTGGAGCCCGGTCAGCCACCTCAACGCGGTGTGCAACAGCGCCGAACTGCGTGAAGCCTACGAGGCCTGCCTGCCGGCCTTGAGCGCCTACTCCACGGAAATGGGCCAGAACCGCGAGCTGTTCCAGGCCTTCGACGCCCTGGCCAAGAGCCCCGAAGCCGCCGGTTTCGACGTGGCGCAGAAAACCATCCTTGAACACTCCCTGCGGGACTTCCGCCTGTCGGGTATCGACTTGCCGCCCGAGCAGCAACAGCGCTACGCAGAGGTACAAAGCCGGCTCTCGGAGCTGGCCAGCCGTTTCTCCAACCAGTTGCTGGACGCCACCCAGGCCTGGACCAAGCACATCACCGACGAAGCGGCCCTGGCCGGCCTGACCGACTCGGCCAAGGCGCAAATGGCCGCCGCGGCCCAGGCCAAAGGCCTGGACGGCTGGCTGATCACCCTGGAATTCCCCAGCTACTACGCGGTGATGACCTACGCCCAGGACCGTGCCCTGCGTGAAGAGGTCTATGCCGCCTACTGCACCCGGGCGTCGGACCAAGGCCCTAATGCCGGTCAGAACGACAACGGCCCGGTGATGGAAGAGATCCTCGACCTGCGTCAGGAACTGGCCAAGCTCCTGGGCTTTGCCAGCTTTTCCGAGCTGAGCCTGGCCACCAAGATGGCCGAGTCCAGCGATCAGGTGCTGAGCTTCCTGCGGGACCTGGCCAAGCGCAGCAAACCCTTTGCCGCTCAGGACCTGGAACAGCTCAAGGCCTATGCCGCCGAACAGGGCTGCCCCGACCTGCAAAGCTGGGACAGCGGTTTCTATGGAGAGAAGCTGCGCGAGCAGCGTTACAGCGTGTCCCAGGAAGCCCTGCGCGCCTACTTCCCCATCGACAAGGTACTTGGCGGCCTGTTCGCCATTGTCCAGCGCCTGTACGGCATCGAGATTGCCGAGCAGCAGGGCTTCGACAGCTGGCACCCGGACGTGCGCCTGTTCGAAATCAAGGAAAACGGTCAGCACGTCGGCCGTTTCTTCTTCGACCTCTACGCCCGCTCCAACAAGCGTGGCGGTGCCTGGATGGACGGTGCCCGCGACCGTCGCCGCACCGTTGACGGTGTGTTGCAGAGCCCGGTGGCCAACCTGGTGTGCAACTTCACCCCGGCCGACAGCGGCAAGCCTGCACTCCTGACCCACGACGAAGTCACCACCCTGTTCCACGAGTTCGGCCATGGCCTGCACCACCTGCTGACCCGGGTCGAGCATGCCGGGGTCTCCGGTATCAACGGCGTGGCCTGGGACGCGGTGGAGCTGCCGAGCCAGTTCATGGAGAACTGGTGCTGGGAGCCGGAAGGCCTGGCGCTGATCTCCGGTCACTATGAAACCGGCGAGCCGCTGCCCCAGGACCTGCTGCAGAAGATGCTGGCGGCGAAGAACTTCCAGTCCGGGCTGATGATGGTGCGCCAGCTGGAATTCTCGCTGTTCGACTTCGAACTGCATGCCACCCACGGCGATGGCCGCAGCGTGCTGCAAGTGCTGGAAACCGTGCGTGACGAGGTCTCGGTGATGCGTCCGCCGGCCTACAACCGTTTCCCCAACAGCTTCGCCCACATCTTTGCCGGCGGTTATGCCGCGGGCTACTACAGCTACAAGTGGGCGGAAGTGCTGTCGGCCGATGCCTTCTCCAAATTCGAGGAAGACGGCGTGCTCAACCCGGCCACCGGGCGGGCGTTCCGCGAGGCGATCCTGGCCCGTGGCGGCTCCCAGGAGCCGATGGTGCTGTTTGTCGATTTCCGCGGACGGGCGCCGTCGATTGACGCACTCTTGCGCCACAGCGGCCTCAGCGAGGACGCGGCAGCATGAGTGACGCACCCGTGAAGACCAAGAAACGCTTTATCGCCGGTGCGGTGTGCCCGGCGTGCAGTGAGCAGGACAAGCTGATGATGTGGAGTGAGGACGACGTACCCCATCGCGAGTGCGTGGCCTGTGGCTACTCCGACACCCTCAACGAGCAGGGCCTGTCGGTGCCCAAGGAACTCGGGACCCGGGTCAACAGCGCGACGCCCAAGGTGGCCGACACCAAGGTGCAATCGGTGCAGTTCTTCCCCAACCCCAAGTTGAAGAAAAAAACCGACTGACCACGCCAGACAAAGCCGGCTCCCTGTTAGGAGCCGGCTTGCCGGCGAAACGATTCGCCATCCTTCCTTCGCCCCGTGGGCTTTGGCGAGCCAGCTCGCTCCTACGCGGCCTCCTGACCCCCACCGTTTCGAACCAGCTTTTCACCGAGCAGGTGGCGAACACACGGGTGCTGCAGCCGCCATTGGCCAGCAAAGCCCCGTGAGCCAACTGTCAGAGAAACGTGAAGCTGATACGTAATTTTCCGCCGCTTCTGATCTTTTTTTCGCCTGAAACGGTTCATCCAAATGCTTAGCCTGCTACCATTTGTAACCAAATTTTGCTGATGTGCTCATAAAAACCGGGTCTTGCCCGGCCTTCTGCGTTGCCAAAACACAAAGTCGCGCCATGACGCGGCTGACATTTCCATCAATGCCTGATGAGGTGCACCCATGTCTGATCAAGATCGAGACAACCCGCGGCGTGAGTTTTTGCGTAAATCCTTGACCTTGATCCCTGTGGTCACTGTCGCCAGTACCGGCCTGGGCAGTTCCATGCTGGCGGCCGCGCCCGAGACGGCCGCCCCTGCCAGGCCGGCGGCGCCGAGCAAGCTGCCCAGGGGCAGCCAGAACTATGAGCCCAGTTACTTCAGCGCCGAAGAGTGGGCCTTCATCAAGGCGGCGGTAGAGCGCCTGATCCCGGCGGACGAAATGGGGCCAGGTGCCCTGGAAGCCGGGGTGCCGGAGTACATCGACCGCCAAATGAACACCCCCTACGCCGCCGGCGCCCTGTGGTACATGCAAGGCCCGTTCAAGGCCGACGCCGCACCGGAGATGGGTTGGCAGAGCAAGCTGGTGCCCAAGGAGATCTATCGCCTGGGCATTGCCGCTGTGGATGCATGGTGCAAAGACCTCAAGGGTCAAGTTTTTGCTGCGCAAGACAGCGCTACCCGAGACGCTTTGCTCAAGCAGCTGGAGGCCGGAACCCCGCAGTTCGAGGCGGTCCCGGCCAAGCTTTTCTTCAATCTGCTGCTGCAAAACACCAAGGAAGGCTTCTTCAGCGATCCGATCCACGGTGGCAACCAAGGCCTGGTGGGCTGGACCCTGATCGGCTTTCCCGGCGCGCGCGCCGATTTCATGGATTGGGTGGAGCGCAACGAGCAATACCCCTTCCCGGCAGTATCGATTCGCGGCCAGAGGGCTTGAGCATGGCAACAGTGATGAAGAAGGTCGACGCAGTGATCGTCGGTTTCGGCTGGACCGGCGCGATCATGGCCAAGGAGCTGACCGAAGCCGGGCTCAACGTGCTGGCGCTGGAGCGCGGGCCAATGCAGGACACCTACCCTGACGGCAGTTATCCCCAGGTGATCGACGAGCTCACCTACAGCGTGCGCAAGAAACTCTTCCAGGACATTTCCAAAGAAACGGTGACCATTCGCCACAGCGTCAACGACGTGGCCTTGCCCAACCGGCAACTGGGCGCCTTCCTGCCGGGCAACGGCGTGGGCGGCGCCGGCCTGCACTGGTCTGGCGTGCACTTTCGCGTCGACCCCATCGAACTGCGCATGCGCAGTCATTACGAAGAGCGCTACGGCAAGCATTTCATCCCCAAGGACATGACCATCCAGGACTTCGGCGTCAGCTACGAAGAGCTGGAGCCGTTCTTCGACTTCGCGGAAAAGGTCTTCGGCACCTCGGGCCAGGCCTGGACCGTGAAGGGCCAGTTGGTGGGCGACGGCAAGGGCGGCAACCCTTATGCACCGGATCGCTCGGACCACTTCCCCCTGGAGTCGCAGAAAAACACCTATTCCGCACAGCTGTTCCAGAAAGCCGCCCATGAAGTGGGCTACAAGCCCTACAACCTGCCGTCGGCCAATACCTCAGGGCCTTACACCAACCCTTATGGCGCGCAAATGGGCCCGTGCAATTTCTGCGGCTTCTGCAGCGGCTACGTCTGCTACATGTATTCCAAGGCCTCGCCCAACGTGAACATCCTGCCGGCCCTCAAGCCGCTGCCGAATTTCGAGTTGCGCCCCAATTCCCACGTGCTCAAGGTCAACCTCGACAGCAGCAAGACCCGCGCCACCGGCGTCACCTATGTCGACGGCCAGGGCCGGGAGATCGAGCAGCCGGCGGACCTGGTGATCCTCGGCGCCTTCCAGTTGCACAACGTGCGCCTGATGCTGCTGTCGGGCATCGGCAAACCCTACGACCCGATCAGCGGCGAAGGCGTGGTGGGCAGGAACTTCGCCTACCAGAACATGGCCACCATCAAGGCCTACTTCGACAAGGACGTGCACACCAACAACTTCATCGGCGCCGGCGGCAACGGTGTGGCGGTGGACGACTTCAACGCTGACAACTTCGACCACGGCCCGCACGGTTTCGTCGGCGGCTCGCCGATGTGGGTCAACCAGGCCGGCAGCCGGCCGATTGCCGGCACCTCGAACCCACCGGGCACCCCGACTTGGGGCAGCGCCTGGAAGAAGGCCACTGCCGATTACTACACCCACCAGGTATCCATGGACGCCCACGGTGCGCATCAGTCCTACCGTGGCAACTACCTGGATCTGGACCCGGTGTACCGCGATGCCTACGGCTTGCCGCTGCTGCGGATGACCTTCGACTGGCAGGAAAACGACATCAAGATGAACCGCTTCATGGTCGAGAAGATGGGCAAGATCGCCGAGGCGATGAACCCCAAGGCCATTGCCCGGCTGGGCAAGCAGGTAGGGGAGCACTTCAACACCGCGTCCTACCAGACCACGCACCTGAACGGTGGCGCGATCATGGGCACCGACCCCAAGACCAGTGCCCTGAACCGCTACTTGCAGAGCTGGGACGTGCACAACGTCTTCGTTCCCGGGGCTTCGGCCTTCCCTCAAGGCCTGGGCTACAACCCCACCGGCTTGGTGGCGGCGTTGACCTACTGGTCGGCCCGGGCGATCCGCGAGCAGTACCTGAAAAACCCCGGCCCGCTGGTGCAGGCATAAGGAGCGATGACCATGAAAGCACTCGTTATCGCCACCCTGGCGCTGCTGGGCAGCGCCTCGGTCAGCGCCGCCGAAGCGGATCAGCAGGCCCTGGTGCAGCAGGGCGAGTACCTGGCCCGTGCCGGTGACTGCGTGGCCTGCCACACCGCCAAGGACGGCCAGCCGTTCGCCGGCGGGCTAGCGATGGAAACCCCCATCGGGGTGATCTATTCCACCAACATCACCCCGGACAAGACCGGCATCGGCGACTACAGCTTCGAGGACTTCGACCAGGCCGTGCGCCATGGCGTGGCCAAGGGCGGCAGTACCCTGTACCCGGCCATGCCCTTCCCGTCCTATGCCCGGGTCAGCGACGCCGACATGCAGGCGCTCTACGCCTACTTCATGAAGGGCGTGGCACCGGTGGCCAGGGACAACCAGGACAGCGACATTCCCTGGCCCCTGAGCATGCGCTGGCCGCTGTCGATCTGGCGCTGGATGTTCGCCCCGAGCGTGGAGACCCCGGCGCTCGCGACCGGCAGCGATCCGGTGATCAGCCGCGGTGCCTATCTGGTGGAGGGCCTGGGCCACTGTGGTGCCTGCCACACGCCCCGGGCCCTGACCATGCAGGAGAAGGCCCTGAGCGCCAGCGACGGCAGTGCTTTCCTGTCCGGCAGTGCGCCGCTGGAGGGCTGGATCGCCAAGAGCCTGCGCGGTGACCACAAGGATGGCCTGGGCAGTTGGAGCGAAGAGCAGTTGGTGCAGTTCCTCAAGACCGGCCGCAGCGATCGCAGCGCGGTGTTTGGCGGCATGAGCGATGTGGTGGTGCACAGCATGCAGTACATGAGCGAGGCCGACCTGACGGCGATTGCCCGCTACCTCAAGTCGCTGCCGGCCAATGATCCCAAGGATCAGCCGCACTCGTATGACCAGCAGGTGGCTGAGGCTTTGTGGAAAGGTGACGACAGCCAGCCCGGTGCGGCGGTGTACATCGACAACTGCGCAGCCTGCCATCGCACCGACGGCCAGGGCTACACCCGGGTGTTCCCGGCGCTGGCGGGCAATCCGGTGCTGCAATCGGCGGATGCCACCTCGCTGATTCACATCGTGCTCAAGGGCGGCACCTTGCCGGCCACCCACAGCGCGCCGTCGACCTTCACCATGCCGCCTTTCGCCTGGCGCCTGTCGGACCAGGAGGTGGCCGATGTGGTCAACTTCATCCGCGGCAGCTGGGGCAACCAGGCGTCGGCGGTGAAGGCCGGGGACGTGGCGGCGTTGCGCAATGGCGACCTGCAGAGCACGTCCAACGATGATTTGGGGCCGTTCACTGGTCGCTAGCGTCGAGGCCGGCGCCCGCTGCGGGCGTCGGTCCGGCGGTGGCTGTTCAGTCCTGGGTAAAGCGCTGGATGCCCAAGCGGCTTTCCAGTTGATAGCCGGCGATGCAGTCCGCCAGTCCGGCGTTCATCAGGTCTTCCCAGCTTGCGGGGAGCAGGCCGATGCCATTGTGGTGGGCGCTCCAGCGCACCGCGGCGAACTTCGGGTCCGCTTCATCGAAAGGTTGCTGGTTGTTCACCGCGGCCTTTTCGATGTCCTGGGTGCACAGCTCGAATTCGCAGGCCACGCCCCAGAGCTGGCCATCGGGCGCCCTGACGATGATCAGGTCGGCGCCTTGTTCGTAGCTGGGGAGGTAGGCATCCGCTGCGTAGAAGATCTTTTCCAGCCTGCCAGGTGTCCTGGGCATGTTTGCGCTCCTGTTCTTTGAGCCTGCCTTATACCCCAACGGCACAAACCTGTAGGAGCCGGCTTGCCGGCGAAGGTGCGGCCTGTGTGCGCTGGGGAGCGTTCACTTGCAGGGGGTGGGTTTCGGTCCGGCGGTGCTGGTCAGATAAATCCGGCTCCATTACTGTGTATGCATACAGTAATGGAGCGCTCCCATGTTCACCCCCCTGCCTCCCCGTGGTCGCGGTACCGCGAGCAATCCGCACAATCGTTTCGCGCCCAATCGTTCGGTGGCCGAGGACGACGGCTGGTACCAGGAAGTGCCGCTGACCCAGGGCACCGAGGTGCGTTTTGAAACGGCGAAATCCATCATTACCCGCAACACCTCGCCTGACCTGCCCTTCGATCGCTCGATCAACCCCTATCGCGGCTGTGAGCACGGCTGCATCTATTGCTACGCGCGGCCCAGCCATGCCTATTGGGATATGTCCCCGGGGCTGGATTTTGAAACCAAGCTGATCGCCAAGAGCAACACCGCCGCGCTGCTGGAGCAGCAACTGTCCAAGCCCGGCTATCGCTGTGCCCCGATCAACCTGGGGTCCAATACCGACCCCTACCAGCCCATCGAGCGTGAGCAGCAACTGACCCGACGCACCCTGGAAGTGCTGCTGCGCTATCGGCATCCGGTGACCATCGTCACCAAGGGCTCGCTGATCCTGAGGGACCTGGACCTGCTGGTCGAGCTGGCCCGGCAGCGGTTGGTGGCGGTGATGATCAGCCTGACCACCCTGGACGATGAGTTGAAGCGCATTCTCGAACCCCGCGCGGCGGCGCCCAAGGCGCGTTTGCGGGCGATCCGGGTGATGCGTGAAGCGGGCGTTCCGGTGGGGGTGCTGTGTTCGCCGATGATCCCGATGATCAACGACAGCGAGCTGGAAAGCCTGCTCAGCGAGGCCCATGCCGCCGGGGCGCAGAGCGCGGCCTACATGATGCTGCGCCTGCCCCTGGAGGTGGCGCCGCTGTTCGAGGAGTGGCTGGCGGCGCATTACCCGCAGCGGGCCGCCCATGTGCTCAGCCTGATCCGCCAGAGCCGGGGTGGTGAGCTCTACGACAGCCGTTTCGGCAGCCGCATGCGCGGTGAGGGACCCTTCGCCGACCTGTTGGCCCAGCGTTTCGCCAAGGCGCTCAAGCGCCTGGGGCTCGATCGGCGCGCGGGCTTCGATCTTGATTGCTCGGCCTTCTGTCCGCCGGGGGGGCAGATGTCGTTGCTGTGAGAAGCATTGGCCTATGGTTGCCTAGCGGATGTTGCTGACGGAGGTCCGCTGGTCACCTTTTGACATCGCCAATAGTGGCGTTCTAGAGCGTTCCATTCAGTTTGAGTTAAGTTTTTAGCGCTACCTTGCCCATCAAGTGACCGACGGGTCGCGGTCGGCGCCCCGGTTATTTTTTAATCGATTACTGGCGTCGTGCCGGATAATTCTGGAAAATTCACCAAATCCGACAGAGAGGCTGAATCATGAGTGACAAGGATAAACAGCCGTTGGCTGCGTCGGCTCCCGCACCCACCGAGGTTGCCGAAACCGCCGATGCAGCGCTGCAGCATATCGTTGACGGCTTTTTGCATTTTCATCATGAAGTCTTCCCGCAGCAGGAAGAGCTGTTCAAGAAACTCGCCACCGCCCAGCGGCCAAGGGCGATGTTCATTGCGTGCGCGGATTCGCGCATCGTTCCCGAACTCATTACCCAGAGCTCTCCCGGCGACCTGTTCGTGACCCGCAACGTGGGCAACGTGGTGCCGCCCTATGGGCAGATGAACGGGGGTGTTTCCACGGCGATCGAATACGCGGTGCTGGCCCTTGGGGTGCACCACATCATCGTCTGCGGGCACTCGGACTGCGGCGCCATGCGGGCGGTGCTCAATCCGCAAAGCCTGGAGAAAATGCCTACGGTCAAGGCCTGGCTGCGGCACGCCGAAGTGGCGCGGACCATGGTCCACGAGAACTGCGATTGCGCCGATGAATCCTCCAGCATGCATGTGCTGACCGAGGAGAACGTCATCGCCCAGTTGCAGCATCTGCGCACCCACCCTTCGGTGGCTTCGCGCATGGCCAACGGCCAATTGTTCATCCATGGCTGGGTCTACGACATCGAGACCAGTTCGATCAAGGCCTACGACGCGGACAAGGGCTGTTTCCTGCCGCTCGATGGCACTCATCCGATCCCCGTGGCGACGCCCAAAGCGCGCTTCTAATCCCGCCTAAATACACCTGAGTGGTTGTAGCCAGGGCCGCCGTTTGGCGGTCCGGCTTTGCCACGCCTGAACAAAAGTCAGGAGAACTGTCATGCGTGCAGCACAGTTGAAAAGTGTCCTGCCACGGGAGCTGCTGGCTTCGGTGGTGGTGTTTCTGGTGGCCCTGCCCCTGTGCATGGGGATCGCCATTGCCTCGGGCCTGCCGCCAGCCAAGGGCCTGATCACCGGGATCATCGGCGGGCTGGTGGTGGGCTGGCTGGCGGGCTCGCCCTTGCAGGTCAGCGGTCCGGCTGCCGGGCTGGCGGTGCTGGTGTTCGAACTGGTGCGCCAGCACGGTGTGGCCATGCTCGGGCCGATCCTGCTGTTGGCCGGGCTGCTGCAATTGCTGGCCGGGCGTCTGCGCCTGGGGTGCTGGTTCCGGGTCACGGCGCCGGCGGTGGTCTACGGCATGCTGGCGGGCATAGGTGTGTTGATCGTGCTGTCCCAGGTGCATGTGATGCTTGATGCCGCGCCCCAGGCCTCGGGGCTGGCTAACCTTGTCGGTTTCCCTCAGGCGCTGGCCCAGGCCTTGCCGAGCCTGGGTTGGCAGGCGGGCTTGCTGGGGTTGTCGACCATCGCGCTGATGTGGGGGTGGGACAAGTGGCGGCCACAATCGCTGCGCTTCATTCCGGGGGCTTTGCTGGGGGTGGGCCTGGCGACCCTGGCCAGCCTGGTCCTGGCCCTGGAGGTGAAGCGGGTCGAGGTGCCGGCCAACCTGAGTGAGGCCATCGACTGGCTGCGCCCCGCCGACCTGCTCAATCTGGCGGACCCCAACCTGTTGATCGCGGCCTTCGCCGTGGCTTTCATTGCCAGCGCCGAGACCTTGCTGTCTGCCGCTGCAGTGGATCGCATGCACAGCGGCGTGCGTTCGGACTTCGACCGTGAACTGTCGGCCCAGGGCGTGGGCAATATGCTCTGCGGCCTGCTTGGGGCCTTGCCGATGACCGGGGTCATCGTGCGCAGTTCGGCCAACGTCCAGGCCGGGGCCCAGACCCGTTTCTCGACGATCTTCCATGGCCTGTGGCTGCTGGGTTTCGTGTTGCTGCTGTCCAGCGTGCTGCAGAGCATTCCGGTGGCGAGCCTGGCCGGGGTGCTGGTCTACACCGGCTTCAAGCTGGTGGACCTCAAGGTGTTTCGCGGCCTGGGGCGCTACGGGCGGATGCCGATGTTGACCTACGCGGTGACGGCCCTGGCGATTGTCTTCAGCGATCTGCTGACCGGTGTGCTGATAGGTTTTGCCCTGACGCTGGCCAAGCTGGCGTTCAAGGCCTCGCGCTTGAAGATCAGCCTGATCGACCTTCCAGCCGCTGGCGAGATGGAGCTGCGACTGATGGGGGCCGCGACCTTTCTCAAAGTGCCGGCCCTGACTCGGGTTCTGGCGAGCATTCCACCGGCGACAACGGTGCATGTGCCTCTCAACCACCTCAGTTACATCGATCACGCCTGCCTGGAGCTGCTGGAGGAATGGACTCGGGCCAATCAGGCCAAGGGTTCGCGGTTGATGATTGAGGCGCGGGGCTTGAAGCGACGCCTGGAAGGACGCTTGAGCAGTGGTGGTGGGATTGGAGTGGCGTCAGCAAGAAGTTGATGGCAGGGAATGGGCTGCCCCTTCGCCACAAGGCTCGTTGCGAGCCTTGCTGGCGAGGAGTGGGTTCAGGCGGCGGGCTGGTCGAGCTCTAGCTCCACGCCCAACTGGCGCGACAGGCAGGGCCAGCGCTTCCACGCGGCCTCGGTGTCCGGGCTGTTGAGTGTGTCGCGGTAGGCTTCCACGGATTCCAGGGCGAAGCTTTCTTCGTTGAGCATGGCGTCGACCGCGTGGTGCACCGCTTCGTCCAGTTGGTTGGCGAAGGTTTCGCCGATCAGTTGGTGGGCGATGAGGTTGGCGACCGTCATGTCCAGGGGGATCAGTGGACGGCCGAAGTGCTTGATGTACAGATCGTTGACTTCTTCCACCAGGCGCAGGGCCAGGTAGGCTTCGTCCAGCAGGCTGTCGAGGCCGACGTGGCCGTCCATGATGGCCGGCGGCTGGAGGAAGAATTGCTCGGCGATCTTCAGTACCGGCTTGATCTGCGATTCGATTCCGGCTTCACGGGCCACCGCATTGGCGGCGTCCAGCAGGTCCGGAACCTGGTCGATGTAGGCGCTGACGAAACGGGTCATGACGTCCTTGGCGTCGACTTCGGGCAGTTGGATGGCAGGGTGCAGGTGAGGCAGTTGCGTTTCCAACTGACGGGTCAGAAGGCCTGTGCTGGCTTCGTGTTGCCGGGCCAGTTGGATCTGCTCGCGCAATGCGGCGGTGTTCATGAAAACTCCAGGGACAAGGACATGAATAGGGAGCACATAAGTTAGCCTGCTTACGAAAATGCTTAAGACGCATTTGTCATAATTATTTCATGCTTAGACGGCGGGGTTATATCGCTCTGCCATCCCGGGCACTCGACCCCTTTTGTGCCGTGGCCTGCAAACCTCCTTTCCAGTGTTTCAGCTGATTTACGCCCTCGCGTTGCGAGGTCAGAGTCGCTGTCTATACTCGCCATTGTGTGAAGTTAGCTGATGACGCCCGACTGCAGATGCAGCGAGGCCCGGCCGGTTTAAGTTCGTAGTCTAGGCAGCCGCTCCCTTGCCGCAGGTGTTAAGCCGGCGGGATAACAAGAACGATAAGGGGAACCCGCAATGATGCGACATCCACATGTCTGGATGGGCCTCCTGTTGTTGTCGATATTCAGCCAGGCGCAAGCCGCCTGGACGGTGAATATGACGCCTGGGGCTACCGAGATAAGCCACGCGGTATTCGACCTGCACATGACCATCTTCTGGATCTGTGTGGTGATCGGCGTCATCGTCTTCGGCGCGATGTTCTGGTCAATGATCGTTCACCGTCGCTCCACGGGCCAGGTCCCGGCCCGGTTCCACGAAAGCACCACCGTGGAAATCCTCTGGACCATCATCCCCTTCCTGATCCTGGTGGCCATGGCCGTCCCGGCGACGGCGACCCTGATCAAGATGTACGACACCAGCGAGCCGGATGTGGACATCCAGATCACTGGCTACCAATGGAAGTGGCACTACAAATACCTCGGCCAGGATGTGGAGTTTTTCAGCAACCTGGCCACTCCCGCCGAGCAGATCCACAACAAGAGCGTCAAGGGCGAGCACTACCTGCTGGAAGTCGACCAGCCCCTGGTGCTGCCGGTGGGGGCCAAGGTGCGCTTCCTGGTGACCGCCGCCGACGTGATCCACTCCTGGTGGGTGCCGGCCTTTGCGGTCAAGCGTGACGCCATCCCGGGGTTCGTCAACGAAGCCTGGACCCGGGTCGACAAGCCCGGCATCTACCGTGGCCAGTGCGCCGAGCTGTGCGGCAAGGACCACGGCTTCATGCCGATCGTGGTCGAGGTCAAGAGCCAGGCCGACTACGACACCTGGATGGGCGAGCGCAAGGCCGAGGCCGCCAAGCTCAAGGAGCTGACCAGCAAGGAATGGACCCTCGATGAGCTGGTGGCCCGTGGCGATAAGGTCTACCACACCGCTTGCGTCGCCTGTCACCAGGCGGAAGGCCAGGGCCTGCCGCCGATGTTCCCGGCCCTCAAGGGCTCGAAGATTGCCACCGGGCCCAAGGGCGATCACTTGAATATCGTCCTTCACGGCAAACCGGGGACTGCCATGGCGGCCTTCGGCAAGCAGTTGTCGGAAGTCGACATCGCTGCGGTGGTGACCTACGAGCGCAACGCCTGGGGCAACAACAAGGGCGACATGGTCACGCCAAAAGAAGTGCTGGCGCTGAAACAGGCGGAAAGCAAATGAGCCGGCTTATTGGGTATTTCCGCAACCGCTCGGGGTGCAGTGTCCCTGAGCGTCCAGCCCACCCGTTTGCAGGAGACAGGGCATGAGTGCAGTGATCGATGACCACGGCCACGCCGGCCATGATGACCACGCCCATGGTCCCGCCAAGGGCCTGATGCGCTGGGTACTGACCACCAACCACAAGGACATCGGCACCCTGTACCTGTGGTTCAGCTTCAGCATGTTCCTCCTCGGCGGCTCGTTCGCCATGGTGATCCGCGCCGAACTGTTCCAGCCCGGGCTGCAGATCGTCGAGCCGGCGTTCTTCAACCAGATGACCACCATGCATGGCCTGGTGATGGTCTTCGGCGCGGTGATGCCGGCTTTCGTCGGCCTGGCCAACTGGATGATTCCGCTGATGATCGGCGCCCCGGACATGGCCCTGCCGCGGATGAACAACTTCAGCTTCTGGCTGTTGCCGGCGGCCTTCCTGATGCTGGTTTCGACGTTATTCATGCCCGGCGGCGGGCCCAACTTCGGCTGGACCTTCTACGCCCCTCTGTCCACCACCTACGCCCCGGAGAGCGTGACCTTCTTCATTTTCGCCATCCACCTGATGGGGATCAGTTCGATCATGGGGGCGATCAACGTGATCGCCACCATCCTCAACCTGCGTGCCCCGGGCATGACCCTGATGAAGATGCCGCTGTTCGTCTGGACCTGGCTGATCACTGCCTTTCTGCTGATCGCAGTGATGCCGGTGCTGGCCGGCTGCGTGACCATGATGCTGATGGACATCCACTTCGGCACCAGCTTCTTCAGTGCCGCCGGCGGCGGCGACCCGGTCTTGTTCCAGCACGTGTTCTGGTTCTTCGGCCACCCCGAGGTGTACATCATGATCCTGCCGGCCTTCGGCGCCGTCAGCTCGATCATCCCCACTTTCAGCCGCAAGCCGCTGTTCGGCTACACCTCGATGGTCTATGCCACCGGAGCCATTGCCTTCCTGTCGTTCATCGTCTGGGCGCACCACATGTTCGTGGTGGGCATCCCGCTGGTGGGCGAACTGTTCTTCATGTACGCCACCCTGCTGATTGCCGTGCCCACCGGGGTCAAGGTGTTCAACTGGGTGAGCACCATGTGGCAGGGCGCGCTGACGTTCGAGACGCCGATGCTGTTCGCCGTGGCCTTTGTCATTCTGTTCACCATTGGCGGCTTTTCCGGGTTGATGCTGGCCATCGCCCCGGCGGACTTCCAGTACCAGGACACCTACTTCGTGGTGGCGCACTTCCACTACGTGCTGGTGCCGGGGGCGATCTTCGGGATCTTCGCCTCGGCCTATTACTGGTTGCCCAAGTGGACCGGGTACATGTACGACGAAACCCTGGGCAAGCTGCACTTCTGGCTGTCCTTCGTCGGCATGAACCTGGCGTTCTTCCCTATGCACTTCGTGGGTCTGGCGGGCATGCCGCGGCGGATTCCGGACTACAACCTGCAGTTCGCCGACTTCAACATGGTGTCCTCTATCGGTGCCTTCACCTTCGGCGCGACGCAGATCTTCTTCCTGTTCATCGTCATCAAGTGCATTCGCGGTGGCAAACCGGCCCCGGCCAAGCCGTGGGAAGGGGCCGAAGGGCTGGAGTGGAGCATTCCATCGCCGGCGCCGTACCACACCTTCGTCACGCCACCGGAAGTGAAATGAACAGCTGTGTTGTAGGAGCGAGCTTGCTCGCGAAGGCGTCAGAACCTGGTGCCCGGTTCGTCGGCAAGCCGGCTCCTACAGGTTCGGGAGGACGTTGAGATGGCCGAGATCTCGCTGAAGAAGCTGGTGACCCGCCTGTTGCTGGTGGTGGCGGCGATGTTCGTTTTCGGTTTTGCCCTGGTGCCGATCTACGACGTGATGTGCAAGGCCTTGGGCATCAATGGCAAGACCGGCGGGCAGTACGCGGACCAGGGGCAGCAGATCGACGCTTCGCGCCAGGTGCGGGTGCAGTTCCTGTCCACCAATGCCATCGACATGGTCTGGGAGTTCTATCCCAAGTTCGATGACATCGTGGTCCATCCGGGGGCGGTGAACGAGATGGTCTTCATCGCCCGCAACCCCAGCGATCACCCGATGAGCGCCCAGGCCATCCCAAGCATCTCCCCCAGCAGCGCGGCCATGTATTTCCACAAGACCGAGTGCTTCTGCTTTACCCAGCAGGTGCTGCAGCCCGGGGAGAAGATCGAGATGCCGGTGCGTTTCATCGTTGACCGCGACATGCCCAAGGATGTGAAGCACCTGACGCTGGCTTACACGCTGTTCGATATCACCGCGCGTCATCCACCGGTGGCGGTTGCCGCCAAGACCGGTGGATAGACGATCTGGCGTGCCCGATAAGGAGAACAACCCATGGCGACTCATGAGCACTATTACGTTCCTGCCCAGAGCAAGTGGCCGATCATTGCGACGGTGGGCATGTTCGTCACCGTGTTCGGCCTGGCGACCTGGTTCAACGACCTCAAGGCGGCGCGCCCGGAATCCCATGGCCCGCTGATCTTTTTCGTCGGTAGCCTGCTGCTGGCCTACATGCTGTTCGGCTGGTTTGGCGCGGTGATCAAGGAAAGCCGCGCCGGCTTGTACAGTGCTCAGCTGGACCGCTCGTTCCGCTGGGGCATGAGCTGGTTCATCTTTTCCGAAGTGATGTTCTTCCTGGCCTTCTTCGGCGCGCTGTTCTATGTGCGACACCTGTCCGGGCCCTGGCTCGGCGGTGAGGGGAACAAGGGCATCGCCCATATGCTCTGGCCGAACTTCGAGTTCGTCTGGCCCCTGCTCAACAACCCCGATCCGAAACTCTTTCCATCGCCCACGGGCACCATCAGCCCCTGGGGCTTGCCGCTGCTCAACACTGTGTTGTTGGTCAGTTCCAGTGTCACCGTGACCATCGCCCACCATGCCCTGAAGAAAGGCCATCGTGGAGCGCTGAAGATCTGGCTGGCGCTGACCGTGCTGCTGGGGTGCGCCTTCCTCGGCTTCCAGGCCGAAGAGTACATCCACGCCTATCGCGAGCTGGGCCTGACTCTGGGCTCGGGGATCTACGGCGCCACCTTCTTCATGCTCACCGGTTTCCACGGCGCCCACGTGACCATCGGCACCTTGATCCTGTTCGTGATGCTGATGCGCATCATGCGTGGGCATTTCGACGCCGAACATCAGTTCGGATTTGAAGCAGCCAGCTGGTACTGGCACTTCGTCGATGTGGTGTGGATCGGCCTGTTCGTTTTTGTCTACGTGCTCTGAGGGCCTGCTGCGCCCTACCAGGGCGCGTGGGACACCAGCTGGCCGCTGAAGAACCCCCAGGCGATCAAGCCCACGGTGATCGCGGCCAGGCATACCCGAATACTCAAGGCGGTCACCAGGCGTTTGGATTGGCTGTCGTCCTTGACCAGAAAGAACAGGCCGCTGAACAGGCTGATAACCGTGGCAATCAGCATCAGGACGATGGCTGCTTTGAGCATGGTGGGACTCCGGGGGAAACGCGATGTACAGCAGTATAGCGAGTGGATTTCTCAGCCTTGCGGGCCGGTCATGAAAGGCTTCCGGCCGGGAGTCGTGCCGACCCTGGTGGTGCTGTTGCTGCTGCCTGCGCTGGTTTCCCTGGGCTTCTGGCAACTGAGCCGTGGCGAGCAGAAGCGCCAATTGCTGACCAGCTACGCCGAGCGCCGCGCGGCCGAGCCGGTGTCGTTGTTCGAGTTGCTGGCGGTCGAGGACCCGGCCTTTCGCCGGGTGCGCCTGCACGGTCATTTCGATGCCGATCACAGCCTGCTCCTGGACAACCGCCTGCACGACGGCCAGGTCGGGGTCGAGCTGCTGCAACCCTTCCTCGATCAGGCCAGCGGGCGCTGGTTGCTGGTCAATCGTGGCTGGCTGCCCTGGCCCGATCGGCGCACGCCTGCGGCATTCAGCACCCCGGAACAGAGCCTGAGTCTGGATGCCTGGGTCTACGTTTCTCCGGGCGCGGCGTTCCAACTGCAGGCCGACCCGGCGGCTGCGCGCTGGCCACGATTGATCACCGCCGTGAACCCGGAGGCTCTCTGGGCCGAGCTTGGCCGCAGCGGCTTCAAGCATGAAGTGCGTCAGGAGTCCGGTGTTGGCGCCTACCTGACGGCTTGGCCGGTGGTGGCCATGGGGCCGGAAAAACACCTGGGCTATGCCGTGCAGTGGTTCGCCATGGCCCTGGCCCTGCTGCTCCTCTATCTCTATTTCGGCTGGCACAACGCACGGGAGAACCGCCATGGGAACGGCCATGAATCCACCCAACATCTCTGACGCCCAGGTGCCCAACCGGCGCCGCGGCCGTTGGCAACTGATCCTGATCCTGCTGATGGTGATCGGTCCGATGATCCTCGCCACCGGCATGTACAAGCTGCAGTTCTGGGTGCCGGAAAGCCGCAGCTATCACGGTGAGCTGATCGGCAATGGCCAGACCCGGGCGCAGATCGGCGTGCAGTCCGAGGAGGATCGCTGGCAGATCCTGGTCACGGCCCCCAAGGCGTGTGATGCCGATTGCCAGCAACTGGTGTACCTGGCGCGGCAGATCCAGGTGGCCCTGGGCCGTGATGCTTCGCGGGCCAGCCATGCCCTGGCCAGCGCCCAGCCGCTGAGCGCCGAATACCAAGCCAGGCTGCAGCGCGAGTACCCGCAGTTGCAACGCTACCCCCTGGACCTGGCGACCTATGCCAAAGGCGTCAACGACAAGGACGCGCCGCAGCTGTGGATCGTCGATCCCCACAGCAATCTGGTGTTGCGCTACGACGCTCGGGTCAAGGGCAAGGACCTGCTCAACGACCTGCGGCACCTGCTGAAACTGTCGAACATCGGATAAGGGCATCGTCATGGCCAAACCTGGATTTCGCCTCGCGTTGTTTGCCACTTTGCTGGCTCTGATCGTGGTGCTGCTGGGCGCCTACACCCGGCTGACCCATGCGGGCCTGGGCTGCCCGGATTGGCCCGGCTGCTACGGGTTTATCAGCGTGCCGAACAGCGAAGCCCAACTGGCCCATGCCGAACGGCATTTTCCCGACACCCCGGTGGAAGCCCACAAGGGCTGGAACGAGATGATCCACCGCTATTTTGCCGGCACCCTGGGGCTGTTGATCGTGCTGCTGGCGGCCCGGGCCTGGACCCATCGCCGGCATCCCGGGCAGCCCCTGAAGCTGCCGCTGTTCCTGATGGTGGTGGTGTTTGCCCAGGCGGCCTTCGGCATGTGGACGGTCACCCTCAAGCTCTGGCCGCAAGTGGTCACCGCGCACCTGCTGGGGGGCTTCGCCACCTTGAGCCTGCTGTTCCTGCTGACCTTGCGCCTGTCCGGCGTGCTGCCGGCGCTGATTGTGCCGCGACGCCTGCAGCACTGGGCAACGGCCGGGCTGGTGCTGGTGATCGGGCAGATCGCCCTGGGCGGCTGGGTCAGCTCCAACTACGCCGCCGTGGCCTGCATCGACCTGCCCACCTGCCATGGCCAGTGGTGGCCGAACATGGATTTTGCCAACGGCTTTCACCTGACCCAGCACATCGGCCCCAACTACCTGGGCGGACAATTGGACAGCGACGCCCGCACCGCCATCCACATGACCCACCGGGTCGGCGCGGTGCTGGTGACCCTGGTGTTGCTGGGGCTGGCCTGGCAGTTGCGGCAAACCGGCATGACCCGTCTGGCCGGGCTGGTGCTGGTGGCGCTGGCGGCGCAGGTCAGCCTGGGCATCAGCAACGTGCTGTTCCATTTGCCGCTGCCGGTGGCGGTGGCGCATAACGCCGGGGGCGCGGCGCTGCTGCTGACCCTGGTGCTGGTCAACTATCACGCCCGTACCAGCCTGGTGCAGGCCCGGGATCGCCTGCCCCTGGGCTGGCGTCTGAGCCCGCGCAAACAGATGGCGGGTCCCATCACCATCAAAGGAGAGATGCCATGGCGACTCTGATCAGCGAACGTCAGCATCCCCAGGCCATCTGGCGCGATTACCTGGAACTGACCAAACCCAAGGTGGTGGTGCTGATGCTGATCACCTCCCTGGTGGGCATGTTCCTCGCCACCCGCGCGGGGGTGCCGTGGACGGTGCTGGTGTTCGGCAACCTGGGCATTGCCCTGTGTGCGGGTGGCGCGGCGGCGGTGAATCATGTGGTGGACCGGCGCATCGACGCGCTGATGGCCCGGACCCACAAACGGCCCCTGGCCCAAGGCCGGGTTTCACCCCGGGCGGCCTTGGCGTTCGCCCTGTGCCTCGCGTTGGCCGGGCAAGCGCTGCTGCTGGCGTTCACCAATCCGCTCACGGCCTGGCTGACCCTGGCGTCCCTGCTGGGCTACGCGGTGGTCTACACCGGCTTTCTGAAACGCGCGACGCCGCAGAACATCGTGATCGGCGGGCTGGCCGGTGCGGCGCCGCCGCTGCTGGGCTGGGTTGCTGCTACCGGGCACTTGAGCGCCGAGCCGCTGCTGCTGGTGCTGATCATTTTCGCCTGGACCCCGCCACACTTCTGGGCCCTGGCCATCCATCGCAAGGAGGAATACGCCAAGGCCGATATCCCGATGCTGCCGGTGACCCACGGTGAGCACTACACCAAGGTGCACATCCTGCTCTATACCTTTGCCCTGCTGGCGGTCAGCCTGCTGCCCTATGCCATCCACATGAGCGGCGTGCTGTACCTGGTGTGCGCTTTGCTTCTGGGCGGGCGCTTCCTGCAATGGGCCTGGGTGCTGTACCGTGGCACTCGGCCGCACGCGGCGATCAACACCTTCAAGTACTCTATTTACTACTTGTTCCTGCTGTTCATCGCCCTGCTCGTAGACCACTACCTATTGTTGAACCTATGACTCGAACTCAGAAAACCGTCTTTATTCTCGTTGCGCTGGTGGCCCTGATCCTGGGGCTGACCGTCAACAAAGTACTGTCCGGCAAGGGTCAGGGCGATCCCACCGCATTGATCGACGCCGGCATCATCCTCCTGCCCCAGAGCCGTACCCTGCCTGCGGTGAAGATGCTCGACCAGGACGGCCAGCCCGTGGTGATCGATGAGTTGAAGGGCAAGTGGTCGCTGCTGTTCTTCGGCTATACCTTCTGCCCGGACATCTGCCCCACCACCCTGGCCCAACTGCGGCAGATCAAGAGTGAGCTGCCCAAGGAGGCGGTGGACAAGCTGCAGGTGATCCTGGTCAGCGTCGACCCCAACCGCGATACGCCGCAACAGCTCAAGCAGTACCTGGGCTATTTCGACAAGGACTTCAAGGGCCTGACCGCCGCCTCGGTGGAAGACCTGCAGAAGCTGGCCAACGCGGTGAGCATTCCCTTCATTCCGGCGGACACCAGCAAGCCCAATTACACCGTGGACCACAGCGGCAACCTCGCGGTGATCGGTCCGGACGGTCACCAGCGTGGCTTTATCCGCGCACCGTTGAACAACCAGAAGCTGGTGGCCCAGTTGCCGGTGATGTTGCAGCGCCAATAACGCGGCATGCTTGAACCGCTGAACCGCTGAACCGCTGAACCGCTGAACCGCTGAACCGCTGAACCCTGTAGCCGCTGCCGCAGGCTGCGATCGGCCTCGAAGAGGACGCGTGCTTGAGGCCCTCGGAAGGCGCTTCGCGCCTTATCGCAGCCTTCGGCAGCGGCTACAAACAAAACGGGGCGCCCCAAGGCGCCCCGTTTGTATTTCTGCAACCGATCAGAACGCTGGCAGCACGGCGCCTTTGTACTTCTCGAGAATGAATTGCTTCACTTCTGGGCTGTGCAGGGCGGCGACCAGTTTCTTCATGGCGTCCGAGTCCTTGTCGTCAGGACGGGCGACCAGGATGTTCACGTAAGGCGAATCCTTGCCTTCGATCACCAGGGCATCCTTGGAAGGGTCCAGCTTGGCCTGCAGGGCGTAGTTGGTGTTGATCAGGGCCAGGTCGACCTGAGTCAGCACGCGGGGGATGGTGGCGGCTTCCAGTTCGCGGAACTTCAGGTCCTTGGAGTTCTCGGTGATGTCCTTGATGGTGGCCAGGATGTTGTTGGAATCCTTGAGCTTGATCAGGCCGGCCTTGTCCAGCAGCAACAGGGCGCGACCGCCGTTGGTGGCGTCGTTGGGGATCACCACGGTGGCGCCGCCTGGCAGTTCGGAGAGTTGCTTGTATTTGCTGGAGTAGGCGCCCAGGGGTTCCAGGTGCACGCCGGCCACGCTCACCAGCTTGGTGCCCTTGGCCTTGTTGAACTCATCCAGGTATGGCTGGTGCTGGAAGAAGTTGGCGTCCAGGCGTTTTTCGGCCACTTGCACGTTGGGCTGCACGTAGTCGGTGAAGACCTTGACCTTCAGGTCCACGCCTTCTTTGGCCAGGGCCGGTTTGACGAATTCCAGGATCTCGGCGTGGGGCACCGGTGTGGCGGCCACGGTCAGGGTTTCGGCGGCGTGCGCGGAGAACGCGGCAACGGCTGCGAAAGCGACGAGTAGTTTTTTCATCGAACAAGCTCCTTGTAAGTCGCCCGACCCCGGGCGCCTGCCGGCCGGGGCCGGCGATTGCAATTATTTGCGGGAAAAGTGCACCACCAGCTTATCGCCAACGGTTTGCAGAACCTGAACCAACACAATCAGCATTACCACGGTCACCACCATCACATCGTCCTGGAAACGCTGGTAACCATAACGAATGGCCAGGTCACCGAGGCCGCCTGCACCCACGACACCGGCCATGGCGGTGTAGCCGACCAGGGCGATGGCGGTGACCGTGATCGCCGCGATGATACCGGGGCAGGCCTCGGGCAGCAGGGCGTTCATGATGATCTGCCGGGTCGTGGCGCCCATGGCCTGGGTGGCCTCGATAATGCCGCGATCCACTTCACGCAGAGCGGTTTCCACCAGGCGCGCGAAGAAGGTGGAAGCGCCCACCACCAGCGGAGGGATGGCGCCCGCCACACCCAGGGAGGTGCCCGTGATGAGGATAGTGGTCGGAATCATCACAATCAGCAGGATGATGAACGGCAGCGAGCGGATGGCGTTGACCACAAAGCCCAGGATCGAATAGACATTTTTCTGTTCCAGCAACTGCCTTGGGCTGCACAGGAACAGCAAGACCCCCAGCGGCAGGCCGACCAGTACGGTGAATACCAGGGACGTGCTGAGCATGACCATGGTGTCGCTGGTTGCCACTCCGATATCGGCCCAGTCAACGTTGTCGAAGTAATGCAGTAAGCCGCTCATTAGCGCAGCACCTCCATGTGGACATCCGCCGCGGTGAAGCGGGCGAAGGCCGCTTCCATGTCACCGCCGGTGATGGCCAGGGTCAGTTGCCCGTAAGGGGTGTCTTTGATGCGGTCGATGCGTCCGGCGAGGATGCTGTAGTCGACCCCGGTCTCCCGGGCCACAGTGCCCAGCAGCGGTGCGTAGGTGGAATCGCCCTGGAAAGTCAGGCGCACGATACGCCCCGGTACGTGGGCGAAGTCGTCGCGTTGCTCGTTCTCGTCGATCTGCTCGTCTTCCTGGACGAAGCGTTTGGTGGTCGGGTGCTTGGGGTGCAGGAACACCTCGGCCACCGAGCCCTGTTCGACGATCTGGCCGGCGTCCATGACCGCCACCTGGTCACAGACGCGACGGATCACGTCCATTTCGTGGGTGATCAGAACGATGGTCAGGTTCAGCTCGCGATTGATCTCGGCCAGCAGTTGCAGGACCGAGGCCGTGGTCTGCGGATCGAGGGCGCTGGTGGCTTCGTCGCACAGCAGGATCTTTGGCTTGGTGGCCAGGGCACGGGCGATGCCGACGCGCTGTTTCTGGCCGCCGGACAGTTGTGCCGGGTATTTCTTGGCGTGGTCGGACAGGCCGACCCGCTCCAGCAACTCAGCCACACGGCGTTCGATGTCGCTGCGCGACAGCTCGCCGGCCAGGGTCAGGGGCAAGGCGACGTTGTCAGCCACAGTCTTGGAGGACAGCAGATTGAAGTGCTGGAAGATCATCCCGACCTGTTGGCGGAAGCGGCGCAGGCCGTTGGCGTCCAGCGCGGTGACTTCTTCACCGTCGACGATGATCGTGCCGCCGCTGGGGTTTTCCAGGCGGTTGATCAGGCGCAGCAGCGTGCTTTTGCCCGCGCCGGAATGACCGATCAGGCCGAACACCTGACCATTCTCGACCCGAAGACTGGTCGGGTGCAGGGCGGGAATATCCTTACCGGCGACCCGGTAGGTTTTATGGACGTTTTGAAACTCGATCACGTAGCGAACCTTGTGGGGCGCGTTAGAAAAGGATCAGCGGTTAGCCGGGCGCGCATTTTAGCCTGTCCGTATAGAGGTTCTTAGCATTTATTTCGCAATCATCCTGCCATTTGGCAATAACGCGATCAAAGGTCATAAAAAAGGAACGCTCGCAGTTTCTCGTCAGTCACTACTTAAGCCACTCGAGAAGCCCCAGGTGCCGTGCCTGCGGGCCTGTGTTCACGAAGCCCCGGCGTGCCAGGGACTTCGCCAACGAGGAGTTTTTGTCTGATGAGTACGAAAAAACCCAATGCCCCGAAAAGCCAGATGGCCGGGACCGATACCCTGGACCGGGGCAACAGCAACACCAAGTTGCAGAGCCTGGAGCCGTTCCGCTCCGACGCCACGGGTCAGGCCCTGCGGACCAATCAGGGGGTGAAGGTCGCTGACAACCAGAACAGCCTCAAGGCGGGCGCTCGTGGTCCTTCGCTGCTGGAAGACTTCATCATGCGGGAGAAGATCACCCACTTCGACCATGAGCGGATTCCCGAGCGCATCGTCCACGCCCGGGGTGTTGGCGCCCATGGCTACTTCCAGAGCTACGACAATCATTCGGCGCTGACCAAGGCCGGTTTCCTGCGCGATCCGCAGAAGAAGACCCCGGTGTTCGTGCGCTTTTCCACGGTCCAGGGACCAAGAGGTTCCGGCGATACCGTGCGTGATGTCCGGGGATTTGCAGTGAAATTCTTCACCGACGAGGGCAACTTCGACCTGGTGGGCAACAACATGCCGGTGTTCTTCATCCAGGACGCGATCAAGTTCCCCGACTTCGTGCATGCGGTGAAACCCGAACCCCACAATGAGATCCCCACCGGCGGCTCGGCCCACGACACCTTCTGGGACTTTGTCTCCCTGCAGCCGGAATCGGCGCACATGGTGATCTGGGCCATGTCCGACCGGGCCATTCCGAAAAGCCTGCGCAGCATGCAGGGCTTTGGCGTGCACACCTTTCGTTTGATCAACGCCGAGGGGCGCGCAAGCTTCGTCAAGTTTCACTGGCGGCCGGCGGTAGGCACCTGTTCCCTGGTCTGGGACGAGGCGCAGAAGCTCGCCGGCAAGGACACCGACTTCCATCGCCGTGACCTGTGGGACTCCATCGAAGCCGGGGATTACCCGGAGTGGGAGTTCGGCGTGCAGATCATCGCCGAAGAAGACGAACACAATTTCGACTTCGACATTCTCGACCCCACCAAGCTGATCCCCGAGGAACTGGTGCCCATCACGCCCCTGGGCAAGATGGTGCTCAACCGCAACCCCGACAATTATTTTGCCGAAACCGAGCAGGTCGCCTTCTGCCCGGGGCACATCGTGCCGGGGATCGATTTCTCCAACGACCCGTTGCTGCAAGGGCGGCTGTTTTCCTACACCGATACGCAGATCAGTCGCCTGGGTGGGCCGAACTTTCATGAGCTGCCCATCAACCGACCGCTGATCCCTTTACACAATGGTCAGCGCGACGCCATGCACCGCAGCACCATCGACAAGGGGCGGGCTGCCTACGAGCCGAACTCCATTGATGGTGGCTGGCCGAAAGAAACCCCGCCGGCGGCCCAGGATGGTGGTTTCGAGAGTTATAACGAGCGCATCGATGCCCACAAGATCCGCCAGCGCAGCGAGTCGTTCGGCGATCACTTCTCCCAGGCACGGCTGTTCTTCAACAGCATGAGCAAGCACGAGCAGGAACACATCATCGCGGCCTACAGCTTCGAGCTGGGCAAGGTCGAGCGGCAGTGGATCCGTGAGCGGCAGGTAAACGAAATTCTCGCCAACATCGATCTGCACCTGGCCGCTCGTGTGGCCGAGAACCTGGGCCTGGCGGCGCCGAAGAAGGCCACTGTGGCTGAGCGCAAGACGTCGCTGACACGCTCGCCGGCCCTGAGCCAGGCGAACCTGCTGCCGGGTCATATCAAAACGCGGAAAGTGGCGATTCTTGCGGCCAACGGCGTTGATGGTGCAGCGATTGACGCGTTGAAGAAGGCTCTCACGGCCGAAGGGGCGCACGCTAAGCTGTTGGGGCCGACCTCGGCACCGGTCACCACCGCGGACGGCAAGCGTTTGCCGGTGGATGCTTCCATGGAGGGCCTGCCGTCAGTGGCGTTCGACGCGGTGTTCGTGCCGGGCGGTGCGCAGTCGATCAAGACCCTGAGCGGCAATGGTGTGGCGCTGCATTACCTGTTGGAGGCCTACAAACATCTCAAGGCCATCGCCTTGCACGGCGAAGCCCGGGAGCTGCTGGCGGTGCTCAAGCTGGAAGCGGACAAGGGCTTGATCGTTGGAGGAGATGCCAAGGCATTCAAAGCGTTCTTTGCCGCCATTGGGCAGCATCGGGTCTGGGATCGAGAGGAAAAGGCCAAGGCAATCCCGGCCTGAACAAACTTTCGCCGACCAGCCCGCTCCCGGTAGGAGCCGGCTTGCCGGCGAAGGCTTTACTGCGCCTTGCGCGGGCTCAAGACCATCTGCGCCGGTACGTGGCGCACGATCTGCCGGCTGATCTTCTGTTCAAAGTCGGGGTCGAGCTTCTTCACCCGCTTGCCGAGCAAGGTCGACAGCCAGGGATAATCTTCGGTGCGCGGCACCTGGATGCTCACGTCGCACTGATAATTCACCACATCGGTGGCCAGCGCATCGAGCTGATGACGCAGCTTGCGGATATCGGTGACGTTCAAGGCGATGGTGGTGCTCTGGGCCGCAGGATCGATCAGCTTGGCCGCTGGGCGCGCTTCGGCAGCCTTCAAGGCGGCTTCGGCCTGGTCCAGCTCGGCCTTGCGTGCATGAGCGATGGCGTTGTTGACACCACCGGTCAGCGCCGGCGCCTTGGGCATCAGCGCCCGAGCCCGACTCAGGGCTGTGGCCGCGGCATTCACATCGCCCTTTTGCAGGACGATCTGGCTGCGCTGCAGATAGGCTTCGGCAATCTGCCGCTGGTATTGCACCAACTGTGGGTCGTCAGGCGTTTGTGCCTGCAGCGCACTGAGTTGGTCTTCAGCGGTGGCCAGCTCACTGCTGGCAATGTTTTGTTCCAGCTGCGCGATGGCCGAGGCCCGCGCATCGGGGACCTGGGTGGTCGCCGGTGGGGTGCTTTGGCAGGCCCCCAGCAGCAGGGAGAATGCGACAAGGAGCAGATAACGGGAGGCGAACGGCTTCATTCCTGCGACTCTCTAATTGCGCAAAAAGCGAGCAAGTCTACACCCCTCGACGGGGCAGAACAAAACTCAGCAGAAACAATGCGGCGGCCGTGACCACGATCGACGGCCCGGCCGGGGTGTCCTTGAACCAGGACAGCGCCAGCCCGCCGCACACCGCGAGCATGCCCAGCAGGCTTGCGCCCAGGGCCATCTGCTCCGGCGAACGGGCGTGACGCTGTGCCGCAGCGGCCGGGATGATCAGCAACGAGGTAATCAGCAATACCCCGACAATCTTCATCGCCACCGCAATCACCACGGCAATCAACAGCATCAGCGCCAGGCGCAGCGAAGCCACGGGCAGGCCTTCGACCTTGGCCAACTCCTCGTGCACGGTGATTGCCAGCAGGGGCCGCCACAGTGCCACCAGCAGCAACAGCACCGCTGCGCTGCCGCCGAGAATCCACGCCAGATCGCCCGGGCTGATCGCCAGCAGGTCACCGAACAGGTAGGCCATCAGGTCGATTCGCACTTCATGCATGAAGCTTAGTACCACCAGGCCCAGGGACAGGGTGCTGGGAGCAAGAATCCCCAGCAGCGTGTCGGATGCCAGAGGCTGGCGTTGTTGCAGGGTCACCAGCAGCACCGCCAGCAACAGGCAACCTACGGTGACGGCCACGGCGGGGCTGACATCCAGCAGGAAACCCAGGGCGACTCCCAGGAGCGCAGCATGGGACAGGGTGTCGCCAAAGTAGGCCATGCGCCGCCAGACCACGAAGGACCCCAAGGGGCCGGCAACCACCGCCAGGGCCAAACCTGCGAGCAGGGCGTAGAGCAGAAAATCAGCCATGCTTGCAGTTTTCTCCGTGGACATGGGTATGGCCCGAGGCGGGCTGGGTGACCACCGAGCCATGCAGGTCATGGGCGTGATCGTGATGGTGGTGGTAGATCGCCAGGCTTGGCGCGTTCTTGCCAAACAGCTCGACGAAGGCGGGATCGCCGCTGACCTGTTCGGGGTGGCCCGAGCAGCAGACGTGGCGGTTCAGGCAGACCACCTGGTCGGTGGTGCTCATTACCAGATGCAAGTCATGGGAGACCATCAGCACGCCGCAGCCATGCCGGTCCCGCAGGCGAGTGATCAGGCTGTAGAGCTCGGCCTGGCCGGCGACGTCAACGCCTTGTACCGGCTCGTCGAGTACCAGCAGTTCAGGCTCGCGCAGCAATGCCCGGGCCAGCAGCACGCGCTGCATTTCGCCGCCGGAAATGCTTTGCACCGGGCTGTCGATCACCTGCTCGGCGCCGACTTCCTTGAGGGCTGCCAAGGCTCGGCTGCGATCCACGCCCGGCACCAGGCGCAGAAAGCGCAGCACCGACAGGGGCAGGGTCGGGTCGACATGGAGCTTTTGCGGCATGTAGCCGACCCGCAGCTTGGGCTTGCGCCAGACGCTGCCGCTGTCGGGCTTGAGCAGGCCCAGTACGGCGCGCACCAAGGTGGTCTTGCCGGCGCCGTTGGGGCCGATCAGGGTCACGATCTGCCCGGGCTCGACGCTGAGCTGGATGTTGTCCAGGACGTTCTGCCCGGCAAAGGTCACCCCGACCTGCTCGAGGCGGATCAACGCAGTGCTCATCAAGCCTCCTGGCAGCCCGAGCAGAGTCCGACCACTTCGACGGTCTGGCCCTCGACCACGAAGCCGACGTCGCGGGCGCTGGTGATGATGGCGTCGCTGATGGATTTCTGTTCGAGCTCGATGGCGGCGTGGCATTCGCGACAGATCAGGAACTGGCCCTGGTGCGCGTGTTCCGGGTGGTTGCAGCCGACGAAGGCGTTAAGCGAGGCGATGCGGTGTACCAGGCCGTTTTCCAGGAGGAAATCCAGGGCCCGGTAAACCGTTGGCGGGGCGGCGCGGCGACCGTCCTGCTCGCTGAGTACGGCGAGAATGTCGTAAGCCCCCAGGGGCTTGTGGCTTTGCCACACCAACTCCAGTACCCGCCGACGCAGGGCGGTCAGGCGCAGGCCTTGCCGTGCGCACAGGGCGTCGGCCTCAGACAGTGCGCTGTGTACGCAGTGAGAGTGGTCGTGTGGACGGCTGGCAAGGGGTGTTTTAGGCATGAGCGGCGACGAGGTTTGTGAGAGACGTTATTATGTTACCCGTTCTCGCCTCTTCGAGTGTCCATCGTGCCCACACTTTTTCGCCTTTTTGTCGCTTTTACCTTCAGCTTGTTCGCGATCGGCTCGGCCCAGGCCGAAGTCCGGGTACTCACCAGCATCAAGCCGCTGCAACTGATCGCGGCGGCGGTGCAGGACGGCGTTGCGGTTCCTGAGGTGCTGCTGCCGCCGGGTGCGTCGCCGCACAACTATGCGCTGCGTCCGTCGGACGTACGCAAGGTGCAGAGTGTGGACCTGCTGTACTGGATCGGCCCGGACATGGAGGGTTTTCTGCCGCGGGTCCTTAAGGGACGCACCCTGCCCTCGGTGGCGGTGCAGGATCTGCCTGGCATGAAGCTTCGCCATTTCGCCGAAGATAGCCACTCGCATGCCGAAGAAGCCGACGAACACGATCACGATCATCGCCCGGGAACCCTGGATGCCCACCTGTGGCTGTCGCCGATAAATGCCCGGGTGATCGCGGCGCGCATTGCTGCGGACTTGAGTGCTGCCGACCCGGCCAACGCTGCCCGTTACCAGAGCAATCTGAAAGCATTCAATGAGCGTCTGGATGCCCTGGATACCCGTTTGAAGGCTCGTCTGGCGGGGATCGCCGGCAAGCCCTACTTCGTGTTCCATGAGGCATTCGATTACTTCGAGGACGCTTATGGCCTCAAGCACGCCGGGGTGTTCAGCGTTGCTGCGGAAGTGCAGCCGGGTGCGCAGCACGTGGCGGCCATGCGCGCGCGTTTGCAGCAGGTGGGCAAGACCTGTGTGTTCAGCGAGCCGCCTCTGCGTCCGCGGCTGGCGGAAACCCTGGTGGCCGGGCTGCCGGTGAAACTGGCGGAGCTGGATGCGCTGGGTGGTTATACGCCCGCGACCGCTCAGGGCTATGAGCAGGTGCTGGAGAAATTGGGGAACGATCTGGCGGGCTGTCTGGAGCAGCTTTAAGCAGGGATTGTTGCGGGACGACTTTCGCGGGCCAGCCCGCTCCTACAGAGTGCACCTGTAGGAGCGGGCTGGCCCGCGAAGCGTTTTACAGGGCGAACGGCAGCGTGAGGCTGACCTGTTGCCGCTGTGCCAGACGCTGCTGGAACTCCATCGGATCGTGAATCAGTACATCCTGCCCGGCGAAACTCTCGGCGGCAATCAGTCGTGACAGCCAGAAGCGCACGCAGGCTACCCGCAGCATGGTCGGCCAGAGTTCGGCCTCGGCCGCAGTGAATGGTCGCAGCGCCGCATAGGCGCCCAACAGCGCCCGGGCCCGTGGTCCGTCGATCACGCCTTCGGCGTCGGAGCACCAGTCGTTCAAGGCAATGGCCACGTCGTAGAGCATCGGCCCCGAGCAAGCGTTGTAGAAATCGATCAGGCCGGTCAGGTGGGTGCCTTCGAACATCGCGTTGTCGCGAAACAGATCGGCGTGGATGTTGGCCCTGGGCAGGGCGAGGATGCTGGTCTTCTGTTTGGTGATTTCATCCAGCGCCCGCTGCAGCAGGTCTTGAGCGGGAGTATCGAGATGCGACAACAGCTGGGTGCCCTCCTCCTGCATCCAGTCCAGGCCACGATCGGTCTTGCGTTTGATCATGTTGTCCTTGGTCGCCACGTGCAGATGCCCGAGCAACTCACCCACCTGGGCACAGTGCTGGGCGTTGGCTTCCTTGATGTGCTTGCCTGCCAGGCGCGGTTGCAGCAACGCCGGTTTGCCAGCCAATTCCCGCAGGGCCACGCCGTCTGTGGTGCGCAGCGCATAAGGCACCGGCAGGTCGGCCTGGTGCAGCACGTCCAGCAGTTCGATGAAGAACGGCATTTCCTGGACCGGGCCGCGCTCCACCAGGGTCAGGACGAACTCGCCCTGCTCCAGGCTGATGAAGAAGTTGGTGTTTTCGCTACCAGCGGCGATCCCCTGGAAGTCAAGCAGGCGGCCGAGCCCATAAGGGGCGAGAAAGGTTTCCAGCTCGGGCCGAGCCAGGGGGGTGAACACAGACATGGTTAAAAACTGCCAGTACGGGCGCCGCTATCGAGCCAGCGCCAATGAGTTGAAGTCGGAGTGGTTTACCACTCAAAGATTTTCCACGAAGGGATCAGCATATCCGGCTGATCCGAACGGATGAAGTTGCCGTCGGAGCCATCGGCGCGCACCAGGAAGTAGGGTTTACCGCCCTTGGGCGTGACTTTGATGGCGTACAGAAAACCATTTTGCCGGTATTCCTGGATGGTCTTGTCGCCTTCCGTGCGAATGGTCACTTCCGGGTCCGCTGACGGCGCATCTTCTGCGGCGATCACGGCCATTGGAGCGATTGCAATCAAGCCGGCCAGCAGCAAGCGATTTAGTGTGCGCATGATAACCTTGTCCCTTTGTCGTCAACGGTCCCGCTATTCTAGCGCCGGACCCGCCGAAAAGGTTGATCCTGCTCATGAGCCAAGCCCCCCTCGTCCTGGTGGACGGTTCTTCATATCTGTACCGCGCGTTTCACGCGTTGCCACCTCTGACCACCTCCAAAGGCCTGCCCACCGGCGCGGTCAAGGGCGTGCTGAACATGCTCAAGAGCCTGCGCAAGCAGTATCCGGACAGCCCGTTCGCGGTGGTCTTCGATGCCAAGGGCGGGACCTTCCGCGATGACATGTACGCCCAATACAAGGCCAACCGCCCGAGCATGCCCGATGACATGCGGGTGCAGATCGAGCCGCTGCACGCCAGCGTGATCGCCCTGGGCTTCCCGCTGCTGTGCGTGGAAGGGGTCGAGGCCGATGACGTGATCGGCACCCTGGCCCGCAGCAGCGCGGCGGCGGATCGCCCGGTGGTGATTTCCACCGGTGACAAAGACATGGCCCAGTTGGTCGACGGGCACATTACCTTGGTCAACACCATGTCCGGTAGCAGCATGGATGTGGAAGGCGTGAAGGAGAAATTCGGCGTCGCTCCCGAGCAGATCATCGATTACCTGGCGCTGATGGGCGATTCTTCCGACAACATTCCGGGCGTACCGGGTATTGGTCCGAAGACGGCTTCCGGTTTGCTGGTCGGGGTCAATGGTGGCCTGAAGGAGCTCTACGAGCAGCTTGATATCGTGCCGACCCTGCCGATTCGCGGCGCCAAGACCTTGCCGGCCAAGCTGGAAGAGCACAAGGAGATGGCCTTTCTCTCCTATCAGTTGGCGACCATCAAGGTAGACGTGGCCCTGGATGTGGGGCTGGATGACCTGCACTTGCGCGAGCCCGACCGCGAGAAACTGGCGGAGCTCTACAGCCTGCTGGAATTCAAGAGCTGGCTCGATGATTTGCAGCGAGACGCCAAGCGCGTCGAGCTCAGCTCTGCCGAGGCGCCTGAGGCGGTGGCAGAGCAACCGGCAGCGGCGGAGCAGGCGCCACTTGAGTTGCAGTACGAAACCATCCTCGACCAGGAGCGTTTTGCGGTCTGGCTGGAGAAGCTGAAAAACGCCAAGCTGATTGCGTTCGATACCGAGACCACCGGTATCGATGCACAACAGGCGCAACTGGTGGGGCTGTCCTTCTCGGTCAAGGCCGGGGAAGCGGCCTACGTTCCGTTGACCCACTCCTATATGGGCGTTCCGGAGCAGCTGGATCGCGACACTGTGCTGCTGGCTTTGAAGCCGTTGCTGGAAGATCCCAAGCTGCTCAAGGTCGGTCAGCACGCCAAGTTCGACATGAACATCCTGGCCAATTGCGCCATAGGTGGCGATCAGGCCAATGGCATCACTGTGCGCGGCATTGCCTTCGACACCATGCTCGAATCCTACGTGCTCAACTCCACCGCCACTCGCCATGACATGGACAGCCTGGCGCAGAAGTACCTGGACCACAGCACCGTGAGCTTCCAGGACATCGCCGGCAAGGGCGCCAAACAGCTGACTTTCGATCAGATCCCCCTTGAGCAGGCGGGGCCGTATGCTGCTGAAGATGCCGATGTGACCTTGCGTCTGCACCAGGTGCTGTTCGAGAAGCTGACAGCCATTCCGAGCCTGGCCAGCGTATTGACCGATATCGAGATGCCGCTGGTGCCGGTCCTGGCGCGTATCGAGCGTCAGGGCGCTCTGGTGGACGACAAGCTGCTGGGGCTTCAGAGCATCGAGCTGGGGGACAAGATGGTTGCCCTTGAGCGCGAGGCTTTCGAGATCGCGGGTGAGGAGTTCAACCTGGGCTCGCCCAAGCAACTGGGGACGATTCTCTACGACAAGCTCGGCCTGCCGGTGCTGAAAAAGACCGCCAAGGGCCAGCCTTCTACGGCTGAAGAGGTGTTGGCCAAGCTCGCCGAAGACGACTATCCGCTGCCTCGGGTGTTGATGCAGTACCGCTCCATGAGCAAGCTGAAAAGCACCTACACCGATCGCCTGCCCGAGCAGATCAACCCGCGCACGGGGCGTATCCACACCTCCTATCATCAGGCTGTGGCGTCTACCGGGCGTCTGTCCTCCAGTGATCCGAACCTGCAGAACATCCCGGTGCGCACCGCGGAAGGTCGGCGTATTCGCCAGGCCTTTATCGCCCCGGCCGGCTACAAGCTGCTGGCGGCGGACTATTCGCAGATCGAGTTGCGGATCATGGCGCACTTGTCCCGGGACGAAGGCCTGCTCAATGCCTTCCGCAACAACCTGGATGTGCACACCGCTACGGCTGCCGAAGTGTTCAAGGTGGAGCTCAAGGACGTTACGTCCGATCAGCGTCGCAGTGCCAAGGCCATCAACTTTGGTCTGATCTATGGCATGGGCGCGCAGAAGCTGGGCAAGGATATCGGCGTCGATACCAAGCAGGCCAAGGCCTACATCGATACCTATTTCGCCCGCTATCCGGGGGTTCGCGAGTATATGGACCGTACCCGTGCCCAGGCGGCGGACCAAGGGTATGTGGAGACCATCTTCGGTCGCCGGCTGTACCTGCCGGAGATCAACTCCAACAAGCCGCAGGAGCGTGCCGGGGCCGAGCGCACCGCGATCAACGCGCCGATGCAGGGCACGGCGGCGGATATCATCAAGAAGGCCATGGTGGCGGTGGACAACTGGCTGGAGTCCTCGGGGCTGGATGCCCGGGTCATTCTGCAAGTACACGACGAACTGGTACTGGAGGTGCGTGAGGACCTGGTGGATCAAGTACGTGATGAGATTCGCGGCTACATGAGCGGTGCCGCAACTCTGGATGTGCCGTTATTGGTTGAAGTCGGCGTGGGAAATAACTGGGATGAGGCCCACTAAGGGCTCTTTTAAGCGGTTTTTGCCGCGGCATAGTGTCGCGGTAAAAGCTGGCCAGGGGCTATTAGCACGGAAAATTTCATCGTTTATTGCCAATAGTTTTTGCAATCCGCCGGAACTAAATCGGTGAAAGCTCACTCAGAGTTACTGAATGGCTGGTGAAGCCCTTCGATGCTCCTATGTTGTGTTAAGTGTTGGCAGATATCTGGACCCCGCCCTAGCGGTCTAGAACTTGAACCCCGAACTTCCCCCTCCCCATACGAAGTCCGGGGTTTTTTTTGCCTGAAAATTGCCTGCGCGGCGACCATGCTGCGTTAAAAAGCGGCGGGAAATGCTCATTTAGGCCCCTAAACTCCGCTTTCCCGCCGCTTTTTGCCTTGCCTGATCACCGCGCAGACAATTTGAAACTCTTTCTCAGGCCTCGGTTTCGGCGCCTTTGTCGGCCAGTTCCATCCAGCCTGCCAGCACAGTGTAGGCCTCTTCCAGGCCCATGCGCTTGGGGGCCGAGAACAGTTGGATGGTGACCGCTTCGCCCCAGCCCTTGCGGATCTGCGACTGCACCTTGAGCAGGGTGTTCTTGGCTGCGCCATAGGTCAGTTTGTCGGCCTTGGTCAGCAGGATGTGCATCGGCATGCCGCTGGCGACCGCCCAGTCCAGCATCAACAGGTCGAAGTCGGTCATGGGATGACGGATGTCCATCATCAGGATCAAGCCTTTAAGGCTCTCGCGGCTGCCCAGATAAGCTTCCAAGTGGCGCTGCCAGTGCTGCTTCAGCGGGATCGGTACTTTGGCGTAACCGTAGCCCGGCAGGTCGACCAGACGGCGATCGTCGTCTAGCTTGAAGAAGTTCAACAACTGCGTGCGACCCGGTGTTTTCGAGGTGCGTGCCAGGCTGGCGTGGGTCAGGGTGTTCAGGGCGCTGGATTTACCGGCGTTGGAGCGCCCGGCAAAGGCCACTTCAAAGCCGTCATCGTCAGGACATTGGTCGACTTTGGCGGCGCTGAGCATGAACGTAGCCTGTTGGCACAGACCGAGGATGGGGTTCTTGAGTTGCATGGGATTTCCGATAGGGGCGATGCCGAGAGTGGACGCGGCGAGCGGTGTCGTTTCCGTTTCAGTAACGCCAGTATATAATGCCGCAGATTTTGTGTGCGCTTTGTCCCAGCGTAGGATGAAGTTCACGAGAGCGATAAACCTTGAATGCGCATTAGAACGCAGCACGCTCTCAACCCTGAAAAGGTCGTTTTATGACGAAATGGCTGCTAGCTGCCGGTGTCTTGATGCCGCTTTACAGCGCTCAGGCTACACAGGATCCGGAAGCTGTGTACAACCGTGTTTGTGGGGCTTGTCATTCCGGCCAACTACCCACGGCGCCCCGCAAGGGCGACCAGGAAGCTTGGGCGCCGAGGTTGGCGCAAGGTATGGAGACGCTGGTGCAACACGTGACCCAGGGTTTCAAGGCGATGCCGCCGCGTGGTTTGTGCATGGACTGCAGTGCCGAGGATTACCGAGCCATCATCCATTGGATGAGCGAGTGATTCCGGTCCATAACTCTTAACCCTTAGCCGTAGTTGGATTAGCTGATGAACAAATTACTCGTGAGTCTGCTGTTGACCTTGGGCATCACAGGTGTCGCCCATGCCGCAGGCGACGCTGCTGCCGGTCAGGCGAAAACCGCAGTATGTGGCGCTTGCCACGGCCCTGATGGGAACAGCATGGCGCCAAACTTTCCCAAGCTGGCGGGTCAGGGGGAAAAGTACCTGGAGAAGCAGCTGCACGACATCAAGTCCGGCAAGCGGCAAGTGCTGGAAATGACCGGTATGCTGACCAATCTGAACGATCAGGACCTGGCTGACATCGCCGCCTACTTCGCCAGCCAGAAAGGCAGCGTCGGCGCCGCCGATCCTAAAGTCGTGGCCCGTGGCGAAGAACTCTTCCGGGGCGGCAAGTTGGATCAAGGCATGCCAGCCTGCACCGGCTGCCATGCGCCAAATGGCGCCGGTAACGCAGCGGCCGGCTTCCCTCACCTGGGTGGGCAGCACGCACAATATGTGGCCAAGCAGCTGACTGACTTCCGCGAAGGCAACCGCACCAACGACGGCGATACCATGGTCATGCGCAGCATCGCCGCCAAGTTGAGCAACAAAGACATCGAGGCGGTGTCCAGCTATATTCAGGGCCTGCACTAAGGCCTGCTCGATCAAGTTGCCGAGGGTGTTGAGCCGCGGCAACGTTAATGATCGATTAATCTGACGGTGCAAGCATAAAGGGTGGCTCAGGCCGCCCTTTTTTATGGCGTCTGCCGCTACACTAGCGAACTCAAGCCCGCCATGATCTGTCTGAATTCAGGTCGCGCGAGGCGCCAAAATTGTCCAGGAGTAAAGCATGCGTAATCTGATTCTCAGCGCCGCTCTCGTCACCGCCAGCCTGTTTGGCGTGACCGCTCAAGCCGCCGAGCCGCTTGAAGCCGGTAAAACATATGTCGAGTTGAGCAGCGCCGTTCCGGTTGCCGTGCCTGGCAAGATCGAGGTGGTAGAGCTGTTCTGGTATGGCTGCCCGCACTGCTACGCCTTTGAGCCGACCATCAATCCCTGGGTTGAAAAACTCCCTAGCGATGTCAACTTTGTGCGTATCCCGGCGATGTTCGGCGGTATCTGGAACGTTCATGGCCAACTGTTCATCACCCTGGAAGCCATGGGCGTCGAGCACAAGGTTCACAAGGCCGTGTTCGAAGCCATCCATAGCGGCAAGAAACTCGCCACTCCAGAAGAGATGGCCGAATTCCTGGTAGCCGAAGGCGTCGACAAGGACAAATTCCTGAGCACCTACAACTCCTTCGCCGTCAAAGGCAAGGTCGAAGACGCCAAGAAGAAGGCTCAGGCCTACCAGATCACTGGCGTACCGACCATGGTGGTCAACGGCAAGTACCGTTTCGACCTGGGCTCCGCCGGTGGTCCTGAAGGTGCGCTGAGCGTCGCCGACCAGTTGATTGCCAAAGAGCGCGCAGCCAAGTAAGCGCCGCCGCCATGCCGCGCTGGGGCTCTGAACGCATCGTTGGCCTGCATGATCCGCAGGTCAACGAGCATCATTTGGCGTCGACCGGCCTGCCGGCGGACAGTCGCCTGCGTTTGCTCAGTTTCAATATTCAGGTCGGTATCAGCACCGAGCGTTATCGCCATTACCTGACCCGTGGCTGGCAGCACCTGCTGCCCCATAACGGACGTGCGGACAACCTGCAGAAGATCGGCAATCTGCTGGGGGACTTCGATCTGGTAGCCCTGCAGGAAGTCGATGGTGGCAGTCTGCGTTCGGGCTACGTCAATCAGGTGGAGCACCTGGCCCAACTGGGTGCCTTCCCTTACTGGTACCAACAGCTCAATCGCAACCTGGGACGCCTGGCTCAGCACAGCAACGGTGTGCTCAGTCGCTTGCGCCCCTGGGCTATCGAAGACCATCCACTGCCCGGCCCCAAGGGGCGCGGCGCGATCCTTGTGCGATTTGGCGAAGGCCCCGAGGCGCTGGTGGTGGTGATGATGCACCTGGCGCTCGGCGCCCGGGCTCGAACCCGGCAACTGGCGTACATCCGCGAGTTGATCGGTGGCTACAAGCATCAGGTGCTGATGGGAGACATGAACACCCACGCCAGCGATCTGCTGGAGCACTCCCCTTTACGCGACCTCAGCCTGTTGGCGCCGCAACTGCAGGCGACCTTCCCCAGCTGGCGTCCGCAACGCTGCCTGGACCATATCCTGCTCAGCCCCAGCCTGACCCTGGAGCGAGTCGAAGTCCTGGCCCAACCCATATCCGATCACCTGCCGGTCGCGGTAGAGATTCGTCTGCCGGGTTCGCTCACGGCCGATGCATTGCCCGCGTTGAGTCCTGCACCTCGCGGAACCGATGAATGAGCGACGACGCCCAACGCTGGAAAGAGAAATACCTCAAAAGTATCGAGCAGCAGGAAAAGCTTGAGCGCCGATGGGCCGCTCGACTGGACTTGCTACGTCGTGGCCTGGTGCGTAGCACCCTGGCGGCGGAGGGTACCGATCGTGCGGTCGACCAGTGCATGAAGGAGATGCGCGAGGTTGTGCGCACCGACGACATGGATGCCGGGCTTGCAGCGCTGTTGCCCCGTCTGGAAAAAGCCGTGCTGGACTCCGAGCAGCGGCGTGAAACCCGGGTCAACCAGATGAGCAGTGCCTTGACCGCCCTGGTCACCCAATTGCAGTCCCTGCCCTTGCCCCGGGAAGTCAGCCGCCCGTTGAAGGCCTTCGCCAAGCAACTGGATGGCCGGGTCAGTCAGGCGCGAGAGATCCCCTTGCTGCTGGGGGAGCTGAGCAATCTTCAGGGCAAGGCCCTGAGCCAGCTGGAAACGCCCGCCGAACCAGATCGCCCGAGTCTGTTGCAGCGCCTGTTCGGGGCCCGTGACGCCGCCGATGCTCCCCAGGCTGAGGCGGTTACGCCAGCGGCGCCTGCTCCTGTCCCTGCGGTGAACTCCCGTCCCCAGGTTGAAGAGGCTGGCGAAGCGGACGAAGTGGTTCGCGAGCATTATCAGACCCCGGCCACGGATTTGCCGGAAGTCGCTGAGGTCCCTCCGGCACCTGTCGCCGTGACACCGGCCAAGCCCGAGGCAACACCCGCTGCGCAGCCCGTTTCCGAGGCCCCTGCCAAGATTGAGCCCGAAACGGCCAGCGTACCGCCCCCGTCGTCGGTGGTGGCATTCGTGCCACCAGTCCTGGCACAGGAAGAGTCCCTTGGGCCAGCGCCCCAGGTCGCGATCGAAGTGCCTGCTCCGGCTGCAGCCGAGGTCGCGCCTCCGGCCTCTGTCGCCGTCGATGCTTTACCGGTAGCGCCTCTGCAGCCGCCGGCAGAAGTACCCGCCGCACCTCAGAGCGAGCCCGGTCCGATCAACCCCGATGAGCTGTTGCCGCTTCCCGCGGTTTCCCCGGCAGTGCTGCTCGACAGCCTGCCCTTGCCGCCGGTCATGGCCGAGGCCTTGGCGGCCATCGATCCAGAGCAATCCGAGCACGATGTGCTCTACGCCCTGCCGGACTCTCCTGAGCCCTCCTACAGCTCGGTGGCCAGGCATATCGAACACACCCTGCTGGGACTGCTCGATGACCTGAGTCTGCCGGAACGCCATCGGCCTCAGGCCGAAGCCATGCGTGATCGTCTGCAACATGGCCTGAACTGGTACGAGTTGCTGCCAATCCTCGATGATCTGGCGGTACTGATGCTGGCAATCACCGATTCGGGCCAGCATGAGTTCGAGACGTACCTCAAACAGCTTAACGAGCGCCTTGAGGCCTTCCAGAGCAATCTGCAGGCGGCCAGTGATGGCCACGCCGACAGCAGCTCGGCGGCACGGGCCATGGACACCCAGATCCGTGAGCAGGTCGATGGCCTGCAGAGCAGCGTGCAGGAGGCGGCAGATCTGGATGACCTCAAGCAGGTACTGGAAAGCCACCTGGAAGGCCTGCTGGGCACCATGGATCACCACCAGAAGCAGCGCGATGAGCGTGAGAAGGAAGTGGCGGCCCGTCTGCAAAGCCTGGCAGAGCGGGTTTCGAGCATGGAGCAGGAGGCCCAGGGCTACCGTGAGCACCTGGAGGAACAGCGGCAAAAGGCCCTGATCGATCCGCTGACCGGGTTGCCCAACCGCGCCGCCTGGACCGAGCGTCTGGAGCACGAGGTCGGTCTATGGCGGCAACATGGCAACAGCTTGCTGCTGGCCATGCTCGACCTCGATCACTTCAAGCGGATCAACGACAACTACGGCCATCTGGCCGGTGACAAGGTGTTGAAGATCATCGCCAACGTGTTGCGCAAGCGCCTGCGTGGCAGCGACTTTATCGCGCGTTTCGGCGGCGAGGAGTTTGTCCTGCTGATGCCCAATACCCCGTTGCCAGCGGGCGCGCGGATAGTGGAAGCCCTGCGAGCGGCGGTCGAGGCGTGTCCGTTCCACTTCAAGGGCGAGCCAGTGACCATTACCGTGTCCGTCGGACTGAGTGCCTTCAGGGCCGGTGATCGCAGCGATCTGGTGATCAAAAGAGCCGATCAGGCGTTGTACCGGGCCAAGGATGCGGGTCGCAACCGGGTAGAGGCAGGCTGAGACGCTTGCCGATTCCTGTCTGAAACCTCGGTTTTGCCCATGGCGTTGGGAGCAGTACGTTACACTGTTGCATTCTTTTCTTCAGCGTACTGCCCTTTGCCATGAAACTTCTTGCTCTTGCTTTTTCGCTCCTGGTTCTCGCCGGTTGTGCCAGCGGTCCGCGTATTGACACCAGCCACCCTTCGGTCAATTACGACCAGCGCGCCCAGTTCATCATCGTTCATTACACCTCGGCATCCCTGGAACGCTCCCTGGCCCTGCTGACCAAGGGTCAGGTCAGTAGCCATTACCTGATCGGCGACGACAAGTCCGCCACGATCTACAAACTGGTGGACGAGCAATACCGCGCCTGGCACGCCGGCGAGAGCCAGTGGCAGGGCCGGACCTGGCTCAATTCCAGCTCCATCGGCATTGAAATCGTCAACCCGGGCTTTCGTGATGGTCCCAACGGACGGCTCTGGTATCCCTACAGCGAAGCGCAGATCCAGAACCTGATCGTGCTGCTCAAGGACATCAGCAAGCGCAACAACATCTCCCCGCGTCACATCATTGGCCACAGCGACATCGCGCCATCGCGCAAGCTCGATCCGGGCCCGCTGTTCCCCTGGAAGCGCCTGGCCGACGCCGGACTCGGCCTGTGGCCAAACGCTCAGGCAGTGGCTCGCCAACAGGCGTTTTTTGCCGCCAACCTGCCGAGCATCAGCTGGTTCCAGCAACAGTTGGCGGTCCTGGGCTATGCCACGCCGCAGACTGGCGAACTGGATGTGGCCACCCGCCACGTGCTGGCGGCTTTCCAGATGCACTATCGCCCGGGTCGATTCGACGGCACCCCGGACGCCGAAAGTGCAGCCATCCTGCAGGTGCTCAACCAGACAAAATAATGACGCCGCCGGACGGTTCGGGCCGATTGCTCAATCAGTTGCTATAACTCATTGGTAATCCTTCGGATCTTTCATGATGCCGGTTGCTCGCCAGACCCTGCGTACCTGGTTCCATCGCCCCTGGTTGTTGGCGACGCTGGCGGCTGTGCTGAGCGCGGCGGTGTTGTTGCTGGGCAGTGCCGGAGTGGCCATGCATCAGGTCCAGCAGCGAGAAAGCCAACAGATGAACGCCCAGGGCCAGCGTTTTCTGGAGCGTCTGGAGCAACTGTTCGGGCAACTGCGTGAAGGCCTGGATGTACTGGAGGCCCAGCCGCTGCGCGAGTGCAACGCCGAGCTGATCGCAGCCCTGCAACAGGTCAGCTACAGCTATCGCTTCATTTATGAAGCGGCCTACATGGATGCCACCCAGACGTGCTCAAACTGGCCGCGACAGAATCTCCTGCCCTCGCCCAGAGCTCCGGATATCCGCGGGCCGACCTACAGCTACTGGCTCAACACCTCGACCCAACCCAATGAAAACCTCGCTGCTCTGATGCTGGGGCGGGGCAATTTTCGCGTGGCCACCTCCCGTGGGCACTTGACCGATGTGGTGGACCTGCCGGCCGGTGGCAGCCTGATGGTGGTGGTCGAGCATGGCTCCCGGGCGATTCCGGTACTGGGTCAGGCCCGTTCCTGGCCGCCGGTGGAGCCCTGGCGCGCCAGTCGCGAGGAGCCGCTGCAGGTCACCCCTGACCTGCTGATCTATCGCATGCCCACCCAGAATCCCGAGTACCAGTTGGTGCTGATCACGCCCCGGGCCAGCCTGCAGGCGGAAATACTCGATGGCTGGTGGTGGTTGTTACCGTTCAGTCTGTTGCTGGCGCTGTTTATCGGCGGGCTGGTGTATCAGTTGGCGCGGCAGCGCCAGTCGTTGGGAGCAGAGCTGCAAGGGGCGCTGCGACGCGGTGAGCTGCAGGTGCTGTACCAGCCGATCTTCGACCTCAACAGCAGGCTCTGTGTAGGGGCTGAAGCGTTACTGCGCTGGCGGCGTCCGGACGGCACCCTGACCAGTCCCGATCTGTTCATTCCGCTGGCGGAAAACACCGGGCAGATCCGCCAGATCACCGACTTCGTCCTGCAGCGTCTGCTGGAGCAACTGGGGCACGTACTGCGAGCCAATCCCCAGCTGTATATCTCGGTCAACCTGGCGGCCTGTGATGTCATGGTGCCGCGCATCGGTCAGGTCATGGCGCGGCTTCTGGCCTTGCACAAGGTGGCGGCGCGACAGATCGCCTTCGAGGTCACCGAGCGTGGCCTGATCGACGTGGTGGTGGCGCGCAACAACCTGCAGGCCTTGAGGGATGTCGGGCATCAGGTGCTGATCGATGACTTCGGCACCGGCTACTGCAGCCTGGCCTATCTGCAAAGCCTGCCGGTGGATTGCCTGAAGATCGACAAGGCCTTTATCGACGCTCTGGGTCACGATGCTGCCAGCAGTGGCGTGGCGCCCCACATCATTCGCATGGCCCACGCCTTGAATCTCACGGTTATCGCTGAGGGCATCGAATTCGAGGACCAGGCTTCGCTGCTCAGCAGCGAGGGGGTGAGCTTCGGTCAGGGTTGGCTGTTCGCCCATGCCCTGAGTGCCTTGCAGTTTACCGAGCTGATTACCCGGGGCCGGCGTCTGGTGCCCCGGCGCCTGGATGATGAAGCCTGAAGCCCTAGAGCGGCAGGGCCAGATAGAACTGGGTGCCCTGCCCCGGCCTTGAGTAGACGCCCATGCGTCCACCGTGGAGCTGGACGATTTCCTTGCACAGGGCCAGTCCGAGCCCGGCGCCGCCTTTCTTGCGTCCGACCTGAACGAAGGGTTCGAAGATCCGACCCTGCTGACCGTAAGCGATGCCCTCGCCATTGTCCTCGACGCTGACAATCACCCGTTCGCCATGGCGCCTGGCCTGCAGGCGGATCTGGCCGCCACTGGCGGTATGGCGCAGGGCGTTGTCGATCAGATTGTCCAGGACCCGTTCCAGTTGCGGACGGTCGGCGTGCAGGCGCGGCAGCGGCGCCTGGATCTCCAGCAGCAGGCTGATGTCCTGCCGCTGCGCCTGTTCGTTGAAGCGGCCCTGGGCCTGCTCCAGCAACTCTTCCAGGGGGCAGGGCGCGAGAGTGAGTTTCTGCAGGCCATTCTGATAGCGGGAAAAATTCAGCAGGTCGTTGATCAGTTGCATCAGCCGCTGCATTTCTTCGTTGACTGTATTGAGCAGGTCGGTTTCCCGTGACTCTTCGGCAAAGTGCAGGCGTTCCTGAAGCAGGCCGAAGGCCATGTGCATGCCGGTGACCGGGGTTCGCAGTTCGTGGGAGGCGCGCAATACGAACTCGCTGCGTACCCGCTCGAATGCCCGCTGTTCGGTGACGTCATGCAGCACCATCACCGCGCCGAGAATATGGCCCTGGGTGTGGCTCACCGGGGTCAGGCTGTAGGTCAGCAGGCGCGATTCGCCATCGACCTCGATATCCAGGTCTTCCGGGGCCCGCTCCAGGTTGCCGCCACGCAGAACCAGCTGCAGCTGTTCATCCAGCTCCGGGCGTTGCAGGGCGCTGCCCAGGCCCTGGCCGAGGCGCTCCTGGTCCCAGCCCAACTGCCGTTGGGCGACGGGGTTGAGGTGCTCCAGGCGGCCTTGGCGGTCGATCATCAACAAGCCGTCGTCGATGCTGTCGAGCACCGCCTGCAAGCGCTGCTGGCCGGCCAGCAGTTCGTCGACATTGGTGGCCTGATGCTGGCGCAGGGCCTCGGCCATGATGCCGAAGCGGCGGGTCAGCAGGTTCATTTCCGCGGCGGCCGAGATCGGCAGGGTGACGTCGAAATTGCCTTGGCCGATCTTGTCCGCGGCCTTGGCCAGGGCTTCGATCGGTCCGCCAAAGCGCCGGGCAATGGCGTGGGCGGTGATGAAGCCGATGATCAGCACCGCCAGGCCGACCAGGCCCAGCAAGCCGGCTACCAGCAAGGCACGGTCCCGGGCCTGGCGTTCCACCTGGCTGATGTTGTCCAGGGCCCGCTTGTGTTCGTTGATCAGGCCGTTGCGCAAGGTATTGAAACGCTCGGTCAGCGCCTCGTTGTTGTTCAGGCTCGCGGCAGTGTTGCTGTGCTCGAAGGCCTGGTAGAAGTTCAGGTAGTCGCTGCGGGCCTGCTTGAAACCACCCACGGACGGGTTCTGCTGTTCGTGGGCGATGCCCTGGTCGAGGAGGCCCAGGTAGTGCTGCCGCGAGGCTTCCAGGGCTGCGGAGTCGGGCTTGTTGCTGAGCATGATGATCAACTGATCACCCAGGGTCTGGCGCAGCTTGAGCCCCAGATCCAGGGTGATGAAGTTGTTGCGGATCAACGATTCCTGGGTACTGGCCATCTGCATCACGCTGACCAGCCCGAGCACCAGACCCAGCAGGGCCACGGTGATCAGGGCCGAAATGCTCAGAAACAGCCGGGTCCGCAGTTTCATCGCTAACTTCATAGGGTGATGCTCACAGGTTGTACTGTTTGCGCTTGCGGTACAGGGTCGAAGCGTCGATGCCCAGGGTCTTGGCCGCTTGGTCCAGGGTGTCGCTGGTGGCCAGGACGGCGCCGATATGGGCTTTTTCCAGTTCGTCCAGGCTCAGCGCGGCACCGATTCGCGGGGCGTTGTTGGTGGGCTGTTCGGCCATGCCCAGATGGCTGATTTCAACCCGTTCCTGGGGACAGATGATGCTTGCCCGCTCCACCACGTTGCGCAGTTCGCGGATGTTGCCCGGCCAGCGGTAATTGAGCAGGGCTTCCCGGGCGTTGTCGCTGAAGCCTCGGGCCGGTCGCGAATACTCTTTGACGAAGCGTGCAAGAAAGCGGTCGGCCAGGGTCAGGATGTCTTCGCTGCGTTCGCGCAAGGGCGGCAAGTGCAGGGTGATCACGTTCAGGCGGTACAGCAGGTCTTCACGGAAGCGCCCGTCGCGCACCATGTCCTCGAGATTGAGATTGGTGGCGGCGAGGATGCGCACGTCGGCCCGGCGAGTCACCGGGTCGCCGACGCGCTCGTACTCCTTGTCCTGGATAAAACGCAGCAGCTTGGGCTGCAGGGTCAGGGGGAAGTCGCCGATTTCGTCGAGGAACAGGGTGCCGCCATCGGCCTGGTTGACCCGGCCCAGGGTACTTTCGCTGGCTCCGGTAAAAGCGCCGCGGCTGTGGCCGAAAAGTTCGCTTTCCATCAGCTCGGCGGTCAGCGATGGGCAGTTGATGGTCACGCAGGACTTCTTCGCCCGTTTGCTCCAGCCGTGGATGGCCCGGGCCAGTTCGCCCTTGCCGGTACCCGACTCGCCGAGGATCAGGATATTGGCATCGGTGCTGGCCACCTGGCGGGCGGTTTCCAGTACCACTTTCATCGCCGGACTGTGGGAGTCCAGGCCGTCCTTGGGTTTGCGCACTTCGCCTTCCAGGGCTTCCAGGCGCGCCGAGAGCTGGCGCACTTCCAGTTGCTTGGCGGTAGCCAGGCGCAGTTGGTCGGGGCTGCAGGGTTTGACCAGGTAGTCGGCGGCACCGGCCTGGATTGCGTCCACCGCCGTGTCCACGGCGGAGTGGGCAGTGACGATCACCACCCGCATCCAGGGCGCTTGAGTGCGCATCTGGGCCAGCACATCAAGGCCGTTGTCTTCCCCCAGGCGCAGGTCAAGGAAACACAGGTCGAACACCTGGCGTTGCAACAACGTATCCGCCTGGGCCGCGCTGTTGGCGGTGGCCACGGTATAGCCCTCGTCTTCCAGGCAGTAGCGGAAGGTGCGGAGGATGGCGGATTCGTCATCCACCAGCAGGATGCGACCTTGATTCTCCGGCGCTGACTCCATTTCCCAGGCTCCTTTAATGAATGATCTTAATTAGTCCCAGAAAAATCGGGCAAGTTGCAAGGTTGATTCTGATCCATTCCACGGCCTGAAGGTTAGATATCTCCGCCGGAAATGGCTAACAGACTGAAATCCCTAATCTTTTGCCAAGGCTAGACCCTGGGTGGGTCTGTATCAGGCTGTCTGCGGCTCGGCAAAGTTCCCCCTCTGATCAAAAAGCCATGGACTCGGAACGGTCCGATCGTGCATTTCGCACGGTTGGCCGGTGGGGATCGTGCAGGATGCGTGTGAGTGAGCGTCTTTGAGTTGTTGTAAGTAATTGATTTTATTGAATTATTTATATGATTAAAAGCTGGCATGCAGACTGCAATATCCCTCTCATCGTGAAGCGCAAGTCAGGGCTTCCATAACAACATCACCACCAGTGTGGGAGGAGTTTCAGGATGAATCGCCAAGGTCTTGCCCAATTGCGTATCGCGCCACTGCATCTCCAGCAAGGCCTGTTTGCCAGCCTGGCGTTACTGGTCACCTTGATCGCCGGACAGCAGTTCCAGCGTTGGCAGGATAGCCAGGCACCCGCCCCGCGCGTGCCGACTCATCACTTCACCCAGACCCATTTCAGTTCGGTGAGCAGTCAGCTCAACGATGCAACGCCAGTGCAACTGATGGCCGTCGACCAGGCACAACCGGCGCTTGAGGCTCCGCGTCAGGAACGCTGGGTGTTCTAGGCACCAAGGTCTGGGCCGCATTCGGCGGCGCACGACCGGCTCCATAGGCAGCACCCCTGAGCACTATTAATAGAAGAGTAAGGAGAATCATCATGCTGAGCTGGGCAATCACATTCCTGATCATTGCCATTGTCGCTGCGGTCCTGGGCTTCGGTGGTATCGCGGGCACCGCCACGGGTATCGCCAAGATTCTCTTTGTCGTGTTCCTGGTGATGTTCATCGCTTCGTTCTTCTTTGGCCGTCGTGGTCGAGGCTGACCATGAGTCTTTCGTTGAAAACATTGGCTGCCACGCTGCTGCTGGGCGTCAGCGCCCTGGCGTCGGCGGCCAATGATGGCCAGGCACGTACCAACCAACTGCTGGGTTCGGACCCGCAGTTTCGTGACACCTGGCAGGGGGTTGTGCACAAGGAAGAGCGCTTGCCTGAATGGGTGATGAACCTGTCGGGCGATGCTCAGCAACAGATGAACGCAGTGACTGAAGACGGCGATCAGTACCTGGTCGGACCGCTCTGCGAGACTGCGCAGAGTTGTCAGAACCAGCGCCTGATCGTGGCTTTCAGCTTCGACAAGAAGCATGCCTACGCGATGTTGGTGGAGGTGCCTGCGGGCTTGCCTGCGGACAAGTCACCGACCCGTCACGCGAGCTACCGCTTTCTCGGCAAACCCGATGAAGGAATGCGGGCATTGCTTCAGGAGCAGTTGCGCAAAGACCCGAACTGGTACTGAGCGCGCATTGCCGATTTTGCATAACAGCTAGAAGAAAGGGCCGCCCTGGCTCTTTCGACTGTTGCACCACCCGAGGAGGGTGAGTGCATGACCAAGGGGCCGGGACGTTCTGATCCACCGATGATCGGAGTGACCTAGGGGTACAGGGAGTGCCTCCGCAAGGGCCGGGTCAGGAAAGAGCAGCGGCGTAAGCTCTCAGGTCGAGCATCGACTTGACGAGCTTGCGGCGTGCTTGAAGAGCAAAGTCTTGTCCTAGAGCCATCGGTCCGTCTTTTTAGTGATTCCCCAAGGAAAAAATCTTCCTTTGACTCCAGTCAAACGTTTCCTGGTGTTTCTCTGCGACCGTATATCGAGAAACTTTGCGCCAATTGCGCAACCTTTCCGAACGCCCGAATCAGAGTAATCCTAAACTTTTTCAGACCTTTTCCTGACCCTTCCGACAAGCCTGCACGCCGCCTGAAATGGCCGTTTCACGGTATTTCTGCCTGCCGAAATGTCGTATTCGAACCGGTTGGGACGCCCGTTTAGTTTGTAAAAACTCATGCCGATTCGGCATAGGGTAGGCGTTTACGGCATTAGACGCGCCCCCCTAGCATCGGAATAGTTGCGCCTTTTTTCGCCCGCAGAGAGCCGTAAATGCTCGTTCGGGATGACCTTATACGGGGGCCGATGCACAAACTTTTCCGCCATTGAGCGTTCCAGTTCGCGCATCAGCCCGAGTCCAACTGAAGTAAGGGTAATGATATGAAGAAGGCAAAATTAAGCCTCGCCTGGCAGATCCTCATCGGTCTGGTCCTGGGGATTGCAATTGGCGCGCTGCTCAATCATTTCAGTGCTGAAAAGGCCTGGTGGGTCAGCAACGTTCTGCAACCTGCAGGCGATATCTTTATCCGCTTGATCAAGATGATCGTGATTCCGATCGTCATCTCCTCGCTGATCGTCGGCATTGCCGGTGTCGGCGACGCCAAGAAACTTGGCCGCATCGGTCTGAAGACCATCATCTACTTCGAAATCGTCACCACCATCGCCATCGTCGTGGGTCTGCTGCTGGCCAACCTGTTCCATCCGGGCGCGGGCATCGACATGAGCACCCTGGGTACCGTGGACATTTCCAAGTACCAGGCCACCGCCGCCGAAGTGCAGCATGAACATGCGTTCATCGAGACCATTCTCAACCTGATTCCATCGAACATCTTCGCGGCCATGGCCCGTGGCGAGATGCTGCCGATCATCTTCTTCTCGGTGCTGTTCGGTCTGGGCTTGTCGAGCCTGCAGTCCGATCTGCGCGAGCCGCTGGTGAAGATGTTCCAGGGCGTCTCGGAAAGCATGTTCAAAGTCACCCACATGATCATGAACTACGCGCCGATTGGTGTGTTTGCCTTGATCTCGGTGACCGTCGCCAACTTCGGTTTCGCCTCCCTGCTGCCGTTGGCCAAGCTGGTGATCCTGGTGTACGTGGCCATCGCCTTCTTCGCCTTCGTGATCCTCGGCCTGATCGCCCGCCTGTTCGGCTTCTCGGTGCTCAAGCTGATGCGCATCTTCAAGGATGAGCTGGTGCTGGCCTACTCCACCGCCAGCTCGGAAACCGTGCTGCCGCGGGTCATCGAGAAGATGGAAGCCTACGGCGCGCCGAAAGCCATCTGCAGCTTCGTGGTGCCGACCGGCTACTCCTTCAACCTCGACGGCTCGACCCTGTACCAGTCCATCGCGGCGATCTTCATTGCCCAGCTGTACGGCATCGACCTGTCCATCAGCCAGCAATTGCTGTTGGTGCTGACCCTGATGGTCACCTCCAAAGGCATTGCCGGGGTTCCGGGCGTGTCCTTCGTGGTGCTGCTGGCCACCCTGGGCAGTGTGGGCATTCCGCTGGAAGGCCTGGCCTTCATCGCCGGTGTCGACCGTGTGATGGACATGGCGCGTACCGCCCTGAACGTGATCGGCAACGCCCTGGCGGTACTGGTCATCGCCCGTTGGGAGGGCATGTACGACGATGCCAAGGGCCAGCGCTACTGGAACTCCCTGCCGCACTGGCGCAGCAAAGAGAAGCTGCCTGCAGGCGAAGCTTCCAAAGGCTAAGCGCCTCGGTGTAGGAACTGGCTTGCCGACGCAGAGGCCCTCAGGTCCTCTATACGGCTCAGATGCGCCTTCGCCGACAAGCCGCCTCCTGCAACGAACGAACCCCGGATAATCCGGGGTTTGTCGTTTCTACGGGCCCCGCTATCATTCGCCGCATCTTCCGAGGGATATGACTGATGCTCAATGGCCTGTGGCTTGGCTTCTTTATCGTAGCGACCGTGTCCGCCCTGGCGCAGTGGCTGGTGGGCGGCAACGCCGGGATCTTTGCCGCCATGGTGGAAAGCATTTTCGCGATGGCCAAGCTGTCGGTGGAGGTGATGGTGCTGCTGTTCGGCACCCTGACCCTATGGCTGGGCTTTCTGCGGATCGCCGAGAAGGCCGGCATCGTCGATTGGCTGGCCAAGATCCTGGGCCCGCTGTTCAAGCGCCTGATGCCGGAAGTGCCGCCTGGGCACCCGGCCCTGGGCCTGATCACCCTGAACTTCGCCGCCAATGGCCTGGGCCTGGATAACGCCGCCACGCCGATCGGCCTCAAGGCCATGCGCGCCCTGCAGGAACTCAACCCCAGCGCCACCACCGCCAGCAATGCGCAGATCCTGTTCCTGGTACTCAACGCTTCGTCCCTGACCCTGCTGCCGGTGACCATCTTCATGTACCGCGCCCAGCAAGGTGCGGCGGACCCGACCCTGGTGTTCCTGCCGATCCTCCTGGCCACCAGCGCCTCGACCCTGGTCGGCCTGCTGTCGGTGGCGGTGATGCAGCGCCTGCGTCTCTGGGACCCGGTGGTGCTGGCCTACCTGATTCCCGGAGCCCTGGCTCTGGGCGCCTTCATGGCGCTGCTGGCGACTCTGTCGGCCACGGCCCTGGCCTCCCTGTCGTCGATCCTCGGCAACCTCACCCTGTTCGGCCTGATCATGCTGTTCCTGGTGATCGGTGCGCTGCGCAAGGTCAAGGTCTACGAGGCCTTTGTCGAAGGGGCCAAGGAGGGTTTTGACGTCGCCAAGAACCTCTTGCCGTACCTGGTGGCCATGCTGTGCGCGATCGGCGTATTGCGGGCGTCCGGGGCCCTGGATTTCGGCCTCGACGGGATTCGTCATCTGGTGGCCTGGGCCGGCTGGGATACGCGCTTTGTCGACGCCCTGCCCACCGCCATGGTCAAGCCGTTCTCCGGCAGTGCCGCCCGAGCGATGCTCATTGAGACTATGAAGACCCAGGGTGTGGACAGTTTCCCTGCACTGGTGGCAGCGACCATCCAGGGCAGCACCGAGACCACCTTCTATGTGCTGGCGGTCTACTTCGGTGCGGTGGGTATCCAGCGGGTGCGGCACGCGGTGGGCTGTGCCTTGCTGGCGGAATTCGCCGGGGTGGTGGCGGCGATTGCGGTTTGCTACTGGTTCTTTGGTTGAGTTGACCGGCTCTTCGCTGGCAAGCCGGCAGCTACAAGCGGCCGTATTGCCGGCGACGGGCCAGTCATTGTTTCAGCGCCAGATTGCCCTGCCCCACTGCCCAATCCACTACCTGCCGGGTCAGCGCATCGCTGGCCTGGCCAAACCCGGTCACGACTCCCGGCACCTGGGGCTGCTCCAGGGGCTGGCGTATTTCGAAGCGCCGGCTGGCGAGGATCTTCTGGTCATAACCTCGAATCAGCCGCGCATCCAGGCGGATCACCACCTGGACGGCGTTGCCCTGGTACTCGGTCTGAAAGGCTTGCAGGTCGCCGCCCAGGGCCAGGTCGGTCTGCAGGTTGCTGTCGTCGGTGCTCAACAACTGCACCCGGCCATCGCGCTGGAAGCCGTCCAGCAGGCGGTTGCGCAGCAGGATCGGTGCCGGGTCGCTCCAGCGCGAAGCCTTGTAGCTGCTGATCAGGTTGCCCTGGGGAATCACCGCGATGCGTGCGCTGTTCAGTGCGTCGCCGGCCTGGGGCTTGAGCAACTGCAGCGACCACGACAGTGCCTTGCCCGTGGCGGTGGGCGTGCTCTGGCTCACCGGCAGCCGATAGATATCCAATGGCTCGCCCTTGGGCAGGATCGAACAGGCACTGGTCAGGGCCATGGCGGTCCCCAGGGCCAGTGGCGCCAGCAGATGACAGACAGGCTTCATGGCGTGAACTCCTTGTTCTTCTCGTTACCCAGCAAGTAACCGCCGGGGTTGGCTTCGAGGCGGCGGGTAATGGCTCGCAGCGAGCTCAGGGTCTCGCGCAGCTCGCGCACCGCCGGCGCCAGACCGTTGAGCCCTTGCATGCCATTGTTCAGCGAGTCCTGGTTGTCGCTCAGCAGTTTGTTCAGGGTGGCGCTGCTCTGCTCCAGGTTGCGCATGGCGTGCTCGGCGCTGCCGAACATCTGCTTGCCCTGGTCGTTGAGCAGGCCGTTGGCATTGCGCATCAGCGCGGTGGTCTGTTCCAGCATGGCGCTGGTCTGCTTGCTGATAGAGCCCAGTTGCTGCATCAGCTGGCGCAGGTCGTCACGTTGTCCGGCGATGCTGGCCGAGGTTTTCTGCAGGTTGTCCAGGGTGTTGCTGACCCGCTCCACGTTGTCCGGGGAAAACATGCTGTTGGCGTTGTGCAGCAGCAGGTTGACCCCGGTCATCAGGTCATTGCTGTTGTTCAGCAGGCGGGCAATGGGCGATGGCGAGGCGATGATGGTCGGCAAGTGGCCGTCCTTGCCCTTGAGGGGCGGGCTTTGCGGCGTGCCGCCGCTGAGCTGGATGATCGAGGTGCCGGTGATGCCGGTCAGGGCCAGCTTGGCCTGGGTGTCCTCCTTGATCGGGGTTTCACTGCCCAGGCGGATCTGCGCCAGTACCCGGCGCGGGTCCTTGGGGTCCAGGCGCAGGTTGACCACATCGCCGACCTTGATGCCGCTGTATTGCACGGCGCTACCCTTGGACAGGCCGCTGACCGCCTCATTGAAGACAATCTGATAGTCCTGGAAGGCGCTGTCGACGCTGGACTTGGCCAGCCACAGGCCGAACAGCAGGGCGCCGGCCACCACGATCACGGTGAACAGGCCGATCAGTACATGATGGGCTCGGGTTTCCATGTCATCCCTCGTTGGTCTGTGTAGCGGCCTGGTAGGCCGCGCGGCCGCGTGGGCCATGGAAGTATTGGTGAATCCATTCGTCCGGGGTTTCGGCGACCACATCGATGGCGTCCGCCACCAGTACCTTTTTCTGTGCCAGTACCGCCACCCGGTCGGTGATGGTGTAGAGGGTGTCCAGGTCGTGGGTGACCAGGAACACGCTCAGGCCCAGGGCATCGCGCAGGGTCAGGATCAGTTGGTCGAAGGCTGCCGCCCCCACCGGGTCGAGGCCGGCGGTGGGTTCGTCGAGAAACAGGATGTCCGGGTCCAGGGCCAGGGCACGGGCCAGTGCTGCGCGTTTGATCATGCCGCCAGAGAGCGAGGATGGGTATTTGTCGGCGGCCGACAAGGGCAACCCGGCCAGGGCCAGTTTCACTGCCGCCAGGTGTTCGGCGTCGCTGCGGGACAGGCCCGCATGCTCGATCAGTGGCAGGGCGACGTTCTCGGTCACTGTCAGCGAGGTGAACAGCGCGCCCTTCTGGAACAGCACGCCAAAGCGCCGCTCGATCAGGGAACGTTGCTTTTCCGGCAGGCTGGGCAGGTCCTGGCCGAAGACCCGCACCGAGCCGTCGCTGGGTTGGCGCAGGCCGACGATGCTGCGCAGCAGCACCGACTTGCCGCTACCTGAGCCGCCGACCACGCCGAGGATCTCGCCCTTGTACACGTCCAGGTCGAGATTTTCGTGCACGCTCTGCTTGCCGAAGCGGTTGCACAGGCCACGGACCTCGATCACCGCCTCGGCGGGCGGGCGCGTCGGGCGGCTCACCAGCCCATCTCCATGAAGAACAGCGCGGCCACGGCGTCGATGACGATCACCACGAAGATCGACTGCACCACGCTGGACGTGGTGTGGGCGCCCACCGATTCGGCACTGCCGCTGACCTTGAAGCCCTCCAGGCAGCCGATGGCGGCGATCAGGAAAGCGAAGATCGGCGCTTTGACCAGGCCCAGCAGAAAGTGCTTAACGCCAATGTCCGAGTGCAGCAGCGAAAGGAACATCGCCGGGGAAATATCCAGGGACAGGGCACAGACCACGGCGCCGCCGATGATCCCCGAGAGCATCGCCAGGAAGGTCAGCATCGGCAGCGCCACCAGCAGGGCCAGCACCCGGGGCAGCACCAGCAACTCCATCGGGTCCAGGCCCAGGGTGCGGATGGCGTCGATCTCTTCGTTGGCCTTCATCGAGCCGATCTGCGCGGTGAAGGCGCTGGCGGTGCGTCCGGCCATGAGGATCGCGGTCAGCAGCACGCCAAATTCCCGCAGGAAGGAAAACGCCACCAGGTCGACGGTAAAGATGCTGGCGCCGAAGTTGGCCAGCACCGTGGCTCCGAGAAAGGCCACCACCGCCCCCACCAGGAAGGTCAGCAGGGCGACGATGGGCGCGGCATCGAGGCCGGTCTGCTCGATATGCGCCACCACCGGGGTGATGCGCCAGCGCTTGGGGTGCAGCAGGCCCCGGGCCAGGGTTTCGAGGATCAGGCCGATAAAGCCCAGGACCTTCAGGGTGTCCTGCCAGACGGTGTAGACCGCACTGCCAATGCGTGAGAGCAGTTGCACGCTGACGGCAATCTCCGGTTCCTTGACCGGCACACAAAAATCGTTGAGCGAGCTGTAGACCGTATGCAGCAATGCGCGGTCGGCGGTGGACAGGGTGCAATCAGGGTGTTCGGCGGATCGCCCCAGGCGTTCGGCTCCCAGGAGTTCTACCAGCAGCGAGGCCCCCGCGGTGTCCAGGGCTCCCAGGCCGTTGAGGTCGACGTGGGTGCTGCTGTCGTAGTGGCCGTTGAGGCTCTGGCAGAGGCGCTTGAGGTCGCTGTAGTGGGCCAGCGTCCAGTCTCCGCCGATGCGCAGTTGCGCCGGAGAGTGGGCGTTGTCCAGTTGAGCGGTGCCGGGCGTCATGCGGGTATTCATAAGCTCCGAGCTTGTGGGGCGATTGCGCAGTGCTACGTAATAGCACGATCCCCGTTACTTTGCCTCGCCGCTCTTGGCTGGATCTTGATCTGGGTCGGTGATCTCGAAGCGCAGCACACCAATCACCTGTCCGTCCTCGGTGATCACCCGCACTTGCCATTTTCCCGCCGGGTTGCCGGGGAAATTCTGCTTGTGGGACCAGGCGCGGTAGCCCTCCTTGCGTCCGCCGTGAATATCCAGGGCGATGCGATCCACTTCGCTGCCGTTGAACTTCCAGACGTGATAGATGCGCTCGTCCAGGCCCCTGGGGGCGTTGATCGCGGTGTAGGCGTACAAACCGCTGCTGCGTACCTGGCTGGCACTCACCTGTTCCAGGCTGTCCCCGGGCGTGCGGTCCTGGAGTTGGGTGCTGATGGCGTCCTCGGTCAGCCACAGGGTGGCAGGCGGCACCCAGGAGCGCAGCAGCCAGCCGGTGCTGCCAATGGCCAGGGTGATACACAGCACCGCCAGTGCGCTGCGCACGCTGCGGATCGGCAGGATCGACGCCAGGCTCGGGAAGGACAGGAGCATGGCGATGCCCAGGGCCAGCTTGAAGCTCTGGGCCGTGGTCAGGTGCAGGATCAGCGGCAGGGCCGTGAGCAAGGCGGCGAACAGGGTCAGGGTGTGCAAGGCGAGGAACAGCCAGCGCCGCGGCGCCAGCCACTTGTAGTACAGCGGGTCGGTGATGGAAATCAGCGCCGCTGCCCCCAGCAGCCCGGTGAATACCAGTTGGCCGCTGTTCCAGCTGGTGGTGATGAAGAAGAACGGCAGGACGAAGAACAGACTTTCCTGGTGGATCATTTGTGTCGCGTAGCGCAGCAGCGGTTGTGGGATCTCGCGCTTGAAGACCTTGGTGAACAGTTGGGTCAGGCTGTTTTCCAGCATCAGCCAGACCCAGCTCACCAACAGGATCACGGCGATCCACGAGGCCAGGCTCTGTTGCCGGTCCACCAGGATGAAGCTGCCGACTCCGGAGATGAAACCGCCGAGCGCAATGACCCCCGGGTAGCGCTTCATCAGTTCCAGAACGCGCTGAATAGAGTGGGTCAGGTTAGGCATCGGGCGGGGTCACAGTCTTGGCAGGAAAAAACCGTGACAGGATACCTGTTGGCCGCGGCCTGTGGCGAGGGAGCAGGCTCCCTCGCCACACCGGCTAGTGGGTGCGCCGGCGGTACAGCAGGTAGCCGCCCAGGCTGCCGAAGACGATCAGGGCCAGCAGGCCGCCGGTCAGCCAGAGCAGTTGCTCGTCCCCCAACAGGGGTTTTTCGATTCGCACATAGCCCGGCTGTTGCAGCAATTGCCTCAGTGCCAGGTTGGCCTGCTTCAGGCTCACCGCCCGCAGGCGCTTGGCCGGGTCGCTGAAGCGGCCGTTGTCGAAGTCGCCGAGGGCACTCCAGTAGTAATCCGCCAAGGCGCTGTTGCCCTGTACTGCCCAAGCCTGGCGATCGATGGCGGCCTGCTTCAGGCGCTCGAAATTCGCAGGGTCCAGACCGTCCTTGAGCAATTTGGCCTTGAGCTGCTCGACCACCTGTCGGGCCTGGGGCAGGTCATCGCGTTCGAGGTCGGCATTGAGGCTGAGAAAACCGACGCCGCCAAACACTTCACGGTCGCTCCAGGGACCGTAGGACAGCTCATGTTCCAGGCGCAACTGACGGTATAACGCCCAATCCAGATAGTCCTTGAGCAGGTCGAAGGTCTCGTCGTGCTGCTGCTCCAGCAGGGGTTCGGGAAACAGCCAGTGCAATTGTGCGCTCTGCCCTACCCAGCCATGGATCAAGTTGCGCTCGGCGGCGGCCGTGCCCTGGATCTGTGGCAGCTCGCGGTGCTCGCTGGGCTCTATCGGCTCGAGTGCGCCGTAGGTGCGCTCCAGATAAGCCGGCAGCAGGCGATCCAGTTCGCCGACGACGATCAGGGTCATGTTGTTCGGGGCGTACCAGTCTTTGCGCACTTGCTCCAGCTGGGCCAGGGTCAAGTGCCCGACTTCGGCGCGCTCGGCGCATTTGAGCCCCAGTTCCACCGCCAGCTGGTTGCCGGCCTTGTGGCCCAGGTCCTGGCGGTCGAGCCAGCGTTGCAGGTGCGAGTAATGGCCGCCGTCTTCGCGCTCCACCACCTGTTTGGCGGCGGCCACGGCTTGGTCGTCAAGGCGGGTCCGGGTCAGCAGCGACAGCAGCAGGTCGAGGACCTTGCGCTGGTTTCTCGCCGGGGCCTCGATGACGAAAGTGGTATCGGCATTGCTGGTGTAGGCATTCCATTCGCCACCCAGGGCTTGCATGCGTTCTTCCAGGCCGCCTTCGCCGCTGGCGTCGATGCCGCTGAACAGCAAGTGTTCAAGCAGGTGCGGCAGTTCCTTGTCGGCACAGGCGAAATCGTCCAGGCCGACGCCCACCACCAGGCGGATCGCCACATGGCCGCGTTCGCTGCCGGGCTTGAGCAGTAGTTGCAGGCCGTTGGGCAGGGTGTAGCCTTCGACCTGGAAACGATCCAGGGCCCATCCTTGTGCACTGCCCAGCAACAGGCAGGCGAATAACAGACAACGCATAACAAGCTTCCTTACGGCGTGCGTAAGTTTTAGAGACTTCAGATCACTCTGGACGTTCAGGGTGAATGGGTGATGTCAGCCATGTTCTCGATTTCCAGCGCCCCGGTGTCCGAGGTTTCAAGGACCACGTAGGCGCTGCTGCAGAACAGCGAGTTGAGACGCTTCATGTCGGCGATCAGTTCCAGGTGCAGGGAGCTGGTCTCGATGCTCTGGACAATCTTGCGCTGCAGCCGGCTGACGTGGGCGTGGGCCAGGCGCCGTTCCTGGGCGCGGAAGCGGCGTTTCTCCCGCAGCAATTGACGGGCGCTTTCCGGGTCGGCGCTGAGAAATACCGAGAGTCCCAGGCGCAGGTTGGCGATCAGTTGCGCGTGCAGTCCGGTCAGCTCTTCCAGACCCACTTCGGAGAAGGAGCGGCGTTGCGACGTCTTCTGCTGCTGGACCTTGCGCAGCATGCGTTCAATCAGGTCGCTGGCCAGCTTGAGGTTGATCGCCAGTTCGATGATCTCCGCCCAGCGCCGGCTGTCCTGCTCGCTGAGGTCTTCCCGGGGCATTTGCGCCAGGTACAGCTTGATGGCGCTGTACAGCGCTTCTACATCCTCGCTCAGGGCGCGCATTTCCTGGGTAATGGCGGTCTGCTTGCCACGCAGCACATCGCGCATGGCTTCCAGCATATTGTCGATCAGGTCGCCGATGCGCAGGGTTTCCCGGGCGGCGTTGGCCAGGGCCAGGCTCGGGGTGACCAAGGCAGTGGGATCGAGGTGCCGTGGTCGTGCACGGCCGTTGTCCTGGGGGCGCTCGGGCATCAGCCAGGCACAGAATCGGGCCATGGGGCCGACAGTGGGCAGCAGCAACAGGCAGCGGACGGTGTTGTACAACAGGTGGAAGCCGATCACCACTTCCTGCGGGCTGAAGTCCAGGCTGTCCATCCAGTGGGCCAGCGGGTCGAGCACCGGAATGATCAGCAGCAGGCCGATCAGCTTGTACAACAGGCTGCCCAGCGCCACCTGGCGTCCGGCGGTGTTCTGCATGCTGGTGCTGAGGAAGGCCAGCACCCCGCTGCCGATGTTGGCGCCGATCACCAGGCCGATGGCCACCGGCAGGCCGATCACCCCGGCTCCGGCCAGGGTGGCGGTCAGCAGCACCGCCGCCAGGCTGGAGTAGGACACCATGGCGAACACCGCGCCCATCAGCGCATCCAGGAGGATGTCGCCGGTGAGTGAGGCGAACAGCACCTTCACCCCTTGGGCGTGGGTAATCGGCGCTGCGGCTTCGACGATCAGTTGCAGGGCCAGGATGATCAGGCCCAGGCCGATGCCGACCCGGCCCAGTTGGCCGGCGCGAGTCTGTTTGCGCGACAGAAAGAAAATCACCCCGAGGAAGATCAGCAACGGTGACAGCCAGGACAGGTCGAAAGTCAGCACCCGAGCCATCAATGCGGTACCGACATCGGCCCCCAGCATGGTGGCCAGCGCCGGGGTCAGGGTCATCAGGCCCTGGCCGACAAAGGAGGTCACCAGCATCGCCGTGGCGTTGCTGCTCTGGACCATGGCGGTTACCAGGATGCCGGCGACGAAGGCCAGCGGTCGCCTGGCCATGTTCTGCCCGATTACGTGTCGCAGGTTGGAGCCATAGACCCGCAGGATGCCGGTACGGACGATGTGCGTGCCCCAGATCAGCAGGGCCACGGCGGAAAGCAGATTGAGCAGGGTCAGCATGAGAGGGCCCCCCTGGGGTGAAGAGCCCCAAGCGGGGCCAGTGGACGTTGTTGCGCGAGGTTCTACGTTATGTATTTAAGCTGTAGTTGGCTAACGCACAGGACGCCAGCATCGCATAGCTAAACCGGTGATTGAAACAAAACTGTCATGAAAACAGCTGCCTGCAGCCGTGAAAAAGGGGCTCGTAAGCCCCTTTTTCTGTAGCGCGTTGGCGGTTTACTGACCAGGAATGTCCTTGCGCAGTTTCACCGGGTCCTGCTGTTTTTTCTTCTTCGCGATGGCGGTGCGCATCTTGATGTTGATGGCTTCCACCGCCAGGGAGAAGGCCATGGCGAAGTAGACGTAGCCTTTTGGTACGTGCACTTCGAAGGCCTCGGCGATCAGTACGGTACCGACCACCAGCAGGAACGACAGCGCGAGCATCTTCAGCGACGGGTGCTTGTCGATGAATTCGCTGATGGCGCCGGCCGCCAGCATCATCACCAGGACCGCGACAATGATCGCCGCCACCATGACCGGCACATGGGACACCATGCCCACTGCGGTGATGACCGAGTCCAGGGAGAAGACGATGTCGATGATGGCGATCTGGATGATGGTGTAGATGAAGTTGCCGCCCTTGCCTTTGGGTTCATCCAGGGTTTCGTCTTCACCTTCCAGTGCGTGGTACATCTCCTGGGAGCTTTTCCACAGCAGGAACAGGCCGCCGAAGAACAGGATCAGGTCCCGCCCGGAAATGCCTTGGCCGAAGACCACGAACAGATCGGCCGTAAGGCGCATGACCCAGGTGATCGACAGCAGCAACAGAATCCGCGTGACCATGGCCAGGGCCAGGCCGAAGATCCGGGTGCGCGCCTGCATGTGCTTGGGCATGCGGCTGACCAGGATCGAAATCATGATGATGTTGTCGATGCCCAGGACGATTTCCAGGGCGGTCAAGGTAAAGAAGGCAACCCAGATTTCCGGGTTGGTCAGCCATTCCATGTGTATTCCTTTGAGCGGTTGTTATGGCCCGGGCCGGGAAGCCGGCCCGAGCGAAGAATCATTGCTTTTATAGCGTGCTGAACAGCGGAAAAATCCCCATCAGCAGAGCGGCGAACATTATGCACAGACAGACCAGCACTGCCCACTTGAGGGTGAAGCGCTGGTGATCGCCGAACTCGATGCCAGCCAGGGCCACCAACAGATAGGTCGAGGGTACCAGCGGGCTGAGCAAGTGCACCGGTTGGCCGACGATCGACGCCCGGGCCATTTCCACCGCCGTGATGCCGTAATGACTGGCGGCTTCTGCCAGCACTGGCAATACGCCGTAGTAGAAGGCGTCGTTGGACATGAAGAAGGTGAACGGCATGCTCACCAGCGCGGTGATCACTGCGAGATAGGGCCCCAGGGCTTCAGCGATCACTGCCAGCAGGCTCTTGGACATGGCGTCGACCATGCCGGTACCGGACAGGATGCCGGTGAAGATACCGGCAGCAAAGATCAGCCCGACCACTGCCAGCACGCTGCCGGCGTGGGCCGCGACCCGGTCCTTCTGCTGCTGCAGGCAGGGGTAGTTGACGATCATGGCAATACTGAAGGCCACCATGAACAGCACGGGCAACGGCAGCAGCCCGGCGATCAGCGCGCACATCAGGGCGAAGGTCAGGGCACCGTTGAACCAGATCAGCTTCGGACGACGGGCGTCGGGGTACTGCGAGACGCTGATTTCACTGTGATCCATCTCATCGCCCGCCAGGTGCAGTTCGCCCAGGCGTGCACGCTCACGTTTGCCGTACAGATAGGCGATCGCCAGGATCGCCACCACGCCGGCCAGCATGGCTGGGATCATCGGCACGAAAATGTCCGACGGGTCCACGTGCAAAGCGCTGGCGGCGCGGGCGGTCGGGCCGCCCCAGGGGGTCATGTTCATCACCCCGCCGGCGAGGATGATCAGGCCCGCCATGATCCGCGGGCTCATGCCAATGCGGCTGTACAACGGCAGCATGGCGGCCACGCAGATCATGTAGGTGGTGGCGCCGTCACCGTCCAGGGACACCACCAGGGCCAGCACGGCGGTGCCGACCGAGACCTTCAGCGGGTCGCCCTTGACCAGCTTGAGGATCTTGCGCACCGCCGGGTCGAACAGGCCGGAGTCGATCATCAGGGCGAAATACAGAATGGCGAACATCAGCATCACGCCGGTGGGCGCCAGCTTGGTGATGCCTTCAAGCATCATGGGACCGATCTTCGGTGCGAAACCGCCGAACAGGGCGAACAGGATCGGCACGATGATCAGGGCGATCAGCGCGGACAGGCGCTTGGTCATGATCAGGAACATGAACGTGATGACCATGGCAAAGCCAAGGAAAGTCAGCATGGGAATACTCCAGGCGTAGCGCGGCTAGGGAATGGCGAACCGGGTGGGATCAGCGCAGAACGGCAAGCACGAGGCGTACGGGAGGAGTCGAAGCGAACAGGCGGGTACGAGCGGACATCAGAATCACCATTGTTGTTGTTAATAGGGCCGGGAGCGCCAGAAACGCCCGCTGTGGCCAACCGGTCTTTTGCCGGTAGTGGAGGCGATCCTAATCGGGGAAGCTTTCAGCCAGCTTTCGGCATTGAAAGGAAACGGTGGATGTTGCGGCAGGCGACCAGCGGCATAAAGTGACGGGCATGGGCCCAAAAGAGGAATGCACATGAGTGAGTTGCACACCGGCGGCTGCCACTGCGGGCGGCTGCGCTACCAGTTCAGCGGGCCACTGCGGGATATCGCCCACTGTCATTGCTCGATCTGCCGCCGGGTCAGCGGCGGTCTGGTGACCACCTGGATCACTTTGCCCGCCCGCGCTTTCAAGTGGCTGGAAGGCGTTCCCGCGCGCTACGACTCATCTGCAAGTTGTGCGCGCTATTTCTGCGCTGACTGTGGTGCTCACTTGGCACTGGTTACCCACCTGAGCCCGGACAGCATCGATGTCACCATTGCCACTCTGGATCACCCGGAACGGGCGCCTGCGGACCGGCATATCTGGACCGACAGCCGGCTACCCTGGCTGCACCTGGACGAGCAACTGCCGGAAGAACCCGAGGAAACTCTGTAGGAACCGGCTTGCCGGCGAAGCTTTCAAGGTAGCTCCAACCCACCCGCGGCCTTGTGCAGAGCCCGCAGATGCTCGCCCACCTGTTTCAGGTTGGCCTCGTTGGCGGCGATCTCGGCGGCCCGGGCTGGTTCGAGCAACGCCCGTACTTCCTTGTCCAGTTCGCCGGTCAGCGATTGCAGCTGTTTCTGCCGCTCGCTGCTTTCGGACTCCAGGCGCTGCCATTCGCCGGGCTGGGGCAAGCCATAGCCGCTGCTGCCCAGCAGTTCCGCCGGTCGGCTGAGGAAGCCGCTGTTGGCGAGAATTTCCTGCAGGGTCTTGTTGGCTTTTTCCATGCCGCCATTCTTCAGTTCCCGGGCGCCCAGGTAGCGCTGCTTGACCTCGTCCTGAGCCAGCAACAGTTGCCGGCGATAGCTGGCCTGCTCCAGGAGCAGCAAGGCCGCGCTGGTTCGCAGGTCGGCCTGGTCGAACCACTGGCGGCGTTGCGCAGCGCTCAGTGACAGCCAGTCTTCGACGCTGGCCTGTTTGATCGGCAGGTGCTTTTTGATCACTTCGAACATCGCCTGGTAGCGGTCGCGGAAGGAGTCGAAGCGATAGCCCAGGCGCAGCGCTTCCCGGGGATCGTCGAGCACGCTGGTGTTCGCCAGTCCCCTGCCCTTGAGCACTTCCAGCAAACCGTTGGGCATGATGCTGTCGAGGCCGATCAGTTGTTTGTTGTTGCTGCCGCTGCGCAGCAGCTTGAGGCTCTCCACTGCGCAGTTGTTGGACAGGAAGTAATAGTTGCCGTCGTAGCTCCAGTGCATCTCGGCGGCGTGCTCCACCACTTCCTCGATCTCGCTGCGTGACAGCTTTAAGGGCACGGATGCCAGGCTGCGCAGTTCGGTCTTGGTGTATTCATCGATGACTTGCGACAGCGGCAGGACGAACAACCGCGAAGGGTACTTGCCCACCAGGCCATCCCAACTGGACAGCTGTACGTCGCCGACAAAGGCGCGGTAGGACAGCACCAGGTGTTGGTCCAGGTCCAGGCGGCAATCCGGGCCTCGGGGGCGGCCCGGAGCACAGATCACCAGGCGCAGCATGCTGTGGCCCCAGCGGCTGACCCAGTTCTGGTTGGCCTCGGCCAGCAGGTAGTCCACCGCGTAGACCCGTTCCGGGTCGACCTTGCCCAGGGGCGTCTTGGCGAAGTCGTTGCCGGCGTTGAGGAAGGCAAAGGACTGGGCACAATTGTCCTTGGCGGCAGGGGCCCAGGCGAAATGTTCCTGGTAGTAGCGATACAGCGCCGGGCGGCGGCAGGCGTAGCTCGGATCGAGGAGGAAATACTCCATGTTCACCGCTACGAACTCTTTCGGGTTGGTGATCTCGTAGAGGTCCGGACTGCGGGCAACCTGCCGGTTGTGCTGTTCCCGCTCTCCGCGGCGACCGACATATTGCGGCCAGCCGGCCAGGTCCAGCAGCCGCGGGTCGTCGCTGAGGGTAAAGCGGCGATCGTTCTGGCCCCGGCACTCATCCGGCAGGCCGATCAGGCCGGAAGTACCGGTCTTGCGGGTGCAGCGCTGGATTAGGCTGCGTTCGGCGCTGGGCCATAAACGCGCACGATCATAAATGTGGGTCAGTTCATGAAGTACGGTAGCGAGCAGTTCCCGGCGCACGGTGCCATGGGGGCGACTGGTCTTCTGCGTCGCAGCCGAGCCATCGGCCAGGCTGGGCAACAGGGCACGATTGAGGTCCAGTTCCGCAACCAGGGATGCCGCGCCATAGGCATTGTCGGGCATCTGGTCGGTCCAGCCGACATAAATGGTGCGATCCAGTTGCTGGATGAAGCGCGGCGGCAGTGCCTGCATCGCTTCATCCAGCAGCGCCTGGCTGGCGCGTTGTTGCGCCGGGCTCAAACCATCGGTCTTGAGGCGCAATTGCAGGTCGGCTTGGGCTGTGCCACAGAGCAGCCCCAGGGTCCCGGCCAGCAGCCAGGCGAAAACTGGCTTCACAGAGCGAGGATAGCTTCGGCGAGGACCTGATCGCTGGCGTTACGGGCTTCCGGCAATTGGGTGCGCAGTGCCGTGAAGGCGGCTTCCAGTTGTGCGCCACGGATATCGCCATTGCTGGCGACAAAGCTGGCGGCATCGTCATGGGCTTCGCGCACGACTTTGGAATCACGGATCGAGGTGGTGGTGTCCGAGGTGAAATCGATCGTGCGGCCAGAGGCGCGGACGATGATATTACTGGTGGCCACTAGGGTTTGTGCCTGGGCCACGTCGGCCAACAACAGCAGGCCAAGGGTGGCGGCAATCAGCGGGCTACGCATGGAACGACTCCGGAATAACAGGGATGGCTATTGGACGAGAATTGCCTGCGCCAGTTCAAGGTCGCTGGCATGAAGTTTTGCCTGGTGTTGCCGCAGATACTTCAGTGCGGACTCCAGGCGTGCCCCACGCAGTTGGCCGTCGGTCGCAATGAAGGCGGCGGCGTCATCCTGGGCGGCGAGCAGCAGTTTATGGTCGAAGGGCGCCGAGGTCACCTGGCTTGTAGCGTAAGCCGTGATGACCGAGCTCTGGGTCGTCAGGTCAAATGCCTGCACCGAGGAGGCCCAACAGACAGCGATCAATAGTGGAGCGAAAAGCGAAATTCGGAACAAACCCAATAGTCTCGACAGCTGAAAACCAGCGCCAAGGCTAGCGCAATGGCCCGGGCAGGGCCAGTGCAGAGGGTTTCAGGTGCGTACACGCACCTGAAGCGGCAGGTCAGATCGCCAGGATTGCCTGAGCCAGTTGTGTATCAGTGGCCTGCAGTTGAGGGGCTTGTTGGCGGATGTGGGCGAAGGCACTTTCCAGTTTTACCCCGCGAATTGCGCCGTCGGTGGCGACGAAGCTGGCGGCGTCATCCCGGGCAGCGCGGACAATCTTGTTGTCGCGCAGGGAGGAGGTGACGTCGGAAGTTGCATCGGTCGTGGCCTTGAGGGCGCCGACAATGGCATCAGTGGTCACGATCAGGCTGGTGGCGTGGGCATTGGTAGCCAGGGCCAGCAGTGCGGCAGTGCTGAGCAGGCGAAGACGGGACATGGGTAGCTCCTGTGAATGAACAGACAATTTAAGGGCGCTGAGTGAGACGCCGGGCAGCCACTGCGAGGTGCTGTGTCTGATGGATCTGACGCAACTCGGAAGAAAGTCGTTACGTCACTTCAGATATTAGGCTGAGCTGTTCTATTCGCACAGATCTGTGTCAGGGGTGGAGGCTGCCGCCCATGAATTCATGACGCCGTCCTCGTCGAGACGTCGAACGATTGGCTTGCAGCATCAAGCTATTGGGTTTCTCGGCGAAGAGGCAGATAGGCTAGGGCTTTAACTGTACCTATTATTTTTTGTTTACTTCAAACTGTACCTATCGTTGTCTAGTGCAGACGGTCCTTCACCTCAGAACGTTTGCCATCGGCCCAGAACGACAAAACCCGTCGCAGTTTCCTGCGACGGGTTTTGTGTGTGCAATTCGGGGTGCTGGCGGTGGACCCGGAGGGTCAGGGCCAGCGACGCTGAGTTAGCGCCAGAACGGCTTGCTCAGCTCTTCGTAGCGTTGTGCTTCGCTGATCCCGGCATCGGCCAGCAGACGCGAATCCAGACGAGCCAGTTGATGGCGGCTGGAGATGCGGCGCTGCCACAGCATCAGGTTGGCAATAACGCGCAGAGGCAGGGAAGCCTGGGTTTTTTCAGCTTTGTCTTCGAAGAACAGTTCGGAACTGAGTGTACGTTCCATGGTTGACATCCTTCCGCTTGTGGCGGGATCAGGTAGTGGTTTAACTGGTGCCCATGATCCTCTTCCCGCGCAAGACTCTGTAGATACAGTTCACCTGTATTGTGAAGGACCAGTTAACTGTTTATAGAGGCTGTACTGTTCGTAAATGGCGCAACTGTACCTGTCAGCACCTTTTTGGTGCGTTTAGGCGGTTTTTGATTGGAAGTTAACGGTTTTAGGCGAGGAAAAGACCGGTACAGCAGTACAGTTTTTGTCGAGCTTTGGTGGGGAGCTGGCGAGCTGACGAAACTGTGTTTGCGTCAGCTGCCAACTGTATCAATCACTCGGCGAGCATTTTCCCGGTTTCTTCCAGATTGATGTGCCAGCTCAGGGCATCACGCAGTATGTGTGGTGTGTGACCACCCAGGGCGCAGGCCTTGGTGAAGTAGTCATTCAGCGCGTCGCGGTAGGACGGATGCACACAGTTGTCGATGATCACCCGGGCCCGCTCACGTGGCGCCAGGCCACGCAAGTCTGCCAGGCCGATCTCGGTCACCAGGATGTCGACGTCATGCTCGGTGTGGTCCACGTGGCTGACCATGGGCACCACGCTGGAAATCGCCCCGCCCTTGGCAATCGACTTGGTGACGAAGATCGCCAGGTGCGCGTTGCGAGCGAAGTCGCCGGAGCCGCCGATGCCGTTCATCATCCGCGTGCCGCAGACGTGGGTGGAGTTGACGTTGCCGTAGATGTCGAACTCCAGAGCGGTGTTGATGCCGATGATGCCCAGGCGGCGCACCACTTCCGGGTGGTTGGAGATCTCCTGGGGGCGCAGAACCAGCTTGTCCTTGTAGCGTTCCAGATTGCCGAACACGTCGGCGTTGCGCCGGCTCGACAGGGTGATGGAGCTGCCCGAGGCGAAGCTGAGCTTGCCGGCGTCGATCAGGTCGAAGGTCGAGTCCTGCAGCACCTCGGAGTACATGGTCAGGTTCTCGAACGGCGACTCGATCAAGCCGCACATCACCGCGTTGGCGATGTTGCCGATGCCCGCCTGCAGCGGGCCGAGCTTGTTGCTCATGCGTCCGGCATCCACTTCCTGCTTGAGGAAGTCGATCAGGTGATTGGCGATGCCTTGTGTTTCGCTGTCCGGGGTGGAGACGGTGGATGGCGAATCGGCCTGATTGGTGATGACAATGGCGACGATCTTTTCCGCAGGAATCGGAATGGCCGTGCTGCCGATGCGATCATCGACTTTGACCAGGGGAATAGGCGTGCGGGTCGGGCGATAAGTCGGGATGTAGATGTCGTGCAGGCCTTCCAGGTTTGGGTTGTGCGCCAGGTTGATCTCGACGATCACCTGCTTGGCGAAGATCGCAAAGCTGGCGGAGTTGCCCACCGAAGTGGTCGGCACGATATGGCCCTGCTCAGTGATGGCGACAGCCTCGATCACTGCAATGTCTGGCAGCTTGAGCTGCTGGTTGCGCAGTTGCTCGACGGTTTCCGACAAGTGCTGGTCGATGAACATCACTTCGCCGGCGTTGATCGCCTTGCGCAGGGTGCTGTCCACCTGGAACGGCATGCGCCGGGCCAGGACGCCGGCTTCGGTGAGTTGCTTGTCCAGGTCGTTGCCCAGGCTGGCACCAGTCATGAGGCTGATTTTCAGCGGGGTCACCTTGGCCCGTTCGGCCAGGGCATGGGGCACGGCCTTGGCTTCACCGGCGCGGGTGAAGCCGCTCATGCCGACGGTCATGCCGTCCTCAATCAGGGCGGCAGCGTCGGCGGCGCTCATCACCTTATCCAACAACGAAGGCAAGCGGATACGATCACGGTACATGAATTGTTATCTCGGGCAACGGAAGCAAGAAGCGCAGTCTAGTGATTTCAAAAAAAAACGCCCCGCGACAAAGGTCGAATGAAAGGCCCTGATCTAGAGCCTTCTGTCGGCTTTATGGTGTAAATAAAAAACCCCAGCCTACTAAAGGCTGAGGTTTGGGTTATTGCGCTACAGCAGCTTTATTCGACGGCTTTGACCATGTCTTCGATGACTTTCTTGGCGTCGCCGAAGACCATCATGGTCTTGTCCAGGTAAAACAGTTCGTTGTCCAGGCCGGCATAACCACTGGCCATGGAGCGCTTGTTGACGATGATGGTCTTGGCCTTGAAAGCCTCGAGGATCGGCATGCCGGCGATCGGCGATTTCGGATCGTTCTTCGCCGCCGGGTTGACCACGTCGTTGGCACCCAGGACCAGCACCACGTCGGCCTGGCCGAACTCGGAGTTGATGTCTTCCATCTCGAACACCTGGTCGTAAGGCACTTCGGCTTCGGCCAGCAATACGTTCATGTGGCCGGGCATGCGCCCTGCTACCGGGTGGATCGCGTACTTCACGGTCACGCCGCGGTGGGTCAGCTTCTCGGTCAGCTCTTTCAGCGCGTGCTGGGCCCGCGCTACCGCCAGGCCGTAGCCGGGAACGATGATCACGGTGTCCGCGTTGGTCAGCAGGAAGGTCGCATCGTCAGCCGAGCCGGATTTCACCGGACGGGCTTCCTGTGCACCGGCCGGGCCGCCCGCATCGGCGCTGTTGCCGAAACCGCCCAGCAGCACGTTGAAGAACGAACGGTTCATCGCCTTGCACATGATGTACGAAAGGATCGCGCCGCTGGAGCCCACCAGGGAGCCGGCGATGATCAGCATCGAGTTGTTCAGGGAGAAACCGATCCCTGCCGCTGCCCAGCCCGAATAGCTGTTGAGCATCGATACCACCACTGGCATGTCGGCGCCGCCGATCGGGATGATGATCAGCACACCCATGACGAAGGCCAGGGCCAGCATGAGGGCAAAGGCGCCCAGGTTGCCGGTGGCCATGAAGGTCACGCCCAGGCCGAGGGTGGCCAGGCCCAGCACCAGGTTGAGTTTGTGCTGGCCGGCGAACTGTACCGGTGCGCCCTGGAACAGGCGGAACTTGTACTTGCCCGACAGCTTGCCGAAGGCGATCACCGAGCCGGAGAAAGTGATGGCACCGATGGCCGCGCCGAGGAACAGTTCCAGGCGGTTACCAGCGGGGATCGCATCGCCCAGATGTTTGACGATGCCTAGAGACTGCGGTTCGACCACGGCGGCAATGGCGATGAACACCGCGGCCAGACCGATCATGCTGTGCATGAAGGCCACCAGCTCCGGCATCTTGGTCATCTCGACGCGCTTGGCCATGATCGAACCGGCGGTGCCGCCGATCAGCAGGCCCACGATAACGTAGCCGATGCCGGCGGTGGCCAGTTCTGCGCCGAGCTTATAGATGAGGCCAATGGTGGTCAGTACCGCCAGGGCCATGCCCAGCATGCCGAACAGGTTGCCGCGTCGGGACGTGGTCGGGTGCGAAAGCCCCTTGAGCGCCTGGATAAAGCACACCGAGGCAATCAGATAGAGGGTTGTTACCAGGTTCATACTCATTACTTCTGCACCTCTTCTTTCACGGCTTTGGGCGCTTTCTTCTTGAACATTTCCAACATGCGGCGGGTCACCAGGAAGCCACCGAACACGTTGACCGCGGCCAGGGCAACGGCCAGGGTGCCCATGGTCTTGCCCAGCGGGGTCACGGTCAGGGCGGCAGCCAGCATGGCGCCGACGATGACGATGGCGGAAATGGCGTTGGTCACCGCCATCAGCGGCGTATGCAGTGCGGGTGTGACGTTCCAGACCACGTGGTAACCGACATAGATCGCCAGCACGAAGATGATCAGGTTGTAGATACCGGGGGAGATAAGCTCTTCCATCGTCTGAATCCCTGCTTAGGCGTTTTTGCGGATGACTTGGCCGTCGCGGCACATCAGGCACGCGGCGACGATGTCGTCTTCGAGGTTGACTTCGAACTGCCCTTCTTTAGTGAAGACAAGCTTCAGGAAGTCCAGCAGGTTGCGGGCGTACAGCGCCGAGGCATCTGCAGCTACCGCGCCGGCCAGGTTGGTCGGGCCGACGATGGTTACACCGTTTTCGACCACGACCTGATCCGCTACGGTCAGCGGGCAGTTGCCGCCCTGTGCTGCTGCCAGGTCGATGACCACCGAGCCGGGTTTCATCTGGGCGACGGTCTCGGCGCTCAGCAGCGTCGGTGCCTTGCGACCTGGGATCAGCGCGGTGGTGATGACGATATCGGACTGCTTTGCACGCTCGTGGACCGCCTGGGCCTGGCGCTGCATCCAGCTGGCCGGCATGGGACGGGCGTAGCCACCGACACCTACAGCGCACTCGCGCTCTTCGTCGGTCTCGTAAGGCACGTCGACGAACTTGGCCCCCAGGGACTCGATCTGCTCCTTCACCGCTGGGCGCACGTCCGATGCCTCGATCACAGCGCCCAGGCGCTTGGCCGTGGCGATGGCCTGCAGCCCTGCTACACCGGCGCCGAGGATCAGTACGCGGGCTGCTTTGACGGTGCCAGCGGCGGTCATCAGCATTGGCATGAAGCGCGGATAGTAGTGGGCGGCCAGCAGCACAGCCTTGTAGCCGGCAATGTTGGCCTGGGACGACAACACGTCCAGGCTCTGGGCCCGGGAAGTGCGTGGTGCCGCCTCGAGGGCGAAGGCAGTAATGCCACGTTCGGCCAGCTTGGCGATGGTTTCATTGCTGAACGGATTGAGCATGCCCACCAACACGGTGCCGCTCTTGATCAGAGCCAGCTCGCTGTCACTGGGGGCCACTACCTTGAGGATCAGTTCGGCGCCAAAGGCATCGTTGGCGTTGCCAATGGTTGCCCCTGCCGCTTCATAGGCACTGTCGACCACGCTGGCGTTAATGCCGGCGCCGCTTTGCACAGTGACTTTATGACCCTGGCCGATCAGCTTCTTGATGGTTTCCGGGGTTGCAGCAACCCGTGTTTCACCCGTCTGGGTTTCGAGAGGAACACCAATGTGCACGTCAAATCTCCTGCTTGATCTTATTGCTTTCGATCTTTCTTAGAAGGCCAGCGCACTGAGGAGGGTGCGGCTGGGGCGGCCGATCAGCACGATCCCGCTGAAATCACAGCGGGGCGCGGCATTTTGCAGGCGAACTTTGAGGCCTTCAAGGGATTCTGACTAGTGACGGAAAATTAACTACAAGTCACCCCGTGACCGAATGTCGCAACGTACAGACTTAAACCCTTGTAAGCCGCGCCTTTCAAGGCTTTAGACATGAAATTAAGATTTTTCTCATCGGTGGTGTGAATAGTCTTACATCGCCTCTAAATAAACCCTACAAGCCGCGTGGTTAGGCGCTTGTAGAACGATTGTTCAAGGTGTCGGTACAGTCTGTCTAAATGCGACAAATAGTTATATCTGTAGGGCTTTTAATTAGTTGACTACGGGGTCAGTTATTGACGTGTAGCCTTTATTTTCCAAGGTTGTAGCTGTTCGCCTGGTTTACTAGCCAGTCGCGAAATGCCCGTAAAGAGGCTGATTCAACCTTGCGCTCAGGAATCATCAGGTAGTACGCCTTGATGCTCGTGAGTGCTTGAGGGTTGGCAATCACCAGGCGTTTTTCCGCCAGTTCGCGCTGAATGAGAAAGGCTGGAATCAGGGCGATGCCCATGTCGTGCATGGCTGCCTGGGCGAGCATGGAGAATAGCTCGTAGCGTGGCCCTGTCATGTCGCGGGGGATGCTCATTTGTTGTGAGTTGAACCACTGTCGCCAGGCGTAGGGACGTGTGGTCTGCTGCAACAGGGGCAGCTCGGCAATGGTTTCGGCATTCAGTTGCTGGTGGTTGCCCAGTATGGTCGGGCTGCACACCGGCACTGGATGCTCGCCCATCAGGCGATGGGACTGAGTGCCGGACCAGTCGGCGTCACCGAAGTAGATGGCCGCGTCGAAGGAGGTGTCGGCGAAGAGGAAGGGGCGTGTGCGGTTGGTCAGGTTGACGGTGACTTCGGGGTGTTGTTTCTGGAAGTCCTTGAGGCGTGGTAGCAGCCATTGAGTGCCGAAGGTCGGTACCACTGCCAGTTCGATGACATTGGCGCCTTGCTGACCCATCACGGAAAGGGTGTCGCGCTCTACGGCATCCAGTTGAGTTGCGATCCGTCGACTGTAGGAAAGGCCGGCTTCAGTCAGTTTGACCCCCCGCCGCGAGCGTCGGAAGAGTTCTACGCTGAGGAACTCCTCTAGGCTGGCGATCTGTCGGCAGACGGCGCCCTGGGTCAGGGAAAGCTCCTGCGCCGCCTTGGTAAAGCTCTCGTGACGGGCGGCGGCCTCGAAGCTGATCAGGGCGGCGGTACTGGGGATCTTTCTGCGCATGTACGGCTATCTCACTAATGGTGGCTGTAGATGGCACTTTTTGCCGTCACGAAGTGAGAAATTAGCACAACAGTATGCAAAATCCTCGTTTGCCGGGAGGCTCCTGCTGGGCCTAGGATCAGCCCACGATAGTTGACCTACTTCACGAGGATTCACTCATGGGCGGCAAAGCAAGCTTCAACTGGATCGATCCCCTTCTGCTGGACCAGCAACTGACTGAAGAAGAGCGCATGGTCCGCGACAGTGCCGAGCAGTTCGCTCAGGACAAGCTGGCACCACGGGTTCTGGAAGCTTTCCGCCATGAAAAGACCGACCCGGCCATCTTCCGTGAAATGGGTGAAGTCGGCCTCCTGGGCGCGACCATTCCCGAGCAGTACGGCGGCAGTGGCCTGAACTATGTGTGCTATGGCCTGATCGCTCGTGAAGTGGAGCGCGTGGACTCGGGTTACCGCTCCATGATGAGTGTGCAGTCGTCCCTGGTGATGGTGCCGATCAACGAGTTCGGCACCGAAGCGCAAAAGCAGAAGTACCTGCCGAAATTGGCCTCTGGCGAGTGGATTGGCTGCTTTGGTCTGACCGAGCCGAACCATGGCTCTGACCCGGGCGCGATGATTACTCGTGCGCGCAAGGTCGAAGGTGGCTACAGCCTGACCGGTAGCAAGATGTGGATCACCAACAGTCCGATCGCGGATGTGTTTGTGGTCTGGGCCAAGGATGACGCTGGTGATATCCGTGGCTTCGTTCTGGAGAAAGGATGGAAAGGTCTGAGCGCTCCAGCCATTCATGGCAAGGTGGGCCTGCGGGCGTCGATCACTGGCGAGATCGTCATGGATAACGTTTTTGTCCCGGAAGAGAACATCTTCCCGGATGTGCGTGGTCTGAAAGGTCCTTTCACTTGCTTGAACTCGGCACGCTATGGCATCTCCTGGGGCGCGCTTGGCGCGGCGGAATTCTGCTGGCACACCGCGCGTCAATACACTCTTGATCGTCAGCAGTTCGGTCGTCCTCTGGCCGCGACTCAGTTGATCCAGAAAAAACTGGCAGACATGCAGAC
>NZ_CP182252.1:1190000-1882500 GCF_048072025.1 Pseudomonas sp. BNK-7
AATCAAGCTCGGAGATAGCTGGTTCTCCTCGAAAGCTATTTAGGTAGCGCCTCATGTATCACTGTAGGGGGTAGAGCACTGTTTCGGCTAGGGGGTCATCCCGACTTACCAAACCGATGCAAACTCCGAATACCTACAAGTGCCGAGCATGGGAGACACACGGCGGGTGCTAACGTCCGTCGTGAAAAGGGAAACAACCCAGACCGTCAGCTAAGGTCCCAAAGTTATGGTTAAGTGGGAAACGATGTGGGAAGGCTTAGACAGCTAGGAGGTTGGCTTAGAAGCAGCCACCCTTTAAAGAAAGCGTAATAGCTCACTAGTCGAGTCGGCCTGCGCGGAAGATGTAACGGGGCTCAAACCATACACCGAAGCTACGGGTATCACGTAAGTGATGCGGTAGAGGAGCGTTCTGTAAGCCTGTGAAGGTGAGTTGAGAAGCTTGCTGGAGGTATCAGAAGTGCGAATGCTGACATGAGTAACGACAATGGGTGTGAAAAACACCCACGCCGAAAGACCAAGGTTTCCTGCGCAACGTTAATCGACGCAGGGTTAGTCGGTCCCTAAGGCGAGGCTGAAAAGCGTAGTCGATGGAAAACAGGTTAATATTCCTGTACTTCTAGTTATTGCGATGGAGGGACGGAGAAGGCTAGGCCAGCTTGGCGTTGGTTGTCCAAGTTTAAGGTGGTAGGCTGGAATCTTAGGTAAATCCGGGGTTCTAAGGCCGAGAGCTGATGACGAGTTACCTTTTAGGTGACGAAGTGGTTGATGCCATGCTTCCAAGAAAAGCTTCTAAGCTTCAGATAACTAGGAACCGTACCCCAAACCGACACAGGTGGTTGGGTAGAGAATACCAAGGCGCTTGAGAGAACTCGGGTGAAGGAACTAGGCAAAATGGCACCGTAACTTCGGGAGAAGGTGCGCCGGTGAGGGTGAAGGACTTGCTCCGTAAGCTCATGCCGGTCGAAGATACCAGGCCGCTGCGACTGTTTATTAAAAACACAGCACTCTGCAAACACGAAAGTGGACGTATAGGGTGTGACGCCTGCCCGGTGCCGGAAGGTTAATTGATGGGGTTAGCTAACGCGAAGCTCTTGATCGAAGCCCCGGTAAACGGCGGCCGTAACTATAACGGTCCTAAGGTAGCGAAATTCCTTGTCGGGTAAGTTCCGACCTGCACGAATGGCGTAACGATGGCGGCGCTGTCTCCACCCGAGACTCAGTGAAATTGAAATCGCTGTGAAGATGCAGTGTATCCGCGGCTAGACGGAAAGACCCCGTGAACCTTTACTATAGCTTTGCACTGGACTTTGAATTTGCTTGTGTAGGATAGGTGGGAGGCTTTGAAGCGTGAACGCCAGTTTGCGTGGAGCCATCCTTGAAATACCACCCTGGCAACTTTGAGGTTCTAACTCAGGTCCGTTATCCGGATCGAGGACAGTGTATGGTGGGTAGTTTGACTGGGGCGGTCTCCTCCTAAAGAGTAACGGAGGAGTACGAAGGTGCGCTCAGACCGGTCGGAAATCGGTCGTAGAGTATAAAGGCAAAAGCGCGCTTGACTGCGAGACAGACACGTCGAGCAGGTACGAAAGTAGGTCTTAGTGATCCGGTGGTTCTGTATGGAAGGGCCATCGCTCAACGGATAAAAGGTACTCCGGGGATAACAGGCTGATACCGCCCAAGAGTTCATATCGACGGCGGTGTTTGGCACCTCGATGTCGGCTCATCACATCCTGGGGCTGAAGCCGGTCCCAAGGGTATGGCTGTTCGCCATTTAAAGTGGTACGCGAGCTGGGTTTAGAACGTCGTGAGACAGTTCGGTCCCTATCTGCCGTGGACGTTTGAGATTTGAGAGGGGCTGCTCCTAGTACGAGAGGACCGGAGTGGACGAACCTCTGGTGTTCCGGTTGTCACGCCAGTGGCATTGCCGGGTAGCTATGTTCGGAAAAGATAACCGCTGAAAGCATCTAAGCGGGAAACTTGCCTCAAGATGAGATCTCACTGGGATCTTGAATCCCCTAAAGGGCCGTCGAAGACTACGACGTTGATAGGTTGGGTGTGTAAGCGCTGTGAGGCGTTGAGCTAACCAATACTAATTGCCCGTGAGGCTTGACCATATAACACCCAAGCAATTTGCTTAAGAAGCGAGTTGCGGTGTGTGAAGACGAAACAAACCGAAAGTTTGCACAACACACAAATCTATTACATACCCATTCGCTGGCACGTTGCATCAGCAACGGACTGGCTACCGAATTTCTTGACGACCATAGAGCGTTGGAACCACCTGATCCCATCCCGAACTCAGAAGTGAAACGATGCATCGCCGATGGTAGTGTGGGGTTTCCCCATGTGAGAGTAGGTCATCGTCAAGATTAAATTCCGAAACCCCAATTGCGAAAGCAATTGGGGTTTTGTCTTTATGTAGAAGTTACTGATTTTGCTGACACGTTCGACTCTAGAGTCCAACGGATCGGCCACAGAATTTCTTGACGACCATAGAGCGTTGGAACCACCTGATCCCATCCCGAACTCAGAAGTGAAACGATGCATCGCCGATGGTAGTGTGGGGTTTCCCCATGTGAGAGTAGGTCATCGTCAAGATTAAATTCCAAAACCCCTGTTTGCTGACGCAGACAGGGGTTTTGTTTTTGCGCTCGATAAAGTCTGGGTAATCAAGTCACAAGGTCCTGCAGAGTACCTGTAGCTGCCGAACAGACGGCTATTACCAACGTTCGACTCTATCCTTAACGCCGGGCTCTATGCCGCTTGCCGCTCCTGCGGGCAATCAACTTGCACCACCAGATATAAATGCCATCAGCCACAGCCCACAATTGCCGGGCAGGACCAGGGTTGCAGTGGAACTCAAGCAGAAACGGCACCAGGTTCTCTCTGTAAGCCGCAGGTTCCCCCCAAAGCGCTTGAGCACTGACCGAATCTAGATAAAGCACCCAATGGCTTTGGCATAACGCCTGCGGGTGGTAGTTCCGTACGTGGTACAAACTGCCAGCAACGCAGTGTCCGGCCTCTTGTGGATACTCCTGCAGCCTTGGATATTCGGTCTGCACTCGGTCCACCAGCGTTCCGGGTGCCAGTAGTGGCGCTGCTCCTTATGCTTCATAGAGTTGAGGAAGGCATGCCGGCTCTCCACCAGAAGTGGGCGCTGAGTGCCCTGCTGATCTGGACGGCGAACTTGCTTGATGACATGGAGGCCTGCCGGCCTGATTGCCACAAATGACAATTAGTCGGGCTGTTGTGGAGGGGTTATCGATTTGGCTGTGAGCAGGAAGCTGTCGGTCATCTGAAAATGCGCGGCGGACGCTCTGGCATGCCGTTCGGCGGGAATCGGCAAGTTCAGACAAGTAATTCAGATAAATCTCTAAGGGTTCGGGGATTCTTGCCGAAAGACTGATAAGACATGTGTGCACCAAAGTAGAGCGGCCGGAGAATGTCGCCTGCACTGTTACATGGAATGTTGCTTTACGGACGCATCCCCACTTTCGGCATAAGAAGTCCCATGAAATGAATCTCAAGTTCAGCCATAAAATCCTTTTGGCCGCCTCCGGCGTAGTGGTTCTGGCTTTTGCGTTGTTCACTTTGTACAACGACTACTTGCAGCGAAACACTATCCGACAGAACCTCGAGTCCTCCATCCAGCAGGCCGGTGAGCTCACCTCCAGCAGCGTTCAGAACTGGATGAGCGGGCGAATCCTGGTGCTCGAGAACCTGGCGCAGAACGTTGCCCACCAAGGTCACAACGCAGACTTCCCGGGCCTGGTGGATCAGCCAGCCTTCACCTCGAACTTCCAGTTCACCTATGTCGGCCAGGCCAATGGCACCTTCACCCAGCGTCCTGATGCGAAGATGCCCGACGGCTACGATCCGCGTCAGCGGCCCTGGTACAAACAGGCCGTAACCGCCGATAAAACCATGCTGACCCCGCCCTACATGGCGGCTGTCGGCGGTCTGGTGGTCACCATCGCCATGCCGGTGAAGAAGCAGGGAGAATTACTCGGTGTGGTCGGTGGCGACCTGAGCCTGGAAACCCTGGTGAAGATCATCAACTCGGTGGACTTCGGCGGCCTGGGCCATGCTTTCCTGGTCAGCGCCGACGGTCAGGTGATCGTCAGCCCGGACAAAGACCAGGTGATGAAGAACCTCAAGGACATCTATCCCAGCGCCAACGTACGGATCGCCAGCGGCAACCAGGAAGTGGTCCTGAACAAACAGGAACGCATCCTTTCCTTCACCCCGGTGACCGGTCTGCCGAATGCCGAATGGTACATCGGCCTGTCCATCGACAAGGAAAAGGCCTACGCACCACTGAGCCAGTTCCGTACTTCTGCCTTGATCGCCATGTTTATCGCTGTGGCGGTGATTGCGGTATTGCTGACTCTGCTGATCCAGGTGCTGATGCGCCCGCTGATCACCATGGGCCGGGCGATGCAGGACATAGCTCAGGGCGAAGGCGACCTGACCCGGCGTCTGGTCGTGGAAAGCAAGGACGAGTTCGGCGAGTTGGGCAGTTCGTTCAACCAGTTCGTGGAACGGATTCACGCCTCGATTTCCGAAGTGTCCTCGGCTACTCGCCAGGTGCATGACTTGTCGCAACGGGTGATGGCATCGTCCAACGCGTCGATCATCGGTTCCGACGAGCAGAGCGCCCGCACCAACAGCGTGGCCGCAGCGATCAACGAACTGGGTGCTGCCACCCAGGAAATCGCCCGCAACGCCGCCGATGCCTCGCAACACGCCAGTGGCGCCAGCGAGCAGGCCGACGACGGTCGCCAAGTGGTGGAGCAGACCATCCAGGCGATGACCGAGCTGTCGCAGAAGATCAGCCTGTCCTGCACCCAGATCGAGACTCTGAATGCCAGCACCGACAACATCGGGCACATTCTTGATGTGATCAAGGGCATCTCCCAGCAGACCAATCTGTTGGCCCTCAACGCCGCCATCGAAGCGGCCCGTGCCGGTGAAGCCGGCCGTGGTTTCGCCGTGGTAGCCGATGAGGTGCGTAACCTGGCCCACCGTACCCAGGAGTCGGCGGAAGAGATCCACAAGATGATCACCTCCCTGCAGGTCGGGTCCCGCGAGGCGGTCTCGACCATGAATGCCAGCCAGGCGTCCAGCGAAGAGAGCGTCGAAGTGGCCAACCAGGCCGGTGCACGGTTGATCAGCGTGACTCAGCGGATCGGCGAGATCGATGGCATGAACCAGTCGGTGGCTGCGGCAACCGAGGAACAGACCGCGGTGGTGGAGACCCTCAACGTCGACATCAACCAGATCAACCTGTTGAACCAGCAGGGCGTTGCCAACCTCAATGAAACCCTGAAGGACTGTGATGCACTGTCGCAGCAGGCCAGCCGCCTGAAGCAACTGGTGGACAGCTTCAAGATCTGAGGCCATCAGGGACCGCCCCTAAAGCCCGCTCCTGCATCACAGCAGAGCGGGCTTTTTCATGGGCGGCGTTCAGGCCAGGTGTTCCCCCAGCAGCCCCAGGTGCGTGTTGATCACCTGCAACAGGCGCTGGCGCTGAGACTTGATGAAGAAATGGTTGCCGGCCACTTCAATCAGTTCGAATTCGCGCCCAGTGAACTCTCGCCAGTTGAGCATATGGTTGGCTGTCGCCAGCGGGTCCTCACTGCCATAGAAAGCCGTCAGCGGTATGTCGAGGCAGCCGCTGGAGGTGTCGTACCAGGTTTCGAAGAGTTTCAGGCCGTTGCGCAGCAAACGTTCGTAGGATTGCAGGTCGTTTTGCCCCCGGGGCATCTCCAGGGGGCTGGCGCCGAGAGTCAGGATCGCTTCGCGGAATGCCTCGATGGGCAATGAGTGCAGCAAAGGCCGACGGGGCAGGCTGTCAGGGCTGCGGCAGCCAGAGACGAACAGGTGGCGGGTCTGCTGTGGAAACCGCTCCTGGGCGTACTTGCAGGTTTCGTACGCCAACAGTGCCCCCAGGCCGTGGCCGAACAGCGCATGGGGCTTGTCGAGCCAGGGATTGAGGGCGGCGAACGTGTTTTCCAGCAGGCTCGGCCAGTTGTCACAGGGCGCTTCGTCGCGGCGTGGGCCGTGCCCCGGAAGGTTGATCACCACCAGCTCGATGTGATCGGCCAGGCTGTTGGACCACACCCGCAGTTGCTCCGCTGCCGCCCCGGCCTGGGGAAAGCAGATCAGGCGTATGCGGGTGGCGTGCCCTGAGTTGATCACCAGCGTCCATTGTCGGGTGTCGGTGTACACAGCTTTTCCTTAAGCAAGGTGGCCCGTGGGCGGGATCTCGTTGCGGACAAGAGGCCGTTGGAGGGGGACGTCCCAGTCCGCGAATGGTTTCTAACATAGTGGCTGGCGCGGCTGAATGCACGTGGCCACTGGTGAAATTCATGGGCTGTCGCCGGCAACGCAAATGCCACTTGACGCTATTCTCTGAGTGTTGAATGCAGGCCCTTCCCTGGTGGCCGGTGATTGTAAGGTGCCATTGTTTTTTGTCGGGCCAGCCTTCACCATCAGCCGATTTACGACAGCTCCCATGGACTCATTGCATTGGCGGCACGTTTAGCTCTTTTTCGGACCTTGCGCTGGTTCTGCTCGGCACTGCTGCTGGCTGGCGCGCTGCTGGGCAGTCTGCACGCCGACTGGGATTTTTCCCTGATCAGCCGCCGTGCCACGGCGCTTTACGGTCCCCTGGGCGAAGGTCAGCAACGTATCGATGCCTGGCAGCACCTGCTGGCCACGCAGAAGCAGGTGTCCGAGCGCGAGCAGTTGAAAGTGGTCAACCTGTTCTTCAATAAGAACATGCGCTACATGGAAGATATCGATCTGTGGCGTCAGGTGGACTACTGGGAGACGCCGATCGAGGCGCTATGGAAGGGCGCTGGCGACTGCGAGGATTATGCGATTGCCAAGTACTTCAGCCTGCGGCGTCTCGGGGTGTCCAGTGACAAACTGCGCATCACCTACGTCAAGGCCTTGCGCCAGAACCGCGCGCACATGGTCCTGACCTACTATTCCACGGCGGACGCCATGCCGCTGGTGCTCGATAGCCTGGAGGACTCGATCCGCCCGGCCAGCGAGCGAACCGACCTGCTGCCGGTGTATTCCTTCAATGCCGAAGGGTTATGGCTGCCGGGCGCCAAAGGCAACAAGCGGGTCGGTGATACCAAGCGCCTGTCCCGTTGGCAGGACGTGTTGAAAAAAATGCAGGCCGAAGGTTTTCCGGTCGAGACGACTAACTAGGAGCACGAGCTCAGATGTCTTTGTTCAAACAACTGTTGATCGCAATCTGTGTGTTCCTGGTGGTCGCCTTCAGCGGCAGCTTCATGGTCAGCCTGGAAAGTTCGCGCACCCAGTATGTCAATCAGCTGCGCTCCCATGCCCAGGACGCGGCCACGGCCCTGGCCTTGTCGCTGACACCGAATATCGACGATCCGGCGATGGTCGAACTGATGGTCAGTTCGATCTTCGACAGCGGCTACTACGCCAGCATCCGGGTGGTGGACCTGGCCACCGACAAGACCATCGTCGAGCGCAACGGCATCCCGGAAGTCAGCAATGTGCCCCAGTGGTTCGTCAAGCTCATCGGCCTTGAGCCTGCCGGCGGCGACGCCATCGTCAGTCGCGGCTGGGAGCAGGCCGCGCGGGTCGAGGTGCTCAGCCATCCGATGTTCGCCGTGGCCAAGCTTTGGCAGAGCGCCCTGGGCAGCCTGGGCTGGCTGTTGATCTGCGGCGCGGTGAGCGCGGTGCTCGGTGCCCTGTTGCTGCGGCGCCAGCTCAAGCCGCTGGACTACATGGTCCAGCAGTCCCATGCCATTGCCCGCCGCGAGTTCCTCAGCCTGCCGCAACTGCCCCGAACCCCGGAACTGCGCCGGGTAGTGCAGGCGATGAACCAGATGGTCGAGAAGCTCAAGGCGCTGTTCCAGGAGCAGGCCGAGCGCAGTGAAAAACTGCGCATCGAGTCGTACCAGGACAGCCTGACCGGGCTGGCCAACCGGCGTTATTTCGAAATGCAGCTGCATGCCCGGGTGAGCAACCCGGAGCAGGCCAGTTCCGGTTACCTGCTGCTGTTGCGGGTCAAGGACCTGGCTGGCCTGAACCAGCGTCTGGGGGGCCAGCGCACCGACCAACTGCTGCAAGCGGTGGGGGAGCAATTGCTGCGCGAGTGCAACAAGTACCCCGAAACCCAGAACCTGGTGACCCGGGTCCGCGGTGGCGAATTCGCCGTACTGGCGCCCGGCCTGGTGCGTGAGGAAGCCATCCAGCTGGCCCAAAGCCTGGACAGCGCTCTGGGCAACCTGCATGCCACCGGCGCCACCGACGTTGCCGCAGTAGCCACCATCGGTCTGGCGGCCTTTGCTCACGGAGATTCGCCACAAGCGGTGCTCAGCCTCGGTGATCAGGCCCTGGCCCAGGCCGAAGCCCAGGGCGAGACCAACTGGGCCTGCCTGGATCAGGGGGGCGGAGCTCAAGTCGGGGATGATCACCATGCCTGGCACCGGCTGCTGGACCGGGCGCTGTCGGAGCAGCGCTTCAAGCTGTATTTCCAGCCGGTGGTGGCGGCCCAGGACACCACGCTGGTGCTGCACTACAAGGTGTTGTCGCGGTTGCTGGACGAGCAGGGCCAGACCATCCCGGCCGGGCGCTTCCTGCCCTGGTTGGAGCGCTTTGGCTGGACGTCGCGCCTGGATCTGCTGATGTTGGAACAGGTGTTGAAGCAGATGGTCGGACATGACCACTGCCTGGCGTTGAACCTGTCGGCAGCCACCCTGGAAGATCCTCAGGCCCTGAACCGGGTATTCGAGATTCTGCGCCAGCACTCTGATCTGGGGCCGCGCCTGACCCTGGAAATTGGTGAAGAACAGCTGCCTGAGCAGATTCAGCTGGAACAGTTGACCCGGCGCCTGCGGGAACTGGGCTTCTCCCTCAGCCTGCAACGCTTTGGCGGGCGCTTCAGCATGATCGGCAACCTGGCGCGCTTGGGCCTGGCCTATCTGAAGATTGACGGCAGCTACATCCGCGACATCGATCAGGAAAGCGACAAACGCCTGTTTATCGAAGCTATCCAGCGGGCTGCCCACAGCATCGACCTGCCGCTGATTGCCGAGCGGGTCGAGACCCAGGGCGAGCTGCAGGTGATTCGCGAGATGGGGCTGTATGGCGTGCAGGGGCAACTGTTCGGCGAGCCAGCACCTTGGGCTTGAACGTGCATCCGCCGGCAAGCCGGCTCCTGTAGGCGAGGGGCTTTCAGATCAAACCGGTTTCATCATCATTGATCAGCCGGCTGAGTCCACCCAGGGCCTCACGGGCCTGGGTGCGATCCATCAGCTTGGCCTGAGCCGCCGCCGGCAGGTCGGTGACGCGAATCACGCCCTTGCTGGTCAGGACCTGAATCAGGTCGTCCAGCACCCGGATCATTTCCAGGTCACTCTGCTTGAGCTGCTTGAGACTGACTTCCACCGCCTCGTTGGCGTACCAGGTCTGGATCTCGTGGTGATCGGCGGGCAGCGTCTCGGTAGCCTCGGCGTAAGCGGCGGCTTCCACGCGAATCAGCTGACCTTGCGCATCGCGTTGCACGTAGAACATGGCAAATCCCTCAGGCTTTTTTAGGCATCCGGCTGTCAGCAGCATAGGCCAGCGCAGCATTCAGAGCGCGAGTATGCGGTGCGCCGCGACAATCGTCACGGCGCAGGCTGTTGGCCAGGACCCGGCAACCACCCGCCAGGGGTGGCTGCCAGGAGCCGATCAGCTGTTGTTGTGATCGATCTTGATGGTCGGGTCGCTACCGGCGATCAACGAGTTGATGTTGGCATTGGACCAGTTGTTGCCTTCCAGCTTGATCGTCACGTCGGCGTTGGCCAGGCCCCCGGCGGCGTTGAGCTTGCCTTCGGAACTGACCTGCAGAGTCGAGACCCCGTCCACGGTGGTGATCTTGAGGAAGTTGTCGATGGTGCTGGCGCTCTCGCCCTGCAGCAGATCCCGCAGGTCGATACGGTCACCTTCACTGGCCTTGAAATCCTTGATCACGTCATTGCCGGTATCGCCGGCCTTCCAGACAAAGGTATCGGCACCTGAACCGCCGATCAGGATGTCGTTGCCCTGGCCGCCGATCAGGGTGTCTTTGCCGGTGCCCCCCAGCAGGATGTCATTGCCCTTGCCGCCGTCCAGCGTGTCGTTGCCGCCCTGGCCGAAGAGAATGTCATTGCCGGCGCCGCCCAGCAGGGTGTCGTTGCCGTCATGGCTGCCAGACACATCGAACTCTTTGTAGTGCTCGGTGATGTACTGGTGCACGTTGCTGGTGGTGACCTTGCTCACATCGACCCCGTTCTGCTCGGCCACGTAGGCCTGCATGGCCTGGTAACCCTCGCCGGCGATGCCGTTGAAGCTCACCAGGTCGCCGAACAGGATGTCGTTGCCGTCGCCGCCGCTGACCTTGTCGGCCCCCGGCATGGTGGCTTCGGTGTGACCGATGATCGAATTGGCCAGATCGTTCGGGTCGATGTTGGTCTGCGGCTTGCCATCGCTGTCGTATGGCTTGAGGTCGTTGAGGCTGACGCCGCTATTGATACCGATGGCTTCGACGTTCGACAGGCCGCTGAGCAAGGCAAAGCCGCTGCTGGAGTTGGTGGAGGTGTAGTAATCGGTGCTGCTGCCGGAGCCGGCCAGGTTCGACAGCTCGTAGGTGCCGTCGCCCTGGGCATGCAGGGTGCCCAAGGTTGCAGTATTCCAAGAGCCTTGGCCCCACCAATTGGTGCTGTAGGTCTGAAGCTTGACCGTACCGTTGCTGCTCACGCTGAGAATGTGATCGCTGTCGATGGTTTTGCTGAAGGTATCCCCCAGCTTGTAATTGCTGGTGGTCACCACGTCATCGAGGCGCACGTTGCCGTACAGCGTCGGGTTGGTCTGCTCGCCGCTCTGATAGAAGGTCGGCTGGCCGTCAGTGATGAAGTAGGTCAGGTTCTTGGCATTGGTATTGCCGGTAGCCTGGCTGCTCTGGAAGAAGTTGGCCGTAGTCTTGAACACGTCTTCATAGTTGGTGCCGCCGCCAGAAGCCATCGAGTCCAGCACGGCCTTGAGTTGGGCCAGGGCATTCGGATCGTTGAGGTTCACCGCTACCGACTTGTTGACCTGGGTATCGAAGTCGGCAAGGAAGATGTTCACGGTGCCCGAGCCAGCGCTGCCGATGCTGTTCTTCAGGGTATTGAACACCGAGGTCAGGGAGTTCTTGGCCGCGGTGATCGAGGCGCTGCTCATACTGCCCGAGGTGTCCACCATGAAGGCGATGTTGTAGTTGGTGCCCGGGACCACCGTCAGGCCACCGATGTCGGCGACCACGATGTCGTTGCCGTCGGTACCGATAACGGTATCGTCGTCGGCGGTGGCGACCATCGCGTTGTAGTTTGCCGGGTAGACCTTGACCGGGATCTGCGCCGAAGTGCTGGCAGAACCGCCCAGGGACTCGGTGGAGGTCGAGGTCACGTTGAGATTGAAGGTGCCGTTGTAGTACGGCGGCGGGGTGACCGTCAGGTTGCCCAGGTTCCAGCCGGTGACGTTGGCTTCGCCGGAGGTCGCGGTGGCGGTGAAGGTATGCCCGGCGCCATCGCTGAGGACGGAGCCTGCAGGAATGCCGCTGATCTTCACGCTCAGGGTTTCCGAACCGTCGGTATCGGTCAGGCCGGTGCTGATCTTCGACAGATGCACGCTGCCGCCTTCGCCGCCTTCGTTGAGCTTGTAGCCGTCGTAGTAACCCTCGCCGTTGGTGCCGTGCAGCTCGGACACCGAAACTCCGGCGTTGGTCAGGTCGGTGACGCCGGTGTAAAGCGGCACGCCGGCGTTGCTCAGGTCTACCGCGGCGCCGCCGTTGACCGAGAGGTTGACGTCGTAGCTGCCCGGACCACTCTGGTTGTGGTGGTAGATATCGATGGTGTAGTAGCCGCTGGTGGTCGGGGTGAAGGTACCGTTTAGGTTACCGCCCGCGCCCCAGGTGGTGCTGGCCACGTTCTTGCCGCCGATGGTCACCAGCAGGCTGTCGTCGCCGGTGCCGGAGAAGGTGTAGGCCTTGCCGGCTTCCAGGTAGATCAGGCCGGAGGTCTTCGATGCGGTGCCCGGGGTGATGTTGCCGTCGGACTGGACGTTGGTCGCCAGGCTGCTGCTGTTGGGCGTGCCGGCGGCGTCGATCACCGATTTCAGGGTGCTGGCGGACGCGCCGTTGCCGTCGGTGCCCAGGCCGCTGAGGCCGGTCCAGACTTCCTTGAGCAGACCGACCGAGTTGACGTTGTTACCCGCCACGCTCAGGGTCGGGGCATCGGCCACTGGGGTGATGTCGACCGTGACCGTACCGGTGCTGCCCAGGGCCTGGCCATCAGTTGGCTGGAATTTGATCTGGGCGTAATCGGCCTGTTGGTTGCCTACGCCGCTGCCGCCGTAGCCATTGGTGCCGGATTCGTTGGCGTCCGGGGTGAAGCGCAGTTTGCCGGCATCGATATCGGCCTTGCTGAAGGTCTGGTTGTTGGCCACATCCTTCCAGGTCGAACCGTCCAGGTATTGCAGTTTGCCGTCACCTGGCAGTTGGGTGATTTTCACCCCGAGGTTGGCAGCCGGGCTGTCGACGTCGCTGACGCCGAAGTTGGACCAGGTCAGGGCCAGCGGGCTGTCTTCGCTGCCGGTCACGGCGCCGCCGGTGGCGGTTGGGGCGTCGTTTACCGCCACCACATTGACCGTGGTGGTGGCGACATTGGAGTAGTTGCCGCCGTCGGTCACGGTCACGGTGATGGTCCGTGGCGTGGTGCTCGGGTCTTCACTGTTGTTGGTGAAGGTGATGTTCTTGATCTGTTGCATGTAGTCGGCCAGCGTCGCGTTGCCCGACAGGGTCAGGGTGATCGAGCCGTCCTTGCTGTTGGCATTGATGTTGATGCCGTTGACGCTGTTGCCCAGGTTCAGCGAGTCCCCCGGCTGACGGTTGGTCAGCACGATGGTGGCGCCGGTCAGCATCGTGCTGTCCGGGTCGGTGATGCTCAGGTCGGTGTCGGCGATCGACACGCCAGGGCCCGTGGTGCCTTCGGTGAAAGTGACCTTGTAGTCGGCACCGGTGGCGCCGCTGGAGTTGTTGGCGTCCAGGTCGATGACCGGTGGCGCATCGTTGTCGATGATCGAGGTGGTGACGCTGTTGTTACTGCCCACCACCAGGTTCTCGAAGTTACCGCCGCTGGCCGAATCGATCTTGACCGTGAAGTTCTCGGTGCCTTCAGTGATCTTGTTGTCAATGGTGGCGACGTTGAAGTTGGCGCTGCTGGTGCCGGCCGGAATCTTCACGGTGTACACGCCGCTGAAGTCCGAACCGTCAGTGGCGGTGCCGCTGTAGCTGATCTTCAGGGTGACTTCGGTCTGCGCCGGATGCGTCAGGCTCACGGTGTAGCTGGCGGTCTGGCCTTCAGTGACCGAAGTGCTGCCGGTGATGCCCACCGAAGTGGTATCCACGGTGTCGGTCACGTTGGTCACCGCTGGTGTGGTGTCCGGCACCAGCTTCTCGAAGTTGCCTCCGGTGGCGCTGGTGATCGAGGCATTGACCTTGCCGGCGTCGATATAGACGTCGTCAGCCGGCGCCGCAACGGTGACGGTACCGGTGGTGTTGCCGGCGGCGATGTTGATCACCGCGCCGTTGCTCAGAGTGACGGTCACCGGAGTACCGGCTGCGTTGGTCAGGGTCGCGGTGTAGATGATCGAACCGCCTTCAGCCACGGTGCCAGTGGCGCTGAGGCTGACACTGGTGGTGTCGACGGAGTCGGTCACGGTGGTGCTGACCGGGGTCTTGTCGGCCACGAGATTTTCGTAGTTGCCGCCGCTGACGTTGGTGATGGAGTTGGTCAGCGGAGTGTGGCCGACCAGTACATCGTTAGGCGCGCTGATGCTCACCGAACCGGTGGTCTCGCCGACCGGGATGGTGATCTTCTCACCGTTGGCCAGGTTCACGGTGACGGGCGAACCGGTCACAGGAGCGCTAACGGTGGCGGTATAAGTGACGTTGCCGCCTTCGGCAGCCGAAGGCGTGGCCTTGAGCGTGACGGTGCTGTTGTCGATGGTGTCGGTAACGTCGGTCACCGCTGGTGTGGTGTTTGGCACCAGCTTCTCGAAGTTGCCACCTTCGGCCTTGGTGATGGTGGCCTCAACCTTGCCAGCGTCCTTGTAAACGTCATCGGTTGGCGCCGCGACGGTGGCAGTGCCAGTGGTGGCGCCGGCAGCGATGGTGATTACTGCACCATTACTCAAGGTCACGGTAACCGGAGTGCCTGCAGCATTGCTCAGGGTCGCGGTGTAAACGATGGAACCGCCCTCGGCCACAGTGCCGGTGGCACTGAGACTGACACTGGTGGTGTCGACGGTGTCGGTTACGGTGGTGCTGACCGGGGTCTTGTCAGCCACCAGGTTCTCGTAGTTGCCGCCGCTGACGTTGGTGATGGAGTTGGTCAGCGGAGTGTGGCCGACCAGTACATCGTTAGGCGCGCTGATGCTCACCGAACCGGTGGTCTCGCCGACCGGGATGGTGATCTTCTCACCGTTGGCCAGGTTCACGGTGACGGGCGAACCGGTCACAGGAGCGCTAACGGTGGCGGTATAAGTGACGTTGCCGCCTTCGGCAGCCGAAGGCGTGGCCTTGAGCGTGACGGTGGAGTTGTCGATGGTGTCAGTCACATCGGTTACGGCTGGCGTGGTGTTTGGCACCAGCTTCTCGAAGTTGCCACCTTCGGCCTTGGTGATAGTGGCCTCAACCTTGCCAGCGTCCTTGTAAACGTCATCGGTTGGCGCCGCGACGGTGGCAGTGCCAGTGGTGGCGCCGGCAGCGATGGTGATCACCGCGCCGTTGCTCAGGGTCACTGTGACTGGAGTACCGGCCGCGTTGCTCAGTGTTGCGGTGTAAACGATGGACCCGCCTTCGGCCACGGAGTCAGTAGCACTCAGGCTCAGGGTGGTGGTGTCTGGCGTATCGGTAACCGAGGTTTCAGCTGGCTTGTCGCTGATTTCCAACTTCTCGTAGTTGCCGCCGTCAGCCTTGGTGATGGTGGCGCTCAGGGAGCTGCCGCCAGCCAGAGCATCATTGGGAGCGGTGAAGTTCACGGTGCCGGAGGATTCACCGACCGGAATAGTGATGGTCTGGCCATTGGACAGGGTCACCACAACCGGCGAGCCGGTCACCGGAGCCGAAACCGACGCGGTGTAAACCACGGTTCCACCTTCGGCGACGCTCGGGGTCGCGGTCAGGCTGACAGTCGACGTATCGATAGTGTCAGTGACATCAGTCACAGCTGGCGCTGGGTTGGTGACCAGGTTCTCGAAGTTGCCGCCATCCGTTTTGGTGATGGTGGCCTCAACCTTGCCAGCGTCTTTGTAGACGTCATCGGCTGGGGCCGCGACGGTGGCGGTGCCGGAAGTGGCGCCAGCGGCAATGGTGATTACCGCGCCGTTGCTCAGGGTCACGGTGACCGGAGTGCCAGCGGCGTTGGTCAGGGTCGCGGTGTAAACGATGGAGCCACCTTCTGCTACCGAGTCAGTAGCACTCAGGCTCAGAGTGGTGGTGTCTGGCGTATCAGTAACCGAGGTTTCAGCCGGTTTGTCGCTGATCTCCAGCTTCTCGTAGTTGCCGCCGTCAGCCTTGGTGATGGTGGTGCTCAAGGAGCTACCGCCAGCCAGGGCATCGTTCGGCGCGGTGAAGTTCACCGTTGCGGAAGACTCGCCCACTGGAATAGTGATGGTCTGTCCGTTGGACAAGGTCACCACGACCGGCGAACCGGTCACCGGAGCCGTAACCGACGCGGTGTAAACCACCGTTCCACCTTCGGCGACGCTTGGAGTGGCAGTCAGGCTGACGGTGGAAGTGTCGATGGTGTCGGCGACATCAGTCACAGCCGGAGCTGGGTTGGTGACCAGGTTTTCGAAGTTGCCACCGTCCGCTTTGGTGATGGTGGCTTCAACCTTGCCAGCGTCTTTGTAGACGTCATCGGCTGGGGCCGCGACGGTGGCGGTGCCGGAAGTGGCACCGGCAGCAATGGTGATCACCGCACCGTTAGACAGGGTCACGGTCACTGGCGTACCAGCGGCATTGGTCAAGGTGGCGGTGTAGATGATCGAACCACCCTCAGCCACAGACTCAGTAGCCGAGAGGCTCAGAGTGGTGGTGTCAGGGGTGTCGGTAACCGAGGTTTCAGCTGGCTTGTCGTTGATCTCCAGCTTCTCGTAGTTACCGCCGTCAGCCTTGGTGATGGTGGTGCTCAAGGAGCTACCGCCAGCCAGGGCATCATTCGGTGCAGTGAAGTTCACCGAACCTTGGCTTTCACCGACCGGGATGGTGATGGTCTGACCGTTGGACAGGGTCACTACTACTGGTGAGCCAGTCACTGGCGCGGTGACCGACGCGGTGTAAACCACGGTTCCACCTTCGGCGACGTTCGGGGTCGCGGTCAGGCTGACAGTCGACGTATCGATAGTATCAGTGACATCAGTCACGGCAGGCGCTGGATTGGTGACCAGGTTTTCGAAGTTACCGCCGTCGGCTTTGGTGATGGTGGCTTCGACTTTGCCGGCGTCTTTGTAAACGTCGTCGGCTGGTGCTGCGACGGTGGCGGTGCCGGAAGTGGCACCGGCAGCAATGGTGATCACCGCACCATTGCTCAAGGTTACGGTGACCGGCGTACCAGCCGCATTACTCAGTGTCGCGGTATAGACAATGGAGCCGCCTTCAGCCACGGAGTCGGTGGCCGAAAGGCTCAGTGTCGTGGTGTCTGGTGTATCGGTAACCGAGGTTTCAGCTGGCTTGTCGTTGATCTCCAGTTTCTCGTAGTTGCCGCCGTCAGCCTTGGTGATGGTGGTGCTCAAGGAGCTACCGCCAGCCAGGGCATCATTCGGTGCAGTGAAGTTCACCGAACCTTGGCTTTCACCGACCGGGATGGTGATGGTCTGACCGTTGGACAGGGTCACTACTACTGGTGAGCCAGTCACTGGCGCGGTGACCGACGCGGTGTAAACCACGATGCCGCCTTCAGCGACGCTTGGCGTAGCAGTCAGCGAAACGGTGCTGGTGTCGATGGTATCAGTGACATCAGTCACGGCAGGTGCTGGGTTGGTGATCAGGTTCTCGAAGTTGCCACCGTCCGCTTTGGTGATGGTGGCTTCGACTTTGCCAGCGTCCTTGTAGACGTCATCAGCCGGGGCTGCGACGGTGGCCGTACCCGAGGTAGCGCCGGCAGCGATGGTGATGACTGCACCATTGCTCAGAGTCACAGTAACCGGGGTACCAGCCGCGTTGGTCAGGGTCGCGGTGTAAACGATGGACCCACCTTCAGCTACCGAGTCAGTAGCACTCAGGCTCAGAGTGGTGGTGTCTGGCGTATCAGTAACCGAGGTTTCAGCTGGTTTGTCGCTGATCTCCAGCTTCTCGTAATTACCGCCGTCAGCCTTGGTAATGGTGGTGCTCAGGGAACTGCCGCCCGCCAGAGCGTCGTTGGGTGCGGTGAAGTTCACCGTTGCGGAAGACTCGCCCACTGGAATAGTGATGGTCTGTCCGTTGGACAAGGTCACCACAACCGGCGAGCCGGTTACCGGTGCCGAAACCGATGCGGTGTACACCACGGTTCCACCTTCGGCAACGCTCGGAGTGGCGGTCAGGCTGATGGTGGAAGTGTCGATGGTATCGGTGACGTCAGTGACGGCTGGCGCTGGGTTGGTGACCAGGTTCTCGAAGTTACCGCCGTCCGCTTTGGTGATGGTGGCTTCAACCTTGCCAGCGTCCTTGTAGACGTCATCAGCCGGGGCTGCGACGGTGGCCGTACCCGAGGTAGCGCCGGCAGCGATAGTGATGACTGCACCATTGCTCAGAGTCACAGTAACCGGGGTACCAGCCGCGTTGGTCAGGGTCGCGGTGTAAACGATGGACCCGCCTTCTGCTACCGAGTCAGTAGCACTCAGGCTCAGAGTAGTGGTGTCCGGGGTATCGGTAACCGAGGTTTCAGCTGGCTTGTCGTTGATCTCCAGCTTCTCGTAGTTACCACCGTCAGCCTTGGTGATGGTGGTGCTCAGGGAGCTACCGCCCGCCAGAGCGTCGTTGGGTGCGGTGAAGTTCACCGTTGCGGAAGACTCGCCCACTGGAATAGTGATGGTTTGACCGTTGGACAAGGTCACCACAACTGGCGAACCGGTCACTGGCGCAGACACAGACGCGGTGTAAACGACGATGCCGCCCTCGGCGACGCTCGGAGTCGCCGTCAGGGAAACGGTGCTGGTATCGATCGTGTCAGTTACATCGGTGACCGCAGGCGCTGGATTGGTGACCAGGTTCTCGAAGTTACCGCCGTCCGCTTTGGTGATGGTGGCTTCAACCTTGCCAGCGTCTTTGTAGACGTCATCGGCCGGCGCTGCGACGGTGGTGGTGCCGGAAGTGGCACCGGCAGCAATGGTGATCACCGCGCCGTTGCTCAGGGTCACAGTGACCGGAGTACCAGCCGCGTTGGTCAGGGTCGCGGTGTAAACGATGGACCCGCCTTCTGCTACCGAGTCAGTAGCACTCAGGCTCAGAGTGGTGGTGTCTGGCGTATCAGTAACCGAGGTTTCAGCTGGTTTGTCGCTGATCTCCAGCTTCTCGTAGTTGCCGCCGCCAGCCTTGGTGATGGTGGTGCTCAAGGAGCTGCCGCCCGCCAGAGCGTCGTTGGGTGCGGTGAAGTTCACCGTTGCGGAAGACTCGCCCACTGGAATAGTGATGGTCTGTCCGTTGGACAAGGTCACCACTACCGGCGAGCCGGTCACTGGAGCGGAGACCGAAGCGGTGTACACCACGATGCCGCCTTCAGCGACGCTTGGCGTAGCGGTCAGCGAAACGGTGCTGGTGTCGATGGTGTCGGTGACATCGGTGACGGCTGGCGCTGGGTTGGTCTCCAGGTTTTCGAAGTTGCCACCGTCTGCTTTGGTGATAGTGACTTCGACCTTACCGGCATCCTTGTAAACATCATCCGCAGGAGCGGCAACGGTTGCAGTCCCCGAAGTAGCGCCAGCGGCGATGGTGATGACGGCACCGTTGGAGAGTGTGACCGTGACCGGAGTGCCAGCGGCGTTGGTCAGTGTTGCGGTGTAAACGATCGAGCCACCTTCGGCCACAGAATCGGTGGCCGTCAGGCTCAGGGTAGTGGTATCTGGCGTATCGGTAACCGAGGTTTCAGCAGGTTTGTCGCTGATCTCCAGCTTCTCGTAGTTGCCGCCGTCAGCCTTGGTAATGGTGGTGCTCAGGGAACTGCCGCCTGCCAGTGCGTCGTTGGGTGCCGTGAAGTTCACGGTGCCGGACGATTCGCCAACCGGAATAGTGATGGTCTGACCGTTGGACAAGGTCACCACAACCGGGGAGCCAGTCACCGGAGCAGTCACCGAAGCGGTGTACACCACAGTGCCGCCTTCGGCGACGCTTGGTGTAGCGGTCAGGCTGACAGTCGACGTATCGATAGTGTCAGTGACATCAGTCACGGCAGGCGCTGGATTGGTGACCAGGTTTTCGAAGTTACCGCCGTCGGCTTTGGTGATGGTGGCTTCGACTTTGCCGGCGTCTTTGTAAACGTCGTCGGCTGGTGCTGCGACGGTGGCGGTGCCGGAAGTGGCACCGGCAGCAATGGTGATCACCGCGCCATTGCTCAAGGTTACGGTGACCGGCGTACCAGCCGCATTACTCAGTGTCGCGGTATAGACAATGGAGCCGCCTTCAGCCACGGAGTCGGTGGCCGAGAGGCTCAGCGTCGTGGTATCTGGCGTATCGGTAACCGAGGTTTCAGCTGGCTTATCGCTGACCTCCAGCTTCTCGTAGTTACCACCGTCCGCTTTGGTGATGGTGGTGCTCAGAGAGCTACCGCCAGCCAGGGCATCGTTCGGTGCAGTGAAGTTCACCGAACCTTGGCTTTCGCCAACTGGGATGGTGATGGTCTGACCGTTGGACAAGGTCACCACGACCGGCGAACCGGTCACCGGAGTCGTAACCGACGCGGTGTAAACCACGATGCCACCTTCAGCGACGCTTGGCGTAGCAGTCAGCGAAACGGTGCTGGTGTCGATGGTATCGGTAACATCAGTCACGGCAGGTGCTGGGTTGGTGACCAGGTTTTCGAAGTTACCACCGTCAGCTTTGGTGATGGTTGCTTCGACTTTACCGGCATCCTTGTAGACGTCGTCGGCTGGCGCCGCAACAGTGGCGGTACCAGTAGTGGCACCGGCTGCGATGGTGATTACCGCGCCATTGCTCAGGGTCACAGTGACCGGAGTACCAGCAGCGTTGGTCAGCGTAGCCGTGTAAACGATGGAGCCACCTTCTGCCACGGAGTCGGTGGCCGACAGGCTCAGCGTCGTTGTGTCCGGGGTATCGGTAACCGAGGTTTCAGCTGGCTTGTCGCTGATCTCCAACTTCTCGTAGTTACCACCGTCCGCCTTGGTAATGGTGGTGCTCAGAGAGCTACCGCCAGCCAGGGCATCGTTCGGCGCGGTGAAGTTCACCGTGGCGGAAGACTCGCCCACTGGAATAGTGATGGTCTGTCCGTTGGACAGAGTCACCACAACCGGCGAGCCGGTCACCGGAGCCGTAACCGACGCGGTGTACACCACGGTGCCGCCTTCAGCGACGCTTGGCGTTGCAGTGAGGGACACGGTACTGGTGTCGATGGTGTCAGTGACGTCGGTTACTGCCGGAGCAGGGTTGGTCTCCAGGTTCTCGAAGTTGCCGCCGTCAGCCTTGCTGATGGTGACTTCAACCTTGCCGGCGTCCTTATAGACGTCGTCGGCAGGCGCCGCGACAGTGGCGGTGCCAGTCGTGGCGCCAGCGGCGATGGTGATCACCGCGCCGTTGCTCAAGGTTACGGTCACCGGGGTGCCAGCGGCATTGGTCAGTGTGGCGGTGTAAACGATGGAACCGCCTTCGGCCACGGAGTCGGTGGCCGAGAGGCTCAGGGTGGTGGTGTCCGGGGTGTCGGTTACTGTGGTTTCAGCGGGCTTGTCGCTGATCTCCAGTTTCTCGTAGTTGCCGCCGTCAGCCTTGGTGATGGTGGTGCTCAGGGAGCTGCCGCCAGCCAGGGCATCGTTAGGCGCGGTGAAGTTCACCGTTGCGGAAGACTCGCCCACCGGAATGGTAATGGTCTGTCCGTTGGACAGGGTCACCACAACCGGAGAGCCGGTCACCGGCGCCGAAACCGACGCGGTGTACACCACGGTGCCGCCTTCGGCGACGCTTGGGGTAGCGGTCAGGCTGATGGTCGAGGTGTCGATGGTGTCAGTGACATCGGTCACCGCTGGAGCCGGGTTGGTCTCCAGGTTCTCGAAGTTGCCGCCGTCAGCCTTGCTGATGGTGACTTCAACCTTGCCGGCGTCCTTATAGACGTCGTCGGCAGGCGCCGCGACAGTGGCGGTGCCAGTCGTGGCGCCAGCGGCGATGGTGATCACCGCGCCGTTGCTCAGGGTCACGGTCACCGGGGTGCCAGCGGCATTGGTCAGTGTGGCGGTGTAAACGATGGAACCGCCTTCGGCCACGGAGTCGGTGGCCGAGAGGCTCAGGGTGGTGGTGTCCGGGGTGTCGGTTACTGTGGTTTCAGCGGGCTTGTCGCTGATCTCCAGTTTCTCGTAGTTGCCGCCGTCAGCCTTGGTGATGGTGGTGCTCAGGGAGCTGCCGCCAGCCAGTGCATCGTTAGGCGCGGTGAAGTTCACGGTGGCGGACGATTCGCCCACCGGGATGGTAATGGTCTGTCCGTTGGACAGGGTCACCACAACCGGAGAGCCGGTCACCGGCGCCGAAACCGACGCGGTGTACACCACGGTACCGCCTTCGGCCACGCTTGAAGTCGCCGTCAGGTTCACCGTCGAGGTATCGATGGTGTCGGTGACATCGGTGACGGCTGGAGCCGGGTTGGTTTCCAGGTTCTCGAAGTTGCCGCCGTCAGCTTTGGTGATGGTGACTTCGACCTTGCCCGCATCCTTGTACACGTCGTCAGCCGGTGCGGCGACGGTGGCTGTACCCGAGGTAGCGCCAGCGGCGATGGTGATGACTGCACCGTTGGACAGGGTCACGGTGACCGGAGTGCCTGCGGCATTGGTCAGGGTAGCGGTGTAGACAATGGAGCCGCCCTCGGCCACGGAGTCGGTGGCCGAGAGGCTCAGGGTGGTGGTGTCCGGGGTGTCGGTTACTGTGGTTTCAGCGGGCTTGTCGCTGATCTCCAGCTTCTCGTAGTTGCCGCCGTCAGCCTTGGTGATGGTGGTGCTCAGGGAGCTGCCGCCAGCCAGGGCATCGTTAGGCGCGGTGAAGTTCACGGTGGCGGACGATTCGCCCACCGGGATGGTAATGGTCTGTCCGTTGGACAGGGTCACTACAACTGGCGAGCCGGTCACCGGCGCCGACACCGACGCGGTGTACACCACGGTACCGCCTTCGGCCACGCTTGAAGTCGCCGTCAGGTTCACCGTCGAGGTATCGATGGTGTCGGTGACATCGGTGACGGCTGGCGCTGGGTTGGTTTCCAGGTTCTCGAAGTTGCCGCCGTCAGCTTTGGTGATGGTGACTTCGACCTTGCCCGCATCCTTGTACACGTCGTCAGCCGGTGCGGCGACGGTGGCTGTACCCGAGGTAGCGCCAGCGGCGATGGTGATGACTGCACCGTTGGACAGGGTCACGGTGACCGGAGTGCCTGCAGCATTGGTCAGGGTAGCGGTGTAGACAATGGAGCCGCCCTCGGCCACGGAGTCGGTGGCCGACAGGCTCAGCGTCGTGGTGTCCGGCGTATCGGTAACACTGGTCTCAGCGGGTTTGTCGTTGATGTCCAGCTTTTCGTAGTTGCCACCGTCCGCTTTGGTGATGGTGGTACTCAGGGAGCTACCGCCAGCCAGGGCGTCATTCGGCGCGGTGAAGTTCACGCTGCCGGAGGACTCGCCCACTGGAATAGTGATGGTCTGACCGTTGGACAGGGTCACCACGACCGGCGAACCGGTCACCGGAGCGGTGACCGATGCGGTATACACCACGGTGCCGCCTTCAGCGACGCTTGGCGTAGCAGTCAGTGAAACGGTACTGATGTCGATGGTATCGGTGACATCAGTCACCGCTGGAGCTGGGTTGGTAACCAGGTTCTCGAAGTTGCCACCGTCCGTTTTGGTGATGGTGGCTTCGACTTTGCCGGCGTCTTTGTAGACGTCGTCGGCTGGCGCCGCAACAGTGGCGGTGCCAGTCGTGGCACCAGCGGCGATGGTGATCACAGCACCGTTGCTCAGGGTCACGGTCACCGGAGTTCCGGCAGCGTTGGTCAGAGTGGCGGTGTAGACGATAGAGCCGCCCTCGGCCACAGACTCAGTGGCCGTCAGGCTCAGAGTCGTTGTATCCGGAGTATCGGTAACGCTGGTTTCAGCGGGTTTATCGCTGATTTCCAGTTTTTCGTAGTTGCCGCCATCGGCCTTGGTAATGGTAGTGCTCAGAGAGCTACCGCCAGCCAGGGCGTCATTCGGTGCAGTGAAGTTCACGCTGCCGGAGGACTCGCCCACTGGAATAGTGATGGTCTGGCCGTTGGACAGGGTCACTACCACTGGCGAGCCAGTCACTGGCGCGGTGACCGATGCGGTGTATACCACGATGCCGCCTTCAGCGACGCTCGGGGTTGCGGTCAGGCTAACAGTCGAAGTGTCGATGGTGTCAGTGACATCGGTCACTGCTGGAGCCGGGTTGGTTTCCAGGTTCTCGAAGTTGCCGCCCTCGGCCTTGCTGATGGTGACTTCGACCTTGCCGGCATCTTTGTAAACATCATCCGCAGGAGCGGCAACGGTTGCAGTCCCCGAAGTGGCGCCTGCCGCGATGGTGATGACGGCACCGTTGGAGAGCGTGACCGTGACCGGTGTGCCAGCGGCGTTGGTCAGGGTCGCGGTGTAAACGATGGACCCACCTTCGGCCACGGAGTCGGTGGCCGACAGGCTCAGGGTGGTGGTATCTGGCGTATCGGTAACGCTGGTCTCAGCAGGTTTATCGCTGATTTCTAGTTTTTCGTAGTTACCGCCATCGGCCTTGGTGATGGTGGTGCTCAGAGAGCTACCGCCAGCCAGGGCGTCATTCGGCGCGGTGAAGTTCACGCTGCCGGAGGACTCGCCCACTGGAATAGTGATGGTCTGACCGTTGGACAGGGTCACCACGACCGGCGAACCGGTCACCGGAGCGGTAACCGACGCGGTGTAAACCACGGTTCCACCTTCGGCGACGCTTGGAGTGGCAGTCAGGCTGACAGTCGACGTATCGATCGTGTCAGTGACATCAGTCACGGCTGGCGCTGGGTTGGTGACCAGGTTTTCGAAGTTGCCGCCATCGGCTTTGGTGATGGTGACTTCGACTTTGCCGGCATCCTTGTAGACGTCATCGGCCGGTGCCGCCACGGTGGCGGTGCCAGTTGTGGCGCCTGCGGCAATGGTGATCACCGCGCCGTTGCTCAGGGTCACGGTGACCGGAGTGCCGGCAGCGTTGGTCAGGGTCGCGGTGTAAACAATCGATCCGCCTTCTGCCACGGTATCGGTGGCAGTCACGCTGAGGGTGGTGGTGTCCGGGGTATCGGTAACCGAGGTTTCAGCTGGCTTGTCGTTGATCTCCAGCTTCTCGTAGTTGCCGCCGTCAGCCTTGGTAATGGTGGTGCTCAGGGAACTGCCGCCTGCCAGTGCGTCATTCGGCGCGGTGAAGTTCACGGTGCCGGACGATTCGCCAACCGGAATAGTGATGGTCTGTCCGTTGGACAGAGTCACCACAACCGGCGAGCCGGTCACCGGAGCCGTAACCGAGGCGGTGTACACCACGGTTCCACCTTCGGCGACGCTCGGAGTGGCAGTCAGGCTGACGGTGGAAGTGTCGATGGTGTCGGTGACATCAGTCACGGCAGGCGCTGGGTTGGTGACCAGGTTTTCGAAGTTGCCGCCATCGGTCTTGGTGATGCTGACTTCGACCTTGCCGGCATCCTTATAGACGTCATCGGCCGGTGCCGCCACGGTGGCGGTGCCAGTTGTGGCGCCAGCGGCGATGGTGATCACGGCACCGTTGCTCAGGGTCACGGTGACCGGAGTCCCAGCAGGATTGGTCAGTGTCGCGGTGTAGACGATGGAGCCGCCTTCGGCCACGGTGCCGGTGGCCGACAGGCTCAGGCCGGTATCGTCAATGGTGTCAGTGACTGTGGTCACGGCCTTGTCGGTGCTGGGCACCAGGCTCTCGAAGTTGCCGCCCTCGGCCTTGGTGATGCCGACCTCGATGGTGCTGCCGTTCTTGTAGACATCGTTGGCCGGGGCCGCGACGTCGATCGAACCGCTGGACTTGCCCGCTTCGATGGTGATGATCGAACCGTTGGACAGGGTAATGGTCACCGGCGTCTGCGCCGGGTTGGTCAGGGTGGCGGTGTAGGTGATCTGTCCGCCTTCGGTGACGTTGGCATCGGCTGTCAGGGTGACGGTGGTGGTGTCGATAGTGTCGGTGATCTGGGTCACCGCCGGGGTTGGATTGACGGTCACCAGCAGGCCACCGCCGCCAGCGGTGCCGGTCACGCTCACGCTGATCTGGCCGGGGTCGATGTAGACGTTGTCTTGGGGCGCCAGAGGGACCTGCACGCTGCCAGTGGTTTGGCCCGCACTGATCACGATGACCGCACCATTGGACAGGGTGACGGTCAGGTCGGTCAGCGGTGCCTGGGTCAGAGTGGCGGTATACACCAGCACACCACCGGCTTCGGTGATGGTCGGGGTGGCGCCCAGGGTCAGGGTCGCCGGACGCAGCGAATCACTGCCACTGCCGTTGCCATTGGCCAGGCCATTATTGTTGGTCAGCCCGCCAATGGTGTTGTCCTGGGCCGAAGTGGCCAGCCCCAGGCCGGCCGTCGGGAAGCCGATGGTCGGGTCCACCCGGCCAGCGGTTTCCTCAAGCTGGACGAAGCTATGGCCGCCCCCGGCGGCACCGCCCGTACCTGCTGCGGACGGGCCGGCAGCGGTGGCTTCCAGGTCGGTGGTCGGGTCGACACCCGCGGCAATGGCCTGCTGCAGTTCAGCCACCGATGGCGCGGCTTGCGCACTGGCCTGGGCCAGGTCGGTGCTGGAGTCTGGTGCGGCACCGCTCCATTGAGTGTCGCGGCCAAGGTCGAGGGTCCGTCCGTCGGTCAACTCGAGGGTAACGGCACCCGCCGGGCCGGTATCCACCTGGTCACCCACGAACAGGCGGTCGCCTTCGATGAGTACGCGCCGGATTCCTTCCGGGGAAACTACGAAAACCTGACCGACAATGCTTTTGACGATGGCAACAACACTGCTCATTGGGGACTCTCCGGTGTACCGCTCAGTTGACATCCATGTACCGGCTTGGGCGCGGGCCGCAACTCAGTCTGGAGGTACATTGCTGTGTAATTGGGAACGGGTATTTGACAGTATAGTCGTCAATATTTTGGCTATATTTTTTCGAGATTAACTTTATGCCAAACTATTGACCTTATGGGTGCCATCCTAAACAATCGCCGAATTAATGTCACATTGATATTCGTGCAGTAACCTGACTTGAAGTATGTGAACCAGTTCTTAGTTTGAACTTTCCGACGGACGGTCGTTGTGGTTGCAATCATTCGATGTGGCACCACGTTATGACGTGTTTCTGGACATGCTGTCCGAGGGAAATTCTTACCATGCGTTTTCACCTGTTCAAGGCCCTGCCGTTCGCCTTAGCTGCCAGTTTCGTGCAGGCACAAACACTCCCCGAAGCCATGCAGAAAGCACTGGATGTGCACCCGGAAATTCAAGCCGGGGTAAACAGCCGTCTAGCCGCTGACTATCAACTTAAAGCCGCCAAGGGTGGCTATTTGCCGCGTGTCGATATGCTCGCTGGCTACGGTCGCGAAGGGACCGATAACCCTAGTACTCGTGCGGGTACTGGCAGCAATCACTGGGAAACCCTGAACCGTAGCGAGTCAAGTTTACGTCTCCAGCAGATGGTTTTTGACGGTTTTGCCACGTCCAGCGAAGTGGGGCGTCAACAAGCCACCGTCAACTCTCGGGCTTATTCCCTGCTGGGTACTTCCGAGCGCACCGCGCTGACCGTGGCCCAGGTGTACCTGGATGTGTTGACCCGTCGTCAATTCGTGCAACTGGCAGAAGACAATCTGCGTAATCACGAACGCATCTACGACCAGATCAAACTGCGCACCCAGCGTGGCGTGGGCAGTGGCGCCGACCTTGACCAGGCCGAAGCGCGCATGGCCCAGGCCCGCAACAACCTGATCACCGAGCAGACCAACCTGGCCGACGCCCAGACCAACTACCTGAGTGCGGTAGGGCAGATGCCGGATCAACTGGAACGCCCTGCCAGTTTTATGGCGATGCTGCCGGCCAACCTCGATGAGGCCCGCCGTCAGATGCTGGAAAACAGCCCGATCCTGCGCTCCGCCGAGTCCGACATTGTCGCTGCCGAGAAGCAGTACGACGCCGCCAAATCGGCGTTCTACCCACGCTTCGATGCTGAGCTGGGACGCACCGCCGACAACGACCTCGACGGTCAGAACGGCCACAACAATGAATGGCAGGCCATGTTGCGCATGCGCTTCAACCTGTTCGCCGGCGGCAGTAACAAGGCCGATCTGGAGTCCAAGGCCTACCAGTCCAACCAGGCGCTGGATATCCGCAACAACGCTCTGCGGGTGCTGAACGAAGAGTTGGGCCTGGCCTGGAACGCCTTGAGCAATGCCAACGCTCAGGTGCCGATCGCCCAGCAATATGTCGATCGCAGCACCGCGGTGCGCACGGCCTACCAGAAGCAGTTCAGTCTGGGCGAGCGCACCCTGCTGGACCTGCTCGACAGTGAAAACGAACTGTTCACCGCCTCCCGGCGTTTGGCCGAGATCCAGAACATTCAGTTATTTACTCAGTATCGAATCAAGGCGACCATGGGCGAGTTGCTCAAGAGCCAGGGAGTGGTCGCACCTATGGCTTCGGTCGTGCAGAACGATGCGAAGCCCAAGGTCCAGCTGCCTGGGATGAATTGAGCTACTTTCATCCTATTGCCAGCCAAGAGTGTCCAGCGTGGAATCAGAAGTCAGTCGTGTGCAATTCAGTCATGATCCGCGCGGCATGCATGACGACCCCTTGCTGGATGGGCTGCTGACCCTTTGCTTCCTGCATCAGAAGCCCGCCAGTGCGGCCATGCTGACCACGGGTCTGCCATTGCCGTCACAGCGCTTGAGCGCCGAGCTGCTGCCCCGTGCGGCGGCCCGGGCCGGGCTGCAGGGGCGCGTTTTACGTCGCAAGCTCGAGCAGATTCCGACCATCGCGATGCCCGCCCTGCTATTGCTCAAGGACGGCCGCAGCGCCGTGCTTCTGGGCTGGCAGGGTGAGGACCAGGCACGGCTGCTGCTCAGCGAAAGCGACGGCGGTGAAGTCTGCGTCAATCGCCAGCTACTGGCCGACGACTACAGCGGCCAGGTGTTCTTTGCCCAGCCCCAGCACAAGTTCGACGTCAATCACGGGTCGCTGATTCCCCGGGCCCGCTCCTGGTTCCGCGACACCCTCAAGCGTTCGCGCTGGTTGTATGCCGACGCCATCGCCGCGAGCCTGCTGATCAATATCATCGCCATGGCCGCGCCGCTGTTCGTGATGAATGTCTACGACCGGGTAGTCCCCAACCAGGCCACCTCGACCCTGTGGGTGCTGTCCATTGGCATCATGGGCGCCTACATTTTCGACCTGATCCTCAAGAGTCTGCGCAGCCTGTGCCTGGACCTGGCGGGGAAAAAGACCGACCTGATCATTTCCGCCACGCTGTTCGAGCGCATCGTCGGCATGGCCATGAAGTACCGCCCGGCTCGGGTCGGCAGCTTCGCCCAGAACATCCATGAGTTTCAGAGCCTGCGGGATTTTCTCGCGTCCCTGACCCTCACCAGCCTCATCGACCTGCCGTTCACCCTGCTGATCTTCCTGGTGATCGCCATCTTGGGCGGGCACCTGGTGTGGATTCCGGTGCTGGCGTTCCCCATCGCCCTGGGTATCGGCTACGCCTTGCAGAAGCCCCTGGTGGCGACCATGGAGAAAACCATGGCCCTGGGTGCCGAGCGTCAATCGAGCCTGATCGAAACCCTGGCCGGGCTGGACGCGGTCAAGGTCAACAACGCTGAAAGCGAGCGTCAGTATCAATGGGAGCAGACCATTGGCACCCTCAGCCGCCTGGAACTGCGGGTGAAGATGCTCTCCAGCCTGGCGATGAACATCACCTTGCTGATCCAGCAACTGGCCGGGGTGATCATGATCATCTTCGGCGTGTACCAGATCATCGACGGCAACCTCAGCATGGGCGGGCTGATCGCTTGCTACATGCTCAGCGGCCGGGCCCTGAGCCCGCTGGCTTCGCTGTCCGGCTTGCTGACCCGCTACCAGCAGGCCCGCGTCACCATGACCTCGGTGGACCAGATGATGGAGCTGCCCCAGGAGCGCAATTTCGACGAGCGTCCCCTGAGCCGCAACGTGCTGCAGGGCGCCATCGAATGCCGGCTGTTGAATTTCACCTACCCGGGGCAGCAGAACCCGGCGCTCAAGAACATCAATCTGGTGATCAAGCCAGGCGAGAAGGTCGGCATCATCGGCCGCAGCGGCTCGGGCAAAAGCTCCCTGGCCAAGCTGCTGGTAGGGCTTTACCAGCCCGATTCCGGTGCCTTGCTGGTGGACGGCGTGGACATCCGCCAGATCGATGTCAGCGAGTTGCGCCATAACATTGGCTACGTGCCCCAGGACATCCAGCTGCTGGCTGGCACCCTGCGGGACAACCTGACCTCCGGTGCCCGCTACGTTGAAGACGAGCTGGTGCTACAAGCCGCCGAACTGGCGGGGGTTCACGAATTCGCCCGGCTGCACCCGCAAGGCTATGAATTGCAGGTGGGTGAACGTGGACAGAACCTGTCCGGTGGCCAGCGTCAGAACGTCGCCCTGGCCCGTGCCCTGTTGCTCAACCCGCAGATCCTGTTGCTCGACGAGCCCACCAGCGCCATGGACAACACCGGTGAAGAACGCCTGAAGCAGCGCCTGGAGTCAGTGGTGCAGAACAAGACCGTGGTCCTGGTTACTCACCGGGCGTCGCTGTTGTCGCTGGTGGATCGGTTGTTGGTGGTGGACCGTGGACAGATCCTGGCCGATGGCCCGAAAGCGGTGGTGATGGAAGCGTTGAAGAAGGGGCAGATCAGTGTTGCTTAAGTCGGGATTCAAGGACTCGATCCGCCGCTATTTCAAAGGCACCGATTCTCTTCAGGGGCAGCCGCTGCCTGAGGTCAACAAGGCCCTGATCGAAGATGCGCCTCGGGTCATTCGCCTGACCATCTGGGGCATCATCGCGTTCTTCCTGTTCCTGGTGCTGTGGGCCAACTTCGCGGTCATCGACGAAGTGACCAAGGGCGAGGGCAAGGCCATTCCGTCGTCCAAGGTGCAGAAGATCCAGAACCTGGAAGGCGGCATTGTCTCCGAGCTGTACGTCAAGGAAGGCCAGGTGGTGGAGGCCGGAGCGCCGCTGATCCGTCTGGATGACACGCGCTTCCAGTCCAACGTCGGTGAGACCGAGACTGTGCGCCTGTCCATGTTGCTGCGGGTCGAGCGCCTGAGCGCCGAGGTCGATGACCGGGCGCTGAATTTCCCCGAGGACGTGCTCAAGGAAGTCCCGGGCCAGGCCGCCAGCGAAAAGTCCCTCTATGAAAGTCGTCGCCAGCAACTGCATGACGAAATCGGCGGCCTTCAGGAACAGCTGATCCAGAAGCAACAGGAGCTGCGCGAGTTCACCTCCAAGCAGGCTCAGTACCGTCAGCAGTTGGGCTTGCAACGCCAGGAAATTGCCATGTCCGAGCCTTTGGTGGCCCAGGGCGCGGTATCACCGGTGGAAGTGCTGCGGCTCAAGCGTGCCGAAGTGGAAACCCGCGGCCAGCTGGACGCCACCACCCTGGCGATTCCTCGTGCCGAATCGGCGATCAAGGAAGTGCAGCGCAAGATCGATGAAACCCGCGGCAAGTTCCGCAGCGAGGCCCTGACCCAGCTCAACGAGGCGCGCACCGAACTGAACAAGGCCAGCGCCACCGGCAAGGCCCTGGAAGACCGGGTCAGCCGGACCCTGGTCACCTCGCCGGTGCGCGGTATCGTCAAGCAACTGATGGTCAACACCATCGGTGGCGTGATCCAGCCGGGCAGCGACATGGTGGAGATCGTGCCCCTGGACGACACCCTGTTGGTGGAAGCCAAGATCCGTCCCCAGGACATCGCGTTCCTGCACCCGGGGCAGGAAGCGATCGTCAAGTTCAGCGCCTATGACTACACCATCTACGGCGGCCTCAAGGCCCGCCTGGAGCAGATCGGCGCCGACACCATCACCGACGAAGACAAGAAAACCACCTATTACATGATCAAGCTGCGCACCGACCGCAGCCATCTGGGCACCGATGAAAAACCGCTGCTGATCATCCCCGGGATGGTCGCATCGGTGGACATCATCACCGGCAAGAAGAGCATCCTCAGCTACCTGCTCAAGCCGATCATCCGCGCCCGCGCTGAAGCCCTGCACGAGCGCTGATCCATGTAAGAAGCGACCTTGCCAGCCTTGTAGGAGCTGGCTTGCCAGCCAAGGGGCCCGTGAGAGCGCCTTCGCCGGCAAGCCGGCTCCTACAGTTCGTCTCATCGAGCCGTCGACAGCGCAGCGTCCCCAGGTATCGCGCCGCTCGAATCAACATATCGTTATTCGCTAACGGTATTTAAAATCGCTTTCTTATATCTATAAAGTCGACTCCCTGCGTACCTGCCGACCAATCGGCGCGCCGCACGAAATGAACCCACACGGGATCTCCGTGAGTTTCTGATCGACGCGCGCGCCCTGGGCGCGCCTGCGCGGGAGTTTTAAGTCATGTCTGCATCAGCCAGTGCCGCGCCCATCGCTGCACAAGCCTTCGAAATCCGTCCCTTCAGCGGCGCCGTGGGCGCCGAGATTATCGGCCTGGACCTGTCCCGGCCGGTCAACGACCAGGACTTCGCCCGCATCCACCGCGCCCATCTGGATCACCACGTGGTGGTGTTCCGCGACCAGCGCATCAGCCCCCAACAACAAATCGCCTTCAGCCGCCGCTTCGGCGTGCTGCAGATCCATGTGCTCAAGCAGTTCCTGCTGGCCGGTCACCCGGAAATCCTCATCGTTTCCAACATCATCGAGAACGGCCAGTCCATTGGCCTGGGGGATGCCGGCAAGTTCTGGCACTCGGACCTGTCCTACAAGGAACTGCCGAGCCTGGGCTCGATGCTGCACGCCCAGGAATTGCCGGCCGAAGGTGGCGACACCCTGTTCGCCGACATGCACACAGCCTGGGACACCCTGCCCGAGGCACTGCGCAAGGCGGTGCAGGGCCGCAGTGCCGCGCATTCCTACACGGCGCGCTACAGCGAGACCAAGTTCGAGGGCAACTGGCGCCCGACCCTGACCCCGGAGCAACTGGCCCAGGTCGCCGAGGTGGTGCACCCCATCGTCCGCACCCACCCGGAAAACGGCCGCAAGGCACTGTTCGTCAGCGAGGGGTTCACCACCCGCATCGTCGGCCTGCCGGAAGACGAAAGCGCCCAATTGCTGGCCGAGCTGTACGCCCACAGCGTGCTGCCGGAAAACATCTACCGCCATCAATGGCAGCCCCACGATCTGGTGTTCTGGGACAACCGCTCGCTGATCCACCTGGCCGCCGGTTGCCCGAGCCATCTGCGCCGCAAGCTGTATCGCACCACCATTCAGGGCGACGCCCCTTACTGATCGCCAGGCACGGCAGGAGAATCATCATGTCCTTATCCATTCCCTTCATTCCCCGCCTCGGCAAACTGGCCACGGCCATCGGCCTGGGTTTCAGTCTGCTGGCCGGCAGCCTGGTGGCTCCCTCGGCGGCCCATGCCGAAGGCGAGATCCGCATCGCCGAACAGTTCGGCATCGTCTATTTGCTGCTCAACGTAGTGCGCGATCAGAACCTGATTGAAAAGCACGGCAAGCAAGAGGGCATCGACATCAAGGTCGACTGGACCCAGCTGTCCGGCGGCGCAGCGGTCAACGACGCGTTGCTGTCGGGCTCCATCGACATTGCCGGAGCCGGCGTCGGCCCGCTGTTGACCATCTGGGACCGCACCCATGGCCGGCAGAACGTCAAGGCCGTGGCCTCCCTCGGTAACTTTCCCTACTACCTGGTGAGCAACAATCCCCAGGTCAAGACCATCGCCGACTTCACCGAGAAGGACCGCATCGCGGTGCCGGCGGTGGGCGTCTCGGTGCAGTCGCGCTTCCTGCAATACGCCGCGGCCAAGCAATGGGGCGACCAGGAATTCAATCGCCTGGATAAGTACACCATCGCCGTGCCGCACCCGGACGCCACCGCCGCGCTGATTGCCGGCGGCACCGAGCTGACCGGGCACTTCTCCAACCCGCCGTTCCAGGATCAGGCCTTGGAGAACCCCAATGTGCACGTGGTGCTCAACACCTACGACCTGCTGGGCCCGAACTCGCCAACGGTGCTGTTTGCCACCGAAAAATTCCGCAACGACAACCCCAAGACCTACAAGGCCTTCGTCGAAGCCCTGGCTGAAGCGGCCGAGTTCGCCCAGAACGACAAAGGCGCGGCCGCCGACACTTACATCCGTGTGACCAAGGCCAAGATCGACCGCGCCGCGCTGCTGAAGATCATCGACAACCCGCAGTTCGAATTCAGCGTGACGCCGAAAAACACCTACCCGCTGGCGGAGTTCCTGCACCGCGTCGGCGCCATCAAGAACAAGCCGCAGTCGTGGAAGGACTACTTCTTCCAGGACGCCAAACCGCTGCAGGGGAGCTGATTGCCATGAACGCCCCCTTGCCAGGCCACACGGCCAGCAACCCCACCGCCGCCGTCGAAGCGCTGTTGGCGGTGGATCAAGTCAGCCTGGAATACCGAACCCCGCAGCGCGTGGTGCGGGCCACCCACCAGGTGAGTTTCGAGGTTGATCCGGCCGATCGTTTTGTCCTGCTGGGGCCTTCGGGCTGCGGCAAGTCGACCCTGCTCAAGGCGGTGGCCGGGTTCATCCAGCCTTGCGAGGGCGAGATTCGCCTGCAGGGGCGGCCAGTCAGTCAGCCCGGGCCGGATCGCATCGTGGTGTTCCAGGAGTTCGACCAGCTGCCGCCCTGGAAAACCGTGAAGCAGAACGTGATGTTTCCCCTGCTGGCGTCGAAAACCCTCGGCCGCCGCGAGGCCGAAGAACGTGCCCTGCACTATCTGGCCAAGGTCGGCCTGGCGGCTTTCGCCGATGCCTATCCACACACCTTGTCCGGTGGCATGAAGGCTCGGGTGGCGATTGCCCGGGCCTTGGCCATGCAGCCGAAGATCCTGCTGATGGACGAGCCCTTCGCGGCCCTCGACGCCCTGACCCGGCGCAAGATGCAGGAGGAGTTGCTGCTGCTCTGGGAGGAGGTGCGCTTCACCTTGCTGTTCGTCACCCACTCCATCGAGGAGGCGCTGGTGGTGGGCAATCGCATCCTTTTGCTGTCGCCGCATCCGGGGCGGGTGCGGGCGGAAGTCCACAGCCACCAGTACGACCTGCAAAGCCTTGGCGGCGTGGCTTTCCAGCAGACGGCACAGCGTATTCATCGCTTGCTGTTCGATGAAGGCCAGGGGCCTGACACCGAAACCGAGCTGGATTTCGCCGATATCCGTATCGCCTATTGAGCCGTCAGGCCACCGTTGAACGAGGAACGCCCGATGAGCCAGTCATCCCCCGTGCGCGAAGAATACGAAGTTGTCCTGCAACCCTTGCTGCAAGTCCCGCTGGAACGAGAGCTGCCCCTGGGCCAGCGTCTCTGGCAACAGGGCTGGCTGCGCAAGGGCCTGATCCTGATCCTTTTGGCGCTGCTGTGGGAGGCCGTGGCCCGCTACCAGAATAACGACCTGCTGCTGCCCAGCTTTGTGCAAACCGCCAGCGCCCTGTATCAGGGCCTGCTCAGCGGCGAATTGCTGGGCAAGGTGGGCATTTCCCTGGTGGTGCTGCTCAAGGGCTACCTGATCGGTATCGTCCTGGCGTTTGCCCTGACCACCCTGGCGGTGTCGACCCAGTTCGGCCGCGACCTGCTGAGTACCCTGACCTCGATGTTCAACCCGTTGCCGGCCATTGCCCTGTTGCCCCTGGCGCTGCTGTGGTTCGGCCTGGGGCAGAACAGCCTGATTTTCGTGCTGGTGCATTCGGTGCTCTGGGCCCTGGCCCTGAACACTTACGCCGGGTTTCTCGGCGTCTCGGAAACCCTGCGCATGGCCGGGCGCAACTACGGCCTCAAGGGCCTGCGCCTGGTGCTGTTCATCCTGATCCCGGCGGCGCTGCCGTCGATCCTGGCCGGGCTGAAGATTGGCTGGGCCTTCGCCTGGCGCACCTTGATCGCTGCTGAGTTGGTGTTTGGCGCCACCAGCGGCAAGGGCGGCCTGGGCTGGTACATCTTCCAGAACCGCAACGAGCTGTACACCGACAAGGTCTTTGCCGGGCTGGCGGTGGTGATCCTTATCGGCCTGTTGGTGGAGAACCTGATCTTCGACACCCTGGAGCGCATCACGGTGAAACGTTGGGGCATGCAACGCTGAGCTACCTCGTCCGCCAGCCCCCCCCCCCGACTGTAGGAGATGGCTTGCCAGCGAAGGCGTCCTCAAGGGCGAGGCAAGGTTTGAAGGCCCATTCGCCGGCAAGCCGGCCCCTACGCGGGTAGTGGGTTCACGGGTAAGGATTGATCTCTCTCATTTTCCTCGGCGCCAAGCCTGCTAGCATTGCGTCTGGATCATCCCTGATCAGTCATGAGTGCTCGGTATGCAACTCCCGGATATGAACCTTCTGGTCGCCCTCGATGCCCTGCTGGATGAGGGCAGCGTAGTCGGCGCCGCACGACGCATGAACCTCAGCCCAGCGGCGATGAGCCGGACCCTGACGCGGATTCGCGAAGCCCTGGGCGACCCGGTGCTGGTGCGTGCCGGGCGTGGCCTGGTGCCCACCCCCAAGGCCCTGGAGCTGCGCAGCCAGGTGCGTGATCTGGTGGAGCAGGCGGCGCTGCTGTTTCGCTCGGCGGACCAGGTCGACCTGTTGTCGTTGCGGCGGCGCTTCAATGTGCGCGCCAACGACTTTTTCGTCGGCGTCTATGGCGGTCGCCTCATCGACACCCTGGAGCGTCAGGCGCCTTTGTGCGAGCTGCGCTTCGTGCCGGAAGGCGATGGCGATGACGAGGCCCTGCGGGAGGGGCGGATCGACCTGCGGATCAGCAACACCCGGCCCCTGACCCCGGAAGTGAAGGTGCAGAACCTGTTCACCACGGCCTTTGTCGGCCTGGTGCGTGAAGGCCACCCATTGTTGGACGAAGACATCACCGCCGAGCGTTTTGCCGCGTTTCCCCATATCAGCATGTCGCGTCGAGGCATTGCCCGTGGGCCGATCGATACGGCGCTGGCGGAGCTGGGCCTGGAGCGTCGAGTGCCGCTGATTGCCCCGGGCTTTCACGCCGCCATGTTCATGCTGCCGGATTCGGACCTGATCCTGCCGGTGCCCCAGGAAACATTGCTCAGCGTCTCGCGCCTGGGCCTGCGTCTGCGCTCCTTTGTCCTGCCGATTTCCCTGCCGACCCTGGTCCTGACCCAGGCCTGGCACCCGCGCTACGACAAGGACCCGGCGCACAAATGGTTCCGCGAAACCCTGCGCAGCTCCTGCCAGGCCACCTGGCAAGAAGCCCAGCCGACCTCCTCGTAGGCGCCGGCTTGCCGGCGGAAGCGGTCTTGATGGCCTCATCGCTGGCAAACCAGCTTCTACGGTCAATAGGTTTAATTGTTGCGTCTGGTGCACTTATAAAGTGCCAATAAGTCAGTTTTCGTCAGTGCTGGCTGTTCATAAACTGCTCTGGTTTTCTTGTCTGGAGCAGTATTTCCATGAGTTCTCTCGCTGTCGCTGCGCCCGCTTCGGTTGAAGCCGCCAGCAAGCCGGCAGCCATTGCCCCACCGGTCTTCGGACCGCGAATCATCATCGGCCTGGTGGGTGTGCTGCTGGCGGTGCTGGTCTCCGGTCTCAACGACATGGTGACCAAGATCGCCCTGGCGGATATCCGCGGCGCGTTGTTCATCGGCTTCGACGAAGGCACCTGGCTGGTGGCTTGCTACTCCGCCACCTCGGTGGCGGCCATGGCTTTCGCGCCCTGGTGCTCGGTGACCTTTTCCCTGCGGCGTTTCACCCTCTGCGCCATTGCGCTGTTCACCCTGCTGGCGGTGCTGTGCCCCTTCGCCCCCAACTACCAGAGCCTGTTGCTGCTGCGCACTCTGCAAGGCCTGGCCGGGGGCGCGCTGCCGCCGATGCTGATGACCGTGGCCCTGCGCTTCCTGCCGGCCAACGTCAAGCTCTACGGCTTGGCCGGCTATGCCCTGACTGCCACCTTCGGCCCGAGCCTGGGCACGCCCCTGGCGGCACTGTGGACCGAGTACGTGGGCTGGCGCTGGGCCTTCTGGCAGGTGGTGGCGCCCTGTCTGCTGGCCATGGCGGCGGTGGCTTACGGCCTGCCTCAGGACCCGTTGCGTCTGGAGCGTTGCAAGCAGTTCAACTGGCGTGGGCTGCTGTTGGGCTTCCCGGCGATCTGCATGCTGGTGATCGGCATTCTTCAGGGCAATCGCCTGGACTGGTTCGAGTCGCCGCTGATCAGTGTGCTGCTGGTCGGCGGGCTGGTGTTGCTGGTGCTGTTCATGATCAACGAATGGTCGCAGCCGATTCCCTTCTTCAAGCTGCAGATGCTCGGCATCCGCAACCTGTCCTTCGCCCTGCTGACCCTGGCCGGGGTGCTGGTGGTATTGACCGCAGTGATCATCATCCCGTCGGCCTACCTGGCTCAGGTCCAGGGCTATCGACCGTTGCAGACCGCGCCGGTGATGCTGGTGATGGCCTTGCCGCAACTGCTGGCCCTGCCCCTGGTGGCGGCCCTGTGCAACCTGCGCTGGGTCGACTGCCGCTGGGTGCTGGGGATCGGCCTGGGCATGCTGGTGCTGTCTTGCCTGGGGGGCACGCACCTGACCTCGGCCTGGATTCGTGACGATTTCTATGGGCTGCAATTGCTGCAGGTCTTCGGCCAGCCGATGGCGGTGCTGCCGTTGCTGATGCTGTCCACCGGCAGCATCACGCCGGTGGAGGGGCCCTTTGCTTCGGCCTGGTTCAACACCGTGAAAGGCCTGGCGGCGGTGATCGCCACCGGGGTGCTGGATGTGCTCACCACCCACCGTTTGCATTTCCACTCGACGATGCTGGTGGACAGCCTGGGCAATTCGCCCCTGGTGGACGACCGGGTGCCCGGGCTGGCTCAGCGCCTGCACCAGCAAGCCGTGGTGCTGACTTCCGCCGATCTGTATTTCTGCATGGCAGGGGTGGCCGCTGCGCTGATCCTGCTGATTTTCTGGCTGCCGACGCGGATCTATCCACCGCGGGCGCCCACTTGAACGAGAAGGTTTTTATGACGATCCAGAGCAAAGACAAAATCGCCGTCGCCGTGGCGACGGTAGCGACCCTTGGCGTGCTGGCCTATCTGGTGATGCCGGGCCTGTTCGGCCGCTCCAGCGAGCAGAGCACCAACGACGCCTTCATCGCCGCCGACTACACCCTGGTGGCGCCGCGGGTGGCCGGGTTCATCAAGGAAGTGCTGGTGGAGGACAACCAGCAGGTCAAGGCCGGTCAACTGCTGGCGCTGATCGATGACCGTGACCTGCGGGCCGCGGCCCAGGCGGCGGATGCCGAAACCCTGGTGGCCCAGGCCCAGTTGCAGAACGCCCGGGCCACCCTGGACCGGCAGAGTTCGGTGATTGCCCAGGCCCAGGCGGCCCTGGGAGCGGCCCGGGCCGAAATGGCCTTTGCCGAGCACGAACTCAATCGCTACAACCACCTGGCAGGGGTCGGCGCCGGCACCGTGCAGAACGCCCAGCAGGCCAAGACCCGCATCGACCAGGCCAGTGCCCGGCTGGCCACGGCCACTGCGGCCCTGGCGGCGGAGCGCAAGCAGGTGGAGATCCTCACTGCCCAGCGTGATGCGGCCGAAGGCGGCCTGAAGCGGGCCCAGGCAGCCCTGGAAATGGCCAGCTACGAGCTGTCCTACACGCGCATCGTCGCCCCGGTGGACGGCATGGTCGGCGAGCGCGCGGTACGGGTTGGCGCCTATGTCACTCCCGGCAGCAAGATCCTCGCCGTGGTGCCCTTGCAGCAAGCCTATGTGCTGGCCAACTTCCAGGAAACCCAGCTCACCGCGATGCACGCCGGGCAGGCGGTCGAAGTCCGGGTCGACAGCCTGGGCGGCGAAACCCTGCATGGCCGCGTCGAGAGTCTGGCCCCGGCCACCGGCGTGACCTTCGCCGCAGTCAAGCCGGACAACGCCACCGGCAACTTCACCAAGGTGGTGCAGCGCATCCCGGTGAAGATTCTCCTGGACCCCAACCAGCCCATGGCCGAGCGCCTGCGGGTCGGCATGTCGGTGGAAGCCAGCGTGGACACCCACAGCTCCACCACCCGTGCCCGCGAGGTGACCCAGCGATGAGTATCGAGCGGCAGATCCAAGAGAGTTCGTTGCCAAGGCGCCTTTCGTGGCGCCCTGCATTGCTGGTGCTGAGCCTGCTGGCGCTGGGCGCCTGCAGCGTCGGCGCGGATTTCCAGCGGCCCCAGGCGACTCAGGTCCAGGCCTGGTCGGCCCCTGCACAGGCTGCCACCAGCCAGGCGGTGGACAGTGCCATGCAGGAGCGCTGGTGGGAGGTGTTCAACGATCCACAACTGTCGGCCCTGAGTCGCCGCGCCCTGAGCGACAACCTCGACCTGCAACTGGCCAGCAGTCGCTTGCAGCAGAGCCGGGCGGCGCGCCAGGTGATCACCGCCGAGCGCTACCCGAGCACGGCGGCCAATGGCGGCTACGGGCGCAAGCGCAACACTGGTGAAGGCTTGAGCGACCCCTCGGGGAACAACGGCAAGTCAGCCTTCAATCTCTGGGAAGCGGGTTTTTCCGCCGCCTGGGAGCTGGATCTGTGGGGCCGGGTCCGGCGCGAGACCGAGGCCGCCGACGCGACCCTGGAAGTGGCGGAGAACGACCGGCGCGGGGTGCTGCTGTCGGTGCTGGCGGAGGTCGCTCAGGACTACATCCAACTGCGTGGCGTGCAGAGCACCCGAGCCGTTACCGAGCAGAACCTCGAGGTTGCCCGGCACAGTCTGAAACTCTCGCAACTGCGCCTGGCCGATGGCGTGGCCACTGACCTGGATGTGGCCGAAGCGGCGGCCCAGGTCGCGACCATCGAGGCCCGGCTGCCGGAGTTGCAGCAGCGTCAGGCACAGTTGATCAACGCCCTGAGCCTGCTGCTGGGCGAGCCGCCCCAGGCCCTGCATCAGGTGTTGGCCAGTGACGCGCCGGTGCCCCAACCCCCGAGCCAAGTGGCCATCGGCCTGCCGTCGCAGCTGGCCGAACGCCGCCCCGATATCCGCCAGGCCGAGGCACGGCTGCATGCCGCGACGGCCAGCATCGGCGTGGCCAAGGGGGATTTCTATCCGCGCATTACCTTGTCCGGCAACTTCGGTTCCCAGGCCCTGCAATTGGCAGATTTTGGTTCCTGGAGCTCCCGTCAGTTCGGCATCGGCCCGCAGTTCAGCCTGCCGCTGTTCGACGGTGGTCGTTTGCGCGGCATGCTCCAGTTGCGCGAGGCCCAGCAGCAGGAAGCGGCCCTGGCCTATCAGCAGACCGTGCTGCGGGCCTGGCACGAAATCGACGACCAGTTGACCCGCTACAACGCCAGCCAGCTGCGCCGCGACAGCCTGGCCGAAGCGGTGCGGCAAAATCAGATCGCCTTGCGTACCGCGCAGCAGCAATACGTCGAAGGAGTGGTGGATTTCGTCAACGTCCTGACCGTGCAGGGCGCCTTGCTGGCCACCCAGGAGCAACTGGTGGAAAGCTCGGCGGGGGTGTCCCTGTCCATGGTCGGTTTGTACAAGGCGCTGGGGGGAGGCTGGGAGTCGGTGTATCCGCTGCACGCCGCCAGTCAGGGGCACTGAAAGCCTTTTTGCCTGGATTGAGAAAAAAGTGTAATGATAATTGCTCTCAATCATGTGTGCAGTTTCATTCATGGAAGCAACCACTGACGGTAACGCCCAGCTCCATCGTCTGTATCGAGATCATCACGGTTGGCTGCAGAGCTGGTTGCGCAAGCGCCTGGGCGATCGCGAGCATGCGGCGGACGTGGCGCAGGACACTTTCCAGCGCCTGTTGCTGTCGGGGCGCTTTCCCGGGCAGCAGGAAAGCCGCAGTTACCTGGCGCAAATCGCGCGCAATCTGGTGATCGACCAGTGGCGCCGGTTGCGCATCGAGCGCGCCTACCTGGAAAGCATCGCCCACCTGCCGGAACCCCAGACGCCCTCCCTGGAAAGCCGCGCACTGATCCTCGAAACCCTGATGCAGATCGACGCCATGCTCGATCGCATGCCGGACAAGGTGCGCCAGGCCTTTGTCATGTCGCAGTTCGAAGGGCTGGGTTATGCCCAGATTGCCGAGCGCCTGGAGGTTTCTGTCAGTTCGGTGCAGAAGTACATGATCCGTGCGATCCAGGCTTGCTATCAGGTGCTTTACGAAGAATGAAGGCGCATCAGGCACCCATTGCTCCCGCCATCGTCGAGCAGGCCAGTGAATGGCTGATGCTGCATTGGGGCGGGGAGCTCGATGCGCAGCAACGCGAGGCATTCGTGGCCTGGCAACAGGCTGACTCCGAACACCAGCGGGCCTGGCAGCGCTTGCAGCAACTGCAACAAACCCTGGGCGGGGTGCCGGAGCACAGTGCCCATGTGCTGCTGGCGCAGGCCCCGGACCCGCAACGACGTGCGGCGCTGAAACTGTTGGGCTTGCTGTTGGTGGCCGGGGGCAGCGGTTACCTGGTCCAGGACAGCCAGCCTTGGCGGGCGGCCTTTGCCGGGCAGCGTACGGCCACCGGAGAAATTCGCCACCTGACCCTGAGCGACGGCAGTCGCCTGGACCTCAACAGCGCCAGCGCCGTCGACCTGCTGTTCAGTGCCAGTGAGCGGCGCATCCGTCTGATCCAGGGCGAGCTCCTGCTCACCAGCGGGCATGATGCTTCGCGGCCGCTGATCGTTGAAACCGCCGCCGGAGACATCCAGGCCCTGGGCACGCGCTTTGCCGTGCGCGAGCTGGAGGGCGGCACCCGGGTCGATCTCTACGAAGGTGCGCTGCGGATCAGTCCCCGGCATGCCCCGGCCCTGCAACTCAATGCCGGCGAGCGCCTGTGGTTCAGCGCCGGGCGGGTTTCGGCGCGGCAAGTGGCCGAGGTCAATGCCAGCAGCTGGAGCCAGGGCCGGCTGATTGCCGAACGCCAGCCCCTGGGGCAGTTCGTCACCGAGCTGGCGCGTTATCGCCCGGGGCTGTTGCGTTGTGACGAGCAGGTGGCCGGCCTGTTGCTCACCGGGGTCTTCCCCCTGGCGGACAGCGATGCGGTACTCGCGGCCCTGGAACGTTCGCTGCCGGTGCGGGCGCACGCGGTGACCCGCTACTGGGTGACCCTCAAGCCGCGGGACTGATTGCAAATAATTCTTCTGCGCGATTGTCGATTCTGCCGAGCTGTCCGGGATACCCCATGAAAGCCGATCAAGACGCATTCTCATGGGGAGTTCAGGAATGCCTTACCAGACCACAGCATCCATTTTGACCCTGGGCACCGCTGCCCGCCGCCGCGCCTTTGTCGCGCTGCTGGCCATGGCCCCGGTGTTGCCGGGCCTGGCCCAGGCCGACAGCGGCAGCCAGAGCCAGGCGCGGGACTACCAGATTGCCGCCGGCAATCTCGATCAGGTCCTGAATCGTTTCGCCAGTGCCGCGGGGATTCTCCTGTCGGTGGATGCGAGCATGACGGCCGGCAAGCACAGTGCCGGCCTGCATGGGCGCTACGAGGTCGCACAGGGCCTGCAGACGTTGCTCGCTGGCAGTGGTTTGCAGGCGGTGCAGACCGGGGCTAGTTGGGGCCTGCAACCTTTGGCCGAGAACGGCGCGCTGCAACTGGCGCCGACTCGGATCGGCGCCACGCAGATGACCGAGTACGCCTGGGGCGCGGTGCCGGGGATCGTCGCCAAACGCAGCGCCACCGGGAGCAAGACCGACTCGGCGCTGGTGGAGATTCCGCAGACCATCAACGTGATCGGCGCCAAGGAAATCAAGGCCCGCGGCGCCCAAAGCGTGACCGAAGCGCTGCTCTACACCCCGGGCATGACCGGCGGTGGTTTTTCCGACCGGGTGAAGATTTTCGACGAACCCACCTCCCGCGGTTTTTCCCCGACGCCGATGTACCTCGATGGCCTGCACTTGCCCTACGGCGGCGGCAGTACCGGCGGTGCCCTGCAGATCGAGCCCTATGCCCTGGAGCGCATCGAAGTGCTCAAGGGCCCGGCTTCGGTGCTCTACGGGCAAAACCAGCCGGGCGGCATCGTCAACATGGTCAGCAAGCGGCCCACCGAAACCCCCTTGCATCAGTTGGTGCTGGAAGCCGGCAGCTATGACCACAAGAGCGTCGCCCTGGACCTGGGCGGCCCGCTGGATGAGCAGGGGCAGTTCCTCTATCGCCTGACCGGGCTGGCCAGCGACAGCCAGGACGCCGTCGATTACGTCCAGCGTCAGCGCCAGTTCATCGCCCCGAGCCTGACTTGGCGGCCCGATGACGACACCCAGCTGACGCTGTTCGCCCAGTATCAGAAAGACAATGACGTACCCGAGGCCCAGGGCCTGCCCAGCGTGGGCACGGTGTTCGCCAACCCCAATGGCAAGATCGACCGCGACCTGTTCCTCGGCGAGCCCGGGGTCAATGCCTACGACCGCGACCAGTTCGTCCTCGGCTACGAGTTCTCCCATCGCCTGAACGATGTCTGGACCCTGAAGCAGAACGCCCGCTACGCCGACGTCGATGACCGCTACCGCGCGCCGCTGCACGGCTACAAGTTCGTCAGCAATCCCAAGACCGGCCTCAACGACCAGCGCTACATGACCCGCTACGGGGTGGACTGGAAGCAGCACAACAAGGTCTATGGCGTGGATAGCATCGCCCAGGCCGAGTTCGACACCGGGCCCTTCAGCCATACCCTGCTGGTGGGGCTGGACTACTACCACTTCAATTCAAAATTCGACGGCAAGTACGACTTCAACCCGCCGATCCTCGACATGTTCACCCCCACTTACGGCCAGTCGCTGAATTTCGGCAATCCTTACCAGTGGGACAACACCATCATCCAGACCGGCCTGTATGTGCAGGACCAGATCAAGTACGAGCAGTGGGTGCTGGTGCTGGGCGGTCGCAACGACTGGGCGGAAACCGATAACAAGACGCCGCTCAACGGTGGTCATACCAACGCCAAGAGCCAGTCCTTCACCGGTCGCGGCGGGCTGGTGTACCTGTTCGACAATGGCCTGGCGCCCTTTGTCAGTTATTCGGAATCCTTCCTGCCCTTGAGTGGCACCAGCGTCGGGGGCAGCGCTTTCAAGCCGTCCAGCGGCAAGCAGTACGAAGTGGGGATGAAATACCAGCCGCCGGGCCAGGAGAGTTTCGTCCAGGTGTCGGCCTACCAGCTGGATCAGGAGAACATCCTGACCTCCGACCTGGCCAACCCCGGGTTCAGCATCCAGAGTGGCGCGGTGCGTTCCCGTGGCATCGAGCTGGAAGCCAAGGCCAGCCTCAGCGAATCGCTGGACGTGATTGCCTCGGCGTCACGCAACGACATCAAGTACACCAAGGACAACGACGGGCGCGAAGGGCGTCACCCGGCCGGCATGCCGCCGCTGACCGCCTCGCTGTGGCTCAACTACACGATCCTTGGCGACACGCCGCTGGCGGGCCTGGGCGCAGGCGTCGGCACCCGCTACGTCAAGGGCAGCTATGGCACCGATTACGACGGCGCCTTCCAGATCCCGTCCTACACCGTGTACGACGCCAGCCTGAGCTACGACCTGGAAAAATCACCGCTGCAATGGAAGGGCGTGAAGCTGGCGCTGAACGTGAAGAACCTCACCGACAAGACCTACGTCGCCAACTGCACCAGCATCTGGGACTGCTACTACGGTGAGGGGCGGACCATGGTCTCGAGTTTGACCTATGACTGGTAAGGGTCCATCAGGCTGATGAGCTGGAGCGTTGTGCGCTTTTGGTTTTTGCCGGCGCAGGCTTGCCAGCAAAGGTGTCCGCCAGACCGCCTTGCTCTCAAGGATTCTGCAAAAACACCACATAGCCCCTGAACCAGGGGCTATCGCGCAGCGCCTGGGGCTCCTGCCAGTCACCGCCCTGGATCAGGCCGACCTTGTAGGGCAGGCCCATGCGGTCCAGGCGCGGCAGGTAGCTGGCGTAGTTGGGGATGCTGCGGCGGCCCTGGTAGGTCTGCACCACCACTTCATCCACGACGCCCTTGAGCTGGCCGATGGCTTGCGGATCGGCGTTGCTGCCCCAGTCCATCAGGCCGGTGATGCTCAGGCGGTAGTGCGCCGGCAGGCGCTGGCGCAGGTCGCGCAGGAAACTCGCGTAGCCTTCGAGGTCGCGGGTGCTGCTGTCGAAATCGATCTGGATGCCCATCACCGGCGTGCCCGTGGCTTGCCAGCGCTGCACCTGGCCAAGCAACTGGCGATACAGCGACTCCGGCCAGGCCAGGGTATGGGCGCGATAGACCACCCAGACCTGTTCCTGGGGCAGCTGCGACACCGGCAGGCCCTGGGCGATGAGCTCGACACCGCGTCCGGGATGGCGCCGCGAGCGACTGATCTGCCCCTGGAGGATGTACAGGGTCTTGGCCTGGGCCAGCACGGGCTGGGTCTTGACTCCACTCCACAGCCAGAAGGCGTCGTATTGCGCCGCGTCTACGGTGGCGCCTGCCGGTGCTGCCCAGTACAGGCACAGTGACAGCAGGCAGCCGGCCAGGCGTTTTGGATTCACCAGTAGTAACGCAGCGACTGGCCCCATTGGGTGTCCCCCAACTTGCCCTTGAGCTGGCGGAACCAGGCCTTGCGCACGGCCGGCTCGACGCCGGCGCCGCCACAACGGTTGTTGCCGGAGGAGGCGTAGCAGTAGATGGCCCGGTACAGGGCGTAGGCGCGTTCGTCACGGCTGGCCTTGGGGTTGTTGATCACCACTTGATAGCCGTCGAGTCGCGAGAACGGCTTGCCGGGGAAGGTGTCCTGGGTGCCGCCCAGGGACTGGGCGTTGGGTGGCGTGTCCAGGGGCATCTGGTCGAAGTTGTTCAGGCGCATGAACTCCCCGAGGCAGAGCAGCCCGGCCGGCGCTTTCGGGTCACGCTCAAGGAGCGCGGCAGTCTCCACCAGGCTCGGGCACCGGTAGTCGGGGGTTTGCGCTTCGGGCTGTGCGCCATTCCAGTGGAAATCCTGCAATGGCGTGGTACTGAGGTAGATGTAGCCCAGGCTGGCGGGAAGACTGGCGTCGGGCAGGGTGGGCGGCAGTTGCTCGTAGTCCTGGCCGAAGGCCGCGTACTGGCCGCGGGTCAGGTCCTTGTACAGCAGGATAAAGCGCGCGGCGTTGCGCTCTTCTGCCGAGTCGGCCTTCTGCGCCTGTTGGCGCAGCAGTTTGGGCGAGGCCACCTGGCGCAGGAGAATGGCGCGCACCTGGGCGGTCTTGATCGGCGAGTCGGCGGCGAACACCTTGTCCAGTTGGCCGCTGCGCTCGTAGGTGTAGGCCAGGGCCAGTTCCAGCTGTTCGCGTTGCAGCGGTTGCTGGGCCAGGGGCAGCAATTGCAGCCACAGCGCCTCGGCGCCTTTCCAGTCCTGTTGGGCCTGCATTGCCAGGCCACGCAGGGTCTGCTGGCTGAAGCTCAGGTAGTCCAGGTGCGCTGGCAACTGGCTGGGCAGTTGCTTGAGCGCCGTGGCCGGTTGCTGCTCGACATACAGGCTGAAGGCGGCCTGCAGATAATCGAACAGTGCCGGTTGCCCTTCGAACAGGGCTTTTTGCTGTTGCAGGGTGTCGCGGGTCAATGCCGCCGGCGTGGCGCCGCGCATGTGCATCAGGTCCTTGACCGCCAGCAGCAGCGGGGCCTTGAAGTTGTCTTCGGGCAGGCTCAGCAATTTGTAGTCGACTTCTTCCACCAGGTCGTCCAGACGCATGTTGCGCGGGGTGCCCGGCGCCTGGGTCAGTTGCCAGGCGTAGTCGTCGGCCAGGGCCGGGGTGTCGCCCGTCAGCCAGTGCACACGCCGGATCAGGCCTTTGGCGGACACGGCGTAACGGCCCTGTGGATAAGCCTTCAGGTAGGCCTCGAAACCGGCGCCGGCCTGTTGCAGGACGGCTTTGTCCACATGCTCCAGATTGACCATGCTCCATTCATCGAAGGCGTTCTGCTGGGCCAGGTTGAGGGTGGTGCGCGGGCTCATGTAGGCCGCGGTTTCGGCCAGCCAGGGCTGGGGATTGTCCTTGAGCGCGGCAAAACCGTTGCCGGCTTCGCTGAAGCGGCCGCTGTAGAAGTCGGCGGCGGCCTGCAGGTAGCTGGCGAACGCCTTGGCCGCCGCCGAGTTCAGGTTGCCTGGCAGCAGCTTGCTCATTTCGCTGGCGTTCCAGCTGCAGCTGGCCAGCAGTTGCACCCGGGCTTCGGCCAGGGCCTGGCGTTCTTCCGGGCTCAGTGGCGCCTGGTTGAGCTGCTCGACAAAGGCCAGGGCGCTGGCGTCCGAGTTGCTGCGGCAGCGGCTGCCTTCTCCGGAGAGAAAGCCGTCCCCGGCGGTTTCCTTGCTGTCGCGACGCAGGCCCACGGTCTCCAGCAGGCTGTCGAGCTGCTCGGTGGCGGGCGCGGGGCCGGGCTTGGGTGGGTTGCCCGTGTCGGGGTCGAGTTCGGGCTGCGCCGGGTGCAGGCGATAGTGCATGAAGGGCACGGGACCGTAGCCCATGCCCAGGTCATCCTGGGTCAAGGCCCTGGGAGTCAGAGGCAGACTGCCCTGGTCGGCCAGCAGCAGCCGCAGGTTGACCCGGCTGTCGTTGCCCGGGCTGAGAAAGGGCAGGTTGCTGCAGGCGTCCAGCTGGTTGGAGTAGAGCTTCCAGCTCGGTGAGCAGATGTCGTCCGAGCTGGCCTGGGCCAGGGCGGCAAACAAGGTGCCCAGGGCCAGGGTCAATGATGGAAGAAGACCGATACGCATGAATTGTCCTTAATTCGCAAAGCCGCGAGGGAGCACCTTGAAGATGGGCGAATCATACAGAAGGCCTGGAGGCACACCTATGCAGCCAGCGAAGATTCCGATGTTTTGCAACGGCTGTCGGGCCTGTCTGGGCTTTGCGGTTTTCCAGGCAAAAGAAGATGCTGTGCCGGTCATTGCAGCCACGTCATGCGGGTGAGGGGAGCTGGGAATGGAATTTCGCAAAGCGCCGGATCTGGTCGGGCGTTTGTCGCCGCAGGCGATGATGCAGCAGGGCGCTGGGCTGCAGCGGCTGGCCCGGCGGGTGCTGGAATACGGGCTGCTGCCGATCTTTCTGCTGGCCGCCGGCATCCGCTTCTATGACCTGACGGCGGCCGCCATCTGGGGCGACGAGGGTTCCAGTCTGTTGCTCAGCCAGTATTCCCTGATGGAGATCTGGCGGCATGCCGCTCGCGATGTCCACCCGCCGCTGTATTTCATGCTGCTGCATGGCTGGATCGCACTGTTTGGCGACGGCATTTTGTCGGTGCGAATGTTCAGCGCCGTGCCGGGGATTGTCACGGTGGGGTTGGGTGTCTGGCTGGTGGCGCTGCTGGCAGGCCGACGAGCGGCGATTCTCGCCGGGGTGCTCCTGGCGTTGCTGCCCACCGCCGTGCGCTACAGCCAGGAAGTGCGCATGTATGCCCTGCTGGGCATGTTGCTGCTGGGGGCGACCCTGGCCCTGGCGTACTGGGTACGCCAGCCTCGGCGCCGGCGCTACCTGCTGATCTACAGCCTGTTGTTGGCGCTGGCGTTCTACACCCATTACTTCACGGTGCTCTGTGTTCTGGCCCATTGGCTGTACCTGGGGCTATCGGGCGCCCGGGGCGAGGACGGTCGGCGGTTGCTTGGGCGGCCGGTCTGGTGGCTGGCCAATGCCCTGGTGGTGCTGTTGTACCTGCCCTGGGTTCCCGAGCTGCTGGAGCTGCTGCGGCACCTGGACGAGTTGAAGGCCGGCGGCGATGTGGGCTGGGAACCTGCGGTGACCTGGTCGTCCCTGCCGGCCATGGTCTGGCAGCTGTTGCTCCAGGACGAAGGCGATAGCCTGCCCTGGCCGCTGTTCGTGGGGTTGCCGCTACTGGTGTTGCTGGTCTGTCTGGTGCCCGTGTGGCGTGACGACTCGCGGACCCGGCTGGGCGGGCTGCTGACGAGTTTTACCCTGGTGCCGCTGTTGCTGGTGTTTGCGGTGTCGTTCATTTCCCCGGTGTTCATCGAACGCTACCTGACGGCCTATGCCCTGGGCCTGCCGTTGATCGTGGCAATGGTCATCGACCGCTGGCTGCGCACCGCGCGACTGCTGGCCCTGGCCCTGTTGCTGGTCTTCGTGGGGATCGAAGCCCAGGGGCTGCGAAACAACACCGATGTCGACGTCAACGACCAGATCAGCGTGATGGTGGATTACGTCAACACCCACTACGCCCCGGGCGACCGCATCGTCATCAGCGACATGCTCTGGTACTTGAGCTACGTCTACTACAACCGCACCGATGCTCAGCCGTTGCTGTATACGCCACCGTTGTCGGGGGGCGCCTCCGGCAGGCCGAACGCCTATGGTTTCGGCACCCTGATCGACCAGCCGGATGAGGTCTACCTGGATCAACTGGGCTCGTTGCCAGTGGGCAGCGGCCGGGTCTGGCTGGTGGGTACCGACGATCCGTCCGAGGAGTTCACGCCCTTGCCGGCCGGCTGGCACACAGTCAGCGAGTTCGCTGCAGGCAGCACCCGGGCCCGACTGTTTGTCATGTGCGCCTCTGTGGCAGCGCGTTGCAGCTCGCGCTGAGTGCGTTGAATGCCGTTCGGAAGTTGCGCGGTGCGGCAACCCTGGCCCGACCTAGACTCATTTGAGGGAACGTCAACCTGCCGCCTCGAACCGGTTTCGGGGCACCGAGGTGCATCATGCGTATGGCAAGAACCGTGCAACGCAGCCTGGAGCTGGCGCATTGCGAATTTGACCTGATAACTCACCCTCACTCGGCCAGCAGCCTGGAGACCGCACGCGTGGCGGGGGTTCCCGCGCAGCGGCTGGCCAAGTCGGTGATTCTCGACGATCACCACGGTCACTACCTGATGGCGGTATTGCCCGCCAGCCGGCATCTAGATTTGAGCAAGGTCCGCGGCAGCGGTGAATGGCAGATCACCCGGGAAAGCACCCTGGCCCATCTGTTCAACGACTGCGAGCGCGGCGCGGTACCGGCTCTTGGCGAATCCTACGGCCTGGATGTCGTCATCGACCCCTGCCTGACCCGGCAGAAAGACATCTATCTGGAGGCCGGCAATCACCACAACCTGGTGCACATGAGCATGGCCCAGTACCTGAAAATGGTGCCCCACGCCCAGGTTTGCGAAGTGTCTCACTGATCAGGAGTCAGACCATGGAATCACCGACCCACAATCTGCCGGCGCTGTTCAAGCAACTGGGGCTGGCCGATGACCCGGTGAGCATTGATCGATTCATCGCTACCCATTCCCCGCTGAAACCGGAGTTGCACCTGGCGGACGCGTTCTTCTGGAGCAAGAGCCAGGCGGATTTCCTGCGCACGGAACTGCTCGACGATGCCGATTGGGCGGAGGTGGTGGATCAGTTGGATGTGTTGTTGAGGAAGGGGCGAGGGGGCTGATGAGCTGCAGTTGTTGATGTGGACTATTTAGACCAGAATCACGACCTGAATTGAGGTCATGATTATGCAAAGTATTCTGGCTGACAAAGCCGTCAGCGTATCTGAGTTGAAGAAAAACCCTTCTGCCGTCTTGAGTGGTGCCCAGGGCGGGCCAGTGGCGGTGTTGAATCACAACCGTGTCATGGGCTACATGGTTCCGGCCGAGGTTTTCGAAGCGTTGATGGAACGCCTGGATGATCTGGAGTTGGCCGAAATCGTTCGCGCGCGCAGCCATGAGACGCCCGTTCCGGTCAGTCTGGATGACTTATAGGCTTGAGTTTCTGCCTTCGGCACACAAGGAATGGAGCAAGTTGGGGCATACGCTTCGAGAGCAATTCAAGAAAAAGCTCGCCGAACGGCTTGAGGTGCCGCGAATCCCCGCTGATGCCCTGCACGGGCTTGCCGATTGCTACAAAATCAAACTCAAGGCTTCGGGCTACCGGTTGGTATATCAAGTGATCGAAGAACGCGTCGTGGTTTGCGTGGTTGCGGTAGGCAAGCGCGAGCGTGGCGCTGTGTACGAGCAGGCCAGGAAACGCTGAGGTTTGCTGGCAAGCGGTGTTTCTCCATCATCAGGTAATTGTTACAAAACTTGACTGAATTTATTCGGCGATGCCATATTGATAGTTAGCAAACTAACAGTGTGCGAACAGTCTTGTGCCTCATTCCCTTGAATCACTCCACATGAACATCAGCAGTGGCATGGTGGTTGCGTCCCGGCATTGGCGGCGTATCTGCCAGACCACCCTGGTCAACTTTGGCATCTCCGAAGCCTGTGCGGTGCCCCTGTTGATGATCGGGCGCCTGGGCGAGGGCGTGCGTCAGGTCACGGTGGCCCAGGCCGCGGGGATGGAAAGCCCATCCCTGGTGCGTTTGCTGGATCAACTGTGCAGCGCCGGCTACGTGTGCCGCAGTGAAGACCCCAACGATCGCCGGGCCAAATGCCTGAGCCTGACCGACAGCGGCCGCGAGCTGGTGCACGCCGTGGAGAGCGAGTTGGTGCGCCTGCGCCATGAAGTCCTCGAAGGCATCAGTAGCAGCGACCTGGAAGCGGCACTGCGGGTGATTCGCGCCTTCGAGTCCGCCAGCCATGTACCGGCGCTGCCATCTTGAAAGGCTTTTTCACCGGCATGCCCCCCGCGCGGGACTGGTTCTACGGTGTCCGCACTTTCGCCGCCTCGATGATCGCGCTGTACATCGCCATGCTGATGCAGATGCCGCGTCCCTATTGGGCCATGGCCACGGTGTACATCGTCTCCAGCCCCTTTGTCGGCCCCACCAGTTCCAAGGCGCTGTATCGGGCGGTCGGCACCTTTCTTGGCGCGGCGGCGGCGGTGCTGCTGGTGCCGATGTTCGTGCAGAGTCCCTATGTGCTGGTGCTGGTCATCGCCCTGTGGACCGGGATCTTGCTGTTCCTGTCCATGCATTTGCGCACTGCCAACAACTACGCCCTGATGCTGGCCGGCTACACCTTGCCGCTGATTGCCCTGCCGGTGGTGGACAACCCCCTGGCGGTGTGGGATGTGGCCGAGGCGCGCACCGAGGAAATCTTCCTCGGCATCATTTGCGCGGCGGTCATTGGCAGCCTGTTCTGGCCCCGGCGGCTGGCCCCGGTGTTCGTCGATTCCGCCGGCAAGTGGTTCGCCGATGCCGCGCTCTACAGCCAGCGCTTCCTGGCCCGCAACGTCCAGCCCGAAGAAGTCAGCGCCCTGCGTGCATCGATGGTGGGCACCTTCAACAGCCTGGAGTTGATGATCGGCCAGTTGCCCCACGAAGGCGCCCGGCCGCAGACGGTGCGCAACACCAAGGAGCTGCGCGGACGGATGATCCACCTGCTGCCGGTGGTGGATGCCTTGGATGACGCCCTGTACGCCCTGGAACGACGCGCCCCGGAACGGGTGGCGCAATTTGCCCCCTTGCTGGCCAAGGCCCAAGCGTGGCTGCAAGGCACCGCCCTTGATGCCTCGGTGCAACACTGGCAAGCCCTGCGCAGTGAGCTCGAAGCCCTGCAGCCGAGCGCCGAAGCCTTGGATGACCGACGCCAATTGCTGTTCTCCAATGCCCTGTACCGCCTCGGCGAGTGGATCGACTTGTGGCAGGACTGCCGCAGCCTGCAGCACGCCATCCAGTGCGAAAGCCAGGACACCTGGCGCGCGGTCTACCGGCATTGGCGCCTGGGCCGGCTGACGCCCTTTCTCGACCGCGGGCTGATGCTGTATTCGGCGGGCTCGACGGTGCTCGCAATCATCGTCGCCTCGGTGCTGTGGATACTCCTGGGCTGGACCGACGGCGGCAGCGCGGTGATCCTCGCGGCGGTGGCCTGCAGCTTCTTCGCCTCCATGGACGACCCGGCGCCGCAGATCTACCGGTTCTTCTTCTGGACCGCGATGTCGGTGCTGTTCGCCAGCCTCTACCTGTTCCTGATCCTGCCCAACCTGCATGACTTCCCCATGCTGGTGCTGGCCTTTGCCGTGCCCTTTATCTGCGTCGGCACCCTGACGGTACAACCGCGGTTCTACCTGGGCATGCTCCTGACCATCGTCAACACCTCGTCCTTCATCAGCATCCAGGGCGCCTACGACGCGGACTTCCTGAGTTTTGCCAACGCCAACCTGGCCGGGCCCATGGGCCTGCTGTTTGCCTTTGTCTGGACCCTCATCGCCCGGCCGTTCGGCTCGGAGCTGGCGGCCAAGCGCCTGACCCGCTTCAGCTGGCGCGACATCGTCAGCCTCTCCGAGCCGGCAACCCTGGCCGAGCACCGGCACATGGGGGCGCAGATGCTCGACCGGCTGATGCAGCACCTGCCGCGCCTGGCCATGACCGGCCAGGACACCGGCGCCGCCCTGCGGGAGTTGCGCGTGGCGCTCAATGTCCTGGACCTTCAGGCCTACGCGCCACGGGTACAAGGACAGGCCCAGACCCTGCTGCGCCGGGTGGTGGCCGAGGTCGGCGAATACTTCAAGGCCTGCCTCAAGGCCGGTGAGCGCCTGCCCGCACCCAGTGCGTTGCTGATGACCCTGGATCGCACTCGGCGAGCGCTCAACAGCCAGGGCCTGCAAGGCGACGACGAAACCCGCCTGCATCTGCTGCACGCCCTCAGTGGCCTGCGCCTGGCGCTGCTGCCGGGGGTGGAATTCGTCGCCACCGGCGAGCTTGAACAACCCCTTCCCCATGGCATTGATGGAGCGCCCTTGTGATCGGTGATCTGGATATCAGCGGGGTGTTCCTGCCCACGCTGCTGGTGCTGATGGGCATCACCTATGGCTTGTACCTGTTGGTGCACGGGGTGCTGACGCGCTTGCACTTTTATCGTCTGGTCTGGCACCGGGCGCTGTTCAACGTGGGTCTCTACGCGCTGCTGTTGGGCGCGGTGGACTCTCTGAGTCGATACCTGATGACATGAAAAAACCTTTATTGACCATTGGCCGTGTGGTCCTGACGTTACTGGTGGTGACCTTCGCGGTCGTGGTGGTCTGGCGCATGGTGATGTACTACATGTTCGCGCCCTGGACCCGGGACGGGCACATCCGCGCCGATATCGTGCAGATCGCCCCGGACGTGTCCGGGCTGATCCAGCAGGTGGAGGTGCGCGACAACCAGCTGGTCAAGCGCGGCCAGGTGCTGTTCAGCATCGACCAGGACCGCTTCAAGCTGGCCCTGCGCCAAGCCAAGGCGGCCCTGGCCGACCGCCAGGAAACCCTGGCCCAGGCCCAGCGCGAGGCCAGGCGCAACCGTGGCCTGGGCAACCTGGTGCCGCGCGAGCAACTGGAAGAGAGCCAGTCCCGCGAGGCCCGTGCCCAGTCGGCCCTGGCCGAGGCCCAGGTGGCGGTGGACAGCGCCCAGCTCAACCTCGACCGCTCGGTGGTGCGCAGCCCGGTGGAGGGCTACGTCAATGACCGCGCGCCACGGACCCAGGAGTTCGTTACCGCTGGCCGGCCGGTGCTGTCGGTGGTGGACAGCAATTCCTTTCATATCGATGGTTACTTCGAAGAAACCAAGCTCGATGGCATTCATGTTGGTCAGGCGGTGGACATCCGTGTGATCGGCGATCGCGCGCGGCTGCGCGGGCATGTGGAAAGTATCGTCGCCGGGATCGAGGACCGTGACCGCAGCAGCGGTTCCAACCTGTTGCCCAACGTCAACCCGGCCTTCAGCTGGGTGCGCCTGGCGCAACGGATTCCGGTGCGGATCGCCTTTGATGACGTGCCGGCGGACTTCCGCATGATCGCCGGGCGCACCGCCACGGTGTCGATCCTCGACCACCAGGCCAAGCGGGAGCCCGGCCAATGAACAGCGGCGCACGTTTGGCCCTGGCCGGACTCGGCCTGCTGCTCACGGCCTGTCAGATGGTCGGGCCGGATTACCGTCTGCCCAAGGACGCGGCGCTGCAACGCCAGGACCTGCAGGGCCAATTGGCCGCCCAGGGCGCCAATGTGGTGTCGGCGCCGGTGCCCACCGACTGGTGGCGCCTGTACCAGGACCCGCGCCTGGACCAGTTGGTGCAGCAGGCCCTGGCCTCCAACACCGACTTGCGCGTGGCCGCGGCCAACCTGGCTCGGGCCCGGGCTCAGGTGGATGAGGCCCAGGCAGCCGGTGGCTGGAGCGGCGGGGTCAAGGCCGGGGTCGAACGTTTGCAGGAATCCGGCGAGGCCTTCCTGCTGCCGGAAAAAGTGCCGGTGGCCAACGTCGGCAACCTGTCCATCAGCACCTCTTACCAGTTCGACCTGTTCGGTACCCTGCAACGCGGCATCGAAGCGGCCCAGGCCAATGCCGACGCGACCCAGGCTGCGGCTGACACCGCCCGCATCACCCTGGTGGCGGATGTGGTGCGCGCCTACACCCAGGTCTGCGCGGCCAACGAGGAGCGGGAAATCGCCGAGCACTCCCTGCGCCTGCAAGCCCAGAGCACCGAACTGACCCAGCGCCTGCGCGATGCCGGGCGCGGCGACGAAACCCAGGTCACCCGTTCCCAGACCCAGTTCAAATCCCTGCGCGCCGAGTTGCCGCGCTATGAAGCCGCGCGCCAGTCGGGGCTGTTTCGCCTGTCGATGCTGCTGGCCAAACCGCTGGATCAACTGCCCGCTGGCACCGGCACGTGCGCCGAGTTACCGCACATCGCCCAACTGTTGCCGGTGGGCGATGGCGCGGCGCTGCTCAAGCGGCGTCCCGATGTACGGCAGGCCGAGCGTCAACTGGCCGCCGCCACCGCGCGCATCGGGGTGGCCACCGGGGCCCTGTACCCGGACATCAGCATTGGCGCGACGGTCGGCACCGTGGGCATCCTCGACAACCTCGGCAAGCCCTCCACCAACCGCTGGGGCTTCGGCCCGCTGATCAGCTGGAGCGTGCCGGCCAACGGCGCCCGTGAACGCATTCATGAGGCCGAAGCGGCGAGCCAGGGCGCCCTGGCCCATTTCGACGGAGTCGTGCTCAACGCCATTCGTGAAACCCAGACCGGCCTGGCCCAGTACAGCGCCCAGCTGCAACGCCGCGATGCTCTGGCGGATGCCGAGCAGTCGGCGCAACTGGCGGCGGACCAGACTCACCGTTTCTTCCAGGCCGGGCGCGCTTCCTTCCTCGCCGACCTGCAAGCCACCCGCACCTACACCGATATGCGCGCGCAATTGGCAGCGGCCAACACCCAGGTGGCAATGAGTCAGATCGATCTGTTCCTGGCCCTGGGCGGCGGTTGGGAAAGCGGACGAACGCAAGGCTCGCAACCCGCGAAACCCTGAGGCCGTTGCTATGCTTTGATCAGTTGGAACAGTCCCGCGTGCAATGGACTTTCCAGCCGATCAAAGCATGTGATGGTCATGGGGATTCCAATAATGAAAAACCCTTATGCTCCGGGCTTCTGGTGTGCGCTCTGTGCACTGGTGCTGCTGTCTGCCACCTACTTCTACGGCATCATGCTGGCCCACCAGATCGACAAGGCCATGGTGTTCCTCGACAGCGCCAGCGCGCTGATCGCGGTGTTGGCCATCGGTGTGGTGGCCTGGGCCTCGTGGCAAAGTCAGAAAATCAAGAAAAGACAGCTCGAACAGAGCAAGACCCTGGTGATGATCTGGGACACCAAGGTGGCTCTGCGCCGGGTTGAGACCGTGTTCGACCGTTACTTCTGGGGAAGCTACTGGCAGCCGGGGCGGACCTTCGCCGAAGTCATGGGCGAACTCACCGGCACCCCGCTGGAAAAGAGCCTGGAAGCTCTGAAAAAGCAGTGCATCCTGCTGGACAAACAGGCCGATGACGGACGCCATTGGCTGAACAATGCCCGGGAGCTGTCGGATGTCGCCACCGCCATGGCGCGGGAGCGATACCAGCTGGATTTCTGTGATCCCCGCGGCGAATCCCGTGGCAACAGCCCGGTGATCGATCGTGACTTCGAAGTACTGGTCTACACCTGGAGCGCCCGTCTCAAGAGCTTCGACCATCAACTCGACGCCCTGGAAGTCCAATACTCCTGAGCTGCAAGCCTCAAGCCTCAAGCCTCAAGCCGCCTGCTGCCTTTAGCTTGCAGCTTGGCGCTTGAGGCTTGGGGCTTTTTAGCTTTTGTTGGGCTCGCGCTAGCCGCCAATGGTAATCTGCGCCGGTTTTGCGCGGAGTCGAGCCGCAACCCGTCATGGGTTCAGGGAAGACGAGCACACCTTCAAACAACGGATATTGATCGGGTCAGACATGAATAAATCAGCAGGCGTACTGTTAGGAATCGTCGTCGCGGTAGGTGTCATCAGTGCCGGCGGCGCCTGGTACACCGGCACCAAGCTGGAAGGGGTTCTGCAGCAGCAGGTGGTTGAAAGCAACAAGGAGCTGCAAGCGGCGCTGATCGGCTATGACGCCACCGCTACCCTGGAACTGGTGTCCCTGGAGCGTGGCGTGTTCAGCAGCGACGCCCGCTACCGCCTCAAGACCCAGGGCGAGGTGTTCAACGGTGGGCTGGAACTGATGATCGCCGACCACATCGAACACGGCCCGCTGCCTTTCTCGCGCCTGATCCGTCTCAAGTGGCTGCCCGTCATGGCGTCCAGTCATTTCCAACTGGAAAATAATGCCCAGACCGACAAGTGGTTTGCCGCCACCAAGGGTGCTGCACCGTTCAAGGGCGTGGTCAATGTTGGCTATGACCTGTCCGCCGAGGGCACTGTGGATTTCGCCCCGATGGAGCTGGCCCGGGATGAGCTGAACAACCTCAAGTTCTCCGGTCTGAACGCCATCTTCAGCGTCAGCGAAAACCGCCAGAAAGCCAAGGTCGACGGCTACATGGACAGCCTGAGCCTGTTCCTCAGCTCGCCGGATAAAGCACCGCTCAAACTGGAAATCAACGGCCTGACCCTGGCCAGCAACCTGCAAAAGAGCAGCTTCGACTACTACCTGGGGCAGAACACCCTGGAGCTCACCAGCACCAAGGCCACCTTCGGTGACAAGCAGTCGGTGCTGACCCTGAAGAACTTCGAACAGAAGACCTCCAGCGAAGAAACCGGCAGCACGGTAGCGGGCCGCGCGGATTACCGAGTGGGCGAAATCGCCTTCGACGGCAAGACCGTGGGTTCGGCCGAGATGCTCTGGAGCATGAAGAACCTCGACAGCCAGGGCATGCTCGATCTGGTCCAGGTCTATCAGACCGTGCTGCAGCCGTATCAGCAGGCGACCAACGAGGCGACTGCCGAGGGCGAACCGGCACCGGAACTGCAAATGAGCGACGCCGAGCAGGTCAAGGTACGTGCCGCGGTGAACAAGGTCCTGGAAGCCAAACCACAGATCGCCCTGGAAAGCCTGGCATTCAAGACCGCTGGTGGTGAAAGCCGCTTCAGCCTGAGCCTGGACCTGGCCAAGCCGCAGAGCCTGGAACTGCCGCCGGCTGAGCTGGGCAAGCAACTGATCAGCCAGCTGGACGCCAAGCTGTCGCTGTCCAAGCCGATGCTGGCCGACGTCGCCGCCTTGCAGGCCCAGGCCGAAGGCCAGACCGACGCCAAGCAAATCGCCGAGCAAAGCGCCGCCACCGCGGAAATGCTCAGCGCCATGGCCCTGGCCACCCAGTTGGCCAAGCTGGAAGGCAATGCGGTGGTGTCGTCGCTGCACTACGCCAATAACGAAGTGAATTTCAACGGCCAGAAGATGACCGTCGAGCAGTTCGTGGGTTTTGTCATGAGCAAAATGGGCGGTGCTGGCACCTTGCAGTAAGCCCTAAGTAGGGGCGTCTCTGGCGCCCTCCGACCGCGAAGCCCAACGCCCGGTGCTGTTCAACAGCCCGGGCGTTTTGCTGTCCGGAGAGTGGTCGTCATGCAGTGTTTGCACCTCAGTCCTGAGGAGGTAGGGCAGGCGTCGCTGATGGTTGAGCTGGCGCCAAGAGCGACTCATCTGTACTCGCGGGGAGTGGGATATTCCTGTTCTTGCGGAATCAGACTGTGGGCGCCGTCCAAATCACCTAGCTGAATAAGCCGATGAATCTCGTGAGCCAGGGGCGTGACATCGGTGATGCGCTTGATCCACTGGTTCACGTACAACTGCACGGCCTCCTTGCTCAGGCCGATCTGGATCGCGCGGTGTTCCTGGGGCCGCAGGTACAGGTCACGCTCTGGGTCCCATTGAATGCGCACCGGCGACTGGTCTTTCAACTTCAACCACTCTTCTTTGCTCATGGACTCGTCGGCATGGCTCAGGCAGCCGTTGGCCAGGGCCCATTCGAAGCCTTCGCGGCTGATGTCGATGGCGAGGATGCGGGCCTGTCCGGCGTCTTTGTAGCCCCAGCCGGCGCGGTACATCATCCATAGGAAAGACGGCTTTATCCAGGTCATGCGCTCCATCTTGAAGGGCGGGGAGACGAAGGTGCCGTGGGCCAGGGCGGCGTCGGCGATGCTGTCGGAGTAGGCCTGGTAGACGCGGATGGTGTCGGCGTCGTAGAGCGCGCGGATCTGGCGCTGGGGGAGTTCTGTTGCGGGTTTATGCATGGCATTTCCTTATGAAAAGCGGGCGGCCGGGAAGCCGCCCGGGGGTGGATAGAGTACGGATTGTTGACAACAGTGTCGTTGACTGCGACTGGCATGAGCACCGAGTCGACTGTATTTCCAGGTGTTTACCCAGACCGCTTTTGGCGAACGGTCGGCTAGCCTGTATGTACATTTGTAAATACGGAATTGCTCATGTACTTTGAATGGGACGAGGCCAAGAACCACGCCAACCTGCTCAAGCACGGCATCGATTTCAACGATGCCGTGCTGATGTTCCAGCGTCCGGTGCTGTCCTTGCGCGATGAGCGCCTGGACTACGGCGAGGAGCGCTGGGTCAGCCTCGGTTGGATCAGGACCCTGGTGGGCGTGGTGGTCCATACCGAGCGGCGGGGTCATGCGGTGCGCATTATCTCGGCGCGAAAAGCCACTAAACGGGAGGCTAAATACTATGTCCAACGGATCGAAAACTGACGGATCGAAAACGGATTGGGATCGCCTGGCGAAAGCCGATGACCAGAGCATCGATACGTCAGATATTCCCGAGCTGGATGACGATTTCTTTCGCCGCGCCGAGGTGCACCTGCCGGGCAAGAAGGCCGTGACCATTCGCCTGGACGCCGATGTGCTGGAGTGGTTCAAGGGCCAGGGCGCGGGTTATCAGACGCGGATCAACCAATTGCTGCGTCAGTACATGCAGGCCCATCGAGGCTGAGGGCCTGCCGCGTCATGTCGGGCGCAGTGTCTGGCCGGCCGTGAACTGTGCTCGCGATCGCGGTCGGACTCTGAAATATCCATTTACAACTACCCCTGTCCTCAAGCTCAATCTCCCCGCGCCGTGCACGAAGGAGCGCGCTCTTTTGTGCAGGCTATAGTCCTCTGGCCTCCTGATCTCATCTGCAAAAGGTGCTTTCGTATGTCTCGCTTTGCCTCACGCAATACTTGGCTGGCCGCTGGTGCCGTGCTGCTGTGCCTGCAGTTTCCCGTGCAGGCCCAGGAGCGTTTTACCCTGAACATCCCTGGGGTCTCGGATGACCGGCTGTTCACCACCGGCAATGCCAGTGATGCCAAGGGCTGTGGCGGGCACAACAACTCCCCGGCCCTGAACTGGACCGCAGGCCCCACCGGCACCTTGAGCTACGCCATCGTCATGCACGACCCGGACGGCGCCAAGGGCCAGGGTGTGGATCACTGGGTGCATTACGGCATCAAGTCCAGCACTCGGCAGATTCCCGCCGGAGCGGGCACCAAGCCGACTCTGGAAGGTGTGGGCGGCCTCAACAGCCGCAACGGTACTTCCTACATGGGCCCATGCCCGCCAGTGGGTGACAGCGCGCACCACTACATCATGCAGATCTACGCCCTGGATCTGGCGCCGGATGCCCTGCCTGCCGGGCTGACCCGGGCTCAGTTGCTGGAGAAGATCAACGGCCACGTGTTGCGCAATAGCAGTGTGGTGCGCCGCTACTCTCGCTGAGTGAATTTTTTTTCGTGGCTTAACCCGAATGGCTCAGGGGCTTCGTCTGAAGGGGGGAATGGATCATTTCTTCCCGAGGTCAGCCCCCATGTCCCTTCCCGTGCATTTCCTTCGTCCGGTCGCCCAGGGTTTCGCCGCCGGTCTGTTGCTGGCGGTTGCCGGCTGTGGTGTGTCGTCCAAGCCCGAATCCGCCGCCGGGTCGTCAACCCAGGGAGCATTGCAGGCTGCGCCTGAAGCGCAGTACGAGGCGCAACACGCCGATGCCGCCATGACCAAGCGCGTGGCGCATCCCATGAGGTTGTCGGCACCGATGCCGGCGCCCATCGCCGCCCGTGATTCGATCATGGCCGGTTACCGCGACGAGGCCCGTGAGCAGTACCAGAAGTTGCCGGACAACCCGATCCACAGCGTTGCCCAAGCACCGGTCTCGACCTTCAGCGCCGACGTCGATACCGGTGCTTATGCCAATGTCCGCCGCTTGCTCAACCAGGGCAGCCTGCCGCCGGAAGGCGCGGTGCGCCTGGAGGAGCTGGTCAACTATTTCCCCTACGATTACGCCCTGCCCAGCGAGGGTTCGCCCTTCGGCGTGACCACCGAGCTGGCGCCCTCGCCGTGGAATCCCCACACCCGTTTGCTGCGCATCGGCATCAAGGCATCGGATCGCGCGGTGGCGGAGTTGGCCCCGGCCAATCTGGTATTTTTGGTGGACGTCTCCGGTTCCATGGACCGCCGCGAAGGCCTGCCCCTGGTGAAAAGCACCCTCAAGCTGCTGGTGGATCAACTGCGGGATCAGGACCGGGTGTCGCTGGTGGTCTACGCCGGCGAATCGCGAGTGGTGCTGGAGCCCACCTCCGGACGCGACAAGGCGAAGATTCGCAGCGCCATCGACCAGCTCAGCGCCGGCGGTTCCACGGCTGGCGCCTCGGGCATCCAGCTGGCCTACCAGATGGCCCAGCAGGGTTTTATCCACAAGGGCATCAACCGCATCCTGTTGGCCACCGACGGTGACTTCAACGTCGGCATCAGCGACTTCGACAGCCTCAAGGCCATGGCCGCCGAGAAGCGCAAGAGCGGTGTCTCCCTCACCACTTTGGGTTTCGGTGTGGATAACTACAACGAGCACCTGATGGAGCAACTGGCCGATGCCGGTGACGGCAACTACGCCTACATCGATAACCTGCGCGAAGCGCGCAAGGTACTGGTGGACCAGCTCAGTTCGACCCTGGCGGTGGTGGCCAAGGACGTGAAGCTGCAAGTGGAGTTCAACCCGGCCCAAGTCAGCGAATACCGTCTGCTGGGTTATGAGAACCGTGCCCTCAAGCGTGAAGACTTCAGCAACGACAAAGTGGACGCAGGGGAAATCGGCGCTGGGCATACGGTGACCGCGTTGTATGAAATCGTCCCGGCGGGCGAGAAGGGCTGGCTGGAGCCCCTGCGTTATGCACAGGCCAAGGCGCCGCAGCAGGGTGGCAAGAATGGTGAACTGGCGATGCTGCGGGTGCGCTACAAGGCGCCGGAAGGTGGCAGTAGCCGCTTGATCGAACGGCCGATCAGCGCGCAGCAGCCGGCTAAACTGGCTGAGGCCAGCCCCGACCTGCGCTTCGCCGCTGCGGTGGCGGCGTTCTCCCAGCAGCTCAAGGACGGCCGCTACACCGGCAACTTCAGCCTGACCGACACCGCCAAGCTGGCCCGGGGCGCCAAGGGCGAAGATCCTTACGGACTGCGCGGCGAGTTCGTACAACTGGTAGAGCTGGCGCAAAGCCTGCAAACTCAGGCGCCGAAAACCCAGGCGGGAAATGCGCCCCAGGCCGAGGCGCAGCCCGTGGACATGAGCCAGGTGCAGAGCCGCCTTGAATAGCCACATCACGAGCAGTGAACAGGAGTTCATCCGCCCCATGTCTGCTCCTCAAATGTCCACCGATGCCAGCAGCGATGAAGCGCTGCTGGCGCGTTATCGCGCCGGAGATCCGACGGCTTTCGAGGTGCTGTACCAGCGCCACCGCCAGGGCCTGTATGGCTTTGTGCTGGGCCTGTGCGGCAAGGCCGAGCTGGCGGAAGAGGTCTACCAGGACACCTGGCTCAGCCTGATCCGCAGCGCCAGCCAACCCCAGGGTCGGGCCAGCTTTCGTACCTGGCTGTATCAGATCGCGCGCAACCGCCTGATCGACCACTGGCGCAAGCACGGCCAGCGCAACCCGCTGCACGACAGCTACGACGAACAACTGCACGGCGAAACCGACCAGGCTCCCGGCCCCGAACAGCAACTGAGCCTGTGCCGCGACCAGCAGCGTATCGAAGCCGCCTTGCAGGACTTGCCCGAAGACCAGCGCGAAGTGTTCCTGCTGCGGGCCCACGGCGACCTGGAACTGCCAGAGATCGCCAGCCTGACCCAGGCGCCCCTGGAAACGGTGAAAAGCCGTTTCCGTTATGCGCTGAAAAAATTGCGTCGGCTCCTGGCCGAGGAGGTACTCACATGACTGACGCCCGACAGACCCCGTCCCCTGAAGAGCAGATGCTGGCGCACATTCGCCAACACAGCGCCCAGGAGCCACCGGCCCATCTGGATGCCCTGATCCTGGCCACTGCGCGCCGCGAAGCCCCTGCGCCCAAGCCGAGTCTTTGGCAGCGCTGGATGCGCGCCTGCCAGCGGCCGCGCTATCAACTGGCCTTTGCCAGCCTGTTTGGCGTGGCCCTGGTCATTGGTTTGCTGCGGCCTTCCCCGGAGCACTATCCACAAGAGCAGGCCTTTGTTCCCGCGCCCGCGCCCGCTCCAACCCCAGCGGCGCCCATGGCGCGTCAGGCGGCGCCACGCTCCGCCGAGCTGGCCGGGGCTTTGAGTGTCCCTGAGCCCATGACTGCGGCAGCCCCTGTGGGCAGTTTTGCCGCGGCGCCAGAGCTCGAAGCGCTGAGTGACGCAGCGCCACCAGCGATGGCCAAGCCCAGGGCTGAGTCGAGCAAGTTGGCCCAACGCATGTCGGCCCCGGCCGAGCTGCGGACCCTCAAGCGGTTGGATAAGCAGCTTCAGGCGGTCTTGCGCTTGTGGGAAGGCGGCCAGAGTCGCGAGGCGGCCGAGCTGCTGCTGCAGCTGCATGAACAGTATCCACAGGAGGATCTGGACGCGCGCCTGCAAGCCTTGCGTCGTCAATAAGGTGCGGGGGTTGGCTGTCGCCAGGGAAAGCGCGCACTATCTGCGCAGTTTCCAGAAAGTGAGAGGCCGGTCATGGCACCCCGCATCGACCGTATAGCGGCAATGTTGAACTGCCCGATCAAGGGCGCGGATATCCGTCAGGCCATCAAGGAGAGTCGCAAGGACTTTGGCCTGGAAGAGGCTGAAGAGGGCGCCGATCCCGAGGCGCAGGACGAAGCCGAACAAGCGCAGCAGGACGCCGAAGCCGCCGAGGATGAATAATCCCGGCGGCCGTCGGGTTCAGCTGTAGGGCAAGGCGGGCAGGTCGATGAACTCGGCGCAGGCACCGTCCGCGCTCATGCGCCGGGCCCGTTCCGGCAGCAGCCGGGCGTGATTTTCCACCTGCCAGCGATACCAGCTCAAACGCTGCACGATGCGCCGCCGGCAGGGCTCCGGCAGCTGTGCCAGCAGATCGACGCTCTCGGGCGCCCAGCGGGTCCGGGTCGAGTAGTAGCCGAACAGGTTTTCCCGCAGGCCGAAGCAATCCTCGATGGTTTCCCCAACGCTGTAGACGTAAAGCTCGAAGGCGCTGCTCAGTTGCTGTGCGCCATCGGCGTGGTCCCGCAGGTAAGCGAAGATCCCTGGCCAGTTGATGCAGTACAGGTGCTCGTCCCAATCGCCATCCCGGGTCAGGTACTGGCCCTGGCCGCGAAAGAACTGGGGCATTTCCTGACGTTCCAGGGCCACTTCAAAGTTGCTTTTCATCGCGTATTCCTTCGACGTCGGTGATGTTCACGGACAGCGCCACGCATTCGATCACGCAGTCAAAACCGATTTCCAGGTGCAGGTGATAACCGGGGTTGAGGCGGGTGAGCTGGGTACGCATGCGCCCGTCGAAGCGCGTACCGCTGAGCGCCAGTTCGCTGATGCCCTGCACCTTGAGCAGCAGGCGGCAGTGGGTCGGGGTCTGGCTCGCCGGCCAGGTGCAAGGCACGGACAGACGCCCCAGGTCGCCATACAGTTGCAGGCTCAGTTGCTCGCCTTGAAACACCGGGCCCTGGGTATTGAAGTCATAGGGCGTGGCCGCCTCATTGAAGACCGTTCGCCAGGCTTGGCTGTTGTCGATGTTGAACAGCCAGTCGCGGGTGCCCCGATCCCGCTGCGCAATCGCCCTGCATGCCTGCAGAGAAGGCAAGCGGGCGCGGATCAGGTCCTCGTGCCACCGCTCCCGGGCCGCGATCAGCAGGCGCTGGAAGAAGTCCCGGCTGTCGTAGAGCACCGCCGGCCAAGTGCTGGGCCATTGCGCGTATTCGTCGTCATCTTCAGCAGGCTCCCAGATGTTGTCGAAGTCATAGTCCGGATCGTCCAGTGCGGCTTGCAGAACCTCCACCAGCCGTTGCCGATGACGGAAGTTCTGCTGGGGGTAGTCGCGCCGCAACGCGTAATGACGGATCAGGTATTCGCGGTCCTGGGAATCATTGGGGTTGTAGCGGCTCAGTTCGGCATCCCGCTCCGGGGGCATGTCATAGCCCATGAAACAGCTGACCCAGTCACGAATGTCTGGCTCGAAGGGATGGTTGAGCAGGGGATGGCGCAGCATCGGGACCTCCTGTCCGGGGGGGCTGGGAATGTAGCAAGTCGCGCTCCACCGGGACAGCCTCCAGTCGCGAGCCGTCGTCCTGGATCAGGGAGTGAATGAGGCTGCTGCCGGCAACGCCGGCTTTCGGAAACAAAAAAGCCCCAGGCCATCAGACCTGGGGCTTTCTCGTTGAAGCTGGTGCACCCGGCGGGATTCGAACCCACGACCCCTGCCTTCGGAGGGCAGTACTCTATCCAGCTGAGCTACGGATGCAGTGCGGGCGACATCATACCTATGTCGACTCGAAGCGTCCACGCCGGCTTGCATCCCTTTTCCACCGCCCGGCGCAATCCCCGGAAACCCGGGCCGTAGTGGCAGTTTTTCCCGCTGCATCGGCCGGTCGGCCCAGCGCAACCTGCAGCCATATCCGTGCAGTCACGGGGCACAGGGAGGTGCGGGAGATGAACTGTTTAATGCAAGAGGGCCTGCCGACAGCGTTGGCGGATCATCTGTTCGAGGCGAGCTGGAAGGCGGTGTTGCCCGGGTTGCAGCGTCGTGCCCGGCAGTTGGCGCGGGGCAACGCCGATGGCGCCCAGGAGTGGCTGGCGGCCACGGCGATCAAGGCGCTGCTGTTCTTTCGCCGTTCGCCGGAGCGGATTCGCGATCCCCAGGGCTTTCTGTTTCTGGTGCTCGATCATGTGTTTGTCGACAGCTGTCGGCGGCGGGCGCGGGAGCAGCGTCTGTTCGTGGATTTCGCCGATTTCGAGGACGACCCGCTGCAGCAGCTGGAGGCGCCGCAGATGTCGGTGCTGGAGCAGGTGGAACTGCTGGAAACCCTGGCCCTGCTCAGTCGGCGGGTGGCGCAATTGCCCTTTAAAAAACGCCGCTTGTTTGAACTGAAGTTTGTCGACGATCTGCCCTACCCGAACATCGCCGCCGAGCTGGGAATGAACCAGCCCCTGGCGCGCAAGCATGTGCAATTGTTGCGCGAGGCCCTGCGTTGAGGGCGTGGCAGGATTCACAGCGGGTGCGCCGGGACGTTCTTGTTCAGTGAGCCTGTTTTCGACGCTGTAGCCGGTGCCGCCGCCTTCTGCGGTGGGCCATTCCATCTAAGGAGAGATGTATGCCCGATCCAATGGTCAACTCGCAGATCACCGATGCCGTGACCCAGACCAACGTCAAGGTGGTGGCCGAAGCCCCGGCCCAGGCCATCGCCTCGTTGTATCAGGTGGCCAGCCACTCGGCGGGCCTGTCGTTGCAGAACGCGGTCAACAGCCAGCAGGCGCTGAACCAGATCTCTAACGCGGTGGTGTCCAAGGCCGTGGCGTTGATCATGGCGATCGGCGAATAGGGCTGATCGCCCAGGAGAATCGTCATGGCATGGTTCAAGAAGAAAACCCCACCCACAGCCGCGGCCGATGACACCGCGAGCGCGGCGGCCGGCCCCAGTCCGGGTGCGGAAACGGCCGAGCCGCAGGCGGCGCCCAGCGAGCCCACGTCGCCCGGCACCGATGCGGCGGCCGAGTCTGCGCCATCACCGCCGTCCGCCGCCGCGCGGCCTTCGGTGATGGAGACGATGAACGCCCATTTGCTCAAGCAGGCCGGCAGCCCCAGCACCGACAGCACTGATGCGCTCAACAGCCAGATCGTCCAGGCGGTGCAGTTCACCAATGCCCAGACGTTCAGCTATGCCCCGGCGCAGATCGCTGCCGCGCCGGACATGATGATCAGCCAGGCCGCCGGTCTGGTGGCGCAGTCGGCGGCGGGGTATTTCGACGGGGTCAGCAAGCTGGCCCTGGCGGCCCAGGCGGTGCTGCTCAAGCAGATGACCGAGAACATCGTCAAAGAGAACGTCAAGGGCGCCGCCGAGGATGCCCTGGGCGTGCTGGCCACCGACCTGATGGTCGGTGCGGCCGCTGCTGTGGCGGCTGCGGCGGGGGCGATGGAAGCGGAGGCAGCCGGCATGGCCATCGACAAGATCGACGCCAGCATCGCCAAGTACAGCGCCACTCTGGCCAATCGATCGTCGTCTTCCTGAGTCCGACCCTCGGGCGCGCAAGGCGCTCGGGGCCGTCGTGCAAGAGGCGCCGGCGTTCGCCGGCCGCTCTGTTCACCCCAGGCGTTGAAGTTCGACGGACCCGGTGCCCAGCCCTTCAACGCCATTCATCAACAAGGAGCATGCAATGGCGAATGAAGAGCAAACCCCGATGGCGACGATACTTCTCTTTGCCGAGAAGTATCTGAATCGTCCGTTGACCCAGGTCGAGCGCCAGGTGCTGGAGGCGTTTGTCCAAAACAAGCCGCTGGACATGTCCAAGTCTGCGCAACAGAGCGTTGATCAGGCGCGGCAGCGGGCCGTCGAGCTGATAGAGGCCGATGAGCAGCGCACGCGCAAGATCATCGAGCAGTTGTCGGGGGCCGGTGCCGGCAAGGCTGATCCCCAGGCGCGCGAGCTGGTGCTGCGTCAGCTGCTGGCGGCGGCCGAGCACCAGTCCGCGGCCGCCACTCCAGCGCCGACTGGCGCAGCGGAACCGGCAGCGGCGCCGAGTGCGGACAAGGTCGCGGCACCCGCCCCAGCTCCTGCCACTGCCGACGATCCAGCCCTCAAGGCAACGATCAGCGCCCTGGTGCAGCAGGAGGTGAAAGCCGCCGTCGAGGCGCGCATGGCCGAGTTGTCGCAGAAGGTCGAGGACACCCTCAAGCAGGTGCTCGCCGCTGCCGGGCAATGAGTCCCCCCTGAAATAAGCCGAGGGTCCCGGGCAATACGGTTCACAGCAAAACGGCTGCCACGTTCACTCAAAGACACGGAATGCTCCGTGTACTAACAAAGGAAGTTGAGCCATGCCACTTGTAAACGAACAAATCACCGATGCCGTCACCCAGACCAACGTCAAAGTCGTCGCCGAAGCGCCGGCCATGGCGATGGGCACCATCTACCAATCCATGGCCCAGGCCACCGCGATCCTGTTCCAGAACTCGGTCTCGGCGCAGCAGCAGCAAAACACCCTGGCCCAGGCCGCGACCAACCAGGGCGTGATGCAGATCTACAGCGTCGACACCACCGCCGGCGCCGCCGCCACCGAGAAGGTTGCCCAGGGCGGGGTCTCCGACAACCTCACCAGCCTGCTGACGGTGCTCAAGTCCTTCCAGAGCTGAGTGGCTGAGCGCCTGATTTCCCGTTGAACTTTCCTGCTGAAAAAATGGAGTTTTTATGAGCACAGTCAGTCCGCAAATCACCGATGCCGTGACCCAGACCAACGTCAAGGTCGTTGCCGAAGCACCGGCCATGGCGATGGGCACCGTCTACCAGTCCATGGGCCAGTCCGTGGCCATCCTGTTCCAGAACTCGGTGTCGGCCCAGCAGCAGCAAAACACCCTGGCCCAGGCGGCCACCAACCAGGGCGTGATGCAGATCTACAGCGTCGACACCACCGCCGGAGCGGCAGCCACCGAGAAAGTCGCCCAGGGCGGCGTGGCCGACAACCTCACCAGCCTGTTGACGGTGCTCAAGTCGTTCAGTAGCTGATCCTTTCCCTGGCGTCACGCCAACGCCCCCGCGGTCTGCAGGCCCCGGGGGCGTTGTCTTTTCGGCGGTTGCGAGTGACGTTGATCTGAAATTTTTAACCTGAAGGACGTTTACGTTCTTTTTTTCGAACAGCCTATTGTCCTTTACCCCTGTTGACCCTAGGATTCGTTTGAGATTTCAAACGCTCTTGCCTGGGTGCCCAAGCGCACGTCTATCCTTGTGTGCGACATTTTCGTGCTTTTACCCAGTGAACGATTTTCCTGACGGCAGCTTTGTCCAGGGCTTGCAGACGCGCCAGCGCGGTCCATGCCTGACAGGGCGCCTTTTTTACAATCACAATTCGCCCCGCGTATGCGCGGTGCTGTTAAGGAAGCCGACATGCAGCTCAAAGACGCCCAGTTGTTCCGCCAACAAGCCTTCATCGATGGAGCTTGGGTTGACGCGGACAACGGTCAGACGATCAAGGTCAACAACCCCGCTACCGGTGAAATCCTCGGTACCGTACCCAAGATGGGCGCCGCCGAAACCCGCCGCGCCATCGAAGCCGCCGACAAGGCCCTGCCGGCCTGGCGTGCCCTGACCGCCAAGGAGCGCGCCACCAAGCTGCGCCGCTGGTATGAATTGCTGATCGAAAACCAGGACGACCTGGGTCGCCTGATGACCCTGGAGCAGGGCAAGCCGCTGGCCGAAGCCAAGGGCGAAATCGCTTACGCCGCCTCCTTCATCGAATGGTTCGCCGAAGAAGCCAAGCGCATCTACGGTGACGTGATCCCGGGCCATCAGCCGGACAAGCGCCTGATCGTGATCAAGCAGCCGATCGGCGTGACCGCCGCCATCACCCCGTGGAACTTCCCGGCGGCGATGATCACCCGTAAAGCCGGCCCGGCCCTGGCCGCCGGTTGCACCATGGTCATCAAGCCCGCTTCGCAAACCCCGTTCTCGGCCCTGGCCCTGGTGGAACTGGCGCACCGCGCCGGGATCCCCAAAGGCGTGCTCAGCGTGGTCACCGGCAGTGCCGGCGACATCGGCGGCGAGCTGACCAGCAACCCGATCGTGCGCAAGCTGTCGTTCACCGGCTCCACCGAAATCGGTCGCCAGCTGATGGCCGAATGCGCCAAGGACATCAAGAAAGTCTCCCTGGAACTGGGCGGCAACGCGCCGTTCATCGTGTTCGACGACGCCGACCTGGATAAGGCCGTCGAAGGCGCGATCATCTCCAAGTACCGCAACAACGGTCAGACCTGCGTCTGCGCCAACCGCCTGTACATCCAGGATTCGGTCTACGACGTCTTCGCCGAGAAGCTGAAAGTGGCGGTGGCCAAGTTGAAGATCGGCAACGGTCTGGAAGAAGGCACCACCACCGGCCCGCTGATCGATGAAAAAGCCGTGGCCAAGGTCCAGGAACACATCGCCGACGCCCTGAAAAAAGGCGCGACCCTGCTGGCCGGTGGCAAGTCCATGGAAGGCAACTTCTTTGAGCCGACCATCCTGGTCAACGTGCCGAAAGACGCGGCCGTGGCCAAGGAAGAAACCTTCGGCCCGCTGGCGCCGCTGTTCCGCTTCAAAGACGAAGCCGAAGTCATCGCCATGTCCAACGACACCGAGTTCGGCCTGGCGTCGTACTTCTACGCCCGCGACCTGGGGCGTGTGTTCCGTGTGGCCGAGGCCCTGGAATACGGCATGGTCGGGGTCAACACCGGCCTGATCTCCAACGAAGTGGCACCGTTCGGTGGCATCAAGGCTTCGGGCCTGGGCCGTGAAGGCTCCAAGTACGGGATCGAGGATTACCTGGAAATCAAATACCTCTGCCTGGGTATCTGATCCGGTTTCAAGCGCCGGGGGCACGAGAGCGCTGTCCCCTGGCGCCGCTTTAAAAACGCACTTTTTCAAGGTGGCCCGGGACCGCTCCGGCAGTCGATCATCGCATGCTGTCGCAGGCGCTTCCCCGCCCCGCAACCCTTGAATCACACCGCTGTAGCCGCGGTGAATGAGGACACTATGAGCAAGACCAACGCATCCTTGATGAAACGCCGTGAAGCCGCTGTACCACGCGGTGTTGGCCAGATTCACCCGATCTTCGCCGACAGCGCGAAGAACGCCACCGTCACCGACGTTGAAGGCCGCGAGTTCATCGACTTCGCCGGCGGTATCGCGGTACTGAACACCGGTCACGTGCACCCGAAAATCATCGCCGCGGTGACCGAGCAGTTGAACAAGCTGACCCACACGTGCTTCCAGGTTCTGGCCTACGAGCCTTACGTGGAGCTGTGCGAGAAAATCAACGCCAAGGTTCCGGGTGACTTCGCCAAGAAAACCCTGCTGGTGACCACCGGTTCCGAAGCCGTGGAAAACGCCGTGAAGATCGCCCGTGCCGCCACTGGCCGCGCCGGCGTGATCGCCTTCACTGGCGCCTACCATGGCCGCACCATGATGACCCTGGGCCTGACCGGTAAAGTCGTGCCTTACTCGGCCGGCATGGGCCTGATGCCAGGCGGTATCTTCCGTGCGCTGTACCCCAACGAACTGCATGGCGTGAGCATCGACGACTCCATCGCCAGCATCGAGCGCATCTTCAAAAATGACGCTGAGCCACGTGATATCGCTGCCATCATCATTGAGCCGGTGCAAGGCGAAGGCGGTTTCTACGTCGCGCCCAAAGAGTTCATGAAGCGCCTGCGCGCCCTGTGCGATCAGCACGGCATCCTGCTGATCGCCGACGAAGTGCAGACCGGCGCTGGCCGTACCGGCACCTTCTTCGCCATGGAACAGATGGGTGTTGCCGCCGACCTGACCACCTTCGCCAAATCCATCGCTGGCGGCTTCCCGCTGGCCGGTGTCTGCGGCAAGGCCGAATACATGGACGCCATCGCTCCAGGCGGCCTGGGCGGCACCTACGCCGGTAGCCCGATCGCCTGTGCCGCCGCTCTGGCGGTGATGGAAGTGTTCGAAGAAGAGCACCTGCTCGATCGCTGCAAGGCGGTGGGCGAGCGTCTGGTGACCGGCCTCAAGGCCATCCAGGCCAAGTACCCGGTGATCGGCGAAGTGCGCGCCCTGGGTGCGATGATCGCGGTGGAACTGTTCGAGAACGGCGACAGCCACAAGCCGAACGCCGCTGCTGTGGCTCAGGTCGTGGCCAAGGCTCGCGACAAGGGGCTGATCCTGCTGTCCTGCGGCACCTACGGCAACGTGTTGCGGGTCCTGGTTCCGCTGACCTCGCCGGACGAGCAACTGGATAAAGGCCTGGCCATCATCGAAGAGTGCTTCGCTGAACTCTGAGTGGTTGCTGCTGTGACCTGATCGACAAAAAAACCCGCTTCGGCGGGTTTTTTTCATCCCCAGGCGGTCCATAGGGGATTTGCGCTGTATGGAAGCCCGTGCATTGACTAAGGTGCAAAGGATTGCCTAGGGAGCGTGCTGCATGACCGCTGTTGATTTACCCGCTGTACCTCGTGTGCTGATTGCCGAGGCCGATCCCTGGTCTCGCGATTTGCTCAAGCAAGTGCTGCTCAACGTGCGCTGTGACGCGCGTCTGGATCTGTGTGCCGACGGTCAGGAAGCCCTGGAACTGTTGAGCGCCAAACCTTATGACCTGATCATTGCCGACTGGGAGTTGCCGGGCATCGACGGTCTCGCCTTGCTGCGCTCCGTGCGCCAGCGCAAGCGCAACCCGTTGCAGCCATTCATTCTGCTCAGCGTGCGCAGCGACAGTGCCAGCGTGCGCGAGGCCTTGCCTCTGGCACCCACGGCCTACCTGACCAAACCCTTGAACATGGAAAGCCTGACCCAGCGCCTGCAGGGGCTGCTGCTGGATGCTGGCCAGGAGGTTGCCTGCGAGGTGCCGACCCTGGCCCCGGGCATGACCCTGTGGACCTTTCTTGAACGCCGTCGCGAGATCGCCGATGGCGCGCCGCTGCTGACCGATGTGCAATTGGCGGTCAAGCGCAGCCTCAACCCCGACGGGCTGGACCTCAAGCTGCTGGAGGAGGAGATCCGCACCGATCCCCAGATCACTGCCGTGCTGATCTGCGCCGCCAACAGTGCCGCGCAACACAACGGTGAAGGCGTACAGACCCTGTCCCAGGCCCTGCACCGGCTGGGTACCGGGCAGAGCATGAACCTGATTCTGGGCCTGGCCCTCAAGCGTAGCGCGCGGCTGAGCGAGCCGGCCCTGGCTGACTATGCCGAGCGCTACTGGGAGTTGTCCCTGCACACGGCGGAATATGGTCGGACCCTGGCCCGCCTGCTGGACCTGGATCAGGAGCGTTGCTATTGCGCGGGCCTGTTGCACCGGTTGGGCGATCTGGCATTGCTGCGTTGTCTGCAAGAGTGGAAGCAGGCCGGTGGCGAACTGGATGAGCAGGAAGAAATCGGTGATGCCCTGGAGCGCTTCGGTGCCGCCTATGGTTCGGCGCTGCGCACTCGCTGGCGCATGCCCCTGGAGCTGCGTGAACTGATCGCCTCGATCTACCAGTTGGGCGGAGGGGTCTATTCCCGCGAAGCCCTGGTGATGAACCTGGCGGCGCAACTGGCGCGGCTGACCGAACATGAAGGGGTGGAGGAGGTGGCCCGCAGCAAGACGGCGCGCCTGCTGAAAGTCGGCTTGCCGGAGCTTTCCCGCCTGCGCAAGGGCTGATCCTCTTTAGCCGCCGGCTCGCCGGCGAAGACATTCGCCACCGCGCTGTGGGCCTTTAGGGCCTGTTCGCCGGCAAGCCAGCTCCCACGGATGGGGGCGCGCGTGGTTATCCGCTGACGATGCGGTTCTTGCCCTGGCGCTTGGCTTGGTACATCGCCGCATCGGCCCGGGCGAACAGGCTGTCGAGGCTTTCATCTTCGCGGCGTCGGCTGCTCAGGCCCTGGCTGATGGTGATGTTGAAGGTCTGGCCCTGGCAACTGAAGGTCTGCCGCTGAATCTCGCGCTGCAGGCGTTCGGCGACCTGATGGGCCATGTCCGCGCTGCAGCCGGGAAACACCGCCGCGAACTCTTCACCGCCGATGCGCCCGAACAGGTCTCCCCGACGCAGTGCAGCCCGTCCGCTCTCGGCAATGCGCTGCAGAACGATGTCGCCTTCGGGATGGCCGTAGGTGTCGTTGATCACCTTGAAGTCATCGATGTCCAGCAACAGAAAGACCAGGGGTAAACCTTGCCGGCGTGCCTCTTCGAACTCGCGGTTGGCGCATTCGAAGAAGTGCCGGCGGTTACTGCTCTGGGTCAGCACATCAGTGGTGGCCAGGCGTTGCAGCTCGGCTTCCAACTGCTTCTTTTCGGTGATGTCTTCGGCAATGCCCACCACGATCAGCCGCTGCCCGGGTTCGGTGTTGCGGTTGATGAAGCATTTGTCGCTGAGCCAGCGCACCTGCCCCTGGGCATCGATGATGCGGTACTCGCGATCTTCTACCGCGCCCCTGTCCAGGACCTGGGCCAGGCTGCGCTCGGCGTATTCCAGGTCGTCGGGGTAGATGCTGTCGCGCCACTGGTTGAAGTCCGCCAGCAGCAGGCCTGCCGGGCGACCGAAGATCCGTTCATAGGCCGGGCTGACGTACAGCACCTGGCGGTTGTCCCAATCGAAGGCCCAGAGCACTGCATTGACGCTGACCAGCAGGGCGCTGAACAGCTGCTCGCGCTCGGTCAGGCGGGCGACTTCGCCCTGTGCATGCATCAGGGCCATCAGGGTTTGCGCGGCTTCGGGCCACTGGGGAAGCGAAGATGGAGTGTGTGAATTCTTATTGACCATCGGCACAGATCTCAAAGGGCGTGCCGCGCCAAGTTCGACAGCGGCCACAACCAAGCCCGCCTGGGTGGCGAAGTGTTCAGTGAGATAGGGGATCGGACGCTAAGTTCCCAGCCGTTGCGGCGATACTTGGCGCGCCCGCCGGACGGTCGCAGTCGCCCCTCGCCGGCTTGTGGCGAGGGGCTTTGGCTCAGGCTGCGGTAGGACGCAGGGAGTAGGTTTTCAGCTGATTGGCGAAGTCCCGCAGGGACTGGATACCGCTGGCCTCGGCCTCGTGCACCCAGTCCTTGATCGCCGCCAGCATATCGTGGCCGTTGGCGCTGGTCTTGACCCAGATCTGCTGCAGGGCCAGGCGCTTTTCGTAGATCACCTTCAACGCCTGGCTGTGTTCCAGCATGGTCTGGATGCGCAGGTGGTGGCGGTCTTCCAGCAGGCTGGTTTCCCGGGACAGCAGGCGCTTGGCGCGATGGAACTGGTGGCGCACCGAGTGATCGACCTTGGCCAGCTCCTGCTTCACCAGCGGGCCGATCACCAGCTTGCGGTACTGGGCCATGATCTGGAACCGGTTGTTGAGGATGGCCATGGCAGTGTCCATGTCCAGGTGGCCCTTGCCTTCGACCCGGTGGGCGATAGGCGCTACGCGCTGGACCTTGGCCAGGCGCAGGAAGCTGAAGACCTTGATCCAGGCCCAGCCCATGTCGAACTCCCACTTCTTCACCGAGAGCTTGGCCGAATTGGGGTAGGTGTGATGGTTGTTATGCAGTTCTTCGCCGCCGACGATGATGCCCCAGGGCACCAGGTTGGTGGCGGCGTCGCGGCATTCGAAGTTGCGGTAGCCGACGGCGTGGCCCAGGCCGTTGATCACGCCGGCGGCCCAGAATGGAATCCACATCATCTGGATCGCCCAGATGGTGATGCCGATGGTGCCGAACAGCAGCAGATCGATGACCGCCATCAGCGCGATACCGCCCAGCTTGTAGCGGCTGTAGAGGTTGCGCTCAATCCAGTCTTCCGGGCAGTTCTTGCCGTAGATGCGCAGGGTTTCCGGGTTCTTGGCCTCTTCGCGATACAGCTCGGCGCCCTTGCGCAGCACCGTGGACAGGCCCTTGATCACCGGGCTGTGGGGGTCGTCGACGGTCTCGCACTTGGCGTGGTGCTTGCGGTGGATGGCGGTCCACTCGCGGGTGTTCTGCGCCGTGGTCAGCCACAGCCAGAAGCGGAAGAAGTGTTTCAGGCCGGCGTTGAGTTCCAGGGAACGGTGCGCGGAATAGCGATGCAGATAGATCGTGACCGCAACGATGGTCACGTGGGTCATCAACAGAGTGACTGCCACCAGTTGCCAGGCGGACAAGCCAAGTAAACCTTCGTACCACATAGGCGATAAGGCCCTCGATAAAGAAAAAAACAGCCCAGGCATTATCACCAAGCCCGCGGAGAAAACCAGTCGCCCTTTCAGATAAGAGTGGCGGCATGTTTCTTCCTCTATAATCCCGAACTTTTCGTGTGGAAATAGACGGACTTATGTCGGTTTCTTATCGCAATGGCTTGCGTGCCGCGCTGCTCTATCTGCTGCTGTCCCTGATCTGGCTGCAGTTCAGTGGTTATTTACTGAGCAGTTTCTTCGATGAATTTGCCGATCAGGCCTACTGGCACGAGGTCAGTGGCTACGCCTGGGCACTGGTCAGCGCGGTGCTGATCTTCTTTGCCCGGGCTCGCCTGTTGCGAGTCATGGGCGCCGACCGCTGGTTGCGCCATCAGCAGAAGGATCGCGAGCGCCTGCGCCAGGCGGCGGCAGTGTTCGACTGCACCCGCGAGGGCGTGCTGGTCAGCGATACCCAGGGCCAGATTGTCCACGTCAATCGCGCCTTCATCGAGATCACCGGCTACCAGCGCGAAGAAGTGCTGGGTCGCCAGCCGAGCCTGTTCAAGTCCGGCCACCATTCGCCGGACTTCTACAAGGCGATGTTCGACTCGCTGCAGAAAACCGGCGAATGGAGCGGCGAAATCTGGAATCGACGCAAGAGCGGCGAGATCTACCCGCAATGGCAGAGCATTCGCGCGATCCGCGATGAGCAGGGCGAGCTCACCCACTATGTCGCGGTGTTCTCCGACATCAGTGCAATCAAGGATTCCGAGCACGAACTGGCCCACCTGGCCCACCACGACCCCTTGACCGACCTGCCCAACCGCCTGCTGTTCACCGATCGTGCCGAACAGGCCCTGGCCTCGGCGCAGATCCACAAGCGCGGCTGCGCGATGCTGATGATCGACCTGGATCATTTCAAGATGATCAACGACAGCCTCGGTCACAACGTCGGCGACCAGTTGCTCAAGGCCGTGGGCGAGCGCCTGGGAGGCATGTTCGGCCCGGGCATGACCCTGGCGCGTCTGGGAGGCGACGAGTTCGCAGTGCTGGCCGAAAGCTGCCCGCAACTGGTGCAGGCCGCGGCCCTGGCGCAGCGCATCATCGACGGCCTCAAGGAGCCCTTCCAGCTGGGTGAACAGCAGGTGGTGATCAACGCCAGCATCGGCATCAGTCTGTTCCCCAGTGACGCCCTGAGCGCCAGCCAGTTGCTGCGCAACGCCGATGCGGCGCTGTTCAAGGCCAAGAGCGCCGGGCGCAACGGCTATGCCCTGTACACCGAGGAACTCACCGCCCATGCCCAGCAACGGGTGGAGATTGCCTTCGAACTGCGCCGGGCCCTGGAGCAGCAGGAACTGCGGGTCTACTACCAGCCGGTGCACGATCTCAAGAACAGTCGCCTGATCGGCGTCGAGGCCCTGGTGCGCTGGGAGCATCCGCAACGCGGCCTGGTGTCCCCGGCGGAGTTCATTCCGATTGCCGAACGCACCGGGATGATTGCCGAGATCGACGCCTGGGTCATGCAGCAGGCCTGCCGGCAGATGTGCCAATGGCAGGCTGAAGGTGTGGTGCTGTCGTTTGTCGCGGTGAACGTATCGACCCGTCTGTTCGCGCGCAGCGAGCTCTATCAGCAGGTGGCCCAGGTGCTGCACGACACCGGCCTGGACCCGGCCTACCTGGAACTGGAGGTCACCGAAAGCGCGGTCATGGACGATCCCGAGGTGGCGCTGGAGCAGATGCACCGTCTGCGTGAACTGGGCATTCGCCTGGCCATCGATGACTTCGGTACCGGCTACTCGTCCTTGCTGCGCCTCAAGCGCCTGCCGGTACAGAAGCTCAAGATCGACCAGGGTTTTGTCGCCGGCCTGCCGTTCGATGAAGACGATGCGGCGATCTCTCGGGTGATCATCGCCCTGGCCCAGAGCATGGGCATGCAGGTTCACGCCGAGGGTATCGAGCAAGCGGAGCAGGCGCGGTTCCTGCTCGAACACGACTGTGACCTGGGCCAGGGCTACTGGTTCGGCCGGCCGGTGCCGGCAGAGCAGCTCGACTGGAGCAATGCCCCCGCCATCCGTTGATACCCCTGTAGCCGCTGCCGCAGGCTGCGAACGAGCTGGGCGCCACTCCGACACAGCGGTTGCGGCGATGTCAGAACGTCAAGGGGTCGTCTATGGATCGCCAGGCAAGGCCCTGCGGGCCTTGTCGCAGCCTCGCGAAAGCTCGGCAGCGGCTACAGGATCGAATGCGCCATGGCCAGGGGAGTTCCCAGGCTCCGCCCGGACGGGCGCGCCGACCAAACGGCCTTCCACCAACCCTTGTAGCCGCTGCTGAGCCTGCGAAGCTGCGAACGACCGCAACGCGGGCGCAAATGTTGTAGACCGCTGAAGGCCTGAAGGCCTGACGGCCTTGTCGCAGCCTCGCAGGCTCGGCAGCGGCTACAGGGGCTAAGCTGCTGTCAGGTCGAATAATTTTTCTGGTTATATAAACATTCTTAAACAGTATTTTTAAGAATATCCGCGCCTATCTACTATTGCTCCCACGCCGCAAGCAGTGCCGCCACTGCCAGGCACCTTTCACTCAGGAGCAGCACCATGAGCGCATCTCTACGTAGCGTTGACGGCCAGGACGAAGCAACCATCTTGCGGGAAATTCAAAGCGCCCTGCGCGACCTGCGCTTTGGCGCGGTGGAAATCACCGTGCACAACGCCCAGGTCGTGCAGATCGAACGCAAGGAAAAATTCCGCCTGCAACAGCCCGGCAACAAACCCAGCTGACTGCAGCGCAGTCGAAGACCGCATCACCCTCTCGTGATCGAGAGGCCCGACTGGACAACCGGAGGGCGTCATCCATGACCCCCAGTCTGAACCCCAGCATTCGCCCACGAATGCGGGCCTGATTCGCCATAAGAAAAATGCCAGCACTTTAAAAAATTTCGGGAGCTCCATCATGTCGTCGATTCGCCGTTATGCCCTGGCCGCCCTCGCCAGCGCCGTTTTTGCCGGTTCCGCCATTGCCAAGGATTACGAGCTGCTCAACGTGTCCTACGACCCGACCCGCGAGCTGTACCAGGACTACAACGCCGAGTTCACAAGCTTCTGGAAGCAATCGCATCCCGGCGACAACGTGAAGATCCAGCAATCCCATGGTGGTTCCGGCAAACAGGGCCGGGCGGTGATCGACGGCCTGCGCGCCGACGTGGTGACCCTGGCCCTGGCCGGTGACATCGACGAAATCGCCAAGCTTGGCAAGACCCTGCCGGCGGACTGGCAGAAACGCCTGCCCGACGCCAGCACGCCCTACACTTCGACCATCGTGTTCCTGGTGCGCAAGGGCAATCCCAAGGGCATCAAGGACTGGGGCGACCTGATCAAGAAAGACGTCTCGGTGATCACCCCCAACCCGAAAACCTCCGGCGGCGCGCGCTGGAACTTCCTTGCTGCCTGGGCCTATGGCCTGAAGGCCGGCGGTAGTGAGGCTCGTGCCCAGGAATACGTCAAGGAGCTGTTCAAGCACGTGCCTGTGCTGGACACCGGCGCTCGCGGCTCGACCATCACCTTCGTCAACAACGGTCAGGGCGACGTGCTGCTGGCCTGGGAAAACGAAGCCTTCCTGGCCCTCAAGGAAGACGGCGGCGCCGACAAGTTCGACATCGTCGTGCCTTCGCTGTCAATCCTTGCCGAGCCGCCAGTGGCGGTGGTGGACAAGAACGCCGAGAAGAAAGGCAACACCGAGATCGCCGAGGCCTACCTCAAGCACCTGTACAGCCCGGCCGGCCAGGAAATTGCCGCGAAGAACTTCTACCGCCCGCGGGACAAGGACGTCGCCGCCAAATACGCCCAGCAGTTCCCCAAACTTGACCTGGTGACTATCGACAAGGACTTCGGCGGCTGGAAGACTGCGCAACCGAAATTCTTCAACGACGGTGGTGTGTTCGACCAGATCTACACGGCCCAGTAAACCTGTTGTAGGAGCTGGCTTGCCAGCGAAGGCGCCCTCAAGGGCCACACCAGGCAGCAGGCCCCTTGGCCGGCAAGCCGGCTCCTACCAGGTAGAGCCCGCATTCAGTTGCGGGCTTTGCGTATCCGCTCCGTTAACCAAGGACTTTTATGTCGCGTCGTATCTCCCCCGTCATACCCGGCTTCGGGCTGACGCTGGGCTACACCTTGGTGTACCTCAGCCTGATTGTGCTCATCCCCCTGGCGGCGATGTTCGTGCATGCCGCGCAACTCACCTGGGAACAGTTCTGGGCGATCATTTCGGCGCCACGGGTGCTCGCCGCGCTCAAGCTGAGCTTCGGTACCGCGCTCTATGCGGCCATGATCAACGGCGTCATCGGCACCCTGCTGGCCTGGGTCCTGGTGCGCTACAGCTTCCCCGGGCGCAAGGTCATCGATGCCATGATCGACCTGCCGTTCGCCCTGCCCACCGCCGTGGCCGGCATTGCCCTGACCGCGCTCTACGCGCCCACCGGCCTGGTGGGACAGTTCGCCACCGACCTGGGCTTCAAGATCGCCTACACGCCCCTGGGCATCACCCTGGCGCTGACCTTCGTCACCCTGCCATTCGTGGTGCGCACGGTGCAGCCGGTGCTGGCGGACATTCCCCGTGAAGTGGAAGAGGCCGCCGCCTGCCTGGGCGCCAAGCCCTGGCAGGTGTTCCGCCACATCCTGGTGCCGGCCTTGCTGCCGGCCTGGCTCACCGGCTTTGCCCTGGCCTTCGCCCGGGGCGTCGGCGAGTACGGCTCGGTGATCTTCATCGCCGGCAACATGCCGATGAAGACCGAAATCCTGCCCCTGCTGATCATGGTCAAGCTCGACCAGTACGATTACACCGGCGCCACTTCCATCGGCGTGCTGATGCTGGTGGTTTCCTTCATCCTGTTGCTGCTGATCAACCTGCTGCAGCGGCGCATCGAACGTCCATAAGGAGGCGCGACTCATGTCTCAATCGTCTATCGCCGCCTCGTCGGCCAACGCCGCCCGCCGTGGCAGCGCCACCTCGCGGCGGGTGCTGATTGGCCTCGGCTGGCTGATCTTTGCCCTGTTTTTGCTGCTGCCGTTGTTCATCGTGGTGTCCCAGGGCCTGAAGCTGGGCATCGGTGCGTTCTTTGAAGCGATCTTCGAGCCCGATGCCTTGTCGGCGCTGAAACTCACGGTGATCGCGGTGCTGATCTCGGTGCCCCTGAACCTGGTGTTCGGGGTCAGCGCCGCCTGGTGCGTGAGCAAGTACTCGTTCCGCGGCAAGAGCATCCTGGTGACCCTGATCGACCTGCCGTTCTCGGTGTCGCCGGTGATCGCCGGCCTGGTCTATGTGCTGATGTTCGGCGCCCAGGGCCTGTTCGGCCCGTGGCTTTCGGATCACGACATCCAGATCGTCTTCGCCTTGCCGGGCATCGTCCTGGCCACCATCTTCGTCACCGTGCCCTTCGTCGCCCGGGAACTGATCCCGCTGATGCAGGAGCAGGGCACCCAGGAAGAGGAAGCCGCCAGGTTGCTGGGGGCCAATGGCTGGCAGATGTTCTGGCACGTCACCGTGCCCAATATCAAATGGGGCCTGATCTATGGCGTGGTGCTCTGTACCGCCCGGGCCATGGGCGAATTCGGTGCGGTGTCGGTGGTATCCGGGCACATTCGCGGGGTCACCAACACCCTGCCGCTGCACGTGGAAATCCTCTACAACGAGTACAACCACGTGGCCGCCTTTGCCGTCGCCAGCCTGTTGCTGATCCTTGCGTTGTTCATCCTGCTGCTCAAGCAGTGGAGCGAATCCCGAATCAACCGCCTGCGCGCCAGCGCCGCGGAGGAATAAGTCATGTCGATCGAAGTCCGTAACGTCAGCAAGAACTTCAACGCCTTCAAGGCCCTCAACAGCATCAACCTGGATATCCACAGCGGCGAGCTGGTGGCCCTGCTGGGCCCGTCCGGCTGCGGCAAGACCACCCTGCTGCGGATCATCGCCGGCCTGGAAACGCCGGACGACGGCAGCATCGTGTTCCACGGCGAGGACGTTTCCGGCCACGACGTGCGCGATCGCAACGTCGGTTTCGTGTTCCAGCACTACGCCCTGTTCCGCCACATGAGCGTGTTCGACAACGTCGCCTTCGGCCTGCGCATGAAGCCCAAGCACCAGCGTCCCAGCGAGAGCAAGATCGCCGAGAAGGTCCATGAGCTGCTGAACATGGTGCAGCTGGACTGGCTCGCCGACCGCTACCCGGAGCAGCTGTCCGGCGGCCAGCGCCAGCGTATCGCCCTGGCCCGCGCCCTGGCGGTGGAGCCCAAGGTGCTGCTGCTGGACGAGCCCTTCGGCGCCCTCGACGCCAAGGTGCGCAAGGAGCTGCGGCGCTGGCTGGCGCGGCTGCACGAAGACATCAACCTGACTTCGGTGTTCGTTACCCACGACCAGGAAGAAGCCATGGAAGTGGCCGACCGCATCGTGGTGATGAACAAGGGTGTGATCGAACAGATCGGCTCCCCGGGGGACGTCTACGAGAACCCGGCCAGCGACTTCGTCTACCACTTCCTGGGTGACTCCAACCGCCTGCACCTGGGGGAGGACAACCACGTGCTGTTCCGCCCTCACGAAGTGTCGCTATCGCGTTCGGAACTGGAAGACCATCACGCCGCCGAAGTGCGCGACATCCGTCCCCTGGGCGCCACCACCCGGGTCACCCTCAAGGTCGAAGGCCAGAGCGAACTGATCGAGGCCGAAGTGGTGAAAGACCACGACAGCCTGATCGGCCTGGCCCGTGGCGAGACGCTGTTCTTCAAGCCCAAGGTCTGGCAGAAGCACAGCAGCCTCTAGGGCGGTGCAGGCGCACGCCTGCCGACCCGAACAGCCCTCGGACCTTCGCCCGGTCCGGGGGCTTTTTCGTTTGTGTGCGGGCCCCCGGGTCGGCTTGCCGCCGGGTGCTTCAAACCATGGCTTTCTTCTGACGCAGGGCCACCGGGCCCGAACGCTGCTCGATGGCCTGTTTCAAGTCATGGCGCAGCCCCAGCAGGAACGCCAGTTCGGCCACCACGAACAGCGGGCCGACGATCAAGCCCGACAGATCATCGACAAAGGCCGGCTTGCGGCCTTCGTAGTAATGGCCGATGAACTGGATCACCCAACCGATCACGAACAGGCCCAGGCCGCAGCTCAACCAGAGTCCGGTGCTTTGCGCCGCCAGTACCTGACCGGCCCACACCGAGAGCCCCATCAGCACGCTCATCAACACGCCCAGGCGCAACTCCAGGCGCAGGTAGAACAGCGCCGAGGCCAGGGCCAGCAGCACGGCCGGCGACAGCACGATGCCCGCCAGCGGCCAGGCGGGACGGGACAGCAGCACCGCCACCGCCAGAACGATCATGGGAATGCCGATAAAGTGGCTGGCGATATTGCGCGGGTCGCGGTGGTAGGCGGCGTATTGACTCAGATGATCAACGAGGCTTTTCATTGTTGTTCCTCCGTTAGGGTGGCCCGATCATGCCCGGCCGCCGATCACGGCACTGTCAGCTAGGCGACAATCACGCCGATGCCTTGAGGAAAAAACCTGTTCATGGACATGCAGCAGTGGCGTGACTGCCTGATGACCGGCCAGTGGTTCAGCCACCTGCCGGATTCCTTACAGAATAGTTTGCTCGGCGGTGCCCGCCTGCGCCGCTTGGCGCCGGGGCAATGCCTGTTTCTGCGCGGCGATCCGCCCTGCGGCTTGTACGCGGTGCTGGAAGGGACGGTGCGGGTGGGAGCCGTCAGCGAGCAGGGCAAGGAAGCCTTGCTCAGCCTGATGCAAGCGCCGCACTGGTTTGGCGAGATCTGCCTGTTCGACGGCCAGCCGCGCACCCACGATGCCTACGCCGAGGGTGCCTGCACCCTGCTTCAGGTGCCGCAGTCGAACCTGCTGCAACTGTTGGAGCAACAGCCGCAGTACTGGCGCCAGTTCGCGCTGTTGATGAGCCACAAACTGCGCCTGGCCTTCATCAACCTGGAACAACTGAGCCTGATGCCGGCGCCGGCGCGGGTGGCCAGTCGCCTGCTGGCGATGGCCGGCGGCTACGGCGAAGTCAGCCAAAGTCGCAGCCTGCTGCAACTGCCCCAGGAGCAACTGGCGCTGATGCTCTCGCTGTCGCGCCAGACCACCAACCAGATCCTCAAGGACCTGCAGCACCAGGGCATCCTGCGCTTGAGCTACGGCGAGATCGAAATCCTCGACACCGAGCGCCTGCGCGCCCTGGCCGGCCTGTAGGCGCTGGCTTGCCAGCGAAGGAGCCCGCAAGACCGCCCTCGTCAGCAGCGGGTTCCTACGAACCGCGATAGGTCGAGAAGCCATATGGACTGAGCAACAACGGAATGTGGTAGTGCTGCTCGGTCTGCTTGACCTCGAAGATCACCGGAATCTCCGGGAAGAAGGTGTCACGCTTGGCCTGCTTGAAGTATTCGCCGGTCTTGAACACCACCCGGTATTCACCCGCCGTCAGCGCCTGGCCAGCGGGAAACAGCTCACTGATCCGCCCCTGCTCGTTGGTCACGCCGCTGGACAGGGCTTTCCAGTCCTGGCCCACATGCTGCTCCAGGGTCACCTTGACTCCTGGCGAGGGCAGGCCGTTCTCCAGGTTCAGCACATGCACGCTCAAGGGATTGCCCGCCGCCAGGGCCAGGCTCGACAGACCGCAGAGGCCGATGGCCGCCAGGCTATTACGCAAAATATTCATGTCCCACTCCTTTCTCGATTGAACAAACAACAGACTCTGTAGCCGCTGCCGAGCCCGCGAGGCTGCGCATTAGCACAACGCGGGCGCGGCTCTCCCGTTCACTGACGTCCGGCCTCGGCCGCCAACCCCACCCGCTGTGCCGCCTGTAACGCGCACGCCTCGTCCTGCGCCGCGCCGCCCGCACCGGCAATGCCCATCGCGCCCACCAGCTGGTTGTCGGCAAACAAGGGAATGCCGCCGCCGAGCAACAGCAGCTCCGGCAAGGTGTTGAGGTTGGCCGCCTCGGGGTTGTTGCGCGCCCGCTCTGCGAACAGCCGGGTAGGGGTCTTGGTGGACAGCGCGGTATACGCCTTGCGCTGGCTGGCGAGGGTGTTGTGCGGACCTACGCCATCGGCGCGCAGGGTCACCAACAGGTTGCCGCCACGGTCCAGCACCGACACCACGGCGGTGCATTGGGCCAGGCTGGCGTCGGCCAACTGACGGGCGATGGCCAGGTCCAGCTCTGCGTGACGCGCAAGCTCCGGGGCCGCCAGGGCAGTGCCGGCAAGGCCAAGACCAACGCTTAGAACGAGGGTTTTGCAGATCATGGGAAGGCTCCTGAAAGACAGGCCGCCACCTTACCCAGCGGTGCTCGTCAGAACCTCGTCATTTGGATTACAAGTTTGTAATGGGCAAGCGCGCGTCGGGCGCCTAGCCTGTGCCGATCATTTCCGAGGTGCACCATGCGTTTGCTGGTAGTTGAAGACGAAGCCAAGACCGCGAATTTTCTGGCCAAGGGGCTGGGAGAGTCCGGATTCGCCGTGGACGTGGCCCTGAATGGCCTGGACGGGCGCCATTTCATCGAGCAGCAGGAATACGACCTGATCATCCTCGACGTGATGCTCCCCGGCCTCAACGGCTGGCAGTTGCTGCAGTTGATCCGCCAGCGCGGCGCCACCCCGGTGCTGTTCCTCACCGCCAAGGACGCCATCGAAGACCGGGTTCGTGGCCTGGAGCTGGGCGCCGACGACTACCTGCTCAAGCCCTTTGCCTTCGCCGAACTGCTGGCCCGGGTCCGCACCCTGCTGCGCCGCGGGCCGCTGCGCGAGGCTGAATCCTTCAGCATCGCTGACCTGGAGATCGACGTGCTGCGCCGTCGGGTCAGCCGCGGTGGCCAGCGCATCGCCCTGACCAACAAGGAGTTCGCCCTGTTGCACCTGTTGGCCAGCCGTCAGGGCGAAGTGCTGTCGCGGACCCTGATTGCCTCCCAGGTGTGGAACCTGAATTTCGACAGCGACACCAACATGGTGGAAGTGGCGGTGCGCCGGTTGCGGGCCAAGGTCGACGATCCCTACATGCCCAAGCTGATCCACACCGTGCGTGGCGTCGGCTACCAGCTGGAAGCCCCGGATGAAGCGCTCTAGTTCCATCGCCTGGCGGCTGGCCCTGGCCTTTGCCGCGGTCTGCGCCCTGGTGCTCAGCGTGATCGGGGTGTTCCTCTACCGCTCCCTGGCCGAGGAAATCGCCTACCGCGACGACCTTGCCCTGTTGGGACGTCTGGAACAGGTGCGCGCCCTGCTGCAGGACAGCGACAGCCTGGACGCCCTGCAAGCCCGGCCCCGGCTGTACCAGAACATGCTGGGCAACCAGGAAAGCCTGTTGCTGGTGCTGCGGGCCGATGGCTCGACAGTGATCGGCATCAACCCCCGGCAACAGCGCTTGCCCGAGTTGCTGCCGATTGCCCGTGAGCAGCGCCCGCAACGCCGCGACATCCTCCTCTGGCCGGGCAGCGACCAGATTCCGCTGGCCCTGCTGGCGGGACAGGCCAGCGGCCCCAAGGGCGAGGCCCTGACGGTGATTGCCGGGAAGGTGCTCAGCGAGCGCGAGCAGATGCTCGCCAGCTACCGCCTGCGCCTGTACCTGGCGGTAGGCCTGGGGGCCTTGCTGGCCTTCGCCCTGGGCTTGCTGTTATTGCGTCGGGGCTTGCAGCCGCTGCGCCAGCTCAGCGAGTCGGTGCGCGAGATCGATCTGCGCAGCCTCGACCGGCGCCTGCAGACCACCGGCATCCCGGCCGAATTCCACGAGCCGGTGCAAGCCTTGAACGCCATGCTGGCGCGCCTGGAAGAGAGCTTTCAGCGCTTGTCGCAGTTCTCCGCCGACCTGGCCCATGAAATCCGCACGCCGTTGCACAACCTGTTGGGCAGCAACGGCCTGGCCCTGAACCAGCCCCGTAGCGCCGCGGAGTACCAGGAAGTGCTGGCCTCCAACATGGAGGAGTTCGAGCGCCTGGGACGCATGGCCGAGAACCTGCTGTTCCTGGCCCGGGCCGAGCAGGCCGATGCGGCGCTGGACCGCCAGCTGCTGTCACTCTCGGGCGTCGGCGCGCAGTTGTGCGACTACTTCGAAGCCCTGGCCGATGACCGGCAAATCCGTCTGGAGAACGGTTTTTACGGCGAGCTGCTGGCCGATCAGCAACTGCTGCAAAGGGCCCTCGGCAACCTCCTGGCCAACGCCGTGCGCCACGCCGGCGCGGATTCGCTGATCCGCCTGCGGCGCCGCGACGAAGCGGGCTGGTGCTGGCTGCAGGTACATAACCAGGGCCCGGCGATTGCCCCTGAGCATCTGCCCCGGTTGTTCGACCGCTTCTACCGGGTTGACCCCTCCCGCGCCGAACCGGGGGATTCCGGCGGCCTGGGCCTGGCCATCGTGCGCTCGATCATGCTGCTGCATGGCGGTCAGGTGCGGGTGACCAGTGATGCCCAGGCCACGGTGTTCGAACTGGGTTTTGCGGTGCTTTAACGGTGACCGGATCAACGGGTCAGGCTGCGCGCCACACCGGTTTTCCAGGCCTCGCTCATGGCCTCGGCCATGCCCTTGAAGGCGGGATGGGCCGCGCTATAGACCTGCATCTCGCCCATCGCCTGTGCCATGCCGTGCTCGACCTGTTGCAACAGTTCATGGCTGCGACCTTCGCTGAGGTTGCAGGCCGTGCGGGCGAAGCGCAGCAGCGCCTGGCGTTTGGGCCAGGCCTTGGAGCCTCCCAGCAATAGCGCCAGGCTGTCCGCCTTGATGTAGACCGACGTGGTCACCAGATCAAAGGCCGGTGCCAGGCTGACGGGGGCTTCCACATCCGTGTCGGGGTACAGCACGCCGAAGTTCTTCAGATGGGCATCGCCATTTCTCAGTCCGGCCGACAACGCCACGATCTTGAAGAATGACTCCAGTGCCCGGTTCAGTAGGTGTGGGGAGACAAAGGCCTTGATTTGTTTCGCCGCGCCTTCGTAGGAACCGTCGTACTTGGCTTTCGCCGGCCAGGCGTTGAGCACGCAGAAATCCTCGAAACCCAGGTAGCCCTGGGCGCTCAGGTCGAAACGTTTGACCACCAGGAACTGGCCATTCTGGCTGAGTTCGATCTCCGGCACCGGCAGGCCGGCATGCAGCGCCGCACGCATGCAGAAGAATTCGTTGGCGGCCAGGTGGGGGTATTGATCTGCGCGGAAAGCCTTCACCAAATGAGTGGCGCCGCGATGGGTCAGGCGTTCGACGCTGTTGGTGCTGTCGCGGATCAGGACTTTGGGCTGCACCCCGGAAACGCCTGAATACTGGCCATAGGTCGCCAATAGATCCTCGAACAGTCCCTCGGCACCGTCATGCACCAACAGGTCCTTCAGGCTGGTTTCCGGCAGGGGCGCCTGGGGTGATTGCGTTGTGCTGATGGCCACCCGACCCAGTTGGTGCGGCCCCACGATCGATAGCAGAGCGAAATCGTCGAAACCGCGCACCGCCTTGCTGAAACGGCGCAGCAGTTCATCACGCAGCGAACCTTCCGGCAGGTGCATATCGAACACCGGTGGCAGGCCTCGATCCCAGCCATAGCTCGCCAGGCGTGGCGGCATGGTCAGCGAGACCGCGTCGCGGGGTGAGGTGTTGTCGTTGTAGGTAAAAACCGAGTCCGCCTGCGCCTGGCCACGGCCGAGAGTGCCCACCGCCATGCCGGCCACATGGATGTGCAGCCGCTGTTGCTCAGTCATGGAAATGCGCCTGTTTCAGGCTGTCCAGGGTCGGGCGTTGCCGGGGGCGGGGCACGGCGCTGAGCTCGTAGCCAAAACCATTGAGAATGGCTTCGACCTTGCGCAAGCCGATTTCGGTAATGGTGTTGTTTTCAATCCCCGAGATGGTGGCGCGGCTCATGCCGTATTGTGCTGCCAGTGCCTGCTGCGAGAGCTTGCGCTCTTTGCGCAGGGTCCGGATCAGTTGTCCAAGGCTTTCCATGGGGTTTATTCCGCATTGTATGCAATGCATTTTTACTGAAAGTTATCTAATGCATCCTATTTGATGCATTGTGCAGTGTAGATCGGCAGAGTCTTTTTCGCGGGTTTTTTTACTGGTGGAGGTTGCACCCGTCGCTGCACCTGTAGGAACCGGCTGGCCGGCGCAGGGGCTCAACGCAAACCGTCGCGAAATTGCCCCGGGGTCATCCCGGTCCAGCGCTTGAACGCCCGGCTGAAGCTGCTGGCATCGGCAAAGCCCAGCAGGTAGCTGATTTCGCTCAGGGAGCATTCCAGGTCCCGCAGGTGCAGCAGGGCGAGGTTCTCCCGGCATTCGTTGAGCAGGGTGTCGAAGCGCGTGCCTTCATCCGCCAGGTGCCGTTGCAGGCTGCGCAAACTCAGGTGCAGGGCCTGGGCGACGCGTTCCGCGGAGGGTTCGCCTTCCGGCAATTGGGCTTCGATCACGCCGCGCACCTTGCGCTCCCAGGTCAGCGGCCGCAGTTGCAACAGGGTGCGCTTGAGCACCGCTTCGTTGTGCTCGGCCAGTTCCGGGTTGGCGTCGTCCAGGTGGCTGTCGAAATCGTGCAGGCCGAATTCCAGGCAGTCGTCGGCCGCGGCAAATTGCACCGGGCAACGAAACACCTTGTGCCATTGGCTGGGGTCTTCCGGGGCGGGGCGCCGCAGTTGCACGGCGAGTGGCGCGTAATCGCGACCCAGGCGGTTGCGGCAGGTGCGCACGTAGATCGCGGCAAAGGCGTCGATGGCCTCGAAGGCCGGTTGCGGCGAGCCTTCGGGCACCTTGAGGAAGAACCGGTAGCGGTCCGCTTCCCGGGTCAGGGCCAGTTCCAGGGCGTCGCTGACCACCTGGTGATAACGCACGATGCGCTCGAAGACTTCCCGCAGGCTGCCGCTGGCCACCAGGGCGTAGCCCAGGGCATGGAAGGTGGTGGGGCTGACAAAGCGCGACACCCGCAGGCCAATGGCCGGGTCGCCGCTGGCCTGCACGGCGAGATGCCACAGGCGGGTGGTGGCCGACAGCGGGTAGCGGGCGTTGGGGTCGTCCATCAATTGCGGGTCGAGTCCGGCCTCGCGGCACAGCGCGCCGCTGTCGAGGTCGAGGGCGTCCAGTTGCTTGCGCAAGGCGCGGGTCCAGCTGGCAAGGGAAGTGGCTTCGGTCATGCGATTGGCGCGTCCGGTCAACAGGTTGGCGTTTACGGCTAGCGCCCGGAGCCGGGGCTCGGGGCAGGATGCACACATCACTGACCAGAGAATGGAATCATGCAAGGTATTTGCGCAAGCCCCGAGCGGATGAACGCACAACAGCGAGCGGCGCACGTTCGCCAGGTGGTCCTGGCCCGGGGCGATGAACTGCGCCGGCGCTTTCCCTTGCTGCGGCACCAGGACGCCCTGGGCGCAGGGATTTTGCTATTTGCCCTGTCCGGGATGCTGGGGTCAGCGGCGCTCTATGTCGGTGGCTACCTGACTTGGTGGGCGTGCCTGCTGCTCAACGCGTTCTTCGCGTCCCTGACCCACGATCTGGAACACGACCTGATCCACAGCATGTACTTTCGCAAGCAGCGCCTGCCCCACAACCTGATGCTGGCGCTGGTCTGGCTGGCGCGGCCGAGCACCATCAACCCCTGGGTGCGGCGTCATCTGCACCTCAATCACCACAAGGTGTCAGGCAGCGAGAGCGATATCGAAGAGCGCGCCATCACCAACGGCGAACCCTGGGGCATCGCCCGCCTGCTGATGGTCGGCGACAACATGATGGCGGCCTTCATCCGCCTGCTGCGGGCACCGGGGGCCAAGCACAAGCTGCGCATCCTCGGCCGTACCCTGGCGGTGTACGCGCCGCTGGCCCTGCTGCACTGGGGCGCCTGGTACCTGTTCCTCGGTTTTCATGGGGCCAATGGTGTCGCCGCGTGGCTCGGCAGCCCGATCCAGTGGTCACCGGACACCCTGGCGCTGATGCACGGCATCGATATCGCCGTGGTGGTGATCATCGGTCCCAACGTGCTGCGCACCTTCTGCCTGCACTTCGTCAGCTCCAACATGCACTACTACGGCGATATCGAACCGGGCAACGTGATCCAGCAGACCCAGGTGCTCAACCCCTGGTGGATGTGGCCGCTGCAGGCCTTCTGCTGCAACTTCGGCAGCACCCACGGCATCCACCATTTCGTGGTCAAGGAACCCTTCTACATCCGCCAGCTGACGGCGCCGGTCGCACACAAGGTGATGGCCGAGATGGGCGTACGCTTCAACGATTTCGGCACCTTTGCCCGGGCCAACCGCTTTCATCCCGTGGAGCAGGTGGCGACGCAACCTGCGCGTAACGCCCGGGTTTGAGGGGGAGGACTGTCTTTCTGGTTAAATATCCAAGGACCGATAACGTTAAGCCAAGGTCATGCGGCGCCGGGAAACGCCCGGAATCCGCGAAGGGGCAACGACAGGGAGACAGTATGAACAGTGCGGTAAGGCGATTGATCGCCGTTGCCTTGATGAGTGTGGGCAGCGTGTCGCTGGCCGACCCGGTGGCGGAGGGCCGCGACGAGGCGCTGGCGCTGAGTATCTTGAAGCATCTGGAAGTGAACGGTTTTCGCAATTCCTTGAGGCCGCGGCACTACCCGGACGGCACCACGCTGGGCCAGACGCCCTATCGGATCTACGAGAAGGATGCAGGCGCCGAGGGCACCTACAACGCGACGGACGAAGAACAAAGCTGGGTCTACAGCGTCAGGGTGATGGAGCGGGGGAAGCAGGGCATCACCATCTGTTTTGTCGACCAGAACCTGCACGGTAGCTACCTGGCCGCTTCGCCGTTGCGGGTCGAGAAAAACCGGGCGGGGCATTACGTTGTGGTCAAGGAACTGCCAACAACCCCGGCCTGCCGCATCACCCGAGGCTGAGGCCAGCTCCGACACAGGCCCGCTCTTGCACGGTCCGGTTCATAGCCAGCTCCTACAAGCTCAATCCGGCTGGAACGGCGATTCGCTGAGGATCACCCCGGTTTCATCCACATAGCGCTGCCATTCCTCCAGCAGCGTGCGCAGTTTGTCCGGTTGGCTCTGGGCCAGGTCGTGAATCTCCCCCGGGTCCTGGCCCAGGTCATACAACTGCCAGGTCGCCGGGCCCACCGGCCCGGGGATGTACACCGCCTTCCACTGGCCCTGGCGAATCGCCCGGCGGCCGAACAGCTCCCAGCCGGTCACCGTGTGCTGGTCATGCACCTGGGCGGTTTCGCCGGAAAGAAAGCCCAGCCAGGACTTGCCCCGCAGTGGCGCCACATCACGCCCGCGCCAGCGCTTGCCGGGGTGGCGCACGCCGGCCAGGTCGAGCAGGGTCGGGGTGATGTCCATCACCGTGCCGAAGCCGTGGCTGACCTGCCCCTTGAGCGGCAGTTGCGGGTAATGCAGCAGCGCCGGCACGCGAATTCCGCCCTGGGTGGTGAAGGCCTTGAACAGCCGCGACGGCGCGGTGGCCGCCTGGGCCCAGGCCGGGCCGTACCAGACGTAGGAGTTGGCCCGGCCGATGTTCTCCAGGCGGTTGTCGTAGTGCTGGTTGAGGTAGGTCAAAAGCTCCGGGCCGAACTTGGGAAAGGCCTCCAGCAGCGCGCCCTCGGCGCCGTTGTCGGACATGAACAGGATCAGGGTGTTGTCTAGTTGCCCCTGCTGGCGCAGGTAATCCACCACCCGGCCGATGTTCCAGTCCATGCGCTCGACCATCGCCGCATACACCTCCATGGCCCGCGCCGAAACCTGCCGCTGTTCGTCGCTGAGGGCGTCCCACTCGGCGTTCAGGTTGATCAGCGGATGGGGCTCGACCTCGGCATCGATCAGGCCCAGGGCCTTGAGTTTTTCCAGGCGCTCGCGGCGCAGCACCTCGGGGCCGGCGTCATAGCGGCCGCGGTACTTGGCGACGATTTCCGCCGGGGCCTGCAGCGGCCAGTGGGGCGCCGAGAACGGCAGGTAGGCGAAGAACGGCCGGCTCTGGTCGCGCTCCTTCAGGTATTGCAAAAGCTTGTCGCCGAAGGCGTCGGAGGAATAGAAATCCGCCGGCAGTTCATCGATGAAACGGTCGTCCTCGATGTACAGCGCCGGAGTGGATTTCAGCAGCCCGGGGGTGTGCTCATCGTAGGTGGGCTCGAAGCCGTAGTGATTGGCCGCCCCCGGCAGCAGCGAAAACGAACGTTCGAAACCCCGGGCATGGGGCGCGCGTTCGGCGGTCAGCCCCAGGTGCCACTTGCCGCTCATCAGGGTCTGGTAGCCGGCTTCGCGCAGCAGCTCCGGCAGGGCCACCACGCGATCATTGAGGTAACCCTCGTAGCCCGGCTTGCCGATCAGTTCGGGGGTCAGGGCTTCGGCCATGGTGCCGATCCCGGCGATGTGATGGTCGGTGCCGGTGAGCAGCATGGAGCGGGTCGGCGAGCAGGTCGGGGCGGTGTGGAAATCGGTCAGGCGCAGGCCGTTGAAGGCCAGGGCGTCGAGGTTCGGCGTGGCGATCTCGCCACCGAAGGCGCCGAGGTCGGAGAAGCCCAGGTCGTCGGCCAGGATCACTAGAAAGTTGGGGCGTTGCGGCATCGCGGCACTCCTGTTCAGCAAGCAATGAAGGTCAAGGGCAGGTCGCGGATCTGCACCGGCTGCGGTGCCTGGTAGTGATCATCGCGGGTGAGTTCGTGGAGCAGTTCTTCGCGCAGTTGGTGGAAGTCGAAAGCGCTGCGCTGGCGCGGGTGTGGCAGGGCCACCTCGACCACGCGCTTGATGCGGCCCGGACGCGGCTCCATCACCACCACCCGGTCGGCGAGGAAGATCGCTTCCTCGACATCGTGGGTCACCAGTACCGTGGTGATTCTTGCCCGCTCGCGGATCGCCAGCAGCTCGTCCTGCATCTGCTGGCGGGTCAGGGCATCGAGGGCGCCGAAGGGCTCGTCCAGCAGCAGGATGCGCGGGCTGGCCACCAGCCCACGGGCAATGGCCACCCGCTGCGCCATGCCGCCAGAGAGCTGATGGGGATAGGCCCGGGTAAAGTCCTTGAGCCCTACCAGCTCGATGAAATCGTCGATCCGCCGCTGGCGCTCGGCGGCGCTCAAGGGTTCGTTGACCAGGCCCAGGCCGATGTTCTCGGCCACGGTCAGCCAGGGAAACAGACGGTGCTCCTGGAACACAATGCCGCGTTCACTGCCGATACCGCTGACGGTTTGGCCGTCGACCCGGATCTCGCCGCGAAACTCGGTGTCCAGGCCGATCAGCAGGCGCAGCAGGGTGGACTTGCCGCAGCCGCTGGAACCGACGATGGCGACGAACTCGCCCTCGGCGATGTCCAGGTTGAATTCGCGGATCGCCTCCACCTCGCCACCGGCGACGGGGAAGCTCTTGCCCACGTGATTGAAACTGACCAGGGGTGCGTTCATGCGTGTCTCCAGCGGGTGGCGCGGGTTTCGAGTTGTTGGCCCAGCAGGTTGAGCAGGGCCCCGGTCAGGCCCACCAGGAGCATGCCGGCCATGATCAGGTCCATGCGCAGCAGTTGCTGGGCGCTGATCATCTGGCTGCCGATGCCGCCATTGGACGGCATGAAATATTCCGCGCCGATGGTGCCCATCCAGGCGTAGATCAGGCTGATGCGCAGGCCGGCGAAAATCCCCGGCGCCGCGCCGGGTAGCACCAGCCGGCGCAGGCGTTGCCAGAGGTTCAGGCGCAGTACCTGGGCGGCCTCCGCCAGTTGCGGTGACAGCTGGGCAACGCTGCGCTGGGTGGCGATGAACAACGGGAAGAACGCGGCCAGGGCGACGAACACCCACTTGGCCAGTTCCCCCAGGCCGAACCAGGCGGTGAGCAGCGGCACCCAGGCGAAAATGGCGATCTGGCGGATGGCGGCCAGGGTCGGTCCCAGCAGCCGTTCAGCGAGGCGCGACAGCCCCAGCAGCAAGCCCAGGACCAGGCCCAGCCCGCCGCCCAGGGCCAGGCCGCCCAGGGCGCGTCCCAGGCTCAGCCCCATGCCTCCCAGCAAGCTGCCGTCCCGCAGGCCGTCGACGGTGGTGCCCAGCACCACCAGCGGGCTCACCAGAATATTGGCGTCCACCCATTGCCCTGCGCTCGCCACTTGCCACAGGCCCAGCAAGGCCAGGGGCAGCAGCCAGGGTTGCAGGCGCTGCCAGCCCTGATAGCGCGGACCGCGGCGCAGAGCGGCGGTGGCCGGGTGCGGCCAGTGCACCAGGGTGCGATCCAGCCAGCCGATGCCGCGGTCCATGCACACCCCCAGCACGCCGATCACCAGGATGCAGACGAAGACGATATCCAGCATGAACAGTTGCCGCGCCCAGACCATCAGGTAACCGATGCCTTCGCTGGAGGCCAGCAGCTCCACCGCCAGCAACGAAGTCCAGCCGGTGGCCAGGGCCAGGCGTACCCCGGCCATGAAGGCCGGCAGCGCGGCGGGCAGCACCAGGCGGCGGATCAGCAAGGCTGGGGGCAGGCGCAACACCGTGGCGGCCTCCCGCAGTCTGGGCTGGGCGTCGCGCACGCCCACCAGCGTATGCAAGGTCACCGGCACCACCACGGCCTTGACCAGCACCACCAGCTTGAGCACTTCGCCGATGCCGAAAAACACCATGAACAGGGGAATCCAGGCCAGGGTCGGAATCTGCGCCAGGGCGCCGAAGGTGGGGTACACCAGACGCTCCAGGCGCCGGCTAAAGCCCAGGGCGCCCCCCAGCAGGGCACCGGCGGCGATGCCCGCCAGCAAGCCCCAGAACAGCCGTTGCAGGCTGATCGCCAGGTGGCTCCACAGCTCGCCGCGGCCCAGCTCCAGGGCGCTGCTCCAGACCAGGGCTGGGGCCGGCAGGATCTGTTCGCTCATCCACAGGTTGCGGCTGGCCAGCCACCACAGGACGAACAGGCTCAGGGGCAGCAGCCAGGGCAGCAGGCGCTGATGGATTGCGGGCCAGCCCGGGCGTCCGGTGGACGGTGCCGCCAGGGGCAGGCTGAGCAGGGAAACACGGGCCATGGATGACCTCCGTCGTCGGGTGCTGCATGGCGTGGGTCGATGCCGTAGGCGCTGGCTTGTCAGCGAATAAGGGCTGGCGGGCCTCTTCGCCGGCAAGCCGGCTCCTACCTGTTATGCATTTGTGGTCTATTAATGTTCTTATCGATTCTATTAAGAGATAAGAAAGGCCATTTAAGGCTTCTGGCCGACACGCATCCAATGCATTTGAAGAATATTTTTCATGCATTTCATGCATGTTCCCGGGGATGCCCGTGGGTCCTGATTTATTCGAATGAGTTATTAAAATGTGAATTTATAGTATTTAAAGGTTGATCGATTCCGTGCCTACCTTCTGCTCCTCACAGCCTTTGCCATCAGGAGCCGCACCCATGAACCTTCCCTTCAAACGCGTCATCAGCCTGTTCGCCGCGCCGGCCCTGGCGGGACTGCTGGGTTGCCTGCCGCTGCTGGCCCAGGCCGCCGAGCTCAAGGAAATCCGCATCGCCGTGCCCGACCTCAGCGCCGGCACCCAGCACAGTGGCGGCGGGGTGGTGGACGTGCTGCGTCAGCAACAGATCTTCGAAAAGGCTTTTGCCGACCAGGGCATCCAGATCCAGTGGAATTTCTTCAAGGGCGCCGGGCCGGTGATCAACGAAGCCTTCGCCAACGGCCAGGTGGACCTGGCCTATCTCGGCGACCTGGCGGCCATCATCGGCAAGTCCAACGGCCTGGATACGCGCCTGCTCAGCGCCTCGGCCCGTGGGGTCAAGCATTACCTGGGGGTGGTGCCGGGCTCGGGGATCAAGACCCTGGAAGACCTCAAGGGCAAGCGCGTGGCGGTGTTCCGTGGCACCGCCACCCAGCTGTCGTTCGACGCGGCCCTGGCCAGCCGGGGCCTGAGCGAGAAGGACCTGAAAGTGGTCAACCTCGACTTCAACGCGGCGGTGGCGGCCCTGGCGGCCAAGCAGATCGACGCCTCCTGGGGCAGCACCGGGCTTTCCGCCCTGCGCAGCAAGGGGCTGGCCGAACTGCCCCTGAGCACCAAGGACCTGGGCGGCGCCGGCAGCGTGCAGAGCGTGCTGGTGGGCGCCGGCAAGTTTGTCGACGAGCACCCCGAGGCCGTGGAAAAACTGCTCAAGGCCCAGCAGCAGGCCGTAGAGTGGCTGACCCAGGACAGCAACAAGGACGCCTATATCCAGTTGGTGTCGGGCCTGGCCAGCTACCCGCCGGTGATCTTGCAGGAAGACCTCAAGGACCAGCGCCTGAGTGAAATCTTCCCCTCGACCCTGGACCCGGTGTTCCTCGGCAAATTGCAGGACTCGGTGGACCTGGCGGCCAAGGAACGCTTGATCCGCAAGCCGTTCAAGGTGGAGGCCTGGGTTGCCCCGCAACTCGCCGCCGCCGGCCTGTAACCTCCTCCCTGAACCCCTGTAGCCGCTGCCGCAGGCTGCGCCCGGCACCGAAGGGGCCGCTGTGGCCGGCAACGCGGTTTATCTGGAAGAACCGGGTGCCGTCTTGCGCCGACTGCGTCGTCGTTCGCAGCCTGCGGCAGCGGCTACAAGGCTGCGTTCGGCACCGTGGGGGCCGCTGTGGCCGGCAACGCGGTTTATCTGGAAGAACCGGGTGCCTCTTGCGCCGACTGCGTCGTCGTTCGCAGCCTGCGGCAGCGGCTACAGGGTTAGACGGCGATGCTGTGGGTTTGCTGGTCGACCGCCACCAGCACTTCGATCAACTTGCGCGCCGCTGGCGACAGGCGAAAACCGCTGCGGCTGACGATGCCGCAGCGGGCATTCAGGCTTTCGATGTTCTGCGGCAGGTTGCGCCAGTGCAGCAGCACCAGCGACCCCTGCTCGATGTCTTCGGCGAAGGCCTCGGCGGTGCCCACGCCAATGGCATTGGACTGACGGACGATCTTCACCAGCGCTGGAAAGTGTTCAGTCTCGATGGTCGGTGAAAAGTCGATGCGTCCGCTGAGGTTGGCCAAAAGCTTGCGAATCCCCGGAGGGATCAGGGTGGTGGCCAGGGGGTAGTCGAACATGTCGTTGGTGGACAGGCTTTCCTTGGCCAACAGCGGGTGCCCGGGGCGGCAGAAGAACACCCCGCGCTTGGGCGTCAGCGGCTGGGTCTGGTAGTTCGGATCGGCTTCGAAATGGCGGATGTCGGCGATGAAGAACTCGATCTCTTCGCGGTTCAGGCTGCGGCTGAGTTTCTCCCAGTTATCCACGGCAAAGCAGGTGCGCACCTTGGGGTGGGCGCTGCTGAACTGCGCCACCGCGTCGGGCACCAGCTTCACCGCCGGCGCCGGACCGCAGCCGAAGCGCACCTCGCCGGCATCGAGCTTGGTCATCTGGGTCACTTCGCTGCTGAGCAAGGCCGCGCCCTGCACCAGGCTCAAGGCGTGCTGCAGCACCACCTGGCCTTCCGGGGTGGGGCGCAGGTCCTTGTTGCCACGGTCCACCAGTACGCAGCCGAACTCCTGCTCCAGGCCCTGGATACTGCGGCTGAAGGCCGGCTGGGTGATGCCCATCGCGTCGGCGGCACGGACAAAACTGCGGTGTTCATTGAGGGCGATGAAGTAACGCAATTGGCGAAGATCCATATGCTTTCCCGGCATCCGAAAAATAGCTCGAAGGCATTTGCGACGAGTGAGGAATGAGGTTTTAAATGCAAGCTCTTATTCCGTCAACGAAGCATGTGCTTATCTATTAGATCCAAATTGAATATAGATAGAGCGTTGTTTCGCGGCGGTTCCAACCGTAAGCAGTCGATGAGGGTGTACCTGATGAGCAATGCCGCCTTAGCCGTTAAACCCGCTGTTGATGCCCTTGAGATCCACCCGGTGGCCGGTCGCATCGGCGCCGAGATCCGTGGCGTGCAACTGTCCGGCGACCTCGACGCCGCCACCGTGGACGCCATCCAGCAGGCGCTGGTGCAGTACAAGGTGATCTTCTTCCGTGGCCAGACCCACCTCGACGACCAGAGCCAGGAAGCCTTCTCCCACCTGTTGGGCGAGCCGGTGGCCCACCCCACCGTGCCGGTGCGCGACGGCACCCGCTACCTGTTGGAACTGGACGGCGCCGAGGGTCAGCGGGCCAACTCCTGGCACACCGACGTGACCTTCGTCGACGCCTACCCGAAAGCCTCGATCCTGCGTTCGGTGGTGGCCCCGGCCGCAGGCGGCGACACGGTGTGGGCCAACACCGCCACCGCCTACAACGAACTCCCGGCGGAACTGCGGGAGCTGGCGGACAAACTCTGGGCGGTGCACAGCAACGAATACGACTACGCCGGGGCCAAGCCCGATGTCTCGGCGGAGAAGCTGGAGCGCTACCGTAAAGTGTTCACCTCCACCGTATTCGAGACGGAACACCCTATCGTCCGCGTGCATCCCGAGAGCGGCGAAAAGAGCCTGGTGCTGGGGCATTTCGTGAAGCGCATCAAGGGCTATTCCCAAGCTGATTCGGCGCACCTGTTCAACCTGCTGCAAAGCCATGTGACCCGCCTGGAAAACACCGTGCGCTGGCGCTGGAGCGCCGGTGACGTGGCGATCTGGGACAACCGTTCGACCCAGCATTACGCCGTGGACGACTACGGCACCCAGGACCGCATCGTGCGCCGCGTGACCCTCAAGGGCGACGTTCCGGTGGGCGTGCATGGCCAGCGCAGCCAGACCATCAAAGGCCTCTGACCCGCCCCCTCAAGCCCCTACGGGCATTTACCCGATACACCTGCCCATTGTAGGAGCTGGCTTGCCAGCGAAGGCGGCCCAGAGAGCGCTGCAAGGCTCAAGGGCTTCTTCGCCGGCAAGTCGGCTGGGGGTTACCACACGCCGATCTGCACCAGCTTTTCGCTTTCCGGCTCGCCGTAGCGAAAACGCTGGCCCCGCAGGTCGATCTCTTCATGGCTGATGGTGGTGCGGCGTTTCAGGCCGCGCAGCCATTCCAGCAGATACCCCAGGTGTTCTTCACGCACCGCGGCGTAGGCCGGGTCGGCCCCCAGGTCATGCAGCTCCTGGGGGTCGTTGTGCAGGTCGAACAGCTGTGGGCGAAAGCCGTCGTAGGCCAGGTACTTCCAGCGTTCGCTGCGCACCATGGTCATGCGGCAACGGTCGATGGGCTGGCCCAGGCGCTCCCGGGCCGGGGCCTGGAAGGCGTAGTCGTATTCGCTGATGGCGTAGCGGCGCCAGTCCGGTGTCGCGCCGTGCAGCAGCGGGATCAGCGAGCGGCCTTCCAGGCGGTGTTCGGCCCCCGGCAGGCCCAGGGCGTCGAGGAAGGTTGGCAGGGCGTCGATGGTTTCCACCAGGCGCTCATCCACGCTGCCACGGCGGCTGTCCGCCGCCGCCCGCGGGTCGCGGACAATCAGCGGCACGCCCACCGCCGGCTCCAGCAGGAACTCCTTTTCCCCCAGGTAGTGGTCGCCGAGGAAGTCGCCGTGGTCGCTGGTGAAGACGATCAGGGTGTCGTCCCAGCGGCCATTGCTCTGCAGGACATCCAACAGCCGGCCGAGCTGGTCGTCCACCTGCTTGATCAGGCCCATGTAGGTCGGCACCACGTTCAGGCGCACTTCATCCCGGGAAAAATTCAGGCTCTCTTCATGCTGGCGGAAGGCAGCATAGACCGGGTGATCGCTGAGCTGCCCGGGCGCGGCGCGCACCGCCGGGATGACCTGCTCGGGGCCATACAGGGCGTGGTAGGGCGCGGGGGCGATGTAGGGCCAGTGCGGCTTGATGTAGGACAGGTGCAGGCACCAGGGTTGCTCGCCCTGTTCGCCGATGAAGTCGATGGCGCGGTCGGTGGTGTAGACGGTTTCCGAATGTTCCTCGGCGACCCGGGCCGGCAGGTGCGCGTTGCGCATTTTCCAGCCGCTGAGGATCTGCCCCTGTTCGCCGGCCCCGGCGTTGGCCCAGTCGTGCCAGGGGTTGAGCCCGTCGTAGCCGAGGTTGCGCAGGTAATGGGTGTAGGGCGCGGCATCGCGCTTGTCGTCGAAGATCGGGTCGTCGGGGTAGATGCCGTCGTGGCGCAAGTAGGGCTCGAAGCCGACCTCGTTGAGCGCCTCGGCCTGGGGGCTGTCGGGGTCGATGGCCAGGCGCTGCAAGGCGTCGAGGTTGGGCGTGGCGTGGGTCTTGCCCACCAGCGCGGTGCGGATGCCGTGGGGCCGCAGGTAGTCGCCCAGGGTCAACTCTTCCAGGGGCAGGGGCACGGCGTTCCAGGCCACCTGATGGCTGCTGACATAGCGCCCGGTGTAGGCCGACATGCGCGACGGGCCGCAGATGGTGCCCTGGGTGTAGGCGCGGCTGAAGCGCACCCCGGCGGCGGCCAGGCGATCGATGTTCGGGGTGTGCAGGTGCGGGTGGCCGTAGCACGAGAGGTAATCCCGGCGCAGTTGGTCGCACATGATGTAGAGCACGTTGCGCACGGGGGAAGGGGTATTGGACATGGGGTTCACCGAGGGGAAGACAGGCGCGTTTTTTCGCCTCCGGCGGGGCCTCCCGGCAAGCGCATTTGCCGAATAGTTTCGATGCAGGGCGTGCATCGCTCAGGTCCTTGTAGCCGCTGCCGCAGGCGGCGATCGGCCGCGCAGCGGCCGCCGGGGATTTGCCGTGGATGGCCGGGGCGAGGACTGCGTCCTCGTTCGCAGCCTCGCAGGCTCGGCAGCGGCTACAGGTGCAAGCGCAGGGGGCGAGTGTCGGGGCAGGACGCCAGTCAGGGGCTCAGACGGCGAGGTTGTCGAGGGACGGCAGCGCTTCGTCCTGTTCGTCGATGGCCTTGATCTCTTCGATCATCGCCGCCGCCAGGGGCGAGAGGCGGTAGCCGGCGCGGCTGACGATGCCGTAGCGGGTGTAGAGCTCTTCCAGGTCGTCGGCCAGGCCGTCGATCTTCAGGCACACCAGTTCGCCCTTGGCGTTGTGCAAGGCGTCGCTGTAGGAGCCGACGATGCCGATGGCGTCCGAGCGCATGACCACGCCCAGCAGGCTGTAGCTGTTTTCGCATTCCACGTTGGGCGTGAAGTCCGGCTTGCCGCAGAGGTCGACAATCACCTTGCGCAGGTTCGGCGGGCGGATGGTCACCGCCAGCGGGTAGCTCATCAGCTCACTGGCGCTGACGCTGTCGCGCTGAGCCAACGGATGCCCGGCGCGGCAGCAGAAATGCCATTTGCGCGGGCGCAGGCGCTGGGTCAGGTAATCCGGGTCGGCCTCGAAGTGGCGGGTGTCGGCCACGAAAAATTCGAACTCTTCGCTGAGCAGGCGCTTGCTCAGGCTTTGCCAGTCATCCACCTGGAACTGCACCCGGGCCTTGGGGTAGCGCCCGATAAAGCTGCCGATGGCCCGGGGGATCAAGCCCGAGGCCGGCGCCGGGCCGCAGCCGAAACGCAACTCTCCCGCCTCCAGGCCATTGAACTGGCTGATCTCGTTGGCCATCTGCTGGGCCCCGCTGACCAGCCGACGGGCATGCTCCAGCAGTAACTGGCCCTGCTTGGTCGGCGCCAGGTCCTTGCGCCCGCGATCCACCAACTGGCAGCCAACGCTGTGTTCCAGGGCCTGGATGCTGCGGCTGAAGGCCGATTGCGAGAGGTTCACCGCCGCTGCGGCCGCGACAAAGCTGCGCTGTTCGGCGAGGGCGATGAAGTGACGGAGCTGGCGCAGGTCGATATGCATTTTTCACATAAAAAATATCGGGGAAATGCATTGGCTATGCATTAGGTCGACTCCTTATAAAGGCAATCTCTTATGCAGTAAATCTTTGTAAAAACATAAATAAATAACTTTAAGGAATATACGAGGCTGTATATTTTCTGACCAGGAGCCGCCCATGAGCCCGTTGTCCCTCGCTTCACCCCTCTCGCCCCGGCGGCTCAAGCGCCTGCCCCTGGCGCTGTTGCTGGCCGGCAGCGCGAGCTGGACGCCGACCTGGGCCGAAGAGGCCCCGGTGCCGGCCGCCGCGTCGGCCAAGAGCAGCGCCAACAAGACCCAGGCCGACGATGGCCAGTTGCAAACGGTGACCGTGACCGCCCGGCGCCGCGAGGAAAGCTCGCAGAACGTGCCCACCCCCATGAGCGTGGTCAGCGGCCAGGCCCTGGAGAGCCAGCGGGTCTATCGCATCCAGGATCTGCAGCAGCTGGTGCCCAGCGTCAACGTCGCCTACATGCATGCGCGTCAGTCCAGCGTGTCGATCCGCGGCCTGGGCAACAACCCGGCCAGCGATGGCCTGGAAGGCAGCGTCGGGCTGTACATCGACAACGTCTACCTGGGAAGGCCGGGGATGGCGGTGTTCGACCTGATGGACATCGAGCAGCTGGAAGTGCTGCGCGGTCCCCAGGGCACCCTGTTCGGCAAGAACACCACCGCCGGGGTGATCAACATCAGCACCCGGGCGCCGAGCTTCACCCCGGAACGCAGCATCGAAACCTCCCTCGGCGAGGACGGTTACTTCCAGACCAAGGGCACGATTTCCGGGCCGCTGAGCGATGAGCTGGCCGGGCGTTTTTCCGCCTACCGTACCCGCAGCGACGGCGACATCAAGAACGAATTCGACGGCCATGACCTCAATGGCGGATCGCGCCAGGGCTTTCGCGGGCAACTGCTGTACAAGCCCAACGACAGCTTCAACCTGCGCTGGATCGGCGACTACAACGAAGAGGATTCCAGTGCCGGCACCCGAGTGTTGTACAGCACCGGGCCGACCATCAACGGCACCAACGTCTACCAGTCCCGCGCGGCGGCGGCCGGTGCGACCCTGGTCAACGGTTCGCACCGCAAGGTCAACCTGGACAACGACCAGCATGTCACGGTGTTCCAGGGCGGCACTTCGCTTGAGGCCAACTGGACCCTGCCCAGCGATTTCACCCTGACCTCGGTCAGTGCCTACCGCTGGTGGAACTTCACCCCGCGTAACGACGATGGCCTCAACGTGGCGGCGACCTACAACGCCGGGGTGTCGGTGGAAGACAAACAGTGGTCCCAGGAATTCCGTCTGGCCTCGCCCACTGGCGGCTTCTTCGACTACGTGCTGGGCGCCTACTACTTCGGCTCCGACCTGGACAACAAATCCTTCGCCTATTACGGGCCCAAGGCGGACATCTGGAACGGCACCCCGTCCGGGGCCCTGAGCAACGTCACCAGCATCGGTAACGGGCACATCCAGACCAACAGTTTCGCCCTGTTCGCCCAGGGCACCTGGCACCTGACCGAGCGCCTGGATCTCACCGCCGGGCTGCGCGGCACCTACGAGGAAAAAAGCGCCTGGGTCAGCCGCAACGCGCCGCTGGGCGGCGCCGCGGTGGCCGGTGCCGCCGCCAACGCCCGTCGCGGCCGCGCCGGAGCCTATGATTCGGGCGACCTCAACCAGTACAGCACCAGCCCTTCGGGCCTGCTCAACCTCAGCTACCGCTTCACCGATGACCTGCTGGGCTACGCCACCCTGTCCCACGGCGAGAAGTCCGGCGGGGTCAACCTGGCGGTGGGCTCGGCGCCGACCGCCGGGGCCGACTCGCTGCTGATCGGCACCGAGCGCGCCAACAACGCCGAGCTGGGGTTCAAGAGCACCCTGTGGGACCGCCGCCTGCAACTCAACGCCAACCTGTTCTGGACCCAGGTCAACGGCTACCAGACCAACGCCTACGACAATGCCAACCGCGTGCAGTACCTGACCAACGCCGGGTCGGTGCGCTCGCGCGGAGTGGAGGTGGAAAGCACCCTGGTGCCGATTCGCGGCCTGACCCTGAACCTCAACGGTTCCTACAACGACGTGCGCTACCTGTCCTACAAGGATGCGCCGTGCCCGCCGGAAGTCAGCCTGCGCCCGGGAGCACCGGCCTCCTGCGACCTCAGCGGCCACCAGGTGGTGGGCGCCTCGAAATGGATCGGCAACGCCAACGGCGAATACAAGTGGAACCTGGACAACGGCCTGGAAGAGTACGTCACCGCCAGCTACGCCTTCCGCTCCAAGGCCGTGGGCACCGTGGAAGATTCCGAATACGGGCAGATCCCCAGCTACGCCGTGGTCAACCTCTCCACCGGCCTGCGCGGCAACTACGAACAGGGCCAGTGGGACGTCTCGCTGTGGCTGAAGAACGCCTTCGACAAGACCTACTACACCACCCTCTGGACTGCCGGCAACGGCGGTTACGAGGGCCTGCTGGGCACCCCGCGAACCCTGGGCGTGACCGGACGCTACGACTTCTGAAACCCGGCTTCACGTATCTCGCGCCGGGTCCGCCGGCGCCCTTCGACCTGAACAGGAGTGCTCGTCATGCTGCGTGTCAAAAGCGTTTTGCCCTGGCTGATTGCCGCCACCCTGCTGGCTTCGGCGGTGCAGGCCGCCCCCAGCGTCTACCCCACCGGAGTGACCCGCTACGATCCGGCCAGGGCCTATAACCAGTACGTGATCTTCAGCGGCGCCGACAAACAGACGCACTTGATCGACATGAACGGCAACGAGGTGAAGCACTGGCCGCAAGCCGGTTTCCCCTCGGCCATCATCGACCCGCAACTGGTGAACGGCGAGCGCGGCCGGGTGCTGTTGCAGCTCAAGGACAAGGAGCCCGGGCCCCTGGGTTCAGCGGGCAACGGCCTGGGCAACCAGAGCGTCGGCGAGCTGGACTGGAACGGCAAGGTGCTCTGGCAATGGGGCGACCAGGCCCCGGGCGGCGCCGCCCAGCAGCACCACGACCAGCGCCGCCTGGGCAACGGCAACACCCTGGTGCTGGCCAACAAGGTGCACAAGGTGGCGGGGTTCAAGGTGCCCCAGGTGATCGACGATGCGATCTATGAGGTCAGCCCCGACGGCCAGGTCAAATGGCAGTGGCTGGCCTCCGAGCACCTCAAGGAATTCGGCTTTACTCCGGCGCAATTGAAGCTGGTGTACGGCAGCGACAACCCGGACTACCTGCACATCAACAACCTCAGCGTGGTGGGCCCCAACCAGTGGTTCGACGGCGGCGATAAACGCTTCGCCCCGGACAACCTGCTGATCGATTCACGCAACGCCAACTTCATCGCCATCCTCGACAAGCACAGCGGCAAGGTGGTCTGGCGCCTGGGGCCGAACCTGTTGCCGATCAACCCGAAGACCGCGGCCAAGGTGCCGCGCCCGGTGGACCAGTTCGTCGGCCAGCATGACGCCCACATCATTCCCGCTGGTTTACCGGGCGCCGGGCACCTGCTGGTGTTCGACAACCAGGGCACGGCCGGCTACCCCTCGGTGCCTTTGGGGCTGATCGCCGGCTCCCGGGTGCTGGAGATCGACCCGATCAGGAACGAGATCGTCTGGCAGTACAGCGCCGCCAGTTCCCGGCAGCCGGGTTGGGCCTTCTACAGCTCGTTCATCAGCAGCGCGCGGCGTTTGCCCAACGGCAACACGCTGATCGACGAGGGCATGAACGGACGCTTCTTCCAGGTCACCGCCGGCGGCGAAATCGTCTGGGAATACGTCAGCCCCTACCTGGGCAAGGCCCCTGGCAGCGAGGCCGTCAGCAACTGGGTGTACCGCGCCTTGCCGGTGAGCTACGACTGGGTGCCCCAGGGCACACCGCGTTCGGAAACCGCGGTGAGCGTGCCGGAGTCGGGGCTGAAGCCGGCCAGCGCCAGCGCGGGGATCTGAGCTGGAGGCCGTGCCGTGGCCCGGCTTGGGTCGGGCTGGCGCCCTAGCGGGAGCAAGCGCCCTCGCCACCAATGAGGTGCGGGAGTTGCTCTGGGCTGGGCCTCAGAAGTAGAAGAACAGGCCGGTGTCCCGTTCCAGGGCCAGTCGGTTCAGGGCGATGAGCCTGTGGATAAGTTCATCCTCCGCCGTCGCGGTCCGGGTGAGGATCGACAGCGCCGTGGCCAGGGCGGCCTGGCCCTGGATCGAGGCGTCTTCGTAGTCGTCGATCAGAGTGCCCAGGGCGCGGTTCAGGCTCGGTAGCAGGTCGCTGCGGGACAGCAGCGCCCACTGTTCCGGGGACAGCGCCAGTTCCTCCAGGTCGCCCGGCAGGCACTGGTCCAGATCCAGGCGCTGCATGGCGGCCTTGCTAGTGGGCACCACTATCCATTTCTGCGGTGCGCTCATGGCTGCCACAGCTCGACAAAGGCCTTGAAGTCGGCGGCCACCGGGTAGCGGTTGGCGCTCTCGGGATCGAAGATTTCCACCGCCACCTGCGGGCTGTTGAAGTCCAGGCAAATCAGCAGGCCGCCGGCGTCCCGGGCAATCGGCAGGCAGCCTGCGGGCAGTCCCGGCACGCGGCCAGGGCTGGCGTACCAGAGCAGGCTCCAGGGCTGGTTGTCCAGGCCGAACTCGAAGAACTCGCTGATGCAGGTGTAGTCGTTGCCATAGGGGAAGGTGCCGATCCCCGGGGTGGCGGCCTCGGCGTATTGCACCAGCTCCAGGTACAGCGCCGGAAACTCAAGGCCGAGGCGTTGCTGCACCTGGGCGATCAGTTGTTCGTCCACCGCCGATCCGGGTTCGATTTCCCAGGCAGTCCAGTCCAGGGGCATGTTCGACCTGCGCCTTGTCGTTGAGGGGGCTGCGCCCGCGCGAGGGGGATCGGGCGGGCGGCGAGGGGCGATTGTAAGCGTGTCGCTTGGTGCGCGGTAGGCGCTTAGTTGCAGCTGTGGCCTTCGGGCAGGGTGACGGTGTATTTGCGCTGCACCCGGTTTTTGAAATCCAGGTTGTCCAGGCTTTCCTGCACCAGGAAATCCTCGACCTTGGCGTCCTGGCAATCCTCGTTGTAGGACGAGGCCCGCAGCAGGAACACGGTGCGCCGGCTCTGCTCGTCCTTGGCCTTGATATTGAAGGTCGACAGGGTGGTGTAGCCGGTGCGCTCCGAGGAGCCGATGGCACGGTAGGACATCGTTGGGGTGCTGGTGCACACGGTCTGTTGGTTCTTGCCGGGCATGCACGTGGTTTTAGTGCTGCTGGGCACCTGGCCGTAGTCGGTGGCGGTGTAGCGGTAGCTGGTCTTTTTACTGCCCACGTCCAGGGCAATGTTCATGCGAAACGGCGGGTGGTTTTTCGGCAACGACGACTCGGTATACACCTGGGTGAAACCCATGCCGTGCAGGGCAGCGACCATGTCGCGCAGGTAGTAGCTGGCCTTGAGGCCCTGGGCGTCCTTGGCGCTGTTGACGGTCACCAGCACTGGAGCCTTGGGGTCGAAGTAATAGTCTTGGGCCGGGGTGGCGTCGATGGCCACTTCGAGTTTGTTGGCGCAGCCGGTCAAAAGCAGGACGAACAGAAACAGCGGGCAGAGCAGGTAGCGAGTCATGAATAAGCCATTGTGCAACGTGAGGAATGGATAAGGCTTTAACGATCGAGACTCGGTTTGAACAAACGCGGGGGGTTACGCAGGCTCGCTGGCCTGATACTCCAGCAGGTCGCCGGGTTGGCAGTCGAGTGCAGCGCAGAGTTTGTCCAGGGTCTCGATTTTCATCCCCTTGACCTTGCCATTTTTCAGCAACGACAGATTCGCCTCGGTAATGCCCAGGATGGCGGCCAACTCTTTGGAGCGAATCTTGTTTTTAGCCATGACAACGTCAAGCCGAACGATAATGGTCATCTCATTGTTCTATATGTAGTGACTGTGCTCATCACTGAGGACTTTGGCGTCGCGCATGATAATGGAAAACGAGCAGAGCAAGATTCCTTTGACCACCTCGTAGGCCGCGTAGGACGAGAAGCCCGCGGAGATCTGCAGGATGCGCTGGCCGGGCGGCAGGTCGAGGGACAGGGCCAGGCCTTGCAGGGTTTCCATCATCGGGAAAGTCGCCGGGGCGACGATCCACAACATGCCCACGCGCCAGAGGATGCGGATGTTGCGATCGCTCCAGGTTTCACCGCGCGACAGGCGCAGGAAGAACACCCCGGTCAGGTACAGGGCGAAGCTCGACAGCAGCAGGGGCAGGAAGTCGAGAATCACCAGCAGGGTGAAGCTTGCCGACGACAGCTTGAAATCGGCTTCCAGCAGGCGGGGCGAGTGGTCGGCGAAGACGCTGAGCAGGGCACCGAGCACCTGGTCCTTGTTGTAGATCCACATTCCGGCATTGCCACCGACCTCGACGACACCCATGACCCAGGCCAGGATCGCGGCCAGCAGGCCGACCCGTCGCAAGCGGTATTGGGCTGAGCCATTCATTTGGGGGTTCATGCGTCATTCCTTGCAAAACTTGGGGGGTGGCGAATTATTGATAAAAAATTATCGAATTACAATAATTTATTTCTCTAGGATTGTTCTCGTCTAGCCGCCTGGAATGATGTTGTGGCGAGGGAGCCTGCTCCCGCTCGGGCGCGTAGCGGCCGTAAAACCTGTGCTTGCGACAGTCAGGGAGTACATATCCACTATCGAAGCCTTTCACCCGCCGCCACGGAGTGTGAGCCCCCACCGCGTCCCTTTGATTTTTCGCCATGTTAGGTATACGTTACATTCAATCAATTTTGTTGCGTATACAGAACATGGACTACCTTCTTATCACCGCGCGCCTTGGCGAGCAGGTTCGCCAGCGCCGCCTGCATCGTGGCCTGACCCAAGCCAGCCTGGCCGCCTTGGCCGGCGTGACCCGGCAGAAGGTCATCGCCATCGAGCGGGGCGACTTGTCGGTGGGTATGGCGGCCTATGCGCGGGTGCTGGGAGCCCTGGACTGTGAATTCACCCTGGTGCCTGCCGCGATGCCCACATTGGACGAGATCCAGGGAGTGTTCGACTGATGGCCACGGTGCTGCAGGTAGCCACCCCGGCCGGTGAGAGCGGGAAAATCCACCGTGGCGCTGGCGATTATCTGTTTCGCTATCACGATGATGCTCGGGCACAGGCGGCAATCAGTCTGCTGATGCCTGTGCGGCTGGATGAATACCGTTATCGGGAGTTGCACCCGATCTTTCAGATGAACCTGCCCGAAGGCTATGTGCTGGAGCAACTGCGCAACCGCCTGGCCAAGGTGGTGAAGGTTGACCCGATGTTGCTGCTGGCGCTGTCTGGCAGCAGCGCGCCGATCGGGCGGGTCGCGGTGAGCTCGCCCGAAGTCGATGGGCTGTTGCAGCGACAGCAGTTTCCCGGGGAAAAACTGCAGGAAATCCTCGCGTGGGATGGCGCCGAGGACATCTTTGCCGACCTGGTGGACCGCTACATCCTGCGTGCCGGGATATCCGGCGTGCAGCCCAAGGTGATGGTGCCGGAGCGGCATGACGCCGCGTCGCAGCGTTTTACCTCGAACACCTCAGAGTTGATCATCAAGAGCGGCCGGGATGAGTTTCCGGGGTTGGCGATCAATGAATTCCTGTGCATGTCGGTGGCCAGGGAGGCGGGGATGGCGGTGCCCGAGTTCTACCTCTCCGATAACGCCAAACTGTTCGTCATGCGCCGCTTCGACCGGGACGAGCAGCTCGGTTGCCTGGGGTTTGAAGACATGGCGGCGTTGATGGGGCTGGGTGCGGAGCAGAAATACAGCAAGAGCTATTCGGCCATTGCCAAGGCCGTTCGCCTGTTCTGCCCGCCCGAGCAGGTGCCGGGTTCACTGGCGCAGTTGTTTGCCATGGTCAGCCTGAGCTGCATGGTGGGGAATGGCGATGCCCACCTGAAGAACTTCGGGCTGTTGTATTCCGATCCTGGCCAGCGCGATGCACGGCTAGCGCCGGCCTACGACATCGTCAACACCACGGCCTACATCCCGCAGGACGTGCTGGCCCTGGATCTGCTGGGCAACAAGTCCCTGTTTGCTTCGCGGCAGGGGTTGCTGGAGTTCGCCAAGGTCTGTGATGTGGCTCGTCCGCAAGAGGTCATTCGTGGGCAGTTGGACGCACTGGAGCGGGTGTTGAGCCGATCGGCCGAATGGGGCGAACGGGCACCGCATGTCGTCGCGGCGATCCGGCACTGTGCCGAGCCCTTTATGAAAACCTTTGGCTAGTGCCTGCGTTTGGCCATCGTGTCTAAGGGGGCAGGCAGATCAGAATCCGACGGCAGCCTACCGGCCGGCCTATCTCTGTCGTCCTCCACGTTCCCTGTAGCCGCTGCCGAGCCTGCGAGGCTGCGAAAAGGACCGCAGGGCCTTGCTTGGCGATCTCGCGCCGCTCCTCTGGCGCCTGGCTGATCGCCGCGAATCTTAAAGAGCCACGCGGTGCGCTCGAATCAGTCGCGCTTTGGCTCCAGCAAGTCAAACGACAGGACTCTGATCTGCATGTCGGCGCTATAGACGAATCCAACCCGAGCACTGGGATGCAGGTGCTCCGGCAGGCGGTAGCTCTCCCAGGCGTTGAGCATGCGTTGCCCATCGGCTGATGGCCTGCGTTCCCCCGAGCGCAGGGGCGTGCCCAGCAGCTCGCGAATGTCGGCGTGGGTCATGCTGCGTGAGAACGGGGCGGGCAGTTCGCCGCTGTAGAACGAGCGCCCCTGTTCAAGGGGCATGAGTTCGATCAGGACCTTTTCCAGGGCCAGGCTGTCTTCCCAGAAGTCCAGCATCAGGCCGGGCTCGACGACCACGGTCAGCCATTCGAATTCGTCGTAGAGCTTGCCCGTCGGACGCTCGATGCGCTCTCCCCGGGCGATCAGTTCTGCATGGCTGAGCCCGAGGTTGCTTACCCAGCGGCTGATCGTTTTAGCGTCCATGTCTTCTCCATTGTCCTGTGCTGAGTGGGGGATTCGTTGGCGCGGGTGGCGTCGGCGGCCGATCTTAGCCGGTCGAAAAGACGAATGGTTCTGTTGTGACCCAAAGAAAGCCGCCTGCTGTGCTGGCAGGCGGTTGGTTTGAGGACCGCTGTCAGGCCGGTTGTGGCGCTGTGTCGAGCTGGGCCCTGGCCTGATAACTGGCCGGGCTGAAGATTCGCGTCAACAGCAGCATCGCCAGGACACCGACGATCAGCACCCACCAGGCGCTGGCAAAGCTACCGGTGACTTGCCGCAGCCAGCCGCTGAGCCAGGGTGAGATGGCGTTGATCAGAAAACCCACGCCCTGGACAAAGGCCGCCAGTTGTCCGGCTTCCCGGGGATCGCGGCGGTGATCCAGGGTCAGGATCAGGCTCAGGGCAAAGCAGGCTCCGAGGCCGAAGCCGATCAGCGCCACCCACAGGTGCGGGCTTTGCAAAGGCCACAGCACCAGCCCGAGAAAACCTGCGGCCTGGGCCGCGAGGCTGATGCCCAGTAGCGGGCGGCGGTCGCTGCTGCGCTGGGCCAGGGCGGGCATCAGCAGGGCGGCGGTGACTTGGAAAATCGTCATGAAGGCCAGCAGCGAGCCGCTCTGGGTAGCGCTCCAACCCAGCTGCAGGTAGTAGGCCGGCAGCCACGCCACCATGCTCATGTAGCCGCAGTTCACCAGGCCGAAATACAGCGCCAGCAGCCAGGCACGGCGGTTGTTCCAGAACCCGGTCCTGGCCACCGGGAGGCCGTTGCGGCGGCCGGCGCCCAGGGGCAGGCACTGCCACAGCAGCAGGGCGGCCATGGCCGGCAGCACCCAGATGCCCAGCCCCATTTGCCAGTGGGCGAAGTGGCTGGCCACCTGCGGGCTGAGCAGGGCGGCGATGCCGCCACCGCCCATCAGCGAGGCCGAGTAGACGCCCATGGCCAGCGCCACGCGCTGTTGAAACTGGCGCTTGATCAGCGCCGGCACCAGGGCCTGGATCAAGGCCACGCCGGCGCCGCCGAGCAGGGCGGTGGCGAGCAAGGCCGCGGCCTGGCCGAAGAACAGCCGCGCCAGGCAGGCCAGTAGCACCAGCACTAAACCCAGAGACACGCCGCGGCGTTCGCCGAGTCGGGCTTCGATCCGTACCACGAGCAAGGCCACCAGGCCCATGCAGATCACCGGCAGGCTGGTGAGCCAGGCGCTGCTCTGGAAGCTCATGCCGGTGGCCCCGCGAATTTCGTTGAGCAATGGGCTGACCGAACTGAGGATCGGTCGCAAGTTCAGGCCCAGGCACACCAGCAGCGCCCAGCCGGCGAAGGTCTTGAAGGCCGATTCAGTTCGCGGCATGGCGCGCCTGCCAATCCTGGTACAGGGCGGTCATGGCCGCCTGGGGCAGGTGCAGCAGCGGCAAGCGCTGTGCTTCCAGGGGCTGGCTCAGCTCTTGGTAGATGGCCGCGGTGGACAGGCCGAACGGCTGCGCCTGTTCATTGCTGGCAGCGAACACGGCGCGGGATACGCCGCACAGGTACATGGCGGCCAGGCACATGGGGCAGGGCTGGCCGCTGGCGTAGATCACGCAGTCGTCCAGGCGTGGGCCCAGTTGCTGGCTGGCGGCGCGGATGGCGAGCATTTCGGCGTGGGCGGTGGGGTCCTGGCTGAGGTGGATTTCATTCACCGCCTCGGCCAGGACCCGGCCGTTGCGCACCAGCAGCGCGCCGAACGGGCGGCCGCCCTGTTCGACATTGCGTCTGGCCAGTGCCATGGCCTGTTGCAGGTAGTGCTGATCGTCGTGCATGGAGGGCTCCTTCAAAGGGGGGCAGGGGTTACGTCGCGCCGGCATCGCGCAGTAGCTTGGCAATGGCGCTCTGGCCACGGCGCTCGGCCTGTTGCAGCGGGCTGATGCCGGCACGATCCGGCAGGTTCAGGTCGGCACCGGCGGCAATCAGCTGGGCGACGATCTGCTGGTGCGCCGGGCCGCCGTCGGACAGCACGATGGCTTCCATCAGGCAGGTCCAGCCCAGGTGGTTGACGTGGTTCAGGTCGACGCCGGCTTCGATCAGCAGGCGCACGGTTTCCACGTGGCCGCGCTCGCAGGCCGGGATCAGGGCAGTACCGCCGTAGCGGTTGGTGCTCTTGAGGTCGGCGCCGTGGGCCAGGGTCAGCTTGAGGATCTCGTTGTGGCCGCTGGCGCCGGCCAGCAGGTAGGGGCTGTCCTGGATCAGGTTCTTGCGGTTGACGTCGGCCCCGGCTTCGATCAGCGCGCGGGCGATGTCGATACGGTTATCGCGGGTGGCCAGCAGCAGCGGGCTGCTGCCGTCCAGGCCACGCTCGTCGAGGGATGCGCCTTGCTGGATCAGTTGCTGCACCTGCTGTAACCGACCCTTGCGTACTGCATCCAGCAGCGAGTTGTCGTTGGCCATGACCGCCCCCGCCGTTAACAGACCTATGGCCATCAGGCCGCGTTTGAAGGACCGCTTGAGCGGCATGGGAACCTCCCGTTCCTGCTGGTGAACGGGGAGTATGGTGAAGCCCTTGGGTATTCTGAAATTAAATATAATCATGCCAATCAGTGGCTATCAGAATGGTGATGAGCGATGTTCGATCCCGTGTTGCTGCGCAGTTTCGTGGCGGTTGCCGACTGCCAGAACTTCACCCGCGCGGCCGAGCGCCTGCACTTGACCCAGTCCACCGTGAGCCAGCAGGTGCGGCGCCTGGAGGAAAGCTTGGGCTGCCAGTTGCTTGACCGCGATCAGCGCCGAGTGGTGGCCACGGTGGAGGGCGAGCGCCTGCTGGCCTATGCCCGGCGCATCCTGGCTCTGCATGAGGAGGCCAGCGACGTATTGATCAACCAGCGCGGCGAGGAAGTGCTGCGCCTGGGGGTGCCGGAAGACTTTGCCGCCGAGCGCCTGATGCCGATGCTCTCGCGCTTTGGCCTGGACTATCCGGCGGTGCGCCTGGAGGTCACCAGTGGTCTGGGACCGGAATTGCTGCGCCAATTCCGCCGTGGTGAGTTCGACCTGTTGCTGGTCAAGCAGATGGGCCACAGCGATGACTGCGTGGACTCCTGGCCCGAGCCTTTGTGCTGGGTCGACAGTCTGCGCCAGCCGGCCTTGGGCCGCGATCCGCTGCCGCTGGTGGCGTTCCCGGTGGGAGGTTTGTATCGCCAGGAAATGCTTCACCACCTGGAAGTCGGCGGCTGGCCGTGGCGCATCGCCTATTCCAGTGCCAGCCTGGCCAGCGTCTGTTCGGCAGTGGCGGCGGGCCTGGGCATCAGCCTGTTGCCGGTGCGGGTGCTGGGCAAGGGGCATCGGATTCTCGATGCCGCCAGCGGTTTGCCGGATATCCAGGGCGTGCGCCTGGCGTTGTACGCCGGCAGTGGCCTGAGTCGGGCTGGCAAGGCATTACAGGAGCAGTTGCGAACAGTGGCCAGTGTCAAGCCGCAAGTTGAAACCACCGGGAAGTTATAAGTGCTCTTGTTTCTGTCATAACTTATAGAGAGCCGATTGCAGGCTATAGCTATTTAATTAGTTGTTGCTCAAGTTTGTTTTGGACAGAGTTATAAACGCCGACCATGCTGGGTTTGTGAGTTCCAGGAGGAACTTGCTTCATTGGACGAAACATTCAACTGCATAAGGAAACCCGCATTATGTCGAGCATCAATGGAACCTATGTAAACTCCAACGCTGACGCCCGTCTGGTCGTGACCGACGGCAACGACTCCAACGGTTCGTTCAGCGGTGAGTTGACCCAGGCTGGGGTCAAGTACAGCGTCGCCGGGCATTACCACTTCCAGAACAGCACCGGGCAGCCGACCATCATCAATGTTTCCGGCTACAACGATGGCTACGGTTACCAGGCCTGGGCGCTGTTCTCACCCGATCACAATTATTCCCGGTTGCGCGCCTCCGGTGCCCGCAGCAACTTCAGCGGCGATGTGGTCGGCCTGAGCGGTGAGTTCGTCAAGCAATAACAAGCTCGATAATAAACAGCCGCTGAATACGCGCTGCCTTATATAAGGTGGCGTGCCGGTTCAGCGGCTTTGTCGTGTCCGCTGGTAAAGTTAATTAAGTACATGGGGGCTGAAGTTAGTTTCGAGTGCGATGGGGTTCTATTGTTTCTCTGCACTAACAGGCCTGTTTCGATGCTTTGCGGGAATATTTTCAATGCCTGCAAGGCATGGCGTTTTTCCCTCTTGGCTACAGCCCTTGAATCACGTGGCCTGAGCTGTTCCGGGTGAATTCAATATTCCGTTTCAATCTATCTATAACTTGAAAGATTACTTTAAGAGATAAGAGCGGGGCACTGATCATTGACCCCGCGGCACCGTTGCGTGGGGGTTGTTCAAGCACTGGTGCCGGATTTTTCAAAAGATCGTAGGGAGTGAATCCATGGGCAATGTCCAGACCGCCGCCAGTGCACATGAGGTGCTGTGGCGCCAGGCACCGAGCGGCGAGTTGGTCGACCTCGGCCGGCCCCACCGCTCGCCGCTGGGCCAACTGCGTCTGCAACGGACGCCCAAGGGGGTATTGCGGCGTCGTGAGGCGATTCTCCTGGGCGTCGCGGCCCTGGTATTGCACGGTGCAGTGATCTACTGGCTGAGCCAGAAACCGACCCCGGTGCTGCCCATCGTGCCGCCGGAAATCCCGCCCATGACCATCGAATTCTCGCACCCGGCGCCGCCCGTGGTGGAGCCACCTGTGCCTGTGCCGGTACAACCGGTGGTGGAGCCGCCACCGCCGGTGGAGGACGAGTTGGCGGTCAAGCCGCCACCGCCCAAGCCGGTGCCTAAACCCAAGCCCAAACCGGTGCCCAAGCCCGAGCCGAAACCCGCGCCCAAGCCGGTGCAGCAGACCCCGGCGCCGCCGCAACCTGCGGCGCCGGTAGCCGCCCCGGCAGCGCCCGCGCCACCGGCTCCGGCCCCCGTGACCCCGGCTTCAGCCAGCGCCGCGTACCTGAAGAACCCGGCGCCGGAATACCCGTCTCTGGCGCAGCGCCGGGGCTGGGAAGGCACGGTGCTGCTGCGGGTGCATGTGCTGGCCAGCGGCAAGCCGGGGGAGATCCAGATCCAGAAGAGCAGTGGTCGCCAGCAGCTCGACGATGCGGCCCTGGCCGCGGTCAAGCGCTGGAGCTTCGTCCCGGCCAAGCAGGGCGACGTGGCCCAGGACGGCTGGGTCAGCGTCCCCATCGACTTCAAGATTCATTGAGCCGCAAGGCCGATCAACCCACACGCGCTAAACGCTTACACAGAGGGAACACATCATGACGTTACTGGCATCTCCACTGGAATCCATCGAAAGCGCGGTGATCTGGCTGTTGGTGGTCTTCTCCGTCGCCACCTGGGGTCTGGCCCTGGTCAAGGGCGTGCAGTTCGCCCGCCTCAAGTCCCAGGATCGCAAGTTCCACAATCAGTTCTGGGCAGCGTCCAGCCTCGACTCCGCCGCTCCCCTGAGTGAAACCCAGCCCGGCGCGGCAGCCCGGGTGGCCCAGGCCGGCTATGCGGCGATCCAGGTCGGCGACGCCCCCCATGCGGCGGACCTGAGCCAGGCGATCAACCACCAGGACCGTCTCGAACGCGCCCTGCGCCAGCAGATCGTGCGTGAGCGCCGCTCCCTGGAAACCGGCCTGGCGGTGGTCGCCAGTATCGGCAGCACCTCGCCCTTCATCGGCCTGTTCGGCACCGTGTGGGGGATCATGGAAGCCCTGAAAGGCATCAGCGCGGCGGGCTCGGCGAGCCTGGAAACCGTGGCCGGTCCCATCGGCGCGGCCCTGGTGGCCACCGGCGTGGGGATCGCCGTCGCGGTGCCGGCGGTGCTGGTCTACAACTACTTCCTGCGGCGCCTGAAGCTCACCGCCGCTGACCTGGACGACTTTGCCCACGACTTCTACAGCCTGGCGCAGAAGAACTCCTTCCGCGTGCTGATCCACCCGAGCGTGCACAAGGCTGCGGCCCAGGGCAGCCTGCAAAAAGTGCAGGAGGCGTCCTGATATGGCCTTCTCCACTCAAGACAGCGATGAGGTGCTGAGCGAGATCAACGTCACGCCCTTGGTGGACGTGATGCTGGTGCTGCTGGTGGTGTTCATCGTCACCGCGCCGCTGCTGACCAACGCCATCCCGATCAACCTGCCCAAGACCGAGGCCGTGGCTCCGGTGGAGCAGAAGGACCCGCTGGTGGTGAGCATCGACGGCGCCGGCAAACTCTTTATCAACAAGGACGAGATCCAGCCGGAGCTGCTGGAAACCAACTTGCAGGCGGCCAAGGCCAAGGACCCGCAAGTGCGGGTCCAGCTGCAGGCCGACGATGGCGTCAATTACGGGGAAGTGGCCCGGGCCATGGCGTCCATCGAGCGTGCGGGCATCACCAAGCTGTCGGTGATTACCGCGCGCTGAAACCGAGCAACAAAGCCACGACTTTTCAGGCCGTCTCCTTGGCAGGGTGCGGCCTTTTTTTTGCCAGACGCTTTTAGCGTATTCCTGGGCGTGCCTGAGGCCTCATGGTTTGCCAGCGATGCGTGTTCTGTCCCTTGTCAGCGTCAGGCTCAGTACCACCGCACTGAGGATGATGCCGCCGACGATGGCCAGCGACCAATGGACCGGTATATGGAACCAGGGCGCGGCCAGCATTTTGCTTCCGATAAACACCAGCACTATGGCCAGCCCGTACTTGAGCAGATGGAACCGCTCAGCCATGTCCGCGAGCAGGAAGTACAAGGCGCGCAGGCCCATGATGGCGAATATGTTGGAGGTGAACACGATGAAGGGATCGGTGGTCACGGCGAAAATCGCCGGGATGCTATCGACCGCAAAAATCAGGTCGCTGGCCTCGATCAGCACCAGCACCAGGAACATCGGCGTTGCCCAGCGCAGGCCATTCTGGATGACAAAAAAACGCTCGCCGTGAAACTCCTGGGTGACGCGCAAGTGCTTGCGCATCCAGCGCAGTATCGGGTTTTTGTCGAGGTCGGGTTGTTGCTCGGCAAAGATCAGCATCTTGATGCCCGTGACGACCAGCAGGACTCCGAAGACGTAGAGCAGCCAGGCGAACTCCTGTACCAGCCAGACGCCGGCGAGAATCATAGCTGCACGCATGACGATGGCGCCGAGTACGCCGTACAGCAGCACGCGCCGCTGCAATGGCGGCGGTACGGCGAAATAGCTGAAGATCATCACGAAGACGAACATGTTGTCGATCGACAGTGACTGTTCGATCAGGTAGCCGGTGAGGAACTCAAGGGTTTTGCGCTGGGCGATTTGCGCACCCAGCGTATCGTTCAGATACCACCAGAGCAGACCGGCGAAGACCAATGCCAGGCTGGCCCAGGCTATGACCCAGGCCAGTGCCTCCCGGGCCGAAACCCGATGGGCCTTGCGCCCACCGAAGACAAACAGGTCAAGCGCCAGTACGGCGATGACGAAGACGATGAAAGCAGCCCACATCCAAGGTTCACCGATGTTCATCGCGGCCATGCCTCAAATGAGTTGAGGTTTATCCCCCGTGACAGTCTTGGAATGACGCACCCCGGGGGCGGATGGTTCTCATCCTAGCCAGCCGGTTTGCTCAAGAAAAAGTCGTATATTTTTGGCCGATAGTTCGATGCCGACGAATTGTTTGCGCGCAGGCAAAAGGATTGAAGGAGGCAGGCCTTATATTCTTTTGGGGTATTAATAAATAGCTTCTTATTCCTTAACGAATATAAATCCCCTCCCTATACTCGTCCGGGAACAGACACGCAGCAGGAGAGTTCCCCATGCGCAACGAATCCATTCGCTACTTGATTGTGCCGGGCTGGCAAGGATCGCCAGAAGATCATTGGCAAACCCATTGGCAGAACAGCCTGCCCAACAGTGCGCGGGTGGAGCAGGCCGATTGGCTGACGCCGCGCCGTGAAGACTGGGTGGCGGCCCTGGCCGAAGCCATCGCCATCGACGACACGCCGGTGATCCTGATTGCCCACAGCCTGGGTTGCATCACCGTGGCCCACTGGGCGGCGCGCGCGCCCGCGGCAGCGCTGCGCCAGGTGCGCGGTGCGCTGCTGGTGGCGCCGGCGGATGTCGAACGTGCGGCCTGTGCCCCGGCGCTGCGCAATTTCGCGCCGATTCCCCGGGACCTGTTGCCGTTCCCCAGCCAGGTGGTGAGTTCGGACAACGACAGCGCCGTCAGCGCGCCGCGTGCCCTGGAACTGGCCCGTGACTGGGGCGCCGAAGCCGGGATTCTGGCGGGAGCCGGGCATATCAACGTCAAGTCCGGCCACCAGCGCTGGGAGCAGGGATTCGCCTATCTCTATCGCCTGCAGAACCGCATGGAACAACACGCCCTGCGTCGTGCCTGACCGTATTTTCCCTGTTTAAACGCCCCCGTCCTCAGGCGGTTTTGGGCGGGAGTCTGCCATGAGTCCTCACACCCCTTTCGGCCAGCCGCTGCTGACCTTTCCCGATGCGGAAAAAAGCCCCCTGAGCATCCGCGCCAAGGCGCTGGTGTTCGTCGATCCACGTTCGCGACAACTGCGTGAAGAGCTGGAGCAACTGGCGCCCCGTGCGATCTCGGTGCTGATCCGTGGTGAAACCGGCACCGGCAAGGAGCTGCTGGCCCGACACATCCACCGCGCCAGCGACCGCAGCGGGCTGTTTGTCTCGGTCAACTGCGGCGCCATCAGCCCCACCTACGCCGACGCCGAACTGTTCGGCTACGCCGCCGGCAGCTTCAGCGGCTCCGCCAGCAGCCGGGCCGGCTGGTTCGGTTCGGCCAATGGTGGAACCCTGTACCTGGACGAGATCGGCGACTTGCCGCTGCCGATTCAGACCAAGCTGCTGGCAGCCCTGGAGAACCACGAAGTGACCCGGGTCGGCGCCCAGCAACCGAGCCCGGTGGATGTGCGCCTGGTGGCGGCCACCAGCATCGACCTGGCCCAGGCGGTGGCGGCGGGCAAGTTTCATGAGCGCCTGTACCGCTACCTCAGCGAGGGCCAGTTGGAGCTGCCGGCGCTGCGCGAGCGGGTCGGGGATATCGAGTCCCTGGCCGAGTATTTCCTGGGGATCTACAGCCAGCGCCTGGACCTGCCGGTGCCGCTGATCAGCGAAGCCGCGCAACAGGCCCTGGAGCGCCACAGCTGGCCGGGCAATACCCGGGAGCTGGAGAACGTCATTCACTTTGCGCTGCTGGTCAGCAGCGGCGAGGAAATCCTTCCCGAGCACCTCAACCTGCCGCCGACGCGCTCGCCGCTGGAGCAGATCGAGCTGCTGCTGCGGCAGATCGCCGAGAGCGATTCAGACGCGGATCGCCAGGCCCTCAAGCGCCTGCTGGCGGTGTAGCCGCTGCCGCAGGCTGCGACCGGCTGCGCAGCAGACGCAAAACCGTTCACCACGATCCTGCTGGATAGCCACGGAACCCCTGGCGCCGACTGCGTCGTCGTTCGCAGCCTGCGGCAGCGGCTACAGGGCGCGGTGGTGGGGCGGGATGTATGAACAAAATGGAATATGAACGTGAATAAAAGATATTGTTCGGGAATAAAAAATCTCGGTATTGTCCGCTTCACGCCAGCAGTGGCACATCACTGGCACCCTTATAAGCACCTCATTTGAAGCCGTCGTCGATCCCGACACCTAAGGACCTTGCATGAAAAAAGTTCTGTTGTTCACCGCACTGGCGGCAGCCCTGAGCGCCGGTATTGCCCAGGCCGGCGAGAAGCTGGTGGTTGCCGCGACTCCGGTGCCCCACGCCGAGATTCTCGAGCTGATCAAGCCAACCCTGGCCAAGGAAGGCGTGGACCTGGAGATCAAGGTCTTCACCGACTACGTGCAACCCAACGTACAGGTCGATCAGAAGCGTCTGGACGCCAACTACTTCCAGACCCTGCCGTACCTGAAGAACTTCAACGAGGGCAAGGGCACTCACCTGGAAACCGTGATCGGTGTGCACGTCGAACCCTTCGGCGGCTACTCGAAGAAGGTCAAGTCCCTGGCCGAGCTGAAAGATGGCGCCACCATTGCCATCCCCAACGAAGGCAGCAACAGCGGCCGGGCCCTGATCCTGCTGCACAAGGCCGGTCTGATCGAACTCAAGGACCCGAAGAACGCTGTGTCCACGCCCAAGGACATTGCCAAGAACCCGCACAACTTCAAGTTCAAGGAGCTTGAGTCGGCCATGCTGCCACGGGTCCTGGATCAGGTTGACCTGGACATGATCAACACCAACTACGCCCTGGAAGCGGGCCTGAACCCGGCCAAGGATGCGCTGGTTATCGAAGGCGCCGATTCGCCTTACGTGAACTACCTGGTGGCCCGTCCGGACAACAAGGACAGCGCGGCGATCCAGAAGCTGGCCAAGGCCCTGACCAGCCCAGAGGTCAAAACCTTCATCGAGAAGAAATACAGCGGCGCGGTACTGCCGGCGTTCTGATGAACTAGGCTACTGAAGCGACAAACCCCTTCAAGGTTTGAACGCCGACGGCTATCACAGCGTCGGCGTTTTTTATTGCGTCCGCAAAAGCCGCAGGAGCCGGCCGGGCGGCGTTGCGTTTGCCGGCGAAGAGCTCCTCAGGCCGGGTACGAACCTGAAGGGCGCCTTCGCTGGCAAGCCAGCTCCTACACAAGCCAGCTCTTACACAAGTGGAGCGCTTTTGGCGGTGGCTTGGGTGGCGCGGCGCAACGCCGTCAGCCACTTCATCAGTTCATGGGGGGGCAGGGGTTGCGGGGGCTTTGTATCGGCCATGGTGGTCGTCCTTGAGGGGGGTAGCGTCCAGTGGAGGTGCGGGCGCGAAAGCTCCGTTCGACCCGGTTGAAAAGGTAGTAGCCCGGCGCCAGCCCGGCAAATCCGCGGGTTAGGTTTTTGGGTGATATCAATATGCTCTAACGGTATTTAAATTCTGCTTTTTATAGCTATAAAGTCGCGGCAGCCGGGCGGTTATCCACTGCCCCACGGACTGCACCACCGTCGCTGTACCCCAGCGGCGTTCAGGATGATTCATGACCCTCGATTACGCGTTTATCCTCAGCACCCTGCCGGCCTTTCTCAAAGCCGTGGGAGTGACCCTGCAGGTCGGCCTGATCGCCATCGGCACCTCGCTGCTGGTAGCCCTGATCAACGCCACTGTCCTGGTGTTTCGCACCCCTTATCTGCACCGCCTGATCGGCCTGTACGTGGAACTGGCGCGCAACACACCGCTGCTGATCCAGCTGTTCTTCGTCTACTTCGCCTTGCCGGCCCTGGGGATCAAGGTCTCGGGTTTTGCCGCGGCGATCATCACCATGACCTTTCTCGGCGGCGCCTACCTCACCGAAGTGCTGCGCGCCGGGGTCGAAGCCGTGCCCCAGGCGCAGCTGGAATCGGGGCGCTCCATAGGCCTGTCGCAGTGGCAGTTGCTGCGCTACGTGATCCTGCCCCAGGCCGGGATCCTCAGCCTGCCGTCGCTGTTCGCCAATTTCATTTTCCTGCTCAAGGAAACCACCGTGGTTTCGGCGGTGGCGGTGCCGGAGATTCTCTACACCACCAAGAGCTACATCGCCCTGTACTACAAGACCTACGAAATGCTCGCGGTGCTGACGCTGATCTGCGTGCTGTTGTTCTTGCCGCTGTCGCTGTTGCTCAGCCGTCTGGAAAGGAGGTTGCAACATGGCCAGTTCGGGTCTTGAGCTGTTGCTGGTGTCCTTGCCGCAACTGGCCCGGGGCGCTGCGCAGACTTTGTCGATTTCGCTGTTGAGCATTGCCTTCAGCACCCTGGGCGGGGTGCTCTACGGCGTGCTGCGCAGCCTGCAACGCAAAGTGCTGGATGTACCGTTGCGAATCTACCTGGAGCTGTTCCGGGCGATCCCGGTGCTGGTCTGGTTGTACCTGCTGTTCTTCGGCTTTCCGATCTTCTTCGGCCTCAGCATTCCCAGCTTCACCTGCGCGGTGCTGGTGCTGTCGCTGTGGGGCGCCAGCGAAGTCGGCGAGGTGGTGCGCGGGGCCCTGCAATCCCTGCCCCGGGGCCAGCGTGAAGCGGGCTTGTCCATCGGCCTCTCCGGTGCCCAGCTATACGGCTACGTCTTGCTGCCCCAGGCGCTGAAGCGCATGACGCCGCCGACCATCAACGTCTATACGCGAATCATCAAGACCAGCTCCCTGGCGGTGCTGATCGGCGTGGTGGACGTGATCAAGGTCGGCCAGCAGATCATCGAGCGCACCTACGAATCGGTGCTGATCTATGGCGTCCTGTTCCTGTTTTTCTTCTTTATCTGCTACCCGCTGTCGGCCGCCTCCCGCGTGCTGGAGCGGCGCTGGACGCAAGCATGAGCGCATTGATCGAGTTCCAGGGTTTCAACAAGTTCTTCGGCCCGCAGCAGGTGCTCAAGGAGGTCGACCTGCGCGTGGCGGCGGGGGAGGTGATCGTCATCCTCGGCCCCAGCGGCTGCGGCAAGAGCACTCTGCTGCGTTGCCTCAACGGCCTGGAAAGCGCCCACAGCGGCCATCTGCGTTTCGCCGGGCGCGAGCTGCTCAGCCCCGACACCGACTGGCGTCAGGTGCGCCAGCAGATCGGCATGGTGTTCCAGAGCTATCACCTGTTCCCCCACATGAACGTGCTGGACAACCTCCTCCTCGGGCCGCTCAAGGTGCAAAGGCGCGAGCCTCGCGAAGCTCGGGCCCAGGCCGAAGCGTTGCTGGAGCGGGTGGGCCTCTTGGACAAGCGCGAGGCCTTTCCCCGGCAGCTGTCCGGCGGCCAGCAGCAACGCATCGCCATCGTCCGCTCGTTGTGCATGAACCCCCAGGTGATGCTGTTCGATGAGGTCACCGCGGCCCTTGATCCGGAGATGGTCAAGGAAGTGCTGCAGGTGATCCAGGGCCTGGCCCGGGACGGCATGACCCTGTTGATCGTCACCCATGAAATGGCCTTCGCCCGGGCCGTGGCCGACCGCATCGTGTTCATGGATGGCGGGCGCATCGTGGAACAGAACACCCCCGAGGCTTTCTTCACCAACCCGCAGAGCGCACGCGCGCAGCAGTTCCTGGAGAAGTTCTCGTTCGTTGAAGCACTGCCCAAGAAAGCCCCTAAAAAGGAACTGGAGCTCTTATGAAAACTGCCAAGTCTTCGCTGTTGTTACTGCCGCTGTTCGGTCTGGCCCTGCTGGCCGGCTGCGATAAATCCAATGATGCACCCAAGCCTGCGGCCACCGCTGCCAGCGCCGCGCCGGCGGCCGGTTACCTGGACAAGATCAAGGCTCGGGACAAGCTGATCGTCGGCGTGTTCACCGACAAGCCGCCGTTCGGTTTCGTCGATGAAACCGGGCGCTATGTGGGCTTCGATACCGACATCGGCCGCCAGTTCGCCAAGGACCTGTTGGGGGACGAGAACAAGGTGGAGTTCGTCGCCGTGGAACCGGCCAGCCGCATTCCCTTCCTGCAGAGCGACAAGGTCGACCTGATCCTGGCCAACATGACCGTGACCCCGGAGCGCAAGCAAGCGGTGGAATTCACCAACCCCAACCTCAAGGTGGCGGTGCAGGCCCTGGTGCCCGAAGGCAGCCCGGTGAAGAGCCTGGATGACCTGGCAAGCCGCACCACCATCGTCACCACCGGCACCACCGCAGACATCTGGCTGACCCAGAACCACCCGGACTGGAAACTGCTCAAGTTCGAGAAGAACACCGAGTCCCTGCAAGCCCTGGCCAATGGCCGTGGCGACGCCTACGCCCAGGACAACCTGATTCTGTTCAGCTGGTCCAAGCAGAACCCGGGCTACCGCGTATTGCCCCAGACCCTGGGCGAGCAGGCACCGATTGCCCCGGCGGTGAAGAAGGGCAACCTCGAACTGCGGGACTGGGTGAATGCCGAGCTGGCCAAGCTGGGCGAAGAAAAGTACCTGCTCAAGCTGTATGACCAGTACGTGCGCAAAGAGCTGAGCGACGACACCCCGCCTGAGAGCGTGATTGTCGAAGGCGGCAAATGGCAGGGCTGAGGCGTGCTGGCGGCTGCTGAAACCGGGTCCTGAATCCACGGTGTAGCCGCTGCCGAAGGCTGCGAACGGCTCCGAAGCAGACGCCGCTCTTGAGGGCCTCGCAAGGTCCTGCGGACCTTATCGCAGCCTTCGGCAGCGGCTACAGGGTGTGGGAGGCGCGATTTTCAGTCGGGCCAGTACCAGGCCGGTTCGTCGAGCATGCGCTGGCCGACGATGCCGGTCTGGCCCAGCTCTTTCTCCAGCACGATGCAGTTGCACTCGGGGTCTTCCTGCAAGGCCGCGATCAGGCGCCGGGCGTGGGACACCACCCACACCTGGCACTGCTCTGAGGCCCTGATGATCAGGCGCGCCAGGGCCGGCAACAGGTCCGGGTGCAGGCTGGTCTCCGGTTCGTTGAGCACCATCAGGCTCGGCGGACGCGGGGTCAGCAAGGCCGCTACCAGCAACAGGTAGCGCAAGGTGCCGTCCGACAGTTCCGCCGCCGACAGCGGTCGCAACAACCCCTCCTGATAGAACTCGATGGCGAAGCGTCCACCCTGCAGCGGGGCGATGTTCAGCCGCGCGCCGGGGAAGGCGTCGCTGATGGCCGCCTGCAGCGCCTCGGGGTCGCCGATCTCGCGAATGGTCTGCAACGCCGCCGCCAGGTCGCGGCCATCGTGATGCAGCACCGGCGTGCGGGTGCCCAGTTGCGGCTGGCGCACCGGGGCTTCGCTGTCGCTGCGAAAGTGATCGTAGAAACGCCAGCGACGAATGAACTCGCGCATCTGCAGCACTTCCGGCGAGCCGCGCAGGCTGCCCACTTGATCGAACAGGCTGTCGAAGTCCGGCGTGTGTTGGGCCAGCACATCCCAGCTGCGGCCCTGGCGCGCGCGGATCAACGGGCCGGCACGGTCCACCAGCAGACTGGCGGGGCGATAGAGCGGCCCGGACCAGATGCATTCCTTCTTGATCTGCGGGTCCAGGGCAAACACCGAGTGACTGGGCTCCGGCAGACCCAGGGCAATGGCGTAGCTGAAGTCTTCTCCGGCAAAGCCCAGGCGCAGGCGCTTGCTGGAAGAGCGCACGCTGGCCTCGATCGGCACCTCGCCGTTGCGCATGCGTCGGCTGAGGTTTCCCGGCCCGGCCCAGAAGGTCGAGTCCAACCCGCCTTCCTTGGCCAGGGCATTGACCACGCCGCCCTGGGCGGTCTCTGCCAGCAGGCGCAGGGCCCGGTACAGATTGGACTTGCCGCTGCCATTGGCGCCGGTGATCAGGTTCAGTCGGCCGAGGGGCATCACCAGTTTGTTGATGGAGCGGTAATTGGCCACCGCCAGGGTCTTGAGCATGCCGGGTCTCCTGTTGCGTGGTGCGCAGTGTGCCTGATTTGTAGAGCGGGAGCTTGCTCGCCACCGGCTCCGAAACCGCTGCTGTGTTTGCCCGGACAGGGGGCGCTGCAAGGCTGGCGACTACGGCGCCCAGGGGCGTCGGTCGGCCGAGCGGGAGCGGGCGCCCTCGCTACGAAAGCCCTGCTTATGAGACCTGCGTGCAAGGGTTGAACCCTGTTCTAAGCTCACAGTCGTAACGTCACTGGCGCGACGATCAAGCACAAGGAGCCTGCATGGCTGGTCTCAAATCGAGGTGGATAGTGGGGCTGAGCCTGCTGGCGCTGCTCGGCGGCTGCGGAGCGGAAAAGCCGACCGAGAAGGAACGCCCGCGGGTGCGTATCCAGCAAGTGCAGAGCAGCGATTTTGCCCCGTCGGTGACCCTCACCGGTGACGTCCAGGCTCGGGTGCAGACCGAGTTGTCGTTCCGCGTTGGCGGCAAGATCATCCAGCGTCTGGTGGATGTCGGCGACCGGGTTTCCGCCCAGCAGGTACTGGCCCGGCTCGACCCCAAGGACTTGCAGACCAACGTCGATTCCGCCGCTGCCGCGGTGTTTGCCGAACAGGCGCGGGTCAAGCAGGCCAGCGCAGCCTTCGTCCGCCAGCAGAAGCTCCTGCCCAAGGGCTACACCAGCCAGAGCGAATACGATTCGGCCCAGGCCGCCCTGCGCAGTAGCCAGAGCGCCTTGAGCGCGGCCCAGGCACAGTTGGCCAATGCCCGCGAGCAGTTGAGCTACACCGAACTGGTGGCCGAGGCGCCGGGGGTGATCACCGCGCGTCAGGCCGAGGTGGGCCAGGTGGTGCAGGCCACCATGCCGATCTTCAGCCTGGCTCGGGACGGCGAGCGCGACGCGGTGTTCAACGTCTACGAATCGCTGCTGATGCAGCCGCCGGGCCAGGAAACCATCCACGTCAGCCTGCTGGACAACCCCAAGGTGACCACCACCGGCAAGGTCCGCGAGGTGACCCCGGTGGTCTCGGCCCAGAGCGGTACGGTGCAGGTCAAGGTGGTGCTCGATTCGCTGCCGGCGGGCATGGACCTGGGCTCGGTGGTCAGTGCCACCGCCCGCGCCCACGGCAAGGCCACGGTGGTGCTGCCTTGGTCGGCCTTGACCAAGAACCTCAGCGAACCGGCGGTGTGGCTGGTGGGCGAGGACGGCAAGACCGTGCTGCACAGCGTCAAGGTCGGGCGTTACCTGACCGGCCAGGTGATCATCAGCGACGGCCTCAAGGGCGGCGAGAACGTGGTGGTGGCCGGGGGGCAGTTGTTGCACCCGGGGATGTTGGTCGAGATTGCCGGGCCGACCAAGGAACAGGGAGCACAACCATGAAGCGCCTGCTGCCGTTGTTATGGGCCAGCCTCTTGCTGCTGGGCTGCTCCAAGGAAGAACCGGCGCCGGAGCCGGTGCGTCCGGTGCTGTCGATCCAGGTGGCGCCGCAATCGGAGGAAAGCCTCGGGCGCTTTGCCGGCAACATCCAGGCCCGTTTTGAAACCAACCTGGGCTTTCGGGTGCCGGGGCGGATTGCCAGCCGCAATGTGGATGTCGGTGCCGAAGTGGGGCCCGGGGACTTGCTGGCGACCCTCGATCCCACCGACCAGCAGAACCAACTGCGGGCCGCCCAGGGCGACCTGGCCAAGGTCGAGGCGCAGTGGATCAACGCCCAGGCCAATGCCCGGCGCCAGCAGGAGCTGTTCGACCGTGGCGTCGGCGCCCAGGCGCAACTGGACATTGCCCAGACCGACTTGAAGACCACCGGCGCTTCCCTGGCTCAGGCCAAGGCGGCCGTGCGCCAGGCCCAGGACCAGCTCAACTACAGCCAACTGCGCAGCGATCACGGCGGCGTGGTCACCGCCTGGAACGCTGAAGCCGGGCAGGTGGTGACCGCCGGCCAGCAAGTGGTGACCCTGGCCCGGCCGCAGATCAAGGAAGCGGTGATCGACCTGCCGGCGACCCTGGTGGATCAACTGCCGGCGGACGTGGAGTTCAAGGTCGCGGCCCAGCTCGACCCGAGCATCAGCACCACGGCCACCGTGCGCGAGATCGAGCCCCAGGCCCAGAGCGCGACCCGTACCCGTCGCGCCCGCCTGACCCTCAAGGACACTCCCGAGGCCTTTCGCCTGGGCACCGCCATCAGCGTGACCCTGAGCTCGGCCATCGAACCGCGCACCGAGTTGCCCCTGACGGCCCTGCAAGAGGTGGATGGCCAGACCCGGATCTGGGTCATCGACCCGCAGAGCCAGACCGTCGCCCCCCGGGAGATCAAAGTGCTCAGCCGCGACAGCGATTCGGCGCTGATCAGCCAGGGGGTCAAGCCCGGCGAGCGTATCGTCAGCGCCGGGGTCAACAGCCTCAAGCCGGGGCAGAAAGTCAAAGTCGATGAGGGCCGCGCACAATGACGCCTGACAGCAAAGGGAGCTTCAACCTGTCCGAGTGGGCGATCAAGCATCAGTCCTTCGTCTGGTACCTGATGTTTGTTGCGCTGCTGATGGGGGTGTTTTCCTACCTGAACCTGGGGCGTGAGGAAGACCCGTCCTTCACCATCAAGACCATGGTCATCCAGACTCGCTGGCCCGGCGCGACCCAGGAAGAAACCCTGAAGCAGGTCACCGACCGCATCGAGAAAAAACTCGAAGAGCTGGACTCGCTCGACTACGTGAAAAGCTATACCCGCCCCGGCGAGTCGACGGTGTTCGTCAACCTGCGCGACACCACCAGTGCCAAGGACATTCCCGAGATCTGGTATCAGGTGCGCAAGAAGATCAACGACATCCGCGGCGATTTCCCCCAGGGCTTGCAGGGCCCGGGTTTCAACGATGAGTTCGGCGATGTGTTCGGTTCGATCTACGCCTTCACCGCCGACGGCCTGAGCATGCGCCAACTGCGTGACTACGTGGAGCAGGTGCGCGCCGAGATCCGCGAAGTGCCGAACCTGGGCAAGGTGGAGATGGTCGGTGAGCAGGACGAAGTCATCTACCTCAACTTCTCCACGCGCAAGCTGGCGGCCCTGGGCATCGACCAGCGCCAGGTCCTGCAAAGCCTGCAAGCGCAGAACGCGGTGACCCCGGCCGGGGTGATCGAGGCCGGGCCGGAGCGGATCTCGGTGCGCACCTCGGGGCAGTTCGCCTCGGAGAAGGACCTGGCCACGGTCAACCTGCGCCTCAACGACCGCTTCTATCGCCTGGCCGACATCGCCGACATCAGTCGCGGCTACGTCGACCCTGCCACACCGCTGTTCCGTTTCAACGGCCAGCCGGCCATCGGCCTGGCCATTGCCATGAAGAAGGGCGGCAACATCCAGGAATTCGGCAAGGCCCTGCATGCGCGCATGAATGAGCTGACCGCCGACCTGCCGATCGGCATCGGCGTGCACAAGGTCTCGGATCAGGCCGAGGTGGTGCAGGAGGCGGTGGGCGGTTTCACCAGCGCCTTGTTCGAGGCGGTGATCATCGTCCTGGTGGTGAGCTTCATCAGCCTTGGGATGCGCGCCGGGCTGGTGGTGGCCTGCTCGATTCCGCTGGTGCTGGCCATGGTCTTCGTGTTCATGGAGTACAGCGGCATCACCATGCAGCGGATCTCCCTGGGGGCCTTGATCATCGCCCTGGGGCTGCTGGTGGACGACGCCATGATCACCGTGGAAATGATGGTCACGCGCCTGGAGAAGGGCGAGAGCAAGGAGCAGGCGGCGACCTTTGCCTACACCTCCACCGCCTTCCCGATGCTCACCGGGACCCTGGTGACCGTGGCCGGCTTCGTGCCCATTGGCCTCAACGCCAGCTCCGCTGGTGAGTACACCTTCACCCTGTTCGCGGTGATCGCCGTGGCCATGCTGGTGTCGTGGATCGTCGCGGTGCTGTTTGCCCCGGTGATCGGCATCCACATCCTCAGCACCAACGTCAAACCCCACTCCGAGGAGCCGGGGCGCGTCGGTCGCGCCTTCAATGGCGGCCTGCTGTGGGCCATGCGCAACCGCTGGTGGGCGATTGGCATCACCGTGCTGCTGTTTGCCGCGTCGGTGTTCGGCATGCGTTTTGTGCAGAACCAGTTCTTTCCGTCTTCCGACCGGCCGGAGATCCTGGTGGACCTCAACCTGCCGCAGAACGCCTCGATCGACGAGACCCGCATGGCCGTGGATCGGTTGGAAGCGACCCTCAAGGACGACCCGGACATTGAGCGCTGGAGCACTTACATCGGCGAAGGCGCGATCCGTTTCTACCTGCCCCTGGACCAGCAACTGCAGAATCCGTACTACGCCCAGCTGGTGATCGTCAGCAAGGGCCTGGAGCAGCGCACGGCCCTGACCGAGCGTTTGCGCAAGCGCCTGCGCGAAGACTTCGTCGGCATCGGCAGCTATGTGCAGGCCCTGGAAATGGGCCCGCCGGTGGGACGGCCGATCCAGTACCGGGTCAGCGGCAAGGACATCGACCAGGTGCGCAAGCACGCCATCGACCTGGCCACCGAACTGGACCGGAACCCGCACATCGGCGAGATCATCTACGACTGGAACGAGCCCGGCAAAGTGCTGCGCATCGACATCGCCCAGGACAAGGCGCGGCAACTGGGGCTGTCCTCGGAAGATGTGGCGCGGCTGATGAACAGCATCGTCAGCGGTTCCACCGTGACCCAGGTGCATGACGACATCTACCTGATCAACGTGGTCGGCCGCGCCGACGACAGTGAGCGCGACTCACCGGAAACCCTGCAGAACCTGCAGATCGTCACCCCCAATGGCACCTCGATTCCGCTGCTGGCCTTCGCCACGGTGGGCTACGAACTGGAGCAGCCGCTGGTGTGGCGCCGCGACCGCAAACCCACCATCACCATCAAGGCGGCGGTGCGCGACGCGATCCAGCCCACCGACCTGGTCAAGCAATTGCAGCCGGACATCGACCAGTTTGCCGCGCAGTTGCCTGCCGGCTACTCGGTGGCCACCGGCGGCACCGTGGAGGAAAGCAGCAAGGCCCAGGGTCCGATTGCCAAGGTGGTGCCGCTGATGCTGTTCCTCATGGCGACCTTCCTGATGATCCAGTTGCACAGCGTGCAGAAGCTGTTCCTGGTGGCCAGCGTCGCGCCCCTGGGGCTGATTGGCGTGGTCCTGGCCCTGGTGCCCACCGGCACGCCCATGGGCTTTGTGGCGATCCTCGGGATTCTTGCGCTGATCGGCATCATCATCCGCAACTCGGTGATCCTGGTGACCCAGATCGACGAATACGAGCGCGAGGGTTATCACCCCTGGGACGCGGTACTGGAAGCCACCCACCATCGGCGTCGACCTATCCTGCTGACCGCCGCCGCGGCCAGCCTGGGGATGATCCCGATTGCCCGGGAAGTGTTCTGGGGGCCGATGGCCTACGCCATGATTGGCGGCATCATCGTTGCCACCTTGCTGACCTTGCTGTTCCTCCCGGCGCTGTACGTGGCCTGGTACAAAATCAAGGAGCCCAGCAAAGACACCCCTGGCCCCACAGCCCTGTAGGAGCTGGCTTGCCAGCGAAGAGGCCCGAGAGGCGGGCGCCTGATCTGGGACCGCCTTCGCCGGCAAGCCGGCTCCTCCGAGGTTGGCGGTATTGCGAATGGCGTAGGCATCCCACGGCCATTTAGGCGCTGGCTTGCCAGCGAAGGGGCCCGGGAGGCGGGCGCCTGATCCGGGACCGCCTTCGCCGGCAAGCCGGCTTCTATGGGGGAAGTGTGGCGGGGGGCTCAGGCTTTGCGCCAGACGCTGGCCAGCCAGGGTTGCTGTTCCCGGGGCAGACCGGCGGGGCGGTAGTAATGCTCCAGCTCGACAAAGCCTGCCTCGGTCAGCAACGCCTGCCAGCTTGCGAGGTCGTGGTAGGCACCGTAGCGCGGGCCGTTCCAGCCTTCCTGGTTGTCGCCGCGCGGGTTGGAGCTGAACAGCACGCCACCGTCCTTGAGGCTCGCATGCAGTTGCTTGAGCACCCGCGGCAGTTCCTGGCGGGGAATGTGAAACAGCACCGCGTTGGCGAAGATGCCGTCGAAGCGCTCCGCGGGTAGGTCAAGCTTGAGAAAGTCCTGCTGCCAGACCTCGCAGCCGCTGTCGTCCCGGGCCATCTGGGCAAAGCGCTCACAGCCGTCGAGGCCGATGGCGATATGGCCCAGGCGGGCGAAGGTCTGCAGATCGCGCCCCGGACCACAGCCGAAGTCCAGCACGGTGAAGGGCGTCGGGCCCTGGATATGCCGCAGCAGCGCGTCGATGTTCTGGCTGACGTCGTGGTCGCGGGTGCCTTCACGAAAGTCTTCGGCCACCTGCTGGTAGTGGCCGAGGGTGGTGGCGGTGATGGTGTCTAGGTCGTCTGGAGCAAGTTTCATGGCGGGCTGCATGGCGTGAAGAGGAATGGCCCGAATATACCCCATGCACCCTGTAGCCGCTGCCGCAGGCTGCGAACGGCTCCGCAGGAGACGCCGCTCTTGAGGGCCTCGCAAGGTCCAGCGGACCTTGTCGCAGCCTGCGGCAGCGGCTACACGGGGTGCCACTAGCGCTTGTTCAGCACCCGCGCCAGTCGGTCGCCGCCCAGCTGGATCGCCGCCACCAGGATCACCAGCAGCACGATCACCGTGAGCATGATCTGGCTGTCGAAACGCTGGTAACCGTAGCGGTAGGCAATGTCCCCCAGCCCGCCCGCGCCAATCGCCCCGGCCATGGCCGAGGAGTTGATCATGGTCACCAGGGTGATGGTGAAACCGCCGACGATGCCCGGCAGCGCTTCCGGCAGCAGCACGTGCCAGACAATGTGCCAGCGTCGGCAGCCCATGGCCTGGGCCGCTTCGATCAGGCCGTGATCGACTTCCCGCAGGCTCACTTCGGCGATGCGCGCAAAGAACGGCGTGGCGGCGATGGTCAGCGGCACCACCGCCGCCCACACGCCGTAGGTGGTGCCGACGATCAGCCGGGTAAAGGGGATCAGCGCCACCATCAGGATCAGGAACGGGATCGAGCGGAACAGGTTCACGAAAGCCCCCAGGGCCCGGTTCAGGTGCGGCGCCTCGTAGATCCCGCCCTTGCCGCTGGTGACCAGGATCACCGCCAGGGGAATCCCCGCCAGCAGGGCGATCAGCGAGGACACGCCGACCATCAGCAGGGTGTCGAGAATGCCCTGCAACAAGCGATCAAACCACATAGCCCAGTACCTCCACTTGCTGTGCCCATTGCCCGGCGCGCTGGTGCAGTTCCGCCGCCCCCAGGGGCGAGCCCTGGACGGCCAGCAGCAGTTGCCCCAGGGCGTGGCCCTGGATGCGTTCGACGCCACCTTGCAGCAGGCGCACGCGGCCGCCCAGGGCGCCGAACAGCGCCGCCAGGTCCGGCTCCTCAGTCTGGCTGCCGGTAAAGCGCAGGCTCAGCACCACGGCGGCCTCGGACGATTGCGCATGACTGCGCAGGCGGCTTTGCAGCTCGGGCGGCAGGCCGTGCTGCAAGGGCGCCAGCAGGGTCTTGCTGACCTCGTGTTGCGGGTTGCCGAAGACTTCCCAGACCGGCCCCTGCTCGACGATGCGCCCGTGCTCCAGCACCACCACCCGGTCGCAGATCTCGCGGATCACCGCCATCTCGTGGGTGATGAGGATGATGGTCAGGCCCAGGCGCTGGTTGATCTCTTTGAGCAGGGCGAGGATCGACTGGGTGGTTTCCGGGTCCAGGGCCGAAGTGGCTTCGTCGCACAGCAGGATCTCGGGATCGTGGACCAGGGCCCGGGCGATGCCCACCCGCTGCTTCTGGCCGCCGGACAGTTGCGCCGGGTAGGCCTGGTGCTTGTCCTTGAGGCCCACCAGTTCCAGCAGTTCGCGGACCTTGCGCTGGCGCTCGGCCTTGGGCACCCCGGCCACCTTCAGCGGCAGCTCGACGTTGTGCCACACGGTCTTGGCCGACATCAGGTTGAAGTGCTGGAAGATCATGCCGATGCGTCGGCGCAGGGCCACCAGGCGGTCTTCGTCGAAATCGCCGATGTCCACCTGATCGATCAGCACCCGGCCGCTGCTGGGTTGCTCCAGGCGGTTGATGGTGCGGATCAGCGACGATTTGCCGGCGCCGCTGCGGCCGATGATGCCGAACACCTCGCCGCGCTGGATCGAAAGGTCGATGCCGTGCAGGGCCTGCACCGGGCCCTGCTGGCCCTGGTAGGTCTTGCCCAGGCCGATGAAGCGCACCTGGGCGCGGTTCAGCTCGGGGTGCAGCTCGGTCTGCTCGGCGCTCTTTGGCGCAGTTTCCGGCAGCTTGCGCTGCAGCGTCGCGACACTCATCTCAACCTTCCCAGCCGGCTTGGTAGAGCTTGCCGTGGGCTTTATCCAGGGCGGCCCGAACGGCTGGCGAGTGTTGGTAGATATCGACGAACTTGATCAGCCGCGGGTCGTTCTTGCTCTTGGGCTGGATCACGAACTGGATCACGTATTCCTTGTGGTCCAGGCCGTCGAACAGCAGCGCCGAGCCGGCGTCGAAGGTCTTGGCCAGACGGATGTAGGCCGGGTAGCCCTGGACCAGGTCGGCGTCGTCATAGGCGCGCACCAGTTGCACGGCTTCGACCTGGAGGATCTTGATCTGCTTCGGGTTGCTGACGATGTCGTCTTCGGTGGCCTTGTAGCCCACGCCCGGCTTGAGGGTGATCAGCCCGGCCTTGGCCAGCAGTTGCAGGCCGCGTCCGCTGTTGATCGGGTCGTTGGCGATGGCCACGCTGGCGCCTTCGGGCAGCTCGGCGAAGCTTGTGTATTTCTTCGAGTACAGGCCGACGTTGTTGATGATGCCCGGGGCGAAGGGCACCAGATCGAAACCGGCGGCGGCCTTGGCGTTTTCCAGGAAGGGGATGTGCTGGAAGTAGTTCACGTCGATGTCGCCGGCGGCCAGGCTGACGTTGGGCGCGATCCAGTCGGTGAACTCCACCAGCTGCACCTTCAGGCCCTGCTTGCCGGCCTCTTCCACGGCGGCCTCCAGGGGAATGGCGAAGGCGGCGGTGGTGCCGACCTTGAGCGGTGCGTCGGCGGCGAACACGGCGCTGCTGAACAGACCGAGGGCGAGGGCCAGGGCTTTGACCGGGTGGCGCAGGAGCGTGGTTTTCATGGTGGTTACTTCCAGTCAATCCGAATGAGGAGGTTGAACAATTGCGTTTGGGTGTGGCGAAGACCGCTGTCTGTGGCGAGGGCGCTTGCTCCCGCTGGGCCGCATCGCGGCCCTGGACCCAGGCGCCACGGTGTTGCAGGCATACCGCGTCGTCCGGGTTTGGGCTTGCTGCGCAAGCCAGCGGGAGCAGGCTCCCTCGTCACAGGGTGGTCAGCGGCGGTAGGCCGCGCCGGTGTGTCGTTGCGGCAGTTTGCGGCCTTCGTGGAACAGTTTTTCCCGCAGGGTGCCGTCGTCGTAGGCGGTCTTGTAGGAGCCACGGCGTTGCAGTTCGGGGATCACCAGATCGATGAAGTCGACGTAGCTTTCCGGGGTGACGATGCGGGTCAGGTTGAAGCCGTCCAGGCCGGTTTCGGCGATCCAGGATTCCAGCTCGTCGGCCACCTGCTGCGGTGAGCCGACCACGGTGAAGTAGCGGCCGCCCAGGGCGTGCTGCTCCAGCAGTTTGCGCCGGGTCCAGTCGTTGTTCTGCAGGTGCTTGGTGGCCGACTGGATGGCGTTGCTCTTCACGTACTGGATAGGTTCGTCGATCTCGTATTGGGAAAAGTCGATCGCGGTGGACGCGGAAAAATGCGCCACCCCGGCCTCGGCGCTGGCATAGCGGCGGTACTCGGCGTGCTTCTGCCAGGCCAGTTCCTCGGTCTGGCCGACGATCACGTTGAGGCCCATGAACACCTTGATGTCCTCGGGATTGCGCCCGGCGGCCACGGCGCTGGCGCGGACCTTGTCCACCTGGGCCCTGGTCGCGGCCTTGTTCTGCCCACTGATGAACACGCACTCGGCGTGGCGCCCGGCGAACAGCAGGCCGCGGTCCGAGCTGCCGGCCTGGAACAGCACCGGGGTGCGCTGCGGCGAGGGCTCGCACAGGTGATAACCGCTGACCTGATAGAACTCGCCCTGGTGCTCGACCTTGTGCACTTTGTCCGGCTGGGCATAGATGCGCTGCTCGCGGTCATCAAGCACCGCGTCGTCGTCCCAGCTGCCTTCCCAGAGCTTGTACAGCACCTCCAGGTACTCATCGGCCTGGTCGTAGCGACGGTCGTGCTCGATCTGCTGCTTCAGGCCCATGGCCTGGGCGGCGCTGTCCAGGTAGCCGGTGACGATGTTCCAGCCGACCCGGCCACGGCTCAGGTGGTCGAGGGTGGAAAGGCGCCGGGCGAACAGGTAGGGCGCCTCGTAGGTGAGGTTGGCGGTGAGGCCGAAGCCCAGGTTCTTGGTCACTGCCGCCATGGCCGAAACCAGCAGCAGCGGGTCGTTGACCGGCAGTTGGATCGACTCCTTGAGGGTCACGTCCACCGAGTTCTGGTAGACGTCGTAGACCCCGACGATGTCGGCGATGAACAGCCCGTCGAACAGCCCGCGCTCCAGCAGCTGGGCCAGTTCGGTCCAGTACTCGAGGGTCTTGTACTGGGTCGAGTTGTCCCGCGGGTGGGTCCACAGACCGTGGTTGATGTGCCCGACGCAGTTCATGTTGAAGGCGTTGAGCAGGATCTTCTTCTTGGCGGTTTCGGCAGCGGCCATCAGATGGTCCCCCGCAGTGGCGGGTTCTGCTGGTTGAGGTAGTAGTTGCCCACCGCGTGGTACTTCCAGCGCACCGGGTCGTGCAGGGTGTGCACCCGGGCGTTGCGCCAGTGGCGGTCCAGGCCGTGCTCGGCCAGGGTCGCCTGGCTGCCTGCCAGTTCGAACAGGGTGCTGCCGGCGGCCAGGGAGATTTCCGTGCTCAGGGCGCGGACCTCGGCCACGGCGATGGAGGCGGCGGCCACGGTGTCGGCGTTGGTCTCGGCCTGGGCCCGGTCGAGGAACTCCCCAGCGCGCTCCAGCAGGGCTTCGGTGGCGTGCAGGCGGATGCTCAGCTGGCCGAAGCTCTTGAGGGTCAGCGGGTCGTCGGTGGCCTTGTCGGTGCCGGAGTCGATCCAGGGCCGGGTCTTGGTGCGCACGAAGCGCAGGGCGTCTTGGTAGGCGGCGCGGGCGATGCCGGTGTCGATGGCGGCGTGGAGGATCTGCGCCAGGGGACCGACCGGGGTCGGGCGTTCGAAGGCGCTCTGGAACGGCACCACGTCGGCCTCGTCCACCGCAACGTTTTCAAACAGCACCGAGCCGCTGCCGGTGGTGCGCTGGCCGAAGCCGCTCCAGTCGTCGATCACGCTCAGGCCCTGGGCGTCGGCGGGGACGAAGGCCAGTTGCTGCACGCCGTGCTCATCCACCACCGAGGTGGGGATGCGCTGGGCGTAGATGGCGCCGGTGGCGTAGAACTTGCGCCCGTCGATGCGGTACCCCTGGCCGCTGCTGTCGCGGCTCAGGCGGGTGGTGCGGTCGTGGGCGGTCTTGGTGCCCAGCTCGGCCAGGGCGTTGCCGAAGCGGCGGCCGGCCAGGACTTCGGCGTACAACCGCTGCTTCTGCGGCTCGCTGCCGTTCACCCGCAGCACTTCCAGGGCGTAGAAATGGTTCTGCGGGATCTGCCCCAGGGAGGCGTCGGCCTCGGCGATCAGGGCGATGACCTTGGCCAGGGTGACGTTGGACACCCCAGCGCCGCCGTATTCCTTGGGCACGCTGATGCCCCACAGGCCGGAGCGGCTGAAGGCTTCCAGCTCGGGATGGGGCAGGCGCCGTTCACGGTCGCGCAGGGCGCTGTCGCGTTTGAAATCTTCCGCCAGGTCGCTGGCGACAATCAGGGCTTGTTCGTCGCTGGTGATGACCGCAACGTGTTGAGCAAGAGACATGTGTTTCTCCAGAGATCTGGTCAAAAGCGTTCTGGGCGGTTAAATCCAGGAATGCCGGGCCGGCAGCGTGCCGTTCAGGTGGTAGGCGCCGACGGCGTGGTACTTCCAGCGCACCGGGTCGTGCAGGGTGTGCACCCGGGCATTGCGCCAGTGACGATCGAGGTTGAATTCGGCGAGGGTGGCGCGGCTGCCAGCCAGCTCGAAGAGCTTTTCGCTGGCCAGCAGCGAGATCTCGGTGGTCAGCACCTTGGCTTCGGCCACGGCGATGGAAGCGCGGGCGGCGGACTCGGCGGTGATCGGCGCCGCGCTGACCTGGTCCAGCACCTGGCCGGCCTTGCGCAGCAGGGCCTCGGCGGCGTGGAGTTCGATCTGCAGCTTGCCGATCTCGGCGATCACGTACAGGTCGTCGCTGGCGCGCTCGACGTTGGCGTCGATCCACGGGCGGGCCCGTTCACGCACAAAGCGGATAGCGTCGGCCACGGCTTCCCGGGCGATGCCGGCATCGATGGCGGCCTGGATCAGTTGCGACACCGCGCCCTGGATATTCGGCGATTCGTTGATCCGCCAGTTGTCCAGCACCAGCTCGGACTCGACCCGCACATCGTTGAGCAGGATGGTGCCGCTGGCGGTGGTGCGTTGGCCAAAGCCGGACCAGTCGTCGACGATGCGCAAGCCTGGGGTGCCACGGCGGACGAAGGCCAGCACCTGGCGGCCTTCCTCGTTGAGTGCCTTGACCGCTACCCAGTGGGCGAACAGGGCGCCGGTGGAGTAGAACTTCTGGCCATTGATCACATGGCCGTCGGCGTCTTTGGTGATCCGCGCCTTGAGTTCCAGGGTGTTCTTGGTGCCGCGCTCCGGGCCGGCATTGCCGATGCGCCAGCCTTCCAGGACGCTCTGCAGCAGCTGTTTCTTCTGCCGCTCGCTGCCGCAGCCGAGAATCAGGCCGAGGAGGCCGAACTGGTTCTGCGGGATCTGCCCCAGGGCCGGATCGGCCGCGGAAATAATCGCGAAGACTTCGGCCAGGGTGACGAAGGACACCTGTGGCCCGCCGTAGGCGCGGGGGATGGAAATACTGCCCAGGCCGCTGCGGGTGAATTGTTCGATCTGCGCCCAGGGCAGCTTGCGCTGGCGGTCGCGTTGGGCGGCCTGCTGGCGGGCCGCGTCGGCCAGTTCATGGGCGGCTTGCAGGGCTTCGGCGTCGTTGCGCAGAACCCGTGCGGGCAACAAAAGGGGGGCAATATCCAGATCGCTCTGGACCTGTGCTTCAACCAGACTGGACATCAGCGCCACTCCTTGGCTGCACGCAATGCCCTGGCGATCTGCACTGGGGTGATTGTGTTCCGAACCATACCTACCTCACATCTTTTGGATAGGCCGCGTCATGCGGCGAAATCAGAATCAAGAATGTCCGGTGGTCCGGTGCATATACCCTAAGCGCGTATAAAAATTAAATAAACTAACTTTTAGGAATATTAATAGAAGGGCTTTACGTATACGGCAGGATGGCCGGTTGCGGCCCAGTGGCTGCGGGCTGGCGCGGTGTGCGGCAGACGCCGGCGAGCATTTTTCGTCGGTGCAAAAGAACACGGGCAGGGGGATGCAAGCACGCGAAGTGAGGCGATCGGCGCTGAGCGTTCAGGCGCCGCCGCAGGCGTTACTGGTACTGATCCAGCTCGTGGGTGAGCGATTGCAGCAGTGACTCGGGGGGCAGCAACAGGCCTTGTCCGTCCGCATCCGCAAACACCAGGCAGAGCCTGGCGTCGCGCTGCATGCCAGGCAGCCAGTGGGAGAGGAAATGGCCCAGCTCAATGGGCTTGGGTTCAAAGCCGTGCCATGGGCCGTGGGCGCACCAGGCGGCGAACTCCGCCTCTGGCCAGAAGGCGATGGCGCTGGCCTGGGCGGAGCCGGCGGTGGCCCAGCCGTCAGCGAACAGCCCCCAGATGACCTGGAAATCCGCCACCTTGCGAATCAGGTAGTCACACCGCGCCTGGGGCGAGAGCCGGAGCAGGTTATGGATTTTCTGCGGCGCCAGCATCAGGCCTCCATGGCCTGGAAGGGGAGCGGGCAGCCGGCTAGGGGAGTTTCAAGCTTCATGTGCCGGGGTGGAGAAACTTGCTGAGGAACTGGCGGGTGCGCTCGTGCTGGGGGTTGGCGAACAGCGCCTTGGCTTCGCCCTGTTCGACGATCACCCCCTTGTCGAAGAAGATCACCCGGTTGGCCACGTCCCGGGCGAAGCCCATTTCGTGGGTGACGATGATCATGGTGCGTTTCTCTTCGGCCAGGCTGCGGATGGTGGCCAGGACTTCGCCCACCAGTTCCGGGTCCAGGGCCGAGGTCGGCTCGTCGAACAGGATCACTCGCGGTTCCATGGCCAGGGCCCGGGCGATCGCCACCCGTTGCTGCTGGCCACCGGACAGGCGCCTGGGGTAGCTGTCTTCCTTGCCCGCCAGGCCGACCTTGGCCAGCAGCGCACGACCCAGGGCAACAGCCTGTTCCCGTGGGGTCTTCTTCACCACCAGCGGGCCTTCGATGACGTTCTCCAGGGCGGTGCGGTGGGGGAACAGGTTGAAGTTCTGGAACACGAAACCCACTTGCTGGCGCAACTGGCGGATCCGGCTTTGTTGCTGGTTCAGGGGGATGTTGCTGTCGATGGCGATGTCGCCGATGCGGATGCGTCCGCTGGTCGGTTCTTCAAGAAAGTTCAGGCAGCGCAGGAAGGTGGTCTTGCCCGAGCCACTGGGGCCGATGATGGCAATCACTTCGCCTTCCTTGACCTGCAGATCGATGCCATCGAGCACCGTCTGGCCCTTGAACTGCTTGGTCAGTTTTTCCACCACGATCATGGCTTCAGGACTCCTGGTCGTGCCGATTGACCCGCTGCTCCAGGCGGTTCTGCAGGTGCGCGAGCACGCTGGCCAGAACCCAGTAGATCAGCGCGGCGGCAAGATACATGGTGAAGATTTCGAAGGTACGGGCGGTGATCAGCTGCGCCTGGCGGAACAGTTCCGGCACCTGGATAGTGGCGGCCAGGGCGGTGTCCTTGACCAGGGAAATGAAGCTGTTGCCCAGCGGCGGCAGGGCCGTGCGCATGGCTTGCGGCAGGATCGCCCGGCGCAGGGTCTGGGCCCGGGTCATGCCGATGCTGGCGGCGGCTTCCCATTGACCGCGCTCGATGGAGCCGATGGCGGCCCGGAGGATTTCACAGGCGTAGGCCGCCATGTTCAGGGAGAAGCCGATCAGCGCGGCGGGCAACGGATCCAGTTCCAGCCCCAGTTGCGGCAGGCCGTAATAGATCACGAACAGCTGCACCAACAGCGGCGTGCCGCGAAAGAACGACACGTAGACCCGGGCAATCCAGCTCACCAGGGTCAGGCGCGACAGGCGCATCAAGGCCAGGCCAAAGCCCAGCAGCAGCCCGAAGAACATGCCGCCGAGGCTGAGGATGACCGTGTAATACGCGCCCTTGAGGAGAAATGGCGCTGAATCCAGCGCCAGTTGCAGGCCTGCTTCCATTATTGGGTGACGTCAGCGTTGAAGTATTTTTCCGAGAGCTTTTTCAGCGTGCCGTCGGCCCGCAGTTCCTCGATGGCCTTGTTCACCGCGGCCAGCAGCTCGGGTTCGCCCTTGCGCAGGGCCACACCGGCTTCCTGGCGGGAGAAGGGCTCGCCGGAGACCACCAGGGTGTCCTTGGTTTTCTTGATCAGCTCGAAGGCGGCCAGACGGTCCACCAGGATGGCGTCGATACGGCCTACGCGCAGGTCCTGGTACTTGGTCGGGTCATCGTCGTAGGTCTTGATGATGGCGGTCGGGACGTTGTCCTTGAGCCATTGCTCGTAGTTGGTGCCCAGGCCCACGCCGACCTTGTGGCCACCCAGGTCGGCAGCGGTCTTGAACTTGCCGTCATCCTTTTTCTGGGTCAGGGCCTGGATCCCGGAGACGGTGTAGGGGGTGGAGAAATCGTACTTTTTCTTGCGCTCTTCAGAGATGGTCACCTGGTTGATCACCGCGTCCAGGCGCTTGGATTCCAGGGCCGCGAGGATGCCGTCCCACTTGGTTGGCTGCAGCTTGACCTTGACCCCGAGCTTGTTCGCCAGGGCTTCGGAGAATTCCACTTCGAAGCCGGCCAGCTTGCCGTTTTCGTCGACGAAGCTGAACGGTGGATACGTGCCTTCCAGGCCGACGTTGATCACGCCCGCATCCTTGATTTTCTGCAGTTGCTCACCGGCAACCGCTTGCCCCATCAGTCCGGCACCGAGTGCCAGGCCCAGTGTGCCGATCAGCAGATTGCGACGCAGTACGGAAAAATTCATGACAAGCCCCTGTGAGTTTTCTTATGCACGATGCGGGTGGGAGATGCAGGCCAATCGGTGAGCCGAGAGTGACGCCTTATCCTGCCTTAATGCAGCGTATGCGTCTTTGGGCAAATCAGCCTGCGGCGCGACTATAAGGTGACTTTTATAGGTTTAAAAATAATATAAATTCACTTTGTTATTCTTTTTGGTTTGGTTGTCCACGAGCAATCCCCTCCCTCGTAGGAGCTGGCTTGCCAGCGAAGGCGTCGTCGAGATCGGCGCAAGGCTTGCGGGCCTCTTCGCCGGCAAGCCGGCTCCTGGACAAGACTTCACTTCCTACGCGAAGGCGCCGGGGTAGGCGAACAGGGCCGGGGCGCCACCGGTGTGCAGGAAGATGATCGGGCCATCGTTGAAACGCTGGCGACCGACGCCGTCCAGCAGGCCGGCCATGGCTTTGCCGGTGTACACCGGGTCGAGTAACAGGCCTTCCTGGCTGGCCAGCAACTTGACCGCGGCCAGGGTGCCGGCATTGGGTTCGCCGTAGCGAGGGGCGAAGTATTCGTCCCACAGTTGCACGTTGAACGCCGCCGGCAGGTTCACCCCCAGCAGTTCGGCAGTGCGTTCGGCCAGGCCCTGGACCTTGGGCCGCTGATCCTCGTCGCTGCGCGAGACGGTCACGCCGATCACTGGCAACTGTGGCAGCACTTCGCTCAAGGCCAGGGCCAGGCCGCTGTGGGTGCCGGCGCTGCCGGAGGCCAGCACCACCGCGGCGAATTCCAGGCCGCTGTCTTCGATCTGTTGCGCCAGCTCCAGGCCGGCCCGCACGTAACCCAGGGCACCCAGGGCATTGGAGCCGCCGATGGGCACCAGGTAGGGGTTCTTGCCGTTGCTGCGCAGGCGTGCGGCGAGGGCGTGCAACTGTTCATCGGCCTGGTCGAGGTTCTCCACCAACTCGACCTTGGCGTCGAACAGGTCCAGCAGCAGGCGGTTGCCGTTGCCCAGGTAGCTGGGGTCTTCGGTGCCGATGGGGTTTTCCAGCAGGGCCACGCAACCCAGCCCCAGCTTGGCGGCCAGGGCCGCGGTCTGGCGCACGTGGTTGGACTGGATGGCCCCGGCGGTGATCAGGGTGTCGGCGCCCTGGGCCAGGGCGTCGGCGGCCAGGTATTCGAGCTTGCGCAGCTTGTTGCCGCCCATGGCCAGAGGCGTGGTGTCGTCGCGTTTGACGTAGATATCGCGCCCGATCCAGGTCGACAGGCGTTCGAGTTTTTCCAGGGCGGTGGTAGACCCGAGCAGGTCCAGACGATTAAAGCGGGCAAGCTGTTGTTTGATCATGAGTCCGCACGGAACAGGGAAGGTGCAAGGACTATAGGCAGCGATATTTGCCCGGGCAACCGTCAATCGCTTATGCGAAAAAGTGCTGTGAGCCGAACAATTAGTTCTTAAACCTCGCCCTGGTGGGGCGTAAAGTGATCGCCGTTTGCGCGGCCCGATTGTCCGGCCGCCCGAGTAAGGAGTCTTATCGTGAGCGAGCGTTCCAGCCATTGGCAATTGCAGACCATCGTTGGCCAACTGCGTGATGCCCGTGATCAGTGGCGTAGCCGCAACGGTCGGGTCAGTGGTGAGCAGGGCGGGCGCGAACTGCCGTCGCGAGCGGCCATGGCAGAGATCCTTGAAGCCCTGTGCGGTGCGCTGTTCCCCATGCGCCTGGGGCCTGTGGATTTGCGCGAAGAGAGTGAAGACTTTTACGTTGGCCACACCCTGGACGCGGCGCTCAATGCCTTGCTGGCCCAGGCGCGCCTGGAGCTGCGTTATGTGGCGCGGCAGAACGGCGAGGCGGATGCCGAAGTCAACGCCAAGGCGATCCGCCTGATCCAGGACTTCGCCCTGGCCCTGCCGGGCCTGCGGGTGTTGCTGGACACCGACGTGCTCGCGGCCTACCACGGTGATCCGGCGGCCCGCAGCGTGGATGAAGTGCTGCTGTGCTACCCCGGCATCCTGGCGGTGATCCACCACCGCCTGGCGCACCATCTGTATCGCGCCGGTCTGCCGCTGCTGGCGCGGATCAGTTCGGAAATCGCCCACTCGGCCACCGGCATCGACATTCACCCCGGGGCGCAGATCGGCCGCAGCTTCTTCATCGATCACGGCACGGGTGTGGTGATCGGCGAGACCGCGATCATCGGCGAGCGGGTGCGCATCTACCAGGCGGTGACCCTGGGGGCCAAGCGCTTCCCGGCGGACGAAGACGGCCAGTTGCAGAAGGGCCACCCGCGTCACCCGATCGTCGAGGACGACGTGGTGATCTATGCCGGCGCGACCATTCTCGGGCGCATCACCATCGGCAAGGGTTCGACCATTGGCGGCAACGTCTGGCTGACCCGCAGCGTGCCGGCCGGTTGCAACCTGACCCAGGCCAACCTGCAGCACGACGACGGCTCGCAAAAGTAGGACTGGCCTTCTGTAGCCGCTGCCGCAGGCACCGCAGGGGCCTCGGCGGTGGTGAGATCGCCGGCGAGCCTGCGGCTCGTTCGCAGCCTGCGGCAGCGGCTACAGAGGCGCCCATGCCTCCCGCCGCACCGGCCTCTTGTAGCCGCTGCCGAGCCTGCGAGGCTGCGAAAAGGTCCGCAGGACCTTGCTTGACGATCAACCGCCACACACAGCCTGCGGCGTTTTTTCTGCTGAACGATTCCGTTCGTCATCCGTCATACCCTTCCCTGAGCTAGCGTACTGAACAGTACCGCTGAGCCCTGCGATTAGTCCTCGACCGCCTATCCATGTTTAACTTGAACGCTCGTTCAAGTTAAACCGGTGGTTCGCTGCCCGCTCACAACAGGAGGCTTGCCTTTGCTGAGTCCGTACATTTCAGCCGTGTTTCATCCCTTCGAGGTGCACCGTTCATGAGTGCGCCATCCAGCTCCGCGAATACTCTGATTCGCATGAACCCTCCGGTGTTCTACTTCGCCGCGAGCTTTATCCTGATCTTCGGCGTGGTGGTGATTTCCATGCCCGAACAGGCCGGCGCCTGGCTCCTTGCGGCGCAAAACTGGGCGGCCAATACGGTCGGCTGGTACTACATGCTGGCGATGACCCTGTACCTGGTCTTCGTGGTGGTCACCGCCTTGTCCGGCTACGGCAAGATCAAGCTCGGTGCCGACCACGACGAACCCGAGTTCAGTTACCTGTCCTGGGCCGGCATGCTGTTCGCCGCCGGGATCAGCATCACCCTGTTCTTCTTCTGCGTTTCCGAACCCCTGACCCACATGCTGCAACCGCCCCAGGGCGAGGCCGGCACTGCCGAGGCGGCGCGCCAGGGCATGCAGTTGCTGTTCCTGCACTGGGGCCTGCACGGCTGGGGGGTGTTCGCCTTCGTCGGCATGGCCCTGGCCTACTTCGCCTACCGGCATAACCTGCCGCTGGCCCTGCGTTCGGCGCTGTATCCGCTGATCGGCAAGCGCATCAACGGCCCCATCGGCTACGCGGTGGACGGCTTCGGCATCATCGCCACGGTGTTCGGCCTGGGTGCCGACATGGGCTTTGGTGTGCTGCACCTGAACTCCGGCCTCGACTACCTGTTCGGCATCGCTCACACCCAGTGGATTCAGGTTGGCCTGATCACCCTGATGATGGGCGCAGCGATCATTGTTGCGGTGTCCGGAGTCGACAAGGGCGTGCGGGTGATGTCCGACATCAACATGCTGCTGGCGGTGGCGCTGCTGCTGTTCGTGCTGTTCGCCGGTCCGACCCAGCACCTGCTCAACACCCTGATCCAGAACCTGGGGGATTACCTGGGTGCCTTGCCGGTCAAGAGTTTCGACGTCTACGCCTATAACAAACCCAGCGACTGGCTGGGCGGTTGGACGGTGTTCTACTGGGCCTGGTGGATTGCCTGGTCGCCCTTCGTGGGGCTGTTCATCGCACGGATTTCCCGGGGCCGGACCATTCGTGAGTTCGTCTTCGGCGTGCTGCTGATTCCCCTGGGCTTCACCCTGGCGTGGATGTCGATTTTCGGTAACAGCGCCATCGACCAGGTGCTCAACCACGGCATGAGCGCCCTGGGCCTGTCGGCCATCGAGAACCCGTCGATGACCCTCTACCTGCTGCTGGAAACCTACCCCTGGAGCAAGACCGTGATCGCGGTCACGGTGTTCATCAGCTTCGTGTTCTTCGTCACCTCGGCGGACTCCGGCACCGTGGTGCTCTCGACCCTGTCGGCCCGTGGCGGCAACGCCGATGAAGACGGGCCGAAATGGCTGCGGGTGTTCTGGGGCGCGATGACCGCGCTGGTCACCAGCGCGTTGCTGTTCGCTGGCAGCATCGACTCGCTGAAGTCGGCGGTGGTGCTGACCTCGCTGCCCTTCTCGCTGATTCTGCTGTTGATGATGTGGGGGCTGCACAAGGCGTTCTACCTGGAGTCGCAGCGGCGCATCGCCCAGCTGCATTCCCTGGCCCCGGTGGCGCCTTCGCGGCGCGGCAAGGGCGGCTGGCGCCAGCGCCTGAGCCAGGCGGTGCACTTCCCGTCCCGGGATGAGGTGTATCGCTTCCTTGACCAGACGGTGCGCCCGGCCATCGAAGAGGTGACCGCGGTGTTCGCCGAGAAGGGCCTGAACGTGGTGACCCAGCCCGACCCGGCCAACGACAGCGTGAGCCTGGAAATCGGTCATGGCGACCAGCACCCGTTCATCTACCAGGTGCAGATGCGCGGCTACTTCACCCCGTCCTTCGCCCGCGGTGGCATGGGCCCCAAAGAGCTGCGCAATCGCCGTTACTACCGGGCCGAGGTGCACCTGGCCGAGGGCAGTCAGGATTACGATCTGATGGGCTACAGCAAGGAACAGATCATCAACGACATCCTCGACCAGTACGAACGCCACATGCAGTTCCTGCATCTGGTGCGCTGAGCCAGGCGCTCAGGCCCTGGTGAACAGCAGGTAGAGCACCAGGGCCAGCACTGGCACGGCAAACACCAGGCTGCCGACCATCAGTTCCGATCTCAGGGGCTGATGGGCGGTGACCATCCCCACCGCGCCGTTGATCACCGTCAACGCCAGCCACAACCCAGTAAATCCATAGCTCAATGTCTGTCGGGCAAAGCCCAGTCGTTCGCCGATAAACAGCACCAACGCCAGCAGGATCAGGCCGAAGGTGATGATGATGGTGGTGTGCATGATGGGCATCTCCTTGCAGGAGCGGCCAGGCGGCGTACCGCTTGCCGGTGAATGGATTTACGGGCTTGTGTTTCGAGCATAGGCGTCAAACCCGCCCGCCATTGGCCTGCAGAATCTGTCCGTTGACCCAGGCCGCCGCCGGGCTTGCCAGGAAGCTGCGGCCGCCCTCGCTGATTGCCCCGAAGGGTGGCGAATTTGCAGCAGGTGACCTGCGCCAGCCCGAGCTATTTGGCGCATCACGGTGAGCCGCGCAGCCTGGACGAGCTCGGAGCGCATCGACCGGCTCTTGCGGCGGGCTTTGGGGTTGTCCCTTTTGCAGCATGAGCATGGAGTCATCCGTGCTCAGTTCCCCCCCCCCGCCAAACAAGCTCGGGACCTGTCTTATGGCTGTCGATCAGCACCTTGCTGCCTGGCGTCATGCAGATGTGCTGGCCCAGGCAAGACTGGATTTTGCGGTCTATAAAGAATTGGCGCAGATCGCCGGAGCCCCGTCGCTTCGATGCGCTGTTTGTCGCCGACAGCCTGGCAAGCGCCACAGACTCCATTGCCGAGCGCATGGCCCGCTCCACCTTCTTCGAACCCTTGGTTGTGCGCTGGGCCTTGGCGGCCGTGATCGAGCGAACGGGGCGTATTGCCACTAATGCTAAGAACTATAACGTACCGTGCTACGTAGTACGTAGAGAGGCATAAAGGTCCTTCTTTCAGGCGGCGGAAGGGGTGGGTCGGGTGAATTCCGACAATGCCGTCGAAGCGCGAATTTCGGTCGTGAGCAACATGTCGAACCTCATCGTCGGGCACGGAAGTTCTATCAGTCAGTGACCGGGCTTTGGGGCAAATGGCAGGGCGATGCCTGTGTCCGGGATAGGATGAGTAGTTACTACGATAACCCGCAGTTTCCGCATTTACTGGACAGTTTCGCGGCAATCTTCCCAATCAAAGGGCCGTTGAATGTGGCGCGGCCATCCCAGGGTTATCCCGTGATTGTCCCGTCCGGGTCTTTGAGAACGGGCGCGATCTGGCGGTGCAAACCGCTGAGGTGGTGTTCACTGTGCGGTCCTCCCGGGCCTGCGCCCAGGACTTTACGCCGGCCTGAAAGGGTGTCTCGGGTAGTACGAATTTAGTATGTAATTCATGAAAATTATACTTGGCGCGTTCGTTTTCATGGCTGACCGCAGCGTCGTGCCCGGGAAAAATTTGAGTCCTTCCGGCAGTGGGTATCGCATCGTCCGGCAGGGTTGCAGGATTTTGCGGCGCAGGAGAATCCGGAACTGCAGTGGCGCGGATTGTTCAGAGCAGAGTATGAAGGGCCGTACCCACGGTGGTGTGCCGGTGAGTTAGGCCGGCAATGTGTGTGCCGAGGTTAACCCTTCCAGATTGACCCCAACCCAAAGAGGATTCGATGACTTATCTAGCTGCCGAAAATCGCTACGACTCCATTCCCTATCGCCGTGTCGGACGCAGTGGCCTGGTGCTGCCGGCGCTGTCCCTGGGGCTTTGGCACAACTTTGGCGACAGCACGCCCATCGATACCCAACGCGCCTTGCTGCGCACGGCTTTCGACCTGGGCATCAATCACTTCGACCTGGCCAATAACTATGGCCCGCCCTATGGCAGTGCCGAGATCAATTTCGGCCGGCTACTGCGGGAAGACTTCAAGGCCTATCGCGATGAGTTGATCATCTCCAGCAAGGCCGGTTGGGACATGTGGCCAGGGCCTTACGGCCAGGGCGGAGGCTCGCGCAAGTATGTGCTGGCCAGCCTGGACCAGAGCCTGCAGCGCCTGGGCCTGGACTATGTGGATATCTTTTATTCCCATCGTTTCGACCCGGATACCCCGCTGGAGGAAACCGCCAGCGCCCTGGCCAGCGCGGTGCAGCAGGGCAAGGCGCTGTACATCGGCATTTCTTCCTACTCCGGGGTGAAAACCCGGGAAATCGCCGCGCTGCTCAAGGAGTGGAAGGTGCCGTTGCTGATCCATCAGCCGGCCTACAACATGCTCAACCGCTGGGTGGAGAAGGACTTGCTGGATACCACCGACGAGCTTGGGGTCGGGGTCATCGCCTTTACGCCGCTGGCCCAGGGGCTGCTAACCGACAAGTACCTCAATGGCATTCCCGAGGATGCGCGAGTCAATCGTCCGGGCGGTGGTTCGTTGCAGGCTGCTCATTTGTCCGAGGCCAATATCGCCCATGTGCGGGCCCTCAACGAGATCGCCAGGAATCGCGGCCAGAGCCTGGCGCAGTTGGCCCTGGCGTGGACCCTGCGCGATCCGCGGGTGACGTCGGCGCTGATTGGCGCGAGCCGGCCGGAGCAGATCATCGAGAATGTCGGGGCGTTGCAGAACTTGAGTTTTACCGTGGAGGAGCTGGCGGAAATCGATCATTTCGCCAAAGAGGGGCGGATCAACCTGTGGGAAAGGCCATCGACGGCAGAGTAGGTCCTTCAGGATCTGCATTGAGCAAACAGCCCCCAACAGAGTTATCTGTCGGGGGCTGTCTGGGCGTCTGGAGTGGGGCGCAGGGTGAAGCTGCTGCCGGCCCTGTCAGCGCGCCGGGGCGGGTGTGTTGGTGCTGACTTTCAGCGAGGTCTGGGTGCTGGCCACTGCGCGTTCCTGAGAGTCTCCCAGATCGACTTTGGCGGTCACCGACAGACCCGGCCGCAGACGCTCGAGGCCCGGTTGGTCGGCGTTGAAGCGGATGCGCACCGGCACCCGCTGCACGATCTTGGTGAAGTTGCCGGTTCCCGGTTCAAAGGGCAGCAGGGCGAAGGTCGAACCTGAACCCGGTGCCAGGCTTTCAACGGTGCCGGCGATACTCACGCCCGGCAAGGCATCGATCTTGATACGGGTGGATTGGCCTGGGTACATGTGCTGAGTCTGGGTTTCCTTGAAGTTGGCCAATACATAAAGGTCATGCAGCGGCACCAGGGTCAGCAGGCGTGAGCCCGGTTGCACATAGTCCCCCACTTGAATCTGCCGATTGCCCACGGTGCCATCCATCGGCGCATAGATAGTGGTGTGTCGCAGGTCCTGTTGCGCCAGCTCCAGTCGAGCTTTCGCCGTCACCACCTTGGCCTTGGCCATTTGCAGCTGCGCCTGCAAGCGTTCGCGTTGGGCTGAAGTGACAGCAAGGTCGTTTTCCGCCACTTGCAGCATGGCTTGGGCATAGGCGAGACCTTGTTCTGCCGAGATCGCCTGAGTGCTGTACTTCTCGACTTCGTTGCGCGCCACAGCACCGGTAGTGACCAGGGTGTCGAAACGGTTACGTTCCGCCCCTGCGCGCTTGGACTCGGCCTGGTTGGTGCGGATTGAGGTGCGCGCCGCCAGCACCCGAGCGTTGGCCAGGCGCTGTTCGGCATCCTGGATCGTCAGGGCTGCTTCAGCCAGGGCGACCTGGGCTTGATTGTCGGCGAGATCGCCTTCGGCCAGGGCGACTCGGCTATCGAACTCTTCGCTGTTGATGCGCACCAGGGGCTGTCCGGCCGTCACAGTCTGGTGGTCCTTGACCAGGACTTCGGTCACCAGGCCATGAACCCGTGGTGCGACGGAGGTGGCATCGGCGGCGATGTAGGCGTCGTCGGTGGCTTCGGTTGAAGGCGCCATCAGCACCCAGGCCACTCCGACCGCCACCAAGGTCATGGCAATGGCACCAGCGATCAGAGGCCGTTTGGAGCGCTTGCGCGGCTTTTCCGTCTCTTGCGTGGCTTGCAGGATGGCGTTCTGAGTCTGGGTGCTCTGCTCCATGTTGAAGCTCCATGCTGTTTTGAATTACGATCATAATATTCATATGGTGGTCGCAATACTACAGGGAAGTACCTACCGTGACGACAAGCGTATCCGACCTCCCTGACGCGGGCGCCCAGCCTGGTCAACAGTCCACCCGACGCAAGTTTCTGGTCTTCACCATCATGGCCTTTGGCATGTTCATGGCGTTGATCGATATCCAGATCGTGGCGGCATCCCTGAACGATGTGCAGGCTGGACTCAGTGCCGGTCCTGATGAAGTGAGCTGGGTGCAGACCGCCTATCTGATCGCCGAACTGATCATGATTCCCTTCTCGGCATTCCTCGCCCAGGCGATTTCCACCCGCTGGCTGTTCTCTGTCAGTGCGGCATTTTTTACCTTGTTCAGCATTGGCTGCGGGATGGCCTGGAACATTGAGTCGATGATTGTATTGCGGGCCCTGCAAGGCTTCGCCGGCGGGGCCATGGTGCCTACGGTGTTTGCCGTGGGTTTCGTGCTATTCGAGGGCAAGCAGCGGGCGATGGTCCCGGCCATCCTCGGCATGACAGCGGTGCTGGCGCCGACGCTAGGCCCCACGGTGGGCGGGCTGGTGACCTTCTACCTGGACTGGCGCTGGATCTTCTTTATCAACGTGCTGCCGGGGCTGTTGATCTGCATTGGTGCGGCGCTGCTGATCGATGTGGATCGCCCCGATCTGTCGATGTTGCGGCGGATCGACTGGCTGCACTTCGTGGCCATGGCCCTGGCACTGGGCTGCTTCGAGTACGTGCTGGAAGAGGGGCCGCGCAAGGACTGGTTCAGCGATAGCGGGATTGTCATTGCCGCCTGGGTTTCCATTGTCTCCTTTGGTTTGTTTATCGAGCGTTCGCTGTATTCGAATAACCCGATTGTGTCGTTGGTGCCCTTTCGCGATCGGACCTTTTCCATCGCCTGCCTGCTGAACCTGGTGATTGGCTTTGGCCTGTATTCCTCGACTTATCTGGTCCCGGTGTTTCTCGGACGAGTGCGGGGTTTCGACAGCCTGGAAATCGGCACCACCGTTTTCGTCGTGGGAATCGGGCAACTGGTGAGTACGATCATTGCCGCCCGGGCTTCGGAGAAGGTTGATCGACGCTTGATCATTTCGGTGGGCTTTCTGGGCCTGGCGCTGAGCTTGTGGCTGACCTCCCGGGTCACGTCCAACTGGGGATTCGATGAGCTGCTGGTTCCTCAAGTTGCCCGCGGCCTGTTCCTGATGCTCTGCATCGTTCCCAGTGTGAACATGGCCTTGAGTTCATTCCAGGGCGTGGAATTGCGTCAGGCCTCCGGCCTGTTCAACCTGATGCGCAACCTGGGGGGCGCCATTGGCATTGCAACGGTCAACACCTGGCTGCAGGACGACGCCCGAACCCAGGGGCTGCGTCTGTCGGAATCTTTGGGTGCCAAGGCTGTTGCGGCCCAGGAACTGATGGGGCAGTTGGCCCTGAAGATCGCCGCCGATACGCCTGACTCCAGCCACGCATTCCTCATGGCCCAGGGCATTCTCGGCAGATTGGTGGGGCGTGAAGCCTTGACCCTGGCGTTTGGCGATGTATTCCGCCTGATGGCGATGATGTTCGTGGTGGCGCTGCTGCTGGTGCCGCTGTGCAAGGTTCCCCCGGCTGCGCCAGGCACGGCCGAGGATGACAAGTGATGGCTCCAGCGCGCGCTGATCAGATGATCGGTGGGCCGGACCTGGCCTTGCGCAACTGGCTCGGCGTGCAGCCCATGTTTTTCCACATCAATCGACGTAGTGCCGTCGCGTCGGAATAGCCTACTTTGAAGGCAACTTCTTCAATGCTCATGTTGGTAGTTTCCAATAAGCTTTGAACATGTTGCAGGCGAACTTTCTGAATGAAGGCCATGGGCGGCTTACCCGTGGCGCTACGGATTCTGCGCGATAAGGTCTTCTCGGTGATGCGCAAGTGCTCGGCAATGGTGCTCAATGGAGGAACGTTGGGCAGGCAGTCCTCGATAAACTTTTCCAGCATCAGCACTTCGCGATTTTCTGTTTTTAAGTTGGATAGGGCCATGTAGTGATATTGCGCAGGCCGACCATCTATCAGCAGATAGCGCATGGTCAGCTCGGCAATTTGATTACCCATCTTATTGCGCAGTACATAAAGCATCAGATCCATTTGCGACATGCCTGCGCCAGCAGTAATCATATTTCCGTCATGAATAAGCATGCGCTTTGTGTCGAGTATCGCCTCGGGATAACGCTGCTTGAAGGTCTCGTACAGTTGCCAGTGGGTGGTGACGGTGCGGCCCTCGAGAATCCCTGCCTCCCCCAGGACGAAAACCGCCGAGCAGGACGCCGCAGTCTGTCGTCCGCGCAGGTGGTGTTCTTGCACCAGCTTGCTCAGCTTGCGGATGTCGTTGTGCCCGAGCCGGGCAATGAGCTCGGTGGACTGACTGAGGCCCGGCTGCCTCTTTTCCCGGCGACAGCCAAAGAAATCCAGCTCCTGGGTGTTTTCCAGCCCCAGCCCCGGGATGACCAGCATGCTGCCCTCAATGGTCTGGGCGCTGTCCAGTGGCAGTGCATCCAGGCGCATGCCATTGCGCATTCGTACGGATTCACTGCTGCCGATGATTTTCCAGGTAATGGTGGGGCGTCCCATGACTTCGGCGATCTGGTTGGCAGTACGCAGCACATCCAAGGTGATCGCCACACTTGACCCCATGGCTCCTTCCAGCGCGATCAACGTGAGCACATCCATGTCCATTTTCTCCCTGTAAGTGTCCATTTGTGCATTAGCAAAATATACAAGCTGGTGGCAGACTTCTCAACGCGTCCAAATCTAACTTTCTCTGCCCACGCTATTCCCAGTGGGACATATAAGAAAATAGGCATTCATTAAGTGAATGCTTCGCCCTGTCAATAAAATGACATCTTGTCTACTGCCTAGTAAGAGCTCCCCTTGTTAGGGGTGTTTGTTCGGTTCCTTAGTGCTGAAAATAATAAACGACCATTAGGTCAATATATGGCTCTCCATTTAAAAAGGATTTTGAATGAACTACGCCGTGCCTCGTGATTATCTAAATGATGTTAATCAGACCTTCTCAGCGCATTTAGCAGTTGATGATTTGTCGCTGGCCGGCACCCTGGGAATCGAATGTTTAAGTTCGGTTACGGAAGTACTGGCTTATCGCGCCTGGCTTCAACCTGATGCAACCGCCTTTATCCACTTGCTCGATGGCGAGCAAGAGGAGGCGGCCATCAGCTACGCCGAACTGTGGCAGCGTAGTCAACGATTGGCCGCGGCGCTGCAGATTTTCGAGCCCCGGGGAAAACGGGTGCTGATGCTGTTCGAGACCGGTATCGACTACATCGTTTCCCTGTTCGGACTGTTCCTGGCCGGTGCGGTGGCGATTCCCGCTTTCCCGCCGGTGGGGACCCGAGGCCTGGAGCGCCTGGCGTTGATCTGCGCCGACGCCCATCCGCAAATCGTGCTGACCAGCTCGCGTTTCATGCGCTCCCAGGAACGGGTCAACGCCTTGTTGCAGGATGATGTACCCGCGCCGCAATGGGTCGATCCGCAAGAGCTGGCCACGGAGAATGCACCTTGGCAGGCGCAGGCTGTGACCCCTGGTCAATTGGCCCTGCTGCAATACACCTCAGGTTCTACCTCCGCGCCCAAGGGCGTGATGCTGACCCACGCCAACCTCTACAGCAATTGCCGCAGCGCCAGCCAGTGGATGGGCAAGGTCAAGGACCGCGTCGGTTGCAGCTGGCTGCCGCCCTATCACGACATGGGCCTGATGGGCGGCATATTGCAGCCGATCTACGACGCCTTTCCGACCGTGCTCATCAGCCCCGGGCATTTTGTCCAGCGGCCATTGCGCTGGCTGGATGCGGTGTCCAGGTATGGCGCCGACGTCACCATCGCGCCGAACTTCGCCTTTGATCTGTGTGTTGAAAACATCACCGATGACGAGCTGGCAACCCTCGACCTGAGCAAGCTCAAGGCCATCTACTGTGGGGCCGAACCGGTCCGGCAAAGCACCCTGGCACGCTTCTCCGAGCGCTTCGCCGCCGCCGGCTTCAACCCTGTGGCCCTGGGCCCCTGCTATGGACTGGCCGAGGCGACGGTGCTGGTCTCGGGCAAACCCCATGACCAACCGGCATTCAACACCCAGGTGGATCGGGACCAGCTCGCCATTGGAACCTTGGCCATTGTCGACGCCGAAGATGGGTTCGCCTTGCCATTGGTCAGCAGCGGGCGGGTGGCCCCGGGCTTGCGCCTGGCGATTGTCGATCCCGTCAGCCTGCTGCCGGTCGCCGACGGCCAGATCGGCGAGATCTGGGTCCAGGGCGACAACGTGGGTGCCGGTTACTGGGGCAAGGAGGCGCTGAGCGAGCAAGTGTTTCGCGCCCAGTTGCCGGGCGTCGACGGACATTTCATGCGCACCGGCGACCTGGGGGCCTTGTATCGGGATGAGCTGTTCGTCACCGGCCGCCTCAAGGATCTGATCATCATTGCCGGTCGCAACCTGTATCCCCAGGACCTGGAACTGGCGGTCGAGAGTGCGGACCCGCGCATCCGCAGCAATGGTTGCGTGGCGGTGGGCGTGGATAACGGCCAGCAGGAGCAGTTGGCGATCGTGGTCGAGATCAAGCGCAGCGAAAAACTCGACGAAGCCCAGCAGGAACAACTGCGCCAGCTGATCACCAGCACCCTGGTCAGCCAGTTTGGCGTGTCCCCGGCGCGTATTCATCTGGCGCCCATGGGCGGCATCCCGCTGACCACCAGCGGCAAGGTCCAGCGCCAGGCCACCCGGCAGGCCCTGCTCAACGACAGCCTGGCGCGCTACGGCGCCGGACGTTCGGCCGCAGCGGCCTCGGTACAACCTCTTAAAACCCCTACGGATGCTCTGTCATGACGGCCATGAATCCTCATATCGACCGTACCGGTCATCGCGAGCGTCAACTGGCCTGGCTGACCGTCGGTGTGCCGGCGGTGGGCACCCTGGTCGCACTGGTCCTGGCCTGGCAGCAGGGCATTGGCTGGCTGGAGTTTGGTGCACTGGCCAGCATGTACCTGCTGACCGCCCTGGGGGTGGAAGTGGGGATGCACCGCTTCTTTTCCCACCATGCGTTCAAGGCCGGCCCGGTGATCACTGCGTTTTTCGGTATCGCCGGTTCGATGGCAGCCCAGGGCCCGATCCTGTTCTGGGCGGCCACCCACCGCCAGCATCACGCCTTCACCGACAAGGAAGGCGACCCGCACTCGCCGCGTCCGCTCAAGGAAGGCTTTGTCGGCAATATCCAAGGCTGGTGGCACGCCCACCTGGGCTGGCTGTTCAGCCTGAGAAAGCAGAATTGGAGCCAGTTCGTTCCCGACCTGATTCGCGACCGGCTGATCATGCAGATCAACCAGCGCTACTACCTGTGGATCATCCTCGGCCTGCTGCTTCCGACCCTGGTGTGCGGGTTGATTACCCGAAGCTGGGAAGGCGCCCTGAGTGGCCTGCTGTGGGGTGGCTTTGTGCGGATCTTCCTGGTGGACCACGCCACCTGGTGCATCAACTCCTTCGCCCATCGGGTCGGTGGCCGTGACCACCCGACCCGGGACACCAGCCGCAACGTGTTCTGGCTGGCGATTCCAACGGTCGGTGGCGGCTGGCACAACAACCACCACGCCTTTCCGGCGCTGGCCCACGCCGGGCTCAAGCCCTGGCAGCTGGATATCGGTGGCTGGTTCATCGAGTTGCTGGCCTTGTGCGGCCTGGCTTGGGACGTGAAGCGTCCTGGTGCGCCGGTTGCTGCAGAACCTACAGAAAGCTGATTGCCGGTCTTTACCTCACAGGAAGCTATTCATGGACGAGATCCTCACAACCACTGCGACTCCAGAGATCAGCGGGGTCGCGCAGCTGAGTCCGGCAGCCGCCAGAACCAAGGCACGCATTGCGCTGGCGGTGATGCTGGTGCCCCTGTTCGGTGCCTTCGAGGCGATCCGTTTGTGGGTCACCGGTCAGGTGCACGCCCTGGACTTCATCCTCTTCGGGGTGTTCTACGCGATCCAGATGTTCGGCGTCTCCATGGGCTATCACCGCTACCTGGCCCATCGCGCGTTCAAGACCTCGCGTCTGATGAGCAGCCTGATGCTGATCGCCGGCTCCATGGCGGCCCAGGGGCCGATCCTGTTCTGGGTCACCACCCATCGCCGGCATCACACCTACAGCGACCAGCACGGTGATCCGCATTCGCCCAACCTCATGGGCCAGAGCCGCCTGGAGCGCGCCAAGGGCCTGTGGCATGCGCACATGCCGTGGATGCTGGCGCCGGACATGTCGAGCTGGAACTTCTTTGCCCCCGACATCCTGCGTGACCGTCGGCTGTTCTTCTACAACCAGACCTACCTGTTCTGGGTCGCCCTGGGCGTGGTGTTGCCGGGGATCATCGGCGGCCTGGTCACCCAGAGCTGGTCCGGTGCCTGGAGCGGCCTGATCTTCGGCGGCCTGGCACGGATCTTCGTGGCCAACCAGGCGGCCTGGTGCGTGGGCTCCATCTGCCACCGCTATGGCGCCCGGCCGTTCGTGACCCACGACCAGAGCACCAACAACTGGATTGTCGCGTTCCTCACCTTTGGCGAGGGGCTGCAAAACAATCACCACGCATTCCCTGCCTGGTACCGGCATGGCGTGCATTGGTGGGAGCCCGACTTGTCGGGCTGGACACTGGCGTTAATGGGCAAGCTGAGACTGGTCTCAGACCTGCGTTCACCGTCCCAGGCAATGATCGACAAAGTCCGTAAGCGTCAGGCCGCATCCTGAACAACGGGATCGTCTGATCTGTAAACCACCCTACTCATCAAGGAAGATCCTATGTCCAACTTCATTTCCAATTTGCTGAGCACTCTGAGCTTCTCGGAGAAAAAACAGGCGGCGGTCGAACTCAACGAAGAGAGCATCAAGCATTGGCTGGTGCAGAAGATGGGCACGCTGCTGAAGATCGACCCGTCCCAGGTCGATACCGCCCGCAGCTTCGAGTCCTACGGCCTTGACTCGCTGGTGGCGGTGAAAGTGGCGGGCGACCTGGAGAAGTTCATGGAACAGCGCCTGTCCCCGGCCTTGCTGTTCGAATACTCCAGCATCGATGACTTGTCCAAATACCTGGCCAATGAACTGACCACATCCGAAGTTTGACTTCGCAGGAGTTTGGCCATGGCCATTGCACAGATGCCTTCGCAAAAAAACGATAAATTCAATGACCTGCTCCGACGCTCACAGGAGATCGAAGGCCTGCGTCTGACGGACGCAATCCCCAAGCACCTGTATCAGCCACGGGTCTGGCGCGGAATGCTCAGCTTCGTCGTCAGCTACATGCTCTACATCGGTGCGATAGTGGCGGTCGCCCACGTGCACTGGATGTTCTACCTGCCGCTATGGCTGGTGGCCGGCCTGGGTGGCTGGGGCCTGTTCTGTGTGGCACACGATTGCGGGCACAACTCGTTCTCGCGCAATCGCAGCTTCAACCACATTCTCGGGCATATCGCCTTGCTGCCGTTGCTCTACCCGTTCCACGGCTGGCGCCACATGCACAACATGCACCACGCCAACACCAACAACCTGGAAATGGACGTCGACTGGCGCCCGGTACTGCGCGTGCAATACGACGCCATGCCCTGGTGGGACAAGCTGGTCTACAGCAGCACCCGCACCTGGCTGTTCTGGCTGGGCACGGTCAACTACCAGCGCCACTCGGGCTTCCGTCCGTCCATGTTCCACAAGCTCGAAGCGCGCAACGAAGTGCGTCGTTCGATCCTGTTCATGGTGGTGGCTGCGCTGATCTACCTGCCGACCCTGGTGTACTTCACCGGCTTCACCGGGCTGTTCCTGTACTTCGTTGCCCCGTGGCTGGCGACCCATGCCTGGTTCAGCCTGACCACCATGATGCACCACATCAGCGATGAGACTCCGTTCCTGACCAAGGAGCACTGGAGCTTCAACAGCAGCCGACTGCTGCTGACCACTGACTACATGTACCCCAAGTGGCTGCTGTTCCTGACCCACTACATTTCGGTGCACACCGCGCACCACGTGGCGCCGATCATTCCCCACTACAACCTGCCCGAAGCCCAGGCAGCGTTGAAGAGTGCCTTCCCAGGGATGGTCAGGGAAAAACCCATGACCGTGCAGGATGTCTGGCACGTGGCGCGCAATTGTCACCTGTACGACCCGGTCAATGGCTTCTATGAGTCCTTTGACCGGCCGGCCCAGGCCGCCGAGGGACAGAGCACGCCGGGCGCCAAGGCGGCCAACAGTCCTCTGACCCTGAAGCAGCAGCTGCTGCGCAGCTACATGGGCATTCTGGGGTCGCTCTCGGTGGACAGCGCCGGTGCCAAGGCCACGGATCTGTTCGGCTACACCCGGGAGTACATCAAGCAACCTGACAAGGAAATGAGCCCCCTGGGCGCCCAGCGTTTCCATATCAAGGGCATCGCCGGCGTTCCCCACGGCTATCAATGGGGCACGGGCGACCAGACCATCCTCCTGGTCCATGGCTGGGGCGCAGACAGTCGCAGCCTGTACTCCTTCACTCGCGTCCTGCAGCGCCAAGGCTTCAAGGTCGCGACCTTCGATGCACCGGCCCACGGCATCTCGCCGGGCTCCCTGAGCACCATGACCGAGTTCAAGGACGCGGTGAAAGCAGCCATCGTCGCCCTGGGTGACGTGGTGGGAATCGTCGCCCACTCCCTGGGCGGTATCGCCGCCACCGGGGCCCTGGCGGAACTGGCCGAGACCCATCGGATCAAGGCCCTGTGCCTGCTGGGCTCGCCGGCCAACCTGCCGGTGGTGATCCAGCGCTGGGCCAACGGTTACCTCAAGCTCAAGCCGGCGGTGGTCCAGGCCATGCACCGTGAGCTGTGGAAGCGCAACGGCGTGCCGGTCCAGCACTGGGACATCCCGGCCCTGGGCAACGGCCTGCAGTTGCCGACCCTGGTGCTGCACGACCTCAACGACCCGATCGTGCCGTTCTGCGAAGCGCAGCAGATCACCACGCTGATGCCTTGGGCGAAGCTGGAGCCAGTGTCCGGGCTCGGCCATGTGCGCATTCTCTCCGATGCCGCGGTGCTGGAGCAGGTGGCCCAGTTCCTTGTACAGAACATCAAGGTGGCCGAAGTGGCTCAGGCCAGCGCATGAGCACAACGCACAACCTTTTGACGATGGTTAACCACCCATGACGACCTATGCTGAAAGCGCCGTGACCGAGTCCGGCCTGTGGATGTGCCTGATCTGCGGCTGGATCTACGATCAACGGCTGGGCGATCCCGATTCGGGGGTGCCTCCGGGCACTGCCTGGGATGACATTGCCGAAGACTGGACCTGTCCGGAATGCGGCGTGAGCAAGTTGGATTTCAACATGGTGAAGCTGTAATCCAGCGCTGAACCCTGTAGTCGATGAGGAAGCAAGATGGCGACCCAAGAGCAAGCGTCGGCACCCGCCAAGGGCCGGCGTAGCAGCTTCAAGAAAATGCTCTTCAAGGGCATTTACAACGGGGTTCTGGGGCTGCTGCGTTGCAGCTTCTGGATGGAGTCGCGGCTGCTTCCTCGGCGTGCTGCGACGCGCGCGCTGAAGCTGTTCACCACGCCACAACGGCTGCGCCAGCATTTTCCGCTGACGCTGCCCAGCGCCACGGTGCAGGACCTGGAAACCGAGGAAGGGCGGCTGCGTTGTTTTTGCTGGACCCCGCAGCAGGTCCGGCGCCGGGTGGTGCTGGTGCATGGCTGGAGTGGCGCCAGTACCCAGTGGCAGTACCTGATTCCACTGTTGCTGGAGGAGGGCTGTGAAGTGCTGTCCTTCGACTGCATCGGCCATGGCGGCAGCGGCGGTCGGCAAGCGTCGCTGCCGACCTTCGTCAGCATGCTGGATCAGGTGCAGCAACAGCTGGGGCCGTTCGACACGGTGATCGGGCACTCCCTGGGCGGGGCCGCCGCCGGGTATGCCTTGAGCACCCCGGTCGGCAAGGGCTTCGAGCGGGCGGTGCTGGTGGCTGCGCCGGCCGACATCGAAAACGTCGTTCGGCGTTTTGCGGCTTTTCTGTGGATCAACGATGACGTCAGACAACGCATGCAACTTCTGGTTGAGCAACGCTATCAGAAGGACATGCGCAGCCTGGCGGTCAGTCGTTATGGCCACCAGGTGGATATCCCGGTGCTGCTGGTGCATGACCAGCAGGATCAGGAAGTCCCGGCAGATGACCTGCAATCCTTCGCTGAAGGCTTGCGTCACCGGCAAGTCCTGCAAACCCGCGGGCTTGGCCACCTGAAAATTCTCAAGGACAGGGCGACCATGGGGGCTGTGGTCGAGTTTGTCTGTGCAAAGGACGGCAATCTATGAGTGAACAATACGATGTGATCGTGATCGGCGCGGGTCCTGGTGGCTATGTCGCGGCGATCCGGGCGGCGCAGCTGGGACTGAAGACGGTCTGTATCGAGCGCTACAAGGGCAAGGACGGCAAGACCGCCCTGGGTGGCACCTGCCTCAATGTGGGCTGTATTCCTTCCAAGGCATTGCTGGACAGCTCTCATCACTATTACGAGGCGCGCAACGGTTTTGAAGTGCACGGCATTGGCATCCGCAATCCGCAGATGGATGTGCCGGCCATGCTGGCGCGCAAGGACAACGTGGTGCGCAATTTCAACGGCGGCATCGCCTCGCTGTTCAAGGCCAATGGCGTGGCCCTGCTGGAAGGTCACGGCAAGTTGCTGGCCAACAAGGAAGTGGAAGTCACCGCGGCCGACGGCAGCACCCAGCGCATCAGCGCCCCCAGCATCATCCTCGCCCCCGGCTCACGGCCCATCGATATCGCCGCAGCGCCGCTGACGGACAAGGTGATCGTCGACTCCACCGGAGCCCTGGAATTCACCCGCGTGCCCAAACGCCTCGGGGTGATCGGCGCTGGCGTCATCGGCCTGGAACTGGGCTCGGTCTGGGCCCGCCTGGGCGCCGAAGTGACGGTGCTCGAAGCCCTCGACAGCTTCCTGCCGGCAGTGGACGTGCAGATCGCCAAGGAGGCGCAGAAGATCTTTGGCAAGCAAGGCCTGGATATCCGCCTGGGGGCCCGGGTGACGGCGTCCGAAGTGCGAGGCGACAGCGTCAAGGTCAGCCTCAGCGAGGGCGGCGAGGACAAGCAGCAGACCTTCGACCGCCTGATCGTCGCCGTGGGGCGCCGGCCCCTGACCACCGATCTGCTGGCCGCCGACAGCGGGGTGCAGTTGGACGAGCGTGGCTTTATTCATGTCGATGGCCAGTGCCTGACCAGCGTGCCTGGGGTGTTCGCCATTGGCGACGTGGTGCGCGGCCCGATGCTGGCGCACAAGGCGTCGGAGGAGGGGGTGATGGTGGCCGAGAGCCTTGCCGGGCATCACCATCCGCTCAATTACGAGCTGATCCCGTCAGTGATCTACACCCACCCGGAAATCGCCTGGGTTGGCCAGACCGAGCAGGCCCTCAAGGCCCAGGGCATCGAGCTGAACATCGGCACTTTCCCGTTCTCCGCCAGCAGCCGCGCCATGGCAGCCAACGACACCGCCGGGTTGGTCAAGGTCATTGCCGATGCCAGCACCGACCGGGTACTTGGGGTGCATGTGATCGGCCCGGGCGCTGCGGAACTGGTCCAGGAAGGCGCGATCGGCATGGAGTTCGGCACCAGCGCCGAAGACCTGGGAATGATGGTGTTCTCCCACCCGACCCTGTCCGAAGCCCTGCATGAAGCCGCCTTGTCGGTGAATGGCCAGGCGATTCATATCGGCAATCGCAAGAAGAAAGCTCCCTCCAGCGTCAAATAGCCCGCGGTCCCCGGCTTCGCTCATCCAGCGGGGCCGGGGCCTGCTGCATCTCCCCGCCTTTCAGCGAAAGAACGGCACATCCCCAAGAATGGTCGCGCGCTGCATCACCCGGCGCTGTGGACGGTAGTCGTCCACGGCGTAGTGCTGGGTCACACGGTTGTCCCAGAACGCCACGTCGTTTTCCTGCCAGCGCCAGCGGATGGTGAACTCCGGGCGGGTGGCGTGGGCAAACAGCAGCTTGAGGATGGCCGCGCTTTCGCTCTCGGACAGTTCGTTGATCTTGGTGGTGAAGCCGTCGTTGACGAACAGCGACTGGCGCCCGCTCACCGGATGGGTACGGATCACCGGGTGCGACAGCGGCGGGTTCTTGCGCCGGGCTTCCTCCCAGCGCGCCAGGTCTTCGGGGGTGTTGCCGAAGCGTTCCAGAGGGAAGGACTTGATGAATTCGTGGGTGGCGGTCAGGCCCTGCAGCAGGTTCTTCATGGGCTCGGACAGCGCCTCGTAGGCGGCGATGCCGCTGGCCCACAACGTGTCGCCGCCGAACGGCGGCAGCAGCTTGGCGCTGAGCACCGCGCCCAGGGCCGGGGTTGGCAGGAAGGTCACGTCGGTGTGCCAGATGGCGTTGTCGCGCACGTCGGTTTCAGCGGTGTCGAGGATCAGTATTTCCGGCTGTTCCGGCACATTGGGGTAGATCGGGTGAATGTGCAGGTCACCGAAGTGGGCGGCGAAGCGCGCCTGTTGCTGTGGGGTGATCGGCTGGTCGCGGAAGAACAGTACCTGATGCTTGAGCAGCGCCTGCTCAATGGCGTCGCGCTGTTCGACGCTGAGCGGCTGGCTGATGTCGATGCCGCTGATCTGGGCGCCGAGGGCGGAGCTTAAAGGGGTGATGGTCAGGCTCATGGTGGTTCTCTTGTACGGCGCCGAACGCTCGGCGTGGTCGGATTCGGTTTATCGGCATCAAACTAAAAAAACGGTTGCGCTGGCGGTGTCGTGACCCTGTAGCCGCTGTCGAGCCTTGGCGAGGCTGCGAACGGCGGCGCAGTAGATGCAAACCCATGCAACGAGGTCTTCCTCATCGATTGCTGCGAGCGCTACGCGCTCGGTCGCAGCCTCGCGAGGGCTCGGCAGCGGCTACAGGTGAACCGCGTGCGGGGCAGGCAGGTCAGTGGGATTGGCCGTGCCAGGGCACCAGCTTGCGTTGCAGGGCGCGCAGGCCCATCTCCATGGCGAAGGCGATCAGGGCAATCACCAGTATCCCCAGTAGCACCACATCGGTGACCAGGAACTGCGCCGCGGATTGCACCATGAAGCCCAGGCCGCTGGTGGCGGCAATCAGCTCCGCCGCCACCAGGGTCGACCAGCCCACGCCCAGACCGATGCGCACGCCGGTGAGAATGTCCGGCAGGGCGCTGGGCAGGATCACGTGGCGAATCAGCTGGGCCCGGGTGGCGCCCAAAGACTGCGCGGCGCGCAGCTTGGCCGGGTCGACGGTGCGCACGCCGGTGGCGGTGGCAATGGCGATCGGGGCGAAGATCGCCAGGTAGATCAGCAGCACCTTGGACAGCTCGCCAATGCCGCACCAGATGACGATCAGCGGCAGGTAGGCCAGGGGCGGAATCGGCCGGTAGAACTCGATCAACGGGTCGAGCACGCCACGGGCGATGCGGTTGGCGCCAATGGCGATGCCCACCGGAATCGCCGTCAGCACGGCACAGCCTAGGGCCAGGCCGATGCGCTCCAGGCTCGCCGCCAGGTGCTGCCAGAGGGTGGAATCCATGTAGCCGCTGGTGGCCAGCAACCAGCCTTTTTGCAGCACGGCGGCAGGCGGTGGCAGGAACAGCGGTTCGATCAGGCCACTGGCGGTGACCGCCCACCACAGGGCCAGCAGGGTGATCAGGGTCAGCACGCTGATCCAGCGGGTGCTCAGGCTACGACGCACTGGCAGGGGCGCTTTCGGCTTGGCATCGCGGGTGGTGGTGGCGGGAATCTCGTAGCTGCTCATGGGCGCTCCTGCTGCTGGGTGGCGCTGCGTTGGGAGAACACCCGGGACAGCACGTGTTCGCGGGTTTCGATGAACAACGGGTCGGACTTGATCGCCCGCGCCGATTCGCCGGCGGCGTAGCGCTGGCCGAAGTCCAGGTTCAGGCGCTCGACGATCTGCCCCGGGTTGGGCGCCAGGAGGATCAGGTCGGTGGCCAGGAACACTGCTTCCTCGATGTCGTGGGTGATCAGGAATACCGGTTTGGCGGTGCGCCGCCAGACTTGCAGCAACAGCTCCTGCATCTGCTCGCGGGTAAAGGCATCCAGGGCGCCGAAGGGTTCATCCATCAGCAGCACGCGCGGGTCGGCAGCCAGGGCGCGGGCCAGGCCCACGCGCTGTTTCTGTCCACCGGAGAGTTGCCAGATGCGGCGCTTGTCGAAGCCGGCCAGGTCCACCAGGGCAAGCATCTCCCGGGCCCGGGCTTCACGCAGGTCCCGGGCGACGCCGGCCAGTTCCAGGCCGAAGGCGACGTTGCCCAGCACGTCCTGCCAGGGCAGCAGAGCGTCGTCCTGGAACACCACGCCACGTTCGGCGCTGGGGCCCTTGACCGGCACGCCGTCGAGGCTGATGCGCCCGGCGCTGGGGTCGACGAAGCCGGCAATCAGGTTCAGCAGCGAGGTCTTGCCGCTGCCGGAGGGTCCCAGGGCGACCAGCAGTTGCTGTGGCCCCAGGGTCAGGGAAATATCCGCCAGCACCGGTTCGGCGGCGCCGGGGTACTGTGCGCTGATGCGCTCCAGTTGTAGCAAGGCCATGACGGCTATCTCCTGTCCGGTCGCGGGTTATTCAGGGATGAACTTGGCACTGACGTAGGGGGCGTAGTCCGGCAGCACCGCTTCGACCTTGCCTTGCTCCTTGAGGAACACCGCGGTGTCGGTGATCGCCTTGGTGGTCGGGGCGCCGAGGCTGAGCACCTGGTCGGCGGCCAGTGGGTAGACGTTGCCTTGCAGCAGCAGCGGGATATCGCTGGCCTTGGCCCCGGAGAGCTTGACCAGCTTGTCGACGTTGCCCTGGTTGGCCAGCCAGGCTTGTGGGTCCTTGCGGTACTGGGCGTAGGCCTCCAGGGTCACCTTGGCAAAGGCCGTGACGATTTCCGGGTGCTTCTCGGCGAAGTCCTTGCGCACGATCCAGGCGTCGAAGGTCGGCGCGCCGAACTTGGCCAGCTCGCCGGAGGTGATCAGCACCTTGCCGTTTTCCTTGGCCACGCCCAGGGCCGGGTCCCAGACGTAGGTGGCGTCGATATCGCCGCGCTTCCAGGCGGCGATGATCGCCGGTGGCGCGAGGTTGAGGATCTGCACTTTCGAGGGGTCGATGTTCCAGTGCTTCAGCGCCGCCAGCAGGCTGTAGTGGCCGGTGGAAACGAAGGGCACGGCGACTTTTTTACCGATCAGGTCCTGAGGGCTGTTGATCGCGGAACCGTCGCGGGCCACCAGGGCTTCAGCGGCGCCGATCTGGGTGGCGATGAGGAAGGTTTGCACCGGCACCTTGCGGGTGATGGCGGCGGTCAGCGGGCTGGAGCCCAGGTAGCCGATCTGCACATCGCCGGAAGCGATGGCGGCGATGACGTCGGCGCCGTTGTCGAATTTGCGCCAGTTGATCTTGGCCTGGGTGGCTTTTTCGTAGCTGCCGTCGGCTTGCGCGACCTTGGCCGGATCGACGGTGGTCTGGTAGGCGACGGTGACGTCAGCCGCCTGGGCAAAGAAACTCGCAGCGGCCAGGGACGCGGCCGCCAGGAGGCGAAGGGGGAAATGCAGTTTCATGGGGGGGCTCCTCATAGGCGGCCGGTGATCGGCGTGGGAGGAGACTAAATGATCTAAGAATGCAGAAATAAATAACTTATTTGCATTAGCTTATGAGGTGAAATTCGTGGCCGTAGCCAGACAAGTGTTATGGCGAGGGTGCCGGCTCTCGCCGGGCTGCAACGCGGCCCCCAGCTCGGGCCACGCGCTTATGCAGGAATACCCGGTCGCCCGGTTTGGGAGGGGCTGCGCCGCGGAAGGCCGGCCGACCTAGCGGGAGCAGGCGCCCTCGCCATGGCCCTAGTTGCTGATGGCCAGGATGCTGGCCTGGTAGGCGCCGACGAACACGTCGAAATCACCCACTTCGTTTTGCTCAAGCTCGGTCTGCTGCTCCAGGGATTTGCGCGCCGCGTCTTCGAAGGCGGCTTGCTCTTCCTTGCTCAGGGCCTGGCTGCGGAAGTGCTCGGCATGCACCTGGCTCTGGCGCAGGGAGAACTGGCTGAAGCTTTCCTTGTGCTCGCTCATGGCCGCCAGCACCTGGGCCGATGGGGTCAGGGACGAATCCTTGACCTTGGCCAGCTGGGCGTCCAGGGCCTTGCTGTGCACGTTGCTGCCGTGGCTCTGGTCGAGCAGGGCAGCCAGTGGCGCGATCTGCTCCAGCAGTTCGGCGGCCCATTCCTTCATCTCCACCGGCTGGCCCTGGCGTTGCAGTTGCAGGCCCGGACGCCGGCCTTCCTTGACCACGGCGAGGAAGTTGGAGGTGGCGTTGCCGCACTCGTTGTTCTCGAACAGCGGGCTGTCGTTGAGCGCGCAGTACAGCAGGAAGGCGTCGAGGAAGCGCGCTTCCTGCAGGTCGATGCCCAGGGGCAGGAACGGGTTGATGTCCAGGCAGCGCACTTCGACGTACTGGATGCCCCGGGCCATCAGCGCCTGGATCGGCCGCTCACCGGTGTAGGTCACGCGTTTGGGACGGATGTTGGAGTAGTACTCGTTTTCGATCTGCAGGATGTTGGTGTTCAGTTGCACCCACTCGCCATCCTTGTGGGTACCGACCGCCACGTAAGGCGCGTAGGGCGTGGCCACGGCCTTGCGCAGGCTGTCGGTGTAGCTGTTCAGATCGTTGTAGCAAGGGGTCAGGCCGGCCTGGGCCTGGCTCTGGTAGCCCAGGTCGCTCATGCGCAGGCTGGTGGCGTAGGGCAGGTACAGGGTCTCGGCGTCCAGTTGCTCCAGCTGGTGCGAGCGGCCGCGCAGGAAGCCCGCGTCCAGGGCCGGCGAAGCACCGAACAGGTACATCAACAGCCAGCTGTAGCGACGGAAATTGCGGATCAGCGCGATATAGGCCGAAGACTGGTAGTCCCGGTCGCTGCCGACGAAGCCTTCGGCTTGCTTGAGCAGCGGCCACAGCTGTTCCGGCAGGGAAAAGTTGTAGTGGATTCCGGCAATGCACTGCATGGTCTTGCCGTAGCGCAGGGCCAGGCCCTTGCGGTACACGTACTTGAGCTGACCGATGTTGGAGGTGCCGTAATAGGCGATCGGGATGTCTTCCTCGGCCGGCAACGGGCACGGCATCGATGGACTCCACAGGTACTCGTTGCCGAGCTTGCTGTAGGCGAAACGATGAATCTTGTCGAGGCTGGCCAGGGTGTCCGCCGGGTCCGTGAGGGCCGGGGTGATGAACTCCAGCAGCGACTCGGAATAGTCGGTGGTGATCTGTTCGTTGGTCAGCGCGGAACCCAGTTCTTCCGGGTGCGGGGTCTGTGCCAGGCGGCCTTCGCCGGTAACACGCAGGCATTCACGTTCGATACCGTGCAGGCACTGCTCGAGCAGGGAGAGGTTAGCGCGCTCGCCGAGCAGAGCCAGGCGGCGGTTGAGAAGTTCGCTCAAGTTGGATTCCTTCACGCGTCAGTCGCCCCAATATGGGGGTGGGCAGGACGGTCTACAAGGGTGAAGTTAAAACTGGCGTTTTCGCCTGGTTTTTGAGTCAAGCCGACTCGCTTGAAAACGCCAATCCTTCATCCCTGAATCTGGCTTTAGCGCAGGCAAAAAACTCCGACGCCGCTTTCGCAGCGCCGAAATTAACCCAAATTCATGACAGGGAGCTATAGGACGGCGAAGGTGCCTTGTGCTTTTGCGACCAGTTTGTCGCCCTGGATCACGTCCGCTTCCACCACCAGGGTGCGGCGGCCGGGGTGGATCACCTTGGCCCGGCACAGTACTTCACCCTCGGCTACGGCGCGGATGTAGTTGATCTTGCACTCGATGGTGGCGCTCTGCTGGTCAAAGCCGTGGGTGCTGGAACAGGCCAGCCCCATGGCAATGTCCACCAGGCTGAAGATCGCCCCGCCGTGCAGCTTTTGTCCGCGATTGCGCAGTTGTGGGGTCAGCTCCAGGGCGACGTCCGCCTCGCCGGTTTCCAGGCGTTGCAGACGGCAGCCGAGCAATTGGCTGAAGGCGCTTTCGGTCAGGCCGGCAGGGATCTGCATCAGCGTTTCTTCAACTGCTTGGCGTTGGCGAACAGCGAGGCCATGGCGTTGTTGCTCGGAGCGGCCGCGGTGGTTTCCTTGCGTGGTGCGTTGCCCTGAGAGGAGCGCGGCGCCGAGCCTGGACGGGAACCGCGAGCGCCGTCGATCTTCTCGCCCGGGGTGTCGCTCATGCGCATCGACAGGCCCACGCGTTTGCGCGGAATGTCGACTTCCATGACCTTGACCTTGACCACGTCACCGGCCTTCACCGCTTCACGCGGGTCCTTGATGAACTTCTCCGACAGCGCCGAGATGTGCACCAGGCCGTCCTGGTGCACGCCGATGTCGACGAAGGCACCGAAGTTGGTGACGTTGGTCACCACGCCTTCGAGGATCATCCCCAGTTGCAGGTCCTTGAGGTCTTCCACACCGTCCTGGAACTCGGCGGTCTTGAACTCCGGGCGCGGGTCGCGGCCGGGCTTGTCCAGTTCCTGGAGGATGTCGGTGACGGTGGGCAGGCCGAAGGTTTCGTCGGTGAACTTTTTCGGGTCCAGGCGCTTGAGGAAGCCGCTGTCGCCAATCAACGAGCGAATGTCGCGGCCGGTGTCGGCGGCGATACGCTGCACCAGCGGGTAGGCTTCCGGGTGGACCGCCGAGGCGTCCAGCGGGTTGTCGCCATTCATGACGCGCAGGAAGCCGGCGGCCTGTTCGAAGGTTTTCTCACCCAGGCGGGCGACCTTTTTCAGCGCGGCGCGGGTCTTGAACGCGCCGTGTTCGTCGCGGTGGCTGACGATGTTCTGCGCCAGGGTCGCATTCAGGCCGGAGATCCGCGCCAGCAGGGCCACGGAAGCGGTGTTGACGTCGACGCCGACGGCGTTCACGCAGTCCTCGACCACGGCGTCCAGGCCACGGGCCAGTTTCAGTTGCGAGACGTCGTGCTGGTACTGGCCGACACCGATGGATTTCGGATCGATCTTCACCAGTTCCGCCAGGGGGTCCTGCAGGCGGCGGGCGATGGATACGGCGCCACGGATCGACACGTCCAGGTCCGGGAATTCCTTGGCCGCCAGCTCCGAGGCCGAGTACACCGATGCACCGGCTTCGGAGACCATGACCTTGGTCATCTTCATGGCCGGGTATTTTTTGATCAGTTCGGCGGCCAGCTTGTCGGTCTCGCGGCTGGCGGTGCCGTTGCCGATGGCGATCAGGTCCACCGAGTGCTTGGCGCACAGCGCGGCCAGGATGCCCAGAGTCTGGTCCCACTTGTTGTGCGGCACGTGGGGGTAGACCGTGGCGTGATCCAGCAGCTTGCCGGTGGCATCCACCACCGCCACCTTGCAGCCGGTGCGCAGGCCCGGGTCCAGGCCCAGGGTGGCGCGCGGGCCGGCCGGAGCGGCCAGCAGCAGGTCGTGCAGGTTGTGGGCGAAGACGTTGATCGCCTCGGTTTCCGCGTTGTCGCGCAACTCGCCCAGCAGGTCGGTTTCCAGGTGGGTGTAGAGCTTGACCTTCCAGGTCCAGCGCACCACTTCACCCAGCCATTTGTCGGCGGCACGGTTCTGGTTCTGGATGCCCACGTGCTGGCCGATCATGCCTTCGCACGGGTGCATGGTGCCCGGCAGCTCGTCACCGACTTTCAGCGCGGAGCTGAGAATGCCTTCGTTGCGGCCACGGAAAATCGCCAGGGCGCGGTGCGACGGCATGCTTTTCAGCGGTTCGTCGTGTTCGAAGTAGTCGCGGAACTTGGCGCCTTCCTCTTCCTTGCCGGCGACCACGCGGGCGCTGAGGGTGGCTTCCTGCTTGAGGAAGTTGCGCAGCTTGTCCAGCAGGCCCGCGTCTTCGGCGAAGCGCTCCATGAGGATGTACTTGGCGCCTTCCAGGGCGGCCTTGACGTCGGCCACGCCCTTGTCGGCGTCGACGAAGCGCGCGGCTTCGGCTTCCGGAGTCAGGCTTGGGTCGTTGAACAGGCCATCCGCCAGTTCGCCGAGGCCGGCTTCCAGGGCGATCTGGCCCTTGGTGCGGCGCTTCTGCTTATAAGGCAGGTACAGGTCTTCGAGGCGGGTCTTGGTGTCGGCCAGCTTGATGTCGCGAGCCAGCTCCGGGGTCAGCTTGCCCTGCTCTTCGATGCTGGCGAGGATGCTGATCCGCCGTTCGTCGAGTTCTCGCAGGTAGCGCAGGCGCTCTTCCAGATGACGCAGTTGGGTGTCATCGAGGCTGCCGGTGACCTCTTTCCGGTAACGGGCGATGAAGGGCACGGTGGAGCCTTCATCCAATAGAGCGACGGCCGCTTCGACCTGTTGTGGGCGTACGCCGAGTTCCTCGGCAATGCGGCTGTTGATGCTGTCCATAAAACCACCTGACAAATGTGTGAAAGCAGGCCCGCGGGCACGGAAGTTGAGGCCCGGCGGGTCTGGTTGAGCGGCCTGGCACGCGCCGCCACCTGGATCAAAAGGCTGGCTGTTGACCCGTGAAATCGAAAAAATACTGCCGGCCCAGGCAAATAAAAAAAACCGGCCGCAGGCGTACTGATCAGATATTGCCCAACACAAAAGGCGGCGCATTATACCCAGCGTTACGGTCTTCGGGGTGATCGCCGGCCTCAGGCCGACAGCGGGTTTGCTGGCGATAGAGGAAAAATCTGCTAACAATGCACACGGTGCGTATAACGGCAGCTACGCCATAATGCGCACCGAGATTAGAGGAGCATCCAATGAGCAGCACTGCACAAACTGCTGAAGGCGAAAAAATTCTTATTGTTGACGACGATCCGGGGCTGAGCAGCCTGCTGGAGCGTTTTTTCGTCAGCAAGGGCTACCGTGCCCGCGCGGTACCGAACACCGAGCAAATGGACCGTCTGTTGGGTCGCGAAGTGTTCAACCTGGTGGTCCTCGACCTGATGCTGCCCGGCGAAGACGGCTTGACCGCCTGCCGCCGACTGCGCAGTGCCAACAACCAGATTCCGATCATCATGCTCACCGCCAAGGGCGACGAGCTGAGCCGCATCAAGGGCCTGGAGCTGGGCGCCGACGATTACCTGGCCAAGCCGTTCAACCCTGACGAACTGATGGCCCGGGTCAAGGCCGTGCTGCGTCGTCAGTCGGCTCCGGTGCCGGGTGCGCCGGGCAGCGAAGACGAAAGCGTGACCTTCGGTGACTACGAACTGTCCCTGGCCACTCGCGAACTCAAGCGTGGCGATGAAGTGCACATGCTCACCACCGGTGAGTTCGCGGTACTCAAGGCCCTGGTGATGAACGCCCGCCAGCCGCTGACCCGCGACAAACTGATGAACCTGGCCCGTGGCCGCGAGTGGGATGCCCTGGAGCGTTCCATCGACGTGCAGATCTCCCGCCTGCGGCGGATGATCGAGCCCGACCCTTCCAAGCCGCGTTATATCCAGACCGTCTGGGGCGTGGGTTATGTCTTCGTGCCGGATGGCACCGCGACCAAGTGATAGGTGATTTGTAGGAGCGAACGCCCGGGCCGGTAACGACCCGGGCGTTCGCATTCTGCCACTCCGCGAGCGCGAGCCGCTCCTGCAAAGTGTGTATTGGCTGTTATGAAAACCCCGCTGTGGTTCCCCCAGAGTTTCTTCTCCCGCACCCTGTGGCTGGTGCTGATCGTGGTGCTGTTTTCCAAGGCGTTGACCCTGGTTTATCTGTTGATGAACGAGGACGTGCTGGTGGACCGGCAATACAGCCACGGCGTGGCCCTGACCCTGCGCGCCTACTGGGCCGCCGACGAATCCAACCGCGACCAGATCGCCGAAGCCGCCGGGCTGATCAAGGTGGTGGGCAGCGGCGTGCCGGCCGGCGAGCAGCACTGGCCCTACAGCGAGATCTACCAGCGGCAGATGCAGGCCGAGTTGGGCGCCGACACCGAAGTGCGCCTGCGCATGCATGCACCGCCGGCGCTCTGGGTACGTGCCCCGAGCCTGGGGGATGGCTGGCTCAAGGTGCCGCTGTATCCGCATCCGCTGCGGGGGCAGAAGATCTGGAGCGTGCTGGGCTGGTTCCTGGCCATCGGCCTGTTATCCACCGCCTCGGCGTGGATCTTCGTCAGCCAGCTCAACCAACCGCTCAAGCGCCTCGTCTACGCTGCCCGGCAACTGGGTCAGGGGCGCAGCGTGCGCCTGCCGATCAGCGATACGCCGAGCGAGATGACCGAGGTGTACCGTGCCTTCAACCAGATGGCCGAGGATGTGGAGCAGGCCGGGCGTGAACGGGAACTGATGCTGGCGGGTGTGTCCCACGACCTGCGCACGCCGCTGACCCGCTTGCGCCTGTCGCTGGAGTTGATGGGCGCGCACACCGACCTGACCGACGACATGGTGCGGGATATCGAGGACATGGACGCCATTCTCGATCAGTTCCTGGCCTTCATCCGCGACGGCCGCGACGAGTCGGTGGAAGAAGTGGACTTGAGCGATCTGGTGCGTGAGGTGGCCGCGCCCTACAACCAGAACCAGGAACGGGTGCACCTGCGCCTGGAGCCGATCCAGCCGTTCCCGCTGCGTCGGGTATCGATGAAGCGTCTGCTCAACAACCTGATTGGCAACGCCTTGAATCACGCGGGAACGGATGTCGAAGTGGCGGCCTATGTGTCCGGTGACACCAATGCGCCGTATGTGGTGCTGAGTGTGATGGACCGCGGCGCGGGGATCGACCCTTCTGAGCTGGAAGCGATCTTCAACCCCTTCACCCGTGGCGACCGTGCCCGGGGTGGCAAGGGCACTGGCCTGGGCCTGGCCATCGTCAAGCGGATTGCCGCCATGCACGGCGGCAACGTCGAACTGCGCAACCGTCCCGATGGCGGCCTCGAAGCGCGAGTGCGCTTGCCTTTGGGCTTGTTGCTGCCACGCGATGCGGACTGAACACCTGTAGCCGCTGCCGCAGGCTGCGATAAGGGCCGAAGGCCCTTGCGCGGCCCGCAAGCGCGACTGCTGCGCAGCCGGTCACAGCCTGCGGCAGTGGCTACAGGGGCCGCCGATCGAGCGTACCCCTTAGCCCTTACCCTTGGTCCGGGTCATGTTCGGCCCGCCATTTTTCTCGATGTGTTCGATGATGATCCCTGCCACATTCTTGCCGGTGGTGGTCTCGATGCCTTCCAGGCCTGGCGAGGAATTGACTTCCATCACCAGCGGCCCGTGATTGGAGCGCAGGATATCCACCCCCGCCACGCTCAGGCCCATGACCTTGGCCGCCCGCAGTGCGGTCATGCGTTCTTCCGGGGTGATCTTGATCAGGCTGGCGCTGCCGCCGCGATGCAGGTTGGAGCGGAACTCACCCGGTTTGGCCTGGCGCTTCATCGCCGCGATCACTTTGTCGCCCACCACGAAGCAGCGAATGTCGGCGCCGCCGGCTTCCTTGATGTACTCCTGGACCATGATGTTCTGCTTCAGGCCCATGAAGGCCTCGATCACCGATTCCGCTGCGGTGGCGGTTTCACACAGCACCACGCCGATGCCCTGGGTGCCTTCCAGTACCTTGATCACCAGGGGCGCGCCGTTGACCATTTCGATCAGGTCGGGAATATCGTCTGGCGAGTGGGCAAAACCGGTCACTGGCAGGCCGATGCCACGCCGCGACAGCAACTGCAGCGAGCGCAGTTTGTCCCGGGAGCGGGCGATGGCCACCGACTCGTTGAGCGGGAAGACTCCCATCATTTCGAACTGGCGCAGCACCGCGCAGCCATAGAAGGTCACCGAGGCACCGATCCGCGGGATCACCGCATCGAAGCCTTCCAGGGGCTTGCCGCGGTAGTGGATCTGCGGCTTGTGGCTGGCGATGTTCATGTAGGCGCGCAGGGTGTCGACCACTACCATTTCATGGCCACGCTCGGTGCCGGCTTCGACCAGACGACGAGTGGAATACAGACGCGGGTTACGCGACAGCACAGCGATCTTCATGCAACACCTGTGGCAGAGGTAGTGGATACCGGGAACACCGGTTTGTCTTGTACGTATTTGATGCCCGGATTGACCACCAACTGGCCGTCGATCAGCGCCTTGGAACCCAGCAGCAGGCGATAGCGCATGGCCTTGCGGCAGGCGAGGGTGAATTCCACCCGCCATACGCGATCGCCCAGGGCCAGGGTGGTGCTGATCACATAGCGCACCTGAGCCTGGCCGTTGGAGCTTTTAATGGTCTTCATCGCCACCAGCGGCGCTTCGCAACGCCGGTGACGCAATTGCACCACGCTGCCCAGATGGGCATTGAAACGCACCCACTGTTCACCGTCGCGCTCGAAGGGCTCGATCTCGGTGGCATGCAGGCTGGAGGTACTGGCTCCGGTATCGATCTTGGCGCGCAGGCCGGCCACTCCCAGATCAGGAAGCGCCACCCACTCGCGCAGACCGACAACGGTCAAATGGTCAAAAGTCTTCAAATAGGGGAAATCCGCAATTAGCTTTTCCAGGCCGCGACCGGAACCTCGGCCAGGGCTTTGAATGCAGGTTTGGCGAACCAGTAACCCTGCATCAGATAAATTCCACAGTCGCTGAGAAAGTCCCGTTCACCAGCGCTTTCAATGCCTTCGGCAATGACTGTAACGCCCAACTCCGCACAGATTGTGACAATCCCGCGAACGATCGCCTGGCGTACGCGATCCTGGTCGACATCGCGAATCAGCGCCATGTCGAGCTTGATCAGGTCGGGTTGGAAATTCGCCAGCAAGTTCAGCCCCGAGTACCCCGCGCCGAAGTCATCGATGGCGGTCTTGAAGCCGAATTCGCGGTATTCACGCAGAATATGGGTCAAATGGCGACTGTTATCTACGTGCTGGCTTTCCAGGGTTTCGAAAATCAGCCGGTCCAGCGGGAAGTGCTGGGCGCGGGCGGCTTCCAGGGTGCTGCGGATGCACAGTTCCGGGCGGTACACGGCGTTGGGCATGAAGTTGATCGACAGGTGGCTTTGCATCTCCAACTGCGCGGCCGTGGTGATGGCCAGGGTCCGGCAGCGCTGGTCGAAACGATAGCGGTTGCTGTCGTCGACCTGGTCCAGCACGGTGTGGGCGCCTTCGCCATTGACCCCGCGCACCAGGGCTTCATGGGCAAAGATCGAGCGGTCGCGCAGATCGACTATGGGTTGATAGGCGAAGGAAAAATCGAAACCCAGTGGCGGGCTTTTTTGGCAGCCTTCGCAGCGCTTGTCCGGCGAGGTCAGGGAAGTGGGGAAATCAGTCACGGGGACTCCTCGCGTGTCAGGACGCAACCTGGGTTATTTTAGGTGAGTGGCAGGATTTATGAGAGCCCGTAGGCGGGCCGTACAGTTGCGACATTTTTCAGCAAGAGGAATTCCAGTGGCGCACAAGCAGGAAGAAGAGGACAAGGTTCGTCTGGATAAATGGCTGTGGGCGGCGCGCTTCTACAAGACCCGCGCCCTGGCCAAGGCGGCTATTGAAAGCGGCAAGGTGCATCACCGTGGCGAGCGCTGCAAGCCGGGCAAGGAGCCGCGGGTAGGCGACGAGTATCAGATTCGCGCCGGCTTCGACGAGCGCACCGTGGTGGTCCAGGCGCTTTCCATCGTCCGTCGTGGCGCGCCCGAAGCGCAGACGCTCTACACGGAAACCGAAGCCAGCATCGCCAAGCGTGAAACCGCGGCAGCCCAGCGCAAGGCTGGCGCCCTGGGGGTCAGCACCGACGGCAAACCGAGCAAGAAGCAGCGCCGTGATCTATTCAAATTCCACGGCAGCAGTCACGAGTGAAAGCGTAGGAGCCGGCTTGCCGGCGAAGGCGTCCTCAATGGGCCATTCGCCGGCAAGCCGGCTCCTACAGGTCTGATCAGCGCAGCAGGCTGCTGGAGCGGACCACACTCATGCGCGAGAGCACCGGCATCCGGGTCATCAGCTTGAATAGCGGGTGTGTCAGGCGCAGCAGGAAGTTCGACATCCGCGCCGCATACGGCGTGTAGTAGCCCCAGCCCAGGGCCAGCACCGCCAACAGCACGCCGCCGATGTAGTCGTCCTGGCCCCAGTGCGCGCCCGCCACCAGGCGCGGCATCATGAACAGCAGGGTCAGGCCCCAGACGATCAGGAACTGGCCGACGCTGCGGCTGAACATGCCCATGAACAGGCCCCAGATCAGTAGCACCGAAGCGTGGTCGCCGGGGAAGCTCTGGCTGGAGCGGTCCTTGAGTTCCCAGGTCTTCTCCCAGCCTGGGAAGTAGTCGCTCATGTGCACGGCGCCTTCGAGCACCATGGACGGGCTGTTGTGTTGCCAATTCATCAGCGCCACCAACTTGGAAAACAGCGCGCGAATCACCACCATAAGAATCAGGATCGACAGGAAGCCGAAAAACGCCCGGCGCACGTCCACCGCCTTGAACACCCAATCACCGCGAATCAGCAGGCCGAGCATGATCAGGCCCACCACGATATCGAAGGGGCGCAGGCTGGCCACGGCCCAGATGTGCAGCCAGGTGGAGTTGGTTGCAAGGGGAGTGTTGAGGTGACGGAACAGCCACTCGTCGAACATCAGGCAGTACATCTGTCCGGTCGGCCACAACCAGAATCCCAGCAGGGCCAAAGGGAGTAAATTGCACAGAACCAGCTTGCCGAGGTTCCACCTTGCTTGGAACAAACCCGGATTGTTCATAAAATATCTCCAATCACCGCAAAAACTGCACCTTCATGGTGCAAAACCGCAATTTTCGGTGCTTGTAACCTTTTTGTCATCATTCAGATACCCAGACCTATGACTGATTTGCCGGATACCGACTTCACTCAACGCTTCATCTTTGATGAGAGCGACGCCCGCGGCGAGCTGGTGGCGCTGGAGCGCAGTTACGCTGAAGTCCTTGCCAAACACGCCTATCCCGAGCCGGTGGCACAACTGCTCGGCGAGCTGATGGCGGCGGCATCGTTGCTGGTTGGCACCTTGAAGTTCGATGGCTTGCTGATTCTCCAGGCCCGCTCCGAAGGCCCGGTGCCGTTGCTGATGATCGAGTGCTCCAGCAACCGCGAGATCCGCGGCCTGGCCCGCTACGACGCGTCGCAGATCGCCCCTGACGCGACCCTTGCCGACATGATGCCCAACGGCGTCCTCGCCCTGACCGTGGACCCGACCCAGGGCCAGCGTTACCAGGGCATCGTCGACCTGGACGGCGCCACCCTGGCCGAATGCTTCACCAACTACTTCGTCATGTCGCAACAGACCGGCACCCGTTTCTGGCTCTACGCCGACGGCCGCAATGCCCGCGGCCTGCTCCTGCAACAACTGCCTGCCGACCGCCTGCGCGATCCGGAAGAACGCGAAGCCAACTGGCAGCACCTCACCGCCCTGGCCAGCACCCTGACCGCCGATGAACTGCTGAGCCTGGACAACGAAACCGTGCTGCACCGCCTGTACCACGAAGAAGCCGTGCGCCTGTTCGACGTGCAACCGCTGCGCTTCCGCTGCAGCTGCTCCCGCGAGCGTTCGGGCAATGCGCTGGTCAGCCTGGGGCTCGAAGATGCTCAGGAGCTGGTGGTGGAACATGGCGGCAGCATCGAGATCGATTGCCAGTTCTGCAACGAGCGTTATCTGTTCGATGCCGCCGATATCACGCAATTGTTTGCTGGTGCGGGCGTCGACACGCCGTCAGATACTCGTCACTAAAACGGTTCAGCGCAGGTAAATCACCTGGCAAACGCCGGAATTACGCCGTACTGACGGGAGGACCCTACTATTTTTGGGCTTTTCTGGCATAATCCGGCGCACTTTTTTCGCGGTAGTAGTGCGCGAGTTTCTACTACAAAACGTTTGGAGCACTCGGCCAATGGCCGACGGGGAACCTCATGACGCAAGCCAATAACGCCGTGTACACCGATCTGAGTGTGGATGATCTGGTCAAAGAAGCCCTGAACCGCGGTGAGGGCGAACTGGCCGATACCGGCGCTCTGGTGGTTCGCACCGGTCATCGTACCGGCCGTTCGCCAGTGGACCGTTTCATCGTTGAAGAGCCCACCACCCAGGACGCTATCGCCTGGGGCCCGATCAACCGCAAGTTCCCGGCGGCCAAGTTCGACGCCCTGTGGGACCGCGTCGAAGCCTACCTGGGCGAGCGCGAGCGTTTTGTTTCCCACGTGCATGTAGGTTCCGATCCGGCGCACTACCTGCCAGTGAAAATGACCACCGAGACTGCCTGGCACAACCTGTTCGGCCGTTGCCTGTTCATCAACCCCGAGCAGTACAACGCCGGTGGCAAAGATGAGTGGCAGATCCTCAACGCGCCAAACTTCGTTTGCGAGCCTGAGCGCGACGGCACCAACTCCGACGGCACCGTGATCCTCAACTTCGCGGCCAAGAAAGTGCTGATCGCCGGCATGCGCTACGCCGGTGAGATGAAGAAAGCCCTGTTCTCCGTGCAGAACTTCCTGCTGCCAGCTGCCGACGTGCTGCCAATGCACTGCGCCGCCAACATGGGCGAAGACGGCGACGTGACCCTGTTCTTCGGTCTGTCGGGCACCGGCAAGACCACCCTGTCGGCCGACGAAAGCCGTTACCTGATCGGTGACGACGAACACGGCTGGGGCGTGGGCGTGGTGTTCAACATCGAAGGCGGTTGCTATGCCAAGTGCATCGACCTGTCGGAAAAGAACGAGCCGGTGATCTGGAAAGCCATCCAGCACGGCGCCGTACTGGAAAACGTGGTGATCGACCCGGTCACCAAGAAAGCCGACTACGCCGACGACAGCCTGACCCAGAACAGCCGCGCCGCCTACCCGCGCGAGCTGATCGAAAAACGTGCACCGAAGAACCTCGGTGGCGAGCCTAACGCCGTGATCTTCCTGACCTGCGACCTGACCGGCGTACTGCCACCGGTGTCGATCCTCAGCGAAGAACAAGCCGCCTACCACTTCCTGTCCGGCTACACCGCGCTGGTGGGCTCGACTGAAATGGGTTCGGGCTCGGGCATCAAGTCGACCTTCTCCACCTGCTTCGGCGCACCGTTCTTCCCACGTCCGGCGGGCGAATACGCCGAGCTGCTGATCAAGCGCATCCGCGGCTTCGGCTCCAAGGTCTACCTGGTCAACACCGGCTGGACCGGCGGTGGCTACGGCGTCGGCAAACGCTTCAACATCCCCACCACCCGTGGCGTGATTGCAGCGATCCAGAGCGGCGCTCTGATCGGTGCCGAGACCGAGCACCTGGACATCGTCAACCTGGACGTGCCAAAAGCCGTACCGGGCGTTGAAACCGGCCTGCTCAACCCACGCAACACCTGGGCTGACAAAGCCGCCTACGACGAAGCCGCCAAGGCCCTGGCCGGCCTGTTCATCGAGAACTTCAAGAAGTTCGACGTGAGCGACGCGATCAAGGCTGCTGGTCCTAAGCTGTAAGCTTCGACCTGCCATGAAAAAGCCGCCCTTCGGGGCGGCTTTTTTGTGGGCTACAGAAAGCCTCACGTCTTCAGGTGCAACACCAACGCCCCCAGCAACACCAGCACCACGCCGGTCACTTGCACCGCCGTCAGCCGCTCCTTGAAGAACACATAGCCCAGCACCGCGGCGATGCCGCCGGACAGGGTGCTGATCACCGTCACCACCGACACCGAGCCGCTCATGGCGCCCCAGGAAAAGGCGAAGAACGCGCCCAGGTTCATCAGGCTGGTGGAGGCCAGCAGGCCGCAGTTCTTCAGCGGCGGGATCTTCAGCCCGTCCGCGACTTTGAGCACCATCAGCAGCATTACTGCGCTGCCCACCGCGTAACCCAGCCAGAGCATGCTGATCGGCCCCAGTTGCGGCAGGGTGTAGCGGCCCTGCAGCCAGAAGCTGGTGCCATACAGAACGGCCGAGAGCAGGGCGAAGAAGATCGAGCGGCCGGCGGCGGTGCTGTGGGGCAGTTTGCTGTCCGAGTGCAGGCTGGAGAGGATGACGCCGATCACGCACAACAGGATGCACATGAGTTGCAGCAGGCTGATCTGTTCGCCACTGGCCCAGGACAGCAGGGTGGTGACCACGCCGTAGGAGGTCACCAATGGGGCGACGATGGAGGCTTTGCCCAGGGCGAAGGCCTTGCCCAGGGCCAGGGCGCCGGAGACGGTAAAGGCCGCGGCGAGCACGCCCATCAGCCAGACTTGCGCGGGCGCGGCCAGGGCCTTGTAGAGGATGGCGGGAAAGATCACCAGCAGCAGGCTCATCAGGGTGAACCCCAGGCTCTGGCTGAAGAACACTGCCCGTTTCACGCCCACGGCGCGGACGTTGAGCCCCACGAGAAAATCGGTGCCGCCCCAGAGCAGGGCGGCGAGCAAGCCCATCAATACGTCCACTGACTGTCCTTGTCGATTGACGGGTTGGAGGAGTCCAACGGCCGTGCTGTTTACTGCTGTGCGAGTCGAAACGCCGGCGCCATGCGTTCTTGTTCACGCCGGGACAGCCCCAGGGCCTGGGCCAGGGTGGGCCATTGGCGAACCACGCTCTGGCAGTGTTCGATGATGCCTTCTGCCTCGGCACGACCGAGGCGGAAATATGCCGCTACTTCCCGTGCCAGATCAAGGTCCAGCGCATTGTCGGCTTCGCTGATGTTGAGTTTCAGCCCGCTGGCCTGGGCGCAGGGGTTCACGTCGTAGGCCGGGGACAGGCGCCAGCCGCGCCCGGGTTCGAGCATGAAGCCATGGTTGCGCAGTTAGAGCGCTTCCAGCACCTGGGTGTCCCAGCGTTGTTGCCTGATCGCCTGGTACAGCATGCCGATGGTCAGCGGCACCTTGTCGCCCCGGCCCTTGGCCCGGCGTTTCTGGAATGGGTCGAAGCCTTCTGGCTGGAAGTAGCGATAGCTGTCGAAGTCGACAAAATCGATCACGAACTGCTCTTCCAGGGCCTGCAGCAAATGCCGGGCGTCGGCGCCGTCGCAGCCCAGGTCGAGGTTGATGGCGGTGCTCAGGCGCAGGGTCTTGCGTTCGGGCAGGCCGATTTCTTCATGCAGCAACTGCAGCAGTTGGCGCATGGTGGCGTCGTCGGGAAAGCCGGGGGCCAGTTGCATGATCGGAGTTCACTTGCGGCGTTTGAGAAGGTGCAGTGTACGGTGATTCTCCGGCTGAGTTGCAAGTCACCAAGTGGTTGCGCCAGCGGGCCATTTCGAGAGATCGGCACTGTTTTTTTGCCCGGTATTTCCCTGGTTGGACCGAGCATTGGCGGGCAAAACTGTGTATGGTTCGCCGCTGGCTGGTGGGCCGGGGCAGAGGCCCGGTCATCCTTATCTACAGGGATTTTGTTATGGCTTTTTTTCGCCTCGCGGCGCTGTTGTGGCTAGGGATGCTGGCGGGTTCGGTACAGGCTCAGGCCCTGTCGATTCAAGTGCTGGACGCGGTGGCCAAGGGCGCGCCACTGGCCGATGTCCAGGTGCAGCTGCAACAGGGCGCGACTCAGGTAGCAGGTAGCACCGATGCCCAGGGCCGGGTCACCCTGGCGGCCCAGGTGGCCGATTCGCCGGCCAGTGAGCTGTTGATCCGTAAGGCCGGTTACGCCGACCTGCGGGTCAAGTGTCCTTGCCAGGGGCTCAACTACGCCCTGAGCCCGGTGCTGGACAACCCGGAAAGCCTGCGAATAGTGCTGAGCTGGAGCGCGCCGGGAGAGGACCTCGATGCCCACCTGAGTTATCCCCACAAGCTGTTGTACTTCGCCACCGGCAAGGGACCCGGAGCTCGTCTGGAATCGGACAGCAGCGACAGCAGCCGGCCGGAGACCATCACCATCGACCAGCGTGTGCCGGGCGACGCCTACGTCTTTGCCGTGCACGACTTCACCAACAGCACCAGCTATGAAGCGTTGCGCCTGGGCCGCAGCCAGGCGCGGGTCTTTGTCTATAAAGGCGCTGCGCTGATCCGCAGCTACCGCGTGCCGCAGAACCGCAAGGGCAATCTGTGGGTGGTGTTTCGCCTGACCGCCGATGGCCGCCTGCAGGATATCGATCGGCTGCTGCTAGGCAGCGAGGAGCCGGAATCGGTCATGAGCGCTCTTGACCCGCTGCTGGAAAATGCCAAGTCCATCGATGAAGTGGTGGGTGCGGACTTCGGACCGGTGGATGCCAAGAGCCTCAACCTCAAGGGCGAGGAGTCTTACCGCAAGGGCGATTTCGGCGGGGCGCGGATCTTCTACAGCGAAGCCATCGAGCTGGAGCCGGGCTTTGCCCAGGCCTACAGCAACCTGGCCCTGGCCAATCGCAAGAACAGCCGTCCCGACGACGCCATCGCCGCGGACCGCAAGGCCATCGCCCTGGCCAGTGGCCCGGCCGCATCGACCATTCGCGCCAGTGCCTACTACGACATGGCGCGCATCTACGAGGACGCCGGGCAGTTGGCCACGGCGCTTGAGCACTACCAAAAGGCCCGGGAGCAGAAGGCCAACCCGGTGTACGACAAGGCCATAGAGCGGCTGCAAAACCGCTGATCACACAGGCAGAAGTTATCTCCACAACGCGCCGACAGTGGCGCGTTGTGCATTTATGGAGGTTGGTATGCGAATTGGTGTTCTCCCCTGGCTGCTGGCGCTGTGTCTGTCCAGCGGCGTGGCCCGGGCGGCCGGGCCGCAGGTGTTCGCCACCATCGACCGCAGTGGCTGGCCGAATGCCCTGACCAGCACCGCGGAATTCGACACCGCCTCACGGGGCGAGATTCTGATGTTCGGCAAAGCGCTGCTGGCCAGCGAAGCCTTGGATGAACAGGCCTTGAAGCAGCGGCTAGGAGTCAGGCAACTGGATCTGAAGTCAGTGAATCAGGTGCGCCAGCGCTTCTGGGAGTTGCTGTTGAACAACTACCGCTTGGCCAGCCGGGACTGTGAAGGTACGCCGTTCTGCCTCCCTGTACGCAATCTCGGTGAGCTGCGGCAACTGGTGGCCAGTTTTACCGGGGAGAGTAAATCCACTTATGGGGCGTGGGCCGAGGCCAGCACCCGGTTTCATCAGCTGTACCTGAATGAGCAACTGCGCCTGGCGGCGCTGTTCACCGTGGTCAGCAGCGAGATCCAGCGCATGGGGCCGACGGAACGCCTGGGGGACGAGCTGGCGGACCGGGAGTTCCTGCTGACCTTCGATGACGGGCCGAGCCTGCGGGGTGGGCATACCGATCAACTGATCGATGTGCTGCGATCCAAGGATCTGCATAGCCTGTTCTTTGTTCTGGGGGACTCGTTTCAGGCGCGCCTGAGTCAATCTTCGGCAGGGCAGATGCGCCAGTTGTACGATGGCCAGTGTGTGGGTGTACACGGTTGGGAACACAAGTCCCACGCCTCGTGGAGCGAGTGGCAGCATTCGGTGATCCACAGCGCAAACCTGGCCAACCGCACTCTGGCGGATGAATACCAGCCGCTGTTTCGTCCGCCCTATGGGCAGCGACGCGCTGACAGTGCCGACTTCTTCAAGGCCCAGGGGCTGCAACTGATGCTGTGGAACATCGACTCCCAGGACTGGAGCAAAAAGGTCAGCGCCGCAGCCGCAGCCCAGCGGGTGCAGACCCTGATGCTGCTCTGGCGGCGCGGCATCATCCTGTTCCATGACACCCACGCCAAGGCCGCCCAGGCGGTGCCGGCACTGCTTGAGGCCAATCGGCACAATGGTGTGCAATGGCTGGACTGCCGAACTTTGCGCTAGGCCCAGGCTCCCTATCGTCGGTAAGCCGACTCCTGGGTAGGAGCCGGCTTACCGGTGAAAGTGCTCCCGCCCGGTATCATCCGGTATCTGTTTTCCCGCGACCTTTTCTCGAACCGCCGACCTGTGCCGCTAGTCTTCAAGGACAGGTCAGCGGTCAAAAGAAGTGACCCTTATGCACAGCACCCTCGAACAGGTCTTCGGTTATCCACAGTTTCGTCCGGGCCAGGAGGCCGCAGTCAGTGCGGTGCTGGCTGGGCGCTCGGCGGCGGCGATCTTTCCCACCGGCTCCGGCAAGTCCCTGTGCTACCAATTGCCGGCCTTGCTGCTGCCGCACCTGACCCTGGTGGTCTCGCCGCTGCTGGCGTTGATGCAGGATCAGTTGGCCTTTCTCCAGCGTCATGGCATTGCCGCCGCCAGCATCGATTCGGCCCAGAGCCGCGATGCAGCCAATGACGTCATGGCCCGGGCCCGCTCCGGTGAACTGAAGATCCTGATGATCTCGGTGGAGCGTTTGAAGAACGAGCGCTTCCGCAACTTTTTGCAGCAGGTGCCCATCTCCCTGCTGGTGGTGGATGAGGCTCACTGCATTTCCGAATGGGGCCACAACTTCCGTCCCGACTACCTGAAACTGCCGGACTACCAGCGCCAGTTCAACATTCCCCAGGCCCTGCTGCTGACGGCCACGGCGACGCCCAAGGTGATCGCCGACATGCAGGCCAAGTTCGCCATTGATGCCGCTGACGTGGTGACCACCGGCTTCTACCGGCCCAACCTCAACCTGCTGGTGGAGCCGGTGCGCGGCGCGGACAAGCGCCGGCGCCTGGTGCAGTGGATGGGTGAGCGGGCCGGGCAGCCGAGCATTGTCTACGTGACCCTGCAAAAGACCGCCGAGCAGATCGCCGAGCACTTGAGTCACCAGGGCATCGCCGCCGAGGCCTACCACGCCGGTCTGCCCCACGAGCAGCGTGAGTCGATCCAGCGCCGGTTCATGGAAGGGCGCAGTAACTGCATCGTCGCGACAATCGCCTTCGGCATGGGCATCGACAAGAGCGACATCCGTAACGTGGTGCACTTCGATCTGCCCAAGTCCATCGAGAACTACAGCCAGGAAATCGGCCGCGCCGGGCGCGACGGCCAGCCTTCGGACTGCCTGGTGCTGGCCAACCGCGACAGCCTCAACGTGCTGGAGAACTTCGTCTATGGCGACACCCCGGAGCTGAGCGGCATCCGCTGCGTGCTGGATGAGTTGCAGGCGTCGGTGCCGGACGGACAGTGGGAGTTCCTGCTCGGGCCCCTGGCGGACCAGAGCAACGTTCGCCAGTTGCCGCTCAAGACCCTGCTGGTGCAGTTGGAACTGCGGGGCCTGATCGCTCCGCGCTACGCCTATTTCGCCGAATACCGTTTCAAGCTTCTTGAGGAGCCCCTGGCCCTGCTGGCGCGTTTCGAAGGCGAGCGCCGGGACTTTGTCGAAGCCATCATCAACACCTCGAGCCGGGCCCGGACTTGGGCCACGGTGAATTTCGACGCGCTCTACGAGCAGTACCAGGCGCCGCGCACCCGGGTGGTCAAGGCCCTGGATTACTTCCAGGAGAAGGGTTGGGTGGAGCTGGAAAGCAAGCAGATGACCGAGGTCTACAGCCTGCTGCAAACCGACTTCGATGCCGCTGCCTTGAGCACTGATCTGCATGCTTATTTCACCCGGCACGAGGGCAGCGAAATAGCGCGGATTCACGCCATGCTCGACCTGTTCGCCACGGAGCAGTGCCTGGGGCACCGCCTGGCGCAGTATTTTGGTGACGATCAGGCGCCCCAGCGTTGTGGGCATTGCTCGGTCTGTCACGGCCAGGTGGCACGACTGCCGGAGCCACCCGTGTTGCCCGCGCTTGTGGATAAAAACTTCAACGGGTTGTGCGGCGATTTTATCCACAGGCATCAGCAGCACACCGGCGATGTGCCGGGAGCAGAGCGGCTGACGCGTTTTCTCTGCGGCATCAGCGTGCCTTTGTTCACCAAGCTCAAGGCCCGCAGCATTCCCGGTTTCGCGGCACTGGAGGATTACCCTTACGCCGCCGTGCGGGAGTGGTGCGAGGCTCATCTGGCTGCCTGACAAGCCACCGGCGCAATGGACGCAAAAGGGTTTGCCCAGGCTTGGCTGTCTGCGGTGAAATGCCGGGCGATCAACCGATCGCCCGGCCTTCAATCCAAGGGAGAGAGCCCCGATGTCCGAGCCTATGCCGCAACGTGGCGACTATCGCCACTTCCAGCCGATCATCACCCGCTGGCACGACAACGACGTCTACGGCCATGTGAATAACGTCACCTACTACAGCTTCTTCGACACGGCGGTGAACACCTACCTGATCGAACAGGGCGGGCTGGACATCCATGATGGCGAGGTGGTGGGATTCGTGGTCAGCTCGGCTTGCGACTACTTTGCGTCCGTCGCCTTTCCCGAACGTATCGAGATCGGCCTGCGGGTCGGCAAGCTGGGCAACAGTTCGGTGCAGTACGAACTGGCGGTGTTCAAGGTGGGAGAGGCGGATGCCTGTGCGGCGGGGCGTTTCGTCCATGTGTTCGTGGATCGGGAGTCAAACCAGCCGGTGCCGATTCCGCCCGCGTTGCGAGCGGCTCTGGAGCGTCTGCTGCTGGCGTGAACTTCGATACTCGATCTCAACCCCCGGCACTGGCACTTGTAGCCGCTGCCGAAGGCTGCGATCAGCTGCGCAGGAGGCGCCAAACCTCAATCCACGTGGCAACTGACCCACCGCAGCGCCTGGCTTGGCGAGGCCTGCGGCCTCGTGCGCAGCCTGCGGCAGCGGCTACAGGGCGGGGGGTCAGTCGCGATAGTGACGGTGCTTGCGATGCCCGTAGGCATGACCACGGCCACGGTGGCCGTCGCGGTAGTAGCGGCGGTCATCGCGGCCACGGTAGTCGCGATCTTCCCGGGCGCTTTCGTTGCCCATGTAGTTGCCCAGGGCACCGCCGGCGCCACCGCCTGCCGCGGCGCCGATCAGGCTGCCGGTATTGCCGCCCATGCTGCGGCCCACCACGTTGCCGCCGGCTGCACCCAGGGCGCCGCCAATGGCCGCCTGGCCACGGCTGCGTTTGTCCGCACCCACCGCGCTACCGCCGGCACCGCCCAGGGCCGCACCAATGGCCGAACCGGTGTTGCCGCCGATCTGCTGACCGACCACCGAGCCTAGAACCCCGCCCAATGCGCCGCCCACACCGGCTTCAACGGTGCCACCGGCAGAGGCAACGCCGCTGACCAGGCCAAGGGACAACAAGAGAATCGAGGAGAACTTCATACAGGAGCCTCAAAGGGATGACGGCGCGATCCTGAGGCCGGACCACGCCGCTTACAAACGAAATCCGACGAATAGCACGAGTTGTACACAATCTCGTAACTTACTGTTTTTATTGCGGAACTTAAGTGAATTTCGCCGGTCTTTAGCTACTTCGCAATGGCCGCTTTGTTAACAAAGCGGCCTTTTTTGTGCCTGCGGTTCAAGGCTGTGCAGCGGCTTTGAACCGCAGGCAAGCCGGCGCCTACGATTCACGCGCTAACGGTAGGCGCTGGCTTGCCAGCAAAGAGGCCCTCAAGCCAGGAATCAGGCCGAGCGAGCCATGATCAGGCCGTTGTCGCTGGCCGCTTCCAGACGGATGGCGATGAACTTGGACGTCGGGGTGTGGCTGCCGTCGCCGGTGCTTTCCAGGGGCACCAGCGGGTTCACTTCCGGGTAGTAGGCGGCAGCCTGGCCGGCCGGGATGTCGAAGGCCAGCAATGTGAAGCCCTTGACCCGACGCTCGCGGCCGTCATCCCACAGGGAAACGATGTCGGCTTTCTGCCCCGGCTTGAAGCCCAGGCGGATGATGTCCGCTTCGTTGGCGAACAGCACGTCGCGCTGGCCCTTGACCCCGCGGTAGCGGTCATCGAGGCCGTAGATGGTGGTGTTGTACTGGTCGTGGGAGCGCATCGATTGCAGGATCAGGTCCGGCAGTTGACCGGTGGCCCGGGTGCGTTCGTGGATCAGGTCCTTGGGCAGCAGGTTGGCGCGGAAATTGGCCCGACCCGAAGGGGTGTTCCACTGGCGAGAACCGGCGCTGTTGCCCAGGTAGAAACCGCCCGGGTGCTTGAGCCGTTCATTGAAGTCCTTGAAGCCGGGAATGGTATCGGCGATCAGGTCGCGGATACGCCCGTAATCCGCCGCCAGCCAGTTCCAGTCCACCGGCTGGCTGCCCAGGGTCGCGGCAGCCATGCCCGCAACGATCCACGGCTCGGAGCGCATCTGCGACGACAGTGGCTGCAATTGGCCGTTGGAGGCGTGGACCATGCTGAAGGAGTCTTCCACGGTCACCGCTTGCGGGCCGCCGGCCTGCAGGTCGATGTCGGTGCGACCCAGGCACGGCAGGATCAGCGCGTCCTTGCCGTGGGCCAGGTGGCTGCGGTTGAGCTTGGTGCTGATCTGCACGGTGAGGTCGCAATTGCTCAGGGCCTGGAAGGTCCGCGGGCTGTCCGGGGTGGCCTGGGCAAAGTTGCCGCCCAGGCCGATGAACACCTTGGAGCGGCCTTCGAGCATGGCGTGGATCGCCTCGACCACATTGTGGCCGTTGTCCCGAGGGACCTTGAACTGGAAGCGCCGCTCCAGGGCATCGAGGAAGGCCACCGGCGGGCGCTCGTTGATGCCCATGGTGCGGTCGCCCTGTACGTTGCTGTGGCCGCGCACTGGGCACAGCCCGGCGCCGGGCTTGCCGACGTTGCCGCGCAGCAGCATCAGGTTGGCGATTTCCTGGATGGTCGGCACCGAGTGGCGGTGCTGGGTGATGCCCATGGCCCAGCACATGATCACGTTCTTGCCCTTGGCGTACATGCGCGCTGCCTGCTCGATTTCCACCAGGGTCAGGCCGGACTGCTCGACAATCTGCTCCCAAGGGGTGTCGTCGAGGGTGCCCAGGTAATCGAGGACGTGGGCGGTGTGGGCATTGAGGAAGTCGTGGTCGAACACTGATTCTGCGCCGGCTTTCTGCGCATCACGCTCCCACTGCAGGAGGAACTTGGCCATGCCGCGCAACAGCGCCATGTCGCCGCCCAGGGCCGGGCGGAAGTAGGCGGTGTTGGTCGGGCGATTGCCGTTGGTGAGCATTTCGAGCGGGTTCTGCGGGTGCTGGAAGCGTTCCAGGCCACGCTCTTTCAGCGGGTTGATACACACCACTTGGGCGCCGCGTTTCACCGCTTCGCGCAGCGGTTCGAGCATCCGCGGGTGGTTGGTGCCGGGGTTCTGGCCCCAGACGAAAATCGCGTCCGCATGTTCGAAGTCGTCGAAGGTCACGGTGCCTTTGCCGACCCCGACGCTTTGCGCCAGGGCTACGCCGCTGGCTTCGTGGCACATGTTCGAACAGTCGGGGAAGTTGTTGGTGCCGTAGGCGCGGACGAACAGTTGATACAGGTACGCCGCTTCGTTGCTGGCCCGGCCCGAGGTATAGAACTCGGCCATGTCCGGGCTGGGCAGGTCGTTCAGGTGCTGGGCGATCAGGCTGAAGGCGTTTTCCCAGCTGATGGGTTGGTAGCGGTCGGTTTCGGCGTTGTAGCGCATCGGCTCGGTCAGCCGGCCCTGGTACTCCAGCCAGTAATCACTTTGTTCCAGCAGGGAGGTGACGCTGTGCTTGGCGAAGAAGGCCGCGTCCACCCGGCGCTTGGTGGCTTCCCAGTTCACCGCCTTGGCGCCGTTCTCGCAAAACTTGACCATGCCGCTTTCCGGCGAATCGCCCCAGGCGCAGCCCGGGCAGTCGAAGCCGCCGTTCTGGTTGGTCTTGAGCATCATGCGGATGTTCTTCAGGGCGTTGTCGCTGGTCAGCCAGGCCTGGGCCACGCTGATCAGGGCACCCCAGCCACCGGCCGGGCCCTTGTAAGGCTTGTAGCGGGCAACGGGTGTCTGATCGGCTTGGTTGTGTGTACTCACAGGGGTTCTCCATCGCGGGGCTGTGGACCCGCGGCGCACGGTTCTGCGGCAGGTGGACAAGGTTGAGGCGGTGATGACGCGGCCATTGCCCGGCCTGGCGGGTGTCTGCGCTGGCGGGCGCTCAAGGCGTCTGTGGGTCTGGCTGGCGCCGAGCGCGAGGGCGGGAGTTGCCGGGGCTGGCATTGAATGAGGGACCAGCGGCCATCGGGTCCCAAGACTAAGCGCGGCATTGTGTCGCGTCTAATTGCTAGTACTGATCTATTGATAGATGGCGTCGATCAAGAAGGGCTGAAGGATTCCTGGTAGAGGGTAAAGCAGGCTTGTGCCAGGGCTGAGCGCGGCGCGCTGCGGCGCATGATCAGGCCCAGGCGGGCCAGGGTCTGGGCGTCGGCGATGGGATGCAGGCGCAAGTGTTCGGTGACGATCTCCAGGCCGCTTTCCAGGGGCATCACTGCGCAGCACAGGCCGCCGTGGACCATGCGCAGTAATTGATGGACGGCGTCGGTCTGCAGTACCGGTTGCGGCTGCAGCCCGCGAATGTGGAAGTGGTGGTCGATGGACTGGCGAAAGTGCATGCCGCTGGTGAGCAGGCCCAGGGGCAACTCGATCAGCGCCTCCCAGCTCAGGGGCTGTTCGCCGAAGCTGAAATACCGCTGGTCATAGAGCAGGCCCATGTGGGTCGGGTCCAGGGTCAGGAAGTCGAAGTGCTCGCTGTCCAGGCGATCCAGGTAGGACACGCCCAGGTCCAGACGATTGCTCGCCAACTGTTCGAGGATCTGCTCCGAGCTCAGTGACGAGAGTTCGAAGCGCAGGTTCGGGTGTTCGGCATGCAGGCGCTGCATCAACGGCAGAGGGTCGAAGCTCGACAGCGGCACCACTCCCAGGCGCAGGGTGCCCACCAGATTGCCCCGGCACGCGGCGGCCTCGGCCAGCAAGCCGTCATAGGCGGTCATGACGCTCCGGGCCCAGGCCAGCACCCGTTCGCCAGGAGCGGTAAAGCCTTCGAAGCGCTGGCCGCGGTTGACCAGGGGCAGGTCGAGTTCTTCCTCGAGGCTGCGCAGGCGCATGGACAGGGTTGGCTGGGTGATATGACAGCGCGCGGCAGCCTGGCCGAAGTGGCGGGTTTCGTCGAGGGCGATGAGGAATTTCAGCTGCTTGAGGTCCATCTTCGCTCCGGAGCGGCAAAAGGCCGGGATTCTACCGTGGTGGCCGGGCCTTGGGTCACTGGTCGCCCGGGAACCTCATTGTTCCAGGCTGGTCTAGTCTTTCGCGTCTGGATCTATCAACCAAGGAGTGTGCGACATGAGCATTTTCAGCTTTGTGAAAGAAGCCGGTGAAAAACTGATCGACCTGCTGACCCCGGGCAATGCCAATGCCAGCGAGCAGCTCAAGGAGCACATCGAAAAGGTTGGCCTGGGCAATCCCAATGTTCACGCCACGGTGGAAGGCGACAAGGTGATCGTCAGCGGTGAAGTGGCGAGCCAGGAAGAGAAGGAAAAAATCCTTCTGGCCCTGGGCAACATCGCCGGTGTCAGCAGTGTCGAGGACCAGATTACGGTGACCGGTCCCGTGGTGGTTTCTGCGGTGTTCGTCACCGTGAAGAAGGGCGATACCCTGAGCGCCATCGCCAAGGTGCAATACGGTGACGCCAACAAGTACAACAAGATCTTCGAGGCCAACAAGCCGCTGCTGTCCCACCCGGACAAGATCTACCCGGGCCAGGTGTTGCGCATCCCTGAATGATCGACCCTCTTCGCCGGCGATGCCGCTCCCAGTGCCGGAGCGGGATCGCCCGCGAAGGCTTTCACAGCCCTTCGATCAATTCCCGGTAATCTCCCACCGCCGCGAACTCCGCCGTATCCTTCGGCCCTTTGCGGCTGTCTGGCTGGCTCACCGCGAGCAACTGCGCTACGCCGAAATCCCGCGCGCTGCGCAGAATCGGCAGGGTGTCATCGATAAACAGGCTGCGGGCCGGATCGAACTGAATATCGGCCTGCAGTGCATCCCAGAACTGTGGATTCTCCTTGGGGAACCCGTAGTCGTGGGAACTGATCAGGCGCTCGAAGTAAGGCGCCAGCTCGATCCGTTCCAGCTTCAATGACAAGGAATCACGATGAGCGTTGGTGATCAGGATCACCCGCTTGCCGGCCTTCTTGATCGCCGCGAGAAAGGTGTCGGCATCCGGTCGCAGGGCGATCAGGTGAGCCGTCTCCAGCTTCAGTTCACGCACCGAGAGTTTGAGCTCGGTACTCCAGAAATCCAGGCAATACCACTGCAACTGGCCGGCGTTGCGTTCGAACAGCGGTTGCAGTTCCAGCTCGGCCATGGTCCGGCTGACCCCGTGCAATTCGGCGTAACGCTGGGGCAAGTGTTCCATCCAGAAGTGGTTGTCGTAGTGCAGGTCCAGCAGGGTGCCGTCCATATCCAGCAGGACGGTATCGATATCGCACCAGGGCAGCAGGGCCATTGAACACTTCTCCAGCGGTAAGAAAACAGTCTGTATAGTAACCCGCTATCGCCAAGGAGCCCGCTATGCGCCAGAAACCCACTGTACTCGCCCGCGAGATCGTCGCCACCAGTCGTCTGTTCTGTGTCGAAGAGGTGCAGTTGCGGTTTTCCAATGGCGTCGAGCGCACCTATGAGCGCCTGGTGGGCAAAGGGGCCGGTTATGGCGCGGTGATGATCGTGGCCATGCTCGATGCCGAGCATGCGGTGCTGGTGGAGGAGTATTGCGGCGGCACCGACGCCTACGAGCTGTCACTGCCCAAGGGCCTGATCGAGCCGGGTGAAGATGTGCTGGCGGCGGCCGAGCGTGAACTCAAGGAGGAAGCCGGGTTTGGCGCGCGGCAACTGGAGCATCTGACCGAGCTGTCGCTGTCCCCGGGCTACATGAGCCAGAAGATCCAGGTGGTGTTGGCCACCGATTTGTATGAAGAGCGCCTGGAGGGCGATGAGCCGGAGCCGATGCGGGTCGACAAGGTCAACCTGCGTGAGCTGGCCAGCCTGGCGCAGAATCCTCAATTCAGCGAAGGCCGGGCCCTGGCCGCGCTGTACCTGACCCGCGACCTGCTGAGCCAGCGCGGAGCCTTTCCAGCATGAGCATGACTTCGATGAATTTTCCCCATCCTTTATTGGCTCCGGTGGCCGAGCTGGCCTTGCGCGCTGGCGAGGCGATCCTGCCGTTCTGGCGCGCCGACGTGGCGGTCAACCACAAGGCTGACGAGTCGCCGGTGACCGCCGCCGACCTTGCGGCCCATCACTTGATCGTGGCTGGCCTGACGGCGTTGGACCCGAGCATCCCGGTGCTGTCCGAAGAAGATGCCGACATTCCCCAGGCCACTCGCGCCGGTTGGCAGCGCTGGTGGCTGGTGGACCCGCTGGACGGTACCAAGGAGTTCATTTCCGGCAGTGAAGAGTTCACCGTCAACATCGCCCTGATCGAACAGGGGCGGGTGGTGTTTGGCGTGGTGTCGATGCCCACCAATGGCCGTTGTTATCTCGGTGGTGCTGGCCTTGGCGCCTGGCGTGTGGATCAGGGGCAAGCGCCGCAAGCGATCCAGGTGCGTGAACAGCCAGGTGTTGGCGAGGCCTTTACCGTGGTGGCCAGTCGGCGCCATTCGAGCCCGGAGCAGGAGCGCTTGTTGGGTGGCTTGAGCGCGGCCCTGGGTGAATTGCAATTGGCCAATATCGGCAGCTCGCTGAAATTCTGCCTGCTGGCCGAAGGCGCAGCCGACTGTTATCCGCGCCTGGCGCCGACTTCCCAATGGGACACCGCGGCGGCCCAGGGTGTACTCGAAGGGGCGGGTGGCGAAGTGCTGGATCTTGCCGGTGCGCCGTTCTGCTATCCCCCCCGGGAGTCGTTGCTCAACGGCTTCTTCCTGGCGCTACCGGCCAAGGCGGCGTGGCGCGGCAAACTGCTGGAGCTGGCCCGCGCCTGATCGCCCCACGGCGACTTGCCTCTGCCACCTTTTGTGTAGGAGCCGGCTGGCCGGCGAAGGGGCCCTTGAGCCCTGTGCAAGAATTTCCGGCCTCTTCGCTGGCAAGCCAGCTCCTACAGAGTTGAGCAGGTTCCGAAACGGGTCAGCGGTGCAGGACGTACTGACCGGCAAAGCGTACGGCGTCGTCTTCGCTGCCGACGTTGACCACACGGCTGTGCAAGGTCAGGCGGGCACGACCGTGGCGCTGGTACATCGCAAGGAATTTCTTCCAGACCTTGTCTTCCGGTGCCGAGCAGATGGCCACGGCATCGCCGGTGACCGGCAGCGGGTAGCTGATCTGGCCTTCCTGGATGACGATATGCCCGTCATCTATCCCTTCTTCCTTGAGCCGCAAATGCAGCCAGCCCCAACCGGCCAGCACCGCACCGCAGTACAGGCTGCCGCCGAACATGGTGCTCTTGTGGTTGACGTTGGCCTCCAGCGGCAGTTGCAGGCGCAGTTGCTGCGCCTGCCAGTCGAGCACCTTCAGGCCCATGTCCCGGGTCAGGGGAATGTCGTGGTGGAGGATGGATTCCAGGTAGCGACTGTCGCGGTTCATGCACGGGCCTCAAGGGTGGAAGGGTGGATGGTGCGGTTCATTCGGACTCATCGCCGGGCTGGCTGGCACCGCTGTCGGCGAAGCTCAGGCCGTGTTTGCGCAGCTTGTCGTGCAGGGTCTTGCGCGGAATGCCCAGGGCTTCGGCAAGGCTACGCATCGAACTGTGGGGTTGCGTCAGTTCGGCGGCGATCAGGCTCTTTTCGAAGTGTTCCACCTGTTCGCTCAGACCGCCGGCAATCAACGTCGGGGAGGCGATGGCAGCCTGCTCCGGCTCGCTGTTGTCCAGGGCCAGTTCCAGACCCAGCGCGAAGCGCTCAGCAGCGTTCTGCAGTTCCCGCACGTTGCCCGGCCAGCGATGCCGCAACAGCAGGGCACGATGCCCGGGTTGCAGTTCCTGGGGTGGCAGGCCGTGGCGGGTACTGGCCTCGTCGGCAAAGTGCTGGAACAGCATCAGTATGTCCTCGCCTCGCTCGCGTAGCGGTGGAATGCGCAACGGGGCCACGTTCAGGCGGTAGTAGAGGTCGGCGCGGAAGCGGCCCTGGTCCGCGGCCTGGCGCAGGTCTTCCTTGGTCGCGGCGATGATGCGGATGTCCAGGGGGATCAGCTGGTTGCCCCCCAGGCGTTCCACCACCCGCTCCTGCAGCAGGCGCAGCAGCTTGACCTGGACATCCAGGCTCATGCTTTCGATTTCGTCGAGGAACAGGGTGCCGCCGTTGGCGAATTCGAACTTGCCGATGCGGCGTTTCTGCGCGCCGGTGAAGGCCCCCGGTTCGTGGCCGAACAGTTCGCTTTCCACCACCGACTCGGCCAGAGCGCCCGCATTGATGGCCACAAATGGCCCGTTGCGCCGCCCCGAGAGGTCATGCAGGGCGCGGGCTACCACTTCTTTGCCGGCGCCGGTTTCACCCAGGATCAGCACATCGGCGCGGGTCGCCGCCAGGGCGCCGATCTGCTGGCGCAGGCGCAGCATCGGCGCTGACTGGCCCACCAGCCTCGCGCTCAGTTCCTGGCGGTCGCTGAGGGCCAGGCGCAGGCTGCGGTTGTCCAGCACCAGGCGCCGCCAGTCCAGGGCGCGGCGCACACTATCGAGCAGGGCATCGCTGGCGAAGGGCTTTTCCAGAAAGTCATAGGCACCGGCGCGCATCGCCTGCACCGCCAGGGGCACATCGCCGTGACCGGTGATCAGCAGCACCGGCAGTTCCGGATCCTGGGCGTGCAGCTGGTTGAGCAGTTCCAGTCCATCCATGCCGGGCATGCGGATGTCGCTGACCACCACCCCCGGCCAGTCCCGCTCCAGGCGCGGCGCCAGGCCCTGGGCCTGGGCCAGGGACAGCACCTTGAGCCCGGCCAGGTCCAGGGTCTGGCTCAGGGCCTGGCGCAGGTGCGGATCGTCGTCGATCAACACCACTTGCAACTGAGGGTCGAGGCTGTCGGGACGGGTCATCGCTCAATTTCCAGGTCGTGTCGTGGCCGGCAACGCCGGGCCGGGCGTGGTTGCTAGGTGATTGCCGCTGCGCGTCATACCCCGCGGTCCTCGGAGGGCTGCAGGCTGACGCCGGGGGCCCCGGCACGCAGGCGCAGGGTTATCAGGGCGCCGCCTTCACGGTGGTTGGCGAACGACAGCTCACCGCCGAAGGCGCGCATCAGGGTGTCGCAGATCGCCAGGCCCAGGCCCAGGCCCTGGGTCCGTGTCTTGGTGGTGTAGAACGGCTCGCCAGCGCGGCCCAGCGCCTCCATGCAGAAGCCCGGGCCGTTGTCGCGGATGTACAGATTGACGCCTGTGGCGGTGGACTCGGCACTCAGCCAGAGTTTGCGCGGCGGGCCCTTTTCGGTCAGGGCGTCGAGGGCGTTGGCCAGCAGGTTGCCGAGGACCTGGCGCAGGCGGGTTTCCCCGGCCTCGACCCACAGGGTAGCGGCTGGCAGGTCGCGGATCAGTTCCACTTCCATGGCCCGGCGACGCTTGGCCAGCAGGGCCAGGGCATCGTCCAGGGCCGGTTGCAGGGCGACGCTTTCCGGGGCGTGGTGATCGCGCCGGGCGAAGGCCCGCAGGTGAGCGATGATCGAGGCCATGCGCCCGGTCAGTTCGCTGATCAGCTTGAGGTTGCCCCGGGCGTCATCGGTGCGTTGGTGGTCCAGCAGCACTTCGGCGTTTTCCGCGTAGCTGCGGATGGCGGCCAGGGGCTGGTTGAGTTCGTGACTGATGCTCGCCGACATGGTGCCCAGGGCCGAGAGCTTGCCGGCCTGGACCAGATTGTCCTGGGCGCGCACCAGTTCCTGTTGGGCGGTTTCGCGTTCCAGCACTTCCTGTTTCAAGCGCCGGTTGAGGCTCTCCAGATCGCTGGTGCGTTCGGCTACGCGCCTTTCCAGCTCACGCCGGGCCTTGGCTTCGAAGGCGATCCGCTCCAGGTAGTGGCGGCGGCGCTGCATCATCAGGCCGAGCAGCAGCATCAGCACCAGCAGCGCAGCGGCGCCGACCGCCACCACGGTGCGCACCGGGCGATCGATCAGGGTGCGCGGGGCGAGGATGCTGACGCTCCAGCGGGTTTCCTCGATCTGCTGGGTCTGGGTCAGCCAGGCATCGGGATTGAGGTTCAGTGGGCGCGGATCCCGGGTTGGGTAGGGCTGGATGGCGACGATGGCCTGGCGTTCCTCGTCGCTCAGTGGCCGGGTCGCACGAAAGCGCCATTCAGGGCGCGAGGTGAGGATCACCACACCATTGTGGTCGGTCAGCAGCAATTGTTCCGGGGTCTTGCCCCACAGGCTTTCGGTATGGTCCAAGTCCACCTTGACCACCAGCACGCCCAGCATCCGTTCGCCGTCGCGCACTGCAGCGGCGAAGAAGTAGCCACGCTTGGCCGAGGTGGTGCCCAGGCCGAAGAACCGTCCCAGGCGTCCGGCCATGGCTTCGCTGAAATAGGGGCGGAAGGCGAAATTGCGCCCGACGAAACTGTCGTGCTTGTCCCAGTTGGAGGCCGCCAGGGTCTTGCCGTTGGTGTCCATCAGGTACATGACTTCGGCGCCGGTCTGGGCGCTGATGTTTTTCAGCAGGCGGTTGGCGTTGCCCTGGGTCACGCCGTCGTCCGGGGCCCCCAGCACCGCCCGCAGTGCCGGCAGGTCGCCGAGGATCTGCGGCAGCACTTCGTAGCGGTGCAGGGTGCCCAGCAGGTTGGCCACGTAGAGGTCGAGGGTCTGGCGATTCTGGCTGGTCAGCTCGTTGCGATAGTAGCGCTCGGCCAAGTGCTCCAGCGGCCACAGCAACGGCGCCAGGCACAGGGCCAGCAGGGCCAGGCTGCGCCAGCGGGGACGACGGGGAAGAGGTGCGGTCATGGAAAGGGCGCCTGTGGATACAGGCGCATTATGCCTAGCCCTGCTCGGCAAGACACTCGCGCAGTGCGCTGCGCCAGTCCGGCTGGGTCACGCCCCATTCGCGAGCCAGGCGGCTGCAGTCCAGGCGTGAGTTCAGCGGCCGGGGAGCCGGGGTCGGGTAAGCACTGGAGGGGATGGCTTCGAGCACCGCGCAAGGCTTGTCCAGGGCCAGCAACTGTTCGCCGATGGCCTGGGCGAAACCGAACCAGGAGGTCTCGCCGTGGGCGGTGAGGTGGTAGGTGCCCCAGGCGCCTTGATTCCCGGACTGCCAGCGTTCGATCAGGGCGCGCGTGCTGTTGGCGATGGTGCCGGCCCAGGTGGGCGCGCCGATCTGGTCGGCCACCACCCGCAGCTCGGGTCGTTCCTGCAGCAGGCGCTGCATGGTCAGCAGGAAGTTCTTGCCATGGCTGGAATAGACCCAGCTGGTGCGCAGGATCAGGTGCTGGCCCTGTACCAGGTTGATGGCCCGTTCGCCCGCCAGCTTGCTCTGGCCGTAGACCCCCAACGGATTGGGCTCGTCTTCCTCTACGTAGGGCGTGTCCTTGCGGCCATCGAACACGTAGTCGGTGGAGTAGTGAATCAGTGGCACACCCAGTGCCCGGGCTTCCTCGGCGAAGATCCCGGGGGCCGTGGCGTTGATCGCAAAGGCCAGCTCCGGCTCGCTTTCGGCCTGATCGACGGCGGTGTGGGCGGCGGCGTTGATGATCAGATGCGGAGCAATGGCGCGGACCTGCTGGCGAATCTGTTCCGGGTGGCTCAGGTCCAGTTGGTCTCGACCAAGGACCACCAGTTCGCCCAGGTCGCCGAGCCGCTGCTGCAGCTCGCGGGAAACCTGGCCGTGCTGGCCGCTGATGAGGATTTTCAGGGGAGTGCTCATGGGAACAGATCGGCTTCTTTCAGACTTTTGCCATTCTGGTCCTTGGCGGAGAGCGTTGGCGGCTCCTGCAACTGCCAATCGATTGCCAGGGTCGGGTCGTCCCAGCGAATGCAGCGCTCAGCGGATGGCGTGTAGTAATCGGTGGTTTTATAGAGGAACTCGGCGAAGTCGCTGAGCACTACGAAACCATGGGCAAAACCTTCGGGTATCCACAGTTGACGATTGTTCTCGGCGGACAGGCGGACGCTGGCCCAGCGGCCAAAGTTGGGCGAACCACGGCGAATGTCCACGGCCACATCCAGCACCTCACCGGCAATGACCCGCACGAGTTTCCCTTGGCTATGTTCGATCTGGTAGTGCAAGCCGCGCAGGACGTTCCTGGCCGAGCGTGAATGGTTGTCCTGGACAAACGGCTGGTTCAGGCCGGTGGCGTCGGCGAAGGCCTTGGCATTGAAACTCTCGTAGAAAAACCCACGCTCGTCGCCGAACACCTTGGGCTCGATGATCAGCACGCCGGGCAGGTCGGTGGGGATGACCTTCATTGCGTCTCCCCGGCCAGGGTGAAGAGGTACTGGCCATAGCCGGTCTTGCCAAAGTAGGCGGCGCGCTCCAGCAGATGCTCACGGCTGATCCATTGGTTCTGGTAGGCGATTTCCTCCAGACAGGCGACCTTCAAACCCTGACGGTGCTCGATGGTCTGCACGTACTGCGAGGCCTCCAGCAGGCTATCGTGGGTGCCGGTGTCGAGCCAGGCAAAGCCCCGGCCAAAGCGCTCCACATGCAGATCGCCACGCTTGAGGTAGGCGTTGTTGACGTCGGTGATCTCCAGTTCGCCACGGGGCGACGGCTTGACTGCCTTGGCGATCTGCACCACGTCGTTGTCATAGAAGTACAGGCCGGTGACCGCGTAGCTGGATTTCGGTTTCTTGGGTTTCTCTTCGATAGACAGGGCGCGGCCTTCGCTGTCGAAGTCGATCACCCCGAAGCGCTCCGGGTCCTTGACCCAGTAACCGAACACCGTAGCGCCGGAATTGCGCTTGGCGGCAGCGCACAGCTGTTCGCCGAAGTACTGTCCGTGGAAGATGTTGTCGCCCAGGATCAGGCACACCGGGTCATTGCCGATGAACTCTTCGCCGATCAGGAACGCCTGGGCCAGGCCATCCGGTGAAGGTTGTTCGGCGTAGCTGAAGCGCACGCCGAACTGGCTGCCATCACCCAGCAGGTTGCGGTACTGCGGCAAGTCCTGGGGGGTGGAGATGATCAGGATGTCCTGGATGCCGGCCAGCATCAGTACCGAGATCGGGTAATAGATCATCGGCTTGTCGTAGATCGGCAGCAGTTGCTTGGAGACACCGAGGGTGATGGGGTGCAGACGGGTGCCGGAGCCGCCCGCCAGAACAATGCCTTTAATCATGCAATCAGATCCTTGATGTCGGTGGAACCCAGGCGTTCGCCCTGGTAGCTGCCGTCCTGTACTCGACGGCACCACTCGAGGTTTTCCAGGTACCACTGCACAGTCTTGCGCAGTCCGCTGGTGAAGGTTTCTTCTGGCACCCAGCCCAGTTCCCGCTCGATCTTGCCGGCATCGATGGCGTAGCGCAGGTCGTGGCCCGGGCGGTCCTGGACGAAGGTGATCAGGTCGGCGTAGTGGGCAACGCCCTGGGGTTTTTGCGGGGCCAGCTCTTCCAGCAGGCTGCAGATGCCGCGTACCACGTCGATGTTCTTCTGCTCGTTATGGCCGCCGATGTTGTAAGTCTCGCCGACCACACCCTCGGTCACCACCTTGTACAGCGCGCGAGCGTGATCCTCGACGTACAGCCAGTCGCGCACTTGCTGGCCATTGCCATAGACCGGCAGCGGCTTGCCTGCGAGGGCGTTGAGAATCACCAGAGGGATCAACTTCTCGGGAAAGTGGAACGGGCCATAGTTGTTGGAGCAGTTGGTGATCAGCACCGGCAGGCCGTAGGTACGCTGCCAGGCGCGGACCAGATGGTCGGACGCAGCCTTGCTGGCGGAGTAAGGCGAACTGGGGGCGTAGGGCGTGGTTTCGGTGAACAGGTCGTCGACGCCATGCAGGTCGCCATAGACCTCGTCGGTGGAAATATGGTGGAAGCGCAAAGCGGCCTTTTCCGCTTCGGGCAGTTTGTGCCAGTAAGCGCGGGTTGCCTCCAGCAGGCTGTAGGTGCCGACGATATTGGTCTGGATGAAGTCGGACGGCCCGTCGATGGAGCGGTCGACATGGGACTCGGCTGCCAGGTGCATGATCGCGTGGGGCTGGAAGCGTGCGAGCACCGCACTGACGGTGGCCTGGTCGACGATATCAGCCTTGACGAATTCGTAGCGGCTGTTGCTGGCGATGCTGTGCAGCGATTCCAGGTTGCCTGCGTAGGTCAGTTTGTCGAGGTTCAGCACTTCGTGTTCTGTGTGCTGGATCAGATGGCGGACCAGAGCCGAGCCGATGAATCCGGCTCCGCCGGTGACGAGAATGCGCATGTTGGAGGGCCTGTGTCCTTGAAAACGATCATTTACTGCAAAAAATGCAGCATAGCTTGTCGACATGACGCCTGAGGTGCAAGAGGCGCCATCAGTCGATTTCACCGCGAACGGTCGGAAATTTCGCAAAGTGCAGGGTTGAGGCGGGGGCGGTGCCTGTCTGTTTCCCGTTCTTTGGGCTTGCGTAACGCCTTGGGCAATGGCGATATAAGCGGCTTATAACAATTCCAGGGATCGTTGCATGTTGCTCGCCACCTTGATCCACCGCGCCAGTCTGCCCAGCCCACAGGTCACTGCACAGCAAGCGCTGGAGCTGCTGGAAACCCATTACGGTCTGCAAGGCACCTTGCAGTCTCTGGGCAGCCAGCAGGACCTCAACTATCGCCTCGACAGTCCCCAGGGCCGCTTTGTCCTGAAGATCTGCCGTGGCGACTACTCGGCCCTGGAGTTGCAAGCGCAGCACGCGGGCCTCAAGCACCTGCAGCAATACCCCGATCTGCGAGTGCCCAGGGTGATTCCGGCCAAAAACGGTGCGGACCTGCTGTCCCTGGAGATTGCCGGGCAAGTGCTGCACGTGCGGTTGCTCGACTATATAGAGGGTCGCTCCCTGACCCACCTGCCGCACCTGGGGAACGAGCTGGTGGCGGGCCTGGGCCGGCTCTGCGGGCAGATGGACCTGGCTTTGGAAGGTTTCCAGCATCCGGGGCTCGAACGCACCCTGCAATGGGATGCCCGGCATGCCCAGGCGCTGATCGGGCATTTGTTGCCAGTCATCCAGGACCCGCAGCAACGGGCCTTGATCGCTGACACCGCGCAGCGCGCCGAACGTCGGCTGCAGCTCTTGCAGGAGCAATTGCCGGTGCAGGCGATCCACATGGACATCACCGACGACAACGTGGTCTGGCAGCGGGATGCCGCGCGCCGTTGGCAGTTGCAGGGGGTGATCGATTTCGGCGACCTGATCCGTACCTGGCGCATCACCGATCTGTCGGTGACGTGCGCCGCACTGCTGCATCACGCCGAGGGCGATCCGCTGCGCATCCTGCCGGCGATCCAGGCCTATCACCAGGTCAACCCGCTGCAACGGGCCGAGCTGCTGGCGCTCTGGCCATTGATCGTGGCCCGCGCCGCGGTGCTGGTGCTCAGTGGCGAGCAGCAGGTCAGCATCGATCCGGGCAACGCCTACAGCCGCGCCAATTTGCACCACGAGTGGGAGATTTTCCGGGTCGCCAGCTCCGTGTCTTTCGAGTTCATGGAAGCGGCCATTCTCAGCGCTGTCGGGGAGTCGCTGCCGGCCATTGGCAGTGACGGCTTTGTCCCGCTGCTGCCGAGCCTGGTAGGGCGCGAGTTCGCCCTGATCGACCTGGGAGTGCTCAGCCCGCACTTCGAAGCCGGCAATTGGGAGCAGCCGGGGATTGATGATCGTCTGTTGGCCGAAGCCGCTGTTGCCCATGGCCTGGCCGCCAGTCGCTATGGCCAGTACCGCTTGTCGCGGACCTGCCCCGACAGCGCCCTGGAGCCGCAAACCTGCCCGTTGCATGTGCAGTTGCAAGTACCGGCAGGCACGCCGGTAGAAGCACCGTTCGCCGGTGTGCTGCACCGTGCCGAGAACGGCCTGCTGCGCCTGGATGGCCCGGCGTTGAGCGTGCGCTTGTGGGGCGTCGAGCCGTCGTTGCACCCGGGGGCGGCCCTGGTCAAGGGGCAGGTGCTGGGGGCCGTGGTAGCCGACGGTCGGCTCAAGGTGCAGTTGTGTCGAGCGGCCGAGCTGGATCCGCCGCTGTTCTGTACCCCTTCCCGCGCGCCAGCCTGGCAGGCCTTGTGCCCCTCTCCGGCCGCGCTGCTGGGGCTGGCCTGTGATGCCGAGCCGGAGCTGGACCCGCAGACCCTGCTGGAGCGACGCGATGCCAGCTTTGCCCGCTCGCAAAAGCACTACTACGTCGACCCGCCGCGGATCGAGCGCGGCTGGCGCAATCACCTGATCGACATGCAAGGGCGGTCCTATCTGGACATGCTCAACAACGTCGCGGTGCTCGGCCACGGTCACCCACGCATGGCCGCCGAGGCGGCGCGCCAATGGTCGCTGCTCAATACCAACTCGCGTTTTCACTATGCGGCGATCGCCGAATTCTCCGAGCGCCTGCTGGCCCTGGCGCCGGATTCCATGGACCGGGTGTTCCTGGTCAACAGCGGCACCGAGGCCAATGACCTGGCGATCCGCCTGGCCTGGGCCTACAGCGGCGGGCGCGACATGCTCAGCGTGCTGGAGGCCTATCACGGCTGGTCGGTGGCGGCCGACGCGGTGTCGACCTCCATCGCCGACAATCCCCAGGCCCTCACCAGCCGTCCCGACTGGGTGCACCCGGTGACGGCGCCCAACACCTATCGCGGCGAGTTCCGCGGCCAGGACAGCACACCGCAGTACCTGCGCAGCGTCGACCAGCAGTTGCACAAGCTGGAGGCGCAGCATCGTCAGTTGGCCGGGTTCATCTGTGAGCCCGTGTACGGCAATGCCGGGGGCATCTCGCTGCCGCCGGGTTATCTGCAGGCAGTCTACGAACGGGTTCGGGCCCGGGGTGGCGTGTGCATCGCCGATGAGGTCCAGGTGGGCTATGGCCGCATGGGCAAGTTCTTCTGGGGCTTTGAAGAGCAGGGCGTGGTGCCGGACATCATCACCATGGCCAAGGGCATGGGCAACGGTCAGCCCCTTGGGGCGGTGATCACCCGTCGCGAGATTGCCGAGGCGCTGGAGGCCGAGGGCTATTTCTTCTCTTCATCCGGTGGCAGCCCGGTCAGTTGCCGCATCGGCATCGCCGTGCTGGATGTGATGCAGGAGGAGGGCCTCTGGGAGAACGCACGGGTGGTGGGTGAACATTTCAGGCAACGCCTGGAGGCGCTCAAGGATCTGCATCCCCTGGTGGGTGCGGTGCATGGCTCCGGTTTCTACCTGGGGCTGGAGCTGATCCGCAATCACCAGACCCTGGAACCGGCCACCGAGGAGACCACCCTGCTGTGCGATCGCCTGCGGGAACTGGGGATCTTCATGCAGCCCACCGGCGATCACCTGAACATCCTCAAGATCAAGCCGCCGATGGTCACCAGCCGGCAGAGCGTGGATTTCTTCGTCGACATGCTGGACAAGGTGCTGGGCGAAGATCTGTAAGGGATCGTCGTTCGCTTGCGTTCATCTCCATTCGCCGGCAAGCCGGCTCCTACACCTTTCTGTGGGGGCCGGCTTGCCGGCGAATGTGTTTATGCCTATTCGATTGTTATCGGTATTTTGCCGGATATTTTGCGCGCTTAAGAATTCTGTGGCTTTTAAAGTCGATATTTATCGGATATAAAGTGGCCGTCGTCAGGCGCGACCTTGTCGTGCCCCGTCCTTTTCCTAATCCGTTGTCATCGACCGCGTCCATTGCCCGGGAGTTGTTCCATGAGCCGAATCGTTACCGTCGCCGCTACCCAGATGGCTTGTTCCTGGGACCTTGAGGCCAACCTGGAAACCGCCGAAAAACTGGTCCGTGAAGCCGCCGCCAAAGGTGCGCAGATCATCCTGATCCAGGAATTGTTCGAGGCCCCGTATTTTTGCCAGAAGCCCAACCCGGACTACCTGCAACTGGCCACCACGGTCGATAGCAACGTCGCCATCGCGCACTTCCAGAAAGTTGCCCGGGAGTTGCAAGTGGTGCTGCCCATCAGCTTCTACGAGCTGGCGGGGCGTGCGCGATTCAACAGCATCGCGATCATCGATGCCGATGGCAGCAACCTGGGGATTTATCGGAAAAGCCATATCCCGGACGGCCCCGGCTACCACGAGAAGTACTACTTCAACCCGGGCGATACCGGCTTCAAGGTGTGGAACACCCGCTACGCGAAGATCGGCGTGGGCATCTGCTGGGACCAGTGGTTCCCCGAGTGCGCCCGCAGCATGGCGTTGCAAGGCGCGGAAATCCTCTTCTACCCGACCGCCATCGGCAGCGAGCCCCATGATCAGAGCATTTCCTCCCGCGACCACTGGCAGCGAGTGCAACAGGGGCATGCCGGGGCCAACCTGATGCCGTTGATCGCCAGCAACCGCATCGGCAACGAAGAGCAGGACGGTTACGACATCACCTTCTACGGTTCGTCCTTTATCGCCAATCAGTTCGGCGAGAAGGTTCAGGAGCTCAACCAAACCGAAGAAGGTATCCTTGTGCACAGCTTCGACCTCGACGAGCTCGAGCACATCCGCAGCGCCTGGGGCAGTTTCCGTGACCGTCGTCCGAACCTCTATGGCGCGCTGAAAACCCTCGACGGTTCCCTGGAGTCCTGAACACTATGAGCACTTTGCACAGCACGCCGCGCGCCGACGGTTTCTACATGCCGGCCGAATGGGCGACCCAGACCCAGACCTGGATGATCTGGCCCGAGCGTCCGGACAACTGGCGCCTGGGCGGCAAGCCGGCCCAGGCCGCCCACGCGGCGGTGGCCAAGGCCATTGCCCGCTTCGAACCGGTGACCGTGGCCGTCTCCGCGGGCCAGTATGAAAACGCCCGGGCGCGGCTGGACGTACCCAACATCCGCGTGGTGGAGATGTCCAGCGACGACGCCTGGGTCCGCGACACCGGTCCGACCTTCGTCATCAACCACAGCGGCGAAGTGCGTGGTGTGCACTGGGGCTTCAACGCCTGGGGCGGCTTCGAAGGCGGCCTCTATGCGCCGTGGAACCGTGACGAGCAGGTGGCCAGCAAGGTGCTGGAGATCGAGCGTTGCCAGGAGTACCGCACCGAAGGCTTCGTGCTCGAGGGCGGTTCGATTCACGTCGACGGCGAAGGCACGCTGATCACCACCGAGGAATGCTTGCTCAATCACAACCGCAACCCGCATCTGTCCCGTGAGCAGATCGAGGCGGTGTTGCGCGAGCACCTGGCGGTGGAGCAGATCGTCTGGCTGCCGGATGGCCTGTACAACGATGAAACCGACGGCCATGTGGATAACTTCTGCTGCTACGTGCGCCCGGGCGAAGTGCTGCTGGCCTGGACCGACGATCCCCAGGACCCGAACTACCCCCGCTGCCGAGCGGCCATGCAGGTGCTGGAAAACACCCGCGACGCCAAGGGCCGCACTTTCAAGGTGCACAAGATGCCGATTCCCGGTCCCTTGTATGCCACCGAAGAGGAATGCGCCGGTGTCGATGCCGTGCAAGGCAGCCAGGAGCGAAATCCCTCCGTGCGCCTGGCGGGTTCCTACGTGAACTTCCTGATCGTCAACGGCGGGATCATTGCGCCGAGTTTTGACGACCCGATGGACGCCCCGGCCAAGGCCATCCTCCAGGAATTGTTTCCCAAGCATGAAGTGGTAATGGTGCCGGGGCGCGAACTGTTACTGGGTGGCGGCAATATCCATTGCCTTACCCAACAGCAGCCCGCGCCGCAGCGAATTTGAGTGCCGTTGTAACAGATGGTGTTGCCTGTTTGACGGCGTCGGACCGATTCCGCACCGGGTGCTTTTCAGCAAGCCCGCAGCCCAGTTGGGTTGCGGGCTTTTTCATGGCCGTACGTCGAGCCACCTGGCACTTTGGCATAGCTCTTGTATCTGCTTCGTGGTGATTCTGAGACAGGTGGAACTTTTGTTGTTCTGTCATAAACCTTGGATAAGTTAGGCCGCTCAGATACCAGGAGAGAGCGCTGGAATGAATATGGTCAGCGAGCGGGCACCCCATCCCTTGGCAATGAATAACGAGTCGCTGCAGGTTCTGGCGCAATGGTTGAAGTCCAATGGAACGCGTCAGATCAGGGAACCTGATCCGCGCCGGATCATCGTTGAGCGTTACCCCGCTGGATTGCTCAGCGAGGCGGAACTGCAGGCACTGTGGGATGTGGTGAAAGGATAGAAAACGACGGATTGTAAAAAGCGCTGCCGGGATGGCAGCGCTTTTTTTTGGCCGGTCGTTTAGAAGCGGTAGTTGCCAGTGACCACCAGGCTACGGGGCTCCCCCGGCTGGATCTGGAAGGCACTGGTGGCGGAGCTGTAGTACTCGCGGTCAGCGATGTTGTTCAGCGCCGCGCGAACGTCCCAGTCCTTGTGCCGGTAGCCGGCCAGGGCGTCCCAACGGCCGTAGCCCGGCAGCACCACGGTGTTGGCGCCATCGGCGTAGCGGTCGCCCACCAGGGTCAGGCCGGTCTCGGCGTACCAGCCCAGTTCCGGTTTCCAGGTGATGAACAGACTGCCATTGCGCTTGGCCACGTTGTTCACGCGCTTGTCTTCGAAACCGTTGTTGTCCTTGACCACCACCGCGTCCTGCAGGCCGATGCCGCCGCGCAAGTACCAGTTGCCGACGAGCTTGCCGTTGGCAGTCAACTCGATACCCCGGGAGCGTTGCAGGCCGGTCATCAGGATGATGTTGCGATCCAGCGGATCGGTGGTGCGACGGTTGTAGAGCTCCAGTTCGTACACGGCCAGGGTGGTACTCAGGCGCTCGTCCAGCCAATCGCTCTTGACCCCGACTTCCTTCTGCCGGGTCAGCTCCGGGCTCAGGTCGTTGCCGTTACCGGCGGCGTTCGGGGTGATACCGATCAGGCCGCCACCCACCGGTGAGAACGATTTGCTCCACGAGGCATAGAACGAGTGGTGCTCCAGTGGCGTCCAGACTGCCCCTAGACGCGGGCTGACACTGTGGCTGTTGCGGCTATCGGAAACCCCGGTGCGGCGGTTGGTGGTCTCGACATCGAAGTTGTCGTAGCGCAGGCCGGCGAGCAATTGCCATTGCTCGTTCAGGCGCAGTTGGTCCTGCACGTAGAGCGCTCGGCTTTCGACCTCGGTGTGGTTGTTGCTGGAGACCTGCATGCGGCCGGTGTGGCTCTGGTAGGGATTGGGGTTGTACAGATCCACGGCGGGAACCGCCTGGCTGCCGGGGCCTGTGGTGGCGGCGTTGTAGAGGATCGGGTCGCGGCGCTGGCTGCCGATCTCGATGCCGGTGAGCAGGCGGTGTTCCAGGCCAAAGGTGTCGAAGCGGCCTTCCAGCTCAGTGTTGTTGTAGATGTTGCGCGTCTTCAGATCCTGCTGCCAGCGCTGGCGCTGCACTTTGCCGGTGTTGGCGTTGTAGCCGGTCTGGTAGGTGTTGTCGAAGTCACTGTCGAGCTTGAACACGGCCAGGGTGTGGCGCAGTTGCCAGCTGTCGTTGAGCTCGTAGGTCAGCTTGGAGCGCAAGGACTGGGATTTGTCGTCGATGTAGTCGCGGTGGTCGCCGTAGGTGGTTTCCCGGCCGACGTTCGCCGGGCGTCCGTTGAGGCTGGTGATGCCGCGGTCCGGGGTGCGGTTGTAGCGGCTGTATTCGTACTGCACCAGCCAGTTCAGCTCCGGGGTCAGTTGCCAGCTCATGGACGGTGCGAACAGCTGGCGATTGCCACTGACGCCGTCGCGGAAACTGTTCTGGTCCTGGTTGCCCAGGTTCAGGCGCAGGCTGAGGTTCTCTGTCGGATCGGCACTGAGGTCGGCGTACAGGCTGCGCAGGTCCTGGCTACCGCCCTGGACTTCGACGCTGGAGCGGCGGCCGAACTCCGGCAGCTTGCTCACCCGGTTGACGATGCCACCCTGGCTGCCACGGCCGTAGAGCACGGCCGCCGGGCCCTTGAGCACTTCGATGCGCTCGATGTTGTGCAGGTCGCGCACGTACTGGCTGTCGTCGCGGATGCCGTCCAGGTAGAAGTCGTTGCTGGCATCGAAACCCCGAATCCGCAGGCTGTCGAAGCGGGTGTCGGAGCCGCTGCTGACGTTGGGAATGCCGCTCAGGGCGCTGCCCAGATCGTTGTGGCCGTAGTCCAGGACGTTGGCGGTCTTGATCGTGTCGATGGCCTGGGGCACATAGCGCGCAGCGGTGGCGGTGCGGGTCGCGGTGCTGACTTCCTTGACCCGGGGATCGTCGGGGTCGGCCTCGGCTTCGGCGCTGATGGAGGTCGTTGGCAGGGTGGTGCTGGCAGCACAGGCAAAACCGGCGGTCAGCAGGGTGCAGAGTCCCAGTGACAGGGGCGTAAGGCGGAAATGGGCAGGCATCTGAAGCGCATCCGAAAGGAAGGTGAGTCAAGGGGCGCGAATGATAATGCGTGCTATTTACTTATGTTAATTATTCGCTAAAAGTTCCTTTGCTCTATTGTTTCTAATTGTGTCGGCGCCGTATCTGCCCGCATACACAGGCTAAACAGACTGATTCGACCGGATACAGCAACAGACTAAAAGCCATTTCGAGGTTTTTCCCCTGGCGTGCGGGGCATAGTCTGCGGGCCATCGAATACTCAAGATCCTGTTGGAGTCCCTTATGTCCTCGGCCACCCTTCACTACATTTATGACCCGCTGTGCGGTTGGTGCTATGGCGCCAAGCCACTGGTCCAGGCTGCCCAGGCAGTGGTGCCGGTGGTGGCCCATGCCGGTGGCATGATGACCGGTCGCAACCGCCAGCCGGTGTCGCCGCAGTTGCGTGATTACGTCATGCCCCATGACCGACGCATCGCCGAGTACACAGGGCAACCTTTTGGCGAGGCCTATTTCGAGGGCTTGCTGCGTGACCACTCGGCGGTGTTCGACTCGGCACCGCCGATCGCTGCTGTATTGGCCGCCGAGGCCCAGGGCGGTCGTGGACTGGAATTGCTGGGGCGCCTGCAGACGGCTCATTACCTGGAGGGCCGGCGGATTGCTGATCGCGACGTCCTGCTGGAACTGGCGCAGACCTTGGGGTTTGCTCCACAACCGTTCGCCGTCGCCTACGATCAGGCGGTGGCCCTTGAGCTGGACGAGCATATAAAGAGCAGCCGGGCGCTGCTGGCCAAAGTTGGCGGCCAGGGTTTCCCAACCCTGGCGCTGGAGCGGGACGGTCGCTATCAGTTGCTCGACATCAGCCCCTGGCTGGGCAAGCCCGAGGCCTTCGCGCAGTGGTTGAAGGCTTCCCAGGGCGCCACTAATGCCCCTCAAGATGGCGCGCTCCAGGCCTGTGGCCTGGACGGTTGTGCGCTTTGATCTCACCTGACCTGCGTGGAGTCACCCATGGATAACCTAGCGTTGATCAAAAGCACCTATGAAGGTGCCAACTCCCAGGAAAATGCGCGCAACACCGCTGCGGCCCTGGCCCCGGATGCGCGTTGGACCGAAGCGGCGGGCTTTCCCTATGCCGGCACCTACGTCGGTTTCGAGGCGGTGCTGGAGCATGTTTTCAAGCGCCTGGGCTCGGAATGGCAGGACTTCACCTTCAAGGTGGAAGACTATGTGGCCCAGGGCGACAAGGTGTTCGCCTATGGCAACTACCAAGGCATCTACAAGGCCTCGGGCAAGCCGATCGATGTGCGAGTGGCCCATTTGTGGACCCTCAAAAACGGCAAAGTCACCCACTTCGAACAATTCGTCGACAGCCATAGCGTGCAGCTGGCAATGCTCTAGCCCGCAGTTCTTAGAATATTTTCAGCTATTCAAAGACGATTCACGAAATTGACACGTTGTTCAGGGCGCAGATAGGATTCGCCCCCAACGCCTGTGGCCAAGAGCCATATTTAAGAATAATAAAAGGCCCGTCGCGATCACCCGCGGTCGGGCTTTTTTGTTTCGACGGTAGAAGAGCGTTCAAACGCCATAGCCGAAAGAGCTCACAGCGCGTCATCAAACCGTAATAAGGAAAATAAAATGTCGAAACAGCGGATCTGCTTGATTGCACTGGGGATTCTGAGCGCTACACAGGCCATGGCCGACGGCCAGGCCGATGCCAAGGGTTTTGTCGAAGACAGCAGCCTGAAAGTGCTGCTGCGCAACGCCTACATCAACCGTGACTACAAAGACGGTAACAAGGACAAGGCCGAGTGGGGCCAGGCTGCCATCGGCACCTTCTCCTCGGGTTTCACCCAGGGCACCGTGGGCGTGGGCGTTGACGCCTTCGGCCTGTACGCACTGCGCCTGGACGGCGGCAAGGGCCGCAGCGGCGCTGGCGGTATCGACTTCTTCAAGCAAGGCGACAGCGGCAACGCCGCCGATGACCTGAGCAAGTTCGGTGCGGCGGTCAAGTTCCGCCTGTCCAACACTGTGCTGACCTACGGTGACCAGATGCCGGCCCTGCCGGTACTCAACTACGACAGCTCGCGTCTGCTGCCGGAAAGCTACACCGGCACCCTGATCACCTCCAAGGAGATCAAGGGCCTGGAGCTGAACGCCGGTCACTTCACCGCCGAATCGCGCAAGAGCGCCGAAGGCCGTGACAGTGGCGGTCTGAAGTCGATCAACGTATTGGGCGGTAGCTACCAGTTCACCGAACAGTTCAAGGGCGCGCTGTACGCTTCCGACGTCGAAGACGTGCTGAAGAAACAATACGTGAACCTGAACTACGTGTTCCCACTGGCCACCGAACAGTCCCTGACCCTGGACTTCAACGGTTACCGCACCAAGCTGGACAAATCCTTCGCCAAGGGCCTCAACGCCGGCGGCCAGGACAACAAGATCTGGAGCCTGGCGGCTACCTTCGCCACTGGCCCGCACTCGTTCACCGTCGCCCATCAGCGCAGCACCGGCGACAGCCACCTGGGCTACGCCTATGGCGGTTATCAGAAGTCCGGCTATGTGGGTGATGGCGGCAACACCATCTACCTGGCCAACTCCTACTGGTCCGACTTCAACGCGGAAGACGAACGCAGCTGGCAACTGGGCTACGGTCTGGACTTCGGCGCCTTCGGCGTACCGGGCCTGACCTACAACGTGGCCTACGTGCGTGGCGACAACATCACCACCGTCAACAGCACGGGTGGCAGCGAGCGAGAAATCTTCAACCAGCTCAAGTACGTGGTGCAGAGCGGCCCGGCCAAGGACCTGAGCATCAAAGTGCGCAGCTCGGTTCTGCGTGTGTCGCAGAAGTCGTATGAGTACAACAAAGGTGGCAACGAACTGCGCGTGTTCGTCGACTACCCGATCAACGTGTTCTGATGAGCGCTTGATCACCACCTGACTCTGGGTGGTTGCCGTGCAAAAAAGCCCCGACTGGTTCGGGGCTTTTTCATGTTCGGTTATCGCTTGCGGGGTTTTGCCAGAGAGGGCAGGTGGATGTTTTCGTACCACTGTCTTTTCAAGGCGTCGCCTTCGCGCTTGTAGGCAAACATTTCTTGCCAATGTTCGCTGGCGAGATGAAGCATTTTCCCTGGAATGTGTTCCGTCAGGTAGGTGAAGTAGCGCAGGTGGTGAGGGGCCAGAACCTTCATGAGCTTGTTGAGCTGTATGGTCTCCGCGTTTTCGCCAGTGTCTTTCAATGCTTCATTCAAGATGAAGGTCGGGATCACCATGATGTAGGTGCCGGTAGCGCCCGTGAAGTCCGGAATACCGTCGTCGAGTTGGTAGAGGATATAAACGTAGAGGTCTGCCCAGCGTCGTTTGAGTTGATTACTGGCTAATTCCTTGCCATTGCGGGTCTGCATCCAGGCTGCCTTGGGAGACACCGGCAGCGCAGTTTTCAGTTCGTTGGCATAGGCCAGGTGACGAAGAGGTCGCTCTGTCTTGTCGACGAGCTTGGTTTTGACCTCCACCGCCCAGCCGTTCCAGGTGGTTCGGCAGAACCAGTCTGTGTCTTCGGTCAGGGGGTCAGTGGTGACCTTGCACGAATCCAGGAGCGGTTGCGGATAGCCAAAGTAAATATCCGCCACATCGCTTTCGCCATTGTCTTCGCTGACCGGGTCAAACAGCTTGTTGTGCAGGTAACCGTAAGGCCTACGGTTGGTCTCTGGCTTAAAGTCAGGGCTATGGGCCGGCGGATTGTTGCGCTCGAAGTCCTTGATCGCCGAAATGATGAATGACTCATACACCCGCCCGATCCAGCTGGGGTTGTTCTTGAGGATTTTCAGTAGTCGTTCTGACAGTTCCATCTGCGGGTGGTCCTTGGGGGGCAGGCAGGTCTGGCCATGAATGGCCTGGTCACGGGGCACCGGGATTTTCGGCGAGTGGTTGGTCGATATCAATCTTGCTACAGTCCGCGGCTCCTTCCTGTCACGGATGATTTCGATGTTCCGTACCCTGTTATCCGGCCTGTGCCTGCTGAGCGTCGCCAGCATCGCCCACGGCCAGCCAGCGACTGCATCCGAGCAGTTGCTCAGCCAGTTCTCACGCTGCGATGCGCAGTTTTTCCAGAGCCTGAACACCGCCCAACTGCCGGCCGCGACCTTGACCGTGGCCAAGTACGGTGCGGTGAGTGCGCCCAAGATCCTGAACCCCTTGCAGGAAGGCGGCCGCTACCAGGCGTTCGAACAGCCGCTGCTGGTCAACGGCGTGCGCTTGCTGGGCTACTACAACGAAGCCCAGTCGCTGAAGTCGGTGGGTAACCTGCTGTTCTGGGGGTTTATTGCCGAGGGTGAGCCCCGTGAAGTGGCCGCAGCGCTCAAACCTCTGCTGGTGGACAACCACCGCCTGAAGGCAGACCGCAGCGCCATGGTCCGGGTGGAGATCCGCCGGGTGGGCGACCCTATCGACAGCTGGCGCACCGAAGGTCTGGTCGGCGGCGGCGTGGCCACGCCGTTCGGTTTCGTCGAGCGGGTATTGAGCATCGACAAAGGCATCGCCAGCGCGCCGATCTCAGGTCGCACCACGATCTTCTGCAGCCTGCAGGGCACGGTTACCGCGCCACTGCTGCAGGTCTATCGCCCTGACCTCAACGCTCACCTGCTGGATTGAACAACATGCCTTCATTGTCTGTACGCGGGTCGATCCTGCTTGTGTGTGCCCTTGCCGTCACTGGCTGTGCCAGCCTGCAGAGCCAGGACCAGATCAACTACGCCCATTGCCGCCTGGTGGGCCAGGCCTCCAAGGCCGAGAAGTTCGATGTGGTGCTGCAAGAGGCCGACCTGTGCCTGTCGAAAAACCAACTGTCCAAGCCGATGCAGAGCCTGGTGTACTGGCTGAAGTCCGACGCCTACGCTAGCTTCAAGCGTTACCCGGAAGCCATCAGCGCCAAGGAAAAATCCATCGAACTGGGGCCCAAACCCGATGCCCGTGCGGTGCTGGACCTGAGCCGTCTCTATCGTGAGTCGGGCAACCCGCAAAAGGCCCTGCAACTGGTGCAGTCCAACCTCGACGCCAACCTGGGCGAGGCGGGCAAGGGCAGCGGCTTCAACATGCCGACCTACTACCACCTGGGCCAGGCCCTCTACGACCTGGGGCAATACCGTGAGGCGGCTGAAGCCTATAGCGCCGGTCTGCAAAAGCAGCCGGACTATGCCTGGGCCTTCTACCATCGTGGTTTGGCCTACGAAAAACTGGGCCTGACCGACGATGCCCGCGCCGACTTTACCCAGTTCGCCAAGCGGGTGGACCAGAAGTACGTCGAACCGCAGCACCAGGCCAAGCTGGCCGAATACCAGATCAGCCTGCCCTGAGCAGAGCCTTGCCGACGCAATGAAAAAGGCTCGCCGTTTGGCGAGCCTTTTTGTTCAGCAACCTTGCCCATCAGTCATCCGGATTGATCGCGAACTTCAGCTGATCGCCTTCCAGGTACACCACCGCCTCACGGCCATGGATATCCACAGGACGGGCTGAAATCGCTTCATGCTCCGGGACGATCTTGGACAGCACCTTGTGCTGCACGTCGACCCGCCAGATACAGGCCCGCGGCCCTTCGTTATCGAAGTACATCACCGGGCGGGTTTCGCTCCAGGTGGGATTGACGATGCTCCAGCCGGCCTCGACCTCATTGTGCTCGGTGACGTTCTCGGAGTAGGTGTTATTGCTCTGCCGGTCGTAGTCCAGGGACAGGCTGTAGTTCTCCTGATTCAGATCCTGGCCGACCCGCGCCCGGGCATGGCGCAGGGTGTTGGAGAGCGATTGGAACACCTGCTGGCTGGCTTCGGGAGCACTGCGCGAGCCCAGGCGATAGCGCATGCCCTGCTGCAGCTCGCCGCCGCTGCGCTGGCGGTAGTAAAACACCCCGTCAACGATCCCGGCGAAGCGCTGGCCCTGATCGTTGGCCCCCGGCAGGGCCCAGCCGACAAAACCGATATCCCGAGCGATGGGGTGCAGGCCGGGCTGGTCATCGGCGTATTCGTAGAGGGTGCCGACATAGCCTTCCTGCCCCTTCTGGTACTGACCGACGAACAGCACCACATGCAGCACGCCCTCCAGCACCTGGGCGTCGACGATCTGCTGATCGCCCTGGGGCGGGGCGGCGGTGAACCTGGCCAGGGTGAAGCGCTGCCAGTCATCAGGGTCCTGCAGGCGGTACTGACGGGTGGGATCCATGGGCAGCAGCTCGTCCTTGCCGGGCGCCGGAGGGATCGGCAACAGCCCGAGCATCTTCACCTGGGCCCGGTAGGCGGACTCCAGGCAGTCGCTGTCGATGCAGGTGTCGCGCACTTCTCGCAGCCACTGGGTTTGCAACAGGCGAAACACCTGCAGGTGCTTGAGCGCCTGATAACGGCGGTTCAACTCATCGTCTTTGGCGGACAGGGTCGGCGTGTCGCAGACGGTTTTTTCCACCAGGGTCGAGGCTTTGGCGCAGTCAAAACCGGCGGCCTGCACCTGGGACATGCACGCAGCCAGGGCCAGGCCCGTGACGACGAGCGACGGCAGAGCAAATTTCATCAAAACATCCTTGTAGGCAAACGAGCTCGGATCAGGGGGAAGGGAAGGTCTGCAGATAGGCCAGCAGATTATCGATTTTTTCTTCATCGCTCAGCCCCCAGAAAATCATCCGTGTACCGGGCACCACGGCTTTTGGATCTTCCAGGTACTGGATGAGCTTGTCCCGGGTCCAGACGATGCCCGACGACTTCATGGCCGTTGAGTATTGATAGTCCGTGGCACTGCCTGCCGGGCGATCGATGATGCCGTTGAGCTGCGGCCCGAACGAACTGCGCACCGAAGGCCCTATATTGTGGCAGCCGCTGCACAAGCGCTTGAACAGCTTGCCACCGGCCTCGGCGTCGCCGGCCAGGGCCGGAGCGCTGAACAGCAGGGAGTGGAGCAACAGGGTCAGGATCGATAGGGAAATGGACTTCATGGGCGGCCTGTGTACAACGGGGATCGGCGGGTATTGGAGCATGAAGTGCGGTGCAGATGGATAGCCAAAACAGTTAGGTTCACATGTGGTTCCGTTCATCGTTATTTTTTTGATGTGTATTGTTGTATGCATAATATTGCGTATATTGAGGGTGCGCGTGCCGCAATACCGACTGATAATGAACTGACAAAGACGAACGAACTGAGTGATGAATCGAGGCAATAGAGCATGAGTGCACTCCTAGACCGAGCTGAGCAGGCAGTGTCCGCTACAGCGATGGTTCGAGGCTTTAGCGCGAAACTGAAGGAAGTTACGAGCGGTGAAGTCACTCATTTGGTGATTTTCAAGGATAACGAGCCAGCAGCTGTGCTGGTGGGTGTAGACGCCTACCAAGCTTTGCAGGACGAACTCGAAGATCTTCGCGCTGAGCGTTTGGCCATTGAGCGCCTGTCCACTTTGGACGAACAGAACACAGTGAGCCTTGAGGACATGGAGGCTCGCTTCAAGTAGGCAATAGTCAATGAACTGGAGCGTTCGGTTTCACCCTGATGTTGAGCAAGATCTCGCTCAGTTAGGTAGGGCTGAGGCAAAAAGAGTCCTTAAGGTGATCCGGGAGCGGATCGTTGAAGGCGAGCCAGACAAGATCGGCAAGCTCCTTCGCGGCGCTCTCGCCGGTCACCGCCGGATTCGGACAGGTGGTGTTCGCATCGTCTATAGGATCCAAGGTTCTGAGATCGTGCTGGTCCTGTGCATTGGGGCCAGACGCGACGATGAAGTCTATGAGGCCGCCAATAGGCGAGTCTGACCCTTGAGCCCCGCTTCGGCGGGGTTTTTCATCCAACCTCCATCACCTTGGCCCTTCGAGGGAGCTCTGCTGGGTGCCTGCCACGTGGGCGCTCCTTATCCTTCTGGTTGCGCGTCGATCAAATTCGATGCAAATGACCTGCTCGAAATGGCTAGAGGCATAGGTCGTGCGTTGACGACGAGCAAATCCCAAGTCTCGATGAAAATGATGGGCATGCCAGGAAGCGAAAGCGTAGGTGCGGACAATTTGTGGGCGCTCTCACGACATGACGTGAGGCTTTTCTGAGGTACGGAAACAACAAAGCCCCTGCATTTCTGCAGGGGCTTTGCTTTGTATGGTGCCGGCACCAGGAGTCGAACCCGGGACCTACTGATTACAAGTCAGTTGCTCTACCAACTGAGCTATACCGGCGTGTTAGGGCGACGATTATAGCGATTGGCGGGGTTCTGTAAACCCCTGAAATCTGACTATTTTTGCGTGGGCCCATGCGGACTCTATACGTAGCGTTCCCAGGCACTCTGGGGCTCAAGCGCGAGGAGGCTTTGAATCATCGGCGGATAGCCGATGATTCAGTGCAGACGGCCCCCACTCGGCCGATAGCCTGCTCAGCCGCTCATACCGCTTCAGACAAAGGAAAGATCAGTCATGAAACCTGGAAATATTCCCTTGCTGGCGCTGCTGTCGTTGCTCGGCGCCTGTAGCGTCAAGCCGGTGGAGCCTTATTCGGAGCCGCCCCTGGGTGTGCCGACGGCGCAGTTGCGGGTGATCACCAATGGCGAGGTGCGCGGTGAGGCCTATGCCGGTTGCCAGGGTGACAGCAAGCGCTTGGCCAAGGCCGGGCGCTTCGGCAGCGATCAACAGGCGAACATCAACTATCCGCAGTTTCCAATGCAGCCAAGGCAGATCGACATGCTGCCGCGTTTCGCGCCGAAGCTGCCGTCCTACGTGGGGGCGATCCGTATGGGCGAGGGTTCTTACAACGAGGTCGTCACCGAGTATCGGGTGCCCGCTGGCAGGCCTTTTCTGCTGGAAGGGGGAGGTGTTGCCGCAGGCAGTTATGGCAGTACCTATCGCGCCTGTCCGCCGGTGAAGAAGGTGGTGCTGTTGGAGCCGGGCAAGAGTTACGAAGCCTTTGTCGGCTTGAATTACATCCCGGTGGCCGGGGGCGAGGTGCAAGCGATGTGTGCGTTTGCGGTGTACCAGTTGCTGCCGCTGAGCAAACCGGGGGCAACCCTGCCGCTGGCGGTCCAGTCCAGGCCTCCAGCGGACCGGCGTTGCCCCGGTCAGTGAGTGTCCCCGGCCGGGGGTTAGCCGGCCAGGGAGCTTTTGCCTAGGCCTCCCAGCCCGCGTCACGTACTGCTTGCTGGACCAACGGATGCAGTTCGGCACCTTGCTGCTCGGTCTGCCAGGCCAGCAGTTCCTTGCGCATGGCCGGGGTCCAGAACATCTGCATGTGGTTGCGCACGCTCAGCACCGCCTGCGCCTGATCCGGCTCGTTGGCAAAGTACGCGGCGATCTGGTTGGCCATCTTGATCAGGTTGGCGGTGCTCATCGGCGCACCTCCGCCTTGCCGCCCCGGGAGCGCCGGCGTTCATCCAGCAGGCGATGCTGTTCGTCGCTGAATGCCTGGTAGCGCTTCTGCCATTCGGAAGGGTGGTAGACGCGGCTGACTTCCACCGCCGTGACCTTGTACTCCGGACAGTTGGTGGCCCAGTCGGAGTTGTCGGTGGTGATCACGTTGGCCCCCGATTCGGGGAAGTGGAAGGTGGTGTAGACCACGCCCGGCGCTACCCGCTCGGTAACCCGGGCGCGCAGCACGGTCTGCCCGGCGCGGCTGCCGATGCCCACCCAGTCGCCTTCGTTGATGCCCCGGCTCTCGGCGTCGGTGGGGTGGATTTCCAGGCGGTCCTCGGCGTGCCAGGCAACGTTGTCGGTGCGTCGGGTCTGGGCGCCGACGTTGTACTGGCTGAGGATGCGGCCGGTGGTCAGCAGCAGCGGGTAGCGGCCATTGACCTTCTCGTCGGTGGGCACGTAGCCGGTGAGCATGAAACGGCCCTTGCCGCGCACGAACTCGTCGATGTGCATGGTCGGCGTACCGTCCGGCGCGGCGTCGTTGCACGGCCATTGCAGGCTGCCGTGGCGATCCAGGCTGGCGTAGCTGACGCCGGTGAAGGTCGGGGTCAGGCGGGCGATTTCATCCATGATTTCCGAGGGATGGTTGTAGTGCATCGGGTAGCCCAGGGCCGCCGCCAGGGCCAGGGTGCCTTCCCAGTCGGCCTTGCCGCCCAGCGGCTCCATGACCTTGCGCACCCGGGAGATGCGCCGTTCGGCGTTGGTGAAGGTGCCGTCCTTTTCCAGGAACGAGCTGCCCGGCAGGAACACGTGGGCGAACTTGGCGGTCTCGTTGAGGAAAATGTCCTGCACCACCACGCATTCCATGGCCGACAGGGCCGCGGTCACGTGCTGGGTGTTGGGGTCGCTCTGGGCGATGTCCTCGCCCTGGCAGTACAGGCCCTTGAAGCTGCCGCCCAGGGCCGCTTCGAACATGTTGGGAATGCGCAGCCCGGGGTCGGCTTGCAGGGTGACGTTCCAGGCCTGCTCGAACTCCTGGCGCACCGCCTGGTTGGAGATGTGCCGGTAGCCCGGCAGCTCGTGGGGGAAGGAGCCCATGTCGCAGGAACCCTGGACGTTGTTCTGCCCCCGCAGCGGGTTCACCCCGACCCCTTCGCGGCCGATGTTGCCGGTGGCCATCGCCAGGTTGGCGATGCCCATCACCGCGGTGCTGCCCTGGCTGTGTTCGGTGACGCCCAGGCCGTAGTAGATCGCCGCGTTGCCGCCGGTGGCGTACAGGCGCGCAGCGGCGCGGATATCGGCGGCGGGTACGCCACAGATCGCGCCGAGCACTTCCGGCGAGTTGTCGGCGCGGCTGACGAAGGCGCTCCATTGGGCGAAGGCTTGCGGCTCGCAGCGGGCGTCGACGAACTCTTGATTGACCAGGCCCTCGGTGACGATCACATGGGCCAGGGCATTGAGCATGGCCACGTTGGTGCCTGGGCGCAGGGCCAGGTGCAACTCGGCGCGGGCGTGCACCGCGTCCACCAGATCGATGCGCCGTGGGTCGATGACGATCAGCTTGGCCCCTTCACGCAGGCGCCGTTTGAGCTGGGAACCGAACACCGGGTGCGCGTCGCTGGGGTTGGCGCCCATGACCAGGATCACGTCGGCCTGCATCACCGAGTCGAAGCTCTGGGTGCCAGCGGATTCCCCCAGGGTCTGCTTGAGGCCGTAGCCGGTGGGCGAGTGGCAGACCCGCGCACAGGTGTCGACGTTGTTGTTGCCGAAGGCCGCCCGCACCAGCTTCTGTACCAGGTAGGTTTCTTCGTTGGTGCAGCGGCTGGAGGTGATGCCGCCGATGGAGTCGCGGCCGTACTTGAACTGGATGCGCCGCAGCTCGCTGGCGGCGTAGGTCACCGCTTCGTCCCAGCTGACTTCCTGCCACGGGTCGCTGATGTGCTTGCGGATCATCGGCTTGGTGATGCGATCCGGGTGGGTGGCGTAGCCCCAGGCGAAGCGGCCCTTGACGCAGGAATGGCCGTGGTTGGCCTGGCCGTTCTTGTCCGGAACCATGCGCACCAGTTGCTCGCCCTTCATCTCGGCGCGGAACGAGCAGCCAACCCCGCAGTAGGCGCAGGTGGTGATCACTGCCCGCTCCGGCTGGCCCATTTCCACCACGCTTTTTTCCATCAGGGTCGCGGTGGGGCAGGCCTGCACGCAGGCACCGCAGGATACGCATTCGGAGTCCAGGAAGTTGTCGCCACCGGCCGCCGCGACCCGGGATTCGAAGCCGCGGCCGCTGATGGTCAGGGCGAAGGTGCCCTGGGTCTCCTCGCAGGCGCGCACGCAGCGGTTGCAGACGATGCACTTGCTCGGGTCGTAGTCGAAGTAGGGGTTGGAGCTGTCTTTCTGATCGTCCAGGTGGTTGGCGCCGTCATAGCCGTAGCGCACTTCCCGCAGACCCACCTGGCCGGCCACGGTCTGCAGTTCGCAGTTGCCATTGGCCGAGCAGGTCAGGCAGTCCAGCGGGTGGTCGGAGATGTACAGCTCCATCACGTTGCGCCGCAGGGTCGCCAGTTTCGGCGTTTGCGTATGCACCACCATGCCTTCGCTGACCGGGGTGGTGCAGGAGGCCGGGTAGCCGCGCATGCCGTCGATCTCCACCAGGCACATGCGGCACGAGCCGAAGGCTTCCAGGCTGTCGGTGGCGCAGAGTTTGGGAATGGTGGTGCCCATCAGCGCCGCGGCGCGCATCACCGAGGTGCCCTGGGGCACGCTGATGCTGCGGCCGTCGATGTTCAGGCTGACTTGCACCTGGCTGTCGCGGGCCGGGGTGCCGAAGTCCACGGCATTGAGGTCGATGTCTGTGGCAGGGTCGAAAATACTGATCATTGGTCGGCCTCCGAGGGCTGCAGACCGAAGTCGGCGGGAAAGTGCTTCAGGGCGCTGGCCACCGGGTAGGAGGTCATCCCGCCCAGGGCGCACAGCGAACCGTATTGCAGGGTGTCGCACAGGTCTTTGAGGATCAGCGCCTGCTCGTCGCGGCGGCCTTGATCGGGGGCCGCCAGCAGACGGTCGATGACCTCCACGCCGCGGGTCGAGCCAATGCGGCATGGGGTGCATTTGCCGCAGGACTCCTCGGCGCAGAATTGCAGGGCGAAGCGCGCCATGTGGGCCATGTCCAGGCTGTCGTCGGCCACCACCACGCCGCCGTGGCCGAGCATCGCGCCCATGGCGGCGAAGGCTTCGTAATCCAGCGGTGTATCGAACTGCGCCGGTGGCACCCAGGCGCCCAGCGGGCCGCCCACTTGCGCGGCCTTCAGTGGTCGGCCACTGGCGGTGCCGCCGCCGTAGCCTTCCACCAGTTCGCGCAGGGTCAGGCCGAAGGCCCGTTCCACCAGGCCGCCATGACGCACGTTGCCCGCCAGCTGGAAGGGCATGGTGCCCAGGGAGCGGCCCATGCCGTAGTCGCGATAGAAGGCTGCGCCCTTTTCCAGGATCAGCGGCACCGAGGCCAGGGTCAGCACGTTGTGCACCAGGGTCGGCTGGCCGAACAGGCCTTGCAGCGCCGGGATCGGTGGCTTGGCGCGAACGATGCCGCGTTTGCCTTCCAGGGAGTCCAGCAGCGCGGTTTCCTCGCCGCAGATATAGGCCCCGGCGCCGACCCGTACCTCCATGTCGAACGCCTGGCCGCTACCGCCGGCATTGGCCCCGAGGTAACCGGCATCCCGGGCGATGTCCAGGGCCTCGCGCAAGGTCGCCACCGCCTGGGGATATTCCGAGCGCACGTAGATGTAGCCGTAGCTGGCGCCGACCGCGATGCCGGCAATGGCCATGCCTTCGATCAGCAGGAAGGGGTCGCCTTCCATCAGCATGCGGTCGGCGAAGGTGCCGGAGTCGCCTTCGTCGGCGTTGCACACCACGTACTTTTGCTGCTGCGGGGTGTCGCGCACGGTGCGCCATTTGATCCCGGCGGGGAAGGCCGCGCCGCCGCGGCCGCGCAGGCCTGAGTCGAGCACCGCGGTCACGGTCTGCTCACCGCCCAGGGCGACGGCGCGGCTCAGGCCCTCGAAGCCGCCGTGGGCCCGATAGTCCGCCAGGGACAGCGGCCGGGTAATGCCGGCGCGGGCGAACAGCAGGCGTTGCTGGCTTTTCAGGTAGGGCAGGTCTTCGACTCGGCCCAGGGCCAGGGGATGGCTGGTAGGGGCGTCTTGCAGGGCTTTCAGCAGCGAGGGCACGTCGGCGACGCTCACCGGGCCGAAGCCCAGGCGTCCGTCCGGGGTATCGACTTCCAGCAGCGGTTCCAGCCAGTACAGGCCACGGGAGCTGGTGCGTTGCAATTGCAGCGGCAGGTTGTGGTGCTCGGCCTGGGAGGCGATGGCGTCGGCCACCGCGTCGGCGCCCACGGCCCGGGCCAGGGAATCACAGGGCAGATAGAGGCTCGGCATCACGCGTCCTCCCGGCAACTGTCCAGCAGCGCGTCCAGGCGTTCGGCGCTGACTCGGGCATGCAGTTGTCCATCCAGCTCCAGGGCCGGCGAGCAGGCACAGGCACCCAGGCAGTACACCGGCCGCAGGCTGATGGAACCGTCGGCGCTGCTGCCGTGGTCATCCAGTTGCAGGCGTGCGCGCAGTTGCGCCGCCAGTTGCTCGGCGCCGCGGCTCTGGCAGGACTCGGCACGGCACAGGCGCAGGATGTGCCGCGCCGGTGGCGCGGTACGAAAATCATGGTAGAAGCTGATCACCCCGCGCACTTCCGCCTGGCTCTGATTGAGCGCATGGGCAATGTCGGGGACGGCCAGATCGGGGATGTAGCCGAGCTCTTCCTGAATCTGATGGAGAATCGGCAACAGCGCACCCGGGGAGCCTTTGTGACGCTCCAGCAGGGTGTGGATCAACGGCAGATGCAGTGTTTCATCAGGCATACAGCAATTCCTCACGGTCACGGACGAACCTGGTGGTTGTCGGCTGTCCGAAAGTGTCGGCTGCGGCACTGGTTGCCACGTCACGGTAGCGCGGCGTTTCAGGCCGTTGGCCATGCACCCTGAATGGGTATCTTGTTGTACCCGGTACGGTCGTTGCCGCACCTGTTCAGGGCATAAAGGGCAGCTTGACACGCTGCCTCTGATTGAACCGCACGAAAGCGACCCGTTCGGTTCCGAATACGACCACCCATCGAGTCTAGAAGAGCCCGGGCAAGCCGTTGGAGCGAGCTGCGCACTATCGGATAAAACGCGGGGGGCGGGGCATGACGTCGGTCAGCTAGAAGGTGATTAGTCATGAGCGCGAAAGAAGGGGTGGCGAGCGAGCAAGCTCCCTCGCCACAAGGGGCTGTCAGGTGCGGGCGCGGCGCTGGGCGGCGTACTGCAAGGCCAGGCGGCCCATGAGCACCAGCAGGGTCAGGCCGATCAGCAGCACCGAGATCGCCGCCACGCTGGGGTCGACGTTGTCCCGCAGGCCGCTCCAGATCCGCCGGGGCAGGGTGTTGACGTCGACACTGGTGATGAACAGGGTCACCGCCACCTCCTCCCAGGACAGGGCAAAGCTCAGCAGCGCGGTGGAGAAAATCCCCAGCTTGAGGTTCGGCAGCATCACCAGGAAGGTGGTCTGCATCAGGCTCGCTCCCAGGTTGCGCGAGGCCAGTTCGATGCGCCGGTCCACCTGGCTCAGGGCCACCAGCATGGTCACCACGCCGTAGGGCACCACCATCACCACGTGGGCGATCACCACCCCGGGCAGGGTGTCGTAGCCCCAGCCCGGGGCGATGCGCCCCAGGTTGGTTTCCATGAAGTACAGCACCAGCGCCGAGATCACCGGCGGAATGGCCATGGGCAGCAGCACCAGGCCGATCAGCAGGGTCGCCAGGCGCGAGCGCAGGTACCAGATGCCGAGGCTGAAGCTTACCGCCAGCACGGTGGCGATCAGGCTGGTGGCGCTGGCAATCGCCAGGCTCTGGCCGATGCTCGACAGCCAGTCGGGGTTGCTCAGCAGCGCCTCGTAGTGGCGCAGCGACCAGTTGCCGTCCGGCATCGACAGGTAGCGCTTGGCGGTGAACGACACCGGGATCACCGTCAGCAGCGGGAACAGCATGAAGGCCATGGCGACCACGGCGATCAGTCGGGTACTCAATGCAGTGCGATGTGTATTCATAGTGACCTCAACCCACCAGTCGATTGACACGGGTGACGCGCAGCAGCAGCCAGATCAGCGCGCTGACCAGGGTCAGCAGCACCAGGCTCAGGGCCGCGCCCAGGCCCCAGTTGCTGGTCTGGAACATCTGCAGGAACACGTACTCGGCGATCATCACCGTCTGCCCGCCACCCAGCAGCACCGGGGTGATGAAGAAGCCCAGGCAGAACACGAAGACCATGATGAAGGCCCCCAAGAGCCCCGGCAGGGTCTGGGGCAGCAGCACTTGCCAGAAGGTCCGCAGCGCGCCGGCGCCCAGGCCGCGGGAGGCCAGCAGCACCCGTTGATCCAGCTGGCGCATGCTCGACAGCAGCGGGAACAGCGCATACGGAATCATGAAGTGCAGCATGCCGATCACCACTCCCAGCTCGTTGCGGGTCAGTTGCAACGGATGATCGATCCAGCCCAGGGACAGCAGGCTGTCGTTGACCACGCCATTGCTGCGCAGGGCGATCAGCCAGCCGAAGGCCCGCACCAGCACCGAGATCCAGAACGGGATGAACACGCAGATCTCCACCATGCGCTGCCAGAACGGCGGGCTGAACACCCAGCAATAGGCCAGCAGGTAGCCGATCACCAGGGCCAGAAGGCTCACCGTCAGGCACAGGCGCAGGGTGCGCAGGAGCATGTCGTGGATCGCCGGGTCCGTGGCGATGCGCTGGTACTGCTCGATCCCGGGCTCGGGCAGGGTGAAGCTCCAGCTCACCACGCCGAAGAACGGCAACAGGTAGAACACCACCAGCAGCAACGGCAGGGGAAACAGCAGCAGGCTGCGTTCCAGGCGCGCGGTTCGGGTTGCACTCATGGTCGACGGCTCACTTGGACAGGTGGGTCAGGTACTGCTCCAGGGTGCTGGAGTAGTGGTCGGCGTACCACTGGGTGTCGAGGAAGATCTGCTTCTTCATGTTGGCTTCGGAGGCGCAGTTGATCTCCCGCTGTTCGGCGCTCATCAGTTGCTGGGTGGCGGCGTTGGACGGGCCGTTGCCCAGGGCTTCGAACAGCTTCAACTGGCCGGCGGGCTGCAAGGCGTGCTGGATGAACTGCATGGCCGGTGCGGCGCCTGCCGGGTTGTCCTTGAGCACGCCCCAACTGCTGGCGTTGAGGAAGGCATGGTCGAAGCCCCACTGGATGCGGCCGCCGCTGTCCTCGTGGAGCAGGGTGGCGCGGGTGTGCCAGATGGCGCCCATGGAGGCTTCGCCTTCGATCATCAGTTGCTGGCTTTCCGCGCCCGAGCCCCAGAACGACAGGACGTGGGGCTTGAGCTCATCGATCTTGCGCAAGGCCCGGGGCACGTCCAGCGGGTACAGCTGGTCGGCGGCCACGCCATCGGCCAGCAGCGCGGCTTCGAGCATGCCGTTCATCCATTTGTAGAGGGTGCGCTTGCCGGGGAATTGCTCCACGTTCCAGAAATCCGCCCAGTTTTTGGGGCTGTGGTTGCCGTATTTCTGGCTGTCCCAGGCGATCACGTAGCTGAACAGGTAGCCGGCGACGCCGTGTTCGTGGGACAGCTCCGGGGCCACCAGGTCCCGTTGCACCACGCTGTAGTCCAGGGGCTGGAGGACCTTGTCGCGGCCCAGGGTCATGGCGCTGTAGCTGTCCACATCCACCACGTCCCAGCTTGGCCGGCCGCTGGCCAGCTGCGAGCGGATGGCGCCTTCGGTGGGGCCGGCGCCGTCGATGCGCACCGGGATGCCGGTGCTCTGGGTGAAGCTGTCGGTCCAGGCGCTGCGAAAGGCGTTGAGCGCATCGCCGCCCCAGTTGACCACCACCAGCGGCTTGTCCGCCGCCCAGCTGATACCGCTGCGCAATGCCAGGGGCACCGCCGACAGCAGGCCCATGGCCTGGAGGAAGGTGCGGCGGCTGACCTGCCCGCCACGGGCTTTTTCGATGAGGATTTCGATGCAGTCGCGTTGGTGGTGCTGGCTCATGGGGCAAGTCCTCGCGAGGCCGATGCGCCAGGCGCCGGCCGATAGTGTGATTGGCTTTCTACGCAAACGCTCGACAGCGAGCGTGGCCGGCTCAGGCTTCCAGCAGGAAGCTGTGGCGCACCGGCCAGCTCAGCCACACCGGGGTGCCACTGGGCAAGCGGGCACCGGGATGATCGCCGGACACCGAGAGGTTGACCGGCGCCAGTTCCGGGCTGATGTTCAGCGCCAGATGAGTGCTGGACCCCTGGTAGACCCGCTCGCCAAGGCAGGCGGGCAGCACGTTGTGTTCGCCGGCTTGTGGGCGCTCGGTGTGCAGGGTCATGTGTTCCGGGCGCACCGCCAGCAACTGCGGCTGGTTGCTGATGTCACCGGTCGTGGTGGCGTGCAGCGGGCTGTCGCCAAAGCGCCCGCTGGCCTGGCTGCCATTGCGGGAAAGGCCCTGCAGCGGGAACAGGTTCATCTTGCCGAGGAACTCGGCGACGAAGCGGTTTTTCGGCCGGTCGTAGATGGTTTCCGGGGTATCGATCTGCGCCAGTCGTCCCTGGTTGAAGATGGCGATGCGGGTCGACAGGGCCAGGGCTTCGCCCTGGTCGTGGGTGACGAAGACGAAGCTGGTGCCGACCTGGCGGTGGATGCGTTGCAGCTCGGTCTGCAGTTGCTCGCGCAGGTTCTTGTCCAGGGCCGACAGCGGCTCGTCCAGCAGCAACATGTCCGGCTCGAACACCAGGGCCCGGGCGATGGCCACCCGTTGCTGCTGGCCGCCGGACAGCTCGGAGGGTTTCTTGTGCAGGTGAGCCCCCAGGCCCACCACGTCGAGGATGTGCTTGACCCGGCGCTGGCGCTCCTCGGCCTTCACTCCACGAATGCGCAAGGGATAGGCGACGTTGTCGGCCACGCTCATGTGCGGGAACAGGGCGTAGCCCTGGAACACCATGCCGTAGTTGCGTTTTTCCGCCGGGCGCCGGCTGATGTCGACGCCACGCTCCAGCAGCTTGCCGGCGCTGGGGCTGAGGAAGCCCGCGAGGATCATCAACAGGGTGGTCTTGCCTGAGCCGGAGGGGCCCAGCAGGGTGAGGAATTCGCCTTGGCGAACGTCCAGATCGATGCCGTCCAGGGCGGTGAAGTTGCCGTAATACTGGCTGATTCCTTGGGCGCTGAGTTGAGTCGAGGGGCTGCTGGACACTACAGAGATCTCCCGGAAACCCACCTGCACGATTGAATTTTTATTGTGAGTGCAGCAGGTGGTGGATTCATTATTGTGAAAAGCAACGCCACATCAATGGAATAATTTTTGCCTCATTGGTGAGTGAAATTTCCCATTCGACTCGGCTTTCAGGGCTCGATCAGCGGGCTGTCACTGATGCTTTGGGCACTGGCCTGCAGCTGGTTTTTCAGCCAGTCGCTGAAGGCCTGGACCGCTGGCCGCTCGGCCTTGGCCGGATTGATCACCAGGAAATAACCGCGCAGGGCGCTGATGCTGATATCGAACGGGCGCACCAGCAGCCCCCGGGCCAGGGCATCGCCGCTGAGCAGGTTGTCGCCGATGGCCACGCCCTGGGCGGCGATACAGGCGGATTGCGCGCAATGGGCGTCGGAGAAGGTAATGCCACGGTCGGGGTTGACCTGACTGGCACCGGCGGCCGCCAGCCAGACCCGCCAGTCGCTGGTGTCGCTCATGTGGATCAACGGAAAGTCCTTGAGGTCCAGCGGGCTCTTCAAACCGCCGATGGCGTTGATCAGGCGCGGGCTGCACACCGGCGAGAAGCGCAGGGTGACGATCTGCTCCACCAGCAGCCCCGGCCAGTCGCCGATGCCATAGGCAATGAACAGATCGGCCTCGGCGTCGCTGGTGTCGTCCTGGGCCCGAGGGCTGACCACCTGCAGCTGCACCTGGGGGTATTGGCGCAGGAAGCCGTTGATGTGGTTGCACAGCCAGAAACTGGCAAAGCCCGGATTACAGCTGATGCGCAATTTGCCCGACACCGCCTGGCCGTCGAAACGCCGCCCGGCGTCCTGGATGTCCGCGAGGATGCGCCGCACTTCCCGGGCGTAGCACTCGCCCTGGTAGGTCAGGCCGATGCCGCGCCCGACCCGTTCGGTGAGGGCAAAACCCAGGCTCTGTTCCAGGCTGATGATCTGGTGGCTGATGGCGCTGCGGGTCAGGCTCAGTTGCTGGGCGGCGGCGGTCACGCTGCCTAGCCGGGCCACGGCGTCGAGGGCGCGCAGGGCAGTGATCGAGGGATAGCGCATGCAAACTCCGGGTCAAGGAAACCTGTCTTCGAAGGGGACCGGCCGGTACCTGGGTGCTGCCCAGGCAGGGCCCCGAGGAGGGGCCGGCCGCGTCGCAGTATGGGCCGCGATGGCGCCGAACTGGTCAATTTTCTTTGACATTGCTGGCGAAAAAATTCGATTGATGTCGCAGCTGCTTCACCAATACTGGACCTCGATCCGGGCCGCAACCGACCGGACCATCCCTATAACAACAAGAGGTCCTGCAGGTCTTGCACGGGTGCCGAGGCGTCCGGGCAGCGGCCGGCCGGAACCTGGATAACCAGGAGTGCCGCGCATGTCCCGCTACAAAGCATTCGCTCTCGATTGGGTTGAGCGCCACCGCCAGCAACTGTCGGACTGGCACCAGATCATCTGGCATTACGCCGAGCCGGCGTTCCGCGAGTACAAGTCCTGTGCCTGGTATGTCGAACTGCTGGAGGCCGAGGGCTTCACCGTCGAGCGCGGCAGCGGCGGCATGCCCACGGCCTTCTGCGCCACCTTCACCCAGGGCCAGGGCCCGCTGCTGGCCACCTACGGCGAGTACGATGCGGTGCCCGGCAACTGCCAGGCGGCGACCACCCGCAAGCAGCCGCGCGATGGCCTGTCGCGCTTTGCCCCGGGGCACACCGACCCGCATTCGGCCCTGGGCATCAGCGCCCTTGGCGGGGCCCTGGCGGCCAAGGCGACCATGGTGGAATTCGGCCTGCAGGGCAGCATCAGGTTCTTCGGCGAGCCGGCGGAAAAACTCCGCGCCTCCAAGCCGGTCCACGCCGCCAAGGGCTACTACGACGACCTCGACGCGGCCATCAGCTTTCACCCCACCTACATGCTGCCGCTGAACAACACCACCACCTGGGACACCCACTGCGGCATCGCCTACGCCTACATCTACAGCTTCACCTGCGAGGACCCGCAGAACTGGATCGCCGCCGATCGTTACAGCCCGATTCCGCAGAACCACCTGGCGGCCCGAGCGCCGGGGGCCAACGACGCCCTGGTGCATTTCTACACCCTCAACGAAAGTCTGCGTCGCTCGACCCTGCCGTTCACCGGCCTGTGGAGCTACAACGAGGCGATTCTCACCGCCGGCCAGGCCACCGCCGACAACCTGCCGCCGCACCTGTCGCAGATCCAGTACCTGCTGCGTTGCGACTCCATCGAGCAGGCCGAAACCATCTCCCAGGTCATGGACAACAATGCCGCCGCCGCGGCCATGGCCACCGGTTGTCGCTGGAAAAAGACCTGGGTCTGCAAGTCCCGGGGCGGCCTGCCCAACCACGTCATGGCCCAGGCCACTTACGACAACCTGGCGGCGGTAGGCGCCCCGCAGTGGGATGAGGAAGCCCGGGAAATCGCCCGCGAGATCCAGCGCAACCTCGGCCTTGAAGCCATGGACAAGCCCTTCCTGCCGGCCACCGAAGCCTTGATCGAGCCCCAGGAATGCGAGCGCCAGATGCGCCTGCAAATGCCGGCCTGGCAGAACTACCTGACCTCCGACGACTACCCGGAATACACCTGGCACTGCCCGACCGTGCGCCTGCTGGTGGCCCGGCCGATGCTCAGCGCGCCGCCGGGCACGGTCTATCCGGACTGGGTGTCCAACGCCCTGGGCGGCATTCGCCAGACCATCGACCCGATGATCGAGGTCGCCGCCAAGACCATCGCCGCGACCCTGGTCGACCTGCTGACCGACGAAGCCCTGCTCAGCGCGGCCAAGGCCGAGTTCGTCGAGCGTACCGGCGGCGGCATCGGCGGCAGCCGCTGGCAGGCGCCGCTGCTGCCCGAGGACTTCAAGGTGCCCCATGATTTCCGCTGGCCGGAGTACATCAGCACCGCCCGGGGCGAAGAGTGGTGGATCCCGGCGCGGGCCGATGAGTAAGGGGCGCTATCAGGCCCTTGCCTGAGGTCGCTCCCTGGCACCTGGGCGCAGGGCGTTATGCCCGTTCGCTCAGGTGTTTATGCACAACGGATGGGTCGCCAGGGCCGGGAACTGTCGGATTTGTGGAGCCGTTCTCATCTTTATGCAACTGGCTGTTTTTTCGGGCTTTTATTTTGTGAACAAAAAATGACCAGTCTGCAAAAGTCCTTCAGCGCCATGCAATCAAAGGCTTTGCCAGAATTCCATCAACAGACTTATCCACAGGTCGCGACAGCCTGTCGCACGGCTCCACAGCTTGCTCATCGAACCTGCGACGCAGGCTCAGCCGAGCAGGCTGTGGTCATGCCGCCGGGGGGCCAGGCTGCGACCTACTCGGCCTTCGTGGCCGGAATGGACAGTTCATGACGAAACAGGTTGTTGGGGTCGATGGCGGCTTTCAAGTTGGACAGTCTGTTGATGAGTTCGCTGTTCCAGCCGTAGTACAAGTTCAGCCAGTCGGGGTCTACCGTGCCGGTGGCGGTGTATTTCATGTCGACATCGGGGTAGTTGATGTAGCAGCCATCGTAGGTGGGGCGCTTGGGCTTGCCGCCGTGCACGGCGGTGAAGATGTTGCGGATCCAGGCGATTTGCACCGCGTCGTCGGCAGCGTGGGTCCAGTACGTCTGGTATTGGGCTTTGAGCAGTGAGCTTCTTTGCGGAACCGCGGTGGTGCCCATGCCCTTTTTATTGATCGCCCCGCCGTAGGAGTCGATCTGTACCAGCGACTGGCTGAAGCGTTTGTCTGGCGTGGCTTCGGTCAAGTGCGTCAGCAGGGCGTTGCAGGCCTGTTCGGAGAACTGTTCGACCTGATAGTCAGACTTGTATTTGCCCCGCTGATTGTTGCCCGAGCCGTTGATCATTTGCGTGACGTACAGCCAGTCCATCGCCGTGTGCTCAGGCACCGCGCCTCTGAATTTCCTGCCGGCGAGCGGGTGCCTGAGCGGGGCAATGTTAGGCGCGATAAAGCCGTCATGCAGGGTCGGCGTGATGCCCGCCGCGGCGTTCATCTTGCTGATGAAGTCGTTGAGCGGGATATCGTTGGCGCCGCCGACCCGGCCATTGGGGCCGGTGTACTGGATCGCCAGCACCACATGGTCGGAGGTATCCACATGGTTGAGTTTCAGCAGGGTGAACAAGCCACCGTTGCCAACGCCTTCCACCGGGCTGGTCGCGTTGGCGTCGTTATCCGAGAACCATTGCCAATAGGCCCGCAGGAAGTTCGAGAAGTTGGGAATCAGTTCTTTCCACGGGTAGGCCAGGGGAATCCAGTAGGCTTGTTGCGGGGCTTGTGGGAGTTGGTCGAAGTAGTAGCCGATGATGATGCCGAAGTTGCCGCCGCCGGCCCCGCAACAGGCGGTGAACAATGCCTTGTCGTTGTTCGACGGGCTGTCCGCGCGAACATGCCGGAACTCCAGTTGCCGCGAGTTTTCCACAGGCACAAGAAGGTCGACGCCGGTGACCCAGTCCACGGTCAAGCCCTGAAGGCGCGATAACAAACCGTAACCGCCGCCGCTGATGTGCCCGCCCAAACCGACCGAATAACATGAGCCGCCAGGAAGGGTGCGCCCGGCCTGCTTGTACAGCGACAGGTAGCCGTCCCAGTTCTGATTGCCGGTCAATGCCATGAAACGATACGTCTTGTTCTGGCTATCCCAGGGCGAAGTGATGGTTTGGCTCTCGTCGTACTTCAGGCCTTTCATTTCACCGAGGTCGATAATCGCCAGGTTTTGTGTCTCGCCGCTCAACTTGTTGGAAACAAAGCCCTCGTAGCAGTGGCCGCCACTGCGCACCGTAATGCGATAGCCATCATGCAGTGCTGTATTGGCTGCCGTCAGAACTTCATCAGGTGTCGTACACACATAAATTCGGTTCGCGCCCTGTTCGATACTGGGTGGCCAACGCAAGTTGAAACCCTTTTGCAGGGTTTCGTAGGTGGGTGCCTGAGGGTCGATGATGTTCATGGTTGACTCCCTGTCAGTGATGGTGAGCTTGGCGACTTCCTGTCGAAACATGACCGCTTGAGTTGCGCCAGAGCTGTGGCTTGAGTGCGGCATATGCCCTGCACGCCTTAGAGACTAGTAGGCGTCATGAGCTTGGTTTTTTTCTTTTGTGAAGTTGAGTCACTTCCCCGGCTGGCTCGGCGACTTTCAATGGCTTGCGGGTGACCCATGGGGTATCCGACGTCCGTTGGTGAGGTCACTGGCCGCGGTGGTTATGCACAACGAGCATGGGTCGGAGTTGTCGTAGCAGGCGGTTAAGGGCGCTCTGCCAGCAGGAGCAGATTGCGCGGGGTCAAGGGAGCCTGGCAGAAGGTTCCGAGGCGCACGGCGTAGCCCTGTTCTTGCAGGAACAGCGCACGGTCCAGCACCAGCCACAATTCCAGCGGGCGGCGGAACAGGCCCCGCAGCAGCTCCAGGTTGCGCACCTGGGCCAGGCGCTGCCAGCCGGCGGCTTCGAGCGCGGCCCAATCCTGGCAATCGACTGTGGATAAGTCCTTGAGGGCGGCCAGGTCGCGACAGTAGTCGGCGAAGGGTTTGTCCAGCCAGTGGCTGGGCAGCGAAGGCGTTGGCAGGTATTGGTCGACCCCGCGCACTTGCCGTTGCAGCAGGTCGAAGGCCAGGCGCCGGGCCATGGAGCGGTCGCGCTGGCGCCGGACCCGAGCGCCGGCGGTGACGGTTTCGCTCATGGGCAGGGCCAGGTCCTCCAGGGACAGTTCCAGGCGCGAGGCCTGGGCCGCTGTGGATAAGCCCCGGTAGTGGCTGGCGCGGGTGCGGTTGTAGCAGCACGGGGCAATGGCCAGCTGTGGACAACCCTGCTGGCTGGCCAGCTGGATCAAGCGCACATGCAGATCGCCACACGCATGCAGGGCCACCGGACTGTGCTCGGCGCAGAGCTGCTGGGGCGTGTCATCGGCCAGCACGTCCTGTTGCACATGACGCGCGGGCAAACCGTGGTGCCGGCTCAGTTGCTCGCCACTGTCGATCAGCGCCGGGTCGTATTCCAGGCAGGTCAGTTGCTGCCCGGGTTGCAGCAGACGCCTGCCGAGGTGGCCCTTGCCGGAGCACCAGTCAAGCCAGTGAGTCGGAGCGCGGTCGAATTGCAGGCAGGCGGCGAAGGCTTCGATCTGCTGCCATTTGCGCCCGGGCACGTCGACATTGAGGCGCGGGTGAGGCGCGGGCAGTGCCTTTATGGGAAGTTCGCCCAGCGCGCCGAGTGCTTGGGCCTGCTCCGCCAGTTGGGCAAAGGGCGCCGGCGCCTGGAGCTGCTGCGGATGGTTGTGGGCGGCTTCGGCGTCTTCCAGGGAGCGTTGGCTTAGCCACTGGGCCAGTTCGGGATGAGTGGATTCCCACGGCAGTTGCAGATGGTGGAACGGGCGCGGGCGCCAGAGCGCCTGGTGTTCAAGCAGGAAGCCGTCCAGGGCCTGGAAGCGATCGAGCAGCGCGGGGCCTTGGAGGATCGAGGGCATGGGCGGTGGGTCCGGGCAGGCCCGCTCCCGGGCGGGAGCGGGGGAAGGTCAGCGTCCCTGGCAGGCGTCGACTCGCAGCCAGCGTTCCAGCAGCTTGAAGCCGCGTACCAGGACGTAGGCCATCACCAGGTAGAACAGCCCGGCGGCGAAGAAAATCTCCACCGGCAGGTAGGTGCGGGCAATGATGGTGCGTGCCATGCCGGTCAGTTCCAGCAGGGTTACGGTGCTGGCCAGGGCACTGGCCTTGAGCATCAGGATCACTTCGTTGCTGTAGGCCGGCAGGCCGATGCGCGCAGCGCGCGGCAGGATGATGTAGAACAGCGTCTTGGGTCGGGACATGCCCAGGGCCCGCGCGGCCTCGATTTCACCCGGCGGGATGGCCTGGATCGCACCGCGCAGGATCTCGGCGATGTAGGCCGCAGTGTGCAGGGTCATGGTCACGGTGGCGCACCAGAACGGATCGCGCAGATAGGGCCACAGTGCGCTTTCACGCACCGCATCGAACTGCGCCAGCCCGTAGTACACCAGGAACAGCTGTACCAGCAGCGGTGTGCCGCGGAAGAAGAAAATGTAGGCGTAGGGCAGGGCGCGCACGTACCACAGCCGTGATGAGCGGGCGATGCCCAGGGGGATCGCCAGCAGCAGGCCGGCGATGACCGCGATGGCCACCAGCTCCAGGGTCAGGGTTGCACCCTGAGCCAGCTTTGGCAGCCATTTGATGATCACTTCCCAGTTCATTGGGCGCTCCTTGCGAAGCCGCGAGCGGCGCGTTTTTCCAGGAAGTGCATGCCGGTCATGGCCAGCACGGTCAGGCCCAGGTACATGAAGGCGGCGACCATATAGAAGGTGAACGGCTGCTTGGAAACGGTCACGGCAATCTGCGAGTGACGCATGATTTCTTCCAGGCCGATCACCGACACCAGGGCGGTGTCCTTCATCAGGATCATGAACAGGTTGCCCAGGCCCGGCAGGGCGATGCGCCACATCTGCGGCATGATCAGCCGGGTGAAGATCCGCCATTTCGACAGGCCCAGGGCCATGCCGGCTTCACGGTGGCCCTTGGGAATGGCCAGGATCGCGCCGCGGAACACTTCGGTGGCGTAGGCGCCGAAGCACAGGCCAAGGGCGATCACCCCGGCGGCGAAGGCATTGAGTTCAAGATCGGGGTTGCCGAAGAACTCGCCCAGGGCACGCATCAGGTTGACCGTACCGAAGTAGATGAGCAGGACCCAGAGCAGCTCGGGAACGCCGCGCACCAGGGTCGAATAAGCGCCGCCAAGCCATTGCAGCGGCTTGTACGGAGAAGTCTTGGCCAAGGCGCCGAGCAGACCGAGCACCAGCCCCAGGCACAATGCCGAGAGGGCCAGCTTGACGGTCATCAGCGCGCCGGCGGCGAGCGCCGGGCCGAATCCGTAGAGATCGATATTCATGGGGTCTGGATGGCTTTGCTAAGGACCGGCGCCCAGGGGGCAGGCGCCGGTCAGGCAAGTCAGTATCAATAGATGCTGAACGGGAAGTACTTGTCGTTGATCTTCTTGTAAGTGCCGTCGGCCACGATTTCCTTCAGGGCGGCGTTGAGTCTCTCGCGCAGTGGATCTTTCTTGCGCACGGCAATCCCGATCTTGTCGCTTTCTTCAACCGGGTCGCCCTTGAACTCGTAAGGCTTGCCGGCTTCGCTTTTCAGCCACTCGTAGTTGACGTACTTGTCGGCCAGGATCGCGTCCAGGCGGCCAGAGGTCAGGTCCAGGTAGGCGTTTTCCTGGGTGTCGTAGAGCTTGATGGTGATGTCGTCACCCAGGTTGTCTTCCAGCCAGGTGCCGGCCAGGGTCGCCCGTTGCGCGCCGATGATCTTGCCCTTGAGCGAGGCCTTGTCGGTCTTGAAGTCGGTTTTGTCTTTAGGGGCGATGAACTGCAGCTTGTTGGAGTAGTACGGGTCGGTGAAGTCCACCGCCTGCTTGCGCTCGTCGGTGATCGACAGCGAGGAGATCAGGAAGTCGAACTTCTTCGCGTTCAGGGCCGGAATGATGCCGTCCCAGTCGGAAGTGACCACGGTGCATTCGACTTTCATCTTGGCGCACAGGGCGTCGCCGATGTCCTTGTCGAAGCCGACCACCTGGCCGCTGGCATCCTTGTTGTTGAACGGTGGGTAGGCGGCCTCGATGCCCATTTTCAGGGTCTCGGCGGCAGCGCTGGCGCTGAAAGCCAGAGTGACGGCAGCGGCCAGGAGGATCTTCTTATAGCTCTGCATGCGTGTAGCTCCGTTAGCGGTTGCTGGACATGAATTGTTTGCAGCGTGCCGAAAGCGGGTTCTCGAAGACCTGCTGTGGCGATCCCTGCTCTTCGATCAGGCCCTGGTGAAGGAATACCACTTCACTGGAGACCTGGCGGGCAAAGCTCATTTCATGGGTGACCAGCAGCATGGTACGGCCTTCGTCGGCCAGGGCGCGGATCACGTTGAGGACTTCCTGGACCATTTCCGGGTCCAGGGCCGAGGTCGGCTCGTCGAACAGGATGACTTTGGGTTGCATCGCCAGAGTGCGGGCGATGGCGGCGCGTTGCTGCTGGCCGCCGGACAGCTGGGCCGGGTAGGCGTGGCGCTTGTCGGCGATACCGACCTTGGCCAGCAGCGCTTCGGCCACTTCGATGGCCTCGGCCTTGCTCTGGCCCAGCACCCGGCGCGGTGCCTCGATGATGTTGTCGAGCACGCTCATGTGCGGCCAGAGATTGAAATTCTGGAAGACGAACCCGATTTCGCTGCGCAGGCGGTTGATCTGCTTGCCGTCGGCGGCCACCAGCTCGCCGTTTTTCGCGGCCTTGAGCTTGAGCTCTTCGCCGGCCACCAGGATCTGGCCCTGGTGCGGGTTTTCCAGCAGGTTGATGCAACGCAGGAAAGTGGACTTGCCGGAGCCGGAGGAACCCAGGATCGATATCACGTCACCGTCGCGTGCGGTCAGCGAGATACCTTTGAGTACCTCCTGAGTGCCGTAGCGTTTGTGCAAGTTGCGGATTTCAAGCGCGGGCGTGGCCTCAGCCATGTGCGGTCCTCATAGAGTTCATTGTGCTCCTGCTGTTGGCGGCCTTCCTGGCGAGGCGCCAAGCTAGCATAGGGTTCCAAGCGCAGCCAACAGCGCTACCGGAGGTAAACAGAGGGTATGTGGCAGGTTGTCGCATCAGCACAGAAGACTGTCGCCCCATCAACAACCGAACGCCCGTTTGAACCCTGAATTCGCCTGAAATCCGGTAGGTGTCGCGTAAAAAAAGGCGCGATGGTGCCAGCTTTGGCCGGGTGTTGGAAGGGTTAACGGGCCAAAGGTCATGGATCTGCTTCCTAATTGTGCATCACGCACTTTGGGGGTGTGTTTCTGGTGCGCTGTTTCGTCCTACAAAGTGAGTCGCCCGGTAACGAAGTGGCGAAATACCATTATTCTCAATGACTTGGGATTTCCATCGGTCGGCTCGCCAAGCCCTGTTGTCCGGGACTCTGTAACATTTTGGCGCAATTCTTGCGTGCGAAATAAAGAACGCCCTGTTGAATTCTTTTTACGAGAACGAATGCAGACCGGGTGGAGTGACTCTTTTTTCGTTGCAAAGGTGCTTTTCATGAGCGGTACGCAACTCTCCAATGACCTCGAACAGGGGCTCAAACCACGGCATGTGACCATGCTGTCGATCGCCGGCGTTATCGGCGCGGGTCTCTTCGTCGGCTCCGGCCACGCCATCGCCGAGGCCGGTCCGGCCGTGCTACTGGCTTACGCCGCCGCCGGCACCCTGGTGGTGCTGGTGATGCGCATGCTGGCGGAAATGGCCGTCGCCTCGCCGGACACCGGGTCGTTCTCGACCTACGCCGATCGGGCCATTGGCCACTGGGCCGGTTTCACCATCGGTTGGCTGTACTGGTGGTTCTGGGTGCTGGTGATCCCGCTGGAAGCCAACGCCGCTGCAACCATCCTGCATGCCTGGTTCCCCAACGTGGCGATCTGGGTCTTCACCCTGGTGATCACCCTGCTGTTGACCGCTACCAACCTGTTCAGCGTGAAGAACTACGGCGAGTTCGAGTTCTGGTTCGCCTTGATCAAGGTGGTGGCCATCATCGGCTTCGTGATCCTCGGCCTTGCCGCCATCTGTAGCTTGCTGCCCAGCAGCCAGGTCAGCGGCGTCTCGCACCTGGTGGACACCCAAGGCTTCATGCCCAACGGCATGGGCGCGGTGTTGGCGGCCATGCTGACCACCATGTTCTCCTTCATGGGGACCGAGATCGTCACCATCGCTGCGGCGGAATCCCACAACCCGGGCAAACAGATTTCCAAGGCCACCAATTCGGTGATCTGGCGGATCGGTCTGTTCTACCTGGTGTCGATCTTCATCGTCGTGGCCCTGGTGCCGTGGAACGACCCAAGCCTGGCCCAGGTCGGTTCCTACCAGACCGTGCTCGATCGCATGGGCATTCCCAACGCCAAGCTGATCGTCGATCTGGTGGTGCTGGTGGCCGTGACCAGTTGCCTGAACTCGGCGCTCTACACCGCCTCGCGCATGCTCTTCTCCCTGGGCAAGCGGGGCGATGCTCCGGCTGTGGCCAAGCGCACTAATGCCAGCGGCACGCCATATTGGGCGGTGATCCTGTCCACCGCTGCGGCCTTCCTTGCGGTGTTCGCCAACTATGTAGCGCCGGCTGCGGTGTTCGAGTTCCTCCTGGCCAGTTCCGGCGCCATCGCCTTGCTGGTCTACCTGGTGATTGCCGTATCGCAACTGCGCATGCGCCAGAAACGCATGGCCGTCGGCGAGAAGATCGCCTTCCGCATGTGGCTGTTCCCAGGCCTGACCTACGCGGTGATCGTGTTCATCGTCGCGATCCTGGGCATCATGCTGTTCCAGGAAGAGCATCGGGTGGAGATCCTCGCCACTGGCCTGCTCAGTGTCATCGTCATCGCTGCGGGCCTGTTGGTGGCCCGTCGGCGCAAGGCCGAGCGCAGCGGGGCTCTGGCGCTGAACTGACGGTTTGATTCACTGCTTGTGGAAAAAGGCTGCGCTCAGAGATGACCGCGGCCTTTTTCATGTCCGAATGCGAGGTGGCATGTCTGTTTGTGGCGGGCTGATGCTCAGTCGCGGTCTGGCGTCGGGGCGCTTTACGCTCGCAGGTCGCCTGCTGATAATCCACCGCTCGGTCAGCATTGGGATGCGGCGATGAAGGGCTTGGACATGGATTTTGCCGAGTGGGAAAAGCTCGACCTTGAATGGCATCAGGGGTTTGCCTTTATGGAGGGGGCGCTGTTGGTGGAGGAGCGGGCCCGGGACGTGTACCTCATGCTGCAGCGTGAGGGGCGGACGCCGGCTGAGCAGGCTTCTCAGGCCGCGGCCGAGCAATACCCGGTTTCCCCTCTGGTAGAGGGCGAACCGCTCTGGCGCCATCGTGTTCATCGGCACCTGCTGCGTGATGCCCGGGCCGATTACTTTGCCTTGCCCCGTTACTTCGAACGTTACGGCTACCACCCGTTGCAGGCGTTGCCGATGCGCGTGTGTCGCGGGTTGCGAAGCCTTGGCCATGACCATTGGAGCGATCACCAGCGGGCCTACTTCTGTCACGACTATGGGCTGGCGCTGATCGAGGACGCACACCCAGAGCGTCTGGCGCTGCTGGACCCGGTGCCGGAGGACTGGCCTTCATCTGCGGTGCTGTTCAGTGACGGCGCCAAGGTCTTCCTGGGCGCACGGGTGATCGCCAGCGCCGAGGACCGGGTGCGTGGCACCAACCATCCGGCTTATCAGGTGATCAATGATCAGGTCTGCCGGGGCGGCGTGCCGCTGCACCAGAAGGACGGTTCGCCGTTGCCGATTGCCAATCCGGACGGTTTTCACATGCTGGCCCGGCGCTGGGGCACCGATGGGCATTCGGTGATCGTCCAGGCGCAGCAGGGCTCCGGTATTGCCTACGAGTATTTCTACCGCATCGACAAGGCCGATCTGGCGACGTTCTGTGTGCTCAATGAGCGCTACGCCAAGGACGCCCAACGGGCCTACTTCCTGACCGGGAAGACCCTGCGTTATGTCGGCGACTTTCGCTTGCTGAACCGCGTTGAGTCGGTGTTCGATGCTGCGGGACGAGTCTTGAGTCGCAGTGAAACGCCGGACCCGTACGTGGCTGTGGACGACCAGTTTGTCTACTGCAATGGCACCCGCTTGCGCGGGGCCCATGCTCCGAGTTTTCGCCACCTGGGGTTTCATTACTACGCCGACGAGCAGCGCGCCTATCTGTTCAACAAGCCGCTGGATGTGGATGTGCAGAGTTTTGTGGTGGCCCGGCTGGAGCGCGGTGAGTACAACCATTCACCGGTGCTGGTGGGCGACAAGCACGGCCCTCTCGGTTCGGCTGGGGTGATTGATGACGGGATGCTGCAGGAGTGGGCTGCGTTCTTCGAGGCTCACCCGCAGCTGCAGGGCTACTGGTGGCACCGTTTGCAAAAGCCCTGTGAGCCAGCGTCGACAACGCCCGCCCTGCGCTCCATCGGCTTGGGGTTTGAGCTGGGGCACCAGGTGCACTTTCATGGTCGCGCTATCAATGGTCTGGATGCCGGCAGTTTCAAGCTGCTGGACACGCACCTGTGCGGTGATGCCAACGGCTTGTACCTGATCCCCTTTCATCGTGCCGAGACCCAGGTGCCGGAGCGATTTTCTTCAGCCTCCGTCGATCAGTACCGTGCCCTGGGTGGGCCCTATCTAACCGATGGCCAGACGGTTTTTTGCCACAGGGTCTTTTATCAGGCGCCTGAGCCGCTGGGTAAGGCGGATCTGGCCAGCTTCGAGTCTTGTGGGCATGGCTGGGCCAGGGATAAGGGCGCGGTGTACTACTACAGCGAAAGAAAAAGGAACCTCGACCCGGCCCACACGCGCTTCATGGGCAGCTACGCCTTCAGCGCGACGCAGATGTTTTCTGCCGGCAAGGCGCTGGAGGTGGAGTTCAGCCCGGAAGAAGTGAGGGTTCCCCATCCGGACTTCTTGCAGCTGGGCACGCGCAAGCTGTTCTGTGGCCGGCGCCCGGTGAGTGCCAAGCGCATCGACCTGGCCAGCCTGGAGTTTCTCGCGGACCGCTATGCACGGGACAAACAGCGTTTTTACCATTACGACGGTTACACCACGCTCAGCGAAATCAGTGCCGAGCAGTTCCACCAGGCGATGACGAAGGATTCGGCAGAGGCTGCTGAAAAGTTGGCGTTCTGAGTGACAAAACGGCTGCTGTCAGCATTGACCGCGGCCTTTTTTATTGGATTTTTCACTTGTTACATGGCGTTTCATGGACAGCATGCAGGCGAAATAGTAGCCTGCGCGCTCTTCGATAAGAGCTCTTGCGTGCCAGCGTGAGAGGAGCTAGGGAATAGCGCTGTATTGCAAGGGACTGAATGCTTGTCGGGGTACTGAATCCTCCTACCGCCTCTTTCCCTTGATCCGTGCGCACTAGCCCTGGTTCCTGATTGTCAGCGCCTGCCTGTGGCATGCCCGACAGTCCCGGTTCGAAGAACGAGCATTCAGGGTTCAATGGTGATCGCCCGGCCATTGGTCTCTCAAACAAGGGCGGCAAGGAGACGCGCATGGCGTTCACTAAAATCATCTTCAAAAACCCGAACACCGGAGCCATCAAGGAAGCGCCAGTTGGTTTCTCCTGGACCGTGTTCTTCTTCGGCTTCATCCCGGCACTGTTCCGCGCCGACTGGAAATGGGCCGCCATCATGTTCCTGCTGGCCATGTTCACTTTCGGCCTGAGCAACCTGGTGTTCATGTTCATGTACAACAAGCTGTATGTTCGCGACCTGATCGGCTCGGGCTTCAAGGCCCAGTCCATCGCCAGCGGCGACCTGAACTTCGCCAGCTCGCGCATCGGCATGGAAATCCCTCGGCTGGAAGCGGCCTGAGCATCACGCCAGGCTGTTTAGCTGAAACGGAAAAGGGCGCATTCATTGCTGAATGCGCCCTTTTTCATGCCCGGAAGAAACTCAGCCCTCGGCGCTGAACAGTGCCTGGGATGCGGCCAGGTAGTCGGCCTGGAAGGCCTCGGACTCGATCCAGGCCAGGGCCGTGGCCTCGTCGGCCTCGGTGGACCAGTTACGGTATTCGATCAGTGCCGCCAGGATGAAATCCGTGGCGCCCTGTTCGCCCTCCTGCTCGTAGACCAGCTCCAGCAGCGGGTCCGCGAGGAACACCGTGCACAGCGCTTGCTGGCTGGTTTTCTCAGCGTCACGCATTTTCACGAACAGCTCGGTCAGGTCTACCGATTCGAAGTCGATGCGGCTGTCGTTGGGGTCCAGTTCCAGCTCCGAGGTGGGGGCTGTGCGCTTGGCGCGGTTTTGCTTGGCCTTGGCCTTTGCCCGGGCGGCACGTTTGTGTTGTTTGTCGATCGATGCCATGGGCGTCTTACCTTGTTGCACAAAGGGGTGGCGCTCGCAGATACCAGGCGAGCGGCCAGTCAGGCGGGAGAGGATGCCAGCAAATCACCGCGCTGGCACCCGCCATGGTCTCTTGGCGGGCACCGTCGATCCTGTATGAGCCGCGGGCTATTGCAGCGGTGTGCTTTTGCCGAAGGTTTTTTGCAGTCTTTTCCCACTGCTTGGGAATCTGATTTCATTTGCCGGGAAAGTCCATGCACCATGGCTGCAAGAGGCCGCTATGCACTACCACACGCCCACTGACCGTCTGCTGCAAATACTCGTGGCCCTGGGGCAATCCCCGGAGGCCATGTCCGCCAAGGAGCTTTCGCTGAACTTGCAGCAGCCCTTGAGCAGTACCTATCGCCATCTCAAGACCCTGTTGCGCTGGGGGCTGGCCCAGGACAATGGCCAGGGCCGCTACCTGCCCGGGCCCACTTGCCTGCAACTGGCGAAGAAGTTCGACCGCGAAGGCCTGCTGGTGACCCTGGCCAAACCGGAGCTCAACCGCCTGGCCGAGCTCAGTCAGGAAAGCGTCGCGCTGATGGTACCCAGCAACGGGCAGGCGATCTGTATTGAACTGGTGGACAGCCCGCAGCCCCTGCGCTGCTGCTACCAGAAGGGCCTGGCGCAGCCGCTGCTGCTGGGCGCCTCGGCCAAGGTGTTGCTGGCCTACATGGAGCCTGAGCTGTGCTTGTCGATCCTGCGCCAGCGGGGCGTCGAGGAAGCGGATGTCGCCGCGTATCTGGAAAGCTACGCGGCGATTCGCGCAGCCGGGCATGCCGTGAGCCTGAGCGAGATCGACCACGGCATCTGGGGTGTCAGCGCGCCCTTGCTCGATAGCCGTGACCGCCTGCAAGGCGCCATCAGCCTCATGGCCCCGGCGTTCCGCGCCGAACAGCGCAGTGAGCGGCTGATCCGCTGGACCCGCGAAGCCGCTCAGCGCCTGAGTGCCCGACTGGATTGAATTGACTGGAGCAAGACCATGATCACTACCGCCCCCATGCACCTCTGGCAGGGTCGTATCGACCTGGCCGAAGGCCTGGCCGCCCGGCGCTGGCACCAGTGGGTACAGCCCTGGAGTGAACAGCAGCCGGCGGGTGTTGCCTTGCTCGGGCTGGCCTGTGACGAAGGGGTCAAGCGCAACCAGGGGCGTACCGGTGCCAGCCAGGGGCCGGCGGCCTTGCGCGCGGCCCTGGCCAACCTGGCCTGGCACGGCCGAGGCCCGCTGTATGACGCCGGGGACGTGGCCTGTAACGGCCACGCTCTGGAAAGCGCCCAGCAGCTCTACGCCAATCGCCTCGGCCAGTTGCTCGAACAGGGGCACTTGGCCCTGGGCCTGGGTGGTGGTCATGAAATCGCCTTTGCCAGCTTCAGTGGCCTGGCCGATTACCTGCGCCGCCAACAGCCCTGTCCGCGGATTGGCATTCTCAATTTCGACGCTCACTTCGACCTGCGTCAGGCACCGCAAAGCAGTTCCGGCACGCCGTTCCGGCAGATCGCCGAGTATTGCCGACAGGCCGGCATGCCCTTCGAGTATTGCTGCCTGGGGGTCAGCGAGTTGAGCAATACCCAGGCGCTGTTCGAGCAGGCCCGGGAGCTCAATGTGCGCTACCTGCTGGACCGGCAGATGCAGGGCTGGAACCTGCCGGCCATCGAGGCCTGCCTCGACGCTTTTCTCGACGGTATCGACGTGCTGTACATGACCATCTGCCTGGATGTGCTGCCAGCCAGCCAGGCTCCCGGCGTCAGTGCACCCTCGGCCCACGGAGTGGACGTGCAAGTGGTCGAGCACCTGGTACGCCACGCTCGGGCCAGCGGCAAATTGCGCGTAGCCGACATTGCCGAACTCAATCCCGGGCTCGACCAGGACCAGCGCACCGCCCGCGTGGCCGCGCGCCTATTGGCCAGCCTGATTCACTGAGGGGCACGCCCCTCGCCGCGCAACACCACAATGACAAGAAGAGATGTTTGCCATGCCGACTTTTGAATTGGACGCGCTGACCACCCTGGCGCTGGCCCTGATCCTGCTGGGGGTGGGAGCCCAGCTGAAGAAACGCAGCCGCTGGCTGACCCAGCTCTGTGTCCCGGCGCCGGTGATCGGCGGTTTCGGCTTTGCCCTGATCGTCTGGCTGCTGCGCGACCAGCAACTGCTGGCGATCAAGCTCGACACCGCGATCCAGACGCCCCTGATGGTGGCGTTCTTCACCACCGTGGGCCTGGGGGGCAGCCTCGGCCTGCTGCGTCGTGGCGGCAAGATCCTGTTCGTCTACCTGGGGGCTTGCTGGTCCCTGGCGCTGCTGCAGAACCTGGTGGGTGTCGGTGCGGCCAAGGCGCTGGGCATCGATCCGCTGCTGGGCATCATGGCCGGTGCGGTGTCCCTGGAGGGCGGCTTTGGCGCCGCGGCGGCCTTTGGTCCCATCGCGGAAAACCTCGGGGCGGTGGGCGCCACCACGGCGGCCCTGGCTTCGGCCACCTTCGGCATGGTTGCCGGTGGCCTGCTGGGCAGCCCGCTGGCGCGCTGGCTGATCGAGCGCAACCGCTTGCAGATCCAGGCCGATCAGGTCAGCACTTTGCAGCACCTGGAAAGCGCCGCCCAGGGCTCGGTGGCGCCTCTGGATGCGCCGACCTTGCTGCGCCTGCTGACCTGCGTCCTGCTGATCATGGTGCTGGGCTTCTGGATCGGCAGCGCATTGAACGAACACCTGGGCATTGTGCTGCCGAGCTACGTGGGGGCGATGTTCGTGGCGATCATCCTGCGCAACCTCAATGACCGGGCGCGAATCATCGACATCCCCGACAGCGCAGTGAGCACCCTGGGCGACGTATGCCTGGGGGTGTTCCTGACCATGGCCATGATGAGCCTGAAGTTCTGGGAGCTGGAACAGCTCGGCCTGCCGCTGCTGGTGATCCTGGTGGTGCAGGTGCTGGTGATGGTGCTGCTGTGTGTGTTCCTGCTGTTCCGCCTGTTTGGCGGCAACTATGACGCGGCGGTGCTGTGTGCCGGCTTCATGGGGCACGGCCTGGGGGCGACGCCCAATGCGGTGGCCAACATGGGCGCGATCTGTGATCACTACAAGGTCTTTTCCTACAAGGCCTTCATCATCGTGCCGCTGTGCGGTGCGGTATTGATCGACATTGTGGCGATCCCGCTGATCACCTGGTTCATCAACGCCTTTGCCTGATCAGCGCTCCAGCATCAGCTGTTGCCCGGGGCTGCTCGGGGCCAGGCTGGCGTGCTGCAGCCAGTGCAGCAGCAGCGGCCAGAGCCGGCTTTCGAAGCGGCTGTGGAAGAAGGCGAAATGGCCGATCTCGGCCTCGCCGATGTCCTCGGGGTGAAGGCGCAGATGTGTACGTGGGCTGTTGCTGAAGTAGCCCAGTAGCCGCTCGATGGCCGTCACGGTGCCAAAGGGGTCGTCGCTGACACTGATGGCGAGGATCGCTGCGCTGACCTGGGCGAAGGGCTGCCCACTACGCTTTGCGGCCAGCCTGCGGCCGCTGGGGCGGCCTTCGTAGCGTGGGTGCGGGGTGGCCCAGTCGCGGACCACCCCGGCAGGTGTGTCCTCCATCCAGCCCAGGCGCTTGCCGGGGAAGTAGCCGTAGAGGCCCGTCAGCAGGGGCATCAACACATGCCATTTGCCCAGCATGCGCCAGCGCAGCCGGGGCTCGTAGTCACGCCAGTAGGCGAATTGCGCGCCCATGGTGGCCACGCGACGGATCACCCCGGCGGAGGCGGCCAGGCCCACGGCGCAGCCGCCGAAGCTATGACCCACCACATCGATCGGCTGTCCGGGAAACTCGCGCTGGGCCCGTTGCAGCATGGCTTCGAAATCCAGTGCGCCCCAATCCGACCAGGACGCCTTGAACCCCTTGAGCGAGCCCCGACGCGACTCGCCGATGCCGCGATAGTCATAGGTCATCACGTCGAAGCCGTTGGCGAACAGGTAGTCGGCGAAACGAAAATAGTAGCGGCAGCGCACCGAGGTCGCGGCGTTGATGATCACCACCGGCCGTGCTGGATCGGCTGATGGGTGGCGCCAAGTGAAGCCGCCGAGGAGAACGCCATCCGCCGCCGGTTCGCTGAAGGTTGCGCTGGGGCCTGGATCTGCACCTGCACCTGAATCTGGACCGGCAGCGGCGGGGCGGGTGGCAGGCAGTTCGGGGGAGGACAGCAGGGACATGGGCGGTTGTTCCTGGGCGGCTGCACTATGCCGGAGCGGCATCCGGCATCAGCGATGTTTTTTTTGTGCGCCCATTAATACCCGGCCGATCCACAGCGTGGCAACGGCCAGTGCGCCCAGCAACAGGGTGCTGGTGCATTGCCAGAGCAGCTCGATATAGAACTGGGTCGGTTGTTGTGCCTGGCTGTAGACGAGCTTGGGGCCGGCGCGGTTGCGGGTGGCGATCAGGCCGTCCTGTAGCGCGCTTACCAGGGTCCAGCCCAGCAGTGCGGTGAGTGCCAGCAGCACGCCACCGATCAGCAGGAATACCCAGGCCCCCCTGCCGGTTTTGCCGGGCTTGGGGTGGGGCAGGCGGACTCGGGTTCTCTTCTGGTTCACGCGAGCAGTTCCTTGGCAGTCGAATGGGCGCGAGCCCGCAACTTTACTCCGATGCGCCGCCATGGGAATAATCCGGGCCCGGCCGAAGCCGGGTATCCCTGGACGTCGATGGAGCCTTGAGCATGGAAGTAAAGCAACAGATGAGCCCGGAACAATGCCAGGGCATGGAAGATATCCGCCGGGAAATCGACACCCTGGATCGGGCGGTAATCGCACTGCTGGGTGCGCGTTTCAAGTACGTGCTGGCGGCGTCGAAGTTCAAGACCTCGGCGGCCACCGTGCGGGCCGAGGAGCGCTTCAAGGCGATGCTCGCCACCCGCCGCGAATGGGCCGAGGCCGAAGGCCTGAGCGCGGATGCCATCGAGAAGCTGTACAGCGATCTGGTGCAGCACTTTATCGCTGAGGAGATGAAGCATTGGCAGGCGGCGCAGGCGCTTGCTTGAGCTTGTATGCTGGCGTTCGGTGCTGATCGGATTCTGCGGCAGAGGGCAGGCCCTCTGCGTCGATCGGCGCCGGTAGACTGGCGGCCTTTTCTCGAACGATCAGGAACGACAACCATGCAACTTCGCTCATGGACAGGGCTGGCGCTGGCAGCGCTTTTGGCTGCGACCTGGCAGGCACAGGCGAGCGAGCCTTCCTCGGTGTATCTGCGTTGCAGCATGAGCCCCGAGCAGTACGCCAAGGCCATGGCGGCAGCGCCACGCCCGGCGATTTCCTACAGCGATTGGCAGAAGTGGTTCGACAGCAAGGACATGTACGGCTCGGCCCGGGTCGATGCCGAGTGGTTGCAGGATTCCGGTGCGCGCAGCCTGCAGGAAGTGGTGCAAATGTGGGCGGGCACTGGCGGCTCCTCCCAATACGATCCGCAGACCGGTCGCTGGCAGTTCGCCCTGCTGGAGTTCACCGACAACTATGGCGAGATGATCCAACTGCTGGCGCCGCTGCGCAGCGTCGCCCCTTACTGCCAGCCCGGCTCCGACAGTTTCCTGCTGATTTACTCCTACATTTGGGGCGATGGCGACAACGCCTACCTGACCCTCAACAAGCAGCGCAGCCAATTTGCCGGCAAACCCACCAAGGCCCAGCGTGCCGAGGCCGATGCGGCGCTCAAGGTGTTGATGGATGCCGCTTCTGGCTGAGGCTGCTATGCGAGCAAGTGGTGACTTGCTGATGTTTGCCTGTGAGGCCTGGCTCCATTTCGATCCAGGCCTTTTTTATGGGGCTGGTGTTATTGAGTCGTGATGTGGACGCTTTGTCGGAGAGGGGGTGCTCATTATTGATGAAATGTAAACTGTGGTTTACATTTTGTGCATGCACACGCTTGTTCAGACAGAGCGTTATAGCCAGTGGTTTGCCAGGCTGAGGGACGCTCGGGCACAGGCTCGGATCAAAGCTCGACTTCGTCGAGTGGAGTTGGGGGTTTTGGGTGACTGCAAGCCGGTGGGTGAGGGGGTATCTGAGTTGCGGATAGATTATGGGCCGGGTTATCGACTGTATTTCGTGCAGCGCGGCTATGAAGTGATTGTTCTGCTGGCCGGTGGTGACAAGGCGACTCAGGCCGCTGATATGAGGATTGCCATCAGGCTGTCCCGTGAGCTCTAGGAGGATGAGATGACCAAGATAAAACTGAGCAAGTGGGATGTAGTCGATCACTTGAAGACTGAACAGGACATGGCTCTTTACCTTGAAGCCTGTCTGGAGGAGAACGATCCCGTGCTGCTGGCTGCGGCCTTGGGCGATATCGCGCGAGCGCGTGGGATGTCGCAGCTAGCCCGAGATACTGGCCTGACTCGCGAGGGGCTTTACAAGGCCCTATCAGCTGATGGCAACCCCAGTTTGGCGACCATCATGAAGGTCATGGGCGCATTGGGTATAAAGCTGCATGCTGAGGTCGGTACGGTGCAGCAAGACGGCTGAAACTGCAGAGCCATGCTCAGTGAAAAAGCCGCTCTAGGCGGTAATGCCAGTCAGCCAAGGGCAGGCGCTGTACCTGTGGCGAGGGAGCTTGCTCCCTCTGGGACGCGCAGCGTCCCCTGGAAGCTGAGGCTTGCCGATCGGTTGTAGGTTGATTCACGGCATTTCTACACCGCCAGGGTCATCCTGTTCAGCATCTTGCAATGAGCCTGAAGGGTGATCCGACCATGAACTTGAGTGTTCTCTATGCGCTGGCGGCCGCCGCCTTGTTCGGCGCCAGTACGCCGTTGGCCAAGCTGCTGGGGCTGGATGTTCCGCCGATGCTCCTGGCTGGGCTGCTGTACCTGGGCAGTGGCATCGGCCTGGCCATTGTCCGTTGCGTTCGCGATCGGGGTTGGCGACCGACGGGGCTGACGGCGCGCGAGTGGCCGTGGCTACTGGGGGCGATTTTGTTTGGCGGAGTGCTGGCGCCGGTCGCGCTGATGTTCGGCCTGACGCGGACCGCAGGCGCCACCGCCTCGTTGCTGCTCAACCTGGAGTCGGTACTCACCGCGATGCTGGCGTGGCTGGTGTTCAAGGAGAACGCCGATCGCCGGATCGTGCTCGGCATGCTCGCCATCGTGTTGGGCGGGATCGTTCTGTCATGGCCGCAGCAGCACGCCGGCGCTGATGACTGGCTGGGGCCACTGGCGGTGGCCTGCGCCTGCCTGTGCTGGGCCATCGATAACAACCTGACCCGTAACGTCTCGGCGTCCGATGCGCTATTCATTGCCGGTAGCAAAGGGGTGGTGGCGGGGGTGGTCAATGCCGGCCTGGCGTTGCTTGTTGGCGCGCAACTGCCTGCTGCTGCCACGCTGGGGCCGATACTGCTGGTGGGTTTTTTGGGTTACGGCGTCAGCCTGGTGCTGTTCGTCCTGGCCCTGCGAGGGCTGGGCAGTGCGCGTACCGGGGCCTACTTCTCCACGGCGCCTTTCCTTGGCGCAGCGCTCTCGATTCTGATCCTCGGCGAGTCGGTTTCCCTGTGGTTTCTGCTGGCTGCGGCACTGATGGCCATCGGCGTGTGGATTCACTTGATGGAACACCACGTTCACGAGCATCAGCACGAGCCTCTCGCGCACAACCATCGCCATAGGCATGACGAGCACCACCAGCATGAACACGGCTTTGAGTGGGACGGCTCGGAGCCCCACAGCCATCCCCATGAGCACGCGCCGATCCGGCATAGCCATGCACACTTCCCCGATGTTCATCATCGGCACAAACACTGAGTGGACTGGTTACTTTCAGTCACCAGGTGAGGGCTTGCGCTGATCGGACCTGCTCTTTACTCTGCGCCGGTCGCTGCCAAATCAGCGGCCGGGCGTAGGAACCCGATCATAAGATGCGTACCAGCACCCAGCGCTTTGGGTGCTGTTTGCTGCCTATGCGTTATGGCGGCTGTACGCGGGCACGCTTCGGCGTGGCCGGATCTTGTGACCGGTTCCTACCCCCGCGTGCAGCTGCCACCTGGCCGGTAGGAAGTTGGGTGGTAGCTCCTCATACACAAGGAGTGTCACCAATGAACGGATACATCCCTCTTCAACACACGCCAGCGGACAACCCCGTCCTACTGATCAATCCCTATGCGCCCCTGGTCGATCTCCTGGCCTGCGCCGATCAGCGCATACGTGCCCTTCACAAACTGATGAACAGCCTGTCCTGCATGACCGCGCAAACGGCTGACTCCAGCGACCTGTTCCAGATCGCCGACATCGCCTCGCTGCTGCTCGGTGATGGCGTGGCCTTGCTCGATGTGGCCCAAGGGCAGGCGATGGAGCGGGCGGATAAGGCCTTCTGATCGGCGGATGCAGGTAATGCGTAAATGCGGCCAGGATCGATAGGATTCTGGCTGCCTTCAAACTGGCCTGAGAGCATCTGAGGCGCTTATGAACTTCTGGGAAGCGTTTGGTCAGTTTGCGCCAGTAGGCGTTCTTCTATCCTGGCTCGCTCGCGGTCCAGTTCATCGCGCAGTTGCTCTTCGCTGGGCAGTATCAGCTTGTACTTGCTGGCAAACAGTTGTTCATGCCCGTGCAGCACGGAATAACGAACCACGGATTCGTCCTTTTGTGTGCACAGAATGATGCCCACTGTAGGTCCGTCGTCCGCCCCGCGCTTGAGTTCATCGTAAAGGCGCACGTACATATCCATCTGGCCAATATCCTGATGGCTGAGTTCGCCACGCTTGAGATCGAAGACCACGAAACATTTGAGCAGGTAGTTGTAGAACACCAGATCGAGGTAGAAGTCTTTGCTCTCGGTGCTGATGCGCTGTTGGCGAGCAACAAAGGCGAAGCCCTTGCCCAGTTCAAGCAGGAAGGCTTGCAACTGATTGATCAGCGCCTGCTCCAGATCGTTCTCCAGCAGGCTGGCGGCGTTGGGTACCCCAAGAAACTCCAGCAGTACCGGATCGCGGACAAACTCTCTGGGAGTCTTGCCCAGGGCTTGAATCTTGATGGCCGCCTCTTGCTCGACGGGTGCGCGATCCTGGCTACTCAGGAGGCGTTCGTAATAGAGCGTGCCGATCTGGCGTTCCAGGGCTCGGGTTGACCAGCCCTGTGTCGCGGCTTCATGCATGTACCACTGGCGAGCGTGCTGGCTTTCGACCCTTAGCAGCAAGCGATAGTGGGTCCAGCTCAATTCGCGACGCAGTGCGTCGCATTTTTCGAAGCTCAGGAAGAATCCCCGCATATGCCGCAGGTTGGTAGCGTCGAAGCCTTTGCCAAACTCCGCGCTCAGTACTTTTGCCAGCTCTGGCAGCAGTCGCTTTCCATAGGCTGCCCGCTCAGCACCCCCTTGCTCGAACTCTACGATATGCCGGCCAATCTGCCAGCAGGTTTGTACCTGTAACGTATCGACAGCGCGTAGTGCCTGTCGGCGCGATTGACGGATCAGCTCGCCGAGGCTGTCGATCAGCGGAAGAAGGTGGGTGTCCGGATTGTTCCCCGTAATTGCCTGACTCATATGAACCTCCACAGAGGGCAGCCTGACGGATTGGCAAACTGAGGAGAGTGCCAGCAAGTCACGACTTGAGTTGGGTCATGGGGTATCGGGGTATTTCTGTCGGGGTGCGACACTCTTGGCGATGCAGGTTTTACGGGGAGGGGCTAAATCTCAGGCAACAAAAAACCCGCACTAGGCGGGTTTCTTGGTTGCTTTCACGTGATGTAAACACCACCTGAAAGCTGAAGGTGGTGCCCAGAGACGGAATCGAACCGCCGACACGGGGATTTTCAATCCCCTGCTCTACCGACTGAGCTATCTGGGCAACGGGGCGCATTAAACGGGTTTTTCAGGGGGGCGTCAAGCAAGTTTTGAAAAAAAGTTTAATTATTACCGCCGCTTACGTTCCGCCCCCGATTTTGTGCGGGTTTACTCAGCTGGCGGCACGTAGCCTTCGGCCTTGGCGTATTCCTCGCCGGAGAAAAATTTGTCCATCTCGCCCTGCAGATATTTGCGGTCTTCGGCATTCATCATGTTCAGGCGCTTTTCGTTGATCAGCAGGGTCTGGTGTTTCTGCCAGTCGGCCCAGGCCTTGGCCGAGACGTGTTCGAAAATATCCTGGCCTTTGGCGCCCGGGTACGGGGGGCGTTCCAGGCCCGGCAATTCTTCCTGGTACTTGCGGCACATTACGGTGCGGGTCATGACGACTCTCCTGCATTCAAGACTTCGGCCGCGCGTTTGAGCAGTGTTTTCACCGGGGCGGCAAGGCCCAGGCGCGGCGGGGTGGCGAGGTTATACCAGAGCCAGTCGGCCTCGGCGACGTGCAGCGCCGACTCTTCGACCCGGATCAGCCAGGGCTCGATGGCCAGTTGGAAGTGACTGAAGGTGTGGACCAGGCCGGGCATCTGCTGTTGCTGGCCCAGCGCCAGGGAGTGCTGCGATGCCAGGTGCGGGATGTCGTCCAGGCCATCCAGTTCCGGCAAGCTCCACAACCCGCCCCAGAGGCCGCTGGAGGGGCGCCGATAAAGCAGGATGGCGCCTTCGCGGTTGGCCAGTAATGGCATCAGGGTGCGCTTCTGCGGCACCTCCTTGCGCGGCTTGGGAATCGGGTACCGGGTTTCCAGGCCGAGCATGTGGGCTTCGCAGCCTCGCTCCAGGGGGCACAGCAGGCAGCTGGGCTTGCTCCGGGTGCAGAGGGTCGCCCCCAGGTCCATCATCGCCTGGGTGTAGTGGTTGACCCGGCTGTGGGGCGTGAAGCGTTCCGCAGTGGCCCACAGCTGCTTGGCCACCTTGGGTTCGCCCGGGTAGCCCTCCTGGGCGGTGAAGCGTGCCAGCACCCGCTTGACGTTGCCGTCGAGGATCGGCGCCCGCAGGCCCATGCTGATGCTGGCGATGGCGCCAGCGGTGGACAGGCCGATGCCCGGCAGCTCGGTGAGTTTTTCCACATCCCGGGGAAACTCGCCGCCGTACTCGGCCATGACGATCTTCGCGGTCTTTTGCAGGTTGCGCGCCCGGGTGTAGTAGCCCAGGCCGGTCCACAGGTGCAGCACTTCGTCTTCCGGGGCTTCGGCCAGGGCCTGCACCGTGGGCAGCGAGGCCATGAAGCGGTCGAAGTAGTTGAGTACGGTGCTGACCTGGGTCTGTTGCAGCATGATCTCCGACACCCACACCCGATACGGGTTGATGTCCTGCTGCCAGGGCAGGTCATGACGACCATGGCGGTCGTACCAGTCCAGCACCGCCGGTGCAAAGGTCTCGGCTCTCATCGCTTGAACAGCCCTTTGAGTGCGTTCTTCAGTTCCGGGCTGACCTTGTCACCCAGTTTTTCGTCGATCTTCTGTTGCAGACGGTCACCGGCCAGCTTGGCGGCTACCTGGCCCAGGCCGTCCTTGTCCAAACGACAGGCCTTGGCCCCCAGCTCCAGTGGGCCGCGGCAGCGCAGGGGCAGTTCAACGCCGGCGAAGCGTTCACCGACCTGGCAGGCCGGGTCCGGGTTATCGCTGAGGTCACCCTCGACGACGATGCCGACCCGGTAGTCCATGCCCAGCACCCGCAGGTCGATATCACCATTGCCGTTGACGGTCATGCCGGGGATGCGCACTTTCAGGTCCGGGTTGCTGGCCACGCCGTTGCGAAACGTCAGGTTGCCCTTGAGCTCCTGGAACGGTGTGTCCTTGCCCCGTGGTGTGCTGCTGAGGTTCTTGCGGTTGAGCACGGCGATGCCCTGGCACAGCTGCTGTTCGATGTTGGCGTTGAGCAGCACGCCGTTGTTGATGACGAAGCTGGCAGTACCGTTGAGGCTGTCGATCAGCGCCTTCTGGCTGTTGCCGCTGCCGCTGAGGTTGCTGTTCAGGGTCACCAGGCCTTTGACCGGAGGATTCTGGCCCTGGCTTTCGAGGATGCGTTCCACCGGCACGCGGTTGATCTTGGTCTGCAGGCTCAGCTGCGGTGCGCTCTGGCGCACATCGAGATTGCCGCTGGCCTCGAAGCTGCCGTTGTACAGCTCGCCGCGCAGGCTGGACAGTTTGAGCAGGCCGCCCTGGCCGCTGGCCTTGAGCGCGGCATTCTGGATCGGCAGCTTGTCCAGGATCAGTTGGCCGAAGCTCAGGTCGGCGTCGACGTCGAGCTTGTTCAGGCGCTCCACCGGCAGCAGTTTGTCGGTGCTCCAGGCGCCCTTGGTCGGCGAGCTGGGCAGCGGTGTGGTGCCGGCGCCGGCCATGGCGTCGGCTTCGCTGCTTTGCACTTCGGCCTTGCGCGCCGTGGCGGCACTGTTGGCTTCGGCCGATTTGGGCGGCAGGTAACGGTCGACGTTGAAGGTGTCGGCCTTGAGCTGGGCGCGCAGGGATTGCTTGGCGAAATCCTCGATCGCCAGGCGTCCGCTGAAGGTGCTGTCGTCGAGCTTCAGGTTCAGGTCTTCCAGGGCCAGGCTGCTGGGCGTGCCTTGCAGGCGGCTGACCAGCTCGACCTTGCTCAGGCTGCCCTCGGCCATGGCCGGCAGGGTCTGACCGATGCTGTCGACGAATTTCGCCAGGTCGAACTGGGCAATGGAGAGCCCGCCGCTGATCTGCGGGGTCTTGTCCAGGTCATTGACCTTGAGTTCGCCCAGAGCGCGCAACTGGTTGAGGGAGATTTTCAAACCGGTCCACTGGCCGACGTTGGCGGCCTTGTCCAGCAACAGCTGGCCCTGGGCGGCGAAGGTCACGGTCTTGCCTTGCAGCGGATCGCCGGTGGCCTCGCCGGACAGGCGCATGTCTTCGAACTGGTAGCGCTGCAGGGCGCGATCGAAGCGCAGCTCGCCATTGAGCTCGGTGCGTACCCGCACGGCAGGCTGGTTGCTGGCCAGGAATGCGGTGAGCTTGACCGGGGTGTTGCTGGCTTCGTGAATTGGCCCGGTGCTCAGTTGGATGCTTTCGGCGGTGAACTGCTTGTCGGTCTGTTCATCGTTGTACTCAACCCGGGCGTTGTTCACGGTCAGGCTGTCGATGTCCAGGCGGATGGGCTGCGAAGGCTTGTCTGTGCCGACGCTGGGCTGGCCCGCTTCGCCGGTGCTGGTGGCCGGGGTTTGGGCCTGCTTGTCGGTAGGGGCGGCCTTGCCGATGTCCTGCCAGTTACCGTGGCCATCCTTGTCGCGGTTCAGGCGCAGGTTGAGGCCTTCGACCCGCACATCGCTCATCTGCACTTCACGGCGCAGCAGCGGCAATACCCGGACCGACAGGCCAAGCATCTGCAGGTCGGCGAAAGGTTGGGTCGGGTTGGCCAGGGTGGCTACGCCGGCGTCGTGCAGTTCCAGGCCGAGCCAGGGGAACAGGCTCCAGCCGATGTCGCCATTGAGCGTCAGCTCGATGTGGGCCTTGTCGCGGGCAATCTGGCGAATCTCTTCTTTGTAGTCGTTGGGATCAAACAGGTGGGTCAGGGCGAAGCCCAGAGCCACGATGATCAGCAACAGCCCGAGAATTACCAGACCCAGGATTTTGCCGAACGCTTTCATGGGCGAGTCCTTGTGTGTCGAATTCAAAATTTAGCCAGGGAGTATAACGCTCTGAACCTGGCGACTGGTCACCCATTGCTGTTAGAGGTTTTTTCGTTGTAACGGCCATTTTTTTGCCAGTGGCCTGGCCTGCGGGCGAAGCAGTCGCGGGAAAAAAGGTGATGCCAGTTTGGGTATTTAGTTTGTCGCAAATGGTAACCTCTCGCAGTTCGTCCGTCCTTCTGCGACTGAATGTCGCGCCTGCCCAAAGGGAGCTTTACTCATAAAACGACCGCGCCTGCGTGCCAAGGTCGTCGCAGGGGAGTGGCCGATGAACAATTCTAATAATTGGGGGAAACATCCATGAGCTCTAGCACTGCGGTGGCCAGCCCGGCCGCTCAGCCAGCGTTCTTGTCCAAAGAGCGCATCATTGCCAAGCCCGGTTTCAACCGCTGGCTGGTCCCACCGGCCGCTCTGGCCATTCACCTGTGCATCGGCATGGCCTACGGCTTCTCGGTGTTCTGGCTGCCACTGTCCAAGGCGCTGGGCATCAGCGCGCCAGTGGCGTGCGCGCCGGGCATGGGCTTTATCGAGCAGGTCTTTTCGTCCCAGTGTGACTGGCCGATTTCCATGCTCGGCTGGATCTACACCCTGTTCTTCATCTTCCTGGGCTGCTCGGCAGCGATCTGGGGTGGCTGGCTGGAACATGCCGGGCCGCGCAAGGCCGGTGTGGTATCGGCGCTGTGCTGGTGCGGCGGCCTGCTGATCTCGGCGCTGGGGGTCTATACCCACCAGATCTGGCTGATGTGGATCGGCTCCGGGGTCATCGGCGGTATCGGCTTGGGCCTGGGCTACATCTCCCCGGTGTCGACCCTGATCAAGTGGTTCCCGGACAAGCGCGGCATGGCCACCGGCATGGCGATCATGGGCTTTGGCGGCGGTGCCATGGTCGGCGCACCTCTGGCCGCAGCCCTGATGAGCCATTTCGCCACGCCCACCAGTGTCGGCGTGTGGCAGAGCTTTTTGGTGATGGCCGCCATCTACTTCGTGTTCATGATCGGTGGCGCCCTGGCCTACCGGGTTCCGCCTACCGGCTGGAAGCCTGAGGGCTGGACCGCTCCGGCGAAAAAAGCCGCCAATGCGATGATCACTCACCGCCACGTGCATGTGAACGTGGCCTGGAAGACCCCGCAGTTCCGCCTGGTGTGGCTGGTGCTGTGCCTCAACGTATCGGCCGGTATCGGCATCCTCGGCATGGCCTCGCCGCTGTTGCAGGAAGTGTTCGCCGGCAAGCTGCTGGGCAACGATCTGAGCTTCAGCCAGCTGGACGCCGCGCAACTGGCGCAGATCGCCGCGATTGCCGCCGGCTTTACCGGTCTGTTGAGCTTGTTCAACATCGGCGGGCGGTTCTTCTGGGCGTCGTTCTCCGACTACCTGGGTCGCAAGAACACCTACTTTGTGTTCTTCGCCCTGGGCTTTGCCCTGTACGCGCTGATTCCGAACCTCGGCCACCTGGGCAATATTGCTCTGTTCGTGGCAGCGTTCTGCATCATCCTGTCGATGTACGGCGGCGGTTTCGCCACAGTGCCGGCCTACCTGGCAGACCTGTTCGGCACCCAGATGGTAGGCGCGATCCACGGTCGCCTGCTGACCGCCTGGGCAGCGGCCGGAGTGCTGGGGCCAGTGCTGGTGAACTACCTGCGCGAGTATCAGTTGAGCATCGGCGTTGAACGCGCCGCGGCGTATGACATCACGCTGTACATCCTGGCCGGTCTGCTGGTGCTGGGTTTCCTGTGCAACCTGCTGGTGCGCCCGGTGGCCGACAAGTACTTCATGACCGACGAGCAACTGGCGGCCGAGCAGGCCCTGGGCCATGACAAGGGCGCTGACAGCAGTGTCGTGCTGGAGTGGAAAGCTTCGTCCGCCAGTCTGCCGGTGGTGATCGCTGCCTGGCTGGTGGTGGGCATTCCCCTGGCCTGGGGGGTGTGGGTGACCTTGCAGAAGACGGCGGTGCTGTTCCATTGATGGCTTCGCCGGCAAGCCCGCTCCTGCTCAGGAGCCGGCTTGCCGGTGGACAAGGTGCCTCGGTCTTGTAGGCCTGGCACCTTCACCCGCACGTCAGTTTCTACAGTTGTCATGACAGGTACAGCCCCGTAGCCATTGGCTGGCGCCCGTCAGGATATTGTCCAGCGTGTTTCTGTTTGGCCGCCGTCGGGCCTATACTATTCGCCTTTTTCGCCCAATGATTTTGCGGAGCTGGTGATGGCCGAACGTAAGGCATCTGTCGAGCGCGACACTCTGGAAACCCAGATCAAAGCCTCGATCAACCTGGATGGCACCGGAAAGGCCCGATTCGATATCGGCGTGCCCTTCCTTGAGCACATGCTGGACCAGATCGCCCGGCACGGGCTGATCGACCTGGACATCGAAAGCAAGGGCGACCTGCATATCGACGACCACCACACCGTGGAGGATGTCGGTATCACCCTCGGCCAGGCGTTCAGCAAGGCCATCGGCGACAAGAAGGGCATCCGTCGCTACGGTCACGCCTATGTGCCGCTGGATGAAGCCCTGTCCCGCGTGGTGATCGACTTCTCCGGCCGTCCCGGCCTGCAGATGCACGTACCCTTCACCCGCGCCACTGTCGGCGGTTTCGACGTTGACCTGTTCCAGGAATTCTTCCAGGGCTTCGTCAACCATGCCAACGTGACCCTGCACATCGATACCCTGCGCGGCACCAACACACACCACCAGATCGAGACCGTGTTCAAGGCCTTCGGTCGCGCGCTGCGCATGGCGGTGGAGCTGGACGAGCGCATGGCCGGCCAGATGCCGTCCACCAAGGGCGTGCTGTAATGCAGACCGTCGCCGTTATCGACTACGGCATGGGCAACCTGCACTCGGTGGCCAAGGCCCTGGAGCACGTGGGCGCCGGCAAGGTGCTGATCACCAGCGATGCCAACGTGATTCGCGAAGCCGACCGGGTGGTGTTTCCCGGCGTGGGCGCCATTCGCGATTGCATGGCCGAGATCCGTCGCCTGGGCTTCGACACCCTGGTGCGCGAAGTCAGCCAGGATCGTCCTTTCCTCGGAATCTGCGTGGGCATGCAAGCCTTGCTCGACCACAGCGAAGAGAACGAGGGCGTTGACTGCATCGGCCTGTTTCCCGGCCAGGTGAAGTTCTTCGGCAAGGGCCTGATCGAGGACGGCGAGCACCTGAAGGTGCCGCACATGGGCTGGAACGAAGTGCAGCAGGCGGTGGACCATCCGCTGTGGCACAACATTGCGGACCGGGCGCGCTTCTACTTCGTGCACAGCTACTACATCCATGCCGGCAATGCCCGGCAGGTGGTAGGCAGCGGTCACTATGGCGTGGACTTCGCAGCAGCGCTGGCTGAAGGCTCGCGTTTCGCCGTGCAGTTCCACCCGGAAAAGAGCCATACCCACGGCCTGCAATTGCTGCAGAACTTCGCTGCCTGGGACGGTCGCTGGTAAATGGCGATCAAGAAATCCAAGCCGCCGATACTGCGCCTCACTGCCGAGCAGGAAAGTGAGGCGACGCACAAGATCAAGCGCTTCATGGAGGAGCGCTTCGAGCTCGACCTGGGCTCGTTCGAGGCGGCGGAGATTCTTGAGCTCTTTACTCGCGAAATTGCTCCGCACTATTACAACAGGGCGATTTTCGATGTGCAGACGCACCTCAAGGAGAGGTTCGAGAGCATCGAAAGCGATCTGTGGGCGCTCGAGAAAAATTGATTTTCGAGTGAAGCTGAACAATCGAATTTGAAGGTTTGCCAGATGCTGATTATTCCCGCTATCGATCTTAAAGACGGTGCCTGTGTACGTCTGCGCCAGGGCCGCATGGAAGATTCCACGGTGTTCTCCGACGACCCGGTGAGCATGGCTGCCAAGTGGGTTGAAGGCGGTTGCCGTCGTCTGCATCTGGTGGACCTGAACGGTGCCTTCGAAGGTCAGCCGGTGAACGGCGAGGTGGTTACCGCGATCGCCAAGCGTTACCCGAACCTGCCGATCCAGATCGGTGGCGGCATCCGCTCCCTGGAAACCATCGAACACTATGTGAAGGCTGGCGTGAGCTACGTGATCATCGGCACCAAGGCGGTCAAGGAGCCGGAGTTCGTGGCCGAGGCCTGCCGCGCGTTCCCGGGCAAGGTCATCGTCGGCCTGGACGCCAAGGACGGTTTCGTCGCCACCGACGGCTGGGCTGAAGTCAGCAGCGTGCAAGTGATCGACCTGGCCAAGCGCTTCGAAGCTGACGGCGTGTCCGCCATCGTTTACACCGACATCGCCAAAGACGGCATGATGCAGGGCTGCAACGTGCCGTTCACCGCGGCCCTGGCGGCGGCCACCAGGATCCCGGTGATCGCTTCCGGCGGTATCCACAACCTGGGCGACATCAAGGCCCTGCTGGATGCCAAGGCTCCGGGAATCATCGGCGCCATTACTGGTCGCGCGATCTATGAAGGCACCCTCGATGTCGCAGAAGCCCAGGCTTTCTGCGATTCGTACCAAGGCTGAGGACTCGCCATGGCACTGGCCAAACGCATCATCCCTTGCCTGGACGTGGATAACGGACGGGTGGTCAAGGGCGTCAAGTTCGAGAACATCCGTGACGCTGGTGACCCGGTGGAAATCGCTCGTCGCTACGACGAGCAGGGCGCTGACGAGATCACCTTCCTCGACATCACCGCCAGCGTCGATGGGCGCGATACCACCCTGCATACCGTTGAGCGCATGGCCAGCCAGGTGTTCATCCCGCTGACCGTAGGCGGTGGCGTGCGCACCGTGCAGGACATCCGCAACCTGCTCAATGCCGGCGCGGACAAGGTCTCGATCAACACCGCGGCGGTGTTCAACCCCGAGTTCGTCGGCGAAGCGGCGCAGCATTTCGGCTCCCAGTGCATCGTGGTCGCCATCGATGCGAAGAAGGTCTCCGGTCCGGGCGAAACCCCGCGCTGGGAAATCTTCACCCATGGCGGACGCAAGCCCACCGGGCTGGATGCGGTGGAGTGGGCGAAGAAGATGGAAGGCCTGGGTGCTGGCGAAATCCTCCTGACCAGCATGGATCAGGACGGCATGAAAAACGGCTTCGACCTGGGCGTGACCCGGGCCATCAGCGATGCCCTGGGGATTCCGGTGATCGCTTCCGGCGGCGTTGGCAACCTCCAGCATCTGGCCGACGGCATCATCGAAGGTCACGCCAGCGCGGTGCTGGCGGCGAGCATCTTCCACTTCGGTGAATACACGGTTCCCGAGGCCAAGGCCTATATGGCTCAGCGCGGGATTGTTGTGCGATAGCCACTGGACAGCATGGCGTGCTCGCGGCACTCTTGGGCACGCCATGGATTCTGGTATCCCGTCATGTTCAAACGTCTTCTCGTGGTTGTCGCCAGCGCTTCTCTGCTCCTTGGCAGCTTGGCCCGCGCCGCTGAAACCGCCGACACCTCCCTGGTGCTGCTGACGGAAAACTTCCCCCCCTACAACATGGCCAGGAACGGCAAGAACTTCGCTCAAGGCGAGAATATCGACGGTATTGCCGTGGATATCGTCCGCGAAATGTTCAAGCGTGCCGGGGTCAATTACAGCCTGACCCTGCGCTTCCCCTGGGAACGCATCTACAAGATGGCCCTGGAGCAACCCGGCTATGGCGTGTTCGTCATGGCGCGCCTGCCGGACCGCGAACGGCTGTTCAAGTGGGTCGGCCCCATCGGTCCGGATGACTGGATCATGCTGGCCAAGGCCGGCAGCAAGATCACCCTCGAATCCCTGGAGCAGGCGCGCAAATACAAGATTGGCGCCTACAAGGGCGATGCCATTGCCGAGACGCTGACCAAGCAGGGCCTGGCACCCCAAGTGGTGCTGCGCGACCAGGACAATGCCAAGAAGCTGTTGGCGGGTCAGATCGACCTCTGGGCCACCGGCGACCCGGCCGGACGTTACCTGGCCAAGCAGGCAGGCATCACCGGTCTCAAGACCGTGCTGCGCTTCAATAGCGCCGAGCTGTACCTGGCCCTGAACAAGGACGTGCCTGATGAGGTGGTGGCCAAGCTTCAGGCTGCCCTGGAGCAGATGCGCAAAGAGGGGATGGTGGAGGAGATCATGGCGCGCTATCTCTAGATCAGCGGCAAGTTGCAAGCGGCAAGCTACAAGTAACAGCAGGTCGGCGGCGCTTTGGCTTGCAGCTTGAGGCTTGCCGCCGCCCTATCTGTACTTGCCGTTCTTGCCATGCCCGGCCATGGCTTCGTTGCTGCGCAGACTGATCATCGACTTGATATCGATCCATTCGATGCCCTGGGCCTTGAGCTTGGGCAGTTCGCGTTCGAGCACGGCCAGGGTCTGGGGATAAGGGTGGCCGATCATCACCGCCGAACCCTGTTTGCGCGCCAGCTTGATCGCCGTCTGCAACTGCTGGGCAATTGCCGCCTCGGTGCGCTCGTCATCCAGGAACACATCCCGGGAAACACTGGCCAGACCGATCTTCTGCGCTTGTGCGGCGGCGACCGTCTGGGCGCTGGTGCGGCTGTCGACGAAGAATTTGTGGCGGCGCTGCAAGTCGGCCATCAGCCAGGCCATGGCCTGGGGCTGGGCGGTCATGCGGCTGCCCATGTGGTTGTTGATGCCGCTGGTGTAGGGCACGGCTTGGAAGGCGGCGTCCAGGCGTTTTTGCAGCTCTTCGATGGGCAGCTCGGGGTGCCAGGCGAAGGGGCCGGTGGCCGGGTCCATGGGCATGTGCAGGATGACGATCTTGCCGGCGCGATGGGCCTCACGGGCGAATTCGGCAGCGTGGGGCGTGTCGGGCATGATCGCCGTGGTGACCGGGCCGGGCAGGGCCAGTACGCGGCGGTCACGGGGCAGGTTCTGGCCGAGGTCGTCGATGATCAGGCTCAGGTAGGCCTTGGGCGCGCTGGCGGTGGGTTCGGCGGCTTGGGTGGTTAGGGGCATGATGCACAGCAGGCTGAGCAGCGGGGCGCGGAGCGAGCGTAACAGGGGTAAGCGGCGGGAAATCATGGGGATATTGATCAGGCCTTCAGGGGGATGGGCGCCCTGGCGGGCGCTTCGCTGGCAAGCCAGCTCCTACGCAAACCGGCTCCTGTACAGGCTGTGTGAAAACTACTGAGTTTGGCAATACTGCGTTAAAAACAGGCTCGGAATGCTCATTTAGGCCCCTAAAGTCGAACGCGACCCCGGCCGTTCCTCGCCTGTTTTTGCCTTGTCTTGCCTTCACTCGCAACGTTTTCACACAGCCTGTGTAGGAGCCGGTTTACCGGCGAAGGGTTCAATCACTTGCCGCGAGTGATGCTCAGCCCTTTGAGCAGGCTCAGGGCCTGGGCCAGTTGGTAGTCGTCATCCTGCGGCATTGGCTTGGCCTTGCTCGACGAGCCGCTCGGCTTGTCGGCACCACCGTTGCCGTTGCCCAGGTGGCCCTGCAGGTCGGCTTCCTTGAAGTACTCGCTGTCCTGGGCTTCGCTGGTGATCTTGGCGCGGCGCACTTCGATGTCCGGAACGATGCCCTGGGCCTGGATCGAGCGGCCGTTGGGGGTGAAGTACAAGGCGGTGGTGATCTTCAGCGCGCGATCGTTGTTCAGCGGCAGCACGGTCTGCACCGAGCCTTTACCGAAGCTGGTGGTGCCCATCAGCACCGCGCGTTTCTGGTCCTGCAAGGCGCCGGCGACGATTTCCGATGCCGAGGCGCTGCCGCCGTTGATCAGCACCACCATCGGCACGGCTTCGCTTTCGTCCTTGCCGGTGGCGGAGAAGCGCAGCTCGGAGTTGGCGATGCGGCCCTTGGTGTAGACGATCAGGCCCTTGGTGATGAAGTGGTCGACCACTTCCACCGCCGCCTGCAGCACGCCGCCCGGGTTGTTGCGCAGGTCGAGGATGATGCCGTTGAGCTTCTTGCCGTTGTCCTTGCGCAGCTTGGCCAGGGCCTTGGAGACTTCCTCGCCGGTCTTGACCTGGAACTGGGTGATGCGGATGTAGCCGTAGCCCGACTCCAGCAACTGGCTCTTCACGCTCTTCACCTGGATGGTGGCGCGGGCCAGGGTCACGTCGAACGGCGTGCCGCCGTCGCGCACCAGGGTCAGGGTGATTTTCTGGCCGATCTTGCCGCGCATCTTGTCCACGGCTTCGGTCATGGTCTGGCCACGGGTCGGCTGGCCGTTGATCTTGACGATCAGGTCGCCGGCCTGAATGCCTGCCTTGGACGCTGGAGTGTCGTCGATGGGCGAGACCACTTTGATGAAGCCGTCTTCGGCGCCGACTTCGATGCCCAGGCCGCCGAATTCGCCACTGGTGCTTTCCTGCAGTTCGGCGAAGTCTTCCGGCCCCAGGTAGGCCGAGTGCGGGTCGAGGTTGCTGAGCATGCCCTTGATGGCATTCTCCAGCAGGGTCTTGTCATCCACGGGTTCGACGTAGGCCGCCTTGATCCGGTCCATGACCTCGGCAAAGGTGCGCAGTTCTTCCAGCGGCAAAGGTGCCTTGGTGGTCGCGGCGGTCGCCGATTGAGCGGTTTCGGCGGCAAACGCCAGAGGCGCTCCGATCACCAGGGCGATCGTCAGGGCCAGCGAGGTAAGGCGGGACAAATGCAGCATGTCGAACGAACTCCTAATTTAGATGCAGCGCTTATCCTTGCGCGTGGCACCACTGTGCCGGGTCGCTGGGGCGGCCCTGCTGACGAATTGCAAAGTACAGCGCAGGAGTGTCCTGTCCGCCACTATTGCCCACTGTGGAGATGGACTCTCCGGCCTTGACCACATCACCGGCTTCTTTGAGCAGTGTCTGGTTATGTCCGTAGAGACTCAGGTAACCGTTGCCATGATCGAGGATCACCAGCAGCCCGGCGCCGCGCAGCCAGTCGGCGAACACTACCCGGCCACCATGTACGGCGTGTACCTGGCTGCCAGCGGCGGCGCTGATCATCACCCCGTCCCACTTGGAACGGGAGTCGTCGCCACGGGTTTCACCAAAGCGTGCCAGCAGTCGACCATCAACTGGCCATGGAAGTTTTCCCCGGGCTGCAGCAAATGCACCGCCGAAGGAAGGGCCGGCGCTGGAAACCAAGGCGCCCGGGCTTGATCTGACGGGCTTGCGCGGGGCATCGCTGGCGTCGGCCTGGGCCTCACGTAAACGCTTTTTTTCGGCTTCCTGCTGGGCGATCAGCGCTTTCTGACGCGCCTCTTCTGCCTCGCGGGCCTGGCGAGCCAGGGTTTCTTCAATGGTTTTCAGGACTTTGGCCAGGTCGGCCTGGTCCTGTTCGCGGGCCTTGAGCTTGTCGTCCCGGGCCTTCACGTCGTTGTTCAGCTTGGCCAGGGCCAGCTGGCGCTCCTTGCGCACTTTGTCGAGTTCTTCACGCTGGCTGTCGAGGCTGCTCTTCTGCACCAGCAACTGGGCCTGTTGCAGGGAAATGTCCTTTTCCACATTGGCCAGCTGACGCAGGGTCTCGTTGAAATTCTTCAGTTGCTCCAGGCGCGCCTGGCTCAGGTAGTCGTAATAGGTCAGGGTGCGGGCGAATTTTTCCGGATTCTGCTGGTTGAGCAGCAGCTTGAGGTATTCCTGGCGCCCGTTCTGGTAGGCCGCGCGGGCCTGGATGGCGATCAGTCGTTGCTGTTCAGTGCGCGCGCTCTGGAGTTTTTTTTTCTCCTCATCGAGTCGCTGCAGCTCGGATTCGCTTTTCTTCAGCTCTTTCTGCAGGGCTTCGACCTGCTTCTCCAGCTTGCCCATCTCGGTCTCGGTGCCGCGCAGTTCTTTCTGCACCCCGGACTTTTCTTCCTGCAGCTTGCCCAGCAGCTTTTTCAGCTCGGCAATGTCCTGACGCGTGGCGTCCAACTGTTGTTGGGTTTGCGCGCGCTCATCGGCAAAAGCCGGTTGGAGCAGGCAGATCAGAGCAAGGGCAATCAGGGCGCGAAGCATAGAGGCGGGCGACACCAGGGAAAGGGACGGTCTAGTATGCCCGCCCATCGCTGCAAAAAAAACGCCTCAAAGCCAACTGCTTTGCGGCGTTCGTCATAAAAAGCCGTTTCCGGGCGGTTATTGGGCCATTTGCTATCAGGGTGCAGGTGATTATTGCCGCAAACCCCGATCAAGCAAGGCCCGTTCGCTGGCGTGGCTGGCGGCTGATCGCCGTTGGCAATCAGCCGTGGGTGAGCGCCTGGCTGGGTTGCCGTGCTGATTGCGCGTCGATTTCCGGCGCCGATTGCGGTGTGAAAGCCTGGCCGTCTTGTCGGGTTCGCAACACCACGATGCCCGGGATGTTCTGCACGTATTCCATGAAGGGTGAATCCATGACCTCACGTTGCCTCTTCTTGGACGATGCATTGCGCAGCACGGGGCCGTTGGCGGTGTTGATGAAGAGCCCGGTATGGGTGACGTCCAGGCCCGCAAGATGGGTGTAGATGCCAATGTAGTCGCCAGTCTGCAGGCGGCTGAGCACCTGCTCGTCAATCGACGTGCTGGGTATGTAGGTAATGTCGCGGTCGACCAGGGGCAGGCCTGGCAGGTACAGGTCCCCGTTGGCCTTTTGGTTGAGGTGTTTAGTCACGGTCACCGCATCCGCGCTCAACTGCGCAGTCAGGTCTTCGGTCAGCGGTTGCCCGGCATGCGCCCAGTCCGTGAAGAAGTGCCGGCGGTCTGCATAGTGCACGCCGTCGCCGGTATAGCGGGTCTGGATGAGGTTCTTGATGAAGCTGTCCTGATCGGTGGATTTTCGCAGGGCCTCGACGTAATCCAGGTAGGTGAAGCAATCCAGGCCCCTGAAGTCGACGACCAGCTTCTCTGCCAGGGTCGCCGAGCCCTGCAACATGTTCGCTGCGTAAGGCGTGTGCATGAACGCCCGTGAAATCTGCTCGCTCAGCTGGCCCGTGCTTTGCGCCCCGGCCTGTTGGCGAACCTTGAGCAGGGCGTGCAGTTTCTCGGCGGTGTAGCTGTCCATTTCTACCGAGGGGCGCTGATCTTCGAACGCAGCCATTTCAGCTGTGTGTTTGTGTTCAACAGGAGCGGGGCTGGCGCAACCTGCAAGAACGGAGGCTAAAAAAAATACAGTGGTCTTGTTCATTCGCTTTCTCCAGATACCGCACAATCGTAACTGATAATTATTACTGTTTGTGCGGCAGTGCTGCGGGTGGTGCTGCCTGGGTGCGCTCATCAGTTGGAGAGGCTGCGAGGCAAAGGCTGCTGCTGATACGCAAACGCCCGATACGGCGTATCGGGCGTTTGTGCAGGAAACAGCCAGCTTCAGTTTCAGGCGTCCAGCAGTATCGACTTGCCGGTCATCTCTTCAGGCTGCGCCAGGCCCAGCAGTTTGAGCATGGTGGGCGCCACGTCCGCCAGGACCCCGCCTTCACGGACTTTCAGCGCACGCTTGCCCACATAGATGAAAGGCACCGGCTCGGTGGTGTGAGCGGTGTGGGCCTGGCCGGTGGACTCGTCGGACATTTGCTCGACGTTGCCGTGGTCGGCGGTGATCAAGGCTTCGCCGCCGACCTTTTCCAGGGCATCGACGATGCGCCCGACACACAGGTCCAGGCATTCCACTGCTTTCACCGCAGCGGCGAACACACCGCTGTGGCCGACCATGTCGCCGTTGGCGTAGTTGACGATGATCACGTCGTAGCGCTGGTGCTCGATGGCATCGACGATCTTGTCGGTGACTTCCGGAGCGCTCATCTCTGGCTGCAGGTCGTAGGTGGCGACTTTCGGCGACGGGATCAGGATGCGTTCTTCACCCGGGAACGGCTCTTCACGGCCGCCGGAGAAGAAGAAGGTCACATGGGCGTATTTTTCGGTTTCGGCGATGCGCAGCTGGGTCTTGCCGTTTTTCGCCAAATAGTCGCCCAGTACGTTTTCCAGGCTGCCCGGAGCGAAGGCCGCCGGCGCGGGGATGCTGGCGGCGTACTGGGTGAGCATGACGAAGCCGGCCAGCTTGGGCTGGCGCGCGCGCTCGAAGTCCTTGAAGTCGTCCTCGACGAAGACCCGGGTCAGCTCGCGAGCCCGGTCGGCGCGGAAGTTCATGAACACCACGGCATCGCCGTCTTCGACCTTGACCGGCTCGCCGATGGTGGTGGCCTTGACGAACTCGTCGCTCTCTTCACGGGCGTAGGCCGCTTGCAGGCCTTCCTGGGCGGTGGCGGCGTTGAACTGCCCCTGGCCGTCGACGATCAGGTTGTAGGCCTGGGCCACGCGGTCCCAGCGATTGTCGCGGTCCATGGCGAAGTAACGGCCGATCAGGCTGGCGATGCGGCCCTTGCCCAGGGTCTTGAAGGTCTCGTCCAGCAGTTCGATGGACGACTGGGCGCTTTTTGGCGGGGTGTCGCGACCATCGAGGAAGGCGTGCAGGTAGATCTTCTCGGCGCCGCGCTTGAAGGCCAGTTCGGCCATGGCGATCAGGTGGTCCTGATGGCTGTGCACGCCGCCGTCCGACAGCAGGCCGAGGATGTGTACGGCCTTGTCGGCGGCCACTGCCTTGTCCACGGCCGCGCAAATGGTCGGATTCTCGAAGAACTCACCGTCACGGATGGCCTTGGTCACCCGGGTGAAGTCCTGATACACCACGCGACCGGCGCCCAGGTTCATGTGGCCGACTTCGGAGTTGCCCATCTGTCCGTCCGGCAGGCCGACGTCCATGCCCGAACCGGAGATCAGGCCGTTGGGCATGCTGGCGCACAAGCGGTCCAGGACTGGCTTCTTGGCCGCATAGACGGCATTGGATTCGTGGCTCTCGCTGTGACCGAAGCCATCCAGAATCATCAGGACCAAAGGTTTAGGCGTGGTAGTCATGGCGTCCACTCGTGGCTGGATAGGGAAGTGTTGAAAAAGGAGGTGTGGAAAAACGGAGTGGCAGTTTAAAGCGAAGTTCCAATGGCGTCACCGCCGGGCGGGGTTTGGCCGACCTTGAGGGCTGTGTATACTGGCCGACATTTTAACGCCCTGGAACCTCCTTAGATGGTTGCTCACCTGATTCAATTCGCCACTGAACACTACTTGCTCGTCGGCGCCTTCGCCATCCTGCTGGCTCTGTTGATCGCTCATGAATTGAGCCGCGGTGGCCGCAGCCTCAGCACCCGTGAACTGACTGCGCTGGTCAACAGCGAGCAGGGCGTAGTGATCGATATCCGTCCGTCCAAGGACTTCGCCGCTGGCCACATCGTCGGCGCGCTGAACATTCCCCAGGACAAGCTGGCCGCCCGCGTCGGCGAGCTGGAGAAGCACAAGGCCAAGACCATCATCCTGGTGGACGCCCAAGGCCAGCACGCCGGCACCCACGCCCGTGAGCTGCTGAAGTCCGGTTTCACCGCGGCCAAACTGTCTGGCGGTGTGTCCAGCTGGAAAGCCGACAACCTGCCATTGGTGAAGTAATGCCCAAGGTCATCGTCTACTCCAGTGATTACTGCCCTTATTGCTCGCGGGCCAAGCATCTGCTCGGGAGCAAAGGCGTAGCCTTCGAAGAGATCAAGGTCGATGGCAAGCCGCAGGTGCGCGCCGATATGGCTCAGAAGGCCGGACGCACGTCCGTACCGCAGATCTGGATCGGTGCCACCCATGTAGGTGGTTGTGATGATTTGTTTGCCCTGGAGCGCGCCGGCAAGCTCGACGCGCTGCTGGCGGCCTGAAATTCCTAACCCTATAGACCCCAAGATCAAGAAGGATCTGAGATGACTGACCAACAGAACACGGCTGCTGCCGAAGACGAAAGCGCACCGCAATTCTCCCTGCAGCGCATCTATGTGCGTGACCTGTCCTTCGAAGCGCCGAAAAGCCCGGCCATCTTCCGCCAGCAGTGGGAGCCAAGCGTCGGCCTGGACCTGAACACCCGTCAGAAAGCTCTGGAAGCCGACTTCCACGAAGTGGTGCTGACCCTGTCCGTGACCGTGAAGAACGGCGACGAAGTGGCCTTCATCGCTGAAGTGCAACAAGCCGGCATCTTCCTGATCAAGAACCTGGACGAGGCTTCCATGAGCCACACCCTGGGTGCCTTCTGCCCGAACATCCTGTTCCCTTACGCTCGCGAAGCGCTGGACAGCCTGGTGACCCGTGGTTCGTTCCCGGCGCTGATGCTGGCTCCGGTGAACTTCGACGCGCTGTACGCCCAGGAACTGCAACGCCTGCAGTCCGCCGGCGAAAACACCGTTCAGTAAGTACGGGTTGCGGTACGAAAAAAGCGCCTGTAACGGCGCTTTTTTCATGCTCGGGCGTCAGCTGTCCAAACCCTGTAACCGCTGCCGCAGGCTGCAATCGACCACGAAGTGGGCGCCGTGATCGCGCCTGCAAGAAGGCCCTTCGGGCCTTGTCGCAGCCTGCGGCAGCGGCTACAGAGAATGGTTACTTGAAGCCCAGTTGCCGCCAGCCTTCATAGACGGCCACGGCTACGGTGTTGGACAGGTTCAGGCTGCGGCAGCCTTCGCGCATGGGCAAGCGCAGGCGTTGTTCGCCGGGCAGGGCGTCCAGTACGTCCGCCGGCAGGCCACGGCTTTCCGGGCCGAACAGGAAGGCGTCGCCTTCCTTGAAGCTGGCGTCATGGAAGGGCCGCGAGCCCTTGGTGGTGAAGGCGAACAGGCGCGGATGGCCGAGGCTTTCCAGGCAACTGGCCAGGTCGGCGTGGCGTTGCAAGGTGGCGTATTCGTGATAGTCGAGGCCGGCACGGCGCAGGCGCTTGTCGTCCATTTCGAAACCCAGCGGCTCGATCAAATGCAGGTGGCAGCCGCTGTTGGCGCATAGCCTGATAACGTTGCCGGTATTCGGTGGTATTTCTGGTTGGAAGAGGATGACGTGAAACATGCACGGCTCCGAAGAGAAAGACAGGCTGCATTCTACGCCTGAAGAAGACCCGCGACCGAAGCTAATGCCGAAGGTATTCGGCTCCCTGGCGATTGTCGGGGTGATGGTGGGGCTGATGATTGGCCGCCTGACCCAACCCGATCCTGTGGAGTTGCAGCAGGTCGAGGTGGCCGCTGATGGCCTGGTGCTGTGGTTCAACCATGAGCCCAAGGTTCACGGCGAACATATCGACGGCGCCGTGGCGTTGCTGTTCGACGCCCAGGGGCGCGGGCAGAACGGTCAGCTACAGGTCAATCAGAAGAATGTGAACTGGCGGGTGCGCCTGGCGGACCGGGGCTTGCTGCTGAATCTGGTGGCCGCCCGGCCGCTGCGGGGCGATTGGGCGGGTAGCGAGGTGGAGGGGCGCTGGCGCCTGGCGATCCACCTGCGGGAGGAATAAAAGAGGGAAACCCCGGCCTGCCTGTACCAAGGCCCCCAAAAGCGGGAGGGGCTGATCGCCTTGGGGGCGATGAGTCCCGGTGTAAAGAAGGGGATTCCCGGCCTGCCTGTACCAGGGTCCCCGAAAGGGTTGTGGGCGCGTCGCTCAAAGCGTGATGAGCCCGGTGTTAAAGAGGGAAGCCCCGGCCTGCCTGTACCGAGGTTCCCGAAACCTTGGGCTCGTCGCGATGCGCGTGATGAGCCCGGTGCTAAAGAGGGAATTCCCGGCCTGCCTGTACCGAGGTTCCCGAAAGCGTGGCCCGTCGCTGTGAGCGTGATGGGCCGGGTATTAAAGAGGGGAATCCCCGGCCTGCCTGTACCAAGGTCCCCTAAACTGGGTAGTGATGGGGTTATTGCAGGGGGCGTGCCAACTCTGGCTAGTGCTGCATGAATTGCCTGGACAAAAAGCCGAAAGCCCCGGAATCCGGGGCTTTTGCGTTTTCGAAGGGATAATTTTCAGATTTGAAGGCCAGGCCTTGAATGATGGCGCTGTGCTCGATTGCGGTTCATCGCGCCTTCGGGCAGTGCATGCACCCCATCCTGGTGCACGCACATCCTCGTTGTTGGGGGGAGGGCTCAGCCTTCCTCGCTTTCGTCCTCGTCGCCTCCGTCCACCTTCATCCCCAACTCCTTGATCTTGCGGGTCAGGGTGTTGCGGCCCCAGCCCAGCAGCACGGCGGCGTCGCGGCGGCGGCCGGCGGTGTGCTTGAGGGCGGTTTCGATCATGATCCGCTCGAAACTCGGCACCGCGCTGTCCAAAAGGCTCGACTGGCCGCGGGCCAGGGCCTGATCGGCCCACTGGCGCAGGGCCTGTTCCCAGTTGGTCACCGGCGCCGAATCCTGGGGCAGGCTCAACAGCTCCGGCGGCAGGTCGCTGATGTGCACCTCGCGCCCCGACGCCATGACAGTGATCCAGCGGCAGGTGTTCTCCAGCTGGCGCACGTTGCCCGGCCACGGCAGGTTCTTCAGGTATTCCTCGGTTTCGTTCTTCAGCAGCTTGGGTTCCACCGCCAGTTCCTGGGCGGCGCGGCTGAGGAAGTGCTTGGCCAGGGTCGGGATGTCTTCGCGACGGTCCGACAGGCGCGGAATATGGATGCGGATCACGTTGAGGCGGTGGAACAGGTCCTCACGAAACTTGCCGGCGTGCACCAGGGTTTCCAGGTTCTGGTGGGTGGCGGCGATGATCCGTACATCGACCTTGACCGGCGTGTGGCCACCGACCCGGTAGAACTCGCCATCGGCCAGAACCCGCAGCAGACGAGTCTGGGTGTCGGCCGGCATATCGCCGATTTCGTCGAGGAACAGGGTGCCGCCATCGGCTTGCTCGAAACGTCCACGGCGCAGGTTGGCAGCGCCGGTGAAGGCGCCTTTTTCATGGCCGAACAGCTCGGACTCCATCAGGTCCTTAGGGATAGCCGCCATGTTCAGGGCGATGAACGGCGAAGCCGCCCGCGGGCTGTGACGATGCAGGGCGTGGGCCACCAGTTCCTTGCCGGTGCCGGACTCGCCGTTGATCAACACCGTGATGTTGGAGTGACTCAGGCGCCCGATGGCGCGGAACACCTCCTGCATCGCCGGCGCTTCGCCGATGATCTCCGGGGTGCGGGCCAGGGTCGGGGCCACTTCCAGGCCCTGCTGCTCCTGGGCATGCTGGTTGGCGCGCTTGACCAGGGACACCGCCTCATCCACGTCAAACGGCTTGGGCAGGTACTCGAAGGCCCCGCCCTGGTAGGAGGCGACAGCGCTGTCCAGGTCCGAATGCGCGGTCATGATGATCACCGGCAGGCGCGGGTGCAGCTCGCGAATCCGCGCCAGCAGGTCGAGGCCGCTGGCACCGGGCATACGGATGTCGGAGATGATCACGTCTGGCTGCTGGCGTGCCAGGCGACTCATCACCCCGTCGGCGCTGTCGAAGCTCTGGGTGGTCATGCCTTCTTGTTGCAAGGCTTTCTCCAGGACCCAACGGATAGAACGGTCGTCATCGACGATCCACACGGTTTCACTACGGCTCATGTCGATGGGCTCCTTGTTCCAGAGGCAGAAAGATCGAGAAGGTGGTGTGGCCGGGATGGCTGTCACATTCGATCAGGCCCTGGTGCTGGCTGATGATGTTCTGGGTAATGGCCAGGCCCAGCCCGGTGCCGTCCGGGCGGCCGCTGACCATAGGGAAGAAGAGGGTGTCCTGCAGCTCGGCAGGGATGCCCGGGCCGTTGTCGATGATCTCGATCTTGGTCACCAGGCGATGGCGCACATGGCCGATGGTGAACTGGCGCATGGTGCGGCTGCGCAGGGTGATGCGCCCCAGGCGCATTTCGTTCTGGCTGCTGATGGCTTGCATGGCGTTGCGCACGATGTTGAGCACCGCCTGGATCATCTGCTCGCGGTCGATCAAGACGTCGGGAATGCTCGGGTCGTAATCGCGTACCAGGGTGATGCAGCCCTGGCTTTCGGCTTCCACCAGGCTGCTGACCCGCTCCAGCACTTCATGGATGTTGGTCAGCGCCAGGGACGGCAGCTTGTTCGAGCCCAGCATGCGGTCCACCAGGTTCCGCAGGCGGTCGGCCTCTTCGATGATGACGTTGGTGTAGTCCTTGAGGCTTTCCTCGGGCAGCTCCCGGGCCAGCAATTGTGCGGCGCCGCGAATCCCTCCCAAGGGGTTCTTGATCTCGTGGGCCAGGCCGCGCACCAGCATCTTGCTGGTTTCCTGCTTGGACAGCTGGGCCTCTTCCTTGGTGATGCGCAGCAGCCGGTCGCGGGGGTGGACCTCCAGCAGCAGCAAGGTATCGCCATTGCTGAGGATCGGCGTCACCGCGTAGTCGACGGTCAGGGTCTGGCCAGTCAGGGCGGTGAGCATGGCCTCGCGCTTGGTGAAGGGGTGCGCCTGTTCCACCGCCTGGCGCAGGGAGCTCAGGGCCTCGGCGGATTCGGTGAACAGCTCGCTGATGAATTGCCCATGGCTGCGCTGGCCGCTGATGGCCAGGAGCATCTCCGCCGCCGGGTTCATGTACTCAAGGCGCAGGTCGGCGTTGAGCAGGATGGTGGCGGTGGTCAGGTTGTCCAGAAGCAGACGGTGCAGTGGGTCGCTGATGGTCATGGGTAAGTGGTGACCTCTTTTGAAGCAAGACAATCCGGGGCCGGTCCCGAATTGCGCGCGCGGGTAAGGCGCTGATGTGGAGAAAATGCAAAAACCAAACCAAGGCTCCGAAAAGAAGCGTCCAAGCCCTGAAACAGCCGTTTGAAGCTCGATTGCGTGGCGCTTTGCCAGCCCAGGCGGGTATTTTCGAACCAAAATGGGCTGTGAATGGTCTCCGGGTGCAACCTGTTGCACCAATATAGTGCATGAATCTGCATGGTGCTTGCGTGGTGCTCGACGGTGTGGGAATCAACGCCCGTTTTTCAGCGGTCGCTGTCAGGGAGCGGGTTTAAAGTGCTCGAACCCCATGCTTCAAGGTTTAGGATGCGGCCATGGAAAACGTCCCTCTGCTGTTCCAGCTCCCCGATGACGACACCCTTTACCAGGCCCTTCTGGATCGCGACCCGGCCTATGAAGGCTTTGCCTTTGTCGGGGTGAAAAGTACCGGTGTGTTCTGTCGCCTGACCTGTGCCGCGCGCAAGCCCAAGCGTGAGAACACGGTGTTTTTCAGCTCCATCAAGGGCTGCGTCGAAGCGGGATTCCGCGCCTGTCTGCGTTGTCGCCCCCTGGAGCGGGCCGGAGTGCAGGAGCCCTGGGTGCAAACCCTGCTGGATCAGTTGCAAAGCGATCCCGAACGCCGCTGGTACGAAGACGACCTGAGCGGCCAGGGCCTGGACCCGTCCACCGTGCGTCGCGCGTTCAAGCGCTACTTTGGGGTGACCTTCCTGGAAATGGCCCGCCTGCGACGCATGGGCCAAGGCATGCAGCAGCTGTCCTGTGGTGAGTCGGTGATCGAGGCGCAGATCAGCGCCGGCTTTGACTCCGATAGTGGCTTTCGCCGTGCCTTTGCCCGCCTGGCCGGCCAGCCGCCGTCGAACCTGCGGGGGCGCGAGCTGCTCAAGGTGGACTGGCTGCAGACCCCCATCGGCGTGATGCTGGCGGTGGCTGACGCCCAGGTCCTGCATCTGCTGGAGTTTTTCGATCGTCCGGCCCTGGCCAATGAGCTGCAAAACCTGCAAAAGAGCAGCGGCTCCAGCATAGGGTTCGGACGTTTCGCCCCTATCGATCAAATCGAGGCCGAGTTGCAGCGTTACTTTGCCGGAGAAGCCGACGGTTTCCACACCCCCCTGGCGATGAACGCCTCGCCCTTTACCCGAACGGTGTGGCAGGCCTTGCGCGCCATCCCTCTGGGCAGTACCTGCAGTTATGCCGAAGTGGCGAGCCGGATCGGCTCGCCGTCAGCGGTGCGTGCCGTGGCCCGGGCCAACGGCGCCAATCAGATCGCCATCGTCATCGCCTGTCACCGGGTCATTGGTAGCGATGGCGCGCTGACCGGCTACGGCGGCGGACTGTGGCGCAAGCGCTGGCTGCTGGAGCACGAGCGCCGCATGGCAAGCCCCGGGGCGATTCAGTGAGCGGGCTGTAGAGGCTTGCCTGAAGTTCCCGGGCGGGTTTGCGCAAGGTTATCCACAGGCCCTTGCGGCGGTTTTTGGTTCTCTGTCTGGCGCGCCAGTTCATCGGCATCCGCCTGCTCCGCTGTGGACAACTCGGCAGCGTTGTGACCGATGCGCTTGAGCAGCGTCAGCATGCACAGCAGCGAAACCAGGGCGTAGCAGGCCGAGGCGATGGCCACGCCGATGATGCTGCCGGTGCCATTGAGGATGCTTTGCGCCAGCACCGGGGTGGCGCCGCCCACCAGCAGTGAACACAGCTGATAGGAAATCGACAGCCCGCTGTAGCGCACCCGGGTTGGAAAGGCCCGGGCCAGGATACCGCCCACCGCGCCATAGAACATCGAATGCGGCACCGTGGCCAGGCACATGCCGAGCACGGCGATCCAGTAGCTGCCGGTTTCCACGGCGAAGAACATCGCCGGCATCAGCAGCAACTCCGGCACCACCATCAGCACCATGGCCTTGCGCATGTCGATGCGTGACACCAGCACCGCCCCCAGGGGCTGGGTGATGAACTGCACCACCAGGGCAATGACGATCACGCTGAGAAAACTGCTCTGGGTGTAGCCCAGCTCCCTGGTGGCCCAGGACAGGGCAAAGGTGCTCTTGAAGTAGGTGACGTGGATGATCGGCAGCACCCCGGCGCCCAGCAGCACCAGGCGCCAGTGGCTGCGCAGCACTTCGAGAATCGGCAGCTTGACGGTCTTCTTCTGCGCGATCAGGCGCTGCATGTCATCGGATTCTTCAAGCTTGAGGCGAATGACCATGCCGACGATCACCAGCAGCGCCGAGAGCAGGAATGGAATGCGCCAGCCCCAGAGCAGGAAGTCCGGCGCGGGCAGGGCGCTGAGGCCGAAGAACACCAGGGTTGCCAGCAGGTTGCCAGCCGGTGAGCCCTGCTGGGCAAAGGCGGCATAGAGAATGCCCTTGCCCTTGGGCGCACTCTCGCTGGCGATCAGGATCGCCCCGCCCCATTCGCCGCCCACCGCGATGCCCTGGATGATGCGCAAGGTCACCAGGGCAATCGGCGCCCAGATGCCGATCTGCAGGTAGCTGGGTAGCAGGCCGATGCAGGTGGTGGCCACGCCCATCATGATCAGGGTGATCACCAGGGTGGTCTTGCGGCCGATCTTGTCGCCCATGTGGCCGAAGATGATGCCGCCGATGGGGCGTGCGACAAAACCGGCCCACAGGGTCAGGAAGGACAACAGGGTAGCGGTGCCCGGGGGCAGGTCGGCGGGGAAGAAGACTTTGCCGAACACCAGGGCGGCGGCGATTCCGTAGGCGTAGAAGTCATACCACTCGATGGTGGTGCCGATGAACGAGGCGATGCCCGCCTTGCGGGCTTTCTTGTGGGCGGCAGCTTCCAGGGCGGCGGTCATGTGCAACTCCTGCTTGTTATTGTTATGGGCACCCGTGCAGGGCGCGTGGGCTTCATGCAAGACCCGACCGCTGGGAGCCTATACAGGCAGGAATCGAAAAATATAATGATTAAATCTTATGGTTTGATACGTGATTTCGTATCGCCGCGCCCTGCTCAGGCCCCTGTGGCGGCTGCTTGCAGCAGGGATCTGAACAGGGCGAGGAAACTGTCGGCGGCGGCCGAAGGTTTGTCCGCCCGATGGATCGCCATAATCTCCGAAGGCGCCCCCCGGCCTTCGATTTCGCAGTAACTCACCCCCGGCTGGCCGAGCAGTGCCAGGGTCTGGGGCACCAGCGCCACCCCCATCTCATGGGCCACCATCGCCACCACGGTTTGCCAGAGCCGAGTCTCGTGACGAATGCGCGGACTGAATCCGGCGGCCACGCAGCGGGCGATGATCAGGTCGTGGTAGTGGGGCGAGACCTCCCGTGGAAACAGGATGAAATCATCATGGGCCAATTGCCTCAGGTCGACCTGCGCCTGCCCGGCCAGTCGGTGGCCCTGGGGCAGGCAGCAGAGAAAGGGTTCGGCCAGCAGTATCTCGCTGTGGATACCGGCGGCGAAGGTGCCACCGTGGACGAAACCGATATCGATCTGGCCCCGCTGCAGGGCCTGGGCCTGGGCGGCGCTGTTCATTTCCATCAGCACGATCTCGGTGTCCGGATGATCACGCTCGAAGGCCTTGACCGCCTGGGGCAGGCCGCGGTGCAGGATCGAGTTGACGAAACCCACGCTCAGGCGCCCGGCAAAACCTTCGGCCGAGCGCTGGGTCAGGCGTCGTGCCTGGTCGGCCCGCAGCAGCAGGTAGCGCGCCTCGCCCAGCAGCACCTGGCCGGCGTTGGTCAGGCTCACGGACTTGTTGTTGCGGTTGAGCAACTGGATATCCAGTTGCCCTTCAAGCTTCTTGATGTCGAAACTCAGCGCCGGTTGCGAAATGCACAGACGCTCCGCAGCGCGCCCGAAGTGCAGCTCCTCGGCCACGGCGACGAAGTAACGCAGTTGTTTGAGGTCCATGAGTAGCCTGCCTTCTACGATCTGGTTTTCTTATCGTAGTGAATGGATTTTGTATTAGATACTTATCGATGGCGGCTCTAGTCTCGGCCTACAAAAATCAGGAGACGCGCCATGACCGCCGAGCCCCGCCCTATTGAAGACCGCCTGAACATCCCTGATAGCCGTGGCCTCAACCTGTTTGACTGCGACGCCGGCCTGGGCGCATTGCTCAAGGTCTACCTGCCGCCGGAGGTCTATCAGAAGTGGCTGCCGACCTTGCAGCGCCTGGGGGCCCGGGCCGGTGGCGAGCTCGATGTCTTGGCCCTGTCCGCTGACAAGCACCCGCCGGTATTGCAGCCCCGCACCCGCCGCGGCGAGAACCTGCAGAGCATTGCCAAGCATCCGGACTACATCGCCCTGGAGCGGGTGGCTTACGCCGAGCTGGGCCTGGCCTCCATGAGCCATCGCCCTGACGGCCCGCTGCCACTGGTCAAGTACGCCCTGACCTATCTGTTCGTCCAGGCCGAGTTCGGCCTGTGCTGCCCGGTTAGCATGACCGACTCCCTGGCCCGCACCCTGCGCAAGTACGGCACGCCTGAGCTGGTGCAGCGTTATCTGCCGCGACTGCAGTCCCAGGATTTCGACGAGCTGTTCCAGGGGGCGATGTTCATGACCGAGCAGGCCGCTGGCTCCGATGTTTCGCGCACCGAAACCCGCGCCCGGCTGGAAGACGGCCAATGGCGGTTGTACGGCGAGAAATGGTTCTGTTCCAACCCGGATGCCGACCTGGCCATGGTCCTGGCGCGCCCGGAACAGGCGCCCGCGGGCATGGCCGGGGTCACCCTGTTCCTGCTGCCGAAAGTCCTGGCCGACGGTTCGCGCAACCAGTACCGGATCCAGCGCCTGAAGGACAAGCTGGGCAGTCGCTCCATGGCCAGTGGCGAGATCACCCTGGAAGGCGCCAGCGCCTACCTGATCGGTAAGGTCGGCCGCGGCTTCCAGCAGATGGCCGACATGGTCAACATGTCGCGGCTGTCCAACGGCGTGCGGGCAGCGGGGCTGATGCGCCGCGGGGTCAACGAAGCGCTGTTCATCGCCCGCCAGCGCCGGGCCTTCGGCAAGCATCTGATCGAGATGCCGCTGATGCAGCGGCAGTTGCTGAAGATGATGCTGCCCACCGAGCAGGCGCGCTCGATGTTCATGCAGATCGCCAGTTTGCTGCCTCGGGCTGATCGCGGTGACGAGGCGGCGCGTAAATGTGTGCGGATTCTTACGCCACTGATCAAGTTCCGCGCCTGCCGCGACGCTCGGCGGGTCACCGGCGATGCCATGGAGGTGCGAGGTGGGGTTGGCTACATCGAGGAGTGGAGCGATGCCCGGCTGGTGCGCGACGCCCATCTGGGTTCGATCTGGGAGGGCACCAGCAATATCGTCGCCCTGGACATTGCCCGGGCGGTGACCCGTGAGCAGGCGCTGGAAGCCTTGCAAGGTTATCTGGCGGCACTGCTGGCCGAGGCCGATCTGCCGGACGCCAGCCGCAGGCTGTTCGATTCGGCGCTGCTGCGCACGGTCACAGGCTTCCATACGGTGGCGCAGCAACGCCGGGATGAGCAGGTGCGTCAGTTCGGCAGCGTGCTGTATCACCTGACCAGCGCGATTTTCATGGCCTGGGAAGCTGTGCGTCAGGCTCCGGATTATCGACGCCTGGGCCTGGCTCATCTGGTGCTGGCGCACAAGGTGCTGCCACGGGACCCCTTGAGCCTGGAGTCGGCTATCGATGCCGAGCTGCTGGCGCGCCTGGCCAATGAGAGCCCGCTGTCACAAGCCGAGGCCATGCAACTGCTGCCGGCCTGATTGGCCGGCCCTTTCCGATGTGCGGAGTATCTGGATGAACCTTGCTCAAGGGGCCCTGGCGGGCCTGAAAATCATTGATCTGAGCCGCGTGCTGGGCGGTCCCTACTGTACCCAGGCCCTGGCCGACCACGGCGCCGAAGTCATCAAGCTGGAGCCTTTGAGTGGCGATGAAACCCGGGGTTGGGGGCCACCGTTCGAAGGCGATGACGCCTCATACTTTCGCGGCATCAACCGTAACAAGCGGGGGATTGCCGTCGACCTGTCGCGCACCGAGGGCCTGGCCCTGCTGATGCAATTGCTGGAAGGCGCCGATGTGTTGGTGGAGAACTTCAAGCCCGGCACCCTGCAACGCTGGGGCATCGGTTTTCAGGAGGTGCTGAGCCCGCGTTTCCCGAGGTTGATTCATTGCGCGATCTCTGGCTTTGGCGCCGATGGTCCCTTGGGCGGCTTACCCGGCTATGACGCGGTGATCCAGGCCATGGCCGGCTTGATGAGTGTCAACGGCGAAGGCGAGGGCGGGCCACTGCGCATCGGCTTGCCGATCGTCGATATGGTCACTGGCCTGAATGCGTTGGCGGGGATTCTCCTGGCCCTCAACGAGCGTCAGCGCAGCGGCCTTGGGCAGTCCCTGGATATTTCCCTGTATGACTGCGGCGTCTCCCTGCTGCACCCCCATCTGCCGAACTATTTCGCTTCCGGCAAGCCCCCGAAGCGCACGGGAAATGCCCATCCCAACATCGCCCCTTACGACAGCTATCGCACCGCCGGCGAACCGATTTTCCTTGCGGTTGGCAATGATCGACAGTTCGCCAGGCTATGCCTGGAACTGGGGGCCAGCGAGTTGCTGGAAGACCCGCGCTTTGCCGATAACGGCCAGCGCTCGGTCAATCGCCAAGCCTTGAAACAGGCTTTGGAGCGGCATCTGGTTGCCCACGATGGGGCCTCGCTGGCACCGCGGCTGATTGGCTTGGGAGTGCCTTGTGGTTCGATTGCTACGGTGGATCAGGTGGTGACTCATCCCCATGCCCGGCATCGCGGTCTGCTGGTGGAACTCGATGGTTACCGCGGCATAGGTTCGCCGGTGAAGCTGTCGCGAACCCCGGCTAGCTATCGGACGGTTCCGCCGGCCCTGGGCCAGGATACCCGTGCGGTACTGCAGGGGCTGGGGCTGGATGAGCCGACTATCGCCAAGCTGCTGGCCAGCGGGGTGGTGCGCGGTTGAGGTTTGCACTCAGCGGCGATGGGCTCGCAGTAGGGTGAAGGTGATGCTCGGACTCTGTTGCAGCACCTTCGCGCCGTCGAGGACCTGCACGGCCAGACGATGTTGGCCGCGGTCAATATTCACCAGCGGCAACTCGGGGCCCCGGCTCGGGGCGCCATACGCCTGATCGTCCAGCAGCAGGCGCAGGTGATGCTGCGGCTGCAAGTCCGGCACCAGCGCCACCTGCACCTTGAAGCTGCCGTTGTTGGCCCGCAGCGCGCCGTGCTCTGGCACGCCCTGCAACTGCAGTTGGGCGTAAGGTTCTGCGCTGGCGGGCAGCGCCGTTATCCACAGCAGGCAAAAAGCTGCGACGCGCATCACGGTGATTCCAGCCCTTTACAGGTTCGTGGTTGAAAGGCTCAGCATAGGGCGGCGCGAGGCTGGACGCGGGCGCGGTTAACCTTTGAACACACATAACTCAGCGGTGGCGCGGACCATTGCCAGTTGCTGCAGCGGGTCGCGGCTGGCGGCCTGATTGGCCTGGGCCAGCCATTGCGGGCATTGGCGATCGCCGGCATGGGGGCTGAAGTCGGCCAGTTGCTGCAGCAGACGTTTTTGTAACTGATCGAGTTGTGGTCGGATCTGTCCGGCCAGGTCCTGGCGTGGGGTGTCTGGCGCCCGGCCTTGCAGGTGCCAGCTGGACAGCCTGGCGTACTGCACCAGTTTGTTGGCTTCGATCTGGGCGGCGAAGAACTGCCCAACCCTTTCCTCGCTCAGGTGATAGGTGGCGGCCTGGGCCGTGGCGCCGGCAATCACCTGCTGTTCCCGAGGACGGTCCTCGACAGCCTTGTGGCTGTCCCATTTGCTCAGGGCCACCTGATCGGCAATGGCCAGGCGTTCGCCGATGCTGCCGAGCAACGGGGCGAGAGCGGCGGGGGCTTCGGTGGCGCAGGCGGCTGTGGTGAGCAGGCTGCAGGTCAGGGCGAGGCACAAGTTGAGGCGCGAAGTCATGGGCGGGCTCGGCAGATAAGAGAAGGGCGGCGCCCATGATGCACGCAACCACCCCGGGCAGGGCAAATGCGCGGGCATAAAAAAGGCCTCCCGAAGGAGGCCTCTCGATCACGCGGCTTGCGCCGGCGCTACCGGATCAGCAGCTGTAGTACAGCTCGTATTCCAGTGGGTGTACGAAGGTACGGACCTTGATCTCTTCTTCGCTTTTCAGGGCGATGTAAGCGTCGATGAAGTCGTCGCTGAAAACGCCGCCTTTGGTCAGGAACGCACGACCTTTGTCCAGCTCTTCCAGGGCTTCCTTCAGGCTGCCGCAAACTTGTGGGATCTCTTTGGCCTCTTCAGGCGGCAGGTCGTACAGGTTTTTGTCAGCGGCGTCGCCAGGGTGGATCTTGTTCTGGATACCGTCCAGGCCGGCCATCAGCAGAGCAGCGAAGGCCAGGTATGGGTTGGCAGCCGGGTCCGGGAAACGGGCTTCGATACGGCGGGCTTTAGGGCTCGACACGTAAGGAATACGGATCGAAGCGGAACGGTTGCGTGCCGAGTAGGCCAGCATGACCGGGGCTTCGAAGCCTGGAACCAGACGCTTGTAGGAGTTGGTGGCCGGGTTGGTGAAGCCGTTCAGGGCCTTACCGTGCTTGATGATGCCGCCGATGAAGTACAGAGCGGTGTCGGACAGGCCGGCATAGCCTTCGCCAGCGAAGGTGTTCTTGCCGTCTTTCCAGATCGACATGTGCACGTGCATGCCCGAGCCGTTGTCGCCGTACAGTGGCTTAGGCATGAAGGTGGCAGTACGACCGTAGGCGTCGGCCACGTTGTGCACGACGTATTTCAGGGTCTGGGTTTCGTCGGCTTTCTTCACCAGGGTGTTGAACTTGACGCCGATTTCGTTCTGGCCGGCAGTCGCCACTTCGTGGTGGTGAACTTCGACGGTCAGGCCCATTTCTTCCAGTGCGTTGCACATGGAGGTACGGATTTCGTGGTCGTGGTCGAACGGTGGAACCGGGAAGTAGCCGCCTTTGACGCCTGGACGGTGGCCCTTGTTGCCGCCTTCGATGTCCTGGTCGGACATCCAGGAACCTTGTTCGGAGTAGATCTTGAACATGGAACCGGAGATGTCGGACTTGAATTTCACTTGGTCGAAGATGAAGAACTCTGGCTCTGGACCGGCGAATACGGTGTCGCCGATGCCGGTGGCTTTCAGGTGCTCTTCGGCGCGCTTGGCAATGGCGCGTGGGTCGCGGTCGTAACCTTGCATGCTCGAAGGTTCGATGATGTCGCAGACCAGGATCAGGGTCGGTTCTTCGGTGAACGGGTCCAGCACGGCGGTTTCGTCGTCCGGCATCAGGATCATGTCGGAGGCTTCGATGCCTTTCCAGCCAGCGATGGAGGAACCGTCGAACATCTTGCCGGATTCGAAGAAGTCTTCATCCAGCGCATCACGGGCCGGCATGGTCACGTGATGTTGAGTGCCCTTGGTGTCAGTGAAGCGCAGATCAATCCATTTGACGTCATGATCTTTGATGAGTTGAACCGACTTCGACATAGTGTCCTCCGGGTGGCTTCGGGCTTGGTGTTGGAGTGCCCTTAGAATGTGGGTGATGCCGGCGCGAATACTCTGCCATGGCAACCTGCCTCACAAGGGAGCAAATTGCATGCCAGTGCCCCGAGATGGGTTTTCTGCCCCAAAATCACGCTTTCTGCGGCGGATTTGGCGTAATGCCGGCATTTGGCGCACTGCAATGTAGCGTCTTCTTTGATAAATGACCCGTTTTGGTGCACCTAAAACCTTCTGCACATTAATTGGTTAAACCTTGAGCAATTTCCGCTATAATCCGCGCCCCCCTTTTTCGGCTGGCCCAGCGCGCGCAGTTTTCATGAAACTAATCGTTAAAGTTTTCCCGGAAATCACCATCAAGAGCCGCCCGGTACGGATGCGTTTCATCCGTCAGTTGGCCAAGAACATCCGTGCCGTGCTCCGCGATCTGGACCCGGCCGTGGTGGTCAATGGTGTGTGGGACAACCTCGAGCTGGAAACCGCCCTCAGCGAGCCCAAGGCCCTGAAGGAGCTGACCGAGCGCCTGAGTTGCATGCCCGGCATCGCGCATTTCCTACAGGTTGACGAGTACCCGCTGGGCGACTTCGACGACATCGTTGCCAAGTGCAAGCAGCACTTCGGCGAGGCCTTGCCCGGGAAGATTTTCTCGGTGCGCTGCAAGCGTGCCGGCAAGCATGAATTCAGCTCCATGGACGTGGAAAAGTACGTCGGCAGCCAGCTGCGTCGGCAGTGCGGCGCCGCCGGCATTTCCCTCAAAGAGCCGGAAATCGAAGTGCGGATGGAAATTCGCGACCAACGGTTGTTCGTGATCCACAGCCAGCACAACAGTATCGGTGGCTACCCGCTGGGCGCCCTGGAACAGACCCTGGTGCTGATGTCCGGCGGCTTCGACTCCACGGTCGCCGCTTATCAGGTCATGCGCCGTGGCCTGATGAGCCACTTCTGCTTCTTCAATCTGGGCGGCCGTGCCCACGAACTGGGCGTGATGGAAGTCGCGCACTATATATGGAAGAAGTACGGCAGCTCCCAGCGGGTGCTGTTCGTCAGCGTGCCGTTCGAGGAAGTGCTCGGGGAAATTCTCGGCAAAGTCGACAACAGTCATATGGGCGTCATTTTGAAGCGTATGATGTTGCGTGCCGCCTCAAGCATCGCCGACCGTCTGCACATCGACGCGCTGGTGACCGGCGAGGCGATTTCCCAGGTGTCCAGCCAGACGTTGCCCAACCTGTCGGTGATCGACTGCGTGACCGAGAAGCTGGTGCTGCGCCCGCTGATCGCCAGCCACAAGCAGGACATCATCGACCTGGCCGAAGAGATCGGCACTGCCGACTTCGCCAAGCACATGCCGGAGTACTGCGGGGTCATCTCGGTGAACCCCAAGACCCATGCCAAGCGCCATCGCGTCGAGCATGAAGAGAAAGAATTCGATATGGCGGTGCTCGAGCGTGCGATCGAGCGGGCCAAGCTGGTGCCGATCGATCGGGTGATCGACGAGTTGGGCCAGGATTTGCAGATTGAAGAAGTCAGTGAGGCGCTGGCCGGTCAGATCGTCATCGACATCCGTCACCCGGATGCCCAGGAAGACGACCCGCTGGAGCTTGCTGGCATCGAAGTACAAGCGCTGCCGTTCTATGCATTGAACGCCCGCTTCAAGGAACTGGACCCTACGCGCCAGTACCTGCTGTATTGCGACAAAGGCGTCATGAGTCGCCTGCATGCTCACCATCTGCTCAGTGAGGGACATGCCAATGTGCGCGTTTATAGACCGAGCTAAGTGCCCGGGGATGTTCGCCTGTGGCTTGCGTCACCGGCCCCCCGACGCCGCCGTCCAGCTGTAACGGCCAGGCCTGACTCTATTGTTAATCGCTGCCAGCATTTGTCAGCACACCGAATCCTCTGATCGAGATACACAAGTGATCGAAAATCTACGCAACATCGCCATCATTGCCCACGTTGACCATGGTAAGACCACCCTGGTAGACAAACTCCTGCGTCAATCCGGCACCCTGGAGCGCAACGAGCTCAACGACGAGCGCGTGATGGACTCCAACGACCAGGAAAAAGAACGCGGTATTACCATCCTGGCGAAAAACACCGCCATCAACTGGAACGGCTACCACATCAACATCGTGGACACCCCGGGCCACGCCGACTTCGGCGGCGAAGTTGAGCGCGTAATGTCCATGGTCGACTCCGTACTGCTGCTGGTCGACGCTCAAGACGGCCCGATGCCGCAAACCCGTTTCGTGACCAAGAAGGCGTTCGAAGCCGGCCTGCGTCCAATCGTGGTGATCAACAAGGTTGACCGTCCGGGCGCGCGTCCTGACTGGGTTCTGGACCAGATCTTCGACCTGTTCGACAACCTGGGTGCCACCGAAGAACAGCTGGACTTCAAAGTCGTCTACGCCTCGGCCCTGAACGGCATTGCCGGTCTGGACCACACCGAAATGGCTGAAGACATGACCCCGCTGTACCAGTCGATCGTCGACAACGTGCCAGCGCCAAGCGTTGACCGTGACGGTCCGTTCCAGATGCAGGTTTCCGCTCTGGACTACAACAGCTTCCTGGGTGTGATCGGCGTTGGCCGTATCGCTCGCGGTCGCGTCAAGCCCAACACCCCGGTTGTGGCCATCGACGTCAACGGCAAGCGCCGTAACGGTCGTATCCTCAAGCTGATGGGTCACCACGGCCTGCACCGTGTAGACGTTGAAGAAGCCGCTGCTGGCGACATCGTTTGCATCAGCGGTTTCGACGAGCTGTTCATCTCCGACACCCTGTGCGATCCGACTGTTGTCGAAGCGATGAAGCCACTGAGCGTCGACGAGCCAACCGTTTCCATGACCTTTCAGGTCAACGACTCGCCATTCTGCGGTAAAGAAGGCAAGTTCGTGACCAGCCGTAACATCAAGGAACGTCTGGACAAAGAGCTGCTGTACAACGTTGCTCTGCGCGTTGAAGAAGGCGACTCGGCTGACAAGTTCAAGGTCTCCGGCCGTGGTGAGCTGCACCTGTCGGTACTGATCGAAACCATGCGTCGCGAAGGCTTCGAGATGGGCGTTGGCCGTCCTGAAGTGATCATCCGTGAAGTGGATGGCGTGAAGCAGGAACCGTTCGAAAACGTCACCATCGACATCCCTGAAGAATCCCAGGGCAAGGTCATGGAAGAAATGGGCCTGCGTAAGGGCGACCTGAGCAACATGGTTCCGGATGGCAAGGGCCGTGTACGCCTGGAATACAACATTCCAGCCCGTGGTCTGATCGGTTTCCGTAACCAGTTCCTGACCCTGACCAACGGCGCAGGCATCCTGACCTCGATCTTCGATCGCTACGCTCCGATGAAGTCCGGCCACATGTCCGGCCGTCAGAACGGCGTCCTGGTATCGGTAGAAACCGGCAAGGCCCTGACCTACTCCCTGGAAACCCTGCAGGCGCGCGGCAAGCTGTTCGTCGAGCACGGCCAGGAAATCTACAACGGTCAGATCGTCGGTCTGAACAGCCGTGACAACGACCTGGGCGTCAACCCTACCAAGGGCAAGAAGCTCGACAACATGCGTGCTTCGGGTAAAGACGAAACCATCGCCCTGGTTCCACCTGTTCGCTTCACCCTGGAACAGGCTCTGGAATTCATCCAGGACGACGAGCTGTGTGAAGTGACTCCTAAGTCCATCCGTCTTCGCAAGAAGATCCTGGACGAAGGCGAGCGTACCCGCGCTGCCAAGAAAGCCAAGAACTGAGTCTTTAGTTCCGGCTGAATGAAAACGCCCCCGGTCGCGAGACCGGGGGCGTTTTTTTATGCCTGGAGAAAACCTGTTCATGTAGCCGCTGCCGAGCAGCGCGAGGCTGCGACCGGCTGCAAAGCAGCCGCAAGACGGCCATTGCAGCCGTTCAGGCATTACGCGCCACTTGGATTTACGGCCGCTGCGCAGCCGGTCGCAGCCTCGCAAGCTCGGCAGCGGCTACAGCAGTGGTAGTAGCGGTGAGGCGCGGCGGCTCAGAAACGTTCCAGGGTTCGACTGCTGGTATTGGTCGGGCGCTCCTGGGGCTTGGGCTTGTAGGCGCAGTAGCCCGGGCGCGGGCCGATCTTCGGGTGGTTGCGGCAGGTGTCCGGGCGCTTGTCATAAATGGTGCACAGGCGGCTTTTACGATCCAGATACAGGCAGTCGTTGTTGCTCATGCGCTGCAAGGTGAAGATTTCCGACTTCTGGTTGTAGCGCTCGACGATGCCTTCTTTCTGCAGGCGCTTGGCAATGTTCTTCGCCGGTTCGCCGCGCTCGAATTCGTCGACGATACCAATGCGGATCAGGTCCTTGATCTTCACTTCCACCGGCAGGGTGCAGCAGCTGGACATGCAGGAACCGCACATGGGCGCGGAGTATTTGGCCCAGGTATCGAGACGGTCGATTTCCGCGGCAGCGATCAGGTTGGACTTCATCAAGGTGGTTTTTCCGGCATGTTCCAGGGCGCGCGATCATACCGGGACTGGTGGATTTTTGAACGACTTTAGGTCGGATTTTTCTTGTCTGCCTTGCGATTAGTCCCTGGCGGCACGGCATCTGCATCTTTTTCCCCCGCAGGCGCGCAAGGCTCTCTCGTGAGTCGAGCCATTTGAGACAGCGCCGAACCAGAGCCTTCGCTCCGTGTCAGACCGACTAGGCTCAGACCATTCCATGCTCACTGTGTATCTCGTCAGAGGTCGTATCGATGACTCAGGAATCCCTTGTTCGTGACGCTGAGGTGGCCGCCTTTCGCGAAGCCGTCTTGACCAAACTCACCTACGCGGTTGGCAAAGACCCGGATCACGCCTTCGACCACGACTGGTTCGAGGCCATTGCCCTGGCGGCACGGGACCATATGGTCGATCACTGGATGGATCACACGCGACAGATGTACCGCAAGGGTCAGAAGCGGGTGTATTACCTGTCCCTGGAGTTCCTGATCGGTCGCTTGCTGTTTGACAGCCTGAGCAATCTTGGCCTGCTGGACGTGGCCCGCGAGGCCCTCACCGATCTGGGGGTGGACCTGGAACGCATCCGCCTGCTGGAGCCCGATGCGGCCCTGGGCAATGGTGGCCTGGGGCGCCTGGCGGCGTGTTTCATGGAGAGCATGTCGACCCTGGGCCTGGCCGGTCACGGCTACGGTATCCGTTACGAGCACGGCCTGTTCCGCCAGGCGATTGTCGACGGCTGGCAGCAGGAGCAGACCGAACACTGGCTGGATTTCGGCAATCCTTGGGAGTTCGAGCGCCCCGAGGTGATCTACTCCATCGGCTTTGGCGGCAGCGTCGACAGCGTGACCGACGAAGCGGGCAACATTCGCCAGGTCTGGCGGCCGGCGGAGATCGTCAGGGCGGTGGCCTACGACACTCCAGTGGTGGGCTGGCGTGGGGCCAGCGTCAACACCTTGCGTCTGTGGCGGGCCCGGGCCATGGAGGATTTGCACCTGGAGCGTTTCAACGCCGGTGACCACCTGGGGGCGGTGGCGGAAGTGGCCCGGGCCGAGAGCATCTCCCGGGTGCTGTACCCGGCCGACAGCACCGAGGCGGGCCAGGAACTGCGTCTGCGCCAGGAGTACTTTTTCGTCTCGGCGTCGTTGCAGGATTTGCTGCGGCGCCACAAGAACATGCACGACTCGGTGCTCAGCCTCGGCGAGCACGCGGCCATCCAGCTCAATGACACCCACCCGTCGATTGCCGTGGCCGAGCTGATGCGCCAATTGGTGGACCTGCACGGCATCGCCTGGGATGCGGCGTGGCAGATCACCGTGGACACCCTGGCCTACACCAACCACACCCTGTTACCCGAGGCCCTGGAAACCTGGCCGGTGGGCCTGATGGAACGCATGCTGCCGCGGCACATGCAGATCATCTATCTGATCAACGCCCAGCACATCGACTCATTGCGGGCCAAGGGCCTGCATGATTTCGACGTGCTGCGGGCCGTGTCGCTGATCGAGGAAGACAACGGCCGCCGGGTGCGCATGGGCAACCTGGCGTTCCTCGGCTCCCACAGCGTCAATGGCGTGTCCGGCCTGCACACCCAGTTGATGCGCAGCACGGTGTTCTCCGAGCTGCACAAACTGTACCCGGAGCGGATCAACAACAAGACCAACGGCATCACCTTCCGCCGCTGGCTGTATCAGGCCAACCCGCAACTGACCGAAATGCTGGTGGACGTCCTGGGCCCCGAGCTGCTGGACAATCCCGAGGCGCTGCTACTGGGGCTGGAACCCTTCGCCGAGAAAGCCGCCTTTCGCAAGCAGTTCGCCGAACAGCGGCTGCACAGCAAGCGCGCTTTGGCGGCGATCATCCATGAGCGCCTGGGCATCGCGGTCAACCCGGCGGCGCTGTTCGATGTGCAGGTCAAGCGTATTCACGAGTACAAGCGCCAGTTGCTCAACCTGCTGCATACCGTGGCGCTGTACCAGGCGATCCGCGCCGAGCCGGAAACCGATTGGGTGCCCCGGGTGAAGATCTTTGCCGGCAAGGCGGCCGCCAGTTATCACCAGGCCAAGCTGATCATCAAATTGACCAACGACATCGCCCGTACGGTGAACAGCGACCCGACTGTACGTGGCTTGCTCAAAGTGGTGTTCCTGCCCAACTACAACGTCAGCCTGGCGGAAAGCATCATTCCCGCCGCCGACCTGTCGGAGCAGATCTCCACCGCCGGCTTCGAGGCTTCGGGCACCAGCAACATGAAGTTCGGCCTCAACGGCGCCCTGACCATCGGCACCCTGGATGGTGCCAACGTCGAAATGTGCGAGCAGGTGGGCGCCGAACACATGTTCATCTTCGGTCTCAGCGCCCAGCAGGTGGAGGCGCGCAAGCGCAATGGCGAATTCAGCGCGGTGCCGGATATCGCCGCCTCCCATCGGCTCAGCGATGTGCTGCAGGCGATTCGTGGCGGGGTGTTCTCCCCGGATGATCCGTCGCGTTACACCGCGCTGATCGATTCGCTGATCGACTACGACCGGTTCCTGGTCTGCGCCGATTTCGATGCCTACTGGAGTGCCCAGGCTCGGGTCGAGGAGCGTTGGCACGACGCCAAGGAATGGTGGCGTTCGGCGGTGCTCAACACGGCGCGCATGGGCTGGTTTTCTTCGGACCGGACCATCCGTGAATACGCCACGCAGATCTGGAAGGCGCTGGAGTGAGGCGTTTGGGAGAATTCTCGAACTGTGCATAAGGCCCAACGTTTGTTGGGTCGGGTCGATATACTGAGCGCCGATTTTATCTCCCGGATGGTGTCTTTCGGGCCACGCTCGGCTTCCAATCGGGGACAGACCTGCGCTGGCAAGCCGGCGCCTACAATCTCCGTAGGGGCCGGCTTGCCGGCGAACGCGTCAACACAGCTGTACCTGTCCTTTAGTGGACCGCTTAGGGATATCGACACATGCAATGGATGTTCATGCTGTTGGGGTTGGTGCTGGGGTGGATCGTTGATGAGTCCATCAGTGATGCCCTGATCGGTGCCCTGCTGGGCCTGGCTGTCGGCCTGGCCATTCGCTTCGGCGCCCTGCATCGTCAGGTTGTCGACCAGCACCGTGAGCTGGAACAGGCGAAAAAGGCCCTGGCCACCCTGGGCCAGCGTCTTGCGCTGCTGGAAAGCAACGCTAGCCCCGCCGCCGAACCTGCGGCCGAGCCCCTGGTCAATGCCCCGCTTGCCGAGGCTCGCGCAGGCTCGAGCGCCGCGGCGGAACGCGAAGACCTGCCTGAATTCATTCTTGACGAAGTCCAGCCTGTGGAGCCGGCTGCCCCCGAGCTGGTCTGGGAACTGCCCGCCGCGGTGCGCCCTGCCGCGGCAATCCAAGCCAGCCAGCCGCTGCCGGAGTCGGTCTGGCAACCCGGGCCCCAGGTGTCGTCCCGGGAGCCAGAGCCAGCTGCGGCCCCTGTGGACCTGCAACCGAACCTGATCGAACGCGCCATCAGCGGTGCACGCAACTGGCTGTTTGGCGGCAACACCGTGCTGCGGGTCGGCGTGGTGCTGTTGTTCCTCGGCCTGGCCTTCCTCCTGCGCTATGCCACCGAAGGCATGGTGGTGCCCATCGAATTGCGTTATGCCGGAGTGGCGGCCAGCTCCCTGGGCCTCTTGGGGCTGGGTTGGTGGCTGCGGCGGCGCAACAGCAACTACGCCCTGATGCTGCAGGGCACCGGCATCGCCGTGCTCTACCTTACGGTGTTCGCGGCCATGCGCCTGCACCCGTTGCTCGACCCTTCTGCGGCTTTGGGCCTGCTGGTGGCCGTGACCGTGTTTTCGGCGATCCTGGCCATTACCCAGGATGCCCTGGGTCTGGCGGCGGCCGCCGCCCTGGGCGGTTTTGCCGCGCCCATCCTGACGTCCACCGGCGCCGGCAGCCATGTGGCGCTGTTCAGCTACTTCGCCCTGCTCAACGCCGGCATCCTCGGCATTGCCTGGTTCAAGGCCTGGCGCCTGCTGAACCTGATCGGCTTTGTCGGCACCTTCGGCATCGGTTTCGCCTGGGGCCTGCGCTCCTATGCCCCGGAGCTGCTGTGGAGTACCGAGCCGTTCCTGATCCTGTTCTTCCTCATGTACCTGGCCATTGGCCTGCTGTTCACCCGGCGCAAGCTGCTGGACATGACCGATGCTCCGGCGCACGCCGATCGTCAGGCGCTGCTGCACTGGTCCGCACGCAAGGGTGACTACGTCGATGGCAGCCTGCTCTTCGGCCCGCCGTTGGTGGCTTTCGGTTTGCAACTGGCGCTGGTCCGGCATCTGGAGTTCGCGGCGTCTTTCAGTGCCCTGGCCCTGGGCTTGATCTACATGGTCCTGGCGCGGGTGCTGATGGGGGGGCGCGCCCTGTTGCTGGGGGAAACCTGCCTGGCCCTGGGGGTGATTTTCGCCAGCCTGGCCATTCCGTTGGGCCTGGATGCGCGCTGGACGTCGGCGGCCTGGGCCGTGGAGGGCGCGGGGATCTTCTGGCTCGGCCTGCGTCAGCAGCGGCCATTGGCCCGGGCCTTCGCCTTGCTGTTGCAGGTGGGCTCGGCCCTGGCTTTCCTCAGTGAATTGAGTCCCGGGAACACCAGCCTGCTGGCCGGTGCGCCTTTGGGGGCATTGCTGCTCGGTGGCGCGTTGCTGTTCAGCTTCGACCAACTGCGACGGGCCGATAAGTCCTTGCCTTCGACCTGGGAGCAGGGCATTGCGCCTCTCCTGGCGGTGCTTGGGCTAGGTTTCCTGTATCTGCTGGCGCCCTTGTTCTTCTTCACCCAGGGCACGGCCATCAGTTGGGCCCTGGCCGGGCTGGCGACCTTGTGGGTCGGCCTGCGCCTGCAATCGCGGGCCTTCCTGTTCACGGCATTCGGCATCCAGTTGTTCGGCGGGGCCTTGTTCCTGATGCGCCTGCAAGGAGCGGACGGCGACGCCAGCGCAGTCTTCAGCGCCGGCTGGAGCGGCCTGATGAGCGCCTCGCTGATTGGGCTGGCGCTCATTGGCGGCATGCTCCTGGCCGCCCGCAATGACATGGTGCGCAAGGACCCGCGCTTGTTGCGGGGGCTGTCGGTGGTGCTGCTGGCAGGCTTGATGATGATCAACCTGGCGGTGCTGTTTGTGCTGCCTTGGCGTACTGCCAGCGGGGTCTGGGCCGCCAGCGGGCTGTTGATCATCTGGCTCAGCCTGTACTTGCAGCAGCGGGCCAGTTTTGTCTTTGGCCTGGTGCTCCAGGTGATCGGCGGCAGCACCTTCCTGCTGGCCGGTTCGGACTGGTATTTCGTGGCGGTGGCGGACGCTGCGCGGCCCCTGGCCAATGGCGACTTCTGGACGCCGATGGTCCTGGCTCTGGCGGCGCTGGTAGGGGCCTGGCGCTTGCAGCGGGGCCATCATGGCTCGGCGTTCGATGCCTTGAGCCTGGGGCGCCTGTCCGACCTGTTGTTGGCCTGGGGTGCTTGCTGGTGGGCCTTTACCTGGCTCAAGGAAGTACTGCGCTTCGCCCCGGCCCATTGGCAGGCGAGCCTGTTGCTGCTGATCACCGCAGCCAGCATGCTGCTCTGCGCGCTACTGGCGGTGCGCCTGCAGTGGAAGTCCCTGGGCCTGGTGTGCAGCCTGCTGATACCGGCGGGAGCCCTGGTGCTGCTGGCGGCTTGGGCACCGCGTTATCACCCGGCGGCGGACCTGGGCTGGCTGGCCTGGACCCTGCTGTTCGCCGTGCACTTCTTCAGTCTGCGGCGCCTGGCGGCATGGCTGCCGACGCGGGTCCTGAGCATCGCCCATGTGCTGGGTTGCTGGCTGCTGCTGGGGGTGTTGGCGCTGGAACTGCGCTACGCCTTGCTGCTGTTGTCCGAGCAGTACAACGCCTGGCGCTGGCTGGGCTGGGCGATCCTGCCGAGCCTGTATCTGGTGGCCATGGCCGCGCCGCGCCATTGGCCGTGGCCGGTTGCCGCGCATTCCAGGGAGTACCGCCTGTATGCCGCGCTGCCCTTGGCGGTGTTGATGCTGGGCTGGTTCTGGCTGGCCAATACCTTCAGCGACGGCCGTGCCGAGCCGTTGCCTTACTTGCCGCTGCTCAATCCCCTGGAGCTGGGGCTGCTGTTTGCCCTGTTCGGGGTGTATGTGTGGTCCCGCAGCGCGGTGCAGGTGCTGGCGCTTCGGAGCGATTACGCCGAGCGCGGCGCCCAGTTGGTGGCGGGGGTTTCCCTGTTCGCCTTCTTCACCGTGCTGGTCATGCGCGCGGCTCACCATTGGAGCGGCGTGCCGTTCCAGGCGGATGCGTTGCTTGAGTCGATGATGGTCCAGGCCGGGCTGTCCATCGTCTGGACCCTGATTGCCCTGGGCTTGATGATCGGCGGGCATGTGCGCCATCGCCGCGAAGTCTGGCTGATCGGCGCGGCGTTGATCGCGGTGGTGGTGGCCAAGCTGTTCCTGGTGGAATTGAGCAATCGTGGCGGGCTGGCGCGGATCGTCTCTTTCATCGGGGTCGGTGTGTTGTTGCTGGTGGTGGGTTATTTCGCCCCCTTGCCGCCCAAGCGGGTCGAGGCCGAGCCTGAAGCCGGCAAGCCCTTGAATGAAGGAGTGTCGTCTTGAGTCAGAAGTTGAACCTGCGCTGGTGGGGGGCTGCGGGCCTGTGTGTGGCATTGTCCGCCGTGGCCCAGGACAAGCCCGGGGACTTCAAGTCCCAGGTGCCCTTGACCCTGAGCGGAGAAGGCCCCTGGTACCGCCTGGAGCTGCCGCTCGCCGTGCAGCTCCAGGCCAGCCAGATCGATCTGCGGGATATTCGCGTGTTCAACGCCGCCGGCGAGCCCCAGGCCTATGCCGTGGCCCGTCAGCAGGCGCAGACTCGCGAGCAGCGCAGCCTTGCTGATGTGAAGTGGTTCCCGCTGTACAATTCGGCGCAAGCTGGCGACAGCATCCCCAGTGTGCGGGTGCAGTCCAACGCCAATGGCACGCTGGTTCAAGTGCAGCCGGCCACTGAGTTGGAGGCGGGTGAAGAAGTCCTGCGAGGCTGGTTGCTGGATGCCAGCGCCATCAAGGCGCCGCTGCAACAACTGGTGCTGGACTGGACCAGTGAGCGCGACGGTTTCCAGCGTTTCAGCATCGAGGCCAGTGACGATCTGCAGCACTGGCAATCCTGGGGAGAAGGCCAGGTGGCACGGCTGTCGTTTGCCGACGAGCGGGTCGAGCAGCATGAGGTGGCTTTGCCCGGGCAGTCGGCACGTTACTTGCGCTTGCTGTGGAACACCCCACAGGCGGCGCCGGTGCTCACTTCCGTGCAGTTGCAGAGCAGCACCACCAGCAGCCTGCCGTCGCCGCTGGTGTGGTCGCAACCGCTGGGCGGCACGGCCGCCAAGGCCGGTGAGTACAGTTGGCAGTTGCCCAAGGGGCTGAATGTCGAGCGCGTGCGGGTCGAGCTCAAACAGGCCAATAGTCTGGCGCCCGCAACATTGTACGGACGCCGTGAGAGCAGCCTGCCCTGGCAGCCCCTGAGCAATGGCCTGCTGTACCGCCTGACCCAGAACGGCCAGGACGTGCAGCAGAACGAACTGCAATTGCCGGGGCAGACCGTGCAGCAGCTCAAATTGACAGTGGATGAGCGTGGCGGCGGCCTGGGCGCGGAGGCGCCGACTCTGCAATTTGCCGTACGCGGCACGCAACTGGTGTTCCTGGCTCGTGGCGCCGGGCCCTATACCCTGGCGCTGGGCAACCCGACCGCAACAGCGGCCAACCTGCCGTTGGCCACCCTGATTCCTGACTACAGTCCGCAGCGTCTCAAGGAACTGGGCCAGGCCAAGGTCGAAGGCGCGGCGCAATTGACGACGTCCACTGCGGCGTCGCCGGACGTCGCCGTGGCCAGCGGGTCGGACTGGAAAAAAATCGGCCTGTGGGCGGTGCTGCTCCTGGGGGTGCTGGCATTGGCCGGCATGGCCTTCAGTCTGCTGCGCAAGCCGGCGGTCAAATCCTGAGCGGTTGCGGGGATGGCAGAGGGCGCTGTGGCCAGTCATGGCTGAGGTTTTGTGGCTACGCTGAAACCGGTGCCTGAACTCTATCTGCCGGTTCCCTGTCTGAGAGGAGGAAATGCGCCCCGACTCGCGTTAAACTGCGCGGGTTTTTAGTCCCCCATTCCTCCGGAGCCTTCCATGTCCCGCGTTACCCTGAGTCGCTATTTGATTGAGCAGACCCGCAGCAACAACACTCCTGCCGATCTGCGCTTCCTGATCGAAGTGGTGGCGCGTGCTTGCAAGGAGATCAGCCACGCTGTGTCCAAAGGCGCCCTGGGTGGTGTTCTGGGCAGCATGGGCACGGAAAACGTGCAGGGCGAAGTGCAGAAGAAGCTCGACGTGATTTCCAACGAGATCCTCCTGGAAGCCAACGAATGGGGCGGTCACCTGGCCGGCATGGCGTCCGAGGAAATGGACAATGCCTACCAGATCCCGGGCAAATACCCGAAAGGTGCCTACCTGCTGGTATTCGACCCGCTGGACGGTTCGTCGAACATCGATATCAACGCGCCCGTTGGCACCATCTTCTCGGTGCTGCGTTGCCCGAACGAGTACCTGAGCCAGAACGAAGCCTTGAACGAAAAGGCCTTCCTGCAGCCGGGCACCCAGCAGGTTGCTGCCGGTTACGCCATCTACGGCCCGCAGACCATGCTGATCCTGACCCTGGGGCATGGCGTCAAGGGCTTCACCCTGGACCGTGAAATGGGCAGCTTCGTGCTGACCCACGAAGACATCAAGATCCCGGAATCCACCCAGGAATTCGCCATCAACATGTCCAACGAGCGTCACTGGGAAGCCCCGGTCAAGCGCTACGTGAGTGAGCTGCTGGCCGGCGACACCGGGCCACTGAAAAAGAACTACAACATGCGCTGGGTCGCGGCCATGGTCGCCGACGTGCACCGTATCCTGACCCGTGGCGGCCTGTTCATGTACCCACGCGACAGCCGCGAGCCGGAGAAGCCGGGCAAACTGCGGCTGATGTACGAAGCCAATCCGATGTCCTTCCTCATCGAACAGGCTGGCGGTTCTTCTACCGACGGTCGCCAGCGCATCCTCGACATTCAGCCTGAAGGCCTGCACCAGCGTGTTGCCGTATTCCTTGGTTCCAAGGAAGAAGTGGCTCGTGTGACGGGCTACCACAAGGAATAAGACATGGCCCAGTCCTGGCAGCCTCTGCTTGATTGGTGGTTCGGTTCAGCCGAAAAGCCGGCAGAGGTGGTCGCTGCCAAGGGCGGGCTGTGGTTTGGCAAACGCGACAGCCAGGACCTCGAAGCGCGCCAGCGCTTTGGTGGTCTGGTGGAGCAGGCACTGGCTGGCGGATTGACCGAGTGGACGCAAAGTCCCCAAGGTTGGCTGGCCTTGGTGCTGTTGCTCGATCAGTTGCCGCGGATGATCTATCGCGATACGCCCAAGGCGTTCTCCGGCGATACCCGTGCCCAGGCACTGGTGGCGCAAGGCATTGCCGCGGATTTTGACCGGCGCCTGCCGGCCATGCAGCGCTGCTTCATCTACCTGGTGTTCGAGCATTGCGAGCATCTGGCGGTGCAGAACGAAGGGGTTTCCCGCTTTGCTGCCCTGCACGACGAACAACCGGAGGACGATCGCCCGGTGTTCGCCGATCAGCTGGACTACGCCGAACGGCACCAGAAAATCATTGCCCGCTTCGGGCGCTTTCCCCATCGCAACGCCATCCTCGGTCGTGAGTCCACTGCCGAGGAGCTGGCTTTCCTGCGCGAGCCTGGTTCGCGTTTTTAAGCGCGCTTTGACCGGCAAGCCGGCTCCTACGGAAGAGTGGTAGGAGCCGGCTTGCCGGCGAAGCTGCTCCTCAGATACGGAAGCTGCCCACCAGGTGCTGCAGGCGCTTGGCCTGTTGTTCCAGGTCGGCGCAGGCGCGCAGGGTGGCTTGCAGGTTTTCCACCCCTTCCTGATTCAGGGTGTTGATTTCGGTGATGTCGACGTTGATCGACTCCACCACCGCGGTCTGCTCCTCGGTGGCGGTGGCCACCGACTGGTTCATGCCGTCGATTTCGCCGATGCGCTGGGTCACGCTGCCCAGGCGTTCGCCGGCCTGGTTGGCGATGCCGACGCTGCTTTCGCTCTCACGCTGACTCTCGGTCATGGTGCCCACCGCTTCACGGGCGCCCACTTGCAGCTCCTCGATCATTTTCTGCACTTGCTGCGCCGAATCCTGGGTGCGGTGGGCGAGGTTACGCACCTCGTCCGCTACCACCGCGAAACCGCGTCCGGCCTCACCGGCGCGAGCCGCTTCGATGGCGGCGTTGAGGGCCAGCAGGTTGGTCTGCTGAGAAATGCTGGTGATGACTTCGAGGATCTGCCCGATGTTCACCGTGTTGCTGTTGAGGGTCTCGATGTTGTCGCAGGAGCTGCTGATCTTTGCCGACAGCTGATGCATGGCGGCGATGGTCTGATCCACCACTTGCTGGCCGTCTTGCGCCAGGCTGCGGGCCTCGCTGGAGTGCTGCGAGGCGAGGGCAGCGTTCTGGGCGATTTCCTGGGCAGCGGCGCCCAGTTGGTTGATGGCCGCGGCCACGCTGCTGGTGCGCGAAGCCTGTTGGTCGGAGTTGAACATCGACGAGTTGGAGGCGGCGACTACGCGCAGGGCCACTTCATTGACCTGACCGGTGGCCGAGGACACTTCGCGGATCGAACTGTGGATGCGTTCGACGAAACGGTTGAACGACACCCCCAGGGTGCCGAATTCGTCGTGGCCATGGATCACCAGGCGTTTGGTCAGGTCGCCTTCGCCTTCGGCGATGTCGTGCATGGCCCGGCCCATCACGTGCAGCGGCTGCATCAGGATGCGGATCAGCATGCCCAGCAGGCTGATGATGATCACCACCGCGATCAGCATGGCGATGATCGCCGAGGTGCGAAATTCACTGAGCACGGCGAAGGCGGTGTCCTTGTCCAGGACCAGGGCCACGTACCAGTCGGCCGAGGGCACGCCGTTGACGTGGGTGAAGGAGATGAACTGGGTCTTGCCGTTCAGTTGCACTTCTTTCAGGCCGGGGCTGATGCTCGGGGCACCTGCGGGATAGGCTTCGGCGAGGCTCTTGAGCACCAGTTTGCTGTCGGGGTGGATGAGGATCTTGCCGTCGGCGCTGACGATGAAGGCCTGGCCGTGACCGCCGAAGTTCAGCGAGTTGATGATGGCGCTGATGCTCGACAGGTCGATATCGGCGCCGGCCACGCCGATCATCTGGTTCTGATGCTGCACCGGGGTGGCCACGGTGATCACCAGTTTGCCGGATGAAGCGGCGATGTAGGGTTCGGTGACGATGGTCCGTTGCGCGCCGGTGGCCGCCTTGTACCAGCCGCGGGCGCGGGGGTCGTAGTCGGCGGCGCGATTGCCGGCCGGCACCGAAAACATCACGCCGTCCTGGCCGCCGAAGTAACTGAGCTGGAAGTTGCTGGTATAGGCGGGCAGGCCGACGCTGCGTTTCAGGCTCTCGGCGCCGTTGCCGTCCACGGCGATCTGCTGGGCCAGAGACTGCAGGAGCTGGATGCGGCTTTCCAGCCAGGTCTGGATATTGCTGGTGGTCAGGCTGCCCAGTTCCTGCATGGTGGACTCGGTGCTGCTGCGCAGGGCCTCACGCTGTCGGTAGTCATTGAACAGAATAAAACAGGCGAACGCGACGGCCACCACAAGGGCGGCGGCAAGCAGGATCTTGTGGCTGAATTTCATATTGCTGGTCATTAAGTGAACTACCGCGATGGGCTGGTCAACGAGGGGCGTCAATTTGCCACAGTGGAGGGCTTTGCGCTGCAGTTATGTCGACTGGCTATTACTGAAGATGAGGCCTCGTGGAGAAAAACCGACGAACAGCAGGGCAAGGCGAAAAGGTGTTTGATTTACCGGGAAAATGCCCGGAGCAGCGGGCAAGAAATACCCGGCCGAGCGGGGAACCAGAAGGGGGTTTTCTCTTCTAAGCTTCTGGTTGGCTGACAGGCCTTCCCCCTTTCGTCCAGGAGTTCACCATGTCCCTGCGTTCTCTCGCTCTGTTGTCGTTCTGCGTGCTGCTGGCTGCGTGCAGCAAGGTCAATCAGGAAAACTATTCCAAGCTCTCGGCGGGCATGCCCAAGGCCGAGGTTGAACAACTCCTGGGCAAGCCGACTGACTGTTCGGGCGCGCTGGGCATGTCCAGCTGCACCTGGGGCGACAAGAACAGCTTTATCAGCGTGCAGTATGCCGGTGACAAGGTTCTGATGTTTTCCGGGCAAGGCCTGAAGTAAAAAAACCGGGGCTTCGGGCCCACGGGAGAAAAATAATGATGCGTTTTGTTTTCACTCTTCTGGTCGGCCTGCTCTTGGCCGGCTGCGCCACGTCCCGGGACGATTCGCTGGCGCCCAAGACCGTCAACCACGTCGATCTCAAGCGTTACCAGGGGACCTGGTACGAGCTGGCGCGGTTGCCGATGTATTTCCAGCGTAACTGTGCGCAATCCGAGGCCCGCTACACCCTGTTGCCGGAGGGCAACGTGGCGGTGCTCAACCGCTGCCTGACCCCGGAGTGGAAGTGGGAGGAGGCTCGTGGTACGGCAACGCCTCAGGTGCCGGGCAAGACCGACAAGCTGTGGGTCGAGTTCGATAACTGGTTCTCGCGGCTGTTGCCGGGGGCGACCAGGGGCGACTACTGGGTGCTGTATGTCAGCGATGACTACAAGACCGCGATTGTCGGCAATCCCAACCGTCGTTACCTGTGGTTGCTGTCGCGGACCAAGGAGGTCAATGAGACGGTGCGTGAAGAGTTGCTGAGCAAGGCGCGTCAGCAGGGCTACGACACCACGCGACTGATCTGGCGGGTGTCGGACTCGGCCATGGCCAAGACCTCGAAATAGACTCATCCCCTGTAGCAGCCGGCTGGCCGGCGAAGGCGTTCGTGAGAATGCTTTCGCCAGCACGTCGGCTCCTACGAACTTGGGGTCAGTTGAGCAGCTCGCGCAGGACTTGGGTGAAGGCCCGGCTACTGTCTTCTTCGGCTGCGTGACGTCCGTTACGCACAACCCACTGACCACCCACCATCACATCCCGGACCTGGCGGTCGCCGCCGGCAAACAACCAACGGTTGAGAATCCCGTCGCCATCCGCGGTGGCCAGGTAAGGGTCGTTGCCATCCAGCACCAGCCAATCGGCGCGCTTGCCCACGGCCAATGTACCTATGGGTTGCCCCAGCGCCTGAGCGCCGCCAGCGAGCGCGGCATCGTACAAAGTGCGGCCAACCATGGGCTGGTCCGCGCGGTACAGACGGTTGCGACGCTGGTCCCGCAGGCGTTGGCCGTACTCCAGCCAGCGCAGTTCTTCCACCACGCTCAAAGACACGTGGCTGTCGGAGCCGATGCCCAGGCGTCCGCCCTGGGCGAGGAAGTCCACCGCCGGGAAGATACCGTCGCCCAGGTTGGCCTCGGTGGTCAGGCACAGGCCGGCAATGGCCCGGCTTTTGGCCATGAGGCTGACTTCTTCCGGATCGGCGTGAGTGGCGTGGACCAGGCACCAGCGTTGATCCACCGCGACGTTCTCATGCAACCATTGCAGCGGGCGGCGTCCGCTCCACGCCAGGCAGTCGTCGACTTCCTTCTGCTGTTCGGCGATGTGGATGTGAACGGGGCATTGGCGGTCGCTGGCGGCCAGGACTTCGCTGATCTGCTGTGGCGTGACCGCGCGCAACGAGTGAAAGCACAGGCCCAGCTGCTGGTTGGCCTGTTGCGCCAGCAGGGGCTGCAAGTGCTGTTGCAGTTGGAGGTAGTTTTCCGTGCTGTTGATAAAGCGGCGTTGGCCGTCATTGGGGGCCTGGCCGCCGAATCCCGAATGGCTGTAGAGCACGGGTAGCAGGGTCAGGCCGATGCCACTGGCCGCGGCCGCCTGGCTGATGCGTTGGGACAGCTCGGCAGGGTCGGCGTAGGGCTGGCCGTCCGTGTCGTGATGCACATAGTGAAATTCCGCCACTGAGGTGTAGCCGGCCTTGAGCATTTCGATGTACAGCTGGCGGGCGATGATCTCCAACTGTTCAGGGCTGATCTTGCCCACCAGGCGGTACATCAGGTCGCGCCAGGTCCAGAAGCTGTCGTTGGGGTTGCCGGCCACTTCCGCCAGCCCGGCCATGGCTCGCTGGAACGCGTGGGAATGCAGGTTGGGCATGCCGGGTAGCAGCGGGCCCTTGAGCTGTTCTGCACCTTCTGCACTGGCGTTGGCCTGGATGTGAGTCAGCAGGCCGTCGGCACTGACTTCAAGACGTACATGGTTGGCCCATCCATCAGGCAGCAGCGCGCGTTCGGCGAAGAAGGCGGACATGGTTCAAGCACCCCATCGTGTGTTATTTGTATATACATATACAGACGTTTGCCTGCTCGGTAAACTCCGGCAAGCTAGTCACCTTTTTTGCTCAACAAGGATTTCCCGTGCCGACTCCGCCTGCCAAATCGCCGCTGGCTGCCCATCTGGGCGATAGTCCGGCGCCCTTGTATGCCCGCGTCAAACAGATGATCACCCAGCAGATCGAGAGCGGAAACTGGCCGCCGCATTACCGGGTTCCCTCGGAAAGCGAGCTGGTCAATCAGCTGGGTTTCAGTCGCATGACCATCAACCGCGCACTGCGTGAGATGACCGCTGAGGGCATGCTGGTGCGCATGCAGGGCGTGGGGACCTTCGTCGCCGAACCCAAGAGCCAATCGGCCTTGTTCGAAGTGCACAACATTGCCGACGAGATCGCCTCCCGCGGTCATCGCCACACCTGCCGGGTCGTCACCCTGGGCGAAGAGGCTGCCGGTTCCGAGCGCGCCCTGGCCCTGGACATGCGCGAAGGGCAGCGAGTCTTCCACTCGCTGATCGTGCATTTCGAGAACGACATCCCGGTGCAGATCGAGGATCGCTTCGTCAACGCCCTGGTGGCGCCGGAGTACCTCAAGCAGGACTTCACCCTGCAAACCCCTTACGCCTATCTGTCCCAGGTCGCCCCCCTGACTGAGGGCGAGCATGTGGTGGAGGCGATTCTCGCCGAGCCCGAAGAGTGCGAGCTGCTGCAGATCGAGCGTGGCGAGCCGTGCCTGTTGATTCGGCGTCGCACCTGGTCCGGGCGCCAGCCGGTGACCGCCGCCCGCTTGATCCACCCCGGTTCCCGTCATCGTCTGGAAGGGCGTTTTCATAAATGATCCAGTCCACTCTGTTACGCGCCGCCGACTACCCGCGCATGCCATGGAAAAACGGCGGCGGCAGCACCGAAGAAATCACCCGTGACGCCGGCACTGGCCTGGAAGGTTTTGGCTGGCGCTTGTCGATTGCCGATATCGGCGAATCCGGCGGCTTTTCCAGCTTTGCCGGTTATCAGCGGATCATCACCGTGCTGCAGGGTGCGGGCATGCAACTGACGGTCGATGGCGAAGAGGTACGGCCCTTGCTGCCCCTGGACCCCTTTGCCTTCAGCGGTGCCAGCCAGGTGAATTGCACCCTGCTGGAGGGCGCGATCCGCGATTTCAACCTGATCTATTGCCCTGAGCGTTACGTCGCCCGCTTGCAGTGGTTCGATGGTCAGCAACGCTTCTTCACCCAGGCGCACACCGTGCTGGTGTTCAGTGTCGCCGAGCAGACCTGGGTGGACACGGGCAGCATCCCGGTGCAGGCATTGGGGTGTTATGACTGCCTGCGCCTGGATGACAATGCCGGGGTTATGGAAATCGCCACCGATGGACGCTGCTGCGTCATCGAACTCACCGCCATCTGATCATTGTGGCTGGACGCAGGCCGGGATACGGCCTGCTACCGGCTTCTACTCGTTCCCTCGCTGCGCCGGAACCCCAGCCCGCACCTGCCGTGCAGAACTGGCGCACATCTCCCTGCAATTGCTGTTTCTCTCGCGCACCAGTTTGTTACCGAACGCCCCAGCACAGCGCAAAACCGGGTTTTGGTAACAGCTTCGCTGCGGCCAAAAATCTCTTCTGGAAAATTCTCGCCCTGTTGAAAGCCTTGTCCAGCAAGGCTTGCGGTTTGCTCTCAAGGTTTTTCAGGTACATCTCAAGCGAGTTGGCCGCTTGATTGCATATGCTTGTATGTACAAGTAAATATGTGTGCGTAAGAGTCGATGGAATCCTCTTCGCACCTTGGACTCATCGCCGAGGAGTTTTTCCGTGACTGACAGCAAACCCACCCAATTCCGCAACGTTGAAATCCGCGCTGCACGTGGCAACAAGCTGACCGCCAAGAGCTGGCTGACCGAAGCGCCGCTGCGCATGCTGATGAACAACCTCGACCCGGAAGTTGCAGAGAATCCCAAGGAACTGGTGGTCTACGGTGGCATTGGCCGCGCCGCGCGCAACTGGGAGTGCTATGACAAGATCGTCGAAGCCCTGACCCAGCTGAATGACGACGAGACCCTGCTGGTGCAGTCCGGCAAACCGGTGGGCGTGTTCAAGACCCACAGCAACGCGCCGCGGGTGCTGATCGCCAACTCCAACCTGGTGCCGCACTGGGCCAGTTGGGAGCACTTCAATGAACTGGACGCCAAGGGCCTGGCCATGTACGGCCAGATGACCGCCGGCAGCTGGATCTACATCGGTAGCCAGGGCATCGTCCAAGGCACTTATGAAACCTTCGTTGAAGCCGGTCGCCAGCATTACGACTCCAACCTCAAGGGCCGCTGGGTCCTGACCGCCGGCCTGGGTGGCATGGGCGGCGCGCAACCGCTGGCCGCAACCCTGGCCGGGGCCTGCTCGCTGAACATCGAGTGCCAGCAGACCAGCATCGACTTCCGCCTCAAGACCCGCTACGTCGACGAGCAGGCCACCGACCTGGACGACGCCCTGGCACGCATCAAGAAATACACCGCCGAAGGCCGCGCGATCTCCATCGCCCTGTGTGGCAACGCCGCAGAAATCCTGCCGGAACTGGTACGCCGTGGTGTGCGTCCGGACATGGTCACCGACCAGACCAGCGCCCACGACCCGCTCAACGGCTACCTGCCCAAGGGCTGGACCTGGGAGCAGTACCGCGACCGCGCCAAGACCGAGCCCGCTGCCGTGATCAAGGCCGCCAAGCAGTCCATGGCCGAGCACGTCAAAGCCATGCTGGCCTTCCAGAAGATGGGCGTCCCGACCTTCGACTACGGCAACAACATCCGCCAGATGGCCCAGGAAGAGGGCGTGGAAAACGCGTTCGACTTCCCGGGTTTCGTGCCCGCCTACATCCGTCCGCTGTTCTGCCGTGGCGTTGGTCCATTCCGCTGGGCGGCGCTGTCCGGCGATCCGCAGGACATCTACAAGACCGACGCCAAGGTCAAGGAACTGATCCCTGACGATGCCCACCTGCACAACTGGCTGGACATGGCCCGCGAGCGCATCAGCTTCCAGGGCCTGCCGGCGCGGATCTGCTGGGTCGGCCTGGGCCAGCGCGCCAAGCTCGGCCTGGCGTTCAACGAAATGGTCCGCAGCGGCGAGCTGTCGGCGCCGATCGTCATCGGTCGCGACCACCTGGATTCCGGCTCCGTGGCCAGCCCGAACCGTGAAACCGAATCCATGCAGGACGGCTCCGACGCCGTGTCCGACTGGCCGCTGCTCAACGCCCTGTTGAACACTGCCAGCGGTGCGACCTGGGTTTCCCTGCACCACGGTGGCGGTGTCGGCATGGGCTTCTCCCAGCATTCGGGGATGGTCATCGTCTGCGACGGTACCGACGAAGCGGCCGAGCGGATTGCCCGGGTGCTGCACAACGATCCGGCCACCGGGGTCATGCGTCATGCCGACGCCGGCTACCAGATCGCCATCGACTGCGCCAAGGAACAGGGCCTGAACCTGCCGATGATCACCGGCAAGTAACCGGAGTATCGGTTCACCCCACTCTCCCTGTAGGAGCCAGCTTGCTGGCGAAGCAAGCACCACGGTGCATCAGCTGCACCACCTCGCGAGCAAGCTCGCTCCTACAGTGGAAATCGTCTGCAGTGCCCATAGAGGTTTGACGTCCATGGCCTTAGCGAATGATCGTGCAAGCAGCAAGCCGTTGATCGAAAGGCGTTCGATCGACTACATCCCGGAAGCGGAAAGACACGGTCGTCTACTGAGCCAGTTCACCCTGTGGCTGGGTGCCAACCTGCAGATCACGGCCATCGTCACCGGCGCTCTGGCGGTGGTGTTGGGCGGCGATGTGTTCTGGTCGTTGATCGGGCTGTTGATCGGGCAACTGCTGGGCGGCGCAGTGATGGCGCTGCATGCGGCGCAAGGACCGAAGCTCGGCCTGCCGCAGATGATTTCCAGCCGGGTGCAGTTCGGGGTCTATGGCGCGGCCATTCCGATGGTGCTGGTGTGCCTGATGTACCTGGGTTTCACCGCAACCGGCACGGTGCTTTCCGGGCAGGCGCTGGGCCAGATGTTCGGCGTCAGTGACAGCATCGGCATCCTGATCTTCGCCAGCGTGATTGTGCTGGTCACGGTGCTTGGCTATCGGGTGATTCACTACATCGGCCGGGTTGCCAGCGTGATCGGCGTGATCGCCTTTTTCTACCTGTTCAGCCGGCTGCTGAGCCAGACCGACGTCAGCGCCTTGCTGGCGATTCGGCACTTCAGCTGGAGCAGCTTCCTCCTGGCGGTGTCGTTGGCCGCATCCTGGCAGATCGCGTTCGGTCCTTATGTCGCCGACTATTCGCGCTACCTGCCGAGCAAGACGTCGCCATTGAAGACCTTCCTCGCCGCGGGTGCCGGTTCGGTGATCGGTGCCCAGGTGGCGATGGTGCTCGGGGTGTTCGCCGCGTCCCTGTCCCAGGGCCAGTTCGCCGGTCGTGAGGTGGCCTACATCGTCGGCCTGGGCGGCACTGGCGCCATAGCGGCGTTGCTCTATTTCAGCATCGCCTTCGGCAAGGTGACCATCTCGACGCTGAACTCCTACGGCAGCTTCATGTGTATCGCCACCATCATCAGCGGCTTTCGCGGCGAGCTGAAAGTGACGCGCTTGCAGCGGTTGATCGCGGTGTTGCTGATTGTCGGTGCCGCGACCCTGATCGCGCTGCTGGGCCAGCACTCGTTCCTCGGCGCATTCAAGTCTTTCATCCTGTTCCTGCTGGCGTTCTTCACGCCCTGGAGCGCGATCAACCTGGTGGATTTCTACTGCATCACCAAAGAGCGCTATGACATCCCGGCGCTGTCCAATCCGGACGGCCGCTACGGGCGCTGGAATGCCATGGGCATCACTATTTATGTGTTCGGCGTGCTGATCCAGATGCCGTTCATTTCCACCCACTTCTATACCGGCCCCCTGGTGGCGAGTCTGGGCGATACCGATATCTCCTGGATCATCGGCCTGGTGGTACCCGCGGCGTTGTACTACGTCTGCGCGAAGAAGTGGCATGGCGCGGTGCCCGAGCACCTGATCCTGCCGGTAGAGCAGGACGCGCCCAACGAACAAAAGCTGAGTCAGGCCCGTCGCGCTGCAGCGGTGTGAGTCTTGACGGGACGTGGACAGGGCTGGATGCCTCTTAACTGCCGTAAGCCAACTCATGATTAGGAGCGTCACACAATGAAAATGCATAAGACCCTGCTGACCACGTTGCTGTCCATGGGCTTGCTGGCCGCTTCCGGCGCCCAGGCGGCCGGCTGGTGCGAGTCGGGCAAACCGGTGAAGTTCGCCGGCCTGAATTGGGAAAGCGGCATGTTGCTGACCGACGTCCTGCAGTTCGTCCTGGAGAAGGGCTACGACTGCAAGACCGATAGCCTGCCGGGCAACTCCATCACCATGGAGAACGCCCTGGGCAGCAATGACATCCAGGTCTTCGCCGAAGAGTGGGTGGGCCGCAGCGAGGTGTGGAACAAGGCCGAGAAGGCCGGCAAGGTGGTGGGCGTCGGCGCGCCGGTGGTGGGCGCCGTCGAAGGCTGGTACGTGCCGCGCTATGTGATCGAGGGCGACGCCAAGCGCAAGCTCGAAGCCAAGGCGCCAAACCTGAAAAACATCGCCGACCTGGGCCAGTACGCCAGCGTGTTCAAAGACCCGGAAGAACCGAGCAAGGGCCGCTTCTACAACTGCCCGGCCGGTTGGACCTGTGAGCTGGACAACAGCGAGATGCTCAAGAGCTATGGCCTGGAAAGCAGCTACACCAACTTCCGCCCGGGCACCGGCCCGGCCCTGGATGCGGCGGTGTTGTCGAGCTACAAGCGTGGCGAACCGATTCTCTTCTACTACTGGTCGCCGACCCCGCTCATGGGCCAGGTGGATCTGGTCAAGCTGGAGGAGAAACCCGGCGTCGACAAGAGCGTGAGCATCAAGGTCGGCCTGTCCAAGACCTTCCATGACGAAGCTCCTGAACTGGTGGCGGTACTGGCCAAGGCCAACCTGCCCATCGACCTGCTCAACCAGAATCTGGCGCGCATGACCCGCGAACGCATCGAGTCGCCGAAACTGGCGAAACTCTTCCTCAAGGAACATCCTGAAGTCTGGCACCCATGGGTCAGCGACGACGCTGCCAGGAAAATCGACGCGGCCTTGTAGGTCGGGCTTTTCCGACGGTTCACAAGAGCCGTCGGAGGCTGGACCACAACCTCCTTTGATCGAGAGTTTCTTATGTTTCCAGAAAGCTTCACCTTTTCCATCGCCGACTGGGTCAACGGCTGGGTCGACTCCCTGGTGACCAATTACGGTGATGTGTTCCGGCACATTTCCGACACCTTGTTGTGGGCCATCGTCAACCTTGAAGGCCTGCTGCGCATGGCGCCCTGGTGGCTGATGCTGGCGATTGTCGGCGGCATTGCCTGGCACTCCACCCGCAAGCTGCTGACCACGGCGGTGATTGTCGGCCTGCTGTTCCTGGTGGGCGCCGTCGGCCTGTGGGACAAGCTGATGCAGACCCTGGCGCTGATGCTGGTGGCGACCGTGATCTCGGTGCTGATCGGCATTCCCCTGGGGATTCTCTCGGCTCGCAGCAACCGCTTGCGTTCGGTATTGATGCCGCTGCTGGACATCATGCAGACCATGCCCAGCTTCGTGTACCTGATCCCGGTGCTGATGCTGTTCGGCCTGGGCAAGGTGCCGGCGATCTTCGCCACGGTGATCTACGCCGCACCGCCGCTGATTCGTCTCACCGACCTGGGCATCCGCCAGGTGGACGGTGAAGTGATGGAGGCGATCAACGCCTTCGGCGCCAACCGCTGGCAACAGCTGTTCGGCGTGCAACTGCCCCTGGCCCTGCCAAGCATCATGGCGGGGATCAACCAGACCACCATGATGGCCCTGTCGATGGTGGTGATCGCCTCGATGATCGGGGCCCGCGGCCTGGGCGAGGATGTGCTGGTGGGCATCCAGACCCTCAACGTCGGGCGCGGCCTGGAAGCGGGGTTGGCGATCGTGATTCTGGCGGTGGTGATCGACCGCATTACCCAGGCCTACGGTCGTCCACGTCATGAGGTGAGCAAATGAGCAGCGCTGCCGTGAGCAAGATCGAAGTCAGGAACGTCTTCAAGGTATTCGGCAACCGCCCCTCTGACGCCCTGGCGATGATCCGCCAGGGCCAGAGCAAGGATCAGGTACTGGCCCAGACCGGCTGCGTGGTGGGGGTCAATGATCTGTCCTTGAGCATCGGCACCGGTGAGATCTTCGTCATCATGGGCCTGTCCGGTTCCGGCAAGTCGACCCTGGTGCGCCACTTCAACCGCCTGATCGACCCCACCAGCGGGGCGATCCTGGTGGATGGCGAAGACATCCTGCAATACGACATGGAAGCCTTGCGCCAATTCCGCCGGCACAAGATCAGCATGGTGTTCCAGAGCTTCGGCCTGCTGCCCCACCGCAATGTTCAGGACAACGTCGCCTACGGCCTCAAGGTGCGTGGCGAGAGCAAGTCGCTGTGCGCCGAGCGGGCCCTGCACTGGATCAACACCGTGGGCCTCAAGGGTTACGAGAAGAAGTACCCGCACCAGCTGTCCGGCGGCATGCGCCAACGGGTCGGCCTGGCCCGGGCCCTGGCCGCGGACACCGACATCATCCTCATGGATGAAGCCTTCAGCGCCCTGGACCCGTTGATCCGCGCCGAGATGCAGGACCAGCTGCTGGAGCTGCAGAAGACCCTGCACAAGACCATTGTCTTCATCACCCACGATCTGGACGAGGCGGTACGCATCGGCAACCGCATCGCGATCCTCAAGGACGGCCGCCTGATCCAGGTGGGTACGCCGAAGGAGATCCTGCATTCGCCGGCGGATGAGTACGTCGATCGTTTCGTCCAGCGCCGCGCCGCCACCGTGTAGGAGCCGGCTTGCCGGCCAAAGGTCCGGCAAAGCGGCAGACAACCCAAGGTTTGCAAGAAGAGGTCCCCGATGTCCCAGGCTGAAAAAATCGTTATCGCCGACGCCCCTCTGGGTTGGCAGGATGTTGTCGCTGTCGCCCGTCATGGCGCGCAGCTGGCGCTTTCGGCCCAGGCCTGGGCGCGTATCGACAATGCCCAGGCCATCGTCCGCCAGGTGGTGGACAGTGGCGAGCGCGCCTATGGCATCAGCACGGGCCTGGGCGCCTTGTGCAACGTGGTGCTGGCCGGTGAGCAACTCAGCCAGCTGTCGCGCAACACCTTGCTCAGCCATGCCTGCGGTGTCGGGCCGGCGCTGGCCGATGAGCAGACCCGGGCGATCCTTTGCGCCGCCATCATCAACTACAGCCACGGCAAATCCGGCATCCACCGGCAAGTGGTCGAGGCGCTGCTGACCCTGCTCAATCGCGGCATCACTCCACAGGTGCCGTCCCAGGGCTCGGTGGGTTACCTGACCCACATGGCCCACATTGGCATCGCCTTGCTTGGCGTCGGTCAGGTCAGCTATCGCGGTCGTATTGTCAGCGCCGAACAGGCCCTGGCCGAAGAAGGGCTGCAGCCGGTGCAACTGGGGGCCAAGGATGGCTTGTGCCTGGTCAACGGCACGCCGTGCATGACGGGCCTGAGTTGCCTGGCCCTGGCCGATGCCAGTCGCCTGTTGCAGTGGGCCGACGTCATCGGCGCCATGAGCTTCGAAGCCCAGCGGGGCCAGATCGACGCCTTCGATGCCCAGATCATTGCCCTCAAGGCGCACCCCGGCATGCAGGTGGTGGGCAGCAATCTGCGGGCCTTGCTCGATGGCAGTGAAGTCATCGCCGCCAGCCGCGGCATCCGCACCCAGGACGCCTTGAGTATCCGTTCCATTCCCCAGGTGCATGGCGCCGCCCGGGATCAACTGGCCCATGCGGTCAAACAAGTGGAAACCGAGCTTAATGGCGCGACCGACAATCCGTTGCTGCTGGGCACCCCGGAGCACTATCGAGTGGTGTCCCAGGCCAACCCCCACGGGCAATCGGTGGCGCTGGCGGCGGACCTGCTGGCCATCGCCATGGCCGAGATCGGCTCCATTGCCGAACGTCGCCTGGACCGCTTGATCAACCCCCATGTCAGTGGCTTGCCGGCGTTCCTGGTCAGCGAGCCCGGGGTCAACTCCGGAATGATGATCGTGCAATACGTGGCCGCCTCGCTGTGCGCACAGAACCGTCAGCTGGCCCAGCCGGCGGTGCTGGACAACTACGTGACTTCGGGCCTGCAGGAAGACCACCTGAGCCTGGGCACCAATGCCGCCCTGAAGCTGCATCAGGTGCTGGAGAACTGCACCCAGATCCTGGCCATCGAGTACCTGCTGGCAGCCCAGGCCTTCGAGTTTCTCAAGGAGCAGCGTTTCGGCACCGGCACCGGTATCGCCTGGTGCCTGCTGCGCGAGCGGGTCCCGGCCTATGACCAGGACCGCTGGCTGGCGCCGGACATTGCCGACGCCGCAGCGCTGCTCAAGGACCCTTTGCTGCTGCACAAACGCTTTTCCAAGGTGCAATGAACCGTTTTTTCCATCACCAGCGTGCCAAGGCGTCACTCGTGCAAAACCGCGAATGACGACGGATAACGGAAGCTTCCGGAGCGACTGGTAGTTATTACAAAACTCTCAAAAGGAGCATGAATGTGACTGCGCTTAACCTGATTCCCGGCCAACTGACCCTGGCCCAACTGCGGGCCATCTATCAGCAGCCGCTGACCCTGACCCTGGATGACAGCGCCTCGGCGCAGATCGACGCCAGCGTCGCTTGTGTCGAACAGATCCTCGCCGAGAACCGCACTGCCTACGGGATCAACACCGGTTTTGGCCTGCTGGCTTCGACCCGCATCGCCAGCGCCGATCTGGAAAACCTGCAGCGCTCCCTGGTGCTGTCCCATGCCGCTGGCGTGGGCGAGCCCATCAGCGACGATCTGGTGCGCCTGATCATGGTGCTCAAGGTCAACAGCCTGAGCCGCGGTTTCTCCGGCATCCGCCGTCAGGTGATCGATGCCCTGATCGCCCTGATCAACGCCGAGGTCTATCCGCATATCCCGCTCAAGGGCTCGGTGGGCGCTTCCGGCGACCTGGCGCCTCTGGCTCATATGTCCCTGGTGCTGCTGGGCGAGGGCAAGGCGCGCTACAAGGGCCAGTGGCTGGAAGCGACCGCGGCCCTGGAAGTCGCCGGTCTCAAGCCGCTGACCCTGGCCGCCAAGGAAGGCCTGGCGCTGCTCAACGGCACCCAGGTGTCCACCGCGTTCGCCTTGCGCGGGCTGTTCGAAGGCGAAGACCTGTTTGCCGGTGCTCTGGTGTGCGGCGGCCTGACGGTGGAAGCGGTGCTGGGTTCGCGCTCGCCGTTCGACCCACGGATTCACGCCGCTCGCGGTCAGCGCGGGCAGATTGACACCGCTGCGGCCTATCGCGCCTTGCTGGGGGACAGCACCGAGGTGTCCGCCTCGCACCAGAACTGCGACAAGGTCCAGGACCCGTACTCCCTGCGTTGCCAGCCGCAAGTGATGGGCGCCTGCTTGACTCAGTTCCGCCAGGCCGCCGAAGTGCTGGTGGTCGAAGCCAACGCGGTGTCCGATAACCCGCTGGTGTTCGCTGCCGAAGGTGATGTGATTTCCGGTGGCAACTTCCACGCCGAACCCGTGGCCATGGCGGCCGACAACATGGCCCTGGCCATCGCCGAGATCGCGTCCCTGAGCGAGCGCCGTATCTCGCTGATGATGGACAAGCACATGTCCCAGCTGCCGCCGTTCCTGGTGGCCAATGGCGGGGTCAACTCCGGCTTCATGATCGCCCAGGTCACCGCTGCGGCCCTGGCCAGTGAAAACAAGGCCCTGGCCCACCCGCACTCGGTGGACAGCATTCCCACTTCCGCCAACCAGGAAGACCACGTTTCCATGGCGCCGGCCGCCGGCAAGCGCTTGTGGGAAATGGCCGAGAACACCCGCGGTGTGCTGGCCGTGGAATGGCTGGCGGCCTGTCAGGGCCTGGACCTGCGCGAAGGCCTGAAAACCTCGCCGACCCTGGAAAAAGCCCGCGCCACCCTGCGCGAGAAGGTGGCGTACTACGAGAAGGACCGTTTCTTTGCTCCGGATATCAACGCGGCCAGCGAGTTGTTGGCTTCGCGCTGCCTGAATGGGCTGCTGCCAGCCCAGTTGTTGCCGAGCCTGTAATGCACGCCGGGCCGCCAGATGACTCCGCGCTCGGCCGAGATTGGTGGCCCCTGTTGGTTCGCTGTACCTGCTAAACGGGCGCGGAGCGCCCGTTTCTGCCGCCCCGCGCTTCTGCGCGGAACGCACTTGTCCGATAACAATAAAAGGGACGATGACATGCAATCGCAAGAAACAGGATTACGTCGGGGGCTGACAGCCCGCCATATACGCTTCATGGCCTTGGGATCGGCCATTGGCACCGGATTGTTCTACGGCTCGGCTTCCGCCATCCAGATGGCCGGCCCGGCGGTGCTGCTGGCCTACCTGATTGGTGGTGCAGCGGTGTTCATGGTGATGCGTGCCCTGGGGGAGATGGCCGTGCACAACCCGGTGTCCGGCTCCTTCGGGCAGTACGCCAGCCAGTACCTGGGGCCCTTGCCGGGCTTTATCCTGGGCTGGACCTACGCGTTCGAGATGCTCATCGTCTGCCTGGCAGACGTCACCGCCTTTGGCATCTATATGGGCTTCTGGTTTCCCGAGGTGGCACGCTGGATCTGGGTGCTGGGCATCGTCCTGCTCATCGGCGGGTTGAACCTGTGCAGCGTCAAGGTTTTCGGCGAGATGGAGTTCTGGCTGTCGCTGCTCAAGGTCGGGGCGATCATCGCCATGATCCTCGGTGGTTTCGGCATCATGCTGTTCGGCATTGGCAGCGCGCTCACCGAGCAGGCCACCGGCGCCAGCAACCTCTGGGCCCATGGCGGCTTCATGCCCAATGGCATCAGCGGGGTGATCGCCTCCTTTGCGGTGGTGATGTTCGCCTTTGGCGGCATCGAGATCATCGGTGTCACCGCCGGTGAGGCCAAGGACCCGCAGCGGGTCATCCCCAAGGCGATCAACGCGGTGCCGCTGCGCATCCTGCTGTTCTATGTGCTGACCCTGTTCGTGCTGATGTCGATTTTCCCCTGGCCGCAGATCGGCACTCAGGGCAGCCCCTTCGTGCAGATCTTCGACAGCCTGGGCATCAGCTCGGCGGCCACCATCCTTAATATCGTGGTGATTTCGGCGGCGGTGTCGGCGATCAACAGCGATATCTTTGGTGCCGGGCGCATGATGTACGGCCTGGCCCAGCAAGGGCAGGCGCCCAAGGGCTTTGCCCAGATTTCCAAGGCCGGCGTGCCGTGGATGACCGTGGTGGTGATGGCCGTGACGCTGTTGGGTGGCGTGGTGCTGAACTACCTGATCCCGGAAAACATCTTCCTGCTGATCGCTTCCCTGGCCACCTTCGCCACGGTCTGGGTGTGGCTGATGATTCTGTTGACCCATGTGGCGATGCGCCGCTCCATGACCGCCGAGCAAGTGGCCCGGTTGCAGTTCAAGGTGCCGTTCTGGCCTTGGGCGCCGGCAGCGGCGATTGCCTTCATGCTGTTCATCTTCGGCGTGCTGGGCTATTTCCCGAAAACTCAAGCGGCGCTGATGGTGGGCGTGGTGTGGATCATTCTGCTGGTGGTGGCCTATATGCTGTGGGTCAAGCCGGCGGCGGGACAGGCTCAGCAGATCCGCGTCGATTCTTCTTTACCTACTGATCATTAACGGAGGCCTTGGATGAGAACTCTTTGGCAACACTGCAACGTCGCCAGCATGGCCCAGGGCACTTACTCGATCATCGAGGACGCGGCCATCGTGACGTCAGGGGCGCACATCGAGTGGATTGGCCGGCGCCAGCAGGCGCCGGTCGCCGATGACCACCAGGTCCAGGACCTGGGCGGCGCCTGGGTGACTCCGGGCCTGATCGATTGCCACACCCATACGGTGTTCGGCGGCAACCGCAGCGGCGAGTTCGAGCAGCGCCTGCAGGGCGTGAGCTACGCTGAGATCGCCGCGGCCGGTGGTGGTATCGCCAGCACCGTGAGGGCGACCCGCGCGGCCACTGAAGAGGAGCTGTTCGTCAGCGCTCGCAAGCGTCTGCTGAGCCTGTTGCGCGACGGTGTCACCAGCGTCGAAATCAAGTCCGGCTACGGCCTGGACCTGGCCAGCGAGCGCAAGATGCTGCGGGTGATCCGCCGTCTTGGCGAGGAGTTGCCGGTCAGTGTGCGCAGCACCTGCCTGGCGGCTCACGCTCTGCCGCCGGAATATGCCCAGCGCAGCGACGACTACATCGAGCACATCTGCAGCGAGATGCTCCCGGCCCTGGCGGCCGAGGGGCTGGTGGATGCGGTGGATGCCTTCTGTGAGTACCTGGCGTTCTCCCCGGCGCAGGTGGAGCGGGTATTCATTGCCGCGCAGAAGCTCGGCCTGCCGGTGAAACTGCATGCCGAACAATTGTCGTCCTTGCATGGCTCGAGCCTGGCGGCGCGCTACCGGGCGCTGTCCGCCGATCACCTGGAGTTCATGACCGAGGACGATGCCATAGCCATGGCGGCTTCGGGAACCGTGGCAGTGCTGTTGCCGGGGGCTTTCTATTTCCTCCGGGAAACCCAGTTGCCGCCGATGGAAGCCCTGCGCAAGCACGGGGTGAAGATTGCCGTGGCCAGCGACCTCAATCCCGGGACTTCGCCGGCGTTGTCGCTGCGCCTGATGCTGAACATGGCTTGCACCTGTTTGCGGTTGACGCCGGAAGAGGCGTTGGCCGGGGTCACCCTGCACGCGGCCCAGGCCCTGGGCATGGAGCAGACCCATGGTTCACTGGAGGTGGGTAAGGTGGCGGACTTTGTCGCCTGGCAGATCGATCGTCCCGCCGACCTGGCTTACTGGCTGGGCGGCGACCTGGAAAAACGCGTCGTGCGACACGGCGTTGAAGTGACTGTTTAGGAGACAGGTTGTGGATAAGGTTCTGACATTCAAACAAGGCCGGGTGCCCCTGCTGATCAGCATGCCCCACGCCGGTACGCGCTTGACCCCGGCAGTGATGGCCGGGCTGGTTCCACAGGCGCAAAGCCTGCCGGACACCGACTGGCATATTCCGCGGCTGTATCAGTTCGCCGAGGAGCTGGGAGCCAGCACCCTGGCGGCCGAATACTCGCGTTTCGTCATCGACCTGAATCGGCCGTCCGATGACAAGCCGCTGTACGTCGGTGCTACCACCGGGCTGTACCCGGCGACGCTGTTCGATGGCGAGCCGTTGTTCGTTGAAGGGCAGGCGCCGTCCAAAGAAGAGCGGCAACAGTACCTGGAGCAAGTCTGGGGGCCCTATCACCGCACCCTGCAGGGGGAGCTGGCACGGCTCAAGGCCGAGTTCGGCTATGCCTTGCTGTTCGATGCCCACTCCATCCGTTCGCTGATCCCTCATCTGTTCGAGGGCAAGCTGCCGGACTTCAACCTCGGCACCTTCAACGGCGCCAGCTGCGATCCGCAACTGGCCGGCCGTCTGGAGAGCATCTGCGCCGCCCACGGCGATTACACCCATGTGCTCAATGGTCGTTTCAAGGGCGGTCATATCACCCGGCATTACGGCAACCCGGCCGAGCACATTCATGCGGTGCAACTGGAACTGGCGCAGAGCGCCTATATGGAGGAGTTCGAGCCATTCCGCTATCGCGAGGACCTGGCGGCACCGACCCAGGTGGTGCTCAAGGCATTGCTGCAGGGACTGCTGGCCTGGGGGCAGGAGCGTTACCGCTGACATTGCTTGCGCCTGCAAGCTGGCTCCTATTGCGGATGCACGCCTTTATGTAGGGGCGAGCTTGCTCGCCAAGCGCCCTGCGCAACTCGTTGCAATCCCTTGAACAACCCTGTTTTCTTCAAGGACATGCTGATTGCGTAATTCGGGTTTATGATGCCGAACGGCAGCATAAATGAAGTCCCCAGCAGGGATGAACCCGACCTCCACGGAGCGCGTAATGCAGACTTTGTACCCGCAGATCAAACCCTATGCCCGGCACGATCTGGCCGTCGACAAGCCCCATGTGCTGTATGTCGACGAAAGTGGTTCACCGGAAGGTTTGCCGGTGGTGTTCATTCACGGTGGCCCGGGGGCGGGCTGTGATGGGGCGAGTCGCTGCTATTTCGACCCGAACCTGTACCGCATCGTCACCTTCGACCAGCGCGGTTGCGGGCGTTCCACCCCCCACGCGAGCCTGGAGAACAACACCACCTGGGACCTGGTGGCGGACCTGGAGCGGATTCGCCAGCACCTGGGCATCGACAAATGGGTGTTGTTCGGTGGCTCCTGGGGATCGACCCTGGCCCTGGCCTATGCCCAGGCCCACCCGGATCGGGTGCTGGGCCTGATCGTGCGGGGCGTCTTCCTGGCCCGTCCCCAGGAAATCCAGTGGTACTACCAGTGCGGCGCCAGCCGCCTGTTTCCGGATTACTGGCAGGACTACGTGGCACCGATTCCCCTGGAGGAACGTCATGACCTGGTTAGCGCCTTCCACAAGCGCCTGACCGGCAATGACCAGATCGCCCAGATGCATGCCGCCAAGGCCTGGTCGGGTTGGGAAGGGCGCACCGCGACCCTGCGTCCGAACCCGCTGGTGGTGGACCGCTTCTCCGAGCCGCAGCGGGCGCTGTCGATTGCCCGGATCGAATGCCATTACTTCATCAACAACGCGTTCCTCGAACCGGACCAGTTGATCCGCGACATGGGCAAGATTGCCCATCTGCCCGGGGTCATCATCCACGGTCGCTACGACGTGATCTGCCCCCTGGACAACGCCTGGGAGCTGCATCAGGCCTGGCCCAACAGCGAGCTGCAGGTGATACGCGACGCCGGTCACGCCGCCTCGGAACCCGGCATCACCGACGCTCTGGTACGCGCCACTGATCAGATGGCGCGCCGCCTGCTTGACCTGCCGCCTGAAGAAGCATGAAGGGCCTGTTGCAGCGCGTGCGCGGCGCGCGGGTGGAAGTGGCCGGGGAAATAGTCGGTGCGGTGGACCAGGGCTTGCTGGTGCTGGTGGCGGTAGAGCCCGAGGACACTCGGGCCAGCGCCGACAAACTCCTGCACAAGCTGCTTAACTATCGGGTGTTCAGCGATGCTGAGGGCAAGATGAACCTGTCCCTGGCGGATGTGCAGGGCGGGCTGCTGCTGGTGTCGCAGTTCACCTTGGCGGCAGACACCAAGAGCGGGTTGCGCCCAAGCTTTTCCACGGCTGCACCACCGGCCCTTGGCGAAGAGCTTTTTGATTACCTGATAGCGAAGGCGCAACAGTTGCATGGCAAAGTGGCATCAGGGCGTTTTGGCGCGGACATGCAGGTGCATCTGGTCAACGATGGCCCGGTAACCTTCCTGTTACAGACCTGAAAACGCCTGAAACAGCTTTTTCCGCCGATTTGAGCCGGAAACTGCTGTTTTTCACGATAAATACTTTGTTACCCCTGATGCGTTGTAACGCGGGCTACTAGATAATCGCGCGCTACGGGGATCAGCGTTCGTTGGTCCATTTTGACTTTAGTAGAGACTTGTCCACGGCCGTTTGGGGAATCATTTAGCCCCATCGGAGTCGGAACAATGCTCGCCAACCTGGCATATAGATAGCTGGCCGTTGGTTCTTAGATCTGTTTTCGGCGAGGGTTGCTCGTGATTGTTAGTCCCTGTAATGCACCAAACTTGTTTGCCAAACGGTTACGAAACGCACTGGTGACGGGCTCTGCGCTGGTCTGCCTGTTCGGCGCCGGTCAACTCATGGCATTCAACCTGGATGATGTGTCGGCCAAGGCCAAAGACTTGGCCGGGCAAAAGTATGAGGCCCCGCGCAGTAACCTGCCGAACGAGTTCCGTGAGATGAAGTTCGCGGACTACCAGAAAATCCGCTTCCTCAGCGAAAAAGCCGAATGGGCCAATCAGAAGACCCCGTTCAAGCTGTCGTTCTATCACCAGGGCATGCACTTCGACACGCCGGTGAAGATCAACGAGATCAGCGCCAACACTGTTTCCGAGATCAAGTACGACCCGAGTCGCTTCGATTTCGGCGACGTCAAGTTCGATCCCAAGGCCACCGAAAAGCTCGGCTATGCCGGTTTCCGTGTGCTGTACCCGATCAACAAGGCTGACAAGCAAGACGAAATCATGACCATGCTGGGCGCGAGCTACTTCCGCGTCATTGGCAAAGGCCACACTTATGGCCTGTCCGCTCGTGGTCTGGCGATCGACACCGCCCTGCCGTCCGGCGAAGAGTTTCCGCGTTTCAGCGAGTTCTGGATCCAACAACCCAAGCCAACCGACAAGCACCTGGTGATCTACGCCCTGCTGGACTCGCCACGGGCCACTGGCGCCTACCGCCTGACCCTGCGTCCGGGCGCCGACACCGTCGTCGACGTCAAGGCTCGGGTGTTCCTGCGTGACAAGGTGGGCAAGCTGGGCCTGGCCCCGCTGACCAGCATGTACCTGTTCGGCGCCAACCAGCCCTCGAAAGTCCTCAACTACCGCCGCGAGCTGCACGATTCCAGCGGCCTGTCGATCCATGCCGGCAACGGCGAGTGGATCTGGCGTCCTCTGAACAACCCGAAACACTTGGCCGTGAGCAACTTCTCGGTAGAGAACCCGCGTGGTTTCGGCCTGCTGCAGCGTGGCCGCGACTTCAGCCACTATGAAGACCTCGACGACCGCTACGACAAGCGCCCAAGCGCCTGGATCGAGCCCAAGGGCGACTGGGGCAAAGGCACCGTCGACCTGGTAGAGATCCCGACTGCGGACGAAACCAACGACAACATCGTGGCCTTCTGGAGCCCGGAAAAGCAGCCTGAACCGGGCCAGCCGCTGGACTTCGCCTACCGTATGCACTGGACCATCGACGAAGCCGCCCTGCATTCGCCTGACAGCGCCTGGGTGCAGCAAACCCTGCGCTCCACCGGTGACGTCAAGCAATCCAACCTGATTCGTCAACCCGATGGCAGCGTTGCCTACCTGGTGGACTTCCAGGGCCCATCCCTGGCGGCATTGCCGGAAAACGCCGAAGTGCGCAGCCAGGTCAGTGTTGGCGACAACGCCGAGCTGGTGGAAAACAGCGTTCGCTACAACCCGGAAACCAAAGGCTGGCGCCTGACTCTGCGGATGAAGATCAAGGATGCGAGCAAGGCCACCGAGATGCGGGCCGCGCTGGTGCGCAACATCCCGGTAGCCGAGCCGGCCAAGGCCTCGACGCCAAACTCCAACTCCTCCGTTGCCAAGGCCGACAAGATCGCCGCCAAGCAACAGGAGAAGAAGGAGAAGGAAGCCGCTGCGGCAGCGGCCAAGCAGGCTGACGCCAAGCCGGCCAAAGACGCCAAAGACGCCAAGAACGCCAAGGACCACAAAGACGCCAAGCAGCCTGCTGCCGAGGCGGCCCCAGCCACACCGGAACCGGTTAAAACTGAACAAGTCCTGACCGAGACCTGGAGCTATCAGTTGCCTGCCGATGAGTAACTCTCAACTACAGCCAGAGACTCTTGCCGAGTACCTGGCGCACTTGCCGATGTCGGATGCGCAGCGCGCGGAGCTCGCGGGCTGCCAGTCCTTCAGCGAACTGCACCAACGTCTGTCGTCAACGACCTTCGACGCTCCAACCGATGCCGCCCAGGCATCGGTGGGCCAGCGTCTGTCCCTGAGCACCGCCGCGGAACTCGAAGAAGCGGAGATGCTTGCGGTCGACGCCGAAGGTCGGGTCTGCCTCAAGGCCACGCCGCCGATCCGCCGCACCAAGGTGGTACCGGAGCCGTGGCGCACCAATATCCTGGTGCGCGGCTGGCGGCGCCTGACCGGGCGCACCAACCCGCCGGCGCCGAAGAAGGACGAGCGTGTGCTTCCGGCGGCCCGCTGGCGCACCGTGGGTTCGATCCGCCGCTACATCCTGCTGGTGCTGATGCTCGGCCAGACCATCGTCGCCGGCTGGTACATGAAAGGCATCATGCCGTATCAGGGCTGGTCCTTCGTCGACCTGGAAGAGGTGATGCACCAGCCGCTGATGCAGACCGCGCAGCAAGTGCTGCCCTATGCTCTGCAGACCAGCATCCTGATCCTCTTCGGCATCCTGTTCTGCTGGGTGTCGGCGGGTTTCTGGACTGCGTTGATGGGCTTCCTGGAGCTGTTGACCGGTCACGACAAGTACCGCATTTCCGGGGCCAGCGCCGGCAACGAGCCGATTCCCAAGGATGCGCGTACCGCACTGGTGATGCCGATCTGCAACGAAGACGTGCCGCGGGTGTTTGCCGGCCTGCGCGCCACCTTCGAGTCAGTGGCGGCTACTGGTGATCTGGATCGCTTCGACTTCTTCGTCTTGAGCGACAGCAACGACAGTGATATCTGCGTCGCCGAGCAGCAGGCCTGGCTGGATGTCTGCCGGGAAGCCAAGGGCTTCGGCAAGATCTTCTATCGCCGCCGCCGGCGCCGGGTGAAGCGCAAGAGTGGCAACCTCGACGACTTCTGCCGTCGCTGGGGCGGCGACTACAAGTACATGGTGGTGCTCGACGCCGACAGCGTGATGAGCGGCGAATGCCTGACCAGCCTGGTGCGCCTGATGGAAGCCACGCCGGATGCGGGGATCATCCAGACCGCGCCGCGGGCCTCGGGCATGGACACGCTGTATGCGCGCATGCAGCAGTTCGCCACCCGGGTCTATGGTCCGCTGTTCACTGCCGGCCTGCACTTCTGGCAGTTGGGCGAGTCGCACTACTGGGGCCATAACGCGATCATCCGCATGAAGCCGTTCATCGAGCACTGCGCCCTGGCGCCGTTGCCCGGTAAAGGTGCCTTCGCCGGTGCGATCCTGTCCCACGACTTCGTCGAAGCCGCACTGATGCGCCGTGCCGGCTGGGGCGTGTGGATTGCCTACGATCTGCCTGGCAGTTACGAAGAGCTGCCGCCGAACCTGCTGGACGAACTCAAGCGTGACCGGCGCTGGTGCCACGGCAACCTGATGAACTTCCGCCTGTTCCTGGTCAAGGGCATGCACCCGGTGCACCGCGCGGTGTTCCTCACCGGGGTGATGTCCTACCTGTCGGCGCCGTTGTGGTTCTTCTTCCTGGTGCTGTCCACGGCTCTGCTGGCGGTCAATACCCTGATGGAGCCGCAGTACTTTCTTGAACCGCGGCAGCTGTATCCGCTGTGGCCGCAGTGGCACCCGGACAAAGCCATCGCGCTGTTCTCCACGACTATCGTGCTGCTGTTCTTGCCCAAGCTGTTGAGCATCATCCTGATCTGGGCCAAGGGTGCGAAAGAGTTCGGCGGCAAGTTCAAGGTGACCCTGTCGATGCTTCTGGAGATGCTGTTCTCTATGCTGCTGGCGCCGGTGCGGATGATTTTCCACACCCGTTTCGTCCTGGCCGCGTTCCTCGGTTGGGCCGCGACCTGGAACTCGCCGCAACGTGACGACGACTCCACGCCATGGAGCGAAGCCGTGCGCCGTCACGGTCCGCAGACCCTGCTGGGCTTCTGCTGGGCCTTGCTGGTGATCTGGCTGAACCCCAGCTTCCTCTGGTGGCTGGTGCCGATTGTCGGTTCGCTGATGCTGTCGATCCCGGTGTCGGTGATCTCCAGTCGTGTCGGTCTGGGCCTGAAGTCCCGTGACGAGAGCCTGTTCCTGATTCCCGAGGAATACGCTCCGCCCCAGGCGCTGCTGGCCACCGACCAGTACACCCACGAGAACCGCTGGCATGCGCTCAACGACGGCTTTATCCGCGCCGTTGTCGACCCGCAGCAGAACGCTCTGGCCTGTGCCCTGGCCACCTCCCGCCACACCCAGGCCGAGCCGATCGAGTGGCTGCGCCAGGAGCGGGTGCGCCATGCCCTGAAAGTCGGCCCGGCGGCCTTGAACAACAGCGAGCGCCTGGCGCTGTTGAGCGATCCGGTGGCCCTGGGACGCTTGCACCAGCAAGTCTGGAGCGAGGGCCACAGCGATTGGCTGGATGCCTGGCGCCAGTCGGTGGATGCTGATCCCCATGCGCCGCTGCTGCCATTGCAGCCGCTGATGGCGGCACCGCAACCGGCCTGAAGCCAACGCCCTTGAGCCTCCACTCAAGGGCGTTTTGCTTTGCGCGGCCAATAGCCCCGTATCCCCCCTTTGTAACAACAAAAATCCTTGTGCAAACGGCCGAGTGCGTTAGCATCGCTCCCGCAAATTTCTGTGCGTGATCGACAATGGCTTGATATCCGAAGATTTTCATTCCAGGCCCGCCGCGTGCAGACACCACAATAAAATGGCTTCAGGGGACTTGAGATGAAGAAGTATCTTTCGCTGCTGCTGGCAGGCGCCGCCGCCATGCTGGCGGTCACTACCGCCCAGGCCGGCGCCATCGATGACGCGGTCAAGCGCGGTACGCTGAAGGTCGGCATGGACCCGACCTACATGCCGTTCGAGATGACCAACAAGCGCGGCGAAATCATCGGTTTCGAAGTCGACCTGCTCAAGGCCATGGCCAAGTCCATGGGAGTCAAGCTGGAGTTGGTTTCCACTGGCTACGACGGCATTATCCCGGCCCTGCTCACCGACAAGTTCGACATGATCGGCAGCGGCATGACCCTGACCCAGGAACGCAACCTGCGCCTGAACTTCAGCGAGCCCTTCATCGTGGTCGGCCAGACCCTGCTGATCCGCAAAGACCTGGAAGGCACCATCAAGTCCTACAAGGATCTGAACAGCGCCGACTACCGCATCACCTCCAAGCTGGGCACCACTGGGGAAATGGTCGCCAAGAAGCTGATCGCCAAGGCCAAGTACCACGGCTACGACAACGAGCAGGAAGCGGTGCTGGATGTGGTCAACGGCAAGGCCGACGCCTTTATCTACGACGCCCCGTACAACGTGGTGGCGGTGAACAAGGTGGGCAACGGCAAGCTGACGTTCCTCGACAAGCCGTTCACCTATGAGCCTCTGGCCTTTGGCCTGAAGAAGGGTGACTACGACAGCATCAACTTCATCAACAACTTCCTGCACCAGATCCGCGAAGACGGCACCTACGATCGCATCCATGACAAGTGGTTCAAGAGCACCGAGTGGCTCAAGGACATGGAGTAACGCTGCTTGGGCGGTGCGGGTCGTTTCAGTGACCGCGCACCGTTCTCCTTCGCCGGCCAGCCGGCTCCTACGGGGGCATGTGTAGGCGCCGGCTGGCCGGCGAAAGCGTCTGATTTCGCAATACCCACTCCGGAACCTGCACAGCAATGAAACAGAAAAAAGCCCAATGGCCCTGGCATGTATTGACCGTGCTGGTGCTGATCGGCCTGGCCGGCGCTCTCTACTACGCCACCTCGCTGATGTCCTACGAATGGCGCTGGAACCGTGTCCCCCAATACTTCGTTTACCAGGCCGAAGAATCCCAGCGGGCGGCGGAGATCTCCACCGTCGCCGAGGTTGTGCGCCAGGGCGGCAAGGCTCAAGTCACCCTGCGCGGTGACTCGGGTGCCGAGCAGCATCTGAGTGTCGATGAAGGCAGCCTGCAGGTGGCTAGCGGCGATGACGTGGCCGAAGGCGACGTGATTGGCGTGACCCGGCATTGGGCGGCGGGCCCCCTGTTGTGGGGCTTGTGGACCACCTTGTGGCTGTCGGTGGTGTCTGGCGTATTGGGCCTGCTCATCGGCCTTGGCACCGGCCTGTGCCGGCTGTCCAGCAACCCGACCCTGCGCGACCTGTCGACGATTTATGTCGAGCTGGTGCGGGGGACGCCGCTGCTGGTGCAGATCTTCATTTTCTATTTCTTCATCGGCACGGTGCTCAACCTGTCCCGGGAGTTCGCCGGGATCGCTGCGTTGTCGCTGTTTACCGGGGCTTATGTGGCGGAAATCGTCCGTGCCGGGGTGCAGTCCATCACCCGCGGGCAGAACGAAGCGGCCCGCTCCCTGGGGCTCAGCGCCGGCCAGTCGATGCGTCACGTGGTGCTGCCTCAGGCGTTCAAACGAGTGCTGCCGCCCCTGGCCGGGCAGTTCATCAGCCTGGTCAAGGACACTTCGCTGGTGTCGGTGATCGCCATTACCGAGCTGCTCAAGAGCGGCCGGGAAGTCATTACCACCTCGTTCTCGCCGTTCGAGATCCTGTTCTGTGTGGCGGGCCTGTATTTGTTGATCAACCTGCCGCTGTCGAAGATGGCCAGTCGGCTTGAGCGGAGGCTCGCGCAAAGTGATTGAAGTCCGCGATCTGGTAAAAGTCTTCGACACCCGCGGCCAGGTGGTGCGTGCGGTGGATAACGTCACCACCCAGGTGGCCAAGGGCGAAGTGCTGGTGGTGATCGGTCCGTCCGGTTCCGGCAAGTCGACCTTCCTGCGTTGCCTCAATGGCCTGGAAGAGTTCGACTCGGGTTCGGTGAGCATCGACGGCCTGCAACTGGCCGATCCAAAGACCGATGTGAACGCCTATCGCCGGGAAGTCGGCATGGTGTTCCAGCATTTCAACCTGTTCCCCCACATGACCGTGCTGGAAAACCTCTGCCTGGCGCAGAAGGTGGTGCGCAAGCGGGGCAAGCAGGAGCGCGAGGCCAAGGCCCTGGCGCTGCTGGAGAAGGTCGGTATCGCGCAGAAGGCCCATGAGTTTCCTTCACGGCTTTCCGGCGGTCAGCAGCAGCGGGTGGCGATTGCCCGGGCCCTGGCGATGGAGCCCAAGGTGATGCTGTTCGATGAGCCGACCTCGGCCCTGGACCCGGAAATGGTCGGCGAGGTGCTGGATGTGATGAAGACCCTGGCCCTGGAAGGCATGACCATGGTTTGCGTCACTCACGAGATGGGTTTTGCCCGGGAAGTGGCGGATCGGGTGCTGTTTTTCGATCACGGCAAGCTGCTGGAAGATGCGGCGCCGGAGGTGTTCTTCGCTGCGCCGAAAGACCCTCGGGCCCAGGCTTTCCTGCGTCAGGTGCTGTGAGGCTTTCGCCGGTAATTCGGCTCCTGCAGGGGATGCAGGAGCCGAATTACCGGCGAAGCGGGTCAGACCCGGAAGCGCCCCACCAGGCTTTGCAGGTGAATCCCCAGCCGCGCCAGCTCGGCGCTGGAGGCCGCTGTTTCTTCGCTGGCCGATGAAGTCTGTTCAGACACATCACGCACATTCAACACGCTGCGGTTGATCTCTTCCGCTACCGCGCTCTGCTGCTCGGCTGCCGCGGCGATCTGCTGGTTCATCGCCTGGATGGCCGACACGGTGCGGGTGATGTTCTCCAGCGACCCCCCGGCCCGGCGGGTCAGTTCAACGCTGCTGTCGGTGAGACTGCGGCTGGTGTCCAGGGTGCTGGCCACTTGCTGGGTGCCGCTTTGCAGGCCGACGATCAGCTCGGCAATCTCTTCGGTGGATTGCTGGGTGCGCTGGGCAAGACTGCGCACTTCGTCGGCAACCACGGCGAAACCACGTCCGGCTTCACCGGCCCGGGCCGCTTCGATGGCGGCGTTGAGGGCCAGCAGGTTGGTCTGCTGGGCCACCGACTTGATGACATCCAGTACGCTGCCGATCTTGTCACTTTCCTGCTTGAGGTGGCCCATGGCTTCGGTGGAGTGGCCTACCTCGCTGGCCAGGCGCTCGATCTGGGCAATGGCCTCGTTCACCACGCGATCACCCTCGCGGGCCTGCTGATCGGCGGCTACAGCGGCCTCTGAGGCTTCTTCGGCATTGCGCGCGACTTCCTGCACCGTGGCAGCCATTTCGTTCATGGCCGTGGCCACCTGGTCGGTTTCCACCTTCTGGCTGTTGACCCCGGCGCTGGTCTGCTCGGTGACGGCCGATAACTGTTCGGCGGCGCTGGCGATCTGGGTCACGCCGTCGCTGATGCCACCGATCAGTTCCCGCAAGCCGAGGGTCATGCGTTGCATGGCTTTCTGCAGTTGGCCAAGTTCATCGTGGCGATCCACTGCCAGGTTCTGGCTGAGATCGCCGGCAGCCACGCGTTCGGCGGCCTTGAGGGTCTGTTGCAGCGGCTGGATGATCTGTCGAGTGATGGCCCACGAGGCAATCAGGCCAAACACCAACGCCAGTACCGTGGCAATCAGCAGGGTGCTCTTGGCCTGGCTGGCATCGCTGTCACGCTTGGCGGTCTGTACGCTGGTCAATTGGTTGCTCAGTGTCATCAGCCGGTCGCCCTGGGCAGCCATGCGCAGGAGGGCCGCGGCACTGGCCTCTTCGGCGTCGCTGAAGTTGCTGACGGCCGCTCGGTAGGCTTTAAGCGAGTCGCTGGCCTGCTGCAGGTTGGCAATGTGCTGCTCCGGCAGGCGGGTCGGCAGGCTGGTGAGGTTGTTCAGCGCGTTATCGATGGCATCCAGAGCCGGCTGTTTGGCTGCCGGCTTGGCGCTATAGGTGTAGCCACGCACCTGGAAGCGTGCCTGCTGGATCAGTTTGGAGAGGTCGATGACGCTGTTGAACTGAGCCACGCTGTCGCCTTGCAGCAGCGACTTCTCGACCTCGGTCACACGGGCCACGGCATTGTCGGCACTGGCGCCGAGCTGGGCCCGGGCGGCCTCGCGGCTGGTAGTGGCGCGGGTCATGTCGGCAAAGGCTTTCTGGTACTCGGCCACGGCGCTCAGTTGCTGATCCAGCATGGCAATGCTTTCAGGTTGCTGCAGTTGCACACGGGCGGCCCGCAGACCTTCGTCGAGTTGTTTGAGTATGTCGTTGACGGCGGCCGGGCCTTGCTCGCCATGGTGCATCTCGTAGTTGAGACGGGCGATGCGCAGGTCTTTGGTCATGCCATAGAGCGTGGAGATGTTGCCGAGTTTGTCGCCACGGTCGATCACTCGGCCCAGGCCGGTCCAGCCAGTGGCGGTGATCAACAGGGTCAGAAGCAGTACCAGGCCGAAGCCGATACCGAGTTTGCGGCTGACGCTTACATTTCCCAGGTTCCTGGCTAGCCAACGGTACATGCTGCGAACTCCCTTTTAGCAAGATGGGCTTAACCATAGGCTATCGGCGGGAGCGGTGGATTCTGTAGGTAGATGGCTAATTGATATTGCTGGTGAAAGCTCCGGCTGGCACGGAGCCTTTGCTCAAAACAGGCGAGAGAGGAGGGCTGTGACGGCGGTTTCGACCCGCAGGATGCGTTCACCCAATTGCACCGGTTGCAGGCCGGCCTTGGCCAACAGATCGATCTCGTAGGGGATCCAGCCACCTTCGGGGCCGATGGCCAGGGTGACCGGTTCATCCAGGCCGCGGGGGCAGGGCGGGTACTGGCCGGGGTGGCCCACCAGGCCCAGGGTGCCTGCGCTGAGGGCCGGCAGGCGATCCTCGACGAAGGGCTTGAAGCGTTTTTCGATGACCACTTCAGGTAGCACGCTGTCGCGAGCCTGCTCCAGGCCGAGAATCAGCTGTTCACGAATGGCACCGGGTTCCAGGAACGGGGTTTGCCAGAAGCTCTTTTCCACCCGGTAGCTGTTGACCAGCACCAGCCGTGGCACGCCCATGGCGGCGACGGTCTGCAGCACTCGACGAAGCATCTTCGGGCGTGGCAGGGCCAGCACCATGGTCAGCGGCAGCTTGGCCGGGGGGGGCTGGTCCAGGGTGATTTGCAGCTCGGCTTCGGTGGCTTCCAGGCGCAGCACCCGGGCTGAACCCATCAGCCCGCCGATACGCCCGACCCGCAGGCTGTCGCCTACCGCTACCCGATGCACTTCCTGCATATGGGTCAGGCGCCGGTCGCGCAGCACCACCAGGTCGGCCGCGATGAAGTCGGCCTCTTCCAGAAGCAGCAGGTTCACGCTTGGGTCGCTGGCGGCTGGTCGTTGTGATCGTCAGCCGGGGCATCGTCCGGGTGGTCGCCGCGCTTGCTGATCAGCCCGCCAAACAGCACGCCAACTTCGAACAGCAGCCACATGGGCACGGCCAGCAGGGTCTGGGAGAAGATATCCGGCGGGGTGAGAATCATGCCCACCACAAAGCAGCCAATGATCACGTAAGGCCGGATCTTCCTCAGGTAGGCCACGTTGACCACGCCGATCCACACCAGCAGCACCACCGCCACCGGGATTTCGAAAGCCACGCCGAAGGCGAAGAACAGGGTCATGACGAAATCGAGGTAGCTGGTGATGTCGGTCATCATCTCCACGCCGGCCGGGGTGGCGGCAGCGAAGAACTTGAAGATCAGCGGAAACACCAGGAAGTAGGCGAAGGCCATGCCGATGTAGAACAGCAGGATGCTCGACACCAACAGCGGTACGGCGATGCGCTTCTCATGCTTGTACAGCCCGGGGGCGATAAAGCCCCAGATCTGATGCAGGATCACCGGGATCGCCAGGAACAGCGAGACCATCATGGTCAGTTTCAGCGGGGTGAGAAATGGCGAGGCGACGTCGGTGGCGATCATCGTCGCACCCACCGGCAGGTACTGGCGCAGTGGCGTGGAGACGATGGTGTAGATCTGCTGGGTGAAGGCGAACAACCCGGCGAAGATGATGAAGATCGCCGCTACGCAGCGCAGCAGGCGGGTACGCAGCTCGGTGAGGTGCGACACCAGCGGCATGTGTTGGTCGTTCTCTGGGATATCGCTCATGGGGCTCGCGGCGGCAAAGTGGGGTCGTGGGGGGCCGTGGTGACGGGTGTCGCCACCGGGGCCGCAGGCTCGGCAATCGGAGTCGTTGGCAGCGGCGCTTCGGTCACCGGGGCCGTTTCAGCTACCGGCGCAGAGCTTGGCGAGTGAATCGTCTGCTCGGCAATCGGTTCGACCGGAGTCGGTTGCTGCTGGGTCGGAGCGAGGATCTTCCGCGCTTCCTGCTCCAGGGACAGAATGTGCTCGTTGTGCAGTTGCCGGCGGATTTCGTCGGCCCCGATTTCACGTTCAACTTCCTGTTTTATCGCGTTGAAGCTGCGCTTCAGGCGCCCGACCCACAGGCCGGCGGTACGCGCCGCGCCAGGCAGGCGCTCGGGGCCGAGCACCAGCAGGGCCACCAGGCCCACCAGCAGCAGTTCAGAGAAGCTGATACCAAACATTAGTCAGTGCTCACGAGTCTTTGCGGGTCGGCTCTTCGACTTTTTGTGCCTGCACATCGATGGTGTGCGGCTGGTTCAGCGGAGCGCTTTGTTGTGGCTGAACCGGTGGCACGGGCTGTGCCGCTGGGGGTACTACGGGCTCGGCGGGCTTTTCGTCGTCGTTCATGGCCTTGCGAAAGCCCTTGATCGATTCGCCAACGTCGGTGCCCAGGTTCTTGAGCTTCTTGGTGCCAAATACCAGTACCACGACCACCAGGATGACGACCCAGTGTTTCCAGTCAAAAATGCCCATGCTGCGTTTCCTCTTAGAAAGTTGTTCAGGCGGACGGACGCGAGGCTTTCTCGGCGTGTCCAGACAGACCGAAGCGGCGATCCAGTTCATCGAGCACGGCCTGGGGGTGCTGACCCAACTGCGCCAGCATGACCAGGGTATGGAACCACAGGTCTGCGGTTTCATAGATCACATCGCTGCAGTCACCGCTGATGGCGGCGTCCTTGGCGGCGATGATGGTTTCCACCGATTCTTCACCGACTTTTTCCAGAATCTTGTTCAGCCCCTTGTGATATAGGCTGGCCACATAGGAGCTGTCGGCTGCGGCGTCTTTACGCTCTTCCAGCACTTGGGCCAGACGGGTGAGGGTATCGCTCATGTCAGTGTCCTGCAGAATAAATCGCGTGCGGGTCCTTGAGGACCGGTTCGACGGTTTTCCACTCGCCGTCTTCGTAGACGCGGTAGAAACAGCTGTGGCGGCCGGTGTGACAGGCAATATCGCCGATCTGCTCGACCATCAGGATGATCACGTCAGCGTCGCAGTCCAGGCGCATTTCATGCAGCTTCTGCACGTGCCCGGACTCTTCGCCCTTGCGCCATAGCTTGCCACGGGAACGTGACCAATAGATGGCGCGGTTCTCGGCAGCGGTCAGGCTCAAGGCCTCGCGGTTCATCCAGGCCATCATCAGCACGCGCCCGGTCTTGTGATCCTGGGCGATGGCCGGCACCAGGCCGTGCGCATCCCATTTGATCTGGTCCAGCCAATCTTTCATTTTCGACTCCGACAACCGGGCTCAACCCGCTGGTGACGCCTCGGCGATTTCGACAGTTTGCCAGCAGGTCGCGCCACTGGCTATCGGCGAACGATCAGATACAAACCCACCGCAATCATGATGCCGGCAGGCCAGTGGCCCAGCTCATGCAGCGGACCTCCGGCGGCCAGAACGGCGCCGCCACCCAGATGGGCGGTGCCCAGCAGGCGCAGGAACCAGTCGTCTTTGCGCTTGTGCCAGGGCGCCGGAGGGTTGGCGGCATGGGGCTGCGACATGCGTTCCAGCAGGTCGCGGGTCATGTTGGCCAGGTGGGGGAGCTGTTCGATCTGGTTGTGGATATTGCCGAACACGGCTTTCGGACTGACCCGTTCGCGCATCCAGCGTTCGAGGAAAGGTTGCGCGGTGTTCCACAGGTCCAGGTCCGGATACAGCTGGCGGCCCAGGCCCTCGATGTTGAGCAGGGTCTTCTGCAGCAGCACCAGCTGCGGCTGCACTTCCATGTTGAAGCGCCGGGCGGTCTGGAACAGGCGCATCAGTACCTGGCCAAAGGAAATGTCCTTCAACGGCTTTTCGAAGATCGGCTCGCACACGGTGCGAATCGCCGCCTCGAATTCGTTGAGCTTGGTTTCCGCCGGGACCCAGCCGGAATCAATGTGCAACTGGGCCACGCGGCGGTAGTCGCGCTTGAAGAAGGCGAACAGGTTGCGCGCCAGGTAGTCCTGGTCTTCCGGGGTCAGGCTGCCGACGATGCCGCAGTCGATGGCAATGTACTGCGGGCTCCAGGGCTGCACGGTGCTGACGAAGATGTTGCCCGGGTGCATGTCGGCGTGGAAGAAACTGTCGCGGAACACCTGGGTGAAGAAGATCTCCACACCGCGCTCGGCGAGCATCTTCATGTCGGTGCGCTGGTCGGCCAGGGTTGCCAGATCGGTCACCTGGATGCCGTAGATGCGCTCCATCACCAGCACTTTCGGCCGGCACCAGTCCCAGTAGACCTGGGGCACATACAGCAGCGGCGAGCCTTCGAAGTTGCGCTTGAGCTGGCTGGCGTTGGCCGCCTCGCGCAGCAGGTCGAGCTCGTCGTAGATGGTTTTCTCGTAGTCGCTGACCACGTCCACCGGGTGCAGCAGGCGCGCGTCGGCCGAAAGCTTTTCCGCGGCGCGGGCGAGAATGAATAGCCACGCCAGGTCTTGGGCGATGATTGGCTTGAGCCCGGGGCGGATCACCTTGACCACCACTTCTTCACCGGTCTTGAGCTTGGCGGCGTGGACCTGGGCCACCGAGGCCGAGGCCAGCGGCTCGATGTCGAAGCGGCTGAACACGTCGCTGATCTTTTTGCCCAGTTGCTCTTCGATCAGGGCCACGGATTTCTGTGAATCGAACGGTGGCACCCGGTCCTGCAGCAGCATCAGTTCGTCGGCGATGTCTTCCGGCAGCAGGTCGCGGCGGGTGGAGAGGATCTGCCCGAACTTGATGAAGATCGGCCCCAGGTCTTGCAGCGCCAGGCGCAGCCGGGCGCCGCGGCTCAGTTCCAGCGGCTTGCGCGGGAACCAGCGCCAGGGCAGGGCGAAGCGCAGGGCCAGGAGAAACCAGGGCAGAGGCAGGGCAAACAGCAGGTCATCGAGGCGGTAACGGATCACGACGCGCTGGATGCGCAACAGACGGCGGACGGCAAGCAGCTTCATGCGTTATCGCTTGGGTCAAGGGAGCGGGAAAGGCGCTCGAAGCGCGCCTCGAGACGTTCCAGGTCGAGTTTGGCCTGATCCAGCTCACGAAAACGCGCTTCGGCTTCGCGCTGGCCCACCAGGGTGCGCGATTCTTCGGCGAGGAATTCGGCGAGGTTCTGATTCAGGCTGGCAAATCCTTGCTGATACCAGCGGGCGCGGCTGCGCACATGGCCACTGAACAGTTGGGTGGCCACGGGGCCCAGCCACCGGGACAGTTCGTATTCCCAGTCCAGCTCCAGGTCCTGGAGGATGGCCGCCAGGTCCAGCAGCACGCCGCTGTCGCCTTCCAGCTCTACTTCGGGGCTGTGCAGGATCGCGGTCTTGTCCTTGCTCAGTGCCAGGCGCATCAGGCTTGAAGCCGGTGCACGGAGGGTGCAGTCAGGGTCCGCAGCCCACTGGGAGGCCAGCATCAGGCCTTCGTCGCTGGGCAGGATGAACAGCTGCAATGCCGGGTTGCGGCAATCCACTGCGATCACCTTGCCATTGAGGTGCTGCAGGCGCGGCAGGGCCGTACTGTCCAGACGCAACACCCGATTGATGCCGGTCTCGACGCTGGCGAGCAAGCCGCTGAGCAACATCAGGGCTTGATGCCGCGGTGCAGGGCGACGATGCCTGCGGTCATGTTGTGATAGGTCACGCGGTCGAAACCGGCCTCGACCATCATCGACTTCAGGGTTTCCTGGTTGGGGTGCATGCGGATCGATTCGGCCAGGTAGCGATAGCTCTCCGAGTCGTTGGTGATCAGCTTGCCGGCCAGGGGCATGAAGGCGAACGAATAGGCGTCGTAGACCTTGGACATCAGCGCGTTGGTCGGCTTGGAGAACTCCAGCACCAACAGCCGGCCGCCGGGCTTGAGCACTCGCAGCATGGAGCGCAGGGCGTCTTCTTTATGGGTGACGTTGCGCAGGCCGAAGGCGATGGTCACGCAGTCGAAATGGTTGTCCGGGAAGGGCAGTTTTTCCGCATCGGCCTGGACGAATTCGACGTTGCCGGCCACACCCAGGTCCAGCAGGCGGTCGCGACCGACCTTGAGCATGGACTCGTTGATGTCGGCCAGTACCACTTGGCCAGTAGGGCCTACCAGGTGGGAGAAGCGCTTGGTCAGGTCGCCAGTGCCGCCCGCGATGTCCAGTACGCGATTGCCGGCGCGTACGCCCGACAGCTCGATGGTGAAGCGTTTCCACAAACGGTGCATGCCGCCGGACAGTACGTCATTCATCAGGTCGTACTTGGCCGCTACCGAGTGGAACACTTCTGCGACTTTTTCCGCCTTCTGGCTTTCAGGAACGTTCTTGAAGCCGAAGTGCGTGGTGGGTTCGGCATCGCTGCCTTTGCGCTGATCAGTCATATCGCTGTCACCAAAAGAGAATGCGCGACATTCTAATGCCGGTGGCGGTCTTTGTCTTGGCAAGGCTGAATGTAAGATAGCGATCCGCCGGGACGTTTTGACGCACTCAGGGTCAAGATGCTTCAGGCAAGTCCCGAAACAGCAGGAGTCCTTCAATGGCCCGTATTAGTGTTGAACGTGCCCATGGCCTGGGTAAGCAGGTGGCCCGTGAAAAGGCTGACAAACTGGCGCAGAAACTCGCCGATCAGTATGGCCTGGAGCCGCAATGGGCAGGGGATACCCTGAATCTCAAGCGCTCAGGCGTCAAAGGCGCGGTGCATGTGGGCGAAGAATCGATCCGTATCGATGTGGAACTGGGGCTATTGATGTCCGCCATGAGCGGCACCATCAAGTCGGAAATCGAAAAGGCCCTGGACAAGGCCCTGACCTGAGTCCACCCGCAGGAGCCGGCTTGTCGGCGCATCGCAGGCACTGCAACGGTGCCAGGCAAAGCGCATCGCCGGCCAGCAGGCTCCTACATGATTTGATGACATTCGTTAGGGTGCCGATTCTAATTTTTCTCTTTAGGTTGTGCCTCAGGTCCTCTTTTCGAGGGCAGTTCCTCAAACCTTCTGCGCGTGAGGTGCACCATGGCCAAAGTAATTCTGAAGAAAAAAGTTGATGTTCAATCAACTGCTCTGAGCGAAGTCAAATCCTATGCCCGCAAGATCTGGCTGGCAGGCCTGGGTGCCTACGCCAAAGTTGGCCAGGAGGGCAGCGACTACTTCCAGGAGTTGATCAAGGCTGGTCAATCCGTTGAAAAGAAAGGCAAAAAAGTTGTCACTGAACAACTTGAAGCGGCCAACAGTCAGATTGATAGCGTTAAAGGGGATGTCAGCACTCTTAAAGGCAAAGTCGAAGTGCAACTGGATAAAGTCGAGAAGGCTTTTGACACGCGCGTCGCCAGTGCCTTGAATCGTATCGGCATTCCGTCTAAACATGACGTTGAGACACTCTCTGCTAAGCTCGATGAGCTGACGGCGTTGCTCGAACGTGTCGCGCGTAAACATTAAGGAGAACGGGATGGCTGGTAAAAAGAATACTGAAAAAGAAGGCAGCTCGTGGATCGGGAAAGTCGAAGAGTACTCCCGTAAAATTTGGCTTGCTGGTTTAGGCGTGTACTCGAAAATCGACTCTGACGGCAGCAAGCTTTTCGAGACACTGGTCAAGGACGGTGAGAAAGCCGAGAAACTGACCAAGAGCGTAGTTGGCAAGAAAGTGGATGCTGCCAAAGACTCCGCAAGTTCCGCCAAGTCGCGCATCAGCGACGTCAAGGACCGCGCCCTGGGCAAGTGGGATGAACTGGAAGGCGCTTTCGACAAGCGTTTGAACAGTGCCATCTCGCGTCTGGGCGTACCGAGCCGCAATGAGGTCAAGGCGCTGCACGACAAGGTCGATACCCTGACCAAGCAGATCGAGAAACTCACAGGTGCCAAGGTCGCGCCGGTTGCGGCCAAGACCGCTGCCGCCAAACCGGCGGCAAAACCTGCTGCCAAACCACTGGTCAAGCCTGCCGCCAAACCGGCAGTCAAGGCCGCCGCAAAACCTGCCGCCAAGCCAGCAGCGAAAACAGCGGCCGCCAAACCGGCAACCAAACCCGCCGCCAAGCCCGTTGCCGCCAAGCCAGCGGCCAAACCCGCTGCCAAGCCAGCGGTGAAAGCCGCCGCCAAACCCGCTGCGAAGCCGGCCGTGGCGAAAAAGCCTGTAGCCAAGAAGCCTGTAGCAGCCAAGCCCGCTGCAGCAGCCAAGCCTGCAACTGCGGCACCAGTGGCCTCGGCCAACTCGGCGAATTCCGCCGCAGCACCTGGCCCGGCTGTAACTCCGACTGCAGCGCCAACTCCAGTGACGCCAAGCAGCCAGTCCTGATTACATCAGGCACACAAAAAACGCCCGGCCTGCGAAGGTCGGGCGTTTTTTATTGGGGAGCCATCGGCTACCCCTGTTCATCCAGGTAACGCAGGGCCATCTGTTCCGTGGCCAGTTTTGCCGGTGGCAGCAGGTGCGGCGCCACCAGCATCATGATCTGGTAGACCACCAGGCGCACTTCCCCTTCGCGATCGAGAATCCGTTGGTAATCCAGTGAGAACAGCAAGGTCATGGTGATCTGCTCCACCAGCTGGCCCAGGGCTTGGGTGCCGCTGACCAGTTGGCCTAGGGCCTTGAGCCGAGCCAGCAGGGAAGCCAGGGTGCGCTTGAGGGCGTTGAGCAGATTACGAATGCCTTTGGCCAGTTTCGGCAGGCGTCCCGCAAGGTTGGAGAGGTCCTGGAACAGAAAGCGGTAGTGGGCCAGGCGCTCGACAATCAAGTGTAGGAACAACCAATAGTCTTCCGGCGCCAGTTGGGCATCGGACGGAGGGTCCAGCAGCGGTGTCAGCTCGTTCTGGAAACGCTCGAACAAGCCGAGCACCAGAGGTTCCTTGCCATGGAAGTGGTAGTAGAGGTTGCCGGGGCTGATCCCCATTTCATTGGCCACCTCCATGGTGGAGACATTGGGCTCGCCCTTCTGGTTGAACAGTTGCAGGGCACATTCGAGTATCCGGTCGCGGGTCTTCATCCTGACTTCTTGTCGGTCCATTGAGGGGTACGACTCCAGCGGCGGAGTCGTGGTGCAAAGTGTCTTCAGCGCACGCGCACGTAGGTGCCTGGAGCAGCCTCCATCGGTGGGTAGTTCTGGTTGCCCAGGGTGGTCAGGGTTTCCCGCTGCGCTCCGGAGTGTTCCTGAACCCAGGTCAGCCATTGGCTCCACCAACTACCGTCGACGTGTTTGGCGTCGTAGTACCAGGCTCGAGGGTCGCTGCTGAGTTTGTGGTTCTCCACGTAGTTGGCCTTGGGGTTGCTTGGTGGGTTGAGGATGCTCTGCACGTGCCCGCTGTTGGACAGTACAAAACGTTTCTCGCCTCCCAGCAGCAGGGTCGAGCGGTACACCGCGTCCCAGGGCGTGATGTGGTCGTTGATCCCGGCCACGCTGAAGCTGTCCACCGTGACCTTCTGCAAGTCGATCGGTGTGCCGCAGACTTCCAGTCCACCCTCGTGGCTCAGCGGGTTGTGCTTGAAGAAGTCCAGCAGATCGCCGTGCAAGGCGGCGGGCAAGCGGGTGCTGTCGTTGTTCCAGTACAGGATGTCGAAGACCGGCGGCTCCTTGCCCAGCAGGTAGTTGTTGACCCAGTAGTTCCAGATCAGGTCGTTGGGGCGCATCCAGGCAAACACCTTGGCCATGTCGCGGCCGTCCAGCACCCCTTGCTGGTAGGAGCGACGCTTGGCTGCCTCCAGGGTTTTCTCATCGGCAAACAAGGTGGCCGGGCTGTCCAGCTGGCTGTCCAGCAGACTCACCAGGTAGGTGGCGCTGGCGACCCGGCGCAGTTGCCGCTTGGCCTGCAGATGGCCTTGCAGGGCGGCGATGGTCAGGCCGCCGGCGCAGGCGCCCACCAGATTGACTTCCCGACTGCCGGTAATGGCGCGAGCGACATTCAGTGCCTCTTCGGCTGCTTCCACATAGCTCGACAGGCCCCATTCGCGATGACGCACGTCCGGGTTGCGCCAGCTGATCATGAACACCTGCAGGCCGTTCTTCAGCGCGTACTGAACGAAGCTGTTGGCCGGGCTGAGGTCGAAAATGTAGTACTTGTTGATCTGTGGCGGCACGATCAGCACTGGCTTGGCGTACTGTTTTTCGCTCATGGGGCTGTACTGGATCAGTTCCAGCAATTCATTGCGAAACACCACCGAACCCGGGGTTACGGCCAGGTTTCGGCCGACTTCGAAGGCGTGTTTGGTCACCTGGCTGGGCAATCCGTTGTTGTGCAGCAGGTCATCCACCAGGTTGCTGATGCCGCGCACCACGCTGTTGCCACCGGTGTTGAAAATCTCCTTGAGGGCCAGTGGGTTGAGCAGGGTGTTGGAGGGTGCCACGGCGTCATTGAGCAGGGAAAAGGCAAAGTGCGCCCGGGCCCGGTCGTCCTCGCTCATTGTGCTGTCGTCGATCCAGTTCCGGACTTGCTTCTGCCAGCTCAGGTAAGCCTGCAGACCCCGTTTGTAAAAAGGGTTGAGGGTCCAGGCCGGGTCGGCGAAACGGTTGTCCTTGGGGTTGGGTTTGTGCAGGGTTTCCCCCAGCAGCACGCGTCCCAGCTGGCCGCCCAGCGCTAAGGTATGACGGGCGCTGTGCAACGGATTACGTAGACTGTGGGCCGCGAGGCTGCGCAACGTGGAAAGCAGATCCCGGCCGCGCAGACCGGTGATCGCACTCTGTGCGTTGATATAGGCTGCGGGGGAGGGCAGCGAGCCCTGCGCAGGTTTGTCTTGCATGAGTCAACACTCCTTCGTCAAACCACTAACAAGCAGACCAATCCAAGACAGACAACATAGTCGGTCCTGGCCCTTCTTGCGCGCGACGATCCTGTCGACAGGTATCTTTTACTTCACGGGACGCAAAGGCTGGGGATGCGGATGCATCACTGCCCTTTGTCGTTCCTCCTGGAGGAACTTCATGATGATGGGGGCAACGGCCTCGGCCCGGGTGATCAGGAACAGGTGGCCGTCATCGATGATGTGCAGTTGGGCGTTGGGAATTCGCCAGGCCAGCATACGCATGTTGACCAAGGGGATCAGCGGATCGTCATCACCGGCCAGCACCAGGGTCGGCTGGCGGATCTTGTGCAGCCAGTGAATGCTGGTCCAGCCCAGGCCGGCGAACAGCTGCCAGTAATAGCCCAGCTTGCCGGCCGAGCGCACCTTGGCCGCGTGTTCAGCGGCCAGGTTCGGGTCGCGGCGGAAGGAGCCACCGTAGATCAGCGGGGCGATGCGCATTACGTGGGAGGGCTGCACGTAGCGCCGCGGACTGGCCATCATCCACAGCACTTTGGGCTTGCCGGGGACCATGAAAGCGCCGGCGGCGGTGGCTGCCAGCACCAGCTTCTTGCAGCGCTCCGGGTAGTCGTAGGCGAATTGCTGGGCCAGGGCCCCGCCCCATGAAACGCCCACCGCGTTGACCTGGCCATAGTCCAGGTAATCGAGCATGCGTGCGGTCAGCTTGGCCAGGCCCGGGAAACGATAAGGCCGGCTTGGGGTCGAGGAACCGCCAACTCCCGGGACGTCGAAGGCAATGACCTCCAGGTCCGGGTCCAGGGCTTGGACGAAGGGGAACACCAACTCCAGGTTGGCACCGATACCGTTGAAGATCAGCAGCGGCGTCAAGTGAGGCTTGCCGGGGCGTACCGCAGTGCGGATGGTCTGGCCGTCCAGATCAACGGTACGGAAGATGAAAGAGTGTGGCATGCCGTAGCCCTGTGAATTGAACCATTGGAGGCGCCTTCCCGGGCGTCCTCCGGATTTCCTGAGGCCAGGCCTCGTACCAAGAATAGGGCTTGGCGGCACCTCCTGGCGCCGCGTCGTTTACTACCTGGGCTCAACGTTCGTGGACGTAGGTCCCCGGCGCAGCCTCGGCGGCTGGGTATTTCTTGTTGCCCAGAACACTGGGTGCGGCTTTCAGTTCGCCTGAGCGCTCGGCTTGCCAGGCTTGCCAGTGCAACCACCAGGAGTCGGTGTGCTTGACCGAGTTTTCCTGCCACTGATCGGGACAGGCAGGGATATCGCTGCTGGTCATGTAACGCGCTTTCGGGTTGCCAGGCGGATTGAGGATGCTCTGGATATGACCGCTGCTGGACAGCACGAACTCCACATTGCCGCCGAACAGTTGTGCCGACTTGTAGCAGGACTTCCACGGGGTGATGTGATCGTTGGTGCCGGCCAGGGAGAAAATGTCGGCCGTGACCTGCTTCAGGTCGATCGGCGTCCCGCACACTTCCAGTGCATTGGGGCGGATCAGCGGATTGTTCTTGAACATCTCGATCAGGTCGCCGTGGAACGCGGCAGGCAGGCGGGTGGTGTCGTTGTTCCAGAACAGGATGTCGAACACCGGCGGCTCATTGCCCAGCAGGTAGTTGTTGACCCAGTAGTTCCAGATCAGATCGTTGGGGCGCATCCAGGCGAACACCTTGGCCATGTCCCGGCCTTCGAGGACACCGGCCTGATAGGAGTGGCGCTTGGCCGCTTCCAGAGTCTGCTCGTCGACGAAAAGGGCTACCTGGGTATCCAGGGTGGTGTCGAGCACGCTGACCAGCAGGGTCAGGGCATTGACCTTCTTCTCCCCCAGCGCTGCATAGTGGCCCAGCAAGGCCGTGCAGGTGATGCCGCCGGAGCAGGCACCGAGCATGTTCACGTCTTTGCTGCCGGTGATCGCGGTCACCACGTCGACGGCCTCTTTCAGGGCCTCGATATAGGTGGACAGGCCCCATTCCCGCTGTGCCTTGGTGGGGTTGCGCCAGCTGACGATGAAGGTCTGCACATTGTTGCGCAGGCAGAACCGCGCCAGGCTCTTATCCGGGCTAAGGTCGAAGACATAGAACTTGTTGATCTGCGGCGGCACCACCAGCAGTGGGCGTTCATGCACCTGCTCGGTTATTGGCCGGTACTGGATCAGTTCCAGGACATCGTTGCGAAACACCACAGCCCCTTCGCTGGTGCCCAGGTTCTTGCCGACTTCGAAGGCGTCCATATTCACCTGGCTGGGCATGCCGCCGTTGTGCACCAGGTCCTTGGCCAGGTGGGACAGGCCGTCGAGCAGGCTCTTGCCGCCGGTTTCGAAGAAGCGTTTGACTGCGGCAGGGTTGGCCGCGCTGTTGGTCGGGGCCATGGCCTCGGTCATCAGGTTGATCACGAAGTGGCCGCGGCTGATGTCCTGTTCCGACAGGCTGCTGTCGCCGATCCAGTCGTGGAGCTCTTTGCGCCATGCCAGATAGGTTTGCAGGTAGCGTTTGTACAGCGGGTTCTGGCTCCAGGCCGGATCGTTGAAGCGACGGTCGTCGCTCTCCGGTTGCAGCGTCGACTTGCCGAACATCACGTTCTTCAGTTCGAGGCCGAAATGCGCAACGTGCTTGACGCTGTGGATGGGTTGTTTGATGGCCTGGGCAAGCACCATTCGAGCAGAGGTAAGCAGATCCTTTCTACGCAAGCCGATGACCGGATTGAGCCCCAGGGTGTTTTCCGAGGCTTGGCGTTTCAGGTCATCGTTATTCTTGTTACTCATCTACGACGCTCCATTGTCCTGAGACGAGTACCGGACCTGCTGTGCAGTCACACAGCACGATGCCAGGTACTACTGCTCGGGTGACCGTTAATTGCGCACCGCTGCCTTACAGGCTCGCAAAACTCTGCAGGGAACTTGCCAGCTCCATTGGTTACCCGAGTTTAATTTTTTTCGCAAGCAGGCCATTCATTGGCCATACAGCCCAGCATTCAAACAGATGGAATTAGAAAATGCCCTCTAAACAGTCGGAGGCTTGAGTTAGAGCATCAGCTTGATGACGGACTGATTCGGGTCGCGGGTTTTTCCGGCGGCTTTGAGCTCCGCCAGATAATCGTTCCACAGATCGTCCTGGCGCAGCGCCAACTGATACAGGTATTCCCAGGTGAACAATCCGCTGTCATGGCCATCATCGAAGGTCAATTTCAGTGCGTACTGGCCAGCCGGTTCAACCTTGCTCAGGCCCACGCCTAGCTTGCCGAACTGGAGGATGGGTTTGCCGTGGCCCTGGACCTCGGCGGAGGGGGAGTGCACCCGCAGGAATTCTGCGGGCAGCTGATAGACCTCGTCTGGCCCATAGGTCAGGGTCAGGGTTTTCGAGGCTTTATGCAGGTTGATGCCGGTGGGGAGTTTGCTCATGACCTGTAGTCCTTCCGGTAGCAGCCGGCCTGCCGGCGATCGGGTTTGGCCCTATCGCCGACAGGCCGGATCCTACGTGGGTAGTGAAGGCTTACAGGATATAACGGGACAGGTCTTCGTTCTGCGCCAATTCGCCCAGGTGGCTGTTGACGTAGGCAGCATCGATGCGGATCGGCTCTTCGTTATGAGCGCTGGCCAGGTCACCGGCGCTGAACGATACCTCTTCCAGCAGGCGCTCAAGCAGGGTGTGCAGGCGACGGGCACCGATGTTCTCGGTCTTCTCGTTGACCTGCCAGGCAATCTCCGCCAGGCGCTTGATGCCGTCGGGCAGGAACTCGATATTCAGGCCCTCGGTCTTCAGCAGCTCTCGGTACTGCTCGGTCAGCGAAGCATGGGGCTCGCTGAGGATGCGCTCGAAGTCTTCCGGCGACAGTGCCTTGAGCTCCACACGGATCGGCAGGCGGCCTTGCAGCTCTGGCACCAGATCGCTGGGCTTGCTCAAGTGGAAGGCGCCGGAGGCAATGAACAGGATGTGGTCGGTCTTGACCATGCCCAGCTTGGTGTTGACGGTGCAGCCCTCGATCAGCGGCAGCAGGTCGCGCTGTACACCTTCGCGGGACACGTCGACGCCGCCGGAGTTGCCGCGCTTGGCCACCTTGTCGATCTCGTCGATGAACACGATGCCATGCTGCTCGACGGCCTCCAGGGCCTTGGCTTTGAGTTCCTCATCGTTGACCAGGCGGCTGGCTTCTTCGTCGCGCACCAGTTTCAGCGCTTCCTTGACCTTGAGCTTGCGGCTCTTGCGCTTGCCCTTGCCCATGTTGGCGAACAGGCTTTGCAGCTGGTTGGTCATTTCTTCCATGCCCGGTGGCGCAGAGATGTCGACACCGCTGACTTCCGCCACTTCGATCTCGATTTCCTTGTCGTCCAGTTGGCCTTCGCGCAGGCGCTTGCGGAACAGCTGGCGGGTGTTGGAGTCCTGGGCTGGCGCTTCATCGCCGCCAAAACCGGTGCGTGCCGGTGGCAGCAGGGCATCGAGGATACGTTCTTCGGCGGCGTCTTCGGCGCGGTGGCGAACCCGGATCATCTCCTGCTCGCGGAACATCTTGATCGCCGCGTCGGCCAGGTCACGAATGATCGATTCAACGTCGCGGCCGACATAGCCGACCTCGGTGAATTTAGTGGCTTCGACCTTGATAAAGGGGGCATTGGCCAGTTTGGCCAGGCGCCGGGCGATTTCGGTCTTGCCGACACCGGTCGGGCCGATCATCAGGATGTTCTTGGGGGTTACTTCAACGCGCAGCTCGGCCGGTAGCTGCATGCGGCGCCAGCGGTTACGCAGAGCGATAGCGACGGCGCGCTTGGCATCGTCCTGGCCGATGATATGGCGGTTGAGTTCGTGGACGATTTCGCGGGGTGTCATGGACATAGTAATTGGCGGTCCTCAAGCAAGAATGAATGCCGTGGCGCGAGCGCCGTAACAGGCTTATTCCGCGAGATCCTGCTCCTCGATGGTTTGAGTGTGGTTGGTGAATACACAGATGTCGCCGGCGATGCCCAGGGCGGTCTCGACGATTTCACGGGCCGACAGGTCGGTCTTCTTCAGCAAGGCGCTGGCTGCGGCCTGGGCGTAGGCGCCACCGGAACCCATGGCGATCAGGCCGTCTTCGGGCTCAACCACGTCGCCGTTGCCGGTGATGATCAAGGAAGCGTCCTTGTTGGCGACAGCCAGCATGGCTTCCAGGCGGCTCAGGGAGCGATCGGTGCGCCATTCCTTGGCCAGTTCAACAGCAGCTCGCACCAAGTGACCCTGATGTTTCTCCAGCTGGCCTTCGAAGCGTTCGAACAGGGTGAAGGCGTCAGCGGTGGCCCCGGCAAAACCGGCGATCACCTGGCCGTGGTACAGGCGACGGACTTTTTTCGCGTTGCCTTTCATCACGGTGTTGCCGAGAGATACCTGGCCGTCGCCGCCCATGACGACTTTGCCGTGGCGGCGGACTGAAACGATGGTGGTCAAGGGGAAGTCTCCACACAGCGGGGCGAAAGTGCCCTGATGGAAACTCATATGGGGGTGGCTGAGCGTTTTTCAACTGGAGGCTGTAGCGGGGGACCGGCGGTCTTTGTTGCAAGCTGCAAGAGCTTCGCGGGCAAGCCCGCTCCTACCGCGCGTTGTGCAGGAGTGGGCTTGTTCGCGATCAATCGGGTAGCCGTCGGCTTAGCGGCTCTGGCGCTGTTGTAACAGCAGGTTGCTGAAGCCGGCGCCGGCCAGTTGTTTCTGGGCCACGGTCAGTTGTTCACGGTTGCTGAACGGCCCCACCAATACCCGGTACCAGGTTTCGTCCTTCACCGTGCCGGATTCCACCGCCACCGACTGGCCCAGCAGGATGATCTGCGCCCGTACCTTGTCGGCATCGGCCTGCTTGCGGAACGAGCCGGCCTGGAGGAAGAACTTGGTCACCGGCGCCGCCTTGGCCACCGGTGGCGCGGGCGGTGGGGTGATGCCGGCCAGGGCCGCCTGGGCCCGGGCGGTGTCGATCTTCGCCGCTTCCGCCGGGGTCACCGGGGTGGTGGGCACCGGTGGCACTTGCGGCGTCGGCAGGGTTTTCTCCGGCACGGCCTCGGGCGGCACTATCACTTCCGATTCCGGCAACAGGGTATAGAAGTCGTACTTGGGCTTCACCGGTTGCTGCGGGCTCGGCGGGGTCTTGTTGGCCTCGGCGATCTTGCTGGCTTTCTGCTGTTCGATCTTCTCGCGCTTGACGCTGTCGCCGCCCTTGCCTGGTTCGAGCTTCATCAGGAATACGATGAAGGCGCCAATGGTCAGGCCGATGGCCAGCCACAACCAGCCCGGAATCGGCTTCTTGGCCGGGGCCTGGTAACGGCTGGCGCCACGCTTGGGTGCAGGTTTTTTCTTGGCAGCCAACTTACATTTGCTCCAGGACTTTGAGGCCCAGCAGTTCCAGACCTTGCTTGAGGGTGCGACGGGTCAGTTCGGTGAGGCGCAGGCGGCTATGCATCTGCGTCGGCGTCTCGGCCGTCAGGATCGGGCAGTTCTCGTAGAAGCTGGAGAACAGCCCGGCCACGTCGTACAGGTAGGTGCAGAGGATGTGCGGCGTGCCCTTGTCGGCGACGTTGTTGAGGATCTCGCCGAACTGCGCCAGCTTGGCCGCCAGCTCCAGTTCCTGGGCCGCGTGCAGTTCGATCTGGCCACCGACTTCGCTGAAGTCCTTGCCCAGCTTGCGGAACACACCGGCGGCGCGGGTGTAGGCGTACAACAGGTAAGGGGCGGTGTTGCCTTCGAAGTTGAGCATCAGGTCGAAGTTGAAGCTGTAGTCGCTGGTGCGGTGCTTGGACAGGTCGGCGTATTTCACCGAGTCGATGCCCACTACCTTGGCGATGCTGCGCAGGTCTGCTTCCGGCAGTTGCGGGTTCTTCTCTTTGACCAGGGCATAGGCGCGCTCTTCGGCTTCGGTCAGCAGGTCGATGAGTTTTACGGTGCCGCCGTCGCGGGTCTTGAACGGACGGCCGTCAGCGCCGTTCATGGTGCCAAAGCCCATGTGTTCCATCTCCATCGGATGGGTCACGAAGCCGGCCTTGCGGGCGACGGCGAACACTTGCTGGAAGTGCAGGGCCTGGCGCTGGTCGACGAAGTACAGGGCGCGATCAGCCTTGAGCTTGCCACTGCGGTAGCGCACGGCGGCCAGGTCGGTGGTGGCGTAGAGGTAGCCGCCGTCGGCCTTGACGATGATCACCGGCAGCGGCTCGCCTTCGGCGTTCTTGAACTCGTCGAGGAACACGCACTGGGCGCCGTTGCTCTCCACCAGCATGCCCTTGGCCTTGAGGTCGTTGACCACATTGATCAGGTCGTCGTTATAGGCGCTCTCGCCCATGACGTCGGCCATGGTCAGCTTGACGTTCAGCAGCTCGTAGATCTTCTGGCAGTGGGACAGGGAGATGTCCTTGAACTTGGTCCACAGCTCCAGGCAGTCCGGATCGCCGGCTTGCAGCTTGACCACCAGGCTGCGGGCGCGATCGGCAAAGGCTTCGGATTCGTCAAAGCGCTGCTTGGCGGCGCGGTAGAAGTTCTCCAGGTCCGACAGCTCGTCGCTGGTAATCGGGTTTTCTTCCAGGTACGCCATCAGCATGCCGAACTGGGTGCCCCAGTCGCCGACGTGGTTCTGGCGGATCACGGTGTCGCCGAGGAACTCCAGGACCCGCGCCACGCCATCGCCGATGATGGTGGAGCGCAGATGGCCGACGTGCATCTCTTTGGCCAGATTTGGCGCCGACATGTCGACCACGGTGCGTTGTGCCGGGCTGGCCTTGCGCACGCCCAGGTGTTCGTCGCCAAGGGCGGCGTCCAGGCGCGCGGCCAGGGCCTGGGTGTTCTGGAAGAAGTTGATGAAGCCCGGGCCGGCGATTTCTGCCTTGCTCAGGTCTTCATGGGCCGGCAATGCGGCAATGATTTTTTCCGCCAGGTCGCGAGGCTTCATGCCGGCGGGCTTGGCCAGCATCATGGCGATATTGCTGGCGAAGTCACCGTGGGTCTTGTCGCGAGTGTTTTCGACCTGGATCGCCGGCGTCAGGCCTTCTGGCAACACACCTTCGGTGACGAGTTGGGTGATGGCTTGCTGGATGAGCTGGCGAATGGTGTCTTTCATGGTCTTCTCGTTCGACCGCTGGCGCGGCGGCGCTTTGGTGCGCGGGTGGAAAAACTGGGCATTATCCGTTGCTGAAGCGGGCTTGCCAACTATAGAGGGCTGCTGAGGGATCGGTGGTGGCTACTGGGTCCCGTCCGCGGGCGAGCCTGCTCTTGTGGGTGGGTGGCTATCTATCGTGGGAGTCGGCCTGCTCGCAAAGGCGCGATGTTGATCAATACAAATCCACCGGGTCCACATCCAGCGACCAGCGCACCTGGCGCCCGCTGGGCATCTGCTCCAGCACCAGCAGCCAGCTGCTGAGTAGCCGGTGCAGCGGTGCCCGGGCGTTGGCCTGCAGCAGCAATTGCGCACGGTAACGTCCGGCGCGCCGCTCCATCGGCGCTGGCACCGGGCCCAACAGTTCGATGCCGCCCAGGTTCTGTTCCGTCAGCAAGCGCTCGGCTTCGCCGCAGGCTTCGTCCAGAAAACCTTCGGCCTGGCCTGGCTTGTGGGCTTCGGCCCGCAGCAGCGCCAGATGGGCGAAGGGTGGCAGGCCGGCGGCGCGGCGCTCGCTCAGGGCCTGCTCGGCAAAGGCGAAGTAGCCCTGTTCGGTCAGTTGCACCAGTAGCGGGTGGTCGGCGAGGTGAGTCTGGATGATCACCTTGCCCGGTTCTTCGGCGCGTCCCGCGCGCCCGGCCACCTGGACGATCAGTTGCGCCATGCGCTCGCTGGCACGGAAGTCGCCGGAGAACAGGCCGCCGTCGGCATCGAGGATCGATACCAGGGTGACCCGGGGGAAGTGGTGCCCCTTGGCCAGCATCTGGGTGCCCACCAGGATGCACGGATGACCTTTCTGGATGGTGGCGAACAGTTGGTTCATCGCGTCCTTACGTGAGGTGCTGTCGCGGTCCACCCGTAGTACCGGGTAGTCGGGGAAGAGTATTCCCAGGCGTTCTTCCGCCCGCTCGGTTCCGGCGCCCACGGGGCGCAGGTCGACCTTGCCGCATTGCGGGCAGTGCCGGGGCACGCGCTCGACGTGGCCACAATGGTGGCAGCGCAACTCGCCGGAGCGCTGGTGCACGGTCATCCGGGCATCGCAGCGCTGACATTCAGACATCCAGCCGCAGTCATGGCAGAGCAGGGTCGGAGCGAAGCCCCGGCGGTTGAGAAACACCAGCACTTGCTGCCCGGCGGCCAGGGTCTGACCGATGGCTTGTTGCATGGGGCCTGAAATACCGCTGTCCAAGGGGCGACTCTTCACATCCAGGCGCAGGAAGCGTGGCTGTTTGGCGCCACCGGCCCGCTCGTTCAGGCGCAGCAGGCCATAGCGACCGGTGTAGGCGTTGTGCAGGCTTTCCAGGGATGGGGTGGCCGAGCCCAGGACAATCGGGATGTTTTCCTGGCGTGCCCGCACCAGTGCCAGGTCCCGGGCGTGGTAGCGCAGGCCTTCCTGCTGTTTATAGGAGCCATCGTGCTCCTCGTCGATGATGATCAGCCCGGGATTTTTCATCGGGGTGAACAGGGCCGAGCGGGTGCCGATGATGATATCGGCTTCGCCATCGCGGGCCGCGAGCCAGGCGTCCAGGCGTTCCCGATCATTGACCGCCGAGTGCAGCAGGGCGATGCGTGCGTTGAAACGTTGCTCGAAGCGCGCCAGGGTTTGCGGCCCCAGGTTGATCTCCGGGATCAGCACCAGCGCCTGCTTGCCGGCTTCCAGGGTCTCGCGGATCAGTTGCAGGTAGACCTCGGTCTTGCCGCTGCCGGTGACGCCAGCCAGGAGAAAGGCGTGATAACTGTCGAACCCGGCGCGGATGGCCTCGTAGGCGGCGCGCTGCTCGCTGTTGAGCGGCAACTCGGGCTGGGCCAGCCAGTGTTCGTGGCGCACGCCCGGAGCGTGCTTGCGTACTTCCACCTGCACCAGGTCCTTGGCCAGAAGCAGATCCAGGCTGTCCTTGCTCAGCATCAGCTTGCTCAGCAATGCATGGGGCACGCCATGGGGATGCTGGGCCAGGGTTGCCAGGGCTTCACGCTGGCGCGGGGCACGGGCGATGCGTGGGTCATCAAGGCGGGCGCCAGGGGCAACCGACCAGAAACGCTCCTGGCGGGCCTCGGCCAGCTCTCCCTGGCGCAGTAGCACCGGCAGCGCCCAGCTCAGGGTGTCGCCCAGGCTGTGCTGATAATACTGGGCGGTCCACAGGCACAGCTTGAACAGGGCGGGTGGCAGTGGCGGGGTGGGGTCCAGTAAGGCCAGCGCCGGCTTGAGTTTCTCGGCCGGGACTTCGCTGTGATCCGCCACTTCCACCAGAATGCCGATCATTTCCCGACGGCCGAACGGCACCCGCAGGCGCATGCCCGGATGCAGCTGGGCGCGCAGCACGCCGGCGGGTGCACGGTAGTCGAACAAGCGGCGCAGGGGCGAAGGCAGGGCGAGGCGCAGGATGGCGTCGGGCACGCGGGAAAATCTCGTTGAGCGGACAGTAAATAAGCCCCGGAGCCTAACAGAGGCGCTCTGGAGTGTCCTGCACAAGCGTGTACGGCTCCGGTTCCTGCGAGCTTTGAGCTGTACCGGGACGGCTGTCGTCGCTCACGGAACGGCAAACCGGGTGCTGTCAAGGCTGCTCGGGGTTTTTCTGATGGAGTGCAGTCAGGATCTCTTGCGCGATTGATGGGGTCTGGTAGAATTCGCGCCCTAATTCGTGCGGTATTCAACAATAGTGTTGGGTGGCGGCACGCTAGCCTGAGGAATACACCATGAAAGCCGATATCCATCCAGTATACGAAGCCATTACCGCCACTTGCAGCTGCGGTAACGTCATCGAAACTCGCTCCACCCTGGCCAAGCCTCTGAGCCTGGACGTGTGCAACGAGTGCCACCCGTTCTACACCGGTAAGCAAAAGACTCTGGACGTTGGCGGTCGTGTCGACAAGTTCAAGTCGCGCTTCGGTGCTTTCGGCGCAACGAAAAAGGCCTGAGGCTGATCGTTCTGGAAAGCCGTTACCGACTTTCCTCGCTGATGAAAAAGGCGTCCCTAGTGGGCGCCTTTTTTGTGTCTGCGATTTGGCTGACCACCGCTCAGGCGTTTTGCCCGGTACCGAAGGGACTGATTCCTGCAACCGTGCAGCGGGTGGTGGATGGCGACACGCTGCGCCTCAAGGATGGCCGCAGCGTACGCATGATCGGCCTCAATGCGCCGGAGCTGGCCGGTAAGGGGCGATCGGCCGAGCCTTTCGCGGTGGCGGCGCGGCAACGCTTGCAGCAATTGGTGACGCAGAGCGGTGGTCGAGTCGGTTTGTTGCCCGGGCGTGAGCGGCGTGATCGCTATGGCCGGACCCTGGCTCATGTCTATGGTGCCAATGGCATCAACTTTGAGGCGCGCTTGATCGCTGAAGGGCTGGCCTACCAGATTGCACTGGCGCCGAACGTCGCCCTGGTGGCTTGTCAGCAAGCCGCTGAAAAACATGCGCGCCGAGCCGGGCTGGGGCTCTGGCGGCGTTCACCTGTACTGAAAGCGGAGCAGAGTCGCGGTTCGGGTTTTGTTGTGCTTGAGGGGCGTGTGAGCAAGGTGCAGCGCAATCGCGGGGGTGTTTGGATCACATTGCGGGGCGCGGTTGTATTGCGCATTGCACCCAATGTCCTGGAGCGTTTTGATCGTCGCTGGCTCAAGGGGCTTTCGGGGCAGCGAATCGAGGCTCGCGGCTGGGTGGTGGAGCGCTCGCGTCGAGAGGGTTCCACATCGGGCGGGGTGCCCTGGATGTTGTCAGTGACCGACACTTCCATGGTCAGACGTCTCTGATAAAGAAAAATTGTAGACATTTTTTAATTGGATTGTGAACAGTTGAAAGCCTTGTGCACCGTGGCTCTTGGCCCAAAGTCGTACGCTACAGGCCTTGACAGGGGTGACTGGGCAGTCTTGTAGGGACTATGCGACACGCGTATCCTCGGCGGTCCGTCTGTCCAACAGTAAAAAGCGGAATGCCCACATGTCTGATTTGAAAACTGCCGCTCTCGAATATCATGCCAATCCTCGTCCAGGAAAGCTGAGTGTCGAGCTCACCAAGGCCACTGCTACCGCTCGTGATCTGGCGCTGGCCTACAGCCCCGGCGTAGCCGAACCGGTACGCGAAATCGCTCGCGATCCGGAACTGGCCTACAAGTACACCGGCAAAGGCAACCTGGTTGCCGTCATTTCCGATGGCACCGCGATTCTCGGCCTGGGTAACCTCGGCCCACTGGCCTCCAAGCCTGTGATGGAAGGCAAGGGCGTACTGTTCAAGCGTTTCGCCGGCATCGATGTATTCGACATCGAAGTCGACTCCGAAAGCCCGCAAGCCTTCATCGACACCGTCAAGCGCATCTCCATCACCTTCGGTGGCATCAACCTGGAAGATATCAAGGCTCCAGAGTGCTTTGAGATCGAGCGCGCTCTGATCGAGCAGTGCGACATTCCGGTCTTCCACGATGACCAGCACGGCACCGCGATCGTGACCGCAGCCGGCATGATCAACGCCCTGGAAATCGCTGGCAAAACCCTGTCCGACGCCAAGATCGTCTGCCTGGGTGCCGGTGCTGCCGCCATCTCCTGCATGAAACTGCTGGTGAGCATGGGTGCGCAGATCGAGAACATCTTCATGGTTGACCGTACCGGTGTGATCCACTCCGGCCGTGACGACCTGAATCAGTACAAGGCCGTGTTTGCCCACGCGACCGACAAGCGCACCCTGGCCGATGCCCTGCAAGGCGCCGACGTGTTCGTGGGTCTGTCCGGTCCGAACCTGCTGAGCGCTGAAGGCCTGAAGTCCATGGCGCCGAACCCGATCGTGTTCGCCTGCTCGAACCCTGATCCGGAAATCGCTCCAGAGCTGGCTCACGCCACCCGTGATGACGTGATCATGGCCACTGGCCGTTCGGACTACCCGAACCAGGTGAACAACGTTCTGGGCTTCCCGTTCATCTTCCGTGGTGCCCTGGACGTTCGCGCCAAGCGCATCAACGAAGAAATGAAGATCGCTGCAGCCAACGCCCTGCGTGAACTGGCCAAGCTGCCAGTGCCTCAGGAAGTGTGCGACGCCTACGGCGGCATCAAGCTGGAATTCGGCCGTGAGTACATCATTCCGAAGCCAATGGATGCCCGCCTGATCACCGTGATCTCCGATGCCGTGGCCAAGGCTGCCATCGAGACCGGCGTTGCGACCCTGCCGTATCCGAAGAACTACCCGCTCAAAAGCGTGGATGATGTGTTCAACGGCTAAGCTGTTGTAGCGTCATGCAAAAAGCCCCGGCTCTCGCGAGCCGGGGCTTTTTTGTGGGCGCTTTGTACCCTGTCATGGCCTTGCCGTAGGAGCGGGCTTGCCCGCGAAGAGGCCGGTAAACCAGGTAAGACACCCATCGACCTTCGCTGGCCAGCCGGCTCCTGCAGGCTTAGAACAGATCGATCGGTGCCGCTTCGTCCGCCGGCAACGGGCTGCCCGGAGCGACCCCATTGCCCAACTCGTTGACTGAGGGCGGAGTGTCTTCGCTCTTGAACAGCTCGAAATAGGCATTCGGTGTGCCTGGGGTGGCCGCGCGGCCGCTGACCGGGTCGACCCGCAGGCTGAGGATGCCTTCCGGCTCCGCCTGGGTGTGCGCCGGCTTGTCCTTGAGGGCGGCGCCCATGAAGTTAATCCAGATCGGCAGAGCCACAGTGCCGCCGTACTCACGGCGTCCCAGGCTTTCCGGCTGGTCAAAGCCGGTCCACACGGTGGTCACGTAGTCAGCGTTGTAGCCGGAGAACCAAGCGTCCTTGGATTCGTTGGTAGTACCGGTCTTGCCGGCCAGGTCCGTACGGCCCAGGGACAGGGCCCGGCGTCCGGTGCCCAGTTTGATCACGTCCTGGAGCATGCTGTTGAGGATGTAGGTGGTGCGCCCGTCGATGATCCGCTCGGCGACCGCGGGGGTCTGCACGGGGGCCTGGATCGGACTTTCGCCCGCCACGGTATTGACCGTGAAGCTGTGTTCCGGCGCCGCAATGCCGCTGCTGGTGGTATCCCCGGTGGGGACGCTGGGCGGGTTGGCGCTGAACAGCATCTCGCCGTTGCGGCTTTCGATCTTGTCGATGATGTATGGGGTGATCTTGTAGCCGCCGTTGGCAAAGGTGCTCCAGCCAGTGGCGATCTCCATGGGCGTCAGGGTCGCGGTGCCCAGTGCCAGGGACAGGTTGCGCGGCAGGTCCTGCTTGTTGAAGCCGAACTTGCTGATGTAGTCGATGGTGTGGTCCACACCCATGCTCTGTAGCAGGCGGATCGATACCAGGTTGCGTGACTTGTACAACGCTTCACGCATGCGGATCGGGCCGAGGAAGGTGTTGGTGTCGTTCTTCGGACGCCAGACCTTGTCCAGGTACTCATCGACAAACACGATCGGGGCGTCATTGACCAGGCTGGCCGCGGTGTAGCCATTGTCCAGGGCTGCGCTATAGACGAACGGCTTGAAGCTCGAGCCGGGTTGGCGTTTGGCCTGCATCGCACGGTTGTAGTTGCTCTGCTCGAAGGCAAAGCCCCCCACCAGCGCACGGATCGCGCCGTTTTTCGGGTCCAGGGTCACCAAGGCGCCTTGGGCGACCGGGATCTGGCTGAACTTCAGCGAATTGTCCGCCTGACGCTGTACGCGAATCAGGTCGCCGACCTGAGCCACGTCCGCCGGCTGGCGAGGGACGGCGCCCATGCTGTTGGTGTTGAGGAACGGCCGGGCCCATTTCATGGTGTCCCAGGCCACATGCTCCTCGCCGTTGCGAGTCAGCACTTGTACGCCTTTCTTCTCGACCTGGGTGACGATCGCCGGCTCCAGGCCGCTGATGGTCCGCTGCTTGGTCAGTTCGGTGGCCCAGGCCGCCTGAGTCTTGCCTGGCAGGCGGGACTCAGGCCCGCGATAGCCGTGGCGCTGGTCGTAGGTCATCAAGCCTTCATGGACTGCGGTGTTGGCCATTTCCTGCAGATCGCTGGGCACCGTGGTGGTGACTCGGAAACCTTCGGTATAAGCGTCGCTGCCATAGCGGCCAACCATCTCGGCACGGGCCATCTCGGCGATGTACGGCGCGCTCACTTCCGGTGTCGGCACGTGATAGCTGGCGTTGAGCGGCTCGTTGATGGCTTCGGTGTAGGCCGCTTCGGTAATCTTGCCGAGCTTGTACATGCGCCCCAGGATCCAGTCACGACGCTCCTTGCTGCGCGCCGGGTTGGCCAGGGGGTTGAAGCGCGATGGGGCCTTGGGCAGGCCGGCGATCATCGCCATCTGCGCCAGGCTCACGTCGCGAATGGACTTGCCGTAATACACCTGGGCCGCAGCCTCGATGCCATAGGCGCGGTTGCCCAGATAGATCTTGTTGACGTACAGCTCGAGGATCTCGTCCTTGGTCAACTGCCGCTCGATCTGCAGGGCCAGGAGGATTTCGGTGGTCTTGCGCGAGAAGCTGCGCTCGCTGCTGAGGAAGAAGTTTTTCGCCACCTGCATGGTGATGGTGCTGCCGCCGGACTGGATGTGTCCGCTTTTGACCAATTGGGTCGCAGCGCGCATCAGGCTGCTGGGGTCAACTCCGTAATGGTTAGCGAAGTTGTCGTCTTCAGCACTTAGTAACGCATTGATGAAGTTGGGGGGAATTTCGGCGAAACGTATAGGGGTACGGCGCATTTCGCCAAATTCTGCGATCAACTTGCCGTCGCTGCTGTACACCCGCAGAGGAATCTGCAACTGGATACTTCTCAAGGCCTCAACCGAGGGAAGGCCGGGACTAAGATAGAGAAACGCACCGGAGAGGGCGAGAAGCAGCCCGCAGAACACAGCGACGATGGACCACCCGAAAAACTTCAGCAGACGAATCAAGGCTTTTGGATTTCCAGAGAAAGGAATGAATTAGGCGTCAGGGCATTCAAGGTATTCAGGGACCGACCTACGCAGCAGGAAAGCGGAAAAAAAACGCTGCGCATTATAAGCATTTTCCGCCGAGAGCGTCATTTGCCCGTCTGTCAAGACGTGGCGAACGAGTGCAATTGAGCTCAGGAAGTTCGTAAGTTACGGATAGTCATAGGGAAATGATCGTGCTTGGACTCTTCAGCAAAAAGTCGGGTTCCCTGCTGGGGATCGACATCAGTGCGACATCGGTCACGCTTCTGGCTCTGAGTCACCAGCGGCGCAGCTATCGAGTCGAGGCTTATGCCAGGGAAGACCTGGCTTCGGACTCGTTCGGGACCGATCCCGAGGCGCTGGCCAGGGTGTTGTCCCGGGCCTGGCTCAAGAGCGGCAGCCGTAGCCGGGATGTGGCTGTGGCGGTGTCGGGCGAGGCAGTGATCAGCAAGCTGATCGAGATGCCGGCCGGGCTCGGCGACGATGAGCTGGAACATCAGCTCCAGCTGGAGGCGGCCCAGTACATTCCTTATCCCCTTGAGGACGTGGCCATTGATTTCGAGGTCCAGGGCGCCGTGCCCGGTGATCCCCAGCGGGTTCAGGTGCTGCTGGTGGCCTGTCGCAACGAGGATGTCGAAGCCCTGGAAGCGCCAATGACCCTGGCAGGCCTGACGCCAAGGGTGGTGGATACCGCGCCCCTTGCCCTGCAGCGTTGTCTGGCAATGCTGACGGAGTCGTTGCCGTCTGCATCGCCCTTGGCCGTGGCGCTGTTGGACATAGGTGCGGATATGACCACGTTCTGCGTGATGCACGGCCAGCGAATCATCTATAGCCAGGAGCAGTTGTTTGGCAGTCGACAGCTGACCCAGGCGTTGGAGCGCCGCTACGCGCTGACCCTGGATCAGGCGTTGCTGGCCGAGCGCCAGGGCTGTTTGCCCCAAGGTTGTGCCGAGGACACGCTGCGGCCGTTCGAGCAAGCGTTGTTGCAGCAGGCGCATCGTTCCTTGCAACTGTTTGCCGAGTCGCCGCAACAACAGCCTGTTGAGCGGTTGCTGCTGGCCGGTGACGGCAGCCGCTTGACCGGTCTTGATGGTCGGCTAGCAGAACAAGTGGGAATCGTCACAGTCATCGCCGATCCGTTCGTCAGCATGTCCATTGCTCCCCATGTGGATGCCCGAGCGCTTGCTGAACAGGCGCCGTACCTGCTGCGTGCCTGCGGTCTGGCCCTGCGAGGGTTTGATTGATGGCTGGCATCAACCTTCTTCCCTGGCGCGAGGCCGCACGAGCGTTGCGCCGCCGACGTTTCCTCCAGGTATTGGCGGCAATGCTGGTGCTGGGTGTAGGGCTTGTGCTCCTGGCCGATGCCTGCATCGACCGGCTGATCGGTCGGCAACAGGCTCGCAACCAATATCTGAGGCAGGCGACGGCTGGCCTGGATAACCAAATTGCCACCATTCACCAACTCAAGGTCCAGCGTCAGCAACTGGTGGAGCGCATGGGGGTCATTGAGGACCTGCAAGGCAGCCGCTCGGCCAGTGTGCGGATTTTCCAGCAATTGGCCCGCAGCCTGCCCGCTGGCTTGTACTTTACCGAGGTGGGTCTGCTGGGGCAGAGCCTGAGCATTAGTGGGGCCGCGGAGTCCAATCAGCGGGTGTCCGAGTTGATGCGCAATCTGCAGTCCGCCGAGGGGTTTGCCGCACCCAGTCTGACCGAGGTGAAGCATGTTGTGGCGGCGGATCAGGGGTTGGGCAATCTGTTTCGGCTCAACGTTGGGTGGATGCCCTTGCTGCCGCAGGAGGCCCCGCGATGAGCCTGGGGCATTGGTTGGCGCAGTTGCGTAGTACCGATCTACGGGAGCTGGAACTGAGCAACCTCGGTTGCTGGCCCGGGCCGATCAAGGCGCTGCTGGCGGTCTTGCTTCTGCTACTGCCCCAGGTGGCGGGCTATAGCTTTTACCTGAGTCCGCATCTGGAGACGCTGGGGCAACTGCGCCAGGAGGAGCATCGATTCAAGCTGCAGTTCGCTGACAAAGCTGGAAAGGTCGCCAATCTTGAGCGCTACCGTGAGCAGCTTGGGGCCCTGCAGGACAGCTTCTCTCTGGTGGTGCGCCAGTTGCCCAGCGAGACCGAGGTCCCAGGACTGCTGGAAGACATCAGTCGCATGGGGCAGGACAGCAGCCTGGTGTTCGAGGAGATCAAGCTGCAACCGGAGGTGGTCCGGGAGTTTTATGTCGAGCTGCCAATTCAGATCGCGGTCACTGGTGCCTATCACGACCTGGCGACTTTCGTCAGTGGCGTCGCCGGTCTGCCGAGAGTCGTCACCTTGCATGATTTTCAGATCAAGCCCGTGGACAGGGGCAATTCCACACAACTGCGCATGAGCATCGAGGCGCGGACCTACAGGTATGACAGTCGGGAGCCTCACTCATGATCGGTTCGCGTTGCTGGGTGCTCGGTTGTTTCTGTGTGGCACTGCTGGGATGTGAAGGTGGCGCTGACTTTGCCGACCTGGATGCCTACATGAGTGAGGTGCACCTGCAATCACCGGGGGCGATTGATCCGCCTCCGGTCATGCGCTCCTACCCCTCGGTCACTTATGGCGCCAGCGCGCTGCGCAGCCCATTTCAGCCACCCCAAAGAGTCGAGCAGATCACTGCTCGACAGGGCGCGAGTGCTGTCCGGCCCAATTCGCGGCGGGTCCGGCAACATCTTGAGGGCTTCGATATCGAGCAGTTGCAAATGGTCGGGACTCTGTCCCGTGCCTCCGGCCGCTTTGCGCTGTTGCGCAGCGCAGGCGGTGTCTTTCCCTTGCAGGTCGGTGATTACCTGGGGCGAAACGAGGGCCGGATCGTGGCCATCAGCGAGTCCCGGGTGGACGTGGTGGAAATTGTCGCCGATGGAGCGGGAGCCTGGCAGGAGCGGCCGCGAACACTGTCTCTGAAAAAACACTCTTAAGTGGAATCTGCAAAATGAACAGGACTGTTTCAGCCTTCGGTGTGGCGCTATGGATAGTGCTGCTGGCATCGCTGGTTGGCGCCACCGTGCTCAGGGCCTTCGCCTCTGAAGAGCACAATCGATTTGCCAGCAGCCCCCCGCTTGAGCCGGAAAACATTGGGGTTTCAGGTGAGGGCGCAACGCGTCTGCCCGGTGAAAGGCTTTCGCTGAATTTCCAGGACATCGAGGTGCGCGCGGTGCTGCAACTGATCGCCGATTTCACCGGGCTCAATCTGGTGGCCAGTGACACCGTGCAAGGCAATATCACCTTGCGCTTGCAGAGCGTGCCCTGGGACCAGGCTCTGGATCTGGTACTCAAGACCAAGGGGCTGGATAAGCGCAAGGTCGGGAACGTTTTGCTGGTGGCTCCGGCGGATGAGATCGCGGCCCGCGAGCGCCAGGAGCTGGAGTTGCAGACGCAGTTGGAAAACCTGGCGCCCTTGCGCCGGGATCTGCTGCAGGTCAATTACGCCAGGGCTGCGGATATCGCCAGGCTGTTCCAGTCCGTGACCGGTACCGAGGAGAAGGTTGGCGAACGTGGCTCCATCACCGTGGATGAGCGCACCAACAACATCATTGCCTACCAGACCCAGGAGCGCCTCGATGAGCTGCGGCGCATGGTCATTCAGCTGGACGTCCCGGTGCGTCAGGTGATGATCGAGGCGCGAATCGTCGAGGCCAACATCGACTACGACAAGAGCCTGGGCGTGCGCTGGGGCGGCTCGGTGCAAAACAGGGGCAACTGGAATGCTTCCGGGGTGCAGAGCGGCGCCAAAGGCTCTTCGACCATCGGCACCCCGGGCAGCAGTGGCAGCAATTCGCCCTTCGTCGATCTGGGTGTCACGGCCAACACCTCGGGCATCGGCGTTGCCTACATCACTGACAGCGTGCTGCTGGACCTGGAGCTGACCGCCATGGAGAAGACCGGCAACGGTGAAATCGTGTCCCAGCCCAAGGTGGTCACTTCCGACAAGGAAACCGCGAGGATTCTCAAGGGCACCGAAATTCCCTACCAGGAAGCCAGTTCCAGTGGCGCCACTTCAGTGTCGTTCAAGGAGGCCTCGCTGTCTCTTGAGGTGACGCCGCAGATCACCCCGGACAACCGCATCATCATGGACGTCAAGGTCACCAAGGATGAGCCGGATTACCTGAACAAGGTTCAGGATGTGCCGCCGATCAAGAAGAACGAGGTCAATGCCAAGGTCCTGGTCACTGATGGCGAGACCATCGTCATCGGTGGGGTTTTCTCCAATACCCAAAGCAAGGTTGTAGATAAAGTGCCATTTCTTGGCGATGTGCCGTATCTTGGCCGCCTTTTCCGGCGTGACGTGGTGTCGGAGAAAAAATCCGAGCTGCTGGTATTTCTCACTCCGCGTATCATGAACAACCAGGCGATTGCTGTGAGTCGTTGATTCTGTGCGAAATTTGATTCTTGTTGGGCCGATGGGGGCTGGAAAAAGCACCATAGGCCGCTTACTGGCCAAAGAGCTGCGCCTGCCATTCAAAGATTCCGATAAGGAAATTGAACTGCGTACAGGCGCGAATATTCCGTGGATCTTCGATAAAGAAGGCGAGCCGGGCTTTCGCGATCGTGAGCAGGCGATGATCGCCGAGCTCTGTGGCACCGACGGCGTGGTCCTGGCTACCGGCGGTGGTGCGGTGATGCGCGAAGCCAATCGTCGGGCGCTGCATGCCGGTGGACGAGTGGTCTATCTGCACGCTTCGGTGGAACAGCAGGTAGGGCGCACCGCCCGGGACCGCAATCGTCCCTTGCTGCGCACCGCCGATCCGGCCAAGACCCTGCGCGACCTGTTGGAAATCCGTGATCCGCTTTATCGGGAAATCGCCGACCTGGTGGTGGAAACCGATGAGCGGCCGCCACGAATGGTGGTGCTGGACATACTCGAGCGCCTGCAGCAGCTGCCACCCCGTTAATGCGTCGAGCGAAATGCGCTATTCTCGGCGTCGCGCCACGACCGCCAAGGTGTGGCGCAGAGCTATCGGGCAGCGTCAGAAGACCAGACGAGGCCCATCGTCAATACAAGGCACAACGCCTGCTTCCATCTTCACTGTGGGGACACATGCAGACACTTAAGGTCGATCTAGGCGAGCGCAGCTACCCGATTCACATTGGTGAAGGACTGTTGGACCGGCCCGAGCTGCTGGTGCCCCATATCGCCGGGCGGCAAGTGGCGATCATTTCCAATGCGACCGTTGCGCCGCTGTACCTTGAGCGTTTGACCCGCAGTCTGGCGCAGTTTTCGGTGATTTCGGTGGTCCTGCCTGATGGCGAGGCCTACAAGAACTGGGAAACCCTGCAACTGATCTTCGACGGCCTGCTCACTGCGCGCCACGACCGTCGGACCACCATCATTGCCCTCGGCGGCGGAGTGATCGGCGACATGGCCGGCTTTGCCGCCGCCTGCTATCAGCGCGGCGTGGACTTTATCCAGATTCCTACCACCCTGTTGTCCCAGGTGGACTCCTCGGTGGGGGGCAAGACGGGCATCAACCACCCCCTAGGCAAGAACATGGTTGGCGCTTTCTATCAGCCGAACGTGGTGCTGATCGATACCACCAGCCTCAATACCCTGCCGAACCGTGAACTGTCGGCGGGCCTGGCGGAAGTGATCAAGTACGGCCTGATCTGCGACGAGCCGTTCCTGACCTGGCTGGAAGAGAATGTCGATCGCCTGCGGTCCCTGGACCAGCAGGCGCTGACCTATGCCATCGAACGCTCCTGCGCGGCCAAGGCTGCGGTGGTCGGTGCCGACGAGCGTGAATCGGGGGTGCGTGCCACCCTCAACCTGGGCCATACCTTCGGCCATGCGATCGAGACTCATATGGGCTACGGTGTCTGGCTGCATGGTGAGGCGGTAGCTGCTGGCACCGTAATGGCCTTGGAAATGTCCGCGCGCCTGGGCTGGATCACCAGCCAGGAGCGTGACCGCGGTATTCGTCTGTTCCAGCGCGCGGGCTTGCCGGTCATCCCGCCTGAAGAGATGACCGAAGCGGACTTCCTCGAACATATGGCAATTGACAAGAAAGTGATCGACGGTCGTTTGCGTCTGGTGCTGTTGCGCCGCATGGGCGAAGCCGTAGTGACCGACGATTATCCGAAAGAGATTTTACAGGCCACGCTGGGAGCGGATTACCGCGCCCTGGCTCAGCTTAAAGGTTAATAAGATCCCGATGACTAGTTTGCACGCCGACGAGGCTTTCCTCGGCCATTACCAGTTGAGCCATGATCCTTTCGCTCCCCGGGTCCCTGGCTTCAAATTCTTTCCTGCCCAACGCAAGCCTGTGCTGGGGCAGTTGCATCACCTGGCACGTTACAGTCAGCTGCTGCTGGTAGTCACCGGCCCTCAGGGCAGTGGCAAGACGCTGTTGCGTCAGGCTCTGGTCGCCAGTACCAACAAGCAATCGGTGCAAAGCGTGGTGGTTTCCGCCCGTGGCGCCAGCGATGCTGCCGGAGTGTTGCACCAGGTAGCCCAGGCCTTGAACGTGGCCCAGGCCGAGATCGGCGCAATCCTCGCCCAAGTGGTGCAACTGGCCCTGACCGGTCAGGAAGTCTACCTGCTGGTGGATGATGCCGAGCAGCTTGACGAGTCTGCACTTGAGGCCCTGCTGGCCCTGGCGGCGGGCGCTCCGGAAGGTCGCCCTCATGTATTCCTGTTCGGCGAGTCGTCGCTGATCGCGTCCCTGGATCAGTTGAGCGCCGAGGAAGAGCGCTTCCACGTCATCGAATTGCAGCCATACACCGAAGAGGAAACCCGTGAATATCTGGCTCAGCGCCTCGAGGGCGCGGGTCAGGGCATCGAACTTTTCTCCGCAGATCAGATCAGTGATATTCACGAAAGCTCCGATGGCTGGCCGGGCAACATCAACCAGGTCGCCAGGGATGCAATGATCGAAGCCATGATCGCCAGCCGCTCCGCGGTCAAGCGTCCAAGTATGGGGTTCAACATGCCGAAGAAACACGTATTGGCCATTTCCGCTGTAGTGGTTGTGGCCGTGGCTGCAGCCTGGTTGATGCCGGGTCGCAGCAAGGCGCCAACCACCGGGGCTCCGGCCAGCGAGCAAGCGCAACTGCCCCTCGGGCAGACACCGACACCGAATGCCAATGGCAGTCCATCGGTGGAATTTGCCGGCTCGTCTCAGCCGATGCCGCTGCCGTTGGTCGGCCAGTCGCAACCGGTCATGCGCGGTCCTCTGGCTGAAGCCGCAGGCGGTATCACCGAGGGCGACGATGGGGTTCCTGTGGAAGGCTCCAGTGCCGTTCCGCCAACCGTGACCACCACCGCGCCGCCTGCTGGTGCAGTGGCCAGCCCTGCACCGACTCCGACTCCGGCCCCGACCCAGGTCGCCACCGCCAAGCCGACCCCTGCGCCCAAGCCGGTAGAGAAACCGGTTGCTGCCAAGCCGGCTCCGGCCGCCAAGCCAGCGGAAAAGCCGGTCACTGTAGCCAAGGCTGCCGGTGGCAGTTGGTACGCCGGACAAGCGCCAGGCAACTACGTGGTGCAGATTCTCGGCACCAGCTCGGAAGCCGCCGCGCAGAATTTTGTTAAGGAACAGGGCGGTGAATACCGCTACTTCAAGAAAGTCCTCAACGGCAAGCCGCTGTATGTGATCACCTACGGCAACTTCGCAAGCCGCGATGCAGCGGTCAGCGCCATCAAATCCTTGCCAGCGAAGGTTCAGGCTGGTAAACCTTGGCCTCGCACTGTCGCTAGCGTTCAACAAGAACTGGCAACAACTCGCTGAAGATTCGGCGGCCTTACCCAGGCCGCCTCTCCCGGCAACCTCAAATTTCCGCATCGGCATGCTGCCTTACCGGCCGCGTGCCTTGTGGTGTCTGCGTCACAGTAGTTTTTGAGTCGCGGCAGTCAAAAGCAAAACTTTTTGACTAGCACAGCATATCGCTTTAAAACGTTCATAAATGCGACATGAATTTGCGACAGATCGTCGTCAAATTTGTGGGGCTTTGTGTCGGTGTGTACAATGACCTCCCTTTTGCCCCCGCAAAGCTGGCGTACGTTCGGCGTGGACGGTAAGTGGTTGAATTGAAAAGAAATTTGTCTCGATAAGAGGCAGCCTGGTGAGAAAGTGTCTATGAAAGCAGGTCTGTACCAACCAGATGAGTTTAAGGATAACTGTGGTTTCGGCCTGATAGCCCATATGCAGGGCGAACCCAGTCATACCCTGTTGAAAACGGCCATTGAGGCCCTGACCTGCATGACCCACCGCGGTGGGATCAACGCGGACGGCAAGACCGGCGACGGTTGCGGTCTGCTGATGCAAAAGCCCGACCTGTTCCTGCGCGCCGTCGCCACGGAGCATTTCGGCGTCGAACTGCCCAAGCAATATGCAGTGGGCATGGTGTTCTTCAACCAGGACCCGGTGAAAGCCGAAGCCGCTCGCGAAAACATGAACCGCGAGATCCTGGCCGCCGGCCTGCAGCTGGTGGGCTGGCGCAAAGTACCGATCGATACCAGTGTGCTCGGGCGTCTGGCCCTGGAGCGCCTGCCACAGATCGAACAAGTGTTCATCGGCGGCCAGGGTCTGAGCGACCAGGACTTTGCCATCAAGCTGTTCAGTTCCCGTCGTCGCTCCTCGGTGGCCAACGCCGCCGACACCGACCACTACATCTGCAGCTTTTCCCACAAGACCATCATTTATAAAGGCCTGATGATGCCGGCGGACCTCGCCGCCTTCTATCCGGACCTGGGTGATCCGCGCCTGCAGACCGCGATCTGCGTGTTCCACCAGCGCTTCTCCACCAACACCCTGCCGAAATGGCCGCTGGCCCAGCCATTCCGCTTCCTCGCCCACAACGGCGAGATCAACACCATCACCGGCAACCGCAACTGGGCCGTGGCCCGGCGTACCAAGTTCGCCAACGACCTGATCCCGGACCTGGAAGAGCTCGGCCCGCTGGTCAACCGCGTGGGCTCCGACTCCTCGAGCATGGACAACATGCTGGAGCTGATGGTCACCGGCGGCATCGACCTGTTCCGCGGCGTGCGCATGATCATTCCGCCAGCGTGGCAGAACGTCGAGACCATGGACGCCGACCTGCGCGCGTTCTACGAATACAACTCCATGCACATGGAGCCGTGGGACGGCCCGGCCGGCGTGGTCATGACCGACGGTCGCTACGCCGTCTGCCTGCTGGACCGCAATGGCCTGCGCCCGGCGCGCTGGGTCACCACCAAGAACGGCTTCATCACCCTGGCTTCGGAAATCGGCGTGTGGAACTACCAGCCCGAGGACGTGATCGCCAAGGGCCGTGTGGGGCCAGGGCAGATCTTTGCCGTGGACACCGAAACCGGGCAGATCCTCGACACTGACGCCATCGACAACCGCTTGAAATCCCGTCATCCATACAAGCAATGGCTGCGCAAGAACGCTCTGCGCATCCAGGCCACCATGGAAGACAACGACCACGGTTCGGCCTTCTACGATGTCGACCAGCTCAAGCAGTACATGAAGATGTACCAGGTCACCTTCGAAGAGCGTGACCAGGTGCTGCGTCCGCTGGGCGAACAGGGCTACGAGGCGGTGGGCTCCATGGGCGATGACACGCCGATGGCGGTGCTGTCCCAGCGCGTGCGTACCCCTTACGACTACTTCCGCCAGCAGTTCGCCCAGGTCACCAACCCGCCGATCGACCCGCTGCGCGAAGCCATCGTCATGTCCCTGGAGATCTGCCTCGGTGCCGAGCGCAACATCTTCCAGGAGTCGCCTGAGCACGCTTCGCGGGTGATCCTCAGCTCGCCAGTGATCTCCCCGGCCAAGTGGCGTTCGCTGATGAACCTCGATCGCCCGGGCTTCGAGCGCCAGGTCATCGACCTCAACTACGACGAGAGCGTCGGTCTGGAAGCGGCAATCCGCAATGTCGCCGACCAGGCTGAAGAAGCCGCGCGCGCCGGCCGCACCCAGATCGTCCTCAGCGACCGTCATATCGCGCCGGGCAAGCTGCCGATCCACGCCTCCCTGGCCACGGGCGCAGTGCACCATCGCCTGACCGAAAAAGGCCTGCGTTGCGACTCCAACATCCTGGTGGAAACCGCCACCGCCCGCGATCCGCACCACTTTGCGGTGCTGATCGGTTTTGGTGCTTCGGCGGTCTATCCGTTCCTGGCCTATGAAGTGCTGGGGGACCTGATCCGTACCGGCGAAGTGCTGGGCGACCTCTACGAGGTGTTCAAGAACTACCGCAAGGGCATTACCAAGGGCCTGTTGAAGATCCTGTCGAAGATGGGCATCTCCACCATCGCCTCCTACCGTGGCGCGCAGCTGTTCGAAGCCATCGGCCTGTCCGAGGAAGTTTGCAACCTGAGCTTCCGTGGCGTGCCGAGCCGGATCAAGGGCGCACGTTTCGTCGACATCGAAGCCGAGCAGAAAGCCCTGGCGGCCGAAGCCTGGAGCCCGCGCAAGCCGATCCAGCAAGGCGGCCTGCTGAAGTTCGTCCACGGCGGCGAATACCACGCCTACAACCCGGACGTGGTCAACACCCTGCAAGCCGCCGTGCAGCAGGGCGACTACGCCAAGTTCAAGGAATACACCGCGCTGGTGGATAACCGCCCGGTGTCGATGATCCGTGACCTGTTCCAAGTGAAGATCCTGGACACGCCGATGGACATCAGCGAAGTCGAGCCCCTGGAGTCGATCCTCAAGCGCTTCGACTCCGCGGGCATTTCCCTGGGCGCCTTGTCCCCCGAGGCCCACGAAGCCCTGGCCGAAGCCATGAACCGCCTCGGTGCGCGTTCCAACTCCGGTGAAGGCGGCGAAGATCCGGCGCGCTACGGCACCATCAAGAGCTCCAAGATCAAGCAAGTGGCCACTGGCCGGTTCGGTGTGACCCCGGAATACCTGGTCAACGCCGAAGTGCTGCAGATCAAGGTGGCCCAGGGCGCCAAGCCCGGCGAAGGCGGCCAACTGCCCGGCGGCAAGGTCAACGGCCTGATCGCCAAGCTGCGTTACGCCGTGCCCGGCGTGACCCTGATCTCGCCACCGCCGCACCACGACATCTACTCCATCGAAGACCTGTCGCAGCTGATCTTCGACCTCAAGCAGGTCAACCCTCAGGCCCTGGTTTCGGTGAAGCTGGTGGCGGAAGCCGGTGTCGGCACCATCGCTGCCGGTGTGGCCAAGGCCTATGCCGACCTGATCACCATCTCCGGCTATGACGGCGGCACCGGCGCTTCGCCGCTGACCTCGATCAAGTACGCCGGTGCGCCGTGGGAACTGGGCCTGGCGGAAACCCACCAGACCCTGCGCGGCAACGACCTGCGCGGCAAGGTCCGGGTGCAGACCGACGGCGGCCTGAAAACCGGCCTCGACGTGATCAAGGCGGCCATCCTCGGCGCTGAAAGCTTCGGCTTCGGCACCGCGCCGATGATCGCCCTGGGCTGCAAGTACTTGCGCATCTGCCACCTGAACAACTGCGCCACTGGCGTGGCGACGCAGAACGAGAAGCTGCGCAAGGATCACTACATCGGCACCGTCGACATGGTGGTGAACTTCTTCACCTACGTCGCCGAGGAAACCCGTGAGTGGCTGGCCAAGCTCGGCGTGCGCTCCCTGGAGGAACTGATCGGTCGTACCGATCTGTTGGAAATCCTCGAAGGCCAGACCGCCAAGCAGCACCACCTGGATCTGACCCCGTTGCTGGGCAGCGACCATATCCCGGTGGACAAACCGCAGTTCTGCCAGGTGGACCGCAACCCTCCTTTCGACAAGGGCCTGCTGGCCGAGAAAATGGTCGAGATGGCGCGTTCGGCGATCAACGACAAGAGCGGTGCCGACTTCGCCCTGGATATCTGCAACTGCGACCGTTCCATCGGTGCGCGGATCTCCGGTGAAATTGCCAAGCTGCACGGCAACCAGGGCATGGCCCAGGCACCGATCACGTTCCGCTTCAAGGGCACTGCGGGGCAGAGCTTCGGCGTGTGGAACGCCGGGGGCCTGAACCTCTACCTGGAAGGCGATGCCAACGACTACGTGGGCAAGGGCATGACCGGCGGCAAGCTGGTGATCGTTCCGCCCAAGGGCAGCGTCTACAAGACTCAGGACAGCGCGATTATCGGCAACACCTGCCTATATGGCGCCACTGGCGGCAAGCTGTTCGCCGCCGGCACCGCGGGCGAGCGTTTCGCCGTGCGTAACTCCGGTGCCCACACCGTGGTGGAAGGCACTGGCGATCACTGCTGCGAGTACATGACCGGTGGCTTTGTCTGCGTCCTGGGCAAGACCGGTTACAACTTCGGCTCAGGCATGACCGGCGGATTCGCCTACGTGCTCGACCAGGACAACACTTTCGTTGACCGGGTCAACCACGAACTGGTGGAAATCCAGCGGATCAGCGGCGAAGCGATGGAAGCCTATCGCAGCCACCTGCAGCGTGTGCTGAACGAGTATGTCGAGGAAACCGACAGCGAATGGGGTCGTAACCTCGCTGAGAACCTCGACGACTACTTGCGTCGCTTCTGGCTGGTCAAGCCCAAGGCGGCGAGCTTGAAGTCTCTGCTCTCCAGTACTCGTGCGAATCCGCAGTAACGCAGCTGCAGACTACGAGCCTCAAGCGGCAAGCTTGAAGCTCGTGCGCGGTGTGCCGACTTAATGTGATTGTCTTGCAGCTTGAAGCTCGTCGCTTGAGGCTGTCGTAAAGAGGTTCCTGAACATGGCCGAACGTCTCAATAACGACTTCCAGTTCATCGAGGTCGGGCGCAAAGACCCGAAGAAGAAACTGTTGCGTCAACGCAAGAAAGAGTTCGTGGAGATCTACGAACCCTTCAAACCCCAGCAGTCGGCCGACCAGGCCCACCGCTGCCTGGGTTGCGGCAACCCGTACTGCGAATGGAAGTGCCCGGTGCACAACTTCATTCCCAACTGGCTCAAGCTGGTGGCCGAGGGCAACATCCTCGCCGCCGCCGAGCTGTCGCATCAGACCAACACCCTGCCGGAAGTCTGCGGCCGGGTCTGCCCCCAGGACCGGCTGTGCGAGGGTGCCTGCACCCTCAACGACGGCTTTGGCGCGGTGACCATCGGCTCGGTGGAGAAGTACATCACCGACACCGCCTTCGCCATGGGCTGGCGCCCGGACATGTCCAAGGTCAAGCCCACTGGCAAGCGCGTGGCGATCATCGGTGCGGGCCCGGCGGGCCTGGGCTGTGCCGACGTGCTGGTGCGTGGCGGCGTGACCCCGGTGGTGTTCGACAAGAACCCGGAAATCGGCGGTCTGCTGACCTTCGGCATTCCCGAGTTCAAGCTGGAAAAGACCGTGCTGAGCAATCGTCGCGAAGTCTTCAGCGGCATGGGCATCGAGTTCCGCCTCAACACCGAGGTGGGCAAGGACGTGACCATGGAGCAACTGCTTGCCGAATACGATGCGGTGTTCATGGGCATGGGCACCTACACCTACATGAAGGGCGGCTTTGCCGGCGAGGACCTGCCGGGGGTGTATGACGCCCTGGATTTCCTGATCGCCAACGTCAACCGCAACCTGGGCTTTGAAAAGTCGCCGGAAGACTTTGTCGACATGAAGGGCAAGAAGGTGGTGGTACTGGGCGGTGGCGACACCGCGATGGACTGCAACCGCACCTCGATCCGCCAGGGCGCCAAGTCGGTGACCTGCGCCTATCGTCGTGACGAAGCCAACATGCCCGGCTCGCGCAAAGAGGTGAAGAACGCCAAGGAAGAAGGCGTGAAGTTCCTCTACAACCGCCAGCCGATCGCCATCGTCGGTGAAGACAAGGTCGAAGGCGTGAAGGTGGTCGAGACCCGTCTCGGCGAACCGGACGCCCGTGGCCGCCGCAGCCCCGAGCCGATTCCCGGCTCCGAAGAGATCATCCCGGCCGACGCCGTGGTCATCGCCTTCGGTTTCCGCCCGAGCCCGGCGCCGTGGTTCGAGCAGTTCAGCATCCAGACCGACAGCCAGGGCCGCGTCGTGGCGCCGGAGCAAGGCCAGTACAAGCACCAGACCAGCAACCCGAAAATCTTTGCCGGTGGCGACATGGTCCGCGGTTCCGATCTCGTGGTGACGGCGATCTTCGAAGGGCGTAACGCCGCCGAAGGCATCCTCGACTACCTGGGCGTTTAAGCTGCTGCGCTCGGCAATGCTGCGCGCTGCACGCCTGCGGCGCTACGCAGAAACAGACTCGGAATGCTCATTGACAGCAGTCAACTCCGCTTCCTCGTCTGTTTTCGCCTTGCCTTGCCTTCGCTCGCGACGCTTAAACAACTGCTTGTAGTCCGCGACAAATTGACCTGATACATAAAAGGCACGGCTCTTGCCGTGCCTTTTGTGTCGCGCTCTGAGAAAATGCCCCCACTTTTTTTCCGGATGCCGACATGACTGCCCTGAAGAACGACCGTTTCCTTCGTGCCCTGCTCAAGCAACCCGTAGACGTCACCCCGGTGTGGATGATGCGGCAAGCCGGGCGCTACCTGCCTGAATACCGCGCCAGCCGTGCCAATGCCGGTGACTTCATGAGCCTGTGCATGAACCCGGCGTTCGCCTGCGAAGTCACGCTGCAGCCTCTGGACCGCTATCCACAGCTGGATGCGGCGATCCTCTTCTCCGACATCCTCACCATCCCCGACGCCATGGGCCAAGGCCTGTACTTCGAGACCGGTGAAGGCCCGCGCTTCAAGAAAGTGGTCAGCACCCTGGCCGACATCGAAGCCCTGCCGATCCCCGATCCGCAAAAGGACCTGGGCTACGTGATGGACGCGGTCAGCACCATTCGTCGCGAACTCAATGGCCGCGTGCCGCTGATCGGTTTTGCCGGCAGCCCCTGGACCCTGGCCACCTACATGGTCGAAGGCGGTTCGTCGAAAGACTTCCGCAAGTCCAAGGCCATGCTCTACGACAACCCGCAAGCCATGCACCTGCTGCTGGACAAGCTGGCGCAGTCGGTCACTTCCTACCTCAACGGGCAGATCCTGGCCGGTGCCCAGGCGGTGCAGATTTTCGATAGCTGGGGCGGCAGCCTTTCGTCGGCGGCCTATCAGGAATTCTCCCTGGCCTACATGCGCAAGATCGTCAGCGGCCTGATCCGCGAGCACGAGGGGCGCAAGGTGCCGGTGATCCTGTTCACCAAGGGCGGCGGCCTGTGGCTGGAAAGCATTGCCGATGCTGGCGCCGACGCCCTGGGCCTGGACTGGACCTGCGACATTGGCGAAGCCCGTCGACGTGTCGGCAGCAAGGTTTCCCTGCAAGGCAACATGGACCCTACCGTGCTCTACGCCAATCCGCAGGCGATCCGCAGCGAAGTCGCGCGCATCCTCGCCAGCTACGGCACCGGCAGCGGCCACGTGTTCAACCTGGGTCACGGCATCACCCCGGAAGTGAAGCCGGAGCATGCCGGTGCTTTCCTGGAAGCGGTGCACGAGTTATCGGCGCAATACCACGTGTAAGCGCCACCCCATCAAAAACGCCCGGCCAAACGCAGTAGTTTTCACACAGCCTGCAATGCCTGGCGTTTTCGTTGCTGAAGGTTTGGCGCGCTCAGGCCGCTTCGCTGCGGGTCAGGGGGGGAAGTTTTGCGAGCTTCATGGCGATCAGTAACGCGCCTAGCAACAGCGCACTGATGAACAGGCCGATGCCGTTCCACCCCGCCAGGTGCCAGAACACCCCGCCAGCGGTGCCGGCAATGCTCGAACCGGCGTAGTAGCTGAACAGGTACAGCGATGAGGCCTGGCCCTTGGCCTTGGTGGCCCGGCGGCCGATCCAGCTGCTGGCCACCGAGTGGGCACCGAAGAAGCCGAAGGTGAACAGCAGCATGCCGATCAGCACCAGGGACAGCGGCGTCAGCAGGGTCAGGGCGATCCCCGCCAGCATCAGCACGATGGTGGCCCAGAGCACTCGGCGTCGGCCCAGTTGGTCCGCCAGGGCGCCGATCTTCGCCGAGCTGTAGATCCCCGAGAGGTAGACCACCGACAGCATCCCGACCCAGGCCTGGCTCAGCTGATAGGGATCGGCCAGCAGGCGGTAGCCGATGTAGTTGAACAGGGTGACGAAGGCCCCCATCAGCAGGAAACCTTCAAGAAACAGCCAGGGCAGGCCGGCGTCGCGAAAGTGCATGGTAAAGCCGTCCAGCAGGCTGCGTGGGTGCAGCGAGCGGGGGCGGAAGTTGCGCGACTCGGGAAGGATGCGCCAGAACACCGCGGCGGCGATCAATGCCAGGCCGCCGATCACCAGCATCGCTGTGTGCCAGCTGACGAAGTCGATCAGCACCCCGGTGATCAGTCGCCCGCTCATGCCGCCAATGGCATTGCCGCCGATGTACAGGCCCATGGCCAGGCCGATGTGCTGGGGGTGAATCTCTTCGCTGAGGTAGGTCATGGCCACCGCTGCCAGCCCGCTCAGGGACAGCCCCACCAGCGCCCGCATCACCAGCACTGCGTGCCAGCTGGGCATCAGTGCGCTGGCGATGGTGCACAGGGCGGCGGCGAGCAAGGCCGCCACCATCACCGGCTTGCGGCCGATGCGGTCGGAAATGGGCCCGGTGATCAGCAGACCGATGGCCAGCATGCCCGTCGACACCGAGAGAATCAGGCTGCTCTGGGCCGCATTGATGGAAAACTCCCGGGACAGCAGCGGCATCATCGGTTGCACGCAGTACAGCAGGGCGAAGGTGGCAAAGCCCCCGGAGAACAGCGCCAGCACCGTGCGCATGAACAGCGGTGTGCCTTTCTCGATGTAGACCTCGTTGAGTTGGGCGACCACCTCGTCCAGGGGCGTAGCGGCGAGGGTGTGGGCAAGGGGGGCAACAGCGGTTTTCACGGGGACCTCGGGGGGACGCAGCCGGTCAGGCAATGGAAAAAAGCATATAGCTGGCTAATGATCATTTCCAATATATTGTTCGACCTGTTTGATAGCTTTAACGACTCAATGGAATCGCCCATGGAATTGCGTCACTTGCGCTACTTCATCGCCGTCGCCGAAGAGCTGCACTTCGGCCGTGCGGCCCAGGTGCTGGGCATTTCCCAGCCACCGCTGAGCCAGCAGATCCAGGCCCTGGAGCAGGAGGTGGGCGCCCGGCTGTTCGAGCGTACCAATCGTCGGGTCGAGCTTAGCGAGGCCGGGCGCCTGTTCCTCGAAGAGGCGCGCCTGGTGCTGGCTCAGGTGGACAAGGCGGCAGACGTGGCCCGGCGCGCGCAGTTGGGCGAACTGGGCGAACTGAAGATCGGCTTCACCTCGTCAGCCCCCTTCAACTCGACCATTCCCCAGGCCATCTTTGCCTTTCGCCAGCGCTTTCCCGCGGTGCACCTCAAGCTCAAGGAAATGAGCAGCACCCAGGTGGCCGAAGCCTTGGTGGACCAGACGATCCAGGTGGGCATCATGCGGCCCTTGCCCTTGCCGGACTCCTTGTCGGTGGTGGAGCTGCTGCGCGAGCCGCTGGTGGCGGTGCTCAGCGCCAAGCATCCGCTGGCCAGCGGCAGTGAAGAGGGCTTGCACCTGGCGGCGCTGGCCCAGGAGCCTTTTGTGTTCTTCCCCCGCAGCTATGGCAGCGGCCTGTATGCCCAGTTGCTGAGCCTGTCCCGGGAGGCCGGGTTTACTCCGCATTTCGCCCAGGAGGCGGGTGAAGCCATGACCATCATCGGCCTGGTCGCAGCGGGGCTGGGGGTCTCGGTACTGCCGGCGTCCTACCAGCGCATGCGCATCGACGGCGTGGTCTATCGTCGGCTGCTGGACCCGGAGGCCATGTCGGCGGTGTGGCTGGTACAGCGCCAGGACCAGGCCTCGCCCATGGCCAAGGCCTTTGTCGAGCTACTGACGCGCAAGACCGGGGCCACGTCCTGAGGGGCTGTTGGGGCGCACCGGGGGCTGCAGGATGACCAGGTCGCCGCGCAGGGCGACGCCCGCCATCAGCACCCCGGCGCGGCATTCGTAGGTGTTGAGGTCCTTGCGTACGTGGCGCTTGTAGTAGCTGACGATGTTGGTCACCGCGTTGGCGCCGACCCGCTTGGCTGCGGCTTGCAGGGTGATCAGCGCCGACTGCAAGGCCCACTCGCAGGCGGCGATATCGCTCTTGTTGGAGGCATTGGTCTTCTTGTGGGTAGTCACTTCGGTGAGCCGCACCTGGAGCACCGGTGGCAGCGGGTTGCCGGCCAGGTGGAAGCTCACGCTGCCATCCAGGCGCCCGGCGCGCTCGGCGTCGGCCACGACTTTTTCGAAGGGCATGTACATCAGGTTGGTGGCCTGGCTGGTGGGGCTCAGGACGGCTAGCAGGGCCAGGGCAATCAGCGCTTTCACTTGCATGGTCGGCTCCTTGACGGACGTGAAAGAAGAGCCAGCGTCGCACCGGCCCAGGTCCAGTCGCAGCGCTTGGCTCCCGCAGGCGACGGTGGCCCGGCCTGCTGTTGCGAGTGTAGACGGCGCTGGCCGGGCTCCCGAAAAAATCCCGGAAACAAAAAGGGCGCCCTACCAGGCTGTGTGGGGCGCCCTTTTCATTGTCAGCCGCAGCTCACTGGACCTTAGACAGATCCCCGCGCAGCGCGACACCAGCCATGATGGCGCCAGCATGGCACTCATAGGTGGTGGCGTCCTTGCGCTCACGGCTCTTGTAGAAACTGGCGATGTCGGTCACGGCGTTGGCGCCGACTTTCTTCGCCGCTTCATGCAGGGTGATCAGCGCCGACTGCAAGGCCCACTCGCAGGCCACCTGGTCGGCCTTGCCGAAGGCATTGGTCTTCTTGTTGGTCACGGCGCCCGGGCTCAGCACACTGACCTTGCCGGCCGGCTTGTTGCCCGCCAGGTAGAACTTCACGCTGCCATCGATCTTGCCGGTGCTGATGGCCTCGGCCACCACCTTGTCGAAAGGCAGGAACAGGGTGGTATCGCGGGCCTGGCTGATGCCGGGCAGGGTGCACAGCAGCAGGGTGGCGGTGGCCGCCAGTGTCTTCAAACGCATCGCATTCTCCATGACATTAAAGGGGGTGAAGCAGCCCTGTGACCGGGGTCACAGGGAGAGGCTCATTGCGCGGCCGGGAAGCTCTTGGCCGCGGCGTCGGACAGCTGTTGCGCGGTCCGCTCGTTCTGGTTGTCCCGCAGCTCGCGCAGGATGCCCTTGTCCAGCAGGCGTACCCAGCGGATGTAGTTCTTGTGGATCTTGCCGTCCTTGTAATCCAGGTCGCGGCTGTCGCGGTAGACGATCTTGTAGTAGCTGGCGGAGTACTGGATATCGATCTCGGCGTGGAACTGCTCACGCACGGTGATCTCGGCCTGGATCAGCTCCGGGCTGATGCGCTGCACGGTCCACTTGCGGGCCACCAGGTTCTTCAGGATCGCCTGTTTGACCTGCTCCTGGTCGGCCTGGATGGTGGCCGGGATCACTCGGTTGGGGGTGTACATGCGCTTGCTGGTGCAGGCGGTGACGCTCAGCAGGGCGAGGACGATGAGGGTGGCGCGAAACAGGGAAGACATTCCATTTCTCCAGTGAGGTGAGGCATCAGGACCAGCGGCGGAAGATCAACGAGGTGTTGACGCCGCCAAAGGCAAAGTTGTTGTTCATCACGTATTCGTGGCTCATGGCCCGGAAACCGCCCTGCAGGTAGTCCAGCTCGCCGCAGCGCGGGTCGACCTGATCCAGGTTGCAGGTGTGCACGTACAGGTCGCGGTTGAGCATCTCGATGCTGAACCAGGATTCCAGCGCGCCGCAGGCGCCCAGGGTGTGGCCGAGAAAGCTCTTCTGCGAGCTGATGGGCATGCGATTGCCGAACAGGCTGCTGGTGGCCTGGGTCTCGGCGATATCGCCCTGTTCGGTGGCCGTGCCATGGCCGTTGACGTAGCCGATGGCCGCCGGGAACAGGGCCGCATCCTCCAGCGCCAGCTCCATGGCCCGGCGCATGGTGCTCTGCTCGGGACGGGTGGTGTGCTGGCCGTCGGCGTTGCTGCCGAAGCCGACGATTTCCGCGTGAATGCGCGCGCCGCGGGCCAGGGCATGTTCCAGTTCTTCGAGCACCAGCATGCCGCCGCCCTCACCAATCACCAGACCGTCGCGGTCGGTGTCGTAGGGCCGCGGGCTGGTGTGGGGCGCATCGTTTTTCAGGCTGGTGGCATACAGCGCGTCGAACACCATGGCCTCGGTGGGGCACAGCTCTTCGGCACCGCCGGCAAGCATCAGCGGCAGACGCCCGAACTTGATCGCTTCATAGGCGTAGCCGATGCCCTGGCTGCCGCTGGTGCAGGCGCTGGAGGTGGGAATCAGGCGCCCGGTGAGGCCGAAGAAGATGCTGATATTGGCCGCGGTGGTGTGGGGCATCATGCGCACGTAGGAGTTGGCGTTGAGCCCTTCGGCCACCGAGTTCAGCAGCATGTTGCCGAAGGCCTTGATCTCGTCGGTGCTGCCGGTGGAAGAACCGCAGGCCACGCCCATGCGCCCGTCCTTGATCGACGGGTCGCCCAGCAGCCCGGCGTCGGCCAGGGCCTGCTCGGCGGCGCCCACGGCCAGGCGCGAAACCCGGCCCATGCTGCGCAGTTGCTTGCGGGTCCAGTGGCCGGGCACCTGGAAGTCGTCGATAGGGCCGGCCAGGCGGGTATTGAGTTCGCTGAACCTGTCCCACTCGTCCATGCGCCGGATGCCGCTGCGGTTGGCGGCGAAGCGCTCGGCGATGCTGGCCCAGTCGCTGCCCAGGGAGGTGATGCCGGCCATGCCGGTGACGACCACGCGTTTCATCAGCACAGGCCCCCGTTCACCGCCAGCACCTGGCGGGTGATGTAGGCGGCCTCGGCGGACATCAGGAAGTTCACCGCGCCGGCGACTTCTTCCGGGGTGCCCATGCGCTGGGCGGGGATCATCTTCATCAGCTCGTCCACCGGCACGTTCTCGTCGAGCATGGCGGTGTCGATCAGGCCCGGGGCCACGCAGTTGACAGTGATCTTGCGCTTGCCCAGCTCGATGGCCAGGGCTTTGGCGGCGCCGATCAACCCGGCCTTGGAAGCGCTGTAGTTGACCTGGCCACGGTTGCCGATCAGCCCCGACACCGAGGTGATGCAGACAATGCGCCCGGCGGCGCGGCGGCGGATCATCGGCATCATCACCGGGTGCAGGACGTTGTAGAAACCGTCGAGATTGGTGCGCAGCACCTGATCCCAGTCCTCTTCGCTGAGGGCCGGAAAGGCGCCGTCGCGAGTCAGCCCGGCATTGAGCACCACGCCGTAATAGGCGCCATGAGTCTCAACGTCAGCTTCCAGCGCGGCCTTGCAGGCCGCTCGGTCCGACACGTCGAATTGCAGGATGCGGGCGCTGCGGCCCAGGGCCTCGACTTCGCCCTTGACGGCTTCGGCTTCGCTGCGGCCGCTGCGGCAATGCAGCACCAGGTCATAGCCAGCCTGGGCCAGACGCAGGGCGATGGCACGGCCGATGCCACGGCTGGAGCCGGTGACCAGTACGGAGTCAGTCATGACGGGGTTCCTGTAGAAGAGGCAGGTGTTTCATGCAGATAGTCGGCGGCCTGGGGCGGACGGAACACATTCAGGCGCGCGCTGGCGGCAATGCCGGGGCCGCTGAGGTGGCACTCGAACACGCCCATGCCGTTGTCGTCTTCGAGGGAGCGCAGGGCGTGGATCTCCAGGGTGCTGCCGACGGGGAAATGTTCAACGTTGCACTCGAATTTACGGGTGCCCAGAAGAAAACCCAGCTCCACCGGCAAGCCCTGCTGGCGGGCGCGGCAACCGGCGTAGGCGGCGACGCTCTGGGCCATCAGTTCGATGCCGACCCAGGCCGGCAGGCTGCCATCGGCGCGGTTGAACAGGCCGCCGGGGCGAACTTGGAGGCGAGTGCGGATCTGTTCTTCATCAAAAGCCAGGACCTGATCGATGAGGATCATGTCCCCGGCATGGGGCAGCAACTCGGCGAGCGGCCAGTCAATCATGGGGCGTCTCCGATAATCAGGCTGACGTTGTTGCCGCCGAAGGCGAAGGAGTTGCTCATCAGGCGGCGCGGGGCATGCGGGTCCAGGCGGTCGGCCGGGGTGACCCAGCGCAGTGCCGGCAGGGCCGGGTCGGCCTGGGCGTCCCAGAGGTGCGGCGGCAGTGCCTGGGCGGGGTTCTCGGCGCTCAGGCTGAGCCAGCAGAACGCGGCCTCCAGGGCACCAGCGGCCCCCAGGGTGTGGCCGCTCATGGGCTTGGTCGATGAGCAGGGCACGCCTTCGGGGAACAGCTGGGCCACCGCCAGGCTCTCCATGGCGTCGTTGTGCTGGGTGGCGGTGCCGTGCAGGTTCAGGTAGCCGATCTGTTGTGGCTGCAAGCCGGCACTGTGCAGGGCCAGTTTCATGGCCTGCAAGGCTCCTCGACCGTCGGGGGCCGGGGCGGAAATATGGTAGGCGTCGGAACTGGCACCGCCGCCCAGCAGGGCAATGGGCGAGTCACGGCCCGGTTCCTTGCTCATCAGGAACAGCACCGCCGCTTCACCGATGTTGATGCCGTCGCGGTGGCGGGAAAACGGATTGCAGCGCTGAGCGGAAACCGCCTCCAGGGCGGTGAAGCCGTTCAGGGTGAGCTGGCACAGGCTGTCGACCCCGCCGCACAGCACCGCGTCGCACAGGCCCAGGTCCAGCAGGCGCCGGGCGCTGATCAGGGCACGGGCGCTGGAAGTGCAGGCGGTGGAAATCACATAGGCCGGGCCGCACAGTTGCAGCCAGTCGGCGAGGAAGTTTGCCGGCGCGCTGAGCTCCTGCTGGCGGTAGTCGTAATCCGCCGGGAATTGCCGGTCCTGCAGATAACGGGCAATGCCGCGACTGGCTTCGTCGATGCCCGAGGTGCTGGTGCCCAGGACGATACCGATGCGGCCACGGCCATAGCGTTGGATCGCCTGGCGGATGTCGTCCTCGATCTGCAGCGTGGCCTCCAGCAGCAATTGGTTGTTGCGGCTGTTTTGCGCTTGGAAGCCACTGGGCATGGGGGCCAGTGGACCGCGCACCGCCGCCACCGGCAAGGTGCGCTCGGGCACCCAGTGGCTTTCGTCGCGCATGCCTGAACAGTCGCCGGCAAACAGGCTGCGGGCGACTTCCTGGCGATTGCGGCCCAGGGCGCAAATCACCCCGAGGGCATTGAGGTAGGCCGTCATGGGGTGGCCTCGGTACTCAGTGCAGTGATGTGGTAGTGCGGGCCTTGAGGCAGGTTCAACTCGAAATCCAGAAGTTGTTGATAGTCAATCCGCCAGCGTGGGCCGAGGGTACGTTGGGCGCCTTGCTGACGAGCGCCCGGGTAGTTGGCGGCCAGTTCCGCCTCGGGTGTGAGGGCGAACAGCAGCGCTGCGAACAGCTCCCGGGCCTCCGGGTTGGGGGGCAGCAGGCCATCGGCCTGCCACTGGCCATGCACCAGGCGCTGACGGGCCTGGGGAATGCCCAATGGGTCCATCAGCGACCAGCGCAGGTCCGCGCCTTCAGCCTGGATCACCAGCAGCCAGTCCTGGCGTTGGCCATCCGCCTGGCGCTGCACATGCAACTGCAACGGCAACACCAGGGAAGGCGTGCGCTCGGGCAGCGGAGCCTGACTGACGCAAGCGCTCAGCAACAGGACACAACCGAGCAGCAGAGCGCGGATCATGCGGGCAGACCTTCCTCGGTGACCGGGGGATTCAGGGGCTTGCGGGCCACCACATTGACCAGGGTTTCCTCGCGCTGGCCCACCGGCGGCGGCTGGCGCAGGCCGAAGCGCTCCAACAGGCCGAAGTCTTTGGCGCGGCTCCACCACAGGTAAGGATAAGACACGTTCTGCGGGCCGAACTCAAAGCCCTGCCGACGAATCATCTGCAGATACTCGGCGGCGCTTTTCTGTACATGCATCGGATGGCGGAACAGCCAGCGGATCACCCAGGTATCGATGTAGGCCTCGGTGGATTCGGCGAACAGCAGGTAGCCTCCCGGCTTGAGCACCCGGTAGAACTCGGCCAGGGCCTTTTCCTGCTCCACCAGGTGATGGAAGGTCTGGTGGCAGAACAACAGGTCGACGCTGGCGTCCGCCAGCTCCAGGGTCGCGCAGTCGCTGCCGATCAATTCCACCTGCAGTTGCTGACGCTGTGCTTCCTCGGCGCTGAGCTTGAGGCTGTGGGGGTCGGCGTCGAGGCCGATCAGGCGCTGCGGAGCGAACACCTGGCGCAGGTACTGGAACGACTTGCCCTGGCCGCAGCCAGCATCCAGCAGCACCGGATGGGCGGGCGGCTCGCCGTCGAACAGCGAGCGCAGGTCGTTGATCGCCACCCGCAGCACATGGTGCTGCCAGGTGTGGCTGCGCAGGAACCAGAAGCCGAAGCGGGTTTCCTCGACGTAGCTGGCGCTCAGGTACTGGCTGGATGGTTCGCTCATGCCACGTCCCTCGCACAGACCTGCGACAGGGCCTTGAGCCGGCGCTTGGGCTCGCTGACGAAGGGGTTGCGCTCATCCCAGGCGTAGCCGGCGAGGATCGAGCTGATCATGCGGCGGATTTCCGGCGAGCTGCCCGGGTGATAGATCACGTCCTGGAAAGTGCCGGCGTACCAGCCTTCGACGTAGCAGCGGAAGGTGTCGACGCCACGCTTGAGCGGTTCGGCGAACTCGCTCTGCCAATCGACGCTCTGGCCTTGCAACTGACGGTGCAGCACCGCGGCGGCCATGCTCGATGAACGCATGGCGATGGTCACGCCGGAGGAGAACACCGGGTCGAGGAATTCCGCGGCATTGCCCAGCAGGGCGAAGCCCGGGCCGTGCAGGGTGGTGACGTTGGCCGAGTAGCCGCCGATGGTCCGCGCCGGGGTGTCCCACTCGGCGTTTTCCAGGACCTTGGCCAGGCTCGGGGTTTGGTTGATGAAGCCGCGCAAGCAGGCGTCCAGGTCGCCATCGCGCCCGGCGAAGTGTTCGTCGGCGGCCACCACCCCCACCGAGCAGCGGCCGTTGCTGAAGGGGATGCTCCAGAACCAGATGTCGCGGTGTTCCGGGTGGGTGGTGATAAGGATCTTGTTGCGGTCGAAGTGCTCGCAGTCGATGCGATCCTCGACATGGGTGAACACCGCCCGGCGCACCGGGAAGTTCGACGGTGCTTCCAGTTCCAGCAGGCGTGGCAGGACCCGGCCGTAGCCGCTGGCGTCGAGGATGAAGTCGGCTTCGATGCGGTACTGGCTGCCGTCCTCGCGGCGGCAGTCGAGCTGCGGCAACGGCCGCGCCACGTCCACCGCGATGATCTCCTCGCCGTAGCGGATCTCGACCCCTTGCAGGGCGGCCTGGTCGGCCAGCAGCTTGTCGAAGTCGGCGCGCTGCACCTGGAAGGTGGTGGGCTTGCCGTTACTGAAGGTGTCACCAAAATCGAAGGCGCTGTAGTGCTCGCCCCAGGCGAAGGCTGCGCCGTTCTTGAGCTGGAAACCGGCGGCTTGCACTGCCTCCAGCATGCCGGCTTCCTCGACGAAATCCAGGCAGTGGGACAGCAGGCTTTCACCGATGGAGAAACGCGGGAAATGTTGCCGCTCGACGATCAGCACGTCGTGGCCCTGGCGCTTGAGCAGCGCGGCCGCGATGGCCCCCGAGGGGCCGGCACCAATCACCACGACCTGGCGACGTTGCATTTCAACTGTTGGCACTGGGGCTCCTTGCCGGTTCGGCGATGTTCAGGTTCAGGGGGGCCGCGTTTACCGCGGCCGCAGGCGTTCGGTGCATCCCGGCCAGGGCCGGCAGCAGGGTGGCGATCAGGCCCATGAGCATCAGCGCGAAGTACAGCGCCGGGCTGATCAACTGTTGTTGCAGCAGCAGGTTGAGAAAGACGATCTCGCTCAAGCCGCGAATGTTCAGCAGCAGGCTTTCCCGCCAGCGGCTGGCGCCCTCGAAAGAGGCGCCGGCCCAGCTCAGGCCCAGCCAGTTGCCCAGCAGCTTGCTGGCAATCGGCAGCAACAGCAGCGCCGCCAGTTGCACCCAGCCGAGGCTGTCCATGGCGCTGTGCACGTTGATCTGCACGATGCCGAACGTGAGGATCAGCGGAATGGCAACCAAGGTCTGCAAGCGGTTCATCCAGGCAGCCTTTAACGGCAGCACCAGCGGCAGCTTGAGGGCGGCCATGCACAACAGGTAGCCGATGCCAAAGATCAGCGCATTGAGCTTGTAGTGCTCGGCCAGCACCAGCAGGCCGAAGAACCCCAGGCTGTGCAGCAGGGGCTGGCGCAGGCCGAGGACCCGCAGCACCAGGGGCAGGCAGGCGCCCGCCAGGGGCAGCAGCAGGCTGCTCACCTGCAGGCTGCCCTGGGCCAGGGCGAACAGGGTCCAGCAGGTCAGGTCGATGAGGATCGCGGTCTGCACCAGGCGCCGGGTAGCGGCGGGCGGGTACTGGATGTGTCGCAGGTACAGGTAAAGCACCGGGATTGCGGTAATGGCGAACAGCAGGCCCACCGCCAGGGAGCTGATCCAGGGTTGTGCCGGCAGCAGCCAGAAGGCCGTGGCCAGGCCACAGGCAAAGGGAATGCAGAAGCTCGGCACGGCGATCTTCAGGCTCTGACGGTCCAGGCGCAGGTCGATCACATCACTGAGGATGTGCCCCAGCAGCAGGGCGAAGCTCAGGCCGTAGAGGAACTTGAGCCATTGCGGCGATACCAGCTGCGCGCCGCCCAGCTGCCAGTGCGGCTCGATCCACAGCAGCATCAGTAACGGCAGGCCGAAGGTCGCCAGCAGCAGTTGGCTGACAATCGGAATCAGGCCCAGGTGGCGCCCGATGTAGGTGGCCAGGGCGAACAGGGCCAGGGCCAGCAGCCAGAACAGCAGGATCAGCATGGCGGGTTCTCTGCGGCTGGCGTCGGATGCGGCGTGTGGCCGGCCCAGGGCGCGAGGATAAAGCTGAAGGCCAGCCCCAGGCTCACCGCCAGACCGAAGTTGCTCACCGCCGGGGTGCTGGACACCGCCAGCAGACCGAACGACAGCCAGGTGGTCAGGGCCGCCAGCAAGGTGCCCAGCAGGCTCACGGCGGCGCCACCGATCTGCTCGCGCATGAGGATCGCGTAGTCGACGCTGATGGCCGTCACCAGCAGCAGGCCGAACAGGCTGAACAGGGTCAGCGGCTGGCCCAGCCAGCCGAGGCTGGCCAGGCTGCACAAGGCTGCCAGCAGCGGCAGGGCCACCAGGCGCAAGGCGCCACCGAAACCGAAGGGCAGGATCAGCAGCAGCACGATCAGCACGCAGGACGCCAGCTTGAGTTCGGCGGCGCTGACCTGGGTTGCGGCGAACACGCGGTTCAGCTCGCCCAGGCGATCCACCAGTTGCACCCCTGGCAGGTCATCGGCCTGGACCCGCAGCAGGGCAGCGTCGTTCAGGCCTTGCAGGCTGACCATGGCCGCTACGCCGCTGGCGTTGCTGCCTAGCCACAGCGGGCGATAAGGCTCGGCCAGGGGGCCGATGAGCGCGGTATCAATGTCGGCCACGGGCAGGTCCTGCAGTTGTTTCAACTCCGCTTGCAGGGCCGGCAGGGGCACCCCCAGCGCCAGCAGCGGCTGCCAGACGCCCGGCAGTTGCTTGAGGGCCTCGCGCACTTGTTGCTGCTCGGCGGGTTGGCTCACCAGTTGGTCCAGGGACAGGTAGCCCTTGAGCTTGCCCAGGCTCACCAGTTGTTGCAGGCGCAGGTCCAGGGCGCGCAGGCGTTCCAGCAATTGCTGCTGATCGGTCGCGCGCACCAGGAAGAACTGGCTGGTGGGTTGATAGCCGGTGATCCGGGCAATGGCCTGGGCCTCTTGCATCAGTTGCGGCGGTGCGCCGACCCATTGGCGAATGTCGTTCTTGCTCTCGAGCTGCCACAAACCAGCGGCGCAGAACAGCGCCAACAGGGCCAGCAACGCCGGGCTCGGCACACGCTTGAGCAGTGCGGCACGCACCCCGAGCAAGGCTTCGGCGACCCGCAGCGGCCATTGCGCCGGACGCAGTTCGACGCCCTTGAGCAGGGCCGGCAGCAGGCACACCGCCGACAGGTAGGCCCCCAGCAGGCCGGCGGCGGAGAACACGGCGATCTGGGTCAGCGCCGGGAATGGGGTCCAGGCCAGGGCCAGGTAGCCGATGCAACTGGTGATCAGGCTCAGGCTCAGCCCGGGCAGGGTCAGGCGCAGGGCCGGCCAGCTGCGCCAGGGTTTCAGGCTCCAGCTCTTGGACAGGTAATGCAGGGGGTAGTCGACGGCCACGCCAATCAGGCTTGAGCCCAGCACCAGGGTCATGACGTGCATGCGCCCGAACAGCGCGACGCAGGCCACGGCGCCGAACAGCATGCCCACCAGCACCGGGACAAAGGCCAGCAAGGCGCGCCAGCGGCGGAAGGCCAGGAGCAGCAGCAAGAGGATGCCCAGGGTGGCGCCTCCGCCAACCCAGGTGATTTCCCGGCTGGCCTGCTGCTGGCCGTTGGCGGCGTACAGCAAGCCGCTGGCGGCCAGCAGTTGTACATCGCTGTGGCCGGCCTGTTCGCGGCTGTGGTCCAGCAGTTCGGCCACCTGCAAGGGCAATTGCATGTCGAAGGCATTGCCGTTGGTGCGGGCCCGCAGGAGTACCCATTGTTTGCCATCGGCGTCGGCCACCAGGGCGCCGCTGCCGATGTCCAATTGCACCGCGCCGTGTTGCGGCTGGCTGTTCTGAATACGTCCGGTCAGGCCCAGCCAGTCATCCTGGCTCGGCACCAGGGAGAAGCCGGCAAAGGGGTCGAAGAGGCTTTGCACGCGCTGCTCGATGAACGCCTGGGGCTGGTTGATCAACTGCTCGCGGTCAGGGGCCGAGAGCATGGCCAGGCGGCCTTGCAGCAGTTGCTTGCGCAAGGCCGGCAGGTCGGCCTGCAGGTTCCACTGGACCTTCTCGAACAGCCCGCTGGCCTGCCATTGCTCGGCCAGTTGCCGGGCCATGGCCACGGCTTTTTCGCGCTCGGCATGCCCTACCAGCACCAGGATTTCCCGGTTCAGCGGTTCCTGCATGCGCTGTTCGGCCAGCAGCTCCAGGGCGTCCGGGGCGGTGCCGGGCACCAGTTCCATCAGGTTGGCGGACAGGGGCGCACCGTGGCGCCATTGCCAGGCGCCCAAGGCCAGCACCAGGGCCAGCAGGATCAGGAAGGATCGCGGCAGCCAGCGTTCACTCGGCAAAGTCATGTTGCTCCGCTTCACTCAAGGGTTGGGCACTGCTGCTGTCCTGCATGATCAGCAAGGTACGGTCGCCCTGGGCTTCCAGCAGTTCGATGCGTTGCACCAGCTCGCCGCCGTCGATGTTGATCTGGTTGAAGATCTGTTTCAGCAGCAGGGAGCGGGGGATCAGTTGCAACTGCCAGTTCTGCGCGCTGCCTTGCAGCTTGAGTTCGAAGTCACGCTGCAGGCCACTGCTGTCGCCTTGCAGCACGGCGAGGAACAGGCGGTTCTGTTCGGCACCGGCACTCTTGCCCGGAAGCATCTGCCAGCCGCCGGCATCGCGCCGGGCAATGCCGGCGGTGGTGATGCGGTAGTCCTGCTGCAACGGGGTCTGCAGCAGCCACAGCAGGCCATGGTTTTTCGCCAGGACGAAGTGGCCCTTGCTGGTCAAAGGCTGGGGCAGGGCGCGCAGGTGTTTTTCCTGGATGAAGCGACCGTGGATCACCTCCGGCCGCGACAGCTGGTCGCTCAGTTGTTGCAGATCGAAGGCCTGGGCCAACCCCGGTATCACCAGCAATACCAGTAGCGCAGGAGCGAGCTTGCTCGCGAACCGCCGCACCAGGGTGCCTGGCATCATGCAATTGGCCGACAGACCCACGATCTTCGCGAGCAAGCTCGCTCCTACCCTCATGGCAGGGCCCTGGCAACGGCGTCGGTGAAGACTTTGGGCGAGGCCAGTTGCATCTCCCGGCTGGCGATCTCCACGGCCACCTGCACCGAGCTGGCGCGGGTCAGGCGCTCGCCACTGGCCAGGTCGGTGATCAGGTAGTTGATCTTCAGGCGGTTCTCCCACTCCACCAGGCTGGCGCGCACGTTCAGGGTCTGGCCGAACACCGCGCCGCGCACGTAGCGCAGTTGCAGGTCGATCACCGGCCAGGCGTAGCCGGATTCGAGCATCTGGTTGTAGTTGTGGCCGAGCTTGTCCAGCAGGGCGCAGCGGGCGACTTCCAGGTACTTGACGTAGTGCCCGTGCCAGACGACATGCATGGTGTCGACGTCGAAGAACGGCACCTGGACCTGGGTGTCGGCGTGGATCACTCCCTTACTGCGCATGCAGCCTCCAGTGTTGTTCGGCGATACGTTGCAGGCACAGGCGCAGCTCGCGCTCCAGGGCGCGGTCCTCGATCACCGGTGGGAAGTCTGCGGCCAGTTGCTGGTGCATGGCATCCAGGGCCGGCGGCAACGGCCGGGCATCGGCTTCCTGGCGGCGCAGCCAGACGCCCTGGTTGGCTGCGAGCAAGGTGGCGGCGGCCACTTGCTCGGTGAGCTCCAGCACGCGGATCGCGTCGCGGGCGGCGATGGTGCCCATGCTCACCTTGTCCTGGTTGTGGCACTCGGTGGAACGGGAGAACACGCTGGCTGGCAGGGTGTTTTTCAGGGCTTCGGCAGTCCAGGCGCTGGCGCCGATCTGCACCGCCTTGAACCCGTGATTGAGCATGGCGCGTTCGGCGCTGGCGCCGGACAGGTTGCTCGGCAGGCCGTGGTTGTAGCGCACGTCCACCAGCAGCGCCAACTGCCGGTCCAGCAGGTCGGCGACGTTGGCCACCAGGTTCTTCAGGCTGTCCATGGCGAAGGCGATATGCCCGCCATAAAAGTGCCCACCGTGCAGCACGCGTTCGGCCTCGGCGTCGATGATCGGGTTGTCGTTGGCGCTGTTGAGTTCCGTTTCGATAAAGCCCCGCAGCCAGTTCAGGCTGTCGGCCAGCACGCCGAGCACATGGGGCGCGCAGCGCAGCGAGTAACGGTCCTGCAGGCGGTGCAGGGGCGCGGTCGGCGCATCGATGGCCAGGTCCTGGCGCAGCCACGCGGCCACTTGCATCTGCCCCGGGTGCGGCTTGGCGGCGAACAGGCGTTCGTCGAAGTGCTCCGGGTTGCCTTGCAGGGCCACCACGTTGAGGGCGGTGATGCGGGTGGCCAGGTGCAGCAGGTAATCGGCCCGGGCAAAGGCCAGGCAGGCCAGCCCGGTCATCACTGCGGTGCCGTTCATCAGCGCCAGGGCTTCCTTGGGCCGCAGCACCAGGGGCTCCCAGCCCAGCTCGCGGTGCACGTCGGCAGACTCACGACGCTCGCCGCGGAACAGCACCTCGCGTTCGCCGGACAGGGTGGCCGCCACGTAGGACAGCGGCGTCAGGTCGCCGCTGGCGCCCACCGAGCCCTCTTCCGGGATCAGCGGCAGGATGTCCTGGTCGAGGAAGGCCTGCAGGCGCTCCAGCAGTTCCACCCGGACCCCGGAAACCCCATGGCACAGCGACTGCAGGCGTGCGGCCAATACAGCGCGGGTGGCCTGGGCGTCCAGCAGCTTGCCCAGGCCGCAGCCGTGGAAGGTGTACAGATGACGCGGCAGGGCTTCGACGTGCTGCAGCGGCACCGCCACCACGCACGAGTCGCCGTAGCCGGTGGTCACGCCGTAGATCACCCCTTCCTTGTCCAGCAGGGAGTCGAGGAACTGCGCACCCTTGGCAATCCGCTGGCGCCAGGCGGCGTCGTCTTGCAGGCGGGTCGGTACCTGGCGGTTGGCCAGGGCCAGCACGTCTTCGATGCGCAGGGGGTGTTCGCCGAAGGTTACCGGCTCATGGGTCGAGGTCGTCATCGGTCTTCCAGAATGGGTAAAAGTTGAACCATTGTTGCGGTGCCTGCAGGCAGTACTGGCCCAGGCGCTCGGCGTAGCGGGCGGTCCACTGGGCGATCACCTGCTGGCGGTCATTGCGCTTCCACTGCACGGCCTCGGCGAAGGGCTCGAGGATCACCTGGTAGCGGCCCTGCTGTTTCAGGCACAGCAGCAGGTTGACCGGGCACTTGAGCAGCCCGGCCAGCAGCCAGGGGCCCTGGGGAAAAGCGGCCTGATGGCCGAGGAAATCCACCCGCACGTTGCGCCCGCCGTGCAGCGGTACGCGGTCGCCGGCAATCGCCAGCCACTCGCCGCGATCCAGGCGCTGGCTCAGTTGCAGCATGATCGCCGGGTCCAGCTCGCTGACCTGGATCAGCCGAAGGTTGCTGGCCCCGGCCTCGCCCAGCAGGCGGTTGAAGCGTTCGGCGTGCTTGGTGTGCACCAGCACGTTCATGGTCACTTGCTCGCCCAGCTCGGCCAGGGCCCGGCAGACTTCCAGGTTGCCCAGGTGCGCGCCCACCAGCAGTTGTCCGCGTTCCCCGCGCAGCTGATGGCGCAGCTGCGCCGGGTCGACGATTTCGATCTGTTCGATGCGCAACTTGCCGTTCCACACATCGAGCTTGTCCAGCAGGGCATCGGCAAAGGCCATGAACTGGCCGAACACCCGCCAGTGGCTGGGGCGCAATTCGTCGCGCCCGCTCCATTGGGCCAGGCGCTGCTGGTACTGCCAGATGCTGCGGCGGGCGCGGCGGCCGAACAGGAAGAAGTAGAAGACTATGGCGTACAGCACCGGGCTCAGCACCCGGCGCCCCAGCACTCGTACACCGAAGGCGGTGAGCTTCATCAGCCAGAAGCTGCCGCGCTCCTGATGGCCGGCCCAGTGTTCGCTGCCGGGCTCCTTGGGTTGCTCCAGGCTCATGAACGCCACCGGCGCCAGAGAATCAGCGGCAGGCGCAGCAACATGCCGAAGAACAGCTTGGCGTGCATCTTGGAAATCAGCGCGTTGTCGTGGAACAGGCGAAAGTGCGACAGGCCGTCCCGGGGGTAGTGCACCCGGGTCGGCAGCCAGTGCATGGGCTGGTTGCGCCAGGACAGGCGCACCAGGATCTCCGGGTCGAAGTCCATGCGCCGCCCCAGTTGCACCGAGTCCAGCAGGGCCAACGTGGCGGGCAGGGGATATACCCTGAAGCCACACATGGAGTCCGGGATCTGCAGCGACAGGCTGTTGATCCAGACCCAGACGTGAGTCAGGTAGCGGGCGTACAGGCGCCCCTTGGGCACGCTGGCGTCGTACTGCGGATAACCGCAGATCAGCGCCTCGGGATGGGCCTGTGAGCGTTGGATGAAGTGATCCACATCCGCCAGGTCGTGCTGGCCGTCGGCATCGACCTGCAAGGCGTGGCTGAAGCCCAACTGAGCGGCTTCGCGCAGGCCGGCCATGACCGCGCCGCCCTTGCCCTGGTTGATGGCCAGGCGAATCAGGAATACCTGCTCGCGCCCGGCCAGTTGTTCCAGCACCGCCGCACAGGCCGGGCTGCTGGCGTCGTCCACCAATACGCAGGGCAGGCCCCGGGCCAGGAGCGCGTCGACCACGGCGGGCACGGCAGTTTCATGGTTGTAGACCGGAATGACGGCGCAGGGCTTGTGGGTCGGCGCTGAACCCTTGGCTGGCAAGCCAGCGCCTACAACCGCGAAGTGGGAAGCGTTATCCACAGCTGGCCTCCAGGATGATCCGCCCGCTGGAGCAGGGGGCGCCGTCATTCAGGAAGGCGAAATACAGTTTCTGGCGCTGGACGTCGAAGCGCAGGTTGAGCTGGATGCAGTCGCCGGGGCGCACCAGTTGCTGGAACTTCAGCACTTCCATGCCGGCGAAGCGGCCCGGCAGATCGAGCAACTGCTGACCCAGGGCCAGGGCCCAGTCCACTTGCACCACCCCCGGCAGCACCGGTGTGGCGGGGAAGTGCCCGCTGAAGTAGGCCAGGTCTGGTGGAATTGCCAGTTGCAGTTGCCATTCGTCGGCGTGCTGCACTTGCTCCAGCACTTCCGGGGCTTGTGGGCGTGGCGCCAGCAGCAGGGCCTGCACTTCGGCCTGGGGCAGCTTGCCCTGGTTGTTCAGGGGCATCTGCCGCAGCAGGCGCCAGCGCCGGGGCAGGGCCAGGGCTTCGCAATGCCCGGCCAGGTGCTGGCGCAGGGCCTGGGTCAGGTGGCGTCGGCCCTGGTTGCGCAGGGCATGCAGGCCGGACTCACTGAGTACCAGCAGGGCGCCAAGGTAGGCGCGGTTGTCTTCAATCACCCCCAGGCGTGCTTCCGCGACCCAGTCGTGCTGCTCCAGGGCCTGTTCGAGCATGGGCAGGGAGATGCGTTTTTCTTCCAGCTTGACGATGCGGTCCAGGCGGCCCAACAGCTCGAAACGGCCGTCGGCGGCGATGCGCGCGGCATCGGCCGTGTGTTCGACATGCCCGGGCGGCAGGTAGGGCGAGGCGATCAGCAGTGCGCCGTCGCTGTCCTGGCTCAGGTGCACCTCGGCAAAGGGCTGCCACAGCTCTGGCCCTTGGCGCCAGGCGATACCACCGGTTTCCGAACTGCCGAGGATCTCCGTCGGCCATTGCTGCAGGCGCTGTTGCAGCCCGCTGGCGGCCTCGGCAGGCAAGGCGCCGCCGGAGGAGAACACCCGGCGCACCGGGCTCAGGGCCGGCCAATCGAGGTTGTCGCCCATGCGCTTGAGCAGGGCCGGGCTGGCCACCCAGGCGAATGCCGGGCATTCGCGGCTGGCCCGTTGCAGGTCTTCGGGGAACGGCAATTGACGGCGCACGAAGGGACGCCCGGCGCACAGCGGCCAGAGCACGCGGAACAGCAGGCCATAGATGTGCTGGGTGGCGACGCTGCCGATGATCCAGGCCGGGCCCAGATCGGTGCCCCAGAGCTGTTCCAGGGCGCTGACCTCGTTGGCCAGCTGGCGCAGGTTTTTCTCGATGCGCTTGGGTTCGCCGCTGGAGCCTGAGGTGCACAGGCTCAGTTGGCAGGCGTCCAGGTCCAGCTCCGCCGGTTCCAGCGGCGCAGCCTGCAGTGGCTGCAAGGGCGGGTCCTGGTCGGTCAGCCACAGGTCGACGTCCGCCGCCCAGCGCTGGCGGGTCTGGGCCTGCAGGTCGGCGGGCAGCAACACACTGACCCCGGCGCGCCAGGCACCCAGCAGGGCTACGGCCAGGTCGACGGCATCTTCCAGGTGCAGCGCCAGGCGTCGCACGCCGCGCGCTTGCAAGGCCGCGGCCAGGCCCAGGGCCCGGGTCTGCAAGCCTTCCAGGTGGATATCGGGATGGGCGCTGACCACCCGCGGTGCTTGGGTCCTGAGCAATAGCCGCTCAAGGGCAATCCAGTTCATCTACGGCCTCGTACCCGTTGTCGTAAAAGCCACTCAATGGCAAACAGCAAACCCATCAGCCCGTAGGCGATCAGGCCGTTGTACAACGTCCACCAGCTCAGCGGCGCCCAGAGGGTCAGGGCCGCGGCGATTACTCCGTTACAAAGGAAAAACACACTCCAGGCGATGGTCACCTGGCGGGTATAACGTATGGCTTTTTCCGGCAGGTCCGGCTCGCCAAGGCGCGCCAGGCGCTCCGCCACCGGCGGGCCGTACTTCAGGCTCAGGCCGAACAGGCCGAGCATGAAGCTGCTGATCAGCACCGGGTACCAGCGCAGCAGCGCCGGGTGGTCGAACCACGCCAGCAGCAGGCAGAAGACGAGCGCCGCGGCTGCCATCCACAAGCTGCCGGGACGACGTTCCCCGGTCAGCGCCCGGGCCAGCCACAGGCCGCCCAGCAGCAGGCCGAATTGCCACGGAGCGAAGTGCTCCATACCGAAATACACCGCAAAGGGGTAAAGCAGGCCGGCCAGCAACAAGCCCAGGCCGATCAGCCGGCTCATGCGGCCGGCTGGACCAGACGGTAGACCGCCTCGACCACGTCATTGACGGTACGCACCGACTTGAATTCCTCGGCGGCGATTTTCTTGCCGGTCTGACGCTTGATGTGGTCGATCAGGTCGACGGCGTCGATGCTGTCGATTTCCAGGTCCTGGTACAGGTTGGAATCCAGGCTGATGCTGTCAGGCTCAAGCTCGAAGAGTTCGACCAGGGCATCGCGCAGGGTGTTGAAGATGTCGTCACGGGTTTGCATGGTCGGTTCTCAAGCTGCCTGTTTTGCAGTGACGAACGCCGCAAGGCTCGCCACGTTACTGAAGTGGTTGCGGGTGTCCTTGGCGTCGGCATCGATCTTGATGCCGTACTTTTTCTGGATCGCCAGCCCCAGTTCCAGGGCGTCCACCGAGTCCAGGCCGAGGCCTTCGCCGAACAGGGTCTGATCGTTGCCGATGTCCTGGGCACTGATGTCTTCGAGGCCCAGGGCGTCGATGATCAGCAGTTTGATTTCAAGCATCAGATCCGGGTGTGTATCGCTCATCTCTGGCGAGCTCCTTGATGAAATAGTGGTGCAAGTGCTCATTGAGCTTGCGCGACGCCTGAGGCGCGGGGCCTTGGGCGGCAAAGGTCTGTGGGTCTATATCGGCACCGACGTGAAAACTGAAGTGCACACGGCGTTGCGGAATGCGATACCAGGGCTCGGCCTTGGTCAGAGTGGTGGGGCTGACCTTGATCACCACCGGGGTAATGATTTTCGCACCCCGCAGGGCAATCGCCGCGGCCCCCCGATGAAAGGCGGGAGCGGCGCCCGGCTGGGTACGGGTGCCTTCGGGAAAGACGATCAGGGTCTGGCCTGCTTGCAGCGCCCCGGAGGCGCTGTCGAGCATGTCCATGCTGCCGTCGTTGCTGATGTACTGGGTGGCGCGCACCGGGCTGCGGGTGAAGGGGTTGTCCCACAGGCTTTGCTTCACCACGCAGTTGGCATCGCGCACCAGGCCGATCAGGAACACCACGTCGATCAGCGACGGGTGATTGGCAATGATCATCTGCCCCGGACGGCCGAGCAGGTGGGCGCCCTGGACTTCGTAGGTGAGCACGCCGCTCTTGGCCATGAAACGGATGAACAGCCAGAACAGCCGACTGACGGTCCGGCGTGCGCGCCGGCTATGGCTCGCGGCGTCGCCGGGCAGGCAGGCCAGGAGCGGGAAAATCACCAGGCGCAGGCACAAACCACCTATTCCGAACAGTGCAAAGCTCAGACCGGTGGCCAGCAGGCGCCAGTAGTAGGCATTGCGGCCCTTGGCGCTCAGTGGTTGCGTTGCCAGGTCCATACACGATTCATCCAGGCATGTTGGCAAAAGGTCTGCGAGCCGAGCAGGGTTCGCAGCAGGTTCAGGGCATGGGGCCACTGGGTCTTGGGGATTTGACTGTCGTGGCTGTCCAGGGACAGTTGCCAGTCGTCGCCTGGGGTCAGCAACAGGCCCAGGGCATAGGGAAACGGCACGTCGTCGATCCAGCTGGCGTAGGCCTCGGGCGGCTGTTCCTCGGTGATCACCAGCAGTACATGGGGAGCGCCGTCCGCCAGCAGGGTGGCGGCTTCCAGCAGGCCGTGTTCCAGGCCGTCGCCGGCGGCGGCCAGGGCAGTCATTTCACTGGTTTCGCCGCGCATGATCGACCACAGGCCGATCACCGCGTTGTGCACCGAGAGGCTGAACTGGGTGGGCGACAGCGGCTGCTCGGCGGCCAGGTCGCTGAGGATCTCGAAGGTTCGCGGGGTTTCGCCGTGCCGGGAAATGAACACCAGCGGCAATTGCTCGAGGCCTTCGGCCAGGGGCCAGCCAACGCTGAAAGCCATGCGCGCCAGGCGACTGAGACGGCGGCGCTGCATGGCGGGCAGAAAAGACACATCGGGAGCGGCATCGCTGCTCTCGGGCAGGGTCGGCTGACGGCTCCAGGCCTGCCAGGCGTCCACGCTTTCGAGCCCAGGGGCCCATGCACGCCATTGAGCGATGTTGAACTTGATCACTTGATTTCATCCCGCCCCTGCGGGCTTCCTTGACGCGGTGTATCGCTTCGATTGGCGATTGACCTGGATGACGCGAAGGCGTCAGTGGCGCGCATTATCCCGGTGCGACTGGCTTGTAGCAAATGCTGCTTGGGCTGTTGGTCGCAAAAGCGTCGAATCTGCCGCGATCATGGGTGTCTATTTGCCACTATCGAGTTTCCTTTGCGCCCCGATCCCTCGGCGCCGAGGCTTTGCGTCGCCTGTTCCAGGGGGGGCGGAGGTTGGGAAACTCTTGTGTTGCCGAGGTAGCTAACGGGCGCGCAGGACTACTACACTCGGTGATCTTTGATACACGGAGGTTTAGACATGCGGCGAGTGGTGTTCAATCAGAAAGGTGGCGTGGGCAAGTCCAGTATTGCCTGCAATCTGGCGGCGGTCAGCGCCAGCGAGGGGTATCGCACCTTGCTGGTGGATCTGGATGCCCAGGCCAACTCGACCCAGTACCTCACCGGCCTGACCGGCGATGACATTCCCATGGGCATTGCCGATTTCTTCAAGCAGACCCTGTCTTCCGGGCCCTTCTCGAAAAAGAACCAGGTGGATATCTACGAGACGCCGTTCGACAACCTGCATGTGGTGACCGCCACCGCCGAGTTGGCGGATCTGCAGCCCAAGCTTGAGGCCAAGCACAAGATCAACAAGCTGCGTAAGTTGCTGGACGAATTGGCCGAGGACTATGACCGGATCTATCTCGACACCCCGCCGGCCCTGAATTTCTATGCGGTTTCGGCGTTGATCGCCGCTGATCGGGTATTGATTCCTTTCGACTGCGACAGCTTCTCCCGTCAGGCGCTGTACGGCCTGCTGGCGGAGATCGAAGAGTTGAAGGAAGACCACAACGAGGACCTGCAGGTCGAGGGGATCGTGGTCAATCAGTTCCAGGCGCGGGCCAGCCTGCCGCAACAGATGCTCGACGAACTGATCAGCGAGGGGTTGCCGGTGCTGCCGGTGTACCTGGCCAGCTCGGTGCGCATGCGTGAATCCCACCAGGCCAGCCTGCCGCTGATCTATCTCGATTCGCGACACAAGCTGACCCAGCAATTCGTCGATCTGCACAACCTGCTGGAAAACGCCTGAACTCGGCGCCGCGGTGGCAGAAGTGCAAGTCTCCTGTCAGGGCGTGTTCAGATGCCCTGGCTGCGCAACCAGCCCAAGAGTTGCGGCAAGGGCAGGGCGCCGCTCTGGCGGGCCACTTCCCGGCCGTTCTTGAACAGGATCAGGCTGGGAATCGAGCGAATGCCCAATTGCCCCGAGAGCTGAGGGTTGGCTTCACTGTCCAGCTTGGCCAGCCGGCACTTGCCACTCAGTTGCGCGGCGGCCTGCGCAAAGATCGGCGCAAAGGATTTGCACGGTCCGCACCAGTCAGCCCACACATCCACCAGCAACGGCAGGTCGCCCTTGATCTGGCTGGCGTAGTCGCCCTGTTGCAAGTCAAAGGGTTTGCTCAGCAACACCTCACCCTTGCAGCGCCCGCACTTGGGCTGATCGCCCAGGCGCTCGCCGGGGATACGGTTCAGACCGTTGCAGTGCGGGCAGGGAATCAGCAGTGGCTCGGACATGGTTGGGCTCCGCAAACAGGGTAGAGCGCCTTAAATGGCGGCGCCCAAGGTGAATATCAAGTCGGCGCCGCCATGGCTTCACGTGCTGGGCGGGGCCAGCTCGACGCTGACCAGACGATCCATGGAGCGGCCGATGTAAAAGGTAAAGGGCCGGCCCAGGTCCATGGCCATGCCCTCGCACTTGCCCATGAAGCCTATGTGTTGCAACGGAGAAATCTCTCCATCCTCGTGGTACTGCAAGCCCAGGGAACCGACACTGAAGCCGACGCGGTCGGCCCGGCGATCCACTCGCGTGCCCCAGGAGGTCTTGATCGCGGACAGTTGGATGCGGTTGTCGAACAGCATCTGGTTGAGCGTGGGGTTGGCGAACCTGATGTTGCCGAACAAGAACTGCGCCGGTTCGCGCTTGTTGTCTTTCCACTCCAGATACACGTTGTAATCCCCTGGTCCGCTCCCGGCCTTGCTGCCCATCTGGCTGAACGGCATGCCCGGTGCCTGGAGGGTGGCCTGGTATTGGCAAAACGCCTCGTTGGGCGTGCCGGTGGCCGAGAGCTTGCCGCTGATCAATTCCTCCATCGAGTAATGAAACAGCACATCGGCGTATTTCACCGGCTCCAGCGCCAGCGAGAAGCGCCGCGGCAAGGCCATGGCTCTTTTGCGGTACTCGGGGTTGGTGTATTTCCCGATTTCCGGGGCGATCTCCAGAACGGCCTCGAAGGTGCCGGCTGCGCGCGCCTCGACAATCTCGCTGAACAGCTCCTGCAGGCGTTGGCGCTGGGTTTCGGGCACGGCGCTGTCCAGGCTGATATGCAGGGTCTTGTCGTCCTTGCGGTCCATCTCCAGGCCGATCTGGTCAGGCTCGATGCCGATCCCGGCGGCCATCTGAGTGATGGTTTCGGCGAAGTACGGCACGATCTGGGCCTGCTTGGGGTTACCCACGGTGTCCTGGAAGTGCAGGGTGAGGTAGGTCTGCTTGCAGCCGGTCAGCAGCATCAGCAGCAGGGCTGCGGTGTAGAGGCGTCGGTTCAATGGAGGTCCTTGTTGCGCAATGGCGCTTAGCGGTAGTCGACGCGGGTCAAGCGATCCAGGGTCCGGCCTATTTGAAAGGTGAATGGCCGACCCAGGGCCTGCATCTTTTGATCGCACAGCGCTTGCAGCTCGTCCTTGCGGGTGTCGAAGGGCAGGGCTGAGGTCAGGGTCTGGACACCGATGGAACCGATGACGATGGCGAATTCGTCAAGGGGCACCGGCGCGGGCTGGGTGCTTTTCGAGCTGGAAGGCCAGGCCTGGATGGTTTTTTGCTGCATGTGCCGGTTCAGGTCCGGGTCATCGAAATGCACCTTGAGCGGTACCTTGGCGATGCTGCCGCTGCGGGTCAGCAAGGAGATCAGGCCGCGCTCGCTGTTGTCCTGTTCAAGGGCTTCGTAGCCGATCAATTTCAAGCGCGTGGGCATTGTCAGGTGTGCGGTGATCTTGCAACTGACCGGGCCTTCGATTTCGCTGCGGTTGACGATGGCACGCAGGCTGTCGTCGTAGCTGCGGTCCAGCAGCATCTCGAACGTCGGGTCGAACTTGAGGGTGGCATCGATGCTGTCCGGCAGGCCGCTGGGGCCGGATGGGGTAACGCTGGCCTGGGCGTTGTCCAACTCCAGGTGCAGGTTCATGGAGCTGGCATTGCGCGCGCGGGTGACCTGCTCGAAGACGGCCTTGAGGCGGCCCCGTTGTTCCGGGCTCAGGGAGTAGTCCAGCAGGCGCAGGTGGATCACTTTGTCATCCTCCTTGTCGCGCTCCAGGGCGATGGCATCCGGGTCCAGGCCCTGGGCGCTGAGCGCCGTGTAAATACTCTGCTTGTACGCCTCGTGCACCAACTGGTCGGAGAATTGCGGGCCGGCCTTGGGATCGGAGCGCACCGAGTCCTGGAAGTGCAGGGTGGCGAAGTCTTCCTTGCACCCGGTCAGCCAGAGCAGCAGGGGTAACAGCAGCAGGTAGCGAGTTTTCATGGTGGACTCTTGCAGGGCATCGACGGGGTTAGTGGCAGGGGCGAGCGGTGAAAGTGGCAGCCAGGCCTTCTGTGTGTCATTGGGCCAGGCGATGCCCGTTGAGGGCGATGACCACGGCGAACTTCTTGGCGATCACCACTTCGGCCTGGTTCTTGGTGGTCAGGAAATTTTCCATCGGGTAGGGGAATTCCACGGGGATGCCGCCGATCGACATGTGCTTCAGCGTCTGGGACTGCAGCTCGATGCTGTCGCTCCCGGCGCCGCCGCCAATCAGGTAGACGTGGTCGCTGACCGGCTGGTAAGACATGCCGCCGCGGCCCTGGATTCGCTGCAGGCTGGCGGTCTGTTTGGCCAGTTCGTCCAGTTCGACCTGGGTGATGGTGCGGTGCGGTTTGCCGTGCAGGCGCAGGTCCTGCAGGTTCATGCGGTACTTGGCGCGGCGGCTCAGGTAGATGATCGCCGACACCAGGCCAATGGCGGTGAAGACTCCGGCGACCAGGGTCAGGAACAGGTTCATGCGCATCCTTGCAGGTACTGGAAATCAGGGTTGCGCATTATCCGTATCCGCTGTCGACGGGTCCATGCGCAATCTTGTGTTTGGCGTTTTTGTGCACGACGGCTGAGGCGTTGGTCGAAGCTCATGAGTCCGTCGCAATCGCTCACACACTGCTCGGCAAGCCCGTTCGTTGGCTGTCTAGGCTTGAAGCACGTGAGCACCGCTGGACTGGCCGCGGATATAGCATCTTGAGATATCTAATGCTCGCATCTAACGTTAATAGCACTATGCGATAGGGACATTGCATGCACATCGTCACCGCAAAACGTATCCGGCAGGCCAAGGAGCAATGGCCGCAAGTCGCGCGGGCGCTGGATACCTGGTATCGCAAGGCCAAAGGCGCCAGGCCGGCTGATTTCGCCGACATGAAGGCCTTGTTCCCGGCGCTAGACAAGGTCGGGGGCTTTCATGTTTTCGACCTTGGCGGCAACAAACTGAGGCTGATCGCAATCGTGCGCTATGGGGGGCAGCGCCTCTATATCAGGCATGTGCTGGATCACGGCGAATACGACAAGGGGCTGTGGAAGGAGGAATCACAATGAGTCTTCAGGTTAAGCAAGCGGCGGAGCACTGGCCGTTCGTTGCGCCCATATTGCGCAAACCCAAGAGCGAGGCCGATTACGACGCGCTGGCCCTGGCACTCGATGAGCTGTTGGACATCATGGGCGAAGACGAATCGCACCCACTGGCTTCGCTGGTGGACATCATGGGTGACTGGATCGAGGCCTACGACGAAGAGCACCATCCGATGCCGGCGGTCAGCGCAGTGGAGGTTCTACGTTCGTTGATGCGTGAACATGGCCTGACTCAAAGCGACCTGCCCGGGGTGGGCGCGCAGTCGGTGGTCTCGGAAGTACTCAGCGGCAAGCGCCAGCTCAACCTGCGGCAGATCCGCTGGCTGGCCGAGCGCTTCAAGCTGTCGATGGAGACCTTCGCCTGAGTCAGGACGAGCAGCTGATTTCCAGGTGCTTGCCCCACTCTGGCGGACGTTCGGCATACCCTTGCATGCCCTCTTGCTCCTCAAAAGGCCGGCTCAGCACCTGATGCAGGCGACGCACCTCCGAGTAATCGCCTGACTCGGCGGCATCGATGGCCTTCTGCGCCAGATAGTTGCGCAGGATGTACAGCGGGTTGACCGCGTGCATGCGCTCCCGGCGCAGGTCCTGGCCCTGGAGCGGATCGCGGGCGACCCGTTGCCGATATTGCTCGGCCCAGGCATCGAAGCCGTCGCGGTCGACGAAATCGTCCCGCAGCCGGGCCAGCGCCTGGTCCGGCGCTTGCTCCCCCAGGCGGCGGAAGAACAGGCTGTAGTCGACGCCGCTGTTCTGCATCAGTTGCAGCAGGCGTTCCACCAGCTTCTGGTCGTCGTCCTCGGCCTGAGTGAAGCCCAGGCGCCGACGCATCAGGTCCAGGTAATGGGCCTGGTACAACGGCAGGAACAGGCCCAGGGCCTCACGCAGCGCCTCGACGCTGATGAATGGCGTCAGGGCCTGGGCCAGGGCGCTGAGGTTCCACTGGCCGACGGGCACCTGGTTGCTGAAGGAGTAGCGGCCCTGGTCATCGGAGTGGTTGCAGATGAAGTGGGCGTCGAAATCATCGAGAAAGGCGAACGGGCCGAAGTCGAAGGTGATGCCCAGGATCGACATGTTGTCGGTGTTCATCACCCCGTGGCAGAAACCGTAGGCCTGCCATTTGGCGATCAGTTCGGCGTTGCGTTCGACGATCTCGCGGAACATCGCCAGATAGGGTTCAGGCTGCTCCAGGCACTCGGGGAAATGCAGGGCCAGCACATGCTCTCCCAACTGCTTCTGCTGTTCGGGTTTCTTGGTGTAGTAGAAGTACTCGAAATGCCCGAAGCGGACATGGCTCGGCGCCAGGCGCAGGACCATCGCCCCGCGTTCCTGTTTCTCGCGCCATACCGGGGTGTCCGAGCCGATCACGCACAGGGCGCGGCTGCTGGGGATGCCCAGGGCATGCAGGGCCTCGGAGGCGAGGAATTCACGGATCGACGAGCGCAATACGGCACGTCCATCGCCCATGCGGGAATACGGCGTCTGCCCGGCGCCCTTCAGGTGCAGGTCCCAGTGTTCTCCCGCCTGGTTGTAGACCTCGCCCAGTAGCAGTCCGCGACCGTCCCCCAGTTGCGGGTTGTAGGAACCGAACTGATGCCCGGAATAGACCATGGCCCGGGGCTCGGCCTCGGCCCACAGCTTGTGCCCGCCGAACAGTTCGGCGAACACCGGGCTTTCGGCCACGGCCGGGTCCAGGTCCAGCAGCGCCATGGCCGCCGGGCTGGCGGCCACCAGCCTGGGGTTGTCGAGGGGTTCGGGCAGTACGTGGGTCGAGAAGGCGTCGCCCAGGCGGGCGAAGCGGTTGTCGAAGGTCAGTTCGTCGAGGGCTTTCAACGGCCATCTCCCAGCAGAATGTCCGAGCATTCTGCTAGGGATAGGGGCCTTAGTCGAGTTTGCCGGGCGGCGGTTCCTGCAGCGGCTTGCCCCCGGGCACCGGGACGATGGTCTTGGCCTCCGGCTCGATGGGCACCATCTTGTATTCCTGGCCGTGGAGGTTTTTCAGGTAGACCTCCATCTGCCGGAACGAGATGTTGATGTGCTGCTTCTTGAACTCGCGGTTGATGAAGCGGTTGACCTCGTCCACCACCGGGTTGCGGTCCCCCAGCTCGCGCACGTGCATGCGCAGTTCGTGGTCCAGGGTGCTTTCACCGAAGTTGAGGAAGTACACCTGAGGCTCCGGTTCCTTGAGCACCCGCGGGTTGTCCCGGGCGGCTTTGAGCAGCAGCTCCTTGACCAGGTCCAGGTCCGAGCCGTAGTCGACGCCGAGCTTGAGGGTCACCCGGGTCACGGTGTCGGTCAGCGACCAGTTGATCAGTTGCCCAGTGATGAAGGTCTGGTTGGGGACGATGATGTCCTTGCGGTCGAAGTCGGTGATGGTGGTGGCGCGGATGCGGATCTTGCTCACCGTGCCCGACAGGTTGCCGATGGTGATGGTGTCGCCGATGCGCACCGGCCGCTCGAACAGGATGATGATGCCGGAGATGAAGTTGGCGAAGATCGCCTGCATGCCGAAACCCAAACCCACCGACAAGGCCGCCACCAGCCACTGCAGCTTGTCCCAACTGACGCCGAGGGTGGCCAGGGTCGAGACGAAACCTATTCCGGCAATGGCGTAGGACAGCAGGGTGGTGGTGGCGTAGGCGCTGCCCTGGGCCAGATTCAGCTTGGACAGCACCAGCACTTCCAAGAGGCCTGGCAGGTTGCGCGCCAGGGCTAGGGTGATGCCGACAATGATCAGCGCACCGATCACGTCGCCGATGCTGATGGGCACCATGCTCATGTTGGCGCCGGTGCCGCTGGTGTATTCGTAGAGGGTGATGTTGTCCAGGTAGGAGAACACCGTGATCAGATCCGACCAGACCCAGTACAGCGCGGCGATGAAGCCGCCCAGCAGGGCCAGGCGGATCAGGCGCAGGGATTGTTCGTTGACCTTCTCGATGTCCATGGTCGGCTCTTCGACCACCGCGTCGCCGCTTTCCCCGGCTTCCTTGGCCGCCTGGCGTTTGCTCAGGGCCCGCTGGTAGGCCAGGCGCCGTGCTGCAACGCCGAGTCCGCGGACGAAGGTAGCCTCGATCACCAGCCAGAACATCAGCAGGTACAGGGTGTTGATCAGGCGGTCGCTGAGCTTCAGCGCGGTGTAGTAGTAGCCGAAGCACACGGCGATGAACAAGGCGATTGGCAGCAGGGTGAATAGCAGGCCCAACGCCTTGCGGAACAACGAGGCATTCTCGTGGGCCGGGCTGCTCAGCAACAGGCGGCTCAGCAGCCAGGCCATCAGCCCGTAGCAGGTCAGCACCACGGCGATGCCGAGCACGTCATCGGCCAGGGCTGCGGGCTGGTGCTCGGCCACCGCCACCACGGCCACCAGCGCCAGGACCACCAGCCCCAGGCGCCGGACCCAGCCCTGGAGGAATTCCACCTGGGGTTTTTCCCAGCGGAAATGCAGTTCGGCCACGCCGCCGGGGGCGAGTATCCGATAGGCGGTGTAGAACACCAGCCAGGCCTGGGCGATCTGCAGCAGCGCCGCACCGAGGTTGGCGTTCTGCCCCCGGGCATCGATCTGCAGGGCATAGCCGCACAGCGCCAGGGCCAGGGTGACCGGCATCGCCAGAAGAATGTTCACCAGGATCGCCAGGGGCGTGTGCCACTGGCTGTCGCGTTTGAAGTGGCCGATGTCCTTGTGCACCTTGTTCAGGCGCGCATAGAGGTTCTTGCGCCGCCACAGCAGGGCGCCGATCAGCAGCGCCAGGGGCAGGAACAGCAGCGGCCGCTGCGCCAGACCGTCGGTCAGCTCACTGAGGCTGGAGGCCCAGGGCAGGGTGGTGATCTGTTTCTCCAGGCGCTGAGGGACGTCCTGCAGCCACTCGGCGTCCAGAGGCTTGTTGCTGGGAATCCAGAACATCTGCTCGTCGAGGGTCGCCCGCAGGCTCTGGGACGTGCTCAACAGTTGTTTCTGGTTCAGTTGCAGGGTGATGGATTCATTGAGCAGGGCGCTGAGCTCGCGGTTCAGGCGCTCCAGCAGATCGACGCGGGTCATGGCCAGCTCGATCAGGGTCCGGCGCAGTTGCGGCGTGACCTGCTCCGGCGGCTGGCTCTTGAGCAGGTTATCGACATAGGTGCTGGGGCTGCCCAGCAATTCGCGCTGCTGGTTGACCTCGAATTGATAAAGGCGGATATCGGCGATTTCGTCCGCCAGGTCGCGATCCAGCTTCAGGCGTGGCAAGGCCTGTTTCTGCTTGTAGAGAATCTTCGACAGCAGCAGGCTGCCCTTGAGCACGTTGATCTGCTCGTCCAGGGCCGCGTCGCTTTGGGTCACGCTGTCCAGTTGCTGTCGGGTCTGCAGGTTCTGCTGGGTCAGTTCGTTGAGGCGGTCGGTGCTCTTGAGCAGGTAGTCGGAGAGCTTGAGGTTGGTGGCGCTTTCGGTGGTCAGCAGGCTGCTGCTGCCGGCCTTCTGCGCCTCGATGGACTGCTGGGTCACGGTTTCCTGGGACTGGGCCAGGCGCTTCTGGTTGATCAGGGTTTGCAGATCCTGGATTTCCTGCTCCAGGCGCGCGGTCTTTTCCATCAGCAGGTCATGCTGGCTGCTGCCCAGGTCCTGCAACTGGCTGTTGCCCGCCAGTTCCTGGCGGCGCAGGGGAATCAGGGCGTTGATCGCCGCCAGTTCGGCATTCAGCAGATTGCGTTGATCGGCGCCGAGCAGCTTGCCGCCGTCCTTGCCGGACTTGAGTGCGGCGTTGATCTGCAGGATGCGGGTCTGGCTGCTGCTGATTTCCGCCTGGGCCCGTTCGGGACGGGTCTGGGCGGTGATGGTCAGGGTGTTGGCGTCGGCCAGGGCCTTTTGCAGCTCGCCTTGCAAGGTGGTGCGTTCGCTCAGCAGTTGCTCCAGTTGCGACACCGCCAGCGAGCCATAGCGCTGGGCCACCGGTACGACTTTACTGGCCTTCAGGCGTGCCAGCTCGCGCTGGTTTTCCGTGGTCTGGCGCGGCGCGTTGCTCAATTGCTGGCGCAGGTCGTTGAGGCGTCGCTCGTAGTCCTGCTTGTTGTTCAGGTGATTCAGGGTGTTTTGCAGCAGGGTCTGCAGGGCCTTCTGATCGGCTTCCGGCAATTTGCGTTCGGCGATCTTGTCCAGGCTTTGCTGGACCGACTCGGCACTGGGCGGATCGCCGCCCTGTGCGGCGCCGACAGAGAGACTCAGGCCCAGCAGGGCAACAGCGAAAAATTTACGCAAGTTAGGCATATGAAGTCGGTCAAGCAACTAGAAATGGGGGGGACGCGTCGCGACCAGGTCTGACGCGCTCCGCAGTTTAGAGGAAGAGGCCGGGGCCGGGGCGACTTCCTTCGGGGAATCTGACGCCCACTTTGCCGATCTTGTTCCCGTCCATCACCGCCACGGTCCAGATGGTGTTGTTCCACTCCACCTGGTCGCCGACCACCGGTGCACCGCCGACCTTCTGGGCGATGAACGCGCCCAGGGGCATGTCCGCGTCCTGGCCGTCGAGCTTGAGCCCGTAGAGCGCCGACACCGCGCCCAGCTGGGCGTCGCCTTCAAGAACGAAGTCGCCGAAGAAGCGCAGGTCCAGCCCGCGCTCCGGCGCCTGGCTGAAGAGTTTGCCCAGGGCTGGAAGGTTGTGTTCATGGCCGATCACGCACAGCAGGTCATCGGCCTCAAGCACGGTACTACCCGACGGATGGAGCAGTTGCTGGCCGCGAAACAGGGCCGCGATCCGTGTGCCTTCGGGCATTTTCAGCTCCCGCAGGGCGGCGCCGATGCACCATTTTTCCGCCCCCAGGCGGTAGACGAACAGTTCCCACTCGCTGGTGACGTGAACCTCCAGGGCCGCCCGGGAAATCGGTGCTGGCTCCGGCGGCACCGTGACCTTGAGCCACTTGGCCACCCACGGCAGGCTGGTGCCCTGGACCAGCAGCGAGATCAGCACGATAAAGAACGCCAGGTTGAAGTACAGCTGGGCGTTGGGCAGCCCGGCCATCAACGGGAACACCGCGAGAATGATCGGCACCGCGCCACGCAGGCCGACCCAGGAGATAAAGGCCTTTTCCCGGCCGTGGAAGGCCTTGAACGGCGCCAGGCCCACCAGCACCGACAGCGGCCGGGCGAACAGGATCATCCACAGCGCCAGGCCCAGGGCCGGCAGGGCGATGGGCAGCAGATCGTGTGGGGTGACCAGCAGCCCCAGCACCAGGAACATGCCGATCTGTGCCAGCCAGGCCATGCCGTCGAGCATGTGCAGGATGCCGTGGCGGCTGCGCACCGGGCGGTTGCCGATCACCAGGCCGCACAGGTACACGGCGAGGAAACCGCTACCGTGCAGGGCGTTGGTCAGGGCGAACACCACCAGACCGCCGGCCACCACCAGGATCGGGTACAGGCCGTTGGCCAGATGAATGCGATTGACCAGTTGCAGCATCAGCCAGCCGCCCCCCAGGCCGATTAACGCGCCGATACCGAATTCGCGGATCAGTTCCCCCAGCAGGCTCCAGTGCAAGCCGGTGTGGCCCTTGGCGAGCATGTCGATCAGGGTCACGGTGAGAAACACCGCCATCGGGTCGTTACTGCCGGACTCAATCTCCAGGGTGGCGGTGACCCGCTCGTTGAGGCCCTTGCCCCCCAGCAGGGAGAACACCGCCGCGGCGTCGGTGGAGCCGACGATGGCACCGATCAGCAGCCCTTGGATCAGGTTCAGGTCGAACAGCCAGGCGGCAGCCATGCCGGTCAGCCCAGTGGTAATCAACACCCCCACCGTGGCCAGGGACAGCGCCGGCCACAGGGCCACGCGGAAACTCGCGACCCGGGTGCGCAGGCCGCCGTCCAGCAGGATCACGGCCAGGGCCAGGTTGCCCACCAGGTAGGCGGTCGGGTAGTTGTTGAAGATGATGCCGCCGCCGTCGACTCCGGCGCTCATGCCCACGGCGAGGATGATCACCAGGATCGGGATGCCGAGACGGGATGAAAGTGAGCTCACCAGAATGCTCGCACCTACCAGCAACGCGCCGATCAAGAACAGGCTGTTGATGGTCGTCGCATTCAAAGGCAGTACTCCAGAGCGAAAAAGGCGGGCGCAAACTGACCATGCAGTCTGCGTGCCAGCGATTCTAACCTGTTGAAATGCGCCACTGTCAAAAAGCTTTTGATGACAGTGGCGGATTTTTCTGGTGTGAATTCCGGCGCCGATTTACCGGCGTGTTGCGGGGCTGGCGAGCGGCTTCAGAGGCTGAAGCGCGCGACCATGCTGTTGAGGTCCACGGCCAGTCGCGACAGCTCGTTGCTGGCTGCACTGGTCTGGTTGGCGCCGGTGGCCGACTGCACCGACAAGTCGCGGATGTTCACCAGGTTGCGGTCCACTTCCCGGGCCACCTGGGCCTGTTCTTCGGCGGCGCTGGCGATCACCAGGTTGCGTTCGTTGATCTCGATGATGGCGCTGTTGATGGTGTCCAGCGACAGGCCGGCGCCGCGGGCGATGTTCAGGGTCGACTCGGCGCGCTCGGTGCTGTTGCGCATGGAGTCCACGGCGTGCTCGGTGCCGCTCTGGATGCTGCCGATCATGCGTTCGATTTCGCTGGTGGACTGCTGGGTACGGTGCGCCAGGGCACGCACTTCGTCGGCGACCACGGCAAAGCCACGACCGGCCTCACCGGCACGGGCGGCTTCGATGGCGGCGTTGAGGGCCAGCAGGTTGGTCTGGTCGGCCAGGCCGCGAATCACGTCCAGTACCTTGCCGATGTCCCGCGACTCGTTGGCCAGGTCGCCGATCAGGCTGGCGGTGCCTTGCACATCGGAACTCATGCGCTCGATGGCGGACACGGTTTCCTGCACCAGATCGCGACCGTCGCCGGCGGAGGAGGTGGCGTTCTTCGAGGCTTCCGAGGTGCTCACGGCGTTGCGTGCCACTTCTTCCACGGCGCTGGTCATTTCATTGACTGCGGTGGCGGCTTGCTCGATTTCGTTGTTCTGCTGGGTCAGGCCACGGGCACTTTCCTCGGTGACGCAATTGAGCTCTTCGGCTGCCGATGCCAGTTGGGTGGCGGAGCCGGAAATGCGCTGCAGGGTGTCCCGCAGTTTTTCCTGCATCTTGGCCATGGCGCGCAGCAGGCGTCCGGCTTCGTCATTGCCGTCGACCTTGATCGGCCGGGTCAGGTTGCCTTCGGCGATTTCTTCGGCGGCGCTCAAGGCGTTGGCGATCGGTACGGTGATGCTGCGGGTCAGCAACCAGGCGAACAGCAGGGTCAGGCCGGTGGCCAGCACCAGCAGGGCCACCACCAGGTTGAAGGCCGAGGAGTACTGTTCGGCGGCCTGCTGGTTGGTGTCGACGGTCTGCTGGGTGTTGATCTCCATCAGGCGGTTGAGCACGGTGTTCATGGCTTCCGAGTTGTTCAGCAGGTCGGTGTTGAGCAGGTTGCGCAGCTCTTCCACCTGATTGCCGCGGGACAGGGACCTCATCCGCTCTTCGATCTGCCGGTACTGTGTCAGCAACTGGACGTACTGCTCGTAGGCGGTCTTTTCCTCGGGGCTCGTGATGAACTTCTCGTAGGTGACCTGGGCGGCGCGGATCTGCTGGTTGCGCATGTCCAGCAGTTCGATGGTCTTTTGCTGGACATCGGGTTCACGGTTGACCAGCAAACGATAGGACAGCACCCGCAGACGCAGGGTCAGCTGGGTGAACTCGTCGAGGCTCTTGATGCTCGGCACGCTGTTCTGGGTGATGTCCTCGGCGGCGCCGCGGATCTTGCTCATCTGGTTCAGGGCGAACACCCCCAGGATCAGCATCAAGCCGCCGATCATGGCAAAGCCGAGGAAGGCCCGCGGAGCGATATTCATATTGCGTAGGGACATGGTGAGTACCAAAAAGGGCGCATCCGTGCGGGGGCTTGAGACTGATCTACCGTGACTTATCGGTCGTACGACTAAAGTCTTGAGTCGCGCCGTGGATTTAGCCTTTTGGCTATGCATCGGGCCGGGAGTGTCAATGGCTGACTGCATCGGCCCCAGGCCCGTAATAGAGCCCTGGAGCCGGGAGAAGGGCGTTTACAGCTGGAAGCGGGTCACCAGATTGTTCAGGTCAGCGGCCAGGATCGACAGTTCACTGCTGGCGGAGCGGGTCTGGTTGGCACCCGTGGTGGACTGCACCGACAGGTCGCGGATGTTCACCAGATTGCGATCCACTTCCCGAGCCACCTGGGCCTGTTCTTCGGCGGCGCTGGCAATGACCAGGTTGCGCTGGTTGATTTCGTTGATGGCGCTGTTGATGGTGTCCAGGGACTGGCCGGCGCTGCGGGCGATGTTCAGGGTCGAGTCGGCACGTTCGGTGCTGTTGCGCATCGACTCCACCGCCTGCTCGGTGCCGCTCTGGATGCTGCCGATCATGCGTTCGATTTCACTGGTGGACTGTTGGGTGCGGTGCGCCAGGGCACGGACTTCGTCGGCGACCACGGCAAAGCCGCGGCCGGCCTCGCCGGCACGGGCGGCTTCGATGGCGGCGTTGAGGGCCAGCAGGTTGGTCTGGTCGGCCAGGCCGCGAATCACGTCCAGTACCTTGCCGATGTCCCGGGACTCGTTGGCCAGCTCGCCGATCAGGCTGGCAGTGTCTTGCACGTCACCGGTCATGCGTTCGATGGCCGAGACGGTTTCTTGCACCTTGTCCCGTCCGTCCCCGGCGGATTGGGTGGCGTTTTGCGAAGCTTCGGAAGTGCTCACTGCATTGCGCGCGACTTCTTCCACGGCGCTGGTCATTTCATTGACCGCGGTAGCCGCCTGCTCGATTTCATTGTCCTGTCGAGTCAGGCCACGAGCACTTTCGTCGGTGACGCTGTTGAGCTCCTCGGCGGCCGAGGCCAGTTGGCCGGCGGAACCGGAAATGCGCTGCAGGGTGTCCCGCAGTTTTTCCTGCATGGTCAACATGGCCTGCAGCAGGCGGCCGGCTTCGTCGCGGCCATCCACGGTGATCGGCTGGGTCAGGTTGCCTTCGGCGATCGCTTCGGCCGCATGCAGGGCGTTGTCGATCGGCAGGGTAATGCTGCGAATCAGCCGCCAGGCAAACACCAGGGTCAGGGCGGTGGCCATTACCAGCAGCGTCACCACCAGATTGAAGGCGGTGGCGTATTGCTCGGCCGCCTCTTGATCGGCGGCGCTGGAGTAGTGGGTGTTGATGTCCACCAGTTGATTGAGAAGGGCGTTGATCTTTTCGGCGCTGGCCATCAGCTCGGTGTTCAGCAGCTGCTGCATGCTTTCGAGCTGGTTGTTGTGCGACAGCTCGATCAACTGGCCTTCCAGTTGGCGGTGGTGGGTCAGCAGTTCCATGTACTGATCGTAAGCGGCCTGCTCCTCCGGGCTGCTGATGAGCTTCTGGTAGCGGGCCCGGGTTTCATCGATTTTCTGGTTGCGCTGGCTGATGGAGTCCAGGGTCTTTTGCTGTTCCTCGGGGTCGCGGTTGAGCAGCAGCCGGTAGGCCTGGACCCGCAGGCGCAGGCTCAGTTGGGTGAAATCGTCGACGCTCTTGATGCTGGGAATGGTGTCCTGGGTGATGCGTTCGGTGGCTGCGCGGATCTTGCTCATTTGACTCAGAGCGAAGATCCCGAGAAACAGCATCAAGCAACCGATCACGGCAAAGCCGAGGAATGCTCTCGGAGCGATATTCAGGGTGCGCAGGGACATTGAACCTACCTCGGATGTGCGCGGCTTGCGCGATTGGGTCTGGGAAGTACCTGTGCTATCGCGTTGAAAAAATGCTTCTTGAATCGCCGGGAGTGATTTCAGAAAAGTCTGATCACCTGTTGGGATAATTCGTAAAAGTCCGAAGCATCCGACCGAGCGTCAGGAACCCGAGGCGCGAATGACAGTCTCTAACAGCTCTCGCGTGAGGGTCATCGCCAGTAAAATCAAGGCCTTGCGCCTGGATATCCCTGGTATCCAAGGTGACTTTTCTTTATCGTACGCGCCCTTTGCAAACAGCCCGGAAGATCAAAATGTTGGAAGCATCCCTCAGCCAATTGGAACAGTTGGTCAGTGACCTGGTGGTACAGAACCAGGAGCTGCTCGGCACGAACGAAACCCTCAAGGAGCAACTGGCCCAGGCCAAGGATGAAAACGAAAGCCTGCAGTTGAGCCTCATGGAACAGGAAGAAAAACAGGGCGCTACCGCCGCCCGCATCCAGGCTCTGGTTGAGCGCGTCAGTGCGAGCCCGGCCAACCCATGAGACATCACATCGATGGGGTGAAGGTGGTCTCGATCCTGGGCGAGGATTACTCGATCAAGGCGCCGGCCGGTGAGGAACAGACCCTCATGGACGCCGCGCTGATGCTCAAGGCGGCCCTGGCCGACACCAAGAAAAAATACCCGACGCTGATTGGCGAACGCCTGCTGGTGCTGGCAGCGATGAACCTGTGTTCGCAGCAGATCGAAATGAAAAAGCAGCACGCCCAGGCGCTTGAGCGTTATCAGGAGCAGGTGAGCGCCACCGTCGAGGTGATCGCCAAGACCATTCAACAGAATTGATGGAAGTGCACACAGCTGACGGGTAATGGGTTGGACAAGCAGAGGCATTGTTTGTATACAACTTCCCGCGGCTGGCGCGGTATCTCAGCCTCTTATAACCATAAGAAAGAGGTGTTCCATGCAATTCTGGCGACGCAGTATTCAATGGCAACTGATCCTCAGCATGGGTTCGGCCCTGCTGGTCAGTCTGCTGGTGGTCGTAGCGATCTACACGGTGCTGATCAATCACCTGACCCAGAGCTACCTGGTGGACAGGGCGCTACCTTCGAGCATCGAAGCCATGCGCAACGATATCGAGCGCATTCTGACCCAGCCTCTGACCGCCGCCCGTGACCTGGCCGGCAACGGCATGCTGCGCGACTGGCTGGCGGCAGGCGAAGACCCGGCCCGGGCGCAGAGCTTCATCAGCTACCTGGAAGACATCCGCGCCGAGAACCAGGCCTTCACCACCATGATGGCCAGCCCGCTCAGCCATCACTATTACAACCAGAAAGGCCTGGACCGGACCCTGAGTCGGGATAATCCGAAGGATGCCTGGTTCTATCGCTTTATCGACAGCGGCAAGCCGCGGGTGCTGAACATCGATGTCGATGTTGCCAGTGGCGAGCTGGCGCTGTTCATCAACTACCGGGTCGAGAAAGACGGTGAGCTGGTGGGGGTCACCGGCCTGGGCTTGCGCATGACCGAGCTGTCGCAACTGATTCACGACTACAGCTTTGGCGAGCGTGGCCGGGTGTTCCTGGTGCGCAACGATGGTTTGATCCAGGTGCATCCGGACGCTGAATTCAGTGGCAAGCGACAGTTGTCCGAGCAGATCGGCGCGAGCGCCGCCGAGGCGCTGATGGGACACGAGGGGCTGACCAGCAGTCATTTCGAGCGTGACGGCGAAGACTACCTGGCCTTGAGCCTGCCGCTGCGCGGCTTTGGCTGGAGCCTGGTGGCCGAGGTACCGCAGGCACAGATTTACGCCGAGGCGCACCGGGCGATCTGGCTCACCAGTCTGATCGGCCTGGGCATCGCCGGCGTCTGCCTACTGCTGGTTGTACTGCTGGCCCGTGGCCTGGTACGTCCGGTGCGACAGGTGACCGAAGGGCTGGTGGCCATCGGCAGCGGCGGTGGCGACCTGACCCTGCGCCTGGATGCCAGCCGTGCCGACGAGCTGGGGGATCTGGCCCGGGGTTTCAACCGTTTTCTCGACAGCCAGCGCGGCATGATCGGTGAGGTGTTGGCCACCACCGAACGCCTGCGTTCCTCAGTGAGCCAGGTGGCGGCGGTGGTGGAGAACACCGCCGAGCGCTCCGGCCGGCAGCAGGAGATGACCGACATGGTGGCCACTGCGGTACATGAGATGGGGCTTACCGTGCAGGACATTGCGCGCAATGCCGGGCAGGCGGCGGACGCTTCCCAGGCGGCCCGGGATGAAGCCCAGCAGGCCCAGGACGTGGTAGGCGGTTCGATTCGGCATATCGAGAACATGTCCGGTGAAATCGCTCTGGCCGCCGGTGCCGTGGGCGAACTGGCGGAACAGGTGGCCTCCATCGATCAGGTGCTGGCGGTGATCCGCGGGGTTTCCGAACAGACCAACCTGCTGGCCCTCAACGCTGCCATCGAGGCGGCTCGGGCCGGGGAAATGGGCCGTGGCTTTGCGGTGGTGGCCGATGAAGTCCGGACCCTGGCCCAGCGTACCCAGACCTCCACCGATGAGATCCAGCAGATGATCCAGGGCCTCAAGCAGGGGGCGGAGAACGCCGTGTCCTCGATGCATGCGGGACAATCGGCCACCGGCACCGGGGTTCAGTCCAGCCAGCAGACCGGGGCCTCACTGACGGCGATCACCGGGCAGGTGGAGCGTATCAGCGACATGAATCAGCAGGTCGCCACTGCCACGGAAGAACAGTCGGCGGTGACCGAGGAGATCAACCGCAATGTTCAGGGCATTTCCGAACTGGCCCGGGCCACCGCGGCTGAAGTGCACACCTGTCGTGAGGATTGCCAGACCCTGCAGCGCCTGGCCGAAGACCTGGCGCGCCAGGTGGGTGGTTTCAAGCTGCACTGAGCGAAGGGGCGCGGGCCTGGCAGCGAACCGCCTGTGCGCTGTGCCAGGCCTGAGGCTTGCGCCGGCAAGCCGGCTCCTACAGGTGTGGAATGAGTCTTCTGCTAGGAGCTGGCTTGCCAGCGAATAGCGCTGCGGTGTGACAGGCCGCCTCGGCCTCAGAACCAGGCGTCCTGCATCTCCAGGCAGGTGGCGTCCCGTGCTTCCAGCAGGGTCAGTTCATGCTGGCAGCCCGGCACTTCCCAGGTCAGGAAGTAGCGCGCGGCCTGCAGTTTGCCGTGATAGAAATCCCGGTCCCCGGCATGGCCTCGCGCCAGTCCTTCCTCGGCCTTGATGGCCTGTTCCAGCCAGCGCCAGCCGATCACCGCGTGGCCGAAGGCCTTCAGATACAGCGCCGAGTTGGCCAGGGTCGCCGTGACCTTGCCGCTGGCCAGGTCGCCCAGCAGACCCAGGGTCACGCTCTGCAGGCGCGTCACCAGTTGCTCCAGAGGCAGGCGCAGGGCATCCAGCGACGCATGGGCGCGGGCCCGCTCGCCCGTCTCGGCGATCAGGCGGATCAGGCGCTTGAGCCCGGCGCCGCCGTTCTGCGCCAGCTTGCGCCCCAGCAGGTCCAGGGACTGGATGCCGTGGGTGCCTTCATGGATCGGATTCAGGCGATTGTCGCGGTAGTACTGCTCCACGGGGTATTCCCGGGTGTAGCCGTGGCCACCGAGGATCTGGATCGCCAGCTCGTTGGCCTTGAGGCAGAACTCCGAAGGCCAGGACTTGACGATGGGCGTCAGCAGGTCCAGCAGTTCATGGGCCTGCTGGCGCTCGGCCTCGCTGGCCAGGGTGGTGGTGTCATCGAACAGCCGCGCCGCATACAGCCCCAGGTCGAAGGCGCCTTCAACATAGGCCTTCTGGGTCAGCAGCATGCGGCGCACATCGGCGTGCTGGATGATGGCAACCGGTGCGGTGGTCGGGTCCTTGCTGTCCGGCAGGCGACCTTGCGGACGCTCGCGAGCGTATTCCAATGAATACAGATAGCCGGCATAACCCAGCATCACCGCGCCCATGCCGACGCCGATCCGTGCTTCGTTCATCATCTGGAACATGTAGCTCAGGCCGTGATGGGGCTTGCCCACCAGATAGCCCACGCAGTTACCGTTATCGCCGAAGTTCAGCGCGGTGGAAGTGGTGCCGCGCCAGCCCATCTTGTGGAACAGCCCGGCCAGCAGCACGTCGTTGCGCGGCCCCAGGCTGCCGTCATCGTTGACCAGGAACTTGGGCACGATAAACAGGGAAATGCCCTTCACCCCGGGCGGCGCGTCCGGCAGCTTGGCCAGGACCATGTGCACGATGTTTTCCGACAGCGGGTGGTCGCCGCCGGAGATGAAGATCTTGTTGCCCTTGAGCCGGTAGCTGCCGTCGGCAGCCGGTTCGGCGCGGGTGCGGATATCAGACAGCGACGAACCGGCATGGGGCTCGGTCAGGGCCATGGTGCCGAAGAAGCGGCCATCGATCATGGGCTGCAGGAAGCGGTGTTTCTGTTCGTCGGTGCCGAAGCTCTCGATCAGGTTGGCCGCGCCCATGGTCAGGAACGGGTAGGAAGTCGTGGCCGCGTTGGCCGCCTGGAAGTGGGCGAAGCAGGCCTGGGACAACAGGGTCGGCAGCTGCATGCCGCCCGCGTCGAAACTGCGCGCGGCGTTGAGGAAGCCGGCTTCGAGGAAGGCGTCCACCGCCGGTTTCACTTCAGGGATCAGCACCGCCTGGCCATCCTCGTAGCGCGGCTCGTGTTCATCGCCCTTGCGGTTGTGCGGGGCGAAGTACTTCTCGGCGATGTTGCGCGCGGTGCCCAGGGCGGCATCGAAGGTTTCGCGATTGTGCTCGGCAAACCGCTCGCGCTGGGTCAGACCTTCGGCGTCGAGCACCTCATACAGTTCGAAAGCCAGATTGCGGGAACTGAGCAGCGTCTCGGACATGGCGGCATACCTGTTGGCTAGGGAATGGGCCGAGTCTAGGCGCGTGAATAAAGGCTGAATAGCAAGATTGATCTGGGTGATAAAGATGCCAAACAGGCGCAGCCCCTGTCGCCGCTGCCGAAGGCTGCGATAAGTCCCGCCGGGACTTTGGCTGCAATGAAGTCGCTACGGCCGTTGCGGCCGATCGCAGCCTGCGGCAGCGGCTACAGGACATTGCATCGGGCAAAAAAAAGAGCGCCGCTGAGGGCGCTCTTTTTCATGGTGCTGACTATCGGCTTCAGCCGATGGTCATCAGGCTGGCGTTGCCGCCGGCCGCTGCGGTGTTGACGCTCAGGGCGCGCTCGATCACCAGGCGTTCCAGGGCAATCGCCGTCTCGCCCTGGGACAGGCCCTGGACGCCGACGATGGCGCCGGCACGCTGGGCCACTTGCTGGCAAACGCCGCGCAGTTGGTCAGAGTCGCCGTGATGCAGGACCGCGTCGAATACCACGTCGTCCTTGGTCCAATCCGCCACCCGCTGGATGCGTGCTTGCACGTCCTTGGGCAGACGGGCGAACAGCGCCTTGCTGAGGTCGCTTTCCGGCCAGACTGCCGAACCGCCGACGGCCAGTACGGCCGCCAGTTGGGTCAGCAGGTCGCCCTCGACCTCCGCCAGGCACAGGACGTGCTCGCGGGGCAGGATGGCGTAGCTGTTGCGCTCGCCGGTCGGGCCGTTCAGCTGGCGGGTGATACCGCTTTGCGACTGGCTGGCGAACTGTTTGCACAGGGTCGCCAGTTCCACCAGTTTGCTGCTCTCGGCCCAGGCTTGCAGGGCGTTGAGCGGCTTGCCGAGGGCTTCGCGCAGGCGCAGGTCCGGAGCGTTGGCCGCATCGGCACGGACGAAGGATTGCTCGATGGCATCCACCGGACGGGTCGACAGCAGGCGGTACAGGTACAACGGACCGCCGGCTTTCGGGCCGGTGCCCGACAGGCCTTCGCCGCCGAACGGCTGCACGCCGACCACGGCACCGACGATGTTGCGGTTGACGTAGACGTTACCGGCGTTGACGTTGTCCACCACCTTGGCAATGGTTTCGTCGATCCGGGTGTGCACACCCAGGGTCAGGCCGTAGCCGGAAGCGTTGATCTGGGCGATCAGTTGGTCGATGTCTTTGCGCTTGTAGCGCACCACGTGCAACACCGGACCGAAGATCTCGCGCTGCAGTTCATCGAAGCTTTCCAGTTCGATCAGGGTCGGCATGACAAAGGTGCCACGCTTGCATTCTTCGCTGTCGGCGATGGCCATCTGGTACACGCTGCGACCTTTGTCGCGCATGGCTTGGATGTGCTTCTCGATGCCGGCCTTGGCTTCGGCGTCGATTACCGGGCCGATGTCCACCGACAGGCGCTCCGGGTTGCCCAGGCGGTTTTCGGCCATGGCGCCCTTGAGCATTTCGATCACGCGGTCGGCGGAATCTTCCTGCAGGCACAGCACGCGCAGAGCCGAGCAACGCTGGCCGGCACTGTCGAAGGCCGAGGACACCACATCGATGACCACTTGTTCGGTCAGGGCCGATGAGTCGACGATCATGGCGTTCTGGCCACCGGTTTCGGCGATCAGCGGGATCGGCCGACCCTGGTTGTCCAGGCGCCCGGCGATGTTGCGTTGCAGCAGGCGCGCGACTTCGGTGGAACCGGTGAACATCACGCCCTTGACGCGCTCGTCACCGACCAGGCGGGCACCGACGCTTTCGCCCTGGCCCGGCAGCAGTTGCAGCACGCCTTCAGGAATCCCGGCTTCGAGCAGCAGGCGCACGGCCTGGGCCGCCACCAGCGGGGTCTGTTCGGCCGGCTTGGCCAGTACCGGGTTGCCGGCGGCGAGGGCGGCGGCGACCTGGCCGCTGAAGATCGCCAGCGGGAAGTTCCACGGGCTGATGCACACCACAGGACCCAGCGGACGGTGGGCGTCGTTGCTGAAGTCATTGCGGGCCTGCACCGCGTAATAACGCAGGAAGTCCACGGCTTCACGCACTTCGGCGATGGCGTTGGCGAAGGTCTTGCCGGCCTCGCGGGCCAACAGGCCCATCAGCGGCTGGATCTCGGCTTCCATCAGGTCGGCGGCGCGTTCCAGGATCGCGGCGCGTTCGGCCGGCGGCGTGGCCTGCCAGATCGGCGCGGCGTTGAGGGCGCACTGGATGGCGTTGTCGACGTCTTCGATCGTGGCTTCCTGGACGTGACCGACCACATCGCGATGATCCGACGGGTTGAGGACCGGCGCCGGGGTTTCGCTGCTGGCGGCGCAACCGAGCATTGGCGCGGCTTTCCAGTGGTTGTGAGCGCTGGCCAGCAGGGCGCAGGACAACGACGCCAGGCGGTGTTCGTTGGCCATGTCGATGCCGGCGGAGTTGGCGCGCTCGCTGCCATACAGGTCACGCGGCAGCGGAATGCGTGGGTGCGGCAGGCCGAAGCCGCCTTCCAGGGTGGCCATCTGCTCGATCTGCGCCACCGGGTCGGCCACCAGCTCTTGAATCGAGATCGACTGGTCGGCGATGCGGTTGACGAAGGAGGTGTTGGCGCCGTTTTCCAGCAGGCGGCGTACCAGGTAGGCCAGCAGGGTTTCGTGGGTGCCGACCGGTGCGTACACGCGGCACGGACGGTTCAGCTTGCCATCGGCAACCTTGCCCACCACTTGCTCGTACAGCGGTTCGCCCATGCCGTGCAGGCACTGGAACTCGTACTGGCCGGGGTAATAGTTCTGACCGGCAATGTGGTAGATCGCCGACAGGGTGTGGGCGTTGTGGGTGGCGAACTGCGGGTAGATGACTTCCGGCACCGACAGCAGCTTGCGTGCGCAGGCGATGTAGGAAACGTCGGTGTACACCTTGCGGGTGTAGACCGGATAGCCTTCCAGGCCTTCGACCTGGGCGCGCTTGATCTCGCTGTCCCAGTAGGCGCCCTTCACCAGGCGGATCATCAGGCGGTGACGGCTGCGGCGGGCCAGATCGATGACGTAGTCGATGACGTACGGGCAGCGCTTCTGGTAGGCCTGGATCACGAAGCCGATGCCGTTCCAGCCGGTCAGCTGCGGCTCGAAGCACAGGCGCTCCAGCAGGTCCAGGGACAGCTCCAGGCGGTCTGCTTCCTCGGCGTCGATGTTCAGGCCGATGTCGTATTGCTTGGCCAGCAGGGTCAGGGACAGCAGGCGCGGGTACAGCTCTTCCATCACGCGTTCGTACTGGGCGCGGCTGTAACGCGGGTGCAGCGCCGAGAGCTTGATGGAGATGCCCGGGCCTTCATAGATGCCGCGACCGTGGGAGGCCTTGCCGATGGAGTGGATGGCCTGCTCGTAGGACGCCAGGTATTTCTGCGCGTCGTGCTCGGTCAGTGCCGCTTCGCCGAGCATGTCGTAGGAGTAGCGGAAGCCCTTGGCTTCGAACTTGCTGGCATTGGCCAGGGCTTCGGCGATGGTTTCGCCGGTGACGAACTGCTCGCCCATCAAACGCATGGCCATGTCCACGCCCTTGCGGATCATCGGCTCGCCGCTCTTGCCGATGATGCGGCTCAGGGAGGAGGTCAGGCCGGCCTCGTTGTGGGTCGACACCAGCTTGCCGGTGAGCAACAGGCCCCAAGTGGCGGCGTTGACGAACAGCGACGGGCTGTTGCCCAGGTGCGGCTGCCAGTTGCCGGTGCTGATCTTGTCGCGGATCAGCGCGTCACGGGTGCCCTTGTCGGGGATGCGCAGCAGGGCCTCGGCCAGGCACATCAGTGCCACGCCTTCCTGGGACGACAGGGAGAACTCCTGCAGCAGGCCCTGGACGATACCGGCACGGCCACCGGCGCTCTTCTGGTTACGCAGCTTCTCGGCGATCGAGGCGGCCAGCTTGTTGGCGGCTTCGGCGGTGGCGGCCGGCAGGCGCGCCTGCTCCAGCAGCATCGGCACCACTTCCGGTTCCGGGCGACGGTAGGCAGCGGTGATCGAGGCGCGCAGCACCGATTGCGGCAGGATGCTCTCGGCAAATTCGAGGAAGCATTGGTGAGCGTGATCGGTCAGCACATCGCCGGCGTCGTCGCCGTCCTTGGTGGTGACACTGCTCAGCTCGGTCAGGGTTGCACCACCCTCGAGTTTTTCCAGGTAATTGAAAATCGCCTGCTTGATCAGCCAGTGCGGCGTACGATCGATCGAGGTCGCAGCGGCCTTGAGGCGCTCGCGGGTTGGGTCGTCGAGTTTGACCCCGAGGGTGGTGGTAGCCATATTTTTATCCTCATGTTTGCCACGCACGTGTGGCATCAGCTGGCGGCAAGATTATCCGTGCGCCGAAATAGGTGCAACCGGGTGCAACCCTTTTTTCGCTGGAATAAATAGCAGCTCGTCAGGAAATCAATATTGCCTCCTGGCTCCCGTATTGCCTTGGTGCATTTAATTCTGGCGGGTGGATTTCTTGCTCCAAAAAGGAGCAAAAAAGTTGTCGTCGTCGGTAAATGCGACAAGGTGCAACTTAATTGGATGAAACTGGTTGCACCTTGTTTAATTTGTTGAATAGGATTCGCGCCCAAGGTGCAACCTGTCTTTTGCGACTCGGTTCATCGGCCAATGGCTTTCCTGGGGAAACATTGGTCATAAAACGTGCGCGATGGCCGATCGTCTTCCAAACTGTAAAAGCTGGGTGACGGTACTGCTGACCGCCGCTACATAAAAACAAAGCCAGGGCGTAACTCAAATGAGTGCAAGCAATCCAACCTTGATCACGTTCGTGATCTACATCGCAGCAATGGTGCTGATCGGCTTCATGGCCTATCGCTCCACCAACAACCTTTCCGACTACATTCTTGGCGGCCGCAGCCTGGGCAGCGTGGTGACCGCGCTTTCCGCTGGTGCTTCCGACATGAGTGGCTGGCTGCTGATGGGCCTTCCGGGCGCTATCTACATGTCGGGTCTGTCGGAGAGCTGGATCGCCATCGGACTGATCGTCGGTGCCTACCTGAACTGGCTGTTCGTTGCCGGTCGTCTGCGGGTGCAGACCGAGCACAACGGTGATGCTCTGACCTTGCCGGACTACTTCTCCAGCCGTTTCGAAGATAAAAGCGGCCTGCTGCGCATCATCTCCGCAGTGGTGATCCTGGTGTTCTTCACCATCTACTGTGCCTCCGGCATCGTGGCTGGTGCCCGTCTGTTCGAAAGCACCTTCGGCATGCCTTACGAGACGGCGCTGTGGGCTGGCGCGGCGGCGACCATTGCTTACACCTTTGTTGGTGGCTTCCTGGCGGTGAGCTGGACCGATACCGTGCAGGCCACGTTGATGATCTTCGCGTTGATCCTGACCCCGATCATCGTGCTGTTGGCCACCGGTGGCGTCGATACCACCTTCCTGGCGATCGAAGCCAAGGACCCGACCAGCTTCGACATGCTCAAGAACACCACCTTTATCGGCGTGATCTCGCTGATGGGCTGGGGCCTGGGCTACTTTGGTCAGCCACACATCCTGGCGCGTTTCATGGCGGCGGATTCGGTGAAGTCGATCGCCAATGCCCGTCGTATCTCCATGACCTGGATGATCCTGTGCCTGGGCGGCACCGTGGCCGTGGGCTTCTTCGGTATCGCCTACTTCTCGGCGCATCCTGAAGTGGCCGGTCCGGTGACCGAGAACCCTGAGCGTGTGTTCATCGAACTGGCCAAGCTGCTGTTCAACCCGTGGGTAGCCGGCGTGTTGCTGTCGGCCATTCTGGCGGCGGTGATGAGTACCCTGAGCTGCCAGTTGCTGGTGTGCTCCAGCGCCCTGACCGAAGACTTCTATAAAGCCTTCCTGCGCAAGCACGCCTCTCAAGTTGAGCTGGTATGGGTCGGTCGCGCCATGGTGCTGGTGGTGGCGCTGGTCGCCATCGCCATGGCCGCCAACCCGGAAAACCGCGTGCTGGGCCTGGTGAGCTACGCCTGGGCCGGCTTCGGTGCGGCGTTCGGTCCTGTGGTGCTGATCTCGGTGCTCTGGAAGGGCATGACCCGTGACGGCGCGCTGGCCGGGATCATCGTCGGTGCCGTCACCGTGATCCTGTGGAAACACTTCGCTCTGCTGGGTCTGTACGAAATCATCCCGGGCTTCATCTTCGCCAGCCTGGCAATCGTGCTGGTGAGCAAGATGGGTGCTCCAAGCGCTGGCATGGTTCAGCGTTTTGAAGCGGCCGAGAAGGATTTCAAGCTCAACCACTGAGTGCGCAAATCCTGCCCTGATCGTTCGGGGCAATGAAAACGGCCCGCTGCGTCACCGCAGCGGGCCGTTTTTTTTGCGGTTCGGGTAGCTGCTGCCGCAGGCTGCGAACCAGATGGGCAGCATTCCGGCGCAGCGTTGGCGGCGCTCTGAAGAACGCCAGGGGCTCGTCTGGCAATCGCCAGGCAAGGCCTTGCAGGCCTTTGCTCAGCCTCGCCATGGCTCGGCAGCGGCTACAGACCAATGCCGATCCGAGAGTGGTGTAGCCGCTGCCGCAGGCTGCGAACGGCCCGTAGGGCCGCGGCTCTCTCAAGGCCGATGAGCTCCGACGGGGGATCGTCAGGCAAGGCCTTGCAGGCCTTTGCGCAGCCTCGCCATGGCTCGGCAGCGGCTACAGACCAATGCCGAGCCGGGAGTGGTGTAGCCGCTGCCGCAGGCTGCGAACGGCCCGTAGGGCCGCGGCGCTCTCAAGGCCGATGAGCTCCGATGGGGGATCGCCAGGCAAGGCCTTGCAGGCCTTTGCGCAGCCTCGCCATGGCTCGGCAGCGGCTACAGACCAATGCCGAGCCGGGGGTGGTGTAGCCGCTGCCTAGGGCCGCGGCGCTCTCAAGGCCGATGAGCTCCGACGGGGGATCGCCAAGCAAGGCCTTGCAGGCTCGGCAGCGGTAGGGTCAGTGCAGTTCTGCGTCCGGCTGGTTGAGGAAGATCAACACGCCAAGGATCGCCATGTAGAACTTGAAGGCCGCGTCCTGGCCATTCCAGGTCTGGGATTGCCACATCATGAACCACTCGCCACCCACCACCATGAAGCCGAAGAACCAGACGCAGAAGCCCAGGCAGAAGCCGGCAATGGCCCAGCCTTTGCGCCGGTTGAAGTAGCTGGCGACACCGTGTCGCGCCAGCCACAGGCGCAAGGCGCCAACGGCCAGCAATACCCCGGTCAGGGCCTCGCCGGTAATGATCAGCCAGTAGCCGACATTCCACAGCAGAGGCAGGGTCAGGGCGCGGTCGGTGGCGGTGTTGCCGGGGAAGACGCTGTCCATGCTCAGTACGTGCTGGACAAAGGCGAAGTTGGAGTCGTAGTCGCTGATGTTGTTGTAAGCCACCAGCAAGGCGAACGCCGCCACTGCCAGGGTCATGGTGATTTTTACGTAACGCACAATCATGTTGGGTTCCTTTGAGGGTGAGTAATGATCCTGGGGGCTGGTTGGGGGTGGATGCGTCGGTGCCAACGCGCTGGGGGGATTTGGGGGGGATGGCCCTGGCGTCTGCTGCCAGGGCCGATGAATCAGGCTTGTTTCAGCGCCTGGTCAAGGTCCTCGAGCAGGTCCTCGATGGCCTCGATGCCGACCGAAAGGCGGATCATCTCCGGCTTGACGCCGGCCTTGGCCTGCTCTTGTTCGTTCATCTGCCGGTGGGTGGTGGACGCCGGGTGGCAGGCCAGGGACTTGGCGTCGCCGATGTTTACCAGGCGCTTGAAGATCTGCAGGGCGTCGTAGAAGCGCACGCCTGCGGCATAGCCGCCTTTTAGGCCGAAGGACAGGATCGCCGACGGCTTGCCCTGCATGTACTTGCGCGCCAGTTCATGGTGCGGGTGATCGGCCAGGCCGGCGTAGCTGACCCAGGCCACCAGCGGGTGGTCCTTGAGGAACTGCGCGACCCGGATCGCGTTGTCGGTGTGGCGCTCCATGCGCAGGGCCAGGGTTTCCAGGCCTTGCAGCAGGAGGAAGGCGTTCATCGGCGCCAGCGCCGCGCCGGTGTTGCGCAGTGGTACGGTGCGGGCCCGGGCGATAAAGGCAGCCGGGCCGAACTTTTCGGTGTAGACCACGCCGTGGTAGGCCGGCTCCGGGGTGTTGAGGCTGGCGAACTTCTGCGGATGCTCGGCCCAGGGGAAGTTGCCGCTGTCGACGATCACCCCGCCCAGGGAGTTGCCGTGGCCGCCGACGTACTTGGTCACCGAGTGCACCACGATGTCGGCGCCGAACTGGATCGGCTTGCACAGGATTGGCGTGGCCACGGTGTTGTCCACCATCAGCGGTACGTTGCGGGCGTGGGCGGCCTGGGCCAGGCCCTCGATGTCGACGATGTTGCCCGCCGGGTTGCCGATGCTTTCGCAGTACACCAGCTTGGTCTTGTCGTCGATCAGCTCGGCGATGGCCTCTGGCGAATCGTCCCGGGCGAAGCGCACTTCGACCCCGAAGCTGGGCAGCAGGTGGGCGAACAGGGTGTAGGTACCGCCGTACAGCTGGGGTGTGGAGACAATATTGTCCCCGGCCTGGGTCAGGGTCTGGATCGCGTAGTGGATCGCCGCGCTGCCAGCCGCCACCGCCAGCCCGGCGATCCCGCCTTCCAGGGCGGCCATGCGCTGTTCCAGCACATCGTTGGTGGGGTTCATGATGCGGGTGTAAATGTTGCCGGGCACATCCAGGTTGAACAGGTCCGCCCCGTGCTGGGCGTTGTCGAACTCGAAGGCGACGTTCTGGTAGATGGGCACGGCCACGGCCTTGGTGGTCGGGTCCGACTTGAATCCATGGTGCAGCGCAATCGTTGCGTCTTTCATAAATCCTCGACTCAGTAGCAATCCGTTTTATGAGCACAGCCAGGCAGGTCGTGTGCCCGCGCAGCAGTCAGTGGTCCCGTGTGTCTGAGTCGCCAGCAACCGCTTGAGGTGCCCGCCGCTTGGCCGCGAGCGGGCGCGTCAGTGTCCAATAGGCGCGGCGGATGGGCAAGGGGGCGCTGGCTTGCCGGGAACGGGGCGGCCGTCCTTGGCCAATGGCGGTTTCAGCGCGGCTGGGACCAGCCCTGGGAGCGGCTGACGGCGGCGCTGAAGGTGCGGCGCCAGGCGTCGGCCGTGGTCCGGTCGACACGGGGCTGATAGTGGGTGCGGGTGTTGTCCAACTCCGGCAGCTCCAGGCCCAGGCCACGGGCAGCCAGGGCGGCGCAGCCCAGGGCGGTGAGTTCGTCGAAACGCTGGGTGACGATGGTGCGTTGCAGGATATCGGCAAGGAACTGGGCGAAATACGGGCTGCGGGCCAGCCCGCCGTCGATCGACAGCTGGTCGGTGACACGCAGGTGATCGTCCATCGCGGTGATCACTTCGGCGCTGCGCAGGGCCACGCCTTCCAGCACCGCCTGGCACAGGTCCTGGCGGCTGGTGGCGGCGTTCATGCCGATCCACACCGCTCCGGCGCTGCGGTCCCAGTGTGGGCAGGCCAGCCCCGACAACGCCGGGACAAAGGCCAGTTCGCGGGAAATGGCCGGTGGCTGATCGAAGGCCGCCAGCTCCGAGAAGTCGCTGAACAGGCCCAGCCGCCCGGCCCACTCCACCGCGGCGCTGGCGTCGTACACGCCACCGTCCATGGCATACACCGGCTTGCCATCGACCTGCCAGGCAATGGTGGCCAGCAGGCCTTTCTCCGGTGCGCGGATGATCTGATCGCCGGTGACGGTCAGGGCGAAGGCGCCGGTGCCGAAGGTGATCTTGGCGTCCCCCGGCTGCCGGCAGCCGTGGCCGTAGAGCGAGGCTTGCTGGTCCACCACTGAGGCGCTGATGGGCGTCTGGCCGATACGCCCGAAGTCGCCGACCGTGGCGCGGATCGGTGGCAGGGCCTCTAGCGGGACGCCGAACAGTGCACACAACTGCGGGTCCCACTGGCCGGTGGCGAGGTTCATCAGCGAGGTGCGCGACGCGGTGGTGATGTCGGTGGCATAGACCCCGGCCAGGCGGTCGAGGAAGTAGGCATCGGTGGTGCCCAGACGCAGGCGGCCGGCACTCAGGGCTGCTTGTGCCGCCGGCAGGTTCTCCACGATCCAGGCCAGCTTGCTGGCGGAAAAATAGGCGTCCAGAGGCAATCCGGCCCGCTCCAGGGTCAGGGCTTCGGCTCCGTTGGCTCGCAGTTCCTCGATGCGTGCGGCGCTGCGGTTGTCCTGCCAGACGATTACCGGAGACAGCGGTGCGCCACTGATGGCGTCCCAGGCCAGGCAGCTTTCGCCCTGATTGGCCAAGCCGATGGCGTCGACCCGGCCGGTGGCTTCCAGGCAGCGTTGCAGGTTGGCCAGCAGTTCCAGCGGGTCGTGCTCGACCCAGCCCGGACGAGGGTGATGCTGCTGGTGGCGCAGCGCCAGTTGGATGTCGGCACGGCCTTGCATGTCCACAACCAGTACGCGGGTGCTGGTGGTGCCCTGGTCAAGTGCGGCTATTCGCATGGTCTTTTCTCTTGTTGTGGGACGGGCCTAGTCGATGCAGATGTCCAGTTGGTCAAGGTGTTCCGGCAGTTGCAGCTCCTTGAGGGGAATCAGCAGGCGCCGTTCCGGCAGTGCCGAGACCGGGCGGCTCCAGAGGTCCAGGCCCTGGGCGCGGACCCGCAAGGTGCCGCTGACCGCTCGGCTGACCCGCAGTTGGATGTGCTGCAGGCCCGCCAGCTCGCCGCGCACCAGCCGGCCCGGTACGCCGAGCTTGATCGGGGCTGCGTACTTCAGGGTCAGCGCGTCATGGGGAGCGGGTAGCTGGTTGCACAGGGCCAGTGCCATCAGGCTGCCGATACGCCGCCCTTCACGGTAGGACCAGCCGGCGGTCTCGATCGGTCGCAGCAGGTTGCCGGCGGCGAAGTAGGCCGGGTCCGAGCAGCGCCCGTACTGGTCGATCTTCGGCCCGTTGCTACCGCTGTCCAGCTGCAGGTGGCTCTGGCGCACCAGGCTCGACTCCGGGGTGAACTGGCCCGTGAGCAGCACGCCGTCGCAGGCAATCTCGCGCACCTGACCGTCGCCCAGGCGCACCTGGGCCGATTCCACCCGACCGGTGCCGTTGATCGCCAGCAATTGCGCGCCGAAATGCATGGGAATGCCCAGCAAGCGTGGAAACAGCGACAGCGGCCAGCGTGCGGTTGCCCGGTTGTTGGCTTCGAGCACCGCCACCGGGCGGATTCCTGCGCGTCGGCAACTGAGCACGGCGGACAGGCTGACCAGCTCGGTGCCGACGATCAGCGGCCGCTCAAAGGGCTTGAGGTGCTGCATATAGAGGAAGTTCTGCAAGGCTCCGGTGTTGATCACGCCCACCGGGCGGTCGCCGGACAGCAGGCGTGCCGAGCGTGGGGTTTCCCGGGCGCCGGTGGCGATCAGGACCTTTTTTGCCTGGATCTGCCGCGGCCCGTCGGTGCTCGCCAGGCGTAGCAGGCCGCCGGGTTCCAGGCTGACTACCGTGTGGCGCAGCAGCAGGATCACGCCGGCTTTCAGCGCGGCTTCGACGTTGCGCCGGGCATAGGCCGGGCCGCTGAGAATGCGCTGATACTCGCGCATGCCGAAGGGCGGGTGAGCGCAGTGCCGGGGAATGCCGCCAGCTTCGCTTTCTCGCTCGATGACAATCACCGGGCCGATGCCCTGGCGCCGCAGTTCAAGGGCGGCCGCGAGGCCCGCCGGGCCGCTGCCGATAATGGCTGCTTCGGCCTGAAGGAGTTCAGTGCTGTTCATGGCAACGACCTGTGGCAAGTGGGACGGCCAGTTGACTGGCACTGAGTTCGGCGACTTGGGCCGAGCAATAGAAACCCTGGCAGCGCCCCATGCAGGCACGGGTGCGACGCTTGAGCCCACCCAGATCGCCGGGGGGCAGGGGGCTGTGCAGGGCGGTCTCGATTTCGCGACGGGTCACCAGTTCGCAATGGCAGACGATTTCGCCATAGCCGGGGCGTTGCCAGTCCCGGGGCAAGTGCTCCGCGAGGTTGGGCATCTGCGGCCAGACCGGCTCGCGCACCGGGTGATGCTGGCGACGCTGGCTGTACAGGCTGTAGACGTGCCGGGCAATGCCCAGGGCGGCAGTGAGCCCGGTGGAGCGGATGCCGCCGACGGTGATCCAGTGCCGGGAGTGATCGGCCTGGATCCGGTACTCCTTCTTGTCGCTGGCCGGGCGCAGCCCCGCGTAGGTCGCGGTGACCGGCATTCCGGCGAGGCCGGGAATCCGCTCCACGGCAGCGTCGATCAGGCTTTGCAGGGTCGGGCCGTCGAGCCCGGCATGCACCCGGTCCTCCTGTTCTTCGGCGGTGGGGCCCACCAGCAGGTTGCCGTAGACGGTGCGGGTCAGGACGATGCCTTTGGTGCGTTCGTTGGGCACCGGCAGGACGATGCGCTCCAGCAGTTTGGCCGCGGCCTTGTCGAAGACCACGAACTGGCCCTTGCGCGGCATGATGCGAAATTCGCTGTGGCCCAGCAGGTTGTGCTCCAGGGTGTCACCGAACAGCCCCGCGCAGTTGATCACCTGGGCGCTGCGCAAGGTGCCCAGGTTGGTATGCAGGGTCCAGGCATCACCATCGAATTGGCCTTGCTGCACCTCGCACCGCAACTGCACCCGGGCGCCATGGGCCATGGCCTGCTGCAGGTAACCCAGGGGCGCTGACCAGGGGTCGATCAGGTGTTCGTCGGGCACCAGCACCGCGCCCACCGCGTGATTGGCCAGATGGGGTTCCAGGGCGAGGATCTCGCTGCGTTCCAGCAGGCGCACGTTATTGACCCCATTGGCCTGGGCCTGGTCGAGAATCCCTGGCAGGCGGGCCTGGTCCTCGGCGTTCCAGGCCACCACCAGGGCGCCACTCTTGAGCAGCGGCAAGTTCATGGCCGAGTGAATCTCCAGGTATTCCTGGTACCCGGCCTGCATGCACTGCAGCTCCAGGCTGCCGCTGGGGGCATCGAAGCCGGTGTGCAGGATGGCGCTGTTGGCCTTGCTGGCGCCGGAAAGAATGTCGCTGCCCTTTTCCAGCAGCACCACCCGTGCACCCTCCAGGGCAAAGCGCCTGGCCATGGCGCAACCGACGACCCCGCCACCGACGATGGCCACATCGAAAGTCACACTGTTCGGATAAAGTTCGGTCATATGAATGCCTGTTTCCTGCGGTAACACCAAGGTCGTGTGCAGGAATCAAAGCATATTGTGGGCCATGATTGTTGTTTTTATTTCTTATTCGGTCATATATCGGTCAGTTATGTGTGGGTTTAAGGCGCTGGGCGACCGCCTGCCACACCGGGCGGGCTCAAGCCTGCGCCACCAGATGCACCTCCACACCGGCTTTTTCCAGCGCTGCCTGTAGTGCTGGTCCGGGCTGGCGATCAATCACCAGGCGGTCGATGCGCTCCAGTGGAAATACCTTGAACAGGCCACGGCGTTCCAGCTTCGAGGAGTCGGCGATTACGGTCAGCTGGCGGGCCTGGGCAATCATGGCGCGAGCGACTTCGGCCTCTTCGATGGAGAAGTCCATGGCGCCGTCTTCATTCAGTGCACCGATGGTGATCACCGCGTGTTCGGCGTTGAAGCGGGTGATCTGCTCCAGGGCCAGGGTGCCGACGTTCTGCGTCGAGTCGGGGCGGTATTCGCCGCCGATCATGAACACCCGGTTGCCGGATTCGCCCAGGCAGCCGGCGATTGGCAGGGAGTTGGTGATGACCGTCAGGCGCGTGAGCTGGGCCAGTTCCCGGGCGAAGAACAGGGTGGTGGTCCCGGTATCGATAAAGATGCTGTCCCCGGCGCAGAACAGGCCGGCGGCGTAGCGGGCAATGGCGCGCTTCTCCTGGGCGTGTTCGTTCATGCGGGTCTGGAAGGTGTTTTCGTGTTCACCGGTAGGCGGCAGGGCCGCGCCGCCGTGGAACTTGGTAACCAGGCCGTTTTCCGCCAGTTCGCTGAGGTCGCGGCGAATGGTTTCCTGGGAAGTGGCGGTAATGCGGGCCAGTTCCTCCACGGAAATTCGCTCCCGCTGGCGCAGGAGTTCGAGAATCTGCTGTCGTCGTTCGTTGGGGCGCATGGGGCTTTCCGTTAGTGGTACTTCGCCACACAAATGGGCAGTTTCTGTTACTTACGCACACATTTTGCACATTTGCATGCATATTCGGTCAGGTTCGATGGCGAAGTTAAGCATTTAACTGCAGGTTTCACAATCGTGACCGGTCACCCGCTTAGCTAGGCCAGATCAGCTCATGAAGACTCTGGTGACAGATATTGTGACCGATAATTGAGTGTTTGTAGGTAAAAGCCACAACTAATACACATTGTGGCATAGGAAATGCCCTGTGTTTGCACACCGGGTCATCGCCCGCCTTGGCGAAGAGATGACCAGCGCTGGCCTCAACAAAAACCTCCCCGGTGGGGGAAACCTATAAATGACGCGCAGAGAGATGAACCCACATGGCTGAATTTGGAAACTACGTCATTTACCTGATCATGCTCGGCGCCGTGGTCGGCGCCCTGTCATCCATCATCAAGCCCGACAGTGGCCTGGGTAAGGAGTTCGTCAACGGTATCCACTCCATTGGTCCGGTCTTTCTGGCCCAGGCCGGGATCATGGTGGCGATTCCCTACCTGTCCCAGGGCATCTCCCATGCGCTGGGGCCGTTTTTCAATGCCCTGGGTTCGGATGTGTCGATCGCGGCGTTGTCGATCATCGCCGTGGACATGGGCGGCTATCAGCTGGCCAATGCCCTGACCGCCAATCGCGACCTGTGGATCACCGCGATGCTGGTGGGCTACACCTCGGGGGCGACCATCGTCTACCTGATCCCGGTGGGCCTGACCATGCTTGAGCGCAAGGACCACAAGTACCTGGCCCTGGGCGCCATGGCCGGGCTGATCAGCATTCCCTTCGCCGTGCTGATGTCGTTGCTGATCATCACCGCTACCCAGTTGCCGGTGCGCGATATCGTCTCCACCAACTCCGAGGCGCTGTACTACCTGTCCCTGGGGTTTGTCGACATGCTCAAGCTGCTGGCGCCGCTGTTCGTGTTCTGCTTCCTGCTGGCGGCGGGACTGCGTTACCGGCCGCGCATGATGGTTGGCGGCTTCCTGGTGTTCGGCAAGATCATGGACGCGGCGATCAAGCTGATCCTGGCCCTGAGCATCGTCGAGCACTTCACCAAGTTCTTCAGCATCAACTTCGGCGGCTGGGGCTTCGACCCGATGTTCGCCGATGAAAAGGAGCTGTTCCGGGCCATCGAGATCGCCGGTTACATCGGCATCATGCTCGCCGGCACTTTCCCCATCTGCTACCTGTTCCAGCGCTACTGCAAAAAGCCCATGGAACTGCTGGGACGCCAGTTGAACCTGTCCAGCACCGGTGCTGCGGGCTTTGTCATGGTGTTCGCCAACATCATCGCCACCTACCACTTGTTCAAGCACATGACCGCTCGCGACAAAGTGCTGTGCGTGGCCCTGGGGGTCTGTGCCCAGGCGCTGATCGGCGATCACCTGGCGTTCACCGCCAACTTCCAGCCGAGCCTGATCCTGCCTGTGCTCATCGGCAAACTGTTCGGCGGCTTGCTGGCGGTGGCGATTGCCATCCGTATCTCGGTGCCGGCCGCCCAGCGTTATGAGCTGCAAGAGCATGAACAGGCCGCGGCCTTTGCCCTGCAACCTGCGCGGACCTGAGGGTCCGCTCCACCTATCCCTGAAGTCGAGGTAACGATGCGCAAGATTTTCCTGGCCTGTCCCTACAGCCACTCCGACGCTGAGGTCATCAATGAGCGTTTTCTTCAGTGCAATCGCGTTGCGGCGCAGATACTCGAGGCCGGGCACGCAGTGTTCAGCCAGGTGAGCATGTCCCATCCGATCAACCTGTGCCTGGCCGGCAAGGACAACGCTGCCATCGGCAGGCTCTGGGCACCGGTGGATGCGTTGTACATGGCGATGATGGAAGAGTTGATCGTGCTCGACCTGCCGGGCTGGAAGGACAGCGGCGGGATCAAGCGCGAGATCGAGGTCTTCGAATCGTCCGGGCGGCGGGTCAGCCTGTGGTCCGAGGTCCGCCACGAATTTGCCTGAGTCCCGGGCCGTACCCATTGTCGCCTGCGCCGGGTACGGCCGCCGTTCGAACTGACGACAGCCTGCGCACAAGGTAAACTTGCCCGCCTGCGCAGGAGCAACCATGAACTATCGTCACGCCTTCCACGCCGGCAATCACGCCGACGTCTTCAAACACCTGACCTTGACCCGCCTCATCGCCCTGATGTCGCGCAAGGAGCAGCCGTTCGCCTACCTCGACAGCCACGCCGGCATCGGTCTGTATGACCTCAAGGGCGACCAGGCAAACCGTACCGGCGAGTATTTGGAAGGCATCGCCCGCTTGTGGGGCGAACAGGATCTTCCGGCGCTGACCGCCGACTACATGCAGGTGCTGCACAAGATGAACCCCGATGGCGAGTTGCGTTACTACCCGGGGTCACCGGAATTGGCGCGACGCCTGACCCGTTCCCAGGACCGGGTGCTGCTCAACGAAAAGCACCCGGAAGACGGCCTGCTGCTCAAGGACAACATGAAGGGTGATCGTCGGGTGGCGGTGCACCTGGGGGAAGGCTGGCATGTGGCCCGGGCGTTGCTGCCGGTGGCTGAAAAACGTGCGGTGATGCTGATCGACCCGCCTTTCGAGCAGCTCGACGAGATGCAGCGCTGTGCTGCGTCGTTGAAGGAGGCCATTGGCCGCATGCGTCAGACCGTGGCGGCCATCTGGTACCCGGTCAAGGACCAGCGGGCCCTGCGGCGCTTCTACCAGGACCTGGCCGGCACCGGTGCGCCGAAGTTGCTGCGGGTGGAGTTGCTGGTGCATCCGCTGGATACGCCCAACAGCCTCAACGGTTCAGGCCTGGCGATTGCCAATCCGCCTTGGGGGCTGGAGGAGGAGTTGCGCGAGCTGCTGCCGTGGCTGTCGAAGAAGCTTGGCCAGACCCAGGGCGGCTGGCAGATGGACTGGTTGATCGCCGAGTAACAGCGCTAAATTTCAAGCCTCAAGCCTCAAGCTGAAAACACAGCGTCTGGAGCTTGAGGCTTGCAGCTTGTAGCTGCTTCAGATTGGGCAAGTCACTCCGGTGCCGCCGATCCCGCAGTAGCCTTCAGGGTTCTTCGCCAGGTACTGCTGGTGGTAAGCCTCGGCGAAGTACACGGTCGGCGCTTCTTCGATTTCCGTGGTGATGGTGCCCAGGCCGGCCTTGGTCAGTTCCGCCTGGAACACATCCCTGCTGTGCAGCGCCTGCTCCAGCTGGGCCGGATTGGTGGTGTAGATCACCGAGCGGTACTGGGTGCCGATGTCATTGCCCTGGCGCATGCCCTGGGTCGGGTTGTGCAGTTCCCAGAACATCGCCAGCAGTTCTTTGTAGCTGACCTTGGCCTTGTCATACACCACCAGTACCACTTCGGTGTGGCCGGTTAAGCCCGAGCAGACTTCTTCATATGTCGGGTTCGGTGTGAAGCCGCCGGCGTAACCGACCACGGTGCTGACCACGCCCTCGCGCTGCCAGAAGCGACGTTCGGCGCCCCAGAAACAGCCCAGGCCGAAGATCGCGAAGTCGACGTCCTGGAAGAACGGACCCAGCAGCGGGGTGTCTTCGAAGACAAAGTGCTTTTCAGGCAGTGTCATTGGGGTTTCGCGGCCAGGCAGAGCTTGTTCTTTGGTAGGTAGCACGTTTTTTTTCACCAGAATTTCCGAGCGCAGAACCATGATCAGTCCTCTCAGTCAGGGTGGGATCGAGTAATTAATCAGACACGCAGTTTGCCCGAGTGTTACAGCGCTGTCAGGCAATTGGACCGCGGGGATAGCGCTTGAGCTTGGCGATCAGTTCGGTGCCGGGGATCGGTCGGTCGAACAAGTAGCCCTGGCCGACGTCGCAGCGATGACGGCGCAGGAACGCCAGTTGCTCGGCGGTTTCGATGCCTTCGGCGACCACCTTGATCTTCAGGTTGTGAGCCATGGCGATCACCGCCGAGGTGATTTCCATGTCGTCCTGGTTGTCGGGGATCTCGTGGATGAAGCTGCGATCGATCTTGATGATATCGATGGGGAATTTCTTCAGGTAGCTCAGGGACGAATAGCCGGTGCCGAAGTCGTCCATGGCCAGGGTCAGGCCAAGTTTTTTCAGCTGTTCTAGCTGTTGGTGAGTGTCGTCGGTGGCTTCCAGCAGCAAGCCCTCTGTCAACTCAAGCTCCAGCAGCGAGGAGGGCAATTGCTCTTCCTTGAGGATGCTGGCGATGGACGCAACCAGGTCCGGGTCGGAGAACTGCTTGGGCGACAGGTTGATGGCTACGTGCAGGTTGCCCAGGCCGGCGGCGGTCAGTTGCTTGCTCATGCGGCAGGCCTGGCGGGCGATCCACTTGCCGATGGGGATGATCAGGCCGGTTTCTTCCGCCACGCTGATGAACTGGTCCGGGCGGATCATGCCCTTTTCCGGGTGGTTCCAGCGCAGCAGCGCTTCCATGCCCAGCAGGCGGCCGCTGCGCAGGCACAGCTTGGGCTGATAGAACACGTCCAGCTCGTTCTGGGTCAGGGCCCGGCGCAGGTTGTTTTCGACGAACAGCTTGTAGCTGGCTTCGGCGTTGAGGGCTTCGGTGAAGACCTGCACCTGGTGCTTGCCGTTGGCCTTGGCCTTGTGCAGCGCCAGGCCGGCGTTGCGCATCAGGGTCTGCGGGTCGCGGCCATGCAGTGGCGCGCTGGCCAGCCCCACGGAGCCGGTGACGCTGATCAGCTGGTTGTCGACGAACATCGGCTTGTCCAGGGTCATCAGCAGTTGGCTGGCGATCTGTTGGCCGGTTTCCAGGTCGGTGTTGTCCAGCAGTACGGCGAATTCGTTACTGGCAAAGCGCGCCAGGCTGCCGCTTGGGCTCAGGCTGTTGCGCAGGCGTCGGGCCAGGCTGATCAGCAGCTTGTCGCCGGTCTGGTGGCCGAGGCTGTCGTTGATCCGCTTGAAGTTGTCGATGTCTACCAGCAGCAGGCTGATCGGGGTATCGCTGTCTCGGGCGAAGCGTTCATCCAGGTTGCGGATGAACGCGGGGCGGTTGCCCAGGTTGGTCAGGTTGTCGGTGTAGGCCAGGCGCTCGATGCGTTGCTGGGCGAGCTTGGTCTGGGTGATGTCTTCGTAGATGCCGATGTAGTGGGTCAGCTCACGATTGTCGCCGTAGACCTTGGAGATCGACAGCTGGCCCCAGTAGGGCTCGAGGTTCTTGCGTCGGCTCTTGAACTCGCCTTGCCAGCTGTTGCTCTTGGCCAGGCTGGAAGGGGCGTCGAACAACAGTTCGCTGAGGTTTTCCAGGGCCGGCAGTTCGGACAGGCGGTGGCCGTGCACCTCTTCGGTGCTGTATTGGGTGATCGCGGTAAAGCTTGGGTTGACGTACTCCACCACGCCGTCGCAGTTGACCAGCAGGAAAGCGTTGGCGCTCTGTTCCACGGCGCGCTGGAACAGGTGCAGGGCGCTGGTGGCGGCGCGTCGGTTGTGATTGTTGATGACTTGGGCGAACTGGTCTGCCAGCTCGCCAGCAAAGGCGATCTCGTCGGACTGCCAGGCTCGGGTCATGCCGGTCTGTTCCAGGCACAGCACGCCGACTACCTGGCCGTCGATGCGGATACTGGCGTCGAGCATGGCATTCACATCCCGTGGCCGCAGGCTTTCGGCCATCTCTCGGGTGCGCGGGTCGCGCATGGCGTTCTGGGCGTCGATGGCGCGGCAGCTGTGCAGGGCTTCCAGGTAATCGGGAAAGCTGCTGGCGTCGATGGACTCCGGCATGCGGTATTCCTGGGGGCCGCGGTGGTAGGCGGCAATCGGCACCAGTCGCTGGTCTTCCAGGTTCCAGATGCTGGCGCAGTCGATCTGGTAGATGTCGCAGGCACTGCGGGTGATCAGCTCGGCAGCTTCCTTCAGGGAGTTGCTGGTGCTGTAGCGCTGGCGGGTCAGGAGCAGGATCAGGTCCTGCTGCGCACGTACCCGTTCCAGATGCTGCAGCTGTTCCTGCTGGGCCCGCTGGTTGAGTTCCAGGGCGATCTGCAGGCGGGTGTTCTGGGTTTCCAGATCCACGGTGGGCATTGGCGAGGCATCGCTGAACAGGCCTTCGACCACCAGCAGGTAGCCGCGCAGCAAGTGCCGGTTGTGTTGTTTGTAGGCTTCCCCCAGCTCCAGGATGCTCAAGGGGCCTTGGCCGGTGTGCAAGGTGTAGCGGATCAGGTAATGGGGGCTGTTACTCAGTTGCTGCTGGATGGCGTCGTGCAACTGATAACGCGCCTCAGGCTCCATCAGGCTGGCATAGGGGGAACCGACCAGAGCGCAGAGTTCGACGGCGGGCAGGCCGAACTGACGTTCGCAGTTGGGATCGAGAAACAGCAGCGCCCAGCTCGCTTCATTCAGCCGTTCGAAACGCAACATGCCGAGCCGCGAGGGCACAGGCAACTGCGTCACTACCTCGGCCGCCATACGGCTGGCGGCATCGGGTTGGCTTTTCATGGGGAAACTCGCTTCGAAATTGCTGATCGCGCCGGGCTCGCGCCCTCTTTACTGTTGCCTGCGGCAAGGTTGCATCATGCGGCATCGACTGACAAGTAAGATGAAGGCTAAGTGCTATAAACCTGTATCGGCAGGCAGAAGGATTTCTGCAAAGTAACTTTTTTGCTGTTTGGGCTCGAGCAATGACGGGCAATTGGCGACGTTTTTCCGGCAAAAAAAGCCCCGCCAAATTGACGGGGTTGAGGTACGAGCGTGGCGCTCGGAAAACGTGCGGTACCGGCCCACCCATGACGGGAAGGCCGGTTCGCGAGTTACAGCAGGATGGTGCGGATGTCGGCCAGCAGGTCGCTCAGACGCTTGGTGAAGCGTGCGGCGGCCGCGCCGTTGATCACACGGTGATCGTAGGACAGGGACAGTGGCAGCATCAGCTTCGGCTGGAAGGCCTTGCCGTCCCAGACGGGCTGGATGGTGGCCTTGGAAACACCGAGGATCGCCACTTCCGGCGCGTTGACGATCGGCGTGAAGCCGGTGCCGCCAATGTGCCCGAGGCTGGAGATGGTGAAGCAGGCGCCTTGCATCTCGTCTGCAGAGAGCTTCTTGGTCCGGGCTTTTTCCGCCAGGGAAGCCGCCTCGGCCGCCAGTTGCAGCAGGCTCTTCTGGTCGACGTTCTTGATCACCGGTACCAGCAGGCCATCCGGGGTGTCCACGGCGAAGCCGATGTTCACGTACTTCTTGCGGATGATCGCCTTGCCGCTTGGTGCCAGGGAACTGTTGAAGTCCGGCAGTTCCTTGAGCAGGTGCGCACAGGACTTGAGCAGCAGCGGCAGGATGGTCAGCTTGACGCCGGCCTTCTCGGCCACGGCTTTCTGTGCAACGCGGAACGCTTCCAGCTCGGTGATATCGGCCGAGTCGAACTGCGTCACGTGCGGCACGTTCAGCCAGCTGCGGTGCAGGTTGGCGGCGCCGGCCTGCATCAGGCGGGTCATCGGCACTTCTTCGATTTCACCGAAGCGGCTGAAGTCCACGACCGGGATTGGCGGGATGCCCGCGCCACCGGTTGCGCCGGCAGCCGGTGCTTCCTTGGCCTTCTGCATCATCGCCTTGACGTAGACCTGCACGTCTTCCTTGAGGATGCGGCCGTGCGGACCGCTGGCGCTCACGGCGCTCAGCTCGACACCGAATTCCCGGGCCAGTTGGCGCACAGCCGGGCCAGCGTGAACTTTCGCGCCTGGTTTGGCCGGTGCGGCAACTGGAGCGGCAGCGGCAGGCGCGGCGGCGGCAGGAGCAGCTTCAGCTTTCGCCGTGGCAGGGGCCGGAGCGGCTGCCGGGGCTGCGCCCTTGACCTTGAGCTTGAGGATCAGGTCACCGGTACCGACTTCGTCGTCCAGCTTGATCGACACGCTTTCCACGATGCCGGCGGCTGGCGATGGGATTTCCATGCTGGCCTTGTCCGATTCGAGGGTGATCAGCGACTGGTCGGCAACCACGCTGTCGCCGGCCTTGACCAGCACTTCGATGATCTTGGCCTTGCCGGCCGAGCCGATGTCCGGAACGTGAATGTCCTGGACGCTGTCGGCCACTGGCGCAGCTGCAGCAGCGGCTGGTGCAGGCGCGGCGGCAGCCGGAGCGGCGGCGTGGGCTGGTGCGGCAGTGGCAGGAGCCGCAGCACCGGCCACTTTCAGGGCCAGGATCAGGTCGCCAGTGCCCACTTCATCGTTGAGCTTGACGCTGATGCTCTCGACCACGCCGGCGGCCGGCGACGGGATTTCCATGCTGGCCTTGTCCGATTCGAGGGTGATCAGCGACTGATCGGCCTCGACGCTGTCGCCGACCTTGACCTGGATCTCGATGATCTGGGCCTTGCCCGACGAGCCGATATCCGGCACGTGCACCTGCTGTACCGAGGCAGCGGCAGGAGCGGCAGTTGGAGCGGCAGCAGCTGGCGCTGCGGCCGGCTGTGCAGGTGCAGGTGCAGCGGCTGCAGGCGCAGGGGCCGCAGCAGCGGCGCCCTCGACTTCCAGTTCCAGCAGTTCGTCGCCTTCTTTCAGGCGGTCGCCCAGCTTCACTTTCAGGCTTTTGACCACACCGGCCTTCGGCGCAGGGATTTCCATGCTGGCCTTGTCCGACTCGAGGGTCAGGATGCTCTGGTCGGCTTCGATGCGATCGCCGACCTTGACCATCAGTTCGATTACTTCACCTTCACCGCTGCCGATGTCAGGTACGCGAATGAGTTCGCTCACAGAAAGTCTCCTCAGCAGTCCAGTGGGTTGCGTTTTTCCGGGTCGATACCGAACTTGGTGATGGCTTCAGCCACGACCTTGGGTTCGATGTCGCCACGGTCAGCCAAGGCTTCCAGGGCTGCCAACACCACGAAGTGACGGTCTACTTCGAAGAAGTGACGCAGTTTCTTGCGGCTGTCGCTGCGGCCGAAACCGTCGGTGCCCAGGACTTTGAATTCCTTGGACGGCACCCACTGGCGGATCTGTTCGGCAAACAGCTTCATGTAGTCGGTAGAGGCGATGACCGGACCCTTACGGCCGCTCAGGCACTCTTCCACGTAGCTCAGCTTCGGCTTCTGGCCAGGGTGCAGACGGTTGCTGCGCTCTACGGCCAGGCCATCGCGACGCAGTTCGTTGAAGCTGGTCACGCTCCACACGTCGGCGGCGACGTTGAACTCGTCACGCAGGATCTTCGCCGCTTCGCGGACTTCGCGCAGGATGGTGCCGGAGCCCATCAGTTGCACGTGGTGCGCGGCTTCGCGGGTGTCTTCTTCCAGCAGGTACATGCCCTTGATGATGCCTTCCTCGACACCTTCAGGCATGGCTGGCTGCTGGTAGGACTCGTTCATCACGGTGATGTAGTAGAAGACGTCCTGTTGCTCTTCGGTCATCTTCTTCATGCCGTCCTGGATGATCACCGCAAGCTCGTAGCCGTAGGTTGGATCAAAGGTGCGGCAGTTCGGGATGGTCCCGGCCAGCATGTGGCTGTGACCGTCTTCGTGCTGCAGGCCTTCACCGTTGAGGGTGGTACGGCCGGCGGTACCGCCGATCAGGAAGCCGCGGGTGCGGCTGTCGCCGGCAGCCCAGGCCAGGTCGCCAATACGCTGGAAGCCGAACATCGAATAGAAGATGTAGAACGGCAGCATCGGCTGGTTGTGGCTGGAGTACGAAGTACCGGCCGCGATGAAGGAGCTCATGGCGCCCGCTTCGTTGATGCCTTCTTCGAGGATCTGGCCCTTCTTGTCTTCGCGGTAGAACATCACCTGGTCTTTATCGACTGGCTCGTAGAGCTGGCCGACGGAGGAGTAGATGCCCAACTGGCGGAACATGCCTTCCATACCGAAGGTACGGGCTTCGTCCGGGATGATCGGCACGATGCGCTGGCCGATTTCCTTGTCCTTGACCAACTGCGCGAGGATCCGCACGAAGGCCATGGTGGTGGAGATTTCGCGATCGCCGGAACCGTCGAGGATGGCCTTGAGGGTATCCAGTGGCGGAGTCGGGATGCTGAAGCTCTTGGCGCGACGCTGAGGCACGAAACCGCCCAGCGCAGCACGACGCTCGCTCAGGTAGCGGGCTTCGGCGCTGCCTTCTTCAGGCTTGAAGAACGGCAGGTTTTCGATGTCGTCGTCTTTCACCGGAATGTCGAAACGGTCGCGGAACAGCTTCAGGCTGTCGACGTCGACTTTCTTGGTGTTGTGCGCGGTGTTCTTCGCTTCGCCGGCGCCGGTGCCATAACCCTTGATGGTCTTGGCCAGGATGACGGTCGGCTGCTCTTTGTGGTTGACCGCCTCGTGGTAGGCCGCATAGACCTTGTACGGGTCGTGGCCGCCACGGTTGAGTTTCCAGATCTCGTCGTCGGACAGATCGGCAACCATCGCCTTGAGTTCAGGGGTATTGAAGAAGTGCTCACGGACGAACGCGCCGTCCTTGGCCTTGTAGTTCTGGTACTCGCCGTCGATGACTTCGTCCATGCGACGTTGCAGGATGCCGTCGACGTCCTTGGCCAGCAGTGGGTCCCAGAAACGGCCCCAGACCACCTTGTTGACGTTCCATTGGGCACCACGGAACACGCCTTCGAGTTCCTGGATGATCTTGCCGTTGCCGCGAACCGGGCCGTCGAGGCGCTGCAGGTTGCAGTTGATGACGAAGATCAGGTTGTCCAGCTTCTCGCGGCCGGCCAGGGAGATCGCGCCCAGGGATTCCGGCTCGTCGCACTCGCCGTCGCCCATGAAGCACCAGACTTTCTGCTTGCCGGCCGGGATGAAGCCGCGGGCTTCCAGGTACTTCATGAAGCGTGCCTGGTAGATCGCCTGGATCGGACCCAGACCCATGGAAACGGTGGGGAACTGCCAGAAATCAGGCATCAGCCAAGGGTGTGGATAGGACGACAGGCCGTTGCCATCCACTTCCTGGCGGAAGTTGTTCATTTGCTCTTCGGTGATGCGGCCTTCCATGAACGCACGGGCGTAGACGCCTGGCGATGCGTGACCCTGGAAGTAGATCAGGTCGCCGCCGTGTTCGTCGGTCGGGGCCTGGAAGAAGTAGTTGAAGCCGATGTCATACAGGGTGGCGCTGGAGGCGAAGCTGGAGATGTGACCGCCCAGGTCAGAATCTTTCAGGTTCGTACGCATGACCATGGCCAACGCGTTCCAACGTACCAGCGAGCGAATGCGGCGTTCCATGAACAGGTCGCCAGGCATGCGTGCTTCGTGGGTGACGGGAATCGTGTTGCGGTATGGCGTGGTGATGGCGTAGGGCAGTTGCGAGCCGCTGCGGGTCGCGAGTTCGCCCATACGGGTCATCAGATAGTGAGCACGGTCTTCGCCTTCTTTGTCGAGAACCGATTCCAGGGCGTCCAGCCATTCCTGGGTTTCGACGGGATCGAGGTCTTGCATGGCTTGCTCCAGGGCGGAAAGGCTTCCAGAATCGGTTGCCTGAGTTTGCGACTGGCCTTGTGGGCAGACGATTATAAATTCTTGGATTGCCGGAGGTTGATCCGGCGGCGTGTAGTTTTACTACAAATCGTCGGCCATTTCAGCCTTTCGAATGTATATACGAGTAGTAAAACTACAGAAGAGCGGCTTATGGCCTCCTGCTGCGTTGTGAGAATAATCGTTACTGTTGGTCGCTGACTAACGGGAATAGGTAATAAATTAATGCCGGCTGCTAAAAAAAACCTATTTTCAGCTATTTCTAACTTTTGTTCGACAGTCCATCAGGCTGCTTGCCCTCGATATTCCTCTCCGCCTGCCTTTTCCACGCCGATCAAGGATAGCCCATGAGTCTGCCCGCGCTTGCCCCAGTCCCCGCGATTCTCCTGCCATTGGTCAGCCGTGCAGAGCAGTCGTTCCGCGCTGCGGTGGCGACCCTTGAAGGCGGTCCCGATGTTGCGGATTGGAGCGCCGAGCGCTGGGCCGAGTTTGCCCGGGTCAGTGCCGCCAGTGACTTCGTCATTGAACAGAGTCTGCGTGACCCTTTGATGTTGCTGGAGCTGGTGCGCTCCGGTGAGTTGGACCGGGCTTTTGCGCCGGGTGAGTTGTGCGCGCAGATTGCGGCGGCGGTGCAAGCGGCCGAGACCGATGATCAACTGGGCCGCGTACTGCGCCGCCAGCGCACCCGCCAGCAGGTGCGGATCATCTGGCGCGACCTGACCCGCCAGGCGAATCTGGTGCAAACCTGCCGTGACCTTTCCGACCTGGCCGACGCCTGCATCGACCAGGCCTATCAATGGCTGTATCTGCGACATACCCAGCAATTTGGCGTGCCTACCGGCGGCCGCAGCGGCGAGCCGCAGCAGATGGTCATCCTCGGCATGGGCAAGCTGGGAGCGGTGGAGCTCAACCTGTCGTCGGACATCGACCTGATCTTCGCGTACCCCGAAGGCGGCGAGACGGTGGGGGTCAAGCGTGCCCTGGATAACCAGGAGTTCTTCATCCGTCTGGGGCAGCGTCTGATCAAGGCCCTGGACCCCATGACCGTCGACGGTTTCGTGTTCCGGGTCGACATGCGCCTGCGGCCTTACGGCTCAGCGGGTGCCCTGGTGCTGAGTTTCAATGCCCTGGAGCAGTACTACCAGGACCAGGGGCGCGACTGGGAACGCTACGCCATGATCAAGGCCCGGGTGGTGGCCGGGGATCAGGTGGCCGGGGCGCAATTGCTGGAGATGTTGCGGCCCTTCGTTTATCGCCGGTACCTGGACTTCTCCGCCATCGAGGCGCTGCGCACCATGAAGCAACTGATCCAGCAGGAGGTGCGGCGCAAGGGCATGGCCGACAATATCAAGCTGGGTTCGGGGGGCATTCGCGAGGTGGAGTTCATCGCCCAGGCCTTCCAGCTGATTCACGGCGGGCGCGACCTGAGCCTGCAGCAGCGTCCTTTATTAAAGGTGCTGGGTACGCTGGAGGGGCAGGGTTATTTGCCGGCTGCAGTGATCAGCGAACTGCGTGAGGGCTACGAGTTCCTGCGTTATACCGAGCACGCGATCCAGGCCATTGCCGATCGGCAGACGCAGATGCTGCCGGACAACCCCCAGGATCAGGCGCGAATCGCCTTCATGCTCGGCTTTGCCGACTGGAGCGCCTTCCATGAGCAACTGATGTACTGGCGTGGGCGGGTGGAGTGGCACTTCCGCCAGGTGATTGCCGATCCTGATGAAGATGAAGGCGCCGAAAGCGAAGTGGTGGTGGGGGGCGAGTGGCTGCCGTTATGGGAGGAAGCCCAGGACGAGGAGGCCGCCTGCCGGCAGTTGCAGGAGGGTGGTTTCGTCGATGCGCCCAAGGCCCTGCGGGCACTCGCCAGCCTGCGCGGTAGTCCGCAATTGCGTGCCATGCAGCGCCTGGGGCGTGAGCGTCTGGATGCCTTTATTCCACGCCTGCTGGCTCAGGCCGTCGAACACGCCAATCCGGATCTGGTCCTGGAGCGGGTCTTGCCGCTGGTCGAGGCGGTGGCGCGGCGTTCGGCCTATCTGGTGTTGCTCACCGAAAATCCGGGCGCCTTGCGCCGCTTGCTGACCCTGTGCGCGGCCAGTCCGTGGATTGCCGAACAAATCACCCGCTTCCCTCTGTTGCTGGACGAATTGCTCAACGAAGGACGCCTGTTCAAGCCGCCCCTGGCGCCGGAGCTGGCGGCCGAGCTGCGCGAGCGCCTGACGCGGATTCCTGAGGACGACCTGGAACAGCAGATGGAGGCCCTGCGCCACTTCAAACTGGCCCACCGTTTGCGGGTGGCCGCCTCGGAGATCGCTGGCAGCCTGCCTTTAATGAAGGTCAGCGATTACCTGACCTGGCTCGCCGAGGCGATTCTGGAGCAGGTGCTGGCCCTGGCCTGGCGCCAGACCGTGGCCAAGTACGGGGCGCCACAGCGCACTGACGGCACCTTGTGTGACCCGGGTTTCATTATCGTCGGCTACGGCAAGGTCGGCGGCATCGAGCTGGGCCACGGTTCCGACCTGGATCTGGTCTTTATCCATGATGGCGATCCGCAAGCGGAAACCGATGGGCCCAAACCCATAGACGGTGCACAGTTCTTCACCCGGCTGGGGCAGCGCATCATCCATCTGCTGACCACCCAGACCAACTCCGGCCAGTTGTATGAGGTTGATATGCGCCTGCGGCCGTCCGGTGCTTCGGGGCTGCTGGTGAGTTCCCTGGGGGCTTTTGCCCGCTATCAGGAAAACGAAGCCTGGACCTGGGAGCATCAGGCGCTGGTCCGGGCCCGGGTGCTGGTGGGCAGCCAGGATGTGGGCCAGGCCTTTGAAAAGGTCCGGGCCGCCGTGCTGGGTAAAACCCGCGACCTGCCCAAGTTGCGCCAGGAAGTCAGTGAAATGCGGGCCAAGATGCGTGACAACCTGGGCAGCCGCCTGACCGCCGCCGGAACCGCGGCCAACGCCTTTGAAGCCACGGCGCCGTTCGACCTCAAGCAGGACGCCGGAGGTATCGTCGATATCGAATTTATGGTGCAATACGCGGCCCTGGCGTGGTCCGAAGAGCACCCGTCATTGCTGCGCTACACCGATAACATCCGCATTCTGGAAGGGCTGGAGCAGGTTGGGCTGATGCCGGCGAGCGATGCCAGCCTGCTGCGCGAGGTCTACAAGGCCTACCGTTCCGCGGCTCACCGGCAGGCGTTGCAGAATGAGGCCGGAATCATTAACGGTGATCAATTCGTGACCGAACGACGGGAAGTGTTACGAATTTGGCGCGAGCTGGGGCTAAGCTAGTCGGCATAATGCAGCCGCAATTGTATTCGGCGAGCTGCGAGGCTCGCCCCAACTGAACCGACGGTGAAGGCCGCGGTGCTGGATTCTCGAGGCGGGGAGGCGTATGCCTCCCCGGCTCGTTTATGGAAACCACATGAATATTCTGATCGTTGGGCCCAGTTGGGTCGGTGACATGGTGATGGCGCAGACACTCTTGGAGTGCCTGAAACAGCGTCATCCACAATGCGAGATCGACGTGCTGGCCCCCGAGTGGAGCCGGCCGATCCTGGAGCGCATGCCCCAGGTGCGTCGGGCCTTGAGCTTTCCTCTTGGCCACGGTGTCCTGGAGCTGGCGACCCGCCGGCGGATCGGCAAGTCCCTGGCCGGCCAGTACGATCAGGCGATCCTGCTGCCCAATTCGCTGAAGTCGGCCCTGGTGCCGTTCTTCGCAGGCATCCCCAAGCGCACCGGCTGGCGCGGCGAGTTCCGCTACGGCTTGCTCAATGACGTGCGCAAGCTCGACAAAGAGCGTTACCCGCTGATGATCGAGCGCTTCATGGCTCTGGCCTATGAGCCGGGCGCCGAATTACCCCAGCCGTATCCGCGCCCGAGCCTGCAGATCGATCCGCAAAGCCGCGAGGCGGCCCTGGCCAAGTTTGGCCTGAGCCTGGATCGCCCGGTGCTGGCGCTGTGCCCGGGAGCGGAGTTCGGCGAGGCCAAGCGCTGGCCGTCCGAGCATTACGCACAAGTGGCTGAGGCGAAGATCCGCGAGGGCTGGCAGGTCTGGCTGTTCGGTTCGAAGAACGATCATGCCGTGGGTGAAGAGATTCGCGGGCGACTGATTCCCGGCTTGCGCGAGGAGTCGACCAATCTCAGCGGCGAAACCTCCCTGGCCGAGGCCATCGACCTGCTGTCCTGCGCCGATTCGGTGGTGTCCAACGACTCCGGGCTGATGCACGTGGCGGCCGCGCTGAATCGTCCGCTGGTGGCGGTGTACGGCTCCACCTCCCCGGGTTTCACCCCGCCCCTGGCGGATCAGGTCGAAGTGGTGCGCCTGGGGATCGAGTGCAGTCCGTGTTTCGATCGCACTTGTCGCTTCGGTCATTACAACTGCCTGCGCCAACTCCTGCCGCAGCCGGTGAACGAAGCCCTGCAGCGGTTGCAGGGCACTGTGGTAGAGGTCCAGTAAGTTGCGGGTACTGTTGATCAAGACCTCATCCCTGGGTGATGTGATTCATGCATTGCCGGCGCTGACCGATGCCGCGCGAGCGATCCCGGGGATCACGTTCGACTGGGTGGTGGAAGAAGGCTTCGCCGAGATTCCTTCCTGGCATCCGGCGGTAGGCAAGGTAATTCCAGTGGCGATCCGCCGCTGGCGCAAGAATATCTGGCAGACCATCAAGAGCGGCGAGTGGCGCCGCTTCAAGCAGAGCGTGCGTTCGACCAAGTACGACCTGGTGATCGATGCCCAGGGCCTGCTGAAAAGCGCCTGGCTGACCCGTTACGTGCGCGCCCCGGTGGCGGGGCTGGACAAGCACTCGGCCCGTGAGCCCCTGGCTTCGCGTTTCTACTCGCGACGCCTGGCGGTGGCCCGCGGGCAGCACGCCGTGGAGCGGGTGCGCCAGCTGTTCGCCGTGGCCCTGGGCTACGACCTGCCACAGGGCCTGGGCGACTACGGCCTGAATGTCGAAAAGTTGGTGGAGCTGCCGCGCAAGAATCCCTTCGTGCTGTTCCTGCACGGCACCACCTGGGACACCAAGCACTGGCCTGAGGCCTATTGGCGCGAGCTGACCGAGCGCATGGGCATGCTCGGGGTCGAGGTCAAGCTGCCCTGGGGCAATGCTGTCGAGAAGGCCCGGGCGGAGCGTATTGCCAGTGGCCTGAAAAACGCCACGGTTCTGCCCAAGCTGAACCTGGCCGGGGTCGCCAAGGTGCTGGCCGATGCACAGGCCTGTGTGGCCGTGGACACCGGGTTGGGCCACCTGGCCGCGGCCCTGGATGTGCCGACCATATCCTTGTTTGGCCCGACCAATCCGGGCCTGACCGGTGCCTATGGCAAGGTGCAGATTCACCTGGGGAGCAACTTCCCCTGTGCGCCGTGCCTGCAGAAGAAATGCACCTACCAGCCCACTGCTGTGGATCAGCAACGCTATGACATCAAGCGCGAGTGGCCATTGTGCTTCACGCGCCTTAACCCCGAGCGTGTCGCCAGCCGACTGAGCACCTTGTTACTGGCTGAGGAGCCGCGCTGATGCAATTGGCTTTTGTCCTTTATAAGTATTTTCCCTTTGGCGGCCTGCAGCGCGACTTCATGCGCATTGCCCTGGAGTGTCAGCGCCGCGGGCACCAGATCCGCGTCTACACCCTGATCTGGGAAGGTGACGTGCCTCCTGGCTTTGAAGTGCTGGTGGCGCCGGTCAAGGCGCTGTTCAATCATCGTCGCAACGAAAAGCTCAGCGCCTGGATGGCGGCCGACCTGGCCAAGCGTCCGGTGGATCGGCTGATCGGTTTCAACAAGATGCCGGGGCTGGACGTGTACTACGCCGCCGACGGCTGCTTCGAGGACAAGGCGCAGAATCTGCGGCACTCCCTGTACCGTCGCTGGGGCCGCTACCGGCATTTCGCCGAGTACGAGCGGGCGGTGTTCGCCAAGGATGCCAAGACCGAGATCCTGATGATCTCCGAGGTTCAGCAGCCGCTGTTCATCAAGCATTACGACACCCCGCTGGAGCGCTTTCACCTGCTGCCGCCGGGCATTGCCCAGGATCGCCGCGCACCGTCCAACGCGGCCGAGATCCGCGCCGATTTTCGTCGTGAGTTCGCCTTGAAGGACGACGAGCTGCTGCTGGTGCAGATTGGCTCCGGGTTCAAGACCAAGGGCGTGGACCGCAGCCTCAAGGCGCTGGCGGCCCTGCCTTCGGCGCTGAAAAAACGCACCCGACTGTTTGTAATCGGCCAGGACGACCCCAAGGTATTCCAGGTACAAAGTGCCGCATTGGGGCTCAGCGACCAGGTGCAGTTCATGAAGGGGCGCAGTGATATTCCGCGTTTCCTGCTGGGAGCCGACCTGCTGATTCATCCGGCCTACAACGAAAATACCGGCACCGTGCTGCTCGAAGCCCTGGTGGCTGGGCTGCCGGTGCTGGTGAGCGCGGTCTGCGGCTACGCCCATTACATCGCCGAGGCCGAATGCGGCCTGGTGCTGGATGAGCCGTTCGAGCAGGCGCAGCTCAATCAATACCTCACCACCTTGTTGACCGACGACGCTGCACGCGCGACCTGGAGCCGTAATGGCCTGGCGTTCGCCGAGACGGCCGACCTTTACAGCATGCCGCAGCACGCTGCGGATGTGATTCTGGCGGAGCAACACCGATGAAGTTGATGCTTGCCGAACCCTTCAAGAGCCTCTGGGCCGGACGCGATGCGTTCGACGCTGTCGAGGGCCTGAAGGGCCAGGTCTACCGTGAGCTGGAAGCGCGCCGTACCTTGCGTACGGAAGTCGACGGTCGCGGTTATTTCGTGAAGATCCATCGCGGCATTGGCTGGGGCGAGATCGTCAAGAACCTGATCACCGCCAAGCTGCCGGTGCTTGGCGCCGGTCAGGAATGGCGGGCGCTGGAGCGTCTGCATCAGGTGGGCGTGCCGACCATGACCGCCGTGGCCTACGGCGAGCGCGGCAGCAACCCGGCGGACCAGCACTCGTTCATCGTCACCGAGGAGCTGGCGCCCACCGTCAGCCTTGAAGACTTCAGCATCGACTGGGTCAAGCAGCCGCCTGCGCCGGCCCTCAAGCGCGCGCTGATCGCCGAAGTGGCGCGCATGACCGGCATGATGCACCGCGCCGGGGTCAACCACCGCGACTGCTACATCTGCCATTTCCTGTTGCACACCGATCGTCCCATCACGCCTGCGGAGCTGAAACTCTCGGTGATCGACCTGCATCGTGCCCAGACCCGGCCGAAGATCACCCTGCGCTGGCGCAACAAGGACCTGGCCGCCCTGTATTTCTCCGCCCTGGATATCGGCCTGACGCGCCGCGACAAGTTGCGCTTCCTCAAGGGCTATTTCCAGCAGCCGTTGCGGCAGATCCTGGCCGAAGAAGCGGCGCTGCTGTCCTGGCTCGAAGGCAAGGCGGAAAAACTCTACGCACGTAAGCAGCGGTACGGAGATGCACTCTGATGGCGAGTTGGAACCTGGACCCCGCTTATCAGGAGTTGACGCAAGATTTTGGCAGTCTGGACGCGGTATTTGCCCTGCAGGGCGAGCATCTGACCCGGGACCCTCTGTCGGAGGTTATTCGGGTCGAGCGCGGCGGCGTCAATTACTACGTCAAGCGCTATACCGGCGCCGGCAAGAACCTGCGGCGCTACCTGGGCAAGCCCCGGGTCAAGTTCGAATGGCAGAACCTCAAGCGCTTCGCCAAGTGGGGCATTCCCACTGCCGATGTGGTGGCCTGGGGCCTGGAGCGTCGCTGCCTGGCCTACTCCCGGGGCGCGATGATCACTCGCGAGCTGCCGCGGACCGAGGACCTGTCGGTGCTGGCCGAGCGCAACGATCCGCGGCTCAAGGATCGGCGCTGGGTCGATGGGGTGAGTCGTCAGTTGGCCGCTTATACCCGGGTCATGCATGACCATCGCTTTACCCACAATGATTTGAAGTGGCGCAACCTGCTGATCGACGATCAGGACCGGTTGTACCTGATCGACTGTCCGAACGGCGATTTCTGGCGTGGGTTCTGGCTCAAGTACCGGATCACCAAGGATCTGGCCTGCCTGGACAAGGTGGCCAAATATCATCTGTCGGCCACTCAGCGCCTTCGTTTCTATCTGCAGTATCGCCAGCGCGATCGCTTGAGTGTCGCCGACAAGGCGCGTATTCGCCACGTGGTGAGATTTTTCGAGGGGCGTGAATGACTGATTTCCTGGCGTCCGAGGAGCGTGCGCTACTGGAGCGTAACGGTCTCGGCACTTTTGACCAGTTGTGGGCTACGCAATTGGATGCGGTGGATGAGCCCAATACCAGTCGCGGCGGCAGCAGCAGCGTCTTTCGCCTGGATGTGGAAGGGCAGGGGTTCTATCTTAAGCGGCAGACCAACTACCAGACCCGGACCCTGCATCGGCCTTTCGGCGAACCGAGTTTCGCCCGGGAGTTTCGCAACATCCGGCGTTATCAGCAGTTGGGCATTCCCGCGCTGCAGGCGGTGTTCTTTGGCATGCGCAAGGTCAATGGCGAGTCTCGAGCCATACTCCTGACCCGGGCCCTGGATGGTTGGGACGATCTGGATGCGCTGCTGTCGCGTTGGGATGAGCTCAGTGAGCTTCAGCGCCAGGCGGTACTCAAGGCCTGTGGGCAATTGGCCCGGCAACTGCACCGCTTGCGTCAGGTCCATGGCTGCTTCTATCCCAAGCATATTTTCCTGCAAGGCCATGGCGAGGGTTACCGGGCGCAGTTGATCGACCTGGAGAAAACTCGGCCCTTGCTGTTCGGTCAGCGCGACCGGGTCAAGGATCTGGAACCTTTACTGCGCCGGGCTTCGGTGTGGAATGCCGACGAAGTGCGTGGCCTGTTGGCGGCCTATCTGGACCAGCCCCTGGACAGTTCCCTGGTGGGCGCCTGGGCCGCTCGTCTCAGTGCTCGCAGCAGTCATAAGGAATCTCGCTGATGCGTTTGTCCGAGCTGAAAAACAGCGGGCGCAGCCCGACCCTGCCCCTGAGCCTGGAGCTGGCGGACGCTGCCGGCCCGGCGCAGTTGCAGTTGCTGACCCTGTTGCGCGTGCTGCCGGGGCAGCGCTATGTCGGTGCCGGTGTCTGGCGTGGGCGTCCGGTGCTGGCCAAGTTGCTGGTGGGGCCCAAGGCAGCGCGGCATTTTCAGCGGGAATTGCAGGGTGTGCGCCTGCTGGCGGAGCAGGGGCTGACCACGCCGTTGCTGCTGGCGGACGGCTTGCAGGAAGGCGAGGGCGGCTGGTTGCTCTTCGAGTTCCTGGAAGGGGCGCAAAGCCTCGGCGACGCCTGGAAGCAGGTGGAAAAGCTGCCGGTGCTGGCCGATGAGCAGACCGCGGTGTTGGCTGAGGCCCTCGGGGCTATTGCCCAGTTGCACGCCAAGGGCCTGTGGCAGGAAGACCTGCACCTGGACAACCTGCTGCGCCATGACGGCAAGCTGCACCTGATCGATGGCGCGGGGATCTGTGTCGAAGAGGCTGGCAAGCCCCTGTCCCGGCAAAAGGTCCTGGAAAACCTGGGAGTGTTCTTCGCCCAGCTACCCAAGAGCCTGGAACCCTTCACTGAAGAGTTGCTGGTGCATTACCTGCTGAGCAATGCCGAGCACGCCTTGCCTCTGGAGGCCCTGGAGAAGCAGGTGAACAAGGTGCGTGGCTGGCGCCTGCGGGACTTTCTCAACAAGGTTGGCCGTGAGTGCACGCTGTTCAGCGTGCAGCGTGGACCTTTCGCCTTGCGTGCGATTCGCCGTGAGGAAGAGGCCGCGATGCTGCCAGTGTTGGCGCAGGCCGATGCCCTGTTGGATAAGGGGCATCTGTACAAGACCGGTGGCGCCGCCAGTGTCGGCCGGGTTGAGGCCGCGGGGCGGACCCTGGTGGTCAAGCGCTACAACATCAAGGGCTTGGCTCATTGGCTCAAGCGTTTCTGGCGCCCGAGCCGGGCCTGGCACTCCTGGCGTGAAGGCAATCGCCTGGAGTTCCTGGGGATTGCCACGCCCAGGCCCCTGGCGGTACTGGAGCAGCGTTTTCTCTGGTTGCGCCATCGCGCCTACCTGGTGACCGAGTACTTGCCTGGGCCTGACATCATTGAGCGTTTTGCGCCGTTCGTGGACAGTGGCGAGGCGCCTGAGTCGGAGTTGCTGGCGCTGGATCGGCTGTTTGCCCAGTTGATCAGGGAGCGCATCAGTCATGGCGACTTCAAGGGCCACAATCTGTTCTGGCAGGAAGATCGCTGGGCCCTGATCGATCTGGATTCCATGTGTCAGCACTCCAGTCAGAGCAGCTTTGCTCCGGCATTTGCCCGGGATCGCGCACGTTTCATGCGCAACTGGCCCGAAAGCAGCAATTTGTATCAAGTGATTGATCGGCGGCTGCCCAAGACCGTCCAGAGCGCCGAGGCCTGACCTGCGACCTATGGCCGCTGCAGCTGGCAGCGGCTGCGGGCCGTGGCGTATGCGGCGCCCGGGCTTGGCGCTTGCCGCTAGAGGCTTGCTCCTGCTTTTACGTTATAATCCCGCCCTTTCGTTGTTTCTCGCCCCTTTGCGAGCACACTTTATTTTCAAGGCGCACTGCGCCCGCATGCAGACTAAACGAGGCTAGACCCCTGTGGCATTGACGATTCTTGGCCTGTCCGGCGCCCTTAGCCATGATCCTTCAGCAGCCCTGTATATCGACGGCAAACTGATTGCCGCCGCTGAAGAAGAGCGTTTCGTGCGCGACAAGCATGCAAAGAACCGCATGCCCTACGAGTCGGCGAAGTTCTGCCTGGAACAGGCCGGGATCAAGCCTTCCGACGTTGACGTGGTAGCGATTCCGTTTGCCCCGATCAGCCTGTTCGGCAAGGCTCGCTGGCATTACGCCAAGCGCTACTGGTATGCCCCGGACCGCGCTCTGGACGCGATCCTGATGGGCAACCGTCGCTACAAGCGCTATCGCAAGAAGATCGTCTGGTGCCTGGAGCAACTGGGTTTTGACCCGAAAAAGGTCAAGATCGAGCCGGTGGAGCACCACCTGGCCCACGCCTCCAGTGCCTACCACTGCTCGGGCTTCAAGGAGAAGACCGCGATTCTCGGGATCGACGGCAAGGGCGAATACGCCACTACCTTCTTCGGCTACGGCGAAAACGGCAAGATCCACAAGATCAAGGAGTTCTTCGATCCGGACTCCCTGGGCGGCCTCTATGGCGCGATCACCGAGTTTCTCGGCTTCGAAATGCTCGACGGCGAGTTCAAGGTCATGGGCATGGCGCCTTATGGCGACGCCAGCAAGTACGATTTCTCGCGCCTGGCCAGCTTTGAAAACGGCGAACTGGTGATCAACACCGACTACGCCAACGTCATTGGCCTGCGTCGCTACAAAGAGAAGGGCAAGGGTTTCTACTTCTCGCCAAAACTCATCGAGTGGCTGGGTCCCAAGCGCGAAGGCGACATCGCCGACGAGCCTTACATCCACTACGCCGCGAGCATGCAGGCGCTGTTCGAGAAACTGGCCCTGCAGATGATCGACCACTACCTGGGCGACGTCCTCAAGGAAACCGGCAAGCTGGCTTTCGCCGGCGGCTGCGCGCTGAACGTCAAGCTGAACCAGAAGATCATTGCCCGTCCTGAAGTCAAAGAGCTGTTCGTGCAGCCGGCTTCCGGCGACGCCGGCACCGCCGTGGGCGCTGCTGCGTACGTTTCCCATGCCCGTGGGGTGCCGGTAGAGAAGATGGAGCACGTCTATCTCGGCCCGTCCTACAGCAACGAAGACGTGATCGCCGCCTGTGCCCGTCACCCGAACAAACCGGCCTGGCGGCAGATCGACAACACCCCGGAACGCATCGCCAAGATCATGGTCGATGGCAACCCGGTGGCCTGGTTCCAAGGCCGCATGGAGTTCGGTCCACGGGCCTTGGGCGGTCGTTCGATCATCGGTTGCCCGAGCGCCGTGGGCGTTGCCGACCGGATCAACGAGCAGATCAAGTTTCGCGAGCGCTGGAGGCCTTTCTGCCCGTCGATGCTCGACACCGTCGGTCCGCAGATGATCAAGGTCGACCACCCGGCGCCGTTCATGACCTTCACCTTCGAAGTGGCTGAAGAGTGGAAGACCCGGGTGCCGGAAGTGGTTCACGAAGACGGTACATCCCGGGCCCAGGTGCTCAAGCGCGAATACAACCCGCGCTACTACGACATGATGAAGGCCCTGGAAGTCCTGACCGGTAACGGCGTGTCGCTGAACACCTCGTTGAACCGCCGGGGCGAGCCGATGATCTGCTCGCCGACCGACGCCCTGAACATGTTCTACGGTTCCGATCTGCAGTACCTGATCATGGAAGACATTCTGGTGGTCAAAGACGGCGTGGACCCTTATGACACGCTCGGCTGAACGCCATGTGCTGCAGTTTTGCCACGGCTATGACGGGCCGTTCCTGGACTGCGCCCGGCAATACGCCAACTTGTTCGCGGGCAGCGGCTATCGGGTGACCACGGTGTTTCTCACCGGGGCCGCCGATGCCGAAGTGGCTGCCGGTTGTGCGTCCGATGAAGTGCTGTTCATGGAATACAGCTCCAAGGCCATTCGTGGCCTCAAGCTGGGTGCCATTCGTGACCTGCGCAAGATTGCCGCCTCGCGCAATTTCAGCTTTTGCATCGCTCACCGCTTCAAGCCGATCTACATCGCTTTGTTGGGCACCCGCTTGCCGGTAGTGGGTGTCCATCACGCCTTTTCCGACTACAAGCGTCGTAGCCGGCAGATCTTCGCTGGACTGTTTCGCAAGCGCCTGAGCCTGTTGGGGGTCTCTGATGCGGTGCGCGACGACATGCGTGCCTGCCTGCCCAAATGGCCTGCGGCGCGTATCCAGACCCTGTACAACCGCATCGACCTGGAAGCCTTGCAGGCCAGCCAGCTGGACGCAGCCCAGGCCCGCAGCGAGCTGGGCCTGTCCGCGGATGCCTGGATTGTCGGCAACGTCGGACGCCTGCACCCGGACAAGGATCAGGCCACTTTGCTGCGGGGCTTTGCCGCCGCCGTGCCGCAATTGCCGCAGCAGAGTCAACTGGCGATCCTGGGGACCGGGCGCCTGGAGAAGGATCTGAAATCCCTGGCCCGTGAACTGGGCGTGGCTGATCGCGTGCTGTTCCTCGGTCAGGTGCCGGACGCTCGGCGCTATTTCCGTGCGTTCGACGTATTTGCCTTGAGCTCCGATCACGAACCCTTTGGCATGGTCCTGCTGGAAGCCATGGCGGCCGGTGTGCCCTTGCTGGCCACCGCCTGCGGCGGTGCAAAGGAAGTGGTAGAGGGTGTGGGCATTCTGTTCCCCCTGGGAGACGCCGAGCACATGGCTCAAGGCCTGCAGCACCTGGCCGCGATGGATGACCATCAGCGCCGGGTCTGTGCCGAGTTGATGCTCGATCGCTTGCGCGAGCGTTTCTCCGACCGTGCTGTACGGGACGTATTCTGGCGTTTGCCGCAAGTCACCGATCTGACCGCGAGGGGCTGATGCTCAATCGATTTCAAGGCTGGCGCGAACGTGGCTGGTCAGTCATTGACGCGTCGACCTATGCCGATGCCTGGCAGCGCTTTGGTGGCAGTGTGGCGACCCATCCGTTGGTGGTGGAGCAACTGGCGGACCTGGCGCAGATTCCCGTGCGTTATCTGGCCTGGGAACAGGACGGCCATCTGCAGGCGGCCATTGCCACCTGGGGGCGGGACCTGGCGCTGTCCAAGGACGTGCTCAAGCGAGCCGGCAAGAAGGGCCTGTTTGATATCGGCAATGCCGAGTTGATCCTTCCGGCAGCGGCCGATGCTCAGGTGCCACTGCGTCATCGTGGGCGCTACCTGTCTGCGCTTAACGAAGGGCGCTTCAGCACCCTCAAGCCTCAGGCCGAACAATTGGCCATGGCCCGTACCCCCGAAGAGTTGTCGAAGAAGTTTCGCTACAACCAGCGCCGTGAACTGCGTCTGCTGGAGGAGGCGGGCGGGGTGGTGCGTGCGGTCAGTGATTTCACCAGCGCTGAACTGGCGGCCATCTACTGTGACCTGTTCCAGCGCCGCTGGGGCTTTGCGGCCACTGGCGCCGAGCGCATGGCCGAGGTGTTGGAACGCTTGCGCGAGCTGCTGATCGGCTCGGTGATTTTCCTCAACGATGCGCCGATTGCCGTGCAGTTGATCTACCGGGTCGAAGCGCCGCAGTGGATCAGCGTGGAGTATGTAAACGGTGGTGTTGACCCACAGACGCGTGAGTTCAGTCCGGGGAGCGTGCTGAGCTTCCTCAACACCCAGAGTGCCTGGGAACAGGCTCGGGCCCTGGACAAACCGCTGCGTTTTTCCTTTGGCCGCGCCGACCGTGAGTACAAGGACCGTTGGTGCAATCCGGTGCCGGTTTTTCAGGTGTGAGGCCGTCCATGAGTCGCAAACAGCAACTGCTCAAGCGCCACCGGCGCAATAAACGAATCGCCCTGTTGGTGGGGCTGGTGCTGTTGCTGCTGATTGGCGTGCTGGTGGCCTGGTGGTTGCCGCTGCTGTTGGCCGTTCTTGGCTGGCTGGCCCATGAAGCCTGGTTTGCCGATCACCTGTTCTACTCGCCCAAGGACGACTACTGCTATGACTTTGGCAGCGATGTTCGGCAGCTCGCAGTGCGCCTGGAGGCGGGGCGCCTGCTGCTGGACTCGGTGCCGGAACTGGCGGCGGACGAGACACTGATTCTTGGGGTGCAGGTCAAGAGTTCCTGGATCGGACGTTTTCTCGATCCGGCCATTGAGGTGCTGGGCGGCCCGACGCTCGACCGCCAGGCGTTCGAGCGGGGCGTCGATGGCCTGCGTTATCTCAACCTTAGCGGCCTGACTGGCCCGCTGCTCGGCGGCGAGCTGCAACTGCGTGGGCGATTCTGTCGGATTCAGGTCCAGCCGCAGTTGATGGCCTGGCGCGACCCCGACTACCGACGCCAGCGAGTGATGGTGATTGCGCCCCATGCCGACGATGCTGAACTGGCAGCCTTTGGCTTGTACAGCCAGGCCGACGAAGCCTGGATCGTGACCCTGACAGCGGGGGAAATCGAGGCTGAGCATTATCAGGCCATGGGTATGAACGCTGCCGAGGCAGCACGAATCAAGGGCCGTTTGCGAGCCTGGGACAGTATCGCTGTGCCGCGTTGGGCGGGAGTGCCTGAAGCGCACTGCGTACAGCTGGGGTACTTCTGTCTGCAACTGCCTGCCATGCAGGCCGCGCCGCAACAGCCGGTGGCCTCGCGTGAGGCGCAGTTGAGCGATATCCGCCTGTTCCGCCAGTTCAATCCGTTCCCGCTACCAGCCGATCGGGATGGGCTGCCGACCTGGGACAACCTGTTGGCTGATCTGCGCGAGCTGCTGCTCAAGGCGCGGCCCGAAGTGCTGGTGCTGCCCCATCCGTCACTGGACCCTCATCCTGACCATATCTGTGCCCAGGCGGCGGTGATGCAGGCGCTGGAGGGGTTGGACTGGCAGCCGACCACCGTGCTTGGCTATGCCAATCACCTGCATGACAACGACCGCTGGCCAATGGGTGATTCGGGGGCGGGCATTGCTTTGCCGCCGGTGTTCGATTCGACGACAGAGTTGCGTCCCTGGTGTTTGCCACTGTCCCAGGTAGAGCAATATGACAAGGCCATGGCCTTGGGCATGATGCATGACCTGCAGCCGAGAATGCCGTTCAAGCGGCGTCTGCGCAGGTCGATACAATGGCTTCTGGCTAGTAGAGTGCCTTCGACCCTGGGAGAGAATGAGTTCTTTCGCAAGGCAGTGCGGCGGCACGAACTGTTCTGGCTGTTGCGGCAGCGATAAAACCGGCATAAACACAGGAATCTGTTGTGCCCCTAACCTGACAGCGAGTCTTTTGTGATCAATCCACGCCCGCGAATCCTGTTTCTCATGCCCTATTTCGGGCGCTGGCCATTCTGGCTGCCGTTTTTTCTCGAAAGCTGCCGACGCAATCCGGACATCGACTGGTTGTTTTTCAGCGATTGTGGGATTCCGGAGAATCTGCCGCCGAACGTCCAGTTTGAAAGCATCAGCTTTGCTGATTATTGCGCCTTGGTGTCGCAGCGCCTGAACATCGATTTTGCGCCCAATGCAGCTTACAAGCTCTGTGATATCAGGCCTGCAATGGGTTATATCCATATTGATCGGCTGCAGGGCTACGACTTTTGGGCTTTCGGCGATATCGATCTGGTCTACGGTGACCTGCGGGCCTACTTCACCGCAGATCGTCTGGCGAAGTATGACCTGTTCTCCACCCACGAGCGTCGCGTCGCTGGGCACTTGTGCCTGATACGCAACAGCGCCCGCCAGCTTGAATTGTTCAGGCAGATCAAGGATTGGCAGACGCGCTTTACCGACCAGCAGCATCATGCACTGGATGAAGGGGCGTTCAGTCGAATTTTTCTCTGGCGCAAGAATTTTCCGAAGCCGCTGTTCAAGCTGGTGGGCAAGTTCAATCCATGGCGTCGTCGCAGCGAGTTCACTGAGGCGTTCAGCACGCCGGGCGGAGTGATCGACTGGCATGACGGCAGTCGTGATTTTCCAACGCGCTGGTACTGGAAGGAGGGGCATCTGACCAATGACCGCGACGGCGACCGCAGTTTTCCGTATTTCCACTTTGTGTGTTGGAAGCGCAATGAGTGGTCGGATTTGCCTGAGCAGGATGCCAAGGTGGTCCAGGCCCTGGCCAGCGAGTCTTCCTGGGTCATCGATGCCACAGGCTTCCACCGGGGAGAGTTATGAGTCAGCGCTTCAAGGTCCTGCAATTGCAGCCGGACTACAACGTCAAATCCCACGACTTCGCCGACCTGGCGGAGCAGATCGTCAAGGCCTTGCCGGCTGACCGGTACGAGATGACGGCGGCCTTCCTGCGTGGGCGACCCGGGCCGGCTGATCCGGTCAGCCGGGCCGATCATTCGGTGTATTTCGAGTTTTCCGACAAGGCCCTGAAAGGCATGCGTCTGCGGGCCATGTGGCGGTTGTATCAATTCTGCCGCAAGGAAAAGTTCGATGTGGTGATCTGCAATCGCTTCAAGCCGGTGAACATGATGCTGACCCTCAACCGTTGGTTGAAGGTCCCCCTGTGCATTGGCATCTCCCATGGTTTCGGTGAGTACGACCGGCTTTACCGGCGGCGCCAGACCCAGCGCCTGATCGACCGGCACTGGCGTTTTGTCGGTGTATCGCCCGCGGTCAAGCAGTACCTGCTGGATTGCCGGTGTGGTTTCACCGACCAGAACACCTGGGCGATCACCAACGCCATCGATATCGAACAGGCCGAAGCCTTGCAGCACTCCCGCGAGCGCTCTCGTGAGTTGTTGGGGCTGGACCCTTCCGTGCGCCTGATCGGTGCTCTGGGGCGCCTGGTGCCGGTCAAGGGCCACACTTACCTGCTGCAGGCATTTGCTCAGCTCAAGGACAAGTACCCACAGACTCAGTTGGCGATCATTGGCGCCGGGCGCGAAGAGGCCAATCTGCGCGCCGAGATCGAGCGTCTGGGCCTGCAGGGCCGGGCCCACCTGCTGGGCTTCAAGGAGAACGCACTGCAGTATGTGCGTGCCTTCGATATCTGGACCATGCCGTCATTGGCCGAAGGCTTGGGCCTGGCGTTGCTGGAAGGCATGAGCGGGCAGTTGCCGGTGATCGCTTCCAATGTACCGGCCATGCTGCCGCTGATTGAAGGGGCCGGTGGCCTGGCGGTTGAGCCGGCCAATGTGCCGGCGCTGACGGCGGCACTGGACAATTACCTGGGGCTCTCCGATGAGGCGTTGGCCGACAAGGGCCAGCAAGCGTATCGCTATCTACAAAAAGAACATGATATCGAGGTGTTCCGCGAGGAATACCGGCAATTGATCGACTCGGGATTGAGTCAGGCGGGCAAGAGGCAGCAATGACAGACCAGCAACCTGTGGTGACGGTAATCATCGCCTCCTACAACCACGCACCCTATATCGAGCAGAGCATTCTCAGCGTGCTCAACCAGACCTATTCGAACATCGAACTGCTGGTGGTGGATGACGGTTCCAGCGATGACAGCGTCGAGCGCATCCGGCGTTTGCAGGCTTTGCATGGTTTCGACTTCCGCGTCCAGCAGAATCAGGGGCTGACCAATACCCTCAATGGCGCCATCGCTCGGGCCAAGGGCAGCCTGATCGTGCCCTTCGGTTCCGACGACATTATGCTGCCCGAACGTATCGCGACTCAGGTGGCCTACCTGGACGGCAAGCCGGAGGTCGGGATCTGCGCCGGCAATATCGAGTTGATCGACAGCGATGGCAACCCGTTTCCCGAAAATCGCCAGCGCCGTGATGTACCGTTCCGGCGTCTGGATTTCGATGACATGTTCCTTGAGCGCAAGCCTTACCCGCCTGCGCCGACGTTGATGATTCGCCGCGAGGCACTGGAGAAGGTCGGTGGTTTCGACCCGAATATCCGCCTTGAGGACTTGCTGATCGAGCTGAAGATCACCCATGCGGGCTACTTTATCGACGGCTTGAACGTAGTGATGGCGCGTTATCGCAAGCACGCCACCAACTCCTACAAGAACAACCGCTTCATGATCGACAACATCCTGCGCACCTACGCTCTGTTCAGTGAGCATCCGCTGTACGAGGAGGTTCGCTACAAGTTCCTCAGTTCGATGTTCCTCAAGGTGTCCAATCGCGATCGGAAACTGGCTCGCGAATTGTTGGCACAGATTCCGTTCAAGGCCTGGAACAAGAAAACCTGGCGTGGGCTGGGCCGCTTGTATTTTTCGCCGCTGGAAAAAGACTGAAAGGGGCGCCGGAGCATGGGCTGGATTCAACGCTTTCTTGAAAAGCGCGCCAAGCGTGCGATCCGCAAACTGCCGAAAATCGAACGCGGCGTGGTGCGCTTCCAACAGCGTTATCCGGGGTACAGCATTGGCCGCGGCAGTTATGGCTTGCCTGAGGTGCATGACTGGCAGGAAGGTTCGACCCTGAGCATCGGTGCTTACTGCTCGATCGCCGAAGGCGTGCAGATTTTTCTTGGTGGTCACCACCGTGCGGATTGGGTCAGCACCTACCCCTTTCCCGCAATGCTGCCCCAGGCCGCGCATATCAGCGGTTACGCCGGCACCAATGGCGATGTGCGGGTGGGCAGTGATGTATGGCTGTGCTCCAACAGCACACTGTTGTCCGGTGTGACCATCGGCCATGGCGCGATTGTCGCGGCGGGGGCTCTGGTCACCAAGGATGTGGAGCCCTATGCGGTGGTCGGTGGCAATCCGGCGCGTTTCCTGCGGTGGCGCTTCCCCGAAGAACAGCGCCAGCAGTTGTTGCAGAGTGCCTGGTGGGACTGGCCGGAAGCCGAGTTGCACGGGCTTGCCGACAAGCTGTGCAGTGATGATATCGAAGGCTTCCTGGCTTATGCCCGGCAGCGTCAGGCCTGACGTTCAGCGGCTCAATTCCCTGTGACCTGATTCCCTGACAGCCTTGTGCGACTGTCAGGGTGCAGATGTGGGTGCAGGGTTTCAGTGAGCGCCTTGGCGCTCGTCGCTCGCAGGCAGTTGCTTCAGCAGGCCGGTTGCACGGGACATCGAGGTAGGCAGCGCATACCCCGCCTGTAGTGCATTCAGGTGCTCCTGGAACAGCCAGTTACTGTCTTCGCTATAGCGCTGCATGTGCCGCAGATTGCGCTGGCGCAGTGAAGTTCTCAGCGAGGAGGGGTAGACCCGCAGATCGGCAAGATCGATCAGGCCGAATTCGCCGTTCTCCAGGACCAGCACATTGGCCAGGTGAAGCGAGCGAAAGTACACCCCCTGTTCATGCAGTCGAGCCATGAACGTACCGAAGTCCTTGATCAGTTGGGCACGCTCTTCTGCCGAGCCTGCCAATTGCAGGCGCTGGCGTAGGGTCTGCCCAGGCAGTGGCTGGTAGCGCACGGCGTTGCTGCCGTCGGCAAGTCGGTACAGGCCCAGGATGACCGGGGTGGTAATGCCCAGATCACGCAGTTGCTCGCTGTTTGCGGCAAAGCGCTCGGAGTAGGGGTTGAACCCTCCCGAGGTGTACCAGCGACGAGGGCGGAACAGCTTGAAGAAACTGCCATCCTCCAGACGCAGGACCTTGGGCCCCAGGCCATCGGCTTCGATGACCTGGGCATTGGCGAGCAGTTGTTCGGCTGCGGCCGGGGTCAGCGAGGCTACCTGCAGGGGCGGCGAACGTCTGGCGCGCTGGTGAATGCACAGGGCGGCGATCATGGCCAGGGGGATCCACAGCAGGAACCAGTGCTCCTTTGGACGCGAAAGAATCCCGCCGCCTTCTGTCAGGCCGGCGCCAATGCCAAAGACCAACCAGCTGGAAGCCAGGATCAGCAAGGGTGTGGTGCGAAGCTGCCAGCTCTTGAGCAGGGCCCAGACCTGCATGAACAGCCACGGCAGCAGGCCGAAGATGCCCACATAGTAGAGAACCCCCAGGGCGAAGTTGTGTGGCTCTTCCAGGAGGAAGCCGATACCCGGGTCCAGGGACAGGCTGGCGTTATAGCCATGACCGATCCAGGGATGATTGACGATCTGCTCCAGCGCCAGGCGCCAGAGGTCGAAGCGTGAAGAGCTGCCACGCTCCAGAAGCATCTGCGAGAACAGGAGCAGGACCGCCGCGCCGCCTACTGCCATGCCCGCAAGCAACATCAACGAGCGGCGGTTCCAGCTGATGAGGCTCAGCCAGAGAGCGGCCAGGGTCAGCGCCACCAAGGGCGTCCTGGAGCCGGTGGCAATCAGTGCGGCAAACATGATGGCCATTGCCGGAATGCTCAGCCAGAGCATCTGGTAGCGGCGACAGGTCATGCTCAGGCTCAGCCAGTAGACGCAGAAGAAACCGAAGACGTGGGAGCTCAGCAGCGGATTGTCAAAGGCTCCGGCACCCACCATGCGCAGATCGGGGGTGTGGTAGCGAACGAAGACGTACAGATTGAAGATCGAGGCGAGCAGGGCAACGATCGCCGCGCAGAAGATCAGTGGCTGCACTATGTCATTGCGATAGCGCACCAGCAGGGTACAGCCGGCGAACAGCATCAGCGTATGCAAAGGGGTCTTGATCTCTCCCATCACGCTGTCGACAGCCGGGCTCCAGGCCAGACTGACGATGGCCCAGGTACAGAACAGCAGCATGGCGATGAAGATAGGTTCGCGCAGCAGTCCTTTCAGTTCGCTGGGGCGTGCACACAGGGCAATCAGCGTCGGGATGCTGAACAGGCCGTAGTACAGCTTGTGCAACTGACTGCGGCCGGGGAGGAAAAACAGCGCGCATAGCAGCAATAGATACCCTAGCGGCAGAATCCACAGGCAAATGAAATCGAATACTCGATTCGACGTGTTGCGAAGAGCGTTGGGTTGCATGCTTAGACGTTCATCCCGGAAGTTAAGCCGGCAATCATAGCGATTAATACCGAGTGGTGTCGTTGGTCAGCTGAACAATCTCGGTCCCTTGGGAGTGCCGGTACCTCGAACAAGCTGTGCTAAAGTCAGCCTCCTTTTTGACGACATTCCCGTGATATGACCGACTCCAGTCCCAGCGCAAGCCCTTCGAGCTTGAAAATCTACTTCCGTCTGCTTGGCTATGTGCGGCCCTATATTGGTCTGTTTCTCATCAGCATCGTCGGGTTCCTGATCTTCGCTTCGACCCAGCCCATGCTCGGCTACATCCTCAAGTATTTCGTCGATGGCCTGTCCAATCCCGAGGCTGCGCTGTTTCCCACTGTGCCCTACCTGCGAGACATGCGGCTGCTGCAGGCGGTGCCACTGTTGATCGTGCTGATCGCTGCCTGGCAGGGCCTGGGTTCCTACCTGGGCAACTACTTCCTGGCCAAGGTTTCCCTGGGCTTGGTGCATGACCTGCGGGTGCAGTTGTTCAACAACCTGTTGACCTTGCCCAACCGCTACTTCGACAAGCACAACTCGGGACACCTGATCTCGCGCATCACGTTCAACGTGACCATGGTGACGGGGGCCGCGACCGATGCGATCAAGGTGGTGATCCGCGAAGGCATGACGGTGATCTTCCTGTTTGCCTCGTTGTTGTGGATGAACTGGCGCCTGACCCTGGTGATGATTGCCATCCTGCCGCTGATTGCGATCATGGTGCGTACCGCCAGCAAGAAATTCCGCAAGCAAAGCAAGAAGATCCAGGTGGCCATGGGCGACGTGACTCACGTTGCCTCGGAAACCATCCAGGGCTATCGCGTGGTGCGCAGCTTTGGCGGCGAGACCTATGAGCAGCAGCGCTTTCTAGCGGCCAGCCAGGGCAACACCGACAAGCAACTGCGCATGACCCGCACCGGCGCGATCTACACGCCGCTGCTGCAACTGGTGATCTACAGCGCCATGGCGGTGCTGATGTTCCTGGTCCTGTACCTGCGTGGCGATGCGTCGGCGGGGGAAATGGTGGCCTACATCACCATGGCCGGGTTGCTGCCCAAGCCCATTCGTCAGCTGTCGGAAGTCAGCTCCACCATCCAGAAAGGCGTGGCCGGCGCGGAAAGCATCTTCGAACAGTTGGACGTCGAGCCCGAGGTCGATCATGGCACGGTGGAACACGCCAGCATCAGCGGACACCTGGAAGTGCGTAACCTGAGCTTCACCTATCCAGGTACCGAGCGTCAGGTGCTGGACGACATCAGCTTCAGCGTCGAGCCCGGAAAAATGGTCGCCCTGGTGGGGCGTTCCGGCAGCGGCAAGTCGACCCTGGCCAACCTGATCCCGCGCTTCTATCACCATGACAAGGGCCAGATCCTTCTGGACGGCACCGAGGTTGAAGATTACCGCCTGCTGAACCTGCGTCGGCATATCGCCCAGGTTACCCAGCACGTCACCCTGTTCAGCGACACCGTGGCCAACAACATTGCCTATGGCGACCTGGCCGGGGCACCGCGGGCTGACATCGAAAAGGCCGCGGCCGACGCCTACGCCATGGACTTCATCGCCCAGTTGCCAGAAGGCCTCGACACTCAGGTGGGGGAGAACGGCGTGCTGCTTTCGGGTGGCCAGCGTCAGCGCCTGGCGATTGCCAGGGCCTTGCTGAAGAACGCTCCGCTGCTGATTCTCGACGAGGCCACCTCGGCCCTGGACACCGAGTCCGAGCGGCATATCCAGGCTGCCCTGGACAAGGTCATGAAGGGACGTACCACCCTGGTGATTGCGCACCGTCTGTCCACTATCGAGAAGGCGGACATGATCCTGGTCATGGATCAGGGACGGATTGTCGAGCGCGGCACTCATGCCCAGTTGCTGGCCCAGAATGGCTACTACTCGCGGTTGCATGCCATGGGGCTGGAAGAGCCCGCACCCACCGGGATCGCCTGAGTCTTTCCGGGGAGCGAGCCCGCTCGTTCCCCGGAGCCTCCAGGGTGTGCAAGGCACCTTGGCATCATTTGTATGGCCCGTCTTACAGTCTTGACCAAGGCTAAATAATTCTGCGTTTCACGCTTGTTATGGTTCCCGCCTGAATCTTCGAATGGATCGAGAGGGCCATCCTTCTCGCGTGGGTACCGCAATGCTGCAACGTTTTGTGTGGAAGTTATTACCCAAGACCCAGCGTCATTTCCTGTTGGGTCGCCTGTCGGTGGTGGATCGTCAGGTGGTGAACAAGTCCATGTCCGCCAATGTGCGGTTCCCCGATGCTTTTGCCCGTCATTCCTGTCTGTTTATCCATGTTCCCAAGTGTGCCGGCAGCAGCGTCTGTTCGGCCCTGTTCGACGGGTGGATGCCGGGGCACCTGCCGTTGTACTGGTATGAGCAACAGTTTCCCCGGGCGTTTTCCAGCAGCTTCAAGTTCGCCTTCGTCCGCGATCCCCTGGAACGCGCCTATTCGGCCTATGCCTTTTTGCGGGGCAACCGCCTGGGGCGACGGGATCAGGCGGCCCAGAGCCTGGTGACGCACTACCGGGACTTCGACGACTTTGTCGGCCGCTGGCTGCACTCGGAGAATATCCACAGGCAGATGCATTTCGCGCCCCAGAGCGACTTCCTCACCGACTCCCTGGGGCGCCTGGCCCTGGACTTCATCGGCTATCAGGAATACCTGCAACGTGACTTCCAGCTGCTGTGCCAGCAGTTGGGGGTCGATGCCCAACTGCCCCATGTCAACGGCACTGCTCAACGCCGCACTACCCCTGTCAGGGAATTCTGCTCGGTACGCACCCGTCGCCTGGTGCGCCGTGTCTATCAACGCGACTACGAGATGCTGGGTTATGAATAAGCTCGCTTGTGCGCCTTTGGAGCAACTGCAGATCCGCCCCTACAGCCTGTCGCTGTCCATCGAGGCCCGGGCCGCCCTCAAGCGGCAGAAGCCCTGTTGTCTATGGCTGACGGGCCTGTCGGGGGCCGGTAAGTCGACCCTGGCCAACCTGCTGGAACTGCGCCTCAACGAGTTGGGCATGCATACCTTCGTCCTTGATGGCGACAATGTGCGCAGTGGGCTGTGCCGTGACCTGGGAATGGGGGCCGAGGCACGCAAGGAAAATATCCGCCGCATGGCCGAGGTGGCGCGGCTGATGGTGGAGGCTGGGCTGTTGGTGATCGTGTCGGCGATTTCACCGTTTCGCGCCGATCGTGATGCTGCCCGGGCGCTGTTCGGGGCTGGACAGTTTATCGAGGTGTACATCAGCACGCCGTTCCAGGCCTGTGCCCAGCGTGACCCCAAGGGCCTGTATCAGGCGGCCCTGGAGGGCCGTATCAAGGATTTCACCGGGCTCGACAGTCCGTATGAAGCGCCTTTGCAAGCCGATTGCGAGATCGATACGTCCTGCGTGGAGTTGCCGGAGGCGATCCGCCGGCTGCTGCAACTGCTGGCGTGCAAATGAATCGTAGAAAATCTTCGCCGGCCTCACTCAAGGCATAGAACTAGGCGGCGCCAACCCTGTGTTAATATCGCGCCCCTGTTCATTTTGTATGTGGGATGCTCCATGAAGTTGTCCATGCCGCGATTCGATCAAGCCCCTGTCTTGGTGGTCGGCGATGTCATGCTCGACCGTTACTGGCATGGTGGTACCTCACGGATTTCCCCTGAGGCGCCGGTGCCGGTGGTCAAGGTCGAGCAGATCGAGGACCGCCCGGGTGGTGCCGCCAACGTTGCCCTGAACATCGCCGCCCTCGGTGCGCCCGCCTCCCTGGTCGGGGTGACCGGTGACGATGAGGCTGCCGACAGCCTGGCCAACAGCCTGCAAGGTGCGGGCGTACGTGCACTGTTCCAGCGCATTGCCCACCAGCCGACCATCGTCAAGCTGCGGGTCATGAGCCGTCACCAACAGCTGCTGCGCATCGACTTTGAAGAACCCTTTGCCACCGACGCCCTGGCCCTGGCGGCCGAGGTCGACGCTTTGCTCGACGGCATCAAGGTGCTGGTGCTGTCCGACTATGGCAAAGGTGCTCTGCGCAACCATCAGGTGCTGATCGCGGCCGCGCGGGCCCGTGGCATTCCGGTGCTGGCGGACCCCAAGGGCAAGGATTTCTCCATCTACCGTGGTGCCAGCCTGATCACGCCGAACCTCAGCGAGTTCGAAACCATAGTCGGCGGCTGCGCCGACGAGCACGAACTGGTGAGCAAGGGCGCCAAGCTCATGCACGATCTGGAGCTGGGGGCGCTGCTGGTGACCCGTGGCGAGCACGGCATGACCCTGTTGCGTCCGGATCATCCGGCCCTGCATCTGCCGGCCCGTGCCCGTGAAGTGTTCGACGTCACTGGGGCCGGTGATACCGTGATTTCGACCCTGGCGGCAGCGATTGCCGCCGGTGAAGAGCTGCCCCACGCGGTGGGCCTGGCCAATCTGGCCGCGGGCATTGTGGTCGGCAAGCTGGGGACGGCGGCCATCAGTGCACCGGAGCTGCGTCGGGCGATCCAGCGCGAGGAAGGTTCCGAGCGCGGTGTTCTGAGCCTCGATCAGCTGTTGCTGGCCATCGATGATGCCCGGGCGCACAACGAGAAGATCGTGTTCACCAATGGCTGCTTCGACATCCTTCACGCTGGGCATGTGACCTACCTTGAACAGGCCCGGGCTCAAGGGGACCGATTGATCGTGGCGATCAACGACGATGCTTCGGTCAGCCGCCTCAAGGGGCCTGGACGTCCGATCAACAGTGTCGACCGGCGCATGGCGGTGCTGGCGGGGCTGGGGGCCGTGGACTGGGTGATCAGCTTTTCTGAAGGCACTCCGGAAAACCTGCTGTCCCAGGTCCGCCCGGACGTGCTGGTCAAGGGTGGCGACTACGGCATCGATCAGGTGGTGGGCGCCGATATCGTCACGGCGTATGGCGGCACGGTGAAGGTGCTGGGATTGGTGGAGAACAGCTCGACCACCGCCATCGTCGAGAAGATCCGCAAGACCGACAAGGCCCAGTAACGGTTGCAGTCTGAAAAAACGGCGCCTGCTCCAGGCGCCTTTTTTTTGCCTCAGCCTTGGCGCCTGGCCTTGGCGGGAACCATCTTGCGCAGGATCTGCCGGGCCTTGCCGGTCAGGCGCGAAAGCTTCGAGTCCTTTTCCGGTTCGCTCAGGCCTCGTTGCCTGAGCCAGTCCTTCCAGCGAATCCGCTCCTCACGCACCACCCAGCCTTCCTGCTGGGCGAAGCTTTCGGCCAGGTACAGGCCGCGGGTGCTGGCCGGGTGCAGTTGATCCTTCTTCAAGGTGTACAGCTCGGCACAGGGCTGGCCATTGTCCAGGGGCATCAGGTACAGATCCGGCCGCTTGCGGTCCAGGCGCGCCACCAACTGGTCGCCTTCCAGGCGCTCGTCGACGTGGAACAGGCTCAGCGACTTGGCTTCCTTGGGGACGTCCAGGCGCAGGTCATAGATCAGTTGCAACGAGGCGGTGGGCAGGTGCACGTAGGCTCGGGGTCGCTCCAGCAATTGCAGGTTGGCGCAGCGTACCGGTCGCGCGGCTCCGGACAGTGGAGTCAGGCGAAAGGGCAGGGCCTCGCGATAATGCAGGGCCCCGGCGTAAGGGGCAGGTAGCCAAGTGTCGTTGAAGCGTCCGCCGAGCCAGCCTTCCGGGGTTTCCAGCAGGCATTCCTCGGCGATTTCCTGGATGGCCGTGTGCAGCGGCAGGTTCAGTTCATGGGCGGGTACGTAGCCGGAGATCAGCTTGAGCACCACGTCGCCGCGGTCCTGGCGTCGCTGGCGCACCAGCACCCAGTAGTCACGGTTCTGCCAGTGCAGGGTCAGGCGTACAGAAACCCCGAGGTTGGCCAGTTCCAAGGCAAACCTTTCGTGGTCTGCCACCGTCACCGCGCGTCGGCGCTGCAGGGTCTGAGCGAAGTTCAGCGGCCTCCCGACGCTCTGGTAGCAGAGGCCTTCGGGAGTCGCCTCGACGAACAGCGGCAGGGTCTTGAAGTTGCTGGGGTTCTTTCTAATGAGCGGTCGCGACATCTCGGCTCCTTCTTGCGTCGGGGTCGGCCGCGTCGGCGGCATCAGTTGGTAGCTAGGGTCTGTTCCCGTTTGGCATGCAACCCGAAGGGACGGGGCTCACTGGGCACAGGGCGGCGTTGCTCGGAGCTTATTTGGAACAACCAAACAGCGCTCCTCGCGCCTTGCCCTGTGCCCAGTGAGCCGCCGTCGCGGCCTGTCACCAAGCGGGAACAGACCCTAGAACCTGTGCCACGGTCGCCACGTTATGGGCCAGGTGCAACGGGTTGATGGTCCCGACGATAGCACTGGCAACGCCGGGCCGCTCAAACAGCAGTTCGAAGCTGGCCCGCACCGGGTCGATGCCCGGACTCAGGCAGACATGGCCGCTGGCCAGGGCCTTTTTCACCAGGATGCCCTTGTGGTGGTCGGCGGCATAGTCAATGACCGCCCGCTCGGCCTGTTCGTTCAGATTGTAGGTAACCATGGCGCAATCGCCTTGCTCCAGAGCCTTCAGACCGCCGTCGACGGTCTTGCCGGAGAAGCCGAAGCCACGGATCTTGCCCTCCTGCTTGAGCTGCGCGAGGGTCTGGTAGACCTCGTACTGCTCAAGGATCGCCAGATCGTTGCCGTCGGAATGCACCAGCACCAGGTCGATGAAGTCGGTTTCCAGGCGTTGCAGGCTGCGCTCCACGGACAGTCGGGTGTGAGCGGCACTGAAGTCGTGGCGGGACACGCCGTCGGCAAACTCTTCGCCGACCTTGCTGACGATCACCCATTCCTGGCGCTGGCCGCGCAATAGGGGGCCCAGGCGCTCTTCGCTGCGGCCGTAGGCGGGGGCGGTGTCAATCAGGTTGATGCCCAGGTCGCGGGTCAGCTTGAGCAGCATGCGGGCTTCCTGGTCATCTGGGATCTGGAAGCCACTGGGGTACTTCACCCCTTGATCACGGCCCAGCTTGACCGTGCCCAGGCCCAGAGGCGAAACCATCAGGCCGGTGCTGCCGATGGGGCGATGCAGGTTATGCAGGGTCGGCTGGCTCATGGCAGCAGTTGCTCCCAGGCCGGTTGTGCCAGGGGCGGCTTGGGCAGGGCGGGAAGTGGATCACTGTGGCCTGGACGAATGCCGTCGCGCTCCAGAGCCGCGAGAACGCGGTCGGCGAAGTCCGGCGCCAGGGCCAGTTTGGTCGGCCAACCCACCAGCAGGCGATCCTGCTCGGCGAGGAAGGCGTTATCCGGCCGGGTCAGGCCCGATTGCGCCGGCTCGGCCCGATCCACTCGCAAGGTGGCCCACTGCGCCTGGCTCAGGTCGACCCAAGGCAGCAGTTGCCCCAGTTCCTTCTGGGCAGCGGCGATCTGCGCCGCCGGTTCCCGGGCCACGCCTTCGGCTTCGGCGAGATCGCCTCCCAGGTACCAGACCCATTGGCCGTCGGCAGCCGGGTGAGTGGTGACGGTGATCCGGGGTTTGGGGCCGCCGCCCAGGCAATGGGCGTACAGGGGTTTAAGGGTTGGCCCCTTGACCAGCACCATGTGCAGCGGACGTTGCTGCATGGCCGGCTGGCTCAGGCCGATGGCCTTGAGCAGGTCGGCATTGCCGGCACCGGCGCTGAGGACGATGCGTTGCGCGCGGATCTCGCGTCCATCGATCCGCAGGCCCACCAGATGATCATTCTCCAGTAGGGGTTCGATCTTCTGTCCGGCCAGCAGGCTATCGCCGCCGAGGTCTGCCAGACGCTGGATGACGCTAGGCACATCCACCACCAGCTCGGCCAGGCGATAGACCTTGCCTTTGAAGCGTTTGTCTTGCAGGGCCGGGGGCAATTGTTCGCCCTTGACCTGATCGACCCGGCCGCGCACGGCCTTACTGGCAAAGAAGCTGGTGAGGTTGCCGGCCAGGGTGCCGGGAGACCAGAGGTAATGGGCGTCGGACAGCAGGCGCACGCCGGACAGGTCCAGCTCGCCGGTGCCGGCCAGGACTTCGCGCCAGCGCCGCGGCATGTCGGCGATGGCTTCCGAGGCACCGGTGAGGGCGCCGTGCAGGGCGTATTTGGCGCCGCCGTGGATGATCCCCTGGGATTTCACGCTCTGTCCGCCACCGAGGCTGGCGCTTTCCACCAGTACAGTGGAATAGCCCTGGCGCCGCAGACGGGCGTTGAGCCAGAGACCGGCGACGCCTGCGCCGACAATCAGCACATCGGTAGAAATAGCGGATGGCATGCAGCGACCTCAGTGTTCAAAACGAGAGGCGCAGTATACAGGCTCGTGAATCTGTAGGAGCGGCCAGGCGAACCCCGTGACAGGTTGTCACGGGGTGGGCTGCTCGCCGGCAAGCCGGCTCCTGCATGGGCAGAGGGTCAGTGCCCGGCGGTTTTAGAGAACAGCTGGATCACCACCACGCCGAGGACGATCAGCGCCATGCCCAGCATGGCCGGGATATCCAACTTCTGGCCGTAGAGAAACAGGGCGGCGATGCTGACCATGACGATGCCCATGCCTGCCCACACTGCATAGGCCACGCCTACCGGGACGGTGCGCACTACCAGGGTCAGCATCCAGAACGCCACGCCGTAGCCGACGATGATCAGCGCCAGGGGCAGTGGTGTACTCAAGCCCTTGACCGCTTTCATTGAAACAGTGGCAATTACTTCCGCGCAGATGGCGATGGCCAGGTAGTAGTAAGCGTTCATGGGAGGGTTCCTCGTGTCTGGGACTGCTTTTCTGAGGTCGGCATTCTAGAGAGTGTTCAGATGGGGTAAAGTCATTACCTATCTGTTATGGAGATAGGTTGCTCTATGAACATGCAATGGAACCTGGAGCAGTTGCGGCTGTTTGTCAGTGTTGCCGAGCTGCGCTCGTTTTCTGCAGTAGCCCGCCAGCAACGCAAGGCTCAGTCCGCCATCAGCAGTGCCATTGCCCTGCTGGAAGAGGATCTGGGAGTGAGCCTGTTCGAGCGCAGCAGCGGCCGTCAGCCAAAGCTCACCGAAGCCGGCAGTGCCTTGTTGCAGGAGGCCCGGGAAATCCTCCGCCAGTGTGATCGCCTCAATGGCCGGGCGCTGGCTTTGATGCGGGGCCAGGAGGCGCGGTTGCGCCTGGCCCAGGATGAGGCGATGCCCTATCAGCCGGTGCTCGACAGCCTGGAGGCACTGGCCGAGCGCTTTCCCAGCCTGGAAGTGCAACTGGCCAGCGGTGCTCAGGGGGACGTGGCGCGAAAACTGGTGGAGCGTCGGGCTGACTTGGGGCTGCTGTTTCACCATGAGCAGATGCCGGAAACCCTGGAGCGCCAAGCCCTGGGCAGCGTCGAGATGGTCACTGTCTGCGCCGTGGGGCATCCGCTGGCCCATGAGAAACGGGTCAATCGTCAGCTTCTGGCCCGGCACCGGCAGTTGCTGATCGCTCCTCAACTCAGCGGTTATCCTGGTGGCGAGCAGGTCAGCCCCCAGGTCTGGCGGGCTGACAGCTTTTACGTCATGGCTGAATGGCTGATGCGCGGCCTGGGCTGGGCCTGGCTGCCGCGGCATGTGGTGCAGTACCCGGCTTACCAGCACCAGATGGTCGAATTGGTCAGCGAATGGACCCCGCCGGCGCTGGTGGTGGAGTTGGCCTGGCGCCGCGACGAACCTCTGGGGCCGGCGGCGCGTTGGCTGGCGGAACGTTTTGCCGTGCACCTGAAGGCGATCGGCTAAAAAACCGATAAACTCCGCCGCCATGAATAGAACTCTCTATACCGCACTGTTTTACCTGGGGCTGCCATTGGTAGCGATTCGCCTGTGGCTGCGTTCGCGCAAGGCTCCGGCTTATGCCAAACGCATTGGCGAGCGTTTCTCCCTTGGCTTGCCGGCCATGCAGACTGGCGGCATTTGGGTGCATGCGGTGTCTGTGGGCGAGAGCATCGCCGCCGCGCCGATGATTCGTGCCCTGTTGGCCCGTTATCCCCAGTTGCCGATCACCGTGACCTGCATGACGCCCACCGGCTCCGAGCGTATCCAGGCGTTGTTCGCCAATGAGCCACGAATCCAGCATTGCTACCTGCCTTACGATCTGCCCTGCGCCGCGGCGCGGTTTCTGGATCGGGTGCAGCCCAAGCTGGCGGTGATCATGGAGACCGAGCTGTGGCCCAATCACATTGACCAGTGCGCCCGGCGCGGGATTCCGGTGGCCCTGGCCAATGCCCGGTTGTCCGAGCGCTCGGCCAAGGGCTATGGGCGTTTTGCCCGCCTGACCGCGCCCATGCTGGGGCAAATGAGCCTGTTCGCGGTGCAGACCGAAGCCGAAGCCGAGCGTTTCCGTCAATTGGGTGCACGTCCCGAGACGGTGGAAGTCACAGGCTCGATCAAGTTCGACCTGAGCATTGACCCGCAACTGCTGGAGCGTGCCCGGGATCTGCGCCAGCAATGGCAGGCCATGGAGCGCCCGGTGTGGATCGCCGCCAGTACCCACGAAGGTGAAGATGCCGTGGTGCTCGACGCCCATCGGCAACTGCTGGCCAGTTACCCGAATGCCCTGCTGATCCTGGTGCCACGGCACCCGGAGCGCTTCAACTCGGTGTTCGAGTTGTGCCAGCAACAGGGATTCGCGACGGTTCGCCGCTCCGCTGGGGAACCGGTGGGCGCCACCACCTCGGTGTTGCTGGGGGACACCATGGGCGAGTTGCTGTTCCTCTACGCCCTGGCCGACAGCGCTTTTGTCGGCGGCAGTCTGGTCGCCAATGGCGGGCACAACCTGCTGGAGCCGGCGGCCCTGGCCAAACCGGTGATCAGCGGGCCGCACCTGTTCAACTTCCTGGAAATCGCCGCGATGCTGCGCGAGGCCGGTGCCTTGCAGGAGGTGGATGACGCTGAGGGACTGGCGGTGGCGGTGCAGCGCCTGTTCGAGTTGCCCCGGGATGCACAGAAGATGGCCGAGGCCGGGCTCAAGGTGCTCAAGGCCAACCAGGGGGCCTTGCAGCGGTTATTGGATGGCCTTGATCGTCTATTGAACAGGCACTGATCGTCCGTCTGTAGCCGCTGCCGCAGGCTGCGTTCGGCTGCGTAGCGGCCGCAAAAAAAGGCCACCCGCCAAGGTGGCCTTTTTCATGGCTTCAAGCTTCAGGGACGAGCCTTGAGTTGCTCTTGTGCGGCCTTGGCCAGGTCGGGCGGCAGGAAGTCACGGTCCGGGTTGTAGTCGGCCTTGAGGTAGCGCGACAGGTCTTGCAGATCACCGGGGTTGAGGGTGCCGGCGGCCTGCTTCAGGCGCAGGTTGTCGAGGATGTAGTCGTAGCGGCTGTTGTTGTAGTTGCGCACCGAGGTGTACAGCTGGCGCTGGGCATCGAGCACGTCGACGATATTGCGCGTCCCCACCTGATAGCCGATTTCCGTGGCTTCCACCGCGCTCTGGTTGGAGATGATCGACTGGCGTCGGGCCTGGACCTGCTCGACATCGGTATTCACAGCGCGGTGCAGGTTGCGGGTGTTCTCCACCACCTGGCGGCGCAGGGATTCACGCTGCTGTTCGGTCTGGCTCAGGCGCGAATAGGACTCGCGAACCTGGGAGCTGGTCAGCCCGCCGCTGTAGATCGGGATGTTCAACTGCAGGCCGATGGAACGCTGTTCGACATCGCTGCCGTAGCGCGTCAACGGATTGGGGTTGCTGAAGCCCAGGGCGTCGTTGTCGCCTTTCTTGTACTGCGCCACGGCGTCCAGGGTCGGGGCGTGCCCGGCCTTGCGCTGCTTGAGGGTTTCCTCGGCGGCGCTGACCGCGTAGTTGCTGGCCAGCAGGTTGAGGTTCTGCTTGGCGGCGGTGTCGACCCAAGCCTTGGCATCGTTGGGGGTCGGCGCCAGCACCGGCAGGGTATGGACGATGCCCTGGATCGCGTTGTACTCGCGGTTGGTCAGGGTGATCAGGGCCTCGAAGGCGTCGTCCACCTGGCGCTGGGCAAGGATGCGGTTGGCCCGGGCGGTGTCGTAACTGGCCTGGGATTGCAGTACGTCGGTCTTGTCCGACAGGCCCACATCGAAGCGTTCGTTGGACTGATCCAGCTGGCGTTTGAAGGCGGCTTCCTCGGCCTTGGTCGAGGCCAGGTTGTCCTGGGCGCGCAGCACCGCGAAGTAGTTCTCCGCGCTTTGCAGGATCAGGTTCTGTTCGGTGGCCGAAAGTTGCAGCGAGGCCTGTTCGTTGATGTCCTTGGCGGCTTGCAACTGGAACCAGCGATCGGCGCGGAACAGCGGCTGGGCCAGGGTCGCCTGGTAGACGTTGCCGCTGCGGGTCGAGGTCATGGAAGGCTCATCGAACCTGGTGCGGGTATTGCTCATGTCCGCGCCGGCAGAGAGGTTGGGCAAAAGCCCGGCGCGAGCCTGGGGCACCACTTCCTTCTGGGCGCCGTACTGGGCGCGTGCAGCGGCCAGATCGGCATTGTTGTCCACCGCTTCCTGGTAGACGCTGACCAGGTCGGTCTTGGTGGTCAAAGGCGCTTCTGCTGCCCAGGCCATTCCATTGGACGCACAAGACACGGCAACAGCCAGTGAGAGTTTGCGCAGCATTCGGCGATCCCTAGAGTTGATATTACGGAGATAATCCAGGCGCCAAGGCTAAGGCGCGACCCATAGAGCGTCAAGGTTCGACACAGGGCAAGGAGTGTAGAGCCGCTGGCAGGTCGCAACAATCCGCTAATTACGCCATTCATCCTGCTTATTGCACGGGGGTTGGCGTTCTGTCCCGGCTTTGTCTAGACTGGCCCGGTTCTTGTCGGGGTGCCTTGCTATGAGGCTGAGATCGGATAATCCGGATCCCGTTGAACCTGATCAGGTTAGCGCCTGCGTAGGGAACAAGATTTCTCGTCACCCGGCGAGTCCTCTTGTGCTTCGTCCGGGATGTTGTTCGACAATCGAACACCCCTCGAGTACCAAGCACTGCACTCACTAGTTGCTTAGACAGGGTGCGTCCGTCCGCTACAGGTTCGCTCCGACAAAATCCCACTGCCTGGATGCTGTCTGGAGAGCCCGTGATGACGACAAAACTAAAAAACGCTAGCAACCTCAGTGAGTCGGCCCAAGTCGACCAACAATCGGTGCAGCCCTTTACCCGCTCGCAAAAAGTCTATGTCCAGGGTTCCCGCCCGGACATCCGCGTGCCCATGCGCGAAATTACCCTGGACGTGACCCCCACCGATTTCGGCGGCGAGATCAACGCGCCGGTCACTGTGTACGACACCTCCGGTCCTTACACCGATCCGAACGTGGTGATCGATGTGCGCAAGGGCCTGGGCGATGTACGTTCGGCGTGGATCGAAGACCGTGGCGACACCGAGCGCCTGGCGGGCCTGAGCTCCAACTTCGGTCAGCAGCGTCTGGCGGACCCGGAATTGACCAAGCTGCGTTTTGCCCACGTCAATAACCCGCGCCGAGCCAAGGCCGGGGCCAACGTCAGCCAGATGCACTACGCGCGCAAAGGCATCATCACCGCCGAGATGGAATACGTCGCCATCCGCGAAAACATGAAGCTGCAGGAGGCCCGCGCCGCCGGCCTGCTGAAGCAGCAACACGCCGGCCACAGCTTCGGCGCCAGCATTCCGAAAGAAATCACCCCAGAGTTCGTCCGCGAGGAAATCGCCCGCGGCCGCGCCATCATCCCGGCCAACATCAACCACGTTGAGCTGGAGCCGATGATCATCGGCCGCAACTTCCTGGTGAAGATCAACGGCAATATCGGCAACAGCGCCCTGGGTTCTTCCATCGAGGAAGAAGTGGCGAAACTGACCTGGGGCATCCGCTGGGGTTCGGACACGGTGATGGACCTGTCCACCGGCAAGCACATCCATGAAACCCGCGAGTGGATCATCCGCAACTCGCCGGTGCCGATCGGTACCGTGCCGATCTACCAGGCCCTGGAAAAGGTCAACGGCGTGGCCGAGGACCTGACCTGGGAGCTGTTCCGCGACACCCTGATCGAGCAGGCCGAGCAGGGCGTGGACTACTTCACCATCCACGCCGGCGTGTTGCTGCGCTATGTACCGCTGACCGCCAAGCGCGTCACCGGCATCGTCTCCCGGGGCGGTTCGATCATGGCCAAGTGGTGCCTGGCGCACCATAAAGAGAACTTCCTCTACACCCATTTCGACGAAATCTGCGAAATCATGAAGGCCTACGACGTCAGCTTCTCCCTGGGAGATGGTCTGCGTCCGGGGTCGATTGCCGACGCCAACGACGAAGCCCAGTTCGGTGAGCTGGAAACCCTCGGCGAGCTGACCAAGATCGCCTGGAAGCACGACGTGCAGTGCATGATCGAAGGCCCGGGCCACGTGCCGATGCAGTTGATCAAGGAGAACATGGACAAGCAGCTGGAGTGCTGCGATGAGGCACCGTTCTACACCCTGGGCCCGCTGACCACCGACATCGCTCCGGGCTACGACCACATCACTTCTGGTATCGGCGCGGCGATGATCGGCTGGTTCGGCTGCGCCATGCTCTGCTACGTCACGCCCAAGGAGCACCTGGGCCTGCCGAACAAGGATGACGTGAAGACCGGGATCATCACCTACAAGATCGCGGCCCATGCTGCCGACCTGGCCAAAGGTCACCCTGGCGCGCAGATCCGCGACAACGCCCTGTCCAAGGCGCGTTTCGAGTTCCGTTGGGAAGACCAGTTCAATCTGGGCCTGGACCCGGACACCGCACGTTCCTACCACGACGAAACCCTGCCTAAGGATTCGGCCAAGGTGGCACATTTCTGTTCCATGTGCGGGCCGAAGTTCTGCTCGATGAAGATCACCCAGGAAGTGCGCGAATACGCGGCCAACCAGCGCATCGAAGCGGTGGATGTGGATGTCGCCAAGGGACTGGCCGAGCAGGCCGCGCGCTTCAAGCAGGAAGGCAGCCAGCTGTACAAGAAGGTCTAAGCCACGAGCTGCAGGCTGCAAGCGGAAAGCGGAAAGCAAAGGCCGAAGTGCTTTTTCTTGATGCTTGAGGCTTGCAGCTTGCTCCTGTTCTTTCTGAGATAGATCCCTTGAGCAGGGCAAGTACCTGCTATCCCGATCTCCCGGAGCCGGCCGACCAGCGCGTGTTTGGCGCCATTGGCCCGGTACCAGAACTTCCTGCTGTTGATCGGCTCGGCATTTGCGCTGTTGTTTGGCGTTGTGCTGGTGGATCACTTCATCCTGCGTCGCCGCAGCGGGCAGATCCCGCACTCAGCCCTGCGCTGGACGGCGCTGCCGGCCTGGTTGGGTGGGGTGAGCACCTGTCACCTGCTGGCCAATTTGTATCCGGATGTCGGTGCAACCCTGCCGTCACTGGTACTGGCAGGGCTGTTGCAGTGGCTGTTGGGGCGGGCGTTCAGTTCTCGGGAAACAGCTCGGGCTTGAGCACGCCCTTGAGGCGGTCGTAGGGAATCTGCAATTCGATATGACCCAGAACCGAGGGCGCGATGGTGGTGACGTCGTACTTGAGGGTCACGGCTTTCTGGGTCAGGGCCACGTTCGGGGTTTTCTGGAACGGCCAGGTCTTGACGAATTCGGCTTCGCGATCCAGGTGGGTGCTGATCAGCCAGTTGTTGTGGGCAACCCGCGCAGCCTTCCAGAACATGTCCTCCTGGCCGGGCAGGAGCATGTCTGCCAGGTTCAGGGCCTTGTGTTGCTGGCGCGAGTAATTGACGAAGCCCCGTCCCGGGGTGCCATTGGCGGCGCCGGTGTCCAGGTAGCTGGCCAGTTCGATGATCACCAGTCCGTCATGCTGCTCGCGTACCTTGGATTGCAGGTACATGCCGTGGCGGTCTGCTGCGCTGCGCAGGAACTGTTCGCGGTAGGCGCTGAGGCTGGCCGGCAGTGGGGCGTCGGGGCTGGTGCGGGTCATTTGCAGCAAGCGCTTTTCGACGATGGCGTCCAGTTGCGGCTCGGCGGGAAAGTGCACGGTGTCAAGGTTGACCAGTGGGCAGTCGGCGCCACTGCAGCCGGGCTTGAGTTGTTCGGATTTCTCGCGCTTGGTTTCCAGTGGGGTGTTGTAGCTTGGCTGAAACAGGCTTTGGCAGGCGCCCAGGGTCAGGGCGATACAGGCCACGGAGGCGATTTTGACAAGCGACATGGGCGTCCTTCATAAACCAGGGGGGAGGCAAAAGTTACCGGCTTCGACTGTCTGCGAGGCAGTCGGTTCGCCACTAAGCTCAATAGAAGCAATTAGAGTAGGTTTAGCCCCTCGCCGTCTATCCCGCTGAGGGTAAAGGGGCTGCATCGGCAGCCGCGGGCGCGTTAGGATGGCGCGAAGTCGAGGGGGATCCTCGGGTCGAATACGCTGTACACGAGGATTGTTATGACTGACTTTGCCAACTCCACGCCAAGTGCCGTTGAGATCATCCGGCGTGAAAACTGCTTCCAGGGGTTCTACCGGCTCGATCGCTTGCAATTGCGCCACGAGTTGTTCGCCGGTGGCATGGGGCGGGAAATCAATCGTGAAGTCTTTGTCCGTCACGATGCGGTCTGCGTACTGCCGTACGATCCGCAACGCGATGAAGTGGTGCTGATCGAACAGTTCCGCGTTGGCGCCATGGGCAAGACCGCTACGCCCTGGCTGGTGGAACTGGTGGCCGGGCTGATCGACAAGGACGAGCAACCGGAACAGGTTGCTCGGCGTGAGGCACAGGAGGAAGCTGGCCTGGACATCTCTGCGCTGTGGCCGATGACCCAGTATTTTCCGTCGCCGGGGGGCAGCACCGAGTTCGTCCACCTGTTCCTGGGCCGTTGCGACAGCAGCGCTGCCGGCGGGCTGCATGGGCTGGAAGAAGAGGCGGAAGACATCCGGGTTTCGGTGATGGCTTATGAGGATGCGTTGCAGGCCATGCGTGACGGGCGGATCTGCAATGCCGCCAGCATCATTGCCTTGCAGTGGCTGGCGCTCAATCGCGCTGAAGTGAGGGGGTTATGGTCGTAAACAAGGTACGCGACCGCTATCGGGTTGATCTCGCGGGGCTGCAAGCGTCCTGCGAGGCCAACTACGCTCGGCTGATGCGCCTGTTGCCTGACATGCGCAATCAGCCTGTGGCACGGCGCATTGCCGTGACCCAGGGCGACCAGATGCTCGGCGTACTGGCCCTGGAAGTGGTGCTGGCCTGCCCCTACACCACCACCTTGCAGGTGCGTCAGGAGCATAGCTTGCCGTGGCTGCCCGTGCCGCAACTGGAAGTGCAGGTCTATCACGATGCGCGGATGGCGGAGGTCATCAGTGCCGAGCATGCCCGGCGTTTTCGTAGCATCTATCCCTATCCCAATGCCTTCATGCATCAGCCGGATGAAAAGGCTCAGTTGAATGTCTTTCTTGGGGAGTGGCTGAGTCATTGCCTGGCCTGTGGCCACGAGTTCGAAGCCGTGCGATAGATGTGAACTGGGTCCGTTTCCCAGGTTTCCTCTTTTGCATTTCCCCCAGCATAATTGCCGCCTTCATCATGCTTTGTGCCCTTGCTCCGGGAGAACGCCGTGCCAAGCGTATCCGCACTGACTGCCGACGATTCCGTACTGCTGGTGCAACTAACTGACAGCCACCTGTTTGCCGACGCTGATGGCACCTTGCTGGGCATGAACACCGCCGACAGTCTGCAGCGAGTCATCGAGCAGGTGCTGGCGCAGCAGCCGCGGATCGACCTGATGCTGGCCACCGGTGATCTGTCCCAGGACGGTTCCCTGGAGTCCTATCAGCGCTTTCGTCAGTTGACCCGACAGATTCCGGCACCGGGCCGCTGGCTGCCGGGCAACCATGACGAGCCGCAGGTCATGCAACTGGCGACGCAGGACAGTGACTTGCTGGAGCCGGTAATGGATATCGGCAACTGGCGCATCACCTTGCTGGACTCGGCGGTGCCCGGCTCGGTGCCGGGTTACCTGCAGGACGACCAACTGCAATTGCTGGCTCACTCCCTGAGCGAGGCGCCTGAGCGCCATCACCTGATCTGCCTGCACCATCACCCGGTATCCATTGACTGTACCTGGATGGAGCCCATTGGCCTGCGCAACGCCGAGGCGCTGTTCGCCGTGCTCGATGCTTTCCCTCAGGTCCGTGCCTTGCTCTGGGGGCATGTGCATCAGGAAATCGATCGCCAGCGCGGCGCCATGCGGCTATTGGCCTCACCCTCGACCTGCATCCAGTTCGAGCCCGGCAGCGACGACTTCAAGGTCGAGGAGCAGGTGCCTGGCTATCGCTGGCTGCGGTTGTGGCCCGATGGACGGTTGGAAACCGGTGTGGAACGGGTCCTGGGCTACGAATTCACCATCGACTACGGTAGCAACGGCTACTGAAGCGGCTTCGTAACCTGTCGTCATCCCTGTAAACTGTGGCTTTTGCCCAGGTGCACAGGGAGTTCGCATGTCCGGTTCGATCCTTTATATCCACGGCTTCAACAGTGCTCCCGCGTCGACCAAGGCCTCTCAGTTGCGGCGTGTCATGGAGCAGCTGGGGCTGGCTGAACAATTGCGGGTACCGGCCCTGCATCATCATCCGCGACAGGCCATTGGCCAGCTGGAGCAGGCGATTGCCGAGCTCGGTCGACCATTGCTGGTCGGCAGCTCGCTCGGCGGCTACTATGCGACTCACCTTGCCGAGCGCTACGGGCTCAAAGCCCTGCTGATCAACCCTGCTGTCAGCCCGCACCGGATGTTCGACGGTTATCTGGGCACGCAGAAAAACCTGTATACCGATGAAACCTGGGAGCTGACCCATGACCATGTGGCGGCCCTGGCAGCGCTGGAAGTCGCGCCGCCTCAGGACCCACAGCGTTATCAGGTGTGGTTGCAGACTGGGGACGAGACGCTGGACTATCGCAGCGCCGAGCGCTATTACCGTGCCTGCGCCTTGCGCATTCAGGCCGGCGGCGATCATGGTTTCCAAGGTTTTGCCGGACAATTGCCGGCGATGTTGAATTTTGCCGGCATCACTGCCGATCAGTACCAGGCGATCGACTTCACGGCACTGTGAAGGCCTCGCCCCATATTCATTGAACGACTAACGACGAGAACCCATGGCCACTCCCAGCGCTAGCTCTTATAACGCAGACGCCATCGAAGTCCTCTCGGGACTCGACCCGGTGCGCAAACGCCCGGGCATGTACACCGACACCACGCGGCCCAACCATTTGGCCCAGGAAGTCATCGACAACAGTGTCGACGAAGCCCTGGCCGGCCATGCGAAGTCGATACAGGTCATCCTGCACGCCGACCATTCCCTGGAAGTCTGCGACGACGGCCGCGGCATGCCCGTGGACATCCACCCGGAAGAGGGCGTGTCCGGGATCGAGCTGATCCTCACCAAGCTCCATGCCGGCGGCAAGTTTTCCAACAAGAACTACCAGTTCTCCGGCGGTCTGCACGGGGTGGGTATTTCCGTGGTCAACGCCCTGTCGCACCAGGTGCGGGTGCGGGTCAAGCGCGACGGCAACGAATACCAGATGACCTTCGCCGACGGCTACAAGGCCACCGAGCTGGAAGTGGTCGGCACCGTGGGCAAGCGCAACACTGGTACCAGTGTGTACTTTGCCCCGGACCCGAAATACTTCGATTCGCCGAAATTCTCCGTCAGCCGCCTCAAGCATGTGCTCAAGGCCAAGGCGGTACTGTGCCCGGGGCTGCTGGTGAGCTTCGAGGACAAGTCCAGCGGTGAGAAGGTGGAGTGGCATTACGAAGACGGCTTGCGCTCCTATCTGGTGGATGCGGTCAGCGAATTCGAACGCCTGCCCAGCGAGCCGTTCTGCGGCAGCCTGGCCGGTAACAAGGAAGCGGTGGACTGGGCCCTGCTGTGGCTACCGGAAGGTGGCGACAGTGTTCAGGAAAGCTACGTCAACCTGATCCCCACGGCCCAGGGCGGTACCCACGTCAACGGCCTGCGCCAGGGCCTGCTGGATGCCATGCGCGAGTTCTGCGAATTCCGCAACCTGCTGCCCCGTGGCCTGAAGCTGGCTCCGGAAGACGTCTGGGAACGGATCGCCTTCGTCCTGTCGATGAAGATGCAAGACGCCCAGTTCTCCGGCCAGACCAAAGAGCGTTTGTCGTCCCGTGAGGCGGCGGCTTTCGTTTCCGGTGTGGTCAAGGACGCCTTCAGCCTGTGGCTCAATGCCAATCCCGAGCTGGGCATGCAACTGGCGGAGTTGGCCATCAGCAACGCCGGTCGCCGCTTGAAGGCCAGCAAGAAGGTCGAACGCAAGCGCATTACCCAGGGCCCGGCGCTGCCCGGCAAGCTGGCGGACTGCGCTGGCCAGGACCCGATGCGTTCCGAGCTGTTCCTGGTGGAGGGTGATTCCGCGGGTGGTTCGGCCAAGCAGGCACGGGACAAGGAATTCCAGGCGATCCTGCCGTTGCGCGGCAAGATCCTCAACACCTGGGAAGTGGACGGCAGCGAAGTCCTGGCCAGCCAGGAAGTGCACAACATTGCCGTGGCCATCGGCGTCGATCCCGGCGCCGAGGACATGAGCCAACTGCGCTACGGCAAGATCTGCATCCTCGCCGACGCCGACTCCGATGGTTTGCACATCGCCACCTTGCTCTGTGCCTTGTTCGTCCAGCATTTCCGCCCGTTGGTGAATGCCGGTCACGTCTATGTGGCCATGCCGCCGCTGTACCGCATCGACCTGGGCAAGGACATCTTCTACGCCCTCGATGATGCCGAGCGCGACGGCATTCTCGATCGCCTGGTGGCCGAGAAGAAGCGTGGCAAGCCCCAGGTCACCCGATTCAAGGGGCTGGGTGAGATGAACCCGCCGCAACTGCGTGAAACCACCATGGACCCGAACACTCGGCGCCTGGTGCAGTTGACCCTGGACGACGTCGAGGCCACCGCAGAAATCATGGACATGCTGCTGGCGAAGAAGCGCGCCGGTGATCGCAAGTCCTGGCTGGAGTCCAAGGGCAACCTGGCCGAGGTGCTGGCCTGATGCACAGAGGTTTTGCCCTGGCCCTAGCGCTATTGGCAACCTCGGTGGTGGCCGCGCCAGTGCCCGAACTGACCTTGTTGTCCGAGCATCCTGTGGAAGGCATGCGCGGCGGCAATCTGTCCGGGCTGGCACTCTGTGGCCAGGATTTGTGGACGGTTTCCGACCGCGATGACGATCAGATCTACAAGCTCGATACCCGCGACAGTGCCTGGCAGGCCGATGCCGTCAAGCTGGAGGTGCCTGCAGTACCCGATACCGGCTTGCCCTGGGGCTTGAAGTCACGGACCTGGGCGGCGTCCTTCGTGCGTGGTGGCGACCTGGATTTCGAAGGCATCTCCTGCGACGCCGCCGGCAACAAGTATGTGATCAGCGAGGCTCATGCCGCGGTGCTACAAGTGCCGGCGCAAGGCGAGCCGGCCTGGTTGAAGATCTCCCCGATCATGGTCCGTGAAGCGCGGGCCAGTGGCATGCTCCTGCATTTCAACGCCTTGTTCGAAGGCCTGGCGGTGAACCCTGCCGGCGACCGGATCTGGTTGGCGGCGGAGCGTGAGCGGCGCGGGCTGTTGCTTGTCAAGCGCGGGCAGACCACTTGGGACTGTGATGGTGGTTGCGTGCTGCTCAGTGAGGCAGGCTCGGAAATGCAGCCGGAGCAGGTGCCCAATGCCAAGGCGGTGTCCCGGGATTTTGCCGACGTGTCGCTGTTCGACGGCAAGTTGTTCACCCTGGAGCGTAACGCCTATCAGATCTGTCGCCGGGATGCGCAGACCGCGAAGGTCGAGCAGTGCTGGTCCTATGCCGCCGAGGCGCTGGTGGAGCATCGACGTTATCCACAGCCCTATGGGCTGGCGGAAGCCTTGGTGGTGGATGCCAAGGGGGCCTGGATCGGTGTGGACAACAACAATGGAGCCCGCGCCGATGGCGAGGCCCGTCCCATCGTCTGGCGTTTTGCGGCGCCTGAAGGTGGCTGGAGTAGCAAGTCATGAGCCAGCAACCGGGCAAGAGTGCCGGGCGCGTGATGCTGATCATGGCCTGGGCTGCTGCGCTGTTTCTGGCCACGCGGTTCTTCGCTGATTGGGAGGCCCGTCAGGAGAACCCGAACACGGTCGTCAGTTCGCAACAACATGAGGGTTATATCGAAGTGAAACTGGTCGGCAACGGCCAGGGGCATTTCGTCGCCAGCGGCCATATCAACGGGCAGCCGGTGCAATTCATGCTCGATACCGGCGCCACTGAGGTGTCGATTCCTTCCGGGCTGGCCGAGCGCCTGGGCCTGGAGCGCGGGGTGCCGGTCACCCTGAGCACGGCCAACGGGCGCAGCGAGGGTTATCGGACCCGTATAGAGCGTTTGCAACTGGGGGATATCGTTCTCCAGGACGTCAGGGCCCTGGTGGCCCCGGGGCTCGACGGCGACCAGATTTTGCTGGGCATGAGCGCTTTGAAGAAACTTGAATTTACTCAGCGCGGCGGCACTATGCTGCTGCGCCAGACAACGAACCAATGAGGCCCGCATGAGCGACTCCCTTGATCTCAGCCTGGATGGCGTAGAACGCCGGTCACTGGCTGACTTCACCGAAAGTGCCTACCTCAACTACTCCATGTACGTGATCATGGACCGTGCTTTGCCGCATATCGGCGACGGCCTGAAACCGGTACAGCGGCGTATCGTCTACGCCATGAGTGAGCTGGGGCTGGATGCCGATTCCAAGCACAAGAAATCCGCGCGTACCGTGGGTGATGTGCTCGGTAAGTTCCACCCTCACGGGGATTCCGCCTGCTACGAAGCCATGGTGCTGATGGCACAGCCCTTCAGCTATCGCTACACGCTGGTGGACGGCCAGGGCAACTGGGGTGCGCCGGACGATCCCAAGTCCTTTGCGGCCATGCGTTACACCGAGGCGCGTCTGTCGCGCTATTCCGAAGTGCTGCTCAGCGAGCTGGGCCAGGGCACTGCGGACTGGGGGCCGAACTTCGACGGCACCTTGCAGGAACCTCTGGTATTGCCGGCGCGTCTGCCGAATATCCTGCTCAACGGCACCACCGGTATCGCCGTGGGCATGGCCACCGACGTGCCGCCGCACAACCTGCGGGAAGTGGCTTCGGCCTGCGTGCGTCTGCTGGACGAACCCAAGGCCACGGTGGAGCAGCTCTGCGAGCATATCCAGGGGCCGGATTACCCCACCGAAGCGGAAATCATCACCCCGCGCGCCGACCTGCTGAAGATCTATGAAACCGGCCGTGGCTCGGTGCGCATGCGCGCCGTGTATCGGATCGAGGATGGCGACATTATTGTCACCGCGCTGCCGCACCAGGTCTCCGGGGCCAAGGTGCTGGAGCAGATTGCCGCGCAGATGCAGGCCAAGAAATTGCCGATGGTGGCCGATCTGCGGGACGAGTCGGACCATGAGAACCCCTGCCGCATCGTGATCATCCCGCGCTCCAACCGGGTCGATCCCGATGAGCTGATGCAGCACCTGTTCGCCACCACCGAGCTGGAATCGACCTACCGGGTCAACATCAACATCATCGGTCTGGACGGCAAGCCGCAGTTGAAGAACCTGCGGGCGTTGCTGGTGGAATGGCTGGAGTTCCGGGTGGCCACCGTGCGCCGGCGCCTGCAGTTCCGCCTGGACAAGGTCGAGCGTCGCCTGCATCTGTTGGACGGTTTGCTGATCGCTTACCTCAACCTGGATGAGGTGATTCACATCATCCGTACCGAGGAGCATCCGCGGGCCAAGCTGATCGAGCGTTTCGCCCTCAGTGAAATCCAGGCCGACTATATCCTCGATACCCGCCTGCGGCAGTTGGCGCGTCTGGAAGAGATGAAGCTGCGGGCCGAGCAGGATGAGTTGCTCAAGGAACAGGCCAAGCTGCAAGCCCTGCTCAACAGCGAGAGCAAGCTGAAGAAGCTGGTACGTACCGAATTGCTGCAAGACGCACAAACCTACGGCGACGACCGGCGTTCCCCGATCGTCGCCCGTGCGGAAGCCAAGGCACTGTCGGAAAACGAGCTGATGCCCACCGAGCCGGTGACCATCGTTCTGTCGGAAAAAGGCTGGGTTCGCTGTGCCAAGGGGCATGATATTGACGCCACTGGTTTGTCCTACAAGGCCGGTGACGGTTACAAGACTGCTGCTGCGGGGCGTTCCAACCAGTTCGCGGTGTTCATCGACTCCACCGGCCGCAGTTACTCGGTGGCGGCCCACACGCTGCCATCGGCCCGTGGTCAGGGCGAGCCGTTGACCGGTCGTCTGACGCCGCCACCGGGTGCGACGTTCGAGTGCGTACTGTTGCCCGATGACGATGCCTTGTATGTGATCGCTTCCGACGCGGGCTATGGCTTCGTGGTCAAGGGCGAAGATCTGCAGGCCAAGAACAAGGCGGGCAAGGCGCTGTTGAGCCTGCCGAACAACGCCAAGGTCCTGGCGCCGCGGCCGGTGGCCGACCGCGAGCAGAACTGGCTGGCCTCGGTGACCACCGAGGGGCGTCTGCTGGTGTTCAAGATCAGCGACCTGCCGCAGTTGGGCAAAGGCAAGGGCAACAAGATCATCGGCATTCCCGGTGAGCGCGTGGCCAGCCGCGAAGAGTACGTCACCGACATCGCGGTACTGCCCGATGGCGCGACCCTGGTGTTGCAGGCGGGCAAGCGCACCTTGTCGTTGAAGGCCGATGACCTTGAACACTACAAGGGCGAGCGCGGGCGTCGTGGCAACAAACTGCCTCGCGGTTTCCAGCGGGTCGATGCGTTGTTGGTAGAGCCGCTCAGTTAAGGGCGGGCTAGAGCGTTCGATCTTGGACTTAAGCGCCAGATCAACGCTAGAACACTGGAGTCATGGCGCATATTCACGGATGATATGCGCGTTTCAAACGCTGGCGTGGCCGGGCGTTATTCAATTTTTTTGAGTATTTACACTGTGGCCAGCCTTGTGGCCGCCACTTGGATGGGATGATGACTGCTCTGCGCCTTCCTCTTGTTTTCTTGCTCGCGGGCGTTTTTGGCCTGGCGGGTTGCAGCGTACACCAGCCGGTGTCGCTGTATCAGCTGGACAGCGGAAGTCCAGCCCAGCCGGCCAGTGCCGGCATGTCGGTATTGTTGGGGCCGGTGTTGATCGCTGACTACCTGCAACGGGAAACCCTCCTGCAACGCCAGGACGATGGCAGCCTGCAAGCCTCCACCGATGGCCGTTGGGCCGGTAGCTTGTCTTCGGACATCGACCAGTTGCTGCTGCGCCAGGTGGCCGGCAACCTGGATAGCCAGCGCGTGGTTCTGGCGCCGGCCACCAGCGGCTTCACTCCGGATGTCCAGGTACTGCTGTCGATCACTCGCCTGGATTCCGGCAAGTCGCAACCGGCGGTACTGGATGCTCAGTGGCGCCTGATCGATCGTCGTGGTCAGGTGCGGGACAACCGCATTGTTCACCTGCAGGAGCAGCATGCGGGTACCACGGCGTCTCAGGTCCAGGCCCAGGGCGTGTTGTTGCAGCGTCTGGCCGAGCAATTGTCGGTCGCCCTCAAACCCCTGGCCAATCAGCCAGCGGTGGCAGAAGTGCCACGCAAGGCGCCGCCGGCACCTGCGCCCAAGCCTGCCGAGCATGAGAAGCAGCCGAAGATCCCAATGGCCACGCCAATCCGTACGGATATGGAAGTGTTCAGATTCTGAGTTGAGCCGCTGCAAGACAAGGCCCGCCTAATCCGCGGGCCTTTTCGTTACTGGCTGTGGCAGGTGTTTCATATGGCCGGCACCATCCTTGTGGTCTGCGAGCAGGCCGCAGTCATGCCTCGCGCTGAAGCTCCTTCGGGGCTTGTCGCAAGCTGCGTCAGTGGCTACACGAAGGCCACAAAAAAGCCCGCACTTGGCGGGCTGTTTCTTGCACGGTGCCAGCCTTACAGCTTGGCCCGTGTCTCATGCATGCGCGCCAATTGCCGTTCCAGCATTGACGGATAGGGCTCCATCAGCCGTTCGACACAGCAAGCTCCTTCCGGGCTGGCGATAGGGCGGATACGCGCGCGCTGACGGATCAGCGCGTCGTCATTGATCTGGCGCTCCACCAGCAGCAGATTGCGGCTGTGCTGGGATAGCGCCAGGGCGTCCTGGGCGGTTTCGGTCAGCAGCAGGTCGATCTGGCTCAGGCCGAACAGTCCTTCGCCCAGCGTCAGGCCCAATTGCAGTTGCAGGGTGATGCCGCTGTCCGCCACTTCGATCTGCAGGGCATGGCCCAGAGCACGCAACAGCTCGCCGCAGCAAATGGCGTTGGTGAGGTAGTCGTCGCCGCTGTCTTCGCTATGGAACAGCATCAGCGTGCTGCCATCGTTCAGGGTGTGCAGTTCGCTCTGGTACAGCGAGGCCGCCTGGTCGAGGCAATCGCGATAGCGCTCCAGCAGTTCCATCAGCCGCGCGCGGGGCAGGCGGCGCAGTTGCTCCTGGGCTCCCAACTGCACTGCGAGTACTGCGCTGTGCTGAGGCTGTGCCGGGACCTGGGGTTGCAGCGCAGGTTTGGGGGCGGGAGTCGACGAGTGATCACGCAGGTCGGCGAACGGATCTTCTTCGTCCAGTTCGTCCTCCTCGGCGCTGACCAGATGCCGTGGCGCAGGCTTCAGACCGGCGAGCGGGGTGCTTTCATCAAAGCTTGGGTCACGCAGGTTACGCACTTCGAATGCGGCTTCGTGTTCCTCGTCATCCTGCTCTTCGAGCTCTGGCTGCGGCTCTGGCTCGGGCTTTTCCGGTACCAGGCGAGCGTGCAGTTGGCGCGCCAGATCACCAATTTCGTCCTGGCGCTGGGTCGCCGGGGTGTGCTCATCCAGGTCCCGCAGCCAGACCCGCAGTTGCAGCAGCGGGGTGGAGATGTGGCGACCCAGGCGCAGGCTCAGGGCCAGAGCCAGGGCCAGCAGGATGGCGCTGAGAATGCCCATGCTCTGCAGGCTGATGGTCATCGGCTGCTGGAACTGCGCCATGTCCAGGCTGATCCGCAGGTTGCCGGCGGTCACGTCCTGGAAGGTGATCTTGGTCTGGTAGACGCCCTCGGTTTCACCCAGCAGGCTGCTCTTGGGGCGTTGCCCGGCTTCGGCGAGGATGCGGTTGTCGACGCTGTAGATCGCCGCATGGGCCACCAGCGGGTTCTTGGTCAGGTTGTTGAGCAGGACGTTGAGGCTGAGGATGTCATTGGACACCAGCAGCTCGGTGGCCGAAGTGGCGGTCTGGGTGGTCAGGCTCTGACCCAGGGCGTCGGCTTGTTCGTGCATGGCTTGCTTGAACTGCAGGCCCATCACACCGGCATAGATCACCAGGGCCAGGGCGACCAGGATCACGTTATGGCTGGCAATGCGCAATGCAATCGGCACACGGCGGTGGCGCAGTGCACGGAAGATCAGCAGGAAGAAGTTATCGGTTTTAACTGGCGTGGGCCGGTTCACTGAGCTCGGCTCTTTTGTCCGTGAAGTTGACGCGCAGTATAGCGACAGGCCCTAGACCGGCAAAGCGCTGGCTGTGCCCGATGGTCACCGAAAGTGGGTAGAATGCGCTTTTTTTCCACCTCGGGGGTGCGCCTTGCGCGAAATTGTCCTGATAAACATCACCGGCGAAGATCGTCCCGGTCTGACTGCGGCCATTACGGGTGTTCTGGCCCAGGGTGGTGTGAACATTCTCGACATCGGTCAGGCGGTGATCCACGACACCTTGTCGTTCGGCATCCTGGTTGAAATTCCCAGCAACGAGCAGAGTTCGTCGGTGCTCAAGGACATTCTGTTCACCGCCTACAAGCTCGATCAGCAGGTGCGTTTCACACCGGTGTCCGAGGAGGACTACCAGCAGTGGGTCGACGGGCAGGGCAAGCAACGCCACATCGTCACCCTGCTGACGCGCAAGGTCACCGCCGAGCAGTTGCAGCGTGTGAGTTCGATCACTGCCAAGTATGGTCTGAACATCGATCACATCGATCGCCTGTCCGGGCGCATGCCCCTGGATATGCCAGCCGATCAGGGCAAAGGCTGCATCGAGTTTTCGGTGCGTGGCGAAGCCGCCGATCCGCAAGCCCTGCGAGCCGAATTCCTCAGCGTGGCCCAGGAGCTGAACGTCGACATCGCCTTCCAGGAAGATTCGCTGTTCCGCCGCAACCGCCGCCTGGCGGTGTTTGACATGGACTCGACGCTGATCGAGGCCGAGGTCATCGACGAGCTGGCCAAGGCGGCAGGCGTGGGTGAGCGGGTGGCAGAAATCACCGAGCGGGCCATGGCCGGCGAGCTGGATTTTCGTGCCAGTTTCAAGGAGCGCCTGGCGTTGCTCAAGGGGCTGGACGTCAGCGTGCTGGATTCCATCGGCGCGTCCCTGCGCCTGACCGAGGGCGCCGAAACCCTGTTTGCCGAGCTCAAGCGCCTGGGCTACAAGACCGCGATTCTCTCCGGCGGCTTCACCTACTTTGCCAAGCAGTTGCAGGCCAAGCTGGGTATCGATTACGTGTTCGCCAACGAGCTGGAGGTGGTGGACGGCAAGGTCACCGGCGTCGCCATCGAGCCGATTGTCGACGCTCAGCGCAAGGCCGATCTGCTGCGCGAGCTGGCCCACAAGGAAGGCCTGCGCCTGGAGCAGACCATCGCTGTGGGTGATGGCGCCAACGATTTGCCGATGCTGGGAATTGCCGGCTTGGGCGTGGCGTTCCGTGCCAAGCCGCTGGTCAAGCAATCGGCCAAGCAGGCGATCTCGACCCTGGGTCTGGACGGCGTGCTGTATCTGCTGGGTTTCCGCGACCGCGACGGGCAGCTCTGAGTCCCGGGAAAAATCCCCGCCCATAAAAAACGCCGCTGATCAGCGGCGTTTTTTGTGTCCGGCATTCAGGTCTCAAGCCTTGGGCAGACCCATACCCTGGCCCATCCGTACTGGCGAGCCGGCGGCCAGTTCTTCAGCCCACTGCACCTGATCCGGGCCAAACAGCACGATGGCCGTGGAGCCCAGTTTGAAGCGCCCCATCTCTGCGCCTTTTTCCAGATGGATGGGCGCGCGGGCTGCTTCGTCGTAGCGCACGGTCTTGAGCTCGCGTTTGGGTGGCGTTACCAGACCGGCCCAGACGGTTTCAATCGAAGCGACGATCATTGCGCCGACCAGTACCAGCGCCATCGGGCCGCGCTCGGTGTCGAAAATGCACACCACGCGTTCGTTGCGGGCGAACAATTCCGGGACATTCTCGGCGGTGGTCTGGTTGACCGAGAAGATCCGCCCGGGCACGTAGACCATTTCCCGTAGGGTGCCGGCCAGGGGCATGTGCACTCGGTGATAGTCCTTGGGCGACAGGTAGACGGTGGCGAAGTCGCCGCCCATGAAAGGCGCGGCCAGGGCCGGATCGCCACCCAGCAGTTCCAGCACGCTGTAGCTGTGGCCCTTGGCCTGGAATACCCGGCCGTGTTCGATCGGCCCCAGTTGACTGATGGCACCGTCGGCGGGGCTGAGGATTGCGCCTGGGGTTGGGTCCAGCGGGCGTGCGCCCTCTTTCAGGGCGCGGGTGAAGAAGGCATTGAAATGTTCGTAGGCCGTCACATCCTCCACTTGGGCTTCGGACATGTTCACTTGGTACTGCTTGGCGAACCAGCTGGTGAATGCATTCTTGAACCAGCGCACACGGCACTCGGCAATGCAGCCGGCCAGGCGTGACAGCAGGTGATGAGGTAGCAGGTACTGACTGAGGATGAACAAACGCTTTTTCATTGGGTGTCCTTAAAAACCTTAAATCTCTACGGGCGTATCGGGATGATTGCCCCATTCGCCCCAGGAGCCGGCGTAGCCCTTGACCCGTGGGTAGCCCAGCGCCTTGGCCACCAGATAGGTGAAGCCCGAGCGGTGGTGGGTCTGGCAGTGGGTGATCACTTCTTTGTCTTTGCTGATGCCCAGGTCCGCGAGGATCTGCGGCATGTCGCGGCGGATGCGCAGATGGCGCGCCTGGTCCATGCCGGCGGTCCACTCGAAGTTCACCGCACCGGGAATGTGTCCGCCCTTGGCGGCCAGGACTTTCTCCCCGGAATATTCCAGCGGGCCGCGAGCGTCCCAGATGGCCAGGTCAGCTGCACCGAGACGGCTTTGCAGGTATTCGCGGGTGGCGGTGGGTTCGTCATGCAGGATCAGGGGCACTGGGCCGCCTGCCGGGGCCGGGACTTCGGTGGTCACTGGCAGGCTTTGTGCCAGCCAGGCCGTGAGGCCGCCGTCCAGATAGTGGTAGCGACTGTGGCCGATCACGTCCAACAGCCAGATGAAGCGGCCGGCCCAGCCTCCGCCTTCGTCGTCATAGACCACGTAGACCGCGTCCGGGTTGTGCCCGAGCTCGCCGAAGAGCGCTTCAAGTGCGTTCTGTGGCGGTAGCAGTCCGGGAGCGGGGGGCTGGCCGAGCTGGGTGCGCTTGGGGTCGACGAAGCGCGCCCCGGGAATATGCCCGGTTGCATAGCGGGCAGCGCTGGTCAGGTCGACCAGGATCAGTTCGCGGGCGTCGAGGCGGGCGAGCAAGTCGCTCGGTTCGATGACCAGCGGCAAGCCAGAGAAGTCAGACATGTCAGGTCCCCAGGGCGCAAAGGGAAGGATTGTAGCGCAAGCGTCATTGGCTGCGGTTGGTAAAGCTATGCAAGGCTTTTTCGATGCACTGAGCGGTCTTGCCGAACGCCTGGACGCTGATTTCCGAGAACGGAACGCCGCCCTGATCGGCCACGGCCAGCATCAGTACCCGGCCGTTGCACGACAGGGAACGCATCAGCAGGTGCTCGCCCCGAAACAACTGGCGCAAGGAGATTGGCAGGTGGGCGGAGAACTGCCCATTGTTGGCCGGCGTCAGGCGCACCTGGGCAGATTTTTCCAGCAGGCGTTGCAGGACCGTGCTCTGTTTGGCCTGCAGTGTCAGCCCTGCTGTTTCCTTGGGCAGACCATAGAGTTGCTGTACCCGCAGGTGGCTCTGGCTGCGGTCCACCATCAGTAACAGCACTCGACGCATGCCGCAGGCCACCAGGGCATCTCGGGCAAAGCTGGTGAGGTGCACGGCATTGGTGAAGGGGCTGGGTTCCAGTAGAAGTTCGCTGCAGAGCTTGCGCCATTTGGCCAACTCCTCGGCTGTCGGAGCCGGTACCGGCTGTTCACCGTTGTGCAGGCGCCGGACATCCCAGGGCCAGATCAGGGCCTGGGCCGGGTGCCAGAGATCGGGTTGGCTGTCATTGCGAGCGCTGGTTACGGCCTGCTGGTGTAGCTGTTGCTGGACCTGGGCGACCGGCATTTGTAGATACAGGCCGGTAAGGTTTTGCCAGCGTCGGCCATGAGCGTTGTTCCAGGAGTGCTGCGCCGCCAAGGCCAGGCCGTTGGCCAGCAGGACGCAGTTGGCTGGCTGGTTCAGCCAGCGCTGCAGGTCCGGATCGGCATCCAGGCGCTGTTGCTGGCGCAGCGGATGTTCGCTGTCGCGGGCGATCAGCATGACCTTGGCCAGTTGACGCTGCTCCTGGGTCAGCAGGCGATAACCCTGCCGCACCCAGATTGGCAGGTGCCAGGCATGGACCAGGGCCTGGCACAATTCCATCAGCCGAACGCCGAACAGTTGCATTTCTACCTGACGAGCCGACTCGTGCTTATAGATGACTCGCAGTTCCCATTCTTCCACGAGCTTGGGGTAGACCAGGGCCATGGCCCACAGTGGCGAGAGGAACAGCAGGCTGCCCCAGTGAATGTCCTGCCACAGTCGGGCCAGGCGCCCGGCGAAAAACCCGTTGGCTTGCTGGGTGGCGTGCTGGCTGATCAGTTGCAACTGACGCAGAGCCTGCGGAATCTGTTCCTCTGGCAGGGTGGGCAGTTGTTCGAGCAGTTCTTCGGTGCGCTTGAGTCCCAGGCGGTTGACCGCGACCTCCAGGTTTTCTGCCGGTTCGCTCATGCTGCCGTGGGAGTGCCGGTTGGCTTCGCGGATCACGCTCAGGGCCAGCGCCGGGCTGTTTTGCATCAGTTCGGCAATGTCCCGCAGCGAACTGCGATTGTTGGCGATGGCTTTGCACACTCGATCATGGCTGGCTTGCGGCACGGGCAAGCGCACGCCATTGAGGAGCTTTACCCAAGCGTCGAGAGAGGCGGGCGGGGAATGTGGGACGTTGGTTTCATTAGACATGGTCGGGCGCAATCATCGTCTGCTGTGAACACGCCCAGAGCGGGCCAAACTGGCTTTTCGCCTTAACTGGCTATAGTCTGGCGCAGTTTTGCCGATAAGTAGAAGAAGAGTTTTAAGAACTTCCGAATATGACCTTGAACCCGACTCAGTAAGTACTCTCCTACCTATGGCTAAAATTATCGGCATCATCGTCGTATTCGCGAGCGTGCTCGGCGGATACGTGCTTTCACACGGCAAAATCGCGGCACTGATCCAGCCTTTCGAGGTTTTGATCATTGGTGGTGCTGCCTTTGGCGCATTCCTCCAGGCCAACCCAGGCTATATGACGATGCATGTCATCAAAAAGTCGCTGGGTATGTTCGGTTCGCGCTTCACTCACACCTTCTATCTGGAAGTGCTGGGGCTGATCTACGAGATCCTCAACAAAAGTCGTCGCGAAGGCATGATGGCCATCGAGGGTGACATCGAGGACGCTGCGGCCAGTCCGATTTTCGCCAAGTATCCTGCAGTGCTCAAAGATGAGCGCATGACCGCATTTGTCTGTGACTACCTGCGCATCATGTCCTCCGGCAACATGGCTCCTCACGAGCTGGAAGGGTTGTTCGACATGGAACTGTTCAGTCTCAAGGAAGACCTTGAGCATCCCTCCCATGCAGTTACCGGGATCGCCGATGGCATGCCCGGTTTCGGTATCGTGGCGGCGGTATTGGGGATCGTGGTGACCATGGCGTCCCTGGGGGATGGCGACCAGGCGTCCATTGGCTTGCACGTAGGTGCGGCCTTGGTCGGGACCTTCTTCGGTATCCTCGCGGCCTATGGTTTCTTTGGTCCGTTGGCCACTTCCCTGGCGCACGATGCGAAGGAAGAGCTGAACGTCTACGAAGCCATCAAGGCGTCCCTGGTCGCTTCGGCTTCCGGCATGCCGCCTTCGCTGGCGGTGGAGTTCGGGCGCAAGGTTCTGTATCCAGCGCACCGTCCTAGCTTCGCCGAGCTGGAACAAGCGGTTCGCGGTCGCTAAGTCATGGAAAATAATCAGCCGATTATCATCAAGCGCGTCAAGCGCTTCGCTGGCGGGCATCACGGGGGCGCTTGGAAAATCGCCTTCGCCGACTTCGCCACGGCGATGATGGCGTTCTTCCTGGTGCTGTGGCTCTTGTCCACCGCAACCCCGGAACAGAAGATCGCCATCGCCGGTTACTTCAAGGACCCGATCGGCTTCTCGGAAAGCGGCACACCCTACATCATTGATCTGGGTGGCTCTCCCGAACTGGCGCCGGATAACACCCTAAACCCCGAGATCAAGTCCCAGCCGCAACCGGACAAGGTCACGGTGGATGCCGATCAGGTGGAGGGCATGGCCGAGCAGGTGGAGCGCGAGCGTCTCGAACTGCTGCTACAAGAGTTGCAGAACAAGGTTGAAGAGAATCCCCAACTGCAGAAGTTCAAGGACCAGATCCTCTTCGAAATCACTCCGGACGGCTTGCGGATCCAGATCATGGATGCCGAGAACCGGCCGATGTTCGACTCTGGCAGCGCACGTCTGAAGCCGTATTTCGAAGACATCCTGCTGGCCATGGCCGACACCATCAAGGCGGTGCCGAACAAGATCAGCATCAGCGGTCATACCGATGCCACGCCATATGCCGGCAGTGGTGAGTTCGGCAACTGGGAACTGTCCGCCAACCGTGCCAACGCTGCGCGTCGGGCTCTGGTGGCTGGCGGTTATCCCGATCCGCAAGTGGCGCGGGTGGTGGGCTTTGCCTCCTCTGCGCTGTTCGACCGCAAGAATCCGCTCAACCCGGTCAACCGGCGGATCGATATTGTGGTGCTGACCAAGAAGGCCCAGCGCGCAATCGAAGGCGAGCAGACCGATCCAAACGCTCCTGCGCCCAACCAGGGCACTGGGGCACCAGGTGAAGTGCCGGGTGCGGCGGCGGACCCGAATGCCTTGCCGCCGGGTAGTGAGCCGTTGCCCGCTCATGAAGTGCGCCAGCGCATGAACATCTTCGAGGATGGCGTATTGAAGATGGATGAGCAGGGATCGGCCGGCCAGGCGCCGGCTCCCAAGTCGGGAACCGTCAGGTGACAAACAACAAGGCCGCGAAGATCGCGGCCTTGTTGTTTCTACGGTGCTCGGCTCAGTAGCCGCTGTCTGGCAGGCTGGCGAGGATCGAGCGGTAGCTGTTCATCCGTTGCTGCTGGATGCGCCCGTCTTCCAAAGCCTTGAGCAATGCACAGCCCGGCTCGCGATCATGCTTGCAGTCACGGAAGCGGCAGGTACCCAGCAAGTCGTTGAACTCGATGAAGCCAGCTTCGACATCGGCGCGGCTGACATGCCCCAGGCCGAATTCGCGGATGCCGGGGGAGTCGATCAGTTCACCGCCGCCCGGGAAGTGGAACAGTCGCGCTGTCGTGGTGGTGTGGGTGCCCTGTCCGGAGTACTCCGACAGCGGGCCGACTCGGGTTTCGACTTCTGGCAGCAGGCTGTTCACCAAGGATGACTTGCCCACCCCCGATTGCCCCACGAATACGCTGATGCGTCCGTCCAGCAAGCCTTGCAGTTGCTCCATGCCGTCGCCGTGGTGGGCCGAGACTTCCAGCAGCGGATAGCCCAGTTGGCGATAGACCGCCAGCAAGGCATTGAGTGCCGGAGCGTTCTGCTCGTCGATCAGGTCGGCCTTGTTCAGCAGCAGCAGCGGCCGAATCCCGGCGTGCTCGGCGGCAACCAGGTAGCGGTCGATAAGATTGGCGTGGGGTTCGGGCATGGGGGCAAACACGATCACGATCATGTCGACGTTGGCGGCCACCGGCTTGAGCTGGCCACGGCTGTCCGGTCGGCACAGCTCGGTGCTGCGCGGCAATTGCGCGACGATCACCCCGATGCCCTGATTGCCGGCGCGCCAGACCACCTGATCGCCGGTCACCAGCGCTGGCAGGTTGGCTCGCAGGTAGCAGCGGAACACCTGGCCGGCCAGCTCACCTTCCCGGGCTTCGACCTCGACCTGCACGCCGAAGTGAGCAATGACCAGGCCGGTCTGTTCCGGGCCAAGGTCGCCACCCTCCAGCGCCTCTACGGCGGAGGACTCGCGTTTGGCGGCGCGGGCAGCGCGCTCACCCTGAATCTTTTCGATGCGCCAGTTTTGGCGACGATTGAGCTGGCGTTTGGCCATTGGTGTTCCGTGTTGATAATTACGGCGGATAGGTAAAACGGCGGCGAGTTTAGCACGCCGGGCAGGCCCTCTAGGCTAAACTGCGCAACTACGCCGAGGAGCCCCCCATGCAAAACCCACAGAACCTGATTTGGATCGATCTGGAAATGACCGGTCTGAACCCCGACACCGACGTCATCATCGAGATGGCGACCATTGTCACTGACAGCAATCTGAACACCTTGGCTGAAGGGCCGGTCATCGCTATCCACCAGAGCGACGAGATCCTTGCCGGCATGGACGAGTGGAACACTCGCCAGCACGGTGGTTCCGGCCTGACCCAGCGGGTTCGCGAAAGCCGCATCAGCATGGCCGAAGCCGAAGCCCAGACCATTGCCTTTCTGGAGCAGTGGGTACCCAAGGGCAAGTCGCCCATCTGTGGCAACAGCATCTGCCAGGATCGGCGCTTCCTCTATCGCCACATGAAGGCTCTGGAAAGCTACTTCCATTACCGCAACCTGGACGTTTCGACCCTCAAGGAGCTGGCCGCCCGCTGGGCTCCTGACGTGCGCGACAGCTTCAAGAAAGGCAGCACCCATCTGGCCCTGGACGACATCCGCGAGTCCATCGCCGAGCTGCAGCACTATCGCAAGCACTTCATCAAATTCTGACCTGCAGGAGCCGGCTTGCCGGCGAACGGGCGCGCGCTGCAAGTGGCGCCCGTACCCGCCCTCTTTTGGTGCTCGCCTCAACTGAGTAGACTGCGCGCCTTCCTGTAAGGACCGCCATCATGCTGTTGATGCTTTATCTGATCGCCATTACCGCCGAAGCCATGACCGGCGCCCTGTCTGCCGGACGGCGTGGCATGGACTGGTTTGGCGTGGTGCTGATCGCCTGTGTCACTGCGCTTGGCGGTGGTTCGGTGCGTGATGTGCTGTTGGGGCATTACCCGCTGACCTGGGTCAAGCACCCGGAATACCTGGTACTGACCTCGGTGGCGGCGTTGGTGACGATCTTTATCGCGCCCCTGATGCGTCACCTGCGTTCGCTGTTTCTGGTGCTCGACGCCGTGGGTCTGGTGGCCTTTACCCTGATCGGCTGCATGACCGCCCTGGAAATGGGCCACGGCATGCTGGTGGCGTCGGTCAGCGGGGTGATCACCGGGGTCTTTGGCGGCATCCTCCGGGATATTTTCTGCAACGACATTCCCCTGATCTTCCGCCGTGAGCTGTACGCCAGCGTGTCCTTCGCCGCGGCCTGGTGCTACATGCTGTGCATCTATTTGCAGTTGCCCAGCGAGCAATCGATCCTGGTCACCCTGTTCGGTGGCTTTCTATTGCGCCTGCTGGCGATCCGTTTTCACTGGGAAATGCCCAAGTTCGTCTACAACGACGAGCATTGACGGTTGGCGTGCTGCGCCAGGGCCCATTCCACGTGTTCGCGGACCAGTTCCGAGGGATAGTCCTGGCGGGCCTTGAGCGCTTCCAGCACCGGAATGCTTGAGGGCGCGTTGCCCAGGCCCACCGCCAGGTTGCGCAGCCAGCGCTCATAGCCGGCACGGCGCAGGGGCGAGCCTTCGGTGCTGCTGAGGAACTTGTCCTCGTCCCACATGAACAGTTCCGCCAGTTCGGCATTGTCCAGGTTGTGCCGGGGGTTGAAGTCGCCTTCTGCCGAGGGGCGGGCGAAGCGGTTCCAGGGGCAGACGATCTGGCAGTCATCGCAGCCGAATACCCGATTGCCGATCAGTGGGCGCAGGTCTTCGGGAATGGCGTTTTTCAGCTCGATGGTCAGGTAGGAAATACAGCGCCGGGCATCCAGTACATAGGGGCCGACGAAGGCATTGGTCGGGCAGATGTCCAGGCAGGCGGTGCAGCGTCCGCAATGTTCGGTGGCGTGGGGTTCGTCCACGGGCAGCGGCAGGTCGACGAACAGCTCGCTGAGGAAGAAGTAGCTGCCGGCCTTGCGGTTGAGCACCAGGGTGTTCTTGCCGATCCAGCCGAGCCCGGCCTGCTCGGCGATGGCTTTTTCAAGTACCGGTGCGCTGTCGACGAACGCGCGGTAGCCAAAGGGGCCAATGGCTTGCTGGATGCGTTCGGCCAACTGCTGCACACGTTTGCGGATGAGCTTGTGATAGTCGCGGCCCAAGGCGTAGCGCGAGACATAAGCCTTGGACGGTTCGGCCAGGCGCTGGGCCATCTGGGTGTCGCCGGGCAGGTAGTCCATGCGCAGCGATACCACCCGTAGCGTGCCGGGCACCAACTGATCGGGATGGGAGCGTTTGCTGCCATGGGCGCCCATGTATTCCATTTCGCCGTGGTAGCCGGCGGCGAGCCAGCGCTCCAGATGCTGCTCATGCTCGGCCAGGTCCAGGCCGCTGATACCGACTTGTTGAAAGCCCAGTTCGCGGCCCCAGTCCTTGATCGATTGGGCGAGAGCGGGGAGATCCTGGGTAATAGCGGGCATGAGGCGAGAGAAACCGGAGCTGAGGTGCGTATAATTCTGCCAGACATCGGAGCCCGAAGACGCATGCCGCAGACAAAACACCCTTTACTCGACGTTCAGCTGCTGACTGACGCTCATTTGCCGCGATTGGAAGCTCGTCCTCTGGACGCTCATAAGGGGCAATTCGGTCATTTGTTGCTGATCGGTGGCGACCGCGGCTTTGCTGGCGCCGCGTTATTGAGTGCGGAAAGTGCCTTGCGCAGTGGTGCGGGGCTGGTGTCCCTGGCAACTCGCAATGAGCACGTCGCGGCGGCCGCTGCGCGGCTGCCGGAAGTCATGACCCAGGGCACCCATTCGGCCAATCAACTGATGGGGCTGTTGGCGCGGGCCACGGTACTGGTGGTTGGTCCCGGACTGGGGCAGGGCGCCTGGGGGCGCAGCCTGTTGTCGGCAGCGGCCAACGCGCCTTTGCCTCAGGTATGGGATGCCGATGCCTTGAATCTCCTGGCCTTGGGCGGTCTACAACTGCCGGCGGCCAGCGTGATCACCCCCCATCCCGGGGAGGCGGCTCGTCTGCTGGGGATCTCCATCGCCGAGGTTCAGGGTGATCGTCCGGCGGCGGCCCGAGCCTTGAGCGCAAAATACTCGGCAGTTGCCGTGCTCAAGGGGGCTGGCAGCCTGATCGCCAGCCCCGAGGGGCAAGTGGCCCGCTGTGATGGTGGGCATCCGGCGATGGCCACGGCGGGGCTGGGGGACGTGCTCGCAGGATTGATCGGTGCGTTGCTGGCGCAGGGACTGTCGACATTCGATGCGGCTTGCCTGGCGGTCTGGGTACACGCCCGCGCTGGCGAGCAGCAAGGCAAATTGGGCCGAGGGCTGGCGGCCAGTGATCTGATTCCAGCCATTCGTCAGTTGTTGGAGGAGCAATCACCGTGTCTGAGTTAACCCTTTATCTGGCCGACGAGCAGGCCATGGTGGAATTTGGTGCACGCATTGCTCGCGTCACTCAGGGCGTGGGGGTGATTTTTCTTGAGGGCGATCTGGGGGCGGGCAAAACCACCCTGTCCCGGGGGATCATCCGTGGCCTCGGGCATGACGGAGCGGTAAAAAGTCCGACCTTTACCCTGGTGGAGCCCTACGAGATAGGTTCGGTGCGGGCTTTTCACTTCGACTTGTATCGTCTTGTGGACCCGGAGGAGCTGGAGTTTCTGGGGATTCGCGACTACTTCGAAGGTGATGCACTGTGTCTGTTGGAGTGGCCCCAGCGTGGTGCAGGCTTTTTGCCAAAGCCCGACCTGACCATTACCATTACCCCGCATAACAATGGGCGTTCTGTGCATCTATTGTCTCAAGGCTCGCGAGGCGAGTCCTGGTGTGCCGCTTTGGCGTTGGAATTCAAATAATTGATGGGGTTAGGTATGCGCATTCGCGCGTTGGTTGCTGTCGTAGGACTGTTGCTTACGGCATTGGCCGTTGATGCTGTGGCCGCTACACAGGTTCGCAGCGTCCGCCTGTGGCGGGCACCGGATAACACGCGACTGGTCTTCGACCTGTCCGGTCCGGTTCAGCACAGCGTCTTTACCCTGACGGCCCCGGATCGTCTGGTGATCGATATCAATGGCGCAACCCTCGGCGGTCCACTGAATGTCGCCACGGCCAATACGCCGATCACCGCCATGCGCTCGGCGCAGCGTACCCCCAGTGACCTGCGAGTGGTCATCGACCTGAAAAAGGCCGTCACCCCCAAGAGTTTTACCCTGGCGCCCAACGCCCAGTACGGCAATCGCCTGGTAGTCGACCTGTTCGACAACCCTGCTGATGCCGCACCGCCTGCTGCTCCGCCGCCTGCTGTGGCCACCGTTCCCGCCGTGCCAGTCACGCCTGCGGAGCCCGCGATCAAGCTGCCGCCGGCCCCGGCGGGCAAGCGCGACATCATCGTGGTGATCGACGCCGGTCACGGCGGTGAAGACCCGGGTGCCTCCGGCTCCCGTGGCCAGCATGAGAAAGATGTGGTGCTGGCCATCGCCCGTGAACTGCAGCGCCAGATTAATGGCATCAAGGGGTTCCGCGCCGAGTTGACCCGTACTGGCGACTACTTCATTCCGTTGCGCGGTCGTACCGAGATCGCTCGGAAGAAGGGCGCTGACCTGTTCGTTTCGATCCACGCCGATGCCGCGCCTTCGACCGCAGCCTTTGGCGCCTCGGTATTCGCCCTGTCCGAGCGCGGCGCCACATCGGAAACTGCCCGCTGGCTGGCGGACAGTGAAAACCGCTCTGACCTGATCGGTGGTGCCGGCAACGTCAGCCTGGATGACAAGGACCGGATGCTGGCCGGGGTGCTGCTGGATCTGTCGATGACCGCATCCCTGACCTCCAGCCTCAATGTCGGGCAGAAAGTCCTGAACAACATCGGCCGGGTCACACCGCTGCACAAGCAGCGTGTGGAACAGGCTGGGTTCATGGTGCTCAAGTCCCCTGATATTCCATCCATCCTGGTGGAAACAGGCTTTATCTCCAACTCCAACGAAGCCTCGAAGCTGGCTACTGTCAGCCATCAGCAGGCCTTGGCTCGCTCCATCAGCAGCGGCGTGCGGCAGTTCTTCCAGCAGAACCCGCCACCGGGCACCTATATCGCCTGGCTGCGAGATTCCGGGAAGATTGCCCAGGGGCCTCGCGATCACCGGGTCAACCCGGGGGAAACCCTGGCGATGATCGCGGTGCGCTACCAGGTATCGGCGCCTGCCCTGCGCAGTGCCAACAATCTGAAAAGCGATGAATTGAAAGTGGGGCAGGTTCTGACCATCCCCGGCACTGAATTGGCGGCCAAGGAATGAGTGACTCGGTAATCAGTGGCGCGCGCATCGAGCTGCTCAGTCCGCGCCTGGCTAACCAGATTGCCGCGGGTGAGGTGGTTGAGCGCCCGGCTTCGGTGATCAAGGAGCTGCTGGAAAACAGCCTGGACTCTGGCGCCAAGCGCATTGATGTGGATGTCGAGCAGGCTGGAGTCAAGCTGCTGCGGGTCCGTGATGATGGCAGTGGCATTTCCTCCGACGATCTGCCTCTGGCGCTGGCGCGGCACGCCACCAGCAAGATCCGCGACCTGGAAGACCTCGAGCGGGTGATGAGCCTGGGGTTTCGCGGTGAAGCCCTGGCCTCCATCAGTTCCGTGGCGCGCTTGACCCTGACCTCCCGTACCCGTGATGCCGATCAGGCCTGGCAGGTCGAAACCGAAGGTCGCGACATGGCGCCGCGAGTGCAGCCGGCGGCCCACCCGGTAGGCACCTCGGTGGAAGTGCGTGACTTGTTCTTCAATACTCCAGCCCGACGCAAGTTTCTCAAGGCGGAGAAAACCGAATTCGATCACCTGCAGGAGGTGATCAAGCGTTTGGCTCTGGCGCGTTTCGACGTGGCCTTCCATTTGCGCCACAACGGCAAGAGCATCCTCAGTCTGCATGAAGCCAAGGATGATGCAGCTCGCGCCCGGCGCGTGGCGGCGGTCTGTGGCTCGGGCTTTTTGGAGCAGGCGCTGCCCATTGAGGTCGAGCGCAACGGTCTCCATCTTTGGGGCTGGGTGGGCTTGCCAACCTTCTCCCGCAGCCAGGCGGACTTGCAGTATTTCTATGTCAACGGTCGTGCGGTACGGGACAAGCTGGTGGCTCACGCGGTGCGTCAGGCCTATCGCGATGTGCTGTTCAACGGCCGGCATCCGACTTTTGTGCTGTTTTTCGAGGTCGATCCCTCGGTGGTCGACGTCAATGTGCACCCGACCAAGCATGAAGTGCGCTTCCGTGATGGGCGCATGGTGCATGACTTCCTTTATGGCACCTTGCACAGGGCTTTGGGCGACGTGCGCCCCGAGGACCAGTTGGCGGCGCCGGCGGCGGTAGCAGGGATTGTGCGGCCAAGCGGTATCGAAGCCGGTGAGTTCGGACCCCAGGGTGAAATGCGTCTGGCCGCGAACCTGGCCCTGGAGCAGCCGCAGTCCCAGCCGAGCTTCAATGCGCCGGGCACCGGTGCTGGTAGTGGCTATCAGTATCAGTACACACCACGGCCCCAGCCAGTGCTGCCGGCTGCGGAGTCCCAGGGAGTCTATCGCGAGTTCTTTGCTCCCTTGCCTGGGGCTGCGGCCACAGCCCTGCCGGAGGGGCAGGAGGATATTCCGCCTTTGGGCTATGCCCTGGCACAGCTCAAGGGCATCTATATCCTTGCGGAAAACGCTCTGGGCCTGGTGCTGGTGGATATGCACGCTGCTCATGAGCGGATCATGTACGAGCGTTTGAAGGTGGCCATGGCCAGCGAAGGCTTGAGTGGCCAGCCGTTGCTGGTGCCGGAATCGATTGCCGTCAGCCAGCGTGAAGCCGATTGCGCGGAAGAGCATGTCGCCTGGTTCCAGCGTCTGGGCTTCGAGTTGCAGCGCCTGGGACCTGAGTCTCTGGCGATTCGGCAGATTCCGGCGCTGTTGAAGCAGGCTGAAGCCAATCGACTGGTGCATGATGTGCTTGCTGATTTGATGGAATACGGCACCAGCGACCGAATTCAGGCTCATCTCAATGAGCTGCTCGGCACCATGGCCTGCCACGGCGCGATTCGCGCCAACCGGCGCCTGGCCCTGGCGGAAATGAATGGCCTGTTGCGGGATATGGAAAACACCGAGCGCAGCGGCCAGTGCAACCACGGTCGACCGACCTGGACCCAATTGGGTCTGGACGATCTGGACAAACTCTTTTTGCGCGGCCGTTGATGACTCAGCTTCCTCCAGCGATTTTCCTGATGGGCCCGACCGCTGCGGGCAAGACCGACCTGGCCATCGAGCTGACCAAGGTGCTGCCTTGCGAGTTGATCAGTGTCGATTCGGCGCTGGTGTATCGCGGCATGGATATTGGCACCGCCAAGCCCTCCAAGGAGTTATTGGCGCAGTTTCCCCATCGCCTGATCGATATTCTCGACCCTGCCGAAAGCTACTCGGCGGCAGATTTTCGCACCGATGCCCTCGCGGCCATGGCCGATATCACCGCTCGGGGCAAAATTCCGCTGCTGGTGGGGGGCACCATGCTGTATTACAAGGCGCTGCTTGAAGGCCTGGCGGATATGCCGCCAGCAGACCCGCAGGTCCGCGCCGAACTCGAAGACGAGGCTCAACGCCTTGGTTGGCAGGCTCTGCATGATCAACTGGCGGCTGTGGACCCCGAGTCTGCGGCGAGGATTCATCCCAATGATCCTCAACGCCTGACCCGAGCGCTGGAAGTCTATCGGGTCAGCGGTCTGACAATGACCGCTCATCGTCAGCGTCAATTGGCGCAAAGTGCTGAGGCAGGCGCATCGGGACGCGGTCAATTGCCCTATACTGTCGCCAATCTGGCCATCGCTCCGGCGAATCGTCAGGTACTGCACCAGCGTATTGCACAAAGATTCACACAAATGTTGGAACAGGGATTCATTGACGAGGTCGTAGCTCTGCGCTCAAGAAGTGACCTGCATGCCGGGTTGCCGTCTATACGTGCAGTGGGTTACCGCCAAGTCTGGGATCATCTGGATGGCAAGCTGACGTCAGCCGAAATGCAGGAGCGGGGCATCATTGCCACGCGCCAATTGGCGAAACGGCAGTTCACCTGGTTACGCAGTTGGGCTGACCTGCAATGGTTGGACAGCCTGGATTGCGACAATCTGCCACGCGCCTTGAAATACCTAGGGACGATCTCCATATTGAGCTGAGTCCTTGCAATTGCCGTCTATCCTTGGGGGTGTGACGGTTTGAGCTATCTGTTTTCCGATTTTTATTATTGATCCTTAAAGGAGTGCGGCACATGTCAAAAGGGCATTCGCTACAAGACCCTTACTTGAATACATTGCGTAAAGAGAAAGTTGGGGTTTCCATCTATCTGGTTAACGGGATCAAACTGCAAGGCACGATCGAGTCCTTCGACCAGTTCGTTATCCTGCTGAAAAACACCGTCAGCCAAATGGTTTACAAGCACGCTATCTCTACAGTGGTTCCAGTTCGCCCAATTCGTCTGCCTAGCGCATCCGAATCCGAACAGGGTGACGCTGAGCCAGGTAACGCCTAATAGGAGTCTCCTTTGTTCTTTGAGCGCCACGGTGGTGGTGAACGGGCCATTCTCGTTCACTTGGATGGTCAGGACCCTGAGGCGCGCGAAGATCCGCAGGAGTTTCAGGAGCTGGCATTATCGGCCGGCGCCGAGACCGTCGCGTTTGTTAGCGTGCCGCGTCATCGGCCAACCGCCAAATACCTGGTTGGCAGCGGCAAGGTCGAGGAATTGCGCGATCTGGTCAAAGCCGAACAGGTAGACCTGGTGATTTTCAATCACATCCTCACGCCCAGTCAGGAACGTAACCTCGAACGTGTATTCGAGTGTCGCGTGATTGATCGCACGGGTCTGATTCTCGATATCTTCGCTCAGCGCGCACGCACTCATGAGGGCAAGCTCCAGGTAGAACTGGCACAGCTTGAGCACATGAGCACGCGATTGGTTCGTGGCTGGACTCACCTTGAACGGCAGAAAGGCGGTATTGGTCTGCGTGGTCCGGGTGAGACTCAGTTGGAAACCGACCGGCGCCTGCTGCGAGTGCGTCTGCGGCAGATCAAGGCGCGTCTGGAAAAGGTTCGCAGCCAGCGCGAGCAGGCTCGTCGAGGCCGTAAGCGTGCCGACATTCCTTCAGTTTCGCTGGTGGGCTACACCAACGCTGGCAAGTCCACGTTGTTCAATGCTGTCACCGCGTCCGATGTTTTCGCCGCCGACCAGCTGTTCGCTACCCTCGATCCGACCTTGCGCCGCTTGGAGCTGGATGATCTGGGGCCGATTGTGCTGGCTGATACCGTCGGTTTCATTCGCCACCTGCCGCACAAGCTGGTGGAGGCGTTTCGGGCTACCCTCGAAGAGTCCAGCAACTCCGACTTGCTGCTTCATGTGATCGATGCTCACGAGCCCGAGCGCATGGCCCAGATCGAGCAGGTGATGGTGGTACTGGGTGAGATCGGGGCTCAAGACTTGCCGATCCTGGAGGTCTATAACAAACTCGATTTGCTCGAGGGTGTGGAGCCGCAGATTCAGCGCGATCCCGATGGCAAGCCGCAGCGTGTCTGGTTGTCGGCCCGTGATGGCCAGGGACTTGATCTGCTCAAGCAGGCCATTGCGGAGCTGCTGAGTGAAGATTTGTTCGTAGGCACCTTGCGCTTGCCTCAGCGTTTTGCTCGACTGCGAGCACAGTTTTTCCAGTTGAACGCTGTGCAGAAAGAAGATCACGACGACGAAGGGGTCAGTTTGCTGGCCGTTCGCCTGCCGCGGGCCGAGTTGAACCGGCTGGTCAGTCGCGAAGGTCTGCAACCGTCGGAATTCATCGAGCAACACACTTTGCAATAAAAGCCTGGGCATGCGGTTGTGCCGCTGTAGCAGGCATTCTGTAGCATTGGTCGGCGCGCCGTGGGTGCGTCTTTGCTTTATCAGATGGAGAGCGCTATGGCTTGGAATGAGCCGGGTGGCAACTCGAATAATCAGGACCCTTGGGGTGGTAAGCGCCGCAATAATGGCGATCGCAAGGGGCCACCAGATCTCGACGAGGCCTTCCGTAAGCTGCAGGAAAGCCTGAATGGGTTGTTCGGTGGTGGTAAGAAACGTGGTGATGACGGCGGTAGCTCCGGCAAGGGCGGTGGTTTCGGCTTGCTGGGTATTGGTCTTGTCGTGCTGGCGGCCGTGTGGCTGTACAGCGCGGTTTATGTAGTCGATGAGCAGGAGCAGGCCGTGGTGCTGCGCTTCGGCAAATACTACGAAACCGTCGGCCCGGGTCTGAACATCTACTTCCCGCCGATCGATCGCAAGTACATGGAAAACGTCACGCGTGAGCGTGCCTACACCAAGCAGGGGCAGATGCTCACCGAGGACGAGAACATCGTCGAAGTGCCGCTGACCGTGCAGTACAAGATCAGCAATCTGCAGGACTTCGTGTTGAACGTTGATCAGCCGGAAATCAGTCTGCAGCATGCAACCGACAGCGCCCTGCGCCATGTGGTGGGTTCCACCGCCATGGATCAAGTGTTGACTGAAGGTCGTGAATTGATGGCCAGTGAAATCAAGGAGCGGTTGCAACGCTTCCTCGACAACTACCGCACCGGTATCACCGTGACTCAGGTGAACGTACAGAGCGCAGCTGCACCGCGTGAAGTGCAGGAAGCCTTCGATGACGTGATCCGAGCTCGTGAAGACGAACAGCGTTCGCGCAACCAGGCTGAAACCTACGCCAACGGTGTTGTGCCGGAGGCTCGTGGTCAGGCTCAGCGCATCCTCGAAGATGCCAATGGTTATCGCGACGAAGTGGTATCGCGGGCCAAGGGTGAGGCTGATCGCTTTACCAAGCTGGTTGCCGAGTACCGCAAGGCTCCTGAAGTGACTCGTCAGCGCCTGTACCTGGACACCATGCAGGAAGTCTTCAGCAATACCAGCAAAGTTCTGGTAACCGGCAGCAAAGGCGGGCAGAACAACCTGCTCTACCTGCCGCTGGACAAGATGATCGACAGTGGTCGTAGTGGCGGTGTTCCGGCAACGGGATCAGCGTCTGCGACCAGCAATGAAGCGAATGCGCGCGCCGCTGCGGAGCACATGCAGCAACAGCAGCAGACGCGTTCTAGGGAGAGTCGCTGATGAGCAATAAATCGCTGATCGCCCTGATCGTGGGCGTTGTCGTGGCGGTGGTTGCCTGGAACAGCTTCTACATCGTCGCTCAGACCGAGCGCGCGGTGTTGCTGCAGTTCGGTCGTGTGGTCCAGGCTGATGTCCAGCCTGGCCTGCATGTGAAAGTGCCCTACGTGAACCAGGTGCGTAAGTTTGATGCGCGCCTGATGACCCTGGATGCACCGACACAGCGCTTCCTGACCCTGGAAAAGAAAGCCGTCATGGTGGATGCCTACGCCAAGTGGCGAGTGAAGGATGCCGAGCGCTTCTACACCGCGACTTCCGGTCTCAAGCAAATTGCCGACGAGCGTCTTTCCCGTCGTCTGGAATCGGGCCTGCGTGACCAGTTTGGTAAGCGCACCCTGCATGAAGTGGTTTCCGGTGAGCGTGATGCGCTGATGGCGGATATCACGGCTTCGCTGAACAGGATGGCGGAAAAGGAGCTGGGTATCGAAGTGGTCGATGTCCGGGTCAAGGCCATCGATCTACCGAAGGAAGTGAACCGCAGCGTGTTCGAGCGCATGAGCACCGAGCGTGAGCGTGAGGCTCGCGAGCACCGTGCCAAGGGTAACGAGTTGGCCGAAGGTATTCGTGCTGACGCTGATCGTCAGCGTCGCGTGCTGCTGGCTGAAGCCTATCGCGAGTCTGAAGAGGCGCGCGGTGATGGTGATGCTCAGGCGGCGGCGATCTACGCCAAGGCCTACGGCCAGGACCAGGAGTTCTATGCGTTCTACCGTAGCCTGCGTGCCTACCGTGAAAGCTTTGCAAACAAATCCGACGTCATGGTTCTGGACCCAAGCAGCGACTTCTTCCACTACCTGGAAAAGTCCAAGCCTTGATCAGGCCCTGATCCTTGGGCACCCCGCCGGGCGGCTAAAATGCCTCGCGGGGTGATCCTTTGGGAAAACGGGTGTATGATGCGGCAGCCGGGAAATTCCCGGCTTTTTTGCGTCTGCATCTTTGATTGGCCGTGGCTCGTTCAAGAGCTCGGCAAGATTTTTCGAGGAAAATAGTCTGTACAGCTGATTTCTGGCTGCCTGTCCGGCTGAGCTCGCGTCGGATGCGACTGTTTTCTGCTTCACTCTAAGGCTGGCCCCAGGCTTGCCGCCCGGACCATAGGGGAATGGCGTAATGGCAACGGTAGACCGCTGGCTGCTGCCAGATGGCATCGAAGAAGTATTGCCGCCGGAAGCGGCGCGCATTGAAGTGGCGCGTCGTCAGGTGTTGGATCTGTTTCAGAGTTGGGGTTACGAGTTTGTCGTGACTCCCCATATCGAATACCTGGAATCCCTGCTGACAGGTGCCGGCCAGGACCTGGACCTGCGTACCTTCAAGGTCATCGACCCGCAGTCGGGTCGGCAGATGGGGTTCCGTGCCGACATTACGCCTCAAGTGGCGCGCATCGATGCCCACACCCTGCGTCGCGAAGGGCCGAGCCGCCTGTGCTATGCCGGCAGCGTGCTGCATGCTCAGCCGCGGGCCTTGTCGTCCTCGCGCAGTCCGATCCAGTTGGGCGCCGAGTTGTACGGCGACGCCAGCCCGAGCAGCGACGTTGAGGTCATCAGTCTGATGTTGGCCATGCTGCAGTTGGCCGATGTGCCGGATGTGCACATGGATCTGGGGCATGTGGGCATCTACCGCGGCCTGGCCCAGGCTGCCGGCCTGTCCGGTGCCGTGGAGCAACAATTGTTCGATGCCCTGCAGCGCAAGGCGATCGATGAAGTCATCAGCCTGACCCAGGGCCTGCCTGCCGATCTGGCCGACATGCTGCGCTCCCTGGTGGAGTTGTGTGGTGGCCGCGAAGTATTGGGCGATGCTCGCCGTCGCCTGGCGGGTGCGCCGACCTCGGTGCTGCTGGCCCTGGATGAATTGCTGACGATCGCCGAGCGCTTGTCGGTGCGTTTCCCTGACTTACCGTTGTATTTCGATCTGGGCGAGCTGCGGGGCTATCACTACCACACGGGTGTGGTGTTCGCGGTGTTTGTACCGGGCGTGGGTCAATCCATCGCTCAGGGCGGTCGCTACGATGACATCGGCGCGGATTTTGGGCGTGCCCGTCCAGCCACCGGTTTTTCTACCGATTTGAAAACCCTGGTGACCCTGGGGCGTGCTGAGGTCGAGCTGCCGTCTGGTGGTATCTGGATGCCTGACAGCACTGACGCGGCACTCTGGCAGACCGTCTGCCAGTTGCGCAGTGAGGGTCAGCGTGTCGTTCAGGCGTTGCCTGGGCAACCTTTGGCCGCCGCCCGTGAAGCGGACTGCGACCGGCAATTGATTCAGCAGAATGGGCTTTGGCAAGTATTGCCGCTGGCTTCTTGAGTTTTCCTGCCGGCGGCTGCCGGCACCAAGTTTGCGCGAATGAGGACAAGTGTTATGGGTAAGAATGTCGTAGTCCTGGGCACCCAGTGGGGTGATGAGGGCAAAGGCAAGATCGTTGATCTGCTGACCGAACATGCCGCCGCCGTAGTGCGCTACCAAGGTGGCCACAACGCTGGCCACACCCTGGTGATCGACGGTGAGAAGACCGTGCTGCACCTGATTCCGTCCGGCGTGCTGCGCGAAGGCGTGCAGTGCCTGATCGGTAACGGCGTGGTGGTAGCACCGGATGCCTTGATGCGTGAAATCGTCAAGCTGGAAGAGAAAGGCGTGCCGGTGCGTGAGCGTCTGCGCATCAGCCCTTCCTGCCCGCTGATCCTGTCCTATCACGTAGCCCTGGACCAGGCCCGCGAGAAGGCTCGTGGCGAGCAGAAGATCGGTACTACCGGTCGCGGCATCGGCCCGGCTTACGAAGACAAGGTTGCCCGTCGCGGGCTGCGCATCGGTGATCTGTTCCACCGCGAGCGTTTCGCCGCCAAGCTGGGCGAGTTGCTGGACTACCACAACTTCGTGCTGGTCAATTACTACAAAGAGCCTGCCATCGACTTCCAGAAGACGCTGGACGAGTGCATGGAGTACGCCGAGCTGCTCAAGCCGATGATGCTCGACGTCACCGCCGAGCTGCACCAGCTGCGTCGCGCCGGCAAGGACATTATGTTCGAAGGTGCCCAGGGTTCGCTGCTGGACATCGACCACGGCACCTATCCGTATGTCACCAGCTCCAACACCACCGCTGGCGGCATCGCCACCGGTTCGGGCGTGGGCCCGATGTACCTGGACTACATCCTGGGCATCACCAAGGCCTACACCACTCGTGTGGGTTCGGGTCCGTTCCCGACTGAGCTGTTCGATGACGTCGGCGCTTTCCTGGCCAAGCGTGGCCACGAGTTCGGTGCGACTACCGGTCGTGCCCGTCGTTGCGGCTGGTTCGATGCCGTGATCCTGCGTCGCGCCATCGACGTCAACAGCATCTCGGGCCTGTGCCTGACCAAGCTGGACGTACTGGACGGCCTGGAAACCATCAATATCTGTGTTGGCTACAAGAACCAGGATGGTGCAGTCATCGACGCGCCTACCGACGCCGACAGCTACATCGGCCTGGAGCCGGTGTACGAGCAGATGCCGGGCTGGAGCGAATCGACCCTGGGTGCCAAGACCCTGGAAGAGCTGCCTGCCGCTGCTCAGGCCTACATCAAGCGCATCGAAGAGTTGGTCGGCGCGCCGATCGACATTATTTCGACGGGCCCGGACCGCAACGAAACCATCGTTCTGCGTCATCCGTTCGCTTGATAAGTTGTTGATGTAAAAACCAAAGGGCCCTTGATCGGGCCCTTTGTCGTTTCTGTCTGTCGTGCGGCACGACCCTTGCTGTGAAACTCGCTTCTAGAGTGCCATCAGAATAATGGCGCCAAAAGTAGAGGGATTTCCTGTGTCGGCCGTTCTCTCACTGTTACAAAGCCGTTTACTGCGGCCTGTGTTCGTTACTCTCGGTATCGCCCTTTTGGTGCAGGTAGTACTCGCCGTTGCACTGACTCGGAGCACGGTAACTGCCCTGGAGGCCGATCTGGCTGCGCGTTTGGGTGTTGATAGTCAGAAGTTGTCTGGCGAACTCGAGCAGGCGGGCAAGGAAGTCACTTCCAGTCTGGAAAGCCTGTCCAGCAGTACGCGTCAGCGTCTGACGGCGGGGCTGTCTTCGCGTCTAAAGGAGGAGCAGGTCCAACTGCGCGCAGCGCTGGAGAAGGATCTTAAGGACTCCGCCAATGATATGGCCCAGTTGCTGGCCTCTGTGGCGCCTCGTGCCATGTGGGACAGTGATGTGCCGACTCTGTCCGAGTTCGCACGGCGTGCCCAGCGTAACCCCAACGTACTGTTCGTGGTCTATGACGATGCTGCAGGTGAGCATCTGACTCGCTATCTGAATCGTGAGAATCCGATCAACAAGGCCCTGCTGGAAAAGGGCAAGGGCGATCGGGCCTTGGACAAGGTTCTGGATGCCGCCAAGAACGATCCTTCTGTCTACTACCTTGAGGCGTCGATCAATCCTAATGGAGTGGAAATCGGCAAGGTGCTGATGGGGGTGTCCACAGCCTCGGTAGAGGCAGATATCGCCGCCCTGGATCAGCGCTTCGGGGCATTGATCGCCAGCAGTGACCAGTTGGTTGGCGACAGTCTCAAGGGAGCCTCCGCCGACAGTTCGGCGGCCATGCGCTCGCGCTTGCAATCGGCTCAGGCCACTGCCGCGCAGATGCAGGCCAATACCGCAAGCACGGTGCAGGAGGCTGCGGCCACCTTGCGCTGGCAGATCGGTGTTGGCCTGGCGCTGGTGGGTTTGGCCCTGCTGCTGTTGCTGGCGGTAGTGTTGGGGCGGCGAGTGGTGAACAAACTGCATCTGTTGATCACGGCTCTCAACGATCTGGCAGCAGGCGAAGGGGATCTGACCAAGCGCGTGCCTCTCAACAGCAATGATGAGATCGGTGATATGGCCTCGGCGGTGAATCGCTTTGTGGATAAGTTGCAGCCCATTGTGCGCGAAGCGGGCGATGTGGCGCAGCGTACCGGTGTGGAGATTGGGGCTATGAGCCTGCGCAATGCTGGGGCGGATGCAGCGGCTGAGGCGCAGCGTGACGAAGTGGCCGAAAGCTTGCGGGCGCTATCGCAGATGGCTGATGAGGCCCAGGCGGAAAGCCAGGCGATGCAGGCGGCGCTGCAGCAGGTGGTGGAGATCCGTCAGGCCACTGACGAGAACACCCGCACTTCGGAGCAGGTTGGCAGTCTGATCGAAGCCCTGGCCGGGCAGGTGGATACCGGGGCCAAGGTGATCGAGCGCCTGGCTCAGCAGAGCGAGCAGATCGAGGTGGTGCTGACGGTGATTCATGGCATTGCCGAACAGACCAACCTGCTGGCGCTGAATGCGGCGATCGAAGCAGCGCGCGCCGGTGAAACCGGGCGCGGGTTTGCCGTGGTGGCGGATGAGGTGCGAGCCCTGGCCAGCAAGACCCAGAGTTCCACGGGCGATATCCAGGCCCATATCGGCGCGTTGCAACAGGGCGCGCGGGAGGCGGTGGCGGCTATTGGCCAGGCCGGCCGTCAGGCCAGTGAGGGTTTGCTGGTGCTGCGTGACAGTGTCCGCCTGCAGCAGACGGTGCAGTCTTCGGTCGAACAAGTGCATGCCGCGATTGGCTTGGCTACCCAGGCTGCGGCGCATCAGGCTCAGGGCGCGCAAGCGGTGCGGGGGCGGGTGGAAACCATTCATGCCCAGGCCGAGCGAGCGGCTCAGGCTGTGGTGGAGACCACCGCCAGCGGCAAGGTACTGGACAGCCTGGCGGCGCAGCTCAAGGCCAGTCTGGGGCAGTTCCGCGCTTGATCTTTCGCTGGCCGGCTGGCTCCTGCGTCACTTTGTAGGAGCCGGCGTGCCGGCGAAGCACTTCTCAACGGCTCAGATACATCTGCGTCGTCAGCAGGTACACCGGCAGCCCAGACACCAGAATCAGCAGTGCTGCATAAGGTGCCGCGGCCGCAAACTCCACATTCGCGGTATGGGCCCAGACCTCTGTGGCCAGGGTATTCAGCCCGGTCGGGCTGAGCAGCAAGGTTGCAGTCAGCTCTTTCATCGCATCCAGAAACACCAGGGCGAAGGCCGCGCCCAGTGCTGGAAAGATGATCGGCAACGTTACCCGGCAAAAAGCACTGAATGGCGATGCTCCCAGGGTTCTTGCCGCTTCTTCCAGTTGCGGCGCGGCCTTGTTCAGGGCGGTGCGGATGGGCGCCTGTGCCAGGGGCAGGAACAGCAGGGCATAGGCGATCAGTAACAGCGCCGAGGTTTGATACAGCACCGGCACATAGTGCAGGGCGAAGTACACCAGCGTCAGGGCGATCACCAGGCCGGGCAGGGCATGCAACAGGTAGGGCAGACGCTCGGCCCAGATGGCCAGTCGTCCCTTGTGACGCACCACTAGCAATCCCACAGGAACCGCCAGCGCCAGGCACAGGGCGGCACCGCCCAGGGACAGCGCCAGGGAGGAAAGCAGTGCTTCGCCGATGGCTGCCACCGGGAAAGCGGCCGATGAACCCACGGCCAGCCAGTAGGCAAGCATGCCCAGGGGAACGCCGCTGCCAATCAAGGCCAGTAGCAGACAGTAGATTTGTCCGCCTGCGGACCAGCGTCCCAGGCGTACCTGTTCTGCATGTCGCGCTGCACCTTGGCCGGTGCGTACGTGACGCCCCTTGCCACGAACCCGCAGCTCTAGACCCAGCAGTATCAGGCACAGCACCAGCAGTACCGCCGAGAGCATGGCTGCGTTGGCGTTGCTGAACTCCAGCTCGAATTGCTGATAGATCGCCGTGGTGAAGGTTTGCAGGCCGATGATCGACAGGGCGCCGAATTCCACCAGCATGTGCAGGGCAATCAACAGGGCTCCTGCCAGTAACGATGGCCAGAGCAGGGGCAGGGTGATCTTGAAGAACACGCCCCAGCGATTTTGCCCAAGGGTGCGTGCGGACTCCTCGAGGGAGGGGTCAAGATTGCGTAGGGTGGCTGCCACTGGCAGGAACACTAGGGGGTATTTGGACAGGGTCATCACCAGGATCGCACCGCCCAGTCCTTCGAATCCGGCGCTCAGGGACACCCAGGTGAAGCTGCTGATGAAGGCCGGTACGGCGAAGGGCAGGCACAGCACTACGCCCCAGATCCGTCGTCCTGGCAGATCGCTGCGCTCCAGCAGCCAAGCCAGGGATAGGCCGATCATTGCGCAGGCGATGGTGACTCCCAGCATCAGTAGCAAGGTGTTGCTTAGCAGGCGGAATACATAAGGGCGCCACAGCAGGTGCAGCGCTTCGGCCCAGCCGGCTTGCCAGGCCTTGAGCCCGACATACAGCAGAGGCAGCAGGCTCAGGCAAACCAGTAGCAATACCGGCAGCAGCAGCCAGATCGATGGTCGCTTGCGCCTCGGCACGTAAGGCGTGCGCGAGACGGGGGCGCAGAGTGGTGGACTCATCAGTTCAGGCCGACGTCGCGTTCCAGGTCCAGTGCTTCCTCGGCATTTCCGAGGTCGGCCGGGGTTACTTTCGGAGCCTGCAGTTCACTGAATGGCTTGAGGCCGCGATCCGACTCCATGCCTTTATGCAGTGGGTACTCGGCGGTGGTCTGGGTGATCACCCGCTGACCCTCTTCGCTGGCCATATAGGCAAGGAGCTGTTGAGCTTCATTCGGGTGTTTGCTGGACTTGAGCACTGCGGCGCTGGAGACCGTGATCAGGCCGCCAACATCGCCGCCGGTGAAATAGTGCAGCTTCGAGTCCAGTTGACCTTTTTCCCGTTGCAGTGCGAACCAGTAGTAGTTGTTCACCAGGACGGTGGCCACTTCACCGTTTTCCACGGCCTTGAGGGCTACCATGTTATTGCTATAGACCTTGCCGAATGCCCGCAGGCCGGTCAGCCACTCTTCTGCTGCATCCATGCCGTGCAATTTGATGATGGCCACGGCTTGTTCCTGGAAGGCGCCGCTGGTCGGTACGAAACCGACCTTGCCTTGCCATTGTGGCTGGGAGAACTCCATCACCGACTTGGGCAGGTCTTTCTCATTGATCAGTTTCGGGTTGAAAGCCACCACTCGCACTCGAGCGGTGATGCCGATCCAGGTGCCGTTGCTGGCTACGTATTCCTTGGGCAGGACGGCCAGGGTCGCGGCATCGGTCTGGGCAAGCAGGCCTTGTTCGCCCAGTTTGTTCAGGGGCGGCGACTCTTCGGTGTAGATCACATCAGCGGGGGAGCGATCGCCTTCTTCGACGACCTGGCTGGCCAACTGATTGCTGCTGCCCTTGCGCACGTTGACGTGGATGCCGGTCTTGGCTTCGAAGGCCTTGGCAACGGCATCGCCGACTTCCTTGTGCTGGCCGTTATACAGGGTCAGGGAAACTGGATCGGCTGCTTGGGTGAGTGGAGATGCCAGGGTCAATCCCAGCAAAGTGATGGTCAAGCCACGCAGAAGGGATGTTGGAAGGAGGGTATTTCTGAACATCATTCGCAGGTTTCCTCACTGTAGTGCCGCAAAAACTTGTAACAATCATAAACGATATCGTTTCTCATGTGCGCTTTACGGGTACGACGGCGGGGCGATGAGGCGAGGGAATGCCTGGAGGCATAAACGCAAAAACCCGCTTTCGCGGGTTTTTGGGATACTTGAAAGCGATGCTCTCAAGTTTGAATTGGTGCCCAGAAGAAGACTCGAACTTCCACGACCTTGCGGTCACCAGCACCTGAAGCTGGCGTGTCTACCAATTTCACCATCTGGGCAGTATCGACGTCGTCGCCGTGTCGATGGAGCGCACTATACGGACCGTGTTTTGATCTGTAAACCCCTGTTTTGGTTTTATTAAATCAAACACTTAGAATGCAAAAACCCGCTTTCGCGGGTTTTTGTTTGAGTCTTGAAATTGATCTAATCTCAAGCTCTTGAATTGGTGCCCAGAAGAAGACTCGAACTTCCACGACCTTGCGGTCACCAGCACCTGAAGCTGGCGTGTCTACCAATTTCACCATCTGGGCAGTATCGCTGACGTCTCCGTCGTCGATGGCGCGCACTATACGGAGGCTCTTTTAAACTGTAAACCCCCGATTTCAAAAAAGTTTGAAAAAAGTCTCCGGTGGCAGGCGTGAGGATGTTTCTGAGGCGGCGATGAGGATTTTTCCAGCGTTGTCTGAGCCTGAAATTTCCCGTTTCAATACGCGTATGCCAAACTAACCCGCATATAGACAAGGTGAAATTTATCTAATGGCCGATTGGCAGTCCCTCGATCCCGAGGCCGCTCGTGAAGCGGAAAAATACGAAAACCCTATTCCTAGCCGCGAACTCATCCTCCAGCACCTTGCTGATCGGGGTTCGCCTGCTAGTCGCGAGCAGTTGGTAGAAGAGTTCGGTCTGACCACAGAGGACCAACTTGAAGCTTTGCGCCGCCGCCTACGCGCCATGGAGCGCGACGCTCAACTGATCTACACCCGCCGCGGCACTTATGCGCCGGTGGACAAGCTCGACCTGATCCTCGGTCGTATCAGCGGCCACCGCGACGGCTTCGGCTTTCTGGTGCCGGATGATGGCAGCGACGACCTGTTCATGAGCCCGGCGCAAATGCGCCTGGTATTCGATGGTGACCGCGCCCTGGCCAGAGTTTCCGGCCTGGATCGTCGTGGTCGTCGCGAAGGCGTGATCGTCGAAGTGGTATCTCGTGCCCATGAAAGCATCGTGGGGCGTTACTTTGAAGAGGGCGGTATCGGCTTTGTGGTAGCGGATAACCCGAAGATCCAGCAGGAAGTGCTGGTGACACCGGGGCGTAATGCCAATGCCAAGGTCGGTCAGTTCGTTGAAGTGAAGATTACTCACTGGCCGACGCCGCGCTTCCAGCCACAAGGCGACGTAGTTGAAGTGGTAGGCAACTACATGGCGCCGGGCATGGAAATCGACGTTGCCCTGCGCACCTACGATATTCCCCATGTCTGGCCCGAGGCCGTGCTCAAAGAGGCCGCCAAGCTCAAGCCGGAAGTGGAGGAGAAGGACAAAGAGAAACGCATTGATCTGCGCGACCTGCCTTTTGTCACCATCGATGGTGAAGACGCTCGCGACTTCGACGACGCAGTGTTTTGCGAAGCCAAGCCCGGCAAGCTGCGCCTGTTCGGCGGCGGCTGGAAACTGTACGTGGCCATTGCCGACGTCTCCAGCTACGTGAAGATTGGTTCGGCTCTGGATGCTGAAGCCCAGGTGCGTGGCAACTCGGTGTATTTCCCCGAGCGGGTTATCCCGATGCTGCCTGAGCAGCTTTCCAATGGCCTGTGCTCGCTGAACCCGAAAGTTGATCGCCTGGCCATGGTTTGTGAGATGACCATCTCCAAGTCCGGCGAAATGACCGATTACCAGTTCTATGAAGCGGTGATCCACTCCAAGGCGCGACTGACCTACAACAAGGTCAGCACCATGCTCGAGCAGCCGAAAACCACCGAAGCCAAGCAACTGCGCGGTGAGTACGCGGATGTCGTACCGCACCTTAAGCAATTGTATGCGCTGTACAAGGTCCTGCTCGGTGCTCGTCATACCCGTGGCGCCATCGACTTTGAAACCCAGGAAACCCGGATCATCTTCGGTTCCGAGCGCAAGATCGCCGAAATTCGTCCAACCACGCGCAACGATGCTCACAAACTGATTGAGGAATGCATGCTGGCGGCCAACGTGGCCACCGCCGAGTTCCTCAAGAAGCATGAGATTCCGGCCCTGTACCGGGTGCACGACGGTCCGCCGCCGGAGCGTCTGGAGAAGCTGCGTGCCTTCCTTGGCGAGCTGGGCCTGTCCCTGCATAAAGGCAAGGATGGTCCTACGCCGAAGGACTACCAGGCGCTGCTGGAAACCATCAAGGATCGTCCGGATTACCACCTGATCCAGACCGTGATGCTGCGCTCGCTGAGCCAGGCGGTGTACAGCGCTGATAATCAGGGCCACTTCGGCCTGAATTACGAAGCCTATACCCACTTCACTTCGCCGATCCGTCGTTACCCGGACCTGCTGACCCATCGGGCCATTCGCAGTGTCATCCACTCCAAGCAAGACACGCCGCACGTGCGTCGAGCCGGAGCGATGAGTATTCCGAAAGCGCGTATCTATCCGTACGACGAGGCCATCCTCGAGCAGCTCGGTGAGCAGTGCTCGATGAGTGAGCGTCGCGCCGACGAAGCCACTCGTGACGTGGTGAACTGGCTCAAGTGCGAGTTCATGAAGGATCGCGTCGGCGAATCCTTCCCTGGCGTGATCACCGCGGTCACCGGTTTTGGTCTGTTCGTCGAACTCACCGATATCTACGTCGAAGGCCTGGTGCATGTCACTGCGCTGCCAGGTGACTACTACCACTTCGATCCTGTGCATCACCGCTTGGCGGGCGAGCGCACCGGTCGCAGCTTCCGCTTGGGTGACACCGTGGAAGTGCGGGTCATGCGCGTAGATCTGGACGAGCGCAAAATCGATTTCGAGATGGCCGAAAAGACCATTGCTGCACCTATTGGCCGTAAAAAGCGGGGTGCTGCGGACGTGCCGGCGAGCAAGACAGTCGAAGAGCCAGCTCCAGCGAAGGCGGGGCGTCGCAGCTCTGCCAAGGAGAAAGCGGTCGAGGCTTACCGTCCGAGCGATGCGGCGGCAAAAAACGCCGAAGTACGCAAAAGTCGTGAAATGAAACAGGCGCTGCTGGCGGGAGCCAAAGGCGGTGGTAAAGCGGCGTCTGGGGGAAAGTCCGGCAAATCGGCTCCGGCCAGAGACAGCGACCGGCCAGCCAAACCGAGCAAACATCGTAAGGGGCCGCCCAAGGCGGGCTCCGCTTCCGGCGCGAAAAGCGGCGGCGCGCGCAAACCTAAGGCCAAGTCATGAGTCAGTTGGAAAAGATCTACGGCGTGCATGCTGTAGAAGCGTTGCTGCGTCACCATCCCAAGCGGGTCAAGCAGATCTGGTTGGCTGAAGGGCGCAGTGACCCACGGGTTCAGGTGCTGGTTGATCTGGCTGCGCAGAACCGTGTGTCGGTCGGCCAGGCCGAGCGTCGTGAGATGGACGCCTGGGTTGAAGGCGTGCATCAGGGGGTGGTGGCGGAAGTCAGCCCAAGCCAGGTGTGGGGCGAAGCCATGCTCGACGAGCTGCTGGATCGCACCGAGGGCGCGCCACTGTTGCTGGTGTTGGATGGTGTGACCGATCCGCACAACCTTGGCGCCTGCCTGCGTACCGCCGATGCGGCGGGTGCCCTGGCGGTGCTGGTGCCCAAGGACAAGTCGGCCACTCTGACCCCGACCGTACGTAAGGTGGCTTGCGGTGCTGCCGAAGTGATTCCGCTGGTGGCGGTGACCAATCTGGCCCGTACCCTGGAAAAGCTTCAGCAGCGCGGCCTGTGGATCGTCGGTACCGCCGGCGAGGCCGAGCAGGAGTTGTACGATCAGGATCTGACCGGCCCGACCATCATCATCATGGGGGCCGAAGGCAAGGGCATGCGTCGCCTGACTCGCGAGCACTGCGACTATCTGGTGCGCCTGCCAATGGCCGGTAGCGTCAGCAGCCTCAACGTCTCCGTGGCCACGGGCGTCTGCCTGTTCGAAGCCATGCGCCAGCGCGGCGCCAAGGCCAAGGCCGTCGCCAAAAAAGCCTGATCTATCCCGTAGGAGCCGGCTTGCCGGCGAACCATGCCCTGCCGTCCATTGCCGGCTCGTTGGCTCCTGCAGGTGATTGTTCAAATAATCACCAATTGCCTTGCGCCGCTGTTCCCCCTTCTCTACAATTGCGCCCCTTGCCGTGACGGCAGGCGCATATGTGCCTACTAACAGGCAAGACACACCAGTGTCATTCACTCCTTGTCTGACCGCTTATAGGCGGCAGGCTACAACCCGTAAGGAGCATTCATGCGTCATTACGAAATCATCTTTTTGGTCCACCCGGATCAAAGCGAGCAAGTCGGCGGCATGGTTGAGCGTTACACCAAGCTGATCGAAGAAGACGGCGGCAAAATCCACCGTCTGGAAGACTGGGGCCGTCGTCAACTGGCCTACGCAATCAACAATGTTCACAAGGCTCACTACGTGATGCTGAACGTTGAGTGCACCGGTAAAGCCCTGGCTGAGCTGGAAGACAACTTCCGTTACAACGATGCTGTGATCCGTAACCTGGTCATCCGTCGCGAAGAAGCCATCACTGGCCAATCCGAGATGCTCAAGGCTGAAGAAAACCGCAGTGAGCGCCGTGAGCGTCGTGACCGTCCTGAGCATGCTGACAGCGCCGATGGCGATGACAGCGACAACAGCGACGCCAGCGATAACGCTGACGAGTAATCCACGGACCTTTTGAGGAGCCAATTACATGGCACGTTTCTTCCGTCGTCGTAAATTCTGCCGCTTCACCGCTGAAGACGTGAAAGAGATCGATTACAAAGATCTCAACACTCTGAAAGCCTACGTATCCGAGACCGGCAAAATCGTTCCAAGCCGCATCACCGGTACCAAAGCTCGTTATCAGCGTCAGCTGGCCACCGCTATCAAGCGCGCCCGCTTCCTGGCCCTGCTGGCCTACACCGACAGCCACGGCCGCTGAGACCGGGCAGTCGACAAGTAGTAAGGGATTGAATGCATGCGCGCCTTAGCTGAGTTCATCATGCGCGGTCGTATGCAGGCCACTCTGGTAGTGGCTGGCTGTTCGGCATTGCCGTTGTTGTATTGGTTGGGTGCTGCCGCGGGGAGCCTGGTGCTTCTGCGGCGCGGGTTGAAGGATGCCCTTGGTGTCCTCGCTCTGGGAATGCTGCCGGCTTTGTTCTGGTGGCTGGCGTTCGATGACCCGCGAGCATTTCTGGTGCTGGTGGGGTCTTCGAGTCTTGCGTTGGTTTTGCGCGCAGGCGAGTCCTGGAGCCGCGTGCTGCTGGTCAGCATAGCGATGGGATTGGTGTTTGCTGGAGTCCTGGGTGCGGCTTTCCGCCCTCAGATCGAAGCGTTGTCGCAGGAATTGATAAAGATCCTGCCGATGGCCTTGGGTGAGGTCTACCAGCAGTTATCGGTTGAAGAGCGAGCTCGTCTTGCCACGCTGATTGCACCGATCCTGACCGGCCTGATAGCGGCCTTGTTGCAAGCCATCAGCGTGCTGAGCCTGATTCTTGGGCGTTACTGGCAGGCTGTGTTGTATAACCCGGGTGGTTTTGGTCGCGAGTTTCGCGCCATCAGAATCCCTCTTGGGCCAGCGATGTTGCTGCTGGCGTGCATGCTGGTGGGGCCGAACTTCGGACCTCAACTGGCCATGCTTACGCCGATGTGCAGTGTCCCGCTGGCTTTTGCCGGGCTGGCCCTGATTCACGGGCTGGTGGCGCAAGGGCGACTGGCCAGATTCTGGCTGGTGGGGTTGTACGTCACGCTGTTGCCATTCATGCAGCTGATCTATCCGTTGCTAGTGGTCCTGGCCATTGTCGACAGTCTGGTTGATTTTCGCGGTCGTTTGGCGCCGAAAGACGCCGATAACGCGAACGGTGAAGGTTAAAAGTTAAGAGGATTTTCACATGCAACTGATCCTTCTGGAAAAAGTCGCCAACCTGGGCAACCTGGGCGACAAAGTGAACGTTAAGGCTGGTTACGGCCGTAACTACCTGCTGCCTTACGGCAAAGCCACCGCTGCTACCGCTGCCAACCTGGCTGCGTTCGAAGAGCGTCGTGCTGAGCTGGAAAAACTGGCTGCAGACCGTAAAGCTTCGGCTGAAAGCCGCGCTGCCCAACTGGCCGAGCTGGAAGTGACCATCACTGCCACCGCCGGTGACGAAGGCAAGCTGTTCGGTTCGATCGGCACCCACGACATCGCTGATGCACTGACCGCCTCCGGCGTTGAAGTCGCAAAAAGCGAAGTTCGTCTGCCGAACGGCACCATCCGCAACGTAGGTGAATTCGACGTAGCCGTGCACCTGCACGCTGAAGTTGAAGCAACCGTACGCGTTGTCGTGGTGGCTGCTTAAGCAGTACCAAATCGTCTGGCACCTTGTGTGGCTGACGGTTAACATCGGGCACGATCCTGTTTACAGGTCGTGCCCTTTGTCTTTCTGCTGATCCTGATTTTCACCCCCGAATTCCAAGTGGCCATGAACGATATTTCCGCTCCCGAGCAATACGATCTGCAAACCGCTGCCCTGAAGGTGCCGCCGCATTCCATCGAGGCCGAACAGGCCGTGCTCGGTGGTCTGATGCTGGACAACAACGCCTGGGAACGCGTGTTGGATCAAGTGTCCGACGGCGATTTCTATCGGCATGACCACCGTTTGATCTTCCGCGCCATCGCCAAGCTGGCCGATCAGAACATGCCCATCGACGTGGTCACCCTGTCCGAGCAGTTGGACAAGGAAGGCCAGACCTCCCAGGTCGGCGGCCTGGGCTATCTCGGCGAGCTGGCCAAGAACACCCCGTCGGTGGCCAACATCAAGGCCTATGCGCAGATCGTTCGCCAGCGGGCGACCCTGCGCCAACTGATCGGCATCAGTACCGAGATCGCTGACAGCGCCTTCAACCCTGAAGGTCGCACCGCCGAAGAGATCCTCGACGAGGCCGAACGGCAGATCTTCCAGATTGCCGAGGCGCGGCCCAAGACCGGCGGTCCGGTGGGCGTCAACGAGTTGCTGACCAAGGCCATCGACCGCATCGATACCCTGTTCAACACCGACAACGCCATCACCGGCCTGTCCACCGGCTACACCGACCTCGACGAGAAGACCAGCGGCCTGCAACCGGCCGACTTGATCATCGTCGCCGGCCGTCCGTCCATGGGTAAGACCACCTTCGCCATGAACCTGGTGGAAAACGCGGTACTGCGCAGCGACAAGGCGGTGTTGGTGTACTCCCTGGAGATGCCAGGCGAATCGCTGATCATGCGTATGCTGTCCTCCCTGGGCCGCATCGACCAGACCAAGGTCCGTTCCGGCCAGCTGGAAGACGACGACTGGCCGCGCCTGACCTCGGCCGTCAACCTGCTCAATGACCGCAAGCTGTTCATCGACGACACCGCGGGTATCAGCCCTTCGGAGATGCGTGCGCGGACCCGTCGCCTGGTGCGTGAGCACGGCGACATCGCGCTGATCATGATCGACTACCTGCAGCTGATGCAGATCCCCGGTTCCAGCGGTGACAACCGGACCAACGAGATTTCCGAGATCTCCCGGTCCCTCAAAGCCCTGGCCAAGGAATTCAACTGCCCGGTGGTGGCCCTGTCCCAGCTCAACCGCTCTCTGGAACAACGCCCCAACAAGCGCCCGGTGAACTCCGACTTGCGGGAATCCGGAGCGATCGAGCAGGACGCCGACGTGATCATGTTCGTGTACCGGGATGAGGTGTATCACCCCGAGACCGAGCACAAGGGCATTGCCGAGATCATCATCGGCAAGCAGCGGAACGGCCCCATCGGCTTTATCCGCCTGGCGTTCATCGGCAAGTACACCCGCTTCGAGAACCTCGCGCCGGGCAGTTACAACTTCGACGACGACGAATAACCCGCCCGTTCGCCGGCAATTCGCTTGCCGGCGCCTAGCTGTAGGTGCCGGCTCGCCGGCGAGTCGGGCTGCACCGAATTCCGACCATAATGGTCGGAATTGGTTATTTTTTGTGCTATATTCCGCGCCCGCGAATTTCCCTGTGAATCAACGCGTCCCTATCCAAGCCAACACCGGTCATCGACATGCAAGCAGCCAAGCCGTTATTTGACTATCCAAAGTACTGGGCCGAATGTTTCGGGCCAGCACCATTCCTGCCCATGAGCAGGGAGGAGATGGATCAGCTTGGCTGGGATTCCTGCGACATCATCATCGTCACCGGTGATGCCTACGTCGATCACCCCTCGTTCGGCATGGCGATCATCGGCCGGCTGCTGGAGTCCCAGGGCTTTCGCGTGGGGATCATCGCCCAGCCGAACTGGCAGTCCAAAGACGACTTCATGAAGCTCGGCGAGCCGAACCTGTTCTTCGGTGTCGCCGCCGGGAACATGGACTCGATGATCAACCGCTACACCGCCGACAAGAAAGTCCGCTCCGACGACGCCTACACCCCGGGCGGCCTGGCGGGCAAGCGTCCGGACCGCGCCAGCCTGGTGTACAGCCAGCGCTGCAAGGAAGCCTACAAGCATGTGCCGATCGTCCTGGGCGGCATCGAGGCTTCCCTGCGCCGTATTGCTCACTACGACTACTGGCAGGATCGGGTGCGCAACTCGATCCTGATCGACGCCAGCGCCGACATCCTGCTGTACGGCAATGCCGAGCGGGCCATCGTTGAAGTGGCCCAGCGCCTGTCCTATGGCCACAAGATCGAAGACATCACCGACGTGCGCGGCACCGCCTTCATCCGCCGCGATACGCCCAAAGACTGGTACGAAGTGGACTCCACCCGTATCGACCGCCCGGGCAAGATCGACAAGATCATCAACCCCTACGTCAATACCCAGGACACCCAGGCCTGCGCCATCGAGCAGGAGAAGGGCCCGGTTGAAGATCCGAGCGAAGCCAAGGTGGTGCAGATCCTTGCCAGCCCGCGGATGACCCGGGACAAGACCGTGATCCGCCTGCCGTCCATGGAGAAGGTGCGCAACGACCCGGTCCTGTACGCTCACGCCAACCGCGTGCTGCACCTGGAAACCAACCCGGGCAACGCCCGCGCCCTGGTGCAGAAACATGGCGAAGTGGACGTGTGGTTCAACCCGCCGCCCATTCCCATGACCACCGAGGAAATGGACTACGTGTTCGGCATGCCTTACCAGCGCGTTCCGCACCCGGCCTATGGCAAGGAAAAGATTCCGGCCTACGACATGATCCGCTTCTCGGTGAACATCATGCGTGGCTGCTTCGGCGGCTGTACCTTCTGCTCCATCACCGAGCACGAAGGGCGGATCATCCAGAACCGTTCCGAAGAGTCGATCATTCGCGAGATCGAAGAAATCCGCGACAAGGTTCCCGGTTTTACCGGAGTGATCTCCGACCTTGGCGGTCCGACTGCGAACATGTACCGCATCGCCTGCAAGAGCCCGGAGATCGAATCCGCGTGCCGCAAGCCGTCCTGCGTGTTCCCCGGCATCTGCCCGAACCTCAACACCGACCACTCGTCGCTGATCCAGCTGTATCGCAGCGCCCGCGCCTTGCCCGGGGTGAAGAAGATCCTCATCGCCTCCGGCCTGCGCTATGACCTGGCGGTGGAATCGCCGGAGTACGTCAAGGAGCTGGTGACCCACCACGTGGGTGGCTACCTGAAGATTGCCCCGGAACACACCGAGGAAGGTCCGCTCAATCAGATGATGAAGCCGGGCATCGGTACCTACGACCGCTTCAAGCGGATGTTCGAGAAGTACTCCAAGGAAGCGGGCAAGGAGCAGTACCTGATTCCGTACTTCATCGCCGCCCACCCGGGGACCACCGACGAAGACATGATGAACCTGGCCCTGTGGCTCAAGGGCAACGGCTTCCGCGCCGACCAGGTGCAGGCGTTCTACCCGTCGCCGATGGCCACCGCCACCGCCATGTACCACTCGGGCAAGAACCCGCTGCGCAAGGTCACCTACAAGAGCGACGGCGTGACCATCGTCAAGAGCGAGGAACAGCGTCGCCTGCACAAGGCGTTCCTGCGCTACCACGATCCCAAGGGCTGGCCGATGCTGCGCGAGGCCCTGCTGCGCATGGGGCGTGGCGACCTGATCGGCCCGGGCAAGCACCAGCTGATTCCGACCCATCAGCCGGCCACCGACAGCTACCAGAGCGCCCGCCGCAAGAACTCGACACCGGCCGGCAGCCACAAGGTGGCCAAGGAAACCAAGATCCTGACCCAGCACACCGGCCTGCCGCCGCGTGGCAGTGACGGTGGCAATGCCTGGGACAAGCGTGAACAGGCCAAGGCCGCCGCCTTCGCCCGCAACAAGCAGGCCGCCAAGGAGCGTGCCGATGCGGCCAAGGGCAAAGGCAAGAAGCCAACCCGCAAGCCGGTGGTACCGCGCTAGACAACAGAACGCCAGCTCCTCGGAGCTGGCGTTTTTGTTTTGGCTGCCGATCGCGGCGCAAGCCGGTCTTGTTGGCGGTCCGCTGTCAGCGCTGGCGCATTGAGCTGGCGCTGCATTAACCGTGCGAGCGCAGCAGCTTCAGGTCATGCCGTCTGGCACATTTCTGTGCAGTGAGCTGCACAGGGATGCACCGGTTGCGCGGTTTTGGTGCTGTACTGCCCCGAGTCGTTGAACAACCCCCCCGGACTTGGGCCCTGGCACAAGTCTTGCGCGGGTTCATCCACCGCTCAGGCTCGCAGGAGGCACGCCGTGTCGATTCATGTCGCATTGCACCATGTCACGCACTATCGCTACGACCGCGCCGTCGAACTTGGCCCGCAGATCGTCCGCCTGCGCCCGGCTGCCCACAGCCGCACGCGAATCCTCGCCTATGCGCTGAAGGTCCAGCCCGAGCAGCATTTCATCAACTGGCAGCAGGACCCCCAGGGCAATTATCTGGCGCGCCTGGTCTTTGCGGAGAAAACCACCGAGCTGCGGATCGAAGTGGATCTGCTGGCGGAGATGGCGGTGTTCAATCCGTTTGACTTCTTCCTTGAGCCCTACGCGCAGCAGATCCCTTTCGCCTACGCCGCCGATGAGCAACGCGAGCTGGCGCCCTACCTGGAAACCCTGCCCCTGACGCCCAAGTTCCAGGCCTACCTGGACGGTATCTCGCGTACGCCGTTGCCGGCGGTGGACTTCCTGGTGGCGTTGAATCAGCGACTCAGCGCAGACATCGCCTACCTGATTCGCCTGGAACCGGGGGTGCAGAGCCCGGAGCAGACCCTGGTCAATGCCTCCGGCTCCTGTCGCGATTCGGCCTGGCTGCTGGTGCAGCTGTTGCGCCACCTGGGACTGGCGGCGCGTTTCGTCTCCGGCTACCTGATCCAGCTCACGGCCGACGTCAAATCCCTGGATGGTCCTTCGGGCACCGAGGTGGACTTCACTGACCTGCATGCCTGGTGCGAGGTCTACTTGCCCGGAGCCGGCTGGATCGGCCTGGACGCGACCTCAGGGCTGTTTGCCGGAGAAGGTCACATTCCCCTGGCCTGCAGCCCCGATCCCTCTTCAGCGGCGCCCATCACGGGTCTTGTGGAGCCTTGCGAGTGTCAGTTCAGCCATGAAATGAGTGTGGAGCGGATCTGGGAAGCGCCCCGGGTCACCAAGCCTTACACCGACGAGCAGTGGCTGGCCATCCAGGCCCTGGGCCGGCAGATCGATGTGGACCTGCTGCAGAACGATGTGCGCCTGACCATGGGCGGCGAACCGACCTTCGTGGCCATCGACGATCCCGACGGCGCCGAGTGGAACACCGCCGCCCTGGGCGCGAACAAGCGGCGTTTGGCCGCTGAGCTGTTCCAGCGCCTGCGCCAGCGCTACGGGCCTCAGGGGCTGGTGCACTTCGGCCAGGGCAAGTGGTACCCGGGGGAGCAATTGCCGCGCTGGTCGCTGAACTGCTATTGGCGAGTTGACGGTGTGCCGATCTGGCACAACAGCGCCTTGATTGCCGATGAGCACGAGGACTATGGCGCTGACGCATCATTGGCCGGGCGCTTTCTCGCCAGTGTCGCCGAGCGCCTGAAGCTGCCCGGGCGCTTTGTGTTTCCCGCCTACGAAGACCACTTCTATTACCTGTGGCGCGAGGGCCGCCTGCCCCTCAATGTCAGTGCCGAGGACTCGCGGCTGGAGGATGCCCTGGAGCGCCAGCGGTTGCGCAAGGTGTTCAGCCAGGGCCTGGATAAAGTCATTGGCCAGGTGCTGCCCCTGGCCCGCAGCGCCAAGGGTGATCAATGGCAGAGCGGCCGCTGGTATTTGCGAGACAGTCATTGCCGATTGGTGCCAGGGGATTCCCCCCTGGGCTATCGCCTGCCCCTGGCGTCCCAACCCTGGGTGACAGCGGCGGAGTACCCCTTCATTCACCCCAACGATCCGAACCAGGACTTCCCTGAGCTACCGGACCGGGCGCAGCTCGCAGAAGTCCCTGAGTCGGCGGTTGCGGATGAACGCGTGCCACAGATCGATCAGTCCGCGGATTGGCTGACCCGTACCGCGCTCTGCGCCGAGGCGCGAGAAGGGCGGCTGTACCTGTTCATGCCGCCCCTGGAGCGACTCGAGGATTACCTGCAACTGGTCAGCGTGATCGAAGCCACTGCGGCAGAGCTGCATTGCCCGGTGCTGCTGGAAGGCTACGAGCCGCCCGCCGACCCGCGCTTGAGCAACTTCCGGGTGACGCCGGACCCAGGCGTGATCGAGGTCAACGTGCAGCCTTCGGTCAGTTGGGACGAGCTGGTGGAACGCACCGAGTTCCTGTACGAGCAGGCCCGGCAGACCCGCCTGACCAGTGAGAAATTCATGATCGACGGGCGCCACACCGGTACTGGCGGCGGCAACCATTTCGTCCTCGGTGGCGCGACGCCGGCGGACTCGCCGTTCCTGCGCCGCCCCGACCTGCTGCGTAGCCTGATCAGTTATTGGCACAATCATCCGTCGTTGTCCTACCTGTTTTCCGGGTTGTTCATCGGCCCCACCTCCCAGGCACCCAGGGTCGATGAGGCGCGCAACGACTCGCTTTATGAACTGGAAATTGCCTTTGCACAAATGCCCGCGCCGGGCGAGGAGTGCCCGCCGTGGCGGGTGGATCGCCTGCTGCGCAACCTGCTGATCGATGTCACCGGCAATACCCATCGCGCCGAGTTCTGCATTGACAAGCTCTATGCGCCGGACGGCGCCACCGGGCGTCTCGGCCTGCTGGAACTGCGGGCCTTTGAAATGCCGCCCCATGGGCGCATGAGCCTGGTCCAGCAGTTGCTGCTGCGGGCGCTGGTGGCGCGGTTCTGGCGCGAACCTTATGCCCCGGCCAAGCTGGCGCGTTGGGGCACCGAGCTGCACGATCGTTTCCTGCTGCCGCATTTCATCGAGCAGGATTTTGCCGATGTGCTGGTGGAGCTCAATGCCGCCGGATATCCGCTGCGGGCCGAGTGGTTTGCCGCGCACCTGGAGTTTCGCTTTCCCAAGGTCGGCGATTACGCGGTCAGCGGTATCGAGCTGGAGTTGCGTCAGGCCCTGGAGCCCTGGCATGTGCTGGGGGAAGAGGGCGGGGCCGGGGGCACGGTGCGCTATGTCGACTCCTCTGTGGAGCGTCTGCAGGTCAAGGTCAGTGGGCTGACGCCGCAGCGCCATGTGCTGACCTGCAACGGTGTGGCGGTCCCCTTGCAGCCCACCGGGCGGGTAGGGGAGTTTGTCGCCGGGGTGCGCTATCGCGCCTGGCAGCCGGCCAACTGCCTGCAACCCGGCATCCCGGTACACGCACCGCTGGTGTTCGATCTGCTGGACAGCTGGATGCAGCGCTCCCTGGGGGGCTGCCAATACCATGTGGCCCATCCTGGGGGACGCAACTACGACAGTCTGCCGGTCAATGCCAATGAAGCGGAAAGCCGGCGCATGGCGCGTTTCTTTCGCCTCGGACACAGCCCCGGGAGCCTCGCGGTGCCGCCTTTGATCATCAATGACGAGCTGCCCATGACCCTGGATTTGCGACGCTTCTAATCCACCTGCGACGCCCGCGATCTAGCCATATCCGGGCGTCGGGGCTGTGGGTTAATCTGACTTTCCCTGCCGTCTGCCGAGTGTTCCATGCCTGACTTGCTAGACCGTTACCCGCTGACGGCGGGTACCTACCACGAGCTGCTGGATGACCAGGGTGCGGTCCGGGCGCACTGGCAGCGCCTGCTTGAACAACTGCAACGCAGCAGCCCCGCACAACTGGCCCAGCGCCAGGCGCTGCTGACCCGGCAGATCCACGAGAACGGTGTCACCTACAACGTCTATGCCGACCCCAAGGGCGCGGACCGGCCCTGGGAGCTGGATTTGTTGCCCCATGTGATCCCGGTGGAGGAGTGGCAACTGTTGTCCGCCGGGATCGCCCAGCGGGCGCGCCTGCTCAATGCCGTACTGGCGGACCTGTACGGCCCGCAGCGACTGATCAGCGAAGGGCTGTTGCCTGCTGAACTGGTGTTCGGGCACAACAACTTTCTCTGGCCATGCCAGGGCATCCAGCCGCCCGAGCAGACCTTTCTGCACCTCTATGCAGTGGACCTGGCGCGCACCCCCGATGGTCGCTGGTGGGTCACTGCCGATCGTACCCAGGCGCCGTCCGGGGCCGGCTATGCCCTGGAAAATCGCATGATCGTGTCCCGGGCCTTTCCGGATCTGTACCGCGACCTGCACGTGCAGCATCTGGCCGGCTTCTTCCGTGCCCTGCAGGAAACCCTGGCCCGGCAGGCGCCCCGGGATGCCGAAGCGCCGCTGATCGTGCTGCTGACTCCGGGGCGTTTCAACGAGAGTTACTTCGAGCATCTGTACCTGGCGCGTCAGCTGGGTTACCCGCTGGTGGAGGGCGGCGACCTGACGGTGCGCGATGCCACGGTCTATCTCAAGACCCTCAGCGGCCTGCGTCGGGTGCACGCCATCATGCGTCGCCTGGATGATGATTTCTGTGATCCTCTGGAGCTGCGCACCGATTCCGCTCTGGGGGTGCCCGGCCTGCTGGATGCGGTGCGTCAGGGCCGGGTGCTGGTGGCCAATGCCCTGGGCAGCGGGGTGCTGGAGTCTCCAGGGCTGCTGGGCTTCTTGCCGAAAATCAGCCAGTTCCTGTTGGGGGAGCCATTGCTCCTGCCTTCCATCGCCACCTGGTGGTGTGGCGAGGCGCCCGTGCTGCAACAGGCCCTGGAGAAACTCCCAGAGCTGCTGATCAAGCCGGCGTTTCCATCCCAGAGTTTCACCCCGGTGCTGGGGCGCGACCTGAGTCCCGAACAGCGCGCCAGCCTCGCCGAGCGTATGCGTGCGCGGCCCTATGCCTATGTGGCCCAGGAGTTGCCGCAACTGTCCCAGGCGCCGGTCTGGCAGGCCGAGGACGGTCGCTTGCAGCCACGGGCCATCGGCATGCGGGTGTACGCGGTGGCCAGCGACGACGGCTATCGGGTGCTGCCCGGCGGCCTGACCCGGGTCGCCGCCGATGCCGACGCCGAAGTGGTGTCGATGCAGCGCGGTGGCGCCAGCAAGGACACTTGGGTGCTGGGGGAGCGCGCGCCCAGTGGCGAGCAATGGAAAGCCCAGCGCACCATTGGTGTCTATGACCTGGTCCGTCGTGATCCTTACTTGCCGTCGCGGGTGGTGGAGAACCTGTTCTGGTTCGGTCGTTATTGTGAGCGCTGTGACGACAGCGCACGGCTGTTGCGGATCATGCTGGCCCGTTACGTCGATGGCGACGATCCGCGAGCCTTGCTGGCCGCGGTCGACCTGGGGGAAAGCCTGATGCTGCTGCCGGATGAGGGCGAGTTGCCCGAGCGTCTGCTGGCGGCCCTGTTGGGGGAGGACTGGTCGTTCAGCCTGCGCTCCAACCTGCAGCGCCTGCAGTGGGCCGCCTCCCAGGTGCGCGGCAAGCTGTCCCGGGAAAACTGGCAGGCCCTGGTGGAGTTGCAGCGCGAAGCCCAGGAGCTGGACACCGCAGAGCCGGACTTCGGCGAGCTGCTGGATTTTCTCAACCGTCTGGTGATGTCCCTGGCGGCGCTCTCGGGATTCGCCCTGGACGACATGACCCGCGACGAAGGATGGCGCTTCCTGATGATTGGCCGACGCATCGAGCGCCTGCAATTTCTCAGCAGCAGCCTGGCCGCCTTCCTGCGGGGCACTGCGGTGTTCGATCAGGCGGGCCTGGAGTGGCTGCTGGAGCTGGGCAACAGCAGCATCACCTATCGCTCCCGCTACCTGGCGGTGGCGCAGTTGATCCCGGTCCTCGACCTGTTGCTGCTGGATGAGCAGAACCCCCATGCGGTGCTGTTCCAGCTCAAGCTGGTGACCCGAACCCTCAAGCGCCTCAACGATGACTTCGGCGTGCCCCGTGAGGTGGCGTTGCCGAGGCTGGTGGAGCGCCTGGCCCATGTCGACCTGGGCTGCCTGGAGAACTCCCTGTTTGGTGAGGCCAGCGTGAGAGCCGCCGTGGCGGGGCTGGCGGACCTGTTGCAAGAGATCGCCGAGGTCAGCGGCCAGGTGTCCGATCGCCTGGCCTTGCGGCATTTCGCCCACGTGGATGATGTCAGCCAGCAAACGGTGTCGGTGTAATGAGCGCGCGCTACCAGATTTTCCATGACACCCATTATCGCTACGACAGCCCGGTGTCCCTGGCCCAGCAGCTGGCGCACCTGTGGCCCCGGGTTTGCGCCTGGCAACAGTGCAGCGAGCGGCAGTTGCTGATCAGTCCCGAGCCCACCTCCCGCCGTGACGAGCAGGATGTGTTTGGTAACCCTTTGACCCGTCTGGCCTTCGAGCGGCCCCATGATGAATTGCAGGTCAACGCCCAGCTTAGCGTCGAGGTGCTGGATCGGCCGCGTTTGGACTTTGCCGCGTCCATGGCGTGGGATGTCGCCCGGGGAGCCCTGACCTACAGCGGTCGGCCGTTGCCGGTGGCGTTGCTGGAGGCCAGCCGCTATCGCTTCGAATCACCTTATGTGCATCTCAAGCAGCGTTTCGTCGAGTTTTCCGCAAGCTGCTTTGCTCCGGGACGGCCACTGTTGCAGGGCGTCCAGGCCTTGATGGAGAAGATCTTCAGCGAGTTCACCTTCGATGCCGAAGCGACCCAAGTGGCGACACCTTTGGTGGAAGTCCTGGAGCGTCGACGGGGCGTGTGCCAGGACTTTGCCCACCTGATGCTGGCGTGCCTGCGTTCGCGAGGGTTGGCGGCGCGCTACATCAGCGGCTACCTGCTGACCCAGCCACCGCCGGGGCAGCCGCGGCTGATCGGTGCCGACGCTTCCCATGCCTGGGTATCGGTGTTTTGCCCGGTGCTGGGCTGGGTGGATTTCGATCCGACCAACAACGTGCAGCCGGCACTGGAACACATCACCCTGGCCTGGGGCCGTGATTTTTCCGATGTGTCGCCGTTGCGTGGAGTGATTCTTGGCGGGGGCAGCCATGACCCGGAGGTCCGGGTCACCGTCATGCCTCTGGAATAAAGCAGGAGCCGGCTTGCCGGCGAAGAGGCCGGCGGATGCTGCGTGGGGCTTGGGGGAGCCTTCGCTGGCTAGCCGGCTTCTACTCTGCCAGGTCGGGTGTTTCAGGCCTGGGGGGCTTGAGGCTCGGCGTCGTCGACGCTCACTTCACCTTCAGTATCCGGGGTCAGTGTGCTGGCTTCTTCTGCAGCAGCTTTCTTGCGTTGCAGCTTTTCCTCTTTCTTCTGTTCCTTGGCCAAGTCTCGTTGACGTTTGGCGAAGGAGTAGTTGGGTTTAGCCATGGGCGATCCTCTGGGGTCGAAGGTGAGGTTGAGCGGCGCGTATTCTGCCTGTTATCGGGTGCTGACGGTTAACTGGGTTTGCTCTCGGACCACTTGTCCGCTACCGAAGGCTTCCAGGCGTCCAGGGCATCCAGCAGGCTGGCTGGCGATTCGCTCATTTGCAGCATGTCACGGTGCGGGGCCCGGACGAAGCCTTCGCCGACGATATGGTCGAGAAATCCACTGAGTTTTTCGTAGAAGCCGTTCACTTCCAGCAGGCCCAGAGGCTTGTGGTGATAGCCCAGTTGGCCCCAGGTCCAGACTTCGAACAACTCTTCCAGGGTGCCCAGGCCCCCAGGCAGGGCAATGAAGGCATCGCTGAGTTCAGCCATGCGCGCCTTGCGCGCGTGCATGCCGTCCACCACTTCCAGGCGGGTCAGGCCGTTGTGGCCGATTTCCTTGTCTTTCAGGCTTTGCGGGATGATCCCGATGACTTCACCGCCGGCTGCCAGGGCCGCGTCGGCCACTATGCCCATCAGGCCCACCGCGCCGCCGCCATAGACCAGGGTCAGCTTGCGCTCGGCCAGGGCGCGCCCCAGGGCCTGGGCTGCTTCACGATAGAGGGGATGGCTGCCGGTACTGGCGCCACAAAATACACAGACAGAAGTTAACGACATGCCTTACTCCGAGGTCATTGATGGCCTCAGAGTAAAGGCTGAAAGATCTGGCTCCAAGCATTAAACCTCGCGTTGCGGGGTTTCATGGGTACCGCTGGCACCGCAGGCGTAGGCGGCGAGCAAGCTGCGAAACAGGCTGTTGAGAGGCATGACCAAGGCTCCGAAAAGATGTTGATGGGCAGATCTTAGAGGGCGGTTTCGCAGGGGGCTGTTTGATTGTCTTGATCGGCCCGATAGCAGAGAGTTGTATACAGTTTTTTGATGCAAATCATAGGAACTTGGCAGAAATTCAGGCAGTCTTCGGTCCCATGGATTCAGATGGATTTTGTTAACCCTGCCTTGGAGATTCACCATGTTTGCCAAACTCGTTGCGGTATCCCTGTTGACACTGGCCAGCAGCCAACTGATGGCTGCCGAATGCAAGGTCGATGTCGACTCTACCGACCAGATGTCCTTCAACACTAAGGAAATCACCATCGACAAGAGCTGCAAGACCTTCACCGTGAACCTGACTCACTCCGGCAGCCTGCCGAAGAACGTCATGGGTCATAACTGGGTCCTGAGCAAAACCGCAGACATGGCTGGCATCGCCGCCGACGGCATGGCCGCTGGCATCGACAAGAGCTACCTGAAAGAAGGCGACACCCGCGTCATCGCCCACACCAAGATCATCGGTGCTGGCGAGAAAGACTCGGTGACCTTCGACGTATCGAAGCTGACTGCTGGCGAAAGCTACCAGTTCTTCTGCTCGTTCCCAGGCCACAACTCGATGATGAAAGGCGCTGTGATCCTGAAGTAAGCATCAGGTCCGGCTGCAACAAGAAAGCGCCCCGCGGGGCGCTTTTTTGTGCCTGACGTTTCACCCTCTGGTCGGAGCGGGCCTGTCCGCGAACAGGCCCTTGAACCTGGTGCAGCATCACGCGGCCCTTTCGCCGGCAAGCCGGCTCCTACAGAACGTGGTGGGTCACGGGGCGAAGGGCATGACGCGTTTGTGATGGGTCTTGCGGTAGGTGTCGCAGATGATCTTGAAGGCTTCCTCGCGCACCGGCTGGCCATGCAGGAAGGCGTCGATCTCGGTGTAGGTGACGCCATGTGAGGCTTCATCCGGCTTGCCCGGGGACAGGTCCTCGAGGTCGGCGGTGGGCACCTTCTCTACCAGGGATTCCGGAGCGCCGAAGTAGCGGGCAATCGAGCGCACCTGATTCTTCACCAGGCCGCTCAGTGGCGCCAGGTCGCAGGCGCCATCACCGAACTTGGTGAAGAAACCCATCACCGCTTCGGCGGCGTGGTCGGTGCCGATCACCAGGCCCTGGGCGGCGCCGGCGATGGTGTACTGGGCCACCATGCGCATCCGCGCCTTGGTGTTGCCGAGGACAAAGTCCCGGGACACCGCGTGCTGCCCCTCAAAGGCCGCGACTTCATTGGCCAGGGCCTTGACCGCCGGGCCGATGTTCACGGTGTGGCGTTCGTCGGGGTTGATGAAGTCCACCGAAGCCTGGGCGTCGTGTTCGTCGAACTGGGTCTCGTAGGGCAGGCGCACGGCGATGAAGCGGTAGCTGTCGTCACCGCTGCGCTCGCGCAGCTCACGCATGGCGCGTTGGGCCAGCAGGCCGGCGGTCAGCGAGTCGACACCGCCGCTGATACCCAGGACCAGGGACTTGAGACCGGAATTGACCAGGCAGTCCTGGATGAAACGGACGCGCCGGGCGATTTCCGCCTCCAGGGCCGCTTGGTCGGGAAAAGGTGCTTGGACCTTCAGCTGCTGCGCAATCTCACGCTGTGCGGCTTGCATGATTCACTCCTTGCCAGGTTGGACAGGTACTTGGAAAACGTGGCGCAAGTAAGCGACGAAGTTGGGATCCTTGCAATGGGTCTTGCCCGCTTCATCGGAGATCTTGGCGACGGGCTGGCCATTGCAGGCGGCCATTTTAAGCACGATGCTCATCGGCTCGACACCGGGAATATCACAGGTCAGGTTGGTGCCGATGCCAAAGCTGACGTTGATCCGCCCCCGCAGCGCACGGAATATTTCCAGGGAGCGCGGCAGGGTCAGGCTGTCGGAGAACACCAGGGTCTTGCTCATCGGGTCGATGCCCAGCTTGTGGTAATGGGCGATGGCTTTCTCCGCCCAGAGGATCGGGTCCCCGGAGTCGTGGCGCAGGCCGTCGAACAGCTTGGCGAAGAACAGATCGAAGTCACCGAGGAAGGCGTCGGTGGTGATGCAGTCGGTCAGGGCAATGCCCAACAGGCCGCGGTATTCGCGGACCCAGCAGTCGAGGGCGGCGATCTGGCTGTCGATCAACCGGGGGCCCAACTGCTGGTGGGCCATGATCCATTCGTGGGCCATGGTGCCCAGGGGTTTCATGTTCAGCTCCCGGGACAGGTGCACGTTGCTGGTGCCGACAAAACGCCCGGGGAAATCATGCTTGAGCACGTTCACCACTTCTTCCTGGACCCGGTAGGAAAAGCGTCGGCGGGTGCCGAAATCCGCCACTTGCAGTTCGGACAACTCTTCGCTGCTGGCGTTGGCGCTGAGCCAGTCGAACTTGCGGTACAGCTGCTCCCGGGCCTGCACCAGCTGGATCTCGCGGTAGCGGTAGCGGTTACGCACTTCACTGATGATGGCCAGCATCGGCACTTCGAACAGAATCACATGCAGCCAGGGACCGCGCAGGCGGATGAACAGCTCGCCGTTCTCGATGCCGGTGTGCACGTAGCGCAGGTTGAAGCGAAACAGCCCGAGAAAGCGCAGGAAGTCCGGCTTGAGGAAGCTGATGCGTTCGAGAAAGCCCAGTTGGTCGGCGCTCAGGCTCAGTTCCGCCAGGCGCTCGAACTGATAGCGGATCTCCGCCAGGTACGGCTGCAGATCCTCGCTGTTACGGCAACGAAACTCCCATTCCACTTCCACGTTGGGGTAGTTGTGCAGCACCGCCTGCATCATGGTCAGTTTGTAGAAGTCGGTGTCGAGCAGGTTCTGCACGATGCGATCGGCAAACACACTCTCGCTCATAACGGGAATCTCCATGCTGGCCGCGACGGACAGCGGCGGCTTCAGCTCTTTCAATGAAGGCGCTAGTGGCGCATAGACGTCCTGCGCTTGACCAGCGATTTTTGCGGCGGGCCATTCTCCTGCGATAGGCGCTGGCTGGCCAGCGAATGGGGCTTGGGCCGTGCCTGGGCTCCATCGCCGGCAAGCCGGCTCCTACGCGAGGGGAGCGTCGTTGTGTTCGAGCATCCAGCGCACGAAGTCGCGGACCTTGGGCACTTCCGCCGAGTGTTCGGGGTAGGCCAGGTAGTAGGCATCCTGGCTGGGCATGGCGTACTTCCAGGCGATCACCAGCTTGCCCTCGGCCAGTTCCTCTTCCACCAGGAAGCGTGGCAGCAGCGCCACGCCACAACCGACCTGGGCGGCGCGGATGCACATATAGAAGGTTTCGAAGCGCGGGCCGTGATAGCTGTGTTCGGTCTGGTAGCCCTGCTGTTCGAACCATTCGTGCCAGCCTTGGGGGCGCGAGGCGTTTTGCAGCAGGACCAGATCGGTCAGTTGCCTGGGGTCGGTCAAGGGTTCGGCGGGCAGGCTATCCGGGGCGCAGACTGCCACCAGTTCTTCGCTGAACAGTTTCAGGCTCTCGGTGCCGGGGCGCGAACCCTGGCCAAAGTAGAACGCCAGGTCGGCGTGCCCCTGGAGCAGTTCGTCCGGCTCCTGTTCGTTGCACAGGTCCAGGTGGATATGCGGATGGCGCAGGCGCCAGCCCTTGAGGCGTGGCACCAGCCAGCGGGCGCCGAAGGTGTAGGGCGTGGACACCCGCAGCACTTCGGTCTCGCCGCCGTAGGAGCGCAGGTAGTGGGTGGACATCTCCACCTGGGTCAGGATCTTGCGCACTTCCACCAGGTACAGGTCGCCGGCCGGGGTCAGTTGCAGGCGGCGGCGGACCCGACGGAACAACAGGTGTTGCAGCAGCTCTTCCAGCTGCGCCACCTGCTTGCTGACCGCGCTCTGGGTCAGATTGAGTTCCTCGGCGGCGCGGGTGAAGCTCAGGTGCCGGGTCACGGCCTCGAAACACTGCAGGGCGGTGATCGACGGCAGGTAGCGTTTGTTGAGCATGGGTGGTCCTTGTTCTTATCGGTGCTGGATGCCGGCTCAGCATGAATAAACGGAATGATATCTCGCTTAAAGGTCGTTTGTTGGCAAGTCTCGGGCCAGCTACAACTACAGGCCTTGATGGCCGTCGCAGCGGTCGGGATTTTTCGCTTTTCACCTGTAAGGAGTGACCCCATGGTTGCCGCATTGCTTGATCGTCTGGGTGTGAACCCGGCCCTGTACCAGTCGGGCTCCCAGCCTGTGCATTCGCCGATCGACGGCAGCCGGATCGCCGCCGTGAACTGGCAGGGCGCCGCCGAAGTGGAGCAGCAGGTCAGTCGTGCAGAGCATGCATTCGCCCTGTGGCGCAAAGTACCGGCTCCCCGCCGTGGCGAGCTGGTGCGGCAATTTGGTGAGGTGCTGCGCGAGTACAAGGCCGATCTGGGCGAACTGGTTTCCTGGGAAGCCGGCAAGATCACCCAGGAAGGGCTGGGGGAAGTGCAGGAGATGATCGACATCTGCGACTTCGCCGTCGGCCTGTCGCGCCAGCTCTACGGCCTGACCATCGCCTCCGAGCGCCCCGGCCACCACATGCGTGAAACCTGGCATCCCCTGGGCGTGGTCGGGGTGATCAGTGCCTTCAACTTCCCGGTGGCGGTCTGGGCCTGGAACACCGCTCTGGCGCTGGTCTGCGGCAACCCGGTGATCTGGAAACCTTCGGAGAAGACCCCGCTCACCGCCCTGGCGTGCCAGGCCTTGCTGGAGCGCGTGCTGAAGAATTTCCAGGACGCTCCCGAGTACCTGAGCCAGGTGATCATCGGTGGTCGCGACGCTGGCGCCGCCCTGGTGGACGATCCACGCGTGGCCCTGATCAGCGCCACCGGCAGCACCCGCATGGGCCGTGAAGTGGCGCCGAAAGTGGCCGCACGCTTTGCTCGCAGCATTCTCGAACTGGGTGGCAACAACGCCATGATCCTCGGCCCGAGCGCCGACCTGGACATGGCCGTGCGCGCCATCCTGTTCAGCGCTGTCGGCACCGCCGGCCAGCGTTGCACCACCTTGCGCCGGTTGATTGCCCACGAGTCGGTGAAAGAGGAAATCGTCACCCGTCTCAAGGCGGCCTACTCCAAGGTGCGCATCGGCCACCCCCTGCAGGGCAACCTGATCGGCCCGCTGATCGACAAGCACAGCTTCGACGCCATGCAGGACGCCCTGGAGCAGGCCCTGAGCGAGGGCGGCCGGGTGTTCGGTGGCCAACGCCAGTTGCAGGACCAGTTCCCCAATGCCTATTACGTGTCGCCGGCGATTGTCGAAATGCCGGAGCAGAGTGATGTGGTGTGCAGCGAAACCTTCGCCCCTATCCTCTATGTCATTGGCTACAACGACTTTGAAGAGGCCCTGCGCTTGAACAACGCCGTGCCCCAGGGCCTGTCGTCGTGCATCTTCACCACTGACGTGCGTGAAGCCGAGCAGTTCATGTCGGCGGTGGGCAGCGACTGCGGGATTGCCAACGTCAACATCGGCCCGAGTGGCGCGGAGATTGGCGGCGCCTTTGGTGGCGAGAAGGAAACCGGCGGCGGTCGCGAGTCCGGCTCCGATGCCTGGCGTGGCTACATGCGGCGTCAGACCAACACCGTCAACTACTCCCAGGAGCTGCCATTGGCCCAGGGCATTACCTTCGATTGAGTTCTATGACCGGCAAGCGGGCTCCTGCAGAACGTTCCTGTAGGAGCCCGCTTGTCGGCGAACAGCGGCACATGCGTTTGAGCATCTGTGGTTGGTTTATTTCGGAGTCTGGCAATGGCGCTACAAGAACAATGTCTATGGGAAAAGCTGACCCCACAAAGACCTGACAATGCGCCGCTCAAGGGCGAGCTGACGGCGGATGTGTGCATCATCGGCGCCGGCTTCACCGGTTTATCGGCGGCCGTGCATCTGCTGGAGCAAGGCAAGCGGGTCTGTGTCGTCGAGGCCCACCGCGCCGGGCAGGGCGGTTCGGGGCGCAACGTCGGGCTGGTCAACGCCGGCCTGTGGATTCCCCCGGACGAGATCGAGGCCGGTTTCGGCGAGCAGGTGGGCAGCCAGCTCAACCGCATGCTCGGGGCCGCGCCGTCCCTGGTGTTCAGCCTGGTGGACAAATACCAGATCGATTGCCAGTTACGCCGCGAAGGCACGTTGCACATGGCCCACAACGCCCGGGGCGAAGCCGACCTGCGCAGTCGCGAGGAGCAATGGAAGCGCCGTGGTGCACCGGTGGAACTGTTGACCGGCACCGCCTGCGAACAGGCCACCGGCACCCGCAAGATCGCCGCCGCCTTGCTCGACCGGCGCGCCGGCACCCTCAACCCGATGGCCTACACCACCGGGCTGGCCAAGGCCGCGATCAAGCTCGGCGGCCAGTTGTTCGATCATTCCCCCGTCACTCGCCTGGAACGCCAGGGTCAGCGTTGGTCGGTGCAGACCGACCAGGGTTCGGTGCTGGCCGAGCAGGTGGTGATCGCCTCCAACGCCTACACCGAAGGCGACTGGACCGAGCTGCGGCGCAACTTCTTCCCTGGCTACTACTACCAGGTGGCCTCGGCGCCGCTCACCGAAGAGGCCGCCCGGCAGATCCTGCCCGGAGGCCAGGGTTCCTGGGATACCCGCCAGGTGCTGAGCAGCATTCGCCGGGATGCCGATGGCCGCTTGTTGCTGGGCAGCCTGGGCAATGGCAACCAGAAACCCCTGTGGTTTCTCAAGGCCTGGGCCGATCGGGTGCAGCAGCATTACTTCCCCTACCTCAAACCGGTGGAGTGGGAATCCACCTGGACCGGCTGCATTGCCTTTACCCCCGATCACCTGATGCGCCTGTTTGAACCGGCGCCCGGCCTGGTGGCGGTCACCGGTTACAACGGCCGTGGCGTCACCACCGGCACCGTGGTCGGCAAGGCGTTCGCCGACTACCTGTGTAACGGCAATCCCCAGGCCCTGCCGATTCCTTTTGCCCCCATGCAGCCCCTGGTCGGAGTGGGGTTGCGCAGTTGTCTGTACGAGGCCGGATTCTCCCTCTACCACGCGGGCCAGTGCCTGCGGATCGTCATCTGAACAAGGAAATAAACAGTCGGGGACGACGCTTTTCGATGCAGCGACTAGCCTGTAATGGTGCGGCTCGTAGCAGTCTCGCACCAGCAGTGTGCAGTTCGGTGACGCGGGCTGTTACAGCAGGGTTGCACGTTGAATTGTGTCGCGGTTGCAATGATGGCACGCATGGGTTGCGCCCATTAAAAAGCAGGGTTTTACCTTCCGCGGTTTAGACGGTTGCACGCCCAATAAAAATGGGCTCGAAACAGTCGAAATAACAATAAGACAGCGACTTTTTTCAGAATAAAAAACCACTGGCACGGCGCTTGCTCTGAGCAATTCTAGTGAAGTCGCAGTGCCAACTAAAAAAACCTTGGAGCACCACCTCATGTCCCAGACGTTTTACAAGAAAGGCTTTCTGGCCCTCGCAGTGGCAACTGCGCTGGGTGTTTCTGCGTTTGCTCAAGCCGACCTGAAGATCGGCGTAGCGGGTCCCATGACAGGCGCCAATGCGGCATTTGGCGAGCAGTACATGAAGGGTGCACAGGCAGCGGCTGACGAGATCAACGCCAAGGGCGGTGTCAACGGCGAGAAGATCGTCCTGGTCAAGGGCGACGACGCCTGCGAACCGAAGCAGGCCGTGGCCGTGGCCAACCGCCTGGTGGACCAGGACAAGGTGGCGGGCGTCGTGGGGCACTTCTGCTCCTCGTCGACCATTCCGGCTTCCGAGGTGTACAGCGACGCCGGTGTGATTGCCATCACCCCGGGCTCCACCAACCCCCAGGTCACCGAGCGTGGCCTGTCCGCGATGTTCCGTATGTGCGGGCGTGACGACCAGCAGGGCATCGTCGCCGGCGACTACATCGTTGACGTGCTCAAGGGCAAGAAAGTCGTGGTGCTGCACGACAAGGACACCTACGGCCAGGGCCTGGCGGACGCTACCAAGGCACAGCTGACCAAGCGCGGCGTGACCCCGGTGCTGTACGAGGGCCTGACCCGTGGCGAGAAGGACTTCAGCGCCGTGGTGACCAAGATCCGCGCTGCCGGTGCCGACGTGGTGTACTTCGGCGGCCTGCACCCGGAAGCCGGTCCGCTGGTCCGCCAGCTGCGCGAGCAGGGCCTGAAGGACGTCAAGTTCATGTCCGACGACGGCATCGTGACCGACGAGCTGGTGACCACCGCCGGTGGCCCGCAATACGTTGACGGCGTGTACATGACCTTCGGCGCCGACCCACGCCTGCTGCCTGACAGCAAGGCGGTGGTGGATGCCTTCCGCAAGGCTGGCACCGAGCCTGAAGGCTACACCCTGTACGCCTACGCGTCGGTCCAGGCCCTGGCCGCCGGCTTCAATGGCGCCAAATCCAACAAAGGCGAAGACGCCGCCAAGTGGCTCAAGGCCAACCCGGTGAAAACCGTGATGGGCGAGAAGTCCTGGGATGGCAAGGGCGACCTGAAGATCTCCGACTACGTGGTCTATCAGTGGGACAAGGACGGCAAGTACCACCAGCTGGAAAAACAGAAGTGACATGAGTCCGAACGAACCGGTACTACCCCCTGGTACCGGTTCGTACTCGTGCAGTACTTGCCTTTTCTCGTAGAGCTGCACAACGGACGTGTTGCGCGGACCGGTGATCCCTGTCCGTCGCTGACGCCCTGTGCCGTCTCTCAAGTCCGTGAGATTGCGTTATGGATGGTATTTTCCTGCAGCAACTGATCAATGGACTGACCCTCGGGTCTGTCTATGGTCTGATCGCCATCGGCTACACAATGGTCTATGGCATCATCGGCATGATCAACTTCGCCCACGGCGAGGTTTACATGATTTCCGCTTACCTCGCGGCAATCAGTCTGGCTCTGCTGGCCTACTTCGGCATCGAATCCTTCCCGCTACTCATTCTCGGCACCCTGGTCTTCACCGTGGTGGTGACGGGGATCTATGGCTGGGTCATCGAGCGCGTGGCCTACAAACCCCTGCGCAACTCCACCCGCCTGGCACCGCTGATCAGCGCCATCGGTATCTCGCTGATCCTGCAGAACTACGCGCAGATCAGCCAGGGCGCCAAGCAGCAAGGGGTTCCGACCCTGTTGGCCGGGGCCTGGAAAGTCGATATCGGCACCGGCTTCGTGCAGCTCACCTACACCAAGATCTTCATCCTGGTGGCGGCGTTCGCCGGCATGGCGCTGCTGACCTACATCATCAAGTACACCAAGCTGGGGCGCATGTGCCGGGCCACCCAGCAAGACCGCAAGATGGCCTCGATCCTCGGCATCAACACTGATCGGGTGATCTCCTACGTGTTCGTCATCGGCGCGGCCATGGCGGCCCTGGCCGGTGTGCTGATCACCATGAACTACGGCACCTTCGACTTCTATGCCGGCTTCGTCATCGGCATCAAGGCGTTCACCGCAGCCGTGCTCGGCGGCATTGGCTCGCTGCCCGGAGCGATGCTCGGCGGGATCATCCTCGGGATCTCCGAGTCGCTGTTCTCCGGCTTGATCAACTCCGACTACAAAGACGTGTTCAGTTTCTCGCTGCTGGTGCTGATCCTGATTTTCCGTCCCCAAGGCCTGCTGGGTCGCCCACTCGTGGCGAAGGTATAAGTATGTCTGCTGCCAATAAACCGATTGATATCAAGAAGAGCGTCATCGACGCCGTACTGGCCGGGCTGATCTCGCTGATCGTGTTCGGCCCCATCGTGGGCGTGGTCCTGGATGGCTACAGCTTCAACCTGGAACCGACCCGGGTCGCCTGGCTGGTGGCGATCGTCATGGCCGGCCGCCTGGCCCTGAGCCTGTTCCTGCAAACCCCCAAGGGCCTGAAGATTCTCCAGGGCTTCGAGACCACAGGCTCCGGGGTGCATGTGCTGGCGCCGGACTACAAGTCGCGGTTGCGCTGGATCATTCCGGCGCTGATCGTGATCGCCATCGTGTTCCCGTTCTTCGCCAACAAGTACCTGCTGACCGTGGTCATCCTCGGACTGATCTACGTGCTGCTGGGCCTGGGGCTGAACATTGTGGTGGGCCTGGCGGGGCTGCTGGACCTGGGCTACGTGGCGTTCTACGCCATCGGCGCCTATGGCCTGGCCCTGGGTTACCAGTACCTGGGCCTGGGCTTCTGGAGCGTGCTGCCCCTGGCGGCGATTGCCGCCGCGTTGGCGGGGTGCATATTGGGCTTCCCGGTGCTGCGAATGCATGGCGACTACCTGGCCATCGTGACCCTGGGCTTCGGCGAGATCATCCGCCTGGTGCTTAACAACTGGCTGTCCTTCACTGGCGGCCCCAACGGCATGCCGGTGCCATCGCCGACGTTCCTGGGCCTGGAGTTCGGTCGCAGGGCCAAGGACGGTGGGGTGCCGTTCCACGAGTTCTTCGGCCTGGAATACAACCCCAACCTGAAGTTCCTGTTCATCTACATCGTGCTGTTCCTGGTGGTGTTGCTGGTGCTCTACATCAAGCACCGGTTGACCCGCATGCCGGTGGGCCGGGCTTGGGAAGCCCTGCGTGAAGACGAGATCGCCTGCCGCGCCATGGGCTTGAACCACGTGCTGGTGAAACTCTCGGCCTTCACCATCGGTGCCTCCACCGCCGGTCTGGCCGGGGTGTTCTTCGCCAGCTATCAGGGCTTCGTCAACCCGTCCTCGTTCACCTTCTTCGAGTCGGCGCTGATCCTCGCCATCGTGGTGCTGGGGGGCATGGGCTCCACGGTGGGCGTGGTGATCGCGGCCTTCGTCCTGACCGTGGCGCCGGAGCTGCTGCGCAGCTTCTCCGAGTACCGGGTGCTGCTGTTCGGCATCCTCATGGTGTTGATGATGATCTGGCGACCGCGGGGGCTGATCCGCATCAGCCGTACCGGGGTGACGCCACGCAAAGGTGCTCTGACTGAGGGGAACGCGCCATGAGCGAATACATTCTTTCGGTCGAGAACCTGATGATGCACTTCGGTGGCATCAAGGCCCTCAGCGACGTCAGCCTCAAGGTCAAGCGCAACTCGATCTTCGCCCTTATCGGCCCCAACGGCGCCGGCAAGACCACGGTGTTCAACTGCCTGACCGGCTTCTACAAGGCCTCCGGCGGGCGCATCGAGCTCAATACCCGGGGCCAGCAGACCAACGTCATCAAGCTCTTGGGCGAGCCATTTCGCGCCACCGATTTGGTGTCGCCGAAAAGCTTCGCCAGTCGCCTGTACTACAAGATGTTTGGCGGCACCCACCTGGTGAACCGCGCCGGGTTGGCGCGGACCTTCCAGAACATTCGCCTGTTCAAGGAAATGTCCGTGGTGGAAAACCTGCTGGTGGCCCAGCACATGTGGGTCAACCGCAACCTGCTGGCGGGCATCCTCAACACCAAGGGCTACCGCCAGGCGGAAAGCGCCGCCCTGGACCACGCTTTCTACTGGCTGGAAGTGGTGGACCTGGTGGACTGCGCCAACCGCCTGGCCGGCGAGCTGTCCTACGGCCAGCAGCGGCGCCTGGAGATCGCCCGGGCCATGTGCACCCGGCCGCAGATCATCTGCCTCGACGAACCGGCCGCCGGCCTCAACCCCCAGGAAACCGAAGCGCTGAGCGCGATGATCCGGCTGCTGCGCGACGAGCACGATCTGACCGTGGTGCTGATTGAACACGACATGGGCATGGTGATGAGTATTTCCGACCACATCGTGGTGCTCGACCACGGCAACGTGATCGCCGAAGGCGGGCCGGAGGCGATCCGCAACGATCCGAAGGTGATCGCCGCCTACCTGGGTGCCGACGAAGAGGAGCTGGTATGAGTCAACCCATACTCGAACTCAAGGATCTGGACGTGTACTACGGCCCGATCCAGGCCCTGAAGAAAGTCTCGCTGCACATCAACGAAGGGGAAACCGTGAGCCTGATCGGCTCCAACGGTGCCGGCAAGTCGACCCTGCTGATGTCGATCTTCGGCCAGCCCCGGGCGGAGTCCGGGCAGATCCTCTATCGCGGCGTGGACATCACCCACAAGTCGTCCCACTACATTGCCTCCAACGGCATCGCCCAGTCGCCGGAAGGGCGCCGGGTGTTTCCCGACATGACCGTGGAAGAGAACCTGCTGATGGGCACCATCCCGATTGGCGACAAGTACGCCAATGAGGATATGCAACGCATGTTCGAGCTGTTTCCACGGCTCAAGGAACGGCGCACCCAACGGGCCATGACCATGTCCGGCGGTGAGCAGCAGATGCTGGCCATCGCCCGGGCGCTGATGAGCCGGCCCAAGTTGCTGTTGCTTGATGAACCGAGCCTGGGGCTGGCGCCGATCGTGGTGAAACAGATCTTCGCCACCCTGCGGGAGCTGGCGGCCACTGGCATGACCATCTTCCTGGTGGAGCAAAATGCCAACCATGCGCTGAAGCTGTCGGACCGTGCCTATGTGATGGTCAACGGCGAGATCCGCCTGAGCGGCACCGGCAAGGAGCTGCTGGTCAACGAGGAGGTGCGCAACGCTTACCTGGGCGGTCACTGACGGTCCGGTCTGTGGATAAACCATGCCCCGTCGGTTCACGCCGCCGGGGCATTTTTTATCCACAGTTCTCACTCGCCCCCTAGGCGCTGGCTTGCCAGCGAAACGACCCCTGCCTATGGCAGCTGTTCAGATTCCGTTGTGCGTCCGGGATTTGCCGGCAAGCTGGTTCCTGCGGGCTGAGTGCGGGCATTGGCAACCGCGCGTGCGCAGAAGGGCAGGCGGCGTCCGACAATTGTGGAAAACATTATTCCCAAGCTGGCAAAGCGCGGCATAAAGACGCTGCAAACAGTTGTTTTTCCACCGTTTTGACTTGTCCCCGTTTGCTGTGGAGCGGGCTGTGGGTAACGTGGGAGTAGCTGGCTGGAAGCCTTTGTTTACGTGGCCTGCAAGCAATTGATTGTTTTTTGATCATGGCTTTTTGAGCAACTCGAAGACGCGCTTGTCAACCTTTTTATTGTCGCAGCCGTACCCGCAAAAGACTCTGGATAAGCCTGTGGATAAGTCTGTGACTAAACTCTGGAAAGACTGCTCTGGGCGGCGTAGTTACTGGCCTCTGGCCTTATACACTTTGACCGCTCGGTCATCTTTTCTGCGGTCACCTGCATGGACAGCCTCTGCGGGTCAAGCAAAAAACTTCCCATGATCCGCTGCAAGCCCTGTGTACAGCGGCTTTGCGCGATTTGCACTTGCCCCCAAAGACTGTGGACCGGCCTGTGGATAAGGTGCGGGCATGTGGCTGCAGGCCTTGCCGACCATAGCTTTCAGCCATGTGAGCGTTTTTTGTACAGTGATGCCGGATATCCAGCGCTTCTGTTGCCGCCCAGAGCCGGGCCGGGCATGCTGCGAAACGCTTTTTTATCGTAACGGCGGCTCGCCACCCAGCAAGGAGAACACCATGACTTCCACACTGTTCATTACGGGCGCGACGTCCGGTTTTGGCGAAGCCTGCGCCCGGCGTTTTGCCGAGGCCGGCTGGTCGCTGGTGCTCACCGGCCGCCGCGAGGAGCGCCTCAACGCGCTGTGCGCAGAGCTCTCCAAGCAGACCGAAGTGCACGGCCTGGTACTCGATGTGCGGGACCGCAAGGCCATGGAAGCGGCCATCACCAACCTGCCGCCGTCCTTCAGCAAGTTGCGCGGCCTGATCAACAATGCCGGCCTGGCCCTGGGCGTCGACCCGGCGCCCAAGTGCGACCTGTATGACTGGGACACCATGGTCGACACCAACATCAAGGGCTTGATGTACAGCACCCGTCTGCTGCTGCCGCGGCTGATCGCCCATGGCCGGGGCGCCGGGATCGTCAACCTGGGCTCCATTGCCGGCAACTACCCGTACCCGGGCAGTCACGTTTATGGCGCGAGCAAGGCCTTCGTCAAACAGTTCTCCCTGAACCTGCGCTGCGACCTGCAGGGCACCGGCGTGCGGGTCACCAACATTGAACCGGGCCTGTGCGAAAGCGAGTTCTCCCTGGTGCGTTTCGCCGGCGACCAGGCGCGCTACGACGCCACCTACGCCGGGGCCGAGCCGATCCAGCCCGAGGACATTGCCGATACCATCTTCTGGGTTCTCAACACGCCTGCCCACGTCAACATCAATAGCCTGGAGCTGATGCCGGTGAGCCAGACCTGGGCCGGCTTCGCCATCGAGCGCAAGGTGTAGCCGCTGCCGCAGGCTGCGACAGGGCCGTCAGGCCCTCCAACGGTTGCAAGACCTGCGCCTGCTGCGCAGGTGTCGCAGCCTCGCCATAGCTCGGCAGTGACTACAGTTGTACTTGGAAACACATAAGCTGATTCGTTTCAGCTGAAGGTCAGCCTTGGCAGGGTAGAATTCCGCCTCGAAATTTCGCTGCCGCCTCACTCAAGGCGGTGTTTTTGAAGTTCGATAGGAGGAGTTGTGAGTAACCGAGGTGAGCAGGTTCTGCTCAAACAATCGACTGTACTGATGTTCGCCGTGGCGATCGCCGGTATCGTCACGGGTTTTGTTTCTGGCGCCCAATCCATTTTGTTCGATGGGTTTTTTTCCCTGATCGCGACCTTCATCAAGGTCCTGATGCTGATCACTGCCAAGCTGATTGCCAAGGAAAGCAACCACCGTTTCCAGTTCGGCTTCTGGCACCTGGAACCCATGGTGCTGCTGATCGAAGGCAGCTTCCTGCTGTTGATCGCCATCTACGCCTTTCTTAACGGTGTGTTCGGCATCATCAATGGCGGCCGGGAGGTCGAGCTGGGGATGGTGATCTTCTACGCCGGGTTCTTTGCGGTAACGGAGTTTGCCTACTTCTTCTATGTGCGCCGGCGTAACCGCAAGCTCAAATCGTCGCTGATCCAGTTCGACAACATCAGCTGGCTGGTGGACGCAATGCTCTCGGTGGGGCTGCTGGTGAGTTTCATCATTGCCTTGCTGCTCAAGCAGTACGGGCATGGCCAGTGGGCGGTGTATGTCGACCCGGCGATCCTGATCCTGCTGGCCCTGAGCATGCTGCCGCCAGCCTTGAAGATCCTGCGGCCGGCGTTGCGTGATGTGCTGGGCATCGCTCCGGACCAACTGGATGAAAAGGTGCGCAGCGTGATGGAAGAGGCCATGGTTGCGTATGGCTTCCAGGAATACATTTCCTACGTGCAGAAGCACGGCCGGGCGCGTTTCATCGAGATCCATATCGTGCTGCCGGCGGACTATCCGCTGCAGGATGTGGCGACTCTGGACCGCTTGCGCGAGGAGATTTCCAGTGAGTTGGGAGAGGCCGACGCAGCGCGCTGGCTGACCATCAGCTTTACCGGGGATCGCAAGTGGATCGTTTGATGGGCGGTGCGCTTTTCGCCGACCAGCCTTCTCCTACAGGGGGCTTGCAGGAGCCGGCTGGCCGGCAGAGGCTTTAGGCAAAATATTCCGCCAGCCCGCGATAACAGGTCGCCAGGTGATAAGGCGTGGTCGATGGCATATCCCGCCGGCTGACCGCGCCACTGGCATCCAGGCATTCATTCCAGCCCCCTGCATGCAGGAAATGCGCGTGCAGCGCCTTGAGCTGACGCAGCAGGGGCGCCTGGCTGTCCGCACGCAAGGTCAGTGCACGCACGTACTCGGCCTGGGCCCAGATGCGCTGGGTGGCGTCCTTGATGGGGGCACCCGGTTGCAGGTCGAGCATGGCGCACACCGCGCCGCTCTGCGGGTCGACACCAAGCTGCTCGGCAAACGCGAAGGCACGACTCAATGAGGCGTGCAGCGGGTTGCTGCGCAGCAAGGGCGAAGAGTCGAGGAGGAAGAACCACTCGAACTGATGCCCTGGCTCGAACCAGTTATCCACAGCCCCCAGTGGCTTCTCCAGCATCACTCCGTGCTGCGGGTCGATGAACTGCTGCTGCATGGCCTGGCACAGCTCCAGCAGTGCGGTTTGTACCGCGGCGTCTTCGCGCACTGCCAGGATTGCGAGAAAGGCTTCGGCCAGGTGCATCAGCGGATTCTGCAGGGGCCCCGAACCCAGTACGGACCAGTCCTCGGCGAGGCTGGCTTCGTAGAGTCCATCGCCCCGGGCAAAGCGCAGGGCTACCACTTCCAGGGCAGCATTGAGCACCGACTCCACCAGCGGCTCGCGGACCTTGGCCCAGTAATGAGCGCAGGCGAAGAGGATAAAGGCGTGGGTGTAGAGGTCCTTGCGCCGATCCAGCGGCGCGCCGTCGGCATCGATGCTGTAGAACCAGCCACCGTGCTCGGCATCGTGGAAGTGCCGCTGCAGCGAGCGGAACAGCGCGGCGGCCCGCTCTTGGGCAAAGGGGGCGGCGGCATCACCGATCAATTGGGAGAACAGGTACAGCTGCCGGGCACAGGCCATGGCTCGATAGCGCTGCGGCGGCAATGGCCGCTGTTCGGCGTCCAGCGCCTCATAGGGCAGTGCCAACTGCGGATTCCAGCCCGGACCTTGCCACAGCGGCACTATCACCTTGTGGAAATGCTGCTGCATGGCGTTGAACAGAGCGCTCGATTCAGGCGAGGTGGCGGAGCGGGATACATCGGGCATTGGCTGGCGTCGTCACGGCAGGTTTGAGTGCGCGACATGTTACCAGAGAAGCCCCGCCAGGCGGCTTGCCCGCCAAGCACGAGATACGGGTAGGAGCCGGCCAGCCGGCTCCTACAGAAGAGGGCAGGGATTAGCCTGCCAGCAACCACACGCCCGTCGCAGCCGAGGCCGCACCGGCCACGCGCACCAGCGGCGCCGCCGCCTGAGGCAGTACCCGCACCACGGCATAACCGGCGGCATGCAGGGCCGCGGTGGCTGCGACAAAACCGGCGGCATAGGCCCAGGGGCTTGACATGTCTGGCAGTTCCAGGCCATGGGCCACGCCATGGAACAGGGCAAACAGCGCAGTGGCGGCGAGCGCCAGGCTCAGTGGCGGGCGCACCGCCAGGGCCACGGCCAGGCCCAGGGCCAGTACTGACGCGGCAATCCCGCTTTCCAGGGCCGGCAGGTTCAGCCCTTCAAAGCCCAGCAGGCCGCCAATCAGCATGGTGCCGACAAAGGTGCAGGGCAGTGCCCAGCGCGCCGCGCCTTGTTGCTGGGCGGCCCACAGGCCGACCGCAAGCATGGCCAGCAAGTGGTCGAGGCCACCGATGGGGTGACTGATACCAGCCATCAGGCCGTTGTCGCCGTGGCCCGGGTGAGCGAAGGCCAGGGCCGGGGTCAGCAGCAGCGCCAGTGCGCCGAAGAGTGATTTCAGGGTCATGAGTGGCTTCCTTGTTGAGCGTTTTTCAGGTTCGGTTTCAGGCCGCGGTCAGCAGGCCCTGGCGTTCGATGAAGGCGATGATGTCTTCCAGGCCCTGGCCGGTCTTCTGGTTGCTGAAGACAAACGGCTTGCCGCCGCGCATGCGCTGGGTGTCGCTGTTCATCATCTCCAGGGAGGCGCCCACCAGCGGCGCCAGGTCGATCTTGTTGATCACCAGCAAGTCGGATTTGCAGATGCCCGGGCCCCCCTTGCGCGGCAGCTTGTCGCCAGCGGAAACGTCGATCACATAGATCGTCAGGTCCGACAGTTCCGGGCTGAAGGTGGCTGAAAGGTTGTCGCCGCCGGACTCCACCAGGATCAGATCGAGCCCCGGGAAGCGCCGGTTCAGCTGGTCCACGGCCTCCAGGTTGATCGAGGCGTCTTCGCGTATCGCGGTGTGCGGGCAGCCGCCGGTTTCCACGCCGATGATCCGCTCCGGCGCCAGGGCTTCATTGCGGACCAGGAAGTCGGCGTCTTCGCGGGTGTAGATGTCGTTGGTCACCACTGCCAGGTTGTAGCGCTCGCGCAGGGCCAGGCACAGGGCCAGGGTCAGGGCGGTTTTTCCGGAGCCCACCGGGCCGCCGATGCCGACACGCAGAGGTTGTGCGTTCATGAGTTTCTCCTAGGAACGGAACAGGCGGCTGTACTGGCGCTCGTGGGCCATGCTCGCCAGGGACAGGCCGAAAGCGGCGCTGCCAAGGTGGTTGGGGTCAAGGTGGGTGGCGTGGCGCTGGGCCTCTTGCAGCAGCGGCAGCAGCTCGCTGGTCAGGCGCTGGGCCGCCTGCTGGCCCAGGGGCAGGGTTTTCATCAGCACCGCCAGCTGGTTTTCCAGCCAGCTCCAGAGCCAGGCCGCCAGGGCGTCTTCGGGGTTGATGTGCCAGGCGCGGGCGGCCAGGGCCCAGCCCAGGGCCAGGTGCGGTTCGTCCTGGTGCGCCAGCAGCTCCCGGGCGCCGCCGTCCAGTTCCGGCAGGCCTTCGAGCAATTGCTTGAGGGAATAGCCCATCTGCCGGCTTTCCTGGTACAGCTCGCGGGTTTCACGGCTGGCCCGATGTTCTTCGCAGAGTTGCTGCAGCCTGGCCCAGTCCTGATCTGCGGCGGCCTGGCAGTGGGCGAGCAGCAGCGGAGCCTCGAAGCGCGCCAGGTTGAACAGCAACTGATCGCTGATCCAGCGCCTGGCACTGTCCGGGTCGTTCACCCGTTGTTGCTCCACTGCCATTTCCAGTCCCTGTGAATAGCTGTAGCCACCGATCGGCAGCTGTGGGCTGGCCAGGCGCAGCAGGGCCCAGGCTGGGTTCATTGACGCACGCCGAACTGGTGCAGGCGCGGCGGGTAATTGAAGTCTTCATCGCCGTGGCGCGAATGATGGTGGCCGCCGCCGTAGGCACCGTGTTCGGGCTGGAACGGCGCCTCGATGGTTTCAGTGCTGGCGCCCAGTTGTTCGAGCATGGCCTTGAGCACGTAGTCATCGAGCAGGCGCAGCCAGCCGTCGCCCACCTGCAGGGCCACGTGGCGGTTGCCCAGGTGATAGGCGGCGCGGGTCAGTTCGAAGGCATTGCGGCAGGTGACATGGAGCAGGGTTTCCGGGCGGGCGCAGACCTTGACGATGCGTCCGTCCTCGGCCACCAGGAACTCACCGTCGTGCAGCGGCGGCTGGCCGCGCTCCAGAAACAGGCCGACGTCTTCGCCTGTGGCACTGAAACAGCGCAGGCGGCTTTTGCTGCGAGCCTCATAGGTCAGGTGCAGTTCGGCGGACCAGGTGGCTTGGGGTTCGGTTCTGCGGTGGATCACCAGCATCGGAAAGCTTCCAGCTATGAGCGATACACAAGCCAGAGCAAGGGCCTTGCCAATCGCCCGAGGGAGAGGAAAAACCCTTTGTCGACACCGGAACTGCGCCTGAAAAAGGGGCAAAACCTTGTTTTATCTTGTTACAAAATGGCGCGCTGAGCTGATTTATAGCACTGAGTTGGTGCGCTGGAAATATTTTTGCTGCAATCCGGTGCCGGGCCGACGAGCAGGCGCAAACGCGCTACCCAGAGCGGGGCACGCCGATTGAAAGGGGGAGAGGGGCAGGCTGTATTACTCGGTGCTGCCCAGGCCTTGCCAGTGCTTCAGGCCGATGAAGATGAAGCGCAGTTGTTGGGTGATCTTCGCCTGCGGCGTCAGGTGTTCAGGCAGGGCCTGGGCCGGGGGATCGATGATGTCCGGCAGGGTGGCGAACACGCTCTTGACGATCAGGTCGGCCATGACGCTCAGGTCGGCGGCATTCAGATGCTGCAGCTTGGGCATCAGGGTCAGGTCGGCAGCCAAGTCCGAGCTGATGTTCTCGCGCAGGGTGGCGATGGCCTGGCGCACCGGCAGCGAGCCGCCGTATTGCTCACGGGCCAGAAATAGGAATTGCGCGCGCTTGGCTTCCACGACATCAAGGAAGATGCGCACCGAGGCGTCGATGATGCCGCCCATGACGAATTCGTTGTGGCGCACCAGGCGGATGGTTTCACGGAAGGTCTGGCCGACCTCGCTGACCAGTTCCAGCCCCAGTTGGTCCATGTCGCTGAAGTGCCGATAGAAGCCGGTGGGCACGATGCCGGCGGCTTTGGCCACTTCCCGCAGGCTCAGGCTGCCGAAACCACGACCACACTCCATCAGATGCCGGGCAGCATCCATCAGGGCGTTGCGGGTCTGTTGCTTCTGTTCGGCGCGGGGCAGCATCGGCGGGGCGTTCTTTGCTCAATGGGAGCGGCGCACTCTAGCAAATCAACTTTGCCGGAGTCGAACTGGAGTCAGGCGAGAGCGGCGAAGGTCAGGGCTAAAATGCCGGGGCCATAAAAGCCAAAGCCCGATCCAGGGATCGGGCTTTTTTTAAGGGCCAGCATGGCCTCAGCTCGCTGCTTGATGACGTTCAGCCAGGCGATCAGCGCCGCCTTCGGCAACGGTCTGACCTTGAGGCGTGCGGCTGTAGCCGTCTTCAACCAGGCCTTTCTCTTCCAGGCGATCACGGCCGCCTTCAGCTACGTTCTGGCCTTGTGGGGTACGGTCGTAGCCATCTTCAGCAACGCTCTGGCCTTGTGGGGTGCGATCATAGCCGTCTTCGGCAACGCTCTGGCCTTGTGGAGTGCGTTCGTAACCGTCGGCAGCGACTTTGTTGCGTTCGATCAGACGGTCCGAACCGCCTTCGGCCAGGGTCTGGGTGAACACGCTGTGGCTGGCCTTGACCTGTGGAGTGGCTTGTTCAGCGGCTGGCAGGGCGAAGGCGTTGGCAGCCAGAACGGATAAGGTCAGGCTCAGTAAGAGGTGGCGTTTCATGATGGGTTGCTCCTTGGTAGGGCGATAAAGTGGGTACGGAGCTAATGTTACCGCCGCAAAATCGATATAAAAGTTCATAAACACAATGGTAATAATCAACGGAATTGATTGTTTGCCTCGAAGGCTCTAGCTCGGGCTTTAGCACCGATGGCTTTTGCACCAGGGTGGGTATTTTCGACCCACTCCCGCTTCAGGGAGGGGCGGTTCGAGGTAACACAAAGCTGTCCAAGCGATCAGCAATTCAGGTTTTTTCGCCGCATCGAGCCGCCGGATTAAACCTGCGTGGGCTTTGTCAGTCGTAGTTTTCATGGCCGGTGATTTTCCATCGGCATTTCATCGATGCGTCGCAGTTTGGCGCTCAGTTGTCTTCAGGAGCCTCGTGCAATGACGCGCACTCGTAAAATCCTCGCCTGGTCCGTCGCCAGCCTGATCCTGCTACTGGCCGTGCTGGTGCTGGTGATCGCATTCTTCGACTGGAACCGCATCAAGCCGACCCTCAACGCCAAGGTGTCCGAGGAGTTGCATCGGCCCTTCGCGATCAATGGCGACTTGTCCGTGGCCTGGCAGCGCGAGCCCGACGAGGGTGGCTGGCGGGCCTGGGTGCCCTGGCCTCACGTAGTGGCCCAGGACCTGACCCTGGGCAACCCGGAGTGGTCCAAGGCGCCGCAGATGGTCAGCCTCAAACGGGTCGAGTTGCGCATCTCGCCCCTGGCCCTGTTGGCCCAGCGGGTCAGCATCCCGCGTATCGATCTGACCGAGCCCGATGCTGCGCTGCAGCGGCTGGCGGACGGTCGCGCCAACTGGACCTTCAAGCTCGACCCGAAGGACCCCGAGGCCGAGCCTTCCAACTGGACGGTGGACATCGGCGCCATCGGTTTCGACAAGGGCCATGTGACCCTGGACGACCAGAGCCTGAAAACCCAACTTGACCTGCAGGTAGAGCTGCTCGGCAAACCCATTCCCTTCAGCGACATAGTCGGTGAGAGCGAAGCGAAGAAAATCAGTGAAAAAGGCGCCGCGGCCCAAGCCTATACCTTCGCCCTCAAGGTCAAGGGCCAGTACCACGGGCAGAAGCTCGCCGGCACCGGCAAGATCGGCGGCTTGCTGGCCCTGCAGGACGGACGCAAGCCGTTTCCACTGCAGGCCCAGGCGCAGATCGGCGACACCAAGGTGGAGCTGCGGGGCAGCCTCACCGACCCGCTGAATCTGGGCGCCCTGGACCTGCGCCTGAAATTGGCCGGCACCAGCCTGGGCAATCTCTATCCGCTGACCGGGGTGACCCTGCCGGATTCGCCGCCCTATGCCACCGACGGCCATCTGACCGCCAAGCTCCGCGACCCGGCGGGTGCGACCTTCAGCTACCAGGATTTCAACGGCAAGATCGGCGACAGCGATATCCACGGCAACCTGACCTACGTCGCCAGTCAGCCGCGACCCAAGCTCAGCGGTGCATTGGTCTCCAACCAGTTGCTGATGAGCGACCTGGCGCCGCTGATTGGTGCCGACTCCAACGCCAAGCAGAAGGCCCGGGGCGGCGAGAGCAAGCAGCCGGCGGACAAGGTGCTGCCGGTGGAGGAGTTCCGTACCGAGCGCTGGGGTGACATGGACGCCGATGTGGAGTTCACCGGCAAGCGCATTGTCCACAGCGCCGAGTTGCCGTTCACCGATCTCTACACGCACCTGGTGCTCAACGACGGCCAGCTCAGCCTGGAGCCCCTGCGCTTCGGCGTGGCCGGGGGCAAGCTGGACGCCCAGGTGCGCCTCAATGGTCACACCACGCCGCTGGAAGGCCGGGCCAGGCTGACGGCGCGCAACTTCAAGCTCAAGCAGTTGTTTCCGACCTTCGAGCCGATGAAGACCAGCTTCGGCGAGCTCAATGGCGATGCCGATATCACCGGACGCGGCAACTCGGTGGCGGCCTTGCTGGGCAGCGCCAACGGCGACCTGAAGATGTTGATCAACGATGGCGCCATCAGCCGCAGCCTCATGGAAATCGCCGGGCTCAACGTCGGCAACTATGTGGTCGGCAAGATGTTTGGCGACAAGGAAGTGAAGATCAATTGCGCCGCCGCCGACTTTGGCATCAAGAGCGGTCTGGCTACGTCTCGGCTGTTCGTCTTCGATACCGAGAACGCCATCATCTACATCGATGGCACCGCCAATATGGCCTCTGAGCAACTGGACTTGACCATCACGCCGGAGTCCAAGGGGCTGCGCCTGTTCTCTCTGCGTTCACCGCTTTATGTGCAGGGCAAGTTCATCAAGCCCAGTGCCGGGGTCAAGGCGGTGCCGCTGGTGCTGCGCGGTGCCGGGATGGTGGCGCTGGGGTTGATCGCCGGGCCGGCGGCAGGCTTGCTGGCGCTGGTGGCGCCCAGCGGTGACGAGCCCAATCAGTGCGCGCCGCTGCTGCAGCAGATGCGCTCGGGCAAGGCGCCGGTGACGGTCAAGCCGAGCCAGTAGCAAGGACTGGGGCTTCGCGGAAAAGCCCGCTCCTACGGTAGGCAGGGGCGGGCTTGGAGGAGGGGATTACAGGTCGTTGAGGATGTCCGCCATGTCGTCGGCGTGTTCCTCTTCCTGGGCCAGGATCTCTTCGAACAGGCGGCGGGTGGTGGGGTCCTTGTCGCCGATGTACTGGATGATCTCGCGGTAGCTGTCGATGGCGATGCGTTCGGCCACCAGATCCTCGTAGACCATTTCCTTCAGGGTGTTGCCGGCCACGTACTGGGCGTGGGAGTGCTTGGACAACAGGTCCGGGTTGAACTCCGGTTCGCCGCCGAGCTGGACGATGCGTTCCGCCAGTTTGTCGGCGTGCTCGGCTTCCTGGGTCGCGTGTTCGAGGAACTCGTCGGCCGCCACGCTGGCCTTGAGGCCGTTGGCCATGAAGTAGTGGCGCTTGTAGCGCAAGACACACACCAGTTCGGTGGCCAGCGATTCGTTGAGCAGCCGCAGCACCTGCTCGCGGTCGGCGTTGTAGCCCTCGGTCACGGCTCCGTTCTCCACGTGTTGACGGGCCCGTTCGCGCAGGGTGTTCACATCGGATAAATGCTTGTCGCTCATTTCGATCTCCTGGGGCTAATCCGTTTTGCGCCAGGCTCTCTCGGCCTGATCACTACCTGAGTTGTGAGTCCCGGGCGCGGCAAAAAGTTTTATCGGATGTGCCCGGTGGTCTGCGCCGGGGTCAACTGCGGGCCAGGGGCGGATGTCCGGCCAGCAGCGCTTCCTGTTGCAGCCACTGGAGGAAAGCCCGCACCGGAGGGTGCCGCTCTCGCCCCGGCACGCACAGGGCGCTATAGCCCGCGCCGTCCACCTGGACCTCCGGCCGATAGGCTTGCAGCAGGCCGTTGGCCACGCTCTGGGACACCAGGATGTTGCTCGCCAGTACCAGGCCCTGACCGGCAATGGCAGCTTGCAGGGCGTACTGCTCCTCGTCGTAGGAACGGATCGGCAACCGAGCGTCGAGCCAGTTTTCCCCGGCCTGGGCACACCAGGCCTGCCAGCCATCGGCATACAACCTGGAATTGCGCCAATGCACGCTGATCAGGGACGGTGGCTGCTGCCGGGCCAGGGCCACCTGCTGCGGCGCGCCATAGACCGCAAAGCGCTCGTCGAACAGGCACAGGCCATGGAGATTCAGGTAGCCGTCCTGGCTGTAGCGGATCGCGACGTCGATGCTGGCGTCCTGGTGCAGGTCCACCACCTCGCACTGAGTATCCAGGCGCAGGTTGATGCCAGGGTGCCGGGTGTAAAAGCGCCCCAGGCGCGGCACCAGCCACAGGGCGGCGAAGGCCGCAGTGGTGGAAACGGTCAGCTGCGCGGCGCTGGGACTGGGGCGCAGGGTGTCGACGCTCTGGGCCACATCCAGCAGGGCGCCATGCAGGCTGTGGAACAGGCGGCGGCCAGCCTCCGTCAGGCGTACCTGGCGGGGCAGGCGTTCGAACAGTGGCACCCCCAGCCAGTGTTCCAGGCTGCGGATCTGGTGGGACACCGCGGTGGGAGTCACCGACAGGTCCTCGGCAGCGGCCTTGAAGCTCAGCAGGCGCGCGGCGGACTCGAAGGTACGCAGGGCGGTCAGGGGCAGGTGGGCGAACATGACGGGCTCCATGGATGAGTTGAGTTCATCCAAGTGAATGTTTACTCATTTGTGGGTGAGTCGCGGTAGCTCTAGCTTTAACGCGGAACAGGGCCGGCTTCAAGGCCGTTACAGTCAATCCGTACACGAGAAAGCAGATGAGCACAATTCTTGCGATTCACGGCAGCCCCCGAGGCGAGCGCTCCCACAGTCGGCGTCTGACCGATGACTTTCTACAAGCCTGGCAACAGGCCAATCCCGGGGCCATCCTGACCCGGCGCGAAGTCGGGCGGGGTTCCTTGCCCCATGTCAGCGAAGCCTTTATCGCCGCGGCGTTTTATCCACAGCCCGAAGCGCGGCCGCTGTTGATGCAGGCTGACCTGGCCTTGAGTGACGAGCTGGTCGGTGAGTTGCTCGGCCATCAGCGCCTGGTGATCTCGGCGCCGATGCACAACTTCAGCGTGCCCAGCGGGATCAAGGCCTGGGTCGATCACATCGTGCGCCTGGGGCTGACCTTCAACACCCAGCTGGACAACGGCGTGGCCCAGTACCAGCCCTTGGTGCAGGGCAAGAAGGTGTTGATCGTCACCAGCCGCGGCGGCGGTGGATTTGGGCCCGGGGGGGAGCATGAAGCGATGAATCACGCCGATCCATGGTTGCGCACGGCCCTGGGATTCATTGGGATCGAGGATGTGACGGTGGTTGCGGCGGAAGGCGAGGAGTCGGCGCCCGAGCGTTTCGCGCAGTCCTGTGGCGAAGCCCGGCAGCGCCTGTTGGCCCTGGCGCAGACCTTCTGAGGAGGCGGCGTCATGGCCTGGATGTTCCTGCTGCTGGCAGCGGCCTTCGAGGTCACGTTCGCCATGGGCATGAAGTATGCCCAGGGCTTTACCCGGCCCTGGCCGTCGCTGCTGACGGTGGTCGCGGCGCTGGGCGGGATCTACTTCCTGAGCCTGGCCATGCGCGAGTTGCCGGTGAGCGTGGCCTACCCGATCTGGACCGCCATCGGTTCCCTGGGCACGGTGCTGCTGGGCTTCATGCTGCTGGGGGAAAGCCTGACGCCGGTCAAGCTGGTGTCGGTGGGGCTGATCGTGGTCGGGGTGGTGGGGCTGAAGTAGCAACTCGGGGCCGGGTTGTCATTGGTTTGTCGCCAAAGCGTCACGGGGGCTGACGACGGCCTTGGTTATGGTCTAGCTTTCAGCCAGCCCCCCTGCCTTCGCACAAGGATGTCCCCGCATGTCCCAAGAGCTTGCCACGCGTTACCCCCTGGTACTGGTGCCCGGCATGCTCGGTTTTGTCCGCCTGCTGCTGTATCCCTACTGGTACGGCATCATCCCGGCCTTGCGCCAGGGTGGGGCCCAGGTGTTTGCGATACAGGTGTCGCCGCTCAACTCCAGCGAGGTGCGCGGTGAACAACTGCTGGCCCAGGTCCAGCGGATCATGGCCGAGACTGGTGCGCCCCGAGTCAACCTGATCGGCCACAGCCAGGGCGCGCTTACCGCCCGTTACGCGGCGGCCAAACGCCCTGACTGGGTCGCCTCGGTGACTTCGGTAGCAGGCCCCAACCACGGTTCCGAACTGGCGGATTACCTGGCTCGGCATTCCCCGGCCCACAGCCTCAAGGGGCGTGTCCTGAGCTGGCTGTTGCGGGGCGTCGCGGCCTTGATGACGCTGCTGGAAACCGGCTATCGCGGGCCGAAACTGCCGGTGGATATCCACGCTTCGCATCAGTCGCTGACCACCGAGGGCGTGGCCCTGTTCAACCGCCAATACCCTCAAGGGTTGCCGTCCACCTGGGGCGGCCAGGGCGCGGAAGAGGTCGGCGGCGTGCGCTACTACTCCTGGTCCGGCATTTTGCAGCCGGGCAAGACCAATCGCGGACGCAACCTGTTCGACGGCACCAACCGCAGTTGCCGCCTGTTCGCCCGCACCTTCGTCCGCGAGGCCGGCCAGTGCGACGGCATGGTCGGGCGCTACAGCTCGCATTTGGGGCAGGTCATCGGCGACGACTACCCCCTGGACCACTTCGATATCGTCAACCAATCCCTGGGGCTGGTGGGCAAGGGCGCCGAACCGATCCGCCTGTTCGTCGAACATGCCCGGCGCCTCAAGGCCGCCAACCTCTGACCCTCACTGTGGCCCTGTAGCCGCCGGCTTGCCGGCGACCGGCCCCAGCACCCTGGTCCAGCGTTCGGAAAGAACCACCCCGCCCAAGGTCAACAAGCCCCCCACCAGATGGAACCAGGCCAGTTGCTCATGCAGCACCACCGCGGCAATCAGCGCCGTGATCAACGGCAGCAGATTGAAAAACAGCGTGGTCCGGCTTGGTCCCAGGCGCACCACTGCCTGCATCCAGGCCAGGGGCGCGAGCATCGACGCCAGCAGGCAGGCATAGAGCACCAGCGGAATGTTCTGCAGGGTCGGGCCGACCTTGGGTGAGGCCAGGAACAACGGCAGCAGCACCAGCACCGCCACCAGCACCTGCAGGTACAGCAGCACCAGCGGCGGCAGGCGCAGTTGCCACTTCTTCAGCAAGGTGCTGTAGATCGCATAGGCCAGGGTGGCGATCAGCATCATCGCGTCACCCAGGTTGACCCCGTGTTGCAGCAGCGCGGCGAGGCTGCCGGAAGACACCACCACCAGCACCCCGGCAAAGGACAGCACCGCCCCCACTAGAGCCCCGGCGGTCAGGCGTTGGCCCAGGGCGGCAATGGCCATGGCCAGGGACATCAGCGGCATCAGGGAAAGAATGATGCCCATGTTGGTGGCCGAGGTCAGGGTCGCGGCGAAGTAGGCCAGGCTCTGATACACGGCCATGCCCAACACCCCGAGGATGAAAATCCGGCCCAGGTTGGGGCGGATCACCGGCCAGTGCCGCAGCACCGGCTTGAGCATGAACGGAGTGAATAGCAGGCCCGCCAGCAGCCAGCGGTAGAAGCCGATCTCTGCCGGGAAGATCGCACCCACTGCGAGTTTGTTGATCACGGTATTGCCGGCCCAGATAAAGATGGCCAGCAGTGGATAAGCGTATTGCATGGAAACAGCCAGACAGTTGATGAGGGCTGATTATCCTCCTGTCCGGATCAATGCCTATACTTCGAACCGGACAACCTGCCCCGACATCCGGACAGCATGAGCAAAAAACACATCGATCTCCTGGATTTCCACGGCCTGCCCGCGCCGGTGTACTTCCGCTATGCCGACTTCGCCGCCGACAGCCACGCCCTGGAGCACCGGCACCCCTGGGGCTGCCTGGAGTATTCGGCCCATGGTGTGATGCGCATGGACATCGCCGGCCGGCGCTTCATGTCGCCGCCACAGTACGCGGTCTGGGTGCCGCCGCAGACGCCCCACAGTTTCTACACTCCGCAACCGATCAACTACCGAGCGGTGCTGCTGGCGCCGGAACTGTGCACGGACTTGCCGAAGCAGGGCAGCACCCTGGCCATCAGCGAGATTCTCAAGGCGATCCTCAAGGACTTCGCCGCCCGGGACGTGCAGATCCCCGAGGGCGAGGCCGACCAGCGTCTGGCCCAGGTGGCGCTGCACCAGTTGCGCCAGGCCCCGGTGCAAGACTGTTACCTGCCCTATGCCCGCAACCCCGAGCTGCTGCGGGTACTCCAGGCCCTGCAGGCCGAACCGGGCAACCACCAGCCCCTGGCCCACTGGGCGCAGCAGGCCCATGTCAGTGAACGGACCCTGGCCCGGCAGTTCGTCCGCGAGCTGGGCATGAGTTTCGGCGAATGGCGCCAGCGCCAGCGCTTCCTCGCGGCCATCGAGGCCCTGGAAAGCACCCGCAGCGTCCAGGAAATCGCCTTCGACATGGGCTACAGCAGCGCCTCGGCGTTTATCGCGATGTTCCAGCGCCAGGCCGGCTGCACCCCCGAGCAGTACCGCCGGGCCAGCCTGCAGAACAGGTGAAGGTGTAACAGGCTTTGTCTACACTGCGCAGGAGGCCGTGCCCATCGGTGCGGTGACCAGGAGAAAACTCCATGAAGATGTTGCGTATCCCTTTGTTGATGGTGGGCCTGCTGCTTTGCTCCCAAGGTTTTGCCGCCACTGCCCAGCAAAACAAGATGACCACCTGTAATGCCGAGGCCACCGCCAAGGCCCTCAAGGGCGACGAGCGCAAGGCCTTCATGAGCACCTGCCTCAAGGCGGCTCCGGCGGCTGCGGCGACACCTTCCACGCCCCAGGAAAGAATGAAATCGTGCAACGCCACCGCCACCGCCCAGGCCCTCAAGGGCGATGCGCGCAAGGCGTTCATGAGTGATTGCCTGAAGAAAAAGTGAGCCTGAATCGATGGGACCAAGGTCACCGGGCTGGCACAGGGCCTTGGTTCGCATCGAGGTTTACGATTTCAGAATCATAAAAAATCTTTTATTTCAATGAGATAAATCAGAAAGATACCGCTCGTCGCTTTTTTTTTATGTAATAAATTTTACATTTAGACTTTATTCCCTTCGAAAACAGGTGCCGGGATGCACCGCGCGGCCGCTCTAGTACCGGCGTCTGCGACTCAAGGGAATGGAAGGCATGTCGCGTTTTGGCTGTTTCAGGCCTGTCGTAGCGTTTTGTGCTTTGTTCGGCTCGTTTGCCCTCACCGCCGCCCCGCTGCAGACGCCGGGTGACCGCGATCTGATCCGTGATCGCCAGCAGCAGTTGCTGCAAGAGCAGCAAAAGCGCCTCGACGAACTGCAGCAACTGCCCGGCAAGACCCTGCCCCCCGAGCCTGCTCCGCAACCTGGCGAGCAGCGCTGTTTCACCATCAAGACCGTGGTCCTCAAAGGCGCCGAACACCTCTCGGCAGCGGATCAGGAGCGCCTGGTGGCGCCCTATCGCGACCAGTGCCTGTCGGTGGCGCAGATCAACACCCTGCTCAAGGCCATTACCCACCACTACCTGCAACAGGGCTATGTCACCACCCGCGCCTACCTGCCTGCCCAGGAGCTGGCGTCGGGGCAATTGATCATCGTCATCGTCGAAGGTCGCCTGGAAAGCCTGGACAGCTCGGCCCTGGCCAGTTCCCGGGAGCTGGCCATGGCCTTTCCCGGCACCACCGGCCAGGTGCTGAACCTGCGGGAACTGGAGCAGTTGGTGGACCAGCTCAGCCGCCTGCCTTCGCGCCAGGTCGAGCTGGAACTGTCACCGGGGGAGAAACTGGGGGACAGCCATGTCGGGCTCAAGGGCCAGCGCCTGAAACCCTGGCGCGTCTCGGCCACCCGCAACAACAGTGGCGACAAAAGCACCGGTGAGCAGCAAATGGGCCTCGGCCTGGACTGGGACAGCCCCCTGGGGCTGGCGGATCAATTGAGCCTGCGGGCCAACCAGGACGCAGTCAGCGATCGCTGGCGCCATTCCGACAACCAGAGTCTGTTCTACAGCCTGCCCTGGGGCTGGTGGACTTTCAGCTACGCCTACAGCCAGAGCTACTACCGCACTCGCAATGACAGCACCGGCTTCGACTTCACCATGGACGGCGAAAGCAAGAACCAGCAGTTGCGCGCCGAGCGTGTGTTGCACCGCGACAACCTGAGCAAGACCGGGATGAGCCTGGGGCTGAGCCAGCTGCGCACGCGCAACTACATCGACGACAACCTGATCGACGTCTCCAGCAATCGCATCACCGAAAGCCAGTTGGGCTTCAACCACGGGCGGCGCATCGGCAATGCCCTGGTCAACGCCGACATCGGCTGGCAGCAGGGCATCGGCGCGCTGGACGCCCAGGGCAGCGGCAACCCTCACGGCAGCGAGCCGGTTTCGCGCTACAACAAGTACAGCCTGACCCTGAGCTACCTGCAGCCCTTTCGCCTGTGGAACGAGAACTTCAGTTTCGACAGCCTGGCCACCGGCCAGCGTAGCGAGGACGTGCTCTTCAGCCCTCAGCGCATCAGCCTCGGCGGGCTCAATTCGGTGCGCGGCTTCCAGGACCAGACCCTCTCCGGCAACAGCGGCGGCTACTGGCGCAACCAACTGCGCTGGCGCCGTGCCGTGACCTGGCAGGCGCTGCAACCCTTTGTCCAGGAATACGGCCTGGCCTTTGCTTATGACGTCGGGGTGATCAAGGGCGATCGCTACAACCATGACGCCAAGGGCCGCATGAGTGGCAACGCCATCGAACTCAACGCCCGTGGCCAGTACCTGGCCGCGTCAGTCAGCTTCGCGCGCTCCCTGGAGCGACCGGACATTATCGAGAGACGAGAGCATCCGGTGTACGTGCGAGTAGACCTGTTCTTCTGACCCGACCCAAACGCTAGTGGATGGATGATTCGTATATGGACGTACGCAAGCCCTTTGCCCAATGCATTGCCCTGTCGTTGTCGGGGATCCTGTTTCTCAATCCGATCGTCAGCGTCGCCGCCGGCCTGGTCCTGGACCCGGCCGCCGGGGGCAATGCCACCATCGGCGCGGCGGGCAACGGCGTCCCCATCGTCAACATCAATGCGGCCAATGGCAGCGGCTTGTCCCACAACAAGTTCAGCGAATACAACGTCGGCAGTAACGGCCTGATCCTCAACAACGCCACCGGCTCGACCCAGAGCACCCAGCTGGGCGGCTACATCATCGGCAACCCCAACCTCAAGGGGCAGGCGGCGCAGGTCATCCTCAACGAAGTCACCGGCAGCAACCGCAGCAAGCTGGCGGGGTACACCGAGGTGGCCGGACAGGCTGCCCGGGTGATCGTCGCCAACCCCCATGGCATTACCTGCAACGGTTGCGGCTTCATCAACACCCCGCGCGCCACCCTGACCACCGGCAAGCCGATTATCGAGGGTCAGAAGCTCGATCGCTTCCAGGTCGATGGCGGCGATATCAGCATTGAAGGTGCCGGCCTCAACGCCAGCAATATCGATCAGTTCGACCTGATCACCCGCAGCACCAAGCTCAACGCCAACCTGTATGCCAAGAACCTCAACGTCATCACCGGGCGCAACGACGTCAAGGCCGATGACCTGAGCGTCACCGCCCGGGACGCCGATGCCAGTGCCAAGCCGGAACTGGCCATCGACAGTGCGGCCCTGGGAGGCATGTACGCCGGGGCCATCCGTCTGGTGGGCACGGAGAAGGGCGTGGGTGTGAACATGTCGGGGGAGATGGCGGCCAGCACCGGTGACATCCAGATCGACGCCAACGGCAAGGTCACGGTGGCCGGCATGGGCGCCAACCAGGCGATCGCGATCAAGGCCCAGAGCATCGACCTCAAGGGCAAGGCCTATGCCGGGACCGAAGCGACCCTGCAGGCCAAGGAGCAGATCGAGGTGGGCACCAGTCTGGCGGCCCGGGATCAGGTGCGGGTGGTGGACGCCGGGCAACTGGTCAACCACGGCATCATCGAGGCCGGGGTCAACAGCGACAACAGCCGCAACGATCAAGGCGTGGTCAAGCTGAACGCCGACAACCTGGAAAACCGCGGCGATGTGCTGGCCAGCCGCTCTCTGCAACTGACCGCGCGGCAGACCCTGAGCAACCAGAACGGTGTGATCCAGGGGCCCAAGGTCGAGGTCAAGGCCGCACGCCTGGTCAACCAGGGCGGGCAGGCCCGAGTGCTGGCGCACAATGAGCTGGTGCTCACCACCCCGGCCATTGCCAACCTGGAAGGCCTGATCCGCTTTGGCGATCGGCAGGCGGCAACCCTGACCCTCGACAGCCTGAACAACAACGGCGGACGCCTGGAAGTGGCGGGTGCCGACCTGACCCTCAACGCCCGTGAGGTCAGTAACCAGAAGGGTTCGATGGTCGCCGACCAGGTTGCGATCAGCGCCCAGCGGCTGGACAACCAGCAGGGCCTGATCGGGGCCAGCCAGGGCAGCGCCACGTTCAAGGTCAGCGAGCAGTTGAACAACAATGGCGGCCGGCTCCAGGCCCAGACCCTGCTGGAAACCCAGGGTGGGGAGTTGCTCAATCAGGGCGGCAAGCTGCTGGCCGACCAGATCAAGGTGACCGGCAAGCGCCTGGACAACAGCCAGAAGGGCCTGGTCAGCGCCGAGAAGGGCGCACTGCAAGTGAACCTCGATCAGGACCTGGTCAATGCCGATGGCAAGTTGCAGGCCACTTCGCTGCTGAACCTCAAGGCCGGCAGTGTGGACAACCGCGGCGGTACCCTGATCGCCCCGCAACTGACCCTCAACAGCAGCGGCAAGCTCGGCAACCAGGGCGGCACCCTCACCGCCGACGCGCTGGAGCTGCACACCGCGGACATCGACAACCAGGGCGGCCTGCTGCAGGGCAAGGACAACCTGCTGCTGGACGCCCGGGACCTGGCGAACAACCAGGGCCAGGTCATCGCCGACGTGCTGAGCGCCAACCTCGACAGCCTCAGCCAGAACCAGGCCGGGGTGTTGAGCGCCGAGACCGGCAAGCTCACGCTGACGGTCAAACAGCACCTGAACAATGCCCTGGGCCACCTGCAGGCCAAGACCGGTGACGTGCAGATCGTCTCGGGCAGCCTGAACAACCAGGGCGGTGTGGTGGTGGGCAATCACTTGCTGCTGACCAACACCGGCCTGCTGGATAACCGTGGTGGGCAATTGGCCGGTGATCAGTTGACCGTCAGCACCCAGCGTCTGGACAACCAGGCGTCGGGCCTGCTGGCGGCCGGCAGCGATGGCCTGCAGTTGACCTTGACGGCTGACGGCGCGGCACCGGGGCAACTGCTCAACAGCCAGGGGCGCCTGCAAAGCGACGGGCACCTGCAGATCAACGGCGGTCAACTGAACAACAGTGGCGGTGTGCTGCTGGGCCGCAGTGTCGGGCTTGATACCTCCGGCCTCGACAACAGCGCCAAGGGCGCGGTGGTGGCCAGTCAGGGGGCGCTGGATCTGAAGCTCAACCACGGCACACTGAACAACAACGCCGGGGTCATCGACGCCGGTGAACAGGCGCTGCGGGTGACCCAGGGCGGGCAATTGGACAACCAGGGCGGCACCCTCAAGGGCAAGCGCCTGGAGGTTGCGGGTTCAGCCCTGGATAACCGCCAGGGACAACTGCTGGCCGGCAGCGACGGTTTGAACCTGGTGGCCGGCGGCCTGAACAACGCCCAAGGGATGATCCTGGTCAAGGACGGCCACGGCGAAGTGGCGCTGGGCCAAGGCACTCTGGACAACCGTGGAGGCACCCTGCAGGGCGCGACCCTGGGAGTCACTGCCGGGGCTGTGGATAACAGTGCCCTGAACGGCAAGGCCGGACTGATCAGCAGCCAGGCCGGAGCGCTCAAGCTGGTGGTCGATCGCCTCACCAACCAGGCGGGCAAGCTCTACGCCAATGGCCTGCTCAGCAGCACCGGGCAGACCCTGGACAACCGCTTTGGCGGCGAAGTCAGCGCCCGGCAGTTGGACTTGAACGTGGCGGCCAACCTCTACAACCAGGGCGGGCTGGTGGAGTCGGGCAGCTCACTGCTGCTGGTGGGCGGCAACCTGGACAATAGCGCCGGGGGCCGGGTACGGGCGCTGGCTGGCGAGCAAAGCCGTATCACCCTGGGCGGCGTGCTGAACAACCAGGGCGGCACCCTGGCCCTGGGCTCCAGCGCCTTTGCCCTGAATGCCGGGCAGCTGAACAACATCGGCGGCAGCATCGAGCACGCCGGCGGCGGCTTGTTCAAACTGGACCTGGGGGCGCTGTCCGGCTTCCAGGGACGGATCACCGGCCTGGGCCATGGCGACTGGGATGTGGCTGCGGTGGATCGCAGCGGTCTGATGCAACTCAACGGTACGCTGGACCTGAGCACCGGGGGCGACCTCAACCTGAGTGCCGGCGACCGCATCGCCAGCGCCAGCGGCCTGCGAGTGGGCGCGGCGACCCTGAACAACGCCGGGGAGCTGGCCAGTGACGGTTACCTGACCCTGGACCTGGGGGGCAACCTGAACAACAGCGGCCTGCTGTCGTCCCGGGGCAAGCTCACGGTGGGGGCCGGCGACCTCAACCAGTACGGCGGTCGCATCGCCAGTGGCGGCGACAGCGAACTGAACCTGCGCGGCACCCTGGACAACCTGGGGCGCCTGATCGCCAGCCAGAATCTCTATGTGTCCGCGGCGCAGATCAACAACCGCGGCACCCTCGGGGCCCTGGGGCAGATGCAACTGCGCTCCGGCAACGGCATCACCACCTCGGCCGACACCCTGATCTACAGCGGCGGCGACATGCTCCTGCGGGGCAATACTCTGAGCAACAGTTATGGCGATCTCTACAGCGCCGGCAACCTCAGTTTTGCCGCCCTCGACGGTGGCCGCGCGGCCCTGCTGAGCAACCGCTCCGGGACCATCGAAAGCGAGGGCGACATGAACCTCAACGTGGCGTTGCTGCAAAACGCCATGGACAAGTACCAGGTCGGCGAAACCATCACCCAGCGCAACATCGTGATCAATTGCACCGACTGTTCCGGCGATCACCACACCGCCACTTACATCGTTAACACCACCTATGAAGGCACCATGGGCGAGCACTCCGCCGGTGCCCGCCTGGTGTCCAACCGTGACCTGACCATCAATGCCGACACAGTGGAGAACGACCAGAGCCTGATCGCCGCCAACCGTGATGTTTCCATTACGGCCAACAATCTCTACAACCGCGGCCTGACCCTGGACAAGCGGGTCGACAGCATCAGCTATTTCCTGCATGGGGTTTCCCAGGGCGCGTTCCGCGCCGCGGAGCGGGCGACCCTCGCCTGGAACGCTGCCAACGCCAATCGCGCGCCGGGCCAGCAGGACCCGTTGCCGACAGAGGTGACCCAGTACCCGATCTACGAACCCGCCAGCCACACGGTGATCACTCCGGGCACCCAGACTGCCTACGCTTCCACCTTGCAGGCCGGCCAGCGCCTGCACCTGCAGGTCAGCGGCACTATCGAGAACGGCGTGCAGACCGAACAGAGCCGCGCCCAGCTCACCGGGCAGACGTTACAGAACAACCTGACCCAGGTGGGCGGCCAGGTCATTACAGTCAACGCGCAAAGCTCCGCCGCTGCCAATCAGGTGGCCAAGGATGTGCAGCGCATCGAAAAGGTCGCCGCTGACGGCACCACCCAAGTCAGCTTCGTGCCGGTGGACTTCTCCGGCGTACCGTTCGCTGCCGTGGACCCGACCTCTCTGTCGAGTTTCCGCGTACCCCAGGGCGAGTACGGCCTGTTCGTCAAGAGCCAGAATCCCCAGGGCCGCTACCTGATCGAGACCAACCCGACCTTCACCGACCTGTCGCGCTTCATGAGTTCGGACTACATGCTCGGCCACCTCAACTACAACACCGACCAGACCTGGCGCCGCCTGGGCGACGGCCTGTATGAAACCCGCTTGATCCGCGATGCGGTGCTGGCCCAGACCGGGCAGCGCTTCCTCGCGGCAGGGCTGACCAGTGATTACGACCAGTATCGCTATTTGATGGACAACGCCATCGCTTCCAAGGACCAGTTGCAGCTCAGCGTCGGCGTGTCCCTGACCCCGGCCCAGGTGGCCTCGCTGACCCACGACATCGTGTGGATGGAAACCCGCGAAGTGCAGGGCGAGAAGGTGCTGGTGCCGGTGCTGTACCTGGCCCAGGCGGAAACCCGCAACCTGCGCGGCGGCAGCCTGGTGCAGGGGCGCGACATGACCCTGATCGCCGGTGGCGACCTGAGCAACGTTGGCACCCTGCGGGCCAGCAACGACCTGAGCGTGAATGCCGGCGGCAGCCTGTACCAGGGTGGCCTGATCGAAGCCAACGAGCGGGTCAGCCTGATGGCCCAGGACAGCGTGCGCAACGCCCTGGCCGGGGAGATCCGCGGCAACCAGGTCAGCGTCACCTCGATCAAGGGCGACATCATCAACGACCGCACCGCGGTGGCCGTCGGCTACGGCTCGGGCAGTCGCACCATCCTTGACCAGGGCAGCCAGATCACCGCGCGCCAGCAGCTCGACCTCAGCGCCGGTCGCGACCTGAGCAACCTCGGCCAGCTCGCCAGCGCCGGGGATGCCAAGCTCAGCGCTGGTCGTGACATCGATTTACTGGCGGTGCAGGACCATACCTTCACCCAGAGCGCGATCCGTCGCGGCCTGGTGACCCACGACACAGTGCAGACCCTGGGCTCCAGCGTGACCACCGGCGGCAACCTGCAACTCAATGCCGGGCGCGACCTGGCGGTGGTGGCGAGCAAGGTTGATGCCGGCCATGACCTGTCCCTCAACGCCAAGCGCGACATCGTCATCGCCTCGGCCCAGGACGAGCAGTCCTCGACCTCCTACCAGAAGAAGAAAGGTTCCTGGGGCAAGAGCAAGACCACCCAGAGCGCCGACTCCTCGACCACCAACGTGGCCTCCGAGATCAGCGCCGGGCACGACCTGATGGTCAACGTCAGCCAGGACCAGGACGGCCGCATCAGCCTCAACGGCGGGCGCGACGTCACCGTGGTCGGCAGCCAGCTCAAGGCCGGCAACGACCTGCTGGTGGGTGCCACCCGGGACGTCAGCCTGGTCTCGGCCCAGGAGCAGCAGGACAGCGCCTACAGCCAGAAAAAGAAAGGCAGCTTCGGCTTGAGCAAGAGCGGCAACAGCCGCACCTCCAGCAGCACCACCCAGGTGGGCAGCGAGCTGAGTGCCGGCAATGACGCGGTGGTGATCTCCGGGAACAACGTCAACCTTTCGGCCAGCTCCATCGAGGCCAAGCGCGATGCCGAAGTGCGCGCCGGGCTGATCGACAAGAACGGCGACATCAACCTGATGGATGCAGCCAACACCTCCAGCAGCCAGAGCGAGAAGTACAAGAGCAAGGTGGGGCTTTCCAGTTCCGGCAGCTTCACTTCGATTGCCTCGGCGAAGAAGTCGGGGCAGGAAAACACCCAGTCCCAGAGCGTTGGCAGCGTGGTCAGCGGCGGGCGTGACACCACCCTGCAGGCGGCCCGCGACGTCAACATGATCGGCAGCACGGCGGCGGCCGAGCGCAACCTCAATGTGGGGGCGGGCCGCGACGTCAACGTGCTGGCTGGCAGCAACAGTTCGGACCAGAGCAACTGGAAATCCGAGAAGCATGTGGGGCTGTCCCTGGAGAGCGATCGCAACGGCGTCACCGCGTTCCTGGGCAGCGAAGCCCTCAAGCAGAAGTCGCGCAATGCCGAGCAGACAGTGGCGCCGAGCCAGTTGCTGGCCGGGCAGGATGCAACCATCAAGGCCGGGCGTGACCTGACCCTGGAAGGCTCGCGGGTGGATGCCGAGCGCGATATCAACCTGCAGGCCAGGCGCGATATCAGCATCGATGCCGGCAAGCAAACCTCGATCGAGGAACGCAGCAAGAGCCGTGATCGCAATGGCCTGACGGTCAACGTCAGCCACAACTACGGCAACACCATGGATGCGATCAAGGGCACCGGCAAAGGCGAGGACAACACCAGCAAGGCCTCCAGCGTGCTGAGCACCGTGGATGCGATCAACCAGTTCACCTCGGGCCCGACCACCGCGACCCACTTCGGCACGGCCAGCCAGTCCAGCAGCTCGCGCCAGGAAGTGCACAGCAACAGCCCTGCCAGCCTCGGTGCCGGACGGGACATCAGCGCCGTGGCCGGCAATGACATCAACATTCGTGGCGGTCAGTTCGACGCCGGGCGCGACATCACCCTGGTGGGGCGCGACATCAATGTGGATGTGGCCCGCGGCTCGATTTCCGAAGAGAGCAAGAGCGCCCGCAGCCAGGGCGGGATCAACGGCCAGAGCGGCGGCGGCAGTGCCCGTGCCGGTATCGGTGGCAGCAACGGTGTGGCCAGCGAGCAGATGAGCCAGGGCACCAACACCCCGTCGGTGTTCCTCGCCGGGCGCGACGTCAGCCTTGAGGCGCGCAACAACCTGACCCTGATCGGAACCCAGGTCCAGGCCGGGCGGGATATCGACCTGGGGGCCGGCAACGACCTGACCATCCGCGCTGCGCAGAACGATTCCAGCAGCGAGTCCAGCCGTCACAGCGGCGGAGGCGAAGTGGGCCTGGCGGTGGGTGGCAAGGACTTCATCTCGGTCTATGCCAGCGTCGACATGGGCAAGGGCCAACTGGACCGGGACAACCAGCGGCAACAGAACGCCAACCTGGTGGCCGGCGACCAGTTGCGTTTCAGCAGCGGCAAGGACACCACCATTGCCGGCGCCACCCTGCGCGGCGGAGAGGTCATCGGCCGGGTGGGCGGTGACCTGACCGTGTCCTCGGTGCCGGATACCGGCAAGGTCAGCGGCAAGGAACTGGATGCCAGCGTCACCGTGAGCATCGGCCTGGGCGGCGGTGGCAGCGTCAGCGGTTCCCTGGGCGTGGGCAAGACCACCGGCAAGACCAACTGGGTCCAGGAGCAGACCAGCATCACCGGCAAGAACGGTGTCGACATCCGCACCGAGAAGCACACCCAGCTCGATGGCGCGCTGGTCGCCGCCGACAACGGCAACCTCAAGCTGGACACCGGCACCCTGGGCTTCCGCGATATCTCCGGCCAGGACAAGGAGCACAGCTACTACGTCAACGCGGGCGGCACCTTTGGCTGGGGCGGCGGCGACGGCGCCAAGTCCACCGGTGGCAAGGAGGTGGCCTTCACCAATGACAAGAGCCAGGAAGGCAAGGGCAAGACCGGGGCTTCGGGCTGGAGTGTCAGCGGCTATGACTACCGCAAGGAGCGTGAGCAAGAGGTCCGGGCCACAGTGGGCGCGGGCACCATCACCGTGCGCAACGACGCCAAGACCGGCGCCGACTCCACGGCGGGCCTGAACCGTGATCCGTCACGGGCCTACGAGATCACCAAGGACAAGGAAAAGCGTACCGATCTGTATGTGTCCCAGTCGTCCCTGGACGCGGTGAGCCATCCGTTGCAGACCCTCAATCAATGGGCTCAGGGGATCAAGGACTATGGCAAGAATGCGTCCGCAGCGTTCACCCAGTACGGCGATCTGACCCAGGCCGCGGACAAGGCCCTGGCCGACAACCCGGCGTTGGCGCCTTTGGCCTGGATACCGGGCTTCCTGCAGAAAGCCATGGACGAGTCGGCCTTCTACACCGGCGGCGTAATACCCGGCGTCGTCAGTCATGGTGGCGTGGTTACCCAAGTCCCGGCGCTGCTCACGGGGGACATGAGCTTCTATCGTGTGCAGATGGAGTACAAAAAGGATGCCAATGGAAAAGTCTTTATCGACCCGGAATCGGGCAAGCCGGTCCTGGATGTGGACGCCACACGCAACAGTTTGCAGAACTTGCTGACACCCGACGGTAACGCAGCGGTGTTCACCAACGGGATCCAGAACTCTCTGGATGCGGCGCTGGTCAACGGCGGCATGCAGACCGGCAAGGACAGCTTCATCCAGGCCTATAACCCTGAGCATGGCTTCCTGGGTGACCTGGTGGAGTCCTTGTGGGATGTGATGCTCGGCGGTGCCGTGCGTTCAGGGAACGCCCGGCAGCTCAATGATTTCCTCGGCGCCGGGCTCGACCAGGGCAACAAGCTGGATGTATTCGGCCACAGCCAGGGCGGCTTGCTGACGTACCGGGCCATTGCCGGACTCAACTTCAATGCCAATGGCAATGCGGGTAGCATCCAGCTGTCGGGCGCGCCCGTCGCTTCGACGGACTTCTTCCAGGCGGCCAAGAATGCCGGGTTCGACATCAGTGAAGGGGCGTTCTTCCAGGTCAACCGGCCGACCTCGAGCATGTTCTTCAATACGTTGCCGGTGACCGATACGGTGTCCGACTTGCTGGGGCGCAATGCGTGGCACTCGTCCGATACGGTTGCCCGATTCTTCGGGGCCGCGGCTACGTCAGGCAAGCTGTTGGCCGCGGACAGTCCTCACTCCAACTACTTGTGTGTGGCCAAGGACATTTGTGGCGGAGCCAGCAGCGGGTTGCAAGAGACCTTCAAGAACAGCAACAAGTACATCGTCCCGACCTTGATCGATCAGCACGGCAACGACAAATTACTGGGCTCGCAATGAAGGCTGCACAGATAGCGCTGATCGTTCTGACCTGTGGGGTGCTGCCGGCGTGCGGCGGCCCACCCCTGGTCTATGAAAATGCTCGTCTGGATTCCCGCATGCTGTGCCAGGAGGGGGCGAAGCGGGTCACCCTGATGCAGCGTTACTCCTTCGACCTGCCCGAGCCTTATCGGCATGCGCCGTGTGGCACTGTCACCGGCGGCTTTGATTATGAAAAGGGCCGTGACGCGCTGTCGGTCGGCACCTCCGGAACCTTCTCCTACGGCACTACCGAGGTGACGGCTGCGGCACTGTACATGCGGGTCAACAGCTTTCTCGATGGTCGCGCGGATGGGCTGCTGTATCCCCGCCAGGCCTTTCTGGACGATCTGCTGGCCAGGCAGGCGTTGCCCTCCCATAGCGGAGTCAAGCCCAGCAGCCTGCAGTGGGTGACTGTGCAGGGCTATCAATGCCTGCGCGCCTACGAGCGCTGGGAAGGGACCGCAGTGGGCATTCTCGAAGACAAGGTCAAGTACTGGTGCTGGGAGCAGGAGAGCGGCCTGCAGCAGCCGTTCTACGTGCATGCCGGCCAGCGCCTGCCCTTGGGAGGCAAGGGCTACGACCTGGATCAGGTGTTCATCCTGCCGTTCTTCCAGAGCCTGAAGATCAACCCATTGCCGGCACCGCTGCTGGCCAAGGCCCGGGCCGATCTTCAAGGGTTCTGTGCCCATGTCAAATCGCGCTACGACCAGAACCTGAGATGGGGCGATGACTACCCCGACAAGCGCCTGACCCTGACACACCTGCACTACTGCGGTTACAACGTGCCGCTGCCCGACCTTTCAGCCCCGCTGCCCCAGGCCAAAAGCGACTGAACCTTCGCCTGTCACAAGACTCAAGTACCCATGTAAGCCCATGCCCTTGGGGCGCCTGCCACTATTCCTCCGGGGTGAAGGCTGGCAGACTGCCGGTCTTTTCCCGCTGTTTGTCTTGAGGCTTTATGCCAGCGTTTTCACAGCGTCATCTGTTGTTCATCAGTTGGATCATCATCTTCGGTGGCCTGTTGCTGGCCTTGCCCATGCGTCTGTTGCCCAGCCTGCTGGCCGGTCTCTTGGTGTTCGAGCTGGTCAACATGCTCACCCCGCAATTGCAGCGGCTGATCGAGGGCCGGCGCGCGCGCTGGCTGGCGGTGGCCCTGCTGGGCACGCTGGTGGTCAGTCTGCTGACCCTGCTGTTCGCCGGGGCCATCAGCTTCCTGTTGCATGAAGCGGAGAACCCCGGGGCTTCGCTGGGCAAGTTCATGGTGGTGGTGGACAAGGCCCGCGGCCAGTTGCCGCCGTTCCTCGACGCCTACCTGCCGGCCAGCGCCGCGGAGTTCCAGGCGGCCATCGGCGCCTGGGCCAGCAAGCACTTGAGCGAGTTGCAGCTGGTAGGCAAGGACGCGGCGCACATGTTCGTGACCTTGCTGATCGGCATGGTCCTGGGGGCGATCATCGCCTTGCAGCGCATCCCCGACCTGACCAAACGCAAGCCCCTGGCAGCGGCGCTGTTCGACCGCCTGCACTTGCTGGTCCAGGCGTTTCGCAACATCGTCTTCGCCCAGATCAAGATCTCCCTGCTCAACACCTTCTTCACCGGGATCTTCCTGGCGCTGATCCTGCCGCTGTTCGGGGTCAAGCTGCCGCTGACCAAGACCCTGATCGTGCTGACCTTCCTGCTGGGCCTGCTGCCGGTGATCGGCAACCTGATCTCCAACACCCTGATCACCATCGTCGGTCTGTCGCTGTCGATCTGGGTGGCGGTAGCGGCGCTGGGCTACCTGATCTTTATCCACAAGCTGGAATACTTCCTCAACGCGCGGATTGTCGGCGGGCAGATCAGTGCCAAGTCCTGGGAACTGCTTCTGGCGATGCTGGTGTTCGAGGCCGCCTTCGGCCTGCCCGGGGTGGTGGCGGGGCCGATCTATTACGCGTACTTGAAGAGCGAGTTGAAGCTGGCGGGACTGGTGTGAATCTAGGTCGCCGGCCAGCCGGCTCCTACAACGGTCTGTAGGAGCCGGCTGGCCGGCGAGGCGGTTTCAGCCGTAGCGCTTCTTGGCTTCGATGGCCAGACCGCTGCCGATGCTGCCGAAGATATTGCCTTCCACATGCCGGGCGTTGGGCAGCATGGCCGCCACGCTCTGGCGCAGCGCCGGAATACCGCTGGAACCGCCGGTGAAGAACACCGTGTCGACCTGGGCCACACCAACATTGGCATCGCTCAGCAGTTGGGTGACGCTGGTGCGGATGCGCTCCAGCAAACCGTCGATGGAGGATTCGAACAGGGCCCGGCTCAGGTCGACGCTGAGGTCGCGCTCGATGCGGTCCAGGGCCACCAGGCGGTTCTCGGCGTGGGTCAGCTGGATCTTGGTTTCTTCCACTTCCATGGCCAGCCAGTGCCCGGCGCGCTGTTCGATCAGCTTGAACAGACGGTCGATGCCGCCGGTGTCCTCGATGTCGTAGCGCATGCTGCCCAAGGCCAGCTGGGACTTTTGCGAATACACCGAGTTGATGGTGTGCCAGGTCGCCAGGTTCATGTGGTGGCTGGTGGGCATGTAGGCGCCGCTCTTCATCCGGCTGCCGTAACCGAACAGCGGCATCACGCCCTGCAGGCTCAGTTGCTTGTCGAAGTCGGTACCGCCGACGTGCACGCCGCCAGTGGCGAGGATGTCGTCGTGACGGTTGTCGACGCCACGGCGCTCGGGGGACAGGCGCACCAGGGAAAAGTCCGAAGTACCACCGCCGATGTCGACGATCAGTACCAGCTCTTCGCGTTCGATGGTGGATTCGTAGTCGAAGGCCGCGGCGATGGGTTCGTACTGGAAGGACACTTCCTTGAAGCCGATCTTGCGCGCCACTTCCACCAGGGTGTCTTCGGCTTCCTGGTCGGCGGCGGCATCGTCATCGACGAAGAACACCGGGCGGCCCAGTACCACTTGCTCGAATTCCCGACCGGCGGTGGCTTCGGCGCGGCTTTTCAACTGGCCGATGAACAGCCCCAAGAGGTCCTTGAACGGCATCGCGGTGCCTAGCACGCTGGTGTCGTGCTTGATCAGCTTGGAGCCCAGCAGGCTCTTCAGCGAGCGCATCAGCCGGCCTTCGTAGCCTTCCAGGTATTCGTGCAACGCCAGGCGGCCGTACACCGGACGGCGCTCCTCGATATTGAAGAACACCACCGAAGGCAGGGTGATCTTGTCGTCCTCCAGGGCGATCAGCGTCTCCTCGCCGGGGCGCAGCCAGCCGACGGTGGAGTTGGAGGTACCGAAGTCAATGCCGCAGGCACGGGCCGGGGTGGCGTTGTTCATGTCTTTGGATCCGGTGAAAAAAACGGCCGCGAAGCGTACGCCAGTCCTCGCGCGTTGCAAAGGCCGACTATCTGCTAAATCACCCCCTGTCGTGCCTTGAAAGACTATCCTTGACCCCCAAACTTGCAGGCATGGGCCGAGCAGCCACCAGGGATCACAAGATCCGCCCGCGGCTGCCGATAAACTTCTGATGCGCCGTTCAGTCAGAGGATTGAGATTGATCAATTCTCATGCTGCCAGACCGAGCATGCTGTGCTGCACGCCGCGCGACTTTGATAACGGATGGTGATTCCCTCGATGGACTTCAAAGACTATTACAAGATTCTCGGCGTGGAGCCGACGGCGGACGACAAGGCGATCAAGGCCGCCTATCGCAAGCTGGCGCGCAAATACCACCCCGACGTCAGTAAGGAAAAGGATGCCGAGGCCAAGTTCAAGGATGCCTCGGAAGCCTATGAAGCGCTGAAAAGCGCCGACAAGCGCGCCGAGTACGACGACCTGCGCAAGTACGGCCAGCACGGCCAGCCGTTCCAGGGGCCACCGGGCTGGCAGAGCCGTGGCGGCTTTGGTGGCGGTGACGGTGGGGACTTCTCGGACTTCTTCAGTTCGATCTTTGGCAACCGGGGGCCAGGATTCGGCGGCCCGGAGCAGCGCCGCAGCAGCGGTCGTCGTGGACAGGATGTGGAAATGGAACTGCCGATCTTTCTTGAAGAAACCCTGTCGAACGAGTCGAAGAAGATCAGCTTCCAGGTGCCGCAATACAACGCCAACGGGCAGCACGTCAGCAACACCAGCAAAAGCCTGAACGTGAAGATTCCGGCCGGGGTCACTGACGGCGAGCGCATCCGCCTCAAGGGCCAGGGCGCGCCGGGCGTGGGCGGCGGGGCCAATGGCGACCTGTACCTGACCATTCGTTTTGCGCCCCATCCGAAATTCGATGTCGAAGGTGAAAACCTGATCATCACCCTGCCGCTGGCCCCTTGGGAGCTGGCGTTGGGCACCGAGGTAGCGGTCCCGACCCTGACCGGCAAGATCAATCTCAAGGTCCCGGCCGGCAGCCAGAACGGCCAGCGCATGCGCGCCAAGGGGCACGGTCTGCTGAACAAGGCCGGCCAGCGTGGCTACCTGTTCGTCCAGCTCAAGGCGGTGATGCCCAAGCACACCGGCGACGACGTCAAGGCGTTGTGGCAGGAACTGGCGAAGAAGGCGGCGTTCGACCCCCGGGAAAATTTCTGATTCGACACTAGGAGGCGCTGATCATGAGCACCCTGATCGTTCAGCTGGACATGGAAGAGTTCTGTGAAGTGGCCGACCTGTCGGCGGCCTACGTGATCGAAATCGTCGAACACGGCATCCTCGAACCTCAGGGGACGGCGCCCAAGGACTGGCGCTTCAATGATGTCGAACTGGCCCTGGCCAAGCGCGCGGCGAAGTTGCGCCGCGACCTGGACCTGGAGTGGGAGGGCGTCGCCCTGGCGTTGGACCTGCTGGACGAGGTGCGGCAACTGCGGGCGGAGAACCAGATGCTCAAGCAGCGCCTGGGCCGCCTGCTGCTGGACTGATGTCCCATGGCCTGACGGCCTGTAGCCGCTGCCGAGCGCCAGCGAGGCTGCGACCGGGCGCGCAGCGGCCGTAAAAACAGGCAGCTGCGGCGTGTCAGGAAAAGCAGGTTGCGAGGACTGCGTCCTCGTTCGCAGCTTCGCTGGCGCTCAGCAGCGGCTACAGAGGGCAGCAGCAGTTATAGCGTGCCTCAGGCGCGGGAGACCCGCGGCAGGGTGACGGTGAAGGTGGTGCCGTCGCTTTCGTTGGAGCTGACCTCGATGCTGCCTTGGTGCGCGGTCACCACTTCCTTGACGATGAACAACCCCAGGCCAAGGCTGGTGCTGGTGCTGCCCAGTTCCTCATCGGCACTGCGCACCAAAGGATCGAACAGGGTGCCCAGGGCTTCCTTGGGAATCGGCGTGCCGTAATTGTGCACGGTCAACAGCACCTGTTCCGCACCGCCGGTAATGGTCACGGTCACGGTACGGCGGTTGCTGCCGTGCTGCAGGGCGTTGCCGATCAGGTTCTGCAGCATCTGTTCGATACGTCCCCGGTCCCAGATGCCATGGCTGTCACCTTCGAAGCTCAGTAACGGCGTGCAATCGGGCTGTCCGGCGCAGGCTTCGTCCATGGCGGCCTTGGCGGCGCTGGCCAGGTCCATGGGCGCGGGGTCGATGGGCAGGCCGTTGCCCAGGCGACTGCGGACGAACTCCAGCAAATCGCTGACCATGGCGCCCATGTGTCGGGTGCCGGTCTTGATGCGTGAGACAAAGGCCTGGGCGTCGCCATCCAGCGGCACTTTGCGCGCCAGCATCTCGGTGGACATGCTCACCGCCTGCAACGGTGCCCGCAGGTCGTGGCCGAGAATCGCCAGGAAGATGTCCCGTGAGCGGCTGACCTGCTCGGCATAGGCGCAGGTGGACTCGGCCAGGGCTTCGTCGATGGCCTCGTTGAAACGGATCATGTCCTGCAGGTGTTCCAGGTCCGGGGTTACCAGGCTGGCGACCCACAGACGGATCACACAGGCCCGCAGGTGGCGGAACTCGGACGTCATCTGCACCAGATCGAAACCCACGTGATGGCGCAGTTCGCCATGGCTGGCGGCGGCCGCATCCAGGCTCGGGGATTTCTCCGGGCCTTCGCCCCTGGCCTTGGCCAGCTGTTCACCCGGGCTCTGGGTGATGCGCATGTCCCGGGCGGCCGCCAGCAGGATCGAGGTGGCGTGATCCCGCAGGTCGCTGCGTGTCAGAGTGTCCGCGGCCAGGGTCCTGGCAAATTGTTCCCATTCATCAACGATTCGATCAACGTGCTGCACGATGAAATCGGACAGGCGCATAGCCGGGCACCTTATTGGGCAGAGAGTGGAAAACCGACACGCATCTTAGCGCCTTATCCACGGCTTCAACATCGTGCCTGCCCAGTGGCCGGACACGCCTCAGAACAGGAAGTAACGCTGGGCCATGGGCAGCACATCCGCCGGTTCACACCACAGCAGTACACCATCGGCCTTGACCTGATAGGTCTGCGGGTCGACCTCGATGTTCGGCAGGTAGTCATTGTGGATCAGGTCGCTCTTTTGCACGGTGCGACAGCCCTTGACCACGGCGATGCGCTTCTTCAGCCCCAGTTGCTCCGGTACGCCGGCGTCCAGTGCGGCCTGGCTGATAAAGGTCAGGCTGGTGGCGTGGCGGCTGCCGCCAAAGCTTGCGAACATCGGCCGGTAGTGCACCGGTTGCGGGGTCGGGATCGAGGCATTGGCGTCACCCATCAGGCTCGCGGCAATGGCCCCGCCCTTGAGGATCAGGGTCGGCTTGACCCCGAAGAAGGCCGGGCGCCAGAGCACCAGGTCGGCCCATTTGCCTACTTCGATAGAGCCCACCTCATGGCTGATGCCGTGGGTGATGGCCGGGTTGATGGTGTACTTGGCGATGTAGCGCTTGACCCGGAAGTTGCTGTTGCCCGGGCCGTCGCCCGGCAGCGGACCGCGCTGGCGGTGCATCTTGTCGGCGGTCTGCCAGGTGCGGGTCACCACTTCGCCGACCCGGCCCATGGCCTGGCTGTCGGAGCTGATCATCGAGAACGCCCCCAGGTCATGGAGGATGTCTTCGGCGGCGATGGTCTCGCGGCGGATGCGGCTCTCGGCAAAAGCCACGTCCTCGGCGATGCTCGGGTCCAGGTGGTGGCAGACCATGAGCATGTCCAGGTGCTCGTCGATGGTGTTGCGGGTGAAGGGCCGGGTCGGGTTGGTGGAGCTGGGCAGCACATTGGCGAAGCCACAGGCCTTGATGATGTCCGGGGCATGGCCGCCGCCGGCACCTTCGGTGTGGTAGGTGTGGATGGTCCGGCCCTTGAAGGCGCCGAGGGTGGTTTCGACGAAGCCGGATTCGTTCAGCGTGTCGGTGTGGATCGCCACTTGCACGTCGTACTCATCGGCCACGCTCAGGCAGTTGTCGATACTGGCCGGGGTGCTGCCCCAGTCCTCGTGCAGCTTGAGGCCGATGGCCCCCGCCTTGACCTGCTCGATCAAGGGCTCCGGCAGGCTGGCGTTGCCCTTGCCGGTAAAACCGATGTTCATCGGGAAGGCGTCCGCGGCCTGGAGCATGCGCGCCATGTGCCAAGGCCCGGAGGTGCAGGTGGTGGCGTTGGTCCCGGTGGCCGGCCCGGTGCCGCCGCCGATCATGGTGGTGACACCGCTCATCAGCGCTTCTTCAATCTGTTGCGGGCAGATGAAGTGGATATGGGTATCGATGCCGCCGGCGGTGAGGATCATGCCTTCACCGGCGATGACCTCGGTGCTGGCGCCGATGGCGATGGTCACATCGGGCTGGATATCCGGGTTGCCGGCCTTGCCGATGGCGGCGATGCGCCCGTCCTTCAAACCGACGTCGGCCTTGACGATGCCCCAGTGATCGATGATCAGCGCGTTGGTGATCAGGGTGTCCACCACATCGCACGCCAGCAGCTGGCTCTGGCCCATGCCATCGCGAATCACCTTGCCGCCACCGAACTTCACTTCTTCACCGTAGGTGGTGAAGTCCTGCTCCACTTCGATCCACAGCTCGGTGTCGGCCAGCCGTACCTTGTCGCCCACGGTGGGGCCGAACATGTCGGCGTAGGCCTCACGGGAAATCTTCATCGCAGCTCCTTACAGAAACAGGTCTTGTAGGAGCCGGCTTGCCGGCGAAGGGGCCCGAAAGACCGCATTCGCCACCAAGCTGGCTCCTATGTGCGTAGGGTCGAGGGCTCAGAGGTCGCCCATGATGCGTCCGGCAAAGCCGAACACCCGGCGCTTGCCGGCCAGATCCACCAGTTCCACTTCCCGGGTCTGTCCCGGTTCGAAGCGCACCGCGGTGCCGGCGGCGATGTTCAGGCGCATGCCGCGGCTGGCGGCGCGGTCGAAGGTCAGGGCGTCGTTGGTTTCGAAAAAGTGATAGTGGGAGCCGACCTGGATCGGCCGGTCGCCACTGTTGGCCACGCTGAGGGTCAAGGTGCGGCGCCCGGCATTGAGTTCGATCTCGCCGGGCTGGATCTGGTATTGGCCAGGAATCATAGGGGGTGTCCCAGGGTCTTGAAGTAGATGGCGGTGGCGGTGTAGGTGCCGTCCGGGCTCTGGCAGTAGTTGGGCAGTTCGCCGACCCGGGTGTAGCCCAGGGAACGGTAGAAGTCCTCGGCCGCCGACCCAGCCTCGGTGTCCAGGTACAGCAGCCCGCGCTTGTGCTGGCGGGCGGCCTGCTCCAGGGCGTTCATCAGTTGCTGGCCCAGGCCACGGCGCCGGGCGCTGTGCAGCACCTGGAGCTTTTGCACCTCGGCGCGATTGCGCCCATTGGCCTTCATGCACAGCGCCAGCTGCACGCTGGCCAGGACCTTCTCATCGTGAACCACCACCCACAGCATCAGGCTGCCGTCCTCGACGCCTGCCTGCACGCTGCCGAGGTAGTCCCGGGCCTGGCTGTCGTCCAGATCGGCCATGAAGCCGATGGACGCGCCGTGGTGCACCGAATCCAGCAGCAGGTCGATCAATCCTTGACGGTAATGGGCAAAGCTTTCTCCATGGACTCGGCGCAGTTGGGCGGCGTTCATCGAGAGGTCACTCCTGGTGAGGGGCGGGCGGTTGTGCCCCAGGGTTGAGAATCAGCTGCATGAAGGTCAGGTCCAGCCAGCGGCCGAACTTGGTGCCCACCTGGGGCATCTGCCCGGTGCTGATGAAACCCAGGCGCTCATGCAGACGGATCGAGGCGGCGTTGGCGCTTTCGATGGCGGCCACCATCACGTGCTTGTCACAGCCCCGGGCGCGCTCCAGCAGCACTGCCATCAGCTGTGGACCCAGGCCGTTGCCGCGCTGGTCGCGACGGACATAGACCGAATGTTCCACGGTGTGGCGAAAGCCGTCGAAGGGTCGCCAGTCGCCGAAGGAAGCGTAGCCGAGCACCTGCTCCTCGGCGTTGACCACCACCAGGATCGGATAGCCCTGGCTCTGGCGCGCGCTGAACCAGGCCTGACGGTTGCCCAGGTCGACCGGGGCGTCGTTCCAGATCGCCGTGGTATTGACCACCGCGTCGTTGTAGATGTCGCGGATTGCCGGCAGGTCGGCGTGCAATGCGTCGCGGATGCGATAGGTCATGGCGCGGCCTCAGGCGATGGGTTGGTGGACGGTGACCAGCTTGGTGCCGTCGGGGAAGGTGGCCTCGACCTGGATCTCCGGGATCATCTCCGGGATGCCTTCCATCACCTGTTCGCGGCTCAGCAGGGTGGTGCCGTAGTGCATCAGATCGGCCACGCTCTGGCCGTCCCGGGCACCTTCGAGCAGCGCGGCGGAAATATAGGCCATGGCTTCCGGGTAGTTGAGCTTGAGGCCGCGGGCCAGTCGCCGTTCGGCCACCAGGCCGGCGGTGAAGATCAGCAGCTTGTCTTTTTCGCGTGGGGTCAGGTCCATCGTGATCGATCCGTCGTTGGGCAGTTTGAAAAGGGCAGGTGTTTCATGTGTTCCAGATCCTCGGCGGCACGGCCTCGCGGCCCAGCAACGCCGGGCGCAGCAGGCGCCACAGGTCGATCAGCCAGGCCCGGGCCTGCAGGGCTTCACTGGCCAGGCAGCGGGCCACCAGCAGGCCCGGCAGTTGGCTCAGGTCGCCACGTACCGGGTGTTCCAGGGCGCGGCAGCGCTCCAGCAGTTGGCTGTCGATTTCACCGGTCACCAGCAAGGTGGCGAACACTGGCTGGCCGTCCAGGCCGATGGGGGAATCCAGCAGGCCGTCGCCACCTTTGATGCGCTGGCGCTCATGCCAGAGCGGTCGGCCGTCGCGCTGGATATCCAGGTGAGCCTGGAAGTGCCCTTGCTCGAAGCGCTCGCCACTGGCCGGGCGTCCCAGGGCCACGACGTCCCAGTAGAACAGCCGGGCATCGCCTTGCAGTTCGATCAGGGTGGTCAGTTCGGCCTGGGCGGCGCTGAAGACAATGGTTTCCTGGGGCAGCCATTCCAGGGTCGCCCCCGGCGCCACTTGCAGCCTCAGGGTCTGGCTGGCAGGGCCGGTGGCGCGGTACCACTTGGCGGCACCGGGGCTGGTCAGCTGGGCCCAGGCGTCGCGCTCGACCCGGGCACTGATGGCCAGCCGGTCGCCGCCGGCGATGCCGCCGGGTGGGTGGACGATGATGTGCTGGCAGACCTCGGGGCCTTCGGCATACAGGTGCTTCTGCACCCGCAGCGGGCCCAGGTGGCGACGCAGCACCGGGCGCGTGGTGGCGCCGAAACGGGCATAGGCCAGTTCCAGCTCGGCGTGCCAGCTGGGGGTGAACAGGGCGGTGGCGGCAGGTGAGTTCATGCTGGGTCGTTATCGTTAGGAAGCTACAGATTAGATCGTAACCAGGCCGCGTACACCTTCTGCCTGCATATTTTCCCCTCGGCCCTGCTGGACGATTTCGCCCCGGGACATCACCAGGTACTGGTCCGCCAGTTCGGCGGCAAAGTCGTAGAACTGTTCCACCAGCACAATGGCCATATCGCCCCGGGCCGCGAGTTGCTTGATCACCGCGCCGATCTCCTTGATCACCGAGGGCTGGATGCCTTCGGTGGGCTCATCGAGGATCAGCAGCCGGGGGCGGCTGGCCAGGGCGCGACCGATGGCCAGCTGTTGCTGCTGGCCGCCGGAGAGGTCGCCGCCACGGCGCTGCTTCATCTGCAACAGCACTGGGAACAGTTCGTAGATGAAGGCCGGGACTTCCCTGGCCTGGGAGCCGGGGAAGCGGGACAGGCCCATCAGCAGGTTTTCCTCCACGCTCAGGCGGCCGAAGATTTCCCGGCCCTGGGGCACGTAGGCGATCCCGGCGCTGACCCTCTGGTGGGGCTTGTAGCCGGTGATGGTCCGGCCCTCCCAGTTGACCGCGCCTTCCTTGACCGGCAGCAGGCCCATCAGGCATTTGAGCAGGGTGGTCTTGCCCACGCCGTTGCGTCCCAGCAGGCAGGTGACTTCGCCGATCCGGGCTTCGAAACTCAGGCCGCGCAGGATGTGGCTACCGCCGTAGTACTGGTGCAGCTGGTCGACTTGCAGCATGTTCGGATTCCTTCAAAAACCTGTAGCCGCTGCCGCAGGCTGCGACAAGGTCCACAGGACCTTCATGGGCCTTGCAGAGCACGTCCTCTTCAAGGCCGATCGCAGCCTGCGGCAGCGGCGACAAAGGTGGTTGGTTGGGTCAGCGGCCGAGGTACACCTCGATCACCCGCTCGTTTTCCTGCACCTGCTCCAGCGACCCTTCGGCCAGTACGCTGCCCTGGTGCAGCACGGTGACGTGGTCGGCAATCGAGCCGACAAAGCCCATGTCGTGTTCCACCACCATCAGCGAATGCTGGCCCGCCAGGGTCTTGAACAGCTCGGCGGTGAACTCGGTCTCGGCGTCGGTCATGCCTGCCACCGGCTCGTCCAGCAACAGCAGTTGCGGGTCTTGCATCAGCAGCATGCCGATCTCCAGGAACTGCTTCTGACCGTGGGACAGCAAGCCGGCCTGGCGCTGGGCCGAAGGGCTCAGGCGAATGGTCTCCAGCACCTGGGCGATGCGGTCTTTCTGTTCGCCGCTCAGGCGCGCCCCGAGGCTGGCCCACACCGACTTGTCGGTCTTCTGCGCCAGCTCCAGGTTCTCGAACACGCTCAGGGCCTCGAACACCGTGGGCTTCTGGAACTTGCGGCCGATCCCGGCCTGGGCGATCTGCACTTCGCTCATCCGGGTCAGGTCCAGGGTTTCGCCGAACCAGGCCTTGCCCTGGGTGGGGCGGGTCTTGCCGGTGATCACGTCCATCAGGGTGGTCTTGCCGGCGCCGTTGGGGCCGATGATGCAGCGCAGCTCGCCGACGCCGATGTACAGGTTGAGGTCGTTGAGGGCCTTGAAACCGTCGAAGCTGACGCTGATGTCTTCCAGGGTCAGGAGGGTGCCGTGGCGGGTGTTGAGGCCCTTGCCGGCGGCGTGCCCGAGGCCGATGGCGTCGCGGCTGGCGCCGGCGTCCTTGTTGGCGTCGAGAATGGGTTCGAGCATGAAGTCCGCGGTCGCAGTGACTCTCATTGTTCACCTCGTTTCTTCAGCAGGCCGATCACGCCCTTGGGCAGGTACAGGGTCACCACGATGAACAGGGCACCGAGGCAGAACAGCCAGTATTCGGGGAAGGCCACGGTGAACCAGCTCTTCATGCCGTTCACCAGCCCGGCGCCCAGCAGCGGCCCGATCAGCGTGCCGCGTCCGCCCAGGGCTACCCACACGGCAGCCTCGATGGAGTTGGTGGGGGACATCTCGCTGGGGTTGATGATGCCCACCTGGGGCACATACAGGGCCCCGGCCAAGCCACAGAGCACCGCGCTCAAGACCCAGACGAACAGTTTGAAGCCACGGGGGTCGTAGCCGCAGAACATCAGGCGGTTCTCGGCATCGCGCAGGGCGGTCAGCACCCGGCCGAACTTGCTCCGGGCCAGGCGCCAGCCCAGGTACAGGCTGGCCACCAGCAGCAGCACCGTGGCCAGGAACAGCACCGCGCGAGTGCCCGGTTCGGTGATGCCAAAACCCAGGATGCTGCGGAAATTGGTGAAGCCGTTGTTGCCGCCAAAACCGGTCTCGTTACGGAAGAACAGCAGCATTCCGGCAAACGTCAGGGCCTGGGTCATGATCGAGAAATACACGCCCTTGATCCGCGAGCGGAAGGCGAAGAAACCGAACACCAGGGCCAAGAGACCCGGCGCCAGCACCACCAGGCACAGGGCCCAGAGGAAGTGGCTGGTGCCGGTCCAGTACCAGGGCAGTTCGCTCCACGAAAGGAAGGTCATGAACGCTGGCAGGCCGTCTCCGGCGGCCTGGCGCATCAGGTACATGCCCATGGCGTAGCCGCCCAGGGCGAAGAACAGGCCGTGGCCCAGTGACAGCAGCCCGGCGTAGCCCCAGACCAGGTCCAGGGCCAGGGCGACAATGGCGTAGCAGAGGATCTTGCCCACCAGGGTCAGGGTGTAGGCCGAGACCTGCAGCGGGTTGTCCGCCGGCAGCAGTGACAACAGCGGCAAGGCCAGCAGCACCAGGAGCAGCAGCGCGCCGACGGCGATCGTGACCTTGGGCCCAGCTTTCTGGCTGGCGGTAATGAGCAGTGGTTGATTCATCAGTCGATCACCCGTCCTTTGAGTGCGAAGAGTCCTTGCGGGCGTTTCTGGATGAACAGAATGATCAGCGCCAGGATGAGGATCTTGCCCAGTACGGCGCCGATCTGCGGTTCGAGGATCTTGTTCGCCACCCCCAGGCCAAAGGCCGCCAGCACGCTGCCGGCCAGTTGCCCGACGCCGCCGAGCACCACCACCAGGAACGAGTCGATGATGTAGCTCTGGCCCAGGTCCGGGCCAACGTTGCCGACCTGGCTCAGGGCCACGCCACCCAGGCCGGCGATGCCCGAGCCGAGGCCGAAGGCGAGCATGTCCACGCGGCCGGTGGGCACGCCGCAGCACGCGGCCATGTTGCGGTTCTGGGTCACTGCTCGCACGTTCAGGCCCAGGCGGGTCCTGTTCAGCAGCAGCCAGGTGAGCACGACAACGAACAGCGCGAAGGCGATGATCACGATGCGGTTGTAGGGCAGTACCAGATTAGGCAATACCTGGATGCCGCCGGAGAGCCAGGCCGGGTTCGCCACCTCGACGTTCTGCGCGCCGAACAGCAGGCGCACCAGTTGGATCAGCATCAGGCTGATGCCCCAGGTGGCCAGCAGGGTTTCCAGGGGCCGGCCATAGAGATGACGGATCACCGTGCGCTCCAGGGCCATGCCGATCCCGGCGGTGACGAAGAACGCCACCGGCAGTGCCAGCAGCGGGTAGTACTCGATGGCGTGTGGGGCGTAGCGCTGGAACAGCAGCTGCACCACGTAGGTGGCATAGGCGCCGAGCATCAGCATCTCGCCGTGGGCCATGTTGATCACCCCCAGCAGGCCGAAGGTGATGGCCAGGCCCAGGGCCGCCAGCAGCAGGATCGAGCCCAGGGACAAGCCGCTGAAGGCCTGGCCGAGGACTTCACCCACCAGCAGCTTGCGCTTGACCTGGGCCAGGCTGGTTTCGGCGGCGGTGCGCACATTGGCATCGGCCTCGACCCCGGGTTGCAGCAGGCCTTCGAGGCGGGTGCGGGCCAGTGGGTCGCCGGTTTCCCCCAAAAGGCGCACGGCGGCCAGACGCACCGCCGGGTCGCTGTCCACCAGTTGCAGGTTGGCCAGGGCCAGGCTCAGGGCGGCGCGCACGCCGGGGTCTTGCTCGGCGGCGAGCTGGGCATCGAGGAATTTCAATTGCGCCGGCTTGGCGCTTTTCTGCAGCTGCCGGGCGGCGTCGAGCCGGGTGCTGGCCTCGCTGGCAAGCAACTGATGGCTGGCCAGGGCGCTGTCGATCAGGCCCCGCAAGCGGTTGTTCAGGCGCAGGGGCTTGGTTTCGCCGGCCATGCTCAGTTGGCCTTGTTGCAGGGCCGTGAGCAGTTCCAGGCGCGCCGGGTCGGGCTGCGCGGCCCAGCTTTCCAGAAGCCGGGCCTGTTCGCTGGAGTTGCCGGCGACGAAGTCTTCGGCGTCGCCGGCCTGGGCGGCCATGGGCAGCAGCAACAGGCAGGCGAGGATCAAACGGTAGAGGGCAGTGGGCATATCAGTGGCCTTGCGCGTAGCGTGGTTCTGTGGCCGCTGCCGCAGGCTGCGATAAGGTCCGCAGGACCTTCAAAGGCCTCAAGAGCACGTGCTCTTCGAGGCCGATCGCAGCCTACGGCAGCGGCTACAGGGGGTGTGCCGGGCCTGAAGGCTTGGCGTCCATCCGGCGATCAGTTGCTCTTGACCGCGTAGTCCGGCTTCTTGTCGTTGCCCGGGATGTATGGGCTCCAGGGCTGGGCGCGGATCGGCCCTTCGGTCTGCCACACCACGTTGAACTGACCGTCCGGCTGGATCTCGCCGATCATCACCGGCTTGTGCAGGTGGTGGTTGGTCTTGTCCATGGTCAGGGTGTAGCCCGAGGGCGCGGCGAAGGTCTGCCCGGCCAGGGCTTCGCGGACCTTGTCGACATCGGTGGACTTGGCTTTCTCCACCGCCTGGGCCCACATGTGAATGCCGACGTAGGTGGCTTCCATCGGGTCGTTGGTCACCGCCTTGTCTGCCCCCGGCAGGTTCTTGGCCTTGGCGTAGGCCTTCCAGGCGGCGACGAACTTCTGGTTCACCGGGTTATCCACCGATTCGAAGTAGTTCCATGCCGCGAGGTTGCCCACCAGCGGCTTGGTGTCGATGCCGCGCAGTTCTTCTTCGCCCACCGAGAACGCCACCACCGGCACGTCGGTGGCCTTCAGGCCCTGGTTGGCCAGTTCCTTGTAGAAGGGCACGTTGGAATCGCCGTTGACCGTGGAGATCACCGCGGTCTTGCCGCCGGCGGAGAACTTCTTGATGTTGGCGACGATGGTTTGATAGTCGCTGTGGCCGAAGGGGGTGTAGACCTCTTCGATGTCCTTGTCGGCCACGCCCTTGGCGTGCAGGAACGAACGCAAAATCTTGTTGGTGGTGCGCGGGTAGACGTAGTCGGTGCCCAGCAGGAAGAAGCGCTTGGCACTGCCACCGTCTTCGCTCATCAGGTACTCCACCGCCGGGATCGCCTGCTGGTTCGGCGCGGCGCCGGTGTAGAAGACGTTGGGCGACATTTCTTCGCCTTCGTACTGCACCGGGTAGAACAGCAGGCCGTTGAGTTCTTCGAACACTGGCAGCACCGATTTGCGCGACACCGATGTCCAGCAGCCGAACACCACCGCCACCTTGTCCTGGGTCAGCAACTGCCGACCCTTTTCGGCGAACAGCGGCCAGTTGGAGGCCGGGTCCACCACCACCGGTTCCAGCAGCTTGCCGTTGACCCCGCCCTTGGCGTTGATCTCGTCAATGGTCATCAGCGCCATGTCTTTGAGCGAGGTTTCAGAGATCGCCATGGTCCCCGACAGGGAGTGCAGGATACCGACCTTGATGGTCTCGGCGGCCTGGACGGTCCAGGTCATGCCCATCGCGGCAATGCTTGCCGAGAGAGTGAAAGCCTTGAGCAAACTACGACGCTTCATTGTGCGATCTCCATGAACTCTTGATTTTTTCAGGTGGTAGATGCGACTTCTCGGGCGCAGTGAAAACGCAGTAGTTTTCACTCCGCCTGTGCTGAAGGGCTGTTTTGCAAGGGATGTGCCGAGTCGCCCTAGGGCATGAAAACGTCGGTCTTAGCGGCAGTGAGCGGCTAGGTGATGCCCCAAGAGGAGGCTTTGCGCAGAGGATGGTGCGCATGGATGCGTCATTGTGGTGCTGCCGCAGAGCGGCAGCCTGGGTCAGCCAGGGGCTTCAGTTAACCCCAGGGAAGGAGTCGACGTATTTGATGGTGAAATCGGGAAAGGAGTCGACGATCTGGATCTTGTAATCGGGAAAGCTGTTGACGATCTTCCACTTGCCCGGCGCGTCGGCAAAGGAGTTGACCTGCTTGACCTTCAGATCGGGAAAGGAGTTCACCACCTTGACCTTGTAGTCGGGGAAGCTGTTGACGATCTGGATGTTGCCGTAGATTTTCGAGACGTCGACCGAGGTGCCGGCCTGGGCACCAAGGGTGGTGCCGAGCAGCAAGGCCAAGAATGCGGTTCTGAACATGAGACTCATCCTGAGAGATCCAAGCGCGCGATCTTAAAGCAAGGGCGACGATTGTAGGAGCTGGCTTGCCAGCGAAGAGGCCCTCGAACCTGGCACAAGGCTCAGGGGCGCCTTCGCCGGCAAGCCGGCGCCTACAGGGAGACGGGCACCGTCAGCGGCGGCGCATCAGGCCAATGAAGAACAGCCCGCCAATGGCCGCGGTGGCCACGCCGATGGGCAGGTCCTCAGGGGCAATCAGGGTACGCGCGGCGACGTCGACCCAGACCAGGAACAGGCTGCCCAGCAGCACGCACGCCGGCAGCAGTCGACGGTGCTCGGCACCCACCAGGCGCCGGGCGATGTGCGGCACCATCAGCCCGACAAAGCCGATGGAGCCGCTGATGGACACCAGCACCCCGGTCATCAGCGAGGCGATCAGGAACACCTTCAGGCGCACGTTGCGTGCGTTCAGGCCCAGGGTCACGGCGGTCTGTTCCCCGGCCATCAAGGCATTCAGCGGCCGTGCCATGCCCAGCAGCAACCCCAGCCCCAGCAGCACGCTGGCGGCAGGAATCGCCAGCAGTTCCCAGCGCGCCAGGCCCAGGCCGCCGAGCATCCAGAACATCACCGCCGAGCTGGCCCGGTGATCACCCATGAACAGCAGCAGGTTGGCCACCGCCATCATCACGAAGGACACCGCCACCCCGCACAGCAGCAGGCGGTCGCTGTCCAGGCGCCCGTTGCGCGCGGCGATGCCCAGCACCAGGAGCATGCTCGCCAGGGCGCCGATAAAGGCCGCCAGGGGCAGGGTCAAGAGGCCGATGACCTGCCCCAGGTGCAGCACCACGATCACCGCGCCGAGGGTGGCGCCGGAGGTCACCCCCAGCAGGTGCGGGTCGGCCAGGGGATTGCGGGTCACGGCCTGCAGCACCGCGCCGATCAGTGCCAGCCCGGCGCCGACCAAAGCACCGAGGAGCATGCGCGGGACGCGGATCAGCCAGACGATATGCTCCTGGCCCGGGCTCCAGTCCACCGTACCCAGGCCCAGGGCCTTGTGCAGGAGAATCCGCCAGACCACCTCCGCCGGCACCCGCGCCGGACCGAAACCCAGGGACAGCACACAGGACGCCAGCAGCAGGGCGCCGAGGGTCAGTAACAGGCAGGCATAACGACCCTTGATCATTCGCCGTGGAAACCCTTGGCCAGGGTTTCCACCGCCAGCACGTTGTCGATGCCCGGGGTGGCTTGCACATAGGGAATGACGATGAAGCGCTGGTTCTTGATCGCGTCGACTCCTTGCAGGGCCTGGTTATTCAGCAGGAACTGCTGCTTCTGCTCGGCGGTGACTTCGCTGTAGTCGACGATGACGATCACTTGCGGGTTACGCTCGACCACCGTCTCCCAGTTGATTCGGGTCCAACTGGCTTCGACGTCATCGAGAATGTTGCGCCCGCCAGCGGCATCGATCAGGGCCTGGGGCATGCCCAGGCGGCCCGAGGTCATGGCCCGGTCTTCGCCGCTGTCGTAGAGGAACACCCGGGGCTTGTCCTTGGGCAGGTCCTTCTGTACCTCGGCGACCTGCTCCTGCATCTGCGCGATCAGCGCGTTGGCCCGGTCCTGCACGTCGAAGATCCGCCCCAGGTTGCGCAGGTCGTTGTAGGTGTCGTCGAGGCTGGCCGCCGGGCGCTTCATCACGAAGGCGCAGGACTCGGTCAGCTCGTAGACGTTGATCCCCAGTGGCGCCAGGGTCTGCGGCGTGAGGTCGCCGCCGATGCGCATGCCGTAGTCCCAGCCGGCGAAGAAAAAGTCGACGTTGGCGTTGAGCAGGGTTTCCACCGACGGGTACTTGGCCGCCAGCTCTGGCAGACCGTCGAGCAAGGTGCTCATTTGCGGGGTCACGGCCTTCCAGCCACTGACGCCGCTGTAGCCCACCATCCGCGACTTGAGCCCCAGGGCGAGCATCATCTGGGTCATGTTGATGTCATGGCTGAGGGCGTGTTGCGGCGCTTGCTTGAAGGTCACTTCACGGTTGCAGCTGGTGATGGTCAGCGGGTAGTGGGTCGCTTCGGCGAAGGCTTGGGCGGTGCCCAGGAACAGGGTCAGGGCGAGGCCGGAGCGGAGCAGGGAGCGCAAGGTCATGGTTGAGTGATCCAGGTGATTCGTGGGTAGCCGGACAGGGGGTGGGCGTCGATCAGCGCCTCGACGCCGAACACGTTGCGCAGCAGATCGACTGTGAGCACTTCGGTGGGAGTGCCGCTGGCGACGATGCGTCCGTGATCGAGGACATACAGCCGGTCGCAGAAGGCCGCGGCCAGGTTCAGGTCATGGATGCTCGCCAGGGTGCCGATGCCCAGGCGCTTGACCCGTTGCAACAGCTCCAGCTGGTAGCGCGGGTCGAGGTGGTTGGTCGGTTCATCGAGGATCAGCAGTTGCGGGCGCTGGGCCAGGGCCCGGGCCAGGATCACCCGTTGTTTCTCGCCCCCGGACAAGGTGGCGAAAGCATGGTCCTCGAAGCCCAGCAGGCCCACCGATTCCAGGGCCTCGCGGGCGATGCGCCGGTCTTGTTCGGTGTCGCCGTCGAACAGGCCCTTGTGCGGCGTGCGGCCCATGGCGACCACTTCCTCCACCGTCAGGCCGAAGGCGTCGGGGAACTCCTGGAGCACCACGGCGATGCGTTGCGCGCACCAGCGTGGCGATTGCTTCCACACATTCTGATGCTCAAGCTGCACCTCGCCCTGCTGCGGCTTGCTGAAGCGATAGGCGCAGCGCAGCAGGCTGGTCTTGCCGCTGCCGTTGGGCCCGATCAGGCCGACGAACTCGCCGGCCGCCACTTGCAGGCTGGCCTCACGCAGTTGGAACTGGTGATGGCAGTGGCCCTGGCCCAGGGGTGTCCAGGCCAGGTTGGTGAGGTTCAGCGAGGTCATGCGGTGTCCGTGTGATCCCCGTGCCGTAGCGCCAGGTGGGGTTAAAAGGTGTAGTCAGCGGTGACGAAGAACGAGCGTGGCTCGCCGAGTATCCATTGCTGGCCGTCATTGTATTGGCTTTGCGCGTACTGGCGGTCAAACAGGTTGTTCAATTGCAGGCCCAGGGTGGTATTGGGCAGGGCTTTCCACGACAGGTTGGCATCGACCACGGTGTAGCTGGGCAGTTCGTTGCGGTTGGCCATATCGGCGTAGCGCGCATCCACGTAGCGCACTCCGGCGCCGGCCCGCAGGTCATCGTTGAGGGCCTTGCTCAGCCACAGGTTGGCGGTGCGGCGCGGCACGTCCACCGGGCGCTTGCCGTCGCGGGAGACTTGCACGCCGTTGACGTCCTGCTGGAAGTCGTCGTACTGGGCACGAACGATGGCGGCGTTGGCCTGCAATTGCCAGGCGTCGGGCAGTTGCAGCTCCAGGCTGGCTTCCAGGCCGTTGGAGGATTGCTGGCCCACTTGCTGTTTGCGGTTCGGCTCGCCGGGCACATCGGTCAGCAGCTTCTTCTTGACGATGTGGTAGGCCGCCAGGGTCCATTCGCCACGCTGGTCCCAGAACGCCTGCTTGAGGCCGATCTCGCTCTGCCGGGCGCTGGACAGGTCGAATTGTTGCTGGCTCTTGCTCAGGGAAATCAGCCCGCCAACGCCGTCGGTGCTGGTGGAGTACTGCCCGTAAAGGGAGGTGTCCGGGGTTACGGCAAACACCAGCCCGGCCTTCCAGTTGTTGCCGGTCAGGGTCTTGTCGCTGCGGCTGTCGTCCTTCAAGTCATCCCGATCAATGTGCGCATAGTCGCGGCGCACACCGGTCACCAGGGACCAGCGCTCGCTGAGTTGCAGGCGGTTTTCGGCGAACACCGACAGCTGTTTGGTGGTGGTCTTGAATTGATCGCGGTAGGGGCTGTTGCTGGCGAAGTCGCCCGCGGCCGGGTGATACAGGTCCAGCGGTTGACCGTTGGTAAAACTGTCGGTGAAGGGCGAATTGCTCTTCAGGTGAAAGCGAATGCGGTTGTAGTCGACGCCGGTCAGGGTCTGGCTGTCGAGGCCCAGCAGCGAGTGCTTGAAGGTAAAGGTCTGGCGGTCGCCGACCTGTTCCTGCTGGTGGCCGATAGCGTAGTAACCGCTGCGGCTCAGTTGGCCGGTGGTCGGGTTGAAGTTGTAGTTCTCGGCGTTCTGCCAACGACGCTGGGCCTTGAGGTAATACAGCTCGTTGCTGGCACTGACCTGGTCGGAAATCTGCCATTCGCTGGTCAGGCGGGTCCACTGGTCGTTGTAGTGCTGCTGGTCATTGCGGACGTTGTAGTTCTTGTTTCGCAGGCTTTTGTGGAAGCGCCCGTTGATCAGCGGCGTGCCGAAGTCGTTCATCGGGTTCTGGTCGCCGTAGTCGTGGGCCAGGGTAAAGGCCAGGTCGTCGCGAGCCTGCCAGCGCAGGGCGGCACTGACGAAATCGCCGGAGGAGTCGCCACGGTCGATCCAGCCGTTGCTGCGCTCGCGGTTGAGGTTGAGCCGATAGCTCAAGGTGTCGCTCAGGGAGCCACCGCTGTCCAGGGCCTGCTGCTGGCGATCGAAGGAGCCGTAGCCCAGGCGCAGGTGGTTTTCGATTGCGCCGCTGAAGGGCTTTTTCGGGAGGGTGTTGATCACCGCGCCGGTGGCACCTTCGCCATACAGCACCGAGGCCGGGCCGCGCAGCACGTCGACCCGCTCCACCGCCCAGCTGTCCACCGGGAAGGTCACGGTGCCCATGCCGGTGTACATGCGGTTGCCGTCATACAGCTGCATCACTGAACTCTGCCCGGTGAAACCCCGTGCCGACAAGGAAGTGCCACCGTCGCCTGGGGTGCCGGTGCGGCTGATGCCGGCGCTGCGGGAGACCGCGTCCTGAATGCTGCGGTCACCCCGGGCGCGAATCCGTTCGCCGCTCAGGCTGTCAGTGCTGGCCGGGGTTTCCAGGGCGCTGAGGCCCAGGCGCGAGCCGGCGCTGGTGGGGGTCTTCAGGCTGACGCTGTCGTCGGCCGCGCTGGCCGGAGCCGAAATGGTGCCGGTGGGCAGGGTCAGGGAGGCGGCGGAATCATCCGCCTGAGCCAGGGAAGGCAAGGCCATCAGGCAAAGGCTGGGCAGCAAGTACTTGTTCATCGGGACGGTGAATCACTTCTTCGAGGGGGTTGCCCGCAGTGGGGAACTGCGGGCAGGGATCTTACACTTTAATGTTATAAAGTAACATTATAACCGTGCATGGCTAAAGCGCCGAGATTCTACAGAGCCCTCTGGAACGAGCATCTCAGCTGATTCATGTTGAAGATGAAGCAGATTCAGGCCCGCGGTTGAAGCGTGAAAGCAGCAGGCGATCGAGCAGCCACACCCCAATCAGCGAGGCTCCAACCAAAGGAAATGCCAAGGCCAGCAGCGCCATGATCAGCATCGCGGTTTTCCATTTCGGCAGGTCGTGGCGCAGCGGGGGCACGCCGAGTCGGCCCTGGGGACGACGCTGCCACCACATGACCATGCCGCTCACGGCGCTGAGCAGGATCATCAGGCACACCACCAGCACCAGGATCTGGTTGACGCGGCCGAACATCTTGCCTTCATGCAGCATCACCCCAACCTCCGTGGCCCGGGCCACGTTGCTGTACTGCTGCCAGCGCACGTCGGCCAGGACCTTGCCGCTGTATTGGTCGACATGCAGGGTGGCATCGTTGCGCGGATCGTCGGCGAACACGGCGATGGTGAACACGCCGGTGGCGGTCTTCGGCAAGGTGATGCTGTAGCCCGGTTCGACCTGGCGCTGGCGGGCGATGTCCTGCACCGCTTGCAGGCTGATGGACGGGGCTGCCGGCGCCGTGTCCGCGGCGTTGTGGGCCATGTGCTCGGCGTGGTCGCCGGACATCGGCATCGGGGTGTTTTCCACCGCCCAGGGCACGGTCTGGCGCGTGGCGCTGTTGAGCTCCCGGGCCTGCTGGTCGGAGGTCGGCACGTCGTTCCACATGGCCGCCGGAAAGCGGTTCCACAGGTCGGCGTACTGCTTGCCCCAGAAGCCGGTCCAGGTCATGCCGCTGAGTAGCATCAGCAGCAGGAATGCCGCGCCCCAGAAGCCCAGCACACTGTGCAGGTCGCGCCAGAACGGCCTGCCGCGGACGCTGAAACGCGGCCACAGCACGCCCGCCGACGACTTGCCCCGTGGCCACCACAGGTACAGGCCGGACACCACCAGGACGATGCCCCAGCCAGCGGCCAGTTCCACCAGCCGGTCACCGACGGTGCCGATCATCAGCTCACCGTGAATGGCCCGGGCCACGGCCTGCAGGTTGGCCTTGGCATCCTGCTCGCCGAGCACATCGCCGTGGTAGGGGTCGATGAAGACATTCAGCTCCTGACCCTTGTCCTGCACCACGAACTGCGCGCTGCGCTCGGCATCAATCGGTGGCAGGTACTGCTTGATATGGCCCTGGGGGTAGGCCGATTGCACCCTTTGCAGCAAGTCGTCGGCACTCAGCAGGTGATGACCGGCGGGCACCTTGAGCAGGCTGGGGTACATCAACGGGTCCAGTTGTGGCTTGAACAGGTAGATGATGCCGGTCAGGGCCAGCATCACCATGAAAGGGGCCACGAACAGCCCGGCGTAGAAATGCCAGCGCCAGGCCAGGTTGTAGAAAGACACTTTGGGTCGGTTCATCGGGGAACGCTCCGCAGGGCAGTGAATCTTTTCTTATAGGGGCTGTTCGCTGGCACCCCAGCTCCTGCGGTGAGGAGCCGGCGTGCCGGCGAAGGCGGATCAGAAGCTCAGGTCGACCTTGGTCCAGAGGGTGCGCCCCGGCTCCTTGATCGCCTGGGGATCACTGGCCGGGTAGCCGAAGCCGGCGTTGCCCGCCAGGTTCAGGTGTTCGGCGTAGGCCTTGCCGAACAGGTTGTCGACCCCGGTGCTGAGCTTGAGGTTCTTGGTCACCCGGTAGGCGCCGTTGAGGGAGAACACGCCGAAGCCACCGCTCTTGCCGAAGTCCTTGCCGACCACGTTGCCCTTGTTCAGGTCGACGCGGTTTTGCGCCGCCACCACCCGCCACAAGGCCCCGGCGCTCCAGTCGTCCTCGCTGTAGGTCAGGCCGAAGCGCGCGTCCAGCGGCGGCATCTGCGGCAGGGCCTTGCCGTCGCTGCTGTTCTTGCCCCAGGCGTAGGCCAGGGTCGCATCGGCTTTCCAGTTGGAGGTCAGCTTGTAGGCCGCACCCAGTTCGCCGCCCATGATCCGGGCGTCGATGTTCTCGGCCCGAGAGGTGCTCATGCCCATCATTTTCGAGTTGTAGTCGAAGAGGATGTAGTCGCGCACCTGGCCGATATAGCCCGAGGCCCAGGCTTCCAGATCCTCGCTCTGGTATTGCAGGCCGAAGTCCAGTTGGGTGGTCTTTTCCGGCTTGATCGAATCGAAGGCGTTCACTGAGCCCGCCGGGCCCATTTTCGGCGAGAACAGCTCCCAGTAGTCGGGGAAGCGCTGAGTGTGGCCAAGGCCGACGTACAGCGTGGTCGGGCTGTCGGCCAGGTCATGCTCGTAGCGCACGAAGCCGCTGGGCAGGGTATCGGCCCGAGTATCGCCGGCAGTGGGGTTGGGCCGGCTCATCATTCCCGAGCCGATGCTCTGCCGGTAGTCCTTGGCCGAAGCACGGTCGAGGCGGGCCCCGGTGATCAGGCGGTCGCGCTCGGCGGCGTACCAGGTCAGTTCGCCGAAGGCGCCGTAGTTGTGGAAGTCGGCGTCCTTGGTACGGGGCAGTTGCTTGTAGGTATCCACGCCGTTGCTGGCCCGAGTGCGGTGTTCGTTGGTCTGGGCATCCAGGCCGCCGATCAACTGCAGGTCGGCCCAGCGCCAGGTGGCCTTGATCCGCGCACCGAGGGTGCGACGGTCGACATTGGAGGCCATGGGGCCGGCCATCATGCCGGTGCCGGACGGGGTACGCAGGCTGTAGTTGTCCATCACGTGGTCGGCGTAGTTGTAGTAGACCTGGGCCTCGACCTTGTCCAGGACCTCGCCGATGTTGGATTTTTCGAAACGCAGGCCCAGGCTTTCGCGCTTGAACTGCGAACCGTCCATGCCGCGGCCGGCGTAGCGGGCTTCGCCGTCGCCCTTGCCGGCGGTGAGCTCCAGCAGGGTGTCGGCGTCCGGGGTCCAGCCCAGGGCCACGTCACCGTTCCACTTGTCGTAGCGCGAGGCCACGGTGTCGTTGTTGCCATCCTTGTAGTCGTCGGCATGGGCGGTGTTGCCGATCACCCGCACATACCCCAGGGGGCCGCCGGCGGCAGCATCCAGGGTCTTGTCGAAGCGGCCGTTGGAGCCCGCCAACAGGCTGGCGTTGACCCGCGTGCCGAGTTCGCCGAAGTGTTCCGGCTCACGCTCGAACAGCACCGTGCCGGCCGAGGCGCCCGGGCCCCAGAGCACGGTTTGCGGGCCCTTGATCACGGTCAGGCGATCATAGGTTTCCGGGGAGATGTAGGAGGTCGGTGCATCCATGCGGCCGGGGCAGGCGCCGAGCATCATGCCGCCATTGGTTAGGATGTTCAGGCGCGAGCCGAACATGCCCCGCAGTACCGGGTCACCGTTGGTGCCGCCATTGCGTACCAGCGCGAAGCCGGGAATGGTCTTCAGGTAGTCTCCGCCGTCACTGGCCGGGACCGGTTGGCGCGGGTCCTTGGGATTGGTGACCACGGTCAGCGGCGAGCTGGGGGCGATGGCGGTGATCACCGTCGGGCTCAATTGCGTGCCGTGTCGGGAGTGATCCGTCGGGGCCTCGTCGGCCAGGGCCAGGGGGGTCAGCAGCACGCCGCAAAGCACCGCCAGGGCATGGTTGAAACGCAGGCGCGACGGGTTCAGGGCAAAGGGCTTGGATGGCTGGGCAGCGCCCAGGCGAGTGTCAGCAGAAAACATAGATGTTCCATCGATCGGTCTTGAATGACACGGCCGCAACTATGCGGCTGTCGCAATGACAGTCGGCCGTGTGAGATGAGCAGGGGACTCAGACGAGGATCGGTGGGGCGCGGGTCAGGGCGCCGGGGAACACGGTCTGCCGGGCGTGGCCCAGGCGCGTGGCGGGGATCAGGAAATGCTGTGTGGGCGGCGCGGACAGGGCGGCGAACGACAGGCCCGAAGGCAGCGCCGGGCAATTGAACAGCAGGCTGCAATAGCCGCATTTTTCCCAGAGTACGTGTTGTTCGCCCTGGGACTTGCCCTGTTGGGCGTGATGCGGGCTTTCACCGTGACAGCCGGGCGCGCCGTCGCCCATGTCCATGGAGACGGACATGTTCATCGGCATCGCGTGATCCATCGGCATCGACTGAGAAATCAGCGGGCCGATAAAGATCATCAGCATGGCGAACAGGCTGATCCAGCTGCCGCGGCGCACTCCCGGGGAGTTGCGACGCGGCGCGGACCGCCTGCGGCCAGGCGCGTGCGGGGTGTTCACGGTAACGAGCCGGTCAGCTTAGTGAGCGTGCTTGGACTCGTGCATGGCGGCCGGTGGCTGCTTCTGTACGGCCACTTCGACGGTGACGTCGCCGGCCTTTTCAAAGTGCAGGGTCAGGGGGAAGCGCTTGCCGTCGCTGAGCAGGCTGCGGTCTTTGAGCTCCATCAGCATCACGTGGTAGCCCATGGGGGCGAAGGTCACCTCACCGCCGGCGGGCACCGCAACCTTGGCCACTTGCTGCATTTTCATCATGTCGCCTTGCATGACGTGTTCATGCAGTTCGGCCCGGCCAGAGATCGGCGAGTCGACACTGAGCAGGGTGTCGGCGTTCTTGCCTGGGTTGTGCACCACGAAGTAAGCCGCGACGGTCGGCGCGTTCGGCGGCAGCTCCTGCGACCAGGGATGGGCGATCTGCAACTCACCGGCCTTGTAGTCGTGAGCGGTGGCGAAACAGGCAGGCAGCAGCAGTGCGACAACGAGCAGGGATTGCTTGATCAGGGACGGTTTGGACATGACGGTTCTCCAGAACGATTCAAAAACGCAGATCACTTGCGAAAGGGAATCATGCCAGAGGCGGGGCACCGGGGTTCAGGCTGGGCCATTGCTGGCGCAGGGTGAGCATTGCGATCTTCGGTTGCGGCGCGCCCGGCTGGACGGCGAAACGAATGAAATTCAGCTGGGGTACATGACCGGGCAGGGCCACCAGCGGCGCTGAGCCTGAGCAGCACCAGCAGTGCTGCATGTTCGAGTGCTCGTCGTTCTGCGGGGCTTTCTGTTCAAGCTTGCCCAGGGAAATGGCCACCATTTTGGTGCCGCTGGAAGAGCAGAAGCTGCCCCACAGCAGTTGTTCGTCCAGCCCCGAATCGTTGCGTTGCATGGCCCCGGAAAGCGGCATGGCAAGCATGTTGAACAGCACTGCGAAGCAGGCGATCCAGGCAAATGCGAGCCGTTGTCGGGACATGGGGACGATCCGTCGGTTGAGCGATCAGGCGGGTATTTAGCCTGATCGCTGTGGATAAGTAAAAAAGCAGCGTATGCGGTGTGGTGTCGCAGTGCCAGTTCAGGCCGGGCTGACGTGGAGCTTGAGTCCCAGTGCCTTCATGACCTTGATGATAGTCGCGAACTCGGGATTGCCCTGGCTGCCCAGGGCCTTGTACAGGCTCTCGCGACCCAGGCCGGTGTCGCGGGCCACCTGGGTCATGCCCCGGGCGCGGGCGATGTCGTTGAGGGCGGCGCGGATCAGCTTGCCGTCGCCGGCATCTTCCTCGAAGCAGGCGTCGAGGTAGGCCACCATGTCTTCAGGGGTCTTGAGGTACTCCGCCGCGTCGAAGCGGGTGACTGGGGTGTGCATGTTTCAACCCTCGCTCTTGAGGTCGTGGGCCAGTTGCCTGGCGCGTTGGATATCGCGTCTCTGGGTGTTCTTGTCACCGCCGATCAACAACAGGTAGATCACCGTGCCCCGGCGCGAGAAGTACACCCGATAGCCGGGGCCGCGATGGATGCGCATTTCATAGACACCTCCACCCAGTGCTTCGCAGTCGCCGAATCGGCCCAGTTGGGCGGCGCGGATCCTGGCCAGTACACGGGTTTTGCCTTGCGGATCCTTCAGGTGCAGGAGCCAGCGGCTGAACTCCAGGGTCTGCTCGAAGACGTACATGACGAATGTATTCCTTGGGATACAGCGTGGCAACCCATTTGCCCGCCTAGAGCTCAACTGGGCGACGAGCGGAGCCGGCGCCATTGAGACGGTCCAAGGAGGCTAAAGCATGGGGTTGGTAGCGCGCTGCCAGGGGCTTCCCAAGTGTTTGTGGGGCGCGGCGGTTTTGCCTGTCAGGTTTTGTCCGGCGAGTGCAGGGCCTGCAGCAACTCGGCCACGCTGGCAAAGTGGCGGTCGGCCTCGGGCAGCTTTGGGCGCTTGAGCACCAGCACCGGTATGCCCCGCTCACGTGCCACCTCCAACTTGGGCTCGGTGGCGCTGCTGCCGCTGTTCTTGCTGATCAGCACATCGATGTCCCGACGTGCGAACAGTTGGCGCTCGTCTTCGATCAGGAAAGGCCCACGGGCACCGATGACTTCGCAACGCTCGTTGCCGGGGCAGGTTTCCAGGGCGCGCAGGGTCCAGAACTGCCCCGCAGGAATCTCGTTCAGATGCTGCAACGGCTCGCGGCCCAGGGTGAACAGCGGCCGCTTGAAGGGCCGCAGGGCCTCGACCAATGCCTCCCAGCCGGCGATCTCGCGCCAGTCATCCCCGGGCTGCGGCTGCCAGGCCGGGCGCCGCAAGGCCCAGCAAGGCACGGCTGCGTGCTGTGCCGCAGCCACGGCATTGGCGCTGATCTGCGCCGCGTAGGGGTGGGTGGCATCCAGCAGGAGGCCAATGCGTTGTTCGCGGATAAAGCGCGCCAGGCCCTCGGCACCGCCGTAGCCGCCGACCCGGACCTGGCACTTGAGGTCGCTGGGCACCCGACCGACCCCGGCCAGGCTGTAGATATGTTCAGGGCCCAGGGTGCGGGCGATGGCCAGGGCTTCGGTGACCCCGCCCAGCAGCAGAATACGGGTCATGACAAGACTCCGGCATGGCCAACGATGCCGCCCTGGCGATCGATGGCGAAGACTTCCACCTGAACCTGGGCCGGCACCACGCTGCGGGCGAAGTCCAGGGCGTGCTGGCACACCGCGTCGCCTAGGGCGATCCCGGCGGCGCTGGCCATGGCCAGGGCCTGCTGGCTGGTATTGGCCTCGCGGATGGCCTGTTGCAGCGCCGGGTCGGCACCCACCGCGGCGGCCCAGCGCGCCAGTTGTGGCAGGTCGATGCTGGAATGGCGGCTGTGCAGGTCCATGTGCCCGGCGGCCAGTTTGCTGATCTTGCCGAAGCCGCCGCACAGGCTGAGTTTATCCACCGGCACTTTGCGCAGGTGCTTGAGCACTGCGCCGACGAAGTCGCCCATTTCGATCAGGGCGATTTCCGGCAGTTCGTAGACCCGGCGCATGGTGTCTTCGCTGGCGTTGCCGGTGCAGGCGGCGATGTGCAGGTAGCCATTGGTCTTGGCCACGTCGATGCCCTGGTGGATCGAGGCGATATAGGCCGCGCAGGAGAAGGGCCGGACAATGCCGCTGGTGCCCAGGATCGACAGCCCGCCGAGAATCCCCAGGCGCGGGTTCATGGTTTTCAGGGCCAGTTCCGCTCCGCCCTCGACGTTCACCGTGACTTCGAACCCGCCGGGGTAGGCCTGTTCCTCGGCGAGCCGTTGCAGGTGGTCGCTGATCATTCGGCGCGGCACGGGATTGATCGCCGGCTCACCCACTGCCAGCACCAGCCCGGGGCGGGTCACGGTGCCCACACCCTGGCCGGCGATAAAGCGGATTCCCGGCTCGGGAGTCAGGCGCACCTGGGAGTAGAGCAGGGCGCCGTGGGTCACGTCCGGGTCGTCGCCGGCATCCTTGAGGGTTCCGGCCTCAGCGCCGTCGTGGGTGCGGCGACAGAACTCCAGGCGCATCTGTACCTGTTTACCCTTGGGCAGGACGATATCCACCGCGTCCGCATTGACGCCCCCCAAGAGCAGGCGAGCGGCGGCCAGGCTGGTGGCGGTGGCGCAGCTGCCGGTGGTCAGGCCGCTGCGCAGGGGCGCGGGCTGTTCCGCTGTTTCCTCACGCATGCCCTTGCTCCCGTAGGAGCGAGCTTGCTCGCGAAGGGCGCGCTGCGGTCTCTTTGCTGGACGCTTTTGCGGGCAAGCCCATTCCTGCAAGGTTCATGGCAGGTCCCGGGGTTTGTGCAGGTCCAGCAGGGTGATCGGCAGGGCCTGGCGCCAGGTATCGAACTCCCCCAGGGGCTGGGCCTGGGCGATATGGATGCGGGTCAGTTCCCCGCCGTACTGCTCGCGCCAGTGCATCAGGGTCATTTCACTTTGCAGGGTCACCGCGTTGGCCACCAGGCGCCCACCGGGCTTGAGCTGCTCCCAGCAAGTCTGCAATACGCCTTCGCGGGTCACCCCACCACCGATGAACACCGCATCCGGACGCTCAAGTCCGGCCAGAGCCTGGGGCGCGCTGCCGCGAATCAGTTGCAGCCCGGGCACGCCGAGCACGTCGCGGTTGTATTCGATCAACTGCTGGCGGCCATCGTCGGCTTCGATGGCCAGGGCCCGGCAACTGGGGTGGGCCCGCATCCATTCAATACCGATGGAACCGCTGCCGGCCCCCACATCCCAGAGCAGTTCACCGGGTACCGGGGCCAGACGGGCCAGGGTGATGGCGCGCACGTCCCGCTTGGTCAACTGGCCGTCATGACGGAAGGCCGAGTCCGGCAGGCCGGCCAGACGGGACAGTGGCGGCGTATCGGCCGCCGCCCGGCATTCGATGGCCAGCAGGTTGAGGTCGGCGATCGATGGATCGCTCCATTGATTGGCAGTGCTGTCCAGGCGTCGCTCCAAGGGCCCGCCCAAGTGCTCCAGTACCGTGATCCGGCTCGGGCCGAAGCCGCGCTCGCGCAGCAGTCCGGCGATGGCTGCCGGGCTGTGGCGGTCATTGCTCAGCACCAGCAGGCGCACGCCGCTGAACAGTTGGGCGTTGAGCGCGGCAATCGGCCGTGCCACCACCGACAGCGTGACCACCTCCTGCAGGGCCCAGCCCAGACGGGCGGCGGCCAGGGAATAGGAGGAAGGAAAGGGCAGTACCTGCAGCTCATCGGCCGGCAGTTGCCGGGCCAGGCTGGCCCCTACGCCGAATAGCATTGGATCGCCGCTGGCCAGCACGCAGACGGGCGTGCCGCGTTGGCTCAGCACCGGCTCCAGGGAGAACGGACTGGGCCACAACTGGCGTTCGCCACGGATGCACGCCGGCAGCAGATCCAGCTGGCGCTGGCCGCCGACGATCCGCGAAGCGCCCAGCAGGGCATGGCGGGCGTTCCTGCCCAGGCCCTTGAAGCCGTCTTCACCGATTCCCACTACTGTCAGCCAGGGCGACATCTATATTCCTCAAACCTAAGGTTCCGACCGGCAGGCTTTTCATGCCTTCGGACAAAGCAGGCATAATACCGCGCCTTCGCTGACGAAGCGCTTTTCCCACACTGCCGGTCGCCCCTTTGAACGAACGTCCTATGTCCACCGCCATCCGCCCCTCGGCCTGCCCGGGGTTGCTGCGCATTGTCCCGGCGCTGGACGGCGGCATCTGCCGGATCAAGCTGGCGGGCGGCGTCATCAGTGCCGCTCAGGCAGCGGCGGTGGCCGAGGCGGCGCAGGCTTATGCCGGCGGTGTGATCGAGGCCACCAACCGCGCCAACCTGCAGATTCGCGGGATCGGCGCCGAGCACCAGGCACTGATCGACAAACTGCTGGCGGCCGGCCTGGGACCGACCACCGCCGCCGGCGACGATGTGCGCAACCTGATGCTCAGCCCCAGTGCCGGCATCGACCGGCAGTTGCTGATGGACACCCGGCCCCTGGCCGGGCAGATCCTCGAGACCTTGCAGAGCCACTCGCGCTTCCATGAACTGTCGGCCAAGTTCGCCGTGCAGCTCGATGGCGGCGAAGCCCTGGCCATGCTCGAACATCATCACGATCTGTGGCTGGCCGCCTTGGTGCGGGAGGGGCAGTTGCTGTTGGCCTTTGGCCTGGCGGGCAGCCCTGTGGATAAACCCTTGGCGGCAGTGCCCCAGGAACTGGGCCATGAACTGCTGGTGGCGGTGCTGGAGCTGTTTCTCGAACTGGCCACGCCCGAGCAGACGCGGATGCGGCACCTGTTGGCGCAGGTGCCGGTGGCGGATTTTCTTGCCCAACTGAACCTGCGCCTGAGCCGGCCCTTGTTGAGTATCGACGGCTGGCAGCGTCCGGCCTCGGTCGCTGGGCTGCACCTGGGAACTTATCCACAGCGTGAACGCGGACAGGTCTATGTCGGTGCGGTTGCGCCCCTGGGGCGCCTTGATCCCGTCATGCTCAAGGGCGCTGCGCAACTGGCCGAACAGTACGGCGACGCCAGCCTGCGCTTCACACCCTGGCAGAGCCTGCTGCTGCCCGGCATTGCCCCGGCGGATGCTCCCCGGGTCACGGCACGTCTGGGCCAACTGGGCCTGTTGTGCAGCCCTGAACAGTCCCTGGCCCACCTGATTGCCTGTACCGGCTCCAGTGGCTGCGGCAAAGCCCTGGCCGACACCAAGGGCGATGCGTTGAAGTTGGCGACCCTGCTCCAGGGCCATGGCCGTCAGCAGGCGGTGCATTTGTCGGCCTGCTCCCGTTCCTGCGCCGCCGCCCATGTGGCGCCGGCCACCCTGCTGGCGACGGCCCCAGGGCGTTACGACTTGTATCTACGCGATGCAGCACAGCCGGGTTTCGGCGCGCTGCACGCACGCAACCTTTCTATTGAAGCGGCAGAGGCACTGCTTGATGCCCGCCCACGGAGCCACCTAGATGATTGATTACATCCGCGACGGTCAGGAGATCTATCGCAACTCCTTCGCGATCATCCGCGAAGAAGCCAAGCTGGATCGCATTCCCGCCGACCTGGAAAAACTCGCGGTACGGGTGATCCACGCCTGCGGCATGGTCGAGGCCATCGACGGCCTGCAATTCTCCGCGGGCGCCGGCAAGGCCGGGCGTGATGCCCTGGCCGCCGGGGCACCGATCCTCTGCGATGCGCGGATGGTCTCTGAAGGCATTACCCGGGCACGCTTGCCGGCCAACAACAAAGTGATCTGCACCCTGCGCGATGACAGCGTCCCGGAGTTGGCCCGAGAGCTGGGCAACACCCGCTCGGCGGCGGCTCTGGAGCTCTGGCGTCCGCACCTGGAAGGCAGCGTGGTGGTGATCGGCAATGCGCCCACCGCCCTGTTCTACCTCCTGGAAATGCTCGACGCCGGCGCGCCGAAACCGGCGCTGATCCTCGGCTTCCCGGTGGGCTTCGTCGGCGCCGCCGAATCCAAGGCGATGCTCGCCGCCGACAGCCGCGGCGTGCCCTTTGTGATCATGCAGGGTCGCCTGGGCGGTAGCGCCATGGCCGCCGCCGCCGTCAACGCCCTGGCCACGGAGATCGAATGATGCAGCAACCTGGACGTTTGATCGGCCTTGGCGTGGGTCCTGGTGATCCGGAGCTGATTACCCTGAAGGCCCTGCGCCTGCTGCGCGAGTCGCCGGTGGTGGCCTACTTCGTGGCCAAGGGCAAGAAAGGCAACGCCTTCGGCATCATCGAAGGGCACCTGCAACAGGCCCAGACCCTGCTGCCGCTGGTGTACCCGGTGACCACCGAAGTGCTGCCGGCGCCGCTGTCCTACGAGCAAGTGATCAGCGATTTCTACGACAGCGCCAGCCAGGAGCTGGCGCTGCATCTGGATGCCGGTCGGGATGTGGCGGTGATCTGCGAAGGCGACCCGTTCTTCTACGGTTCCTACATGTACCTGCACGATCGTCTGGCCGAGCGTTACCAGGCCGAAGTGGTGCCCGGGGTGTGCTCGATGCTGGGCGGCGCGTCGGTGCTGGGCGCGCCGCTGGTGTATCGCAACCAGAGCCTGTCGGTGCTCTCGGGCGTGCTGCCACATGACGAGCTCAAGCGGCGTCTGGCGGACGCCGACGCGGCGGTGGTGATGAAGCTGGGGCGCAATTTCCCCAAGGTGCGCCAGGTCCTGGAAGAGCTGGGGCTGGCGCAGCGTGCGCTGTATGTGGAGCGCGCCACCATGGCCAACCAGAAGATCGTGCCGCTGGATGACGTGGAGCCGATGTCCTCGCCGTACTTCTCGCTGATCATCGTGCCCGGCGAAAGGTGGCAAGGCTGATGGCCCGTTCAATTCCGGCCATCGTCATCCTTGGCCAAGGCAGTCTCGACACCGCACGGCAGATCCAGCGGCTGTATCCCGATTCGTTGATCCACGGTCTGGCGGAACGGGTCGAAGGCGCTGATCGGATCTACCACGAATTCGGCGCCACCCTGCGCCAGCTGTATCAACAGGACAGGCCCATCATCGCCCTGTGTGCGGCGGGTATCGTGATCCGCACCCTGGCCCCGCTGCTGCTGGAAAAAGGCGCCGAACCGCCGGTGCTGGCGGTGGCCGAAGACGGCAGCGCCGTGGTGCCGCTGCTGGGTGGCCTGGGCGGCGTCAACGTCATGGCCCGGGAAATCGCCGCGGGCCTTGGTGTGGCTGCGGCCATTACCACCAGTGGCGAACTGCGCTTTGGCACCTGCCTGCTCAACCCGCCCAGCGGTTATGCCCTGGGCGACCTGGAGCTGGGCAAGCGCTTTGTCTCCGACCTGCTGGGTGGCGAAAGCGTGCGCATCGAAGGCGCCGCGCCCTGGCTGGCCGCGGCCAAGCTGCCCGAGAACGATCAGGCCCGCCTGACCATCCGGGTCGGCTCTGCCGAGCGCGAGCCTGCGGCCAATGAGCTGCTGATCTACCCCCGCAGCGTCCTGGTCGCTTGCCGTAGCGGCCAGCTTGCTGGCGAAAGCGATACCAGCCTGGCTACCCACATCCGTCAGGCCCTGCATCAGGCGCGCATCGCCGTGCAGTCCGTCGCCTGCCTGCTGGCGGCCGACAGTGACATGGCTGACCGCGCCCTGCATCAGGCGGCTGCGCAACTGGGTGTGCCGCTGCGTTTCCTGCCGGCCGCCGGCAGTGTCGTCGAACTGGCACAGCAAGCCGTGCCGCAATTGCTGCCGCCGCTGAAGGTGGGGGAGGACATCGCCATCGCCGTGGCCAGCCAGCCCCTGGACCTCGAACAGATCGGCCGGCCCCGTGGGCGCCTGGCAGTCATCGGCCTCGGTCCTGGTGCTGCCGAACTCATGGTGCCGGCGGTGAAAGCCGAACTGGCCCGGGCCAACGACATCCTCGGTTATGAAACCTACGTGCGCATGGCCGGCCCGTTCCGCGCCGATCAGGTGATGCACTGCACTGACAACCGCGAAGAAATGCAGCGCGCCCGGCACGCCTTCGAACTGGCGGCCCAGGGCCGTTCGGTGGTGGTGGTGTCGTCCGGTGATCCGGGGGTGTTTGCCATGGCCGCGGCGGTCCTGGAAGCCCTGCACGAATCCAGCGATCCGGCCTGGCATCGTGTCGACCTGGAGATCCTCCCGGGCGTCTCCGCCTCACTGGCCACCGCCGCCCAGGCCGGCGCGCCGCTGGGTCATGACTTCTGCGTGCTGTCGCTGTCCGACAACCTCAAGCCCTGGGACATCATCGAGAAGCGCCTGGACCTTGCTTCCCAGGCCGATCTGGCCCTGGCCTTCTACAACCCGATCTCCCGCTCGCGGCCCTGGCAACTGGGCCGGGCCCTGGAGATCGTGCGCCAGCACCGCACGCCGCAAACCCCGGTGGTGCTGGGACGGGATATCGGTCGTCCGGGGCAGACCCTGCGGGTCATCACCCTGGGCGAGCTGACCCCGGAGCAGGTGGACATGCGCACCATGGTGCTGGTGGGCTCTTCCACCACCTGCGTCTTCCCCCGGGCCGAGGGTGGCGAGTGGGTCTACACGCCGCGCTGGTACGGCAATAAACCCTTGTAGGAGCCGGCTTGCCGGCGAAGGCGCTCACAAGATCGCCATCGCCGGCAGCGGCTTCTAGCGTGCAGGGTCACTCATCATCCTGGTCCTTGTCCTTGGCGGTCAGCAGCCAGGTGATGAATTCGAAGAAGCCGGCCCAGCGGGCGGGGAGGCGGCCGGCAACGAACGCCTCCCGGTCGCCCAGGTCGAAATCCCAGACGCCGCCGCTGTCCTTGTCCAGCAGGTAGCCGCCTTCACCTTGCAACGAGGTGAAGGCGACGAAGTTCTCTGGCAACTCCCAGACTTCATGAATGAACTCGGTGCACATCAGGATTTCATCACTGGGCCCGTCGATATCCATCAGCACTTCGTAGCTCGCCCGGCTTTCGAAGTCGGCGGGGTGACAGGCCAGATAGATCTGGGCGAACTCGCTGTCCAGGGCAATCCCCAATGTTGCCAACGCTCGGGTGACCTCGGCGGTGTCGGGGCGCGGGCGGAAGCGGGGCTGGGCTTCGATCAGGCTGACCAACTGCTGGGGAATCATGGGGTGTCCTTGCTGATGTGTGGCCACTTGTCCAAGGGCAGGTGGCCCTGCTGCCGGGCAAAGTGTTCCCGGGCCTGGCCCAGGGTTTTGTGGTTGGGTCCGCTCAGCACATCCAGCGCCTGGCTGCCGTCGTCCTCCCAATGGCAGAGGTCGCAGATCTGGTAGTCGCCCCGCGCCGAGAGGGTTCGATAACCGCAGCAGGGGCAGGCCTCCAGGTACTCGATGTCCGCGCTGACGGCGTAGTCGCCCAGCCCGGCTTCGCGCAGGCAGCGCATCAGGTAGTGGTGGGTCACGCCGCGGTATTCGGCGCGCAGGGCGATCAGCAGCAGGGCGTCGTAGCGCGGGGCCTGCGGGTCTTCCGGGGGCTCCGGCTGCGCCCTGAGCTGTTGTTGCAGGCTGGGTGGGAGTGCGGCGAACTCAAGGTCGTCGCTGTCTATTCCCCACCAGTTCAGGAGGTGGGAGGCGCGGGCGGCGGCGTCGAGGCCGGGCAACCGCTGGCGGCTGAGGAGGTCGATGGCGGCGGTGGTGGTCAGTTTTTTCATCGGGCTCGGTGGCAGTGCAAGGGTCATGGCCAGGCCAGGGTCAACTGATCGGGGCGCTCCAGAGGGATCTGCACGCTGACACCGGAGGTCGACTCGGCATAGAGGTGTCGGTCCTGGATCTCGACCCGGTTGAAGGGATTGGTGTCCCTCAGGACCAGCAGCCAGATCAGGGCCTCAGAATCTTTCTCCTGCAATGCCAGGAAACCATCCCCGCCATGCGCGGCACACTCGCCGGCCCGGGCCTGCAAGGCGCCGTTGCCGGCGACGCACAGCGCCAGGGTCGCGAGGCCCTCGCCGTCCTGATGAGCGTCGCAGTCCGAGGCCGGCAGCCACACCTTGTTGATCAGTCGGGGATGCTCATGGGGCAGCTCGAACAGGCAGTAGAAGCCCGAGCCCAGGGCGAGTGAGTTGTCCCTGGGGTAGCGTTCGTCCTGCCATCGTTGCTGGATGAGCTGGCGATCTTCATGGCCGGGCATGTGACATTCCTTGTCCGCTGGGTCGTGCCGCTGTTAGGGCACCAGATAGCCTTTGACCCCGGTGAAGATGATCTGCGCCGCCAGGGCGCAGACGAACAGTCCCATCAGCCGGCTGACGATCTGCAGGCCCTGGTCGCCGAGGATGCGTTCGATGCGGTTGGACAGGTACAGCACCACGCCCACGGTGAGGCTGGCCAGGGCGATGCTGAGAATGGCGGTGAGCTTGTCGTCCCAGTGGGGCTGGCTGACCCCCATCACCAGCAGGGCGCCGATGGTGCCCGGGCCCACGGTCAGGGGAATGGTCAGCGGCACGATGGTCACGTCCTGTTGCACGTTGTCGGTCTGTACCGCCGACTTGCCCTGGGCCATGCCCAGGGCCGAGATGAACAGCACGCTGCCGGCACCGATGCGGAAGGCGTCCACGGTGATGCCGAACACGCTGAAGATCACCCGCCCGAACAGGTACAGCAAGACGCTGGAGACCAGGGTAGCCAGGGCGACTTTCCAGGCCAGGCGTCGGCGCTCCTTGGAGGAGTAGCCGCGGGTCAGGCTGATGAAGCATGAGAGGACGAAGAACGGGCTATAGAGCACCAGCATCTTCAGGTAAACGCTGAACAGCACGTGGAGCATGGCGGGAGCTCACGACTAGGGAGGGCGAGCCAGAGTTTAACAGGCGCCGCGCAGGCTGTCGGCTCAACTGGTGTGCGCGGTGCTGCGCTCGCGCAGGTCGCGCTGGGTGACCCAGTGCTCCACCAGCTCGCGCAGTTGCGACAACTCCACCGGCTTGGCCATGTGCCCGTCCATGCCGGCCTGGCGCGCGCGCTCCTTGTGCTCGGCGAGGATGTGCGCGGTCAGCGCCACCACCGGGGTGCGCACCCGTTGGTTGCCGACTTCCCAGGCCCGCAACTGCTGGGTGGCGGAGAAACCGTCGAGCACCGGCATTTCGCAGTCCATGAGCACCAGGTCGTAGCGCTTGGCCTTCATGGCCTGCAAGGCCTCTTCGCCGTTGCTGGCGGTGTCGGGCTGCAGATTGAGCTTGCCCAGCATGCCGCGGATGACCTTGGTGGAGATGCTGTTGTCTTCGGCCACCAGGATGCTGAAGTCGCTGGGAACGGTGATCGGCGCCGGACCCGGTGCCGGGTTCAGGGGCATGTTGTAGGGCGCGGTGGGGGCCTTGTCGCGTTGGCTGAGCTCGTCGGCCAGAGTGGTCTTGAGGGTGTAGCCGGCCACCGGCTTGGCGAGGATGCGCTTGATCCCGGCATTGCGCGCAATCACCTTGCTCGGCGCGTTGCTGATGCCCGTGAGCATGATCAGCAGGATGTCGTGGTTCAGGCTCGGGTCTTCCTTGATCTTCGCTGCCAGCTGCATGCCGGTCATGCCGGGCATGTTCTGGTCCAGCAGCACCACATCGAAATAGTCCCGCAGGTGCGCCTTGGTCCGCAGCAGGGCCAGGGCTTCCTTGCCCGAAGGCACGGCGCTGACGTTCAGGCCCCAGGCGCTGCATTGCTGCACCAGCACCTTGCGGCAGGTGTCGTTATCGTCCACCACCAGCACCCGCGCGCCCTGCAAGGGGCCGTCGAGGTCGGCGGTGGGATGTTCCAGGCGCTCGGCGTCCAGGGGCAGGGTCAACCACAGGGTGCTGCCCTGGTTGGTGCCGCTCTTGATGCCGAATTCGCCGTGCATCAGCAGGATCAACTGGCGGGCGATCACCAGCCCCAGGTTGCCCCCCAGGCGGGTGGTGGCGAGGAAGTTCTTGCTGTGCAGTTCGGTGTGCAGCAGCGCTTCGCGTTCCTCGGTATCCATGGGCTGGCCGCTGTCTTGTACGGCAATGCGCAGGCGCGGTTTGCTGCTGCGCTCGTCGAGGGCGACGACGATCAGCACTTCGCCTTCGTCGGTCTTCTTCAGGGCGTTTTCCAACAGGCTCAGCAGGGCCTGGCGCAGGCGCGTCGGGTCGCCGCTGATGACCCGCGGCACCTGGGGCTGGATGAAACTGATCAGCTCGACGTTCTGCTGTTCGGCCTTGGCCCGGAAGATACTCAGGCAATCCTCGATCAGGGCGTTGAGGTCGAACTGCACGTCGTCCAGTTCGATCTGCCCGGACTCCAGCTTGGAGATGTCGAGGATCTCGTTGATCAGGGTCAGCAGCTCGTTGCCGGCACTGTGAATGGTCTGCACGTAATCACGCTGCTTGACCGACAGTGGGGTGCCCAGCAGTAACTCGGTCATGCCCAGCACGCCGTTCATCGGCGTACGGATCTCGTGGCTGATCTTGGCCAGGAACTCGGCCTTGGCATTGATCTCGGCGGTGCTGGCGGCCAGGTCGCGGCTGACACTGAAGCGGTTCTCGGTGATGTTGCGCTGGCGCTCGCCCAAGGCAATGCTCATCAGCAACCCGGCGATGCACACCACGCTCAGCAGGGTGACGATCAACCCTTGCGGCGCTACCAGGGTCAGGCCCAGCAGCGCCGGGAGAATCACCAGGGTGCCGAGGTTGAAAATCACCATGGCGGTGACGAACAGCCGGGCCGGACGATAGCCCTGGTGCCAGTGGTAGGCGCCAACGAACAGCATGCTCAGGCCGGCCAGGGCCACCAGGCCGTAGGTGATGATGTTCAGCGGCAGGGTGTTGACGAACAGCAGCAACAGACCGAACAGGCCGATCAGCAGAATATTGCCCAGCAGCAAGCGGTTCAGCGGGTGCGGGCCCAGTGGAGCGAAGAAGCGGTAGGCGAACATCATCCCGCAGGGCGCGGTCAGCAGCAGGGCCACGTAGGCGCCCGGTGTCTGCAACGCTTGCCAGTCCGGTAACCAGGGACCGAGCAGGTTCAGCAGCATCAACAGGCTGAGGGTCAGCAGGCCTTCACAGGCTGCCAGCCACAGGCTGCTGCGTGAACGGGTGTAGGCGAAGCGGGTGAGGTTGTGCAGGATCAGCATCGCCAGGCAGCCGAACAACAGGCCGTAGATCAGTGTCTGGCTCTGGTCGGCGGCGCTCATCACTGCCGATTGCAGGGTGATGTAGGGACGCAGTTCATGTTCGGACACCAGGCGCAGATAGACGTCCAGCGGCTTGGCACTTTGCGGCAGTGGCAGCATGAAGTCGCTGCTGGGCAAAGGCTTTTGGGCTTGCGACTGGCTGGCGCCGGTGTTCACTTGTTCGATCAGCTTGTCGCCGTCGAGCACGTAGAGATTCAGGTGGGACAGGTCGGGGGCGAAGATCCGCAGGATCTGCTCGTGGGTTCCCGGTTGGAGCTTGAAGCGCAACCACAGGGCGCCGTCGGGTTCGGCTGCGGTCAGTTTGTCCAGTTCGATGGGGCTGAATTGGTTGGTGTAGCGCGGGGAGCGGATATCACTGAGCTGCAGGTCGGCCTGTTCGTCGAGCAAAACCGCCCAGCCACTGCCTTGAGCGGCCAGGGCCGGATTCAAGCAGAGCAAGGTCAGCAATGTGACGGTGAAGCCTAGGGCGGTCCTGAGCCAGCGCACGGCGAAATCCCTTCATTGGTTGATGCCTGATTATAACTATGCGCGGCGTGATCACCGCACGGCAAGGGCGCGAGGCCCTTGCCGGGGGGCGCTGGCAGCTTTACTCCTGGCCGCGCTCACGAGCAATGGCACGGTAGCCGATGTCGTTGCGGTAGAAGCAGCCCTGCCAGTCGATCTTGGCCGCCAGGCGGTAGGCTTGTTGCTGGGCGGCATCGACGCTGTCACCCATGGCGGTGGCGCAGAGCACCCGGCCGCCGGAGGTCACGACCTGACCGTCCTTGAGTGCGGTGCCGGCGTGGAACACTTTGCCTTCCAGTGCAGCGGCGGCGTCCAGGCCAGTGATGGCCGCGCCTTTGGCATAGTCGCCAGGATAGCCGCCGGCGGCGAGGACGATGCCCAGGCTTGGACGTGGGTCCCACTGGGCTTCGACCTTGTCCAGGGCCTGGGCCAGGGCGGCTTCCACCAGCAGTACCAGGCTCGATTGCAGGCGCAGCATCACCGGTTGGGTTTCCGGGTCGCCGAAGCGGCAGTTGAACTCGATGACTTTCGGGTTGCCGGCTTTGTCGATCATCAGACCGGCATAGAGGAAGCCGGTGTAGACGTTGCCTTCCTCGGCCATGCCGCGAACGGTGGGCCAGATCACCAGATCCATCACCCGCTGGTGCACTTCTGAAGTGACCACCGGTGCTGGCGAGTAAGCGCCCATGCCACCGGTATTGGGGCCAGTGTCGCCGTCGCCGACGCGTTTGTGGTCCTGGCTGGTGGCCATGGGCAGCACGTTCTTGCCGTCGACCATGACGATGAAGCTGGCTTCCTCGCCGTCGAGGAACTCCTCGATGACCACGCGGGAACCGGCATCACCGAAGGCATTGCCGGCCAGCATGTCACGCACGGCTTCCTCGGCTTCGGCCAGGGTCATGGCGACGATCACGCCTTTACCGGCGGCCAGGCCGTCGGCCTTGATCACGATCGGCGCGCCTTTTTCCCGCAGGTAGGCCAGGGCCGGCTCGATCTCGGTGAAGTTCTGGTAGTCGGCGGTCGGGATCTTGTGGCGTGCCAGGAAGTCCTTGGTGAAGGCTTTCGAGCCTTCCAGCTGCGCGGCGCCGGCAGTCGGACCGAAGCAGTCCAGGCCGCGGGAGCGGAACAGGTCGACCACGCCAGCCACCAGCGGCACTTCCGGACCGACGATGGTCAGGGACACATTCTTCTCGGCGAAATCGGCCAGTTGCTCCAGGGCCAGTACGTCGATGGCGACGTTCTCGCACTTGGCTTCGATGGCGGTACCGGCGTTGCCGGGGGCAACGAATACTTTTTCGACCCGTGGGTCCTGAGCGACTTTCCAGGCCAGGGCGTGTTCGCGACCGCCGCTACCAATGATCAGTACATTCATTTCAAAAACCTCGGATGACGCTAATTCTGTTTTGGAACCTGAAGCGCTGCACGCCTCAGGAGGTTGCAATGACAGAGGTAGATGCAAGGCGGAGCCCACCTCGATGAGCGCAGTTGCCTGTTGGCAATGAGCGTCATCGGGGTGGGCTCCAACGCAGCAGATGCCGGTGTCAGTGCGACCGTTGTCGTATCAGTGACGGAAGTGGCGCATGCCGGTGAACACCATCGCAATGCCAGCCTCGTCAGCTGCGGCAATCACTTCGTTGTCACGCATCGAGCCGCCTGGCTGGATCACTGCAGTGATGCCGACCTTGGCCGCGTTGTCGATGCCGTCACGGAACGGGAAGAAGGCGTCGGAAGCCATCACTGCGCCCTGCACTTGCAGGCCGGCGTGTTCGGCTTTGATCGCAGCGATCCGCGCCGAGTTCACGCGGCTCATCTGGCCAGCGCCGACACCGATGGTCTGGCGGTTCTTGGCGTAGACGATGGCGTTGGATTTGACGTATTTGGCGACTTTCCAAGCGAAGATCAGGTCGTGGATCTCTTGCTCGGTCGGGGCGCGTTTGGTCACGACTTTCAGATCATCGGCGCTGATCATGCCGATATCGCGGCTCTGCACCAGCAGGCCACCGTTGACGCGCTTGTAGTCCCAGGCCGGTACGCGGTCTGCCGACCACTGGCCACAGGCCAGCAGGCGCACGTTGGCTTTGGCGGCGACAATGGCGCGGGCTTCTTCGCTGACGCTCGGGGCGATGATCACTTCGACGAACTGACGCTCGACGATGGCCTTGGCGGTTTCGGCATCCAGTTCGCGGTTGAAGGCGATGATGCCGCCGAAGGCCGATTCGGTGTCGGTGGCGTAGGCCAGTTCGTAGGCCTGGCGGATGCCGCCTTCAGCGTCCGGGCTGACCGCCACGCCGCACGGGTTGGCGTGCTTGACGATGACGCAGGCCGGCTTGACGAAGCTCTTCACGCATTCCAGGGCGGCGTCGGTGTCGGCTACGTTGTTGTAGGACAGCTCCTTGCCTTGCAGCTGGGTGGCGGTGGCGATGCCGACTTCGGCAGGCTTGGCTTCCACGTAGAACGCCGCGCTCTGGTGCGGGTTCTCGCCGTAGCGCATTTCCTGGGCCTTGATGAACTGGCTGTTGAAGGTCCGCGGGAATTCGCTGCGGCCGGATGTCGAGAGGGTCTCGGCGGCCTGGTTCACGGTGCCCATGTAGTTGGCGATCATGCCGTCGTAGGCGGCGGTGTGTTCGAAGGCCTTGAGCATCAGGTCGAAACGCTGGGCGTAGGTCAGGCCGCCGGCCTTGAGGCTTTCCAGGACGCCGGCATAGTCGCTGGCATTGACCACGATGGCCACGTCCTTATGGTTCTTGGCCGCCGAGCGGACCATGGTCGGGCCGCCGATGTCGATGTTCTCGATGGCGGTCGGCAGGTCGCAGCCGGGCTTGGAAATGGTGGCTTCGAAGGGGTAGAGGTTGACCGCCACCAGATCGATGGGCTTGATCCCGTGCTCGTTCATGATGGCGTCGTCGATACCGCGACGACCGAGGATACCGCCGTGGATTTTCGGGTGCAGGGTCTTGACCCGGCCGTCCATCATTTCCGCGAAACCGGTGTAATCCGCGACTTCTACTGCGGCCACGCCGTTGTCCTGCAGCAGTTTGAAGGTCCCGCCGGTGGAGAGGATCTCCACACCGAGGGCTTCCAGCTCCTTGGCGAATTCGAGGATCCCGGTCTTGTCGGAAACACTGATCAAGGCGCGGCGGATCGGCAGGCGGGTAGTCTGGTCGGTCATCTCAATTTCCATCAAAAGCAAAGGAGTCAGCAAAAAAGGCGACCGTTTTTTACGCGGGCGCCTTTCTGGTTTGATTGAATGCTTACAACAAATCGTACTGCTTGAGTTTCTTGCGCAGGGTGCCGCGGTTCAGACCCAGGAGTTCGCTGGCCTTGGTCTGGTTGCCCTTGACGTAGTTCATCACGCTTTCGAGCAACGGAGCCTCGACTTCGGAGAGCACCAGGTTGTACACGTCCGTGACGGCAGCGCCCTCAAGGTGGGCGAAATAATTGTGCAGCGCCTTCTCGACACTCCCGCGAAGGGTCTGGCCTTCTTCGCTGGGGGTATTGAGGTGCTGTTTCAAATTCACGTTGTCGCTCACGGGTGCAGTTCCACTCACTAAAGTCTCGGTCATCATCGTCATGCGGCCACCCCCTCTCCGTCCCCTGTTTCCAGGCTCTTGTAACGTCCGGCAAAGAACTCACGAACGTTGGCGCATTGTGCTTCCGTATCTTCCAAACGATTGAAGTGGGCGCGAAACTCCCTGGCGCCCGGCAGGGTTGCGAGATACCAGCCCACATGCTTGCGCGCAATGCGGACGCCCATGACCTCCCCATAGAAGGCATGCAGCGCGGCCAGGTGCTCTAGCAGAATACGTTCCACCTCGAACAGCTCCGGTGCCGGGAGGGTTTCACCGGTACGCAGGAAGTGTTCGATTTCACGAAAAATCCATGGCCGCCCCTGGGCGGCCCGGCCGATCAACAACCCGTCGGCCCCGGTGGCGTGCAATACCTGCCGGGCCTTCTCGGGCGAGTCGATATCGCCGTTGGCAAAGACCGGAATCGACACCGCCTGCTTGATCGCGGCAATGGTGTCGTACTCGGCTTCACCGGTGTACAGGTCGGCCCGGGTCCGACCGTGGACCGCCAGTGCCGTGATGCCCGCCTGCTCGGCGATCTTCGCCACCGTCAGGCCGTTCTTGTTCTGCCGGTCCCAGCCGGTGCGGATCTTCAGGGTGACCGGTACATCCACTGCGGCCACCACCGCCTGGAGAATCTCGTTGACCAGGGCTTCGTCTTTCAGCAACGCGGAACCGGCAGCCTTGTTGCAGACCTTCTTCGCCGGACAACCCATGTTGATATCAATAATCTGTGCGCCCAACTCGACGTTGGCGCGGGCGGCGTCTGCCAGCATCTGTGCATCGCCACCGGCAATCTGTACCGAGCGTGGCTCGGGATCGCCTTCGTGGATCATGCGCAACCGCGATTTGCGGCTGTTCCACAAGCTCATGTCGCTGGTGACCATTTCCGAGACTACAAGGCCCGCGCCCAACTGCTTGCAAAGCTGACGAAAGGGCTGGTCGGTGACCCCCGCCATCGGGGCGAGAATCAAGCCGTTGTGCAATGTATATGGGCCGATGCGTACCGCCGACATAGGACTTCCCTGTTGTGGGGCCGGATCATGAGAGTTCGAAAAAGGGTTGGCATGATACCCGCTCTCGATGACCGGATAAAGGCTGAATTGGATAAAATCTGAACAGTTCTTCCGTTATCGCCCGGTGATCAATCTGAGCGATACAGTCATAAATCTGTCGTCAATCCAGAGTTGTCCGTTAGTCTGATCAGCCGATTCACTCGGGCGAGTGGAAACTCAGACTGTAGTTCACCGCTTTCGGTCCTGGGTCGAGAATATCCAGGGCGATGTGAATCGGCGTCTGCGGTGGCATTTCCGCCACATCCTGCATCTCGCCGCCCAGGTACTCCCCGGGTTTGAAACTGCGGCTGGCAATCAGGTGGCCGTTGAGGTCGGCGAAGCGCAGCTCCAGCAGAGGGAAGGGTTGGGAGAAGGGCGCGCGGTTATAGATGATGGCGTCCACCACCAGCGCCCCGCTGAATTCCGGGTGGCTGCGCACCACCAGGTTGCTGCTCTTGATTCGGGCGATATCCACCCGGGATGGCACCGTACAGCCGAGCTCCGGGCACAACTCCTGGAACCACGGCCGGTACTGGTCCTGGCGTGCGAGCTCGTCGAAGTGATACGCGACGTATTGGCCGACCAGGCCGCCGGCGGCCAGCAGGATCAGCAGCAGCCAGAGCAGGCGCCGGCCCCAGGGCGAGCGGCGTTTCTGCCAATCGAGGTGGATCGGATCGTCCACCAGGTCCAGCAATACATCCTCCTTGACTCCGGGCTCGCTGCGTTCGCGGCGTTTCTTGCCGGGGGAGGCGGCTGGCGATGGTTCGTCGTGTTCGTCGGCGTCTGTGGACACCTGGGCCTCGAAGGGTTCCAGGTCGTCGTCATGGCGCAGTTTCGGCGTCTTTGGCTCGTCATCCAGATCCGCCAGGTTGAAGGACAGCGAAGGCTCGGTGCGACTGGGGCGGGCCGGCTCGGGGGCGCTGTCGTCCTGATGCGTCTGGGCCTTGAGGGCGGCGGGCTCGGACTCGTCGTGTTCACTGGCGCTGCCGAACAGGCCGTCGGGCCAGTGGGCTTCGTCGGTGCCCTGAGGGTCGCGACGGGCACTGAGGCTGTCTTCCTGGTGTTCGCGTTCCTGGCCAAAGGCCTTGGCCGGCTGGATCTCCCGTTGCTCGAGCTTGGCCAATTCCTCGTCGAGGTCCAGGTGATCCAGGTCCATCTCGGCGGCCGACCATTGTTTCTGGCTGATGGCGCGCTGGGGAGGCGCCGCCGCCGGCGTTGGTGCGGGGGCGGGCGGCTGCTCGGGTTTAGGCGGCGCAGCGGGTGCGGGTGCGGGTGCCGGTTTCGCCGCCGGCCTGGACGTTGCGTTTTCCTTGGCGGCGCGCTGCTCAAGCAACTGCCGCGCGGCGTTGAACACCTGCAGGCAGGAGCCACAGCGAACCACCCCGCGGGCCACGCTCAACTGAGCATGGCTGACACGGAACCTGGTTTGGCAATGCGGGCACTGGGTGACGAAACTGTCGGTCATGCGGCCATCCGGATTATGCAGGCGGCCATTCTAGCGCCGACGGCCGGTGATGCGCACCCAGCCATCGAGGGTGGCGATCGGATCCAGATCGAAGTCCTGGGCATAGGCCGCAGCCACCTCTTCGCCTTGTTCGGCGAGGATGCCGGAGAGTGCCAGGCGTCCTCCGGACTTCACCAGGCCGGACAGTTGCGGGGCCAGGGAGACCAGCGGGCCGGCCAGGATATTGGCCACCAGCACATCGGCCTGTACTTGTGGCAGTTGCTCGGGCAGGTACAGCGGGAACAGTTCGTCGGCAATACCGTTGCGCCCGGCGTTGTCGCGGGAGGCTTCCAGTGCCTGGACATCGATATCGGTGCCGACCGCTTGCTTGGCGCCCAGCAGCAGGGCAGCGATGGCGAGGATTCCCGAGCCGCAACCAAAGTCCAGCACATTGCAGTCCTTGAGGTCCTGGCCGTCCAGCCACTCCAGGCACAGCGCGGTGGTCGGGTGGGTGCCGGTGCCGAAGGCCAGGCCCGGGTCCAGCAGCAGGTTGACCGCGTCAGGCTCCGGTGCGGCGTGCCAGCTTGGAACGATCCACAGGCGCTGGCCGAAACGCATCGGCTGGAAGTTGTCCATCCAGCTGCGTTCCCAGTCCTGGTCCTCGATGACTTCGCTGTGGTGCTCGGGCAACGGGCTGCCGGTCAGCAGTTCCAGGTGAGCGAGCACGCTGGCGGCTTCAGTGCCGCCTTCGAACAGAGCCAGCAAGTGAGTGTGGGACCACAGTGGCGTGGTATTGAGTTCGGGTTCGAAGATCGGCTGATCCTCGGCGTCCATGAAGGTGACCGAGACGGCACCGACTTCAAGAAAAGCGTCTTCATAGGTTTCGGCTTGTTCTGGGCTGATGGCGAGACGGACTTGCAGCCAAGGCATGGCGGGCACCTTTGAAAATATGTGATGTGCAGCCTAGCGGGCCGCGAGAAGCGCGCAAGTTTACGCGAGACGACCCGCAGGAGCGAGGGGGACGCCTAGTTCTTGCTCGCGTTAACGGTTAATCGGGAAATGCATGCAATGGCCGCTGTGCGGTTGGCGGGCAAAGGGGCGCGCAGGGGCAAATGACAGATACGACAAGGCCGCTCGAAAGCGGCCTTGTCGGTGTGGCGAGTGCCGATCAGTGTTGCTCGGCCAGCTTGTGCTCGAGGTAGTGAATGTTCACGCCCCCTTTGCAGAAGCCTTCGTCACGGGTCAGATCGCGGTGCAGCGGGATGTTGGTCTTGATTCCGTCGACGACGATTTCGTCCAGCGCATTGCGCATGCGCGCCATGGCTTCGTCACGGGTCGCCCCGTAGGTGATCAGCTTGCCGATCAACGAATCGTAGTTCGGTGGAACCGCGTAACCGCTGTACAGGTGCGAGTCGACGCGCACGCCGTTGCCGCCCGGAGCATGGAAATGCTTGACCGTGCCTGGGCTTGGCATGAAGGTTTTCGGGTCTTCGGCGTTGATCCGGCATTCCAGGGCGTGACCGCGAATGACCACGTCATCCTGGGTGAACGACAGCTTGTTGCCGGCGGCGATGCTGAGCATCTCCTTGACGATGTCGATACCAGTGACCATTTCCGAAACCGGGTGCTCTACCTGCACGCGAGTGTTCATCTCGATGAAGTAGAAGCGGCCGTTCTCGTAAAGGAACTCGAACGTACCGGCACCGCGGTAGCCGATGTCGATGCACGCCTTGACGCAGCGGGCGAAGACTTCCTGGCGCGCAGTCTCGTCGATGCCCGGTGCCGGCGCTTCTTCGAGGACTTTCTGGTGACGACGCTGCAGCGAGCAGTCGCGGTCGCCCAGGTGGATGGCGTTGCCCTGGCCGTCGGACAGCACCTGGACTTCCACGTGACGTGGGTTGGTCAGGAACTTCTCCAGGTAGACCATCGGGTTGCCAAACGCCGCGCCGGCTTCGGAACGGGTCAGCTTCGCCGAGGCGATCAGGTCTTCTTCCTTGTGCACCACGCGCATGCCGCGACCACCGCCGCCGCCAGCGGCCTTGATGATCACCGGGTAGCCGACTTCACGGCCAATGCGCAGGGCGGTTTCTTCGTCTTCCGGCAGTGGGCCGTCGGAACCTGGAACCGTAGGAACACCTGCCGCGATCATGGCGTGCTTGGCGGAAACCTTGTCGCCCATCAGGCGGATGGTTTCAGCTTTCGGGCCGATGAAGGCGAAACCGGAGTTTTCCACCTGTTCGGCGAAGTCGGCGTTTTCCGCCAGGAAGCCGTAGCCAGGGTGGATTGCCGTAGCGCCAGTGACTTCAGCGGCCGCGATGATGGCCGGAATGTGCAGGTAGGACTGCGCGGCTTGCGCAGGCCCGATGCAGACGGATTCGTCCGCCAGGCCCAGGTGCATCAGCTCCTTGTCGGCCTTGGAGTAGACGGCGACGGTCTTGATCCCCATTTCCTTGCAGGCACGCAGGATCCGCAGGGCGATTTCGCCGCGGTTGGCGATCAGGACTTTTTCCAACTTCGCAGGCTTCAACATCAAAGACTCTCCGCGGTTCAAACGATGGTGAACAGCGGTTGGTCGTACTCAACCGGCTGGCCGTCTTCGACAAGAATGGATTCGATCACACCGCTGGTTTCAGCTTCGATGTGGTTCATCATCTTCATCGCTTCGACGATGCACAGGGTGTCGCCCTTCTTCACGCTCTGGCCGACTTCAACGAAGGCTGGCGAGGTAGGCGAAGACTTGCGGTAGAAAGTACCGACCATTGGCGAGCGGGCCACGGTGCCGTTCAGCGCAGGTGCGGCGGGGGCGGCAGGAGCAGCGGCGGCGGCCGGGGCGGCAGCGGCAGGTGCAGCTACGGGGGCGGCAACCGGAGCCGGTGCGTAGTACTGCTGGGCTGGAGTCTTGCTGTGGCGGCTGATGCGCACGGACTCTTCGCCTTCCTTGATCTCCAACTCGTCGATGCCGGACTCTTCCAGCAGTTCGATCAGTTTCTTAACTTTACGGATATCCATGAATCATCAACTCCCAAGGGTCGGTCAGGGGCGTTTAGCTTGTTGTTCAAGCTGCTCTAGTGCGGCCTCCAGGGCCAGTCGGTAACCGCTGGCGCCAAGGCCGCAGATCACTCCCACCGCAACGTCGGAGAAGTAGGAGTGATGGCGGAAAGGTTCGCGTTTGTGCACGTTGGACAAATGCACTTCGATGAATGGGATGCTCACTGCCAGCAGCGCGTCACGTAATGCGACGCTTGTATGTGTAAAAGCTGCTGGATTGATCAAAATGAAGTCCACGCCTTCATCGCGGGCGGCATGGATACGTTCGATCAATTCGTACTCGGCATTGCTCTGCAGATACTGCAGATGGTGCCCGGCATCACGGGCCCGCTGCTCCAGGTCCTGGTTGATCTGGGCCAGGGTGGTTGCACCGTAGACCCCCGGTTCACGGGTGCCGAGCAGGTTCAGGTTGGGGCCGTGAAGCACCAGTAGGGTGGCCATCGGTTGTTCCTTGTTATCGGGGTGCTGTTGTCAGAACCCGGCGACTATGCCGGAAAGACTTTATGACTGTCCAGTTCTCTGCAATAGCCAGCACGATGACCGATGTTTGCGCAAAATATGTGACCAAGCACTTAAATCCGGTCATTTGCCTGCAGGGTGAGAGCGCTGCACTCCCGGCCAGCCGTTTCGCCGATGATGGGGCGTTTGTCAGGGAAAACCGGGGCACAGGCAGAGCTTAGACGCGGAAGGCTTGCACCGCCGTATGCAATTGTCCCCCGAGGTCCAGCAAGTTCTCGCCCTGGGCCCGGCCTTCGCCAATGCGCAGCAGGTTGTCGCCGCCCAACTGATGGATGCGCTCGCTGTGGTCGCGGATCTCGCTGACCGCGCCGCTTTGCTGGGCGGTGACATCGGCGATGCGCACGGCGGTGTCGGCGATGGTCTGGATCGCCCCGACGATTTCGTCCAGGGCACCGTCGGCGGCCTGGGCCTGGCTGGCGGTGGCTTCGGCGTGTTCCACCTGGGCACGCATGCCTTGCACCGATTGTTGCGCGGCGGCCTGCAGGCCAGCGATCAGGGTCTGGATCTCTGCCGTAGCGCCGGCGGTACGCTGGGCCAGGGAGCGCACTTCTTCGGCGACCACGGCAAAGCCGCGGCCCATCTCTCCGGCGCGGGCGGCTTCGATGGCGGCGTTGAGGGCCAGCAGGTTGGTCTGTTCGGCAATGGAGCGGATCACGGTCAGCACGCCGCCAATGGTGGCGGACTCCTGGGCCAGGTGCTCGATCATCTGCGCGTTGCCCTGTACCTCACCCACCAGGGCGTGCAGCCCGGTCAGGCTCAGGCCTATGACTTTCTGCCCCTGTTGCACCGCAAGGCCAGCGCTGCGGCTGGCATCGGCGGCCTGGCTGGCGTCACCGGCAACCTGCTGGATGGTGGCTTCCAGCTCCCCCAGGGCATCGCGGATTTGCGCGGTATCGCCGGCCTGGCGCTCGGCCCCGCTGTGCAGGCCGCTGCTGAGGTCAGCCAGGGCGCGGCTGCTGCCGGCCACTTGCTCGGCGTTCTGGCGAATGGTGCCCACCAGATCCACCAGGTAGGCCCGCAGGCGGTTGAGGGATTCTTCGATGGCGTGCAGTTCGCGGTTGGTCTTGCCCAGTTGGATCGGTCGGCTGAAGTCGCCTTCGGCCCAGGTCGACAGCGCCGGGGCCAGGTTGGTCAGGACCCGGGCCAGCTTGCGCTGCAAGGTGTCGATGACCAGGGCGATCAGCAGGATCAGGCCGATCATCAGCCCCTGGATCAGCCGTACCTCGCCCTGGATCTGACCGTGCTGGGCCCGCACCGCCGGTTCCAGCTCGGCGATGGCCTGGCGCACGGCGGTGATCTTCAGCAGGGTCGCGGCACTCAGGTCGGCGCGTTTCTGGATCTGCTCGCGGGTGCGCTGCAGTTCCGCCGGGTAGCGGTTGAGCAGGCTGTGGAGTTCGCGCTTGAGGCCGATGCCGGCGTCTTCGGCAGTGGCTTTCTGGGTGTTTTCCAGGCCCATCAGGGCGGCAAAGTCATCGGTGCCCGATTCGCTGCTGGCGGCCACCCCTAATAAAGGCAGGGCTTCGAGCCGGTCGGCCTGGGCCTTGATGTTGTTGACTTCGCGTTCGACATCGGCGGCCAGTTCGCTGCGGCCGCTGCTCACCAACTTGTCCCGGGCCAGGGACAGTTTGCCCAGGTGCTGCGCAGCGGTGAGCAGCAAGGGCAGGTAAGTGGCGCCTTCTGCGGTCTTGGTCCCGCTGGCGTACTGGCTGAGCTGTTCCAGGTTGGCCCCCAGCTCCCGCTCGGCCTGCAGCAGCAGGGCCTGGGGATCGCCGGCCAGCTTGCCCGCGGCCAGCAGGTCGGTCTTGCTGAAGTCATCGAGGCTGGCCAGGCTCGGGCGCAAGCTTTGCGCGAGTTGCGGCGGCAGCTCGGTCAGTTCGCCTTGCACGGCCTCAATGGCCTGGGCTGCGCTACTCAGGCGCAGGGCGTCGCCGCTGGCCAGGTAGTCTTCGATATTGCGCGCTACCTGATTTTGAAACTGCTGGGACAGTCCCAGGTAGCGCTCCATCAGCAGATAGGGGCGCTCCAGGGCTCGTTGTGACCACCAGAGCGTGGCCCCCAGGGCCAGGCAGACGGCAACTAACAGCAGAGTATTGAGATTGGTCAGCAGCTTCAGGCGCATCAGGGCTCTACCAACGGCAAAAATGGTAAGCGCCTGAATTTATTGCGTTTGCATTACAAGGTTATGACCGAATCTGTGGATTCGGATGAAAAGATGGCACTTTGACTTGATTGCCGTGCGGCCTGCACTCGGTTGCGACCGCCGTGCTTGGCGCGGTACAGCGCCTCGTCCGCCTGGCTGGCCATCATCAGGCTGTCGGAGTCTTCTTGCATCTCCACCACGCCGGCGCTGAAGGTGCACCACAGGTCTTGAGGCTGGGCCGGGTAATGGATCTCGGCAAAGCGCTGGCGGATTTCGTCCAGAACCTTGCAGGCGGCGTCCTGATCGGTGTCGGGCATGACGATGGCAAACTCTTCGCCGCCGTAGCGGCCGATGAAGTCGGTCTTGCGCAGACGCTGCTTGAGAAACAGCGCCAGGCTCTTGATCACCCGGTCGCCCATGGGGTGGCCGTGGCTGTCGTTGACCCGCTTGAAGTGGTCGATGTCGAGCATGGCGAAGCTCAGCGGCTTGCCCTCGCGGCGGGCGCGGAAGCTGCAGTCTTCCAGCAGTTGCAGAATGTGGGTGTGGTTGTACAGGCCGGTGAGGCTGTCGCGGACCATCCGTGCCTTGAGGTTGCGCGCCCGGGCGGCGCGGTTGCGCACGGTGGTGATCAGGTGCCGCGGCTTGATGGGCTTGGTGAGGAAGTCATCGCCGCCTTCGCTCATGGCGTCCAGTTGCTTGTCCAGGTCGTCCTCGGCGGACAGGTAGATGATCGGCACGCTGACATAACGGTCGTTGTGGCGGATCACCTTGGCCAGCTCGGTGCCGGTGCAGGCCGGCATGTACATGTCGAGGATGATCAGGTCCGGCTGGAAGTCCGCCAGCTCGGCCATGGCCTGGATCGGTTCGATCAGGGTGCGGGTGACGATCCCGGCGCTGTTGAGCAGGCGCTCGGTATGCAGTGCCTGGGCCCGGGAGTCGTCGATGATCAGCACTTTATAAGGCTCGTACTGGGCGACGCAGGTCAGCACTTCGATCTTTTCCAGCAGGCTGGAAGCTTCCAGGGTGCCAGTCAGGAACTCCTGGCCGCCGGCGCGTACTGCCGCCAGGCGAGTCGGGGTGTCGGTTTCATGCAGGCTGAAGAACAGCAGCGGCAGTTTCTGCTCCAGGCCGACCTGGGCTTCGGCTGCCAGGGTCAGGCCCATGCCGGGGCCGCAGAAGTCCACATCAATGACGATGGCCGCGGGCAAACGCTCGACCATGGACGAACGAAAGGCGGCGATGCTGTCCAGGGACTGGGCTGTGAGGCCAAAGAACTCCAGTTGCTTGGCCAGGCGCTCGGCCCGGTCGTGATCCTGCAACATTACGTAGATGGGTTTGCGCAACGGCGGCAGGAAGGTCTGTTCCAACTGGTCGCCGTGGCGCAGGCCGGTGCGCGACAAACGCTGCATCAAGCGATTGAGGTCGGTGATCAGGTTGCTGCTCAGGCGACCGCGATTGGCATCGACAGCCTCCAGCGATTGGCTGATGCTGCGGGCCAGTTGGGTATGTTCGGGTTGCTCGAAGCGTTCAGCGAAACGCAGCAGGCGCAGGTTGGCTTCACACAGTTCCGACATGTCGGTGGTGGACCATTCGCTGCGTTGCAGACGCTGCCATATCTCAAGAATCTGACGTGCCTGATGAATTACCCGCTGGGCAAAGTGGTGCTTGAGGCGCTCACGGCTGGGGTCTTCTGGCTCGGTCATATCCTGACTACTAGGTAGGGTGCATGCTGAGGTCGACTGGTGGCTCTATGCTAGCACCACTTTTGTGTCCCATGAGTGTCGTACGTCAATAATGTGCAAGGCGGGGTTATTCAGTTCCTGACCCACTGGTCGCATAGGCTCTGGAGTGTGCTTCATTTATAGTGACCGCCTGATTCGCAATCATTGCGCGGCGCGCATTTGCCGGAAGATATATCCCGTCAAGGCAAGGCACGATGGAGTAGGGTTGTGGTCGAACCGATGAACCCAAGTGATTGAAAGGACATAGCCATGCTGGATTGGAAGAATCGCGCAGGTAGCGCGCCGGATCGTGCTGCCGAACCCAAGTCGGCGACACGCAGCTATTTCGGTGGCCTGCTGTTCAGTCGTGCCCTGGCCACCTTGCTGGGCCTGTACCTGTTGGTCACGGGCGGCCTGGGCTGGTACTGGAGTCAGGAACCTGCGCTGTTCCCGGTCCAGCAGAACGCCCAGATCGCTGCCGAGAAGGAAGGCCGGCAGATGGTGGTGGGCTACACCACCGTGGAAACCCTGAAGACCGTGGTCGGTACCTTGCTGGACAAGCCGGGTGGCTATATCTCCAACGACCGTTTTCCACCGGGCCTGTGGATGGACAACATGCCAAGCTGGGAATATGGCGTGCTGGTCCAGGTCCGCGACCTGACCCGCGCCTTGCGCAAGGACTTCGCCCGCTCCCAGTCGCAGTCCGCTGAAGACTCCGACCTGGCCAAGGCGGAACCGCGCTTCAACTTCGACAACAAGAGCTGGGTGCTGCCGTCCAGCGAGTCCGAGTACCAGGACGGCATCAATTCCCTTAGCCGCTACCAGGCTCGCCTCTCCGATCCAAACCAGAAGACCGCGCAGTTCTATGCCCGTGCCGACAACCTCAACAACTGGCTGGGTGATGTAGGGACGCGCCTGGGCTCGCTGTCGCAACGGCTGTCGGCCAGTGTGGGCCGGGTCAAGCTCAACACCGCACTGAAAACCGAAGTGCCGGCCCCGGGCCAGGGCCCGCAGGTGGATGAAGAAGTGGTGGAAACCCCATGGATGCAGATCGACAACGTCTTCTACGAGGCCCGTGGCCAGGCCTGGGCGCTGTCGCACCTGCTGCGTGCGATTGAAGTGGACTTCGCCGACGTGCTGGCGAAAAAGAACGCTACGGTCAGCGTGCGTCAGATCATCCGCGAACTGGAGGCCTCCCAGGAGCCGGTCTGGAGCCCGATGATTCTCAATGGCAGCGGCTTCGGCGTCCTGGCCAACCACTCGCTGGTCATGGCCAACTATATTTCCCGAGCCAACGCAGCGGTCATCGACTTGCGCCAACTGCTCAATCAAGGCTGATCCATGGTTGCGACCACCAATGAGGCGGCCCATCGCGCCGCCTCCGACGCTGAAGAAATAGCCTGGGTCGATGGCGAAGACCAACTGCTGGGGGCCATGGTCCGCTCGGAGCTGCGCGAGCGCGGCCTGATCGGGCGTGGCACCTACATCATGCTGTTCAATTCTGCCGGTGAGCTGTGCGTGCACCGGCGCACCCTGAGCAAGGCCATCTACCCGGGCTATTGGGATGTTGCCGCCGGTGGCATGGTCCTGGCGACTGAAAGCTATGCCGAATCCGCGGCCCGGGAACTGGAAGAGGAGCTGGGGGTGAGCGGCGTCGAACTGACTGCCCATGATCACTTCTTTTTCGAGGACACCGGCAACCGTCTCTGGTGTTCGGCGTTCTCTGCCGTGTGGGACGGTCCGCTGCGTTTGCAGCCGGAAGAAGTCCTGGAAGCGCACTTCATTCCCCTGGATCAGGTGCTGCGGGAAATCCACGAAAAGCCCTATTGCCCGGACTCCCTGGCCGCCTTGCAACGTTATCTGGCCCGACGTCGTTAAAGTTGCATAAATTGACGCTGATTGGCTCTTAGCAACCGGGCTTTTTGCCGTTACACTGCGCGACTTTTCAAGCTGAACCGATGCTGCTTCTTAAACAAGGGCGCCCGGCTCAGTAGCGCTGCCCCTGCCTGAGTGGGGCTTCGCGGTCGATGGCACCGCCATGTGCTTCGACCAGTCTTTGTCCTCCCAAGAGGATTGCCGGTGGCCAAAAAAGCCGCATCCTTCGCCGCCCTTGGTGGCCTGGTGTTTTCCACCGACGCAGGTCGACATTGCCCGGACTGTAGCCAGCCGGTGGCCGCCTGTATCTGCAAACAAACCGTGATTCCGGCCGGCGACGGCATTGCCCGCGTGCGTCGCGAGAGCAAGGGCCGTGGCGGCAAGACGGTGACCACCATCACCGGCGTGCCTCTGGCCGAAGACGCCCTCAAGGAGCTTGCTACCACGTTGAAGAAACGCTGTGGCACCGGTGGCGCCTTGAAGGACGGCGTCATTGAAATCCAGGGTGACCATGTCGAGCTACTCTTGGCGGAACTGGTCAAGCACGGTTTCAAGGCGAAGAAGTCCGGCGGCTAGCAGCCTCTGTGAAAACCACCTCTGACTGGACGCTGTCTTGATTGGCTCAGGACGCAGGTGTCGTCTCCATGGTTTTCACAGAGCCTGTTCATGAACGGTTTCTAAACTCAGCACGGCAGGCGCGGTCTATTGCGCTTGCAGGCTAATCGTCATTTTCATTCTTTAGACTGCGCCGACCCCGGATTGGGGCGGCGCTCTATGACTTCTTTATAGGGGACTTCGATGTCCGTACGACGCACACGTAAAGACGATGGCAGCCAATGGACCGTTGCGGACAGCCGCAGTGTCTACGGGATTCGCCATTGGGGGGCCGGGTATTTCGCGATCAATGACGCCGGTCGCGTCGAAGTTCGCCCGAATGGCCCGAGCAGTTTGCCCATCGATCTGTTCGAACAGGTCGAGGAGCTGCGCAAGAGCGGCTTGTCCCTGCCTTTGCTGGTGCGCTTCCCGGACATCCTCCAGGACCGTGTACGCCAGCTGACCGGCGCTTTCGACGCCAACATCGCGCGCCTGGAATACCAGAGCAAGTACACCGCCCTGTACCCGATCAAGGTCAACCAGCAAGAAGCGGTGATCGAGAACATCATCGCCACCCAGAACGTCTCCATCGGCCTGGAAGCCGGCTCCAAGCCGGAACTGCTGGCGGTCCTGGCCCTGGCGCCCAAGGGCGGCACCATCGTCTGCAACGGGTACAAGGATCGTGAGTTCATTCGCCTGGCGCTGATGGGCCAGAAGCTTGGCCACAACGTGTTCATCGTCATCGAGAAAGAGTCCGAAGTGGGCCTGGTGATCGAGGAAGCGGCTTCCCTCAAGGTCAAGCCACAGGTGGGCCTGCGGGTGCGTCTGTCGTCCCTGGCGTCGAGCAAGTGGGCCGACACCGGCGGCGAGAAATCCAAGTTTGGCCTGTCGGCGGCGCAACTGCTGTCGGTGGTGGAGCGCTTCCGCGCCGCCGGCCTGGACCAGGGCATCCGCCTGCTGCACTTCCACATGGGCTCGCAGATCGCCAACCTGGCGGACTACCAGCACGGTTTCAAGGAAGCCATCCGCTACTACGGCGAACTGCGCAACCTCGGCTTGCCGGTGGATCACATCGACGTGGGCGGTGGCCTGGGCGTGGACTACGACGGCACCCACTCGCGCAACGCCAGCTCGATCAACTACGACATGGACGACTACGCCGGCGTGGTGGTGGGCATGCTCAAGGAGTTCTGCGATGCGCAGAACCTGCCGCACCCGCACATCTTCTCCGAGAGCGGCCGTTCCCTGACCGCCCACCACGCCATGCTGGTGGTGCAGGTGACCGACGTTGAGAAACACAACGACGACGTGCCGAAGATCGAAAACAAGGAAGAGCTGCCGGAAACCGTGCAATGGCTGGTGGACCTGCTGGGTCCGACCGACATCGAGATGGTCACCGAAACCTACTGGCGCGCCACGCACTACATGAGCGACGTGGCGGCCCAGTATGCCGACGGCAAGCTGACCCTGGCCGAAAAAGCCCTGGCCGAGCAGTGCTACTTCGCCGTGTGCCGTCGCCTGCACAACTCGCTGAAGGCACGTCAGCGTTCTCACCGCCAGGTGCTGGACGAACTCAACGACAAGCTGGCGGACAAGTACATCTGCAACTTCTCGGTGTTCCAGAGCCTGCCGGACACCTGGGCCATCGGCCAGGTGCTGCCGATCCTGCCGTTGCACCGTCTGGACGAAGAGCCGCTGCGTCGCGCGGTGCTGCAAGACCTGACCTGCGACTCCGACGGCAAGATCAAGCAGTACGTCGATGAGCAGAGCATCGAGACCAGCCTGCCGGTTCATGGTCTCAACGAGGGCGAGGACTACCTGCTGGGGATCTTCCTGGTGGGCGCCTACCAGGAAATCCTCGGCGACATGCACAACCTGTTCGGTGACACCGACTCGGTGAACATCTACCAGCGGCCCAATGGCAGCGTGTACCACGCCGGGATCGAGACCCACGACACCATCGAAGACATGCTGCGTTACGTGCACTTGTCGCCGGAGGAGTTGATGACTCATTACCGCGATAAAGTGGCCAGCGCCAAGATCAGCGCCGCCGAGCGCACCCAGTTCCTCGACGCCTTGCGCCTGGGCCTGACCCGCTCGTCCTACCTGTCGTCCTGAAGGCCCGGGCATCCCCAGTGATGCCTGTTCCGTCCCGGCACAAAGCCGCGCCCTGCGATGGAGGGCGCGGCTTTTTTTTGAACGGTTTACAGGTTCGCCACGGAAGAGGGGGCCCCGTTCCATTTCAGCTAGCCTGCAAAGAGGCGTCCATGGTGGGCGCAACGAGGCTTGCTGATGCTCAATACATCGAAAGGCGCCTGGCGTCTGCTGTTCGGCACCCTGGTGCTCAGCCTGCTGGCGGCCTGTTCACCGCTCAAGGCGCTTAATTCCCTGACCCCCGACAGCACCTTTATCAAGACCCGGGACATTGCCTATGGCAGCGATCCACGGCAGAAGCTGGATGTCTATCAGCCCCGGCAGGTGGTTCCCGGTGCACCGGTGGTGGTGTTCTTTTACGGTGGCAGTTGGAACAGCGGCTCGCGCAACGACTACGACTTTGTCGGCGAGGCCCTGGCCTCGCGGGGCATGGTGGCGGTCCTGGCGGACTACCGGCTGTATCCACAGGTGCGCTATCCGGCCTTTCTTGAAGACGCGGCCCGCGCCGTGGCCTGGACCCATGAACATATCGGCGAGTTTGGCGCCGACCCGCGGCGGTTGTATCTGATGGGGCACAGTTCTGGCGCCTACAACGCGGCCATGCTCGCCCTGGACTCGCGCTTGCTGGGGCAAGTCGGGCTGACGCCGCAGATCATCAAGGGCTGGATCGGCCTGGCCGGGCCCTATGACTTTCTGCCGATCCGCAACCCTGAGGTGCGCCCGGTGTTTTTCTACCCTGATTCGCCGCCGGACTCCCAGCCGATCAACCACGTCAGCCGCGGCGCGCCGCCGGCGCTGCTGATAGCGTCCGATGATGATTCGCTGGTCAACCCACAGCGTAATACCGGTGGCCTGGCCAGCAAGCTGCGAGCGGCAGGAGTACCGGTGCAGGAGTTCTATTTCTCCCGCACTGGCCACGCCACGCTGGTGGCCGCCTTGTCTCGCCCCTTGCGTGGGCTGGCGCCGGTACTGGATCGGGTCAGTGGCTTTGTCGAGTCGACGCCGACTCAGTGAGCCCCGGCAAACCAGCCATCGCGTCGTTCCAGGTGCCAGGCGAAGGCTGCCAGGGTCAGGCTGCGCAGGAGCATGAACAGCAGAAAGGTCAGCCACAGGCCGTGGTTGCCGAAGCCTTGCAGGCCCCAGGCGAAGGGCAGTAGCAGGAGCACGGTGAGGAGCATGCCGTTGCGCATTTCCCGGGCTCGGGTGGCACCGATGAACAGGCCGTCCAGCAGGTAGCTCCAGACGGCGATCAGGGGCAGTACGGCAAGGTAGGGCAAATAGGTGAAGGCGGTCTGGCGGACCTCGGGAATGTTGGTCTGCATCTCGATGAACAGGTGGCCGCCTAGCAAGAACATCAGTGCGAATCCCAGGCTGGCCAGCAATGACCAGCCACCGGCCACCACCAGCGAACGGCGCAGGGCCTGGCGATCGTGGGCGCCGATGGCGTGGCCGCACAGGGCTTCCACCGCGTGGGCCAGTCCGTCCAGGGCATGGGCGGTGAGCAACAGGCCGTTGAGCAGCAGAGCGTTGGCTGCCACCGTGGCATCCCCGAGGCGGGCGCCTTGTACGGTGATCAGGAAAAACACCGATTGCAGGGCCAGGCTGCGGATGAAGATGTCGCGGTTCACTGCTAGCAGCGGGCGCCAGCTTTGCCAGCGGCGCAGCGCGGCCCAGACGATCCGTCCCGGATAGGCGCGCAGGGCCGGCCGGGTCATGGCCAGGCCGATCAATGCCCCGGTCCATTCGGCGATCACCGAGGCCCGGGCCGAGCCCACCACGCCCCAGTCCAGGCCCAGGACGAACCACAGGTTGAGTGCGATGTTCACCAGGTTGGTACTGAGCAGGATGGCCAGCGGTGCCCGGGCATTCTGGGTGCCGAGGAACCAGCCCACCAGGGCGAAGCTGGCCAGGGCCGCTGGCAGGCCCAGCAATCGGGTGTGGAAAAATGCCCGGGTCATCTGGTCCAGGCCCGCCGAGGGTTGCATCAGGTGCAAGGCCGCGCCGCTCAGCGGCACGCCGATGGCCCCCAGCAGCAGTGCCAGGCCCAGGGCCAGCAACAGGCCCTGGAGGAGGATCTGGCGCAGGGCAGCCCCGTCGCCGCGGCCGGCGGCCTGGGCGGCAAACCCGGTGGCCCCCATGCGCAGAAAACCCATGGCCCAGGCCAGGAAGGTATAGAGGCTGGCGCCTACTGCCACGGCCCCCAACTGATGAGCGTGGGGCAGGTGACCGATCACGGTGCTGTCCACCAGGGCCACCAGGGGCACGGAAATATTCGACAGGATCATCGGCGCGGCCAGGGCCCAGACGCGGCGATGGGTGGGGCGATGATGCCAATCGGTGATCAGGGGGGACATGCGGGCTCCTTGCGAGAGCCGGCATTGTAGCCTCGGCGACGAGAGGCGCCGAGGTTTCAGAAGGGAATCAGTGGATGATCCAGCTCAGCAGCCAGAGACCGAGCACCAGCCAGATGATGCCGAGGATGATCGAGGCGCGCATGAAGGCGCGGATCGCCGAGTAGAGGAACATCAGGCCGATGATCAGGCCAATGATGCTGACAATGGAGGTGTCCATTCCCAGGGCCCGGGACAGTCCGTCGACGAAGTTGCCACCGGCGTGGGTCAGGGTATTGAACAACCCGCTGAGCAGGTCGACGATAAACCGGATGACCGAACCTATGGCCTGGCCAAGCCACTCGAAGAAACTTTCTACCTGCATGTGTGCGTCCTGATGAAAGAGGGGGCGGGTGCCCGAGCTCAACCTTGGGCCATGAATGCCCGCAGCGAGTTCCCTGTTAAGCATAGAAGCTGCCGGGGCCGCTCATTCTGTAGGAGCCGACCGGCCGGCGAAAGCACTCTTGCGTCCCACGGCTATCCCCCGGAAGCTATACGCCTTCAGGAGACCCCGATGAATCTAGAGCAACTGACCCAACGCCTGCACGCCATTCGTGACCACAACGATTGGCGGCAATTTCACAGCCCGAAGAACCTGGCCATGGCCGCCAGTGTCGAGATGGCGGAGCTGGTGGAAATCTTCCAGTGGCTGACCGAGGAGCAGTCGCGACAACTGCCCGCGGACAAGCTGGCTCACGCCGGACAGGAGGTAGGCGATATCGTCCTCTACCTGCTGTTGCTATGCAGTGAACTGGGACTGGACATGGACCAGGTGGTGCGCAGCAAGCTGGCGGACAGCGAACGGCGGTTCTGCTCATGAGCGATCGGCATTTCGACCAACTGGCCACTCGTTTCGCCGAGAAGATCTATGGCGGCGCCAAAGGCGCGATCCGCCTTGCGGTGCTCCAGGCCGACCTCAAGGAAAGCCTGCCCGAGCGGCCGCTGCGAGTGCTGGATATCGGTGCCGGCCTTGGGCACATGTCACTGTGGCTGGCCCAGCACGGGCACCAGGTGACGCTGGCCGAGCCCGCCGCGCCGATGCTCGAAGGCGCCCGCCAGCGTTTTGCCGAGGCCGGGCAGCAGGCGACCTTCATCCAGGCGCCCTGGCAGGAGTTGTTGGGGCAGCTCACCGAGCCCTACGACCTGGTGCTCTGCCATGCGGTGTTGGAATGGCTGGCTGAACCCCACGCGATCCTGCCGGTGCTGCACCAACTGACCAGCGCCGACGGCTGGCTGTCCCTGGCCTTCTATAACCGCGATGCCCTGGTTTATCGCAATCTGCTCAAGGGCCACTTCCGCAAGCTGCGCAAGAACGACATGGCCGGCGAGAAGCAGAGCCTGACCCCACAACAACCGCTTGATCCGCGCGAGCTGGCGGCGCAACTTGAGGGCTTGTGGCGAGTCGAAACCCAGAGCGGAGTGCGGGTTTTCCACGATTACATGCCGGTGGAATTCCAGGCTCGCGCCGAGCTGACGGATCTGCTGGAGATGGAATTGGCTCACCGCCGACACCCAGGTTTTGCCGGGCTTGGGCGTTATCTGCATTGGCTGTGCCGGCCGGTCTAACGGAGTGCGCAATGAAACGCCGCCTGGGTCTGATCTTCCTGTGTTCCGGGCTTGCCGCCTGTCAGGGCAGCAATCCCTACGTCGCCAGTAGCAAGCCTCTGCCACCGGCGCCGCCGCAAGCGGCCAACACCTTCGACCGCAGCGCCTATCCGGCTCCGCAACGGGACTATGGGCGCTACCGCAACTGGGCCTGGCTCAATGGGCGCCTGCCCAACGGCTCGGCCTGGGCCGACTCGGCGCAGATCGCCGAGGCGGTCAGCAATGCCCTGGATCAGCAGGGTTTGCGACCGGTGCAAGACCTGCGTCCGGCGGACCTGTGGGTCAGCGCCGACCTGCACCTGGAGAAGCGCCTGCGCCAGGTCCGGGACGATTATGGTTATGGTGGGTACGGGGGGTACAACCGCTACGGGCCGGGTTACGGCATGTACGGCAGCGTGCCGGTGGTGCGCACCTACGAGGTGGAGGTCGTGGTGGTCCGGGTCAATCTGTTTGACGGCGCCAGCGGCCAGCCGGTGTGGAGCGCCAGTGCCGAGACCAGCAGCAGGGGCAGCCTGAGTGAACGTGCCGATTCGCTGCGTGAGGCAGTGCAAAAGGCCATGGCCGCCTATCCTCCCAGTTAGTTGAACGATGCCCGTTTTTGCTCTTCACGCGGAGAAACAGCATGTTCCATCGAATCGCGTTACTGGTGTGTGCCGCCTTGCTCAGTGCTTGCGCTGCTGACCAGATCAATCATGACTTTGACGCCAGCCGGGACTTTGGCGCCTACCGCAGCTGGAGCTGGAAAGAACCCGCCCTGCAATATCGCCCCGACGATCCGCGCATCAAGAGTGACCTGACCGAGCAGCGCATCCGTCAGGCGGTGGCCGAGCAATTGGACCAGCGGGGTCTGCGCCCGGCCCAGGGCGGGAGCCGGGCGGACCTGAATGTCCAGGCGTATCTGATCGTCGAGGACCGTCAGCAACAGGTCACCACCCACTATGGTGGAGGCTGGGGTGGCCCATGGAATGGCTACTGGGGCGGCCCGATGTACAACGAGACCCGTAACATCACCTACAAGGTGGCGACCCTTCAGATCGACTTGCTGGACGGTAAGGACGGCAGGCTGGTGTGGCGTGGCAGTGATGAACAAATGCTCAGCAGCTCGCCCAATCCCGCCGACCGCACGACTGCGGTGCGTACTACGGTGATGCGAATCCTGCAGAACTACCCGCCGCACTGAGGCCTTTACCAGGCAGGAGCACCGGCTTTGGCAAGCGCCGCAGACAGCCTGTGGCGCGCCTTTGCGCCGACAGTCAGGCGAGCTGGCAGCCTGCCAGCGCAGGCCCGGGCCTTTGACTACACTGCTGTGCATCGATGGAGAGTGCGCTCGGCTGCGAGCCGGTAAAGGAGTGCCCCGATGTCTCCTCTGAAGCGGTTTACCGGCCCGGCCCGTCAACGTGGCGCCATTGGCCTGATGGCGGCAACGACCCTGGGCCTGGCGCTGTTGCTGATGCTGCTGGTGGTGGACAGCGGCCGGCTCTACATGGAGCAGCGCAAGTTGCAGCGGGTAGCGGACAACGCGGCGCTGGAAGCCGTCAGCCGTGGCGGCAATTGCCTGGCCGGCCTGACGGCGGCCACCTATGTCGGGCAGAGTGCAGTGCGCAATGGCTTCGTCGTCGCCGCCGGCAATACCCTGACCACCAACTGCGGCTTCCTGAGCACCGGAGCCGACGGTTTGCGTACCTTCAATGCCAACCCGGCGCAGTCGGCGGCTGTGCAGGTAATCGCCACTAACACCGTCCCCATCAGTGTGGCCTCGGGTGTTGCTGCGCTGTTCTCGCCAGGTCCGATCAACCTCACCACGCAGCTCACGGCCACAGCCGTTGCGGCTGCACCCACGCCACCGCTGGCGCAACTGAGCATTCGCAGCACCATCGCCACCGTCAACAGCGCCAACTCAGCGTTGCTCAATGCCCTGGTGGGCAACATGCTCGGCGGCAGTCTAAACATCAGTGCCGTGGGCTGGAATGGCCTGCTCAACAGCGATATCAATTTGCTGAGCTACCTCGACCAATTGGCCATCGACCTGGGCGTCGCCGCCGGCAACTACACCCAGTTGCTCAACACCCAGGCGAGCCTGACTCAACTGATCCAGACTGCTGCCACCGTGGTCCAGGCCAATGGCGCGACCGCCGACATACTGGCGGCCCTGGGGAGCCTGCAGGCGGCGGTGAGTGCTCAGATACCGGAGCTGGAACTGGCGGACATCCTGAAACTGCAGACCGGTGCCGTGTCCACCGCGCTGGATGCCAACGTGCAGCTGTTCCAACTGCTGCAAGCGATGGTTCAACTGGCCAACAGCAAGAGCGCGGTGGCGGCGGTAATACCGGCCAACCTGCTGGGCCTGGCCAGTGTGACGGTCAGGGTCAAGGTCATCGAGCCACCGCAGTTCTCGGCGGTCGGTGACCCTCGGCTGGCCATCCTCGATCCGTTGGGAGCCAATCGCATCTATGTGAGCACAGCCCAGGTACGGACGCTGGTTTCGGTCAACCTCACGGGCCTGTCCGGGGTGACCGGCCTGGCCAATGCCGTGCTGGGGCTGGTGGGTTCGCTGACACCGACCCTCAACAGTGTCCTGAGCCTGAACCTGGCGGCCACCATCAACTCCGTGGGCTGCCTGCTGGGCGCCGGCTGCCAGCAAGTCGACCCGCAAGTGCTGCCTTCTCCGCGAATCGACATCAACCTGGAGTTGGGGGGCGCCAAGGCCTACGTCACCAACTACAGCTGTCCGACGGGCAACACCGGAAGCAAAAGCCTCACGGCGCACAGCGAATCGTCCCTGGCCGACATCAAGGTCGGGCAGATTGATCCCAACACGACGTTCTCTTCCTCGACGCAACCTGTGGTGACGCCGCTGCCGATCATCGACCTGGGCATCTGGACCTGTCGCAAGATTCTCGGGATCGGCAGTTGCGGGCCAGCACGCACAGCCTTCGCCGCCGGGGGCATCGGCATCAAGGTCGACGCTTCGCTGGGGCGCAGCCAGACCGGGCCGAACCTGGGGCGGGACCTGACTTACTCAAGCGGTGCGCCGGATTTTTCCGTCCCCCCGAACGTCAACCAGGCGCCGAGCTACCAGAACGCTGCCCCGACCAACAACCTCGTCAACAGCCTGTCGGGCACTATCTCCGGGATCAGCCTGCAGGTTTACCAGCCGGTCAGCGCCAACCTCCTGGGTTCGGTGGTGGCGGGCGCGGGAGGGCTGATCAATGGTGTCACCAGCCTGATCATGCCGTTGATCAGCAATCTGCTGAGCCCCTTGCTCGATCCGCTGTTGAACAACCTGCTGGCGGCATTGGGGGTCAGCCTGATGGACGTCGAGGTCGGTGCCAACCTCACCTGCGGGCAGACGGGCAGGGCCTATCTGGTGATCTGATCCGCCTGGACAATTGGCAGTTCGATGCAAAAGCGCGCGCCGTCCTGACCGTTGCTGACACTCAGGCGACCGCCCATGTTCTGGACTATGCCGTAGCTCACCGACAGACCGAGCCCGGTGCCGACGCCCACCGGCTTGGTGGTGAAGAAGGGTTCGAAAATCCGTTCCAGCAGCCGCGGGTCGATGCCGCCGGCGTTGTCCTCGACCCACAGGCGCACCCACTGTTCGTCGCGCTGGCCATGTACGGCAATCCAGGGTTTGAAATCCTTCTGCTGCCCTTGCTTGCCCAGCAGGGCGTCCCGGGCATTCACCAAAAGGTTGATCAGCACCTGTTCCAACTGGTCGACAAAGCCCAGCACCTGAACCTCGAAACCCAGCTCGCTGATACGCAGTTCCAGCCCCTTGCCACGCATGCCCTCGGCCAGCAGCGACAGGGTCCCCTCGATGGCCTGGGCCGGATTGAAGGGCTGTTGCTCCACCTCCGAGCGCCGGCCGAATACCCGCATGTGATCCACCACTCGAGCGGCCCGCTGGACCTGAGCGTCGATGCGATGGAGTTTTTCGGTCAGGTAGTCGACCTGGATATCGCCACTGTTCAGGCGCTTGAGCACATTGACGATGGCCATGCGCATCACGTTGAGCGGCTGGTTGATTTCATGGGCCAGGCCGGTGGCCATTTCCCCCAGGGTGGCCATTTTCGCGCTTTGCGTCAGTTGCTGTTGGGAACGCCGCACTTCGGTGTTGTCGCGGCCCACGGCCTGGATTTCCAGCAACTGCCCCTGTTCATCGAATACCCCACGATCCGACCAGACCCACCAGGCGTGTTCACGCCCTGGCAGTTGCAGGTTGATCTCGGCGGTGCTGACCGGAAACTCCGGGCTCAGCAACGTGAGCCGCCGTTCAAAACCCTCGCGCTGTTCGGCGGACAGCCACTGTCCGAGATTGCTCCCCGGCAGGTCTTCGGCGGCGCACTCCAGGTAGGCCGCCAGCGGCCGGTTGCCGAAGGTCAGGGTCAGGTCCGGGCGGTAGCGGCAGATCATCGCCGGTGAGTCTTCCACCAGAATCCGGTAGCGCTCTTCGCTCTGGCGCACGTGCTCGGCGGCCAGGGTGGCTTCGGTGACGTCCAGCCACAGGCCAACAGCTTCCACCGGCAGGCCCAGGTCATCGCGCAGCAGCCGGGCTTCGTCCAGTACCCAGTGAAAGTTCCCCTGGCGATCCCGGAGTCGGTAGCGGGCATGGACGTTGCCCTCACGCAGCAGTTGGCGACAGCGCTGGAAGTACAGGTCGCGGTCCTCGGGATGGACCCAGTCCGCCACGGCGCCTTCGTTGCAGTCTTCCAGGCTCCAGCCCAGCAGCGGTTGCAGGCTGGCGCTGAAAAAACTCGGTTGCAGAGCGCCTTCCAGGTAGCGCTGGACATAGATCACCGCCGGCGAGCTGGCGATCAGGTTGTCCAGGCGGGCATGGGCGGCAGCGGCTTGTTGCTGTTGGTTCTTGATATCGCTGATATCCAGCATGAACCCCACCAGCCGTTGCTGTTCCCCTCGTCCCAGGGCCTGGCCCTGCAAACGGTACCAGCGCGTTGCTGCGCTCGGGTCAGCTTCGTGCAGGCGTACGCAGAGCAGCAGCGGCTTGCCCAGCTTCAGGGCCTGCAGGCGGCTGTTGAGTTCGGCGCGGTCGGCGGGATGAATCAGTTCCAGCCAATCCTGGACGCTGAGTCTGTTGCTGTCGGCGGGCAGTTGCAGGCTGGCGGCCAGAGGCTTGGCCAGCAACACTTCGGCCGTGTCGGCGCGCAGTTCCCACCAACCGGTGCCCAGCAGCCCTTGCAGGGCTTCCAGGCGCTCCAGGTGCAGGTGATGACGCTGTTCCCGCAGGCGGCTGAGCAGTGGTCCGGCGAGGGCCGCAGTGAGCATCAGCCAGTCGCGGTCCAGCAGGTTGGGCGCGTGTTGCTGTACGGCGTAACAGCCGCACAGCAGCCAGGCCGCGACGCCATGGTCGTCCCGGTAGGGCACCAGAAAACCTTCGCGATGACCGAAGATGCCCTGCAATCGCGGGTGTTCATTCAGGCCCTGGATTTGATTCAGATGCAGCGGTGTATTGCCGCTCAGGCTATCCAGGCCAGTCCCCAGGTCCTGGTCGTCATGCCACAACCGGGGCGAGTCATGGGCACTGTAGCAACTGTGGATGACCCAGCTTTGTTCCTGTTCGTCGAGCAAGGCCAGGCCCAGGCAGGGGATGTGCCAGTAGCGGGCCAGGTCGGCGAGTTGGTCGTGCAGCACGTCCGGCAGGCGGGTCAGGTTGCACAGGCGGATCTGTTCGCTGATCTGCGCGGCGAAGATCTGGCATTGCTCACGGCTCAGGGCCTGTTGGCGTTGCTGGATCAGGTCGCCGATGTCCAGCAGATGCAGCAACCATTGCGAGCCCCAGGGCTGGAGCCAGCCGCGCAGGTGCAAGGTCTTGCCACCCAGCCCGCGCAGGTCCAGGTCCAGCACTTGTCCGCTCCAGTCGGCGGGACGGCCTTCGAGGGCCAGGGTGCTGCCGGGCAGGATGTAGTCCAGCAGGTGTGATGGTTCGGCGCTGGGGGGCAACTGGGCCAGCCCATGACGCAATGGCCCGCTGCTGGTGAGGACCCGGCCCTGGGGGTCGAGTACCAGTTGCAGGCCAACAGCCTGGGGCGGGACCCGGGACTCGTCGGCGGGGAGTGGCTGACGCCCCAGCAAGCGTCCAAGCAGCTTGTCACCAGAGGTCAAAATTGCACACTCGAGATGGCGCTCAGGTTGGTGGGCAGGTTGGGCACCGGGCCGACCACCGGTAATACCAGGCGCGGCAGTACCTGGGTGAGTTTCTGGGTGGGGTAGTCGATCCGTACTGTGAGTACGCCGTTGGCGTACACCGCGCTGTGGTCGGTGGCGGCGAAGTTGAAGGCCGGCGGAATCCAGTTGGTCTGGTTCTGCACCACCATGTTGGCCAGGTCCTGCACTGTGGTGGCGTAGTCGTCAGTATTGGGGTCGACCGCCACGGCCCGGCGCACCGCTTCAGCGGTCGCCTGGTTGAAGGATTGCATCATCAGCAGCGGCAGGCTGTAGCTGACCAGGCCGTAAAACACCGCGAAGAAGATCACGAACACGGCGGCGAACTCGATCGCCACAGCACCTTTCTGCTTTCTAGGGAGGCCCGGTTTCATGAGTGCGTCTACCCTGACAACCACTATGTCCATTGAGCATAGGATCAATCCGGCAAAAGGAACCCTCTTAGGCGATGCATTTCTGGGTTTTGTGGATCTGGTTGGCAATCTGTGCGCTGCAGGATCTGCGTCAGCGGCAGATCGCCAACAGCTTGACTCTGGGCGTCGCGCTGCTGGCCGGCCTATACCTGTTGTGGACCGGCAGTACCTGGCTGGGGGCCAGTGCCGCACAGGGTGGTTGGGCATTGTTGCTGGCCCTGTTGTTCACTTTGCCCGGGTATGCCATGGGGCGGATGGGGGCGGGGGACGTCAAGTTGATGGCGGCCCTGGGGCTGCTCTGCGATCCGGAGCACTTACTGGGGGCCTTTATCGGCGCTGGGCTGTGCAGCCTGGTGTGGTTGCTGATCGCGCCCAGGCTCTGGTTTCAGCAGAAACAAGGGCTTGAGCCCCAAGAGGGAGGGACCGGCAGGCGCTTGTCAAAAAAATACCCATTTGCTCCCTTTGTACTGGCTGGAATGGTCTTAACTGTGAGCGTGATCCATTAGTCGCCGGACTGATTAATGCGATGTACATAGTCGGAAAGTGGGTCTAGGTTTTTATGTGTAGCTGCCTGGATCATGCGAGGCAGGACAGGAGTGGCCAGTCGACGAATGGCCCGCACGGAGTAGCACGTGAACAAGCTCACCTCACAGATGAAAGTGCTCGTGGTCGATGATCAGCCACTGATTGTCGAAGAACTTTGCGAGTTTCTTGAAAGCAGTGGTTACCGTTGTGTTCCTTGCGAGTCCAGCCTCCAGGCGATGGAGTGCTTCAACAAGGACCCGGAAATCTCCCTGGTGCTCTGCGATCTGCACATGCCCGATATGGACGGTATCCAGCTGGTGCAGGAACTGCAGCGCCTGGCCGGCAAGCATCGGGTGTTCGAAGCCATCATGCTCACCGGGCAGGCGGACAAACAGGACGTGATCAAGGCCCTGCGCGCCGGCATTGCCGATTACTACCAGAAACCCATCGACCTGGACGAACTCCTCGAAGGCCTGCAGCGTCAGGAAGTCGCCTTGCAGGAGCGGCAGAAGAACCTGCACCTGGGGCACCTGAACCAGAAGCTGCAGTTTCTTTCGGAGTCCATAGACGATCTCTACCAGGACCTGGACAAGGTCCGGCGTACCCCCGCCGCCAGTCGCAGCGAGGAGTCTCAGGGCGACAGCGCAGACGGGGATGCCATCGAGATTCCGGCCATCTTCAACCAGCTGTCGCCACGACAACTGGACGTGGCGCGACTGGTGGGCAAGGGGCAGACCAACTACCAGATCGCCTGTGAACTGGGGATCACCGAAAACACCGTAAAACTCTACGTTTCCCAGGTCCTGCGGCTGACCCACATGCACAACCGCACGCAACTGGCCCTGGCCTTGTCACCGAGCAATTCGGGGCTGCGCCAGCGGGTCACCGCCCACTGATAACGAGCAGTGCATGGCGGCGGTGATGAGCTTGCCGCCGCTTGATTGCCTCCTGGCTACTTGGTTTCCACCTTGCCACCGGCATCCGGGTCGTACAGGTCCGGAATTTCGTAGTGGTATTTTTTCAACCAGCGTTGCAACGCCAGCTCACGTTCCGTGGGGGTCGCCGACTGTGGCTGCGGCGAGGCGGCCAGGTTGCGGCTTTGCAACAGCAGCCAGCCTTCGGTCTCCTGCTGCTGGGGCGAGGCGGGGCCTGCATCGATGGCTTGGGCAGCCAGAGGCATGGTCAGCAGGGCGGTGCAGCAGAGCATGGGCAGTTTCATTTCAGCGCTCCTTGGACGGCGTGGCCTCTGGCTGCAGGGTCGTGGAACCCTTCGCCACCTGGGGCACGGAGGCCGTGGTTGTCGCGGGTTTCCCCAGCGCCTCGGCGCGGGCCTGGGCCTGGGAAAACTGCTGGGGATTCAGGTTGGCCTGGCTGACCACTTCGGCGGCCTGCTTCCAGTTGTCCTGATAAAGCAACAGGGTCACCAGGTTGATGGCCGCCAGCGGCTCGGACTGCTTGAGCTCGATGGCGGTGAGGAATTCGAAGCGTGCATCTTCGATGCGCAACTGGTTGAGGTAGACGACCCCCAGGTCGTTGCGGATTTTTTCATTGGTCGGTGCCAGTCGCGCCGCCCTTTGCAGGTGAGCCTGAGCCTGGCCGTTGTCCCCCCGGGCCGCCGCCAATTGGCCCAGGCCATGCTCGCCCTCGGCGGCCAGGCAGGAGCCCAGCAGGCTGCGGTACAGTGGCTCGGCCTCATTACGGCCCAGCAGGCGGTAGACCCGGGCCTTGCGCACCCGCACTTCGGCGAGGTTGTCCGGCAGGTTCTGCAGGTTGGCCAGGCTGGCGTGCAGCTTGCCGTCGTTGGCCATCTCATCGGCGAGGTTCACCGCCAGCTCCTGCTCGGAGCTGAGCTTGGCGCAACTGGCGGAGTGGGTCAGGGCTGCCCACGGCACCTGGCCGTTGCTGGCGCATCCGCCGAGCAGCAACAAACTGGTGGCGACAATCATGGCTTTCATCAGATTCCCTCTAGGCAGCAAAGGCCCGGGCGATGGCGGTGAAGCCCGGCCCGGCCAGCACGATCAACAAGGCGGGGAAGAGAAACAGCATCATCACCACCGACATTTTGGCCGACATTTTCGATATGTATTCCTGCAGGCGAGTCAGGCGCCGGTCGTCGAGCAACTGCTTGAGGGCCTGCAGGGATTTCATCGCCCCGCCGCCTTGCAGTACCAGTTGCTGGAGAATCACACAGGTGTCGGTGAATTCGTCCACCGCCAGCAGGGTCGCGGTCTGGCTGAGCTCCTGGCCCAGCTCCAGGCCCGAATCGACCCGTGCCAGGATCAGGCGCAACTCGTGGGTCAGTTCCGGCAGCAGCTTCCCGGCTTCGTTGCTCAGGACCCGCAGGGCCTGTTCCACGGCCATGCCCGACTCGAACAGAATGCGCAGCAAGGGAATGAAGGTCGAAATCTCCAGGGCGATCTGCTTCTGCCGGCGGTGAGCGGCGTAGGCCAGGGCGCGCTTGGGCAGCAGATAACCGGCCCCGGCCGCCAGCATCGGTACCAGCCATTTGCTTTGCGCGTTGGGGAATGCCACTTCCTGGACAAAGATCACCAGGCACACCGCCAGCACCGGGGTCGCGATCTGGCTGGCGGCGAACAGCGAGCGCTGGCTGGCGCGACGCCAGCCCAGACGGTTGAGCAGGGTCTGGGTCTCGCTGTCCATGCTGACGGCGCGCTGGCCGAAGCGGCTGTCGCCCAACTGTCGCAGCCAACTGCCCAGGCGGTTGTCACGGGTCAGGTTGCCTTGCAGGCGCTGGGCAACCTGGCGCTCGCGCCGGCGTTGCTCCAGCACGCCGTTGCCAAGCAGCAGCAAGGCACCTAAAAACAGCATCGCAGCGGCCAGCAGAAGCATTTCAGATACTCCTCAACATGCGCCACAGGGCCAGGCAGCCGAAGATCTGCAAGCACACGGCAGTGATCAGCATTTTCTGTCCGGAAGGGTCGTGCCACATGCCCAGCATGTAGCCCGGGTTGGTGAGCATGAAGTAGCCCACCAGCAGCAGCGGCAGGGTTCCCAGGACCCAGGCGGTCATGCGGGTTTCGCCGGTCATCGCGCTCAGTTGTCGGGCCCCTTGTTCCCGCTCGCGAATCAGCTTGATCAGGTTCTCCAGCAGCTCGCTGGCGTTGCCGCCATATCGGTGATTGACCTTAAGGCCCAGGGCGAACATGCGTAACTCGTCCTGCTCGTAGAACTCGGCGAAATCGTTGACCGCGTCCGGCAGATTGACTCCCAGTTGCACGTTGCGCTGGATACGCCCCATGGCTTGTTTCAGCGGATCGTTACTGGCCTCGATGGCTCCCAGCACGGCGTCTGCCAGGGTGCGTCCGGACTTCAGGCTGCGCACGCAGTGATCCAGCAAGGGCGGCAGTTGTTCGATCATGCGTTTGAGCCGGCGCTGGTACAGCCAGGCGATATACAGCCGCAACAGCAGCGGTGGGCCGAAGAGGCTGCCCAGCAGTCCGAGCCAGTCCCCCAGCAGGTAGCCCAACAACATCAGCACTGCCCACACCACCAGCCACAGGCCCAGGCGCTCACTGGGCTGGCCCAGGCCGGCGCGGGCAAAGGCGCGCTCCAGGCCGATCCATGGACTGCGTTGCGGGCTCAGCTCGGGTTGCCCTTCGGCCAGCCGGTTGAGCACTCGCTCACGCTCGGTCTTGCGCACACCGTGGTAGAACAGCCAGCCGGAAAGCCCCAGCAGAATCAGGCAGATCAAGGTAAGCAGCAGGCCGATCATGGGCTACCTCGCCGGTTCAATTGACGCTCAGCCCGCTCTCGCGGCGCAGTTTGTCACCCGCCGGGTGCAGCGCCTCGCGCAGGAAACCGAAGCCAAAGCCGCTGCGGCGATCCAGGCGGAACAGGGTGTTGGTGACATAGATGTCATCGCGAATGCCCACCACCTCCACCACTTCGCTGACGCAGCGCCGGCCATCGGGCAGGCGGGTCAACTGGATCACCACATCCAGGGCTGCGCAGATCATCTGCCGCAAGGTGCGTTCGGCGATCTGGCGACCGGTCAGGCCCACCAGGGTCTCCAGGCGCAACAGGGCATCCTGAGCGTTGTTGGCGTGTACCGTACTCATGGAACCATCGTGGCCGGTGTTCATCGCGGTCAGTACATCCAGTACTTCCACGCCGCGGATCTCACCGAGGATGATCCGATCCGGGCGCATCCGCAGGGCGTTGCGGATCAGGTCGCTGGCCTTGACCTCGCCATGGCCCTCGGCATTGGGCGGGCGGGTTTCCAGACGCACCACATGGGGGTGCCCCAGTTGCAGTTCGGCCACGTCTTCGATGGTCACCAGCCGTTCGTGGGGATTGATCAACTGGCTGAGGATGTTCAGCAGGGTGGTCTTGCCGGTACCGGTGCCGCCGCTGATGAGGATGTTGCAGCGTTTGCCCACGGCCTCCTGGAGGAACTCGAAGATCGCCAGGTCGATGGTCTGCATGGCGATCAGGTCGCTGCTCTTGAGCATGTCCTTGCGAAATTTACGAATCGACAGGCAGGGGCCGTCCAGGGCGATGGGAGGAATGATGGCGTTGACCCGGCTGCCGTCCGGCAGGCGCGCATCGACCATCGGCGAGGACTCGTCGAGGCGTCGACCCAAGGGGGCAAGGATCCGTTGCATGACCCGCTCAACGTGGTGGGCGTCGATGAAACGCAGGTCGCTCTGGTGCAGCACGCCGTCGCGCTCGACGAATACCCGGTGCGGGCCGTTGACCAGGATCTCGGTCACCGCCGGATCGCGCAGCAGCACTTCCAGGGGGCCGAAGCCGGTCAGCTCATCGACGATTTCCTCCGCCAGCCGTTCCATTTCATAGCGGGAAATCGCCAGGTGCATGCGCGCGATGTACTCCGCCACTTTGTCGGTGACGAACTGCGAGAGGTTCTGCCGTGAGCTTTCCAGCAGGTTTTTCCCCGAGTCTTCGATGGCATCGATGATGTAGCGATGCAGTACCAGCTTCAGGCCTTCGTGATCGCTATTGCCCGGTGCCGGACGAGCCGGGGCGCCAAAGAGTTTTTCGCCGCTCATCTGCCCCCCATGATTCTGTTGAGCCAGCCGGCCTTGGGCTTGGGCAGGCCTTCGGAGCGCTTGGCCAGGCGTTCGCCCAAGGTGCGAATGCTTTGGGTCAGGCTCTCCCGGGGGGCCATTTCAAACAGGGTGACTCCCTGGTTCTTGGCGTTCAGGCGCACCTCCGGGCTGTAGGCCAGCACCGCGATCACTTCCAGGCCGAAAGTCTTGCCCAGGGTTTCGGAATCCGGAGTGACGGCGCGCAGGTAGCGGTCCACCAGCAAGCGTGCGTGCTCCAGTTTCATGCCCTTTTCGCGCCAGTGATTGAGGACCGCCAGGTTGCGCCGGCAGTCGAGGACATTCTGGTCGGTGCACCAGATCAGCTTGTCGCAATGACTGACGAAGGTCCGCAGAGCCTCGCTGTCGGGCTGGCCAACGAGGTTCACCACGATGTGCTGGAAGTGCTGGCGCAAGGCGCTGAGCAACATGTACAGCTCGGCTGCGCTGGTGTGTTCCAGGGGCTCGTCGTGACTGGCGTAGGCGAGGATGCGCAAGCCGGCTTCAGTGCTGGTGAAGGCGCTGTCGATCAGGGTGGTATCCAGGCGCCGCAGGTGGCGCAGGGCATCGCCGAAGTGGAACGAACTTTCCAGCCCCAATAGTGCCAGGCTGTCGCCACGGGGCAGGCCGAGGTCCAGCAGCAGGGTTTGCTGGCCGCTCTTTTGCACCACCAGGGCCAGGTGCCCGGACAGGAGTGCGCCGTCGCTATCGGCTTGCACGCCGTAGAGCACGGTCAGGCCGCCCATCTGGGTGTTGGGCGTCACTGCCGGCAGGCGTTTGCTCAAACGTCTGACCAGACCGGCAACTTCGCTGGAACGCGAGCCGTACGCGACGAAGTCCCGGGCGCCGGCACGCATGGCGTTGAGGACCAACTGGTTGTCCATGCCATCGCCGAGGGCGACGATCGCCAGCATCGGCTTGGCTTCCAGGGCCCCTTCGATCAGTGCGGCCTGGGCCACCACATGCTCGCGGTCGAGGCCGACGAATACCAGGTTGGCGAAAGTCACGTCCACCAGCGCCAGCAACTCGTCGAGGCTGCCATCGGCCCCTACCACCTGGCCCAGGGGCGCCAGGGCGCCTTGCAGCCACTCAAGATCGGTGCTGTTGCGGGTGATGGCCAGGAACGTCTGGCTCATGTTCTGGCTCATTGCGATAGCCCGCTGCGCTTGTCGAAGTTGCCGTTCTCGAGGAAGAACATGCGATAGAAGTTCGGGTCGTAGCTGCGCAGGCGTTCACCGGGCAAGGCCGGCAGCTTGGCATCGGCGGCCAGGGGCTGGACCAAATGCGGAGTGACCACCATCAGCAGCTCGCGCTCTTCGCGATTGATCGTCGAGTCGCGGAAAAAGGCCCCCAGTACCGGGATGTCCCCCAACCCGGGAAACTTGTTCACCAGGGAACTGTTGCGGGTGCTGATCAGGCCGCTGATGACGAAGCTCTCGCCATCGGCCAGGGAGATGCTGGTGTCCGTGCGTCGTACGGTCAGCGCCGGTACCACGGTCCCGGCGATGGTCACGCCGTTGCTGTAGTCCAGCTCGCTGACCTCCGGGGCCACTTTCAGCGAAATGCGACCGCTGTCGACAATGGTGGGGGTCAGGGTCAGGCGGATACCGAATTCCTTGTATTCGATGGTCACGCTGTTGCTAGCGGTGCTGGGCACCGGAATAGGGATTTCGCCACCGGCCAGGAAGCTTGCGCTCTGGCCGCTGAGGGCCACCAGGGATGGCCGGGCCAGGGTGTAGGCGAAGCCGCTGCCTTCCAGGGCGTTGATCAGGGTCAGCACTCGGCCGTTGCCGAAGCCGATATTGAAGGTGCCGTTGTCCAGGGGGATGTTGGTCCGCCGACCACCGAAGGTCGGGGTGACGCTGCCGGCGGTGCCGGTGGTGACGGGAGCGGTGCCAGGGGAGCCGAACAGGAAGTTGTTTCCGCGGCCGAAGATCGAGGCACTGGCTTCCTTGAGCTTGGTGCGGCTGACCTCGACGAAGCGGATATCGGTCTGTACCTGGCTGGGCAGCAACGGATCATCGCTGATTGGCAAGCCGCTGGCGGTCATGTCGGCAGTGGCCCGGCCGCGGACGAACACCATGCTCTGGCGTGGAGTGCTGGAGCAGGAGGTCCAGACCATCAGGCTGGTGGCGCCGGGAGCCATGCCAGTGAGCAGAAAGGCCTTGTTGCCGTTGGCGTGGACATCGGCAACTTTTGGATCGCCTACCGCCAAGCGAGTGATGACCACCGGGGACTGCAGCTCCTGTTGCAAACCTTCGCCGACTTCCAGCACGGCCGGCAACGGCGCCAGGCTCGAGCAGCCCGACATTGGCGCGGCCATGGCCGGGTTCCAGAGCCATTGGCCCAGACTCAGCGTCAGCAGTGTGGTGAACAGCGGCATGGAACGACTGCGCATGTCATGCATCCTTGCTCGATCAGGGGGTTTGTTGAGAGACCTGGTTGCCCCGGATGACCTCCACCGCCGGGCTTGGTCCGCCACCTTGGGCGAGCGGGCTACGGGGAGCTTTGCCGAGGGCCAGTTGAGTGAACTGGAACAGGTTGCTGTTGGCTGCATCGAGGTGGCCAATGGCGTCCTCGTTGCCGGCCCAGTAGTGGGCCAGGCGCTGCTCCTCTCTGCTGCGCACCGCCAGTCGCAGCACGCCGACCTGGGTGGCGAGCATCAACCGGCTCAAGAGCTGCTCGGGTACAGCCAGAACCACCGTGCGGGCGGCGATCCGGCGCTGGTCCTGCTTGAGCTTCTCCTCGCGGGTCACCGCTGGGGCGGCGGGCTGTCCGTCATTGGTCAGTCCCAGTTGCTCGCCCACTGCCAGTACCCGCATGGCGGGCACGGCAATCTGTGCCGATTGCTGTGGATTGGTCGTGTCCTGACGCAGGAACAACAGCACGTCGACATAGTCTCCGGGGCTCAGTTGCCCGGCGGCGCCGATGACTTCATCCACCGCTACCGCCAGGGCTCGCTCATCGCTGCGGATCATTCGTGCCAGGGTGCCACCGGTCTCGAAGCTCTGGGCGTTGAGCCAGGTGCCGGCACTCAGTTGTCGCCAGGGCGTACGGCCCACCGCCTGATCAATGGCACTGAGGCTGCCGGCAGGTGCGGTGCGCAGTTTTTCCAGCGCCAGATCCGCGGCGGTGAGTGGAACGAAAGGTGGCACATCGCGCACCAGTACCACCACGGGTTGGCGGGTCTGGTCTTCGGCATTGCTGGTGACTTGTTCGACGACACGGGGGGCCACCGGTTGAGCTGGTGGTGCCGGTTCGGGTTGACGGCTGAGGACCAGGCCCCAGTAACCGAAAAACACCGCTCCGAGCAGCAGTAGTCCAGCCAGACCCATGGTGACGCGACTGTTCATGAAGGCTCTCCCTATCCTGCTGCACCACCAGCCCGTGATTCCAAACGAGTTAATTTCGCAATCAGGCAGCTATGAACATGCAACTATTTCGCTATGTGAAGGTAGTAGAGCTAGGACGAAATGCCATTAAGTCGTCGAAAAATAGCTAACAAAAGTATGAGTTGATTCAACGGGGCGAGTTTTTTGGCGCCAACCATCCGATTAATACTTTGTGATTAATCAGTTCTTACAGTTGCTGGGCCGGGCTTTGTTGACAATGCTCAGGTGGCACCGGGGAATTTTGCCCAGTGCTGTTCCAGTGGCGCCGTCTGGCGCAAAGGAGAGCTAGGATGATTCTTCAATATTTGTTGCTCAGGGCGCGCCTGTTTTTTGACCGCACCGAAGGCGCATCCGCGATCGAGTACGCGATTGTCGTAGCGATGGTGGCAGTGGTGGTCGTAGCGTTCGTGACCCCTCTGGGTGATCGTGTACTGGCCATCTTCAACAACATCCTGACCAGCCTTGGAGGCGACGCCGTCACCCGGCCTGACCCTTGATCAGCGGAGTGGCCCAGGTGAGCAGCCGCTGGGCAGCGCTTTCGACAGACCTTCAAGCTACCCCCGGTTCCGTGCAGGCCTTCGGTTTTCCAGAACCGAAGGCCTGCTAGCGGTTGCGTCACGGGTGGCCTGATGTTCGATGGCTGCGTTCAACCACGGGCGTGACGCTCACTCCAGGGTACTGTCCATGACCTTCCCTCAACCCACACGTCAGCAATTGCTGCTGGTGGACGACGAAGAAGATGCGCTGATGGAACTCGCCGAGCTGCTGGAAGGCGAGGGTTTCTGCTGCTTTACCGCCACCTCGGTGAAATGTGCTCTGGAACACCTCACCCAGCATCCAGATATTGCTTTGGTGATCACGGACCTGCGCATGCCGGAAGAGAGTGGCCTGTCGCTGATCAAGCGTCTGCGCGAGCACACCTCGCGTCAGCACTTGCCGGTGATCGTCATGTCGGGGCACGCCGACATGGATGACGTCAGTGACCTGTTGCGCCTGCAGGTCCTGGATCTGTTCCGCAAGCCGATCTATTACGTGCGCCTGCTGGAAACCCTCAATAATCTGTTTCCCCAACCCCGGCTGCATGTCGTCGGTCCCTGACCTTCAGGCTTGCTCGGTCTTTTTTTATCGGCAAAAAAAGACCTGCTGGGGAGCAGGTCAAAATCACCCAACTGTTCAGAGTTGATAGCTGAAACTCAAGGTATAGCGCGGACGGCGGTTGTAGGTGTCCAGGGCTTCATCGGACATGGGCTTGGCGGCCTCCAGGGCGATGTTGTAGTGCTTGGTGTCGCCGAAGCGCAGGCCCACAGCCGCCGATGACAGGTTGCTGCCCTTGACCGGCAACTGGTTGAACCAGGTCTTGGAGCGGTCCAGCACGACATAGGGTTGCAGTACCCGGACCCAGGGTCCCTCGCGACGGAAGCTGTAGTTCACCTCATAAGCCACGCCCCAACCCTTGTCACCGGTGGCCTGGTCATCGGGATAACCCCGCGCGAAGTTCTGTCCGCCAAAACTGGCCCGTTCACTGTCTGGCAGATTGTCGTCGCTCCAGTACAGGGCTGCGGAAAGCGCCCCCTGCCAATTGTCGAAGAAACGGTCGCTCTGTACCCCCGCCACACGCAGGCGGAAGAAATCCAGATCGTAGAGTGCGTTGTTGGTCTTGGCTCCCATGCTGTCCAGGCCCTGGTAGAGACCGGCGCTGAGGATTCGCAGTTGGCGCGGATCGGATTTGCTCCAGTCGCTCTCCAGCGCCAGGGCGCGGATATCGGTTTTCTCTTCCAGGGTCAGGGGGGCGTTGTTCAGCCGATAGCGGGTCTTGTCGTTCACTGCATACAGGCGTGTACCGGCGGTGAGCATCTCATTGGGCGAGGCGATGAAGGGGTGGCTGACGCCGATGGAGAAACGGTCGTTTGCGCGATGGGGCTCAAGCTCCAGGCCATTGCCCAATTGCACGTTGCTTCGCGGATCACTGCGGTAGCGCGCACCGTAGAGGCTCAACTGCGTGCCCTCGGAACCCAGCAACTGGCTGTAGTCCAGGCGGTAGTAGTGTTCCTTGTCCTTGCCCGGGGGAAACAGTCCGCTGAGGCTCAGCTGTTCGCCCCAGGCCGTTTGCGAGCTGCTGGTAATACCCACCAGGGCCTGCAGACCGTTGCGATTGTCGTCGGTGCTGTTGAGGGTGGTGCTGATGGACTTGCGGCTGGCCACGGCGACCAATTGGGTCGCACCGTCGGTGGTTCCCGGTGGGGGCACCACCGCTTGCAGGGTCACGCCCGGTACCCGGCTCATCAGAGTGGTATAGCGCTCGAAGGTCTTGCGGGTCAGCGGGCGTTCGGCCTTTAGCTTGCTCACCAGCTTGTCCAGATAGGCGGACACCGGACCGATGTCGCCCTGCAGCTGGTAGTCCCTGATGTAGCCCTCCACCAGCACCACCCGCAGGACACCCTGGTTGAAGTTCTGCTGCGGCATGAAGGCGTAGGACAGCAGGTAGCCGTCGTTCTGGTAGCGTCGGGTGATCTCACGAGTGGCTTCGATCAGTTGAGCGAAGCTGGTTTCATGGCCGATCAATGGCTGGTAGATCGCCGCCAACTGCTCAAGAGGGTAGACCGTGCCACCCTCGATCTGGACCTGACGCACCGTAACCTTGGTGCCCATCATCAGCGGCTGCTGCCCTTGGGGGGCGACGGGTTGCTCAGGCATCTGCAACTGCGGTGTAGCCGGGCGGTAGGCGTCCACCGGCAGGTTGGGTTGGGGCAGGTTGGTAATGCTGTCGTTACTGTTGAGAAAGCGGGGAAGGGAGTCGGCGTAAGCGGAGGTACAGCATCCAATCAACAACAAACTGGCCAACGTGCGCATAGGACACTCCATGGTCAAGCCGCAGCGATGCTAAAAGTCCTCATTCCATGCACCGTTCAAGGTCTGAGCCCTGATCAGGTGCTGGAGGGTGATGCTCTGGATAAACAAAAAGGCGAGAGATTCATCTGAACCTCTCGCCCTCAACCAAGCGTAGGCGCTGTAGGTGAGGCCGTCGAATCGGCCAGGTGCAAATTATTTCCTGCCGCCCAGGGCGCCGGTCAAACCACCCAGCGCACCACCCAGGCCACCGTTGAGACCTGCTCCTGCAGAAGCGCTGCCGTTGGCGCTGGCTCCGACGCCGAGCCCGGCCCCACCGAGCAGACCGCCGCCGGGGGCAGTGCCGCCGTTGACCAGACCGCCGACCGAGGCCACGGTGCTGCCCACTGCGCCGAGGGTGCCGCCCAGGGCGCCGCCGACCTGATTGCCGCCTATGCCACCGGCAACAGTGGTACCCACATTGCTCACAGCCCCGCCCGCTTGGCCCAGCAGACCGCTGACCGCGCCACCCAGGCCGCTGGCTGCGCCCACTTGCTGGGTCAGGCCGGTGACGGAGCTGGTGACCGGATTCAACGCCGAACCCAGGTTTACGCCGACACTGGCCAGGGGCGCGGTGACCACCAGGTTGGGAGTACCTGGGCCGCCCAGGGCTCCGCCCACCGAGGCGATCAGGCCGCCCACCGCACCGGCGGCGGCACTCCCTGCGCTGACCGCGCCATTGGTGTTGCCGGTGTTGATGCCGTTGCCGAGATTGGCCACTGCACCGCCTACGACTTCCAGCATGCCGGTGCCGCCCAGGCCAGTACCGCCACCGTTGCTGCCACCGCTTCCGGTGCCGCTCCCGGACTTGCCGACGTAGCCTCCTGCGCTGTTTACCGCGCCGCTGGCGTTGCTCAGGGCATTGCCCAACAGATCGGTCACAGGGTTGCCATCACCGGTATCGCTGACCTTCTCGCCGGTATCATCCACAGCATCGCTCACACCTTTGATCAGTCCCTTGACGGGGGCGCCCAGGCCGGTGGTGCTGCCCACCTTGTCGGTCAGGCCTTCTGCCATGCTCACTACCGGTACCAGTACCTTGTCACCCACGCCATCGGTCAGGGTGCCTACTGGGCCGCTACTGGTGACGGTACTCAAGGTGTTGCCCAGCATGGTCACCCGGGTGCCGACACCGCTGAGTACCGGGGCCACCCTGGTCACCACGCCACCGACGACCGGAACGCTTTGGGTGGTCGTCGCCAGTTGCCCGCCAAGATCCTTGACTCCGGTGCCCACATCGCCGACCACGTTGCCGACGGTGGCCGTGGTCTTGCTCAGGGCCTTGGGATCGCTGCCCAGTTTGCCAAGGCCGTTGGTCAAGCCCTCACCAACGCTGTCCACCACATTACCGGTAGTGTTGACGGCACTGCGGGCCAGGCCGCCGACCACTGGAACCGTTGCCAGAGAATCGCCCAGGGCGCTGATGCCGTCGCCGACACCGCTCACGGTAGAACCCACGCCGGACGCCACGTCGGCGGTCACCAGGGTGCTGGGCGTGCCACCGGTTCCGCCATCGGTGCCACCACCACCTGAGCTGGCAGGAGAACTGCTCGAGCCACTCTTATGACCACCACCGCCGCCGCTGCAGCCCGCCAGGCTGAGGGTCAGGATCATCGCCAGTGCTGTACACGCTTTCCATCCGAATTGAGTTTTCATGAGAGGTATCCCTTGCACCTATTACAACGTTCGTTGTTTTCGATAGCTCTCCAGTTCTATTGCTGGAGATACCGTCGTCCGTTGTCTACATAAAAGGCGCGAGAGACTTTTTGAACAATTATGAACTTGGTATTAATGAGTTTTATTCTTGGTTTTTTACTGCTTTAAAAGTGACTAGTTTGAAAGTATTGTTTGTGAAGTTTGTGTCTTTTAAGTTGTTATTAATCAATGCCTTGTATCTATGGCTGGAGCGGCTGCTCATGAGCTATAAACGAAAGTTATATATATACAATTAATGGTTTTTATTTTGTTTTCTGCTCGAGAGAACGGCAGTTTTCTAAGATTCTATTAGTGGCTGTCGAGGACTTTCAAATCTGCGCTGGCCTATACTGCGCGGCCGAATTGCTGTTGGAGCCTGTGATGCCTAGTCCAATCTGGTGGCTGTTGTGCCTGCCGTTTTTCGCTGGGGCCTTTCTGGCCCTGCAAGCCGGAATCAATGGTCAGTTGGCCAAGCAGGTCGGCGGTGTGCTGGCCGCAGCACTGATTTCCTTTTTTGTCGGTACTGCAGCCTTGTTGATCCTGGTGTTGATGCAGCGTGAGATGCCCTCGTTGAGTGCCCTCAAGGGCCTGACCTGGTGGCACTGGTGTGGCGGCCTGCTGGGGGTCTTTTTCATCACCACCGCAGCTTTTGCCGGGCCACGGATCGGCGCCTTGCTGTTCATGGCTCTGGTGCTGGCGGGTCAGTTGAGCATGGCCCTGGCCCTGGACCACTTTGGTTGGGTGGGCTTTCGCGAGGCGCCGGTGAGCCTCGGCAAGATTGCCGGATTGCTGCTGATCGTCGCCGGTGTAGTGCTTATTCGCCGGGGGTGATGAGGGCTCAGGCGATGGGCTGCCAGCGACCCTGCATATGTTGCAGATCGCCATTGCCCAGTAGCTGGAGTTCGCCACTGGACCCTGCTGCGCTGGCCAGCAGGCGGACGGTTCCGGGCAGCAGCACGGGCTTGATGAAATGCACCGACACTTCGATATTCGCGGCCGGCAGGTGCTCGCTCAGTGCCGCCAGGGTCATGGCCTTGTTCCACAGACCGTGGGCTATGGCCTGGGGAAAGCCAAACAGGCGGGCACTCCAGGCGCTGAGGTGGATAGGGTTGTAGTCACCAGAGACCCTGGCGTAGCGCCGGCCGATATTGCTTTCGGCCTGCCAGCGGCTCACCTCGTTCAGGCCTTCGCCCAATGGTGGGAGCGGCGCGACAGGTTCTCCGGGCACCTTGACGGTGCGACAGAGCATCTGGCTTTCGGCTTCCCAGAGTGGCCCCAGCAGATCGTCCACGGTGGTCAGCAGATCGAACACCGCCCCCTTGGCGTGAGGTTGCAGGTTGTCTACCCGGACACCGATGCGCACGCTGCTGACGTTGCCCATGGGGCGCAACACTCGAATCCGGTTGGCCAGATGAACCAGCCCCAGCAACGGGAAGGGGAAGTTCTGGGCAGTGAGCAGCTGCATCTGCAGGGCGAAGGCCAGCACATGGGGATAGGTAGCGGGAAGCAGGCCGTTGTCGGCAAAACCGCAGACCTTGCGATAGGCCGCCAGCTGTTTGGGCTCCAGGCTGATCCAGCAGCGCAGGCCATCTTCGGGCAACTCGATGCCATTGCTCCGCCGTCTCAGCGCCGCCTTGAGAAACAGCGGCGGCAAGAGCGCAGGCAGGTTCAGTTCATGCCAGTGCGTTGTCATCTTCAGGCTCCCAGGACACTTTGGCCACACACCCGCAAGGCTTGCCCGCTGACCGCGCCACTGCCCGGCTGACCGAGCCAGGCCACGGCCTCGGCGACGTCCTGAGGCAGGCCGCCCTGGCCCAGGGAACTCATGCGGCGTCCGGCTTCGCGCAAGGCGAAGGGCACCTTGGCGGTCATCTGGGTCTCGATGAAGCCTGGCGCCACGGCGTTGATGCTGATGTCCCGGGCCTTGAGCAGCGGTGCCCAGGCCTGGGCCAGGCCGATCAGCCCGGCCTTGCTGGCGGCGTAGTTGGTCTGTCCGCGGTTGCCGGCAATGCCGCTGATGGAGGCCAACAGGATCACGCGTCCGTGATCGTGCAGCCGGCCGCTGTCGAGCAGGGCCTGGGTCAGTACCTGCGGGGCGTTGAGGTTCACCGCCAGCACGGCGTCCCAGAACTCGGCGGTCATGTTGGCCAGGGTCTTGTCCCGGGTGATCCCGGCGTTGTGCACCAGAATGTCGATGCCCTCGGGCAGTTGTTCGAGCAACTGGGCCGGGGCGTCCTCGGCGCAGATATCCAGGCCGATGGCGCGTGCGCCGAGACGGGCCGCCAGAGCGTCCAGGTCGGCCTTGGCCTGGGGCACATCCAGCAACAGCACCTGGGCCCCGTCCCGGGCCAGGGTTTCGGCGATGGCCGCGCCAATGCCCCGGGCCGAGCCGGTGACCAGGGCCTTGCGCCCGGCCAGCGGGCGGCTCCAGTCCTGGACCTGACTGGCGCAGGGCTGCAAGTGGATCACCTGCCCGGAAACATAGGCGCTCTTGGGCGAGAGAAAGAATCGCAGGGCGCCTTCCAACTGCTCTTCGGCGCCCTCGGCCACGTACAGCAGTTGCAGGGTGGCGCCGTTGCGCAGCTCCTTGGCCAGGGAGCGACTGAAGCCTTCCAGGGCATGCTGGGCGCTGGCGGCAAAGGGCTCTGCCAGGGTGTGCGGAGCACGTCCGAGGATCAGCAGATGGGCGCTGGATTCAAGGCTGCGCAGCAGCGGCTGGAAGAACTCCCGCAGTTGCTTGAGCTGATCGGTATGCCGCAGTTCGCTGGCATCGAAGACCACGGCCTTGAGCTTGGGCCCATGGCCGGGAATCCAGGGCGTGGCCAGGGTTGGGTCGGTGCCGTAGCTGTAGACCGAATCGGTCAGGCGCGGTGCCAGGGCGCTCACCTGTTGGGCCATGGCGCCGCCACCGATCAACAGAGCGCCTTCGATGGGCCGCAGGCGGCCGGCCTGCCAGCGCTCCAGACGTACCGGTGACGGCAGGCCAAGGGCCCCGACCAGGCGCTGGCCGATGGACGAATTGGCGAAGTCGATATAACGGTCGGACATGGAACGCACTCCGCAGGCTGGGGTTCAAAGTGTGGACCACGAATGGCCCCGAGTCGTTCGATCTGCGAGAAGCCTCCTACGCTAGTGGGAGAGGTACTCACCGAAGTCGCACTCATAGAATAGGGAGCTTTCCATGACACAGCTGCGTCGCGTCGCGATTATCGGCGGTAACCGCATTCCCTTCGCCCGCTCCAACGGCCCGTATGCCACGGCCAGCAACCAGGCCATGCTCACGGCCGCCCTGGAGGGCCTGATCGAGCGTTACCAGCTCCACGGCCTGCGCCTTGGCGAAGTGGTGGCGGGGGCGGTGCTCAAGCACTCGCGGGACTTCAACCTGACCCGGGAGTGCGTACTGGGTTCGCGGCTATCGCCCACCACCCCGGCCTACGACATCCAGCAAGCCTGTGGCACCGGCCTGGAAGCGGCCTTGCTGGTGGCCAACAAGATTGCCCTGGGGCAGATCGACTGCGGCATCGCCGGTGGCGTCGACACCACCTCGGATGCGCCGATCGGGGTCAACGAGGGGCTGCGGCAGATCCTGTTGCAGGCCAATCGGGCCAAGACTACCGGCGACAAGCTGAAGATCCTGCTGCAGTTGCGGCCCCATCACCTCAAGCCGGAACTGCCGCGCAACGGTGAGCCGCGCACCGGCCTGTCCATGGGCGAACACTGTGAACAGATGGCCAAGACCTGGAATATTGCTCGTGGCGAACAGGACCAACTGGCCCTGGAAAGCCACCAGAAGATGGCCGCCGCCTATGCCGAAGGCTGGCACGACGACCTGCTCACCCCCTTCCTCGGCCTGACCCGGGACAACAACCTGCGCCCGGACCTGACTCTGGAAAAGCTCGCCAGCCTCAAGCCGGCCTTCGATCGCAGTGCCGCGGGCACCCTCACCGCCGGTAATTCCACGCCGCTGACCGATGGCGCCTCCCTGGTGTTGCTGGGCAGTGAACAATGGGCCCAGGAGCGCGGCCTGCCGATCCTCGCCTACCTGCGCGACGGCGAGGCTGGCGCGGTGGACTTCGTCAAAGGCGCCGAAGGTCTGCTGATGGCCCCGGTGTATGCCGTGCCGCGCTTGCTGGCGCGCAACGGGCTGAGCCTGCAGGACTTTGATTATTACGAGATCCACGAAGCCTTTGCCGCCCAGGTGTTGTGCACCCTCAAGGCCTGGGAGGACGCGGATTACTGCAAGACCCGCCTGGGCCTCGACGCGCCTCTGGGCCGCATCGATCGCGCCCGGCTTAACGTCAAAGGCAGCTCCCTGGCGGCGGGCCACCCGTTTGCCGCCACCGGCGGGCGCATTGTCGCCAACCTGGCGAAGTTGCTGAGTGTGGCGGGGCAGGGGCGTGGGCTGATTTCGATCTGTGCGGCGGGCGGACAGGGTGTGACGGCGATCATCGAACGCTGAGGTTCGTGGCGCTCGCCGGCAAGCCGGTTCCTACAGAGAAGTGCCTCCAAATCCGTAGGAGCCGGCTTGCCGGTGAAAAGGGCCTCAAGTCTTGAAGCGCCGCACCAGGCTGTCCAGCTCATTGGACAGCCCCGCCAAGTTCTGGGAGTCCAGGCGTGCCGCGTTGGCCAGTTCCGCCACCCGTTGCGCATCGCCATGGATCTGGCTGATGTGCCGGTTGATGTCTTCCGCCACTTGATGCTGCTCCTCGGCGGCGGTGGCGATCTGAGTGTTCATGTCGCGGATCACGTCCACCGACTCGCGGATCTGTCCGAAGCTGTTGCGCGCCAGGCCGATGCGGTTCACCGACTGTTGGGATACTTCCAGGCTGGCGTGCATCTGCTGGGTCACGGCGCTGGTGCGCTTGGCCAGGTTGCCCAGCAGCCCGTCGATCTCGGCGGTGGAGTCGGCGGTGCGCTTGGCCAGGGCGCGGACTTCGTCGGCCACCACGGCAAAACCGCGTCCCTGCTCTCCGGCCCGGGCAGCCTCAATGGCGGCGTTGAGGGCCAGCAGGTTGGTCTGTTCGGCGATGGAGCGGATGGTGCCGAGGATCGACTGGATGTCGTTGCTGTCGCGTTCCAGTTGCTGCATCGATTGCGCCGATTGCTCGATCTCCTGGCTCAGGCGGTCGACGCTGTGCACCGCGTCGTCGATCTGCTGCTGGCCTTCCTGGGCCTGACGCTGGCCACTGTCTGCCGATTCGGCGGCCTGGCTGCAGGAGCGAGCCACTTCGTTGGCCGTGGCCACCATTTCGTGGAAGGCCGTGGACACCATGTCCACCGCTTCGCGCTGGCGTCCGGCGGCTTCGGCCATGTCGTTGGAAACCTGGGTCGAGGAATGGGAGGTGGCGAGAATCTTCTGTGCCGCCTGGCCGATGTGCTGGATCAGGCTGCGGATCGCCGCGAGGAACTGGTTGAACCAGTTGGCCAGTTGCGCGGTTTCATCGCTGCCACGGATATTCAGGTTGCGGGTCAGGTCGCCTTCACCCTGGGCGATGCCTTCCAGGCCACTGGCGACACTGCGGATCGGCCGCACGATGAGGCTGGCGAAGCTGGCTCCGAATACCGCGAACAACACGGCCAGGACCCCGGCGATCACGGCGATGATCCAGGTCAGCTGGGTGGCCGAGCCCATGACTTCGTTCTGCTTGATCAGGCCGATGAAGGTCCAGCCCAGTTGTTCGGAAGGCCAGACGTTGGCCATGTAGTGCTCGCCGCCCAGTTCCACTTGCACCAGGCCCTTGCCGGTCTTGGCCAGTTGCGCGTATCCCTCGCCGAGGCTGTCCAGGGCCTTGAAGTTATGCTCCGGCTGCTTGGGGTCCACCAGCACCGTGCCGTTGTTTTCCATCAGCATCAGGTAGCCGGACTCGCCCAGCTTGATCTGCTTGACGATTTCGGTGAGCTGCTTGAGCGACACGTCGACCGCGACCACGCCGCCTTGGGGGCCCAACTGGTTGGCCAGGGAGCGCACGGTGCTGACCAGCACCGCATCGTCCGGGGCCCAGTAGTACGCATCGGTGCGCAGGGTCTTGCCCGGGCTGGCCAGCGCGGCCTTGTACCAGGGGCGCACGCGGGGATCGTAGTTGGCCAGCTTCAGGTCGGCGGGCCAGGAGACGTAACCGCCGTTGCTCACGCCATAGGACACATAGGCATAGGCGGGGTGGCTGGCGGCCATGGCGGCGAACAGTTCGAAGATGCGTTTGTCCTGCTCGCCTTCCGGAACCTTGGCGGCATCGGCGCTCATCCAGGTCTTGAGGTCGCCGCCGGCCTGGGTCAGCAAGGGTTGGGCTGCCAGGTAGTCGATGTTCTGGCTGATGCCTTCGAAGAACAGCTGCATGGCATTGGCCACTTGGCGGATCTCGCGGCCGCTGCCGTCGACAAAGGTGTTTTGCGCTTCGCTGCGCAGGTTGATCACCACCAGCGTGGCCACCAGCACCACGGGCAGGCAGGCAATGGCGGCGAAGGCCCAGGTGAGTTTCTGTTTGATATTCATCCGCGCTCCAGATTTTCTTGTATGACCACGAAGTGCAGGCGACTCGCGGATTATTGGCAGCTTGAAAGATGGCGCTGATTGCAGTCCCTGAGGCAGAAGTCGAGCAGGCAGCGATCGAACCTTGGCCGGCGGCTGACGTCTTTATTGGATTGTCGGACAAAATCCCTTTGTCTCTGATGACTTCGGCTGGGACGGCGGAAAATTGAGTCGCGCAGAGAAAAAACCTCCTTGAAGACGCCAAGGGCGTGCGACGGATGGCGGCAATCTCTCACGCCATGGCGGACGTTGTTCGCTGGCCACTCGGCTATGATCCTCGGCGGCAGCGCTTCAGGGATCTGGCACATTGAGTGCATTGCTGTCGTCCAGCGCTCGGCAGCCCTTTCCCGTGGTGGGAGGATTGCCGTATAACGAGTGACTTTCGCGTGTTTGGTAACAAGGGACCCACAATAAAAGCTGATGAAGACTCCAAAACGCATTGAACCCCTGATCGAAGACGGTCTGGTAGACGAGGTGCTGCGCCCACTCATGAGTGGTAAAGAGGCAGCTGTGTATGTGGTGCGCTGCGGCAACGAGCTACGTTGCGCCAAGGTCTACAAGGAGGCGAACAAACGCAGTTTCCGTCAGGCGGCGGAATATCAGGAGGGGCGCAAGGTTCGCAACAGCCGACAGGCGCGGGCCATGGCCAAGGGCTCCAAGTTCGGTCGCAAGGAAACCGAGGACGCCTGGCAGAACGCCGAAGTGGCGGCCTTGTTCCGTCTGGCCAATGCCGGGGTGCGGGTGCCCAAGCCATTCGACTTTCTCGAAGGCGTGTTGCTGATGGAGCTGGTGGCCGACGAGTACGGCGACGCGGCGCCGCGTCTCAACGATGTGGTGCTGGAACCGGATCAGGCCCGTGAGTATCACGCCTTCCTGATTTCCCAGATTGTCCTGATGCTGTGTACCGGTCTGGTGCACGGTGACCTGTCCGAGTTCAACGTGCTGCTGACGCCGGACGGTCCGGTGATCATCGACCTGCCCCAGGCGGTGGATGCCGCAGGCAACAACCATGCGTTCAGCATGCTGGAGCGGGACGTGGGCAACATGGCGTCCTACTTCGGGCGTTTTGCCCCGGAGCTCAAGCACACCCGTTATGCCAAGGAAATGTGGGCCTTGTACGAGGCTGGCACCTTGCATCCGGGCAGTGTGCTGACCGGCGAGTTCGACGACCCCGAAGAACTGGCGGATGTTGGCAGCGTGATCCGCGAGATCGAAGCGGCACGTCTCGACGAGGAACGCCGGCAGGCCGTGCGGGCGGCGGACGATGCGCCGCCAGGCAAATCCGAAGAACCACCGCCTCCGCCCTGGATGCAGTGATGGAATAGAAAAATCCGGCCTTGGCCGGATTTTTTATTCCTGCAAGCTACCTGGCACCTTGGCACCTTGGCACCTTGGCACCTTGGCACCTTGTAGCCGCTGCCGCAGGCTGCGCACGGCCCGAAGGGACGCGAGGATCTTGAGGGCGCTGAGGTTTTGCAAGGGATCGCCAAGCAAGGCCCTGCGGACCTTTTCGCAGCCTCGCCAGGGCTCGGCAGCGGCTACAGAGAGCGCTTCTTGCAAATGCTCAGGACCCGCAACAACTGCCCGAAGCCAGTTCCTTGAGGATCGGGCAGTCCGGGCGATGGTCGCCGTGGCAGTGCTCCACCAGGTCCTGCAGGGTGTCGCGCAGCCCGGCCAGTTCGCGGATCTTCTGGTTGAGTTCATCGATGTGCTGGCGCGCCAGGGCCTTTACATCGGCGCTGGCTCGCTGCCGGTCCTGCCACAGGGTCAGCAGCTTGCCCACTTCTTCCAGGGAAAAGCCCAGATCGCGAGAGCGCTTGATGAAGGCCAGGCTGTGCAGGTCTTCGTCGCCGTACAGGCGATAGCCGCTGTCGCTGCGATGGGCCGGCTTGAGCAGGCCGATGGACTCGTAGTAACGGATCATCTTGGCGCTCAGGCCGCTCTTGCGCGCTGCTTGGCCGATGTTCATTCGGCGTTCTCCAGGTCTTTGGGTTTCCAGGTTTTCAACAGTAGCGCATTGCTCACCACGCTGACGCTGGACAGGGCCATGGCCGCCCCGGCCAGCACCGGGTTGAGCAGGCCGAAGGCCGCCAGCGGGATGCCGATCAGGTTGTAGACGAAGGCCCAGAACAGGTTCTGGCGGATTTTCGCGTAGGTCTTGCGGCTGATCTCCAGGGCCGCGGGTATCAGTCGTGGATCGCCGCGCATCAGGGTGATGCCCGCCGCGTGCATGGCCACGTCGGTGCCGCCGCCCATGGCAATGCCGATGTCTGCCGCCGCCAGGGCCGGGGCGTCGTTGATGCCGTCGCCGACCATGGCCACCACGCCGGTCTTTTTCAGTGCCGTCACCGTGGCGGCCTTGTCCGCCGGCAGTACTTCGGCGTGCACATCGTCGATGCCCAGGGCATCGGCCACGACCTTGGCGCTGCCACGGTTGTCGCCGGTCAGCAGGTGGCTGCTGATATGCCGCGCGCGCAGTTGCTGCACCGCCTGCAAGGCGCCGGGCTTGAGGGTGTCGCCAAAGGCGAACAGGCCCAGCACCCGGGATTGCGGGCTCTGCTCGATCAGCCAGGACAGGGTCCGGCCCTCGTGTTCCCAGTCTTTGGCTGCCTGGGCCAGGCTGCCCGGGGTCAGGCCGCTTTCTTCCAGCAGGCGGCGGTTGCCCAGGGCCAGTTGGCGGCCGTCCAGGGTGCCGGCGATGCCGCGCCCGGTCAGGGACTGGCTGGCGCTGACATCGGCCACCGGCAGTTGGCGTTCCTGGCACAGGTCCAGCACCGCTTTGGCCAGGGGATGCTCACTGCCGCGCTGCAGGGCACCGGCCAGTTGCAGCACGCTATTGTCGTCGCCTTCCAGGGCCTGCATATGGGCGATGCGTGGCGTACCGGAAGTCAAGGTGCCGGTCTTGTCGAAAACCACCGAGCTGACTTCGTGGGCTCGTTCCAGGGCTTCGGCGTCCTTGATCAGGATGCCGTGGCGGGCGGCCACGCCGGTGCCGGCCATGATCGCGGTGGGGGTGGCCAGGCCCAGGGCGCAAGGGCAGGCGATCACCAGCACGGCGACGGCGTTGATCACTGCGGTTTCCAGGGGCGCGCCATACAGCCACCAGCCCACCAGGGTGATCAGCGCCAGCACCAGCACGGTGGGTACGAACACCTGGCTGACCTTGTCCACCAGCTTCTGGATCGGTGCCTTGCCGGCCTGGGCATCTTCCACCAGGCGAATGATCCGTGCCAGCACGGTTTCCGCGCCGAGGGCCAGGGTGCGTACCAGCAGGCGGCCTTCGCCGTTGATGGCGCCGCCGGTGACTTTATCCCCAGGCTGCTTGGGCACCGGCAGGCTTTCACCGCTGATCAGCGCTTCGTCGGCATGGCTCTGGCCTTCGATGACTTCGCCGTCCACCGGAAAGCGCTCGCCGGGTTTGACCAGCACCAGGTCGTTCAGGCGCAGGGCGCTGATGGCGACTTCCTGCTCGCGCCCATCGATGACCTGGATTGCCCGCTCGGGGCGCAGGGCTTCCAGGGCGCGGATGGCGCTGGCGGTCTGGCGCTTGGCGCGGCTTTCCAGGTACTTGCCCAGCAGCACCAGGGCGATCACCACCGCCGAGGCTTCGAAGTACAGGTGCGGCATGCTGCCGGCGGCGGCCGTGGCCCATTCATACAGGCTCAGGCCATAGCCGGCGCTGGTGCCCAGGGCCACCAGCAGGTCCATGTTGCCGCTGCCGGCGCGCACGGCTTTCCAGGCGGCGACATAAAAGCGTGCGCCGAAGATGAACTGCACCGGAGTGGCCAGGGCGAACTGGGCCCAGGCCGGGAGCATCCAGTGCAGGCCAAAGGGTTGCACCAGCATCGGCAGCACCAGGGGCAGGGCCAGGAGGATCGCCAGGACCAGGCTCCAGCGTTCGCGGCGCAGGTTCTGCTGCTGGTCGTTGCCGTGCTTCTGCTCGGCCTGCCACAGGCTGGCTGAGTAGCCGGCCTGGGTCACGGCGTTGATCAGTTGCGCCGGGTCGACCTGGCCCAGCAGCTCGAGGTGAGCCCGTTCCGTGGCCAGGTTGACGCTGGCGCTGCGCACGCCTTGAACCTTGTTCAAGGCGCGTTCTACACGTCCGGCACAGGTGGCGCAGGTCATGCCGCCGATGGTCAATTCAATGGACTGCACCGGTACGCTGTAACCGGCATTTTCCACCGCTTCCAGCAGGGCCGGCAGACTGTCCCCGGGGGCTTCGATCCGGGCCTGTTCCGTGGCGAGGTTGACGCTGACCGCGCGTATACCGGCGACTTTGGCCAAGGCACGCTCCACACGACCGGCGCAACTGGCGCAGGTCATGCCGGCAATCGGCAGGTCGAAGGTGGTTGATTCAGGCATGGCTGACACTCCCTGTAAATGTTGCCCACAGGATCAACCTTGCCATGCAGGCAAGGTCAAGCGGGCATTGCCAGGGTGCTTCATTTTGTCCCAGGGGGGAGCAGGAGCACGCCTTGCGCTGCAGGACGCAAGGCGTGTGGAGAGCGGAGCGTCAGTAGTCCAGGGCGGTGGGCTTGAGGTACATGCCCGAGGCGTTGCTGGCGATGCGGAACTTCAGCACGTCGCCGGCCCGCACGCTGATGTCCTGGGAACCCGGGGCGAGCAGGCCAGGGTTGCAGCCCGGCGCCTGGCCCGGCAGCAGTTTCAGGCGCAGGGACACTTTGCCCGGCGGCAGGTTGAAGGAGGCGCTCTGTTCCTGGAACAGCCGACCGGCGAGCTGGTCCTGGATGTACAGGCCGATCTCGCAGGAGGTGGCGACTTCCAGCCGCTCCCGGGAAATGATCAGTACGCCGTAGTCTTCTCCGGCGGCCAGTGCCGGTGGCGTTGCCGCCAACAGACCAAGGAGGCCGACGAGGCTGAAAGTTGACCAGCGCATGGCTGAATCTCCTGCTGTGATGTCATAAGACGTGCAGCTTGGCGGAGCGCGGCGCCGATTTCCAGCCCGGCAGTTCAATCCGGAACTTGACCTTGCCACGGTGGCAAGGACAAGACTGCGTGCATCCCAATACAGGAGAAGCGCGATGCAAGTATTCAATGTTCAAGGCATGTCCTGCGGCCACTGCGTGCGGGCCATCACTCAGGCGCTGCAGAGCAAGGACCCGGCGGCCACCGTGCGGGTGGATCTGGCGGCCAAGGAAGTGGGGGTCGAGAGTCGCCTGTCCAGCGAAGAGGTGATCAATCTGATCAGCGAGGAAGGCTACGCCGTCCAGGTTGCTTGAGTCTTTTTAATCGTTAGCGACCTATCGGAATGTTCAAGGCGTCCAAGCGCAGCTAGACTGTGCGACCGCTGACCAACGCTCGCTTGGATGCCATGAACCTGCGCACAATCCTGATTCTCGGCGCCTTGAGCGCTTTTGGCCCTTTGGCCATCGACTTTTATCTGCCGGCCTTTCCCTCGATGGCCCTGGCTTTCGGCACCGATGAAAAGCACGTCCAACTGACCCTGGCCGCCTATTTCCTTGGATTGTCCATTGGGCAGCTGGCCTATGGTCCTGTGGCCGACCGTTTTGGTCGGCGCCTGCCGTTGCTGGTGGGAGTGGGGCTGTTCACCCTGGCCTCACTGGCCTGCGCCTATGCGCCCAACCTGGAGTGGCTGATTGGCGCGCGTTTCGTCCAGGCCCTGGGCGGTTGCGCCGGGATGGTGATATCCCGCGCGGTGGTCAGCGACAAGTGCGATGCCGTGGGTTCGGCCAAGGTGTTCTCCCAGTTGATGCTGGTGATGGGCCTGGCGCCGATCCTGGCGCCGATGCTCGGCGGCCTGCTGGTCAATCTCTACGGTTGGCAATCGATCTTCATCATGCTCACGGTGTTCAGCGCCCTGTCGGGATTGGCGGTGGCCCTGGGCCTGCCGGAAAGCATGCCGGCCACGCGCCCGCGCCTGCCGTTGTCCGGCGCGTTGCGCCAGTACGGCCTGTTGCTGGCGGACCGGGTCTTTCTCGGTCACGCCCTGACCGGCGGCATCGCCATCGCCGGGATGTTTTCCTATATCGCCGGCTCGCCCTTTGTCTTTATCAAGCTCTACGGCGTGCCGGCGGAGCATTTCGGCTGGTTCTTCGGGATCAATGCCGGCGGTTTCATCCTGGTGGCGCAGATCAATGCGCGGCTGTTGGCCAAGCGCGGTCCGGCTTTCCTGCTGGCCCGTACGGTGTGGATCTACCTGGCGGCCGGGTTGACCTTGCTGGCAGTCAGCGCTCTGCATACGAGTGAGCTCTGGCCGCTGTTGCTGCCCTTGTTCGTGTGCATCGCCAGCCTGGGCTGCATCATTCCCAACGCGGCGGCCTGCGCCATGAACGGCCAGGGCGCGCGGGCCGGCAGCGCTTCGGCCATGCTCGGTTGCCTGCAGTTCAGCGTCGCTGCGGGCGCTGCCTATCTGGTGGGTGTGTTGCACGATGGCAGCGCCATGCCGATGGCCATGGTCATCAGCCTGTGTGGTGTTCTGGCGGTGAGCATGGCGGTCATGACCCGGCGTTTGCAGAATGCCCGGGCCTTGAAAGCCGCTGAGCTCTGAGTCAGCCGACGGCGCGCTGACTCTGGGGAATCGGGTGGGGGGCTTGCAGGCGTGCTTGCAGGGTCTGGGTGAAAGCCCGGGCCTCGGCTTCACTGCGGAAAGTCACCGCGTGCTGGTCGAGACGGACCTGCCATTGGGAGCCTTGAGGGTTTGCCAATTCTTTTATCAGGATCTTCATTGCTGACCTCCTAACGGTAAAAGAGTGCGATGCAAGGGCTGCCAGTGTAGACCCGAATACGGTCACAAATATGACCGAAATCAACTCTCGGACTGACGGCGGCCATCGGGCTTTTGTGCGCGATGGCCGCCGTGCGTTCAGCCCTTAGAAACCTTCCAGGACGATCTTGCCCTTGGCCGTGCCGCTCTCCAGCAAGGCGTGGGCGCGGCGCAGGTTGGCCGCGTTGATCTGGCCGAAATGCTCGCCCACTGTGGTCTTCAAGGTGCCGGCGTCGATCAGCTCGGCGACCTTGTTGAGCAGCACGTGCTGTTCCTGCATGTCGGTGGTCTCGAACAGTGAGCGGGTGTACATGAACTCCCAGTGCAGGGACAGGCTCTTGCGCTTGAGCTTGGTCACGTCGAGGCTTTTCGGATCGTCGATCAGGGCCAGTTTGCCCTGGGGCACCAGGGCTTCCACCAACTCATCAAGGTGGGTGTCGGTCTGGGTCAGGCTGGCGACGTGGGTCACCTGGTTGATGCCGATGCGCTTGAGCTCGGCACTCAGTGGCTGACGGTGATCCACCACGCCGTGCGCGCCCAGCTCGCGGACCCAGGCTTGGGTCTGCTCCCGGGAGGCGCTGCCGATCACCTTGAGGCCGGTCAGTTGCCGGGCCAGTTGGGTGAGGATCGAACCGACCCCGCCGGCGGCGCCGACAATCAGCAGGCTCTGGCCCTGGTCGCTGCGGTCCTGGCTGATTTGCAGGCGTTCGAACAGCAGTTCCCAGGCCGTGATCGCGGTCAGCGGCAGGGCCGCGGCTTCGGCAAAACCCAGGCTCTTGGGCATATGGCCGACGATCCGTTCATCCACGGTGTGCAGCTCGCTGTTGCCTCCGGCCCGGGCGATGGAGCCGGCGTAGAACACCCGGTCGCCAACCTTGAACAGGCTGACCTCGCTGCCCACGGCCTTGACCACGCCGGCCACGTCCCAGCCCAGCACCTTGGCGGCGCCGCCTTCGGGCTGGACGTTCTGGCGGACCTTGGTGTCCACCGGGTTGACCGAGATGGCCTTGACCTCCACCAGCAGGTCGCGAGGGCCGGCGACCGGCTCGGGCAGTTCGATGTCTTGCAGGGACTTGGGGTCGTCGATTGGTAGGGATGCGTAGTAGGCGATGGCTTTCATGGTGAATTCCTGTTGAGTGCAGAGTGAGGGTCAGACGATCAGTTGCAGGCGCTTGAGTTCGAAGTGCTCGATCGCCTCGCGGGTCTGGTCGAGGAAATGCTGGAAGTGCGGGGTGTTGTTGTGAAACTCCAGGGCGGCCTCATCGTCCCAGCGTTCCAGAACGTAGAAGGTGCCCGGCTGTTCGGCGTCCTGATGCAATTGGTAGTACTGGCAGCCGGTCTCGGCACGGCTGGGGTGTACCAGGGCACTGAGTTCGTGCTTGAGGACGTTGTGCTGGTCAGGCTTGGCGATCAGGGTCGCGATGGCGGTAAAGGCTTGGGACATGGTGTTTACCTTTGGGCTGTCAGGTGATGGGCAGATAATTGGCTATTTCTCCTGAAGATAAAACCGGCTAAAAGAGCAGTGTCTTTCAATATTTTTTTGATAATCCAGGGGTAGATCCATGCTGCGATTCGATGACCTGCAACTGTTCGTGCGGGCCGCGGACCTGGGCAGCCTGTCGGCGGCGGCCCGGGTCATGGACCTGTCGCCGGCGGTGGCCAGCGCCGCCCTCAAGCGCATCGAAGAACACTTGGGGGCGCGTTTGCTGGCCCGTTCCACCCGCAGCCTGCGTCTGACGGCCGAGGGCGAGGGCTTTCTTGAATACGCTCGCGCCGCCTTGAGCAACCTGGATGAAGGGCGGCGCTTGCTGGCTAGTGGACAGGATCAGGTCAGCGGCGTGTTGCAGCTTTCCGCGCCCTCTGACTTTGGTCGCAACCTGCTGCTGCCCTGGCTCGACGAGTTCCAGCGCGAGCATCCCAAGCTCAGCGTGCGCCTGCTGCTGGGGGACCGGATTGCCGATCTGTTCCGCCAGCCGGTGGACATTGCCCTGCGCTACGGCGAGCCGGAAGACTCCAGCCTGGTGGCGCTGCCGATAGCCCCGGACAATCTCCGGGTCCTGTGTGCGGCCCCCAGCTACCTGGCCCGGCACGGCGAGCCGCGCCAGCTGGAGCAACTGGCCCAGCACAACTGCCTGCTGTACATGCTCGACAGCCGGGCCCATGACCTTTGGAGTTTTTATGACGGCAAGCGCGAGGTGAGCCTGACCGTCAGCGGCGACCGCCTGAGTGACGATGCCGATGTAGTGCGGCGCTGGGCGGTGGCCGGCGAAGGGATTGCCTACAAGTCCTGGCTGGATGTGGCCGCCGACGTGCTGGCCGGCCGCTTGCAAGTGCTGTTGCCGGAGTTGCGTTGCGAAGGCGCGTCGCTGAACCTGCTGTGCACCCATCGCGCGCACTTGAGCAAACCGGTCAAGCTGTTGCGGGACATGCTCCAGGAGCGCTGCGCCCAGATCAGCGCCCGCCGCCCGTAAGAGCCGGGGTGCCGGCGAACCCAGGTGCCGCGTCCTCGGCGTCGCTGCCGGACGCGAACAGGTCGCCCTCAGCCATCACCCCCCGCTTCGATCCCGCACACTCGACGGGTCGTGCATTCAATCGGGGGAACAGGGCATGGGCATACAGGGATACAGCGCCGCAGAGCGCCTGGAGCGCTTACCTATCAGCGGTTATCACCGGGTGATCTTCATCATCATTGCCCTGGCGTTTTTCTTCGACTCCATGGATTTGGCGATGATGACCTTCCTGCTGGGGTCGATCAAAACCGAGTTCGGCCTGAGCTCGGCCCAGGCCGGCCTGCTGGCCAGCTCCAGCTTCTTCGGCATGGTGCTCGGCGCCTCGCTGTCGGGCATGCTCGCCGACCGCTTCGGGCGCAAGCCGGTGTTCCAATGGAGCATCGTGCTCTGGGGCGTGGCCAGTTACCTGTGTTCCACCGCCCAGAGCGTGGACAGCCTGACCCTGTTCCGGGTGCTCCTGGGCATCGGCATGGGCATGGAGTTTCCCATCGCCCAATCGATGCTCTCGGAGATGATTCCGGCGCAACGACGCGGGCGCTACATCGCCTTGATGGACGGCTTCTGGCCCTTGGGTTTTGTGGCGGCCGGTGCGCTGTCGTACTTCCTCCTGCCGCTGATCGGCTGGCGCGACATCTTCCTGGTGCTGGCGATTCCGGCAGTGTTCGTGCTGGTGATCCGCTTCTTCATTCCCGAGTCGCCGCGCTGGCTGGAGCAGGCTGGGCGCCATGCCGAGGCCGACCGGGTGCTGCTGGGCATCGAGGACAAGGTGCGGGCTGCCCTGGGTGGCGCCCCGTTGCCGGAACCGGTGCGCCTGCCGCGAGTCGAGCAGGCGCCGGGGCACTTTTTTTCTGCGCTGAAACAGATCTGGTCGCCCCTGTATCGGCAACGCACGATGATGATCTGGAGCCTGTGGTTCTTCGCATTGCTGGGGTTCTACGGGCTGACGTCCTGGCTCAGCGCCTTGCTGCAACAGTCCGGTTTTGCCGTGACCCAGTCGGTGTACTACACGGTGCTGATTTCCCTGGGCGGGATTCCCGGGTTCCTCATGGCCGCCTGGCTGGTGGAGCGCTGGGGGCGCAAGCCGGTGTGCATCGTCACCTTGCTCGGCGGCGGGATCATGGCCTTCTTCTACGGCCAGAGCGCGGTGTTTGGCGGCAACGTCAGCCTGTTGATCGGCACCGGCCTGCTGATGCAGTTTTTCCTGTTCGGCATGTGGGCGGTGCTCTACACCTACACGCCGGAGCTGTACCCGACGTCTGCCCGGGCCACGGGTTCGGGCTTCGCTTCGGCCGTTGGCCGGATCGGTTCGCTGCTGGGGCCTTTGGTGACCGGGCTGGTGTTTCCCATCACCGGGCAGGGCGGGGTGTTTGCCCTGGGGGCGGCGTGCTTCGTGATCGCGGCGGGAGTGGTCTGGCTGTTCGGGATGGAGACCCGGGGCAAGACGCTGGAGGCGTTGAGCGAGGCGGCGGGCTGATAGAGAGGGGGGAGCTGTTCGCCGGCCAGCCGGCTCCTACACGAACCTGTAGGAGCCGGCTGGCCGGCGAAGGCCGTTACGGCTTGACCAGCCGCGCATCCAGGCTGTTCTGCGCCAGGCGCCGGGCCTGGTCCTGGGTCATGCCCAGGTCGGTGTACAGGGCGTGGAAGTTCTCGGTGACGTAGCCGCCGAAGTAGGCCGGGTCATCGGAGTTGACCGTGACCTTCACCCCGCGCTCGAGCATTTGCAGGATGTTGTGCTGGGACATGTGGTCGAACACGCAGAGCTTGGTGTTGGACAGCGGGCACACGGTCAGCGGGATCTGCTCGTCGATGATGCGCTGCATCAGCCGCTCATCCTCGAAAGCGCGCACGCCGTGGTCGATGCGCTGGATCTTCAACAGGTCCAGGGCTTCCCAGATGTACTCGGGCGGGCCTTCCTCGCCGGCGTGGGCGACGGTCAGGAAGCCTTCGCTGCGGGCGCGGTCGAAGACCCGCTGGAACTTGCTTGGCGGGTGACCCATTTCCGAACTGTCCAGGCCCACGGCAACGAAGGCATCGCGGAACGGCAGCGCCTGGTCGAGGGTTTTCTGTGCTTCTTCTTCGCTCAAGTGGCGCAGGAAGCTGAGGATCAGGCCGCTGGTGATGCCCAGTTGCTGCTCGCCGTCCTTGAGTGCGGCGGCGATGCCGTTGAGCACCACTTCGAACGGGATGCCGCGGTCGGTGTGGGTCTGCGGATCGAAGAACGGCTCGGTGTGGATCACGTTCTGCTCTTTGCAGCGCAGCAGGTAGGCCCAGGTCAGGTCGTAGAAATCCTGGGAGGTGCGCAGCACATCGGCGCCCTGGTAATACAGGTCGAGGAACTCCTGCAGGTTGTTGAAGGCGTAGGCCTTGCGCAGGGTTTCGACGTCGCTCCAGGGCAGGGCGATCTTGTTGCGTTCGGCCAGGGCGAACAGCAGTTCCGGTTCCAGGGAACCTTCCAGGTGCAGGTGCAACTCGGCCTTGGGCAAGGCGTTCAGCCAGTCATACATGGTGTTGTCTCATCAGGTGCAGGCGGGCGCTGCGAGAGTGATGCGCTGCCGGGGCCGTGCCCTTCTCTGGGGAACTGGCGGCGGTTGCGGCGATCGCCAGGTTTTCACCGGGCCCGAAAAAGCCGCCATTCTACATCTGGCGGCGCCATTGTTCGGTAAAACCTGACCGAATGGGCGATCAGGCCTGCTCCAGCTCCCGGCGATAGGCGTAGGTATCGGCAAAGCGCGAGAGCAGGAATTCGGCACAGGTGGTCACCGGGTACTTGGCCGGGTGCTCCGCGTCCTGGCAGCCGGGCAGGCATTCGATGCGGGTGTCCGGGTGCGGTTCGGCGAAGAACGGCATCGAGTAGCGGTCCACCCCCAGCGGGCTGATGACCCGGTGCGGAGTCGACAGGTAACGGTCGTTGCTCCAGCGCGCCATCATGTCGCCGAGGTTGACCACGAAGCTGCCTTCGATGGGCGGCGCATCGATCCACTGCCCCTGGACGTTGCGCACTTGCAAGCCACCGGCGGTGTCCTGGTAGAGCAGGGTGATGCAGCCATAGTCGGTATGGGCTCCCGCGCCTTGCTGCTCGGTGCTGCTGGCGGTGTGGCGGGGCGGGTAGTGGATCAGCCGCAGCACGCTGACCGGGTCCTGGAAGCGGCGGTCGAAGAAGTCGCGCTCGATGCCCAGGGCCAGGGTCATGGCCCGCAGCAGGGTCTGGGCCAGGGCTTGCATGTCCTGGTAGTGCTGCTCCATCAGGTCTTTCCAGCCGGGCAGGTCCGGGTGGCGGTTGGGGCCGCGCAGGGGCTTGTCCGCCACGACCTCGGGATGGTCATCCGGCAGGTGCAGGCCCATGTCGAAGGTTTCCTTGAGGTCGCTGGGCTTGCCCGGGTCCAGTTGCTCGGTGGCGATGGCGCCGTAGCCGCGATGGTGGCGGCTCTGGGTGATGTCGATCTTGAGTTTCTCGGCGCTGGGCAGGGCGAAGAAGTGCTTGGCCATGGCCAGCAATTGCTCGATGCGTTGTGCACTGATCGGGTGGCCCTTGATGTAGAAGAAGCCCCATTCGCGACAGGCGCGGTCGATCTGTCTGGCGACACTGTCCCAGCCTGGCTGGGCCTCCTGATACAGCGGGCTGATATCGATGATCGGCAGTTGATGCATGAAAAGGCTCCCATCCTGTTGGCGGTCCGTCGTCGCTGGCGGGTGCTCCGGCAGCGACGACCAGCTTATTTGGGGAGGTCTGCCTTCAGGCCTTCGACGTAGTAGTTCATCGAGGCCAGTTCGGCATTGCTGGCGCTGACCCCCGCAGGGATTTTTTCTACCCCGCCCTGGTCCTTGATCGGGCCGGTGAACGGGTGGAACTGGCCACTCTTGATGCTGGCGATGATCTGCTCGGCCTCGGCTTTCACCGGGGCCGGCAGCAGGTCGCTGAGGGGCAGCTCAACCGTACCCTCTTTCAGACCGCCCCAGTAGTCCTGGGATGTCCAGCTGTGGTCCAGCACCCCTTGGGTGGCCTGGATGTAGTGCGGGGCCCAGTTGTTGACGATGGAGGTCAGCACCGCCTTGGGGCCGAAGTGGGCCATGTCCGAGGCGTAGCCCACCGCATACACGCCGCGGCGCTCCGCGGCCTGGATCGGTGCCGGGCTGTCGGTGTGCTGGAAGATCACGTCGGCGCCCTGGTCGATCAGGGCGTTGGCGGCGTCGGCTTCCTTGCCCGGATCGAACCAGGAGTTGACCCACACCACCTTGATCTCGGTGCCCGGGTTGTACTTGTTCAGGGCCAGCTGGATGGCGTTGATGTCGCGGATCACTTCCGGGATCGGGAAGGAGGCGACGTAGCCGATCTTCTTGCTCTTGGTCATTTTCGCTGCGAGGAAGCCGCCGACGTAGCGTCCCTCGTAGGTGCGTGCCAGGTAGGTGCCGAGGTTCTTGTCCTGCTTGTAGCCGGTGGCGTGTTCGAAGGTCACCTTGGGGAACTGCTTGGCGACTTTCAGGGTGGGGTTCATGTAGCCGAAGGAGGTGGTGAAGATCAGGTCGTAGTTGTCCTTGGCCATGTTGCGGATCACCCGCTCGGCGTCGGCGCCTTCGGCCACGTTCTCGACGTAGTTGGTCTTGATCTGCTCGCCGAATTTTTCCGCCAGTGCCTTGCGTCCTTGTTCATGCTGATAGGTCCAGCCGTGGTCACCGATGGGACCGATGTAGACGAAGCCGACCTTCAGTGGATCGGCAGCGCTGGCGGCGAGACTGGCACTCAGGCCGACGGCGGCGGCGAGGGCGCAGAGCAGCTTGTGCAACGGACGTGTATGCATGAATTGGAGCTCCATCTTGTTGTGGGGGAGGACTGGGTCGGCAAGCGCTTAAGGGCAATGCAAATAGCTGACCAACAGGACAACAAAGATGGCGGTTGCGCCGGCGAGGCGGTTTCTACGTGGGCTGTGGGGCGCGTTTTTCGCTGGCAAGCCAGCTCCTACGGCGTTGGAATGTAGGAGCCGGCTTGCCGGCGAAGGGCTGTTCAAGATCCATCCCGGTGCGTGGCGCCTGAGCCTGGTGCACTGACATGTAACGAAACGTTAGTGACCCGAAGCAGTCTTTCATTCATCTCCTGTACTCGTTTTTATTTCCGTCAAAGGACTGCAATGTTCACTTCCCTCAAGCAAGAACAGTTTCTGCTGCTTGCGCTGCTGGCTGCCGTGGCCGCCTATCCCCTGGAACACCTGCTGCTCAATAGCGGCCAAGGCATTGCCCTGATGGCCGGGCTGGTGCTGATCGGCTTTATCGTCATCGCCTCGATGCGTGTTGCCCACCACGCCGAACGGCTGGCGGAAAAGGTCGGCGATCCCTACGGCACCATGATCCTGACCCTGGCCGCGGTGCTGGTGGAGGTGGTGATCCTGGCCATCATGATGAGCAACGAAGCCTCGCCGACCCTGGTGCGCGACACCATCTATTCGGCGGTGATGCTGGACATCAACGGCATCCTCGGCCTGGCCGCGCTGATGGGCGGCATCAAGCACGGCGAGCAGCCTTATAACGACGATTCGGCGCGCACCTACAGCGTGATGATTCTCACCGCCATGGGCGTGTCGATGGTGGTGCCGGAGTTCATCCCCGAGGCCGACTGGAAGGTGTATTCGGCCTTCACCATTGGCGCGATGGTGGTGCTCTATACCCTGTTCCTGCGCATGCAGGTCGGGCCGCACAGTTACTTCTTCAGCTATAGCTACCCGGAAAAGCGCCGTGCTAAAGAGGCCCAGGAACAGCCCCATGCCGTCAACCTGGCCTGGAGCATCGGCATCCTGGTGTTCGGCGTGGTGGTGATCGGCGCCCTGGCCGAGGTGATGTCCAAGACCCTGGACCTGGGCCTGGAAGGCACGGGCGCGCCGCCGGTGATCACGGCGATCCTGGTGGCGGCGATTTCTGCCGCGCCGGAGATTCTCACCGCCCTGCGTGCGGCCCTGGCCAACCGCATGCAGTCGGTGGTCAACGTGGCCCTGGGCGCCTCCCTGTCGACGGTGATCCTCACGGTGCCGGTGATGGAGGCCATGGCCCTGTACACCGGCCAGCCGTTCCAGATGGCCATGACTCCTGTGCAGACAGTGATGGTGTTCATCACCCTGATCGTCAGCGCGATCAACCTCAACGACGGTGAAACCAATGCCATCGAGGGCATGACTCACTTCGTGCTGTTTGCCACCTTCATCATGCTGTCGCTGCTGGGCCTTTAAAGCGGCTGGGCTGACTGGATGGCGCAGCGAAAGCTGACACCGGGGGCATTCCAGGCCGCCAGTGCCCCCCAACGCCAACGGCGCACGGTGCTGGCCGAAGGAGAAAAGGTCGGGTCGTTGGCAAACTTGTTGTTGGCGCCGCGTTGCGCCCGATAGATGCCTGTTTCAGGCCCTTGCGGGTTCTCCACGGGAGACTCGCGATAGTAGTGTTTATCGTACCAATCGTTGACCCATTCACTGGCGTTGCCGGTGAGGTTGTAGAGGCCTAGCGGATTGGGCACAAACCTGTCCACGGCGAAGGTTTCGTTGTCGTCAGGGGCCGGGAAGTTGCGGCCGTAATCCAGATTGCCGTTGTCGGTGGCGAACATCACCGGCTGGCCGCGGTTGCGCGCCGCATATTCCCATTGCGCCTCGGTCGGCAGATCGACGCGATAGCCGCTGAGGTCTGCCAGCCAGCCACAGTAATCCTTGGCCTCTTGCCATGATCGAGAGGCCGGGGCGGGCAGGTTTTCAAGGTAGAGGTGCTTCATGTCTTCGCGTTTACGAAGTTCAGCGTCGAATGGCGGCTTGCCTTGGGCCAGGAAGAACAGATCAAAATCGCCCAGGGTGGTTTGCAGCGAGGACAGGTAATAGCTGCTCAATTTGACCGGGTGAACGAAATCGTCATCGACGTCGAGACTGATCCGCTCCATTTTTGCCGGGTCCACGCCGCAGGGCCATTGGCACAAGGCAAGTGGGTCGAAGCCATGGGGCCAACCGAAATCGCCCATCTGGAATTCGCCCCCTTCGATCAACACCATGTTGTCCAGCGAGCGGATCACTGTGTTGAGTACGGCCTCGCGGTTTTGTGGGGACAGATCTGGGTATTTGCGGCTGATGGTCGAAGCAATTTCTGCCACTTTTTCAGCTGACAGCGCTTTGCTGGGCGGGCCAGCAACCTCCTGTTTCTCGCAGCCTGAAATCAGCAGCGCGACGCAGAGCGCCAGTCCGTACTTTTGTTTCACGTAATGTCCCTATAGCGGTTCGTTCGAGGGCGGAAACTAACATGTTTCCTCAATCCGATTCCGCTTAAGGCGCAGGCGAGGGATCGGGTCCCTCGCCGTTGAACTCAACGATCAGCTACCGGCGATCAGTTGCCGGGCCGCCTGGCTGTGATCGGCGATCAGGTTTTTCAGGTCCAGCCCTTCGACCTGGCCATCAATCACCCGCCACTGGCCACCAATCATGACCCGGTCCGCTCGATCCGCGCCGCACAACAGCAGCGCCGAAACCGGATCATGGCTACCCGAGAAACGCAGCTCATCGAGCTTGAACAACGCCAGGTCCGCCTGCTTGCCCACCGCCAGCTCGCCGATGTCGGTGCGGCCCAACAGGCTTGCCGAACCCTGGGTCGCCCAGCCCAATACGCGCTCCGGGGTGATCTTCTCGGCGCCGTAGCGCAGGCGCTGGATGTACAGCGCCTGCCGCGCTTCGAGGATCATGTTCGACGCATCGTTGGACGCCGAACCGTCCACGCCCAAGCCCAGGGGCGCGCCGGCGTCGGTCAGTTCGATACTGGGGCAGATGCCGGAGGCCAGGCGCATGTTCGAACTCGGGCAATGGCAGATGCCGGTGCCGGCAGCGCCCAGGCGGGCGATTTCATCCGGGTTGAAGTGGATGCCGTGGGCCAGCCAGGTACGCGGACCGAGCCAGCCGACGCTGTCCAGGTAATCCACGGTGCGCAGGCCGAAGCGCTGCAGGCAGAAGTCTTCTTCGTCGAGGGTTTCGGCGAGGTGAGTGTGCAGGCGCACATCGAGTCCGTTGGCCAGTTCGGCGCTGGCCGACATGATTTCCGGGGTCACCGAGAACGGCGAGCACGGCGCCAGGGCGATCTGGATCTGCGCGCCGTCGCCACGCTCGTGGTATTGGCGAATCAGGCGCTGACTGTCGTCGAGAATCACCTGGCCTTCCTGCACGGTCTGTTGCGGTGGCAGGCCGCCGTCCTTTTCGCCCAGGCTCATGGAACCGCGGGTGAGCATGGCGCGCATGCCCAGTTCACGCACGCTTTCGACTTGCACGTCGATGGCGTTTTCCAGGCCGTCGGGAAACAGGTAGTGATGGTCGGCGGCGGTGGTGCAACCGGAGAGCAGCAGCTCGGCCAGCGCCACTTTGGTGGCCAGGGCGAGTTTTTCCGGGGTCAGCCGGGCCCAGACCGGGTACAGGGTCTTGAGCCAGGGGAACAGCGGCTGGTTGACCACCGGCGCCCAGGCCCGGGTCAGGGTTTGGTAGAAGTGATGGTGGGTGTTGATCAGGCCCGGCAGCAACACGTGCTCGCGGGCATCGAAGACCTGTTGGCAAGGGCTCGCAGGCTGTTGGCCCAGGCCCAGGACTTCAACGATCAGACCGTCTTGCACGACCAGGCCGCCACGGGCGTCGAGGGCATTGCCGGTGAAGATGGCCAGGGGATTTTTTAACCAGGTACGGGTCGCAGGCATGGTGGCCGGCTCCTCTGAAAGTGGGTTCAGGTTAGCCAGCTCAGTGTTGCCCTGTCTGCTGATCCAGGGTCGCCGCAAGGGGCGAGGTGCGCAGTCTAGCGAAAGATGTGCCGGGGGACAAAACTTGCGGTTTGCCCCCCGTTGCAGAGCCTTGGCAGCGCTGTGCAAGCGCTGCCAGGGGCATCGGTTACAGAGATTGCGGGCTTACCAGGGGATGGTTTCGCCCTTGTAGTTGACGAAGTGATGGCCGCCCTTGCCGGTGTAGGCGTTGATCTGGGCGATCAGCCCACGGGTGCTGGTTTGCACGTCGATGTCGGCGCCTTCACCGCCCATGTCGGTCTTTACCCAGCCCGGGTGCAGCGAGAGCACGGTCAGCTTCTGTTGCAGCTGGGTGACGAAGCTGTTGGTCATGGAGTTCAGCGCCGCCTTGCTGGCCTTGTACAGCGCCAGCTCCGGAGCGTCCGGCATGGTCACGCTGCCCAGCACCGAACTCATGAACGCCAGCACGCCGCTGTCCTTGCGGATCTGCCCGACAAAGCGCTGGGCCAGGTTGATCGGCGCCACCGCGTTGGTGAAGAACAGCTGGCCGACTTCGGCCAGGGTCGCGTGGCCCGGCAGTTGGTTGTCCGGGCCCTTGACCCCGGCATTGACGAACAGCAGGTCGAACACCTGGTCCTTGAGTTTCTGGCTCAGGGCGATCACCGCTTGCTGATCGTCCATGTCCAGTTGTTCGATCTGCACCTTGCCCAGTGCCTGCAGGGCTTCGGCCTTGTGCGGGTTGCGCACGGTGGCGGTGACTTGCCAGCCGTCTTCCAGCAGGCGTTGTACCAGGCCGAGGCCCAGGCCCCGGGAGGCGCCGATGATCAGTGCGGTTTTTGCCGTGGACATGATGAGGTTCCTTGATAAATGAGGATCACGGATTCAATGGACAGGCTTGTCCCAGCCGCAGTTGCAGCTCGTGGCGCAACTGGCCCAGTTCTCCGATGCACTTGCATGGGGCTCGAAAGGGCTTGACCCTGGAGCATACTCCAGGCTTTAGCCTGCGCGCTCCTTGAGTTGATGGAGCACTTCCTATGTGGACGACCGAACACTACCGAAAATTGGTCCGCGCCAGCGGCTGGTACGACTTGCTGGTGACGCTGGCCTTTGTCACCCCCTGGAGTTTCATGGCCTTGCACGAGTTGCTGCAGGGCGCGGCCCAGGCCTTCAATCTGCCCGGTAGCCTGCCTCCGTTCGAGCCGATGCACCTGCTGATGGCCAACCTCATGGGGTCGATTGTCTGCGTATGGTCGGTGCTGCGGATTCGTGATCCGCAGCAGGCGTTTGGCCGTTATGACGCGGTGGGGCGCCTCCTGTTTGCCACTTGGCAGGGGTACGCCCTGATGCACGGCGCCACCGCATTGATCGCGGTGTTCCTGGTTTTCGAACTGGCCTGGTGCGTGGCGCAGTTGCTGCCGGTCAAAGGCGACGTAGGCAAGCTGGCTCCAGCCGGGCGTGCGCCGGTCATTTAATGCCCCGCCTGCCAAGGCTGCCCCAGGGATACCGGTGCGTACAAACGGGTGCGCAAGGCGTCGCGCGATAGCAGCACCAGCACCAGGATGGTGGCGGCATAGGGCAGCATCGCCAGCAGGTTGGAGGGTATCGCCAGCCCCAGGCCCTGGGCCACCAGATGCAGGATGCTCGCCAGGCCGAACAGGTAGGCGCCGAGCAACAGTCGCCACACGCGCCAACTGGCGAACACCACCAGGGCTAGGGCAATCCAGCCGCGGCCGGCGCTCATGTTCTCGGCCCACATCGGGGTGTAGGCCAGGGACAGGTAGGCCCCGGCCAACCCGGCCATGGCACCGCCGAACAGCACCGCGAGCGTGCGCACCCGCAGCACCGGCAGGCCCATGGCGCTGGCGGCGTCGGGGTTTTCGCCGACGGCCTGGATGATCAGGCCAACCCGGCTCTTGAGGAGCACCCAGGCCACCAGGGCGAACAGCGCGAAGGACAAGTACACCAGCAGATCCTGGGCAAACAGCATGCGGCCGATCAGCGGGATGTCGCTGAGCAATGGCAGTGCCAGCGGTTCGAACCCGGCCAGTGGCTTGCCGACCCAGGCCGCGCCGACAAAGCTCGACAAGCCGACCCCGAAGATAGTCAACGCCAGCCCGGTAGCCACCTGATTGGCATTGAACGCCAGGGCCACCAGGGCAAACAGCGCCGAGAGCAGCATTCCCGCCGCCATTGCCAGCAGCACGCCAAGCCACAAATGGCCGCTGTTGAGGGCGACGATAAAACCTATCACCGCGCCGAACAGCATCATGCCTTCCTGGCCGAGGTTGAGGACGCCGCTCTTTTCACAGATCAGTTCCCCCAGGGCCACCAGCAGCAAGGGCGTGCCGCAGCGCACCATGGCGTAGAGAATATTGCTCAGCAGATCGATATCCATTACAGGGCTCCGGCGGTTGCGCTGAGGGGCGTGTCGCGGCGTGCCCAGCGCAGGTTCAGGCGCGGCCGATAGAGAATCAGTACGTCACAGGCCAGGAGGAAGAACAGCATCATGCCCTGGAACAACTGGGTAATGGCCTGGGGCAGGTTGAGGCTCATCTGCGCGCTTTCGCCACCGATGTACAGCAGGGCCATGAGCAGGCTGGAGAACAGGATGCCAATGGGGTTCAGGCGCCCGAGAAAGGCCACGGTGATCGCCGCATAGCCGTAGCCGGGGGAGACCTGCGGCACCAGTTGGCCGATGGGCCCGGTGACTTCACAGACCCCGGCCAACCCAGCCAGGGCGCCGCTGATCAATAGCGCCAGCCAGATCAGGCGCTGCTGGCGAAAGCCGACGAAACCCGCGGCGCGCCGGTCCAGCCCGAGGACCTTGATCTGGAAACCGACGAAGCTTTTCTGCAGCAGTACCCAGACTGCCACCAGGGCCAGCAGGGCGAAATACACCCCGGCGTGGACCCGACCGTCTTCCATCAACTGTGGCAGGCGGCTGGCGTCGCCGAACATCGCCGACTCGGGGAAGTTGAACCCGGCGGGGTCCTTCAATGGGCCGTGTACGCAATACAGCAACAGGTTCAGGGCGATGTAGTTGAGCATGATGCTGGTGAGGATTTCGTTGGCGTTGAAGCGCGTGCGCAACCAGGCCGTGAGCCCGGCCCAGGCGGCGCCGGCCAGGGTGCCGGTGAGCAGGATCAGTACCAGCGCCCAGCGACTTTGCAATTCGATGAGGTTGACCGCCAGGGCGCTGCCGGCCAGGGCCCCGAGCAGCAATTGGCCTTCAGCGCCGATGTTCCAGATGCGGGCCCGGTAGGCCACTGCCAGGCCCAGGGCGCAGAGCAGGATCGGCAGCGCCTTGACCAGCAGTTCCGAGACGCCGTACAGGTCGCTGACCGGGGCGATCAGCAGGGTGTGCAGGGTCAGCAGCGGGTCATGCCCCAGGGCCATGAACAGCAGGGCACCACAGCTCAGGGTCAGCAGCGCGGCCAGAAGAGGGGAACACCAGAGCATCAGGCGCGACTGGCGGCCGCGAGGTTCGAGTGAAAGCAGCATGGACGACTCCGTTAAACCGCCGGGGCGGGGGTGTAGGGGACGGCTTCGAAGTGGCCGGCCATCCAGGCGCCGACTTCGACCAATGAGGTGTCGGCGCAGGCTTTGGGCGTCGAGAGACGACCACCGCACAGGGCGGCAATGCGATCGCTGATCTGCAGCAGTTCATCCAGGTCTTCGGAGATCACCAGGATCGCCGCGCCGGCATCGCGCAGGGCGATCAGTGCCCGGTGAATGGTGGCAGCGGCACCCACGTCGACGCCCCAGGTCGGGTGCGCGGCGATCAGCAAGCGCGGTTGCTGGAGGATCTCGCGGCCGAGGATGAATTTCTGCAGATTGCCGCCGGACAGGCTGCGGGCCGGGCTCTGGGCATCACCGGTCTTGACCCCGAAGCGCTGGATGATTGTCTCGGCCAGGGCGCGGACCTTGGCTCTTTGAATCAGGCCATTGCGGACCAGTCCTTGTTGAAAGGCGCTGAGCAGCGCGTTGTCTTCCAGGCTCAGTTCCGGCACTGCACCTTGCCCCAGGCGTTCGGCGGGGACGAAGGCCAGCCCCTTTCGGCGTCTTGCATCGGGGTAGAGATGGCCGACGGCCTGGCCGGCCAGGCAGATGCGTTGGGCCTCACCGGGAGCCAGGCGTTGCTCGCCGCTGAGCAGGGCCAGCAGTTCGTCCTGGCCATTGCCGGCGACCCCGGCGATACCGACGATTTCGCCACTGCGCAGGCTCAGGTCGATGGCCTTGAGGGAGCAGCCGAAGGGATCGGGGTTGTGCCAGCTCAACTCGCGGATGTGCAGGAATTCGGTAGCGCCGCTGACCTTGGGGTAGTCGGCGAGCAGGGCCGCCGTGTCACCCACCATCAGTCGCGCCAGTTCCTGGTTCGAGCATTCGGCCGGCCGACAGTGACCGGCCACCCGGCCGCCCCGCAGTACTGTGGCGCTGTGGCACAGCGCGCGGACTTCGGCGAGCTTGTGGCTGATGAACAGGATGCTGCAGCCCTCGGCCGCCAGCCGGCGCAGGGTGACGAACAGTTCTTCGGCCTCTTGCGGGGTCAGCACTGAGGTGGGTTCGTCGAGGATCAACAGGCGGATGTCCTGCATCAGGCAGCGCACGATCTCCACTCGTTGACGCTCGCCGATGGACAGGCTGTGCACCAGGCGCTGGGGTTCCAGGGGCATGCCATAACGCTGGGACACTTCGCGGATCTTGCCTTCCAGCTGGCCCGGCGTGCCGGCCGCCGCGCCCATGGCCAGGGCAATGTTTTGCGCGACGCTGAGGGTTTCGAACAATGAGAAATGCTGGAACACCATGCCGATTCCCAGGCCGCGAGCCTGGGCCGGGCTGCTGATGAGCTGACGCCGGCCTTGCCAGATCAACTCCCCCGAGTCGGCCTGGATCACCCCGTAGATGATCTTCATCAAGGTGCTTTTGCCGGCGCCGTTCTCGCCGAGCAGGGCCTGGATTTCACCTGGAGCGATGCTCAGGTCGATGGCGTCGTTGGCCAGGCAACCGGGATAGCGCTTGCTGATCTGGCGCAGTTGCAGGCGCGGAGTTTGTGCGATGGGCACAGCGGAATTTGGCATGACGGGCTCGGGGGATTGGAGTTGTTGCTGTGGATAAAGCAATTTCCTGGCCAGTAGGTCAGGAAAGCTCAGGCGCCGCCCTGGAGTGCCCCTTGAACTGTTGGAGGAGGCGGAAACCGGGCACCACTTCGGGGCAAAGTGTTTGAAAGGGCTCTGTTTTTGTCCGCGGCAAACTGAGCAAAAAATGACCAGTGGCCTGCAGGCCCTGTGCAGTCAGCGGCTGGAGCAGCCTTGCACGGGTTATCCACAGCTTGCTCCACAGTATTTGTGTGCAAGCCTGGAACTTGGGCATAAGCCCGGCAGCCTTGCCTTCCAACCGCGATAAACCACTCTAACTTACTGTTTTACGTTGCAAAAAAGTCCATTGGAGGAACTTTGGGCAAAAAATGAACAAAGCCCGCAAAGCCACGTTACAGAAGGGTTACAGCGTTATGTGCTCAGGTTATCCACAGTCGGGTGCACAGCAGATGTGGGCAACTGCGGGAGGCTCTGCCGGGTTATGCACAAGGTGCTCGGGCCGGGTTGGTGCGCTCAGCGCTGCAAGAGGATGCGTCCGCGGCTGAGGTCGGCCAACTGCTGTTGCAGGGTATCGATCTGCTCTTCGCCCAGGGCGAGTTGCAACTCCACGCCATTGGCGGTGAAGTCTTCCTCTACCAGCAACCCGCCCAGTTCGGCGATCCGCAACTTGACCAGGGCCAGCTCGCTGAAACTGCAGGCGCAGCGCAGCGGTACGCGGTTGACCAGGGCGATGCGCTCGGCGCCTTGCAGGCATTTGTTGGCACCGCCGCCGTAAGCCCGGGCCAGGCCACCAGTGCCCAGCTGGATGCCGCCGTACCAGCGGATCACCAGCACGGCTACCTGATCGCAATCCTGGGCCTCGATGGCCGCGAGGATCGGCCGTCCGGCGGTGCCGCCGGGTTCGCCGTCGTCGTTGCTGCGGTACTGATCGGCCAGCTTCCACGCCCAGCAATTGTGGGAGGCGTTGAGGTCACTGTATTGCTGGATGAAGGCTTGGGCCTCGACCGCGCTGGTGATGGGCGCGGCAAAGGTGATGAAGCGGCTTTTGCGAATCTCTTCGCGGTACTCGCAAAGGCCGGCCAGGGTAAAGGGCATGAGCGTCAGTCTTTCTGGGCGGGAGTCAGGCCACAGCCTTTGAGGATGATACGGATCAGGTTGGTGCCGGCCTCTTCGAAATCCTGCTTGGTCAGGCGGCTGCGGCCGGTGACGCGGCAGATCTGGGTGGCGAAGTCGGCGTAGTGCTGGGTGCTGCCCCAAAGCAGGAAGATCAGGTGCACTGGGTCAACCGGGTCCATCTTGCCGGCGTCGATCCAGGCCTGGAACACATTGGCCCGGCCTTGGAACCAGGCGCGGTAGTCCTGGCTGAAGTATTCGCTCAGGCATTCGCCGCCACTGATGATTTCCATGGCGAAGATCCGCGAGGCCTGTGGCTGGCGACGGGAAAATTCCATCTTGGCGCGGATGTAGCGGGTCAGGGCCTCGGCCGGGTCATCCTCGGCGGTGAGGGTGTTGAAGGTGCTGTCCCAGAGTTCGAGGATGTTGCTCAGCACCGCGATGTACAGCCCCAGTTTGTTGGTGAAGTAGTAGTGCAGGTTGGCTTTGGGCAGGCCGGCCTTCTGCGCGATGGTGTTCATGCTGGTGCCTTTGAAGCCGTGACGGGCGAACTCGTCCTCGGCGGCCTGGATGATGGCCTCTTCATTCTTCTGCCGAATGCGGCTGGCGGGTTTGCCTGGGTGAGGAGTGCTGTGGGCGGGGACTTCAAAGGTCATGGAGGTTTCCGAGCAAGTCTGTGGGTGCAACCTGTGCGTTGATAGCGCACCCAGGTTGATCAGACAAGCCTTGGCGCGACAAAAGCTTCAGCGGGCCTTCAGGCAGTGATTTTCCGGCGCCGGATTTATGTCGTTTGGCAGGCTTTTACCGTCCGGCAGCAGGCGCATCAACAGGGCTGCCAGGGGGGGCGGCGGTCGTTGAGTCCGTGGATCAGTTCACTGCAGCGGGAAGCATCTGGCTGAAGGGCGTGGAGCTCGGGCTGAAGGTTCTAGGTGCCGAGGTCTTTGCAAAAAAGCTGTCCAGGTGCTCAGGTCATTTTCTCTGGTTGTCGATACGGCCTTGCGAGTACGGGGCTTTACGCGGGCTTTGCCGGTTTTCAGCGGGTCGCCGCCAGGCTCTCCAGGAAGCTTTCCAGCACCAGGTGGGGGCGCCGGCCCTTGCGTGTGACCGATGCCAGGCTCAGGTCATAGAAGCGCGACTTGGGCTTGAGCGCGCGCAACCGGCCTTGCTGCACCCAGAGGGTGGCGTAGTGGTCAGGGAGGTAGCCGATATAGCGTCCGGTGAGGATCAGGAAGGCCATGCCTTCGCGGTCGGATGCGCTGGCGGTGCAGTTCAATGCTTGATAGTGGGCCTGGATTTCCGCGGGCAGGCGGAAGGTCGGGGCAATGGCGTCCTGGTCATTGAGACGCTGATCGTCCAGTTGCTTGTCGTCCACGTAAAACAGGGGATGGCCCACCGCGCAGTACAGCAACGAACGTTCGTCATACAGCGGCTGATACTCCAATCCAGACAGGGCGCTGGCCTGGGGCACCACGCCGACGTGCAGGCGACCGTCGAGTACCCCTTGCTCGACTTCGTTGGGGGCGATCATGCGGATCTGGATCTGCACGTCCGGGCCGCGCTCCTTCAATTGCGCCAGGGCGTGGGTGATGCGCATGTGGGGCAGTGTCACCAGGTTGTCGGTGAGGCCGATGATCAACTCGCCCCGCAGGTGGCGGTGCAGGCCGTTGACCTCGGTGCGGAAACTCTCCAGGGCGCTGAGCAGTTGCAGGCTCGACTGATAGACCTCGCGGCCTTCTTCGGTGAGGGAAAAGCCGGCGCGTCCGCGTTGGCACAGGCGCAGGCCGACCCGTTGCTCCAGATCACTCATCTGTTGGCTGATGGCCGAGCGGCCGATGCCGAGCACGGTCTCTGCGGCGGAGAAACCACCGCATTCCACAACACTGCGAAAGATCCGCAGCAGGCGGATATCAAAGTCGCTGACTTGCGCCAGCGGGTCGGCGCGACGGCTGCTCATAGTTTAGTGGATGCCAGACTGAAGGTTATTAAAGTTGGATTTCACCGACTTTATAGCCGTGGCAACTTAGTCGCAACAACGCTTTTATTCCTACGCCGCTTCATTGCCTTGCGAGGTTTTGCTCATGAACATGCCGGAAACCGCGATTCCATCTTTGGCCAGTCAGCTCAAGCTTGACGCTCACTGGATGCCCTACACCGCCAATCGCAACTTCCAACGCGACCCGCGCCTGATCGTCGGCGCCGAGGGCAGCTGGCTGGTGGATGACAAGGGCCGCAAGGTCTATGACTCGCTGTCCGGTCTGTGGACCTGCGGCGCCGGTCACTCGCGCAAAGAGATCCAGGAAGCGGTATCCAAGCAACTGGGCACCCTGGATTACTCCCCAGGCTTCCAATACGGTCACCCGCTGTCGTTTCAACTGGCGGAAAAAATCACCGACCTGACTCCGGGCAACCTGAACCATGTGTTCTTCACCGACTCCGGCTCCGAGTGCGCTGATACCGCAGTGAAGATGGTGCGTGCCTACTGGCGCCTGAAAGGCCAGTCGACCAAGACCAAGATGATTGGCCGTGCCCGTGGCTATCACGGTGTGAACATCGCCGGCACCAGTCTGGGCGGGGTCAACGGCAACCGTAAACTGTTCGGCCAGGCAATGATGGATGTGGACCACCTGCCGCACACTCTGCTGGCCAGTAACGCGTTTTCCCGTGGCATGCCGGAGCAGGGCGGTATTGCCCTGGCCGATGAGCTGCTGAAGCTGATCGAACTGCACGATGCTTCCAATATCGCTGCGGTCTTCGTCGAGCCGATGGCTGGCTCGGCTGGCGTACTGGTGCCGCCACAGGGTTATCTCAAGCGTCTGCGGGAAATCTGTGATCAGCACAACATCCTGCTGGTGTTCGACGAAGTGATCACAGGCTTCGGTCGTACGGGGGCGATGTTCGGCGCCGACAGCTTCGGCGTAACCCCGGATCTGATGTGTGTGGCCAAGCAGGTCACCAACGGCGCCATTCCCATGGGCGCGGTGATTGCCAGCTCCGAGATCTATCAGACCTTCATGAACCAGGCGACGCCCGAGTACGCCGTGGAATTCCCCCACGGCTACACCTATTCGGCGCACCCGGTGGCGTGCGCTGCGGGTCTGGCGGCACTGGATCTGTTGCAGAAGGAAAACCTGGTGCAGAGCGTGGCTG
>NZ_CP182252.1:1887500-5827500 GCF_048072025.1 Pseudomonas sp. BNK-7
GGAAAGGCGAAAAGAACCCCGGAGAGGGGAGTGAAATAGATCCTGAAACCGTATGCGTACAAGCAGTGGGAGCAGACTTTGTTCTGTGACTGCGTACCTTTTGTATAATGGGTCAGCGACTTATTTTCAGTGGCGAGCTTAACCGAATAGGGGAGGCGTAGCGAAAGCGAGTCTTAATAGGGCGTCTAGTCGCTGGGAATAGACCCGAAACCGGGCGATCTATCCATGGGCAGGTTGAAGGTTAGGTAACACTGACTGGAGGACCGAACCGACTACCGTTGAAAAGTTAGCGGATGACCTGTGGATCGGAGTGAAAGGCTAATCAAGCTCGGAGATAGCTGGTTCTCCTCGAAAGCTATTTAGGTAGCGCCTCATGTATCACTGTAGGGGGTAGAGCACTGTTTCGGCTAGGGGGTCATCCCGACTTACCAAACCGATGCAAACTCCGAATACCTACAAGTGCCGAGCATGGGAGACACACGGCGGGTGCTAACGTCCGTCGTGAAAAGGGAAACAACCCAGACCGTCAGCTAAGGTCCCAAAGTTATGGTTAAGTGGGAAACGATGTGGGAAGGCTTAGACAGCTAGGAGGTTGGCTTAGAAGCAGCCACCCTTTAAAGAAAGCGTAATAGCTCACTAGTCGAGTCGGCCTGCGCGGAAGATGTAACGGGGCTCAAACCATACACCGAAGCTACGGGTATCACGTAAGTGATGCGGTAGAGGAGCGTTCTGTAAGCCTGTGAAGGTGAGTTGAGAAGCTTGCTGGAGGTATCAGAAGTGCGAATGCTGACATGAGTAACGACAATGGGTGTGAAAAACACCCACGCCGAAAGACCAAGGTTTCCTGCGCAACGTTAATCGACGCAGGGTTAGTCGGTCCCTAAGGCGAGGCTGAAAAGCGTAGTCGATGGAAAACAGGTTAATATTCCTGTACTTCTAGTTATTGCGATGGAGGGACGGAGAAGGCTAGGCCAGCTTGGCGTTGGTTGTCCAAGTTTAAGGTGGTAGGCTGGAATCTTAGGTAAATCCGGGGTTCTAAGGCCGAGAGCTGATGACGAGTTACCTTTTAGGTGACGAAGTGGTTGATGCCATGCTTCCAAGAAAAGCTTCTAAGCTTCAGATAACTAGGAACCGTACCCCAAACCGACACAGGTGGTTGGGTAGAGAATACCAAGGCGCTTGAGAGAACTCGGGTGAAGGAACTAGGCAAAATGGCACCGTAACTTCGGGAGAAGGTGCGCCGGTGAGGGTGAAGGACTTGCTCCGTAAGCTCATGCCGGTCGAAGATACCAGGCCGCTGCGACTGTTTATTAAAAACACAGCACTCTGCAAACACGAAAGTGGACGTATAGGGTGTGACGCCTGCCCGGTGCCGGAAGGTTAATTGATGGGGTTAGCTAACGCGAAGCTCTTGATCGAAGCCCCGGTAAACGGCGGCCGTAACTATAACGGTCCTAAGGTAGCGAAATTCCTTGTCGGGTAAGTTCCGACCTGCACGAATGGCGTAACGATGGCGGCGCTGTCTCCACCCGAGACTCAGTGAAATTGAAATCGCTGTGAAGATGCAGTGTATCCGCGGCTAGACGGAAAGACCCCGTGAACCTTTACTATAGCTTTGCACTGGACTTTGAATTTGCTTGTGTAGGATAGGTGGGAGGCTTTGAAGCGTGAACGCCAGTTTGCGTGGAGCCATCCTTGAAATACCACCCTGGCAACTTTGAGGTTCTAACTCAGGTCCGTTATCCGGATCGAGGACAGTGTATGGTGGGTAGTTTGACTGGGGCGGTCTCCTCCTAAAGAGTAACGGAGGAGTACGAAGGTGCGCTCAGACCGGTCGGAAATCGGTCGTAGAGTATAAAGGCAAAAGCGCGCTTGACTGCGAGACAGACACGTCGAGCAGGTACGAAAGTAGGTCTTAGTGATCCGGTGGTTCTGTATGGAAGGGCCATCGCTCAACGGATAAAAGGTACTCCGGGGATAACAGGCTGATACCGCCCAAGAGTTCATATCGACGGCGGTGTTTGGCACCTCGATGTCGGCTCATCACATCCTGGGGCTGAAGCCGGTCCCAAGGGTATGGCTGTTCGCCATTTAAAGTGGTACGCGAGCTGGGTTTAGAACGTCGTGAGACAGTTCGGTCCCTATCTGCCGTGGACGTTTGAGATTTGAGAGGGGCTGCTCCTAGTACGAGAGGACCGGAGTGGACGAACCTCTGGTGTTCCGGTTGTCACGCCAGTGGCATTGCCGGGTAGCTATGTTCGGAAAAGATAACCGCTGAAAGCATCTAAGCGGGAAACTTGCCTCAAGATGAGATCTCACTGGGATCTTGAATCCCCTAAAGGGCCGTCGAAGACTACGACGTTGATAGGTTGGGTGTGTAAGCGCTGTGAGGCGTTGAGCTAACCAATACTAATTGCCCGTGAGGCTTGACCATATAACACCCAAGCAATTTGCTTAACAAGCGAGTTGCGGTGTGTGAAGACGAAACAAACCGAAAGTTTGCACAACACACAAATCTATTACATACCCATTCGCTGGCACGTTGCACAAGCAACGGACTGGCTACCGAATTTCTTGACGACCATAGAGCGTTGGAACCACCTGATCCCATCCCGAACTCAGAAGTGAAACGATGCATCGCCGATGGTAGTGTGGGGTTTCCCCATGTGAGAGTAGGTCATCGTCAAGATTAAATTCCGAAACCCCAATTGCGAAAGCAATTGGGGTTTTGTTTTTGCGCGGAGAAAAGCTGCAGCGGTTTCTCTTGTGCTGTTTGCTCGGTCCGGCTGCCACCACCCCGTGACAGTGCTAAGGTTCCGGCCTAGCTTTTTGTATTCTCCAAGGAAGCCCTTATGCCGGACGCCTCGTCCCTCACCCCAGGTTTTATGGTGGTTCACGGTAACCGCCTGGACGAGTTGCGCAGCCTGGTGGTCAGCTGGATGCGGCGCTACCCGCTGGCTCCTCTGGAAAATGAAATCGCCCTGGTGCAGAGCAATGGCATCGCGCAATGGCTGAAGTTGGCCCTGGCTGAAGATCCTGAAGAGGACGACTCCGGCGGTTGCGGTATTGCCGCCGCCATCGATGTGCAATTGCCTGGCAGCTTCATGTGGCAGCTTTATCGCCTGGTATTGGGACGCGATGAAATCCCGCCTAAATCCCTTTTGGACAAAGCCCCGCTGACCTGGCGTCTGATGCGCCTGCTGCCAGAGCTGATCGATGAGCCCCACTTCGAACCCCTGCAGCGCTTCCTGACCCACGACAGTGATTTGCGTAAACGCTACCAACTGGCAGAGCGCCTTGCCGACCTGTTCGACCAGTACCAGGTCTATCGGGCCGATTGGCTGGAGGACTGGGCCGCTGGACGCCATTCACTGCGTAACGTTCGTGGCGAAGCCAAAGCCCTGACCCCGGCCAACTGCTGGCAAGCCGAACTGTGGCGAGCACTGCTTCTGGATGTGGGTACCGAAGGCATGGCCCAGAGCCGAGCCGGAGTCCACCAACGCTTTATCGAGCGGATCAATAACCTGGATCAAGCTCCCGCTGGCCTGCCGTCACGGGTGATCGTTTTCGGTATTTCTTCCTTGCCGGCCCAGGCCTTGGAGGCTTTGGCCGGATTGGCCCGTTTCAGCCAAGTCCTTCTCTGTGTGCACAACCCCTGTCGCCATCACTGGGCGGACATCGTTGCCGACAAGGATCTGCTGCGCCATCAGTACAAACGCCAGGCGCGCAAAGCCGGTATGCCACTGGCCCTGGACCCGCAAACCCTGCACCAGCATGCCCATCCGTTGCTGGCCGCCTGGGGCAAGCAGGGCCGTGACTACATCAACCTGCTGGACAGCTACGACGACCCCAACAGTTATCGCGCGGCTTTCCGCGATGGCCGCATCGACCTGTTCAGCGACAGCCAGCCACGCACCATGCTTCAGCAGCTGCAGGACGATATCCTCGAGCTGCGTCCTCTCAACGAGACTCGCGAACTGTGGCCCGAAGTCGATCTCCAGCAGGACCAGTCGATCCGTTTTCACATTGCTCACAGTGCCCAGCGCGAGGTGGAAATCCTCCACGACCAGCTCCTGGCACGCTTCAGCGCCGAGCCCGACCTGCGGCCTCGCGATGTGATCGTCATGGTCCCCGACATCGACAGCTACGCCCCGCATATCCGTGCAGTATTCGGCCAGTTGGAGCGTGATGACCGACGTTTCATTCCCTTTACCCTCACCGACCAGGGACAGCGCGGTCGCGACCCGTTGCTGATCGCCGTCGAACACCTGCTCAAACTCCCCGACAGCCGCTTCCCGGTCAGTGAGATTCTCGACCTGCTGGACGTCCCGGCATTGCGTGCGCGTTTTGGTGTCGATGAAGCCGACCTGCCCACCTTGCACCGCTGGATCGAAGGTGCCGGCATCCGTTGGGGCATGAACGCCGAACAACGCGCCGAATTGGGACTGCCCCAGGAGCTTGAGCAAAACAGCTGGCGTTTCGGCCTGCGCCGAATGCTCCTGGGATATGCGGTCGGCCGCTCCGATGCCTGCGACGGCATTGAGCCTTATGACGAAATCGGCGGCCTGGATGCCGCGCTGATCGGCCCCTTGGTCGCACTGCTGGATGCCCTGCAGATTGCCTACCAGCAACTCACCCAGCCTGCTGTGCCAGCCCAATGGGGCGAGCGCCTGCAGCACTTGCTGGAACAGTTCTTCCTGGCTAGCACCGAGCATGACGATTACCTGTTGGGCCAGCTCGAGGACCTTCGGGAAAACTGGCTGGAAACCTGCGACTCCGTCGGTCTGCAAGATCAATTGCCCCTGACCGTGGTGCGTGAAGCCTGGCTGGCGGGCCTTGATCAGGGCCGCTTGTCCCAGCGCTTCCTCGCCGGCGCCGTGAATTTCTGCACCCTGATGCCGATGCGCGCAATCCCCTTCAAGCTGGTGTGCCTGCTGGGCATGAATGACGGTGACTATCCACGGGCGCAACCGCCTCTGGACTTCGACCTGATGGGCAGCGACTACCGCCCCGGCGACCGTTCCCGACGCGAAGATGACCGCTATCTGCTGCTCGAAGCGTTGCTCTCAGCCCGGGACCAACTCTATGTCAGTTGGGTTGGCCGCAGCATCCGCGATAACAGCGAACGGCCTGCCTCGGTGCTGATCGGCCAGTTGCGCGATCATCTGGCCGGCGGCTGGCGATTGGCCGATGCGCAGCAATCCCTGCTCGAGGCCCTGACCCAGGAGCACCCGCTGCAGCCCTTCAGTGCCCGCTACTTTCATGACAATGACGTCCTGTTCAGTTACGCCCGGGAGTGGCAGGTATTGCATCAGGCCCCGGCAGAAACCGGCACCACCGAACGCCTCGAGCCTTATGTACAGGAGGAGCCCTTGAGCCTGGCCCAGTTGCAAGATTTTCTGCGCAACCCGGTACGGCACTTTTTCAGCCAACGGCTCAAGGTGTTTTTTGAAGCCATGGAAGCACCACTGGCTGACGAGGAGCCCTTTGTCCTCGACGCCCTGCAACGCTACAGCCTCAGCGACAGCTTGCTGGAGGCCGCATTGAGTGATGCCGCACACCCGGATCAGGCCTTGCAGGCCCAGGCGCAGAGGCTGCAAGCCAGCGGCCTGTTGCCCATGGCCGGTTTCGGCGAGTGCCTGCAACGCGAACTCATGGAGCCCCTGCCGGATTTGTTGCAGCGCTACCGGCAACTGCTGGATCTGTGGCCAACCCCGGTCACCAGTGCATTGCCTGTCAGCCTGGAATTGCAGGGCGTGCGCCTGGAAGGCTGGTTGAGCCACCTGCATCAACGGGCGGATGGCGGACTATTGGCCGTGACCACCATTCCCAACGGCATAGGTTCGCTCAAAACCCGCAAATGGCACCGCTTGATCAAGCCCTGGATCAACCATCTGCTGGCCTGCGCCAGCGGTTACTCCCTGACCACTGCGTTGGTGGCCAGCGATGACAGCCTGCTGTTACCGCCGTTGGAACAGGATCAGGCTCGGGCGATCCTCGGCAATCTGCTGCTGGCCTGGCAATCGGGCATGCGGCAGCCATTGCCGGTGGCCGTCAAGACTGCCTTCGCCTGGCTGGGCCAGACCGATCCTGACAAAGCCGCTGCCGCGGCCCGCAAGACCTACGATGGCGATGGCCAGAACAGTGAAGGCGAGCGTCGAGAAAGCCCGGCATTGGCTCGGCAATTCGCCGACTACAACGCCCTGATCGCTGATGAAACCTTCAGCGGCTGGGCCGAGACACTCTATCGCCCCCTGCTGGACGCCCCCTGGCGTTCAGCCCTCGGCGAGGAGGCCGGCGCATGACTCAACAAGTCCCTCTGGCCCTGGCCTTCCCGCTACGGGGTAGCCAACTGATCGAGGCCAGTGCCGGCACCGGCAAGACCTTCACCATCTCCGCGCTCTATCTGCGTCTGGTGCTGGGCCACGGTGGCGAGTCCGCAGGCTTTGGTCGCGAATTGCTGCCACCGCAGATCCTGGTGGTGACCTTTACCGATGCGGCCACCAAGGAGTTGCGCGAACGCATCCGCACCCGTCTGGCGGAGGCCGCACGCTTCTTCCGTGACGAAACCAGCGCCCCCGACAGCCTGATCGTCGAGCTGCGGGAGCAGTACTCCGCCGAACAATGGGCCGCCTGCGCCAACCGCCTGGACATCGCCGCGCAGTGGATGGATGAGGCCGCCGTCTCCACCATTCACAGCTGGTGCCAACGCATGCTCCGCGAGCACGCTTTCGACAGCGGCAGCCTGTTTACCCAGACCCTGGAAACCGACCACAGCGATCTGCTGGGGCAGGTGCTGCGTGATTACTGGCGCTTGTTCTGCTATCCGATGCAGGGCGATGCGCTCAACTGGGTGCGCTCCAACTGGGTCGGCCCGGCCCAATTGCTGCCCCGGGTGCGGGCGATGTTCGGCAGCGAGCGTCGTGAGCCGTCGGAACAGACCCCCAGTGAATTGATCGAAGCCTGTCTGCAGGAGCGTCGGGAAGCGCTGGTGCAGCTCAAGGCACCCTGGCGGCAATGGGCGGTGGAGTTGCGGGAGATCTGTCTGCAAGGCGTTGCCAGCAAGAGTGTCGACGGCCGCAAGATGCAGGCTCGTTTCTTCGAGCCCTGGTTTGAAAAGATCACGGCCTGGGCCGAGGACGAATCCGTTGAGCAGTTGGATATTGGCACCGGCTTCACCCGCCTGACCCCAGACGGAATGAGCGAGGCCTGGAAAGGTGAAGCTCCGCAGCACCCGGGGCTCGATGCCATGGCTGGACTCAAGGCCAGCCTCGACGCCTTGCCTAGCCCGGACGCCGCGGTCCTGCAGCATGCTGCGCAGTGGGTTGGTGCGCGTTTTGAAGAAGAGAAGCGTCGCCGCGCCGAAATGGGCTTTGACGATATGTTGCTGCGTCTGGACAGCGCCCTGCAAAGCGACGGCGGCGAGCGCCTGGCGACTTTGATCCGCGAGCAGTTTCCGGTGGCCCTGATCGACGAGTTCCAGGACACTGATCCGGTGCAGTACCGGATCTTCGAAAGCATCTACCGCATCGAGGCCAACGACCCCGAAACCGGGCTGTTCCTGATTGGCGACCCCAAACAAGCGATCTACGCCTTCCGTGGCGCCGACATCTACACCTACCTGCGGGCCCGCCAGGCCACAGCGGGACGCTTGCATACCCTGGGCACCAACTTTCGTTCCAGCCAGGCCATGGTCAGTGCGGTCAACCATGTGTTCCTGCAAGCCGAACAGCGCCAGCAAGGGCAGGGGGCCTTCCTGTTTCGCGAAGAGGATGGCGAGAATCCGGTGCCCTTCCTGGCGGTAGCCGCTCAGGGCCGCAAGGAGCGCCTGCAGGTGGATGGCCAAGCGGTGCCAGCGCTGAACTTCTGGCAACTGCCTTCGGAGCAACCGCTGTCCGGGGTCCAGTATCGTCAGCAGCAGGCCGCGGCCTGTGCCAGTGCCATTGTCGATCTGCTCAATGGCGGTCAGCAGGGGCGCAGTGGTTTTGCCCGCGATCAGCAGGAACTCAAGGGTCTGTTGCCGGCGGATATCGCCATTCTGGTCCGCGACGGCAAGGAGGCCCAGGCGGTGCGCGGTGAACTGGCCGCCCGCGGGGTGCGCAGCGTGTATCTCTCCGACAAGGACTCGGTGTTCGCCGCCCAGGAAGCCCGGGACCTGCTGGTGTGGCTCAAGGCTTGCGCCGAACCGGATGTGGAGCGTCCGCTGCGAGCCGCCCTGGCCTCCCTGACCCTGAACCTGTCCCTGGTGGAACTGGAGCGGCTGAACCAGGACGAATTGGCCTGGGAAGCCCGAGTCATGCAGTTCCGCGGATACCGCACGATCTGGCGCAGCCAGGGCGTGCTGCCGATGCTCCGACGCTTGCTCCATGACTTCCAACTGCCCCAGGCGCTGATGGCCCGCAGCGACGGCGAGCGGGTGCTGACCAACCTCCTGCACCTGTCTGAGTTGTTGCAGCAGAACGCTGCGGAACTGGACGGTGAGCAGGCACTGATCCGCCATCTGGCCGAGCATCTGGCGTTGTCCGGGCAGGCCGGTGAAGAGCAGATCCTGCGCCTGGAAAGCGACGAGCAACTGGTCAAGGTGGTGACCATCCACAAGTCCAAGGGCCTGGAATACCCCTTGGTGTTCCTGCCCTTCATCTGCTCCACCAAACCGGTGGATGGCAGTCGCCTGCCGCTGCATTACCACGATGCTGCCGGCAAGGCCCAGGTCAGTTTGCGACCGACGCCGGAGCTGATCGCCCAAGCCGATGAGGAGCGTCTGGCGGAAGATCTGCGTCTGCTCTACGTGGCCCTGACCCGGGCCCAGCATGCCTGCTGGCTGGGAGTGGCCGATCTCAAGCGCGGCAACCACAGCAGCTCGGTGTTGCACTTGTCGGCCCTGGGCTACCTGCTTGGCGGCGGTGCCCTGTTGGGCGAGTCCAAGGGACTGCTGCGCTGGCTCCTGGACTTGCAGCAAGGCTGTGAGGCCATCGGTGTCAGCGAGCTGCCTGCGGCCGATGACCAGCGCTTTTACCCGCCGCGCAATGACGCCAGGCTGCTGGCCCCGTTACAGCCGATTCGACGGGCGGCGGAGAACTGGTGGATCGCCTCCTACAGTGCCTTGCGCATCAGCGATACCTTGGGCAGCGGTAGCACCGAAGCACCGGAAAATCCCCAGGCACAGAAGCTCTTCGACGATGAGCGGCTGGACCCCGAGGCCCCTCGGGAAGTCGTTGCCAGTGGTGGTGATATTCACCGGTTTCCCCGGGGCCCGAACCCCGGCACCTTCCTCCACGGTCTGCTGGAATGGGCCGGGGAGGAGGGTTTTGCCGCCGCCCCCGCGGTGATCGAGGATGCCATCGCCCGCCGTTGCAATCGTCGCGGCTGGCAAGGCTGGATTTTGACCCTCAGCGATTGGCTGCAGCACTTGTTGCAGGCGTCCCTGCCTGTGGGGGATGGGCAACCGCCAGTGGTGCTGGGGCGACTGACCCAGTACCGGGTCGAAATGGAGTTCTGGTTTGCCAGCCACAAGGTCGACGTGCTCAAGCTCGACGAGCTGGTGCGCCAGCAGACCCACCAGGGCGCGCCTCGGGTCACCGCCGAGCCGGTGCTGCTCAATGGCATGTTCAAGGGCTTCATCGACCTGACATTCGAACATCAGGGCCGCTATTACGTGGCCGACTACAAATCCAACTGGCTGGGCGTGGACGACGCGGCCTACACCGAGCAGGCCATGGAGCAATCGATTCTCGACAACCGCTACGACCTGCAATACGTGCTCTACCTGCTGGCGCTGCATCGGCAGTTGAAGGCCCGGTTGGCGGACTACGATTACGATCGGCACATCGGCGGCGCCTTGTACCTGTTTTTGCGTGGCAGCCGTTCCGCGAGCCAGGGCGCGTACTTTGCCCGGCCGCCACGGCAGTTGATCGAACGCCTCGACCGCATGTTCCAGGGCCAGCCCGAGCCGCCCAAGGCCGAGCCCGCCTGGGAACAGGGAGTGCTGTTATGACCCAGGATCTGTTTGCCCAGTTGGCCGAGCCGCCAGCGCCCCAGTTAGCGCTGGCGCCCCTGGCTCGCGCCGAAGACCTGCTGTTGTTGCTCGAGCGCTGGGTCGAGCGCGGCTGGCTGCGGGCCCTGGACAAGGCTTTTGTCGGCTTCCTCCATGAGCTGGACCCCGGCTGCGATCCGTTGGTGCTCATGGCCGCGGCCCTGACCAGTCACCAGTTGGGTCATGGGCATGTCTGCCTGGACCTGTTCGAAACCCTCAAGGAGCCGGACTTCGCTCTGTCGCTGCCGCCGGAAGGGGATTCGCAAGGCGGTGCCACGGTGCTGCCTTCCCAGGTGTTGGCGAATCTGGAGGGGGCTCACTGGTGCAAGGTCCTGGCCGGCAGTCGGTTGGTGGCCCTGTCGGCTGATCACGGCGAGGCGTCCCAGCAGCGGCCGTTGGTGCTGTCCGGAAAGCGCCTGTACCTGCGGCGCTACTGGGCCTATGAACGGCGGATCGACAACGCCCTGCGCCAGCGCCTGGCGTCGACGGAAGCGACTCCGGAGAATCTGGCCCAGCGCCTGGACGGGCTGTTTGGCCCGGCCAAGGCTGCCGGGCCCATCGATTGGCAGAAACTCGCCTGTGCCCTGGCGACCCGAGGCGCCTTCAGCATCATCACCGGTGGCCCCGGCACGGGCAAAACCACCACCGTGGTGCGTCTGCTGGCGTTGCTCCAGGCCCCGGCGGTGGAGGCGCGCAAACCCTTGCGCATTCGTCTGGCGGCGCCCACTGGCAAAGCCGCGGCCCGCCTCACCGAGTCCATCAGCCTGCAAGTGCGGTCCCTGGCAGTCGCCGACGAGGTACGGGAAAAGATCCCCAGCGAGGTGACCACGGTGCACCGCTTGCTGGGCGATCGCCCGGGCACCCGGCATTTCCGCCACCACGCCGGCAACCGCCTGCCCCTGGATGTGCTGGTGGTGGACGAAGCTTCGATGATCGACCTGGAAATGATGGCCAATCTGCTGGACGCCTTGCCCATTCATGCCCGCCTGGTGCTGTTGGGGGACAAGGATCAACTGGCGTCGGTGGAGGCGGGGGCGGTGCTCGGTGACCTGTGTCGCGATGCCGAGGCCGGCTGGTACAACCCGCAGACTCGCGCCTGGCTGGAAGCGGTCAGCGCTGAGAACCTGGGCGCCAGCGGCTTGCAGGAAGACACCGGGCACCAGCATCCCCTGGCACAGCAGGTGGTGATGCTGCGCCACTCCCGGCGCTTCGGCGAAGGCAGTGGCATTGGCCAGCTGGCGCGCTGGGTCAATCAACAACAGGCCGAGGAGGCCCGGCGCCTGCTGGCGGCTCGCAGCCATGCGGACTTGTACAGCCTGAGTCTCAAGGGCGAGCAGGACAGAGCCCTTGAGCGCCTGTTGCTGGAAGGCCACGGCGAGGGGCCACAAGGCTATCGGCATTACCTGAATGTGCTGCGCAGTCAGCGTCCACCCGCGGACACCGCCCTGGAAGACCGCCGCTGGACCGATTGGGCGCGCAACGTCCTGCAGGCCTTCGATCGCTTCCAGTTGCTCTGTGCCGTGCGCAAGGGGCCGTGGGGTGTCGAAGGATTGAACCTGCGGATCACCCAGGCATTGTTCAAGGCTCGGCTGATCGACAGCGACCAGCAATGGTACGAAGGTCGCCCTGTGCTGATGACCCGTAACGACTATGGTCTGGGCCTGATGAATGGTGATATTGGCATCGCCCTCCAGCTGCCGGAACATGAGGGGCCGCAAGCCGGGCGTCAGGTGCTGCGGGTGGCTTTCCCGCGCAACGATGGCCAGGGCGGGGTACGCCTGGTACTGCCGAGCCGGCTCAATGACGTGGAAACGGTCTACGCCATGACCGTGCACAAGTCTCAGGGTTCGGAGTTCGCCCATACTGCGCTGATCCTGCCCGACGCCCTGAACCCGGTGCTGACCAAGGAATTGATCTATACAGGAATCACCCGGGCCAAGGATTGGTTCAGCCTGATCGAGCCTCGGGCCGGGGTGTTTGAAGAGGCGGTGCGGCGCAAGGTCAAGCGCCTTAGCGGGTTGATGCTGGAACTGGACTGAGCACTGCGTTGCTGTCCAGTGCCCAGCACCGTATTGGGGCGCTGGGCTCGCTGCATTTTCCCGGGCTGTGCTATCGTTGCGGCATCATTTCCGTGAAATTCAAAGAGAATCCCTGCATGGACGTGGCTGTCTTCAGGACAGAGCGCATTTTGGGGTGGAGGCAGTGTGTACTGTCGACCATTCTTTGCCTGTTCAGTCTGCTTGCCATTGCGCAACCAGAGCCGTCAGCCTCTACCAGCCTGGCGGAACAGCGGGCCAAGGCAGTGACGCAAGTGGTGTTGGGTATCCTCAGCTACGCTCGCTGGCCGGTGGAACCTGCAGAACTGCGCCTGTGTGTGGTGGGCCCGACCGAATACACCGACGATCTGCTCAAGGGCACTACTCAGGCTACCGGCCGTCCGGTGCTGGTGCGTCGCCTGTTGGCCAGCAGCCCGGCAATCGTCAGTGAGTGCGACTCGGTCTATGTCGGCAAACTGAGCAACGATGAACGGAGCCGCCTGTTCAATTCGCTGATCGGCCAACCCGTGCTGAGCATCAGCGAGGGGGGCGACCAGTGCACCGTTGGCAGCCTGTTCTGCCTGCGGGTCAGCGACAACCAAGTGTCGTTCGAGGTCAACCTGGATTCAGTGGCCCGCAGCGGGGTGAAGATCCATCCCAGCGTGCTGCAACTGTCGCGTCGTCGCCCGGCGGCGCCATGAAGCTGTTCAAGCCCAACGCCCGCCCGACCCTGCGGTCGGTTATAGGTCGCGGTCACCTGATCGTCGCCCTGTTGGCGATCTCCATGGCCAGCCTGTCCCTGACCTTCCTCGGGGTCCTGGCATTGCGCGTCTATGCCGATCACAACCTGCACCTGATTGCCCGGTCCATCAGCTACACCGTGGAAGCGGCCGTGGTGTTCAACGACAGTGTGGTGGCCACCGAGGCCCTGGCCCTGATTGCCTCAACCGAAGAGGTGGCCGATGCCAAGGTCTATGACAACCAGGGCCGTCTGCTGGCCAGTTGGCAACGTCCGGAAAGCGGTCTGCTGACCCGCCTGGAAATGCACGTTGCCAGTGCGATCCTGGAAAAGCCCATCAGCTTGCCGATTCTTCATCAGAACCGAGAAGTGGGCAGCGTCAACGTCACCGGCCATGGCGGCAGTCTGCTGCGCTTTCTGCTCAGTGGTCTGGTGGGTATCGTGCTTTGTACTGCCTTGAGTGCCTGGGTGTCGCTGTACCTGGCACGCCGGCAACTGCGGGGGATCACCGGGCCCTTGCGCAGCCTGGCGGAAGTGGCCCACGCGGCGCGGCGCGAGCGGGCCTTCGATCAGCGGGTACCGCCTGCGGAAATCGCTGAACTGGACAACCTCGGCAACGACTTCAATGCCCTGCTCGATGAGCTGGAAGCCTGGCAGACTCACCTGCAAAGCGAGAATGAGACCCTGGCTCACCAGGCCAGTCACGACAGCCTGACCGGCCTGCCCAACCGGGCGTTTTTCGAGGGGCGGCTGATTCGTGCACTGCGCAGCGCCAACAAGCTCAACGAGCGCATGGCGGTGCTGTTTCTAGACAGTGACCGGTTCAAGGAAATCAACGACAACTTCGGCCACGCCGCGGGTGATGCGGTGCTGGTGGCGGTGGCCACGCGAATTCGCGCGCAGCTGCGTGAAGAGGATCTGGTGGCTCGGCTGGGCGGCGACGAATTCGCCGTGCTGCTCAGCCCGCTGCACCGGGTTGAAGATGCCCAGCGCATCGCAGACAAAATCATCCACAGCATGGACGTGCCGATTCAATTGCCTGGCAACCTGTCGATCATGACGTCGCTGAGCATCGGCATTGCCGTGTACCCGGATCATGGCGTGACGCCCGGCAGCCTGTTGAACGCTGCCGATGAGGCCATGTACCACGCCAAGCGCGGTTCGCGAGGCGGGCAACACACAGTGGGGGCGGAGCTCCCTATCGTTCAGGTTCAAAACAGGAGCTAATTCCCTTGTTCTCAATGACGCAACGTACGGTTCGACTGTTCAGCACCCTGGTATTGATGGCCCTCTTGGCCCTGACCGGTTGCCAGAGCGTGCCGCCCAAAGGTCTGACCCCGAAACAGATCGCGGTACTGAAACAGGAGGGCTTCGAACTGACGGATGAAGGCTGGGCCTTCGGCCTGTCGGGCAAGGTGCTGTTTGGCAGCGATGTGGAAACCCTGAACCAGGCCAGCACCGAGATCGTCCAGCGCATCGGCAAGGCCTTGCTCAGCGTCGATATCCAGAAGGTCCGGGTCGACGGCCATACCGACGCTTCGGGCAAGGAGGCCTACAACGTGCAGCTGTCGGTGCGCCGGGCCAAGAGCGTGGTCAAGGTGCTGACCCAGGTCGGCATGCGTGAAGAGAACATCCAGCTGCGCGGTCTGGGCAGCAGCGAGCCGGTGGCTTCCAACAGCACCGCAGCCGGGCGCACCGAGAACCGCCGGGTGTCGATCGTGGTGATCGCCGACTGATCGGCGATCCACATTTTTGCGGCTTTAGCTTGGCGGTCGCTTAAGATCAGGGGGCGGCGAACAGCATGCTGCGACTGTCCCCCATGAGCAGCGGCCGATTCTGCTCGGTTACCTCGCGGATGTAATCCCACAACAGTGTGATGCGCTTCAATTTGCGCAGGTCTTCGCGGCAGTACATCCAGAATTGCCGGGTCAGGTTGATCTCCTTGGGCAGTACTGGCAGCAGCCGCGGGTCCTGGGCCGCCAGGAAGCACGGCAGGATCGCCAGCGAGCGGCCCTGCTGCGCCGCCACGTACTGGGCGATGACGCTGGTGCTGCGCAGGTTGGCGCTGGCCCCGGGCACCACATTGGCCAGGTACAGCAGCTCGGAACTGAACGCCAGGTCGTCCACGTAGCTGATGAATTGATGTTCCCCCAGGTCGCTGGGGCGGCGGATCGGCGGGTGACGGTCGAGGTATTCCTGGGTGGCGTACAGCTGCAGGCGGTAGTCGCACAGCTTGCAGCACACGTAGGGGCCGTGCTCCGGGCGCTCCAGGGCGATGACGATGTCCGCCTCGCGCTTGGACAGGCTGATGAAGTGCGGCAGCGGCAGGATGTCCACTGAGATCGCTGGGTACTCATCGAGGAAGTGGCTCAACTGCGGGGTGATGAAGAAGCTGCCGAAGCCCTCGGTGCAGCCCATGCGCACATGCCCGGACAACGCCACCCCGGAACCCGAGACCTGCTCGCAGGCCATGTGCAGGGTGCTTTCGATGGACTCGGCATAACCCAGCAGGCGCTGGCCCTCGGCGGTCAGAACAAAGCCGTTGGTGCGGGACTTTTCGAACAACAGGGTGCCCAGGGCGGTTTCCAGCGAACCGATGCGCCGCGACACCGTGGTGTAGTCCACCGCCAGGCGCTTGGCCGCGCTGCTGGCCTTGCGGGTGCGCGCCACTTCGAGGAAAAACTTCAGGTCGTCCCAGTTCAGGGTGCTCAGCGAGGTGATGTTTTTTTGCATGTTGGACCGGATTTTATGTGCGTTCTTATTAGGAATTTGCACATCTATACTCCAAAAACCGTCCGACACCAACTCGCGACAGCCCCTCTTTCAAGGCGCTTGCCCGCCTTGGTTCCCTGCATAAGAACTCAAGAAGTCAGGAGACCCCATGAACGCATCCCTCAAGCCCGACGGCACCACCCTGCAACAGGTCAAATTGCTGATCGACGGTGAATGGGTCCAGTCCCAGAGCCAGGAATGGCACGACATCGTCAACCCGGCGACCCAGGAAGTGCTGGCCAAGGTGCCCTTTGCCACCGCCACTGAAGTCGATGCCGCGATCGCCGCCGCCCAGCGCGCCTTCCAGACCTGGAAACTGACTCCGATCGGCGCGCGGATGCGCATCATGCTCAAGCTCCAGGCCTTGATCCGTGAGCATTCCAAGCGCATTGCCGCAGTCCTCAGCGCCGAACAGGGCAAGACCCTCGCCGACGCCGAGGGTGACATCTTCCGCGGCTTGGAAGTGGTGGAGCATGCCTGCTCCATCGGCACCCTGCAGATGGGCGAGTTCGCCGAGAACGTCGCCGGCGGTGTGGACACCTATACCCTGCGCCAGCCGATCGGTGTGTGCGCCGGGATCACCCCGTTCAACTTCCCGGCGATGATTCCGCTGTGGATGTTCCCGATGGCCATCGCCTGCGGCAACACCTTCGTCCTCAAGCCTTCCGAGCAGGACCCGCTGTCCACCATGCTGCTGGTGGAGCTGGCGGTGGAAGCCGGGGTCCCGGCCGGCGTGCTCAACGTGGTGCACGGCGGCAAGGACGTGGTGGATGCGCTGTGCACCCACAAGGACATCAAGGCGGTGTCCTTCGTCGGTTCGACCGCGGTCGGCACTCACGTCTATGACTTGGCGGGCAAGCACGGCAAGCGCGTGCAATCGATGATGGGCGCGAAGAACCACGCCGTGGTCCTGCCCGACGCCAACCGCGAACAGACCCTCAATGCCCTGGTGGGCGCCGGCTTCGGCGCGGCCGGTCAGCGGTGCATGGCCACCTCGGTGGTGGTGCTGGTGGGCGCTTCGAAACAATGGCTGCCGGACCTCAAGGCCCTGGCGCAGAAACTCAAGGTCAACGCCGGCAGCGAGCCGGGCACCGATGTGGGCCCGGTGGTGTCCAAGCGCGCCAAGGCGCGGATTCTGGAGCTGATCGAAAGCGGCGTGAAAGAAGGCGCCAAGCTGGAGCTTGATGGCCGCGGCATCCAGGTCCCGGGCTACGAGCAAGGCAATTTCATCGGCCCGACCCTGTTCTCCGGGGTAACCACCGATATGCAGATCTACACCCAGGAAATCTTCGGCCCGGTGCTGGTGGTGCTGGAGGTCGACACCCTGGATCAGGCCATTGCCCTGGTCAACGCCAACCCCTTCGGCAACGGCACCGGCCTGTTCACCCAGAGCGGGGCGGCGGCGCGCAAGTTCCAGAGCGAAATCGACGTCGGCCAGGTCGGTATCAACATCCCGATTCCGGTGCCGGTGCCGTTCTTCAGCTTCACCGGCTCCCGAGGCTCCAAGCTCGGTGACCTGGGCCCGTACGGCAAGCAAGTGGTGCAGTTCTACACTCAGACCAAGACCGTCACCGCCCGCTGGTTCGACGATGACAGCGTCAACGACGGTGTGAACACCACCATCAGCCTGCGTTGAGGAGCCTGACATGAACATTGCATTTATCGGCCTGGGCAACATGGGCGCACCCATGGCCCGCAACCTGATCAAGGCCGGGCATCAGCTGAACCTGTTCGACCTCAACCAGAGCGTGCTGGCGGAGCTGGCGCAACTGGGCGGGCGCGTTGCTGCCTCGCCCAAGGCGGCTGCCGAAGGTGCCGAACTGGTGATCACCATGCTCCCGGCTGCGGCCCATGTGCGCAGTGTGTGGCTGGGTGAAGACGGGGTGCTGGCAGGGATTGGCCGTGGTGTCCCTGCGGTGGACTGCAGCACCATCGACCCGCAGACCGCTCGTGAAGTGGCCGCTGTGGCTGCCAAGCAAGGTGTGGCCATGGCCGATGCGCCGGTGTCCGGCGGCACCGGTGGTGCACAGGCCGGGACCCTGACCTTCATGGTCGGCGCCAGTGCCGAGCTGTTCGCCACCCTGCAGCCAGTGCTGGCGCAGATGGGGCGCAACATCGTGCATTGCGGCGAAGTGGGCACCGGGCAGATCGCCAAGATCTGCAACAACCTGCTGCTGGGGATTTCGATGATCGGTGTCAGCGAAGCCATGGCCTTGGGGGATGCCCTGGGCATCGATACCCAGGTGCTGGCGGGGATCATCAACAGCTCCACCGGCCGTTGCTGGAGTTCCGATACCTACAACCCGTGGCCTGGAGTGATTGAAACCGCCCCTGCGTCCCGGGGCTACACCGGCGGCTTTGGTGCCGAGCTGATGCTCAAGGACCTGGGGCTGGCCACCGAGGCCGCGCGCCAGGCGCATCAGCCGGTGGTGCTCGGTGCCGTGGCCCAGCAGCTGTACCAGGCCATGAGCCAGCGTGGGGAAGGCGGCAAGGACTTCTCGGCCATCGTCAACAGCTACCGCAAGCCGCAGTAAGGCAAAGATTGTGTAGGCGCTGCTGCAGGCTGCGAACGGCCCGAAGGGCCGCAGCGATTTCAAGTCTGGCGAAGATTGGTATTGAACGCGGCCCCTTCAGCCGGGGCGTTTGCGGGAATCTGCGTCGGGCAGGTTCCCGCTTTTTTGTGGGTTCAGTTCGGGCGATTGGCAGCGGTGTGCGGGGGAGGGTTGAGACGGGTGTCGAGGCCGAAGCGTTCCTGGATCACCACCTGGTACAGCCCTTTGGCCAGCAATGGATTGATCAGAATGTTCCAGCTGTGCCGGGACACCGATGAGGGCACCAGCACGAATGGATGGTCGGCCAGCAACTGGTCGGCGAATTTCTGCTGGCCGGCACTGGGGATGCCCGGGATCAGCCAGTTGGGATTGGGCAGGCTGCGCTCATCCACGCGGTAGATGGCCGACGGGTCCTGGATCAGGGCGCCAGTGAGGACATGGGGCACGTTATCCAGTGCGGCAAAGCCCTTGTGCACCGCCACTTCCAGAATCGCCGTGGCCGGATCGGCGCTGCCATACACGGCCTTGATCCCTTTGGAGTTCCAGCGGCCGCCGCAGAGCTCGGCACCGATGCCACTGTCCCAGCTATCGGCGTGCCGGGCGGCGTCCAGTCGCCAGAAATGAATCTCGCTGCTGCCCGGAATACTGATCACTGATAGACCCCGTATTCCAGGCGGGTGAGGAACTCGTCCACCAGTTCGAAGCCGATGGGGTTGGTCAGCAGATCCACCGGTTTATGGCCGTCGAGGCCCATCACCGGCTTGGCCATCCAGTCCTGTGCCTCTTCACTGCTGCCGAAGACGTCCTGGGCCTTGGCCAGCACCTGGGCAAAGCGTACCGCGCGGGCACTCTGCTCCGGGTTCAGGGGTTCGTCCGGGGTTTTCAGGCGCCGATGCAGGGTGCGTTCGGAGAGGCCGATGATCTTGGCCAGGACCTGTTCGTCCTTGAGCATGGGGACCGAGGAGACGAACTTGATGATCGCCGTCAGGGGGATGCCTTCCTCGGTCAAGCGATAGATCGAAATGCGGTCGTCAAACCGTGCCCGGCCACCCAGGAGGATGTCCGCAGACTGTTCTTTCAATACCAGTTTGCCCCGCCGCTTGGGGGCAATGCCGGTGCCTGTCAGCGCAACCATGAGTACTACTCCTGCCTTTGCCATTTGGCAGTGATTATATAGACATTTGGCGGAGCGCGTTGTGTTCAATGGCAATGCCGGAAGGGGAGCCCGGGTCGAAGGGGCCCCCCGGTGTGTTCTGACTCAGGCAAACACGAAGTATTTGCGCACGGTTTCCACCACTTCCCAGGTGCCTTTCATCCCGGGTTCCACCACGAAGATATCGCCGGCACGCAAGTGGATGGGATCGCGGCCATCCGGGGTGATCACACAGTACCCTTCCTGGAAATGGCAGTACTCCCACTTCTCATAGGCCACCCGCCACTTGCCCGGGGTGCAGATCCAGGTGCCCATGATCTTGCTGCCGTCCTCGCTGGTGTAGGCGTTGAGGTTGACGGTGTGGGGATCGCCCTCGAGTTTTTCCCACTTGCAGGCGTCGAGGACGGGCAGTGGGTGGGTATCGCGCAGAACGGTAATGGGTTGCGACATGCTGTGCTCCTAGCGGGCAGAGAACTGAAGATGCACCCTATAGCGGCCCACGTTCAGGGGGATGTCTGTTCTCGACCTCGGGGTATCCAGAAGCGCAATGCGAGAGTCGCTGCCGGCTGGGGGATAACGGGCGGCTGGCGCTTGAAACATTCCCTCGACAAAGGGCGGTTTTTTAGCAGGATTTGCGAAATATCTGACGATGCCCGAGTTATTTCGCAAGAATCTTTACTGGTATCGCTCGTATCATTCAGTCCGGAGTGACCGAGAGCCGCACGAATGGAAAATACACCACGCTGGTGGGATATCAGCCCGCCTTTGAGTACCGCGACCCCGACCTGGCCGGGGGACACATCGTTCCAGGAGGAGCGCGTCTGGCAGTTCGGGCCTGAGTGCCCGGTAAATGTCGGGCGGGTGACCCTGTCGCCCCACACCGGCGCCCATGTCGACGCGCCCCTGCATTACCGGCCGGATGGCCTGCCCATCGGCGAGGTGTCGCTGGATGTCTACATGGGCCCGTGCCGGGTCCTGCATTGCCTGGACAGCGGCGCCCTGGTGCAGCCTGAAGCCGTGCTCGGACGCTTGGACAACTTGCCTGCGCGAGTCTTGCTACGCACTTATCCACAGGCGCCGCTGAGCACGTGGGACCCGGACTTTACCGCGGTAGCTCCAGCCACCATCGAACTGCTGGCCAGCCTCGGCGTGCGCCTGATCGGTATCGACACCCCGTCCCTCGATCCCCAGCAGTCCAAGACCATGGATGCTCATAACACCGTGGCCCGTCACGGCATGGCGATCCTTGAGGGGATAGTCCTGGATGAGGTGGCCGAAGGCGACTACGAACTGATTGCCCTGCCACTGCGCTTTGCCCACCTGGATGCCAGTCCGGTGCGGGCGATCCTGCGCCCCCTGGCCGATTGATTCCTACAATAAATACACAGCTGGCCGTCCGCGCCGTTGTGCATCCCGCCCCGGGTTGCACAGCCTGCGGGTGGTAACCGCTGCCTGAGGCGAGGAGCCCACGCCATGAGCCAATGTCCTTTTTCAAGCAACCCACCGGATGAATGGCATAACGCCGAGCTGAATTTCTCCGATTCCATGAGCTACGGCGACTACCTGGACCTGGGGCGTATTCTCAGCGCCCAGCATCCGCTGTCGCCGGATCACAACGAAATGCTCTTCATCATCCAGCACCAGACTTCGGAGCTGTGGATGAAGCTGATGCTTCATGAGCTCAAGGCCGCCCGCGAGCAGGTGCGCCAGGGCCAGTTGCCCCCGGCGTTCAAGATGCTGGCGCGGGTCTCGCGGATCTTCGACCAACTGGTGCACGCCTGGGCCGTGCTGGCCACCATGACGCCGTCCGAGTACAAGTCGATCCGCCCGTACCTGGGCCAGTCCTCGGGCTTCCAGTCGTTCCAGTACCGGGAAATCGAATTCATCCTCGGCAACAAGAGCGCGGCCCTGCTGCGGCCCCACGCCCACCGTGCCGAGCTGCTGCAGTCCCTGGAAGAATCGATTGCCACGCCGTCCATGTATGACGAAGCGATTGCCCTGATGGCTCGCAGCGGCTTGAGCATCGACCCCGCGCGCCTGGCCCTGAACAGCACCACCACGACTCAGCATGACCCGTCGGTGGAGGCGGCCTGGCGCGAGGTATACGCCAACCCTTCGGCCTATTGGGACCTGTATCAGTTGGCGGAAAAGTTCATCGACCTGGAGGATTCCTTCCGCCAGTGGCGCTTCCGTCACGTGACTACCGTGGAGCGCATCATCGGCTTCCAGCCTGGCACCGGCGGCACCGAAGGCGTGGGCTACCTGCGCAAGATGCTCGACACCGTGCTGTTCCCCGAGTTGTGGCGAGTGCGATCCTCGCTCTGATCCGCAAAACGCTCCGCCTGCCGGGGCGTTTTCATTTGCCTGCCGGCGTCTGATTGCCTGAATCCCTAATGTCGCCGCAGCCGCAGGCTGCGATCGCCTGCGCAGCAGACGCGCTCTTGAGGTCTGGAAGGTCCTGCGGACCTTAGCGCAGCCTGCGGCAGCGGCTACAGAGGTCGTTGCAGAGCTGTAGGCATTGGCGACAGTTGCGCTCTGGAGATAAAGTGGCTGCCTTCAGCGCAGACTTTTTACTCTCCCAGGCAGACCACATGTCCCGGACCTTCGAGCTTGAAACCCTCAAGATGCGCCTCAGCGACCCTGAGTTCCGCCCTCTGGACCTGCACCAGCGCATCCAGCGTGCATTGCGCGGGCTGATCCTCGATGGCGCCCTGGGGCCTGGGGTGAAGTTGCCGGCCAGTCGGGCCCTGGCCAAGTCGCTGGCGGTCTCCCGGGACACCGTGGAAAACGCCTATGTGCAGTTGCAGCGCGACGGTTTTATCCAGCGCCGCGAAGGTTCGGGGAGTTATGTCTGTGAAGCCATCGGTGCCCAGCTACGCGGCTCGGTCCGCCGCCGCCAGCAGTTGCAGGGGCAGGCTGGGCACAGCCGAGAGCCTGGGGCGGGCCTGAGCCGGCGCGGCGCGCTGCTGTTGCAAAGGGGCGGCGTCAGCGATCAGCAGGCCGTCACCGCCTTTGCTACCGGGCTGCCGGAAACCCGCAGCTTCCCGCTGGATGTCTGGGAACGCCTGCAACGCCAGGCGCTGAAGGATTACCGCGCCAATGTACTGCTGCATGGCGATCCCCAGGGTGCGCTGCCCCTGCGCAAGGCCATTGCCGCCTACCTGAACCTGGAACGCGGAGCCAAGGTCCAGCCCGAGCAGATCCTGGTGCTGAGCAGTACCCGCCAGGCGCTGTTTCTGTGCGCGCAACTGCTGGTGGACGCCGGCAAGCCGATCCTGTTGGAGAACCCGGGCTACTTCGGCGCACGCAAGGCATTCGAGGCCGCCGAGGCGCGCATCGTGCCCATCGACGTCGACAGCCAGGGCATTCGCACCGACCTGCTGCGGGCCGACCGCAGTGGCGCCCGCTGTGTCTATGTGACGCCGTCCCACCAGTACCCCACGGGCGTCACCCTGTCCCTGGAGCGCCGCCTGGAACTGACCCGCTGGGCCGCCGAGCAGGAGAAATGGATCATCGAGGACGACTACGACAGCGAGTTCCACTACGACGGTTTGCCCACCGCCTGTGTCCAGGGCCTGGACCCGTATCAGCGCACCCTTTACATCGGCACCTTCAGCAAGACCCTCTACCCGGGCCTGCGCATGGGCTACATGGCCCTGCCCAGCGAGCTGGTGAACGCCTTCAGCGCGGCCCGCAGCATCATGGACGGGCACACGCCGCAGATCCTCCAGCTGACCTTGGCGCGGTTCATGGAGGAGGGGCACTACAACGCCCATGTGCGGGCCATGCGCAAGCTGTACGCCGAGCGTCGGCAAGCCATGCTCGATGCCATCGGGCGGCATTTGCAGGGCATTGCCGTGGCCTTGCCGCCACCGGGCGGGTTGCAGATTCCTTGCCTGCTGGAGCCCGGCTGGAGCGAAGCGTTGACCCAGCAACGAGCCGCCAGGGCCGGCATCCAGTTACCAGGGCTCAGCCGGCTGTATGCCGGGGAGCACAAGCAGCCAGGTTGGTTGCTGGGCTACGCCTCGCTCAGCGCCCATGAAATCGAAACGACCATGGCACGCCTGGCCCAGGCCCTGAGAAAGGCCTAGCCAGGCGCTGGCCTTCAGGGTTTGACGGTACGGGCGGTCAACAGAGTGGCCCGGCCATGGATCAGCAGGTGCGCGGTCAAGCCGGCCACCAGCCCCCAAAAGGCACCGCCGACCCCGAGCAGGGTGACGTTGGCCGCGGTGGCGAGGAAGGTGATCAGCGCGGTTTCCCGGGTGGCCGCGTCGGCCATGGCATTGGCCAGGCTGCCGCCGATGGCCCCCAATAGCGCCAGGCCCGCCAGGGCGCTGATAAAGGTCTTGGGCAGCACCATGAACAGGCTGGCCAGGGTCACGCCGAAGGTGCCCACCAGGATGTAGAACAGCCCGCAGGCGATACCGGCGATGTAGCGTTTTTTCGGGTCAGGATGGGCGTCCTTGCCGGTACAGATCGCCGCGGTAATGGCCGCCACGTTGAAGGCATGGGCGCCGAACGGTGCCATCAGCAGCGAACCCAGGCCGGTGACCGTGAGCACTGGATTGGCGCTGGTGCTGTAGCCGTCATTGCGCAACACCAGCATGCCGGGCATGTACTGGCCGGTGAGGGTGATGACGAACAGCGGCAAGGCCACTCCGAGCAAGGCCTGCAGGGAGAACTGCGGCGCGGTGAATACCGGCACGGCCAGGCTCAAGTGCACGGCAGAAAAGTCGATCCGCTGCTGAGCGATGAGCAGCCCCAGGCCGATGACCAGGATGCCCACCACGGCAAAGCGCGAGGTGAAACGCCGCAGCAAGGCGTAGGACACCAGCAGCACGATCACCAGCAGCGGGTCGGCGCTGGCGCCGCCAAAGGCGTTGATCCCGAACTGCAACAGAATGCCCGCCAGCAGGCCGGCGGCGATGCCCTTGGGGATCATCCGCACCAGTTTGTCGAAGGCCCCGCAGCCGCCGAGGATGATGAACCCCAGGGCCGAGATCAGGTAGGCGCCGATCACCTCGGCGTAGGGCGTGAAGGGCATCACCGTGGCCAGGAAGGCCGCGCCGGGTGTGGACCAGGCAGTGATGATCGGCGCTCGGTAACGCAGGCTCAGCCACAGCCCGGTCAGGCCGACACCGACCGACACTGCCCAGACCCAGGACGCGGTCTGGGCCGCTGACAGCCGCGCCAGCTCGGCGGCCTGGAACACCAGGACAAAGGTTCCGCCGTAGTTCACCAGCACTGAAATCAGCGCCGCCACGGTGGGCGAGAAAACATCGGTCCAGCGCAGGCTTGTCGCCGTTCTGTTCATCAGCCGCTCTCCATCCAGAAACAGGCTCCCAGGCTCAGGTGCCGGGAGGGAGTCGATTCTAGAGAGAGGGCGGACTGTTGTTTCAGGCCACATTCACCCTAATTGGCAGACCGCTTTTGCGCCGCCGACAAAAAAGCCCGGCCTTGATCCCGGCCGGGCTTTCGGGTGTTGCAAGCCTGAGGCTTAGTGCAGGGCGGGCTGTCCGGCCTTGCGTGCATGACTCAGGCGGTAGAAGCCCCAAATCACCAGGACCCACACCGGAATCGCATACACCGAGGCGCGGATGCCCGGGATCATCCACATCACGCCGATGATCATCACCATGAACGCCAGGCACAGGTAGTTGCTCAAGGGCGACCAGAAGGCCTTGAACGACGGCACCACGCCACGCTCGGCCATGGCCTTGCGAAAGCGCAGGTGGGTCAGGCTGATCAGCGCCCAGTTGATCATCAGTGCAGCCACCACCAGGGCGAACAACAGCTCCAGCGCTTCGTGGGGCGCCAGGTAGTTGACCAGTACGCAGAGCAGTGTGATCAGCGCGGAAATGCCCAGGGCCAGAATTGGCACGCCCTGCTTGTTGAGCTTCATCAGCGCCTTGGGTGCGTCGCCCTGTTCGGCCAGGCCATAGAGCATGCGGCTGTTGCAGTACACACCGCTGTTGTACACCGACAGTGCTGCGGTCAGGACCACGAAGTTGAGGATCTGCGCCGCCGCATCACTGCCGATCAGCGAGAAGATCTTCACGAAAGGGCTGCTGCTGTAGGCGTCGCCGCCGGCGTTGAGGCTCACCAGCAGTTCATCCCACGGATACAGCGACAGCAGCACGGCCAGGGCGCCGACGTAGAAGATCAGCACCCGGTACACAACCTGATTGATGGCCTTGGGAATCACTTTGCGCGGCTCGGCGGCTTCGGCAGCGGTGATGCCCACCAGTTCCAGGCCGCCGAAAGAGAACATGATGAAGGCCATGGCCATCAGCAGGCCGGTGCCGCCGTTGGGGAAGAAACCGCCGTGGGACCAGAGGTTGCTCACCGACGCCTGGCTGCCGCCGCTGCCGCTGAACAACATGTAGCAACCGAGGACGATCATGCCGACGATGGCCACCACCTTGATGATGGCGAACCAGAACTCGGCTTCTCCGAAGAACTTCACGTTCATCATGTTGATCAGGTTGACCAGCACGAAGAACACCGCCGCACTGACCCAGGTGGGGATTTCCGGCCACCAGAACTGCACGTACTTGCCCACCGCGGTGAGCTCGGCCATGCCCACCAGGACATACAGCACCCAGTAGTTCCAGCCGGCGAGAAAGCCGAAGTAGCCGCCCCAGTACTTGTGGGCGAAGTGGCTGAAGGAGCCGGCCACCGGCTCTTCGACGATCATTTCCCCCAACTGGCGCATGATCAGGAAGGCAATGAATCCGGCAATCGCATAGCCGAGGATCATCGAAGGTCCGGCGGACTTGAGCACCCCGGCCGAGCCGAGGAAGAGTCCGGTGCCGATCGCCCCGCCCAGGGCGATCAACTGAATATGGCGATTCTTCAAGCCACGCTTGAGTTCACCTTGTTGCAAGGTTTGATCCACTAATGTGCGCTCTCTTCTAGTTGTTATCAGGACCGATCCCGTGGTGAACGGGACCGATCGCGGCTCAATGCTGACGGGATCAGATATTACTCTCGGTAAACCGCTCGTAATACAGCTGAACGCGGTTAAGTTGCTGTTCTTGCAGCCAGGTTCGGATCGAATCGACCATCGGTGGCGGTCCGCAAACGTACAGGTCGCTGTCTTGGTCGCGCAGTTCGCTGCTGTCCAAGTGCTCGGTGATGTAGCCGCGCTTGCCCGACCAATCCGGGTCGACGTCGCTGATCACCGGGGTGAAGCGAAAACCTTGCAGGCGCTCGCCCAGCGCCTGGATACGCTCCAGTTCGCACAGATCGGCACTCTGGCGCACGCCGTAGTACAGGTGCACCGGTTGCTGGCAGCCCTGCTCGACGATCTGTTCGAGCATCGCCAGCAGCGCCGACAGCCCGGTGCCGCCGGCCACCAGCAGCAGCGGCCGGCTGATCTGGCGCAGATAGAAAGCCCCCAGCGGCGCCTCCAGTTCGATGCTGTCGCCCACCAGGCAACGCTCGCGGATGTAGTTGCTCATTACCCCGTCGGGCAGCAGGCGGATCAGGAACTGTAACTGGTTGTCCGCCCCCGGCCGGTTGGCGAAGGAGTAGGCCCGGCTGCTGTCGGTGCCGGGAACTTGCAGGCGCGCGTACTGGCCGGGGAGAAACTCCAGCGGTGCCTCGCTGCTGCCCAGCTCCAGGTGCAGGATGGCGGTGCTGTCCGAGACTTGGCGCACGTCGATCACCGAGCCGGTGCGTCGCACCGGATCGGCGTTGTGGCACAGGCTGGAATCGAAGTCGAAGTAGAACGCTGCATCGGACTGCACCCGGGTCTGGCAGGTGAGCATCTTGCGTTGCTCCAGGTCCTGGGGCGAGAGGGCTTCCTCGTCCACGTAGTCCTGGCTGTACTGGCCCGACTCGCAACGGCCCTGGCAGGTGCCGCAGACGCCTTCGCGGCAGTCCAGGGGGATCTTGATGCCGTTGCGCAGGGCAGCGTCGAGCAGTATTTCATTGGCCTTGACCGGGAAGAACAGGGTCTTGCCGTCGGCAAAGCTGAACGCGACCTTGTGCGTCATGAAGGGATGTCCGTCGAGTCAGAGGTGGTAGAAATCGAGCACCGAGTTGATCGTGTCGTTGAGCAGCAGCACGTGCTTGCGCTGGATCAGCCAGCTGTCGCCATGGGGCTTGAGGTCGTAGGTGGCGTGACCGTAGAAGTCCTCGGAGGTGGCCAGGCGATAGAACAGCGTGTGCCAGTTCAGGCGCACCTGCAGCAGCCCGTTGGCGCCCTCGGCGATGCGCAGGTTGCTGACCATGTGCAGGGTGCGCGGCATGGGAATGGTCGAGGCCGCCTTGCCGGTGCGCAGGCGGAACACCCGGTCTTCCAGCCCCGAACGGTTGGCGTAGTAGATCAGCGACATCTCGCGTTTCGGGTCCCGGGTGTAGACGTGTTCCGAGTCCCATTGCGGCAGGTGGAACTCGCTGTCCACGGCAAACAGCTGCAGGTAGGCGTCCCAGTCCTGGGCGTCGCAGAGTTCGCACTTGCGATAGAAGAATTGCTCGATCTGGTACTGCAATTGCGCATTCATGTTCATACCTCACGCAGTTTCAGGGACTGGCGCTGCAGGCCGTCGAGGAGGAATTTCTGCCAGTTGCGGTGCTGGTTGACGTACAGCCCTTCATGGGTGATTTCGGTGCCGGTCATGGCCGGCTGGATGCCCAGGTTCTCGCTGTTGGCGGTGGGGCCGGAGGCCCAGCGGTGATGGCCGCGCGAGACATCGCTCCAGCGCTCCAGGCGTCCCTGGAAGCCGCGCTGGGCCTCGCGAAACTCCACCAGGTCATCCGGCGTGCCCATGCCCGAGACGTTGAAGAAATCCTCGAACTGGCGGATGCGGTTTTCCCGGTCGGCATCGCTCTCGCCCTTGACCCCGATGCACTGGCTGATGATCTCGGTCTTGTTCCAGGCGATGGGGCGGATGATCCGCAACTGGGAGCTGATCTGGTCGAGGAAGAACAGGCTGGGGTAGATGTTCAGGTTGCGCAGGCGGTGCATCATCCACTCGGCCTTGGCCTGGCCGTGCTCTTGCACCAGGCGCGGCATGATGCTGGCGTAGCCGGAGCGCACCGCCGGGTTGGGCATTTCGCTGAACAGCACGCTGTGGCCGTTGTTGAAGGCGAACCAGCCGTCGTCGGTGCTGGCGTCGCCGGCGCCGAGCTTGCTGTAGTCCAGGGTGGCGCTGCTGCCGCTGCCGTTGTCACGGTTGACCTGCTGACGGTGCTGCACCGTGGCCACGTAGTTGTAGTGCACGGTGCTGACGTGATAACCGTCCAGGCCGTTCTCGTTCTGCAGCTTCCAGTTACCGTCGTAGGTGTAGGCGGACTTGCCCGGCAGCACTTCCAGCTCACCGTTGGGGGACTGGGCGACCATCATGTCGAAGAAGATCCGCGCGTCGCCCAGGAAGTCTTCCAGGCTGTTGTCGGCGGCCACGTCCAGGCTGATGAAGACAAAGCCCTTGTAGCTGTCGATGCGGGCCTTTTTAAGGCCGCGGGTGGCCTTGTCGAAGCCTTCGTCGTATTCCCCCGGCGCCTTGACCTTCACCAGGCGCCCGTCGCTCTTGTAGCACCAGGCGTGGAACGGGCAGGTGAAGGTCGACTGGTTGCCCTTGCCCACCCGGGTCAGGGTGGTGCCGCGGTGCTGGCAGGCGTTGATCAGGGCATTGAGCCGGCCCTCGCCATCGCGGGTGATGATCATCGGCTGGCGCCCGGCGCGCAGGGTGATGAAGTCGTGGTTGTTGGGCAGTTCGCTTTCGTGACAGGCGTAGATCCAGTTTTTCTCGAAGATCAGCTCCATCTCCAGATCGAACAGCTCGGGCTCGGTGAACATCTCCCGGGCGATACGGAACACTCCGTCCGCGGGGCGAAAATCCAGGCAGCCGTGGATGAAGTCCTGCCACTGCTCGACGCTTCTTGCACCACTCATGAGTCGGTACCTTTTTTATTCAGGTCAATCGGGTGCCGTCATTAGAGAGAGTGCGGGGCGCCGGTGGCTATCCGCTTAGTCGGCCAAGGCCATCCATAAAATTGCCTGGGTAGTTGTGACCCAGCTGCGACCCACCTTTGAGCGGATCGGCGATCGACAGCTGCACCACGGGGCGCCGATGGGCTACTGTGGGCCCGGCCAGATGAGGACGATGGGGGCGGGTTATCCACTTAGTGGGCGATTGCTATCCACTGGGTTGGCAGCGTTGCCGGCTGGCGCAAAACTTGCCCTGTCACACAAGACGCGCCGTCAGAGCGCGCTGAATAATAATTGCCGTGGGTGCGCCGTGATGAATAGCAAGGCTGATGGGCTGTTTCGCGAGATTCGTATCGATCGCTATGACCTTGAAGGGGCCAGGAACTGGATGGCGGGTATCTGTGGGCCGCACCGCCTGGAAACCGCTAACCCCGAACGCATTCGTTTCCACCACAGTGCCAACGTCCTCAGGTCACGCGCCACGACCCTGGGCATCATCGAATACGGCACCGATGTGGTCGTCGATATCGAGGACACCGAGCGCTTCAGCAGCTACAGCCTGAGCCTGCCCCTGTGCGGCGAGCAGGAGCTGAGCAAGGACGGTCGCCTGCTGCGTTCGGACCCGGACCAGGGGGTGATCGTTGCTCCCAACGAAAGCCAGGTGCTGGCCATCTCCGGCGACTGCCGCAAGTTGCAGGTGGTGATCTCCCGGCCGGCCATGAGCGAAGCCCTGGAGGCATTGCTGCAACGCCCGGTCGAGCAGCCGCTGCGCTTCGAGCCTGCCATGGACGCACGGCAGGGCGCCGCCGCGGCCTGGTGGCGCATGGCGCATCACTTCATTGGCGAACTGGCCCAGGGCAACGAACTTTACGAGCAACTGGCCTTCACCCGGGAAATCGAGAGCTCCCTGATCAAGGGCCTGATCCTGGCCCAGCCCAACAACTACTCTGCGGAGCTGCAGGCGATGCTCGGGGTCAAGCTGCCGCATTACCTGGTGCGGGCCCGCCAGTACCTGCACGAGCATGCCCGAGAGGCGGTGCACCTGGAGGACCTGGAAGCCGCCGCCGGTGTTTCACGCTTCAAGCTGTTCGAGGCCTTCCGCAAGTACTTTGCCCTGTCGCCCATGGCCTATCTCAAGCGCTATCGGCTCAATGGCGTGCGCCAGGACATTCTCGAACACGGCGCGGCGCGCAATATTTCCGAGATTGCCCTGGCCTGGGGCTTTACCCACCTGGGGCGGTTTTCCGCGGAGTACCGCAAGCTGTTCGACGAGGCGCCGAGCGCCACAGTCCAGCGCCACCAGGCGCGGCGCCCGGTGGGGTTCTAGGACGTACTACTTGCGCAGCACCAGATCCAGCAGGCCGTCCTGTTCCTTGATCTTCTGCAGGACGATTTCCGAGCGGATATCGGTAACCCCGGACGCGCGGTTCAAGTGATTGACGATGAAATCCGAGAAGTGCTTGAGGTTGCGCGCCTGCACCCGCAGCACGTAGTTGCTGGCGCCGGTGATCACGTAGGCGGCCACCACTTCCGGCCATTGCTGGACCTTGCTGATAAAGGTCTCGTGCCAGCCCTCCACATCCTGGCGCAGGGACACATGGACGATGGCTTCCAACTCGATCCCCAGGCGCTCGGCGTTGAGCTGGGCGCGATAGCCGCTGATGATCCCGTCGCCTTCGAGCATGCGCAGGCGGCGCAGGCAGGCCGAGGGTGAAAGGGCGACTTTCTCCGCCAGTTCCTGATTGCTGATACGTCCATCCTGTTGCAGGAAGTAGAGGATGCGCAGGTCGGTGGAGTCGAGGGTCATGGCTGGCATAAATCCGCGTTTTTTATTGGAGGATTAGAATTTTATTCGAGATTAGTACGATAACGCGCTGCACTTTGCACGAAAATTCTAGCTGGCTTCGTCCATTATTTCCTGAGTTTGCGGGTCGTCCAGACCCCGTGCCCGGCCTGTTCCAGGCGGGCATGACCTTGACCAAGACAGGACTTCCAATGATCGATAAAAACCACTGCCTGCGTCTCGATGAACAGGACCCACTGGCGCCGCTGCGCCAACAGTTCGCCTTGCCCGAGGGGGTGATCTACCTCGATGGCAACTCCCTGGGTGCTCGCCCTGTGGCCGCCCTGGAACGGGCCCGGCAAGTGATCGAGCAGGAGTGGGGCGACGGCCTGATCCGCAGTTGGAACAGCGCCGGCTGGCGTGACCTGTCCCAGCGCCTGGGGGATCGCCTGGCCCCGCTGATCGGCGCCGGCAGCGGCGAAGTGGTGATCACCGACACCACGTCCATCAACCTGTTCAAGGTGCTCAGCGCCGCCCTGCAGGTGCAGGCCCAGCGTGCCCCCGAGCGGCGGGTGATCGTTTCCGAGAGCAGCAATTTTCCCACCGACCTGTACATCGCCGAGGGCCTGACCCGGATGCTTGAGCAGGGCTATTCCCTGCGCCTGGTAGACAGCCCGGAGCAACTGCCAGCTGCCATCGACCAGGACGTGGCGGTGGTGATGCTCACCCACGTCAACTACAAGACCGGCTACATGCACGACATGCAGGCCGTCACCGGGTTGATCCACGAAGCCGGCGCCCTGAGCCTCTGGGACCTGGCCCACTCGGCCGGCGCAGTGCCGGTGGAGCTGAATCGCAGCGGCGCCGACTACGCCATCGGCTGCACCTACAAATACCTCAACGGCGGCCCGGGTTCGCAAGCCTTCGCCTGGGTTGCTCCTGCCCTGTGCAACCTGGTGACCCAGCCGCTGTCCGGCTGGTTCGGCCATGCCCGGCAGTTCGACATGGCCACCCAGTACGAGCCCGCCAGCGGTATCGCCCGCTACCTGTGCGGCACCCAGCCGATCACTTCGCTGGCCATGGTCGAGTGCGGCCTGGAGGTCTTCGAACAGACCGACATGCAGAGCCTGCGGCGCAAGTCCCTGGCCCTGACCGACCTGTTCATCGAACTGGTGGAACAGCGTTGCGCCGGCCACGACCTGAAGCTGGTGACCCCACGCGATCACGCCAAGCGTGGCAGCCACGTGAGCTTCGAACACCCTGAAGGTTATGCGGTGATCCAGGCCCTGATCGCCCGGGGCGTGATTGGTGATTATCGCGAGCCGCGCATCATGCGTTTCGGCTTCACCCCGCTGTACACCCGTTTCAGCGAAGTCTGGGACGCGGTGCAGATTCTCGGTGAAATCCTTGATCAGAAAACCTGGGCCCAGGCGCAGTTCCAGGTGCGTCACAGCGTGACCTGAGACGCGCTTTATCCCCTGGTTGCTGCTGCATGCGGCAACCAGGGCAGCGGCACAAGGACGGGCCGTCACAACGATTCATACGTGCACACAACAATAAAGAGGCACTCAAAGTGACCACCTCCAACAAGGGTTTCGAAGCGATTTCCAATCGCGAGCACGGCCTCAGGCGGCAGTTGACCGCCGGCCAGATGAGCATGATCGCCATCGGCGGGGCCATCGGCACCGGCCTGTTCATGGGCAGTGCCTATGCCATCGGCTATGCCGGCCCCAGCGTGCTGCTGAGCTACGCCATCGGTGCGCTGATCACCCTGATCCTCATGGGCTGCCTGGCGGAAATGACCGTGGCCCATTCCACCTCCGGTTCCTTCGGCGCTTATGCCGAGTTCTACGTCAGCCCGCTGGCCGGTTTCCTGGTGCGCTACGCCTACTGGGCGGCCATCGTTCTGGCGGTGGGCGCCGAAGTCACGGCCATCGCCATGTACATGAAGTACTGGTTCGCCAACGTTCCGGAATGGGTGTGGATCATATCCTTCTCCAGCGTGCTGATCCTGCTCAACGCCATCAGCGTGAAGACCTTCGGCAACTTCGAATACTGGTTCTCCACCATCAAGATCGCCGCCATCGTCGGCTTCATCATCCTCGCGGTGTACGTGGTGTTCGGCTCCGGCAACCCCGATTACGGGCTGCACAACTACAGCGCCCACGGCGGCTTCTTTCCCAATGGCTTCGAAGGCATGTGGATCGCGGTGATCGTGTCGATCTTCAGTTACCTGAGCGTGGAGATGATCGCGGTGGCGGCGGGGGAGGCCAAGGACCCGCAGCGCGCGGTGAAGCAGGCGTTTCGCGCCACCATCGTGCGCCTGGTGGTGTTCTACCTGCTGACCCTGGCCCTGATGCTGGCCATCGTGCCCTGGGTCCAGGCGGGCAAGGCCCAGAGCCCGTTCGTCACGGTGATGCAGACCATCGGCATTCCCGGGGCCACCGGGGTGATGAACTTCGTGATCCTGATCGCGGCCCTGTCGGCGATGAACAGCCAGCTCTACATCACCACGCGGATGATGTTCAGCCTGTCCCGCGCCGGCTTTGCGCCCAAGTCCATGGGCGCCCTGAGCAAGACCGGGATTCCGCTGAATGCCTTGTTGCTGTCCAGCTCCGGTATTGCCCTGGCCACCTTGATCAACGTGCTGTACCCGGAGAGCTCATTCGTCCTGATGATGGCGATCTCGATGTTCGGCGCGATCTTCACCTGGTTCATGATCTTCCTCACCCACTACTGCTTCCGTCGTTATCACCAGCGCCACGGTGAACAGCAACTGTCATTCCGCATGCGCCTGTTTCCCTACAGCACCCTGCTGGGGCTGGTGCTGATGGGGGCGGTGATGATCACCACCTTCTTCACCGAGGCGTTCAAGATGACCCTGGTGTTCGGGGTACCCTTCCTGCTGTTGCTGACCCTGGTCTACTACCTGTGCTTCCGTAAGCCCAGGACGGTCGCCGGACTGTCCGAGGTCTGAGGCCACGCCTCCCGGATGTCCAGCAGCTTGGCGTGTTCTCGTATACGTGGAGGCCGGTGTACCGGCCGATCACCCCATTCATGGGCTTCGCATCCTGGTCGATACGATTCTCCGCGAGCTGAGCGATCTGCTGGACACCCGCCATGCGGACGCTGGGCGGCCGTCGAATCCGTCTGAGCGGATTCTCCGGGCATCGCTGGTGCAGGTTGTGTATAGCGTGCGTAGTGAGCGACTAAGGAGGGTGGTGAGGCCTCGTCACCTTGCGAGGCTGGGTCACCTGGGCCTTAGCGGCTTACAATGCGATCCGCCTGGGCGCAATCGCTGGGTGGTGGCAGCCATCCCCGACATGAGTTGTGGTGAGTGTCGCGCTTGCGACGAACGAGCCGACTTGAAAATCCAAAACCTTCAAAGGTGCTGCGCATGACAAATTGGCAACGTGGTGACTTAGTCGAGCTAGACGGCCTTCTTGCGGTCGTGGTCGGCATTGAGGGGGACCCAAATGTCCCCGAGGAACACATCGCAGTTTGGTTTGGTGCCCCAAGTTGCCTCCGAAAGTCTAAGGGCGGAGCTGGTGGAGCGAGTCCGGAGGTCTGGACGGTGCCAGCGGACTTGTTCGTGCGAGCCGCTGAGCCTGATTGGCGTCACTAATTAATTGAATTCTCTATCGGAATGCACCTTTCTGCTCCTTTCTCAACGACCCGCTAGAGGCTGCCCAAGGGGCACTCTTCGCGAGCCTGTTGCAGGCTGGTCTCGAAGACTTCGAGCCGGCCCTGCAACTGCTGCAAGTCATCGATCTGTTGTTGCAGCTCGCGCCTCTTTTGCGCCAGGGCGGCCTGTGCGCGGTCCCAGGGAAAGGCCTGGCCCTGGTGCGTGGCGAACACCTGCTGCAATTCCTTGAGTTTGAAACCCAACTGCTGCGCGCACTTGATGAACATCAGTTGCTCGACGCTCTGGGCGTCATAGAGACGGTAGCGACCCTGACGCGGAGCTTCGGGCAACAGGCCGATGGCTTCGTAGTGACGGATGCTCTTGACCGTGGTCCCGGACAGTTGCGCGGCTTGGCCGATGTACATGAAAACTCCTTGTTCAGTACCGATTTCGGGCGGTGGACAGCCTTGCGCATTATCCGGTGGATTCACTGCCTGGCAAGGTATTGCGCCTGCATCAGCCAATCCGCCTTGCGTTCATCGCTGGCGTCCAGCACCGGGCCAAAGGTCAGGGTGCGCAACGGCTTGATGCCGCAGAAGGCCAGGGTGGTGCGGCGCATCTGCTGCAAGCCGGGCATGCGATAGAACCAGCGGAAATACCAGGGCGGGGTGTCCATGGTCACCATCAGGTGGGCGGTGCGGCCCTTGAGCAGTTGCTCGGGAAAGGCCTTGCCGGGGCGGTACTTGAAGGCGAAGCCCGGCAGCAGCACACGGTCGAGAAAGCCCTTCATCAGGGCTGGAATCCCGCCCCACCAGATGGGGAAGACCCAGGTCAGGTGCTCGGCCCAGAGGATGTCGGCCTGGGCCCGTTGCAGGTCTTCCTCCAGAGGCTGGATCTGCCGGTAGCCTTCGCGCAGCACCGGATCGAAGCGCAGCTCGCCGAGCCTGAGCTGGCGCACGTCATGCCCGGCTTCCTGCGCCGCCTTCACATAGCGCTCGCTCAATGCCGCGCACAGGCTGTTGCGCGAGGGGTGGCCGAGAATCACCAGGATGCGTTTGCTCATTGCCGTGGTCCTTGAGGGATAAACCCCAAGGCTAAAGTCTGCCCCTAAGGGGAGAGTCAAGGCGGCAGCAGTGCCGCGCACAAACCTTGGGCATACAGCGGCAGCGTTGCGAAGTCACGGGTGCACAACAGCAACCGGCGCCGGGCCCAGGCTTCGCTCAGCGGGCGCGACTGCAACGGCAGGTGACGGTTGCGCTCCAGGGCCGCCAGGGGCACCAGCGCCAGCCCGGCACCACGGGCCACCATGCGCAGCAGGGCGTCGAAACCTTCGGCGCGGATGCGCAATTGCATGCGTCGTCCCAGGTGCAGGGCCTGTTCCTCCAGATACACCGCCAGGGCGCTATGGCTGGCCAGGCCAACGTAGTCGTGGGCCAGGGTGTCGTTGAAGCTGGGGTTGGGCTGCAGGCTCAGCGGGTGATCCTGGGGCATCACCAGGACCAGCGGATCATCACGGAAAGGCCGGCTCATCAGTCCCTGAATGTCCACCGCGTCGGAGACGATACCCAGGTCTGCCGCACCCTGGCGCAGGGCGTGGGTGATGCGTTGGCTGGGCAGTTCCTGCAGGTCGATATCCACCTGGGGCTGGTTGTGCAGGAAGTCCGCCAGCAGCTCCGGCAGGTACTCGCTGAGGGCGGTGGTGTTGCACAGCAAGCGCACCTGGCCCTTGATTCCCTTGGCGTATTCGGCGAGGTCCTGTTGCAGGTGTTCGGCGTACAGCAACAGCGTCCGGGCATGTTGGGCCAGGGCCTTGCCGGCGGGCGTCGGGCGAATGCCGCGGCGCCCGCGTTCGAGGAACTCGATGCCCAGGGAGGCTTCCATGGCGCGGATTCGAGCGCTGGCGGCGGCCAGGGACAGATGGCTGCGAGCGGCCCCGGCGGTGATGTTGCCGGCGTCGAGAATGTTCAGGTACAGCCGCAGGTCGATCAGGTCGAAGTGCATGGGGCATTCCTCGGGGAACGGGGTCTCTTACGGAGGCCGTGCAGATGTTTTTGTAGGAGCCGGCTTGCCGGCGAAGAGGCCTTAGGATTTTGCATCGGGCTTGAGCGCGCCTTCGCTGGCAAGCCAGCTCCTACGGAGGTACGGGCAATAGGTTTTGGTATGTGCCTATTGCTTGGCAAGAGGCTGGCTCAGTATATGGCAGATTTTCAGCGCGGCGTGCAGGGCGCAGGATAGGCCCATGAACAGCTCTCTCGCGTTTTACCAGAATCTTGGCATGGCCCTTTCTCTGCTGGTCATCGGCACCTTCGTACTGGCCGGTATGGTCAAGGGGGTGATCGGTCTCGGCCTGCCCACCATCGCCATGGGGTTGTTGGGACTGGCTATGGCTCCGGCGCAGGCTGCAGCCTTGCTGATCATTCCGGCGACCCTGACCAATCTCTGGCAACTGGCCTTTGGCGGGCACCTGCCGGCCTTGCTCAAGCGCCTGTGGCCGATGTTGCTGACGATCTTCGTCGGCACGGCCGCCGGTTCATTGTGGCTGGGCATCGAGGGCGGGCATTGGGTGGTGCGGGGGTTGGGCGCGGCGTTGCTGCTGTATGCCCTGAGCGGCCTGCTGTTGCCGACCCTGCGCGTGTCGCCGGCCCAGGAGCGCTGGCTGGCGCCGCTATGCGGGCTGATCACCGGGGTCATCACTTCGGCCACCGGGGTGTTCGTGATCCCGGCGGTGCCCTATCTGCAGGCCCTGGGCTTGAACAAGGATCAGTTGGTGCAGGCCCTGGGCCTGTCGTTCACGGTGTCGACCCTGGCCCTGGCCGCCGGCCTGCTGTGGCGCGGCGCCCTGGGCAGCGCCGAGCTGGGGGCCTCCTTGCTGACCCTGGCCCCGGCGCTGTTGGGCATGTGGCTGGGGCAATGGTTGCGCCAGCGCATCAGCGCCTTGCTGTTCAAGCGGGTGTTCTTCATCGGCCTGGGGCTGCTGGGCGGGCATCTGTTGATCAGCGGCTAGACCTTTGGCTCAGCGGCCAGCCGTGGCCGGGCTGAGCATGTCGATGGCGCGGATCTCGAAGTCGCGCTCCAGGTAGTCCATGCGCGCGTCGAGAAACTGCTGCATGTGCGGCAGGCCAGAGTGGCTATCCAGCGCCTCCTGGGAGGCCCAGACCTCATAGAAGATGAACAGGCTCGGGTCTTCCCGGTCCCGCAGCATGTGGTACTCGATGCAGCCGGCTTCAGCGCGGCTGGCGGCGACATGGCTCAGGAAGAACGCCTGGAAGGCGTCGGCGCGCTCGGGACGGGTCTTGGCGTGAAGGATAAAGGCCTGGGGCGTGGACATGCGCAAAGCACTCATTGACGGGGAAGGTGCTGAAGATCCTAAGGCAAAGATTGGCTATCGATTCGTGCGTTTTAGTCAAATGTATTTTGAGCAACCCGGGCTTATTCTCCGCGCCCTGCCTGATTAACCTGCCGCCATCGTTTGCAACCTTCACAACCCGTCGCTGCCGATGCGCGATGGGCTGTCCCCGATGAGGCCGGATCATGAAAAAAGTACTGCTGCTCAATGGCGCCAAACAATTTGCCCACTCCGATGGCCGTTACAACGCCACCCTGCACGACACCGCCCTGGCGGTGCTGGATCGCGGCGGCCTGGAGGTCAAGGTCACCCATATCGACGAGGGCTACGACATTCAGGAAGAAGTGGCGAAGTTTCTCTGGGCCGACGTGATCATCTACCAGATGCCCGGCTGGTGGATGGGCGCGCCGTGGATCGTCAAGAAGTACATCGACGAAGTCTTCACCGAAGGCCACGGCAGCCTCTACGCCAGCGATGGCCGGACCCGTTCCGACGCCTCGCAGAAATACGGCAGCGGCGGCCTGATCCAGGGCAAGCAGTACATGCTGTCGCTGACCTGGAACGCGCCGCAGCAGGCCTTTGACGACCCGACCGACTTCTTCGAAGCCAAGGGCGTGGACGCGGTGTACTTCCCGTTCCACAAGGCCAACCAGTTCCTCGGCATGCGCGGCTTGCCGACCTTCCTCTGTGTCGACGTGATGAAGCGCCCGAACATCGAAGCCGACGTGCAGCGCTACGCGGAGCACCTCAAGGCGGTGTTCAATCTCCAGGGCTGAATCCGGCTACTATTGAGCGCCTTGAAGCGGGCCTGCGGTTTATCCAGGGCCCACCCGCGCCGATAAAGGACTCCTGTGAAAGCCCGATCCGACGAGTTGCAAGTCTTGGTTTGCGTCATCGAGTGCGGTTCGATTTCCGCCGCTGCCGAGCAATTGGCCCAGACCCCTTCGGCGGTCAGTCGCAGCTTGTCGCGGCTGGAGGCCAAGCTCGACACCACGCTGATCAACCGCACCACTCGACGCATGGACCTGACCGAAGAAGGTCGCTACTTCTTCGAGCAGGCCAAGCGCATTCTCGACCAGATGGACGAGCTCGAAGAGCGCCTGTCCTCGCGCCAGCGCAATCCGTCCGGGCGTTTGCGGATCAACGCCGCATCGCCTTTCATGCTGCACGCCATCGTTCCCCATGTGGCCGAGTTCCGCCGCCTGTACCCGGATATCCAGCTGGAGCTCAACAGCAACGACCTGATCATCGACCTGCTGGAGCAAAGCACCGACATTGCCATCCGCATCGGCGTGCTGGCGGATTCGACCCTGCATGCCCGCTCCCTGGGCTGCAGCCCGTTGCACATTCTGGCCAGCCCCGATTACCTGGCCCGCCACGGCACCCCGCAAAGCGTGGCCGAACTGGCCGGGCACACCTTGCTCGGCTTCACCCAGACCGAAACCCTCAACCACTGGCCGTTGCGCCATGTGCATGGCGACCGCTGGCAGATCCAGCCGGACATCAGTGCCTCCAGCGGCGAGACCTTGCGCCACCTGGCGCTGGAGGGGCAGGGGATTGCCTGCCTGTCGCATTTCATGACCATCGACGACATCCGCGCCGGGCGCCTGCAACCGGTGCTGGCCTCGTTCAACAGCGGCTACCGCCAGCCGATCAACGCGGTGTACTACCGCAACTCGCAACTGGCCCTGCGCATCCAGTGCTTCCTGGATTTCATCCAGGGCAAGCTCGCGGACTACGCCAGCCCCGAGTTCCAGGGCTGAGCCCAGTTGGTACGGGCGTACTGCGATTGGCGATTGCTCGAAATGCAATAGCAGGCCTATGTTCTTGCCGTTCAAAAACAAGAAAAGGAAGGACTTTATGCGCATCCTGTTGTTCAAGACCCTGGCCCTGACGGCCGCCATCGCCGCCAGCAGTTCGGCGTTCGCCGTGACCCTGGAAGGCGGCGCGGTGGCTGCGCCCAACCAGTACGGCGCCGATGTCGCGGCGCAGATCCTGAAGAAAGGCGGTAACGCGGTGGACGCCGCGGTGGCCACGGCCTTCGCCCTGGCAGTGACCTACCCCGAGGCCGGCAACATCGGCGGCGGCGGTTTCATGACGATGTTCGTCGACGGCAAACCCTACTTCCTCGACTACCGGGAAACCGCGCCCAAGGCCGCGACCCGGGACATGTACCTGAACGAAAAGGGCGAGGTGATCGAGAACCTGAGCCTGGTGGGCGCGCGCGCCGCCGGGGTGCCGGGCACCGTGATGGGCCTGTGGGAAGCCCACCAGAAATTCGGCAAGTTGCCGTGGAGCGAGTTGATCACGCCGGCCGTGGGCTACGCGAAAAACGGTTTCAAGGTGGCGGACAAGCAGTACCAGTACCGCGAGGATGCGTTGAAGCTGTTCAACGGCAGCACCAACTTCGGCGACTACTTCGGCAGCATGAAACCCGGTGAAACCTTCCGTCAGCCGGAGCTGGCCGCGACCCTGGAGCGCATCGCCGACCAGGGCGCCAAGGAGTTCTACAGCGGCAAGACCGCCGATTTGCTGGTGGCGCAGATGCAGGCCGACAAGGGCCTGATCACCAAGCAGGACCTGCAGGACTACAAGGTCCAGTGGCGCCAGCCGCTGCAGGTCAGCTTCCGTGGCAACACCCTGTACACCGCACCGCCACCCAGCTCCGGCGGGGTGGCCCTGGCGCAGTTGATCAGCATCAAGGAAGAGCGTGCCGCAGACTTCAAGGGCGTCGAGCTGAACTCGGCCAAGTACATCCACTTGCTGGCGGAAATCGAAAAGCGCGTGTTCGCCGACCGTGCCGACTACCTGGGCGACCCGGCGTTCTCCGACGTGCCGGTCAAGCAACTGACCGACCCGGCCTATCTGAAAAAACGCGCCGCCGAGGTCAACCCCAACGCTATCTCGGCCACCGAGAAAGTGCGTCCCGGGCTTGAGCCGCACCAGACCACCCACTTCTCCATCGTCGATGCCCAGGGCAACGCGGTGAGCAACACCTACACCCTGAACTGGGATTACGGCAGTGGCGTGGTGGTCAAGGGCGCAGGCTTCTTGCTCAATGACGAAATGGACGACTTCAGCGCCAAGCCAGGCGTAGCCAACGCCTTCGGCGTGGTGGGTGGCGATGCCAACGCCATCGCCCCGGGCAAGCGCATGCTGTCGTCCATGAGCCCGAGCCTGGTGACTCGCGACGGCAAGGTCACCCTGGTGCTGGGTACCCCCGGTGGTTCGCGGATCTTCACCTCGATCTTCCAGGTGCTGAACAACCTCTATGACTACAACCTGCCCCTGGAAAAGGCCGTGGCCGCGCAGCGCGTGCATCACCAGCTGTTGCCCAAGGACACGATCTACTACGACGCCTATGCGCCGCTCACCGGCAAGGTCGCCGAAGAGCTGAAAACCATGGGCTACACCCTGGAAGACCAGGGCTGGGAGATGGGCGACATCCAGGCGATCCGGGTCAACGGCACCGCGCTTGAAACCGCTTCCGACCCGCGTGGTCGTGGCGTCGGCAAGGTCGTCAAATAACCGCTGAACCGCTGTAGGAGCCGGCTTTCCGGCGAACGGGCCCGTCAGCCTGGCGCCCGATCGAGCGCCGCTTCGCTGGCAAGCCAGCTCCTACCTTTGTTGTTCACGCGCCGACGAGCGGCTGTTCGGCGGCGCTTCAATTCCGTACCATTGCGCGCCTTTTTCCGCTCTCCCCCAGGACCGCGTCCGCCGGTCCGTCGATCAGGTCAACCATGAAAGCAAAACGTCTGCGCGCCGATGTCCTGGCCGGACTCACTACCTCCTTCGCCTTGCTCCCCGAATGCATCGCCTTCGCCCTGGTGGCCCATCTCAACCCGTTGATGGGCCTGTACGGCGCCTTCTTCATCTGCACCCTGACCGCGCTGTTCGGTGGTCGGCCGGGCATGGTTTCCGGCGCTGCCGGTTCCATGGCGGTGGTGATCGTCGCCCTGGTGGTGCAGCACGGGGTGCAGTACCTGCTGGCCACTGTGTTGCTGGGCGGGCTGGTCATGGTCGCCTTTGGCCTGCTGCGCCTGGGCAAGTTGGTGCGCATGGTGCCGCACCCGGTGATGCTGGGGTTCGTCAACGGCCTGGCAATCGTCATTGCCCTGGCCCAGCTGGAGCATTTCAAGAGCGGTGAACACTGGCTCAGCGGCCAGGCGCTGTACCTGATGGCCGGGCTGGTGGCGCTGACCATGGCCATTGTCTACCTGCTGCCACGCCTGACTCGGGCTGTGCCACCGGCCCTGGTGGCGATCCTCGGCGTCGGCGCATTGGTGTACCTGCTGGGCCTGCCGACCCGCACCCTGGGGGACATGGCCCACATCGCCGGCGGTCTGCCGAGCCTGGCGCTGCCCCAGGTGCCGTGGAACCTGGATACCCTGGGCATCATCGCGCCCTACGCGTTGCTGATGGCCATGGTCGGCCTGCTGGAAACCCTGCTGACCCTGAACCTCACCGACGAAATCACCGAGAGCCGTGGCTACCCGGACCGCGAATGCGTGGCCCTGGGCGCGGCCAATGTGGTTTCGGGCCTGTTCGGCGGCATGGGCGGCTGCGCGATGATCGGCCAGACCGTGATCAACCTCAGCTCCGGTGGCCGCGGGCGCTTGTCCGGGGTGGTGGCCGGGGGGCTGATCCTGCTGTTCGTGCTGTTCCTGTCGCCGCTGATCGAGCGCATTCCCCTGGCGGCCCTGGTAGGGGTGATGTTCGTGGTGTCGCAGCAGACCTTTGCCTGGGCCTCGTTGCGGGTGATCAACAAGGTGCCGATGAACGATGTGCTGGTGATCCTCGCCGTGAGCGTGATCACGGTGTTCACCGACCTGGCCATAGCAGTGTTCTGCGGCATTGTGATCGCGGCGCTGAACTTTGCCTGGCAGCAGGCCCGGGAGCTGTACGCCGACACTCACCTGGAGGCCGACGGCAGCAAGCGCTATCAGTTGCACGGCACTTTGTTCTTTGCTTCCACCACGCCGTTTCTCAATCAGTTCGACCCGGCGGGTGATCCACAGCATGTCACCGTCGACTGTCGCCACCTGAGCTTTGTCGACTACTCGGCCATCGCCGCCCTGAAAACCTTGCGCGAGCGCTATGCCAAGGCCGGCAAGCAACTGCGGGTGCTGCACCTGTCGGAGCGTTGCAAGAAGCTGCTGAAACGAGCCCGGGTGCAACACGACTGAAGCCCGGGGCGAGTGGCAGCGCTCGCCCGTTTTTCAATGCGCGGGGATGAAAATAGCCACTACCGATTTTCATCCCTCGCGCTTTTGCATAGCTGTTCGCGACAAGGCCTGCCTCTTTACGAAAATTAGTTTCACTTGGTTTGAAACAAAACTCCTTAAGTGATTAAAGAGTTTCACAACCATTCGAAAGTGACGCTGTTTTCAAGGAGAACACCATGGCTCCCGCAACGGGTTATTGGCTGCTGGGCTACGCCGCAGTCGCCATCATTGCGTTGATCGTGTTGATCGCCCGCTACCGACTCAATCCCTTTATCGTCATCACCCTGGTGTCCGTCGGCCTGGCGCTGATGGCCGGCATGCCGCCGTCCGGCGTGGTGGGTGCCTATGAAGCCGGGGTCGGCAAGACCCTGGGCCATATCGCCCTGGTGGTGGCCCTGGGCACCATGCTCGGCAAGCTGATGGCCGAATCCGGCGGCGCCGAACAAGTGGCGCGGACCTTGATCGACCGCTTCGGCGAGCGCAACGCCCATTGGGCCATGGTCTGTATCGCCTTTCTGGTGGGGCTGCCGCTGTTTTTCGAAGTGGGTTTTGTACTGCTCATCCCCATTGCTTTCACCGTGGCGCGGCGGGTGGGGGTGTCGCTGCTGATGGTGGGCCTGCCCATGGTCGCCGGGCTGTCGGTGGTCCACGCTCTGGTGCCGCCGCACCCGGGGGCGATGCTGGCGGTGCAGGCCTATCAGGCGTCGGTGGGGCAGACCCTGCTGTACGCGATCCTGATCGGCGTGCCCACGGCGATCATCGCCGGTCCGGTGTATGCCCGGTTTATCGTGCCGCACATTCATCTGCCGGCCGAGAACCCCCTGGAGCGTCAGTTCATTGCCCGCGAACCCCGGGCGCGCCTGCCCAGCTTTGGCCTGACCATGTTCACCATCCTGCTGCCGGTGGTGCTGATGCTGATCGGCGGCTGGGCCAACCTGCTGGCCGAGCCGGGCACCGGGCTCAATCAGTTCCTGCTGTTTATCGGCAACTCGGTGATCGCCCTGTTGGTGGCCACCCTGGTGAGTTTCTGGACCCTGGGGCTGGCCCAGGGCATCAACCGTGAATCGATCCTCAAGTTCACCAACGAGTGCCTGGCGCCCACGGCCAGCATCACCTTGCTGGTGGGGGCCGGTGGTGGCCTGAACCGGATTCTGATCGACTCCGGGGTCACCGAGCAGATCGTCGGCCTGGCCCATGAATTCCAGCTGTCGCCGCTGTGGATGGGCTGGTTGTTTGCGGTGTTGATGCGGGTCGCCACCGGTTCCGCCACCGTGGCCCTGACCACCGCTTCCGGGGTGGTGGCACCGGTGGCCGTCGGCCTGGGGTATCCCCACCCGGAACTGCTGGTGATTGCCACCGGGGCCGGTTCGGTGATTCTGTCCCACGTCAACGACGGTGGCTTCTGGCTGGTGAAGGAATACTTCAATATGACCGTCATTCAAACCTTCAAGACCTGGACCGTGCTGGAGACGCTGATTTCGCTGATCGCCTTCGGCCTGACCCTGGGACTCGCGGAGCTGTTGTAGATGGACATTCTTTATCAGATCCGTTCGCGCCTGGATGACTTCAGCGCCGGGGAAGGGCGGATCGCCCGCTTGCTGCTCGACGACGTGGGCTTTGCCGCCTCCGCCAGCCTCGACGAACTGGCCCAGCGCGCCGAAGTCAGCGCCGCCACCCTGTCGCGCTTTGCCCGCAGCGTCGGTTGCCGCGATTTGCGCCAACTGCGCTTGCAACTGGCCCAGGCCAGCGGTGTCGGTAGCCGCTTTCTCGACCCGGCCGGGGCGCCCGAACAGTCCGGTTTCTACCGGCAGATCCTGGGCGATATCGAGTCTGCGCTGCATCAGCACCTGGCCGGTTTCGAGGAAACGCAGTTTGCCGATGCGGTGCGCTTGCTGGGGCGCGCACGGATGATCCACGCCTTCGGCATGGGCGGCTGCTCGACGCTGTGCAGCGATGAACTGCAGGTGCGCCTGGTGCGCCTGGGCTACCCCATCGCCGCCTGCCACGACCCGGTGATGATGCGGGTGACCGCCGCCGCCCTGGGGCCGCAACACGCGGTGATCGCCTGTTCCCTGACCGGCATCACCCCCGAATTGCTGGACGCGGTGGCCCTGGCCCGCAACTACGGTGCCGGCATCCTCGCCATCACCCTGCCCGAGTCACCCCTGGCGCAACTGGCGGACGTGGTGCTGCCTCTGCACAGCGCCGAAACCTCGTTCATCTACAAACCCACCGCGGCCCGCTACGGCATGCTGCTGGCCATTGATGTGCTGGCCACCGAGCTGGCCCTGGCCCTGCCCGATGACAGCCAGGAACGCCTGCGGCGAATCAAGCTGGCCCTGGACCATTACCGGGGCGGCGACGACTGCCTGCCCCTGGGAGACTGACATGCGCTACGACACGCTGATTCGCAACGCCCTGATCATCGACGGCAGCGACCGCCCGGGCTATCCCGCCGACCTGGCGATCGGCGACGGTCGCATCCAGCGCATCGGCGACCTGTCCGCGGCCACCGCCGAGCACGAGATCGATGCCGGCGGCCGGGTCCTGGCTCCGGGCTTCATCGATGTGCACACCCACGACGACACCGTGGTGATCCGCCAGCCGCAGATGCTGCCCAAGCTCAGCCAGGGCGTGACCACGGTGATCGTCGGCAACTGCGGGATCAGCGCTGCGCCGGTGAGCCTCAAGGGCGATCCGCCGGACCCGATGAACCTGCTGGGCGAGCGCTCGATGTTTGTCTATCCGCACTTTCGCGACTATCGCGCGGCGGTGGATGAGGCGCGCCCGGCGGTGAACGTCGCGGCCCTGGTGGGGCACACGGCGCTGCGCAGCAACCACCTTTCGGACCTGCATCGCACCGCCAGCGCAGGCGAAATCGCGGCCATGCGCGAGCAACTGCGCGAAAGCCTGGAGGACGGCGCCCTCGGCCTGTCCAGCGGGCTGGCCTATGCCAGCGCGTTTTGCGCCGAGACCGATGAAGTGCTGCAACTGGCCCAGGAACTGACGGCGTTCGGGGCGGTGTACACCACCCACCTGCGCAGCGAGTTCGAGCCGGTGCTGGAGGCCATGGACGAAGCCTTCCTGATCGGTCGCGCGGCCCGGGCGCCGGTGATCGTCTCCCACCTCAAATGCGCCGGGGCCGGCAACTGGGGACGCAGCCCGCAACTGCTGGCGGCCCTGGAACAGGCGGCCCAGGATCATCCGGTGGGCTGCGATTGTTATCCCTACGCCGCCAGCTCTTCGACCCTGGATCTCAAGCAGGTCACCGATGCGTACCGCATCACCATCACCTGGTCCACGCCGCACCCCGAACAGGGCGGTCGTGATCTGAACGAGATTGCCGACGAGTGGGGCGTCAGCCTGCTGGTCGCCGCCGAGCGCCTGCAACCGGCGGGGGCGGTGTACTACGGCATGGATGAAAGCGACGTGCGGCGCATCCTCGCCCATCCGCTGTCGATGATCGGCTCCGATGGCCTGCCGGAAGATCCCTTCCCTCATCCACGGTTGTGGGGGGCCTTCCCTCGGGTACTGGGCCACTTCAGCCGCGACCTGGGCCTGTTCCCGCTGCACACCGCGGTGCACAAGATGACCGGGCTTTCGGCGGCGCGATTCGGCCTGCACCAGCGCGGCGAAATCCGCGAGGGGCATTGGGCCGACCTGGTGCTGTTCGACCCGGCGCGGGTGCGCGACGTGGCCGATTTCAAGCACCCGCAGCAAGCCGCGCAAGGGATCGACGGGGTCTGGGTCAATGGCGTGCGCAGCTACGCCGAGGGCCAGGCCAACGGTCAGCGCTCGGGACGTTTCTTAGCGAGGGAGGGGGATTTGCGCCGGGGCTTCACATTCGCAGTCTGATTCTATGATCTTCGTCACAGTGATGGCGCTGTGCCATTAAAGAATCCTGGCGCGGCGCCGAAGTGCTGGGAATCGCCGCCTGTAGAGTCGGCCTATTTCAGTCAGGGAGTCATGCAATGAGCTTTGGCAAAACCACCCCTATCCTGCGGATCTTCGATGAAGCCAAGGCCCGGGAGTTTTACCTGGACTTCCTGGGGTTCAACCTCGATTGGCAGCACCGCTTCGAGGACAACTTCCCGCTGTACATGCAGGTGTCCCGGGGCGATTGCGTGCTGCACCTGTCCGAGCATCACGGCGATTGCACCCCGGGCGCGGCGCTGCGGATCGAGACCGATGAACTGGAAGCCTTCCAGCAGCAATTGCTGGCCAAGCAGTACCGTTTTTCCCATCCGCAGATCCAGGCCATGCCCTGGGGCAGCCAGGACATGGCCATCAGCGATCCGTTTGGCAATCGGCTGGTGTTCACCAACGCCATCAGCGTCTGAGCGGGCTCAGGCCTTGCCGGCGCTTAGCGCGGTCTGACGAAACTGTCCCGGGGTCAACCCGGTGCGGCTCTTGAAGCTGCGGTGAAATGAACGGGATTCGGTAAAGCCCAGGCAATCGGCGATCCCCTGGATCGACAGCTCGCTGTGGCACAGATAGTGCTCGGCCAGCTCCTGGCGCAAGTCATCGAGAATCTGTTGGTAGGACGTGCCGGCCTGTTGCAGCTGGCGCTGCAGCGTGCGTTCGGACATCTGCAACTGCTCCGCCACCTGCTCCTTGCGCGGCAGACCGTCCTTGAGCAACTGGCGCAACACGTTCTGCACCTGCAACGCCAGGGGCGCATCGGCCAACGAGGCCATCATCGCCTGGGCGTGATCCTCCAGGGTCTTGAGCAGCCGCGCATCGGCCTGGCGCAAGGGCAACTGCAGGTAGTGCAGCGGTGCTACCAGGGCCGAGCAGGCTTGCCCGAACAGCACCGGGCAGCCGAACAGGGCCTCGTACTGCGTCACCTCGGCCGACTCCGGCCGCGAATGCTCGAACCACACCGCAGTGGGGGAGAGCTGCGAGTCGGCGATCCAGCGCGCATACAGCAGCCAGGAGGCCAGGACGTTTTCCACCAGATGCCGGCGAATGTCCGGGCGCCGATGACGACAGCTCCAGATCAACCGCACCTGATCGCCCGCCACCTCGGCCCGGCTGGTGCCCATGTCCCCCACCAGTTTTTCGAACGGCATGATGCGGCCCATGGCTTCGCCCAGGGTCGCGCAGTTCATGGTGATGTAGCCCAGCACGTTCCAGGAGCTGGGTTTGACGAAGCGCGCCGAATTGAGCCCGAACAGCGGATCGCCGGAGTGCTGGCAGAAGTAGTCGAGCAACCGCTCATGCACCTCCACCGGCAGGCGCAGGCTGGTGTCGTTCAACTGCGCGGCTTCAAGCCCCGCCGCCGCCAGCGCCGGCGCCGTGGCAATACCCAATTGCTCGGCATAGAGCAGATATTTGAGCAAGGGTGGGACCGAGGTAAAACCGAGGCTGGGCATCGAGATATTCCTGGTGACAGATCCTTCGGACAGCAGGACGCAGACCGGGAAAGGTAAGGGCAAACCCCAAGTGCTGTAAATGGCCGGCGCCCCCGCTTCTTGTAGCCGCTGCCGCAGGCTGCGAACGGCCCCGAAGGGGACGCCGCCCTTGAGGGCCTCTGAAGGCCCTGCGGGCCTTGTCGCAGCCTGCGGCAGCGGCTACAGGGATGCGATAAAGTTTGCCTCTGATGGCGGATTTTCGCTTTGATTTGTAGGGCATTTCCGCGAGAATCCACCCGTTACATTTCAACTGTTTGCATGGCTTGTGCCTATCGAATGTCCAGGGCTAGTCTTCGGCCGTCGCTGCATTTCAGCGATCGGGTTTGGTAGCCCGCATCACTTCAGGCACAAGCGCCGCTGACTTTCGACAGGCCTTAATCTGTCGACGTGTTATGGCGGCTGTGCGCAGGGCACCTCGTGTGCGCTGGGTTTCCTGGAGTCCCGGTCTACCAACCTGCGTATGGCCGCCACCTTGATCGTTTGGTAGCGATGCGTGGCGGTTCAACTTCTCCAGGAGTTTTGCCGTGAAGAAGATCGTTCCCGATCCACCCGTTCTGCAACCCAGTCGTGAGTTGATCACTGCGCTGGAAGAACCCAACAAGACCTTGCTACAGGCGCTGCAAAACACCGCGCTTTCGCCCCCTTTGCATGAGCACTTCACTGCCACTGGCAGCACCCGCTTTGGTTGTCGGGATGGCGAGGGCCGTCCGCTGTTTGCGGTATGTGAAGGGGTCAATGCCGAAGAGGCGCTGCTGCACGTTTCATTGCTGCTCAAGTGCGCCGAAGAGACGGCCGACGAAATCACCAGCGCCAGCGGCATCGAGCGTGGGCTGATCTGGTCGATGATTCATTCGGTGGAGATGGCGCGGGCGGTGGTGGATGCGCTGCTCGACGGTGCCGAACAACCCTCTGTAGCCGCTGCCGCAGGCTGCGAACGGCCCCGAAGGGGACGCCGCTCTTGAGGGCCTAGGAAGGCCCTTCGGTCCTTGTCGCAGCCTGCGGCAGTGGCTACAGAACCGAAGGGCGCGCCGCGAATCAGACGCGGAAGTGGCTGACCATCATCTGCAACTGGCCGCCCAGGCGCGCCAGTTCAACACTGGAGGCGGCGGTTTCATCGCTGGCGGCGGCGGTCTGTTCGGACACGTCGCGCACGTTGATGATGCTGCGGCTGATCTCTTCGGCCACGGCGCTCTGCTGCTCGGCCGCGGCGGCGATCTGCTGGTTCATCGATTGGATGTTGGACACGGTGCGGGTGATGCTTTCCAGCGAGGCACCGGCCTTGCGGGTCAGCTCGACGCTGCTGTCGGTCAGGCTGCGGCTGTTGTTCATCACCGTGGCCACTTGCTGGGTGCCGTTCTGCAGGCCGGCCACCAGTTCCTCGATCTCTTCGGTGGACTTCTGGGTGCGCTGGGCCAGGGCCCGCACTTCGTCGGCGACCACGGCAAAACCACGCCCGGCTTCACCGGCACGGGCGGCTTCGATGGCGGCGTTCAGCGCCAGCAGGTTGGTCTGTTCGGCCACGGCCTTGATCACGTCCATGACGCTGCCGATCTTGTCGCTTTCCTGTTGCAGCACGGTCATGGCGTCGGTGGAACGCACCACTTCGCTGGCCAGGCGCTCGATCTGCTCGATGGCCTGGGCCACCACTTTGTCGCCTTCGCGGGCTTCGCCGTCGGCGGCGGCTGCGGCCTGGGAAGCTTCTTCGGCATTGCGCGCGACTTCCTGCACGGTGGCGGTCATCTCGTGCATGGCGGTGGCCACCTGGTCGGTCTCGACCTTCTGGCTGTTGACCCCGGCGCTGGTTTCTTCGGTCACGGCGGACAGTTCTTCGGCGGCGCTGGCGATCTGGGTCACGCCGTCGCGGATGCCACCGATCAGTTCGCGCAGGGTCACGCCCATGCGCACGATGCCTTGTTGCAGCACGCCCAGTTCATCGCGACGGGTGACCCGCAGGTTTTCGGTGAGATCGCCCGAAGCGATGCGCTCGACCACGGCCAGGGTTTCCCGCAGCGGACGGGTGATCTGCCGGGTGATGATCACGGCAGCCAGTACGCCCACCAGCAGGGCCAGCAGGGTGCTGATCAATTGCAGGCTGCGGGCCTGGGCGCTTTCGATGTCGCGGCGCTCCAGCTGGATCTGGTACAGGGCGTCGCTGCGGCTGACGATGTCGGCGCCCTGTTCGGTCATTTCCTTGCGCGCCTGCACGGCGTCGGTGAAGGCGACCTTGAAGGCCTGCAGCGAGCTGCGGTAGCCGCTCAGTGCGGTTTCCAGCTGTTGCAGGGCATCACGCTGGGTGCTGCTGAAATGGCTCTTGAGCTGATCCATTTCGGCAATGGCCGCGTTGAGCTGGGTGACGGCTTTCTGTTCGGTGTCCGGGTTGTTGGTGGTGACGTAGCCGCGCACTTCATAGCGCGCCAGTTGGAAGGCTTCCTTGGCCTGGGTGATGGCCTGGAACTGTTCGAAGCGCGCGTCGCTCAGGGGCAGTTGCTTGACCCAGGTGTTGATGCCATTGATCAGGTCATTGGCGCGTTCGGCGTTCTGGTTCATCGCCAGGCGCGCAGCGTCGCCGGTGCGGTAGGCATTGCGCATCTTGTTCAGCGAGTCCTGATAAGCGCTGATGGTGGCGCCCAGACCTTGCAGGAGCTTGATGTTTTCCGGGCTCTGGAACGTGGCCAGGAGTTTTTTCTGCTGGGCGCTGAAATCATCCAGGGTCTTCTGCACGCCCTGGGCGGCGGTTTCGTCGCCGTTGGCCAGCATGTACTGCAGACGGGTGACCCGCAGTTTGGTCAGGCCGCTGTTGAGCTGGGTGATGTCGCTCATCCAGTTACTGCGGTCGATCAGGTTGCCCAGACTGGTCCAGCCGGTCAGTGCCAGGATGCCGGTGAGGGCCAGAACCAGGCCGAAACCCAGGCCCAGCTTAAGGTTGACGCTGATGTTGGCAAACCAACTACTCATTGAATTCCTCCAGGAACGTAGCTCTTCTTGATCTTGAGTTGGCTGGAAGATTGTTGTTGTTGGTGACCAGCAAGGTGTTTTGTAGGGGGTGTATCGGCGGGATGTGCCATAGCTGAAACGATTTCGTCCGCATTGTCCCAAGACAATGTTTTCGGCGATGGACGGTTATTTTGCGGGATGAACCACCCGTGCGTTGAGCTTTTTTTCACATTGATTTCACCGCTCCCCCACGGCGTGCGCCCTAGAGTCGGTCCGGTTGCTGCCAGCGTGCCCGGCCGCGCTCAATGGTCATCCGGGTTCTGTAGCCTCGCTACGCGCTGCTCAAAACCCCGGATCACTCTCATAGGGCGGCAGGACTGTGGCTACAAGACTCGTGCTGGCGGTGGCCAAGCGTCCGCCCTTTAGGCGTTCCCTGGTCCGTTACAAGAACGCACTGGCGCTGCTGGGCGTGGTGCTGCTGCTCCCCTTGAGTCTGTACCTGCTCAAGCCGGCGGCGGTGCCGGACCTGGCCCACGGCAACGTGGCCGGGATCAGGGCCTTGACCCGCAGTTGGGCCAAGGGCGACATGATTGTCCTGGTGCGTCACGTGGAGCGCTGCGATCGCTCCAGTGCCACCTGTCTCGGGCCCGCCGATGGCATTACCGATCGAGCGCGGGAGGTGGCGGTGAGCATTGGCGCGCAGTTCGAGCAGTTGGGCCTGGAACGCACCGACCTCTATAACAGCCCCCTGACCCGCACCGCGCAGACGGCCGGCTATATGTTCAGCAAGGTCAGCAGTGGCGATGACTGGCTGTACAACTGCAAGAACGGCCTGCTGCGCGACGTGCTGGCGCATAAGGTCGCTGGCCGCAATCTGGTGCTGGTGACCCACAGTGAATGCATGGACCAACTGGAGCAGGAACTGAAACTGTCGACCCCGACCCTGGGTTACGGCGCCTCGCTGTTTGTGTCTACCGATACCCTCAACGGGGCGCCGAAGATGCTCGGGATGATCGAGGCCAATGACTGGCGTTCGCTAAACCTCAAGCCCTGACGGCCCCCGGGGCCGGCCGTCGCGGCCGGTGATCAGGCTCAGGGGGCCAGCAGGTCCGGATCGGCGGGAGGGGGCGCCGCGGGAGCCAGCGCGCCGGGCGCAGGACCTTCATTGATCCGCTGTGGACTGATCAGATTGGTGAACTCCTCGATCAGGCGCTGGATCGCCTCCGGCGGCTCGCAGTCGCGAAACTCCATGCAGATCTGCACTTCGTCCGGGTCGCGCTCCTGGCCTTCGCGCTTGCCGCTGCCGAAGGTGACGAAAAACTTCTCGCTCTGCAGTTCGCCATTCTCCAGGTCGTGGCTGGCCTTCTGCAGTTCGGTGCCCTGCATGCGCACCGACAGGTCGACGGTCATCTTGTGCAGGGCCAGGCCCTTGGGCGAGACCAGGGCAATCAACGGGACGTTGATGATGTGCTGTTCGTTGAGGGCCACCTCGACCATCTTGGCCTTCATCGGCGTACCCAGGTCGTTGACGTTGTAGTCGAAGAACTGGTCGAACAACTTGATGTATTGCTGGGCGATCAGGTTGTGGGTCGCGGCGGCGGCCTGGTGCATGCCACGGGTGATGTGGCTCAGGTCGCTGGCGGACATGGGCTCCTTGCGACGGGAAAAAAACGCCATGGATCATGCTCCTTGTTCGATGGCTGAAGTGCCCCGCCGTGGCGGCGGGGCGGGTGGGTCAAACGTGGTTGTCAGGGCTTGTCGCCGCTGTTTTGCGCCGGAGCATCGGGCATTTTCAGCGCGTTGGCGGTGGGCAGCTTGTCGGTGTCGGTGGCGGTGGCGCTCGGCAGCATCACCGGTTTGGTGGCGGCGTCGGTGAGGAAGTCGATCACTCGCATCAGGGCTTCCGGTGGGTCCTGGCGGACGATCTTGGTGCTGATGGCGTAGCGTGCCCGGGTGTCGGTCTTGCGGGTCTGCGTGGATTTGTGGCTCGCCGCACCCTTGACCGAAACACTGAACGGGCCCCAGCCCATCTTCGCCTCGAAACTGCCGGAGGCTTCAGTGGAACTGGTGTCCTCGGCCATCTGGCTGATGGTCAGCTCGAACTCGATGGAGCCTTCCTCGATGGTGATGTTGGGGTGACTGATGGCCGCCAGCAGCGGGATGCGCATCGATTTCTTCACCGTACCCTTGTAGACGCCCTGGTCATCCACCAGGGTTTCGTCGTAGTCGAACTGCACCGATACCGCCTGGCCGTTCTGGATACACACACCCATGAGGAAGTCCGCATAAGCTTTGCTCGCGGCGACCTGCGCCTGGATCATTGCCATCAACGGACCGGTGATCATCTTGTCCAGGGGCAGGGCGGCAATCACGCCGCCGATCAAGCCCTTGTCGATATCTGGCATGGTCAATCTCCTTATCGTTTATGCGCGAGTTGCGCCCTTGCACCTTAAGCAAGCCCGCGCCGCCGATTCAGCGGGAATCGATTACCGGTGAGTGTTGGCTTCCAGGCGGCGGATGTTGCCGATCTGCCGCAGGCTCAGGCCGTACTTGTCCGCCAGGACGCTACGGGAGATGCCTCCCAGGCTTTCCAGCTGGATGTGCTGGTTGCGGATCTGCCGGCAGAAGTGGTCGGCCTTGGGGATCTCCAGGGCCAGTCCGGCGAAGCGTTCGATCAGGGCGTTGAGAGCATCGGGAGGCAGGATCAGCGCCAGCGAAGTGCGCTCGGCGTGCTTGGGGATGTACTTGGGACGGCCGCCGTATTCACGTGTCAGGCGGTAGGCGTTTTCCAGGCCGATGCAGTCGATGAGGGCCTGGAGTGAATGGGGTAGCTGGCGAATATCGATAAGACTGAGGTCTTTCACGTCCATTTGGTACCTCCTTGGAATTATGAATACAGCTGGTTCGATCCTAAGGAGGTGTGTCGTCCTCTGTTCAGTGGGAAATTTCCCCCCTATTAAAGGGAACTATTACATTCTGATGTTGTATCGGTCGCTGGTGATGCACTGGATTTTCTTCAACTGGAGGAGGAAATATCCATGTCACGCTATGCGATTGATTTCAGTTTTATCGCCGCTCTGGAAGGCGGTGCCATGACCCGCGGTTATGTGCCCGATGCGGCCAACAGCAAGAGCGGGGTCACGGTGGGCACGGGCTTCGATCTGGGGCAGCGAGGGGTGAAGGATTTGCAGGCGCTCAATCTGCCGGCAGATCTGGTGCGGCGCTTGACGCCCTACCTGGGCCTGACGGGGCTCAAGGCCAAGGCGTTTCTCGATGGCCAGCCCTTGAGCATCGGCAGTGACGAGGCCGAGCTGATCGATGAGGCGTTCAAGGCGCCCTTTGTCGATCGCCTGGCGGCGAACTACTCCAAGGCCAGCGGGGTGGATTTCGCCCAACTGCCGGCACCGATGCAGACCGTGATCGCCTCGGTGGCCTTTCAGTACGGCGACCTGGCCAGCCGCACGCCGAAGTTCTGGGCCCAGGTGGTGGCCCGCGACTGGAAGAGTGCCCTGGCCAACTTGCGCAATTTTGGCGACAGCTACGGCACTCGTCGGCGCAAGGAGGCCGATCTGCTGAGCTCGCAGATCGCTTCATGAGCCGTTGCCGCCCAGGCTAACGGCCTGGGCGGTTTGTCGGTTTCAGGGGCAGGGGATGATTTGCAGCAGGCTCGCACTGCCCATGTGGCTGGTGTCATCGGGCCGGGTGCCAGTGGGCAGCGAACGCCAATCCACCAACAGACACAGCGCCTTGAGGGACTTGCCCCGGGCCTGGCCGATGGGCGTGGCAAACTCATGGCGGTACAGCGCCTGGGTGGTGTTTTGCGCGGTTACGCTGCTGGCATTGCTCAAGGTGGTGCGAGCCATGTCCGGCAGTTTGTCCTGGGTGATGGTGAAGCGCGGTTGTTCGCCCGCGGTATTGAAAGCGCCCTGGTCCCGGGCGCGTTTCCACAGCTGCTGCCATTGGCTGCTGCCGGCGGTGCTCCCCAGGGTGGCGGCGTAGGCCTTCAGGGTTTCGGCCGGGGTGCTGGTGGTGTCCAGGGCGTGGGCGGCGCTGGCCAACAGGCTCAGGCCGATGATCAGTGAACGCAGAATCAACATGGGGCAACTCCTTTTGCAGGCCGCTAGGGCCCGACATGAACACAGGGAGGACCCCGGCGACAGGGCATCGCCGGGGGACAAGGCTCAGCGGGCGTCGAGGTAATCCCAGCGCAGGCCTTCCTTGTTGTTTTTCGCCGTCAGCTCCTTGGCCACGGTGTTCTCGATGGCATTGACGTTGATGTTTTCCACTTCGAGGATGTTTTTGTCCGCCAGTTGCTTGCGGAACTCGGCCTTGTTGGTGAGGAACTGGCAGGCGTGCCCCAGTTCATGCATCAGCACCAGGGCCGGGGACAGGCGCTCGACCCGGTCACTGGCGAACAGCGCGAGGAATTTCTGGAAATTGCTCAGGTCCGGCTGTTTGTATTTTTTCTCGATGGCGTACACCTGGGACTTGAGGTTCCACACCACGCGTCCGGCGGACGTGGTGGAGTTGGCGGCCGGAGGAATCCAGCGGTCGGTCTTGTCCGCTGCCGACGAGTTGGTGACTTCCACGATCAGCTCTTCCTTGACGGCGATCAGTTCGTCGATCAGGAAGTTGGCCAGGTCGGATTGGCGCAGATAGTGGCAGGCATCGTCGAAACGCTTCTGGGCGACGGCCTGGTCCAGGGTAGAGGTGGTAACGGTGATGCTCATGACTGACTCCTTGGGGGGATTGCCCGTCGTTGGGCAGGAGTCATGGTTTCAAGGGCGGTGAGCGGGTATCAGCGGGAAAGGGTTCAAGGGGTATGGGCGGCGGGGATGGGCAAACTGCACCTGATTCAGGTGCCGGTTTTTGCGCTTCAGCCGGCGGGCGCCAGGCTGACGAAGTAGTAGGCCTGGCGCCCGACCATGAGGGTCTGTTGGATCTGCAGCGGCGGCTTGGGCGCCTCGGCGCCGCCCAGTACCGCCATGTGCTGCGGCGACTCGGCGAGAAAGGCCAGCAACTGCGCCTCGGTCTGCAGGTCCTTGAGCAGGCTCTGGGTGTAGAACACGCTGGCGCCGGCGATGCGTTCGTTGGCCTGGTACAGCGCCAACTGGTGCCCGCTGGCCTGCAGCGCCATGATCTGGTCGGTCACCGGGACGAACGACAGCTTGCGGTCGGCCTTGGGCGCGGCCCATTGGGCGTTGGCCAGATAGCCGCCGATCACCAGGGCCATGAGCGTTATCAGCAAGCCCTTGCGCTGGCGCCCCACGGCACTCCAGAAACCCGTGCCCAGGGCCCGCTGGGCCAGGCGCTGGTAGAGCACCGCGGCATATTCCGCCGCCAGCACCGCCGCCGCCGGGGTCAGGGACATCAGGTAAACCGTGCGTTTGCTGGAGGCCAGGCACAGCAGGGTGAACTGCGCCAGCAACCAGAGGCTGAAGAACAGCAGGTAGCGGTTCTGCAGCAGGGTTTTACGGAAGTGCCACAGCCCCAGGTAGACCAGGATGTTCCACGGCAGGAAGGCCTGGGGCAGCTTGGCCAGGTAGTAATAGAAGGGTTCGTAGTGCCCGGCCTCGACAAAGGAGCCGCCGAAGCGCCCGACGCTGTTGGTCCACAGCACTTCGCCCAGGGCTTGCAGGCCGCCGCGCTGATAGAGCAGGTACAGCCAGATCATCAGCGGCACCAGGCCCAGCAGGGTCAGCAAGCCGGGGCGCAGCCACTGGCCGAAGCTGAAGCGTTTTTCGATCAGGCTGTCGGCCAGCAGGTAGGCGAAGATCACCACCCCCGGCATCGCCAGGCCGAGCACGCCCTTGCTCAGGGTGGCGATGGCAATGCCGCCGGCGAAGGCCAACCAGGCCAGCAACGCCGGTTGCTGTTCGGCCTGACGGCGCTGGGCCTGAAAGAACGCCAGCAGGGCCAGGGTCACTCCGAGGCTGAGCAGGGCATCCTCACCCACGCCACGTACGTTGCTCCAGTAACTGGCCATGGTCGCCAGCATCAGCCCGGCCACCGCGGCCAGGGTGGCCGGCCGGCCGAAGCGGCGCAGCATGGCGTACAGCAGCATCACGCTGAACAGCCCGGCGAAGGCCGAGGCCAGGCGCACTGCCAGCGGCGTGCCGCCGAAGGCGCGGATGGCACCGGCGTCGAGCCACAGGCTCAGCGGCGGCTTCTCCAGAAACGGCGTGCCGAACAGGCGCGGTGTGACCCAGTCATCGTCCAGGTGCATTTCCATGGCGATCCCGGCCACCCGGGCTTCGGTGGAACCTTGCAACTGGTGATTGCCCAAGGCGAAGAAGAACAGCAGGCAGGCCAGCAGGAACAGCAGCGGAGCGGGTCGTGACATGAGTTTTGCGCCGGCAGATCGAGGGGCGCAGCCGGAAGGCCGCGGGCAAGCGCGAAAGTATACGGAGGCAACTCTTAACAAATTGTGAACAAGTAGGGGGAAAAGGTGCGCTTCGGTCTTGAGGGCTCAGGCGGACCGGCTCGGGTGGTGTTGGGGAGTTGATCAGCGCAGATGACGGCCGCTGCGCCACCAGAAAACCAGCCCTAGAAAAGCCCCCGAGCAGCCGAACAATGGCGCCAGTGGCAGGTAGCGCGGCAAACCCTCGGGTAGCGGTTCCTCTTCGGCCGGGTCGGAATAGAAGCTGGAAGGGGCCAGGCTCGCGACCACGGGGATGGTCGGCATGGCGGCCACCGCGCCGCTGAACAGGTAGATCAGCACGTTGCGCCAGGCAAAGCGCTGGGCCAGCCAGAAGAACAGCGCGCAAGGCAACGCCGTGAGAATGCCGGTCAGCACGCCACTGACGACCAGGGTCAGCAGGCCCACGAACAGCGTCTGCAGAATGATGTCGCCGTTCAACGAGCCGGCGCTGGCCAGCATTGTCAGCATCAGCAGCAAGGCCAGCACCGTGGCCAGGGCCGTGACACCGATGAAGTAAGCGGCGAACCAGTCTTCCGGCTGCACGCTGCGTTGGGGTGGAGTTGTTGTGGACATGGCAAAGATCGCTGTATGGGTGGCTGCTCTGGCCCTGCTCAAGGGTGCCTTGGCGTCGGGCCGCTGGTGAATAAAGGCTCGGTTCAGCGCAAGTGACGCCCGCTGCGCCACCAGAACACTACCCCCAGAAACACCCCACAGCCGCCGAACATCGATGCCAGCTGCAAATAGTGCAGCGCAGCGCTGACGCCGTGCGGGAGGTTGAAGAGTTCGGGGAGCAGCTGGGTCATCACGGGTATGGCGAACTGCGCCGCCAGGGCTCCGCTCACCAGGTAGATCCACAGGCGGCGCCAGGTAAAGCGCTGGGCCAGCCAGAAGAACAGGATGCACGGCAAGGCGGCGATCAGGGTAATCAGCACCAGGCTCACCATCAGCACCGCCACGCTGAACGACAGGGAGTTGAGCAGCGATTGCCACGGCGTCTGGCTGGTGCTCAGCAGGATCAGATTGACCACCAGCATCAGGGCCAAGGCCAGTCCCGCAACGCCGATGAAGTACGTGGCGATCCAGTGATAGGGGCTCAGGGTGCGAACGGAATTGGGCGTTTGGGGCATGGTGGGCACGGGCTTCAGGCTGAGGATGACCGGACCCAGGCTATCGGCAAGCAGGCGGTTTGATTGTGGAGTTTGCGTGGTTTTTTTGCGGTCAATGTTCTTTGGTGGATGACGTCGGGGCAGAAAATCCCTTATACAGGCAGCGGCCCGTCGACTGTTCACGGGCCCGGCTTGCGTCACCCACCCAGAAGGAGATGGACATGTTCAAGTTCCTGACGATTACCGAGTTGCCCCGTACCCCTGCGCATCGAGATACAGGCTCCGTTAGCGGAGCGATCAATGCCTGGGAGCTGAAAAATCGGGCTCTCAATACCAAGGGGTTTGTTACATGTCCAAAGAATTACTCGGAGTTTCTGCTGTAGGGCTGATGGTGCTGGGCGAGTTTTGCGCCATCTACAGTGAAGTGGTGGTGGCGCGGCTGGCCCATTCCGGCAACACCTCCGGTGCCGAACTGGCGTTGCCGGTGCTGATCATGTGCCTGGGCGGTATCTGCCTGCTGGCGGCCTACTGGCTGGGTTACGTGGCGGTGGGCGACATCTGGATCATCACCGTGGTCTCGGTGACCTCGCTGCTGCTTCTGGAGCCGCTGGTGATCTGGGCGCTGTTCCAGCAGGCGCCCGGGCGCGGTGCCTTGATCGGCTTCTGCCTCGGTGCGCTGGGGATGTTGTCCGCCGTGTTCCTGTAGCACGGCCTCGCTCAGGCTCGGGTCCTTCAGGCCCGGGCCCGGGCAAAGTAACGACTGGGCGCCTCGCCCAGGACCTTGCGAAACACACTGCTGAAGGCACTCGGGCTGCTGTAGCCCAGGTCGCTGGCGACCCGGGTCACGGCCTCGCCCTGGCCCAGGCGCACCACGGCCGCCAACAGGCAGGCCTGCTGGCGCCATTCGACGAAACTGATGCCGGTGTGCTGGCGAAATAGCCGGGTGAAGGTACGACGGCTCATGCCGGCGCTCTCGGCTATGGCATCGATCCCCAACTCCAGCGATGGCTGTTCCAGCAGCTCGCGACAGACCCTGGCCAGCCGCGGCTCGTCCGGCAGCGGGGCGTTGAGGGTCAAGGCCGGCATGCTGGCGACTTCATGCAGCAGCAGGTTCATCAACTGCCCCGGCACACCGTCCCTGGCGTAGAGCGTGGGGAGGTGCATGGCCCGCAGCAGTAGCTGGCGCAGCAACTCGGACACTTCCCGCACTTCGCATTGCTCCGGCAAGCCCAGGCGCTTTGCCGCCCGGGGGCGCACATAGGTGTTGAGCATGGTCACCGGCCCGCTCATGTGCATGGCATGGGTCACCCCGGCCGGCACCCAGATCGCCCGTTGCGGCGGCACCACCCAGTTGCCCTGTTCGGTATAGACGCTGATGACCCCGGTAGCGGCGTAGGCGAATTGCCCGCGTCGATGCTGGTGTTCGGCGAAGTGCTGGCCGTGCGCATAGTCGACGGCCGTGACCAGCGCGTCTCGGGGGATGTTTTCGTAGGGATCGATATCGATAGGGTGCATGGCCCGAATCTACTGATAGTTGACCTGATACTGCAAGCGGGCCATGGCGTGCTCCGGCGATAGTTCGCCCCCGGCCGGGGATTTGCTCGCGGCCGCCTTTCCTGGACCGCGCGACATGCAGAAAAAACACCTGTTCCTGGCCTTGCTGGTGACGGCCTTGTGGGGCCTGAACTTCCCCATCACCAAGTTTGGGCTGGCGAGTATCGATCCATTGCTGCTCACCGCCTTGCGCTTCACCCTGGCGGCGTTGCCCTGGGTATTTCTGGTGCCGCGCCCGCCGGTAGGGTTTGGCTGGCTGGCGGCCTACGGGCTGATTTTCGGCGTGGCCATGTGGGCGCTGATCAACCTGGGGATTGAGCAGGGCGTGGCGCCGGGCACGGCTTCGCTGTTGATCCAGTTCAGCGCGTTTTTTTCCCTGGGCTGGGGCGTGTTGCTGTTCGGCGAGCGCCTGCGCTGGCAGCAGGTTCTGGCCACGGCCATTGCGCTGTGGGGGCTGTTGCGGATCATCGGCGACAGCCCCGGGCACGCCACCAGCCTGGGTTACGCCTTGCTGCTGGTGAGCGCCTTCAGCTGGAGTGTGGGCAACGTCATCATCAAGCGTTGTGGGGTTCGCGAGGTGTTCGCCTTCGTGGTCTGGGCCAGCCTGTTTGCGCCGTTGCCGCTGCTGGCGTTGACCTGGATAAGCCATGGCAGTGCGCCGTTTCTGCAACTGGTCGGGCAGGTGTCCGTCAGTGCGCTGCTATCGCTGATGTTCCAGGTCTATGTGGCAACGCACTTCTGTTACTGGGGCTGGAACCTGTTGCTGCGGGAGTATCCCGTCTCTCGGGTGGCGCCCTTGTCGTTGCTGATCCCGGTGTTCGGCATGGCCGGGTCGGTGTTGATCCTGGGGCAGCGGGTCGGGGTCGATGAGGCTGTATCCATGGGCCTGATCCTGCTGGCGCTGGCCGTGGGGCAGTTCGACTGGCGCCGGTTTTCGGCCCTGGGGCGCCGGTCCCTGTAGCCGCTGCCGCAGGCTGCGAACGGCACCGGAGGAGACGCAGCGATCTTGAAGACGCCAGAGGCTCGTCGGTCAATCGCCAAGCAAGGCCCTGCGGTCCTTTTCGCAGCTTCGCCGGCTCAGCAGCGGCTACAGGCGGCTTTGTGTAGCCGCTGCCGCAGGCTGCGAACGGCTCCGGAGGAGACGCAGCGATCTTGAAGACGGCAGAGGTTCGTCGGTCAATCGCCAAGCAAGGCCCTGCGGTCCTTTTCGCAGCTTCGCGGGCTCAGCAGCGGCTACAGGCGGCTTTGTGTGGCCGCTGCCGCAGGCTGCGAACGGCTCCGGAGGATACGCGGCGATCTTGAAGACGCCAGAGGCTCGTCGGTCAATAGCCAAGCAAGGCCCTGCGGTCCTTTTCGCAGCTTCGCGGGCTCAGCAGCGGCTACAGGCGGCTTTGTGTAGCCGCTGCCGCAGGTTGCGAACGGCTCCGGAGGAGACGCGGCGATCTTGAAGGCGCCGGAGGTTCGGCCGGCAATCATCAAGTCGGTGGCGCAGGCGGGTTTCTTATCCTCGTTCAGTCACCGTTCAGGGGTATCGCGCGCACCATGTCCAGCCTTACGCCGAGCTTATGGCACGGCACTTTCTGGTGGGGCGAAGATGGTTCGAGAAACGCGTTTCGGGATTGAGTCCTGGGGTATCTACCTGGTGGCCCTGCTGCTGTTCACCTTTGGCATCTGGGACGAGCAGCCCCAGGGTTTCGACGGCCGTTGGGCGCTGTTTCTGCAGGAGATGTTCCGTCACGGGCCGAGCCTGTTCCCCACCACTTACGGCCAGCCCTATCCGGACTATCCGGCTACCGCGACCTTCTTCAGTTACCTGTTTGCCCAGGCCTTCGGTGCCCCCAATCACTTGGCCAATATCCTGCCCACCGCGCTGGCTTCGGCCGGGGTGCTGGCGTTGCTGTATCGCCTGCTGGCGCCCTCGGGGCGCACCTGGGCGCTGCTCGCGGTACTGCTGACGGCGCTGACCAGCCAGCTGTTGGACAAGTCCCGCTCGGTGTGCCTGGACCAGATGGTTTCACTGCTGTGCCTGGGGGCTTTCTACCTGCTGCACAGCGGCGAACAGCGTGGCTCGCGGCTGCGGCCACTGATGGTGCTGCCGCTGTTCGTGCTGGCCTTCGCCATTCGCGGGCCCTTGGGGCTGGTGGAAGTCTGCGGCGTGGTCTGCACCTACTGGCTGCTGGGAGAGAGTCGTACCCAGGAGGCGCGCCGTATCTTGTTCAAGCGCGTGCTCGGCTGCGGCTTCAGCGGCCTGCTGTTGCTGGCGGCCTGCTGGTGGCTGCTGCTGAAGCTGGCTTATCTCAGCGGTGGCGAGGCCTTTGTGCAGCAGGTCTACCGCATGCAGGTGGGCGGGCGTCTGGATGAGAGTGGCGAGCCGTTCTACTTCTACTTTCAGTTGGCGTTGTACCGCTACTTCCCTGTGGTGCCCCTGGCCCTGGTGACGCTGTGGATGCTGCGCCACCAAGTGTTCCGGCGCCATGCCGACCCGCAGCTGCGCCTGGTACTGCGTCTTGGCGCCTGCGGCCTGATGATTCTGCTGGGCTTGTCGGTGCCGCATTTCAAACGCGCCTATTACATCTTGCCCATGGTGCCGATGTTCGCTGCGGTGGCCGCCTACGGCCTGCTCATGGCCCGGGGCAGAATGGGCAAGATGCGCAGTGCCTACCTGTGGCTGGTGGGTGTGTTGCCGGGGCTGTGCATCCTGGTGCTGTTGGTCCTTAAACACAGCTGGTACAAGCACGGTTACTGGCCGCCGGTGTCCATGCCGTTGCTGATCGCGATCTTTGTCCTGTTGCAACTGCTGGCTCTGTACTGCTGGCGCAAGACCCTGGGCAGTTTCGGCCGGCGGCTGGTACTGCTCAGCGGACTGGCCCTGGCGGCGCAATGGACGCTGCTGGTGGCAGTGGTGGACCCGGCCAAGGATCTGCAATTCGATACCCAGGATTTTGTTTCCCAGGTGGAGCAACGGCGCGCGGCCGAACACGGTCCCCTGGTGTTCTTCAACCTGGGCCAGGACACCTGGGCCGTGCGCTACATGATGAACCTGGACCACGACGAACAGCCGCTGTTTGTCAGCGGCGATGCCCCCGGACAACTGGACACCTTGCCCCACGGCTCCTGGGTGATTGTGGCGCGCAAGGATCGAGAAAAGCTCCAGGGCACCTCGCTGGAAAACCAGCAGCCGGTGTACGAGGGGCGCTTGAATGACAATCCCTGTTTGGTGTTTCAGTTGCAGTAAGTCCTTGGCAGCGAGTGGTGCGGGTCGTATTTTTGGCCCCTGCGATCCGCGTTGAAACCAGGGAGTGGTCATGGAATGCCAAGTTCGTCCGGCCCTAGAGGCCGATGCCGCGAGGGTCAGCCAAGTGATCCTCGCGGCCTTGCTCACCAGTAATGCCCAGGACTATCCCGCCCATGTGATCGAGCGGGTGCAAGACAGCTTTACCCCAGACGCCGTCCTGCAACTGATGCGGCGTCGGCAAATGTTCGTCGCCCTGGTGGACGGGAAACTGCTGGGCACCGCCAGCCTCGACGGGCGCGCGGTGCGTTCGGTGTTTGTCGATCCGGCGTACCACGGCCATGGCCTGGGCCGGCAACTGATGGCCGCGGTCGAGCAGGCGGCGCTGGACTCGGGTTTGACCTCGCTGGTGGTGCCCTCGTCGGTCACCGCCGAAGGCTTTTATGCGCGCCTGGGGTTTGTTCGGGTCCGCGAGCATTACGAGGGCGAGGAGTTGACGCTGATCATGGAGCGGGGCCTGTCCGTGCTGGCTTGACCTTTCCCGCCATGAGCCTTGTAGGAGCGCGCTTGCTCGCGGTGGACGTCAACGATAACGCGCGTTCGCTGGAGGAATGCGGCGCTCTTGGGAGCTTCGCGAGCAAGCTCGCTCCTACAGGGCTGGGTTGAGCTCAAGGCACCTGGATACCTCCCGGGTGCCGGAGCCATCAAGTGCTTATGCCACCGCCAGCCGCCGGGGCCGCAGCCAGCCGATCACCACCGCGGCAATCAGCAGGAACCCCAGGTAGCCGAAGAACGGATAGACCTGCCCCACCAGGCTGATAAAGCCCACCAGGCTGCCGACAAACGCCAGGGCACCGGCGGCAATGGAGCCGAGGCGGAACTGCCGGGTGCCGGCCGGCAACAGCCGCGCGGAGAAGGAGTACAGGGTGCCCACGGCGGTGTTGAGGATCATGCAGAAGATGATCAGCGCCATCAGCAGCCCCAGGGCCGGGGAGACTTCGCCGGCGATCGACAGCATGGGCATCGGCAGATCCGCCACGCTGTCCAGGCGCGACAGCAGGCCCAGGCTCATCACCAGCATCAGCAGGCCCAGCAGCGCGCCGCCGAGAATGCCGCCCCACATCGCCTGTTTCTCGCCCTTGGCCGCGCCGCCCATGATCGCCAGGATCGGCACCCCGGCCACGATGTTGTAGGACACGTAGAGCAAGGCGCCCAGCAGCCAGTGGCTGGCGCCGGCTTCTTGCTTGGCCGCCAGTTGATTGAGTTCACCGAAGCTCAGGTCACGGGTGGCGGCGCCATACAGCGCCACGCCGACCGCGGTGATGATCAGGAAGGGCGTCACCGCGCCGATCATGCCGATGACCTTGTGCACGTCCAGGCACACGATGGCGACCACGATCAGGGTCACCAGCACGCTGCCGGCGATGGCCGGAATACCGAACTGCTGTTCCAGCAGGGCACCGCCGCCGGCCAGCATCACCACGGTCACGGCGAACATGAAGAAGGTAATCATCAGGTCCACCAGCGCGCCCAGGTGTTTGCCGCACAGGGCCTGCACCACGTCCTTGTGCGACGCCGCCCGCAGGCGGCTGCCCATGCTGGCCAGGGCCATGCCGAGGAAGGTGAACAGCGCGGCGCTGACCACCGCACCCGCCAACCCCCAGACGCCGAAGTCGACGAACATCAATAGCAGTTCACGACCGGAGGCGAACCCCGCGCCGACAATCACACCGACGAAGGCGCCGGCGATCTTCAGACTTTCTTTCATGACGATTAGCCTCGATTTGTTGTTGTTATGTGGGGTGGACGGCCGCGTCATCTGGCGTGGCGGTCCTGGGCATCGCACTTGAGGGCTGGGGCGGGTGACTCAGTTTTCGCCGACCCAGGCCTGGACTTCGATCTCGACATCGACCCCCAGTGCCAGTTGGGCGCTGACGGTGGAGCGCACCGGGAAACCGTTCTTGAAGTGACGCTGGTAGACCTCGTTGAAGCCGGCGAAGTGCTGCATGTCGGTGAGCCAGACGGTGCTCTTCACTACCTGGTCGAAGCTGGCGCCGCACGCGGCCAGGGTCTCGCCGATGCGCGCCATGGCGGCTTCGGTCTGCACGCGGATGTCGCCGTGCACCACTTCGCCTTCGGCGCTCATCGGCACCTGGCCGGAGAGGAACAGAAAGCCGCCGACGCGGATCGCCCGGGAGAAGGGGTAGGGCAGGTGGCTGGGGTAACGCTGGATATCAGTGGACATGGCAAGGGCCTCGTGGGCTGGGTGGGTTAACGCAAGCGAGCGGGGGCCAGGGCCAGGGCATCGACGCCCTGGCTCAGCAGTTCTTCGGGGACCGGGTGGCCCAGCAGCAGGGCGCAGGCCAGTTGCGAGACGCCGGCCGCCGACTGGATGCCGTAGCCACCCTGGGCGGCGAGCCAGAAAAAGCCCTCGCAGTTGTCATCCCAGCCCACCACCAGATCGCCGTCGGCGACGAAGGAACGCAGGCCGGCCCAGCTGTGGCGCGGGCGGCGGATGCTCAGGGAAGTGACGTTCTCGATGTGGTAGATGCCGGTGGCGATGTCCAGCTCTTCGGGCATCACGTCCTGGGGCGGCACTGGGTCGGCATTGGCCGGGGAGCCGAGCAACTGGCCGGCGTCGGGCTTGAAGTAGAAGCTTTCGTCGATGCCGATCACCGCCGGCCAGCGGCTGAAATCTTCATCCAGCGGGCCGTCGAAAGTGAAGGCGCTGCGCCGGCAGGGCTGCAGGCCGATGGGGGCCACGCCGCACAGCTGGGCCACCTCATCGACCCAGGCACCGGCAGCGTTCACCAGATTGCGCGCCTGCAGGGAACGGCCATCGCTGAGTGTGAGGTTCCAGTGGCGGTCTTCGCGGCTGGCTTCGACGATCTGTATGTCGCACTCCAGCAGCCCCCCGGCCCGGCGCATGGCCCTCAGGAAACCCTGGTGCAGGGCGTGCACGTCCAGGTCCTGGGCGGCGGTTTCCAGCATCGCCCCGGCGACGGCGTCGGGGCGCAGGCAGGGCACCAGGGCCCGGGCCTGCTCGGCCGTGATCAGGCGCACATTGGCGGAGCGGGCGCGGGTTTCGTCGTAGGTCTGCTGCAACTGTTCCAGCTGTTCCTCGCTGGCGACGTACAGGCAGCCACGGGGTTCCATCAGCGGGTGTTCGCAGAAACCCTGCGGCGGCCGCTGGTAGAAAGCCCGGCTGGCGCGAGTCAGGGCCTGGATCTGCGGGGTGCCGTAGGCCTCCATGAACATCGCCGCCGAGCGCCCGGTGGCGTGGTAGCCCGGCTGCGATTCACGCTCCAGCACCAGCACGCTGGCCTGCCCGGCCAGGCGATAGGCCAGGGAAGCACCGGCAATACCGGCGCCGATGATGACGAAGTCGAAGCATTGGTTCGCGTGCATGCCGGGGTTCCTGAATCGCTGGGAAATGACAGGGGTTAAAATTCTCACATACGAGAAATGTAAGATATGAGAATTTTCCAGTCAACCCGGGGTCCTGGGTTAATATTTCGCCACGTGCCCCGGCCAGCGTCGCGGTTGCCCTTATTTGCCTGACAGAGAGCCCCAATGAGTTCCGACCGAGCCCAGCCCGCCTCGAGCTCCCACGCCCATCCACTGATCGACCGAACCCAGGTCGGCGCACGCCTGCGGACCATCCGCAAAAACCAGAAGCTGACCCTCAAGCAGCTCTCGGAACGCTCCGGCGTCGCGCTGTCGACCCTGTCGAAAATGGAGCTGGCCCAGGTTTCGGTCAGCTACGAAAAACTCGCCGCGGCGGCCCGCGCCCTGGGCGTCGACATCGCCCAGCTGTTCACCCCCGCGCCGAACCTGACCCAGACCCGCAGCGCCCAGGTGCAACCGACCGTGGTCAGCACCACCATCGCCGACGCCCCCGGCTACAGCACCGGCAACTACGACTACCACCCCATGGCCGGCGACTTTCCCGGGCGCAGCATGACCCCCATGTACGCGCGGATCTTTGCCCGCGAGTTGCAGCAGTTCGAGGACTACATCCGCCACCCGGGGCAGGAATTCGCCCTGGTGCTGTCGGGGCGGGTGCGGATTCAGTTTGAGACCGGAGAGGCGGTGAGCATCGGATCGCAGGAGACGGCGTACTTCAACAGCAGCGTCGGCCATGTCTACCTGGCGGAAGGGGAGGAGGATGCGGAAGTGATGGTGGTGATGTCGGAGCGCTGAAGCCCCTGATCATCCTCTGCGCCCTCCTGAGTCATAGGCGGTTGGAGTTGAAGGTAATTAGAACTGTTGTGCAAAGCCCGGATTGTATTTGGTGCAGTTCAAATCCTGATCCTCGCCAGCATATCTTCGCCGTCTGCATCCATACCAACCTCGACAAACCCGAAACTGGAGTAAAACCCTTTAGCTACGATGTTGTTGGGGTTGTAGCAAATTTCAATTTCTTTCAAATCTGCGATCTGTTTTATTTCATGTAGGGCGAGGCCCAACGCTACTCTGCCGATGGATTTCTGCTGATGTTGTTTATCCACCATAAAGCGCCAGATAGAAACTTTGCCTTTTGACTCTTGCACCCACATAAAGAAGCCTACAGGCTCTCCATCCGCGATTATGGCGCGTGTGAAGTAACCTGGGTTGTACGCAGCCTCAACGAGCGACCAGGTATTACTTGCCACGTAGTCTTCCTGCTCTTCAGTGACCTCCAGTTCACAAATCGCTTCATAGTTTTTTTGCGTTACTTGGGTAAGTGAGATTTTCATAAAGTCTCCTGAACTGGGGTGTGGATAAGGCTCAATTAACTTTCACGGGCATTCAGTTCCTCCTGCGCCTTCGCCAGCAGCGCGACGAACAGTTCGGCGCTGTCCTGCGGCAGGCTTCGCACTCTAGCTGTTGCAGTTCGCGGCAGTGCTGGGGCGGCGGGGGATTCCGGTTAGTTCTCCGTGCAGCTCCAAGTAAGGTTTGAACTCCTCTGCGGCGTTCGTGCGGTATACGTCGTCACCAGGCTGCGTCCGTCGGTTGTGGCCGACATTCACCGGTACCTTTGGTTTGTGTCCTTACTCTTTCGTATGGTCCAGCCATTCTTGGTAGGTGATACGGCTAATGTGTTCTGTCCGATAGTCTTGGAGGAACTGGTTGTATTTGTTTTCTTCTGTGTGATGAAAGCGAAAGCCACACTTCGATTGAGCAGCATAGGACTGGATGTTGTTGGCGAAGTAACCACACCAAAGTGCTTTGAGATTCAGGTTTTCAAAGGCGTGTCGCATCACTTCACGCACGGCTTCCGGAGTCAGGCCTTTGCCCCAGTACGGCACACCGATCCAGTAGGCGATTTCACCTTCCTGCTCACTGATTTCAAAATTGCTGTTGCTGCCTATGAGAATGCCCACACAACCAACAGCACGGCGATTTTCCTTCAGTTCGACCGCGTACACCTCGGGGTGATTGAAGACCGTACGGATGATGTCGGCACTGTTCTCCACACTGGTGTGGGGGGGCCAGCCAGCGATAGGGCCGACTCGGGCGTCTTTGGCATATTCGTATAGATCGGCGGCGTCTGCGTCCTGCCAGGGGCGCAGCAAGAGTCGTTCTGTTTTAAGTGTCATGTCCTGTACCCGAATGGATTGGTTCGTTCGGGACAGAGTATTGGGAGTCAGATCATCGGTACACGCCAGTACCTCGGCGTTTTCGGTACTTTTAGAAACAGCTACGCCAAGCGGTGATACGATTTTGGCTCTTGTTTGTTCTAGCGCTGGGTCACTATGCATCACATTCCGAAACTTTCCGCTCCTGACGACTCGATGCCGATGGGAGAGACCACGCTAGCGGAAGGGCAAGGTTTGCCGCTCTCCTTCGGCCATGCTTACTTGACGTTGCTGGTATGCCTCTGCGGTAGTGCCCACTTCACTCTTAACTTCAAAGAGCATGCGGTTAGGAGCGGTGATGTGATGCTGCTGGCTGAGGACACTATTGCCTTACTCAAACGTCGCTCGCGCCGCTTCAAGGTGTTTTTCTGCCTTATGCCGAAAAGTTTTGCAGCGGAGGTTGCCTACCCGCTACCCAATACCTTGTTCGTATTTCTGCATGACCATCCTCATTGCACTCCATCCAAGAACGACATGCCGCTGATCGAGGGATGGGTGACGCAGATGCGGAACATTGCGCAGACCTGTCCCACCTACCAACGCATCATGTTGCGCAATCAGCTGCAGAACCTCTTTTTGAAAATAGCCGAGCAACTTCCAGCCAACCAGATAGAAAACAGGGGATTCAGCCGGAAGGAAATGCTCAGTTGGCGCTTCTGGGAATTGATAGGCAAACACTGCATCCGCCACCGAGATGTGAAGTTCTACGCCGACGCACTGAATATCACGCCGTTCTACCTGTCGCAGTTGACCAAAGCGTTTTTCAATGACACTCCCAAGGGGTTGATCGATCGGCAGGTGACCTTGGAGATCAAGGCTCTTCTTTCATACAGTGACTTGGCCATTGGCCGTGTGGCCGACGAACTGAACTTCGTCGATGCGTCTTACTTGTGTCGCTACTTCAAGCGCCAAACGGGAATTTCGCTCTCCCGTTATCGTAAGCACAAGAGAGAGGAGGGAGGTAGGACTGACCTGCAATCGAAATAGAGAATGGAAGGCGCACTAGGGAAAAGGTTTCCTTCCTAGATACAAGATTGATTCCAGCACGCCATCGGTTGTCCATAGGACGAAGCCAATTTCATCAGAAGCTGACCCTACAACAGCTCTCGGAACGCTTCGGCGTCGCACTGTCGACCCTGTCGAAAATGGAGCTGGCCCAGGTCTCGGCCAGCTACGAAAAACTCGCCGCCGCGGCCCGCGCCCTCGGCGTCGACATCGCCCAGCTGTTCACCCCCGCGCCGAACCTGATCCAGACCAGCAGCGCCCAGGTGCAACCGACCGTGGTCAGCACCACCATCGTCGACGCCCCTGGCTACAGCACCGGCAACTACGATTACCACCCCATGGCCGGCGATTTTCCCGGGCGCAGCATGACCCCCATGTACACTCGAATCTTTGCCCGCGAGCTGCAGCAGTTCGAGGACTACATCCGCCACCCCGGGCAGGAATTCGCCCTGGTGCTGTCGGGGCGGGTGCGGATTCAGTTTGAGACCGGGGAAGCCGTGAGCATCGGCCCGCAGGAGACGGCCTACTTCAACAGCAGCATTGGCCATATTTATTTGGCGGAAGGGGATGAGGATGCGGAGGTGATGGTGGTGATGTCGGAGCGCTGAAGCCCTTCATCATCAAGCAACAGCGCGCCAGATCGTGCTGCCGCGCCGTGCTTTCGTGGGGCGTTCTACTTCAGTGTGGGTATAGGGCGACTGCCATCGAGCAGGGCATCCACCACTGCCCGCGCCATCTCCACCGAGTGCACCAGGGACCAGATCAGACCGCGCTCGATGCCGCTGCCGCGTTCGGTGATTTCATCGGAAACCTCTTCGGCGCTTTTCAACAGCAGGGAGACGTGGAGCAAGGCTTCTTCGGCGCTGATGCCGCCGCGTACCGAGAACAGAGAATCGCGACTCACCGGGGTACTGATGGTTTGCTTCAGTGACTGGATCAGAGAGGCATCGGCAGGCTGAAGTGACAGCTTCTGCCGGATCTGCTGATTGGCCAGATCGTGCTCGGGGTTTCTGTCGCGCTGGGTTGCAGTGTGGGGCGGATCGGGGACGAGCTTTTTCATGGCGTAACTCCTAATCGATGGTAGGAGCCTTCACCGTCGCTGCTAAACGATGGGGTGGCGGCCGTTCGCAGGTTAGCAGTACCGGTCGATTAGGAACCCGGCGCACCCGAAGATGCCCTGCGCACGGCCGCCATAAAACGGAGCCCAAAAACGCCGCGTAGATGGCGGCGCTGTGCGCCTAATCGATTGCGGGCTGCTAAACCCGGTCACTGAATGTGCAGTGACGGATCGAGGCTAGCCAGCGGGTACACCAGGCGCAAGCGGCTAGGAGTTTCTAGGAAAGTTCGCACAATAGAAAGAGACTTAACGCTGCTTTGGGGCAACCAATGCTCGGTCCGTGAAAGCGGGGAGGGGCGGTTGGCGATGGTGGCGGAACGTTAAGGCCAGAAACAACAAAGCCCGCACAAGGCGGGCTTTGTTGGTGCTTCGTTTGGTGGAGCCGGGGGGATTTGAACCCCCGTCCGCCAGTACTCCGCTGTCGGTACTACATGCTTAGCCGTGTCTATTGAGTTAACCCTCAGCGACCCGACGGGCAGGGTGCTTTGGGCGAGTTGTGTAAGTTTTAGCCGCTTCGTCCACAACGTACTGCACGGCGATTCTGTTCTATATGACAATCATTTTGGGTTTACAGACATCCCCTGATGATTGCTGGACCCGAAGGTACCAGGGGGGAAGGGCTAAGGCTGCTTACGCAGCGAGAGCGTAATCCCCGTAGGTTTCGTCATTGGCAACTATAGGAAGTTGCAACAGTGGATTTACGAGTTCTGTTACCAACTCGGCATGCACCTAAAGTTTCGCAACCGGCGTCGAATCCTAAACGGCCCCGAACCTGTTGTGCATTACCAACAGGTGGGCGGATTCTACGCTAAGCGAGCGCAGAAGGCCAACCCGAAGGTTGGCCGATGTATCGCCTATTGACCGCCCTTGGTGTTGTTCTGCAATTGCTGGATCGCCTGGGTGGTCAGGGAGATGCAGTTCTTGGTGCCTTCCTCGGTGCCTTTGGCCTGTTCGGCGGTGGCTTGCTGGACCTTGGCGTCGATGTCGCTGCTCAGGTCCGAGCTCATGGCCTCGGTGCTGACCTTGGCATCCTTGATCTTTTGCAGGTTGATCTGGCACAGGTCCTCTTGCCCGGCGGCAAACACCGGGGAGGCCAGCATCGCGGCGGTGATGAACAGTCCAGCCAGTGCGGAACGCTTCATGGTTATCTCCTTGATCGCAGGGGCTCGGCGTTGCCGGTCAACAGGACGGGCGGCCGAGTGGGGCTAAGCCCTTTTTGTGCGGGCCTGGAAAATGGACTACAGCGGTGCGCCGGGGTTCTGTTTTTTTTGCGATGAACTGGAACAGTCGTTATCGCGTTTAAGCAGGTACAAAAAAGGGGCGAAGCCGCCCCTTGTTGTCCTGCCCCTGAAGTCAGACGGCTTTGGCCCGGGTGACCCGGTCCACCAGGTAGACCAGCCCGTGATAGTCGATCCCACCGTGCTGGCTGAGGCCGATTTCACAGGTGCGGCTGGTGGAGATGCCTTCGCTGCAGTACTGCACCGCGTCCTTGAGGCTGCGCAGGGAGTGGGCATTGAGCTCGGGGGTGGTGAAGCCCTTGTCGCCGGCGAAACCACAGCAGTGGATGCCTTCGGGGATCACCACATTGTTGCTGCAACGCCGGGCCAGTTCGATCAGCGCCTGGCTCTCGCCCAGGTGCTGGGTACTGCAGGTGACGTGCACCGCGATCGGTGCTTCTTGTGGGGTGAACTCCAGGCGTTCCAGCAAGTGGGTGCGGATGAAGCGCACCGGGTCGTAGAGGTCCAGGCGCACGTCCCCCAGGTCCTGCACCAGGCGCAGGGTGCAGGGGCTGGTGTCGCAGTAGATCGGGTCGAGGCCGCCCCGGCTGGCGTGGAGCAGGGCGCCGATCAGTTCCTGGCGCTTGTCCTCGGCCTGGGTGGCGTAGCCCTTGGAGGCGAAGGGCTGGCCGCAGCAGAGGTTGTCCAGGTTGTCCGGCAGCACCACTTGATAGCCGGCCTTTTCCAGCAGGCCGCGGGTTTTTTCGTAGAGCGACGATTGTTCCTTGTCGCCTGCTGCTGGCCCCATCACTCGGGACACGCAGGCCGCCAGGTACACCACTCGCGGGCGCGCGTCGCTGACGCTCGGGCTGAAGCGAATGGCCTTTTCCGGCTGGGGCATGGCGTTGTTCCACTGCGGCACCCGGCCTTTGGACAGGCGCGTCAGGCTCGCCGACAGCTTGCTCAGGCGCGGCGCTCCCAGGAGCATGCGCGCGCCGTTGGCCACGTGCAGGGTGAAGCGCGCGCCCTGCAAGGTGCTGGCGAAGTGCGAGCTGAGCCATTCGGCGGTGCCGCTGTGGGTGGCGTGCTCGCTGCGCAGTTTCTTCACCAGCTCGCCGGTGTTGATGCCCACCGGGCAGCGCTGGGCGCACAGGCCGGTGGCGGCGCAGGTGTCGATGCCCTGGTACTGATAGGCCGCCTCTAGCTCGGAGGTGTCGATGCCGGCGCGTTTGCGTGCCTGGATGTCGCGCCAGATGACGATGCGCTGGCGCGGGCTCAGGGTCAGGCCCTTGGATGGGCACACCGGCTCGCAGAAACCGCACTCGATGCACTTATCCACAATCTCGTCGGCCGCCGGCAGCGGCTTGAGATGCTTCAGGTGGATCTGCGGGTCTTCGCTGAGCACCACGTCCGGGTTGAGGATGGCGTTGGGGTCCAGCAGGCGCTTGAGCTGCCACATAAGCTGGTAGGCATCGCTGCCCCATTCCAGCTCGACGAAGGGCGCCATGTTGCGCCCGGTGCCGTGTTCAGCCTTCAGCGAACCGCCGAATTCCACCGCCACCAGTTGCGCCACATCGTCCATGAACGCCTGGTAGCGGTTCACTTCCTCGCTGCTGTTGAAGCCCTGGGTGAAGACGAAGTGCAGGTTGCCCTCCAGGGCATGGCCGAACAGGATCGCTTCGTCGTAGTGGTGCTTGTCGAACAGCTCGATCAGGCGGTTGACGCCGATGGCCAGCTGCTCCACGGGGAAGGTCACGTCCTCGATGATCACCGTGGTGCCGGTCTTGCGCACCGCGCCCACCGCCGGGAAGGTGTCCTTGCGGATCGCCCAGAGCTTGGCGTTTTCCTGCGGGTCTTCGGTGAAGTCCACCTGTTTTTCCACCGGGAAGGCGGCCAGGGAATTCATGATCTGCGCCAGTTGCTCGTGCAGTAGCGACGAGGACGCGGCGCGGGACTCGATCAGCAGCGCGCAGGCGTTGGCCGAGAGTTGCTGGACGAACGCCGGCATACCGGGCTTGTCCTGCACCGAGCGCAGGCTGCGGCGGTCCAGCAGCTCCACTGCCGACACTGGTTGGCTCTTGAGCACGGTCACCGCGTTGCAGCAGGTTTCCACGTCGGGAAAGACGATCAGCGCCGAGGCCTTGTTCGGGTGGTCGATCACCGTGTCGTAGGTCACCGCGCTGATAAAGCCCAGGGTGCCTTCGGACCCCACCAGCAGGTGGCTGAGGATGTCCAGCGGGTCGTCGAAATCCACCAGGGCATTGAGGGACAGGCCAGTGGTGTTTTTCAGCCGGTACTTGTGGCGGATCTTCGCTGCCAGCTCGCTGTTGGCGCGGGTGCTGCGGCCCAGTTCGGCCAGGCGCTCCAGCAACGGACCATGGCTGGCGCGGAAGGCACTGACGCTGGCCTCATCCTCGGTGTCCAGGCGCGTGCCATCGGCCAGCACCAGGCGGATGCCGGCCAGGGTGTGGTAGGTGTTTTGCGCGGTGCCGCAGCACATGCCGCTGGCGTTGTTGGCGACGATGCCGCCGATCTTGCAGGCGTTGATCGATGCCGGGTCGGGGCCGATCTTGCGCCCGAACGGCGCCAGCCAGGCGTTGGCCTGGGCGCCGATCACCCCGGGCTGCAGACGAATCTGCGTACCCTGATGGCGAATCTCCTTGCCGTTCCAGTTATCCCCCAGAACGATCAGCACCGAGTCGCTGATGGCCTGCCCGGACAGGCTGGTGCCGGCGGCGCGGAAGGTCACCGGCACCCGGTCGCGCTGGGCCAGCTGGAGCAGGGCGACCACTTCGTCCTCGGATTCGACGCGGATCACCAGCTTGGGGATCAGTCGGTAGAAGCTGGCATCGGTGCCGAAGGCCAGGGTCGAGAGCGGGTCGTCGAAACGCCGCTCCTGGGGAATCAGTTGCTGGGCGTCACGCAGAAAAGCGGCCGGTAGGCTCATTGGTCCTCCAGGATCAGCACCACCAGGTCTTTCGGGCCGTGGGCGCCGTAAGCCAGGACTTGTTCGATATCAGCGGTCTTCGACGGGCCGGACACCAGCAGCGCGTTGGTCGGCATGCCGGCAGCCCAGTTCATCTGTTGCTGCACCTGATAGAAGTTGTCGCGGATTTCGCTGGCCTTGAGCAGGGCGAAATGCACCGGCGGCACCAGGCTCATCAGCCGCGGTTCTTCCCGGGTCGGCCAGAGGATCAGGCTGCCGGTGGCGGCGATCGCGCCCAGGGTGCCGGTGAGGCTGGCCGGGGTGTCGTTGAACAGCTCGGCTTTCCATTCTTCCACCGGGCGGTCGTAGGCCTTGAGCGCCGGCAGGTGCGGGTGCTCGGCCCAGTGCTGGGTGACCCGCTGGCCGTGGGGCGTGCTCGGGGCGATCAGCAGGCTGGGCAGTTGGCGCTCCTGCAGCAGCCGGGCCAGCAGTTCAGGCCAGTCGGCGCCGGTGCTCAGGTGGATCTCGGTGTGCACCGCTTCCATCTGTTTGCGCAGTTGCGCAATGCGTTGTTCCGCCGTGTAGCTGTAAGGCTCGGTGACCAGCGCCTCGTCGAAGTTATCCACAATCGGCGTGGTGCCGGTCAGGCTGTTGCGCAGCTTGGCGAGGATGTTGTGTTTCGCGCTCATCAGCGGTCTCCCTGCTTGTCCAGGTGCTCACGGGCCAGGTCATGCAGCGACCGGGCGGCGGGTTTTGGCGCGCTGTGGTTCTGCGTCCAGGGGCCGACCTTGCTCGGGGTGAGGGCGCGCAGGCGGGTGGCGGCCAGGGTGAACAGGCGATACAGGGTCGGCGAGCTGTTGAGGCGGGCCCAGGCGTTCCAGATGAAGCGCTCCTTGCGCGAGTACTTGCTGCCCTGACCGCGCATCACTTGATGCGGGCTGTCCGGAGCCTTGACGTTCTCTTCCCGCAGGCGTCGCAGTAGTGCCGGGATCGGGATCTTCACCGGGCACACTTCGCCACAGGCGCCGCACAGCGAGGAGGCGCTGGGGTGATCCGGCACCTTGGCCAGGCCGACCATGTGCGGGGTGATGATCTTGCCGATCGGCCCCGGGTAGACCTCGCCGTAGGTGTGGCCGCCGACCCGGGTGTAGACCGGGCAGTGGTTCATGCAGGCGCCGCAGCGGATGCAGTTCAGGGTCTGGCGCAGTTCGCTGTCGGCAAAGGCCTGGCTGCGGCCGTTGTCCAGCAGCACCAGGTGCACTTCCTGAGGGCCGTCCAGCTCATGCTCCTTGCGCGGGCCGGAGATCATGTTGACGTAGGTGGTGATGGGCTGGCCGAGGGCCGAGCGGGTCAGCAGTGAAAGCAGCGGCACCACATCGCGCAGGTTCTCGACGACTTTCTCGATCCCGGTGACGGCAATGTGCACTGGCGGCACGGTGGTGGACATGCGCCCGTTGCCTTCGTTTTCCACCAGCAGCAGGGTGCCGGTCTCGGCCACGGCGAAGTTGACGCCGGAGACGCCGATATCGGCTTCGAAGAATTTCTGCCGCAAGACCTTGCGACCGATCTGAATGAGTTGGTCAACGTCCTTGGTGTACTCCACGCCGAGTTTGTCGTGGAACAAGGACGCGACCTGACCGGCATTCTTGTGGATCGCCGGCATAATGATGTGTGAAGGCTTCTCGTGGTCGAGCTGGACGATGAACTCGCCCATGTCCGACTCAAGGCATTCAATGCCTTGTTCAGCGAGGACATGGTTCATTTCCATCTCTTCGCTGACCATCGATTTGCCCTTGATCACTTGCCGCGCCTCGTGAGCACGGATGATCGAGAGGACGATGCCATTGGCTTCGTCCACCGTTTCCGCCCAGTGCACTGTCACACCGTTGCGGGTCAGGTTCTGTTCCAGGCGCTCGAGCAGGTCGGGCAGCTTGGATAACGCCCGGGCGCGAATCGCGTTGCCCAGGGCGCGCAGGTGTTCTCTTTCGTGGGCATCGCTGAACGAGGCCGCACGCTTGGCCATGAGTGAATCCATGGCACTGCGAAAGTTGTTTCGCAGTTGTTTATCACCCAGGGCTTGGTGGGCCCGGGTTCGGAAATCGTCCGCCACGTTGGTGGTCGGAATCAGCTCGGGGGTGCTCATTGCGCACCTCCGGTACGTTGCCAGAGGAAGCTCGCCAGGTGCTGGCCGCGCAAGGCCTCTTGCTGTTTCTCCAGCGCGCCGTTGATGTTCATCAAGCAGCCGCAGTCGGCACTCAGTACCTGATGCGCGCCGGATTCCTTCAGCGCGCGGGTCTTGTCCGCGACCATGGCGCCGGAGATGTCCGGCATTCGGACGCTGAAAGTCCCGCCAAAGCCACAGCATTCGCTTTCGTGGCTGTGTTCTACCCGTTCCACATTGCTCAGCTGTGACAGCAACTCACGGCCGTGCAGGTGGGTGTTCATTTCCCGACGGGCCGAGCAGGAGGTGTGCAGGGCCACCTTGACCGGCGCGCCGCTGTCCTTGAGCTGCACCTTGCACACGTGCAGGAGAAATTCGGCCAGCTCGTAGGTGCGGGCGGCCAGGGCCTGCACCTGTTTCAGGGTTTCGGGCTCGTCCTTGAACAAGTCCGCGTAATGCTCGCGCAGCATGCCCGCGCAGGAACCCGACGGCACCACCACCGGATAGTCGCCGGCAAACAGCGCCAGTTGCGAGCGGGCCACGGTGCGCGCCTGCTCGGTGTAACCCGAGGTGTAGGCGGGTTGGCCGCAGCAGCTTTGCCCTTGCGGGTACTCCACGCGAATGCCTTCGCGCTCCAGCAGGTGAATCGCGTCCATCCCGGCTTCGGGATAGAACAGATCGACCACGCAGGTGCCGAACAGGTAAACCCGCGACGGCTTCGCGCTGGGGTACTGCCGGGGTTCGGCCAGCGGTGGCGCGACACGGGTCGCATTGGGCACGGCGTTGTAGAAAAGCTCGCTCATCAGGCGTGTCTCCGGGTGGTCCCGGTTATTCGTCCGTTGCGGCGGCTGAAAGATAAACCAGCAAGCTTTCAGCAGCCTTGCAGACCGGGTGGTGAATGCGGACGCCGCGGGTGAATGCGGCGTCGGTTCTTTCGGTGTTGCTTAGTGCACCAGCATGCCGGTGAACCAGTAGGCCTGGGCCAGGGTGATCAGGCCGACAATAGTGGCAAAGAACAGGCTGTGCTTGAGGGTGAAGCGGAATAGATCCGACTCCTTGCCCACCAGGCCGGTGGCGGCGCAGGCCACGGCGATCGATTGCGGCGAGATCATCTTGCCGGTCACGCCGCCGCTGGTATTGGCCGCCACCAGCAGGGTGTCATTGACTCCGATCTGGTGCGCGGTGGTGGCCTGCAGCGAACTGAACAGGGCGTTGGACGAGGTATCGGAACCGGTGAGGAACACCCCGAGCCAGCCGAGGAACGGCGAGAAAAACGGGAACGCCGCGCCGGTGCCCGCCAGGACCAGGGCCATGGTCGAAGACATGCCCGAGTAGTTGGTGACGAAGGCGAACGCCAGCACCATGCCGATGGACAGGATCGGCCAGCGCAGCTCGTAGAAGGTCTCTTTTAAAGTGGTCAGACCAGTTTTAACGTTGATCTTCAGCACCAGCATGGAGACCAGCGCGGAGAAGAAAATCGCCGTGCCGGTGGCGGAGATCGGGTCGAGCTTGAACACCGCCGGGATGGCGGTGGGGGTGGTTACGATTGGCGTCATCTTGATCACCAACTGATCCAGATGCGGGATGGCGAAGTTGAACACCCAGCTGTACATCGAGCCGCCGGCGGCGAACATCGCCTTGAAGGGCTTGAGGGTCCAGATGGTCACCAGCACGGTGAGGATCAGGAACGGCGACCAGGCCTTGAAGATCTGCCCCAGGCTGTAGGGTGAAGCGACGGTGTTGCGTGGCTGACCGAAGCCGCCGACGCTGGCGATGACGGCCGCGCTGGAGGTGGCACCGGCGATCTGCGCACCGGCGGTGCGCTTGGGCTGCCAGATTTTCAGGAACAGGGTCAGGGAGATCAGGCTGGCCAGGGCCGAAGTGATGTCCGGCAGTTCCGGGCCGATGAAGTTCGAGGTGAAGTACTGAGTGATGGCAAAGCTCAGACCGGCCACCAGCGCGGCGGGCCAGGTCTCTTTGACGCCGCGCATGCCGTCCATCATGAACACCAGCCAGAACGGCACGAACAGCGACAGCAGCGGCAGTTGGCGGCCGGTCATGGCGCCGATCTTGAAGGCGTCGATGCCCGTCACCTGGCCGGCAACGATGATCGGAATCCCCAGGGCGCCGAAGGCCACGGGCGCGGTGTTGGCGATCAGGCACAGGCCGGCGGCGTACAGCGGGTTGAAGCCCAGGCCCACCAGCAGGGCGGCGGTGATCGCCACCGGTGCGCCGAAGCCGGCCGCACCTTCGAGGAAGGCGCCGAAGCAGAAGCCGATCAGCAGCACCTGCAGGCGCTGGTCGTCGGTGATCGACAGTACCGAACTGCGGATGATTTCGAACTGGCCGCTTTTCACCGTCAGTTTGTAGAGGAACACGGCGGCGACGATGATCCAGGCGATGGGCCACAGACCGTAGGCAAATCCATAGCCAGCGGCAGCGAAGGCCATGTCGGCGGGCATCTTGAAGGCGAAGATCGCCACCAGGATCGACAAGGCCAGAGTGATACTCCCGGCGACGTGTCCTTTGAGACGGAACACGGCCAGAGCCAGGAAGAAGAACACGATCGGGATAACGGCGGCGAGGGCGGACAGGCCGAGGCTGCCAAGCGGGCTATAGAGCTGTTGCCAGGTTTGCATAATGGGGTGGCCCCTAATTGTTGTTGGTCAGGCACTGCTAGCGTCTTGGTTAATTGGTAAGACCAATTTACAATCGCTGTTGGCTAGGGTAAAAGCGTTGTGCGCGGTGTGTCAATTTGCCGCCCTAAAACTTTTGTCGAATGCGCTATGGCGCGGGCATCTGATCGGTGCAAAAGGCTTCCTTCTGCTAGGTGTTGGCGCGCCGTGAATAGGCCAGAATAGAGCCCCCCGGCGAAGGGTCGGGAGGGTGGAGAGTGAGTTATGGGGTTTGATCAGATACGCCAGCGCCGTTTGTCCGACGATATTGTCGAGCGTCTGGAAGGGATGATTCTTGAAGGCACCTTGAAGGCTGGCGAGCGGCTGCCGGCCGAGCGTGCCTTGGCCGAGCAGTTCGGTGTCTCCCGTCCTTCACTGCGCGAGGCGATCCAGAAGCTGACGGCCAAGGGCTTGCTGATCAGCCGTCAGGGCGGCGGCAACTACGTGGTGGAATCCCTGGGCTCGACCTTCAGCGATCCTTTGCTGCACCTGTTGGAAAACAACACGGATGCACAGCGCGATCTGCTGGAGTTCCGCCATACCCTGGAGGCGTCTTGCGCTTATTACGCGGCGTTGCGCGCGACGGCGGTGGATCGTGAGCGGCTGACTCAAGCTTTCGAGGAGCTGCAGGATTGTTATTCTCGCTCCGACGATGTCAGTCGTATCGAGGAGGGGGCGGCGGATGCCAAGTTCCACCTGGCGATTGCCGAGGCCAGCCATAACGCGGTGTTGCTGCACACCATTCGCGGCCTGTTCGACCTGCTCAAGCGCAACGTGGTGACCAACATCGGCGGCATGTACAAGCAGCGCACGGAAACTCGCGACATGCTGATCAGGCAGCACCGCGATCTGTACTTGGCGATTATTGAAGGGCGTGCGGAGGAGGCTCGGGAAGTTTCCAGCCGGCACATTCTTTATGTGCAAGAGGTGCTTGAGGAAGTGCGTCAGGAAGTGCAGCGAGTAGCCCGGGCCGAACGGCGCAAGGGCATGTAATGCAAATCGCCGGCAAGCTGGCTCCTACCTGGGTGTTGTAGGAGCCGGCTTGCCGGCGAAAGCGACCTCAAGGCAGGAAGATCAGTCTTCCTTGCCCTTGGTCCGCACCGCACGCTGCAGCTCGCGATCGGAATCGCGCTCGCGTTCGGTATGACGCTTGTCGTATTCCTTCTTGCCCTTGCCCAGTGCAATTTCACACTTGACCAGGTGCTTGCTCCAGTAGAGCGAAAGGCACACACAGGCGTAACCCTTCTGCTGCACGGCGGCGAACAGCTTTTCCAGCTCGCGCTGGTTGAGCAGCAGCTTGCGCGAGCGCGTCGGGTCGGCAATGACGTGGGTACTTGCAGTGGTCAGCGGGGTGAAATGGCTGCCGAACAGCCAGGCCTCGCCATCCTTGAGCAGCACGTAACTGTCCACCAGTTGCGCCTTGCCCGCCCGCAGACTCTTTACTTCCCAGCCGGCCAGGACCAGTCCAGCCTCGAACCGATGTTCGATGAAGTAATCGTGACGCGCCTTTTTATTTTGCGCGATGGTCCCTGTTGGGTGTTTCTTCTGTTTAGCCATAGGGGCGGCATTATAGGGAGTTGCGCGCGCGTCGGCTACGGTGACGCAGCGTGCTTGAGCAGGTTGATTGAATCCCGGACAATGCGGCCTCTTTTTTTTCGGTTGGGCGCGTTAACGATGTCGACAGACAGGGTCTCTGTCCACGGCGGCTGGGCAAGCCGCTGGGTCTTTATACTCGCTGCAACTGGTTCGGCCGTGGGCCTGGGGAGCATCTGGAAATTCCCCTACATGGTCGGTGTCTATGGTGGTGGTGCTTTTGTCCTGGTGTTTCTGGCGTGTATTGCGCTGATCGGCTTGCCGGTGATGCTGGCGGAAACCTTGATTGGCCGTCGGGCACGGCAGAGTCCGGCCAATGCCCTGAAGGTGCTGGCTCTGGAGGTGGGGCATTCGGCTAAGTGGTCCTGGGGCGCCTTCGCCGGAATGATCACGGCGCTGCTGATTCTTTCCTTCTATAGCGTGGTGGGTGGTTGGTCCCTGGACTACATCATCGATATGGGGCGCGGCGATTTTCAGGGTGTCACGGCGGATCAGGTCAGTGTGTACTTCTCCGCGGTGACGGCCGACCCGTGGCGACTGACGCTTTGGCACACGCTGTTCATGCTGCTGTCGGCATTGGTGATTGCCAAGGGAGTGGTCGCTGGGCTTGAACGCAGTTTGCGGATCATGATGCCGCTGCTGTTCGTGATGCTGTTGGTGCTGCTGGGCTACAGCATGACCACCGGGCATTTCATGCAGGGCCTGCATTTCATGTTCGACTTCAGCCTGGACCGCTTGTTGGACGGGCTGCTGCCGGCCATGGGGCATGCGTTCTTTTCCCTCAGCGTGGGGGTTGGTTCGATCATGATCTACGGTGCCTACATGCCCAAGCATTCGTCCTTGGCTGGCACCGTGGTCGGTGTGGCGCTGCTGGATACCTTCGTTTCGCTGGTGGCGGGGATGGCCCTGTTCCCCATCGTATTCGCTGCCGGGCTGAATCCCAGCGAGGGGCCGGGCCTGATGTTCATCAGCCTGCCGTTTGCCTTCGGCAATGTGGCGTTCGGCCAGCTTATGGGCGTAGTGTTCTTTATCCTGGTGGCGATTGCTGCCTGGAGTTCGGCGATTTCCTTGTTGGAACCGATGGTGGCTTATCTCGTCGAGAGGACTAAAATCCGCCGCGGCTGGGTGACATTCTGGCTGGCGTTCAGTTGCTGGTTCGTGGGGTTGGGAACGGTGTTTTCCTTCAACATCTGGCAACAAGCCAAATTCTTCGTGAACGAAGGCGGTGTTTTTCATCTCTATCGATGGGGCGCGGCCGGTGGTCTGGATTTCTTTGGCGTAATCGACTTTTTCACCTCGCGGATCATGTTGCCTCTTGGCGGTTTGTGCTTCGTGGTGTTTGCAGGTTGGGTGATGGGCCGTGAGGCTGTTCGTGATGAGTTGTCGTTGCGTAGTCCGTTGTTGTTCACCCTGGCCTTGTTTTTGATGCGCTATGTGGCGCCCGTCGGCATTCTTGTGGTGTTTGCCGCCCAGTTGTGGAAATGAAGCTCACATGACGACCCATATTCAACGTTCGGCCCTTTTGCCCTATCCGGCGCAGTTTCTGTATGACCTGGTCAATGATGTGGCCCGTTACCCGGAGTTTCTGCCCTGGTGCTCTTCGGCCGAGGTGCTGGAAAACAGCGAGGAACGGATGCGTGCCAGTCTGGCGGTGGCCAAGGGCGGCATGAGTCAGCGTTTTGTGACTTGCAATACCCTGGTGCCGGGACAGTCGATCGAGATGAACCTGGAAGAGGGGCCGTTCAACCAACTGCATGGGTTATGGGTGTTCAAGCCGTTGGGGGAGAAGGCCTGCAAGATCAGCCTCGATCTGTCGTTCGACTACGCCGGGCCGTTGGTGCGTGCCACTCTGGGGCCTCTGTTCAATCAGGCGGCCAATACTCTGGTGGATGCATTCTGCCAGCGGGCCAAGCAACTGCATGGTTGAGCCTCTGATTGTCATCGAGGTGGTTCATGCTGCCGTCGACCGCCAGGTGCTGCTGAGTGTGCAAGTGCCCCAGGGTTCGACCCTGCTTGCAGCGTTGGAGGCTTCTTCTGTAAAGGAGCATTTTGCGGGGCTGGATCTGGCGGCGTGTCCGGTGGGAATCTTCGGAAAGCAGGTATCCGATCCTGGGCAATATGTAGTTCAGGCCGGAGATCGAATTGAAATCTATCGTCCGCTGTTGGCCGATCCGAAAGAGGTGCGGCGTCTGCGTGCCGCCAAGGCGGCCGAGGCTCGTAAGCGTGAACAGTGATCGTTAGCGACAGCCAATAAAAAGCCCGGGCATGCCCGGGCTTTTTATTGGCCACAAATTATTGCGGAGAAGTGTCCAGTGGTTCAGGAGTAGGCACTGGTACGGTTTCGACGCCATCCACATCCTTCTGGATCTGGTCCAGCAGCGAACCCGGTTTGACCGGTTTCTCGGCTTTTGGCTTCTCGGCGTTCTCGGCAGGGGCGGTAACGGTGTTGCCGCTCTCCTTGCCCAACAGGGCTTCGTCGCGGCTTACGCCTGGCATGAAGTCGCCGGCCAAGCTAACCAGTTGGTCGTTGCCGTTGAAGATCAGGCTGACGCGTTCCTGTTGGCGTTCACCGCCACCAGGTTGCAGGCTGTAGAGATAATCCCAGCGATCGGCATGGAACGTGTCGGTCAACAGAGGGTTGCCCATGATAAACCTTACTTGCCGTCGGGTCATTCCCGGGCGCAACTGGTCTATCATGTCCTGCGTCACGACATTGCCCTGCTGGATGTCGATTTTGTAAACCCCGGGGAATGAACAACCGGCGAGTGCGAGCAGTCCCACGAAGGTGAAACTGGTTAGCAAGAGCTTGGTGTTTTGCATCGGTGGGCGACTTCCACTATCTTGGCTGGGACAACGTAAACCCCGATCATACCCGCATTAAGAGAAGCTGCGAAGCAGCATCGGCGAGAAAGCTGACCATGGTTGAAAATAGCGAACTACGTAAAGCCGGCCTTAAAGTGACTCTGCCACGGGTCAAAATTCTACAAATGCTCGACTCCACCGAGCAGCGGCACATGAGCGCTGAAGATGTCTACAAGGCGCTGATGGAAGCTGGTGAGGATGTGGGTCTGGCCACGGTTTACCGTGTACTGACTCAATTCGAAGCAGCCGGACTGGTGGTGCGCCATAATTTTGATGGCGGTCACGCTGTATTCGAGCTGGCGGATGGCGGTCACCACGACCATATGGTCAACGTGGAGTCTGGCGAAGTGATCGAGTTCTTCGACGAAGAAATCGAAAAGCTTCAGAAGGCGATTGTCGAAAAGCACGGTTTCGAGTTGGTGGATCACAATCTTGTGCTGTATGTGCGCAAGAAGAAGTAAGCCTCTCACGCGACTGGCATAGTCGTGAAACGATCGAAGGCGACCTCAGGGTCGCCTTCGTGCTTTGTGCCTATATAAAAGAAGCGCTACAACCTCAGGCCTTGGTGGTTACTACCATTTTCTTGGCGTGGGCCAGGGACTCCTTGGTCAAATCGATACCGCCCAGCATGCGGGCAATTTCCTCGATTCTTTCGTTCTTGCCCAGTTTGGAAACGGCGGTATGGGTCGCGTTGTTGCCACGGACCTTGTGCACGAACAGATGTTGATGCCCCTGGGCGGCAACTTGTGGCAGGTGAGTAACCGTCAGCACCTGGCCGCGCTCGCCGAGACGCCGCAGCAATTGGCCGACGATCTCGGCAGTCGGGCCGCCGATCCCTACGTCGACTTCGTCGAACACCAGGGTAGGCACTCGTGAGGTTTGTGCCGTGATGACCTGGATCGCCAGGCTGATGCGTGACAACTCGCCACCCGAGGCGACCTTGGCCAGTGCCTTGAGCGGTTGTCCCGGGTTGGCGCTGACCAGGAGTTCGACCTGCTCCAGGCCGTTGGGCAGCAGCTCATCGCTGGTGTTGGCTCGCAGCTCGATCGTGAAGCGTCCGCCGGGCATGCCCAGGCGCTGAATTTCAAGTTCTACCGCGCTGGCCAGTCCGGTGGCCGCCTGCTCCCGCAAGCGACTCAGTTCCTGGGCTTTCTCCTGATAGTGGCGGGCGAAGGACTGCAGCTCTTCGCCGAGGCGCTCGATGCTCTCGTCGTTGGCGTCCAGGGTTTCGATTTCATCCAGCAGGGTTTGCTGCATGGCCGCCAGTTCGAAGGGCTGGATGCGATGCTTGCGTGCCAGGGTATAGATGGAGTCCAGGCGTTCCTCCAGCTGTTGCAGGCGTGCCGGGTCGGCATCGAAGTGATCGAGGAAGCGATTCAATTCGCCCACGGCTTCTTCCACCTGGATCTGGGCGCTGGCCAGCAGGTTGGTGGCCTCGCCTAATGCTCCTGTCGAGTTGCCGATGCTGGACAGGCGGTTGAGGCTGACGGTCAAGGCGTTGAGGACATTGCCGGAGTCGCTTTCGCTGCACTGTTCGACCACCTGGCGGCAGATGCCCAGCAGGGTTTCGGCGTTGGTCAGGTTCTTGTGTTCCTGCTCCAACTCTTCGAGTTCGTTTTCTCCCAGGCCGAGATTCTCCAGCTCTTCAAGCTGATAGCTCAGCAGTTGATGGCGGGCGCGCTGCTCATCGCCGGAATTGGACAGGCGCTCCAGCTCCTGGCGGGTCTGGCGCCAGCGTTGGGCTGCCAGTTGTACCTGGCGGGCAAGATCGGTAGCGCCGGCATATTCATCCAGCAGGCGTCGATGGGTATCGGTCTTGAGCAGTGACTGGTGCTCGTGCTGGCTGTGGATGTCGATCAGCAGTTCGCCCAGGGCCTTGAGGTCTCCGAGCGGGCAGGGCGTACCGTTGATATAGCCGCGGGAGCGTCCTTCGGCGGTGATCACCCGGCGTAGTATGCACGGCCCGTCGTTATCCAGATCGCGCTCGGCCAGCCAACTGTGGGCCTCGGGAATGTCCGAGAGGTCGAAGGTGGCAAGGATGTCGGCCTTGTCGGCGCCGGGTCGTACCACGCCACTGTCGGCGCGATCGCCCAGGGTCAGGCCGAGAGCGTCGAGCATGATTGACTTGCCGGCGCCGGTTTCGCCGGTAATGACGCTCATTCCGCGATCCAGTTCCAGATCCAGGTGTTCGACGATGGCGTAATTGTGTACGGACAGGTGCACCAGCATTAAGGCCGCTCCCAAACTAGATGTCTGGTTATTTATACAGTGTTTTGTTTCGGGCTGACAATGCTTTCCCTTAGCTCGATTTGCTTGGTCATTCTGGCTTTTTAGTGCCTCGGGAGTGTCCGCGTACAGGATTTATCCGGTCGGAACAACTTTTGCTGTGGCTGCGGGCTTGAAGCCTGAAAATGCGACCCCATATAGCTGTGCAGAAGAGTGAGCCTGGCTCACAGACGATATTGAAAGGAGAATTTCATGGCTGACGAACAGACGCTGGATACGCAAAATCTAGACGCCAATCAGGCCCCCGAGGCTTCGGGTGAAGACCTGGCGGCTCGTGTACAAGTGCTCGAAGAGCAACTGGCTGGTGCGCAGGATCAGGCTTTGCGTGTTGCAGCCGATCTGCAAAACGTCCGCCGCCGCGCCGAGCAGGATGTGGAAAAGGCTCACAAATTTGCTCTCGAGAAATTTGCCGGCGACCTGTTGCCGGTGATCGATAGCCTGGAGCGTGGCCTGGAGCTGTCCAATCCGGACGACGAAAGCATCCGCCCAATGCGTGAAGGTATCGAACTGACCTTGAAGATGTTCCACGACACCCTCAAGCGTTATCAGTTGGAAGCCATCGATCCTCACGGCGAACCATTCAACGCTGAACAGCATCAGGCCATGGCCATGCAGGAAAGCGCGGATGTAGAACCCAACAGTGTTCTCAAAGTGTTCCAGAAGGGTTATCAGCTCAATGGTCGCCTCCTGCGCCCGGCCATGGTCGTGGTCAGCAAGGCGCCTGCACCGGTTTCGCCTTCGATTGACGAAAAGGCTTGAAAACGGCTGTAGAGCCCCCATCTAACAGTCAAGCGTTTAAGTGCTACCGCAGTTTGCCACCACAACTGCGGCATCCAAATCCAAAGTTTCGGGAGAGTTAACATGGGCAAAATTATCGGTATTGACTTGGGGACCACCAACTCGTGTGTCTCCATTCTTGAAAACGGCAACGTAAAAGTTATCGAAAACGCTGAAGGCGCGCGTACCACGCCGTCGATCATCGCTTACGCCAACGATGGCGAGATTCTGGTAGGTCAGTCGGCCAAGCGTCAGGCTGTTACCAACCCGCACAACACCCTGTACGCAGTTAAGCGTCTGATCGGTCGTCGTTTCGACGAAGAAGTTGTGCAGAAAGACATTCAGATGGTCCCTTACAAGATCGTCAAGGCTGACAACAACGACGCCTGGGTTGAAGTGAACGGCCAGAAAATGGCTCCGCCACAGATTTCGGCTGAAATCCTTAAAAAGATGAAGAAGACCGCCGAAGACTACCTCGGCGAAGCAGTGACCGAAGCGGTCATTACTGTTCCGGCCTACTTCAACGACAGCCAGCGTCAGGCCACCAAGGACGCCGGTCGTATCGCTGGTCTGGACGTCAAGCGCATCATCAACGAACCAACCGCAGCCGCTCTGGCTTATGGCATGGACAAGGCCAAGGGCGATCACACCGTGATCGTTTATGACCTGGGTGGCGGTACGTTTGACGTTTCCGTGATCGAGATCGCTGAAGTCGACGGTGAGCATCAGTTCGAAGTACTGGCCACCAACGGTGACACCTTCCTGGGTGGTGAGGACTTCGACATCCGTCTGATCGACTACCTGGTTGATGAGTTCAAGAAAGAAAGCGGCATGAACCTCAAGGGTGACCCGCTGGCCATGCAGCGTCTGAAAGAAGCTGCCGAAAAAGCCAAGATCGAGCTGTCCTCGAGCCAGCAGACCGACGTCAACCTGCCGTACATCACAGCAGATGCCACTGGTCCTAAGCACCTGAACGTGAAGATCTCCCGCGCCAAGCTGGAATCTCTGGTTGAAGACCTGGTTCAGCGCACCATCGAGCCATGCCGCATCGCTCTGAAGGACGCCGGTATCGACGTTGGCGCGATCAACGACGTAATCCTGGTCGGCGGCCAGACTCGTATGCCGCTGGTACAGAAAGCCGTAACCGACTTCTTCGGTAAAGAAGCTCGTAAGGACGTCAACCCGGACGAAGCGGTTGCCATGGGTGCTGCGATCCAGGGTGCGGTTCTGGCCGGTGACGTGAAAGACGTACTGCTGCTGGACGTTAGCCCGCTGACCCTGGGTATCGAAACCATGGGTGGCGTGATGACCGCGCTGATCGAGAAAAACACCACGATTCCTACCAAGAAATCCCAGGTGTTCTCGACTGCCGATGACAACCAGGGCGCCGTGACCATTCACGTGCTGCAGGGCGAGCGTAAGCAAGCCGCGCAGAACAAGTCTCTGGGCAAGTTCGACCTGACCGACATTCCACCTGCTCCACGTGGCGTGCCGCAGATCGAAGTGACCTTCGACATCGACGCCAACGGCATCCTGCACGTAGGTGCGAAGGACAAGGCTACCGGTAAGACTCAGTCGATCGTGATCAAGGCCAACTCCGGCCTGTCGGATGAAGAAATCCAGCAGATGATCCGTGACGCTGAAGCCAACTCGGAAGAGGATCGCAAGTTCGAAGAGCTGGCCACTGCCCGTAACCAGGGTGACGCGCTGGTGCACTCGACTCGCAAGATGGTGGCTGACGCCGGCGACAAAGTGACTGCGGAAGAGAAGACCGCGATTGAAGCTGCCGTGGTTGCTCTGGAAGCCGCTGTCAAAGGTGACGACAAGGCTGCCATCGACGCCAAGGTCGAAGAGCTGTCGAAAGTCTCGGCCCCGGTTGCCCAGAAGATGTACGCCGAACAGGCTCAGCCTGCTGAGGGTGCAGCACCGCACGCTGAGTCTGCTGAAAAAGCCGACGACGTCGTCGATGCCGAGTTCGAAGAAGTAAAAGACCACAAGTAATGGCTTGTTGGTCGGCCGGTTGACTGCCTTTGGGCGGTGACTGGTAGGATGTCGCCGCGCGGGAGCTTGCTCCCGCGTTGGCGTGTCTGGAGTCAGCGAATTTTGATGGTGTGCAACTTCCGTTTGTGCACTGGCGGTCGGGTCGGAGAAGCTCCTGCTTTCCGGCTGCGATGACCGCAATGATCGACCTGCAACCGGGTCGTCTATCCAAGACCAGGATCGTTGAATTGACGTGAGTTGGGTCCGGGCCTTATTGGGGCTCAGCGAGTTTGGCAGAGCTCAGGAGGGTTTGCCGGGCGTCCTTAAGAGTGCAAAGACTTATGGCAAAGCGTGACTATTACGAAGTATTGGGTGTGGAGCGTGGCTCCAGCGAAGCGGAGCTGAAAAAGGCTTACCGTCGCCTGGCGATGAAGCATCACCCGGATCGTAATCCCGGCGACAAAGCGTCGGAAGACATGTTCAAGGAGGCCAACGAGGCCTACGAAGTGCTGTCCGACTCCAGTAAGCGCGCAGCTTATGACCAGTATGGTCATGCCGGTGTCGATCCGAGCATGGGTGGTGGTGGCGCCGGTTTTGGCGGTCAGAACTTCTCCGATATCTTCGGTGATGTGTTCAGTGATTTCTTCGGTGGCGGTCGCGGCGGCTCTCGCGGTGGCGCGCAGCGCGGTAGCGATCTGCGTTACACCCTGGAACTGAATCTGGAAGAGGCGGTGCGGGGCACCACGGTTAACATCCGTGTGCCAACACTGGTCAATTGCAAGCCGTGCGATGGTTCGGGTGCCAAGAAGGGCTCGTCGCCTGTCACTTGCCCGACTTGCGGTGGTATTGGTCAGGTGCGCATGCAGCAGGGCTTCTTCTCGGTGCAGCAGACCTGCCCGCGTTGCCATGGTCAGGGCAAGATCATTTCCGATCCGTGCGATTCGTGCCACGGCGAAGGCCGCGTCGAAGAGTACAAGACGCTGTCGGTAAAAGTGCCGGCAGGTGTCGATACGGGTGACCGTATCCGTCTGTCCGGTGAGGGTGAGGCGGGGACCCAGGGTGGTCCGACTGGTGACTTGTATGTGGTGATCAATGTGCGCGAGCACTCGATCTTCCAGCGTGACGGCAAGCATCTGTTCTGCGAAGTGCCTATCAGCTTTGTTGATGCGGCCTTGGGCGGCGAGCTGGAGATTCCGACTCTGGATGGTCGGGTCAAGCTGAAGATTCCTGAGGGGACTCAGACCGGCAAGCAGTTCCGGATTCGCGGCAAGGGCGTTGCTCCGGTGCGTGGCGGCGGTGCTGGCGATCTGATGTGTCGGGTTGCGGTGGAAACGCCAGTGAACCTGAGTCGTCGTCAGCGCGAGCTGCTGGAAGAGTTGCGCGGTTCGCTGGATGGCGACAATTCGCACTCGCCGAAAACCACGGGTTGGTTTGAGGGCGTCAAACGCTTCTTCGGCGATCTGTAAGGAGTAATGCATGCGACGTATAGCAGTGATGGGCGCCGCGGGGCGCATGGGCAAGACTTTGGTCGAGGCTGTGCAGCTGCGCTCGCCGCTCTCTGGGTTGACGGCGGCGATCGTTCGTCCTGGCAGTTCGCTGGTGGGTGCGGATGCAGGTGAGCTGGCGTCCCTGGGGCGTCTTGGCGTGTCGATGTCCGATAGCCTGGAGAAGGTTGTCGATGAGTTTGATGTGCTGATCGATTTCACCTTGCCGGAAGTGATGCTCAAGAACCTGGCCTTCTGCCGTAAGGCGGGCAAGGCCATGGTGATTGGTACTACGGGTTTGGGTGCCAAGGAAAAGCAATTGCTGGCTGAGGCGGGCAAGGAGATTCCCATCGTCTTCGCTGCCAACTTCAGTGTCGGGGTGAACCTTTCGCTGAAGCTGCTGGATATGGCGGCTCGGGTGCTGGGTGATGATGCGGACATCGAAATCATCGAGGCTCATCACCGTCACAAGATCGATGCGCCTTCGGGTACTGCCCTGCGCATGGGTGAGGTGATTGCCAATGCCTTGGGGCGCGACCTGCAACAGGTTGCGGTCTATGGTCGCGAGGGGCATACCGGTGCGCGTGAGCGCGAAACCATCGGTTTCGCCACTGTGCGTGGTGGTGATGTGGTGGGGGATCACACTGTGCTGTTTGCCACTGAGGGCGAGCGCCTGGAAATCACCCACAAGGCCTCCAGCCGCATGACCTTCGCCAAAGGTGCGGTACGTGCTGCCCTGTGGCTGGATGGTCGCGAGGCCGGTCTTTACGACATGCAGGATGTGCTGGATTTGCGTTGAGATGCATCTGAAGTGGGGTTGAGGCTGTCCTTCAACCCCGCTTCGCACCGCTAGGCGATGTTCTGTCGCATTCCTCTGCCTTTAAGGCTCATTAGCGGTGGACCGAAAAAGCCTTTTTCTGTAAGCTACAGCTTTAGTGTGTCCACTAAAAGCGCGCAGATAATTCGACGAAGAAGCGGGGTGACGTGTCTATACGTCATTCCGCTTTTTTGCAACCTGCGATCGCCCTTTCAGGCTCTATTTACGGGAGGTCTTCTTGACTAAGCCAGCCATACTCGCCCTTGCTGATGGCAGCATTTTTCGTGGCGAAGCCATTGGAGCCGACGGTCAAACCGTTGGTGAGGTGGTGTTCAACACCGCAATGACCGGCTATCAGGAAATCCTTACCGATCCTTCCTACGCCCAACAGATCGTTACCCTGACCTATCCCCACATTGGCAACACCGGCACCACGCCGGAAGACGCCGAGTCCGACCGCGTCTGGTCGGCTGGCCTGGTTATCCGTGACTTGCCGCTGGTGGCCAGCAACTGGCGTAACACCCTGTCCCTGTCCGATTACCTGAAAGCCAACAACGTTGTGGCGATCGCCGGTATCGACACCCGTCGCCTGACCCGCATCCTGCGTGAAAAAGGTGCTCAGAACGGCTGCATCATGGCCGGCGACAACATCTCCGAAGAAGTGGCGATTGCAGCAGCGCGCGGCTTCCCGGGCCTGAAAGGCATGGACCTGGCGAAAGTCGTCAGCACCAAGCAAAGCTACGAATGGCGTTCGACTGTCTGGGATCTGAAAACCGACAGCCACGCCACCATCGAAGCCGCCGATCTGCCGTACCACGTGGTTGCCTATGACTTCGGGGTCAAGCTGAACATCTTGCGCATGCTGGTGGAGCGCGGCTGCCGCGTGACCGTTGTGCCTGCTCAGACCCCGGCGAGCGACGTCCTGGCCCTCAATCCAGATGGCGTGTTCCTGTCCAACGGTCCTGGCGACCCCGAGCCTTGCGACTACGCGATCAAGGCCATCAAGGAAATCCTCGAGACCGAGATTCCGGTGTTCGGCATCTGCCTGGGTCACCAACTGCTGGCCCTGGCTTCCGGTGCCAAGACCCTGAAAATGGGCCATGGCCACCACGGTGCCAACCACCCGGTCCAGGACCTGGACACCGGCGTGGTCATGATCACCAGCCAAAACCACGGTTTTGCGGTGGATGAAGCCACGCTGCCGGGCAACGTCCGGGCGATCCACAAGTCGCTGTTCGACGGCACCCTGCAGGGTATCGAGCGTACCGACAAGAGCGCGTTCAGCTTCCAGGGCCACCCTGAAGCCAGCCCGGGCCCGAACGATGTGGCGCCGCTGTTCGACCGCTTCATCAACGAGATGGCCAAGCGACGCTAAGCGCTCGCCTTGAAAGTGTAGCGAGCAGCGCCTGAGGGCGGCCCCGGCGAGTCCGGCGGAATAATCCCCTCAGGTGCCTCAGAGAATGTTCAAGACGGCTTGCCGACTGACCTGCGGATTTGAGTGACAACCCATGCCAAAACGTACAGACATTAAAAGCATCCTGATTCTTGGCGCTGGCCCGATCGTGATCGGCCAGGCCTGCGAATTCGACTACTCCGGCGCCCAGGCCTGCAAGGCCCTGCGCGAAGAGGGTTACCGGGTCATCCTGGTGAACTCCAACCCGGCCACCATCATGACCGACCCGGCCATGGCCGACGCCACCTACATCGAGCCGATCAAGTGGCAGACCGTTGCCAAGATCATCGAGAAAGAGCGTCCGGATGCGCTGCTGCCAACCATGGGCGGCCAGACGGCTCTGAACTGCGCTCTGGACCTGGAGCGCGAAGGCGTTCTGGAGAAGTTCGGCGTAGAGATGATCGGTGCCAATGCCGATACCATCGACAAGGCTGAGGACCGTTCGCGCTTCGACGCTGCCATGAAGTCCATCGGCCTGGCGTGCCCACGTTCCGGTATCGCTCACAGCATGGAAGAGGCCAATGCAGTCCTCGACAAGCTGGGTTTCCCTTGCATCATCCGTCCGTCCTTCACCATGGGCGGCACCGGTGGCGGTATTGCTTACAACCGTGAAGAGTTCGAAGAGATCTGTGCCCGCGGTCTGGACCTGTCGCCGACCAAGGAACTGCTGATCGACGAATCGCTGATCGGCTGGAAAGAGTACGAGATGGAGGTGGTCCGCGATAAGAAGGACAACTGCATCATCGTCTGCTCCATCGAAAACTTCGACCCGATGGGTGTGCACACCGGTGACTCGATCACCGTAGCTCCGGCACAGACCCTGACCGACAAGGAATACCAGATCCTGCGTAACGCCTCCCTGGCGGTACTGCGTGAGATCGGCGTGGAAACCGGCGGTTCCAACGTGCAGTTCGGCATCTGCCCGAACACTGGCCGCATGGTCGTGATCGAGATGAACCCGCGGGTGTCCCGTTCTTCGGCGCTGGCCTCGAAAGCCACGGGTTTCCCGATCGCCAAGGTCGCTGCCAAGCTGGCGGTGGGTTACACCCTGGACGAGCTGTCCAACGACATCACCGGCGGCAAGACTCCAGCCTCCTTCGAGCCGTCCATCGACTACGTCGTGACCAAGCTGCCGCGCTTCGCCTTCGAGAAATTCTCCAAGGCTGACGCGCGCCTGACCACCCAGATGAAGTCGGTGGGTGAAGTCATGGCCATCGGCCGGACCTTCCAGGAGTCCCTGCAGAAAGCTCTGCGCGGTCTGGAGGTCGGTGTTTGCGGCCTGGATCCGAAGCTCGACCTGAGCAATCCGGAAAGCATGAACGTCCTCAAGCGCGAGCTGACCGTGCCAGGCGCCGAGCGTATCTGGTACGTGGCTGACGCCTTCCGTGCCGGCATGACCGTCGAGCAGATCTTCGGCATGAACATGATCGATCCTTGGTTCCTGGTGCAGATCGAAGATCTGATCAAGGAAGAAGAGAAGGTCAAGACCTTGGGTCTGTCGGCTATCGGTCGCGACCTGATGTTCCGCTTGAAGCGCAAAGGCTTCTCCGACCAGCGTCTGGCCAAGCTGCTGGGTGTGACCGAGAAGAACCTGCGCACTCACCGTCATAAGCTGGAAGTGTTCCCGGTCTACAAGCGCGTCGACACCTGCGCCGCCGAGTTCGCTACTGACACCGCTTACCTGTACTCGACTTATGAAGAAGAGTGCGAAGCCGCACCATCGACCCGCGACAAGATCATGATCCTGGGCGGCGGTCCAAACCGTATCGGCCAGGGTATCGAGTTCGACTACTGCTGCGTACACGCTGCACTGGCACTGCGCGACGATGGTTACGAAACCATCATGGTCAACTGCAACCCGGAAACCGTTTCCACCGACTACGACACCTCCGATCGCCTGTACTTCGAACCGGTAACCCTGGAAGACGTGCTGGAAATCGTCCGCGTCGAGAAGCCAAAAGGCGTGATCGTTCAGTACGGCGGCCAGACTCCGCTGAAGCTGGCCCGTGCTCTGGAAGCGGCCGGTGTGCCGATCATTGGCACCAGTCCTGACGCCATCGACCGTGCCGAAGACCGTGAGCGCTTCCAGCAAATGGTTGAGCGCCTGAACCTGCGTCAGCCGCCAAACGCCACCGTGCGCAGCGAAGACGAAGCGATTCGTGCCGCGACCAAGATCGGTTATCCGCTGGTGGTGCGTCCGTCCTATGTTCTGGGCGGCCGTGCAATGGAAATCGTCTACGAGGAAGAAGAGCTCAAGCGCTACCTGCGTGAAGCGGTGCAAGTGTCCAACGACAGTCCGGTGCTGCTGGATCACTTCCTCAACTGCGCCATCGAGATGGACGTGGATGCGGTCTGCGACGGCACCGACGTGGTGATCGGCGCAATCATGCAGCATATCGAGCAGGCCGGTGTTCACTCCGGTGACTCCGCGTGCTCTCTGCCGCCGTACTCGCTGCCGGCGCACATCCAGGATGAGATGCGTGAGCAGGTCAAGAAAATGGCCCTGGAACTGGGGGTGGTCGGCCTGATGAACGTACAGCTGGCCCTTCAGGGTGAGCAGATCTATGTGATCGAGGTTAACCCGCGTGCTTCCCGCACCGTGCCTTTCGTGTCCAAGTGCATCGGCGTCTCCCTGGCGATGATCGCGGCTCGTGTGATGGCTGGTAAGACTCTGAAAGAGCTGGGCTTTACCAAGGAAATCATCCCGAACTTCTACAGCGTCAAGGAAGCGGTGTTCCCGTTCGCCAAGTTCCCGGGTGTTGACCCGATCCTCGGCCCAGAGATGAAGTCCACCGGTGAAGTCATGGGTGTGGGCGATACTTTCGGTGAGGCTTTCGCCAAGGCCCAGATGGGCGCCAGCGAAGTGCTGCCGACTGGCGGTACTGCATTTATCAGTGTTCGTGACGATGACAAACCTCTGGTTGCAGGCGTGGCCCGTGATCTGATCAACTTGGGCTTCGAAGTGGTCGCTACTGCGGGCACCGCCAAGCTGATCGAAGCGGCCGGCCTGAAAGTGCGTCGTGTGAACAAGGTGACTGAAGGCCGTCCGCATGTGGTCGATATGATCAAGAACGACGAAGTCACCCTGATCATCAACACCACTGAAGGTCGTCAGTCGATTGCTGACTCTTACTCCATTCGTCGTAACGCCTTGCAGCACAAGATCTACTGCACCACCACCATTGCTGCTGGCGAAGCTATCTGCGAAGCGTTGAAGTTCGGTCCGGAAAAAACCGTGCGTCGCTTGCAGGATCTACACGCAGGATTGAAGGCATGAATAAATACCCAATGACCGTCCAGGGCGCTCGCGCCCTGGAAGAAGAGCATGCTCACCTGACCAAGGTCGTTCGTCCTAAGCTCAGCCAGGACATCGGTACGGCCCGCGAGTTGGGTGACTTGAAGGAAAACGCTGAATACCATGCTGCGCGTGAACAGCAAGGCATGGTCGAGGCTCGGATCCGTGATATCGAAGGCCGCCTGCAGAACTCGGTGGTCATCGATGTCACGACCATTCCTCATACCGGCAAGGTGATCTTTGGCACCACGGTCGAGATCGCCAACGTCGAGACTGACGAAAGCGTGACCTACCAGATCGTTGGTGAGGACGAGGCTGATATCAAGCTCGGTAAAATCTCCGTCGGCTCGCCGATTGCTCGTGCCTTGATTGCCAAGGAAGAGGGTGATGTGGTGGCGGTCAAAACGCCTGGCGGTGTAATCGAGTATGAGATTGTCGAAGTCCGTCACATCTGAAAGAAGGCGCCCGCTGCATGCGGGCGCCATGCTTTGGCAGCTGACCCAGATGCTGTGGGTCGGCGGCTTATGGCTGTTGCATTTCGGTTTGTTTCCCGTCCTGGGCCAGATTGGCCTTGCTCCCTTGCTGATCGAAGAGATTTCTACCCTGCTCAGTGCTTTGTTGGTGGGCTTTTCGGGGGCGTGCCTGGTTCTGCAGACGCTGGTGCTGATTCAGTCCGAAGGATTGAGAAGTCTTTGGCGGGATATTCGGGGGCAACTGCTGTTGATGGCAATGTATGCGTGCGGCATGTATTTCGCTGTGCGTATTCTGTTGCCTGAAGCTCAACGCTGGCAGTTGTTCAGCTATCTGGTTCTGGGATTTTCCGGCTTGATACTGGTATTGCAGCCGGTGCCAGGATGGGGTGGAAGGGTGCGCCAGGCACACCCTTGACCCGAGTCGACGTCAGTTGAAACGATGGACGTTCGACAATTGCTTGTTTACCTTGGCGTTCTTGCGGTAGATCAGCGCCATCTTGCCGATGACCTGCACCAGATCCGCTTTGCCGGCCTTGCACAGTTCGGCAATGGCTTCCAGGCGCGATTCGCGCTCGAGGATGTTGAGCTTGATCTTGATCAGCTCGTGATCGCTCAAGGCGCGTTCAAGTTCGGCTAGCACACCTTCGGTCAAACCGTTGTCAGCCACAGTCAATACTGGTTTCAGATGGTGGCCAATGGATTTGTACTGTTTCTTCTGCTCTTGAGTGAGCGGCATAATCTGACCCCTGCGTCTGATCTTGTAAAAAGCGGCGGCCAGTTTACCCGAGCGAGTCCGGGACCGCCCAGTTAATCACGACCCGTTTTATTTTGAGGTGGCCCGTGGCCCGTTCCAAAACTAGCCATAACTGGCTGAAAGAGCACTTCAACGACCCATTCGTCAAAATGGCGCAAAAAGATGGGTACCGTTCCCGTGCCAGCTACAAACTGCTGGAGATCCAGGAAAAGGACCGCCTTATCCGTCCTGGCATGAGTGTTATCGACCTGGGGGCTGCCCCGGGGGGCTGGTCGCAGGTGACCAGTCGTCTGATTGGTGGTCAGGGGCGATTGATCGCCTCGGATATCCTGGAAATGGACAGCATCCCCGATGTGACCTTCATTCAAGGGGACTTCACCGAGGATGCGGTGCTGGCGCAGATTCTCGAAGCTGTCGGAAATTCAGAGGTTGACCTTGTGATTTCCGATATGGCCCCCAATATGAGTGGGTTAGCAGCCGTGGACATGCCTCGGGCGATGTTCCTGTGCGAATTGGCGCTGGATCTTGCGGGTAGGGTACTACGGCCAGGTGGTGATTTTCTGATCAAGATTTTCCAAGGTGAAGGTTTTGATGAGTACCACAAGAGCGTTCGGCAGATGTTCGAGAAAGTGCAGATGCGCAAACCGACATCTTCCCGTGACCGTTCTCGGGAGCAATATCTGCTGGGGCGGGGCTTTCGTGGTCGCAGCGAGTAAGTAAGGTTTTTGACTGGGGTGATAGGATTTTCGTATTTCGCCCCGTCAGATTAAACGCATATTGTGTAGTCTAAGTTTCACATAGGGTTACAGACAGCGCCTGCCAGAGCTGTAGGTAATGTAGTAAGTTAGGCCGGTGAATATCATGCGAAGCGCGCGCCAGTAGCGGCGCTTGCTTCAGAGGGTAGTTAATTGAACGACATGGCAAAGAATCTGATCCTTTGGTTGATCATCGCTGCCGTCCTTGTGACGGTGATGAACAACTTCTCCAGCCCTAACGAGCCGCAAACCCTCAACTACTCCGACTTCATCCAGCAAGTTAAGGATGGCAAGGTCGAGCGCGTAGCTGTTGATGGCTACGTTATTACCGGCAAGCGCAGCGATGGCGATACCTTCAAAACCATCCGTCCTGCCATTCAGGACAATGGTCTGATCGGCGATTTGGTGGACAACCATGTCGTGGTCGAGGGCAAGCAGCCCGAGCAACAAAGTATCTGGACCCAACTGCTTGTAGCCAGTTTCCCGATCCTGGTGATCATTGCCGTCTTCATGTTCTTCATGCGGCAAATGCAGGGTGGCGCAGGTGGTAAGGGCGGGCCGATGAGCTTTGGCAAGAGCAAGGCGCGTCTGCTCTCTGAAGATCAGGTGAAAACCACTCTCGCTGACGTTGCTGGTTGTGACGAGGCCAAAGAGGAAGTTGGCGAGCTGGTTGAATTCCTGCGTGATCCAGGCAAGTTCCAGCGCCTGGGTGGCCGTATTCCTCGCGGCGTGCTGATGGTGGGGCCACCGGGCACCGGTAAGACCTTGCTGGCCAAGGCCATTGCGGGCGAAGCCAAGGTGCCGTTCTTCACTATCTCCGGTTCCGATTTCGTCGAGATGTTCGTTGGTGTTGGTGCCAGCCGTGTTCGCGACATGTTCGAACAGGCCAAGAAACATGCTCCATGCATCATTTTCATCGATGAGATCGACGCTGTCGGTCGTCACCGTGGTGCCGGCATGGGCGGCGGTCATGATGAGCGTGAGCAGACCCTCAACCAATTGCTGGTTGAGATGGACGGCTTTGAAATGAACGACGGCATCATTGTTATCGCCGCCACCAACCGTCCTGACGTGCTTGACCCAGCGCTGCTGCGGCCCGGTCGTTTCGACCGCCAGGTAGTGGTTGGCCTGCCGGATATTCGCGGTCGTGAGCAGATTCTCAAGGTCCACATGCGCAAAGTGCCAATGGGCGAAGATGTTGCTCCGGCGGTGATTGCGCGTGGTACGCCGGGCTTCTCCGGTGCCGACTTGGCAAACCTGGTGAACGAGGCCTCGCTGTTCGCGGCTCGTACCGGTAAGCGCATTGTCGAAATGAAGGAGTTTGAACTGGCCAAGGACAAGATCATGATGGGCGCAGAGCGCAAATCCATGGTCATGTCCGAGAAAGAGAAGCAGAACACCGCTTATCACGAAGCTGGCCACGCCATTGTTGGTCGAGTTGTGCCTGAGCATGACCCAGTCTACAAAGTCTCGATCATTCCTCGCGGTCGGGCATTGGGCGTCACCATGTTCTTGCCGGAGGAGGATCGCTATAGCTTGTCCAAGCGAGCCCTGATCAGCCAGATCTGCTCGCTCTATGGCGGTCGTATTGCAGAAGAGATGACGCTGGGTTTTGACGGTGTGACCACTGGCGCATCCAACGACATCATGCGCGCCAGCCAGATTGCTCGGAACATGGTCACCAAGTGGGGGCTCTCCGAAAAACTCGGCCCGCTGATGTATGCGGAAGAAGAGGGCGAAGTGTTCCTGGGGCGCAGTGCAGGCAGTCAGCATGCCAGTTTGTCCGCTGAAACAGCGAAACTGATCGACTCCGAAGTACGCAGCATCATTGATCAGTGCTATGGCACCGCCAAGCAGATCCTCACAGATAACCGCGACAAACTGGACGCCATGGCAGATGCCTTGATGAAGTACGAAACCATCGATGCTGATCAGATTGACGACATCATGGCTGGGCGTACTCCGCGTGAACCTCGTGATTGGGAGGGCGGTTCGGGTACTACTCCTCCAGTAGTGCAAAACGAACGTCCGGAAACACCCATTGGCGGCCCTGCTGCCGACCACTAAGGTTTTAAATGACTTCTGTTCCTTCCTCCACCCGGTTGCCTTGCGGCAACCGGGTTCTTGATTTGGCCCGTGCGCATGTCATGGGCATTCTCAATGTAACCCCCGATTCCTTCTCCGATGGCGGTCGCTTCAGTCAACTGGATGTCGCCTTGCGGCATGCCGAGGCCATGGTTCTTGCTGGTGCTACGCTGATCGATATTGGTGGCGAGTCGACGCGGCCGGGTGCTCGTGCGGTATCGCCCCTGGAAGAGTTGGAGCGTGTGGCCCCGGTCGTGGAGCGAATTAATCGCGAGCTGGATGTGGTTATTTCCGTTGATACCTCGACGCCGGCCGTCATGCGTGAAACCGCTCGCCTGGGAGCGGGGTTGATCAATGATGTGCGCGCACTGCGCCGTGATGGTGCCCTGGATGCGGCGGCCGCTACTGGTTTGCCTGTATGCCTGATGCATATGCTCGGTGAGCCTGGCGATATGCAAGACAACCCGCATTACCAGGACGTCACTCGGGAAGTGAGTGAGTTTTTGGTTGAGCGGATGGCGGCGTGTGCGTCGGTGGGGATCGAGGCTGGGCGGATTGTTCTTGACCCGGGCTTTGGTTTTGCCAAGACCCTGCAGCACAACTTGAGTCTGTTCAAGCATATGGAGACCTTGCATGCCCTTGGGCGTCCCCTGCTGGTCGGGGTGTCGCGAAAAAGCATGATTGGCCAGTCCCTGAATCGGCCTGTGGCCGAGCGATTGCACGGTAGCCTGGCACTGGCGGCACTGGCGGTGACCAAGGGCGCGAAGATTATCCGCGTCCATGATGTCGCCGAAACGGTGGATGTGGTGCGAATGATTGCGGCAGTGGAATCCGCTGAATAAGAACGATGGAGTACTTATGACTAAGAAATATTTTGGCACCGACGGCATTCGTGGTCGTGTGGGCGAATACCCTATTACTCCAGACTTTATGCTCAAGCTCGGCTGGGCGGCGGGCATGGCTTTCCGCAGCATGGGGGCTTGCCGTGTGCTGGTAGGTAAGGACACGCGTATCTCTGGGTACATGTTCGAATCGGCTCTCGAGGCAGGGCTATCTGCTGCCGGTGCAGATGTCATGCTGTTGGGGCCGATGCCAACTCCGGCTATCGCCTATCTGACGCGCACCTTCCATGCGGAGGCCGGGATTGTCATCAGTGCTTCGCACAATCCCCATGATGACAACGGCATCAAGTTCTTCTCGGGTGAGGGCACCAAGTTGCCTGACGAGGTGGAGTTGATGATCGAGGAGTTACTGGATGCGCCCATGACCGTGGTGGAGTCGAGCAAGCTCGGCAAGGTGTCGCGGATCAACGATGCATCGGGGCGCTATATCGAATTCTGCAAGAGCAGCGTGCCATCGAGCACCAGTTTTGCAGGCTTGAAGATCGTCCTGGACTGCGCTCATGGCGCCACCTACAAGGTCGCGCCGAGTGTATTTCGCGAGTTGGGTGCGCAAGTCACGGTTCTATCTGCGCAGCCTAATGGCTTGAACATCAACGAGAACTGCGGTTCGACTCATATGTCGCAATTGCAGGCAGCGGTCTTGGCTGAGCACGCGGATCTGGGTATTGCCTTTGATGGCGACGGTGACCGGGTGCTGATGGTCGACCAGACCGGTGCAATTGTTGACGGTGATGAGCTGCTGTTCATCATCGCCCGGGACCTGCATGAGCGTGACAAGTTGCAAGGCGGTGTGGTCGGGACGCTTATGAGCAATCTGGGGCTGGAGCTGGCTCTGGCGGATCTGGGTATTCCTTTTGTCCGGGCCAACGTAGGTGATCGTTATGTGATTGCTGAGCTGCTTGAGCGCAACTGGTTGGTGGGTGGAGAGAATTCCGGCCATATCGTGTGCTTCCGTCACGCGACCACTGGTGATGCGATCATCGCCGCGCTTCAGGTGCTGATGGCGCTCAAGGCGCGTGGTGAAAGTCTGGCGCAATCACGCCAAGGGCTGCGCAAATGCCCTCAAGTGCTGGTCAATGTCCGTTTTGGTGGTGGCGAGAGCCCGGTTGAGCATCCTGCTGTGAAAGAGGCTTGCGAGCGCGTTACGACTGCTATGGCGGGGCGTGGTCGGGTTCTGCTGCGCAAGTCCGGTACTGAGCCGCTGGTGCGTGTCATGGTCGAAGGTGACGATGAAGCTCAGGTTCGCGCTTATGCTGATGAGCTGGCAAAACTGGTTGCTGAAGTTTCTGCCTGATTTCGGCTTGCCAGTGTTGTTTTGGTTGGGTAACATCTGCGCCCACTTTGACCGACGAGGTACAGCATGCGTCGCCCTATGGTAGCTGGTAACTGGAAGATGCACGGTACCCGCGCCAGCGTCGCTGAGCTGATCAACGGCCTTCGTCATCTGGCCTTGCCAAGCGGTGTTGATGTCGCGGTATTCCCGCCTTGCTTGTATATCAATCAAGTGATTGATGGCTTGAAAGGCAAGTCGATTCAGGTCGGCGCGCAGAACTCTGCGGTGGAATCCATGCAAGGTGCGTTGACGGGCGAAATCGCCCCGAGTCAATTGGTGGACGCAGGTTGTTCCCTGGTGCTGGTTGGGCACTCTGAGCGCCGCATGATCATGGGCGAGCGGGACGCGACGCTTAACCGCAAGTTCGCTGCGGCACAGGCTTGTGGCCTTAAGCCGATTCTGTGTGTGGGGGAGACCCTCGAGCAGCGCGAAGCGGGGAAGACTCTGGAGGTTGTCGGGCGTCAGCTGGGCAGCATCATTGAAGAGTTGGGTGTTGGCGCATTCGCCAGTGCTGTTATCGCTTACGAGCCGGTCTGGGCCATTGGTACCGGACTGACTGCAACACCGCAACAGGCGCAGGATGTGCACGCAGCCATTCGCGCGCAGTTGGCGGCAGAGAATTCTGAAGTGGCACGAGGAGTGCGGCTTCTATACGGCGGCAGCGTGAAGGCGGCCAATGCGGTCGAACTGTTCGGCATGCCGGATATCGATGGGGGGCTCATTGGTGGAGCTTCCCTGAATGCAGATGAGTTCGGTGCGATCTGTCGCGCCGCGGGAAACTGAAAAAATGCTGGAAACAGTCGTAGTCGTTTTTCATCTGCTGGGTGCCCTGGGCGTAGTTGCTCTGGTTTTGCTGCAGCAGGGTAAAGGTGCGGATGCTGGCGCGTCTTTCGGTGCAGGTGCTTCAAATACTGTGTTCGGAAGCCAAGGTTCCTCTACCTTTCTTAGTAAGTTTACTGCTATACTTGCCGCCGGTTTCTTCATAACCAGCTTGGGGTTAGGTTACTTTGCTAAAGAGAAAGCTCATCAGCTGACTCAAGTAGGTTTGCCAGATCCAGCAGTGCTTGAAGTACCAAAGCAAAAACCGGCTTCTGATGATGTCCCGGTGCTCCAAGAGCAAAAGTCGGCCAATAGTGCGACTGACGTACCTCCAGCTCCAGAGCAGAAGTAAGAAGAGTTTCACGCAGTAACGTAGTCTATGCCGAGGTGGTGGAATTGGTAGACACGCAACCTTGAGGTGGTTGTGCCCATAGGGTGTAGGGGTTCGAGTCCCCTTCTCGGTACCAATTGTCAGGAGAGCCCGCGGTTGCGGGCTTTCTTGTAGGTGGAAGGTTACATTGACCCAAAAAGGGATCAGTCGTATACTTCCGCCCCAGCTTTGTCGCGGGGTGGAGCAGTCTGGTAGCTCGTCGGGCTCATAACCCGAAGGTCGTCGGTTCAAATCCGGCCCCCGCAACCAGTTTTAGCGGAGCCCCTTTTCAGGGGCTTTTTGTTAGCTGGACACTTTATAACGCCGCTATTCAACGGCGTTTCCGGGATGGGCGCTTCGCCCATTTTTTATTTGCACAAGCATGCACGAGGGGGTTCAGGTGTCGAGCAAGCTAGAACAGTTGCAGGCCTTGTTGGCCCCGGTGGTCGTGGCCCTTGGCTATGAATGCTGGGGTATTGAGTTTTCGGCTCAGGGTCGCCACTCATTGTTGCGCGTTTATATCGATAAAGAAGGCGGCGTGCTGGTGGACGATTGCGCCATCGTCAGCCGTCAGATCAGCGGTGTTCTCGACGTAGAAGATCCGATTTCCGTTGAATACACCCTTGAGGTTTCCTCTCCTGGCATGGAACGCCCACTGTTCACCCTTGAACAGTTCGCCAAGTATGTCGGTGAGCAAGTGAAGATCAAGCTGCGCTCGCCTTTCGAAGGTCGGCGTAATTTTCAGGGCCTTCTCCGCGGGGTGGAGGAGCAGGACGTCGTGGTGCAGGTGGATGATCACGAGTTTCTGTTGCCGATCGATATGATCGACAAGGCCAACATTATTCCCAGTTTTGACTGAGACGCGGATCCCGCGGATCCAATGGCTTGCGAAAGGCGAGGCGTACGATGAGCAAAGAAGTACTGCTGGTTGTTGAGTCGGTATCCAATGAAAAGGGTGTACCGGCAAGCGTGATTTTTGAAGCGCTGGAGCTGGCCCTGGCCACTGCTACCAAAAAGCGTTTTGAAGACGAAGTGGACCTGCGTGTGGAAATCAATCGCCACACCGGTTCCTATGAAACTTTCCGTCGCTGGACGGTGGTTGAAGAAGCCGATCTGGATGATCCAGCGGTCGAGACCTGGTTGAGCAAGGCTCGTGAAACCCATCCCGACGCTAAAGTCGGTGATGTGATCGAAGAGAAAATCGAATCCATCGAGTTCGGCCGCATCGCTGCCCAGACCGCCAAGCAGGTCATTGTGCAGAAAGTTCGCGAAGCCGAGCGCGCACAGGTGGTTGATGCCTATCGCGAGCGCCTGGGAGAAATCATCTCCGGCACCGTGAAAAAAGTGACACGTGACAACGTGATCGTTGACCTGGGTAACAACGCTGAAGCGTTGCTGGCCCGTGAAGACATCATCTCCCGTGAGACTTTCCGGGTTGGCGTGCGCCTGCGTGCGCTGCTCAAGGAAATCCGCACCGAGAACCGCGGCCCGCAACTGATCCTGTCGCGTACCGCGCCGGAAATGCTGATCGAGCTGTTCCGTATCGAAGTGCCGGAAATTGCCGAAGGCCTGATCGAAGTTATGGCCGCCTCCCGTGATCCGGGTTCGCGCGCCAAGATCGCAGTCCGCTCCAAAGACAAACGCATCGACCCGCAGGGTGCGTGCATTGGTATGCGCGGTTCGCGCGTCCAGGCCGTATCCGGTGAGTTGGGCGGCGAGCGTGTGGACATCGTCCTGTGGGACGAGAACCCGGCGCAGTTCGTGATCAATGCCATGTCGCCGGCTGAGGTCGCGGCAATTATCGTTGACGAAGATGCCCATGCCATGGACATCGCCGTTGGCGCAGACAATCTGGCTCAGGCCATCGGTCGCGGTGGTCAGAACGTGCGTCTGGCCAGCCAATTGACTGGCTGGACCCTGAACGTGATGACCGAATCGGACATCCAGGCCAAGCAGCAAGCAGAAACCGGCGACATCCTGCGCAATTTCATCGACGAGCTGGAAGTTGATGAAGAACTGGCACAGGTTCTGGTTGATGAAGGCTTCACCAGCCTGGAAGAGATTGCCTACGTACCGCTGGAAGAAATGCTCAACATCGACGGCTTTGACGAAGACATCGTCAACGAGCTTCGCGCTCGGGCCAAGGATCGCTTGTTGACTAAAGCCATCGCTACTGAGGAAAAGCTGGCAGACGCCCATCCGGCCGAAGACCTGCTCTCGCTTGAGGGTATGGACAAGGATTTGGCGATGGAACTGGCGGTGCGCGGCGTAATTACCCGCGAAGACCTGGCCGAGCAGTCTATTGACGACCTGCTCGACATCGACGGCATTGACGATGATCGTGCCGGCAAGTTGATCATGGCCGCCCGAGCCCACTGGTTCGAGTAATTAGGCGCGGCCTGAGGAGAGAAGTGCATGACGCAAGTCACGGTGAAACAACTGGCCGATGAGGTCAAAACACCGGTAGAGCGCCTGCTGCAGCAGATGCGTGAGGCAGGTCTGCCGCACACCGCCGCCGAGGAACATGTGAGCGACAGTGAGAAGCAGTCGTTGCTGACTCATCTGAAAAGCAGCCACAAGGCGAAAGTGGAAGAACCACGCAAGATCACTTTGCAGCGCAAGACCACCAGCACCCTGCGTGTTGCTGGCAGCAAGAGCATCAGCGTTGAAGTGCGCAAGAAGAAAGTCTTCGTGCAGCGCAGCCCGGAAGAAATCGAAGCCGAGCGTCAACGCGAACTGGAAGAACGTCGCGCAGTAGAAAATGCTGCTCGTCAAAAGGCTGAAGAAGAAGCCAAGCGTCGCGCCGAAGAAGAAGCGCGTCGCCAGCCTGCTCCGGTTGCCGAGCCTGTTGCTGCGCAAGCTGCTGCAGCCCCTGCACCTGCGCCTGTGGTCGAAACTGTGCAAGAAGCACCGGTGGCCGCTCCGGCACCAGTGGCCGAGCGCAAGAAAGACGAGCAGCGCCGTCCGGACAAGTCCCGCAACGACGACAACCGTCGCAGCGGCGATGGCGAGCGCAAAAACGCTCCGCATCGTGCTTCGGTCAAGGAAAAGGCGCCAGCGCCGCGGGTTGCTCCACGTACCACCGACGAAGAAAGCGATGGCTTCCGTCGTGGTGGTCGCGGCAAGGCCAAGCTGAAGAAACGCAACGCTCACGGTTTCCAGAGCCCAACTGGGCCAGTGGTACGTGACGTGCAGATCGGCGAGACCATCACTGTGGGCGAACTGGCCCAGCAGATGTCGGTCAAGGCTGCCGAAGTCATCAAGTTCATGTTCAAGCTGGGCACTCCAGCCACCATCAACCAGGTTCTGGATCAGGAAACTGCCCAGCTGGTTGCTGAAGAACTGGGCCACAAAGTGACCCTGGTCAGCGACACCGCCCTGGAAGATTCCCTGGCCGAGTCCCTGAAGTTCGAAGGTGAAGCGGTTGCCCGTGCGCCGGTCGTGACCGTAATGGGCCACGTTGACCACGGTAAGACCTCGTTGCTGGACTACATCCGTCGCGCCAAAGTGGCCGCGGGCGAAGCCGGTGGTATTACCCAGCACATCGGTGCCTACCACGTAGAAACCGAGCGCGGCATGGTCACCTTCCTCGACACCCCAGGTCACGCCGCGTTTACCGCCATGCGTGCCCGTGGTGCCAAGGCTACCGACATCGTGATCCTGGTGGTTGCAGCGGACGACGGCGTGATGCCGCAGACCGTTGAAGCTGTTCAGCACGCTCAAGCTGCCGGCGTTCCGCTGGTGGTTGCGGTGAACAAGATCGACAAGCCGGGCGCTGATCTGGACCGCATCCGCAGTGAGCTCTCGGTTCACGGCGTGACGTCGGAAGATTGGGGTGGCGATACGCCGTTCGTACCGGTCTCCGCGAAAATGGGTACCGGTGTCGACGACCTGCTCGAAGCCGTTCTGCTGCAGGCCGAAGTACTGGAGCTCAAGGCGACTCCTTCGGCTCCTGGCCGTGGTGTCGTGGTTGAATCCCGTCTCGACAAGGGCCGCGGCCCGGTAGCCACCGTGCTGGTTCAGGACGGTACGCTGCGTCAAGGCGACATGGTGCTGGTCGGCTCGAACTACGGCCGCGTGCGCGCCATGCTCGACGAGAACGGCAAGCCAATCAAGGAAGCCGGTCCTTCCATCCCGGTCGAGATCCTCGGCCTGGACGGTACCCCGGACGCTGGCGACGAGATGAGCGTAGTGGCCGACGAGAAGAAAGCCCGTGAAGTGGCTCTGTTCCGTCAAGGCAAGTTCCGCGAAGTCAAACTGGCTCGTGCTCACGCCGGCAAGCTGGAAAACATCTTCGAAAGCATGGGCCAGGAAGAGAAGAAGACGCTCAACATCGTCCTCAAATCCGACGTCCGTGGTTCGCTGGAAGCTCTGCAAGGCGCTCTGAACGGCCTGGGCAACGACGAAGTGCAAGTGCGCGTAGTGGGCGGCGGCGTCGGTGGTATCACCGAAAGCGACGCCAACCTGGCACTGGCCTCCAACGCTGTACTGTTCGGCTTCAACGTGCGTGCCGATGCCGGCGCCCGGAAGATCGTCGAGCAGGAAGGTCTGGATATGCGTTACTACAACGTGATCTACGACATCATCGAAGACGTCAAGAAAGCCCTGACCGGTATGTTGGGCAGCGACGTTCGGGAGAACATCCTGGGTGTTGCCGAAGTTCGCGACGTGTTCCGCTCGCCGAAGTTTGGCGCGATCGCCGGTTGCATGGTCATCGAAGGTGTCGTGCACCGTAACCGTCCAATCCGTGTACTGCGTGAAGACATCGTTATCTTCGAAGGCGAGCTGGAATCCCTGCGCCGCTTCAAGGATGACGCGTCCGAAGTGCGTGCCGGCATGGAATGCGGTATCGGCGTGAAGAGCTACAACGACGTCAAAGTCGGCGACAAGATCGAAGTCTTCGAGAAGGTCCAGGTTGCTCGCAGCCTCTAACTCGCGCACTTCAAGAGCCCTGGTGGCCCGCCGCATGCAAGTGCCCGGCGCCTCCTGCGGCCTCTAAACGCAACGCCCGGTCTGGCTCCTGCCAGGCCGGGCGTTTGCTGCTTTCAGACCACACGGGTTTCACCGTGAGGCAGTAACAGGTAACAAGACATGGCAAAAGAATACAGCCGTACCCAACGCATCGGTGATCAGATGCAGCGCGAACTGGCGCAACTGATCCGTCGCGAAGTCAAGGATCCACGCGTCGGCCTGGTGACCATCACCGCCGTGGAAGTCAGCCGTGATGTCGGTCACGCGAAGATTTTCATCACCGTGATGGGCCAGGAAAACGCCGAAGAGATCGCCCAGAGCATCAAGGTGCTGAACTCGGCGGCAGGTTTCCTGCGCATGCAACTGGCCAAGGAAATGAAGCTGCGCAGCGTGCCGCAACTGCACTTCCATTACGACGAAAGCGTGGCCCGCGGGGCACACCTGTCGGCCCTGATCGAGCGTGCCGTGGCTGAAGACAGCCAGCATGGCGACGCGCCTGCCCCTGAAGACGCCAAGGAGTAAGCGGTGGCTCAGGTTAAGCGTATCCGTCGTAACGTCAGCGGCATCATCCTCCTGGACAAGCCGCTGGGCTTCACCTCCAACGCGGCGCTGCAGAAAGTCCGCTGGTTGCTCAATGCCGAGAAGGCCGGTCACACCGGCAGCCTCGATCCCCTAGCCACCGGTGTGCTGCCGCTGTGCTTCGGTGAGGCCACCAAGTTCTCGCAATACCTGCTCGATTCCGACAAGGGTTACGAAACCCTGGCGCAGTTGGGCAAGACCACCACCACCGCGGATGCTGAAGGCGAAGTTTTGCAGACCCGCGAAGTGACCGTTGGTCGTGCCGATATCGAAGCGGTATTGCCGGAATTTCGCGGCGAAATCAAACAGATACCGCCGATGTACTCCGCCCTCAAGCGTGATGGCCAGCCACTCTACAAACTGGCTCGTGCAGGGGAAGTGGTGGAGCGCGAACCGCGTTCTGTTACTATTGCGCGCTTGGAATTACTCGCCTTTGAAGGCGACACTGCGCGCCTGGCGGTGGACTGCAGCAAAGGCACCTATATCCGCACCCTGGTGGAAGATATTGGTGAAAAGCTCGGCTGCGGTGCTTACGTTGCAGAACTGCGACGGACCCAGGCCGGACCTTTCAGCTTGGCCCAGACGGTCACCCTGGAAGAGCTTGAAGCCGTGCACGCCGAAGGCGGCAATGAAGCGGTAGATCGCTTCCTGATGCCATCGGACAGCGGCCTGCTGGATTGGCCACTGCTGCAGTTCTCGGAGCACAGCGCGTTCTACTGGCTCAATGGCCAGCCGGTACGTGCCCCGGATGCACCGAAGTTCGGCATGGTGCGGGTACAGGATCACAACGGTCGCTTCATCGGTATCGGTGAAGTGAGCGAAGACGGGCGCATCGCGCCGCGTCGACTGATTCGGTCAGAATGACCGGACGAGGGTGGCTGTTAACAGGCACGGTCACTACTCATTTATAGATACAGGGATTTGTCCCTGGCCTGTTGAAACTGTTCTTGAACAGTTTCCTGATATAAGGATTGCCCACATGGCACTCAGCGTTGAAGAAAAAGCTCAGATCGTAACCGACTACCAGCAAGCTGTTGGTGACACTGGTTCGCCAGAAGTGCAAGTTGCACTGCTGACCGCCAACATCAACAAACTGCAAGGTCACTTCAAAGCCAACGGTAAAGACCACCACTCCCGTCGTGGCCTGATCCGCATGGTAAACCAGCGTCGTAAGCTGCTGGACTACCTGAAAGGCAAAGACCTGAGCCGTTACAGCACCCTGATCGGTCGTCTGGGTCTGCGTCGCTAATCAGCGATTGCGCTATGAGGTTGGTTGTTTGCCATGCGTCAGCGGTTTTTCCGCCGGCGTATGGCAGGCTCCCAGCCTCAAGTTTTATCTGCTGCACCGTTTTACCTGGACAATAAAGGCTGGGCCGATTCCCCGCATTGCCCAAGAATTTCGCAAGAATCAAGTTTCCCCAAGAGCCACAAAGAAGGTAGGACACCGTGAACCCGGTAATCAAAAAATTCCAGTTCGGTCAGTCGACCGTAACCCTCGAGACTGGCCGTATCGCCCGTCAAGCCTCCGGCGCAGTATTGGTCACCGTTGACGACGACGTCAGCGTATTGGTGACCGTGGTGGGCGCCAAGCAAGCGGATCCAGGCAAGGGCTTCTTCCCTCTGTCCGTGCACTACCAGGAAAAGACTTACGCTGCCGGTAAGATCCCTGGCGGTTTCTTCAAGCGTGAAGGCCGTCCTTCCGAGAAAGAAACCCTGACCTCGCGTCTGATCGACCGTCCGATCCGCCCTCTGTTCCCAGAAGGCTTCATGAACGAAGTGCAGGTCGTCTGCACCGTCGTTTCCACCAGCAAGAAGACCGATCCGGACATCGCTGCGATGATCGGTACCTCGGCTGCCCTGGCGATCTCCGGCATTCCTTTCGACGGCCCGATCGGCGCCGCTCGCGTGGCTTTCCACGAAAGCACCGGCTACCTGCTGAACCCAACCTACGAACAACTGGCTGCTTCGAGCCTGGACATGGTTGTGGCCGGTACCGAAGAAGCCGTGCTGATGGTTGAGTCGGAAGCCAAAGAGCTGACCGAAGACCAGATGCTGGGCGCTGTACTGTTCGCCCACGACGAATTCCAGTCGGTGATCAAGGCTGTCAAAGAGCTGGCCGCCGAAGCTGCCAAGCCTACCTGGGACTGGGCTGCTGCCCCAGAAGCCACCGAACTGCTGGGCGCTATCCGTGCCGAGTTCGGCGAAGCCATCTCCCAGGCTTACACCATCACCGTCAAGGCCGATCGTTACGCTCGCCTGGGCGAGCTGAAAGACCAGGTGGTCGCCAAGCTCTCCGGTGAAGAAGGCCAGCCTTCGGCTGCCGACGTCAAAGCCGCTTTCGGCGAGATCGAATACCGCACCGTTCGCGAAAACATCGTTAACGGCAAGCCACGTATCGACGGCCGCGACACTCGCACTGTACGTCCGCTGAACATCGAAGTCGGCGTCCTGCCGAAGACTCACGGTTCGGCCCTGTTCACCCGTGGCGAAACCCAGGCCCTGGTGGTTGCGACCCTGGGTACTGCCCGTGACGCACAGCTGCTGGACACCCTGGAAGGCGAGAAGAAAGACCCCTTCATGCTGCACTACAACTTCCCTCCGTTCTCGGTGGGCGAGTGTGGTCGCATGGGCGGCGCTGGTCGTCGTGAAATCGGTCACGGCCGTCTGGCCCGTCGTTCGGTCCAGGCCATGCTGCCAGCCGCTGACGTGTTCCCTTACACCATCCGCGTAGTATCGGAAATCACCGAATCCAACGGTTCCAGCTCCATGGCTTCCGTGTGCGGTGCTTCCCTGGCGCTGATGGACGCTGGTGTACCAATGAAGGCGCCGGTTGCCGGTATCGCCATGGGCCTGGTTAAAGAAGGCGAGAAGTTCGCCGTCCTGACCGACATCCTGGGTGACGAAGACCACCTGGGCGACATGGACTTCAAGGTAGCCGGTACCGCCAAAGGCGTCACCGCGCTGCAGATGGACATCAAGATCAAGGGCATCACCGAAGAAATCATGGAGATCGCCCTGGGCCAGGCCCTGGAAGCTCGCCTGAACATCCTCGGCCAGATGAACCAGATCATCGGTCAGTCCCGTAGCGAACTGTCGGCCAACGCACCGACCATGATCGCGATGAAGATCGACACCGACAAGATCCGTGACGTCATCGGTAAAGGCGGCGCCACCATTCGTGCGATCTGCGAAGAAACCAAGGCGTCGATCGATATCGAAGACGACGGTTCGATCAAGATCTTCGGCGAAACCAAGGAAGCTGCAGAGGCCGCGCGTCAGCGCGTTCTGGGCATCACCGCGGAAGCCGAGATCGGCAAGATCTACGTCGGCAAGGTTGAGCGCATCGTCGACTTCGGCGCTTTCGTCAACATCCTGCCGGGCAAGGATGGTCTGGTGCACATCTCCATGCTGAGCGACGCTCGCGTTGAGAAAGTCACCGACATCCTGAAAGAAGGCCAGGAAGTGGAAGTGCTGGTACTGGACGTGGACAACCGCGGCCGTATCAAGCTGTCCATCAAAGACGTGGCAGCAGCCAAAGCTTCGGGCGTTTAATCGCCTTTTAGCCTTACGCTGAACAAGCAAACGCCCCGACTGGTTCGGGGCGTTTTGCTATGTGCGGCAAGGCTTCTTGGTTGCTGGTCCAGGATGCGGGTGCTAGGTTTTAGTCCACGCCGGTGTAGCTCAGTCGGTAGAGCAGCGCACTCGTAACGCGAAGGTCGCAGGTTCGATTCCTGTCACCGGCACCAGATATCGAGTTTGGAGCGGTTTGCAAGTGTATGGCCCCTCCAGCAAAGTCCATCTTGTGCTGAATGAGCGCCCTCGAAAGATACGTTTTTAAGAGTGCCGTCGGGTAGGTTTAATCTATGTTGAGTTCACGGGTAGTATCCATAACTCATTATTGATAGTCGTCATGGCTTATTCTGCGGGTTACTGGATGTGCTTTTCTATTTAATTGGCTACCTCCTGTAGTTGATTGTTGAATGGCGCTTTTTAAAGACTGCTTACAGCAGGTAGGTAGTAAGCCGAACCGAAACTTCGTTTCTTTGTATTCGCTAGTGCCTATCGTGCCTCTGGCAGTTTTGCCGTTGGCATCTGAGGTCAATGCTTTCGTGGTGGGATGGAAGTCGTACTTAGTTGCTTATGCGGCTACTTGATGCCGCTCATGAATCAGGTGGTGCCAGCGAACGGCATTGCCCATAATGGCGCCCCGGAATCATGGAGTGTTCAGCGTGAAGAAGTGGAAGTTGGCGTTGATCGGCGCAGTGTCGCTGGCCCTTGCAGCCTGCGAAAAGGCGCCTACGTATGAGTTTGAGGGGCAGTATTTTGCAATGGAGGGTGAAGAGTGCACCACTCCGGCGAATGTGAAAGATACTGAACAATATTATCTGGAAATAACCAAAGAGGTACGAGGCACAAATGTGTTGTTCTCGGCTAATTTTCCAACTGCTTCGAAGGCTGGACTGCCTGTTGTCAGTGCGCAAAGCGTCTCACCCGATGGCGATAACCAGCTGACTTTCAATTTTTATGAACCTAAGTCAGGCGGGACCCCTCCTGAGGCTACAAAGTTCAATATCGTGCTCTCCGTTATTCCTAATCAAAGCAAGGAAGGGCACTTGTGGGTGACCAAGGCTGAAATGAATGTTGCCCGCGATGGGACAGTTCAGCAGTACGACATCCTGGAAAATCTCAGAAGATTTTTCGAACTAGGCAAGGCAGGCGTTTGCTTGAGAAAAGGAACAGCGACCGGCTGATCAACCTGGTTTCCTGAGGTTTCTGGCGAGTCTGTGTCTGGTGACGGCCCGGAAATCCGCCGATTTCTCGCTCATCGGTGCATCAGGTCATATAAATCGTCGCCCAAAGGTCCTATATTCGGTTGCTGTCTGAGTACCAGCATGCTGTTTTCAGATGATCCCGAATGGTTCTGAAGGCCAGATAAATCGACGGTTGTAACGGTTTTTTGCGGCAGAGAGATCCCAACGATCCAGATCCATCTTCCATTCCCATGATCAGAGAGAACGAGATGATTCCTAAAGAGGCAAGAATCGACGTAGCGCTTGAACGGTACCTGGCTGCCACGCCTTCCTTGCAAGAGGAAATCAGCGCCCTGAGCCCCGAAGAACAGAAGCAGCAAGCGCAATGGGCGTTTGAGGACGAGGCAGAGTCTCGCGGCATCGAGCCGTGGGAACTGGTGCTCGATCTGGTGGCCGAGACACCGGAGGAACTGAAGGCTATGCGCCTGGAGGTGCATCAGGAGGTTGCTGAAGCGCTGGGCATGGACCTTGAGGATTATCTGCAGCTCAACGAGATCGACAGTTGAGCCCGACGCCAGCCTTAATCAGGCTGGCGTTTTTCATGGATCAGATGCTCAGCCGCATGGACAGGTCCAGGGCTTTCACATCCTTGGTCATGGCACCGATGGAAATGTAGTCCACCCCGGTTTCGGCAATCGGGCGCAAGGTGCTTTCGTTGATTCCCCCGCTGGCTTCCAGCTTGGCCTTGCCGGCATTCAGGCGCACGGCTTCGCGCATGTCGTCCAGGCTCAGTTCATCGAGCATGATGATGTCGGCTCCGGCTGCCAGGGCCTCCTTCAACTCCCCAAGACTTTCCACTTCCACTTCCACCGGCTTGCCCGGGGCGATCTTGTGGGCGGCGCTGATGGCCTGGGCGATGCCGCCACAGGCGGCGATGTGGTTCTCCTTGATCAGGAAGGCGTCATACAGACCGATACGGTGGTTGTGGCAGCCGCCGCAGGTAACCGCGTATTTCTGTGCCAGGCGCAGGCCGGGAAGGGTCTTGCGGGTATCCAGCAGCTTGACCTGGGTATCGGTGACAAAGTCGGCCAGATAACGGGCGCGGGTGGCCACGCCGGACAGCAGTTGCAGGAAGTTCAGAGCGCTGCGTTCGCCGGTGAGCAGTGAGCGGGCCGGGCCTTCCAGGTGGAACAGCGCCTGGTTGGGTACCACCCGCTCGCCGTCAGCCACTTGCCAGTGCACGGCAACCCGCGGGTCCAGTTGGCGGAACACCGCATCCACCCAGGCTGTACCAGCGACGACCGCCGCTTCGCGAGTGATGATGGTGGCTTTGGCCAGGCGTTCGGCCGGGATCAGTTGCGCGGTGATGTCGCCGCTGCCGATGTCCTCCAGCAACGCGCGGCGCACGTTGGCTTCGATTTCGGCGGTCAGGTCGGCGAGGCGTAGATTCGGCATAACGGGCTCCACAAACTAAGTGCGCCGATTATAGGGGCATGGGATCGGCGAACCCAAGGTGGCAAATCTCGGCGAGTCTTTGACGAACCTGTCTTTCGTCGATTTGTCTGATGAGCTGGAGTGATTTTTCTTGTTTGCCTGAGGGTTATTTCCGGATGGGCGGCAGAGTCTGCTGGCGCAAGAGGGGGCTTTTACAAGATAATATGACTTGTAATTGACGTCATAGCTTTGACGTGTCTTTGGCTCCCCCTTAAATAAAGTGCAGTGGAATGCATTTGCCTCCGCTGAGAGCCGACTGTGAGCGCCGTCGGCTTGACTGAACCTTGATTTCGAACCGAAGAAACACCTTTCCAGGAGGCTTGGATGCACAACGACGGGAATGTAGTGCCTTTGCACAAGGCGGCTACAGATCAGGCGACCGCTTCGCCGCTTGCCCGCCTGCCGGTGATCCTGCTTCAGGTTCGAGACAAGGCCGCCCAGCAGCTGCGTCATGGTTTACAGGAACTGTTCGATAACGCCGACGACACGCTGTTCGAAATGGCCGATCGGGCGCAGAACAATGTCGAGCAGAACACTCTGTTTGAGGCCATGCGCGATCTGCGCTTGAAGCGCAAAAGCATCGAACGCGGTTTTCTGGAAAAGTTTTTCGAAGCCTTCGCCGGCCTGGTGCAGTACGACCCGGCTCTGGTCATTCCCCATACGGTGGCTTACGACCCTTCTCTTGACCCTTCCCGGGATGATCTGGAAAAGACCGTGGCCGTGGATGCCATGGTGGCCAAGGTTCTCAACCGGGACGGCTTCGCCCTCGGGCAACTGACAGCGCGCCTGGGCGTACTGCTGGGCCGGCGCTTGGCGGATGCGGAAAACCCTCTGGCTCCGGCGCTGCTCTGTGAGTACTTCCTCCAGTCCGGACGCAGCCTGGGGGTGGAGATCAAGGTCAAGTTGATCATCCTCAAGCTGTTCGAGCGGTACGTGCTCAGCGATGCCGAACTGCTCTATGGCGAAGCCAACCAACTGTTGATCGCCACTGGAATCCTGCCGGAGCTGATGCCGGCCCCGGCGCGCCGGGCCTCGGATCGAGCCCAGGCTGAAGCCCAGACCGCCATTGCCGATGGCGGTGCGCACAAACCGGGTCAGAGCCCGCTCGACGAGAGCGTGCAGGAAGTCTTCGCGGCCTTGCAGACACTGCTTTTGCATGTGCGCGGCAGCGTTGCCCCGACCCTTGAGCCCAGCGCTGAAACCCAACCGATTTCGACCCGTGATCTCATGCGTCTGCTGTCCCATCTGCAGCAATACGTGCCGGCCCCCAGTGCCCAGGAAGATTTCGACCTGCGCAATCAGCTGGAACAACTGCTCACCCGGGTCAGCGTCAAGAGCGGCAAGTCCCGGGTCGTGGATGTTGCCGACGAAGATGTGATCAACCTGATCGCCATGCTCTTCGAGTGCATCCTTGACGACCGTAACCTGCCGGAGTCCCTCAAGGCGCTGATCGGCCGCCTGCAGATTCCCATGCTCAAGGTGGCGGTGCTGGACAAGAGCTTCTTCAGTCGCGGCAACCACCCGGCGCGGCGCCTGCTCAATGAAATCGCTGCCGCAGCGATGGGCTGGGGCGGCTGCGATGACCATCAGCGCGACAGCCTGTATCTGCGAATCGAACAAGTGGTGCAACGCCTGCTGAGCGAATTCACCGACGACCCGGCGATCTTTTCCGAGCTGCTGGCCGATTTTCTCGCCTTTACCGCCGACGAACGACGTCGTGCCGAATTGCTGGAGCAGCGCACCCGAGACGCGGAGGAGGGGCGGGCCAAGGCAGAGCTGGCGAGACGGCGGGTGGAACAGGCGCTCAATGAAGCGCTGCTGGGCAAGGTGCTGCCGCACACAGTGGTGGATTTTGTTCGCGATGCCTGGAGCCAGGTGCTGTTGCTCAGTTGCCTGAAGCACGGTGATGACTCTGCCGAATGGCGCACTGCTGAGGGCGTCATGCGCGAGCTGATCTGGAGTGTGCAACGCCACGAGCAGCCGGACACTGCAATGCGCCTGCTGGCCGTGGTGCCGGGACTGCTCAAGGGCCTGCGAGACGGTTTGAGCAGCGCAGCTTTCGATCCTTTTGCCACTAGCGAATTCTTCAGTCAGCTGGAGCTTCTGCACCTGCAGGCATTCGAGCGTGAAGCCCAGGCACCGCAACAGCGAGTGGTGTCCCTGGGGGCCGAGCGTAGCGATCTGATCGTGGTGGCCCAGGAGATCGTTCTGCCCAGCGCCGAAGAAGGCCCCCTGGAGGCCGCTCCGCTGGCTCTGCCGGCCAATGACCCCGGTGTGTTGCAAGTGGAGCAACTGCGCTTGGGGGCCTGGGTCGAGTTTCAGGAGGACGAGGACAATACCTTGCGCTGCAAACTGGCGGCGATTGTTCCCCATCCCGTGGCCAAGTACGTATTCGTCAACCGCACCGGACTGAAAGTCCTGGAGCGCACGCGCATGGGCCTGGCCCTGGAGTTTCATCGCGGCGCGGTGCGGGCGCTGGACGATACCTTGCTGTTCGATCGGGCCCTGGAATCGGTGATCGGTAATCTGCAGCGACTCAATCACGGCAAGTGATCGCAACCCGAGGGGGTAACGCGGCATACTGGGCCACTCAAGGCTTTAGTTGAAGGAATCGGTATGCGGCTGGACCCTGCCACGGGTTGGTGTCACGGCGTACGGCACTGCCCGTCAGTCAATTTCAATGAACGCCCGGCAGGCGAGATCTCCCTGTTGGTGATTCATAACATCAGTCTGCCGCCGGGGCAGTTCGGCACCGGCAAGGTGCAGGAATTCTTCCAGAATCGCCTTGATGTCACAGAGCATCCCTATTTTGCCGGGATCGCCGACTTGCGCGTGTCTGCGCATTTTCTGATCGAACGTGACGGCGCGGTCACTCAGTTTGTCTCTTGTCTGGATCGGGCCTGGCATGCCGGAGTGTCGAGCTTTGAGGGGCGGGACACCTGCAACGATTTTTCCCTGGGCATCGAACTGGAGGGCACTGACGAATTGCCCTTCACCGACGCCCAGTACCGTTCCCTGAGTGCCCTGACCAAACAATTACAGGCGGCTTTCTGCGCCATCACGCCACAACGGATTTGTGGTCATAGCGACATCGCTCCCGGGCGCAAGACCGACCCGGGCCAGGCTTTTGACTGGGCACGTTATCGTGCCGCCTTGGAGAAGGGAGAAGGACAATGAGTTTTCTGGTGTTGCTGCTGGCGGTGTGGATCGAGAAATTCTCGGCCTTGCGCCAGCGGGTGCAGCGCGACGGTTGGTGGCTCAAGGAGTTGGCGCGGCTGGAGGCCAGCCCGCGTCTGGCGGGGCATCCATGGTGCCTGTTGCTGGTGCTGGTATTGCTGCCGGTGGCCGTGCTCGGTCTCTTGCTGCTGGTGCTGGAGCCGGTCACCTATGGACTGTTGGCCCTGCCGGTGCATCTGCTGGTGGTGATCTATGCTCTGGGCCGGGGCGATCTGCTCGGTGGCCTCGGGCCGTTTCGCGATGCCTGGCGCCGTGAAGACTTGCAAGCAGCAGTGCATGTGGCCAAGCGTGACCTGAACATTGACGCCGACAATGGCGAGCAACTGCTCGAACGGGTCCAGGGCTATCTGCTGTGGCAGGCCTTCCAGAGCTTCTTCGTGGTGATCTTCTGGTACTTCCTGCTGGGCCCGGTGGCGGCTTTGAGCTATCGCCTGCTGGCGCTGGCTGCCGAGCACGGCAAGAATCCCGCTCTGGTGGAGCGTGCGGCGCAGTTGCGCCATGCCTTCGACTGGTTGCCGGTGCGCCTGCTGGCGGCAAGCTTCGCCCTGGTGGGCAACTTCGTGGCCGTGAGCCGGGTGATGCTCCACGAGTTGCTCAACTGGCACATCAGCGCCGCGCAACTGGTAGAGAAGGTCGGCCTGGTGGCCGCCGAGATTCCTCCGCCTTTGGCCGGGCCCGAAGGCATCAATAGCCTGGACCGCATCTGGGAGCTGCAGCTGCGGGCGGCCGTGCTCTGGTACGCCGGTTTTGCCCTGTGGACCGTTCTCGCCTGAATCTGTGCCCCTGGCGCAGCGAGCCAGTCTGGCTCGCTGCGCCAGCCGGGGCCACGGGCTCGATCCACCGCCCCGATCCACCGCCCATGCGCGGTTAACTTTAAGTTACAAAACCTCCCCCCAAATTGAGCTATACAGACGGAGCGCCGAATAGTGGCTTTCTGCTGCCTTCGCCTGCCGGCCCATAACAATAAAAGAAAAGGGAGACTTCCTTGTGAAGAGCTTGCTCTATCCCGCTGTCGCGCTGATGAACCGCCTGAGCTTCGGCATGAAGTTCAGCCTGATCAGCGTGCTGTTCTTTGTGCCCATGCTGGTGACCAACTTCTATCTGGTACGCGACTCCTACCGGGAGTTCCAGGGCACCCGGGTCGAACTGCAAAGTCTCGACCTGTTGGGCAGCAGCCTGGCTCTGCGCCGGGACCTGGAGACCCTCAACAACCTGGTGCAGATCAACGCCAGCCTTGGTCAGTCCGGCAAGGCGGGGGATCTGGAGGGCAAGATAGTCGCCCTGGAAAAGTCCGTGCTCGAGCGCATGCAGGCTCTTGAGGCCGTCACCGTCGATCCCCAGCAGGTCGAGGTGTTCAACGCCAAGCGCGACGAGCTGGTGGCGGCCTTCAAGGCCCAGCAGGTGGAAAGCTCGCTGCTGAACAAAAGCGGGCTGATCGGCAAGCTGCTGGGCAGCGCGCAACTGTTCAGCCAGATCATCGCCAGCCAGTCGGGCCTGAGCCGCGATGCTCAGAGCGATATCCGCCAGCTCAGCGAGCTGATCACCAGCGTCACCCCGCAAGTCACCCAGACCCTGGGAGAAGGTCGGGCCATGGGCGCCTATTCCCTGGGCCAGGGTTTTCTCAACTCTTCATCCAGCACCCGCTTCGACGAGCTGCTGGTGCAGATCGAAAAGCTTCAGGCCGAGTACGGACTCAAGCTGCAGGATGCCCTGGGCTCCAGCCGCGCCGCCCACGACGCCCTGGACAGCCTGGCCAGTGCCAGCAAAGGCAGCCTCAAGCAGGCCAGCGAACTGTTCGAAGAGCAGGTGGTGATGGCCGATACCCTGGACGCGCCCTGGCAGGGGTTCTACGACCAGATCAGCAGCCTGATGGCGCAGACCTATCAACTCAACGAAGGCACCTTGAAGTTCCTTGATGTCGAGCTGCAAAAACGCCTGCAGCAGAACCGCAGCCACATGGTGCTGCTGGTAGCGGCCCTGGCCCTGGTGTTTCTCTCCATCGTTTATCTGTACGGCGGCTTCTATGCCTCCACCCGCACCACCCTGCGCCAACTGGGGGCGATGATGGACAAGGTGGCGGCGGGGGACATGACCGTCACCTTCACCGCCCACAGCCGTGATGAGCTGGGCGAACTGGGCAGTGTGTTCAACGGCACGGTGCGCAAGATCCACGACCTGATCGAACGGGTCGGCCATACCGTCAGCGAAGTGGAGCGCCAGGCTGGGCAGGTGGAAAGCGTCTCGGCTCAGAGCAATCAGGCCGTGGCTGGCCAGCGCAGCCAGATCGAACAAGTGGCCACGGCCATGAACCAGATGTCCGCCACCTCCCAGGAAGTGGCCCGCAGCGCGGCAGCGGCGGTCAGCAGTGCCCACAGCGTCAACGACGAAACCATCAGCGGCCGTGGGCTGGTGGAGTCCCAGCAAGACAGCATTGCTCGCCTGGCCAGCGAGATCGATCAGTCAGTGCGGGTGATCAACCAGTTGGCCAGCGACAGCCAGTCCATCAGTCGGGTGCTGGAAGTGATCAAGAGCATTGCCGAACAGACCAACTTGCTGGCCCTGAATGCCGCCATCGAGGCCGCCCGCGCCGGCGAGCAAGGCAGGGGTTTTGCCGTGGTGGCCGATGAAGTGCGGACCCTGGCCAAGCGCACTCAACAATCCACCGAAGAAATCGAGGAAATGATCGGCAAGCTCCACGGCGGCGTCGGCGCGGCGGTCAAGGCCATGGGCAGCAGTCACGCCATGGCCAATGGCACGGTCGACCAGTCGGAAAAGGTTCAGCAGGCCTTGGAAAACATCCTGGGTGCGGTAGGCATGATCGTCGACCAGAACCAGCAGATCGCCGCCGCCGTAGAGCAGCAGACGGCAGTGGCCCACGACATTGACCAGAACATTGTCGAGATCAATCGCGCCGGTGAACGCACTGCCGAAGGCGCGCACCAGACCGAGGATGCCAGCCGCCAGCTGTCGGCCCAGGTGGTGCAGTTGAAACAGCTGATTGGGGCTTTCCGCGTCTGACCTGGGAGGAGGCGATCGTTACGGCGTGCCTGAGGGCCAGCCGAACAGCTCGCAGGCATTACCGGTGCTGGCCCTGGCCAGTTGCTCGGGAGCGATACCGATGATGTCTGCCAGGGCGCTGCAGATCGCCGGTAAATGCTGCGGACTGTTGCGCTGCCCGGGAAACATGGCGGGCGCCATGTCCGGCGAGTCGGTCTCCAGCACCACAGAGTCCAGGGGCAGGTCGGCAAGGACCTTGCGCAGGCGCAATGCCTGAGGCCAGGTAGCGGCGCCGCCCAGGCCCAGCTTGAACCCCAGCTTGATGTATTCCCGGGCTTCCTCGCGGCTGCCGGCAAAGGCGTGGATGATGCCGCCGCGCTTGAGCTTGAAGCGCTTCAAGGTGGCGATCACCGCGGCGTGACTGCGCCGCACGTGCAGCAGGGCGGGCAAGTGAAAGTCCGCCGCCAGCTGCAACTGGGCCTCGAACAGCGATTGCTGGCGCTCGCGGTCCAATTGCGCAAGAAAGTAATCCAGGCCGATCTCGCCCACCGCGCACAGCTGGGGATGCCCTGCCAATCGCGTCAGCCAGTCCTCCAGTTGCTGGAGGTCGGCGGGTTGATGAGCGTCCAGATAGACCGGGTGCAGGCCAAAGGCCGCGTACAACCTGGCATCGCTCTGCACCAGGTCCCAGACCCGCTGCCAATTGGCCTGATAGACCCCCAGCACCACCATTCGCGAGACGCCCCGGGCGCGGCTGTCTGCCAGCAGCGCCTCACGGTCATCGTCGAAATCCGGAAAATCCAGATGGGTGTGGGTGTCGATCAGTTCCACGGATCAGGCCTGCCGGATGCGCTGTTTGAAGGTCCGGGCGATGGCCTGGACGCCGGGCTGGTATTGCCCTTCTTCGATGGCGGCCAGGGCCAGTTGCAGGGCTTTTTCGGCGATCAGTTGATGCTGCTGGGCCATGGCGTTGACCGGCAGCGGCAAGAAGTCCAGCAACTGGGTATCACCGAAGGTGCCCAGGCGCAGCGGCCGGGATTTGAGCGGGAAGTCGTGCAAAGCGTCGAACACCCCCTGCAGCAGCACATAGGAGGTGGTCACCAGGGCATCTGGCAGGTGCCCCAGGCGCTGTAGCAACTCTTCCATCAACTGCCGGCCGCAATCACGACTGAAGGCTTCGCCGTGCTCGATCAGCACCTCACCGCCGAAGCCTTGCAGGGCCTGGCGGAAACCGGCGGCGCGTTCCTGGCTGATGCTCAGTTCCGGGCGCTGCGCCGATCAGCACGATCTGCTTGGGCTCGGGCTCAAGCAGGCTCTGGGTCAGCTGCAGGCTGGCGTGCAGGTCGTCGCTGATCACCGAGCAGAACAGCTCGGACGGCATCACCCGGTCGATGGCGATGATCGGCAGGCCCTGGGCCTGCAATTGCTCATAGCTGTCGTCTTCCGGCGGCAGGCAGCTGGCGACGAACAGCGCATCGCAACGCCGCGCGCGAAACAGCTGGAGCAATTGCCGCTCGCTGTCCGGTGCGTCGTCGGAGCTGGCGATCAGCAATTGATAGCCCCGGGCCCGGGCGCCTTGCTCCAGCAGCTTGGCGATGCGCGCGTAGCTGGGGTTTTCCAGGTCCGGAAGAATGAACCCCAGGGTCCGGGTGTGCCGGCTGCGCAAGCCGGCGGCCTGGGGGTTGGGGGTGAAGCCGTGTTCCTCCACCACCGCGCGCACCCGTTCCACGGTGGCGTTGCTGATGCGTTGTTGTTCGGCCTTGCCGTTGATGACGTAACTGGCGGTGGTAACGGACACACCGGCCAGGCGAGCGATATCACTGAGTTTCAACCCGGGATTTCCTTGTTTTTGGTGCTTGCCCCGACATTTTCGCCAATCCTACCTGATCTGGGCAGGCGACCAACGTCGGAACCGGCCATCGAGCGGAAGGACTTCAAGGCGCCGAGATTATCGAGTAACTTAGCAAACTTGCTAGATTAAACGTTTCAGCAGGCGTATTTTCTAGGCTAGATCATAAGCGGAAAAACACCTCTGCCCGGTAACAAGTCCCGTTTGTGGCCATAAACACGCCTACGCTGCTTACTTAAAACAATACCTAGCGCCGCCACCTGCCGCGCTAAATAGGAGAAGCCATGCTCGAGCTCACTGTAGAGCAGATATCCATGGGCCAAACGGCTGTGGATAAGTCCGCGGCGCTGCATTTGCTGGCCGACAAACTGGTGGCTGACGGCCTGGTGGCCGAAGGTTATCTGGCCGGCCTCAAGGCCCGCGAAGCCCAGGGCTCGACCTTTCTCGGCCAAGGCATCGCCATCCCCCACGGCACCCCGGAAACCCGCGATCAGGTGTTTGCCACCGGCGTGCGCCTGCTGCAGTTTCCCGACGGTGTGGACTGGGGCGACGGGCAGATCGTCTACCTGGCCATCGGCATCGCGGCCAAATCCGACGAGCATTTGCGCCTGCTGCAACTGCTGACCCGGGCCCTGGGAGAAACCGATCTGGGCCAGGCCCTGCGTCGTGCCAGTTCCCCGGAGGCCCTGCTCAAGCTGTTGCAGGGCGCGCCCCAGGAGCTGGCGCTGGACGCGCAGATGATCGGCCTCGGGGTGGCGGCGGAAGATTTCGAAGAGCTGGTCTGGCGCGGCGCCCGCCTGCTACGCCAGGCCGAGTGCGTGAGCAACGGCTTTGCCGCGGTGCTGCAACAGGTGGATGCGCTGCCCCTGGGCGACGGCCTGTGGTGGCTGCACAGCGAGCAGACCGTGCTGCGCCCGGGGCTGGCGTTCGTCACCCCGGACAAACCCATCCGCTACCTGGGCCAGCCCCTGAGCGGTCTGTTCTGCCTGGCCAGCCTGGGGGAAGCCCATCAAGCCCTGCTGGAGCGCCTGTGTGCGTTGCTGATCGAAGGCCGGGGCCAGGAGCTGGGCCGCGCCACCAGCCGTCGCGCGGTGCTGGAAGTGCTCGGCGGTGAGTTGCCCGCAGACTGGCCCAGCGCCCGCATTGCCCTGGCCAACGCCCACGGTCTGCATGCGCGCCCGGCCAAGGAGCTGGCGCAGTTGGCGAAGAATTTCGAGGGTGAGATCCGCATCCGTATCGCCGATAGCGCGGCTTCGGCTGTCTCGGTGAAAAGCCTGAGCAAGCTGCTGAGCCTGGGTGCCCGACGCGGCCAGGTGCTGGAGCTGATCGCGGAACCGAGCATTGCCGCCGATGCCTTGCCGGCCCTGCTGGCGGCCATCGAAGCCGGCCTGGGCGAAGCCGTCGAGCCCCTGCCGGCGGCCAGCGCCCCCCGGGAAGAGCCACAGGAAGTCGTGGTCCCGCTCAGCGCCCCGGCTTCCGGCAGCCTGATCCAGGCCATCGCCGCCGCTCCCGGCATCGCCATCGGCCCGGCCCACATCCAGGTCCAGCAAGCCATCGACTACCCGCTGCGGGGCGAGTCCACCGCCATCGAGCGCCAGCGCCTGCAGCAGGCCCTGGCCGACGTGCGCCAGGACATCGACGGGCTGGTCCAGCGCAGCAAGGCCAAGGCCATTCGCGAGATCTTCATCACCCACCAGGAAATGCTCGACGACCCCGAGCTGACCGACGAAGTGGACACCCGCCTCAAGCAGGGTGAAAGCGCGGAAGCGGCGTGGATGACCGTGATCGAAACCGCCGCCAAGCAGCAGGAAGCCCTGCAGGATGCCTTGCTCGCCGAACGCGCCGCCGACCTGCGGGACATCGGCCGCCGGGTGCTGGCGCAACTGTGCGGCATCGAAACCCCGGCCGAACCGGACCAGCCCTACATCCTGGTGATGGACGAAGTCGGTCCCTCGGACGTCGCGCGCCTGGATCCGGCTCGCGTCGCCGGCATTCTCACCGCCCGCGGTGGCGCCACCGCCCACAGCGCCATCGTCGCCCGGGCCCTGGGCATTCCGGCCCTGGTGGGCGCGGGCGCCAGCGTGTTGCTGATCAAGCCCGGCACGCCCCTGCTGCTGGACGGCCAGCGCGGCCGCCTGCATGTCGACGCCGACAGCCACACCCTGCAGCGGGCCGCCGAAGAGCGTGACACCCGCGAGCAACGCCTCAAGGCCGCCGCCGAGCAACGCCATCAACAGGCCCGCACCACGGATGGTCATGCGGTGGAGGTGTTCGCCAACATCGGCGAAAGCGCCGGTGTCGCCGCCGCTGTGGAAAACGGCGCCGAAGGCATCGGCCTGCTGCGCACCGAACTGATCTTCATGGCCCATCCCCAGGCCCCGGACGAAGCCACCCAGGAAGCCGAATACCGCCGTGTGCTCGACGGCCTTGCCGGGCGTCCGCTGGTGGTGCGCACCCTGGACGTGGGCGGCGACAAACCGCTGCCTTACTGGCCGATCGCCAAGGAAGAAAACCCCTTCCTCGGCGTGCGCGGCATCCGCCTGACCCTGCAGCGGCCGCTCATCATGGAAGCGCAATTGCGTGCGCTGCTGCGCTCGGCGGACAACCGCCCGCTGCGGATCATGTTCCCCATGGTCGGCAGCGTCGAAGAATGGCGTCAGGCCCGCGACATGACCGAGCGCCTGCGCCGGGAAATCCCGGTGGCCGACCTGCAACTGGGGATCATGATCGAAGTGCCGTCCGCCGCCCTGCTGGCGCCGGTGCTGGCCAAGGAAGTGGACTTCTTCAGCGTCGGCACCAACGACCTGACCCAATACACCCTGGCCATCGACCGTGGCCACCCGACGCTGTCAGCCCAGGCCGACGGCCTGCACCCGGCGGTGCTGCAACTGATCGACATCACCGTGCGCGCTGCCCATGCCCACGGCAAGTGGGTCGGGGTCTGCGGCGAGCTGGCGGCCGACCCGCTGGCGGTGCCGGTGCTGGTGGGCCTGGGGGTGGATGAACTGAGCGTCTCTGGACGCAGCATCGCCGAGGTCAAGGCGCGGATTCGCGAGCTCAGCCTGACCCAGACGCAAACCCTTGCTCAACAGGCTTTGGCCGTCGGCAGCGCCCATGAGGTGCGTGCCCTAGTGGAGGCCATGTAATGGCAAAGATTCTCACCCTGACCCTCAACCCGGCGCTGGACCTGACGGTGCAGCTGGCCCGCCTGGAGGTCGGGGAAGTCAACCGCAGCAACGCCCTGCACAGCCACGCGGCAGGCAAGGGCCTGAACGTGGCCCAAGTGCTGGCCGACCTCGGCCACCAACTGACCGTCAGCGGCTTTCTCGGGGAAAACAATCCACAGGCGTTTGACGCGTTGTTCGCCCAGCGCGGCTTTGTCGATGCCTTTATCCGCGTGCCTGGCGATACCCGCAGCAACATCAAGCTGGCCGAAGACGACGGGCGCATCACCGATATCAATGGCCTCGGGCCCGAGGTCAGCGAGGCGGCGCAACAGGCCTTGCTGGAGCGCCTGGACCAGATCGCCCCCGGGCATGACGCGGTGGTGGTGGCCGGCAGCCTGCCGCGAGGGATCAGCCCCGAATGGTTCCAGGCGCTGTTGCTGCGCCTGAAAAGCCTGGGCCTGAAGGTCGCCCTCGACACCAGCGGCGCCGCCTTGCGCGCCGGTCTGGCGGCGGGGCCCTGGCTGATCAAGCCCAACACTGAGGAACTGGCGGACGTCCTCGGCAGCCCGGTGCTTGGCGTGGCGGTGCAGGCCGAGGCGGCGCGCCTTCTGCTGGCCCAAGGCGTCGAGCACGTGGTGATCTCCCACGGTGCCGAGGGCGTCAACTGGTTCAGCGCCGCGCCGTCCCTGCAGGCCCTGCCACCCAAGGTCAGCGTGGTCAGCACCGTGGGCGCCGGCGACTCGCTGCTGGCGGGCATGCTCCACGGCCTGCTCGGCGCCCAGCCGTTCGAACAGACCCTGCGCACCGCCACGGCGATTGCCGCCATGGCCGTGACCCAGATCGGTTTCGGCATCAGCGACAGGGCCCAACTGGCCCGGCTGGAGCAGGGGGTGCGCGTGCACCCCCTCCTAGAACAATAAGAGGGTTGCGTATGAAGTTAGCCATTATTACCGCCTGCCCCAACGGCATGGTCACCAGCGTACTCTGCGCCCGCCTGCTGGACGCCGCGGCCCAGCGCCAGGGCTGGAGCACCAGCGTGGAAGTGCACGATGACGCACACCCCGAACGCCAACTGTCAGCGGCCACCATTGAGGCTGCCGAGTGGGTGCTGGTGGTCAGCACCGGGCCTGTGGACCTGTCGCGTTTTGTCGGCAAGCGGGTCTACCGCAGCACCCCGTCCCAGGCCCTGCAGGACGTCGATGCGGTGCTGCGTCGCGGCGCCGAAGAGGCTCAGATCCATGTCGCCAGCCAAGCCAGTGCCGAGCCGCTGGTCGAGGCCGGCCAGCGCGCGCCGCGCCTGGTGGCGATCACCGCCTGCCCGACCGGCGTGGCCCACACCTTCATGGCCGCCGAGGCCTTGCAGCAGACCGCCAAACGCCTGGGCTACGACCTGCAAGTGGAAACCCAGGGCTCGGTGGGCGCGCGCAACCCGCTGAGCGCCGAAGCCATCGCTGCCGCCGACGTGGTGCTGCTGGCGGCGGACATCGAAGTGGCCACCGAGCGTTTTGCCGGCAAGCGGATCTACCGCTGCGGCACCGGCGTGGCCCTCAAACAGTCCGAGGCCACCCTGAACAAGGCACTGGCCGAGGGCCAGCTGGAGTCCACCGCGCCAGGCGCCGCGACACCGGCCAAGCAGGAAAAGACCGGAGTCTACAAACACCTGCTGACCGGCGTGTCGTTCATGCTGCCGATGGTGGTGGCGGGCGGCCTGATGATTGCCCTGTCCTTCGTCTTCGGCATTACCGCCTTCAAAGAAGAGGGCACCCTGGCCGCGGCCCTGATGCAGATCGGCGGCGAGACCGCCTTCAAGTTGATGGTGCCGCTGCTGGCCGGTTACATCGCCTACTCCATCGCCGACCGCCCGGGTCTGGCGCCGGGAATGATTGGCGGCCTGCTCGCCAGCACCCTGGGCGCGGGTTTCATCGGCGGCATCGTCGCCGGCTTCCTGGCCGGTTATGCGGCCAAGGCGATCAGCCAATATGTGCGACTGCCGCAAAGCCTGGAGGCGTTGAAGCCGATCCTGATCATCCCGCTGCTGGCCAGCCTGTTCACCGGGCTGGTGATGATCTACGTGGTGGGCAAACCGGTGGCGGGCATGCTCGCGGCGCTGACCCACTTCCTCGACAGCATGGGCACCACCAACGCCATTCTGCTGGGGGTACTGCTGGGCGGGATGATGTGCGTCGACCTGGGCGGGCCGATCAACAAGGCGGCCTATGCGTTCTCGGTGGGGCTGCTGGCGTCCCAGAGTTATGCACCGATGGCTGCGACCATGGCCGCGGGCATGGTGCCGCCGATTGGCTTAGGGATTGCCACCCTCATTGCCCGCCGCAAATTTGCCCAGACCGAACGCGAAGCTGGCAAGGCCGCCCTGGTATTGGGCCTGTGCTTTATCTCCGAAGGCGCAATCCCGTTTGCCGCCAAGGACCCGCTGCGAGTGATCCCGGCGAGCATTGCGGGCGGCGCCCTGACCGGGGCCTTGTCGATGTACTTCGGCTGCAAACTGATGGCGCCCCATGGTGGTTTGTTCGTCATGTTGATCCCGAATGCCATCAACCATGCGCTGCTGTACCTGCTGGCGATTGTTGCAGGGAGTCTGCTGACGGCGGTTGTCTATGCCCTAGTGAAACGACCAGAGACCGTCGAACTGGCCCTGGAACCGGCCAAGGCGGCCTGACCTCCACGGCACATCCGTTGCGGCGCAATCCCGCAACGGCACCCGCTGTAGCCGCTGTCGCAGGCTGCGAACGCTCTGGGCGGCACTCCGTCGCAGGAGACGCGGCGATCTTGAAGACGCCAGAGGTTCGTCGGGACATCGCCAAGCAAGGCCCTGCGGTCCTTTTTGCAGCTTCGCAGGCTCAGCAGCGGCTACAGGCGGCTTTGTGTAGCCGCTGCCGCAGGCTGCGAACGGCTCCGTAGGAGACGCGGAGATCTTGAAGACGCCATAGGTTCGTCGTGAAATCGCCAAGCAAGGCCCTGCGGTCCTTTTCGCAGCTTCGCAGGCTCAGCAGCGGCTACAGGGCACGGCTTGGTGTAGCCGCTGCCGAAGGCTGCGAACGGCTCCGCAGGAGACGCAGTGATCTTGAAGACGCCCGAGGTTCGTCGGGACATCGCCAAGCAAGGTCCTGCGGTCCTTTTCGCAGCTTCGCGGGCTCAGCAGCGGCTACAGGCGGCTTGGTGTAGCCGCTGCCGAAGGCTGCGAACGCTCTGGGCGGCACTCCGTCGCAGGAGACGCGGCGATTTCAAGAGCGCTGGAAATCCTGCGTCCGAATCTTGGTCGATCTCAGCCTTTGGTGGTGGTAACGGTCGGCCAAGTCTCTTTCTTTTGTAAGGCGTTTCCGAGACACTCCCTGGCGCTTGCGGCTGGGTACTCGGCTCTCTAGGCTCGGTTCGTCACTGAATGTTCAGTGATCGGGTTTAGCAGCCTGATTCCAAGACACGCAAGTATGGCCCCTGTCCCGGTTGGCTTTTGGCCTGCCGAGTTCTGTTATGGCGGCTGTGCGTGGGGCGCCCTCGGGTGCGCCGGATTCCTTGGACCGGTCTGCTAACCCGCGTACAGCTGCCACCTTACGTTTAGCAGCGTCAGGTGGTGGCTCCACCCCAAGGAGCTACACCATGAAAAAGATCGTCCCCGATCCGCCTGTTTTCCATTCTGTTTCCCGTCGTAATCCCGACCACGATCTGGCCAACGAAGTCATTCGCCATGCGCTGGCCAACACCCGCGTAAACGGCTCGTTGATTGCGGCTCTGCACCCCACCGCCGCGGGTCCTGCGGGCACCGACTCGCCCTTCAGCGTTCGTCCCGGTATCAGCGCCGAGGAAGCCTTGCTCCACGTGTCCATGCTGCTCAAGGCGGCCGAGGAGGTGTCCGACGAGATCACCGAGCAGGCCAGCGGCATCGAGCGTGGCCTGATCTGGTCCCTGGTGCATTCGGTGGAAATGGCCCGTGGCGTGGTCGATGCCTTGCTTGATGGCAATCGCTCGGTTCCGTAGTCGAGATTTTCCGCCCGTTTGGCAAGGGGGCTCCGGCTCCCTTGCCATCAGGTTCAGAGGGGGCAGTCAATCGACGGCCTGGTTTTTCACCATGAGCAAGGCTGCACCCATGGTCATCAGTACGCCGCCAAAGAATCGGCTCTGAATGCTCAGGGCCGATGGGCTGCGCAGGTAGTGTTGCAGTCGGTTGGCGCTGTAGGCGTAGGTTGTCATCACCAGCGTATCCACCAGGGTCATGGTCAAGGCCATGAGTGCAAGTTGAGGGACTAAGGGCGGTGTCTGGTTTATGAAATGGAGCAGGATGGCCACCATGAAAACAATGCCTTTGGGGTTGGATATGTTAGTTGCAAATCCGCTCAGGAAGAGTCGAGTGGTCGGAACGCCGGAGTGTCCTGCTTCAGCCTGGCTTTGAGTCCCGACACTGCGCCAAGCCCGATCTTTCCGTTGAGGGGATGAATAGAGAAAACGGAGATTTTTGTACGCTAAGCCAGTTGGAGAGGCTGAAACCCTTTGCCAATCCAGTTTATGTCCGTTTGAAGTACACCCTAATCGGGCATCAAGTCGACGCCCCACGCAACGTCAGAATAGGGCCAATGCCGATATTTTCTGACGCCTCACTGGCATTCTCCAAGACTTCAACCAGACAAGTCGCAGGCTTAGCGTTCGATTTTTCCCGAGTTCTGTTGGCTTCCCTGATACGCGCCACTACGCGCCCGATGGCTCGCGGCGGTACTTCCTTCGCTCTGATCTTTCCCTGCTTTGGGGTCTCTCCTGAAAGCGGTCATACCGCCTACTTGAAAATATGCATTTATGCATTAAAAATGCTTGAGTGCATGACTGGTTTTTTATACAGTGGTTGTGTCGGGCAGGCCTGATCGACTTTCGAACACGCAATAACACCGAATTAAAGGATAATGTGCATGTCAAACACCAACGACTACCTGGGACCTGGTGCTTCACAGACGGGACCAGGCTCTTATGTATTACCTGCGACAACTATCTACGGAACATCTGCCGGGGTTAGCGCTATGGGAGATAGTTTCCGTATCACCGCAGGTCCAAATACAACCAAATACGATCCTCATCGTGAGGCAATGCTTGCTAATAGGGCCGAATACAAAGAGTTTCATACTGAGCTATCTAGGATTGAAAAAGAAGTAAAAGAAAAATACGAAGACATTTTATCAAAAACTGATAAATACGTTCAGGATGAACTTCAAACATCCGGAGTTTCAAGCATACAAAGCAAACTCAGTGTTGAAAAACTACAGAGAGACACAAAAACCCTAGAAGACTTAATAAACCGCAGAGAATCCGATCGCCAGATCTTAATCGAGCAATCAAAAGCCTACTCAGGGAGTGACCCCCTTAGTTTGAGCATCGAGAAAAGAAACTCTTATGCAATTTTGGGGGCGCCAAGATATAGGCCTACCGTCAAAGCACAAATACAAAAAAACTATGGAGAATCGTATACAGCGGCTTATCAAGCTAAATGGCTCGAAGTACTCATTAAAAACTTAAAGTCCGAGCTTTACTTGCGTCAGATACAAATTCCTGAAGCACAGGCCGAGGCGGCTAGAGTTGCTAACACATTCCACATGCAAGGCTCGGTGGCTGTTGCACAACCGTTGTTTACAGCCGTTAGAGGAACGCTTGCCGTCGAAGGTGGAGCGGTGGCGCTAGCGACCGCTATTCGTTCGGCCATTGCAGGACTCGCCGGCCTTGTAGCAGGAGCCGCATCAAGCGCAGCAGTCGGGGTGATTGCATTCTTGGCTTTCCCTCGTGAACTGGGCAATGGTGAATTGCCGGAGCGCTATTCCTTTAGCACGCCGCTTTCCGATCTAGCACCGAACCTTAGCTCGCAAGCGTTGCAAACCGCAGCAGCTGTTGATGGCACAGTCGACCTGCCGGTGCGTATCAGCTCGAAAACTGCTGAAGACGGACGATCCAAGGTGTTTGTCGTCAAGACCGACGGGGTTACCGTACCATCCAAGGTACGGGTAGTCACGGCAAGCTACAACGCTGGACAGAACGTCTATACAGCGACCACCGCCGACGTGCCGTCGAGGACCTTGACCTGGACACCGGTCGTGTCTCCCGGCAACAGTTCAACGAGTCTGCCAGCAGAAACAGCCCCATCCCCCGTTTACAACGGAGCAACCATCACTCCCGTTGAAGGACGCATCGATACCTTTCCCGAAGTGACCGACGCCAGCTTTGACGATTACATTTTGATCCTGCCCGTCGGTACAGGATTTGTTCCTCTGTATCTTATGTTCCATAGTCCTTACGGGGAAACCAATGCCAAGGGACAATACAGTGGTCGTGATTACAATACGAATAAAGCCGGTGGTCCTGTTCTTGATCTTGATTGGCGTACAGCGACCATAGATCAGGCAGGCGTGAATCAAGTGAAACTGCATACCAGCCGATTTGGTGAGTCGCCCGATAACAAAGTGATGATTGATCGTCTGGAGAGAATTCTGAAGGGTGTCCTACAGGTCACTGATATTGATAAACGTTTTTACACCCATGAGATTAGGGAGCTAGAGCGTTATAGAAACCTTGGAGTTAAGGATGGTGAAATTCCAGAAAACAGAACCGAAGTTTGGAATAATACCCATACTGCAACTCTGGAGGACTATAAAATCAATGAAAAAACGCAGCCTTTGTATACTCCAGAGGCCGAAGAAGCATACTTTAAGTAACAGGAGAGCAAGCTATGACCGAACAAGAAAGCATGTTCAAGAATGAAAGCGTGGAAGATATTCTTTTACATTTCGCCCCGCGCATCCCCTATCCAAGCATCGACAGAATGTATGTTAAATATAACTTTGAGGTGGTTGCAGATGGAAAGCTATTGCGGACATATCAAAAATTAATCAAAGAAGGAAAGTTGGTGGAAAATAAAAAACCCCTCCCAGAAAAGGGCCCAAACTGGAAAGAACCGAACTTTGTCACTGAGAAAAGATACTCTTTTGAATAACGTGTGATGCCATTTGCATCCGCCCAGTTTAAACTAGGCGGATGCAGGTTCTGGGTGCAACACGATATTATCGTCAAAAAGCTCAGTCATCGAGGAAAATAGGTGGCTGAGCTTTTCGGCCTTTGAGACCTCTGAATATGTTGCCATAGAGCTTCTTGGCAAGAAATGCATAAATGCATAAGACGCGTTTTTATTTTGATTCAGGTATCTCAATATCCATCAAACCGGACACACTCAGACTGATAAAGGGTTTCAGCCACGCCAAGCGGCTTAGCGTACAAAAATCACCGTTTTCTCTATTCCCCCCTTGAATTGATGTCGTGCGCGTTACGCGTCGCCTTGGGCACCGCTGGCCATGTCATCAAGTCTTTCCCGCCGAGCTTTGAATGTCTGGTTATTGGTCCAGGGCGATTGTGTAGTGGTCAACGAACCACTTCACTGCCGTATAGGCAGCTAAGAAAAACAAGTCCGCCAAGCGGCTTTATGTCGAGGTCTTCACTGCCCTGTAGGCAGCTCAGAAAACTCACGGTCTGGGCCACGGCCGTGCGTAGCACCTCACTTCCGTGTAGGCAGCTAAGAAAACACGCGTGAGCAGCATGCTTAATCCAGGTCGCAGCCTCGCCACCGTCCTGTCACACCCCCTTCATCCCCACTGACTAAGGTTGCCTTTTGACCATTGTCAGGGAGTCACCATGAGCGAGTTCAACCTCGGCCGTCGTCGGATCATGCAAATCGCCGGGGCGGGGCTGTTGCTGCCGAGTCTGGCGCCGGCGGTGATTGCGTCAGTCAAGGATCGGCCGCAGCTCACCGATGGGGTGCAGTCCGGGGATCTGCTGGGGGATAAGGCGATGATCTGGAGCCGCAGCGATCGACCGGCGCGGATGGTGGTGGAGTGGGACACGCGAAGCATGTTCAGCAACCCTCGGCGTTTCATCTCGCCCCTGGCCGATGCGCGGACCGACTTCACGGCGCGGGTGGAGTTGACCGGGTTGCCGGCCGATCAGGCGATCTTCTATCGGGTGACCTTCGAGGATGCGCAATCCGGTGTGGCCAGTGAGCTGTGGTTCGGCCATTTGCGCAGTGCGCCGACGCAACGCCGGGACATCCGTTTTGTCTGGAGCGGCGACACGGTGGGCCAGGGCTTCGGCATCAACCCGGACATCGGCGGCATGCGTATCTATGAAGCCATGCGCCTGCGTTTGCCGGACTTCTTTATCCACAGCGGCGACACCATTTACGCCGACGGCCCGGTGCCGGCGCAGTTGACCGTGGAGGACGGGCGCGTCTGGCGCAATATCACCACCGAGGCCAAGAGCAAGGTGGCCGAGACCCTCGACGAATACCGGGGCAATTACCGCTACAACCTGATGGACGAGAACCTGCGTCGCTTCAACGCCGAGGTGCCGCAGATCTGGCAGTGGGACGACCACGAGGTGGTCAACAACTGGTCGCCCGGCAAGCAGTTGGACGAGCGCTACGCGGTCAAGGACATCCAGACCCTGGTGGGCCGCGCGCGGCAGGCGTGGCTGGAATATGCGCCGATGCGCCGGCAGAGCGCCGATGGCGGCGGGCGGATTTACCGCAAGCTCAGCTATGGGCCGCTGCTGGATGTGTTCGTGCTGGATATGCGCAGTTATCGCGGGGCCAACGATGACAACCTCGGTGGGGCGAAACCCTTCCTGGGCCGTGAGCAGCTGGATTGGTTGAAGCGTGAACTCAAGGATTCGCAGGCCCAGTGGAAAGTGGTGGCAGCGGACATGCCGATTGGCCTCGGTGTGCCCGATGGTGAAGTCAGCCCCGGGGTGGCGCGTTGGGAGGCCGTTGCCAACGGCGACCCGGGACCGGCCCAGGGCCGGGAGTTGGAGATTGCCGAATTGCTGGCGCATCTGCGCAAGCATCAGGTTCGCAACCATGTGTGGCTGACGGCGGACGTGCATTACTGCGCGGCTCACCATTACCATCCGGATCGCGCGGCGTTCCAGGATTTCGAGCCCTTCTGGGAGTTTGTCGCCGGCCCGCTGAATGCCGGGAGTTTCGGGCCCAATGTGCTGGACAAGACCTTCGGCCCGGAAGTGGTGTTTCAGAAGGCGCCGCCGGCGCAGAACACTTCGCCCTTTGCCGGTTTTCAGTTCTTTGGCGAAGTGCAGATCGACGGGCAGACGGCAGAGCTGAAGGTGATCCTGCGGGACCTGGATGGCGTGGCGGTGTACGAACACAACCTGCAACCGGTGTAACTCTCCTCGCCAGCACCCTGTTCCCTAGGAGCCGTCTTGCCGGCGAAGAGGGCCTTAAGCCTTGCGCTGTTCTGACGGGCGCCTTCGCTGGCAAGCCAGCTCCTACGGAGGGGGCAGCAGGATCGATGTAGGAGCCGGCTTGCCGGCGAAGTGTCTGACGCCTCAGTAGACGTCGCGGCGGTAGCGCCCCTGTTCGATCAGGCGTTCGACCTGGTCTGCGCCCAGTACCTCGTTGAGCACCTGATCCACCCCTGAAGCCATGCCCTGCAAGCTGCCGCAGATGTAGATCGCGGCGCCGTCGGCCAGCCATTTTTTCAGTTCGTCGGCCGCTTGGCGCAGGCGGTCCTGGACGTAGACCTTCTCGGCCTGGTCCCGGGAGAACGCCAGGTCCAGGCGGCTCAGGTCGCCCCGGGTGCGCCATTCCTGCAGTTCATCCTTGCAGTAGAAATCATGTTCGGCGTTGCGCTCGCCAAAGATCAGCCAGTTGCGTTGCTGGCCCTCGGCGATCCGTGCCTTGAGCAAGCTGCGCAGGCCCGCCAACCCGGTGCCGTTGCCCAGCAGAATCAGCGGGCAAGGTTCGGCCGGCAGGTGGAAGCCGCTGTTGCGGCGCACCCGCAGGCTGATGCTGGAACCTACCGCGGCATGCTCGGTGAGCCAGCCGGAACCAATCCCCAGGCTTCCATCGGGGTGGCATTCCTGACGCACCAGAAGTTCCAGGCAGCCGTCGGCGGCAATCGAGGCGATGGAGTATTCGCGCATGCTCAGGGGCACCAGTGCGTCCACCAGGGCCTGGGCATGTAGCCCCACCAGATGGCTGCGGTTGTCTGGTAGCTGGCGGCTGCCCAGGGCCTGTTCCAGGCTTTCTTGCAGGCCATCCAGTTGCACCGGGGTGTTGCCGGAGAGGCCCAGGCCGGCGAGGAAGTCCGCCACCGCGCCGCGGCTGTTGCGTGGCATGACTTCCACCAGATCCCCGGCCAGCCAGCTACTGGTACTGGGGGCCAGCAACTGCAGCAGGTAGACCCCGGAACCGCTGCTTTCAGGGTTGAGCAGGGTACGGGTGTTCAAGGTCCAGTTGTCGAAGGCCGGGGCCTGCCACAGGTCCACGGGAGCCTGTCCGGTCAGTTGGCCCAGTTGCTGTTGCCAGTGGCGCAGGGCGTAGCTGTCGCCGCTGTCCACTTCGATGGGAGCGAACAGAGTGCTGGCGCCCTGGTTCGCCAGCCAGTCGTGCAGGCGCCGGGCAAAGCCGCAGAAGTGCTGATATTGGCGGTCGCCGAGGCCGAGCACGGCGTATTGCAAGCCCGCAAGCGGTAGCTCGCGGCCCAGCAGTTTGCGTTCGAAGCCGCGGGCGCTGTCTGGGGCTTCGCCGTCGCCGAAGGTGCTGACTATGAACAGCGCGCGTTGGGCGCTGCGCAGATCCTGTTCGCTGAGGCTGGCCAGCGACTGGACCTTGGCGCTGACCCCAGCGGCTTGCAATTGCCCGGCAGTCTGCCAGGCCAATTGTTCGGCAAAGCCGCTCTGGCTGGCGAAACCGATCAGCCACGCGGAGCCATCGTCGGCGCTGCTTTCCAGGCCTTGGCGTGCGTTCTTGATCTGGCGCTTCTTGCGCCGGCGATCCAGGTACAGCAGCCAGCCGGTGACGAAGAACAGCGGCATGCTCAATGAAGCCAGGGTCAGCACGATGCGTCCGATCAGGCCGAAGTAGCTGCCCACGTGCAGGGCGTAGACGCTGGTGAGCAACTGCGCCTTGAGGCTCTTGTCGGTGTAGCGCTCATGACGGCTGATGACCCCGGTGGTGGGGTCCAGGGTCAGCTGGTTCAGCGCTCGATCGTGGGGCGAGTCCTTGAGCAGGTAGAACACTGTCGCCGGCTGGCCGGCCACCGCGGGCATGCGGATGTTGTAGGCGCTGAGGTCCTTGCCGGCAGCGCTGTAGAGGCTGCTCCACAGGGCGTTGTAGTCCGCCACGGGAGCGGGGCCCTTGGGCGGTGGGCCACCGCGACCGCCGCGCTGGCGTTCACTGTGTGGCGCGTCAGAGAGCAGTTTGGTCAGGCCCTCCCGGTACCAGTCGTAGGACCAGTACAGGCCGGTGAGGGCGAACAGCAGGTAGAACAGCAGGCACCAGGTGCCGAACACCGCGTGCAGGTCCCAGTTGAAGCCGCGGCCTTTCTTGGCCCAGTCCAGGGTCAGCCATACGCGCCAGTTGCCGACCTGGCGCGGCCAGCGCAGGTACAGGCCGGACAGGCAGAAGAAGATCAGGATCAGGGTGCAGGCGCCGGTGATCTGCCGGCCGGTGTCGCCGATGGCCAGGAAACGGTGCAGCTGCAGCATCAAGCCGAAGAAGTCCTGGCCGACCGCGTCGCCCAGGAACTCGCCGGTGTAGGGATCGAAGTAGCGCATCTGGCCACGGCGTTCCCCCGGCGGCGGGGTGAAGAACACCCGTGCGGCGTTGCCGCTGTCGGTTTCCACCCAGAGCATGGACACGGTCTTGCCTTCGGCGGCCTGGATTTTGTCCACCAGTTCGGCGGGTGGCAGCACCCCGGCGGGGAGCTTGTCGACTTGCAGCACCGATGGGTTGAGGGCGCGCAGGATCTCGTCCTGGAACGACACCGTCGCCCCGGTGATGCCCATCAGGGCCAGGATCAGCCCCGCGCTGATGCCGAAGAACCAGTGCAGCTGGAACAGGGTTTTCTTCAACACGTCACTCGCCTTGTTCGTCCAGAGAGAGAAAACACGGCGCGCAGTATGCCGTGGGTTGTCGAGAAGCATTCTTTTTTACACGCAAAAGCCCCAGGCATTGCAATGCGTGGGGCTTGGCGGCCTGTGGCGGGGGCCACAGGCGGTCGGGTGCTGGGTCAGAAGTGGAAGTTGGCGCTCATCAGGGCGGTACGGCCGGCGGCCTGGTTGGCGAAGTGCGCCGCGAAGGCCTTGTCGTAGTAGGTCTTGTCGGTGAGGTTCTGCACGTTCAACTGCAGGTCGACGTTCTTGGTCAGCTTATAGCTGGCCATGGCGTCGTAGCGGGTGTAGGACGGTACGTACACGGTGTTGCCGGTGTCGCCGTACACTTCGTCGACGTAGAACGCACCGCCACCGACGGTGAGTTTCGGGGTGATGGCGTAGGTGCTCCAGAGGCTGAAGCTGTTTTTCGGCGTGTTGGGCATTTCATTGCCTTTGGCCGATGCTGCACCGGCGGTGATCACGCCGTTACGACCGGTCAAGCCGGGGTCGACCAGCTCGCTCTTGAGGTAGCTGTAGCCAGCGAAGACTTGCCATTTGTCGGTGATCTTGCCGCTGGCGCCCAACTCCAGGCCATCGACACGGGACTCACCAGCGTTCTGGTAGGTCAGTGCGTCCACCAGGACCCGGGTGTTTTTCTTCTCGGTGCGAAATACCGCAGCGGTGAGGGACAGGCGGTCGTTGAGCACGTTCCACTTGGTACCCAGTTCGTAGTTGACCGTCTCTTCAGGTTGCAGGTCGCTGGTGCTGGCGCCGGCAGCCAGGGGGTTGCCCTCTGCGCCTTCACCCACCAGGGCACCGGCCGGGGTGGCCGAGGTCGCGTAGGAGGCGTAGATGCTGCCGTTGTCGGTCGGCTTCCAGACCAGGCCAGCCTGCCAGTTCCAGAACTGGCTGTCGTCCTTGAGCTTGCTTCTGGCCTTGACCGTGGCAGTGGGTACCGCGTTGGTGTTGGCCACGGTGTCGAAGGTGTCGTAGCGCAGGCCGACGTTCAACAGCCATTGCGGGTCCAGTTCGATGGTGTCGAAGACGTAGGCGGCACGGCTGGTGGCCTTGGTGTTGGTGCCGTTGTAGTTACGGGTGATGCTGCCGGTCCAAGGGTCGTTGGGGTTCGGGTTGCCCAACGAGGTGCAGCTGGGCGTGTTGCCCGGATTACATACCTGGGCAGTATTGCCTGCGATGTTGTAGCTGCTGACCCGGGTTTCTTCGCCCGTGAACTCAAGCCCGGTGGAGTAATTGTGCTTGAAGCCCAATGCGTGGAATTCACCAAACAGATCGGTCTGGTTGGTGGTGGTTTCCGTGGTCGAGACGCGGCTGTTGGCGCGACGCCATACGGTGCCGTAGCGGTTGACGTTGAACTTGCTGTCGTCCGGCTGGGTGAGGATGTAGTCCTGCCCGGTGTTGCCGTGACGCAGAGTGTTTTTCAGCGTCATGCTGTCGCTCAGGTCATGCTCGATGGAGATGGTGCTGATGTCCGCGCGGGTCTTGCGGAAATCACGGCCCTTCAAGCCGTAGAAGTTGCTGCTGTCGCCACCGTCGTTGGGTTTGTCGTGAACGTGGGCCGTGGCGCTTGCGGAGCCGTAGCCATACGGAATGCCCGAATCTGGCAGGTCGTCGCTTTCCATGTGGTAGTAGCTGACATTGACTCGGGTCGGGGTGCCCAGGCCGAAGGTCAGCGATGGCGCCACGCCCCAGCGGTCGTAATTGACGGCGTCGCGGCCAGCCACATTCTGTTCGTGGCTCATCAGGTTCAGACGGAACGCGGCACCCTCGAGGAACTGACGGTTGACGTCCAGGGTGTAGCGACGGGTCTGGTCGGAACCGTAGGTGAAGCCGCCATTGAGGAAGTCTTGTTGCTTGGGCATCTTGCTCGTCAGGTTCAGGCTGCCGCCTGCCGAGCCACGCCCACCAAAGGCGGAGTTCGGGCCTTTGCTCACTTCAATGGTTTCGATGTCGAAGATCTCGCGGCTCTGGCCGCCGGTGTCACGCACACCGTCGAGATAGGTGTCGCCCTGGGCGTCGAAACCACGAATGAACGGGCGGTCACCTTGAGGGTTGCCACCTTCACCGGCACCGAAGGTGATGCCCGGTACGGTGCGCAAGGCGTCTTGCAGGGAGGTGGCAGCGGTGTCCTTGAGGACTTGCTGTGGAACCACAGTGACCGAGCGCGGCGTATCCACCAGCGGGGCGGTGTACTTCTGCGACGAAGCCTTTTCCACTTGGTAGGAGGTGTTGTCCTGGGCCTCACCAGTAATGCTGGTGGCATCCAGGGCAATGGCCTTGCCCGCCGTCTTTTGCTGGGTGTCTTGCGCGGCCTGGACCATATGGCCCGCGGAGCCGGCGGTAATCGCCACGCCAATGGCGGAGGCCAGCAGGCGCGGTGAACTGACAGCGGATGGTGGTTGTTGGCGTGACATGGTGGTTCCCCTCCCCAAGGATTTGAGGTCGCGGAATATAGGGGAAAGAAACAATCGTTATCAATTGCGAAACGTTACTATTCGCGCTGAATTTACAATCTTTACAATTTATCCTTACGGTTTTTGCGCGCTCATTCGTCACCGGGTTTTACACAGTCAATAAGAATCAATACCATTGACGACCTTTCGCTGCTCAGGTACCTGGCCATGTTGCTGCACATCCCCGGCGTGTTCACCCGTGATGAAGTGGGGCGCATCCGCGAAGCCCTGGAGCAGGCGGACTGGGCGGATGGCAAGATCACCGCCGGTTACCAGTCGGCCAAGGCCAAGCACAACCTGCAGTTGCCCGAAGGGCACCCGCTGGCCCAGGAGATCGGCGCGGCGATGCTCGATCGCCTGTGGCAGAACCCGCTGTTCATGTCCGCCGCCTTGCCGCACAAGGTGTTCCCGCCGCTGATCAACTGCTACACCGCCGGCGGCAGTTTCGACTTCCATATCGACAACGCCGTGCGCCAGCCCAAGGGCAGCGCGGAGCGGGTGCGCACCGACCTGTCGTCGACCCTGTTCTTCAGTGATCCCGAGGATTACGACGGCGGCGAGCTGGAGATTCAGGACACCTACGGCCTGCAGCGGGTCAAGCTGCCGGCGGGGGACATGGTGCTGTACCCCGGCACCAGCCTGCACAAGGTCAACCCGGTGACCCGCGGCGCTCGCTATGCCTCCTTTTTCTGGACTCAGAGCCTGGTGCGCGAAGACAGCCAGCGCGCCTTGCTGTTCGAGATGGACGGAGCGATCCAGGAATTGACCCGGGATGTGCCCGAGCATCCTTCGCTGATCCGCCTGACCGGCACTTATCACAACCTGCTGCGGCGCTGGGTCGAGGTGTAGGCGGTGACTGTTCAACTTCGCCGCGAGGAAGTCCTCGACGGCGCGCAACTGAGCGCCATGCTCCAACAGAGTCCGGCCCGTGCAGCCCAGGCGATATTGGTGGCGGCCCGAGAGGGGCTGGTGGAGGCCCAGGCGCTGCTGGGACAGATCCTCCTCGACGGCCACGGCATCCAGCAGGATCAACCCCTGGCCTTGCGCTGGTTCGAAATCGCCGCGCGACGTGGGCACCTGATGGCGCGCAACATGCTCGGCCGCTGCCATGAGCACGGGTGGGGTTGCCCGGCGGATGCCGCCCGCGCTGCCGGGCATTATCGATTGGCCGCCGAAGCGGGGCTGGACTGGGGGCTGTACAACTACGCCAACCTGCTGGCCACCGGCCGTGGTGTGGCGCAGAACCAAGCCCTGGCACTGGCCTGCTATCGCCGTGGGGCAGAGCTGGGGCATGCCAAATCGATGAACCTGCTGGGGCGTTACCTGGAGGAAGGGCTGGTCTGCTCGGCTGACCCCGAGGCGGCCCGTGACTGGTACCGACGCTCGGCCGAAGGCGGGGATTTCCGTGGACAGTTCAGCTATGCGGCGGTGCTGGCCGATGCCGGTCGTATCGACGAAGCCGTGGATTGGCTGCAGCAGGCGCTAGCTGGCGGCAATCTGAATTTCCTGCGGGTGGCTTGCGCTGCGTTGCTCAATGCCACGCATCCAAAGATTCGCGAACTGGCCCTGGCCTATCAGCGGCGCGCAGCGCAATTGGGTGATGAACGGGACGTAGAGCGGCTAGCTGTGTTGGCTTAAATCACTATGATTCAAAGCTAATCGCTTTTAATCATTCTGATGCAGGCCTCCCTCATGCCCGCGACAAAAGTACTGACCGCCCACATTCCCTTGGATCTGGCGGATAAGGTCGATCAACTGGCTTCTCGCCTGGAGCGCTCCCGTGCCTGGATCGTGAAGCAAGCATTGGTGGCCTGGGTTGACCAGGAAGAAGAGCGCCGCCGACTGACGCTTGAGGCCTTGGCAGATGTCGATGCTGGAAGGGTTGTCGATCATCAGTCAGTGCTGGCTTGGGCAGAGAGTCTGTCTGGCGACAACCCCCTGCCTTTACCAAAATGAGACAGTTGAAATGGACGAGCAAGGCGCTATTCAATCTGGCTCGGCTGTTTGAATTTCTCGCTCAGGTTAATCGCTCGGCTGCTGCTCGGACCGTGCAATCCCTCGTGCGGGCTCCAGATGCGCTTCTATCTAACCCTCGATTGGGAGAGCAGTTGGAGGAATTCAAGCCGAGGGATGTTCGACGGTTGCTGGTGGGGCATTACGAGGTGTGTTATGAGATTCAAGGCATGGCCTTGTCCATCCTGCGTATTTGGCATGTCCGGGAAGATCGTTGAGCCACTGAATCGCACGCATAAAAAAGCCCATGACACGTCATGGGCTTTTTCTTGCAGCTTGCTGCTAGCAGCTAGCCACTGTCCTTACAGGTAAAACGCCTTCAGCGGCGGAAAGCCGTTGAATTCCACCGCGCTGTAGCTGGTGGTGTAGGCGCCGGTGGACAGCCAGTACAGGCGGTCGCCGATGGCCAGGTTCAGCGGCAGGCCGTACTTGTAGTTCTCGTACATGATGTCGGCGCTGTCGCAAGTTGGGCCGGCGATCACCACTTCTTCCACTTCGCCTTTCTTCTCGGTCCAGATCGGGAACTTGATCGACTCGTCCATGGTTTCGATCAGGCCGGAGAACTTGCCCACGTCGGTGTAGACCCAGCGCTCGACGGCGGTGCGGGATTTACGCGCCACCAGCACCACTTCGCTGACCAGGATGCCGGCGTTGGCAATCAGCGAACGGCCAGGCTCGAGGATGATTTCCGGCAGCTCGTCGCCGAAGTCTTCCTTGAGGAAACGGATGATTTCCTCGGCGTAGGTTTCCAGGCTGTTGGTACGGGTGATGTAGTTGGCCGGGAAGCCACCGCCCATGTTGATCAGTTTGAGCTCGATGCCGTCTTCTTCCTTCAGGCGTTCGAAGATCACTTTGACCTTGGCGATCGCCGCGTCCCAGACGCTGATGTCGCGCTGTTGCGAACCTACGTGGAACGACACGCCGTAAGGCACCAGGCCCAGGTCGCGGGCGAGGATCAGCAGGTCCATGGCCATGTCGGTCTGGCAGCCGAATTTGCGCGACAGTGGCCAGTCGGCTGTGGTGGAGCCTTCGGTGAGGATGCGCACATAGACTTTCGAACCCGGGGCGGCCTTGGCGATGTTGCGCAGGTCGGCTTCGGAGTCGGTGGCATACAGACGCACGCCCTTCTCATAGAAGTAGCGGATGTCCTTGGATTTCTTGATGGTGTTGCCGTAGCTGATGTTGGCCGGGTTGACGCCGCGGCCCAGCACTTTGTCCAGCTCGTAGATCGAGGCGATGTCGAAGCTGGAGCCTTTTTCGTGCAGCAGGTCGATGATCTCGGCGGCCGGGTTGGCCTTGACCGCGTAGTAGACCTTGGCGAATTCGAAACCGGCACGCAGGTCGTCATAGGCCTGGGCGATCATCTGGGTGTCGATGACCACGAACGGGGTTTCTTGCTGGTCGGCGAACGCCTTCATTTTCTGAAAGGTTTCGCGCGCAAAATAGTCTTCGACGTTAATCGACATGCGTTGGGAGCTCCTACTGGCAAACGTTAGAAATCAATGGGTGCAAATGAACGTCCTCCGTATCCCCACTTTGGTTCGCCTACTTCCCAAGGCATGTCGCCGAAAGCAAAAAGGCCATGGGAAAGTTTCCCTTGGCCTTGCTGTCTCGTCGTCAGTACTTGAGCCGGATGGATCGTTTCCAGCATGGACGTTCGGCGCGAACTTTAGGTGGTGAGGGGCCTGAGATCAACAAAAAATGTCGCGTTTTTGCACTTGTCTGACGTGCGTAAACGACACCTCTCTTTGTAGCCGACACAGATGACGGACAGATGTTCCCGAAGATTTTCCAGGTGTTAAAAATACCTGCACGTTCGACGCTGTTGCGCGCCAAGTGTCTGGAAAGTATGAAGGCGTCAACATCGGCGACGTTAGCGACGACAGGCTGGTCAGAGGGGGATCTTGGCTGTTTCGGGAGGTATCGCCTGACGGCGTTTGTGGGGGCGGCTGTTGATATTTTTTTCCGCCATGTAAGTGGGCCGAAAAACCAGTGGCGAGGGCGCTTGCTCCCGGTGAACTGCGCAGCAGTTCCACTCTTTTTGGCAAAGAGGGGCCGCTGCACGGCCCCGGGGCAGCAAGCGCCCTCGCCATAGGTTCGTTATTGGCTATTTATTGATCAGGCGACCACTGCCTCAGCCGGCGAGACGATGTTGGTCTTCATCCCCCGCGAACGCCCGGAGCTCAGGTAGGCCGCAATGGATTCCTGGGTCACCTCACCGAGAAATACCCGCTCGGCATCCAGCACCGGCAGCCATGAACGGTTGAACTCGTACATGCGCGACAGAAGAATCCGCAGGTGTTCGTCGTAGGCGGCGGTGGCGTTGAACTCCCGCAGGAACTGGGCGCAGGTGCCGGTCTGACGATGCAGGTCGCGACGACGTACATAACCCAGGGCCTTGTTCTCGGCGCAGGTCACCACCACGTAGCGGCGGTCATGTTCGTCCATCAGGTCCAGGGCCTCGGCTACCGGGGTTTCCGGGCTGACCGATGGGGCGTTGTCTGCCGCGTCTTCGGCCTTGACCAGCAACAGGCGCTTGAGGGTGCTGTCCTGGCCGACGAAGTTGCTGACGAAGTCGTCCGCCGGGTGGGCGAGCAAGGTGTCTGGGTGATCGATCTGCAGCAGCTTGCCGGCGCGGAAGATGGCGATCTTGTCACCCAGCTTGATGGCTTCGTCGATGTCGTGGCTGACCATGATCACGGTCTTGTTCAGCGCGCGCTGCATCTCGAAGAACTCGTTCTGGATCATCTCGCGGTTGATCGGGTCCACCGCGCCGAAGGGCTCGTCCATCAGCAGTAGCGGTGCGTCCGCCGCCAGGGCGCGGATCACCCCGATGCGCTGCTGCTGGCCGCCGGAGAGTTCCCGCGGATAGCGGTGCAGGTACTGCTTGGGCTCCAGCTTGATCATGCTCATCAGCTCGCGGGCACGGTCGTGGCATTTCTGCTTGTCCCAGCCCAGCAGCTTGGGCACCACCACGATGTTTTCCTCGATGGTCATGTTGGGGAACAGGCCGATCTGCTGGATCACGTAGCCGATGTTGCGGCGCAGGGTGACTTCGTCGAGGTCGGTGGTGTCTTCGCCGTTGATCAGGATCTTGCCCGAGGTGGGTTTGATCAGGCGGTTGATCATCTTCAGCGTGGTGCTTTTGCCGCAGCCCGAAGGGCCGAGGAATACGCAAATTTCGCCTTCATTGACGGTCAGGCTTACGGAGTCAACGGCGGTGATGGTCTTGCCGTTGCTTTGGAAGGTCTTGGTCAGCTTTTGAAGTTCGATCATTTGAGCAGTCCTTTTGGTGTCAGCGAGCGTTGCAGCCATTGCAGAAGCAGGTCGGCGAAGATGGCCAGGAGACTGACCAGTAGCGCGCCGACGATCAGCATCGACATGTCGCTGCGGCTGATGGAAGCAAGAATGAGTACGCCCAGGCCGCCGGCGCCAATGGTGGCGGCGATGGTCATGACGCCGATGTTCATCACCACGGCGGTGCGCACCCCGGCGAGGATCACCGGCACCGCGATCGGCAGTTCGACCATGCGCAGGCGCTGGCCGAAGGTCATGCCGATGCCGCGGGCGGCTTCGCGGATGCCCGGCTCGACGCCGGTCAGCGCCAGGTAGGTGTTGCGCATGATCGGCAGCAGGGAATAGAGGAACACCGCCGTGATGGCCGGCAGCGGCCCCAGGCCCTGGCCGAACTTGGAGTAGAACGGCAGCAGCAGGCCGAACAGGGCGATGGAAGGGATGGTCAGCAACACCGTGGCGCTGGCCTGCAGCGGGCCGGCCAGGGTCGGGAAGCGGGTCATCAGGATGCCCAGGGGCACACCGAAGACAATCGCCAGGGTCACGGCGATGCCCACCAGGGTGATGTGCTGCCAGGTCAGGTGCAGGACCTGGGCCCAATCGAGATGGGAAAAGGCGTTCAAGAATTCCATGTCTTCTCCTCTCTATCAGTGGTTGATCGGATGCTGGCGCAGGAAATCTGCGGCCACGGCGGAAGGGCTTTCATGGTCGACGTCGACCCGCGCGTTCAGCTGGCGCATGGTTTCGTCGTCGAACAGTGCCGCCAGCGGCTTGAGGTCCGCCGCCAATTGCGGGTGGGCGTCGAGATACGCCTGACGCACCACGGGGGCGGCGGTGTAGTCCGGGAAGTAATGCTTGTCGTCTTGCAGCAGCTTGAGCTTGAAGGCGTTGAGCCGACCGTCGGTGGTGTAGACCAAACCGGCAAATACCTGGCCATTGCGCAAGGCGGTGTAGACCAGGCCGGCATCCATCTGCCGGGTGTTCTTGCGGGTCAGGTTCATGTCGTACAGCTTGACCATGCCGGCCAGGCCGTCGGAGCGGTTGGCGAACTCGGTGTCCAGGGCCACCAGGCGGTTTTCCTTGGAGTTTTCGGCCAGGGCTCGGGTCAGGTCGCTGATGCTGTTGATCTGCGGATGTTCCTTGGCCACGTTCTCCGGCAGGGCCAGGGCGTAGGTATTGCTGAACTTGGACGGCGCCAACCAGACCAGGCCTTTTTTCGCGTCGAGTTCTTTGACTCGGGCGTAGGACTGCTGGCTGTCGAGTTTCTCGTCGATGTGGTTGTAGGCCACCAGCGAGACCCCGGTGTATTCCCAGATCAGGTCCAGCTGGCCGCTTTCCTGGGCGCTGCGCGCCAGGTTGCTGCCCAGGCCGCCGGTGACGCGGGTGTCGTAACCCTTGCTGCGCAGGTACTGGGAGGTGATTTCCGCCAGCAGAGTCTGTTCGGTGAAGACCCGGGCACCAATGCGGATCAGTGGTTTTTCCGCGGCTTGCACCCATCCAGCGAAAAGCAGGATGCAGCCGAGTATCAGGCTTGTTTTTTTCATGTTCATTCCTTGGCGCTTACGGACTTAGGACGGGCGCAGACCACGTTCCAGCCAGAGGCGGCTGGCCAGGGTGACCAGGCCGTCGAGGAGCAAGGCCAGCAGCGCAGTGCAGGCGGCGCCGAGCAGCAATTGCGGCTGATTGTTCAGGGCGATGCCGGGGAAGATCAGGCTGCCCAGGCTGTTGGCGCCGATCAGGAAGGCCAGGGGCGCGGTGCCGACGTTGATCGCCAGGGCCACCCGCACGCCACCGATGATGATCGGCACGGCATTGGGCAATTCGACTTTCCACAGCACCTGGCGCGGCGTCATGCCGATGCCGACCGCGGCTTCCTTGAGGGAACCCTGGACGTTTTTCAGGCCTTCGTAGGTGTTACGCACGATGGGCAGCAAGGAGGCGAGGAACAACGCGAAGATGGCCGGGCCACTGCCGATGCCGAGAATCCCCAGGGCGATGGCCAGGACGGCCAGAGGGGGGACGGTGTTACCGATGTTGAACACTTGCATGAAGCGTTCGGCGCGTCCGACCATGCTCGGGCGGCTGAGGAAGATGCCGGCGGGGATGCCCACCAGCAGTGCGGCGAGCATGGACGCCAGGACCAGGAACAGATGAGCTTGCAGGTAGAACAACAGATCGTCGCGGTAGTGTTCGATCGTCGTGATGCCGATCCAGTGGACCAGCAGGGCCAGGAGGGCGATGACCGCAACCCCTCCTATCAGCCCTTTGCCATAGCGAATAGCCACAGGCGGACTCCTTTTTTCAGTCGGCGGGCACTTTCCCGTGTGGCAAGGCCATTCCTGGCTGCCGCGAAAGTACGCGCGAAAAGCAGCTCGTCGAGTGCCGGCAAAGCGGCGGGTGAACGAGCCATGAGCGCAGCTTCGTCAAGCTAACGTGCTGATATTTCAGCCCCTGACGACAGCGCGTGACAGGGGAGTGGACGTCTCCACGTTTTAAAAGGTTCCATACTTGGCAGCATTTAGCCACCGTTTATCTGCCGCGCGGTGGCCTGGGCGACGGGGGCAGCGGTGGCCCGCGCGGCTTTGTCTGGGCTATAATCTGCGCCCTTTTTTGATCACCGCCAGGCGATTTCCCATGACCAACCAGGCCGCCGAAGTCGCGAAACGCCGCACTTTCGCCATTATTTCCCACCCGGATGCGGGTAAGACCACCATCACCGAAAAGCTCTTGCTGATGGGCAAGGCGATTGCAGTGGCGGGTACGGTCAAATCGCGTAAGTCCGATCGCCATGCCACTTCCGACTGGATGGAGATGGAGAAGCAGCGCGGTATTTCCATTACCACGTCGGTCATGCAGTTCCCCTATCGCGAACACATGATCAACCTGCTGGACACCCCGGGCCACGAAGACTTCTCGGAAGATACCTATCGCACTCTGACTGCCGTGGACTCGGCGCTGATGGTGCTCGATGGCGGTAAGGGCGTTGAGCCCCGGACCATCGCCCTGATGGACGTCTGCCGCCTGCGGGATACGCCCATCGTCAGCTTCATCAACAAACTCGACCGCGATATTCGCGACCCGATCGAGCTGCTGGACGAAATCGAAGCGGTGCTGAAGATCAAGGCCGCGCCTATCACCTGGCCGATCGGTTGCTACCGCGACTTCAAGGGTGTGTACCACCTGGCGGGCGACTACATCATCGTCTACACCCCGGGCCACGGCCACGAACGTACCGAAACCAAGATCATCGAGAAACTCGACTCCGACGAAGCCCGCGCCCACCTGGGTGACGAGTACGAGCGTTTCATCGAGCAGTTGGAACTGGTGCAGGGTGCCTGCCACGAGTTCAACCAGCAGGAGTTCCTCGACGGCCAGTTGACCCCGGTGTTCTTCGGTACCGCCCTGGGCAACTTCGGTGTCGATCACGTGCTCGATGCCGTAGTGGACTGGGCGCCACTGCCGCTGGCTCGTGTTGCCAACGAGCGCAGCGTCGCGCCCCAGGAAGAAAAATTCAGCGGTTTCGTGTTCAAGATCCAGGCGAACATGGACCCCAAGCACCGCGACCGTATCGCCTTCATGCGCATCTGCTCGGGCAAGTACGAGAAGGGCATGAAGATGCGTCACGTGCGCACCGGCAAGGACGTGCGCATCGGCGACGCCCTGACCTTTTTCTCCTCCGAGCGTGAACAGCTGGAAGAGGCCTACGCTGGCGACATCATCGGCCTGCACAACCACGGCACCATCCAGATCGGCGACACCTTCACCGAAGGCGAGGCCCTGGGCTTCACCGGTATCCCGCACTTCGCTCCGGAACTCTTCCGCCGCGTGCGCCTGAAGGACCCGCTCAAGTCCAAGCAACTGCGCCAGGGCCTGCAACAGCTGGCCGAAGAAGGCGCGACCCAGGTGTTCTTCCCGGAGCGCAGCAACGACATCATCCTCGGCGCCGTCGGTGTGCTGCAGTTCGATGTGGTGGCCAGCCGCCTGAAGGAGGAATACAAGGTGGAGTGTTCCTATGAGCCGATCACCGTGTGGTCCGCCCGTTGGATCGACTGCAGCGACAAGAAGAAGCTGGAAGAGTTTTCCAACAAGGCGGTGGAAAACCTGGCTTTGGACGGCGGTGGTCACCTGACTTACCTGGCACCGACCCGGGTCAACCTGGCGCTGATGGAAGAGCGCTGGCCGGACGTGAAATTCCGCGCCACCCGCGAACACCACTAAGTTCGCCTGTAACACCCCAAGCCCCGCTGTGCAGACAGCGGGGCTTTTTATTGCGCGCAGGATAGGCCCGCCGCCCCGTAGGAGCTGGCTTGCCAGCGAAGGCGGCGGACGCGGCGGTGCATGGCTTGCGGGCCTCTTCGCCGGCAAGCCGGCTCCTACGGGTTGTGGTGTATTTCAGGGAGCGCCGTTAGTCGGAAGGGCCCGGCAGGTTTGGCTGTCGATAGCCTGCTATCTGGAAAAGCCGGGATATCGGGACTAGGTTTCAGACAGTGCTGTGACCTTCGCAAGGTTGGGCGCAGCCTTTGATGATTCACCTGTGAAGGATGGAATCGGCTATGAATATTTTTCAACGCACGCTGTTGCTGATCAAAGTGCTGGTGATGCTGTCGCTCGGAACCTCGGCGGCCTGGGCTCACAATCTGCTGGAGGTCAAGGAGCCGGGCTTTTCGTCGACCATAGGCGAACCGGAACAGATGCTCGCCAAGTCCGAGTCGGAGCCGGGGGATGAAGGGCAGGGAGGCAGTTCGGGCGATGACGATCAGACCACCGACGATGACGACGAGGGTGACAGCCAGAGCTAAAAGAAAACCCCTGGCCACGGACTGATGCGCAATCCATTGCCAGGGGCGAGTGGAACACTGTACAGGCGCTCCCAGAGTGTTTCGGGAGCGCCTTTTTCATGTCCGCTTAAACCACAAACTGCTCGGCGTAGTGGCAAGCCACCTGGCGGCTGTCGAGCTGACGCAGGGCCGGCTCTTGCGTGCTGCAACGCTCGGTGGCGTAGGGGCAGCGCTTGTGGAAGGCACAGCCGGGTGGCGGGTTCAGCGGGTTGGGCAATTCACCGACGATCTTGATCTTCGGCTTGTCCGGGTCCGGATGAATGGTCGGGGTCGCCGACAGCAGCGCCTGGGTGTAGGGGTGCAGCGGGCGGGTGTAGATGTCCTCCTTGGGACCCATTTCCACCGGCCGGCCGAGGTACATCACCAGCACCTGGTCGGCGACGTGACGCACCACTGCCAGGTTGTGGGAGATGAACACGTAGGCGGTGTTGAATTCCTGCTGCAGGTCCATGAACAGGTTCAGCACCTGGGCCTGGATCGACACGTCCAGGGCCGAGGTTGGCTCATCCGCCACCAGCACCTTGGGTTGCAGCATCATCGCCCGGGCCAGGGCAATGCGCTGGCGCTGGCCGCCGGAGAACATGTGCGGGTAGCGCTGGTAATGCTCGGGGCGCAGGCCCACCTGCTTCATCATCGCCTGGACTTTTTCCCGGCGTTCGGCGGCGGACAGCTTGGTGTTGATCAAGAGCGGCTCGGCCAGTTGATCGCCAATCTTCTGCCGTGGGTTGAGCGAGGCATAAGGGCTCTGGAACACCATCTGCACGTCTTTGCGCAGTTGCTTGCGCTGCGCCTTGTCGGCGCCGGCCACTTCCTGGCCGGCGATTTTCAGCGAGCCGGAAGAGGGTTCCTCGATCAGGGTCAGGGCCCGGGCCAGGGTGGACTTGCCACAGCCGGACTCGCCGACCACGGCCAGGGTCTTGCCGGCTTCCAGTTCAAAGGACACGCCGTTGAGGGCGCGCACGGTGGCGTGGCCCTTGAACAGGCCTCGGGACACTTCGTAGTGACGGGTCAGGTCGCGGGCGGTAAGAACGACGGCCATTACGCCACCTCCTGATTGAGCGGGTAGAAGCAGCGCACCAGGCTGGCGGCTTTCGGGTCGAGGCTGGGGCGTTGCTGACGGCAGTTGTCCTGAGCGTAGGGGCAGCGCGGCGACAGCAGGCAGCCTTGTGGGCGGTCATAACGCCCGGGGACGATACCCGGCAGAGTCGAGAGGCGGGTGGCGCCCAGGCTGTGCTCGGGAATTGCCGCCAGCAGCGCTTCGCTGTAAGGGTGCGCGGGGATGTCGAACAGCTGCGGTACCTGGCCGACTTCCACGGCTTGCCCGGCGTACATCACGCAGACGCGCTGGGCGGTTTCGGCCACCACGGCCAGGTCGTGGGTGATCAGCACCAGGCCCATGTTCTGCTCTTTCTGCAGGTTGAGCAGCAGGTCCATGATCTGCGCCTGGATGGTCACGTCCAGAGCGGTGGTGGGTTCGTCGGCGATCAGCAGCTTGGGTTCGCCGGCAATCGCCATGGCGATCGCCACCCGCTGGCTCATGCCACCGGAGAGCTGGTGCGGGTAGGCGTCCATGCGGCTGGCAGCGCCGGGAATCTCGACCTTTTCCAGCAGCTCGATGGCGCGCTTGCGCGCGGCCTTGGCGGACATCTTCAGGTGCAGGCGCAGCACTTCCTCGATCTGGAAGCCCACGGTGTAGCTGGGGTTGAGCGCGGTCATCGGGTCCTGGAAGACCATGGCCAGGTCCTTGCCGACGATCTGCCGGCGCTGGCGGGCGCTGAGCTTGAGCATGTCGCGGCCGTCGAAGCTCAAGGCATCGGCGGTGACGATACCGGGGTGCTCGATCAGCCCCATCAGCGCCATCATGGTCACCGATTTGCCGGAGCCGGACTCGCCGACGATGGCCAGCACTTCGCCCTTGTCGACCTTGAGGTCGAGGCCGTCCACCACTGGCACCGCCGTGGCATCGCCGAAGCGTACGTTGAGATTCTTGATTTCTAGCAATGACATGGGAATCTCCTCAGGCGGCGTTCTTGAGTTTCGGGTCCAGCGCATCGCGCAGGCCGTCGCCCATCAGGTTGATTGCCAGCACGCTGAGCAAAATGGTCAGACCCGGCAGGCTCACGACCCACCAGGCACGTTCGATGTAGTCCCGGGCCGAGGCCAGCATGGTGCCCCACTCTGGAGTCGGCGGTTGCACGCCCAGGCCGAGGAAGCCCAGGGCGGCGGCGTCGAGGATCGCTGAGGAGAAGCTCAAGGTGGCCTGGACGATCAGTGGCGCCATGCAATTGGGCAGCACGGTGATGAACATCAGGCGCGGCAGGCCGGCACCGGCCAGGCGCGCGGCGGTCACGTAGTCGCGGTTCAGTTCGCCCATCACCGCGGCACGGGTCAGGCGCACATAGGACGGCAGGGACACCACGGCAATGGCGATCACGGTGTTGATCAGGCCTGGGCCGAGGATGGCGACGATGGCCACGGCCAGCAGCAGCGAAGGCAGGGCCAGCATGATGTCCATCAGGCGCATGATGGTCGGGCCCAGCAAGCGCGGGAAGAAACCGGCGAACAGCCCCAGGAGGATGCCCGGGATCAGCGACATCACCACCGACGACAAACCGATCAGCAACGACAGGCGCGAACCCTGGATCAGGCGCGACAGCAAGTCGCGGCCCAGTTCGTCGGTGCCCAGCAGGAACTGCATCTGCCCGCCTTCGAGCCAGGCCGGCGGCGTCAGCAGGAAGTCGCGGTACTGCTCGCTGGGGTTGTGCGGCGCCACCCAAGGGGCGAACAGTGCGCAGAACACGATCAGCAGCATGAACAGCAGGCCGGCCACCGCCCCCTTGTTGCGGGAAAAGTGCTGCCAGAATTCTTTGTAGACCGACGGATAGAGCAGGCTTTGATCGACTGCTACTGAGGAAGTTGGAGTGCTCATTAGTCTTGATCTCAGCGCTGGTGACGGATGCGTGGATTGGCAAAGCCGTAGAGGATGTCCACCACGAAGTTGACCATGATCACCAGGCAGGCGATCAGCAGGATGCCGTTCTGCACCACGGGATAGTCCCGGGCGCCGATGGCTTCGATCAGCCACTTGCCGATTCCCGGCCAGGAGAAGATGGTTTCGGTCAGCACGGCGCCGGCCAGCAGGGTGCCGACTTGCAGGCCGACCACGGTCAGTACCGGAATCAGTGCGTTGCGCAGGCCGTGGACGAATACCACCCGGGCCGGCGACAGGCCCTTGGCCTTGGCGGTGCGGATGTAGTCTTCACGCAGTACTTCGAGCATCGAGGAGCGAGTCATCCGCGCGATCACCGCCAGGGGAATGGTGCCCAGCACGATGGCCGGCAGGATCAGGTGATGCAGGGCGTCGAAGAAGGCGTCGGTGTCTTTGGCCAGCAGGGTGTCGATGAGCATGAAGCCGGTTTTCGGCTCGATGTCGTAGAGCAGGTCGATGCGTCCGGACACCGGGGTCCAGCCCAGGCTCACCGAGAAGAACATGATCAGGATCAGGCCCCACCAGAAGATCGGCATCGAGTAACCCGCCAGCGAGATGCCCATGACCCCATGGTCGAACAGGGAGCCTCGCTTGAGGGCGGCGATTACCCCGGCCAGCAGCCCGAGGATGCCGGCGAACAGCAGGGCGGCCATGGACAGTTCCAGGGTCGCGGGGAACAGCGAAGTGAATTCGCTCCACACACTGGTGCGGGTGCGCAGGGATTCGCCCAGGTCACCGTGGGCGAGCTTGCCGATGTAGTCCAGGTATTGGGCATACAGCGGTTTGTTCAATCCAAGGCGTTCCATTGCCTGGGCATGCATCTCGGGGTCGACCCGACGTTCGCCCATCATGACTTCCACGGGGTCGCCGGGAATCATGCGTATCAAGGCGAAGGTCAGCAAGGTGATGCCGAAGAATGTGGGGATCAACAACCCCACACGGCGGGCAATAAAACTAAACATCTTCTGAAGTACCTCAATCAGCCGGTTAGGCGTTCCCGCCGCCCTTGGGGTCAAGGGCGGCGGGCGTTTCTTATCACTTCACTTGGGTGGTCGCGAAGTTGTTGGTGGTCAGGGGGCTCTGGTGGTAACCCTCGACGTTCTTGCGCATGGCGGTGAACATTTTCGGATAGGCCATGGGAATCCACGGTTGATCCTGTTGGAAAATCAGCAACGCCTTTTCGTAGAGCTCTGCGCGTTTGGCAGGTTCAGCGTCGGAACGGGCCTGGTCGATCAGGTCCTGGAACTCCTTGTTGCACCAGCGGGCGTAGTTTTCGCCGTTCTTGGCGGCGTCACAACTCAGGTTCGGGGTCAGGAAGTTGTCCGGATCGCCGTTGTCACCTGCCCAGCCGGCCGACACCATATCGTGTTCGCCGTTTTTCGCACGCTTGAGCATCTCGCCCCACTCCATGACGCGGATCTCGAGCTTGAGGCCGATCTTGGCCAGGTCAGCCTGCATCATCTGGGCCCCCAGCAAAGGGTTGGGGTTGGTTGGGCCACCGCCATTGCGGGTGAACAGGGTGATGACCGTGCCCTCCGGCACGCCGGCTTCCTTGAGCAGGGCACGGGCCTTGTCCAGGTCCCGGGCCGGGTTCTGCAAGCTGGTATTGAAGCCCAGCAAGGTCGGAGGATAAGGGCCGGTACCCACCAGGGCGTTGCCTTTGCCGTAGAGGCTGTTGACGTAGGCTTCTTTGTCGAAGGCGATGTCGATGGCTTTGCGTACCCGCACGTCGCTCATGTATTTGCGCGTGGTGTTCATGGCGATGTAGCCGGTGGTCATGGCGGCCAGCTCGTCGACCTTGAGGTTGGCGTCGGCCTTGATGCTGGGGATGTCATCGGGCTTGGGGTACAGCGCGATCTGGCATTCGTTGGCCTTGAGCTTCTGCAGGCGCACGTTGTTGTCGATGGTGATCGCCAGCACCAGCGGGTCCGCCGGTGGCTTGCCGCGGAAGTAGTCCGGGTTGGCCTTGAAACGGACCTGAGCGTCCTTGGCGTAACGCGTGAAAATGAACGGGCCGGTGCCGATGGGCTTGCTGTTGAGGTCGCCGGTCTTGCCTTCCTTGAGCAGCTTGTCGGCGTATTCCGCCGGGAAAATGGAAGAGAAGGCCATGGCGATGTCGGCCAGGAACGGTGCCTCGCGGCGGGTCAGGGTGAAGACCACGGTGTGATCGTCGATCTTCTCGACGCTTTTGAGCAGTTCCTTGAACCCCATGCTCTCGAAGTAGGGGAAGCCGACGCTGGACTTGTCATGCCAGGGATGCTTCGGGTCCAGTTGACGCTGGAAGCTCCAGAGCACGTCGTCGGCGTTCATGTCGCGGGTTGGGGTGAAGTAGTCGGTGGTGTGGAACTTGACGCCTTTGCGCAGGTGGAAAGTGTATTGCAGGCCGTCCGGGCTGATCTCCCAGGACTCCGCCAGGGCGGGCTGGATGTCCGTTGTGCCGGGCTTGAAGTCCACCAGGCGGTTGAAGATGGTTTCCGCCACCGCATCGGCAGTGACTGCAGTCGTGTACTGGACCATATCGAAGCCTTCCGGGCTGGCTTCGGTACAGACCACCAAGGGTTTGGCTGCGACGCCCATGGCGACGCTCAGCAGTGCGGCGCCCATGGCCGCTCTCAGGGGAAGCATTTTCATCAAGAACCCTCTGCAATCAATTGAACCAGATTAGCTTGAATGGCGGATTCGTCATGAGTCCGCCATTCAACTGGTGGGTTAGAGAATATTGAACGGGATGGTGGTGACCAGACGGAATTCATTGATGTTGCCGTCGGCCTGGTTCTCGCTCGCGCGGTGAGTGGTGTAGGTGGCGCGGATCGCCGTGGCTTTCAGCGGGCCGCTCTGCACGGCGTAGGAAGCACCGATGCCGTATTCGTAGTGGTGTTCGCCGTCCATGGTGCGTACGCCATAGAGCTTGCCTTCCGAGTTGATACCGCCGTAGGCACTGCCGTTGTAGTGGGTGCCGTCGATGCCCCAGCCACGGGCCTGGTAGATGTTGAACTTCAGGCCGGGCACGCCATATTCGGCCATGTTCAGACCGTAGGCGATCTGGAAGGATTTCTCGTTCGGGCCGTTGAAGTCCGAGAGCAGGGAGTTGGCCAGGTAGATGCCGTTGGTTTCGTGCAGGTAGTCGAAGTATTCGTTGCCGCTGACTTCCTGGTACGAGAAGGTCAGGCTATGGGCCTGGTGGGTCAGGCCGAGAGACAGGGAGTAGGTATCGTTGTCGATATTGCCCATCTCTTTCTTGCCGGTGTCGACGGTCTTGTAGTAGTTCAGGCCGGTGGTCAGGCTCAGCACCGAGCTGTCGCCCAGCTCGTGGGTGGCGCCGAAGTAGTACTGGTTCCAGAAGTCTTCCACCTTGGAGGCGTAGAGGCTGGTCTTCAGGCTTTTCAGCGGCTGGTAGTTGAGGCCGACGATGCTCACGCGGTCGGTCTCGGCGGTGTTGCTGGTGTACTCGGAGCGGAATTTCGACAGGCTCTGTTCGGTCCGTGGCGATACCCGGTCGAAGGTGCCGGCATCGAACGACAGGTTGTTGAACTCTTCGCTGTGGATGCTCACCCCTTCAAAGCTCGAAGGCAGTGCACGGTTGCCGATGACATCGACGATTGGCGTGCTGAAGTTCTGCCGGCCGGCGGTCAGGGTGGTGTTGGACACGCGGAACTTGACGTTGGCCAGGCCCAGCTTGCTCCACTGGCCCACGGCATCGCCGTCGGAATGGGTCAGGGTGCGGTTGTTCTTGCCGGCGATGTGCTTGCGGTCACGATCCAGGGCAATGGCGTTGTAGGCCGCGACTTCGGTGCTGACGCCCACGGTGCCTTCGGTGAAGCCGGAGCTGTAGTTGAGGATGGTGCCCTGGACCCAGTTGATGCGGCGTGGGGTCGAGGTATCTACACCATTGTGTTGGTACGAAAAACGGTCATTGCGCCGTTTCAGCTCGTTGGCGTACCAGTTGCGGGTGGTACCCGACAGGCTTTGCCCTTCGATGAAGCCTTTGGCCTCCGCCTGGGCATTGGTGCTGTTCTGTACAGTCGGGACGAAGTCCTGGCTGACGTTCTCCGCATAGGCCGTGGCGGTGATGCTACTGATAGCCAAGGCTAACAATGCGCTGCTGCTCAGTTTCATGGGTGAAGCTCCTTTGTTTTCTTTTTTAGATGCCGGTTTTTTTGGGCCGGCTGGTTTTTGGAACTCATTCATGGCATCGCAAACGTTTGCACGCGGCTCAATCGCCGAATTCAGGCAAAGCGCCTGCGTGAGGGCGAGAGTCGCCCTCAGGGTTCTGGCTCATCGGTTATGGGGTCAGGCTGACACCTGAGAAGGAGTTGCGGCCGAAGGGACTGACCTTGAAACCCTCGACTTTCGCACTCAACGGCTGGTTGATCGTCGAGTGGGCAACAGGCGTGATCGGCACTTGCTGCTTGAGCAACTGCTGGGCCTGCTTATAGAGCTCGGTGCGCTGTTCACGGTCGGTGACGACCTTGGCTTGCTTGATCAACTGGTCGTATTGCGGGTCGCACCACATGGAGTAGTTGTTGCCGCCGATGGCGTCACAGCTGTACAGGGTGCCGAGCCAGTTGTCCGGGTCACCGTTGTCTCCGGTCCAGCCGATCAGGCTGATGTCGTGTTCGCCGTTTTTGGTGCGCTTGATGTATTCGCCCCATTCGTAGCTGACGATCTTCACCTTGAGGCCGATCTTCGCCCAGTCGGACTGGAGCATTTCGGCCATCAGCTTGGCGTTGGGGTTGTAGGGGCGTTGCACGGGCATGGCCCAGAGGGTGATTTCCGTGCCTTCCTTGACCCCGGCAGCCTTGAGCAACTCGCGGGCCTTTTCCGGGTTGTAGGCAGCGTCCTTGATCGTCTCGTCGTAGGACCACTGGGTGGGCGGCATGGCGTTCACCGCCAACTGGCCGGCGCCCTGGTACACGGCATTGAGGATGCTCTGCTTGTTCACCGCCATGTCCAGTGCCTGGCGCACTTCGAGGCGGTCGAAGGGTTTGTGTTGCACGTTGTAGGCGATGTAGCCGAGGTTGAAGCCGGGCTTCTCGATGACTTGCAGTTTCGGGTCGTTTTTCAGGGCATCGATGTCGGCGGGACGCGGGTGCAGGGTCACCTGGCATTCGCCGGCGCGCAGCTTCTGCACGCGTACCGAGGCATCGGTGTTGATGGCGAAGATCAGCCTGTCGAGCTTGACCCGGCTCGGGTCCCAGTAATGCGGGTTGGCGGCGTAGCGAATCTGCGAGTCTTTCTGGTAGCGCTGGAACACGAACGGTCCGGTGCCGATGGGTTGCTGGTTGATCTGGCTGGGCTTGCCGGCCTTGAGCAGTTGCTCGGCGTATTCGGCGGAGAGGATCGCGGCAAAGCTCATGGCCAGGTTCTGGATGAACGCCGCGTCCACGGTGTTGAGGGTCATGACCACGGTCATGGGGTCGGTTTTTTCGACCTTGGCGATGTTCTTGTTCAGGCTCATGCCGTTGAAGTAGGGAAACTCCGTCGGATAAGCCTTACGGAACGGATGTTCGGCGTCGAGCATGCGATTGAAGGTGAACAGCACGTCGTCGGCGTTGAGGTCACGGCTGGGCTTGAAGTAGGGAGTGCTGTGGAATTTCACCCCTTCACGCAGGTGAAAGCTGTACTTGAGGCCGTCCTCGGAAATATCCCAGCTCTTGGCCAGGGCCGGCAGTACGTTGGTTGCGTCTTTTTCGAACTCCACGAGGCGGTTGTACAACGGCTCGGCGGCATCGTTGTCGGTGGCGGTGGTGTACTGCGCGGTGTCAAAGCCTGCGGGGCTGCCTTCGGAACAGAACACCAGGCTGCGGTCGGCAGCGCTGCAGATCGAACTGGTGGCCAGCAGGGCCGAGAAAATCAACGAATGACGCATGACGGTCCATCTCCATTTTTTGTTGTGATGATCAATGGACCCTGGCTCCTTCCTGGAGCCTGTACAGGCCATTGATGCCCAACCATGGCTGCAGCAAATGCCCACCGATAGACGCAGTTTTGCCATGCCTCGACGTTAGGAGCCGAAGGCTGGGTCGTATATGCGCTGTACCTGAAAGGCTTGTAGGAATCGGCTCTAAATTCGAAAGATCACGTCCAAAAGGACGCAATCTCGACCCCAGGGCCGGACGCTTTCAGGGGGGGCGGTAAAACAACGGCGACGCCAGGGACGTCGCCGTTGCAGAACCTTATTTGCCGATGCCTACGCCGTAGAAAGAGTTCAAGCCAAAGGGGCTGATCTTGAAATCCTGCACGTTGGCGCGCATGGGTTGGAACACCGTCGAGTGAGCGATAGGTGTCATCGGAACGGCATCTTTGAGAATGTGTTGCGCCTGCTTGTACAGCTCGGTGCGTTTGGCCACATCCGACGTGGCCTTGGCTTGCTTGATCAGGGCGTCATAAGGCTTGTCGCACCATTTCGAGAAGTTGTTGCCGTTCATTGCATCGCAGCCGAACAGGGTGCCGAGCCAGTTGTCGGGATCACCATTGTCGCCGCTCCAGCCGATGATCATCGCCTGGTTCTCGCCGCCTTTGGAGCGCTTGATGTACTCGCCCCACTCGTAGCTGACGATGTTGACCTTGAGACCGATCTTGGCCCAGTCGGACTGCAGCATCTCGGCCATCAGTTTGGCGTTCGGGTTGTACGGACGCTGTACCGGCATGGCCCAGAGGGTGATCTGGGTGCCTTCCTTGATGCCCGCTTCCTTGAGCAACTGCTTGGCTTTCTCGGGATCGTACTGGGCGTCCTTGATGCTGGTGTCGTAGGACCATTGGGTCGGCGGCATGGCGTTGACCGCCAGTTGGCCGGCGCCCTGGTAGACCGAGTCGATGATCTGCGGCTTGTTGACGGCCATGTCCAGTGCCTGGCGAACCTTGAGGTCAGCCAGCGGGTTGGCGTCGGTGCGGCCCTTGAGCACCGGCATCACGTTGTAGGCGATGTAGCCCAGGTTGAAGCCTGCCTGTTCAGGCATCTTCAGGGTCTTGTCTTCCTTGAGCGCCTTGAGGTCGGCCGGGCGCGGGAAGAGGGTGATCTGGCATTCGTTTTTCTTCAGCTTCTGGATGCGCACCGATGGGTCGGTGGTGATGGCGAAGATCAGGTTGTCGATCTTCACGTCTTCAGGTTTCCAGTAGTCCTTGTTGCCGGTGTAGCGGATGTTGGAGTCTTTTTGGTAGCTCTTGAAAACGAAGGGACCTGTGCCGATCGGCTTCTGGTTGATATCGCTGGTCTTGCCTTCCTTGAGCAGCTTGTCGGCGTACTCGGCGGACTGGATGGAGGCAAAGCTCATGGCCAGGTTCTGGATGAATGCGGCATCAACGGTTTTCAGGGTGAACTTGACGGTCTTGTCGTCGACTTTCTCGACCTTGGTGATGTTGGTGTCCATCCCCATGTCGGTGAAATACGGGAATTCGGTCGGGTATGCCTTACGGAACGGCATGTCCTTGTCGATCATGCGGTTGAAGGTGAACAGCACGTCGTCGGCGTTGAAGGTCCGGGTCGGGGTGAAGTACGGCGTGGTGTGGAACTTGACCCCTTCGCGCAGGTGGAAGGTGTAGGTCAGACCGTCGTCCGAGATGTCCCAACTGGTGGCCAGGCCCGGAATGACTGCGGTGCCGCCACGTTCGAACTGGCTGAGGCGGTTGTAGAGGGTTTCGGCTGAGGCGTCGAAGTCGGTTCCGGTGGTGTACTGGCCAGGGTCGAAACCGGCCGGGCTCCCTTCAGAGCAGAACACCAGGTTAGTCGCCGCGTGGGCGAAGGGGGTGCTGGCCAGCAAGCCGGCACTGACTAAAAACGGAAGGACTGCTTTTTTGAACATGGTGGCCTCATGATTTGTTGTCATTTTTGGTGTAGAGGGCGACCTTGTGAGTCGACCCGCCGATACTTATGCAGCCCTCATACCCATTGCAAGATGCAGGGCCGACACAAGTCTCAAAGAGTGGAACGAACGTACACGAATGACGCATTTGTATAAATATTGACGCATTTGACCGTTTGCGCAGGTCTTTTCTGGTGCATGCGTTGCTTTTCTATTGGGCAAACAGGGCTGTTCGCGCCCTCGCTTGGTGCATCAATGGAATGGGCGCCGACTGGCTTGTGCTTGAGCCGCCAGACCTTTTCAGGCAGGCGCAAATCTTCGACGCATCCGGTTGACCGGATGGCGCAGAACGACGGGGTAGGGGAGGCCGTTGGAGACGGTTGCCCGGGACCTTGCAGGCGATGGCGAATGGACAGCGCATCGTCGGCGGTGTTGAAGTCGCGGCTCGCAGTGAAGTTGTCACTGTGGAGGTTGCTGGTGGCGCGTGACAGTGGCGTATCGAGGATCAGCCCCGCTGTCTGCCAAACCCGGAGCGGAAAGGTCTTACGCATGCAAACCTCATTTTTTCTTTTTCTAGGGCATATCTGAGGATTGGCCTTGTGGGCCGCGGTAACTCGCCTTTCTATGGGGCGTGGATGCAGCCCCATGGACCCTGTGCGGCGATGGCGATCACTTGTTGTGTTGTTGTTTGTCGATTCGCCGATGCCGAAATTAAGTCATGCTGAAATCGTGGTCAACGAAAATTAAGCCTGACTAACATTTCTCTTGCGCACAGGTACCTCTGTAAGGTTCGGCAGGCGACTGCGGGTGGGGCTTACGCCGCCGAATGGTCGTCGAACAGGCCCATGGTCGTGACCGTCAGGACTTCCGCCGGGCCGTTACCGACATTGGCCAGGCAGTGGGTCTTGGTCGAGTCGAAGTGCACCGAGTCGCCGGCGCCAAGTGGGTATTGCTGATCTTCGATGGTGTAGACGATCTGTCCCGAAAGAACGTAGGAAAACTCAGAGCCATCGTGGGAGATCAGTTCCGACTGATAGCCCACCGGGATGTTCATTTTCACCGCGTTGATCAGGTTGCCGGGAAAGGAGCTGGACAGCCGTTCGTAGGCCAGTGGCTGACCTTCGATGGTGTAGCGCACGCGCTTGCCGTCGTGGGAGTCGGGTTGCGCCTGGGTCGGCTGGTCGAACAGAGCGTTCAGCGGAACGTTCAGCGACTTGGCAATGTTGACCAGAGACGAGATCGATACACCGGTGAGATTGCGTTCCGCTTGGGAGAGGAAACTGGCGGTCAGGCCGGATTCACTGGCAATTTGGCGCAGGGTTTTCTTGGCGGCGCGGCGATAGCGGCGCAGGCGTTCGCCGATGCGATCTGCGGTCATTAGAGAGACTCTTATAGGAAAGAAGCAGTATACCCGGCAGACACCCATGACGCCTGGCAGGCGCAATACCGAGGTGCGTAACTTTAGCATCACCCTGGTGGCCGAACGCACCTTCCCTGAGCTGAGTTCATCGAGTGCCGGTTGAAATGCCTGGTCACGAAAAACGGCGGTGACCTCGGTTTGCGCTGGAGGTTACCGCCGTTGGGGGACACTGGGAGAGGTTTACGGCATCAGCACTTCGATCGCGCCGTCGGCGGTCATGCTGACCTGGCTGGTGCCAGCCTCGACTTCCGGAGTCACGGGCGCCGAATCCATGCTGGCGGCCTTCATCATCATTGGCGCACGCAGGTAGGGCTGTGGATAACCGTTGCTGTTGAGGTTCAGGTTGACGATTTTGTAGCCCTTGCCACCCAGGGCTTCGGTGGCCAGTTGAGCACGGGCCTTGAACGCCTTGACCGCGTCCTTGAGCAGGGCATCTTCGCTGGCCTTGCGGGTCGGGTCGGCGATGGCGAAGTCCATGCCCGCCATTTTCAGGTCGCCCAGCAGTTCGCCGGTGAGCTTGGACAAGGCGGCGAAGTCGGAGCTTTCCAGGCGCAGTTCGGCGCGCTCACGCCAGCCGGTGATCTTCTGGCCTTTGTCGTCGTAGATCGGATAGCTGTTGCGGCTGCCCTGGCGCAGCGTCACATCCTTGACCTGGCGGGCCTGACCCAGGGCCTTGTTCATGGTGCTGGTGATTTCTGCAGCAAGTTTGGCCGGGTCGCTGTTCTGCGATTCGCTGTAGAGGGTCACGATCATCAGGTCCCGTGCCACTTCCTGGCTGACTTCGGCACGCAGGGAAATCTGGTTGTAGTGCAGTTCATCGGCGGCCAGGGCGGGCAGACTGGTGAGGGTGCCGGCGCTGAGGGCCAGAAGGGCGAGGCTGCGACTGAAATGCTGCATGGAAACTCCTTGAGTGCGGTCCGCAGGATCAGCTCAGAGCCTGCGTGAAACATTCAGACAGTGTGGGGCTGCGGCAAGTTTCAAGCCGCAAGCTGCATGTTGAGAGCCAATACGCTTGTAGCTCAAAGCGTGCAGCTTGCCACTGTTTTTCTGTGACGCTTTGCCGCAGTTTTGCCTGTGGCGGGGGCTGCTTGGTTATACTCCCGCCGATTGCCCTGGAGCGCTCATCAGGAGAGCTCATGCTCGCCCCCGTAAAATTATTGTCTGCCACTCGTCAGAACCTCTGGCGCCTGACCTTTATTCGTACCCTGGTTCTGGCTGCTCAGGCCGGTTCGGTGGGGCTCGCCTATTGGTTGGAACTGTTGCCACTGCCCTGGTTGCAACTGGGCGTCACCTTGATGTTTTCCATGGTGCTCTGTGCCTTCACCGCCATCCGCTTGCGAACCTCGTGGCCGGTGACGGAGCTGGAATATGCCCTGCAACTGGCTTGTGACCTGTTTATCCACAGTGTGCTGCTGTATTTCTCCGGCGGCTCTACCAACCCCTTCGTCTCCTATTACCTGGTGCCCCTGACGATCGCCGCCGTGACCTTGCCCTGGCGCTATTCGGTGGTGCTGTCGGGTATTGCCCTGACCCTCTACACCTTGTTGCTGGCGCGGTTCTATCCCTTGCAGACTTTCCCCATCGCCCGGGAAAACCTGCAGGTCTATGGCATGTGGCTGAGTTTTGCCCTGGCGGCGGCGGTGATCACCTTCTTCGCTGCACGCATGGCCGAAGAACTGCGCCGTCAGGAAGAGTTGCGGGCGATCCGCCGTGAAGAAGGCCTGCGCGATCAGCAATTGCTGGCCGTGGCGACCCAGGCCGCCGGTGCCGCCCATGAGTTGGGCACGCCGCTGGCGACCATGAGCGTATTGCTCAAGGAGATGCGCCAGGACCATCCCGACCCGCTGTTGCAGGATGACCTCAGCGTGCTCCAGGACCAGGTCAAGTTGTGCAAGGAAACCCTGCAGCAACTGGTGCGCGCCGCCGAGGCCAATCGCCGTATGGCGGTGGAGATGCAGGAAGTCACCCAGTGGCTGGACGAAGCCTTGAATCGCTGGCACCTGATGCGTCCCGAGGCCAGCTACCGCTTTCATCTGCTGGGAGAGGGACCAGTGCCGCGCCTGGCGCCGCCGCCGGACTTGACCCAGGCCTTGCTCAATCTGTTGAACAATGCAGCCGATGCCTGTGCCGAAGGTCTGGAAGTGCGCCTGGACTGGGATGCGGAAAACCTCACCATCAGTATTCGTGACCACGGCGCCGGAGTACCCTTGGCCATCGCCGAGCAGATCGGCAAACCGTTTTTTACCACCAAGGGCAAAGGCTTCGGCCTGGGCCTGTTTTTGAGCAAGGCCAGCGTGACCCGCGCCGGTGGCTCAGTGAAACTCTACAGTCATGAGGAAGGCGGAACGCTCACCGAGCTGCGCCTGCCCCGTGCCGCCCGAGGAGACGACCATGAGTGAAGAGATCCAAGTCGAAGGCGAAGAACTGCCGCATCTGTTGCTGGTGGATGATGACGCCACCTTTACCCGGGTAATGGCACGCGCCATGAGCCGCCGGGGCTTTCGCGTCAGTACCGCAGGTTCCGCGGAAGAGGGCCTGACCATCGCCCAGCAGGATCTGCCGGACTACGCCGCGCTGGACCTGAAGATGGATGGCGACTCCGGGCTGGTGCTGCTGCCCAAGCTGCTGGAGCTGGACCCGGAAATGCGCGTCCTGATCCTCACCGGCTATTCAAGCATCGCCACGGCGGTGGAAGCCATCAAACGCGGTGCCTGCAACTACCTGTGCAAACCCGCGGACGCCGATGATGTGCTGGCCGCGCTGCTCTCCGAACATGCGGACCTGGACACCCTGGTGCCGGAAAACCCGATGTCCGTGGACCGTCTGCAATGGGAGCACATCCAGCGTGTGCTGACCGAGCACGAAGGTAATATCTCCGCCACTGCCCGGGCCCTGGGCATGCATCGCCGTACCTTGCAGCGCAAACTGCAGAAGCGTCCCGTGCGTCGCTGAACCGCGACTGAATGAATGTCGCTGGACACCGTGAAAAAGCGAGCCGATCTACTAAGATCGGCTCAACGCTTGTCCTTCTCCCTATCGAGCCACAACGATGAATCAGAACGCTGAGTACTCCGCGGTCAACGATGCTGTGCGCGGTCAATTTTTTCGCCGGGTCTGGGCCATGATTACCCCTTACTGGCGTAGTGAAGAGAAGGGCAAGGCCTGGCTGCTGCTGATCGCGGTGATTGGCCTGTCGCTGTTCAGTGTCGCCATTTCGGTATGGATCAACAGTTGGTACAAGGACTTCTACAACGCCTTGCAGAAGAAGGACGAGGCGGCTTTCTGGAGCCTGATCCTGTATTTCTGTGGGATCGCCGCGGTGGCCATTCTCGGTGCGGTGTATCGCTTGTACCTGACCCAGATGCTGACCATCCGTTGGCGCGCCTGGCTGACCGAAAGACACTTTGCCCGTTGGCTGGGCAACAAGAACTACTACCAGCTGGAGCAGGGCGGCTACACCGACAACCCCGACCAGCGGATTTCCGAAGACCTCAACGGCTTCACCACCAACACCTTGTCCCTGGGCCTGGGTTTGATCCGCAACGTGGTCAGTCTGGTGTCCTTCTCCATCATCCTCTGGGGTGTATCCGGCAGTATCGAGGTCATGGGCTATACCATTCCCGGCTATATGTTCTGGTGTGCCCTGGTGTATGCGGCGGTCGGCAGTTGGCTGACCCACCTGATCGGGCGTCGCTTGATCGGCCTGAACAATCAACAGCAACGTTTTGAAGCCGACCTGCGTTTCTCCATGGTGCGAGTCCGGGAGAACGCCGAGAGCATTGCCCTTTACGACGGCGAGAAGAATGAGAACCAGCGTCTGAGCAGCCGTTTCAGCAAGGTCTGGCACAACTTCTGGGACATCATGAAGGTCTCCAAGCGCCTGACCTTCTTTACCGCCGGTTATGGCCAGATCGCGATCATCTTCCCGTTTATTGTCGCCGCGCCGCGTTACTTCGCCGGCAAGATCGAGCTGGGAGAGCTGATGCAGATCAACTCGGCGTTCGGCAATGTCCAGGAAAACTTCAGTTGGTTTATCAGCGCTTATTCGGACCTCGCTGCCTGGCGCGCTACCTGTGACCGTCTGTTGAGCTTCCGCCAGGCCATGAGTGAAAACGAGGAGCGTCCTCCGGCGATTGACGTGCAGCACCAGGGCGAACAATTGCAGGTGCGTGATCTGGGTCTGGATCTGGCGGATGGCCGTCATTTGCTGGCCGGTGCCCAGATGACCGTGAATCCTGGCGAGCGACTGATGCTCAGTGGTCGCTCCGGCAGTGGCAAGAGCACCCTGTTGCGAGCCATGGGACGCTTGTGGCCGGCGGGGCACGGGAGCATCTTGCTGCCGAACCAGCGCTACCTGTTCCTGCCGCAGAAGCCCTACCTGCCCATTGGCAGCCTGCGGGAAGCCTTGAGTTATCCACAGTCGGGTGACAGCTACCCCCAGGAGCGTTATGCACAGGTCCTGGAAACTTGCCGCCTGCCCCATCTGGTGGCGCGTCTGGACGAGAGCAATCACTGGCAGCGCATGTTGTCGCCGGGGGAGCAGCAGCGGCTGGCGTTTGCCCGGGCGCTGCTCTATGCGCCGCAATGGCTGTACATGGATGAGGCGACTTCGGCCATGGATGAAGAAGATGAAGCCAATCTGTACCAGGCGTTGATCGATCAGTTGCCGGGGCTGAGCATTGTCAGCGTCGGCCATCGCAGCAGCCTCAAGCGCTTCCATCCCCGCCATGTACGCATTGAGCAGGGGCATTTGCTGGAACAGACGGTGACCGTATGACGCTGGCCAGGTAAGCCTTGCCGCTTGGCTTGAGTGCAAGGTTCGGGAGGACGTCTCGGTGAAATCGGGGGTTGGCGATCATTGAGGGCAATGACGCCGGCTGCGCCAGGGCCATGAACCGGCGCTGGCGCAGCGGAGCAGGAGGCCTGCTCGCGGGTGAGCCCGCTCCTACAGCGCGCGGTTAGGCTTTGTGCAGGATCGAACGGTCAACTCGTACGGCCAGTTGGCCAGTTCCCGGCTTGGCGTTGAAGGCCACGTTGCCGTGTTCATCCACGCAGGCGCGGGCAATCGGAGCGCCGTTGAGCAGCAGCTCCAGAGGTGCGTCCTTGAGGGATTGCCCGGAGGCCAGTTGCAGTTTCAGGTTGATAGCCATGGTGATTTCCTTATCAGGCGTGACGGTCGATGAAGCGGCTGGCGTTCTTGTCGATGGAGCCGATCAGCTCCGGCGAGCCACCGCGGAACTGACGGAACACATTGCGTCCGGTGGCGCTGCTGTTGCTGGTGCCGGCCGGGATGCTCAAGGTCGGCTGGAAGCTGTCGCTCAGTTCCATGTAGGCCGACCAGGGACCGATGTATGACTCGTTCAAGCCGTTGGTTTCGCTGAGGGCATAGCGCACCGCCTGGCCAGGGAGCCAGTTGGGCTCGCTGGGGGTGTGGCTTTGCCAGCCATCGGCCAGGATTGTCGGGACCGCGCTTGGGGTTTCCAGGTAGCCCGCCGGCTTGTTCGGGCTGTAGTTCTTCAGCAGCAGGTAGGTGCTCCAGCCCCACCAGTTGTCGATGGTCTTGCTGTCATTGAGATTGTTGACGTCGCTGCGGCGCAGCACTTTGTCACCGCTCATCACGAACAGTGGCGAGAAGTTGCCGCTCTTGGCGGCATTCAGGTCCGGCAAGGCCTTGAGGGCCGCGTAACTGGCGGGCGCCGGCAGGTTGCCGCTGAGGTAGCTGGTAAAGATCTCGTCTGCCGAACGCTGCACCGCCTGTTTCACCTGCTGGCGATTGCGATGATCGACGCTGTCGAAATAACGCTTGTCGCCGTAGGCGTGCCAGCGGTCGCCCTGGGCGTTACTGACATTGAGGCCGAACTTGCTGTCCTCGTCGTGCATGAAACGGGTAATCAGCGAGCCCAGGTCGCTGGGGGTGACCACCGCCGCCACCTGTTTGCGTGGCACTCGTACGTGGCCGGCAGAAAACAGGTCGGTGAGGAAGTGGTCGGCGAAGGCGTTCATCGCGTAGGCCAGTTCCAGTTGCTTGTCGTCGGCAGTCTTGCCCGCCAGTACCGCTTGTTGCAGGGCGGCCGTGTGCCCGGCGATATACGCCGCCAGGGCCCATTCGCCAAAGTGGTCGGCATTGTTGGCCGCCAGCTTCAGGTAGCGCCCCAGAGGGAACAGGGCGGAGACCACGCTGCCGCCGCCGGTGATCCGGTTCCACTCTTCAGACAGGGTATCGCCCAGGGCGTCATAGGCTTCGTGGGGCTGTTTGCCGTCGCGGATCGCCTGGTTGGCGGCAACGATTTCCTTCTGCATCACCGCGAGGATCTGTCGGGCTTCGTCTTTCGCCGCCGGCAGTACGGCCAGGGAGTTGAAGGCCGCGGTAAAGCGTTGCACTCGATCAGCCGGCGTTGCGCCTTCGCAGATCGGCTGCTCGGGAATACCGTAGAAATCGCCGCCCAGGGCAACCACCTGGCCGTAAGTCAGGGCCAGGCCGTTGGGCAGGTGCAGTTCGACCTGCCACGCGGGAATGGGCGGGGCATCCTTGACGAAGCGCAGCAGGGTGCTGTCGCCGATGGCGGTATGTTCGCCGCCCTCGAAACGCAATTGAGGCAGGCCCCTGGCGGACTTTTGCGGGGTGTGGGGCAAATCTTCCGGGCGGTGGTACTTGATGGTGTGGTGGCCGTCGGCGACCAGCACCAGGGTGTCGCCATCGCCGGAAATGGCGATGCCTTGTTCAGTGAACAAACGGTCCAGATCGGCAATGATCTTGCCGGCCTGTTGTGGCTGTTGCTGCATCTGTGCAGAGAGTCCTGACATTTCTAGCTCCTTGATATGTCATGGTTATGCTTGGTTTAACTGTATGTATATACAGTTATCGTGAGCATAATTGAAAATGACACGCCGTCAAGAAGACGGTTACGTGAGGGCGGGTTGATTGGATTATCATTAGCGCCCTAACGACAGGCTCAAGGTCCCCCCGCGCATGCTGGCTATTTTTTTCGAAACCCTGGCGATCACTGCGCCGGTGTTTGCGATGCTGTTTCTGGGGCTGCTACTCAAGCGGGTGGGGTGGATCAACGACAACTTCATCCATACGGCGTCGGCCCTGGTGTTCAACGTCACCATGCCGGCCTTGCTGTTTCTCGGCATTGTCCATGCCGACCTGCATGCCTCACTGAAGCCTGGCGTGCTGATCTACTTTTCGCTGGCCACCCTGGTCTGTTTTGCCCTGGCCTGGGGCTGGGCCATCTGGCGTTGCCCGAAGGTGGATCGGGGGATCTATACCCAGGGGGCGTTTCGCGGCAATAACGCGATCATCGGCCTGGCCCTGGCAGCCAGCATGTATGGGGATTACGGGATTTCCCTGGGGGCGCTGCTCGCCGCGTTGGTGATTCTTTACTACAACACCCTGTCGACGGTGGTCCTGGCGGTCTACAGCCCGGCGATCAAGTCCGACCCTTGGAGCATCTGCAAAAGTGTGTTCAGCAATCCGTTGATTGTCAGCGTGCTGGTGGCTGCGCCGTTTGCCTACTGGCAGATCAGCCTTCCCGGCTGGCTGGAGACTTCGGGAAAATACCTGGCACAGATGAGTCTGCCTCTGGCGCTGATCTGCATCGGCGGCACGTTGTCCATGGCGGCCTTGCGCAACAGTGGGCGGATGGCCATGAGCTCCAGCCTGCTGAAGATGGTCAGCCTGCCGACGCTGGCAACCTTTGGCGCTTGGTTATGCGGTTTTCGCGGGGCGGAACTGGGGATTCTGTTTCTGTATTTCGGCAGTCCGACTGCTGCAGCGAGCTATGTCATGGCCCGGGCGGCCAATGGCAATCATGAGCTGGCGGCGGCCATTATCGTCATCACCACCCTGATGGCGGCAGTGACCACCAACATTGGGATCTTTGTGTTGCAGTGGGGTGGGTGGATCTGAAGCTGTTCGCCGGCAAGCCGGCTCTTACAAGGCGGCGCCAGGAGGCGGCTTGTCGGCGAACAACGGGTTCACTGCGGCTGCTGATAAGCGTCAATCACTTCCTGGGCTGCGCGAAACGCATCGATGGCGGCCGGCACTCCGGCATACACCGCGCAATGCAGCAGCGCTTCACGTATCTCTTCCACGGTGCAGCCGTTGTTCAGGGCGCCACGCACGTGGCCCTTCAACTCCTGGGGACACTTCAGCGCGGTCAGCGTTGCCAGGGTGATCAGGCTACGGGTTTTCAACGGCAGGCCATCACGGTTCCACACGCCGCCCCAAGCGTGTTCGTTGACGAACTCCTGCAGTGGCTGGGTGAATTCGGTGGCGTTGCCCAGAGCTCGGTCGACGAAGGCGTCGCCCATCACTTGGCGACGCATTTGCAGTCCGCTTTTCTTGTTTTCGCTCATGGCGCTTCTCTCTTGTGTTGGCGGCGCCAGGCCCGTAGCGAACTGAACAGCAGAAACGCCACCAGCGCTGGCAGGACGAAAAACAGCATCAAGTGTTCCAGCTTGCCCGCCAGGGGCATGCCCGTGGTGAAGGACACCACGTGCAGCCCATAGGCCAGGTACAGGCCGAGAAACAGCAAGCCTTCGGCCCGGGTCACGCGATACCCCGAATAGAACACCGGCAGGCACAGCACCGCGACGCCGAGCATCACCGGCAAGTCGAAATCCAGGGCGTTGGGCGAAACCGAGAGCGGCGTCGGAGCCACCAGGGCGGTAAACCCCAGGACCCCCAGCAAGTTGAAGAGATTGCTGCCGATGACATTGCCCACGGCGATATCCCGCTGGCCCCGCAGGGCCGCGAGCAGGGAAGTGGCGAGCTGGGGCAGGGAGGTGCTGACGGCAATCACCGTCAGTCCCATGACCCGCTCCGACAAGCCCAGGTCGTCGGCCACGGTGACGGCGGCGCCTAGCAGCAAGTGTCCGGCGAAGACCAGCAGCCCCAGGCCGATAAGCACCATCAGCATGCTGCTGAACCTGGGCGCGAAACCGCGCTGGCCGGCTGGAGCGGGCAGGTGATGGCGTGCCGAGTGCCGCGACTGGCGCAACAGCAGGAGCAGGTACAGCACCAGGGCCGCCAGCAGGATGACGCCGTCGGAGGGGCTGAGACGCTCGTTATAGGCCAGCATGAATACCAGCAGGCTGGCACCGATCATCAGCGGGATGTCCAGGCGCACCAGCTGTCGCGATACCCGCAGCGGAATGATCAGGGCCGATAGACCCAGGGTCACCAGGATGTTGAAGATGCTGCTGCCGATCACGCTGCCCACGGCGATATCGGTGTTGTCGGCCAGGGTCGCCTGCAGGCTGATGGCCATCTGCGGCGCGCTGCTGCCGAAGGCGACGATGCTCAAACCCATGATCAGCGGACGTACATGCAGGCGTGCGGACAAACGTACTGCGGCACGCACCAGCAACTCGGCGCCGACGATCAGCATCACCAGGCCGCTGATGAGTTGGATCAGGCTGAGCAGGGGCAGTTCGGCAAAGGCGGTAATGGCTCGGGCTCCGTCGGTCAGTCGCTGAGGGCTTGGATGCGTACTTTGGCGGTGCCGCTGCGCAGCATGCCCAGCTGTTGCGCGGCAGCGCGGGATAAGTCGATCAGGCGGCCGCGGGTGTGCGGGCCACGATCGTTGATACGGACCACGACGCTTTTGCCGTTGCCCTGGTTGGTGACTTGCACTCGGGTGCCGAACGGCAGTTCGCGATGGGCCGCAGTGAGGCCGTTCTGATCGAAGGGCTCGCCGCTGGCGGTGCGTTTGCCATGATGGCGGGCGCCGTAATAGGAGGCTGTCCCGGTCTGGTCATAACCTCGAGGGTCGATGATATGGCTGCTGGCGCAGCCCGTGAGCAGAGCGAGCAGGGCACAGGCCATGAACCAGGGACGGGGAGTCATTATTCGCAGGAGCTGGCTTGCCAGCGAAGACGGGCTTGCATCCCCGCGATTTCGACTGACAAGCCAAGGCTGCATTTTTCGATCAGCCTTCGAGCTTGCTTTTCAGCAGCTCGTTGACCTGTTGCGGGTTGGCCTTGCCCTTGGAAGCTTTCATCGCCTGGCCGACGAAGAAGCCGAACATCTTGCCGCGCTTGGCCTCGTCGGCGGCGCGGTACTGTTCGACCTGTTCGGCGTTGGCCGCGAGCATTTCATCCAGCACCGCGGAGATCGCGCCGCTGTCGGTGACTTGCTTGAGGCCGCGCTTGTCGATGATCTCGTCGGCGCTGCCCTCGCCATTGGCCATGGCTTCGAACACGGTCTTGGCGATCTTGCCGGAGATGGTGTTGTCCTTGATCCGCAGCAGCATGCCGCCCAGTTGTTCGGCCGAGACCGGGGCTGCGTCGATTTCCAGGCCCTGCTTGTTGAGCAGGCTGCCCAGTTCGACCATGACCCAGTTGGCGGCGAGCTTGGCGTCACCGGCAATGCTGGCGACCTTCTCGAAGTAGTCCGCCTGCTCGCGGCTGGTGGCCAGGACGCTGGCGTCGTAGACCGACAGGCCGAACTGCTCCTGGAAGCGCTCGCGTTTCTGCGGTGGCAGTTCTGGCAGGGTGGCGCGTACCTGGTCGAGGAAGGAATCCTCGATAACCACGGGCAGCAGGTCCGGATCGGGGAAGTAACGGTAGTCGTTGGCTTCTTCCTTGCTGCGCATCGGACGGGTTTCGTCCTTGTTCGGGTCGTACAGGCGGGTCTGCTGGATCACTTTGCCGCCGTCTTCGATCAGATCGATCTGGCGACGGATCTCGCTGTTGATCGCCTTCTCGATGAAGCGGAACGAGTTGACGTTCTTGATCTCGCAGCGGGTGCCGAACTCGACCTGGCCCTTGGGGCGGACCGAGACGTTGCAGTCGCAACGCAGCGAGCCTTCGGCCATGTTGCCGTCGCAGATGCCCAGGTAGCGAACCAGCGCGTGGATCGACTTGACGTAGGCCACGGCTTCCTTGGCGCTGCGCATGTCCGGCTCGGACACGATTTCCAGCAGCGGCGTGCCGGCGCGGTTCAGGTCGATGCCGGTGGCACCGTTGAACTCTTCGTGCAGGCTCTTGCCGGCGTCTTCTTCCAGGTGCGCGCGGGTGATGCCGACGCGTTTCATGGTGCCGTCTTCCAGAGGGATGTCCAGGTGGCCTTTGCCAACGATTGGCAGCTCCATCTGGCTGATCTGGTAACCCTTGGGCAGGTCCGGGTAGAAGTAGTTCTTGCGGGCGAACACGTTGTGCTGGCCGATCTCGGCGTCTACCGCCAGGCCGAACATCACCGCCATGCGCACCGCTTCCTGGTTCAGCACCGGCAGCACGCCGGGCATGCCCAGGTCGATCAGGCTGGCCTGGGTGTTGGGCTCGGCACCGAAGGCGGTGGAGCTACCGGAGAAAATCTTCGATTGAGTGGTGAGCTGGGTATGAATCTCCAGCCCGATCACGACTTCCCATTGCATGTGTGTCTCCTCAGAAGCCGGTTGGGGTGCGGGTGTGCCAGTCAGTGTTCAACTGATACTGGTGCGCAACGTTGAGCAAGCGGCCTTCCTGGAAATACGGGGCGAGCAGTTGCACGCCGACCGGCAAGCCGTCGACGAAACCGGCCGGCATCGACAGGCCCGGCAGGCCCGCGAGGTTGGCGGTAATGGTGTAGACGTCTTCCAGGTACGCGGCGACCGGATCGCTGCTCTTGGCGCCGAGCTTCCAGGCCGGGTTGGGCGTGGTCGGGCCGAGGATGATGTCGACTTCGTTGAAAGCGTTCATGAAGTCGTTCTTCACCAGGCGACGGATTTTCTGCGCCTTGAGGTAGTAGGCGTCGTAGTAGCCGGCGGACAGCGCGTAGGCGCCGACCATGATCCGGCGCTGCACTTCGCTGCCGAAGCCTTCGCCACGGGAGCGCTTGTACAGGTCTTCAAGGTTGGCCGGGTTCTCGCAACGGTAGCCGAAGCGCACGCCGTCGAAACGCGACAGGTTGGAGGAGGCTTCCGCCGGGGCGATCACGTAGTACGCGGGAATCGCGTGCTGCATGTTCGGCAGGCTGATTTCCTTGATCACCGCACCGAGCTTTTCCAGCTCCTTGATGCTGTTGTGGATCAGTTCGGCGATGCGCGGGTCGAGACCGGCGCTGAAGTACTCCTTCGGCACGCCGATGCGCAGGCCCTGCAGCGAGCCGCTGAGGCCGGCGCTGTAGTCCGGCACCGGTTCATCGATGCTGGTGGAATCGTTCGGGTCGAAGCCGGCCATGCCTTGCAGCAGGATCGCGCAGTCTTCGGCGGTGCGTGCCAGCGGGCCACCCTGATCGAGGCTGGAAGCGTAGGCGATCATGCCCCAGCGGGAAACGCGACCGTAGGTCGGCTTCAGGCCGGTGAGGTTGGTGAAGGCGGCGGGCTGGCGGATCGAACCGCCGGTGTCGGTGGCGGTGGCCGCAGGCAGCAGGCGCGCGGCTACGGCGGCGGCGGAACCACCGGACGAACCGCCGGGCACGTGCTCCAGGTTCCACGGGTTTTTCACTGCGCCGTACCAGCTCGACTCGTTGGCCGAGCCCATGGCGAATTCGTCCATGTTGGTCTTGCCCAGGGTCACGGCTCCGGCCGCGGCCAGCTTGGCGACCACGGTGGCGTCATAGGGCGCCTTGAAGTTGTCGAGCATCTTCGAACCGCAGCTGGTGCGGATGCCTTGGGTGCAGAACAGGTCTTTGTGGGCGATCGGTGCGCCCAGCAGGGCTCCGCTCTCACCGTTGGCGCGACGTTCGTCGGCGGCCTTGGCCTGGCCCAGGGCCAGGTCTTGGGTGAGGCTGATGAAACTGTTGATCTGCGGATCCAACTGAGCGATGCGCGCCAGCAGGGTCTGGGTCAGTTCTACAGAGGAAAACTTCTTGTCGGCGAGGCCGCGGGCGATCTCGGCCAGAGTCATGTGGTGCATTGCAGGCTCTTTCCCTTTAGTCGATGACTTTCGGAACCAGATACAGGCCGCTTTCGACCGCTGGTGCGATGGACTGATAGGCCTCGCGATGATTGGACTCGGTCACAACGTCTGCGCGCAGGCGCTGGCTGGCTTCCAGAGGGTGGGCCAGGGGCTCGATACCATCGGTATCGACTGCCTGCATTTCATCCACCAGCCCGAGAATGCTGTTAAGGGCGGAGGTGATGTGTGGAAGATCGCCTTCATTGAGCTTGATGCTGGCCAAATGAGCGATTTTTTCCACGTCGGAGCGTTCAAGCGCCATGGGATTCTCCAGTGGAAAACAAAAACGGATTTCGTCCGCGTGTTAGATTGTCGGAACACTACCGCATTTCTACGGTCTTATGGCCGCGATTGTGGGGTTTGGTGCACAGAAAAGCGGCCAATTTAACATATTGGCGCCTTGCCCAAAATCCCTGTCGTTGTTAGAGTTTGCCGCACTTTTTTACCCACGCGTTGCCTAGGGTCCCTTTCCCATGTTCAAGAAACTGCGTGGCATGTTTTCCAGCGATCTTTCCATTGACCTGGGCACTGCCAACACCCTTATTTACGTGCGCGAGCGCGGTATTGTCCTGAATGAACCATCGGTTGTGGCCATTCGGACCCACGGTAATCAGAAAAGTGTTGTTGCGGTTGGTACTGAGGCCAAGCGCATGCTCGGTCGTACTCCGGGCAACATTGCCGCCATTCGTCCGATGAAGGACGGCGTGATCGCCGACTTCAGCGTCTGCGAAAAGATGCTGCAGTACTTCATCAACAAGGTTCATGAAAACAGCTTTCTGCAGCCCAGCCCTCGTGTGCTGATCTGCGTTCCATGCAAGTCCACCCAGGTTGAACGTCGTGCCATCCGTGAGTCGGCCCTTGGCGCCGGTGCCCGTGAAGTGTTCCTGATCGAAGAGCCAATGGCCGCTGCGATCGGTGCCGGCCTGCCGGTTGAAGAAGCCCGTGGTTCGATGGTCGTGGACATCGGTGGTGGTACCACTGAAATCGCCCTGATCTCCCTGAACGGTGTGGTTTACGCCGAATCCGTACGTGTTGGTGGCGACCGTTTCGACGAGGCCATCATCACCTACGTGCGTCGCAACTACGGCAGCCTGATCGGTGAGTCCACCGCTGAGCGCATCAAGCAGGAAATCGGTACTGCCTATCCAGGCGGCGAAGTGCGTGAAGTCGACGTACGCGGCCGTAACCTGGCTGAAGGCGTGCCACGTGCCTTCACCCTGAACTCCAATGAAGTGCTGGAGGCTCTGCAGGAGTCCCTGGCAACCATCGTTCAGGCGGTGAAAAGTGCCCTGGAGCAATCGCCTCCGGAACTGGCTTCGGACATCGCCGAGCGCGGTCTGGTGCTGACCGGTGGTGGCGCTCTGCTGCGTGATCTGGACAAGCTGTTGGCCCAGGAAACCGGTCTGCCGGTGATCGTTGCCGAAGATCCGCTGACCTGTGTTGCTCGCGGCGGTGGCCGTGCATTGGAAATGATGGACAAACACACCATGGACCTGCTCTCCAGCGAGTAACTTCGCCGGTTGCATCTATGCTGTTGCGCTCACAGGCAGCACTTTGCAGTGCTGCCTGTGGCGTTTATCTTCTGTCAATCTGCATCCAGGCCGGTTTGATGCCGTATGAATAAACACAACATTTGCCTGGGAGGAGCGGCTTATTAAACCGCTTTTCGCCAAAGGCCCCTCATTGGGCGTGCGCCTCCTGGTGCTGGTCGTACTGTCGGTCGCACTGATGGTGGTCGATGCCCGCTTCACACTGCTCAAGCCAGTGCGTAGCCAGATGTCGCTGGTGTTGATGCAGTCCTACTGGATCACCGACCTGCCGCAGCGGCTATGGCAGGGCGTTGCCAGTCAATTCGGCAGTCGCACCGAGCTGGTCGCTGAAAACGAAAAACTCAAGACCGAAAACCTGCTGCTGCAGGGGCGCATGCAAAAGCTTGCCGCCTTGACCGAGCAGAACGTGCGTCTGCGCGAGTTGCTCAACTCTTCGGCACTGGTCAACGAGAAGGTTGAAGTGGCCGAGTTGATCGGCATGGACCCGAACCCCTTCACCCACCGCATCATCATCAATAAAGGTGAGCGCGATGGCGTCTTTCTCGGTCAGCCGGTGCTCGATGCCCGTGGCCTGATGGGACAGGTGGTGGAGTTGATGCCCTACACGTCCCGCGTGCTGCTGCTCACCGACACCACCCACAGCATTCCGGTACAGGTCAATCGCAATGGCCTGCGGGCCATTGCCAGTGGCACTGGCAACCCGGAGCGCCTGGAGTTGCGCCACGTGGCCGACACCGCCGATGTCAAGGAAGGCGATTTGCTGGTCAGTTCGGGCCTTGGCCAGCGTTTCCCCGCTGGATATCCGGTGGCCACGGTCAAGGAAGTGATCCACGATTCCGGTCAGCCATTCGCCATTGTGCGAGCGGTGCCCACTGCCGCGCTGAACCGCAGCCGTTACCTGTTACTGGTATTCAGTGATCCGCGCACGGCCGAAGAGCGGGCCAATGATGCGGCCCAGGCTCAGGAAGCCCAGGACCAGCAGGGTGGCAATACCACCCCGGTGGTGCCGACCACGGTGCCCAAGCCTGCGGTGACTCCAGCCGCGACCGCAGCCCCTGCCAGCGCCCCCGCGACTGCACCAGCGACTCCGGTCAAACCGGCCGCCCATGCTCCGGCCAAGCCGGTCAATAAACCTGTGGTGAAACCGGCGGCGGCCAAGCCTCCGGCTGCGGCACCGGCCACCACCGGAGGAAGAGAATAATGGCGGGTAGCACCTATTCGCAAAACGGCTGGATCGTCTGGCTGACGTTTCTGATCGGCATGCTGCTGAGTGTGTCGCCTTTGCCTCAGTTCATGGAAATCCTGCGCCCGCTATGGCTGGCCCTGCTACTGGCCTTTTGGGCCCTGGCCCTGCCGCACAAGGTGGGCATGGTCACGGCTTGGTGCCTTGGGCTGGCGGAGGATGTGCTTTACGGCACGCTCCTGGGGCAGAACGCCTTGATCCTGACGCTGATTACCTTCCTTGTGCTGTCCCTGCAACAGCGTCTGCGGATGTTCCCGATGTGGCAGCAGAGTTTGGTGATCCTGGTGATCTTTGGCTTGGCGCAGTTGGTCCAACTCTGGCTCAGCGCCCTGACCGGTAATCGCCAGCCGACCCTGGCGCTGGTCCTGCCAGCCCTGGTCAGTGCGCTGTTGTGGCCGTGGGTCAGCTTTGGTCTGCGTGGGTTGCGCCGACGTTTCAAAATCAATTAATTCGGTCAGGCATTGGCCCGCACCTCGACAGGGAGATGTCTTGATGAATCCGCTTTACCTCGCTTCCGGTTCGCCCCGTCGGCGTGAGCTGCTCACCCAGATCGGTGTGCCCTTCACCGCCATCAGCGCGGACATCGATGAAACTCCGCTGGCTGATGAATCCCCTGCGGCTTATGTCGAGCGTCTTGCCCGTGGCAAGGCGGCGGCCGGGCGCGCCCTGATCACCAGCAGCGAATCCCGGGCCCCGGCCTGTGTGCTGGGAGCCGATACGGCCGTGGTGCTGGATGGGCGGATCCTCGGCAAACCGCTGGACCAGGCCGACGCCCTGGCGATGCTCATGGCGCTGGCCGGGCGCGAGCACGAAGTGTTGACCGCCATTGCCCTGCTCGACGGGGAGCGCTGCGAGTCGAGAGTGGTGCGCAGCCTGGTGCGGTTTCGCGCCATCTCCCCTGAGGAAGCGAGCATCTACTGGGCCAGCGGCGAGCCTCGGGACAAGGCCGGCGGTTATGCAATCCAGGGGCTTGCGGCGGTGTTTGTGTCAGGGCTCAATGGCAGTTACTCCGCTGTGGTTGGCTTGCCGGTGTGCGAAACCGCAGAACTGCTTGGCCATTTCGGCATACCCTGTTGGCAAAACCTTCCAGTGCGCTAAAGCGCCGTACCCGACTGCTGCGGCCTTCTATGAACACGCCTGAACGAGACACTGCCATGAGTGAAGAGATTCTGATCAACATCACGCCGATGGAATCACGGGTGGCGGTGGTCGAAAACGGAGTGCTGCAAGAGGTTCACGTCGAACGGACCCAGCGCCGCGGTATCGTTGGCAACATCTATAAAGGCAAGGTGGTGCGGGTATTGCCTGGCATGCAGGCCGCCTTCGTCGATATCGGCCTGGACCGCGCAGCGTTTATTCATGCTGCGGAAATTTCCACCCGTGAAGGTACGGCGGTGGAGAGCATCAGTGCCCTGGTGCATGAAGGGCAGAGCCTGGTGGTGCAAGTCACCAAAGACCCCATCGGCACCAAGGGCGCCCGACTGACCACCCAGTTGTCGATTCCTTCACGTTATCTGGTGTACATGCCCCGTACCGCCCATGTCGGCATCTCGCTGAAGATCGAGGATGAAGCCGAGCGTGAGCGCTTGAAGCAGGTGGTCAGCGACTGCGTGGCCCAGGAAGGCATCAAGGAGGCGGGCGGGTTCATCCTGCGTACTGCCGCCGAGGGCGCCGGTGCCGATGAGATCCTGATGGACATTCGCTACCTGCGTCGGCTCTGGGATCAGATCGGCGTTCAGATCAAGACCATTGGCGCGCCCAATGTGATCTACGAAGACCTGGGCCTGGCGCTGCGTACCCTGCGGGATCTGGTGAGCCCGAAAATCGAGAAGATCCGCATCGACTCCCGGGAAACCTTCCAGAAGACCACTCAGTTCGTTGCCGAGCTGATGCCGGAAATCGCCGATCGCCTGGAGCACTACCCCGGTGAGCGGCCGATCTTCGACCTGTACGGCGTCGAGGATGAAATCCAGAAGGCCCTGGAGCGCAAGGTGCCACTCAAGTCCGGTGGTTATCTGGTGGTGGACCCGGCGGAAGCCATGACCACCATCGACGTCAACACCGGGGCCTTCGTCGGTCATCGCAATCTTGAGGAAACCATCTTCAAGACCAACCTCGAAGCCGCTACCGCCATTGCCCGGCAGCTGCGCCTGCGCAACCTGGGCGGGATCATCATCATCGACTTCATCGACATGGAAGACGAGGAGCATCAGCGTCAGGTACTGCGGACCCTGGAGAAGCAACTGGAGCGCGATCACGCCAAGACCAACATCATCGGCATCACCGAACTGGGCCTGGTGCAGATGACCCGCAAACGCACGCGCGAGAGCCTGGAGCAGGTGCTCTGCGAGCCCTGCAGCAGTTGTCAGGGACGGGGCAAGCTGAAGACCCCGGAAACCATCTGTTACGAAATATTCCGTGAAATCCTCCGTGAGGCCCGGGCTTATCAGGCAGAAGGGTATCGAGTGCTGGCCAATCAGAAAGTGGTGGATCGTCTGCTGGACGAAGAGTCGGGCAATGTGGCGGAGTTGGAAGGTTTTATCGGCCGTACCATCAGGTTCCAGGTCGAAACCATGTACTCCCAGGAACAATACGACGTGGTGCTGCTCTGATTTCCCGTGTTTTACACCACTGGAAACGGCTGGCTTCAGCTTTTTGCATGACTTTTGCCATGGGAGCCAACTGAGATGGAGCGGCTGATCCGCTTGTTCACCACGCTGATTCGCTGGGGGCTGGGTGCCTGCGCGTTGCTGTTGGTGGTGACGGCCTTGTACGTCAGCCTGGGTCGGGAACTGACTCCGCTGGTGGCTGAGTACCAGGCCGAGGTCGAAGCCAAGGTGCAGCAGGCCGTGGGGCTGCCGGTGCATATCGGTAGCCTGGAAGGGCGTTGGAGCGGACTGTCGCCGATTCTCCTGGCACACGATGTGATGGTGGGCGAGGGGGCCAACGCCCTGCGCCTGGACCAGGTCAGCGTGGCCCCGGACATGCTCGGCAGCCTGTTGGCCCGTGACCTGCGCATAGGGCGCCTGGAGCTCAGCGGTCTGAGTCTGAGCCTCAAGGAAGGCGCGGACGGCCAATGGCAATTGCAAGGCCTGCCAATGCAGCAGGACCAACCCATGGATCCGGGACAACTGCTGACTCGCTTGCAGCAAGTCGCGGAACTCTCCCTGTTGGACAGCCAAGTCACTTTGCTGCCGCAGGATCATTCGCCGCTGGCCCTGACCTATGTCGGACTCAATCTGCGCACCGGTCCCAGCCGCCAGCGCCTGGACCTGCGCCTGACCCTGCCGGACGGGCAGCCCTTGGCCGTCAACCTGCGCACACGCATCCAGGCGGATGCATGGCGCGACGCCCGGGCCGAGCTGTACCTGAGCCTGCCGCAAAGTGACTGGTCGCGCTGGCTGCCAGCCCGTGTCACTCAGCAATGGAAACTCTCCGAACTCAAGGCCGGTGGCGAGCTGTGGCTGACCTGGGCCAAGGGCACAGTGCAGAGCGCGGCGCTGCGCTTGAATGCGCCACAGCTCACCGGCGCCTATGCCGAGCGCACGCCAGTCACCCTGAAGAATCTGGCGTTGAATGCCTTCTTCCAGCGCAGCGATCAGGGCCTGCAGGTACAACTCGATTCCCTGGCGCTGAGCCTGGGCGAAACCCGCTGGGAATCGCGCCTGCAACTGCAGCAAACCCAGGCCGGCGATAACCGTGAAGAACTCTGGCATCTGCAAGCCGACCGCCTGGACCTGACGCCGCTCACGCCGATCCTCAATGCCCTGGCACCTTTGCCGCAAGGCCTGGCCACCACCATCGAGCGCTTGAAGGTTAGCGGCGGGCTGCGCAATGTGCTGCTCGACTATCGCCCCCAGAACACCGGCGACCAGCGACTGAGCTTTGCCGCCAACCTTGATCGGGTCGGCTTCGACGCCTATCACGGCGCTCCGGCGGCGCGAAACGTCAGTGGCAGCATCAGCGGCGACCTGGGTAAGGGCGAGCTGCGCATGGACAGCAAGGATTTCTCCCTGCACCTGTACCCGATCTTCGCCAAGCCCTGGCAGTACATCCAGGCCAACGCCACCCTGACCTGGAAACTCGACAAACAAGGTTTCACCCTGATCGCGCCCTACCTCAAGGTGCTGGGGGAAGAGGGCAAGATTGCCGGCGATTTCCTGATCCGGCTGCACTTCGACCACAGCCAGGAAGACTACATGGACCTGCGGGTCGGCCTGGTGGACGGCGATGGGCGCTACACCGCCAAGTACCTGCCCCAGGTGCTCAGTCCGGCGCTGGATGAATGGCTGCGTACGGCGATCCTCAAGGGCGCGGTGGATGAGGGTTTCTTCCAGTACCAGGGTTCGCTGAACCATGACGCTATCGAGGCGGCTCGCAGCATCAGCCTGTTCTTCAAGGTGCATGACGCCGAACTGGCGTTCCAGCCGGGCTGGCCGCACCTGAGCAAGATCAGCGGCGACGTGTTCGTCGAAGACAGCGGCGTACGCATCGTCGCCAGCAAGGGGCAGCTGTTGGATACCAAAGTGCGGGATGTTTTCGTCAACATTCCCCATTCCGTTGCCGGTCAGAGCAGCCACATGTTCATCGACGGCAGTTTTGCCGGCGGCCTGGGTGACGGGGTGAAGATTCTGCAGGAAGCACCGATCGGCACCGCATCGACCTTTGCCGGCTGGCAGGGCGAGGGTGACCTGCAAGGCAAGCTGAACCTGGACATTCCCCTGGTCAAGGGCGAGGAACCGAAGATCCTGGTGGACTTCAAGACTGACAAGGCGCGCCTCAAACTCAGTGAACCCGAGTTGGAACTGACCCAGCTCAAGGGCGACTTCCGCTTTGACAGTGCCAGGGGCCTGAGCGGTACAGGCATCAGCGCCCAGGCTTTCGATCGGCCGGTCACGGCGCAGATCTTTGCCGATGGCAAGCCAGGCAAGCCCAATACCCGGGTGGTTGCCAAGGGCCAGGTTACGGTGAAGAAACTCACCGACTGGTTGAAAGTCAGCCAGCCGTTGCCGGTGTCCGGCGAAGTGCCCTTTCAGTTGCAACTGAACCTTGACGGTGCCGACAGTCAATTGATGGTCAACTCCAGCCTCAAGGGCGTGGCGGTGGACCTGCCGGCGCCGTTTGGCATGGCTGCCAGCACTGGGCGTAACAGTGTGTTTCGCATGACCCTGCAAGGGGCCGAGCGGCGCTACTGGTTCAAATACGGCGAGTTGGCCGACTTCACTTTCGCGGCGCCCAGCGGCAAGCTCGCCGAGGGTCGGGGCGAACTGTTCCTCGGCGATGGTGCGGCCTTGCTGCCTCCTGGCAAAGGGCTGCGGGTACGGGGGATTCTCTCCGAGCTGGATGTGGAACCGTGGAAGGCCCTGGTGGATCGCTATGCCGGAAAGGACCCGGGGGGCAGCGCCAAGCAGTTGCTCAGCAGTGCGGACTTCAAGGTCGGCAAGCTCAGCGCCTTCGGCACCTCGCTGGATCAGGTCAACCTGCTGCTGAGCCGCAAGCCCTCTGCCTGGGAGCTGCAGATCGACAGTCAACAGGCCAAGGGCAAAGTCGGGATTCCCGATGCCAAGGTGGCGCCAATGGTCATCGACATGGCGTACGTACGCCTGCCGGCCGCCGACCCGACGGCCCAGACCGATGAAAATGCACCTGATCCTTTGGCTTCAGTGGACCCGAAGAACGTTCCGCCCCTGGATATTTCCATTGCCCAACTGTTCCAGGGCCAGGACCTGATCGGTCGCTGGGCGCTCAAGGTTCGGCCGACGGCCAAGGGCATGGTCTTCAATGGCCTGGACCTGGGCCTCAAGGGCATGCAGTTGCAAGGCGAGGGGGGCTGGGAAGGTCAGGCCGGTGCCAGCAGCAGTTGGTACCGTGGCCGTATTGGTGGCAAGAACCTGGCGGATGTGCTCAAGGGCTGGGGCTTCGCACCGACCGTAACCAGTGAAGACTTTCACCTGGATGTCGATGGCCGCTGGCCGGGCTCACCGGCCTGGGTGGGCTTGAAGCGCTTCTCCGGCAGCCTGGACGCCACCCTGCGCAAGGGGCAGTTCGTTGAAGTCGAAGGCGGGGCCCAGGCCCTGCGGGTATTCGGCCTGCTCAACTTCAACTCCATCGGCCGGCGCCTGCGCCTGGACTTCTCCGACCTGTTCGGCAAGGGCTTGAGCTATGACCGGGTCAAGGGTGTGCTGGCGGCGAGCAATGGCGTGTATGTCACTCGCGAGCCGATCACCCTCACGGGGCCGTCGAGCAATCTGGAGCTCAATGGCACCCTGGATATGGTGGCCGATCAGGTGGACGCCAAGCTGCTGGTGACCCTGCCGGTCACCAACAACCTGCCGATTGCCGCGCTGATCGTCGGGGCGCCTGCGGTGGGCGGGGCGTTGTTCCTGATCGACAAGCTGATCGGAGACCGCGTGGCGCGCTTTGCCAGCGTCAAATACAACGTCAAAGGCCCGTGGAAAGATCCCCAAATCACCTTCGACAAGCCGTTTTGAGAATCATCGATTCGTGCCTATGGAGTAGCATGGCGGCCTACCCTACAAGGAGTTCGCCATGTCTCTTGCGGTGATTCAAATGGTCAGCCAGAGCGATGTGCTGGCCAATCTGAACCAGGCTCGGAGCCTGCTTGAGCAAGCCGCCGTTGCTGGCGCCAAGCTGGCCGTGCTGCCGGAAAACTTCGCCGCCATGGGCCGCCGCGACATGGCGGCCATCGGTCGCGCTGAAGCCCTGGGCGAAGGTCCGATCCTGCCATGGTTGAAACAGACCGCCCGCGACCTCAGGTTATGGATAGTGGCCGGCACCTTGCCGCTGCCCCCCGAGGATCAGCCCGAGGCCAAGGCCAACGCCTGTTCATTGTTGGTGGACGATCAGGGACAGATTGTGGCGCGCTACGACAAGCTGCATCTGTTCGATGTCGACGTGGCGGACAATCGCGGACGCTATCGCGAATCCGATGACTATGCTCATGGAGACCGCGTGGTAGTGGCGGATACGCCGGTGGGTCGGTTGGGGCTGACGGTTTGTTATGACCTGCGCTTTCCCGAGCTGTACAGCGAATTGCGCGCCGCCGGCGCTGAACTGATTACCGCGCCTTCGGCTTTTACCGCGGTGACCGGCGCCGCCCATTGGGAGGTGCTGATCCGGGCCCGGGCCATTGAAACCCAGTGCTACCTGCTGGCGGCGGCCCAGGGTGGCGTGCATCCCGGCCCACGGGAAACCTACGGCCATGCGGCCATCGTCGACCCATGGGGACGCGTGCTGGCGGAGCAGGATCAAGGTGAGGGCGTGCTGTTGGCCGAGCGCGACAGCAGTGAACAGGCGTCCATTCGGGCGCGGATGCCGGTGGTCAGTCACCGGCGCATTTTCTCGCAAGGCGTTCAACGGCTTGCATAAGTACGACGAATTTAAGGCCAAAGCATATGAGCGGGTTGTTGTCCTCAGTCAGTGAACATCTTCTAGCCCCTGGCGGCGTGACCATCGAAAGCTTGCAGGGCGTGCTGGGGGATCTGGCCGGCCCGGGCATCGATGCCGCCGACCTGTATTTCCAGGGGCAGATTTCCGAGTCCTGGTCCCTGGAAGACGGGATCGTCAAGGAAGGCAGTTTCAACCTCGACCAAGGGGTGGGTGTGCGTGCGCAGTCCGGGGAGAAGACCGGCTTTGCCTACAGCAACGCCATCACCCTGGAAGCCCTGGGACTGGCGGCCCGTGCTGCGCGTTCGATCTCTCGGGCCGGACAGAACGGTACGGTGCAGGCCTTCACCAGCCAGGACGTGGCGCAACTGTATGCGCCGGACAATCCTCTGGAAGTCATCAGCCGGGCCGAGAAAGTCGAACTGCTCAAGCGAGTGGACGCGGCGACTCGTGCTCTGGACCCGCGTATCCAGCAGGTCAGCGTGAGCATGGCCGGGGTCTGGGAGCGGATTCTGGTGGCCTCGACGGACGGCGGCCTGGCGGCGGATGTGCGGCCGTTGGTGCGCTTCAACGTCAGCGTCATCGTCGAGCAGAATGGCCGCCGCGAGCGCGGTGGCCATGGTGGCGGCGGGCGTACCGATTACCGCTATTTCCTCACTGAAGATCGGGCCATGGGCTATGCCCGTGAAGCGCTGCGTCAGGCCCTGGTCAATCTCGAAGCCATTCCGGCACCGGCGGGCACCTTGCCGGTGGTACTCGGCTCCGGCTGGTCCGGTGTGCTGCTGCACGAAGCCGTGGGCCACGGCCTGGAAGGCGACTTCAACCGCAAGGGCAGCTCGGCCTACAGCGGCCGCATGGGCGAGAGGGTGGCTTCCAAGCTTTGCACCATCGTCGACGATGGCACCCTGGCTGGGCGTCGCGGCTCCCTGAGTGTGGACGACGAAGGCACCCCGACCGAATGCACCACCCTGATCGAGAACGGTGTGCTCAAGGGCTATATGCAGGACAAACTCAATGCCCGCCTGATGGGCGTGGCCCGCACTGGCAACGGGCGTCGTGAGTCCTACGCGCACTTGCCGATGCCGCGCATGACCAACACCTACATGCTGGCTGGCGAAAGCGATCCGGCGGAAATCATCGCCTCGGTGAAGAAAGGCATCTATTGCGCCAACCTTGGCGGCGGCCAGGTGGACATCACCAGCGGCAAGTTCGTGTTTTCCACCAGCGAGGCGTATCTGATCGAAGACGGCAAGATCACCGCACCGGTCAAGGGCGCGACCCTGATTGGCAACGGTCCTGAAGCGATGAGCCGAGTGTCGATGGTGGGCAACGATTTGTCCCTGGACAGCGGCGTCGGCACTTGTGGCAAGGACGGGCAATCAGTGCCGGTAGGCGTCGGTCAGCCAACCTTGAAGATCGATGCGATCACCGTGGGTGGCACAGGGGCATAAGAGAAGAGGGCGCCGGGTGAACTGCTGGGCAGCTCACCCGTGGAGGACTCAACGCAGACCGCGTTGGGTCTCGTCCAGCTCGCGGATGTACTTGAAGATTTTACGGCTGGAGGCCGGCGCCTTGTTATGGGCCACCTCGTGCTGGGCCTGACGAATCAGGGAGCGCAGTTGCTGGCGATCGGCGTCCGGATATTCACTGACGAACTTTTCCAGAACGTCATCGCCGCCGCCGATCAGGCGGTCACGCCAACGTTCCAGGTTATGGAAACGTTCGTTGTACTGCCGGGTGGAGGCGTCGAGTTGGTCGAGCAGTTGCAGAATCGCGTCGGTGTCCTGGTCACGCATCAGCTTGCCGATGAATTGCAGGTGGCGCTTTCGGGCGATATGGGCGACGTGCTTGGGCGCATCCGCCAGGGCCCGGCGCAAGGCGTCGGTCAACGGCAGTTTGTTCAGCAAGTCAGGCTTGAGAGTGGTAAGGCGCTCGCCGAGATCAACCAGAGCATGCAGCTCGCGTTTGACCTGGGATTTGCTTTTCTCCCCATCGAGGGAGTCGTCGTAAGAATCAACCATGGTGGCAGTCCGCAAAGAAACGCCGCCATGATAACCAGTCGAGGGCCGCTTGTCCGGCCCGGTCGCTCGCCGGCCTTAATCGAAAGCAGAATTTGAGTGGAGAACAGCATGAGTGCAGCACAAAGCGTCGGCCCACAGGCTTTGCCGGCCCTGCAGGAGCAAGTCGAGCAGATCGTTGCCGAGGCCAAGCGCCAGGGGGCCAGTGCCTGCGAAGTAGCGGTGTCTCTGGAGCAGGGCCTGTCGACTTCGGTGCGCCAGCGGGAAGTGGAAACCGTGGAGTTCAACCGCGACCAGGGCTTTGGCATCACCCTCTATGTGGGCCAGCGCAAGGGTTCGGCCAGCACCTCTGCCAGCGGCCTCGAGGCCATTCGTGAAACCGTGGCCGCGGCCCTGGCAATCGCCAAGCACACCTCCGAAGACGAAGCCTCGGGGCTGGCCGATGCATCCTTGATGGCCAAGGACCTGCAGGACTTCGACCTGTTCCATGCCTGGGACATCACCCCAGAGCAGGCCATCGAACAGGCCCTGGCCTGTGAAGCTGCGGCCTTTGCCGCCGACAGCCGGATCAAGAATGCCGACGGCACCACCCTGAGCACCCATCAGGGCTGCCGGGTGTATGGCAACAGTCACGGTTTTATCGGTGGTTATGCCTCCACTCGCCACAGTCTGAGCTGCGTGATGATTGCCGAGGCTGACGGCCAGATGCAGCGCGACTACTGGTATGACGTCAATCGCCAGGGCCAGTTGCTGGCCGACCCTGCGAGCATTGGTCAGCGTGCTGCCCAACGCGCAGCCAGTCGACTTGGCGCCCGCCCGGTGCCGACCTGCGAAGTGCCGGTGCTGTTTTCCGCGGAACTGGCCGGCGGCCTGTTCGGCAGTTTTCTCGGCGCGATTTCCGGCGGCAATCTGTATCGCAAGTCATCCTTCCTTGAAGGCGCCTTGGGCCAACAGCTGTTTCCCCAGTGGCTGACCATCGATGAGCGTCCGCACCTGATGCGCGCCATGGGCAGTTCGGCGTTCGATGGTGACGGCCTGGCCACTTACGCCAAGCCTTTCGTCAAGGACGGTGAACTTGTGTCCTATGTGCTGGGTACCTACTCGGGTCGCAAGCTGGGCATGCCGAGCACCGCCAACGCCGGTGGCGTGCACAACCTGTTCGTCACCCATGGCGATGAAGACCAGGCGGCTTTGCTGCGGCGTATGGGGCGTGGCCTGTTGGTGACCGAGCTGATGGGGCATGGCCTGAACATGGTCACCGGGGATTACTCCCGTGGTGCGGCGGGTTTCTGGGTCGAGAATGGCGAGATCCAGTTCGCGGTACAGGAAGTCACCATTGCCGGGAATTTGCGGGACATGTTCAAGCAGATCATTGCCGTGGGTAACGACCTGGAACTGCGCAGCAACATCCGCACCGGCTCGGTGCTGATCGAACGCATGACTGTCGCTGGTAGCTGACCGCCCTCCTGGGTCACCCCAACGCGCCACCTCCCCGGGTGGCGCGTTTTTTTGTGCCTGGCGCTTTCTAGGAGCTGGCTTGCCAGCGAAGGCGTCCTGACGCTCGATACCAGGCTCAGGGGCTCATTCGCCGCCAAGTCGGCTCCTACAAGAGTTGGGCAAAATTCGTACAAGTCAGATTGATTTGATTCTCAATATCATTTAATAATGAAAATCATTATTCAATGAGCCCAGGTCATGAGTTCTGCCTTGCACGAGCAGCCCTACCTCGAAAGCTGGCGCTGGATGAGTCGCCAGATCCGTTGCGCACTGGAACCGGACGAACCGCGTCTGATCGAGCATTACCTCGCCGAGGGCCGCTACCTGGCGTGCTGCACCGCGATGTCGGCCTGGACCGTCGCTGAAACCTCCTTCCGTTTGTTGATCGATACCGCTACCGATACTGCGTTGCCCTGGCACTGGCGCAGCCTGTGCCTGGATCAGGCCTGGCGGCCATTGCGTGACATGGAGCGGTTGTCTTTGTGCAAGTGCCGGCTCAAGCGCTGGCAAAGCCATGCCTGGCAACTGGCGACCTGCTCGCTGTTGCCTTCCATTCCTCTGATTGAACTGGTGCAAGGATTTCCCGATGAGTAATACCCGTATCGAACGAGACAGCATGGGCGAACTGCAGGTCCCGGAGCAGGCCTTGTATGGCGCGCAGACTCAGCGCGCGGTGGATAACTTTCCCATCAGCGGGCAACGCATGCCGGCAGCCTTCATTCGTGCCCTGATTCTGGCCAAGGCTGCAGCGGCCGAGGCCAACGTCGAGCTTGGGCAGCTCAGCGCGTCCCAGGGCAAGGCCATTGTCGATGCCGCCCAGGGCTTGCTGGAGGGTGACTTCATGCAGCACTTCCCGGTGGATATCTTCCAGACCGGCTCCGGTACCAGTTCCAACATGAACGCCAACGAAGTGCTGGCGACCTTGGCCAGCCGCCTGTTGGGCGAGCCGGTCAATCCCAATGACCACGTCAACTGTGGTCAGAGCAGCAACGACATCATTCCCACCACCATTCACGTCAGCGCAGCCCTGACCCTGCATGAGCAACTGCTGCCGGCACTGGTGCATCTGGTGGAGGTCATCGAGCGCAAGGCGGTGCAGGTACATCCCTTCATCAAGACCGGTCGTACCCACCTGATGGATGCCATGCCGGTGCGAATGAGCCAGGTGCTGGACGGTTGGGCGCAGCAGCTCAAGGCCAATATCGCTCACTTGCAGGACCTGCTGCCGAGCCTGCAGGCCCTGGCTCAGGGCGGTACCGCCGTGGGTACCGGAATCAACGCTCACCCCGAGTTCGCTGCGCGCTTCAGCCGGCAGTTGAGCAAGCTGACCCAGGTGCAGTTCACCCCGGGCAAGAACCTGTTCGCCCTGATCGGCTCACAGGACACGGCGGTCACAGTGTCCGGCCAGCTCAAGGCCACTGCGGTGTCGTTGATGAAGATCGCCAACGACCTGCGCTGGATGAACTCCGGTCCACTGGCGGGGCTTGGCGAGATCGAGCTGGAGGGGCTGCAGCCGGGCTCGTCGATCATGCCGGGCAAGGTCAATCCGGTGATTCCGGAAGCCGTGGCGATGGTCGCGGCCCAAGTCATTGGCAACGACAGCACCATCACCGTGGCCGGGCAATCGGGCAACTTCGAGCTCAACGTGATGCTGCCGATCATTGCCCAGAACCTGCTCGGTAGCATTGAACTGCTGGCCAACTCCAGTCGCCTGTTGGCGGACAAGGCCATTGCCAGCTTCAAGGTCAACGAGCCCAAGCTCAAGGAAGCACTGTCACGCAACCCGATCCTGGTGACTGCTCTGAACCCGATCATTGGGTATCAGAAGGCCGCTGAAATTGCCAAGACTGCCTACAGGCAAGGTCGCCCGGTGATCGACGTGGCACTTGAACTCACTGATCTGCCACGCAGCCAGCTTGAGGTCCTGCTGGACCCGGAAAAACTCACCGCAGGCGGCGTGTAACTCCCAACACCGCTTTGGAGGCTCACCATGGAGCACTGGAAACGCACGATCGAAAGGGCCAATCGCCTCTTTATGCAGGGCGAACTGGTGGATGCTCGCGAGTTCTACCTGCAGGCACTGGCCTTGGCGCAGGTGTTGTTCGAGCGCTGGGGGGATGCCGACGAGGCGGTGGCAGCCTGTGTGATTTCCCATCACAACCTGGCGGACCTGCATTTGCGCCTGAACCAGCCGGAGGAGAGCGCAGAGTACCTCTGCGCGATCCACCAGCGCCTGCTGCAGACCATGCAGGACAGCCGCCTCAGCCCGGCCTTGCGCGAAGCGGCTTTGCGCCAGAGCAGCAAGACCTACGTCGAACTGCTGAATTTCATCGGTGATCACGGTGAATACCCCCGTACTCATCGTTTGCTGGACAGCAACGTCGCGGGCCTGTCAGCCGACAGCCCGCTAGCCGACAGCCCCTCTTACGGAGCCCATTGATATGTCCTTTACCTTGCCTGCACTGCCTTATGCCTACGACGCCCTGGAGCCGCACATCGATGCGCAGACCATGGAGATTCACTACAGCAAGCACCACCAGACCTACATCAACAATCTCAATGCCGCTGTAGAAGGCACTGAATGGGCGGGCTGGGAAGTCGAAAAACTGGTGGCCAGCGTCCAGCAACTGCCGGAAAAACTTCGGGCCGCGGTGATCAACCAAGGGGGTGGCCACGCCAACCATTCGCTGTTCTGGGCGGTGATGACCCCGGCCGGCGGCGGTAAGCCCGAGGGGGCCCTGGCTCAGGCAATCGAGCAGCAACTGGGTGGTTTCGAGCGCTTCAAGGAGGCGTTCACCAAGGCTGCGCTGACCCGTTTCGGCAGTGGCTGGGCCTGGCTCAGCGTGACTCCGGAGAAAAAGCTGCTGGTGGAAAGCAGCGGTAACCAGGACAGCCCGCTGATGAATGGCAACACGCCGATTCTCGGTCTGGACGTGTGGGAGCACGCCTACTACCTGCGTTATCAGAACCGTCGGCCGGAATACATCAATGCGTTCTACAACGTGATCAATTGGCCGGAAGTCGCTCAACGCTATCAGGCCGCGATGGCCTGATACCTCCATTCATAACAAGACCTAAGGCCGACTATGGGCACTGAAACACTGGCGATCAGCAGCGGACGGATGTTTCGTTATGCCTTCGGTTCGCTGTTGCTGTTGGCGGGGACCGCGTTGCTGGTGGCTCAAGGGCTGAGCTGGCTGGATCTGGAGCCAAGGTTGTTGCGCGCCTTGCAGGGTGGCTCGATCTGCGCGTTGGGCACGGCGCTGGGGGCGGTCCCGGTGCTGGTGATCCGCAGAATGCCGATGGCCGTGAGCGATACGTTGCTGGGTTTTGGCGCTGGGGTGATGCTGGCGGCGACGGCGTTTTCGCTGATCGTTCCCGGTATTGCCGCTGCTCAAGACTTGGGCTTGTCTGCCTGGGGCTCCAGTGGCCTGGTTTGCGCCGGCATCATGCTGGGGGCTTTTGGCTTGTTCCTGGTGGATCGCAAGGTGTCGGGAGCCAGCCCTGAAGTGCTGGTAGGTACGGCGGAGCGTCCGGTGATTGCGCCACGCATCTGGCTGTTTGTCTTCGCCATCATTGCCCACAACATTCCGGAAGGCATGGCGGTGGGGGTGTCGGCAGGGGGCGGCATGGCGGACGCGGACAGCTTGGCCATGGGGATTGCCCTGCAGGATGTACCGGAGGGGCTGGTGATCGCTCTGGTGCTGGCGGGGGCGGGGATGTCGCGGGTCAGGGCATTTCTGATTGGCGCCGCTTCAGGCTTGGTAGAGCCGGTCTTTGCCTTGCTCTGTGCCTGGTTGGTCAGTCTGGCGCAGGTGCTGCTGCCGCTGGGGTTGGCCTTGGCGGCGGGAGCCATGTTGCTGGTGGTGACTCACGAAGTGATTCCCGAGTCCCGCCGCAATGGTCACGAAAAGCTCGCCAGCCTCGGATTGTGCATCGGCTTTTGCCTGATGATGGTGATGGATACGGCGCTTGCCTGAGGGCCGTTTGGCGAGTGGCCCGCAGGGGCTTACTCGCCCTCGTCGAAGTAGTTGTTGATCAATGCCACCAGCGCATTCAGCGCTTCCTGTTCTTGCTCGCCTTCGGTCTTCAGATGGATCTTGGTGCCCTTGCCTGCGGCGAGCATCATCATGGCCATGATGCTTTTGCCGTCCACCATTGACTCCGGGCTCCTGCCGGCGCGGATCTGGCAGGGGAACTGTCCCGCTACACCGACGAATTTGGCTGAGGCGCGGGCGTGCAAACCCAGTTTGTTGATGATCTCGATTTCCAGAGCTGGCATCGCGGGGTAGATCCTTTCAGCTAAGGTCGCGGTGGCGAACCTGGACGTTCTTCAGGGTTTTTTGCAATACTTTGCCCAGGCGCTCGGTCAGGTACACGGAGCGGTGATGTCCGCCGGTGCAGCCAATGGCAATGGTCACGTAGGCGCGGTTGCTGGCAGCGAAGCGTGGCAGCCACTTGAGCAGATAGCTTTCGATGTCCTGGAACATTTCTTCGACATCGGGCTGTGCGGCCAGGTATTCGGCCACGGGAGCGTCCAGACCGGATTGGGCGCGCAGTTCGGGCTTCCAGTACGGATTGGGCAGGCAGCGCACGTCGAACACCAGGTCGGCGTCCACCGGCATGCCGCGCTTGAAACCGAAAGACTCCACCAGGAACGCGGTCCCGGGTTCGGGTTGGTTCAGCAGGCGCAGCTTGATGGTGTCCCGCAATTGGTAGAGGTTCAGATTGGTGGTGTTGACCTTGAGGTCGGCCAGATCGACGATCGGCCCCAGCAGTTGAGTCTCATCGTGGATGGCTTCAGCCAGCGAGCGATTGGCACTGCTCAGCGGGTGGCGCCGCCGGGTTTCCGAGAAACGCTTGAGCAGGGTTTCCTCATCGGCGTCCAGATAGAGCACGTCGCACTGGATATGCCGGCTGCGCACTTCTTCCAGCAACTCGGGGAAGCGCGACAGATGGCTGGGCAGGTTTCGGGCGTCGATGGAAACCGCTACCAGAGGTTGTGCCAGTTCCGTGTGAATCAACGCGCGCTCGGCCAGCTCGGGCAGCAAGCCGGCGGGAAGGTTGTCGATGCAGTAGTAGCCGTGGTCCTCAAGAACATCGAGGGCGGTGCTTTTACCTGAGCCGGAGCGGCCGCTGACAATGATCAAGCGCATGGTTACTGACCGTTTTGCTCGTCCAGGACAACCTGATACAAGCCTTCATTGCTGGTGGCACTGCGCAGCCGGTCACGGACTTCCTTGCGATCGAGCATGCTGGCGATCTGCCGGAGCAGTTCCAGGTGTGCGTCGGTAGCGGCTTCCGGAACCAGGAGGACGAACAGCAGATCCACGGGGGCACCGTCGATGGCGTCGAAATCGATCGGAGCGTCCAGGTGCATCAATGCACTGATAGGCGACTCACAGCCTTTGAGGCGGCAGTGGGGAATGGCGATGCCGTTGCCAAAACCGGTGGAACCGAGTTTTTCACGGGCGATCAGGCTCTCGAAGACATCCTGCATCTCCAGATCAGGCACTTCGCGGCTGATCAGGTTGGCAATTTGTTCGAGGGCGCGTTTTTTACTGCCGCCCGGCACGTTCACCAGGGAACGGCCGGGGGTCAGGATGCTTTCAAGTCGGATCATGGGAGGGGAGTGTTAGCGACCCGTGCCTTGGAGAAGGTGGAGTTGCTTTTCCTTATGCTTTTTCAGTTGGCGGTCAAGCTTGTCCGTGAGCAGGTCGATTGCGGCATACATATCGTCATGTTCTGCATTGGCGACGACCTCCCCACCGTGGATGTGCAGGGTGGCTTCGATTTTCTGTTTCAGCTTCTCGACAGCCATGGTGACCTGCACATTGGTAATCTTGTCGAAGTGCCGCTCCAGCCGGTCGAGTTTCTCGCCGATGTAAGCGCGCAGAGGTTCAGTCACTTCGAGTTGGTGTCCACTGATGTTGACTTGCATACAGCTTCTCCTTCGTTGCCAGTGCATAACGCGACAGGCTGGGTTGCCTGCCACCTAGACCGCGTTTGAAACCGACTTTCGGCCTGTTTCAAACACACTCTGAAACGCTGTGGCCAGCCCTGCGGCTACATCAACCGCTTCCGTTCGCTGGAAGGCGCGATCCCAAGGGATTCGCGGTACTTGGCGACGGTACGACGGGCTACCTGAATGCCTTGTGCCTCCAGTAAACCAGCGATCTTGCTGTCACTCAACGGCTTTTTCTGATTTTCCGCAGCCACCAGTTTTTTGATGATCGCGCGGATCGCCGTGGACGAGCATTCGCCGCCTTCGGAGGTGCTGACGTGGCTGGAGAAAAAGTATTTCAGTTCATATATGCCCCGGGGGGTATGCATGAATTTTTGCGTGGTTACACGGGAAATGGTCGATTCGTGCATGCCCACAGCTTCAGCGATGTCATGCAGAACCAGAGGTTTCATGGCTTCGTCGCCGTACTCCAGGAAGCCTCGTTGGTGCTCAACGATCTGAGTGGCGACTTTCATCAGGGTTTCGTTGCGACTCTGCAGGCTCTTGATGAACCAGCGAGCTTCCTGCAACTGATTGCGCATGAAAGTGTTGTCGGCACTGGTGTCGGCGCGGCGAACAAAGCCGGCGTACTGTGCGTTGACCCGCAGGCGTGGCACCGATTCCTGATTCAGCTCCACCAGCCAGCGCTCGTTGTCCTTGCGCACGATGACGTCCGGTACTACGTACTCGGCTTCGCTGGATTCGATCTGTGAGCCCGGGCGCGGATTGAGGCTCTGCACCAGCTCGATGACTTGACGCAGTTCGTCTTCCTTGAGCTTCATGCGGCGCATCAGCTGGCTGTAGTCGCGACTGCCCAGGAGGTCGATGTAGTCACTGACCAGGCGCTGGGCTTCGCTCAGCCAGGGAGTTTTCGCTGGCAGTTGGCGCAGTTGCAGCAGCAGGCATTCACCCAGGTTGCGGGCGCCGATGCCGGCCGGCTCGAATTGCTGGATGCGGTGCAGGACGGCTTCGATCTCGTCCAGCTCGATGTCCAGCTCCGGATCGAAGGCCTCGAGAATCTCTTCAAGGGTTTCGTCCAGGTAACCCTGATTGTTGATGCAATCGATCAGGGTCACGGCAATCAGGCGATCGGTATCCGACATTGGCGCCAGGTTCAGTTGCCAGAGCAGGTGGCTTTGCAGGCTCTCGCCGGCCGATGTGCGAGTGGTGAAGTCCCATTCATCGTCATCGCTGCTGGGCAGGCTGCTGGCGCTGGTCTGGTAGACGTCTTCCCACGCGGTGTCCACCGGTAGCTCGTTGGGGATGCGTTCGTTCCATTCGCCTTCCTCGAGGTTGTCCACCGTGGGGGCGGTTTCCTGGTAGGAGGGTTCCTGAATCTCGGTGTTGGGTTTGGACTCGGTGTTGTCGGCCAAGGGGTCGCTGTTGTCGAAGTCTTCGCCATCTTCCTGGCGTTCGAGCATCGGGTTGGACTCCAGGGCCTCCTGGATTTCCTGTTGCAGGTCCAGGGTCGACAATTGGAGCAGGCGGATGGCCTGTTGCAGCTGCGGTGTCATCGTCAGCTGCTGGCCCATTCTCAGGACTAGCGATGGTTTCATGGCAGGGGCTTAACACCTTATTTGCCGGCGCACATGCGCCATCCACTACAGGGCGCCGGAGCGCCAAACATAAGCAAATTATATGCCTGAAACTGAAGTGTTTGCCTAGAGCGCTGTAACAATAAAATCAGTAGGGATTTATTGTTCCTGGCGCTCTGGCATCTAGCCCGACACCTCAGCCTTTACAGGCGGAACTCATGGCCCAGGTAGACTTCCTTGACCAATTCGTTGGCCAGGATGGTCTCGGAGTCGCCTTCGGCAATCAGTTGCCCGTCATTGACGATATAGGCGGTTTCACAGATGTCCAGGGTTTCGCGGACATTGTGGTCGGTGATCAGCACCCCGATGCCCTTGGCCTTCAGGTGATGGATGATCTGCTTGATATCGCCGACCGAGATCGGGTCCACGCCGGCGAAGGGTTCGTCCAGCAGGATGAACTTGGGCGCGGTGGCCAGGGCGCGGGCGATTTCCACGCGACGGCGCTCACCACCGGACAGGCTCATGCCGAGGTTGTCGCGGATATGGTTGATGTGGAACTCCTGCAGCAGGCTTTCCAGTTCCTGGCGACGGCCGGCCTTGTCGAGTTCCTTGCGGGTCTCGAGGATGGCCATGATGTTGTCGGCCACCGACAGCTTGCGGAAGATCGAGGCTTCCTGTGGCAGGTAGCCGATGCCGGCGCGGGCGCGACCGTGCATCGGTTGGTGGCTGACATCCAGGTCGTCGATCAGGACGCGACCCTGATCGGCCTGGACCAGGCCGACGATCATGTAGAAACAGGTGGTCTTGCCGGCGCCGTTGGGGCCGAGCAGGCCGACGATCTGGCCGCTGTCGATGGACAGGCTGACGTCACGCACGACCTGACGGCTCTTGTAGCTCTTGGCCAGGTGCTGAGCTTTCAGAGTTGCCATTACTGGGCCTTTTGCTCGTCGGTTTTCTTTTTCGGCTGGATGACCATGTCGATCCGCGGACGTGGCGCGGTGACCGAGCTGCCATTGGCGCGACCGGCGTTAGCCACTTGCTTGACGGTGTCGTAGACGATCTTCTCGCCTTCGGTGGTGTTGCCGTCGTTGATGACCTTGGCTTTGTCGATCAGCACGATGCGATTCTGCTGAGCGTGGTACTGGATGGTCACAGCGTAGGCCTGAACCGGTTTCGGGTCGGTCTGCTTCTGCAGTTGCTCGAAGTAGGCGAGGTTGCCCACCGACGTCACTACGTCGATTTCGCCGCTCTGGGCTCGGGTGATGGTCACGGTGTTGCCAGTGATCTTCATCGAACCCTGGGTGATGATCACATCGCCCTTGTAGGTGGCTACGCCGTTCTTGTCGTCCAACTGGGCGTCGTCGGCCTGGATGCGGATTGGCTGTTGGCTATCGTTCGGCAGAGCCCAGGCGCTCACGCTTCCCAGTGCTGCGCCCAGACTGAGCAAAATAGGGAGGGTTTTAACGAGCCTCATACTGTCCTCTTACGTTCGATAGCAGGTTCATCCTGCCGTCTTTCAAATACGCTTTCATTCCCTTGGCCGTAGTCACGCCGCCGGCGCCGTCGATTCTAACGGCTTGCTCGGTCTGCGCATATTGCTTCTGCGGGAATACTGTCATGCGGCTGGTGGTGATCAGCAGGTTGCGGTTGCGCTCATCAGTGCGGGAAACCCGTACCGAATCGATCAGCTCGACCTCGGTGCCGTCCGGATTGACTTCGCCGCGCTCGCTCTGGACGTGCCAGGGGAAAGTGGTGCCGCGGTACATCTGCAGGTTCGGCTTGGTCAGCAGCGTCACTTCGCTGGCCTTGACGTGCTCCACTTTGTCCGAGGTCATTTCGTACTGCAGCTTGCCGTCAGGCAGGTACTGCACGCTGCGGGCGTTGATCACGTAATAGTCGATGGCGTTGTCGTCGACCTGCACTACCGGCTTGTCTAGGAAGCGCTCAGGGCTGATGTTCCAGTAACCGACCGCCGCGAACAGCAGGGCGATGATCCCGAATATCAGGATGTTGCGAATCTTTTTACTCAGCATGGGAGGGCTCTATAAATAAGCGGCGTTGGCTGCTTCAAGGCGGTCCTGGGCTTGCAGGATCAGCTCGCAGAACTCGCGGGCAGCGCCTTCGCCACCGCGGGCTACAGTAATGCCATGGGCGTGTTCGCGGACAAAGCCGGCTGCGTTGGCCACCGCCATGCCCAGGCCGACACGGCGGATCACCGGCAGGTCGGGCAGGTCGTCGCCCAGATAGGCGACCTGTTCATAGCTTAGGCCTAGTTGGGCAAGAAGTTCGTCCAGCACCACCAGCTTGTCTTCACGACCCTGGTACAGGTGGGGAATCCCCAGGTTCTTGGCCCGGCGCTCCACCACGGGGGTCTTGCGCCCGCTGATGATCGCCGTTTGCACCCCGGCGGCCATGAGCATCTTGATGCCTTGGCCGTCGAGGGTATTGAACGTCTTGAACTCGCTGCCGTCCTCAAGGAAGTACAGGCGACCGTCGGTCAGTACGCCGTCGACGTCGAAAACCGCCAGCTTGATGTTTTTACCGCGTTGCAGCAGGTCGGCACTCATTACATCACTCCCGCGCGCAGCAGATCGTGCATGTTCAAGGCACCGATCGGCCGGTCTTCCTTGTCCACCACCACCAGGGCGCTGATTTTATGGTCTTCCATGATCTTCAGGGCTTCGGCTGCCAGCATATCGGCGCGTGCCGTCTTGCCGTGAGGAGTCATGACCGAGTCGATGGTGGCGTGATGAATATCGATGGCGCGATCCAGGGTGCGGCGCAAGTCGCCGTCGGTGAAGATCCCGGCCAGGCGGCCATCGGCCTCCAGGATCACGGTCATGCCCAGGCCCTTGCGGGTCATCTCCATGAGCGCGTCCTTGAGCAGGGTGCCCCTTTGCACCTGCGGCAACTCGGTGCCTTCATGCATCACATTCTCCACCTTGAGCAGCAGACGGCGGCCCAGGGCGCCTCCGGGATGGGAGAAAGCGAAGTCTTCGGCGGTGAACCCGCGAGCTTCCAGCAGGGCCACGGCCAGGGCATCGCCCATGACCAGGGCGGCAGTGGTCGAGGAGGTCGGCGCCAGGTTCAGCGGGCAGGCCTCGTGTTCGACATGCACATTGAGGTTGACGTCGGCGGCCTTGGCCAGCGGCGAGTCAGGGTTGCCGGTCAGGCTGATCAACTGGATGCCCAGGCGCTTGATCAAGGGCAGCAGGGTGACGATTTCGTTGGTGGAGCCGGAGTTGGAGAGGGCCAGGATCACGTCGTCGCGAGTGATCATGCCCATGTCGCCATGACTGGCTTCAGCCGGGTGGACAAAGAAAGCCGTGGTGCCGGTGCTGGCCAGGGTGGCGGCGATCTTGTTGCCGACGTGCCCGGACTTGCCCATGCCGACCACTACCACGCGGCCTTTACTGGCCAGAATCATCTCGCAAGCGCGTACGAAATCTGCATCGATATGGGGCAGCAAGCCTTCTACGGCCTGAAGTTCGAGGCGGATGGTGCGTTGTGCTGATTGAATCAGGTCGCTGGATTGGCTCATGTCTGAAATCGTATAGCCCGATGAAAAGGCGGCGATTATAGCGGTAATGAACAAATCCCTCACGCAAGTTCGTCAGCCTTTATCTGGCCGGTATTAGGATTCCTCCGATTTTGCCTGTCTTGGACCTGAACGTTCACGGCTTCGGCCTTGGGGGCTCCGTATCAGCAGTGATATAGTTCGCCGCCAGTTCGGCCTGCCCAGGGGCACGTACTCCCGGCAGGGAGCCAAGCGTCCGAGTGATAGGCTGCATCGCAAGGAGTTTAGATGAGTGCCGATAACGCCTACGCGGTCGAGCTGAAGGGACTGTCCTTCAAGCGCGGTACGCGCAGCATTTTCAATAACGTGGATATCCGTATTCCGCGGGGCAAGGTCACCGGCATCATGGGGCCTTCAGGCTGCGGAAAAACCACCCTGTTGCGCTTGATGGGCATGCAATTGCGGCCCAGCAGCGGCGAAGTGTGGGTCAACGGCCAGAATCTGCCGACCCTCTCGCGCAGCGATCTGTTCGATGCACGCAAGCAAATGGGCGTTCTGTTCCAGAGCGGTGCGCTGTTCACCGACCTGGACGTGTTCGAGAACGTGGCCTTTCCGCTGCGGGTACATACCGAGCTGCCGGACGAAATGATTCGTGACATCGTGCTGCTCAAGCTACAGGCGGTGGGCCTGCGCGGTGCCGTCGACCTGATGCCTGACGAGCTGTCCGGCGGCATGAAGCGTCGGGTCGCCCTGGCCCGGGCCATCGCCCTGGACCCTCAGATTCTCATGTACGACGAGCCTTTCGTGGGCCAGGACCCGATTGCCATGGGCGTCCTGGTGCGCTTGATTCGCCTGCTCAACGATGCCCTGGGCATTACCAGTATCGTTGTGTCCCACGATCTTGCGGAAACCGCGAGCATTGCCGATTACCTCTATGTGGTCGGCGATGGCCAGGTATTGGGGCAGGGAACTCCTGACGAACTGATGGACTCCGACAATCCGCGTATCCGTCAATTCATGAAGGGCGATCCCGACGGCCCAGTGCCGTTTCACTTTCCAGCGACGGACTACCGCGCAGATCTTCTGGGGAAGCGCTGATGCGCAAAATATCGCTAATCGAGAGGGTTCGCCTCTTCGGTCGCTCGGGCATCGATGTCCTGGCGGTACTGGGGCGCTCCACGCTGTTCCTGTTTCATGCGTTGCTGGGGCGCGGCGGCATTGGCGGCAGTTTTGGCCTGCTGGTCAAGCAACTGCATTCGGTGGGCGTGATGTCCCTGGTGATCATCGTCGTGTCCGGGATCTTCATCGGCATGGTGTTGGCGCTGCAGGGCTTCAACATTCTGTCCAGCTACGGTTCGGAGCAGGCCGTCGGGCAAATGGTTGCCCTGACCTTGCTGCGGGAGTTGGGGCCGGTGGTGACTGCGTTGCTGTTCGCCGGTCGTGCCGGGTCGGCGCTGACCGCGGAAATCGGCAACATGAAGTCCACCGAGCAACTCTCCAGCCTGGAGATGATCGGGGTCGATCCACTCAAGTACATCATTGCGCCGCGCCTGTGGGCCGGCTTCATTTCCCTGCCGTTGCTGGCGATGATTTTCAGCGTGGTGGGAATCTGGGGCGGTTCCTGGGTGGCTGTCGACTGGCTGGGCGTCTATGACGGTTCCTACTGGGCGAACATGCAGAACAGCGTGACCTTCACCGGTGACGTGCTCAACGGTGTGATCAAAAGTATTGTTTTTGCGTTTGTAGTGACCTGGATCGCCGTATTCCAAGGCTACGACTGTGAGCCCACTTCAGAGGGGATCAGCCGTGCCACTACCAAGACCGTGGTGTATGCCTCGTTGGCCGTACTCGGCTTGGACTTTATTCTGACCGCCTTGATGTTTGGAGATTTCTGATGCAAAACCGCACCCTGGAAATCGGTGTCGGCCTTTTTCTGCTGGCCGGCATCCTGGCTTTGCTGTTGCTTGCCCTGCGGGTCAGTGGCTTGTCTCCGACTGCGAGCACCGATACCTATAAACTTTACGCCTACTTCGACAATATCGCCGGTTTGACGGTCAGAGCTAAGGTGACCATGGCCGGTGTGACCATCGGCAAGGTTACAGCGATCGATCTGGACCGTGACAGCTTCACCGGCCGGGTGACGATGCAACTGGAAAAGCGTGTGGATAATCTGCCGACCGACTCCACTGCATCTATCCTGACGGCTGGCCTGTTGGGTGAGAAGTACATCGGTATCAGCGTGGGCGGGGAAGAAGCCTTGCTCAAGGATGGTGGAACCATCCACGACACCCAGTCGTCGCTGGTGCTGGAGGACCTGATCGGTAAATTCCTGCTCAATACCGTTAGCAAAGACGCCAAATGAGGAGTTTTTCGATGATCTCTATCTTGCGACGTGGCTTGTTGGTCCTGCTGGCGGCCCTGCCGTTGCTGGCCAATGCGGCAAGCACGCCTTCCGCGCATGATCTGGTGCAGGACACGACCACCCGTCTGCTGGCGGATCTGGCGGCCAATAAAGAGAAGTACAAGCAAAGCCCGAACGACTTCTACAACGCCTTGAACGGTATTGTCGGTCCGGTGGTGGACGCCGATGGCATCTCCCGCAGCATCATGACCGTGAAGTATTCGCGCAAGGCCACTCCGGAGCAGATGGCGCGCTTCCAGGAAAACTTCAAGCGCAGCCTCATGCAGTTCTATGGCAATGCCTTGCTGGAGTACAACAACCAGGGCATCACTGTTTCTCCGGCCAAGGATGAAAGCGGTACCCGTACCAGCGTGGATATGCAGGTCAAGGGCAACAACGGCGCGATCTACCCGGTGTCCTACACCCTGGAGAAGATCAACGACGAGTGGAAAGTGCGTAACGTGATTATCAACGGCATCAATATCGGCAAGCTGTTCCGTGATCAGTTCGCCGATGCCATGCAGCGTAACGGCAACAACTTGGACAAGACCATCGACGGCTGGGCCGGCGAAGTGGCCAAGGCCAAGGAAGTGACCGAAGACGCCGCAGATAAGGTTGCGCAATGAGCGAGTCCGCCGTACGCCTCGGGGACGCCGGGGAGTTGCTGATCAGCGGTGTGCTGGATTACCGCAGCGGCCCGGGTCTGCGCAAGCAGGGCCAGGCATTGATCAAGTCGAGCAGCGCTGCGGCGTTGGTGCTGGATTGTTCGGCGGTGGAAAAGTCCAGCAGTGTCGGCCTGGCCCTGCTGCTGGCCTTCATGCGTGATGCCCAGGACCTGGGCAAGGCAGTGAGTGTTCGTGCCTTGCCCGAAGACATGCGAGAAATTGCCGAAGTATCCGGGGTCACCGAGATCCTTCTCCATCCGTAGTAACCCACATCTATATAGAAGCCCCCCGTCAGAGTCCTGCTATGCGGGGTTCGCAGGCGCGGGGCTTTTTTGTATGATGTCCGACCCGCGCGCACAGGGCGCCGATTGAGGTTGAGCATGCAGGCCAACGAAGTGAAGAGCTTTCTTGAGGGAAAGCTGCCCGGAGCTCAGGTAGAAGTTGAGGGCGAAGGCTGCAACTTTCAGCTGAACGTGATTAGCGACGAACTGTCGGCCTTGAGCCCGGTGAAGCGTCAGCAGAGCATCTATGCCCATTTGAATCCATGGATTGCCGATGGCAGCATCCACGCGATCACTATGAAATTTTTCAGCCGCGCGGCCTGGGCCGAGCGCACCTGAGCCCAAGGGCGTCGAGACTGTTATGGATAAATTGATTATTACCGGCGGCGTTCGCCTTGATGGCGAGATCCGCATTTCCGGGGCCAAGAACTCCGCGCTGCCGATTCTGGCAGCAACCCTGCTGTGCGATGGCCCGGTCACCGTGGCCAACCTCCCGCACCTGCACGACATCACCACCATGATCGAACTGTTCGGTCGCATGGGCATCGAGCCGGTGATCGACGAGAAACTGAGCGTCGAAATCGATCCGCGCACCATCAAGACCCTGGTGGCGCCGTACGAGCTGGTGAAAACCATGCGCGCCTCGATCCTGGTCCTGGGGCCGATGGTTGCCCGTTTCGGCGAAGCCGAAGTGGCCCTGCCTGGCGGTTGCGCCATCGGTTCGCGTCCAGTGGACCTGCACATTCGCGGCCTGGAAGCCATGGGCGCGGTGATCGATGTCGAGGGCGGCTACATCAAGGCCAAGGCGCCTGAAGGCGGCCTGCGCGGTGCCAACTTCTTCTTCGATACCGTGAGTGTGACCGGTACCGAGAACATCATGATGGCCGCTGCCCTGGCCAAGGGTCGCAGCGTGCTGCAGAACGCCGCCCGCGAACCTGAAGTCGTCGACCTGGCGAACTTCCTGATCGCCATGGGGGCGAAGATTTCCGGCGCTGGCACCGACACCATCACCATCGATGGCGTCGAGCGTCTGCATTCGGCGATCTACAAAGTGATGCCTGACCGTATCGAAACCGGTACCTACCTGGTGGCCGCAGCCGTCACCGGCGGCCGGGTCAAGGTCAAGGACACCGATCCGACCATCCTTGAAGCCGTTCTGGAAAAGCTCAAGGAAGCGGGCGCCGAAGTCACCACCGGCAGCGACTGGATCGAGCTGAACATGCATGGCAAGCGCCCCAAGGCGGTCAACGTGCGTACTGCTCCGTACCCGGCGTTCCCGACTGACATGCAAGCGCAGTTCATTTCCCTGAACGCGATTGCCGAAGGCACGGGCGCGGTCATCGAGACCATCTTCGAAAACCGCTTCATGCACGTGTACGAGCTGCACCGCATGGGCGCCAAGATCCAGGTTGAAGGCAACACCGCAATCGTTACCGGCACCGAGATCCTCAAGGGCGCGCCAGTCATGGCCACCGACCTGCGGGCCTCGGCCAGCCTGGTGATCTCGGCCCTGATGGCCGAAGGCGACACCCTGATCGACCGCATCTACCACATCGACCGTGGTTACGAGTGCATCGAAGAGAAGCTGCAGATGCTCGGCGCCAAGATCCGCCGCGTACCGGGCTAGTAGCATGACGGGCACAGGGAGGTGCCCAACGCTGAATCAGTTCCACGTCGAGCCTGTCTTCAGGCTCGACGCATGTCTGGCGCCGTTTGCGTCCGGGCATCAGTCGCCGCATAAGGACTTACGTTACTCATGTTGACCATCGCACTGTCCAAGGGCCGTATCCTCGACGACACGCTGCCGCTTCTGGCTGAAGCGGGCATCGTGCCAACCGAGAATCCGGACAAGAGCCGCAAACTGATCATCCCCACGACCCAGGACGACGTTCGCCTGCTGATCGTGCGTGCCACTGACGTACCGACCTATGTCGAGCATGGCGCCGCCGACCTCGGGGTGGCCGGCAAGGACGTCCTGATGGAGTACTCCGGCCAGGGCCTGTACGAACCGCTGGACCTGCAGATTGCCCAGTGCAAGCTGATGACTGCCGGTGCGATTGGCGCCGTCGAACCCAAGGGGCGCCTGCGCGTTGCCACCAAGTTCGTCAACGTGGCCAAGCGTTACTACGCCGAACAGGGCCGTCAGGTCGACATCATCAAGCTTTACGGCTCGATGGAGCTGGCGCCGCTGATCGGTCTGGCGGACAAGATCATCGACGTGGTCGACACCGGCAACACCCTGCGGGCCAACGGTCTGGAGCCCCAGGAACTGATCGCTACCATCAGCTCCCGCCTGGTGGTCAACAAGGCATCGATGAAGATGCAGCACGCCCGTATCCAGGCGTTGATCGATACCCTGCGCAAGGCAGTGGAATCGCGACACCGCGGCTGATTCACATGCGTGGCCTTGAGCCGCGCCCATCTATCCGCGTCATAGCCAGAATGCTCAGGTGCCCACGCGGATGGCTTGGTAGTCTTGCGGCGCCTGAGCTTTGCAAATCCAAGCTTGCCCTTTTGTGCACTCGCCAATCATTGAGGCCTTCGCTATGACCGCTCCGACTGCAATTCGCCGACTCAACGCTGCCGACCCGGATTTCGCCCGTCATCTGGATCATCTGCTGAGCTGGGAAAGTGTCTCTGACGATTCGGTCAATCAGCGGGTGCTGGACATCATCAAGGCCGTGCGCGAGCGCGGCGATGCGGCGCTGGTGGAGTTCACCCAGCGTTTCGACGGCCTGCAAGTGGCCTCCATGGCCGACCTGATCCTGCCGCGCGAGCGCCTGGAACTGGCCCTGACCCGAATCACCGTGGCCCAGCGCGAAGCCCTGGAGAAGGCCGCGGCGCGGGTGCGCAGCTACCACGAGAAGCAGAAGCAGGACTCCTGGAGCTACACCGAAGCCGACGGCACGGTGCTGGGCCAGAAGGTCACGCCGCTGGACCGCGCCGGCCTGTATGTACCGGGGGGCAAGGCGTCTTACCCGTCATCGGTGCTGATGAACGCGATCCCGGCCAAGGTGGCGGGCGTGACCGAGGTGGTGATGGTGGTGCCGACCCCCCGTGGTGAAGTCAACGAGCTGGTACTGGCCGCTGCCTGCATCGCCGGGGTTGACCGGGTGTTCACCATCGGTGGCGCCCAGGCCGTGGCCGCGCTGGCCTACGGCACCGAAAGCGTGCCCCAGGTGGACAAGGTGGTCGGCCCGGGCAACATCTATGTGGCCACGGCCAAGCGCCATGTGTTCGGCCAGGTCGGGATCGACATGATCGCCGGTCCGTCGGAGATCCTTGTGGTCTGTGACGGCCAGACCGATCCGGACTGGATCGCCATGGACCTGTTCTCCCAGGCCGAGCACGACGAAGACGCCCAGGCAATCCTGGTCAGCCCGGACGCCGAGTTCCTGGACAAGGTGGCGGCGAGCATCGCCAAGCTGCTGCCGACCATGGAGCGCGCGGAAATCATCAACACCTCGATCAATGGCCGTGGTGCGCTGATCCAGGTTCGCGACATGCAGCAAGCCATGGACGTGGCCAACCGCATTGCCCCCGAGCACCTGGAGTTGTCGGTGGCCGACCCGCAAGCCTGGCTGCCGCAGATCCGCCACGCCGGGGCGATCTTCATGGGCCGTCACACCTCCGAGGCGCTGGGCGATTACTGCGCCGGGCCGAACCACGTGCTGCCGACGTCCGGTACTGCGCGTTTCTCCTCACCGCTGGGGGTGTATGACTTCCAGAAACGCTCGTCGATCATCTTCTGCTCCGAGCAGGGTGCGTCCGAGCTGGGCCGGACCGCCTCGGTGCTGGCCCGTGGCGAGTCGCTGACCGCCCACGCCCGCAGCGCCGAATACCGCATCGTCGACGACCAAGATCAGGGGCAATGAACATGAGCAAATTCTGGAGTCCGTTCGTCAAGAACCTGGTGCCCTACGTGCCGGGCGAACAACCCAAGCTGACCAAGCTGGTCAAGCTCAACACCAACGAAAACCCCTATGGCCCGTCGCCCAAGGCCCTGGCGGCGATGCAGGCCGAGCTCAACGACAACCTGCGCCTGTATCCCGATCCCAACAGCGACCTGCTCAAGCAGGCGGTGGCCCGCTATTACGGGGTGCAGGGCAATCAGGTGTTCCTTGGCAACGGTTCCGACGAAGTCCTGGCGCACATTTTCCATGGCCTGCTGCAGCAGGATAAGCCGCTGCTGTTCCCGGACATCAGCTACAGCTTCTACCCGGTGTACTGCGGTCTATACGGCATCGACTACCAGGCGGTGCCCCTGGACGAACAGTTCCAGATTCGTGTGGCCGACTACGCCCAGCCCAACGGCGGGATCATCTTCCCCAACCCGAATGCGCCCACCGGTTGCCTGCTGGCCCTGGACGCGGTGGAGCAGATCCTCCTGGCCAGCCCGGATTCGGTGGTGGTCGTGGACGAGGCCTATATCGACTTCGGTGGCCAGACTGCCATCAGCCTGGTGGACCGTTACCCCAACCTGCTGGTGACCCAGACTCTGTCCAAGTCGCGCTCCCTGGCCGGCTTGCGAGTGGGCCTGGCGGTTGGGCATCCGGACCTGATCGAGGCCCTGGAGCGGATCAAGAACAGCTTCAACTCCTACCCTCTGGATCGCCTGGCCATTGTGGGTGCAGCGGCGGCCTTCGAGGACCGCGAGTACTTTGCCAAGACCTGCCAGCTGGTGATCGACAGTCGTGAGTGGGTGGTGGCGCAGTTGCAGGCCAAGGGTTTTGAAGTATTGCCGTCGGCGGCCAACTTCATCTTTGCCCGCCACCCCCAGCACGACGCAGCCGGCCTGGCGGCCAAGCTGCGTGAGCAAGGGGTGATCGTGCGTCACTTCAAGCAGGAACGGATTGCCCAATTCCTGCGCATCAGCATCGGCACGCCGGAGCAGAATCAGGCGCTGATCGACGGGTTGGGGCAGCTTTAAGCCGCAAGCTGCAAGTTAGAAGCCCAGAGCCAATGCTTGGAGCCTCTGGCTTGCAGCTACAAGCTTGTAGCTGCAGCCACCGGCTGCTCTCACTCGTGGTGCGGCTCGCCGAGGAAGGTCAGGGAGCTGAACAGGCCGCGTGAAGCCACATCCGGGTCGTCCTTGAGCGGCACTTCAAGCTCTGCGGCAATCACGTTCAAGCCTTCATTTCTCACCAACACTTGAGCGCGTCCCTGGGCATCGGTTTCGGTGCTCAGGGTGCTCGGTGCATTGCGGTAGTCGCCGATCAACTTGACCCCAGCCACGGGCTGCCCATCCAGCAGTACCCGTACCGGCAGGCTATTGCCCTGGCCCACGGTCAGCGGGTCGACTTCCGGCAGGATCAGCAGCTTGAGCTGTTCCAGCTTGGGCAGCTTCGCCCCCGCTTGATAGATCGCCAGGCTGTACTTGAAGGTGTGGGTCGAGGCGATGGCCCCCGGGACTTTGCTGCGCCCCTGGTTGACCCAGCGTTTGTCCGCCGTTTGCGACCACGGACCGTTGTCCAGCGCCACGGCCAGCACCGCCGCTGGCTTGAGTGGTTGCAGGCGCGCGTGGTCGGCCAGGCGTTGCACGCTCACCGGAATCATTCTGGCTGCGGCGTCGTAGGCCCAGGCACCACTGACCTTCTTGGCCTTGAAGGCGTCGTCTTCGGCGCCGTGGCCGTAGATCACTTCGATATTGCCGCGGCGCTGTTCGGTCCACAGACCGTGGGCCGAGGCCTGGGTGGTACCCAGGGTGGCGAGCAGGCCCAGCAGGGCGATTGATTTGAGGTTGTGCATGGCGATTTCCGGCTACAGGTTGAGTGTCAGGCTGACGGTGAAGTTGCGCGGCTCGCCGGGCGTGACCCAGTAGTTGCTGTAGGAGCGCTCGTAGTACTTCTCGTCGAACAGGTTGTTCAGGTTCAGGCCCAGGGTCAGGTTGTCACTGGCCTTGTAGTGGGCCAGCAAGTCCAGGGTGCGGTAGGCGGGCAACTCGAAGCGGCCTCCGGCCTCGCCCGAGCGATCGCCGACGTAGGTCAGGGCGGCGCCGACGTCCGAGCCTTTGAGTCGTCCGTCCTGGAACTCATAGACGCCCAACAGGCTGCCACTGTGCTTGGCCACGCCGAGTATGCGACTGCCGGCGGGGATCGCCCGATCACCCTTGGTGACCTCGGCATCGATCAGCGCATAGGCACCAATCACCCGCACCGCATCGCTCAACTGGCCGGTCACTTGCACGTCGAAGCCCTGGCTGCGGGCCTTGCCCACGGCGCGGCTGGAGTCGGTGCCGGGGTCCAGGGCCAGGACGTTTTCCTTGTCGATATGGAAGGCGGCGAGGGTGGCGCTCAGGCGTTCGTCGAACAGCTCGCTCTTGATCCCCACTTCATAACCGACCCCTTCCTCGGGCTTGAAGGTCTTGCCGGCCGCATCCAGCCCGTTGTTGGGCTTGAACGAGGTGGAGGCGTTGGCGAACAGGCCCAACTGCGGAGTCAGTTGATAGAGCAGGCCGGCGCGCTGGGTCAGGGCGTCGTGGCTCTGGCGGCTGCGCTTGCCGGTGGTGTGGTCGTCGATCCGTTGCTCGAAGTGTTCAAAGCGGGCGCCGAGCATGCCGCGCAAGCGGTCGTTGAAGACAATCTGGTCCTGCAGGTTGAGGGCCTGGCTTTCGACATGTTCGAAAAAGTCCGTGCCGGAACGTTTGCCGTTGGGCTTGGCCTGGCCGTAGATCGGGTCGTAGATGTCGACAGCGTAGGCGCCGCCGGCGATGGTGGTGACCCGCTCGTTCTTGCGGTAGTTCTCGTATTCGCTGCCGATCAGCAGTTCGTGCTGCCAACTGCCGATGTCGAACAGGCCGCGCAGTTCCAGTTGGGTGATGCTGTCGTACCAGTTGTTGTCGCGCTCGCGATAGCGCCGGTTGACGGTGTGCTGGTCGGCATTCAACGGGCGGGTTTCCGAGGCAAAGCCCCACAACTTGCCTTCCTTGTAGTGGCTGGCCAGGCGCAGCTTCCAGCTGTCGTTGAGGTGATGTTCCAGGGCGGCCTGGAGCATGGTGTTGTGGTTGTCGATGTTGCCGTCGTTGGGTTCACCGAGGAAGGTCGAGCGCGAGACGCCGCTCCAGCGATTGTTGGGCGCGACGATGCCGCGGTCGAAGGTCGAGCTGTGGCGCACGAACTCGCTCTCCACCAAGAGGCTGGTGTCCGGGTTCAGCTGCCAACTGAAGGAGGGGGCGACGAACAACCGGCGGCTGTCCACATGGTCGCGGAAGCTGTGGTTGTCCTCCACCGCCAGGTTGACCCGGGACAGCAGGTTGCCCTGGTCATCCAGCGGGGTGTTGAGGTCCAGGGCGGTGCGGTAGCGGTCCCAGCTGCCGGCGCTGGTCTGCAGGGTGGCGAAGGCTTCGGGCTGAGGTTTCTTGGTGACGATGTTCACCGTGCCGCCGGGATCGCCCCGGCCATAAAGGCTGGCCGCCGGTCCCTTGAGCACTTCGATGCGTTCGATATTGGCCGCATCCGGGGTGCTGGGATAACCGCGATTGGCGCTGAAACCGTCCTTGTAGAACTCCGAGGTGGTGAAGCCGCGCACGCTGTATTCATACAGGGTCAGGCCGCCGAAGTTGTTCTGCTTGGAGACTCCGCCGGCGAACTCCAGGGCTCGCTCGACGTTACTGCTGCCCAGGTCCTTGAGCACGCTGGCGGGGATCACGCTGATGGACTGCGGGATATCGCGGATTGCCGTGTCAGTCTTGGTGGCGCTGGCCGAGCGAGTGGCCCGGTAACCTTTGACCGGGCCGCTGGCAGACTCGTATTCGGTGGTGATGCGGGTGGTTTCAAGTTCCAGCGACTGCGGTTCTTCGGCAAGCAGCGGGTCTGCCAGCAGGCCCAGGGTCAGGCCTGCCAAGGGGAGGATTTTTCGGGACGTCATCGGGCTGTTCCAATAGCAATATTGAAACAATATAACATGACTGATGAGAATGTATGTTGTTAGCCCGGCATGGCCGGGCGCACATTCACTCTTCTTCTTTGACCGGTGCGGGCGGTGGACGCAGGCCGATTTCTGCGGTCAGCTTGAGTTCCTTGCCGTTGCGCATGACCTGGATCGAGACTTTGTCCGTCGGCTTGATCCGCGCCACCTGATTCATCGAACGACGACCATCGCCGGCGGGTTCGCCGTCGATGCTGAGGATCACATCACCCAGCTGCATACCGGCCTTCTGCGCCGGACCGTCGCGGAAGATCCCGGCCACCACGATTCCAGGCCGCCCGGCCAGGCCGAAGGACTCTGCCAGCTCCTGGGTCAGCGGCTGCACTTCGATGCCCAGCCAGCCCCGGATCACCTGGCCATGCTCGATGATCGATTTCATCACCTCCATGGCCAGTTTGATCGGGATCGCGAAGCCGATGCCCTGGGAACCGCCGGACTTGGAGAAGATGGCGGTGTTGATCCCGGTCAGGTTGCCGTTGGCGTCTACCAGTGCGCCACCGGAGTTGCCTGGGTTGATCGCGGCATCGGTCTGGATGAAGTCTTCGTAGTTGTTCAGGCCCAACTGGTTGCGCCCGGTGGCGCTGATGATGCCCATGGTCACGGTCTGGCCGACCCCGAACGGGTTGCCGATGGCCAGGGCGACATCACCGACACGGACGCTTTCCGAGCGGCCGACGGTGATCGAAGGCAGTTTTTTCAAGTCGATCTTGAGTACCGCCAGATCGGTTTCCGGATCGCTGCCGATGACCCTTGCCAGGGTTTCACGGCCATCCTTGAGCGCCACCACGATCTGCTCGGCGCCGGAGGTCACGTGGTTGTTGGTCAGCAGGTAGCCTTCGGGGCTCATGATCACCCCGGAACCCAGGCTTGACTCCATGCGCTGCTGCTTGGGCAGGTTGTCGCCGAAGAAACGCCGGAACTGCGGGTCTTCAAACAGCGGATGCGCGGGTTTGTTGATCACTTTGGTGGTGTACAGGTTGACCACCGCGGGCGCGGCAATCAGTACCGCATCGGCGTAGGAGACTGGCCCCTGCTGGGTACTGGTGGTTTGCGGAGCTTGCTGCAGGTTGACGTCCAGGCTGGGTAGCCCGACCCATTGCGGATAACGCTGAATAATCAACAACGCGATAAGCACGCCGGCCAGTAGCGGCCAGCCAAAAAAACGCAGAGCCTTGAGCATTGAGCAAGTCCTGGGTGGTTACGAAGGGCTGCGCACGGCCCATAATGTCGCGCATTATACGAGGCCGCGCGCGCCTCTGAACGGGATATTTAGGAGTCTTTTATGGCCGTTGCCCTGAGCACACTGGTGGAAGAAGCGGACCGCTACCTGGGCAGTTCACGTATCGCCGACTATTGCCCCAATGGCTTGCAAGTCGAAGGACGCCCGCAGGTGATGCGCATCGTCAGTGGCGTGACCGCCAGCCAGGCGTTGCTGGACGCAGCCGTGGAGGCCAAGGCCGATCTGGTGCTGGTGCATCACGGCTACTTCTGGAAAGGCGAGAACCCCTGCATCACCGGAATGAAGCAGCGTAGGTTGAAAACCCTGCTCAGGCACGACATCAGCCTCTTGGCCTATCACCTGCCCCTGGACCTGCACTCGGAGGTGGGCAACAACGTGCAGTTGGCCCGGCAGTTGGATATCACCGTGGAAGGCCCATTGGACCCGGAGAACCCCAAGGTCGTCGGTCTGGTCGGTTCCCTCAGCGAACCCATGACGGCGCGGGACTTTGCCCGGCGGGTGCAAGAAATGATGGGCCGCGAACCCTTGCTGATCGAAGGCAGCGAGATGATCCGTCGGGTCGGCTGGTGCACCGGCGGCGGCCAGGGCTACATCGACCAGGCGGTCCAGGCCGGCGTTGACCTGTACCTGAGTGGTGAGGCTTCGGAACAGACCTTCCACAGCGCCCGGGAAAACGACATCAGCTTCATTGCTGCCGGTCACCACGCCACTGAGCGTTACGGCGTCCAGGCCCTGGGCGACTACCTGGCCCGGCGCTTCGCCCTGGAGCATCTGTTCATCGACTGCCCCAACCCGATCTGACCCCGTGCAGGAGCCGGCTTGCCGGCAAAAAGATCTTCAGCCCTGAAGTGCGCTTGCAAGCGCCTTCGCTGGCAAGCCAGCTCCTATAGAGGGGGCGTTTGGGGGCTAACGGAGCGGTATATTCATATACCGTTTCGTTCTAGTTGGCGTCCTGATTAGAAGCAGGTCGCTGTGCTAGCATGCCCCGCTCGAACACGGCCCGCTGGCCGTCCATAAGAAAGCTTTCGTGAGTAGCCATGGTCGACAAACTGACGCATCTGAAACAGCTGGAGGCGGAAAGCATCCACATCATCCGCGAGGTGGCCGCCGAGTTCGACAACCCGGTGATGCTGTACTCCATCGGTAAAGACTCCGCCGTGATGTTGCATCTGGCCCGCAAGGCGTTCTTCCCCGGCAAGCTGCCGTTCCCGGTGATGCACGTCGATACCCAGTGGAAATTCCAGGAAATGTACAAGTTCCGCGATCGCATGGTCGAGGAACTGGGCCTGGACCTGATCACCCACGTCAACCCGGATGGCGTGGCCCAGGGCATCAACCCGTTCACCCACGGCAGTGCCAAGCACACCGACATCATGAAGACCGAGGGCCTCAAGCAGGCTCTGGACAAGTACGGTTTCGACGCCGCATTCGGCGGTGCCCGTCGCGATGAAGAGAAGTCCCGCGCCAAGGAGCGCGTCTACTCGTTCCGCGACAGCAAGCACCGCTGGGACCCGAAGAACCAGCGCCCCGAGCTGTGGAACGTCTACAACGGCAAGGTCAACAAGGGCGAGTCGATCCGCGTGTTCCCGCTGTCCAACTGGACCGAGCTGGACATCTGGCAGTACATCTACCTGGAAGGCATCCCGATCGTGCCGCTGTACTTCGCCGCCGAGCGTGAAGTGATCGAGAAGAACGGCACCCTGATCATGATCGATGACCAGCGCATCCTCGAGCATCTGTCCGATGAAGAGAAAGCCCGCATCGTCAAGAAGAAAGTGCGTTTCCGTACCCTTGGCTGCTACCCGTTGACGGGCGCGGTGGAGTCCGAGGCCGAGAGCCTGACGGACATCATCCAGGAAATGCTCCTGACGCGAACTTCCGAGCGCCAGGGTCGGGTCATCGACCACGATGGCGCCGGCTCGATGGAAGATAAAAAACGTCAGGGTTATTTCTAAGGGGCTGTCATGTCGCATCAATCTGATTTGATCAGCGAGGACATCCTCGCTTACCTGGGCCAGCACGAACGCAAAGAGCTGCTGCGCTTTCTCACCTGCGGTAACGTCGACGACGGCAAGAGCACCCTGATCGGGCGTCTGCTGCACGACTCGAAGATGATCTACGAAGACCATCTGGAAGCCATTACCCGGGATTCGAAGAAGGTCGGCACCACCGGTGACGACATCGACCTGGCGTTGCTGGTCGATGGCTTGCAGGCCGAGCGCGAGCAGGGCATCACCATCGATGTCGCCTATCGTTATTTCTCCACCGCCAAGCGCAAGTTCATCATCGCCGACACCCCCGGCCATGAGCAGTACACCCGCAACATGGCCACCGGTGCTTCCACCTGTGACCTGGCGATCATCCTGGTGGACGCCCGCTACGGTGTGCAGACCCAGACCCGTCGTCACAGCTTCATCGCCTCCCTGCTGGGCATCAAGCACATCGTCGTGGCCATCAACAAGATGGACCTCAAGGACTTCGATGAAGGTGTGTTCGAGTCGATCAAGGCCGACTACCTGAAGTTTGCCCAGGGTTTGAAGATCCAGCCCACCAGCCTGCACTTTGTGCCAATGTCGGCCCTCAAGGGCGACAACGTGGTGAACAAGAGCGAGCGTTCGCCCTGGTACACCGGCCAGTCGCTGATGGAAATTCTCGAGACTGTGGAAGTGGCCGGTGACCGCAACTTCACCGACCTGCGTTTCCCGGTGCAGTACGTCAACCGTCCGAACCTGAACTTCCGTGGTTTTGCCGGCACCCTGGCCAGCGGCATCGTGCACAAGGGCGACGAAGTCGTGGTGCTGCCGTCGGGCAAGAGCAGCCGGGTCAAGTCCATCGTCACCTTCGAGGGCGAGCTGGAGCAGGCCGGTCCAGGCCAGGCCGTGACCCTGACCATGGAAGACGAGATCGACATCTCCCGCGGCGACCTGCTGGTGCATGCCGACAACGTGCCGCCGGTCACCGACAGCTTCGAAGCCATGCTGGTGTGGATGGCTGAAGAACCGATGCTGCCGGGCAAGAAGTACGACATCAAGCGCGCCACCAGTTATGTGCCGGGTTCGATTGCCAGCATCAATCACAAGATCGATGTGAACACCCTGGAAGAGGGCGCGGCCAGCGCGCTGCAACTGAACGAGATCGGCAAGGTCAAGATCAGCCTCGACGCGCCGATTGCCCTGGATGGCTACGAGAGCAACCGCACCACCGGTGCTTTCATCGTTATCGACCGCTTGACCAACGGCACCGTCGGCGCCGGCATGATCATCGCCCAGCCAGTGGCCCATGGCAGCGCCACCCACCATGGCAAGCTGGCTCATGTGGCCACCGAGGAGCGTGCCCAGCGCTTCGGCCAGCAACCGGCCACCGTGCTGTTCAGCGGCCTGTCGGGCGCGGGCAAGAGCACCCTGGCCTACGCGGTGGAACGCAAGCTGTTCGACATGGGCCGTGCGGTGTATGTGCTCGATGGCCAGAACCTGCGGCACGACCTGAACAAGGGCCTGCCACAGGATCGTACCGGGCGTACCGAGAACTGGCGCCGTGCGGCTCACGTGGCCCGGCAGTTCAACGAAGCTGGCCTGCTGACCCTGGCCGCGTTCGTGGCGCCGAGTGCCGAAGGGCGCGAGCAGGCCAAGGACCTGATCGGCAAGGATCGTCTGTTGACGGTGTATGTCCAGGCATCGCCTGCGGTGTGCGCTGAGCGTGATCCTCAAGGCCTGTACGCTGCCGCTGGGGACAACATCCCGGGCGAGTCCTTCCCCTATGACGTTCCGCTCAACGCCGATCTGGTGATCGACACCCAGGCGCTGTCGGTGGAAGAGAGCGTCAAGCAGGTGCTGGACCTGTTGCGTGGCCGCGGCGTGATCTAAGCCGTAGCAAAAAGCCCGCAGCCGAGTGATCGGCTGCGGGCTTTTTTGTGCACTGCAGATAGCGTCAGCCGGCCAGGACGGTGCAGCTGCGCAGGCGCTGGCCTGCCAGCGAACAGGCCCTCAGGGCTTTGCCGGATACTCGCGATGCAGTTCTTCCAGCAGCGCGTCCTTGTCCAGCCACTGCTGGTTGATCCAGCCCTGGAATGCCTGGCGATAGGTCGTGTCCTGCTCGTAATTCTTGCCAATGAACTGCGGTGGAATCTGCACTTCCTCAAAGCGCACCACCACCTCCTTGACCCTGCCGCACAGCAGGTCCCAGAAACCGGGCCGGCCAGCGGGGTAGTGGATGGTCACATCGATGATCGATTGCAATTGCTCGCCCATGGCATCCAGGACAAAGGCGATGCCGCCGGCCTTGGGCTTGAGCAGGTAGCGGAACGGCGACTGTTGCTGGGCATGCTTGCCTTCGGTGAAGCGCGTGCCTTCGACGAAGTTGAAGATCCCCACCGGGTTGTTGCGGAACTTCGCGCAGGTCTTGCGAGTGGTTTCCAGGTCCTTGCCCTTTTTCTCCGGATGCTTTTCCAGGTAGGCCTTGGAGTAGCGCTTCATGAACGGAAAGCCCAGGGCCCACCAGGCCAGACCAATCACCGGCACCCAGATCAGCTCCTGCTTGAGGAAGAACTTCAGCGGGCGGATGCGGCGGTTGAGCACGTACTGCAGGACCATGATGTCGACCCAGCTCTGGTGGTTGCTGGTGACCAGATAGGAGTGCTGGTAATCCAGGCCTTCAAGGCCTTTTACGTGCCAGCGGGTGCGGCACACCAGCTGCATCCAGGCCTTGTTATTGCTGATCCAGGCTTCGTGGGTGTGGTTCATCAGCCAGTGGGTGAAGCGCTGGGTGAGGGCGAAGGGCAGGGCCTTGCAGATCGCCACGCAGAACAGGAACGAGCACAGCAGGATGGTGTTCAGCGCCAGCAGGATCGAAGCGATGATCCCGCGCACGGCGGCAGGTAGGAATTCCAGCATTTAGACATCCATGGGTCGGTTGGCGGCTTGAATCGCGGTCAGGGCGATGGTGTAGACAATGTCATCCACCTGGGCGCCCCGAGGCAGGTCGTTAACAGGCTTGCGCAGGCCTTGCAGCATCGGCCCCAGGCTCACGCAATCGGCACTGCGTTGCACGGCCTTGTGGGTGGTGTTGCCGGTGTTCAGGTCGGGGAACACGAAAACCGTGGCCTTGCCTGCCACCTGGCTGTTGGGGGCCAGTTGCCGGGCGACGTTTTCGTTGGCCGCGGCGTCGTATTGCAGCGGGCCGTCGATCAACAGCGAACGCTGGGCTTCATGGGCCAGCAGGGTCGCCTCGCGGACTTTCTCCACTTCTTCGCCGCTGGCCGAGTCGCCGCTGGAGTAGCTGATCATGGCCACTCTTGGGGTAATGCCGAACGCCGCCGCCGAGTCGGCACTCTGCAGGGCGATCTCCGCCAGTTCGCTGGCGCTGGGGTGCGGGTTCATCACGCAGTCGCCGTAGACCAGCACCTGCTCGGGGAACAGCATGAAGAAGACCGAGGACACCAGGGTGCAGCCCGGGGCGGTCTTGATCAGTTGCAGGGCCGGGCGGATGGTGTTGGCGGTGGAATGGATGACCCCCGATACCAGGCCATCCACCTCATCCAGGGCCAGCATCACGGTGCCGATCACCACCGGGTCCTCCAGTTGCTGCTCGGCCATGGGGGCGTTGAGGCTCTTGCTCTTGCGCAGGGCCACCATGGGCTCCACGTAGCGCTCGCGAATCAGGTCCGGGTCGAGAATCTCCAGGCCTTCGGGCAACTCGATGCCCTGGGCCCGGGCTACCGCATGCACTTCCTCTGGCTTGGCCAGCAGTACACAACGGGCGATGCCCCGGGCCTGGCAGATGGCGGCGGCCTGTACGGTCAAGGGTTCGCTGCCTTCGGGCAGGACGATACGCTTGTTGGCGTCCTGTGCCCGCTGGATCAACTGATAGCGGAACACCGCCGGCGACAGGCGCATTTCCCGCGGAGTGCCGCAGCGCTGGTGCAGCCAGTTGGCGTCCAGGTGGCTGGCGACGAAGTCGGTGATGATTTCCGCGCGCTCGCGGTCATCGATGGGGATTTCCTTGTTCAGGCCATTGAGCTGGTTGGCGGTGTCGTAGGACCCGGTGCTGACCGACAGTACCGGCAGGCCGGCGTTCAGGGCACCACGGCACAGATCCATGATGCGCGGGTCGGGCAGGGTGTCGCTGGTCAGCAGCAGGCCGGCCAGGGGCACACCGTTGATCGCCGCGAGACTCACGGCGAGGATGATGTCGTCGCGATCCCCCGGGGTCACCACCAGTACGCCGGGCTTGAGCAGTTCCACGGTGTTGCGCATGGTGCGGGCGCAAATGATGATCTTGGTCATGCGCCGGGTTTCATAGTCCCCGGCATTGAGCACCTGGGCGCCCATCAGGTCGGCTACGTCGCGGGTGCGCGGTGCGTTCAGTTCCGGCTGGAAGGGAATGCAGCCCAGCAGGCGGAAGTCGCCGCTGCGCAGCAAGGGCGAGTGCTCCTTCAAACGGGCGGAGAACGCCTCCATGCTTTCGTCGGTACGCACCTTGTTGAGGATCACCCCCAGCACTTTCGGGTCTCGCGGGCCGCCGAACAACTGCGCCTGCAGCTCGACCCGTCCCGACAGCTCGGTGAGCACTTCGTTTTCCGGAGCAGAGACCAGGATCACTTCGGCATCCAGGCTTTTGGCCAGGTGCAGGTTGACCCGGGCGGCGTAGCTGGCGCTGCGGGTCGGCACCATGCCTTCGACGATCAGCACGTCCTTGCCGATGGCGGCCTGCTGGTAGAGGGTGATGATTTCCTCCAGCAATTCATCCAGCTGGCCATCGCCGAGCATTCGCTCCACATGGGCCAGGCCCAGGGGTTGTGGCGGCTTCAGGCCGTGGGTCCGGGCTACCAGCTCGGTGGAGCGCTCGGGGCCGGTATCACCGGGGTGGGGCTGGGCAATGGGCTTGAAAAAGCCGACCTTGAGGCCGGCCCGTTCCAAGGTACGCACCAGCCCGAGGCTGATGGAGGTCAGACCCACACCAAAATCGGTGGGCGCGATAAAAAAAGTTTGCATGCGAGTTCTCAGAAGGTGCATGGCAAAGGCGACGGTCTGCAGCCGTCTGCCTGGTCGTCAGGCGCTAAGGTTATCGTTATCCGGTGCTTGAGCACACCAGCCGCAGTCAAAGCGCTGGCCTATTTTTTCCGCCCGCAACTGCGGGTCCAGTACCCAGGCCCGGGATTGCCAGGGCGGCAAGTGGCGCAGGTGCTGGGTATGCCCACAGGACAGTTCGGCCACCCAATGACCCTCTTCGTCCTGATGGAAACCGCAGATTGTCGAGTGATTTTTCACGTTCCGTTGGTCCGGGTTCCGTTCGCTTTCGAGCGATTGCTTCGCTAAACTTGCCCTTTCTTCATTCTTATGCAAAAGGTCCCGCCCCATGCTGATCGCCGCCAATAAGGCTGTCTCCATCGACTATACCCTCACCAACGATGCTGGTGAGGTCATCGACAGCTCTGCCGGCGGCGCCCCGCTGGTTTACCTGCAAGGCGCAGGTAACATCATTCCTGGTCTGGAAAAGGCTCTGGAAGGCAAGCAAGTCGGTGACGAACTGAACGTCTCCGTGGAACCTGAAGATGCCTACGGCGAATACGCTGCCGAACTGGTCAGCACCCTGAGCCGCAGCATGTTCGAAGGCGTCGACGAACTGGAAGTGGGCATGCAGTTCCACGCGTCCGCTCCGGACGGCCAGATGCAGATCGTGACCATCCGTGATCTGGACGGTGACGACGTGACCGTAGACGGCAACCACCCGTTGGCCGGTCAGCGCCTGAACTTCCAGGTCAAGATCGTTGCCATCCGTGATGCCAGCCAGGAAGAAGTCGCTCATGGTCACGTCCATGGCGAAGGTGGCCATCACCACTGATTTTCTGCGCTAAGCTCAAGCTTACTGGAGAGGCGCCCGAGGGCGCCTTTTTAGTCCGCGGCTTTTGGCTGTACTGTCGAGAGGCTGTTTTTCTGTAAGAACACAGGAATTTGGAGTTCGTCATGAGTGCTTTTCACGACCTTAAATTGAAAGCCCTGGATGGTCAGGAGCTGCCGCTCGCGCCCTTCAAGGGGCAAGTCGTGCTGGTGGTCAACGTCGCCTCCAAATGTGGTCTGACACCACAATATGCGGCGTTGGAGAATCTCTACCAGCAATACAAGGCCCAGGGATTCAGCGTGCTGGGGTTGCCCTGCAACCAGTTCGCCGGGCAGGAACCGGGCACCGAGCAGGAGATCCAGGAGTTTTGCAGCCTCAACTACGGGGTGACTTTTCCCTTGAGCAGCAAACTGGACGTGAACGGTCCCGAGCGTCATCAGCTGTACCGTTTGCTGGCGGGCGAGGGCGCGGAGTTTCCCGGGGATATCACCTGGAACTTCGAGAAATTCCTGTTGGGCAAGGACGGTCGGGTACTGGCGCGTTTCTCGCCCCGTACCGCTCCGGATGATCCGACTGTGGTCCAGGCCATCGAAAAAGCCCTGAGCTAAGCACTGCCGGGCCCCTCTTTCACGCCGCTGCAATGCGGCGTTTTTGCATCTAAATCACTCAAATCAATAATGCTGTGCAGCACTGTGAGGGGGCCATATTATCCTCATCATAAGTGCGCCGGGGCAGGTACCCGGCGCAGTCTTGTGCGTCGAGTATCGACTCGAGCCTTTTTGTCGGAGTGCAGCATGCCTGTTCAAGCCTTGTTCAAACCCTTTCAACTCGGCGCGCTGGAGCTGCCGAGCCGCGTAGTGATGGCGCCGATGACCCGTTCGTTTTCTCCGGGTGGCGTGCCCAACGCCAAGGTCATCGAGTATTACCGCCGCCGCGCTGCTGCGGGTGTCGGCCTGATCATCACCGAAGGCACCACGGTGGGGCACCAGGCCGCCAACGGTTACCCCAATGTGCCGCAGTTCCATGGCGAGGCGGCCCTGGCCGGGTGGAAGAAGGTGGTGGATGCGGTCCACGCCGAAGGTGGCAAGATCGTTCCGCAACTGTGGCATGTGGGTAATGTGCGGCGCCTGGGCACCGAGCCGGACGCCAGCGTGCCCGGCTATGGCCCGACCGAGAAGCTCAAGGACGGCAAGGTGCTGGTGCACGGCATGACCCACCAGGACATCCAGGAAGTGATCGCAGCCTTTGCCCAGGCCGCCAAGGATGCCCAGAGCATCGGCATGGACGGTGTGGAAATCCATGGTGCCCACGGTTACCTGGTGGATCAGTTCTTCTGGGAGGGCACCAACCAGCGCACCGACGAATACGGCGGCGATCTGGCGCAGCGCTCGCGTTTCGCCATCGAGTTGATCCAGGCGGTGCGGGCTGCCGTCGGCCCGGATTTCCCGATCATCCTGCGTTTCTCCCAGTGGAAGCAGCAGGATTACAGCGCGCGTCTGGTGCAGACCCCGGAAGCTCTGGGCGCCTTTCTCAAGCCGTTGGCAGATGCAGGTGTGGATATCTTCCACTGTTCGACGCGACGCTTCTGGGAGCCGGAGTTCGAAGGCTCGGACCTGAACCTGGCAGGCTGGACCCGCAAGCTCACCGGCAAACCCACCATCACCGTGGGCAGCGTCGGCCTGGACGGCGAGTTCCTGCAGTTCATGGTCAACACCGACAAGGTGGCGCAGCCGGCCAGCCTGGAAAACCTGCTGCAGCGCTTGAACAACGACGAGTTCGACCTAGTGGCCGTGGGTCGGGCGCTGCTGGTGGACCCGGATTGGGCGCAGAAAGTCCGTGAAGGCCGTGAGCAGGACATCCTGCCGTTCAGCCGTGAAGCACTGACGACCCTGGTCTAACTTCTGGCCCCGGGCGGTGAGGGGGGCAGCCTCCTTGCCGCACCAAGTGTCTCTGTGGCGCTGCGTGGTTCCAGCGCCGCTTCGATCATCCCTTCGTAATCCACGACCGGTGCTGGCTGGCAGACACTGCGCAACTGATCCTCAAACTGTGCGATCACGGCCGGCCAGCCCTGGCGGCTGGCGTGTTGCCGGGCGTTGAGACGTACCCGGCGCAGGGTTTCCGCCTCCTCCAGCAGCCAGCCGGCGGCCTCACAGAACGCGCCTTCATCCCCGGGCATGGCCAGCACGCCGTTGTAGCCATGGCGGATATGCTGGGCTGCCGCGGCCTGATCGTAGGCCACCACCGCCAGCCCGGAAGCCAGGGCTTCCAGCACCACATTGCCGAAGGTTTCCGTAAGACTGGGAAACAGGAACACATCCCCCGAAGCGTAATGGGCCGCCAGGGCTTCACCCCGCTGACTGCCACAGAACAGGGCCTCGGGCAGGCTTTTCTCCAGGGCGGCGCGTTGTGGGCCGTCACCCACCACGATCAGTTTCATCTTCCGCTGTGGATAAGTGGCCTTGAGCTGCTCGAAGCAGCGCTTGAGCAGGCTCAGGTTCTTCTCCGGGGCCAGGCGCCCGACATGGATCACCGCCAGATCATCGTTGCCCAGGCCCCAGCGGGTGCGCAGCTCATTGAGGCGTTTGGCCGGATGGAACAGTTGGCTGTCGACGCCACGGGACAGCAGGGCCAGGCGTTCGAAGTGCCGACGCTCCAACTCCAGGCGCTGACTGGCGCTGGGCACCAGGGTCAGCTTCGAACGGTTGTGGAACCAGCGCAGGTAATGGGTCAGCAAGCGCGTCAGCAAACCCAGGCCGTACTGGCTGGAATACTGCTGGAAGTTGGTATGGAAGCCACTGACCACCGAAATTCCCAGACGTTTCGCCGCCCGCAGCGCGGACAGCCCCAGCGGGCCCTCGGTGGCGATGTAGAGCACGTCCGGGCGTTGGCGTTTCCAGCGTCGCAGCAGTTTATGCATCGACGACTGGCCCCATTGCAGCCCCGGGTATCCCGGCAGCGGCCAGCCGCGGCACAGCATCAGGGCCTCGTCGCTGGGACGGCTCTGATCACAACCCTGGCGCGGACGCACCAGTTCCACCTGATGCCCACGGGCACGCAGGCCATCACACAGGCGGCCAAGGGTATTGGCCACGCCATTGATTTCCGGTGGGAAGGTTTCAGTGATGAGGGTGATGTGCAGAGCTGTCGTCATGACCTCAGTGTCGACTGAGGCCATGTCGTCATTGTGACGTCTGGATGATGGATTTATGACGCGCCAGCCTTATTTGGCCGGCAGGTTCTCCATCCCGCGCTCACGCACCCAGAAGAGCGTCGCCCCGGCCACGGCGGCCGGCATCATCAGGATGTTGACGAAGGGGATCATCAGCGCCAGGTAGACGATGCCGCCAAAACCCAGGCTCTGCCAGCGCTTCTGCCGCAGCCAGACGATCATCTCCTGCCAGCTCATCTTGTTGTTATCCGCCGGGTAGTCGATGTACTGGATGGCCATCATCCAGACGCCGAACAGCAGCCACAGCGGCGCGGCAATCAGGTTGACCACCGGGATCAGCGACAGGATGAACAGGCCGATGGCCCGGGGCAGGAAGTAGCCGAGCTTGCGCATTTCCCGGGATAGGGTGCGGGGGATCATGGCGATCAGTTCGCCCCAGCTGAAGGGCGGGAAATCGTCAGTGCCACGCACCACGATTTCGACTTTTTCCGATAGAAAGCCGTTGAAGGGAGCGGCGATGATATTGGCCAGCATGGTGAAGGTGAAAAACACCATCAACACCACCAGCACCATGAACAGCGGCCAGAGGATGTAGCTCAGAAAGCTCAGCCATTGCGGCAGGGTCGGCATCAGGGTGTCGATCCACAGGCTGAACTGGTGGCCGGCGAAATAGATCAATCCGACGAACAACACCAGGTTGATCACCAGGGGCAGTAGCACGAACAGGCGCAGGCCGGGACTGAGGACCAGTTTCAGGCCTTCACGCAGGTATTGCGGGCCGGACAGTACGGGGGCGGGCATAGAACGCTCCGAGCAGATGGAAAACGCGCCGACCTTACCGGCTTTACCCGGGGGGCGAAAGCACCGTGAACAGGTCGACATCAACGGTAACAAAGACCCTTTCAAATGGGCCTGCTGAGGATAGAGACCGCCTATGAGCTGGATTGTTAAACCGTATTTCCTTAATCTTCGCCCCCTCTATACGCTTCACCCATTATTTTTTGGACGGTCGAGTTCAAGCCTTCCCCAAGGTTTCACCGTCCTTTTTTATTCCAGCCGGCAATCCGGCGTTCCGCGCCAGGGCACCCGGGCCGGTCGATAGGAGTGAGTCATGTCTGAAGTACGCCATTCGCGTGTGATTATTCTCGGTTCCGGCCCTGCCGGTTACAGCGCCGCCGTCTATGCCGCCCGTGCCAACCTGAAGCCGCTGCTGATCACCGGCATGCAGGCCGGTGGCCAACTGACCACCACCACTGAAGTCGACAACTGGCCTGGCGACGTGCACGGCCTGACCGGCCCGGCGCTGATGGAGCGGATGCGCGAGCACGCCGAGCGTTTCGAAACCGAAATCGTCTTCGACCATATCAATGCCGTGGACTTCGCTGCCAAGCCTTACACCCTGACCGGCGACAGCGCGACCTACACTTGCGACGCCCTGATCATCGCCACCGGCGCCAGCGCCCGTTACCTGGGCCTGCCTTCGGAAGAAGCGTTCATGGGCAAGGGTGTATCGGCCTGCGCTACCTGTGACGGTTTCTTCTATCGCAACAAGCCGGTGGCGGTGGTCGGTGGTGGCAACACCGCTGTCGAAGAAGCCCTGTACCTGGCCAACATCGCCAGCACCGTGACCTTGATCCACCGTCGCGAAACCTTCCGCGCCGAGAAAATCCTGATCGACAAGCTCAACGCCCGCGTGGCCGAAGGCAAGATCATCCTCAAGCTCAATGCCAACCTGGACGAAGTCCTGGGCGACAACATGGGCGTGACCGGTGCGCGCCTGAAGAACAACGACGGCAGCTTCGACGAGCTGAAAGTCGACGGCGTGTTCATCGCCATCGGCCACACCCCGAACACCTCGCTGTTTGAAGGCCAGTTGACCCTCAAGGACGGTTACCTGGTGGTGCAGGGCGGTCGTGACGGCAATGCCACGGCCACCAGCGTCGAGGGTATCTTTGCCGCTGGCGACGTGGCTGACCACGTTTACCGTCAGGCCATCACCTCGGCCGGCGCCGGCTGCATGGCGGCACTGGACACCGAGCGTTACCTGGACGGTCTGCAGAACGCAGCACACTGATTTCCAGGCGATAAAAAAACCGGCGCAAGCCGGTTTTTTTATGGGTGATGGTTTTGTCGGAGCCAGATCAGCGGCGAGTCAGCGGCTGGGCGGCGAACTTGACCCCGGCCAGGCCGTGGGCGATCAGGGCGCGGATATTGCCGTGGTCAGTGCCTTCGGGGGTGGTCAGTACCGAGCGGTAGTGCTCGCCGAAGGCGAGCAGGGCTTCTGTGTCGCTCAGGCCTTCCAACAGGGCCAGGCCCAGGGTCTTGCACGAGCCTTCGTTCTGCCCGGCGGCGTTTTCCACGCCACCGTTGTTGAAGGCCTGGGGCTGGTAGTCGTAACCGGCGGCGATAAAGGCCAGGGTGTCGGCAAAAGCGTGTTCACCGCTGTTCAGGCTGGCGCGCAGGGTGTTCAGATCAGTCATGGGACTTTCCTTTGGCGAACGCCGCTTGCTGCTCGGCGCTGGCTTCTTTCTGGTAGAGATTTTTCCATTCGGCGTAGGGCATGCCGTACACCACTTCACGGGCGTCATCGAGGCTGACCTCGATCTGGCGTTCGTCGGCCTCGGCCTTGTACCACTTGGACAGGCAGTTGCGGCAGAACCCGGCCAGGTTCATCAGGTCGATGTTCTGCACGTCCTTGCGGTTGTCCAGGTGGGCCACCAGGCGGCGAAAGGCCGCGGCTTCCAGTTCCAAGCGTTGTTGAGGGGACATAAGACTCACTGCACGTAGAGGGATGGGAATAGCTGCCAGCGGCCAATCAAAGCCGAATCGCTTTGACTGGCCGCTTGGCGCTAGCGACTTGCCGCTAACGTGATCGATACCGATTCGGCAAAGCGCAGGGCGTGGGGTTTGTCGACTTCGACTTCGGCGTACTGCACCGAGAGGTTGCCCATCACCAGGTCCAGCAGTTCCTGGGTCAGGCGCTCCAGCAAGGCGAAGCGATTGCCTTCGACGTGGGCAATGATTGCCTTGGTGATGGTGCGGTAGTTCAGCGCGTGATCGATGTCGTTGTCGCGCACCGCATCCTGGGCGGGGTACAGGATGGTCAGGTTGATCAGCACATCCTGCTTGTTGAGGATCTCTTCCTCGTTGATTCCGATATAGGTCCGCAGGAGCAGGTCCTTGACTCGGATACGAGCCATTCCTGGCTGAAGTTGTGGCATTGCTACTTGCTCCGTCCAATCAATTGCAGGAATTCCTGGCGAGTGGTGCTCGAATCGCGAAAGGCGCCGAGCATCACCGAGGTGTGCATGGTGGAATTCTGTTTCTCGACGCCGCGCATCATCATGCACATGTGCTTGGCTTCGATCACCACCGCGACGCCCGCGGCCTGGGTCACGCTTTGCACCGCGTCGGCGATTTCCCGGGTGAGATTTTCCTGGATCTGCAGGCGTCTGGCGAACATATCGACGATCCGGGCGATCTTCGACAGCCCCAGCACCTTGCCGGTAGGAATATAAGCCACATGGGCCTTGCCGATGAAGGGCAGCAGGTGATGTTCGCACAGGGAGTACAGCTCGATGTCGGCGACTATCACCATTTCGTCGCTGTCAGAGGCGAACAGTGCGCCATTGACGATCTCGTCCACCGACTGGCTGTAGCCATGACACAGGTACTGCATGGCCTTGGCCGCGCGCTTGGGGGTGTCGAGCAAACCTTCGCGCTCGGGGTCTTCACCGAGGCCCTTGAGGATCTCGCGGTAGTGTTGGGGCAGGGAAAGGCTCATGCAAGGTCCTCGTGGGGGCCGGCTTATTTGACGTGCCGCCCGCCGTTGACGGTCAAGGTGGTGCCGGTGACATAGGGGTTGTCCAGCAGGTAGCGCAGGCTCTGGTAGATCACTTCGCTGCCGGGTTCGATGCCCAGGGCGGATTTGGCCAGGGTCTTGGCGCGGTACGCCGCGTCGTCGTCGGGGTTGAACAATAGCAGGGCCGGAGCGATGCCGTTGACCTTGATTGCCGGGGCGTATTTTGCCGCGAAGGACAGGGTCAGGCTGTCCAGCCCGGCTTTGCTGGCGCAGTAGGCGATGTGCTTGCTGCTGCCCTTGCGGGTCACGTCGTCGCTGATGTGGATGATGTCCGCCGGGCTCGAACGCTGCAGCAACTCTGCGCAGTGCAGGTTGATCAGGTAGGGCGCGAGCATGTGCACGCTGAACATCCGGGTAAAGGCGGCGCTTTCCTCGCCTGGGCTTTCTTCCAGCCACTCTGAGGCGTTGTGGACGATGGCCCGCAAGCGGTCGGTGTGGTGTTTCACCGCGCTGATCAGGGCCAGGATTCCGGCTTCGCTGGAGAAGTCGGCATGCAGCAGGATCGCGCCCTTTTCCCGCAAGGTCTGCAGGCCCGGGCGGTCGCTGCGGTATGTGACGATCACCGGTTGCCCGTCTTCCAGCAGGCGCAGGGCGCAATGCAGGCCGACACGCTGGCTGGCACCAGTGATCAGGATCGGAGCGGAGGAGGTGTTCATGAAGGACTCGCGTCGCGGGTAGGGGAAAACTATACCAGCGGTGGGACGGGTTGTGCCTGTTGCTCGGGGGCTGCGCTGGCAAGCCAGATCAGCAGCCGACTCCTGCGCAGTGTGCAGGAGCCGGCTTGCCGGCGAATCACGGATTCTGCGTCGAGGCGCTGGTCGGTAGCGGGCGCGCCGGTGTGCTGTTGAGCCAGTTAGCCAGCAGGCGGGTGGACATCGGAATGAAGAAGTAGACCATCAACGGGGTCAACGCCAGGGTGCTGACAAACACTCGGGGCAGCAGGCTCAGGTCGCTGAGCAGGGGACCTAAGACGAAGTTGAACAGCAGCGACACCGGGAAGAACGCCAGCCAGATGGCCACGGCCTGTTTCCAGCGCGGTGGTCGTTGTCCGGCTGCGCCGAACCAGCCATCGATACCGCTGACGCGATGTTCCGATGGGTGGGCAAACAAGTCGCTGCCCCGGGCCAGCCAGGCGGTGCGCGAGGCGGAGTGTTCCCAGGTGTGCAGGGTCTGTTCGTCGGCGAAGCGGAAGATGATCTGGAATTCGTCGTCGTCAGGTGGTGGGGCCAGAACGCCGGAACCCAGGTAGCCGGGAAAGTCGGTGGCCAGTTGTTCGCCTTCGCGCAGCCAGGCGATCAGGTCCTGGTAACGGCCGTCGGCAACGCGCCGGGCAACCATCAGGGTGACGGGTGAGGTAGACATTATGTATCTCCGTAAACCAATGCGCGGCCTGGGTAAGGCAGTCGCTGACGTGGCGCCGGGGTAGTGGGCCGCGCCTGAATCAAGCAAGGATTATTCCTGATTGGCGCGAGGCTACCAATGACACCGGTCGGTTTTTCTCGCGCTTGAAGCATTTGCACCTGGGGAGAGTAGAATGGCCGCCACTTTGTTTACTGGTGTTTTCTCCCCAGATGCCCGTCATGACTGAACCTGTCCCTGTTGCTCCGGCTCCTGACCCTGCCCGTCAGGATGAGCTGTTTCCGATCCGTGAAGTGGCGCGCCTGACTGGAATCAACCCGGTGACCCTGCGAGCCTGGGAACGACGCTACGGTCTGATCCAGCCGACGCGCACCGAAAGCGGGCATCGCCTGTATTCCATGCACGATGTTGAGGCGGTGCGGGAGATTCTGGGTTGGATCGAGCGCGGTGTGGCGGTCAGCAAGGTCGGCAAGATTCTGGCCAAGAGCCGGGCAGACCAGGCTCAGGCCAAGGTGGCGGTGGACGATGGCCTGCAAGGTGAATATGGCCAGTGGCGCGATCAGTTGAAGCTGGCGGTGAGCGCTTTCGATGAAGAGCAACTGGAGCGTCTCTACGGCCAGGTCTTCTCCAGCTACGCCTTGCCGGTGGTATTCCAGGACATTTTCCTGCCGTTCTGGAAGCAACTGCTGCAGGACCGGGAGACTTTCGGTCAGACCAGCGAGTGGTTGTTTCTGGATGGTTTTTTGCGGGCGCGGATCACGCAAAGGCTGGTGTTGCAGCGTGCCACTCAGCACCGGCAACTGCTGCTGACGGCGCTCAGCCCGCAGTGCCGCGAACTGGAGCTGCTGGTGGCGGCGCTGATGCTCGGGCATGACCAGATCGGTGTCCGCCTGCTGGGGCCGGGAGCACCGCTGGATGAACTGACCCTGGTCTGCGAAAAACTCAAGCCTGTGGCCCTGGTGGTGTTTTCCAATCACGCGCCGACGGCGGAGTTGCCCAAGCGCCTCAAGCGTCTGGCGCTGACTCTGGACTGTCCATTGATGCTTGCCGGAGATGCGGCGGACCTGGCCCAGGAAAGCTTCAGCGGTTCGCCGGTGGCGTGCCTGGGAAATGAGGGGCGCCTGATGCAGAAGCGCCTGCGGCAGTTCCTCAGCGGTCGCCTGGATACCTGAAACGGCTCTCGGTCAGCTTCAGGCGTGCAGGGCCGGATGGGTATGGCGGTGCTGCTGGAGGATGAACTGGCGCAGGCGTTCGGTTTCTTCCGCGTCACTCTGATCCAGGCGATAGGCATAGAAACCGGCTTCGGTCTGGCGCTCGAAGCGCCCGTGCAGCGCAATCCGTTCATATCCCGAAGGGCTGAACCACTGGGCGAACTGCTTGGGGGGCCGGGTCCGGTTACGGATCTCCAGCAATACGCCCTTGAACGACACCTCCCGCACCCACAGGCGTCCAGGCTGGCCCCTGGAGTTTTCCAGGGCCACCGGCTCTTCCAGCGTCAGGCGCCAGGGCCGGATCATGGGGCCGTCCTCGAAGATGCTCGGCACCCCCAGGCGCAGATGCAGGGCATGGAATTCGTCTTCCACCAGATGCAGGGGGAAGGTCATCTGCTGGTTGTCGAAATGGGCCTGGATGGTGACCTTTTCATTGGCAGCCAGACGGGTCAGCAGGTCACGGATCTGCGAGCCGCCATTGACCAGCAGGCTCGATGTGGCATCGCGCACATTGAGCTGCGGGTTGTGCTGCATGGTTTGGATGAAGTCCAGTTCATCCTGAGTGAGGAGAGCGTCACGCTGCATGATGTTGCTCGAAGGGTGAAGGACAAATCGGTGGGGAATATCCCTACAGACCACTAAATCTGCGACTTATTAGAGCCGTCGGTCGCCTTGAGGGCGGCGAGCTCGGCTTGCACTGCGGCCAGTTGCTGCTCCAGCTGGAGCAAGCGTTGCTGCGCCTTGATCTGCACACTGACGTCTTTCTGCACGCCAATGAAATAGGTCAGTTGATCGCTGTCGTTGAATACCGGGGTGATCGACAGTTCGTTCCAGAAGTGGCTGCCGTCCTTGCGATAGTTGCGCAGCACCTCGCGGCATGGCTGACCCTGGCTCAGGGCCTGGCGAATCCGTTCCAGCCCCGGCTGGTCACGGTCTCCGGACTGCAGGAAACGACAATCCTGATACAGCACTTCGTCGGCGCTGTAGCCGGTCAGTCGCTCGAAAGCCGGATTCACGTAAATCACGATGTTGTCTTCGCCTTCCTGTTCCGCGACCACAATCCCGTCGTTGGAGGCGTTGATCATCTTTTGCAGCAGATGAGCGTTGATCATCCCGAAGTTCCGCTATCAATCAGCAAGTGTTGAATTGAATTCTAAGTCACGCTGGCACGCTGTCCACAGGCGCTTTTGAGCGGTGCGGGCAGCAGAGGCGGGATTTTACTCCGTAGCTGGTAATATCCCAGTCTTTTAGTCAGCTTCAGGAACAGATTGATGAAAGTCGCCATCCTTTCCGGCTCGGTGTACGGCACGGCTGAAGAAGTCGCCCGGCACGCCGCCAAGCTCCTCAACGCCGCAGGTTTCGAGGCCTGGCACAACTCGCGGGCCACTTTGACCGAGCTTCAGGCCTTCGCACCGCAGGCGTTGCTGGCCGTGACCTCGACCACCGGCATGGGCGAACTGCCAGACAACCTGCTGCCGCTGTATTCGAGCATTCGCGATCAGTTGCCCGCCGCCTGGCGTGGGCTGCCCGGAGCGGTGATTGGCCTGGGGGATTCCAGCTACGGCGATACCTTCTGTGGCGGTGGCGAGCAGATGCGTGAGCTGTTTGCCGAGCTGGGAGTGGAAGAAGTGCTGCCGATGTTGCGCCTGGACGCCAGCGAGAGCGTGACCCCGGAAACCGATGCCGAGCCCTGGCTGGCCGAGTTGATCAGCGCCCTGCGGGGCTGACCGGCTGTTCCCGTAGCAGCGCCAGCCAGGCTTGCGCTGCCTTGGACAGATACGCGCCCTGGCGCCAGATGAAGGCAATGTCCCAGCGCAGATAGTCCGGGGCCTTCAGCGTCAGGCGCACCACCCCCGGCCGCACCAGGCCGCGGGCCACCACACTGGGCAGCAACACCACACCTTGACCGGCGGCCACCAGCGCCGCAAGAAAGTCTGCCTGGCCGCTACGTCCTCCCTCCTTTGGCGTGAAGCCCACCTGCTGGCAGGCCTGGAGCAGTCGGTCGTTGAGCACAAAGCTGCGCTGATAGAGGAGGAAGGGGGTATCGGCCAGTTCTTCCAGGCGCACCTGGGCGTTCAGCGCCAGGGGATGATCGGCGGGCAGCAAGGCATCCAGGGGCTCATCGCAGAAGGGTTGATAGGCAAACGCCGGGTCCTTGGGGGTCAGGCTGCCGCCCAGTTCCAGCTCGCCACTGCGCACGGCCTGCTCGACATTCAGGCTGCCGCCTTCGAGCAGTTGCACCTGGATATTCGGGTAGCGCCGGCGGTATTCGGCGAAACGGCTGGCGAACAGTGCATCGCTGCCCAGCAGCGGCAGACCCAGGCGCAGTTCACCCCGTGCCAGTTGGCTCAGGTCATCCAGTTCACTGAGCAGTTCATGGCGCAGGCGCAGCATGTCCTCGGCCCGCTGCAGCACCACGCCGCCGGCGGCGGTGAGATGAATGTGCGAGCCCTGGCGCTCCAGCAGGGGCGTGCCCAGGCTTTGCTCCAGCTGCGCGATCTGCTTGCTGACCGCCGACTGGCTGATGTGCAGGGTCCTGGCCGCCTGGGTGAAACCGCCCTGGCGGATGACTTCGACAAAACTGCGCAGTTGTTTGAAATCCATGGTGGTAATTCCAGATTGGAATGGTTTCAAGTCTAACAATTCGCTTCGGTGATGCAGGGACTTTTCATAAAATGGGCCCCTGAGAGGACTCAACCACCATGAACATTTCCACCTGTAAACGCCTGGGCCGCCTGATTGGCGAATTGGCAGTGCTGCTGGCCATCTATTTTCTCGGTTGCCAACTGGCTACCTGGCTGCCCTGGCCGATTCCCGGTGGGGTCATTGGCCTTGCGCTGTTGCTGCTGGCCTTCGCCCTGGGCTGGGTCAAGCCGGCGGCCTTGCAACTGGGGGCCGGCCTGCTGATGGCGGAGATGCTGCTGTTCTTCATTCCGGCGCTGATGAGCTTGCTGGACTACGGCGGCCTGCTGCGTCAGGACGGCTGGCGGATTCTGCTGGTGATCGGTATCAGCACCCTGCTGGTGATGCTGGTGACCGCACTCACGGTGGAGATGGTCTGCCGCTGGAGGATGCGCCATGAAGCTTGAACTGATGCCGATGTTCTGGCTGGCCCTGACCCTGGGGGCGTATCTGTTCAGCCGCTGGATCTACCGGCGCACCGGGCGCTACCTGCTGTCGCCGTTGATCCTGGTGCCGGCCCTGCTGCTGGCAATTGCGGTGCCGCTGCACACCGCCTATGCCGAATACGCCGCCAACACCCACTGGCTGATGCTGGTGCTGGGGCCGGTGACGGTGGCCTTTGCGATTCCCATCTGGCAGCAGCGCCAGTTGCTGATGCGCCACTGGTCGGCCCTGTTGCTGGGCATGCTGGCGGGCAGCGCCGCGTCCATCGGCAGTTCCTTCGGCTTGGCGAAGATGCTGGCCCTGGACAGCTCGGTGACCCTGTCCCTGGTGCCACGTTCCATTACCACGCCGTTCGCCATGCCCCTGGCCCATGACTTGGGCGGCGTGCCTGAGTTGACGGCGGTGTTCGTGATGTTCACCGGGGTGTTCGGTGCCATGCTCGGCGGTGTGCTGCTGCGCTGGCTGCCCTTGCGCAGTGCCCTGGCCCGGGGCGCGTTGTTTGGTGTCGGCGCCCACGGAGCCGGAGTCAGCCGGGCCCATGAAGTCGGGGGTGAAGAGGGCTCGGTGGCCGGCCTGGTGATGGTGTTGACCGGGTTGCTTAACCTTTTCGCGGCCCCTTTGCTGGCGTCGGTGCTTTGACGCAAAGCCGCGGACCAGAGCCTTCTCTCCGGCTGACCCGCACGGTCATCAAGCTGGCTGTCAATGCAACTCCGCAGTCGATGCAAGCTGTCTAGACTCTGGGGGTTCCCTCATCCAATAAGAACCATCACCGAGGTCCTTGCCGTGAGCCTAGCCCCCGTTCAATCGACACCGAGTGTAAAAAAACAAGTCAGCGCCGTTGAGTGGCAAACCCGTCTGGACCTCGCCGCCTGCTACCGTCTGGTGGCCATGCACGGCTGGGACGACCTGATCTTCACCCATATCTCCGCCAAGGTGCCGGGCACCGAAGACTTCCTGATCAACCCCTTCGGCATGATGTTCCACGAGATCACTGCCTCCAGCCTGGTGAAGGTCGACCAGGCCGGTAACAAGCTGATGGACAGCCCCTACGAGATCAACCCGGCGGGCTACACCATTCACAGTGCCGTGCACGCGGTGCGCCACGATGTGCTCTGTGTGCTGCATACCCACACGGCCGCCGGGGTCGCGGTGTCGGCGCAGAAGCAGGGCGTGCTGCCCATCAGCCAGCAGTCGCTGTTCGTGCTGTCGAGCCTGGGCCGTCACCCTTATGAGGGCGTGGCCCTGAACCCCGAGGAGAAAGAGCGGCTGCAGGCCGACCTGGGGGACAACAACTTCCTGCTGCTGCACAACCATGGCTTGCTGACCTGCGGCGCCAGCATCGCCGATACCTTCCTGATGATGTTCACCTTCCAGCGTGCCTGCGAGATCCAGGTGCTGGCGCAGAATGGCGGCGCCGAGCTGATTATCATTCCCGCGTCGATCCTGGCGGGGGCCAAGGCGATGATCGCCGGTGTCACCCGCAGTGCCCAGGGGATGGGGGGCGCACTGGCCTGGCCGGCCCTGTTGCGCAAACTCGATCAACTCGACCCGGGTTACAAAGTCTGATGCCTATCACCGAGATTCCTCTGTGTGTCTGGCGCAAGCGCGGCAAGGACTTTGTGTTTCGCGGCCAGCGCATTCGTTACTGGGTGGCGGGGCAAGGAGAGCCGCTGCTGTTGATCCATGGCTTTCCCACTGCCAGCTGGGACTGGCATTACCTGTGGCAACCCCTGGCGCGGCGCTATCAGGTGATCGCCTGCGACATGCTCGGCTTCGGCGACTCGGACAAGCCGCTGGACCATGAGTACAGCCTGCTGGAGCAGGCAGACTTGCAGCAGGCGTTGCTGGCCCATTTGCAGATCCAAGAGCCGCTGCACCTGCTGGCCCATGACTACGGCGACAGCGTCGCCCAGGAACTGCTGGCCCGGCATTATGAAGCGCGGATCGAGATCGCCAGCTGCGTGTTCCTCAATGGCGGTCTGTTTCCGGAAACCCATCGCCCGGTGCTGACCCAGAAGCTGTTGCTCAGCCCCGTGGGCTGGATGCTCGGGCGGGTGTTCAGTCGCCAGGGGCTGGCGAACAGCTTCCGGCAGATCTTCGGCCCCCAGACCGGTCCCAGCGAGTCGGTCCTGGATGACTTCTGGAGCCTGGTGCACAGCAACAACGGGCCGCGCATCCTGCACAAGTTGATCGCTTATATCCCCGAGCGACGGGCCCAGCGCGAGCGTTGGGTCGGCGCCATGCAACGTGGCGAGGTGCCGCTGCGGGTGATCGATGGCGCCCAGGACCCGATTTCCGGGGCGCACATGGTGGAGCGCTATCGCCAGCTGATCCCCGAGCCGGACACCGTGCTGCTGCCGGGCATCGGCCATTACCCGCAGATCGAGGCGCCGTTGCCGGTGCTCAAGCATTACCTGGGGTTTCGCGACACATTGCTCGCGCCGCCACGCCAGGCAATGGGTTCCTGAGCGCCTTGGGTCACTGTGTGGCCCAAGGCAGGGGCGTGCTCTGGTGCGGGCGGGGCGATTATCCCGCTGTCTTATTGGGCACCATTCAGGCCCGGACGTTTTTATTGTGACCGCCGGCTGGCTGTCCGACACTCGAAGAATTGTCCATTGGCCCTGCTGGAGTTCGGTATGAGTGAATCTGTGCGCTTGCAAGACAAAGTAGTGATCATCACCGGAGCCGGCGGCGGCCTGGGCCGGGCCCATGCCTTGCTGTTCGCCAGGCACGGGGCCAAGGTGCTGGTCAACGACCTGGGGGGCTCGGCCCAGGGCGAGGGCGCCAGTGCCTCGGCGGCCGATCGGGTGGTGGCGCAGATCCGCGAGGCTGGGGGCATCGCCGAGGCCAACCACGACTCGGTCACCGAGGGCGAAAAGATCGTGCAGAACGCCCTGGATGTGTTCGGCCGGGTCGATGTGGTGGTCAACAACGCTGGCATCCTGCGGGACAAGACCTTCCACAAGATGGACGACGCCGATTGGGACCTGGTGTACCGGGTGCATGTCGAAGGGGCCTACAAGGTCACCCGTGCCGCCTGGCCGCATCTGCGGGACCAGGCTTACGGACGGGTGATCTTCACTGCGTCCACATCAGGCATCTACGGCAACTTCGGCCAGTCCAACTACGGCATGGCCAAGCTCGGCCTGTACGGCCTGACCCGGACCCTGGCCATCGAAGGGCGCAAGAACAACATCCTGGTCAACGCCATTGCCCCGACCGGTGGCACGCGGATGACCGAAGGTCTGATCCCGCCACAGGTGTTCGAGCAGCTCAAGCCGGAACTGGTGAGTCCGCTGGTGGTGTACCTGGGCAGCGAGCAGTGCGAAGAAACCTCCGGCCTGTTCGAAGTGGGCGGCGGCTGGATCGGCAAGGTGCGTTGGGAGCGCAGCCTGGGCGCCGGTTTTGATCCGCGCCAGGGCTTCTCGCCCGACGATGTGGCAGCGCACTGGCAGCAGATCTGCGATTTCGAGGGGGCGGCCCATCCCAGGGACAACATCGAGGCACTCAAGGAGATGATGCAGAATCTGCAAAAGTACGCCCTCTGACGCTGCGCGGACCAGCCTTGTCCGGCGCTGATCGGCGGGCATTCTTCCCTGGCTTGAAAACAGCCATTCAATGACCCGCCGGAGCCTGGGCCCCGGCGGTTTTACTCCTGTGGCGTTCGTCTCTATGCTCGACGGCTGGCGAACGCACAAGGAGCGCTTGAGATGTATGAATCAAAGGATCAGCCGGTACTGTCGCGATTGCTGTTTATCCGGCGTCTATGTGTTCATGGCCTGGTGGTCCTGGCCCTGATCAGCTTTTCGGTGCTGCTGGGGATCAGCGGCCTGCTGTACTTCGAGCAGGACATTTCCTTTCACGACGCCTTGTATGACGCGGCCATGATCCTCGGCGGCATCGGGCCCATCAACATGCCGCAAACCCCTGGCGGCAAACTGTTTTTTGCCACCTACGGGCTCTACACCAACCTGGTGTTCGCCGCCACTCTGGGCTTGATCCTGTCACCGGTGGCGCATCGTCTGTTGCACAAGTTTCATTACGACGATGGTGATGACGACACCTTGTAAGGCCAACTGGGCCGTTGTCTTGCGCGCATAAAAAAGGCCGCTGCAAGAGCAGCGGCCAAGGTAAGACGTTAGATCAAGGAGCTACAAAATCAACGTCGGTGAACCTGGGGTAGTGGCCTGAACTGAATCTTTTCAAGCCAACTGGAAGTCTGTTTCGGGCAACGGGCGGCGGGCTCTTTGCGCGGCAGTGGCGTGGCGTTGTTTGCCTTTACTGCGAGGTAAGAATAAGCCCTGGCATGACCTGGAAAAATAGCCATTCAGGACAAGGACTGTTACAGCTTGAGCAACAGTCCAGAGTGCGCAGCACCTGTATCGATGCACTTGATGGTCGCGTATCCAGCCCGTGGATACATCTCTGAACGGCCCCTGTGGCAAGGGCGCTAATCCTTTCGAGCGACAACTCGAATACCTCCTTGGTGCGCTTATCGGCCGTGGTACCCCGGCAGTAGGGTGAGGCCTCCTGTCACTCACCGGGGAAGACGCATGACAAGAACAACAATGCGCGCCATCTTCAAACCGCAGGCGCTGGCTGTCGCGGTAGCGCTGGGCTGCAGCGCTCAGGCGCAGGCGGTTTCGTTCAATATTGGGGAAATTGAAGGGCAGTTCGATTCATCGTTGTCCGTCGGCGCCAGTTGGGGCATGCGCGATGCCGACCGGGCGTTCGTCGGTACGGTCAACGGCGGCACCGCGCAGTCTTCCACCGGTGACGATGGCCGCTTGAACTTCAAGAAGGGCGAGACTTTCTCGAAGATCTTCAAGGGCCTGCACGACCTTGAGCTCAAGTACGGCGACACCGGCGTCTTCGTGCGCGGCAAGTACTGGTACGACTTCGAACTCAAGGACGAGGATCGCCAGTTCAAACCCATCAGCGACCACAACCGCAAGGAAGGCGCCAAGTCCTCGGGCGCACAGATTCTCGACGCTTTCGTCTACCACAACTACTCGATTGCCAACCTGCCGGGTACCGTGCGCGCCGGCAAGCAGGTGGTCAGTTGGGGCGAGAGCACCTTCATCGGCAACTCCATCAACAGCATCAACCCGGTGGACGTCTCGGCCTTTCGCCGCCCCGGGGCCGAGATCAAGGAAGGCCTGGTGCCGGTGAACATGCTGTTTGCTTCCCAGGGCCTGACCAACCAGTTGACCGTGGAAGGTTTCTATCAGCTGGAGTGGGACCAGACCGTGGTGGACAACTGCGGCACCTTCTTCGGCAACGATGTGGTGGCCGATGGCTGCACCACCGGCTACACCGTCGGCAGCCCGGCGATCGCGCCCCTGCAACCGGTTGCCGCGGCGTTCGGCCAGGGCTTTCAGGTGTCCCGTGAAGGGGTGATCCTGCCCCGCGGCGGCGACCGCGATGCCCGGGACTCCGGGCAGTGGGGCGCCGCTCTGCGCTGGCTCGGCGATGACACCGAGTACGGCCTGTATTTCATGAACTACCATGCGCGCAGCCCGGTGGTGAGCACCACCACGGCCAACATCAGTCCGGCCACCCTGGGGGCTATTGGTGCCGCAGGAGCTGCGGCCGCGCCCACGGTTCCCGGCGCGGGAGCCAGCCTGGTGCAAAGCGTGATGCTCGGCCGTGGCCAGTACTACCTGGAATACCCCGAAGACATCCGCCTGTATGGCGCCAGCTTCTCCACTACGCTGCCCACCGGCACCGCCTGGACCGGCGAGATCAGCTACCGCCCCAACGCCCCGGTGCAGGTCAACACCAACGACCTGACCCTGGCCCTGCTCAACCCCATCGCCGGGGGCGCGGCGTCGCCGATCAAGACCGCCCTGGGCGCCGACAACACCGGCTACCGGCGCAAGGAAATCACCCAGATCCAGAGCTCCATGACCCAGTTCTTCGACCAGGTGCTGGGGGCTGATCGCCTGACCCTGGTGGGCGAGGCGGCGATCGTCCGGGTCGGTGGCCTGGAGGACAAAAGCAAGCTGCGCTACGGCCGTGACTCGGTCTACGGCCAGTACGGCTATGGCGGCGACACCGATGGGTTCGTCACCGCCACCTCCTGGGGTTATCGGGCCCGGGCCATCCTCGACTACAGCAACGTGATCGGCGGGGTCAACTTCAAGCCCAACCTGTCCTGGTCCCATGACGTCAACGGCTACGGCCCCAACGGCTTGTTCAACCAGGGCGCCAAGGCCCTCAGCGTGGGTGTCGACGCCGACTACCGCAACACCTACACCGCCAGCCTCAGCTACACCGACTTTTTTGGCGGGCGCTACAACACCCTCACCGACCGGGACTTCCTCGCGTTGAGCTTTGGCGTGAACTTCTGAACCGGCACAAGAAGGAGCACTTGAATGCGCAAGATGATTCTGCAATGCAGCGCCCTGGCACTGGGCCTGTGGGCGGCCAACCTGATGGCTGCAGTGAGTCCGGAAGAAGCCGCCAAGCTGGGCACCAGCCTGACTCCCGTGGGGGCGCAGAAGGCCGGCAACGCCGATGGCTCGATTCCGGCCTGGACCGGCGGCATCCCGAAGAACGCCGGGGCGGTGGACAGCAAGGGCTTTCTCGCCGATCCCTTCGCCAATGAGAAACCGTTGTTCATCATTACCGCGGCCACGGCCGACAAGTACAAGGACAAGCTGTCCGCAGGGCAGCTGGCGATGTTCAAGCGTTACCCGGACAGTTACCGGATTCCGGTCTACCCGACCCATCGCAGCGTCGGCCTGCCACCGGAGATCTACGAGTCGGCCAAGCGCAGCGCGCTGAACGTGACCACCACCAACGACGGCAACGGACTGGCCAACTTCACCGGCAACCGCTACTACGCCTTCCCGATTCCGAAGAGCGGCATCGAGGTGCTGTGGAACCACCTGACCCGCTATCACGGTGGCAATCAGAAACGCATCATCACCCAGGCCACCCCGCAGACCAACGGCAGCTACACCTCGATCCGTTTTGAAGAGGAAGTGGCGGCGCCGCAACTGATCCCCGACCTGGACCCGGCCAAGGGCGCCAACGTGCAGAACTTCTTCAAGCAGTCGGTGACCGCCCCGGCGCGGCTGGCGGGCAACGTGCTGCTGGTCCATGAAACCCTGGATCAGGTCAAGGAGCCCCGCTCGGCCTGGATCTACAACGCCGGGCAGCGCCGTGTACGCCGCGCCCCGCAGGTGGCCTACGACGGTCCGGGCACCGCCGCCGACGGCCTGCGCACCTCGGACAACTTCGACATGTTTTCCGGCGCCCCCGACCGTTACGACTGGAAACTCGTGGGCAAGAAGGAGATGTACATCCCCTACAACAGCTACAAGCTGGACTCGCCGAGCCTCAAGTACGACGACATCATCAAGGCCGGGCACATCAACCAGGACCTGACCCGCTACGAACTGCACCGGGTCTGGGAAGTGGTGGGCACGGTCAAGCCCAACCAGCGGCACATCTACGCCACCCGGCACATGTACATCGACGAGGACAGCTGGCAGGTGGCCCTGGTGGATCACTACGACGGCCGTGGCCAGTTGTGGCGAGTGGCCGAGGGACACGCGCAGTACTACTACGACCATCAGGTCCCGGCCTACACCCTGGAAGCCCTGTATGACCTCAACGCCGGTCGCTACCTGGCCCTGGGCATGAAGAACGAGGAAAAGCACAGCCTGGAATTCGGCTTTGCCGCCAAAGCGGCCGACTACACCCCGGCCGCCTTGCGCGCCAGCGGGGTGCGCTAGGCACCGGTGACGCACGAGGTGCAAAGGCGACTGCCCGGTCGCCTTTTTTATGGCAGAGGATCAGCCCGCTGAATACTTCTTCAACAGGTCGGGAGGTCGAGGCTAGGGTGGGGGCACGCTGGCTAAAACTATAAAAAGGCTCGCTGCAATGACTGCCATGACTCGTTGTCCAGAGCGTCCCGGGTTCATGCCCCGTTTGTCTTCCCATCATTCTCCACGCGACCACCTGAGTACGCCGTTGCTGGCCTCCAGTGCGCGGGTCAAGTTGTTGTGTGCCCCCGCCGGCAGCGGCAAGACCGCCCTGCTCAGCGAATGCCTGCAGCAGGCCCCCGCTTCGTGCCGGGTCATCTGGTTGCCCCTGGGCGGTGCGTGCCAGAGTCCTGACGACTTGTGTCGTGTCCTGGCCGACGCCTTGGACCAGGCCGATGCCGATCCCGCCGCGCTGCTGTTACACCTGGCTCATCTGCCCAGTCCGGCCTGGCTGTGCATTGATGACTATTGCCGTTTGCCGGCTCCGGAGCTGGACGGGCTGCTGGACCGCTTGCTGAGCATCGACAACCCCTTGCTCACCTGGTGGATCGGCAGTCGCCGCCGCCCCCAATGCAACTGGCCACGCCTGTTGCTGGACGACCAGCTCTACGAACTGGACGGCAGCGCCCTGGCCTTCAGCCAGCGTGATATCGAGCAACTGCTGCAACGTTTGCCGCAACCTTTGTGTGCCCAGACCGCCAGCAGCATCCTGCAGCGCAGTGGCGGCTGGTGTGCCGGGGTGCGCATCGCCTTGCTCGATGGCAGCGAGCGGGTGACCCAACCCTGCAAGCCAGGGCGCCCCAATACCTTGCTCGAATACCTGGAGCATGAGCTGTTCAGCGTGTTACCGGCGGAACTGGCGGAAGTCTGGCAAGTGCTGGCCCAGATGCCGCGGTTCAATGCCGAGTTGTGCGAGCACCTGTTTGGCGCCGGAGAAGGGGCCCAGTACCTGCGTACCCTGCAGGACCTGGGCTGCTTTATCGAACCCTGGGAAGGCGGTGCCGACTGGCTGCAGGTATTTGCACCCCTGGCCCGGCTGATGCGGGATGAGGCCTGGCCCGCCGGGCGCTCCTGGCATCGGCGGGCGTGCCAGTGGTTTACCGCTCAGGAGGATTGGCAGTCGGCCTTTGAGCAGGCGCTATTGGCCCAGGAGTACGAAGTCGCGGTCAGCCTGCTGGAGCATTTCAATATTGAGTTCCTGTTCCAGCAGCACAATGGCTTGTTGCTGTTGCAACTGCATGAGCGCCAGGGCGCCGAGTTGCTGCTGGGCAGTCCGCAGTTACTGGGGTTGCTGGTGGCGGCCATGCTGTTTGCCGGACGCTTCGAACAGGCCGGGCAATGCATGGCCCAGATGGCACGGTTTGCACCGCAACCTTCGGCGGTTGAACAACGTCAACTGCTGGCTCGCTGGCAGGCGCAGCAAGGGTGGCTGTTGCACCTGGGCGGGCGGATGGAGGACGCGCGGCAGCACTTTCGCGAAGCCTTGAACGAGTTGGAGGACGGCGCCTGGACCACCCGTTTGCTGTGCCTGTCCGGCCTGACCCAGCAAGCGCTGCTGTGCGGCGAGCTGGAGGCGGCCCAGTCCCTCAATCGTGAGGCGTTGTGTCTGGCCCGGGCCCAGGATGCGTTGTTGTTCGAAGGCTTGCTGGAGCTCGATCATGCCCAATTGCTGGAACAACGCGGCGCGCCCCATCGGGCGCAAAGTTTGCTGGAACAGGTGATCGAGCGTTTGTCCGGGCAAGCGCTGCGCGCCACGCCCTTGCTCGGGCGCCTGGCCTTGCGCCTCGGCCGGCTGGCGTTGCGCCAGGGAAACGATGGGCAAGCAGCCGAGTATTTTCGCCGAGGGCTTGAGGATTGCCTGGTCAGTCATGACAAGCGCGCCTTGTATGGCTTTCTCGGTGAAGCCCAGTTGGCGGCCAACCAGGGCGACTACGCCCAGGCGTTCGTGCGCCTGCGGGACGCCGAGCGGCTGATGCAGCAACGGCAGATCCCGGACACGGTCTACCGTGGCGTGCTGTTGCAGCTCAGCAGCCAGCTCTGGCTGCAGCAGGGGCGGGCGGATCTGGCTCACGAAGCCTTGAGCCGGGTGCTCCGGCACTTTCGCGGGCCCCAGGCACTGCAGGCGCCGCCGGCCAGTCTGGAACTGATCCCGAGTATCGAATGCCTGCTGGTGCTGGCCGAGGTGCATCTGGGGCGGGCCCAGGCACCGGTGGCCAGCTTGCAGGAACTGCTGGCCCGGGCCCGGCGCCACGGCATGCTGGGCCTGGAGGTCCAGGTGCAGTTGGTGCTGGCCGAGGTGGCCTTCAGGCTCGGCGACCAGGCTCTGGCGGCCCAGGCCCTGCAGGCCGGACAGGAACTGGCGGCGCGCTGCAATCTGCCCCAGGCCCTGCACGAGTTGCGCCTGCGACAACCAGCGTTGTTGCAAGCACTGGACAGCCCGCCAACCACGCCCGCGGCGCCGCCGCAGGAGGATCACGACAGCCTGCTCAGCCTGCGGGAGTTGCAAGTGCTGCAATTGATTGCCCAGGGCTGCTCCAACCAGCAGATTGCCGAGCAGTTGTTCATCTCTCTGCACACGGTGAAGACCCACGGCCGCAGGATCCACAGCAAGCTGGGGGTGGAGCGGCGCACCCAGGCCGTGGCCAAGGCCCAGGCCCTGGGGCTGATGAGCTGAGGGGGGGCGGTTACTCGGGCTGCGGCTGATAACCCATGCGCCAGCTCACGGCGGCGCTGGCCGCCAGCAGGCGCTGGGCCGCCGGCCCATGTTCATCGGCGTGAAACAGCGAAGTCGGTCCCACCACGGTCAGCACGGCGGCGATCTTGCCGGTGGCATCGAACACCGGGGCCGACAGCGCATCGACCCCGGGCATCAGCAGGCCGTGGACATGGTGCAGGCCGCGCTGGCGAATCTGCTGCGCCAGTGCGTCGTGAACCTGGGGGTCGGCCAGTGCATGGGGCTCGCTGCCGGCCAGTTCCTGCTGACGCAGATCGAGGGTTTCCCGTTGTGGCAGGTAGGCGTTGAACACCAGCCCGGTGGATGAGCTGAGCAGGGGCAGTACCGAGCCCAATTGAGTGACCACGGTCACCGCTCGCACCGCCGGCTCGATGTGCACCACGGTCGCGCCCTGATTGCCCCACACCGCGAGGAAGCAGGTTTCGTTCAATTCGTCCCGCAGTTCCGCCAGGGGCAGGGCGCCCACTTTCAACACATCCATGCTGCCCAGGGCCGCCAGCCCCACCCGCAAGGCTTCACGACCCAGGCCGTAATGATTGGTGGCGGTGTTCTGCTCGGCAAAACCGCTGGCGATCAACGCCTGCAGATAACGGTGCACCTTGCTCGCCGGCATCTGCACGTGTTCGGCCAGGCGCGAAAGAGAAGTGGCCGGTGACAGTTCGGCCAGGGCCTTGAGGATGTCGGTGCCGACTTCGGCCGAGCGGACTTTCTGTTTACCGGTGCTGTCGCTGGTGCTGCGCGGCTTTTCCATGGAGGTGTCGGGGTCCCGTGACAAGTGGCGGTCTTTATAGCTTGACGCTCATAGGCAATCAAATTACGTTATGCGTAATTGGATTACGATAAAAATAACCCAGGCGTGCCGATAACTCTTGTGAAGGAGTGGTGGGCCCCTGCCTATTCCAACTTCCAGGAGGCTCCATGAACCTCGATTCTTCGGCGTCGGCCCTCAGCTACCAATCGGGCTTCGGCAATGAATTCGCCAGCGAAGCCCTGCCGGGCGCACTGCCCGTCGGCCAGAACTCCCCGCAAAAAGCCCCGTACGGCCTGTACGCCGAACTGTTTTCCGGCACCGCCTTCACCATGACCCGCAGCGAAGCCCGGCGCACCTGGATGTACCGCATCCAGCCTTCGGCCAAGCACCCGGCTTTTGCCAAGCTGGCGCGGCAACTGGCAGGCGGCCCGTTGGGTGAAGTCACCCCCAACCGCCTGCGCTGGAGCCCCTTGCAGATTCCAGGCGAGCCCACCGACTTCATCGACGGCCTGGTGGCCATGGTGGCCAACTCGGCAGCGCAGCATCCGGCCGGTATCAGCGTCTATCACTACCGCGCCAACCGCTCGATGGAGCGGGTGTTCTTCAACGCCGATGGCGAGTTGCTGCTGGTGCCAGAACTGGGCCGCCTGCGCATCGTCACCGAGTTGGGTGTGCTGCAGCTGGAGCCGCTGGAAATCGCCGTGCTGCCTCGCGGCCTGAAATTCCGCGTCGAGCTGCTGGACCCGCAAGCCCGTGGCTATGTCGCCGAGAACCACGGTGCGCCATTGCGCCTGCCGGACCTCGGACCCATTGGCAGCAACGGCCTGGCCAACCCTCGCGACTTCCTGGCGCCGGTGGCCCATTACGAAGACCTGCGCCAGCCCACCACGCTCATCCAGAAATACCTCGGCGAACTCTGGGGCTGCGAGCTCGACCACTCGCCGCTGAACGTCGTCGCCTGGCACGGCAACAACGTGCCGTACAAATACGACCTGCGCCGTTTCAACACCATCGGCACGGTCAGCTTCGACCACCCGGACCCGTCGATCTTCACCGTCTTGACCTCGCCCACCAGCGTGCCGGGCCTGGCCAACCTGGATTTCGTGATCTTCCCGCCACGCTGGATGGTGGCCGAGAACACCTTCCGTCCACCGTGGTTCCACCGCAACCTGATGAACGAGTTCATGGGCCTGATCCAGGGCGCCTACGATGCCAAGGCCGAAGGCTTCCTGCCCGGCGGGGCGTCGCTGCACAGCTGCATGAGCGCCCACGGCCCGGACGGCGAAACCTGCACCAAGGCGATCAACGTCGAGCTGCAGCCGGCCAAGATCGATAACACCATGGCCTTCATGTTCGAAACCAGCCAGGTGCTGCGCCCGAGCCAGTTCGCCCTGGAATGCCCGGAGCTGCAGAACGACTACGATGCTTGCTGGGCCTCGCTGCCCGTCACCTTCAACCCGAATCGGAGATAACCCATGACCTTGCCCACCATCACCCGTAGCTGGGTCGAGTCCGCCAACGGTCACCCCGACTTCCCGTTGCAGAACCTGCCCCTGGGGGTCTTCAGCACCCAGGGTTCGGCGCCCCGCAGTGGCGTTGCCATTGGCGAACAGATTTTCGACCTGGAAGCGGCGCTGGAGGCCGGCCTGTTCGAAGGCCAGGCCAAGGCCGCGGTGCAAGCCGCCCGTGGTGGTCAGTTGAACGCTTTCTTCCAGCTTGGCCGTCCGGCCCGCGTCGCCCTGCGTGAGCGCCTGCTGGAACTGCTGGGCGAGGGCAGCAGCCTGCGCGACAAGATCCAAGCCCTGGGCGCGAAGCTGCTGCCCCTGGCGGCGGACTGTCAGATGCACCTGCCGGCCAAGATCAATGACTACACCGACTTCTATGTCGGCATCGAGCACGCGCAGAACGTCGGCAAGCTGTTTCGTCCCGACAACCCCCTGTTGCCCAACTACAAGTACGTGCCCATCGGCTACCACGGTCGCGCCTCGACCATCCGCGTCTCCGGTGCCGATGTGCGCCGGCCCAAGGGCCAGACCCTGCCGGCCGGGCAGAGCGAGCCGACCTTCGGCCCCTGCGCACGCCTGGACTATGAACTGGAACTGGGCATCTGGATTGGCCAGGGCAACGAGATGGGCGAGCCCATCGCGATTGGCGACGCCGCCGAGCACATTGCCGGTTTCTGTCTGCTCAACGACTGGTCGGCGCGGGATATCCAGGCCTGGGAATACCAGCCGCTGGGGCCGTTCCTGTCGAAGAGCTTCATCACCAGCATTTCGCCCTGGGTGGTGACCGCCGAAGCCCTGGAGCCGTTCCGCCAGGCCCAGCCCCAGCGTCCTGAAGGCGACCCGCAACCCTTGCCTTATCTGCTGGACAAGCGCGATCAGGCCGCTGGCGGCTTCGACATCGAGCTGGAAGTGCTGCTGATCACCCAGGCCATGCGCGAGCAGGGCTTGCCGGCCCACCGCCTGACCCTGAGCAACACCCAGTACATGTACTGGACCGTGGCGCAGATGGTGGCGCACCACAGCGTCAACGGTTGCCAGTTGCAGGCGGGTGACCTGTTTGGTTCGGGCACCTTGTCCGGTCCGCAGAGCGGTCAGTTCGGCAGCCTGCTGGAGATCACCGAAGGCGGCAAGAAGCCCATCGAGCTGGCTTCCGGCGAGGTGCGCAAGTTCCTCGAAGACGGCGATGAAATCATCCTGCGCGGGCGTTGCCGCCGCGAAGGTTTCGCCTCCATCGGCTTCGGCGAATGCCGGGGCACGGTCCAACCGGCACGTTAAGGGAGAGCCCCATGCAGCTCTATACCTACTACCGTTCCACCGCCTCCTATCGGGTGCGGATTGCCCTGGCCCTCAAGGGCCTGGAGTTCCAGGCCATCCCGGTCAACCTGCTGGTGCCCAAGGGCGGCGCCAACCGCCAGCCGGAGTACCTGGAGATCAATCCCCAGGGACGGGTACCGGCCCTGCGCACCGATGACGGCGACCTGCTGATCCAGTCCCTGGCGATCATCGAGTACCTGGAGGAACGTTATCCACAGGTGCCGCTGCTGTCCGAGGACCTGGCCAGCCGTGCCCGGGAACGGGCGGTGGCGGCGATCATCGGCTGCGACGTCCATCCGCTGCATAACTCCAGCACCCTCAATCTGCTGCGCGAGTGGGGGCATGAGGAAGAACAGTTGCTGGTGTGGATCGACCACTGGATCAGCCAGGGCCTGGCCGCCCTGGAACAACTGATCGGTGACCACGGCTTCTGTTTCGGCGATGAGCCGGGGCTGGCCGATGTGTTCCTGATTCCCCAGCTGTATGCCGCCGAGCGCTTCAAGGTATCTCTGGATGAGTATCCACGGATTCTCCGAGTCGCAGCCCTGGCTGCGGCGCACCCGGCGTTCCAGGCTGCGCACCCGGCCAACCAGCCGGACACCCCGGCCTGAGCCTGCACGCTGCCCCGGTGTGCGGGGCAGCGTGGCATCCGTATCAACCGGGCCCCGCAACGGGGCTTGAGCGGTCACCGCCTGTGACCTGCGCAACACTGCTGCTCATAACCATAAAAAACGAACAGGTACCTTGCGATGCAAAATCAGATTGCCAGCTTTCGTGCTGCGCTCGACGCCCGCCCGGTGTCCCGCTATCAGTGGTTGCTCCTGTTGCTTCTCGCCTTGCTGCTGGTCACTGACGGCTACGATGCCCAGGTCCTGGGTTATGTGGTGCCGGCCCTGGCCCAGGACTGGGGCCTGGAAAAGTCCGCCTTCGGCCCGGTGTTCAGCGCCAACCTGCTGGGCTTGACTCTCGGCTCTCTGGCAGTGACACCTCTGGCAGACCGGTTCGGGGTGCGACGGATTCTGCTCGGTTGCGTGCTGATCTACGCCAGCCTGACGGTGCTGATGGTGTTCGCCAATTCCCTCGACAGCCTGATGGCCGCGCGCTTTATCTGCGGGATTGGCATGGGCGGCGCCATGCCCAGCGCCATGGCCCTGATGTCCGAGTATTCGCCGCCACGCTTGCGCACCTTGATGGTGACCTTGGCCGCCTGCGGTTTCTCGTTCGGTGGCGCTGCCGGTGGTTTTGTCGCTGCCGGTTTCATCGACCGCTTCGGTTGGGAGGCGGTGTTCCTGGCCGGTGGGATCACGCCGTTGTTGCTGTTTCCGTTCCTGGTCTGGCGCCTGCCCGAATCCCTGCCGCGCTTGCTGCGCGATGCGCCGCCTTATGCGCGCTTGCGCAAGGTCACTGCGCAGATGCTCCCGGACTGGCAGCCACCGCCGGTTGTCAGCGACGCCACTGAAGCACCGGCAGGCAGCAAGCTCACGGTGCTGGAGCTGTTCCGCCAGGGCTATGCGCGGCCAACGCTGCTGATCTGGTCGACGTTTTTTGTCAGCCTGATCCTCCTGTACTTCATGATCAGTTGGTTGCCGACCTTGCTGCTGGAAAGTGGCCTGGCCCTGAAACAGGCCAATCTGGTGACCTCGATGTTCCTCTTCGCCGGCACCCTGGGGGCGATCTGCATGGCCTGGTTCGCCGACCGCCTCAAGCGCAAGGTGCGCTTGCTGGCGGCCGTGCTCGGCGCCGCGGCCCTGTGCACGGTGTTGCTCGGCCTGAATCACGACAACCCGCGTTATCTGGTGGTGTTCGTGTTCGCCGCCGGTTTTTGCATTATCGGCGGCCAGCTGACCCTCAACGCCTTCGCCAGCAATTTCTATCCGGCTCAGGTGCGCGCCACCGGCACTGGCTGGGCGCTGGGGGTGGGGCGCTTCGGTTCGATCCTCGGGCCCTTGTTCGGCAGCCTGCTGTTGGCGATGCATATCCCGGTGCAGCAGATTTTCTTCTTCTGCGCGATTCCGGCGGTACTGGCGGCCTTGCTGATCATCCAGGTGCGCTCGCCGTCCGAGGCTCCCGCAGGGGGGGCGGGAGTGGCACCCGAGCTGCAGGCACCGCTCAAGTCCTGATGTGCTGTCGGTTCAGCGTGCCAGGTGCTTGATCATCGGCACGCAGGCCAGAGTCAGGCCCCGGGGCGACTGGTACTGGGCGATCCGCTCGCCGACGAAACCGCACTGACGATAGAAGTGGGCGGCGTTCAAGGTCGAGTCCAGGATCAGGTGCGGCAGCCCGGCTTGCAGTGCCCGTTCCTCAAGGTAGGCCATCATCTGCCGGCCAATCCCCTGGCCCATGTAGGGCGGGTCGACGAACACCGCGTCGACCTGTCCGGTCTCCAGGTCGAGCAGGCCGCTGGCGGTTACCTGGTCGTCGATGACGGCCACGTAGCCGGTGTTTTCCACCACTTCGATGAAGTAGTCCGCCAGGCTGCCGGCGGTCCATACCTGCAAGTCGGCGTCGGGGTAGTGGCCGCGGCACTGGTGGTTGATGGCTTGGTTACGAATGTCGAAGACCCGTTGCGCGTCGCCGCCATGAGCTTTTCTGATCAGCATGCTGCGCCCGTTCCGTGGAGTGAGCCGAGCATCCTGCCTGAGCTCGGGTGGGGCTGTCATGCGGCCCTGGCCTGGATCAGCAGCAGCCCCCAGCCGGTCAGCAGCGTGCCGTCCGTCCGCAGCAAGGGTTGCATGGCCCCGTGCAGTTCGTCCTTCATCAGTGTGCAGGTGGCGGGCGTCAGACGGTCAAGGTCGTAGGTTTCCCCCAGGGAGTTCCAGAACTCCTCGAAGGTGGGGGTCCATTCAAGGTCCAGCTCTTCGAATTGCACGTCACGGTAATGGCGCGCCAACAGTTCTTGCCAGCCACTCGGGGACTGGGTACGTGGGTCCACCAGAGGCAGGGGCGCTAGCCGGTCGCGTTGGGCGGCGGCACGAAAGGCCTGCAAGTAGCGCTGGCCCGGTTCGCCCAGGAGAAAGCTGCGGCCGACGATGGCTGAGAGTTGTCCACCCCGGACCAGGACTCGATGCACTTCGGCCAGTACCTGTTCGATATCGCTCATGAGCATCAGCGCCAGGTGCGAGACCACAGCGTCGACGCTATCGGTGGCCAGGGACAGGGACTGGGCACGCTCATTGAGCAACATACTGCGCTCCCCGAGACGGGCGCGTGCAGCCTGCAGTTCGGTGGTGCTCATATCCACACCGACCAATCGCGCCGCGGGATACTGCCTGGCGAGCAGATCCAGCAGGAAACCGTCGCCGCAGCCCAGGTCCAGTAGTTGCGCGCCGGGCCGAGCGGCGGCCAGTGTGGCGGCCAGCATGTCGTAGGAGGAACCGCGTCCCGGCAGGCTCAACCCGGAAAAGGCCGGTGGCGTGGTGCCGGGGCGGCGCTGGTGAAAGTCCTGAAGAAAGCGTTCGGCACTGTTCATGCTGTTCATCCTTGATGCAAGCGGTGAGCGGAGGTGGCGCGCGGGTGATTGTCGCACGCAGGCAGTGCCCAGCTCTCAATGGACGATGTTGTTGGGCGGCAGATGCCCCAGGCGCTCGGTCAGGCGCAGGCGCTGGATCGGGTCGTCGCTGAGCAGCAAGGCGTGTTCCAGGTCGAAGCGCTCGGCATTCGGGCACTCCAGGCGTTGATAGAGGCTGGCCCGGGCCAGGTAGTCGGCGGCGCTGCCGTTGCCCAGTTCCAGCACGCGCTCGGCATTGATCAGGGCCGCCAGGTTGTCGTCGTAGGACAGGTGCAACTGGCGCAGATTGCGCGACAGGCGCTGGAACATCTGCAGCGGCTCGGCATTGGCCAGGTGTTCGGCACTGAGCTTGATATGGGCGCCGTACTGGCGTTGCAGCAGTTCCCGGCAGTCGGCGGGGTACAGTCGGCGTCCGCCGCAGGGATCGAGCAGATGGTCGGCGCCGGGCACCCGCAGCAGAAAGTGCCCGGGGAAGTTCACCCCCACCAGGGGAATCTGCAACCGTTGTGCCAGCTCCAGGGCAATCAGGGCCAGGGCCAGGGGTTGCCCGCGGCGCGATTCCAGGACCTTGTCCATCAGCGCCGCCTGGGGGCGCAGAGGCAGGTGCTCGTCCTGCTGGAAGCCCAGGTCGTTCATCCGTCGCAACAGTGGCTGGCCCAGTTCGTTCGGCGGTAGATGAGGCAGGCTGCTGCCGATCTGCAGCTGGATCTCCTTGAAGGCTTCCAAGTGACGCTCGGGCACAAGTTTTGGTGCATGCTCGGCGGCAATCCACAGGGCCGCTTCCAGCAGGGCTGGTGGCGAGCGGTGCAGGCAGGCGAAAAAGGCTTGGCGCGGGTTCATCTCAACCTCCGACGGATGCCTCGTTTTAGCCTCGTGGCGCAGGTTCGTCCAGTGCTGACACAGGTGGTAGCAGGTTATTTCCCAATGCCTGCAAAAGCCTGCGGCTTATTCCAGCCTGGCGCAGCAAATTCCAGGCGCAAGCCTATACTGGCGACTACAAGAAGTGATTCGGGAGCCCGTCGATGTTCGCTCTCATGCACAGCACTCGCCTTGAATCGCTGCACCTCAGCGTCGACCCCAGCACCGGGTTGAAGGCAGTGATCGCCATCCACAACAACCGCCTGGGGCCCGCCCTGGGCGGTTGCCGTTATCTGGCCTATCCCGACACCACCAGTGCCGTGGAAGACGCTGCGCGACTGGCCCAGGGCATGAGCTACAAGGCGGCCCTGGCCGGCTTGCCTCAAGGCGGCGGTACCGCGGTGATCATCCGTCCGGCCCATGTGGAAAACCGCGCGGCGCTGTTCGAGGCCTTTGGCCGTTGCATCGAGCAACTGGACGGGCGCTACATCACCGCCATCGACAGCGGCACCTCGGTGGCCGACATGGACTGCATCGCTCAGCAGACCCGCTACGTCACCAGCACCAGCGCCGCCGGAGACCCGTCGCCCCACACCGCCATGGGCGTATTCGCCGGGATTCGCAGCACCGCCATGGCCCGCCTGGGCAGCGACAACCTGGAAGGCCTGCGGGTGGCGATCCAGGGCCTGGGCAACGTCGGCTTTGCCCTGGCCGAGCAACTGCACGCCGCCGGTGCCGAGCTGCTGGTCAGCGACATTGATGCCGGCAAGGTGCAGTTGGCCATGGAGCAACTCGGGGCGCATCCCGTCGCCAACGATTCGTTGCTCAGCACCCCTTGCGACATTCTCGCCCCTTGCGGCCTTGGCGCCGTGCTCAACAGCCTCAGCGTGGCCCAGTTGCGCTGCGCGGCGGTGGCCGGTTCGGCCAACAATCAACTGACCAACCTGCAAGTGGCCGATCAACTGGAGCGGCGCGGGATTCTCTATGCGCCGGACTACGTGATCAATTCGGGTGGCCTGATCTATGTGTCCCTCAAGCATCGCAATGAGCAGCTTCCGGTGATCACCGCGCACCTGTCGAAGATCAGCCTGCGGCTGACGGAGATCTTCGCCCACGCCCAGGCGGAAAAACGCTCCCCGGCGCGGGTCGCGGACGAACTGGCGGAGCGGGTGCTGTACCGTTAGGTAGCTGTGTCTTATCCCTTTGGCTTGCCCTCTGTAGTATCAGGGCCCGGGAAAGGTTGCCGGGCTGAGCCTGAACCCTCGCAGGCCAACGACAAGGAGTGAATTCGACGATGCCTCAAGTGCTGGATAGTGGCCTGGATGAGCAGTTGTCCTCGCTGTTGCGCAAAGGTGCGGATATTCAATCGATACGCCAGCTTCTTGAGCGGTGCCGGGACTGGGGCGTTGGCGCGCAGGCGGTGTACAACTATCTGGCGTCGCTCAGGCATGACGCATCTGCAGAACTTGAAGACAGAATCCTGGAAGCCATGGATATAGCGTCCGGATACTGCTCCCCAGGCTGCAGGGTGTGGGAGGTTGCGCCATGACCCAGGCCCATACCGACCAACCATTGATCGGGTGTTCTGTCAGGGACCTGCAGTTGTACGCTGCGGCGTGCCTGGAGGCTTACTGCCTGAGCAAAGGTATTGCTCATCCTGCTGTAGATGACTTGTTAAAGCACCTTGAGGACTACCCGGAAAAAGATCGTTTACTGGCCTGGGACAGGGCCGGAGCGCAACTGGCATTGAATGGTCGAGGGGATGATTTGCCACAAAGCCTTGTTGCTTTGATAGCGCCTGAAGATATCGAGGCGTTCTCCAGTCTCGTCGACAGCGCGGTTGAAGTTGGAATGGTCGACCTGTATGGAGGCGCGACCGATTTGCCCGTGATTTTCATAGGCAAGATCACTGCGATATTGCGTCGCAACCTGATCGATTTGCCCGAGCCGAAAGGCGCGGCAGTCGTTTGACCGGCGGCTGCATCAAGGGCACTCCTTGATCGGCAAACATGAAAAAAGCCCTGTGCCATGGACACAGAGCTTATTCAATTCGCGTAAAGCCTATTTCGCTGCCTTGGCCGCTTTCGCCGGTTTGGTCGGCGCCTCGACTTCAGCAGGTTGCTGCGCTTCAACCACCTCCAGCGCGGGAGCGGGGGCGCTGAGCAATTCGGACAACGCATCCGGCTGGCTCTTGAAGGCCCTGGCGAATACATCGCGGTTCTTCGCCATGTAGATCCCGGCTTCTTCCACCTGTTGCTCGCTCAGCGACGGCACGGCTTTTTGCAACACTTGCGCCAGCACTTCAGCCAGTTCGAGCATTTTGTCATGACGGTCAGCTTCGGCTTTATCCATGAACAAGCGCTCCAGATCTCGGCTGCTGCGGTATACCACTTCGACGGCCATTCACCACCTCACATGCCTTCACGATAATGGGTCTGTATAAATACTGTATCTATATACAGGTCGAGAGAATAGGCGAATCCTTTTCCCTTGGATAGTGGCTTTTTAATGTAGACGGAATTTTTTTCCCGGGTCGATTGTGATGGGGCCGTGCCTCGTTGCGGGCGGCCACCATCTCATTGACGGCTCCTGGCCTTTTTTCTGCATGCAGAACAACCGTCACGTCCAATCCGCATCATCCGGTCGAACCGACCTAAGGAAGAACCATCGTGAAAATCAATTGGGCCGAGAACCTGCGGCAGAACGTCCATCAACTGGCCGAGTCCCTGGGCAACCTGTTTGTCGAGTCGTTCCATTACCTGGCGCTGTTCGCCATTGGCGCGGTGACTGCCTGGGCGGCGGTGATGGAATTCCTGCAGATGCTCGAGGCAGGCCACATCAAGATCGATGACATCCTGCTGTTGTTCATCTACCTGGAATTGGGGGCGATGGTCGGTATCTACTTCAAGACCAACCATATGCCAGTGCGTTTCCTGATCTACGTGGCGATCACCGCGCTGACCCGGCTACTGATTTCCAACGTCTCGCACCACAGCCCGCCAGACCTGGGGATCATCTACCTGTGTGGCGGCATCCTGCTGCTGGCCTTCGCCATTCTGGTGGTGCGCTACGCCTCGTCGCAGTTTCCCTCGGTGAAGATCGAGCATCCGCAACGCAAGATCGGCGCGGGCTCCGGCGAGCACCCGGAAGTGGAGAAGGGCGAGCTCTAGAAACGCAAGGCCTGGGGCGCGGGCTTATGGCCAGCGGACGGCAGCAGTGCGAGGCTGTCGCCGTTGGTCATGGCTTCGAGGATGGCCACGGCGCTGTGGCCTTGCTCGATCGCGATGCCGAATTGAATGCTTTGCACCAGGCGCTTGATGCGCTGCGGGTCATTGCGCTGGGCTGCGCTGATCATGCGCTTGGCCACCACGCGGCCGGCCTGGGACAAGGTCAGCATGATGCTGCCGTCCAGGCCCTGGATGCTCAGGTTGACCTGATAATCCGGGGTGAAGGTGTCGGTAATCAGTTGAAATGGGTTGTCCATGATGCGTCACCGCCTGATTGGATCGTGCAGTCATTGACTGGCAGGGCGCGGAATTAGTTCGCGATTCCAGACCGCTGGCCGGTCGTGTGCCGAGGTTTGCCTACGTCCGTGTTGCTCAAGGATGAACAAAGCAAGGGGCATGCCGGGAACCTCGCCGGGCAATGATTGCGGGGACAAAAAAGCGGACCACAAGGTCCGCTTTTTTTATTCCTGCCCGTTTCAGGGCACGACCGAGTAAATGATCGCAGACAGTGCGATCAGGCCGATCAGCACCACGAACAGGTTCGACAGCTGGCCCGAATACTGGCGCAGCGAAGGCACCCGCTGGATCGCGTACATCGGCATCAAAAACAGCAGGCAGGCGATCACCGGTCCGCCCATGGTCTCGATAATGTGCAGGATGCTCGGGTTGAAGGTGGCCACGGCCCAGCAAGTGAGGATCATGAACAGCGCGGTGATCTTTTCCAGGCGGGTGGACGACAGCGAGCGCCCCCGCAGGTTTTTTACGATCAGCCCCTGAAAGCCTTCGCTGGCGCCGATGTAGTGGCCCAGGAACGACTTGGTAATGGCCACCAGGGCGATCAGCGGTGCGGCGTAGGCGATGACCGGGGTCTGGAAGTGGTTGGCCAGGTACGACAGGATCGAGATGTTCTGTTCCTTGGCCGCCACCAGGTCCGCCGGCGACAGGGCCAGCACGCAGCTGAAGCAGAAGAACATCACCGTCAGCACCATCATGGCGTGGGCCGTGGCCAGGATGCCGCTGCTCTTGCGTTCGGCCTGGGCGCCGTAATGGCGTTTCTGATCCAGGGCGAAGGCCGAGATGATCGGCGAATGGTTGAAGGAGAACACCATCACCGGAATCGCCAGCCACAGGGTCTTGAAGAACAGCGGCAGGGGCATGCCCTCGCTGGCCGAGGCGAAGAACGCGCCGTTCCAGTTGGGAATCAGGCTCAGGGCCAGTAGCAGCAAGGCGGCGACGAACGGATAGACCAGCAGGCTCATGGCCCGCACGATCACGTCCTGGCCACACCGCACGATGGCCATCAAGCCGAGGATCAGCAGCAGCGACAGCAGCGCCCGAGGCGGCGGGGTCATGTGCAACTGGTGCTCCATGAAGTTGCCCAGGGTGTTGGTCAGGGCCACGCTGTACACCAGCAGGATCGGGAAGATGGCGAAGAAGTAGAGCAGGGTGATCAGCTTGCCGGCACCGACCCCGAAGTGTTCTTCCACCACCTCGGTGATGTCCCCGGAGCGCCCGGAGAGGACGAAACGGGTCAGGCCGCGGTGAGCAAAGAAGGTCATGGGGAAGGCCAGCAGCGCCAGCACGATCAATGGCCAGAAGCCACCGACCCCGGCGTTGATCGGCAGGAACAGGGTGCCGGCGCCGATGGCGGTGCCATACAGGCCGAGCATCCAGGTGGTGTCGTGCTTGCTCCAGCCTTGCCGGGCTGTCGCCGTGTCGCGGGGTGTGGCTACTGCGGGATTTTCGGCAGCAGGTGTGGGTACATCGGTCATCGGTATCGCCTCGTTATTATTTTTGCTCGGGCTCACGTGTTACGGACGGTCAGGGAAGGCTCCTCAGCATTCCACCCAGCTCACTGCCAGGCCGCCCCGTGAAGTTTCTTTGTATTTGTCATGCATGTCGGCGCCGGTATCGCGCATGGTGCGGATCACCCGGTCCAGGGAAATGAAGTGTTTGCCGTCGCCGCGCAGGGCCATCTGGGTGGCGTTGATCGCTTTCACCGCGGCAATCGCGTTGCGCTCGATGCAGGGCACCTGCACCAGCCCGCCCACCGGGTCGCAGGTCAGGCCGAGGTTGTGTTCCAGGCCGATCTCGGCGGCGTTCTCCAGTTGCTCGGGGGTGGCGCCGAGGACTTCCGCCAAACCCGCTGCGGCCATGGCGCAGGCCGAGCCCACTTCGCCCTGGCAGCCGACTTCGGCGCCGGAGATGGAGGCGTTCTTCTTGCACAGGATGCCCACGGCCGCGGCGCCGAGGAAAAAGTTCACGACGTCGTCGTCAGAGGCCTGGGGATTGAACTTCATGTAGTAGTGCAGCACCGCCGGGATGATCCCCGCCGCACCGTTGGTAGGAGCGGTGACCATGCGCCCGCCGGCGGCGTTTTCCTCGTTTACCGCCAGGGCGTAGAGGTTGACCCACTCCATGGCCGAGAGGGTCGAGGTGATGACATTCGGCTTGCCGATTTCCAGCAGGCTGCGGTGCAGCTTGGCGGCGCGCCGGGGGACATCGAGGCCGCCAGGCAGGATGCCTTCGTGGCGCAGGCCCTGTTCGACGCATTCGCGCATCACCGACCAGATATGCAGCAGGCCGCTACGGATTTCGGCGTCGTTACGCCAAGCCCTTTCGTTGGCCAGCATCAGCTCGCCGACCCGCAGCTTGTGGGTCTTGCACAGCGCCAGCAGTTCAGCAGCGCTGTTGAAGTCGTAAGGCAATTCGACGCTGGCGCCGGCTTCAGTTCCGGCCTCGACCTGGGCGGCCTCGATGATGAAGCCACCACCTACCGAGTAGTAGGTCTGTTCCAGCAGCGTGCCTTGCTCGCCTGAGGCGGTCAGGGACATGGCGTTGGGGTGGTAGGGCAGGCTTTGGTCCAGCAGGAGCAGGTCCTGTTGCCAGTCGAAGGCGATGTTCGTGCGCCCCCCCAGCAGCAATTGGCCGCTGTCGCGCAGTTGCTGGATGCGTGGGCCGATGCTGCCCGGGTCGATGCTGTCGGGCCATTCGCCCATCAGCCCCATGACGCTGGCGCGGTCGGTGGCATGGCCGACACCGGTGGCCGACAGCGAGCCGTAAAGGCGGATCTGCACCCGCTGTACCTGATCCTCCAGGCCCAGGTCGAACAGTGCCTGGGCAAAGGTGGCGGCGGCGCGCATCGGGCCCACGGTGTGGGAACTGGAGGGACCGATACCGACTTTGAAAAGATCGAAAACACTGATAGCCATGCTAAAGCCTTACAAGCAATGGAAGGTGGATCGCTGCCATTTTTTGTAGGCCAAGCGCAATGTCGGCGATACTGCCCGGGTCGGTCGGAACTGACCAACGAAACTTCCTAAGAGATCCTTTAGCAGGACTAAACGATGAGCCGTCAGTTTCATGCCCAGACCTATGTCTGGCTGCATGTGTTTTCCTGTGCCGCGCGGCACCTGTCCTTTACCCGCTGTGCCGAAGAACTGCACATCACCCCCGGTGCGGTCAGCCAGCAGATCCGCCAGTTGGAAGAGCGCCTGGGTCTGCGCCTGTTTCACCGTCGGCCCCGGGGAGTGGAACTGAGTGCCGAAGGCCAGCGGCTGGCGCTGACGGTGAGCGAGGCCTACGGCAGCATCGATGCGGAACTGCGGCGCCTGGACGCGGGAATGATCAGTGGCACCCTGCGTCTGCGTTCGATCCCTTCGTTTCTCGGCAAGTGGCTGACCCCGCGCCTGCCGCGGCTGCAGCAGCGTTATCCGGAGATCCAGCTGCGGCTGGTGGCCGAAGACAGCAGCGTGGCCTTGCACGAAGGCGACTTCGACCTGGCCATCGACCTGAACGACGGCAGCTACCCCGGCTTGCAGTCCACTGCGTTGCTGGATGAGCAGATCTTCCCGGTCTGCGCGCCGAGTCTGCTGCGGGGCCGTCCGCCGTTGCACGGGCCGGCAGATCTGGCGCATTTCCCCCTGCTGCACGACATCACCGCCTGGCGCGGCAGCTTTGAATACGCTGAATGGGAGTTCTACCTCAATGCCATCGGCTTCGAAGGCGCGAATGTGCGTCGTGGCCACACCTTCAACCGCAACCACCTGACCATCGAGGCGGCGATCGCCGGCATGGGCGTGGCGATTGCCCGGCGCACCCTGCTCAATGACGAACTGGAGCGCGGCACCCTGATCGTGCCTTTCGGCCTGGCGGTGCCCAATCACAAGCGTTATGTACTGCTCTATGCACCGGGCGCCCTGAGCCATCCGGGGGTGCGTGCGGTGCATGACTGGCTGGTGGAAGAAGCGGAGATCTTTCGCGGCTTGCACCCCCTGGGAGAGGGTCAATTATGAGGGGTTGAGCGAGGAAGCCGAATCGAGCTAACTCCCGACCTTAACAGCGCCTTTGCAGTTTGTCCGGCTTTATTTGCGTATGAATATTTATCTTTTTTAAGGGGTTGAAATGTTCGCCGCCGTGCCTAATTGTGTAATCAAGAGGTCACGAAATGCAGGTCCAAACGTCCTGCCTTGACCCTCTTACGAGCAAGCTGAAATAAGGGAAGAACTATGCAAATCCAAGTCCATAGCGATAACCATATTCAAAGCAGCCTTCGGTTGGAGGAGTGGGTGCGCAGCACCGTTGAAAGCACGCTCGAACGCTACGAAGAAGACCTGACCCGGGTCGTGGTCCACCTGCGGGACGAGAACGGTGGCAAGTCAGGTCCGGACGATATGCGCTGCCAGCTGGAAGCCCGTCCGAAAGGTCACCAGCCGATTTCCGTGACCCACAAGGCCGGCACCCTGGAACAGGCCATTGATGGTGCGACCATCAAGCTGGAAAGTGCCCTGGAGCACATGTTCGGTAAATTGCGCGGCAAACGTGCGGCGGCCGTGCCCAGCAGCGACGGCACCGAGGCGGATGCCCTGCTCGAAGAAGAATTCCTGGAAAACCAACAGGCCGCGCTCAATAGCTGACGGCTGAGTTTCTCCCCCAACCCACGGGCCTGCATTGCAGGCCCGTTTTGTTTTGTGGCGAGAAAAGTCAGAACGCCACTGACGTTTGTACATAGAGCGTGCGTGGCTCACCCACGTACTTGCCCTTGTTGTTGTCATCGAAGGAGCGGGTGAAGTACTGGTGGTTGAAGATGTTCTTCACGCCCACCGCCACATTCAGATCCGACAATTGCGGGCCGAAGTCGTAGCCGGCACGGGTGCCGAACAGCATGTAGCCGGGGATGCGGCCGTTGCTGCCGTCGGCACTTTCACGCGAGGTGTTGGCGTTGTCGGCGAACTGGCTGCTCTGGTAGCTGCTGTCGAGGTTGAGCTTCCATGGACCTTCGGTGTAGCTCACCCCCAGGGTGCCCTTGTGCTTGGAGGAGAAGGGCACGCGGTTGCCCTTGTTCGGACCGTCCTCACGAATCGTGGCATCGACGTAGGCATAGGTGGCGTAGACATTGAAACCGGCCAGCGCCGGATCGAGGCCGTCCAGGGCATAGTTGATGCTGCTCTCGATACCCTGGTGCCGGGTTTCGCCCCGGGCGATCACCGTGTCGTTGGTCTGGTTGCTGTCGTACTGATTGTCGAAGTTGATCAGGAAGGCGCCGATCTCCGCCCGCAGGTTGCCATCGTCATAGCGGGTGCCCAGTTCCCAGGTGCGGGCCTTTTCCGGTTTGACCTCGCCGCTGGCCACCCGGTTGGGCATCTGGCTGTATTGCACGCTGCCGAAGGAGCCTTCGGTGTTGGCGTAGAGGTTCCAGCTCTCGTTGAGGTGATACAGCACATTCAGCGCCGGCAGCGCGGTGTTGTAGTCGCCCTGGTATTTGACGTGGGTGAGGTTGTTGCTCTGCTGGGACTCGATCATCTCGTAGCGGATGCCCGGGGTCAGGGTCCACTTGCCGATATCGATCCGGTCGTCGACGAAGAATGCGTGGGCCTCGGTGCCGCCACGAGTGTCCCGGTCGTTGCGACTGTTGCTGGTGGGCAGTTGCTGATTGGCGGTCAGTGGTGTGCGATAGCGCAGTTCATGCCCGGCTTCGTTGATGTAGCGGTAGCCGACGCCCACTTCATGGCTGCTGTCCCCCAGGTCGAAGCCCTGGGCGAAGCGGGTTTCCAGGCCACGGACCCAGTACTCGCGGGGTGACAGGGAGAGGAAGCTGCCCTGGTCCAGGTAGCCGCTGCGCAGGGTCTTGGTGAAGAAGCTGTTTACGCTGAACTCCCGGCGATCTTCCTGATAGTGATAGCCGACATTGAACATCGTGCGCCGGCCCCAGAATTTGTCATAGGGACGAGTGGACTGATACGGATCGGCCTTGTAGTCCGCCACGCTCAGGCCGCCGGGCATGTCCGCTTCACCCTCGTAGTACTGGGCCATGGCATTGAAGCTGTTGGCCTCGTCGAGCTGGTACTTGCCCTTGAGAATCAGGTCGTCGATCTGCGTGTCGCTGTGTTCGCGCCAGTCGCCGCCGCGGGTGCCGGAATACAGCAGGGCGCCACCCAGGCCGTTGTCGGCCGTGCCGCCGGCCAGCAGGTTGGCGCTGGTCTTGAAACCGTCATGGCTGGAGGAGGGGCTGGTCTCGGTCTGAAAACCGCCCTTGACCGTTGGCGTATCGGGAATCGCCCGGGTCACGAAGTTGACGATGCCGCCGACGTTCTGCGGGCCGTAGCGCACGGCGCCGCCGCCACGCACCACGTCCACGGCATCCATGTTGCCCATGCTGATGGGGGCAAATGACAGTTGCGGCTGACCGTAGGGGGCGAACGGTACCGGGATGCCGTCCATCAGCACCGTGGAACGCGAGGCCAGACGCGGATTGAGGCCGCGAATGCCGAAGTTCAGGGCCATGTCGTGGCTGCCGGTGCCGTTGTTGTCCGGTGCATTGACCCCGGGAATCCGATTGAGTACGTCCCGGGCCTGGGTCGCGCCTTGACGCTCGAACTCTTCCCGCCGAATCACGTCCCGCGCGCCGGGGTGCTCGAAGACATCGCTCTGCTGGGCATCGCCGAGCCAGTCACCAACCACGCTGGAGGTCTCCAACTGCACCGACGCCGGGGTTGCCTCGGGGTTGGCCGGTTGCAGGCTGAAGGCATTCTGGCCCTCGGCCCGGGCTTGCAGGCCGGTGCCTTGTAGCAGGGCTTTGAGGCCCTGTTCCGGGCTGTAGTTACCTTCCAGGCCACGACTTTGCATACCACGGGTGACCTCTGAGCCGAAGGAGATCAGTACCCCGGCTTCACGACCGAACTGGTTCAGCGCGCTTTCCAGGCTGGTCGGGGCAATGTGGTAAGGCTTGGTCTCGGTGGTGGCGGCCAGGACCTGGGGCAGGCTGGCAAGACTCAGGCTGGCGCCCAGCAACAGGTGACGCAGGGTACGGGCCAGGGGTGTGAGGCGGATGGGGTGCTCGGTCATGAACGGCGATCCTGAGAAGGGGGAATCAAGGTGGCTTTCCCTCTCTGTCACCCGAGCCGGGCAAAACGGCTCAACGGCCATGAAAAAATCTTCCTGAGCGAAAGAACCAGCGACGGATGGCGGTTGCCGACAATCAGGCCCGAGCCTCAACCGTGACCCAATAGCGGGTAAAACGCCGCACCCTGACCGGCAGACTGATGGCCAGCAGGTCGAGAATCCGCTCGCTGTCATCCAGGGGATAACTGCCTGAGATCAGCAGGTCCGCCACCTGGGCATCGCAGTTCAACTGGCCACGACGGTAGCGCCCCAACTCGTCGAGGAAATCCGCCAGGCGCATATGGGCCGCCACCAGCATGCCTTCGCTCCAGGCACCGCTGCCGGCATCCAGCGCTCGGGGCGGCTGCCAGCTGCTGTGGGTGAAATTCAGTTGTTGTCCGGCCGCTACCTGAGGCGGCAGTGCGCTGTAGTGCGCAGGCGTCACACTGACCGTTCCGGAAAACACCGCCAGCTGACTGTGCTCCTTGAACTGGCGCAGGTTGATTCGTGCGGCAGCGGGGCGGACCTGCCCCTGGGCGGTCTGTACCACCAGCGGCCGGGCGTCCTGGCTGGCGCTGAGCATGATCTCGCCCTCCAGCAGGCGGATCAGCCGTTGCTGTCCATCGAAGCGCACATCCACCGCGCTGCGGGTGTTGAGCTGCAACTGGCTGCCATCGCTCAGTTGCAAGGTGCGCCGCTGGCCCACGGCGCTGCGGTAGTCCGCCAACAGCGGCGGCAGCGGGTTGTGTTCCCGCAGGCCCCAGGCGGCGGCCGAGCCGGCACCGAGGATCAGCAACAGCTTCAGGGCCTGGCGCCGGCTGGCGGATTTCGGTGCATTCAAGGCCGCGTGGGCCAGGGGCGAGGACAAGCCGCGCAAGCGCTGATTGACCCTTTGGATATGCGCCCAGGCTCGCTGGTGTTCGCTATGGGCGTCGTGCCATTGCTGCCAGGCCGCCTGCTGGCGCGGGCTCAAGGGGCCGCCTTGCATTTCGATCAGCCAGTGCACGGCCTGTTCGGCCACGGCGTTGCTGAAGTCGGGCTGGCCATTGAGGTGTGGATTCATCGAGGTGCTCACAGGGCGAAATAACAACGCATGGCGGCTTTGTTCAGATGCCGTTTGACTGTGGCGATGGAGATGTTCAATTGCTCGGCAATCTGACCGTAGGTCAGGCCATCGAGCTGACAGAGCAGAAAGGCCCGCTTGACCGGGCGTGGCAGGCCGTCGAGCAAGGCGTCCAGCTCCATCAGGGTCTGCAGGATGATGGCCCGTTCCTCCTCGGAAGGGGCCACCTGTTCCGGCATCTGCGCCAGGGTTTCCTGATAGGCCCGCTCCAGATCCTGGCGCCGGTAGTGGTTGAACAGCACCCGTTTGGCGATGGTGGTGAGAAACGCCCGGGGCTCGATCAGGGTTGGTGTTTCCCGGGCGCTGAGCACACGAATAAAGGTGTCCTGGGCCAGGTCGGCGGCACTGTGCGGGCAGCCGAGCCGGCGCCGCAACCAAGTGTTCAGCCAGCTGTGATGGGCTTGATAGAGGCCTTCGACGGTAGCGCAATGGGACAAGTCGGACGCTCCTGCACCCATAAGGCGCATAAGAGAACAAGAATTGTTCGCATTGTAGTGTTGCGACAGGGCATTCGGCAATCAGCCCGTACCGACAGAAATGGGCCGCGTTGTCGGTGTTTTTTTGCACATGAGAATATTTATCATTAGTATTGTGCGCCTGTTTCTCCCCGACGGCCTGCGCAGTGCCCCGGGCATCCCCTCGCTGCAAGGTTCAAACATGAAAAGCAAGGCCGGCGGAGTTCCCGCTTCCTATCGTCTGGCAGTGGTCTCGCGGGTCTGTGCCGCGGTCCTGGGTGGTTACCTGCTGGCGGCGCTGTCCAGCGTCTGCCTGACCCTGCTGCTGCCCATTCCCCGGGCCGACGCCGTGCTCAGCGGGATGATGGCCTCCTTTGTGTTCTATCTCTTGGCGGTGCTCTGGTGCTTCGCCTGTCGCACTGCCTGGCAGGCCTGGTTCGGCCTGTTGCTGCCAAGCCTGGTGCTGGCGCTGGTCGCCGGCAGCGCCTATTGGGTGGCCTTGCCATGAAGGAAGGTTTGCGTCAGTCCATGGCCTGGCTGCACACCTGGGCCGGGCTGGTGTTCGGCTGGTTGCTGTTCGCGATTTTCTTCACCGGAACCCTGTCCTACTTCAAGGAAGAAATTACCCACTGGATGCAGCCGGAGGCCCCGGTTCGGGCCGTGCATGCCGATATCAGCCTGGATCTGGCCCAGCGTTACCTGGAACAGCACGGCCAGGGCGCGCAGCGCTGGTTCATTACCCTTCCCGATGCGCGTCAGCCGCTGCTGTCGGTGGCCTGGCAGGCGCCGAGCGCCCCGGGCGAGCGCGGTGAGTTCACGGAAAAACTCCTGGACCCCAGCACCGGCAGCGAACTGCAGGTGCGCGATACCCGTGGCGGCGAGTTCTTCTACCGCTTCCACTTCCAGTTGCAAATGCCTTATCCCTGGGGCCGCTGGTTGTCGACCCTGGCCGCCATGGTGATGTTCGTGGCCCTGATCAGCGGCATCATCATCCACAAGAAAATCTTCAAGGACTTCTTCACCTTCCGGCCCCGCAAGGGCCAGCGCACCTGGCTCGACGGGCACAACGCGGTGGGCGTGCTGGTGCTGCCATTCCACTTGATGATCACCTACAGCAGCCTGGTGATCTTCATGTCCATGGTCATGCCGGCGAGCATCCTGGTGGCCTACAAGGGCGACAGCAATGCGTTCTTCAAGGACTTGCGGCCGGCCAGCAACAGCATCCCGGCGGCTGGGCAGCCGGCAGCGCTGACGCCCCTGGACCCGCTGCTCAAGCACGCCCTGGAGCAGTGGCCGGGGGGCCATGCGCAGCGCCTGGTGGTCAACCACCCGGGGGATGTGAATGCGTCGGTGCACGTCATGCGCCACAGCGCCGACCGGGTGGCCCGGGATCTTGGCAGCAGCGTGTCGTTCAACGGGGTCACTGGCCAGCCGTTGGACGCCAGCCCCGAACAGTCCCTGCCCATGGCCATCGGCGGCAGTTTCTATGGCTTGCACATGGGCCTGTTCGCCGGTCCGGTGTTGCGCTGGCTGTACTTTATCTGCGGCCTGGCGAGCACCGCGATGATCGGCACCGGGCTGGTGATCTGGCTGGGCAAGCGCCAGCTCAAGCACGCCAAGCGCGGGTTCATGCCCTTCGAGCTGCGCCTGGTGGAAGTGCTGAACATTGCCAGCATGTCCGGGCTGGTGCTGGCGGTGGCCGGCTTCTTCTGGGCCAACCGGCTGTTGCCGGCAGCCTTCGCCGAGCGCGCCGAGTGGGAGGTCAACAGCTTCTTCATCCTGTGGGGCCTGAGCCTGGTGCATGCCGTGGTCCGGCCCGGGCGGCGTGCCTGGGTCGAGCAATTGAGCCTCGCCGCCTTGCTGTTCTCCAGCATCCCCTTGCTGGACGCGGTGACCAGCCCGAGCCTGATGGACGGCTTCATGGTGCGTGGCGACTGGATGCTGGCGGGCTTCGACCTGGCCTGCCTGAGCAGTGGCCTGTTCCTGGCCTGGGCTGCGCGCAAGCTGCATCGCGGCCAGCACGCACCGGCCCGGCAGCGGCCTCTGCCCCCTGACACCGAGGTGAACTGATGTTGCTGGCGCTGCTGTTGTGTTTTAGCGGATTCACCGGCCTGTGCCTGTCCCTGGACCGGCATCACGGCGAAGTGCTGGGGCACAAGCCCACGACTCGGCGCCAACAGGGCCTGCGCCTGGGAGGCTGGTTGTTGCTGGGCCTGTCGCTGGCGGCGGCAGTGCAGGGCACCGGCTGGAGCCTGGGGCTGGTGCAGTGGTGCGCCGTGCTGATGTGCAGTGCCTTACTGCTGGTGTTGCTGCTGCCCTATCGCCCGCGTCTGGTGCTGTCGATGGCGGGGGCCAGTCTGTTGGCCTGCCCCCTTGCGGCCCTGGCCCGGTTCTAAGGGAGCGGACCGTGATGAGCGCCCTGCCACCGGACCCCGGCGACCTGGATCACCCCGATCTGCGGGGCAGTCGTGCGCATTTTCTGCAGGTGTTCCTGTCCCAGCGTTCGCAGATGGAAGCCTTGGTCAGCCGCCGGGTCGGCTGCCGGGCCACCGCCGCGGATCTGGTGCAGGACCTGTTCCTGCGCTTCTGGCGCCGGCCCCTGGTGCAGGTCGAAGAGCTCAGCACCTACCTGCTGCGCTGCGCTGGCAACATTGCCATTGATCATTTGCGCAGCGAAGGCGCGCGGGTGCGGGTCAGTGAAGGCTGGCTACCGGAACAGCAGGACAACCAGGGCAGCGAGCCCCAGGCCGCCCTGGAAGCCGGCAATGACTTGCGACACGTGGAGGCCGCCCTGCGCAGCCTGCCGCAGCGAACCCGGCAGATCTTCCTGCTCAACCGTATCCACGGACGCAAGTACGCCGAGATCGCTAAGGTCATGGGGCTGTCCCAAAGCGCCGTGGAAAAACACATGATGCGCGCCCTCGAAGCCTGCAAGGCCAGCCTGCGGGAACCTGCGCCCCCGCGCACGCCAAGGAATGCACCGTGAATCAGCGCTCCAGAGTCATCCCGACGCCAGCCCAGGAACAGGCCGCCCTGGCCTGGCTGAGCCTGCTCCACGACCAGCCCAGCAGCGGCGATCAGGCCACCTTCAGCCAATGGCTGCAGGCCGATCCGGCCCACGTCGAAGCCTATGCCCAGGCCCAGGTGCTGTGGGAGTTGAGTGAACAGCCGGCGCGGACCCTGGCGGATGAAGACGCCTTGGCCCTGCAGGGCCTGCTGCGCGCCATGGACGGAGCCCGGGCTCGGGCCCGGCGGCGCTGGTCGGCAGGGTTGGCCATGGCCGCCAGTGTGCTGCTGGTGATCGCCCTGGGCGCCGGCTGGCAGCCGGGCCGTTGGCTCGATGACCTGGGCGCCGATTACGTTTCCGCGCCGGGTCAGGTACGCACGGTGATGCTTGCCGACCAGAGCCAGGTCACCCTGGACGCCGACAGCGCCATTGCCGTGGACTTCAGCCGCGGTGAACGTCATGTGCAGTTGCGTCGTGGCGCCGGTTTCTTCAGCGTCAGCCACACGGGCGCGCCCTTTGTGGTGGCGGCCGGGGAGGGCGAAGCGCGGGTCCTGGGCACCCAGTTCGAAGTGCGTCTGCAAGCCGACGGTGCCCAGGTCACGGTGCTGTCTGGGCGTGTCGCGGTCACGGCCGCCAAAGGCGCGGCGCAGCAGGTGCTCGGTGCCGGCCAGCAGGTGGCGTACGGTCATGGCCAGGCGACCCCGTTGCAGGGTGTCGACAGCGAAGCGCAACTGGCCTGGCGCCAGGGTTGGCTGAACTATTACCACGCGCCCCTGGCCGAGGTGGTGCAGGACCTGCGACGCTATTTCCCCGGACGCATCCTGCTGCTCAATGACCAACTGGCAGCGCGCCGGGTCAGTGGCAGTTTCTCCAGCAAGGACCCTCAGGCGGTCCTCGATTCCCTGCAGGCGGCCTTAGGGTTCGAACAGCACCAAGTCCTCGGCAGGTTCATAGTCCTGCGCTGAAAGGCCCGTCCCAGAGCTCCCGAACATTCATCGATATCACACCTTTCTGTCACCAAACCGTTATATCAGGCGCGGATGATCTGCGGATTCCTGAGCACATGGTCAGGATCGGCGAGGGTTGTGATTCAGCTCTCACAAGGGAGGGAAGGCTGAAGCGGGAGCAAGACGATGCGCAGCTGGGATGTCGCAAAAAAGAAGAAGGCCCACATCGAAATCATTCCGATGATCGATGTGATGATGTTTCTCCTGGTGTTCTTCGTACTGATCAGTCTCAACGTGATTCCCGCCGTGGGAATCAAGACGCAGTTGCCGGTGGCCAGTACCGCGCAACAATTGAAGCCGCAAAACAAGGCGGTGATTACCCTGGGTCTGCAAGAGCGCCTGCAACTCGACGGCCAGGACCTGGATGAAGGGGCGCTGTTGGCACAACTTAAAGTGCTGAACAACGGCAGCGAAAAGTTGGTGATCATTATCAACAGCGATCAGGGCGTGGAAGTTAAACGCCTGGTTTCGGTGATGGACTTGCTCAAGGGCAATGGCTTCTCTTCCGTCTCCATCGCTACGCGCAAGTCCTGACGCCATGTTCGGTTTATATAGAACTCGCAAGTGGCTGGCGTGCCTGCTGCCGGCCGGCCTGCTGTTTCTGCTGATCTATGCCAGTCAGTTGCAACAGTTGCAGATCAAGCCGGTGTATGACGAAAGCACGGTGGAAATTGCCCTGGTGGATGCGGCGGAACTGGTGGCCGCGGCAGAGCCACCACCGCCTGAGCCCGAGCCGCTGCCGATCGAGCCCGAGCCACCGCTGGTGGTGCCTGAGGAAGAGCCGCTGGTGATCGAGCCGCCCAAGCCCAAGCCGGTGGTCAAGCCCAAGCCCCCAGCGCCCAAGCCGTTGCTGGCCAAGCCGCAACCACCCAAGCCGGCTCCGGCTCAGGTGGCCAGGAGTGCCCCCGCGGCGCAGCCGGCGGTGGTTGCAGCGCCGCAACCGGTGGTGGCGCCAGCGGCTCCTGCACCGGCTCCGGCCCCCGCACCTGCGGCGCCCGCCAGTGCAATCAAGGAAAGCCTGTACACCGCCGCTTTGCGCAAGGAACTGGAAAAGCACAAGCAGTACCCCAGCGGCCGCGAGGCCTCGCTGCAACGTCCCCAGGGCGATGTGGTGATCTGGCTGGAAGTCGATCGGGCCGGCAACGTGCTCGACAGTGGCATCGAAAACAAGGCGCCGAACATGTTGCTCAATCGCGCGGCGCAAACCAGTTTGCGCCGCGTGGAGAAAGTTTCACCGTTTCCCTCGGACGCGTTCTCCGGCAAGAACAAGCAACGTTTTACCGCGACCTTTAGTTACAACGTGGAATAAACCCATCACCTATTAACGAAAGTTGTAAGCAAGGGATTGACCCGTGAAGATCAATAAACTTTATGCCCTGCTTCTGGCATCGGGCCTGGGCAGTTTTGCGCCATTGGTTTTGGCCGAAGATACAGTTGACGTCGGTTCGGTGAACGTTGCCGGTAAACAGACCCTGGGCAACGGCCACATGATCAAGGAAGAAAGCGCCAAGGGACGTTCCACCGTGACCAAGGAGGCCATGGACCAGATGGCCCCCACTGCCAACGCCGTGGACAAGCTCAAGTACACCCCGGGGATCAACGTTTCCAGCACCGACGCCACCGGCCTGAGCGGCACCAACTTCACCATGCGCGGGATGAACTCCGACCAGGTCGGGCTTTCCGCCGATGGTTTCCCGATCAACGACTCGGGGGACTACAGCATCTACCCGAACCTCATGGGCGACCCGGAGAACTTCAGCGAAGTCTTCGTCACCCAGGGCTCGTCCGAAGCCGACGGCCCGCACATCGGCTCCAGCGGCGGCAACATCGGCCTGGTGACCGTGCGCCCGACCAAGGACTTCGGCGTGTTCGCCAAGCAGTCCATCGGCTCGAACAACGTGCGCAAGAGCTTCGCCCGTCTCAACACCGGTGACCTGGGCGGCTTCAAGACCTGGGTCTCGGCGTCCCACACCGAGGGCGACAAGTGGCGCGGCAAGGGCACCCTGCGGGCTGACAAGGTCGAGTGGAACACCCTGTTCGAAGACGGCAACGGCAACTCCACCAACGCCATCGTCAAGTACAACCAGCAGGAAAACTACAACTACAACAGCCTGAGCAAGGCCCAGTTCCAGAACCAGGGCCGGCGCCTGGACTACTCGGAAAGCACCGTGTTCAAGAACGGCAGCGTGTCCCAGTCCTACAAGCTCAATCGCAACCCTTTTGAAAGCCTGACCGCCTCGGTGACCCAGCGCTTCCAGCTGCGCGACGACCTGAGCCTGACCTTGAACCCCTACTACGTGTGGTCCAACGGCGGCAGCTTCAGCGGCCAGACCGCCACCAGCTTGTCCGCCAGCTCGAACAAGGCCGGCAACTACGACCTGAGCGGCTTGCCTGCCGGCACCTACTACCGGCCGTCGTGGACCGAAACCTGGCGCCCCGGGATGACCACCAAGCTCAAGTGGGACCTCAACGAAGAGCACAGCCTGGACGTCGGCTACTGGTACGAGCGCGCCCGCCAGCGCCAGACCCAGCCCTTCATCGGGATCAAGGGCAATGGCGCCCCGGAAAATGTCTGGGGCGACTACAACGGTTCCGACCAACTGGTGGACCGCAACGGCGCCACGGTCCAGGGCCGTCACCAATACACCGTGACCCCGGCGCAGAAACTCTGGGTGCAGGACACCTGGCAGGCGACCCCGGACCTGACCCTGACCGGGGCCCTGGCCTACCAGTACGTGGAACGTGACGGCAACAACCTCGGCAGCCTCACCGACAAGCCGGAAAAACGCGACGCCAAGTACCACGAGTTCCTGCCCAGCTTCAACGCCAAGTACCAGATCGACCCGAACAACCAGGCCTTCTACAACGTCACCCGCAACATGCGTACGCCGCCCAACTACGTGCTCTACAACAAGGGCGATTCCATCAGCCTGAAACCCGAGCTGAGCTGGAACCAGGAACTGGGCTGGCGCTACAGCGAAGACAACATGGCCCTGAGCGCGACCCTGTTCTACATCAGCTTCAAGGACCGGCAGATCTCCACCACCGACGTCAACGGCGACTATGTGGTGGCCAACGTTGGCGAAGTGAAGAACCGCGGCCTGGAACTGGAGTGGAGCGGCAAGTTGCCCCACGATTTCAACTACTACGCCTCGTACACCTACACCCAGTCCGAGCAGATGGACGACCTGAGCAACAAGAACGTGCTGCTGCCCACCTCCGGCAAGCAACTGGCCAACGTGCCGGAAAACATGTTCAACCTGAGCCTGGGCTACGACGACTCGCGCTACTACGGCAACGTGGTCGGCAAATACGTCGGCGCCTTCTACGGCGACCTGACCAACGACGAGAAGATCGCCGGCCGCACCGTGGTGGATCTCAACGCCGGTATCCACTTGCCGGTGGACAAGAAGGTGCTGAAGTCCGCGACCCTGCGCTTCTCCATGCTCAACGTGTTCGACAAGGAATACCTGGCCTCGACCCGTACCGTGTCGTTCAACACCCAGCGCACCAATGGCCTGGCGCCGAGCACCGCCTACTACAACGTCGGTGAGGAACGCACCGCGATGGTCTCCCTGGAAGCCGGGTTCTGATGCCCTTCGGGGCCAAGAGGAAATGACGATGGACATGAATCTGCTGCACGACATCACCTTCTACACCATGTACGGCGCTGCCGCGATTGCCGCCTTTATCGCCGTGGAGCGGGGCATCTACTTCAGTTTCAGCCTGCGCCAGGCGAAGAAACTGGAGAGCGTGCTCAACCCGAAGATGCACAGCGTTGACGACCTGCCCGCCGAGCTGCGCCAGCGCAACAGCCTGCCCCTGGAGATGGTCGCCGAGCTGTTTGCCCACAAGCAGGGGCTGGCCAGCCACAAGGACCTGGAAGACCTCAGCGAGTCGATCTACATCGCCACCCGCAGCAAGCTGATGCATGGCCTGTGGCTGCTGGAAACCGTGGTCACCGCCGCGCCCCTGCTGGGCCTTCTGGGCACCATCCTGGGGATCATCGACACCTTCAAGGCCCTGGCCGAGACCGGCGTCAGCGACCCCGGTGAAGTGTCCAAGGGCATCGGCACCGCGCTGTACGCCACCGCCTTGGGGATCGCCATTGCCCTGGGCAGCATGATCTTCCACAACCACTTCCAGGACCGGGTCGAGCGCATCACCGACCACCTGAAGATCCTGCTGCTGCGCGCCGGCATGGGCACCGCGCTGAAGGCCCCCGCACCCACGGTCCAGGGCAATCTGCAACCGGCCTGATGACCTGACGTGACCTGTAGCCGCTGCCGCAGGCTAGGGCCGCGTTCGGACGATCGACGGCGAGCGCTGTTCCCCAGCGCTCGTCTCTGTCCGATCCAGGCCTGTGTCAGCGGCCTTTTTTTTGCTGATCTGCCAAGGATTTCTTTCATGTCCCGTCTTCGTCCCATGCCCCGGTTGCTGGGTGCACTGACCCTGGCCCTAGTCACCCTGGCCGGTTGCAGCTCGCTGCCGCGCGAGCCGCAACCGGTGGCGGTGAACATCGTCGCCATCAACGACTTGCACGGCTATTTGCAGGCCAACCCCTTCAGCTACAAGGACCCCCAGGCCCCGGGCGGAGTGCGCAAGCTTGCGGCCGGCGGTATCGCCACCCTGGGCGGCATGCTCACCCAGCTGCGCCAGCAGGACCCGCAACTGCTGTTCATCGGCGCCGGTGACCTGGTGGGCGGCAGCCCGCCGCTGTCGGCCATGTGGGCCGACGAGCCGACCCTGGAAGCCCTGCGCCGCATGGACATGAAACTCAGCGCCATCGGCAACCACGAACTGGACAACGGCAAGGCCGAGTTCCTGCGCCAGCTCAATGGCGGCTGCCAGTCATCGCGGCCGGACAAGGCCTGCCAGTTCCGCCCGAACTACCCCGGCAGCGGCTTCCCCTACCTGGCGGCCAACCTGCTGGACAGCGACACCGGCCAGCCGCTGTTGCCGGCCTACCGCATCGAGGAGGTGCGCGGGGTCAAGGTGGCCTTCGTCGGCGCGGTGCTGCGGGACGTGTCTTCGGTGGTCAGCGCCAAGGGCATGCGCGGTTTGCAGGTGGCCGATGAAGCCGACGCCATCAACCGGCTGATTCCCGAACTCAACGCCAAGGGGGTCAACGCCATCGTCGCCGTGGTGCACCAGGGTGGCGCGACCCCGGAACCGTTCGACCAGCAGGACTGCTCGCAGTTGAGTGGCGATATTGTCGACGTGGCCAAGCGCCTGGACCCGGCGGTGGACGTGTTGATCAGCGCTCACTCGCACCAGGGCTACCTGTGCAAGGTCGGGCCATTGCTGGTGACCCAGGGCAATGCCTACGGCCATCTGTTGACCCACCTGACCCTGCAAGTGACCCCTGGCCAGCACCGGGTGACGAGCATCCAGGCCCTTAACCTGCTGGCCGATCCGGCCCGTTATCCACAGGACCAGGACTTGGCGAAGCTGCAACAGGAGGTCGAGGCCCGCAGCAATCAGGTGCTGCTCCAGCCGGTAGGGGCGATTGCCGCCTCGCCGATTGCCCGGCGCGCCGACAACGCCGGGGAAATGCCCATCGGCGACCTGATCGCCGACGCCCATCTGGCGGGTGGTCGGGCCAACGGTGCGCAAATCGCCTTCATGAACACCGGCGGCATTCGCAGCGATCTGGCCCTGGAGCCGGGGCAGACCCAGGTGAACTACGGGCAACTGGCGACCTTGCAACCGTTCAACAACAACCTGATCGCCTTCGATCTCACGGGGCGGCAGATCGAACAGGTGCTCAACCAGCAATGGAAGGGCGCGGAGGATGCCAACATCCTGCAAGTGTCCCAGGGCTTCAGCTACCGCTGGGACGCCAAGCGTCCGCTGGACAGCCGCGTGGTGCCGGGCAGTGTGCGTCTCGATGGCCAGCCACTGCAGGCCGACCGCAGCTACCGGCTGGTGATGAATGGTTTCCTGGCCGATGGCGGCGACCGTTTCAGCCTGTTCAAGAGCGGCCGCAACCGCAGCGACCTCGGGCTCAGCGACCTGGACGCGATGCTGCAGTACCTCAAGGCCATGGACCAGCAGGGCCGGCCGGTGGGCTCCAGCACCAGCGCCGGGCGTATCCAGCGCCTCAACTGACACCAGAAGCGTCCCGATCCTTGTAGCCGCTGCCGAGCCTGCGAGGCTGCGAAAAGGTCCGCAGGACCTTGCTTGGCGATCTCCCGCCAAGCCAGCAGCGGCCTCAAGACCGCCGCGACCGCTTCGTCGGAATACCGCCCAGCCCGTTCGCCGCCTGCGCCAGCGGCTACAAGGGATGCGTCGGGCGGGAGGGGCGTTTTCGCCGTCGTGAAAATATTTTCAAAAAACAGGTGAGGTCTTTGCGTTCGAGCCACGTGTAGTGCTTGAAAGTGCGACTAATTCGCATTCATGGCTTTTTTACACGCGAGTCTCAAGCATGAAGTCCAGGGCACATTCGGCGGCAAACGCTTCGGTCAAACGGTGGTTCGGCGCTTCGGCGCTGGTGGTGTCGGGGTTGGCATGGCTGCCCCTGAGCGTGGCGCAGGCGGCCGAGGCCGGCAGTGCGCAACACGGTGCGCTGTTCAACTTTGCCATCGTGGCCAAGCCGCTGCCCCAGGCCCTCAGCGATTTCACCCGGGTCACCGGGATTAGCGTGGTCTACACCGACGAAGCGCCTTACGCGTTCAAGGCACCGGCCCTCAGCGGCCCGTTCAGCGCCGAACAGGCCCTGCAGCGTCTGCTGGGCGGTTCCGGCTTCACCTACCGGCGCAGCGACGCGCACACCCTGGTCCTGGAACCCTTGCCCAGCAGTGGCGCACTGAACCTGGGGGCCACCAGCATCACCACCCCGGGCCTCGACGACAGCACCAGCTACCAGCCGCCGGCCACCACTTCGGTGGCCCGTTCCCAGGCGCTGAACCAGGAGATCCCGCAGATCATCAACGTGGTTCCAGCCCAAGTGCTGCGGGACCAGACCCCACGCAACCTGGACGATGCCCTGAAGAACGTCAGCGGCATCACCCAGACCAACACCCTGGGCGGCACCCAGGATGCGGTACTGCTGCGCGGCTTCGGTGACAACCGCAACGGCTCGATCATGCGCGACAGCATGCCGGTGGTGCAGGGCCGGGCGCTGAATGCCACGGCGGACCGGGTGGAAGTGCTCAAGGGCCCGTCGTCTCTGCTGTACGGCATCCAGGACCCGGGCGGGGTCATCAACATTGTCAGCAAGAAGCCTGAACTGCAGCAGTCCACGGCCCTGACCGTGCGTGGCTCGACCTACGGCTCGGGCAAGAACGGCAGCGGCAGCAGCCTCGACACCACGGGGCCGCTGGGTGATTCCGGGCTGGCCTACCGCTTGATCGTCGACCATGAGGACGAAGACTACTGGCGCAACTTCGGCACCCATCGCGAATCCCTGGTGGCGCCGTCCCTGGCCTGGTACGGCGAGCGCACCAAGGTACTGCTGGCCTATGAGCACCGCGAGTTCCTGACCCCCTTCGACCGTGGCACCGCCATCGATCCCAAGACCAACCACCCGCTGGACATCCCGGCCACCCGACGCCTGGACGAGCCGTTCAACAACATGGAAGGGCGCTCGGACCTGTATCGCTTTGAAGTCGACCACGAGCTCAGCGACGACTGGAAGGCCCACTTCGGCTACAGCTGGAACCGCGAGACCTACGACGCCAGCCAGGTGCGCCTGACCGCGGTAAATGCCAACGGCACCCTGACCCGGGCCATGGACGGCACCCAGGACGCCTTGACCACCGACCGCTACGCCACCGTCAGCCTGGAAGGCCAGGTGCAACTGGGCGGCATGCGCCACGATCTGGTGTTTGGCCTGGATGATGAGTACCGCAAGATCTACCGCGCCGACCTGATCCGGCAGAAAAGCCGGACCACCTTCAACTACCTGAACCCGGTCTACGGCCGGGAAGTGGCCGGAACCACAGTCAGCGCCAACGACAGTGCGCAGACCGACCTGTTGCGCAGCGACTCGCTGTTTTTCCAGGACGCCATCCACCTTACCGACCAGTGGATTCTGGTGGGCGGCGGACGTTTCCAGGAATACGACCAGTACGCCGGCAAGGGCCGGCCGTTCCGGGTCAATACCAACAGCAACGGACAGAAATTCGTGCCGCGGGCCGGGCTGGTGTATCGCTACACCGACCAGTTGTCGCTCTACGGCAGCTACACCGAGTCGTTCAAGCCGAACTCCAGCATCGCCGATCTGGCCGGTGGCAGCGCGGTGCTCGACGGCTCCATCGCCCCGGAAGAAGCCAAGTCCTGGGAGCTGGGGGCCAAGCTCGACATCCCTGGGCGCATCACCGCCAGCGCGGCGCTGTTCGATATCACCAAGCGCAATGTGCTGGTGACCACCGCCACCGCTACCGAGACGGTCACCAGCGTCGCCGGCGAAGTACATTCCCAGGGCCTGGAACTGGACCTGACCGGGCAGCTCACCGATCAGTGGAGCCTGATCGGCAGCTACGCCTACACCGACACCGAAGTGACCAAGGACACCCAGTACAAGGGCAAGCAACTGCAGAACGTGGCCAAGAACACCGGCTCGCTGTCGGCGGTCTACGACTTTGGCAGCCTGATCGGTGGCGACCGCCTGCGCGTCGGCGCCGGGGCCCGTTATGTCGGCGAGCGCGCCGGGGATGCGCCCAACAGCTTCGACCTGCCGGGCTACACCGTGGCCGATGCCTTCGCCACCTACGACACCCGGGTCGAAGGGCAGAAGGTCAAGTTCCAGCTCAACGTGAAGAACCTGTTCGACAAGACCTACTACACCTCGTCGGCCAGCAAGTTCTTCGTGTCCATGGGGGATGCCCGCCAGGTGTCGCTGTCCAGCACCCTGGAGTTCTGATGAGCAACCTGATCCCGGGCCTGGCCGTGGCGCCTTAGTCGGCGCCCAGCGCCAGGGCTTGCGCTTGCGCCGCACAGTCGTCGCTGGCAGTCAGGCCCTTGGCGCGAACGGCCAGCAGCTCTTGCCGGGCGACGGCGAAGTCGGCCTGGAAGGTCGGATCGGTGTGCAAGCGTGCCACGGTGGTCGCGCCAATCTCGCGGCCTTCACGGACGTCGCTGTACCAGTGCACGTTGCACACCATGCGGCTTTCCGAATAGGCCCGGCCACGGGCCCAGAGCGCGTTGCCGTACTCGGGGGCCAGTTCGCTCAACAGCAGCGCCCAGGCCCAGCCGATGGCGCTGTGGCCCGATGGGTAGGAACCATCCGCGGCCAGCTTGGCTTCATCTTCCGGGGTGCAACTGGGCTGCTGGTTGTAGACGAAGGGCCGGGGGCGCTGGTAGCGCTTCTTTGCGCTATAGGTGGCCAGCCCGGCATCGGTCAGGGTCCGGCGCAAGACTCTGTACAGCGCAGGTGTTTGCTGTTCGCTGATGGGCGCATTCAGCGCACAGGAAAACGTCTCTGCGGCGGCGGGGAATTTCAGGTTGGCATCGCTGATGGCCAACGCCCAGCGTTTGCTGCCACGCAAGGCCTGGCTTTTTTCAGCCATGCTCTGGTCCAGCGCGAAGGCTGGCGTGCCCACCGCAGGAGGTGGTGGTAACAGCGACAGACTATTGGGCAGATCCTGCTGTTTCAGATAACCGATCAAGTAACCCGGTCGGAACTCCGGGACGTTTTCCGCTTGGCTGGTTTGTTTGGCTGCGGCGCTGTGGATCAGACTTGAAAACAATAGACCGGCCAAACAGTTCGATAGTAGGCGTTGCATGTGGATATCACCTCTAGGAGTTTGATTCGCTACATGGGTTCTGCTTATTGGGTTACTTGATGTTCCAGGCGTAATTGAACATCAGCCGTGTATCATCGGTGTCGCGAATGAAGTTCTTGGCATAGTTGGAGCGATAGTGTGCGGTGCGCAGGCGCACACTCAAGTTTTTCAGTGGGCCTTGTTGCACGACATAACGCAGTTCGTTATCCAACTCCCATGACTTGCCAATGGTTCGGGTTCCGGTGATTTCTGCATGGCTGCCGGATATATAGCGGCTGTTGATACTCAGTCCCGGCAAACCCAGGTTGGCGAAGTCATAGCCATAACGCAGTGCCCAGGAACGTTCTTTGGCATTGGCGAAGTCACCCAGTACCGATAAGTTGATCAAGTTGGCATCGGCGCCCAGGATGTTGGCATAACCGGTGTCTCCCAACATTCGCTGATAAGCCAGGCCAAGGCTGTGGCCTTTATAGGCATAGCCGAGCAGCCCCTGCAGAGCGCGGTTGTCGATCTTGCCGCCTTTGGCATTGCCATAGTCGTTCATCAGGCTCAAGCGCAGATCGCTGCTGAACGTCCCCGCGCCCCAGGGGCTCTTGTTGACCAGGGTGAAGACCTGCTGGCGGTAGATGTCCTCCAGTTGGGCGACATGCACCCGCGCCAGCCATTGCTTGTGGAACCGATAGTCGACGCCCGCCATGTCGAAGTGTTCTGCCGTGGCCCCCTGACCCTGGAAGCGTCGGTTCAAAGGGCTCAAGGTCAGCGGCGTGTACTGCGTGGCGTTGCGCTGCATGACCCGGCTCAGGCGCCCGGCGGTCAACTCCAGGTCATCGATTTCATTCGAGGTCAGCAGCCCGCCTTCGAAAATCTGCGGAAACAGGCGGCCGTCGTTGGGTTTCAAGGTTGGCAGTACCGGTGGCACCAGCGCGCCGAACTTGAACAGGGTCTTGCTGGCCTTGAGCTTCCCGGTCAGGGCCAGTTTCCAATAGTCATCCTCTGCCCGGCCATCGCGCCCCACCTTCAACAGCCCGGTGCCGGTTCGGCCAGGCGCGGAGTCCAGCTTGATGCCGAGCATGCCGATGGCGTCGGCACCCACACCCAGGCGGCCCTCGGTAAACCCCGAGTCCAGGCGCAGGAGCAAACCTTGTGCCCATTCTTCGCGGGTGGGCGCGGTGCCTTCGCGATAGTCCCGATTGAAGTAATAGTTGCGCAGTTCCAGGCGCGCGCTGCTGTCTTCAAGCAGTTCGGCTTTTACCGGGATGGCCAGCAGCCCGGCGCAAATTAGGGTAGAGCGGTTGAGCCATCGTCGTGGCCAGTGTCTTGAAGGCATTTCATCGTCCTCTGTTTTTGTTGTTTTAGGAGAAAGGCGATTGGGGGCTGATGTGTTGAGTCTTTGCCGCTTTGTTTAAATCTGATGAATGGTGGGTGAAGTTGTGGGTGTGGCTGTTTTGGGGTTGAAGTTAATGGGGGAAGGCGTGTGGCTGTTTGTTGAATCGTTGCGTAATGCCGGGGATTCAAGGCCTAAAGACTAAGTTGGGGCTGGGGTTAAACAAGAATCATCAGTTCTGTGAATGGGGTGATAACTGAAGTTTTAAAATAATTACCTGTTTGCGTTTTTGTTTGTCATACAGGTACTTGTTAGAAGTGCTCTTTTATAGAGGGCTGCGTAGGAGTTTATTAATTGTTTGGTAAGAGTTGTCCTGTTTAGGTCAAGAATTTGAGTAACTTACTTATTCAGGCGTGCCGATGCGGACTTTGGCATAAGAAGGGGCCTACAGAGGCGGGTCAGGATCAAGCCGAACTTCAGCGCAGGAATGCCAGGCGGTAGTCCCCCGGTGTTCCACCCAGGGCCTGGCGGAAGCGATTGTTGAAGTGGCTGGCGCTGGCAAAACCACAGGCCAGGGCAATCTCCCCCAGGGGCTGGGCAGTGCTGCGTAGCAGGTGCCGGGCCCGGCTCAGGCGTCGGGCCAGCACATACTGATGGGGCGGCAGGCCGAAGCTGGCGCGGAACATGCGGGCGAAGTGGTACTCCGACAGCGCACACAACCCCGCCAGTTGGCCCAGGCTCAGGGGCGCGTCCAGCTGGCTGTCGATGTAGTCCACCAGCAGGCGGCGCTGGTGCGCGGCCAAGCCGCCCTTGAGCCGGGCACCCTGGCGCAGGCCCACTTGATTGAGCAGGGCATGGCTGAGCATCTCGTGGGCCAGGCTGCTGGTGAGCAGGCGCTCGCCGGGCTCGTCCCAGTTCAGGCGGACCAGTTGCGCAAAGCGCCGGGTCTGCTCGGGGTCATCGACAAAGGTGCTTTCGCGCAGTTGCATTGCCCGGGGTTCGCGGTCCAGCAGGGTGACGCAACCCAGGGCGAATTGTTCGGGGCTGAAATACACGTGGGCCAGGCGGATATCGCCGTTGATCACCCAGGCCGACTGGTGCTCGGCAGGCAGGATGCACAGCTTGCCCGGGCCGCCTTTGCTGTCCGGCTGATCGCGGCGAAAGGTGCCGGTGCCGCCGGCCAGGTAGCAGGACAGGGTGTGGTGGCCGGGTGCCTCATATTCCTGGGCGTCGTGATGGTTGCTCCACAAGGCGGCGGACAAGCCGTCTCCGAGCTCGGCGCTGTGCTCCAGGCGAGCATGGGGCGAGCGGTTCAAGGCTTGGAAGACTTGCAGGGTATCCAGTGCGGGCATGCTGTTCGAGTCGGCAAGGGGTCCGGTTTCCGGTGGTTCGCATGCTACTCCCTCGCCGGTTCGCCGCCAGCCCCGGGCCGATAAAAAGCGCAAGTTTATGCAAGCGCCCAAGGTCGGGCGGGCGGGACACTGCACGCCTTATAAAGGAGTCGCGCCATGAACCTATCGCTGTACCTGTTGACCGTGCTGATCTGGGGCACCACCTGGATCGCCCTGAAACTGCAACTGGGGGTGGTGGCGATTCCGGTGTCCATCGTCTATCGCTTCGCCCTGGCGGCCCTGGTGCTGTTCGTCCTGCTGCTGCTCAGTCGCAAGCTGCAGCCAATGAACCGCCGTGGCCATCTGATCTGCCTGGCCCAGGGCCTATGCCTGTTCTGCATCAATTTCATGTGCTTTCTGCACGCCAGCCAATGGATTCCCAGCGGCCTGGTGGCGGTGGTGTTTTCTACCGCGACCTTGTGGAACGCCTTGAATGCGCGAGTGTTCTTTGGCCAGAAGATCGCCCGCAACGTGCTGCTGGGCGGCGGCCTGGGCTTGCTGGGGTTGGGGCTGCTGTTCTGGCCGGAACTGGCAGGCCACAGCGCCAGTCCGCAAACCCTGCTGGGCCTGGGCCTGGCCCTGCTGGGCACCCTGTGTTTCTCGGCGGGCAACATGCTCTCCAGCCTGCAGCAGAAAGCCGGGCTCAAGCCCCTGACCACCAATGCCTGGGGCATGGCCTACGGCGCGACGATGCTGGCGGTGTATTGCCTGTCCCAGGGCATCGCCTTCGATGTCGAGTGGACCACCCGCTACATCGGCTCGCTGCTGTACCTGGTGATACCGGGTTCGGTGATCGGCTTCACCGCCTACCTGACCCTGGTGGGGCGCATGGGCCCGGAACGGGCGGCCTATTGCACGGTACTGTTCCCGGTGGTGGCGCTGAACGTCTCGGCCTTTGCCGAAGGCTACCAATGGACCGCCCCGGCATTGGCCGGACTGGTGCTGGTGATGCTGGGCAACGTGCTGGTGTTCCGTAAACCCAAGGCTGCGCCAGCCTCTGTAGCCGCTGCCGAGCTTGCGAGGCTGCGAACGGCGGCGCAGCCGTCGCAAAACCAGGCGACCTGATGCTGCCGGGCTATCGCTGAAGGTCCTGCGGACCTTTTCGCAGCCTCGCAGGCTCGGCAGCGGCTACAGGTGGTGATAGGCAGTGGGTGGTCAGCCCTTCCACACTTGCGGGTTGACCAGGTCCTGCGGGCGTTCGCCCAAAAGGGCGCTGCGCAGGTTGCGCATGGCGCGTTCGGCCATGGCGTCACGGGTTTCATGGGTGGCCGAGCCGATGTGCGGCAGGGTCAGCGCGTTCTTCAGCTGGAACAGCGGCGATTCTGCCAACGGCTCTTTCTCGTACACATCCAGGCCGGCGCCGCGGATCTGGCCCTTCTGCAAGGCGTCGATCAACGCCGGCTCATCCACCACCGGCCCGCGGGAAATGTTCACCAGGATCGCGCTGGGTTTCATCAGGGCCAGTTCGCGGTGGCTGATCAGGTGCCGGGTCTGTTCGCTCAACGGCACCACCAGGCAGACGAAATCCGCCTCGGCCAAGAGTTGCTCCAGGCTGCGGAACTGCGCCCCCAGTTCCTGTTCCAGGGCGGTCTTGCGGCTGTTGCCGCTGTAGAGGATCGGCATACCGAAGCCCAAACGCCCACGGCGGGCGATGGCTGCGCCAATGTTGCCCATGCCGACGATGCCCAGGGTCTTGCCGTGCACATCGCAACCGAACAGCGCCGGGCCGACGCTGGCCTGCCATTGCCCGGCCTTGGTCCAGGCGTCCAGCTCGGCCACCCGGCGGGCGCTGCCCATGAGCAGGGTAAAGGCCAGGTCGGCGGTGCTTTCGGTGAGCACGTCCGGGGTGTTGGTGAGCATCAGCCCGCGTTCGTTGAAGTAGTCCAGGTCGTAGTTGTCGTAGCCCACCGAGATGCTCGACACCACTTCCAACTGCGCGGCTTTTTCCAGCTGTGCGCGTCCCAGTTTGCGGCCGACGCCGATCAGGCCGTGGGCCTGGGGCAGGGCTTCATTGAACTGCGCGGCGATGTCCCCGAGCTTGGGGTTGGGGACGATGACCTCGAAGTCCTTTTGCAGGCGTTCGGTCATCTCGGGGGTGATGCGGCTGAAGGCAAGTACCGTCTTTTTCATTGCGGGAAGACTCATCAGGCGGGAGAGAATGCCAAGCAAGCTAACATTCCCCACCGGCTTTTTGTAGCCGCTGCTGCAGGCTGCGATGGCTTGCACAGGGGCGGCCTGGTGGTAGCTCTGGAGGGTTCGGCGAGCGTTGCTCAGGCTGAGCCCGCGCAGCCTCGCCTTGGCTCGATAGCGGCTACAGGCCCCCGGTTCAAGGGGGCGGGCTCAGGTGGCCAGGCGTGCGCCGCTCAGGCTGCCGCTCAGTTCATAGGCCGCCAGTTCCGCCTGGTGCGCGGCGAGGATCTCCGGCAGGGAGCCGCGCAGGTATTCGACCCAGGTCTTGATCTTGGCGTCCAGGTACTGGCGCGACGGGTAGATGGCGTACAGGTTCAACTCCTGGGAGCGGTACTGGGGCATGACCCGTACCAGGGTGCCGTTGCGCAGGCCCTCGATGGCGGCGTACACCGGCAGCACACCCACTCCCATGCCGCTGATGATCGCGGTCTTCATGGCGTCGGCGGAGTTCACCAGGAACGGCGAGCTGTTGATGGTCACCATCTCCTGGCCTTCCGGGCCGTCGAAAGCCCACTTCTCAAGCGGTATCACCGGGCTCACCAGGCGCAGGCAGGCATGGTTGAGCAGGTCGCTGGGTTTGTGCGGGCAGCCGTTGGCTTTCACGTAGGCCGGGGAGGCGCAGACGATGCTGTAGGTGATCCCCAGGCGCTGGGAGACGAACCCCGAGTCCGGCAGCTCGCTGGCCAGGACGATGGACACGTCGTAGCCCTCGTCCAGAAGATCCGGCACGCGGTTGGCCAGGGTCAGGTCGAAGGTCACGTCCGGGTGGGTCTTGCGGTAGCGGGCGATGGCGTCGATCACGAAGTGCTGGCCGATGCCGGTCATGGTGTGCACTTTCAACTGGCCGGCGGGGCGGGCGTGAGCGTCGCTGGCCTCGGCTTCGGCTTCTTCGACGTAGGCCAGGATCTGCTCGCAGCGCAGCAGGTAGCGCTTGCCGGCTTCGGTCAGGGCGATACGGCGGGTGGTGCGGTTGAGCAGGCGGGTTTGCAGGTGAGCCTCAAGATTGGAGACTGCGCGCGAGACGTTGGCCGTGGTGGTGTCCAGTTGCACGGCCGCGGCGGTGAAACTACCGGCTTCGGCGACGCAACTGAAGGCGCGCATGTTTTGCAAAGTGTCCATGGGGTGCTCTCTGGGGAGATGGCAAATTGTGACACGAAGTTACGGGGGCTTGGATAGGCGACCAAGGGATTATCGCGTTTACGGTAACAAAGATTCACAGGAATCCCACCTTATCGCCGCCACGGGCGCCCCCTAGAATTGCGCCGATCCGTAGGAGCCGGTTTGCCGGCGATCCGCGCAACGCGGTTTAGCAGGCGTATCGCTGCGCCGGCCAGCCGATGCCTACGAGAGAAATACTCCCCCCGATCTTCAGGAATTCGCAGCAGTGCCGCGTCGCATCAGCAGAGGGTTCAAGACCCTCAGTGTTTGGGCTTTATCGTTAGCAATCAGCGGCTGCATCGGAACCGGAGGCATTGCCCCACAAGGCAAGACACTTCCCGCTAATACACTGGCCACCGACGAGGCGATAAAGAGCGCCGCGCAAGAGGCCCACTGGCCCAGTGCCCAGTGGTGGCAGGCCTATGGCGACCCGCAGCTGAACCGCTGGATCACCCTCGCCATGCAAGGCAGTCCGAGCCTGGCCATGGCCGCCGCCCGGGTGCGTCAGGCCAAGGCCCTGGCCGGTATTGCCGAGTCCGCCGAGTCGCTGCAGATCAAGGGCGACGCCACCCTCAAGCGCCACAACTGGCCCACCGATCAGTTCTACGGCCCCGGCGCCCTGGCCAACAGCACCACCTGGGACAACAACGCCGCCCTGGGCTTGAGTTATGCCCTGGACCTCTGGGGCCGGGAAAGCAACAGCACCGAGCGCGCCGTCGACCTGGCCCACATGAGCGTGGCCGAAGCCCGCCAGGCCCAGCTGGAACTGGTGAACAACGTGGTGCGCAGCTATATCCAGCTGTCCCTGCACTTCGCCCAGCGCGATATCGTCGCCGCCACCCTGAAGCAGCAGCACCAGATTCTCGAACTGGCGCAACGACGCCTGGACGGCGGCCTGGGCACCCATTTCGAAGTCAGCCAGGCCGAGGCGCCGCTGCCGGAAACCCATCGCCAGCTGGACGCCCTGGACGAAGCAATCGCCCTGACCCGCAATCAACTGGCGGCCCTGGCCGGCAAGGGCCCGGGGGAGGGCGCGCAACTGCAGCGGCCGAGCCTGTCCCTGGGCGCCGCGCTGAAACTGCCCTCGGCCCTGCCCGCCGAACTCCTGGGGCAGCGCCCCGACGTGGTCGCCAGCCGCTGGCAAGTGGCGGCCCAGGCCCGTGGCATCGATGTGGCCCACGCCGGCTTCTACCCCAATGTCGACCTGGTGGGCAGCATCGGTTTCATGGCCACCGGCGGCGGGGCCCTGGAGTTCCTCACCGGCAAGAAACTCAACTACAACGTCGGACCGGCCATCAGCCTGCCGATCTTCGACGGCGGGCGGCTGCGCTCGGAACTGGGTGACGCCGCGGCCGGCTACGACCTGGCCGTGGCCAGGTACAACCAGACCCTGGTGGACGCGCTGAAAAGCATCTCCGACCAGTTGATCCGCCGCGAGTCCATGGACAAGCAGCAGGCCTTCGCCGCCGAGTCGGTGGCTGCGGCGCAGAAGACCTACGACATCGCCACCGTGGCCTTCCAGCGCGGCCTGACCGACTACCTGAATGTGCTCAACGCCCAGAGCCTGCTGTTCCACCAGCAGCAGATCCAGCAACAGGTGCAGGCCGCGCGCCTGACCGTCCAGGCGGACCTGGTCACGGCCCTGGGCGGCGGGCTTGAAGCCGGCCGCGACGTTCCCGCGGAAAATCGCACCCAGGCACCCAAGACCCCCGCGGCCCTGGCCGTGTTCGACCACTGAAGCAGGCCCTCATGACTTCCTTGCCCGCCCCTTTGCGCTGGCTGTACTCCCTGGAATGGCGCCGGGGTTTCTTCGACTGGGCGCGCAGCGACGGCGTGACCTGGGTGTATATCTTCAAGGTCCTGGCCGCCGCGTTCCTCACCCTGTGGCTGGCCATGCGCCTGGAGTTGCCGCAACCGCGCACGGCGATGATCACCGTGTTCATCGTCATGCAGCCGCAGAGCGGCCAGGTGTTCGCCAAGAGTTTCTACCGCTTTCTCGGCACCCTGACCGGCTCGGCGGTGATGGTGGCGCTGATCGCCCTGTTCGCCCAGAACACCGAGCTGTTCCTCGGCTCACTGGCGATCTGGGTCGGCATCTGCTCGGCCGGTGCCGCGCGCTACCGCAACTTTCGCGCCTACGGTTTCGTGCTGGCCGGCTACACCGCGGCCATGGTCGGGCTGCCGGCCCTGGCTCACCCGGAAGGTGCCTTCATGGCGGCGGTGTGGCGGGTGCTGGAGATCTCCCTGGGGATTCTCTGCTCGACCCTGGTCAGCGCCGCGATCCTGCCGCAGACCGCCAGCGCCGCCATGCGCAACGCCCTGTACCAGCGCTTTGGGGTGTTCGCCCTGTTCGTCACCGACGGCCTGCGCGGGCGCAGCCAGCGCGACAGCTTTGAAAGCAGCAACGTGCGCTTCATTGCCGAGGCCGTGGGCCTGGAAGGGCTGCGCAGCGTCACTGTGTTCGAAGACCCGCACATGCGCCGGCGCAATGGCCGCCTGAGCCGCTTGAACAGCGAATTCATGGGCATCACCACGCGTTTCAACGCCCTGCACCAGTTGCTCGAACGCCTGCGCAGCAGTGGCGCCGACCATGTGGTGGCGGCGATCAAACCGGGCCTGCAGGACCTGGCGGAACTGCTGGACGGTTTCTCCGGCCGGGCCCTGACCAGCCCCGATGCGGGGCGCCTGGCCACGGCCCTGGCGGCCTACAAGAGCGAGCTGCCGGCGCGGGTGCGCAGCCTGCGGGCGGCCTTCCAGGAGAGCGGTCCGAGCGATGCCGAGCAGTTGGATTTCCACACCGCCTACGAGCTGCTGTACCGCTTCGTCGACGAGATGCACAGCTACGCCCAGACCCACGCATCCCTGGCCGACCACAGTCACGAACGCGAGCGCTGGGACGAGCCCTACACGCCGCAGACCAACTGGCTGGCCTGCGCCGCTTCGGGCATCCGCGCGGCCTTTGTGCTGGTGGTGCTGGGCAGCTACTGGGTGGCCACCGCCTGGCCCAGCGGCGCCACCATGACCCTGATCGCCGCCGCCACCATCGGCCTGTCCGCCGCCACGCCGAACCCCAAGCGCATGGCCTTCCAGATGGCCTGCGGGACCTTGATCGGGGCCCTGGTGGGCTTCGTCGAAATGTTCTTCGTGTTCCCCTGGATCGACGGCTTCCCGCTGCTGTGCCTGATGCTGGCGCCGGTGATCGTGCTCGGTTCATTCCTCGCCTCGCGGCCCAAGTACGCCGGGGTCGGCCTGGGCCTGCTGATCTTCTTCAGCACCGGTTCGGTGCCGGACAACCTGACCGTCTACAACCCCTACACCTTCATCAACGACTACATCGCCATGGTCATGGGCATGCTGGTCTGCGCCGCGGCCGGGGCGATCATCCTGCCGCCCAACAGTCGCTGGCTGTGGCGGCGCCTGGAGCAGGACCTGCGCGGCCAGGTGGTGTACGCCATCAGCGGCAAGCTCAAGGGCCTGGCTTCCAGTTTCGAGAGCCGCACCCGCGACCTGCTGCACCAGGCCTATGGCCTGGCGGTGGGTCAGCCCAAGGTGCAGAGCGAACTGCTGCGCTGGATGTTCGTGGTGCTGGAAGTCGGCCACGCCATCATCGAGTTGCGCAAGGAACAGGCGATCCTCCCGGTGCACCCGGCCTATGCCGAATCCCAGCCCTGGCGCCAGGCGATCCGGGTCATGGGGCGCTCCCTGGTGCGGCTGTTCCTGCAACCGAGCCAGAGCAACCTGGAGCGCGGGCTGATCGCCGTGGACCACGCCATCAGCCGGGTCCAGGCCACCGACGAACCCTTTGCCCCGCACTTCGACACCTCGGCCCTGCGCCGGGTCAAGAGCTACCTGCACTTCATCCGCACTTCACTGCTCGACCCGCAATCGCCGCTGGCGGCCTATGCCGTGGCCAAGCCGGCGGCGCCTGCACCCCAAGGACTTGACCATGCCTCGTGAAATCGCCTTCCACGGCGTTTACATGCCCACCATGACCCTGATGTTCTTCATCGCCGCGGCCCTGGCCTGGGCCCTGGACCGGTTCATTTCCGGCTATGACCTGTATCGCTTCTTCTGGCACCCGGCGCTGCTGCGCCTGAGCCTGTTCTGCTGTCTGTTCGGCGCCATGGCGCTCACTGTCTACCGTTGAGATTCGCCCAATGAAAAAGTTTTTCAGCCTGCTCGCCACCCTGCTCGTGCTGGCCCTGGCCCTGTGGATCGGCCGTACCCTGTGGGAGCACTACATGTACACCCCCTGGACCCGTGACGGCCGGGTGCGGGCGGACATCATCAACGTCGCCGCCGACGTCACCGGTGAAGTGGTGGACGTGCCGGTCAAGGACAACCAGCTGGTGCACAAGGGCGATCTGCTGATGCAGATCGACCCCGAGCACTACCAGATCGCGGTCAAGCAGGCGCAATCGCTGGTGGCGTCGAAGAAGGCCACCTGGGAGATGCGCAAGGTCAACGCCAAGCGCCGCGCCGACCTGGACAACCTGGTGATCTCTAAGGAAAACCGCGACGACGCCGGCAACATCGCCGACTCGGCCCTGGCCGATTACCAGCACGCCCAGGCCCAGCTGGAAGCGGCGGAACTCAACCTCAAACGCACCCAGGTGCGCGCGGCGGTGGACGGCTACGTCACCAACCTCAACGTGCACCGCGGCGACTACGCACGCATTGGCGAGGCGAAGATGGCGGTGGTCGACATGAACTCGTTCTGGGTCTACGGCTTCTTCGAAGAAACCAAGCTGCCCCACGTGCGCGTGGGGGATAAAGCGGACATGCAACTGATGAGCGGCGAAGTGCTCAAGGGCCACGTGGAAAGCATTTCCCGCGGCATCTACGACCGCGACAACCCGGAAAGCCGCGAACTGATCGCCGACGTCAACCCGACCTTCAACTGGGTGCGCCTGGCCCAGCGCGTGCCGGTGCGCATCCACATCGATGAAGTGCCGGAAGGCGTGCTGCTGGCGGCGGGCATCACCTGCACCGTCATCGTCAACCCCGAGCCCCTGTAAGAGCTGGCTTGCCAGCGAAAGCGCCGGCAGGGGCGATGCAAGGCTCGCGGGCCTCTTCGCCGGCAAGCTGGCTCCTACGAGGGAGGCATCGGCTGTAGGAGCTGGCTTGCCAGCGAAAGCGTCGGCATGGGTGATGCGAGGCTCGCGGGCCCTTTCGCCGGCAAGCCGGCTCCTACGACAGTGGGGGCGACGGTTATTTGTAGGTTTTCTGCATGATCGCCAGGGACTTCTTCGCCGTGGCTTCCAGACCGTCGTTGACGTGGTTGATCGCGGCCACCAGCTTCGGGTTCTGCAGCACGTCGACACCGGGGTAACGTTGTTGGGCCAGGCGCGAGACGATGATGTACTGGGTCACCGCGTAATGCAGATCGAACTTGCCGCTGTCCCGGGCCTTGGCAATGGCCGCTTTGACAAAGGCCTGGCGCTCGGCCGTGGTCATGCCCTGGAACAGGTCGGGGAGATCGAAATGGATCTCGGCCGAGAAAATCGCTACCTCCTCATCTCGTGCTTCGTCGTACATCACCTGCTTGCTGGTCACGCGCTTCTTGAGGTCGGCAAAGCGCTGTTCGCCTTCGGCCAGTTGCTCTGGGCTCATCTTGCCTTTCAGGGCATCCAGCTGGCTGGTGTCCTCGGTGTTGTCGATGACTTTCAGCCAGGCGTAGGCCTTCACCAGATCGCCGGACTCTTCGGCGGCGTCGGCCAGGCTCTGCTGCGGTTCCGGGTTGCCGTGCAGCGCCGAGCGTTCCAGCCAGCGCAGGGCCAGGTCCCGGTCCTTGGGAATGTCCTTGTCGCCGAACCAGTAGGTGGCGTACATGCCGTACTCGGCGCACCAATCGTTCTGCGACGCCGAGTAGGCGATGTAGTTGAACGACTCGCGGTCGCGCTCGGCCTTGGGCTTGTCCGTTTCCTGGTCAGTGGTGGTGGACAGGTAGCAGAAGGCCCGGGTGTAGTGCGGCGCGGCCATGGCGAAGCAGCCCTTGGCGTTCTTGTAGTCCTCGATCTCGTTCAGCTTGTAACCGATGCCGTACAGCAGATCGGCCTCCATGGCCGGGTTGCAGTATTCGTTGCTGCTGACCTTGGGCAAGACGCTGTCCAGCGTCAGCTTGGGCAGGGTGTCATTCAGTTCGGGGACTTTCGGTTCGGTGTTTTCCGGAGCTGTGGAGGCGCAGGCCGCCAGCAAGACAGCCAAGGCCAGTGGCAGCGCGTTGAACAATTTCAATGGGTATTCCCTGATCGGCGAATGAAAAGGCGCGCATGAAATCAGGCTGGGACAGGACGGGAGAGGGTGGAGCGTTAGCCATTCCGTGCTTGGGTGTCGACGCCAGCGATTCCATGCTGCATGAGCCCTAAGGGCTCAAGGTCGCGCATTCTACGGGGTTTGAGAGGGCGTACAACCCAAACCGCGGCCTCTGGTTGACCGCGGCAAGGGCCCTGAGGCCTTGAGCGGATGACACCTCGGCGACGGCTTCAACAGCGCTAGCGCCGCCGCTCCCGTTATGACTTGCGCTTGGCCAGAATGGTTTTGGCCTTGGCTACGCTGTCTTCCACGCTCAGGTCATCGTCCTCCAGCACGGCCTGCAGCGCCGGGTCTTGCCACAGGTCCACGGCCGGGCCGGTGCTTTGCACCAGGCGGGAAATCAAGGCGTAGGCCACCAGTTGGCCGCGGGTGTGGAACTTCGGGTGGCGCTCCTGCATGTCCACCAACTGGGCGACGAACGCATGCCGTTGCTCAGGCGACATGCCCGTGAATACTTCCGGGTAGCTGAAGTACAGATCCCCTGTGCCCAGGGCGATGAGGTCCTGGCGCAGCGCCTGCTCAATCTCCTGTTTCGGCGTGAGTTGACCGAGCAATCGGGTGTAATGCTGCTCGCCTTCGGCCAACTGCTGAGGGCTCATCTTGCGTTTCAGCGCTGCGAGCGTTTGGGCGTCATCCAGGGTTCGGGCCCAGGCGAAGGCCAGCGGCAAATTGTCCTGTTCGTTGCGGCGCACCATCTCCTGTTGCGAGTCCTGGTCGCCGTGCCGAGCGGCGCGTTCCAGCCAGGCCATGGCCAATGCCTTGTTCGGGGGCTGGTCCAGCTTGCCGACGTTATAGATGTGGTACAGGCCCGCTTCCGCACAGGATTCATTGTGCTGGGCGGCGTAGGCGATGTAGTTGAAGGCTTCGCTTTTGTCATAGTCCTTCTGCCTGGAGCCGACGATCCCGCCCAGGATGCACAGGCTCATGGTGTTGTGGGGGGCGGCCATGATCAGGCAGGCGCGGGCCATCTGTATGGCCTGGCTTGCCAGCAGGGTACGGCTTGCGCCATGCCGCACCTCGTCCTCATTGATCAGTCGGATGCCGAGGCCGACCAGCCGTTCGCTGTCCATCTCCGGTGAGCAGTACGGGTTGGCCTCGACCTTGGGCAGGATCTGTTCCAGGCTCAGGTCCGGCAGGGTGGCATTGAGTTTTTCGTCCGGTGACGAGGCATTGCAGCCCAGCAGCAGAGTGAGGATGGCCAAGGGCAGCAGGCTACGAGATTTCAATGAAGAGTCCCTGAGGTTCAATCGTAAAAGGCAGGACGCCAAGAGGGCATGAGCAGGGGCGGGGTGCAGCCGTTGCGTGCCTGAGGTGCCGCTTCCCTGGAATTTGAGTGCGGGCATTCTATGGGCATCGGCGCGGCATACAACGGTGTCATGCAACGGATCCCCTGCGTGGGGTGCTCAGAGCTTGGCGTTCAAGCCAAACCGCTTCATCAGTCCCTTCTCCAGCCAACCCTTGGGCAGCAGGTTGGCCAGCAGCGGCAGGGCGCGGCTGCCATTGCCCAGGCGCACCAGGCGCGGCGGGTTGTCCTGCTGCACGGCCTTGAGCAAGCCGGCGGCAAATTCGCTGGCGGGGGTCGGCTTGTCCTGGGAGGCCTTGGCCCGGGCGCGGATGCCCTCGCGCAGGGGCCACCAGGGCGATTGTTCGTTGAGCAACTGTTCGGCTTCATGCCCGGCGTTCTTGGCGAAGCTCGATGTAATGGCCCCGGGCTGCACTTCCATGACCCGGATGCCGAACGGCGACAGCTCCATGCGCAGGGCGTCGCTCAAGGCATGCACCGCGGCCTTCGAGGCGCAGTAGGCGCCGGCAAACGGCGTCACCAGCACCCCGGACACACTGCCGATATTCACCACCAGGCCACGGCTGCGGCGCAGCACCGGGAACATCGCCCGGGTCACCCCGACCACCGAGAACACATTGGTTTCGAACTGGCGCTGCATGGCTTGCACACCGCCATCCAGTAGCGGGCCCATGGCGCCGTAGCCGGCGTTGTTGATCAGCACATCCAGGCCGCCGTATTGCTGGTTGATCTCCTCGCCCAGGGCGCTCAGGGCCGGGGCGTCATTCACGTCCAGTTGCACGGCCTTGAAACCGGCGGCTTGCAAAGTGTTTACGTCCTCGGCCTTGCGAGCGGTGGCGAGCACGGTGAAACCGGCGCCCTTGAAGGCATCTGCCAGGGCGCGGCCGATGCCGCTGGAACAACCGGTGATCAACGCTACGGGCATGGCGCGGTCCTTGTGCTGGGTGAGGGGAGGGGCGAATCAGTCGGAGAAACTACCCTGTAGACGCTCGGCGCGAAACTCCAGGGTTTGCGGGCGATAGCCGGGGCGCAGCGGTGGCAGCGGCAGGCAGTCCTGCCAGTTGGCGCCGGCCTGCAACTCGCCGGGGCCACGGTAGCGCGGGGCGCTGTACTGGTTGTCGGCGAGGTTGACGGTATCCCCCGGGGCATAGGCGGCGACCCGCCAGCGCAGTTCCACCAGGGGCACCTTGTTGCCGTTGTTGAGCTTGACCTGCAGCGGCCGGTCGGCGGGGCAGTGGTCCGGCGCGTAGCTCAGGCGCAGCTCCAGGCGCGCCAGTTGCTGGGCTTCGCGGTTGTCCAGCCAGACCACCCAGCAGGCCACCAGGGCCAGGCCGAACGCAGCGGCCAGGGACACGGGAAGGGCTTTGGCGGGGTAGCGCAGAAGCAGGATCAGCCAGGTGATGACCAGCAGAACGCCGATGAACATGAGGTGAGCCTCGGGGAAAAGGAGGGGACATCCTACCTAAGCGTAGGTGGGGTTGGCGATGGAGGAGGGCTGTTGTGACGTTATCCACAGGCCTGGTTTTGATGGGGGTGTTAGGGACAACAGACGGTCCGTTAAAGCGGATTTATGCCGATAGTGGACATCATGTGGTCCACTCTGGTGCCCGCCCGAGCGGGTGGTTGGCATGCTCCCGGGGCCTCTATTCACTCCTGGAACACCTTTACCGGGACTGGAAAATGCTCAGGTTCTAAGGGCTGCAAACATCGAGCGAGGCGAATGCTAGCTGAAGGGGTGGACTCCGCTTTCGACTGTGAAGAGTGCTGGTGCCAAGGACGAGACATGCCCGTGGTGGCGATCTATGAGGTGTATAATCTCCGGGCTTTGGCATCAATCATGGGGCGATGATGGACGTATCACTGCAGCAGATTTTGCAAACTGCACAGATCAGCGATCTGAAGAAGCTGGGGACGTTTCTTGAGGTCAAACGCTTTGTCGAAACTCAGCTCTATTTGAAGTTAGGGGCAAATGGCTGGAGCTCTTTATCTTTGAAGTTGAAGCGCCTCAGTGCCCTCGCAGAAGAGGGGCGAGAGTGCGAACGTGCGCTCAGTGATGCCTTGCCCTATCCGGTTGTGCGCAATGAAGTTTCAAAAAGAATCGGCTTCAGGATGTGCGCCAGGAATGTTGCAGAACTAAGAGACGCTTTGTCCTTGTTGTCGAAATGCGCTGTTCGTCCTAGGTTTGATCCTTACGAACGTTTCGAAAAGAACAAGCTTAAAAACTTTGTAAGCAGTTCAAGACTGGAAGGCATAGACATACCGATCTTCGACGAAAAAGCCTCGTTGGAAAAAGTCTTGGCCAAGCATGGAAGACCGTTGAATAGATAAATACGACGCTTCTCATGATCATTACTGCTACCCCGCCTCCTCAGTGCTTAAAAACAAGCTGAATATTCAGGAAATGGCCGCCCTTGAGGCGGCGGAGAGGGACATCACCGCGCTGACCGTCAGTCGGGTTCGCTATGTTGCTCCGCCCTACAGCCTGGAGAATCTCAAGCTGCTGCATCGACAGTTGTTTTCCGACCTCTATGCCTGGGCGGGAGAGATAAGAAATGTTGATATCTCCAAGGGCGGGACGCGTTTCTGTAACTGCGGAAGAATCGAGGCGGAAGCCCTGAAGATTTTTTCCAATCTTCAAGAAAACAACTGGCTGAGTGGACTTGAACGAAACGATTTCTGTGAAAAGTTGGCGGAATTCTACTGCGAGCTGAACATGATTCATCCGTTTCGCGAGGGCAATGGCCGAGTCCAGCGGATCTTCTTTGAACACCTCGCGCTATCGGCCGGTTACGAACTGGACTGGGAAGAGGTCAGCCAGGATGAGTGGCTTGAAGCGAATATCAATGGCGTCTATGTGAACTACGCGCCCATGGCAGAGATCTTCAAGCGCATCGTCACTGCCTAAAACCTCCTATCGAAGTTGGCCGCAATGGCCTGCTTGTTCTGGCGTGCTACGGCGTGCCGCCATCCTCAACATTCCCAACACCCGTGGCTTGGACATAAACTGCGACGCCTTTGTCGTTGCTCCGTATAAGACCCGGGACTAGCCTTTGAGCGTCGCTGCGAAAGCAGTGATCGGGTTTGGTCGCCCGACTTGATACAGGCGCAACAGCGCCCCTTGACGATTGCAGGCGCTTTTTTTGCGCCCGCATTTCCGTGCAATGGCGGCTGTGCGTGGAAGGGCTTCGGCCCTGCCGGGTTCCTGTATCTCCGGTCGACCAATCCACGCACGGCTGCCACCCATTCGTTTGGTCGCGAACGTGGCAGTCCTCACTTTGATACGGGAGGTTCAATCATGTGCGCTATCAAAACCTCGGGCTTCGTCACCTTCGGTTCCTGTGGTGATGCCGATCAGTCCCTGTTCCGCGTCAATGCCGACGTGCCTCTGCAGCAGGCGCTGGAGCACGCGTCGACCCTGCTGTACTACGCCAAGAAACTCGCCCTGGATGCGGCCATGGAAGACCAGGGCGAGCGTTACGCCTGGGCCGCGCATTTCCTGGCGGAGATGGGCAAGGCGCTGATCGATGACGTGGGATTGGGAATGAAGGAAGAGGTGTTGCACGCCTGATCGATGTTTCCTGATGGAGGGAGTCGAAAGAGCGCTGTGTCTTCGTGGGAGGGACGCAGCGCTTTTTTGTTTCTTGTAGCCGCTGCCGCAGGCTGCGAACGACCGCGTAGCGGGCGCAGGGGGCTTGAGATCGCTGAAGGTCCTTCGGCCCTTTTCGCAGCCTGCGGCAGCGGCTACAAAAATCCCCCTGTCCAAGCGCCTGCGGATAGGGGACGCCGGCACCTGGAAAGGGGGAGCACAAAGGTCTTGCTAGCACGACTCCCTGCTTTTACTTGCAGCTTGGCGCTTGAAGCTTACGGCTGCCTCTACTGATCGCTGTTTCTTGTAGCCGCTGCCGCAGGCTGCGAACGACCGCGCAGCGGGCGCAGGGGGCTTGAGATCGCTGAAGGTCCTGCGGCCCTTTTCGCAGCCTGCGGCAGCGGCTACAAAAATCCCCCTGTCCAAGTGCCTGCGGATAGGGGACGCCGGCACCTGGACAGGGGGAGCACAAAGGTCTTGCTAGCACGGCTCCCTGCTTTTACTTGCAGCTTGCCGCTTGAAACTTGCTGCTGTTACTGAGCGATAGTTTTCACCGAAACACCACGTTCCACCGGCGTCGAGCGGCCGTAGATATCCTCAAACCGCTCGATATCGTCCTCGCCCAAATAACTGCCCGATTGCACTTCGATGATCTCCAGCGGAATCTTGCCCGGGTTGCGCAGGCGGTGCACCGAGGCAATCGGGATGTAGGTGGATTGGTTCTCGGTGAGCAGGAACACGTTCTCGTCACAGGTGACTTCGGCGGTGCCGCTGACCACGATCCAGTGTTCGGCGCGGTGGTGGTGCATCTGCAGCGACAGGCAGGCCCCCGGCTTGACCGAGATGTGCTTGACCTGGAAGCGCCCGCCCATGTCCACCGAGTCGTAGGAGCCCCACGGGCGGTAGACTTCGCAGTGGTTCTGGGTTTCGCTGCGGCCCTGTTCGTTGAGGGTGTTGACCATCTGTTTCACCCCTTGGACCTTGTCCTTGTGGGCAATCATCATGGCGTCCTTGGTTTCTACGACGACGATGTTGTCCAGGCCGATCACCGACACCAGCTTGCCGTTGCCGTGGATCATGCAGTTGTGGCTGTCCTGGATCACCACATCGCCTTTGCTGACGTTGCCGTTGGCGTCCTTTTCATGCACGTCCCACAGTGACGACCAGCAGCCGACATCGCTCCAGCCGGCGCTCAGTGGCACCACGCAGGCGCGTTGGGTCTTTTCCATCACCGCGTAGTCGATGGAGTTGTCCGGGCAGCAGGCGAAGGTGGCTTCGTCGATGGTTACGGTGTCCGCGTCCTGCTGGCTGCGTTCCAGGGTCAGCAGGCAGGTGTCGTAGATGTCCGGGTCGTGTTTCTTCAGCTCTTCGAGGAAGCGGCTGGCGCGGAACAGGAACATGCCGCTGTTCCAGAAGTAGCCGCCGGCCTGGACGAATTCGTTGGCGCGTTTTTCGTCGGGCTTCTCGACGAACTGCGCGACCCGGCTGATGCCCTCCGGCAGCAGCGCATCGTTGCTGGACTTGATGTAGCCGTAGCCGGTTTCCGGTTTGGTCGCCGGCACGCCGAACAGCACCATTTCGCCCCGCTCGGCGGCCACGGTGGCCAGGGCCAGGGCCCGTTGCAGGGCTTTCTGGTCGTCCAGGACGTGGTCGGCAGGCAGCACCAGCATCAGTTCGTCACGGCCTTCGTTGACCAGCATCATCGCGGTCAGGGCCACGGCCGGGGCGGTGTTGCGGCCGAAGGGCTCCATGAGGATGCGCTGGGACTCGAGCTTACGGGCTGCCAGTTGCTCGTTGACGATGAAGCGGTGGTCCTTGTTGCAGACCACGATCGGGGTGTCCATGCCTTCGAACACCAGGCGCTCCAGGGTTTGCTGGAACAAGGTGTGTTCGCCGGTCAGGGCGAGGAATTGCTTGGGGAATTGCTTGCGCGAAAGCGGCCAAAGACGTGAGCCGCTACCACCTGACAAGATCACCGGAATCATGTTGTTACTCCTTCAAACATCGTATGGGTTAGAGCTACTGCGTTCTGTCGTTTCACTCTTGTTTTTGTCTCGGTGTAGCCGCTGCCGAGGTACGAGGCTGCGCTGGGCTGCGAAGCGGCCCCGGAGGGCGGTCCTGCGGACCGCGTCGCAGCCTCGGGCCTCGGCAGCGGCTACAGGTCTTAGCGGGTGGAGACGGGGCGTTTCACCCACACCGGCGACAGGTTGCTGCCGTTGCCGGTGACGTAGAGCACCGCCGCTTCGCCGCGCTCCAGGGCCACGGGCTTGAGGTCGCTGACTTTTTTATCGCCGTCGTACAGGGCGAAGCTGACCTTCACCGGGTTGATTTCGCGCTCGCCGCGGCCTTTGGCAGCCACCGCCTTGACCACGTCGGTCTTGCCGTCGGCGGTCTTCAGGGTCAGGGCCTGGTCGCTGAGGTTCTGTACCCGCACCAGGGATTTCTGCTTGTTCTTGAACGGCGGTTCTTCGATCAGTTGCGGCTGGCCGCTGGCGTTGTTGACCAGGGTGTAATAGTGATCGGCGGCCAGTTTCACCGGCACGCTCTGGCTGCCCACCTTGGCGGTGTAGTCGCCGCCGGGCATGAAGCTGAAGTCGCTGCTGGCCAGGGGCGCGACGTCGTTGACGTTGGTGCTGCCCACCGTGGCGCTGACTTCGCTGTTGCTGGCGTTGTAGAGGCGCACGAAGGTCGAGCCCTTGGGCGCGGTTGGACCGTACAGGGCAGCGTCGCCACCGGCGAATACCGGGGCTGATAGCAGGCCCAGGCTCGCGGCCAATACGGCAGCTTTCAGGGATTTGGCAGCGAGACGGCGAGGAGTAGTAGTGAAAGTCATGAGTGTTACCTCTTTTCAGTTTTGCGCCCGGTCGGGCGTCTCGGATTTGTTGAGTGCAGCTACGTTCTGTTGGCGAGCACCGGCTTGCTTGAGCGCTGCGACCCACTGCGGGTCGGCGTCGCCGATTTCGTTGTTCACAGGCAGATAGCGTTCAGGGAATTCCCAGATCAGCACCTGGGGCGGGTGGTTCTTGAAGTCGTCGCTTTTCAGGTAGCTGAGCATCGGCAGGATCGGGCCGTGGCCGTCTTCGGCATAGCTCAGCACGTCGCTGTGCAGGGCCTGTTTCAGGGCGCCGACGAAGTTCCAGTTGGGGTTGGCGCTGTAGCTGGTGCCCACCAGGGTCACCGGCACTTCGTGGTCGGCGAACAGCGCGTCGTCGGCGGCCGGCTGTTCCTCGCTGGCGCGGGTCACGCGCTTTTGCAGGGGCTCTTCGGCCGGCATCAGGTTTTCGAACAGCGGGTCCAGGGGCAGGAAGCGCCGCAGGTCACCCTGGTGCTTCACGGTCTCTTGGGTCTCGGTGATGAAGCGTTGTGGCTGACCGCTGAGCGGGGTCTTGGCGGCGATGGCCTGGGCCAACTGGCGAGCGACGACTTCGGCGCCGGCCGGGGTCCAGTGGGTGTCGGTACGCAGGAACACTTGCTGGCCCTGTTGCTTGGCCTGTTGCAGGGGGCCCAGCAGGTCGGGGGCAAGGATCTTGTTGGCGGCGACCCGGGCATGGAAGTCCTGGTAGAGGTTGGCGTGAATGCGCGCCGGGCGCACCTCGTCCAGGTGCTCCGGGTACAGGCGCGCCTTGGCCGGAATGATGGCCATCACCAGTTTCACTCCGTGCTCTTTCAAGGTCTGGCGCACGCCTTCCACCAGGGCGTAGTTGCCTTGCAGGTTGAGCTCCTCGTTGACCACCGGGTTGAACTCTTCATCGCTGTACAGCCACTGGTCGCGGCCCAGCACCACCCCGGGGCGGCCTTCGTTGAACAGCTTGAAGTCCAGGGCGGCCCACAGGTTGGTGCCCAGGCGCTTGATCGGGAACTGGTCGTCGTAGTGGGTTTCCACGGCCTTGGCCCAGCGCCCGTTGAGCACGGTGGCGTCATTGTTGGTGCTAAAGCCGAAGAAGCTGCGCACCGACCACAGCCCCAGCGCCAGCAGGGTCACCAGGAACAGGGCGATGTAGAACACACGTAATGAGCGGGTCATGGGCAGATCCCTCAGAACTGGAAGTAAAGGAACGGCGAGAAGCTTTGCGCCGAGAGTTTGAGAATCGAGGCGATGAACAGCAGCAGCACCAGGGCGCGCATCACGTAGCGCGACCAGTCGGCGCTCCAGTAGGCCGGTTGCACCTGGGCCTCGGTGCCGACGATGTAGCCGGGCTGGTGAATGCTGCCGGGGGTGTCCCCGGGCACTGCCTTGATCAGGCCGGGCTGGGCGCTGGCCGGGCCGTCGGCGGGGCTAGCGACGTCGGGCTTGGCCTTGACCGGTGCCGGGTTGCGGTACAGGTCACGCAGGCCGAAGAACGCCAGGGTGGCGTAGGCCAGGATCAGGGTCGCCACTTGCAGGCCGGTGAGGCTGGCGCGATTGAGTTCCGACAGCGACCAGTCGCCAAAGCTGAACATGGCGCCGTACATGCGCCCGGCCACGTGCAGGTTCTCGGCACGGAAGATCACCCAGCCCATCACCACCAGCAGGAAGGTCAGGGCCCAGCGCACCGGGTTCAGGCTGCGTGGAGTGGTGTTGATGCCCAGGGCCTTTTCGATGGCCAGCCACATGCCGTGCCAGGCGCCCCAGACGATGTAGGTGATGTTCGCACCGTGCCACAGGCCGCCCAGGAGCATGGTCAGGAACAGGTTGCGGTAAGTCATCAGCGTGCCTTTGCGGTTGCCGCCCAGGGTGATGTACAGGTAGTCGCGCAGCCAGGTGGACAGGCTGATGTGCCAGCGCCGCCAGAACTCGGTGATCGACTGGCTGATGTAGGGCTGCTTGAAGTTTTCCATGAAGCGAAAACCCATCATCAAGCCCAGGCCGATGGCCATGTCGCTGTAGCCGGAGAAGTCGAAGTACAGCTGCGCGGTGTAGGCCAGGGCGCCGAGCCAGGCATCGCCCGTGGTGGGGTTTTGCAGGGCGAAGCAGTGGTCGGCGACCACCGCCAGGGTATCGGCGATGAACACTTTCTTGATGAAGCCCTGCATGAAGCGGGTGCAGCCTTCGGAGAACTTGTCCAGGGTGTGGGTGCGATTGTTGAACTGGTCCGCCAGGTCGCGAAAGCGCAGCACGGGGCCGGCGATCAGGTGCGGGAAGATCGCCACGAACGCCGCGAAGTCGATGAGGTTGCGGGTGGCCGGGGTGTCGCCGCGGTAGACGTCGATGATGTAGCTGATGGACTCGAAGATGTAGAACGAGATGCCGATCGGCAGCAGGATGTGGGTCAGGATGAACGGTTCCAGACCGTAGGAGGTCATGATCGCGTTGATGCTGTCCACGCCGAAGTTGGCGTACTTGAAGTAGCCGAGGATGCACAGGTCGACGCCGACGCCGAGCAGCAGCCAGCGTTGGGCCGGCTTGGTGCGGACCCCGGCGGCGCCGACTTTCAGGCCGATCCAGTAGTTCCACAGGGTGACCCCGGCGAACAGCGCCAGGAAGTCCACGCGCCACCAGGCATAGAACACGTAGCTGGCGATCAGCAGCAGCAGGTTGCGATAGCGTTGCCCGCTCAAGTAGTACAAGCCGAGAAAGATCGGCAGGAACAGGAACAGGAACACATTGGACGAGAAAACCATCCCGATCTCTCCATGTTTAACCAATAGTCAGAGGCCGCAGCCCCCCCAAACCCCCCCGTGAAAAACCGCGGGGGCGTATTGCATTCATGACGCTCTCTGTCGCCGCTGCCGAGGTACGAGGCTGCGATGGGCTGCGAAGCGGCCCCCTGGTGGCGGTCCTTTGGACCGCGTCGCAGCCTCGTGCCTCGGCAGCGGCTACAGGTGTTGCTGTTACGGGCCCTTGCTGCCTTTTTCGTGGGTCGGGTCGTAGACCTTGGTCAGGTCGCCGCCCAGGCGGAAGGTCTTGAACGGCTGCATCTTGTGCTTGCGTTCCAGCACATCCGGGGCGCAGGTGTAGAGGCTGCAGTAGGGTTCCAGCCAGGCGAATTTGGAGTCGACCTTGAGGTCGGTCATGTCCTGGGCCTTGCCGTTTTTCTGCTCGAAGGTGTCCGGGTCCTTGACCCCAGCCAGCACTCGCTCGCCCAGGCGCTTGAGCGCACCGTTGTTTTCCTGGCGCAGGTCGACGCCGTTGACCTGGGCGAAGCTGGCGATCATCGCCAAGGGCGGCAAGGCGTAGTTGTGGTACGCCAGGGCCCGTTGCTGGCGCTTGAGTTCGTTGGGCAAAAAGCCGTCGGCGTCGACCTGGTGGGCGCCGACCTTGTATTCCTTCACGGCCCAGTCGAACAGGTCGCGGCGGTTGGTGGCCACGGCGGTGGCCATCACTGACCAGGCGGCCCAGTAGGAGTGGTTGTTGGTCTTGTCCAGGGGCAGGTTGTCCCAGTCGCTGACTACCTGGTCGGCCATCTTGCTGAACCAGGCCTCGATCTTCTGCGCCTGTTCCTGGTGGCTGGCCAGGGGGCGGGAGTCGGAGAACTTCAGCCGCAGGTAGGCCGAGGCCATGCTGCCCAGGGCCCATTTGCGCATGGACTTGCCGGTGTGGTTGAAGTCCTTGGACATCAGCGCGTCGGCCTGGGCCCAGGCGCTGAGCCAGGCGAGGGTGCAGTCCAGCTGCTCCGGGCGGCCGTCGCGCATGAACTGCATGACCCGCTTGCTGGTGCCGCGCTCGATCTTGGTGATGTCCGCGGTGGTGTCGCGAAAGGCCTGTTCGGACTGCACGTTGAGGGTGGCCCGGGCCTTGTCCGAGCCTTCGTACTTGCTGCGAAACTGCAGGGCGCCGGTGTAGGGCGCGGGCATGGCGTCGCAGCCGTCGCTGTCGTCACCGCTCTTGAACTTGTCCACCGGGGCGTAATAGCCCTGGGGCGGACGCAGCGGCGCGGCGGCCTGGGCGCTGCCGGTGACCATGGCCAGCCCCAGCAGGCTGGGGATCAACAGGCGTTTCAGGTGTGTGCTTTGCATAGGTAACCTCATTGCCCGATCTGCGCGGTGCGTTGCTCGGCGCTCGGGAATACGTTGCGTTTGCAAATTTTCGCTTCGACCTTCTGCCCGGCAGTGCCCGCTTCCGGGCCCTGGATTTCCACCGCCAGCAGGTTCTGCGAGGCCCAGTCTTCGTCAGTGCGCAGTTCGAAGGCGAAGCGCCCGTCGGTGTCGGACGTTTCCGGTTTTTCGATCTTGATGTCCTCGTGGCGGCCGTTCATGTACCAGAGGGTGGCTTGCAGGGTTTTCACCGAAGGGTCGGCGAAGCGGATGTCGACCTGATGGCCGCTGTTGCGCAGGTCCAGGTTCTTGCTGTTGACCAGCAATTCGTTCTTGCCCGGCTTGAGGGTGGTGCTGGCGCTCATCTGCGGGTCCTTGCCTTCGCAGCCGTTGTCCAGCAGGGCCATCATCTGCCGGTAGATGGTTTCCTGGTCCAGGCGGTACAGCGGCGAGAATTCCCAGATCAGGATCTTCGGTGGGGACTTCTGGAATTCGTCGCTGCCCAGGTACTGCAGCATCGAGCCTTCCAGGCCACCGCCGGGGAAGGCAACGTTGAGAATGTCGGCGCCGATGGCCTCTTCCAGGAAGCCGGCGAAGTTGTAGTTCTTGCCACTGTGGCTGGTGCCCACCAGGGTGATCTGCGGGTTGCCGGAATCACCGAACAGGTCGCCGTCGCCGGCCTCGCCCTTGGGCTCGGTGGTGAACTGGTCCATGTACTGGATGGCGTAGCTGGTGCCGCACAGCTGCCCTGCCATGTTGTGCAGGGTGCCGGTCTTGCCCATGCGCCCGGACTTGTGGGTCTCGAATTCGCGCCGGGGAATGTCGGCGAAGGCCGGCAGTTGCTTGACCTTGTCGGCGACGATCTTGGCCGTGCGCTGGGCGCCGTAAGGGGTCCAGTGCTGGTCGCCGCGGAAGTAGAAGTCGTGGGCCGGCAGGGTCTCGGGCAGTTGTTCGTTGGTCAGCGGCGACAGGTCCGGCACCACGTAGCCCATCTGGGCGAAGCGCCCGAGCATGGCCTGGTAGTTGTTCAGGGCCTTGTCGTAGTCGAAGCGGGCTTTCTGTTCCGGGTTGAGCTTGTTGCGGTTCACCAGGCCGCGGGTCGGCTGGTAGACCAGCACCAGTTCCACACCCTTGCTCTTGAAGGCTTGGTGCAATTGCTTGAGGCGGCGATAGCCTTGCGGCGTGGTGTCAAATTCGGTGCGCAGGTCTTCCTGGGTGCGGAACAGCCAGTCGCCCTGGGCTTGCACCAGGGTGGTGAAGTTCTGCTGGTAGCGGGTGGTGTAGTTCTTCGCATCATGGGCGGCCGGGCACAGGTTGCAGCACGGCTCGGCGGTGAAGTTCGGCGCCTGGGGCTCATCGGCACGGGCGCCGGCACTGGCGGCGAGAATGCCGGCGGTCAGCGCCGACAGGCTCAACAGTTTGATCAGGTGTGGGGGCATGACAGTCATCCTCAATCGCGCATTTCGGTCTGGCGTTCGACAGGGTCGATCAGCACGGCTTTTTGCTGGCGCACCATCAGGTCGAGGATTTCATCCTGGCGTTCGCCAAGGATCCCCGAAAAGCTGATGCCGCTGCTTTTGGTGGGCGCGAGCATGGACACGCGATACAGCTCCACGCTCAACGGCGAGTCGATGGACAGCGGGCCGCTGCCATTGGCCGCCAGCTCGCCGCCGACCACGATCAGCGAAACCTGAGCGTCGAATGGGTCGAGCTTGATGTCGCGGTCGGTGTCGGACAGGTCCTTGATGTGGCCGTAGACGCCGGTCAGGCCGTTGGCCATGGCGATGTTTTCGTACAGGCGGATGTTCACGCTGTTGCGAATGCGGATGCCGTGGCGTTTGTTGCTGATCACCTTGTTGCCCCACAGCAGGTTGTCGGCGCTCTCGTAGAGGGTGATGCCGTCGGTGTGGTTGCGGTAGATCTCGTTGTAGGCGATCAGGTTGTTGACGCTGTTACGGTCGATCACCAGGCCCGAGAGTTTGTTGTCGTAGCTACGGTTGTTGAAGATGAAGCTGTCGTTCACTTCCCGGGAAATGATGATGCCGTGCTTCTTCTTGGTCCCGTGGACGGTGTTGTCGGCGATGATCAGACCGTGGGAACGGTCGTGGGGGTCGATGCCGTAGACGATGTTGTCCTTGTAGGTGTTGCCCTTGACCACGAAGTCGCGGGTTTCGTAGCAGTAGAAGCCGTACCACATGTCCGAGAAATCCGAGCCGATGATCCAGCCGGTGGGTTCATCGCGCTTGAGCACCTTGGCCATGTTCGGCGTGTACTGGGAAATACTCACCCCGTAGGACTTGGAGTTGGCGTAGCCGAAGCTGGCCATCTGGCTGTTGACGATGTAAGTCTCGGTGCCGCCCCAGGCCAACAGGAACGGGCGGAATTCCTTGGGCGAGCGGAAGGTCGCCGGGCCGTTGTCTTTCTCGCGCCAGCCGGTGACCTTGGTGTCGCGCACAAACAGCTGGCCATCGTTGACCAGGAACGAACCGCCTTCCTGGGACAGGCGCAGCTCCTGGGTCTGTTTGTCGATTTCCAGGATGCCCTTGCGCCCGACCACGATCGGCAGGCGCGCGAGGAATACACCCGGCGCGGTTTCGCTGATGTACTGCTTGGGCAGTTTCTTGGCCAGGTCCTTGAGGTTGATGTAACCGTCGTCGATAAAGATCGCCTGGGGAATGCCGTGCTGGCGCACCACCCATTCGGCCATCTTGTTGTCACCGCCGATAAAGTCTTTCAGGGCGTCTTCCTGCATCATCCGGCGCACGCTGATCTTGCCCGGCTGGCTGCGCACGATCTTCGCCGCAACGGCCTCGGCGGTGTAGCCGGAGAGATCGGGCAGGGTCGGCGTGGCCAGGTTCAACGGCTCAGTGGGCGCGCTGCTGACGGTATAGGTCTTGGCCTGTTGCAGTTCCTTGGCGACGATCGGCGTCTTGGCCGGCTCGGCAGTGGCGAACGCCGAGCTGCTGGCCAGCAACAGAGCGCCCGCCAACAGGCTGATGGCGCCTTTCGCAGCGGGGCTGTTCATGGGGTAGCAGTTCATTTCGGGCACTCCCTTCGCGGTTCGCATCAGAAGCGCCAGATCACGTCGATAAAGGCGCGGTGCATGTACGAGTCGACGTCTTTGCCATAGGCATCGCCGGGCTTGAACACGCCGCCACGAAAACGCACCAGGGCCGACGGCTCATCGATGGACTGGCTCAGGGCCGCCGGCAACAGGCCTTGCTTGAAGTACTTGGTGACCACCAGGTCCATTTCCTGCCCCAAGTCTTTCTTGCCGTCCTGCAGGGGCAGCGCGGTGCTGGAGAGCAGGTTGCCGTTGCCGTCATAGTCGTTGTCCACGGCGTTGATGCCGTTGCTGCCCACCGGCTTGTTGCCGTCCACGCGCCAGAACTTGTGGTAGATCAGGCTGGCGTCGTATTCATCGTTGAGCATCCAGGAACCGAACAGGGTGGCGGTCTGCATGTTGTTCATTTCGCCGCGATAGGCTTCGCCGAAACGGTGCACGCGGGAGCGGGTGCCGGTGTAGTTGGAGCGGTTGCTTTCCAGGCCGTTCTGCTCGTAGTCGCCGCTGGCGCGGGCATAGGCGGCGCCGACTTGCCAGTTGGGGTCCAGGCGCAGGCGTACGCCCAGGTCGGTGGCCCAGCCGTCGAGGTTGTCGCCGCGCTTGGCCTGGGCCGGGCGGTTGCCATTGGCGTCCAGTGCGTTGACCGTGTCGCGCTCGCCGCGCATGCCGGTCAGGCTGGCCCAGTAGTTGACCGTGTTGGTGTTGCGCCAGTTATAGGCGTCGCTGTCGGCGGTGAGGCCGAGCCAGGTGAGGTCGCCGTTCTCTTTCTTGTCCAGGGAATCGGCGGCTTCGCCGGGCACCGGATAGTCGAGCTTGCCGTCATCGTGAGTGTGATGACCGCGAATCCCCACCCAGTTGCCTGGGGTCCACTGGTAGGCCGCGTCGCCGTAGACGTGCAGGCGGTCCTTGTCCTTGGGCGCCAGTTCCTTGAGGTCGGTGCGGTATTCGCTGAAGCGCTCGGCGGCGCCAACGTTGGCCCGCAGCAAGGTGGTGTCGAAGGTCCAGTTCAGGGCTTCGATGTTGGTGTCGCGCCACTGGCCGTCGTCGTTGCGCAGGCGTTGGCGACCCAGTTTCAACTGCTCGCCGGGGTAGGGCGTGAAGCCGCTGTAGCCGATCCAGAACTCGCGCAGGGCCAGGTAGTTTTTCTTGGTCTTGCGGTCGTCATTGCTCGACTGCTGGGTACCGTCGGCGTCCGACTGCTGCAGGGTATCGGTTTCGATGATGTCGGTGGAGGTCACCGCCTGGCCCATGGCGTAGGCGCTCCAGGCACCGCGTTCACCGTAGACCCACGGCCGCAGGTCCAGGCCCAGGCCGTTGACGTCGCCGCCGCTGAGGGTGCCCAGGTCGCGATCATCTTCGGATTGGCCGGTGATCTTCACTTCCAGGCCGAAGTTCTGGGTATCGGTCATCGCCGCCAGGGTCGGGTTGGACCCGAGCATGGCAAAACCCAGGGCCATGCCCAGTTTCGACAGGCTGAAGCGCTTGCCTGTAGCTGCTGCCGCAGGCTGCGCCCGGTCGCGCAGCAGCCGCGATTGGCGGGGGCTGGTGTGGCGAGCGCTTTGCGCTCGATCGCAGCCTGCGGCAGCGGCTACAGGAGGTGTATTGAGTGGGGGGAGCGTCATAGGGTTTCCTCGCCGTCTTCTTCTTGCAGGGCGTGCAGTTGCAGCGCGTTCTGGCTCAAGGCCCCACGCACGGCCTGCTCTTGTTGCAGCAGGCGTTGGGCTTCGGCGCGCTGTGCAGGCGGCAATTGGCTTTCCAGTTGTTGCGCCAGCTCGTTGGCCTGCGGTGTGTCCTGGACCTTCGCCAGTTGGCTGAAGACGTAGGCGTTGACTGGGTTGGGCTGGGTGCCGCGGCCCTGGGAGAACAACTGGGCAATGGCGAAGTCGGCGCTGTTCTGGCCGTTGCGCGCGGCGGTCAGCAGGTGGTCCAGGGCCTTTTGTGGGTAGACCTGGCCCAGGTAGCCACGGCGGTAGATCTGGCCGAGGTAATAGTCGGCAGCCACTTCGCGGCCCACGGCTTTCTGGAAGTGTGCTTCGGCGACCTTGGCGTCGGCCGGCACCCATTTGCCTTCGTAGTAGAGCTTGCCCAGCAGCAGTTCGGCGCGGGGCTGGTCGGCGGCGCGGCCGTTGTCCAGGTACTGCATCATCTTGTCGACGTCACCCAGTTCGGGGAAGTCGTAGAGCAGCTGGGCCAGGCTGACCCAGGACGCCGGGTAACCCGGAGCGACCTGCTCCAGCAGGGCCTGGGCGGTTTTTTCATCCGGTTTGCCCAGGCTGGCATCGCCCAGCACCCGGGCCACGCTGTCGACGCGCTGGGCGCTGACCGTGCCACGGCTGTAGCTGGCCTGCAGCTGCTTGAGCAGCTCGGCCTGTTGCTCCGGCTGGCCGCGTTTCTGATAAACGGTTGCCAGTTCCACGTAGCAGATGTCGGTGCTGTTGAGTGCGGCCTTGCAGATGCTTTCCACCTCGGCCAGGTGCTGGTCGTAGCTGCCTTGGGTGCGGTACAGCAGCACCTGGGCCAGGCCGGCTTCCGGGTAACCGGCGCTGCGCCATTGGCTGATCTGCCGCTGGGCGTCGACGTTGGGGAAGCTGTGGGGGTATTGCAGGTACAGCATCGCCAGGGGAATCAGGGTGTTGCCTTCACCGTTGGCAAAGGCTTTTTTCAACAGGCCTTCGGCTTCGTGCTGCTCGGCCTCGGTGGAACCGGGCTTGGCCACCAACAGGCGGCCAAGGCGTGCCTGGGCCCGGGGCGACACATCGGCTGCGGCGCGATAGGTGGCCTCGGCCTGCTTGATCTGCGCCGGGTCGCGGCTGTCCACCTGGATGTCGGCCAGGCCTACTTGGGCCTCGCTGTAGCCCAGGTCCGCCAGTTGCCGGTAGTTCTGTTCGGCCAGCGCGGTGTCGCCGCGCTTCAGGGCTTCGTTGGCCAGGCGCTGGTCCGGCAAGCCGGCGCAACCGGCCAGGGCCAGGGCGGCGACCAAGGGCAACACCGAACCCTGTAGCCGCTGCCGCAGGCTGCGATCGAGCGCGCAGCGCTCGTGCTGGTTGTCGGGGTGCATCGAGTCGACCGGATTGCGTCCACTGCGCGGCTGGGCGCAGCCTGCGGCAGCGGCTACAGAGAGCTGGGTAGGCACTGTCATGGTTACAGACCCGCAGCCATGGCTTTGTCGATCAGCCAGTTCATCGACGGGCCGCGGTCGCTGCTGACTTCCACCGGGCGGCCGGCGAAGGTGCTGCTCAGCGGCGCGTCGGGCTTGATCTGCACGCGGATGTCAGAGGACAGGTCGCTGCTGTTCAGGCTGGTGCTGCTGACGATGGTGCCGGTGCGTACTTCATCCTCGCCGGCGATCTGGAAGTTGACCCGGGTGCCCGGGCGCACGTCGCCGAACTGGCGGTAGGAGAAGCGCGCCTCGACGTTGGCCTGGCTGTTGCGGGGCACCAGTTGGAAGATCACGTCGCCTTTGCTGGCGTACTGGCCGTCGGCGACCATTTGCTGGGCCACGATGCAGTCGCAAGGGGAGGTCAGGGTGCCGGTCATTTGCTTGCCGAACAGTTCCTCGACCTTGGCCGGTTGCAGTTGGTCTTCAGCCAGGTGGCCTTTGAGCACGTCGAGCATGCTGGTGCTGAAGGTGGCCAGTGGCGCGCCCTTGGCGGCGATGCCGTCGCTCTGCACCAGGCTTTGCACAGTGCCGTCGCGCGGCATGGTGACGTTCATCCCCGGGACGCTGACCAGGCCGGCCTGGGCGTGGCTGACGAAGTACATGCCGTACACCGACTTGAGGATGAAGCCGAACGCCGCCAGGCCCACCACGAAGATCCCGGCGCTGAAAGTCACGGCCCGCAGGCGGCCCATGGCGGTCATGCCGCTGCCGCTGTCCTTGACCTTGCGCGCCTTGGTGAAGTTGTCGCGCTGTAGGGTGGCGAGCACGTCGCCCATGCTGACGATGTCGCCGGCCAGGTGCGAGGTGATCAGGTGGCGCAGGGTGGAAATGTCCTGGGGTTCGAGGTTCTGGAACTGGCAGCCGACGCGGCCGCTCTGGCGATCGAAGGAGCGGATCTGCAGCTCCACGTCCATGGCCAGGCCCAGGTTGTCGATGACGAACTGCAGGCGGCCCTTGTGCACGGCACCCACGGTCAGCATCTGCTGCCCGGCGTTGAAGCTCAGGCCGCCGGCCGAGAGGTCGTGGACCCGCACTTCCAGGGGCTTGGCCTCGTTGCCGAAGAAGCGCAGCTTGGCCGGGATCTTGACCCGGGCGTGCTGGCGTTGGGCTTCGGATTCATGCACTACATTGACGTTCACGGCGGTGTTCATAGGGTCGATTTCCTAGTTAATTCAGGCAAGGCGGTTCAGACCATCAGCAGCAGGACAGCGACGAACACGCTGCCGGCCGAGAAGGTCATGGTCCGAGACGACCAGGTGTTGAACCAACGTTGAAAACTGGCCAGGTCGCGGGTCAGCTTGGTGTCCTGGCGGGTCCAGGATTGCTGGTCGAGGCGGAAGAACACGTAGATCTTCACCAGGGCGCCGACGATCTGGTTGTAATAGAGGATCAAGGGGTAGGCCGGGCCGATGTGGTGCCCCGAGCAGGACAGCAGCAGGGTCAGGATCAGCCGGGTGATGCCGATCCACAGCAGGTAGGCGAGGATGAAGGCGGTGCCGTACTTGACGCTGGCGATGATGGCCACGGTCAGGCCCAGCAGCGAGGTCCACATCGACACGCGCTGGTCGAACAGCACCACGCTGGTGAACAGTCCCAGGCGCTTGACTCCCAGGCCCAAGGCCCGGGCGTTCTGCCGCAGGTTGTTGCCGTACCAGCGGAACATCAGCTTGCGGCTGGCCTTGATGAAGCTCTTCTCCGGCGGGTGTTCCACGGTGTTGATCGCCGCGTCGGGCACGTAGAAGGTGTCGTAGCCCAGGCGCATCAGGCTGTACCAGCTGGACTTGTCGTCGCCGGTGAGGAACTTGAAGCGGCCCAGGCGCCAGTGCTGCAGGGAGTCGCTTTCCACGTCAGCGATGAAGTCCGGGTCGGTGACCACGGTGGCGCGGAACACCGACATGCGCCCGGTCATGGTCAGCACGCGCTTGGACAGGGCCATGGAGCACATGTTGATGTGGCGCTGGGCGAAGCGCAGCTTGTGCCATTGGCTCATGACGTAGCCGCCGCGCACTTCGCAGAATTCGTTGGTGGTCAGGCCACCGACATTGCCGAACAGCTGGAACCAGGGCACGGTCTTGCGCACCACGCCTTCGCCGAGCACGGTGTCGCCGTCGATCACCGCCACCACGGCGCGGTTGTCCGGCAGGTGGCGGGAGATGGCGCGGAAACCGAAGGCCAGGCCGTCGCGCTTGCCGGTGCCGGGGATGCGCACGAAGTCCAGCTTGACCCGCTCCGGCGGATTCATCCGCGTCCACAGGCTTTTCACCAGCAACTCGTCGGACATTTCCACGATCGAGCAGACCACGGTGGTGGGGAAGCCGCAGTCGATGGCTTCGCGGATCACCGAGCCGTAGACCTGGGCGGTGGTCAGCGCATCGATGCGAAAGCTGGTGACCATCAGGAACACGTGGGACGGGTCGGCCGCGCTGCCGAGCTTGCGCACCTTGCGCCGCAGGTGCGGGTAGACCACGTAGAGAAACAGCATGCCGCGCACGAAGTGCGTGGCGCCCATGGAGTAGCGCCAGATGCCCACGGCGCCAATCAGGAAAATGAAGTCCTTGGACTGCGAGTCGAAGGTCGATGCGGGCAGCAGCAAGGCCATGCCCATCAGCAAACTCAAGTAAAACAGCCAACCGGCGGCCTGAAGCAGGCCGTGCTTTAGCCTGTGCATAATCTGCGTCCTAAAATTCTAAGCGGTACCCTGTAGCCGCTGCCGTAGGCTGCGATAGGTCCGCAGGGCCTCGAGATGCCCTCGGGAGCACGCCCCTTCGGGGACGATCGCAGCCTGCGGCAGCGGCTACAGGCGCATGCCTTTACCAGCAGATCCCTTCGGTTCGGCCCTGGACGCTGGAGGCTTTGGACATGAAGCCCACCAGGTCGATGACCTGCTTGCCGTGGGGCACGTCTTCGGCCAGGGCGCGGAACTTCTCGTCGCGGTTGCCGAGGATGATCACGTCGGACTTGCCGATCACCGCGTCGAAGTCCGAGTTGAGCAGGGACGAGACGTGGGGGATCTTCGACTCGATGTAGTCCTTGTTGGCGCCGTGGACCCGGGCGTACTCGACGTTGCTGTCGTAGATGCTCAGGTCGAAGCCCTTGCCGATGAGCATTTCCGCCAGTTCCACCAGCGGGCTCTCGCGCAGGTCGTCGGTGCCGGCCTTGAAGCTCAGGCCCAGCAGGGCGACCTTGCGCTTGTCGTGGCTGGACACGATGTCGAAGGCGTTCTGTACCTGGGATTCGTTGCTGCGCATCAGCGAGTTGAGCAGCGGCGCTTCGATGTCCAGGGAGCTGGCGCGGTAGGTCAGAGCGCGCACGTCCTTGGGCAGGCACGAACCGCCGAAGGCGAAGCCGGGGCGCATGTAGTACTGGGACAGGTTGAGGGTCTTGTCCTGGCAGACCACGTCCATCACTTCACGGCCGTCCACACCCACCGCCTTGGCGATGTTGCCGATCTCGTTGGCGAAGGTGACCTTGGTGGCGTGCCAGACGTTGCAGGTGTACTTGATCATCTCGGCGACTTCGATGTCCTTGCGGATGATCGGCGCGTCGAGCTCTTCGTACAGCGCTTGCAGCACGTCACCGGAGGCCTGGTCGAACTGGCCGATCACGGTCATGGGCGGGAAGTCGTAGTCCTTGATCGCGGTGCTTTCACGCAGGAACTCCGGGTTCACCGCGACGCCGAAATCCACCCCGGCCTTCTTGCCCGAGCAGTCTTCGAGAATCGGGATCACCACGTTCTTCACCGTGCCCGGCAGCACCGTGCTGCGCACCACGATGGTGTGGCGGGTGGCCTTGTCGCGCAGGACGAAACCGATCTCGCGGCACACCGATTCGATGTAGTCCAGTTCCAGGTCGCCGTTCTTCTTGCTCGGGGTACCGACGCAGATCATCGACAGGTCGGTATCGCGGATGGCTTCGGCGAAGTTGGTGGTGCCGCGCAGACGAGCGGTCTGGATACCTTGCGCCAGAAGTTCACCCAGACCCGGTTCAACGATCGGCGATTTACCGGCGTTGATCAGGTCGATCTTGTCTTTGGAGATATCTACGCCAACCACTTCATGGCCCCGTGCGGACAGGCAACCGGCACAGACTGCACCGACGTAACCCAAACCAAATATGCTGATGCGCATCGCATTTACCTCTGTGTTATTCACGCCATTAGATGGCCGGAGTTAATGTTTGCCAGCTGTTGTTGCGCACTCGGAAGTACAACGAAGTACGTTGTAGGGCCGCGTGCAGGCAGACTAAGTTCCGAGTGTCTAAATAAGTGCACTCAAGTTGTGCGCAACCGATCCTTGTTGTTCTGATTTGCCCTTGAATGTTGCCGGCGGCTCCTGCTGCAGGGTTCGCGAGAAAAACCATCCGCTATCCTTGGGATGGCTGAAGGCCACGTAATACGGGCTTTTCAGTTGGTTCTCGCGGCCCTTGAAGGCCAGCTGTTCCTTGGCTCGTTAGGGGATAGTTGTGCTGCCTTATCTCCTGTTGTTTACCCTTTAGTTCAAGTTTGTGACTCATTGGTCAAAGGTGGACGCAACTTGATTAGTTTCAGTTGAGTCCGTGTAAGTCATCTCCTACAAGCTCGTTGAGAATCGTTACCGGTGGTATGAGCGGTGTCCGCAGGCATAGTTCCGGCCCGCTCATCCTGTTTTGCGAAATTTCTTGAAATATTGAGAAAGATGGCACTGCTTTCAAACTGATAGCACTTAAGGTTTGGGCCTTTAGTTGTGGGGAGTTGAACTGCGTAGATAGTTTTGTGCCACTACCTAATAAAAAAAGTGGTGCCACTACTGAAAAAAATCACTGTTGTCGAGTGAAAGAAAAGTTATAGAAATAGATGAAGATTTTATGGCGCCAAAAAAATGGCTAAAAGGAGGCGGGGAATGTGCGAGTGATCACATTCTGGCGCGCTCGCCGGGTGGCAACGAGCGCGGCAGGGGAACGTTTTATTCCGGTGCGTGGTCGCGCAGGAACACCAGGTTGTCGGCTTTGGATTGCTCCGCGCTGAAGCGATAGCCCTGGACGTCGAATTGCTTGAGTTGTGCGGGGTCGTTGATGCGTTCCTGGATGACGAAACGGCTCATCAGGCCCCGGGCCTTCTTGGCATAGAAGCTGATGATCTTGTACTGGCCGTTCTTCAGGTCCTTGAACTCGGTGTTGATGATCCGCGCGTTCAGGGCCGTGCGCTTGACTGCCGAGAAATACTCGTTGGAGGCCAGGTTCAGCAGCAGATCGTCGCCCTGATCGGCCAGGGCCTCGTTCAGCCATTCACTGATGCGCGTGCCCCAGAAAGCGTACAGGTCCTTGCCACGGGCGTTGGCCAGCTTGGTGCCCATTTCCAGGCGATAGGGTTGCATCAGGTCCAGGGGGCGCAGCAGGCCGTACAGGCCGGAGAGCATGCGCAGGTGCTGCTGGGCGTAGTCGAAGTCCGCTTCGCTCAAGGATTCGGCATTGAGCCCGGTGTAGACGTCGCCCTTGAAGGCCAGCAGCGCCTGCTTGGCGTTGTCGGGAGTGAAGGCTGGAGTCCAGCTGCCGAAGCGCGCGGCATTCAGGCCGCCGATCTTGTCGGACACGTGCATCAGTTCGCTGATCTGCGCCGGGCTCAGTTCCCGCAGTTGCTGGATCAGTTCCTGGGAATGGTCGAGGTATTGCGGCTGGGTAAAGCGCGGGGTGACCGGCGGCGTCTCGTAATCGAGGGTCTTGGCGGGTGAAATCACCATCAGCATGAGTCGTCTCCTTTTAGCGTCGGGGGATTCTATTGGCTCGGGCGTTCGGACTCCACCTATCAAGGCGATAGCTGACGCGTGGCGGATGCCGGGTGAATGCCTTCGCTGCGCGGCATATCGGCTATAGTGCCGCGCGGGTTTTGTTCTGGAGGCGTCTCTTTTGCGTATCGCGTTTTTCTTCTCGGCCTGGCTTCTGAGTCTCAGTGTGCTGGCGGCGCCCAATGATGTGGCGACCCTGGATCGCAGCACCTGGCCGGAAAAGCTCGACAACCCGACCCTGTTCGACGTCGCCTCGCGGGCCGAGATCCTGACCTTTGCCCGCGCCTTGCTGGTCAGCGAGGCCTGGGACGAGGCGTCCCTGAAGCAGCGCCTGGGCTTGCGCATGATCAACATGGAGGCGATCTCTGAGCTGCGCGAGCATCTCTGGAAACGCCTGCTGGACAACTACAACTTCGCCCAGCAGAGCTGCGACCAGGACGCTTCGTTCTGCTACCTGGTGGAAAACATGCAGCAACTGCGCAAGCAGGCCGGCAAGTTCCACTTGGCGGAGGATTCCTACTACGCCCGTTGGGGCGAGCCGAGCCGGACCTTCCATGAGCAGTACCTGGACGAGTTGCTGCGCAAGGCGGCGCTGGCTCCCCAGACCAGCAGCGAGGTGCTGCGCTACGGCGACTACGAGCGCAATGGCGACGAACTCAACGACCGGCTGTTTCTGCTGACCTTCGACAGCGCCGCCAACCTGGCGCCGGACAACACGCCCTGGCTCACCAACTACCTGCGCAAGGCCAATCTCAGCGGGACGTTCTTTGTCCTGGGCAACGACATCCAGAATCGCCTCGACAAGGCCTCGGTGGCCAGCCTGCAATCGCTGTACTCCAGGCAGTGCGTTGGCGTGCAAGGCTGGGAGTTCCGCTCCCACAGCCACTGGCAGGACTGGCAGTATTCGATCCAGCGCAGCGCCGATCTGGTGAAGAGCAAACTGCCGGAAAACTATGTGCCCTTGTTCCGCCCGCCCTTTGGCCAGCGTCGTGCCGACGCCGAGGGCTTCTTCAATGCCCAGGGCATGCAGGTGGCATTGTGGGACATCGACGCCCAGGACGGTGCCGGCAAGCTCAAGGCCGAGGACAGTGGCCAGCGGGTGCTGACCTTGATGTTGCTATGGCGGCGTGGGGTGATCGCTTTCAATGCCAAACAGGACGGGGTCAAGAGCAGCTTGCCCTGGCTGCTGGCGCAGACCGCGCAAAGTGGCATCGGTTGGGAGGATTGTCAGGACGCGTTTCGCTGAAACGGCCAAGTGCCCGTAAACAAGGGGCGTGGGCGCAAAAGGGGGCGGATTTCGGCGGGATTTCGAGGCAGGCGGACTTCCGACTTTAACGGTGACCGGGCAGCGCGCCAAGGGCTTTTCGTCACCCTGAAAAATAAACATCAAAAAAGCGTCAAAGTGCGTTTTCCTGTCACGGTTTTTGGAGTATTACGAACTCAGACCGCCGAAACCTGCGACACAGGTGGCGTCTCCCAAGACTCCTTGTGTGTGCAGCTCACCTGAACCCCTGCGGGTGAATTCGGTGGTCATTCGAGGCGCGATACCCCATGGTATTGCGTCGACTGGCTCCCACATAAGGTGACCGAGTATGGATGACCACGGACGTAGCGCTTCCTCCAACCAGCCAATCCTTTATGTACTCGATACCAATGTATTGATTCACGATCCCAACGCCTTACTGAATTTCGAAGAACACCACGTCGCCATCCCCATGACCGTCCTTGAAGAGCTGGACAAGCTCAAGAGCGGGCATCACAGCGTGGCCGCCGAATGCCGTCAGGCGATCCGCCTGATCGACAAGACTCTGGGCGAGGCTTCGCCCGAGGATGTCGAGCTGGGCGTGCCGATCCAGCGTGGCAAGAGCGGGCCCAAGGGCTTGCTGTCGATTCTGATGAGCAAGCGCAACGAGCCCAACAGCCTGTTGCCGGACAATCTCAACGACAACATCATCATCAACCAGTTGATCGACCTGCACGCGCGCAACAAGGACTTGCCCGTGGTGCTGGTGACCAAAGACATCAACATGCGCCTCAAGGCGCGGGCCTGCGGGATCGCCGCCGAGGACTACAGCACCGACCAGCTGGTGGACGACGTGTCCCTGCTGCCCAATGGTTTCCACAACATGAGCGGCTCGTTCTGGGACCGCGTAAGCAAGGTGGAAACCCGTCAGGATCACGGCCGTACCTGGCACCAGGTGCAGTTGATCGACAACCTGCCGGCGGTGCATATCAACGAATTCATCATCGACGAACAGGGCTTTGTCGGCTGGATCAAGGAAATCCGCGCCGATGTGCTGCTGATCCTCGACCTGCATCAGGAACCCCTGTTGCACCAGGAAGCCTGGGGCCTGAAACCGCGCGACATCTACCAGGGCCTGGCGCTGTACGCGCTGCTCGACCCGGACATCCACCTGGTCAACCTGTCCGGCGCCGCCGGCTCCGGCAAGACCATCCTGGCCCTGGCTGCCGCCATCGAGCAGACCATGGTCAGCAAGCGCTACCGGCGCATCATCGCCACCCGCAGCGTGCAGGGGCTGGACCAGGAGATCGGCTTCCTGCCGGGCACCGAGGCGGAGAAGATGGAACCCTGGCTGGGCGCCATCACCGACAACCTCGAAGCCCTGCACATGGATGACGAGAACACCCACGGCAGCGTCGACTACATCCTCAGCAAGGTGCCGTTGCAGTTCAAATCCCTGAACTACATCCGCGGTCGCAGCTTCCAGCAGAGCCTGATCCTGATCGACGAATGCCAGAACCTCACCCCGCACCAGATGAAAACCATCATCACCCGCGCCGGCGCCGGTTCCAAAGTGGTGTGCCTGGGCAACCTGGCACAGATTGATACCCCTTACCTGTCGGCCACCAGCTCGGGCCTGACCTACCTCACCGAACGCTTCAAGGACTTCCCCAACGGCGTGCACATCACCTTGCAAGGGGTGCCGCGCTCGATCCTGGCGGAGTACGCGGAGAGCCATCTGTAACGGCAATTGCTTCCAGCACGGGCGGCCTTCGGGTCGCCCGTTTTGCATTCGGCCTGCGCCACTGGGTTATTCTGCGGCTCCCCGCCGTAGAGCGCTTCCCAGTTGGAAAACACCGGATGACCCGCGTTTCCCTGCGCAATATCGATCTGAATCTGTTGGTGGTACTCGATGCCTTGCTGACGGAAAAGCACGTGACCCGCACTGGCGAGCGCCTGCACCTGAGCCAGCCTGCTATCAGTCATTCCCTGGGCAAGCTGCGGGTGCTACTGGATGATCCGTTGCTGATCCGCCAGGGCAACGACGTGCTGCTCAGCCCCCTGGCCCGCAGCCTGCAAGCGCCCCTCAAGGAGATTCTCAGTCAGATCGAAACCCTGTTCGGCAAGTCCCTCGACTTTGATCCGGCCACCTCCCAGCGGATCTTTCACCTGGCGATGTCGGATTACGGTGCGGCGATCGTGCTCCCCAGGTTGCTGGTGCGTCTGCGTGGCGAAGCGCCCTTGATGCGTCTGGTGGTAACCCAGGGCAGCCGCCACGAGATGTTCGAGCAGATCACCCAAGGCAAGATCGACCTGGCCCTGGGGGTGTTTCCCACCTCCTCGGACGAGATCGTCAAGGAAGTGCTGTTCGAGGAAACTTTTTCCTGTCTGGTGGACCGCGCCACCCTTGAGGGTGACGGCGGCCTGGACCTGACGGCCTATCTGCAGCGTCCCCATCTGCAGGTGTCGATGGACGGTTGTTTCAATGGTGAAGTCGATCACCGCCTGGGGGAGGAGGGACTGCAACGGCAGATCGCGGTCAGCGTGCCCCACTGGGGCATCGCGCCTGGGATGATCCGCGGCACCGACCTGATTCTTACCGTGGCCAGCCGCACCCTGGACGAGATTCCGCTGCCGGAAGGGCTGCTGCGGCTGACCCCGCCCTTGAACATTGCGCCCTTCAAGTTCGTGCAGATCTGGCACTCGCGCTTGAGCGATGACCCGGCCCATCGCTGGTTGCGTGAACAGGTCAAGCTGGCCAGCGTGGCCAAGGCCTGAAATGGCGCCTCAGCCGCGGGTGGTGATGACGAAACCGCCGATCACCACCAGCACGCCGATCAGCTTCTGCAGGCTGATGTCCTTGCGTGGCAGACCCACCAGCCCGAAGTAGTCGATGATCAGCGAGATCAGTAACTGGCCGATGATCACCACCATGATGAAGTTCAGCGCCCCCAGGCGCGGCGCCATCAACAGCGCGACGGTGATGTAGAGCACCCCGGCCAGGCCACCCATCCAGATCCACCAGGGGCCTTGCAGCGCGGCCATGAGATTGGGCTTGGGCACTTTAATGAACAGCAGCAGGACCCCCAGCACCAGCAGGCTGACCAGCAGCGAAACACCGGTGGCCCACAGTGGATGCCCCAGCAGGGTGCCCAGGCGGGCGTTGGTCCCGGCCTGGAGGGGCACGGCGAAACCGGCGAGCAGGCTGAGCAGGATCGAAACGAACAAGGCCATGAAGTGACTTCCTTTTGCGGGTTTTTGCGCTGTTGTACGTTTATCCGCAGTCGGGCTCCAATTCGTTGTTTTGATGCGGGTTATTCGCCAGGCTGATTGCCGGTTGGCGCAGCCAAACGCCGGGCAGATGCCCCGTGCGAAAAACTGACCCGCAGGTTTACAATCGGCCCACCTGATCAGGAGTAACACCGTGCTGACTCATCTCGATTCCCAAGGTCGCGCCAATATGGTCGACGTCACCGATAAGGCCGTGACCTTCCGCGAGGCAGTGGCCGAAGCCCGGGTGCGCATGCTCCCGCAAACCCTGCACATGATCGTCAGTGGTGGTCACCCCAAGGGTGACGTGTTCGCCGTGGCGCGCATCGCCGGAATCCAGGCGGCGAAGAAAACCAGTGAGCTGATTCCCCTGTGCCATCCGTTGATGCTCACCAGCGTCAAGGTCGAGCTCAGTGCCGAAGGCGAGGACAGCGTGCGCATCGTGGCGCGTTGCAAGCTGTCGGGGCAGACCGGGGTGGAGATGGAGGCGTTGACCGCCGCCAGCGTCGCCGCGCTGACGATCTATGACATGTGCAAGGCCGTGGACCGCGGCATGACCATCGACGGCGTGCGAGTGCTGGAGAAATCCGGCGGCAAGAGCGGTGATTACCGGGTGGCTGACGCATGAGGATCTCGGTGAAGTTCTTTGCCCGCTACCGTGAGGCCCTGGGGCTCGATGGCCTGCTTGTCGAGGGCGACTTTGCCTGTGTCGACGATGTGCGCCAGGCGCTGTTGTCCCGTGACGGGGCCGCCGTGCTCGCCGAACAGAACCTGATGTGCGCCCGCAACGAAGAGCTGTGCCAGCTTGACGAGCCCCTGGCGGACGGCGATGAAGTGGCGTTCTTCCCCACTGTGACCGGAGGCTGAGATGGCAATCCGTGTGCAAACCGCGGCCTTCGATCCCGGCGCCGAAGTCAACGCCATGCACGCTGCCGATACCGGGGTTGGCGCGGTGGTCAGCTTTGTCGGCTACGTGCGCGACTTCAATGACGGCCAGGACGTGCATGGCATGTTCCTGGAGCACTATCCGGGCATGACCGAAAAGGCCCTGGGCAAGATTGCGGCCGAAGCCGAGCAGCGTTGGCCGCTGTTGCAACTGGAGGTGCTGCACCGCATCGGCGCCCTGGAGCCGGGCGAGCCCATTGTTTTCGTCGGCGCAGCCAGTGCCCATCGTCAGGCGGCGTTCGAGGCCTGCGCCTTTGTCATGGATTATCTGAAGACCCGGGCGCCGTTCTGGAAAAAGGAAAACACCGCCGACGGCCCCCGTTGGGTAGAAGGCCGCGACAGTGATCACGCGGCGGCCGCGCGCTGGAAAGACTGATCCCCCTGATGCTGGCCGGCGGGGCTTGAGCCCGCCCCAATTCAACCTGTAATCGACTGCGACTGTTCCCGCCGACCGCTGGGGAAAAGTCGCTGTGCGCGCCGTTGACGATATGTACGTAAAAGTCCAGTATGGATTTACAAGTACAAATGCAGCGTCCTCCGTTTCATCCTTTCCTTCTGTCTTGCCAAACCAACAACAACCCGCGAGAGAACGAACATGAAAAAACTCCCCCTCATCAGTGGCCTGGCCTTGAGCTTGTTGGCGTGCAGCAGCCTGATGGCTGCCGAGAAAACCTTGCGCCTGGGCATCGAGGCGGCGTATCCGCCGTTTGCCTTCAAGACCGCCGACGGCAAGATCGGCGGATTCGACTACGACATCGGCAATGCCCTGTGCGCGCAGATGCAGGTCAAGTGCGAGTGGATCGAGGGCGAGTTCGACGGCCTGATTCCCTCGTTGAAAGTGAAGAAGATCGACGCCGCGCTGTCCTCCATGACCATCACCGCGGAACGGCGTAAATCGGTGGATTTCACCCACAAGTACTACTTCACTTCGTCGCGCCTGGTGATGAAGAAGGGCGCGGTGGTGGACGACCAGTACGCCAGCCTCAAGGGCAAGACCGTGGGCGTGCAGCGCTCCACCACCACCGACCGTTTCGCCACCGAGGTCTTCGAGCCCAAGGGCATCAAGGTGGTGCGCTACAGCAACAACGAAGAGATCTACATGGACTTGGCGGCCGGGCGCCTGGACGCGATCTTCGCCGACACCATTCCCCTGGAGGATTTCCTGTCGATGCCGCGGGGCGCCGACTACGCCTTTGTCGGGCCTGAGTTGAAAGATCCGAAATACGTTGGGGAAGGCGCCGGGATTGCGGTGCGCAAGGGCAACAGTGAACTGGTGGGCGAGTTGAACAAGGCCATCGATGAGATTCGCGCCAAGGGCGAATATCAGAAGATCCAGGCCAAGTACTTCAAGTCGGATATTTATGGGGATTGAGACGTTGCGGCGTGCTTGAGGACGCTTTCGCGAGCTCGTTCCTAGGGGGTATGTGCAGGGGCGAGCTCGGGAACCTTTATTGTCCCTTCAATTCCTTCAAGTGCTTGTACACCGTCGCCCGGCCCATGTTCAGCACGTTGGCCACGTAGTTGGAGGCGCTCTTGCCCTTGAAGGCACCTTCGGCGTGCAGCGCCAGTACCAGTTCGCGCTTGTGGTCGCGGGTCAGCAGGTTCAGCCCCAGCTGGCGCTCGCGCAGCCAGTTGTGCAAGAAAGTGTTGATGCGTTCCTGCCAGTCGTCGCGAAACAGTGAATCGGGCTGGGGAATCAGTTTGCTCGGTGAGAGAAACAGGTCCAGCGCGGCCTTGGCATTTTCGAACAGCGAGATATTCAGGTTGATGCACAGCACGGCCATTGGCTGACCGTGGCTGTCGCGCAGCACGCTGCTGAGGCTGCGGATCTTCTGGCCGTCCCAGTTGAGCTTTTCATAGGGACCGATATTGCGTTCGTCGCTGTCGCCACTGAGCAAGTCTTCCAGGGCCGCATCGTCGCCCACTTCGCGCTTGGACAGGTTGTTGGCGATGTAGTCGATCTTCTGCGTGCGCAGGTCGTGGAGCACCACCTCGGCGTGAGGGAAAAACAGCGTGGCGATGGCATCGGCAATCGCCCGGAAATTATCCAGGGCTGGGTCCTTTGCGGGTGAGGTCATGGGTCGTACTCCAGGCGGCTTCAGCGCCCGCCGTTAGCGGGCGCTGGGAGTGTGCCGCAATCGTTCGGGCGCGTCACCCCGCAGGCGGGTTCAACCGAGGCGGGCAGGGGAGAGCATGGCGGACTCCAGGCCGAAGCGGGTCAACTGCTCCGGCAGGGGGTGGCCACGCACCAGGGCGGCGCTGGCCTGGCCCATTGCCGGAGATGTCTGGATGCCGTAGCCGCCTTGCCCGGCGACCCAGAACAGCCCGGGCACCTGTGGATCAAAACCGGCCAGCAGATCGCCGTCGCTGACAAAGCTGCGCAGGCCGGCCCAGGTCCGGGTCGGGCGACGAATACTCAGGGTGGTGGCCTCTTCGATCTGGTAGATGCCCAGGGCAATGTCCAGCTCTTCAGGCTGCACATCATGGGGCTCCACCGGGTCGGCGTTGGCCGGCGAACCGAGGAACATGCCGGCGTCGGGCTTCATGTAGAAGGACTCGTCCAGGCTCACCAACATCGGCCAGTGGTGAATATCGACCCCTTCCGGGCCGGCAAAGATAAAGGCCGCGCGGCGCTTGGGTTGCAGGCCCAAGGGGCGGGCACCGGCCATCGCGCCGATCTGGTCGGCCCAGGCCCCGGCAGCGTTGATCAGCACCGGCGCACTGAAGCCCTGGCCGCTGGTTTGAACCTGCCACAGCCCTTGTTCATCACGGTGCAGCCCCAGCACTTCATGGTCGGTATAGACCTGGCCCTGATGGCGGCGGATGCCCCGCAGGTAGCCCTGATGCAGGGCGTCGGTGTCGATGTCGCTGGCACTGGGGTCGTAGAGGGCGCCATGGATCTTTTCGCGACGCAGGATTGGCAGACGAGCGCAGGCTTCGTCGGCACTGAGCAGTTGCATCTCCGGCACCGTGGCCTTGGCGCTCAGGTACTGGTTGTTCAGTTCGGCCGGATCGCCGGTGAAGTCCACGGTCATTTCCCCTCGTGGCGTCAGCAGCGGGTGGTCGCAGAAGCCCTCCGGCGGATGGTCGAAAAAGTCCCGGCTGGCCAGGGTCAGGGCCCGCACCTGGGCGGTGCCATAGGCGGCGGTGTAGAGCGCGGCAGAGCGGCCGGTGGAGTGATAGGCCGGATGGGATTCGCGCTCCAGCACGATGACGCGGCCGTGGCGCGACAGCCAGTAACCGGTGGAGGCTCCGGCGATACCGCCGCCGATGATGATGAAATCTGCCTGGATCATTCAAGGCTCCTGGAAAAGTGCTAGTGACAGGCCCTTAGTGCGGGTGCCTCAGGTGGTACAGGGCATTGGCCAGGGCGATGTCTTCCAGGCCCAGGCCGATGGAGCGGAAGAACACATGGCGCTCGGCGCTGGGGCGTTGAGCCTGGTTGCTCAGCAGCTCCGGCAGGTCGCCGAGAATCGCCGCGTTGTCCCAGCCGTGCTGTTCACCGGCAATCAGCATCTCGCCGGCCGAGCCCGGGGTGGTACGGCGATAGTCACAATAGACCTGCATCTGCTGCAGTGCGGCGGGCGGCACTTCGTGGGCCCGTGGCGCATTGGTGCTGATGGAGGTGATCAGCGCCGGCTTGTTGAGGGTGCGTGGGTCGATGACCGGTCCGGCGGACGAAGTGCAAAGCATGACCACGTCGGCATCTTCGACAGCCTCTTCAAGCTGCGGGACGATTTGCAGGCGCGGATCGAGGGCCTTGAGACGCGCAAGCTCCTCGGCGGATTTGCTCGCAAGGCTTGGGGAAAAGAGGCGGATGCTCTGCCAGGGGCGCAGGTCTTTCACGTAGTGCAGATGAGCCTGGGCCACGGCGCCGCTACCGATGATTGCCAGGTGCCGGGCCTCGGGCGTGGCCAGTGCCTCGACGGCGACCGCCGTAGTGGCGGCGGTGCGTGCGGTGGTCAGTTCGGCGGCGTCGCACAGCAGCAGGGGCTGGCCGCTGTCCATGGACATCAGCAGGGTCCAGGCGGTGACCAGCGGGCCTTCGGCGCGAACGATGTAGGGCGAAGTCTTGACCCCGTAGACCCGATCTTCAGTCAGCACGCCCAGGTAGTTGATGAAGTCGCCGGCGTCCTGGGGAAACTCCACCAGCTGTTGTGGCGGTTGTACGGCGAGTCCGGCGGCCAGGTCGCGAAACAGTTTGCGCAGGATCTGCGGGACGTCGATTTGCGCGAGCAACTGGCGGGCTTCGGTCTGGGCAATCAGGTAGGGCGTGCTGGGCATGTAGGCGTTCCCAAAGAGTTGAACTTATTTGTCCATTATGGACTTTTAGTTTCCTTGAGCAACATCCAGGCGAAAAAAAACGCAGCCGGTGATGGGCTGCGTTTTTTCGGCGCGCCTGCTATCAGGCTTGCGGGCGTTTGCGCTCTACCGGGCGCAACAGCTCGGCCGGCGGCATCTCGCAGCTGATCTTGCGCCCCAGCAGGGCTTCGATCGATGGCAGCTGATAGGAGTCGTCCTCGCCGGCGAAGCTGATGGACACGCCGTCGGCACCGGCACGCCCGGTCCGGCCGATGCGGTGCACGTAGTCGTCCGGCACTTCCGGCAGGGTGAAGTTGATCACGTGGCTGATGCCGTCGATGTGGATGCCGCGGCCGGCCACGTCGGTGGCCACCAGGACCCGGATCTTGCCTTCGCGGAAGCCTTCCAGGGTCTTGATCCGCTTGTGCTGGGGCACGTCGCCGGACAGTTGGGCGGCGTTCACGCCGTCGCGCACCAGGCGTTCTTCGATGCGCCGCACTTCATCCTTGCGGTTGGCGAAGACCATGACCCGCTCCCAGCCGTTGTCGGTGACCAGGTTGTACAGCAGCTTGTACTTGTCGGCCCCGGCCACGGCATAAATGTGCTGTTCGACGTTTTCGCTGGCGACGTTCTCGGCCTCGATCTCGACGATCGCCGGGTCGGTGGTCCACTGCTTGGCCAGGTTCATCACGTCTTCGGTGAAGGTGGCGGAGAACAGCAGGGTCTGGCGCTCGCTCTTGGGCGGGGTCTGGCGAATGATCTGCCGCACTTGCGGGATGAAGCCCATGTCGAGCATGCGGTCGGCTTCGTCCAGCACCATCACTTCGACCATGTCCAGGTGCACGTCACCGCGCTGGTTGAAGTCCAGCAGGCGGCCCGGGGTGGCCACCAGGATGTCGCAGTGGCGAGCTTCCAGGTGCTTGAGCTGCTTGTCGAAATCCATGCCGCCAACGAAGGTCATGACGTTGAGGCCGGTGTATTTGGTCAGGGCCGCGGCGTCCTTGGCGATCTGCACCACCAGTTCCCGGGTCGGGGCAATGATCAGTGCCCGTGGTTCGCCCATGTAGCGCTCTTTCGGCGGCGGGGTCTGCAGCAACTGGGTGATGATCGAGATCAGGAACGCGGCGGTCTTGCCGGTGCCGGTCTGGGCACGGCCGATGGCGTCTTTGCCCGCCAGGGTGAAGCCCAGTACCTGGGCCTGGATCGGCGTGCAGTAGGGAAAGCCCAGGTCCTGGATGGCGTGCATCAGTTCCGGAGCGAGCTTGAAGTCGTGGAAACGGGTCTTGCCTTCCTGGGGTTGCACCACGAAGTCTTCGAGTTTCCAGGTGCTGGCCGCTGGTTTTGGCGGCCGCGGGCGCTGCGCTTGCTCAGGTTTGGGTTGCTCGGCCTTGGGCTTCTCTTGGCGCGGTGCTTTGGGAGCGGAAGGGGCGGCCGGTGTGTTCACCGGTTCTTTTTTAGCTGCGGTAGCAGGTGCGCTCCGCTCCGGCTGACGGCCGTCATTGCGGCTGCTGGAACTGGGGGAAGGGGCGCTGGGGCTTGGCGCGAGCGGCTCAGCCTCGCTTTTACCGAAGATTTTCTTGAGTGCTTTGAGCACGGTCATCTCATCAATTGGTTAAGGAATGTACGCCGGCCAGTGTAATGCAAGAAACGGGCGCGGCGTAGTCTGTTGCTTGTGGTCCTGGCGCGAGGCACTTTTTCTAGCGCAAACGCTCGCTCAGCCAGGTGCCGATATCACGGATTTCTTCCGGTAACACCTCGTGTCCCATTGGGTATTCCTGCCATGTCACGGTGACACCGTGCTGTTTCAGGTACTCGTATGCGGTGCGTCCCATGGCGTTCTGCACCACTTCGTCGTACTGGCCGTGCAGGGACAGCACCGGAATTCGCTGTTGGCTGGCGCACAGTTGCAGTTCATCGCTGAAGGTCGGGGCATAGGTGGAGAGGGCAAGTACGCCACCCAAGGGACCCTGCCATTTGAGGAAGGCGGTGTGCAGTACCACGGCGCCACCTTGGGAGAAACCCGCGAGGAAAATGCGCGATGCGTCTATTCCGCTTGCGCGTTGCTCTTCGATAAGTCTGATGACCTCGTCAGATGATTCTTCGAGCTGTTCGCGACTGATCGCGCGAGCCGGGCTCATGGCCAAAATGTCGTACCAGCTGGGCATGGCGTATCCGCCATTGATGGTCACGGCACGGGTCGGTGCCTGGGGCAGGACGAAGCGGGTGCTCAAGAGTTTTTCCTGCAGCATCTCGGCCACCGGCAGGAAGTCGTAACGGTCCGCTCCCAGGCCATGAAGCCAGATCACACAGGCATCTGCGGGCTTGCTGGGCTGAAGAATCAAGGGCTCGGTCATGGCTGCTCCATTTATGTGCGTGCGCGCTGATTGAGTGCGAGGTTAAGGGGCGCGCCCGGTTGATCGGTGAAGAAGATGTCGCACGGTTGAACGTTTTGCTATTGACCACTGGCTGAAACGCTTTAGCCGAAACTGTGGTACGGGCTTTGCTATGGCTCAGAAAGAGGAGCGGATGTGATAGCACGCTCTGCCGGCGGTAACACTAACAGGCTACCGCGGGCGATGGCATACCCACCTCCTCTGATACAGGTTCGCCTACGGCCGCTACGGGCTCTGTGAACTGCAAAGGGCTAAAGCCCGTTCGGCCGATTGGTGAGATGTAGGTCCCCCATTACGTGGATTTCTCCTACTAGACTCATAGCGAAGGTCTTACGCCGCTTGACCCTATAAAAAGCCGACACGGGTCAACAGCGCCTCATGAGGGTGCGGCAGGACTCAAGCTCCGACACAACAAGAGCAAAACTGGAGGTTTGAATGAAGATGTTGAAATCCACCCTGGCCGTCGTTACGGCGGCCACGGTACTGGCTACAAGCGGTTTCGCACAGGCGGGTGCGACCCTCGATGCAGTACAGAAGAAAGGTTTCGTACAGTGCGGCGTCAGCGATGGTCTGCCGGGCTTCTCGGTACCGGACGCTACCGGCAAGATTCTCGGCATTGATGCCGATGTCTGCCGTGCCGTGGCCGCAGCCGTATTCGGCGATGCGACCAAGGTCAAGTTCAGCCAGTTGAACGCCAAGGAGCGCTTCACTGCGCTGCAATCCGGCGAGATCGACGTGCTGTCGCGCAATACCACCTGGACCAGTTCCCGTGACGCGGGTATGGGCCTGATGTTCGCCGGCGTCACTTATTACGACGGTATTGGCTTCCTGGTGAACAACAAACTGGGTGTGAAAAGTGCCAAGGAGTTGGACGGTGCGACCATCTGTATTCAAGCCGGTACTACCACCGAGCTGAATGTGTCGGACTACTTCCGCGGCAATGGTCTGAAATACACCCCGATCACCTTCGATACTTCCGATGAAAGCGCCAAGTCCCTGGAATCCGGGCGTTGCGACGTGCTGACATCCGACAAGTCCCAGCTCTACGCACAGCGCAGCAAGCTGGCGACCCCGACCGATTATGTCGTGCTGCCGGAAACCATCTCCAAGGAGCCTTTGGGCCCGGTGGTGCGTAAGGGCGACGAAGAGTGGTTCAGCATCGTCAAGTGGACCCTGTTCGCCATGCTCAACGCCGAAGAGGCGGGCATCACCTCGAAAAATGTCGAGGCTGAAGCCAAGTCCACCAAGAACCCTGATGTAGCACGTCTGCTGGGCGCGGACGGTGAATACGGCAAAGACCTGAAACTGCCGAAGGACTGGGTAGTACAGATCGTCAAGCAAGTAGGTAACTACGGTGAAGTGTTCGAGAAAAACCTCGGCAAGAGCACGCCACTGGCCATCGACCGCGGCCTGAACGCGCTGTGGAACAACGGCGGCATCCAATACGCACCACCTGTGCGCTGATGGTTCTATCACCCGGCGGGCCAACCGCCGGGTGATGTTCTGTTCCATTATTCCTGGGGCACTTCATGCAAAATTCAATCGGCGCACCCAAGCAGAGGCTTAGCCTCAGCGATCCGCGTGTGCGCGCCTGGCTGTTCCAGATCATCACCCTTGTGGCGGTGGTTTCGCTGGGCTGGTTTCTGTTCGACAACACGCAAACCAACCTCCAGCACCGGGGTATTACCTCGGGTTTCGACTTTCTTGAGCGCAGCGCCGGTTTCGGCATCGCTCAACACTTGATTGCCTACACCGAAGCGGACAGTTATGCCCGGGTCTTCGTCATCGGTCTGCTCAATACGCTGCTGGTGACCTTTATCGGGGTGATCCTGGCGACCTTGCTGGGGTTCATCATCGGGGTGGCGCGGCTGTCGCAGAACTGGATCATCAGCAAGCTGGCGACGGTGTATGTGGAAGTGTTCCGCAACATTCCGCCGCTGCTGCAGATCCTGTTCTGGTACTTCGCGGTGTTCCTGACCATGCCGGGGCCGCGTAACAGCCATAACTTCGGCGACACCTTCTTCGTCAGCAGTCGTGGCTTGAACATGCCGGCGGCGCAGATGGCTCCAGGGTTCTGGGCGTTCTTTGCGAGTGTGGTGCTGGCCATCGTCGCCATCGTGCTGATGTGCCGCTGGGCCAACAAACGCTTTGAAGACACCGGGGTGCCGTTCCACAAGTTCTGGACCGGCCTGGCGTTGCTGCTGGTGATTCCGGCGCTGTGCGCGCTGGTCTTCGGATCGCCCGTGCATTGGGAGTTGCCGAAGCTGCAAGGCTTCAACTTCGTCGGCGGCTGGGTGCTGATCCCCGAACTCTTGGCCCTGACCCTGGCCCTGACCGTCTACACCGCGGCGTTCATCGCCGAGATCGTGCGTTCCGGGATCAAGTCGGTGAGCCACGGCCAGACCGAGGCGGCCCGCTCCCTGGGCCTGCGCAACGGTCCGACCCTGCGCAAGGTGATCATTCCCCAGGCCTTGCGGGTGATCATTCCGCCACTGACCAGCCAGTATCTGAATCTGGCGAAGAACTCGTCCCTGGCCGCCGGTATCGGTTACCCGGAAATGGTTTCGCTGTTCGCCGGCACGGTGCTCAACCAGACCGGCCAGGCCATTGAGGTCATTGCCATCACCATGAGCGTGTACCTGGCAATCAGCATCAGCATTTCCCTGCTGATGAACTGGTACAACAAGCGCATTGCGCTGATCGAGCGGTGAGGAAGCGCCCATGACGACTCATACTTTCAAGCCCGATATGCCGCCGCCCAGCCGCAGTATCGGCGTGCTGGCGTGGATGCGCGCCAACATGTTCTCCAACTGGCTCAACACTCTGTTGACCCTGTTTGCCTTCTACCTGATCTATCTGGTGGTACCGCCGATCCTGCAGTGGGCGATCCTCGACGCCAACTGGGTCGGCACCACCCGTGCCGACTGCACCAAGGACGGTGCCTGTTGGGTGTTCATCCAGCAGCGTTTCGGCCAGTTCATGTATGGCTACTACCCAGTGGAACTGCGCTGGCGGGTGGACCTGACCGTATGGCTGGCGGTGATCGGCGTGGCTCCCTTGTTCATCTCGCGCTTCGCTCGCAAAGCGATCTACGGCCTGTGTTTCCTGGTGTGGTACCCGGTGCTGGCCTACACCCTGCTGCACGGCGGCTACCTGGGCCTGAGCACAGTCGCCACCAGCCAGTGGGGCGGCCTGATGCTGACTTTGGTGATTGCCACGGTGGGCATTGCCGGGGCGTTGCCCCTGGGTATCCTGCTGGCATTGGGACGACGTTCCAACCTGCCGGCGATCCGCGTGGTCTGCGTGACCTTCATCGAGTTCTGGCGTGGCGTGCCGCTGATCACGGTGCTGTTCATGTCGTCGGTGATGTTGCCGCTGTTCCTGCCCGAGGGCATGAACTTCGACAAGCTGCTGCGGGCGTTGATCGGGGTGATCCTGTTCCAGTCGGCCTATGTGGCCGAGGTGGTGCGTGGCGGTTTGCAGGCCATTCCCAAGGGCCAGTACGAAGCGGCTGCCGCCATGGGCCTGGGTTACTGGCGCGCGATGGGCCTGGTGATTCTGCCGCAAGCCCTGAAGCTGGTGATTCCCGGCATCGTCAACACCTTCATCGCCCTGTTCAAGGACACCAGCCTGGTGATCATCATCGGCCTGTTCGACCTGCTCAACAGCGTCAAGCAAGCCGCCGCCGACCCCAAATGGCTGGGCATGGCCACCGAAGGCTATGTCTTCGCGGCCCTGGTGTTCTGGATTTTCTGTTTTGGTATGTCCCGCTACTCCATGCATCTGGAGCGTAAGTTGGACACAGGCCACAAGCGTTAGGAGTACCTCCATGAGTGAAGCGAACAAAAAGCCTGTGGGCCCTGAAGGCATTATTCAGATGCAGGGTGTGAACAAGTGGTATGGCCAGTTCCACGTGTTGAAGGACATTAACCTCAACGTCCAGCAGGGCGAGCGCATCGTCCTGTGCGGGCCTTCGGGATCGGGCAAATCCACCACCATCCGCTGCCTCAACCGTCTGGAAGAGCACCAGCAGGGACGCATCGTGGTGGACGGCGTCGAGCTGACCAACGACCTCAAGCAGATCGAGGCCATTCGCCGGGAAGTGGGCATGGTGTTCCAGCACTTCAACCTGTTCCCGCACCTGACCATCCTGCAAAACTGCACCCTGGCGCCGATGTGGGTGCGCAAGATGCCCAAGCGCAAGGCCGAGGAAATTGCCATGCATTACTTGGAGCGGGTGCGGATTCCGGAGCAGGCCAACAAGTACCCGGGCCAGCTGTCCGGTGGCCAGCAGCAACGGGTGGCGATTGCCCGGGCGCTGTGCATGAAGCCCAAGATCATGCTGTTCGACGAACCCACCTCGGCCCTGGACCCGGAAATGGTCAAGGAGGTGCTCGATACCATGATCGGCCTCGCCGAAGACGGCATGACCATGCTTTGCGTGACCCATGAAATGGGTTTTGCTCGCACCGTGGCCAACCGGGTGATCTTCATGGACAAGGGCGAGATCGTCGAGCAGGCGGCACCGAACGACTTCTTCGACAACCCGCAAAATGATCGCACCAAGCTGTTCCTGAGCCAGATCCTGCATTGATCCTGATGCACGGCTGGTGCTGACGATAAACCCGGACTGGCTCCGGGTTTATTTTTGCCCGGCATTCAGCTGCCGGCTGCGCCGAGCTGTGGTTCGGGGTGGTCGCCCAAGGCTGAGGGCGCCAGCCGTGGTTCGCCAAGCTCCAGTACGTCCTTCATCAACCGTGGGTGGCGATCCAGCAGGCGCATCAGCACGTACAGCGGTTGGGGCACGCCGACTTCGCCGCGCTCGTAACGGGAAAAGGCGTTGTGCCCGCCGCCGGACAGCAGTTTGACCGCTTCTTTCTGCGAGAGGTGCAGCTTGCGGCGGATGCGCTTCAGGTCGGCGGCGACGCTCTGCCGGTACTCCTCCAGCAAGTGGTCGCCCGCGGCGGCATAGCGCTCTGCACTCTGGGCATCGAATTCGATTTCACCGCACTCCTGGCATTCCCAGCCCGCCAGGCCATGGAGCTGACGCTGCAGGTGCCGGTAGTCGATGAGCTCGCTGCGCTGCTCGAAGGCCAGCATGCCGGTGGGAGTGCCGCAGCTGTAGCATTGTTGTCGTTTCATGTCTCTGCCTCCTTGAAGGAGATCACCGGAGGCCCTGCACCGGGGCGGTAGGTGACCTTGATGTAGAGCGTCCGGTTATCGATGCGGGTGTAATACACGTCCTGCCACAGCCGGTGATCGCCATAGGTGGTCATCGATTTGTAGAACAGGCTGCCCTGCAGTCCGGCTACTACTCGTTGCATGGCGGCCAGGGACAATCCGAGTTCCTTGCCGCAGCGCAATGCGCTTCGAGTGAAGGCTTGTGCTCCTTGCCGAACGACCTGTGCCTTGATCAGCGACAGGTCGTAATGAGGTGTTTTCTTTTCCATGAGACACCCTTGAGGCTTGATCGAAATTACCCTTATAGGGTTTTTTGTCAAGACCTGTTTGCAATGGCGAAAGTGCCTCCTCCAGCCTAAATCGTTGAACTCTCGGAAAAGCCTGAATACCATGTCGGACAATTCATCCGATGATTGGATGATTGAGTGAGTCCCATGAGCGAAACATCCCCCCTGATCAAAAAATCCCTGGTCGACCAGGCCCTGGAACAACTGCGCAAACGCATCAACAGCGGTGTCTGGCGGGTCGGCCAGCGCTTGCCCACCGAACCGGAACTGGCCCAAGAACTGGGCATCAGCCGCAATACCGTGCGCGAAGCCATGCGAGTGCTGGCGTTCTCCGGACTGATCGAGATCCGCCAGGGCGACGGCAGCTACCTGCGAGCGGTGGCCGATCCACTGGACATGCTCCAGGCCCTGTCCCAATGCTCTCTGGAGCAGGCCCGGGAAACCCGGCAGATCCTTGAAGTGGAGGCGGTCGGCCTGGCGGCCCTGCGTCGCACCGACGAGGACCTGCGCGCCTTGAGCGAAGCCTTGCAGGCCAGCGGCGGGCATTTTCATGGCGATCTGGAAAGCTACATCGCCTGCGACCTGGTGTTTCATCAGGGCCTGGTGGATGCCGCGCACAATCCGACCCTGAGCCAGCTGTACCGCTATTTCTCCAGTGTGGTGGGCGCTCAGTTGCGCCAGACCTTGACGGTTACTCCGCGCCGCCAGGACGTCTTCGATCTCCACCAGCATCTGCTGGACGCCATCGAGCAGGGCGACCCCGAGCGGGCCAAGCAGCTGTCCCGCCAGTTGATCAACGAATCCTGAATCCGAGACCTTTATGTCCAACCAGCAGTCCCCTCCGAACACCCCGTCGCCTCCCGAGTTGTTGATCGATGCCGAGGCCGATGACGAAGAAGTCCAGCAGTCCCCGCCACCTTTGCGGCGGCCCTGGCTGTTGCTGCTGGGGCTGATTCTGGTGGCGTTGAACCTGCGTCCGGCGCTGTCGAGCATGGCGCCGTTGCTCAGTGATGTATCCCAGAGCCTGGGCCTGTCGGCCGCCAAGGCGGGGTTGCTGACCACTTTGCCGGTGTTGTGCCTGGGGCTGTTCGCGCCGTTGGCGCCGCTGCTGGCCCGGCGTTTCGGCGCCGAACGGGTGGTGCTGGGGATTCTCCTGACCCTGGCCCTGGGCATTGTGCTGCGCAGTTCCCTGGGGGAGTTCGGCGTCTTTGCCGGGAGCATCCTGGCCGGCGCCAGCATCGGTGTGATCGGGGTGCTGCTGCCGGGCATCGTCAAGCGCGATTTTGCCCGCCATGCAGGCACCATGACCGGGGTCTACACCATGGCCCTGTGCCTGGGGGCGGCGATGGCGGCAGGCGCGACGGTGCCCCTGAGCCAGCACTTCGGTAGCAGCTGGGCCATGGGCCTGGGGTTCTGGGTCGTGCCGGCGCTGGCGGCGGCGCTGTTCTGGTTGCCGCAAGTGGGGCACAAACACGGCGCCCACCATGTCGCCTTCCGTGTGCGCGGGTTGCTGCGTGATCGCCTGGCCTGGCAGGTGACCTTGTACATGGGCCTGCAGTCCTCCCTGGCCTACATCGTGTTTGGTTGGCTGCCATCGATCCTGATCGGTCGTGGGCTGACTCCGACCCAGGCCGGACTGGTGCTGTCGGGTTCGGTCATCGTGCAACTGGCCAGCTCCCTGGCGGCGCCCTGGCTGGCGACTCGCGGCAAGGACCAGCGTCTGGCCATCGTGATCGTCATGCTGATGACCTTGGGCGGTCTGTTCGGCTGCCTGTATGCACCGCTTGATGGCTTGTGGGGCTGGGCCATTCTGCTGGGCCTTGGGCAAGGAGGCACTTTCAGCCTGGCCCTGACCCTGATCGTCCTGCGCTCACGGGATACCCATGTGGCCGCCAACCTGTCGAGCATGGCCCAGGGCATTGGCTACACCCTGGCGTCCATGGGGCCGTTTGCCGTGGGGCTGGTGCATGACTGGACCGGCGGCTGGAACGCCGTGGGCTGGATCTTCGCGGTGTTGGGCAGCGGGGCGATCATTGCCGGGCTGGGCGCCGGCCGCTCGCTGTATGTGCAGGCGCAAAGCGAGAGGATCTGAGGAGCGTCACTGTCGGTATTTGCACGGCAAATGCCGATAGTCTTCTCTGGGCGTGCGGATTATTGTGCAGACATCCCTTTGTCCTTCCGGAGTCCGCCCATGAGTGATGCCCACCGCGTCCTGATCACTGAGTTCTACCAGGCCTTCCAGCGGCTCGATGCCGAGGCCATGAGCGCCTGCTATACCGAGGACGTTGTATTCAGTGATCCGGCCTTCGGCGAATTGCGCGGACGTGACGCCGGCGACATGTGGCGCATGCTCACTTCCCGGGCCAAGGACTTTTCCCTGACCTTCGATCAGGTGCATGCCGACGAGCGTTCGGGTGGCGCGCACTGGGTCGCCACCTACCTGTTCAGTCAGACCGGCAACACGGTGGTCAACGATATCCAGGCGCGCTTCGTGTTTCGCGATGGCAAGATCTGTGAGCACCACGACCATTTCGACCTGTGGCGTTGGGCGCGCCAGGCCCTGGGGGCCAAGGGGCTTTTGCTGGGCTGGACGCCGCTGTTGAAAAATGCCGTTCGCGCCCAGGCCCGTAAAGGCCTCAAGGCCTTCCAGAGCGGTCGCTGAAAGCCATCCTCTGCTAAGATCGCGGCTTGTTATCCACAGGCCCCGATGGTTTTTGTGAGCAGCCCCGATCCAAACCCCGTGATTGCCGGCGAACTGCCCGCGCCTGCCAGCAAACCCTGGTTTGTGTATCTGGTGCGTGCGGCCAATGGCGCCCTTTATTGCGGCATCAGCGACGACCCGGTGAAGCGCTTCGCCAAGCACCAGAGTGGCAAGGGCGCGCGTTTCTTTCTCTCCAGCCCGGCGGTGGCCCTGGTCTATACCGAAGCTTGTCGGGACAAGAGCGAGGCTCTGCGTCAGGAGCGGTTGATCAAGAAGCTCAGGAAAAGCGCCAAGGAGTGTCTGGTGGCGTCTGCCGGGGCAGCAGCATCAATCTGACTGATAGGTGCTCATCAGTCGGATCGGTAGGCCGTCCATGGATTGCGCGCTAAGCTCAGCGCTTTCCTTCTTCCGGCGGACCCCAGCATGTCAGAGTTGATCCTGCACCATTACCCGACCTCTCCCTTCGCGGAAAAAGCCCGTTTGCTCCTGGGCTTCAAGGGCCTGTCCTGGCGCTCCGTGAAGATTTCCCCGGTGATGCCCAAGCCTGATCTGACGGCCCTGACCGGTGGCTATCGCAAGACGCCGGTACTGCAGGTCGGTGCTGATATCTATTGCGACACGGCTTTGATCGCCCGGCGTCTGGAGCGGGAAAAGGCCTCGCCGGCGCTGTTTCCCGAAGGCCAGGAAATGATCAGCGCGACCTTCGCCGCCTGGGTCGACTCGGTGGTGTTCCAGCATGCGGTGACCCTGGTGTTCCAGCCCGAGTCTGCCGCAGCACGTTTCGGCAAGATGCCGCCGGAGGTGGTCAAGGCCTTCATGGCCGACCGCGCCGGGTTGTTCAGTGGCGGCAGCGCCAGTCGTCTGCCCCTGGAAGTGGTCAAGCATCAGTGGCCGACCATCATGGCGCGTCTGGAGCAGCAACTGCAGCGCGAGCCGGGGGACTTCCTGTTTGGTGAGCCCTCGATCGCCGATATCGCCCTGGCGCACCCGCTGTGGTTCCTCAAGGGTACGCCGGTGACGGCGCCGCTGGTGGACGAGTATCCGGCGGTATCAGCCTGGTTGGCGCGAGTGCTGGGCTTTGGTCACGGTTCCTTCACCGAGATGAGCGCTGAAGAGGCCCTTGAGGTGTCGCGCGGTGCGACCCCGGCGCCGCTGCCGGATGAGCGGTTTGTCGATCCCAATGGCTTTGTGGCAGGGCAGCAGGTGGTGATTGCTGCGACCGACTATGGAGTCGATCCGGTGGCGGGCGAGTTGCTGTTTGCCGGTACTGAAGAGTTGATCCTGCGCCGTGAAGATCCACGTGCCGGTTTGGTCCACGTGCACTTCCCGCGGTTGGGTTTCCGTATCCAGGCACAGTGATCCACACCTGTAGGAGCTGGCTTGCCAGCGAAGGCGTGCTCAAGATCGATGCTCGATCTACTGGCCCTTTCGCCGGCAAGCGGAACGCCGCCCGGCCGGCTCCGACTAAGGTTTCAGCGCAGCCATGATCGCGTCGGGGTCGTAGGTACGGATCAGGCTGCCATTCACGTCCAGGATCGGAATCCCGGCACCGCCCAGAGCGGTATAGGCCTTACGCGCCTCCGCGTCTTTCTCGATGTCGAACTCCCGATAGGGAATGCCCTTCTGATCGAGAAATCGCCGGGTAGCCTTGCAGTAGCCGCACCAGTCGGTGGCGTACAGCACCACCCAGGCCTGGCTACGGATCTCTTCGCTGACCACCGCCGAAGGGTTGAACAGCCGCTCGATCTTGCCCCAGTTCTGATAGACCACCACCAGCAGCAGGATCAGCAGGAACTTCTTCAGTACTCCCTGGAGCATCAGTTGCGGCGCTTGAGCTGGTCGGTCAGTTGGGTCGGCAGGCCCTTGATGATCAGGGTCCCGGCTTCTTCGTCGTACTCGATCTTCGAGCCCAGCAGGTGGGCTTCGAAGCTGATGGACAGGCCCTCGGCGCGACCAGTGAAGCGGCGGAACTGGTTGAGGGTGCGTTTATCCGCGGGAATTTCCGGCGATAGCCCGTAATCCTTGTTGCGGATGTGGTCGTAGAAGGCCTTGGGGCGGTCTTCGTCGATCAGTTCCGAGAGTTCTTCCAGGCCCATGGGTTCGCCAAGCTTGGCTTGGCTGCTGGCGTAGTCCACCAGGGTCTTGGTCTTTTCCCGGGCCGATTCTTCCGGCAGGTCTTCGCTTTCGACGAAGTCGCTGAAGGCCTTGAGCAGGGTGCGGGTCTCGCCCGGACCGTCGACGCCTTCCTGGCAGCCGATGAAGTCGCGGAAGTACTCCGAGACCTTCTTGCCGTTCTTGCCCTTGATAAAGGAGATGTACTGCTTGGACTGCTTGTTGTTCTGCCACTCGGAGATGTTGATCCGAGCGGCGAGGTGCAACTGGCCCAGGTCCAGGTGGCGCGACGGGGTCACGTCCAGTTGGTCGGTCACCGCCACGCCTTCGCTGTGGTGCAGCAGGGCGATCGCCAGGTAATCGGTCATGCCTTGTTGGTAATGAGCAAACAGCACGTGGCCGCCCACCGACAGGTTGGATTCTTCCATCAGCTTCTGCAGATGCTCCACCGCCACCCGGCTGAATGCGGTGAAGTCCTGGCCGCCGTCCAGATACTCCTTCAGCCAGCCGCTGAAGGGGAAAGCGCCGGACTCGGGATGGAACAGGCCCCAGGCTTTGCCCTGTTTGGCGTTATAGCTTTCGTTGAGGTCGGCGAGCATGTTCTCGATGGCCGCGGACTCTGCCAGTTCGGAGTCTCGGGCATGCAGAACTGCGGGGCTGCCGTCGGGTTTTTTGTCGATCAGGTGGACGATGCAATGACGGATCGGCATGGGCTTCTCGGCTGATTGAAGGGGGAGGGCGGACTCCCCGAAAAAGTGCCCAGTGTACCGCACCCGCTGGTTTTGGCGCGGTTTGCCAGGCGATGAACGGCCTGTCGGTAACGCTTATGCATTTTTTTACCGATTTAGAGCAATAAAGCTGACCAAATGGCTAGGTAGAGGCGGATATTTCCCCGTCTGTGTGCTAGTTTTGCCCCGTCTTACGCGATGTCTCAGCGTTAAGCGTGCATTCAGCATTTGTCGGGTCGAACCAAACCCTGATTTCGGTATCTATAACCCCGATCTGTCGTGGTTGTAACCGGGGTGCCAGATTCACAAGATCTGGCTCGATGGCTGACACTGCACTCTGCAATCCAAATGAATTTGATAGGGAAGGAACACCACAATGGCTATTACTAAAGACCAACTGATCGCTGATATCGCTGAAGCTATCGACGCGCCGAAAACCACCGCGCGTAACGCTCTGGACCAACTGGCCCAGATCGTTGCTGATCAATTGGAAAATGGCGGCGAAATCACTCTGCCAGGTATCGGCAAGCTGAAAGTGACCGAGCGTCCTGCCCGTACTGGCCGTAACCCATCGACTGGCGCTGCCATCGAAATCGCTGCCAAGAAAGTTATCAAGCTGGTTGTGGCTAAAGGCCTGACCGACGCTGTTAACAAGTAAGACTTGCAGTGAAACCGTGCTCAGAAGTTCTCCGGGCACGGTTTGTGTGACACCGATTCACGCAAGGTGAATCGTCTTTGAATCTCCCGCCTCTCTAGCTCTTCCTAACCCAGCGTTCCTGACTCCAGGCCTGTTGCTGTGCCTTGTCCTTGAAGGTCCAGGCGACGAAGCGGCTCTGTTTCTGTCCCTGGGACATCTCCACCACCTGGCTTTCCAGGACTCCGGCCTTTTTCAGCGCGCTTTCAATCGCCGGCAGGTTCGAGGCCTTTGACACCAGGGTGCTGAACCACAGCACTTGCTGGCCGACGCCGGCGCTCTCGCTGATCAACTGGCTGACGAAACGGATCTCGCCGCCTTCGCACCACAGCTCCCGGGCCTGGCCGCCGAAATTCAGCACTGGCAGCTTGCGCTTGGGATCGGCCTTGCCCAGGGCTCGCCATTTGCGCTGGCTACCGCGGGTGGCTTCATCCAGGGAGGCGTGGAACGGCGGGTTGCACATGGTCAGGTCGAAACGCTCGGTGCTTTCCAGCAGGCCGTTGAGGATCTGCCTGGGATTGCCCTGCTGGCGCAGGCTGATGGCCTTGTTCAAGCCGTTGGCCTGGACGATGGCCTTGGCGGCGGCCAGGGCGGTGCTGTCGATGTCCGAACCGAGAAATTGCCAGCGGTAGTCGCTGTAGCCGATCAGCGGGTAGATGCAGTTGGCGCCGACTCCGACGTCCAGCACCCGTACCGCCGCGCCACGCGGGATTTCACCCTGGTTGTGGCTGGCCAGCAGGTCGGCGAGGAAATGCACGTAGTCGGCGCGACCGGGTACGGGTGGGCAGAGAAAGTCCGCCGGAATGTCCCAGTGGGCAATGCCGTAGAAGGCCTTGAGCAGGGCGCGGTTGAACACCCGCACGGCCGCCGGGTCGGCGAAGTCGATACTTTCCTTGCCGTAGGGATTGAGGATCACGAACTGCCCCAGTTCCGGGGTGCTCTTGATCAGTTGCGGGAAGTCGTAACGCCCCTGGTGACGATTGCGCGGATGCAGGCTGGCCTTTTCCCGGGGGGCGGCGTTTTTGGCCGGGGAGGCGGGTTTGGGCTTCTTGCGCGCAGGCTTTGGGGTGTTGGGGGCGGTCATGGGGGATCGATTCGGGGCTGGTTCAAAGTGGCGGGCATTGTCACACAGGAGCAACGGTAAGTTTCAAGCGGCGAGCGACAAGTGATGCAAGCGTGCCTTCTGGCTAGCTAGGACTGCGCGCATAAAAAAGGGAGGCCTGTATGGGCCTCCCTCTTTCACATCGCGCGAATCGCCGTTACAGGCTGGAGATCCGTGCGTGCTGCTCTGCCAGCTTGCCCAGAGCCTGTTCGGCTTCGGCCAGTTTGGCGCGTTCCTTCTCGATCACTTCGGCCGGAGCCTTGTCGACGAAGGAGGCGTTGGACAGTTTGCCACCCACTCGCTGCACTTCGCCTTGCAGGCGTTGGATTTCCTTGTCCAGACGGGCCAGTTCCGCACCTTTGTCGATCAGGCCGGCCATGGGCACCAGCACTTCCATCTCGCCCACCAGAGCGGTGGCGGACAGCGGCGCTTCGTCGCCGGCACCCAGCACAGTGATGGATTCGAGTCGGGCCAGCTTCTTCAGCAAGGCTTCGTTCTCGGTCAGGCGACGCTGGTCTTCGGTGCTGACGTTCTTCAGGAACAGGGCCAGGGGCTTGCCCGGACCAATGTTCATTTCCGCGCGAATGTTGCGAGTGCCGAGCATCAGGCCCTTGAGCCATTCGATGTCGTCTTCGGCGGCCTGGTCGATGCGGGCTTCGTTAGCCACCGGCCAAGGTTGCAGCATGATGGTCTTGCCGGTGCTACCGGCCAGCGGCGCCAGGCGCTGCCAGATTTCTTCGGTGATGAACGGCATGAACGGATGGGCCAGGCGCAGGGCCACTTCCAGCACGCGCACCAGGGTGCGACGGGTGCCGCGCTGGCGTTCAACCGGCGCGTTCTCGTCCCACAGCACCGGCTTGGACAGCTCCAGGTACCAGTCGCAGTACTGGTTCCAGATGAACTCGTACAAGGCCTGGGCGGCCAGGTCGAAACGGAACTGGTCGAGCTGACGGGTGACTTCGGCTTCGGTGCGCTGCAGTTGCGAGATGATCCAGCGGTCCGCCAGGGACAGCTCATAGGCCTCGCCGTTCTGACCGCAGTCCTCGCCCTTATCCAGCACGTAGCGCGCGGCGTTCCATATCTTGTTGCAGAAGTTGCGGTAACCCTCGACGCGGCCCATGTCGAACTTGATGTCGCGGCCGGTGGTGGCCAGGGAGCAGAAGGTGAAGCGCAGGGCATCGGTGCCGTAGCTGGCGATGCCGTCGGCGAATTCGGCGCGGGTCTGCTTCTCGATGGCTTTCTGCAGTTTCGGCTGCATCAGGCCGGTGGTGCGCTTCTGCACCAGGGTTTCGAGGTCGATACCGTCGATGATGTCCAGCGGGTCGAGGACGTTGCCCTTGGACTTGGACATCTTCTGGCCCTGGCCGTCGCGGACCAGGCCGTGCACGTACACGGTCTTGAACGGAACCTGCGGCGTGCCGTCTTCGTTCTTCACCAGGTGCATGGTGAGCATGATCATCCGGGCGACCCAGAAGAAAATGATGTCGAAGCCGGTGACCAGCACGTCGGTCGGGTGGAAGGTCTTGAGGAAGTCGGTCTGTTCCGGCCAGCCCAGGGTGGAGAAGGTCCACAGGCCCGAGCTGAACCAGGTGTCGAGCACGTCGTTGTCCTGCTGCAGGGCAACGTCCGGACCGAGGTTGTGCTTGGCTCGCACTTCGGCTTCATCGCGGCCGACATAGACCTTGCCCGATTCGTCGTACCAGGCCGGAATCCGGTGGCCCCACCACAGCTGGCGGCTGATGCACCAGTCCTGGATGTCGCGCATCCAGGAGAAGTACATGTTCTCGTACTGCTTGGGCACGAAGGCGATGCGGCCGTCTTCCACAGCAGCGATGGCAGGTTCCGCCAGCGGCTTGGTGGAGACGTACCACTGGTCGGTGAGCCATGGCTCGATGACGGTGCCGGAGCGGTCGCCCTTCGGCACTTTCAGGGCGTGGTCGTCGACGCTGACCAGCAGGCCGGCGGCGTCGAAGGCGGCCACGATCTGTTTGCGCGCTTCAAAACGATCCAGGCCCACGTACTCGGCCGGGATCTTGCCGTCGACGGTTTCGTTGAGGCTGCCGTCCAGGTTGAACACCTGGCAGGCCGGCAGCACGGCGGCGTTCTTGTCGAAGATATTGAGCAGCGGCAGGTTGTGGCGCTTGCCGACTTCGTAGTCGTTGAAATCGTGGGCCGGGGTGATTTTCACGCAGCCGGTGCCGAATTCAGGATCGCAGTAGTCATCGGCAATGATCGGGATGCGCCGGCCGACCAGGGGCAGTTCGACGAACTTGCCGATCAGCGCCTTGTAACGCTCGTCTTCAGGGTTCACCGCAACGGCGGAGTCGCCGAGCATGGTTTCCGGACGAGTGGTGGCGACGATCAGGTAGTCGTTGCCTTCAGCGGTCTTGGCGCCGTCGGCCAGTGGGTATTTCAGGTTCCACAGGAAGCCTTTCTCGTCGTGGTTTTCCACTTCCAGATCGGAAATCGCCGTGTGCAGCTTGGTGTCCCAGTTCACCAGGCGCTTGCCGCGGTAGATCAGACCATCTTCGTGCAGGCGCACGAAGGCTTCCTTCACCGCTTCCGACAGGCCGTCGTCCATGGTGAAGCGCTCGCGGCTCCAGTCCACGGAGGAGCCCAGGCGGCGGATCTGGCGGCTGATGTTGCCCCCGGACTGATCCTTCCACTCCCAGACTTTTTCGAGGAATTTTTCCCGGCCCAGATCGTGGCGATTCTGGCCCTGGGCTTCGATCTGACGCTCCACCAGCATCTGCGTGGCGATACCGGCGTGGTCGGTGCCCGGCTGCCACAGGGTGTTGCGACCCTGCATGCGGCGGAAGCGGATCAGGGCGTCCATGATCGCGTTGTTGAAGCCGTGGCCCATGTGCAGGCTGCCGGTGACGTTCGGCGGCGGGATCATGATGGTGTAGGAGTCGCCCGCGCCTTGCGGGGCGAAGTAGTTCTCGGACTCCCAGGTCTGGTACCAGGAAGTTTCAATGGCGTGCGGCTGGTAGGTCTTATCCATGCGCGGCGGGACCCTATTGGCATTTATTCAGGAAAAGCCGGGAAGTATAGCGGAGGGCGGCAGCAGCAAGCCACAAGCGGCAAGCGACAAGATGGCCATGCCCGACTTTTGCGTGTGGCTTATGGTTTGCCGCTGGTGGCTGCTGCGAGCAGGCGTTCCAGGCGGGCGTCGAGGCGGCGCTTGATTTCGGTTTCGATGTGCGGGGCGAAATCGTCGATCACGTCTTGCATGATCAGCTGGGCAGCGGCGCGCAGTTCGGTATCCAGGTGCAGCAGGGCATCGGCGCTGTTGCTGGCAGGGGCAGGTTTGGCTGCGGGAGCGGTCGCTGGAGCTGGAGCTGGAGCTGGAGCAGGGGCTGGTGCCGTCACTTGAATTGGTGCCGGTGCCGGTGCAGCTTGCGGTTTGGCTTGCGCTGCGGGTGCAGCTTCGGTTTCGTCAGGTTGCTGGCTGCCGACCATGTCGAACAGCAGGGGGATTTGCACTTCGCCGCTCACGGTTTCGGTCAGCAGTGGCGGTTGCAGATTGTCATCGCCGAGCAGTTGACGGATCGACTCGAGGTCGTCCAGCAGATGCGCGGGTTTTTGCAGCGGGTTGGGAGTGTCCATCGGGTGCTCAGAGTCGCTGTAAACGGTGATCTTGCAGAGGATAGCCCTGTTCGCGATAGAAACGGAAACTCTCGCGGGCCGCCTGACGAATAGTCGGGTCTTCCACCACTACTTCGGCAATTCGGGCAAAGCGCGGTGCAAAGGCCGGTACTTTCAGGTCCAGGTTCACCAGCAGGTCGTTGTGTTCGCCAGGGTCCTGGCCCAAGCCCAGCACGATCAGGCCGTCGGCTTCGCTTTCTGCCGGGCCGTGGGGAACGAAGGCTTCGCCCTTGAAGCGCCACAGGCGGGCATCGAGTTCGTCCCGTTGTTGTGCGTCGCTGCAATGCAGGTAGATGCGATGGCCCATGCGCCAGGCCTTGTCGGTGAGCTTGCAGGCAAAATCCAGGCGCGCCGCAGGGTCCGCGCTGGGAAGAATGTAGAAGTCGACTTTGGTCATTGGGATTCCTGAGCCGGAAAGGGCGCCGCCTTCAAGCGACACCCTCCGCGGTCATGGTTTTCAGGCTTTGGCGCGGTCCAGCAGGTATTGGGTCAGCAGGGGGACGGGGCGGCCGGTGGCGCCCTTGTCCTTGCCGCCGCTGGTCCAGGCGGTGCCGGCGATATCCAGGTGCGCCCAGTTCAGGTTCTTGGTGAAGCGCGAGAGGAAGCACGCGGCAGTGATGGTCCCGGCCTTCGGCCCGCCAATGTTGGCGATATCGGCGAACGGGCTGTCCAGTTGTTCCTGGTACTCATCGAACAGCGGCAGTTGCCAGGCGCGGTCGTCGGCTTGCTGGCCGGCGCTGAGCAGTTGGCCGATCAACTCGTCGTTGTTGCCCAGCAGGCCGGACGTGTGGGCGCCCAGGGCGACCACGCAAGCACCGGTCAGGGTGGCGATGTCGATCACGGCCTGGGGCTTGAAGCGTTCGGCGTAGGTCAGGGCGTCGCACAGCACCAGACGGCCTTCGGCGTCGGTATTGAGGATTTCCACGGTCTGGCCGCTCATGGTGGTGACGATATCGCCAGGCCGTGCAGCGCCGCCGCTGGGCATGTTCTCGGCGCAGGCCAGGATGCATACCAGGTTGATCGGCAGTTGCAGTTCGAGCACGGCGCGCAGGGTGCCGAACACGCTGGCGGCGCCGCCCATGTCGTATTTCATTTCGTCCATGCCGGCGCCCGGCTTGAGGCTGATGCCGCCGGTGTCGAAGGTGATGCCCTTGCCCACCAGGGCAAACGGTTTCTCGGATTTTTTGCCGCCGTTGTATTGCATGACGATCAGGCGCGGCGGCTGGTCGCTGCCCTGGCCTACGGCATAGAACGAGCCCATGCCCAGTTCCTTGATCTTCTTCTCATCAAGGACTTCGACTTTCAGGCCCTTGAACTCCTTGCCCAGGGCCTTGGCCTGTTCACCCAGAAACGTCGGGTGGCAAACGTTCGGCGGCAGGTTGCCCAGGTCGCGGGTAAAAGCCATGCCTTTGGCGATGGCTTGGGCGTGGGTCACGCCGCGCTCGACTTCAGCCTGGGCGGCCTTGATGGTCAGCAGGGTGATTTTCTTCAGGGCGCGGGGTTCGGCTTTCTGGCTCTTGTAGCGATCGAATACGTAACCGCCGTCCACCAGGGTTTCGGCCAGCAGACGGGTCTTGCCATAGCTGTCGCGGCCTTTGACCACGACTTCGTCCAGAGCCAGCACGGCATCGCTGCCGCCCAGGCCCTTGAGGGTGGCAAGTACACCGCTGATGATCTTGCGGAACGGGCGGTCGCCCAGTTCCTCATCCTTGCCGACGCCCACCAGCAGCAGGCGTTCCGCCTTCAGCTTGGCCACGCCGTGCAGCAGCAGGCTCTGGCCGACCTTGCCGGCCAGATCGCCGCGCTTGAGTACGGCGCTGATGGCGCCGCCGCTGAGTTCGTCGAGTTGCTTGGCCACGTTGCCGAGTTTGCGGCCTTCGCCGACGGCGACCACCAGGGTGGCGGTCTTCAACGTTTCCGGGCTAGCGCTTTTTACAACCAGTTCCATGTCTGGGTCCCTGAATGAATGGTCAAAGAGCGCAGGAAAGACTCCGGCGCGGGGCTTGTCTATATAGAAGAAGGCGTCGCGTGCTGCCGACGACAAAGCCGCCAGTTTGAACCTCGCCCGTTGCGGCTGACAACCCTCGTCTTGGCCAAGTTCGCTGCTTTAGAGCGTCGGGTGAGCATCCTCCGTGACAGGCGCGCGCAATCACAGGATAATGCGCCATCTTTTTTTCGGCGGCCCTGTCTCTGGGGCCGGCTCGATACGTTTGCTTGTTCGGCCGCCTTAGCCTGACAACCCTGGAGTGTCTGGTTTGATCGTCTTTCGTTATCTATCCCGCGAAGTCCTGTTGACCCTGAGTGCCGTGAGTGCGGTGCTGCTGGTCATCATCATGAGCGGACGCTTCGTCAAGTTCCTCGCACAAGCCGCCTCGGGCGCCCTGGACCCGGGCTCGCTGTTCCTGATCATGGGCTTTCGTCTGCCGGGCTTTTTGCAACTGATCCTGCCATTGGGGCTGTTCCTGGGCATTCTCCTGGCTTACGGCCGGCTCTATCTCGAAAGTGAGATGACCGTGTTGTCGGCTACCGGCATGAGTCAGCAGCGTTTGCTGGGCATGACCATGATCCCGGCGGCCCTTGTGGCCCTGCTGGTGGCCTGGTTGAGCCTGAGTCTGGCGCCGCAGGGGGCCAATCAGTTCCAGTTGCTGTTGAACAAACAGGATGCACTGACCGAGTTCGACACCCTGGTGGCCGGGCGCTTCCAGGCGCTCAATGATGGCACTCGGGTGACCTATACCGAGCAGCTATCCGAGGATCGCACCAATCTTTCCGGAGTGTTCATCTCCGAAAAACGCCTGAGCCGGGAGAAAAAGGACCAGGGCATTTCGGTGCTGGTGGCCGAGAAGGGGCACCAGGACATTCGTCCCGATGGCAATCGCTACCTGATCCTGGAAAACGGCTATCGCTATGACGGCAATCCAGGTGAGGCCAACTACCGGGTGATCAAGTACGACACCTACGGCGTGCTGCTGGAGCGGCCTGATGTCAGCGACGAAGTCACCGATCGCGATGCCATGCCCACTGCTGACTTGATCGGCAAGGATGACCTGCGGGCCCGTGCCGAGCTGCAATGGCGCCTGTCCCTGCCATTGCTGGTGTTTATCGTGACCTTGATGGCGGTGCCGTTGTCTCGGGTCAACCCACGCCAGGGCCGCTTCCTCAAGCTGATCCCGGCCATCCTGCTGTATATGGCGTACCTGACTATCCTGATCGCGGTACGTGGCGCCATGGAGAAAGGCAAGATCTCGCCAGCCCTGGGGCTGTGGTGGGTTCACCTGATGTTCCTGGCGATTGGTCTGGGTTTGATGTACTGGGAACCGTTGCGTTTGAAGATGGCGAGTCGTCGCAGCATGAAGGAGATGGCTCGTGGTTAAGCTCGATCGCTACATCGGTAGCAGTGTGTTCATGGCTATTCTCGCGGTCCTGGGGATCATCCTCGGGCTGGCTTCGCTGTTTGCCTTCATCGATGAGATGGGCAGTGTCAGCGATACCTACACCGTGATGGATGTGATGAGCTACGTGGCGCTCACTGCTCCGCGCCGGGTCTATGAAATGTTGCCGATGGCCGGCCTGATCGGCTGCCTGATCGGTCTTGGCTCCCTGGCCAGCAACAGCGAGCTGACCATCATGCGTGCTGCCGGCGTTTCTGTCGGTCGTATCGTCTGGGCGGTGATGAAGCCGATGCTGGTGCTGATGCTGGTGGGCGTGCTGGTGGGCGAGTACGTCGCGCCGGCCACTGAGACCCAGGCCCAGGCCAGTCGCGCCCTGGCCCAGGGTTCCGGTGATGCCCAGAGCTCCAAGCGCGGTCTGTGGCACCGCCAGGGCGAGGAGTTCATCCATATCAACGCAGTGCAGCCCAATGGCCTGCTGTATGGCGTGACTCGCTATCACTTCGATGACAGTCACCACATGTTGTCGTCGAGTTTTGCCCGTCAGGCACGGTTCCACGAGAACTACTGGCAGTTGACTGATGTCACCACCACCTATTTCCGTGACGGTCACACCGAGGTCATCAGCGTGCCTGATGAACGTTGGGATGTGGCCCTGAGTCCGCAACTGCTGAGCACCGTGGTCATGGCGCCGGAGTCCCTGTCCATCAGCGGTCTGTGGGGCTATATCCACTATCTGGCCGACCAGGGTTTGAACAACGGCCGCTACTGGCTGGCGTTCTGGGTCAAGGTGCTGCAGCCGTTGGTGACGGCGGCCCTGGTGCTGATGGCGATTTCCTTCATTTTCGGACCGCTGCGTTCGGTGACCCTGGGGCAGCGGGTATTCACCGGCGTATTGGTGGGCTTCACCTTCCGTATCGCCCAGGACCTGCTGGGCCCTTCGAGCCTGGTGTTCGGCTTCTCGCCGCTGTTCGCGGTGCTGGTGCCGGCGGGTATCTGTGCCATTGCCGGTTTCTGGCTATTGCGCCGAGCCGGCTGATTCATTGGCTCTACCAGGCGATTAGCGCAACGCCCCGGTCCTTGATCGGGGCGTTTTTGCATTTGACAAACGCTGATAGGCGAGCGTGACGCTCGTGCCGAGTATCAGGTACAATTCCCGGCTATTTTTCGGCGGGCCCTGCCTGCAGCCTTTTTGAGTGTTCATCCGTGAGTGATTTGAGTCATATCCGCAATTTCTCCATCATCGCCCACATTGACCATGGCAAGTCGACTCTGGCCGATCGTTTTATCCAGATGTGCGGCGGCCTGGCCGATCGCGAAATGGAAGCCCAGGTTCTGGACTCCATGGACCTTGAACGTGAGCGCGGGATCACCATCAAGGCCCACAGCGTCACCCTCTATTACAAAGCCAAAGATGGCATCACCTACCAGCTGAACTTCATCGATACCCCGGGCCACGTGGACTTCACTTATGAAGTCAGTCGCTCCCTGGCGGCCTGTGAAGGTGCTCTGCTGGTGGTGGACGCCGGTCAGGGTGTTGAGGCCCAGTCGGTAGCCAACTGCTACACCGCCATTGAGCAAGGCCTGGAAGTCATGCCGGTGCTGAACAAGATCGACCTGCCACAGGCCGATCCGGAGCGGGTCAAGGAAGAGATCGAGAAGATCATCGGTATCGATGCCACCGATGCCGTGACTTGCAGCGCCAAGACCGGCCTGGGCGTGGACGAGGTGCTTGAGCGCCTGGTCGCCACTATCCCGGCTCCTACCGGCAATATCGAAGACCCACTGCAAGCACTGATCATTGACTCCTGGTTCGACAACTACCTGGGCGTTGTGTCCCTGGTGCGTGTGCGTCACGGCCGGGTGAAGAAGGGCGACAAGATCCTGGTGAAATCCACCGGCAAGATCCACCTGGTGGACAGCGTCGGCGTCTTCAACCCGAAACACACCGCCACCACTGACCTCAAGGCCGGTGAAGTGGGCTTCATCATCGCCGGCATCAAGGACATTCACGGGGCACCGGTGGGTGACACCCTGACCTTGAGTTCGACCCCGGACGTGGAAGTACTGCCAGGCTTCAAGCGCATTCAGCCGCAGGTCTATGCCGGCCTGTTCCCGGTCAGCTCCGACGACTTCGAGGATTTCCGCGAAGCCTTGCAGAAACTCACCCTCAACGACTCGTCGCTGCAGTACACCCCGGAAAGCTCCGACGCCCTGGGCTTCGGCTTCCGTTGCGGGTTCCTCGGCATGCTGCACATGGAGATCATCCAGGAGCGCCTGGAGCGCGAATACGACCTGGACCTGATCACCACGGCGCCGACGGTGATCTTCGAGCTGCAGTTGAAGAACGGTGAAACGATCTATGTCGACAACCCGTCCAAACTTCCGGATCTGTCGGCGATTGAAGACATGCGCGAGCCGATCGTGCGGGCCAATATTCTTGTGCCGCAAGAGCACCTGGGCAACGTCATAACCCTGTGCATCGAGAAGCGTGGCGTGCAGCACGACATGCTGTTCCTTGGTAGCCAGGTCCAGGTGACCTACGATCTGCCGATGAACGAAGTGGTACTGGACTTCTTTGACCGCCTGAAATCCACCAGCCGCGGCTATGCTTCGCTGGATTACCATTTCGATCGCTACCAGTCGGCTAATCTGGTCAAGCTGGATGTATTGATCAACGGTGAGAAAGTCGACGCCCTGGCGTTGATCGTCCACCGTGACAACGCCCACTACAAAGGGCGTGCGTTGACCGAGAAGATGAAGGAACTGATTCCTCGGCAGATGTTTGACGTGGCAATCCAGGCCGCCATTGGCGGGCAGATTGTGGCGCGGACAACCGTCAAGGCGCTCAGAAAGAACGTACTGGCCAAATGCTACGGTGGCGACGTCAGCCGTAAGCGCAAGCTGTTGGAAAAGCAGAAGGCCGGTAAGAAACGCATGAAGCAAGTGGGCAACGTGGAAATTCCACAAGAAGCCTTCCTTGCCGTGCTCAGGTTGGATAGTTAGGTCCTATGTCACTAAATTTCCCGCTGTTGCTGGTCATCGCTGTCTTTGTCTGCGGTCTCTTGGCGTTGCTCGACCTGGTGTTTCTGGCACCGCGTCGGCGCTCGGCCATCGCCAACTATCAGGGCAGCGTCAGCCAGCCGGATGGGCTGGTGGTCGAAAAGCTGAGCAAGGAACCGCTGCTGGTTGAGTACGGCAAGTCGTTCTTTCCGGTGCTGTTCATCGTCCTGGTGCTGCGTTCGTTCCTGGTGGAACCGTTCCAGATTCCCTCGGGCTCGATGAAGCCGACCCTGGATGTGGGCGACTTCATCCTGGTGAACAAGTTTTCTTACGGGATTCGCTTGCCGGTGATCGACAAGAAAGTCATCGAAGTCGGTGATCCGCAGCGCGGCGATGTGATGGTGTTCCGCTACCCAAGCGACCCGAACGTCAACTACATCAAGCGTGTGGTCGGCCTGCCGGGCGATGAAGTGCGCTACACCAGCGACAAACGCTTGTTCGTCAATGGTCAGCCGGTGGCGGAGCAGTTGGTCGGGGCTGAACCCGGCACCCTGGGCAGCGCTGAGCTGTACAAGGAAAAACTCGGTGCCGCCGAGCACTTGATCCGCAAGGAAATGAGTCGCTATCGGCCCGCTCCGGACGGGCGCTGGGTGGTTCCCGCCGGGCACTACTTCATGATGGGCGACAACCGCGACAACTCCAACGACAGTCGCTACTGGGACGATCCAAGTATTCCCAAGGATCTGCTGGGCATGGTTCCCGACAAGAATATCGTCGGCAAGGCCTTCGCAGTCTGGATGAGCTGGCCCGAACCGAAACTCAGCCACCTGCCGAACTTCTCGCGGGTTGGCCTGATCAAGTAATCACACACGGCGCTGTTGAACACAGCGCCGAATGCTTTTCTGGCTCTTGTATAAAACGCCCTTGCCCTCGGGCATCGCGTAACAGCTTTGTGACCAGAAGCATGCAGTCAACGATATTCAGGATGTGGATTTGAACACAGCGTTAATTGCCACCCGCACCTCGTGCGCGGCCCCTAGGATGGTGAGTTTCGGCAACGAAATCAGCGTGGGTAAACCGTGAGCGTTTCTTTGAGCCGTCTCGAGCGTCAGCTCGGTTATACCTTCAAGGACCAGGAACTGATGCTTCTGGCCCTCACCCATCGCAGCTTTGCCGGGCGCAACAATGAACGCCTGGAATTCCTCGGTGATGCCATCCTCAACTTCGTGGCCGGCGAGGCGTTGTTCGAACGCTTCCCCCAGGCCCGCGAAGGCCAGCTGTCGCGTTTGCGCGCACGCTTGGTGAAAGGTGAAACACTGGCAGTACTGGCCCGTGGTTTCGACCTGGGCGAATACCTGCGCCTGGGCTCCGGCGAATTGAAGAGCGGCGGTTTCCGTCGTGAGTCGATCCTGGCCGATGCCCTGGAAGCCCTGATTGGTGCGATCTACCTGGACGCCGGCATGGAAACCGCCCGTGACCGCGTGTTGTCCTGGCTGGCCTCGGAGTTCGAGAGCCTGACCCTGGTGGACACCAACAAGGACCCCAAGACCCGGCTGCAGGAGTTCCTCCAGTCTCGCGCCTGTGAACTGCCACGCTACGAAGTGGTGGATATCCAGGGCGAACCGCACTGCCGGACATTCTTCGTTGAATGTGAAGTCACCTTATTGAATGAAAAAAGCCGAGGTCAGGGTGTGAGCCGTCGTATTGCCGAACAGGTAGCGGCCGCCGCAGCACTGATTGCCCTGGGCGTGGAGAATGGCCATGACTGATTCAACCGCAACACGCTGTGGCTATGTCGCCATCGTCGGCCGCCCCAATGTGGGCAAGTCGACGCTGCTCAACCACATCCTCGGCCAGAAGCTGGCGATCACCTCGCGCAAGCCCCAGACCACTCGTCACAACATGCTCGGCATCAAGACCGAAGGCGCCATCCAGGCGATCTACGTCGACACCCCCGGCATGCACAAGAGCAACGAGAAGGCGCTGAACCGCTACATGAACAAGACCGCTTCGGCGGCCTTGAAAGACGTGGACGTGGTGATCTTCGTAGTCGACCGCACCAAGTGGACCGACGAGGACCAATTGGTCCTTGAGCGCGTGCAGTACGTGCAGGGGCCGGTGATCCTGGCGATCAACAAGACCGACCGCATCGAGGACAAGGCCGAGCTGATGCCGCACCTGACCTGGCTGCAGGAGCAACTGCCGAACGCCGAGATCGTGCCGGTTTCCGCGCAGCAGGGGCATAACCTCGAAGCCCTGGAAGGCCTGATTGCCAAGCATCTGCCGGAGAACGACCACTTCTTCCCGGAAGACCAGATCACCGACCGCAGTTCCCGCTTCCTGGCGGCCGAGCTGGTGCGCGAGAAGATCATGCGCCAGCTGGGTGCCGAGCTGCCGTACCAGATCACCGTGGAAATCGAAGAGTTCAAGCAGCAGGGCAAGACCCTGCATATTCATGCCTTGATTCTCGTCGAGCGCGACGGACAGAAGAAAATCATCATTGGCGACAAGGGTGAGCGGATCAAACGCATCGGCATGGAAGCGCGCAAGGACATGGAGCTGCTGTTCGACTCCAAGGTCATGCTCAACCTCTGGGTCAAGGTCAAGGGCGGCTGGTCCGACGACGAGCGCGCCTTGCGCTCCCTGGGCTACGGCGACCTCTGACGCCCTTCGCCGGCCAGCCGGCTCCTGCAGCGCCCTGTAGGAGCCGGCTGGCCGGCGAACAGTTCCAACACTTCTTTCGGACCCGGTTCCCTCTCTGCCCCTGAGATCCCTCGCAACCATGTCCAGCACCGCTCCAGTCGGCCAACTTGCCTACGTCCTGCACAGCCGCGCCTACCGCGAAAGCAGTGCATTGGTGGATTTCCTTACCCCCCAAGGTCGCCTGCGTGCTGTCCTGCGCAACGCACGGGGCAAGGCCGGTACCCTGGCGCGACCCTTCGTTCCTCTGGAAGTCGAGTTTCGCGGCCGCGGCGAGCTGAAGAACGTCGGGCGCATGGAAAGTGCCGGCATCGCATCCTGGCTCAATGGCGAAGCGCTGTTCAGTGGTCTGTATCTGAATGAACTGCTGATCCGCCTGCTACCGGCGGAAGATCCCCATCCGGCGGTATTCGACCACTACGCCGCCACCTTGCTGGCCCTGGCCGAAGGCCGGCCCCTGGAGCCCCTGCTGCGGGCCTTTGAGTGGCGCCTGCTGGACGATCTGGGCTACGGCTTCGCCCTGGACAGCGACATCCACGGCGCGCCCATCGCTGCCGATGGCCTGTATCGCCTGCAGGTGGATGCCGGACTGGAGCAGGTGTTCCTGCTGCAACCGGGCCTGTTCAATGGCACCGAGCTGCTGGCCATGGCCGAGGCCGACTGGAGCGCTCCTGGCGCGTTGTCGGCAGCCAAGCGCCTGATGCGCCAGGCTCTGGCAGTTCATCTGGGCGGGCGTCCTCTGGTCAGTCGCGAGCTGTTTCGCAAGCCCTAGGCGTGGCTGCCGTTTTGGCCGCTCGCCGCGATAGCCCAGCTGGCGCCGTCATTCTGCGTTCGAGCAAATGGCAACAGACCCTGTTCTCCCCGTATGCTGTGCGCCGAATCTTCATTTACTCAGGAGCGCTTTCGTGACCACCAGCAATCGCATTCTTCTCGGCGTGAACATCGATCACGTTGCCACCCTGCGTCAGGCCCGCGGCACTCGTTACCCGGACCCGGTCAAGGCCGCGCTGGACGCTGAAGAAGCGGGCGCCGACGGCATCACCGTGCACCTGCGCGAAGACCGTCGGCATATCCAGGAGCGCGATGTGCTGCTGCTCAAGGACGTACTGCAGACCCGCATGAATTTCGAGATGGGCGTCACCGAGGAAATGATGGCTTTTGCCGAGCGCATCCGCCCGGCGCATATCTGCCTGGTGCCGGAAACCCGCCAGGAGCTGACCACTGAAGGAGGACTTGACGTGGCCGGGCAGGAAGCGCGGATCAAGGCGGCGGTGGAACGCTTGTCGAAAATCGGTGCCGAAGTGTCCCTGTTTATCGACGCTGACGAGCGTCAGATCGAGGCCTCCAAGCGCGTTGGCGCACCGGCCATCGAGTTGCACACGGGTCGCTATGCCGATGCCCAGACGCCGAGTGAAGTGGCCGATGAGCTGCAGCGTATCGTCGACGGGGTTGCCTTGGGCTTGGCCCAGGGGCTGATCGTCAATGCTGGCCATGGCCTGCATTACCACAACGTTGAAGCGGTGGCGGCGATCAAGGGCATCAATGAGTTGAACATCGGCCATGCCCTGGTGGCTCATGCCCTGTTCGTCGGTTTCAAGGGAGCGGTAGCCGAGATGAAAGCGCTGATCCTGGCGGCTGCAGCCAAGGCCTGATTGCTCTTCGCCGGCAAGCTGATTCCTGCAACCTCTGTAGGAGCCGGCTTGCCAGCGAAGGTTTTCAGAGCGGCGGATTGTCTTCCGTCGGCTTGGTCTTGTTGACCCCGGGGACGTGCAGGTTGCCCTCGGCGACCTGATCGCCTTCCAACTGCGGCTGGGTCACCCAGGTCAGGATGTCGTAGTAGCGCCGGATGTTGGCCACAAAATGCACCGGCTCGCCGCCTCGGGCATAGCCGTAGCGGGTCTTACTATACCACTGCTTCTGCGACAGCCGCGGCAGCATCTTCTTCACATCCAGCCACTTGTTCGGGTTCAGGCCTTCCCGTTCTGCCAGCTTGCGGGCGTCGTCCAGGTGGCCGGTGCCGACGTTGTAGGCGGCGAGAGCGAACCAGGTACGGTCCGGCTCCTCGATCTTGTCGTCCAGTTGTTCCTTGATGTAGGCCAGGTACTTGGCGCCGCCGCTGATGCTCTGCTTGGGGTCCAGGCGGTTGGACACGCCCATGGCCTGGGCCGTGTTCTGGGTCAGCATCATCAGTCCGCGCACGCCAGTCTTGGAGGTGACCTCGGCCTGCCACATGGATTCCTGGTAACCCACGGCCGCCAGGAGTCGCCAGTCCACCTTTTCCTGTTTGGCCGAGGCCTTGAAGTGCTTCTCGTACTTGGGCAGGCGCTGCTGCAGGTGCTGGGCGAAGGTGTAGGCGCCGACATAACCGAGCACGTCCACGTGACCGTAATAGCGGTCCTTGAGGCGTTGCAGGGTGCCGTTCTTCTCGACCTTGTCGAGGAAGCTGTTGATTTCGTTGAGCAGGCTATTGTCGTCACCGGCGGCCACGGCCCAGCTCTGGCTGCGGGCGTCCCCGAGGTCGAAGGCCACCCGCACCTTGGGGAAGTACACCTGGTTCATCGCCAGTTCGTTGGAGTCCACCAGGGTCAGGTCGATCTGTCCCTCGTCCACCATGCGCAGCAGGTCCACGACTTCCACGGCGTCGGACTCTTCGTATTCGATCCCGGGGTACTTGAGCTTGAGCTCCGCCAGTTGCTCTGCGTGACTGCTGCCCTTGAGCACCATGATGCGCTTGCCCACCAGGTTCTGTGCGCTGGTGGGCCGGGACTGGCCATTGCGATAGATGACTTGCGGGGTGACTTCCAGATACGGATGGGAAAACCGGACTTGCTGCTTGCGCTTTTCGCTGCCGACCAGGCCGGCGGCGGCCAGCACCGGGCCCTTGGGTTGAGCCAACTGGTTGAACAGATCGTCGAGGTTGTCGGCGGTCTCGATCTTCAACTCCACCCCCAGATCATCGGCGAAGCGCTTCACCAGCTCGTACTCGAAGCCGGTTTCGCCGTTGCGGTCCTGAAAGTAGGTGGCGGGGCTGTTACGGGTGATCACCCGCAGCACGCCATCCTCCTTTACGCGCTCAAGGGTGCTGGGTTTCTCAACACAGGCGCCGAGCATCAGGAAGAGTCCGGTTACGATGAGCCACTTGGCGCAGCGCGGACGTAAAGCCATAGGGGAAAACATTGGCGCAGTATACGCAAAGGATAACGGCCGCCATATCTCGACAGCGAAGGGCTTGTCTGCTAGCGCCGGGTGGCCTGGGCTGGAGGCCTCAAGAATGGGGCTTCGGCCGTCTATGTGACGATTAAAATAACCTACGGCAATGACCTTGATGAGCCTTTGTTATAGGCCGTCGGGTCTGGGCCGACGTCCGGGGGCACCCCGGTTTGCGTTTCGAGTGCCGATGCCAACGGTTTACGTTAGAATGCACGGCCTCAAAGCACACCCCCTTCCCGAGGCTGTCCCGAAGATGTTGATCCTGCGCGGCGCTCCTGCCCTTTCTGCCTTTCGCCACAGCAAACTCCTTGAGCAACTGAGCCAGAAGGTTCCGGCTGTCAGTGGCTTGTATGCTGAATTCGCTCACTTCGCCGAAGTCACCGGCGTCCTGACCGGCGACGAACAGCAGGTGCTTGCGCGCCTTCTGAAGTACGGCCCAAGTGTTCCGGTACAAGAGCCGACCGGCCGTCTGTTCCTGGTCTTGCCGCGTTTCGGCACCATCTCGCCCTGGTCGAGCAAGGCCAGCGACATCGCCCGTAACTGTGGCCTGGCGAAGATCCAGCGCCTGGAGCGTGGTATCGCTTTCTACGTCGCCGGAGAGTTCAGCGACGCTGACGCGCAGTTGATCGCCGAAGCGCTGCACGATCGCATGACTCAGATCGTCGTGGGTAACCTGGAGCAGGCTGCCGGCTTGTTCAGCCACGCGGAACCCAAGCCGCTGACGGCCATCGACATTCTCGGCGGTGGTCGCGCCGCGTTGGAAAAAGCCAACAGCGAACTGGGCCTGGCCCTGGCCGAAGACGAAATCGATTACCTGATGAGCGCCTTCCAGGGCCTCAAGCGTAATCCCCACGACATCGAACTGATGATGTTCGCCCAGGCCAACTCCGAGCACTGTCGCCACAAGATTTTCAACGCCAGTTGGGACATCGACGGCCAGAGCCAGGAAAAAAGCCTGTTCGGCATGATCAAGAACACCTACCAGATGCACAGCGAAGGTGTGCTTTCTGCTTATAAGGACAACGCGGCGGTCATCGTCGGTTCCGTTGCCGGGCGTTTCTACCCGAACCCTGATACCCGCCAATACGGTGCGGTGCAGGAGCCGGTGCACATCCTGATGAAGGTCGAGACCCACAACCACCCGACTGCCATTGCTCCATTCCCTGGCGCCTCCACCGGTTCCGGCGGCGAAATCCGTGACGAAGGCGCTACCGGTCGCGGCGCCAAGCCGAAAGCCGGCCTCACCGGTTTTACCGTGTCCAACCTGCAGATCCCGGGCTTCGAGCAGCCGTGGGAAGTGCCGTATGGCAAGCCAGAGCGCATCGTCACCGCCCTCGACATCATGATCGAAGGCCCGCTGGGCGGCGCTGCGTTCAACAACGAATTCGGCCGTCCGGCCCTGACCGGTTATTTCCGTACCTTCGAGCAATCCATTACCACGCCTCGTGGCGATGAAGTTCGTGGTTACCACAAGCCGATCATGCTGGCAGGCGGCATGGGCAATATCCGTGACGAACACGTGCAGAAAGGCGAGATCACCGTCGGCTCCAAGCTGATCGTCCTCGGCGGCCCGGCCATGCTCATCGGTCTGGGCGGCGGCGCAGCATCCTCCATGGCCACCGGCACCAGCTCGGCGGACCTGGATTTTGCTTCGGTACAACGTGAAAACCCGGAAATGGAACGCCGTTGCCAGGAAGTCATCGACCGTTGCTGGCAACTGGGGGACAACAACCCCATCAGCTTCATCCACGACGTGGGTGCCGGCGGCCTGTCCAACGCCTTCCCGGAACTGGTCAACGACGGCGGCCGTGGCGGTCGCTTCGAACTGCGCAACATCCCTAACGACGAGCCGGGCATGGCCCCGCACGAAATCTGGTCCAACGAATCCCAGGAGCGTTATGTCCTGGCGGTGGGCGCAGCAGACTTCGAGCGCTTCAAGGCCATCTGCGAGCGCGAGCGTTGCCCATTCGCGGTGGTCGGCGAAGCCACTGCCGAGCCACAGCTGACCGTGACCGACAGCCACTTCGGCAACAGCCCGGTGGACATGCCGCTGGAAGTGCTGCTGGGCAAGGCCCCGCGCATGCACCGTTCGGCGGTTCGGGAAACCGAGTTGGGTGATGATTTCGATCCAAGCAGCCTGGATATCGCCGAGAGCATCGAGCGCGTTCTGCACCACCCGGCCGTGGCCAGCAAGAGCTTCCTGATCACCATCGGCGACCGCACCATCACCGGCCTCGTGGCCCGTGACCAGATGGTCGGCCCATGGCAGGTGCCGGTGGCCGACGTGGCCGTGACCGCCACCAGCTTCGACGTCTACACCGGTGAAGCCATGGCCATGGGCGAGCGCACGCCGCTGGCCCTGCTGGATGCCCCAGCGTCCGGCCGCATGGCCATCGGCGAAACCCTGACCAACATCGCCGCCTCGCGGATCAACAAGATCAGCGACATCAAGCTCTCCGCCAACTGGATGTCGGCTGCCGGCCACCCGGGCGAAGACGCGCGTCTGTACGACACCGTCAAGGCCGTGGGCATGGAGCTGTGCCCAGAGCTGGGCATCACCATCCCGGTGGGCAAGGACTCGATGTCCATGGCCACCCGCTGGAACGAAGAAGGCGTGGACAAGAGCGTCACCTCGCCGCTGTCGCTGATCGTGACCGGCTTCGCGCCTGTGGCGGACATTCGTCAGACCCTGACCCCGCAACTGCGCATGGACAAGGGCACCACCGACCTGATCCTGATCGACCTCGGTCGCGGTCAGAACCGCATGGGCGCCTCGATCCTGGCCCAGACCCACGGCAAGCTCGGCAAGCAAGCGCCGGACGTCGATGACGCCGAAGACCTGAAAGCCTTCTTTGCGGTGATCCAGGGCCTCAACGCCGACGGTCACCTGCTGGCCTACCACGACCGTTCCGATGGCGGTCTGCTGGTCACTGCCGTGGAAATGGCCTTCGCCGGTCACTGCGGCCTGAACCTGAGCCTCGACGCTGTCGCGGAAAACGCTGCGGAAATCGCCGCCATCCTGTTCAACGAAGAGCTGGGTGCGGTGATCCAGGTGCGTCAGGACGCCACTCCTGACGTGCTGGCCCAGTTCAGCGCCGCCGGCCTGGGCGACTGCGTGGCCGTGATCGGCCAGCCGATCAACAACGGTGAAGTGAGCATCTCCTACAACGGCGAAAGCGTATTCACCGGCCAGCGTCGTCTGCTGCAGCGTCAGTGGGCAGAAACCAGCTACCAGATCCAGCGCCTGCGGGACAACGCCGAGTGCGCCGAGCAGGAATTCGATGTCCTGCTGGAAGAAGACAACCCGGGCCTGAGTGTCAAGCTGGGCTTCGACGTCAACCAGGACATCGCCGCGCCGTACATCAAGAAAGGCGTGCGTCCCCAGGTGGCGGTGCTGCGTGAGCAGGGCGTCAACGGCCAGGTGGAAATGGCTGCGGCTTTCGACCGCGCCGGCTTCAATGCCATCGACGTGCACATGAGCGACATCCTCGCCGGTCGTGTCGACCTCAACGACTTCAAGGGCATGGTTGCCTGCGGCGGCTTCTCCTACGGCGACGTACTGGGTGCCGGTGAAGGCTGGGCCAAGTCGGCGCTGTTCAACAGCCGCGCGCGGGATGCCTTCCAGGGCTTCTTCGAACGTACCGACAGCTTCACCCTGGGTGTGTGCAACGGTTGCCAGATGATGTCCAACCTGCACGAGCTGATCCCGGGCAGCGAGTTCTGGCCGCACTTCGTGCGCAACCGCTCCGAGCAGTTCGAAGCCCGGGTGGCCATGGTCCAGGTCCAGGAGTCGAACTCGATCTTCCTGCAGGGCATGGCCGGTTCGCGGATGCCGATTGCCATCGCCCACGGTGAAGGTCATGCGGAGTTCGAAAGCGAAGAGGCGCTGCTGGAAGCCGATCTGTCCGGTTGCGTGGCCCTGCGCTTTGTCGACAACCATGGCAAGGTCACCGAGCGTTACCCGGCCAACCCGAACGGCTCGCCGCGCGGGATCACCGGCCTCACCAGCCGCGACGGTCGCGTCACCATCATGATGCCGCACCCTGAGCGGGTGTTCCGTGCCGTGCAGAACTCCTGGCGTCCGGATGACTGGAACGAAGACGCGGCGTGGATGCGCATGTTCCGCAACGCTCGCGCCTGGGTGAACTGAGACTGATGTACAAGCTCAGCTTCTTCGTGCCTCCCAGCCATGTGGAGCAGGTCAAGAGCGCCGTTTTTGCCGCCGGTGGCGGACGTATCGGCGCCTATGACCAGTGCGCCTGGCAGGTGCTCGGCCAGGGCCAGTTTCGCCCGCTGGACGGCAGCCAGCCGTTTCTCGGGCAGACCGGTCAGGTGGAGCGAGTGGAGGAATGGAAAGTCGAGCTGGTGGTGGCCGATGAACTGATTGCTGATGCAGTGGCGGCCCTCAAGCAGAGCCATCCCTACGAGACGCCGGCCTATGAAGTCTGGCGTCTGGAAGCGTTCTGAGGTTATCCACCGATAAAAAGCCCGCTGCACCGGAGACGGTCAGCGGGCTTTTTTGTGGGCCTTTTCAGGCAAGCCGGCACCTATAGGAACGGTGTAGGTGCCGGCTTGCCGGCGAAGGCGGCTTCAGACGCTCGCCTCCACCTTCTTGTGTAGCAGCGTTTGCAGAGCGGCCTGCAATCCCCCAGCCTTCTCGCCAATCAGCACGTGCCAGACATCCCCCTCCAGGCGCCGCGTACCCTGGCAGCCCAGGGCATTGAGCGCCGACTCCGACAGACTGCGGCTGTCACTGAGTTGCACCCGCAAACGGGTCAGGGCCACGCAATCCATCTGCAACAGATTTTCCCGACCACCCAAGGCGTTGAGCCACTGCTGGGCTTCCTGGTTGGAGACTTCGATCGGTTGGGACGCCTCGACTGGTGCCGCTGGCGCCGCGACCGGGGTTGCCACCGGCAGCGCTAGACGAATCTGGTCGGCGATACTGTCGGCCATCGGTCCCACCACCACCTGCAAGCTGCCGCCCTTGCCGGGGCGTACCACAGCCATGGCGCCCAAGGTTTTCAGTTCGGCGTCCACAGCCAGGCTGCGATCCGCCAGTTCCAGGCGCAGGCGCGTGGTGCAAGCGCCGACAGTGATCAGGTTGCTCGCGCCGCCCAGGGCCTTGATGTAGGCCGCGGCACGCTGATCGGCGTTGAGTTCGGATTTCTCGCCGGATGGGCTGTCTTCGCGTCCCGGTGTCTTCAGGTTGAAGCGGCGGATGCAGAAGTCGAACACCAGGTAGTACACCACCGCATACAGCAGCCCCACCGGAAACACCTTCCAGCCATTGGTGGAGCGGCCCCAGCCCAGGGCCATGTCGATGGCGCCACCGGAGAAGGTGAAGCCCAGGTGGATGTTCAGCAGATTGGTCAGGGCCATGGCCAGGCCTGTCAGCAGTGCATGCACCAGGTACAACAGGGGCGCGAGGAACATGAAGGCGAATTCGATGGGCTCGGTGACCCCGGTCAGAAAGGAGGTCAGGGCCATGGACAGGAAGATCCCGCCCATCACCTTGCGCCGCTCCGGCCGGGTGTTGCGGTACATCGCCAGGCAGGCGGCGGGCAGGCCGAACAGCATCACCGGGAACATCCCGGTCATGAACTGGCCGCCTTTGGGGTCGCCGGCGAAATAGCGGGTCAGGTCGCCAGTGACCACCGCGCCGGTGCTCGGGTCGGTGAAACTGCCAAAGATGAACCAGGCCATGTTGTTGAGGATGTGGTGCAGGCCGGTGATGATCAGCAGGCGATTGAACACACCGAAGACGAAGGCGCCGAAGCTGCCGCTTTCCAGCAGCAACTGGCCAAAGCTGTTGATGCCGTGCTGGATTGGCGGCCAGATCAGACCGAACGCCACCCCCAGGCCCACGGCGGTAAAGCCGGTGGCGATGGGCACGAAGCGCCGACCGCCGAAGAACGCCAGGTACTCCGGCAGTTTGATGTCCTTGAAGCGGTTGTACAGCGCGCCGGCCATCAGCCCGCTGATGATCCCGGCGAGCATGCCCATGTTGATGCTGGCGTCCAGCACCTTGAGGGTCGAGATCATCACCAGGTAGCCAATGGCCCCGGCGAGTCCGGCGGTGCCGTTGTTGTCCTTGGCAAAGCCCACGGCGATGCCGATGGCGAAGATCAGCGCCAGGTTGCCGAAGATCGACTGTCCGGCATCGTGGATGATGGGAATGTTCAGCAGATCGGTGTCACCCAGGCGCAGCAGCAGGCCGGCAATCGGCAGGATGGCAATGGGTAGCATCAGCGCCCGGCCGAGGCGTTGCAGGCCCTCGATGAAATACTGGTACATGGCGTCTCTCCTGGAATTCTTGTTATGAGTGCAGAGGCCAAAGCCGTTCGCAGGCCTGACGGACTGCGGTGGCGCCGGGCAGGTTGAGCAGCGGTTGGCTGAGGTGGCGGCATTGGCCGGCGTCCAGTTGGCGAACCCGGTCCTTGATCTCGCCGATCTGAGGCGGGCTGACCGACAGCTCGCTGACCCCCAGGCCAATCAGGACGGGGGTGGCCAGCGGATCGGAAGCCAGTGCACCGCAAACCCCGACCCAGCGTCCGTGGCGCTCGGCGCCGGCACAGGTCTGAGCGATCAGCCGCAGCAGGGCGGGGTGCAGGGCATCGACCCGGGCTGCCAGGCCAGCGTGGTCGCGGTCCATGGCCAGGGTGTACTGGGACAGGTCGTTGGTGCCGATGGACAGGAAGTCGGCGTGTTCCGCCAGTTGCTCGGCCATCAGCGCGGCAGCCGGTACTTCGATCATCACCCCCAGCTCCGGGCGCTGGCTCAGTCCCAGTTCCACCGCGAGCCGATCCAGGCGCTGACGGATATGCAGCAGTTCGGCCACTTCGGTGACCATGGGCAGCATGATCCGGCAGCGCTGCACCGGGCTGACCTGGAGCAGCGCCCGCAGTTGCTGGTCCAGCAGTTCCGGGCGGGCCTGGGCCAGGCGGATGCCCCGCAGGCCCAGCACCGGGTTGGCTTCCACTGGCAGAGGCAGGTAGTCCAGTTGCTTGTCGCCGCCGACATCGATGGTGCGGATGATCACCGGCTTGTCGCCCATGGCATCCAGCACCGCTTGATAGGCCTGTAGCTGCTCGGCTTCATCCGGAGCGGTCAGGCGATCGACGAACAGGAACTCGGTGCGCAGCAGGCCGACGCCATCAGCGCCACCCTGGTGGGCGTCCCGGGCTTCATTGCTGGAAGCCACGTTGGCTGCCACCTCGATCTGCTGGCCGTCCTGGGTCAGGGCGGACTCATGGGCTTTTTGCTGTTGCAGTGCACGGCGCTGGCGTAGGGTTTCACCAGCCTGTTGCACCTGTGCGATGCGCTGCGGGTCGGGTGCCAGTTCCAGGCGCCCGCCGTCGGCATCCAGCACCACCTGGCGGTCGCCGTCCAGGCCCAGCACTTCCGGACCCATGGCCACCAGACAGGGCAGGCCTTTGCCGCGGGCGAGGATCGCCACATGGGAGGTGGCGCCACCGGCGGCCATGCACAGCCCGGCCACGCCCTGGGCGCTGAGTTGCAGCAGGTCGGAAGGGGTCAACTCCTCGGCGGCGACGATCGCTCCGGGTGGCAGGTCGTAGTGCCATGCTTCGCCCAGCAAGGCCCGCAGAACGCGTTGCTGCAGGTCTCGCAGGTCGTTGGCGCGTTCGGCCAGCAGCGGATTGTCCAGTTGTTGCAGGACCTGGCACTGCTCGGCAATCGCTGCGCTCCAGGCGTGGGTGGCGGCGCGTCCCTGGGCGATGGCCGCGTCGGCCGCGTCCAGCAGGGTCGGGTCTTCGAGCAGGGCCAGGTGGGCGCTGAAAATGTCCTGTTCCTGCTGGTCGCGGCGTTGCCGGGCCTGCTCCAGGGTGTGGCGGATTTCTCCGCGCACCTGCTCCAGGGCAGCACTCAATGCCTGTCGTTGGGGCTCGGGCGGATGCTGGCCATGATCCTCTGCCAGGACCATGGCGTTGAGCCGCACCAATGGCCCGGACACCAGGCCCGGTGCGGCGCAGACGCCCGGCAGCACGCCATCTTCCACGGGGCGTTGGGCGACCGGTGCCGGTGCCGGGGTTTCGCCATGGGCATCTGCGGCCATGGCGGTACCGAGGGTCAGCAGCATCGCCTGCAAGGCGTCCTGGCAATCGGCGCCCTGGCAATTGACCAGCACTTCATCCTGTTCACCGATACCCAGGCTCATCAGGGCGATCAGGCTGGTGCAGGGGGCGCTCTTGTCCTTGAAGGTCAGTTGCGAATGGCTGTTGAAACCCAGGGCGGTCTGGCGCACCAGGGCGGCTGGGCGGGCATGCAGTCCGCCGCGATGGGCCACCTTGATCCGGGCGCTGGCCTGCTGCTCGGATGGCTCTTGCGCCAGCGGTTGCGGGTCAGCGTTGGCACGGCGGCTGATGTGCAGCAACGGCTCGCCCACCTTGACCGCGGACAGGGGCAGGGGGCGCAGGTCGAAGCTCTCGCCGTTGGTCAGGATCAACAGGCTGATCAGGCTTCGGCAATGCTGCGCCACATGGTCCAGGTCAACCCGCAGCAGGGGCTGGCCGGCGCTGACCTGCTGGCCTTGCTCCACCAGCAGGGCAAACCCTTCACCTTGCAGTTCGACGGTGTCCAGCCCCAGGTGCAACAGCAGTTCGGCGCCGTTGGCCGCCCGCAGGGTCACGGCGTGCCCGGTGCGAGCCACTTGGATCACTTCACCGGCGCAAGGGGCGTGCAGGGTGTCGTTGAGCGGGTCGATGGCAATCCCGTCACCCATGGCGCCACTGGCGAATACCGGGTCGGGGACGCTGTGTAGCGGCAGGACAGGCCCGCTGAGGGGGGCACTGAGCGTCAGGTCGTTATTGTTGTTGTGCATGGCGCAGTACTCATCGATCAAAAGGGCTTAGTGCGTGCGGGTCACTTTGCTCAGGTGACGCGGCTGGTCGGGGTCCATGCTGCGGGCTTCGGCCAGGCCGGCGGCCATCACATAGAAACTCTGGATCGCCAGGATCGGGTCCAGTGCCGGGTGTTCCGCGCGGCTCAGGGTCAGGTCCCGTTCGCCGATGTCATCCGGTGCCGCCAGCAGCACCTTGGCGCCGCGCTGGCGCATGTCGGCGGCCAGGCTCAGCAGGCCGCCCTGTTCGGCGCCCCGGGGGGCGAACACCAGCAACGGGTAGTCGTGGTCGATCAGGGCCATCGGGCCGTGGCGCACTTCGGCGCTGCTGAAGGCTTCGGCCTGGATCGCCGAGGTCTCCTTGAGCTTGAGCGCGGCTTCCTGGGCGATGGCAAAGCCGGCACCGCGGCCGATGACCATCAGCCGCTGGCAATCGCGCAGGGCGTTGACCGCCAGGTCCCAGTCCTGGGTCGCGGCCTGTTGCAGGCCTTCGGGCAGGGCCAGGCCGGCTTCCAGCAGGTGGCTGTCCTCGTTCCAGTGACCGATCAGCCGGGCGCTGGCGCTGAGGGTGGCGATAAAGCTCTTGGTCGCGGCCACGCTCTGCTCGGTGCCGGCGTACAGCGGCAGGGAGAATTCGCTGGCGGCTTCCAGCGGGCTGTTTTGTGCGTTGACCATGGCCACGCTCAGGGCACCGCGCTTGCGCAGCAGGCGCACGCTGTTCACCAGGTCCGGGCTCTGGCCCGATTGCGAGAAGGCGAACACCGCCTGGCCGCTGACCCGCAGGGGGGCCTGTTGCATGGTCACCACCGACATCGGCAGTGAGGCCACCGGGATGCCCACCTGTTGCATGGTCAGGTAGGCGAAGTAGCTGGCGGCATGGTCGGAACTGCCCCGGGCCACAGTCATGGCCACTTGTGGCGGCTGGCGACGCAGGCGGCCGGCGACTTCGAGCAGCGACGCATCCAAGTGCTGCAGTTGACTACTTACGGCAGCGTGCGAGGACAGGGCCTCTTCAAGCATTTTTGAAGTCAATGTCTTCTCCTTCGACCATGACGGCGGTCAGTGTGAGTGCGCGGTCCAGGCGCACGCTGTCGGCCCAGCTGCCAGGTTGCAGACGGCCGCGTTCAGGGATGCCGAGGTAGTCGGCGGGAAATTGCGACAGGCGTTGGGAAGCGTCCGCCAGGGGCAGGCCGATCTTCACCAGATTGCGCAGGGCCTGGTCCATGGTCAGGGTGCTGCCGGCCAGGGTGCCGTCCGGCAGGCGCACGCCGCCCAGGCACTTGGTCACGGTGTGGCTGCCCAGTTGGTACTCGCCGTCGGGCATGCCGGCGGCCGCGGTGGAGTCGGTGACGCAATACAGGCAGGGGATCGAGCGCAGGGCCACGCGCATGGCGCCGGGGTGCACGTGCAGCAGGTCTGGGATCAGTTCGGCGTACTGGGCATGAGCCAGGGCCGCACCGACGATGCCCGGCTCGCGGTGATGCAGCGGGCTCATGGCGTTGTACAGGTGAGTGAAACTGGTGGCGCCGGCGGCGAGGGCGGCCACGCCTTCTTCGTAGCTGCCCAGGGTGTGGCCGATCTGCATGCGCACGCCACGGGCGCTGAGAGCACGGATCAGGGCGTCGTGGCCGGCGATTTCCGGGGCGATGGTGATCACCCGGATGGGCGCCAATTGCAGGTACTTCTCCACTTCCGCCATGAGCGCGGTGTGGGCGAAGTTGGGTTGCGCACCGAGCTTGCCGGGATTGATGTACGGGCCTTCCAGGTGCACGCCGAGGACCCTGGCGCAGCCCTGGGGACGCTGTTCGGCGTAGGTTCCAAGCTCAGCCAGAACCTGGCTGATTTCCGCGCTGGGTGCGGTCATGGTGGTGGCCAGCAGCGAGGTGGTGCCGAAACGCACATGGGTACGGGTGATGGTCTCGAAGGCTGTGCGGCCTTGCATGACGTCCTTGCCGCCACCGCCGTGGACGTGCAGGTCGATGAAGCCCGGCAGCAGGTAGGGCAGGTCGTTGTCCGCCGGGTCGCAGGGGCTGCCTTCGATGGCGACGACCTTGCCGTCCTGGTGGATCAGGCGGCCGCGGACCCAGCCTTGGGGCGTGAGGATATTGTCTTCGGACATGGGCGTTTCTCTGGCTCCAGGGGGCGGATTCAGCGTCGCAGTTCAGCGACGAAGTCGTAGTAGTCGTTGCGGCAATAGGTGTCGGTGACTTCGATCGGTGTGTTGTCTTCCAGGTAGCCAACCCGGGTCATCAGCAGCATGGCGGTGCCGGGGGCGATGCCCACCAGGGCGGCGAATTCGTCCGACGCGTTGATCGCCTGGATGTGCTGCAGGGCCCGGACCACGGGACGGCCGATGCTGTCGAGGTACTCGTAGAGCGAATCGCCGACGGCCTCGGGCTGGGCAATGATGCTGGCCGGCAAGGTACTCATCTCGATCGCCATGACCGCATCGTCGGCTTTGCGCAGGCGCTTGAGGCGCGCCACCTTGTCGTTGGGCGACAGCCCGAGGCGGATCAGCTCTTCGTGGGTCGGCGGGGTCAGTGTGCGTTCCAGCCATTGCGAGCCGGGGACGAAACCTTTGAGGCGCAGCATTTCGCTGAAGCCGGAAAGGCGCGACAGCGGTTGCTCAAGGCGCGGGGTAATGAAAGTGCCCGAGCCCTGGCTGCGCCGGATCAGGCCCCGTTCGAAGAGGACTTCCAGGGCCTTGCGCGCAGTCACCCGGGAGATGCCCAGCAGTTCGCTGAGGTTGCGTTCCGAAGGCAGCGCCTGCTCGGCTTTCCATTGGCCGGAGTGAATCGCCGCTTCCAGGTTGCGAGCCAGTTGCAGGTACAGCGGGGTCGGCTGAGTGTCGTCGGGACGCAGGGTCAGGAGGTGATTCATCTGTAGGTTTTCCGATGCGGTTATGAGGTTGTTGTCGCCCGGTAATGCCGAAAAACTAATACCACTTAAATACCATGTCAACGCCACCTATCAGGTGGAGGTGCAGTAAATCCGGCGCTTTCGGGGTGCTTAGGAGGATAAAGGATTGAAGTGGTATTAGGCAGGTCTGGCCGCGAAGGCTATAGCTCGAGGTGGCGACCCGCGGTGGGTCGCCAAGTGGTATGCGCGCCGGGGGAGGGCGGCGGGGAGGAAAATATTTTTTGTGCTGGGGGGATTAAGGGCGAATTTCGATCAGGGTGCCGTCTTTGACCAGGCTCCAGACTTCGCGCATGTCGACATTGCGCATGGCGATGCAGCCGTCGGTCCAGTCCAGGGTGTGGAAGTACTGCTCGGGAAACTCTTCGGTGTCTGGAGTGCCATGGATCATGATCATGCCGCCGGGATCGACCCCTTCGCGACGCGAACGGGCGGCATCGGTGATGTTCGGGTAGGAGATGTGCATGGCCAGGTTGTAGCGGTCGCTGGTCTTGCGCCAGTCGAGCCAGTAGAGGCCTTCGGGGGTGCGTTTATCGCCTTCCATGAGCTTGGGCCCCTTGGGCTTCTTGCCCAGGGAGATCCGATAGGTTTTCAGGGGCTTGCCGCCATTGATCAACTGCAGTTGATGGGCGGACTTGAGCACCAGGACCTTTTCGATGACCTTGCCGTCCAGGGTTTCCACCGTGGAGGCCTGAGACAGAGTGACGACGGAACAGCACAGCAGGGCAAGCAACCAGCGCATTGACACGATATCCCCAGGCGCGCACAGAGTCCGTGCACGTTTTTATTGTTTAACTGATGGCAGGCTGAGAGAGCGGCGGAATGGATTCGGAGCGTACGGCATAAGCCTGTGCCCGCCGGTCAGCGAAGAAGCATTCTAAGGTACGACCGACGGTGCGGAAAGCCAGCTCGGACCAAGGGATATCGGCTTCATCGAACAGCTGCACTTCCAGGCTCTCGGGACCGGCGGCAAAGTCCAGGTCCGCCAGCTCGGCGCGAAAGAATACATGCACCTGGCTGATGTGCGGCACGTCGATCAGGGTGTAGATATTCAGGTTGCGCACCCGGGCGCAGGCTTCCTCGAAGGTTTCGCGGATGGCCGCCTGTTCCACCGTTTCGCCGTTTTCCATGAAACCCGCCGGCAGGGTCCAGTAGCCCAGGCGCGGTTCGATGGCGCGACGGCAGAGCAATACCTTGCCCTCCCAGGTGGCCAGGCAGCCGGCAACGATGTTGGGGTTCTGGTAATGGATGGTCTGGCAGTGATCGCAGACAAAGCGCAGGCGCGAATCGCCTTCGGGAATGCGCTGGGTCACCGGGTTGCCGCACTGGCTGCAAAATTTCATGAGGGGTATCCGAAAAGGCTGGGGCTATCTTGGCGCGCCGCCCGATTGTCGGCAAGTTGTCGTTAAGCGACATGCCCGAGAGCAGGGGTTGGGCCACCGATTGGATTGGTGCATGATGCACGGTAGCCAACAGATCGAGATGCCTCATGCTGGACGAGCTACTTCATCGGGTAAGCCATTACACGCCAAGAACGCTGGAGACCGACCGACGTTTTCCCGAGGCTGCGGTGCTGGTGCCCATCACCCGCAGCGATGAACCGGAGCTGGTGCTGACCCTGCGCGCCAGCGGGCTTTCGACCCATGGTGGTGAAGTGGCCTTCCCCGGTGGTCGGCGCGATCCGGAAGACCCGGATCTGATCTTCACCGCGCTACGGGAGGCCGAAGAAGAAATCGGCCTGCCGCCGGGACTGGTGGAAGTCATCGGCCCCTTGAGCCCACTGATTTCCCTGCACGGGATCAAGGTCACACCCTACGTCGGGGTGATTCCCGACTATGTCGAATACCAGGCCAATGATGCCGAGATCGCTGCCGTTTTCAGCGTCCCTCTGGAGTTCTTTCGCCAGGACCCCCGTGAACACACCCACCGCATCGACTATCAGGGCCGCAGTTGGTACGTCCCCAGCTACCGCTTCGGCGAGTACAAGATCTGGGGTCTGACCGCGATCATGGTGGTCGAACTGGTCAACCTGCTGTACGACGCCGATATCAGCCTGCATCACCCGCCGAAATCCTTTATCGACACCTGAAGCCATGGCTTGGCATGGCATAAACCGCGGCTGCCTGACCCATAAGGACAACAAGATGAAATACCGCCTGGGCGATGCCCGAGTCGACACCCATCCACAGAGTTGGGTGGCCCCGAACGCCACCTTGGTGGGTAAGGTCAAGCTGGAAGAGGGGGCCAGTGTGTGGTTCAACGCCGTGTTGCGTGGCGACAACGAGCTGATCCTGATCGGCAAGCACAGCAACGTCCAGGACGGGGCCGTGATGCACACCGACATGGGCTTTCCGCTGACCCTGGGCACCGGTGTGACCATCGGCCATAACGCCATGCTGCATGGCTGCACCGTGGGCGATTACAGCCTGATTGGTATCAACGCGGTCATTCTCAATGGCGCGAAGATCGGCAAGAACTGCATCATCGGCGCCAATTCGCTGATCGGCGAAGGCAAGGAAATACCTGACGGTTCGCTGGTCATGGGCTCGCCGGGCAAAGTGGTTCGCGAACTGACCGAGGCTCAGAAGAAAATGCTCGAAGCCAGCGCCGCCCACTACGTTCATAATGCTCAACGTTATGCCCGAGACCTGGTTGAGCAAGAACAATGACTGCCCCTGAAAGACCCGTCGCCTCGCCTTGCGTGAGCATCTGTGCCCTGGATGAGCAGGACATCTGCACCGGCTGTCAGCGCACGGTGGATGAAATCACCCGCTGGAGTCGCATGGACAACAGCGAGCGCCGCGCAGTCCTGGCCCTGTGCCATGAGCGAGCCAAATCCAGTGGCTTGCTGTGGATGATCGGCTCCAGCTCGGCAAGCTGATCCGCCCGTTCGCCGGCAAGCCAGCTCCCGCAGGCGATGCGTAGGAGCCCGCTTGCCGGCGCAAGGGTTTCTTGGCCCAACCCCGGGCCTGCAGTAACCTGTGCTCCTTCCCGATAGGTACCCTTGGCCCCCATGCTTTTCCTGATCACCTATATCAGCAGCGTCGTGCTGATCAATTACGCCTTTTCCGTCGCGCCGCAACTGGATATCGTCTGGTCGGCCTGGGGCGGGCTGGTGTTTGTCCTGCGGGACATGGTGCAGACACGCTTCGGCCATGGCGCCATCGTCGCCATGCTGGCGGCCCTGGTGTTGTCCTATGTCACCTCCGACCCGACCATTGCTCTGGCCAGTGCCACGGCATTCGCCGTCTCGGAATGCATCGACTGGCTGGTGTTCAGCATCACCAAGCGGCCCCTGCATGATCGCCTATGGATCAGTTCGGCCCTGAGCATTCCCCTGGATACCTTCATCTTCTACGGCATGATCGATGCGCTGACCCCCGGGGTCGTGCTGACCGCCCTGGGGTCGAAGTTCGCCGGGGTCACCGTGGTCTGGCTGGCGATGGCCTGGCGTTTGCGCAAAGCGGCGTGCGCCGGCTGAGTCAAACCTCGCGGTTCATGTAAAATGCCGCGCTCTTTCCCCATGGGTCGCCCGCCTGGCGCTCGGCCCTCGATGATCCGCTCCTTTGAGGACCTTCAGATGACTCGTATCGGAACTCCATTGTCGCCAACCGCGACCCGCGTCTTGCTTTGTGGCTGTGGTGAGTTGGGCAAGGAAGTGGTGATCGAGCTGCAACGCCTGGGTGTCGAGGTGATTGCCGTGGACCGCTACGCCAATGCGCCGGCGATGCAGGTGGCCCATCGCAGCCACGTGATCAACATGCTCGACGGTGCGGCCCTGCGGGCGGTGATCGAGGCTGAGAAGCCGCACTTCATCGTTCCGGAAATCGAAGCCATCGCTACCGCGACCCTGGTGGAACTGGAAGCTGAAGGCTTCACCGTAATCCCCACCGCCCGGGCCACTTCGCTGACCATGAACCGTGAAGGCATTCGTCGTCTGGCGGCTGAGGAGCTGGACCTGCCGACCTCGCCTTACCATTTCGCCGATACCTTCGAAGACTATTCCAAGGCGGTGCAAGACCTGGGATTCCCTTGCGTGGTCAAGCCGGTGATGAGCTCCTCGGGCAAGGGCCAGAGCCTGCTGCGCAGTGACGATGACGTACAGAAAGCCTGGGACTACGCCCAGGAAGGCGGGCGTGCCGGCAAGGGCCGGGTGATCATCGAGGGCTTCATCGATTTTGACTACGAGATCACCCTGCTGACCGTGCGCCACGTAGGCGGCACCACTTTCTGTGCGCCGGTCGGTCATCGTCAGGAAAAGGGCGACTACCAGGAATCCTGGCAGCCTCAGGCCATGAGCCCCAAAGCCCTGGCCGAATCCGAGCGGGTGGCCAAGGCAGTGACCGAAGCCCTGGGCGGCCGCGGCCTGTTCGGCGTGGAGCTGTTCATCAAGGGCGATCAGGTGTGGTTCAGCGAAGTGTCGCCGCGTCCCCATGACACCGGCCTGGTGACCCTGATTTCCCAGGATCTGTCGCAGTTCGCCCTGCATGCGCGGGCGATCCTCGGCTTGCCGATTCCGCTGATCCGTCAGTTCGGTCCATCGGCTTCGGCAGTGATTCTGGTAGAAGGCAAATCCACCCAGACCGCGTTCGCCAACCTCGGCGTCGCCCTGAGCGAGCCGGACACTGCGCTGCGCCTGTTCGGCAAGCCTGAGGTCAACGGCCAGCGCCGCATGGGCGTGGCTCTGGCTCGTGATGAGTCGATCGAGGCCGCCCGGGCCAAGGCGACCCGCGCTGCGCAAGCGGTAGTGGTCGAACTCTGAGAAACATCGCGAGCAAGCTGGCTTCCACAAGGTTTGCATTGAACCTGTAGGAGCGAGCTTGCTCGCGAAGCGGTCGCTCAGACGACCCGATTCAGATCGTTATTGCGCGTTTCCTTCAAGCACAGCACCGCGATCAAGCTCAGGATCGCCGCCCCCGACACATACCCGCCTACCCAGCTCAACCCGCCCATCGCCACCAGTTTCTGGGCGAAGAAGGGGGCGGCCGATGCACCGACAATGCCCCCCAGGTTGTAAGCCGCTGAAGCGCCGGTATAGCGCACGTGGGTCGGAAACAGTTCCGGCAGCAGTGCGCCCATCGGGGCGAAGGTCACCCCCATCAGGAACAGCTCAATGCACAGAAACAGTGCTACACCGGCGGTGGAGCCCTGAGTCAGCAAGGGTTCCATGGTGAAGCCGGAGAGAATAGCCAGCACGGCACCGACAACCAGCACGGGCTTGCGCCCGAAACGGTCGCTGGCCCAGGCTGACAGGGGCGTGGCCGCGGCCATGAACAGCACTGCGAAACACAGCAGGCCGAGGAAGGTTTCCCGGCTGTAGCCCAGGGTCGCGACGCCGTAGCTCAGGGAAAATACCGTGGAAATGTAGAACAGCGCGTAGCACACCACCATCGACGCGGCGCCCAGCAGCACTGGCAGCCAGTACTGGCTGAAGAGCTCCACCAGTGGCATTTTCACCCGTTCCTGGCGTGCCACGGCGTTGGCGAACACCGGGGTTTCGTGCAGCTTCAGGCGCACATACAGGCCCACCATCACCAGCGCCGCGCTGAGCAGAAACGGAATGCGCCAGCCCCAGGAGCGGAACTGTTCGTCATCCAGGCCCATGGCCAGGGCCAGGAACAGGCCGTTGGCGGCGAGAAAGCCGATGGAGGGGCCCAGTTGCGGGAACATGCCGAACCAGGCGCGTTTGCCTGCCGGGGCGTTTTCCGTGGCCAGCAGAGCGGCGCCGCCCCATTCACCGCCCAGTCCGAGGCCCTGGCCGAAGCGCAGCACGCAAAGCAGGATCGGTGCCCAGGCGCCAATGCTGTCGTAGCCCGGCAGCACGCCGATCAGGGTGGTGCACACCCCCATCAGCAGCAGGGAGGCGACCAGGGTCGATTTGCGTCCGATACGGTCGCCAAAGTGGCCGAACAGCGCCGAGCCCAGGGGGCGGGCGAGGAAGGCAATGCCAAAGGTCAGAAAGGCCGAGAGCATCTGGGCGGTGCCGGACGTCTGGGGGAAGAATACCGGTCCGATCACCAGCGCAGCGGCGGTGGCATAGACGTAGAAATCATAGAACTCGATGGCGGTGCCGATAAAACTGGCGGTGGCCACCCGGGTGGTGGAATTGCTCGGTTGAGCGGGCGCGCAGGCGCTGTAGGCGGTGTTGGTCGTCATGCGGATATCCCTGACAGTCTGTGCTCCAGTGGAGCGAATTATTATGGTCGAGCACCCAGGGATGTGGGTTTGGCGCGGTCGTCACTCGGGATGGGAGTGGCGTCGAACAGTGGCGGGTGATGCCTGCAGGATCGTTCTCGGTGCGGGTAGCACGCGGATCTGCGGGGCTTGGGTAAGCAGCGCGATTATAGAAAGGCTGCTAACGATCCAACAAGGGCTGTGGTCGTTGGTGGTCTTGCGTGACTGCGCCAGGCCTCGAAACTCCTTTGCAGAGGTTCAAGGCGCAGGCATCAGCATCGAGTCAGGCCCGGGCGGGAACGCTGCTGGTGTGCCAGAGCAGCACGCGGCTGACGCGGTTTTCCTCGGTTTCGAGGATCTCCAGGCGGTAGCGGCCGATCTTCAGGCACACGGCGCTGTCGGGAATGGTTTCCAGGGCTTCGGTGACCAGGCCGTTGAGGGTCTTGGGGCCGTCGCTGGGCAGGTGCCAGCCCAGGCTCTTGTTCAGTTCACGGATCGATGCCGCGCCCTCCACCACATAACGGCCATCGGCCTGTGGCTGGATATGAGGGTTGTCCAGGCTGTGCTCGTTTTCGAACTCGCCGACGATTTCTTCGAGGATGTCTTCCAGAGTGACGATACCCAGCACTTCGCCGTATTCGTCCACCACCATGCCCAGGCGCCGTTGCTGCTTGTGGAAATTGAGCAGTTGTAACTGCAACGGGGTGCTTTCGGGGACGAAGTAGGGTTCGTGGCAGGCGGCCAGCAGGGTTTCCTTGGTCAGGCTGGCGTCCGGCAGCAGGTGGCGGATCTGGCGGGTGTTGAGCACCGCTTCGACCTGGTTGATATCACTGTGGAATACCGGTAGCCGGGTGCGCTTGTTCAGGCGCAGTTGGGCAATGATCTCTTCGATCGGGTCGTCGAGGTTGATGCCCTGCACTTCGCTGCGGGGCACCAGGATGTCGTTGACGGTGATGTTGTCCAGGGCGTGGATGCCGGACAGGGCGTGGTGTTCCTGAGGCGCGGGCTCATCGTCCAGCAGCGCCGGATCGTCGTCGCTGTGCCTGACCGCGCTGGCCTTGGCGGCGAACGGGCGCAACAGCAACTGGCCGATGGCCTGCAGCAGCCAGGCCAGGGGATAGACAAGCTTCATGGGGATGGCCAGCAGGCTGTTGCCAAAGCTCAGAGTGCTTTCCGGGTAGCGCAAAGCCAGGGTGCGGGGCAAGTACTCGGCCAGTACCAGCAAGCCGCTGGTGCTGATCAGGCAGGCCAGCCAGGGGCCGTTTTCCGCCCAGTAGAACAGCGCCAGCAAGGTGCTGATGATCACCGCCAGGACTCGGCACAGGGTGTTGCACAGGATCAGGCTTTCCTTGGGGAAGGCCAGCTGTGCCGCCGGTTTGTCGCCTGAGCGTGAGCCGTTGCGTTGGGTCAGCAGGTGCTGCTGGGCGGCATCGATGGCAGTGAACAGCCCCGACCAGACGATCAGCAGGGCGATTACCGCGAGCATGGGCCCGGAGGGCAGGGAGTCGGTCATGGCCGGTCGTCAGATGTGCAGGATGTATTCACGAACCAGCTTGCTGCCGAAGTACGCCAGCATCAGCAGGCAAAAACCCGCGAGGGTCCAGCGAATCGCCTTGTGCCCGCGCCAGCCCAGGCGGTTGCGGCCCCACAGCAGCACGCTGAACACCACCCAGGCCAGGCAGGCCAGCAGAGTCTTGTGCACCAGGTGCTGGGCGAACAGGTTCTCGACGAACAGCCAGCCGGAGATCAGCGACAGCGACAGCAGGGTCCAACCGGCCCAGAGAAAACCGAATAGCAGGCTTTCCATGGTTTGCAGGGGCGGGAAGTTCCTGATCAGCCCGGAGGGGTGCTTGTTCTTCAGCTGATGGTCCTGCACCAGTAGTAAGAGGGACTGGAACACCGCAATGGTGAACATGCCGTAGGCCAGGATCGACAGCAGGATGTGGGCGAGAATTCCCGGTTCCTCATCGATCACCGGCACGGTTCCGGTAGGCACGAACTGCGCCAGGAGCGCAGTCAGGGCGCCGAGGGGGAACAGCAGCACCAGCAGGTTTTCCACGGGAATCCGCCAGCAGGCCAGCAAGGTCAGGGCGATGACCGCGGCAGCGATCAGGCTGGCAGCGCTGAAGAAGTCCAGGCCCAGGCCCGTCGGGGTCAGCAAATGGGTCAGCAGGCTGATGCCGTGGGCGAGCAGGGCCAGGATGCCCAGCATAACCAGCAGGCGCTTGTTTGCCTTGGCGCCGGTGGCCAGGCGAGAGCCTTGATAGAAGGTCGCAGCGGCATAAAGGACGGCGGCGGCGAGGGTGGGTAGCAAACTGGGTGACAAGGGGAGCATAAATCCTGTTAGGCAAGCCCGAAAGTCGCTGAGTTTGGCATAGAACCCACAGCCCTGAAAGACCACGCAAGCAGACGGCGAGGTGTCCGCCACGCACAGTCTTCGCTATAATCCGCGACCTGCCCACGCCGCAGGCTCATCGAGCACTTGTTTATTCCGCTCTGGGCCGCCATTACCCCGGTCTACCTTGGGCCTGAAAGGATCGAGCATGTTTGAAAACCTAACCGACCGTCTCTCGCAGACGCTGCGCCATGTCACCGGCAAGGCCAAGCTGACCGAGGACAACATCAAAGACACCCTGCGCGAAGTGCGCATGGCGCTGCTCGAAGCCGACGTTGCGTTGCCGGTGGTCAAGGACTTCGTCAACTCGGTGAAGGAGCGTGCGGTCGGCACCGAAGTGTCCCGCAGTCTGACCCCGGGCCAGGCCTTTGTGAAAATCGTCCAGGCCGAGCTGGAAAGCCTGATGGGCGCGGCCAACGAAGACCTCAACCTCAGCGCCGTGCCGCCAGCCGTGGTGCTGATGGCCGGTCTGCAAGGTGCGGGCAAGACCACCACCGCCGGCAAACTTGCGCGCTTCCTTAAAGAGCGCAAGAAAAAGAGCGTGATGGTGGTGTCCGCCGACGTCTACCGCCCGGCGGCGATCAAGCAGCTGGAGACCTTGGCCAACGACATCGGCGTGACCTTCTTCCCGTCGGACCTGAGCCAGAAGCCGGTGGCCATCGCCGAAGCAGCCATAAAGGAAGCGAAGCTCAAGTTCATCGACGTGGTGATCGTCGACACCGCCGGTCGCCTGCACGTCGACAGCGAGATGATGGACGAGATCCAGGCGCTGCATGCGGCGATCAAGCCGGTGGAAACCCTGTTCGTGGTCGACGCCATGACCGGTCAGGACGCCGCCAACACCGCCAAGGCCTTTGGTGACGCGCTGCCGCTGACCGGGGTGATCCTGACCAAGGTCGATGGTGACGCCCGTGGCGGTGCAGCACTGTCGGTGCGGGCCATCACTGGCAAGCCGATCAAGTTCATCGGTATGGGCGAGAAGACCGAGGCGCTGGAGCCATTCCACCCTGAACGTATCGCTTCGCGGATTCTTGGCATGGGCGACGTGCTCAGCCTGATCGAGCAGGCCGAGCAGACCCTCGACAAGGAAAAGGCCGACAAACTGGCCAAGAAGCTGAAGAAGGGCAAAGGCTTCGACCTCGAAGACTTCCGCGATCAGCTGCAACAAATGAAGAACATGGGCGGTCTGGGCGGCCTGATGGACAAGCTGCCGAACATCGGCGGCGTCAATCTGGCACAGATGGGCAACGCACAGAATGCCGCTGAAAAGCAGTTCAAGCAGATGGAAGCCATCATCAACTCCATGACCCCGGCCGAGCGCCGCGACCCTGAGCTGATCAGCGGTTCGCGCAAGCGTCGGATCGCCATGGGTTCCGGTACCCAGGTGCAGGACATCGGCCGCTTGATCAAGCAGCACAAGCAGATGCAGAAGATGATGAAGAAGTTCTCCGCCAAGGGCGGGATGGCCAAGATGATGCGCGGCATGGGCGGCATGTTGCCCGGCGGCGGTATGCCGAAAATGTGAAGAATCCGCGCCGGCAGTCATGTCGGCGCTATTCCACGGGGACGTGGAATCTCGAGCAAACCCTCGATTGGGGCGTGCTCACTCGCTGCCGCTTGCGGCGGCTCCATAGCAAATCTGAGTGGCAGCCGATAGGCGCCGGAAAAAGTCATTTGCAAAAGTCCGGATATTCCTTAGAATATGCGGCCTTTCGGGCACCCATGCCCGCTGTGCATTTAGATTTGCAGCACCGACTACAGGAACGATGTTCACATGCTAACAATCCGTCTTGCCCTTGGCGGCTCCAAAAAGCGCCCGTTTTACCACTTGACCGTGACCGACAGCCGTAACCCACGCGACGGTTCGCACAAAGAACAAGTTGGCTTCTTCAACCCGATCGCTCGTGGTCAAGAAGTCCGCCTGTCCGTGAACCAAGAGCGCGTAGCCTACTGGCTGAGCGTTGGTGCACAGCCTTCTGAGCGTGTTGCTCAGTTGCTGAAGGAATCGGCTAAGGCTGCAGCCTGAACCCTATGAACGCGACGCCAGCTCCTGCTGATGATTTGATCGTTATCGGCAAAATCTACTCTGTTCATGGCGTTCGCGGCGAAGTGAAGGTCTTTTCCTTTACTGATCCGATTAAAAACCTGTTGGACTACAAAACCTGGACGCTCAAGCGCGAAGGTAGCGTGAAACAGGTTGAGCTGGTCAGCGGACGCGGGAACGACAAGTTCCTGGTCGCAAAGCTCAAGGGTCTTGATGATCGCGAAGAAGCTCGTCTTCTGGCCGGTTACGAGATCTGCGTGCCGCGCAACCTGTTCCCTGAACTGACCGACGGCGAGTACTACTGGTACCAGCTGCAAGGTCTCAAGGTCATCGACACCCTCGGGCAACTGCTCGGGCAGATCGATCACCTGCTGGAGACCGGCTCGAACGATGTAATGGTGGTCAAGCCTTGCGCTGGCAGCCTGGATGATCGCGAACGCCTGTTGCCCTATACCGAGCAATGCGTGTTGGCCGTCGATCTGGCAGCGGGCGAGATGAAGGTGGAATGGGATGCGGACTTCTAAGCGTGGCTAACTTGCGCGTAGAAGTGATCAGTTTGTTTCCCGAGATGTTTTCCGCCATCAGCGAATACGGCATAACCAGCCGCGCGGTGAAACAGGGGCTCTTGCAGCTCACTTGTTGGAATCCGCGAGACTACACCACGGATCGACATCACACTGTGGACGATCGCCCGTTTGGCGGTGGCCCTGGCATGGTGATGAAGATCAAGCCCCTGGAGGATGCACTGGTTCAGGCCAGAAACGCAGCCGGGGAGGGTGCGAAGGTGATCTACCTGTCGCCCCAAGGCCGTCAACTGAATCAGTCGGCGGTACGCGAGTTGGCGAATGAGGATGCATTGATCCTGATTGCTGGTCGTTATGAAGGCATTGACGAGCGGTTTATTGAAGCTCATGTCGATGAAGAGTGGTCGATTGGCGACTATGTACTCTCCGGTGGCGAGCTGCCGGCGATGGTCCTGATTGATGCGGTTACGCGACTGCTGCCCGGAGCTTTAGGGCATGTGGATTCCGCGGAGGAAGATTCCTTCACGGACGGTCTGCTGGATTGCCCGCACTACACCCGACCGGAGGTGTATGCGGATCAGCGTGTTCCCGACGTGTTGCTAAGTGGCAACCACGCACACATCCGGCGTTGGCGTTTACAGCAGTCCCTTGGTCGGACCTATGAACGACGCGCCGATCTTCTGGAAAGCCGCTCGCTTTCTGGAGAAGAGAAGAAGCTGCTCGAGGAATATCTCCGCGAGCGGGACGATAGTTAACAACGTATCGATGGTAGATCCGACGATTTACCTTAGGAGCACAGCATGACCAACAAAATCATCCTTGCACTCGAAGCAGAGCAGATGACCAAAGAGATCCCAGCCTTTGCCCCGGGCGACACCATTGTCGTTCAGGTGAAAGTGAAGGAAGGCGATCGTTCCCGTCTGCAGGCGTTCGAAGGCGTAGTTATCGCCAAGCGCAACCGCGGTGTGAACAGCGCGTTCACCGTACGTAAAATCTCCAACGGTGTTGGCGTAGAGCGTACTTTCCAGACCTACAGCCCGCAGATCGACAGCATGGCTGTCAAGCGTCGCGGTGACGTGCGTAAAGCCAAGCTGTACTACCTGCGCGACCTGTCGGGCAAAGCAGCTCGCATCAAGGAAAAACTGGTTTAAGTCCAGCTTCCGATGCAGAAAAAAGCAGCCTACGGGCTGCTTTTTTGTTGCCTGTCATTTAATGCCCGGAGCGGTTCAGCAGGGCGCAGACCGTGTTGGCGATCCGTTCCAGCAGTACCTCGTCATAAGGCAGCCAGGGCAGGGCGGCCAATTTGCCACTTTGTGCCGCCAGTGGCAGGTCCACCGCGGCTCCATCGCGTGACACGCGCCCGGTCACCAGGTGCACGGCGTAGTCACCGACCCGCACATGGCGCTCATCCATACTCAGCTTTCCTGCCTTGATGTGCGTCGCAAAGGCTGTATTCAGCACCTGTTGGCGCATCAATGTCATTTGCGTGAGATTGTGCCCGGCCAGTCGATTCAGGCGCTCTTCGCGCTTGCCTGGCGAGGCCTGGGGAAGAGGAATGCCAGCGGCGGTCTGCGTCAGTTCTTCAACGGCGAAAGCGCTGATGCTGACCAGCAGATCGATGGCTCGGCAAGCCTCTGAAAAGACCTGCACCGGCACATTTTTCAGCAGCACAGGCTGCCAGTGTTTCTCGGTGCGACGAGCGAAGCACGTGGCGCCGGACAAGCAGTGCCCCTGTAAGCCGGGATAGAGTGGCACGTCGACATTCAGAGTCACTCGGATGTCGCTCAGGTTCCGGCTCAGGCTACCGTCTCTGTCGATCTTCCAGCCCTCGCGGCGTGCCAGGCCGATCAATGGGCGAATGGATAGGCTGTACCCGGCGAATGCTTGGTAGGAGGGGCTTTCCAGCTCATGGTCAGGCGCCTGGTAGTGCTCGCGAAATACCTGGCGCAGTGGTTGCCTGATCTGGCGCTCGGTGATCACGGCTTGCCAGGCTTGGCGCTCTGCTTCGTCGCTCGACAGGGGGTGCCACAGCGAAATCCGGCATCCGGCGTCCAGGGACAGCGGCTGACCCCGCACGTCAAGAGCTTGCGCGTTTTGGGTCAATAGGAAACTGCAGCGTTGGCCACAGTCGTTGTGAGCCACCCATATCAACGAGTGGGCAAAGGGCGCGCCCACGGCAGAATCCACCAGCTGCCTTCGCCAGTCGCTCAAAGACAGCTCGAAGTGTTGCCACAGTCCTGACTCCAGGCAACTGGCCAGAAGCGCGTGCTGGGCTTTTCCGGGAGCACTGACTGGGGCAAGGCGCAGGGCAATCTCGGGGCGTTGGGCCAGCCCGCGCTCGGCGGGTTTGAGATTGCGCGTGAGTTTTTTCTGCAGGCCGGCATGTCGCACCAGGCTCAGGGCGCTGCGCAGCGTTTGCACGCTTTCCGGCGTTGGTATCTGTTCGATGCAATGACCCAGGGCAATGGCCAGGGATTGCGACGGCGCGGTTTTGGCCTGGGTTGGGGCGACGCAAGCCTTGGTCAGCAAAGTGTCCATCAGTGGCGGTAGCCAGGGCGCATCGCGCCGCAGGGCGATCCGGGCGGCACGGGCGATTACTGGCGTGTCATGGGTGCTGAAGGCGCCATCGGCCACATAGGGGGTGGCGCCGCTGTGAATATCTTCCAGGCGCTGGGCGGCGGTGTTGAGGATCTGCTGGGAGAACTCGACGTAGGCAGCATCGTCGGCCAGCGCCGTTGCGGGGTCGCTGCTCAGTGAGTGATGACCGGTCCAGTACTCGCTGCTGGCAAGGGCCAGTCGGGATTGCGGTTCCAGTTGTTCAAGCAGTTCGAACTCCTGCCGGACGTAGGGCGCATCGGCGTAGTGTTGTTCCACGCAACGGTGCAGGGCTGCCTGGGCTTGTGCATCCAGCCATTGTGCCAATACGTACGTCTGGTGGTAGTCCGCAGCCCAGCGTATCGAGGGTTCGCCGAGGATTCTATGTAACTCGCGGCTCACTGCACTGCTCGGTTTGCCGCTGTGATAGGCAAGTTGCTCCACCGCCTCCTGCCCGCTCAGACAAGTGCGCAGCACCTCCAGCAGGGTGGTCTGATCGAGTTGTGGGCACAGTTCCAGCTGTGCGGCCTGCTGCACAATTGAGTTCGCCATCTGCTGCGCAGCCGGGTTTTCAGGGGTACGCAGTGCTCGGCGGATAGCTGGCCACAAGCTGCCCAATTGAGCGGGTGTCAGTGAGCTGATATCGATGGGCGCGCCAATGAAACTCGGATGATCCGTTGTCGCGGTGCTCAGGCGTTGCTGCAGGTGCTCGACGAGCGAAGGCGCGGAAAGGGCATCCATGACGGCGGTTCTCCTTGTTGGGGGCGCGGATGATCGCATTTTTTATCGCCGATCGTGACCTCTGACCCCTGCCGGGTTCTTTCGGCCCCTGCCGGGCGGCGATATACTCGCCGACCCAATAAAGTGTGATCGCCCGCGCCGTGCAGCCTGCACGGAACGCCCAGGGTGCGTCACACCCTCCCGGCGTTACTGGCCTGTTGTTATCCACAGGCAGGCAGCCCCCGATTGTTCCCATCAAGCCTTTGGTCGCTGCCTTGCCGCGCTCATCGGCGTTCCATGCCCGCAGCGTGCCCCTGCGCGGATCTATCCATTCAGGCAGTAGTCCGATGACCCTTCGTGAGCAAGAAATCCAGCGTCGTACCGAACTCTCGGTGACCCGTGTGACCAAGGCGGTATTCCCGTCCACCACCAATCATCACAACACCCTGTTCGGCGGCACCGCCCTGGCTTGGATGGACGAAGTGTCGTTTATCGCCGCCACGCGCTTTTGCCGGTTGCCACTGGTGACAGTGTCCACCGACCGTATCGACTTCAATCATCCGATTGCCGCTGGTTCTATTGTCGAGCTGGTAGGGCGGGTGGTGAAGGTGGGCAACACCAGCCTCAAGGTTGAGGTAGAGGTGTTTGTCGAGAGCATGAGTTGCGACGGACGGGAAAAGGCCATTCATGGTCTGTTCAGTTTCGTCGCCATCGATGACGACAAACGTCCGGTGCCGGTGCTTCCGGGATTCGCAGCGTAGGAGCCGGTTTGCCGGCGAAGGCGTTCCTGCGGGCCCCTTCGCCGGCAAACCCGCTTCCTAGAGAGACTCGGGTTGGATCAGTGCCAGCAGGGTCCAGCCAGCCGTCGGCTTGAGGCCGCTTTCCGGGGTGATTACATGCACCCAGCCGTTGCTGTCGCGGGCGAACAGCAGGGTTGCGCGTTCGCCGTGCAAAGTCTGGTAGTCGTTCCAGCCAAAGGCTTCGGTCAGGTGCGTGCTGTACAGCTCTGCGCCTTGGCCCAGCAGGCTGGCCAGCTTGGTGTAGGTCAGGGCCTCGCTGCCCAGTAGCTGGCCGCGATGTTCGTGGCTGGCGCGGTGCTTGTCGGTGCGTCGGCTCTCCTGACTGTTGGCCAGGGCAAAAAGGCGCTGATGGCCAAAGTCGTGTCGAAAGCGCATGGCTGCCAGGGTATTGAGTTCGCCTGAAGGTGAGAGCGCCAGCAAATGCCCCAATCCCACCAGATCCAGATGCGCGTCGGCGTGCTGCGAGGCCGGGTTGCCGAAATAGGTGGGCAGGCCTTCCATGCGTGCTGCACGGATATTCTCCCAACTGGAGTCGGTCAGCAGCACTCGGCTGCCCAGCTGCTGCAAGGCCTTGCCAATGGTGCGTGCCGGGCCATTGGCGCCGACAATCAGGAAGCCGCTGGGAGCGGGCTCCGCGACTTTGAGCAGGCGCGCCAAGGGCCGGGCAGTAGCGCTTTGCAGGACCACGGTGCCGATGATCACGGCAAAGGTCAGTGGCACCAGCAGCAAAGCCCCCTCGTGACCGGCTTCATCCAGGCGGATGGCGAAGATGGCCGACACCGCTGCCGCAACAATCCCCCGTGGCGCAATCCAGGCCAGCAAGGCGCGTTCACGCCAGTTGAGGCTGGAGCCGGCAGTGGACAGCAGCACATTCAGCGGGCGAGCGATGAACTGGATCACCAGCAGCAGGATCAGCACCAGCGGCCCCAGGGCGATCAGTGCCTTGAGGTCCAGGCGCGCTGCCAGCAGGATGAACAGTCCGGAGATCAGCAACACGCTGAGGTTTTCCTTGAAGTGCAGGATGTGTCTTACGTCCACGCCCTTCATGTTGGCCATCCACATGCCCATCAGCGTCACCGCCAGCAGCCCGGATTCGTGCATCACCTGGTTGGACGCGATGAAGATTCCCAGGACTGCGGCCAGGGTCGCCAGGTTGTGCAGGTACTCCGGTAGCCACTGGCGACGCATGATGGTGCCCAGGGCCCAGCCGCCGGCGATGCCGAACAGGCTGCCGCACAGAATCACTCCGCCAAAGGTCAGCAGGCTGTGGCTCAGGCCCTCGCCGGCGGCGCTGGCGATGATGAAGCTGTAGACCACCACCGCCAGCAGGGCGCCGATAGGGTCGATGACGATGCCCTCCCAGCGCAGGATATTGGCGATCGAGGCCTTGGGTCGTACCACTCGCAACATGGGCACGATCACCGTCGGCCCAGTGACCAGCGTCAAGGTGCCGAACAGCAGGGCCAGCATCCAGTCGAAGCCCAGCAGCCAATGGGTGGCCAGGGTGATCACCGCCCAGGTGGACAGCGCGCCGATGGTCACCATGCGGCGCACCACGCTGCCGATTTCACGCCATTCCGAGAGGTGCAGGGTCAGGCTGCCCTCGAACAGGATCAGCGCCACCGCCAGGGACACCAGGGGCATCAGCAGCGGGCCGAACATCTCCTGGGGATCGAGCCAGCCCAGCACTGGACCGGCAAGAATGCCGCTCAGCAGCAGGAACAGAATGGCTGGCAGTTTCAGCCTCCAGGCCAGCCATTGGCAGCCCAGTGCTGCCGCGCCGATGCCGCCGAAGGCCAGCAGAATCTGTTGTTCGCTCATCAATGCACCCTGTTCCTTGAAATGGCTGGCTATGAAAGACTAGCGACCCTCTGCGCAGTTCACTATTTTTTTACGCGTGGCCCCTGGGCCGTGCCTTTCGAGTCTTTATGCCCGCCATCGACCACCCCCTGATCGACCGTTTTCTCGATGCCCTGTGGCTGGAGAAAGGCCTGTCCGACAACACCCGCCATGCCTATCGCAGTGACCTGGCGCTGTTCAACGGCTGGCTGCAGGAGCAGGGGGTGGAGTTGCCGCAGGCCGGACGCGAGCTGATCCTCGATCATTTGGCCTGGCGCGTGGAGCAAGCCTACAAGCCCCGTTCCACGGCCAGATTCCTCTCGGGGGTGCGGGGCTTCTATCGCTATTTGCTGAGAGAAAAACTGATCGAGATCGATCCGACTTTGCAGATCGATATGCCGCAACTGGGGCGCCCGCTGCCCAAGTCCCTGTCGGAGGCCGATGTCGAGGCGTTGCTGGCGGCACCGGATTTGAGCGAGGCCATCGGCCAGCGCGATCGCGCCATGCTGGAGGTGCTCTACGCCTGCGGCCTGCGGGTGACTGAGCTGATCAGCCTGACCCTGGAACAGGTCAACCTGCGCCAGGGCGTGTTGCGGGTCATGGGCAAGGGCAGCAAGGAGCGCCTGGTGCCTATGGGCGAGGAATCGATTGTCTGGGTCGAGCGCTACATGCGTGATGCCCGGGCCGAGCTGCTGGGCGGGCGGCCCAGCGATGTACTGTTTCCCAGCTTGCGTGGCGAGCAGATGACGCGGCAGACCTTCTGGCACCGGATCAAGCACCAGGCCAAGGTCGCCGGGATCGGCAAGGCGCTGTCACCTCACACCCTGCGCCACGCCTTCGCCACGCACTTGCTCAATCACGGGGCCGATCTGCGAGTGGTGCAGATGTTGCTGGGCCACAGTGATCTGTCCACCACCCAGATTTATACCCATGTGGCGCGTGCCCGCCTCCAGGATCTGCACGCCAAGCATCACCCGCGGGGTTGATTTGGCTCCCGGGTGGCGCTTTGCGTCGCCCGTAGTCGGTGCCGGCAAACAGATGTGGTAGGCTTTGCCGGTTTGCAAAACGGGTGTTTGCGGGCCGTTGCCATTGCGACCGCTCCCAGTTGCCCATTTGCCCGCCTTCAGGAGTTCCCATGCGTTTGACCCAGATTTTTGCCGCCGCCTCCCTGGCGTTGCTCAGCACCTTCGCCGTGGCCGATGACAGTGCCGAGAAAGCCATCCGCAAGAGCCTCGAGACGCTGCAGCTCGAAGTGCCGGTGGAGAGCATCACCGCCAGTCCTCTGGCCGGGCTGTACGAGGTCAAGCTCAAGGGCAGTCGCGTGCTTTATGCCAGCGCTGATGGCCAGTTCGTGGTCCAGGGCTATCTGTTCCAGCTCAAGGACGGCAAACCGGTGAACCTGACGGAAAAAACCGAGCGCCTGGGCATTTCCAAGTTGATCAACGGCATTCCGGTCGCAGAAACTGTGGTCTATCCGGCCATCGGCGAGACCAAGACCCACATCACCGTATTTACCGACACCACCTGCCCGTACTGCCACAAGCTGCACGCGGAAATACCGGCACTGAACAAGCAGGGTGTGGAAGTGCGCTATGTAGCGTTCCCGCGTCAGGGCCTGGGTTCGCCGGGTGACGAACAGCTGCAGGCAGTCTGGTGTTCGGCGGACAAGAAAGCCGCCATGGACAAGATGGTCGACGGCAAGGAAATCAAGGCCGCCAAGTGCGATAACCCGGTGTCCAAGCAATTCGCCCTGGGTCAGTCGATCGGCGTCAATGGCACGCCGGCCATCGTCCTGGCTGATGGCCAAGTCATTCCCGGCTACCAGCCGGCACCGCAGATCGCCAAACTGGCCCTGGGTGCGAAATAATCCTGCATCGTCACGCTAGCCTTTGACGATCATGCTCCTCCGGTTGCAACCGAAGGGGCATTAATAGAGAGCCGTGCTGTTTGCGGCTGTTTTCCACGGCCGGCCTTGAGTCGGCCGTTTTATGGGGAGTTCAGAGTGAATCCGGTCAAAGTAGGCATCTGTGGGCTGGGTACTGTCGGTGGCGGTACCCTAAACGTACTTCAGCGCAACGCCGAGGAGATTGCCCGCCGTGCCGGGCGTGGAATCGAAGTAGCGCAAATTGCTACCCGTACGCCAAAGCCTCAGTTCCAGACGACCGGTATTGCGATTACCAACGATGTCTTCGCCGTGGCCACCAACCCTGAAATCGATATCGTTATCGAGCTGGTGGGCGGCTATACCGTGGCCCGTGAGTTGGTGCTCAAGGCCATCGAGAATGGCAAGCATGTGGTTACCGCGAACAAGGCGCTGATTGCCGTCCACGGTAACGAGATTTTCGCCAAGGCCCAGGAGAAGGGCGTGATCGTGGCCTTCGAAGCCGCCGTGGCCGGTGGCATTCCGGTGATCAAGGCGATCCGCGAAGGGCTCTCGGCCAACCGCATCAACTGGCTGGCGGGGATCATCAACGGCACCGGCAACTTCATCCTCTCGGAAATGCGCGAGAAGGGTCGTACCTTCGAAGACGTGCTGGCTGAAGCCCAGGCCCTGGGTTATGCCGAAGCCGATCCGACCTTCGACGTTGAAGGTATCGACGCCGCGCACAAGCTGACCATCCTGGCGTCCATCGCCTTTGGTATCCCGCTGCAGTTCGACAAGGCCTACACCGAAGGCATCACCAAGCTGACCACGGCCGACGTGAACTACGCCGAAGCCCTGGGCTACCGCATCAAGCACCTGGGTGTGGCGCGCCGCACCGAGGCCGGCATCGAGCTGCGGGTGCACCCGACCCTGATCCCGGCCGACCGCCTGATCGCCAACGTCAACGGCGTGATGAACGCGGTGATGGTCAATGGCGACGCTGCCGGTTCGACCCTGTTCTACGGCGCTGGCGCCGGCATGGAGCCGACCGCTTCCTCGGTAGTGGCCGATCTGGTGGACGTGGTTCGCGCCATGACCAGCGATCCGGAAAACCGCGTGCCGCACCTGGCCTTCCAGCCTGATTCCCTGTCCGATCACCCGATCCTGCCGATCGAGTCCTGCGAAAGCGCCTACTACCTGCGCATCCAGGCCAAGGATCACCCGGGCGTACTGGCCCAGGTGGCGAGCATTCTTTCCGAGCGCGGCATCAACATCGAATCGATCATGCAGAAGGAAGTGGAAGAACAGGATGGCCTGGTGCCGATGATCCTGCTGACCCACCGCGTTCTGGAGCAGCACATCAACGATGCGATTACCGCGTTGGAGGCCCTGCAGGGCGTCGTCGGCCCAGTGGTCCGTATCCGCGTCGAACATTTGAATTAATGAAGCAGCCGCAAGTGGCGAGCGGCAAGCGCCAAGTCAGAAGCTGATGTGCTTTGACTTGAGGCTTGAAGCTTGCGGCTTGAGGCTCAAACCGAAGGTTTGTCCCCATGCGCTATATCAGTACTCGTGGCCAGGCACCGGCCCTGAATTTCGAAGATGTGCTGCTGGCCGGTCTGGCCAGTGATGGCGGTCTCTATGTGCCGGAGAACCTGCCGCGCTTTACCCAGGAAGAAATCGCTTCCTGGGCCGGCCTGCCGTATCACGAGCTGGCGTTCCGGGTCATGCGCCCGTTCGTCACCGGCAGCATTCCGGATGCCGACTTCAAGAAGATCCTGGAAGAAACCTACGCGGCCTTCTCTCACAACGCCATTGCCCCGCTGCGTCAGCTGAACGGCAATGAGTGGGTGCTGGAGCTGTTCCACGGCCCGACCCTGGCGTTCAAGGACTTCGCCCTGCAACTGCTGGGGCGCCTGCTGGACTACGTGCTGGAGAAGCGCGGCGAGCGCGTGGTGATCATTGGCGCCACTTCCGGTGACACCGGTTCGGCGGCCATTGAAGGCTGCAAGCGTTGCGACAACGTCGACATCTTCATCCTGCATCCGCACAACCGTGTCTCGGAAGTGCAGCGCCGGCAGATGACCACTATCCTCGGCGAGAACATCCACAACATCGCCATCGAAGGCAACTTCGACGACTGCCAGGAAATGGTCAAGGCCAGTTTCGCCGACCAGGGCTTCCTCAAGGGCACCCGTCTGGTGGCGGTGAACTCGATCAACTGGGCGCGGATCATGGCCCAGATCGTCTACTACTTCCACGCGGCCCTGCAGTTGGGCGGCCCGGCGCGCTCCATCGCGTTCTCGGTGCCCACCGGCAACTTCGGTGACATCTTCGCCGGCTACCTGGCACGCAACATGGGCCTGCCCATCAGCCAGCTGATCGTCGCCACCAACCGCAACGACATCCTGCACCGTTTCATGAGCGGCAATCAGTACGTCAAGGAAACCCTGCACGCGACCCTGTCGCCGTCCATGGACATCATGGTCTCGTCGAACTTCGAGCGCCTGCTGTTCGACCTGCACGGTCGCAATGGCGCGGCGCTGGCGGGGTTGATGGAGAGCTTCAAGCAAGGCGGCGGTTTCAGCGTCGAAGAGGATCGCTGGAGCGAAGCGCGCAAGCTGTTCGACTCCCTGGCGGTGAACGACGAGCAGACCTGCGAGACCATCGCCGAAGTCTTCGAGCAGACCGGCGAGGTGCTCGACCCGCATACCGCGATTGGCGTCAAGGCCGCCCGTGAGTGCCGTCGCAGCCTGGATACACCGATGGTGATCCTGGGCACGGCGCACCCGGTCAAGTTCCCGGACGCGGTGGAGAAGGCCGGTATCGGCAAGGCTCTGGAACTGCCGGCGCACCTGTCCGACCTGTTCCAGCGCGAAGAACGCTGCACGGTCCTGGCCAATGACCTGAAAGCGGTGCAGGCTTTTGTCAGCCAGCACGGCAATCGTGGCAAGCCACTCTGATCCCTTGGTCTTGTCGTCCACGAAGCCCGTCTCCTGACGGGCTTTGTTTTTTCATGCGCAAGCTTGGCCCGCCAGGGGCAGGGAGGCCCGGATGATGCTTCGTCAAACGTACAGGGTAGGGCGCGTTCTGGGCCTGCTAGTGGCGAGCCTGCTGGCCTGGGCCGTGCTCTGGGGTGTCGCGCTGGCCGGCACGGCGAAGAACCTGCCCTTCAAGCTGGTGCCGGCGTTCGCCGATCTGCAGCCTCTGGCCTTGGCGCCTGCCGAACAGCAATGGTTGGCGAGGCATCCGCGCCTGAGGGTGGGGATCGCCATTGATGACTACCAGCCCATCGACATCACCCGTGACCGCAATCGCTATCAGGGCATCAGCGCCGATTACCTCGGTCTGGTGGGCGAGCGATTGGACGTGACAATGGAAGTCCTGGGGTTTTCCGAGCGCGAGCAGGCGGTCGAAGCGCTGCGTAACGGCACCATCGATGTGCTGACCAGCGCCAATGGCTATGAGCGCGGCCTTTCGGGGCTGCGCTTCACCAGCGACTACATGCCCGACAGGGCGGTGGTGGTGGTGCGCCGCGACGGGTCGAGCCCCAGTGATGATCTGGCCGGCAAGAAACTGGTGTTGTTGGACGGTTATGCCAACGCCGAACAGGTGCATGCGGCGTATCCGAACAGTCAGATCATGCTCTCGCCCAATCTTTACAGCGGCCTGGAGGCATTGAACCAGGGCGACGCCGACGCCTTCATCGGTAATGAGATCATCGTGCGTGCCTACAAGGCCCTGCGCCCTTACCTGGCGGTGCGGATTCAGGATGAAAGCCGTTTGCCGCCGACGGGCTTCGCTTTTGCCACCCGTGATGACAACGCCCTGCTGGCAGGCCTGCTGGAGCAGGCACTGCAGAGCATTGACGAATCCCTGCAGCGGGAAATACAGGCGCGCTGGACCACCGGCCTGGGGGCGAATATCTCCGGTGAGCGGATCGAGCTCAGTGCCGAGGAGCAGGCCTGGATTCTCCAGCATCCCCACGTGATGGTTGCCTCCCAGCAATATCCGCCCCATGTGTTCAAGGACAAGGAGGGGCGCTGGGCCGGTCTGAACATCGACCTGCTCAACCGTATCTCGCGCATGACCGGCCTGCATTTTGTGCACAAGGAGAGCCTTTCCACAGCGCAGACCCTGGAGTGGCTGGAGAGTGGGCAGGCGCAGATGACTTCTACCCTCACGGCCAGTGAGGACCGGCGGTTGTTCCTGAATTTCTCCCATGCCTTCGGTGGTGCCGCCTGGGTCTTTGTCGTGCGTCCCGAGGATCGCCGCCTGAGCAGCCTGGAGCAGATGGCCGGTGAGGTGCTGGCGTTGCCGGCGCGGCACACCCTTGAGAGCTACATCCGGCGCTACTATCCCGATATTCGGCTGCGCAGTGTCGACAGCTATGAGCAAGCCCGGGCCCTGGTCAGCAGTGGTGAAGCCATGGCCACCATTCAGAACGAGGTCCAGGTCCAGGCGCTGGGGTTGGGGCCCGCTGACGATGGATTGCGGGTGGGGCGCAGCGTCGAAGGTACCTGGTCGGCCGACGAGTTTTCCGTGCGCAAGGATCAACCCGAGCTGCTGAGTATCCTCAACAAGTCGCTGGAGGCGCTGCCCGTGGCGGAGCTTAGCGCCATCCGTCTCAAGTGGCTGGGGGCCACGCCGGTGCCGATGCCGGTCTGGCAGCGGGTGCCGACCTGGGTGTACTGGGCCATTTCCACCGCGCTGCTGTTCGGTCTGATTTCCCTGGCCTGGAGCAGTCGGCTCAAGCTGCAGATTCAGCAGCGATTGCAAGCCGAGCAACGGCTCAACGATCAGTTGGTGTTCATGCGGGCCCTGCTTGACGGCATCCCCAACCCGATCTTTGTCCGTGATCTGCAAGGGCGCCTGATCACCTGCAACAAGAGTTATGAACAGCAGTTGGGGACGAGCCTGGAACAGATTCGGGGGCGACAACTGACAGAGCTGGATCTGCTGCCTGCAGCCACCGCGCGCCAGCTGCATGGCGAGATCATGCAGTTGCTGGCGTCCGAGGAGTCGGTATTCGCCGACCGCCAGGTGCAGACGCGCAACGGATCGATCCACGCCTATCAATGGACGGTGCCGTTCTACAGTGCCGAGGGCCGTCTGCAGGGCTTGCTGGGTGGCTGGATCGATATCACCGAGCGCAAGCGTCTGGAGAACCAGTTGGTACAAGCGCGTCAGTCCGCCGACCAGGCCAATGCCGCCAAGAGTGCTTTTCTCTCCACCATGAGTCATGAGATCCGCACGCCGATGACCGCCATCGTTGGCTTGCTGGAACTGGAGAAAGAGCAGGCCAGGGTGCGTGGCGCGCCTTTTTCCGAGGCTCTGCGGGTGGCTTATCAGTCTGCCCAGGAGTTGATCAGCCTGATGGGGGACAGCCTTGATCTGGCCAAGATCGAGGCCGGCCATATGCAGCTGGTGCCGCAGGTCACCGCCCTCAAGCCTTTTTTCGACAGCGTCCGGCAGCTCTTCGAAGTGACTGCGCGCAACCAGGGCGTGCATTTGCAGCTGGTCTTCCACGAGGAAGCCCGGGGGCGTTATCTCTTTGATCCGTTGCGCTTGCGCCAGGTGCTGCACAACCTGTTGAGCAACGCCTTGAAGTTCACCGCTGAAGGTGAAGTGCGGGTGACGGTGGAGCGCCAGCCGGATGAGTCCGGTATCCCGTGTCTGCGTATCAGCGTCGCGGATACCGGCCCGGGAATCAGTGCCGAGCAGCAAGCGAGGATATTCACGCCCTTTGTCCAGGCCGATGCCATGACCTCTTCAACCTATGGCGGCACCGGGCTGGGTCTGAGCATCTGCCGGCAGTTGATCGAGTTGATGGGCGGGCGCATTCACCTGCTGAGTGAGCCAGGAGCCGGAACCGTTGTTGTCATCGAGCTGTATCTGGAGCGGGTCAGCGAGGATCTCGATCCGCAAGTCTCGCCGCCTGCCGAGCGTCCGCCGAGCCGCAGCATCGAAGTGCTGGTGGTGGATGACTTGAGCGCCAACCGCATGGTCCTGAGCCAGCAGCTGATGTTTCTCGGGCATCGGGTCGTGGCCTGTGACAACGCCCGTGAGGCGTTGCAGCGCTGGCGCTCCGGGACCTTTGATGTGCTGATGACCGATTGCAACATGCCGGGCATGAGTGGCTACGCCCTGACCGAGGCCATCCGCCAGATCGAGGCGCAGGAAGGGCGTTCGCCCTGCCCGGTGATCGGTTGCACGGCCAACGCGTTCGAAGACGAGCGCGAGCGTTGTGAGCGCGCCGGCATGGATCAGTTGCTGGTCAAGCCGGTGACCCTGGATCAGTTGGCCCAGTCTCTGGCCCGTTTCCTGCCGTCGCCATCCTTCAACATCCAGACCTTGCGCGGCATGACCCAGGCCGACGAACACGTGTTGCAGCGCATGTTGCAGGAGCTGTTGCGTAACCTTGCCCAAGAGCAGCAAGCGCTGGAAGAGGCTTTGGCGGTGCTGGATTGGGAGCGCCTGAGAGGCACCTTGCATCGGCTCAAGGGTGTGTGCTGCCTGATCGACGCCTTGCCCCTGGCCAAGGCCTGTATCGAGCTGGAGGTGCTGGTCAAGGAGCGCCAGGAGCAGGCGCTGGGCCGTCAATGGCCGCTGCTGCTTGAGGTCATGGGGATTTTACGCAGCGATATTCAGATGGCTCTGGACGAATAAGACTTGTCCTATGTGTGATTAGGACTTGTCTGATTACCGTATCGGCCCGTAGTGGACTGTTCCCACCTGCGCCGATCGGAGGTTGCCCCATGCATTCGCTAAAAGTGCTGATTCTCGAAGACAACTCGTTCCAATTGATGGCCTTGCACCAGATGCTCAACGCCAATGGTGTCTTCAACGTGCTGACCGCCGAGAACCAGCAGTCCGCGCGGCGCTCGCTGGACAGCAAGGGGCCGGTGGATATCGCCATCTGCGATCTGTACCTGGAGCAGACCGATGGCCTGGAGTTGATCCGCGAACTGGCCCAGCAGCAACTGGCCAAGGCCCTGATCATTCTCAGCGACGCAGAGCCGGATGTCCTTGAAGGTACAGCCGGCATGGCTCGCGAGTTGGGCTTGAAAGTGCTCGCGTGCTTGCCCAAGCCGGCTTCGGCTGCTGTGCTCGGCGACTTGCTCTGTGCCTATCAACAGCACGCCAGGGCAGCCGGCCCCGAACTGAACCAGACATTGCTCCGGGACTTGCTGGGCCTTGAGCCCTTTGTCTTCGAGGACGTGACTCAGGATGAGGGGCTTGCGGCGGTGCTGGGTTGTGGGGTTGCGCATTTTCAGCCGGTCATCCATGAGCATGGCGAGCTTCAAGGTGTCGAGGCGCTAGCACGCTGGCAGCATCCTGAGCGGGGCCTGCTGATGCCCGGCGAATTTCTTCCGCTGATCGAGTTCGCCGGCCTGCAAGAGGTCTTCACCTGGCACATGCTGGAGCAGGCACTGGAACTGGTGGCCGGGGTGAAACTGGTGCTGGGCTACTGGCTGCCGGTTGCCGTGAACATTCCCACCGGCATCCTCGAGCGGCCGTTGTTCCCCCGTCAGTTGGAGGCGTTGCTGAGGCGCTTCGAAGTGCCGGCCCGGATGCTGACCCTGGAAGTCATCGACACCACACAACTGCAGACCGATACCGCCCATGTGGAGGCGCTGCTGCGCCTGCGGATGATTGGTTGCAAGTTGTCCATCGGCGATTTCGGCACCGGTGGAACCAGCCTGCAGCGCTTGCTGGAGTTGCCGTTCACCGAGCTGAAGATCCCTCCGGTGTTTGTCGCCGGCATGGCCGCGGATGAGCGCAAGCGGGCGCTGGTCGGCGGTGCGATGAACATGGCGCGACGCATGTCCCTGGGGGTGGTGGTGACCGGTATCGAGACCGAGTCCGACTGTGTGGCGGCCAGGGGCCTGGGGGCGGCTCATCTGCAGGGTTGTTTCATCGCCCCGCCGATGAGCGCCGCCCAGATGCGCCAATGGCTGGCCGAGACCCCAGGCGTGGGCAGCAATGGCCTGGATGGGCAGGCTGCCGGTCTGTGTGCTTAAGGTCGCTGCCCGTAGCGCCTAGGACAGCCCGTGTTCCTGGACATAGATGTACAGCGCGGCTTCGCTGGCCAGGCCCAGTTTGCGCATGGCGCTGACTTTCTGTGCGCTGACCGTCTGTTTGCTGCGGTTGAGCTGAGTGGCGATGGTTCCCACTGCATGGCCGGCGGCCAGCAGGCGGATCACTTCCAGTTCCCGGGGCGACAACTGATCCTTGGAGACCAGTCGATCCGGTCCCACTTCACCGGCAAGGCTCAATGCTCGCTTGATGGCCTGGGCCACATAGCGTTTGTGCTGTCGCGCATGGGCAATGGCTGACGGCAGTTCATCGGCCAGGCTGGCCTTGCTCAGCAACCCCATCACCCCCAGGTCGAGGATCGAGCGAAACAGCCCGGCGTGATTGAGCATGGTCACCACCACGATGGGCAGGTCGGGATGATGCCGGCGCAATTGCTCGATCAGGCGCAGGCCGTCGTTCTGCTGCTCCTCGGGCATCATGAAGTCCGTGACCAGCACGTCGCACTCGACTTCCTGCATCAGCTGGCTCAGGGCAGAAGGCGAGCGGGCTTCACCGACAATGGCCAGGCTGTCGTCCTGCTCCAGCACGGCACGCAAGCCAATCAGGAAGATCGGATGATCGTCGGCAAGGATGATGCGCAATTTGTTGTTCGACATTGCTTTCAAAGCTTGGGCTCCAATGCAACGGCGGCGTGGTTTGCGCCTGGTCGGCCGTTTTATATCTGTCATGTTACCCGTGCATGCTCGAATGACTCAGGTCGGCAGCAGTAGGTGTGGCGAACTTTCTTCTCTGAGCGATGGTCACTTGAATGTCAGAAAGCTACCGGCATTTTTGTTTTCGAACCTCTAATTCGAGCTATTGAGTGGTGATCTAGATGGAAAGTATCAGTCTTTTGTTGAGCGAGTCGCTGAGTCCGTACCAGGTCACACTGACGCCTTGCGGCGGCCATGGCGAATGCCTGGTGACCCTGAAGAACGCGGCTGGCGCCATGGTCTTGGAGCGTGAGGTCAATCAGGCCCAGCTCACCGACAAGCGCCTGCTTACCGACGTAGTCGATGGTCTGCACCGTGACGTGCTGATCGCCGAAGGCCGGCTGGAACCCTGTGTGATCGCCGCGTTGCGCCATGCAGCTGAAGGCAAGGTGTTCGATCAGCGCAACTGATGCAAATTTTTGCGGAACCTTCCTGTCACCCGGTCAGTCAGACTCAGTATCAGCAGGATCAGGCATTGTGCTCCGGTGCTTGTAGCCGGCTGATACCGGTCGTCAAAGACCGCGTTTAACCCCGAGTCGTCTCCCCACTTCTCGGGGTTTCTTTTTGCCCGGGATTTGTCAGTGGTCGTGCAGATCGCGGAAATAGGCCCGGGCGTCGGCACGGTATGGGTCGCGCATCTCCGGCTCCAGCCAGGCGGCATACAGCTCAACCAGGCGATCCTCACGCAGCTTGAGCAGGGCCTGGTTGATCCGGGCTATGGCTTGTCGCCCTTGGGCGGTCTTGCTGCAGCCGATATGGATCTCCTGATACTGCTGGGTGCCCTGGATCGGATAGAACTCCAGCTCCTGCGGGTCCATGCCTTGCTGCATTGCCTGGTAGCGAATTTCCGGCCAGTAGCCCAGCAACACACGCAGGCGCCCCAGGCGCTGCATCTGCAACAGGCTGCCCAGGGCGTCGTTGCCGTGGTGGGCATTGACCGAGTCCGCGGGGGCTGCTTGCAGCAGGTTATCGACTTGCTGGCCATAGCTGCGCTCGGCAACCACTCCGACTTTTTCCTGGCCGCTGGCGAGCAGGGCGCGCAGATCGACCTTGCCCTCCCGGACGAACGGGGTCAGGTGTTCATGGTCGGCGCGGCGGATCACCAGGCCATTGCTCAGGACTCGGAAGCTGGTGATGGAGAAGGTCACCCACTGTTCGCGCTCCTTGTTCATGATCAGCGACGGGTCGCAGACGAAGGTCGGCTCGCGCAGCATCTGCAAGCCCCGGGCGCGATTGACCCGCACTATCTGTTGTGGGTACTCCGGCAGGCTGGCGATCAGTTGCGGCATCAGCAGGTCGATGACCCCTTGTCCTTTCTGCTCGCCCTCGAAAATGCTCAGCGGCGGCAGGTCTCGCAGCAGCCAGAACAGCGTCTCCTTGGGTTCGCTGGAGGCGTTCGGCAGCCACAGCAGGGCGAGCAGAAACGTCACGCAGCACCTAAGGCGACGGCGTAGGAAGGGTGGATGGGCGCCGGACAGGGCGCTGATGGAAAACCGGTTTTTCAGCTTAGATCGCCCCAGAGTTGCGCAAGTGTTGGATCTGTTCGCTGCTGTAGCCCAGGCTCGCCAGGACTTCTGTCGAATGCTCGCCGAGCTCGGGGCCGACCCAGTCCGCGGAGCCGGGCGTCTCAGAGAGTTTCGGCACGATGCCGGGCATCTTGAAGGGCTTGCCGTCGGGCAGTTTGGCCTGGAGGAACATTTCCCGAGCGAGGAACTGCGGGTCGTGGAACATGTCCTCGGCGCTGAAGATCCGGCTCGCCGGGACGTCAGCCTGATTCAGCTGCTGCAGTACCTGGTCCAGGGGCAGGGAGGCCACCCAGCGGTCGATCACGCCATAGAGTTCATCGCGGCGGGTATCGCGTCCGTCGTTGCTGGCCAGGGCGGGATCGTTGGCCAGGTCGTCGCGACCGATAAGCAGCATGAAGCGCTTGAAGATCGCATCGCCGTTGGCGCCGATCTGCACATGCTTGCCATCGGCGCTGGTGTGGATCGAAGACGGGGTAATGCCGGGCATGATGTTGCCGCTGCGCTCGCGGATAAAACCGAACACGTCGAACTCCGGAACCATGCTTTCCATCATGGCGAAGATCGCCTCATACAGCGCCACGTCCACCACTTGCCCCTGGCCGCCGTTGACCTCGCGATGACGCAGGGCCATCAGCGCGCCGATCACGCCCCACAGGGCCGCGATGGAGTCGCCGATGGAAATCCCGGTGCGTACCGGCGGACGATCCTCGAAGCCGGTGATATAGCGCAGGCCGCCCATGGACTCGCCCACGGCGCCGAAGCCCGGCTGGTCCTTCATCGGGCCGGTCTGGCCGAAGCCCGACAGGCGCACCATCACCAGTTTGGGGTTGAGGGCGTGCAACACGTCCCAGCCCAGGCCGAGCTTTTCCAGGACCCCGGGGCGGAAGTTTTCGATCAGGATGTCGGCTTCGGCCAGCAGTTGCTTGAGCACCGCCAAGCCTTCGGGATGCTTGAGGTTCAGGGTCAGGGATTTCTTGTTGCGGGCCTGGACGAACCACCACAGCGAAGTGCCTTCATACAGCTTGCGCCACTTGCGCAGCGGATCGCCGCCGTCCGGAGACTCGACCTTGATCACCTCGGCACCGAACTCGGCGCAGATGCGCGAGGCGAAGGGGCCGGCGATCAAGGTGCCGAGTTCGATCACTTTCAATCCGGCGAGGGGCTTGCTGAGGCTGTTCATGGGGCATCCGCTGGGCAGGAAAATCCGCCTAGCCTAGACCATTGGTTGCCATTAAGGCAGCGCTGGACGGTGGCCTTCATTCATTATTTTCAGGTCGATGGCGGGATAATTGTGCTTCTCATTCTCTTGGGTGGCGGGTTTAATGGCGCCTTTCATGAGAAGGGCGGTTGCAAATCCTTCGATCTGGTCTATGCCCCGTGACAGGTTCGACGTTTTGTTCCGAGTGGGTCGATAGAAAACTATTGTTACAAATACCTCATTAAAAAATTACATGTGATGAATTGAAAGTCTTACATGTGATGCTCTAGTCTGTGCGCCATGGAAAACAAATCCTCAGCCCATTACCAACGTTTATTCCGCCAGCGCCTGCGTGATCAGGGCTTGGTGAAAAAGGAAGTCTGGATACTGCCCGAGAACGCCCAGGCGTTGCTGGCGGTTGAACGCAAACTGCGTCAGCCCTTTGACGGGCTGGCTCCTGTGGAAAAGGATGGAGAAATGAGCATGCCGCAGATCTGGAATGCCCGATCGCTGTGCCAGGCCCTGATGGCCACCGAGTTGTTCAGCAGCGGCGAAGCCAGCATTGAACTGCTTGAAGGCGCCGAACCGAGCTTGCACGTGACCATGCGCGAATACGGCGACCTGCCGCTGTTTGTCGCCCTGTCCGGCGAGCAGATCCTGGTCGAAGCCCTGCTCTGGCCGCAAAGCGAAGTCACCGATGTGCAAGCCTTCAATGAAGAAGTGCTGCTCAGCCGCCAGTTGTTCCCGCTGTCGAGCATCGGCCTGGAAACCGGCTTGGGCGGCGAGCGCTTCTACATGATGTTCGGTGCGCTCAGCGCCACCTCGATCCTCTCCAACGTGCTTTACGAGATCGAAACCCTGGCCAGCAACGTGATCAGGGCTACCGAGGCCTATGAAGGCTACCTGAAGGCTCAGGCCTGACCTGGAGGAATGCACATGAACGTATGGAGCAAGTTGCTTACCGCCCTGCGCGGTGGCGCCAATGAGGCGGGCGAAGCCATGGTGGACAGCCAGGCCCTGAGGATTCTCGATCAGGAAATCCGCGACGCCGACCAGGAACTGCGCAAGTCCAAGGAAGCCCTGGCCGAAATCATGGCCCGGCAGAAACTCGCCGCCGAGCGCGCCAATGGCAGCGCGGCGAAGATCGCCGAGTATGAAAGCTACGCCCTCAAGGCCCTGGAAGCGGGTAATGAAAATCTTGCCCAGGAAGTGGCGCAGAAGATCGCCAATCTGGAAAATGACCTGGCGGTCGAGCGCGAGCAGGCCGATGGCTTTGCCGCCAGCGTGGCCCAATTGCGCAAGGCTGTGACCCAGGCCGAAGGCAATATCAAACATCTGAAACAACAGGTGGATACCGTCAAGGCCACCGAGAGCGTGCAGAAGGCTCAGCAGGCCGTGGCCCAGCGCTACGGTGGCTCGCAGAGCAAGCTGCACACCGCGGTGGAGTCCCTGGAGCGGATCAAGCAGAAGCAGGCCGAGCGTGCGGCGAAGATGGAAGCCGCAGCGGAGCTGGCCAGCACCAGCAACCCCGACGATGCCCTGGACGCCAAGTTGCGCGAGGCCGGGATCGTCGCCGGCAGCACCAGCGCCGACAGCGTGCTGGCGCGCCTCAAGGATCGCAACAAGTCCTGATTCATCGTTGTGTTGTAGGGGCGGGGCCGATGGGCCTTGCCCGGCTTTTTCAGGGATAGGAAAGCAATGGAAATCTTCCTGCAGACAGTGTTGTCGTTCCCCACAGTGCTGTTCAGCTTCATGCTCTGCCTGGCGGTAATCTACTGGGCCGTGGTGGCCATGGGCATGCTCGAGGTCGATCTGCTGGACTTCGAGGCTGATTCGCTGCTCGAAGGCGCCCATGCCACTGAAGGCCTGGCCGGGCTGCTGATCAAGTTCAAGCTCAACGGGGTGCCGGTCACCCTGGTGCTGACCCTGCTGATGTTCTTCAGCTGGTTTTTGACCTATTTCGCCGAACTCTACGTCCTCAGCCACCTGCCCCTGGGTTGGCTGCGTTATCCCCTGGGCCTGTTGCTGGCTGTGGTTGCGCTGTTTCTGGCGGCCCCCATCAGCGCGGCCATCTGCCGTCCGCTGCGTCCGCTGTTTCACAAGATGGAAGCCACCAGCAGCCAGTCGGTGCTGGGGCAGACCGCCGTGGTACGCAGCGGCAGAGTCACCCTGGAACACGGCGAAGCCGTGCTCGAGAACGGCGGCGCGGGCCTGATCCTGCGTGTGCGTGCCGATGAGGCGCGAGCTTTCAAACGCGGCGATCGCGTCGTGTTACTGGAGTATCTGGAGGCGCAACACGCCTATCGGGTCATTACCGAGGACGAGTTTCGCGGCCTCTGAGCCCGGGCTTCCTCAGAATCAAAGGAGATTGATTGCATGAATTTACCGTCGCTGCTGCCCATCCTGCTCGGGATCGGCCTCGTCGTCCTGGTGGTCTTCGGCCTGCTGGCCCTGTTCAAGGCCTTCTATATCAAGGTCCCCCAAGGCACGGCGCTGATCGTCAACGACATGTCCTCGACGCCCAAGGTGCACTTCACCGGCGCCCTGGTGTACCCGGTCATCCACCTCAAGGAGTTCATGCGGATCTCGCTGATCACCCTGGAAGTCGACCGTCGGGCCAAGGATGGTCTGATCTGCCGCGACAACATGCGCGCCGACATCACCGTGGCTTTCTACCTGCGGGTCAATGAAACCCAGGAAGACGTGCTCAAGGTGGCCAAGGCCATCGGTGTCGACCGTGCCTCCGACCGCGCTGCGGTCAACGAGCTGTTCAACGCCAAGTTCTCCGAAGCGCTGAAGACCGTGGGCAAGCAGTTCGACTTCGTCCAGCTGTTCGAGAACCGCCAGGACTTCCGCGACCGCATCATCGAGATCATCGGCAACGACCTCAACGGCTATGTGCTGGAAGACGTGGCCATCGACTACCTGGAGCAGACCGCCAAGCACTCCCTGGACCCGAGCAACATCCTCGACGCCGAAGGTATCCGCAAGATCACCGAGCTGACCGCGGCGCAGAACGTCATCACCAACGAACTGGAGCGCAACCAGGAACTGGCGATCCAGAAGAAAAACGTCGAGACCCGCGAAGCCTCGCTGTCGCTGGAACGCCAGCAGGCCGACGCCGAAGCGCGGCAGAAGCGCGAGATCGAAACCATCCGCGCCCGCGAGGAAGCCGAGACCGCCAAGGTCAAGGAAGAAGAGCGCCTGAAGGCCGAGCAAGCACGCATTCAGTCGCAGCAGGAAATCGACGTGCGCACCGAGAACCATCAGCGCGAAGTCGAAGTGGCCCAGCAGAACCGTCAGCGTGCGGTGGTCATCGAAGTGGAGAAAGTCACCCGCGCCAAGGACCTGGAAGTAGTGGCCCGCGAGCGTGAAGTGGAACTGCAGCGCATCGAGAAAGAAAAGGCTCTGGAAGAGCAGCGCAAGAACATCGCCACCGTGATCCGTGAGCGGGTAGCGGTCGAGAAGACCGTGGCCCAGGAAGAAGAGCGGATCAAGGAAGTACGCGAAATTTCCGAAGCCGAACGCGCCAAGCAAGTGGTGGTGATCCAGGCCCAGGCCGAAGCCGAGCAGGATCTGGTGCGTCAGGTCAAACAGGCCGAAGCCGACGAGACTCGCTCCAAGCACAAGGCCGTGGAGATCAACAACCTGGCCCAGGCCGAACTGGAAGCGGCGGCCAAACAGGCCGAAGCCAAGAAGCGCCTGGCCGAAGGCCTGGAAGCCGAGCGCGCCGCGCCTGGTCTGGCCGATGCCCGCGTGCTGGAAATCACCGCAGCGGCACAGGAAAAAGAAGGCCTGGCGCAAGCCCGCGTCCGCACCGAGCAGTTGATTGCCGAAGCTCGCGGCGAGCAGGAAAAAGGCCTGGCCGACGCCCGCGTCATGGAAGCCCAGGCGGCTGCCAAAGAGAAGGACGGCCTGGCCGAAGCCAAGGTCATGGAAGAGAAGCTCGGTGCTCAAGCCCGTGGCGAAGAGCAACTGGGCGCGGCCAAGGCCAAGGCCACCAAGGACCTGGGTTCGGCCGAAGCCGAAGTGCTGCTGCAGCGTCTGAACGCCGAAGCCGAAGGCCTGGGCAAGAAGTTCGGTGCCCTGGATTCCCTCAGCGACAGCGCTCGCCAGCACGAAGAGTTCCGCATGCAACTGGAGAAGAACTTCGAGGAAGCGATGGCCGCCATCGCCGCCAACAAGGACATCGCCAAGGACCAGGCCGAAGTGCTGTCCGCCGCCCTCAGCAAGGCCAAGATCGAGATCGTCGGCGGCGAAGGCGACTTCTTCAATTCCTTCGCCAAATCGCTGTCGGTGGGCAAGGCCATCGAGGGCGTGGTGGGCAAGAGCCCGGTGGTCCAGGACGTCCTGGCACGCCTGCTCAACGGCAAGGGCGCACCGGCCGTTGCCGCTGAACTGGCCGCTGCTGCCGTCTCGCGCAAGGCCGAGGCGCCGTCTGCCGAAGCCTGACCCACACCTGACACACCTGTAGCCGCTGCCGAAGGCTGCGACCGACTCCGTAGGAGGCGCAGCCCTTGAGGGCCTTCGGGCCCTCAAGCACGCAGCCCGCGGCAGCGGCTACCGGCCTTGTGTCGGGTACCGGGCTCCAGGTTTGAGGAGCCCGCTTTTTTTGCACACCGCCGTAGATCCAGGAAGGCCACGATGTCGGACGCTCAAGTCGCAACTCCCCCGCAGGACGTATTGGACAAGGCCGTCGCCGAAGGCGGCGCCTATGAGGTGCTGCACAAGCGCCTGCTGGACCAGGGCCAGCGCCTGCGGGCCACCACCGACGACCTCAACCAGAGGCGTCTCGACGAGTTCGGCAACAGCCGCATGGAAGTGGTCGGGCGGGTGCGCATCCGCACCGAGAACAACTGCATCGCCCGGGACATCGTCCAGGTCGGCGACTGCCTGTTGTTCGGCTACAACGTGTTCATCGGCCTGAAGAAGGAAACCAGCGTCGCCGACGTGTTTTCCCTCTATCGGCTGGTGGAAGAGGGCGAAGGCTACGAAGCCGAGCCCGTGCCCCTGGAAGGCAGCTTCCTGGCGGCCCAGGGCTTCCTCAACGATTTCAACGAGCTCTACACCTATTACAAGAACACCCGCCTGCTGCAACTGGCGATCCGTGACGGCAAGCTGCTGGCGAGTTTCCAGATTGGCGAGCGCGTCACCGATGTGCGGGTGTTCCGCTGGTCGATCTCGGTGGACGGACGGGATGTCCGGTACATCGACAACCGCGGCGAGCGGGATATCGCCCTGCCGGCGCCCTTCGATTTCGAATGGAAGAAGGCCACCCGCGAGATGGTGGTCGAAGGCCGCTTCCCGCACCTGAACATCCTCGACACGGTGTTCGTCGAAACCATCGGCGGCGACCTGACCATCAAGGTCGAGAACAACACCGAGTCGGGCCTGGGCATCTACCGCGAAGAGGTGCTGGACAAGACCCAGTCCCTGGACGACTCGCAGATCGAATTCGCCCGCCTGGGCAGCCTGATCCTGCTCAAGGTCCTACCGTACCGCGAAGAGCAGTGGCGCTACCTGGTGTTCAACAGCCTGACTCGCCAGGTGGAGCGCATCGACGCCATCGGCCTGGCCTGCGTGCAACTGCCGGAAGACCACGGGATCATCTTCCCCGGTGGCTATTACCTGCAGAGCGGCGAGTACAAGACCTTCGAACAGTCCATGGACGGCATGCGCTTCAAGCGTTCGGTACGCTCGCCCAACGGTGAAGATGTGCAGTACATCTTCTACCACCCAGAGCAGGGCCGCTCGGTGCTGCTGACCTACAACATGATCAACCGCCAGTTGCAGAACCCGTTGTTCGGCCACGGTTACGCGCGCCTGGAAGACGGGCGCATGGTGATCTTCGCCGCCGAAGGCGACGAGCCGACCCGGGTCCACCCGATGCAGGTCTGGCAGACCCCGTTCTTCACCGAGGAATACGCCGCGCGGCAACCGACCCGCAGCGGTTTCCTCGGGCGCATTGGCAATGCCGAACTGGTGCGCAGCGTTTCCGATCTCTACGACTTGTGCCGCGAGATCGACACCCCAGCGGTGTCGGTGCAGCGCTATTCGCTGCTGTGCCAGAACACCCGGCGCCTGTTCGATGTGTATCACTGGCTGGGCAGCGCCGAGCTCGAAGGCCTGGCCCCATTGCTGCGCGAGGTGGCCTCGACCTCGGAGCTGGTGCTGGATGAATACGAGAAAGTCGAAAGCATCCGCCGCCAGTCGGACCAGGCCATGGTGGCCGCCGAGGCCAAGCAGAAAGCCCTGCTCGACAGCCTGCTGGTGGACAGCTGGGACCAGGTGCAGAGCTTCGTCGATGCGCTCAACGGCATCACTGCCCAGCGCGGCCTGCTGCTGACCATTCGCGACTACCGCTACATCGACGTGGCGCGCATCGACGCCATGGAAGCCGATTTGCTCAAGGCCCAGGAGCGCACCGCCGCCGGCACCGCGACCTTCCTGGCCAGCGATCAGGCTCTGCAGCCCTTCGTCACCCAGCTGGAAACCCTCGACGCCCAGGCGCAGAAAGCCGAGACCGTGGCTCAGCTCAGCGAGCCCTTGGGGGCCTTGCAAGCCATGGCTGGCGATCTGGACATGCTGTCGAGCCTGATGGCCTCGTTGCAGATCGAAGACGCCACCCAGCGCACCCGGATCATCGAATCCATCTCGCAGATCTACGCCCGCCTGAACCAGGCCAAGGCCCGCGCCGAACAGCGGCGCAAGGGCCTGGGCTCGACCGAGACCGTGGCCCAGTTCGGGGCCCAGTTCAAACTCTTCAGCCAGGGCATCACCAATGCCCTGGCCCAGGCCCAGGACCCCGAGCGCTGCGATGAGCAACTGTCGCGCTTGTTGGTGCAGTTGGAGGAGTTGGAGAGCCGCTTCGGCGATCACGAACAGTTTCTCGGCGACATCCTCGGCAAGCGTGAGGAGTTGCTGGAAACCTTCGAGGCCCACAAGCAATCGCTGCTCGACGAGCGCCAGCGCAAGGCCCAGGGCCTGCTGGATGCGGCGCGGCGGATTCTCGACAGCCTCGGCCGGCGCACCGCCAAGTTCACCCAGGCCGAGGAGCTCAATGCGTTCTTCGCCGCCGACCCGCTGATCCTCAAGCTGCGGGAGCTGGCCGAGCGCCTGCGCGAGCTCAAGGACAGCGTCAAGGCTGACGACGTCGAGTCGCGCCTCAAGGGCGCCCGGGATCAGGCCGTTCGGGCCCTGCGTGACAAGACCGAGCTGTTCGAAGAGGGCGGCAACGTCATCAAGCTGGGGCCGCGTCATCGCTTCAGCGTCAACACCCAGGAGCTGGACCTGACCCTGATGCCCCGGGGCGACGAACTGCACCTGCACCTCACCGGCACGGATTTCCTCGAACCTCTGCGCGACCCCGAGCTGGAAGCCCTGCGCGACTTCTGGCAGGTGGCCCTGGAGTCGGAATCGGCCCAGCTGTACCGCGCTGAGTACCTGGCCGGGCAAGTGCTGGACGCTGCCGACCGGGGCGTGGAAGGGCTGAGCCTGGAAAGCCTGAAACCCTTGCTGGCGCAGCCTGAGGAATTGGCGCGGGTGATCCGCGACTTCGCCGCGCCGCGCTACAAGGAAGGCTACGAAAAGGGCATTCACGACCACGATGCGGCGGCGATTCTGTTGCAGCTGCTACCGCTGCGCGACAGCGCCGGCCTGCTGCGCTTCGGCGCGGCGGCGCGGGCCTTTGCCACGCTGTTCTGGGGCCGCCAGCAGCACCAGCCGCAACCGCAGCAATGGGTCGAGCGGGCCCGCACCAGCCGGCATATTCAGCAGCTGTTCGGGCGTCGAGAAGGCTTGCTGCAGTTGCAGGAGGAAATCCTCGCGGCACTGAGTGACTGGCATCAGCAGCACGCCTTCACCCTGGCCGCCGAGCTGTTGCCCGAGGCTGCCGAGTACCTGGTTCAGGAACTGGCCGCAGAACGCATCGAATTCACCTTCAGCAAATACGCCAAGCAACTGCAGGAAGCCCTGACCTTGCGTCTGCAGGGCGCGCGGATGTGGGACGACTACCAGCAGGCCCTGGCGCGGCTGGTGGAGCGGCCTGCTGCACAGTGGGCATTGACCGAGAACTGGCTCTCGGCCCTGTGCGCCGAGGGCGAGTTCGCCGAGTGGAGCGACTACGTACCCGAGGCGGTGGCCCTGTCGCTGCTGCGGGAAGACTTTGCCAAGCGCATCACTGAAGTCGACCTGCGGTTCAGCGTCGGCAACCTGATGGGCGAACACCCGCGCATTCACGAGCGCAGCCTGTCTCTCACCGTGGATGGTTTCTTCGCTCGCCTGCGGGCCCACCGCGAACAGTTCCTGCCCGGCCTGCAGCGCTACCAGGCGCTGCGCCAGGGCATCATCAGTCGTGAGCGCTCGGCCCTGCGCCTGAGCGAATTCAAGCCGCGGCCGCTGAGCTCGTTCGTGCGCAACAAGCTGATCAACGATGTGTACCTGGGCTTTATCGGCGACAACCTGGCCAAGCAGATGGGCACCGTGGGCGAGAACAAGCGCACCGACCTGATGGGCCTGTTGATGCTGATTTCGCCACCGGGCTACGGCAAGACCACCCTGATGGAATACGTGGCGCACCGCCTGGGCCTGATCTTCATGAAGATCAACGGCCCGGCCCTGGGTCACCAGGTGCGTTCCCTGGACCCGGCCCAGGCGCCGGACGCTACTTCGCGCCAGGAACTGGAGAAACTCAACCTGGCCCTGGAGATGGGCAACAACGTGATGCTCTATGTCGACGACATCCAGCACACCCACCCGGAATTCCTGCAGAAATTCATCTCGCTGTGCGACGGCACCCGGCGCATCGAAGGCGTGTGGAAAGGCCGCACCAAGACCTACGACATGCGCGGCAAGAAGTTCTGCGTGGTGATGTCGGGCAACCCGTACACCGAGTCCGGCGAGGTGTTCAAGATCCCTGACATGCTGGCCAACCGGGCCGACATCTATAACCTCGGCGACACCCTGGGCGGCATGCAGGAAGCCTTCGCCCTGAGTTACATCGAGAACGGCCTGACCTCCAACCCGGTGCTGGCGCCCCTGGCCACCCGCGACATGGCGGACGTCTACCGCTTCGTCGCCAAGGCCGAAGGCAAGGCCTTCTCCAGCAACGAACTGAGCCATAGCTACAGCGGCGCCGAGATCAACGAAATCACCACCACTCTGCAACGCCTGATGCAGGTGCGCGACGTGGTGCTGCGGGTCAACCAGCAGTACATCGCCAGCGCCGCCCAGGCCGACCAGTACCGCAGCGAGCCGCCGTTCAAGCTGCAGGGCAGCTACCGCAACATGAACAAGATGGCGGAGAAGATCTCGGCGGTGATGAACGACGCCGAGCTGCTGCAACTCTTGGCCGACCACTACCAGGGCGAATCCCAGTTGCTGACCACCGGCGCCGAGGAAAACCTGCTCAAGCTCGCCGAACTGCGCGGTAACCAGACCCCGGAGCAGCGCGAACGCTGGACCCAGATCAAGCGCGACTTCGTGCGCAACCGCTCCATGGGCGGCAGCGACAGCGATGTCGGCACCCGGATGGTGGCCCAGCTCAACGATCTGGTGGAAGGCGTACGCGGCCTGGCCCGGCCCGCGCAGCAGCATGACCTGCGCGCGGTGCTGGAAAACCTCTCCGAGCACCTGGAGAACAGCTTCCTGCCGCTGATCAAGGTCATGCACAAGAAGATCGACGTCGACCTGCACAGCCACCAGCGCATTGGCGACATCGCCACGCGGGTGGACGAATTGAGCCGCATGCTCAGCCACGGTGATGTGCCCACCCTCAAGGACTCCCAATAGTAGGAGCCGGCTTGCCGGCGAACAGCCAAGGATCACGACATGGATTTTGCCCACCTGGACCAGCAGCTGCGCGACAGCCTGCAGGACCTGAAATTGAGCAACGAAGAGCGGGACGAACTGCGCCAACTGGGCAGCGAACTCAGTGCCGATCAGGTGCGTTACCTGCGCAATCGAGCTTTCGATCTGGTACGGGAACTGAGCCTGGCGGACAGCGCCAATGTGCTGCCGGCGTTGAAATGGCTGGAGCAGGTGGTCAAGACCCTGGACGCCAACAGCACCCCGGTGCGCGACATGGCCAGCGCCCACTTCAGCCCCGGTGAAGACTGCCGGCGCAAGATCCGCGACCTGTGCCGCCAGGCCCGGATCTCGGTGGATATCTGCGTGTTCACCATTTCTGACGATCAACTGAGCGACGAAATCCGCGCCTGCCACCAGCGCGGCCTGGCCGTGCGGGTGATCAGCGACAGTGAAAAGCAGTTCGATGTCGGCAGCGATATCGCCGGGCTACGCGAGGCCGGGGTGCCGGTGCGGATCGACGACACGCCGTTCCACATGCACCACAAGTTCGCCGTGTTCGATGGCCGGACCCTGCTCAACGGCAGCTTCAACTGGACCCGCAGCGCCACCACCGGCAACGAGGAAAACCTGCTGGTGATCGACCATCCGCAACTGGTGGCCAGTTACCTCAAGGAGTTCAACGAACTCTGGGCCCGCTACGCACCGCGTTAAGGCGTGCCACGGCGGGCCAGTACTCGGCCTCAGGCGGCGCTCGGCTGACTCCAGAGGCTGTTCTCGGCCAGCCTGTCGAGGAGTTTCTGGCGCAACTTATGGGCCTGTTCGGGGGCGCTCTGGCTCAGGGTTTCCAGGGCCAGGTGCAACTGCTGCAGCGGGTTTTCGCTGTTAAACAGGCTGCCCAGTTCCAGGCCGGCAATGGCTTCTTCGAAACGTTGCTGGCGGATATGGTTCAGCAGCGTGGCGTGGCTCAACTGGTTGGCATAGGACAGGTTCTGTTCCAGGCGGCTCTTGAGCTCGGCGGCCTTTGCCTGCTCGTCGATGTAGAGGTAGACCAGTGCCAGCTGTGCCAGGTGGTAGTTTTTTTCCGCTGGGTCCAGCGCCGCATTCTGAGCTTCGTCGTCGAGCGCTTGCACGGTCTGGTCCAGCAGTTCGATGGCTGGCCGGGTCTGTTCCAGGTCGTGCAGCAATTTGGCCTGTGCTGCCTGTTTCACCGGGCGATCGGCGTATTCGAGCTGGGTGTTGAGGTGCGCCACTTCCTCAAGGCCGTTGCGGATCAGCTCGCTGTCGCGGCGCTCGGGCGCCAGGGCAGCCTGCACCCACAACTGGGTTTCCACGATCAGCAGGCGATGCCACGGCCATTGCTCAGCGCCACGCCAGGTCTCCAGTGTCAGCAGGGCCTGCTCCAGCAGGTGGGCGCACCAATGCGGGTGCTCCTCGAAGTAGGTGCGCCACACAGAGAGCAGGCACCACAGACGCTGCGAGGGCGCGACCGCGCAGGCCTGCAAGGCCGCCTCGGCCTCGGCCAGCTCATGGCGCGCGACATGCCAGTGCAACAGGCTCAGCAGCATCTCGCTGGCGTGTCTCACCGGCACCTGGGCGATCAGCTGTGCCGCCAGATCCGGGCGGCTGGCGTCCAGGATCAGCTTGAGCAGCGGTGGGTAGCCGCAGTAGTCCTCGGGCTCGGGGTTCTGCGCCAGCAGTTCGAATCCGGCGTCGAATTCCCCGGCTTGTATCAGCAAGACCACGACGATGATCTGGGCCGACGCGGGCAATTGCGCGGCCATGGCCGGGAACTGCGCGTCCTGCCCCTGGGCACGGTACTCGCGCAGGGTCTGTTCCACTTCATACGGGTCCAGTTCGTCGGCCGGTTGTTTGAGCAGCAGTTGCCAGGCCAGGCCGAGGCTGATGGCGGCCTGCTCGGGCAGGCCCACACTGCGTTGCAGGGTCGCCAACTTTCGGTGCTCACTGGCAGAGCCCTGGTTCAACTGCTCGACACCGAAGGTCACCAGCAAGGCGCGGGCCTGCTCAAGTTCACCGCTGGCCAGCAACAGCGGGATGCGCAGCAGGGGCGCTGACGGCAGGGGCTGATGCAGGCGCTCCAACAGGCTCAGCACCGCCTGTGGGCCGTCCTTGTCGAGCAGGGTTTCGAGCAGTCGGTACAGCGCCATGGGCTGGTAGGTTTCATCGAGCTCGGCCAGGACTTCCAGGGCCTGGGCCTGGTTGCCTTGCCGGTACAGTGTGGCGGGTATCTGCAGCAGCCCCTGTTGTCGGGCTTTGCCCGTCAGGCGCTGGGCCAGTTGCAGGGCCACCTGCGGTTCGACGGCGCTCAGGTACGCCGCGCGATAGATCTGCGCCTCCTCGCCCAGGTTGATGCCCAGGCTGGTGCCCTGGTCATTGCTGCTGCCCTTGTGGGCATAGACCACCAGCAGCGAGATCACGCCGGTGATGAGCAGCAGGATGATAAACACTTCCATGATTCGGTTTTCCTTGGGGGCGAGAACTGAGCCTGGCGGACCGCGGCAATGTGCTGCCGGCATTGAAACGGCTGGAGCCGATGGTCAAGCCCTTGGACGCCAATGGCGCCCCGTTGGGGGCGCGCAAAAGGCTGCTGGGTCAGTTCGCCTGGAAGGCGCGCCAGGCCATCCCGCTGCTGAACCGCTCCAGCAGCTGTTGCTGGAGTTCGCTGGCCCGCTCGGGGGCCCGTTGCTGCAGCTCCTCAAGGGCCTGATACAGGCGTGACAGAGGCTTCTTGTCGCTGAGCAAGACGCTCAGGGTCAGGGCCTCGATGGCCTGGGCGTAACGCTGGTGCTCGATGTGATTGAGCAGCAGGTCCTCTTCCAGGTCGCGACTACCGGCCTCCAGGCTGTGCAATCGATCCTGCAGGGCCTGGGCCTGCTCTGCTTCGTCGATGCTCAGGTAGGCGCTGGCGATGTCCTCCAGGTAGAAGGTTGTGTCCATCTCATCGACCTCCGGCAGGTTATCGCTGTCCAGCAATGCCAAGGCTTGCTCCAGCAGGGTCCTGGCCTGGGCGGTCTGACCCAGGTCGTGCAGCAGCTTGGTCTGCTCGCGAATGCACAGCAATTGCTGTTCGCCGTCTTGCTGCTGGTGCAGGCGGTGCAACTCCTCAAGGCCGCTGCGTACCAGCCAGCTGTCCCGGCGATGGGCCGGCAGATGGCTTTGCAGCTGGAGCTGGGTGCGCAGGGCCTGCATGCGCATGCCGCTCCAGAACTCATGGTCATGCTTGTAACCGTCGATCTGTTGCAGCGCCTTGGCCAGCAGTGCCTCGGCCCATTGCGGCTGCGTGGCGTGGTGCTGTTCACAGAGGCTGAGCATCAGGCCGGGATGCTGGCTCGGTTCAGTTTCCAGCGTCGGCAGCAATTCTTCGGCTTCTGCGGTCTGGCCTTGTGTCGCCATGTGGTTCAGCAGGCTCAGCAGCAGGCTGTAGCGATGCAGGTCGGGGGCCTTCTCCAACAGGCGCAGGGCGTTGTCGATGGGCGGCAGGGCCAGGGCCAGGTCCATCAGTTCGCTGTGCGTGGTGGAGTAGAGATCGTCGCTGATGGGGGCCAGCAGGCTGAGGGCAGAGTCCAGTTGACCGGCCTTGATCAGGGCGGCGACCGCCTGGGCCTGCTCTTCGGCCGGCAGCGACGCGGCGCGGGTGAGGATCGAGTCGAACTGGCCCAGGGTCGCGCTGGCCTCGAACAGTTGGCGCAGAATCGACTGGCGATGGCCCTCCTCGGGCCCCTCGAACACCGACCATGCCTGCTCGACGCTGACCAGCGCCGCGTCCTGCATCCCGGCCTGATGCTGCAGGCGCGCCAGGGTCAGCAGGTTGCCGATGCTCTGGCGCTCATGGGCGGCCGCTTGGCGCGGGTCGCTCAGTTCGCCGAGCACGGCCAGGGCCCGCTCCTGTTCGCCGCGGGCCTGAAGGATACGCACTTGCAGCAGCGGCCAGCTGGGCAGGGATTCCCCCCAGTTATCCAGGAGTTCCAGGCAGGCTTGGGTATCGTCGGAATCGAGCAGGGTTTCGATCAGGGTATTGAGCACGTAGTCCCGGGCGTGGGGCGGCAGTTGTTGGTACAGCTCCCGGGCCTGGGCCTTGTGGCCCGCCAGGTAGAGCTCGCTGGCCACCAGCTGCGAGGCCAGTTCCCGGGCTTCGCCGGGCAGTTGCTCTGCCAGTTTCAGCGCCAGCAGCGGTTCGGCCTTGCTCAGCAGCAGGGTCTGGTTGATCTGGGCGGTGAGGTTGCCGGTCAGCTCCAGGCTCTCGTTGCGATCGGCGGTTTTCTGGCGGGCATACAAAATCAGCGCGATGAACAGCAGCACGATGACAAGCAGGGTGACAAAGAGAGTCATGGACGTCCTTTTCTATTGAACTGCGGCGTTGGCGCGGTGCGCGCCGGCCGATTCGCGCGGGGTTATAAAACCCTGGTGGCAGGCTGGCAACCAACTTTACCGAGGCAATGCATTTCTGCGGATTTCAGCGCAAGGGCCTCCGGCCGGTCAGTGGTCGGGCAGGGCGGCAGGTTTCGGGTTAGACTTGCCGCCTTTTCGCACACTCAAGAAGCCCGCACATGGCCCAGCCGTCCACCACTTACAAATTCGAACTGAACCTGACCGACCTCGACCGCGGGGTCTATGAAAGCGTCAAGCAGACCATCGCCCGTCACCCTTCGGAAACCGAAGAGCGCATGACAGTGCGGCTGCTGGCCTACGCCTTCTGGTACAACGAGCACCTGTCGTTCGGTCGGGGTCTGTCGGATGTGGACGAGCCCGCCCTGTGGGAAAAGAGCCTGGACGACCGCGTCCTGCACTGGATCGAAGTCGGCCAGCCGGACGCCGATCGCCTGACCTGGTGCTCGCGCCGCACCGAGCGCACCAGCCTGCTGGCCTACGGCAGCCTGCGGGTCTGGCAGACCCGGGTGCTGGACGCGGTGAAGAACCTGAAGAACCTCAATATCGCCGGCGTGCCCCAGGACGTCCTTGAGACCCTGGCCAAGGACATGCCGCGGGTCATCAAGTGGGACGTGATGATCAGCGAAGGCACGATCTTCGTCACCGACGATCGCGGCCAGCACGAAGTGCAGCTGGAATGGCTGCTGGGCGAGCGCGGCTGATCGCCCGCTCTGCCCCTGAACGATCCACCGTCCCCCCAGAGAAGTTGCTGTTAGCCCATGCGTATCGAACCCCGTGAGTTGCCCGCCGTCCTGCCCTTTCTTGGCGATCTGCCGCCACTGCTGACCCGCCTTTATGCCGCCCGTGGCGTGCAATCGGTGGAGGAGCTGGACAAGAGCCTGGCGCGGCTGATCCCGTATCAGCAACTCAAGGGCATCGACGCCGCGGTGGACCTGCTGGTGACCGCTCTGGACCAGCGCCAGCGCATCCTCATCGTCGGCGACTTCGACGCCGACGGCGCCACCGCCAGCACCGTGGGCGTGCTGGGCCTGCGCCTGCTGGGCGCGGCCCACGTCGATTACCTGGTGCCCAACCGCTTCGAATACGGCTACGGCCTGACCCCGGAAATCGTCGCCGTGGCCCTGCAGCGTGAGCCGCAGCTGCTGATCACCGTGGACAACGGCATCTCCAGCGTCGAAGGCGTGGCCGCAGCCAAGGCCGCAGGCTTGCAAGTGCTGGTCACCGACCACCACTTGCCCGGCCATGAACTGCCGGCGGCGGACGCCATCGTCAACCCCAACCAGCCGGGCTGCGAATTCCCCAGCAAGGCCCTGGCCGGGGTCGGGGTGATCTTCTATGTGCTGATGGCCCTGCGTGCGCGCCTGCGCAGCCTGGGTCGCTATGAAACCCGGCCGCAGCCGAACATTGGCGAGCTGCTGGACCTGGTGGCCCTGGGCAGCGTGGCGGACGTGGTGCCCCTGGACGCCAACAACCGCATCCTGGTGCATCAGGGCCTGGAGCGGATTCGCGCCGGTCGCGCGCGGCCGGGGCTCAAGGCGATTCTCGAAGTGGCCAAGCGCGATCACTCGCGCATCACCTCCACCGACCTGGGCTTTATTCTCGGCCCGCGGCTCAACGCCGCCGGGCGCCTGGACGACATGAGCCTGGGCATCGAGTGCCTGCTCAGCGACGACGTCTCGGCGGCCCGGGCCATGGCCGCCCAGCTCGACGAGCTGAACCAGGACCGCAAATCCATCGAGCAGGGCATGCAGCGCGAGGCCCTGGCCCAGCTCAAGGAACTGCCGGTGGAGTCCATGCCGTTCGGCCTGTGCCTGTTCGATGCCGACTGGCACCAGGGGGTGATCGGGATTCTCGCTTCGCGCCTGAAAGAGCGTTATCACCGGCCGACCATCGCCTTTGCCGATGCCGGCGAGCGCATGCTCAAGGGCTCGGCCCGTTCGGTGCCGGGCTTTCATATCCGCGACGCCCTGGACGCCGTGGCCGCGCGCCATCCGCAACTGATCAGCAAGTTCGGCGGCCACGCCATGGCCGCCGGCCTGTCCCTGCCGGAGCAGAACTTCCCGGCCTTTGCCGAGGCCTTCGACGCAGAAGTGCGGCGCCAGCTGCGCGAAGAAGACCTCACCGGGCGCCTGCTGTCGGACGGCACCCTGGCGGTGGAAGAGTTCCACCTGGAACTGGCCCGCGCCCTGCGCCATGCCGGCCCCTGGGGCCAGCACTTCCCCGAGCCGATGTTCCACGGGGTGTTCGAACTGGTGGAGCAACGCATCGTTGGCGAGCGTCACCTGAAAGCGGTGCTGCGCAGCGAATGCGGCTCGCTGAAGCTGGACGGCATCGCCTTCGGCATCGACCGCGAAGTCTGGCCCAACCCGACCATCCGCTGGGTGGAACTGGCCTACAAGCTCGACCTCAACGAGTTCCGTGGCCAGGAAACCGTGCAGTTGATGATTGCCCATATCGAACCGCGTTAAGGGACGCTGTGGCTGGTTTCGCCAGACTTTTGGAAAGCGGGATGGCGGTAGGTCTCTTTCTTTTGTAAGGGGTTTCCGAGACACTCCCGGGCGCTTGTGGCGATCTACTCAGCTGACTAGTCTCGGTTCATCACTGCCTATCAGTGATCGGGAATAGCAGCCCGGGTCGAACGCAAGCGATGCCATCAGCACTGCAATTCAGATTTGCAGTGTGCTGTTATGGCGGCTGTGCGTGGGGGCGCTTTCGGGCGCACCGGTTCCTCGACCCGGTCTGCTAGCCCGCGTACAGCCGCCACCCTGTTTAAACGTCTAGCAGCGTTAGGTGTGGAGGCTTCATCGTCGAGGAGCTACACCATGAAAAAGATCGTCCCCGATCCGCCTGTTTCCCCTCCTTCTTCCCGTCGTAATCCTGCCCACGATCTGGCCAATGAAAGGGTTCGCCATGCCCTGGCCAATATCGGCGTAGAGGGCTCGCTGATCGCGACGCTGCAACCCACCGCCGCGGGTTCTGCGGGCCCCGATAATCCCTTCACTGTGCGCCCCGGTATCAGTGCCGAAGAAGCGTTGATTCATGTGTCCATGCTGCTCAAGGCCGCCGAGGAGGTGTCCGACGAGATCACCGAGCAGGCCAGTGGCGTGGAGCGCGGCCTGATCTGGTCCCTGGTGCATTCGGTGGAAATGGCCCGCTGCGTGGTGGATGCCCTGCTCGATGGCAATCGCCGAGCTCCGCTTGGCTGATAGTGCCCTGGCCGCTGCCGCTGGCAGCGGCCAGGGCAACAGTTTTTTGCCCGGCACCCATCAGGAACCCTGTCAGCGGCAGTGTTGTCGACTAGTCTCTAAGCACTGTCTGATTGGCCTTGTGACCTTTTGTCATTCTTCTACCCGCGGGGGCGGGCGCTTCACTTCGCAGTCACTCGTCGACCGTTCAAACAGAACCCTGGAGCCTGACCATTGATCGAGAGGTGCCCCATGAGTCTGCTGCTTGAACCCTATACCGTGCGTCAACTGACCCTGCTCAACCGCATCGCCGTGTCGCCCATGTGCCAGTACTCGTCGGTGGACGGGCTGGCCAATGACTGGCATCTGGTGCACCTGGGCAGCCGTGCCGTCGGCGGCGCCGGTTTGATCTTCACCGAAGCCACGGCGGTCACCGCCGAGGGCCGGATCACCGCCCAGGACCTGGGCCTGTGGAACGACGCCCAGATCGAACCCTTGCAGCGCATCACCCGCTTCATCACCGCCCAGGGCGCGGTGGCGGGTATCCAGTTGGCCCATGCCGGGCGCAAGGCCAGTACCCATCGGCCCTGGCTGGGCAAGTCCGGCAGCGTCAAGCCCGAGGACGGCGGCTGGGTGCCGGTGGGGCCATCGCGGATTGCCTTCGATCCGCAGCACACGCCGCCCACACAACTGGACCAAGGGCAGATCGACGAGATCATCCAGGCCTTCGTCGCGGCCGCCAAGCGGGCCCTGGTGGCCGGCTTCAAGGTGGTGGAGGTGCATGCCGCCCACGGCTACCTGCTGCACCAGTTCCTCTCGCCCTTGAGCAATCAGCGTCAGGACCTGTACGGCGGTTCGTTCGAAAATCGCATTCGCCTGGTGTTGCAAGTGACCGAGGCGGTACGAAAAGTCTGGCCCGAAGAGCTACCGCTGTTTGTGCGGGTGTCGGCTACCGATTGGGTGGAGGACGGCTGGAACCCGGACGAGACCGTGGAGTTGGCGCGGCGCCTCAAGGATCTGGGGGTGGATTTGATCGATGTGTCGTCCGGCGGCACCGCGGCCAATGCCGAGATTCCCACCGGGCCGGGTTATCAGACGCGCTTTGCCGAGCGAGTGCGCAAGGAGTCGGGCATGGCCACCGGCACCGTGGGACTGATCACGGAACCGGCCCAGGCCGAGCACATTCTGCGCACCTGTCAGGCGGACATCATCTTCCTGGCCCGGGAGCTGCTGCGCGATCCTTACTGGCCACTGCATGCCGATGATGACCTGGGCGGGCGCAAGGCAATCTGGCCGGCGCAGTATCAGCGGGCGACCCACAGGGACCAGCCGATTCATGAGTCGGACTTGCGCGATTAAGGTTGTGTCGATGTAAAAAAACCGGCCCGTGTGGGCCGGTTTTTTTGTGTCTGACTGCTGGCCGCCTTCGCGGGCAAGCCCGCTCCTGCGGAGGCGGTGCGATCTGTAGGAGCCGGCTTGCCGGCGAAGAGGCCCCTGGGGTGTGCCGGGGGCTGTCAGCCGATCAGGGGTATTTGCGCTTGTCCGGCGCCGGGGGGAAGTACTGGTACAGCCAGGTTTCGCTCAGGGTGCGGTCGTGGGTGCGGATGAACAGCCGCAGTTCCACCGGATCGACGCTGTCGTTGGTCGGGTACCAGTCGAAGAGGATGCGGTAGCCCTTGATCTCGTCCAGCACCAGGATGCTGAAGTCCTTGACCTCGCCGTTGGAGGCGGTGACCACCGGTTCGATGCCAGTGCCAGCGGGCAGACGATCGAGGCCGCCGCCAGTGAAGTCCACGGCAAAGCGTCGGGCCCAGACTGGCGGGTAGTGCTCGCCCGGGGCCCAGCCTTCGACGAAGCCGCCCATGCCGGAACGGGTGGCGTGGACCCGGGCCAGTGGCGTGCCGACCGGCGGCAGGGCGCTCCAGTAGAGCTTGTAGCCGTAGTTCAGGGAGTCGCCGGCGGCCACGGGTTTTTTCGGGGTCCAGAAGGCCACGATGTTGTCCATGGTTTCGCCGGTGGTGGGGATTTCCAGCAGGTCGATGCTGCCTTCGCCCCAGGCGGTGGTGGGCTCGACCCACAGGCTCGGACGACGACTGTACCAGTCCACGGTGTCCTGGTAGCTGGCGAACTCGTGGTCGGTCTGCACCAGGCCGAAGCCCTTCGGGTCCTTGTCGGCGAAAGCGTTGAACTGCAGGTTGGCCGGGTTGTTCAACGGGCGGCAGATCCATTCGCCATTGCCGCGCCACATGGCCAGGCGGTCGGAGTCGTGGATCTGCGGGTGGATGGTGTCGCACATGCGCCGTTCATGGGTGCCGCAGCTGAACATGCTGGTCATGGGGGCGATGCCCAACTGCTCGATGGCGGTACGGGCATTGATGTGGGCGTCGATCTCCATCACCACGCGCTCGGCCTGGCAGTCGATGTCGAAGCGGTAGGCACCGGTGGCGCTTGGCGAGTCCAGCAGGGCGTAGACCACGAAGCGGGTGCTGTCCTTGTCCGGGGTCTCGAACCAGAACTGGGTGAAGTCGGGGAATTCCTCGCGACGTTTGGCGTAGGTGTCGATGGCCAGGCCCCGGGCCGACAGGCCGTACTGGCCGGTGGCGTCCACCGCACGGAAATAGCTGGCGCCGAGGAAGGACACCACGTCATGCCTGTCCAGTTCCGGTGCCTTGAACAGCTTGAAGCCGGCAAAGCCCAGGTCGCCCTTGAGCTGGGCGGTGTCGACGCTGGTGTTCTGGTAGTTGAACAGCGCGGGACGGAAGTGCACTTCCCGCGCCTGGCGGGTCTTGGGGTCGACGCTGTGCATGCGCACCGGTTGCTTGAAGCCCATGCCCACATGGAAGAACTGCACATCCAGCTGGCCGTTCAGGTCATTCCACAGCGAGTGCTGGCTGTCGTACTGGATGGCGTTGAAGTTCTGCGGCGTCATCTGCGCCAGGGTCGGTGGCAGCACCTGCTTGGTGTCCACGTATTGCTGGCTGGCCAGTTGCTTGGCCTGGGCCTTGAGACGCTCGAAGTCGAATGCCTGGGCTTGGCCATCAGCGGCGCCTGCCCAGGCCCTGGCTGCCAGCAGACCGCTGGCCGAGAGGCCGGTGTAGGCCGCCAGGGCCATGGAGGCTTTGAGGAGATTCCTGCGGTGCATAGGTGAACCTTATACGGGGAAAGATCCCCAGCCGTTCCTGGCTGTATGAGGGGATCGCGAGGTGAGGTTCGGTCATGCCATCGGCCAAACGCAACTGAATGTAAACAGACGGCGGATAGAATAAACGGTTCGCCAGGGGCAGAAAAATGATTAGCTTGTGTCCATTGGTAACCACTGATCAGCTCCAGGAACCTGTCCCATGCTGCACCCGCGCCTGCTCACCGACGACGATATCCAACGGCTCAAATTGATCGACCGCGCCGAGGTCATTGATGAGTTCTACCGCCTGCAGGAGGGCGTTCTGCTGCGTTATGCCCAGCATGAAGTGGTGGAGGGCTGGCCGGAGGGCGAGGCCGAGCATGACGCGCTGATCTTGCAGCAGTGTTACCAGCGCGGCGGCTGGTTGTACGGGGTGTTCGATGGCCCGGCTCTGGTGGCCGCGGCGGTGGTGGATTGCCTGCCCATCGAGGCTGCCGGGCTGGATTTGCGGCAGTTGAAGTTCCTGCATGTGAGCCGGGCTTATCGCGGCCTTGGCCTGGGCCGGCAACTCTTCGCCCTGGCTCGGGAGCAGGCCCTGATCATGGGCGCCCAGGGCTTGTATGTGTCGGCCACGCCGTCGCGGCACACCGTGGATTTTTACACCGGCCTGGGCTGTGAGCTGCTGGCCATCCCGGACCCGGAGCTGCTGCGCCTGGAGCCCGAGGATATCCACCTCTATCTGCGTCTGGTTTAAGCCTGGAGGGGCTTGCGCCAGTTCGGCCAGGCACCGATGGTCAGCGCTCGCAGCAGCCACTCGCAAGGGCCGTACTGATGAGTACGCAGCCACAGGGCGCTGAGTTGCATCTGCAGCCAGTAGATGGCGATGACCAGGACGGGCATCCACAGCGGCGACAGATGGTTGATCAGCCCCAGTCCGTAGCCGGTGAACAGCAGGCAGAGGATCAGTGATTGCAGCAGGTAGTTGCTCAGGGACATCCGGCCCAGAGGGGCCAGGCGTTGGCACAGACGCTGGCCCAGAGGGGAATGAAAGGCCCTGAGCAGCAGCATGGCGTAACTGGCCGAGAGCAGCGGCGCGGTCAGTTGGCTGATGCTGTAGCCGATGACTTCCAGACCACCACCGGGGGCGTAGGCTGCCCAGTATCCGTAAAGCAGGGCGCCGCCCAGACCCAGGGGCAGGGTCAGGGCCAGCAGCCCTGGCAGCCTGCGTTCAAAGCGGTAAGGCGCCGCCAGCAGGCCTTTGCGCCCGGCGACATAGCCCAGCAGGAACATCGCCAGGGTGCTGGGGCCCTGCAGTAGCCACAGGGCAGAAGCGGTCTCCAGCAGGTGAGAGGCGTTGTAGGCCAGGGTATCCAGGGCATCGCCCCCCAGGGCCATGTCCTTGAGCACCGCTGCGCCGTCGGTGGCGCCGGTGTAGAGACCGGCGCTCAGCAGTTGGACACCCAACAGCAGGATCAGCACGGCGGTTCCCGTGATCAGCACCAGCGCCAGGGTCGCGGCCCACCTTGCCGACAACCCGCGCAACGCCAGCAGCACCAGGCCCAGCAGCGCGTACAGGGTGAGGATCTCGCCGTAGAACAGCAGGGCACCGTGCACCAGGCCGATGGCCAGCAAGGCCAGTTGCCGCCGCAGCATGCGCGGCACGAAGCGTTCGCCCGCTCGCTCGGCGGAGGCCATCTGCAGGGTGAAGCTGTAGCCGAACAGGAAGGAGAACAGCAGGTAGAACTTGGCCTCGAATAGCACCGACACCAGCCAGCGGATCAGGTGGTCGAGGTCGCTGGCGTAGGCCGGGTTGCTGACCGGCGAGGCGTAGTAGGGGTCGGCGAAAGACCAGATGTTCACCGCCAGGATGCCCAGCAGCGCGAAGCCGCGCAGGGCATCGACCTGCTGCAGGCGCGCGGCCTGGCGCGGTAATGGCGCGTTCATTTCCGGGACCTGGGCTGCGGGGCGTGTTCCAGAGCGGCGAGGTGCATGGGCGGGCCTGTCGGTGAACGGAGTGAAGGCTCAATTAACGCGATCAGGCGGTGTGCGGGCAATCAAACTCTTGTGAAAAAAAGTCAACAAACCTGAGGCGCCGTGTCCGCCCCGGGGCCCGCACGCCGCTCTGGGGTCAGCTCCCCGCCGGCGCCGTGGCTGGCAGGCACTGGGCTCCACCGGCGGGTGTTTGGCCTTTTTTCGTCCACCAGGTCAGGGGCCGGATGCTGTTCAGGTCGCCGCGCTTGATCGCTTCTTGGTAGCAGGCCAGGGCCCGGGGGCCATCGGTGGTGCCCCACTTGCCCTCGGCGTAGCCGCTGCCCAGGTAGTAGTAGGCGTCGGCCGAGTCCAGTTCCCGGGCGGTGCGCTGCACCAGCTCTTCGGACTTGCGCGGTTGCTGGCATTCATTGACGGAGCCATCGCCGCGGGGGTCGCAGTAGTACATCGACAGCATCAACGCCGCCTCGGCATCGGTCTGGGCGTAAGGCAGCAGCAGTTCTTCCGGCTCCCCGGGCTTGAGCTCTGGTGCCATGCCCGAGTAACCCAGGCTCACGGCCCGCACCGCCGCCGTGGCCGAGCCATGCCGGGCGGCGTCCAGCAGAAGCTGTTGGCCCAGCTCGAAGAAGTACTGGGTCAACAGGTACTGCTCGCGACCGCCGTAGCCCAGGAACAGATCGGCCTTGCGCATCTGCCGCTGCAGGGCGGTTTCATTGGCCGGGGCGTCCTGGTTGAGCAGGCCGTCCATGGACCACTGCTCCACCCGCACCAGTTGCCAGCAGGCGCCCTGTTGAAAGACGAAGGCCTGGACCACGTCACCCAGCGGATCATGCACCACCAGGGTCTGGCTCTCCCAGAAGGCTTGCAGTCCGGCCCGAGCCTGGGCCTGTGGATCGAGCAGGGTCAGCAGGTGGCGGGTATCTCCCGTCAGCTTGTGCCGGGTGGTGATCTCGCGGCCGTACTCGTCATGGGTCGGTCGCTGTTCGATCAACGGCGAGTCGGTGAACGCCTGCTGCAGCTGCGGGCTGCTGGCAAAGGCCTTGAGGAAGGTCGGCAGGTCGCTGGACGGGCAGGCGGGCGCAGCGGCCTGTGCCGCCTGGGTGGCGGCGCCGAGCAACAGGGCGGCGAGCAACGGGCGCAAGAGATGACGAAGGGCGGGCATCGGCGAACTCATCAAGGTTGGAGGCGGAGCGCGGTTCATGGCGTGTCCGGCGGGGGTGTCGGCACGCAGCAGCGGCACAGCCACTGCGCCAGCCAGATTGCCAGCAGCAGCGGCACGCTCATCAGGAAGCAATAGACGTAGCCACGTATCGGATGGTCGGGAAACATCGCCCAGGCGGTGAACAGCACCAGGGCGCCGACCAGGCCCAGCTTGGCCTTCAGGTTGGGCACCAGGGCCACCAGCACGCTGACGAGGATCAGCAATTGGAGCAGGAGTTCCACCATCACTCCCAGGCCGAAGCCCTTGGCGATGGAACCGAAGTGGCTGCGATACACCGATATGCCCCAGACATGTGCCAGATAGAACAGCGGCGCCGGCAGCGAAAGGGGCACGAGGCCGGTGATGATGCGTATCAGGTGATAACGGCCTACGGCGTCCAGGCTCATGGGCGGCACTCGTGGGCGGTGGCGCAGTTCTGTCGGGGCATGGGCGCATCCTTGCTGCCGGAAGGTCTTCAGCGATTCCGGTCGGTGGCGCCGGGTTTTTTCAGGCGGGCGATAGTGCCGTAACTCGGGGCGCTAATCCAGTCAGGCAGCCTGGGTGGGTACTGATCGAGGCCCCTTGATGCAGGCATTTCGCGCGCGTGGGGGGCTTCGTTGGCAAGCCGGCTCCTGCAAGGGGATCTTGGTCGTGGTGCAGGTCATGTGTCTGGCCTGTTGTCCGGTCCTGTGTCCGGTTCCTGGGAAAGCAACATTCAGAAGCACTATCGTCCCCCTGAACCTGGGCACTTCTCTCTAGGCTTACGGCCTTATGTGTCGATGTGACACCCAATTTTCCGGAGGCGGCAGATGAACACCCGTGGATTGCTCGATCAATTACTCAGGTCCGGTCAGGAGTTGCTGCAGAACAAGGCAGGCGCGGCGCCAACGGACAAGGCCCGGCCCGATTCCAGTGGCCTTGGCGGCTTGCTCGGCGGCAAGGCCGGCGGGCTGGGTGGACTGCTGTCCGGAGCGGGCGGCGGGGCCCTGGCAGCTGGCGCCATGGGCTTGCTGCTGGGCAACAAGAAGGCCCGCAAGTTTGGCGGCAAGGCCCTGACCTATGGCGGCCTGGCGGCTCTCGGAGTGCTGGCCTACAAAGCCTACGGCAACTGGCAAGCGCAACAGGGCACTGCTCCTCGCAACGAGCCGCAGACCCTTGACCGGCTGCCGGCGCAGCAGGTGGAGCAGCACAGCCAGGCGATCCTCAAGGCCCTGGTGGCGGCAGCCAAGGCCGATGGTCACGTGGACGAACGTGAGCGGGCACTGATCGAAGGCGAGTTCCGCAAGCTGGACAACGATCCGCAATTGCAGAACTGGCTGCACAGCGAGTTGAACAAACCCCTGGACCCGGCGGACGTGGCCCGTGCTGCCAGCACCCCGGAGATGGCGGCCGAGATGTACCTGGCCAGCGTGATGTTGGTGGATGAAGAACACTTCATGGAAAAGGCCTACCTGGACGAACTGGCGCGTCAGTTGAAACTGGCGCCGGGGCTCAAGGCCGAACTGGAAAGCCAGGTGCGCCAGAGCGTTCTCTGAAGCACCTGGGACTTGTCGTTTGCCAAGGATGGCGGTTCTGCCGGAAGGTATTGCCGAAATACCTTCTGCAAGCCTGAAAGTGCCCGCTAAGCCACCATCCAGAGCGGGTGCACAAAGATGCCGAAAGTGCCATTCGGGTTCTTAAACCACCCATAAAACCTGCATCGTCCTCGGCTATACTCCTCCCATTTTTGAATGGCTTCGAGGACTGACTGTGAAGAACTGGACGTTGCGCCAACGCATTTTGGCGAGCTTTGCGGTGATTATTGCCATCATGTTGTTGATGGTCGTCGTCTCGTACTCGCGCCTGTTGAAGATCGAAGCCGGTGAAGAGCGCATGCGCAATGACGCAGTGCCCGGGGTTTATTTCAGTTCGATGATTCGCGGAGCCTGGGTCGACAGCTACCGACAGACGATGGAAATCATCGGGCTCAAGCGGGACCAGGGCATCAGCGCCCAAGACCAGGAAAACTTCAAGAAATATGAAGAAAACCTGCAGACTCAGATGGCCGGTTACCAGAAGTCCATCACCACTGAGGAGGATCGGATTGCGTTCGCGGCCTTCGAGAAAGACCATCAAGAGTTCAATCGCGTCATGGCCCAGGTGCTGGACCTGCACCTGCGGAACCAGAGTGCTGAGGCGATCCGCTTGTTCAACGAGCAACTGACCCCGCTCTGGATCAAGGGCCGCATCAAGCTCAACGAGCTCATCAGTTTCAACAAGCGCATAGCTGATTCTGCCACCCATGCCATCGACGATGCCGTGGCCGCAGCCAAGGTTGGGATGGGCGTGTCGTTGCTGGTGGCGATTTTCGTCGCTGGTCTATGTGGCCTGCTGTTGATGCGGGCGATCATGGCGCCGATGAATCGCATCGTGAGCATTCTCGAAATCATGCGCACCGGTGACCTCAGCGGCCGTTTGAACCTGGAGCGCAAGGACGAGTTCGGCGCGGTGGAAACCGGCTTCAACGACATGATGACCGAGCTCACCGCCCTGGTATCGCAGGCCCAGCGTTCGTCGGTGCAGGTCACCACGTCGGTGACTGAGATTGCCGCCACCTCCAAGCAGCAACAGGCCACCGCCACCGAGACCGCCGCCACCACCACGGAAATTGGTGCCACTTCGCGGGAAATCGCCGCAACATCCCGGGATCTGGTGCGCACCATGACTGAAGTATCCAGCGCCGCCGATCAGGCTTCGGTGCTTGCCGGTTCCGGCCAGCAAGGCCTGGCGCGCATGGAAGACACCATGCATTCGGTGATGGGCGCCGCGGACCTGGTGAACGCCAAGCTGGCGATCCTCAATGAGAAGGCCGGCAACATCAATCAGGTGGTGGTGACCATCGTCAAGGTTGCCGACCAGACCAACCTGCTGTCGTTGAACGCCGCCATCGAGGCGGAGAAAGCCGGCGAGTACGGTCGCGGCTTTGCCGTGGTGGCCACTGAAGTGCGACGTCTGGCGGATCAGACCGCCGTCGCCACCTACGACATTGAACAGATGGTCCGTGAGATCCAGTCGGCGGTGTCGGCGGGGGTCATGGGCATGGACAAGTTTTCCGAAGAGGTGCGTCGCGGCATGGCCGAGGTGCAGCAGGTGGGTGAGCAACTGTCGCAGATCATCCATCAGGTCCAGGCGCTGGCGCCTCGGGTGCTGATGGTCAATGAAGGGATGCAGGCCCAGGCCACCGGCGCCGAGCAGATCAACCATGCCCTGGTGCAACTGGGGGATGCCAGCAGCCAGACTGTCGAGTCCCTGCGCCAGGCCAGCTTTGCCATTGATGAGCTGAGCCAGGTGGCCGTGGGCCTGCGCAGCGGCGTCTCGCGTTTCAAAGTCTGATGGATGAGTTCGCGCACAAGCGCAGCGCCGCAGCCGGGGCGCGCAGTGCTCTGTTCCTGGTGTTCCGCATCGGTCAGGAGCGCTATGCACTACAGGCCGTTGACGTGGTGGAGGTGTTGCCGCGCCTGCAGCTCAAGCCCATTGCCCAGGCACCGTCCTGGGTCGCCGGGGTCTTTGCCTATCGCGGGGTGGTGGTGCCGGTCATCGACCTGTGCGAGCTGACGTTCGGGCGTGCGGCGCAGTTGCGTACCAGTACCCGTTTGGTGCTGGTGCACTACCGTGGCGACGGCTCCCAGCCACCCCGAGTGCTGGGTTTGTTGCTGGAGCAGGCCAACGACACGTTGCGCTGCGACCCCCAGGAATTCCAGCCCTATGGCCTGGACAACCGCCAGGCGCCGTATCTGGGGCCGGTGCGTGAAGACGCCCAGGGGCTTTTGCAATGGGTGCGGGTCGATGACTTGCTGAGCGCGCAGGTGCGGGAGTTGCTGTTTCCGGCCGAGCCTCTGGACCCGGCGTCGCTTGAGGAGCCTCGATGAGCGACGAACAACGGTTTTTCGACTTTCTCAAAGAGCGAATCGGCCTGGACGTCGCCTCGGTGGGCCCGGCGATCATCGAACGCGCGGTGCGCCAGCGCAGCAATGCCCTGTATGCCCGCAGCAGCGATGAGTACTGGCAAAAGCTGCAAGGCTCGCGGGACGAACAGCAGGCCCTGATCGAGGCGGTGATCGTTCCGGAAACCTGGTTTTTCCGTTATCCGGAATCCTTCGCCACCCTGGTCAAGCTGGCCAAGGAACGTCTGTCACAGATCAAGGGCATGCGCGCCTTGCGCCTGTTGAGCCTGCCCTGTTCCACCGGTGAGGAGCCTTACTCGATTGCCATGGCTCTGCTGGATGGCGGCCTGGCTCCCCATCAGTTCAAGGTCGACGGCCTGGACGTCAGCCCGTTGTCAGTGGAGCGGGCCCGGGGGGCGGTCTATGGCAAGAATTCCTTTCGTGGCCAGAACACCGAGTTTCGCGAGCTGCACTTTTGTGCCGAGGGTGATCGTTATCGCTTGAGCGAGCGGGTTCGCGAGCAAGTACGGCTGCAGGTGGGCAATGTCCTGGATCCGGGCTTGCTGGCCAGCGAGCCGCCTTTCGACTTTGTCTTCTGTCGCAACCTGCTGATCTATTTCGACCAGCCGACCCAGCGTCAGGTGTTCGAGGTGCTCAAGCGCCTGACCCATGAAGAGGGGGTGCTGTTCATCGGGCCTGCAGAGGGCAGCCTGCTGGGGCGGCTGGGCATGCGTTCGATTGGCATTCCCCAGTCCTTTGCCTTCAGCCGGCACAGCGAGCCCGAGCCTGCACCGGCTCCCGTGGCCTTGCCTCAGCCCTTGTCCTTGCCCCTGCCGCCTCGCAGCTCGGTGCCTGCGGTGCCGCGCCAGCGCCCCTTTGCCGTCCGTGCAGCCCCGGCCCCGGTGGCCGAGAGCACGCCGCCGGACAGCGATGCCGCGAGCCTGCTGGCCAACATTGCCGCCTTGGCCAATGAGGGCAAGAGTGCGCAAGCCCGTGCCGCCTGCGAGCGCTATCTGCAGCAGCATGAACCTGTGGCCCAGGTGTTCTATTGGCTGGGGCTGCTCAGCGATGTGGCCGGCAACGCCATGGAAGCCCAGGGTTTCTACCGCAAGGCCCTGTACCTGGCTCCCCAGCACCCTGAAGCCCTGGCGCACCTGGCGGCGCTGCTGGCATCCCAGGGCGATGTCGCCGGAGCCCAACGATTGCAGGAGCGCGCTGCCCGCAGCACTCGCTCTGCCGACAGTGAGTTGAAACGATGAGCCATTCCTACTCATTGGACGTGACCCGTGAAGATGCGCAGGCCATCGACGATTGCTGGAACCGCATCGGCATCCACGGCGACAAGTCCTGCCCCCTGCTCGCCGAGCATATCCATTGTCGTAACTGCGCGGTCTACTCCGCCGCTGCTACGCGCCTGCTGGACCGCTATTCGTTGCGTCAGGAGGACCGGGAACACGCGCTGAACCTGGAGGCCGACAGCGATGTGGTCACCCGTTCGCTGCTGATGTTCCGTCTCGGCGAGGAGTGGCTGGGACTGGCGACCCGGTGCCTGCTGGAGGTGGCACCGCTGCAGGAAATCCATTCCTTGCCTCACCAGCGTTCCCGGGCGTTGCTGGGGGTGGCCAACGTGCGCGGGGCCCTGGTGGCCTGTCTGTCGTTGACCGAACTGCTGGGCCTGGATGGCACACCGGTGGTCGCTGCTGCCGGGCGGGTCATGCCGCGGATGCTGATCATTGGGGCCGAGGGCGGCCCGGTGGTGGTGCCGGTGGATGAGGTGCATGGTATCCATGCCCTCGATGAACGCCTTCTCAACGCTGCCTCGCTCTCCGGAGAACAGGCCAATGCCAAGTACACCCGTGGCGTGCTGCAATGGCAGGGACGTAGCCTGCGCTTGCTGGATGAAGAGCAACTGCTCTTGGCCGTGACCCGGAGCCTGACATGACCCCCGATCAAATGCGCGATGCCTCGTTGCTGGAACTGTTCAGCCTGGAAGCCGAGGCCCAGACCCAGGTACTCAGTACCGGGCTGCTGGCCCTGGAGCGCAATCCGACCCAGGCCGACCAGTTGGAAGCCTGCATGCGTGCCGCCCACTCGCTCAAGGGCGCGGCGCGGATTGTCGGGGTCGATGCCGGGGTCAGCGTTGCCCATGTGATGGAGGATTGCCTGGTCAGTGCCCAGGAAGGGCGACTGTACCTGCAGCCCGAGCATATCGACGCCCTGTTGCAGGGCACTGACCTGTTGATGCGGATTGCCAGTCCCGGGGGCACCGAGACCGTGGCGCCGGATGTTCCGGGCTATGTGGCGTTGATGGAGCAGTTGCTGGCTCATGGACCGGGGGCGCCAAGCGTGCCGGCCCAGGCCAGCGCCGCGCCAGAGCCACAGTTGGAAGCACCAGTGGCGCCCATGGCGCAGTTGCCGAGGGAACTGGAGCCCTTGCCGCCACCTAGCGATCCGGCCCTGGAGCCGGCAGTGAGCAGCGGGCGCCCAGGCAAGCGCATGACCGAAGGCGGCGAGCGGGTGCTGCGGGTGACCGCCGAGCGCCTCAACAGCTTGCTGGACCTGTCGAGCAAATCCCTGGTGGAAACCCAGCGGCTCAAGCCCTACCTGGTCACGATGCAGCGCCTCAAACGGATTCAGAGCAACAGCCTGACCGCCCTGGAAAACCTCAACCTGCACCTTAAGGAGCATGCGCTGAGCCTGGAGGCCCAGGAGGCACTGGCCGACGCGCGGCGCTTGCTGGCCGAGTCCCAGCAACTGTTGGCGCTGCAGACCGCCGAGCTCGATGAGTTCGGCTGGCAGGCCAGTCAACGGGCCCAGGTGCTTTATGACACGGCCCTGGCCTGTCGCATGCGGCCCTTTGCCGATGTCCTCACCGGTCAGGTGCGCATGGTCCGCGATCTGGGGCGCAGCCTGGGTAAACAGGTACGCCTGGAAGTTGAAGGCGAGAAAACCCAGGTCGACCGCGATGTGTTGGAGAAACTCGAAGCACCGCTGACTCACCTGCTGCGCAATGCCGTCGACCACGGCATCGAGCTGCCCGAGCAGCGCCTGCTGGCGGGCAAGCCGGCCGAAGGGGTGATTCGTCTGCGGGCCTCGCACCAGGCCGGTCTTCTGGTGCTGGAACTCAGTGATGACGGTAACGGCGTGGATCTTGAGCGCTTGCGCCAGAGCATTGTCGAGCGTCAGCTGTCGCCGGCCCCGACCGCCGCCCAGCTCAGCGAGGAAGAATTGCTGACGTTCCTGTTCCTGCCGGGCTTCAGCCTGCGGGACAAGGTCACCGAGGTTTCCGGACGCGGCGTCGGCCTGGATGCAGTGCAGCATATGGTGCGGCAGCTGCGTGGCGCGGTGGAGCTGGAGCAGACCAGCGGCCAGGGCAGCCGTTTCCACCTGGAAGTGCCCTTGACCCTGTCGGTGGTGCGCAGCCTGGTGGTGGAGGTCGGCGACGAGGCCTACGCCTTTCCGCTGGCCCATATCGAACGCATGTGCGACCTGGAGCCCGAGTCCATCGTCCAGGTGGAAGGGCGCCAGCATTTCTGGCACGAGGGGCGGCATGTAGGGCTGGTGGCCGCCAGTCAACTGTTGCAGCGGCCGGCGACCGAGACCAACGCGCCGACTCTCAAGGTGGTGGTGATTCGCGAGCGCGATGCGGTGTACGGGATCGCCGTGGAACGCTTTATCGGCGAGCGCACCCTGGTGGTGCTGCCGCTGGATGACCGCCTGGGCAAGATCCAGGATATTTCCGCCGGGGCCCTGCTCGATGATGGTCGGGTGGCGCTGATCGTGGATGTCGAGGACATGCTGCGTTCGGTGGACAAACTGCTCAATACCGGCCGCCTGGAGCGCATCGCACGTCATCACCAGCAGCATGCACAGGCTGCGCGCAAGCGTATTCTGGTGGTGGACGACTCACTGACGGTGCGAGAGTTGCAGCGCAAGCTATTGATCAATCGCGGCTACGATGTGGCCGTTGCAGTGGACGGCATGGATGGCTGGAATGCCTTGCGTTCGGAAAGCTTCGACTTGCTGATCACCGATATCGATATGCCGCGAATGGATGGAATTGAATTGGTCACACTCTTGCGTCGCGACAATCGCCTGCAGTCCCTGCCGGTGATGGTGGTGTCCTACAAGGATCGTGAGGAAGACCGGCGCCGTGGACTGGATGCCGGTGCCGACTACTATCTAGCCAAAGCCAGTTTCCATGACGACGCCCTGCTCGACGCAGTGGTTGAGCTGATTGGAGGAGCGCGGGCATGAAGATAGCGATAGTCAACGACATGCCCATGGCCGTGGAGGCGTTGCGCCGGGCCCTGGCCTTCGACCCCAGCCACGAGGTGGTGTGGGTGGCCACCAATGGCGCCGAGGCGGTGAAATACTGCGCCGAACTGACGCCGGACCTGATTCTCATGGACCTGATCATGCCGGTCATGGATGGTGTCGAGGCCACGCGGCGGATCATGGCCGAGTCGCCTTGCGCCATCGTGATCGTCACGGTCGACCGCCAGCAGAATGTGCACCGAGTGTTCGAGGCCATGGGCCATGGCGCCCTGGACGTGGTGGATACCCCGGCCCTGGGTGCGGGCAATGCCCAGGAGGCGGCGGCGCCGCTGCTGCGCAAGATCCTCAATATCGGCTGGCTGATCGGCCAGCGTGGCAGTCGGGTGCGCTCGGCGCCGGTGCCGCTGCGCAGTGGTGCGCCACGCCAGAGCCTGGTGGCCATTGGCTCCTCCGCTGGTGGTCCGGCGGCCCTGGAAGTGTTGCTCAAGGGCTTGCCAAAGGACTTTCCCGCCGCCATCGTGCTGGTCCAGCACGTTGATCAGGTGTTTGCCGCCGGCATGGCCGAGTGGCTCAGCAGCGCCTCCGGCCTGCAGGTACGGCTGGCCCGGGAGGGCGAGCCGCCGCAAAGCGGCACCGTATTGCTGGCAGGCACCAACCACCATATCCGCTTGTTGAAGAACGGCACCCTGGCCTACACCGCCGAACCGGTGAATGAAATCTACCGGCCCTCCATCGACGTGTTTTTCGAGAGTGTCGCCAGCTATTGGAATGGCGATGCGGTGGGGGTGCTGCTGACCGGCATGGGTCGCGATGGTGCCCAGGGCTTGAAGTTGATGCGCGATCAGGGTTATTTGACCATCGCTCAGGACCAGAACAGTAGCGCGGTGTATGGCATGCCCAAGGCGGCCGCTGCCATCGGTGCCGCCGCAGAGATTCGCCCACTGGACAAGATTGCTCCACGTTTGCTGGAGATATTTGCCAAATGACTGAAAAACGCAGCTGTCCTGGCCAGGTAGCAACTCAGGTGACAACCCATGAATGATTTACAGCTCGACGAATTCAAGACCGACGAAAACGCCGCGATGGTGTTGCTGGTGGATGACCAGGCCATGATCGGCGAGGCCGTTCGGCGTGGGTTGGCGAATGAGGAAAACATCGACTTCCACTTCTGCGCCGATCCTCACCAGGCCATCGCCCAGGCCATCCGCATCAAGCCCACGGTGATCCTCCAGGACCTGGTGATGCCAGGGCTGGATGGCCTGACCCTGGTGCGCGAGTACCGTAATCATCCGGCGACCCAGAACATCCCGATCATTGTCCTCTCGACCAAGGAAGACCCGCTGATCAAGAGTGCGGCCTTTGCCGCCGGGGCCAACGACTACCTGGTCAAGCTGCCGGACAACATCGAGTTGGTGGCGCGCATTCGCTATCACTCGCGCTCCTACATGACCCTGTTGCAGCGCGATGCGGCCTACCGTGCGTTGCGGGTCAGCCAGCAGCAATTGCTGGACACCAACCTGGTGCTGCAGCGACTGATGAACTCCGACGGCCTGACCGGGCTGTCCAACCGTCGGCACTTCGACGAATACCTGGAACTGGAATGGCGTCGGGCAATGCGTGAGCAGAGCCAGCTGTCGTTGTTGATGATCGACGTCGATTACTTCAAGACCTACAACGATACCTTCGGCCACCTGGAGGGGGATGAAGCCCTGCGCAAGGTGGCCACGGCGATTCGTGAAGCCAGCAGCCGGCCCTCGGACCTGCCGGCGCGCTACGGCGGCGAAGAGTTCGTGCTGGTGCTGCCCAATACCTCGCCGGGCGGGGCGCGACTGGTGGCGGAGAAGCTGCGCCAGACCGTGGAAGCCCTGAAAATCCCTCATATCGTGCCGGTGGAGGGCGCCAGTCTGACCATCAGCATCGGTCTTTCCACGGTAACGCCGCAGCCCAACAGCCATTGTCGACAGTTGATTTCGGCGGCGGACAAGGGGCTGTACCTGGCGAAGAACAACGGTCGCAACCAGGTAGGGATCGAGTAGCGGCTCTGGGGGGGGCGGCTCATGGCCTGCGGGTAGCGGGCTGGCCCCGGCTGCCTTTCGGACCCGGGCGCAGGTGGATCAGGGTGGTAAAATGGCGCCTGCGCGCGAATCTCAGTGGTTCGCTCACTGAAATTAGATGGTCGATTGGCCTCTAAAGCCGCTAAGCGGGCTGCCGTGATTCGGTGATTCCGTTATAATCTCCGGCTTTCAAAAGTTCGCCAACGAGTGCCGCCCCCCATGGAAATCAACCCGATCCTGAACACCATCAAGGACCTGTCCGAGCGCTCCGAAACTATTCGGGGGTATCTTTGACTACGATCAAAAGCATGAGCGTCTGACCGAGGTCAATCGCGAGCTTGAAGATCCGAGTGTCTGGAACAAACCCGAATACGCCCAGGAACTGGGCCGCGAGCGCGCTGCGCTGGCACAGATCGTCGAGACCCTGGACGAGCTGAACGGCGGTCTGGCCGATTGCCGCGACCTGCTGGATATGGCGGTCGAAGAAAACGACGAAGGTGCGGTGGGCGATGTGGTCGCCGAACTGGCCCGTCTCGAGGAAAACCTCGCCAAACTAGAATTCCGCCGCATGTTCAGCCACGAAATGGACCCGAACAACGCCTACCTGGACATCCAGGCCGGTTCCGGCGGTACCGAGGCCCAGGACTGGGCCAACATCCTGCTGCGCATGTACTTGCGCTGGGCCGACAAGCGCGGTTTCGAAGCGACCATCATGGAGCTGTCGGCCGGTGAAGTCGCCGGGATCAAGGGCGCGACCGTGCACATCAAGGGCGAATACGCTTTCGGCTGGCTGCGCACCGAGATCGGCGTGCACCGCCTGGTGCGCAAGAGCCCGTTCGACTCCGGCAACCGTCGCCACACTTCGTTCTCGGCAGTGTTCGTCTCGCCCGAGATCGATGACAAGGTGGAAATCGAAATCAACCCGGCCGACCTGCGGATCGATACCTATCGCTCCTCCGGTGCCGGTGGTCAGCACGTAAACACCACCGACTCGGCTGTGCGTATTACCCACGTACCGACCAACACCGTGGTCAGCTGCCAGAACGAACGCTCCCAGCACGCCAACAAGGACACCGCCATGAAAATGCTGCGGGCCAAGTTGTACGAGCAGGAAATGCAGAAGCGCAACGCGGCTTCCCAGGCCCTGGAAGACACCAAGTCGGATATCGGCTGGGGTCATCAGATTCGCTCGTACGTGCTCGACGCGTCGCGGATCAAGGACCTGCGCACCAACATCGAACGCAGCGACTGCGACAAGGTGCTCGACGGCGACATCGACGAGTACCTGGAAGCCAGCCTGAAGTCCGGCCTGTAAAACCCTGTAGGAGCCGGGGGGACGAAGAGTCCTTCCCCGGCGCCCCCCGGCCGCAGGCCGGGGGCAACGAACCTGATGGAAAATCTAAAGACATGAGCGACCAACAACTCGACCCGCAAGCCCTGCAACAGGAAGAGAACTCCCTGATCGCCCTGCGCAAGGAAAAGCTTGCTGCCGAGCGCGCCAAGGGCAATGCCTTCCCGAACGACTTCCGCCGCGAAAACTACTGCCAGGACCTGCAGAAGCAGTACGCCGACAAGACCAAGGAAGAGCTGGCGGAGGCTGCAATCCCGGTCAAGGTTGCCGGTCGCATCATGCTCAACCGTGGCTCGTTCATGGTGATCCAGGACATGACCGGGCGCATCCAGGTCTACGTCAACCGCAAGACCCTGTCCGAAGAGACCCTGGCCGCGGTGAAAACCTGGGACATGGGCGACATCATTGCCGCCGAAGGCACCCTGGCCCGTTCCGGCAAGGGTGACCTGTACGTTGAAATGACCCACGTGCGCCTGCTGACCAAATCGCTGCGTCCGCTGCCGGACAAGCACCACGGTCTGACCGACACCGAGCAGCGCTACCGCCAGCGCTACGTTGACCTGATCGTCAACGAAGACGTGCGCCAGACTTTCCGCGTGCGTTCGCAAGTCATTGCCCACATCCGCAGCTTCCTGATGAAGCGCGACTTCCTCGAAGTCGAAACGCCGATGCTGCAAACCATTCCTGGCGGCGCCGCGGCCAAGCCGTTCGAGACTCACCACAACGCCCTGGACATGGAAATGTTCCTGCGCATCGCGCCTGAGCTGTACCTGAAGCGGCTGGTGGTTGGCGGGTTTGAAAAAGTGTTCGAGATCAACCGCAACTTCCGTAACGAAGGCGTTTCGACTCGTCACAACCCTGAATTCACCATGTTGGAGTTCTACCAGGCCTACGCCGACTACGAAGACAACATGGACCTGACCGAAGAGCTGTTCCGTGAACTGGCGCAGCTGGTGCTGGGCAGCACCGACGTGCCTTACGGCGACAAGGTGTTCCACTTCGGCGAGCCGTTCGCCCGTCTCTCGGTGTTCGATTCGATCCTCAAGTACAACCCTGAACTGACGGCCGATGACCTGAATGACATCGACAAGGCTCGCGCCATCGCCAAGAAGGCCGGCGCCAAGGTGTTGGGCTTCGAAGGTCTGGGCAAGTTGCAGGTGATGATTTTCGAAGAGCTGGTGGAGCACAAGCTGGAACAGCCGCACTTCATCACCCAGTACCCGTTCGAGGTGTCGCCGCTGGCCCGTCGCAACGACGAGAACCCCAACGTCACCGACCGTTTCGAGCTGTTCATCGGCGGCCGCGAGATCGCCAATGCCTACTCCGAGCTCAATGACGCGGAAGATCAGGCCGAGCGCTTCATGGCCCAGGTGGCCGACAAGGACGCCGGTGACGACGAAGCCATGCACTACGACGCCGACTTCGTCCGTGCCCTGGAATACGGCATGCCGCCCACCGCCGGTGAAGGCATCGGTATCGACCGTCTGGTGATGCTGTTGACCAACTCGCCGTCGATTCGCGACGTGATCCTGTTCCCGCACATGCGGCCGCAAGCTTAAGTGTTGTGAATAAGAAGCCGCCTTTAACAGGCGGCTTTTTATTGTCTGGTTGGAACTGACGTACCGCTTCTAATTCTGTGTGATTTTCAAGAGGGAATATCTGTCGTGAACCGCGCAATTGCTCAAGAAGGTGCAGCCGGCATAGCCACTGCGGTGGCTGAAAGTGTTCAGTACCAGGGGCGCAAGGCCAGCCGGCAGGGCAGTGAGCAGCGTAGACAGGACATTCTTGATGCCGCCATGCGCATTGTGGTGCGTGACGGCGTGCGGGCCGTGCGCCATCGCGCGGTGGCCGCCGAAGCCGGTGTGCCCTTGTCGGCCACCACCTATTACTTCAAGGATATCGATGACCTGCTCACCGATACCTTCGCTCAGTATGTGGAACGCAGCGCGGCGTTCATGGGCAAGCTGTGGGCCAACAACGAAGGGTTGCTGCGGGAAATGGTCGCCTACGGTGATGGCAGTCCGGCGTCTCGCTCGCAGCTGGCCGACGACATCGCACTGCTGACCGCCGACTATGTGCAGCGCCAGTTGAGCACCCGCCGTGAGCACCTGATGGCCGAGCAGGCCTTCCGCCAGGAAGCCTTGCTCAACCCGCGCCTGGCGCAGCTGGTGCGTTCGCACCAGCAGATCCTGCTCCACGGCACCTGTCAGTTCTTTGAGGTCTTGGGCTCGCGGGAGCCGCAGCAGGATGCCAAGGTGTTGACGTCTATAATCGGCCGGATGGAGTATCAGGGCCTGCTCAACGGCGCTGAGCCGCTGGCGGAGGAAGAGATGCTCGGCATTCTCACCCGCTACATGCATCTGGTTCTGGCTTCGGTCTGACGCGCCCCACACGGCTGACTGGCTGCGGCCTGTCGGCCGGGGCCCACGCCAGGGGCTACAGTCATTCTGGTGTTCAAAGGAGAGTTGCATGCAAGCCTGGCGCATTCTGATTGCCCCGTCGTTCCTGCTGCTCAGCGGTTGCCAGATGCTCTTCAAGGACCCGCTGCCGGCTGAACAGACGGCGCCTGCCCAATTGCTGGGCAAGTGACCCCGCGCTACAGACCCATTCAATAGGAGTTTCGGGTGGACGATTACCAGCAGACGATACGCACTTTGTCCGATCGCATAGTGCTGGCCCAGACACCGATCCGGGTGCTGGATGCGGTGAAGTGGGACGAGAACATCCGCAAGGGCTTTCTCAAGGCCAAGGGCAAGGAAATGCCGGCGGTGGACCGCGCCTATTACGAAGGGCGACCGCTGTCCTTTGACTCTGGCGCGGTGAAACTGGAGTTCCAGAACATTGAGCGTGACATCACCCGCCAGTTGGGCCAGTTCAACCCGGTGGGGCAGATCATGCGCCGCATGTGCAAGGAATACCGCATGGTGGTGCGCATGCTCGAAGCCCGGGGGACCGCTGATTTCGGGCTGATTTCCCAGGAGCTTTACGGTGCCGCGTCCGACGCCTTCCACGCCGGTGATCCGACTCTGGCGGACCTCGGGCTGATGATGTCCGACTACCTGAACAACATCGACGGGCGTGGCGATCTCAAGGACGAACCCAAGACTCTCAGTGCCAAGGAAGCGGTGAGCCTGCTGCAAAGCCGGTTGAACAAAGTGTTCGGCGAGGCCGAGGAAACCATCCGCGTATTCGAGTCCGATGGCATTGTCGCCGACGCGGCAGCGGGCGCCGACTACATCAAGATCCGCAGCGATGCGATGTTCAACAACCGGGACGTGCGGGCGCTGGAAGTCCATGAGGGGTTGGTGCATGTGGGCACCACCCTCAACGGGTTGAACCAGCCGATCTGCACCTTCCTGGCCAAGGGCCCGCCGTCGTCCACGGTGACCCAGGAAGGCCTGGCGATCCTGATGGAGATCATCACCTTTGCCTCCTACCCCAGCCGCCTGCGCAAGCTGACCAACCGCACCCGAGCCATCCACATGGTGGAGGAGGGCGCGGACTTTCTGCAGGTGTTCGAGTTCTTCCGTGAGCAGGGTTTCGAGATGGCCGAGAGCTACGGCAACGCCAGCCGGGTGTTCCGCGGTTCGGTGCCCAACGGGCTGCCGTTTACCAAAGACTTGTCCTATCTCAAGGGCTTCATCATGGTTTACAACTACATTCAGCTGGCTGTGCGCAAGGGCAAGCTGGAACAGATCCCCTTGCTGTTCTGCGGCAAGACCACCCTGGAAGACATGCGAACCTTGCGCCAACTGGTGGATGAAGGCCTGGTGGTGCCACCCAAGTACCTGCCCGACCAGTTCCGCGACATGAATGCGCTGTCGGCGTGGATGTGTTTCTCCAACTTCCTCAACCACCTGAGCCTGGATCGGATCGAGGCGGATTACTCCAATATCCTTTGAATTTTTCCGGGGGTGCACATGGACGTATTCATAGATACACGGATGGGCCGATGATGCGTTTGTTGGCCGCCCTGACGTTGCTGCTGTGCCTCACCGGCTGCAGCTCGTTGCTGTTCTATCCCGAGCCCGGGCTGCCCTTTACCCCCGAACGGGCCAAGCTCGAATACCGTGACATTACCCTGACCACCGCCGACGGCCTCAAGCTGCACGGCTGGTGGCTGCCGGCCAAACCGGGGGTGACCGTCAAGGGCACGGTGCTGCACCTGCACGGCAACGGCGGCAACCTGGCCTGGCACCTGGGGGGCAGTTGGTGGTTGCCGGAGCAGGGCTATCAGGTGCTGCTGGTGGACTATCGCGGCTATGGCTTGTCCGAAGGTGCGCCGAGCCTGCCGGCGATCTACCAGGACGTCGATGCCGCGTTCAAGTGGCTGGACCAGGCCCCGGAGGTTCAAGGCAAACCCTTGATCGTCCTCGGACAAAGCCTTGGCGGTGCCCTGGCCATTCATTATCTGGTGGAGCACCCCGAGCGTCAGGCCCAACTCAAGGCCATCGTCCTCGACGGCGTGCCGGCCAGTTATCGCGATGTCGGGCGTTATGCCCTGAGCACGTCCTGGCTGACCTGGCCCTTGCAGGTGCCTTTGTCGTGGCTGGTGCCAGACGCCGACAGCGCGGTTCACCTGCTGCCGCGCCTGACCGGGGTGCCGAAACTCATCTACCACAGCATCGATGATCCGATCGTGCCTCTTTCCAACGGCATCCGGGTGTATCAAGCTGCGCCGCCGCCGCGGGTCCTGCAACTGACCCGCGGCGGCCATGTGCAAACCTTTGCCGATCCGACCTGGCGCCGCGTGATGCTGCGCTACCTCGACGATCCGCAGCATTTCGACGGGTTGCGCCGCCTGGGGGAAATCCCCAACTACCCGGCGACGCCGAATTCAGCAGTTGAACCTCCAGAGAGTCCGCAATGAGTGAAGAACGCAACGCCATTCCCATGATCATCACCGGTATCTGCAGCATCATCGTTACCGTGGGCAGCCTGTGGTACTACGGCTACCTGCACTTCGCCAAACCGGAGGACGCGCTGCTGCTCAGCGACTTCACCATGCTCAAGACCGTGCCCGGCGAGGACTACAAGATCTCCCTGCAACCGGCCGATGAAGTGGCCCAGTGCATCGATGGCGTGCTGGTGTTGTTCGACACTCAGCAGAAGGGCTTGACCGGGGTGCTGGTGAACAAGAAGAAGCAAGCCGTGCGCTGCATGGGGCAAGAGACGCCGCAACTGCAGCAGTGATCGGTTTGCCGGCCAGCCGGTTCCCATCTGGATAACCGCATAAAAAAACGCCGCCGACCTGAAGAGGTCGGCGGCGTTTGGTTTTACCTGCCTATATAAGCAGGGCGCTCCATCAGTTGCGGCTGATGGCCGAACGTGGCGCTACCGGCTGGTTGTCGTTGGAAATGGTCACTTCCACACGACGGTTCATGGCACGACCGGAAACGCTGCCGTTATCGGCCACCGGATACTCCTTGCCGTAACCCTGGCTGACGATACGCGCCGGATCGACGCCCATGCGGATCAGGGCCATCTGCACCGAGCCGGCACGGCGCTCGGACAAGGACTGGTTGTAGGAGTCGCTGCCGGTGCTGTCGGTGTAGCCTTCGACGATCACCTTGCGGTCCGGGTTCTGCTGGAGGAATTGCGCCAGCTTGTTGATGTTCACCAGGCCGCTGGACTTCAGGTCGGACTTGTTGGTGGCGAACAGCACGTCACCAAAGGTCACCAGGGTGCCGCGATCGGTCTGCTTGGCGTTGAGGCTGTCCTGCAGTTGCTTGATCTGCGCGTCACGGGCTTCGAGGATGGCGCGGGCACGCTGGTCGCCGGCGTCCTTGAGCTTGGCTTCGGCGGTGCGCAGGGCAATGGTTTCCTTGGCCACTTCAACCCGCTGGTTGGTCAGATAGGCCAGTTGATCGACCTTCTTCTCGTCTTCCTTGTTCAGGTAGGCCTTGTCGGCCTTGTCCATCCAGTCGGCAGCGTCCTTGGTTTCCAGGGCCGCGACCTTGCTTGCCTGCGGGTTGGCTTGCAGGCCGGAGAAGTTGGTCCGGGCGTTTTCCAGGTTGGCGTTAGGCGGGGTGGAGCAGGCCGCCAGGGCTACGCTCATGGCCAACAGGGCAGGGATCATCACTTGTTTGCGCATAATGGTTCGTCCTTTCAATCAAATACGAGTACGTGGGAATCGGCGGCGGCTTACTGCACGCTGCGCATACCTTCCTGACGCAGTTCCTGAACGCCTTTCTGCGAATCTTTCAGCGCCTGTTCGGCCTTGGCGGCCTGGGCCTTGCGTTCGGCGACACGGGCATCCCACTCGGCTTGTTCAGCCAGGCGACGGGCTTCGTCGTACTTCTTGTCGTGCATGGCAATCTCGGCTTGCTTGAGCTTGTCCTGGGCCGACTTCATTTCCACGGCGGCGAATTCGGTGCCGCCTGCGCTCACTGCGCTGTTGACCGCAGATTGCGTAACCGCGTACTGCTCGGAAGGCGGGTTACCGGCACAACCGGCCAGTACCATGCTGCTACCGAGGGCCAGCGCGGCCAGTTTCAGCCCGCGCAGAGAGGTGAACGAGGATTTGGCAGTGCTGATCTTCATGGTCTTCAACTCCATTGGGTAACTCCTGAAAAACATCAATATCCATCCCGGTCCTGGCGCCGTGACGCTGAGTGACGGGCGCTGATGGCAAAATTTGAAACGGCCGTTCCAGTGATGGCTACTGGGTGTGACCCGAGGCTTTTTTGAATAGTTCAGAGAAAGATGGCGATTGGCCGGAAAAAAACTGACGACTCGGACAAGGCTCTAAATCGGGAACTTTTGCCGTGCAGCGGGGTATCCCCGGCCCTGTTCAGGGCCGGGGACGATGAAGTTCAACGGGAGTTGGAGAGGGCGCCGACTCAGTGTTTGGGCTTGTCGGACTGGCTGGCCATGAGCTGCAGATGCTGGCGTGACAGGGCCAGGAAACGCGGGGTCGGACCGATATCCTCGTAGAGCGGATCGCCTTCCTCGTCGGTGGCCACCACCTGCCGACCCTGAATGTAGGGGAAGCTGGCTTCCAGCTCTTCCAGGGCGGCGCCGATCAGTTCGCCGAGCAGTTCCTCGGTCTGGCGTTTGGGGTACATCTCGGAGAGGGCGGCCAGGCGGGCGGCGGCTTCCACGTCCAGGTGAATCCGGTAGGCGGTTTTGCTCAGGCGCCCCTTGGCGTTTTCTTCCCAATGTTGTGCCAGTTCACGGATTTTCATGTTGACCTCGATGAACGCCTGCTTGTGGCAGGTTGGGTTGAGTAACCGGCCGGAGCCGGTGCGTGGCCCTTGTGCGGCCTACCCTTGAGACTAGTCCCATCGGCCAGGGTTGGCCCGGGGTGAGGTTGCACGCTTGCTAAGGCAGGCGTGCAAGCGGCACTCTTGAGCCTTCCGTGCCGCCTTGAGTCTGCTGGAGAACACCTCGATGACCGATATTGATGCGCGCTTGCGCGAAGACGTTCACCTCTTGGGAGAACTGTTGGGCAATACCATCCGTGATCAGTACGGGGAGGCTTTCCTCGACAAGATCGAGCAGATTCGCAAGGGCGCCAAGGCCGATCGACGGGGCTCGCCCGGGGTCGAATTGAGTGCCAGCCTCGACCAGTTGAGCGAGGACGAACTGCTTCCGGTGGCCAGGGCCTTCAACCAGTTCCTCAACCTGGCGAACATTGCCGAGCAGTATCAGTTGATCCACCGCCGCGACGAGTCGCAGCCGGCGCCATTCGAGGCCCGGGTACTACCGGAGCTGCTGGCCCGGCTGCGGGCTGCAGGGCATTCTGCCGATGCTCTGGCCCGGCAGTTGGGGCGCCTGGAGATCGAGCTGGTGCTCACCGCTCACCCCACCGAAGTGGCGCGCCGCACCCTGATTCAGAAATACGATGCCATCGCCGGGCAACTGGCGGCCCAGGACCATCGCGATCTCACCAGCGCCGAGCGCGGGCAGATCCAGGAACGCCTGCAGCGCTTGATTGCCGAAGCCTGGCACACCGAGGAAATCCGCCGTACTCGGCCGACGCCGGTGGATGAGGCCAAATGGGGTTTCGCGGTGATCGAGCACTCCTTGTGGCAGGCCATTCCCAACTACCTGCGCAAGGCCGACAAGGCGTTGTTCGAGGCTACCGGGCTGCACCTGCCGTTGGAATCGGCACCGATCCGCTTCGCTTCGTGGATGGGCGGCGACCGGGACGGCAACCCCAATGTCACTGCCAGCGTGACCCGGGAGGTACTGTTGCTGGCGCGCTGGATGGCTGCCGACCTGTACTTGCGGGACGTCGATCACCTGGCCGCCGAACTGTCCATGCAACAGGCCAATGCGGCCTTGCTGGCCAGGGCCGGGGACAGTGCCGAGCCGTATCGGGCGTTGCTCAAGCAATTGCGCGAGCGTCTGCGGGCCACCCGTAACTGGGCGCACGCAGCGCTTGGCGCTCCGGTGCCGGCGGGGGCCGAGGTATTGCAGAACAACCGCGACCTGCTGGAGCCGCTGCAGCTGTGCTACCAGTCGCTGCATGAATGCGGGATGGGGGTGATCGCCGATGGCCCATTGCTCGATTGCTTGCGGCGGGCGGTGACGTTCGGCCTGTTCCTGGTGCGTCTCGATGTGCGTCAGGACTCCAGTCGGCACACTTCGGCCATGACCGAGATCACCGACTATCTGGGCCTGGGCCGCTATGAGGACTGGAGCGAGGAAGATCGCATCAGCTTCCTGATGCGCGAGCTGAGCAGTCGCCGTCCCTTGCTGCCGGGTTATTTCAAACCCTCGGCTGACACGGCGGAGGTGCTTGCTACCTGTCGCGAGATCGCCGTCGCCCCGGCGGCTTCCTTGGGTTCCTACGTGATTTCCATGGCGGGCGCGGCCTCCGATGTACTGGCGGTGCAGTTGCTACTCAAGGAGTCTGGGGTGCTGCGGCCGATGCGTGTGGTGCCGTTGTTCGAAACCCTGGCGGACCTGGACAACGCCGGGCCGGTGATGGAAAAACTGCTGCACATGCCGGGCTATCGCTCACGCCTGCAAGGGCCTCAGGAAGTGATGATCGGTTATTCCGACTCGGCCAAGGATGCCGGGACCACTGCTGCTGCCTGGGCGCAATATCGGGCGCAGGAACGGCTGGTGGATATCTGCCGTGAGCAACAGGTGGAGCTGCTGTTGTTCCATGGTCGCGGCGGTACTGTGGGTCGCGGCGGCGGTCCGGCCCACGCGGCGATTCTGTCGCAGCCTCCGGGTTCGGTGGCGGGGCGCTTCCGCACCACCGAGCAGGGGGAAATGATCCGTTTCAAATTCGGCCTGCCGGACATTGCCGAGCAGAACCTCAACCTCTATCTGGCTGCGGTACTGGAAGCCACCTTGCTGCCGCCGCCGCCTCCGGAGCCAGCCTGGCGTCACCTGATGGACGAGCTGGCCAGCGACGGGGTCCAGGCCTATCGCGCGGTGGTGCGGGACAACCCGCAGTTTGTCGAGTACTTCCGCCAGTCCACCCCGGAGCAGGAGCTGGGACGCCTGCCCCTGGGCAGTCGGCCGGCCAAGCGCCGGGCGGGTGGGATTGAAAGCCTGCGGGCTATCCCATGGATCTTCGGCTGGACTCAGACCCGCCTGATGCTGCCAGCGTGGCTCGGTTGGGAAGCGGCCTTGAGCAAGGCGCTGGCCCGAGGCGAGGGTGAGTTGCTGGGGCAGATGCGTGAGCAATGGCCGTTTTTCCGCACTCGCATCGACATGCTGGAGATGGTCCTGGCCAAGGCCGATGCCGATATTGCCCGTTCTTATGACGAGCGCCTGGTGGAAGCGGAACTGCTGCCATTGGGTGCGCATTTACGCGACCTATTGTCGCAGGCCTGCGCGGTGGTCCTGGGCCTGACCGGGCAGTCGCAACTGCTGGCCCACAGCCCCGACACCCTGGAGTTCATCCGCCTGCGCAATACCTACCTCGACCCGCTGCATCTGTTGCAGGCGGAGTTGCTGGCGCGCTCGCGCAAACAGGAGGCGCCGCAAGGAAGCCCCCTGGAACAGGCGCTGCTGGTCTCCGTAGCGGGTATCGCCGCCGGTTTGCGCAATACCGGCTGAGGTTGCAGAGGGCTGTCGGCCTGCTTTGGCACGGCCCTGATCGGGACAATCCCAAGGTGTCGCTCAGATTCATCTGGCGACACTTTGTTATGGGGTTGCGACTTGTTCTACCGTGCCGATGGGGCACAAAAGGGCCGGGTTCCTCCGACTTTCGACTGCTTGTGTGCGCTGTGTCGGCTGTGTATCTTGATCAGCCTTTGGCCGTTTGGGCGGCCACTATCCTATTTTTGAGATTGGCCCCACGAGGCGAATCCGAGCGTTTCTAAATAAAAAATTGAGGAGCACATCGATGCGCGTAATTCTGCTGGGAGCTCCCGGGGCCGGTAAAGGTACTCAGGCAAAGTTCATCACCGAAAAGTTCGGCATTCCACAGATCTCCACCGGCGACATGCTGCGTGCTGCGGTCAAGGCCGGCACCGAGCTGGGCCTGAAGGCCAAGAGCGTGATGGACAGCGGTGGCCTGGTGTCCGATGACCTGATCATCAACCTGGTCAAGGAACGCATCAGCCAGGCCGACTGCGTTAATGGCTTCCTGTTCGACGGCTTCCCGCGCACCATTCCTCAGGCCGAAGCGTTGGTCAAAGCCGGTGTTGAGCTGGACAACGTAGTAGAAATCGCTGTTGACGACGAAGAGATCGTCCAGCGTATTGCCGGCCGCCGGGTGCACGAAGCTTCGGGCCGGGTCTACCACACCGTTTACAACCCGCCGAAGATTGCCGGCAAGGACGACATCACCGGTGAAGACCTGGTGCAGCGCAAGGACGACACCGAAGAAACCGTGCGTCATCGCCTGTCGGTCTATCACTCCCAGACCAAGCCGCTGGTGGAGTTCTACCAGCAACTGGCCGCGGCTCAAGGCAAACCGAAGTACAGCCATATCCCTGGCGTGGGTTCGGTGGAAGTGATCACCGCCAAGGTGCTCGAAGCCCTGAGCTGAGTTGCCTGATCGTTTGATCGTTCAACGGCCCGCTTGCGGGCCGTTGCTGTTTATAATGCGTCACTTTTTTCAATGCCGATGGAACCCCCGATGAGCACCTTGCTGGCCCTGGACACCGCGACTGAAGCTTGCTCCGTTGCTTTGCTGCATGACGGCAAGGTTACGAGCCATTACGAGGTGATTCCCCGCCTGCATGCGCAGAAGCTGTTGCCGATGATCCAGGAGCTGCTGGCCAATGCCGGCACTACCTTGCAGGCGGTGGATGCGATTGCCTTTGGCCGTGGCCCCGGCGCTTTCACCGGCGTGCGGATCGCCATTGGCGTGGTGCAGGGGCTGGCCTTCGCCCTGGAGCGTCCGGTGCTGCCGGTGTCCAACCTGGCGGTGCTGGCCCAGCGCGCCTTGCGTGAGCACGGTGCGACCCAGGTGGCCTCGGCCATCGATGCGCGCATGGATGAAGTCTATTGGGGATGCTACCGGGAAACGGCTGGCGAGATGCGTCTGGTGGGCGCCGAAGCGGTGCTGCCGCCGGAAGTCGCGACCTTGCCGGAAGGGGCCAGCGGCGACTGGTTCGGCGCGGGCACCGGCTGGGGGTATGGCGAGCGCATCGCGGTCCCTCTCAGTGGTCAGGACGCGGGCATGCTGCCCCACGCCGAAGACCTGCTGACCCTGGCGAAATTTGCCTGGGAGCGGGGCGAAGCGATAGTTGCCGACGACGCACAACCGGTCTATCTGCGCGACAAGGTGGCCACGCCCAAAGCCCGTTGAGGGTTGTCCAAGTGTTTGCGGGGGTTCAGATTTTTTCGGTGTAAACCAGCCAATCGTCTGGTTTTCGGAGTCGATTCTGCTCGGGTTTAAACCTTTTGGCTTTTCTGTGTTCTAGTTATCACTTGGGCATTTGCTAAGTCGAAGCGGTGCCGCTAAATTGCCATCATTGACCCCGGGCTTTTCAGTATGCGCATAGACGGCATCTCCTCTCAGTCCTACCCCATCAAGCGCAAGCCTCGTAAAGGCCCGGCGCTGGTAGACGAGTCTCTGGACGATGACGACGCCATTGAAGTCCAGTCCGAACCTTCGACTCAAAGCCGTTCCCAGGCATCTGCCCCCCGCACTGGTAATCTCCCCGCCCGTCCTCAGGACATGATCTTTCAGCGCGCGATGAAAAAGAGCGTGGCCAATGCCCTGGCCAGCTACCTGACCACCGCCGGCTTTGTCGATTGGGATCTGGAAGTGGTGGGGCTCGACCTGTACATCTGATGCTGCCTTATTTCCTGGGTTGTCCTTCCTGGAGCGAAAACGCCTGGCGTGAGTACCTGTACCCGGAGGATGCGCGACCCACTGATTTCCTTGGCCTGTACTCCCAGGTCTTCAATGCCGTTGAAGGCAACACCACCTTCTATGCACGGCCCGCGCCCGGCACTGTGCAGCGCTGGGCCCAGATCATGCCCGAGCACTTTCGTTTCACCGCCAAGTTTCCCGGTGACATCAGCCACGGCGGTGACCTGCGCGAACAACTGAGCGCTGCCCAGACCTTTATCCAGTTGCTCAGCCCCCTGGGAGAACGTGTGTCGCCCCTGTGGCTGCAATTGCCGGCCAGCTTCGCCCCGCAGCGTCTGGGGGAATTGGCGGGCTTTATCGAGGGCCTGGAGCGGCCGCTGGCGGTGGAGGTCCGGCATCCGGAGTTCTTTGCCAAAGGCGATGCGGAGCGCATGCTCAACCGACTGTTGCGTGAGCGTGGCGTCGAGCGTATCTGCCTTGATCCACGGGCCTTGTTCAGTTGCACGTCCACGGCTCCCGCGGTGCTGCACGCCCAGTCGAAAAAGCCCAAGGTGCCGCCGCGACCTGCGGCGTTCACCCAGTTTCCGCAAGTGCGCTTCATCGGTCATCCGGAGCTTGAGGCCAACGATCCATTTCTCGTGCCCTGGATCGACAAGGTCGCCGGCTGGATCGAAGAGGGGCGTACCCCTTATGTCTTCCTGCATACCTCGGACAACCGACTGGCCGCTGAACTGGCTCGCCGTTTTCATGGCCAGCTGATGCAACGTTTGCCTGGCTTGCCCGCGTTGCCTGAGTTATACAGAGAGCCCGCCGCGGAGCAGCTCGGCTTGCTCTGAGGCGTCTTCATTGCCTTCTTCTGGAGCGAGCAAATGGACGCGCAAACCCTTCGAGCCAATGCCTTCAAGGCCCTGCATGAACGTGCCGGTGCCTTTGTCATACCCAACCCCTGGGATGCCGGTTCCGCGAAGATGCTGGCCGGTCTCGGGTTCGAGGCCCTGGCCACCACCAGCGCCGGTTATGCCTTCTCCCTGGGGCGCCCGGATGCCGAGGGCGCCGTCAGCCTGGAAGACACCCTGGACAATGTGCGGGTCATAGTCGGTGCCAGCAGCCTGCCGGTGGCGGTGGACTTGGAAAACGGTTTTTCCGACAGTCCTGAAGGTTGCGCCCAAGCCCTGTTGTTGGCGGCAGCCAGTGGGGTGGTTGGAGGCTCGATCGAGGACGCCAGCGGTCGCGCCGACGACCCTATCTATGACTTCAACCTGGCGGTGGAGCGTATCGAGGCTTGTGCTGCCGCCGTGCGCAGCTTGCCATTCCCCTTCATCCTGACTGCCCGGGCGGAGAACCTGCTCCACGGTCGTGATGATCTGCCGGACACCATTCGCCGCTTGCAGGCCTTTGCCGAAGCCGGTGCCGATGTACTCTATGCTCCGGCCCTGCGCAGCGCCGAGGAGATTGTGCAGGTGGTACGGGCTGTGGCGCCCAAGCCGGTGAACGTGCTGATGTCTGGTGGCCTCAACCTGAGCGTGGCGCAACTGGCGGAGCTGGGGGTCAAGCGCATCAGTGTCGGTTCGGCCCTGGCCCGGGCCGCCTACGGTGCTTTCTACCGGGCTGCGGAGGATATCCGCGAGCATGGTCGCTTTGATTTTGCCGATCGTGCGATGCCGTTTCGGCAGATCAATCAATTGTTCAAACAGCCATAAAGCGGGACATTCTGTGCGGGTGGTGAGAATTCTGGGCGCCTTGTTGTTGCTGGGCGCCTTGTTGTTGATCGGTATACGCCTGGGCTGGGTGCCGCTGGCGGATGCCTGGAACCCTTGGGCGCCGCTGGATGTAAGGGCCAAGCCGAATCTGTTGACCCGCTTCAAGCTGGCGCGGCTGCGGGATGATCCGCAGCTGTGCGACGAGGTGCTTGGCCGCTCTGGCCTGCGCACCAGTCGCCAGCCCGACAGTCGTGGTGATGTGGCCTGCCCATTGAGCAATACCTTGCGCGTGCAAGGTGGTGATGTCGCCTTGAGCAGCAGCTTCCTTGCCAGTTGCCCACTGGCGGTGGCCTTTGCCCTTTATGAGCGCCACGGGCTGCAGCCCGCGGCACAGGCGGTGTATGGGCAGCGCGTGGCGCGGGTCGATCATCTGGGCAGTTTTGCCTGCCGCAACATGTACAGTCGTGAGAATGGTGCTCGCAGTCAGCACGCCAGTGCCAACGCCCTGGACATTGCCGGTTTTCGACTGGCGGACGGGCGCAGCATCAGTGTGCTCAAGGATTGGCCGAAGGACAGCGATGCGGGACGTTTTTTGCGGCTGGCCCGGGACGGTGCCTGCGATGCATTCAATGTGGTACTGGGGCCGGATTACAACAGCGCCCATCGCAACCATTTTCATCTGGATGTAGGGCCTTGGTGGATATGTCGCTGAGGAGCCGGCTCAGGCGGCGATGCGCAGGTTCTGCAGAATCAGTGGACGTGCCCAGCCGATGTCGAAGTCCATCTGCCGCTGTTGCTCGATAAGCTCCTGCGGCGGGAACGGTTCGGCCGGTTTATCCAGCAGGTCCAGTTCGAATTCGGCGATGGGCAGGTGCAGCGGACGTGGTTCCGGCGCCGGGCCGGGGGCCGGCAGCGGCTGACCGGCATTGAGCACGATCGGGCGGACCCAGCCACTCTCAAAGTCCTGCTGACGTTGCTGGGCAACGATTTCTTCCGGCGGGAAGGGCGGAGCCGGCTTGTCCAGCAGTTCCATTTCGAATTCGGCGATCGGCAGGAACAGCGGTTCAGGTGGACGAATCTCGGTGTCCTGAATATCGCAATGGCGCTGGTTGACGATCTGCGTCAGTACATCGGTGCCGCCAACCGGTTCCACGGGACCATCGATGGCCACGGCGGGCAGCCCTTCAACGCTCGTGCCTTCTCCCTGTTGCTCGGCCAGGGCCTGGGCAAAGAAGTCCTGCCACAGATGGCTGACGCCGCTCAGTGCCTGGGAGTTGCGTAGGCCATAGTCGCCGTGGCGAGAGATATAACCTATCGATGTGCGTTGAATGTCTGACATTGCTCTCGGTTGACGCTGAGCTCTGGCAAAATAGCCGATAGTTCTGTTATCGGCAGTTTTTGCCGATCATTAATTTTTTGAGTGTGTTTTCAGATGAATGAGCAACCCGCGGCCTGCCGCATCAAAGTCGAGGCCCTGGACGCTGGATTCGCGCCGCAGGCTCAGCAATGGGCACAACGCCTGGGACTGCCGTTGCAGATCGACGAGGCCGAGTTTGCCCTGCAGGTGGGTGAGCAGGGGCTGCAATTGCAGCAGCTGGGCGCCGATGCACCAGGACCGGTGCGGGTGGACTTTGTTGAAGGTGGAGCGGCCCACCGGCGGCTGTACGGTGGTGGCAGCGGGCAGATGATTGCCAAGGCGGTGGGCGTTGCTCAGGGCGTGCGGCCACGGGTGCTGGATGCCACGGCAGGCTTGGGCAAGGACGGGTTTGTCCTGGCTACCCTCGGCTGTGAGATGAGTCTGATCGAGCGCCAGCCATTGATTGGTGCGCTGCTGGAGGACGGGTTGGCCCGGGGGGCGCTGGACGCCGAGGTGGCACCTATCGTTGCCCGCATGCACTTGCTCAAGGGCAACTCTATCGAGCTGATGCGCAACTGGGAGGGCGAGCCGCCTCAGGTGATCTACCTCGATCCGATGTTTCCCCATCGGGAGAAAAGCGCCTTGGTGAAAAAGGAAATGCGTCTGTTCCGGCCGTTGGTGGGGGACGACAATGACGCTCCGGCACTGCTGGCCGCAGCCCTGGCCCTGGCCAGCCATCGAGTGGTGGTCAAGCGCCCGCGCAAGGCACCGTGCATTGAAGGGCCGAAGCCAAGCCATGGACTGGAAGGCAAATCCAGTCGCTACGATATCTACCCGAAGAAGGCCCTCAAGGCCTGAACCCGATGTAGGCGCCGGCTTGCTGGCAAAAGCGGTTTCAGGGGCGGGCTCCTGGTTGGAGGAGCCGGCTTGCCGGCGAAGGCGATCTCAGGCCTCTTCGCTGGCAAGCCAGCTCCTACACCAGCCTGCTCCCGCACATGCCGGTTTCTATGGCCGGTAGGCGCGCATGAACAGATCCACCACTTCTTGCACGTGCTCTTCCGCAGCGGGGCCTCTCAAGGGCTCGCCGCAACCATAGAGCAGGCGAAAGTTCGCCCCGCCCTTGAGCATGCAGAAGAAATGCTCGGCGGCATTGCGCGGCTTGTCGATGTGCAAGGTGCCCAACTGATTGATTCGCCCCAGCAGCCGTTCCATACCCTGCAGTACGCGTTCGGGGCCGGCCTCAATGAACATTTGCGAGAGCTTGGGATCCTGATTGCCAAGGGCCATGATCAAGCGATGCAGGTTCACCGACTCGTCGCTGTTGATCAGCTGATGAAAGCCTCGTGCGATGTTCAACAGGACGCCTCGCACCGGTGTGTCGGGCGTCAGTTCGTAGATCAGCGTGGGCAGCTGCTCTTCGCACTTGGCCACCACGGCGGCGGTGAACAGGGTCTCTTTGTCGTTGAAATGGCTATAGACCGTGAGTTTTGAAACGCCGGCTTCGGCGGCGACCGCATCCATGCTGGTACTGGCGTAGCCATTGCTCAGAAACAGGTTTTTCGCTGCTTCGAGAATGGCCTGGCGCTTGGCCAGATCCTTGGGCCTGCCTGGCCCAACGTTTGCGGAGTGATTGTCGGACATTTTTTCGCTGTTAATACTGGACTGGTGAGTTTGCTATTAATAACATACCGGCCAGTATAATTATTCCAAGCACCATTAGCGAAAGGTCGCCGCCATGTTCCGCTATGCCTTGCCAGTCAGCCTGGCTTTTTTTCTGTCTGCTTGTGGGCACGAAGAGCCCGTTCAAATTGGCGTCCGACCGGCCATGGTGGTCCAGCCAGAGCCTTCGGCGCGGGTTTCGGACAGTTATCCGGGCGAGGTGCGAGCCCGCTACGAACCCGACCTGGCGTTTCGTATCGGTGGCAAGGTCAGTCGACGACTGGTGGAAGAGGGCGAGCGGGTCAAGGCCAATCAGCCCCTGGCCGAACTCGATCCCCAGGATGTTCGCCTGCAACTGGAGGCCACTCGGGCCCAGGTCACGGCGGCCACTGCCAACCTCAATCTGGTGCGCGCCGAGCGTGATCGCTACAAGACCCTGCTGGAGCGGCAGATGGTCAGCCATTCCCAATACGACAACGCCGAAAACCTCTACCGTGCTGGTGAAGCACGCCTGAAGCAGATCAAGGCCGAGTTCGACGTGGCCAACAACCAGGCCGGTTATGCCGTGCTGCGTGCCCCGCAGGATGGCGTGGTAGCCAAGCGCGCAGTGGAAGTGGGGCAAGTGGTGGCGGCCGGGCAGACGGTCTTTACCCTGGCCACTGACGGTGAGCGTGAGGTGCTGATCAGCTTCCCCGAGCAGAACTACGGTCGCTTCAAGGTCGGCCAGCCAGTCTCGGTGGAACTCTGGACCCAGCCGGGCCAACGTTTCGACGGGCGCATCCGCGAGCTGTCCCCGGCTGCCGATCCCAAGTCCCGGACCTTTGCCGCACGCATTGCCTTCAGTGCCGGCGAGGTTCCGGCGGAGTTGGGCCAGAGCGCCAGGGTGTTCATCCAGAGCGCTGATGCGCTGTCGCTGTCGGTGCCGTTGTCGGCGCTGACTGCCGAAGGGGGCGCGACCTACGTTTGGCGAGTCGATGCCAACAACACCTTGCACAAGACGCCGGTACGGGTCGGTGCCTTCGGTGAGAAGACAGTGCCGGTGCTCGAAGGTTTGAGCGCCAGCGATTGGGTGGTGGCAGCCGGGGTGCATGTGCTCCATGAGGGCTTGCAGGTGCGCCCGGTGGATCGCTCCAACCGTGTGGTCAATCTGGCGGTCAAGGAGTAGTCCCCGATGGGTTTCAACCTTTCTGCATGGGCGTTGCGCAATCGCCAGATCGTCCTGTTCCTGATGCTGTTGCTGGCCATTGTCGGTGCGCTGTCCTACACCAAGCTGGGCCAGAGCGAAGACCCGCCTTTCACCTTCAAGGCCATGGTGATCCGCACCAACTGGCCGGGGGCCACGGCCCAGGAAGTGTCGCGCCAGGTCACCGAGCGCATTGAAAAGAAACTCATGGAAACCGGCGAGTACGATCGCATCGTTTCCTTCTCCCGCCCCGGGGAATCCCAGGTGACCTTCATTGCCCGGGATTCGATGCACTCCAACGAGATTCCCGAACTCTGGTATCAGGTTCGCAAGAAGATCAGTGACATTCGCCAGTCCCTGCCGCCGGGCATCCAGGGACCCTTCTTCAACGATGAATTCGGTACGACCTTCGGCAATATCTATGCGCTGACAGGGCAGGGCTTCGACTACGCCGTGCTCAAGGACTATGCCGACCGTATTCAGATCCAGCTGCAGCGGGTCAAGGACGTGGGCAAGGTCGATCTGCTGGGCCTGCAGGACGAAAAGATCTGGATCGAGCTATCCAACGTCAAGCTGGCAACCCTGGGCCTGCCCCTGGCAGCGGTGCAAAAGGCGCTGGAGGAGCAGAACGCGGTGTCCACTGCGGGGTTCTTCGAGACCCCCAGCGAGCGGGTGCAATTGCGGGTATCCGGCAACTTCCAGACGGTGGAGCAGATCCGCAATTTCCCGATCCGGGTCGCCGATCGCACCTTCCGCATCGGTGATGTGGCGGATGTGCGTCGCGGCTTCAATGATCCACCGGCACCGCGCATGCGTTTCATGGGGGAAGACGCCATCGGCCTGGCCGTGGCGATGAAGGACGGCGGCGATATCCTGGTGTTGGGCAAGGCCCTGGAAGGCGAGTTCTCCCGCCTGCAGAAAAGCCTGCCGGCGGGGATGGAGTTGCGCAAGGTGTCCGATCAGCCGGCGGCGGTGAAAACCGGGGTCGGCGAGTTTGTCCGGGTGCTGGCCGAGGCCCTGATCATTGTCCTGCTGGTGAGCTTCTTCTCCCTGGGTGTGCGCACCGGCATGGTGGTGGCCCTGGCGATTCCCTTGGTGCTGGCGATCACGTTCGCCACCATGTACTACCTGGGGATAGGCCTGCACAAGATTTCCCTGGGCGCGCTGGTGCTGGCGTTGGGGCTGTTGGTGGATGACGCGATCATTGCGGTGGAGATGATGGCGATCAAGATGGAGCAGGGGTTCGACCGGATCAAGGCCGCCAGCTTTGCCTGGACCAGTACCGCCTTTCCCATGCTCACCGGCACCCTGATTACCGCAGCGGGCTTTTTGCCGATTGCCACGGCCCAGTCCGGCACCGGCGAGTACACCCGCTCGATCTTCCAGGTGGTGACCATTGCCCTGGTGGCGTCGTGGATTGCCGCCGTGGTCTTCGTTCCCTACCTGGGGGAAAAGCTCCTGCCGGACCTGGCCAAGATCCACGCCGCCAAGCACGGCGCCGAGTCCAATCCCCACGGCACGCCTTTCTACCAGCGCGTGCGCCGGGTGGTGGGCTGGTGCGTGGAGCGGCGCAAGACCGTGATCGTCCTGACCATCCTGGCGTTCGTCGGTTCGGTGATGCTGTTCCGTTTTGTCCCGCAGCAGTTCTTCCCGGCCTCGGGCCGCCTGGAATTGATGGTCGACCTGAAACTGGCCGAAGGTGCTTCCCTGAGCAACACCGCCGATGAGGTCAAGCGCCTGGAGGCGATGCTCAAGGACCACCCAGGCATCGACAACTACGTGGCTTACGTGGGGACCGGTTCGCCGCGTTTCTATCTGCCGCTGGACCAGCAACTACCGGCCACCAGCTTTGCCCAGTTCGTGGTGCTGGCCAAGACCATCGAGGAGCGGGAGAGCCTGCGCAGTTGGCTGATCGCGACCCTCAATGAACAGTTCCCGGCCTTGCGCTCTCGGGTCACGCGCCTGGAGAACGGTCCGCCAGTGGGTTACCCGGTGCAGTTCCGGGTCACAGGCGAGCACATCGAGGAGGTTCGCGCCCTGGCGCGCAAGGTGGCGGCCAAGGTGCGGGAGAACCCCCATGTGGTCAACGTTCACCTGGACTGGGAGGAGCCGAGCAAGGTGGTCTACCTGAATATCGATCAGGACCGGGCTCGGGCGCTGGGTGTCAGCACCGCCAACCTGTCGAAGTTCCTGCAGAGCTCGCTGATCGGTTCCACCGTCAGCCAGTACCGTGAGGACAACGAACTGATCGAGATTCTCCTGCGCGGAACTCAGCAGGAGCGCACTGAGCTGGCCTTGTTACCAAGCCTGGCAGTGCCCACCGACAACGGCCAGAGCGTGTCGCTGTCCCAGGTCGCGACCCTGGAGTACGGCTTCGAGGAAGGGGTGATCTGGCACCGCAATCGCCTGCCCAACGTCACCGTGCGTGCCGATATCTACGGCAAGGAACAACCGGCGACGTTGGTGCAGCAGATTCTGCCGACCCTGGAGCCGATCCGTGCCGAACTGCCGGACGGCTTCTTGCTGGAGGTGGGCGGCACTGTCGAGGATTCGGCCCGTGGCCAGAACTCGGTGAAGGCCGGCGTGCCGCTGTTCATCGTGGTAGTGCTGACCTTGCTGATGATTCAGCTGCGCAGTTTTTCGCGCACCGCCATGGTGTTCCTCACCGCGCCCCTGGGGCTGATCGGGGTCACCCTGTTCCTCCTGGTGTTCCGCCAGCCCTTCGGCTTTGTGGCCATGCTCGGCACCATTGCCCTGTCCGGGATGATCATGCGCAACTCGGTGATCCTGGTGGACCAGATCGAACAGGACATCAAGGCTGGCCTGCGTCCCTGGGATGCGATCATCGAAGCCACTGTGCGGCGTTTCCGTCCCATCGTGCTGACTGCCCTGGCGGCGGTACTGGCGATGATTCCGCTGTCGCGCAGTGTGTTCTTCGGGCCGATGGCGGTGGCCATCATGGGCGGCCTGATTATCGCCACGGTCTTGACCCTGCTGTTTCTGCCAGCGCTGTATGCGGCCTGGTTCCGGGTCAGGAAGGACTGATCCGGGCAACTCGCAAGGCATCAACCTGGGCCGGGTAGAGATTACCCGGCCTGGTTTTTCAGCAGTGCAGGTTTTCCAGCAATTGGGCAGCGTGCTCTTCGAACATCTGTTGCCTGGGACTTAGGGGGAGCAGGCCTGGAGCGCAAGGTCGTCAATGGACAGCAGGCCGCAGGGGGCGCCATGACCGGACCGCCAGCTCTGGCATTTCATCCGGGGGCTGCCCCCTAGCCAGGGAGTCTGCCTTCAGTAGGAGCTGCGGGGCTTGCCCAAGAGTCAATGGGAGCTGCACCGTCAGGGCAACCTGCTGTATTTTTGCCGGCACTCGCGGCCTTGCCCGCTAAGCAGTGGGCAAGGCCGTAGGGCGGATCAGAGGGTGCCGAAGACCTTCTTGGCCAGGCTGGTGGCCGCAGCGGCCGGGTTCTGGCGAATGGTTTCTTCCTGCTTGCCGATCATTTCGAACAGGCCATTGAGGGCTTGCTCGGTCACGTAGCTTTCGATGTTGGCGCTCTTGGCATCCAGCACACCCAGGGTCGCGGCCTGGCCGGCGAAGGAGTTGTACTGCTTGGCCAGGCCGACCTGATCGGTGGCTTGCTTGACGATAGGCAGGAACTTGGCGCGGATCTGTTCGCGGCTGCTCTTGTCCAGATACTGGGTGGCGGAGTCCTTGCCACCGGCGAGAATGCCCTTGGCGTCGGCCACGGTCATCTTCTTCACCGCGTCCACCAGCAGTGCCTGCGCTTGCGGCACGGCGGCCTCAGCGGCCTTGTTCATGCTGGTTTCCAGCTGATCGACCTGATCACCCATGCCGAACTGTTTCATTTTCTTCGCGACTTTGCCGAGGTTGCCCGGCAGTTCGATACGCACATCAGGGTTGTTGCTGAACCCGCCGGGTGTTCCCAGCTGTTTGACGGCGATCTGTGCGCCTTGGGTCAGGGCGTCCTTGAGGCCACCGCTGGCGTCACCCTGGGACAGGTCGCTCAGGGACAGGGCCAGGGCACTGGCGGAGATCAGCAGGCCAGCGCACAGGCTGGTGAAACGGAGCGAGGTACGGAGCATGGCGGCTTCCTTGGGCAATGAAAATTAACGTACAGCGTCGACACGGAGTTTCAACGGCTGGGGATCTTTGCCGTCGAGGTTGACCCCGTTGTGTTCGGTGGTGATGAACATCAGCTTGCCGTCCAGTTCGATCCGCGCACTGACCGCGTAGCGGTGGCCGGGCTTGACCTGGGCCGGGTCGTAGCTGAGGTGGAAGGGCAGCGGCACCTGGCCTTTGACCGGGCCACTCTGCTCGGCCAGGACCACCGCCGGAGCGTCCGCCAGGGAGACGTCCTGCAGGCTCACGCTCAAGGTGGCGGCAGGCGGCAGGGCGATGCGTTGCAGATAGAAGACTTCGCCGTCGAGGCTGGCCTTGGCTGCGGGTTGCATGGCCTGGCAGGCTCCAAGCAGCGCAGTGGCTGCCAGCAGGGTGAGTTTTTTCATGACGGATCTCCGTATCGAGGGCGCCGCAGGTTCTGCGGCGCCGATAAGAATCTAGTCGCTTTGCGCCGGTGCCGCGAGCTGGTCGGCGGCATCTTCGCTGCGGTGCAGGGCGACCTGGCGGATCGACAGGCGAATCTCCGCCGGCAGCACCCGTTTGGCTGCGCCCTCGGCCAGTTCCCCCAGCAGTGGGTGGTAGCTCAGCTTGCCGGCTTCGTCGCGGCGCAGCACGCCTTGATCCAGCAGGGTCTGGATGAAGTGGCGGAACAGGCTCTTGTCGAAGAACTCCGGGGCATTGAGGCCATGCAGGATCGACAGGCGCTGGGCCATGACCGTGCACAGGTCTTCCAGTTCTTCGGCGCTGATATTGTTCTGGCCGCTGTTGAGCAACAGGGAAATGGCCATGTAGAAGCGCTGCAGGGTCTGGGCGATGCTCTTGGACAGCAGGGTCAGCAGGACAAAATGCCGCGAGCTGGGCGCCGGGCGCAGGTACAGGTCTTTCTCGAAGCGCAGCAGGCCCTGTTCGACGAAGGCCTCCAGCCATTGATCCACCACGCCGTCCAGTTCTTCCAGGGACCAGCGAATGAACAGCTCCGACTGCAGGTAGGGATACAGCGCGCGGGTGTAGCGCAGGATCTGTTCGCGGCTCATGCGCGACGAACTCTGGAAGAAGCTCGCCAGCAGTGCCGGCAGGGCGAAGATGTGCAGCACGTTGTTGCGGTAGTAGGTCATGAGGACGGCGTTCTGCTCGTCCAGGTAGAGGATCTTGCCCAGGGCGTCGTTCTGCTCGGCCAGCAGGTTCATATCCTTGACGTGCTGGATCAGCGCCTGGCCGTCGCCTTCCGGCAAGGTGGTGTGGGGCGAGTAGGGCACGCGGCGCAACAGCGCCAGGTACAGGTCCAGGACTCGGGCCATGGCTCGGTCGTCCAGGGCCAGGCGGCTGGTGGACAGCAGGGCCAGGGCCACCAGGTTCACCGGGTTGATCGCCGCGGCTTCATTGAGGTGCTGGGCCACCCGCTCGCCCAGGCGGTTGGTGGTTTCGTTGAGCCAGGCCGGGCGGTATTGCGGGCCCAGCTCCTGGGTGCGCCAGTCCGGTTGTTCCTGGTCGAGAAATTCCGCCAGTTTGATCGGTTCGCCGAAGTTCACCGCCACCTGGCCAAAGCGCTGTTTGAGGGCGCCGATGACCTTGAAGATGTCGAAGATCGACTCCTTCTTCTTGCTCGCGCCGCGCAGTTCGCCCAGGTAGGTGCGGCCTTCCAGGACCCGCTCGTAGCCGATGTACACCGGCACGAAGACGATGGGCATGCGTGAGGAACGCAGGAAGCTGCGCAGGGTGATGGCCAGCATCCCGGTCTTGGGTTGCAGCATGCGCCCGGTGCGCGAGCGGCCGCCTTCGACGAAGTACTCCACCGGGAAACCCTTGGTGAACAGGGTGTGCAGGTACTCGTTGAACACCGAGGTGTACAGCGGGTTGCCCTTGAAGGTGCGGCGCATGAAGAAGGCCCCGCCGCGGCGCAGCAGGCTGCCGATTACCGGCATGTTGAGGTTGATCCCGGCGGCGATGTGCGGCGGCGTCAGGCCGTTGCGAAACAGCAGGTAGGACAGCAGCAGGTAGTCGATATGGCTGCGGTGGCAGGGCACGTAGATCACTTCGTGACCCTGGGCGATTTTCTGTACGCCTTCGAGGTGGTTGACCTTGATCCCGTCGTAGATCTTGTTCCAAAACCAGCTGAGCACCACTTCCAGAAAGCGAATTGCAGTGTAGGTGTAGTCCGAGGCGATCTCATTGCCGTAGCGCAGGGCCTGGGCCTTGGCCTTTTCCGGGGAGATCTTCTCGCGCTCGGCCTCGTCGAGGATCGCCTGTTTCACCAGGGGCTGGTTGAGCAGGCCCTTGACCAGGTTGCGCCGGTGGGAAATGTCCGGGCCGATGACCGCGGCCTTGAGGTTGCGAAAGTGCACCCGCAGGATGCGCTGGGCCATGCGCACGGTGCGCTCGTGCCCCTTGTTGTGCTCGATCAGTTCCCGCAGGTTGATCGGCGCGGAGAACTGCACCCGGGTCTTGCGCCCCAGGATCATGATGCTCAGCAGCCGGCGCAGGCGCCCGGTGACTGCCCAACTGTCGGCGAACAGCAGTTTCCAGGGGCTGGACTCGCTGTCCGGGGACTGGCCCCAGAACACGCTGACCGGAATGATCTGCGCATCTTCGGCAGCGTTCTGGGTCAGGGCGCTGACCAGTCGGGTCAGGGTTGGCGGTGCGCCGCGTTTGTCCTGGCGACCGAGCCAGTCGGGTTCCGGGGTCAGGTAGAAGAACGCCGCGGGCTCCAGCAGGTTGCCCACCGACACCGGCAGTACCGGGCGTGGCAAGCCGGCCTTGGTGCATTCGGTATCGACCACGGCGAGGTCAGTCAGGGATGGGTTTTGCAGGACGTAGAACACCGGCCGGCTGCGGTCGAGGTCGAGGGTGAAGGACGACTGGTTGATGGTTTCCGAGCGCACCCAGAGGTACAGCAGGCGGCGCAAGGTGCCAAACACAAGACGACGGATCGGGGAGCGGGTCATACGGCTTCTGCGTGAGTGAATAAGAAATCAAAACCGAGCACCTGCTCGGGGCCGGTAGTGTGCCGGATTCGCCGAAAATCGGCAAAAAAGCACCCAAACAAGATTGAGTTGAGAGTTTTTACGCCTGTCATATACTCGGCCGACTCTCCCGCGGTCGTATTGCCTCCAGTCATAGAGAGGCAGCTCGAGGGAAAGTTCTCAAGGCAGGGTGGCAGTACGCCCAGCCAATAATAAAAAATGAGGTGTGGATTCATGACTACTCGTGAGACCGGCAACGTGAAGTGGTTCAACGACGCCAAGGGCTACGGCTTTATCCAGCGTGAAGGTGGGGCGGACGTGTTTGTCCATTACCGAGCGATCCGTGGCGAAGGCCACCGTTCGCTGACCGAAGGCCAGCAGGTGGAATACGCCGTGGTCGAAGGCCAGAAAGGTCTGCAAGCCGAAGACGTCGTCGGCCTGTAACCAACCCAGCAGGAGCTGGCTTGCCAGCGAAGGAGGCGCTGACGATGCAAGGCTCAGGAGCCTTTTCGCCGGCAAGCCGGCTCCTACCGGATTGCGCTGTTCAGGCAGTGCGCCAGGTAATCTCTTCTTCGCCGTCGGTGCTGATGCGAATCCAGCGATCGGCGGTCTCTTCACCTTCTTCCTCGACCCAACTGCCCGGTGCGCAGCGCACTTCCACATTCAGCGCGGCAAAGGCGGCGCGGGCACAGGCAATGTCGTCATCCCACGGAGTCTGGTCGCTTTCCAGGTACAGGCTGTTCCACTTGCCCACGGCCTTGGGCAGCCAGGTCACGGGTACTGAGCCTGCGGTGCATTTGTAGGTCTGGCCCTTTTGCACCCAGTCGCTGCACGGGCCGAGCACGGCGCCGAGCCAGGTGGCGATGGCCTTGTAGTCGACGTCGGCGTCTTTCAGGTAAATCTCGATATCGGGCTGGCGCATGGATGTCCTCATTGCCGGTCTGAAAAATCCATTCGCGGATTTCTTCGACCCCGGGCCCATGCCCGCGGTCGTTGGGTTAAGTAGGGTGTTATTGCAGCACGAAGTAATCGTAGCGCATCGACACGCTGACCTCGAAAGGCTCGGCCTGCTCGATCACTGCGGCCCGGCGTTCGGCGCTGGCGCGCCAGCCGTGGGGCGTCATGGCCAACAGGTTGGCGCGATCTTCCGGGCGTTCCAGGCGCAGCCTGAACTCCAGGGTTTCGCTGTGGGCCAGGGCCATGCCCTCCGGCACCAGGGCCAGGTGCTTGTCGTCGGTGTATTCACGCACTTCGTCGTACAGGCGTTCGCGCAGCTCCATCAGGTGGCCGCTGGTAGGGCCGACTTTCATCAGGCCGCCACCCGGGCTCAACAGGCGCTTGGCCTCTTGCCAGTCGAGGGGGCTGAAGACGCTGGCGAGAAACTGGCAGCTGGCATCGGCCAACGGGATGCGCGCCATGCTGGCGACCATCCAAGTCAGTTGCGGCGCGCGACGACAGGCGCGTTTCACGGCCTCCCGGGAAATATCCAGGGCGTAGCCGTCGGCGTCGGGCAGGGCGTCGGCCAACTGCGCGGTGTAGTAACCCTCGCCGCAGCCGATGTCGACCCAGCGCTGGGGCGTGCGTTCTGCCGCCAGCTCTGCCAGGCGCCGGGCCACCGGGGCGTAGTGCCCGGCGTTGAGAAAGTCGCGGCGGGCCTCGACCATGGCCTGGTTGTCGCCCGGGTCACGGCTGTTCTTGTGCTGCACCGGCAGCAGGTTCAGGTAGCCCTGGCGGGCACGGTCGAAGCGATGCCCGGCCGGGCAGACCACGCCGTTGTCCACGGCGTTCAGCGGTGCGTTGCAAAGAGGACAGGCAAGCATCAGGCAAGCAACTTGACGAGAGTCTGATAGTAGATCTCGGTCAGCACATCCAGGTCGCTGGCCAGGATCCGCTCGTTGACCTGGTGGATGGTGGCGTTGACCGGGCCCAATTCCACCACCTGGGTGCCCAGGGTGGCGATGAAGCGCCCGTCGGACGTGCCGCCGCTGGTGGACGCCTGGGTCTCGCGACCTGTGACTTGCTTGATGCTGGCCGAGACCGCGTCCAGCAGGGCGCCGGGTTCGGTGAGGAACGGCAGGCCGGACAGGGCCCAGTCCACGTGCCAGTCCAGGCCGTGCTTGTCGAGGATCGCTGCAACCCGTTGTTGCAGGCCTTCAACGGTGGATTCGGTGGAGAAGCGGAAGTTGAACACCGCCACCAGATCCCCCGGGATCACATTGGTGGCGCCGGTCCCGGAATTGAGGTTGGAAATCTGGAAGCTGGTGGGCGGGAAGAAGGCATTGCCGTCGTCCCAGTGTTCGGCCGCCAGTTCCGCCAAGGCCGGAGCTGCCAGGTGGATCGGGTTCTTGGCCAGGTGCGGGTAGGCCACGTGGCCCTGTACCCCGCGGACCGTGAGCTTGGCGCCGAGGGAGCCGCGGCGGCCGTTCTTGACCACATCGCCCACCAGGCTGGTGCTCGAAGGTTCACCGACGATGCACCAGTCCAGGCGCTCCTTGCGTGCCGCCAGGCGTTCCACCACCGCCTTGGTGCCGTGGTGCGCCGGGCCTTCTTCGTCGCTGGTGATCAGGAAGGCTACCGAGCCCTTGTGGTCCGGGTAGTCGGCGACAAAGCGCTCGGCGGCCACCAGCATGGCGGCCAGGCTGCCTTTCATGTCCGCCGCGCCACGGCCGCACAGCATGCCGTGTTCATCGATCAGGGCTTCGAACGGATCGTTCTGCCAGGCCTGGACCGGGCCGGTGGGCACCACGTCAGTGTGGCCGGCGAAGCACAGCACCGGGCCTTCATGCTGGCCATGGGTGGCCCAGAAGTTGTCCACGTCCTCGATGCGCATCGGTTCCAGCTTGAAGCCGGCATCCCCCAGGCGCTGCATCATCAGCTTCTGGCAGTCGGCGTCGATCGGCGTCACCGAGGGGCGACGGATCAGATCACAGGCAAGTTGCAGGGTCGGCGAAAGCTTGGCAGGGGCCGTCATGGGGAACTCCGGTGCAAGGCATTGTGTAGGAGCCGGCTGGCCGGCGATGGCGGTTTACTGGTTACACCGCGTCGCGTGGTTCGCTGGTCAGCCAGCGCCTACAGGGTTGGGCGGGGCGCGCAAAATGGCGGATATCTTAAAGCAAAACGGCGGCCTGAGGCCGCCGTTTAGTGCTTTGCATCGATTTAGGCGGCTGGAGCCGGCTCGGGGTGTTCCGCAGGTTTTGGCAGTGACGACAGGAACGCCATGATCAGTGCCGCCACATAGGGCAGCGACTGCACCAGAAGCATGGTCACCCAGAAGCGCATGTCGTTGCTGGGCAGGCCCTGCACCAGGAAGATCCCCAGCGCCGCGCCCCACAACAGCAGCATGATGAACAACTCTTCCCGGGCTTCCGAGATGGCTACCCAGAAGCCGTGGTTGTCGGCGTTCTTCGGGGTGCGGAAGAACGGGATGCTGCTGGTGAAGAAGCCGTATAGCACCGCCTTGGCGATGGTGTGGGACAAGGCCAGGCCGGCCAGGGCCGCGCAGAACGCATCCTTGAGGTTGACCCCCACGGCCCGGCGGTAGAGGAAGATGATCTTGCCGACCTTGAACACGAACAGCGCCAGCGGCGGGATCGCGAAGATCAGCAGCGGCGGGTCGACCCGTTGCGGCACGATGATCATCGCCGCCGACCACAGCAGGGCGCCGACGGTGAAGAAAATGTTCATGCCGTCCGCCACCCACGGCAGCCAACCCGCCAGGAAGTGGTAGCGCTGGCCACGGGTCAGCTCGGTGTCCTTGCCACGCAGCAGGCTGGCGGTGTGGCGCTTGATGATCTGGATCGCGCCATAGGCCCAGCGGAAGCGCTGCTTCTTGAAGTCGATGAAGGTATCGGGCATCAGGCCCTTGCCGTAGCTTTCGTGATGGTAGGCCGCCGACAGGCCTTTCTCGAACACGCGCAGGCCCAGCTCGGCGTCTTCGCAGATGCACCAGTCGGCCCAGCCGAGTTCTTCCAGCACCGAACGCCGGGTCATGGTCATGGTGCCGTGCTGGATGATCGCGTCACGGTCGTTGCGGGTGACCATGCCGATATGGAAGAAGCCCTTGTATTCCGCATAGCAGAGCTTCTTGAAGGTACTTTCGTTCTGGTCGCGGTAGTCCTGGGGCGACTGCACGATGGCGATCTTCGGATCGGCGAAGTGCGGCACCATGTGCTTGAGCCAGTTGCGGTCGACGCAGTAGTCGGAGTCAATCACCGCAATCACTTCGGCATCCTTGGCGGTGTGCGGCAGCAGGTAGTTCAGCGCACCGCCCTTGAAACCGGCCAATGGCGCGACGTGGAAGAACTTGAAGCGCGGGCCCAGGGTCTCGCAATAGGCCTGCACCGGCTCCCAGACCGCCGGGTTCTTGGTGTTGTTGTCGATGATCAGGACTTCGAAGTCCGGGTAATCGAGGTTGGCCAGGGCATTGAGGGTCTGTTTGACCATCTCCGGCGGCTCGTTGTAGCACGGCACGTGGATCGAGACTTTCGGCCGGTAGCTGGAGTCGCCTTCCACCGGCAGGAACTCGCGCCGCCGCTTGTGGATCCACACCGCCTCGGCCAGCTCATGGGCCTCGGTGAGCAGCACGATGAACACCCCCAGCGCACCGAGCGCGAGGAGAAAGCCCACGGTCAGGCTGAACCAGGTGCTGTATTGCTGGCTGTAGTCGTAGCCGATCCACACCAGCACCGAACCGCAGAGGAAGGCGATGAAGGTCAGGAAGGTGCGGCCACGCTGGCGCAGGGCCGAGCCGTCGATCATCAGCAGGGTCAGCGACAGCAGCGCCAGCACCACCGAGCCGATGGCCAGCACCCGCCATTGCGGGATCGCCACTACCGGGCCTTCGAAGTTGAATTTCTGCTGGCGCGCGGCGTTGAACACGCCCCAGTAGGCGCCCACCGAACCCTCGTCGCTGGCCTTCCACGGTTGGTCGAAGGCTTCGATGACGAAGTAGTTGTAGCCCTGGCGATTGAGCTTGTTGACCAGGGTGCGCAGGTAGATCGCCTGGTCCGCGGGGCTGGCATCAGCGCCACCGCGCATGCGGCCGTTGCTCGGCCAGCCCACTTCGGACAGCAGCAGCGGCTTTTTCGGGAACATCTTCTTCAGGTCGCGGGCGCGATCGAGGACGAACTGCTCGGCCTTGTCCACCGGGATGAACTCCCAGTACGGCAGGATGTGCGCGGCGATCAGGTCGACGTGCTTGGCCAGCTCCGGGTGTTCCTCCCAGACGTGCCACTGTTCCGAGGTGGTGACCGGGACTTTCACCGCAGCGCGGACCCGGTCGAGAATCACCGACAACTGGTCGGCGGTGATTTCCTTGCGGAAGATCGCTTCGTTGCCCACCACTACGCGGACGACGCTGCGTGAGCTGTTGGCCAGCTCGATGGCGCGCATGATTTCCCGCTCGTTGCGCTCCAGGTCCGGGCTGATCCAGATCCCCAGGGTCACGCGCAGGCCGAACTCTTCCGCCAGCTTGGGAATATCCTGCAGGCTGCCGTCCACCGAATAGGTACGGATGTTGTCGGTCAGCTTGCTCATGATCTCCAGGTCACGACGCATTTCATCGTCGGACGGGTACTGCTCCTTCTGCGGGAACTGGCCCTGCTGGAAAGGCGAGTAGGAAAAACCGGAGATCTGTTCCGGCCAGTCGGGGGCCGAGACCGGGCGATTGATCAGCGCCCAGAAACCGGTGAACAGCGCGGCAATGGCCAGCACTATCACCAGATTGAGTCCAAATTTACGCGATGACATAGCTATTTCGGGTTCCAAAAGGTGTGGAACGAGGGAAGGGTTGGCAGGCGCCAAACGGCGGGCATCCTACACCGGCCCTCAACTGAGCGTACAGCGCACAGAGGAAAGCCAGACCTTGGGCACTGTATTCGGGTTTAAGTTCTTTACTTGTAGCTTCAAGGTTAAAACTTGTCGCCTTGAGGCCCTATAATGCGCGCCGGTTTTTTAGGTGATGGTCATGAGTACAGAAGATCCACGGTTTGCCGGCGTCGCCCGTTTGTATGGCATTGAAGGCCTGGAGCGGCTGCGGGCGGCCCATGTGGCGATCGTTGGCGTCGGCGGAGTCGGTTCCTGGGCGGCGGAAGCTATCGCCCGTTGCGGGGTCGGGGAGATCTCGCTGTTCGACCTCGACGATGTCTGCGTCAGCAACAGCAACCGGCAACTTCATGCCCTGGACAGCACCGTGGGCAAGCCCAAGGTCGAGGTCATGGCCGAGCGCCTGCGCGGCATCAATCCGGACTGCCGCGTGCATGCGGTGGCGGATTTCGTCACCCGCGAGACCATGGCCGAATACATCACTCCGAACATCGACTGCGTGATCGACTGCATCGACAGCGTGAATGCCAAGGCGGCGCTGATTGCCTGGTGCAAGCGGCGCAAGATCCAGATCATCACCACTGGCGGTGCCGGCGGGCAGATCGACCCGACGCTGATCCAGGTCTGCGACCTGAACCGCACCTTCAATGACCCACTGGCCTCCAAGGTGCGTTCCACCTTGCGTCGTGACTATGGTTTTTCGCGTACCGTGACCCGGCACTACAGCGTGCCCTGCGTGTTTTCCACCGAGCAACTGCGTTATCCGAAACCCGATGGCAGCATCTGCCTGCAGAAGAGCTTTGTCGGCGACGGGGTCAAGCTCGACTGCGCCGGCGGTTTTGGCGCGGTGATGATGGTGACCGCGACCTTTGGCATGGTGGCCGCGACCAAGGCGGTGGACAAGATCGTTGCCGGCGTGCGCCGCCCCTCGGAACGCAGTAAACCCTTGTAGCCGCTGCCGCAGGCTGCGAGCGGACCGGCGGGCCGTGGGGGCTTGAGGCCGCTAGGGGGCTGGCGGGAGATCGCCAGGCAAGGTCCTGCGGACCTTTTCGCAGCCTCGCAGGCTCGGCAGCGGCTACAGGGCGCCGGCCAGTTCGTTCATGCGTTGCAAGACGGCGTTCAGGCCATTGCTGCGCGACGGCGAGAGCTGGCGCGACAGGCCCAGTTGGTTGAACCAGTCCGCCAGGTCCACTTCCTGCAATTGCTGCACCGTCAGGCCATTGACCCGCGCCAGCAGCAAGGCCACCAGGCCGCGAATCAGCCGCGCGTCGCTGGCGGCGGCAAATTGCCAATGATCATTTTTCAGGCTCGCCACCAGCCAGACCTGGCTTTCGCAGCCGTGCACCCGATTGGCTTCGACCTTGTCGGCCTCGCTCAGGGCTGGCAGGCGCTCGCCCCATTGCATCAGCAGGCGGGCCCGTTGTTCCCAGCCGGCAGCCCCCTGGAAAACTTCAAGGGCGGCCACGGCGTCCGCCGGCAGGCTCATCGCAGCAACTCCAGGGCCTGATCCAGGGCTTCGAAGAAACGCTCCAAGTCTTCGGAGTCGTTGTACAGCGCCAGGGATACGCGAATCGCCCCGGCGAGGCCGAAGCTTTTCATCAGCGGCATGGCGCAATGATGACCGGCCCGCACGGCAATGCCCTGTTCGGTCAGCAGGTGGGCCAGGTCGGCGTTGTGCACGCCATCGACGACGAAGCTGACCAGAGCCAGTTGCGGCGTGCCCAGCAGGCGGATGCCATTGCGTGCCTGCAAGCCCTGCAGCAGATAGGCATGCAGCGCGGCTTCGTGCGTGGCCACTGCCTGCTGATCCAGGCCAGCGAGGTAATCCAGGGTCGCCCCCAGGCCAATGACTCCGGCGATCGGCGGGGTGCCGGCCTCGAATCCCAGGGGCGCCGGGCGAAAGCTGGCGTGCTGGTAGTCGGCGTCCTGGACCATTTCTCCGCCGAACTGCCAATGACGCAGGTGCTTGAGCGCGGCATGACGGCCGAACAGCACGCCGACGCCGTCCGGACCATAGAGTTTATGGCTGGAGAACACATAGAAGTCGCAGCCCAGGGCCTGCACATCGTGACGGCCATGGACCACGCCCTGGGCGCCGTCGATCACCGTCAGTGCGCCCTGGGCCTTGGCCATGGCCAGCAGTGGCGTCAAGGGTTGCCAGGCGCCGAGCACATTGGACAACTGGCTCACTGCCAGCAGGCGAGTGCGCGGGCCAATCAGACGGCTTGCCGCATCAATATCGATCAGTCCGTCGGCATCCAGGGGCAGGATCAGCAGCTTGAGGTCGCGACGTTGGGCCAACTGTTGCCAGGGCAGCAGGTTGGCATGGTGTTCAAGGGCGCTGATGACGATCTCATCGCCGCTTTCAAATTGCTGCTCCAGGCCATAAGCCAGGAGATTCAGCGCACTGGTGGCGCCGTGGGTGAAGATGATCTGTCCGCTGTCACCGGCATTGAGCCATTGGCCGACCTTGCTGCGACTGTCCTCGAAGGCCTGGGTGGCATGGGCGCCGGGCAGGTGCTGCGCGCGATGCACATTGGCCGCGCCATTGGCGTAGTAGTGGGCCAGGGCGTCCAGCAGGGCTTGGGGTTTTTGCGTGGTGGCGGCGTTGTCCAGGTACGTCTGGTCCTGGCGATGCAGGGCGGCGATGGCCGGGAAGTCGGCGCGCCAGGGGGAGGTTACAAGCATGGTGGCAGAACTCGTTTGAACAGGCCGGGCGCCGATGATAAGCGCCCGGCAGGTTCCGATGAAACCGAATCTCTGCTTCGGCGCTGCAGGAAAACTGCCTGCGCTTCGAGCATGCGGCGCGCTGGGCGCCTTCGGCATTACGCAGAAGCAGGCTCGGAAGGCTCATGTAGGTCCCTACACTGCGCTTCCTCGCCTGCTTTTGCCTGCCTGATCGTTGCTCGGCGAGTTTTCCTACAGGCCTAGTTGTGAGCGTGCAGCGCTTCGTTCAGCTCGATGGCCGACTTGTGGGTCTTGCACTCCACGGCGCCGGTTTCCGAGTTGCGGCGGAACAGCAGGTCCGGCTGGCCAGCCAGTTCACGGGCCTTGAGCACCTTGACCAGCTGGTTGTTCTCGTCCAGCAGCGCCACCTTGGTGCCAGCGGTCACGTACAGACCCGACTCCACGGTGTTGCGGTCGCCCAGGGGAATGCCGATACCGGCGTTGGCGCCGATCAGGCAGCCTTCGCCGACCTTGATCACGATGTTGCCGCCACCCGACAGGGTGCCCATGGTGGAGCAGCCACCGCCCAGGTCCGAACCCTTGCCGACGAACACGCCCGCCGACACACGGCCTTCGATCATGCCCGGGCCTTCGGTGCCGGCGTTGAAGTTGACGAAGCCTTCGTGCATCACGGTGGTGCCTTCGCCGATGTAGGCGCCCAGGCGAATCCGCGCGCTGTCAGCGATACGCACGCCGCTCGGCACCACGTAGTCGGTCATTTTCGGGAACTTGTCCACCGAGAACACTTCCAGCAGCTCGCCGCGCAGGCGGGCTTCCAGTTGCCGCTCGGCCAACTCGCCCAGATCGATGGCGCCCTGGCTGGTCCAGGCCACGTTCGGCAGCAGGGGGAACACCCCGGCCAGGCTCAGGCCATGTGGCTTGACCAAACGGTGGGACAGCAGGTGCAGCTTCAGGTAAGCCTCTGGGGTGGAGGTCAATTGAGCGTCTTCGGCCAGCAGGGTGGCTACCAGCGGCTTGTGGCTTTCGGCCAGGCGGGTCAGCAGGGCAGCCTGGGTGGCGTCGATGCCTTTCAGCGCGTCGGCCATTTGCGCGGCCTGGGCGGTGGTGAAGGTGATGGCCTGGTTGCCTTCGCTGTAGCCGAGGATCGGTGCGACAGCGGCAACGATTTCGGCGGCAGGATTGAGCAGTGGCGATGCGTAGAACACTTCCAGCCAGGCGCCTTGACGATTTTGGGTGCCGACACCGAATGCCAGGCTGAACAGAGTAGTGGACATGCAGTTACCTCTTGCGAAATAGAGTGAGCAGGCTTACTTGAGCGCCGCTGCGTAAAGGTCTGGCTTGAAGCCAATCAGGGTCTTGTCTCCGAGGTCGAGCACCGGGCGCTTGATCATCGAAGGTTGCGCGAGCATCAGTTCAACGGCTTTCGCCTGGTCGAGATCGGCTTTGCTTTCGTCATCGAGTTTGCGAAAGGTCGTGCCCGCGCGGTTCAACACCACCTGCCAGCCGTGCTCGTTGCACCACTGGTTCAGGTGCTCACGGTCAATGCCGGAGGTTTTGTAATCATGGAAGTCATAGCTGACAGCGTGTTCATCGAGCCAGGTGCGCGCCTTTTTCATGGTGTCACAGGCTTTGATGCCGAAAAGGTGCAACGTTTTGCTTGAAGCGGTCAAGGAATTGCCCCCTTTGGAGATGCTGGAGATGAAAGGTCACGGATTATGCCACGACCGCAGCGCTTCAGCGTCGGCCTGAAATCGGCTTTGTCGCAGGTTGTTGCATGGCAGGTCATGGGGCTTGCGACTTTTGTGCAGCGGTCAGTACCGAGTTTAAGCGGCTAATATGGCACTTCGTCGGCGATTCTCAGCTGAGATGCGTACGATTTTTCCTGTTGAGCCTTGGATTTTCGCTTTATGCAAACCGCCTATACCGTCCTCATCCTGCTGATGCTGGTGAGTCTTTCGCGACTGCTCGGACGGGTGATTCCGCTGCCCTTGCCTCTGGTACAGATCGCCGCCGGAGCCCTGTTGGCCTGGCCGACCCTGGGTTTGCATGTGGCCCTGGACCCGGAATTGTTTCTTTTCCTGTTCCTGCCGCCGTTGCTGTTTTCCGACGGTTGGCGCATGCCCAAGCGCGAGTTCTGGCGCTTGCGTGGCCCGATCCTGACCCTGGCGGTGGGCCTGGTGCTGTTCACCGTGGTCGGGGCCGGTTATTTCATTCACTGGCTGCTGCCGACCATCCCGTTGCCGGTGGCTTTCGCCCTGGCCGCGGTGCTGTCGCCCACCGACGCCGTCGCGGTGTCGGCCATTTCCCAGAACCGCCTGCCAACCCCGCTGATGCACATGCTCCAGGGCGAGGCCCTGATGAACGATGCCTCGGGCCTGGTGACTTTCAAGTTCGCCCTGGTGGCCGCCGTTACCGGGGTGTTCTCCCTGGCCAATGCCAGCCTGACCTTTGTCCTGGTGGCGGTGGGTGGCTTGGCGGTCGGTGTGGCCCTGAGCTGGCTGGTCGGGCGCCTGCGGGCCTGGATGATCGCCCGAGGCTGGGACGATCCGGCGACCCATGTGGTGTTCATGTTGCTATTGCCCTTCGCGGCTTACGTCCTGGCCGAGCGCCTGGGGGCCTCGGGCATTCTCTCGGCGGTGGCGGCGGGCATGATGCAGAGCTGGCTCGACCTGCTGCCGCGCCAGACCAGCACCCGACTGCTCAATCGCAGTGTCTGGTCGCTGCTGGAGTTCGCCTTCAATGGCCTGATCTTCCTACTATTGGGGCTGCAATTGCCTGACATCATCAAGGCCGTGGTCAGTCATGAAACTTCGCTCTGGCCGACCCTGTTCTACCGCTGCCTGGATGTGCTGGCGATCTTCCTGGTGCTGTTGGTATTGCGCTTTATCTGGGTGCAGAGCATCTGGCGCCTGTCCGGGTTGCTGCGGCGCTGGCGCGGCAAGGGCGAGCTGACCCTGGTGCCCACGGCGCGCTCCTGCTGGCTGCTGACGGTGGGCGGGGTGCGTGGGGCGGTGACCCTGGCCGGCGTGATGTCGGTGCCCTTGTTCCTGGGCGCCGGGGAGGCCTTCCCCGAACGTGATCTGCTGATCTTTATCGCTGCCGGGGTGATCCTGCTGTCCCTGGTGGCGGCCTGCATTGCCCTGCCGCTGCTGTTGCGCGGTATCGTCAAAAGCCCCGACGACAAACGCCGTGGAGAAGTCCGCGATGCCTGGCGCAAGACCGCCGAGGCGGCGATCCATGCGTTGGAAGCCGAGGAAGTGGCTGAAACCAGTGAGGCCCCCGATGCGGCCCAGGCGGCGCTGGCCACCGAGCTCAAGGGACGCTTGATGGCTGAGTACCGGCATCAGTTGGAGGTCTACAACGATTCCGCCGAGGCCCAGGCCCTGGCATTGCAGATGGACTTGCTGGAACGGCGCCTGCGGCTCAAGGCCCTGCGGGCGCAACGGCTGGAGCTGTACCGCCTGAGCCGGCATCACCAGATCGGTGACGATGTGCTGCGAGAGGTGTTGGCGGACCTGGATTTGAGCGAGGCGAATCTGGGGCAGGTGAAGTGAATGCAGCGTTCCTAAGAGCGGACGGTTGGATTGAGGTTCCCCCTCCAGAGAGGGGGAAAGCAAAGACCATCAAAAGTCTATGCGGCGTCCCCCCATCTGTCTTTCAGCTCCATCTTCATTGACGGTCATGGCGGATGCACTGATTGCATTCTGATTTGCCCATTCGCGCAGTATTGCAAATTCATCCTTGCGTACTTTACTCATGGGCACCATACGTGAAATCGTTGCTTCAAAATCGCTCATCGCCAGGTCGTCCGGGTCGTTAGAACCACTCATACGCCTTGAGAAGGCTTCAATCAGGGCGTCGCCTACCCAGGCCTCCAACTCGGCACCGGAGAGCACAATATCTTTTCCGAAATTTGCCTCTCCCCCCAAGTCCACCAGACGATCCAGATCAAACTTGCCGGGGTCACGTTTGAGTTTTCTGAGGTGTATCTCAAGAATCTTTCTTCTCTCCACTGCCGAAGGGAAATCAACGAAGAAGATTTCGTCAAATCGACCTTTCCTCAGTAATTCAGGTGGAAGACTGGCAAGGTTGTTGGCTGTGGCAAATACAAAGACCGATGCGGTTTTCTCCTGCATCCAGGTCAGCAGCGTGCCAAATACTCGGGTGGCGGTTCCGCCATCCGAAGCGCCGCTGGAGGAGCCGGAGAGGCCTTTTTCAATTTCGTCGATCCAAAGGATACAGGGTGAAATGGCCTCGGCAGTTTGAAGTGCCGAGCGAATGTTCGATTCAGAGGAGCCCACGATACCTTGAAATATCTTGCCCATATCAAGGCGCAGCAATGGCATGTTCCATGACGAGGCTACGCACTTGGCAGTCAATGACTTGCCGCAGCCGGGAACACCGGTCAGCAGCAGGCCCTTAGGTGTTCCGACTCCGAACTCCTTGGCTGCTTGACCGAAGCACTGACTGCGCAGGTGCAGCCATTTTTTTAGCGTAGCTAAGCCGCCGACATCATCCAGGTTCAACTGGGAGTCTATGTACTCGAGGATCCCGGTTTTACGGATAATCTGTTTTTTCTCGGCAAGCAGATCCTTGAAGGTGTGTTCATCCAGCTTCAAGTTTGAGACAAGCGATCGTGAAAGAGAGTTGTCAATTTCTAGGCTGGTAAGCCCCAGCGCAGCGTCAATGAGCTTTTCTTTGCTGTCCAGAGGCAGATTGATTTTTACATTGTCGTTGTCTTTCCAGACATTCGAGAAGTTCTCGATCTGAGTCTTCACTTCATCCCTGGATGGAAGCGGAAAGTCGATTAAGGTTACTTCTTTCTGCAAGTCATTGGCGATTTCGAAATTGGGCGAAACTATTATGCAGTTACTTCTATATCCGTGTGAGCGGATGTTGATAGCCAGATCTTTCAGGCGGCGGCGATAGATGGCGTTGCAGCTGGTTGTAAGGTAGTTGTGTGCATCACAGAATACGAAAATATTCTTGCTGTTTTCCTCTCGCGCCTTTTCTTCGCAGAAATCTAGTGCCAGCTTCAGGTCAAAGGTCTTATCTCCGACAACGGCGCCGTTTGTCTGGATACCGAGCGTCGAGTTCCAGAGGAAAATTCGATGATTGAGCGACTTTGCGATCTCACTTAGCTCGGCAATTACACGCTCTTCTTCAAACGATTCGATAACCAAAATCGCATAACGTGCTTTTAGATAGTCGGTAATTTTCTGGGTGCGGTTCATGTCGGGCATCTCTTCAACGCATTGGACTCTTTGGATTGTATTGGGAGGCCGGTTCTGGTCATGCCAAGGCCGGAAACAACGAACTCAACGCTTCTTGTTGTCCTGAAAAAATTGATATCTACTCGGTCACTGGTCTTGATTAGCTGCTTGTGTTGATAAGGGTGAATGGCATTGCTGTTATAGCGGCCAGCAAGGGTTAGATCCACGGCCTTGACCACGCGTGTCATGGCGGCGTCACGAAAGATTTCCTTCGGTGCGTACCCGGTGTAAAGCACCCAGTTCTTCTCGCCATGCACGGCGTTAATGAGTTCTTCTATGGCTAGAGCCTGGTCGAGCGGTTCTCCACCCGAGACGGTTACTCCGTCGATCCCGTCCAGGGCATTTATCTGTTCGGCCAGGTCGCTCACGGAAATAGAGGTGCCGGTCTCGGAGTCATGGGTGTTCTGATTGAAACAGCCCTTGCAGTTCAGGTCGCATCCTTGCACCCATACAACCATCCGCAGTCCAGGGCCGTTTGCGCGACTCAACTCGGTATGATGTAAATACAGGTTCATTTAAAGCCTGGCGCTCAGTATTTGTAGCGTCTGTTCTTCATGTACCACCGTGTATTCCGGTTTCCATTCGGTCAGCAGTTCGGCCGTAGGGCTGGTCAGCAGCGATTCAAGTTCTTCGGTAAGCTTCGTACATATATCGCCCTTTACGCCAAACACCTCTTCTGCGACTGAATTGCCAGAAAAAGTGACGCGGATGCTGTATTCGTAGTTTGAGCCGAATTCTATTTCGAAGTGGTTATCTCCTTCTTTTAGTCGGGTTGGGATGCCGGAGGCATTTATGCGACTAATGGTGTTGTCGATGGCAACGCTGACATAGGCTCTTTGGAAGCGCGCTGCCAGGTCTGCCATTCTTTTTTCATCGCCTGGTATGGGGGTGCTTCGTTCGATAAGTAATTTGTAAAAGTTATTTTCTATCTTGCATGCAAAGTAGTTGAGGTCGTCTTCAGCGGATGCGCAGATGGCGCGAAATTGGCGACGACCCATGTAGCCCAAGGGGCCAAGGACCTCCTTGCTGAAATCACTGTTGAACTCGGACACAATGTCAGTTGTAGGTGTTAGTCCTAGTTTTACAAAAGCTTTGGTTATGGCTTCTTCGTCGGTGTAGGTGAAATCAAATTTTGTACAATGTGACATGTCAGAGCTCCAGCTTTCTACCAGACTTTACTTCTTCTGAATTCTTTATGTCATTCAGCGTGGTTGGCGCAATTTCTATATTTCGGGGTGTCGCCGCCGTTTCGGATTTGACCGGGGGCGTTGGGGCCTGTGTCGCGCTTTGAGGCGCAATCACCCGGCGTCGCTGAGAGGCTTTTGCTGCGCTGTGATCGCCAAGCAAGCTGGAATCTATCACTTCAAGTAGGCGTTTTATAACCAGGGCTGGGGTTGAAGTAAGCTTTTCATAAAGACCGATGCGCAACAATGCATCAGTGCCGTCATCGAAGATTAACTTGACAAAATAGGTCTCGGATTCGTTGCCGACGATGCCTATGTGAGTAATCTGATTAAGCTCGCGGGAAAATTTTTCCCAATGTTCGCCGTTGAAGGAGGCGATGATCAGCTTGGTCGCTGTGACGATAAAGGCGTTGCTACCTCTTTGGATGTCATCGTCATGAAAATTCTGGTAACTCGCCAGTACTTTTTCTCCAGGGACGATTTGCAAAGAGGAGGCGAGGTATTGGTTGGTCGAGAAGTCTATGTCTTCATGAAATTTTATGGACTTTGAGTAATGATAAAGACTAGTTAAGGCGCCGATGGTGCTCAGGCTAATGATTATGTATCTGGAAGGGATGATAAGTGTAAGTCCGGCAGCCAGTAAGATAATTATCCAGAAGCCATGTTTTATGAGTTTCTGCACCTTGGCTTGCTTTGAACGATAGCCTGTGAAGGATTTTCCAGGAATATATTTGCGCCCTGGAGTAAGCGTAATAACTGCGCCTAGGCCAAATAGAATTACGGTGATAAGTCCAAGTATCGCAGTTCTGGTTTTGCCGGTCTGCAAGCCTTCAAGAAATGCCAGAGCGCCACCAGTACACAAAACAGGAAACGTTGCAATAATGGCCAAGCCATAGGCCCTCCCCTTTGTTTCTGTGAACATTTTCCATAGGGGAATAGTTGTTATCACTCCCTCTCTCCTTGATGGGCAAAATTAGCGGTTTTTATGCGATGATTTTTCGTTAAATACCCAGCGTATTTTACACAGAGAGATAATAAAAAAAACGGGGGCTGGCACCCGGCATCGGTAATGGAAGCTCCGCAAAAGTACCGATATCAATCAGGTCGCGATGCCTGTCTTCAATGCGTGCTGGCTAGAAGCTGCGGTTGATGACCGAGGTTGCAGGTCGGTATCCGGTGATTGAATGTGGGGGAGGCAGACTCGGGGGCAATGGGCGCAAGCCCTTAGGGGAAGGGGCTCACAACAGGCCCGCGAGAACGCCAACAACCTTGTGGAAAGAGGGCTTGCCGGAGAAGGCGTTCTGGTGGGCAGTCAGGGGCGCGCCAGACGCTTCTCGGGCAAGGCTTTCTACAGTGGGGTGTCTCTCATATTACTTGCGACGCAACACGAAATCGCGAATCCGCTCGGCGGCTTCCACGCATTCCGCCAGCGGCGCAACCAGCGCCATGCGCACCCGTCCGGCGCCCGGGTTGGTGCCGTCCACATCCCGCGACAGGTAGGAACCCGGGACCACGGTCACGTGTTCCTGCTCGAACAGGTCGCGGCAGAAGGCGGCGTCATCCCCGGCCACGTTGGGCCACAGGTAGAAGCTGCCGTCCGGGCGCTGCACGTCCATTACCGGCGCGAGGATCGCCAGCACCGCGTCGAACTTCTCGCGGTAGAGGGCGCGGTTGGCGCGTACGTGCACTTCGTCGTTCCAGGCGGCGACGCTGGCCAACTGGGTCTGCACCGGCATGGCGCAGCCGTGGTAGGTGCGGTACAGCAGGAAGCCCTTGAGGATGTCGGCGTCGCCGGCCACGAAGCCGGAGCGCAGGCCCGGCAGGTTGGAGCGTTTGGACAGGCTGTGGAACACCACGCAACGCTTGAAGTCTTTGCGGCCCAGTTCGACGCAGGCGCTGAGCAGCCCCGGCGGCGGGGTCTGTTCGTCGAAGTACAGCTCGCTGTAGCACTCGTCGGCGGCGATCACAAAGTCGTGTTCGTCGGCCAGGGCGATCAGTTTTTTCAGGGTGTCCAGCGGGATCAGCGCGCCGGTGGGGTTGCCCGGGGAGCACAGGAAGAGGATCTGGCAGCGCTGCCAGATCTCGGCCGGTACGGCGTCGAAATCCGGGTTGAAGCCGTTTTCATCCAGGCACGGCAGGTAGTGCGGCTTGGCCCCGGCAAGGAAGGCTGCGCCTTCGTAGATCTGATAGAAGGGGTTGGGGCTGACCACCAGGGCGTCGTCACCGCGGTTGACTACGGTCTGGGTGAAGGCGAACAGGGCTTCACGGGTGCCGTTGACCGGCAATACGTTGCGCGCCGGGTCGATCCAGCCGGCCGGCACGCCGAAGCGGCGCTCGCACCAGCCAGCGATGGCTTCACGCAGCGCCGGGATGCCCAGGGTGGTGGGGTAGACCGCCATCTGATCGAGGTTGCTGGCCAGGGCTTCGGCGACAAAGCTCGGCGAGCGGTGCTTGGGTTCGCCGATGGACAGGGCGATCGGGCGCTTGTCCGGGTTGGGCGTCACGGTGCCGAGCAGGGCCCGCAGCTTTTCGAACGGGTAGGGCTGCAACTGGTTCAGAGCGTTGTTCATCGGTGCGTTTTCTCACTCAAAGCGGCGGTTCGGACCCTTCAGATGCTCAGGCGGGTCATTTCGATAGTCGGTTCATGGCTGACACTCAACTGTTCGACGATCGCATCCTGCAAGCGGCTGCACAGCTGGGGGTCGGAAAGGGGCTGGTTGTGCGCATCGGTGATGAAGAACACGTCTTCCACGCGCTCGCCCAGGGTGGCGATCTTGGCATTCTGCAGCGACAGGTCGAACTCCAGGAAGATCTTGCCGATCCGCGCCAGCAGGCCTGGGCGATCCGGGGCACTGAGCTCCAGCACGGTGACCGGGCGCTGGGCGTCGTTGTGGATGGTCACTTCGGGGGCGAAGGCAAAATGCTTGAGCTGGCGCGGCACCCGGCGCTGGATGATGGTCGGGTAGTCGTCGGGGTTGCGCAGGGCATCGGTCAGGCCCTTGCGGATCTGTTCGACCCGCTGCGGGTTGTTGCCGATGGACTCGCCGTCGTTGTCCAGGACGATGTAGGTGTCGAGGGTGAACTGGCTGCTGGAGGTGATGATGCGTGCGTCATGGATGTTCAGGTTGAGCTGGTCCATGGCGGCCACGGTCACCGCGAAGAAGTCGTGCTGGTCCGGGGCGTAGATGAAAATCTGAGTGCCGCCCTCGAACTCGCGCTGGGTGATTTCCTTGATCAGCACCAACGGGCCGCCGTCCGCCGGCTGCTGGAGGATCGCGTCGCTGTGCCAGGCCACATCGCCGGCGGTGTGGCGCAGGAAGTAGTCGTCCCCCAGTTGCGACCAGAGTTGTTCCACTTCGTCCGGGTCGGTGCCGTTGCGCACCAGGATGTCCAGGGCGGCGCTCTGGGTCTGGCGGATCTGCTCTTCGCGGTCCACCGGGTTTTCCAGGCCGCGGCGCAGGGCGCGCTTGGTTTCGGTGTAGAGCTGGCGCAACAGGCTGGCGCGCCAGGAGTTCCACAGGGTCGGGTTGGTGGCGTAGATGTCGGCGACCGTCAGCACGTAGAGATAGTCGAGACGGGTCTGGTCGACCACGGTCTGGGCGAAATCGTGGATCACCTGCGGGTCGGACAGGTCCTTGCGCTGGGCGGTGGTGGACATCACCAGATGGTTCTGCACCAGCCAGACGATCAGCCGGGTGTCCCATAAAGGCAGTTGGTGACGCACACAGAAGGCTTCGGCATCCACCGCGCCAATCTCCGAGTGGTCGCCGTGGCGGCCCTTGCCGATGTCGTGATACAGGCCGGCCAGGTAGATCAGCTCGGGCTTGGGCAGCTTGCCCATGAGCTTGCTGGCCAGGGGGAATTTCTCGGAGATCGGCGTGTACTGCATCTTGCGCAGGTGCTTGATCAGATTCAGCGTGTGGGCGTCCACGGTATAGATGTGGAACAGGTCGTGCTGCATCTGTCCGACGATGAAGCCGAACTCCGGCAGGTAGCGTCCGAGGATGCCGTAGCGGTTCATCCGCCGCAGGTTGCGGTGGATGCCGATCTCGCACTTGAACAGCTCGATGAACAGGCTGGTGTTGCGGATGTCGTGGCGGAAGTCGTCGTCGATCAGGTGCCGGTGTTCGCGCAGCAGGCGTATGGTGTCGGCGCGCACGCCCTTGATCTCCGGGTGCTGGGCCATCAGCACGAAGATTTCCAGCATGGCGAACGGCGTGCGTTTGAACACGTTGTCGTTGATCGCCTCGATGTAGCCGTCGTGCAGTTGGAAGCGGGCGTTGATCGGCTGCGGCGGGGCTTCGTCCTCGGGGGCGAGGATCACCTCTTCGAAGTGCTGGATGATCAGGTCGCTCAACTGAGCGATGCTCATCACCACCCGGTAGTACTGCTGCATGAAGCTTTCAATCGACTGTTTGACGTCTTCACCGCTGAAACCCAGTAGCTCGGCGATGGAGCGCTGGTGGTCCAGCAGCAGGCGGTCTTCGGCGCGGCCGGCGAGCATGTGCAGGGCGTAACGGACCTTCCACAGGAACTCCTGAGAGGAGGCCAGCAGGGCGTTTTCGCTTTCCACCAGGAAGCCTTCGCCGGCCAGGGCTCGCAGATTCAGGGTGCCGTACTGGCGGCGGGCGACCCAGAGAATGGTCTGGATATCCCGCAGGCCGCCTGGGGAGCCTTTGACGTTGGGCTCCAGGTTGTATTCGGTGTCGTTGTACTTGTGGTGGCGGGCCTTCTGCTCGGCGTGCTTGGCCAGGAAGAAGTCCTTGCTCGGCCACATATGTGCGGTGCTGGTGACGTCCAGCATGCGCTGGCGCAGGCGCTCGGGGCCGGCGATGGTGCGGCTTTCCATCAGGTTGGTGATCACCGTCAGGTCGGCCCGGGCCTCCTCGGCGCATTCATCCACCGAACGCACGCTTTGCCCGACTTCCAGGCCGATGTCCCAGAGCAGGGTGAGAAAGCGTTCGATGGAGTCGCGAAAGATCTCGTGATCGGCGCTGTCCAGGAGGATCAGCAGGTCGATATCGGAATAGGGGTGAAGCTCGCCGCGACCGTAGCCGCCGACCGCCACCAGGGCGATGTCGGCCTCGTTGCTCCAGGTGAACTGGTCCCAGGCCTTTTGCAGGATGTTATCGATGAACCAGGCGCGGTCCTCGATCAGCCGGCGGATTTCCCGTCCGCTGCGAAAGCGGTTGTCGAGCACTTCCCGTGCCTGACGGATGGCTTTCTTGAAGGCGGCGATGGGGCTGGCCTTCAGTGCCAGTTCCGCCTGGAACTGGCCACGGTCGAAGAGTTCGGGATCCACCTGCGGCATCGATTGGCTTTCCTTTCTATCTATAAGGTCGGGACGCGGCGTTGTGGATCAGGCAGATACCCGAGGGATGGTGTCATCGCTGCGCAGGGTAAAGATCTCGTAGCCGGTTTCGGTCACCAGCAGGGTGTGTTCCCACTGTGCCGAGAGCTTGCGGTCCTTGGTGATGGCGGTCCAACCGTCGCCCAGTACCTTGGTGTCGGCCTTGCCCTGGTTGATCATCGGCTCGATGGTGAAGGTCATGCCGGCCTTGAGTTCCATGCCGGTGCCGGCGCGGCCGTAGTGCAGGATCTGCGGCTCTTCGTGGAATACCTTGCCGATGCCGTGGCCGCAGAATTCGCGCACGACCGAGAAGCCGTTCTTTTCCGCGTGCTTCTGGATCACTTCGCCGATGTCGCCCAGGCGGCAGCCCGGCTTCACCAGTTCGATGGCCTTGTACATGCATTCCTGGGTGATCTGCGACAGGCGCTCGGCCCAGACTGGCACGGTGCCGACGTGGAACATGCGGCTGGTGTCGCCGTGGTAGCCGTCCTTGATGACGGTGACGTCGATGTTCAGGGTGTCGCCGTCCTTCAGGGGCTTCTCGTTGGGAATGCCGTGGCACACCACGTGATTGATCGAGGTGCAGATGGACTTGGGGAAACCCTTGTAGTTCAGCGGGGCCGGGATAGCGCCCTGCACGTTGACGATGTAGTCGTGGCAGATTCGGTCCAGTTCTTCGGTGGTGACACCGGGTTTGACATGCTCGGCAATCATTTCCAGGACTTCGGCGGCCAGTTTGCCGGCGACACGCATTTTGGCGATGTCCTCGGGAGTTTTGAGGGTGACGGTCATACAGGCTCTCTTGACGCTCAATGGCGCGATATACACGGAATGGCTTGAAAACCTGCCCCTGCAAGGCTGGAATCGGTGAGGTTTTCGGAAGCCGCAAAGATGCGATTCTAACAGAGGCTCAGCGTAAATCTGAGGTTCTGCTGGCGCTTGTCTCCATACAATGGTGCATTCAGGGCTGTTTCCAAGGTCAGGGCGAAAACTGCAAGGATCGACGGATGTGAATCCGGGTTCCGTTTTGGCCCTTGCTGTGGTATAAAATGCGCCGCTTTCCGGGGATGCCCCGAAAAGCTCAAACCCACACACGTGTCGACACGATGACCTGGGTGCCCTCAGCACATGCTGTTGGTTGGTCATTGGGATACGTGGAGGCCTAACCCGACTTATTAAGGAACTATCATGTCCCAAGTCAACATGCGCGATATGCTGAAGGCCGGTGTGCACTTCGGTCACCAAACCCGTTACTGGAACCCGAAAATGGGTAAGTACATTTTTGGTGCGCGTAACAAGATTCACATCATCAACCTTGAAAAAACCCTGCCAATGTTCAACGAAGCTCTGACTTTCGTAGAGCGTCTGGCCCAGGGCAAAAACAAGATTCTGTTCGTCGGCACCAAGCGTTCCGCTGGCAAGATCGTTGCTGAAGAAGCAGCACGTTGCGGTTCGCCGTACGTCGATCACCGCTGGTTGGGCGGCATGCTGACCAACTACAAAACCATCCGTGCTTCCATCAAGCGTCTGCGTGACCTTGAAGTGCAAGCAGAAGACGGCACCTTCGCCAAGCTGACCAAGAAAGAGGCGCTGATGCGCACTCGCGACCTGGAAAAGCTGGATCGTTCCCTGGGTGGTATCAAGGACATGGGCGGCCTGCCTGACGCACTGTTCGTGATCGACGTTGATCACGAGCGCATCGCGATCACCGAAGCCAACAAGCTGGGCATCCCGGTCATCGGCGTTGTCGATACCAACAGCAGCCCAGAAGGCGTTGACTACATCATCCCAGGCAACGATGACGCCATTCGCGCCATCCAGCTGTACATGGGTTCGATGGCTGACGCTGTGATCCGTGGTCGCAACAACGTTGCTGGCGGCACCGAAGTGTTCGAAGAAGCTGCAGCACCGGCGGCTGAAGCCTGAGTAACTGACGCTTAGCGTTTACTCAGTACGCAAAAAGGGGGCTTGGCCCCCTTTTTGCCAACTCGAAAATCATTTCGTCGTTGCGCCCCGGCAGTTTCTGTAATGCGGGGCTGTTATGAAGTGAATTCGGGGCAGCGCCCAAGAATTGAACGCCCGTTCGATCGGGTGGAATGGTTGAAAACCTATCCAAGAGGATTTTGAAAATGGCAGAGATTACTGCAGCGTTGGTCAAAGAACTGCGCGAGCGTACCGGCGAAGGCATGATGGATTGCAAAAAGGCCTTGACCAAGGCCGGCGGCGACATCGAAAAAGCCATTGATGACATGCGTGCTTCCGGCGCCATCAAGGCTGCCAAGAAAGCAGGCAACGTGGCTGCTGAAGGTGCTATCGCCATCAAGGACGACGGTAAAGCCGCTGTCCTGCTGGAAGTGAACTCGCAGACCGACTTCCTGGCTCTGCAGGACGACTTCAAGGCATTCGTTGCTGCCAGCGTTGAAAAAGCGTTCGCTGACAAACTGACCGACGCCGCTCCGCTGATCGAGGCTCAGGAAGCTGACCGTCTGATCCTGGTGGGCAAGACCGGTGAGAACGTCAACATCCGTCGTCTGGCTCGCGTTGAAGGTGACGTGGTCGGTACTTACCTGCACGGTAACAAGATCGGTGTTGCGGTTGTCCTGAAGGGCGGCTCCGTTGAGCTGGCCAAAGACATCGCCATGCACGTAGCGGCAAGCAACCCTGAGTTCCTGCTGCCTTCGCAGGTTTCTGCCGAAGCCATCGAGCGCGAAAAAGCTGTGTTCCTGCAGCTGAACGAAGACAAGATGAAAGGCAAGCCAGCCGAAATCGTCGAGAAAATGATCGCTGGCCGTATCAGCAAGTTCCTGGCTGAAGCCAGCCTGGTTGAGCAAGCTTTCGTCAAGGATCCAGAAGTCACCGTAGGTGCTCTGGCCAAGAAAGGCGGCGCTGAAATCGTTTCCTTCACCCGTTTCGCAGTAGGTGAAGGCATCGAGAAGAAAGAAGACAACTTCGCTGAAGAAGTTGCTGCACAACTGGCTGCTGCCAAGCAACAGTAAGACGGTTTTTCAACTGTCGCCCAGAAGAGGCTGCCCGCTCACGCGCGCAGCCTCTTTTCAAATGGGCAGGGCAATTTTGTTGCTTTACCTCGGAACCGGTTTACAAAGTCGTGTTCTGATGGCGCTGTGACAGCGTCAAGCTAGAGTGAACGCAGGCTGAAAACAGCCCGCAAAGAATTTTTAAAATACGCCGCAGGAGAGATTCGCAATGGCTCAGCAGGGCAGTGGTTATCAAGCTCGCTATAAACGCATTCTACTCAAGCTTAGCGGCGAGGCCCTGATGGGCTCGGAAGAGTTCGGGATCGACCCCAAGGTGCTGGACCGCATGGCGCTGGAAGTCGGCCAACTGGTCGGCATCGGCGTCCAGGTAGGCCTGGTGATCGGTGGTGGCAACCTGTTCCGTGGCGCCGCCTTGAGTGCTGCCGGGATGGATCGGGTCACAGGTGACCACATGGGCATGCTGGCCACTGTGATGAACGCCCTGGCCATGCGCGACGCGCTGGAACGTGCGAATATCTCGGCCATCGTGATGTCCGCTATTTCCATGGTGGGTGTGACCGATCACTATGACCGTCGCAAGGCCATGCGCCACCTGAACTCCAAAGAAGTGGTGATTTTCGCGGCCGGTACCGGCAACCCGTTCTTCACTACCGACTCCGCAGCCTGCCTGCGCGCCATCGAGATCGATGCCGATGTCGTACTCAAGGCAACCAAGGTCGACGGTGTTTACACTGCAGACCCGTTCAAGGACCCACATGCCGAGAAGTTCGATCATCTGACTTACGATGAAGTGCTGGATCGCAAGCTGGGAGTGATGGACCTGACGGCCATTTGCCTGTGCCGCGACCACAAGATGCCGCTGCGGGTATTCAACATGAACAAGCCCGGCGCCCTGCTGAATATCGTGCATGGTGGCGCTGAAGGAACCCTGATCGAGGAAGGCGAGCAATGATCAACGAAATCAAGAAAGACGCTCAAGAGCGCATGAAGAAAACCCTGGAGTCTCTGGCGCATGCATTCGGCCAGATCCGCACCGGCAAGGCGCACCCCAGCATTCTGGGCAGCGTGATGGTGCCTTACTACGGTACCGACACGCCGTTGAGCGGCGTTGCCAACGTGACCGTGAAGGACTCCCAGACCCTGCAGGTCGTGCCGTTCGAGCGCAACATGCTCGGAGCCATCGACAAGGCCATTGGCAGTGCCGGTCTCAACCTCAACCCGACCAACCTGGGCGAGCTGCTGCTGATCAAGATGGCGCCGCTGACCGAGGAAACCCGCAAGGGCTTCACCAAGCAGGCGCGCGCCGCAGCCGAAGATGCGCGGGTTGCCGTGCGCAACATCCGTCGCGACGCCCTTGGCGAGTTGAAGAAACTGACCAAGGACAAGGAAATCAGCGAAGACGAAGAGCGTCGTGGCAGCGCCGAAATCGACAAGTTGATCAAGGACTTTGAAGCTCAGATCGCCAAGGCGACTGAGGAAAAAGAAAAGGACTTGATGGCCGTATAAGGGTCAGGCGTTTTCATGGAAAAGACCAAGCAGTCCGTGTTGTCCTCGGTGCCGCGCCATGTGGCGATCATCATGGACGGTAATAACCGCTGGGCAAAAAAACGCTTTATGCCGGGTGTTGCCGGGCATAAAGCGGGCGTTGACGCGGTACGTGCAGTGATCGAAGTGTGCGCTGAGGCCAAGGTTGAAGTCCTGACCCTGTTTGCCTTTTCCAGTGAAAACTGGCAGCGCCCGGCCGATGAGGTCAGTGCCTTGATGGATCTGTTCTTCAAGGCGCTGCGGCGTGAGGCCAAGCGTCTTAACGAGAACAACATCAGTCTGCGGATCATTGGCGACCGTTCGCGTTTCCATCCCGAGTTGCAGGCGGCGATGCGCGAGGCGGAAGCGATTACCGCGGGCAGTGATCGTTTCATTCTGCAGATTGCTGCCAACTACGGCGGTCAATGGGATATCGCCCAGGCCGCCCAGCGCCTGGCGCGTGAGGTTCAGGCCGGTCACCTGCGGCCCGAGGACATCACTCCGGGCCTGTTGCAGACCTGTCTGGCAACCGGCGACTTGCCGTTGCCGGACCTCTGCATCCGCACCGGTGGTGAGCATCGCATCAGTAATTTCCTGCTGTGGCAGCTGGCCTATGCCGAGCTGTATTTCTCCGACCTGTTCTGGCCGGACTTCAAACACGAAGCCATGCGCAACGCGCTGGCCGATTACGCATCTCGACAGCGGCGCTTCGGTAAAACGAGCGAGCAGGTCGAGGCTGGAGCCCGGGTTTAATGCTTAAACAACGAATCATTACTGCGCTGATCCTGCTGCCGATCGCCTTGTGCGGTTTTTTCCTGCTCGAAGGTTCGGGGTTTGCCCTGTTCATCGGTCTGGTGGTGAGCCTGGGGGCCTGGGAGTGGGCGCGCCTGGCGGGTTTCGAGGCGCAGCCGGCTCGGGTGGCTTACGCGCTGGTAGTGGCGGCGCTGCTGTTCTTGATGCATCTGGTCCCGGGTGTTGCGCCTTGGGTGCTGGGTGCCGCGGTGTTGTGGTGGGGGTTGGCGACTTTCCTGGTGCTGACCTATCCGCGCACCAGTGAGCAATGGTCCGGGGCGGCCCCCAAGCTGCTGATCGGTCTATTGATCCTGTTGCCGGCCTGGCAGGGCTTGGTGTTCATCAAGCAGTTGCCACTGGGCAATTGGTTGATCATGGCGGTAATGGTGCTGGTTTGGGGGGCAGATATCGGTGCCTACTTCTCCGGCAAGGCCTTCGGTAAGCGCAAGCTGGCGCCACAGGTGAGTCCTGGCAAGAGCTGGGAGGGCGTCTATGGCGGCCTGGTATTGAGCCTGGTGATCACGGCAGTGGTCGGCCTGGTGCGTGATTGGTCCTTCGGACAGATCCTGTTGGGGCTGTTGGGTGCGGCCATTGTGGTCTTCATTTCGGTGGTCGGTGACCTGACCGAGAGCATGTTCAAGCGTCAGTCCGGCATCAAGGACAGCAGCAATCTGTTGCCGGGGCACGGCGGTGTGCTCGATCGGATCGACAGTCTGACGGCGGCGATTCCGGTGTTTGCGGTGTTGCTGTGGATGGCTGCACTGTGAGTCGTGTGCAACAGATCACGGTTCTGGGGGCTACGGGCTCCATTGGCCTGAGTACGCTGGATGTGATTGCTCGTCATCCGGATCGCTATCAGGTGTTTGCCCTTAGCGGGTTCAGCCGTCTGGCCGAGTTGCTGGCGTTGTGCGTGCGCCATGTGCCGCGTTTTGCCGTGGTGCCTGAGGTCGCTGCGGCGAGGACTTTGCAGGACGATCTGCGAGCCGCTGGCCTGTCGACTCGGGTGTTGGTGGGGGAGCAGGGGTTGTGTGAAGTTGCCTCGGCGCCTGAAGTCGATGCGGTGATGGCGGCCATTGTCGGGGCGGCGGGCCTGCGTCCGACCCTCGCGGCGGTGGAGGCCGGCAAAAAGATCCTCCTGGCCAATAAAGAAGCGCTGGTGATGTCCGGCGCACTGTTCATGCAGGCGGTAGGCAAGAGTGGCTCGGTGCTGCTGCCTATCGACAGTGAGCACAACGCGATTTTCCAATGCATGCCTGGGGATTTTTCTCGGGGCTTGAGTCAGGTCGGGGTGCGACGGATTCTGTTGACCGCTTCGGGCGGCCCATTCCGTCAGACGCCTCTGGCCGAGCTCGAACATGTTTCGCCGGAGCAGGCCTGTGCCCATCCGAACTGGTCCATGGGGCGCAAGATCTCCGTGGATTCGGCGAGCATGATGAACAAGGGGTTGGAGTTGATCGAGGCCTGCTGGTTGTTCGATGCCAAGCCTTCTCAGGTCGAGGTGGTGGTGCATCCGCAGAGCGTGATCCATTCCCTGGTGGATTATGTCGACGGCTCGGTGCTTGCCCAGTTGGGGAACCCGGATATGCGCACGCCTATCGCCAACGCCCTGGCCTGGCCGGAACGTATCGACTCCGGTGTCGCCCCGTTGGATCTGTTCGCGATTGCCCGTCTGGACTTCCAGGCACCCGACGAGCAGCGGTTCCCTTGCCTGCGTCTGGCGCGTCAAGCTGCCGAGGCGGGGGGCAGCGCTCCGGCGATGCTCAATGCGGCCAATGAAGTGGCTGTTTCGGCCTTTCTTGATCGGCGCATCCGTTACCCGGAGATCGCGAGTATCATCGACGAAGTCTTGCTCCTTGAACCTGTAGTTGCAGTCAATGAGCTCGATGCAGTGTTTGCGGCGGATGCCAAGGCCCGAAGCCTGGCAGAACAATGGTTGCAGCGTAACGGGCGATAGGATTTGCGACCGGGCGAGTGGCGGCGAATAGGATTGCGGAGAAAGTAGATGAGCGCGCTCTATATGATTGTCGGCACCCTGGTAGCCCTGGGTGTGCTGGTCACCTTCCATGAATTCGGTCACTTCTGGGTCGCACGTCGCTGTGGCGTCAAGGTGCTGCGCTTCTCCGTGGGCTTTGGCATGCCGTTGCTGCGCTGGCACGATCGTCGCGGTACCGAGTTTGTGATCGCCGCCATTCCCCTGGGTGGCTACGTGAAGATGCTCGACGAGCGTGAAGGCGAAGTGGCCCTCGATGAACTCGACCAGTCCTTCAATCGCAAGTCCGTGCGCCAGCGTATCGCTATTGTTGCCGCCGGCCCGATCGCCAACTTCCTACTCGCCCTGGTGTTCTTCTGGGCCCTGGCGATGCTGGGCAGTCAGCAGGTCCGACCGGTCATCGGTGGCGTAGAGGCGGGGAGCATAGCCGCCAAGGCCGGCCTCGGTGCCGGCGAGGAAATTGTTGCCATCGATGGTGAGCCAACTTCCGGTTGGGCGGCGGTGAATCTGCAACTGGTGCGCCGTCTGGGTGAAAGCGGAACGCTGCAGGTGCAGGTGCGCGAGCAGGGCGCGACGGTTGACTCCTCTCGCCAGCTGGTACTGGACAAATGGCTCAAGGGCGCCGACGAGCCGGACCCGATCCGCTCCCTGGGGATTCGCCCATGGCGCCCGGCATTGCCCCCCGTGCTGGCTGAGCTCGATCCGAAAGGCCCGGCCCAAGCTGCCGGCCTGAAAACCGGCGACCGTCTGCTGGCGCTGGATGGGCAGTCGCTCAGTGACTGGCAGCAGGTGGTTGATTGGGTTCGTGTGCACCCTGATACGAAAATTGTGCTGCAAGTCGAGCGCGATGGTGCTCAAATCGACGTCCCTGTGACCTTGGCCAGCCGTGGCGAAAACAAAGCGCCCAATGGCTACCTTGGGGCTGGGGTGAAAGCTGTCGACTGGCCTGCGGAGATGCTTCGCGAGGTCAGTTATGGCCCGCTGGAGGCGATTGGCGAAGGGGCTCGACGGACCTGGACCATGAGTGTCCTGACCCTCGAATCACTGAAGAAAATGTTGTTCGGCGAGCTCTCGGTAAAAAACTTGAGTGGACCGATAACCATTGCTAAAGTGGCGGGCGCTTCTGCCCAGTCGGGCATTGCTGATTTCTTGAATTTCCTTGCTTATCTGAGTATTAGCCTGGGTGTTCTGAATTTGTTGCCCATTCCGGTATTGGATGGGGGGCATTTGTTGTTCTATCTGATCGAGTGGGCGCGTGGTCGTCCCTTGTCGGATCGGGTGCAAGGTTGGGGGATACAGATCGGTATCAGCTTGGTGGTCGGAGTCATGCTGCTTGCTCTGGTCAACGATCTGGGTCGTCTGTAACGCTTCGCTGAATTGCGAATCTGCCGCATTTTGCGGCAGTTTGTTTATTGCCAGTTGGAATAAGAAAGGACTTCATGAAACGTCTGCTGCTAACTGCGGTTCTCACCGTATTGATGATCGCCGAAGTTCACGCCGAGTCCTTCACTATCTCCGATATCCGCGTCAACGGCCTTCAGCGCGTTTCCGCGGGTAGCGTCTTTGGTGCCTTGCCGTTGAACGTCGGCGAGCAGGCGGACGACCGTCGCCTGGTGGAATCCACTCGTGCGCTGTTCAAAACCGGTTTCTTTCAAGACATCCAACTGGGCCGCGATGGCAACGTCCTGGTCATTACGGTAGTCGAGCGGCCGTCGGTTGCCAGTATCGAGATCGAAGGCAACAAGGCGATCTCCACCGAAGACTTGATGAAGGGCCTGAAACAGTCCGGTCTGGCCGAAGGTGAGATCTTCCAGCGTGCAACACTCGAAGGCGTTCGTAACGAGTTGCAGCGCCAATATGTCGCCCAGGGCCGTTACTCGGCCACCGTTGAGACTGAAGTGGTTCCGCAGCCACGCAACCGTGTCGGCCTGAAGGTCAATATCAACGAAGGCACGGTCGCAGCCATCCAGCACATCAACGTGGTGGGCAACACTGTCTTCCCAGACGAAGACCTGATTGGCCTGTTCGAACTCAAGACCACCAACTGGCTGTCGTTCTTCAAGAACGACGACAAGTACGCCCGTGAAAAGCTCTCCGGTGACCTGGAGCGTCTGCGTTCCTACTACCTGGACCGTGGCTATATCAATATGGATATTGCTTCGACCCAGGTGTCCATCACCCCGGACAAAAAGCACGTCTACATTACCGTCAACGTCAACGAAGGCGAGAAGTACAGCGTTCGTGACGTGAAGCTCAGCGGCGACCTGAAAGTACCTGAAGACCAGGTCAAGGCACTGTTGCTGGTGGAGAAGGGCCAGGTGTTCTCGCGCAAGCTGATGACCACCACTTCCGAACTGATTACCCGCCGTCTGGGTAACGAGGGCTACACCTTCGCCAACGTCAACGGCGTGCCTCAGCCTCATGATGAAGACCACACCGTGGACATCACCTTCGTGGTAGACCCGGGTAAACGTGCCTACGTCAACCGTATCAACTTCCGTGGCAACACCAAGTCCGAGGACGAAGTGCTGCGTCGTGAAATGCGTCAGATGGAAGGCGGCTGGGCTTCGACCTACCTGATCGACCAGTCCAAGACCCGTCTTGAGCGCCTGGGCTTCTTCAAGGAAGTCAACGTCGAGACCCCGGCTGTACCGGGTGTTGATGACCAGGTTGACGTGAACTACGCGGTTGAAGAGCAAGCATCCGGTTCGATCACCGCCAGTGTCGGTTTCGCCCAGAGCGCTGGTCTGATCCTCGGTGGTTCCATTACCCAGAACAACTTCCTGGGTACCGGTAACAAGGTCAGCATCGGTCTGACCCGCAGCGAATACCAGAGCCGCTACAACTTCGGCTACGTTGACCCCTACTGGACCGCCGATGGCGTGAGCCTGGGTTACAACGCTTTCTATCGCACCACTGACTACAAAGACCTCGACGTCGACGTGGCCAGCTATGCGGTGGACAGCCTCGGTGCCGGCGTCAGCGTGGGCTACCCGATCAGTGAGACTTCGCGTCTGACCTTCGGCCTGACCGCGCAGCAGGACAAGATCAAGACCGGCCTGTACACCGTCGACGAAATCTTCGACTTCGTGAACAAGCAGGGCGACAGCTACCTCAACTTCAAGGCGTCGGCCGGCTGGTCCGAGTCGACCCTGAACAAAGGTGTGCTGGCCACTCGCGGCCATTCGCAAAGCCTGGTTCTGGAAACCACTACTCCAGGTAGCGACCTGTCGTTCTTCAAGCTCGACTACCGTGGTCAGTTGTTCACTCCGCTGAGTGAGAACTACACCATGCGCTTCCATACCGAACTGGGTTATGGCGACGGCTTTGGTGATACCAAGGGCTTGCCGTTCTACGAGAACTACTATGCTGGTGGTTTCAACTCGGTACGTGGCTTCAAGGACAGTACCCTGGGGCCGCGCAGTACTCCGAGTCGTGGTGCTGGTGTAACCGGTAACGCCGGTACAGCTGCCGACCCAGACCAGGATCCACTGCCATTCGGCGGTAACGTATTGATCCAGGGTGGTGCCGAGTTGCTGTTCCCGCTGCCGTTTGTCAAAGATCAGCGTTCCCTGCGCACTTCGTTGTTCTGGGATGTGGGTAACGTCTTCAACTCTCGCTGTGAAAGCACGTCCAACACCATTGCGGCGTCGAATGTGAAAACGCAGTGCAACGATATCAGCTTGAGCAATCTGGCCAGTTCGGTGGGTGTTGGTGTGACTTGGGTCACTGCTTTGGGGCCATTGAGCTTTGCCCTGGCGATGCCGATCAAGAAACCGGATGACGCTGAAACTCAGGTGTTCCAATTCTCTCTCGGTCAGACTTTCTAATAGTCTACCCAAGATAACGACAATGGATTTTGTAGGAGTGCATCGTGCGTAAGTTGACTCAATTGGTTCTCCTGGCCTCCGTACTGGTCGCGAGCCCGGCGTTTGCCGAAATGAAAATCGCTGTTCTGAACTATCAGATGGCTCTGCTGGAGTCCGACGCGGCCAAGAAGTACGCGGTGGATGCCGAGAAGAAATTCGGCCCGCAACTGACCAAGCTGAAGACTCTGGAAAGCAGTGCCAAGGGCATCCAGGATCGCCTGGTGGCCGGTGGCGACAAGATGCAGCAAGGCGAGCGTGAGCGTCTGGAGCTCGAGTTCAAGCAAAAGGCTCGGGACTTCCAGTTCCAGTCCAAGGAACTGAACGAAGCCAAGGCCGTTGCTGACCGCGAGATGCTCAAGCAACTGAAGCCGAAGCTGGACAGCGCCGTTGAAGAAGTCATCAAGAAAGGTGCTTTCGACCTGGTTTTCGAGCGTGGCGCAGTGATCGATGTCAAACCTCAGTACGACATCACTCGCCAAGTTATCGAGCGCATGAATCAGCTGAAGTAAGCCATGACCGCGACCATAAAACTCGGCCAATTGGCCGAGTTCCTCGGCGCCACCTTGCGTGGCGACGCGGAGAAGGAAATCACTGGGCTAGCCACCTTGCAGGAGGCTGGCCCAGCTCAGTTGAGCTTTTTGGCAAATCCGCAGTATCGCAAGTACCTGGTGGACTGCCAGGCGGGCGCGGTATTGCTGAAGGCCGCTGATGCCGAGGCTTATGCCGGCGATGCATTGGTGGTGGCTGATCCTTATCTGTCCTACGCCCGTATTTCCCATCTGTTCGATCCCAAGCCCAAGGCGCCAGCGGGTATCCATCCGTCAGCGGTGATTGCTGCCGATGCGCTGGTGCACCCGGCGGCCAGCATTGGTCCGTTTGCAGTGATCGAGTCTGGTGTGCGGATTGCGGCTGGAGTAACCATCGGTGCCCACTGCTTTATCGGCGCTCGCTGCGAAATCGGCGAAGGCGGCTGGCTGGCCCCGCGGGTGACCTTGTACCACGATGTGCGCATTGGTCAGCGTGTGGTCATCCAGTCGGGGGCGGTGCTCGGGGGTGAAGGTTTCGGCTTTGCCAATGAAAAAGGCATCTGGCAGAAGATCGCGCAGATTGGCGGTGTGACCATCGGTGACGATGTGGAAATCGGCGTCAATACGGCGATTGACCGCGGCGCTCTGGCCGATACCGTCATCGGCAACGGTGTGAAGCTGGATAACCAGATTCAGATTGCCCACAACGTCCAGGTCGGCGATCACACGGCGATGGCGGCTTGTGTGGGAATTTCCGGCAGCACCAAGATCGGCAAGCACTGTATGCTCGCCGGCGGTGTGGGTCTGGTAGGGCACATCGAGATTTGTGACAACGTATTCCTCACTGGAATGACCATGGTGACCCACTCGATTACCGAGCCGGGCGCTTACTCTTCCGGTACGGCCATGCAACCTGCTGCCGAGTGGCGCAAAAGCGCGGCACGCATCCGTCAGCTCGATGACCTTGCGCGGCGTTTGCGCCAGTTGGAAAAGCGCGTTGGGGACGTGACCCCTGACGGCAATGCTTCATCAGATGGCTGATACCATTTCCATATCAAGTGTGCACAGCCGCTAGACTGCCTCCTTGATTTGCTAGAGGGGCGTGCGTTAGTCGCGCGCTCCCACTCTTTACTACAGGCTTCCCCCCGAAATGATGGACATCAACGAGATTCGCGAATACTTGCCTCACCGTTACCCTTTCCTGTTGGTGGATCGGGTAGTGGACCTGGATGTCGAGGGCAAGTGCATTCGTGCCTACAAGAATGTCAGCATCAACGAGCCGTTCTTCAATGGTCACTTCCCGGCGCATCCGATCATGCCGGGCGTGTTGATCATCGAGGCCATGGCTCAGGCTGCGGGCATTCTCGGTTTCAAGATGCTCGACGTGAAGCCAGCCGACGGCACCCTTTATTACTTCGTCGGTTCCGACAAGCTGCGCTTCCGTCAGCCAGTACTGCCGGGCGACCAACTGATTCTTGAAGCCAAGTTCATCAGCTGCAAGCGTCAGATCTGGAAGTTCGAGTGCCAGGCGTCGGTAGACGGCAAGCCTGTCTGCTCCGCTGAAATCATCTGTGCGGAACGCAAACTATGAGTTTGATTGACCCTCGCGCAATCATCGATCCGACGGCCATCCTGGCCGACGACGTTGAGGTTGGCCCGTGGTCGATCATCGGCGCTGGTGTGGAAATCGGCGAGGGTACAGTGATCGGGCCCCATGTGATTCTCAAGGGCCCTACCCGGATCGGTAAGCACAACCGCATCTACCAGTTTTCCTCGGTAGGTGAGGACACGCCTGATCTGAAGTACAAAGGCGAGGAAACCCGCCTGGTTATTGGCGACCACAACGTGATCCGCGAAGGCGTGACCATTCACCGTGGCACCGTCCAGGACCGTTCCGAAACCACTCTGGGCGATCACAACCTGATCATGGCCTATGCCCATATCGGCCACGACAGTGTCATTGGCAACCACTGCATCCTGGTCAACAACACTGCGTTGGCCGGGCATGTGCACGTGGATGATTGGGCGATTCTCTCCGGCTTCACCCTGGTGCATCAGTACTGCCATATCGGCGCTCACAGCTTCTCCGGCATGGGCACCGCCATCGGCAAGGATGTGCCGGCATTCGTCACGGTGTTCGGCAACCCTGCCGAAGCCCGCAGCATGAACTTCGAAGGCATGCGCCGTCGCGGCTTTAGCGAAGATGCAATCCATGCACTGCGTCGCGCCTACAAGACGGTCTATCGCCAAGGGCTGACGGTGGATCAGGCCCTGGCCGAACTGGCCGAGCCGGCTGCACAGTTCCCCGAAGTCGCGGTGTTTCGTGACTCGATCCAGTCTTCGACTCGCGGCATCACCCGTTAAACATGAACACTCTGCGTATTGCGCTGGTGGCTGGCGAAGCCTCCGGCGACATTCTCGGCGCCGGTTTGATGCGAGCCTTCAAGGCTCAGCACCCGGCCGTTGAATTTATTGGCGTCGGCGGTCCGCTGATGGAAGCCGAAGGCCTCACTTCCTACTTTCCCATGGAGCGCCTGGCGGTCATGGGGTTGGTGGAGGTGCTTGGGCGGTTGCGTGAATTGCTGGCGCGACGCAAGAAGCTGATCCAGACCCTGATTGCTGAAAAGCCGGATGTGTTCATCGGGATCGATGCCCCGGATTTCACCCTGAATATCGAACTCAAGTTGCGTCAGGCCGGGATCAAGACGGTGCACTACGTCAGTCCGTCGGTCTGGGCATGGCGGCAGAAGCGGGTTCTGAAGATCCGCGAAGGCTGCGATCTGATGCTGACCCTGTTTCCCTTCGAGGCTCGCTTCTATGAAGAGCAGGGTGTACCGGTGAAGTTCGTCGGTCACTCCCTGGCCGATGCCATTCCGTTGCAAGCCGATCGCGCTGCCGCGCGTGCGGAGCTGGGCTTGCCCGACGGTCCGCTGGTGGCCTTGATGCCCGGCAGCCGTGGCGGCGAAGTAGGGCGCCTGGGTGCCTTGTTCCTCGATGCCGCCCAGCGTTTACGAGCCATGCGCCCAGGCGTGCGCTTCATCATGCCGTGCGCCAGCCCGGAGCGTCGGGTCCAGCTGGAAGAGCTGCTGGCCAGTCGCGACCTGCCGCTGACCTTGCTCGATGGTCAGTCCCATAAGGCCTTGGCCGCTTGTGACGCGGTGTTGATCGCCTCCGGTACCGCCACACTGGAGGCCTTGCTCTACAAGCGTCCGATGGTGGTGGCCTATCGCCTGGCGCCGCTGACCTTCTGGATTCTCAAGCGCATGGTCAAGAGTCCATATATTTCCTTGCCGAACCTGCTGGCCCAGCGTTTGCTGGTGCCCGAGTTGCTGCAGGACGACGCTACTGCCGAGGCCCTGGCTCAGACGCTGTCGCCGCTGATCGATGGCGGTGAAGAGCAGACCCGCGGCTTTGACGAGATCCACCGAACCTTGCGCCGTGATGCGTCCAACCAGGCCGCGCAAGCGGTACTTGGGTTGATCGGCAAAACCCTGTGAGTAATTCAAAGATGCAGATGGGCCTGGATTTCACCCTGGTGGCCGATGCCGAGGACCTGGTGGCCGGTGTCGACGAAGTTGGCCGTGGCCCTTTGTGCGGGGCGGTTGTCACTGCTGCGGTGATTCTTGATCCGCAACGGCCGATTCTGGGCCTCAACGACTCGAAGAAACTCACTGAGGCCCGTCGCGAGAAGCTGTTCGATGAAATCTGTGAGAAGGCCCTGAGCTGGTGCATTGCTCGGGCTGAAGTCGAAGAGATCGACGAGCTGAACATCCTCCACGCCACCATGCTGGCGATGCAGCGAGCGGTGGAAGGCCTGAGCGTGACGCCGAAGCTGGCGATGATCGACGGCAACCGTTGCCCGAAGCTGGCGATGCCGGCCGAGGCGGTGGTCAAGGGCGATAGCAAGGTTCCGGCGATCGCTGCAGCGTCGATTCTGGCCAAGGTCAGCCGCGACCGGGAAATGGCCGCTTTCGAGCTGATCTACCCGGGTTACGGTATCGGTGGCCACAAGGGCTATCCGACGCCGGTGCACCTGGAGGCCCTGGCCCGCCTGGGGCCGACGCCGATTCACCGGCGTTCCTTTGCCCCGGTGCGGCAGGCCTATGAAGCCCGTGAGGCGCAGGGCGAGATTCAGTCCTGAGGCTGATGTTTTAGTCGAGGCCCGGTACAATCCGGGCCTTGTTGTTTTCGCGCTTATTACAGGATCACTATGCCGGCTTCATTCGTTCACCTGCGCCTGCACACTGAATACTCCCTGGTCGACGGTCTGGTGCGGATCAAGCCGCTGGTCAAGGCTCTCACCGGCATGGGCATGCCTGCGGTGGCGGTCACCGACCAGAACAACATGTGTTCCCTGGTCAAGTTCTACAAAAACAGCATGGGTGCGGGGATCAAGCCGATCTGCGGCGCCGACCTGTGGCTGTCGAACAAGGACCCGGATAACCCCCTGAGCCGCATCAGCCTGCTGGTGATGAACGCCGTGGGTTACCGCAACCTGACCGAGCTGATTTCCCGCGGCTTTATCGATGGCCAGCGCAATGGCCAGATCATCATCGAGCGCGAGTGGGTAGCAGAGGCCGCAGAAGGCCTGATCATGCTCTCGGCGGCCAAGGAGGGCGAGATTGGCATGGCGCTGATCGCCGGTGACCTGGAGGTCGCCGAAACCCTGGCCCGGGAGTGGATGGCGGTCTTCCCGGACCGTTTCTACCTGGAAGTGCAGCGTACCAACCGACCCAATGATGAAGAGCAGCTACACGCCGCCGTGGCCCTGGCCGACAAGATCGGTGCGCCGCTGGTGGCCACCAACGATGTGCGTTTCATCAAGCAGGAAGATTTCGAGGCTCATGAAACCCGGGTGTGCATCGGCGAAGGCCGGGCCCTGGATGATCCGCGCCGTTCGAAGAACTACAGCGATCAGCAGTACCTGAAAAGCGCCGAGGAAATGGCCGAGCTGTTCAGCGACCTGCCCGAGGCGCTGGAAAACACGGTCGAGATCGCCAAGCGCTGCAATATCGAAGTCAAGCTGGGCAAGCACTTCCTGCCCGATTACCCCATTCCTGATGGCATGACCATCGATGAGTATTTCCGCAAGGTTTCCTTCGATGGCCTGGAAGAGCGCCTCAGCGTGCTGCTGCCCAAGGACACCACCGAGGACTATGAAGCCAAGCGCCAGGTCTACGTCGATCGGCTGAATTTCGAGCTGGATATCATCATCCAGATGGGATTCCCCGGTTACTTCCTGATCGTTATGGACTTTATCCAGTGGGCCAAGAGCAACGGCGTGCCGGTAGGTCCGGGCCGAGGCTCGGGTGCCGGCTCCCTGGTGGCCTACGTGCAGAAGATCACCGACCTCGACCCCTTGGAATACGACCTGCTGTTCGAACGTTTCCTTAACCCGGAACGGGTCTCCATGCCCGACTTCGACGTCGACTTCTGCATGGACGGTCGCGATCGGGTGATCGATTACGTGGCCGAGAAGTACGGCCGCAACGCGGTAAGCCAGATCATCACTTTTGGTTCCATGGCGGCCAAGGCGGTGGTGCGCGACGTGGCGCGGGTTCAGGGCAAGTCCTATGGCCTGGCCGACCGTCTGTCGAAGATGATCCCCTTCGAAGTTGGCATGACCCTGGAAAAAGCCTACGAGCAGGAAGAGATCCTGCGAGATTTCATCAAGGTCGATGAAGAAGCGGCGGAAATCTGGGAAATGGCGCGCAAGCTTGAAGGCGTGGTGCGTAACGTCGGTAAACACGCCGGTGGTGTGGTGATCGCGCCGACCAAGCTCACCGACTTCTCGCCGATCTACTGCGACGAAGAAGGCGGCGGCCTGGTGACCCAGTTCGACAAGGATGACGTCGAGGCGGCCGGTCTGGTGAAGTTCGACTTCCTCGGTCTGCGGACCCTGACCATTATCGATTGGGCGCTGAAAACCATTAACCGCGACCGCGCCAAGGTCGGCGAGGAACCGCTGGATATCGCCTTTATCCCGCTGGACGACAAGCCGACCTATAGCCTGTTGCAGAAAGCTGAAACCACTGCGGTATTCCAGCTTGAATCCCGGGGCATGAAGGAGCTGATCAAGAAGCTCAAGCCCGACTGCCTGGAAGACCTGATTGCACTGGTGGCCCTGTTCCGTCCGGGGCCGCTGCAATCGGGCATGGTGGATGACTTCATCAACCGTAAGCACGGTCGCGCCGAACTCGCCTACCCGCACCCCGACTATCAGTACGATGGCCTGCGCCCGGTTCTGGCGCCGACCTACGGCATCATCCTGTATCAGGAACAGGTGATGCAGATTGCCCAGGTCATGGCCGGTTACACCCTCGGTGGTGCGGACATGCTGCGTCGGGCCATGGGTAAGAAAAAGCCCGAGGAAATGGCCAAGCAGCGTGGCGGTTTCATTGAGGGTTGCGCCAGCAACAATATCGATGCGGACCTGGCGGGCAACATCTTCGACCTGGTGGAAAAATTCGCCGGTTACGGTTTCAACAAATCCCACTCCGCCGCCTACGGCCTGGTGTCGTACCAGACTGCCTGGCTCAAGGCTCACTACCCGGCGCCCTTCATGGCGGCGGTACTGTCCGCGGATATGCACAACACCGACAAGGTCGTGACCTTGATCGAGGAAGTGCGGACCATGAAACTGCGCCTCGATGCGCCAGACGTGAACACTTCCGAATTCAAGTTCACGGTGAACGATGAAGGTCGCATCGTTTATGGCCTTGGCGCGATCAAAGGGGTGGGCGAGGGACCGGTGGAAGCCATCACCGAAGCCCGTGCTGAGGGGCCGTTCAAGGACCTGTTCGATTTCTGTGCCCGGGTCGACCTCAAGCGCATTAACAAGCGGACCCTGGATGGTCTGATTCGCAGTGGTGCCCTGGACCGTCTCGGCCCGCACTTCTTCGACGAGCCCAAGGCCTACCAGGCCAACATCGACCAGAACCGCGCGGTACTGCTGGCCGCCATGGAAGAGGCGATCAAGGCGGCGGAGCAAACTGCCCGTACCCACGACAGCGGCCACGCCGACCTGTTTGGCGGGGTGTTCGTCGATGAGGACGCGGATGTCTACGCCAACCATCGCAAGGCCAAGGAGCTGACCCTCAAGGAGCGCCTTAAAGGCGAGAAAGATACCCTCGGCCTGTACCTGACCGGGCACCCGATTGATGAGTATGAAGGCGAGATCCGCCGCTTCGCTCGTCAGCGCATCATTGACCTGAAACCGGCCCGGGATACCCAGACGGTAGCGGGCATGATCATTGCCCTGCGGGTGATGAAGAACAAAAAGGGCGACAAGATGGGCTTCATCACCCTCGACGACCGTTCGGGGCGGATCGAGGCCTCCTTGTTTGCCGATGCCTTCCACTCGGCCCAGTCGCTGTTGCAGACCGACGCCATGGTGGTGGTGGAAGGCGAGGTGAGCAACGACGACTTCTCCGGCGGCCTGCGTTTGCGGGTCAAGCGGGTGATGAGCATGGAAGACGCGCGGACCAACCTGGCGGAAAGCCTGCGCCTGAAGGTCCATACCGATGCCCTCAAGGGCGATCAGCTACGCTGGCTGGGTGAGTTGTTCAAGCGTCACCGCGGTGCGTGCCCGATCACCATGGAGTACACCCGTAACGACGCCAAGGCCTTGCTGCAGTTTGGCGAGAACTGGCGGATCGACCCGGCAGACAGCTTGATTCAAGCCCTGCGTGACCAGTTCGGGCGAGACAACGTCTTCCTCCAATACCGTTGACGGTGAGGTGCCATCATTGCGCCTCATCGCCACATGAATTTTTAATCTCGACCTCAACGCGTCCGTCCCTTAAGGTAGGGCGCGAATAGACAACCGGCCGGCCCAAGCCCCCTTGGACGTCGAGCCCAGACGGACGCCTATGAACCCGAATTTTCTTGATTTCGAACAGCCGATCGCCGACCTGCAAGCCAAGATCGAAGAGTTGCGCTTGGTCGGTAATGACAATTCGCTGAATATCGGCGATGAGATTTCCCGCCTGCAGGACAAGAGCAATACCCTGACCGAAGACATCTTCGGCAAGCTCACCAGCTGGCAGATCGCACGTCTGGCGCGGCACCCGCGTCGTCCGTACACCCTGGATTACATCCAGCACATCTTCACCGAGTTCGACGAGCTGCATGGCGATCGCCACTTCTCTGACGACGCCGCGATCGTCGGCGGCGTTGCTCGCCTGGACGAGCAGCCGGTGATGATCATCGGTCATCAGAAAGGCCGCGAAGTGCGCGAGAAGGTACGCCGCAACTTCGGCATGCCGCGTCCGGAAGGCTACCGCAAGGCCTGCCGCCTGATGGAAATGGCCGAACGCTTCAAGATGCCGATCCTGACCTTCATCGACACCCCGGGCGCCTACCCGGGCATCGACGCTGAAGAGCGCAACCAGAGCGAGGCGATTGCCTGGAACCTGCGGGTCATGGCGCGCCTGAAGACCCCGATCATCGCCACCGTGATCGGTGAGGGTGGTTCCGGCGGCGCATTGGCCATCGGCGTCTGCGACCAGTTGAACATGCTGCAATATTCCACTTATGCGGTGATCTCGCCGGAAGGCTGCGCCTCGATCCTGTGGAAAACCTCGGAAAAGGCCGCCGATGCAGCCGAGGCCATGGGCATCACCGCCGAGCGTCTGAAAGGCCTGGGCATTGTCGACAAGGTCATCAGCGAGCCGCTGGGTGGCGCCCATCGTGATCCAGCCGCCGCGGCTGCCTCGATCCGTGCCGAACTCAGCTCGCAGCTGGCAATGCTCAAGGAAATGGATAACGACACCCTGCTGGCCCGTCGTTATGACCGCCTGATGAGCTACGGTCTCTGATCGAGCACTGTTCCCCCTTGTAGGGGTACGCTTGCTCGCGACCCAGGCGCCGCAATCGATCAGATTGCGGCGTCGTCCTTTCTCGAGCACATGCTCCTGCGGGGCTTGAAGCTTCATGAACTCTCTCTCCGCCAAACTCCTAAAAAGCCTGGCGCCCTGGCGTGAAGCCGCTCATTGGCGCATCGCTTTCTCCGGTGGACTTGATTCCACCGTCCTGCTGCATCTCCTTGTCGATCTGGCGCATCAACATGGCCTTCCACGGCTCACGGCTGTGCATGTTCATCACGGGCTGCAAGCGGCGGCGGATGCTTGGCCGGCCCACTGTCAGGCGATCTGTGCTGCCCTGGGTGTGCCGTTGCAGGTGATTCATGTCCAGGTGCGGGCCGGTTCCAGTCTCGAAGGGGCTGCCCGGGAGGCGCGTTATGGGGCATTCGAGCGCTTGACCGCTGCCAATGAGTTGCTGCTGACAGCCCAGCATCGTGATGATCAGGCCGAAACCCTGTTGTTTCGACTGTTGCGCGGTGCTGGCGTCCGGGGGCTATCGGCAATGCCGGAAAGCCGACCTTTGGGCGCAGGGCACCTGTTGCGGCCTTTGCTTGGTGTGTCCCGTGCCGAACTTGAACGTTACGCCGCCGAGCATTGCCTGAGCTGGGTCCAGGACCCTTCAAATGCCGATCATCAATATTCGCGCAATTATCTGCGGCATCAGGTGATGCCGTCGTTGATTGCTCGCTGGCCTCAGGCCGCGACCAGCATGAGTCGCAGCGCCGCCCACCTGAGAGAAGCACAGGGCCTGCTCGATGAGTTGGCGATGATGGATCTGGCGCCAGCCGAGGGGGAGAGCGACTTTCCCTGGCTGGACTTGCCGTCACTGGCCCTTGCTCCTTTGCAGTCGTTATCCCCGGCCCGGCAGCGCAACGTCTTGAGTCACTGGCTGAGCAAGCGTGGCCGTTTGCCGGACACCGATCATTGGGCCGGCTGGGAGAGTCTGCGGGATGCCAGCGCGCAGGGGCATCCTCGATGGTGCCTGGCCGACGGCGAAGTGCATCGCGCGGGAGGGCGAATCTGGTGGCTGTCTGGTGCTTGGTTGCAGCAGGTGAAAAGCGGGATCGAATGGCAGGATCCGGGCAGTCCGTTGCAGTTGCCTAACAATGGCCAGGTGTTTTTCGTCGGCTCGGCGCCCCAGGGCCCGTTGCACATCCGTTATCGGCAGGGTGGGGAAGTCATGCAGGTGGCCGGACGTGGTCATCGTGACCTGAAGCGTCTGCTCAACGAGGCCGGACTACCGAGCTTCGTCCGTGGCAGATTGCCGCTGCTGTACCAGGATGAGCGGTTGCTGGCAGTGGCAAACCTGCCGGCGCTTGCGGCAAATCCCCAGGCCGACTGGCAATTGCATTGGCGACCACTGACCAGCGATCAAGGTTTGAGCTGAAAGGGGCTTTCCGGTAGACTACGCTCCCTTCTTGATACAACTTCTGTGGATTCGCCTGAATTGCAGGAGTTGCCGATTACCAAGCAGTCTTTGCTGGGCGATTCCAAAAAATGTGTAGCGAGCAACCTACCGGTGTTTTTGCATCCGGTCTGTCACCACGCGGCGGTTTTTTTGAAAGGTGCACTGTGATTAATGCAGGTGATCGGGGGCTTCGGCCTTCCTTCGCTTTCCCCGGCGGCACTGACCGCTTTAACGCAGACTTCTAGGGTTTTTCATGACGCGCTACATATTCGTCACGGGCGGTGTTGTTTCTTCATTGGGGAAAGGCATTGCCTCGGCTTCATTGGCGGCCATCCTGGAGGCGCGGGGGCTTAAGGTCACCATGCTCAAGCTGGACCCGTACATCAACGTCGACCCGGGCACCATGAGCCCGTTCCAGCACGGTGAAGTGTTCGTCACCCACGACGGCGCCGAGACCGACCTGGACCTGGGCCACTACGAGCGGTTCATCCGCACGACCATGACCCAGAACAACAACTTCACCACTGGCCGTGTCTACGAGCACGTGCTGCGCAAGGAGCGCCGTGGTGATTACCTGGGCGCCACCATCCAGGTGATTCCGCACATCACCGACGAGATCAAGCGTCGCATCATCAAGGGCGCCGGCGATGCCGACGTGGCCCTGGTGGAAATCGGCGGTACCGTGGGCGACATCGAGTCGCAACCGTTCCTTGAAGCCATCCGCCAACTGCGGGTCGAAGTCGGCTCCAAGCGCGCGATGCTGATGCACCTGACCCTGGTTCCGTACATCGCCACCGCTGGCGAGACCAAGACCAAGCCGACCCAACACTCGGTGAAGGAACTGCGCTCCATTGGTCTGCAGCCTGACGTGCTGATCTGCCGCTCCGACCATCCGGTGGATGTGTCCTCGCGTCGCAAGATCGCCCTGTTCACCAACGTTGAAGAGCGTGCGGTGATCTCCCTGGAAGACGTCGACACCATCTACAAGATCCCGGCCGTACTGCACGCCCAGGGTCTGGACGATTTCGTCGTCGAGCGTTTCGGCCTGCAATGCAACGGCGCCGATCTGTCCGAGTGGGAAAAGGTGGTAGACGCCAAGCTCAACCCTGAGCATGAAGTCACCATCGCCATGGTCGGCAAGTACATGGAACTGCTGGACGCCTACAAGTCGCTGATCGAAGCGATGAGTCACGCCGGCATCACCAACCGCACCAAGGTCAACCTGCGCTATATCGATTCCGAAGACATCGAGAACCAAGGCACCGCGCTGCTGGAAGGCGTTGATGCGATCCTGGTCCCGGGCGGTTTCGGCCTGCGTGGCGTGGAAGGTAAGATCACTGCAGTGCAATACGCCCGCGAGAACAAGGTGCCGTACCTGGGTATCTGCCTGGGCATGCAAGTGGCGGTCATCGAGTTCGCCCGTAACGTCATGGGCTGGAAAGATGCCAACTCCACCGAATTCGATCGCACCAGCGGTCACCCGGTCGTCGGTCTGATCACCGAGTGGGAAGACGCCACCGGCGCTGTCGAAGTGCGTAACGAAGCGTCCGATCTGGGTGGCACCATGCGTCTGGGCGCCCAGGAATGCTTGCTGGAAGCGGGCTCCAAGGTCCACGACTGCTACGCCAAGGACGTGATCATCGAGCGTCACCGTCACCGTTACGAAGTGAACAACAAGCTGCTGCCACAGCTGATCGAGGCTGGCCTGAAGATCTCTGGTCGCTCGGGCGACGGCGCGCTGGTTGAAGTGGTCGAAGCTGCGGATCATCCATGGTTCGTCGCTTGCCAGTTCCACCCTGAGTTCACCTCGACGCCACGTGACGGTCACCCACTGTTCAGCGGTTTCGTCAAAGCAGCATTGGCTCAACACCAGAAGAAGGCTTGAACCTGATGGCGCAGAAGATCATCCGCGTAGGCAACATCGAGATCGCCAACGACAAGCCGATGGTGCTGTTCGGCGGCATGAACGTGCTGGAAAGCCGCGACATGGCGATGCAGGTCTGTGAAGAGTACGTACGGGTTACCGAGAAGCTCGGTATTCCCTACGTGTTCAAGGCCAGCTTCGACAAGGCCAACCGTTCGTCGGTGACTTCTTATCGTGGTCCTGGCCTGGAAGAGGGCATGCGGATTTTCGAAGACGTGAAGCAGGCCTTCGGCGTGCCGATCATCACCGATGTCCACGAGCCGGCCCAGGCCGCCGTGGTCGCCGAAGTCTGCGACATCATCCAGTTGCCGGCGTTTCTCTCGCGGCAGACCGACCTGGTGGTGGCCATGGCCAAGACCGGCGCGGTGATCAACATCAAGAAGGCCCAGTTTCTCGCGCCTCAGGAAATGAAACACATCCTGAGCAAGTGTGAAGAGGCGGGTAATGATCAGTTGATCCTCTGCGAGCGCGGTTCCAGCTTCGGTTACAACAACCTGGTGGTGGACATGCTCGGCTTCGGCATCATGAAGCAGTTCGAGTACCCGGTGTTCTTTGACGTGACCCATGCCCTGCAGATGCCGGGCGGTCGCGCCGACTCCGCTGGTGGTCGTCGGGCTCAGGTCACCGACTTGGCCAAGGCCGGCATGAGCCAGTCCTTGGCCGGCCTGTTCCTGGAAGCCCACCCGGATCCGGACAACGCCAAGTGCGACGGCCCTTGTGCTTTGCGCCTGGACAAGCTTGAGCCGTTCCTGGCTCAGCTCAAGGCTCTGGACGAGCTGGTCAAGAGTTTCCCCACGGTAGAAACCGCGTAAAACCGGCGACTTCCTCTGTAGGAGCCGGCTGGCCGGCGAAGGTGTCCTCGCGGGCCCGTTCGCCAGCCAGCCGGCTCCTACAAGAATGCAATTTGACCCACAAGTTATAAATCGAGCGGTACTCAGCGTTTTCGTCAACTTTGGAGTGTTTACAACAATGGCAAAAATCGTCGACATCAAAGGTCGTGAAGTTCTCGACTCCCGTGGCAACCCCACTGTCGAAGCGGACGTGCTTCTCGACAACGGCATCATCGGCAGTGCTTGCGCGCCGTCCGGTGCCTCCACCGGCTCGCGCGAAGCGCTGGAGCTGCGTGATGGCGACAAGAGCCGTTACCTGGGCAAGGGCGTGCTCAAGGCGGTAGCCAACATCAACGGTCCGATCCGCGACCTGTTGCTGGGTAAAGACCCGATCGACCAGAAAGCGCTGGATCACGCGATGATCGCCCTGGACGGTACCGAGAACAAAGCCTCCCTGGGCGCCAACGCCATCCTCGCCGTGTCCCTGGCCGCGGCCAAGGCTGCCGCCCAGGACCAGGACCTGCCGCTGTACGCTCACATCGCCAACCTCAACGGCACCCCAGGCGTCTACTCGATGCCGGTACCGATGATGAACATCATCAACGGTGGCGAGCACGCCGATAACAACGTCGACATCCAGGAGTTCATGGTGCAGCCGGTCGGCGCCAAGTCCTTCTCGGAAGGTCTGCGCATGGGCACCGAGATTTTCCATCACCTCAAAGCCGTGCTGAAGGCCCGTGGCCTGAACACCGCTGTGGGCGATGAAGGTGGCTTCGCCCCGAACCTGGCTTCCAACGAAGATGCGCTGAAAGTCATCTCCGAGGCCGTGGCCAATGCCGGTTACACCCTGGGCACCGACGTGACCCTGGCTCTGGACTGCGCCGCCAGCGAGTTCTACGAAGACGGCAAGTACAACCTGTCCGGCGAAGGCCAGGTGTTCACCGCCGAAGGTTTTGCTGAGTACCTCAAAGGCCTGACTCAGCGCTACCCGATCATCTCCATCGAAGACGGCCTGGACGAGTCCGACTGGGCTGGCTGGAAGATCCTCACCGACAAGATCGGCGACAAGGTGCAACTGGTCGGTGACGACCTGTTCGTGACCAACACCAAGATCCTGAAAGAAGGCATCGACAAGAAGATCGCCAACTCGATCCTGATCAAGTTCAACCAGATCGGCACCCTGACCGAAACCCTGGAAGCCATCCAGATGGCCAAGGCTGCCGGTTACACCGCCGTGATTTCGCACCGTTCCGGCGAAACCGAAGACTCGACCATCGCCGACCTGGCCGTGGGCACCTCGGCTGGCCAGATCAAGACCGGCTCCCTGTGCCGTTCCGACCGCGTATCCAAGTACAACCAATTGCTGCGTATCGAAGAGCAATTGAACGGCAAGGCCAAGTACAACGGTCGCAGCGAGTTTCGCGGCTAAGCCGTAGATGGTAAAAAGACACCGGATTGTGTCGGGAAAATCGCTACAGCGAGTTTTTTGCCACTAATCTGATGCCTTAAGAGCACAAGCCTGGTTCTTCCAGGCTTCGTGCTATCAGTAGGTCCGAAGTTGTTGGCATGGCTGTCTTTTTTCACTGGATACCCGATATTCGATGCGCAGTCCCAATTGGTTGTTCCTGGTCTTGCTCTTGCTGCTGGCTGGCTTGCAGTACCGCCTGTGGGTGGGGAGCGGCAGCTTGGCCCAGGTAGCTGACCTGACTCAGCAGATTGCCGACCAGCACGCTGAAAACGAGCGTTTGCTGGAGCGAAATCGCGTACTCGATGCGGAAGTCATGGAACTGAAGAAGGGCATGGAGACCGTTGAAGAACGGGCTCGCCACGAATTGGGCATGGTCAAGGAGGGTGAAACCCTCTACCAGTTGGCCCAATGAGCGATAGATTGCCGGCCTTCTGGGCCGTGATTCCTGCCGCGGGCGTCGGTGCTCGCATGGCCGCGGATCGTCCCAAGCAGTACCTGCAACTGGGCGGACGCACAATTCTCGAACACAGCCTCGGCTGTTTCCTCGACCATCCTGGCCTCAAGGGGCTGGTGGTCAGCCTGGCGCTGGACGATCCCTACTGGCCAACCCTGGCCTGTGCCCACGACTCGCGGATTCAGCGGGTCGAAGGCGGCGCCGAGCGTTCCGGGTCGGTACTCAATGCCTTGCTTCATCTGCATGCTCAGGGCGCGGCCGATGAGGATTGGGTTCTGGTTCACGATGCCGCACGCCCCAATCTTTCCCGAGATGACCTGGACAAGCTGCTGAGTGAATTGGCGCACGACCCGGTGGGCGGGCTGTTGGCGGTGCCGGCCCGGGACACCCTGAAGCGGATCGACAAGCACGGAAGGGTTTTGGAAACCGTGGATCGCAGCCTGATCTGGCAAGCCTACACACCGCAGATGTTCCGTCTTGGCGCGCTGCACCGCGCCTTGGCCGACAGCCTGGTGGCCGATGTGGCGATCACCGATGAGGCTTCGGCAATGGAATGGGCCGGGCAGGCGCCACGCCTGATCGAAGGCCGTTCCGACAATCTCAAGGTCACTCGCCCCGAGGATCTTGAGTGGCTGCGCCAGCGTTGGTCCAATCGGCGCTGATCGCGGGCGGGCGCTGAACCTTGTAGCCGCTGCCGCAGGCTGCGAACGACTCCGAAGGAGGCGCCGCTCCTGAAACCCCGAAGGCTCTGCGGGCCTTGCCGCAGCCTGCGGCAAGGCTACACATCACGGTATTCCGGGCGTTCGGCCAAGCCGTGCTTGAGATAGTCCACCAGCTTGCGCACTTTCGGCGACAGATGCCGTTGCTGTGGATAGAGCGCCCAGACTGCGGTGTTGGGCGGCTGGTGAGCTTCCAGCAAGGAAACCAGCGTACCGTCCTGCAGGTGCTCCAGAACGTAGTAGTCCGGCAGTTGGCAGAGTCCGACGCCTTGTAACGCCGCGTCCAGCACTGCCTGTCCGCTGTTGCAGCGCCAGTTGCCCTGCACCCTTTGCGAAAATTCGCGCCCGTCGACCTCCAACTGCCAGATATCCGAGCTGCCGATCAGGCAGTTGTGCCGGCTCAATTCCGACAGGCTGTGAGGGCGGCCATAGCGTTCCAGATAGGACGGCGATGCACATAGGTACATGCGGCGTGGTGCCAGGCGAGTGGCGACCAGGCGTGAGTCCTGCAGGCGTCCCAGGCGAATGGCCAGGTCGAGCCCCTCGTGCACCAGGTCCAGGGGACGGTTGCTCAGTTCTATGTCCACCCGCAACTGCGGATAAAGGCTCATGAAACGCGTGACCAGCGGCACGATAAAACGCTCGCCATAGGCCACTGCGCAAGTCATGCGCAGCATGCCCTTGGGCTCACTGGTCAGGTCCCCCACGGCGCGCAACGCTTCCTCGCGCCCGTCCTGCAAGCGTTGGCAATGCTGGAGAAAGGTCTGCCCGGCCTCGGTCAGGGTGACGCGGCGGGTACTGCGATACAGCAGGCGGGTCTGCAAGCGCTCTTCCAGGCGCACCACTTGGCGGCTGATATGAGATGAGGACACCCCCAGGCGTTCGGCAGCGGCAGTGAACTGGCTGCATTCGGCGACTGCGACAAATTCGTCGATGCCTTCCCAACGGTTTTCGCTCATTGATTATCCCTGCATGGCAATAATGTTTTGCTTTTGCCTGGATTATTCATCGCCTTGCGCTGTTTTACACTCACTGCCTCGTTTTTATTCGCTGGAGAGTCAGGATGATCAAGTCACGTGCTGCGGTAGCCTTCGAGGCCAAGAAGCCCCTGGAAATCGTCGAAGTGGATGTTGCCATGCCCAAGGCCGGCGAAGTGCTGTTGCGGGTTGTCGCTTCCGGCGTCTGCCACACCGACGCCTATACCCTGTCCGGTGCTGACCCGGAAGGTATCTTTCCGGCGATCCTCGGCCATGAGGGTGGTGCAGTGGTGGAAGCGGTGGGCGAGGGCGTGACCTCGGTGGCCGTGGGCGATCATGTGATTCCGCTCTACACCCCGGAATGCGGCAAGTGCAAATTCTGCCTGTCGGGCAAGACCAACCTCTGTCAGGTCATTCGCGCTACCCAGGGCAAAGGCTTGATGCCTGACGGCACCACGCGCTTTTCCTACAAGGGTCAGCCCATTTTCCACTACATGGGTACCTCGACATTCTCCGAGTACACGGTGCTGCCGGAAATCTCCGTGGCCAAGATTCCCAAGGACGCGCCTCTGGAGAAGGTCTGCCTGCTGGGTTGCGGCGTGACCACAGGCATTGGCGCGGTGATCAACACCGCCAAGGTCAAGGCCGGTGACACCGTGGCCATCTTCGGCCTGGGCGGCATTGGCCTGTCGGCGGTAATCGGTGCGGTCAAGGCCAAGGCCGGGCGCATCATCGCCATCGATATCAACCCGGCCAAGTTCGAGATCGCCAAGCAACTGGGCGCCACCGACTGCGTCAACCCCAAGGACTTCGATCGTCCGATCCAGGAGGTCATTGTCGACATGACCGACGGCGGTGTGGATTTCTCCTTCGAATGCATCGGCAATGTCCAGCTGATGCGCGCCGCGCTGGAGTGCTGCCACAAGGGCTGGGGCGAATCGGTGATCATCGGTGTGGCCGGTGCCGGTCAGGAAATATCGACCCGTCCCTTCCAGCTGGTGACTGGCCGCGTTTGGCGCGGTTCGGCATTCGGTGGCGTGCGTGGTCGCAGCGAGCTGCCAAGCTACGTGGAAATGTCCCAGACCGGCGAAATCCCGCTGGATACCTTCATTACTCACACCATGGGCCTGGAAGATATCAACAAGGCTTTCGACCTGATGCACGAAGGCAAGAGCATTCGTTCGGTCATTCATTTCTAAGAGCAGCGGCAAGCGGCAAGCCACAAGTACCAAGAGGGGCTTCCCACTTGCTGCTCGTAGCTTGCGGCTTGTGGCTGGAGGTCTGCCATGAGTCTGGAAAACCTTTCCTGCCAGAAGAGCTTCGGCGGCTGGCACAAACGCTACAAGCATCATTCTCAGGTGTTGGGCTGTGACATGGTGTTCGCCGTGTACTTGCCGCCCCAGGCGGAGCTGGGGGGCAAGTTGCCGGTGCTTTACTGGTTGTCCGGCCTGACCTGCACCGACGAGAACTTCATGCAAAAGGCCGGCGCCCAGCGCCTGGCGGCGGAACTGGGCCTGATCATCGTCGCTCCGGATACCAGCCCTCGCGGCGCTGGGGTGCCCGGTGACCCGGAGGGCGCCTGGGACTTTGGCCTGGGGGCCGGGTTCTATCTGAACGCGACACAGGAGCCCTGGGCCCAGCATTATCGGATGCATGACTATGTGGTGAACGAGCTGCCGGAGTTGGTGGAGGCGCACTTTCCCGCGTCGCAGAAACGTGGGATCAGCGGCCACTCCATGGGTGGTCACGGGGCGTTGGTCTGTGCGTTGCGTAATCCCGGTCGCTATCAGTCGGTTTCGGCGTTCGCTCCTATCAGTAATCCCATGGATTGTCCTTGGGGGCAGAAAGCGTTTTCCCGGTATCTGGGGGAAGAGCGCTCACGCTGGCGCGAGTGGGATGCCAGCGTATTGATCGCCGAGGCCACGGAGAAGCTGCCGTTGCTAGTGGATCAGGGGGATCGCGACGATTTCCTTGCCGGCCAGCTCAAGCCTGAAGTTCTGCAGCAAGCGGCAAAGAATGCCGGGCATGAGCTGACGCTGCGCATGCAGCCCGGTTATGACCACAGCTACTTCTTTATCGCCAGCTTTATAGACGATCACTTGCAGCACCATGCACGTGCTCTTAACGCCTAATACCCGCCAAAGCAGGTAGAATCACGCCCTGACTTTTTCGGGGCGTTTTTTTATGCGTATTGGCCACGGCTACGATGTGCACCGTTTCGCTGAGGGCGACTTCATTACTTTGGGTGGTGTGCGTATCGCCCATCATTGCGGCTTGCTCGCCCACTCCGACGGTGATGTGTTGTTGCACGCACTCAGTGATGCCCTGCTGGGCGCCGCGGCGCTGGGGGATATCGGCAAGCATTTTCCGGACACCGATCCGCAGTTCAAAGGTGCCGACAGCCGCGTCCTGCTGCGTCATGTTGTCGCGCTGATCCATGCCAAAGGCTGGAAGGTCGGCAACGTCGACAACACCATCGTCGCCCAGGCCCCAAAAATGGCGCCTCATATTGAAACCATGCGGGCCTTGATTGCCGAGGACCTGCAAGTCGAACTGGATCAAGTGAACGTGAAGGCCACCACCACTGAAAAACTCGGTTTCGTCGGTCGCGAGGAAGGTATCGCGGTGCACTCCGTGGCCTTGTTGCTGCGCCCATGAATGAACTGCAACTGTTGGGCCCGCGGGCCTATGGTGATGCCCTGGGCAGCGCGGTGCTCAAGGCTACTGCCGAAGATTTCCAGGTCGATGAAGTGCTCGATATCCCGCTGAGCGGTGAAGGCGAGCACCTGTGGCTGTGGGTGGAAAAGCGTGGCTTGAACACCGAAGAGGCCGCGCGGCGGATTGCCAAGGCCGCCGGAGTGTCGTTGCGCACCGTGAGCTACGCCGGGCTCAAGGATCGCCAGGCGCTGACTCGCCAATGGTTCAGTGTGCAACTGCCGGGCAAGGCTGATCCGGATCTTGGCGCGGCGGAAAACCACACCCTGAAAATCCTCAAGGCCACCCGCCACAAGCGCAAGCTACAGCGTGGAGCCCATGCGGCCAACGGTTTTACCCTGCGTCTCACAGAGCTTACGGCGGACCATTCGGCCATTGATGAGCGTTTGCAGCAGATTGCCCAGTTTGGGATTCCCAACTATTTCGGCGCCCAGCGTTTTGGCCACGACGGCGGCAATCTAGTGGATGCCCGCGGCTGGGCCGCGCGCCAGGCACTGCCAGAGCAGCGCAATGTGCGTTCGCGGTTGTTGTCTACGGCCCGCAGCTACTTGTTCAACCAGGTGCTGGCAGCACGGGTGGCGGACGGCAGCTGGCAGCAGGCGCAGATAGGTGACCTGCTGGCGTTTACCGACAGTCGCAGCTTTTTCATGGCCGGGCCTGATGAATGCTCGGATCCACGCCTGGCGATTCTCGACCTGCACCCCACCGGGCCGCTGTGGGGGGAGGGTGTTTCTCCGGCGGGCGGTGTATCCCATGAGCTTGAGCAACAGATTGCCGACCGTGAGGCGGCACTGTGCGATTGGCTGATTAAAGCCGGCATGAGCCACGAACGACGCATCCTGCGGCTGCCCATTGGCGGTTTGACGTGGCATTATCCCGAGCCTGACATTCTGCAACTGGAATTCGTCCTGCCGGCCGGGTGTTTCGCCACCGCATTGGTGCGTGAACTCGTCGATCTGGTGCCGGTGGGGCAGACGGACAGCTCATGCGTATTCTGATTTCTAACGATGATGGGGTAACTGCACCCGGTATCGCCGCGCTGCATGCTGCGTTGGCGGATTACGCCGAGTGTGTGGTTATCGCACCGGATCAAGACAAAAGCGGCGCCAGCAGTTCGCTGACGCTCGACCGTCCGTTGCATCCGCATACCCTCGGCAATGGCTTCATCAGTATCAATGGCACACCGACCGACTGTGTTCACCTGGGGCTTAACGGCCTGTTGGAGCATGAGCCGGACATGGTGGTGTCGGGAATCAACCTGGGGGCCAACCTCGGTGATGACGTGCTGTATTCCGGAACGGTCGCCGCTGCGCTTGAAGGACGTTTCCTGCAGCGCCCGGCGATTGCCTTTTCGCTGGTGTCGAGGCAGGTAGAAAACCTCGCCACGGCTGCCCATTTCGCGCGCAAGCTGGTACAGGCTCAGGGCTTGCTGGATTTGCCACCACGGACGGTGTTGAACGTGAATATTCCCAATCTGCCGCTTGATCATATCCGTGGCATACAGCTGACCCGCCTGGGCCATCGCGCGCGCGCAGCGGCGCCCATGAAGGTCGTCGATCCCCGTGGCAAGTCGGGTTACTGGATTGCCGCCGCAGGGGACGCTGAAGATGGCGGTCCAGGTACTGACTTCCATGCTGTCATGCAAGGTTATGTGTCGATCACGCCGTTACAGCTCGATCGCACCTTCAATGAGGCGTTCAGGAGTCTGGATGGTTGGTTGGAGGGGCTGCGCTGATGGCTCGTGAGCAGGACGATTTGCTACGACGGGGAATAGGCATGACTTCCCAGCGAACCCGCGAGCGCCTGATCCAACGGCTTTACGATGAGGGCCTGTCCAATCCCCAGGTATTGGAAGTCATTCGTCGTACACCACGGCATCTGTTCGTTGATGAGGCTCTAGCGCACCGTGCCTATGAAGACACAGCGCTGCCCATCGGCCATAACCAGACGATCTCCCAGCCTTATATGGTGGCTCGCATGAGCGAGTTGCTGTTGGCGGCAGGTCCGCTGGACAAAGTGCTGGAGATCGGTACCGGTTCCGGCTACCAGACGGCAGTACTGTCGCAGTTGGTTGAGCGGGTGTTTTCGGTGGAGCGGATCAAGGTCCTGCAGGATCGGGCCAAGGAGCGTCTGCAGGAATTGAACCTGCGTAATGTGGTGTTCCGCTGGGGCGATGGTTGGGAGGGCTGGCCAGCGTTGGCGCCTTACAACGGCATCATCGTCACCGCCGTGGCTACCGATATTCCGCAGGCACTGCTTGATCAACTGGCGCCTGGTGGGCGCCTGGTCATTCCAGTGGGAGCCGGAGAAGTACAGCAGTTGATGCTGATCATTCGTGAAGAACATGGCTTTGCCCGACATGTCCTGGGGGCGGTGCGGTTTGTGCCGTTGCTCAATGGGCCACTGGCCTGAGCATTTATCGCCGCGTGGGTGAATTCTGTTTGCCGGGTTGTGTCTTAGTGCCGTGTTGATCGGCAATGAGTAGGACGGCGATCAATGGCAACCTCTTGTGACTGTGTGTTGCGCTTTGCCAGCCGTAAAGCGCCGGCCTCCAGTTATACTTGCGTCATTTCATGCCTGAGCCAGGCAATTAATATCGTCAACCACCATAAAGGGAGCGGCGGGTGAGTCTCACAGTCATTGCGCAGCGTATGGGTATAACAAGCTTTCAGCGACTGATGATTGGCCTTGTCTTGAGTTCCTTGTTGGTCGGTTGCTCCAGCACCAAGTCCAGCAGTGTGGGTGTGGTTGAACGCAGTAATAATGCGGCGCCTCAGCGTCCAACTGTGACCACCGGACAATATGTAGTACGTCGCGGGGATACGCTGTTCTCCATCGCGTTTCGCTACGGCTGGGATTACAAGGCGTTGGCTGCTCGTAACAATATTGCCGAGCCCTATACCATCCATCCTGGGCAAACCATTCGTTTTGATGGTCGCACGGGTGTTGCGCCGACAACTGTGGTTACCAGCACCCAGTCTGGTGCATCGTCCTCCAGCAAGACCACGGTTATTCGTCGTCCGGCGGGGGCAACGACAGCCACCGCAACGGGCACTTCTACAGCTACTGCAAGCAAGCCGGCGCCCGCTCCGGTTACGCCTGCAGGCCCCGCTCCGACGGGCTGGGGCTGGCCTTCCAACGGTGTTCTGATTGGAAAATTCTCTTCAAACGGTAGTTTGAATAAAGGCATTGATATCGCCGGGGATTTGGGACAGCCTGTTTTAGCTGCGTCTGATGGGACGGTGGTTTACGCCGGGAGTGGCTTAAGGGGCTACGGCGAATTAGTCATCATCAAACACAACGAAACCTACGTCAGTGCTTACGGCCACAACCGCAAGCTATTGGTTCGGGAGGGACAGCAGGTCAAAGTCGGACAGACAATTGCCGAGATGGGATCAACTGGTACAGACCGGGTGAAACTGCACTTTGAGATTCGCCGACAAGGTAAACCTGTAGATCCGCTGCAATTCCTGCCACGTCGTTGATCCGTTACCAGCCTGTTCCGCTCACGTAGAGGGAACAGGCTCCAGCGTTGCCAAGGATTAAGGCGACGCTTGAGCCTGAGGTCGAACTCACCAAAGGACTATAACAATGGCTCTCAGTAAAGAAGTGCCGGAGTTTGACATCGACGATGAAGTTCTCCTTATGGAGAGCAGCATCGATATGGATTCGATGTCGAATAATGAGGGGGCAACTCCACCTTCCGTTCGCGCCAAATCCAAAAGCTCCGCTTCAGTTAAGCAACACAAGTACATTGATTACACGCGTGCCCTCGATGCAACGCAGTTGTACCTCAATGAAATCGGCTTTTCTCCATTGCTCTCTCCTGAAGAGGAAGTGCACTTTGCGCGTTTGTCGCAGAGTGGCGACCCCGCCGGGCGCAAGCGCATGATTGAAAGTAACTTGCGACTGGTGGTGAAAATTGCCCGGCGCTATGTCAATCGTGGATTGTCGCTGCTGGACCTGATCGAAGAGGGTAATCTCGGCCTGATCCGGGCAGTGGAGAAGTTCGACCCGGAACGCGGCTTCCGCTTTTCGACCTACGCCACCTGGTGGATTCGCCAGACCATCGAACGGGCGATCATGAATCAAACCCGGACCATTCGGTTGCCGATTCATGTGGTCAAAGAGCTTAACGTCTACTTGCGCGCCGCCCGTGAGTTGACGCAAAAACTCGATCATGAACCCTCTCCCGAAGAAATCGCCAACCTGCTGGAGAAGCCGGTGGCTGAAGTCAAACGCATGCTCGGTCTGAATGAGCGGGTTTCTTCGGTTGATGTCTCGCTGGGACCGGATTCGGATAAAACCCTGCTGGATACCTTGACTGACGATCGTCCAACGGATCCTTGTGAACTGTTGCAGGACGATGATCTGTCGCAAAGCATCGATCAATGGCTGTCCGAATTGACTGAAAAGCAGCGTGAAGTGGTGGTTCGCCGCTTTGGCCTGCGAGGTCATGAGAGCAGCACTCTTGAAGATGTTGGCCTGGAGATTGGCCTGACCCGTGAGCGGGTTCGACAAATCCAGGTTGAAGGCCTCAAACGCCTGCGAGAGATCCTTGAAAAGAATGGGTTGTCCAGTGAGTCTCTATTTCAGTAGCTTCTGGAACTGACTCGCAAGAGCCCCGATCTATTCGGGGCTTTTTATTGCTTGATTATTTTGATTCTGAGCTTTGGGATTCTGGTCAGGGTTGGGATTACTCTTCACTGGCGTGTAAGCAATAGATTACGTTTTCGTAAGTGTTCGGTTCTCGATTGCTTCAGACTTGCCTGAAATGTTTTAAGTGATTTTTTATGTTGTTGATTTATAAGTATTTTTTAAGTCTTTCTGTTTGTGTTCGACAAGTTTTCCGGGGAATAGTGCGATTGCTCTTACCAGGGAATTCTCTAATATCAGCCCTGTGTCGACGGATAGACACAGCCATCAAGGATGATGGTCAGGACATCGCAGGAAGCGATTCATCAGGACGATGAAAAGGAACACAGGGACTAGGGAAAAATGTGGGCGGGTCATACCGCCCCTTTTTTTTGCCTGTCGAAAAGTCCGGAGGACAAGAGCCCTATTCCCAGAAATGCAAAAAGGCCCGCAAGGGGCCTTTTCAGGAACGCGGGGGCAATCAGCGTTCGAGGTCTTTGATCTTGCCTTTGACGCCATCCCACTCTGCGGCATCCGGCAACGATTCTTTCTTTTCAGTGATATTCGGCCAGATCTCTGCCAGCTCGACGTTCAGCTGAATGAACTCCTGCATCTCCTCCGGGACTTCATCCTCGGAGAAAATGGCTACAGCCGGGCATTCAGGCTCGCACAGCGCGCAGTCAATGCACTCATCCGGGTGAATCACCAGGAAGTTCGGCCCTTCGTAAAAGCAGTCCACCGGACAGACTTCTACGCAGTCGGTGTACTTGCACTTGATGCAGTTGTCGGTGACGACGAAGGTCATTTCTAATTCTCTCCTCAGGCGGCGGCAGCGGAGCCCCTACATGACGGGGTCGCCAGGTTTGGGAGCGATAGTCTGCGAACCAGGCTAATAGTCCGCAGCATCCCAAACCGCGCGAGATTCTAACAGCTTGAAGGCGTTCGCGTTAGATGCGTGTCTTCAATGTATAGAGCATTTCCAGTGCCCGGCGTGGCGTCAGGTCATCCAGATCCAGTTTGGCCAGTTCCTCGAGGACTGGGTGCGGCAGGCTGGCAAACAGGTCGCTTTGCTGCGGAACCGAGGCTTTGCCTGGCGCGGGTAGTGGCTTTTCATGAGGCAGGCTGGTGGTCTCCAGGCGGCTCAAATGTTCACGGGCTCGCCCGATGACGGCGCTGGGAACCCCCGCCAGCTGGGCTACCGCCAGGCCATAGCTCTGGCTGGCAGGGCCGGGCAATACATGGTGCAGGAAGACGATGCGCTCGTTGTGCTCAGTGGCATTGAGGTGCACGTTGGCCACCAGCGGCTCGCTTTCCGGCAGTACGGTCAGTTCAAAATAGTGGGTGGCGAACAGGGTGTAGGCCCGCAGATGGGCGAGACGTTCTGCCGCAGCCCAGGCCAGGGAAAGTCCGTCGAAAGTACTGGTGCCGCGGCCCACTTCGTCCATCAGCACCAGGCTGCGTTCAGTGGCGTTGTGCAGGATGTTCGCGGTTTCACTCATTTCCACCATGAAGGTCGAGCGACCGCCGGCCAGGTCGTCGCTAGAGCCGATCCGAGTAAAGATCCGATCCACCAGGGACAGCTCGCAGCTCGCCGCCGGGACAAAACTGCCGATATGGGCCAGCAGTACGATCAGCGCAGTCTGGCGCATGTAGGTGGATTTACCGCCCATGTTAGGACCGGTGATCACCAGCATCCGGGTGTTGTCGTCCAGATTCAGGTCGTTGGCCACAAAAGGTGTGGTCAATACTTGCTCCACCACCGGGTGACGGCCCTGGGTGATGCGCATGCAAGGCTCGCTGACAAAACGCGGGCAATTGAGGTCCAGGTTCAGCGCGCGTTCGGCCAGATTGCTCAGCACGTCCAGTTCCGCCAGGGCACCGGCGGTATCCTGCAGCGGCGGCAGATGGCTGATCAGGGTTTCCAGCAGCGCATCGTAGAGCATCTTTTCCCGGGCCAGGGCGCGGCTCTTGGCCGACAGCGCCTTGTCTTCAAACTCCTTGAGTTCCGGAGTGATGAAGCGCTCGGCGCCCTTCAGGGTCTGGCGACGAATGTAATCCGCCGGTGCCTGCTCGGCCTGTTTGCTCGGCAGCTCGATGAAGTAGCCATGAATGCGGTTATAGCCGACTTTGAGGTTGGCCAGGCCGGTACGGGCTTTTTCCCGGGCTTCCAGATCGATCAGGAATTGCCCGGCGTTCTCGCTCAACGATTGCAGTTCGTCGAGCTCGGCGTCGTAGCCGGTCTTGAGCACGCCGCCGTCGCGGATCACCGCCGGCGGGTTGTCTATGATCGCTTTGGCCAGCAACGCGGCCAGTTCCGGGTAGGTGCTGGTGGTGACTGCCAATTGCTTGAGGTGCTCTGCCTCCAGTTCGGTCATCGCCTCTTGCAGCTCTGGCAAGGCTGCCAGGGCATCACGCAGGCGGGCCAGGTCCCGCGGGCGGGCGTTACGCAAGCCGATTCGCGCGAGAATCCGCTCGATATCGCCGATTTCCTTCAACTGCGGCTGCAGCCGTTCGAAACGGTAGCCGTCCAGCAGGCAGGTGATCGAGGACTGACGCGCCTGCAAGACCTTGAGATCCCGCAGCGGGCGGTTCAGCCAGCGGGTCAGCAGGCGGCTGCCCATGGCGGTCTGGCAGCGATCGACTACCGATTGCAGGGTGTTGTCGCGTCCACCGGCCAGGTTGGTGTCCAGCTCCAGGTTGCGGCGACTGGCACCGTCCAGCACCACCGTGTCGTCCAGGCGTTCGTGCCGCAGGCTGCGCAAGTGGGGCAGGGCGGTGCGCTGGGTTTCCTTGGCGTAGCTCAACAGGCATCCGGCGGCGCCGATGGCCAGGGTCAGGGTCTCGCAACCAAAGCCCTTGAGGTCTTGGGTGGAGAATTGCTGGCAGAGGCTCTTGTGGGCCGAGTCGCGCTCGAAGTCCCAGGGGGCACGACGTCGAACACCCCGGCGCTTTTCCGCCGGCAGGCCTTGTGGCCAGTCATCAGGGATCAGCAGCTCCACTGGATTGATGCGTTCCAGCTCCGCCAGCAAGTTCTCCCAACCCTTGATTTCCAGGACACTGAAATTGCCGCTGGTGATGTCCAGCACCGCCAGGCCGAACAAGCGCTCATCACCCAGTACGGCCGCGATCAGGTTGTCGCGGCGCTCATCCAGCAGGGCTTCGTCGCTGACGGTGCCCGGGGTAATGATGCGCACCACCTGACGTTCCACGGGGCCTTTGCTGGTGGCCGGATCACCCACTTGCTCGCAGATGACCACCGACTCGCCGAGCTTCACCAGCTTGGCCAGGTAACCTTCGGCGGCGTGGTAGGGAATGCCACACATGGGAATCGCCTGTCCCGCCGACTGTCCGCGTGCCGTCAGGGTGATGTCCAGCAGCTTGGCGGCCTTCTTCGCGTCTTCATAGAAGATCTCGTAGAAGTCGCCCATGCGGTAGAACATCAGTTGATCAGGGTGCTGGTTCTTGAGGCGCCAGTACTGCTGCATCATCGGCGTGTGGCTTGAAAGGTCCGTCATTAGTAGGATTCAGCTCTTTGTGTCTATTTGACAAAGGTAAATTGTCTAATATTACAGCTAACCGTCGTGATTTTGCGATCAGTGCTTTCGTGAGCTGCGTGTATCGGGTGAGCGGACAGTGATAGCATTATGCTTCGTGTAAATAGCCTAACGGAGCAATGGGGAAAGATGGAATTTGAAGATAGCGAAAGTCTTAAGGGTGAAAAAAAGCTTAGTGATAAGGTGAACGCGGTTCTAGTAGGTGGAAAAGGATTTGTTTCGCTAGCTAATATTCGTGATGTTGCCCTGCTTCTACTGTTTTTTGTTATTGCCTATCGGCTTGCTGTTTCAGAAATATCCATTGATTTTAGTGGTTTTAATTTTACGGATCTACTTAGCTTGATTCTGGCTATTTCGGCTATCGTGCTTTCCGCAGCGTTTTATTTTAAGGCGGATGAGTCTTCGAAGAATTTTTATAATAACTCATATGGATTTACAAAGAATATTTCCGAGCTCTTAGGGCGTATTGAGGAGCGATTTGGGGCTCAGTTGCTGAGCATTAATCAAGGTTATGATGTTTTAAATAAAAGATTCGATAGTATTCCTTTTGATGCTACGGCTCTGAAGGAGGAGCAGCGAAAAGAGGCTGATACACTCAAAAAGAGTGAGGAGGAGTATCAAAAAATAATTGAGGATTTAATGGTTAAGGCTCAGCTAGATGAAAAGCAGATGGCTGATATGAGGGCCAGTATGGCTAGCCTAGCTGCTGAGGTTGATCGCTCAAAGGGGGAGTTGCTAAAGCATAGTGTATCGTTAGAAAGCTATGCTGGGCAGGAAGGTTTTGATGGGTTTGGTTTTTTGAGTGAAGATCTATATATGAACTTGTCTTCACTTGTGCGCAGGTCATTTAATGGTGGTTTTGTTGGTGCAGGTTTAAAAACGATTTCCGAGCATTTTAGTAAATTGGTAATGGATGGTGAAGTTAGTCCGCGAATTGTATCGCAACTGAGGGAGGCAGGTCTTTATGGTAGAGGCTCTCTTTCAATTAGTGGAGCTAGGACGATTCAGAAAATGATTAACGCTATTTTTCAGTAACCCGTGGCTTAGGCATTGTCGGCGGCTCTGCCACGTCAATTCTGCGTAGTCGCAGGTAGCGGGCGGTCATCTTGGCGTCGGTGTGTCCGCCCAGCTTTTGTGCGTCGTTGCCCTGGTCGTCGGTGTCGGTCAGTGACTTGGCGCGCAGGTCATGAATGGTTGCGTCGGCAACCTCGGCCCGCTTGCATGCAAGCGCGAAGGCGTCTTTTACCGAGCTGTAATGTACCGGTTTGCCGCCGCGAGGTGAGCAGAACAGGGTCAAGCCGCGGATCTTCCGTGGCAGGGCCTTAATCCTGCTGATCAGTTCTTCCAGATCTGGAGTCATGCGGACGACAAGGCGAGCACCGGTTTTCTCTTGAGTGAAAGCAATTCCTTCGGTTGTAATATCCGCCAGCCGTATCGATAGAACGTCGCCGATACGTTGCCCGGTCAGGTAGCACATCTCATAAATCACCCTCATGTTATCGCTCGACTTACCGCAGATCGCGGCAAACTCGGCGTGGGTGATGTACCTGTCGCGCTGCTTTTCGGGGTGTCGGCGGATGCCGGTGCAAGGATTGAAGTCAACCATCTGCTGTTCCAGGGCGTAGCTGAATATACTTCTCAGAACAGATATCACCCGGTTGGACATGTTCGGAGTGTCCGCCATGTGCATCTTGAGTTTCGCGACGTGCCTGGGCATTACGTCGCGAGGCTCGAACTCCGCAAAGGCTTCTTTCAGCCTTACGGCTGCGGCCTGGTATTGAACAATGGTGTTTGGCTTGAGCTTCTTCGACATATGCTCTAAAGCGTCATCGATCAGCTTGCCCATACCGCCTTGGCTGCCGCTATCGATGATCTTCGCATACTCTGCCAGAGCCGCCTGGAAGTCACTTCCCAGGCGTTTCCATTTGCCTTTGCGCACCAGATAGTAAGCCCCATGCTTTTCGTACATGCATGCAGGCAGGTGCCGATCTTTCTTGCGAGGACGCATCTGTTCTCACCTCACCCCAGCCGAAGCTCCGGCTCCTTCCTTGATTGAACCCCACCCATCCTGCCGATCACAACCTGCCGCAGGACTTTCGGGTGACCATCTCCACCAACTGCAAAACCGTATTTGTGGGCTGTCAGCCATCTGATCTGGGCGCCGTAGCGCTTGTAGCCCGTCAGTTCGGCCACTTCTTCAGGTGTCAGAAACATATCCACCTCTATCGCTCGGACTCATCGTTGAGGCGCAGACCTGTTGAGTGAACGTCTCGCCTTTCTTGCGGCTGACGGTGAGGTATCGGCGCTGGCCCTGGCGCATTTGCTGGATCTTCTCTGGATCAGCCCAGCCAACGAGTGGCGCGATTGGGCGCGCAGGGTTCTGGCGGGTCACCAGCTTCTCCAGCTCGGCCAGGACGTCCTTGAGGTCAAGCGTCGAGATCGTCATTACCTTGTCGCCCTGGTTTATCGCACGGTGCAGACAGGCTTTCGCGTAAGTGATCGCTGAGTTCATGGCCTTGGCCCCGTGTAGATGTTCCATGTGAGGTAGAGCAGTGCGGGGAGGATCATGGCTGCACCTCCTTGGCCATGGCTGCATCAACAGCCTCGTCAAGAGTTTCCTCGTTGAGAACCATGTTCTGAGGGGTCAAGCCGGCGAATACGCCGCCATGGCTGATGGTTTCGAGGTCGCGGGAGCGTAGCCACTGATACCGCTCGGCATCCTTGAGCAGCTCGTTGGCCAGGTGCCATGGCGTCCAGTAGCCGTCGTCCATCGGTGTCGCGAGCGGCTGCTGGGGACCGTTCCAGCGCAGGCCGTAGCGGGGTAATCCATTGCCTTCCGGCGGGCGAGGGGGAACTGCCGGGCGCAACCCCCGCAGTTGCTCAAGCTGTGCGAGTAGCGCCAGAAAGTTTTCGCCCGTCGCAATACGCAGCGTTTCGTTCTCTGGCGTTGTTTCGTACTCGTAGTGCCGCTGCGCAGCCTCGACTACCAGGCGAGCGGACAAGCCGATGCTGAATCGTCCGGCGCCCACCAGTGCAGGTTTTTCCAGCTTGGGCCATTGATCGGAAGCCAGTACGGGCTGCTCGGCTGGGTGGGTGTATAGAACACGGCGTTCGTAACTTGGGTTGTCGCCAACGCTGTCATAAGCAGCCTTGTCGGCATCGCGCCAGTTGGTAGCGAGGACATTGTTTCGCAGTTGGTAAACCGGCGCGCTCTGCTCGACTTCTACAGGCTTGCCATCGGTCATCGCGCCGCAGTCACAAGCGTCCGTGCTGGTCGATCCTGGCTGTACATTTGCGCAGGTGTGTTTGTGCGCCAGCACCATCCGGACTTGCGGGTATGCAGCCGCGCGTTCCGGAACATCAACTGTGGGCTGAAACAGCGGGTCGGCGCCGATGAACACTTCGTCGGGTACGTTCTCCCACTCGGCGCGAATGACGTCGAATTCGCCTCCGTGCCAGAGCCGCAGGAAGATCAAGCCGTCGTCGTCCTTTAGGGCGAATTCGATTGCTGCGACGGCAGCGTCGTTTTCAAGGGGCAGATCTGCGCACAAGCCCTGATCGTGAATTACCGTGAGGTCGGCTTCTGCTTGGGCAAACCAGTCGGCGGCGCTCGGGTTGTCCTCTTTCAGAATCAGAACACCTTCGGCGAGTAGCCACGCGAAACGGTCCAGATTTCTCCGGAGTGCATTCAGTTCGTCAGTAGGGGCAATTTGCGGAGTAGTGGTCGCTGGAGGCTGGTTAGTCATGCCGCGTACTCCTGGCCAAGTGTGCCGGCTTCACGCTGCTGGTGCAGTTCGTAGGCTTCCCTCAGTGCTTCGCGTACATGCGGATAGCCCTCGGTGTCTGCCTCATGCGGGAAGGTGATGGTGCTGTTCTCAAGGCTGCCCCAGAGGTCGCCGTGGGTGTTGAGCCATTCAATGAGCTGGGTGTCCAGCGATTCGCCGTTATGCGCGGTAGCCGCGGTGACGGTGTGGAAGACCCGATACGCCAGGGCGCGGGCTTGGGCGGCCAGGGCATCTGCTTTGGCCTGGACGGGGGCAGTCCCTGGGATCGCCTTGTAGGTCGAAGCAGCAAGGCTGAGGGCCTGGGCGATGCTGATCAGGGTCTGGTGGTCTTCCAGGGTGAAGGGTTGCGCCTTGAGCTGGCGCTGGCGGGTGTTGTGGTCGGCGAGTTGCTGTTTCAGTTCCTCGCGGGCCTCGACAGCTCGGGCCAGATCGTTGTTCAGGGCATAGATCCGGTCGCGGTCCTCTGCTGTGGCACGTGCCAAGGCGCGCAGGAACGCCCTGCGGATGAAGTAGGTAAGTAAGGCCAGCCCAACCAGTTGGCCTATGGCGATGATGATCAGGTGTTGAGTTTGCATGTGCTGTGATCCTCGTTAGAGCCCGCCGCCGGATGTGTAACGTGGTGAGAGGACGGCGGCGGGGTGTTGCAGGTGGTTACGCCAGCTTGAAGCTGCCGATGGTCAGCGTTGCAGCGGTGCCCACATCGGCCTGGACGACTTCTTTAAATTCCTGGGCCAGGTCTTCGCGCAGTTGTTCCTCGCCGATCCAGCGCAGCTTGAGCAATGGCTTGTCGCCGCCGGTCAGTACCGCCACACGCAAGCGGATGGTTCTCGCCGTGAGCCCTTCGTAGGGCTCGACGGTGAAACGGAATTCGGCGGGCAGCCCTTCGGACGACTTGGCCTCGATCTGGTCCATGGCGGAGCGCGATGCGCTCAGGTCGCCCACGACGTGCTCACTCTTGCGGGCCTGCTCGATGCTGATCGAGCGAATGGCGCTCGCGGCTTTGCGCAAGTCGATGGGGGAGTCATCGGCGGCCAGGGAAGCCAGGTTAGGGGCCCAGTCTTCGATCCAGTCACTTAGGTCTTTCTGCTGGAAGGTCGCGGTGGCGGCGCGCTCCAGGGCCTGAAACCCGGCGGTCTTGCGCAGGTTCAGCGTTGCGGTGAAGTCGCCGTGACCGGGGGCGGTGATGTCACCCAGGTTGAAGTACACGGTGCAGCGCATCTGTTCTGCGTCAACGAAGCCGGCGGCTGCAGCTTCGGTGCTGTGGTGTTGCACGTAGTTGCCGAAGTCGTGCAGCGAATGGGTGACCAGCTCGCCGCGAAAGCGGCTGCGCAGAGGCTGGAACTGTTCGATGCTGTGGATCTTCTGGCCGGACGGCAGCACCAGGGTTGGGGTGTGCGTGTCCAGTGGCTTTGCGTTGGCCAGAATGGCGGTGTCCTGAATCAACTGAACTGCTTGGGCTTCCATGGATCGGTTCCTTCTGTGGTGAGAGATATGGAGCTGGGGTTACGACTTGGCGTGAATCGGTGCGTCGTTCCGGTCGAACAGCTGCCCCGGGCCTGGGGCCTCGGCAAACAGGGTCAGGCGCCCGCCTTCGTTGACATGCATCGGCGTGTCGAGGGTGGTGTCCTCGCTGCGGCTGCCGCGCTTGGTTGGCACCTTGTAGGCCAGCTTGTGGTTGACGGTCACCTGATGGCTGGATGCGATCTGGCTCAGCGTGAAGGTGATGGTCACGGTGCCGACCTTGCTGTGATCAACCACGCCTGCAGCGACTTCTGAAAGCGCGTGGCCGATCTGGCTGGCGAAGACTCCGGCGTTGAGTTCGCCGATGAATTCGGCGGTGTCGGTTGGTTTCATGTGCTGTGTCTCACTGGATGTTCGCCCCTGGACGGCAGGGGCCACCGTTGTCAGGCCGCGGCTTTCTCCGCTTGGGCGTCGAGGTAGGCGGCCAGGTTGTGCAGGTAAACCACGGGTTTGGCGCGTGCAGACCCGTGAAGGCGCGTCACAATCAGCTTCACCCGACCCTTTTTGATTTCGCTGAGCAGATGCCGGTCAGTGCGAATGTGCGAAAAGTACTGCTCCCGAACGGACGCCAGGGTGGGGCAGGGTGTAGCAAACTGCCGCCGGAGCTGGTCGAGGGTGTCGCTCATGCGCTTGCCTCCCCGGCCCCCACGTCGGCGGGCTGCAGCTTGAGGCGGATCAGTTCCGCCAGCCCCTCTTTGCTGGCACCTCGGGCGGCGGCGCAGATCAGGCCGCGCTCATCCGCCACGACAGCGCCGAAGGGTGTCTCGGGGACATTGGTCGGGGTGACGTAAGCAATCTGGCCGGGTTGGATCACGCTGCTGACGCACCGATAAACCTCCGCCAACTCGACCGCACAGGCGGGCATGCTCGCCAGAGCCAGCGTGGCCTCGTTCGCGGTGCCGATCAGGGTGGCTTTGCTCACGGTGCCGGGGCTGGTCAGGTAGATCGGGATCAGGGCCAGGGCGCCGAGTGCTTGGGTGTAGGCGTTGAAGTAGTTGGTCTTCATGCTGCGGCGTCCTTGTTCGTGATGGTGATGCCCAGTTTCTTTGCCAGCCACGGCACACCTGCCTCGGTCACCATGACGACGGCGTAGTGCTTGTAGCGGCCGGTTTTGCCGATCTGCACGCTGCGCGGGTCTGAAAACAGGTGGCCTTGGTCGCGGTGGTGGCTGGCCAGGTCGCCATCCTTGGAAAGAATGCGCAGCTCGCGGAGTTGTGCGCGGAAGGCCCGGGGCTTGATCCCGAGCACTGCCGCTGTTTCGTCCAGGGTGCGGTTCATGGTGGCCACCTCAGGCTGCGGTCTGGTCCAGGGAGCGACGCCGGATGACTACAACGCAGTTGTCTATCAGGCACCGCAGATGCTCTCGGTCCCGGGTGTTGAGAACGGTCATGTCGGGCTGCTTGAGGTGAATGCCGGCTTCACTGACGTGCGGGTTCACTTTCGCCGCGTCGGGTCGCTCGATATGGATGATGGTGCCGCCGCGCTGGCGGATAAATTCGGCTTCGTTTTCGAAGCGAACGTCGCTGACGACGAAGCCGACCACGCTCGACAGCGAGTTTTGTAGGTAGTTGAGGTTCTGCTCGGCGATCCTCACCCACACGTCTGGGTGCACCATCTGGCGCGCCCACTCTGTGCCCATCGACTGCATCAGTTCACGCGGGGACCGGCCAAGCCAGGCCAGGGACTGCTCTTTGCGCTCGCCTTCGAAGTCGTCCGGGTCGAGGTTGAAGATCTCCATGAGCCCAGAGCGCAGCGGGTCGGCGAAGGCGTAGTGCTCCAGCAGGTGGTTGCGCACCAGGTGGTCAGCGGCAGTGGATTTGCCCGAGCGAGCCGGGCCGGCAAGGCCGATCAGCAATGGTTTCATGCTGCGTCACCTCCGAACGGGCCCAGGTCTACCGGTTTGGCAGCGGCGGTGCGTCGGGTTTTGGCGATCACCAGCAGGCCGGTCTGGCGCTGGATGGCTTCGACGGCGGCGGGGCTGGTGCATGCTGCTGGGTGGAGGTACACCGGGCAGCGGGAGCGGGTAGGACTGTGCTGTGTAGTCGTTTGCATGATTCGTACTCGTGGTGAGAGGAGTACGAATGAGGTTATACATACGTTTTTGCGTTGTCTATACGTTATCGAATAAATTATGCGTTTCGAGTATTTCGTATAGGTGTGACGATAGGAGGTATGTCCTTCCGTCGGATTGTGCCTTACTCGGGGAGGGGGTGGGTCAACAGCAGCTTCAGCTCAGCAATTCGGTAGGTTTTCAGGGCCTCAATGAGCATAGGCTCTTCCTGATAGATCTCACTGATGTAGTCGTCTAGGAGTTCTTGAACCGCGTTCCTGAGTAGTTTTTCGGGCTCAAGGGAAGTGAATGTACTACTAGATTCAGAGTTCTTAACGACCTTGATTTCAAGCTTTGTCGTGTTAGCTCGTGCCCTGCGTCGTTTAGCGATAGAGCCTGTTTTTGCTGGCTCTGAAGCGATAAGGAGCGGTTCTTCCACGGAGGAATTCTTCGGGAAAGGAAGGTCCTTTTTTCCTGTCCACAGCCAATTAGCACTCACTCCAAGTGCTTTGGCAATCTTTTCAATATTTAGCTGTCGTGGGCTTAAGGACTCCCCGGTGATGATCCTATGGACGGTCGGTTGTGGCACTCCAGCCCGGCGACCTAGTTCAGATTCAGAGAATCCTTGCTCGGCCATGCGTTCGGCTATTCGTTTACCAATCATTTTAGGACCCTGATGTTTAAATGCATTAGCGATTGTATTGCATGGGTCTATTCGTTTGCGTATGATTTGTTGCAGGCAAACGCATGGTGAACAACATGTCCATCCAAGAAATGCTGAAAGCGCTATTAGCCCTTGGTTTATCTCAACAGGCTATTGCTCTTGAGGTTGGAACGACTCAGCCCACTATTAGCAGGGCTATCAAGGGGGCGGATGTCAGGCACGAGCTTGGCAAGGCTATCGAACGGTTTTATGCCGAGCGAGCAATGCAGCCTAGGAAAAGTGCCGCATAAACGTATAGGTCTGCACGGCGAGCAATAAGGATGCTGGTCCGGGGCCTCTCACCACAAGATTTCCCCGGCCCAGCGGTGGCGGCACCAGCACATACATGCCGCCACTTGAAACACCGGCCAAAACAGGCCGGCTGCAGCGAGCTACACAGTTACATGCAATTCACTACAAGGCGCGTCGGTCCGGGGCCTCTCACCACAAGAACTCCCCGGATCGACTGGAACGATGAGCCGTGCTGCACAGCACGATTCGCACAGCACACCGGTCGTGGGTTGGATGATAGGGCGTGCCCTAACGTCTGGCTACACCGTAACAGGGGCATTTACGGTTATGAGTCGCACAGATCTGTTGCCGGACGCGGGTCCGGTCCTTTCTTTGCGCAAGGCACTTTATCGTGCCGGGCGCGATTATCACGGCGGAATCACCTCGCTGGCCCATGACATGGTCATGGAGTACGACGAGTTGCAGAAGAAGCTGAAATTCGATGAGGAGCGCCGCTGGCTGACCCCTGATGACCTTGAAGAGGTCATTAGGCTTACTCAGTACCCGCCATTGCTCGATGCGCTGATGCGTCCGGCTGGGGTTGTTTGGTACAAGCCAGTTCCGGTGCCTGCTACAGGTGATGCGCTCAAGGCCGTCGGCAAGTTGCTCGCGGAAACCGGTGAGTTTGTTTCAAGCATGCATGCCGGGGCTGCTGACAGCATCTGGGAGCCGCACGAAGTAGCGACCCTGGATAAGCATGGCGTCGATGTGATCCGTGCAGTACTAGGGATCATGGCGGGCGCCCGCCAAGCCATGGAGGGACGCGACCGTGGCTGATGATATCGACCGGGCCAACGATCAGGCCGAGTACCTCCTTCAAGTGGCGTTGAGCCGCCGCCAGCGGCAAGCGACGACCGCCGCCAGCGCGGAATTCTGTGAAGACTGCGATGATCCGATCCCGTCCCTTCGCCAGCAGATGGTCCGGGGTTGCCAGACCTGTGTCAGTTGCCAGGAACTGCGAGAGGCTCGGCGATGAGCGGCGATAAAATCCCGCTTCAACTCCACGACCTTCCAGCCCTTTTGCAGTACATCAGCCCTGACCAGCGTGATACCTGGGTCGAGGTTGGAATGGGCTTGAAGTCTGAGTTTGGCCAAGACGGTTATGGGCCCTGGAATATCTGGAGCCAGAGCAGCAAGACATACGATGGCAAGGCGGCTTTGTCAGTGTGGAAGTCGTTCAAGAAAGCCGGCACAGGCATGGGCACAGTCCTCAAGATGGCGCTCGACGCTGGCTGGCGGCCCGACAAGACCGAAATGACCGCTGAGGAAAAGCGGCGGTTCGCGGCTGAAGCAGAGTTGCGGCGTAAGCAGCGCCAGGCCGAGGTTGAAGCCGATGAGGCTTTGCTTGAGGAGATGCGGGCACTTGTCGCCGATTGCTGCCAGAAGATCTGGACAGAACATTGCCAGCCGGAAGGCCACAGCCCTTACCTGGATCGGAAACAGGTCGGTGCGTTCGGTATCGGCTTTTTCAAAAACACCGTGATTCTGTCGATTGACGATCACAACAAGCGCTGCCAGATCTGGTCGGGCAGCAACGCCATGCAGTTCTTCAATAGCTTGCCCAAGCCTCGACCAGACTCGCTGAGCTTCCTTGTATTCAAGCCGGGCACAGTTGCTGTGCCATTACGGGATGCTTCAGGAAAGCTCTGGAGCTTGCAGGCGATCAACGCACAGGGCACCAAGCTGTTTCCCAAGTACGGGCGTAAGTCTGGATGCTTCCATGTTCTTGGCCCTGTCGATGACCCGCTAGATATCGCGCTTGCTGAGGGATACGCCACGTCTGCCAGTGTGCATATGGCTTTGGCCTGGCCCGTGGCGATGGCTGTCGACTCGGGCAACCTTCCAGCTGTTGCTCGGGCGCTTCGTGGCCAGTTTCCCGCTGCTCGTTTGCTGGTGGCCGGTGACGATGATCCCGATGCGAAAGGCAATCCAGGTAGGACCAAGGCCGAAGCGGCTGCCTCGGCCAATGGTGGCTTCGCGGCCTTTCCGATTTCATTGGAGCAGGCATAAATGGCAATCGACTGGAACGACCTGCACTGCAAGTCTGGTTTGGATGCAGTACGTGAGCAGTTGCTGGGGTCTTTGAAGCCTGGAGCATCCGCACAACCTCCCGATGACTCTGGTGATATTTACGCAACGTCCCCCGAGCTTCTTCCCCGCGCCCCTTCTTCTGAGTGCGAAGTACCAGGCGAAAAAGCGCTTACTCACACCCCCGGGGAGGGGGGAGGGTTCCGCATCAGTGAGCAGGAGCTGCTTCGTGACTTCGTAGTGATCTATGGAATGGACGTGGCGTGGGATTGCGCACGCTCGCGGATGATCAAGCTGTCGGCTATCCGTGAGGCCGTTGGGCGGACGCGCTACAAGTGGTGGCAGGAAAGCGAGCATCGGCGCATGGCTCAAGACGTCGTATTCGATCCCACCGAGCAATGCGGGCCGCTGATGTTGAACCTTTACGACGGCTTTCACGCAAAACCCGATCCTCGGGGGGCGGATGGGTGTTTGCTGATTCGCAAGCACTTGGGGCTGCTCTGCAACAACCGGACTGACGAATACCTATTCCTGTTGAAGTGGATTGCTTATCCGCTCCAGCACCCGGGGACAAAAATGGCGACCGCCGTGGTGATGTTCGGTGCCGAGGGCCCAGGTAAGAGCTTGCTGTGGGAAAAGGTTCTGCGTCGAATCTACGGCGACTACGGTACCACCATCGGTCAGGCCCAGTTGGAAAGCCAGTTCACAGGCTGGCAGAGCCGCAAGCTGTTTGCCCTGGCCGAGGAGGTTGTCAGCCGCGAGGAAATGCGTCACTACAAGGGCGTGCTCAAGCACCTTGTGACGGGCGAGACGTTACAGATCAACGAGAAGAACATGCCGGTCAGGGAGGAGCGCAACCACCTCAATTTCGTGTTCCTATCCAACTCGACGGTGCCGCTGGCACTGGATGACGGGGATCGGCGCTACCTGGTGCTTTATGTTGATCGAGTACCACCGCCGGACTACTTCATAGCCTTGGTGGATGAGATTGATAACGGCGGCATTGAGGCGTTTTACCACTACCTGATGAACCTGGACTTGACTGGTTTCGGTCCGCACTCCAAGCCTCCCTTGAACGAGGAGAAGCAGGGCCTGATCGATGGCAGTTTGCCTGCGCCGCGGTATTTCGTGCGGCGATGGCTGGCTGGCGAGACTGAGTTCCCTGTGACCGCCGCTGTTACCCAAGAGGACCTCTGGCGGGCGTTCTGCAAGTGGTGTGACGGAGCCAATGAGTTCAAGCGACGACAACGTGACTTCACCCAGGAGGCTGTGCGGGACTTGAAGCAAGCTCGACCGGACATTCGTTATCCGACCAAGAGTGATGATTTCAAGACGACGCGAATCTACGTGACGCCGGCGTTCCTTGCTGAGAAACAGACCTTGGGGCGCGATTGGGCAGGTAAGGCTGGGCTTGAATGCCGGAAGTTTGCGACGGCTTTCGATAGGCGATCACTGCCTATGCCGGGGGATTTCTGATTCCGACATTCCGACAACATTCCGACAATCAAAAAACACGGGTTTTGCTCAATGAATATTGGCATTCCGACAATCCGACAGACTTTTTAGGATTGCTCATGTGCGCGTATACACAGGCGAGAAAATCTCTAAATACCTGTCGGATTGTCGGAATATGAGCTTAAGTAGCTGTTTTTAATGGTTAAAAGTATTCCGACAGTAATCCGACAAAATTCCGACAAACCGACAGAAGCAAGGAGTAGTAAAAAATGGCTGTTTATAAAGTTGAAAATGGGGAACTGGTACTGGTCGCTGAGACTTTGGAGAGCATGTTGACGCCAGAACTGGCCAACTGGGAGGACTGGGACGATCTGATGCGTGGCTTGGGCTTCAGTCTTTATGACGAGGTCTCGGGTGCGTACAAGTTCTACCGCCGTTATGACTCAGAGAACGATTTGCCAGAGGGGCATCTGCCCGGTGTTGCGTATATGTTCGACGTGAATATCGATGAGTCGAACATTGATTACATTCTGGTGAGCAACCGTCTGCCGGAGTACCTGCAAGCTCTCAAACTGCTTGAGCCTTTGGTCAATCGTGCAGAAGCGGTGGAGCGTGAGTTGGATAAAACGCTGCAGAGAGAGCGGGCAAGGTCACGCATGTAAGGCGAAATGAAGGGCTGAGGTAATCACCGTGATCGACGAAATCGAATATCTGTTGCGGCACTGGGGGCAGCAATGCCGCTTGAATGGTGATAGCGGCAGTATGGGGAGCCCCATGGGGACCATCATGGAGTGGGGGGGCTGTGCCCCACGTGGGACGCCTGGTTCTCGGATTCTCCTGGGTTCTGGTTCCGGCCCTGATGGTGTTGCTCAAGAGATCACTGCCGCCTTGGCTGAGATCGGTAGACAAGATGCTCGGGGGGAACGGTTGATGCGTTTGGCCGGCCTGCGTTATGGGGATGACCCAGCGCCAACCGTTTCGATGCAGATGCATTTGATTGGGCTTACCTCGGGGGCCAAGCAAACGTACTACGACCACGTGCATGCGCTCCATCTGCGCCTGTTGGAGGTGCTGACGACGAGAGCGGCAGGCCGTAAGTGGCTTACCGTTCGTCGGGGCGATTTGCCTCAAACCTGCGTCAAAGTTGCGTCAAAGTTGCGTCGAGCGAGTTAACCGAAAACGCCCCCTTTTCGGTTCCGTACTCAGGGGGTAAAAAGTCCCCACGATATGCAATCTGCGCCTTGGCGCTCACCGAGCACGTGCTGTGCACCCCCCGCCTTGGCGCAAGCCAGGACACTGAAAACCCTGCCTTCCCTGGCGGGGTTTTCTTTTTTCGGCGTCTGCCGCGCTCAATCATTCGAGGCACAACATGACTAATGAGCAACAAGCGCTGGCAGAGATGCCGATCTGGTTGGTGATCGTTCTTTCCCTGGTAGGCGGCGTCTCCGGGGAGATGTGGCGAGCAGACAAGGAAGGGGCGCGAGGTTGGGCCTTGGTGCGGCGTCTCGCGCTGCGGTCCGGTGCCTGCATCGTCTGCGGGATGGCAGCAATGATGCTTCTGATCGGCGCCGGTGTATCGGTTTGGACGGCGGGCGCCTTTGGCTGCCTGACGGCGATGGCCGGGGCGGATGTCGCCATTGGCCTGTACGAGCGGTGGGCGGCGAAGCGAATCGGCGTCTCGGAGCAGCCACCCAGCGGCGGGACGGCCTGAATGGTAGGGGCGTGGCCCCGGCGGGCCCGGCCGGATTTCCAGAATTTTGGGTCCTCCCCCGGGGCCGGCCCCTACACGGGTTAGCGAACTCGCGGATTCCCTGCAGCTGAGATCAGTGCAGGGATGTCCGTCTTTCCAAATGGAAGATGACGTTCAGCACCTATAACGGTCACGTATGTGCCGGTTGTAGTAGGTGCCTTTGGACATTGCTGCCATCAAGCCATTGTGTATGGCTGGAGGGACACCGCAAAAATCGTAAGAGTGACCTTGTTCAAAGCGGATTCTCATTCTTCTCGTTGCTGGATCGTAGCCAACGGCGTTCATCGCACTAGAGCGCACGGTAATCATTTCCACAACGTCTCTCCCTCTGACAGATAGTCAACAGATACTAGTCGAGCGGGATGGATCTGCCCCCGAGCCACAGAAAATCGCCGGGGACCCTGGGAAGCTCCCGAGGGTACGGGGTCGGAAACCCGCGGGACTTCGTTAGTCACTGGTTCACCAGCTTAGTGAACTGGAGGTGAACTGGTGAACACCCCGTATTCATTGGGTTAACTGGACATTGAAGACATGACCGTAATCAGCAAATCGGACTTTGCGATGCGGCGTGGCTGGGCAAAATCGTACGTTTCCAAGCTGGCCAAGCAAGGCCGGTTGGTGCTGACCGAGGATGGCAGGGTCGAGCTGGAAGCGACTGAGGCCCTGCTCGCCGGCTCGGCAGATCCCAGTAAAGCGGCCGTTGCGGCCCGGCACGAAGAGGCTCGGCTTGAGCGCGACGTGCGCAGCGAGCTACTCCCGAGCGCCGAAACACCTGCGGTGCTGCCCCCCAGTAAGGGGCCGGACTTTCAGAAGTCCCGAGCACATCGCGAGTACTACCTGGCCCAGTTGGCCGAGGCCGAGTTTCACAGGGTTCAGGGCAATCTGGTGGACCGCAAAGCGGTCGCCGATGCGGCCTACGTCGCAGGGCGCATGTTGCGTGATCTGATGCTTGGTCTGTCGCCACAACTGGCGGCAAAGATGGTCGCGATGACCGACACCTGGGAAATAGAAAGACACCTAACTGCTGAGTTCCGCCGCGTCTTTGAGGACGCTGCGCGGATGACTGCTGACGATCTCGAAAAAGCCATGAAACAGAGCTGACCCTATGCTTACCGAATATGCAGACGGTGCAGAGGTGTACCGCGATGCGTATTGCCGAGGACTCAAGCCTGACCCGGAACTGTGGGTTGACGAATGGGCAGATGAGTACATGCGTATCCCTCGTGATACGGGGGCCGCAGAGCCCGGCAAGTACCGCACGGATAGGACGCCGTACGCACGAGAGCCCATGCGCTGCCTATCACCTGCTCACCCGTGCAAGCGCGTGGTGACGATGGTGGCCTCGCAGTTGATGAAAACCCAGATTGCCCTGAACTGGATCGGTGGGTTGATCCATATGGCACCGTCCAACATCCTCACGCTGTTGCCGAGCCTGACCTTGGCCAAGCGGGTTTCCTCGCGGATCGGCAAGACCATCCTGGCCACGCCTGTTCTGAACGAACGGGTGGCCTCCAGTCGGTCGCGGGATTCGCGCAACACCATGGACACCAAGGAGTTCGAAGGTGGTTCTTTGTATGTAACCACGGCGGGCTCTGCGGCCAACCTGTCCGAGCTGTCGGCTCGTTATGTGTACGGCGATGAGGTTGACCGCTGGGAAGTGGACGTTGGCGAAGAGGGCGACCCTGTCGAACTGGCAGAGACCCGGGGTAGTACCTTTGGCCGTAACGCCAAGTTCTACTTCTCTAGCTCACCCACCATCAAGGGGGCCTCGCGAATCAGCGATCTGTTCGAGTCCAGCGACCAGCGTTACTACTACGTGCCGTGTCCGTATTGTGGGCATATGCAGGTACTTGAGTGGGAAAACCTACTCTACTCGGCCGATTTCAGCGTCGTACATTACAAGTGCGCGGCGTCCGGGTTGGATTGTGACGTTCTGATCGAGGAACACCACAAAGGCTGGATGTTGGCCAACGGTGAATGGCGATCGCATGCCCAAGGCGATGGCGAAACGGTTGGTTTCCACCTTAATGCCTTGTACTCGCCCCCAGGTTGGAAGGAGTGGAGCGACTTGGCCCGTCAGTTTGAGAAGGCCAAGAAAGCCCAGGCCAAGGGCGATCTGGAGCCGATGCAGGTGTTCTATAACACCCGGCTTGCTAAGGTGTGGGACAGCGCGCAAGAGCAGACCAAGGCGCATGTGCTGCGGGATCGGGCACGCCTCGAAAGCTATTGCCTCGGGTCGATGCCAGCCGGTGTTCTGATGCTAACCGCCGCTGTCGACGTACAGGCCAACCGCCTGGAACTGATGGTGATGGGCTTCGGTGTCGGCATGGAGCGCTGGGTGATCGACCACCAGGTGATCTGGGGCGACCCGGCGAATGAGCAGACTTGGGCGGTGCTGGATGAAAAGCTCAAGGCGCGTTACCGGCACCCCTGCGGCGTCGGTCTGGCGATCCTTGCCGCTGGTGTCGACTCGGGCGGCCATCACACGGATGAGGTTTATCAGTTCTGCCGGCTCCGCCGTTGGCGCAGCGTCTTCGCCATCAAGGGTGCTAGCAAGCCAGGCCGGCCTGTGATCGCCCAGCGGCCGTCGATGGTGGACGTGACCTGGAAGGGCCAGACCGAACGCAATGGCGCCGAGCTCTGGTTTGTCGGTACCGATACCGCCAAGGACTGGATCTATAACCGCTATCCCTTCGAGAGCGGGCCGGGTGCCTTGCACTTTGCCAATGACTTGCCCGATGAGTTCTTCGACCAGTGCGTGGCCGAGAGCAAGGTGGCGCGCTACGTCAAAGGCCACAAGCGCATCGAGTGGGTGAAGGGCAAGGCCGACCGAAACGAGGCGCTCGACCTGATGGTGTACTGCCTGGCGATGGCGCATTACTTGGGCATCAATCGCTACCTTGAATCCGACTGGGACCGCGTGCGGCAGGCCATGGCCCAGTCCGGGCTGTTCGATGAAGTGGCAACCGCGGCACCTGCGCAGGTGGAGTCTGTTTCTGATGAGCCAAAACCAGCTCCAGTCGTTGAACCGGTGGTTCAGCCGACCGCCCCAGCGGTCATGCCCCGGCCAGCAGCTCCACCCCCTCAACGCCGTATGTCTACTAGCGGCTATCTGAAGAGACGCTGATATGTCCTTTACCCAGAAACACCTCGACGCTATCGAGGGCGCTATCGCTCGCGGTGAGAAAACCGTGCGCTATGGCGACCGCACCGTGGAGTACCGCACGGTGGATGAACTGCTCAGGGCCCGCGAGGAGATCCGGGGCAGCCTGAGTGCAGCCGCCGGACCACGCGCCCGCGTGATCCGACTTTTCCATGGAGGCAAGGGACTGTAATGGCTCGCCACTTTCCGACGCTGACCCGTAACGGTTTCTTGCTGCCGTCCAATATCAAGGCCAGTTACGAGGGCGCCGGAGAGGGGCGCCGTTCCTCGGGCTGGGATGCCCCCGACAACGGCATCAACACCATCAACACCCCGGCCTTGCGCAACCTGCGCTCGCGTTCCCGGGCGGCGGTGCGCAACGACCCATATGCGTTCAACGTGATCGACAAGCGGGTCAGCAACCTGATTGGCACCGGGATCAACCCCAGGCCACGGACGGATGACCACGACTTGCGCAAGCTGCTGCAGGAGCTGTGGGAGGACTGGGTGGATGAGTCGGACGCCGATGAGTTGACCGACTTCTATGGCCTGCAGGCCCTGGCGGCTCGAACGGTCGAGACGTCGGGCGAGTGCTTTGTGCGCCTGCGTCCTCGCAGTCTGAACGAAGGCTTGGCGGTGCCGCTGCAATTGCAACTGCTGGCGCCGGAGTTCGTGCCTCATGACAAGTTTGAAAGTACCCGCGACGGCAATGTCATTCGAGCCGGGATCGAGTTCAACGCCACGGGCAAGCGGGTGGCGTACTGGATGTATCGCTCGCACCCGGGGGACTCCTCGTCGTTGAACGGCGGCTTTAACCAGCTGGTACGGGTTCCGGCGTCCCAGGTGCTGCACATCTTTGAACCGATAGAGCCGGGCCAGTTGCGCGGTGTTCCGCGTTTGTCGCCGGTGCTCAAGCGCCTGCGCAGCCTCGACAACTATGACGATGCGGTGTTGTTCCGGCAGGAGGTGGCGAACCTGTTCGCCGGTTTCATCTCGCGGCCGACGCCGGAGACGGGGCCGGCGCCGCGAGATCCAGTCACCGGCCAGCCGCTGATGGCGGATCGGGATGGCTTCACACCGATGGTGGCGCTGGAGCCGGGGACGATGCAGGAGCTGGGGCCGGGTGAGGAGGTCGAGTTCTCCAAGCCGCCGGACGCGGGCAACAACTACCCCGACTTCATGCGGCAGCAACTGATGGCCGCCGCAGCGGGTACCGGCACGCCCTACGAGATCCTCACCGGCGACATGCGCGAGATCAACGACCGGGCGCTGCGGGTGGTGCTCAACGAGTTTCGGCGCCGCCTGGAGCAACTGCAGTTCGGCGTTTACGTGCACCAGCTGTGCCGCCCTGTTCGGGCCGCCTGGATGGACATGGCCGTGCTCTCGGGCGCGCTGCAGCTGGAGGACTACGCGCAACGTCGCCGTGATTACCTGCGTACCCGTTGGGTGCCTCAAGGCTGGGCCTACATCCAGCCAGTGCAGGACGTTCAAGCCCGACGCATGGAAGTGCAGGCCGGCTTTGCCTCGCGCAGCGAGATGGTGCTGCGCACGGGTTACGACGCGGAAACGGTCGACGCCGAGAACGCGGCGGATCAGGAAAGGGCCGAGCGCCTAAAACTCAACTACAGAACTCACGAAGTCGTCGATCCTGTCGACGACAAGGAGCAACCATGAGCAAGAAAACTCAGGTCCGCGTCTATGACGCCGCCGGTAAGCTGGTGCCGGTCAAGGACCAATCCTGGTACACCCTGCGGGCCAGTGGCGAAGCCGAACAGCGCAGCATTGAAGTCTTCGTGTATGGCGAGATCGGCACCTGGGGCGTGACGGCCAATCAGTTTGTGCAGGATCTGCGAGCCCTGGACGACGGGGCGTCTCCGGTGATCGCCGCGTTTAACAGCATCGGCGGCGACCTGTTCGACGGCCTGGCCATTCACAACGCGCTGTCGCGGTTGGGGGAGCGCTGCACCGGCCGTATCGACGCCCTGGCCGCCAGTGCTGCCAGCGTGGCAGTGTGCGGCGCTCATCGGGTGGTGATCGCGGCCAATGCCATGCTGATGATTCACAACCCCTGGACCTACGCCTCGGGCGATGCCGAGGATTTTCGCAAGGTGGCCCAGGTACTCGACCAGACCATGGAAGCCATCATCGCCGCCTATAAGGCCAAGGCACCGGACATCGATGAGGAGGAGCTGCGGCGCCTCGTTGATGCCGAAACGTGGCTGACGGCGAACGAGGCGGTGGCCCTGGGCCTGGCGGACGAGGTGGGCGACGGCGTCACGGTCAAAGCTTGCTTGGGCCAGGGCGCCGCGCTGCAACGCTTTCACAATGCGCCGGCTGAGCTACTGGCCCAATTGGATGAAGCGCCGCAGCCCGATCCGCAGGTGCCAGCCGATCCGCCAGAGCCGGTTCCGGTGGTGGATGCCGCGCAGCTTGCGCTGCTCGTCACCCAGCGCTGCACGGCTGCCGGTATCAGCAACCTGATCGAGCCGCTGTTGAAGTCCACCCAGCTGGAAAGCGAGGCCGTTGTTCAGGCGGGTTTGACCCGGGCCAAAGCCATCAACGATCTGTGCGTGGCCGCCCGTTTGCCTGAGTTCAGTGCCGAGTATGTGGCGGCCGGTCTGGATGCCGCCGCTGTGCGGGCGCGGCTGTTCGACAAGCTGGTGGGCAGCGGCAAGGGTTTTGAGATCGACAACAGCCTGCCGCTCGAAGCAGATCCACCACCCAAAGTGCAGGCCAAACAGATTGATCAGCCCTCTATCTGGGCCGCTCGCCAAGTTGCACGAAACCCATCCGCAAAAGGAGTTAGACCATGACCATTCAACGTGAGCCGATGCACGCGGGTGAATTCCTGCTGTCCGAAGGGCGCGGCACCATTTCCCGCGAAGCCATCAACGTGGCGGCGGGCCCAGCCCTGGAGCCGGGGCAGATCCTCGGCCTGGTGGTGGCTACCGGTGAGTTTGCCCCTTACAACCCGAACGCCGAGGACGGTAGCGAAAACGCCCAAGCCATCCTCTACGGTCCCTTGGGCGAGTCGGATGTAGTCCGCCGTGGTCGCGCCGTGGTGCGTTTGGCCGAGGTCAGCGAAGCGCACCTGACCGGCTTGGACCCAGCCGCCGAGAAGGCCCTGGCCACTCATTTTGTGTTCGTCCGCTAGGGCGATTCATCCTCGTTCACCGAGCCCGCCTTTGCGGGTTTTTTGCTTTCTGGAGATAGCTTCATGGCTGACATTGAGATCTTTAACGACGATGCGTTTTCTGTTTCTTCGCTGACGGCGGCGATCAACGATCAGGAGTATCTCCCGGGTCGTATCAGCAGCCTGGGTCTGTTTCAGGAGCAGGGTATTACCACCCTGACAGTGCAGATCGAGAAGGACGGCGACACCATCGCCCTGGTCCCTGCGGGCGAGCGTGGCACCTCGGGCCTGGTGGTCGGTGGTAGCAAGCGCAACCTGATCCCGTTTAACACCGTGCACCTGCCGGAACGCTTCGCCATCAAGGCCGACGAGATCCAGGGCATCCGCGCCTTCGGTACCCGCAGCGAGCTGCAGTCGGTGCAAGACGTGGTTAACAAACGCCTGGCCAAGTGTCGTCGACAGTTGGACGCCACCCACGAATTCCAGCGCATGGGTGCCTTGAACGGCCAGATCCTCGATGCGGACGGCAAGACGGTGCTGTTGGACATCTACAAGACCTTTGGGGTGACTCGTAAAAAGATGCCGATGGGGCTCAACGATCCTGCCACTGAAATCCGCGTCAAATGCGGCGAGGCCCTGGACCTGCAAGAGGATGCCTTGGGCAGTATCACCAGCACCGGAGCACGGGCTTTCTGCGGCAAGAACTTTTGGAACAAGCTGATCGTCCACGAGAAGGTCAAGCAAACCTTCCTCAACACCCAGCAGGCTGCAGCACTGCGGGGTGATGCCCGCGAGAGCTTCGAGTTCGGCGGCATCGTCTGGGAGCGCTATCGCGGCAAGGTTGCTGGGGTTTCATTTGTTCATGACGACAAGGCCCTGCTGATCCCCGAGGGCGTACCGGATCTGTACATCTCGGTGTTTGCCCCGGCCGACTACATGGAGACGGTCAACACCGAGGGCCTGCCGTACTACAGCAAGATCGAGCCGATGCCGTTCGGCAAGGGCATGGCCGGCGAAGCGCAGTCGAACCCGCTGCACCTGTGCACGCGGCCATTGGCGCAGATCCTGCTGGAGATGTAGCCGTGGGCATTCGCGAGCTGGTCGCCGATGCCGACGATGCGGTGTTTGAGGCGCTGGGGGATACGGCCTATATCGAAGGCCGCGAGGTGCTGGGGATGTTTTCGGCGCCTTGGCTGCAACCCAAGCTCGGCAAGATGAATACGGGCCTGCGCGAGCCACATCTGGTGATCCGTGTATCGGATGCCGAGGGGGTAGAGGTACGTCAGCAGGTGCGCATCGATCTGCCCGCGCACGATGGAGGTGGCCTGTACACCTTGGTTCTGATTGAGCCAGGAGGCGACGGCCTGGTCAGCCTTATTCTGAGGATCAATCCATGAGCATCGGCAGCTATGCTCGGCAATCGGCCAGCGAAGGCATGATCACACTGCAGCCCTCGGCCGTCGATATGCAGGCGTTCAAGGACTTTGCGGCCGTGGTGCCCAAGGCAGCGGCAGCGGCCCAGCGCCGGGCGATCAACAAGACCTTGCGTTGGTTGCGGACCTACATCGCCAGGGCTGTCAGCAGCAAGGAGCGCATTGCCGTTGGGGCGGTTCGCCAGCGTTTGCGGGCTTACCCCATCAACAGCAACGGACAGGGCAAGCTCTGGTTCGGTATCAACCCGATTGAGTCGAGCCGGATCGGTCGAGCCCGCCAGAATCGGTCGGGTGTGTCGGTCGCGGGGCGGCGCTATCAGGGGGCCTTCTTCAAGAAGGTCTATGGCAGTCAGGCCGACATCTGGATTCGGACTGGCAGCAAGCACTACGACCCGAGCGACTACCCCGAAACACGGGAGGGAAAGCGGCGCTCAGGCTTCATCAACGAGAACGACAACCGCTTCCCCCTGGCCAAGGCCAAGGTGTCGCTGGATGACGTGCGGCCGATCTTTGATGAGTGGGTCAAGCGTGCTGATGAAAGGCTGCTGGAAATCCTCGAGCAGGAACTGAACTTTGAGCTGCAGAAGTATTTGCGAGGTGGCAAACGTGTCTGATGAACCTTTCAGCCTTGACCAGTTGTACAGAGCGATAGAGCAACACATTCGCGATGCCATCCCGGGCTTGGCCTATGTCGCGGTCATGCCCGATCTGTTGGATCGTGTGGCGATCCCGGCGGTGGTGATTGAGTTGGTGGAGCTGGAGCCTGGTAGCGATCAGATGACTGGCGAAACGGCGCTGGAGGCTCGTTTTGAAGCGCGAGTAATCGTGGGGTCTGAACTGCCCCAGTGTCAGCAGCAAGCGGCTTTTGTCGCTTCGCAGATTGCGGTGCTGTTGCGCATGCAGACCTGGGGCTCCGAGGTGGCCGCTGCAGAGTTTGTGCGGTCGGCCCAGGACTGGACCCGGCCAGAGCTGGATGGGTACGCGGTCTGGGTCGTGGAATGGACCCAGGGCATATACCTCGGCAAAGAGGAATGGCCGTGGCCGGATCAGCCGGCGGGTGTCCTTGAACTCAACCTTGGAGAGGATGCCCCGGGTGTCCGTGTCGAGGTCCAGCCATGAGCGGCTACGTTGCAGCTGCACATGACCGCATGATCGCGGGCCTGATCATCCCATGCAGTGTGGTCGGTGTGGATCTCGCTGGTGGGACGGTGCGAGTGTCTGACGGCGTCGGCTGGACCAGTGCCTGGGTCCGCTGGCACAGCCAGGCCGCAGGCAAGGCCCGGCACTGGCGGGCGCCGAGTCTGGGCGAGCAGGGGGCTTTGATCAGCCCAAGCGGTGAACCCGCACAAGGCACCTTCGTCCCTGGTCTGTACGGCAACGCCGGTGCGCAGCCGGATAACCGCGACCACGTCGAGGTCTGGCGCTTCGACGATGGGGGCTCGTTGGTTTACGACTGGCAGGCCAAGAGCTACAGCATCAACCTGCCCAGCGGCATGGTGACCATTCTGGTCGGTGGCAGCTCGGCGGTGGTGACGGACAGCGCCATAACCGGCAAGGCCGACACCATCACGCTGACCGGGCAGATCACCTTGAATGGTGAAGTGCAAATCAACGGCGCGAGCTTGAAGCACAACGGGGTGAATGTTGGGTCGACCCATACCCACCTGGGCGTGCTGCCGGGCCCTGGGGCAACGGCTCCGCCGCAATGATTCCCCTGCAACTGTTACTCAACCCGAGCCGCTTACAGCGGCTTTTTTGTACCTGGAGAAAAGCATGTCCACCCCCAAGAGACTCACCGACGAATTGGCCAGTGCTGGCCCTACAGTGTTCCGCGACATCCTCTATACCTCCCGAGTGCTTATCCTGCCGGGCGGCCGTCAGCTGGCCGTGGCCCAGGGTCGGGTATCCGCTCCCACCGGTGACAGCGTCGCGCTGGAGTACCTGAGCAAGCACCCGGATCTGCAACTGCATGAGTAGCGCAATGATCGGAATGGATCGCCGCACCGGCCAGCCGCTGTCGGGCATCGAGCATGTGCGGCAGTCCATCGAGGACATCCTGACCACGCCGCTGGGCAGCCGTCGGATGCGGCCGGAGTACGGCAGCAACCTGCGCCGCTACGTCGACTTGCCGGTGACCGGCGGCTGGAAAAGCGCGGTGCAGGCCGAGGTGGCCCGGGCGCTGTTGCGCTGGGAGCCACGCTTGAAGCTGGAGCGGGTGCGGGTGGTAGCGGTGGTGGGGGGCCAGATCAGCTTCGAGCTGGTCGGTCAGTACCTGGGTAATAACGCGGTTTTGGAGGTAACGGCATGAGCATGCTGGACTTGTCGGTACTGCCGGCGCCGCAGGTACTGGAAGCCCTGGACTTTGAAGCGTTGTACCAGGGCAAGTTGGCGACCTTTCGCCGGCACTTGGGCGAGAACTGGACAGCCGACCTGGAGAGCGACCCGGTCACCAAGCAGCTGGAGCTGTCGGCCTACGGGGATATGCAGCTACGGGCCCGGGTCAACGATGCGGCCAAGGCGCTGTTGTTGGCCCACGCCAAAGGCACGGACTTGGATCACCTGGCGGCCAACGTGAACTTGCAGCGCCTGGTGATCCAGGCCGGTGACTCGCAGGCGGTGCCGCCGGTGGAGGAGGTCAAGGAAGCCGACGACGCTCTGCGCGAGCGTGTTCAGTTGGCCTATGAGGGGCTGACCACGGCGGGCCCGCGCAATAGCTACATCCTGCATGCCCGTAACGCCTCGGCCCTGGTGGCCGATGCCGAGGCCGAAAGCCCTTCACCGGCCTGCGTGACGGTCACGGTGCTGAGCCTGGAAGGCGACGGCGCGGCCGCTCCTGAGCTACTGGCGACAGTGGCGGCCGCCCTCAACGATGAGGACGTGCGTCCGCTGGGGGATCGGGTCACGGTGCAGAGTGCCCAGGTGCTGCCGTATCGCATCGACGCGGTGCTGCACATGAAGGGGACAGGGCCGGAAAGTGATGCCGCGCTGGCCGAGGCTGAGCGGAAGCTGGCCGCCTGGGTCAACCCGCGCCGACGCCTGGGCGTCGAGGTGGCGCGTTCGGCCATTGATGCGCAGTTGCATGTGGCCGGTGTGGCCCGGGTCGAGTTGTCTGGGTGGCAGGACATCGCCCCGACCAGGGCCCAGGCGGCGTACTGCACTGGCTACAGCGTCACGCTGGGAGGCTGACATGACCAGCCTATTGCCGATCAACAGTACGCCACTGGAAAGGGCCCTTGAGGCTGCGAACGCCGGCGACACCTCGATTGTGCTACGCACCCTGTACAACCCCGCGACCTGTCCGGTGCACCTGCTGCCCCAGTTGGCCTGGGCCTGGTCGGTGGATCGCTGGGACCCGCGTTGGTCCGAGACGGTGAAGCGCAACGCGATCCGGGCGGCCCACTTCATCCATGCCCGCAAGGGCACCATCGGTGCGTTGCGCCGGGTGGTGGAGCCCCTGGGCTACCTGATCGAGGTGGTCGAGTGGTGGCAGACGGTGCCCGCCGGTGAACCGGCCACCTTTGCGCTCAAGGTCGGTGTGCTGGATACCGGCATCACCGAAGAGATGTATCAGGAACTGACCCGGCTGATCGATGACGCCAAGCCCGTCAGTCGGCATATGACCGGCCTGGCCATCAGTCTGGAAACCTCCGGGGTGATCGGTTACGGCGCCTATGTGGACCAGGGCGAAGTGATCGACATTTACCCTCCGACACCCCGCGATATCGAAGTGACCGGCCGTTATGGCCAGGTCGTGTGCATTGACGAAATAGACACCCTGGACGTGTACCCATGATCGACTCTAACAGTCAGTTCTTCGCCATTCTCACGGCGGTGGGCGAGGCGAAACAAGCCAACGCTACGGCGCTCGGTGTGCCCTGGACCTTCAAGGAGATGGCGGTAGGGGATGCCAACGGCACCGACCCCATCCCGAACCGTACCCAGACCAAGCTGATCAACGAATGGCGCCGGGCTCCGGTCAACCAGGTACGCACTGACCCGGCTAACCCGAACATCATCATCACCGAGCAGGTGATCCCGGCCGACGTGGGTGGGCGCTGGATTCGCGAGATCGGCTTGTTCGATGCCGACGGCGACCTGGTGGCGGTGGCCAACTGCGCGCCGAGCTTCAAGCCCCTGCTGGCCCAGGGTACCGGTAAGACCCAGGTTATCCGCATGAACTTCATCGTGGCCAACACCACGCAGATCGTGTTGAAGATCGATCCGGCGGTGGTGCTGGCGACCCGCGAATATGTCGACAATGCGGTGATTGAGGCCCTGGCCAAGCTGGACTTCAAACACTCGGCGCTGGTGGCCACCACGGCCAACATCGCGTTGAACGGGATTCAGACCATCGACGGTGTGTTGCTGCCGGCCGACGCCCGGGTGCTGGTGAAGAACCAGGCCCAGGCCAAGGACAACGGCTTGTATGTCGTGTCGGCGACGGGCGTGTGGAAACGCGCCCAGGATGCTGACACCAGTCTGGAGGTCACCCCGGGGCTGTTCGTCAGTATCGAGACCGGCACGGTCAATGGTGACAGCGTTTGGCAGTTAGTCACCGACGGGCCGATTGTCCTCGGCACCACGCCGCTGGCCTTCGAGATGGCGACGGGGCGAACCGGTGTCAGTGCGGGCTCCTATGCCAATGTCACGGTCGACAAGTGCGGCCGGGTGATTGCCGGGACCAATCCGACTACCCTGGCCGGGCATGGCATTACCGACACCTACACCAAGGCTGAGATCGAGGCCCTGGTTGCCCAGGCGTCGTCGTTGCCGGTGGGCTCGATGGTGGCGTTTCCCAAAGCGAGCGTGCCACCGGGGTTCCTTGAGATGGATGGCAATTATAAGAGCATTGCCGCCTATCCGGACCTGGCGGCGTACCTGGGAACCACATTCAACCAAGGCAACGAAGGCGCGGGTAACTTCCGGCTGCCTGATTCCCGGGGTGAGTTCCTGCGGGGCTGGGACCATGGGCGGGGGGTTGATGCGGGCCGAGTTATTGGCAGTTGGCAAGCCGACATGCTCAAGAGCCACGTGCATACAGTGAACGACTCTTCGGGTGGTGGGAGCGTCGTTGATTCGTGGGTGTATGGCGATCTGGGCAACGGTGTCACTGATGACGCTGATCTGCGAACCAACCCAACGGGAGGGGTGGAAACGCGCCCGCGCAACCTTGCGGTTATATGGTGCATCAAGGCATGGAACGCGCCCATCAATCAGGGAAACATCGACGTTGCAGCTCTTGCCCCGTTGGCGGCTCAAGCTACTGAGATCAATCAGGGTACGGCAAAAGTCGCAACTACCGCGCAGATGCTTGATAGCGCGAACGACTTGGTCATGCCGACACCAAAGAAACTGCGGTGGGGGCTTTCCGTCAGTCTTGCTTCCAACGGGTACATTGCAGCGCCTTTCTGGCTTGGCGGCTGGGTTATTCAGTGGGGGACGACGGGCGCTGTAAGTCCGACCCCGGCAGTCGTGTCGTTTCCAATGGCGTTTCCTTCCGCTGCCTATGTCGCGTTGGCCATCGGATATCTCGGAGAAACGAACGTCGGATCTAACCAGGATGCGATTTACTCGTTCGGCCTGTCGAAAAATGGCGTCAGCTTCAAGACATACGGGAGTGTCGTTGCCAACGGCGCTAAGTACATCGCAATCGGAAGCTGAGGGAGGCCGCATGCGCTTTTATAGCCAGACAACCCAAACCACGTACTTGCGCGGCATGCACACTTCTATGCCCGCCGATGCAGTCGAAATCACTGATGAGCTTTACATGGCGGTGATCGGGAACCCTCCGCCTGGAAAGGTCCGTGCTCACGATGAGCAAGGGCTGCCATATCTTGTTGATGTGCCCGAAGTGGTCCCGGATCTGGCGACCCAGGAACGCGAGTGGCGCGATGCCGAGTTGACATCGGTTATGTGGCTGCGCGAGCGGCACCGGGATCAATTGGAAGTTGAGGCCCCTACGACGCTGACAGGCGAGCAATTCAAGGAGCTGCTTGTGTACATGCAAACCCTGCGCGACTGGCCGCAATCACCTGACTTTCCCCAGATCGAGCACCGCCCTGCGGCGCCGCCCTGGATCGCCGAGCAAACCGAGTAAACGCCCCGCACCGACGGGGCGTTATCTTTTCCGCGCTTCGGCGCCTGTTCCTCCCACGGCCTCGCTCATGCGGGGCTTTTTCATTTCTGGAGCTTATCCATGAGTGGTTTCTTTCACGGCGTTACCGTCACCAATGTGGACACCGGCACGCGGACTATCTCGCTGCCGTCGTCCTCGATCATCGGCCTGGTGGACACCTTCACCGAAGGCCCCGACTTCAGCGCCAAGGCCAACGACTTGTTGCTGATCACCAACGAGCGTGAGGCCATTGCCGCTTGGGGCCCGGATGCGGCCATCACCAAGGCGTGCAAGGCCATCTATCAGCGCGCCAAGGCGGTGATCGTTGCATGCGGTGTGGCCAAGGTTCAGGACGCAGCACAGCAGACCTCCGCAATCATTGGCGGGGTGCTGGCCAGCGGCAAGCGTACCGGCCTGCAGGCACTGCTGGATGGCAAGAGCCGTTTCAATGCCCAGCCGCGTTTGCTGGTGGCTCCCAAGCACAGCGCCGGCCTGCCGGTCGGCACAGCCCTGGTTGCCCTGGCCGACAAGCTACGCGGCTTGGCGATCCTCGACGGCCCTAACACCACCGACGAAGCGGCCATGGAGTACGCCAAGAACTTCGGTGCCAAGCGGGCCTATCTGGTCGACCCGGGCATTCAGTACTGGGACACCGGTGAGAGCGCGACCGTCGATGCGCCGGCCTCGGCCTGGGCAGCGGGCTTGTTCGCCTGGACCGACAACGAGTACGGCTTTTGGGCATCGCCTTCGAACAAGGAGTTTGTCGGCCTCACCGGTACCACGCGGCCCATTGAGTTTCTGGATGGGGACGAGACTTGCCGGGCCAACCTGCTGAACAACGCCAATATCACCACGATCATTCGTGATGCGGGCTTCCGGCTGTGGGGCAACCGCACGCTGTCGAGCGATCCGAAGTGGGCGTTTGTCACCCGGGTGCGAACCATGGACATCGTCATGGACGCGATCCTTTACGGGCACAAGTGGGCGGTCGACCGCTCGATCACCGCGACCTATGTCAAGGATGTGACCGAGGGCCTGCAGGCGTTCATGCGCGACCTGAAGAACCAGGGCGCGATTATCAATTTCGAGGTCTACGCCGACACCGAACTCAACACCGCCAGCCAGCTGGAGCAGGGCAAGGTGTACTGGAACATCCGCTTTACCGACGTGCCGCCCGCCGAAAACCCGAACTTCCGTGTCGAGGTCACCAACCAGTGGTTGACCGAAGTCCTCGATTCCGCCGCTTAAGGAGCCGCAGCAATGGCAATGATTCCCGAAACCCTGGCGAACATGAACCTGTTCGCCGATGGCATCAGCTTCCAGGGCGACGTCCCGAGCCTGACCCTGCCCAAGCTCACCCTCAAGACCGAGGAGCACCGGGCCGGCGGTATGGACCTGCCGGTGGAGCTGGACATGGGCATGGAGAAACAGGAAGCCGGCTTTACCACTACCGGCGTGCGCCGCGAGTCGTTGAAGCTCTTCGGCCTGGCCGACGGTACTGCCTTCAATGGTGTGTTCCGGGGTGCCTTCAAGGGCCTCAAGGGCAAGGTCACTCCGGTGATCGTCACCCTGCGCGGGATGCTCAAGGAGGTCGACATGGGCGACTGGAAGGCCGGCGACAAGGCCGAGATCAAGCACAACGTGGCGTTGACTTACTACAAGCTGGAAGTAGACGGCCGTCTCATCTACGAGATCGATGCGCTGGGTATGAAGCGCGTGATCAACGGCGTCGACCAGCTCGCCGCTCAACGTTCGGCTCTGGGCCTGTAAGGAAAAAACTCATGACTCAAGCATCGAAAAAGACACCGGCCTGGATGACCCTGTGCGCCGAGAGCGTGGCCGTGACCCTCACCAAGGCGGTGGAGATGAATGGCGTGGTCTGCGACAAGGTCACTCTGCGCGCACCCACTGTGCGCGATGTGCGTGCCGCTAACACTGCCGCTGGCAGTGACGACGAACAGCGCGAACTCATGCTGTTCTCCAGTCTGGCCGAGGTCGGCGCCAAGGATCTGGAGGGCATGACCCTCAAGGATTACCAGCGCCTGCAGGCCGGTTATTTTCGCCTGGTGCAAGACGACGAACTTTGACCCGGCGGTGATGAAGATGGCGGCGAAGCGGCTCGCGAGCGAGCTGCATTTCTCCGCCGAGGAAATCATGACCATGAGGTTTTCCGACATGGTCTGGTGGCTCACGGACTGAGCCCATCAACTCGGGCATAGGTGAATCAGATGGCAAGCAAACTGGCGTTGGGGCTGGTGATCGGCGGCGCCGTCAGTTCGACGGTGGGGGCAGCCTTCAAGACGGTTGAGGGCCGGATCAAGAAGCTGGAGGAACAAGGCAACAAGGCCAAGGTGCTGAAGAACACCATCGGCGAAACCATGCGCCTGCGTGACGAATGGAAGAAGGCTCACGACACCGGTGCCGCCTCGGCCGCCGGTTTGTTGCGCAAGCTGGAGGGAAACCTGAGCAGCCTGCAGAAGCAGGGTATTCAGGTAAACAAACTGCGCCAGGAGTATCAGGCACTCGGCCGCGTGGCCAGGGGGGCGGATCTGCAGCTCAAGGGGCACCAGCAGATCCAGCAGGGCAAGGAGGGCCTCAAGTCCGGGATCGGCCAGGCCGTGGCCGGGGTCGGTGCGGTGGCCATTCCGACCAAGATAAGCGCGGACTATCAGGCGATCATTCGCGACATTGCAATCAAGGCGGACGTGGCAAACAAGCCACAAGAAGCCCAGTTGACCCGCACCATCATTCAGACCTCGCAAGACACCGGGATGGGCCGCAATGAGGTAGCCGATCTGGTGAACCAGTTGGTCGGCGCCGGCATGGAACTGGACAAGGCGCTGTCTTATGCGCCGGTGGCGGCCAAGTTTGCGGTGGGACAGGGCTCGGGTGGTGAAGACACCGCCAAGATGATCCAGGCGCTGGAGCAGAACGCCAAGATCAGCGACCCCAAGGTCATGGAGAAGGCCCTGGAAGCCATCGCCATGCAGGGCCAGGCGGGCAGCTTTGAGGCCGCCGACATGGCGCGCTGGTTCCCGCAGCTGCTGGCTGGCATGGGCAAGATGGAAATCACCGGCATGGATGCGGTGAGTCAGTTGGGCTCGATGCTGCAGGTGCAGATGAAGACTGCCGGCGGCTCTGATGAGGCAGCCAACAACCTGAAAAACTGGATGGAGAAAATCGGCTCCAGTGAAGTGGTCAAGGCGTACAAGGATGCTGGTATTGATTACCAGGCCTCGATGAGTACCGGTCTTCAGAAAGGTAAGTCGACCTTGGAGTCAAGCTTTGAACTGGCCATGAGGTACATCAAGGCAACCGACCCGGCCAAGGCCGCGAAGCTGGCCGAGGCCCAGGCGAAGATCAGCAAGGAGGCGGACCCAGTCAAGGCCAAGGCCATGCTGAACGCTCTGGAACAGTCCCTGCGCACCGGAGATCTGTTCGCCGACATGCAGGTCAAGGCAGCGCTGACGGCGTACTCGCAGAATCGGGAGCTGTACGAGCAGCTCAAGAAAGATTCGCTAGGCGCTAAGGGTATTCTCGACAAGAACCTAGCCGAGCGCCGGGAAACCTCATCGCAGCTTTGGGCCGAAACAGCTCACGCGATGAACGACGGTATGCGGGCAGTGGGGGATGCTCTGCGGCCGGCAACGGATGCGGTAGCCAAGCACATCACCTCGGTAGCCAGGTCGCTGACCGGATTGGCAGAAAAATCCCCGCCCCTGGTTATGGGGATCACTGCTCTGGGCGCTGGGCTTGTCGCGCTGAAGAGCGTGGTGTCCGCCTTCAAGATCGGCAAAGGCCTGCTCAACGTGGCCCGGGGTTCGTTGATGGGTAACCCGAATGTGATTCAGCGGGTATTTGTCACCAACGCCGGCGGCTTGGGCGGTGGTGACTATGATCTCGACGGTGGCAAGGACAAGAAAGGCGGCAAGGGCGGTAAAGGGGGCCGTGCAGGAAGGGCGGGGCGGTTCGGTCGTGTCGGCCAGACGCTCAGGAATGTCTTCAGTCGTGGCGGCGTGGGACGTGTTGCCAAGGGCGCGGCGAGCCTTGGGTCGACAGCGCTGAAAGGGGTAGGTTCGCTGTTCAAGGGACTGGCGCCAGCGATTAAGGGGGTGGGCTTGCTGTCGGTGTTGAGCGCCGGCCTCAAGGTTGCGGACACCTACCAGAATGCCAAGACCCGCGATGAAAAGGCCGAAGGTTATGGCGGTGCGGCGGGGGGCTTAGCAGGCTCGTTGGTGGGGGCAAAAATGGGGTTGGCCGCTGGTGCCGCACTCGGCTCCGTCGTTCCAGGCCTCGGCACGGCCGTTGGCGGGGCTATCGGTGCCGCCATCGGGGGAACCGTAGGTTACTTTGGGGGCGATGCCCTGGGCTCATATGCCGGCAAAGCAATGTTTGGTTCCGACGATTCGCTCAAGCGGATGCCGGCAGCGGGGCCGCTGATGATGGTCAACGCCGGGAAGGACATTCCTCCGGTCCTGGGTGACATCGCGAAATCGTTCAAGACCGGGCAGACGCCCCCGATGATGGGGCAGGTGGTGCGCTCCATGGGGACCGCCTCACCGTCGGCAGCTGTGCCGGCAATGCTCAAGGCGCCCGAGCCTGCGAAGCAGGTGCCCAAGGTCGACCAGCAATTCACCTTCGCGCCGACTGTGCCAATCACGGTGCAAGGGGACGTTAAGGACCCGGCCCAGGTGGCCCGGGAAGTCGAGCCCCATCTGCGACGGATGTTCGACGAGTTCAGCCGCCAGGCTGCGGCCCGTCAGCTGTCGGACGAACCACACGTTTAAGGAGGTGCCATGGCGTACATGGAACAACTGCAGTCGGGGTTTCAGTCCCTGGTCGAGGCAGGGGAGGCGGGCCGCAGCAGTGCGGATGGCATGCTGACCCCATTGAATGGAGCCATCAGCGAGATCACTGGCGCCGCCTCAGAGCTGGAGAACATCCCGTTTGTGGGACCTGAGGTGGGTGCCAAGCTGCAGCGGACCTTGCGCGGCATCACCGCCGCACAGTCTGTTGTCGGCGAGGTGGCGGCCAAGTACAGCCAGGCCGTGTCGGCGGCGGTGCAGATCCAGCAGCGGCTCGGTACGTTGCAGGAGCAGACCGCCAAGGCCAGCGCTGCGATCAACCGGATCGGCGGACAGGTCAGCCCGTCCCTGGGCAACATCCTTCCGACCGGTTCATTCGGCGGCCTGGGTACTCCGGCCGCCGAGGCGGTAAAGCCGTTCCCGCACCTGCTGATCATCCATCCGCTGAAGACTGGTGGACAGCCGTATTACTTCAACCTCGATACGGCCGCCTTTGAAGAGCTGCGCCGTCAGACCGGGTTCCGCTGGGCTGGCCAGGAACGCCTGACCCGCAGCATCGCGCAGCAGGCGGTGGGGCAGGGTGACGACAAGATTACCCTCAAGGGCGCGGTGTTTCCTGGGTTCAAGGGTGGACTGGGTCAGTTGCAGAAACTGCGCAGCATCGGTCGACGCCTGCAGCCGCTGAGTCTGACCACGGGCTACGGAGAAGTGCTTGGCACCTGGTGCCTGACCAGCCTTGAGGAAGAACAGAGCCATCTGCTGGCCGGGGGCATCCCGCGTAAACAGGGCTTTTCAATGGAGTTCGTGAGCTATGGCGACGACATGCAGAACGTCTGACGGGGATCTGCTCGACACCCTGTGTCACCAGTTTTACGGGCATCTGAATGGTTGTGTCGAATCGGTGCTGGATGCCAACCAGGGGCTTGCCGAAGAGCCCCAGCCGTTCCGGGCTGGGGTGCTGATCGTGTTGCCGGAGCTGCCGGCGGTGACGGAGGCCGCGCTGCAGTTGTGGGATTAGCCGGCGGCCTTGGCGCATTCCTTGGCGTTGGCCTGGTAGGACGTGTTGTCTTCGGAGTACTGACGAGCATCTTTGAAAATCATGCCCTGCCAGGATGAAGCCGCGTCGATTGCGGCGGAACGGCATTTAGCGAAGGGGGCGAACAGCGATCCGAAGCGGTCGCTTTCGTCCATTAACTTTTTCAGCGCAATGGCTTGATCGCGAGCTTGTTTGCCGTCCATAGCTCCGGACAGCGCCAGGGTTTGGCCGCGATCTACCGTCTCGTTAAGACGCTTGAGGAAGTCGCGGGCTTCCTCGGGCTTGATCTTCTTGGCCGCTTCTTGAGCTGCGATTGCCTGTCTGCCGCGTTCTGCGGCTTCGGCGCTCACGGGTGCGTCGTCACCCAGATCTATAACTCGCAGTTTCTGTTCGGCCTGTGCCATCGAGGCGGCCAACAGACACAGCGTCAATCCGAAAATCCTTTTCACTTTCTCAACTCCTGTAGGGGCAACGGCTCGGGATTCTATGAAGTCCCCGTCGCTGTGTCACCCAGGGGGAGGTTTACTGCATGACGCCTGTATTCCGAATCGTTGCGGACGGCAAGAACATCACCGCACTGATCAATGACCGGCTGTTAACCCTGCGCACCTCGGACAAGCCCGGCATGGAGTCGGACGAGTTTGAGCTACGCATTGACGACCGCGACGGAGCGGTGGCGCTGCCCAGTCGTGGTGCCAGTATCGAGGTGTTCATGGGCTACGCCGGGCAGTCACTGACTCGCCTGGGGCGCTACACGGTGGACGAGGTAGTGGTAACGGGGCCGCCTGACTCTATCGAGATCCGGGGCAAGGCCAGTGACATGCGCGGCAGTGGCAAGACCACCCGCAGCGGGAGCTGGGAAAACGTCCCGCTGCAGCAGATCGTGCGCGATGTTGCGACTCGCAATGGCTGGCAACCGGTGTGCCCGGTGACCACCAAGGTGCCCCGGGTCGATCAGCTCAATGAATCCGACTTCAACTTCATCACCCGCCTGGCCAAACAGTACGACTGCACGGCCAAGGTGGCCGACGGCAAACTGCTGGTGCTGCCCCGGCAGGCCGGGCAGAGCGCCAGCGGCAAGAACCTTGGCACCGTTACCATCACCCGCCGCGATGTGAGCCGCTATCAGTTCCGCCTGGGTGATAAGAGCACCCACAAGGCGGTGCAAACCAAGCACCAGGACAAGAAGAGCGGAAAGCTGCGGGTCGTCGACTTGGGCAACGAGGACTCCCCAGACGGCCTGCCGCCGGTGCACACCGACCGCCACATCTATCCGAACAAGTCCGCTGCCGAGCAGGCTGCCAAGGCGCGGTTGGCGGCATTCAACCGCAGCACCGCCGGCGTGCGGCTGGAGATGCCTGGCCGAACCGATCTATTCGCTGAACGCATGATCAATGCCCAGGGCTTCAAGGTCGGCCTCGATGGCGAGTACTTGGTGGACTCGGTCGAGCAGGTGTTCACACAGTCGGGCTGGAGTACCACCGTCGAATGCAACGGCGGCAAGAAGGGCAAGGCGAAAGCTAAAGGCAAGAAAAAGAAAGCAACCAAGCCGCTCAGGGTCGAGCAGCTTTAACCCTCATCATCACTGGAGATATCAGGCATGACGATTACAGCGCAGCAGCTGCTGCAGATCCTCCCCCAAGCCCGCCAAGTCGCGGGCTTTTTTGTGTTCGCGCTGAATGAAGCGATGGTGCAATTCAAGATCGACTCGCGGGTGCGGATGGCCGCATTCATTGCGCAGGTCGGGCATGAGTCAGGTCAGTTGAGGCGCATGGTCGAGAATCTGAACTACAGTGCCGAACGGCTGCAGGCAGTCTGGCCGAATCGCTTTGACGCCGCCCTAGCTGTCCAGGTTGCCCGCAAGCCTGAGCAGATCGCAAACATCGCGTATGGTGGCCGCTTGGGCAACACACTTCCTGGTGATGGCTGGAAGTATCGAGGCCGCGGCCTGATCCAGCTGACCGGGGCTAACAACTACCGCGCCGCCGGTGCCGCCTTGGGGCTGGACCTTATCAATCATCCTGAACTGGTTGAGCAGCCGGACACCGCCGCCATGGTCGCTGGCTGGTTCTGGCAGTCGAACGGGCTCAACGAACTGGCCGACGCGGGTCAGTTCGCCAAGATCACCAGGATAATCAACGGCGGCCTGACTGGTCAGGCCGAACGGGTGGCCTTGCGTGACCTGGCCGCGAAGGTGTTGGCATGAGCTCCTGGGGGTTGAAGGTTGGTGGTGCTGCGGTATCGCTGGCGCTGGTTGCTTGGGCGTTCTGGGGTGTCTATGGGCACGGCCGCACGACCATGGATGCCGAGTGGCAGGTGCGTTGGGCTGTCCGCGATGCAGGTGATCAGCAGGCCTGGGCTCTGGCCGAGTCCAAGGCGCGAAAGGAAGAGCTACGCCGCACTGCGGCACAGGAAGAGGTAAGAGTGAATGCCCAGGAACAAGAACAGATTGCAACTGTTGGCGCTGATGATGCCGATGCTGCTGGCCAGCGGTTGCACGACGACGCGGCCAGATACGCCGGCGCAAACAAGTGCGCCGCAGATACCGCCTCTGCCGCTCGAGGCCCGGCAGCCACCCGCGCCGCCATGGTGCTCTCTGAATTGCTCGACAGGTCTGTCGCTACGAATCGAGAGCTGGCGAAAGCATATGACCGAGCCCGAATAGCTGGGCTGGCGTGCGAGGCTACTTATTCAATATTGTTGAGCGGTTCGGTTACTGCTTCAAAAAAAGCGGCAGCACCTCCTTAGGTGCTGCCGCTCGTCCGGTTGGTGGGTAGAAGCTGAGGCACTATGGACGCTCAGTTCAACTTACTTGCTAATGTAAATTTTGAATGGCTTGCCCACTGCACGCTGGATGTAGCCGTTTTTGAGGCGACGGCTCCAGCGGAGGATGAACGTGCCACGTTCGTCGGTATAGGTCATAGCGACTCTCCTAAAGAGGTGGCCACTACTCATTAATTCTGGACAACTCCACCAAACGGGACTAGAGTTCGCACCTGTTCTAGGCAGTGCTTTCACTAGCGGTTCTGCGGAAGCGGAGAGCGAGTGGAGAACTCCCCCAGTAGGTTTGCGGCCTACTGCCAATTTCTGGTTGATCATGTTTGCGGCATGGTCAATCAGAAATACTTAAGTTCAAGCTGAGCGCCAGGCGCTTTGAGTTTGAGCTTTCTGATGATTGAGTCAGCAAATTCGTCAGCTTGCCATTCGGAGTCCTCTTCGAGAATTCCTTTTGTGTCCGAAAAATGAAGCATCGCTCTATGACACAGAAAGATGTGTCCCAGCTCGTGAAGGAAAATCCTGATAGCCTCAGGGTCGCTTCTATTTAGCTTCTCGTACATCCATTCCGGCATGTAAATGAAGCCCTTCTGCGGGTCTACCATCGCCCTCGCGATATCCTCCATCATCCACTCATCGTTTTCGATGGAGTCAATGAAAATCCCATTTTCTTCGAGGTCGTTGATGAACATCCCTATTTTCTGTACCGAGAACGATTGACGACTTAGCTTGAAGATCTTGCAGATCCTGCCGGCAATGAAGTCAATGTCGGTCGGGCTCAGCGCGGGCACACGATGCCCGCGCATATCATAGTGATTGGCTTCACTTGGAGTGGTCATCGCTGTTTTCCCCGTAGATTTCCCCGAGTAAGCGACCCAAGCGAGTCAGCTGCTCTTGGTTAAGATCTGAGTTGGCAAAACCAGCGATGAGCATACGATGCTGCGGGCGCAGCCCTTCAAGCGAGACTGACTCGTTGTCGTCGCAAGCAATCGCCTTCAACTCTTGAACGTTGATTTGTTCGCCAAGCTCGTTGAAATAGCTGGCAATTTTTTCAACCCAATCCATTGGGATTTTACTACGGCCTGTTTCCATCGCACTCAAAAACGCAGTAGATGCGCCAAGTGTGCTAGCCATTGTGCTAAGCGTTACACCGTATGCGCGGCGATACTCACGTACCTTTGCGCCAAATTTGGAAAGCGACATGGTCACGGCCCCTTTCTGCTTTTCATGAGAATGGTTGCATTAAGCCGTCCCGAGACTGGCTTGTCAACCATTCTAGTTGAAAAGTTTAAAGCTTGAAAGGACGGGGTGTGGATGTGGCTGCCGGTACTGCGCTAATCGATCAAGGGATATGCCTGGTGAGGCGAGGGAGCTAATGGGGACAATCCATACGCCAACCAAGGCCATTTAGCCCCAAGTGACGCTAAATTTTGCTTTGTTAGAAAAGCCCTACAGCCTCTATTCTGAGGGCCTGTAGGGCTTTTTTGCGTTAATGCCCGAGCATAATTGGTGTGTGCTACGACATGGTTAGTCAGAGCTCAGGGCTTGATCGATAGTAGGATTGGGGTTTGTACAGTGCAGTGCCCGGAGTATTTGGAAGAATAGAATCTAGAGGCGTTGGTGCATGCGTTGCTTCATTCCAATCAGGGCCTGTAAAAAACAGAAACAGGCACCTTCGGTTGAAGCGGGGAGGCTGGAGGGCCTGAAGCGGGTGGGGCGGACCCTAGTGTTCAGCTTGGGAAGCTGAAGTGCGCGTAAGACCTCATTCGCTACGATTTCATGTCATTATGATGGCGCGCATCAGGTGGGGCTTGATCTTACGTAGTGAAAATTACTACCCATCTGAAACGATAAAGGGATCCCGAAGGATCCCTAGACATCAATAAACCCAAAGAAATATCTATGGGTAGGCAGTAATGGACTCATTATAGGGATTTTTTGCATGAAGACAATGGTTTTTGTGGATTATTGGAACCTACAGGCGACGCTTCAGAAGGAGGACGGGAAGCATTTAGGTTTGTCGGGCCAAGCCTTACGAGATCACCGCTTTAATGTTGATTGGTTCAATCTGGGCCCCGTTCTCACACAGCTTGCTGCCCTTCATGCCTCGCCTACTCCTGGCACACCATTGCCGTTAACGTATCAAGAAACTCGTATTTATACGTCCAACGACCCGAACGGTGATGGCTCCTACAAACACTTTGCCCTCAAAACACTAGGTCGCAGGCCCGGCATTCGGGTGTCATGTCAGGATCGGCGGCCTAAACGAAATCCTGACTGTGCCCACTGTTTTGCAGAGATGGACGTCTGTCCCCATTGTGCGAATGCAATCAAGGCAACTCAGGAAAAGGGAGTAGATACTTTGCTGGTGACGGACATGCTTTGTTTAGGTTTGGATGGGACTTATGAGGTTGCGTTGTTGGTCACTCAAGATTCCGATATGGCGCCAGCAGCTGCTCATTTAGGCTCGAAAGGGATCAAGGTTATTCAGGTTGGCTTGAGGCATTTTGGAGCGGGCTTAGCTCAGGATTGTTGGGCGAATTTTGATCTTTTCCCCCTTCGTAGTCAGATCCAAAGGACGTGATTCTCGGTGTGGATTTTCCTTTGGTCATGAGCTCGTTATAAATGGCGGGCGGTAGGGGTAGGAGTCGCCCGACTAATAATACTGACGACAGGAATTGACCCTTCCGCGCGCAGCGGTTTATGGCGGTTTTAGGGCATATTGCAGGCCGCCATGAACGCGCTGTCGGCGGGCTGGTTCTGGCAGCGGGCGAGCCTGATAGCCCTGGCGGCGTGCTAGGTATATGTCAGAGAAGTGGCTCGACAGTTCTCAACCCAGAAATAAGAAAAGGCCCAGCATTAGCTGGGCCTTTTCTTGTCTTTGGAGGTATTTTTACCCTCCTGCTTTGGCTTACCGTAGAGCCAATAAGCGGCGATTCCATACAACCCCAGAACAGTCGCGGTGGTGGTTGTCATGAAAGCAATTAGTACCGAATCCGAAATCTCAAAATGCAGGGGTTTGAAGCCAGGCATCATTGGGACAAACCACCTACCAAAGCCTTGAAGAAGAATCACGATCCAAATTACGTATACCCAGATTATAGTCAGACCAAAAAGAAGCCATGCATGAACCATGCGCAAGCCATGAATTTCATTATCTTGCTTACGCTTCTGAGCTTGGTCCTGATCTTCGTTATTAGCGAAGGCCTGGATTTCACCAACAATGGTTGGATCAAGTAGTGGAGATTCCAGCGGTGGAGGCGGCGGTCGGAACTCGCTCTTAGCTTGATCTTCGTTATCAGCGAAAGCTTGAGCCTCACTGGCAATATTTGGATCGAGCAATGGAGATTGCGACTGGGAGGACGGTGGCTGGAAGCTGCCTGGTAATCCTTCTGGCGAGCTTCCGCCACTTGTACCTTCGCTCATAGCATCGAATGAGTTGGCTGAGACAGAATCCAGCGATAAAAGCTTTCAATCATGTCGTTAGAAATCACAGCATTCTTGCCCTGATTATTCCAAGTCACACTCCAAGGTGTGCCAGGCTGATGGGTGGCTGCCGACAGCGTTACGCCATCTGCTTTCCCATAAGTCCTTGCCACGTCCCTCATGATAGTCCGCTCATCCGCATTAAAGTTTTCCATAGGTGCGGACGGAACCTGAGTAACTGGTGAGGAGCGGAAGTCTCTTACCGCTTGGTAAACACTGCGGACCACTGGGCCGTATTGCCAAGCTTGTACAGGCTCGTTGATCAATGGCACTCCATGCCTTGCAAGCATGTATCCATGAGCGATGTACACAAGCTTCAAAAGCTGCATTGGCGTTACAGCAGGATCCCCAGCCTCACGGCACTCGTTAAGGATTTGCTGGGCAACTGCGCGCGCATCTCTACTCATCGTCTTGCCCTCCTTTATAGATCATCAATATCAAAATGAGGCGCGAGTCTGCCGAAGTCAAGGGTGGATGTCAATTTCTCCTTGACACACTTACGTTGGCTCGTTCCTGTGCCTGATTTTATCAGCTTGCTGTACGTATATCCAGTATTTGGTTCAAGCCCACTCGGTGGTGGATGGTGCCTATCTGTAGAGCTAGAAGCTGTCTAAAAGTATCTGGCATAGCTCGATTTCATTGGTTGAAACATGTGCTATTTCGTTGAATGGTTTTAGACAGTGAATCGCTGTAACCCACGGTTTACGCGGCCTATGCATTGTTTCGGCTAATACTGCTGCATCATCGGCGTGTGGGAGGACAGATCGGAGGTATTTTTACTCATTGGTATTTAGGCGGATTCGTTGAATGGGTGAAGCAAAGGAGCGCTGGGCCCGGCTTTTTGCAGATGGCGGCAAGGTTACCATGGGCGCCCTGGCCTCGCAGACACCAAGGCACTACTGCGTTTGTCCGGCAAATGCAGCACAAATATGCAAAACAGCATTTGTCATGGGCTAAAAGTTCAAGCACTATGCGTTCTATGCAAATACGCAATGTTTCTACCGTCTTAAGAGAGCTGCTGGATCGTGATGGAATCTCCCCCACGGAGCTTCACCGTCGGACTGGTGTGCCTCAATCCACCCTCTCGCGGATTCTCAGCGGGAAGATCGTCGATCCTTCGGATAAACACATCTCGCGGATCGCTGAATACTTCCAGGTGAGCACCGACCAATTGCGCGGGCGCGTGGATATCGCGCCTGCCCGGGTTGCTGCGCCCCGCGACGAGATTCATTCGGAACTCAAGGACATAAGCCTGTGGGACGACGATACCCCTGTCGATGACGACGAGGTGTCGGTTCCTTTTCTGCGTGAGGTTGAATTGGCTGCTGGATCAGGAAGATTCGTCATTGAGGAGAGCGAGCGCGCCAGCCTGCGCTTCGGCAAGCGCAGCCTGCGGCACAACGGCGTGCAGTTCGATCAGGCCAAATGCGTCACGGTGCGGGGCAACAGTATGTTGCCGGTGCTGCGCGATGGTGCCACGGTCGGGGTCAATGCCGGCAAGTGTGCCATCGGCGATATCGTCGATGGCGACCTGTATGCGATCAACCACAATGGCCAACTGCGAGTGAAGCAGCTGTATCGCTTGCCCACCGGGATTCGCCTGCGCAGCTTCAACCGCGATGAGCATCCGGATGAGGACTACAGCTTCCAGGAAATCCAGGAGGAGCAGATCAGCATCCTCGGTCACGTCTTCTGGTGGGGCATGTACGCCCGCTAAGCCATCACTGTCAGACAAAGCCCGCCACTGAGCGGGCTTTTTTTCGCCCTCGAAAAATCACTCCCGCCCTGCATCTATGCGGCTCTCATGCACTCGCGCAATTCGCACGCATAAATAAATGCATTTACGCATTGACTGCATATGCATGAGTGCATATTATCCACCTCAAGCCGTTCAACAACGGCTGCAACGACGCTCTTTAGTGGCAAAGCAAAGGCAGCGATGAACCGGCCTCGACGGTTCAGAGGGTTGGCAACTGACCCGGGTGTGCAGCGTAAAGCACCAGAAGCAGTTATCCGGCGGACAGGGTCGCGGTCGGAGGAACAATTTGAATGGGTCCGTACCGCACCAGTCGTGCCGAAAGACCAAGGTTTGCATTACTGAAAAGCCCGGGCGACCGGGCTTTTTGGAATGCCTGCCTAACGTGGGCCACCAACAGACAGGGACCCCTTGAAACATCGTTATCAGCCTTCTATCAACTGGCCATCTCGCTGGCCTCAATCCGCACGGGAGACGTGAATGACAAACGAGCAACAAGCGTTGCTGGACATGCCGATCTGGCTGGTCATCGTCCTGGCGCTGGTCGGTGGCGTTTCCGGCGAAATGTGGCGCGCCGACAAGGAGGGCGCTCGTGGCTGGTCGCTGCTGCGGCGCCTGGCGCTGCGCTCCGGAGCCTGCGTGGTGTGCGGGGTCTCGGCGATCATGCTGCTGTATGCCGCCGGCGTCTCGATCTGGACCGCCTGCGCCTTCGGCTGCCTGACCGCCATGGCCGGCGCTGACGTTGCCATCGGCCTTTATGAGCGCTGGGCGGCCAAGCGCATCGGGGTTTGCGAACCGCCTTCACGGGATTCGAACTCGGATCAGCGCTGATCCGCTCCGGCCTTTAAAAAGGTCCACTGGACTTGAGCCCGAAGGCTGGACCGCCTCGACCTTATTCTGGAACTAGACAATGAACGAACTGACCCAGCTAAAAGACGCCATCACGTCCACGATCAAGCTGGCAATGCCCCATCTGCAGACGGTTGAGGCATTCCCCAAGGCGTTTGAAGGCGCCACTGAGCCGGCGCTCTACTTTGCCGTCACCGGCCTGGACCAGGCAGCCGACCCGGGTGACGGTCGCTGCTGCATGCGGGCCACTTTGGAGGCCCGGGTACGGGTTGACCCCGAACTTGCACAGGCACCTTTGCAGGCGGCCATTCTGGCGGCTCAGTTAATCGAGCTGCTGCGTTGTCAGCAGTGGGATCTGGACTTTGTTGAAGGCGCGATGGCCGTGTGGGCCAAGCCTGTTGGTACGGCTGCAGAGTCGGTTTACCGGGCCGAGTGGATCGTGCAGTGGCAGCAGCTTATCTACCTGGGTCAGGAGCAATGGCCCTGGCCGAATCAACCACCGGGCACCCTGGTGTTGGGGTTCAGCCCCGATACCGGCCCAGGTCATGAGGGCGGCTACCAGTCGCCGGAGCACATGGCGTGAGTTACGTGTCTGCAACCCACGACCGCATGATTGCCGGCCTGATCCTGCCTTGCAGCGTGGTCGGCGTGGATTTGGCTGCTGGCCTGGTGCGGGTTTCCGATGGCGCCGGCTGGACCAGCGCCTGGCTGCGCTGGCACAGCCAGGCCGCGGGCAAGGCCCGGCACTGGCGGGCGCCGAGCCTGGGGGAGCAGGGCGTGCTGATCAGCCCCAGCGGCGAGCCGGCCCAGGGCACCTTCGTTCCCGGCCTGTATGGTAACGCCGGTCCCCAGCCGGACAACCGTGACCATGTCGAGGTCTGGCGTTTCGAGGATGGCGGCTCGCTGGTCTATGACTGGCAGGCCAAGAGCTACAGCATCAGCCTGCCCAGTGGCACGGTGACCATTCAGGTCGGCGGCAGCTCGGCGGTGGTGACCGACAGCGCCCTGACCGGCAAGGCCGACAGCATCACCCTGAGCGGAGCGATCACCTTGAATGGCGATGTGCACATCAACGGCGGCAGCTTGAAGCACAACGGGGTCAACGTCGGTTCGACCCATACCCATCTGGGTGTGATGCCGGGTCCCGGTTCAACTGCAACGCCGCAGTGACCCATGCGGGTCGTGGGCCTCACGACTCAGCGCTCACGTCTCACCCATCACCGAACACCCCATCAACCCGCCCCGAGCGGTTTTTTTGTACCCGGAGATACCTATGGCCACCCCTAAGAAAACTCCCGGTCGCCCTGTGGGCGCCGGCACTGTGGTGTTTCGCGACACCCTTTACACCTCGCGCAATTTGATCCTGCCGGATGGCCGCCAGTTGCGGGTTGCCCGGGGACAGGTGTCGGTAAAGGCCGGCGACCTTGTCGCCCTGGACTACCTGAACGCCCACCCGGATCTGCAAGCGCAGGAGTGACACGATGATCGGAATGGATCGCCGTACCGGCCTGTCGCTGTCCGGCATCGAGCATGTGCGGCAGTCCATCGAGGACATCCTGACCACGCCGCTGGGCAGTCGGCGGATGCGCCCGGAATACGGCAGCAACCTGCGCCGCTACGTCGACCTGCCGGTAACCGGCGGGTGGAAAAGCGCGGTGCAGGCCGAAGTGGCCCGAGCGCTGTTGCGCTGGGAGCCCCGGCTGAAGCTGGAACGGGTAAGAGTGGTTGCGGTGGTGGGTGGTCTGATCAGCTTTCAACTGACCGGCCAGTACCTGGGCGATAGCGCGGTTTTGGAGGTGACGGCATGAGTACGTTGGACTTGTCGGCGCTGCCGGCGCCGCAGGTGCTTGAGGCCCTGGATTTTGAGGCCTTGTACCAAGGCAAGCTGGCCACCTTTCGCCGGCATATGGGCGATAACTGGACGGCCAACCTGGAAAGCGACCCGGTGAGCAAACTGCTGGAGCTATCGGCCTACGGCGATATGCAATTGCGGGCCCGGGTCAACGATGCAGCCAAGGCGCTGCTGCTGGCCCATGCCAAGGGCACGGACCTGGATCACCTGGCGGCCAACGTCAAACTGCAGCGCCTGGTGATCCTGCAGGGTGACCCGCAGGCGGTGCCGCCGGTGGAGGAGGTCAAGGAAGCTGACGACGCTCTGCGCGAGCGTGTGCAATTGGCCTATGAAGGACTGACCACGGCCGGCCCGCGCAACAGCTACATCCTGCATGCCCGTAACGCTTCTGCGCTGGTAGCAGACGCCGAGGCCGAAAGCCCGGCACCGGCCCGGGTGACGGTCACGGTGCTGAGCCTGGAGGGAAATGGCGCGGCCAGTCCTGACTTGCTGGCGACCGTTGCCGCAGCCCTCAACGATGAAGACGTGCGACCGCTCGGCGACCGGGTCACGGTCCAGAGTGCCCAGGTCTTGCCGTATCGCATCGACGCGGTGCTGCACATGAAGGGCTCCGGCCCGGAAGGTGACGCTGCCCTGGCAGAAGCCGAGCGCAAGCTGGCTGCCTGGGTCAACCCACGCCGGCGCCTGGGCATCGAGGTGGCTCGTTCGGCCATTGATGCGCAGTTGCATGTGGCCGGCGTGGCTCGGGTCGATCTGGCGGGTTGGCAAGACATCACCCCGACCAAGGCTCAAGCGGCGTATTGCACTGGTTACAGCGTCACGCTGGGGAGCTGAGATGACCAGCCTATTGCCGATCAATAGCACGCCGCTGGAGCGCGCCCTTGAGGCGGCCAGCGCAGGCGATACCGCCATCATGCTGCGCACCCTGTACAACCCGTCCACCTGCCCGGTGCATCTGCTACCGCAGTTGGCCTGGGCCTGGTCGGTGGATCGCTGGGACCCGCGCTGGTCCGAGACGGTCAAGCGCAACGCCATTCGTGCCTCGTACTTCATCCACGCTCGCAAAGGCACCATCGGTGCACTGCGCCGGGTGGTGGAACCGCTGGGCTACCTGATCGAAGTGGTCGAATGGTGGCAGACGGTCCCTGAAGGCGAACCGGCCACCTTTGCCTTGAAAGTCGGGGTGCTGGATACCGGCATCACCGAGGAGATGTACCAGGAGCTGACCCGGCTGATCGATGACGCCCGGCCTGTCAGCCGGCACATGACTGGCCTGGCCATCAGCCTGGAAAGCTCCGGAGTGATTGGTCTTGGCGCCTATGAACATCAGGGCGAAGACATCGACGTTTATCCCCCGACACCCCGCGATATCGAAGTGACCGGCCGTTATGGCCAGGTCATGTGTATTGATGAAACAGACACCCTGGATGTGTACTCATGATTGATTCCAACAGTCAGTTCTTTGCCATTCTCACGGCGGTGGGCGAGGCGAAACAGGCCAACGCCACGGCCCTGGGCACGCCCTGGACTTTCAAGGAAATGGCGGTCGGCGATGCCAACGGCACCGACCCCATCCCGAACCGGGCTCAGACCAAGCTGATCAACGAATGGCGTCGCGCCCCGGTCAACCAGGTACGCACCGACCCGGCCAACCCCAACGTCATCATCACCGAACAAGTCATCCCGCCTGATGTTGGCGGTCGCTGGATTCGTGAGATCGGCTTGTTCGATGCCGACGGTGACCTGGTGGCGGTGGCCAACTGCGCCCCGAGCTTCAAGCCCCTGCTGGCTCAGGGCACCGGCAAGACCCAAGTCATCCGCATGAACTTCATCGTCGCCAACACCGCGCAGATCGTGTTGAAGATCGATCCGGCGGTGGTTCTGGCTACCCGTGAATATGTGGATAGTGCGGTGGCCGCAGCGGCTTTACCCGGGGACAAAAAGCCCGGTATCTACCGGCAGGTGACGATTGATAAAAGAGGGATTGTACTGTCGGGCGCTAACCCGACAACGCTTGGGGGATATGGAGTTACCGACGCATATACAAAAGTTGAAGTAGATCAACTCATCTCATCCGTACCAACTCAGGCGACCGAAGCTGTCTTGGGCATGGCGAAAGTTGCGACTCAGGCTCAGATAAATGAGGGTGTTGACAACACTACGTTCATTACGCCGCTCAAACTGTCTTGGCGAGTTGCAACGGAAACTATTGGAGGTACGGCAAAAGTTGCGACTCAACTTCAGGTACTAGCTGGGGTAGATGACTCAACGATTGTCACACCTAAAAAACTGCAGGCTGCGTTTTCAGACCGTTTTATCCATTCTCCTGTTGCCCCTAAACCAACTGATGGCTCGGTCGGTACGCTTTGGCTGCAGTACGAGGAACCATAATGAACTTCCACGTAAAACTGGATGGCGGTTACCGGCCTGGTGTCATGCCTTATGTGAAACTTGCAGACGGCTGGCGAGAGGGGGCGGAGCTGTTCATCAAAACCGAAAGTGGGTGGCGCACGGTCTGGCGGCGAACCATTGTGTTTATCAACACAGTAGAACGAGCGGGTGCGAGCATTTTTGACCTCATGGGCAAGCCGACCAAGGCGCGACGTTATCTCTTTATCAACCGTGCAATGATCTACGGTGGTGGTAAGGGATACTCATTGAGAACGGGAGTTTTTCCACCAGGCTCCACGCTAAAAATCGTCAATGAACACTACATCCGTGGTGCGGGTGGCGCGGGGGCTTATCCCGCTCGGCCCTTGCCAGGCGCCACAGCTGTTGTTCTTGATTTTCCTGCAACGCTCGATAACCGCAATGGCTACATTTTCGGTGGCGGAGGTGGCGGCGGGGATGCCTACTGGCCCAACGTACTGCATACCGGAGGTGGCGGTGGCGCGGGACGTCCTGGCGGCGCAGGTGGCGGAATGTATCAAGTTTCTACTTACGGCTATGGCTACCCAGCTGCAGGCAGTTTGGATGCTGGTGGCGCTGGGGGCTGGTATACAGCCGGATGGAACGGTGGCGCAGGCGGCGCTCCTGGTAGCCCCGGTGCAGCGTCGACCAATGCACCTGGTGCTGGTGGCTATTCGATTGAGAAAAATGGCAACAACTTGATCTTTGAAGGGGGCAACAGCCCTGATCGAGTAAAGGGGAATATCTTGTGAGTGGATTTAAAGTTCTCTCTGTGTCGGCTCCCGCTGGCACCATGCTTGTCGACTGGGGAAATGTGACGTTAAACCACTATATCCCCCAAGAAATCTTAACTAACCCTGACATCGACTCGGTGGCATTGGCAAAAGTCATCGAAGGTATGCGGCCGGCACCTGCAGTCACGTTGCCGCTGCCTGATGCGCTCCACGCTATGGTTGAACCTTTCAACCAGGGTGAGGATGAACGAATCTGGCGAGCTGCCGAGTTAGCGGCCGTTACATGGCTGCGCGACCGCCATCGAGATCAGCTTGAAATCAAAGTGCCTACTGCCCTTTCGGACAATCAGTACAACGAGCTGCTTGTGTACATGCAATCCCTACGCGACTGGCCGCAATCCCCGGACTTTCCACAGATTGAACATCGCCCGGTGGCGCCGCCCTGGATCGCCGAGCAAACCGATTAAACGCCCCGCACCGCCGGGGCGTTTTCTTTCCCGCTTTCCCTTAACTCAACATCCCTTACAGCCCCCTTCACCCGGGGCTTTTTCATGTCTGGAGTTTATCCATGAGTGGTTTTTTCCACGGCGTTACCGTGACTAACGTCGACACCGGCACGCGCACTATTTCGCTGCCGTCGTCTTCGATCATCGGCCTGGTGGACACCTTCACCGAAGGCCCGACCGCCACTGCCAAGGTCAATGACCTGCTGCTGATCACCAACGAGCGCGAGGCCATTGCGGCCTGGGGCCCGGATGCGGCCATCACCAAGGCCTGCCAGGCCATCTACCAGCGGGCCAAGGCGGTGATCGTCGCTTGTGGCGTGGCCAAGATGACCGACGCGGCCGAGCAGACTTCGGCGATCATCGGCGGGGTGCTGGCCGACGGTAAGCGTACCGGTCTGCAGGCGCTGCTGGACGGCAAGAGCCGTTTCAACGCCCAGCCACGTCTGCTGGTCACCCCCAAGCACAGTTCGACTCTGGCCATCGGCACCGCCCTGGTGGCCCTGGCGGACAAGCTGCGTGGCCTGGCTATTCTCGATGCTCCCAATACCACTGACGAAGCGGCCATGGCCTACGCCAAGAACTTCGGTGCCAAGCGCGCCTATATGGTCGACCCGGGTGTTCAGCACTGGGACAACGGCGCCAATGCCACCGTCGATGCGCCGGCCTCGGCCTGGGTTGCCGGTCTGTTCGCCTGGACCGACAACGAGTACGGCTTCTGGGCCTCGCCGTCGAACAAGGAGTTCGTCGGCATCACCGGCACCAAGCGGCCGATCGAGTTCCTCGACGGCGATGAAACCTGCCGCGCCAACCTGCTGAACAACGCCAACATCACCACCATCATTCGCGATGCGGGCTTCCGCCTGTGGGGCAACCGCACGCTGTCCAGCGATCCGAAATGGGCCTTCGTCACCCGGGTGCGGACCATGGACATCGTCATGGACGCGATCCTCTTCGGCCACAAATGGGCCGTGGACCGCTCGATCACCGCGACCTACGTCAAGGACGTCACCGAGGGCCTGCAGGCCTTCATGCGTGATCTGAAGAACCAGGGCGCGATCATCAATTTCGAGGTCTACGCCGACGCCGAGCTCAACACCGCCAGCCAGTTGGAGCAGGGCAAGGTGTACTGGAACATCCGCTTCACCGACGTACCGCCCGCCGAAAACCCCAACTTCCGGGTCGAGGTCACCAACCAGTGGTTGACCGAAGTCCTCGACCAAGCCGCTTAAGGAGCCCCAGCAATGGCAATGATTCCCGAAACCCTGGCGAACATGAACCTGTTCGTCGATGGCATCAGCTTTCAAGGCGACGTGCCGAGCCTGACCCTGCCCAAGTTGACCCTCAAGACCGAGGAACACCGTGTCGGCGGCATGGATGTGCCGGTGGAACTGGACATGGGCATGGAGAAGCAAGAGGCCGGCTTCACCACCACCGGCGTGCGCCGCGAGTCGCTGAAGATGTTCGGCCTGGCCGATGGCAGCGGCTTCAACGGTGTGTTCCGTGGCGCCTTCAAGGGCCTCAAGGGCAAGGTCACCCCGGTGATCGTCACCCTGCGCGGCCTGCTCAAGGAGGTCGACATGGGCGACTGGAAGTCCGGCGACAAGGCCGAGATCAAGCACAACGTGGCCCTGACCTACTACAAGCTGGAAGTCGACGGCCGCCTGATCTACGAGATCGATGCCCTGGGCATGAAGCGTGTGATCAATGGCGTCGACCAGCTCGCCGCCCAACGATCGGCCCTGGGCCTGTAAGGAAGACACCTCATGTCTCAAGCAAGCGACAAGACCCCGAGCTGGATGACCCTGAGCAGCGACAGCGTGGTGCTGGCGCTGAGCAAGCCGGTGGAGATGAACGGCGTGGTCTGCGACCGGCTCACCCTGCGAGCGCCGACGGTGCGTGATGTGCGCGCTGCCAGTGCCGCCGGCGTTGGTGACGATGAACAGCGCGAGCTGATGCTGTTTGCCAGCCTCGCGCAAATCAGCACCAAGGACCTGGAGAGCATGGCACTCAAGGACTATCAGCGCCTGCAGGCCGGCTATTTTCGCCTGGTGCAAGACGACGAGCTTTGATCCTGCGGTGATGAAGGTGGCGGCGAAACGGCTCGCTCGCGAGCTGCATTTCGCCGCTGAGGAAATCATGACCATGAGGTTTTCCGACATGGTCTGGTGGCTCACGGATTGAGCCCGTCACCCAAGGATCAGGAGAAGCACATGGCGAACAAACTGGTATCGGGGTTGGTGGTAGTGGGTACTGCCCTCAGTTCGACCTGGGACGCCGCCTTCAAGACGGTGGAAGACCGGATCAAGCAGCTGGAGCAGCAGGGCAGCAAGGCCAGGGTGCTGGAAAAGACCATCGGCCAGACCCTGCGCCTGCAGGATGAATGGAAAAAGGCCCATGACACCGGCGCCGCTTCCGCGGCCGGGCTGTTGCGCCGCTTGGAAGAAAGCCGCAACGGACTGCGCCAGCAGGGTATTGAGGTGCACAAGCTGCGCCAGGAATATCAAGCGCTGGGCAAGGTGGCCCGGGGTTCTGAGCTTCAGGCTCGTGGGCTGCAGCAGGTAGCCCAGGGCAAGGCCGACTTCAAGGCGGCTTATGACTGGGCAAAGTTTGGCGTCGATAAGCTCCGCGCCCCGGTCAAGATCAGTGCTGATTATCAAGCGCTGATCCGCGACATGGCGATCAAGGCCAATGTGGTCAACCAGCCTCAGGAAGCGCAGCTGAGCCGCACGGTGATTCAGACCTCCCGTGACACGGGCATGGCCCGTAACGATGTGGCGGCTCTGGTGAGCCAGATGATGGCCAGCGGCATGTCGCTGGACAAGGCGCAAGGCTACACAGGGTTGGCCGCCAAGTTTGCGGTGGGGCAGGGCGCGAGCGTCGACGACACCGCGAAGCTGATGCGGGCCCTGGAGCTCAAAGCTGGAATCAGCGACCCCAAGGTCATGGAGCAGGCTCTTGAGGCCATCGCCCTGCAGGGGCAGGCCGGCAATTTCGAGGCGGCCGACATGGCGCGCTTGCTCCCGGCGCTGCTCAAGAGCGCGAGCGCGGAAGGACTCACCGGTATGGAGGCGGTGAGTCAGTTGGGGTCCATGCTGCAAGTGCAGATGAACACTGCGGGCAGTGCCGATCAGGCCGCTGGCCAACTGCAGAACTGGATCGAGAAAATCGGCTCCAGTGAGGCGGTCAAGGCTTATGAAGACGCCGGCATTGATTATCAGGCTTCGCTGAATACCGGTATCCAGAAGGGCATGTCGAGCCTGGAGGCGAGCTTTGCCCTGGCCATGCGCTACGTCAGGGCCATCGACCCGGCCAAGGCGGCGAAGATGGCCGAGGCCCAGGCGAAGATCAGCCAGGAAACCGACCCGGCCAAGGCCAAGGCTATGCTTGAGGCTCTGGAAGAGTCCCTGCGTACTGGTGACCTGTTTACCGATATGCAGATCAAGGCGGCCTTGCTAGCCCAGACCCAGGGTCGGCAGCAGTATGAGCAAGTGAAGAAGGACTCGTTGAGCGCTTCGGGGGTTATCGACAAGAACCTCGCGGAGCGTCGAGAAGCCTCCAAGCAGTTGTGGGCTGAAGCAGGTTTAGCCATCGATGAAGGCCAGCGGGTCGTGGGGCAGGCCCTGCAACCGGTGACGGATCTGGTGGCCAAAAGCATCACCGTGGTGGTCGGAAAGCTGACCGAGCTGGCAGAGCACAACCCATCGCTGGTGCAGGGTGTGGTCGCTTTGGGCGCCGCGTATGTCGCGGTGCAAAAGCTCATGGCGGTCTACACCATGAGCAAGGGCCTGATCAATGTCTTGCGGGGTGGGTTGAAAGTTGACCCCAAGGCGGCAAAGCGAGCGCCCGGTCGCAATGCGCCAGGCATTGACTGTTGCGAGCCCATGATCGACTGCGGCTTGGACAAGCAACGCCGTCGGGGCCGTGGTGGGCGTAAGGCTGAAAGGCGCAGGCCACCTGCGAGGGGGGCGGGCATTCAAGGTGGCAAGAGCCCTTTGACGCCCAGTGGTCTGGAAAAAATGCCCAGAGGGGCGGTCAGGTCTGGCGTGGCCGGTGCCGCACTGAAAGGCGCTGGCTCTGTGGCCAAAGGTTTCGCACCTTTGCTCAAGGGCGGCGCGATCCTATCGGTGCTCGGTGCCGGTTTCCAGGTTGCGGACACCTATCTGAATGCCAAGACCCAGGATGAAAAAGCCGAAGGCTATGGCGAGGCGGCAGGCAATCTTGCAGGCGCCGCTGCCGGAGCAGCAGCAGGGGCCGCCATTGGTTCCGTGGTGCCGGTCATCGGTACTGTTATTGGTGGGCTGGTGGGCGGTGCACTGGGCGCCAGGGGCGGTTCTGCCGCTGGTGGGGCCTTGGGCAAAAAACTGTTTGGCTCCGACGACTCGCTCAAGCAAATGCCCGCAGCCGGTCCGCTGATGATGCGCAACGCCGGGCAGAACATCCCGCCGGTGATGGGCGATATCGCCAAGTCCTTCCAGCCGGGCCAGACGCCTCCGCTGATGGGGCAGGCCGCGCGTTCGCTGGCCAGTCCGGCACCGTCGGCGTCGAGCCTTTCGCTGAGCAATCCTCCGGAGCCGTTCAAATCGGCGGCACTACCGGCGATTGAACAGCAGTTCAGCTTCGCGCCTTACCTGTCGATTTCGGTGCAGGGCGATGTCAGAGATCCGGCGCAATTGGCCCGGGAGCTGGAACCCTATCTGCGCTTTCAGTTCGACGAATACAGCCGTCAGGCGGCGGGTCGTCAGTTGTTCGACGCGGCACACGTTTAAGGAGGCGGCATGGCCTATATGGAACAGCTGCAATCGGGGCTTACGTCCCTGGTGGCGGCAGCGGAGGCGGGGCGGCGCAGCGCCGATGAAATGCTTGGGCCCATGAACGGCGCCATCAGCGACATCACCGGCGCCGCCTCGGAGCTGGAAAATCTGCCCTGGGTCGGCCCGGTGCTGGGCGCCAAGCTGCAACGCACGATGCGCAGCATCGGCGCGGCGCAGTCGGCGGTGGGTGAAGTCGCGGCCAAGTACAGCCAGGCCGTGACCGTGGCGGGGCAGATGCAGCAGCGTCTTGGCGCCCTGCAGGAGCAGGTGGCCAAGGCCGGCGCGGCGATCAACCGCATCGGCGGGCAGATCAGCCCGGCCCTGGGCAATATCTTTCCTTCCGGCGCGCTGGCGCCTCAGGACACCCCGGCGGCGGAGGCGGTGAAACCCTTCCCGCACCTGCTGATCCTGCAGCCCCTGGGGGCCGCGGCCGAGCCGTTCTACTTCAACCTCGATACCGCGGCCTTCGATGAGTTGCGCCGGCAAACCGGCTTTCGCTGGGCGGCCCAGGAGCGCCTGAGCCGCAGCATTGCGCAGCAGGCGGTGGGGCAGGGCGACGACAAGATCTCCCTCAAGGGCGCGATCTTTCCCGGGTTCAAGGGCGGGCTGGGGCAGTTGCAGGCGTTGCGCAGCATTGGCCGGCGCCTGCAGCCCCTGAGCCTGACCACGGGCTACGGCGAAGTGCTGGGCACCTGGTGCCTCACCAGCATCGACGAGGAACAGAGCCACCTGCTGGCGGGCGGCATTCCCCGCAAACAAGGGTTTTCACTGGAGTTTGTGAGCTATGGCAACGACCTGCAGAACCTCTGACGGCGATCTGCTCGACACCCTGTGTCATCGCTACTACGGGCACCTCAATGGCAGCGTCGAGGCGGTGCTGGACGCCAACCAGGGCCTGGCCGACGAGCCACAACCCTTTCGGGCCGGGGTACTGATCCTGCTACCGGAGCTGCCGATCCGCACAGAGGCGATGGTTCAGCTATGGGACTGACCTGGCCTCCACTCAACAGACCCCGCTGCGTGCGGGGTCTTCATTTTCTGGAGCACAGGCCATGACCCCGGTCTTTCGCATCCTCGCCGATGGCCGCGACATCACCGCGCAGATCAATGACCGGCTGCTGACGCTGCGCACCCTGGACAAACCGGGCATGGAAGCGGACGAGTTCGAACTGCGCATCGATGACCGTGACGGCGCGGTCGCCTTGCCCGGTCGTGGCGCCGCCATCGAAGTGTTCCTCGGCTATGCCGGGCAGGCATTGACCCGCCTGGGGCGCTACACGGTGGATGAAGTGGTGGTCAACGGGCCGCCGGATTCCATCGAGATCCGCGGCAAGGCCAGCGACATGCGCGGCAGTGGCAAGACCACCCGCAGCGGCAGTTGGGAGAACGTGGCGCTGGCGCAGATCGTCCGCGATCTGGCGGCCCGCAACGGCTGGCAGGCGGTCTGTCCGGTGGCGACCAAGGTGCCGCGGATCGACCAGCTCAACGAGTCCGACTTCAACTTCATCACCCGCCTGGCCCGGCAGTACGACTGTACCGCCAAGGTGGCCGAAGGCAGGTTGCTGGTGCTGCCCCGTCAGTCCGGATTGAGTGCCAGCGGCAAGGCCCTGGGCGTTGTCAGCCTCAGCCGCCGCGACGTCAGCCGCTATCAGTTCCGCCTCAGTGACAGCAGCACCCACAAGGCGGTGCAGACCAAGCATCAGGACCCGAAGAGCGGCACGCTCAAGGTCATCGACCTGGGCAACAGCGACTCGCCGGCCAGCGTGCCGGCGGTGCACACCGATCGGCACCTGTACCCCAACAAGTCCGCCGCCGAGCAAGCGGCCAAGGCTCGCTTGGCAGCCTTCAACCGCAGCAGCGCCAGCCTGCGCCTGGAAATGCCCGGGCGCACCGATCTGTTTGCCGAGCGCCTGATCAATGCCCAGGGCTTCAAGGCCGGACTGGACGGCGAGTACCTGGTGGACTCGGTGGAGCAACTGTTCAACCCGTCGGGCTGGAGCACCACGGTCGAATGCAACGGCGGCAAACAAGGCAAGGCCAAAGCCAAGGCCGAGAAAGCCCCCGCCAAAAAACCACTCAGAGTGGTGCAGCTTTGACGCTGCGTCAGCCCCGCGAGCTTTGCCGTAGCCACCCCATGTGCAGCGTTGCGCTGCAACCCACTCTGCCTTTTCAAGTACGCGGACAATCCGCAGGAGTAGTCATGAACCCAGGCATCAGCAGCCCGGCCTCGAAGCGAGGCCTGCGCTTTCTGTTCCAGACATTGATCGTCGGCTGCAGCTTGCTGCTGGCGGCCACAGCCCATGCAGGGCCCTTTGTCCTGGCCTACACCGACGGCCAGGTCGAAGCGTCCTACAGCAACCTGCAAGCGTTCCACGGCAACCTGTCCGCAGTGGGCCTGGGCAGTATCTACGGGCTGACCGTCACCGGCCAGTTGCACCAGGAAGGGATGAACCCGACCAGCGAAAACATCATTCGCTTCGCCCAGTCCAAATCGCTGCCGCTGTACCCCACCGTGTCCGACTACAACCAAGGCATTGCTGATTTTGACCCGGCCATTTCCCACTCCATCGTCAACGACAAGACCTTGAGTGCCGGCAGCATCAAGCAACTGGTGAGGCTGGCCAGGGAGGGCGGTTTTGCCGGCATCAACCTGGACTTCGAACAGGTCGAACCGAGGAATGCCAAGGCCTTTTCCGCCTATGTCAAAGCCCTGGGCAATGCCCTGCATGCCAGTGGCAAGAAACTGATCATCAGCGTCCCGCCCAAGTCCAGCGACCGCGAGCCCGAGTACCTGCAAGGCTACGACTACAAGGCCCTGGGCGCGGCGGTGGATTACGTCCAGGTCATGACCTACGACCAGGTCGGCCCCGGCTGGAGCAGCGGCGGTTTCCATGACGAAGTCTGGCCCGGCCCGGGCTCCGGCGCCGACTGGCAACGGGCTGTGCTCGGCTACGCGGTATCGCGAGTCGCGCCGGGCAAGGTCCTGGCCGGGCTGCCGGCCTACGGTCAGGACTACAGCATTGGCAACCGGGTGCACTGGTCGGCCTATCAGGAAGTGATTGCCGAGCACCGCGCCGTCACCCACCGGGACGCCGCTTCCGCAACGCCTTACGCCACCTGGGGGCCAGTGAAGAGCTTCGCCGATGGCGTGGAATGGACCCCGGAGCGCGCGCAGCCGGTGCTCTGGTACGACGATGCCACGAGCATCAAGACCAAGACCGCGCTGGTGACCAAGCTGGGCCTGGGTGGTACCAGTGTCTGGGCCATGGGCTATGAAAATGCCGAGTTCTGGACGGCGCTGCAGGCGGGGCTCAATGAAGGTCGAGCACTGCTGCCTGTCGGGCAGGAGTGAGAGGTCGATCAGCGAAAAAACAGCGGCCGTAGAACCGCGTTTCCTGCGGCATCGCAGTTCTTGCCGGCGGGAGTCTATGCGTTGCGCGTAATGTCCCGGGAGTTGCCGGGAGCCTGAGCTTTAACCATACAGGTGCCGGATCAACGTCTATCGGCTCCTGTTGACGTGAAGGAATAGATCAATGGCTTCGCAAAAGCATCTTCAGTTCATGAATTTCCTGGCAAGGGTTGTCGCGCCTGCCTGCAGCATTGACGACGATCTGTGTACCGGTGTGGAGCTTCTGCCATTGCGTGCTCGCGCCGTGGAGTGGGAGCGGTTTGTCGATCTGGGAGCGACATCGGTCTCGCAGATTGACCAGGGGGGCGGCCCGGCGGTCACGTTCGAGGTCTTGCTTGACCCGCAAAAGTGCCACGGCGCGAAGACGGTTCAGGTCTATTTCGATGGTGTTAGCCATGACGGCCTGACACTGGAGAACGAGCGCAGCGGAGCGAGCGCGGCGCGAAATGTCGGTGTGCAGATCCTGGACGCGCTCGGCAATGCCCTGACCCTGGGGCAAGCCGCTGCGCACTACCCCGCGGATACCGACAGGTTGCAGTTCATGGCTCGACTGGTCGGAACTCAAGGACCGGTCACGGCCGGACTCTACGCCGCGCTGTCCGAGTGCGTGATCGTTTATGCCTGAACCTGGGGGCCTGCGGGCATTCGCAGGACCCTGTCATCGGCCTGGGGCGGATGCTTCAGGCTACTTCTCTCCCACCCGCTGCAGCGGGTTTTTTGTGCCTTGGAGAAACCTATGGCAACTGCTTCCCGAGAGGCCCTGATGCTCGATCGTGGCAGCCCGCAACGGACCTGGATCGGTCCCGGTCCTGGAGCCACTCGATGAAACTCAGCGCTGTTATCAACCAGCTGCACAGCCAGTGTCCCCGTCTCAGCGGGCGCATTCTGGCGGGCATCAACCTCGATACTCTGGGCGGTAACACCAGCCAACCCCTACCGGCTGCGTACTGGGCTCCGATCAACGACTTGGCTTCCGGCAACACTGCCCTGAACGTCTACCGCCAGACCATCCGCGACCGCTTCGAAGTCGCCTTGCTCCTCGACGCCACCGACCCACAACAAGCCCTCGACCAACTCCACGACCTGCGCGCCGAACTCTGGCGCGCCCTGGTCGGTTTCAAACCCGGCGCCGAGTACAACCCGATCCAGTACGACGGCGGCGAGCTGGTGTCGCTCGACGCCACCCGCTTGCTCTACCGCCTGCGCTTCTTCGCCGAGTTCCAGCTGGGGCGCAACTTGCCCAGCCAGCCGGCGGAAACCTGGCATGAGCGTGAACTCGACGGCCTGCCGTCCTTTACCGGGGTCACGGTGCGGGTCGATGCCATCGATCCGGCGGACCCCAATCTGCAACGTCCAGGGCCCGACGGGCGCCTGGAGCTGACTTTTTCAGGAGAGCTGAAGCAATGAGCAAACGCATCACCGTGCTGCCGGTCGCTGGCCGTGCCGTACCGGACCCGGAAGCAGGCGATCTGCTGCCCGCCTCCGGCCGTGAAGTGCCGGACAACGCCTGGTGGCGCCGGCGTCTGGCCGATGGCGATATCACTAGCAAAGCCGTGAAAGCGGCGAAATCTCAAGGAGCCAAATAATGGCGATCGGTTTCAGCAATATCCCGGCGGACATCCGTGTTCCGCTGTTCTACGCCGAGATGGACAACTCGGCGGCCAATAGCGCGTCTTCGGCCATGCGCCGTCTGATCGTCGCCCAGGTCAATGACAACCAGGCCGGCGATGACCTCGGCAAGCTGGTGCTGGTGTCCAGCGTGGCCCTGGCCAAGAGCATCGGCGGGCAAGGTTCGATGCTCGCCTCGATGTATGAAACCTGGCGCAAGACCGACCCGGTGGGCGAGATCTGGTGCCTGCCGCTGCACAGTACTGAAGGCAGCGTGGCCAAGGCCGAGCTGAAGCTCACCGGTAGCGCCAGCGCCGCCGGCCTGCTCAATCTGTACGTCGGCGGTGTGCGGGTGCAGGCCTCGATCGTCAGCGGCGCCACTGCCGCTCAGGCGGCCAGCGCCCTGGCGCTGAAGGTCAATGCGGCGGTGGACCTGCCGGTGACCGCAGCAGCCGTCGACGGCACGCTGACCCTGAGCGCCAAGTGGACCGGCGACAGCGGCAATGACATCAGCCTGCAACTCAATCGCCTGGGCAAGAGTAATGGCGAAGAAACCCCGGCCGGCCTGACCCTGGTGCTGGGCAAGATGGCCGGCGGCACCGGCGTGCCGGATCAGGTCGCGGCCCTGGCGGCCCTGGGCGACGAGCCGTTCGAGTTCATCTGCATGCCCTGGACCGACACCGCCAGCCTCAATGCCTGGCAAGCGGTGATGGACGACAACACCGGACGCTGGTCCTGGGCCAAGCAGCTGTTCGGCCATGTCTACAGCGCCAAGCGCGGCACCGTCGGCACCCTGGTGGCGGCCGGTCAGGCGCGCAACGATCAGCACATCACCATCCAGGCCCTGGAAACCGGCGTGCCACAACCGGTCTGGGTTCAGGCCGCAGCCCTGGCGGCGCGGACCTCGGTGTTCATCTCCGCTGACGCCAGCCGTCCGACCCAGAGTGGCAGCCTGCCGGGGATCGATCCGGCGCCGGCCAGCGAACGCTTCACCCTCACCGAGCGTCAGTCGCTGCTCAGCTACGGCATCGCCACCGCCTACTACGAAGGCGGCTACATGCGCATTCAGCGGGCGATCACCACCTACCAGAAGAACGCCTACGGCCAGGCCGACAACTCCTACCTGGACAGCGAAACCATGCACCAGTCGGCGTTCATCGTGCGCCGGCTGCAAAGCGTGATCACCAGCAAGTACGGGCGCCACAAGCTGGCCGCCGACGGCACCCGCTTCGGCGCCGGCCAGCCGATCGTCACCCCGAGCACCATTCGCGGTGAGCTGATCGCCCAGTACGCCAAGCTGGAGCTGGAAGGCCATGTGGAGAACGCCGACCTGTTCGCCGAGCACCTGATCGTCGAGCGCGACGTGCAGGACCCGAGCCGGGTCAACGTGCTGTTCCCGCCGGACTACATCAACGGCCTGCGGGTGTTTGCGCTGCTCAACCAATTCCGTCTGCAGTACGACGCCGCGGCCTGAGCCGGACCTGCATCACTGCGCTTTTTCAGCCCGCCTTGAGCGGGCTTATTTTTTGGGAGAAACATCATGGGTCAACTGATTGCGGGCACCTGCTACGTCAAAGTGGACGGCGCTCAACTGACCATCAGCGGCGGCTGCGAAGCACCGCTGATGGCCGTCAAGCGGGAAACCGTGGTTCCGGGTTTCTACAAGGAAACCGACCTCACCCCGTCGTTCAAAGTCACTGCGCTGCACACCCCGGACTTTCCGCTCAAGCAGCTGATTGCCGGCTCCGACATGACCGTCACCTGCGAGTTCGCCAACGGCAAGGTCTACGTGCTGGCCGGCGCCTACCTGGTGGACGAGCCTATTGCCAAGGGCGATGACGCCAGCATCGAGCTGAACTTCGAAGGGCAGAAGGGGACCTGGCAATGAGCAACCTGGTCAAGCTGCAAGTACCCATCGAGGCCCACGGCGAGCCTCTGGCCGAACTCACCCTGCGCCGTCCGACGGTGCAGGAAGTGCGGGCGATCAAGGCGCTGCCGTACAAGATCGACAAGAGCGAAGAAGTCAGCCTCGACATGGACGTCGCGGCCAAATACATCGCGGTCTGCGCCGGTATTCCACCGTCCTCGGTGAACCAGCTGGACCTGGTGGACCTCAACGCCCTGAGCTGGGCGGTGGCGAGTTTTTTCATGAGTGCGGCATCGCAGCCATCGCCGACCTGATCGCTGTCGCCTATGACCTGGCCTGGTTCTGGAAGGTCGACCCCGAACAGATGATGGCCAGGCCACTGGATGTGCTCCGGGAATCCCTGGAGCACGCGCAACGGATCAATGCGATGCAGCAGGTGCAGTGATGGCGTATCGAAAAAGAAACAAGACCAAGGGCCGGCGGCCCAAGCAGACAAGACAGGCTAAACCGGCAGCACCTGTGCAGCAGGTCAAAGCCGAAAGTGAGGTGGTCAAGCCTGCTGTGGCCGAGAGCGCAAGCAAGGCCGTCGACCCGGAGCTCACCGGCATTCGCCAAGTGGTGGGTAAGTTCAGGAAAAGCCTGGAAGAAAGTGGCCTAGGAGATCTCGATCTTTCAGGATTGTTCTCTGGGCAAGGCCTATTGACCCCCTTTGTTGCGGGCATGCAGTCGGCGATCAAGGCGGAGAACATCCAGGCTGTCACGGCTGCCGCGGTCAGGGGGGAGTCAAGTCCGGAGAATGAGCTGGGCAATACCGCGCAAAACCTCAAGCACTTCGATGAGGCAGTGGAAAGAATCACCCTCAATGTGGGGGTTGCACTGTTGCCGGCCATCAACAGCATTGTCACGGGACTTCAGCCCGTACTGACATCGGTCGGTCAATTTGTCGCTGATAACCCCGGGTTGGTGGAGGGACTCGCGGCCGCCGCAATCGCCTTTACGGTGGCAGCTTCGGCGGCCACGGTCTTTGCCGCACTGTCCTCGCCTATAGGTTTGGCGATGCTGGCGATTGCTGCGGTAGCCGGTGTGGTGGTGGCCAATTGGAAGCCGGTTTCGCGGTTTTTCATCCAGCTGTGGGGGAAGATTTCACCCACGATCATGTCCATGGTCGGTCTTTTCAAGGAGGTGTTCGCCTGGACGCCCATTGGGCAATTGATTGCCAACTGGGGGCCGGTCAGCGCTTATCTGAGCGCCCTCTGGCAAGACTTCAGCGCCGGTACCGGGCGGGTGTACCAGGCGTTGAATCTGCTCTTCAACATGAGCGGGTTTGGGGTGTTGATCAGAAACCTGGAACCGATCAGAGAGGCTGTCCAGGTGATTTTTCGCAGCCTGCGAGAGGTTTTCGAGTGGAGCCCGCTTGGCTTGATAAGCAGTAACTGGCAACCCGTGGTAGGCCTGTTTGCAGCGATCTGGGATCTGATCTGGGCGTTGTCGATCACGGCAAAGAACAACGTTGCCAGCCTGTTCAGTTGGTCACCCGGTGAGGGGATGAGAAAGGACCTTGACGGTTTGATCCAGTGGTTCTCTTCGTTTCGTGAGCGGCTGGAAAAGGTCCTGGAGCCAATCCGCGAAAAGCTCAGAGCGACCTTTGGCAATTTGCTTGTCAGTGTCACCGGGAGCATCAATTCGCTGACCGAGAGTGTGGTGGAGCACAACAACTCGGCAAACCGGGGTGAGGACTCGCTGACCGATACACCTTCTCCGCTGCTGACCCCGGGCAATTTGCCGCAAAGCTCCAGTTCGCTGCTGCAACAGGCGGCGGCCAACAATCGCACTCGGCTTGAAGGCGGGTTGCTGCTGCGCTTTGAGAACGCCCCTCCCGGCCTGCGTGCCGAACAGGCCAAGACCAATCAACCAGGCCTGAACGTGGCTTCGACCCTGGGCTATCGCTCACTTTCCCTAGGAGGTTCCAATGGCGGATAACTGGCGTGATCGTTTGTTGCCCGCGTCCTTTCGCGGCGTGCCGTTCTGGGTCGATCAGGCGAAAACCCCGGTGGGCCAGAAAGGTCAGTTGCACGAGTACCCGCAGCGCGATCAGCCGTTTTTCGAGGGCCTTGGCCAGCAGGCGAAAATCCACGAGCTGACGGCCTTTATCGTCGGTGCCGATTGCCTGGCGCAGCGCGACAGGCTGCTCAAGGCCCTGGAGGAGGGCAGTGGCGAGCTGGTGCACCCTTGGCTCGGGCGGATTCAGGTCAAGGTCGGCGAATGCGAGATGACCCAGAGCCGCCAGGACGGCGGCCTGGTGACTTTCAGCCTGAAGTTCTACCCGGACCAGCCGTTGCGCTTTCCCTCGGCGGTGGTCAATACCCAGCAGCAGGTGCTGGTGGCCAGCGATACCTTGCTGGGGGCGGCGGTGCTGCGGTTCGAGTTTGCCACCAACCTGATCAAGCAGGCGCGGATCGGCGTGGCGTCTTTGCGCCAGGGGCTGGCGGACGTGTATCAGGTCATCGAGCACGAGTTCAAGCCGTTGATCGAGTTCTATGGCGATCTCAACACCCTGGTCAAAGCGGTCAAGGAAATACCCAAGGAGCTGAGCACGGAGTTCAAGGGGCTGCTGGACGATGTACGCGGGCTCAAGGACTTTGCCCGTAGCGGCTATCGGCAGATGCTCGCCGATATTTCCCAACAGGTGGAGGCGGCCCGGCGCATCGATGCGCCGAAGCTGACCACCGGCAAGGACACCACGGCGGCGGCCGAGGCGGTGGCCAACCTGGTGCAGGATGCGCTGCTGGTGCAGATCGCCCGGCTGGTGTCGGCGTTACCGGTGGCCACGCCCGTGGTGAAGCTCAAGAACACGCCGCCCTTGGCGCAGCAGGCCAGCCGGCCGGTGCAGCGCCTGGAAGTGCCGGTGGCCGACGATGTGCTGGCGCTGCGCGATCAGTTCAATGAGCTGATCTGGCAAGCCGCGCTCAAGGCCGACGCGGTGCATTACCAGGCGCTCAACACCCTGCGTCAGCAGGTGCAGGGGCACCTCAATGCGGTGGCGTCCTCGGGGGTGCGGCTGGTCAGCCTCAGCCCCAAAAGCAGCCTGCCGGCGCTGGTGCTGGCCTATCAGCGGTTTGCCGATGCGACGCGGGTCGGCGAAGTGGTGCAGCGCAACCGGGTGGCTCATCCGGGCTTCCTGCCGCCGGCTGATCTGCAAATCGCTCGGGAGTGACCCATGGACGAATTGGCAAATATCGTCACCCTGACGGTGGACGGGCTGGACTACAGCGGCTGGAAGAGCGTGGAGATCAGCGCCGACCTGGAGCGTCAGTTCCGCACCTTCAGCCTCAACATCACCTGGCAATGGCCAGGGCAGGATGCGCAGGTGCGCATCCGCCCGGGCGCTCGCTGTCAGGTGCGCATCGGTTGCGACCTGGTGCTCACCGGGCATGTCTACAAGGCGCCGATCAGCTATGACGGCCAGCAGATCAGCCTGAGCGTCCAGGGCAGTTCCTTGACCCAGGATCTGGTGGATTGCGCGGCCATCAACCGGCCGAGTCAGTGGCGCCAGCAGGACGTGCTGAGCATCGTCCGCGCCCTGGCCGGCTCCTATGGGGTCGGGGTGCGCAGCGAGATCGCTCCAACCAGCAAGCTGCACACCCACAGCATCGTGCCGGGGGAGACGGTGTTCGCCTCCATCGACCGTTTGCTGACCCTGTACCGGGTATTTTCCACCGACGACGCCGACGGTTACCTGCTGCTGGCGGCGCCGGGCAGCGGTGGGCGCGCCAGCGATGCCCTGGAGCTGGGCAAGAACATTCTCTCGGCCAATGCACCGATGGATTTTTCCGCGGTGTTTTCCGAGTACCGGGTGATCGGCCAGCACAAGGGTAGCGACCAGAGCAGTGGGGCTGCAGTCAGCGAAGTATCCGGCCAGTCCAGCGATGCCAGTGCTTCACGCAAACGGGTGACGGTGATCAGCGAGGCGGCGCAACTGAGTGCCGAGCTGGCTCAGCAGCGCGCTGACTGGGAGTGCGGCACCCGCACCGGCAAGGCCCTGACCACAACCTACCAGGTGCAGGGCTGGCGCCAGAGCAATGGCGATTTGTGGCGCCACAACACCCTGGTGCGAGTGATCGACCCGGTGCTGGGGTTCGACCGGGACATGCTGATCTCCAAGGTCACCTGGTCGCTGTCCGAGCAGGGCTCGATCACCACCCTGCAGGTGGCGCCGCCGCAGACCTTCGACGCCAACCCGACACCCGGCAACACCTGAAACCCGCGCCCATCCGTAGGCGCCGGGTGGCCGGCGAAGGCATCCGGCCCGAAACCGCGCAACCCCTGTTCGCCGGCAAGCCGGCTCCTACCCTCCAAGGAACTCAGCATGAGCCTACTGACACGCCTGTTGGCGCGGGGCACCGTGGTGCTCGCCAACTCGGCCAACAAACTGCAATCGCTGCAAATGCGCCTTACCGCCGGCGAGGTCAACGACGACATGGAGCATTTCGAGCCTTACGGTTTCACCAGCAATCCCCTGGCCGGCGCCGAGGGCATCGCCACCTTCCTCGGCGGCGACCGGTCACACGCGGTGGTGCTGGTGGTGGCGGACCGGCGCTATCGCCTCAAGGCCCTGGCTGCCGGCGAAGTGGCGATCTACACCGACGAGGGCGACAAGATCCACTTCAAGCGCGGGCGGGTCATCGATATCGACACCGCGACCTTGAATATCCGCGCCAGCAGCGGCGTCAACATCGACAGCCCGACCCTGAGCATGAGCGGCAAGATCGTCTCCCAGGGCGATCAGGTCGCCGCCGGCATCAGCCAGATCAACCACGTCCACAGCGGCGTGCAACCCGGCCCGGCGCAGACCGGCGCGCCGGTGGGAGGTTAAGCATGTTCGCCACCTATGACCTGAAGAACGCCCTGACCCGGGCCGTGGAAATCAGCCTGTTCACCTGGCGCCGCGCCGCCGATGACGATGCCCTGGACGACGATCAGCGCTATGGCTGGTGGGGCGACAGTTTTCCCACGGTGGCCGACGACCGCATCGGTTCGCGGCTGTGGCTGCTGCGCCGGGTCAAGCTGACCCGGCAGACCCAGCTCGACGCCGAGTTCTATGCCCGCGAGGCCTTGCAGTGGCTGATCGACGATGGCCACTGCAACGCCGTGGAGATCATGACCGAGCGCCTCGACGCCCAGCGTCTGAACCTGCGCACGGTGCTGATCCTGGCCGACGGCGAACGCCTGGACCTCAACCCCACTCACAGTTGGCAGGTGACCTATGCCGTTTGAAACCCCTTCGCTGCCGGTGCTGATTCAGCGCACCCAAAGCGACCTGGCCAGCGACTCGCTGCGCCAGTCCGATGCCCAAGTGCTGGCCCGCACCCTGAGCGGTGCCGCCTTTGGCCTGTATGGCTACCTGGATTGGATCGCCGAGCAGATCCTCCCGGACAAGGCCGATGAGTCGACCCTGGAACGCATCGCTGCCCTGCGCCTGAACCAGCCGCGCAAGGCCGCCCAGGCGGCCCGTGGCAGCGTCAGCTTCAACGCCGCGGCCGGTGCCGTGCTGGATGTCGACACCCTGCTGCAGAGCAGCGACGGTCGCAGCTACAAGGTGACGGCCGCCCGCACCGCCATCGCGGGGCTCAACAGCACCACTATCCAGGCGGTCGATGGCGGGACCCTGGGCAATGCCGATGCGGGCCTGGAATTGACCGCGGTACAGCCGGTGCAAGGCATCGGCAACGCATTCACCGTCCTGGCCCCGGGGCTGACCGGTGGCGTAGCCCGGGAAAGCCTCGAATCCCTGCGCTCCCGGGTGATCCGTTCCTACCGGATCATTCCCCACGGCGGCTCGGCGGACGACTACGAAACCTGGGCCCTGGAATGCCCGGGGATCACCCGTGCCTGGTGCCGGCGCAATTACCTGGGGCCGGGCACTGTGGGCCTGTTCGTCATGCGTGACGATGATCCGCAGCCGATCCCCAACGCCGAGCAACTGGCGCAGGTTCAGGCGTATATCGAGCCGCTGCGCCCGGTGACCGCCGAGGTGCATGTACTGGCCCCGGTGATGCTGCCGGTGATCTACAGACTGCGCCTGACTCCCGACACCAGCGCGGTGCGCGCCGCGGTCGAGGACCAGCTGCGCGACCTGCACAGCCGCGAGGCCGGCCTGGGCCAGACCCTGTTGCTCAGCCATATCCGCGAAGCCATCAGCAGCGCCACCGGCGAGCAGGATCACCAACTGCTGGCGCCCTTGGCCGATGTGCCGGCGGCGAACAATCAGTTGCTGGTATTCGGAGGTTGCCAATGGCAGCAATAAGAAGCGCCGCCCAGTACCAGGATCAGTTGCGCAGTCTGCTGCCCAGCGGCCCGGCCTGGGACCCGGAGCGGGTGCCGGAGCTTGAGCGAGTGTTGCAGGGCATCTCCCAGGAGCTGGCGCGCATCGACGCCCGGGCCGTGGACCTGCAAAACGAAATGGACCCGGCCAGCGTCAGCGAACTGGTGACCGATTGGGAAAAGGTCATGAACCTGCCCGATCCCTGCCTGGGCCTGACCCCGCTGTTCGAAGACCGGCGCCTGGCCGTGCGCCGCCGCCTGTTGGCGGTGGGCAGCCAGCGCGCCGCCTACTTCGTCGAAATCGCCCGCAGCCAGGGCTATCCCAATGCCAGCGTCACTGAGCTGAGTACCCCGCGCATGGGCCGCTCACGCTTTGGTCATGCACATTTCGGCACCTGGCGGGCGAACTTCATGTGGACCCTCAATACCGGTGGCCGCCTGCAACTGGGCCGGCGTTTCGGCGCGAGCTATTGGGGCGAACGTTTTGGCATGAACCCGGGGAGCGCCCTGGAGTGCCTTATCCATCGCAGTACACCGGCGCATACCCAGGTGTACATCAACTATGACTAGAGAAGACAAGAACAAGTGGATTATCCGAAAAGTGTTCCCAGCGTAGGGCTGGTGAACGGCAAGTTTGTCGACGAGAACCCGGTCACGGGGCAAGTCGGCTCACTGATTTCCTCGCAATGGGGAAACGCGGTTACCGACGAATTGCTCAATGTGATTCGTGCGGGTGGGAAGGAGCCGGCCGAGGCCGAGCACGACCAGTTGCTGGCGGCGATCAAGGCGATCGTCCGTGATTCGATTCCGCCAGAGAAGATTCGCAGCACCTTGGCCGAGTACGGCATCACCGACGCCTACACCAAGTCGGTGACCTACACCAAGGCCGAGATCGAGGCACTGTTGAAGAACATGTCGGCCCTGCCGGTGGGGGCCATGGTGCCGTTTCCCAAGGGCACGGTGCCGGCGGGGTTCCTGGAGGTGGATGGTAGTGTGCAGAGCGCTGCGACTTATCCGGATCTGGCGGCTTATTTGGGAACGACCTTCAACACCGGGGGCGAGGGCGCGGGGAATTTCCGTCTGCCTGAGTCGCGGGGGGAGTTTTTGCGGGGTTGGGATCATGGGCGGGGGGTGGATGTAGGGCGGGGGCTTGGCAGTTGGCAGGCGGATGAGTTCAAGTCTCATACCCACCGTGTGCAATACGGAGCATACGCAGGTACTGGGTTAGGGTCTCCAGGGTATACGTCAGCAGGTGTGTTGTCGTCAGTCGGCTTGGAAGCGACAGGAGGGGCAGAAACCCGGCCTCGCAACCTGGCAGTCATGTGGTGCATCAAGGCCTGGAACGCACCGGTCAACCAGGGAAATATCGACATCGCAAGCCTGGCCGCAAACGTTGCGGCACTTGAGGCCAGACCACGCGGCCTGGGCGACGGCCAAGTTTGGCAGAACCTTACAACGAGCCGGGTTTCTGGAACTGTTTACACCAACACGACGGGTCGGCCAATTCAGGTACATGTGGCGATCTCGAGTGGAGCTGTTTACGCCCGGGTAGGTCCTGTGGACATATCTTTCTCGGCCTATCACGCAGCGTTCGTAGTGCCAGCAGGAGCCACTTATACAGTCACACTCCATAATCCAGTTAACTTGTGTTGGTCGGAGTTGCGCACATGAAGTATTTCCATAACCCCGAGACCAACGAAGTCCATGCCTTTGATGAGGATGCCCCTGGATACTTCATATCGAGCAGCTTGTTGCCAATGTCCGAAACGCAGGTACAAGCCTATATCGACAGTGCAACAACTGCCTTGCCTGCCAAAAAAGATGCGGAGCGCAACTGGCGTGATACCGAACTGACTTCGGTGATGTGGCTGCGTGAGCGGCATCGCGACCAGCTTGAAATTCAAGCCCCGACAAGCATTGATGAGGAGCAGTTCAAGGAACTGCTGGTGTATATGCAAGCCCTGCGTGACTGGCCGCAATCGGTGGATTTCCCCGATGCCGATTTGCGTCCGCTAGCGCCCCCCTGGATGGCCAAACAAGTTCAATAAACGCCCCGCCTCGCCGGGGCGTTTTCTTTTCCAGTTTTCTAACTATGTCCACACCGAGCTGTGTCGGTGTGGATGAATGACAACGAGAGGACAGACGAGTGGATTATCCAAAGAGTGTGCCAAGTGTTGGGTTGGTTAATGGGAAGTTTGTCGACGAGAACCCGGTCACGGGGCAAGTCGGCTCACTGATTTCTTCCGACTGGGGAAATGCAGTGACCGATGAATTGCTCAACGTGATTCGTGCGGGTGGGAAGGAGCCGGCCGAGGCCGAGCATGACCAGTTGTTGGCGGCGATCAAGGCGATCGTGCGCGATTCGATTCCGCCGGAAAAGATCCGCACGACTTTGGCCGAGTATGGGATCACCGATGCGTACACCAAGTCGGTGACCTACACCAAGGCCGAGATCGAAGCGTTGCTGAAGAACATGTCGGCCTTGCCGGTGGGGGCCATGGTGCCGTTTCCCAAGGGCACGGTGCCGCCGGGATTCCTGGAGGTGGATGGTAGTGTGCAGAGCGCTGCGACTTATCCGGATTTGGCGGCTTATCTGGGGACGACCTTCAACACCGGAGGCGAGGGCGCGGGTAACTTCCGTTTGCCGGAGTCGCGGGGGGAGTTTCTGCGGGGTTGGGACCATGGGCGGGGCGTCGATGCGGGAAGGGGACTTGGCAGTTGGCAAGCTGATGAGTTCAAGAGTCATACGCACTCAGTAAAGGACTCTTCATACGCTGGAAATGTATTTGACTCCTGGGTCTATGGCGATACAGGGAATGGAGTCACTGAGGATGAAAACTTAAGGACAAATTCATCGGGTGGCAGTGAAACCCGTCCACGCAACCTGGCTGTCATGTGGTGCATCAAAGCTTGGAATGCACCGATTAATCAGGGAAATATAGACATTGCGGCACTTGCATCCCAAGCGGCCCAGGCAACCGAAAACAAGCAGGGAACTGCGAGGTTGAGTACTCAGGCTCAAGTCGATTCCGGCATCGATGATTCACTGATAGTGACCCCCAGAAAGTATCGAGCTGCCAAGGGAACATGCTCAGCTTGGGTAAGTTGGAATGGGACCGGAGCGGTCACTATTCGAGATAGTTACAACGTATCGAGCGTCACAGACAATGGTGTCGGCGACTTCACTGTCAACATTATCCCTGGTGTACTGGCGAATGCTGGATTTAGTTATTGCTATACGGTTGGAGGAAGTAACAACTTGTTGAATCTCGCCTCAGGAGCCACAACTAATCCCACTTCTACCTCTTTGCGTGTTGTCAGTGTTAGCGCTTCTGGCATGGGAACAGGCGCAAACTTTCAGCCGACAGACTTTCCTTACAATAGCGTGCAGATTTTCGGAGGTAAGTAATGGCTATGCGTATTGTTTATCAGTTGCCTGGTGAGCCAGTTGCATCTTTGACACCCTGCAATTGCGGATTGACGATCGATGAAATTGCTCGTCAGGACGTTCCCGGTGGCGTGTATTTTTGGTTTGTTGAGGAGTCGGTTATTCCGCTTGACCCGATCGAGCGTATGCGCTGGATGTTGGCAGATGAACTAGGGCCGCCAGCAGGGGTAGGAGAGCGTCCTATGTGCACATCTCATTCTGAGACGACTCTGTAAAATGTTACGGTGCTCCAAGGACGCTTGTTCGATTGAAGGTTGTATATGTCTATAACCGAACAACAACTGCAACAAATCATGCCTAACGCCCGCCGCCAAGCGGGCGTTTTTGTTTCTCCACTCAACACCGCCATGGCTCATCGGCAGATCGATACGCCGAAGCGCCAGGCGGCCTTTCTTGCCCAGATCGGTCACGAATCCGGGCAACTGCAATACGTGCGCGAGCTGGGCAGTGATCAATACCTGAGCAAGTACGACACCGGCACGCTCGCGGCACGCCTGGGCAACACCCCCGAGGCCGATGGCGACGGCCAGCGGTATCGCGGGCGTGGGCTGATCCAGATCACCGGGCGCAGCAACTATCGCCAGTGCAGCCTTGGGCTGTTTGGCGATGAGCGCCTGCTGGAGTTGCCCGAGCTGCTGGAGCAGCCGCAATGGGCCGCCGAGTCGGCGGCCTGGTTCTGGGAGCGCGGCGGGCTCAATGCCCTGGCCGACCGCGATGAGTTCAACAGCATCACCCGTCGCATCAATGGCGGTTTGAACGGCTTGCAGGATCGCCTGCAACTCTGGGCCAGGGCGCGGGCGGTGCTGTGCCTGCCCGTGGTCTGAGTTCATGGGGAGGCGGGCACCTTCTGTAGCCGCTGCCGTAGGCTGCGATTGGACCTGGAGGGAAGGTCCTGCGGACCTTTTCGCAGCCTGCGGCAGCGGCTACAGGGATTTTTGCAGGCCATTTGATGCATTTCACATCGGTCAAGGGAGGGCGTGATGAATATCCGCAGTTGGCTGGCTCTCGCCGTCGTAGCTGGGTTGCTCTATGCCCTTGGCTTCGTCAGCGGTGCCGGCAGCGAACGCAGTAAGCAGCAGCGCCTGGACGAGGCTCGACTGCAACAATCCTTCGAGCAGGGCCAGGCGTTGGGCCGGGTCAAGGAGAAGGTGGTGGTCGAGTACGTCGATCGCGTCGTCAAGGTCTATCAGGCGGGCGCCACTATCACCAAGGAGGTTCCTATCTATGTTTCGAAAGCGGCTGATAACGCCTGCGTTGTACCTGCTGGTTTTGTCCGGGTGCACGACGCCGGTGCCGCCAACCTGCCCGTGGCCGCAGGCCCCGGCGTCGCTGATGACGCCGCCTCGGGCCTTGCACTCTCTACCGTCGCCGCCAGCGTCGTCGACAACTACAGCCAATGCCACGCAAACGCCGAGCAACTGAAAGCGTTGCAGCAGTGGGTGCGAAAGTCTCAGGCGTTGTTGCAAGGTGCCCCGGCGATGCACTGACGGCCTTGAGACATTTATGAGATGGATCGCTGCCGCGGTGTGGGGCAGTTGAAATCAAATGGACTTGTCGATGTTAAAAGAATGCAGATGTGGTCATTGCAAACGACTGCTCGCCCGTGTGGGTGACTTTACCGAGCTCCAGATCAAATGTTCCCGCTGCGGAACCTTGAATCACGTGAAGGCCTCGAGCCTTGGGCAATCGCCTTTGAGCGACATGAAAACGCCACTCTCAGTGACGGACCATTCCACTCAAAGGTGAAAAATATGAACGCAGTAACCATGGGCAAGCACTTCATTACCGTATTCCCAAAAGGGATTGTGGAGATCGTTTCGGCCGCTCAAAACACCGGTGGCTTGATCATCCAGACGGGGTTGATCAAGACCTCGACCGGTGTTGTCGACCTGTATGTGGGACCGACCGGCTCTTCCATCTCCAATTCGGCCGTCATCTTCTCTGGCAACGGGTCTACCATTTCCGGCAGCGACTCCGAGATTGTCATGCCGTACCCGATCCGTATTCCCGCAGGCCAGGCATTGTGGGCATACGCATCCACTCCGGGTGGCGCGATAGCTTTGACTTGGGACTTGCTGGCCTGACCTGTCTGCGCAGAGAAGAGGGATCAACGGGCGCCGGTGCTTTTGCTCATTTCGGCAGGCTTTGATCGCTGGACTAGCCGCGTCAGCTTGGTGGCTGGCGCTGTTCCTGACGCAATGATGGACTGTTCGCGCCAGATCCTCTGAAGCCTTGTTCCAGAGCCGTTGGTTTTCCTGACAGCTTGTCACTTGCAAGCCTTCTTTCCTGGTGTACGGTAAGCACACGCCAGCCCCATCAGGAGAGAACTGTGAAAGAAATTACCCAGCTTGCCGCTGAACTCGGCCGGCGTCTGCAGGTTCTGAATGCCCACGTCACCACGGCGGAGTCCTGCACTGGCGGCGGGATTGCCGAGGCGATCACGCGGATCCCGGGCAGTTCGGCCTGGTTTGAGGCCGGTTATGTCACCTACTCCAACCGCCAGAAGACCCTCCAATTGAATGTGCCGGCCGATTTGTTCAATTCGGTTGGTGCGGTCAGTCGTGAAGTGGTAGAGGCCATGGTCCGTGGGGCACAGGCCAAGAGTCATGCGCATTTTGCGGTGGCGGTCAGTGGTATCGCTGGGCCGGATGGCGGTTCTGCGCAGAAGCCGGTGGGTACGGTTTGGCTGGCCTGGGGCGCGGGAGAGACGTTGACCTCCGAGTGCCGGCACTTCCCCGGGAATCGCGATGAGGTTCGCCGACAAACGGTGAAGGCCGCGCTAGAGGGGTTGCTGCAACACGCTGCAGCAGAAATCGCAAATCAGGGGTAGGCGATCCTCGAGCGCTGTGGAATAATACTGGCTACTTATACAGGTGTTGGCCGTCAGGCCTTATTGATTACGTGAGGACTTTAATGGACGACAACAAGAAGAAAGCCTTGGCTGCGGCCCTGGGTCAGATCGAACGTCAATTCGGCAAGGGTGCCGTAATGCGTATGGGCGATCATGACCGTCAGGCGATCCCGGCCATTTCCACTGGCTCTCTGGGTCTGGACATTGCTCTGGGCATTGGCGGTCTGCCAAAAGGCCGTATCGTTGAAATCTACGGCCCTGAGTCGTCCGGTAAGACCACTCTGACCCTGTCGGTCATTGCCCAGGCGCAGAAAGCCGGTGCCACTTGTGCCTTCGTCGACGCCGAGCACGCGCTGGATCCGGAATACGCCGGCAAGCTGGGTGTCAATGTCGACGACCTGCTGGTTTCTCAGCCGGATACCGGCGAGCAGGCCCTGGAAATCACCGACATGCTGGTGCGCTCCAACGCGGTTGACGTGATCATCGTCGACTCCGTGGCGGCCCTGGTGCCCAAGGCTGAAATCGAAGGCGAGATGGGTGACATGCACGTTGGCCTGCAAGCCCGCTTGATGTCCCAGGCGCTGCGTAAAATCACCGGTAACATCAAGAATGCCAACTGCCTGGTGATCTTCATCAACCAGATCCGCATGAAGATCGGTGTGATGTTCGGCAGCCCGGAAACCACCACCGGTGGTAACGCGCTGAAGTTCTACGCTTCGGTTCGTCTGGATATCCGTCGTACCGGCGCGGTGAAGGAAGGCGACGAGGTGGTCGGTAGCGAAACCCGAGTCAAGATCGTCAAGAACAAGGTGGCTCCGCCGTTCCGTCAGGCCGAGTTCCAGATTCTTTACGGCAAGGGTATCTACCTCAACGGCGAAATCATCGATCTGGGCGTGCTGCATGGTTTCCTGGAGAAATCCGGTGCCTGGTACAGCTACCAGGGCAACAAGATCGGCCAGGGCAAGGCCAACTCGGCCAAGTTCCTGCAGGACAATCCGGAAATCGGCAACGCGCTGGAGAAGCAGATCCGCGAGAAGCTGCTGACCGCTTCGCCAGACGTCAAAGCCAATCCGGTCAAAGAGACCGAAGACGATATGGCCGACGCTGATATCTGATTGATCCAATGACCGCCGTACTCGATACCCTCGTCGCGGTGCGGCGAACTGCAATGGACCTGCTCGCGCGACGCGAGCACGGTCGAGTCGAGCTGACGCGTAAACTGCGTCAGCGCGGCGCTCCTCCTGAAATGATCGAAGTCGCCCTGGACCGTTTGACGGAAGAGGGGCTGCTGTCCGAATCCCGTTATCTCGAAAGTTTTGTTTCCTATCGTGCGCGCTCAGGTTACGGGCCGATGCGTATTCGCGAAGAGCTCAGCCAGCGTGGCTTGCAGCGAGGTGATATCGATCTTGCGCTGCGCGAGTGCGGTATCGACTGGCAAGAGCAGTTGCGAGACGTCTGGCAGCGCAAGTTTGCCGGGCAGTTTCCTGTGGATGCCCGTGAACGGGCCAAGCAAGGGCGCTTTCTGAGTTATCGCGGGTATTCCATGGACATGATCGGCCGTCTATTGAGCGGCCGAGGGATGGATGACTGAAGTTGTACCCGCTGCCTGGTGCAGCGGGTGATGGTGCAGGTCAGCTGACTTTGCTGGTTTCTCGTGCGCGCTGGCGGGTCTCGGATTGTTGCCTGGTCCAGTTCTCCGGCAGGTTGATAAAGTCGATCAGTTCCCGCAGGCGGCCGTTGTCACGAGCGTTGAAAACGAACGATAGCCGCGTCAGATGGCTGAACTGAACTTCGTCGTGCTCCTCTCCACTGTAGGTATGTTGCCGAAACTGGCCACTCAGGCACAGGTCGGCGAATGCTATCTGCATGTGTTCCAGCGCCTGCTCATTGAGGCTGTGGTTCATGCGGATGACAAACTCCTGTTTCAGCCAGCGGCTGGAGTGGAAGTTGGCGTAGAACTGCTGGATTTCCTTAACTGCTTCTTCGGTGCTGTGTACCAGGCGCACCAGCTTCATGTCGCTGGGCAGGATGTAGCGATTGGCCTCCAGTTGGTTATGGATGAAGTCCAGGGCGCCTTGCCAGAACTGCCCGCCAGGTGCGTCCAGCAATACCACCGGTACCAGAGGGCTTTTGCCGGTCTGGATCAGGGTCAGGACCTCCAGGGCTTCGTCCAGGGTGCCGAAACCACCAGGGCAAAGCACCAGGGCATCGGCTTCCTTGACGAAAAACAGCTTGCGTGTGAAGAAAAAGTGGAACGACAGCAGGTTTTCCGTGCCGCCCACAGTGGGGTTGGCATGCTGTTCGAAGGGCAGGGTGATGTTGAAGCCCAGGCTGTGCTCCAGCCCTGCGCCATCATGAGCCGCTGCCATGATGCCGCCGCCAGCGCCGGTGATCACCATCAGGTCCGAGCGGGCCAGGGCCGCTCCCAGTTCCTTGGCCATGGCATAAAGCGGATGTTCGCTGGGCGTTCGCGCCGAGCCGAATACCGTCACTTTGCGCCGGCCTTTGAACTGTTCCAGTACCCGGAAGGCATGTTCCAGCTCGCGTAGCGCTTGCAGGGTAATCTTGGCGTTCCAGCGGTTGAGGTCGTCCTCGGCCATGCGCAGGACGGTGAGAACCATGTCGCGGTAGAGGGGGATATTCGGGCTGTTGGGGGCAATCTGGTTGAGTTGCGCTTCGACCTGGCTTGTGAGGTCGACGCCCTTGCTTTGGAAATGACGAGTTAACAGGTCATTCGATTGGTAAGGCATTCAGCTTCTCCTTCTGCACAGAACCTTGTGCACGGCCGAGGTATTCGAACGTGCCACGACACAACCTGTGTCGCTGCCTGCTCAGCCCAGCGTGTGAGCAACTCTCTTGACCCGATCACCGCTGACCGTCGCTGGGCAGCGATCGAGGTATCCACAGAGGTTCTGCATTCCTTTATTAAGAAAAAATTGCACTGCAAGACGCACAAGAACGGCCTCCTGAACCGTCCTGGAACAGTCGATGGGAACCTTCGGACATGACTTGATCATGTGCCCATAAAGTCTTGGCTGGCAACCGCTTCTTAGTGAATTTAGCGGCCTTGGCACCATTGGTCAGGCGCCGCGGCAAGGGCTCGAGCCTCTGATTTACTAAAGTGCAGCGCTCGGTTCAGGAGCCGGCTCCAGGAAGGGGGCGCGGCCATCCGTCCGTGCAAGCCGAGGGCAGGGAGGCAAGGGATGACCACTGTCGTGTTGGAAGTCGATCCGCAGTTGTACCAGCTGTTGCAAGCTGCGGCGGCAGCCCATCATTTGAGTCTTGAGGAAGAGTGCCGGCGTCGCTTGGCGGGGGAGGAGCGGCCTTCGCGATATCTGCAGGCCCTGGTAGCGGAGTTGCGCGCCGATGATCAGCAGCGGCGCGCGTCCCGTCCTTGATTCACTTCTTCTTGGGCGTGTTTTGGGAAGGGCAATCCGATTCCTGGAAGCGCGCTGAGGCTACAGGGCGATTGGTGCGGTTTTCGGTGAACTCGTAGCGCATGACTGCGCCTTTGGCCATCAGCTTGCGGTAGTTGGGGTTACGGCAGACGCTGGCACCCAGCTGCAAGTAGACGGCCTTGGGGTTGGCACGCATTTGTTCGGCGTGGCCGGCCTGGACGCTGAGGTGATTGATCAACTCCTTGCCTTCAACGGTATAACCCTGATCGAGAATGTTCTCGTTGACTTCCCGGGGAGTGCCGACGTTGCTTTCCGCAGCGACCTTCTCCAGCATTTTGCTCAGTTCGAACTCTTGCAAGGACGCAGCCTGGACACCCAGGGGCAAGGCCAGCAGAAAGGCGACGGTAGGGATGGTAAAGCGCAACATGAAACTCTCCTGGTGCAGTGACTGATGCTTCGACCAGCCACTCGACTGTGCGTTCAGTGGCGACGAATTATAGGGGGAGAGCTAGGAAGGCGGTACAGGTTTGAACAGATGGCTCTGATAAACTTGTCCGACTTTTTACCCCTTCGAGTTATTTCCGTGTCTATTCCTGTCCTTTGCCGGTGTGCTCAGCGATGAGCCATGCGGTATCCCGTCTACGTGATCTGCGCATGGCTCGTGCGGTCAAACCCTTTTTTGCGCGGGGCTCACGCGCTGAGCGCTGCCCGCGTTGCCGAGTGATTCCCAGCCATTGCCTGTGTGCCTGGCGGCCCAAGGTCAGCGCCGAGTCGGCCATGTGCCTGGTGATGCACGATGTGGAGCCGCTCAAACCGAGTAATACCGGCTGGTTGATCGCTGATGTGATTGCCGATACCTGGGCGTTTCACTGGTCCCGTACCGAAGTCGATCCGCAATTGCTGGCCTTACTGGCTGATCCGCAGTGGCAGCCTTATATCGTCTTTCCCGGAGAGTTCGTGGCCCCCGAGCGAGTGGTCAGCGAGGTCCGGCAGGAGGAAGGCAAGCGCCCGCTGTTCATTCTGCTGGATGCCACCTGGAGCGAAGCCCGCAAGATGTTTCGCAAGAGCCCCTATCTTGAGCACTTGCCGGTGCTTAGCCTGTCATCGGAGAAGCTCTCGCGCTACAAGTTGCGGCGCTCCAAGCGTGATGACCATTTCTGTACCGCCGAGGTAGCTGCCCTGTGCCTGGAGTTGGCGGGGGACGAGCAGGTCAGCCAGGTCATGGACGCCTACCTTGACGTATTCAGCACTCATTACCTGTCGGCGAAGTTCCAGAAGGCCATCGATCCTCTGGATGAAGTGCACTCCCGGCTCAAGCCCTTTGTGTAGTGGCGGCGCTGGCCTGGGGTTTTTGCGGCCATAGCTGGGCCACCAACATGCCGCTGAGCATGAGTGCACAGCCGAAGTAACCGCGCAGCTGCAGTGATTCATCCAGCAGCCAGGCCCCGGCGATGGCGGCAAACACGGCTTCGAGGGACAGAATGATTGCCGCGTGGGAGGCGATCGCGTCCCTCTGGGCAATCACTTGCAGGGTGTAGCCGATGCCGACAGCAATCACGCCCCCGTAAAGAATGGCCGGACCGGCGGCGACAATCGCGTTCCAGTGAATCGGCTCCAGGCACAGCGCGAGGATCAGGCTCACCACCGAACAGGTGGCAAATTGTAGGAAGGCCAGGCGAATCGGGTCGTGGCGGCTGGCGAATACGCCCACCAGAATCACGTGTGCGCCCCAGACAAAGGCGCCGATCAATTGCAGCCAGTCGCCGGACGCAACGTGAAAGCTGTCGCTGACGGTCAACAGGAACATGCCCACCACGGCCAGCACCGCGCCGAGCCAGGTACCTAGTCCCGTCTTGTGGCCGATCAGCAGTCCCAGCAGCGGCACTACAATGACGTAGAGCCCGGTGATGAACCCAGCATTGGTTACGCTGGTAAACATCAGACCGACCTGCTGCAGGTTGATCCCCAGAGTAAGGGCCAGGCCCATGAGTACGCCGCCCAGCAACAGGCCACGATTGAGCAGGGGGGCGGGGTGGCGATCGGCGGGCGTTCTGCGTAGTACCAGTGGTAGCAGGCAGAGTGAGCCCAGAGCAAAACGCAGGCCGGAATAGAGGAAGGGGCCGATATGATCCATGCCGGAGGATTGTGCGACAAACGCAGCCCCCCAGATGACAGCGGTGATCAGCATCAGGACATCGGCACGCAAGGCTTGGCTTCGCATGAGGGCTCTCTTATTAGTTAGCTGGCTAAGATGCCGCAAAGCTTCACGCTTGACCACCCTGGCTTCGCTGGGCATGCTTGGCGCCGATTAGGGCGCCAGCGCTGTTTGAACCACCGTTTTGCTCAGGCTTTTCGCGGTGTTCGTGCTCTTTGGGTATCGCATTCTGGCGAGCCCCCATGTTGCTGGGTGAGGGCTGAATGCATCAGTCCTGCCATGAAAAACAGGATCATTTGAAAAATGGCCACATACGAAATCCTGATTGCCGATGACCACCCGCTTTTTCGCAGTGCACTGCATCAAGCTGTCACTCTGGGCTTGGGTCCTGATGTGCGTCTGGTGGAAGTGGCGAGCATCGCCGAGCTGGAAGCCCGCCTCACCGAAAAAGCTGACTGGGATCTGGTCCTGTTGGACCTGAACATGCCTGGTGCCTACGGTTTTTCTGGCCTGGTGCTGTTGCGCGGGCAGTATCCGCAGATTCCGGTGGTGATGGTTTCGGCGCAGGAAGAAGCGTCTGTCATGGTTCGTTCCCGCGAGTTCGGGGCCAGCGGTTTCATTCCCAAGTCCAGCTCCCTGGAAGTCATTCAGCAGGCGGTGCGTAGCGTCCTTGATGGTGACGTCTGGTGGCCGCCGCAAGCTTTTGAAGAAGTCAGTGTTTCGGCGGAAGCCAAGGCCGCGAGCGAAGGCCTGGCAAGCCTGACGCCTCAGCAGTTTCGGGTACTGACCATGGTCTGCGAGGGGTTGTTGAACAAGCAGATCGCTTATGAGCTGAGTGTTTCCGAGGCGACGATCAAGGCTCACGTGACGGCAATTTTCCGCAAGCTCGGGGTTCGCACCCGTACCCAGGCGGCCTTGCTCTTGCAACAACTTGAGTCAATTTCCAGCCATTAACCCACGGGTTGTTCACGCTTTTTTGACTTTGGTTGAACTAGTTTCCCCACTCCTTTTTTCAGTTGCTCAGCTTATGTCGCCTTTCAAAGGTCAAACCGGTCTTAAACGCATCCTCAACGCCGCCGGCTATTCGTTCGATGGCTTGCGCGCCGCCTTCACCGGCGAGGCGGCATTTCGTCAGTTGGTGTTGCTCAACGTGATCCTGATTCCCTTGAGCTTCCTGCTCAACGTCAGCCGGGTCGAGCGCGCGCTGCTGATTGCCGTGTGCCTACTGGCGCTGATCGTCGAATTGCTCAACTCGGCTGTGGAGGCAGCGATCGACCGGATTTCCCTGGATCGTCACCCGTTGTCGAAGAACGCCAAGGACATGGGCAGCGCGGCGCAGTTTGTCGCCCTGAGCATGATCACCATCGTGTGGGCCGTGATCCTGATCTAAGGAATGCTCGGCAGGACGATTTCGTCGCTGCGCTGTACCCCGGCGGTAAAGGAGCGGCACAGTTCGAGGAACTCGCGCATGGCTGAAGTCTGATACTTCTGTTTATGCCAGATGAAGTAGAACTGCCGGGCCAGATCCAGGCCCGGTGTTTCCACTGGCACCAGGCTGCCACGACGAAAGGCATCTCGCAGCGCCAGCCTGGAGATGCAACCAATCCCCAATCCCGACTCCACTGCACGCTTGATGGCCTCGGTGTGCTCCAGTTCCAGGCGGATGTTCAGCGCGCTGCGATGATGACGCATGGCCTGGTCGAAGGTCAGGCGTGTCCCGGAACCCTGCTCCCGGAGAATCCAGGCTTCGTGGGTCAGCTCCTCCATGGTGGCGTGGCCGCGTTTGGCCAAAGGGTGCTGGGGCGCGCAGAACACCACAAGCTCATCCTCGACCCAGGTTTGCACCTCGATATCCGGGTGACTGCAGTCGCCTTCGATTAGACCCAGATCAATTTCGTAGTGGGCCACCTGTTGCACGATATGCGCAGTGTTTTGCACATGGAGCTTCACCTGGCTTTCCGGATGCACCTGCATGAAGCTGCCGATCAGCAGGGTCGCCAGGTAGTTGCCAATGGTCAGGGTCGCGCCCACCGACAGCGAGCCGAATCCGGACTTGCCATTGAGCAGGTCCTCGATCTCCTTGGCCTGGTCCAGCAGTGCCACCGCTTGTGGCAAAAGCTGTTTGCCCAGGGCGTTGAGGCTCAGGCGCTTGCCGGCGCGATCAAACAGCTGGCAACTGGATTGGCGCTCGAGCTCGGTGATTGAGGTGCTGGCCGCCGATTGCGACAGGGCCAGAAGCCCGGCAGCACGAGAAACGCTCTCTTGCTGGGCGACGGCGACGAAGACTTGCAGTTGACGGAGAGTAAATCGCATATCGATATAACCGATAACCCTTATCTTAATAATCCAGTTAACAGATATTGTCGCCGCCATTAGAATGCTGTGCAATTGCGCTCATGGTTAGCGCAGGCAATTTCTAGGAGCCCCCGTACATGAGCAACATGAACCACGAGCGTGTCCTCAGTGTTCATCACTGGAATGACACTCTGTTCAGCTTCAAGTGCACCCGCGACCCGGGTCTGCGCTTCGAGAACGGTCAGTTCGTGATGATCGGCCTGCAACAGCCCAATGGCCGTCCGCTTATGCGTGCCTACTCCATTGCCAGCCCGAACTGGGAAGAGCATCTCGAATTCTTCAGCATCAAGGTTCCAGACGGTCCGTTGACTTCCCAACTGCAGCATCTGAAGGAAGGCGACGAGATCATCATCAGCAAAAAGCCTACCGGCACCCTGGTGCTGGATGACTTGAAGCCGGGCAAACACCTGTACCTGCTCAGCACCGGCACCGGACTGGCGCCGTTCATGAGCGTGATCCAGGATCCGGAAACCTACGAGCGTTTCGAAAAAGTGATCCTGTGCCACGGCGTTCGCTACGTCAACGAAGTCGCCTACCGCGAGTTCATCACCGAGCACTTGCCGCAGAACGAGTTCTTCGGCGAAGCGCTGCGTGAGAAGTTGATCTACTACCCCACCGTGACCCGCGAGCCGTTCGAGAACGAAGGCCGCCTGACCGACCTGATGCGTAGCGGCAAGCTGTTCCGCGACATCGGCCTGCCACCCATCAACCCGCAGGACGACCGAGCCATGCTGTGCGGCAGCCCAAGCATGCTGGAAGAAACCAGCGAAGTGCTCAACAGCTTCGGCCTGACCGTTTCGCCGCGCATGCGTGAACCGGGCGACTACCTGATCGAGCGCGCCTTCGTCGAGAAGTAGAAGCGAGCTTGCTCGCGAAGACCGTCCAGGCAGCGCATTGGTGCTGACTGGGCGGCTAGCAGACACAGAAAAGCCCGCGTTGCCTGGGAAGGCAACGCGGGCTTTTTCGTTTCCGGGGTTCAGCCCGCCGGGACCACTTCCAACACCCGGATCAGCCCTGGCTCGGGGTAATGCCAGCGCACATCCAGATCCCAGAACTGCGCACCGTATTCCCGCTCGGCAGTGGGCACCTGATAGGCCGGGCGCGGGTCCTGGGCCAGGCACTGCTCGATGAGTTCCACCAAGGGCTCCTGCAGGCGCTGAGCGTGGGTCTGAGCCTGTTGCAAAGCAATGTCCTGCCACTGCACTGGTATCAACTGTGGTGCAGCGCTGGCGATGTCATTGCTCGCCGTGGCAATGATGTCGGCGTAAGGCACATAGGGCTTGATATCGAGGATCGGCGTGCCGTCCAGCAGGTCGATGCCGGAGATCCACAGGCGGTTGGCCTCGATCTTGTCCAGCTTGACCACCGATTGGCCGATGCCGTTGGGGCGGTGGGTGGCGCGGGTAGCGAAGACCCCTATGGACTTGTTGCCCCCCAGGCGCGGCGGGCGGACCTTGAGCCGTGGCTTGTCCTCCAGGGCCTGGTGAAACAGGAACAGCAGCCAGACATGGCTGACCTGCTCCAGTCCTTGCACCGCCTCGCCCTGATCGAAGGGCGCCACCAGCTCCAATACGCCGCGAGCGGCCGGGGCCAGTTGCGGTTGGCGCGGGATGGCGAACTTCTCCTTGAAACAGGAGCGCACGAAACCGATGGGCGAAACGCTGTAGGTCATTTGGCAAGCCTCAAGCTTTGAGCGATAAGCCGCAAGCTACAAGCCTTGAACTTGCAGCTTGAAGCTTGCAGCTGCCTTAAGCTCTAACCCGCAGGGTCAGGCCCTTGAGGAAGTTGCGCAGCAACTGGTCGCCGCAAGGGCGGTAGTTGGTGTGGCCGAACTTGCGGAACAGCGCGCTCAGCTCGGGCTTGGACACTGGGAAGTCGGCGGCCTTGAGCACGGCGTGCATGTCGTCTTCCTTGAGCTCGAAGGCCACGCGCAGCTTCTTCAGGATGATGTTGTTGGTCACCGGCAGTTCGATCGGCAGCGGCGGACGGCTTTCATCCTTGCCGCGCTTGAAGATCACCAGGCCGTCGAGGAAATGCGCCATGACTTCGTCCGGGCAGTGCACGAAGCCTTCTTCCTCGTCCTTCTTCAGGTAGCTGACGATGTCGTCCAGGCTGACCTTGAAGCCGGTGAGCTTGATGATCTCCACGACCTTCTTGTCGCTGATGTCGAGCATGTAGCGCACGCTGCGCAGTACATCGTTATGAATCATGGTTACAGTCCTGATCAATGCGCGTTGAGCGCCGCGCCAGGGCACGGCGTCTGAATGGGGGCGGCTTTAGAACTTCTCTTTGGCCGACAGGTAGCGCCACTGGCCCAGCGGCACTTTGCCGATGGACACGCCGCCGATCCGGATGCGGCGAATGGCGACGACCTTGAGGCCGACGGCTTGGCAAAACAGTGCGATCACACCCGGCTGCGGATTCTTCATGGCGAAGCGCAGGCGGTTCTCGTTCTGCCAACTGGCCTTGACCGGCGGCAGCTCGCGGCCCTTGTAGGTCAGGCCGTGGTTCAGGCGGTTGAGGCCGTGGTCGATCATCTCGCCTTCGACCTCGACCACGTATTCCTGCTCGATCTTGGCCGCATCGGCCGTCAGCTTGCGCAGCACTTTCCAGTCCTGGGTGAACACCAACAGGCCGCTGGCATTGGGTTGCAGGTCTTCACTGGCGGTCAGGCGCAGGAAATGCCCGCGCAGCGGACGTTTGCCGTAGCGGTGCTCGTCCGACAGGCTGTCGGCGCCGATGGATGCCAGGGCGCTTTCCAGATCCTGGCCGGCGGGCACGTTGAGCAGGATGGTTACCGGCTCCGGGGCGGTGGCCTTGGCCTCGGGGTCGAGGACGACCTTTTGCGCGCCGACCTTGAACTGCGGTTCGTCGATGACTTCGCCGTCTACGGTGACCCAGCCGCCCTCGATGAACAGCTCAGCCTCCCGGCGGGAGCAGCCGACCAGTTCGATGAGGCGTTTGGAGAGACGAATCGGGTCAGTCATGTCAGGGGCCGTATCAAAAGAGGGCGGCTATTGTACCTGCCTGGCGCCGGTTAATCGCGGGTCCATTTGCCCGCTGTGGCTTTTAGCCGCGTCGGGCCTGCAGTTGCGGTTGTTTCAGGCGCATGTGCAGCAACGGGTAGGGCTGGCCCATGCCGTCCTGTTCGGAGCGGCCGACCACCTCAAAGCCCTGCTTGAAGTAGAAGCCCAGCGCTTGAGGGTTCTGTTCATTGACGTCCAGTTGTTGGGCGTTCAGGTGTTCCACTGCATAGTGCAGCAGTTGCCGGCCCAGGCCCTGGCCGCGATGGGCCGGGTCGATGAACAGCATCTCGATCTTGCCCGCTGCCACGCCAGCGAAACCGGTGATGCGTTGCCGCTGATCCCGGGTACAGATCAGCATCACCGCATCCAGGTAGCGGGTCAGCACCAGGTTTCTCAGCAGCTCTATATAGCTGTCCGGGAGAAAGTCGTGGGTGGCGCGAACCGAGTCTTCCCAGACACGGACCAGTTCCGGGTAGTCGCTGAGTTTGGGGGTGTGGATGACCGAGTGGTGGCGCATGCCGCTTATCCCTGAGGTGATTGGCAAGGGCTAACGATAGACCGAAAAAAGCCCCGCATCTCGTGGCGAGAGCGGGGCTTGGCAGTTTTTTTACGCCTTACAGGGTTTCGGCCCAGAGGTCGTATTCGTCGGCGTCGGTGACCCGGCACCAGACCTTGTCACCCGGCTTCAGGTCGCCCGCACCGTCGATGAACACGTTGCCGTCGATCTCCGGCGCATCGAAGAAGCAGCGGCCCACGGCGCCATTCTCGTCGACTTCATCGATCAGCACTTCGATTTCCTTGCCGATGCGCTGTTGCAGGCGTGCCGAGCTGATTTCCTGCTGGTGCGCCATGAAGCGCTCCCAACGGTCCTGCTTGACCTCGTCCGGGACCACTTCCAAGTCCAGGTCGTTGGCCGGTGCGCCTTCCACCGGCGAGTACTGGAAGCAACCAACACGGTCCAGCTGGGCTTCGGTCAGCCAGTTCAGCAGGTACTGGAAGTCTTCCTCGGTTTCGCCAGGGAAGCCGACGATAAAGGTCGAACGGATGATCAGCTCCGGGCAGATCTCGCGCCAGGCCTTGATCCGCGCCAGGGTCTTGTCTTCGAAGGCCGGACGCTTCATGGCCTTGAGCACTTTCGGGCTGGCGTGCTGGAACGGGATGTCCAGGTACGGCAGGATCTTGCCGGCGGCCATCAGCGGAATCAGCTCGTCCACGTGCGGGTACGGGTACACGTAGTGCAGGCGCACCCACACGCCCAGAGTACTCAGGGCCTCACAGAGCTCGGTCATGCGGGTCTTCACCGGCGCGCCGTTCCAGAAACCGGTGCGGTACTTGACGTCGACGCCATAGGCGCTGGTGTCCTGGGAGATCACCAGCAGTTCCTTGACCCCGGACTTGACCAGGCGCTGGGCCTCGTCGAGCACATCGCCCACCGGACGGCTGACCAGCTTGCCGCGCATCGACGGAATGATGCAGAAGCTGCAGCTGTGGTTGCAGCCTTCGGAAATCTTCAGGTAGGCGTAGTGGCGTGGGGTCAGCTTGATGCCTTGCGGCGGCACCAGGTCGATCAGCGGGTTGTGGTCCTGTTTCGGCGGCACCACTTCGTGCACGGCGTTGACCACTTGCTCGTACTGCTGCGGGCCGGTCACGGCCAGCACGCTGGGGTGCACGTCACGGATATTGCCTTCTTCCACGCCCATGCAGCCGGTGACGATGACCTTGCCGTTTTCCTTGATGGCTTCGCCGATCACTTCCAGGGATTCGGCCTTGGCCGAGTCGATGAAACCGCAGGTGTTGACCACCACGACATCGGCGTCCTGGTAGGTGGACACCACGTCATAGCCTTCCATGCGCAGTTGAGTGAGGATGCGCTCGGAGTCGACCAGAGCTTTTGGGCAACCCAGGGATACGAAGCCGACTTTCGGGTTGGCCGGCGCGGAGGGGGTGGACATGTCTAACCTCGGTATTGGGTATCGAATCACTTGGGGGGCAAGTGCGACGCTTGGGCGCTGGCTGCGCCTCTGATCAAAAAGTGCGCAATTCTAGCGATGGTCGAGGCGCTTGACCAGCTTTATACGGGGGAAATACGACCAGCGCTGGACTATGCTTCTTCCCGTTATGCCCGGTTGCTTTCATACGACGTTAGTTGGCGCCTTAGTGGTAATAAGAATCTGCAAATTACATGGCAAACTGCGCAACTTAAGAGAATAGCGCTTGTATAACCTTGCGCTTTCTATATAAGAAGCCCCGGTCTTGAGTAGTGGGAGTCATTGATGGGTCAGGCAAGTAGTCAGGCGGCGAGTGGCGAGCACTCCGGGGGCAAGCCTCTGGGGATGCTGGTGGCGGCGGTCGGGGTGGTGTATGGCGATATCGGCACCAGTCCGCTCTACACCCTCAAGGAGGTGTTTGCCGGCCATTATGGGGTTCAGGTCAATCATGACGGGGTGTTTGGCATCCTCGCGCTGATTTTCTGGTCGTTGGTCTGGGTCGTCTCGATCAAGTACGTACTGTTCGTCCTGCGGGCCGACAACCAGGGCGAGGGCGGCATCATGGCCTTGACCGCGCTGGCCAGGCGGGCTGCCGGTTCCTATCCGCGCTTGCGTTCGATGCTGGTGATTCTGGGCCTGATCGGCGCGGCGCTGTTCTATGGCGATAGCATGATCACCCCGGCGATTTCCGTGTTGTCGGCGGTCGAGGGGCTGGAGCTGGCGTTCAGCGGCCTGGAACACTGGGTGGTGCCGATGGCGCTGGTGGTACTGGTGGCCTTGTTCCTGATCCAGAAACACGGCACTGATCGCATCGGCAAGCTGTTTGGCCCGGTGATGGTGGCCTGGTTCGTGGTTCTGGGCGGGTTGGGGGTCAACGGCATTCTCCAGCACCCGGAAGTGCTGCAGGCCTTGAACCCGATGTGGGGCGTGCGCTTCTTCATTGTCCATCCGGGCATGGGAGTCGCCATCCTCGGGGCGGTGGTTCTGGCATTGACCGGTGCCGAAGCCTTGTACGCCGACATGGGGCACTTCGGGCGCAAGCCCATCGCCCGGGCCTGGTTCGCCCTGGTGCTGCCGGCGCTGGTGCTGAACTACTTCGGCCAGGGCGCGCTGCTGCTGGAAAACCCTGAAGCGGCCCGCAACCCCTTCTACCTGCTGGCGCCGAGCTGGGCCCTGATTCCGCTGGTGGTGCTGGCCACCCTGGCCACGGTGATCGCGTCCCAGGCCGTGATTTCCGGCGCCTTCTCCCTGACTCGCCAAGCAATCCAGTTGGGTTACATCCCGCGGATGCACATTCAGCACACTTCCAGCGCCGAGCAGGGGCAGATCTACATCGGCGCGGTGAACTGGGCGCTGATGGTGGGGGTGATCCTGCTGGTGCTCGGTTTCGAGTCCTCCGGTGCCCTGGCTTCGGCCTACGGCGTGGCGGTGACCGGGACCATGCTGATCACCAGTATCCTGGTGTCGGCGGTGATCCTGCTGCTGTGGAAGTGGCCGCCGATGCTGGTGGTGCCGCTCCTGCTGGGATTCCTGTTGGTGGATGGGCTGTTCTTCGCCGCCAACGTGCCGAAGATCTTCCAGGGCGGTGCCTTCCCGGTGCTGGCGGGGATCGTGCTGTTCCTGCTCATGACCACCTGGAAACGCGGCAAGGAATTGCTGGTGGATCGCTTGGACGAAGGCGGGCTGCCGCTGCCAATCTTTATCGGCAGCATCCGCGTACAGCCGCCGCATCGGGTGCAGGGCACTGCCGTGTTCCTCACGGCCCGACCAGACGCCGTCCCCCACGCCTTGCTGCACAATCTGCTGCATAACCAGGTGCTGCACGAACAAGTGGTGCTGTTGACGGTGGTCTACGAGGATATTCCGCGGGTGCCTGCAAATCGGCGCTTCGAGGTGGACGCCTACGGCGAAGGTTTCTTCCGGGTGATCCTGCACTTCGGTTTCACTGACGAACCGGACGTGCCGGAGGCCCTGAAGCTGTGTCACCTGGACGAGCTGGACTTCAGCCCCATGCGCACCACCTACTTCCTCAGCCGTGAAACCGTGATTGCCTCCAAGCTGGTGGGCATGGCCCGCTGGCGCGAAGCGCTGTTCGCCTTCATGTTGAAGAACGCCAACGGCAACCTGCGCTTCTTCAAGCTGCCGGTGAACCGGGTGATCGAGCTGGGTACTCAGGTCGAGATGTGATCCTGACCAGACAAAAGCCCCCGTTGCCTTGCGGCAGCGGGGGCTTTTTCGTTTCTACGGTTCTGTAGGAGCGGGCTTGCTCGCGATGACGGACTGGCCATCGACATCGATACTGATGCCTGAACGGTTTCTCTCGGAGCCCACCGGCCCCGTGATCGCCCCGGCCTTTACGCGGCTAGCGCCTGCACCACATCGTCCAACACCGCCTTGCCCATGGCGGTCAGGTAGTGCGCGGCCCAGGCGTGACGATCGCTATCCTTGCTGTAGGCGGCGTCCTCAGCAAAGGCCTTGGCCAGGGACAGCAGGTCGGAGGCTTGGGCCAGGGCTTCGCCGATGGGGAGGCCGGGGCTGACCTGGAATAGCGGGCGTTCCGAGCAGTAAAGGAAAGTGATTAAGCCGACTGTTTTCAGATTTGAAAGTTGAGGCGGGTTTGTATTGTTCATGGTTCAACTCCAAGGTTTGAGGAGCTACCACGTTCGTTTCCAAGCGAATGGGTGGCAGCTATGCGCAGGTTGGAAAACCGGAAACCCAGGAAACCGGCAGACCCGAAGGCCTCCCACGCACAGCCGCCATAACAGATGGATTGCAGGCGCAAAATTTATCTGCAATCAAGCGGGGCGCTAGTTGCCAAGGTTCTTCGGGTTTCCAAGCCCGGCCGCTGAATGCTCAGCGACACCCGGAGCCTAGCCCGTCGAAGCGCAGGCCAACAAGGCAGCAAAGTGCCCAAAACGCACCCCTTACACAACTCTCGGAGTTTGCCTACAACCTGCGCGGGAGTCATCCGCCATTACGCGGTCTTCAACGAGGCAACTGAGACCGCTGATGTAAAAAAGCCCCCGCAACCTCAAGGCTGCGGGGGCTTTGTCGGGCGAGGCTCAGCTCATTCTTGAGCGGTCGCCTGATCCTTGGCCTGGCGCTTTTCGATGGCATCCACCAGGCGCTTGGCCAGTGCCGGGTAGTTCTCATCGAAGTGATGGCCGCCCGGCAGCTTCATGGCTTCGCCGACCGCAGTCTTGTCGGTGCAGCCGCTTTCGTCGACTTCTTCCTCACCGTAGATGCACACCACCTTGGCGGCGGGCAGCTTGGCCATTTCCGGGCCGGTGGCAGCTTCCTTGCCAGCATTGCCCAGCCAGCCTTCGACTTCGATCTCGAAGCTGCCGGTACGGGCGAAGGCCAGCAGGATAATGGCGTCGACCCGCTGCTGCTCGGCTTCCGGCAGGCGGTTGTAGATCGCCGGCAGCACGTCGGCGCCGAAGGAGTAGCCGGTCAGCACGAAGCGCTTGGTGCCCCACTTCTGCCGGTAGTGCTGCATCAGTTCGGTGAGGTCAACGGCGCTTTGCTCAGGCGTCTTGTGCTGCCAGTAGTAGCGCAGGGTGTCGATGCCCACCACCGGGTAGCCGATCTTGGCCATCTCGCCAGCCACGTCGCGGTCCAGGTCGCGCCAGCCGCCGTCGCCGGAGAGGAACAGGGTCACGGTGTCCTTGGCCTGGCCGGCCGGGACTTCCACCACGGGAATGTTCAGGCCGCCGTTTTCAGAACCCACCAGCAGCTTGCGCAGCTCGTTGTTCAGCACTTGGGGCAGGTGGATGTCGTAGTCGCTGATGCTGGTGGTGGCGTTGGGGGTATCACGCACGAAGCCGGCACTTTCGTCATCCGGGTTGTCGTTCCAGGCCACCAGCCAGTGGCCGTGGGCCAGGGTCTTGGGCAGTGGATCGGTGCAGCCGGGCGCCGGGTTAATGGTGAAGCCCACCGACACGGCTTGGGCCTTGTCGTCGTTCTGGGTGGCGACCCAGCGCCAGGCCAGGGCCGCGCCCGGGCCGATGCCGCTGACCAGGGTGGCCGGGCCGTTGAGCTGGGGCAGGGCGCTTTGCAGGGCTTGTTCCTGCAGTTTGCAATCGTCCTTGGGCAGGATCACCTGGACGATCTGCGCCGCGCCACTGCGGCTCAGGGCCAGCAGTTGTTTGTCGGTCAGGGTCGAATCAGGCAACACCGCCACCACCACCCGGGCCTTGGCCTTGGTGCCGGGGGTCACGCGGGTCAGGGTCGAGCCGTCGGCCTGGGTCAGTTGTTCCAGGGTCGGTTCAGGGGCGGGGCGGTTCCACCACCAGTAGCCACCACCCGCAAGCAAAGCCAGTACCACCAGTGTGGCCAGCAGATACCGCCAAGAGCGTTGAATCATCAGCGTTTCACCAATCCAGTCAGGCCGCCTGCGATCAGGGCGGCGGTGTCGGCCAGTGCCACCAGCGGGTCGAGCCCGGCCGGCACGGCCATGTAACGGGGTTCCCAGTCGGGCTGGAACTTGTCTTTGAAGCGGCGCAAGCCTTGGAAGTTATACAGTTGCTCGCCACGGCGGAAGACCATCGAGCCGAGGCGTTGGGTCAGCGGCGCGCCACGCCGCGGTTGCAGGCCGGACAGCGGCACCATGCCCAGGCTGAAGCGGGCGTATCCATGATTTTTATAATGCTGGATCAGGCCGACCATCATGAACTCCATGGTCAGCTTCGGCGCGTCCGGGTGCGCACGCATCAAGTCGAGGCTGGCCAGGTCATGGCTGTAGGTCTCGAGCAGGTTGGCGAAGGCCACCGGGCGTCCTTCAAAACGGATGATCGCGATGCGGAAGTGCTTGAGGTAGTCGTCGCTGAAACGGCCCAGGGAGAAGCCTTTCTCGCGGACGTTCTTGCCGGTCAGCCAGGCATCGGAGATGACCTTCAGCTCATCCATCGGCGCTTGCCCGGGTTCGTGGATCTCCAGCGACAGGCCGTCGCGGGTGCCGCGGTTCCAGGTGTAGCGCAGGTCCTTCATCTCCTTGCCCTTGGCTTCCAGGTCAAAGCGCTTGAGATCGACCCGGGCTTCTTCGCCGAGCTTGATCGCGGTCAGGCCGATGTCCATGTAGTAGGGCAGGTTTTCCGCCCGTACCTGGTAGAACACCGGGCGCGCGTGGTGCAGGTCGCACAGGTCGCGGAACTGCCAGATCATTTCCGCGCGCTGCTGGGTCGGGCCGATGGGGTCGTACAGCGCCACCAGGCTGCGGCCGCGGCGAGCGTACATCAGGAAGGCATCGTCGTTGGGGTGGAACAGCAGCGCCTTGTCACCGGTCAGGGCCAGGCCACCATCGGGTTGGGACGAGGCCATGAGGATCTTCGCAGCCTTGTCCAGCTCGTCGCTGGTGGGCAGGTGGATGACCGGGCGTGCGGTACGCAGCAGCCAGGTCAGGGACACCACCAGCAACAGCACCGCAGCCCCCAACAGCGAACGCAGGCCCCGAGGGGCGTCGGCGTCGAGGGTGAACTGCCACCACAGTTGATGGCTGTAGGGCACGTCCTGATAGGCGAACAGCAGCAGCCAGGTGGAGGCGCCGAGCACGCAGACGCTGGCCACCAGGTACAGCGGCGAGAAGGGCAGTTCGGTGAGGCGGCTGGGGCGATAGAACGAGCGCCGGAACACGGCCAGCAGGCTGGCGGTGAGGGTCATCAGGCAGGCTTCTTCCCAGTCAAAACCTTTAAGTAGCGAGAGCAGGGCGCCCACCAGCAACAGAATGGTGGTGAGCATCCAGGCGGCGGAGAGGCGCCGGCGCAGGCCTTGGGCCAGCAGCAGGCAGAGCACGCCGATCAGGCTGGCGCCGAAGTGCGAAGCGTCCACCAGGCGGTGAGGAATCAGGAAGCCGATGTGTTGCAGGCGGGTATCGATTTCCGGGGTGGCGCCGGAGAACAGCAGCACCACGCCGGAGAGAAACACCAGCACCGCCAGGATCGGCGCCGCCAGGCCGGAAGCTACCCGCAGGGATTGTCGGGTCTGGAACAGGCGCTGGGCTTCGTTGATCAGCAGCAGGACGCAGGCCACCAGCATCGGCAGCACCACGTAGATCAGGCGATAAAGCAGCAATGCGGCCGCCAGGGGCGCGGCCCCGAGCTTGTCGGCGAACGCCGCCAGCAGGATGGCTTCGAACACCCCGACGCCGCCGGGTACGTGGCTGAGCACACCGGCGGCCAGGGCCAGCAGGTACACCAGCAGGAAGGCGCCGAACGGCGGCGCTTCGGGCAGCAGCAGGTAGAGCACGGTGGCGGCTGCGGCGACGTCCAGGGCGGTGATGATCAGTTGCAGGAAGGTCAGGCGCCGTCCAGGCAGGCGCAGGGTGCGGCGTCCGACCCGGACCAGCAGGTTGTCGCGCAGAGGCTGCTCTGGCAGGCGTCGGCGATAGATGCCGACGGCCAGTACCGCGCCCAGCAGCAGGATGGCCAGGGCAATACCGCCCAACAGGCTTTCAGGCAGGCGCAAGGCCGCCGAGGCTGCCGGCAAGTTACTCAAAGTGGCCAGGGCCGCCAGCGGTGGCAAGGCACACCCAAGAGAGAGGCTGGCAAACAGGGTCATGTGCGCGACGTCGGAGGCCCCTAGCCCATGACGTGCATACAGGCGATAACGTACCGAGCCGCCCGACAGCAGCGACAGACCGATGGCGTTGCCGATGGCGAAGGCGGTGAAGCCACCCAGGGCCAGGGTACGGCCGGGCAGGTTGACTCCGGCATAGCGGCTGGCGGACCACTCGTATCCCAGCAGAATGATGAAGCCGACGATGGTCGCGCCCAGGGCGCCGAGCAGGGCCGGCTTGGGCACTTCGAGGATCGAGTCGTGCAGGGCGTAGAAGTCCAGCTCGCTAAGCAGGTGACGGCAAGCGATCAGGGCAATGGCGAACAGCAGCAGCGTTATGGCCAGGCCCAGGGGTTGGCGGTACTTGCTCAACAGGTCCAGCCAGCGCAGGCGAGTGGTTGTCACAGGTTGAGTGGCGGTAGTGGTATCGCTGTCTTGCGAATCAGACGTGTTGGCGCGCATCAATCACCTCGTGGATTGTGCGCGACAGGATGGGGGTATCCGGCCAAGTTACCAATCCCTGTAGAAAAAATAGTTTCAAATATTAACGCGTCTCACCGTGGCCCGGCGACCCTGGGCGATGGCCGCCGGGTGGTTGCTCGAGACAGAGCATAGCTCGCATCTTGAAGGGTCGAAGCATCGCTAAAAGGCTCGCAACACTTTGCCAGGTCATTGTTGCGAAAGGACTTTTTCAACAGATACAAAAAAGGCCACTCTTTCGAGCAGCCTTTTTTGATGTTTGGTTGCGGGAGCCGGATTTGAACCGACGACCTTCGGGTTATGAGCCCGACGAGCTACCAGACTGCTCCATCCCGCGTCTGTGTGGCGGCATTCTACAGGCGAACGACTGAGTGTCAACCATTAATGGTTCGACAGGTCAAATAAACGTCGAATGGCCGGTTCTGTCTTTTAAGTCATCGACAGCTAAAGAGTTTTGCCGCTCTGGTGGTGAGTGCGTGAAGGGCAAAAACAGGCGCGCACAAAAAAGGCCACTCTTTCGAGTAGCCTTTTTTGATGTTTGGTTGCGGGAGCCGGATTTGAACCGACGACCTTCGGGTTATGAGCCCGACGAGCTACCAGACTGCTCCATCCCGCGTCTGTGTGGGCGGATTCTACAGCGTCGCTGGCGTCTGTCAATCACTAATTTTAAAAAAAGGCTTCCTGTTCAATCGCTTAGCGTGCTTCCAGGAGCGTTTTTCGAGGCTTGGGCCCAGGTAGACCGTGGCTTTCAGCTCTATGGAACGCTTGGTGCTCATTAAGAGAATAAATGTCTCATGGCGCTTTGCCGATTGATCCGAGATGCAAGGTACTGGTGCTATATACAGGTGCCGGTAGATACTGATCGTCCGCTTTGATTCCGACTTCAGCTTTTAATGATCTCTGCCTTTATATGATGCAGCGCAAAATCATCCACATTGACTGTGATTGCTTCTACGCCGCCATCGAAATGCGCGACGACCCGCAGCTGGCCGGCAAGCCATTGGCAGTGGGCGGCTCCGCGGATCGACGGGGGGTGATTGCGACCTGCAACTATGAGGCGCGGGCCTATGGCGTGCGCTCGGCCATGTCGTCGCGGCACGCGTTGACCTTGTGCCCGGACCTGGTGATCGTCAAGCCGCGCATGGATGCCTATCGCGAGGCGTCGAAAGAGATTCATACGATCTTTCGTGATTACACCGAGCTGATCGAGCCCTTGTCCCTGGACGAGGCCTACCTGGATGTTTCCGACAGTCCGAACTTCGCCGGCAGCGCCACGCGCATTGCCCAGGACATTCGTCGGCGGGTTTCCAATCAGTTGCATATCACGGTGTCGGCCGGGGTCGCGCCCAACAAGTTTCTGGCCAAGATTGCCAGCGACTGGAAAAAGCCCAACGGCCTGTTCGTGATCACTCCGGATCAGGTGGAGGATTTTGTCTCCGAATTGCCGGTGAGCAAGTTGCATGGGGTGGGCAAGGTCACGGCGGACAAGCTGGGTCGCCTGGGGATTGTCGACTGCCTGCAGTTGCGCGACTGGAACAAGCTGGCTCTGGTGCGCGAGTTCGGCAGTTTCGGCGAGCGCCTGTGGAGCCTGGCCCGGGGGATCGATGATCGGCCGGTGCAGAATGACAGCCGGCGGCAGTCCATCAGCGTGGAAAACACTTACGACGTGGACCTTCCCGATCTGGATAGCTGCCTGCAGAAGTTACCGGAGCTGATGGAGACTCTGGCAGGGCGCATTGCGCGTATCGACAGCAGTTATCGGCCGGGCAAACCCTTCGTCAAAGTGAAGTTCCACGACTTTACCCAGACCACTCTTGAGCAGGCGGGGGCCGGACGGGATCTGGAGAGTTATCGGCAACTGCTGACTCAGGCCTTCAAGCGTGGCGGCAAGCCAGTGCGGCTCTTGGGAATTGGCGTGCGATTGCAGGATCTACGCGGTGGTTACGAACAGCTGGAGCTGTTTCGGGGCGTGTTGTAGGCGCTGGCTGGCTGGCGAAGGGAGCACCGCGATTGATCCGCGGCGTGACATTCGCCGGCAAGCCGGCTCCTGAGGCAATCAGTGACCGGGATCGGCGACCAGGCGGCCGGCGTTCTTGGTCAGGGACTTGAGAAACTCGCTCTGCAATTCCGGATCGTTGCGTGTCAGCTCGATCAGGCTCTGCTCCAGCTCGCTGGCCTCTTCTTCCAGACCCAACTCCGACAGGCGCTTGACCCGGTGTACCCACTGGCTTACTTCGTCATCTTCCAGATCGTCGTAAATCAGTGCATGGGCTTCCAGTAGCTTGCCGCGCAGGCTGCTGCTCAGGCTCAGGGACGAGTCGGAATGCACTTCGTCCTGAGCATCCTCGACACTGATCTGTAACTTGCCGATGTGGTTCAGGTCCTGTTCGGAGAATGGCGCGTCCAGCAGGTTCAAGCGCAGCACGCCATTACGATCGGTGCTCATGTCGTAGGTTTGCCTGCCGGCCTTGACCTGCACCGGGCGCTCGCTCCAGGGCAGGCTCGAATACTCCAGGCGCTTGTCACGCTGGACTTCATCGATGGCTGCCAGGTTCTGCTGAGCCCGACCGTGGGACGGCATGTTCATGAACGGGTTGAGCCCGGACACGCCATAGCTGACCCAGTCCTTGGTGACGCTGTCCGGCAGGTTGCCCAGGGCAAACACGTTGACCACATTGGCGCCGACGCCGGCCACCAGGGCTACCGCGCCCAGCGGGATCTCGTAGATTTCCCGCCAGGGTTGATAAGGCGTATAGCGATCGTAGCGGCGAGTGACCTCGAACTCGGTCACTTCGAAGGTCTTCTGCTCGTGGATGCGTACCCGGCGTTGCGGCAGCTCAAGCACCTTAGGCTCACCGACATCGATCTGCAGGCTGTGGTCGAGCAGTTTGCGCTCGACGCGTTCCTCGTGTTCGCTGCGTTGCGACATCTGGTTGGCGCAGCCGCTGACCAGCAGGGCGCCGCATAGAGCGGCGCCCCCGAGGCTTAAGGTGTTTCGCTTGAACATGACTTCTCTATCTGGTTTCAGCGACGGATACGGGCTTGGAGGAAGGACAGGACGTCGGCCACGGGCAGCGCTTGTGCCTGGGCTTCGGTACGGCTCTTGTATTCCAGGTTGCCTTCGGCGAGGCCGCGGTCACTGACCACGATCCGGTGAGGAATGCCGATCAGCTCCATGTCCGCGAACTTGATGCCCGGGCTGGTTTTCTTGTCGCGGTCGTCCAGCAGCACTTCGAAACCGGCGGCAGTCAGTTCTGCGTAGAGTTTGTCGGTGGCTTCGCGAACCTGCTCGGTTTCGTAGCGCAGCGGTACCAGGGCGATCTGGAACGGCGCCAGGGTATCGCTCCAGATGATGCCGTTTTCATCGTTGTTCTGCTCGATGGCGGCCGCCACCACGCGGGACACGCCAATGCCGTAGCAGCCCATTTCCAGGGTCACTGGCTTGCCGTTCTCGCCCAGCACTTCGCACTTCATCGCCTTGCTGTACTTGTTGCCCAGCTGGAAGATGTGCCCGACCTCGATGCCGCGCTTGATTTCCAGGGTGCCCTTGCCGTCCGGGCTCGGGTCGCCGGCCACCACGTTGCGCAGGTCGGCAACAGTCGGAACCGGCAGGTCGCGTTCCCAGTTGACGCCGAAGTAGTGCTTGTCGTCGATGTTGGCACCGACGCCGAAGTCGCTCATCAGCGCCACCGAGCGGTCGATGATGATCGGCAGTGGCAGGTTCACCGGGCCCAGGGAGCCGGCGCCGGCGCCGATGGCGTCACGCAGTTCAGCTTCGGAGGCCATGACCAGCGGGCTGGCAACACCAGGCTGGTTGGCGGCCTTGATTTCGTTCAGTTCGTGGTCACCACGGATGATCAGGGCGATCAGCTTGCCGGCTTCTTCGGCATGCACCACCAGGGTCTTGACGGTCTTCTCGATCGGCAGGTTGTAGCCTTCCACCAGCTGGGCGATGGTTTTCGCGTCAGGGGTGTCAACCAGGCGCATCTCTTCGGTCGGAGCCGGGCGCGAGGTTTCGCGCGGCACGGCTTCAGCCTTCTCGATGTTCGCTGCGTAGTCGGAACCGTTGCTGAAGACGATATCGTCTTCGCCGGACTCGGCCAGTACGTGGAATTCGTGGGAACCGGCGCCGCCGATGGAACCGTTGTCTGCTTCAACCGGGCGGAACTTCAGGCCCAGGCGGGTGAAGACGTTGCAATAAGCCTGGTGCATGCGGTCGTAGGTGACCTGCAAGGACGCCTGGTCGGCGTGGAAGGAGTAGGCGTCCTTCATGATGAACTCGCGGCCGCGCATCAGACCGAAGCGTGGGCGGATTTCATCGCGGAATTTGGTCTGGATCTGGTACAGGTTCAGCGGCAGCTGCTTGTAGCTGCTCAGCTCGTTGCGGGCCAGATCGGTGATCACTTCTTCGTGGGTCGGGCCGGCGCAGAAATCGCGACCGTGACGGTCTTTGAAGCGCAGCAGCTCAGGGCCGTACTCTTCCCAGCGACCGGATTCCTGCCACAGCTCAGCCGGTTGAGTGCTCGGCATCAACACTTCAAGCGCGCCCGCGGCGTTCATTTCTTCGCGAACGATGGCTTCAACCTTGCGCATCACTCGCAAGCCCATCGGCAGCCAGGTGTACAGGCCGGAAGCCAGTTTACGGATCATACCGGCGCGCAGCATCAGCTGGTGGCTGATCACGACCGCGTCGGAAGGCGTTTCTTTCTGTGTGGCGAGCAAATATTGACTGGTACGCATGGTAGGCCGTTGTCGGTTGCTTAGACTGGAAGTGACGGAGCATTGTACGGGCGAGTTCCGCTGGCGTACAGGATTGCGCTTTGAGGGGACGGGAGCCGCGGAGAAAAGCCGCAACTCCCGGGATTTTCTAGGATTCCTCGCCCACGACAGCGCCCTTGGCGGGCTGCTCCGACGGGTCTTTCGGTCCGGCGCGGCGGCTCTCCTGGAACCAGTGAATGGCGATCAGAATCAGGGTCGGCACCCCGAGTATTGCGGTGATGAGGAAGAAGTCGTGATAGCCGTATTTTTCCACCATGACTCCGGAATAGCCGCCGATCAGGCGTGGAAGCAGGAGCATGATGGAGCTGAGCAGGGCGTACTGAGTGGCCGAGAACTTGAGGTTGGTCAGGCTCGACAGGTAGGCGACGAAGGCGGAAGTGGCCATTCCCGAACTGAAATTGTCCAGGGAAATGGTGGCAATCAGCATTTTCAGGTTCGGGCCCATGTCGGCGAGCATGAGGAACAGCAGGTTGGTGCCGGCGGACGCGGCACCGCCGATGAACAGGATCGGCAGGATGCCGAAGCGCACGATCAGCAGGCCGCCCATGCCGGCCCCAAGCAGGGTCATGATCAGGCCGAAGATCTTGCTGACCCCGGCAATCTGGTCCTTGGTGAAACCCTGGTCGATATAGAAAACATTGGCCATCACGCCCATGACCGTGTCCGACATGCGATAGGTGGCGATCAGACCCAGTAGCAGGAAGGCTTGCCAGCGGTAGCGCAGGATGAAGTCGTTCACCGGGGTCAGCACCGGCGCCAGGCCTCGACGGCCCATCGCCGACAGGCACAGGGTGCTGAGGGTGATGTAGAGGATCGCCCGCAGGAAGGCCCGGTCTTCCAGCAGCAGGTCCAGCAGGCTGACGCCGTCGAAGATCACGCTGGCGAAGTCAGTGTTGTACAGCTGGGTAAAGGTGGCAGGCACTGAAACCAGAAGCACGATCAGGACGAACACCGAGATCAACTGGTGGGCGAAGCTGTAGCGCCCTGCCGACAGTTGAGTGCGCAATGGCACTGCTGGTTCACGCATCAGCAGGGTGGTGAGCAGTGCTGGAATCATCAGCACGCCGAACAGCACGTAGGTACCGGTCCAGGCCGAATGTTTGTAGCTGAAGCCGGTGGAGCCAAAGCCTTCGGCGAAGAACAGCGCGCCGGCGGTGGCCAGCAGTACCGCGACCCGGTAGCCGGACATGTAGCTGGCGGCCAGCGCGGCTTGTCGACTGTCGTCGGCGATTTCCAGGCGATAGGCGTCGATGGCGATGTCCTGGGTCGCCGAGGCAAAGGCCACGACCACCGCAATGGCGATCAACCAAGACAGGTGTTTTTGCGGGTCGCAGAAGCCCATGCCGATCAGGCCGAGAATCACCAGGACCTGGGCCAGTACCAGCCAGGAGCGGCGTCGGCCGAGCTTGCCTAATAGAGGCAGGCGCCATTGGTCGAGCAGTGGCGACCACACCCATTTAAAGGCATAGGCCAAACCGATCAGGCTGGCGTAGCCGATGGTTTCGCGGGCCACACCGGCCTCGCGCAACCACACCGAAAGAGTCGAGAACACCAGCATGTAAGGCATGCCGGCAGCGAAACCAAGCAGCAACAGCACGAGCGTCGAGGGGCTGGCATAGGCGGCAAGTGCGGCGCGCCAGGTTTTACGGGGCATGGGCTGAAGTCTGCCTCAGATTACGGAAACAAAGCGCGCACTCTAACCGCTGTGCTCTACCGGGCGCCAGCCATGGCGCTGAATATCCACGCGATTGTTCAGGATAGACACGCCTTCGCCGCGCAGTCTGGCGCGCTGCTCGTCGCCTGATGGGCTACCGACGGGCAGGCTGATGCGGCCGCCGGCACCGAGTACCCGGTGCCAGGGCAGGCTGGTATCGGCGGGTAGCTGACTGAGGGTGCGTCCAACCCAGCGCGCGGCCCGGCCCAGGCCGGCCATTTCTGCCAGTTGGCCATAGCTGACGACCTTGCCTTCGGGGACTTGGGCCAGGGTCAGGTACAGCGCCGTGCGTCGGATTTGCGCGGGGTTTTGCGAGTCTTCGCCGTGTTCGGTCACATTCGCGGTTCCAGATCAATGAAGAGGCGTTGGTCGGTTCAGGGGATGAGGGGGGGATGCATATTGAACTCACTCTCAATACCCGGGTCAGTCCTGACTAAGGCGTGTTCAGCAGGAATAATGCCGTTTTTTTTCGCAAGATCGAGCCCTGTATTACCTATGTTGCCTAGAACGTTGTTGTGTTTCGCGGTGCTCAGCGCCTCCATGCCTGCTCTGGCCGATACCGTCTGGTTGAAGAACGGTGACCGGTTGAGCGGCAAGATCAAGGTTTTCGACGGCGGTAAGCTGTTGATCCAGACCGATTACGGTGGCGCCATTTCCATTGATTGGAAGCAGGTCAAGACCCTGGAAAGCGATCAGGAGTTGCTGGTCAAACAGGATGCCTACACCGGGGAAAAGGCCAAGTCGCTGCAGGCGGCGGAGGAGGGCAAGGTTGTCCTGGTCAACGGTGAGGCGCCCAAGACTGTGGAGTTGGCCAGTATCCAGCAGATCATGAAACCCAAGCCGCTGGTGGAGGATGTGGTCTGGAAGGGCAATGTCGACGTGGCCATGGATTACAAGCGTGCTGAAAAGGACACCGATGACTATGACATCGACTTCAAGACTTCGGCGCGCCATGGTGCCTGGCGTCACAACGCCCAGGGTGAGTACAACCGTGAGTTCCAGAATCAGGTGGTGACTACCGACAACTGGAATGCCGAGTACGCTCTGGACCGCTTCATTACCGAGAAGTGGTTCTGGGAAGGACGCCTGACCTACAAGCGCGACAAAGTAGAAGATCTTGCGCGGCAACGGGTGGTGGGTACGGGTCCCGGCTACCAGTTCTGGGACGATGAGCTGGGGGCGTTCTCCTTGGGCTCGCTGCTCAACCGCACGGATTACGAGTACGCCGATGGCGGTAAGGACAGCTTCTACTCACTGGCGATGAAGTGGGATTACAACCGTTACCTGATCGGCAAGCGGGTGGAGTTCTTCACTAATGGCGAAGTGGGCAGGCCGTTTTCCGGCGTCGCCGATTACGCGCTGGATGCGGAGATGGGGTTGCGCTACAAGGTCACGGACTGGGCGTCGCTCAACCTCAAGGCGGAAAAGGATCTGATCCGCGGTACCGAGGACAGCGACTTGGATAAGACCCGCTATACCGTGGGCTTTGGCGTGACTTGGTAGCTGGGTACCAGCCAGGTGCATTCGCGAGGATGCGCCTTGGCTGCACGCCGCAAAAACCTGCGGGCACAAAAAAGCCCCGCTGTTGAGGGCGGGGCTTTTTACTGGATCAGTACAAGTTAGATAACTTGAACTTCTTCAGCTTGCATGCCTTTCTGACCGCGGGTAGCGATGAAAGAAACCTGTTGGCCTTCTTTCAGGCTTTTGAAGCCGTCGGATTGGATAGCTTTGAAGTGTACGAACAGGTCGTCACCGGATTGTGGAGTGATGAAGCCGAAGCCTTTTTCATCGTTGAACCACTTAACGGTACCGGTTTGGCGATTAGACATGGTGTATCTCCTTGGACAAAGTTAACTGCGACTCAGGAAAAGCCCTGGCCGAGACTGAGTGCAAAGAGCAGGAAAAATTCTTGGAGATGGTTGGATCGAAATTCAACATCGTGTAGAGATTCTCAGTGACACAAGCAGCACAGTGGCGCCACCTTAACCCTTTTTCCTGAACGTGCCAATGGCTAGGGCCAAGGTTTCTCGGTTTTCGTGACTGACGGCCCGTCGTTCGTCGCCGAACCCTTGAAAATCCTGGTGTCAGGCGAGAAAAACGTCCCGGACTTTGAACCCGACCCCGCGCCCCGGTAAGATGCCGGACAGAATTTTTTCACCTCGTTATTTCAGGACACCCGCCATGAGCATCAAATCGGACAAGTGGATTCGCCGCATGGCGCAAGAGCACGGCATGATCGAGCCCTTCGTAGAGCGCCAGATGCGTGGCGAAGGCCCGGATCGGCTGATCTCTTTCGGGGTGTCGAGCTACGGCTACGATGTGCGTTGCGCCGATGAATTCAAGGTGTTCACCAACATCAATTCGGCCACCGTCGACCCGAAAAACTTCGATGAAAAGAGCTTCGTCGACATCAAGAGCGACGTCTGCATCATCCCGCCAAACTCCTTCGCCCTGGCCCGTACCGTCGAGTATTTCCGCATTCCGCGCAACGTGCTGACCATCTGCCTGGGCAAGAGCACCTATGCCCGTTGCGGCATCATCGTCAACGTGACTCCGCTGGAACCCGAGTGGGAAGGCCACGTGACCCTGGAGTTCTCCAACACCACCACCTTGCCGGCCAAGATCTACGCCAATGAAGGCGTGGCGCAGATGCTGTTCCTGGAGTCGGACGAAGAGTGCGAAGTTTCCTACAAGGACCGTGGGGGCAAATACCAGGGCCAGCGTGGCGTGACCCTACCGCGTACCTGATTGCGTCCGTCTGACAAATAGCGGGAATTCCTGAGCACACCCACACTCTATTGGGTGTATTTCCGGTATGCGCAAGGCGTACCGGGCACAGCTCAGGAGTGCCCCATGAAGATAGATCCGCGAATCAGCGCCACCTTGGCCAGGCTGGAACCCAATCAGGTTGGGGTATTGGCCTGGACCCTGCTGGCACATCCGCCTGTCAACATGGCAGGCGGCATTCCCGGTCAGCCCGACCCTGACTCTCCGCAACCCCCAGAACCTACCGAACCTGGTGAGCCCACTTTGCCGGACGAGCCGCCGCCCGCGCCTGTGGCTTGAACTCACTGGATACCGTCAGTCGCCCCGTCCGCGACAATCTTGCGCGGACGGTGGCGTTCTACGCGGCCGCTACTTCAGATTGCCACTGAGAAACTGCTGCAGGCGCTCGCTTTTCGGGTTGCCCAGCACCTCCTCAGGAGCACCTTCCTCCTCCACCAGACCCTTGTGCAGAAACAGCACCTGGCTCGACACCTTGCGGGCGAAGCTCATCTCGTGGGTGACCATGATCATGGTCCGGCCTTCCTCGGCCAGGCCCTGGATCACCTTGAGTACCTCGCCCACCAGCTCCGGGTCCAGGGCTGAAGTGGGTTCGTCGAACAACATGACTTCCGGCTCCATGGCCAGTGCCCGGGCGATGGCCACTCGCTGCTGCTGGCCGCCGGAGAGGAAGGCCGGGTACTGGCCAGCGACGCGGGCCGGCAGGCCGACCTTGTCCAGATAGCGCCGGGCCCGTTCTTCGGCGTCCTTGGTACTGACTCCCAGCACCCGACGCGGGGCCATGGTGATGTTTTCCAGCACCGTCATGTGGCTCCACAGGTTGAAATGCTGGAACACCATCGCCAGGCGTGTACGAATCCGCTGCAGCTCGGCAGGATCGGCCACGTGCATGCCGTGGCGATCGCTGACCATGCGGATCGGCTGGCCATCCAGGCTCATGGCGCCGTCGTCCGGGGTTTCGAGAAAGTTGATGCAACGCAGAAAGGTGCTTTTGCCCGAACCACTGGCGCCGATCAGGCTGATCACGTCACCGGTCTTGGCCTTCAGAGACACTCCTTTGAGCACTTCATTGTCGCCATAGCATTTATGCAGGCCTTCAACGGTCAGTTTGTACATGGGGCTTGCATCCTCAAGGCGAAAGTAGATAGCCGCTGCGATAGGCCTCGCGGCCGGCGACATGGGCGATCACCATGCCGGCGGTGGCCATGCGCCGCAGCGAGCGGGCATACAGGAGCCCGGCATTGTTGCAATGGATAGGGGTAACCCGGTCATGAATCGGGTCGATGATTTCAGCCACCAACTGCCCGGCTTCCAGGTATTCCCCCGGTAGCGCAGCGAACACCAGCAGTCCGCCCACCGGCGTCGCCACCGGTTCGACCGCCGCCAGCGGCGTGGCCGGAAAGGGCAGCTCAGGCAGCGGCGGAACCTCGCCTGCGATGGCGCCGAAGCGGGTCAGGTAGTCCAGCATGGCCTGGCAGTCGAGGCTGGCCAGGCCGTGGTTGACGTCGCCCTGGCCACGCAGCTCGACCGTGACCGCAAAGCTGCCCGAGGGAATGGCGAAGTGTTCGCCGAAGCGCTGTTGCAGTTGCCACCACAGCAGGCTGAAGCACTCGTCGAACGACCAGGCCGCGGAGTCGGTGGCCAGCAGGCAGGCTTCGGCGCCGAGGTAACGGGCCAATGGCTCTACCTGGGGCCAGGCCTCGGGGGTGGTGTACAGGTGCGCCACGGCTTCGAAGTCGCAGTGCAAGTCCAGCACCATGTCGGCGTCGCAGGCCAGCCGTTGCAGGGCCAGTTGCAGGGACTGCAATTGCGTCTGTGGTCGTTGACGGCTCAGGGCATCGATCAGGTGTCGGCGGATCAGGTCGAGGTTGTGCTGCGGATCGTGAGTGAGCAGCCCTTCGATGGCGTTGCCGACCTCTTCACTGAGGTCGACGAAGCCGCGATTGAAGTTCTGCCCGCTTTCCAGCTGGTAGCGCCCCAGTGGAACGTCCATCAACACTTGTTCCAGGCCGACCGGATTGGCCACCGGCACCAGGACTATTTCATGCAACAGACGACCGGCGGCTTCCAGCTCCGTCAGGCGCTGCTTGAGGTGCCAGGCCACCAGCATGCCGGGCATTTCATCGGCATGCAGGGAGGACTGGATGTAGACCTTGCCTTGGGCCTGGGCGGGGCCGAAATGAAAACTGTGGACCTGGCGCGCGGTGCCCGGCAGCGGAGCGAGCAGGTCGTGGATCTCGTGGCGCATTGATGATTTCCCGGCAGCAAGTCCTAGTGGGTCGGCCCGAGGAAGGCCAGCCAGCGGCGTTCAGCGAGACGGAACAGGCCCACCAGGGTGAAGGTCACGCACAGGTAGATGATGGCGGCGATACCGAACGACTGAAACGTCAGGAAGGTCGCCGAGTTGGCGTCCCGGGCGATTTTCAGGATGTCGGGAATGGTCGCGGTAAAGGCCACCGTGGTGGAGTGCAACATCAGGATCACTTCGTTGCTGTAGTAGGGCAGCGAGCGGCGCAGGGCCGAAGGCATGATCACGTACGCATACAGCTTCCAGCCGCTCAAACCATAGGCCTTGGCTGCCTCCACTTCGCCGTGGGCCATGCTGCGGATCGCCCCGGCGAAAATTTCCGTGGTGTAGGCGCAGGTATTCAGGGCAAACGCGAGGATGGTGCAGTTCATCGCATCACGGAAAAACGCATCCAGCAGCGGTTGCGCGCGGATCGCGGCGATGCTGTAGATCCCGGTGTAGCAGATCAGCAGCTGAATATAGAGCGGTGTGCCGCGAAACAGGTAGGTGTAGAACTGCACCGGCCAGCGGATGTAGCGCTTGGGCGAGACCCGGGCGATGGACAGCGGGATCGACACCAAAAAGCCAATGCAGATCGAGGCCGTGAGCAGCCACATGGTCATGGCCAGCCCGGTCATGTGGTAACCGTCGCTGTAAAGGAAGGGACGCCAGTATTCCTGCAGGAGTTCGATCATCGCACGGCCTCCCGGGCGCCGGCGGCATAGCGCCGTTCAAGCTTGCGCAGGACGAAGTTGGAGGCGCTGGTGATCAACAGGTAGATCAGTGCCGCCAGGACCAGGAAGTAGAACAGCTGATAGGTGCTCTTGCCGGCATCCTGAGCGGCCTTGACCAGATCGGCCAGGCCGATGATCGACACCAGGGCCGTGGCCTTGAGCATCACCATCCAGTTGTTGCTGATGCCCGGCAGGGCAAAGCGCATCATCTGCGGGAAGACCACGAAGCGAAAGCGCTGGCCGCGCTTGAGGCCATAGGCGGTGGCCGCTTCGACCTGGCCCCGGGGCACGGCGAGGATCGCCCCGCGAAAGGTTTCGGTGAAATAGGCGCCATAGATGAAGCCCAGGGTGATCACCCCGGCGCTGAAAGGGTTGATCTCGATGTATTCCCACTCCATGAAGTCGGTGAAGGAGGTCAGCCAGGTCTGCAGGCTGTAGAAAATCAGCAGCATCAGCACCAAGTCCGGCACCCCGCGGATCAGGGTGGTGTAGAGCTGGGCGGGGACCCGCAGCAAGGCGACGCTGGAGAGTTTGGCGCTGGCGCCGAGCAGGCCGAGCAAGACGCTGACCAGCAGCGACAACACCGACAACTTGATGGTCATCCAGGTGCCTTCCAGCAGCAGAGGGCCGAAACCCTTCAGACTGAAGGCGGAAAGCCCCAGGTTTTTTAGAAGTTCTTCGAGCATTGATCAGTGACCCGTGGCGATAAAAAAGGCGCCCATCGAGGATGGGCGCCGGCAGGTTATTTACCGCTGTAGAGGTTCAGGTCACCGAAGTGCTTTTTCTGGATGGTGGCGTAGGTGCCATCATCGTGTAACGCTTTGATACCTTTATCCAGGAGCGCTTTCAGCTCTTTGTTACCTTTTGAGATACCGATGGCGGTCTTGGACGGCAGCAGTGGGTCATCCACCGGCTTGCTGACTTCGTAGTCCGCGCCCTGCGGCGATTTGAGGAAGCCCAGTTCGGCTTGCAGCATGTCCTGGATCGAGGCATCCAAGCGCCCTGAGGTCAGGTCGGCATAGACCTGATCTTGGTTCTGATAGGCCTGGGTCTTGACTCCGGCCTTGTCCAGCACGGCCTTGGCATAGGCTTCCTGAATGGTGCCCTGCTCATAGCCCACGGTCTTGCCCTTGAGCGAGGCGGTGTCTGCGCTCAAGCCCGAGCCTTTCTTGAACACGAACGAGGTGGGACCGGAGAACAGCTCGTTGGAGAAGTCGATGACTTTTTCCCGGGCTGCAGTGACGGTCATGGACGAGATCACACCGTCGAATTTATTGGCTTTCAGCCCGGGAATCATGCCGTCGAAGTCACTTTCGACCCATTTGCACTTGACCTTCAGCTCGGCACAGATGGCGTTGCCCAGGTCGATGTCGAAGCCCACCAGGCTACCGTCGGCGGCCTTGGACTCGAAGGGGGCATAGGACGGATCGACGCCAAAGCGCAGTTCCTTGTATTCCTTGGCCAGCGCGGAGCCGGCAGCCATGCACAGAGCCAGTGCGGAAAGGGTCAGCAATGCTTTTTTCATTATTCAATCCCTAAGAACCAATATGAGCGCTTGTGGCGCATGAGTACTGTTACTGGAACGCATAAGACTTATTGAAAGTAGCAATTTCCGAACCAGAGCCCCGAACAAGTGTTTTAAAAGCAGTTGGCAACACTTGGGCAAGGCCTGTTGTGCACTGAAAGGAGGCGTGTGGGCGGCGCGGCGCCAAGAGGGGGCGGCGATGCTGAGGAGCGGATTACGAGGCGCTGCAGAGCGGATGTCCGCTGGTTTGGGCGCTGGCGTCTGCAGAGCGGAGTGATCGTTATGAGGCGACACCGCTGGCGCAGGATGCGCCAGCGGGTTCGGCCGGGGAGGTTACTTGCCCGGGACCAGGGTCAGGCGGGTCTTGCCGTAGCTGCGTTCGAAGTTCTGCGGTTGCATCGGGAAACTCAGGTACTGGGCCTTGAGCCAGCCGTCGATGCCATTGGCGTAGTTCGGGCTCACCGGGTTGCTGGATTGACCACTGCTGTTAAGGCCCATCAACGGCTCGCTCAGCGCGAAGTCGACGACGAAACGCAGGGCCGGGGTCGTGGTGATGGCAAAGTCCTGTCCCCAGCGATAGCCGGCGTTGTTGACGGTGTTCTGGTCGCCACCGGCCTGCAAGGGACCGCGTATCGCCTGGCCACTGTTGTTGGTCCAACGGTAGCTGTGCAACTTGCCCCACTGCCAGGCCTTGCGGTCCGTGCCCAGCAGTTGCTCGCCCGAACTGATGGCCGCCGCCAGGCTGCGGGCGATAACGGCCGGCTTGTCCTCTTTTTGCCCGTTACGCGAGTCGCCCCAGAACGGGCTGTCTTCTCGGCTCAGAAGATGGTCGGCCTGGGCCGAATAGGACAGGCCCGCATTGGCAACGAACGCCTGCCAGGCAATGCCGGGCTCCGGACCGAGCTGTTTGAGGAAGGTCTGCTTGGCGCTTTCCTGGAGGAACAGTTCGTAGAGCGCGGCGTCGGCAGAGCCTGCACTGAGCTTGCCGTCGAACGCCATCAGCCGGCTGTAGGCTTCACGGGCCTTGGCGCGGTCTGCATCGGGCAGGGCGTCGATGGCGTTTTTCAGCGGCTGGGCCATGCCCGGCGCCTCGAACATCATCTTCAACTTGGCGGCGAACAGGGTGGTCTGGTCGTACTGCAGGGCAATCAGGCTGCGGTTGTCCTGCTTGCCGCCCGACAGCCATTGGCCGATGCGCTCGGCCCGTTCCGGAGCGTCCCAGGAATTGGACAGCTGCATGCCGTAACCGCGGGGGATGACTCGCTGATTAGCGGTGGCGATCCAGCCTTGCGCCGGGTCCTGGTCATAAGGGTGGAGCATCGGGTCGGCGTAGCCATCCCAGTCATAGCGTCCGTCCCAGCCGGGAGAGGGCAGCAGGCCTTCGCCCTCGCGGCGGTTGGGGAGGCGCCCGGTGACCTGCCAGCCGATGTTGCTGGCATCGGCATAGACCATATTCAGGGCAATGGCGCGGATTTCGCGGCTGGCGTCGGAGGCCTTCTCCACATTCTGCGCCCGTGACAGATCGAAGAACGCATCCAGGCTCCGGTCGTCCTTGAGTTGCGGCATTTGCAGCGCCAGGCCGTAGCCACTGGCCAGGGCATTGTTGGCGTTGATCCCCAGGGTGCTGTTGAGCAGCGGACCGTGGCGGGTTTCGTACACTGCTTCGCGAATTGGCCGCTGTCCTTTGATGAAGTAGGTCTCGTTGCGAACGATGACCGGCTGCCATTTTCCGTTGTTCTGGTAGTACAGAGCGTTGCCCTGGCGTTTGAGTTTTTCCAGGAACAGGTCCTGGTTGTCGCCCATCGCCGAGCTCATGCTCCAGGCCAGCTTGCCGTTGAAGCCTTGCAGAATGGCCGGTAGACCAGCGATCGAGGCCCCGGCCGCCTGATATTTCGGCGCACGGATCTGTACGTAGTACCAGGCGCCGATCTGGCTGTCGCTGGCCAGCAGGCTGCGACCGCTGCGAGCGCGCTGCGGGGCGACGGCCAGGTTGCTGCCGGCCGTGACACCCAGAGAGTTGAGGGTCGACATCTGCTTGACGGCCAGGCTGAGTTCGCTCAAGCCCGGCACATACAAGGCCAGCCCCTTGAGCTTGTCGGCCTCGGCCGTGGGCAGCGGTTCATCGGGGTAGCTCGGGGTCAGCCAGGGCAGTTTGTCGCTGCCGACCTTTTGTGCCAGTACCAGGCTGTTGATCTCTTCCAACAGATTGGCGGACTGGCCGAAATTCAGCAGGCAGAAAATCAGTGCCGAATCCTCGGCCTTCCAGTATTCAGGCATGTAGCTGCGGGCGGCCAGGTCTGGCGGCAGCTTGTCGCGGTAGCGGAACAGGTAGGCGTTGACGCCTCGAGCGTAGACCTCGAAGAAACGCTTGATCCGTGGTGATGAGGCCTTGTACAGCTCGTCGGCGCTTTTCTTCAGATTCACCGCGCGCATCAGGCGGTCGACTTCCAGCACCTCGGCGCCGGACATCTCCGCCAGGCGGCCCTGGGCCAGCAGGCGCAGGGTGACCATCTGCTCGATACGATCGCTGGCGTGTACGTAGCCCAGGGTGAACAGCGCGTCGTGGAAACTGTTGCTTTCGATCAGCGGTACACCGACGACGCTACGCCTGACCGAAACATTCTGCGCCAGGCCCTTGAGGGGCTGTACGCCGGAGGTGGGTGGCAGGCTGTTTTGAGAGTTCCAGGACTGGCAACCGGCCAGGCTGAGAGCACCGGCCACTGCCGCGGCAACGCCGAACCGGGGAAGAAAATGTGAGAGGGCTGGCGAGGCCATGGCAAAGCTCCTGCGGGGGGTAGCGTCGATAAAGGCGCTACGTTAGTGAGCAGGCGAGTGCCGCGCAAGCGGGGGCTGGAGGTATTTCTTGACCGCGCCACAAATAGCCAGCGCCGGAGCGCCGTCATCTGTCGTTTCATGCTCGACGATGGCACGACAGCAAGCGTCTGCATTAGGTCGTCCGGTGTGTAATGAGTGGCTTGCCTGTCACAGCAGGTGATGTTGAAGTTGGAAAATTCAATGATGCTTCAACGGAGAATGCTTCATGCCCATTCCGGCCGACACGGCGCTGCTAATCATCGATCAACAACAAGGCATCCTGCATCCCCGGCTCGGTCCACGAAACAATCCCGAGGCAGAGGAGCGGATGCTCGAGTTGCTGGCCCACTGGCGCTCCCGGGGTTGGCCGGTGATCCATGTGCAGCATCTGTCGCGCTCGACGGATTCGGTGTTCTGGCCCGGGCAGTCCGGCGTGGAGTTTCAGCCGAGTTTTCGTCCGCAAACGGGGGAGGGACTGATTCAGAAACAGGTGCCGGATGCCTTTTGTGGCACCTCCCTGGAGGCGGATCTGCGCCAGCAGGGGATCGGGCAGTTGGTGATAGTCGGTGTGGCCACCAACAACTCGGTGGAGTCGACGGCGAGAACCGCCGGTAACCTGGGCTTTGCGGTATGGGTGGTGGCCGACGCCTGCTTCACCTTCGACAAGCGCGACTTTGCCGGTCGAGCCCGTTCTGCCGAGGAGGTGCATGACATGTCGCTGGCCAACCTGCACGGCGAGTACGCCACGGTGTTGAACCTGGCGCAGCTTTTTTAGGAGAGGCCGGACGGCGACGTGCGCGGACAGGCCTCTTGCGCGATCAGATCAAGCGCCGTGGCACTTCTTGAACTTCTTGCTGCTGCCGCATGGGCAAGGATCGTTGCGGCCAACGTCTTTCAGCGCGTTGCGCACGGGTTCCTGGTGGGCGTGGTTGCAGTGCGGACCGTGAACATGGCCATGGTCATGATCGTGGTGGTCATGATCGTGGTTGCAGTCCGGGCCATGGACATGAGGTTGCTGGGTCATTGCGGGTTACTCCGGGATAAAATCGCCGGGAATTATCACGCCATTGCGCTTCAGGTGCACGTCCTGGCCGATGAATAATCCGATTTCCAGCTCCCCTTCGAGGCGATAGGGGATCGGCCGTTCGGGCTTGCGCAACAGTTTCACCACATCCCGGATCTGCGGCCAGAGATTGGTGCGCACCGGCACTTTGAAATAGCGGCTGCTGTGGGGCGTGACGGTGAACCAGTGTTCATGCTCGCCCTCGCTGAGCAGAAAACGCTCCAGGTAGACCCGGTAGGTCAAGCGGCGCACGGTCAGGTCGCTGTCATTGGGATTGTCGACCCGCAGGTGCAGGGTGAAGCGCTGCTCCAGCAGGTTGGCCTTGACCACCTCGACCTTGACCAGGTGTACCGCAGGGGCCAGGTCCTCATCGGTGAACCAGGACGCGCATCCCGACAGGCTCAATAGTCCGAACAGGCAGACGGCCCGTAGTGCGCGCAGTTCACCGATCATTGCAAGACTCCCTTTGAACCCCCTGTACCCGTCCTGGGCATGGGGTGCCTGGCCTGCAAAGGCTCAGCGTGTGAAATAGCCAGCGCAGCACTTCTTGAATTTTTGCCCGCTACCACAGGGGCAGGCGTCGTTGCGTCCGGCACTCAAGGGCACGGTGGGGTCGATGAAATACCAGCGTCCATGATTCTGCACGAAGGACGAGCGTTCGCGATGGCTGTGTTCGCCCTGGTTGTCATGCCAGCGCGCAGTGAAGGTGACGAAGGCATGTTCGGGCTGACCGCCGAAGACCTCCGAGCTTTCTACCTCCAGCCCCAGCCAGGTGCTTTGTGCGCTCCAGTCACTGATGGATTGGCGATCCAGGCCTGCCTGTTGTACGGGCAGTGTGGTGGCCAGCAGGTAGTCCACTTGCCCCAGCACATAGGCGCTGTAGCGCGAACGCATCAGGGCTTCGGCGCAAGGAGCGGGATGACCGGCGTGGTAGTGGCCGCAGCAGGCGTCCAGCAGGTTGCCGCTGCCACAAGGACAAATCGAGGCGCTCATTGTGTTACCACCAATACTTTCCAAAGTTTTCCGGGTTCGCCCAGAAGCGAGCGTTGAGCCAGTCGGGCACTTGTTTGTATTCAAGCAGATCATAGGTAAACAGGGTCAGCACCTGTTCGTCCCGCTGGAAGCGTTCACTGGCCTGCAGCGCCAGTGAGAAAAAGTCGGTCTCCTGCCAGCCGCAGGCACTCAGGTCGGCCAGTACGGCGATTCGGCTGGCATTGAGGTTGCGAATACCCCCAAGCAGGTTCAGGCCATCGCGCTTGGGCAGATGCTCCAGGCAATCCACCGCCAGGGCCAGGTCGAAACGCCGTGCAGCCAGCTCCGCAGGCAAGGGGCCGGGGGCCGCCTGAGCCACCTCGGTAGCGGGATGAGCCTCCTTGAATGCGGCCAGGGCGGGGAAGTCGCTGGCGCCGATCAGCAGCAGCTGTTGGGGGGCGTAACGGTCCAGCAAGGCCGCCAGAGCCTGCTGGGGGGTACGGGTAGAAATGCCGGCGCTCATTGTCGCTCCTCGATCAGAACGCCCAAGACTAGCGTGCTGGCACCCTCGGGCCTAGAGCGGTTCGCCACTAAATCGGCGAACCTCCCGTATTTACGGGGCGAAATCACTGATAGCCCGGTGCTGGCGCAGATGAAATGCGCGGTCTTTACTCCGTGAATCGGCCTCGAGCCGATCCCTCAGGAGAAATCAGATGAGCATCATTCGGACGGCAGTACCCTTGGTTCTGTTAACCAGTGTGTTGACTGGTTGTGCAGGTTTGCAGAAAACCGACTGGCCAACCTGTGCCGCAGTCGGCGGCGTCACGGGCGCGGCGTTGGGCGCCACCGAAAGCGCCTCGTGGGCGGGTGGTGGCGCACTGGTGGTTGGTGGTCTGGCAGGTGCCTACTGCTGGGTAAAAGGCGATGGCGACGAAGACGGCGATGGCGTGCCGGACAGCCGCGACAAGTGCCCGCATACCCCCAAAGGTGTACAGGTCGATGCCAACGGTTGCCCACCGCCGCCACCGGTGGTGGAAGAAGTCGTGGTGGTCAAGGAGGAAACCATCGTCATCCGCGATGTCTACTTCCATTTCGACTCGGCCAAGTTGACCGACGCCGACAAGACCAAGCTCAACACCATCGTGAGCCGCCTGAAACAGGAAGCGCCGACTGCACAGCTGCGCGTGACCGGACACACCGACAGCGTCGGCAGCGATGCCTACAACCAGAAACTCTCGGACAAGCGTGCCCATTCGGTCGTGGACTATCTGATCAGCAACGGCATCCCCCGCAACAGTTTCGTGTCAGTGACCGGAGCCGGTGAAAGCAAGCCGGTGGCGGACAACAAGACGGCCGCGGGCCGGGCGATGAACCGTCGTACGGAGATCCAGATCAACCGCTGAAACCCTTTGCCTGCGCGGCTTGTGCAGCCGTCGATGGCAGTCTTTACTCCTGTGTGACCGGTCTTGCCGGTGACACAGGAGCATTCATGATGAACCTTCTTCCTCGGGCCGTTTTCCCGGTCCTGTTGCTCGGCGGCCTACTGACAGGTTGCGCAACCCACAGTGATGGCACTGCTCCCCTCAACCAACGCACCTGGCCCCTCTGTAGTCTGCTCGGCGGGCTGGCCGGCGGTGGCTTGGGAGCGATCGAGAGTGGTAGTTGGGCGGCTGGAGGAGCGGCCCTGGGGCTGATCGGTGGTGGCCTGATCTGTTACGCCCAGGATGGCGACGAGGATGGCGATGGGGTATTCGATCGTCGCGATCGTTGCCCGGACACGCCTTCCAACACGGCGGTGGATAATCGCGGTTGCCCGATGCCCGAGTATCCGGCAGTGGTCAAGGCGCCGGAGCCTGAGGTAGCAGCGCCTGCGGAAGTGATCACCCTCAGTGACCAGGGCAATGTGCTGTTCGCCTTCGACTCCGCGGAGTTGACCGCCGAGGCGCGCAACCAACTGCAGGGGCTGATGGCCAGGCTGGCCAATGCCGATGTGGTCAGCATCAAGGTGCTCGGGCATACCGACAGCCAGGGTTCCGATGCCTATAACCAGAAGCTCTCGGAGCGCCGCGCTAGCAGTGTCGTCACCTTTCTTGTTGGCCAGGGCGTGGCGTCGGAAAAAATCAGCAGCCAGGGCCTGGGAGAAAGTCAGCCGGTAGCGGATAACGACAGTGAGCAGGGGCGAGCGACGAATCGTCGCGTGGAGCTGCATCTCCAACGTTGAAACGAGTCGGTCCGGGTCGGCGATCCTCGCCGATCGGGCCGCTAAACAGACGCTTCGGGAAGAATTTTCATCGACCTCTGGCGTATCCCCGGGGTAAGTCGTTACTGTGCGCGCAAAGAATAATTCACAAGGGGAGCCTATGAAGGTCTTATGGGGGGCGGGGAAGTTTCTGACCTTGGTCTTTTGGCTGGTGGTGTTGATCAATCTGGTCAAGCCATTGATCAATCCGTTGCACCTGCTGGTCAACCTGGCGGGTAGCCTGTTGCTTTTGACCCATTTGCTGGAACTGCTGCTGTTCAATGGCAGCCTCAAGGAGCGTCCACATCCCTGGCGTGATCGTTTACACATCCTGCTGGTGGGGATCTTCCACCTGCAAACCCTTCCCGCTGCTGCTCCTGTTGCCGAGACCGACCATGCGTAAGCTTTGCCTGCTGGCCCTGTTCTGCAGTCCTCTGGCCGTGGCCCAGGTGGTCCAGGTTGAAACCAACTCCTTCATGCGCCTGCCCAATACCGCCAGCACCCTGCAGTTGGAGCGTCTGGATGTGGCGGACTACGGCACCTTGCTGATTCCGGCCAATGTCACCGAACTCAATGTCGACGACCTGCATCTGGGACGTGACGCGCGGATCGCCATCGTGCCTACCGGGCAAAGCCTGCAACTGATTGTCCGCCATGCGCAGTTGGAGAGCGGCAGCCAGATCAACTCCCGTGGTGCACCGGGCACCTATGAGAAGGTGGCCAAGCCGGGGCGCAATCTTAACCTGCGAATCGAGTCCTTGAAGGCCGAGCAATTGTTCGTGGACGCCCGCGGTGGCAAGGGGGCTCCCGGTTACGTCGGCCTTGATGGTGCCAATGGCCAGGAGCCGGGTTGCACCTGGGGGCAGGCCGGGCGCGGTGCCGACGGTGACAACGGCGGTGATGGCCGGCCCGGGGCTTCGGGCGCCGAGGTCCGGCTGGAGTTGCCCCGTGATTACCCCAGCGAGCAGATCAAGGTCCTGGTCGATGGTGGCGCCGGCGGCCTGGCCGGTGCCGGCGGCAAGCCGGGGGCCGGGGGCAAGTCCAAGGGCTGCCTGGTCTACCGAGCCGACGGCGGCAAAAGCGGGCGTCCCGGTGCTCAGGGGCAGCCGGGCCCTGTGGGCGAGACGGGGTCACTGACGGTCCAGCGCTTGTAGTCAACCTCGAAAGATGGATTGTTCCAGCCGCCCGCTCCTGTAGCGGGCGGTTGCTTTCAGAAGCTTGGCCGGGCCGCTGCCAGGGCCACCAGTACCAGGCTGATGATCAGGTTGCTGCCCACCAGCCGGCGGATCTTGCCCAGCGCCGCGGCGCCGGCCGGCCAGTCCTGCGCCGCGACGGCCTTGCGCAGCTCCGGCAGTTGCAGGGACTGGATGCGGATGAACAGGGCGGTCATCACCAGATACAGCCCCATCATGATCTGCACATACTTCGGCGCGGTTTCAAAGCCGCTGAAACGCAAATGCAGCAGGCCGATACCGCTGATCGGCAACAGCACCACGGCGACCCAGACCCAGACGAAAAAACGCGGAAACACTTGCACCCAGAGCTGCAGTCGCGCCGGTCCCTCAAGGGCCGCCACGGCTGCCGGGCGCAGGACCATCCAGGCGAAAAACATGCCGCCGACCCAGACCAGGGCGGCCAGTACATGCAAGGTGTAGGCAAGGGCGAAAGCGGTCATTCGGGTACTCCGTTCTGCGCGACATGAATTAGCGGGGTATGATAGCGGCCGATTCGAACCACTGAAAATTTATCCAGCGTTTTGTGCGCCCGAAAAACCATGATCAGCAACGAACTCAAAACCACGATCCAGGGCGCCTACTCGCGTTTTCTCGAAGCCAAGAGCCTCAAGCCGCGTTACGGCCAGCGCCTGATGATTGCCGAAGTGGCCAAGGTCCTGGGTGATATCGACACCGACGACGAGGGCCGGCGCAGTGGCGACCCGGCGGTAGTCGCGGTGGAAGCCGGTACCGGTACTGGCAAGACCGTGGCCTACAGTCTGGCGGCCATTCCCACGGCCAAGGCCGCCGGCAAGCGCCTGGTGATAGCCACCGCCACCGTCGCCCTGCAGGAGCAGATCGTCTACAAGGACCTGCCGGACCTGATGCGCAACAGCGGGCTGAACTTCAGCTTCTCCCTGGCCAAGGGCCGCGGGCGCTACATGTGCCTGTCCAAGCTCGATATGTTGCTCCAGGAAGGTCACGCCCAGACCGCCACGGCCCAGCTGTTCGAGGAAGAAGGCTTCAAGATCGAAGTGGATGAAGCCAGCCAGAAGCTGTTCACCAGCATGATCGAGAAGCTCGCCGGCAATAAATGGGACGGTGACCGCGACAGCTGGCCCACCGCCCTGGAAGACGCCGACTGGGCGCGCCTGACTACCGACCACAGCCAGTGCACCAACCGCCATTGCCCGAACTTCGGCCAGTGCGCCTTCTACAAGGCTCGGGAAGGCATGGGCAAGGTGGACGTGATCGTCACCAACCACGACATGGTCCTGGCCGACCTGGCCCTGGGCGGCGGCGCGGTGCTGCCGGACCCGCGCGACACCCTCTATGTGTTCGACGAAGGCCACCACTTGCCGGACAAGGCCATCGGCCACTTTGCCCATTACACCCGGCTGCGCTCCACCGCCGACTGGCTGGAGCAGACCGCCAAGAACCTCACCAAGTTGCTGGCCCAGCACCCGCTGCCGGGGGATCTGGGGCGCTTGATCGAGCAAGTGCCGGAGCTGGCGCGGGAGATCAAGACCCAGCAGCAGTTCATGTTCAGCGCCTGCGAGCAGATCGCCGACTTCAAGACCGGCGAAGACATGGAAGGCCGCGAACGGCCACGCCATCGCTTCGTCGGCGGGCTGATCCCCGACCACATGCGCGAGATGGGCATCGAGTTGAAAAAGGGCTTCTCCCGTCTCACCGATCTGTTCACCCGCCTCACTGAGCTGCTCAAGGAAGGCATGGATGGCGAGGTCAATATCGGCATCGCCAGCAATCAGGCCGAAGAGTGGTATCCGCTGTTCGGTAGCCTGCTGGCGCGGGCGTCGGGCAACTGGGAACTGTGGACCGCGTTCACCATCGAGGACCCGGAAGACAATCCGCCCATGGCCCGTTGGCTGACCCTGGCCGAGAGCGGCTCGCTGTTCGACATCGAGGTCAACGCCAGCCCGATCCTCGCGGCGGAGATGCTCCGACGCAATTTGTGGAACGTGGCCTACGGCGCCCTGGTGACGTCGGCGACCCTGACCGCCCTGGGCACCTTCGACCGCTTCCGCATGCGTGCCGGGCTGCCGAAGAAAGCCGTGACTGCGGTGGTACCCAGCCCGTTCCATCACGCTGATGCCGGGGTGTTGCGAGTGCCTGACCTGCGTGCCGATCCGCGGGATGCGCCGGCGCATACGGCGGCGATCATCCGCGACCTGCCGGAACTGGTGGAAGGCTCCCGGGGCACCCTGGTGCTCTTCTCTTCGCGCAAGCAGATGCAGGACGTGTTCGACGGTCTGGATCGGGATTGGCGCAAGCAGGTGTTCATCCAGGGCAACCTGTCCAAGCAGGAGACCCTCAACAAGCACAAGGCCCGGGTCGACGGTGGCGATTCCAGCGTGCTGTTCGGTCTGGCGAGCTTTGCCGAAGGGGTGGATTTGCCCGGTGCCTACTGTGAGCACGTGGTGATCGCCAAGATCCCGTTCTCGGTACCCGATGATCCGGTGGAAGCGGCGCTGGCGGAATGGATCGAGGCCCGGGGTGGCAATCCATTCATGGAAATCTCGGTGCCGGATGCTTCTCTCAAGCTGGTTCAGGCCTGCGGCCGTCTGCTGCGTACCGAGCAGGACCGCGGCACTATCACCCTGCTGGACCGCCGCCTGGTCACCCAGCGCTATGGCAAGGCTATCCTCAATGCCTTGCCGCCATTTCGCCGAGAAATATCATAAGCAAGGCGCGCACCTTTGCGCGCCTTGCTGTCTATTTCATATCACCGCTTCAGCACCGGCCGTTCATCGGTCTTTAGGGAGAGCCAGGTTCATATGATTCGCCGTTCGTTGCCCGCTGTATTTGCCCTGTTGTTTGCCGCGCCTGTGTGGGCGGCCCCGACCGGACAACAGACGCTGTTCAACTTTGTCCGGCCTGCCGCTGTGGTGCAGGTGGCGACACAAGATGCCAGCCTGCCGCAGTCCAACGCGGAGCAAACGGCCGAAGGCGAGGTGCTGCGGCGTATCATCTTCAACCCGACCCGTCGGCCTAGCCTGACCCTGGCGCCCCAGAGCGGTGCCTGGGACTGGTCGCAGTCAGGGATGATGAGCCTGCGCATCCAGAGCGCGATGAACTGGGCCCTGACCCTCTATGTGACCATTCAAAGCAACGACGGCAAGACCCTGGTCAGTCGCGTCGATCTGCCCGCGGGGCCGGCGCAGACCCTGCTGGTGCCGCTGGTGGCCAACACTCCCCTGAGCCAGGGCATGAAGGCCGCGCCGCCGATGCCGATGACCGTGGACGGTCAGCGCATCCTGCTGGCCAGCAGCGAGGGACAATTGGACCGCAGCCAGGTGGTGTCGGTGACCTTGTCCCTGGATAGCCCCAAGGCCGCTCAGAGTATCCTCCTCGAGCGCTTTGGCGTGCAGGACGGCGAGGGCGTGGTCAAGGCGGTCTACGGTTCCCTGGTGGATGGCTACGGCCAGTCGACCCGGTCCCGCTGGCCGGAAAAGATTACCAGCGACGATCAGCTCAAGGCGGCCGATGCCAAGGAACAGCAGCAACTCAAGGCGTGGCTTGGCGAGCGCGAGAAGACTTCCCTGGACAAGTTTGGCGGCTGGGACAAGGGCCCGAGCTTCAAGGCCAGCGGCTTCTTCCGCACGGAAAAGCGTGACGGGCGCTGGTTCCTGGTGACTCCGCAAGGTCACCCGTTCTACTCCCTGGGCGTCAACACCGTGGCCCCGGATAACAGCCAGACCTATGTCGCCGGGCGTGAGTGGATGTTCAGCGCCTTGCCCAAGGACGGCGAGCCCCTGGCGAGCCATTACGGTGAGGGCGACAACCGTGGCGGCAACGGCGCCGACCGGGGACGTGGTTACAACGCCGGCCGCTGGTACGACTTCTATCGGGCCAACCTGCAACGTACCTACAGCGCCCCCTGTGCAATGGCCAGCGAAGCTCCGGCCGAAGCCTCCGGTACCGAGCCCAAGCCAGCGGCGCCTGAAACTGCCGCAGTCCCATGCGCGACACCGACCTTCGATGAGCGACGCTGGGTCAGCCACACCCTGGACCGCTTGCAGGCCTGGGGATTCAACACCATCGGTAATTGGAGCGCCCCGGCGCTGGGGGCGGCCGACCGGGTGCCCTACACCTTGCCGCTGTCCATCGTGGGTGATTACGCCAGCATCAGCACGGGCAGTGATTGGTGGGGCGGCATGCCGGACCCCTTCGATCCGCGCTTTGCCATGGCCACCGAGCGCGCCGTGGCCATCGCCGCCCGCGACCATCGGGATGATCCCTGGCTGATTGGTTATTTTGCCGACAACGAGCTGGCCTGGGCCGGTCCCGGTAATGATCCCCAAGCCCGCTATGCCCTGGCCTACGGCACCCTGCGCCTGACCACCGATGTGCCGGCCAAACGGGCCTTCCTCAAGCAACTGCGGGACAAATATCGTAACCAGGCGGGCCTGTCGAAAGCCTGGGGCATCGATCTGTCGGCCTGGGAGTTGATGGAGGACCCGGGTTTCGTGCCGCCACAGCCAAGTCCCGAGCACCCGGAGATCGAGGCTGACTTCAAGTATTTCCAGAAAGTCTTTGCCGAGACCTATTTCAAGACCATCGCCGACTCGCTGAAGTGGCATGCCCCCAACCATCTGCTGCTGGGCGGTCGCTTTGCCGTCAGCAACCCCGAAGCGGTGGCGGCCTGTGCCCAGTACTGCGATGTGCTGAGCTTCAACATGTACACCCTCAAGCCTCAGGACGGTCAGGACTTTGCGTACCTGCGCAGCCTTGACAAGCCGGTGCTGGTGACCGAGTTCAATTTCGGCTCCCGGGATCGTGGCCCGTTCTGGGGCGGGGTGACCGAGCTGGCTCGGGAGGAAGATCGTGGACCGGCCTACGCCAACTTCCTCAAACAGGCCGTGAGTGAGCCATCGATTGTCGGTGTGCATTGGTTCCAGTATCTCGACCAACCGGTAACCGGACGTCTGCTGGACGGTGAAAATGGCCATTTTGGCCTGGTGGGCATTACCGATGTGCCCTTCCAGGGTTTTGTCGACAATGTGCGCAAGAGCAACCTGCAGGCGATTGAACAACTGGCCAAGGAAACACAGAAGGCCCGGGTTCAGGCGCAGCAGGCTGGAGCCGCCGAGCATGGCAGCGAGGAAGCGGGCAAGGGCCACGAAGGCAAGGGCGCGGGTGAGCACGCTGGCGGCCATTCCGCTAACGGTCATTGATCGATCCGGGGCTCTGCCGCGCTGCACAGAGCTCCGTTGGCTGTTCCCAAATCCGTTTCGGGCTGGAACAATGCGCGCCTCGTTGTCGAGCAAATGTGCTGGGGGAGTCAGGGTGCAGATTCAGGGTCATTACGAACTTAAATTCGAGGCGGTACGCGAAGCCTTCGCGGCACTGTTCGACGATCCCCAGGAGCGCGGCGCGGCGCTGTGCATCCAGATCGGCGGAGAAACCGTCATCGACCTGTGGGCCGGCACCGCCGACAAGGACGGTGCCGAGGCCTGGCACAGCGATACCATCGCCAATCTGTTCTCCTGCACCAAGACCTTCACTGCGGTCACCGCCCTGCAACTGGTGGCCGAAGGCAAGCTCAGGCTGGATGCGCCGGTCGCCAGTTACTGGCCGGAGTTCGCCGCAGCAGGCAAAGCTGCCATTACCTTGCGCCAATTACTCTGTCATCAGGCGGGCTTGCCGGCCCTGCGCGAGTTGCTGCCTGCCGAGGCCCTCTACGACTGGCAGGCCATGGTCGATGCCCTGGCCGCCGAGCAGCCCTGGTGGACGCCGGGTGACGGGCATGGCTACGCCGCTATCACCTATGGCTGGTTGGTGGGTGAACTGATCCGACGCGCCGATGGACGCGGTCCGGGAGAGTCCATTGCGGCCCGGGTCGCAAGACCCCTGGGGCTGGACTTCCATGTCGGCCTGGCCGACGAAGAGTTCCATCGGGTGGCACATATCGCCCGTGGCAAAGGCAATGTGGGTGACGCGGCAGCCCAGCGCTTGCTGCAGGTGACCCTGCGCGAGCCGACGGCCATGACCACCCGGGCCTTCACCAATCCACCGTCTATCATGACCAGCACCAACAAACCCGAGTGGCGGCGCATGCAGCAGCCGGCGGCCAATGGCCATGGCAACGCCCGCAGTCTCGCCGGGTTCTACAGCGGCCTGCTCGATGGCAGCTTGCTGGAGGCCGATATGCTCGAAGAACTGACCCGCGAACACAGCCTGGGCATGGACAAGACCCTGCTGACCCAGACCCGATTCGGCCTGGGCTGCATGCTTGATCAACCCCAGGTCGCCAATGCCACTTTTGGCCTGGGGGCTCGGGCGTTCGGGCATCCGGGTGCCGGGGGTTCCATCGGTTTTGCTGACCCGGAGCATGATGTGGCGTTCGGTTTTGTGACAAATACCCTGGGGCCTTATGTATTGATGGATCCACGGGCACAGAAGCTGGTGCGGGCTTTGTCGGATTGTCTGTAAAAAGGTTGCTGTTAAGCACTTTTTTGCTTAAACATGCTTGGAAAGCTGCAGGACGGAACCCTGTGGCTTTTATAATTTCCAAGCGTCTGTTTGTACCGGTCATGTAGACCGAATTTTTTATCTCATTTTGTGGATATCCCATGTCGTCGAACAAGTCTCTAGCCTTGGCCATCTGCCTGACCGTCACCGGTTGTGCACAAACCCCACAAAATGAAGCGGATGGCGGCCATTGGTGGTCGTTCGGGTCCGATAAGGCCAGCAGCAAGGAAGCCCCGCAGACCGCTGAAAAAACCGTCGCAGCCGAAGCGCCAGCTCCTGTCGCTCCAGCAGGCAAGCCGGCAGTGGCGGCCAAGCCCGCAGCTCCTGCGGCCGCTGCCGGTAAAACCACCGCCTCCGCGAAGCAGGCAGCACCGGCAGGCAAAGCGCCGGTTGCCGCCAAGCCGGCAGCAGCCGAGCCAGCTCCTGCCCCTGTAGCCGCAGCACCTGCCGCTCCTGCTGCCAAGGCCGAGAGCAGCAACTGGTGGTGGCCGTTCTCCTCCAAGGAATCCGCCGACAAGCCTGTGGCTGAGACCAAGAAAGCCGAGCCGACTCCAGCTCCAGAGGTCGCCAAGGCCGCCGACTCCGAGACCCACTGGTGGTGGCCGTTTGCCAAGAGCCAGCCCAAGCCCCTGAGCAAGGTCAATGTGGCGGACATTCCAATGCCCGACCCGAAAATCACCCAGGCCTGGCTGGACGACTACGAGCCGCGCCTGCGTGAAGCGGTGAAGGACAGCAAGCTGCAAGTAGAACGTCGTGAAAACGTGCTGGTGGTGACTGCGCTGGTCGATGCGTCCTTCAACCCGGACCGTCCTGCCATGCTGCTGCCAGTGACCCTGGGCCCATTCACCCGGGTGGCCAAGGCTGTTGAAGGTGACCCCAAGACCGCCGTACTGATTCTCGGCCACGCCGATGCAACCGGCCCGACCCTGGCCAACCAGAAGCTGAGCCGTGATCGCGCCCAGTCCGTTGCTGCCATCTTCAGCCTCAGCGGCTTGAAGCAGGACCGCCTGATGCTGCGTGGCATGGGGGCGGTCATGCCGCGTGCTGCCAATGACAGCCCTCAAGGCCGTTCGCTGAACCGTCGAGTGGAAATCATGCTGACCCAGCGCAGCACCATGCTGGGCCTGCTGAGCAAGTACAACCAGCCGACGCCGTCCGAGACCGAAATGGTCGCGGTGCAAGATGCCAAGCCGCCTGTTCCTGCCGCCTCAGGCAAAAAGGCCGCAGCGCCGGCGAAGAAGTCCACCGTTGCCAAGAAGCCTGCCGCCAAGAAGGCTCCAGCGAAGAAGGCCGCAGCTCCAGCGAAGAAAACAACGGCTACCGCTCAGGCTAAAAACTGATTCTCAAGGATAAGGAAGCAGGCATGACTCAGTCTCTGGCTGATATGCGCCGGGATTACACCCGCGATGGTTTGTCCGAGGCCCAGGCCCCGGGTGAACCCTTCGCGCTGTTTCATCAGTGGTTTGCCGAAGCGGTGAAGACCGAGCAACCGCCGGTAGAGGCCAATGCCATGACGCTGGCGACTGTCGATACTGACGGTCGTCCCCACTGCCGCATCTTGTTGCTCAAGGGGCTGGATGAACAGGGTTTCACCTTCTTCACCAACTACGAAAGCGCCAAGGGCGAGCAACTGGCCGCACGGCCCTTTGCCGCCATGACCTTCTTCTGGCCGACCCTGGAGCGTCAGGTGCGGATCGAAGGAAAGGTGGTCAAGGTCACTCCCCAGGAGTCTGATGCCTATTATCAGGTGCGCCCTCTGGGGAGTCGGTTGGGGGCCTGGGCTTCACCGCAAAGCCGGGTCATCGCCGATCGCAACGAGTTGCAGGAATTGCTCAAGGCCACCGAGGCGCGTTTCAGTGATAGTCAGCCTGATTGCCCGGAGCATTGGGGTGGTTATCGCCTGCTGCCGGAGCGCATCGAGTTCTGGCAGGGTCGCCCCAGCCGCCTGCATGACCGTTTGAACTATCGCCTGCAGGCGGGGCAGTGGAGCCGGGAGCGCCTGGCCCCCTGAAGCGCGCAGGTCAGTCGCCGGGATAACCGGCCGCAGCGGCTTCCAGCCATTGCGGCAGGTCCCGGCGTTTTACTTTCTGGCGTTGGGCCTCGGCTAGCTTTTGCAGCATGAATTGTTTCTTCTGTTCATCGGTTCCGGCCAGGGACAAAGCCAGGTCCCTGTCCACCCAACGCTTGATGCGCACGTAGAGCCACCAATGGAAATACAGACCGGCGATGGTGGTCACGATGATGATGAAGTAATCCATGAAAATCCCTTGCTGGTTGGCGCTATGCTGGAAATCGGCGTTACCGTATTGAGACGGTTTGGCTTTTTTGCAGTCTGTACTTTGGCTGAATGAAACCAATTTTATCCGGGCGGTGCCGTGACAGGCGTCAAGCTGCGGAGTCTAATGGCTATCTGTCCTTTGGAGTTGATCCTATGCGTAAGTCTGTTTTGCTGGTTGCGTCTTTCACCACGATGGCAATGTTGCTCGGCGGTTGTGCCTCTAACCTGACCGGTGACTCCTACTCCCGTGATGAAGCACGTCGTGTGCAAACCGTGCGTATGGGCACCATCGAGTCCCTGCGTCCGGTGAAAATCGAAGGCACCAAGACCCCCATCGGCGGCGCTGCTGGCGCTGTGATTGGTGGCGTGGGTGGCAGCGCCATCGGCGGCGGCCGTGGCAGCATCGTCACCGCTGTGATCGGTGCGGTAGCTGGCGGTCTGTTGGGTTCGGCTACTGAAGAAGGCCTGACCCGTACCCAGGGCGTGGAAATCACCGTGCGTGAAGACGATGGCAGCATGCGTGCCTATGTGCAGCAGGTACAGGAAAACGAAGTGTTCCGGGTTGGCGATCGCGTACGCATCATGACCGTCAACGGTACCAGCCGCGTTACCCGCTGATATTTCTGCTACAAAACAAAACCCCGGCCAGGCAACTGGTCGGGGTTTTGTGTTTTCAGGCTGTCGGATCGGTGTGGATCAGGAGGCCAGCGCCGTGTTCTTGCGGCTGGCGGCGGCGGTAACCGTATAGCCAATCAGTGCGGCCAGCAACGAGCCGGTGAGAATCCCCATGCGATCCATGCCGGCGTATTCGCTGCTACCGGGCACGAAGGCCAGGGAGCCGACAAACAGGCTCATGGTGAAGCCGATGCCGCAGAGAATTGCCACCCCGAGGATCTGGCCCCAGTTGGCGCCGGCAGGCAAGGCCGTAAGTCCGGCTTTGACCGCCAACCAGCTGAGGCCGAACACACCGATGGTCTTGCCCAGCAACAGGCCGATGGCGATGCCCATGGGGACATGGTGGGTGAAGCTCTCAAGGGTCACGCCGTTCAGGGACAGGCCGGCGTTGGCGAAGGCGAACAGTGGCAGGATGCCGAACGCCACCCAGGGATGCAGCGCATGTTCCAGGGCCAGCGAGGGCGAGGATTCGGCATTACGGGTACGCAAGGGAATGCAGAAGGCCAGGGTCACGCCGGCCAGGGTGGCGTGGACACCACTCTTGAGCACGCAAACCCAGAGAATCAGGCCGATGATCATGTACGGCCCGAGTTTCACCACCCCCATACGGTTCATCGCCACCAGGGCGGCAATACAGGCGGCCGCCAGCATCAGTGACAGGGTCGACAGGGCGCCGGAATAGAAGATCGCGATGATCACGATGGCCCCCAGGTCGTCGATGATCGCCAGGGTCATGAGGAACAGTTTCAGCGATGTCGGCACCCGCTTGCCCAGCAGGGCCAGGACCCCCAGGGCGAAGGCGATGTCGGTGGCGGTGGGAATCGCCCAGCCATTGAGTGCCGCCGGATTGTCCCGGTTGAGAAACCAGTAGATCAGCGCCGGGACCAGCATGCCGCCAATGGCCGCCATGCCCGGCAGGACGATTTGCGAAGGCTTGGACAGTTGCCCTTCCAGGACTTCGCGCTTGACCTCAAGGCCGATCAGCAGGAAGAACAGCGCCATCAGACCGTCGTTGATCCACAGCAACAGCGGTTTGGCGATCTTCAAGGCGCCGATCTGGGCCACCACCGGGGTTTCCAGCAGGCCGTTGTACAGCCAGGACAGTGGCGAGTTGTTGATGATGAGAGCCAGGATGGCAGCGGCGATCAATAACAGACCGCTGGCAGCTTCCATGGCAAAGAAACGAGTGAAAGTGCTACGCAGAGGCAAGGTCGCTCTCCATCTAAATCTAAAAAAGGTGGCACACCCTAACCCGTACAGATAGTTGTTAAAACAAAAATTATATTCTTTTTTGTTATATGCAGAGGCTAAAGGGCCTGTTTGAAAATGCGCTTTTGCAGTTGTGTTTCCAATTGCTTCCCAGCTGTACCTGTAAGGTCCGAAAGTTATTTCATAACATGTCTTTTCAGGGCCGTTCCGAGCTGTTTTTCCCGGGAAAACGCCAGTCAGCCACGAACCCGGATCATCTCCGCCGGGTGCATTTCATCTTCTTGCGCCGGTACGGCGTTCGATCTGACGAGAATAGAACATGAGTGACAATCGCCAGTGGGCCCGTGAGGCCATTCGCATTATCGAAGCCGACTTCCAGCGCAGCGCCGACACCCACCTGATTCCGCTGCCTTTGCCGGGACTGCCGGGCATTGAATTGTATTTCAAGGATGAATCCAGCCATCCCACGGGCAGTCTCAAGCACCGCCTGGCTCGCTCGCTGTTTCTTTATGCCCTGTGTAACGGCTGGCTCAAGCCCGGCGCGCCAGTGATCGAGGCCTCCAGCGGCTCCACGGCGATTTCCGAGGCCTATTTCGCCCGTCTCTTGGGACTGCCTTTCATTGCCGTGATGCCAGCCACCACCTCCCAGGAAAAGATCGCCCAGATCGCCTTCTATGGCGGCAAGAGCCATCTGGTGCAGGACCCCACGCAGATCTATGCCGAATCCGAGCGCCTGGCCCGGGAGAGCGGTGGCCACTTCATGGATCAGTTCACTTACGCCGAGCGGGCCACCGACTGGCGGGCCAACAACAACATCGCCGAATCGATCTTCCAGCAGCTGCGCTTCGAGCGTTACCCGGAGCCCAGCTGGCTGATCTCCAGCCCCGGCACCGGTGGCACCACCGCGACCCTGGGGCGTTACGTGCGTTATCGCCAGCACGGCACCCGGGTGCTGTGTGCCGACGCCGAGCGTTCGGTGTTCTTCGACTACTACCTGAGCGGCGATGCCAGCCTGCGCCTGGACTGCGGTTCGCGGATCGAAGGCATCGGCCGGCCGCGGGTCGAAGCTTCGTTCCTGCCCAAGGTGATCGACGCCATGGTCAAGGTGCCGGATGCCCTGTCCCTGGCAGCCATGCACTACCTGGCCCAGCGTCTGGGGCGGCGGGTCGGCGGCTCCAGTGGCACCAACCTGATCGGCGCATTGATGGCCGCCCAGCACATGGCCGCGGCCGGCGAAAGCGGTTCGATCGTGGCGATTCTCTGTGATGGCGGTGAGCGCTATGCGACCACTTACTACGATCAGCAGTGGCTGGCGGAGCAGGGGTATGAGTTGGATGCCTTGATCGATGCGGTAGCGGCGAGCGTCGAGCGTAGCGAGGCACTCCCGGCCAGCGTATTGCGCGCCGGCATCTGAACCTGTCGTAGGAGCCGGCTTGCCGGCGAAGAGGCCCTTGAGCCTTGCACTGTTCTGGATGACATCTTCGCTGGCGAGCCAGCTCCTACGGCAGGCGGTAGGAGCCGGCTTACCGGCGAAAGCACCCGTCCGTCAGGCCTGAATGCCGAGGATGTCGCGGGCCACGGCTTCGGCAATACGAATCCCGTCCACACCGGCGGAAAGAATTCCCCCGGCATAACCGGCGCCTTCGCCAGCGGGGTACAGACCCTTCACATTCAGGCTCTGCATCGAGGCATCACGGGTAATGCGCAGTGGCGATGAGGTGCGGGTCTCGATGCCGGTCAGCACCGCATCGTGCAACGAGTAGCCCTTGATCTGCCGTTCGAAGGCCGGTAGTGCCTCGCGAATGGCCTCGATGGCGAAGTCCGGCAGGGCCAGCGCCAGATCTCCCAGGCTCACGCCGGGCTTGTAGGACGGCTCGACGCTGCCCAGCGCCGTGGTGGGTTTGCCGGCGATAAAGTCGCCCACCAACTGCGCCGGGGCCTGGTAGTTGCTGCCACCCAGGACGAAGGCGTGAGACTCCAGGCGTTCCTGCAATTCGATGCCGGCCAGCGGGCCGCCCGGGTAATCCACTTCCGGAGTAATGCCGACCACGATGCCGGAGTTGGCGTTGCGCTCGTTGCGCGAGTACTGGCTCATGCCGTTGGTCACCACCCGGTTCGGCTCGGACGTGGCGGCCACCACGGTGCCGCCCGGGCACATGCAGAAGCTGTAGACCGAACGGCCGTTCTTGGCGTGGTGCACCAGCTTGTAGTCGGCGGCGCCGAGTTTCGGGTGGCCGGCGTACTTGCCCAGGCGCGCACTGTCGATCAGCGACTGCGGGTGTTCGATACGGAAACCCACCGAGAACGGCTTGGCTTCCATGTACACGCCCCGACTGTGAAGCATGCGGAAGGTGTCGCGGGCGCTGTGGCCCAGGGCCAGGATCACGTGCCGGGAATGCAGTTGTTCACCGCTGGCCAGCTCCACGCCCTGCAATTGACCGTCTTCGATCAGCACGTCGGTGACCCGCTGCTCGAAGCGCACTTCACCGCCCAGGGCGATGATCTGCTGGCGCATGTTTTCCACCACGCCAGTGAGGCGGAAGGTGCCGATGTGCGGCTTGCTGACGTAGAGAATCTCGTCTGGCGCACCGGCCTTGACGAACTCGTGGAGCACCTTGCGGCCGTGGTGCTGCGGGTCCTTGATCTGGCTGTAGAGCTTGCCGTCGGAGAAGGTCCCGGCGCCGCCTTCGCCGAACTGCACGTTGGACTCGGGGTTGAGCACGCTTTTGCGCCACAGGCCCCAGGTGTCCTTGGTGCGCTGGCGCACTTCCTTGCCGCGCTCGAGGACGATCGGCTTGAAGCCCATCTGGGCCAGCAACAGGCCGGCAAAGATGCCGCAAGGGCCGAAACCCACCACGATCGGTCGCTCGCTCAGGTCTGCCGGGGCCTGGCCCACCACCTTGTAGCTGACATCCGGCGCCGGGTTGACGTTACGGTCGTCGGCGAACTTGAGCAGCAGCGCCGCTTCGTCGCGTACGTTGAGGTCGATGGTGTAGATGAAACACAGCTCGGAAGATTTCTTGCGCGCATCGTAGCTGCGTTTGAACAAGGTGAAATCGAGCAGGTCATCGCTGGCGATCCCCAAGCGCTGCACGATAGCGGCGCGCAGGTCTTCATCGGGATGGTCGATCGGCAACTTGAGTTCGGTGATTCGTAACATGACAGGATCCGGGTAGGCGGTGCGCAACAGTGCGCCGGCTTGCTTTGCACAAACCGGCGATTATAAGCCGCAATCCTCCCTGGCCGTGAGGCTAAAACCGCTGCTCGTCGAATCAGTCGTTGCGCGAGCCGCCGAAATAGCCGCAACCGCGCTGCACCTGACCGTCCACCCGCAGTTCGGCACTGAGGTGCTGGACGCTGCCGGTTGTCGGGTCGACGCAACGCTGCGGCGCCACCCAGAGCTCCACGCGCTGGTGATTGGCTTCGCTGCTGAGGTTGAAACGGCCGTCGCCCAACTGTTCTTCCAGATAGGGCAGGGCCAGGGTCGGTTGGCCGGCGCGTTCGATCATCATGCCCTTGGCGCTGACATCGACGTTCCAGGCCGGGTTCTTGCTGCCGGCCCGCAGGATCAGGCGCTGGAAGTTCGGGTCGCCGCAGGCGCTGGCGGAGCGCTCGACGCGGTACAGCTGGCGCAGGTCCAGCTGGCCGTCGCTGCTGCCACTGGCGGAGAACTTGCCTCGCAGGTCGGCAAACAGCTTGCCCTGTTTCTCCGCCAGGGTGGCGGCCTCCTGCAGCACGCTGGTGCCGCCGCCGTCACTGACCACATAGCGGCGATCCTCGGTGCAGGGCTTGAACAGCAATTTGCCGTCCGCCGCACTGAGTTCACCCTGCATCCGGGTCAGCCCGGCCATGGAGGGGGCCTGGGGCTGTTGGTTGAACATCGGCAGCATCTGGCAGCCGGCAAACAGCGGCAACAGGGCGAAACAAAGCAGTGAACGGGCAGTGCGCATCATCGGGCCTCCAAGCGGAAGCCGACACGTTACGCAGCCCGCCCGGTCACCACAACCCCGGATTGAAGGCTGCGGCGCCATCAACCGCAGGAGCCGGCTTGCCGGCGAAGCGCCCCTGGAGCCTTGTGCGGTTCGGCAGGACGCCTTCGCCGGCAGGCCAGCGCCTACACAAGCCGGCTTAGCCGACGTGATAGGTCTGGCCGGTCTGCAGGCCTTCCACGCTCTTGGCGTAGGCCAGGGCCACGTCAGCCGCCGGCACCGGCTTGAAGCCACGGAAGTAGGGGGCATAGCTGCCCATGGCTTCCAGCAGCACGTTGGGGCTGATCGAGTTGATCCGCAGGCCCCGCGGCAGTTCGATGGCGGCGGCGCGCACGAAGCTGTCGAGGGCGCCGTTGACCAGGGCCGCCGAGGCCCCGCTGCGGATCGGGTCGTGGCTCAAGATGCCGGTGGTGAAGGTGAAGGACGCGCCATCGTTGGCGTACTCGCGGCCGATCAGCAGCAGGTTGACCTGGCCCATCAGCTTGTCCTGCAGGCCCAGGCTGAAGTGCTCGGCGGTCATGTCCGCCAGGGGCGCGAAGGTGACGTTGCCGGCGGCGCAGACCAGCGCATCGAAGCGTCCGGTTTTCTCGAACAGGGCGCGAATCGACTGGGCATCACTGATGTCCACCTGGAAGTCGCCGCTGCTACGGCCGATCCGGATCACCTCGTGACGCTGGGACAGTTCCCGGTCAACCGCCGAACCAATGGTGCCGTTGGCACCGATCAAGAGAATCTTCATGGGGCGTTCCTCGATAAGGGGGGAAGAACTTGCAGTCTAGAGTGGTTTTTTACGTGGATTAACGCGCTAATAGGCAACCTTTGGTTTTAAAATGGAAACAGTCCATGAGCGAGATGGATGACTTGGCGGCGTTTGCCGTGCTGGTGGAGGCGGGCAGCTTTACCCTGGCGGCCCAGCGCCTGGGTTGCAGCAAGGGCCAGTTGTCCAAGCGCCTCAGCGCCCTGGAGGCACGCTACGCCGTGGTGCTGTTGCAACGCACCACCCGGCGCCTGGACCTGACCGCCGCCGGCGCGGCGTTGCTGCCTCAGGCCCAAGCCCTGGTTGCCCAAGTGGAACGAGCGCATCAGGCCCTGGCGCGGCTCAAGGACGACATGGCCGGCCCGGTGCGCCTGACGGTGCCGGTGTCCTTGGGCGAAACCTTTTTCGACGGCCTGCTGCTGGAGTTCTCCCGGCACTATCCCCAGGTGCAGATCGAGCTGGACCTGAACAACAGCTACCGTGACCTGGCCCGGGAGGGGTTTGATCTGGCGGTGCGCTCGGAAGTGGCCAACGATCAGCGCCTGGTCGCCCGGCCGCTGCTGGCCTGGCATGAGATGACCTGCGCCAGCCCGGCCTATCTGGAGCAATACGGTGAGCCGCAGACTCCCGCGGAGCTGGCCGAGCATCGCTGCCTGCTCAACAGCCACTACAGCGGGCGGGAAGAGTGGCTCTATCACCAGCGTCACGAACTGCTGCGGGTGCGGGTCAGCGGTCCTTTTGCCAGCAATCACTACAACCTGCTGAAGAAGGCCGCCCTGGTGGGGGCGGGAATCGCCCGGCTGCCGTCCTATGTGCTGCACAGCGAGCTGGCCGATGGCCGCCTGCGCTGGCTGCTGCGGGACTACCAGACCCGCAGCATGCCGATGTACCTGGTGCATCCCTATCAGGGCGGCCTGCCCAGGCGCACCCAGGTGCTGGCCGATTACCTGATGGACTGGTTCCGCCGCAGCGGTGAGGCGCTGGATCGTCTGTAGTCGCGGCCAGTGGGTTGCGAACTTGAATCGGTTCAAGGGCCTAAGGCCCTTTTCGCAGCCTGCGGCAGCGGCTACAGAGGACGGTGGTGAAAATGCCGGGCCAGCAGGTGGTCGAGGGAAAACATGCCCGGGCCACGGGCCATCAACAGCAGCAAGATCGCCGCCCAGGTGCCGTGGGTCGGGTAGGCGTCGGGGTAGACGAAAAACTGGATGGTCAGGGTCATCCCCAGCAGCGCCAGGGCGGAAAAGCGCGTGGCCAGGCCCAGCAGAATCAACGTCGGAAAAAAATGCTCGGCAAAGGCCGCCAGGTGCGCCGCCACTTCCGGCGTCAGCAGCGGCACGTGGTATTCACTCTGGAACAGGGGAATGGTCGAGTCCGCCAAGCGCGGCCAGCCCAGTTCGAAGGTGCCATCGACCAGGTCGATGGCCAGTCCCTCGACTTTGGTCTGGCCGGATTTCCAGAACACCGCGGCGATGGAAAAGCGCGCGAGAAAGGCGATCAGGCTGTAGGGAATACGCTCGAACCCTTGAATGATTCGGTGCAGCAGTCCGCTAACGGGGGCAGGTGTCTGGGTGTTCATGGTCAAGCCTTTTGGTGAGGTTGCAGGTCAATGAGGGCGCCGTGGGCCAGCAGCAGCCCCAGGCACTGGCCCAGGTCGAAGTCGGCCTGGGCGTCCAGGGCATAAGCGGCGGCGATTTCCAGCGGCCAGTGGTGGCGCAGGCTGTCGATGAAGGTGGCGCTGCCGGCGTCCAGTGCGATCACCCGCACCTCCAGGGCATCGCGCAGCACCAGGGCGTGCTGGCTCTGGTGCAAGTCGAACGCCGGCCAGGCAGCGTCGCTCTGGTGAGCGGCCCACAGGCTGACGACGGCGAACGCCGAGTGCAGGGTGCGCAGTGACGGATGCAACTGCAGGCAGAGCTGGCCGAGGCGATCGGGCTGGTTCATTGCCGCCAGCAGTTGGGCCGGTTGCAAAGGCTCGGCGTCGGCGGCGTGATAAGCCTCGACCCGCAGCCGTTCCAAGCGCGCCATATCGGCCAGATAGGGCAGGGTCGCTGCCGGAGCGAAACCCTGGATGAAGTTCGCCAGGTCCTGGCCGTAGTCGTTGATCAGCGGGCTGTATGGAGGGTAATCCTGCACATACAGACGGGCCATGGCGTTGAAGAATGTCTGCCCCACCAGTTGCGCCAGCACTGGGTAGGCCTCCGCCAGAGCGTTGATCAGCGAGCCTTGCACGTTGTTGCGATAGACCTCGAAGCGACTGGCCGGATCGGCGCCGTTGCTGCTGCAAAGCCCCTCCGGGCAGATGGATTCGGCGCTCAGTAGCGCCTGGGCAAAGAGGGCGTGGTCGCTCATGGCTGCACCCGCGCCTGGTGTAACAGCGCCTGGGCCTGAGCGGCCTCCCCCAGCAGCGTGGTCAGGCTCGGCACCTGATTGTCCCGTTCGATCAGGGTGGCCATGGGGCCGATCCGCCCCAGCACCTGTTGGTACAGGGCCCAGACTTCCCGGTCCACCGGGGCGCCGTGGTCGTCGATTAACAGGCGATCACCGAGGTTGTCCCGGTCTTCGGCGAACCCGGCCAGATGGATCTCGCCCACGGCCTGCAGCGGCAGTGCCTGCAGATAGGCCAGGGGATCGCGCTGGTGGTTGATGCAGGAAACGTAGAGGTTGTTGACGTCCAGCAGCAGGCCGCAACCGCTGCGCTGGATCACTTCGCGGATGAAGTCCGTCTCGTCCAGGGTCGAGCGTTGGAACTGCAGGTAGGTAGCGGGGTTTTCCAGCAGCATGGTTCGCCCCAGATGATTCTGCAGTTGGTCGATGTGGTCGCAGACCCGCTGCAGGGTCGGCACATCGTAGGCCAGGGGCAGCAGGTCGTTGAGAAACACCGGGCCGTGGCTCGACCAGGCCAGGTGTTCGGAAAAGGACTGGGGTTGATAGCGCTCGATCAACACCGCCAGGCGCCGCAGATGCTCGCTGTCCAGGGGGCCTTCGCCGCCAATGGACAGACCGACACCGTGCAGCGACAGGGGATACTCCTGGCGAATCAGGCCCAGGTAATGATGGAAGGGCCCGCCCGCCACCATGTAGTTCTCGGCATGCACCTCGAAAAAGCCAATGTCGGGACGCTGTTCGAGGACGTCCTTGAAGTGTTGGCTCTTGAGCCCCAGGCCTGCACAGGGCGGCAGGCTCGGGGTGGACGCCTGAATGTCGTGGCGGGGACGTGGGATCAAGGCTGTGTTCATCATCGACACTCAGGCTGGCGCAGGATCAGGACTTGGCTTTGAAGGCTTCGAGCTGGCCGAAACCGGTGGGCGAGGTGCTGCTGGCGGTTTTTTCGCAAGTGCCCTTGGGCACCAGTTTCCAGGCGTTGGCCTGGTCGTTGACCTTGGAGGTGCCGGCGCAGCTGGTGCCGGCGCCCGCGGCGCAGTCGTTCTTGCCCTTCATGGCCACGCCGAAGCATTTCTCCATGTCGTCGGCGGCGTGGGCGGTGGTGGAGACGGCAGCGATGCTCAGGGCGGAGCCCAGGGCCAGGACCAGGGCGGTGGCGGACAGGGTGCGAGTGGTGCTCATGATGTTTCTCCAGATCGGTTGGGTAAGGAAGCATTTGTGCTTGCTTACCCCTCTAGAGAAGGCTCATTGGCATTCGTTACAGCCCGGGACAGTTTTTTCTCCCGGAATAAAAAAACGGCCCCGAAGGGCCGTTTTTTGTGACGCAGGTGTTTAGCCGCCCAGATAGGCTTCGCGCACCTTCGGATCGGTCAGCAGCGCTTCGCCGGTGCCTTGCATCACCACTCGGCCGTTTTCCAGCACATAGGCGCGGTCGGCGATCTTCAGCGCCTGGTTGGCGTTCTGCTCCACCAGGAACACCGTCACGCCGTCGCGGCGCAGCTGTTCGATGATGTCGAAGATCTGCTGGATGATGATCGGCGCCAGGCCCAGGGACGGTTCGTCCAGGAGCAACAGCTTGGGCTTGCTCATCAGCGCGCGACCGATGGCAAGCATCTGCTGCTCGCCGCCGGACATGGTGCCGCCGCGCTGGGTGAAGCGCTCCTTGAGCCGTGGAAACAGCTCCAGGACCTTGTCCATCTGCTCCTGATAGTCACCCTTGTCGGTGAAGAAACCGCCCATGGCGAGGTTTTCTTCCACGGTCAGGCGGGCGAATACCCGGCGGCCTTCCGGCACCACGGCAATGCTCTTGCGCATGATCTGCGCCGAGCTTTGCCCCACCAGCTCTTCACCCAGGTAACGGATGCTGCCGCTGTGGGCCTGTGGCGAGCCGCAGAGGGTCATCAGCAGGGTGGATTTGCCGGCGCCGTTGGCGCCGATCAGGGTGACGATTTCGCCCTGGCGGATCTCGACGTTGACGCTGTGCAACGCCTGGATCTTGCCGTAGTAGGTGGAAACGTTTTCGAACTGCAGCATTTACGCTTCCCCCAGGTAGGCTTTGATCACTTCGGGATTGTCGCGGATCTGTTCCGGCGTGCCGTCGGCCAGGGGTGTGCCCTGGTTGATCACCACGATGTGGTCGGAAATGCTCATGACCAGCTTCATGTCGTGCTCGATCAGCAGCACGGTGACGTTGTGCTCCTCACGCAACACGCTGATCAGCGCCTTGAGGTCCTCGGTTTCCTTGGGGTTGAGGCCGGCGGCCGGCTCGTCGAGCATGAGGATCCGCGGGCGGGTCATCATGCAGCGGGCGATTTCCAGGCGCCGTTGCTGACCGTAGGCCAGGGTGCCGGCGGGACGGTTGGCAAACTCCCGCAGGTTGACCTTGTCCAGCCAGTAGCCGGCGTACTCCATGGCTTCGCGCTCGCTCTTGCGGAACGCCGGGGTCTTGAACAGACCGGCCAGGAAGTTGGTGTTCAGGTGACGGTGCTGGGCGATCAACAGGTTCTCGACCGCGGTCATGTCCTTGAACAGGCGCACGTTCTGGAAGGTTCGCACCACACCCTTGCGGGCGATCTGGTGGCCCGGCAGGCCTTCGATCGGCTCACCGTCCAGGAGGATGCTGCCGGCGCTTGGCTGGTAGAAACCGGTCAGGCAGTTGAACACCGTGGTCTTGCCGGCGCCGTTCGGGCCGATCAGCGCCACCACTTGTTTTTCCTTGACGGTCAGGGCCACGCCGTTGACCGCCAGCAGGCCGCCGAAGCGCATCGACAGGCCGGTTACTTTGAGGATCTCACGGCTCATTTGCGCAGCTCCATGTGAGGACGTTGCATGGGCAGCAGACCTTGAGGACGCCAGATCATCATCAGCACCATCATGGCGCCGAACATCAACATCCGGTATTCGCTGAATTCACGCATCATTTCAGGCAAGAGGATCATCACGATCGCCGCCAGGATCACACCCAGCTGCGAGCCCATGCCACCCAGCACGACGATGGCGAGGATGATCGCCGACTCGATGAAGGTGAAGGACTCCGGGGTCACCAGGCCTTGGCGCGCGGCGAAGAAGCTGCCGGCGAAACCGGCGAACGCGGCGCCCAGGGTAAAGGCCGAGAGCTTGATCACGGTGGGGTTCAGGCCCAGCGCGCGGCAGGCAATCTCGTCTTCACGCAAGGCTTCCCAGGCACGGCCGATGGGCATGCGCAGCAGGCGGTTGATGACGAACAGCGCCGCCAGCGCCAGCAGCAGGGCCACCAGGTAGAGGAAGATCACCTTGTTGATCGAGTTGTATTGCAGGCCGAAGAACTCGTGGAAGGTCTGCATGCCTTCTGCTGCCTTGCGCTCGAAAGTCAGGCCGAAGAAGGTCGGCTTGTCGATGTTGCTGATGCCGTTCGGGCCGCCAGTGAGATCGGTCATGTTGCGTAGCAGCAGACGGATGATCTCGCCAAAGCCCAGGGTCACGATCGCCAGGTAGTCACCGCGCAGGCGCAGCACCGGGAAGCCCAGCAGGAAGCCGAAGGTGGCCGCCATCATCCCGGCGATCGGCAGGCAGATCCAGAAGCTCAGGCCGAAGTAGTGCGAGAGCAGCGCGTAGCTGTAGGCACCGACGGCATAGAACCCCACGTAACCCAGGTCCAGCAGGCCGGCCAGACCGACGACGATGTTCAGGCCCAGGCCCAGCATCACGTAGATCAGGATCAGCGTGGCGATGTCCACCGCACCGCGGGAGCCAAAGAATGGCCAGACCAGGGCAACGACGATCAATGCCAGGATGATCCAGCGCTGGGTGCCCGGCAGGGTCAGGAAGTTGCTGGCCTTGGCCGGAATCAGCGGCATGCTGGGAGAGGACTTCCAGGCGGCGCTGATCTGGCTATGGAACAGCACCCGCAGGAACATCAGCACCGAGCACACCGCGATGGTGGCCAGGATGGTCGGGCTGGTGTTGTGGACTTCCAGGTTGATGCCGACGATGGTCAGTTTCAGGCCCAGTACCGGGTAGGCGACGGCCCAGACCAGCAAGGCGCTGAATAGCGCCGATTTAAGATTCCTAGTCATACTTTCTCAACCTCCGGACGGCCCAGAATGCCGGTCGGACGGAACAACAGCACCAGAACCAACAGGCCGAACGCTACGACGTCCTTGTACTGGTCGCCGAATACGTCGGCGCCAAAGGCTTCGGCCACCCCCAGCACCAGCCCGCCGAGCATCGCGCCCGGAATGCTGCCGATGCCGCCCAAGACCGCTGCGGTGAAGGCCTTGAGGCCCACCAGGAAACCGGCGTTGGGGTTGATCACACCGTATTGCATGCTCAGCAGCACGGCGGCGATGGCCGCCAGTGCGGCGCCGATCACGAAGGTCAGGGCGATGATGTTGTTGGTATTGATCCCCAGGAGGTTGGCCATCTTGATGTCTTCGGCACAGGCACGGCAGGCGCGACCCAGACGAGAACGGGAGATGAACAGCGTCAGACCGAGCATGGCGACCAGGGTCACCACGAATACCACGATCTGCATGTAGGAAATCAGCACTTCATGTGCGCCACCTGGCCCGATGGAGAAATTGCCCGGGATCAGGTTGGGAATGGATTTGTCCTTGGAGTCTTGCGCCAGCAGAACGGTGTTCTGCAGGAAGATCGACATGCCGATGGCCGAGATCAGCGGGATCAGGCGGTTACTGCCCCGCAAGGGGCGGTAGGCGATCCGTTCGATGCTGTAGCCGTAGGCACTGGTGACGACGATGCTCGCGATAAAGGCTGCGGTCATCAACAGCGGTACGCTGTCGAGTCCCATCATGGCCAGCCCGGCGATGGCGATGAACGCCACATAGGAGCCGATCATGTACACCTCGCCGTGGGCGAAGTTGATCATTCCAATGATGCCGTAAACCATCGTATAGCCGATGGCGATCAGGGCATACGTGCTGCCAACGGTGAGACCGTTAACCAGCTGTTGGAAAAAGTGATAGAGGTCAGGCATTACAACGCTCCTAAAAACCTGATACGCATTTCACTGGTGGAGTCATTTTCCCGCCCAGGCCCCGTGGATCTGCACCCACTTCGGGCTGGGTTTTGCCAGCGAACCGCTGATGACGGTTTTGAGATTTTCAGGTGGGCGGGATTCCGGATCACGGAACACAGGCCCATACATTCGTAAAACAAAGCCCACGGCGAGCCGTGGGCTTTATTGGCAGTCAGTCAGGGCGCGCCTTACTGAGGAGAGACTTCGGTTTTAGGTTTGCCGAAGTGCCACTCGTAGACCACGAATTTGAAGTCTTTCAAGTCGCCCTTGGCGTCGAAGCTCAAGTCACCGGTCGGGGTCTTGAAGGTTCCGGCGTGGATGGCTTCAGCCACCTTGGCCGCGTCTTCGCTCTTGGCGTTGGTGATGGCGCCAGCGATCACTTCAACCGCGGAGTAGGAGGGGAATACGAAAGGACCGCTCGGGTCTTCTTTCTTGGCCTTGAATGCGTCAGCCAGGGCGACGTTGGCCGGGTCCTGGTCGAAGGATTTGGGCAGGGTCACCAGCAGGCCTTCGGACGCGTCCTTGGCGATCTGCGAGATGGAGTCGTTACCCACGCCTTCCGGACCCATGAACTTGGCCTTCAGGCCCTTTTCCTGGGATTGACGCAGGATCAGGCCCAGCTCCGGGTGGTAGCCGCCGTAGTAGACGAAGTCGACGTTGGCTTGCTTGAGCTTGGCGATCAGCGAAGAGAAGTCCTTGTCGCCGGCGTTGATGCCTTCGAACACGGCCACCTTGGTGCCTTTCTTCTCCAGGGTCTGCTTCACGGCGCTGGCGATGCCTTCACCGTACTGCTGTTTGTCGTGGAGTACGGCAACGACTTTTGGCTTCACGTGGTCGGCGATGTAGTTACCGGCGGCAGGGCCCTGGGCGCTGTCCAGGCCGATGGTGCGGAACACCATTTTGTAACCACGGGCGGTGATGTCCGGGCTGGTGGCTGCCGGGGTGATCATGATCACGCCTTCATCTTCGTAGATGTCGGAAGCGGGTTGAGTGGAGCTGGAGCACAGGTGGCCGACCACGAACTTGACGCCATCGTTGACCACTTTGTTGGCCACCGCCACGGCTTGTTTTGGATCACAGGCGTCATCGTATTCAACGGCTTCGAGCTTCTTGCCGTTGACGCCGCCCTTGGCGTTGATCTGCTCGATGGCCATTTTCGCGCCACTGAACTGCATGTCGCCGTACTGGGCTACCGGGCCGGTCTTGGGGCCGGCGATACCGATCTTGATGGTGTCAGCTGCGAACGAATGGCTGGCAACACCGGCCAGGACCATAGCGGCAAACAGTTTGGAAATCTGCTTAGTAGCCTTATTCATAGTGCTCCACTCTTACTGTTGTAATTTTTATAGTTCCGGCGGCCTTGGTCGCAGAACCGAATCAGATATATCGCGAATATCCGTCGGAAGTGCCCCTGGCAACTGTACCGGTACAGTGTAGAGCGCCGGTTGTTCGCTTGAAAAGCTGGCGGCTGGGGGCAAAAACGCGGGGTGTCGCTTAATCGAAAGAAAAAGACAGATTTGCGGCGTGGCTCGCGCCCGGTTCGGCGTCAGTCCCTGGCGCTTCTGAGCTTCTCGATCGGTGATGCATTTGCTTCTGGGTTTTTCTGCCAGAGCACCGACGTTATGATTGCGCCGATTTCATTTCTGGACAGTCCCATGACTCAAGAACCTAGCACCCTCTATGCCAAGCTGCTTGGTGAGACCGCATCTATCAGCTGGAAGGAACTGGAGCCGTTCTTTGCCAAGGGTGCCCTATTGTGGGTCGACGCCGACCTGGATCTGATCGAGGCGGCCCAGGCGGTAGCGGAGAATCAGGCACAAAAAGTCGCGGCCTGGCTGGCCGAAGGGAAGGTTGAAAAGCTGTCTGCGACGCGGGCGTCCGATCTGTTGGAGCGTGATCCGCAGCTGTGGGCCGTGGTGGTCTCGCCCTGGATTCTGACCCAGGAGAGGGCGCCGCGCTGAAGGTGTGCGCCAATCTGGTGCGCTATTTTGTCGGACAAAAGTGTGTAGCCGAGTAACCGTGAGTCCAGTGATGGCATCTTGCCGTGGAGAAAGGCCCCACAGGGATTTCAGCCAGGGTGACGTTCACGGAAGGGGCACAGTTTCAAGTCGGTCCGACGAGCTGCTTAATTGTTTCGTGGTGTGAACAAATTGACCATTGGCCGGCGAGCGGAACGCCGCCCGGCCGCCCCTACAGGGCAGCAGGTTTTTTCCCTGCGGTGTAGGAGCCGGCTCGCTGGCGAAGCCCTTCTTAATAGGCGGTCTTGCCGGTGTGGCTATTGAGGGAGATGACCCGGGTCTTGCCGATGCGGTGACGGTAGATCTCGCGCAGGTACTTGATGGCCTTCTTCACGCAATCGCGGGACAGGCGGATGTCGTTGATCGAGACGAACTTGTCCTTGTCGTTGATCAGCTCGCGGTACTTCTTCTCGTACATCGGCTTGATCGCGTACCAGTTGGTATCGAGGATCTTCGCCGGGTTCTCGAATTCGTTGAGCAGATCGTCGATGCGGTCTTCGTCGAATTGCTCGCTGACGATGAAATCCAGCACCGAGTTGTCCAGGGTGTCGTCGAAACGGTACGGATTGCGCGCAAAGCAACGCTTGATAAAGGCCACGATCAGGGTCAGGAAGTCATCCGACAGGCACGGGCTCTTGGCGATCAGGGTGGTCAGCGACAGGTTGGCCGAGGCGCCGATCACCAGCGCGTAGCGCTTGAGGGTGGTGTTGGGGAACAGGCTGTTGAGGTGAGTCTTGAGCCGGTTCAGGTCCATGTAGGACAGCTTGTAGTCCTTGGGCAGGGACACAATCGATACCACCGACGAGCAGTTCTTGAAGAAATGCAGGTCGTGCAGCGCCGCGGCGTCATACCCCGAGGCCTTGTACTGCTCCAGAGCCGCACGATAGCGCTTGGACTCGATGGGCAGCAGGCTGATGCCTTCAATGGCCTGGGTCACCTTGTTGAAGTGCGGCAGGTCGATGGAGCGGAAGAACAGGTCGTCGATGTTCAGGCGCTGCGGCTCTTTCTCGAACACCTTGAACTTGTCGCCGGTGGGCACCGGCTGCTCCGGCACCACGGATTCGGCGTAGGCGATCGCCACCGGGCCGGCCAGGCTCATGAACAGGTCGTTGGCGTCCAGGCGGATGGTCTCGCCGATGTCGATGCCGGCGCGACGGAAGTAGTTCTGGTCGTAGTCGGTGGTCACTGCCTGGGCAGTGAGGATGTTGAAGATCTGCTGGGAGATGTACTGGTTGGCGTGCTTCTCCATGGCGTTGACGTCAATGTTCTGGATGTTGCCGTCATCGCTTTCTTCGGCATAGCGCATGATGTCGTTGGAGATCAGCATCATCGCGTTCCACGGGCGGATCCGCCCCATGACGCTGGCTTCGCTGCTGTCTTCATTGTCGAAGTTGTAGGAGAAGTCCCACTCTTCCGAAAGGTATTTGCACAGCAGGCGGCCGGCGTTGATGTGCAGCGCCTCGGACATTTCGCTGCGATGGTCCGAGATGTTCGGCAGTACGCAGATGCCGCTGGTGAAGATCGGCTCGAAGACGAAGGAGTGGCCGCTCTTGCTGTCGTGCTCGTCCATCGGCTTGGTGTCGAAGGTCTTGTTCATGTACGAGTACTGCTGGGCCAGGCCGAACTCCGAAGCCATGCCCGAACCGGTACCGCCACCGGCACTGAAGATCGAGAAGTACAGGCGCGACTGGTTGGCCTTGATCCCGCAGGAATCGATCAGGTACGAGTGGATCATTTTCCAGTCAGGGCTGGAGAAACGCTGGGTGTCCTTGTTGAGGATGATCTTGGCCAGGTACTGGCCGAGGATCGGCGCGTTACCGGCGCCACCGGCGTGGACTTCCGAGAGGTCCATGATCTTCATCTTGCTGTAGTCGCGGATGAAGCCGCTCTTTTCGCCCTTGCGCGAGAAGCGGATGCGCCCGGCGATGTCCTTGTCCAGGTCACCGAGCATCACCAGGGGCTCCACCAGGAATACCGGTTTGCTGGCCTTGCTCTGGCCCAGGCGCAGGTTCTGGCGGATCCACTGGCCGGGGCTGTAGCCGCCTTCGTAGGCCTTGTCTTCGTTATTGAATTCGTTGAGGTAGAACTTGCGGGCGTTGTACACCAGCTCCGCCACATCCAGGGCGATGTTGGAGCCGCAGCGGCCCAGGCCGATCAGGCACACCGAGGGGAATTCCTGGTCACGGCGATTTTCCTGCTCGTCTTCCAGGTGCGGCGGGCGCGGGAACACGGAGTCGCGCAGGCCATCGAGGTTGTCGAGGATGCGGTCGGTGTTGGTTTCGGTGAAATACAGGTACTGCTGGGTCGACAGGGGGCGTGAACTGGACAATGGCTTCGTATCTGAGTGGCTTGATGTGGGGGAGGTCAGCGTCATCTCGGAGACTGCGTTGGCAGGATTGTTTTTAGAAGTCATTGTGCGCCATATGCCTGGTCTGGTTGGCTCGAGACGAGGTGTCAGCGAACCATCACGGAATGGGACCTCGCCGCTGCGTGGAGCGCGAATTTTGCCCAAGGCGTCAGGGTATTTACTGAGCGTCGCTCGGGGGAATCCTTTCCTGAATCATGATGAATCGGCCAGTATTCGATGATCTTTAATCAAATGGGGGCAATATGATGTCAGCGTTACCTTCACTCGGGTTTGCCGGGATCGGCCTGATGGGGCTGCCCATGTGCCGGCGCCTGCTGGCTGCGGGCTATCCGCTGACGGTGTGGAACCGCAATCCGCAGAAGTGCGCGCCCCTGGTGGCCGCCGGGGCGCGACAAGTGGCCACACCCGCGCAGCTGTGCGAGCACGCGGATCTGGTGCTGCTGTGCCTGGCCAACACTGACGTGGTGCGCCAGGTGGTGTTTGCTGCCGATGGCATCGCCCAGGGCGCCCGGGCCGGGCAACTGCTGCTGGACCTGTCCAGCCTGGAACCCACCGCCACCCGGGAGATGGCCGCGGCGCTGGCTCGCGACACCGGCATGGCCTGGGTCGATGCCCCGGTTTCCGGTGGAACCCCCGGTGCCGAGTCCGGCAGCCTGGCGATCATGGTGGGCGGCGAGGCGGCGGATATCGAACGGGTCCGCCCGGTGTTGCTGGCCCTGGGGGAGCGGGTCACGCACATGGGGGCTGTGGGGGCAGGCCAGGTCACCAAGGCCTGCAACCAGATGATTGTCGCCTGCAATGCCCTGGTGATTGCCGAAGTGGTGGCCCTGGCGGAGCGTTCCGGCGTGGATGCACGGTTGATTGCCGAGGCCCTGGCCGGCGGTTTCGCTGACTCCAAGCCGCTGCAGATCCTGGCCCCGCAGATGGCTGAGAGCCGTTTCGAACCGGTGAAATGGCATGTGCGGACCCTGCTCAAGGATCTGGACGGTGCGGTGAAGTTTTCCCGGGAGCAGGGTTCGGCTACGCCGATCAGCGGATTAGCTGCGCAGTTGATGCGTCTGCATGGTGGGCAGGGCTATCTGGAGCAGGACCCGGCGACCCTGATTCGCCTCTATCGAGACCCGGCATCCGCAGATTGAGCCTGTCGTGGCGCTGGTTCAGTTCATCCAGTACCCGACCCAGGTCCTGCAGCGGCACCGGGCGACTGAGCAGGTAGCCCTGCAGGTAGTCGCAGCCGTAGTGTTCGAGGAACTGCTGCTGCTCCAGGGTCTCGACCCCTTCGGTGACCACCTGCAGGTGCAGGGTGTGGGCCATGACGATGATTGCCTGGACTATTTCCCTGTCCTGGGTCGACTTGGGGATGTCCTGGATGAACGATCGATCGATCTTCAGGGTATTGAGCGGCAGGCGCTTGAGGTAGGCCAGGGATGAGTAACCGGTGCCGAAGTCGTCGATCGACAGGGATACGCCCAGGTCGCGGATCTGCTGGAGCAGGGCCAGGGTACTGGCGATGTTGCCCATCAGGGCGTTTTCCGTGACCTCCAGTTCCAGGCGTTGCGGGGCGACCTGGGCGTCACGCAGGGCGGCCGCGATTTCCTCGGCCAGGGTGTCACGGGTCAGGTTCAGGGCCGAGCAGTTGACTGCGATCTTCAACTCGCCACTGCCGTTTTGGGACAGGTAGGCCAGGTCCTCGCAAGCCTTGCGCAATACCCAGTTGTCCAGCTCGGCGATCATGCCGTTGGTTTCGGCAATGTCGATGAAGCGATCCGGTAACAGCAATCCATGCTGCGGATGTTGCCAGCGGACCAGGGCTTCGAGCTTGGTGACCCTGCCGAGCTTGAGGTCGTAGATCGGCTGGTAATACAGCAGCAGCCCTTGATCGTCGCGCAGGGCATTGCGCAGCTCTTCTTCCAGTTGCAGCTCCAGGGTGGCGCGGGTCTTCAGGTTGGAGCTGAAGAAGTGCAGGCTGTTGCGCCCGGCACCCTTGGACTGATAGAGCGCCAGGTCGGCGTTCTTCAGCAGCTCCTCGCAGGTCTTGCCGTCGTCAGGGAAGACACTGATGCCGATGCTGGTGGTCATCACCATGCGCCGGCCCCCCAGTTCGATCGGTTCCTTCATCTTCTGCATGATGCGCTGGGCCATGAGCCGCGCCTCATCTCGCTCATGGAGATTGATGAGAATGCAGAATTCATCGCCACCCAGGCGTGCCACCACGTCTTCATGGCTGCGGGTGGAACTCTTGATATGCCCGGCGATGACCTTGAGCAACTCGTCGCCGGCATCGTGGCCGAGGCTGTCGTTGATTCGCTTGAAGTGGTCGATGTCGAGGAACATCACCGCCAGCATGCCGCCGAAGGTGTTTTTCTCCATGAGTTTTTCCGCGAACAGCTGGTTGAAGCCACGGCGGTTGATCAGGTTGGTCAGGGCATCGTAATGAGCCACCTGCTGCAGCGAGGCCCGGGCCTGGTCCAGTTGCGAGAGCAAGGCGTTGACCCGACGCAGGTCCCGCTCCTTGTGTTGCAGCTTCTTGTCCGCCAGGGCCGCACTGATACCGCTGGCGATGATCAGGAGCGTGATCACGCTGAGGGTCAGGCCCAGTTGCATGTGGCCGTTGGGTGCCACTGAGGTCGGCAGGCTGCCCGCGGGCAGCACCAGGGTCATGGACCAGATGCCGGTGAAATGCATCAGCACGATGGCGCCGCCCAACACCAGGCTGCTGGCGTACTTGAGCAGTTGATGGAACATCCCGCTGCCATCGCGCAAGTGCCGGGACAGCAGCAGCGCGGCCAGGCTGCCGCCGATCGCCACCAGCAGCGACAGCCCCATGAGCATGGGTTCGTAGTACAGGCTGGCACTGGAGCGCATAGCGGCCATGCCCACGTAATGCATGCAGCAGATGCCCAGGCCAATCCACGCCGAGGCCACGCCATAGCGCCAGAGCGGCAGCTCGATATGGCTCAAGGTGTTCATTGCCAGCCAGGCGGCGATCAGGGCGAGGAGCAGGGAAACCAGGGTCAGTGGCAGGTCGTACTGGATTTCCAGGGGGACTTCGAGCGCCAGCATGGCGATGAAGTGCATGGCCCAGATACCGCCGGCCAGACAGCAGACCCCGACCCAGCGCCACAGGCGTTGATGGGTGGCTTGTTCGACGTGGCTGACACGTTCGGCCATATCCAGTGTCGCGAAGCTGGCGGCACAGGCCACCAGATAAGCCAGCAGCACCAGGACCGGGTTGTGACTGCATTGCAGAACCACTTGCCCGCTATCTGGAAGCTCGGTGAGGAAATGCAGACCCAGCCATTCCATAGCATGCCCATCTCTGAGTCATGTGGTGTCGGCGGACCCGCGCGCCAACAAGTGCTTGCAGTATAGAAGGCACCTGTTGGCTGCAATGGGAGGTGGCAATCTGGCTCTAATGATTTGCTTATGAGCCCTATCGCCAATGGTGCTATGCGCTTTTCTCGAACCAGGGCTCGTGATCCAGCGGCTCCAGGGGCGCCAGGCCAAAGGCGGCCCGGGCGGCGTCACAGTCGCTGTTGTGCTGGCCGTCGGCCCAGGAGGCTTCGAACTCCCGGCAGGGGCTGGAACGCTGCTCATAAATCGAGCAGCTCACGCCCTGGCCGACCTCGCCTTCAAGGGCGATGCAGCGCGGCGATTTGCAGTCGGTGCCGAGCATGGCTACCCGAGTGGGACTGATGCTCTGCACCAGATCGTCGGGGACCGTGCCACCGGATGAGGCGCATTCGCCCCAGAAAAAAGACACACGAAAGTATGAACAGCAGGCACCGCAATTCAGACACGGACTGGCTTCGGACATAGGCGTATTCAAAGGGAGAGGGAAGGGTAAGGGGGGCAGGCAAGGCGGCTATTCTAGGCTTCCCATCGGCCTTGGGAAGGGGGGGCGCCAGGTATTTTTTCAGTGCCGGCCAAGCCCTTGAAAAGACTGGGAAAGCCCCGGGTAATGGGGGCTGTGGCGAATTCGCCGCGCCGCGCTGTGAGGGTTTTGAAGGTCGCGGCCGGGGCCGGCATGCGATGGTTTGATATCAGGCTGACGAATGATCACAGACAGCCAAGCCGGGCCTGACTAGATTGCAGCTTCCAGGCTCGCTCGCGTCTGGCCGAATAACAATAAAGAGATCGACCCCATGGATAACTCGACTCAAGCGGCAAATGCCTGGCGCATTCTGTTCCTGTTGTTTTTGGCAAACCTGTTCAACTTCTTCGACCGCACCATTCCCGCCATCATCATCGAGCCGATCCGCATGGAATGGCACTTGAGTGACTTCCAGCTGGGGATCATCGGCACCGCCTTTACCATCGTCTATGCCATCGCCGGCCTGCCCCTCGGGCGCCTGGCCGATACCGGCTCGCGGAGCAAGCTGATGGGCTGGGGCCTGGCGGTGTGGAGCGGGCTGACGGCGGTCAATGGCATGGTCGGCAGTTTCTGGAGTTTCCTGCTGGTGCGCATGGGGGTGGGCATTGGCGAGGCGAGCTACGCACCGGCGGCCAACTCGCTGATCGGCGACCTGTTCCCCGCGCACCGCCGGGCCCGGGCCATGGGTATCTTCATGCTTGGGCTGCCCCTGGGGCTGGTGCTGGCGTTCTTCACCATCGGGGCCATGGTCAAGGCTTTTGACAGCTGGCGGGCACCGTTCTTCATCGCTGCGGTACCCGGGTTGGTGCTGGCGGTGTTCATGTTTTTCATCAAGGAGCCCAAGCGCGGTGCGGCGGAAGCGGTGAAGGTGGCACAAGTGCCTGTCGACCGCCCGATTCGCCGGGTGTTGGCGATTCCGACCTTTCTCTGGCTGACCTTGGCCGGGCTGACCTTCAACTTCGCCACTTACGCCTGCAACTCCTTCCTGGTGCCGATGCTGCAGCGTTACTTCCTCATGCCCTTGCAGGAGGCGGCCATGGCGACGGGGCTGATTGTCGGTGTGACCGGGTTGGTGGGTTTGACCCTGGGTGGCTGGGTCGCCGACAAGATTCATCAGCGGGTTGCCAACGGCCGCCTGCTGTTCGCGGCCTGCAGCCTGGTCATCTCGACCTTGGCCACTGGCTGGGCGTTGCATGCCGGGCGCGTCGAGATCGGGGTATTTGTTGCAGTGTTCAGCGTCGGCTGGCTGTTTGCCTACAACTTCTACACCTGTGTCTATACCGCCTTGCAGGACGTGGTCGAACCCCGTTTGCGGGCCACGGCCATGGCCTTGTTTTTCGCCGGTCTGTACCTGCTGGGCGGCGGGTTGGGGCCAGTGGTGGTCGGCGCGCTGTCGGATCACTTCGCCCACTCGGCGATGTATGCCGCCGGTGCCGAGCTGATGACCGAGGAGTTCAAGGCCATCGGCCTGCACGACGCCATGTACCTGATTCCGGTGGCGCTGTTCCTGACCCTGCTGTTTCTGTTCCAGGCCGCGCGTTGCTTTGTCCGCGATGCCCAGCGCATGAAGGAGGGGCTGGCGCTGGCTGAGCCTGCGGCGACGGCGTTGGCGGTCTGATCTGGCAGATGAAAAAAAGGCCCGCACGATGCGGGCCTTTTGTTTAGCGCTTGGCGTCGGGCAATCAGCCCGCCACCAGCACCCGGATCGCTTCCAGGCGCAGGGCGGCTTTTTCCAGCATCGCCAGACCCTGTTCCCGTTGCTTGCGCAGGGCGACCAGCTCGCTGTCACGGACGGTCGGGTTGACCGCTTGCAACGCGGTCAGGCGCGCCAGTTCTTCATCGGTATCGGCCGCCAGGCGCCGTTGCGCCTCGGCCACGCGCTCGGCGTGACGCGGTGCGACCTTGGCTTCGCCAGCGTTGATCTTCGGCGCCAGCTGGTCGCGCTGAGCCTGGATGAACTTGTTGGCGCTGGCCTTGGGCACGCTTTCCAGTTGGTCGTTGAGGGTCTCGAAAGCCACCCGTGCCGACAGGTCGTTGCCGTTGGCGTCCAGCAGGCAGCGCAGGGCGGCCGGCGGCAGGTAGCGGCCCAGTTGCAGCGAACGCGGGGCCACGACTTCACTCACATACAGCAGCTCAAGCAGCACGGTGCCGGGTTTGAGCGCCTTGTTCTTGATCAGCGCCACAGCGGTGTTGCCCATGGAACCGGACAGCACCAGATCCATGCCGCCCTGCACCATCGGGTGCTCCCAGGTGATGAACTGCATGTCTTCGCGGGACAGCGCCTGGTTGCGGTCGTAGGTGATGGTCACGCCTTCGTCGTCGCCCAGGGGGAAGCTGGCATCGAGCATCTTCTCGCTGGGCTTGAGGATAAGGGCGTTTTCCGAATGGTCCTCGCTGTCGATGCCGAAGGCGTCGAACAGGGTCTCCATGTAGATCGGCAGGGCGAACTGGTCGTCCTGTTCGAGGATCGCTTCCACCAGCGCATCGCCTTCACCGGCGCCGCCGGAGTTGAGCTCCAGCAGGCGGTCGCGGCCGGTATGCAATTCGGCTTCCAGGCGCTCGCGTTCGCCACGGGCTTCGTCGATCAGGGCTTGCCACTCGCCGTCGTCGGCGTTTTCCAGCAGCGGCAGCAGGCGCGGGCCGAACTGGTGCTGCAAGGCGTTGCCGGTCGGGCAGGTGTTGAGGAAGGCGTTCAGGGCTTCGTGATACCACTGGAACAGGCGCTCTTGCGGGCTGGTTTCCAGGTACGGCACATGCAGTTCGATCACGTGTTTCTGGCCGATCCGGTCCAGACGGCCGATCCGCTGCTCCAGCAGGTCCGGGTGCGACGGCAGATCGAACAGCACCAGGTGGTGGGCGAACTGGAAGTTGCGGCCTTCACTGCCGATTTCCGAGCAGATCAGCACCTGGGCGCCGAACTCTTCATCGGCGAAGTAGGCGGCCGCGCGGTCGCGTTCGAGGATGTTCATGTCTTCATGGAAGACCGTGGCCGGAATGCCGGAGCGCACGCGCAGGGCGTCTTCCAGATCCATGGCGGTTTCCGCGTGGGCGCAGATCACCAGGACCTTGGTGCGCTTGAGCATCTTCAGCTGGTCGATCAGCCACTCGACCCGCGGGTCGAATTTCCACCAGCGCTGTTCTTCATCGCTGGCGTCGGGCTGGGCCTGGAAGCTGACTTCCGGATACAGCTCGGCGTGTTCGCCCAGGGGCAGTTCCAGGTATTCGTCCGGGCATGGCAGCGGGTAGGCGTGCAGCTTGCGCTCCGGGAAACCCTGCACGGCGGCGCGGGTGTTGCGGAACAGCACGCGGCCGGTGCCGTGGCGGTCCAGCAGTTCGCGCACCAGGCGTGCACTGGCTTCGCTGTCGCCGTCGTTGACCGCGGCCAGCAGGGCTTCGCCTTCGTTGCCGAGGAAGCCGTGGATGGTCTTGTGCGCCTCGGGAGACAGGCGGCCTTTATCCATCAGTTCCTGCACCGCTTCGGCCACCGGGCGGTAGTTCTCGCTCTCGGCGCGGAAGGCTGCGAGGTCGTGGAAGCGATTCGGGTCCAGCAGGCGCAAACGGGCGAAGTGGCTGTCCTGGCCCAGTTGTTCCGGGGTCGCGGTCAGCAGCAGCACGCCAGGGATAGTCTCGGCCAGCTGTTCCACCAGGGCGTATTCCGGGCTGACCTGATCTTCGTGCCAGACCAGGTGGTGGGCTTCGTCCACCACCATCAGGTCCCAGCCGGCGGCGAACAGCGCGTCCTGGGCCTTCTCGTCGTCCACCAGCCACTCCAGGGCCACCAGGGCCAACTGGGTGTCTTCGAACGGGTTGCTGGCATCGCTTTCGATAAAGCGCTCTTCGTCGAACAGTGCCACTTGCAGGTTGAAGCGCCGGCGCATTTCCACCAGCCACTGGTGCTGGAGGTTTTCCGGAACCAGGATCAGCACCCGGCTGGCGCGGCCCGAGAGCAGTTGGCGATGGATGACCAGGCCGGCCTCGATGGTCTTGCCCAGGCCCACTTCGTCCGCCAGCAGGACCCGTGGCGCGATACGGTCGGCGACTTCACGGGCAATGTGCAACTGGTGGGCGATGGGTTGGGCGCGCACGCCACCCAGGCCCCAGAGCGAGGACTGCAGTTGGCGGCTGGTGTGTTCCAGGGTGTGGTAGCGCAGGGAGAACCAGGCCAGCGGGTCGATCTGTCCGGCGAACAGACGGTCGCTGGCCAGACGGAACTGGATGAAGTTCGAGAGTTGGGTTTCCGGCAGGGTAACGGCCTCGTTCTGCCCGTTGAGGCCGTGATAGACCAGCAGGCCGTCGACGTCGTCGACTTCCTGAACGGTCATTTTCCAGCCTTCGAAGTGGGTGATGCTGTCCCCTGGAGAGAACCTCACGCGAGTGAGGGGCGCATTCCGTAGCGCATACTGGCGGGTGTCGCCAGTGGCCGGATAGAGCACGGTCAGCAAGCGACCGTCCTGTGCCAGAACGGTGCCTAAACCTAGCTCGGCTTCGCTGTCACTAATCCAGCGTTGCCCCGGTTGATACTGCTGCGCCATGCTGCCTGACTCCCGCTTTGAAAAAGCCGACTATCTTAACGGAACGACGCTTCCAGTCCAAAGAACTCTGATAAAAACCCCTGGAATAAAAGGTAGCGTACAGCGGCGTTCGTCGGCCCCGAGGGCACTATCGGCTGACGACCGGGTCACAGTTTTGCGACCGATGGCTCAAGTCGCCCGTGCCGCAGCCGACAGCCTGCCGACAGGAGACCCATAACATGCTGCCACCGATGCTCCCCTTGAGTGCCGTGCCCATCACCGCCCAGCAGGACCCGATCCGGCAGCGTCCGGATATCCCGCCAGTGGTGCCGGTACAGGAAAGCTCCAACGAAAGCACCATCGACTTGCAAAAGCGCGATGCCGAGCAGTCGGCCCTGCTACTGCGCGAAGAGCAGCAGCGCCAACAGGAAAAGCAGCGGCGCAAGCGTGAGGCCGACGATGATCCGGAGCAGCACCTGGCCGTGCCCGGCGACGAATTGAACGCCGACAACACCGTGCCGGTGGCACCGCTGATCGAGGATGCCCCGCGCCAGGGCCTGTGGGTGGACGTGCAGGTCTAGCCCGCGGGGCCGCGTCCGGCCAGTTCCGTCAGCGCCTCCAGCAGGCGCTGGATTTCCGCTTCGGTATTCAAATAGCTCAGGGCGATCCGGGCAATCTGGGTCAGGCCTCGGGCCTGCATGTCCAGCGGGGTGTAGGCCACGCCGTTGGCTCCGATATTGATGCCCCTTCGAGCCAACGCTTCCTTCAGTGCAAAACAGTCCCAGCCCTTGAGGGTGAAGGCAATCAGGCCTGACTGCTGCCCGGCGACCCCCAGGTCCTGGCGCTGCAGGCCGGGCAGGCGGTCGAGGTCCTGACGCAGCGTGTCGGCCAGGGTCTTGATCCGCTGGCGGATGGCATCGATACCGATGCTGTGCAGTTCCTGCAAGGCATTGGCCAGCCCCGCCAGCAGCACCAGCGAAACTTCGCTGGTTTCGAAGCGCCGTGCATCGTCCCGCAAACTGAAGCCCTGGCCGTTCCAGGGAGCAGACAAGACATCCCGCGGCAGTGGCTGCAACTGTTCCAGAAAGCCCGGCCTGACATAGAGCAGGGCCGTGCCCCGTGGCCCGCGCAGGTATTTGCGTCCCGCGCCTTTGAGCACGTCGCACCCCAGCGCCTCTACATCACAGGGCAGTTGCCCCAGGGCCTGGCCAGCGTCGATGAAATAGGGAATGCGCCTATTTCGGGCCAGTTGGCCGACGGCGGCGGCCGGATTGATCAAGCCGCCGTTGGCCGGCAGCCAGGTCAGGGCGATCAGGCGCACGCGCGAGTCGAGCATGGATTCCAGCGCCTCCACCGAAACCGCGCCATGGCGGTCGCAGGGGATGATTTCCAGTTGGGCGCCGGCACTTACCGCCTGGGCCAGGCAGGCCAGGTTGCCACCCCATTCATGGCGCCCCACCAGAATCCGGTCGCCCGCCTGCCACGGCGGCAGGGCGTTGAAGGCCATGCTCCAGGCTGCCGAGCCGCTGCTGGCAAAGGCGATTGCAGCGGGACTGGTATTGAGCAGCCGGGCCGCGGCCTCACGGGCCTGTTCCTGCAGCTGTGCGCCGGTGATGGCGGCCTCCATCGGCCCTTCACTGGCTTCCCGTTGCAGTTGCCCGAGCATGGCGTCCAGGGTGCCCTGGCTGGGCAATGAAGCACCCGCGTGGTTGAAGTGACAGACCCGGGCGCAGCCGGGTGTGGCCTCGCGCAGACGGGCGAGGTGCGCTGGGTCCAGGGGGCTCATGGCTTGAGTTCGAAAATCGCGTCGACCTCCACGGCGACCCCGGCGGGCAGGCTGGCCACACCCACCGCGGTGCGCGCATGCCGGCCTTTCTCACCCAGGGCGTTGACCAGCAGGTTGGAAGCGCCATTGGCCACGATGCCATGGCTCTGGAAATCGGCACTGGCGGCAATGAATACACCGAGCCGGCTGATGCGCTGCAGCCGCGACAGGTCGTCGTCCAGCGCCGCGCTCAACTGGGCCAGCAAGGCCAGGGCCGCGAGCTCGGCGGCCTGGGTGCCTTGCTCCACTGTCAGACTCTCGCCGAGACGGCCCTGCAGGGTCGGTTGGCCTTGCAACAAGGGAATCTGTCCGGAGATCAGCAGCAGGTTCTGGCTGCGTACATGGTTGACGTAGTTGGCGATTGGCTGGCTGGGGGCGGGTAGCTCAAGCCCCAATTGCTGTACGCGGCATTTCAGGGAGTCGCTCATGGGAAGTCCTCGGATGCAAGGCCTGCAGCATCCGCGTTCAGTCCAGGAGCGACAAACGGATAGATCTAATTCGACGTATCTGAATTTCTCATGGGTCGAGGCCTTGCTCCAGTAGCCACTGTACAAAGCACTCCAGAGCCGGGTTCGACGCTCCTTCAGCGGTCACCAGCCAATAGCCGATCTGGCTGCACAAAGGGGGCAGGTCGAAGGCATCCACCAGGCTGCCCTGGGCCAAGTGGCGTTGGATCAACTGGCGGCGCCCCATAGCGATGCCCTGGCCGGCCACGGCCGCTTCCACCACGATGTTGTAGTCGTGCAGCATCACCCTGGGGTGGGAGGCCAGGTCCATGGCCTGTTGCCTGCTCCAGTCATCCCACTCGAAGGGTTGATGGGAGCGAGCCAACAGCAAGGGGCCGTTGGCCAGGGAGGTGGCTTTGAAGGCAGGGCTGCAGACTGGCGATAGCTGCTCGGCGAGAAAGCGCGTGGCCCGGACCTTTGGCCAGTTGCCCTTGCCGTAGCGAATGGCCAGGTCGACCTCGGCGCCGGCGACATCCGCCAGGTCGATGGCCGGTAGCAATTCCAACTGGATCTTTGGATGGCGGCGGTTGAAGTCTGCCAGGCGAGGCGCCAGCCACAAGGTGGCGAAGGACGCCAGCAGACCGATGCGCAGAACGTGCTGCCCAGCGGGCGCAAGCAGCGCCTGGGTGGCTTGGGCGATCTGCTCCAGGGCCGGGCGAATCTGTCGGTAGTAGGTGTCGCCGGTGGCGGTCAGATCGATGGCGCGAGTCCGACGTATGAACAGGCGTTGGCCCAAGTGCTGTTCGAGTTTCTGCACTTGATGGCTGACCGCGCTCTGGCTCACGCACAACTCCCGAGCCGCCTTGATAAAGCTCAGGTGGCGGGCCACGGCCTCGAATGCGCGCAGGGCCAGTAGTGGCGGCAGGTGCTTGGGCATTTCCACATCAGGCTCCGTGGGGCGGTTTGCAAAGGGCCATTGTGCGGATAAAAACTCTTCACGGCAGCGACTTTATTGCCTCTGTGCCGGTCTGATCACTGGTCAGGTGCGGCGTCACGCCGCATTATTGGCCTATCCGCCAGGGCCGCTCTGCATCCTGTAGCAGTGCGGTTGATATTGACCTCCCAGTGATGCCAGCCAAGCCATGAATCAAGACGACAAGCTGATCGACCTGAATGCTGAACGCGCCAAGCGTGTGCATGACCTGAACGAGAAACGCCTGAATGAAGTACGCCAGGCATTCGAGCAGGCCATGCCTTTGGGCAAGGCCAAGAAAAAGCCGAAAAACAAACCGAAAAAGCGCTGAACTGGGCGCTTTCTGTTGATACAGGTCAGTTATTTCCCCTTCCTCGCGCCCAGTCTTGGGCGACATTGACCCCGGTCAATTTTCCCCGCGGCCTCTTTGGTTAACTTAGCCCCATCGCAACAGGGCAAGAGCAGGAGGCCAGTCATGTTTTTCGACAATGTGGTGATCGCCGGAGTGCTGACTGTCGGCCTCATGGTTCTGTTTTTCGCAGGGTTTGGTTTCTTCATCTGGAAAGACGCGAATAAGCGTAAAAAACCTTAAGTCTCTCCAGAGCAACGAGCACGCAAGGCATTTTGGGCAACTTCGGTTGCCCTTTTTTTTGCCTGTCGAAAAGGTATAAAAAAAGGTGCGTCCCGAGGGGCGCACCTTTTTTGTTGGCGCTGGGGTATCAGGTACCCAGGACTTTGGAGGCCGCCCAGAACAGACCGGCAGACAGGGCCACGGTCGCTGGCAGGGTGAGGACCCAGGCCAAGAGGATGGTTTTAACCGTACCGCCTTGCAGGCCGCTCTTGTTGGCGACCATGGTCCCGGCCACGCCGGAGGAGAGTACGTGGGTGGTGGAGACCGGCAGGCTGAAGATGTTCGCCAGGCCGATCAGGCCCGCCGCGGTGATCTGTGCCGACATGCCCTGGGCGTAGGTCATGCCCTGCTTGCCGATCTTCTCGCCAATGGTCAGTACCACACGCTTCCAGCCGATCATGGTGCCCAGGCCCAGTGCCAGGGCCACCGCCAGGATCACCCAGAACGGTGCGTACTCGGTGGTGGCGGTCAGGTCCTTGCGCAGCTTGTCCAGGTCAGCCTTTTCGCGGGCCGACAGGTTCGGCAGTTTGCCCACTTTCTTCGCCGTGTCGTCCAGGCACAGCAGGTAGCGACGCACTTCGATACGGCTTTCCGGCGACAGCGAGTGGTAGTCGGCGACACCCTTGAGGCTGCTCAGCAGGGCGCTGATGGTGGGCTCGGTCTGTTGCGGGTTGCAGCGGAACTTGCCCGGCAGGTCGTCTTTCACGCTCTTGCCCAGGGCCAGGAACTCGCCCAGGGAGTCGTGGTTGCGCTCGTAGAACTGACTCAGGTGCAGGGTCGCGTCGCGGGTACGCTCGATCTGGTAGGTAGTGCTGTTGAGGTCCAGCACGAACTGCGCAGGCACGATGCCGATCAGCACCAGCATGATCAGGCCAATGCCTTTCTGACCATCGTTGGAACCGTGGACGAAGCTCACGGCCATCGCCGAGATCACTAGGACCAGGCGGTTCCAGAACGGTGGGTGCTTCTTGTCATCGACCTTGCGGCGCTGTTCCGGGGTCTTGTGCATCTTCGAGATCGGACGCCACCATTTCAGACCAATCAGCACCAGCGCAGCTATAAGGAAGCCGGCCATCGGCGAGAACACCAGGGAGGCCCCGATATCGATCGCTTTCTGCCAGTTCACGCCGTCCCCCAGGGGAATGTCGTTGAGCAGGGCGTTGGCCAGGCCGACACCGAGGATCGAGCCGATCAGGGTGTGGGAACTGGAAGCCGGGATGCCGAAGTACCAGGTGCCCAGGTTCCAGGCGATGGCCGCGGCCAGCAACGAGAAGACCATGGCCAGACCGTGACCGGTGTTGACATTGATCAGCAGCTCGACCGGCAGCAGGTGAACGATGGCATAGGCCACGCCGACGCCGCCCAGCAGCACGCCGAGGAAATTGAAGACACCGGAAAAGAACACGGCCAGGTGTGGCGGCATGGCTTTGGTGTAGATGACAGTGGCAACCGCGTTTGCGGTGTCATGAAAGCCGTTGATGAACTCGTAGGCGAGGACAAAAGCCAGGGCGAGCAAGAGGCTCACAAGCACCCAAGCATCCAGTCCGCTGAATAAATCGATCATGAAGGTTTTCTGACCCGGTCATAAGGGGGCGCGATTATGCCAGAAAACCCTGCTAATCAATGCACAAGGTGCTAACCGGTAACATTCTTCAACGAAAAAACTGACCGGGAGCAGAGTTTTCGCCAATTCTCGCCAAATGTGGCAAGTCATTGAGTTTATTGGGCCAAAGCACGATGACGAGGGTTTGAGCCCGGGAGTGAGAGGGTTCAAACGCTTGTATGAAATTTCAACGAAAGGGCCTGCCGGGTACCGTTTCTCGCTGTGGGTGGGGCGAGGCGGTGAGGGGCCCGGGGTAGCGAGCATCAATGGTCTGCCTGGCCGCTGGGGTGATCGAGCGGACAAGAGAGCAAGCCCTGAGAAGCTCAGGCTGCCGGCATTATGGCTGTTCGGCCTTGAGCTCTTTTTCCATCTTTTGCAGTTCTTGGGTGAACGCCTGGTCGCGAATACTTGCGCGTTTGCGCCAAGGTTTGCGTTCAGGTTCCGGTTGGGCGGCATAACGGGTGATCTCGCCGCCGTAAACTTCCTTGTAACGTTGTTCCTGGCGCTCAAGTTCCGCGCGCAGTTCGTCTTTCGTCACAGTGTTACCTAATTGAGTAAGGGTCCATTCCGGTGCAACGCATTGCTTGTGGGCGACTATCAAGAAAGCAGACTGATTGCCTGCCGAGGCCTTGGGGCCTGCTCTTTCCAGCCAGCCTTTTGTTGCATGCGGCCACGTCACCGGATGAAAACGACTGTCGTAGCTACAGTGTTGTTTGTTGCAAGCGGATTGGCCGAATCTGGTTAGGGGTCAAGCGCTTGCGACAGGTGACCGATTGCAGCCTTGGGTCACCTGAGCGAGGTACGAGCGGGACTGATTGCGCGTTACTCACTTCGGCAGTATAGCCTCGGCAAAGAATAACTCTACGCTCGGCAAGTTTAAAACTGTCAACTTTATTGTGAGCGTTTTGTGACACGGAAGTTCTAATGAATTCCTACACGGCGCTTCCCGTCTTCGTACTCCGTTGGCAGAAATCTATATGGGGCTAATCCGCTCTTGATACAAGTGACAGGCCTGAAGATGGTCACTGAGTCCACCGCCTGCTGGTGATTATTACCATGAGTTTTTGCAATAAAAGAGTGGGCGAGTGGTTGGCAGCGGCAAGCACCGCAGATTGCGATTATCGGTCGACGGTTCGATAATCGCCCAATCTTGCAGGGGCTGACTTGTGCTGCCTCTCCAATACGGCTTGTAATACGGAAGAATTTCATCGCAGAGACCCTGAAATGAACGATCAGATGCGTAATTCCTTCACCTCAGTGGCGCCGCCCATCGTGGCTTCGGCAGCGAAGAGGATTCAGGCGTTGACCGGTGACCCGGATTTCATGACGTCTCTGGCCCGAGGCCTGGCGGTGGTGCAGGCGTTTCAGGAACGCAAGCGTCACCTGACCATCGCCCAGATCAGCCACCGCACGGAGATTCCCCGAGCGGCAGTGCGCCGCTGCCTGCATACCTTGATCAAGCTGGGGTACGCCACCACCGACGGGCGTACCTATTCGCTGCTGCCCAAGGTGCTGACCCTGGGGCATGCTTACCTGTCGTCGACGCCCCTGGCGGTTTCCGCGCAGCCTTATCTGGACCGCATGAGCGAGCAACTCCATGAAGCCTGCAACATGGCCACCCTGGAAGGCGACGACATCCTCTATATCGCCCGTTCGGCCACTACCCAGCGGTTGATTTCCGTCGATCTTTCGGTGGGCGGCCGGCTACCGGCCTACTGCACGTCCATGGGGCGGATTCTGTTGGCCGCGCTGGATGATTCTTCGCTGCATGAGTATCTGGAACACGCCGATCTGCAGGCCAAGACCAGCCGCACCCTGCACACCCCGGAGGCATTGCTGGAGTGCCTGCAGCAAGTTCGTCAGCAGGGCTGGTGCATCGTCGACCAGGAACTGGAGCAAGGGCTGCGTTCAATTGCCGTGCCGGTCTACGATGCTTCGGGCCAGGTGTTGGCGGCGTTGAACGTCAGCACCCACGCGGGCCGGGTCAGCCGCGCCGAATTGGAACAGCGTTTTCTCCCCGGCCTGCTGAGCGCCAGCCGCGATCTCAGCGCCCAGCTGTTTGCTTAAGCGTTCGATAAACGCACAGATCCGCCTTTGACGAATTGACGCTCTTTCCCCTGGCTCATTAATGTCGCGCCAGCGTCATCGGCGGCCAGCCTGCTGCCGATGACCCGTCCAATAATAATGAAGAGGCCAACTCATGAGCATGCTCTCCCTGCGTCGTTGCCGTGACCGTTCCTGCCGTCCCGCTCGAATCGCCTGATTTTCGCCACCTTTTCTACGTGACCTGATCAGCCCTTGGCGGCCTGTGCGCGCCTGCGTTTTAGTGTGGAAATAAAAACAATGAATCAACCCCAATCCGCTGTAGGGAACTGCCTCGATGTGCAGTCCTTCATCAATTCCCAGCCGCTGTCGCGTTACCAGTGGCGAGTCGTGATCCTGTGTTTCCTGATTGTCTTCCTCGATGGGCTGGACACCGCGGCCATGGGCTTCATCGCCCCGGCGCTGTCCCAGGACTGGGGCATCGACCGTGCCAGCCTGGGCCCGGTGATGAGTGCGGCGCTGATCGGCATGGTCTTCGGTGCCCTGGGTTCCGGGCCCCTGGCTGACCGTTTTGGTCGCAAGGTGGTGCTGGTAGGGGCGGTGCTGCTGTTTGGCGCCTTCAGCCTGGCTTCGGCCTACAGCACCAACGTCGACCAGTTGCTGGTGCTGCGCTTTCTCACCGGCCTGGGATTGGGGGCGGGGATGCCCAATGCCACCACGCTGCTTTCGGAGTACACCCCCGAGCGTCATAAGTCGCTGTTGGTGACCAGCATGTTCTGCGGGTTCAACCTGGGCATGGCGGGCGGTGGTTTCATTTCCGCCAAGCTGATCCCGGCCTTCGGCTGGCACAGCCTGCTGCTGATCGGTGGCGTCCTGCCGCTGATCCTGGCCCTGGTGCTGGTGGTCTGGCTGCCGGAGTCGGCGCGTTACTTGGTGGTGCGCAATCGCGGCACCGACAAAGTGCGCAAGACCTTGGCCCCCATCGCTCCGGCCATCGTCAGCGAGGCGGGCAGTTTCAGCGTGCCGGAACAGAAGACGGTGAAGGCGCGCAACGTTTTTGCCGTGATCTTCTCCGGCACTTACAGCGTCGGCACGCTGCTGCTGTGGCTCACCTATTTCATGGGCCTGGTGATTGTCTACCTGCTGACCAGCTGGCTGCCGACCCTGATGCGCGACAGTGGCGCGAGCATGGAGCAGGCCGCCTTTATCGGCGCTTTGTTCCAGTTTGGCGGGGTGCTCAGTGCAGTCGCCGTGGGCTGGGCCATGGACCGTTTCAATCCGCACAAGGTGATTGGCTGCTTCTACCTGCTGGCCGGGGTCTTTGCCTACGCCGTGGGACAAAGCCTGGGCAACATCACCGTGCTCGCCACCCTGGTGCTGATCGCCGGCATGTGCGTCAACGGTGCGCAATCGGCGATGCCTTCCCTGGCGGCGCGTTTCTATCCGACCCAGGGACGGGCCACCGGGGTGTCCTGGATGCTCGGCATCGGTCGATTCGGCGCCATTCTCGGTGCCTGGATGGGCGCCACCCTGTTGGGCCTGGGCTGGAACTTCGAGCAGGTGCTGACCGCGCTGGTGATCCCGGCAGCGCTGGCCACCACAGCGGTAGTAATCAAGGGCATGGTCAGCCATGCCGACGCCACCTGACAGGCAACAAGGAGCAGGATTGGGTGCAGGGCGAAGAATCGATAGCCCTGCAACAATCCGTTCGATAATCGAACGCTCAGTCGATTATCGGATTGTTTGGGGTATTGCTCCGGCTTAATCTTCAGTCACTGCGGCGCGCCTAGAGCGCCTTTTTCTCCAGTCGCTGAATAACAATCGGGAGACCCCATCCATGGCAGAAATCCTTTCGCTGCACGACGCGGTGAAGCAATTCGTCAACGACGGTGACACCGTCGCACTCGAAGGCTTCACCCACCTGATTCCTACGGCCGCAGGTCATGAAATCATCCGCCAGGGCAAGAAAGACCTGACCCTGGTACGGATGACGCCTGACCTGATCTACGACCAGTTGATCGGTGCCGGTTGCGCTCGCAAGCTGATTTTCTCTTGGGGTGGCAACCCGGGTGTTGGCTCCCTGCATCGCCTGCGCGACGCCGTGGAAAAGCAGTGGCCACAGCCCCTGGAAATTGAAGAGCACAGCCACGCCGACCTGGCCAACGCCTATGTGGCCGGGGCCTCCGGCCTGCCATTCGCGGTACTGCGGGCCTATGCCGGCTCCGATCTGCCCAAGGTCAATCCACTGATCAAGACCGTGACCTGTCCCTTCACCGGTGAAGTGCTGGCGGCGGTGCCTTCGGTGCGTCCCGACGTGACGGTGATTCACGCGCAGAAAGCCGATCGCAAGGGCAACGTCCTGCTGTGGGGCATCCTTGGGGTGCAGAAAGAGGCCGCCCTGGCCGCCAAGCGCTGCATCGTCACCGTCGAGGAAATCGTCGACGACCTGAATGCGCCGATGAACGCCTGCGTGCTGCCGACCTGGGCCCTGAGCGCGGTGTGCCATGTGCCCGGCGGCGCCCATCCGTCCTACGCCCATGGTTATTCCGAGCGCGACAACCGTTTCTACCAGGCCTGGGACCCGATTGCCCGCGACCGTGAGACCTTCACCGCGTGGATCAACGAATACATCCACGGCAGTGCCGACTTCAGCGAATTCCAGGCCAAGCTGGCCGCAGCTTCGGAGGCCCAGTAATGACCTACTCCACCAATGAAATGATGACCGTGGCCGCGGCCCGTCGCCTGCAGAACGGTTCGGTATGCTTCGTCGGCATCGGCCTGCCGTCCAAGGCCGCCAACCTGGCGCGCCTGACCTCGTCGCCGGACGTGGTGCTGATCTACGAATCCGGCCCGATTGGTGCCAAGCCCAGCGTGCTGCCGCTGTCCATCGGTGACGGTGAACTGGCGGAAACTGCCGACACCGTCGTCCCCACCGGAGAGATTTTCCGCTACTGGCTGCAAGGTGGGCGCATCGATGTGGGGTTCCTCGGCGCGGCCCAGGTCGACCGCTTCGGCAACATCAACACCACAGTGGTGGGTGATTACCACCGGCCCAAGGTGCGCCTGCCGGGGGCCGGCGGTGCTCCGGAGATCGCCGGTTCGGCTAAAAGCGTGCTGATCATCCTCAAGCAGTCTTCCCGTTCCTTTGTCGACAAGCTGGACTTCATCACCTCCGTCGGTCACGGCGAGGGCGGCGACTCGCGCAAGCGTCTGGGCCTGCCCGGCGCCGGGCCGGTGGGGATCATCACCGACCTGTGCATCATGGAGCCGGAAGCCGGTACCCACGAATTCGTCGTCACTTCCCTGCACCCGGGGGTGACCCGCGAGCAGGTGGTGGCCGCCACCGGCTGGGCGATCCGTTTCGCCGAGCACGTGGCCGAGACGGCCGCGCCTACTGAAGTCGAACTGACCGCCCTGCGTGAGCTGGAAGCACGCACCGCTGCGGCCCACGGCCAAGCACCTGGAGAAGCCTGATGCGCGACGTATTCATCTGTGATGCCATTCGTACCCCCATCGGCCGCTTTGGCGGCGGCCTGTCGGCGGTGCGCGCCGACGACCTGGCGGCGGTGCCGATCAAGGCGCTGATGGAGCGCAACCCGACGGTGGATTGGAATGCCGTGGATGAGGTGTTCCTCGGCTGCGCCAACCAGGCCGGTGAAGACAACCGCAACGTGGCGCGCATGGCGCTGCTGCTGGCGGGCCTGCCGGACAGCGTGCCGGGCGTCACCCTCAACCGCCTCTGCGCCTCGGGCATGGATGCCATCGGCACCGCCTTCCGCGCCATTGCCAGTGGCGAGATGGAACTGGCCATCGCCGGCGGCGTCGAGTCCATGTCCCGCGCGCCCTTTGTGATGGGCAAGGCCGATGCCGCCTTCTCGCGCAACATGAAGCTGGAAGACACCACCATCGGCTGGCGCTTCATCAACCCGTTGATGAAGGCCCAGTACGGTGTGGATGCCATGCCCCAGACCGCCGACAACGTGGCCGACGACTATAAAGTGTCCCGCGCTGACCAGGACGCCTTCGCCCTGCGCAGCCAGCAGCGCACCGCCGCGGCCCAGGCCGCCGGTTTCTTCGCCGAGGAAATCGTCCCGGTGCGCATTGCCCACAAGAAGGGTGAGAGCGTGGTGGAACAGGACGAACATCCACGGGCCGACACGACCCTGGAAGCCCTGGGCAAACTCAAGCCGGTCAACGGCCCGGACAAGACCGTCACCGCCGGCAATGCGTCCGGGGTCAACGACGGTGCTGCCGCACTGATTCTGGCGTCGGCCGAGGCGGTCAAGAAACACGGCCTGACTCCACGTGCGCGAGTGCTGGGCATGGCCAGCGCCGGTGTGGCGCCACGCGTGATGGGCATCGGCCCGGTGCCGGCGGTGCGCAAACTGATCGAGCGCCTGGGTGTGGCCGTCAGCGACTTCGATGTGATCGAACTCAATGAAGCTTTCGCCAGCCAGGGTTTGGCGGTACTGCGGGAGCTGGGTCTTGCCGACGATGCGCCGCAGGTCAATCCCAATGGCGGCGCCATTGCCCTGGGTCACCCCTTGGGCATGAGTGGCGCAGCGCCTGGTGCTGACAGCTCTGCATCAGCTGGAAAAGAGCGGCGGTAAAAAAGGCCTGGCCACCATGTGCGTGGGCGTCGGCCAAGGGCTGGCACTGGCCATCGAGCGGGTTTGAATGCCTGCCCTATATAAGAAGAGAACGAGGAACCACCATGAGTGACAAGCCCGGTTACCGGCGCCCGCAAGCGGGTACTCAGCCTGATTACCTGCACCCGGCCTACCAGTCGACCAACACCCGCTCGCCGTCCAAGCCGCTGGTGTTCCTGCCCCATTCGCTGTCGGAAATCACCGGCCCGAGCATCGGCGCCGAGTCGATCCAGGAGCGGGACAACGACCTGACGGCCCAGCACCAAGGCCAGCCCCAGGGCGAGCGGATCATCATCCACGGCCGGGTGCTGGACGAGAACGGCCTGCCGGTGCCGGGCATCCTGGTGGAGATCTGGCAGGCCAACGCCGCCGGTCGCTACAACCACGACCGCGACCTGCACGACGCGCCCCTGGACCCGAACTTCACCGGCACCGGGCGCACCGTCACCGATGCTGAGGGCTGGTATCAGTTCCAGACCATCAAGCCCGGCGCCTACCCCTGGGGCAACCACCACAATGCCTGGCGTCCGGCGCATATCCATTTTTCGCTGTTCGGCCCGAGCATCCTCACCCGTCTGGTGACCCAGATGTATTTCCCCGGGGACCCGCTGCTGGAATATGACCCGATCTACAACTGCGTGCCGGACACCCGTGCCAAGGAACGCCTGATCGCCCGCTTCGACCTGGAGAAAACCATTCCTTCCTACGCCCTCGGTTACCGTTGGGACATCGTCCTGCGCGGCCGCGATGCCACGCCGATGGAGAAATAACATGAGCCTGACCGCGACTACCTCCCACACCGTCGGCCCCTACTACCACATCGGCCTGACCTGGCTGAACCGCGAAGACCTCACCGAGGAAGGCACTCTGGGCGAGCGAGTGGCAATCACCGGCCAGGTGGTGGACGGCAACGGCAACTTCGTCAACGACGCCATGCTGGAAGTCTGGCAAGCCAACGCTGCCGGCAAGTACCGCCACTGCGAGGACGACCAGGACAAACCTCTGGACCCGAGCTTCCAGGGTTTTGGCCGAGTCCCGGTGGATGGCGAAGGGCGCTTCCGCTTCACCACCATCAAGCCGGGCGCGGTGCCGGGTCTGAAGGGCACGACCCAGGCGCCGCACCTGGTGGTGCTGGTGTTCGCTCGGGGCCTGGTCAAGCACTTGCTGACCCGGATCTATTTCGAGGGTGAACCGGCCAATGCCACCGACCCCTTGCTGGCCTGTGTACCCGAGGAGCGCCGCAGCACCTTGCTGGCCAAGTCCGACGCCGAGGGCCGCTATCAGTGGAACGTGATCCTCCAGGGTACCGACGCCGAAACCGTGTTCTTCGACTACTGAGCCGGAGCACTGTGTAGCCGCTGCCGCAGGCTGCGAACGACCCGAAGGGGCGCGGGGTTCTCAAGGTTGCGGCGAGTTTGGCGAGAGATTGCCGAGCAAGGCCCTGCGTACCGAACGCGGCCCGGCCTTTCGCAGCCTCGCCGTGGCTCGGCAGCGGCTACAGGGCAGAACCACAGGGCCCACGTCCCGTAGGGAACGGGGTTGTTGCAAAGTGTGTCTAGATTCGCACTGTCCCCCATGAGTGAAAAACCATGACTACAACGACAAGTCACTACACCGCAGAGGAGCGCAGCAAAAGGATCTTTGCCATTGTCGGTGCTTCCTCCGGCAACCTGGTGGAGTGGTTCGACTTCTACGTCTATGCCTTTTGCGCCATCTACTTCGCTCCGGCGTTCTTCCCCTCTGACGATCCCACCGTGCAACTGCTCAACACGGCCGGGGTATTCGCTGCGGGGTTCCTGATGCGTCCCATCGGCGGCTGGCTGTTCGGCCGGGTTGCCGATCGTCATGGGCGCAAGAACTCGATGATGATCTCGGTGCTGATGATGTGCGCCGGCTCCCTGGTCATCGCCTTCCTGCCAACCTACGCCAGCATCGGTGCCTGGGCGCCGTTCCTGCTGCTGGTGGCGCGCCTGTTCCAGGGGTTGTCGGTGGGCGGCGAGTACGGCACCACCGCCACCTACATGAGTGAAGTGGCGCTCAAGGGCCAGCGCGGTTTCTTCGCGTCCTTCCAGTACGTGACCCTGATCGGCGGACAACTGCTGGCGGTGTCGGTGGTGGTGATCCTCCAGCAGTTTCTCGATGAGGCCGAGCTCAAGGCCTGGGGTTGGCGCATTCCCTTCGTGATCGGCGCCATCGCGGCGGTGATCTCGTTGCTGCTGCGGCGTTCGCTGAAGGAAACCACCAGCAAGGAAATGCGTGATAACAAGGACGCCGGCAGCATCGCCGCGCTGTTCAAGCATCACTCGGCGGCCTTTATCACCGTGCTGGGCTACACTGCTGGCGGCTCGCTGATTTTCTACACCTTCACCACCTACATGCAGAAGTACCTGGTGAACACCGCGGGCATGCACGCCAAGACCGCCAGCTACATCATGACCGGCGCGCTGTTCCTTTATATGTGCATGCAGCCGCTGTTCGGAATGCTCGCGGACAGGATTGGCCGGCGTAACTCGATGCTCTGGTTCGGCGCCCTGGGCACCCTGTTCACGGTGCCGATCCTGATGACCCTCAAGACCGTCACCAGTCCGTTCCTGGCCTTTGTACTGATCACCCTGGCCCTGGCCATCGTCAGTTTCTACACCTCCATCAGCGGCCTGGTGAAGGCGGAGATGTTCCCGCCACAAGTGCGGGCGCTGGGGGTAGGCTTGGCTTATGCGGTGGCCAATGCGATCTTCGGTGGCTCGGCAGAATGGGTGGCCCTGAACTTCAAGAACATGGGCATGGAAAACACCTTCTACTGGTATGTCACGGCGATGATGGCGATTGCTTTCCTGTTCAGCCTGCGTCTGCCGAAACAGGCTGCATACTTGCACCATGACCTTTGACCCGTACGCCTGTGCCCGCCCAGGGCACAGGCGCACCAAGGACTGTTTATGACCTTACCTGCGAGCAACCAGTTGTTCGATGCCTACTTTACTGCCCGGGAAATGCGTGGGGTGTTCTGTGACCAGGGACGGGTCCAGGCCATGCTCGACTTCGAGGCTGCCCTGGCCCGGGCCGAGGCGCGGACCGGGTTGATTCCAAGCGCGGCGGTTGCCCCCATCGAGGCGGCTTGCCACGCCCATCTCTATGACTTCCAGGCCCTGGGTGAAGCGATCGCCACGGCCGGCAATTCGGCGATTCCTCTGGTCAAGGCCCTGGGCAAGCAAATCGCCCGGACCGATGCCGAGGCCGAGCGTTATGTGCACCTGGGCGCCACCAGCCAGGACGTGATGGACAGCGGGCTGGTGCTGCAATTGCGCCGCGCCGTGGACTTGCTGGAGCAGGACCTGAACCGTCTGGGCGGCATACTCGCGGCCCAGGCCCAGCGCTATGCCGACACGCCCCTAGCCGGCCGTACCTGGCTGCAACATGCCACGCCGGTGACCCTGGGCATGAAGATCGCCGGTTGGCTGGGGGCCGTGACCCGCAGCCGCGAACGGCTGCAGCAACTCAAGCCGCGTCTGCTGGTGCTGCAGTTCGGCGGTGCCTCCGGAACCCTGGCGGCCCTGGGCGAACAGGCCCTGCCGATTGCCCAGGCCCTGGCGCAAGAACTGCAACTGAGCCTGCCGGAACAGCCCTGGCACACCCAGCGCGACCGTCTGGTGGAGTTCGCCTCGGTGCTGGGCCTGCTGGCCGGCAGCCTGGGCAAGCTGGGGCGGGATATCAGCCTGTTGATGCAGACCGAGGCGGCGGAAGTCTTCGAGCCTTCGGCGCCGGGCAAGGGCGGTTCGTCCACCATGCCGCACAAGCGCAATCCGGTGGGCGCGGCGGTATTGATCAGCGCCGCGACCCGGGTTCCGGGCCTCTTGGCGACGATGTTTGCCGCCATGCCCCAGGAGCACGAGCGCAGCCTCGGCCTGTGGCACGCCGAATGGGAAACCCTGCCGGAGATCTGCTGCCTGGTGTCCGGAGCCCTGCAACAAGCCTTGCTGGTCGCCGAGGGCCTGGAGGTCGACAGCGCACGCATGGCGCGCAACCTTGACCTGACCCAGGGCCTGGTTCTGGCGGAAGCGGTGAGCATTGAGCTGGCCCAGCGCCTGGGGCGGGAGACGGCCCATCACCTGTTGGAACAATGCTGCAAGCGTGCGGTGGCTGAACGACGCCATTTGCGCGAGGTATTGGCGGACGATGCCCAGGTCAGCGCCGAGCTGTCGGCGCCAGAGCTGGATCGTCTGATGGACCCGGCGCATTACCTCGGTCAGGCCCAGGCCTGGGTCGAGCGTGCCGTGGCTGAACATTTTGCCTTGAAGGCCTGAAGGAGACTGCTGTGGGATTCGTGAAACTCGCCGAGGGCGATCTGCACTATCAACTCGAAGGACCAGAGGGCGCGCCGGTACTGGTGCTGTCCAACTCCCTGGGCACCGATCTGCACATGTGGGACAAGCAGATCGCGGCGTTCACCCGGCACTTTCGGGTGTTGCGCATGGACACTCGCGGCCATGGCCGTTCGCTGGTGACCGAGGGGCCTTACAGCATCCAACAACTGGGCCAGGATGTGCTGGCACTGCTGGATGCCCTGGATATCCGCCGGGCGCATTTCTGCGGTCTGTCCATGGGCGGCCTGATCGGCCAGTGGCTGGGGATCAATGCCGGCGAGCGTCTGCACAAGCTGGTGGTGTGCAACACCGCGGCGAAGATCGGCGACCCTTCCATCTGGAACCCACGGATCGAGACCGTGCTGCGTGACGGCCAGGCTGCCATGGTGGCGTTGCGCGATGCCTCCATTGCCCGCTGGTTCACCGAGGACTTTGCCGCCGCGCGTCCTGATCAGGCCAAACTGATCACCGACATGCTCGCCGCCACCTCGCCCCAGGGTTATGCCGCCAACTGCGCAGCGGTGCGGGATGCGGATTTCCGTGAGCAACTGGCAGCAATCAAGGTGCCGACCCTGGTGATCGCCGGCAGCGAAGACGCGGTGACACCGCCGTCTGGCAGTCACTTCATCCAGCAGCACGTGGCCGGCGCCGAGTACGCCGAGTTCTATGCCGCGCACCTGTCCAACGTCCAGGCCGGTGACGCGTTCAGCGACCGTGTCGTGGAATTCCTGCTGGCCTGACCTCGGATTCAAGGAGCCCTTTGTGGACGAGAAACAACGTTATGACGAAGGTATGCAGGTCCGCCGCGCCGTACTGGGCGACGCCCATGTGGACCGCAGCCTGAATGCCCTGAACGAGTTCAACTCGGAGTTCCAGGAAATGATCACCCGCCATGCCTGGGGTGATATCTGGACCCGTCCGGGCCTGCCGCGGCATACCCGCAGCCTGATCACCATCGCCATGCTGATCGGCATGAACCGCAACGAAGAACTCAAGCTGCACCTGCGGGCAGCGGCCAACAACGGTGTGAGCCGAGCCGAGATCAAGGAAGTGATCATGCAGAGCGCGATCTACTGCGGCATCCCGGCAGCCAATGCCACCTTCCACCTGGCCGAATCGGTTTGGGACGAGTTGGGCACCGAATCGCGTGTGTAATCCGTTCCATGGCCCAATAAAAAGGCCAGCCCGATCACCGGGCTGGCCTTTTTGTTGGGCGTTGCGCGGTTACAGCAGGCTCAGCGGATAGCTGACGATCAGGCGGTTCTCGTCGAACTCGTTGTTGCTGAAATCACGGCGCATGGTGGAGTTGCGCCATTTCAGGTTGAGGTTCTTCAAGGTGCCGCTCTGCACCGTGTACCCAAGCTCGCTTTCCCGGCCCCACTCCTTGCCATCGCTGACCGTAGCGGTGTGTACGTTGCTGCCGCTGATGTAGCGGTTCATCAGGGTCAAACCAGGCACGCCCAGGGCGGCGAAGTTGTAGTCATGGCGCAGTTGCCAGGATTTTTCCTTGGCGTTGTCGTAGCTGGCGTTGTAGCTGTCGTTGGCCAGGGTCCCGCCGCTGGTGCCATTGACCCGCATCCAGCCGCTGTCGCCAGTGAGTTTCTGCAGGCCGACGTAGAAGGTGTTGCCGCCGTATTTGGCCGAGAACAGGCCGGACCAGGTGCGGTTTTCCAGATCGCCGGCCCGGGCGCTGCCGTCTTCCTTGCCGTAGAAGAAGCCCAGGTTGGCCCCCAGGGTCCAGTCGCCCAGCGGCTGGGTGTGGATCAGGTTGACGAACTGCTGGTTGTAGATGTCCTTGAGCTCGGCATTCCACAGGCCGATCTGGGTGCGCTTGTCATTGAAGGCGTATTCGGCTCCCTGGAAGTTGAAGCGATCCGAGGTAAAGGCCGCTTTGCCGAACATTGTCATGTCGCTCATGCTGCTGTCGTCGCGGGGGCTGTTGCCACGGAACTGACCGCCGTAGAGGGTCAGGCCGGCGATTTCCTTCGAGGTGATCTGGCCGCCGCGGAAGGTCTGCGGCAGCGAGCGACCGTCATCCGAACGCAGGATTGGCAGCACTGGCATCCATTCGCCAACCTTGACCTCGGTCTGCGACAGCCGGGCCTTGAAGGCCACTCCCAGGCGCCCGAAGTTGTCCGCCGGGCGCCCGTCGTGGTCCAGGGGCAGCAGCTGGGTGCCACCGGTGCCCTTGCCACCGTCGAGCTTCAGCGAGTACAGGCCCAATACATCCATGCCGAAGCCTACCGTGCCCTGGGTGAATCCTGACTTGGCGTCGAGGATGAAGCTCTGGGTCCACTCTTCAGCCTTGCCCTGGACCTTGCTCGGGTTGGTGAAGTTGCGGTTGATGTAGAAGTTGCGCAGGTTCAGGTTGGCCTGGGCATCTTCGAGAAAGCCCGACTCTGCGGCCATGACCGGCAGGGCGGCGCTGGTCAGCGCCAGGGCCAGAAGGCTGGGCAGAAGGTATTGCGGCGGGGTGATTGGCTTCATTCGTCGGTCTCTCTAATTGTTAGGGGTGCAACTATCCACTGCCGCAAAAAGCCCATGCGGACAGCTTTCAAGGTGTGGGAGGAGGTGCTTGCAGGATCAGCCGGAGCGGGCAGGACGTGAGGGCATGGCATCGAACCTGTTGTTATTGGTGTGTTCGGGTGCCGGGAATGGTGCGTCGCGGATCAGGGCCGATCAATTGGCGAATGCGGGTTCTGGGCGATTAACGAACAGTTATCGGGCCGGGTGGGGTGGGCTGCCAGGGGATATATCCCTGATGAATCCTGAGCTTGTCCTCGCTGATCGATCAATGCTGGAAGTTGCGCTATTTCCATGACGCTGCGGGCGCTATCAACTAGTTAATAAAAAGGACTTATTGCTTTAGTAGTAAATCCTTGTTGTTGGATGTTGTTCTTATATAAAAGGATATAGGGCTAATCGCCAGTTAAACTTGATATTCGGTGTTATCGATTATCGTAAAAAGGTTTAAGTGAAAGGTTTGTGTTCGCTGGAAAAGCAGGTTTGCCTTGCTATATTGAAGTTCCTCAAGGCGGACAAGGATAAGTTTAAAGTTTCGTCGGGAGAGGGCTTTTTATCGTGTTGTGAATATACAAGGAGAAATACCATGAGTACGAGAGTCAATCAGGAACGCTTGGCGTCGGTAGTCGGTCGCGCACTTCTGGATAAGGAGTTCGCCGCACAGTTGCAAAAGGACCCAGAAGCAGCGGCCAAAGGTATCGGTGTGCACCTGAGTGTTACCGAAGTGGGTGCAGTGAAAAGTATCGATACGGCAAAACTGACCAGCGCCGGTTCGGCGATTCGCGACAAAATTGGTGTCGCGGCAATCTTTGACACTCAACAGCAACAGGCGCGCATGGACTGAGCCAGGCGTGTGCAGTCCGGTGTGCCGCGCTCAAGTTTTCATCAGTGCGGCACACCGGAACCGGGATTCAAGGTCATCGTGGAGTGTCTGTCCGTGTCCATCACCCTGGTGTCGATGCAGGAAGCCGACTTCAGTCGTTTCGCCCAGCGAGCCCTGGATGAATACGCCGCCGGCATGGTGGCGGCCGGTGAGTGGTTGCCGGAGCAGGCGTCGCTCCAGGCGGCAGAGGTGTTCCGCCAGTTGCTGCCGCAGGGGCGTCTGAGTACGCACAATCACTTGTGGCGGGCGCTGTGTGCGGGACGGGCGGTGGGCGAGTTGTGGATCGCTGAGCGCCAGGTGGGCTCTCGACGGATTGCCTTCATCCTCGATCTTTATATCGAACCGATCGAACGTCGCCGGGGTTACGCCAGGCAGACGCTGCTGGCCGGTGAGTCGGCGGCGCGTGAGTGGGGGTGTGACGAGATGCGTTTGCATGTCTTCGGGCACAACCTAGGGGCGCGTCGTCTTTATGAACTGCTGGGCTATGAAGTCGCCAGCCTGACGATGAGCAAGCCCTTGCCGTGACCTTAAGGGAAGGTTGAACCATGGACAGCGTTAACAGTCAGCAACCAGAACTTTCCATTGATGAGCTATTTCAGGGCACTACTTTTCTCCCGGACAGCGAGCCGGAACGTTTTTTAAAGTTACAGGAGCAAGTCGAAAAGAATCGTTATACGATGTTTGTCGCGTTATATGCCGAGCTGTCAAAGTTGTTTGTCGCCGACTCTGCGTTGAATCTTTTTTTTAAACAGGCGCTGGATATTATTCTGTCTCCGCCCAGTGCTCGCGCCAAACTTATCGCCCATCCAGTGTTTCAGATCTGGAGTATTCTGACGTTTCGTGATGTTAACTATCTGTTGACCGGAAAGACGCTGGATGATGCTGAAGTTAAAGCCAGGCTGCTGGAGTTTGCGCAAGTTCTGCAACGGATCGAAGCTTCGCAGGATGCACAGGTCGATGAGCAATACCCGCCGGTTTATCGATTCGATGTCGACCCGTTGATCACCCAGGTCACGCCGCCCAGTTATGACTATCCGCCAGATGAGCAAACCCGGCGTCAGCTGGAGCGGGCGGGTTATTCCAAAGCCTTTTTCAAGGACGTCATGCAGCTTGCCCTGCTGCGGATCAAGCACACCTGGCCGGCCTGTCATGAACAGTGGCAAGTGCTGGTCAAGGCCGTGTGCTATTTGCCCGACGGCAGTTTTCGCAGTTGCTCGGCGTCCCGTTATACCGGGGTGATCCTGCTGTCGAGCCGGGACAACTCGATACTCGATATGGAAGAGTCGCTGGTGCATGAAGCGACCCATCAGCTGCTGTACAACATCGTTGAAGTCGCTGCGGTGGTGGAGCCCCACGCCTCCAAAGAAGCCCTGTATTCCTTGCCCTGGTCGGGGCAGCAGCGTGACTTGTATGGCTACTTCCATGCCTTCTACGTCTACATCGCCCTGGTCAAGTACCTGGAGCGGGTCCAGGCCCGTCCGGCAGAGGAAATGCGCCGGGCCGAGCAGCGCATGCTGTTTATCCTGCGGGGCTTGAGCAAGGCGCTGGCGGATTTTGAAACCGCACCGGGCTTCACCGCGCAAGGGCGGGAACTGCTGGGTAACCTGATGCAGGAAGTGCATCGGCTGGAGCGTCGTCATGCCGGGTTGCTGAGTCGAGGCGAAGGTGCCAGCACCGTTGCCGCGCCCCTGCACCTGACGGCCTGAGCCAGGGAGGCGGACATGCAAAACTTCGATTCTTCGCGTTTCCCCGAGGCCGGGGTGGGGCTGGAATATCATTTGCCACATGGCGCCGGGGCCGGCTCAGCAGGGCTCGATCCCACCATCGAGCGGATTCTGGATGAAGGGCTGCCGTACTTCGATTACCTGGAATTCCAGCCCACCCACTGCATTCTGCAGCCGCGGCTGAATGAGCTGGGCGGACGGGTGCCGGTGCTGCTGCATTCTTCCAGCCTGTCCCTGGGTAGCGTCGGTATTGAGATGGATCGGGAGTTTTTGCGCATGACCCGTCGTCTGTGCGACCGAACCTCATCCCCCTGGCTGGCGGAGCATATTTCCTGGTCACGGTTTCAGGGGGGTGATACCCAGCATTTCATTCTGCCGAGCCTGGCCCGTGAAGTGGCCGATACGGTGGTGGCCAATGCCATCGAGCTGCAGGCCTTCACCCGGACCCCCCTGGTGCTGGAGAACGCCCCCCGGCTGTTTTCCATGGACATTGGCCAGGAACTCTCCGAAGGCGGGTTCATTTGCAGTGTGGTCGAGCGCAGTGACAGTGGCTTTCTTCTGGACCTGGATAGCGCCATCAGCACGGCCAGGGCCCTGGGCTACGACTTGCGCGATTACCTGCGCTCATTGCCGCTGCAACGTCTGATTGAGGTGCATATCGGCGATCCGCGCCGGGACTGGGACATATTGCGCCAACTCTTGCAGTGTGCGCCGCTCAAGGCGGTCACCATCGAGTGGGACATTGCCGATCGAGCCGAGGACCCGCAGTTGTCGGCGCTGATCAAGGAGATCAAGGCCCTGCGGCCCGAACCTCTGTTCTGGCAGGCCGCGCCTGTTGCCAGTGTGCCGGCCCCGACGGTTGGCGCGGTGGATGGCCAGAGCTTGTTCGAACTGCGGCCGGGGACCTGGCTCGGTTTCGCCCATCAGGCCTTTTCCCTGCGCGATCGTCGGCGCGGCCTGGACCTGGAGTTGTCGACGGAGTTTTTGCCGCTGGTACGGCATTTTCTCTGCCCGCGGACCCTGGACAGCGCACTCTTGCTACCCGGCGCGTTGCAGGGCGAGAGCCTGGCGGTGCTCCAGGAGCTGATTGAGTTGGGCCTGTTGCAGCCCGGGCAGTCCCAGGGCCTTGCCGAGCCCGAGGACGCCGGCGATATCTGGGCCCATTGGCAGGACGCCCTGGATTTCTACCTGGGGACTCGCACTCAAACCGCTACGCCCTACATCAGTGTGGCGCAGATGGAAGAACAGCTGGCTGGCAAGGCGTTGCAGCAGCGTCAGCCATCGGCGTTCAAGGACTACTTTTCTCACCCGTTCCTTGCCCTGGACAATCCTCTGTTGGCATCTGCACCGGCGTTGGGTCAGCAGGGCCTGATGGATACCTTGAGCGATCGCGAGACTTGCCGGACCTTCGACGGTTCGCCCTTGAGCGCCCGGCAGTTGTCCCTGCTGCTGTATTACACCTGGGGCGCTACCCAGATGCGCCGCAACCCCATGGGCGACTTCTTCCTGAAGAAAACCTCGGCGTCCGGCGGCTCTCTGCATGCCATCGAGGTCTATCCGATCTTGCTCAATGTGCAGGGCTTCGAGGCAGGGTTGTACCACTATTCGGTGCGTCGGCACGGGCTTGAACTGCTGTCGCGAGAGGACCCCGGGGAGTGGATTGGCGCAGCCTGTGGCGAGCAGGACTGGATCAGCAAGGCCGCCGTGGTGTTTCTGTCCACCGCGCGGCTTGAGCGCCTGGCCTGGAAATACCCGGGCAGCCGGGCCTTGCGCGTGGCCTTGATGGACTGCGGCCACCTGAGCCAGAGCTTCGCCTTGGTGGCCACGGCGCTGGGGCTCAAGAGCTGCACCACGGCAGCCTTGCGCGACGAGACCTTCGAAACCCGACTGGGCCTGGATTACCTGCGCGAGCCGGTGTTCCTGCTCAATGGTGCCGGCGGCTGAGGGGAGGGCGCGCGAGGCATAAAAAAACCCACCGTCAGGTGGGTTTTTCATACGCACAGACTGTGCTTCAGAACAGGTGCAGCGCCGGGGCCTTCTCAGCCACTGGCTCGTTCTTCGCGGTCTGTTCGCTCCAGCCGCCGCCGAGGGCTTTGTACAGGTTGACCTCGCTGGTCAGCTGCGACAGGCGATCGGTGATCAAGGCCTGCTGGGCACTGAACAGCGAGCGCTGGGCGTCGAGGAAGGTCAGGTTGCTGTCGACCCCGATGCGATAGCGACGCTCGGCCAGGCGGTAGTAGTCCTGGTTGGCGTTGACGAAGTCACGCTGGGCCTGCAACTGCTGGTTGTAGGTCTGGCGTGCGGCCAAGCCATCGGAGACTTCCTGGAAGGCGGTCTGGATGGATTTTTCGTACTGGGCCACGGTGATGTCTTTCTGGATCTTCGAGTAGTCCAGGCTGGCCCGCAGGCTGCCGGCGTTGAAGATTGGCAGATTGATCTGCGGCTGGAACAGCCAGGTTCCCGAACCACCCTTGAACAGCCCGGAAAGGTCCGGGCTCAAGGTGCCGGCGTTGGCCGTCAGGCTGATGCTCGGGAAGAACGCCGCCCGCGCCGCGCCGATATTGGCGTTGGCTGCTTTGAGCTTGTACTCGGCTTCGAGGATGTCCGGACGCCGTTGCAGCAGTTCCGACGGCAGGCCGGCCGGCAGCTCGCTCAACAGATTGGCCGACAGCGGCTGGGCCGCCGGCAGATTGCTCGGAATCGCCGTGCCCAGCAGCAGCGTCAGGCTGTTTTCATCCTGGGCCACCTGGCGGGTGTAACGGGCCAGTTGCACCCGGGCGTTTTCCACCGAGGTTCGCGCCTGACTCAGGTCCAGTGCCGAGGCCACGCCCACTTCGTTGCTGCGGGAGGTCAGCCGGTAGCTTTCCTCGTAGGCACCGAGGGTGTCCTGGGTCAGTTTCAGCAGTTCCTTGTCGGCCTGCCAGGTCATGTAGGCATTGGCCACGCTGGCCACCAGGCTGATCTGGGTGCTGCGCCGGGCCTCTTCGCTGGAGAAGTAGGTCTGCAGGGCTTGTTCGCTCAGGCTGCGAACCCGGCCGAACAGGTCCAGCTCATAGGCGCTGACGCCCACGGTGGCCGAGTACTGGCTGGTGATCCCGGCTTCGCCGGTCTGCGACATGCGTGCTGGAGTACGCTGGCGGCTACCGCTGGCGTTGGCCGAAACCGCAGGGAACAGGTCAGCCCGCTGGATCTGGTACTGCGCGGCATAGGCATCGATGTTCAGCGCCGCGACTTTGAGGTCGCGGTTGTTTTCCAGTGCAGTCTGGATCAGCTGCTGCAACGCCGGGTCATGGAAGAACTGCCGCCAGCCCTGTTCGGCGGCCGCCACGTTGGCGGCCTCCTTGGGCGAGTAGGCAGGGCCTTGGGGGAATTGCGCCGCCACCGGCGCTTGCGGTCGCTGATAATCCGGTATCAGCGAGCAACCACTTAGCGCGATGGCGGTGATTGCCAGGGAGAGTAGCGACTTGCTCATTGGCCAGCCTCATTAGCAGTTGCAGTAGTTTCTGATTGGTCCGCTTTCCTGCGGCCCATGGACGACACAGTGACGAAGAACAATGGCACCCAGAAGATCGCCAGGATCGTCGCGGTGAGCATACCGCCAATCACCCCGGTACCGATCGCATGCTGGCTGCCCGAGCCGGCGCCGGTGGAGATGGCCAGAGGCACAACCCCGAGGACGAAGGCCAGGGAGGTCATGATGATCGGCCGCAGACGCATGCGGCAGGCTTCCACCGCCGCGTCCACCAGGGAGCGGCCCTGCTCGTGCAGTTCCTTGGCGAACTCGACGATCAGAATGGCGTTTTTCGCCGCCAGGCCGATGGTCACCAACAGCCCCACCTGGAAGTACACGTCGTTGGACAGACCCCGCAGGCTGGTGGCCATCAGTGCACCGATGATCCCCAGAGGCACCACCAGCATGACCGCGATCGGAATCGACCAGCTTTCATACAGGGCTGCCAGACACAGGAACACCATCAGCAGGGACAAGGCGTACAGCGCTGGAGCCTGGGAACCCGACAGGCGTTCCTCATAGGACAGGCCGGTCCAGGAGATGCCCACACCCGGTGGCAGCTTGGCGGCAATGGCTTCGACTTCGGCCATGGCCTCACCGGTACTGTAGCCAGGGGCTGGAGCACCGAGGACTTCCATGGCTTCCACGCCGTTGTAACGGGCCAGTTTCGGCGAACCGTAGATCCACTCGCCCTTGGCGAAGGCGGAGAACGGCACCATGGTCCCGGCGCTGTTGCGTACGTACCACTTCTTCAGGTCTTCAGGGCTCATGCGAGCACCGGCCTGACCCTGGATGTAGACCTTCTTCACCCGACCGCGGTCGATGAAGTCGTTGACGTAGCTACTGCCCAGGGCAATCGACAGGGTGTTGTTGATATCGGTGAGGGTCACGCCCAAGGCACTGGCGCGCTCGTCATCGATGGTCAACTGGTACTGCGGTTCATCGTTCAGGCCGTTCGGACGCACCTGGGACAGCACCTTGCTCTGGGCGGCCATGCCGAGGAACTGGTTGCGTGCCGCCATGAGTTTCTCGTGGCCGATACCGGCGCGGTCCTGGAGGAACACGTCGAAACCGGTGGCGTTACCCAACTCCAGTACCGCCGGAGGGGCGAAGGCGAACACCATCGCGTCACGGAAGCTGAAGAAGTGCTGCTGGGCGCGGGCCGCCAGGTTGAACACGCTGTTTTCTGCGGAGCGCTCGCCCCAGGGCTTGAGCATGATGAAGGCCATGCCCGAGCTCTGGCCGCGACCGGCGAAGTTGAAGCCGTTCACGGTGAACACCGAAGCCACGGTGTCCTTTTCCTTGTCCAGCAGGTAGGCGCGCATCTCGTCCACCACCACTTGGGTCCGTTCGGCACTGGAGCCGGCTGGGGTCTGTACCTGGGCGAACAGAACGCCCTGGTCTTCTTCCGGCAGGAACGCGGTCGGGATGCGGGTGAACAGCCAGATCATGCCCAGGACGATCAATACGTAGGCCAGCAGGTACGGGACCTTGTGGCGCAGCATGTTGCCGACGCCGCGCTCGTAGCTTTTCACGCTGCGATCGAAGGTGCGGTTGAACCAGCCGAAGAAGCCGCGCTTCTCGTGATTCTGCCCCGCAACCACAGGCTTGAGCATGGTGGCGCACAGGGCCGGGGTGAAGATCAGGGCCACCAGCACCGACAGGGCCATGGCCGACACCACGGTGATCGAGAACTGTTTGTAGATCACGCCCGTGGAGCCGCTGAAGAACGCCATCGGCAGCAGTACCGCAGACAGCACCAGGGCGATACCCACCAGGGCGCCCTGGATCTGGCCCATGGATTTCTTCGTCGCTTCCTTGGGTGACAGACCTTCCTCGTGCATCACCCGCTCGACGTTTTCCACCACGACGATGGCGTCGTCCACCAGCAAGCCGATGGCCAGCACCATACCGAACATGGTCAGGGTGTTAATGCTGAAGCCGGCCGCCGCGAGGATGCCGAAGGTCCCCAGCAGGACCACCGGCACCGTCATGGTGGTGATCACCGTGGCGCGGAAGTTCTGCAGGAACAGGAACATCACCAGGAACACCAGGACAATCGCTTCCACCAGGGTTTCAACCACACCCTTGATGGATTCGGTCACCACTGGCGTGGTGTCGTACGGGAACACCACCTTCATGCCTTGCGGGAAGAAGGGTTCCAGGTCGCTGATGGTCTTGCGCAGCGCCTTGGCGGTGTCCAGGGCGTTGGCGCCGTTGGCCAGTTTCACCGCCAGACCGGAAGCCGGCTTGCCGTTGAACTGGGCGCTGATGGCGTAGTTTTCGCCGCCCAGCGCTACATCGGCAACATCACCCAGGCGTACTTGCGAACCGTCCTTGTTGACCTTGAGCAGGATTGCCTTGAACTGCTCGGCCGTCTGCAGGCGAGTCTTGCCGATGATGGTGGCGTTCAGCTGCTGGCCGGGCAGGGCGGGCAGGCCACCGAGCTGGCCGGAGGACACCTGGACGTTCTGCGCGGCAACCGCGGTCTTCACGTCCACCGGGGTCAGGTTGAAGTTGTTCAGCTTGGCCGGGTCGAGCCAGATCCGCATGGCGTACTGGGCACCGAACACCTGGAAGTCACCCACACCCGCGGTCCGCGAGATCGGGTCCTGCATGTTCGACACGATGTAGTTTGACAGGTCGTCCTTGGACATGCTGCCGTCCTCGGAAACCACGCCGATCACCAGCAGGAAGTTCTTCACTGCCTTGGTTACGCGGATACCCTGTTGCTGCACTTCCTGCGGCAGCAGCGGGGTGGCCAGGTTGAGCTTGTTCTGTACCTGGACCTGCGCGGTGTCCGAGTTGGTGCCCTGCTCGAAGGTGGCGGTGATGGTCATGCTGCCGTCGGAGTTACTTTCCGAGGACACGTAACGCAGGTTGTCGATACCGTTGAGCTGTTGCTCGATCACCTGGACCACGGTGTCCTGCACGGTCTGTGCAGAAGCGCCTGGGTAGGTCACGGAGATCGCAATCGCCGGAGGGGCGATGCTCGGGTACTGGTTGATCGGCAATTTGAGGATCGATAGAGCCCCGACCAACATGATCACCAGGGCAATTACCCAGGCGAAAATCGGACGGTCGATAAAAAATTTCGACATGGTTTACTCCCCTTTGCCGCCTGCAGCTTTGTCAGTTGCCTGTGCAGGGGCCGGGTTCTTGGTTGCTACATTGGTCGCTTCGCTGGCCTTGACTTCAATGCCCGGCTTGACGAATTGCAGGCCTTCGGTGATCAGCCGATCACCAGCTTTCAGGCCATCTTCCACCAGCCACTGGCTACCGACGGTGCGGCTGGCCTTGAGCTGGCGCAGCTCGACCTTGTTGTCCGGGCCAACCACCAGGGCGGTCGGGGTGCCTTTCAGGTCGCGGGTCACGCCTTGTTGTGGGGCCAGGATCGCTGCACTGTTGACCCCAGCTTGCAGCTGGGCGTGGACGAACATGCCCGGCAACAGGGTGTGCTGGGGGTTGGGGAACACGGCGCGCAGGGTCACCGAACCGGTGGTTTCATCCACCGAGACTTCGGAGAACTCCAGCTTGCCGTCGAGCTTGTACTGGCTGCCGTCTTCCAGAGTCAGTTTGACCTTGGCGGCGTTGTCGCCCACTTTCTGCAGGCGACCGCTTTCCAGCTCGCGGCGCAGTTCCAGCAGCTCAACCGAGGACTGGGTGACGTCGACGTAGATCGGGTCCAACTGCTGGATCACTGCCATGGCATTGGCCTGGCCGTTGCTGACCAAGGCGCCTTCGGTTACCGAGGAGCGGCCAATGCGGCCGGTCAAGGGCGACAGCACTTTGGTGAAGCGCAGGTTGATCTGGGCACTTTGCAGGGAGGCTTCCGATTGCAGACGGTTGGCCACGGCGGTGTCGTATTCCTGGCGGCTCACGGCCTGCTCATCGACCAATTGCTTGTAGCGATCTGCAATCGACTTGGTCGATTGCAGATTGGCCTCGGCGCTCTTCAGCGTTGCCTCATAGACCGATGGGTCGATCTGATAAAGCTGCTGACCTTCCTTAACATCTCCGCCTTCTTTGAACAGGCGCTTGAGAATGATCCCGTTTACCTGTGGGCGAACTTCGGCGATGCGGAAAGCGGTGGTCCGGCCCGGGAGTTCGGAAGTCAAGGTAAAGGCTTGTGGTTGCAGGGTAACGACGCCGACCTGAGGGGCTTGAGGGGCTGGCGCCGCCTCTTCCTTTTTACATCCGCTGAGCAGCGATGCCAGGGCGACGGCAGTGACCAGAGCGGTAACAGCTGGCTTGAGTTGCATGAAGATCCTCGGGTCAGGCACGCAAGATGCGCACAAGAAAAGTGGAAGGGTAAAAAGAGTTGGCTGAGTGGATTAGTAGCTTGCTAAGGAATATACTTACGTTCATGGTTGTTTGTAAATACCCTGGCGGCGTACCCATCCGGTTACAAAAGCCCCTGTAGGTGTTGAATTGTAGGTTGGGCAAACGGCACTCGAGATGCCGTTCCATATTTATTCAGAAGGTCTTCACGCATCGCTGAAAGATCCTGATCGAGGTTTTACTGCCATGGTCCGTCGTACCAAAGAGGAAGCTCAAGAAACTCGCAGCCAGATACTCGAGGCCGCCGAAAAGGCCTTTTACGAGCGTGGCGTGGCGCGTACCACCCTGGCCGATATCGCGGCGCTGGCAGGGGTGACTCGGGGTGCCATCTATTGGCACTTCAGCAATAAGGCCGATCTGGTGCAGGCCATGCTCGACAGCCTGCGTGAACCCTTGGATGAGATGGCTGCCGCCAGTGAAAATGTAGATGAAATGGATCCGTTGGGCTGGATGCGCAAGTTGCTCATTCATTTGTTTCATCAAGTTGCCCTGGACCCGAAAACCCGACGCATTAATGAAATTCTGTTTCATAAGTGCGAATTCACCGATGAAATGTGCGACCTGCGTCGCCAGCGTCGTGCCGCCAGCCTGGACTGCAACCTGCGTATCGAGTTGGCGCTGACCAATGCAGTGAATCGTGGGCAATTGCCCGAAAATCTCGACACTATGCGAGCGGCTATCAGCATGCGGGCCTTTATCGATGGCATCCTTTATCAATGGCTGCTGGCCCCTGACAGCTTCGCTCTGCACACCGAGGCAGAGCGCTGGATCGACATCGGGCTGGACATGCTGCGCTTGAGCCCGAACCTGCGTCATTAAGACAAAATGCGTAATTGAGTCCAGTTATGTCAAGATTTACGGCGAGGGAGATTCATTACCGCGCTCGCCGGATCGCGATGGGGTGCTTTTATATACGGGCTGGCTGCATCTTGATAGATAGCGAGCTACGTATTTTGTAGTGATTTTGTTGCGGGTGTGTGAATGAGTGTGAACCCTTCACCGTTCAAAGGCGCAGAACAGCCAATCAAGGGGATCGCCCTGATTTGTCTGGCGGTTCTGCTCTTCGCCAGTCACGACACGCTGTCCAAATATCTCTCGGCCTTTTACCCCATCGTCATGGTGGTCTGGGCTCGTTACGTGGTTCATACCTTGCTGATGCTGGTGGTGTTCGTGCCTCGCAGCGGTTTTTCCGCGGTGGTACGAACCAAGCGTCCCGGCCTGCAACTGCTCCGGGCCTTGTGCCTGATCGGCACCAGCCTGCTGTTCACCACTGGCCTGCGCTATATCCCCCTGGCGGAAGCTACCGCGGTCAACTTTCTTGCGCCCTTGCTGGTCACGGCCTTGTCTGTGCCGTTCCTGGGCGAGCGGGTCAGCCGTGGGCAATGGCTGGCGGTGCTCGCGGGCTTCGTCGGGGTGCTGATCGTGGTGCGCCCTGGTGGCGTTCTCTTCACTCCGGCGATCCTGCTGCCCCTGGGGTCGGCGCTGTGCTTCGGCTTTTATCAGTTGCTCACCCGCAAGCTCAGCGGCATCGACAGCCCGACTACCAGCAACTTCCTGACCGGGATCTTCAACAGCCTGATCATGAGCGCGTTGTTGCCGTTTTTCTGGAGCACGCCAAGCTTTATTCACGGCCTGTTCATGATCGGCCTCGGCACCTGCGGCATGCTTGGCCATATGCTGCTGACCCAGGCCTTCCGTCATGCCGCGCCGGCGATGCTGGCGCCTTTCAGCTACGGACAGATACTGTTCGCTGGCCTGTATGGCTACCTGATCTTCGACCATACCCCGGACCGCTACGGCCTTATCGGGATTGCGGTGATCTGCCTGAGCGGCCTGGCGGTGGCCTGGACTCAACGCAAGCGTTAATCCTGGCACTCAAAGAAAAGCCCCGGCTCGCGAGAGTCGGGGCTTTCTATTTACAGAGGCAGGCTTACAGCGCCGGGTAGTCGATGTAGCCCACTGGGCCCTTGCCGTAGAAGGTTTCCGGATGCGCCTCATTCAAGGGCGCATCGGCCTTCAAGCGGGCAGGCAGGTCCGGGTTGGCGATGAAAGGTACACCGAACGCAACGGCGTCAGCCTTGCCGGCGGCCAGCCAGGCATTGGCACTGTCCTTGGTGAAGCGCTCGTTGGCGATGTAGGGGCCACCGAAAGCCGCTTTCAACTGCGGGCCCAGGCTGTCGGCGCCTTCTTTCTCGCGGGAGCAGATAAAGGCGATGCCGCGTTTGCCCAACTCGCGGGCTACGTAGGTGAACGTCTCTGCCAGGTTGTCGTCGCCCATGTCATGGGAGTCGGCACGGGGTGCCAGGTGCACGCCCACTCGGCCAGCGCCCCAGACCTCGATGGCGGCGTCGGTGACTTCCAGCAGCAGGCGGGCACGGTTCTCCAGAGAACCGCCGTACTGGTCGGTACGCTGGTTGGTGCTGCTTTGCAGGAACTGATCCAGCAGGTAACCGTTGGCGCCGTGGATTTCCACACCGTCGAAACCGGCGGCCTTGGCGTTTTCCGCACCGACCCGGTAAGCGTCGACGATGTCGGCGATCTCAGCGGTTTCCAGGGCTCGCGGGGTTGGGTAGTCGGCCAGTGGACGCACCAGGCTGACATGGCCCTTGGGCTGGATGGCGCTTGGCGCCACTGGCGTTTCACCGTCCAGGTAGGACGGGTGGGAAATCCGCCCCACGTGCCACAGCTGCAGGAAGATCTTGCCGCCAGCGCCGTGCACGGCCTTGGTTACATTGGCCCAGCCACGCACCTGGTCGTTGGACCAGATGCCGGGGGTGTCCGGGTAGCCCACCCCCATTGGGGTCACCGAGGTGGCCTCGCTGAGGATCAGGCCAGCGGAGGCCCGCTGCACGTAGTACTCGGCCATCAGCGCATTGGGTACGCGGCCGGCGTCGGCGCGGCAGCGGGTCAGTGGGGCCATGATGATGCGGTTGGACAGCTCGAGGTCGCCGATCTTGATCGGATCAAAGAGAGTGGTCATGGAATACAGCCTTCTATATAGGAAAGGAACGGATCAGTGGGTTGCAGCAGCCAGTTCGGCGTTGCCGCCCTGGCGAAAGGTAATCAGCGTCACCAGCAGGGCCAGGATCGCCAGGACCGCCGCCGCCAGGGGCACGCTGGTCAGGCCGAAACCGTGGGCGATGACGCTGCCGCCGACCCAGGCGCCCAGGGCGTTGCCGATGTTGAAAGCGCCGATGTTCAGGGTCGAAACCAGGTTGGGTGCGGCTTTGCCGAAGGTCACCACATTGACCTGCAAGGCCGGCACCGCAGCAAACGAAGCGGTGGCCCAGAGGAACAGAGTGATCTCGGTGGGAATCAACGCCACGCTGGTCCAGGTCAGTACGGTGGAGACCACGGCCATGGCCGCGAACACGCCGATCAGGGTGGCGCCCAGGCGCTTGTCCGCCAGCTTGCCGCCGATGATGTTGCCCAGGGTCAGGCCCAGGCCGATCAGCAGCAGGGTCCAGGTCACGCCCCGGGGCGAGACGCCGGTGACGTCGCCGAGCAGCGGCGCAACGTAGGTGAAGAGGGTGAACATCGACGCGGCGAACAGTGCGGTCATGCTCAGGGATAGCCAGATCCCCGCGCCCTTGAGGGCCGCCAGTTCCGCACCCATGTCGAGTTTTTCCTCATCGCGCTTGGCCGGCAAAAAGCGCAGCAGGCCGATCAGCGCCACCACACCGATGACCGTCACCGCCCAGAAGGTCGAACGCCAGCCGGCTGCCTGGCCCAGGGCAGTACCCAGGGGCACGCCGAGTACGTTGGCCAGGGTCAGGCCGGTGAACATCAGGGCCACGGCCGAGGCGCGCTTGTTGGCGGGCACCAGGCCGGCGGCCACCACTGAACCGATGCCGAAGAAGGCACCGTGGCACAGCGCCGTGATTACCCGGGCGAACATCAGCACGTTGTAATCACTGGCCAGTGCACACAGCAGGTTGCCGACAATGAAGATCCCCATCAGTGCTACCAGGGCTGCCTTGCGTGGCAGCCGTGCGGTGGCCAGGGCCATGAACGGCGCGCCGATGGCCACGCCCAGGGCGTAGCCGGTCACCAGCCAGCCGGCACCGGGAATCGACACCCCGAGGTCCGCCGCCACATCGGGCAAAAGCCCCATGATGACGAACTCGGTGGTGCCGATGGCGAAGGCACTCAAGGCCAGGATGATGAGTGAAAGGGGCATTGTCGGGTCCTTGTCAGATCAGAGCTGTTGGCTCATTTGCGTGAGGAACTGCTGGATGACTTCCTCGTTGCGTTTGAAAAAATGCCATTGGCCGACTTTCCGGCTGCTGATCAGGCCTGCGCGTTGCAACGTGGCGAGGTGGGCGGACACGGTCGACTGCGACAGGCCGCAGCGTTGATCGATCTGTCCGGCACAGACGCCGTGCTCATTGCTGTGAGCCTGATCGGGAAATTCGACTGTCGGGTCTTTCAGCCAGTGCAGGATTTCCCTGCGAACCGGATGTGCCAGGGCTTTTATTATTTCGTCGAGGTCGAGGGACATGGCGGTGCTCGTTTTCCATAAAACGTTGTATCGCGATGAGGCGAAATTTAAATCGTTATTTCGCGATATACCAATATGATTTTGATCTTAAATCATCACTTATCGGTATATCGGGTTATAACGATATGTTGGGCGCGGTGCTAAGCTGCGCGAATGAATTATCTCGCACATCTACACCTTGGCGGCCAGCGTCCGGGTCAATTACTCGGCAGCCTGTATGGCGATTTCGTCAAAGGCCGCCTGCAAGGGCAGTTTGCCCCCGAGGTCGAGGCGGCGATCCAGCTGCATCGGCGCATCGATACCTACACCGACAGCCATCCTCGGGTGACGGCGGCACTGTCGCGTTTCTCCCTGACCCGGCGGCGCTATGCCGGCATCGTCATCGACGTGTTCTTCGACCACTGCCTGGCCCGTGACTGGGCTCATTACGCCGATCGTCCCTTGCCGCTGTTCACCGCCGAGGTGTACCGGGTGCTGGCGGCCGAGCCGCAACTGCCGGCGCGTCTGGCGCAGATTGCGCCGTACATGGCTGCTGATGATTGGCTGGGTTCCTATCGGGATTTCGCGGTGTTGGAGCAGGTCTTGCGGGGCATTGCCCGACGCCTGTCACGGCCAGAGGAATTGACTGCAGCGATGATCGAGCTGGAGCGGCTGTATCAGCCCTTGAGCGAAGATTTCCGAGCCTTCTACCCGCAGTTGCAGGCATTCGCCGCGCAGCACACCCAGTTGCCCTGACGAACGTTCCACCGGGAGGCGCTGGCTTGCCAGCGAAGGCGCCTTCATGAGTGGCGCCAGGCTTGAAGGCCTTTTCGCCGGCAAGCCGGTTCCTACAGCGAGTTTCAGGCCGCGACCAGTTCGCCGTTGCGGCGTGGTTCGGCGGGCTGTATGACCTCACCGAACAGGGCTTTCTGTACGGCTTGCTGGGCCTGAAAGGCCAGCGCCGCACGTTCCTGGCCCTGGCAGGCAATCGGCTTGAGCACATGAATCTCCACCTGGCCCCGGTCGTTGGCAAACAGCCGCATCAGGTGCGAGAGCAGGTCGTCGTCGCCAATGAAAGGAGCCAGGGTATCGATCTGGCCATCGCGCAAGTAACGGATCGCCACCGGTTGCAGGGACACCTCGGCATCGATGGCGCTGGCCAGCAGGCGGCCGTGGAAGGTGCGCAGGGCACGGCCGTCGGTGGTGGTGCCTTCAGGAAACAGCAGCAGCGGGTGCTGCTCCTGCAGGTGTCGGGTCATCTGCTTGCGGATCAGTTGGCTGTCACCGGCCCCACGACGGATGAACAGGCTGCCGGCCTTGGCCGCCAGCCAGCCCGCCACCGGCCAGGTGCGCACCTCGGCCTTGGACAGGAACGACAGCGGTGTCAACATGCCCAGCAGTGGAATATCGGTCCAGGACACGTGATTGCTGACCCAGAGCATCGGCTGGCGAGGCAACTCGCCGTGCACCGTGACCCGAAACGGCAGGGCATTGCTCAGGCGAGCCATGAAGAACCGCGACCAGCGCTGGCGCCGAACCATGGAGTTGGCGACCCCCAGGCGTTCCAGCAAGCCGAAGATACTGGCCATGCTCAGGCCCAGCGCGACCACCAGCAGTACCCGGGCGATGCGCCCGTAGACCCGCAGCCGGCGCATCAGACCGCCGCCTTGAAGTGCCGTGCATAACGCGGGCACAACTCGTCGCGCTTGAGCAGGATGAACACGTCGGCGACCTGGAAGTCCTGGTCCCAGCAGGGTTCGCCGCAGATCTTCGCCCCCAGGCGCATGTAGGCCTTGAGCAGTGGCGGCATCTCGGCGATGACATTGGAAGGAATATCCAGGCTGGGCAGCGGGTGCTTCGGCTCGGCCCGCAGGTGTTCGGTACTCAGGTAGCGCTCGCGCAGCCGTTGCATGATGGCCTGGGCCTGGATGCCGCCGTCCTGCATGGGGATGCTGGCGCACCCCATCAGGTAGCTGTAGCCGCCCTGATTGAGCACTTCCGCCAGCTCGCCCCAGAGCACGGCGATGGTGCCGCCGTTGCGATAGGCCGGGTCGACACAGGTGCGGCCGATTTCCAGGATGGGGCCCTTGAGGTGCGCCAGGCCGTGCAGGCTGAACTCTTCCTCGCTGTAGAAGCGTCCCAGGCTGCTGGCGGCCTGATGGTCCAGCAGGCGGGTGGTGGCCACCAGACGCCCGGTGTTCAAGTCGCGTACACCGATGTGGCTGCAGTGAACATCATAGTCATCCATGTCCAGACCCCATTCCGCGCCCTTGAGCTTGGCGTTGAACTCGCCGCTGAAGACGTTGAAACGCAGGGCCTGGGCTTCTTGCAGGGCCTGGGCGCCGATCAGGCGTTCGGCTTGCAGGCGGCGTTCAGTGCCGGTGTCGCTGATGCGGGCGATCTGAGTCATCGTGAATCTCCGTGCGGGCTACCGACCCGCCTTGGGTTGCAGCCAATCGACTTTGTTGTGCAAAGTCAGGCTATGTAGCCCCGGTGTCATCGCCATGAAGCTTTGGTGATGCTTATATGACAGCCCCTGAGGATCTTCGAATGCCCTGGCAAGCCCTGCTCGAGAGCCGTGACCGACTGCCCGTCAACCCCGATCTGGCCGAGGGCTACGGGGCTTTGCTGGCCCATTTGGGCAGTGTTACGCCCTTCGAACTGGCGGTGCTCGGCGGCCGTCTGATGGAGACTCCGGGGCTGGCGTTCCTGGTGGGCTACCAGGCGGCGTTGCGCATGTTGTGGCCCAGTGCGCCGCAAAGCCTGGGGGCTATGTGCGCGACTGAGCGCCGCAGCCTGCGTCCGGCGGACATGCAGACCCGGCTGGAGGATCTGCGCCTGCAGGGGCGCAAGGATTTCGTGACCGCTGGCGATGCCGCCGACTGGCTGTTGGTGGCGGCCCGCAGCGAGGCCCCGGGTGAGCGGGCAGCCTTGCGCCTGACCGTGGTCTATGCCGGGGAGCCTGGGGTCAAGGTCCAGACCCTGCCCGCCATCGCCCTGATGCCGGAGATCAGCCACGGCTGCCTGTTGCTGGAAAACGCCGCCTGCGAACTGCTGGCCGGCGATGGCTGGGACGCCTATGTCAAACCCTTCCGCACCCTGGAGGACATCTATGTCCTGAGCGCCATGCTCGCCTGGCTGTATGGCGTGGGGCAGGACAGCGGCTGGCCGCAGCCCTTGCAGTTGCAGGTACTGGGGTTGCTTGCAGGTTGTGCCGAAGTCAGTCGGCAGAATCCCTCCTTGAGTGGCGGGCACATTCTATTGGCTGGTTTGTTCACGCAGTTCCAGGTATTGCGGCCTGAAATCGACGCCGCATTCGCCAATGGCCCCGAGCATTGGCGCAACCAATGGTCCCGTGACCAGGCCCTGCTGGACCTGGCGGCCAGCGCCCGGGAACAACGCCTGGCCAAAGCCCTGGCCTCGTTTCAGCAACGGCGTCCCCTTGCCTAGGAACCGGCTTGCCGGCGAAAGGGCCCGAGAGCCTCGCACAAGGCTCGATGACGTCTGCGCTGGCCAGCCAGCTCCAACAAACGGGGGCACTTGCAGTGAAACTGTCATCAGCCTGGACTAGGCTCGGCCACTGACGTTGTTCGAGTGTCATCCATGGCCAAGGCTCCGATTCTGCTGGCGTTACTGGTGTACCTCTGCTTGCCGGCCTGGGCCGAGGAGTGGCCGGCGCAGCAATGGAGTCGGGGGCCGACTGTCAGTGGTCCGGCGCTCAAGGCTCTGGAGGACTATGCCTTTGTGCCCAGGGACGACCAGTCCCACAAAGGCATTCGCACTGACGCCTTGCTGGTGATCCGCGATGGCCAGGTGCTTTACGAACGCTACGCCGGCGCCACCGGACCACAGACGCCCCATCTCATCTGGTCTGCCAGCAAAAGCCTGTTGGCGGTGGTGTTGGGCGTTGCCTACGGTGAAGGCCGCTTCCAGCTCCAGGACCCCGCGGCAAAATATTACCCCGCGCTGCAGCCGCATCCGGCTATCAGCCTGGAGGATTTGTTGCATTGGGCCTCGGGTCTGGATTGGCAGGAAGACTACGAATACGCCCCCCTCAATTCCTCAGTGGTGGCCATGCTCTATACCCGCGGGCATCGGGACATGGCGGCATTTGCTGCACAGCAGGCGCGCTCCACCCCACCGGGGCAGGTCTTCCGTTATTCCAGCGGCGATAGCAACCTGCTGGCGGCCAGCCTGCGGGGGATGGTCGGGGCAGACCAGTACGCGGACTATCCCTGGCGTGCCCTGTTCGAACCGCTGGGCATCACCCAGGCGGTGTGGGAACGCGACGCCGCCGGCACCTTCGTGGCGTCTTCCTACCTCTACCTGACGGCCCGCGATCTGGCCCGTGTCGGCCTGTTGATGCTGCGCGAGGGGCGCTGGCATGACCGGCAGTTGCTGCCCAGGGCCTGGGTCGAGTTCAGCCGCACGCCCTTTGCCGGCTATCGGGCCAACCAGGATGAGGCGGTGGCGGGCGGGCACTGGTGGCTCAACCGCTCGGTGGACGGTGCTCCTCAGCCCTGGCCCGATGCTCCAGCGGATACCTATGCGGCCCTGGGGCACTGGGGACAGGCGCTGTATGTCCTGCCGGCGCAGCGCCTGGTGATCGTGCGTTACGGCGACGATCGCGATGGCAGCTATCGGCACAATGAGTTGCTCAAGCGAGTCGTGGCGGCGTTTTCCAGCCAGGGGCAGCCATGAAGCGTCGGGCCTTTTTCCGCCGTCATCCGCTGCTCGGCCTGGTGTTGGTGGCGCTGCTCCTGCTGCTGGGCTGGAGCTTGCAGCACCGGGTGGCCCTGCAAGCCTTCCCGGATATCCTCGGTGCCTACACCGCCAAGGAGTACTGCTCCTGCCGTTACGTGATGCAACAACCTGCCGACTACTGCCGCGCCTATGTGCGCCAGTACCTGCCCATCAGCGGCTTTAGCGATGAGCCGCAGAGCCGACGTGTCACCGCCAGCGCCCTGGGGCGTACCCACAGCGCACTCTGGCTAGGTCCCCGGGAAGGCTGTCGCCTCGCCCCCTGATCCCTGGATCAGGCAGCGCTGCAGATTATGTGTTCCATCCAGTGGAACCACATTTGATTGTCCTGTGCTCCGGCTCGCGGTTATCTGACGCCGAGCTTCGAGCACGCTCCGGCGCCTCGTGCAACGCTCCGAAAAAAAAGAACGGGAAGCCACCCGGCCCAGAGGAGATTCGCCATGACCCGACACCAGCACATCCTTGCCTGGCTCAACGACATTGCCAGCGATCTGCGGGCCATCCGCCAGGATATTCATGCCCACCCGGAACTGGGTTTCGAAGAGCAACGCACTTCGGCGCTGGTGGCTCGCTGTCTGCAGGAGTGGGGTTATGAAGTGCACACCGGCGTCGGCCGAACCGGGGTCGTGGGTGTTCTACGCAACGGCACGGGCACGCGCACCCTGGGCCTGCGGGCGGACATGGACGCCTTGCCGATCATCGAGAACACCGGGGTTCCCTACAGCAGCCGCCATGGCGGTTGCATGCACGCCTGCGGGCATGACGGCCACACCACCATCCTGCTGGGGGCGGCGCGCTACCTGGCGGCGACCCGAGCGTTCGACGGCACCCTGAACCTGATCTTCCAGCCCGCGGAAGAGGGCCAGGGCGGTGCCGAGGCGATGCTTGCCGATGGCCTGCTGGAACGCTTCCCCTGTGATGCACTGTTCGGCCTGCACAACATGCCTGGGCTGCCGGCCGGTCACCTGGGCTTTCGCGAGGGGCCGATGATGGCGTCCCAGGACCTGCTTGAGGTGATTGTCGAAGGTGTCGGCGGTCACGGCTCCATGCCCCACCTGGCGGTGGACCCCTTGGTGGCCGCGGCCAGCATGGTCATGGCCTTGCAGACGGTGGTGGCGCGCAATATCGACGCGCAGGAAGCGGCGGTGGTGACGGTGGGGGCCTTGCAGGCGGGTGAGGCGGCCAACGTGATTCCCCAGCAGGCGTTACTGCGCCTGAGCCTCAGGGCCCTCAACGCACCGGTGCGCGAGCAGATGCTGGAGCGGGTCAAGTCGATCATCCGCACCCAGGCCGAGAGTTTTGGCTGCAGCGCCAGCATCGACCACCGCCCGGCTTATCCGGTGCTGGTCAACAGTCCTGAAGAAACCGAGTTTGCCCGGCGGGTCGGTGTCGAGCTGGTGGGGGCCGAGGCGGTCAATGGCCAAACGCCGAAGCTGATGGGCAGCGAAGACTTCGGCTGGATGCTGCAGCGCTGCCCCGGCAGCTACCTGTTCATCGGCAATGGCATAGCGCAACCGATGGTGCACAACCCGGGTTACGACTTCAACGACGACATCCTGCTCACCGGTGCGGCCTATTGGAGCGCGCTGGCGGAGAGCTGGCTCAAGCCCGTCTGAACCCTCCTGTTCCTGTAGTGCTGTGCGGCCCGGGCGTGCCATGCGTCCGGCACTTTTTCGAGCCCGCAAGAAGGCTCAAAAGTATCAAGGAACCTCCCATGAGCGTCTCGATACCTGCTGTTTCCAAGACCCGGCAAGTGGTTGCCGCCGTGGTTGGCAACGCCCTGGAATGGTACGACTTCATCGTCTATGGCTTTCTCGCCAGCTTTATCGCCCGCCAGTTTTTCCCGGCTGAAGACGAGTACACCTCGCTGCTGATGGCCCTGGCCACCTTCGGCGTGGGTTTTTTCATGCGCCCGGTGGGCGGCGTGCTGCTGGGCATGTATTCCGACCGCAAAGGCCGCAAGGCGGCGATGCTGGTGATCATCCAGCTGATGACCGTGGCCATTGCGATGATCGTCTTTGCCCCCAACTACGCGGCCATTGGCCTGGGCGCGCCGTTGCTGATCGTGGTGGCGCGGATGCTCCAGGGCTTTGCCACCGGGGGGGAATACGCCAGCGCCACGGCCTACCTGGTGGAAAGTGCCCCGGTGGACAAGAAGGGGTTGTATGGCTCCTGGCAGTTGGTAGGACAGTGCCTGGCGGTGTTCAGCGGAGCGGCAATGGCGGCGGCGGTGACCCACCTCTTTTCGCCGCAGACCCTGGATCTCTGGGGCTGGCGCCTGCCGTTCGTGATCGGCCTGCTGATCGGTCCGGTGGGACTGTGGATTCGCAAGTACATGGAGGAGCCGGAGGCCTTCATCGAGGCGCGCAAGCAGGCAGGTGGCAAGGGGCCGGGGCTGTGGCAGGTGGTGTCGGCCCATCGCCGGGCGATCCTGGTCTCCATGGGCCTGTGCTGCGGCAGCACTGTGTCTTTCTATGTGGTGCTGGTGAACATGCCGACCTTCGCCCACACCAACCTCGGCCTGCCCCTGGATCAGGTGCTGCTGGTGCAGATGTTCGCCGTGGCCCTGATGACCCTGGTGATTCCCTTTGCCGGGGCGCTGTCGGACCGCATCGGCCGGCGCCCAGTGCTGATGGCCTTCACCCTGGCGTTTTTCGTCATGGTCTATCCCTTGTATGTGTGGGTCGCCGCGGCGCCGTCCATTGAGCGCCTGCTGGTGATGCAAATGTTGCTGTGCGGTGCCATTGGCGGCTTTTTCGGTCCCGGTCCTACGGCCCTGGCCGAGCAGTTTCCCATCGAGGTGCGTTCCACCGGGGTGTCGGTGGCGTATAACGTCACGGTGATGTTGTTCGGTGGCTTTGCGCCCTTGATCGTGACCTGGCTGAGCAAGGTCATGGCCACGCCGGTGGCGCCATCCTTCTATGTCTTGCTGACCTCGATCCTCAGCCTGCTGGGTATCTACTGCATGCATGACGCGGTCAGAGACGACAAACAAGATGCCGTGACCCTGGGAGGCGAGTCTTGATCAAGCACAGCGAAGCAATGGCCAACGAGTCCATCGTCGAGTTGGATGCCTTGGCACTATCCCGGGCGATCCATGCGCGCGAGCTGTCCTGTCGCGAGGTGATGCAGGCTTATCTGCAGCAGATCGAGCGTTACAACCCGGGCGTCAATGCCCTGGTCTCTCTGTGCGATCCGCAGGATCTGCTGGCCCAGGCCGATGAGCGTGACCGGCAACTGGACCGGGGGCAGTCCATGGGCTGGATGCATGGCATGCCCCAGGCGATCAAGGATCTGGCAGCCACCGCAGGGCTGGCCACCAGCATGGGCTCGCCGCTGTTCGCCGATCAGGTACCCCAGGTGGATGCCATCAGCGTGGCCCGGGTCCGTGCCAGCGGCGCGATCATTGTCGGCAAGAGCAACGTGCCGGAGTTCGGCCTGGGCTCCCATACCTACAACCAGTTGTTCGGCACCACCGGCAATGCCTATGACAGCAGCCTGAGCGCGGGCGGCAGCAGCGGCGGGGCGGCGGTGGCCCTGGCCTTGCGCATGCTGCCGGTGGCCGATGGCAGCGACATGATGGGCTCGCTGCGCAATCCGGCGGCCTTCAACAACGTGTTCGGCATGCGCCCCTCCCAGGGGCGGGTGCCATTCGGCCCGACCCCTGAGCTGTTCGTGCAGCAACTGGCTACCGAAGGGCCGATGGGGCGCACGGTGGCTGATGTGGCGCGGTTGTTGAGCACCCAGGCCGGATATGATCCGCGAGTGCCCTTGTCCCTCAAGGACGATCCGGCGCTGTTGCAGGCGCCTCTGCAACGGGATGTACGTGGCCTGCGCCTGGGCTGGCTGGGTGACTACAACGGCTACCTGGCCATGGAGCAGGGCGTCCTGAGCCTGTGCGAAAAGGCCCTGGCCGATTTCACCCATCTGGGCTGTGAAGTGGAAAGCTGCCAGCCGGAGTTTTCCATGGCGCAGTTGTGGGACTGCTGGCTGGTGCACCGGCACTGGCTGGTCCAGGGTTCCCTGGGGCTGTTGCACAACGACCCGGACCAGCGCCGCTGGCTCAAGCCCGAGGCGCGTTGGGAAGTGGAGGGCGCGGCCAGCCTCAGTGCCGCGGACGTGTACCGCGCTTCCCAGAGTCGCAGCGATTGGTATCGCGCCTTGCTGCGGCTGTTCGAACGTTACGATTTTCTGCTGCTGCCCACGGCCCAGGTGTTCCCTTTCGATGCACGGCAGGCCTGGCCAAGGCAGATCGATGGGCAGGAAATGGACACCTATCACCGCTGGATGGAGGTGGTGATCGGTCCGACCCTGGCGGGCCTGCCCAGTATCAGCATTCCGGTGGGGTTCAATCTGGCGGGCCTGCCCATGGGCTTGCAGATCATCGGGCCGGCCCAGGCCGACCACGCCGTGCTGCAACTGGCCTATGCCCACGAACAACTGACGCACTGGGTGCGGCAACGCCCTCCGGGTAACCTGCTGTAACCAGGCAAATGCTGTTGATAGGGTTCTGAGGCCCGCATCTTGCTGGGAAAAACCTTTACCCATCTTCAGTCAGGGAGTTCGGACTATGGCCAGCAAGGTAGAAACCGGCAGCGTGCGTTCCGTGGAACGGGCCCTGGCCATCGTCGAGTTGCTGGGTCAGCACCAGGCCTTGGGCCTGGAGGAGCTGCACTACCTGACGGGCCTAGCCAAGGCCACGGTGTCGCGCATGTTGCTGACCCTGCAGGAGCAGGGCTGGATCTACCGTGGACTGAGCGACAGGCGTTATCGCCTGAGCGCCCGCAGCCTGTTCGGCGACAGCCGGCAACGCTTCAAGCGCCATCTGGTGGAGCAGGCGGCGCCCTGGATGCTGGAGTTAAGTGCACGCACCGGACTGGTCAGCGACCTGTCGAGTTTTGACGGTGAGCACCTTGAGGTCCTGGAAAGTGCGGTGCCTGCGGTGTTGCGCAAGCGCTACCCGAACAACAGCCGGATTGTCGGCCAGCATGCCAGCCTGTTTCATTCGGCCATGGGCAAGGCCTGCCTGGGGGCCCTGGCCAGTGATGAAGTCGAGCGTCTGGCCGAGCGTGAGCGAGTACCGGCCGAAGACCAGCAACAAGCTTGCGCCCAGTCCCAGCATCTGGGCTTCGGTCAGCGTACCGAGGGCCACTGGGAATATCCGGTACGACTGCCTTTTCTGATTCGTGCCGTGGCCCTGCCGTTGCAGGCCGAAGGCCGGGTGATCGGCAGCATCGCTCTGCATTGGCCGATGGACCTGAGCTGTGTCGAGCAGGTGCGCAATCGTCACTTGGGGTTGCTGGCCGACACCATCGAGCAATTGCAGAAGTCCATTGCCTGAACCATTCCCCGTCTGCAACGGCTGGGCCCCACTTGAGCGCGGTGTTTGCCAGCCCCCTGGCAGCCGGTTAAGGTGGCGCCTTCTGTTCACGGGAGCTTGCATGCGTACGCCGATCCGCCTTCTTATCAGCCTGCTCGGGGTACTTGCCCTGCCGGCCCAGGCCAACTGGTACCTGGACAACGAGTCTTCCCGGGTGTCCTTCGTGACCACCAAGAACGCCAGTATTTCCGAGGTCCAGCGCTTCCTGGTGTTGCACGGCAAGGTCGACGCCAAGGGCCAGGCCCGGTTGCAGATCGAGCTGGACTCGGTCAGCAGCGGCATTCCCCTGCGCGATGAGCGCATGCGTCAGGAGCTGTTCCAGGTCCAGCAGTTTCCCGAAGCGCAGATCACGACGCAGATCAACCTGCGGCCGATCAACGACCTGGCCCCCGGGGCGCAGATCGAGCTGCTGTTGCCGGTCACCGTGGCCCTGCACGGCCAGGAACACACCTACAACGCCGAGCTGCTGGCCACTCGCCTGGATGAGCGGCGTTTCCAGGTGGTGACCTTGGAACCGCTGGTTCTCAATGCCGAAGACTTCAACCTGGCACCGGGCCTCGATAGCCTGCGCAAAGTGGCTGGCTTGTCGGCCATCAGTTTCTCGGTACCGGTGGGTGCGGTACTGATCTTCACGGCGCGCTGAAATGCGCGGAGCGGTGTTCCCCTGGCGTGAAGGCAACCGCTTCGAGCTGTTGATCGACGGTCCCCAGTTCTTTCCGCGCATGCTGGTGGCCATTGCCCGCGCCCGGCAGCAGGTGGAGCTGGAGCTGTATCTGGTGGAAGCCGGCGCCTGTGCCGACGCTCTGGTCCAGTCCCTGGTCCAGGCTGCCGAGCGCGGGGTGCGGGTGCGCTGTCTGTTCGATGACTATGGCAGCCTGGCTTTTACCCAGGCCTTGCGCCTGCGCTTGACCACGGCCGGTGTCGAGCTGCGTTTCTACAACCGCCTGAAGTGGCGCCAGGGCTTTCTCAATCTGTATCGCGACCATCGAAAACTGTTGTTGGTGGACCAGTCCCTGGCCGTGGTGGGCGGTACAGGGGTTACCGATGAGTTCTGGCAGCCCGAGGACAACAGCTGCGACTGGCATGAAGTGATGGTGGAGATCGCCGGGCCCGCGGTGCTGGACTGGCAAAGGCTGTTCGACCGCCAGTGGAGCGCCAACCTGCGCAAGGGCGCCTGGCGGCCCGACGTGGATTTCGGCCTGCCCCATCTGCCCCGTGTGCCTGACTCGGGGGCGGGCATGGGCCGGGTGGCTTATGCCGACTCGCGTCAGCATCGCGACATCCTGCATTCACTGATTCGTGCCCTGCACAGCGGCCAGCAGCGCATCTGGCTGGCCACGCCTTACTTCTTGCCGACGTGGTCGGTGCGGCGCTCATTGCGCAAGGCCGCCGCCCGGGGCGTCGACGTGCGCCTGTTGCTGACCGGGCCGCACACCGATCACCCGGCCGTGCGCTATGCCGGGCACCGTTACTACCCGCGGTTGCTCAAGGCCGGCGTGCGGATTTTCGAGTATCAGCCGCGTTTCCTGCATTTGAAGATGGTGCTGGTGGACGACTGGGTCAGTGTGGGGTCGTGCAATTTCGACCACTGGAACCTGCGTTTCAACCTGGAAGCCAACCTGGAGGCCCTGGACCCGCCCCTGACCCACTCCGTGGCGGCGAGCTTTGAGGCGGACTTCGCCCAGAGTGAAGAGATCAGCCTGGCGCAGTGGCGCAACCGGCCGTTGTGGCGGCGGGTCAAGCAGCGGATCTGGGGTTGGGTCGACCGCTTGGTGGTCAACCTGCTGGACCGGCGCGGCTGACCGTCACGGCTGACATGGCTGGCTGTAGCCGCTGCCGGAGGCTGCGAACGAGCGCGAAGCGGTCGCGGCGGTCGTGAGTCCGATGGAGGTTTGGCGGTAGATCGACAAGCAAGGCCCTGCGGACCTTTGCGCAGCCTCGCAGGCTCGGCAGCGGCTACAGATATTGCAGCGATTGTGGGGATTGCTGGGATTGCAGAAGGAGGCGGCCGGCGCAGGTCCTGCGCCGGCCACTGACAGGCATCAGAGCAGTTCGAAGCTCTGTTGCTTGACGTCCTGGGAATCCAGGCCGATCTGTACATTGAAGTCGCCCGGTTCTGCGGCGTACTTGAGCTGGGCGTTGTAGAACTTCAGGTCATCCTCGGTGATGGTGAAGTGAATGGACTTCTCTTCGCCGGCCTTGAGCATGACTTTCTGGAAGTTCTTCAATTCCTTGATCGGGCGGATCATTGAGCCGGCCACGTCCTGGATATACAGCTGCACCACGGTTTCGCCGTCACGCTTGCCGGTGTTCTTCACAGTCACGCTGGCATCGAGCTTGCCGCTCTTGTTCAGGGTGGTGGAGGACAGTGCCATGTCCGACAGGCTGAAGCTGGTGTAGCTCAAGCCATAGCCGAACGGATACAGCGGGCCGGTGGTGTCGTCGAAGTACTGCGAGGTGTAGTTGCCCGGCTTGCCCGGCGTGAACGGCCGGCCAATGGTCAGGTGGTTGTAGTAGGTGGGAATCTGGCCCACGGAGCGAGGGAAGGTGATCGGCAGCTTGCCCGACGGGTTGTAGTCGCCGAACAGCACGTCGGCAATGGCGTTGCCGCCCTCGGTGCCGCTGAACCAGGTTTCCAGGATGGCGTCGGCTTGCTGGTTTTCTTCCAACAGTGACAGCGGCCGGCCATTCATCAACACCAGCACCAGAGGCTTGCCGGTGGCCTTGAGGGCCTTGATCAGCTCGCGCTGGCTGGCGGGGATGTGCAGGTCGGTGCGGCTCGAAGACTCGTGGGACATGCCACGGGACTCGCCCACAGCGGCCACGATCACGTCCGCCTGCTTGGCCGCCTTGACCGCTTCGTCGATCATCTGCTGCGCCGGACGCGGGTCGTCCACCACTTCCGGGGCATCGAAGTTGAGGAAGTTCAGGTAGTCCACCACCTTCTTGTCGGCGGTGATGTTCGAGCCCCGGGCGTACACCAGTTGGGCCTTGTCACCCAGGACGTTGCGCATGCCGTCGTACAGCGTCACCGACTGTGCCGGTACGCCAGCGGCGGCCCAGCTGCCCATCATGTCGATGGGGGCCTTGGCCAGGGGGCCGACCAGGGCGATCTTCGCGGTTTTCTTCAGCGGCAAGGTGTCGTTGTGGTTCTTCAGCAGCACCAGGCTGCGGCGGGCGATGTCCCGGGCGTCGCTGCGGTGCAGGCGGCTTTCGGCGTTGGTGTCGGCCGGGTCGTCCTCGGCCTTGCCGATGCGCACATAAGGGTCCTTGAACAGGCCCATGTCGTACTTGGCCGCCAGCACTTCACGCACCGCGTTGTCGATGTCCTTCTGCTCGATCTCGCCGGACTTGAGCAGCCCCGGCAGTTCCTTGCCGTACAGCGAGTCGTTCATGCTCATGTCGATGCCGGCCTTGATTGCCAGCTTGGCGGCCTCGCGACCGTCCTTGGCGACGCCGTGGCGGATCAGCTCGATGATCGCCCCGTGGTCGCTCACCGCCAGGCCCTTGAAGCCCCATTCCTTGCGCAACAGGTCGTTCATCAGCCAGGTGTTGGAGGTGGCCGGCACGCCGTTGATGGAGTTCAGGGCCACCATCACTCCGCCGGCACCGGCGTCAATGGCTGCGCGGTAGGGCGGCAGGTAGTCCTGGTACATCTTCACCGGGCTCATGTCGACGATGTTGTAGTCGCGACCGCCCTCTACTGCGCCATACAGGGCGAAGTGCTTGACGCTGGCCATGATGCTGTCCGGCAAGGCCGGGCTCTGGCCCTGGTAGGCATTGACCATGACCTTGGCGATGCGCGAGACCAGGTAGGTGTCTTCGCCGAAGCCTTCGGAGGTACGGCCCCAGCGAGGATCGCGGGAGATGTCCACCATCGGCGCGAAGGTGATGTCCAGGCTGTCGGCGCTGGCCTCCTTGGCGGCGATGCGCCCGGAGCGACCGATGGCGTCCATATCCCAGCTGGACGCCAGGGCCAGGCTGATGGGGAAGATGGTCCGGTGGCCGTGGATCACGTCATAGGCGAAGAACATCGGGATCTTCAGCCGGCTGCGCATGGCCGCGTCCTGCATCGGCCGGTTTTCCGGGCGGGTGATGGAGTTGAAAGTGCCGCCGATATTGCCCGCGGCGATTTCCTTGCGGATCAGCTCGCGGGGCATTTCCGGGCCGATGCTGATCAGGCGCAACTGGCCGATCTTCTCTTCCAGGGTCATGCGCTTGAGCAGGTCGTTGATAAAGGCGTCTTTGTTTTCCAGGGGGACCGGGGCAGATTCGGCCAATACAGGGTGACTGGCCAGGCTGACCAGCAGGCCCAGCAAACACAGCTTATTCATGAATAGTGTTCTCAAGGGCTCAAGACCGACGCATGAGTGACGCGTCGAACAGCCAAAATTTAGGGAGCGACTATTGTTGTTCAGATAAATCCAGCACACTTCAGGCCGTGTGAAAACCACTGCGTTCGGCAATACGGCGTTAAAAACAGGCTCGTGCGCGAGTCCGATCGGAATGCTCATGTAGGCTCCTACACTTCGCGTTCTCGCCTGTTTTTGCTTTGTCTTGCCTTCACTCGCGACGTTTTCACACCGCCTTATTTCTGAACTCTTTTTCGCGCTGGGCATCTTTTAGCCCATCAGCCCGATGCATTCCAGTGGCGCAGGCAGATTTTGCCCCACAGGATGTGTGAAAACGGGCAAAAGATTCTTTTCCATCAGGTTGTGCAAGGAGCTCCACCCATGAACATCACCCAAAGCCTGCGCTTGAGCTGGCCCGTCGCTGCCCTGTTGTTGCTTGCCAGCCTGCTCAGCGGCTGCGGCATCAACAACATTCCGACCCTGGACGAGCAGGTCAAGGCCGACTGGGGCCAGGTGCAGAACCAGTATCAGCGCCGCGCCGATCTGATCCCCAACCTGGTGGAGACCGTCAAGGGCTACGCCAAGCACGAGGAAGCCACCCTGACCGCGGTGATCGAGGCGCGGGCCAAGGCCACTTCGATCCAGGTGGACGCCAGCACCCTGGACAACCCGGAAAAACTCAAGCAGTTCCAGCAGGCCCAGGATCAGTTGAGTGGTGCCCTGAGCCGTCTGATGGTGGTCTCCGAGCGTTATCCGGATCTGAAGGCCAACCAGAACTTCCTGGCCCTGCAATCTCAGCTGGAAGGCACCGAGAACCGCATCGCCGTGGCCCGCCGCGACTTCATCCTCGCGGTGCAGAAGTACAACACCGAGATCCGCACCTTCCCCGGTCGCCTGTGGCACAGCCTGATGTACAGCGACCTGCCGGTGCGTGAAACCTTCGAGGCCACCAGCCCTGACGCCGACAAAGCGCCGCAAGTGAAATTCTGATGGCCCTCGGGCAGCGCGTGCTACGAGGCGCGCTGCTGTGGCTGGGGCTGGTGAGTGGCGCCGTACTGGCGCAACCCTCAGGTTCAACACCCATGGATGGGGTGCCGTTGCGTGCGACGCAGCCCTCTGTCCAGGTCGGGCCTGCACCGGCCACGGCCACGGCGACAGCGGCACCGATTGCAAGCCTGTTCCCCCCGTTGACCGGGCGTGTGGTGGACACCGCCCAGTTGCTGACGCCTTCGGCGCAGGTCTACCTGACGCAGATGCTCGAACGGCTTGAACAAAGCACCAGCGACCAGGTGGTGGTGGTCACGGTGCCGAGCCTGGGCGGCTACAGCATCGAGGAGTTCGGCCTGCAACTGGGCCGGCACTGGGGCATCGGCCGCAAGGACAGGAACAACGGTGTCCTGCTGCTGGTGGCCAAGGACGAGCGCCAGGTGCGGATCGAGGTGGGCTACGGGCTGGAAGGGCGGATCGACGATATCTGGGCGCACCTGATCATCAACGACTCGATCATTCCGTACTTCAAGGATGAGCTGTACTCCTCCGGGATCATTACCGGCACCACCTCCATCGTGCGTCTGCTGGAGCCCAACAGCACGCGGATGCTGGAGCATCGCTGGGTGGTGCAGAGCTGGTACCAGCAGATCGAATGGCTGTGGTGGTTCAAGCTGGTGTTTTTCTCGGTGTTCGTCGGCGTGCCGCTGGTCGGGCTCTTGCTCTACACGCGCGACGACGGTGAAGCGGCAAGCGCCGGGCGGCGGGACACCGGCGATGACTCGTCCAGGCGCGAGCCCAGGGCCGAGCGCGACAGCCGTGCGAGCAGCGGTTCATTCGACTGGTTCGACTCCAGCAGCTCCAGCTCCAGCTCCAGTTCCAGCTCGGATTCGGACAGTTTCAGGGGCGGCGGTGGCAGTTTTGGCGGTGGCGGGGCGTCTGGCAGTTGGTAGTACACGCGGACAAACATTAAGGATGAGGTGCTGATGCGACTCTATAAAATCGGCCTGGTGCTGTTGCTCTGGGTCTTCGCGGTCTCGGCCCAGGCCGAACTCAGGTTCCCGGCCCTGACCGGGCGGGTGGTGGACGACGCGCAGATGATCGAGCCGAGCGTCCGCGCCCAGCTGACTCGGCAACTGCAAGCCCACGAACAGGCCACCAGCGAACAGGTGGTGGTGGTGACCCTGCCGGACCTGCAAGGCGCCAGCATCGAGGAGTTCGGCTACCAGTTGGGGCGCCACTGGGGCATCGGCCAGAAGGACAAGAACAACGGCGCGCTGCTGATCGTCGCTCGGGACGAGCGCAAGCTGCGCATCGAAGTGGGCTACGGCCTGGAGGAGCGCCTGACCGACGCCCAGGCCTCGGTGATCATCAACCAGGTGATCACCCCGGCGTTCAAGACCGGGCAGTTCAGCAAGGGCATCAGCGACGGGGTTTCGGCCATGCTCCTGGTGCTCGGCGGCACGCCGCTGGACGAGCCGGCCACGGCCTACGACAGCGGCGGCGAGAGCAGCGACCAGGAGGATTTTGTCCAGCGTCACCCGTGGCTGTTCCTCTTCATGGTGCTGCTGTTCATCCTGGTGGTGATGGTGGCGCAGGCGCTCGGTTTCATCACCACCACCAGCGGTCGTGGCGGTGGTGGGGGTGGTTTCGGCGGTGGCGGTTTTGGTGGTGGGTCCGGCGGTGGCGGCTTCAGCGGTGGCGGCGGCAGTTTTGGCGGCGGCGGTTCCTCCGGCGGCTGGTAACTCAAAATAAGAAGCGGAAATCCAACGACATGGCATTACTCAGTGAATACGAACAACGGCAAGTGGCCGAAGCCATTGCCCGGGTGGAGCAGCAGACCGACGCCGAACTGGTGACAGTGCTGGCCGCCCGGGCCGACGACTACGCCTATATCCCGCTGCTCTGGGCCAGCCTGCTGGCGCTGGTGGTGCCGGGGCTGGTGCACTACGCCACCGGCTGGCTGAACATGCACCTGTTGCTGCTGGCGCAATGGGCGACCTTCATCGTGCTGTGCCTGGTGTTTCGCCTGCCGCGGATCACCACCCGGCTGATCCCGCGCTCGGTACGTCACTGGCGGGCCTCCAACCTGGCCCGGCGCCAGTTCCTCGAACAGAACCTGCACCACACCGTGGGCGGCACCGGGGTGCTGATCTTTGTCAGCGAAGCCGAGCGCTACGTGGAAATCCTCGTGGACGAAGGCATTTCCAAGCGTCTGGATAACAAGCAGTGGAACGGTATCGTGCGCAACTTTACCCAGCAGGTCCGGCAGGGCCAGACCCTGCAGGGCTTCCTCGACTGCATTGAGGCCAGCGGCGAACTGCTCAAGGCCCATGTGCCCCTGACCCAGGTGCGCAATGAATTGCCCAACCGCCTGGTGGTGCTCAACTGAGCCCCTTGGGGGCCGGCTTGCCGGCCCATGGCCCCTGAGCCTCGCACTGCCCTGGGGAGACGATTTTTTTACCGTCGGGTGAATAACTCCGTGCCCCGACGGGGTTTGCTCCCTAAAATACCCGCCATTCCCTGATTCACACCCCGCATCGCCCGAGGCACCTGCCCCCATGTCCGTTACCGCTCCTTCCGCCCGCTCCGCGCCGGATCATCACGCCCAGTTCCTGCAATTGCTCGACACCAGCCTTGCGCAGAACGCCTTTATCAAGCTGGTACTGGCCAAGCACGTGGGCCCGGAGGCGGACCTGCAACGCCTGATCATCAAGCAACTGACGGTCAAGGAGCAGCCGTGCCTGTCCTTCGTCTATCGCTACAAGACCCGCGACATCACCAAGAACTTCACCCTGGACGAAGGCAGCGCCGCCATCGCCGAGCTGCTGCCGGCTGCGTTCAAGAATGCCCACCTGCTGACCCTGACCGACGAAGTGCAGCTGGAATACAGCAAGAAGGGCAAGAGTTCGCTGTTCAAGGGCAAGCCGCAAATCCAGCGCGATGTGCCGTCCGCCGAGCACAACCGCGAGAAGAACCGCTTTCTCGACCTGAGCCGGCCTTTCCTGGCCGATCTTGGGGTGACCAACAAGCAGCACGAACTGATCCCGGCCATGTCGCGCAAGTGGAAGCAGATCAACAAGTTCATCGAGGTCTTCAGCCACGCCCTGGGCAGCTCGCCGATCAAGCTCGATCAGCCGGTGCGGGTCGCGGACTTCGGCTCCGGCAAGGGCTACCTGACGTTCGCCATCCACGATTACCTGCGCAACACCCTCAAGGCCGAGGGCGAAGTCACCGGCGTCGAATTACGCGAGGACATGGTGACCCTGTGCAACACCGCGGCGCAGCGCCTGGAACACCCGGGCCTGGTGTTCAAGTGCGGTGACGTGCGCAGCGTAGCCCCCAGCCAGCTGGACGTGATGATCGCCCTGCATGCCTGCGACATCGCCACCGACTACGCGATTCACACCGGCATCCGCTCCGGCGCGGCGATCATCATGTGCTCGCCGTGCTGCCACAAGCAGATCCGCCTGCAGATCCAGAGCCCGGCGCTGCTCAAGCCGATGCTGCAATACGGTCTGCACCTGGGACAGCAGGCGGAGATGGTCACCGACAGCCTGCGGGCGCTGTTCCTCGAAGCCTGTGGTTATGAAACCAAGGTCTTCGAGTTCATCTCCCTGGAGCACACCAACAAGAACAAGATGATCCTGGCGGTCAAGCGCGCCGAGCCGGTTGACCCGACCCAGTTGCTGGCCAGGATCGAAGAACTCAAGGCCTTCTACCAGATCAGCGAACACTGCCTGGAAACCCTGCTCAAGGCCGATGGCTATCTCGGCTGAGGGTTGGTCAGCGGCGTGGGCAGCGGGGCGGCCGGGCGCACCGCGGTCTTGCGCCCCACGACCACGGTGAGGATCACGCCCACCGCGAACACCCAGGTAATGGGCTGCACCTGTTCATCGAAGAACAGCGCGGAAAAGGCGATGGTGAAGAAAATCTGCAATAGCTGGATCTGGCTCACTCGGGCAATTCCGCCCATGGCCAGCCCGGCATACCAGGCGAAAAAACCCAGGAACTGCGAGAACAGCGCAACGTAGCCGAAGGCCCACCAGGTCCTCATGGAAATCGCTCCCTGGTGCTGCGCCGCCAGGTACCACACCGGGCCGATCAGCAGCGGCGTGGACAGCACCAGGGCCCAGCAGATCACCTGCCAGCCACCCATCTCCCGCGCCAGCCGGCCACCTTCGGCATAACCCAGGCCGCCCACGGCAATCGCCCCGAGCATCAGCACATCACCGGCCTGGATGCTGCCCGCGCCACTGAGCAGCGCATAACCCAGTACCAGCGCACTGCCCAGGGCGGCGCAAGCCCAGAAGGCCTTCGACGGCCGTTCGTGGGACAGCCACGCCGCATACAGCGCCACGCACAACGGTTGCAGGCCATTGACCAGGGCGCCGTGGGACGCGGGCAGGGTCTGCATGGCCCAGGCCGAAAGCACCGGAAAACCGAGGATTACCCCGAGAATCACCACGCTCAGGCCTTTGACCTGTTTCCAGGTCGGCCACTTCTCCCGGTGCCAGAGCAGCAGCAAGGCCGCCGGGATCGCCGCGAACAGCGCGCGGCCCAGGCCGTTGAGCAAGGGGTGCATCTGCTCCACCACGATCCGGGTGAAGGGCAGGGTCAGGCTGAAAATGATGACACCCAGCAGGCCGAGGGCCATGCCGGTGTTTTCGCGCGAGGACATGAGGGGCTACCAGAATTCGTACAGGGACACAGGAGCTTGCATCTAGCCATAAAGCCGGCCGGTGCGGCTGTTACAGCTGGCGGCAGAGTTGTCCGTACAGTTGGAGGGGGCAGTTGCAGGCCACAGGCTGCAAGGCGTCCACTTACCGCTTGAAGCTTACCGCTGTAGTACCGGGTTATTACCCGGCCCGCGGGAATGGGGCTACCTTGAGTACTCCTTCTGCCCATGTATTTCCCTGATAGGAGTCCACTCCATGGCCGCGAAAAAGATCCTCATGCTGGTTGGCGATTACGTCGAAGACTACGAAGCGATGGTGCCGTTCCAGGCCCTGCTGATGGTCGGCCACCAGGTGCACGCGGTGTGCCCCGACAAGAGCGCCGGGCAGACCGTGCGCACGGCGATCCATGACTTCGAGGGCGACCAGACCTACAGTGAGAAACCGGGTCACCTGTTTACCCTCAACCACGACTTCGCCCAGGTCCGCTCCGCTGATTACGACGCCCTGCTGATCCCCGGCGGACGTGCTCCGGAATACCTGCGGCTGAACGAAAAGGTCCTGCAACTGGTCAAGGAATTCGACCAGGCCGGCAAGCCGATTGCCGCGGTGTGCCATGGCGCGCAACTGCTGGCGGCGGCGGGCATTCTCGAAGGCCGCGAGTGCAGCGCCTACCCGGCCTGTGCCCCGGAAGTGCGGCTGGCCGGTGGCACCTACATCGATATCCCGGTGACCGAAGGCCACGTCCAGGGCAATCTGGCCACCGCTCCGGCCTGGCCGGCGCACCCCAGCTGGCTGGCGGGTTTCCTCGGCCTGTTGGGCACCCAAATCACCCTGTAAGCGAGGACCACGCCATGTGCGAGCTGTACGTCAAGGCCGACCCGATTCTCTACGAATCCCGTTCCCGCTCGCTGCGCATCTGTGGCGTGGTCACCACCTTGCGCCTGGAAAACCAGTTCTGGGACATCCTCAGCGAAATTGCCGAAGTGGATGGCATGACCACCAACCAGCTGATCGCCAAACTCTATGAAGAGGTCATGGACTATCGCGGCGAAGTGGTGAACTTCGCCTCCTTCCTGCGGGTCAGCTGCACCCGTTACCTGAGCCAGCGCCGCACCACCGCCCCCGATCTCAGCCTGGTGCGGCGCAACGCACTGTAGCCGCTGCCGCAGGCTGCGAACGGCCCGCAGGGACGCGGGGGGGCTGAAGGCCGCTGGAGGTTTGGCGGGCGATCGCCAAGCAAGGTCCTGCGGACCTTTGCGCAGCCTCGCGAGCTCGGCAGCGGCTACAGGGTCGATGCCGGGTCGGGATTTGTGTAGCCGCTGCCGCAGGCTGCGAACGGCCCGCAGGGACGCGGGGTTCTGCAGGCCGCTGGAGGTTTGGCGGGCGATCGCCAAGCAAGGTCCTGCGGACCTTTGCGCAGCCTCGCGGGCTCGGCAGCGGCTACAGGGTCGATGCCGGGTCGGGATTTGTGTAGCCGCTGCCGTAGGCTGCGAACGGCCCGCAGGGGCGCGGGGGGCTGAAGGCCGCCGGAGGTTTGGCGGGCGATCGCCAAGCAAGGTCCTGCGGACCTTTGCGCAGCCTCGCGGGCTCGGCAGCGGCTACAGGCTGATTTTGCTGAGGAAGCCAGGTGGTTCCGGTTCAGGGAGCACCGACAGCACTTTGAGGCGTTGCAGGTGTTCGCGAAGGTTCAGGGCCGCGGCAAAGGCTGAGGGCTAGAGCCCCAGGCGTGCCAGCTGGCGCAGGTCGGCGATCACCGCCGGGTTGCCGCCTTCGAGCACATCCAGGCGCATCTGCGCGATCAGCGATTTCAGCAGCTCGGTCTGGGTCATACGGGTGGCTTGCAGCAGGCGCGCGAGATCCTCGGCCACATAGTGGTTGACCTTCAGCGACAGGCGTTTCATGGCCGGTACGGCCGGCAACTGGCGGGCCTCGGCCTGTTCGGCCAGGTACGCGGCGAAGCCCTCATGCACCTGCTCCAGGGAAGACGCCGGAGGAGCGCTGAAGTAGTAGCTGAAGAACAGTTTGCGCATCTGTACTCCGGCGTCTTCGGCCACCGAGTGCATCGCGGCATCCAGCACATCGAGGTAGACCGCCGGCAGCCGCGCCTCGATGGAGGTCAATGACTGCTTGCGGGCTTCCTTGATCGCCGGCGTCGACTGGGGCGGGATGGCCACCACCGTGGCGCACAGGTCGCAGACCCCCACCAGGACCTCCCGGGCCTGGCCGTTGCCGTCGCTGAAAGGGACGTCGCGGCGGGTGTAGGTGATGCCCACGACCTGTTGGCAATGCTCACAAAGCGCCTTGCCCCGGTCGCCCTGCAGATAGAGTTTCATGGGTTGCCCTCATCGGTGAACGCTGATGAACCAGGTTTCTGGCTCGATAAAGTAGAACTTGATGTACCAGCCCGCCTTCTTCAGCACATGGACGGCAAGGTCCGGGACGCTGTGGTGGGCACTGCAATGGTGGTCGGAGCCCTTGCAGGCGCCGATGACCTCGATCAGTTGGCCAGCCGAAACCTCGCCAGTGGCCAGCAGGTTCTTGACCTCGATCGAACCGCGCGCGGCATGCAGATAGTTGCCGCTTTGTAGTGCATTGATCAGGTCCCGCCTGACCTTCCTGAAGCCTCTGTCCATGATGCGTTCTCGGTTGTACGACAGTCGTCGTACGTAATCAATGGGACGTTGACTGAAAGCGCCCAACGGCCTTTCAGCGGTGTTCAGGGGGGGAGTCGATCTTAGCCCGGCAGGCGCGGGCGGCAGGGCCGGGCTAACGGCTTGCAATACATCGGTGATGGCCAACGGCTGGCCTGCTGCGGTGCGTCCGATGCACCGCAGCCAGTGGCCGTCAGAAGAAGCGGGTCACGCTGATCTTGGCGTTGCGCCCGACGCTGTAGGCGTTGTCGCCGCTGAGGGCCGGACGGTAGTCGCGGTTGAACATGTTATCCAGGGTGAAGTTGACTTCGGTGCCCTTGAGATAGGCCTGCTGGGGTTTCCAGTTGGCGAACAGGCCCTGCACGTTGTAGCGATCATTGCCGTACTGGTCCCAGTAGGAATCACCCAGGCTACTGGCCGGGCCGCTGGGGTATTTGTCGCTGGGCAGGCGGTCGGTCTGGCGTACCCATTGGCCTTGCCAGCCGACCTGGGCATCCCACTGGGGAATCTTCACTCCCAGGGTCGCCACCCATTTGCGCGGCGGAATGTCCCGGGCCCAGACGTTCGGCCCCCAGGGGTTGGTGTAGGCGCCTTGGTGCTTGCCGGTGATCCACGAGTAGGACAGTGCGCCGAACAGGTAGGTGGAGTCGTAGTAGCTCTCGACTTCAAAGCCCTTGATGGTCAGGTCGCCGATGTTGCGATACACCGACATCGGCGACTCCTTGCACACCTGGGCGATGCTCTTGCCGGTGCTCAGTTGTTCCGCGCAGCCGATGCCGGTGGCCTTGAGGATCTCGTTGCTGATCTTGTTCTGGAACACCGTGGTGCGGATCTGCACGTTGTCGTTGTCGGTCAGCACCTTGGAGAAGTTGTGGAGGGTCCCCGCGCGCAAAGCGGTGATGCGCTCCGGGTCCAGGTTGCGGCTGGTGGCCGAGCGCGTGCTGCCGGGGGCCTGGACCTCGTACTGCTCGTCGATTACCGGTGCGCGCCAGGTCTTGCTGTAGTCGGCGAACAGCGCCAGGTTCGGATTGACGTTCCAGAACGCCGAGAGGCGCGGCGACCAGCCGGTGTAGGTCTTGTCGCCGTAGTCATGGCCGTCCTTGGGGCTGGTGCTGTTGTACAGCGGCGCGTCGTTTTGCTCGCCACGGTTGCGCACATGGTCGTAGCGCAGCGATGGAGTCAGGGTGAAGTCCCCCAGGGTTATCGCGTCCTGGATGTAGAAGGCGTTGTTGTCGACCTTGCCGTGGGGCATGAAGCCCGGTTGGTAGTGGCCGTAGTTGTATTTGGGCACTTCATAGGTCTTGCCCGGCATCCACATGTCCACCTCACGGGTGTGCTTGCGGATCTGCGCACCTGTGGTGAAGGCGTGTTCCAGGGGACCGGTGCTGAAGCGGCTGATGTTGGTCACTTCGAGGATCTTGTCCTCGTAGCCCACGGTGATCTTGCGCCCGCCAGTGACCGGTTGATAGAAGGCGGTCGGGCCGCGCTCGTCGGTCTGGTCGGTCTTGGAGTTGGAGTACTGGACCTTGAGGTCGACCCAGGGGTTGTCCACCGGCTGGTACTCGTACTTGGTCAGCCAGGTGGTGTCGATGGTGTTGCGCTGGGCCAGGTAGCGCTTGGTGGCGCCGTCATAACCGTACTTGTCGATGTTGGCCTTGCTGGGCGGCGCTGGGTAGGTCTTGGCCGAGAAGGGCGCCCAGATGTCGCTGTTGGAGCGCATGTAGCTGAATCCCAGGCGATGCTCGTCGGTCAGTTGCATGTTGAACTTGTAGAGTTCGCCATCCAGGTCCTGAGCGGTGTTGGGCTGGCGCTTGGGGTTGATCAGGTACTCGTTGCGCGGATCGGGAATGGAGCTGGCCAGCTTCATGTCGTCGCCGTCGCGCTTGGTCCAGTAGGCCAGAGCGTCGAAGCGATGGTCATCGGAACGGCCATACACGGCCGAGGTGTAGGCCTGTTGATGGTCGTTGCTGCTGTAGCCGTACTTGACCATGGCGCCGACATTGCGCCCGTCCTGCAACAGGTCCGGGGCATCCTTGGTCTCGGTGTGCACGGTGCCGCCGAAACCGCCGTTGCCGGTCTTCGGCGAGTGCGGGCCTTTCTCCACTTCAACCCGCCGGATCAGTTCCGGCTCGATGAAAATCACTCCCTGCTGGTAGCGCTCGAAGCCGCTCTTGGTGGCGCCGTCGACGGTGATCGGCACGTCTTCGGCATCCCCCAGGCCCCAGATATTGATGGTCTGGCCGCCGGGTTTCAGCGAGCCGCCCAGGCTGACCCCGGGCAGGGTGTCGATCAGGCTGACCACGTTGTTGGACTGATGGCGATCGATTTCCGCCTGGTTCAGGGTCGAGCGGCCAACGCTGGCGGCGTCCACCTCGGTGCCGTTGCCGATCACGCTCATGGCCCCCAACTGCAGGGCCGAACCGCTGCTGAGGCTGGTCTCGGCAGGGCGCACGATGTAGGTGTTGTCGACCTTCATCAGATTGAACTGGCCGTTCTGCAGCAGGGTGCGGATCGCCTCTTCCGGGCTGTAGTCGCCTTGCAGGGCCGGGGCCTTGGCATTGCGCAGCAGTTGTTCATCGAACAGCAGCTGGATTTTCGCCTGCTGGGCGATCTGGCTCAGGGAGGCGGCCAGAGGTTGCGCCGGCAACTGGAAATGCAGCGGCCCGGCATGGGCCTGCAGGCTGAATGCCAGGCAGGCGGCGAGCAGGGTCGGGCGGGTACGGACTAACGGAACAGGCAAGAACGCGCGAAACATGACTTCCCCCAGAGCGGCTTAAAGGCCAAAAAGGCGCTGCGGACAGATCGCAGACAGGAGGAAGACGCGGCAGTGAAAAAAAACCTCATATGCGAATGCAAAATATTCTCATATAAAAAATTAGCGGGCTTCGATCTTCAGCTGACCGTTGGCCTGGACCCGGGTTTTCACCGGGATCAGGGCCGGTAGAGCCTTGACCAGGGCATCCGGATCGTTGACGTCGAGGTTGCCGGAAACCTTGTAGGCAGCCAGCGGGCCCTCGGCCAGTTGTACCGGTTGCTGGCGGTACAGGTTCAACTCGTCCACCAGACTGGCCAGGTCGCGGTTGCGAAAGGCCAGGCGCCCGCTGCGCCAGTCGGCCACCTCGTCGCGGTCCAGGGTCTGTTGGCGCAAGGTGCCTTTTTGCAGGTCATAGGTGGCCTGTTGCCGAGCGCCCAGCAGGGTCAGCTCCCCGGGCTTGCCGTCCGGGCTGAAGGCCACCTGGCCGTGGGCTACGCTGACTACCAGTTGGCGCTGGCCGCGCCGCACGTCGAAAGCGGTGCCCACCACCCGGACCTTGGCCTCGCCACTGTGCACCCACAGCGGACGCTCCTTGTCGGCGGCGACTTCCAGGTACAACTGGCCCGCCTGCAAGTAGATGTTGCGCTGATGGGCGCTGAAATCGACGCTCACCTGGGTATTGGCATTGACGTACAAAGTGCTGCCGTCCGGCAGCTTGAAGGCTCGCGCTCCCTGTTCCTGGGCCGCGATCTGCTGCCGGTAGGGGGCCTGGGGCGTGCCCAGGTTGGCCGCCAGTACCGCGCACAGCAAAGCAGCGGCCACTGCCAGGGCCGGGCGCCAGAGCGGCGCCTTGCGCCGGGGGAGTGGCACCGGGCGGCTCAGTTGTTGCAGCTGCGCCAGGTCGTCCCACAGCTCCTCGAATTCGGCGTAGGCCCGGGCATGGGCCGGTTCACTGACCCAGCTCTCGAAGGCCTTGCGCGTGGCACGGTCCGGATCATTGCGGTTACGGGCGAACCAGCTGGCGGCCTGGGCATCGATCTGCTCGCTGTCGAGGTCGTCGTGAGTGCCGGGAAAGCGGGTCATTCAGGCTGCTCCTTGCCATTTTCTCGTTGTAGGTGCTGCTTGCAGTGCAGCAGGGCAAAGGCGATGTGTTTCTCCACCATGCTCACGGAAATCCCCATGCGTTCGGCGATCTGCGCCTGGCTCAGCCCTTCGAAGCGGTGCAGCATAAGGGCTTCGCGGCGGCGCGGCGAGAGTTGAGCGAGGACTTCTTTCAATTGTTCCAGGCGTTGCAGGCGCTGGGCGGCGGGCAGCGGCTCGTGCTGTTCGTCGGCCAGGGGCTCGCTGTCGAAATTTTCCTCGTGGCGGGCCTCGTGGTGCACCTTGGAGCGCACTTGCTGGCGCCGCCAATGATCGCGCAACAGATTGCGCGCCATCTGGAACAGGAAGGCCCGGGGCTGCTCGACCTGGGCCCGATCACGGTAATCGAGCCATTGGGTGAACACGTCCTGGGTCATGTCCGCCGCGTCGCTGGCGTTGTCCGTGCGTTTACGCAGGAAATGCAGGATGTCCGCATAGAACCCGCGAACAGAGTCCGCCGACGCAGAGTCGGTCTTGGAGCGAGACATGGATATCCTTCTTGACGACGCGGTGAGCACAAGGTCGCGAATGATATCGAGAATTATTGCTATTTGTCACTTGGGCAGATTGACGATCAACCGGCACCGCCTACGCGTCCGAAATACCCCTCTTCGCAGGAGCGGGCCTGCAGCGAAGGCGACCTGGCGAGCGATGCCAGGCTTGCGGCCTCTTCGCCGGCAAGCCGGCTCCTACAAGGGGAAGCAGGCCTGTAGGAGCTGGCGTGCCAGCGAAAGCCCCCACTAAGGCTCAGATCACGAAAAAACCGTGGGTGCCGTCGCGCCGCAGTTGTTCTACCAGACCAAACTCCCAGTCCAGGTAACCCTGCATGGCTTCCCTTGGGTTGTCGGTGCCCTCATAGGGCCGGCGGTAGCGGTCGATCCGTGGCGCGGCCAGTTGCTGGCGGCTTTCCTCCAAGGGCAGGCCGGCGTCGATCCAGGCCGCGGTGCCACCGCTCAGGAGAAACACCGGACGCTGGGTCAGGGCCTGTAATTGTGGCACCACAAAGCGCGCCAGCAGACTGCTGCCGCAGGTCAGGACAAACCGCTCGGGCTGGGGCAACCGGGCCAGGGATTCCTGCAGTTGGCTGGGCAGGGCCCACCAGGCGCCGGGGATATGACGTTGCACGTAGTTGGCGCTGGCGGTGAAATCCAGGACCAGGGTGCCGGGTTTCTCTAGCCAGGCGGCGAGGGTCCGAGGGCTGATTTCTTCGGCCGGCGAGGTATCCGGCAGCGGCGCCTGCCAGGGACCGCGCACGCTGAAGTCGCTGTCGCGCAGGCCGTCGAGTACTGCCACCTGCCAGCCCATCTGGGCCAGCCAGGACGCGCTCATGTTGGCGCGCACGCCGTCGTTGTCCACCAGCACCAGGCGCGCACCGCGAACGCTGGCGAAGTGATCGGTTTCCTGCACCAGTTGTCCCCCGGGCGTGGAGCGAGCTCCCGGCAGGTGTCCGGCGGCGAATTCCTCCGGAGTGCGTACATCGAACAGATAGCTGGTGCGCTTGGGATCGGCCTGCCAGCGCCGCCATTGGGCGAGGTCAATGCGTGCCACGTCAGCCCGATCCGCGACCGCCCGCGCTGCTGTTTGCGCCTGCGCCCGCTGGTCCTCATTCACCGCCTTGAACCGGCGGTTCTGGCCGTGCTCCAGTTTCTGTCCGGCCAGGGTCCAGCCGATGGTGCCGTTACGTAGTGCCGCCACCGGATTGGGAATGCCGGCGTTCACCAGGGACTGTGTGCCGATGATGCTGCGGGTGCGTCCGGCACAGTTGACCACCACTCGGGTGCGTGGATCGGGGGCCAGCTCACGCACCCGCAGCACCAGTTCGGCGCCGGGCACGCTGGTGCTGCCGGGGATGCTCATGGTCTGGTACTCGTCGAAGCGCCGGGCATCCAGTACCACCAGGTCGGCCTCTTGGTCGAGCAGCGCCTGGAGTTCTTCGGCGGCCAGGGATGGGGTATGACGTTCGGCTTCCACCAGTTCGCCAAAGGATTTGCTGGGGACGTTGACGTCCTTGAACAACTCGCCACCGGCGGCGCGCCAGCCCTCCAGGCCGCCTTCGAGCAGGGCGACGTCGCGGTAGCCCAGTTGCCCCAGGCGGGTCGCGGCGCGCTGGGCCAGCCCTTCGCCCTGGTCATAGAGGGTGATCGGGGTGTCGCGCCGGGGGATGCGCGCATAGACCTCCAGCTCCAGTTTCGACAGCGGGATATTGGCCGCGAACAGCGGGTGGGCTTCGGCGAAGGGCGCCTCTTCGCGGACATCGATCAGCGCCAGTTCCTGGCGCTCGAGCAGGGCCTGACGGATCTGCGCCGGGCTGCGGGTAGGGAAATCGGTCATTGCAGGGGCTCCTTCGACAAGTCCCAGAGGTTAGGCAGCAAGCGGTTGGAATAACCGGAGACAAAGGGCTTCTCGTGACCTTCGGCGGTGTACACGGCCCGTCGTACCGCGCCGATGTTGGCGCCGTACACATGGATGCTGATGGACACCTGGTCGGCGTAGGCGTTGCTCACCTGATGGATGTCGCCAATGCGCGGCGACACCGCCTCCACTTGCCCCGGTACCAGGCGAATCGGAGCCCCCGCAGGTTGCAGGCGGCCGTCCGCCAGGCGTTCGAACCCCTGGGAGTCTTCGGCGCCGCGGAGCATGCCGATCAGCCCCCAGACCCGGTGATCGTGGATCGGCGTGCGCTGCCCCGGACCCCAGACAAAGCTGACGATGGAGAAGCGCTGGCGCGAGTCGGCATGCAGCAGGAATTGCTGGTAGCGCTGCGGGTCCGGCTGGGCGAAATCATCGGGCAGCCAGTCGTCCTGGCTCACCAGGCGCTGCAGCAGGTCGGCGCCGTGCTCCAGTATTCGGGCCTCGTCGGGATGGCCGTCCAGCAGCTCGGCCAGGGCGGCGATGAAGTCCCGCAGGCGGGCGAAGTTGGGTGTATCGATAGCGACTGTTGCGGCGTTGTGGGGCATGGGCTCCCTCCGTGGACACAAGGCAAATGACGCGAACTACACGGGCGAGCTAAAAGGTATTATTCTTCTCGAACATTTTTCCAGTCATTTATTATGCGAAAAAAGAATGAAGATAGATGATCTGAACGCGTTCGTGGCGGTGATCCGCTGCCAGACCATCAGCCAAGCGGCCGATGCTCTGCAATTGACCCAGCCGGCCATCACCCGCCGGGTGCAGAATTTCGAGGAAGCCCTGGGGGTGGAGTTGCTGGACCGCAACACCAAGCCGCTCAAGCCCACCAGCATGGGCTTGCGGGTTTACGGCCAGTGCCTGGAAGTGCTGCGCAGCATCGATGCCCTGAACGAGCTGGTGGCCAATGACGGCGCCCCCAGCGGCGCCTTGCGCATCGGTGTGCCGCAGACCATTGGCGACGTGGTGCTACTGGATGCCCTGAGCCAGCTGAAGAACCTCTATCCGCAGTTGCAGACCTCAGTGGCCACCGGCTGGGGCAGCCACCTGCTGAGCAAGGTCGAGAACGGTGAGCTGGACGTGGTGGCCGCGCTGTTTCCCGCCGGCAAGGTGTTCCCCGAAGGGGTGGTGGGGCGCTCCCTGGGCAGCATGAACCTGGTGGTGGTGGCGGCCAAGGGCGAGGTGCGCAAGCGCTCGTGCAAGCTGGCCGACTGTTACCAGCGCGGCTGGGTGTTGAATCCCGATGGCTGCGGTTTCCGGGCCGGCCTGCAACGGGCCTTGAGCGCCCAGGGCCTGACCTTGCAGATCAACCTGGAAACCTTCGGCACCGAGCTGCAACTGGGGCTGATCGCCAATGGCCTGGGTTACGGTCTGGTGCCGCTGCCGCTGCTGGAAAACAGCAGCCACCGGGACAAGCTGGAGATCGTCCCGGTCAGCGACTTCAAGCCGGTGATCGACCTGTGGCTGATCCACCCGCGCTTCCTCGGCAACCTGCAGGAGCCGGTGAGTCTGTTCGGCGAAATGGTCGCCGCTCGCGTCGGCTAGCCGCGGGGGCGGCACAAATCGGCGGTAGGAGCTGGCTTGCCAGCGAAGGTGCCGGCAAAGGCGGCACAAGGCTCTACGGCCTTTTCGCCGGCAAGCCGACGTCTACGGGTTTATCCTTTGTTTGCATATATATCTATTTGCTGAATGCAATTTTTGTATATTAAGTTAGAACCAAAACGAATTTCACGGACGTTTTTTATGTAGTTAGCATGGGGCTCGAACGCGCTGAAATAGGGATGTTGAAATGCCTGCGCAAGCCCCGCTTTCCTTGTATGCCCGCTGGACCGAGCGTCCCGGAGTGAAGTTCCTCGGCAATCTGTCGCTGCGCCTGATCAGCCCGCTGTTGTTGCTGCTGCTCTGGGAGCTGGCTTCCCGCAGCGGGCTGTTGCCGGCGCGGATCATCGCCGCCCCCAGCACCATCGGCGACACCCTGTGGCAGATGCTCGGCAGTGGCGAGCTGGGCGGGCATCTGTGGGTGTCCCTCAAGCGCGCCCTCAGCGGCCTGGCCATCGGCGTCAGCCTGGGCACTGTCCTGGCCCTGCTGGCGGGGCTGTCGCGGCGCGGCGAGATCGCCATCGACTCGCCGATGCAGATGCTGCGCACCCTGCCGTTCCTGGCCATCGTGCCGCTGTTCATTCTCTGGTTCGGCGTGGGCGAGACGCCGAAGATCGCCCTGATTGCCCTGGGCACCACCTTTCCCATCTACCTGACGCTGTTTTCCGGCATCCGCAGCCTGGACCCCAAGCTGCTGGAGGCGGCGACCCTGCTCGGCCTCAAGCGCTGGGAACTGATCGTCCACGTGATCCTGCCCGGGGCCTTGCCGGCGTTCTTCGTCGGCCTGCGCTACGCCTTCGGCATCAGTTGGCTGGGGCTGGTGGTGGTGGAGCAGATCAACGCCAGCGCCGGCATCGGCTACCTGGTCAATGACGCCCGGGACTTCATGCGCACCGATGTGATCGTCATCTGCCTCCTGGTCTACAGCGTGCTCGGCCTGGGCATCGACGGGCTGGTGCGCGGCCTCGAACGTTGCGCCCTGGCCTGGCGCCCGACCTTTATCAGGAACTGACCATGACTGTGTCATTGCCCCAGCCGGGCCCCGTGCGCGCCGCCGTCGAATGCCGTGGGGTGACCCGACGTTTTGCCGGGCAGGCGGTACTCGACAGCCTGGACCTGAACATCGCCCCGGGGGAGTTCGTCGCCCTGCTGGGCAGCAGCGGGTCGGGCAAGACCACCTTGCTGCGGGCCCTGGCCGGGCTGGAACCCATCGATGAGGGCCGGTTGCAGGTGCCTTCGGCCATGGCCGCAGTGTTCCAGGAACCACGCTTGATGCCCTGGAAGCGCGTGTGGCGCAACGTTGCCCTGGGCGTGCGTGGGGCTGGGGTCCGCGAGCGGGCCGAGGCGGCGCTGGGCGAGGTCGGGCTGGCCCATCGGTTGGGCGCCTGGCCCGGCACCCTGTCCGGCGGCGAAGCCCAGCGCGTGGCCCTGGCCCGGGCCCTGGTGCGCGAGCCGCAGCTGTTGCTGCTGGATGAACCCTTCGCCGCCCTCGATGCCCTGACCCGGATTCGCATGCATCAACTGATCATCCGCCTGTGGCGGGCGCACACCCCGGCGGTGCTGCTGGTGACCCACGATGTCGACGAGGCGCTGCTGCTGGCCGACCGGGTGCTGGTGCTGGCCAACGGGCAAATCGCCGAACAACTGCCGATCCGCCTGCCGCGTCCGCGCCAGGTGTCCGCCCCGGGGTTCCAGCCGCTGCGTGCGCGGTTGCTGCAACTGCTGGGCGTGGAAACCGAGGCCGAGCCGGCCGTCGACATCTCCCACCCCTTGAGCAGGACTGCCAGCCGATGAGCCTTTCCAGCGTGCAACCGTCTTCGTCCGTGTCCCGTCCCGTCCCTGATCCGGACTCCAGCGAGTTCGCCGACCTGCTGCAGCAGTTGAGCGAGGAGTTCGCCGCCACCGCGGCCCATTACGATCGCCACAGCGAGTTTCCCCACGCTAACCTGCAGCGCCTGCACCAGCATGGCCTGCTGGCCCTGACCGTGCCCCGGGCCCTGGGTGGCAGCGAGGCGACCCTGGCCCAGGCGCGGCGGGTGATCGGCGCCGTGGCCCGGGGCGAACCTTCCACCGCGCTGGTGCTGGTGATGCAGTACCTGCAGCACACCCGCCTGCAACAGAACAGCGCCTGGCCCCTGCACCTGCGCCAGCGCGTGGCGCGCGAGGCGGTGCAAGAGGGCGCCCTGATCAATGCGCTGCGGGTCGAGCCGGACCTCGGCACCCCGGCCCGTGGCGGTTTGCCCGCGACCCTGGCGCAGCGGGTCGAAGGTGGCTGGCGGCTCAATGGGCGCAAGATCTACTCCACCGGCATTCCCGGGCTGACCTGGCTGGCGGTCTGGGCTCGTAGCGACGATGCCGAGCCGCAGGTGGGCACCTGGCTGGTGCACCGCGACAGCCCCGGCATCCGCGTCGAGGAAACCTGGGACCACCTGGGCATGCGCGCCACCGGCAGCCACGACGTGATCTTCGACGACGTGTTCGTGCCCCTGGAGCAGGCGGTGGACATCCAGCCGGCCAACGTTCCTCGTCCTTCCGAACTGGACAGCAAGGGTGTGCTCTGGCTGGCGGTGCTGCTGTCGGCGATCTATGACGGCGTGGCCCGGGCCGCCCGCGACTGGCTGCTGGGCTGGCTGGCCCAGCGCGTCCCGGCCAACCTTGGCGCGCCGCTGTCGAGCCTGCCGCGTTTCCAGGAACTGATCGGGCGCATCGATGCCTTGCTGTTCAATAATCGGGTGCTGCTCGATGCCGCCGCCGAAGGGCGGATCGCCCCGGGCGAGGCGACCCAGATCAAGTACCTGGTGACCAGTAACGCCATCAGCGCCGTGGAGCTGGGCATCGAGGCCATCGGTAATCCCGGGCTGGCCCGGGGCAACCCCATCGAGCGGCATTACCGTGATGTGCTGTGCAGCCGGATTCACACGCCGCAGAACGACGCGATCCTTGGCGCCGTGGGCCGCGCCGCCTTTGCCTTGCCCAGCCGGGGAGCCCAGGTGTGACGCGCATTGCCAGCCAGCTCGACGAGGGCTTCAACCAGCAACTGCGCCAGTCGCTGCCAGGCGTCGAGGTGCTGAGCCTGCCCCGAGGACTGCCCAGTGATCTGCCCGGGGATGTTCAGGTGCTGCTGGCGGCGCCCCATGCCGATTTTCGTGATGCTCCAGAGCCGCCTGCGGGCTGGCCCTTCGGCCTGCGCTTCGTGCAATTGGTGACCTCGGGCCTGGACTACTTTCCCCGCTGGCTGTTCCAGGATCTGCCGGTGGCCAGTGCCCGGGGCAGCACCGCCGAGAGCATTGCCGAGTTTGCCCTGGCGGCGATCTTCGCCGCCGCCAAGCAACTGCCCCAGGTGTGGATCGAGCGCGCCGAACACTGGCAGCCACGGCCGCTGGCCTCGGTGGCCGGCAGCACCCTGGGGCTGTTCGGCTTTGGCAGCATTGCCCGCGAACTGGCGCCCAAGGCCCAGGCCCTGGGCATGCAGGTGCTTGCCCTGCGCCGTTCGGCGCAGCCTTTCGAGGTGCCCGGGGTTCAACCGGTGGCCGACCTGCATCAACTGTTCGCCCGGGCCGATCACTTGCTGCTGGCGGTGCCCCTGACCGAGCACACCCGGCGCATCATCGATGCCGATGTCCTGGCGTCGGCCAAGCCGGGGCTGCACCTGATCAATATCGCTCGCGGTGCGCTGATCGATCAGCCGGCGCTGTTGCAGGCCCTGGAGACGGGGCGCATCGGCCTGGCCAGCCTGGATGTGGCCGACCCCGAACCGCTGCCCGCGGGCCACGCGTTTTATCGCCACCCGCGGATTCGCCTGTCGCCCCACACCTCGGCCCATTCGCCACGGGTCTACCTGAATATCGCCCGCTTGCTGGGGCGCAATCTGCAGCGCTGGAGTGATGGTTTACCCCTGGAAAACCCGGTGGAGATCCAGCGTGGCTACTAACACACGGTTCCAGCCTTGGCCTGCAGCGCTTCGTGTAGCCGCTGCCGCAGGCTGCGCACGGCTCCGCAGGAGACGCAGGGGGCTTGAGGTCGCTGAAGGTTCGGCGGGCGATTGCCAAGCAAGGCCCTGCGGGCCTTTGCGCAGCCTCGCAGGCTCGGCAGCGGCTACAGGGCCCATGTCGGGCCGGGATAGGTGTAGCCGCTGCCGCAGGCTGCGAACGGCCCGAAGGGACGCGAGGTTCTCAAGGTTGCTGCAGGTTTGGCGGGAGATCGCCAAGCAAGGTCCTGCGGGCCTTTGCGCGCAGGGTATCGATGACCACTTCAAGGAGAGCGGACATGACCGCACATTTTCGTCCCGCGGTGTATGACTTGCCCCGCGATGGCCATACGGTGTTTCGCTGGGAGCACCCGCCCCAGCAGGCCACGGTCGAGCTGGAGCGCCGGCAGCGCAAGCAAAGCCTGGCCGCGGCCTTTAGGGTGTTCGCCCGGCTGGGCTTCGACATGGGTGGCGCCGGGCATATCACCGTGCGCGACCCGGGGCGCCCGGACCATTTCTGGGTCAACCCGGTGGGGGTGTATTTCGGCCATGTGCGGGTGTCGGACCTGCTGCTGGTCAACCCCGAAGGCGCGGTGATCGAAGGCGAGGGGGCGCTGAACCTCGCCGCGTTCGCCATTCATGCCGCTTTGCACGAAGCTCATCCCAAAGTGGTGGCCGCGGCCCATGCCCATTCGTTGCACGGCAAGGCCTGGTCGAGCCTGGGCCGCCTGCTGGACCCGCTGACCCAGGACGCCTGCGCCTTTTACGAGAAGCACGGGCTGTTCGACAACTTCTCCGGGGTGGTGCTGGAGGCCAGCGAAGGCGCGCGGATCGCCGCCGCGCTGCAAGGGCACAAGGCGCTGATCCTGCAGAACCATGGCCTGCTGACCGTGGGCGAAACCGTCGAGGCGGCGGTGTGGCGCTTCATCGCCATGGACAACGCCGCCCAGGCCCAGCTGCTGGCGGAAGCCGCCGGCACCCCGCGACTCATCCCTCACGAGGTGGCGCGTCACACCGCGCGCCAGGTCGGCACCGAGTTCGGCGGCTGGTTCAGCTTCCAGCCTTACCGCGAGCGGATCGTGCGCGAAGAACCGGATTTTCTCGATTAAGGACCCTTGCCCATGCAGCGTCGTCACTTTCTCCAACTCTCGGCCCTGGCCGGTCTGGCCGCCGCCTTGCCGCGCCTGGGCCTGGGGGCCGCCGTGGATCTATCCGGGGTTACCCTGAATGTCGCCACCTACAAGGGCGCGGCGCCGAGCTTCTTCGCCGAGGCGGGCATCGAGCCGCCGCCCTACAAGGTCAGGTACGCCGAGTTCACCGGCGGCAACCTGAGCTTCGAGGCCCTGGTCAGCGGCACCCTGGACATCTCGCCGATGAGCGAGATCCCGCCGATCTTCGGCATCAAGAACCACGCCCCGGTGAAACTGATCGCGGTGCTTACCGGCGACGTCAACAACCAGGCCTTCATCGTGCCCAAGGGCTCTGCGGTGCAGTCGGTGGCCGAGCTCAAGGGCAAGCGCATCGGCTACATCCGCTCCACCAGCTCGCACTACTTTCTGCTCAAGGCACTGAAGGAACAGGGCCTGGGCTTTGCCGACATCGTGCCCATGGCGCTGACCCCGCAAGACGGTTTCGCCGCCTTCCAGAACGGCGCCCTGGATGCCTGGGTCAGCTTCGGCTACTTCATCCAGCTGGCGGAACTGCGGGCCGGGGCCCGGGTGCTGAAGACCGGCCAGGGCTACCTGTCCGGCAACTACGTGATCGCCGCCAACCAGAACAGCATTGCCGACCCGCTCAAGCACGCGGCGATCACCGACTACATCCTGCGCGAGTACCGCGCCTGGCAATGGATCGCCAGCCATCCCGAGGAATGGGCCACCAAGAGCGCCAAGATTCTTGGCATGCCCCGGGAAGTGTTCCTGGCCCAATACCGCGCCCAGAGCGGCCCACGACTGTTGCAACCGGTGGACGACGCGGCGGTGAAATCCCAGCAGGACGTGGCCGACCTGTTCTTCGAAGCCGGCGTCCTGCCCCAGCAGCTGGATGTTTCCGGGCTGTGGGACCGCAGCTTCCACTGGTCCTGACCCCTTGTAGCAGCCGGCTTGCCGGCGAACGGGCCCTTGAGCCTTGCAAGAATCTCGGGGCCGCCTTCGCTGGCAAGCCAGCTCCTACGGTCCGATGGGGCGATTTCTTTGATTGGCCAGGAGGCCCGATGTTTTCTCGAACCTTGCTCTGCCTGGCGCTGGTCAGCCCCTGGGCGCTGGCCGCCAGCCCGGCGCAATCCTTGCACCAGCGCCTGACGGTGCTCGACAGCCACCTCGATACCCCGATGCAACTGGCCCGCCCCGGCTGGGACATCACCCAGCGCCATGCCTATCGGGACGACCTGTCCCAGGTCGATCTGCCACGGATGAAAGAGGGCGGGCTGGACGGCGGCTTCTGGGCCATCTTCACCCCCCAGGGCCCGCTCAATGCCGAAGGCCGGACCCTGGCCAGCGAACATGGTCTGGCGGTGCTCACGCGGATTCGCGACCTGATCGCCGCCCACCCCGAGGACTTCGCCCTGGCCTTGAGCGCTGCCGATGTACCGGCGATCATCGCCCGTGGCCAGCGCGTGGTGTTCATCAGCATGGAAAACGCCGAGCCCCTGGCCGCCGATCCCGGGCGCTTGCTCACTTACCATCGCCAGGGCCTGCGCATGCTCGGCCTGGTGCACTCGGCCAACAACGATTTCGCCGACTCCGCCACCGCCCTGCCGCAGTGGCACGGCCTGAGCCCGGCGGGGCGCGAACTGGTGGCCGAGGCCAATCGCCTGGGCATCCTGCTGGACGTGTCCCATGCCTCGGACCAGGTATTCGACCAGGTCCTGGCCCTGTCCACGGCGCCGATCATTGCCTCGCATTCCAGCAGCCGGGCGATCACCGCCCATCCGCGCAACCTGGATGACCGGCGCCTGCGCCAGCTGGCGGCCAGGGGCGGAGTGGTACAGGTCAACAGCTTTCCCAGCGACCTGATCAACCACGCGCCCAACCCCGAGCGCGACAAGGCCCTGGGGCCGCTGTACCGCGAGTTTCGCCTGGCGGCGAGCCTGAGCCCCGGGCAGGTGGCGGACCTGGCCGAGCGCATTCGTCAGGTCGAGGCGCGTTACCCGCAGCCCAGGGCCAGCCTGGACGACTACATGCGCCATCTGCTGCACATCCTGGACGTGGTGGGGCCGGACCATGTGGGCATCGGTGCCGACTGGGATGGCGGCGGCGGGGTGCAGGGGCTGGAGGATGTGACGCAGCTGGCGCGAATCACCGAACGCCTGCTGGCGGCGGGTTACAGCGAAGCGGATCTGGCGAAGATCTGGGGTGGGAATCTGCTGCGGGTCCTCGACGCCGCCCAACGGGCAGGAGCCAGCTTGCCGGCGAATGGGCCTTGAGGTTTGAAGGGGGCTGGAGAAGGCTTTCGCTGGCAAGCCAGCTCCTGCAGAAAAGCTGGGGGCTACCCCTTGTCGTAGGAGCCGGCTTGCCGGCGAAGGGGCCCTGAGGTTTGCGGGGTGCTGGAGATGCTCTTCGCTGGCAAGCCAGCTCCTACCGGGGAAGGGGGGAGGGTTTCGCTTTTCGGGCTATGCGCGGGGCGCAGAATCTTCCGGCTTGAATATGAAACAAAGTAATATTTGCATATGCTTAAAATGTATTTCTCTTATTAAATGAGCGCCCCTAGGATGACTTCCCATAGACCCAAGTGACTGCATAAGTCCACGGGCTATAACCGAACGCACTATCCATTCGCAGCAGGGAGCGCTGGCATGCCACTGACCAGAAGACAATTGATCGCCCGTATCGCCGCTGTCGGCGGGGTCCAGGCGGCGAGTGCGGTCATGGGCCTGTTCGGCGGGCCGGGCAACGCCGAGGCCTTCGAGGAGAACTATGCGTCGCTGCCCACAGCCGCCGTGGGCAAGGGCGCTTCGGTGGTGGTGATCGGCGCCGGGATCGGTGGCCTGGTCAGTGCCTATGAACTGAACAAGGCCGGGTTCAAGGTGACGCTGCTGGAAGCCCGGGATCGGGTCGGCGGGCGCAACTGGACCGTGCGCCGCGGCGATCGGGTGGAGTACAGCGACGGCAGTGTGCAGGTCGCCGAGTTCGACGACGGGTTCTATCTGAATGCCGGGGCCGGTCGCTTGCCCAGTCACCATCAACTGATGCTCGGCTACTGCCGCGAGCTGGGGGTGGAGCTGGAAGTGCTGGTCAACACCAGCCGTAATGCCCTGGTGCGTCCGGACCTGAACCAGCCGGCCCTGCAGATCCGCCAGGCGGTCAATGACAGCCGCGGGCATTTTTCCGAGTTGCTGGCCAAGGCGGTCAATCGGCATGCCCTGGACCAGGAGTTGACGGTGGCCGATCGCAGCAACCTGCTGAGTTTCCTGAAAACCTGGGGCGATCTCTCGGACAAGCTGGAATACCTGGGATCGGCCCGCTCCGGCTACAAGGTCTGGCCCGGCGCCGGTGACCAACTGGCGCAGAAGAACGATCCGCTGCCGTTGCAGACCTTGCTCAACCCGGCGCTGACCACGGCGCTGATGATCGATGAATACCCGGAATTCTCGCCCACCATGTTCCAGCCCGTGGGTGGCATGGACCGCATTCCCCAGGCCTTTGCCCGGCGCCTGCAAGGGCAGTTGCGGCTGCACAGCGAGGTGCGCGCCATCACCAACCGGGCCGACGGTGTCGAGGTGGTCTACCTGGATCGCCGCAGCGGCCGCACCCAGAGCCTTAAGGCCGACTACGTGATCAGTTCCTTGCCCCTGCCGCTGTTGGCCAAGGTGCAGAACAACTTCAGCGCACCGGTACGCGAGGCTATTGCTGCGGTGCAGTTCGGCTACGCCAACAAGGTGGCCTGGCAGTCGCGGCGCTTCTGGGAAAGCCAGTATCAGATCTACGGCGGGCTGTCGTTCATCAATCAGGAAGCCTCCGGGCTGTGGTACCCCAGCGGCGGGTTCAACCAGGCCGAGGGGGTGCTGGTGGCGGCCTACAACAACGGTGAAACCGCGCGCAAGTTCGGGGAGAAAACCCTGGCCCAGCAGATCGAGATTTCCCGTCAGGCGGTGGAGCTGCTGCACCCCGGCCACAGCCATGAACTGCGCAAGCCGCTGGTGATTGCCTGGGGCAAGATCCCCTACAACTTCGGCCCCTGGATCAGTCATGAAGTGGCCGAGCCGGACTACAGCCTGCTCAACCAGCCCCAGGGGCGGGTCTACCTGACCAGCGACGGCCTGGCCCACAGCGGCGTGGGCATCTGGCAGGAAGCCGCTGCCGGTGCCGCGCGGCGGGTGGTACGGCAACTTTTTCAACGGGCGCAAGGCTCGTCGCTACAGCAAACGGCCTGAAAAAGCCGAGCACTCATAAAACAGCAGTCACCCATTGCCGGGTAGCGGACCTCCGAGGCTGGCAAACACAACCTTGGAGCGTCTTTGCATGTCTTTGAAAAACACCGTCGTAGGGCTGGGCCTGTTGTGCGCCGCCAGCAGCAGCTGGGCTGCGGGAATCCAGCGCGTGCCGTCCACCTATCCCCATTCACCGATCCTGCAATCGGTGACCTTGCCCGCCAACAGCGAGCTGACCTACCTCTCCGGCCTGCTGCCGGACCCGGTGGACCCCAAGGCGCCCAAGGAACAGATCCACGCTGCCGGTAACACTGAGGCCCAGGCCCGGGTGGTGCTGCGCAAGGTGGAAACCATTCTTGCTAGCCAGGGCTTGACCCTGGGGGATGTGGTGCAACTGCGGATCTACCTGGTGGGCGACCCGGCCCTGGGCGGCAAGCTGGATTTCGACGGCCTGCAAGTGGCCTTTCGCGAGTTCTTCGGCACCGAGAAACAGCCGCTCAAACCGGCCCGGACCACGGTGCAAGTGGCGGGGCTGGTACTGCCCGGCGCCTTGATCGAAGTCGAAACCGTCGCCGCCCGAGCGCGCTGAGGCGCCTGTCAAAGGATCTGAAGTCATGAGTATTTCCTTGCATAAAATCGTTCGCGGCGCCGCGCCCCTGAGCCTTGGCCTGCTGAGCCTGGCAACCCCGGTGGAGCTGCTGGCCGCCGATGAAACCCTCGGCACCGTAGTGGTCACCGGCGTGCGCGGCAGCCAGCAACGTACCGTCACCAACAGCCCGGCGCCGATCGATGTGATCGACAGCGAACAGCTGCGCAGCATCGGCCAGAACGGCCTGAAAGAAATGCTCGGGCGCCTCTTGCCGTCGTTCAACGTGCCCACCATCAACGGCGGTGGCACGGCGTTCCTGGTGCGTGGGGTGAGCATGCGTGGCCTGGGCGGTGATCAGGTGCTGGTGCTGATCAACGGCAAGCGTCGGCACAACTCGGCGCTGATCAACAACGGGGCCCGAGTCGGCAACGCCTCGGTGCCGGTGGACCTGGACCTGATTCCCACGGCCGCCATCGAACGCATCGAAGTGCTGCGCGACGGCGCCGCCGCGCAATACGGCTCCGACGCCATCGCCGGGGTGATCAACATCATCCTCAAGCGCAACGCCGAGGGCCTGACCTCGGACACCACCCTGGGCCAGTACTACGACGGCGATGGCACCACCGGCCACGAGGCCTTCAACTGGGGCAACAAGCTGGGGGAGGACGGCGGCTTCATCAACCTGTCCTGGGACGCCAAGCTCCAGGAACCCTACGAGCGTTCCAGCGCCGCCAGCGGCCAGCTGTACTTCAATCAGCCCGACGGCTCGCCGGACCCGCGAGAAAGCAATCGCCAGGGCTGGGGCACCGAATACGGCCTGGGTCGCGACCGCACCACCAGCCTGGCCTACAACGCCGAGCTGCCTCTGGCCGACGACCTCAAGCTGTATTCGTTCTCGACCCTGAGCTACCGCAACAGCAACAAGAACCTGGGCCATCGCAAACCCACCGACATCACCAGCCTGGCGGGAGTACCCAACGCGCCATATCCCAATGGCGGCCAGGCGCGGCGGGAGATCCGCGAGACCGACTTCCAGGTCGCCGGCGGGGCCAAGGGCCTGCTGGGCGGCTGGGACTGGGACCTGTCCAGCACCTATGGCAAGGATCGCGGAGTACTGGACACCGCCAACAACCTGAACATTTCCAACGGTCCTTACGGCCAGCACGACTTCCACCTGGGCAATCTGGTGTTTGACCAGTGGACCAACAACCTGGACTTCTCCCGGGCCCTGGACATCGGCTGGAGCAGCCCGCTGGAAACCTCCTTCGGCGTGGAATACCGCTGGGAGAAGTACGCGCTGGAGGAGGGTGAACCCAACTCCTACAACCAGGGCAGCTACGTCCCGGCCACCGGTCCCTTTGCCGGCGTGGTGCCGGACCCGGGGCTGTTTTCGGTCAACGGCACCACCCCGGAAGACGCTTACAGCCTCAAGCGCCACAGTGAAGCCGCCTATGTGGATTTCGGCCTGAACATCACCCCCAACTGGTACGTCGGCGCGGCGGCGCGCTATGAGAAGTACAACCTCGGGGTGGGCGATACCACCAGCGGCAAGCTGACCACGCGCTACGAGTTCCTCCCCGGCTACGCGGTGCGGGCGGCGGTAAGCAACGGCTTCCGCGCGCCGTCCCTGGCCCAGAGCGTGTTCTCCACCACCAGCACCGTGACCCAGTTTGGCGCGGGCGGCACCACCAGCTCGGTGCGCACCAAGCAGATGCGCCCCAACTCGCCGGAAGCCATCGCCCTGGGGGCCAAGGATCTGGAGCCGGAAACCTCGCGCAACTACAGCCTGGGCTTCACCGCCGAGCCCACCGAACGGCTGCGCCTGACCGCCGACTTCTACCTGATCGACATCGACAAGCGCATCCTCCAGACCGGCATCCTCAAGGGCCCGGCGGTGTCGCAGATCCTGGTGGAGAACGGCCTGTCGCCGAACCTCGCCGGGCAGTACTACACCAACGCCGCCGACACCCGGACCAAGGGCGTCGACCTGGTGGCGGACTACAGCCAGTCGTTCGGCGAGTACGGCACGGCCAAGTGGAGCGTCGCCTACAACCACAACAAGACCACCATCCGCGACCTGGCGGACACCCCGGCGGCGCTGTCGCGCCTGGGGGCCGGCTATGTGCTGTTCGACCGCCAGCAGCAGATCGACCTGACTAAATCCACACCCAAGGACAAGTGGATCCTCTCCACCAACTACAAGGTCGGCGACTGGACCACCAACCTGCAGCTGACCCGCTTTGGCGAGTACACCGAAGGCTCGAACATCCCGGCCAACGACCGCACCTACAGCGCCAAGTGGATCACCGACCTGGACGTGGCCTACGACGTGACCCAGAACCTCACCGTGGCTGTGGGGGCCAACAACCTGTTCGACGTGTACCCGGACAAGATCGGCCTCAAGGCCTGGGCGGGGACTTATGAATACGGGATGTTCTCGCCCTATGGCCTGGGCGGTGGCTATTACTACAGCCGCGTCAGCCTGGCGTTCTGATCGATGATCAAGCAGGCGAACGAGCACCCTGTAGCCGCTGCCGCAGGCTGCGATCGGCTGCGCAGCAGACGGCGGCTGGCGATCCTGGCGCTGCTTCTGTTCGCCAGCCATGCCCTGGCGCAGCCGGCGCTGCGGGTGTCCAGCCAGAAGCAGTCGCTGAAGATCCTGCTGCAGGCCGCCGGCGAACTGGAGCAGGTGCCATACCCCATCGAGTTCGCCTCCTTTGCCGCTGCCGCACCCACCGCCGAGGCCCTGGCCGCGGGGGCGGTGGACATCGGCAGCCTGGGGGATGCGCCGTTCGTGTTCGCCGCGGCCGCCGGGGCGCCGATCAAGACCGTGGGGGTGATCAAGCTCAAGGTCACGCCCACGGCGGTGGCGATTGTGGTCAAGGATGACTCGCCGCTACGGGATGCCGCCGACCTCAAGGGCCGGCGCATCACCACCACTCGCGGTTCCATCGGCCATTTCCTGGCCCTGGCGGCGCTGCGTTCGGTGGGCCTGCACGGCGCGGATGCGCAGTTCATCTTTCTCCAGCCGGCCGAGTCCCGCAGTTTGCTGAGCAACGGTCAGGCCGATGCCTGGTCGACCTGGGACCCCTATACCAGCATGGTGCAGATGGAAGGTGGAACCCGGGTGCTGGTCAGTGGCGAGGGGCTGTTTGCCGGGCACATGCTGCTGGTGGCCAATGACCAGGCGATTCGTGAAAAACCACGGCAGATCGCTGATTTCCTCCGGCGCCTGGACCGTGCCTATGCCTGGGCCAACCAGCACCAGCACGAGTTTTCAAAGATCCAGGCCGGTTACAGCGGCCTGCTGTTGGAGGTACATGAACGCTCCAATCGCTACTCGCTGCCCCGGCGCATCGCCGTGGGCCCGGCCGTGGTCGAGGACGTGCAGCACACCGCCGATCTGTACCGTGAAGAAGGCATCATCCACCAGTCGTTCGATGCGGCGGCTTACATGGATGCTTCATTCAATGAAGTTGAATGAAGTAATGGCACTTTTATTAATTAAGCTCGGGAGGTTTTGAATAAATAAAAAACAATGATGTCCTTCTTTTAAGTTAACTATCAGCGAATTTAATAATCCTCTGTCGGTACTTGTGAAAGTGCCGATAACGGCCGCTATTTGCCTGTTTTTCGATACATTTTTAAGTTTGGAGATTAGAGGTAAAGGATATTTCACAAGGCTTTCGTAACTGCCTAAGGTGGCCTTGAAACAAATTATTACCTTCTGCAAAACCATAACTTCGTCGCTACTTCCAGGGAATTAAGGGAGCTTGCATGTTCACAGTCACTACGGCCGATAAACTTGAAGCGCGGCATATCCTCGATGTCGTTGAAAAACGCTCTTATGGCGTCCAACTCAAAGGTTTCTGTCCGCCGGACACCTTGCAGGTGGCGCGGGATCATCTGTACCAGCAGGAGCTGCGCAGCGCTTTCAGCCAGCAGCAGGAGTTCGTCCGCGTCGGCAAGGCCTATATCGAGATTCAGGACGAGCAGAGCCGGGCCGAATACCACGCCCTGGCCCTGCCCAACATCCGCAAGATCCGCAACCTGTTCCGGCCCCTGGCCTCGCCCATCGACGAGCTGCGCCTTTTGCTGGATGAGGTCTGGCCCCAGGGCGCGCACCTGCTGCAGGTGGACGGGCAGAAATGCTTTGTCGGCATCGCCCGCTTCCAGGGTTCGGGGGTCGATCTCACGCCCCACACCGACAAGCTCGAACGCAACGCGCCGGAGGGCCACAGCCCGCCACTGCTGACCCAACTGTCCACCAACATTTACCTGGAAATCCCCGAGGACGGCGGAGAGCTGGAGATCTGGGGCATCGAGCCGGACGAGGAGGAATACAACCGCCTCAAGGGCGAGCGGGCCTACGGCATCGAGCGCCACCTGCTGCCGCCGCCGGACTTCGTGGTCAAGCCCGAGCCCGGCGACCTGATCCTGCTCAACCCACGGCTGATCCACGCGGTACGCCCTTCGGCCAGCAGCACCCGGGTCACCCTCGGGGTCTTTATCGGTTACTACGGCGAACACCAGCCTTTGGCCTACTGGAGCTGAACTCATGAGCAAGGTGCAGGAAATCAACCTCAAGGCCTACTTCAACAAGGGCGGCGAGGAGCACGAATTCGACGGCAAGCGCGTGGTCCTGGCGGTCAGCGTCGGCCAGGAATACCACGAGGACCAGAAGCTGCGGTCCACCATCCACCTGATCAACCAGTCCGGCTTCAGCCACGTCAAGGTGGTGGTGGCCGACACCCTGCAACGCCACAACAAGCACGGCAAATCCCCCGGCGAGGCGCTGTCGGCGTCGATCCGCGACGGCGATGCCTGGCTGGCGCGCAACCAGAGCATCCTCGATGGCCTGCGGGTGCCGTACCACATCACCCGCTGGAACCAGGAGCTGGCCAGCGACCGTTACGCCGAGTTGCGCCAGCAACTGGACCAGATCTATCAGCAGCGCGAGGAATTGCGCCAGGCCATCGACAGCACCATCAACGTGTTTACCGAGCGCCTGCGCCTGCGGGATGAACAGGCGGACATCGAACGGGCGGCGGCCCAGTGCCGGGAATACATCCTTGAGGAAATCCCGATCATCCTGCCGCTGTGGGCCGACGAGGGTTACCACTACGTGCTCTATCCGCAGCAGATGACCAGCGCCATGGCCACCAGCCGCGAGCTGCTGATCGAACCCCACAGCCCGGACCGGGTGCGCTGGCTGCCGCTGAAGTTCAAGAAGCGCGGGATTCCGATTCCGTTCACCTTGCCCGGCGCCATTCACCCCAACTGGACCAGCGGCGCCATCGCCATCTGACCCACCGCGATCAATGCAGGAGCTGGCTTGCCAGCGATGCAGGACTCAAGGGCCTGTTCGCCGGCAAGCGGGCGCCTGCAGAGCGGTTTTTTTTGACTGACAAGGAGTTTCCATGAGCGTTTTTGCGCAACAGCAACGCAAATGGTGGGCATTGCTCGGTGTGAGCATCGCCAGTTTTCTCGGCTGTGTGGATTTCACCATCGTCAACACTGCGCTACCGGCGCTGCAGGCCGATCTCGGGGCTTCGGTGGACAGCCTGCAGTGGGTGATCAACGGCTTCATCCTGACGCTGTCGAGTTTCATGGTGCTGGTGGGGCGCCTGGCCGACCTGCATGGACGCAAGCGGGTGCTGTTCATCGGCCTGAGCGTGTTCGGCCTGGCGTCCCTGGCGGCCGGACTGGCGACGCAGATCGACACCCTGATCGGCGCGCGGGTGATCCAGGGGCTGGCCTGCGCGGTGCTCTACACCGCCTCCGGGGCGATTGTCTCCAGCACCTTCGACAGCGCCGAACAGGGCAAGGCCTTTGGCGTGCTGTTCGGGGTCAACGGCGTGGGGCTGGCTGTCGGACCGGTGCTGGGCGGGCTGATCACCAGTGGTTTTGGCTGGCAGTGGATCTTCCTGATCAACGTGCCTTTCGTGCTGCTGAGTCTGGGCATCTGCAGTTTCAGCGTGAAGGAATCGCGCTCGGCCGAGGCCGGTGCGCGGCTGGATGGCTGGGGCGCCTTGCTGTTGCTGATCGGCTTGCCGAGCCTGGTGCTGGTGATCGTCCAGGGCGGGGCCTGGGGCTGGGGTTCACGCCTGACCCTGAGCCTGATCGCCGTGGCGCTGCTGGCTCTGGTGGCGTTCCTGGCGGTGGAGAAAAGAGTGGCGGCGCCGATCATCGACCTCAAGCTGTTCGCCAACCGGCGCTTTGTCGCCGGGGTCGCGGCCAGTTTCGGCCTGGCGCTGTTCTACTGCGTGGCGTTCTTCGTCATGCCGCTGTACCTGGCGCAGATCCGTGGCGAGTCGGTGCAGGCCAGCGGCCTGCTGTTACTGCCCACCACCTTGGGGGTGGCGTTGCTGTCGCCGCTGGTGGGACGGCTGGTGGACCGCAAGGGTCCGGCGCTGTTGATCAAGACCGGGCTGCTGCTGTTCGTGCTGTCGGCGCTGTTGCAGGCCGGGTTCGACCGCCAGACGTCGCTGGCGTATCTGCTTGGCGCCTTCGTCATCATGGGCCTGGGTTGGGCCAGCATTCTCGGGCCGTCGACGGTGCTGGGGATTTCCTCGGTGCCCCAGGCAGTGGGCTCGGTGGCCATGGGTTCGCTGATGACCCTGCACAACGTCGGCGGTGGCGTGGGGCTGGCGGTGGGGGTGGGCTTGTTCCACTACTTTTCCGCGACGCCGCTGGACGATGCCCAGGGCGCCTTTCTCAACGGTTATCGCGGGGTGATGCTGTTCTTGGCATTGACGACGCTGCTGGTCTGGACTGCGGTCAGCCTGTTGCTGCGCGCCGCGCCGAGTCCGGTGGCGGCGGCCGAGGAGGGCGCCAGCCATGGCTGAGCGCGGCGGGCAGATGGGGCTGGGGGCCTTTCTCTCCGGCTCCGGGGCCCACGGCGGCAGTTGGCGCCATCCCCGGGCGGATGCCGATGCCTCGTTGAATTTCCAGCGCTACCGACACTACGCCCAGACCCTGGAGCGGGGCTGTTTCGACGCGCTGTTTCTCAACGATAACGTGGCCGTGGGGGATCTCGATCCGCGGGTGCTGGCTCGCAGTTCCCACAGCCTGCGCTGGGACCCGCTGACCCTGCTGCCCGCCCTGGCGGTGGTGACCCGGCACATCGGCCTGATCGCCACCGCCAGCACCACCTACAACGAGCCCTACAACCTGGCGCGCAAGTTTGCCTCGCTCGATCACTTGAGCGAGGGCCGGGCCGGCTGGAACCTGGTGACGGGGCTGATCGGCGGGGAGAACTTCAATCACCCCGAGCCCCCCAGCCATGCCGAACGTTATGCCCGGGCCGAGGAGTTTTTCGCGGTGGTCAGCGGCCTGTGGGACAGCTGGGCCGATGACGCCTTCCCCCGGGACAAGGCCAGCGGCCAGTGGTTGCAGCCGCACAGGATGCACCTGCTGGAGCACCGTGGCCGGCACTTCCAGGTGCAGGGACCGTTGAATGCGCCGCGTCCGCTGCAGGGCTGGCCGGTGATCGCCCAGGCCGGGTCTTCGGGCCCGGGCTGTGAGCTGGCGGCCCGCTGTGCCGAGCTGGTGTTCACCGCCCAGACCGACCTGCAACAGGCCAAGGATTTCTACGCCAGGCTCAAGGAACGACTTCCCCATTACGGTCGCCATGCCGGGCAGTTGAAGATCTTCCCGGGGATTGCGCCCACGGTTGGCCGGACCCTCAACGAGGCCGAGGAGAAGTATCAGCAGTTGCAGGAGCTGCAGGACCCGCAGGCCCAGCTCAGGGCGCTGTCCTACTTGCTGGATCTGGGCATCGATCTGTCGACACTGCCCCTGGATGCCCCAGTGCCGCTGTTGGCGGATGCGGCCCCCACCGAACGCCACAAGAGCCGCCGGCAACTGGTGGTGGATCTCGTGCGTCGGGAGCGGCCAACGCTGGCGCAGCTGCTGCGCAGCCTGTCCGCCAGCGGACACAAGGTACTGGTGGGGACGCCAGGGCAGATCGTCGATGAGCTGGCGACCTGGTACGAGGAGTACGCCGCCGATGGCTTCAATGTGCTGTTCACCCACCTGCCGGGGGCCATCGACGACTTTGTGCAATTGATCACCCCGGAGCTGCAACGCCGGGGCCTGTTTCGCCAGCGTTACACGGGGCGCACCCTGCGCGAACACCTGGGGCTTGCGCGAGTGGAAAACCGATTTTTCAGTCATCGGGGCAATGGCTGAATCGCGCAAAGAGTCTTTACTTTCAAGCCGCAACGCCCATCAATCAACGCAAGGAACAACAGCATGTCCGGATGGTATGAGTTGAAGAAAAGCAGCAACGGTCAATTTCGTTTCGTGCTCAAGGCGGCCAACGCCGAGACCATTCTCACCAGCGAGCAATACACCACTCGCGCGGCCGCGGAGAACGGCATTGCCTCGGTGCAGGCCAACAGTCCCCTGGAGGAGCGCTACGAGCGCAAGAGCACCAAGGACGGCCAGCCCTATTTCACGCTGAAGGCGGCCAATCACCAGATCATCGGCAGCAGTGAAGCCTATTCATCGGAGGCGGCCCGGGACAAGGGCATCGCCAGCGTCAAGGCCAACGGTCCGAGCCACAACATCAAGGACCTGACGGGCGCCTGAACCCGGTTCGACAAGGTCTTTGCCGCTTGGCCCGATCAGGGGCCAGGCGGCCTTGCTGCAGCGCCATCGGCCCTGTGGCAGCGGGTCGCCCGCGATGGCGGCGGGCTTGGGTTCGAGCCCCTGACGGGCGCCAGCCGATTGGCGACTGAATTCTGGCGAAATGCCATCACTTGTTTTATCCTCCGCGCCCGTCAACGGGCGCTCGGCAGGCCTGGCGCATGGGTTGACGTTATCGATCATTGTCCAAGGGATCTGCGACCTCATGATTCGCCCTCTCGTATTACTCGCCGCGCTGCTGGCGCTGAGCGGTTGCTACAGCCTGTCTTCCACGAAAATCGCCGAGAGCATGCGCCCCGACTCGCAGTCGGGGGTGGCCTATGTGGTGGGCGTGGTGGGCATCTGGCCGAAGGCGGTGCACACCGCCAACGAACAGATGCTGCTGATTCGCCCACGAGGCGGTGAGGGCTTCGCCTCGGCACGCTTGTACAACCAGATCTACGGCCGCACGCCACGGGATGTGCGCGAGACCTGGCACGGCATCGGCAGCCTGTTCGTGATGCCGCTCAAACCCGGGCGCTACGAGATCTACAACCTGCACTTTGACCGCGGCAACGCCACCGCCTGGAGCCGCGAAGACTTCTCCATCCCCCTGGAACTGGAAGCCGGCAAGGCCTATTACGTTGGTGATTTCCGCGCCGGCTGCCTGTCGGCGGCAGGGGCCAAGTGCGTGTTTCTGCACAGTGACCATCTGGAGCGCGACGCCGCCCTGGTACGGGCCAAGTACCCGCAGGTGCCGAGCCTGCAGCGGGTCGATCTAGAGAAGATGGAAGACGTCACGTCGCTGATCGTCAAGGAGCAGGGACCCAAGGCGTCAATGCTCAAAGCCATGCTATCGGGGGATCTGTAATGCGCAGTCGGTTGTGGTTGTGGTTGTTGCTGGTGCTGATGCTGGGACTTGGCGGTTGCCAGACCAGCCATAGTCTCAAGTCGGCCGAGGTGGATTATCAGCAGCGGTTGCCAGCGATCAGCGTCAGTGTGATGGGAGCCATCCCTGCCGGCCTGATCCGTGACGACCTGCGTCGTCGTGGCACCTTCGAGCAGGTGCAGCCGGGGTTCAGTGCCGATGGCTACAACGTGATCGTGATGGCCGACAGTGACTACTTCGGCTGGCAGAACATTCCCATGGGGCTGCTCAGTGCGATGACCTTTTTTATCGTGCCGGGGCGCGTCACCTGGGACAGCCAGGTGATGTTCCATGTCAGCCGTGGCGACCAGCCGCTGGCCAAGTATCGGGTCAGCAATCAGACCCGTTCCTGGCGCGGTTGGGCCAATCCTGATGGCAGCCAATACCAGCATGTGCAGCGCATCACCGACGACTTCATCGCGCAGATGCTGCAGAACCCGCAGTTCAAGGCCCAGGCCCCTGTGGCGCAGAACAGCCACTGAGCCACGCGTGAACGCGGCCCATGGCAAAGCCCGGACGGTGTCAGCCGCCCGGGCTTTTTGCTCAGGGTTTCAAGCCAGGGTATGCAGCAGCCTCTGCAACTGTTGGCGTGCGCCCTGGTCCAGGGCAAACACCGGCCGGCGCGGCTCGCCGGCGTTCAGCCCGGCCAGTTCCAGCCCGGCCTTGACCGTGGCCGGCAAGCCGCCCTTGAGGATGAAATCCAGCAGCGGCAGCTGGCGGTAGAACAGCTCCCGGCCGCGCTGCAGGTCGTTGTCCAGCAGCGCCTGGTAGAGGTCGAGATTGAGCTGCGGGATCAGGTTCGCCGCCGCCGTGCACCAGCCGCTGGCACCCGCGGCGAAGGCTTCCAGGGCCAGCGGGTTGCAGCCGTTGTAGAACGGCACCTGGCCTTCGCCCAGCAGGTGCAGCTTGTGCATGCGCTGGATGTCGCCGGTGCTTTCCTTGACCAGGGTGACGTTCTCCACGCTGTGGAAAATCTTCAGGATCAGCTCCACCGACATGTCGGTGCCGCTGGTGGCCGGGTTGTTGTAGAGCATGATCGGCACGCCGATGCTGGCGCCGATGGCCTGGTAGTGGGTGAGGATCTCGGCTTCGCTGAGTTTCCAGTAGGAGGTGGGCAGCACCATCACCACGTCGGCGCCCCGGGCTTCGGCAAAGCGCGCGCGGCGGATGGCCTTGGCGGTGGTCAGGTCGGAGACGCTGACGATGGTCGGCACGCGCTTGGCCACGTGGCGGATGCTGAACTCGGCGACTTGGTCCCATTCCGCGTCGCTGAGGTAGGCGCCTTCGCCGGTGCTGCCCAGGGGCGCGATGGCGTGGACGCCGGCGTCGATCATGCGGTCGATGGAGTGCCCGAGGGCATCCAGGTCCAGGCCTTCGCCGTTAGGGCCGAAGGGGGTGACGGTGTAGCCGATGATGCCGTGGATCTTGGTGGTAGGCATGGTGCAACTCCTGCAAGGCATAGGGGGTGGATCAGTTCAGGCAGTCGGCGTGTTTTTTCAGGTTTTGCCGAGCGTAATAGTTGAAGGCGGCGCCGTGGCGCTTGGGCTTGGAGATCCAGTCGTGGGCTTCACGACCCAGCTCCGGGAGGATCGGCTTGATGGTGCCGGCGGCCATGGCCAGCAGTTGCAGCTTGGCTGCGCGCTCGATCAGTTGGGCGATGACGCAGGCTTCCTCGATGCTGGCCCCGGTGGACAGCTGACCGTGGTGGGAAAGCAGGATCGCGCGCTTGTCGCCCAGGGCCGCGGAGATGATTTCGCCTTCTTCGTTGCCCACCGGCACCCCGGGCCAGGCTTCGAGAAAGGCGCAGTCCTCGTACAGCGGGCAGAGGTCCATGTGCGACACCTCCAGCGGCACTTCGAGCATCGACAGCGCGGCAACGTGGGTCGGGTGGGTGTGGATGATGCAGTTCACGTCTGGCCGGGCGCGGTACACCCAGCTGTGGAAGCGGTTGGCCGGGTTGGGCATGCCGTGGCCTTCCAGGACTTCCAGGTCTTCGTTGACCAGCAGCAGGTTGCTGGCGCTGATTTCATCGAAACCCAGGCCCAGTTGCTGGGTGTAGTAGGTGCCGGGCTGCGGACCGCGGGCGGTGATCTGCCCGGCGAGGCCCGAGTCGTGACCGTTCTCGAACAGAATGCGGCAGGTCAGGGCCAGCTTTTGCCGGTCGGTCCACGTATTATCCGCCAGGGTGTTTTGCATCTGGGTCAGGGCTTGCTTGATCAGTTGGTCCTTGGGCAGTGCTAATGTCTTGGCCATATCGGGGTCCTTGGTGAGGGTGCAATGGACGTCGGGTTTGCACTTCACCTGTTACTTGCAAGGTTGTTGGGTGAATGCGAATGACACTAAAGAGGCTATATGACACTTTGTGTCATTGGCAAGCGCCAATCGTTGTTTTCTAGATGGATTAATCGCTCCACATGTCTATCCGTTTGAAATTATTGAGAAAAAAACTTGGCGTGACCCTGGAGGCCTTGGCCGAAAAATCCGGGATGACCAAGAGTTATCTGTCGAAAGTCGAGCGTGGGTTGAACACCCCGTCGATCGCGGCGGCGCTGAAATTGGCCAAGGCGCTGAACGTCAAGGTCGAGGAACTGTTCGCTGAAGACAGCCTCAGCCTCGACAGCTACAGCCTGGTGCGCAGCGATGAGCGCCAGTCACTGGCGGCCAACGACCAGACCCCGGGCTATGCGGTGCTGGCCCATCAGGTCAGCGAGCGCAACCTGCTGCCGTTCATCATCTACCCGGCCAAAGAGTTCAGTGACAAGACCTTCAAGGAACACCTGGGGGAGGAGTTCCTGTTTGTTCATGAAGGCCAGGTGGAAGTGGATTTCATGACCGAGCGGGTGATTCTCAACCGTGGCGACGCGCTGCACTTCAACGCCCAGAAACCCCACCGCATCCGTTCCCTGGGGGATGAGCAGGCGCAGTTGCTAGTGGTGGTACACAGCAACGAAGAATGAACCCCGACCACTTCCTGTAGCCGCTGCCGCAGGCTGCGAACGGGCCGCAGGCCCGCAGCGATCCCAAGGACTCCCGCGCCCGGCGCAATCAGCGTTCCACGGGCACCGACAGGGCCGGGTTGCCCAGGGCGTGGGTCTTGGAATCGAAGAAGCGCAGGTTCAACTCCAACCCTTCGAACAGCTTGGCGTAGTGGCGCTTCTGGTGCTGGATGAACGCCGCGCTGCGCGGGTAGATGGAGATCGCCAGGGTCGTGACGGCCGACTGGCGGATCGCCTGCACCAGGTGCTGGTCCTGGGGGCCGAGGTTGTGGCCGAAGATGCACAGGGCGCCGCTGTGGTCCAGCAGTTGCTGGTAGCAGAACGACAGGTAGTCCGAGCTGCGGATGGTCTTGAGCTTGTCCGCCAGGGGCCCTTCGCTGACGAACAGCGGCACGTCGTCCAGGGTCTTGAGGGTGTTGTTGATGGCGAAGCTGCCCAGCAGGGTGCCTTCGGTGGAGCTCAGCTTGCGCGCGCTGCCGTCCAGGTTGCGCACCAGGTGCAGGCCGCCGTGGAGGTAGAGCAAGCGGGTAGCGGCGCTGGAGGTGGTGCCCAGTGCGAAGGCCGGATCGGCGCCGTGAAACAGGTCATCGATGCCTTGGTTGTCGTGCTGCACCGCCCAGTAGTTGAGCAGGTCGTAGTTGCTGGTGAACACCGTGGGATAGCGTCGCAGTTCCTGGTTGATCGCCGACAGGCTTTGCGGCTGTACCAGGCGCCAGGGGATGTGCACCGCATGCACGGTGTTGATCAGGGCTTCCTTGATCGCGTAGTAGCGGTTGCGCGGCGCCGCCGAGCTGACGGCCAGGGCCTTGTTGACCCGGCTGGTGGTTTTCAATGCGCCCAGTACCTGTTCGAAGCTGCGGGTCTGCAGGGCTTCGAAGACGCTGAGCTCGGACTGGCTCAGGGGCTTTTCTTCCACTGTGCGAGCGTTTTCGAACAGCGAGTCGTAGGCAAAGTCTTCCCAGACGGCACGGCTGGCACCGTTGCCGATCAGCAGGCCATTGAACGGTGTGCTCGTGCCCAGGGCGTTCCAGTCTTCAAGTTCGGCGTCAAATTCCTGGAAATCCGTCATCGCGGTCATTGGTCTCAAGGCAGAAGGTCATCAGGGCGCCGACTTTATCACGACCGACCCTTGAGCCAGATCAAGATCGCCCGTGACCGATGAGTCGATCCTGTCGGGCAGACATGAATCGACACCCCGCATTGGGCATTCGCCTGGAGACTTCCTCATGAGCAGCACCTTCTTCATCCCAGCCGTCAACATCATGGGCATCAATTGCCTGGACGAGGCCATGAGCGCCATTCGCAATTATGGGTTTCGCAAGGCGCTGATCGTCACCGACGTCGGCCTGGCCAAGGCCGGGGTGGCGGGCATGATCGCCGAGAAGCTGGCCATGCAGGACATCGATTCGGTGATCTTCGATGGCGCCAAGCCCAATCCGAGCATCGCCAACGTCGAGCAAGGGCTGGCGCAGTTGCAGCAGTCGCAGTGTGATTTCGTCATCTCCCTGGGCGGCGGCTCGCCCCATGATTGCGCCAAGGGCATTGCCCTGTGTGCAACCAACGGCGGACACATTGGCGACTACGAAGGGGTCGACCAGTCGAGCAAGCCACAACTGCCGTTGATTGCCATCAACACCACCGCTGGCACCGCCAGCGAGATGACCCGCTTCTGCATCATTACCGACGAGTCGCGCCACGTGAAAATGGCCATCGTCGACCGCAACGTCACGCCACTGCTGTCGGTCAACGATCCGGCGCTGATGGTAGCGATGCCCAAGGGCCTGACCGCCGCCACCGGCATGGACGCCCTGACCCACGCGGTGGAGGCCTATGTGTCCACCGCCGCCAACCCGATCACCGACGCCTGTGCGCTCAAAGCCATCAGCATGATCAGCGCGAACTTGCGCCAGGCGGTGCACGACGGCAGCGATTTGCTGGCCCGGGAGAACATGGCGTATGCGCAGTTCCTCGCCGGCATGGCCTTCAACAACGCGTCCCTGGGCTTCGTGCATGCCATGGCTCACCAGTTGGGCGGTTTCTATGACCTGCCCCATGGCGTGTGCAACGCGGTGCTGTTGCCCCATGTGCAGAGCTTCAACGCCAGCGTCTGTGCCGAGCGCCTGACCGATGTGGCCCACGCCCTGGGCGCGGATATTCGAGGCTTCAGCCCGGAGGAGGGAGCCCAGGCGGCAATCGCGGCGATTCGCGCCTTGGCTCGGGACGTGGAAATCCCCGCCGGTTTGCGGGAACTGGGCGCCAAGTTGCAGGACATTCCGCTGCTGGCGGCCAACGCCCTGAAAGACGCCTGTGGCCTGACCAACCCGCGTCCGGCGGATCAACGGCAGATCGAAGAGATTTTCCGTAGCGCGTTTTGAGGAACGGGTAGGTCCGTTTCGCTGGCAAGCCAGCTCCTACAAGTGAAGCGTTCACCAACGTGCCGGGGGCTGACGGCGGGTATGGAAAACTCGCAGAATCTGTAGCCGGTCCCCGCGCACCCGGTAGGGAATTAGGTAAGGCCAGCCCGGCACTACCCATTCCCGGGTGCCGGGCAGGCGGCCTTCGCGGCCACTTGAGGGGAACCGGGCCAGTTGCTCGATACTGATCAACAGCGCCCTGACAAATTCCCCGGCGGCCCGGGGATCGTCCTGGGCGATATGACGGGCCTCAGCGTCCAGGTTGTTCAGGGCGCTGCGTAGCCATTCAATGCGCATTGTCGGTCCACTTGCCGGCGATGGCCGCCACTTCTTCGGCACTGGCGAAGTCACCTGCGTCGGCCTCGTTCAGGGCCTTCTGGATTTCCTCGATTTGCCAGGCTTCCCGCGCCAGGTATTCACGCAGGGCGTCCACGGCGAGAAACGACTTGCTGCGTCCGGTGGCTTTTGCCAGCAGGGCCAGAGTTTCAGCAAGTTCATCGGGCAAGCGCAGGGACATGATGGACATGGCAGTCTCGTTGTAGTGATGTGTAATACAGCATATTACCTCGTCATACCCTAGCCCAGGTCCGGCCATTCGTCAGGCCTGCAGTTGTTACAAGGCAAGGTCACTCCCACGCGCGTGCTCCCAGCGTTGAAAGCGTCGACGGGGCAGAGGATAGTGCGACCTGAAATCGCGCTGTATCCGCCTGTCACAAGGAGTCGTGAATGTTCCGTCGCTCTTCTTTGATCCCGCTTCTGGGCAGCCTGGCGCTGCTGGCCGGCACCACATCCGTCGCGGCCCAGTGCCTGCCGCCGCCCCGCAATGCCGAGGTTCCGGGCTTTTCCCTGTGCAAGGACTGGCCGGCCTTCGACGACCAGAGCATCAGCCTGCTGTCGGAACAGGTCCCGGACCCCAGCGACACCGGCAACGGTGACGGCACCTACAACCTGCAACTGGCGGTGCTGGACCGCAACAGCGGCAAGCCCCTGGCCAGTTACAGACAGCCTGTGGCTTTCGTCTCCGACGCCTTCCGCCTGGAGAGCGTGAAGCTCGACACCGGGCGCTTCCAACTGGCGCCACAAGTGCGGGCCTTTGGGGTTCGGGCTGCGTTCGAGGGCTCGTCCCGGGTCAACCCTTTCAATCAGGTCTGGCTCAGCCTGTATGTGCGCGAAGGCAGCACCCTGCGCCCGGTGCTGGAGAAGTTCCTGGCCCATTCCTACAACGGCGAATGGGATGGCCAGTGCGCCGGCGAGGGCACTGAAACCACGCGTACCCTGGAGATCGCCAAGACCCGCAGCCACGGTTATGCCGACCTGATCGTGCGTTCGGTCAGCGTCAGTACCCGGAGCGAAAAAGTCGGGGAGGAGTGCCAGTCCAAGTCCGTGACCACCAAGCCGGTGCTCATCACTCTGCATTACGACGGCCAGCGTTACGTGCTGCCCAATGGCTACAGCGGTATCTGAGGGAGTTTTGATGAAGTGGCTTGAGTCATGCGGCCTGGGCCTGGCCCTTTGTGCCGGGTTGGGGGGTGTCACGGCGGCGCAGGCGGGGTGCGACAACACGACGGGTATTCCCGGAGAGTTCTATGTCTGCAAGCCCTGGCCCGCAGAGCCGGAGCTGAGCATCAGTGCCCGGGCGACGCCCATGCCCGGGAGCCAGGCTGGCGACGTCAGCAGCTACAGCCTGGACGTATCGCTGCAGGACATCGACTCCGGTTGGACCCTGGCCAGCAACTACAAGGATAGCGCTCTGTTCTCCGATGCCGTGGCCCTGCAGGGGCTGCAGATCGACACCGGGCGCTACCGTTTGAATAAAGAGCAGCGAGCCTTTGGCCTGCGGGTTCTCTATCACCACAGCTCCAGTGCCATGCCCTACGAGAAAAGCGTGCTGACCCTGTATCGACGTGAAGACAAGGAAGTCCTGCCGCTGCTGGAAGGATTGGTGATGGATGAGAGCCACGGCGAGTTTGGCTGGGGCAGTGAGTGCGAGGGCCGCTCCCGGACCCTGCACCGGACCCTGGAAGTCGGCAGTGGCCAGCGCAACGGTTACGCCGATCTGATCGTGCGTACCCGTGAAGTCAGCACCAGGCATTTCAAGGGCCGTGATGGCTGTGAAAGCCGTGATCTGCCGCCCAGGAACACGCTGGCGACCCTGCATTATGACGGCCAGCGCTATGCGCTGAGCAAAGCCCTGAAAGGACAGTAATCGATGCTCACCGGCCTCAATCACCTGACCCTGGCGGTCAGCGACTTGCCCCGCAGCCTGGCCTTCTATCACTCGCTGTTGCAACTGCGTCTGGAGGCCACCTGGGATGCGGGAGCCTACCTGTCACTGCCGGGACTATGGCTGTGCCTTTCCCTGGACCCGCAACGGCGGGCACCGGCGGTTGCCGATTACACCCATTACGCCTTTGGCGTCGGCGCTGTGGATTTTGCAGCGCTGGTCCAGCGCCTGCGTGAGGCGCGAGTGCCGGAGTGGCGCGACAACCGCAGCGAGGGCGCGTCGTTTTATTTTCTCGATCCCGATGGGCATCGACTGGAAGCTCATGTCGGTGACTTGGCTTCGCGATTACGGGCCTGTCGCGAACATCCTTACGCCGGGATGCGCTTTTACCCCGTCGACTGAGGCGCCGCTACCGGGAAGCAGCTGACGAAAGCCGCTGGTGGCAAGGTGCCTTGATCGTGCAGAATCCGCCAGATTCGTTCTGTGCCTGGCGTTGCCGTGAGGTGCATCCGTTCTGGAGTCTTGCTGATGACCTCATCGCTGTTGCTGGCTGTTATTGCCTCGGGTTTCATTTACGCGATCACCCCCGGGCCCGGTGTCCTGGCGGTCTTCGGTATTGGCGCTTCCCGTGGTCGACAGGCTGGCGCAGGGTTTCTCTGCGGGCACTTGCTGGGGGATGTGGTCTGGTGCAGTACGGCACTGATCGCCATTGTCGGCGCCCGGGAAATCGGCAGCGACGCCTTCAACATTCTCGGGGTGCTCAGCGGTCTGTACCTGTTCTGGCTGGGGCTGCGGGCGATCCGCAGTCGTGGTGGCAATGGCGATGAGCCTCAGGGTGCAGCGCGCAATCCGTTCTGGCACGGGATCATCTTCGGCCTGACCAACCCCAAGGCTTATCCGGTGGCGGTGGCGACGTTCACCGCCCTGCTGTCCAGTCGTGCGGAGCTGCTCAGCTGGTCCATGCTTCCCGGCCTGATTGCCCTGAGCTTCCTGGGCGGTCTCGGCGCTTACGCTATTCTCATCGGCGTGGTGGGGGCGCGGCAGGTACGCAGTTGGTATCAGCGTCACGAGCTGGCGATCACCCGGGTCTGCGGGGTGATGTTCATCGGTTTCGCGATCAATGCCCTGCTGCATGCGCTGCCGGGGCTGATCGGCAACAAGGCATAACGCCGCTCGCGGAGTGCGAGGGTGGTGTTCAGCCGGTGTTCGTCACTGGCTGACCGGGCTCAAGGGATGGGTACTCAGTGCATTTTTCATGGGTAGTAGCTTTCTCTGATGGCAACCAAGAACTCCGCGCCTCTGGCGAGTTTCATCGATCTGCTTCTGGACGTCGTGTGCGCCGTAGATAGCCAGGGTCGTTTCGTATTTGTCAGTGCCGCCTGCGAGCGGGTCTTCGGCTACACCGCCGACGAGCTGATCGGCCGGCCGATGATCGAGCTGGTGCACCCGGCCGATCGTGAGCGCACCCTGCAGGCCGCCCGGGAAATCATGGGGGGCGTGCCCAAGCCCAATTTCGAGAACCGTTACCTGCGCAAGGACGGGCGGGTGGCGCACATCCTCTGGTCGGCGCGCTGGTCGGAAGTGGATCAGTTGCGCATCGCCGTGGCCCGGGACATTACCGAGCGCAAACAGGCTGAATCGAAACAGGCGGCGTTGTATGCCATTTCCGAAGCGGCCCACGCCACCGAGGACCTGCTGGTGCTGTTCAAGCATGTGCATCGGATCATCGGTGAGTGGCTGCCGGCGCTCAATTTCGTTCTGGCGCTGTACGACGAGCGCAGCGATAGCCTGAACTTTCCCTACCATGTCGATGACTGCGAAAGCAGCCCGGAACTGCCCGGGACCCTGATCGGGCGTTTCTGCGCGCAGGTGCTGCGGCACGGCCAGTCCTTGCTGCTGGCACCGGAGTGTCCGTCGAGCCGGGATTTGTGGAACCAGTTCGCCGTCGTTCAAGGTCCTCGCTGCTGGTTGGGCGTGCCACTGAATTCGCAGAAGGGCACCATCGGCGTGCTCATGGTCAAAAGTGCACCCGGTGCCCGGGGCTACGGGGAGGCAGAGCTGGAATTGCTGCAGTACGTCAGCGCCCAGCTCGCCGCGGCCATCGAACGGGCGCAACTGCATGCGCGCCTGCACTACATGGCCGAGTACGATCAGCTGACTCACCTGCCTAACCGTGAGCTGCTGCGCGAGCGCTTGCGTTCAGCCCTGGCTCGGGCCCGGCGCGACTCGGGACGCATGGCCTTGCTGTATGTCGACCTGGACAAGTTCAAGGAGGTCAACGACACCTGCGGGCATGCTGTGGGCGACATGCTGCTGCAAGCGGTGGCCAATCGCCTCAAAGGCTGCGTACGGGAAACCGACACCGTGGCACGCATGGGCGGTGATGAGTTCGTGGTGCTGCTGGAGAGCGTGCAGCACAGCGACGATGCCCAGCATGTCGCCGAGAAGATTCGCCACGCGCTCAACGAGCCGCTGCGCCTGGATGGCCATTGGCTGAATATCCTGCCGAGTATCGGCATTGGCCTGTACCCCGAACATGGCCTGGAAGAAAAGCAGCTGTTCAAGCACGCCGATGAGGCGATGTACGCGGTCAAGCGCGAGCGCAAAAGCCGCTCCAGCGCCTGAGGTCCAGGCCAGGGGCGAGGCTCTGCTTCCGGCCTGAACGACTCGCCATTCGTCGTACCACCGGCGATTTTTCTAAACCTTTGCGGCTTCGGGTTTTCCCTATGCAGGCGGGTGCTGTGGCTCCCGCCGTACTGACTTGCAAGAGGAGACTCCCAGCATGAACCCCATGGCCACCATCCTCGGTCGTGCCGGCCTGGCCCTGCTGCTCGGCCTTGGCGCCAGCAACGCCCTGGCCCAGTCCCCCGCGGCCTTTATCGACGACGCCTCGGCCAAGGGCATGGCCGATATCGAAGCCAGCCGCCTGGCGCATCAACACACCTCGTCCAGGGCGGTCAAGGAATACACCATTCAGGTGATCAACGATCGCACCACGGCCAACCAGCACCTGGCCAAAATCGCCAGGCAACTGGACCTGCCGGTGGCCCCCCGAGAGCAGGTCATGGACCAGGCCAAGCGCTTGATGCCGCCGCTACCCGAGGGGACGGATTTCGACCGTGCCTATGCCGCCAACCAGATCAAGGCCACTGAAGCGGCGATCCGACAGATCCAGCAACAGGCGCAAACCAGTGACGTGCCGCAACTCAAGGCCTTCGCCGAGGAAACCCTGCCCAAGCTGGAGAACCACCTGCAAATGGCCAAGGCCATCCAGGCTGGACGTCACACCGAGCGCTTGGATGGTTGAGTGATGATCAGCCACTCCTGATCGTTGGAGGAGTGCAAAGCGGCTGTTCAGCGTTCCTCCCTCACCTCTGTCTGTCTATGAGACTTGCTGATGCATCATTGATGTCGTCCGCGGTTTAGTGCTGCCCTTGACTGAAGTGCGCCTCACTTGATGTGGATGTCTGTCTAGGTGACGGTTTGTGTCTAGTATCTATTGGCGGTCAAAGTGCCAGCACGCTAACTCACGGATCGGTATCAGTCAGAGGTCGCTCATGGAATTTTTCGAAAAACTAACCAGTCTTGCTGCCAAGGTGCGCTTGCAAGGCGCAGCCATTCAAACTGAAGAGGCAACGAAGAACGCTTTCGTCATGCCCTTTATCAATACGGTTCTGGGTTATGACGTCTTCGATCCCATGGAGGTGACCCCTGAATTCGTCTGTGATGTTGGAACCAAGAAGGGCGAGAAGATCGATTACGCGATCATCAAGGATGGAGAGGTGCAGATACTCATCGAGTGCAAGAAAATCGGTGAGCCGCTGCACATCAATCATGCTTCTCAGTTGTTTCGTTATTTTCATGTCACCAGTGCGCGCATTTCCATTCTTACTAATGGTCAGGTCTACAAGTTCTTCACCGATCTGGATGCGCCGAACAAGATGGATGAAAAGCCCTTCCTTGAACTTGATCTGCTGGATATCGACGAATACTCCGTCCCTGAATTGATCAAGTTGACCAAGTCGGCGTTTGACGTTGAATCGGTTCTTAGTGCAGCGGGGGAGTTGAAGTACGTCAGCCAGATCAAGAAGGTCATTGCGTCTCAGGTGAGCAAACCCGACGACGACTTGGTGAAGGTTTTTGCGTCCCGGGTCTATGAAGGTGTGATCACTCAAAAAGTGCGGGAGCAGTTTTATGAATTGACCCGCAAGGCGCTCGGTCAGTTTCTCAATGACCAGATCAATGATCGTCTCAAGTCGGCAATGAGTGGCTCCAGCCAGGTGGTCATTAATCAGCACTCGGCACCTATCAACGATGTGCAGGAGACCACTGAGACGGACGGATCTGAGGAAAAGATCTTCACTACGCTGGAGGAGCTGGAGGCGTATCACATTGTGCGGGCGGTGGTGCGTTCAGTGGTTGATGCCAAGCGTATTGTCCAGCGCGATACCCAGAGCTACTTCGGTATTTTGCTCGACGATAACAATCGCAAGCCCATCTGCCGTTTGCATTTCAATCGAGCCCAGAAGTACATCGGCATTTTCGACCAGGACAAAGTCGAGACACGTCATCCGATCAGTTCCGTCGACGAAATCTACGAGTATGCGGATCACTTGAAGAAGACTGTGGGTTATTACGAATAGGCCATCCGTGCGCTGAGAACTGCACTGTTGCAGCTCATGTGGCGGCGGAACTCGCCACATGAGCAAGGCGCTCCGCTTTTTGCTTACACCTCAGAACATCCCTTCGCACAATAAAACAGGATTGTGCTGGAGCCGCTGGGCCTGTGGGCTTAACGTGGCCCGGGTCAGGCGGCGCATGGCGCGTCGCGAGGCTCAAGGAGGTAGCAGATGGCGCAGGTGCCCAGCGCGTCGATCATCGATCTGTATCACCAGGCGGAAGACTATTTCTTTGTTTCCATCTCGCAGTTCCATCGGCGCTTCGGCGCCGATCTGAGTGCCTATTGCACCGGGCTTGAAGCCAGCAGCCTGAATCTGTTGATGATGAAGGACCGGCCTGGCGACAACAGCGAGCAACTGGCCGAGGGCGTGGCGTTCCTGCAGCGCACCGGCATGCCGTTCTGTGTGGTGATCCCTCAGGCGCAGGTGTCGCGGGTCAGTCTGCAGTTGCAACAGCAGCACCTGATGGCCGCGGACAAGACCACTTGCATGGTGCTCGATCTGGCGACCTACGAAGCGCAGGAGGTATCGGCGCCATTGGCGGATGTGCGTTGCACCGATGAGCATCTGGAGGATTGGGGGCTGCCGGTGCAGAGCGCGTTCGAGCCCGATGGCGGAGGCATCGAGCTGTACCTGGAGCGGCACCGGGCGGCGTTGCTGGCCGGCAGGTCTCTGCGCCATTTCACTTTGTATGTCGACCAGCGTCCGGTCAGTGCCCTGACGCTGTCCCTGGGGCCAGGGGTGGCGCGGCTGGATGATATCGGCACTTTGCGCGAGTGCCAGGGGCGGGGCTATGCCACGACGCTGATCCACTCGGTGCTGCGCCTGATCCAGGCCCAGGGCGCGAAAATCTGTGTGCTCGAGGCCTCTCTCGACGGCCTGTCGATCTACCGCAAGGTCGGCTTCACGGGCTTGTTCGACTATTGCACCTTCTGCCAGGCGTAAGTCCTGGCTACGTCGTGGCGTTGAGCCGGAACTGCCGTGGGCTGAGTCCGGTCAGGGACTTGAACTGCCGGCTGAAGGCGCTGTGATCGGTGTAGCCGCATTGCAGCGCCACCTCGGTGATCGGCTCCTGGGTCAGCAGCAGCCGTGAGGCGTGTTCCAGGCGTGCCTTGTGGATCATCTGCCGGGGCGTGAGGTGGAAGATGCGCTTGCAGTAGCGCTCCAACTGCGCCGTGGACAGGTTGGCGATGCGGGTCAGATCCTGCAGGCGGATGGCTTCGCTGTAGTGCTCGCGGATATGCCGGTCCACGGCCGCCAAACGCTCGTAGGCCGGATGGGTGTCACGGGCTGCCTGCAGGTCCAGGGAGATGCCGGCCATGCCGATGATCTGTCGGTCGTGTCCATACAGCGGCAGTTTGTGGGTCAGGCACCAGCCGGGTTCACGGCTTCCGTACAGGTGCAATTCCAGTTGGCCCTTGATGGTGATGCCCTGGCGCAGCACGCGCTGGTCCTGCTCGGTGTAGACCGGGCCGAGCACCGCCGGAAAGACTTCGGCGGAGGTCTTGCCGAGCAATGGCCGGATGTTCTTGAAGCCGCAGCGCTGGGCCAGGGTCAGGTTGGCGATCAGGTAGCGGGCCTGCAGGTCCTTGATGAAAAACACGGCGCTGGGAATGCAGTCCAGCAGGGGGGTGATCGGGGCCATGCTGGCCAGCAGGCTGTTGATGTCCCCGAGGGATTGGGCGGCGATGGCCCTGGGCAAGTGGTGGAGCTGTGCGCTATCGATCATCGTCGGCCTCTCTCTAGGGGGCTTGGGGGATGGGTCTGTGTCGATAAAGCCAGGGGGTACAAAAGGGCTGTGCAAGCTGGCCGGGTGTTCCCGGCCAGGGTGGGTTCAGGGGCTCAGTCTGCGGCGTCGTGGCAGGTCTCGTCGAGCATCAGGGTGGCGAGCCGGGCCGGCACCAGCGGCGTTCGCGGGGCCACCATGGGCCAGTTGAACAGGCGCTGGGCGGCGCTGGCGCAGATTCGGCCCTGGCAGGCCCCCATGCCGCACCGGCTGTGCAACTTGGCGCTGGGCCAATCGGCTGCCGCCGCCACCGCAGCGTAGGGCACATCTTCGCAACGGCACAGCAGCGTCTCGGGTCGGGCCAGTTCGAGGATCTGCGGCTGCAGCTCGAAGTGACGCTGCAACTGCCTGGCAAAGGCCTGCCAGTGCTGGCGCTGGCGGATCAGGCCGGCGGCGCGGGCGCTCTGGCCGCTGGCCACGCAGCCGGCAATCTCGCCTTCGATCAGGGCCAGTTCGCTGCCACCGATGCCGGTGCATTCTCCGGCGGCAAGGACCTGGGGCAGGCTGCTGCGCTGCTGCTGGTCGACCGCAATGGCGCCGTGTTCCAGGTGACAGCCCAGATGGCTGGCCAGACGGGTATTGGGCACCAGGCCGAAGCCGCAGGCCAGGTAGTCGCAGGGGATTTCCTCGCTGCGCCGACCCTGGCGGATGCGTACCCCTTGCAGGTGCCGGTCCCCCAGGGCCTCCACCACATGGGCGTTGCAGCGGTAGGCCGGGGTGGCCAGCTTCAGGGCCTGGGCCAGCTTGCTTGGCCAGCGCCACAACTGGCCGGCGAAACCCAGCACGGAGGCTGCGGTGGTCTGTTCCAGCACCCGCACCACGCGGGCGCCGGCCTGGCGTGCGGTGGCGGCGCTGGCCAGCAGCAAGGGGCCGCTGCCGGCGATCACCAGGGTTTTTCCATTCACCTGCAGGCCATTCTTCAGCAGGGCCTGCAGGCCTCCGGCACCGGTGACCCCGGGCAGGGTCCAGCCGGGAAAGGGCAGCAGCAGTTCCTGGGCACCGCAGCACAGGATCAGCTGTTCAAAGTCCACCTGCCAGGCCTGTTGCGCGTCCTCCAGCAACAGGCGCTGCGGGCCCAGGGCGGCGATGATCCGGGTGGCGCTAAGGTAGCGCAGCGTCGGGTGCTGCAGGATCTTGAAGCGCTCGGCCTGGAGAGCGGTGGGCGGGTGCCCGGGGCCATTGCGCCAGATCTGTCCGCCGGCCCGCGGGTTGTCGTCGATCATCAGGATCGAGGTGGCGCTGTGGCTGGCGGCCTGGGCGGCGGCGAGTCCCGCCGGGCCGCTGCCGACTATGACGATCTGGCAGTGCAGGCGTTGGGCGCTCATTGGCTGCGCTCCACTTGCATGCCATCCCGGCACAGGGTCTGGCAGGCCAGTTGACGGTGACCGTCGATGGTCATCCGACATTCCTGGCAGATGCCCATGCCACAGAACGGCGCTCGTGGAGCACCGCTGCAGGCGGTGCGGGTATAGGGCACGCCGCTGTTGGCCACAGCGGCGGCCACCGTGAGGCCGCCGCGGACCTCCAGCGCTTGCTGATCCAGGTAGATGATCACGGGCATTCTCCAGTCAGGGCGGCGAAGCGTCCGGGCAGATAGGGGCGCGGGTCGATTGCCGGGCATTCGCAGAGCATCAGGTCCACCAGCAGCCGCGCGCTGCCGGGGGCGGTCGTCACGCCCAGGCCTTCATGGCCAACGGCCAGCCACAGGCCCGGTTGTTGCGGGTGTTCACCCAGGATCGGCAGGCCGTCCGGGCTGGCGGCGCGAAAGCCGGTCCAGGCGCGGATGCCGTTGAGCGTTGCCAGCTCTGGCAGGTATTGCACTGCCCGTTGCAGCATGGGCGCCAGTACGGCCGGTTCGACTTGAGGATCGAGGGTGTCGAATTGTCGGGACGAGCCGATCAGCAACTGGCCGGTCGGACGCGGCTGGACGTTGAAGGCCACCGAGGTGCCGTCACTGGCGTGGGCACTGGCGGCGTAGCCCAGTTCGACCAGTTGATGCTGGACCTGTTGCGGGTAGCGGTCGGTGATCAGCAGGTGGCCCTTCTTCGGCCGCAGGGGCAAGGCCGGCAGCAGTTCCCGGGCGGCGAAGCCGTTGGCCAGCAGCACCCGGGGGGCGCGCAGGACCCGGCCGTCGTCCAGCTCCAGCTGATCGCCGGCCACCCTACGCACATGGCCGCACTGGCGCTGGATCAGTGGATGGCTGCTGAGCATCCAGTGGGCGGTGGCCGGGGCGTAGAGAATGCCGTCTCCGGGGATCTTCAGGGCGCCGCCCAGGCCCGGGCGCAGCATCGGCTCCAGCGCCGCCAGCTGCGGGCCGTCGAGCAGGTGGCCGGTGACGCCGTGGTCTGCCAGGGTCTGCTGCTTGGCTCGCGCCAGGTCCATTTCCTCGCGGTCGGCGGCCAGCCACAGGGTGCCGCAGTTGCGATAGGCACAGGCCTCGGGCAGACGTTCGCGCAACTGCCGCCACAGGCCGATGGAGTAATGACTCAGGGCCAGCTCCGCCGGGTTGTCGTCCATGGCCACGAGATGCCCCATGCCGGCCCCGGTGGCACCGCCACGGGCGTCGTCCAGTACCTGCACCCGCAGGCCGCGGCCGGCCAGTTCATGGGCGCAGGCGGCACCGATGATGCCGGCGCCGACCACGATCACGTCGGCCTCGCCCTGGGCATTCACGAGCCGATGCCCCAGGCGAACGGGTCGCTGTCGTCGAGCAGCAAGGTCGCTTCGGCGCTGATGTGGGCGCTGCCACGCAGGGTGGGAATGATCCGCTCGCCGGTCTGCTCGTAGTGGGCGCTGAACTGACTGCCGATGACGCTGGCCTGGCGCCAGGTCTGGCCGGGAGCGAGCTTGCCGTCCGCCGCCAGGCAGGCCAGCTTGGCGCTGGTGCCGGTGCCGCAGGGGGAGCGGTCGTAGGCCTTGCCGGGACAGAGCACGAAGTTGCGGCTGTCGGCCTGTGGGTCGTCGGCGAACAGTTCGATGTGGTCGATGACTTCGCCCTCGGCCCCGGTCACCCCGGCGGCTTCCAGAGCCTCGCGCACGCGCCAGGTGAATTGAGTCAGGGCTTCGACATTGTCCAGGGCAATGTCCTGGCCGTGATCGCTGATCAGGAAGAACCAGTTGCCGCCCCAGGCGATATCGCCATGCACCGTGCCGTGCCCCGGCACTTGCAGCGCCACCTGGGTGCGGTAGCGATAGGCGGGGACGTTGCGCACGCTCACCGACAGATCGTCGTGCAAGGTGGCCTCCACCGTGCCCACCGGGGTTTCGATGCGGTGCACGCCGTAGTCGATGCGTCCCAGGTGGTACAGCGAACGCACCAGGCCGATGGTGCCGTGGCCGCACATGCCCAGGTAGCCGCTGTTGTTGAAAAAGATCACGCCGGCACAGGCCTCCCTGGCCTGTGGCTCGCAGAGCAGGGCCCCGACCAGCACGTCGCTGCCCCGGGGTTCGAGGACGCAGGCGCGGCGCCAGTGATCGTGCTGGCTGCGCAGGGTCTGCAGGCGCTCGGCCATGGAGCCACGGCCCAGCTCGGGAAAGCCGTCGATTACCAGGCGAGTGGGTTCACCTGCGGTGTGTGAGTCGATCACGGTTATTTTTTTCATGGCGGCACCTGACGGGAAAGAACGACAGAGTGGCCTTGGCGGGGGCGGCGTTGCTTGTGGGTTTTCGCTGTGGCAGATGACGAAATCAGCACAGTTTCGCCATGGCCGCTGTGGCGCTGGAGCTGCAATGGGGTGAGGGGCGAGTGTGCCGATTTCGTCTCTTGCAGGGGCGAAAAGCCTCAAGCTGCAAGGGGGATAAAAGGCGACTCTGGTCTGGGTTTTCAACGTCAGTCGGCCCGGCCGACCTCAAACAAGGACCAGACCATGAGCCGTAAAGCCATCCAATGGAGCGGTGTATTCCCCGCTGTGACCACTCAATTCAAAGCCGATTTCTCCCTCGACCTGCAGGCCACCCACCAGGTCATGCGCAACCTGGTGGACGACGGCGTATCCGGCCTGGTGGTGTGCGGCACCGTGGGGGAGAACACCTCCTTGAGCACCGCGGAAAAACTCTCGGTGATCGAAGTCGCCAAGGACGCCGCCGGCGGTCGGGTGCCGGTGATCGCCGGGGTGGCCGAATTCACTACCGAGTTCGCCCGCCATACGGTGCGCGAAGCGGCTCGGGTCGGGGTCGATGGGGTGATGGTGATGCCGGCCCTGGTGTACTCGGCCAAGCCCCATGAAACCGCGGCGCATTTTCGTGCGGTGGCCACCGGCACCGACCTGCCGGTGATGGTCTACAACAACCCGCCGATCTACAAGAATGACGTCACCCCCGAGGTGCTGATCGCCCTGCAGGACTGCGAGAACATCGTCTGCTTCAAGGACTCCTCCGGCGATACCCGGCGTTTCATCGATCTGCGCAATGCAGTCGGCGATCGCTTCGTGCTGTTCGCCGGTCTCGACGATGTGGTGGTCGAGAGCGTGGCGGTGGGGGCCGAGGGCTGGGTCTCGGGCATGTCCGTGGCCTTCCCCAAGGAAGGCGAGACCCTGTTCCGCCTGGCCAAGGAAAAACGCTTCGAGGAGGCCCTGGCCCTGTACCGCTGGTTCATGCCGCTGCTGCACCTGGACGCTCGTCCGGACCTGGTGCAGTGCATCAAGCTCTGTGAAGAACTGGTGGGCCGTGGCTCGTCCATCACCCGGCCGCCGCGTCTGGCGCTGCAGGGTGAAACCCTGGCCGAAGTCAAAGCCCTGGTCGCCAAGGCCCTGGCCACGCGCCCGAGCCTGCCGGACGTCGGCCTGTAGAAACGGGCCTGCAGGATTTGGTCGGGTGCCCTGGGTGGGGGCACCCGCTTCTGCAATACCCCATGTGCTGCAAGCGTCGAGCGGCTCCGCCGACGTGACATTCGACTTGCCTATTCCAATAACCTCAAAAAAGGCGCAGCCCCATGTCAGGCAAAGGCAAATTCAAGAAACAACTCTCTCTGGTGGACCTGACCTTTATCGGTCTGGGTGCGATCTTCGGTTCCGGCTGGCTGTTCGCGGCCAGCCACGTTTCGGCGATTGCCGGGCCGGCGGGGATCTTTTCCTGGCTGCTGGGCGGGTTCGCCGTGCTGCTGTTGGGCATCGTTTACTGCGAGCTGGGAGCCGCCCTGCCCCGGGCTGGTGGGGTGGTGCGCTACCCGGTGTTCTCCCATGGCCCGCTGCTGGGCTACTTGATGGGTTTCATCACCCTGATCGCCTTTTCCAGCCTGGTGGCGATTGAAGTGGTGGCGGCCCGGCAATACGCCGCGGCCTGGTTCCCGGCATTGACCCACGAAGGCTCCAGCAACCCGACCATCATCGGCTGGCTGGTGCAGTTTGCCCTGTTGTGCCTGTTCTTCTGGCTCAACTACTACAGCGTCAAGACCTTCGCCAAATCCAACAACTTCATCAGCCTGTTCAAGTTCATCGTGCCGCTGCTGGTGATCGCGGTGCTGTTCACCTTCTTCAAGCCCGACAACTTCCATGTCCAGGGTTTTGCCCCGTTCGGCCTGTCGGGGATCGAGATGGCGGTCTCGGCGGGGGGCATCATCTTCGCCTACCTGGGGCTGACGCCGATCATCTCCGTGGCCAGTGAAGTGCGTAATCCCCAGCGCACCATTCCCATCGCGCTGATTCTCTCGGTGCTGCTCTCGACCTTGATCTACGGCCTGTTGCAACTGGCCTTTCTGGGCAGCATTCCCACGGAAATGCTGGCCAACGGTTGGAGCGGCATCAGCAAGGAGTTTTCTCTGCCGTACCGCGACATTGCCTTGACCCTCGGGGTCGGCTGGCTGGCCTATCTGGTGGTGGCCGACGCGGTGATCTCCCCCAGCGGCTGCGGCAACATCTACATGAACGCCACGCCGCGGGTGGTCTACGGCTGGGCCCGGACCGGGACCTTCTTCAAGGTTTTCACTCGCATCGATGAAGAGTCCGGCATCCCGCGTCCGGCGCTGTGGCTGACCTTCGGGCTGTCGGTGTTCTGGACCCTGCCGTTCCCCTCGTGGGAGGCGCTGATCAACGTGGTGTCAGCGGCCCTGGTGCTCAGTTATGCGGTGGCCCCCATCAGCGTCGCGGCGTTGCGCAAGAGTGCACCGCAGCTGGCGCGGCCGTTCCGGGTCAGCGCCTTTGCCCTGCTGGGCCCGGTGTCGTTCGTGATCGCGGCATTGATCGTCTACTGGTCCGGCTGGGGCACGGTGTCCTGGCTGCTGGGGCTGCAGATCCTGATGTTCGTGATCTACCTGCTGTGCAAACGCCTGGTGCCCACCGACCACCTGAGCCTGGGCGAGCAGGTGCGCTCATCGCTGTGGCTGATCGCCTTCTATGGGCTGACCATTGTCATTTCCTACCTGGGCAGCTTCGGCGGCATCGGCGCCCTGACTCATCCCTACGACACCCTCACCGTCACTCTCATGGCCCTGTGCATCTACTACTGGGGCGCCAATACCGGAGTGCCCAGCGCCAAGCTGGTGCTGGACGGCGATGAGGTGGAATGACCACTTTCATGCAGACGAGGTTATCCATGACTGTTACTGGACAGATGCTGATAGGTCACACCGCCGTGCTTGGCGGCCAGGGCTCGATTCATGGGCTGGCCGCCGCCAGTGGCGAGGTGTTGCAACCGGCTTTCGGTGGCGCCTCGGCCGCTGAACTTGAGCGCGCCTGTGCCCTGGCGGAGGCGGCGTTCGATCCTTATCGCCAGTTGCCGCTTGCACAGCGGGCGGCATTTCTGGAGAGCATTGCCAGCCATATTCTGGGCTTGGGCGAGGAGCTGATTGAGCGCTGTCACTTGGAAACCGGCTTGCCCCGGGCTCGCCTGGAAGGTGAGCGGGGGCGCACCGTCGGCCAATTGCGCCTGTTTGCCCAGGTAGTCCGTGACGGCGGTTTTCTCGGGGTCAGGATCGACCCGGCGCAACCTGAGCGTCAGCCTCTGCCCAGGGTCGAGCTGCGCCTGCGGCATATCGGCCTGGGCCCGGTGGCAGTGTTTGGCGCGTCGAACTTTCCCCTGGCGTTTTCCGTGGCCGGCGGCGACACCGCTTCGGCCCTGGCGGCGGGTTGTCCGGTGATCGTCAAGGCCCACTCGGCGCACCCCGGTACATCAGAGTTGGTGGGGCAGGCCATTGCCCGGGCCGCACAGAGCCTGGGATTGCCCGAGGGGGTGTTTTCGCTGCTGTTCGACAGCGGCCGGGCCATCGGCCAGGGGCTGGTGGCGGACCCGCGGATCAAGGCGGTGGGGTTCACCGGCTCGCGCACGGGCGGGGTCGCGCTGATGCAGATCGCCGCATTACGTCCTGAGCCGATTCCCGTGTATGCCGAGATGAGCTCCATCAATCCGGTGCTGTTGATGCCCCAAGCCCTGGAGGCGCGGGCGGAGCAGATTGCCCCGGCGTTCGTTGCCTCACTGACCCAGGGCGCCGGGCAGTTCTGTACCAATCCGGGCTTGATCCTGGCCCTGGAAGGCTCGGCATTGCAGCGCTTTGAAAGCGCCGCCGCCGCTGCCCTAGCCACACAGGCAGCGCAGACCATGCTTACCCCAGGCATTCACCGCAGTTACTGCCAGGGCGTAGCCGCCCTGGCGGCCCATGCCCAGGTGCAGACCTTGGCCCAGGGCTTGGCGGGGCAGGGCACTCAGGCCCGAGGCGCGTTGTTCGCCACCTCGGCCGAGGCCTTCATGGGCTGCGCACAACTGCGGGAAGAGGTCTTTGGCCCGGCCTCGTTGATCGTTAGGTGCCCGGACTTTGCCGCCTTGCAACAGGTGCTGCAGAGCCTGGAGGGCCAGTTGACCATTGCGCTGCACCTGAGCGATGGCGATCACCCCCAGGTCCGCGCGCTGCTGCCGCTGTTGGAGCGCAAGGCCGGACGCCTGCTGGTCAACGGATTCGGCACTGGGGTCGAAGTGGCCCACGCCATGGTTCATGGCGGTCCGTTCCCGGCCACCTCCGACAGCCGCAGCACCTCGGTGGGCAGCCTGGCGATCCAGCGCTTTCTGCGTCCGGTGTCCTACCAGGATCTGCCTGAGGCGCTGTTGCCTGCCGAGCTGCACCGCGCCAATCCGTTGCAGGTACGGCAACTGCTCGACGGTCAGTTCTCCGGTTGATCCGGGGCGAGACGGCGCTCCTTCTGGAGCGTGCCGCCTCGCCCGTACCTGTTGCCCCCTCCATCCACCAAGACTCTCCCACAGGAGCGTTCCCCACCAGCCATAGAGGTTCCAGAATGTCTGAATACATCACCCTGTCACTGGATGAAGTCCGCGCCCAGTCGTATCGGGTCCTTACCCATCACGGCCTGTCCGAGGCACATGCTCGGGTGATCGCCGAGGTCATCACCCAGGGCCAGCGTGACGAGTGCCACTCCCACGGTGTGTACCGCCTGCTGGGCTGCGTGCGCTCGGTACGCGAGGGCAAGATCGACCCACAGGCCGAACCCAGCGTGCGGCACATTTCCGCCGGGGTGCTGGAGGTAGATGCCCATTACGGCTACTCGTTGCTGGGCTTTCACACCGGCTTGCCGTTACTGGCGCAAAAGGCTCGCAGCCAGGGTATCGCCGCCATGGTGATCAAGCACTGTTTCCACTTCTCTGCGCTGTGGCCGGAGGTCGAGGCGATTGCCGCCAGCGGCTTGGTGGGCCTGGCGATGAACCCCAGTCACAGCTGGGTGGCCCCGGCCGGCGGCCGCCATCCGGTGTTCGGCACCAACCCCCTGGCCTTCGCCTGGCCGCGTCCGGGGGGCCACCCCTTTGTTTTTGATTTCGCCACCAGCGCCATCGCTCGTGGCGATATCGAGCTGCATGCGCGCCAGGGCACGCCGATTCCCAGCCATTGGGCCATAGATGCCCAGGGCCAACCGACCACCGATGCCAGGGCGGCGTTGCAGGGCGCCATGCAGACCTTTGGCGGCCACAAGGGGTCGGCCCTGGCGGCGATGATCGAGTTGCTAGCCGGCGCCTTGATTGGCGATCTGACCAGCGCCGAATCCATGGCGTTCGACGAGGGCGTGGGGGCGACACCTTGCCATGGCGAGCTGGTGCTGGCGTTCGATCCCCAGGTGTTTTTGGGCGAGGGTTATCAGCAGGGGCTGGAGCGGGCGGAAGGGTTGTTCGCGGCCATTGCCCAGCAAGGCGCGCGGTTGCCGTCGCAGCGGCGTTTTGAGGCCCGGGCGCGCAGCCTGGAGCAGGGGGTGCAGGTTCCCCGGGCACTGTGGAACGACATCCAGGCCTTGCTGCCATGACGCCCTGGGGGCGATGGAATCTCCATCGCCCCCAGGGTTCTGCGGGTCATGTCAGAAGCGCAGGTTGGCCGCCAGCTCGGCGGAACGCCCGGGCGCGACGGTGGCGAACAAGCCAACGTGGGACGCGTCGTAGTAGGTCTTGTCGGTGAGGTTGAGCACGTTGAACTGCAGGTCCAGGTTCTTGTTCACCCGATAGGCCAGCATGGCGTCGTAGCGCCAGTAGGCATCGAGGCTGCGGGTGTTTTCATCGTCGGTGTAGCGCTCGCCCACATAGTTGGCGCCGGCACCGACTTTCAGGCGGTCGGTGAGCATGTAGGTGCTCCACACCGAGGCGCTGTTGGGGGCGATGAATTTCATCTGGTTGCCGTTGAAGTCGGTGTTCATGCCTGAGGCGTACTTGACCGTCTTGGCATCCAGGTAGGTGTAGCCCGCTATCACCTCCCATTGATCGGTGAGGTAACCGGTGGCCCCGACTTCAAAACCTTTCACTTCGACATCGCCATCCAGGGTCACTTCGTTGCTGATCGGGTCGTAGGTCCGGGCGTTGGTCTTCTCGGTCTTGAACACGGCTGCGGTCAGGGCCAGGCGCTCGTTGAGCAGGTCCCATTTGGTGCCCAGCTCGAGGCTGCGGCTCTTTTCCGGGTCCAGGTTGCTGAGCCGGCCGCCTGCTGCGCCATCGGCGCCGCCCGACTGCCCGGCGGTTTCGCCCGAAGGGTTGAACGAGGTGCCGTAGGACAGGTAGATGCTGCCGTAGGGCAGGGGCTTGAAGACGATGCCGCTTTGGTAGGTCCACATATTGCTGCGGTTGCTCTGGCTGGGGTCCCTGACGTGATAGGCGTCGTAGCGCAGGCCCAGGTTCAGGTCCCATTGCTCGTGCAGGGCGAGGGTGTCCATCACATAGACGGCGCGGTTGTTGTGTCGGGTGACGGTGTGCTGACCGTCGTCTCGTAGCACCGGGGCGAATGGGTCTTTGGGATTGGGGTGATTGAGGTCGCCCAGGTTGCTGTTCTTGGGGCTTGCATAACGATTCTTGACGTCGATCCGTTCGCGCGAGAACTCCAGGCCCGCGCTGTAGCTGTGGCCGATGGAGCCGGTGTCGAATGTGCCGAAGATGTCGGTCTGGTTGATCAGCGATTCGTTGACCACGTTGCGCCCGCGAGCCGCACGTTGCACGGTGTTCGCCTGTTCCTGCGCCGCCGTGGATATCGGCCGGCTCATGACGTAGTCCTGCATGCTGCGGCCCTGGCGGGTGGTGTTGCGCAGGGTCAGGTGGTCGTTGAAGTCATGTTCCAGTTGCAAGGTCGCAAGGTCTGCCGAGGTCTTGCGGAAGTCGCGCTGGGTGAAGCCATAGAAGTTGTCGCGGTCGACCTTGATCGGCTTGCCGGAGATTTCCGATACCGGGATGCCCTGGTCGGGCATGTCGTCGGTCTGCAGGTGGTAGTAGCTCAAGGTGGCGCGGGTGTCGGTGTTCAGGCCGAAGGTCACGCTCGGTGCCACGCCCCAGCGCGACACTTGCACATGATCGCGCCCGGGGGGATCGGCTTCATGCTTCATGGCGTTCAGGCGCAGGGCCATGTTCTGTTCGGGCAGGTACTGGTTGAGGTCGAGGGTGCTGCGCCGCAGATGATCGGTGCCCAGGGTCAGGCTGCCGGCGCTGAAGTTCTCCTGCTGCGGTACTTTGCTGATCAGATTGATGGTGCCGCCGGTGGAGCCGCGTCCCGAGTAGGCCGAACCCGGGCCTTTGACGATCTCGATCTGCTCGTAGTTGAAGACTTCATGGTTCATCCGGCCGACGTCGCGGATGCCGTCGATCATGATGTCGGTGCTGGCCTCGAAGCCGCGGATGAAGGGGCGATCCCCCAGCGGCGTTCCGCCTTCCCCGGCGCCGAAGGTGATGCCCGGGGTGGTGCGCAAGGCATCGGTCAGGGTCGACACGGCACGTTCCTGCATCAGGGTGTCGGTGATGATGGTCACCGACTTCGGCGTTTCCCGCAGGGGCGCGGTGAACTTCACCGAATCCGAGGCCTCACGCTTGTAGCCGGGCTGATGCACCCCTTGCACATGGGTTGGCGCCAGGGTGACAGGTGTCGCCTCGGTGTGACGCTTGGCGTCTTCAGCAGCGGCTCCCAGGCTGGCTTCGCTGAGGGCCATCAGACCGAGAGAGGTGGACCACAACTTCCAGGGTTGTGGGCGGGCGGGACTGGACATTGAGATAGAGCCTCCGTTTTATTTGGAAGCGATTCTCATTAGATAATTATTATCATTCAATCAGATAGTTCTGAACAATGGTGTCGAAAAGTGTATGCGTGGCTGTATACGAAGTGAGGGGGCTTGATCGGGTTTGCTGTGCGGAGCGACGTGTTTTCTTGCGGCGGGCCGTTTTCTTTTTCCGCCAGCCGCTGTTTCATGGTCGACCATCAACCCAGGAGATCACGGATGAATCTGCACTTCGAAACCCCCAACCTGATATTGCGTCCACGCACGCTCGAACACTTCGAGGCCTGCTTGCGCATGGACCTGGACCCTGAAGTCACGCGCTTCACTCCGGGGATCTGGGACGGTGGGCAATGGCATCGGGATTTCCTGCGGTCGCGTATGACCCAGGACTTTGGTGAGCGATGCGGTTATTGGGCGATCTTCGCCAAGGAGGCCCCGGACGATTTACTGGGCTGGGTCTCGTTCATTCCTTTCGACGCCGTGGGCCCGGAACTGGAGATGGGCTGGCGTCTGGTGCGGCGGGCCTGGGGCCGGGGGGTGGCCTCTGAGGCCGCCAGGCGCATTGTCGAGCACGCCTTTGCCGACCCGGAGGTCGAGCGGATTGTCGCTGATGCTCACATCGACAATGGCGCCTCGTTGGCGGTGGCTCGCAAGCTGGGTTTTCGTTTCACTCACGACGGCGAGTTCGAAGGCCTGCCAAGCCGGTTTTTCGAAATGACCCGTGAGGATTTTCATCAGCAGACAGCGACCGGTTGAAGGGCTGCTGGCTCTGGGGAGACGGGGCGCCGTTGCGTGGCGCCCCGCAATGAAGACCGTTGCCGGTCAAAGGTGACGACTGACCCACCACAACACCAGGAAGGCGATAAGAGCGGCCAGGGCTGACAGCTGGAACAGATTGATCAGCCATTTCAGGCCCAGGGGGAAGTTCTTGTAGTCGCGCACGTCCAAGCCGCCATTGCGCAGAAAGAGGTGGGGCATGGCGAACATTCCGCCGATGCACACCAGCATGCACAGACGGCTGAGAGGGTCTTTGCCCAGCAGTGGCATGCGAATGGCGACGACCCGGCAACGGGCCAGGTATTTGACCATGTCATCGATCTTGAAATAGCCCAGGTAGACCTGGATCACCAGGGACACCAGTCCGGACATGACCACCAGAATCCAACCCGCGGTGTAAATATCTTTGGCGTTGCACATATCTATTCAGTGACCTCCTCAAGCTTCACGACCAGGCGTTCAGCGTCGCACTCCTCCAATGAGCCCTGGCACGCAGGGCAGCCGACCACCATAGCACCCCTGGACCAAGGAGGGGCGCAGGGCTCCCCAGGGGCAGGAGAGTTGTAGCGACCCTAGCCGGGGGCTGGCCCGGTTGCCATGAGACGAGTACCAAAGGCACGGGGGGCGTGCCGGAGGAGAGGGGTCAGAGCTTGGCGCAACGTTCCACGTCGGCCTGGGTGGTGACCTGGGTGTCGATGCCCAAACGGTACTTGCAGTAGTCGATGATCATCTGCCGGTACTCGGGCGTGAGCTTTTCCACGCGCCGGTAGTCGCCGTCATTGGCGTGGATATTGAAGAACTCCAGGCGCAGCGTCGGGGACTGCTTGATAAACCAGCGGGTGTGGGTCTCGGCTTCTTCCAGCTCGGTGTAGTAGCCGACGTTGAGCACCACCAGCAGGCCGAGGAATAGCAGGAATACGAGTTTTTTCATGGTACGGCTCCATCCATGGGCAGGGCGGCGCATGGTTCCGGCTTTGCTCATGCTTGGCAAGGGCCTGTCATGAATTGTCACGCTTGCCGTCGGCAGGTTCAGCCAGCAGACAGTCGCAGGCTGTTAAAAGATTCGGACGCCCGGCAGGAGCAGGGTAGTGACAAGGGGGCAAGAAGGTCGGGACTCTGGAACTGGCCTGATGATGCAATAGCAAAGAAAGCGATCTGCGGATCGCTTTTTTTGTCTTCGCAAGGTATGCGCCTGCCGATCTGCCAGGGTTTGCAGAGAGGGGCTCGAGCAGGACGCAATGGCCGGCAAGGTCGCTTTGTCATGGGGCGCTAGCGCTCTGGAACGGTCTTTTCAAGGTTGCTATGTATTGTTTCGGGCAATACCGTTCGTCCGACGGATGGAATTGGCAAGCACTAGTCACTGCGTCATGCTGTCGATGGATGTCGTAATGCCACCATTTTGGGCTCAACCCGTTTCCAGGTGGTGTTTTCCCCCTGCGCTGCTGAGATAGGTTTTCTGATGAGTGTGTTGATCCTGCCTGAGGCGCGGTATGCCCGATAAGGCGTTGGTCGAGGAGCAGCGCCTGGCTGCTCTGTATGCCCTGGAACTGCTGGACACGGCCCGTTGTGAGCGTTTTGATCGTATTTGTCGTCTGGCGGCGCAGTACTTCAAGGTACCCACGGCCCTGATCACTCTGGTGGATCGGGATCGCCAGTGGTTCATGTCGCGGGTGGGCTTCGTCGCCGAGCAGACCCCCATCGATCAATCGTTCTGTGCCTACACCATCAAGTCCGGCGATGTGTTTGAAGTGGAAAACGCCCGCCGGGATGTGCGCTTTCATGCCAATCCCCTGGTCACCGAAGATCCGTGCATCGGCTTTTATGCTGGCGCGCCGCTGATCACATCCACCGGCCATGCCATCGGCAGTTTGTGCGTCATCGATAAACAGCCCCAGCGCTTGAATGCCGTCGAGCGCCAGCAACTGCGGGACCTGGCGTGCCTGGTGATGGAGCAGATCGAGCACCGTCAGCGCCAGACCCGTCGCGATCCGGTCAGCAGCCTGCCCAATCGGGAGCAATTCCAGAGCGATCTGTACGACCTGGCGGAACAGCATCCTGGTGAAAAGCGCGTGCTGGTGCTGGTGGATGCGGTGGACATGACCGTGGCTCACGAGCTGACCCTGGCCATGGGCATGGCTCCGTTTGAAATCATCGTGCGCTTCCTGGCCCAGCAACTGCTCACCTACCTGGGGCGGCATGTCCGGGTGTATCACGTCTCGGTCAAGCGTTTTGGCTTTCTGCTACCGGCAGCGCCGGGCATCGAACGTTTTCTCGAAGGGCTGGTTCGGCGTTTGCGGCGCCAGCCGCCGGGCCTTGAGTTGCCGATGATTCCCGGGGTATGTGCGGGCACCGTGGAGTTCTCCACGGACCGCGACGCGGTGCCGGACGTGCTGCGCAAAGCCATGTTCGCCCTGGAGCTGGCGACCTTGAAGCGCAGCACCTGGGCGCCCTATGACGTGGTGCGGGACCAGGCCTATCGACGTGCCTTCAATCTGGCGTCGGACATCAGCGAAGCCCTCGACAGCGGACAGATCTACCTGATGTTCCAGCCGCGCTTCGCCCTGCCCGATGGTGCCCAGGTCAGCGCCGAGGCGCTGATCCGCTGGGATCACCCTTGGCTGGGACCGATTTCCCCGGCGGAATTCATTCCGGTCATGGAGCGCAACGCCCTGATCCACCGGGTGACCCATTGGGTGATCAACGCGGTGCTGGACAGGCTGCACAGCTGGAGTTCCAGCGATGTACAGCGCCTGTCGATCAACCTGTCCCCCCAGGATTTCGAGGACCAGGACATTGCCGATGTCCTCAGGGAGGCCTGCCAGCGTCACCGCATCGATCCCCGGCGCCTGGAGGTGGAGATCACTGAAGGTGCCTGGCTGCGCTCCAACCCCAAGGTGCTGGATCAGTTGAGCAAGATACGCGGCCTGGGCATGGACGTGGCCATCGATGATTTCGGTACCGGCTACAGCAACTTCGCCTACCTGCATCAGATTCCCGCCAATGTGGTGAAGCTCGACAAATCCATGGTCACGGACCTTGAGAGCAGCGCCCAGCACCAGAAGATCACCCGTTCGGTCATTGCCCTGGCCAGGGAGCTGGGCTATCGCACCGTGGCCGAGGGCATCGAGAGTTTCAAATGCCTGCAGATGCTACGGGCCTTTGGCTGCGACGAAGCCCAGGGCTATTTCCTGGCCCGGCCCATGGCCCAGGAAAAATTCCTCGCTCACAGCGGGGCCCGGCGTTTTCCGTTGCAGCAGGGCTTCTAGCAGGCAGGGCAAGCCTGCCGAGGTGGCCGCGCAACGGCGGCCGCCTCAGCGCTGGGCGGCCACCAGCAACATCATCGGTCGCTCGCGCTCTTCTTCCAGAGCCGGTTGCTCCAGCACCTGCTGGGCGCTCGGTCCCCACTCCTCGACATGGCGAATGCTGAACCCTGTGTCGATCAGGGTGTTGAGCAGAGTGCCCAGGGTCCGGTGCTGCTTGATCACGCCCTCCGCCAGCCAATGGGTCACTCGTTCGCCTTCTTGCTGGTAGCTGTCCAGCGGCCAGGATTTGCGGCCCTGGTCATCCACCTGCCAACCCGGGTTGCGCGGGGCCATGAAGATCGGGTGCTCGATGGAGAACACCAGGCGTGCCCCGGGTACCAGGGCGGCATGGACCTGGGTGAACAGCCCGCGCAAGTCCTTGATGTAGTGCAGGGCCAGGGAGCTGTAGGCCAGGTCGAAGCTGCAGGCGGGCAGGCTCAGGTGTTCCAGATCGGCCCGCTGATAATCGATGTTGGGCGCCGAGGTGCTGGCGCGGGCGGTCGCCAGCATCTTTTGCGAAACGTCCAGGCCCAGTACCTGTCGGGCTCCCTGTTCGCTGGCCCAGCGGCTGAACCAGCCATAGCCGCAGCCCAGGTCCACCACCTTGAGACCGTTCATGGTGGGCAGCAGAGCTTGCAGGGCTGGCCATTCCGGTGCCGCATCGAGGCCGCCGAGGGAGCGGCCCATCTGGCTGTAGCCCTGGAAAAAGGTCGGATCGTCGTAAATATTCTGGGTCATGCAGCGTTTCCTTGAGGTTCGTGTGCAGCCGTGATGTCGGGTGGATGATGCAAAAGACGCGGCTGAGGTTTTTCCTCTGACCCGGTCACGGCGATTTTCACTCAGTGTGGGTTATGCATTATCGTGCGCCACGCCTCAAGCGATCAGCGTCGTCATCGACACCAAGCCAACCGATAGCGGTGGGTGTTCGTCTGTAAGGGCCAACCGAATCCCTCGAACCCGGGTCTGTACCCTAAGCGAGGCACCTTGGGCAAAGCGCGAGTGATAGGCACGACAATAGAGGCCATTCATGCTGCCGAGACGGCATTGGGGCGAACCTTGCCCAGGTCATTCGTGGACTGGCTGCTGGAGCACAACGGCAAGGCGCTGGGGGGGCTGGAAGTGTTTCCTGTCTTTGATGCGTGTGATCCCCGCAATACCTGGGAGTCGATAGTCCGCCATTTCGAGCAAGGCTGGCGGGCTTGGCAAGACACTTTCTCCGGCATCGCGCTCGACTGCTCCAGCCTGCTGCCGTTCGCTCAATTTGGGACGGGCGACTATTACTGCTTCGATTACGCGGTACTGGGCGACGCCGGTGAGCCGGTTGTGGTGCTGTGGTCCCATGAGACGGGTCGAACCTGCGTCGTTGCGGATGACTATGCCGCTTTTTTGGCCAATCCCGATCAGTTGTGCCACGCACCCGGCTGATGGGCCGTTGGCACAGGTCGATGCTGAAACAGCGGCGCTCCAATGATCTGCACGAGGCTTGGGCTTGGTTCGCTAGGTTTGCTGCTGGGAGGGGAGGAGATCGTTTGAATCAACGACCTGAGAAGCTTCTACAGATATCTGCGGGAGCCCGCAGATTGGGGAAGTGGAGCGGGTGAAGGGAATCGAACCCTCGTTATCAGCTTGGGAAGCTGGAGTAATGCCATTATACGACACCCGCTCGAACGGCTGACTTTGTACCAGAAGTGGCCGGGGATTTGAAGTTTTTCTTTATCTGACTTGTGCTTGCGTGTCGGTTGAGGTCGCCACAGGTACCTCACCCGCCAGGAAAAACAGGGTTTTTCAAGGCGGGGTGACGGCCTGTGGCGACGGGGTTTCAGATGGCCCGTGCATGCTGATCATGAACATAGTGTGGACGCGAGCGGTTGTCGTACTGGGCTGGCTTGAGGAAGCCCAGGAGTGCCTGGCGACTGTCGCGGCAGGCCGCCTTGTGTTCCATGTCGAGAAAATGTCCGGTGGCCTGGATGGTGCTGAAGCTCGCGTGCTGTACATGGTCGGCGAACAGCTTGGCGTCGTTGGCTGAGGTGTATTCGTCCCACTCACCGTTGAGAAACAGCACCGGCACCTGGATGTTCTTCGCCGCCCGCAAGTAGCACTGGCGATCGCCGTTGAGCACATGGCTGATGTGGAAGTGCATCTGCCCGTACTCATGCTCCGCCAGGCTGCTGACATGGCGATAGTTGAAGCGCTTGAACAGCGACGGCAGGTGTTTGCCGATGGTGTCGTTGACCAGGTGGCCGACGCGATGGCGGTCGAGGCTGCCGAGGTAGTCGACACCGCGCTCCAGGTAGTCGCGCATGGGTTCGTTGAGCACCGGCGAGAACGAGCTGATCACCGCCTTCTCGATGCGTCGAGGACGTTGGGACAAGGCCTGCAAGGCCGCGGCGCCGCCCCACGAGAACGACAGCACATGCTCGGCGGCGAAGTGCTCGATCAACTCCAGCAGGATCTGCCCTTCCACTTCCTTGGTGAGCATCCGTTCGTGCTTGTTGTGGGCCTTGGACCGGCCCGCGTAGGGCTGGTCGTAGAGCACCACGTTGAACTGCGGGTACAGATTCTTCACGGTCTGGGCAAAGGACGCAGTGGTGGCCATCGAGCCGTTGACCAGAATGATGGTCTTGTCTGCGGCATCTGCGCGATAGAACTCCGTGTAAACCCGATACTGACCCTGTATATCCAGCACAGCGATTTCTGGCCTCATGTCATAAGACTCCTGGCAAGCGGGTATGCGCGCAACATTGAGTGTGCACGGGCAATGTGACAGGTAGGCATACGCCTGGAATCGGAGCCCATGTCGATCCGGTAATGCAGGTCGACGGGTATTGTTATAGGCGGGCGATTTACCGGGTTGAATGCAGAGCAGGCAGGGCTCAGGCCGGCAAAAGGTTTCTTAGATGTGTATGGGTGACTCATCGGTCACATTTCGGCCGACGGACTGATTCAAGCAGGGCAACCGGGAACCTGCAAGTGCGTTGGGCAAATTGTTCGACAGCTTCTGCCCAGCGGTCATTCAGCGGGACGCGGCGTCAGATCAGGCGGATTTCGTCTGCGCTGAGGGGGCGGTATTGGCCTGGGGCAAGGCATTCATCCAGTACCAGTGGTCCCATGCGTTCGCGGTGCAGGCGCACCACCTTGTTGTTGAAGTGGCCGAACATCCGTTTGACCTGGTGATAGCGCCCCTCGACGATGCTCAGCCTGGCGCTATGAGGGCCGAGGATCTGCAATTGCGCGGGCAGGGTGGTGAGGTCCTCGAAGGCGAAATACAGACCCTGGGCGAAGGTCTCGATGTACTCGGGGCCAATCTCCTGCTCGGTTTCCACGTAGTAGAGCTTGGGCAGCTTGGTCTGCGGCTGGGTCAAGCGTCGCGACCAGCTGCCGTCGTTGGTGATCAGCATCAGCCCGGTGGTGTTGTAATCCAGGCGCCCGGCGATGTGCAGGTCCTGGGGATCCGGCTCGTGGATCAGCTCCAGCACGGTCCTGTGCTCCGGGTCGCGGGTGGCGCTGACACAGCCCATGGGCTTGTGCAGCATGAAATAACGCGCCGGCTTGCCGACCTGGAGCACTTCCTCATCCAGTTCCACGCGACTGAACTCACGGACCTCGGCCTTGGGGTCGCTGACCGGCTGCCCGTCGATGCGGATGCGGCGTTGCACCAGCAGCAGGCGCACCTGCTGACGGTTGAAGCGGGGCAGGTTGCTGAGGAAACGGTCAATGCGCATGGTGATCGGCGGTTGGGGGCAAGGTGAGGAGGTTCAGGAGCGTGGCAAGGTGCCGGCGCGCAACTGCGCTTCGACCCCGGCACAACGGGGGCACAGGCAGGAGCGGTCGCGCAGCTGTGGCGGCAAGGCTTCGATGATTGCCGGGTCGATGCTCACGCTGTAGCACCAGCAGGCTTGGTCCGCAGTACGCGGGTCGGCCAGGGTGCAGTCGTTGCGGGCACCGCAGGCCGGGCAAAGGTCAGGTTCATTCATGGCTGGAGTGGGGCATTTCCACACAGGTTCGATTGCGTCCGCTCTGCTTGGCGCGGTACATCGCATGGTCGGCACGGGACAGCAGGCTGTGCAGGGTGTCTGCCGATTGCAGAGCGGTCAAGCCGATACTGACGGTCAGTTGCAGAGGCTGCCCTTCATAGTAGTAGCGCTGTTGTTCGGTCTGCTGGCGGATCTTCTCGGCAATGACCAGGGCGGCGCTGCTCTGGGTGTCCTTGAGCAGGACAATGAACTCCTCGCCGCCCCAGCGGCAGACGATGTCGGACTGGCGCAGGCAGTCCTGCAGGTCACGGGCAAAACCGCTGAGCACCAGGTCCCCGGCCAGATGGCCGTAGGTGTCGTTGAGGCGCTTGAAGTGATCCAGGTCCAGCAGCAGGGCGCACAGTGGCGTCATGTCCCGCCGCGCTTCCTGCAGAGCCTGGGCTGCCAGCAGATCGAAGCCGCGACGATTGGGCAGGCGGGTGAGGCTGTCGAGGGTGGCCTGGGCCTCGATCTTGCGCCGGTAGCGACGCACCACGCCGCTGAGCAGGATCAGCACGATGCTGGTGACCACCAGGCAGATCAGCAGGTTCAGGTACAGCGACTGACGGATGCTGTTGAGGGCGCCGTCTTCGCGCTTGTCGACGAACAGGTACCAGTTCAGTTCGGGAATGAAACGCACATTGAGAAAGTGCCCCTGGCCCTGGGTCGAGTATTCGTAGCTGCCGCTGTGGGGCTTGGGCAGTTGGGTCATGAGTTCCTTGAGGCTGTCCAGGTCATGCAGGGATTGGCCGCTGCGGGCGCCCTGGGGCCCACCGTCGGCGCCGGTAAGGACGATGCGGCCGAAGGTGTCGACGAAGTACACACTGCGCTGGTAGCGCTGCTGGTACTTGTCGATCAGCTTGATCACCGCGTCCACCGTCAAGCCCACTCCAGCCGCACCGATGAAGCGCTCCTGATAGTCGTAGACCTTGTAGTTGATGAAGAAGGTCAGTTTGTCCTGGTTGGCCAGGTCCGGGTCGACGTTGATTTCATAGGGCGTGGCCATATCGCGTACGCGAAAGTACCAGGCGTCCCGGGGCTCATCGACCTTGACCTGCTTCAGCACGCCCTTGGCCTGGTAGTAGGTGAGGCTGGTGTTGGAGACGAAGAAGGCGGTGTAGGCGCCATAGTGGGTCATGACCTCGTTGAGGTAACGGGTCATCTGGGTAGGGTCGCGTTCGCCGGCTACCACCCAGTCACGCATGAAGGTGTCGCGGGCCATCATCGAGGAGATCAGGACCGGCCGTACCAGGTCCTTCTGGATTTCCGAGTACACGGTGTCGGAGGTCAGGGGCAGCTCGGTGTTGACGATGCTGTCGCGGATCGAGTCCCGGGAGGCGTAGTAGCTGAGCAGGGAAGTGGCGAGGAAGCCGCTGCCCAGCAAGGTGATCAGGACCAGTACCAGCGAACGTTGCGAATACAAGGGAGAACGAAGCGGCATGGCAATTCCGTGATAGTGGCCCGATGACGCATTCTAGTGGCACGGCGCGCAAATAACTCGTTCATCAGCGCACTGAGTTGTCTCGGAATCGATACGCGGCATGGTGTTTTTCCGGCGCCGGAAATGCGACTCCGAGTCGTCCTGACAGGGCGGTTACCGGCGGTCGAAGGACTTGTATCAACGTGTTGCCAAAATCGCACCAGAAGGGGTTTTCGCGGTCAGATATTTCGTCAGTCGGCCTGTTGTCGACTGCCGCCTGCCAGCGTCGCTGGTGTGGCTTCTTCGCGGTCCAGGAGGCCGCCATGTATCGTCGACTTCTGCTTGTTGCATTACTGGGTTTGAGTCTTAGCGCGTGCGTCCCTTATTACGGTGGAGGTTCAAGCTATTACAGCTCCGAAGTCTACAGTTCTCCCTCGCCTGCCTATTACTACGGTGGTGGTTCTTCCTATTACTCCACTGGCCGCAGTTACTACGCACCGCGTTACTACCAGCCGGCACCCCGTTATTACCAGTCGGCTCCGCGTTACTACCAACCGGCTCCGCGCTACTACCAGCCACCCCGGGCGGTGTACCGGCCGTATCCGAACCAGGGCTGGGGCGGGCACGATCGCCACAGTAACTGGGGCAACAACAATTGGGGCAACAACGGTGGCCATCGGGAATGGGGCGGTCACGGCGGACGTGGTGATCGTGGCCGAGGCGATCGTGACCGGGGCGACCATGGGCGAGGCGGTCGCGGCCATTGATCCCGAGTGGGCCAAAAGCCTGTAGCCGCTGTCGGCGGCTGCAGGCTTTTTAGTAATCCGTCAGGTCCGCCAGGGGATGACGGCCTTCCCAGGCCTTGTGGAAATGCGCTTGCACCACCGCCTCGGGCACGCTGTTGATATCCGACCAATGCCAATGGGGCTGATGATCCTTGTCGATCAGGCGGGCGCGCACCCCTTCGGCGAATTCCGGGTGCCGGCAGCAGTTCAGGCTCAGGGTGTATTCCATCTGGAATACCTCGGCCAGGGAAAGGTAGCGAGCACGGTGGATCTGCTCCCATACCAGGTGCGCGGTCAGCGGGCAGCCCTCGACCAGCGTCTTGGCCGCTCGGCTGTAGAGGGCATCGCTGTGGTTCTGCAACTGGCTGATGGCACGCCAGGCACAGGCCACGTCACTGACGTCCAGCCAGGTGTCGATCTGCTGCCGACGCGGCAGCCATTGGGCTTCGGGCAGTTGAGCCGAGGCTTCCTGCTGCAAGGCCTTGAGCAAGCTGTTGAGTTGCCTTGGCGTCTGTTCCTGCCAGTTCAACTGCAACAGCCCCTCGATCAGTGCTTCCTGTTGTTCGTCCAGCAGGAAGCGGTCGGCGAGGTTCAGGTCCAGGGCATCGCGGCCATTCATGTGGGCGCCGGTCAACCCCAGGAACAAGCCGAGTTTGCCGGGCATGCGCGAGAGGAACCAGCTGGCGCCGACGTCGGGATACAGGCCGATGCTGATTTCCGGCATTGCCAGGCGACTGCTGGGGGTGACGATACGAATCCCGGCACCTTGCAGCAGACCCATGCCACCGCCCAGCACATAACCGTGGCCCCAGCAGATCAAGGGTTTGGGATAGGTGTGCAAGCGATAGTCGAGACGGTATTCCGCTGCAAAGAAATGCCCGGCCAAGGCCGGTACTTCGCCAGGGTGATCGAGGCAAGCCTGGGCCAGGCTGCGTACCTCGCCGCCGGCACAGAAAGCCTTGGCGCCGTTACCCCGCAGCAGCACACAGACCACTTGCGGGTCCTTGGCCCAAGCATCGAGACGCTCGCTCAACTGCTGGATCATGGGCAGCGACAGGGCATTCAGGGATTTTTCCGCGTCCAGGGTGGCAATGGCGATGCGTGCGCCATCGGTGCCGGTGAGTTCTTCGACGTGCAGGTTCATCGTGACCTCGAGGGGAAATAGAAGCGCTCAGTATGATCGCTGGTAGGGAAAGTGCAGGTTCCGTGTCAGATCAATTGACAAGCGAAGTCGGCTTTCCTAGGGTGCGGCCATTGTTTTTTTCACGGGCATGGCCATGACTGCTGACGATCGTATCAAACTCGAACCGAGCTGGAAGGAAGCGCTGCGTGCCGAATTCGAGCAGCCCTACATGAGCGAACTTCGCGAATTCCTGCGCCAGGAACATGCCGCCGGCAAGGAAATCTATCCGCCGGGTCCGATGATCTTCAATGCCTTGAACTCAACGCCGCTGGACAAGGTCAAGGTGGTGATCCTCGGCCAGGACCCGTACCACGGACCGGGCCAGGCCCATGGCTTGTGCTTCTCGGTACAGCCCGGGGTGCCCGCGCCGCCCTCGCTGGTGAACATCTATAAAGAGCTCAAGCGTGACCTCAACATCGACATTCCCAACCACGGCTACCTGCAAAGCTGGGCCGACCAGGGCGTGCTGATGCTCAACACCACCATGACCGTGGAGCGGGCCAACGCGGCATCCCATGCGGGCAAGGGCTGGCAGTTTTTTACCGATCGGATCATCGAAGTGGTCAGCGAGCACCAGCCGCACCTGGTGTTCCTGTTGTGGGGTGCCCACGCCCAGAGCAAGCAGAAACTGATCGATGCCACCAAGCATCTGGTACTGACCTCGGTGCATCCTTCACCGCTGTCGGCCTACCGCGGCTTCCTCGGTTGCGGGCATTTCAGTCGCACCAACAAATACCTTGAGCAGAATGGCGAGACGCCCATCGAGTGGCGCTTGCCGCCGTTGTAACTATTGCTCGATTGGGGGGCTGCTTGGTGGCAAAACCACCTGCGACTTGAACCAAGGCATATCTGTAGCCGCTGCCGCAGGCTGCGAACGGCCCGTAGGGACGCGGCGGTGAAGGCTGTGAACCTTGTCGCCGCCCGCGGCAGCGGCTACAGGGGGCCTTTGTTCCAGTGGCGGAACAGGGGCTCGGCGAGAAACAGTACGAACAACAACCTCATCACCTGCATGGCGGTCACCAGTGGCACCGACAGTTGCAGGGTCTCGGCCGTCAGGCTCATTTCCGCTATACCGCCGGGCATCATGCCCAATGTCAGCGAACGTAGATCCAAGTGGGTCAACACACTCAGGCCCAGGGCCGCAAGGCCGGCGATCAGCATGCTCAGAGCGGTGCCGATCAAGGTCCGTCCCATGAACGACGGCGCCCGGCGGAAGAACTGCCGATTGAAGTGACAGCCCAGGCCGCTGCCGATCAGCCATTGGCCCACCTGACTGCCGCCCTCGGGCAGGCCGATGTGCAGGTCCCAGGCGATGCTCACCGTAGCGCTGAGCAGCAAGGGGCCGAATAGCCAGGGGTTGGGTTGGTGCAGACGCTGCCAGATCCAGGCCAGCAGCGCGCCCGCGGGAAACAGCAGGGCCAGCCACTGCCAGTCCACGCTGGTGGCATGCAGGGCGGGGGGGCCTTCCCCCAGCAGATATTTGAAGGCCGCTGGAACACAGAGCACCACGGTCAGCACCCGCAGGCTCTGCCCAGCCGCCACGCGGCTGAGCACCGCTCCATTGCGCGCGCCGAGATTGACCATCTCCCCGGAGCCGCCGGGCATGCTGGAGAAAAACGCGGTGGCCCGGTCTTCTCCGGTGCGCCGCAGCAACCACACCCCGACCACGCAGGACAGGCTGGTGACCAGGGCGCCGAAGAAGATCAGGCCAAAGTGGCTCATGACCTGTTCCATCACCTGCGGCGTGAAGTGCAGGCCAATGCCGATGCCGACCACCCATTGCCCGCATTTGCGGCCGCCGGGGATTTCCGCCAATTGCCAGGGCGTCAGGCAACGCACCAGGATGATCGCCAGCAACGAGCCGACCATCCAGGGCAATGGCCAGCCGATCTGGCTGGCGAGATAACCGCCAGCCAGTCCCACCAGGGGCGTGCCCCACCATTGTCTGAAGCGGGCTTCAGACATCGGCCACGGCACGTTGCTGGGCCGAACGCTTGCGCCAGATGCGCAGCAGCGGCATGAACAGCATGAGGAGGGTCAACACCCAGACCCCGACCGTGATCGGGCTCGACCAGAGGATCTCCATCGCGCCATTGGAGATCGACAGCGCCCGGCGCAGGTTCTGCTCCATCAAGCCGCCGAGGATGAAGCCCAGCAGCACTGGCGACAGCGGGAAGTCCAGCTTGCGCAGGATGTAGCCGAAGATGCCGATACCCACCATCAGGAACAGGTCGAAGGTGGTGGCGTGCACCGCGTAGACGCCAATCCCGGTAATGATCGCGATCACCGGCACCAGGGCCCAATTCGGCACGGCGAGGATGCGGGTGAAGAGGCGGATCATCGGGATGTTGAGGATCACCAGCATGATGTTGGCGACGAACAGCGAGGCGATCAGGCCCCAGACAATGTCCGGCTGCTGCTGAAACAGCAGTGGGCCGGGCGTGATGTTGTACAGCGACAGGGCGCCGATCATCACCGCCGTGGTGCCGGAGCCGGGAACGCCGAGGGTCAGCATCGGCACCAGGGCACCGCAGGCCGAGGCGCCGATGGCGGTTTCCGGGGCGGCCAGGCCGCGCTTGTCGCCTTCGCCGAAGGTGCCGCTGGCGCCGGCGATGCGTTTCTCGGTCATGTAGGCCACGGCGCTGGCCAGGGTCGCGCCGGCACCGGGCAGTACGCCCATGATGAAGCCCAGCAGGCCGCAGCGGATGTTCACCACGAACACCGAGGCCGCTTCCTTGAAGTTGAACATCATGCGTCCGGTGGCTTTCACCGCTTCCTGGCCGCGATGGGTCTTCTCCAGCAGCAACAGAATCTCGCTGATAGAGAACAGGCCCAGCACCAGCACCACGAACTGGATGCCGTCGGTGAGGTGGATGTTGTCCCCGGTGAAGCGGTACACGCCGCTGTTGGCGTCGATGCCCACCGCCGACAGGAACAGGCCGATCAGCGCCGCAATGAAGGTCTTAAGCGGCCGATCGCCGGCCATGCCGCCCAGGCAGACGATGGCGAACACCATCAGCACGAAGTATTCCGCCGGGCCGAAGGCGATCGCCCATTTGGCCAGCAGCGGGGCGAACAGCACCATGCCGCAGGTGGCGATGAAGGCGCCGATGAACGAGCTCCAGGCCGAGAGTGACAGGGCTACGCCCGCCAGGCCTTTGCGGGCCATGGGGTAACCGTCCAGGGTGGTCATCACGGTGGAGGCTTCGCCCGGAATGTTCAGCAGGATCGAACTGATGCGGCCGCCGTATTCGCAACCCAGGTACACCGCCGCCAACAGGATCAGCGCCGACTCCGGCGGCAGGCCTAGGGCGAAGGCAATGGGGATCAACAGGGCCACGCCATTGATCGGGCCCAGGCCCGGGAGCAGGCCGACCACGGTGCCGATCAGGGTGCCGGACAGGGCGGTGACCAGGTTGTAGGGGGTCAGTGCAACGCCGAAGCCCTGGCCCAGATAACTGAGGGTATCCATATCAATTCTCCAGAACGTCGAGCAGGCCGAGGGGCAGTGGTACGTCCATGACCCGGTCGAACAACCAGTAGAGGCCGACACTGAGCAGGCTGATGATCACCAGGCTAGGCAGCCAGCGGCCGCCGTAGAGCCGTGCCATGGGTACGCCGATGAGGACACTGGCGACGATGAAACCCAGGGGTTCGAAGGTTCCGGCGAACACCAGCAGCAAGGTCACGCAGATCGTGATCTTGGTCAGGGTTTCCCGGTCCAGGGGCGGTTCATCTTCGCTGTGCTTGATGGGTGTCGGGCGAAACAGCATGTACAGCAGGGCCAGCCCCATCAGGCCGAGCATCAGCAAAGGGAAGGCCCGCGGGCCCACGGGTTCATAGGAAAAGGCCGCCTGATACGGCCAGGCCATCAGTGCCAGGCCGGCACAGGCCAGCAGCAACACCGCAGCGAAGAGACGTTGAACGAGCATGGCTAACTCCTGGGCGCGGCCCTCGATGCGCGAGGGCCGCGCCTTTAGCAAGGGACGGTCACTGGATCAGGCCGAACTCTTTGGCCAGGGTCTTGTAGTCGGCCACCTGTTTCTTCACATAGGTGTCCAACTCGGGGCCGGTCAGGGCGAAGGGGAACAGCTCGCGCTGGTCACGCAGCTTGGCGAACTCTTCGGAGGCCAGGAGCTGGTCGAAGGCATTTTTCCACCAGGCGTATTCCTCGTCGGTGACTTTCGGCCCGAGGTAGAAACCGCGTACCACCGGCCAGACGATGTCGTAGCCCTGCTCCTTGGCGGTGGGGATGTCTTTCATTTCCGGCTCGTCCAGACGCTGTTCGGAGAACACCGCCAGCAGGCGCATGTCGCCGGCCTGGATATGGGGCATGGAGTCGGAGATGTCGGTGCTGCCCACCTGGATGTGTCCGCCCAGCAGGGCGGTGGCGATTTCACCGCCGCCTTCCAGGGCGACGTAGCGCAGGTCCCGGGGGTTGATCCCGGCGGCCTTGGCGATCAGTGCGGTCTGCATCCAGTCCTGGCTGCCTACGGTGCCGCCGGAACCTATCACCACTTTGCTTGGATCTTTCTTCAGGGCTTGGACCAGATCGTCGAGGGTCTTGTAGGGCGAGTCGCTTTTCACCGCGATAGCGCCGTAGCTGGTGCCGACCGCTGCCAGCCAGCGCACCGCGCTTTCATCGAAACGGCCGAACTTGCCCTGGGCCAGGTTCAGCAGCGAGCCGCTGGACCAGGCCACCAGGGTTCCGGCGTCGGCGGGACGCTGGGCCACCACGGCGTTGTAGGCCACGGCACCGACACCGCCAGGCATGTAGGTGACGCGCATCGGCTTGGTGAGGAGTTTTTCGTTGACCAGGGCGCTTTGCGCCAGCTTGCAGGTCAGGTCGAAACCGCCGCCGGGGGAGGCCGGGGCGATGCATTCCGGGCGTTTGGGCTCGGCGGTCGCGGCCAGCAGTTGGCCGGCGAACAGCATGCAGCCGGCGGCGAGGGCTAGTTTGCGCAGTGAAAGGTCCATGAACGTCTCCACAGGAGTTGTTGTTATCGGTATGTCCGGGTCATCCCCGACCCTTTTTCCGCAGGAGCTGGCAAGCCAGCTCCTACGACGCAGCGTGATACGGGTGGCTTACCACAGGGCCACGCTGTAGCTCACCAGCAGGCGCACTTCATCGGCATCGCGTGCCGAATAGTTGGAACGGTAGGTGGCGTTGCGCAGGCGCACGGCGACGTCCTTGAAGGTGCCGCTTTGCACCACGTATTTGACCTCGGTGTTGCGTTCCCACTCTTTGCCGGTGTCGCCGTTTTTCAGGGCGATGTTGTCGCCGCTGAGGTAGCGGGTCATGAAGCTCAGGCCGGGAATCCCCAGCTTGGCGAAGTCGTAGTCATAGCGGGCCTGCCAGGAGCGTTCCTCGGCGCCGGCGAAGTCGTTGATCTGCACGAAGTTCACCAGGTACGGGTCGCTGCCATCGACATAGGGGAAGGCGCTGTCGCCGGACATGTGCTGGTAGCCGGCGCTGAGTTTATGTCCGTTCAGGGCATAGCTCACCAGGCCGTTGAGGGATTTGTTGTCGATCTTGCCGCCCCGGGCCTGGCCCTGGTCGTCGCTGATGGCCAGGCGCAGGTCGGTGCCGAAGGTGCCCGGTCCCATGGGCTGGGACGCTACCAGGCCGAGGAAGTGCTGGTTGTAGACATCGTCCAGTTGGGCGAAGTGGTAGCTGCCGGTGATCTTGTCGGTGAACTTGTAGTCCAGGCCGCCGAAATTGAAGTGCTTGCCGGCCACGGTGCCGGCGAAGCGGCTGTTCTTGTTGTTGAGGCGGATGTCCTCGTAGTTGCTGTCGTCGCGGTCCTTGGCCTTGTCCAGGCGCCCGCCGGTGAAGGTCAGGTTCTTGATTTCCTTGGAGGTCAGCAGGCCGCCTTCGAAGGTCTGCGGCAGGATGCGCCCGTCGTTGGGCTTGAGGATCGGTAGCTCGGGGATCAGGCTGCCGATTTTCAGTTCGGTGGCGGAGATCTTCACTTTGCCGGTCAGGCCGAGCTTGGAGTACTGGTCGGCGGCGCGTCCGTCATCGTGGGTCGGCAGCAGGCCGGTGCCGGTGCGGTCGGGGCTGGAATCGAGCTTGACCCCGAGCATGCCCAGGGCGTCCAGGCCGAAACCCACGGTGCCTTCGGTGTAGCCCGACTGCAGGTTGAGCATGAAACCCTGGGCCCATTCATCGCGCTTGGATTGCTGGGCGCTGGTGCCGTCGCGAAAGTCGCGATTGAAATACATATTGCGGGTTTCGAAGGTGGCGCTGCTGTCTTCGAAGAAGGCGGCCTGGCTTAAGGGCGCGACACCGGCGAGGGCCGCGGCGCTGGCCAGGGCAGTCGGGGTCAGACGGGAAAAAAATACAGGTGTGACGGCGTGAGGGCGCGTGGACGGCATCCAGGGGTACTCCGTTATTGTTCTTATTTTGACGAAAACGCTTCGAGGCGTTTTGCGTATCAGCGGCCATCAGGGCCAGGGCAGTCGAGACTGTCCGTAGCCGGACTCTAAAGGGCCAACCTTTCGCTAACCTTTCAACGTACTTTCACGGTTTTCGGGCTTCACAGCGGCGAATGCAGCGGTACACTCCGCGCCAAAGAGCGGCGTCGATCCCCCCGGAACGAGGTAAGAAAACATGCGAGTCCTGCTCGTCGAAGACCATCTGCAACTGGCCGAAAGTGTCGCCCAGGCGCTCAAGAGCACCGGCCTGACCGTGGATGTGCTGCACGATGGCGTGGCCGCCGACCTGGCTCTGGGCAGTGAGGAATACGCCATGGCGATCCTCGATGTCGGCCTGCCGCGCCTGGACGGTTTCGAGGTGCTGGCGCGCCTGCGGGCCCGGGGCAAGAACCTGCCGGTGCTGATGCTCACTGCCCGCAGTGACGTCAAGGATCGGGTCCACGGTCTGAACCTGGGGGCCGACGATTACCTGGCCAAGCCGTTCGAACTGACCGAGCTCGAAGCCCGGGTCAAGGCGCTGTTGCGCCGTAGCGTGCTGGGGGGCGAGCGCCAGCAGCGTTGCGGAGTGCTGGCCTATGACCTGGATACCCGACGCTTCACCCTGGGCGAAGAACTGCTGACCCTGACGTCCCGCGAGCAGGCCGTGCTCGAGGCATTGATTGCCCGTCCCGGCCGGGTGATGAGCAAGGAGCAACTGGCCTCCCAGGTGTTCGGCCTGGATGAGGAGGCCAGCCCGGATGCCATCGAGATTTATGTCCACCGTCTGCGCAAGAAGCTCGATGGCCATGCAGTGGCCATCGTGACGTTCCGTGGCTTGGGTTATCTGTTGGAAAGCCGCGATGCATAGGCCCAGCAGCCTGCGCTGGCGGTTGCTGTGGAACCTGGCGCTGCTGCTGGTGGTGCTGATGCTGGCCAGCGGCTTGAGTGCCTACTGGAACGGCCGTGAGGCCGCCGACACCGCCTATGACCGCACCCTGCTGGCCTCGGCGCGGACCATTGCCGCCGGGTTGTCCCAGCGTGACGGCAGCCTTAGCGCCAATGTGCCCTATGTGGCCCTGGACACCTTTGCCTACGACAGTGCCGGGCGCATCTATTACCAGGTCAACGATATTCACCAGCAACTGATCTCCGGTTACGAAAACCTGCCTGGTCCGCCGCCGGGTACTCCGCGTACCGATGACTATCCGGCCCTGGCGCGCTTCTACGATGCCACCTATCAGGGCCAGAACGTGCGGGTGGTGAGCCTGCTCAAGGCGGTCAGCGAGCCGAACATGAACGGCATGGCGGAAATTCGCGTGGCGGAGACCGACGAGGCGCGTGTCGCCATGGCCCGCAGCTTGATGGCCGACACCTTGCTGCGCCTGGGAATGCTGGCCATGGGGGCGTTGCTGCTGGTGTGGTTTGCGGTGAGTGCCGCCTTGCGTCCGCTGGAACGTTTGCGCGGTGCGGTGGAGGAGCGCCAGCCCGATGACTTGCGGCCGCTGCCGCTGGTTTCGGTACAGCGTGAGTTGTGGCCCCTGGTGCGGGCCTTGAACCATTTCACCGAACGCCTGCGGGGGCAGTTCGAGCGCCAGGCACAGTTTATTGCCGAGGCCGCCCATGAGTTGCGAACACCGCTGGCGGCACTCAAGGCCCGTCTGGAGCTGGGGCTGCGTTCCAGCGAGCCGGACACTTGGCGTACGACCTTGGAAAGCGCGGCCCAGGGCACCGATCGCTTGACCCACCTGGCCAATCAGTTGCTGTCCCTGGCCCGGGTGGAAAATGGCGCCCGGGCGATCGCCGAGGGCGGCGCACAGTTGCTCGATCTCAGCCAGTTGGCCCGGGAACTGGGCATGGCCATGGCGCCTCTGGCCCATGCCAGGGGGGTGGCCCTGGCCCTGGAAGCCGACGAGCCGGTGTGGCTCAAGGGCGAGCCAACCCTGCTCAATGAACTGCTGAGCAACCTGGTGGACAACGCCCTGGCCCACACGCCGTCGGGCGGCAATGTGGTGCTGCGGGTATCGGCGCCGGGGGTGCTGGAGGTGGAGGACGACGGGCCGGGTATTCCCCTGGAGGATCGCGACCGGGTCTTCGAACGTTTTTACCGGCGTAATCAGCAGGTGGCCGGTTCGGGGTTGGGGCTGGCGATCGTGGGGGAAATCTGTCGCGCCCATCTGGCACAGATTAGCCTGCACGATGGCCTGCCTTCGGGGCTCAAAGTGCGGGTGAGTTTTATCGCGGGGTCAGGATCAGTAGAGCATTGAGCGGGATTCTTGCAGCTCGCTGCACATGGCCTGGTTTTCCGGGTCGATCCCCAGCTTCTTGAACGCCGGCACGCTGAAGGCGTCAATGCGCGAGAGGGAGTGATCTGTGTCTTTGTGGCAGTACAGGGTCGCCACCTGGACCAGGTCGACGTAGTCGATCCCGCTGGTCTGGCGGTTGAATTCCAGGTAGTGCCCGGGGATCTCCACCAGTTGCTCGGGGAACTCCCAGACCCGTAGCAGCTTGTCCCCCAGCAACGGGTGAATGCGTTCGATCACGTGATTGAGGCTGACCGGGTCGGAAAGCAGTTCGTAGTGGTCTTCGGCGTAGGTCAGGATCGGCAGCACGCCGATCTGGTGTACCAGTCCGCCGAGCGCTGCCTGGTCGGGCTTGAGCTGGGTGTAGCGGCGGCACAGGGCATAGCTGACTCCGGCCACTTCCAGGCTGCGGCGCCACACATCGTGCATTTTCTGTGCAACCACCTCGGAGCGGGCATTGAAGATCTGCTCCATCACCAGGCCGATGGCCAGGTTGCTGCTGTAGTTGACTCCCAGGCGGGTGATGGCGGTATGCAGGTCGGTGACTTCCTGGGCCGCCCGCAACAGTGGGCTGTTGACCACCTTGATCAGTCGCGCCGACAACGCGGTGTCGCGGCCTATCACTTTGCTCAGGGTGCTGACGCTGATTTCCGGGTCTTCGGCGGCCCGGCGAATCTGCATGGCCACCTCCGGTAGGGTTGGCAGAACCAGGTCATCGTTGTCGATGGCCTCCACCAAATCCTGTTGGACCTTTTGCGCCAGCTCAGTCATTTCAGTTCTCTAGGGTGTTGCAGGAAAGGGGGAGTCGGTCAGCGCTGGATTTCGCGATCGCGGTCCAGCTGGTACGGCAGGTCCAGCAATTGCAGACCGGGCCCTTCGAGTGCGCCCAGGTGCAGGTTGCCATCTTCTGCCGCTTCGGCCTGCAACACGGCCAGCAGTTCCACCTGGTCTTGTGCCTGGGCGGCCAGGACCACTTCACCGATGGAGCTGTTGTGGGTCGGGGAGAACAGCGGGGTGCCTGGAATGGGGAGTTCGCCGCTGGGCAATGCAAGTCGGTAGAGGCGACGCTTGAGCTTGCCCAGGTATTGCATGCGGGCGACGATTTCCTGACCGGTGTAGCAGCCTTTCTTGAAGCTGACGCCGCCCACGGCCTGGAGGTTGAGCATCTGCGGAATGAACAGTTCACGGGTCTGCGCCATGACCTGGCCGAGGCCCGCGCGGATCTGGCCCAGCAGCCACTGATTGAGCTCGCCCTGGGGCAGTTGCGCAGCCAGTTGCTGACCCAGGCTCTCGGCGCGTTCTGCCGGGACCCAGAGTTCGACGCGGTGGCTTGAGGCGCGCACCGCAATCAGACCGTCGGCGCGGACTACGGCGCCGTCTTCCTGGGGCAGTTCAAGGCCCAGGCCGCTCAGGCTGGAGTCGGCATGGCTGAGGCCGAAGCGCGCCCAGTTGGCGCTTTCATCGGTGAGCTTGGCCTTGGAGAAGACTGCGTATTTCTTCAGGTCCGCCAGTTGCGGCTCAAGCAGTTCGCTGGCCATGGCCAGCAGGCAGCCGTCACCTTCCAGGAGGATACGGAAACTGGACTGCATGCGGCCTTTCTGGTTGCAACGGGCGCCCAGGCTGGACTGGCTGTCGCTGAGGTAATTGAGGTTGCAGGTCAACTGACCCTGAAGGAATTTGCTGGCATCAGGGCCGCGGACGGCGAGGACGCCTTCGTGGGACAGGGGGCAGAAAAAAGCGGAGTCAGCCATGGTTCATCGCAGGGTAAAAAGTCTGGGGCACATCATAAGGGGGCGCCCCTGAAATGGATAGTTCACAAAGGACAGGTGGTGACCGACCAAAGCCGACTGTTCTCGTGTTCCCCGGGCTGTATACTTGCGCTCTATTTGAGGAGCGCTCCATGGTTGAAGATGTTGAACTGAATCGCCTCTACTGGCACAGCCGTCGCGGCATGCTTGAGCTGGACGTATTGCTGGTGCCGTTCGTCAGGGAGGTGTACCCGCATCTCAATGAGACCGATCGCGAGTGCTACCGCAAGTTGCTGGAGTGTGAGGATCAGGACATGTTCGGCTGGTTCATGGAACGCAGCGAGTCCGAGGATCCTGAGCTGCAGCGCATGGTTCGCATGATTCTGGACCGTGTCCAGCCCAAGTAGGCTGTTCGAGTGCCGCTGGCGTGCTTCACGGCAACTGCTGGCGGCTTACCTGCTGGCCCAGGCATTCGCTCTGGTTGCCATTTTCCTACTGAATATCCCGTCTTTGGCCAAGGTGCTGGGCATCCTGCTGTGCCAGTTGCACGGCGGCTGGGTGCTGCCTCGACAGATTTTGTTGACCCATTCCCGAGCATTCAGCCGCTTGCGGCATTCATCAGAGGGCTGGCAGCTGTGGAGTCCGGCCACGGGTTGGCAGGTGGTGCAGTTGCGGCCTGACAGCCTGGCATTGCCGCTGATCGTGGTATTGCGCTTCCGTCTGCAGGGCGAGCGCTGGGTGCGCTCCCTTTGTGTGCCGAGGGATGCGCAGACCGCCGATGAGCATCGGCGTCTGCGGGTGCGGCTCAAGTTCGGCCGGCGTAGGTGGGCGGCAGCAGAATAGTGTCGCGAGCTTCAGGCAGCAGCTGCGGATAGTCGAGGGTGTAGTGCAGGCCGCGGCTTTCCTTGCGCTCCATGGCCGAGAGAATCATCAATTCGGCCACCTGGGCCAGGTTGCGCAACTCGATCAAGTCACGGCTGACCTTGTAGTTGCTGTAGAACTCGTCGATTTCGTCCAGTAGCAGGCGAACCCGGTGTTGAGCCCGTTGCAGGCGTTTGTTGGTCCGCACGATACCGACGTAGTCCCACATGAATCGCCGCAGTTCGTCCCAGTTGTGCGCAATGATCACGTCTTCGTCAGAGTCGGTGACCTGGCTGGCATCCCAGGCCGGCAGGGCGATGGGAATCGAGATCTGAGGCAACTGCTGAAGAATGTCGGCCGCTGCCGAGCGGGCGTAGACGAAACACTCTAGCAACGAGTTGCTGGCCATGCGGTTGGCTCCGTGGAGGCCAGTGAAACTGGTTTCGCCAATGGCATACAGGCCTGGCACATCGGTGCGCCCCTGTTGATCGACCATTACGCCGCCGCAGGTGTAGTGGGCGGCCGGCACCACTGGGATCGGCTGCCGGGTGATATCGATGGAAAATTCCAGGCAGCGCTCATACACGGTGGGGAAGTGGGTCTTGATGAAGGCTTCCGGTTTGTGGCTGATATCCAGGTAGACGCAGTCGATCCCCAGGCGCTTCATTTCATGGTCAATGGCCCGGGCGACGATGTCCCGGGGAGCCAGTTCGGCCCGAGGGTCGAAGCGCTGCATGAAGCGTTCGCCGTTGGGCAGCTTGAGGTGGGCACCTTCACCGCGTAGGGCCTCGGTGATCAGGAAGCTCTTGGCCAGTGGGTGATACAGGCAGGTGGGGTGGAACTGGTTGAACTCCAGGTTGGCCACCCGGCAACCCGAGCGCCACGCCATGGCGATGCCATCGCCACAGGCACTGTCGGGGTTGCTGGTATAGAGGTAGACCTTGGCTGCACCGCCGGAGGCGAGGATCACGAAGCGGGCGCCGAAGGTGTCCACTTCACCCGTGCCGCGGTTGAGTACGTAGGCGCCCAGGCAGCGATCACCTTCCAGGCCCAGGCGTTTTTCGGTGATCAGGTCAACGGCAACCCGCTGCTCCAGCAGTTCGATATTGGGGTGCTGTCGGGCCTGGGCCAGCAGTGTCTTGAAAATGGCTGCGCCAGTGGCGTCTGCGGCATGGATGATCCGTCGGTGGCTGTGACCGCCTTCACGGGTCAGGTGGAACTCGAAGCCATTGTCATCGCTGCTGGCGTCTTCATCGCGGGTAAAGGGAACCCCCTGGTCGATCAACCACTGGATGGCCTCGCGGCTGTGTTCCACGGTAAATCGCACGGCATCTTCGTGGCACAGGCCGCCACCGGCGTTGAGGGTGTCATCGACATGGGATTCGACGGTATCGGTATCGTCCAGAACGGCAGCGACGCCGCCTTGGGCCCAGTAGGTCGAACCGTTGGCCAGATCGCCTTTGCTCAGGACGGCGATACGCAAGTGGCGGGGCAGTGTCAGGGCCAGACTCAAGCCTGCAGCGCCGCTGCCAATCACCAGAACATCGTGTTGAAACTGTTGGCTCATTTGAAGGATTCCGCTCAAAGCGACCCAATATGGGGTTGGCGCCAGACGCCTGAATCGGCGAGTCAAAGCAGCCACACAGCCCACTAGTATATAGAGGGGGGGATCGGCACAATAGTCGCGCCTTCATGGCGTTGTGCGACTTCGCTGAGCAAAAGCGTTGCTCTCGACCAGCCTCTACTCGCGGCGTTCAAGCTTCCGCGCGGGTTGATCGAAGAAGTAGGGCTGTTTTTCTCTTCACCGTTACACAATCTTCGTTCGGCGCAGCTATAAAGATTGGGAACTTTTGCCAAGGCCCCAAACTCAATAGAAGGTTGCCTGAAAGAAGGGACAGCGTCGGTTCTGGCCAGGGTTTGCAATCTGTCCCTTGGTGACAGAAATCGACGACAGGATTATTCGCGCAGCCGGCCTTGCCCGCGCTGCGTTTTTCGTGCGTGCCGGATCAGAGCCCGCAGGAAACTTGCTTGGAGGGGGAGAACTTTTGCGAAAAGCCCGAGTCTATGTTTGCAAGCCTGATCGATTAGTGATGCAAGCCTCCTCCGAGTTTATCGAGGAGTGTTCATGCTAACCCAGGAAGAGGATCAGCAGCTGGTCGAGCGCGTTCAGCGTGGCGACAAGCGAGCGTTCGATCTGCTCGTGCTGAAATACCAGCACAAAATTCTCGGGTTGATCGTGCGTTTCGTGCACGACACCCATGAAGCCCAGGATGTCGCACAAGAAGCCTTTATCAAGGCTTACCGTGCACTAGGTAATTTTCGGGGGGACAGCGCGTTCTATACGTGGCTGTACCGTATCGCCATCAACACGGCGAAAAACTATCTGGTTTCACGCGGCCGCCGGCCGCCGGATAGCGATGTCAGTTCTGAGGATGCGGAGTTCTATGACGGCGATCATGGCCTGAAGGATCTCGAATCGCCGGAACGTGCATTGCTGCGGGATGAGATCGAAGGCACCGTCCATCGAACCATTCAGCAACTACCTGAAGATTTGCGTACAGCCTTAACTTTACGTGAATTCGATGGTCTGAGTTACGAGGACATTGCCAGCGTCATGCAGTGTCCGGTGGGTACCGTGCGCTCCCGGATTTTCCGCGCTCGGGAAGCCATCGATAAAGCCCTGCAGCCGTTGTTGCAGGAAACCTGAGACAGCGGCGACAGCCAAGAGAGGAACCGCCATGAGTCGTGAAGCCCTGCAGGAATCGCTGTCCGCGGTGATGGATAACGAAGCGGACGAACTGGAATTGCGTCGGGTGTTGAATGCCGTCGACGAAGTAGAAACCCGTGAGACTTGGGCTCGTTATCAAATCGCCCGGGCAGCTATGCACAAGGAGTTGCTGCTTCCACGTCTGGACATCGCCGCTGCTGTTTCGGCAGCTCTGGCTGATGAGGCCGTACCAGCCAAAGCGTCCCGTGGACCTTGGCGCAGTCTGGGCCGTCTGGCGGTAGCTGCATCGGTGACTGTGGCGGTACTGGCCGGTGTGCGGCTGTACAACCAAGATGAGATCGCAGGCGTTGAACTGGCTCAGCAAGCCGCTCAACCTACCCTGGCGACTCCACAAATTAAGGGCCCTGCTGTACTGGCCGGCTACAATGAAAGCTCGGAAGCCACTGGCCCCATGGCTAATGGCGTATTGCAAGGGCAGCCAGGCTGGCACGATCAGCGTCTGCCAAGCTACCTGCGTCAGCATGCTCAACAAGCTGCACTCAAAGGCACTGAAAGCGCACTGCCTTATGCCCGTGCGGCAAGCTTGGAAAACCGCTAAGGAGGATCATGCGCGCCATACCTCTACTCTCGCTTCTGCTTAGTGGCTGGTTTGTGGTTCCAGCCCACGCCGATGAAGCCCAGGGCTGGTTGCAGCGTCTTGGGCAAGCGGAACAGCAGCAAAGCTTTCAGGGCACTTTCGTTTACGAGCGTAACGGTAGTTTTTCTACCCATAACATCTGGCATCGCGTCCAGGGTGGAGAGGTCCGTGAGCGTTTGGTTCAGCTCGATGGATCTGCTCAAGAGGTGGTGCGTGTCGATGGTCGCACCCAGTGCGTCAGCGGTACGTTGATGGCAGGGTTGGGCGATGCTCCGGACTCTGCGACCCGTGCGCTGGATCCGCAAAAGCTCAAGAATTGGTATGACCTTGCCGTTATCGGCAAGTCACGCGTGGCTGGGCGTCAGGCAGTCATCGTTTCGGTTACGCCCAGAGATCAACATCGTTATGGCTTTGAGTTGCATCTGGATCGGGAAACCGGCCTGCCGCTCAAATCCCTGTTGTTGAACGACAAGGGACAACTATTGGAGCGCTTCCAGTTCACTCGTCTGGATACTGCAGATGTTCCTGAAGATGCCGAGTTGCAAGCTGGGGCTGACTGCAAACCCGTGAGCCTGGATAGCGACAAGGCTTCGGCCATCAAGACTGCGCAAACCTGGCATTCCGACTGGCTACCTCCAGGTTTCGAGCTGACCAGTAGCTCCGCCCGCAAGGATCCGCAAACCAAGACCCTGGTCAACAGCTTACTGTATGACGACGGTTTGGCGCGGTTCTCGGTGTTCCTCGAACCACTCAACGGGGCGACGGTTACCGATACCCGCACCCAGCTTGGTCCGACTGTTGCCGTATCACGTCGCTTGACCACGCCTGAAGGCGAAATGATGGTCACCGTGGTCGGGGAAATCCCCATTGGCACTGCTGAACGTATTGCGCTGTCGATGCGTTCCGATGCCACCGCCAAGCAATGATCCTTTGTTGGTTGTGTAAGAGGTCGGTAATGCCTACTCCACAATTGAGAAGATGAAATGTTTGGTGAGCAATTTCATTTGCAAAATCCCCAAAGTTTTTTTATAGGTCAGAACCCCTCGGTTCTGACCTTATTTGTCGTTCCTGGAGCAAAAGTACCGCCCCTGCATTTTCGGTGCGACTTGCTCCATATCGCTTAACCACGCTCGTCGTAACGGGAGCCGTATGTCGATACCACGCTTGAAGTCTTACTTCACCATTCTTGCCACCGTGCTGGTGCTGGGGCAGGCCGTGTCTGCCCAGGCAGCCGAGTTGCCTGATTTCACCCAACTGGTCGAGCAGGCCTCGCCTGCTGTGGTGAATATCAGTACAACGCAGAAGCTGCCTGATCGGCGTTTTTCCAACTCGGCACAGATGCCCGAACTGGAAGGCCTGCCGCCAATGTTGCGGGAGTTCTTCGAGCGTGGCATGCCTCAGCAGCGCTCTCCGCGAGGGGACCGCCAGCGTGAAGCCCAGTCCCTGGGCTCGGGTTTCATCATTTCCCCGGATGGCTACATCCTCACCAACAATCACGTGATCGCCGATGCGGACGAGATTCTCGTGCGTCTGGCCGACCGCAGTGAATTGAAAGCCAAGCTGATAGGCACCGATCCGCGTTCCGACGTGGCACTGTTGAAGATCGATGGCAAGGACCTGCCTGTGCTGAAGCTGGGTAAATCCCAGGACCTGAAAGCCGGGCAATGGGTCGTGGCCATCGGTTCGCCATTTGGTTTCGACCACACCGTGACCCAGGGCATCGTCAGTGCCATTGGTCGCAGTCTTCCAAATGAAAACTACGTTCCCTTCATTCAGACCGACGTGCCGATCAACCCGGGTAACTCCGGTGGCCCGCTGTTCAACCTGGCGGGTGAAGTGGTGGGCATCAACTCGCAGATCTACACCCGTTCCGGTGGCTTCATGGGGGTGTCCTTCGCGATCCCTATCGACGTGGCCATGGACGTTTCCAATCAGCTGAAAACCGGTGGCAAGGTCAGTCGTGGCTGGCTGGGCGTAGTGATTCAGGAGGTCAATAAAGACCTGGCAGAATCCTTTGGTCTGGAAAAACCTGCCGGTGCACTGGTCGCGCAGGTTCAGGACGGAGGCCCAGCGGCCAAGGGCGGCCTGCAAGTGGGGGACGTGATTCTCAGCCTCAATGGTCAACCTATTGTCATGTCGGCGGACCTGCCGCATCTGGTCGGGGCACTGAAGGCCGGAGCCAAGGCCAACCTGGAAGTGATTCGTGAAGGCAAGCGCAAGAATGTCGAGCTCACCGTGGGCGCCATTCCTGAAGAAGACAAGGATCTGAGCATGCTGCCCAAGTCCGGCGTCGAGCGCAGCAGTAACCGTCTCGGCGTAGCCGTTGTAGAGCTCAATGATGAGCAGAGAAAGGCTTTTGACCTCAAGGGTGGCGTAGTCATCAAGGAAGTCCAGGATGGCCCAGCGGCGTTGATCGGCCTGCAGCCGGGCGACGTGATCACCCACCTGAACAACCAGGCGATTACCACCGCCAAGGAGTTCACCGAAATCGCCAAGGCGCTGCCGAAGAACCGTTCGGTGTCCATGCGTGTACTGCGTCAGGGGCGAGCCAGTTTCATTACCTTCAAACTGGCCGAGTAATACGTCTGACGCCGTGCTCGCGCAGTAAAAAGCCCGCCTCGTAAGAGGCGGGCTTTTTTATGGCGCCTGGAAACATCAGCGCATCATGTCTTTGACCATCTGCTCCTGGTCCATCATCTCCCGCTGACGAGCGTCGATTCTCGACGACAGTGGGAAGTTGCTGCCGGCCCGCCGTTTGGCGAAGTCCAGTTGCTGAATGGCTTGGCGGTAGTCGCCGACCAGGGCGAAGTACTCGGCCCGGGCCTGGTGCAGGCCAATGATATTGCCCGACAGACCGCGGGTTTCCGCCACCAGATACCAGACATCCGGATCGTCCGGACGGCTTTTCAGCAAGCCTTCCAGGGCCTTTTCCGCATCCGCGGGGCGGTTCTGCTTGAGCAGCAGGTCCACTCGGATCTGATTCAGCGGGTAGTTGCCCGGGTACAGGTTGAGCATCCGCTCCACACGAGCTTGCGCATCCGGCAGGCGGTTGTTGGCCATGTCCAATTCGATCTGAGCCAGGTTGTAGGTGACATCATTGGGGGATTTGGCCAGCAGCGGCTTGAGGTTTTCCCGAGCCTCGTTCCACTGGCTGCCCTTGATCTGGGCGATGGCCAGACCGTAACGGGCAATGTCGTTCTTCGGGTTTTCATCGAGCTGGGCGCGAAAGCGCTTGGCGGCCAGGCCTGGAGATTCTTCGTAATTCAACTGCACCCGCGCACGGATCAGTTGATAGCGCAGGCTGTCCTCGGTGCCTCCGAGTTTGGCCTGTTCTGCGCGGTTACGAGTGTCGGCGATTCGCGATTCGGTGACCGGGTGCGTCAGGAGGAATTCCGGAGGCTTGGCATCGAAGCGGTATTGGCGCATCAAACGTTCGAACATGGTAGGCATCGAGCGTGGGTCGTAGCCGGCTTTCTCCAGATTGAGAATGCCGATGCGGTCGGCTTCCTGTTCGTTTTGCCGGGAAAAGCGCCGCTGTTCCTGGATGGCCGCGGCCTGGGTGCCGGCGATGGTGGCGATCCCCGCATCCCCGGCGCCGGCGGCAGCGATCACGATCCCGGCCAGCAAGGCGGCCATCATTGGCACCTGCATGCGCTGCTGAGCTTCAACCCCGCGGGCAAAGTGGCGTTGGGAAAGGTGCGCCAGTTCGTGAGCCATCACCGAGGCGTACTCTCCCTCGGTCTGGGCATTGAGAAACAGGCCACCGTTGACCCCGACAATCCCGCCGGGGGCGGCGAAGGCGTTGAGCTGCGGGCTGTTGATCAGGATGAACTCCAGGCGGCGGTCGTTGACCTGGCTGGTTTCCACCAGTTTGTAGACGCTGGTTTCGACATAGTCCTTGAGTTGCGGGTCGTTGAGTTGCGAGACCTGGCTGCGTAGCAACGCCAGCCAGGCACGGCCCAGCTGGTGTTCCTGTTGTGGAGAGACAATGGATGAACTGGCGTCACCAAGTGACGGCAGGTCGTCGGCGAAGCCCGGTGAGGCGAGCAGGCAAGCGAGCGTCAGCAGGGTAGGGCGCAATAAATTCATGCACAAAGCCTTATTCGACAAAGGCTCTACTGTAGCTGCCCGCTGGTCCGGGGACCAGATAAAGCCAGTGAAAACTCTGCGGATAAAAAAGTGCTTTCGGGTAAATTCCGACGTCTACCTCATCGAGCCTCTATCACGGCGCTACAGCGCTCTGGTTTCAGGCTTCTTTATTGCCGACGGCTTTGCCTTGCAGGGTATTCTAGGCGCCTTGAATTGATGATCGGAGTAAGCCAATGACCGATGTTGTCGCCCATGACGCCGAGCTCGATGCCAGTGGACTGAACTGCCCACTGCCACTGCTCAAGGCCAAGATGGAACTCAATCGCCTGGCCAGTGGCGCGGTGCTCAAGGTCATTGCCACCGATGCCGGGTCCCAGCGTGACTTCCGCACCTTCGCTCGCCTGGCCGGTCATACCCTGTTGCGCGAAGAGGACGATGCCGGGGTCTATCGTTACTGGCTGAAAAAGGCCTGACGGCCGTTCACCGCTTTCATCTAAGGATCATTGATGTTCAAAGTGCTACGTGACTGGATACAGCGCTACTTCTCGGATGAAGAAGCGGTGGTGCTCGCTGTGCTGCTGTTCCTGGCCTTTACCGCTGTGCTGACCTTGGGTGGGATGCTGGCGCCAGTACTGGCGGGCATGGTCCTGGCCTACCTGATGCAGGGGCTGGTGGTGAGCCTGGAGCGCCTGCGCCTGCCCGGTGGGGCGGCGGTGGGGTTGGTGTTCGCTCTGTTCATGGGCCTGCTGCTGGTGTTCATCCTGGTGGTGGTGCCTTTGCTCTGGCACCAGTTCGTCACCCTGTTCAACGAGTTGCCGGGGATGCTCGCCAAGTGGCAGTCACTGTTGCTGCTGTTGCCCGAGCGCTATCCGCACCTGGTGTCGGACGAGCAGGTGCTGCAGGCCATCGAAGTGGCTCGGGGCGAGATCGGCAAGTTCGGTCAATGGGCGCTGACGTTCTCCCTGTCCAGCCTACCCTTGCTGGTGAACATCATGATCTACCTGGTGCTGGTGCCGATCCTGGTGTTCTTCTTCCTCAAGGACCGGGCGATGATCAGCCGTTGGGTTATCGGCTACCTGCCTCAGGAGCGGACCTTGATCACTCGGGTTGCCCACGAAATGAACCGGCAGATCGCCAACTACATCCGCGGCAAGGTCATCGAGATCGTTATTTGCGGTGGTGTGACTTATATCGCCTTCGTCGCCCTGGGCCTGAACTACGCGGCCCTGCTGGCCCTGCTGGTGGGGATTTCGGTGGTGGTGCCCTATGTCGGCGCGGTTGTGGTCACCGTGCCGGTGGCGCTGATCGCCCTGTTCCAGTGGGGCTGGAGCGACCAGTTCATCTACCTGATGGCGGTCTACGGGATCATCCAGGCCCTGGATGGCAACGTGCTGGTGCCGCTGCTGTTCTCCGGTGCGGTGAACCTGCACCCGGTAGCAATCATCTGTGCGGTGCTGCTGTTTGGCGGGCTGTGGGGCTTCTGGGGGATTTTCTTTGCGATTCCCCTGGCCACGCTGTTCAAGGCTGTGCTGGATGCCTGGCCGAGAAAGGACCCGGTGGTGGCGCCTTTACTCTAGATAACGCGGGGCGGCTGATTCAGCCGCCCCGTTGGTTTCAGGCCTTGTTCAGAGCCTGGGCTGCTGCCAGTACGGCGTCGACATGGCCCGGAACCTTGACCCCGCGCCATTCCTGGCGCAGGACGCCGTCCTTGTCGATCAGGAAAGTGCTGCGGTCCACGCCCAGGTATTCCTTGCCATAGAGCTTCTTCAACTTGATCACGTCGAACAGCTGGCAGACGGCTTCGTCCTTGTCGCTGATCAGCTCGAAGGGGAACTCCTGCTTGCACTTGAAGTTCTCGTGGGACTTCAGGCTGTCGCGGGAGATGCCGAAGACCTCGGTGTTGGCGGCCTGGAAGGCGGCGTATTGATCACGAAAGCCCTGGCCCTCGGTGGTGCAGCCAGGGGTGCTGTCCTTGGGGTAGAAGTAGATCACCACTTGCTTGCCCTTGAGGCCGGACAGGCTGACGGTCTGGCCGCTGGTGGCAGGGGCCTGGAAATCAGCGACGGGTTGGTCGATAGCAACAGCCATGGGAGCTTCCTTACATGGGGTTCTGTGGGCGCCAGGGTTCGATCAGCGCATCGAGGTTCATGGCATCGGCAAAATCCAGGAACTGGTCGCGCAACCAGCTGATCTGGGTGCCGGCGGGCAGGGTCACGGTGAAGGTGGCGTTGAGCATGGTGCCCCCGGTCTGCGGAGCCTGGTAGGTATCGCAGGTGAGGTTTTCCAGTTCGACATGATGGTCGATGAAGAACTGGCACAGCTCATTGACGATGTCAGAGCGGTAGGCCGCGCTGACGTAGGCGACATAAGGCAAGGCCTGGGGACGGCTTTCCAGAGCGGCGCTGCGCACCACGTTGACCGTGAAGGCGTGCTTCTTGGCCAGGGATGGCAGGCTGCTTTCCAGGCGCGCCAGGGCGTCCCAACTGCCGGAAATCTCCAGCACCAGGGCGCTGCACTCGCCGTGTCGGGTCAGACGCGAAGTCACCACGGCACAACGGTTTTCATGGCTGGCGCGGCACAGGACGTTGGTCAGCTCCATGGGGTTGGCGCCGAGGGCACTGATGACAAGGAATTGTTCGCGAACTGTGGGGGTGGACATGCAGCATTCCTAAAGCGATGAGCGGTCGGTACTTTTTGACAAGCCAGTAGCAGGCAAGCGTTGCAAGCTGAACTTCAGGGCCTTGAACCACAAGCCGGCGACGGGCCCCGAAACGCTCGGAACACAGTCTGGCAACGCGGGAATGGGGCTTTGCAGATCCAACAGGCAGGCGATAACCCGGTTTACATGCTTATCAGTAGCGATCAAAGCCTGAAGGGTAGCGAAAACCATCGCTCAGGGGAATGCTCACGGCAAGGGACTTCGCTTGTGCAAGGAACTTGGCGCCAGTACCATTACCGCTCTCTTTTTCCGGCAGGAGCGGTTGCATGATTGCGGGCAGTATGGTGGCACTGGTCACACCCATGGATGCACAGGGAAATCTCGACTGGGACAGCCTGAGCAAACTGGTGGACTTCCACCTGCAAGAGGGCACCAACGCCATCGTGGCGGTCGGCACCACAGGTGAATCGGCCACACTGGATGTCAACGAGCACATCGAAGTGATTCGTCGGGTGGTGGCCCAGGTTGCAGGGCGTATCCCGGTGATTGCCGGTACCGGCGCCAACTCGACGCGTGAAGCGATCGAACTGACCACCAATGCGAAGATCGCCGGCGCCGATGCCTGCCTGCTGGTGACTCCGTACTACAACAAGCCGACCCAGGAAGGCCTGTACCAGCATTTCCGCGCCATTGCCGAGGCCGTGGACATCCCGCAGATCCTCTACAACGTTCCAGGCCGTACCGCATGCGACATGCAGGCCGAGACCGTGATCCGTCTGTCCTCCGTGAAAAACATCATCGGCATCAAGGAAGCCACCGGCGACCTGCAGCGTGCCAAGGCCATCCTGGCCGGCGTGCCCGACGATTTCCTGGTGTACTCCGGCGATGACGCCACTGCCGTTGAACTGATCCTGCTGGGCGGCAAGGGCAATATCTCGGTGACCGCCAACGTCGCGCCTCGGGCCATGAGCCAGATGTGCGCCGCGGCCATGGCCGGCGACGCCGCCAAGGCCCGCGAGATCCACGAAACCCTGATGCCGCTGAACAAGACACTGTTCATCGAATCCAACCCTATTCCCGTGAAATGGGCCCTGCACGAAATGGGCTTGATGCCGGACGGTATCCGTCTGCCGCTCACCTGGCTCAGTGCCGCCTGTCACGAACCGCTGCGGCAGGCCATGCGCCAGTCCGGCGTCTTGGTTTAATTGAGGAAGTACAACGCATGAAGCGAATGGCCGGACTTTCCGCACTTGCCTTGATTATCTCCAGCACCAGTGGCTGCGGTTGGATCTGGGGCCCGGAAGGCTACTTCCGTGACCGGGGTAGTGATTACCTGCAAGCGCAACAAACAGCACCAATGCAACTGCCGCCGGACGTCCAGACCGCCAAGCGTCTGGATCCGCTGCTGCCAATCCCGCGCAACGTGGCCGACGACAACGTCAAGGGCGAGTACCAGGTGCCTCGTCCGCAGCCGCTGTCGGCCATTGCCGATGCCAGCGACTACACCCTGCAGAAAAGCGGCGACTCCCGTTGGGTCATGGCTCAGCATCCGCCGGCCGAAGTCTGGCCAGTGGCAGTGCAGTTCTTCCAGGACAACGGTTTTCGCCTGGATCAGCAACGCCCGCAAACTGGCGAGTTCAGCACCCGCTGGCAGCGTTCCGACGAGCTTTCCGCTGCCGTGGCCAAGCGCCTGAGCAGCGCCGGCGTCGCCGCCGACAGCGAAACTCGCGTGCGGGTGCGCATCGAACCGGGTGTGCAGCGCAATACCAGTGAAGTCTACGTGGTCAGTGCCGAGCGTCCCGCCGGCAGCACCGCCGATGTGGAGTTCACCAACCGTTCGGTCAACACCGGCCTGGACGCCGCGCTGGTGGATGACATGCTGGCCAGCATGAGCCGTACCTCCGAGAAGGGCGGTTCGGTGTCCCTGCTGGCTGCTCGCGATTTCGATACCCCGAGCCGGGTCAGCCTCAGCGAAGACGGCAGCGGCAACCCGGTGCTGAACCTGGGCGCCGACCTCGATCGCGCCTGGTCCAGCGTGGGCCGCGCCCTGGAGCAGGGCGAATGGCGGGTAGAGGACATCAACCGCAGCCTGGGCCTGTACTACATCAACCTGGCGGAAAAAGCCGAGAAGAAGAACGACGAGCCGGGCTTCTTCGGCAAGTTGTTCGGCAGCAAGCCGGCCAAGGAAGAGATCGAAGCCCGCGCCGAGCGCTACCAGGTGCGCCTGAGCAAGGTGGGTGACAACGTCCAGGTGACTGTCGAGAAGAACATCAACACCGTGGCGCCGGCCGATGTGGCGCGCAAGGTGTTGGGCGCGATTCAGGACAACCTGGGCTGATCAGATGCGTTTCGCCGTTCTCGGCAGTGGTAGCCAAGGGAATGGCACGCTGATCGCCAGTGCTGACACTTACATCCTGGTGGATTGTGGTTTCTCCTTGCGGGAAACCGAGCGGCGCCTGCAGCGCCTGGGAGTTCATCCTTCGCAGTTGAGCGCCATCCTGGTGACCCACGAACATGCCGACCACGTGCATGGCGTGGGTTTGCTGTCTCGGCGCTACAATTTACCGGTCTACCTCAGCCAGGGCACTTTGCGCGGGATGCGCAAACCGGTGGAGGCTGCAGGTTTTGTCCGCGGTGGCGAGCAACTGCAGATTGGTACCTTGTGCATTGACGTGATTGCCGTCGCCCACGACGCCCAGGAACCTACACAGTTTGTCTTCAGCGACGGTCAGCGGCGTTTTGGCCTGCTGACCGACCTGGGTTCCTACTGTACCGGCGTACTGGAAGGCTATCGTGGCCTGGATGCCTTGATGATCGAGGCCAACCATTGCCGGGACCTGTTGGCGCGCGGTTATTACCCGTACTTTCTCAAGCAGCGGGTCGGCGGTGACCAAGGGCATTTGAACAACCATCAGGCCGCAAGCCTGGTGGCCGAATTGGGATGGCAGGACCTGCAGCATCTGGTCCTTGCTCATCTGAGCAGCAAGAACAACCTGCCGCAGCTGGCCCGGCAATGTTTTGTCGACACCCTCGGGTGCGATCCGGACTGGCTGCAATTGGCCGATCAAGATTCAGGGCTCGACTGGCGCCACATCGCCTAGCCCACCTACTTAGCAAGCGGAGCCCATCATGGAAAAACGTGAAGAACTCTACCGCGGCAAAGCCAAATCGGTTTACAAGACCGACGACGCTGACCGCTTGATCCTGCTGTTTCGCAACGACACCTCGGCGTTCGACGGCAAGCGCATCGAGCAGTTGGACCGCAAGGGTATGGTGAACAACAAGTTCAACGCCTTCATCATGCAGAAACTCGAAGCTGCCGGCGTGCCGACCCAGTTCGACAAGCTGCTGGGCGACAACGAGTGCCTGGTGAAGAAGCTCGACATGATCCCGGTGGAGTGCGTGGTGCGTAACTACGCGGCCGGCAGCCTGGTCAAGCGCCTGGGTGTGGAAGAGGGCATGAAGCTCAATCCTTACACGTTCGAGCTGTTCCTGAAGGACGACGCCAAGGGCGACCCGTTCATCAACGAATCTCACGTTGTGGCGTTCGGCTGGGGTACCGCCGAGCAACTGGCGCGCATGAAAGAGCTGTCGCTCAAGGTCAACGAAGTCCTGAGCAAGCTGTTTGATGACGCTGGCCTGCTGCTGGTGGACTTCAAGCTGGAGTTCGGCGTGTTCAGCGACGGCTCCATCGTCCTGGGCGACGAGTTCAGCCCGGACGGCTGCCGTCTGTGGGACAAGGACACCAAGAAGAAGATGGACAAGGACCGCTTCCGCCAGGGCCTCGGTGATGTCATCGAAGCCTACGAAGAAGTCGCCCAGCGCCTGGGCGTGCCGCTGTAATCGACGCAAGCATCTGATAGCACGGAAAAAATTTGCTCGGGGGCTTCGCATCCGGCAAAGGTGCTGTTATGATGCGCGCCGTTGGAGAGATGCCAGAGTGGCCGAATGGGACGGATTCGAAATCCGTTGTACCTTCACCGGTACCTAGGGTTCGAATCCCTATCTCTCCGCCATTATTGAACAAGACTAAGCCCCCGTAATCATTGAAGATTACGGGGGCTTTTTCGTTTCTGTGGCAGTTGTCAGGGCATTTTTAGGGCAAAAGATGCGGCATGCAGGGGCACTCTAGTCCGCATGGTCCAGCTGGCGCGCCAGCCACTCGGCAGGAACCTAACTCCACAGCATCAGGCTCGCGAACGTATGGAGGCATTGGTTGGCACCGCGGCGCCAGTCGCCTTCGATAACCCAACATTCGCCAGCGGCGAACTCACCGGCAACCGGGATGCTCGGCTGGGTGGCCTGGCGGGCCTGGGCTTGGGTGACATTCGTCAATCTGCAGCCTTCGGCAATAGCCAGGTGATTGCCGGTCACGATAAGTGGGGTGACGAGTAACGGATGGGACGGCCCCGCTGATAACGGGGCCGGTCTCGGGTGCTTCATGGTCATTCATGGAGTACCCGATGTACCCCGGCTCGTTGCAGAAGCCGAAAATCTGCCCTGGCGTGTGCTTCAGACGCCGAGGCTTTCCAGGTCCCGGGCCAGCATCACCAACTGGTGGGCCAGGGAGCTTTCGAGTTTTTCGCTGGACAGCTGAAAGCTCGGGGCGCCGCAGGTCAGGGCCATGATACTGCCGTCGGCCAGGCGCAGCGGCACGCCGGCGCCATTGACGTTGCGGTCCCATTCTCCCAGTGACAGGCAGAAGCCAAAGGCTTCGTATTCACGGAAGGAGTCCTCCAGGGACTTTTCCAGGGCCGGCCATTCATCTCCGACTTTTTTCGCCACTTCCCGCAGCAGATGGTCACGCTCGATTTTCGGCGTGGCCGCCAGGTAGGCCCGCCCCGCGGCGCTGGTGGCCAGGGGCAGGCGCAGTCCGGGTTCCATGCGCAGACTGGCGACCTCCGGCGGGCGGCTGCTGTCCACGTGAATCATCGACAGGCGATCGCGGCAGGTCAGGCTGACTGTGGTGTTGGTGCGCCGGGAGAACTCGTCCATGAAGGGTTTGCCCAACTGGCGAACTCGCAGGCTGGCGGAGTAGGCGTAACCCAGGGCCAGTACCGCCGAATCCAGCTGGTACTTCTCCAGGTCCTGGTTGTACTTGAGGTAGCCCAACTGCGTCAGGGTGTAGGTCAGGCGCGACACCGTGGGTTTGGGCAGGCCGGTGATGCGGGCGATGTCCTGGTTGCCGCGTACCGCGTGACCGTGGGTAAAGGCCCGCAGGACTTCCAGGCCACGGGCCAGGGCTTCGACGAACTTGCGGTCTTTGGGCGCTGGTTCCGGGGCATCGTTCGGGTCGTGCATGGGGTCTTCCGGTAGGGGCTGGTGCCGGGCGCAATGCCAGTTGACCACGCAGCGGGTTCTTGGAAACAAGAGAAAAATGTTATCCCGGAACCGCTTGAATTGAAATCGACGATTGCCTCTCGGAACGCTGTTGCACCAGGCAGGCACCTGTCTCGTCAGGCGATCACGGTCCGGTGATCTGCCGTCTGCGCCGTACCGCCTCAGCGGCTGTCGTGACGCAGGCGGCCACGCCTGAATACGCCCTTGGCGCTGACCAGTCGTCAATCCTCGGCATCCAGCAGGTCGTCACTGGCGATAAAGAGCTTCGTGCCACCACCCCGGGTGCAGCTCACGGTGCGGACCTCGGTCCCCGGTGGCGTGCTCGCCATGTCGTTGGTGTTCAACGATAGAGTCAGGGCTCGTCGCCATCGCTCGGGGGGCGGCGTGTTGGGCCTGGGCCTGTGGTTGTCTGCCCGAGAGACTCATGGGGCCGGTGCTTGGCCGAGGGCGATGTAGCGCTGCAGGTGATGATCCTCGTCCCCCAACTGGTGGTCGATCATCACCAGCCGCTTGGCGTAATGGGCCAGTGGCAGTTCCCAGGTCATGCCGATACCGCCATGCAACTGGATGCATTCCTCCGCCACCAGGGCGCCGATGCGACCGATGCTGACCTTCGCCGCCGACAGGCTGCGTTCGCGGGTCAGGCGGTCGGCGTCGAGGGCGGCAGCGGCGTTGATCACCGCCGAACGCGCCTGCTCGATCTCCAGCAACAACACTGCCATGCGATGTTGCAGCGCCTGGAAGCTACCGATAGGACGGCCAAATTGTTGCCGGGTGCGCAGGTAGTCCAGGGTCGCCAGCTTGGCCACTTCCATGGCGCCAAGGGCTTCCGCGCAGAGCGCCAACAGGCCGCGGCCGATGGCCCGTTCGAGGATCGCGTGGCCCTGATGCAAGGGGCCCAGCAAGGCCTGTGCCGGCACTTTTGCCTGGTGCAGGCGCACTTGCGCGACGGGGCCGCTATCGAGGGTCGGGCAGGCCTGGATCTCCAGGCCCGGGGTGTCCGCCGGTACCAGGAACAGCGAGATGCCCTGGCTATCGTCCTGGGCTCCGGCCGTGCGTGCCGCGACCACCAGCAACCCGGCCTGGCGGCCGTTGAGGACCATGCTCTTGATACCGTCCAGACGCCAGCCGGCAGGGTCCGCCTCGGCGCGGCAGGCGACCCGGTGGGTTGCATAGTGGTTGCCGGGTTCTTCATGGGCCAGGGCGGCGATCAGGCTGCCGTCGATGATTGGCCCCAGGTGCATTTTCTGTTCTTCGTTGCCGGCGCTGGCGATGGCCTCGCCGGCCAGTACCGCACTGCCCAGCAGAGGTTCCACCAGCAGTCCGCGGCCTATTGCCTCGAAGACCAGGGCCAGGTCGAAGCCGCCGCCACCGAAGCCGCCGTTGGCCTCACTGAACAGGGCACCGATGACTCCCAGGTCCGCCAGCTGGCGCCAGATATCGGGGTTGAAACCCAGCTCGGACTGCAGGCTCTGCTGGCGCTTTTCCAGGTTGTATTGCTGGGTGATGAAACGATTCAAGCTGTCGGCGAGCATGCGCCGTTCTGCGCTGTGTTCGAAGTTCATGTGCACGCCCTCAGAGCCCGAGAATCATTTTCGAGATGATGTTTTTCTGGATTTCATTGGAGCCGCCAAAAATCGACAGCTTGCGATTGTTGAAGTACTGCGCCGCGGCGTTGGCCGCGAACCCGGGGCCTGCGTCCAGCGCTTCGGGGTTGGCGTCATCCAGCATGAGCCGGGCTTCGGGGCCCATGGCCCGGCGCAGCAGTGCGGTCAGTTCCTGACGGATTTGCGTGCCGCAGATCTTCAGCATCGAACTTTCCGCACCGGGAGCCCCACCCCCGGACACGGCGGCGATCACCCGCAGGTTGGTGGTCTGCATATTGGCCAGGTCGATCTCGACCCGGGCCAGGCGGGCGGCGAACTGCGGGTCATGCAGCAGTGGCTGGCCGTTGCGGGTGCGCTGCGCGGCCAACTGCTTGACCCGTTGCAGCGCCGCCATGGACAAGCCGACCCCAGCGATATTGGTGCGCTCGTAGGTCAAGAGGTACTTGGCGCAGGTCCAGCCCTTGTGTTCCTCGCCTACCCGATTGGCCACCGGCACCCGCACGTCGGTGAAGAAGACTTCGTTGATTTCGTGATCGCCCTCCAGGGTGATGATCGGGCGTACCTCGACCCCGGGGCTGGCCATGTCGATCAGCAGGAAGCTGATGCCTTCCTGGGGCTTGGCTTCACGGTCGGTGCGTACCAGGCAGAAAATCATGTTGGCGTGCTGACCCAGGGTGGTCCAGGTCTTCTGGCCGTTGACCACATAGTGATCGCCGTCGCGCACGGCGCTGGTTTTCACTGCGGCCAGGTCCGAGCCGGCACCGGGTTCCGAATAGCCCTGGCACCACCAGTGGCGGCCGTCGAGAATCCGTGGTAGCCAATAGTCCTGCTGCTGTGGGGTGCCGTACTTGATCAGCACTGGCCCCAGCATATTGACGCCAAAGGGCACGATGCGCGGCGCATTGGCCAGCCCGCACTCCAGTTCGAAGATGAACTTTTCCACGGGGCTCCAGCCCGGTCCGCCAAAGGCTTGGGGCCAGTGGTTGGCCAGCCAGCCCCGGGCATTGAGCAGCGCATGCCATTGCTCCATGTCGGCCTTGGACAGGCGCTCGCCTGCGGCCACCTTGTCACTCAGGCCAGTGGGCAGGTGTTCGGCGAGAAAGCGTCGCACCTGGTCGCGGAAGGCTTCTTCCTCTGGAGTGAAACTCAGGTCCATGGCGAGGTCCTCAATAGATTTCGAACAGCGCAGCGGCGCCCATGCCGCCGGCGATGCACATGCTGACCACGGCGTACTTCACGCCCCGCCGGCGACCCTCAAGCAGCACATGGCCGGCCAGGCGCGCGCCGGTCATGCCGAACGGGTGACCCAGGGCGATGGCTCCGCCGTTGACGTTCAGGCATTCGTCGGCAATGCCCAGCCGCTGCTGACAGTAGAGCGCCTGGGAGGCGAAGGCTTCGTTGAGTTCCCAGAGGCCGATGTCCTCGACCTTGAGGCCATGCCGGGCCAACAGCTTGGGCACCGCGAACACCGGGCCGATGCCCATTTCGTCGGGCTCGCAGCCAGCCACTGCCATGCCACGAAACACCCCCAACGGGGTCAGGTTGGCGCGGGACGCTTCCCGGGCCTCCATCAATACGCAGGCCGAGGCGCCGTCGGACAGTTGCGAGGCGTTGCCGGCGCTGATGAAACGCTCAGGGCCTTGCACCGGCTGCAGTTTGGCCAGGGCCTCGTAAGTGGTGCCGCGACGGTTGCAGGTGTCGGCCTCCACCGTGACCTGCAGCTGGCTGACCACACCGCTCTGTTTATCGGTCAGCGCCATGGTGGTGGTGCAGGGGATGATTTCCTCGCGGTAGCGGCCGGCCAGTTGTGCCGCTTCGGTCTTGCGCTGGCTCTCCACCGAGAAGCGGTCCTGGGCCTCGCGACTGATGCCATAGCGCGCGGCGACGATGTCGGCGGTTTCGATCATCGGCAGGAACAGTTCCGGCTTGTGCTGCAGGAGCCAGGGATCGAGGTCCGGGTCGTCGCTGGCGCCGCGGCCACGGATCTGGGAAATGCTCTCCACACCGCCGGCGATGATCGCTGGGACACCGTCCACCACGATGCGTCCCGCCGCCATGGCAATGGCCTGAAGCCCGGAGGCGCAAAAGCGGTTGACCGTGGTGCCGGCGATGCTGATGGGCAAGCCGGCACGGACCACTGCCAGGCGCGCGACGTTGCGCCCGGTGGTGCCTTCGCCGTAGCCGCAGCCGAGGATGGCATCTTCGATCAGCTCTGGATCGATGGCGGCCCGCTCGACCGCGGCGCGTACTGCGAAGGCGGCGAGGGTGGGGCCGGGGGTGATGTTGAATTCACCTCGATGGGCCTTGGTCAGGGGCGTGCGGGCAGTGGAGACAATGACGGCTTCGCGCATGGGACGTGCTCCTTGGTCAGTGGCTGTGATTGAGGCTGTCAAAGTTCTCGCCGCGCTCTACCAGCTGCACCAGCAAGGGTGAGGCTGTCCAGAACAGCGGATCTTCTTCGGCAAACTCGCGGATATCCGCCAGGACCTGGGGCAGGCCGTACTGGTCGGCGTACTTGAGCGGGCCCCCGCGATAGCGCGGAAAGCCGTAGCCGTGGATAAGGGTGATGTCCACGTCCAGGGGGCGCAGGGCGATGCCTTCATGCACCACGTTGGCGCCCTCGTTGATCATGGCCGCCATGTAGCGCCGCAGGATTTCCGTGTTGCTGAAGGCCCGGGGCGTGATGCCGACCCGGGCCCGCTCGGCGTCGATGATCGCCAGGACTTCCGGGTCCTGGCTGGCGCTGCGCGGGCCCTGGGCATAGAGGTAGTAGCCGCGCCCGGTTTTCTGCCCGAACCAGCCGCGCTCGCAGAGGCGGTCGGCGATCTGTACATAGCGAACCCGGGGATCACGGCTGGCGGCCTTGCGCTGGCGGGTCGCCCAGCCGATGTCGCCACCGGCCAGGTCCGCCACCTGGAAGGGGCCCATGGGGAAGCCGAAATCGCGCAGGACCTGGTCGATCTGATAGGGCGAGGCGCCGTCTTCCATCATGTAGTCAGCGGCCTGGCGATAGACCGCGAGGATGCGATTGCCGATAAATCCATCACAGACGCCGGCGCGTACCGGCACCTTGCGCAACTGTTTCGCCAGCTCGAAGGCCGTGGCGACGACCTCCGTGGCGACCTTGGCTGGCACCACGATCTCCAGCAACTTCATGATGTTGGCCGGGGAGAAGAAGTGCAGGCCGATCACGTCGGCAGGTCGCGAGACGCTCTGGGCGATGGCGTTGATGTCCAGGTAGGAGGTGTTGCTGGCGAGTACGGCGCCGGCCTTGCACACGCGATCCAGTTCGGCGAATACCGCAAGCTTGGCCGCCATGTCCTCGAACACGGCTTCGATCACCAGATCGGCCTGGGCCAGATCCCGGTAGTCGGTGCTGGCGCGGAAACGGGCCAGGGTCGCGGCTTTGTCGGCCTGGGTCAGGCGACCTTTGTCGATCAGGGTGTCGTAGACCTTCTCGACATTGCTGCGGCCGCGATTCAGGGCGTCCTGGTCGCGTTCGATCATGGTCACTTCCAGCCCCGCGTCGAGGACCGTCACGGCGATGCCGGCGCCCATGGTGCCACCGCCCACCACCCCCACTCGGGCAATGGCCCGGGGGGCTGCCGCGCGGGTCTCGGGGGCCTTGAGCACTTCCCGTTCCGCAAAAAAAGCATGCACCAGCCCGGCACGCTGCGGGCTGTCGAGGCACTCCAGAAACAGTCGGCGTTCTTCGCGCAGGCCGTCTTCGAAGGATTGATCGAGGGCCGCTTCCACGGCCTGGATGATGTGCAGCGGCGACAGCAGGCCTCGGGATTTCTGCGTGGCCTGCTGGCGGGCGGCATCTATCGCTTGGCGCTGGGCGGCTGGCTCGCTCAGGGCCTGAGCATCCCGGGTGCGTCGGACAGTGGCGCCCTGTGCCAGCAACTGGCGCATGTAGGCCAGGCCTTCGGCCAGGGCGTCATCGCTGTCCCCCAGACGGTCCACTAAACCCAGATCCAGGGCCTCCTTGGCGCTCAGATGGCGCCCGCTGAGCATCAGTTCCAGAGCCGCTTTGGCACCGATCAGGCGTGGCAGCCGCTGGGTGCCGCCGGCCCCGGGAAGCAAGCCCAGCAACACCTCTGGCAGGCCGAGCCGGGCGCTGCCGGTGGCCAGGCGGTAATGGGCGGCGAGGGCGACTTCCAGGCCTCCTCCCAGGGCCACTCCCTGGATTGCCGCCAGCACCGGTTTGCTGCTGTCCTCGATCCGCTTGGTCACCTCCGGCAGCGCCGGCGCCTGGGGCGTCTTGCCGAATTCGCGAATGTCGGCGCCGCCACAGAAGTGTCGTCCTGCACCGACCAGCAGTATGGCTTCGACCGCCGGGTTGTCGTTGGCGCTGTCGATAGCCGCCAGCAGTCCGCGGCGGATCTCCACCCCCAGGGCGTTGACCGGCGGGTTGTTGAGGGTCAGCACCAGGATGTTTCCGTGTAATGCGCTTTCGACGATGGGCAGGGCTGTTTCGCAACTCATTGCAGCAGTCTCCGGGGTGAAGGGCAGCGAGAGGTCGGTGGGCGCGGTATGGCGTTGAGGGTGACCAGCAGAACATCCCAGTCACGGATAGCTTTATTCCGCTATTTGAATCACTTGGCGAAAATAATCCTGTCATCAATGAATAGTGTGGTCAATACGGAATATTGTTCCGCAGTGCGGAATTTATGAAATATTTTAGTGATGAATTTGCCCTTCATGACGGGCTGTGGATCAAATCCTGATGTTTGACATATTTGATTTGTGATCACATATTGTCGAGCACAAGAACCACAACACAGGTAGATGCCATGTCTGAAGGTCCTATATCCCAAGGCCCAATCCCCCTTCCCACGTTGCGTCAGGTTTCTCGCGATACCTTGCAGGAGCAGGTGTACCGGCAGATTCGCGAAGCCTTGATGAGTGGGCGTTTTCAGCCCGGCCAGAAGTTGACCATTCGTGGCCTGGCCGAAGCCCTGGGTTCCAGCCCCATGCCGGTGCGCGAAGCGCTGCAGCGCCTGAGCGCGGAAAATGCCTTTGAGGTCACGGAAACTTCCCGCCTGCGAGTGCGAATGATGACGCTGGAGCGTCTGCGGGAGATCCGTGATGCACGGGTGGCCCTGGAAGGGCTGCTGGCGGAAAAGGCCCTGCAGCATCTGCAAGAGGGCGATCTGCAGGAGATCACCGATCTGTGCCGGCAGATGCAGAAGGCTGCCGATGAGGTGGATGTGTCCCGTTACCTATGGACCAACTTCGCCTTTCACCGACGTATCTATGCCGTGGCCCGAGCCGAGCTGACCATGGCCGCGGTGGAGAACTTCTGGCTGCACATGGGGCCGTGTTTTGCCCTGGTGGCGCCGGACCAGGCCCACCTGCAACGTTCCATGGAAGCCCACAATCGCATCGTCGAAGCCCTGGCCACCGGCGATGGTCCGGGAGTGCGAGCGGCCGTCACCGACGACATCATGCAAGCGGCAGACTCCCTGGGCCGGCTGTTGGCCAAGAAGCCTGGTGCGGCGGCGCTCAAAGGAGGTCGGGCATGAGCATCTTGCAGCGTTTACAGCCTTACCCAGGCTTGCGGGTGATGATTTCCGGCGGCGCGGCGGGCATCGGTGAAGTGCTGGCCAGGGCCTATCTCGAAGCTGGCGCCCAGGTGCACGTCTGCGATGTCAGTGAGGCGGCCCTGGCGGCGTTCCGGGATCGCTACCCCGAGGCGCTGGCGACCCGCACCGATGTCGCTGATCCGGCACAGATCCAAGCGCTGTTCGAGCTTCAGGTGGAGCGCTTCGGCGGGCTCGATGTGCTGGTCAACAACGCTGGTATTGCCGGGCCCACGGCCGGCATCGATGCCGTCAGCGACGCCGACTGGCAGCGCACCATCGATATCAACCTGACCGCGCAGTACCGTTTTGCCCACCACGCAGTGCCGTTGCTCAAGGCTTCGGCCAATGCCCATCTGCTGCACATCGCCTCGGTGGCCGGGCGCCTGGGATATGCCTGGCGTACGCCGTATGCGGCCACCAAGTGGGCCATTGTCGGGTTGATGAAGTCTCTGGCGGCCGAGCTTGGGGCCAGCGATATCCGGGTCAATGCGCTGTTGCCGGGGATAGTCCAGGGCCCGCGCATGGACGCGGTGATTCAGGCCCGGGCCGAACAGACCGGGGTGCCGGTGGCCGAAATGCGCCAGGAGTACCTGAACAAGATCTCCCTCAAGCGCATGGTCAGCGCCGAGGACGTGGCCGCCATGGCGCTGTTTCTCTGCTCGCCGGCGGCTCGCAATATCACCGGCCAGGCGATCAGCGTCGACGGTAACGTCGAGTACCTCTAGCCGCGCCCGCGATCCGCACCGCTGAAGGTCGTCAGCGGTGAATTCCATCAGCGACACCCAGGGATTTTTTTCATCAAGAATAAAAGTCGGAGTACCGTCATGTCTGGAAAAACGCCTGTCATCATCACTTGCGCTGTCACCGGGGCGATTCATACCCCGTCCATGTCGCCGCACCTGCCGATCACCGCCGCAGAAATCGCCGCCGAGGCCATCGCTGCGGCCCAAGCCGGTGCGGCCATCGTGCACCTGCATGCCCGAGACCCGGAGGACGGGCGGCCGAGCCAGGACCCCGAACTGTTCCGGCGCTTCCTGCCGCAGATCAAGGAGGCCTGCGACGTGGTGATCAACCTCACCACCGGTGGCGCCCCCACCATGGGCGTCGAGGAGCGCCTGCAGCCGGTGCTGGAGTTCAAGCCGGAGCTGGCCTCGCTGAACATGGGCTCGATGAACTTCGGTCTGTACGAAATGCTCAACCGCTTCACCGAGTTCAAGCACGACTGGGAGCGGCCGTACCTGGAGGAGAGCGACGACCGGATCTTCCGCAATACCTTCCGCGATATTGCCCATATCCTCAGCGCCTGTGCCGAGAATCGCACCCGCTTCGAGATTGAGTGCTACGACATCGGCCACCTGTATACCGCGGCGCATTTCCTTGAGCGCGGCCTGCTCAAGGCGCCGCTGTTCATCCAGTCGGTGTTCGGCCTGCGGGGCGGCATCGGTGGTCATCCCGAGGATCTGGCGCACATGCGCCGTACCGCCGACCGGCTGTTTGGCGATGCCTATCACTGGTCGATCCTCGGCGCCGGGCGCAATCAGATTCCCCTGGCCACCATGGGCCTGGCCATGGGCAGCCATGCCCGGGTCGGCCTGGAGGACTCGCTGTGGGATGGCCCCGGCAAACTGGCGGCCAGCAACGCCGATCAGGTGCGGCGCATTCGCACGGTCATCGAAGCCCTGGGCGGTCGTGTGGCGACCCCGGATGAAGCCCGGGCCCTGCTCGGGCTCAAGGGGCGTGAGCACGTCGCGTTCTGACCCTTGAAGGTCCGTGTCAGCGGCCCTGGCTCCAGGCCCGCTGACGATCCCGCATAACAACTACAAAGGGATATGCCCCATGAACACTGCAACCACAGCAGCGCCCCGGGACCCGCAACAGGTGACCCGCCTGATGTTTCTCAAACTCATGCCGCTGTTGATCGCGGCCTATGTCCTGAGCTTTCTCGACCGCACCAACATCGCCCTGGCCAAGCACCAACTGGATGTGGACCTGGGTATTTCCGCTGCCGCCTATGGCCTGGGTGCCGGGTTGTTCTTCCTCACCTATGCGCTGTCCGAGGTGCCCAGCAACCTGATCATGCACAAGGTCGGCGCGCGCTTCTGGATTGCCCGGATCATGGTCACGTGGGGGCTGATCTCCGCCGCCATGGCCTTCGTCCAGGGCGAGACCTCCTTCTATGTACTGCGCCTGCTGCTGGGCATCGCCGAAGCCGGCCTGTTTCCCGGGGTCATGCTGTACCTGACCTACTGGTTCGACCGCCGGCAACGGGCCCGGGCTACCGGCTATTTCCTGCTGGGGGTGTGCCTGGCCAATATCATCGGCGGTCCGCTGGGCGCCGCGCTGATGAAGATGGACGGCTTGCTGGGCTGGCATGGTTGGCAGTGGATGTTCCTGCTCGAAGGGCTGCCGGCGGTGTTCTTCGCCTGGGTGGTCTGGCGGCGCCTGCCGGACCGTCCAAGCCGCGCACCCTGGTTGAGCGCCGAGGAGGCCCGGGGCATCGAGCAGCGCCTGGCCGACGAAGCCGATGAGGGGGCAGGGCAGGGCGGGCATTCGTTCCGGCAGTGCTTTACGCCGCAGATCCTGCTGGCGATCTTTGTCTACTTCTGCCACCAGATCACCATCTACACCGTGATCTTTTTCCTCCCCAGCATCATCGGCAAGTACGGCAGTCTGAGCCTGATGAGCGTCGGCCTGCTGACCTCCTTGCCGTGGATCGTCGCGGCGCTGGGGGCGATCAGCCTGCCACGGCTGGCCACCAGCGCGCAGCGGGCACGGCGACTGCTGGTCTGCGGCTTGCTGACGATGGCGGCCGGGCTGCTGATTGCGGCCTTTTCCGGGCCGGTGTTCAGCCTGCTGGGGTTCTGTGTGGCGGCGCTGATGTTCTTTGTGGTGCAGTCGATCATCTTCCTGTACCCGGCGTCACGGCTCAAAGGTGCGGCCCTGGCGGGAGGCCTGGGCTTTGTGAACTCCTGCGGACTGTTGGGCGGTTTTGTCGGCCCCTCGGTGATGGGGGCGATCGAAATGAGCACCGGCGATGCCATGAACGGCCTCAAGGCCATTGCCCTGGTGCTGTTGGTGGCGGCGCTGGCGGCCTTGCGCTTGCGTCAGGGCCAGGAAGACCCGCGTCCGGTGCGCCCCATGGCCGCAGTTGCGCACCCTGTTTCGGGGCGCTCAAACGCGTTGTGAGCGCTTGCAGCACAGGCTGCGTTGTCGAGAACTCTGGCCAAACGCCCGGTGCAATGCACCGGGCGTTTTTCGTTGGGCGGACGTTCGGGGCTTGCCCAGCACTTAGGTCCGGAAGCGGCCGACCGTCACTTGATCAGTTGGTTACAGCGCTGAATCTCTGTCGTATATCGCGTGTTTGCAGTCTATGGGGCTCTATATAAGAAGTGTCTTATTTATTGGCTGTTTTTAGTGTGTTTAGTGGTTTTTAAGTAGTACAAGTTTCCGAGAAAAATCTTGTTCATTTAGAGAGTGCTCCTTGTTACATGAAGATTGGTCGTTATTCTAAAAGAAGAGGGCAGTCGGTATCGTAATGTCCGCTCCGGATGGAATGCAGAAGCCTGTTGTCAATATGCATTTTATTATGGGCGAGAGCGGTTGATCGAGGTTGTTGTGGTGTTCAACTCATGTCTCGTTGGCTCGAAGTTCAGCAAGGCTGTACGTCTCGGGAGGGCGAAGTTGTTTTGAATACTGTGCTCTTAGACGGTTTTTAATAATAGGGAATCAGATGAAACTTAAATCTTTTGCATCCATGGCGACCTCCGGGTTGCTGCTTGCGGCACTGACTCCGGCATTGAGCTACGCAGAAACCGGTGTCAACTCCGGCAACGTGAAGTTCGAAGGCCTGATCTCCAGTGTCAGTTGCAAGGTTCAGGTCGATGCCAACGAATCCGGAGCGAACACCGGCACGGTCAAGTTCGGCAACGTCCTGCCTTCGGTTTTCGCCGGTGGCATCGGCACGGCTTCCGAATTCAAGGAATTCAACATCAACCTCAGTGGCGGCGGCTGCACCGACGGCTCCAAAGCCGCCGTCAGCTTCCACAAGGATGGTTTCATTGATAACGCCACCGGCAACCTGCGTCTGATCGACAGCGGTTCTGGTTCGGCCTCGGGCGTGCAGATCCAGATTCACAACAACGGCGCCACGCCGGGGAAAATCGACCTGTCGGAAAACAACAATCAGCAGGTTGCCGAAGTTATCGGTAACAAGGCCGTGCTGAAGTTCAAGGCCTCTTATGTGGCGGTCAGCGACACAATCGTTGAAGGTCGTGCCGACTCCAATATCAACTTCGATGTGACGTACAACTGACAGCTGTCAGTTACATAAGGAGTTGCTCATGGCGCCGAAAGCGCATGTGTTTAAAACGTTCGTTATCGGCGCCTTCTTCCTGAGTTTGTTCTCTTCGGTAGTCAATGCGGAAATAGTCATTCATGGCACTCGTGTGGTTTATCCGGCGAGTGCGCGTGATGTGACACTGAGAATGAATAACCCAGGCAGCATGCCGATATTGGTTCAGGCCTGGATTGATGATGGTGATGCCAGTAAGGCGCCGGAAGAAATGAAAGTGCCCTTTCAACTTACACCGGCACTCAGTCGCCTGGAGCCCAATGCCGCGGCGGTACTGCGTATTGGTTATTCGAAAGAACCGTTGCCCGCTGATCGTGAGTCACTGTACTGGCTGAACATTCTGGAAGTTCCGCCCCAACAGAAACAGGATGAAAACCGATTGGCCTTTACCTTCCGTCATCGGATCAAGTTGTTCTTTCGTCCTGCGGACTTGAAGGTCGATGTCAACTCGGCGGTGGAAAAACTCAGTTGGAAGTTTGAGCCCGCGGGAGTGGCCAAAGACCAGGCCGCAGGTCCGGTCATCCAGGTATCCAATCCAACGCCTTACTACCTGTCTTTCAGCAAGGTCGAGGTGCAAGTGCAAGGACGCACCGTCGACCTGGGGACCGGGATGGTCGCGCCTTTTGGTCGGGAGTCCTTCGCCTGGCCGGCAAGCGCTGAAAGAGCGCCACGCAATGCGGCTGTGCGCTTTGAAGTGGTCAATGACTTCGGTGGCCGGGTGCCGCTTGAAAAGAACCTTCTCTAGTTGCCCTGTTAATTCAACTCCGCTCTTGGCCCTGGTTATTGAACGCTGAGTGCATTGGTATCGATTATGTTCAGTGTGCAGCCCTTCTGGCTGGGTTTTCCTGTGCTTGCGCGAGTCTGTCCTGGCGATGCTCCGGCCCGGCTCTTGCGAGCACTGTCGGTGCTGGCCGGGCTGCTGGGGCTGGCGGCTCCTGTGGCTGCCCAGCCGACGACCGCTGATCAAACCGTGCTATCGGAGGTGTCCGGCGACACGTCGCAGAACAGTCCGGTGTTCTTCGATACCCAGATGCTGTTCAAGGGGCCGGGAACCCTCATCGACACGCAGCGCTTCGAGCGCGCGGGTTACGTGGCGCCGGGCAAGTACCTGCTGGATGTGCGGGTCAGTGGCGCCTGGCGCGGGCTGATCGAGATCGAATTGCGCGAAAGCGCTGACCCCCAGGGCAGCCAGCCCTGCTACGACCGCGAGTTGCTCACGCAATTGGGCATCGACCTGCACAAAGCCGACGCCGCGTTGGCGCCTGCCAGCCATCCGCTGCAAGGCGATGGCCTGTTCTGCGGGGACCTTGCCAGTTACATCCCCCACGTCACCACCAGGGTCAACATGGCCGAACAGCAGCTTGAACTCTCGGTTCCACAGCTGTTCGTGCTGCCTGAAGTTGCCTCCAGCTATGTCGATCCGGCCAGTTGGGACTCGGGCATCAACGCTGCCCGGCTGAACTACAGCACCAACCTGTTCAGCACCCAGAGCCGTGGCCAGCGCAGTACCAACGGTTATGCCGGATTGAGCATGGGCCTGAACCTGGGAAACCTGCGCCTGCGTCACAGCGGCACCTTGTCCTGGTCGCCCGACAGCGGCAGCGATTATCAGCGGGGCTATATCTACGGCCAGACCGACCTGACCGACTGGCGTTCGCAATTACTGGTGGGGGAGAGCGTGACCGATTCCGAGCTGTTCGATTCGGTGTCGTTTCGCGGGGTCAAGTTGTTCAGCGATGAACGCATGCTGCCCACCACTCAGCGCTATTTCGCCCCGGTGGTGCGCGGCACGGCCAATACCAACGCCAAGGTCACGGTGCAGCAGCGTGGTTACCTGGTGTATGAAACCACCGTTGCCCCAGGCCCCTTCGAGATTGCCGACCTGCAGGCCGCCAGCTTTGGCGGTGACCTGGAGGTGACGGTCACCGAGGCCGATGGCCGTACCCAGCGTTTTACCGTGCCCTTTGCCACCATGGCCCGCCATCTGCGTCCCGGCGTCACCCGCTACAGCCTGACCGGCGGTCAAGTGATCAGGGCCGGAGGGCGTGGCCTGCACCAGTATGTGGCCCAGGGCACCCTGCAACGCGGGCTGGACAACCAGGTCACCGGTTATGCCGGTGCCTCGCTCACCGGCAGCTACATGGCCGGCCTGATCGGCGCAGCGCTGAACACCGAGCTCGGAGGTTTCGGTCTCGACCTGACCCAGTCCCGCAGCCAGGTGCCGCGCAATGGCAACCTGCAGGGCACCAGCCTGCGTCTTTCCTACAGCAAGAACCTGCATGACAGCGGCACCCAGTTCTCGTTGCTGGCCTATCGCTATTCCACCCGGGGCTACCTGAGCCTGCGGGACGCCATCGACCTTGAGGACTTCGTCAACCGAGGCGCGCGCTTCGAAGACTTCGCCCGGGTCCGCGATCGGCTGGATGTGACGATCAACCAGCGGGTGGATGGCCTCGGCGGTGACTTTTACCTCAACGGCTCCTCCCTCAACTACTGGAACAGCCGCGGTCAGGCCCGCAACTACGCCATGGGCTACAACCATCAGTGGCGCGGCCTCAGCTATGCCCTGAGCGTCCAGCGTACCCAGGGTTCGAGCCAGTTCTCGGGGCGTCGCACCCGCAGTGAGAACACCTTGTGGAGCCTCAGTCTGTCGCTGCCCCTGGGGGGCGTCGCCGGGCGTTCCACCCTGGCCAATGCCTTTGCCAGTCACGACCGGAATTCCGGTGCCCGTTACTCCAGCGGCATTTCCGGTTCACTGGGCGAGCACGACACGGCGTCCTATGGCGTCTCGGTGTCCCATGATGCCCAGCCGCGGGAAACCTCGACCAACGCCAACCTGAGCTACTACCTGCCGCAGGTGACCCTGAGTTCGAGCCTGTCCCAGGGGCGTGACTATCGGGCCCAGTCGCTGGGTGCCTCCGGCGGCATGCTCCTGCATTCCGGGGGCCTGACCCTGTCCCAGACCCTGAGTGAAACCGCAGCCCTGGTGCATGCCCCCCATGCCAGGGGCGCCAGTGTCGGCTACGCCGGTACGCAGGTGGACGGACAAGGTTATGCGGTGCTGCCGAGCCTGGCGCCCTATCAGCTCAATACCGTGGACCTGGACCCCAGCGGCATGGATGAGGATGTCGAGCTGCAGGTCAGTTCGCGCAATGTCGCGCCCCGGGCGGGGGCCGTGGTCAGGCTGTCCTACCCGACCCGCAAGGCCCGGGCGTTTCTGATCGACAGCCGGCAGGCCGATGGTGCGCCGCTGCCCTTTGCCGCCAGTGCCCTGGACGCCGACAGCGGCGAGGAGCTGGGGGCGGTGGGGCAGGGCAGTCGCCTGGTGCTGCGCAGTGAGAAGGACCGGGGCCGCATCCGTGTGCAGTGGGGCGAAGGACCTGGCGAGCAGTGCCTGATCGACTATGTATTGCCGGCGCCCGCGGCGCAGCCGGGCAACGATTCGCTTCTGCTCGACTTGCCGTGTCACCGCTGGGCGCAGCAGAGCGCCATCACCACGGAGCCTGCATCTTGAGTAGCAGTCTTGCTTGTGTGGTGCGTTGCGTGTGCCTGTTGGCGGCGGTGCTGCTGTTCAGCCAGGGCGTGCGCGCCGATCTGTCGATTGTCGGCACGCGCTTTATCTATCCCCAGGGGCTGGCGGCCTTGAGCATCCGGGTCGGCAATCTCGGGACGGCGCCGCTGCTGCTGCAGACCTGGCTGGACAAGGGCGATGCCTCGGTCGATCCGAGCCGGCTGGCGGTGCCATTCGTGCTTTCGCCCCCGCTTTCGCGGCTTGATCCGCAGCAGAGCTCCGTCCTGTCGCTGCGTTACAGCGGTGAACCGCTGCCTGTCGATCGCGAGTCGGTGTTCTGGCTCAACTTTCTGGAAGTGCCGTCCCTGCGGCCTTTGAGCAGCAACCAACTGAGCCTGAGTTACCGCCTGCGCATGAAGCTGCTGTATCGCCCCAAGGGCCTGCCGGGTCGCGCCGACGAGGCGGCGCGCCAGCTGCGCTGGAGCCTGCAGAAGGCAGAGCAGGCGGCGCTCAGCGTGAGCAATCCGACGCCGTACTACGTGTCCCTGGCTCGGGTGGATGTGGGCGACCCGCGCCAACCCATGACTGTGCAGGGCATCACCGTCGAGCCGTTCGGCTCGGCGCGCCTGCCGTTGTCCGCCGCGCCGGTGTTGAGCGGCGGCGCGGCGGAAATTCGATACCAAGTGGTTTTAGACAGCGGGGAGACGCTGAGTGGAAGTGTGCAAATACACCTGTAGTGGTACGGCAGCCGGGCTGCCGGCCGGTGGATGCAAAGAGCGAGATGCGGAGCGGTTGCGAGTGCCGTCGGCGCTGCGACCGGGGATGTTGCTGGCGCTGTTGCTGCCCGTGCTGGCGCAGGCCCAGATGCGGGTCCAGGTGCCCAGCGTCGGACAGGCCATACGGGATATCGAAGCCACCCAGCCAGCGCTGCCGCGGCCCTCCGATGAGGTGCAACTGGATGTGCCCAAGGCCGAGCGTTCGACGCCGGCCCCGGACACTTCGGGTGTGCGCTTGCAGGTCAAGGCCTTCGTCATCGAGGGCAATCAGGTGTTCAGCGATCAGGACCTGCAGCCGCTGCTGGACGATTTGCGCGGTCAAGAACTGGACCTGGGCGGTTTGCGTGACGCAGCGCAGCGCATCACCGCCCATTACCAGCAACAGGGCTATCTGCTGGCCCGGGCCTTCTTGCCGGCCCAGGAAGTCGATGGCGGCGTGGTGCGCATCGAGGTCATGGAAGGTCGCTATGGCCGGGTCGAGCTGAGCAACCAGTCCCGTGCCCGGGATGGCGTACTGCGTGGGCCGCTGGCCGCACTGGACGATGGCGCGGCGGTCAACAGCGCGGACCTTGAGCGCAGCCTGCTGCTGCTTAACGATCTGCCCGGGGTCCGGGTCAAGGGCACGTTGCGTGCGGGACAGGCCCCCGGCACCAGCGATCTGCTGGTGGAGGCACAGCCCGGTCCCTGGGCCAGTGGCAGCCTGGAGGCCGACAACTTCGGCGGCTACCACACCGGCGAGTTCCGCCTGGGGGGCAGCTTCAACCTCAACAACCCCCTGGGCCTGGGGGACCAGATCAACTTGCGCCTGCTGGGCAGCGATCGGGACCAGCGCTACTGGCGCGGCGCCTATCAACTGCCCGTGGGGCCCTGGTCGACCCGGGTCGGTGCGGCCTATTCGCACATGAGCTACGAGCTCAACAGAAAACGCGTGAAGAAGCTGGAGATGAACGGCCAGGCCAGTGTCCAGAGTGTCTTCCTCGCCCAGCCGATTCTGCGGGGACGGACCTTCGACCTGAGTGCGCAACTGCAGTACGAGAACAAGCAGCTGCGCGATGACATCGACCTGTTCGAGCTGAGCAAGCGCAAGCACATCGAGTTGTGGACCCTGAGCCTGGGCGGCAACCGCCAGGACCGGTTTCTCGGCGGTGGCTACAACCAGTTCAGCCTGTCCTACGGCTCGGGTCGCCTGACCTTCGATGACGCCTTTGAGCAGCGCCTGGATCGCTATACCGCCGCCACCGGCGGCGGCTTCGCCAAGACCAACCTGCAGGTTGCGCGCCTGCAGCGCCTGGGCGACCGCTTCCAGCTCTATGCCCAGGTCAATGCCCAGTGGACCTCGGCCAACCTCGACAGCTCGGAAAAGATGGGGCTGGGCGGCCCCTATGGGGTGCGCGCCTATCCCCTGAGCGCCGGCATTGGCGACCAGGGCTGGCAGGCCGGCCTGGAGCTGGGCTACGCCCTGGCACCCGGCTGGCAATTGAGCCTGTTTGCCGACAAGGGCTACGTGCAGGTCAACCGCCTGCCCTGGACAAACGAGATCAACACCCAGCGCCTGCAATCGGCGGGCCTGGGGGCGCGCTGGAGCGGCGAGCGGCGGCAACTCAACCTGAGCAGTGCCTGGCCCCTGGATAACCAGAAGGCCGGGGACGGTCCCGAGCGCACCCCGCGGATATGGGTGAGCGCGACACAGTTTTTCTAAAGGCCTGCGTGTGCTTTGGAAGTAGTGCCGTTCTGCGAAAAACAGCAGGGCGTTTAAACGTCAATAAGGAGTCATTGTGAACAAGATTTATGCGTTGGTATGGAACCAGGCCCAAGGTCGCTGGAGCGTAACCTGCGAGGGCGCGCGGCGCCGGCGTCGCAGTGGTGGGCGCAAGGGGTTGCTGGTGATGGCAGCCGGCTTGCTGGCCCTGGGAGGACTGACGCCGGCAATGGCGCTGCCCGAAGGCGGCACGCTGGTTTCCGGCAGTGCCAATTACGACGTCAATGGCAACAACCTGGTGATCAATCAAAAGACCGACAAGCTGATCACCAATTGGAACGAGTTCAACATCGCCGCCAATCAATCGGTGACCTTCAACCAGCCGGGACGCGAGTCCATCGCCCTGAACCGGGTGACCGGCTTCAAGGCCAGCAACATTCAGGGCGCGCTGAACGCCAACGGCCAGGTGTTTCTGATCAACCCCAACGGGGTGTTGATCGGCCAGGGCGCCCAGGTCAACGTCGGCGGCCTGGTGGCCTCGACCCGTGGCATCAGTGACGATGACTTCAATAACGGTCGCTACCAGTTCACCGGAAAGTCGGCGGTCGAAGTGATCAACGACGGCAAGATCACTGCTGCCGATGGCGGCTACGTGGCGCTGCTGGGCGCGCGGGTGCGCAACAACGGCGAAATCGTCGCCAATCAGGGCGCCGTGGCCCTGGGGGCCGGCAACGATTTCACCCTGAGCCTGGGTAACGACAATCTGATCAGCTTGCAGATCAACGGTGCCGCCGCGGATGCGTTGGCGCAGAACACGTCGTTGCTCAAGGCCGATGGCGGCCAGGTGCTGATGCTGGCCAAGAACTCCAATGCGCTGACTCAGGCGGTGGTCAACAACCAGGGCGTGATCGAGGCCAATACCCTGTCCAACAAGGATGGACGCATCGTTCTGGATGGCGGCGAGCGTGGCGTGGTCAATGTGGGGGGCAAATTGACGGCCAACGCCTTAGCCACCGACGGCAACGGCGGTACAGTTCAAACCTCGGGCGCGGTCACCCGGGTCGAACTCAACGCCGAGGTCGATACCCGCTCCAGGAACGGTCGTACCGGCACCTGGATCGTCGAGTCCAATGAGGTCAAGGTGGGTTCCACGGGTGAGCCCGGCAACCCGACCCTGGTCGAAAGCACGCTCTCCCAGAACCTGAACAACACCAACGTTGATCTGCGTAGCCGCGATGGCGATGTAGCGGTGGCCGCTGCGGTCGAGTGGAAAAGCGGCAACCAACTGGCCCTGACCTCTGCCAAGGACGTCAAGGTCAATCAACGGATCAGCGCCACGGGGACCAACTCGCGTCTGGAACTGAACGCCGCCAAGTCGGTCCGGCTCGACAGTCACGTGAGCCTCACCGGCACCAGCAACAGTCTGGGGGTCAATCATGGCGAGCAACTGATCGTGGGCGACAAGGGACTGGTGACCTTGTCCGGAGGCGACGCCGGGTTTGACGCCAATGGCAAGCAGCACAAAGTGATCCAGAACAGCCAGCAGTTGCAGGCCATCGGCAACAAGCTCGATGACCACTATGTGCTGGGCAATCAGATCAAGGGCTCGGGGAGCATCAACTCGATTGGCGGCGACCAGGTGTTCACCGGTTCCTTGAACGGTCTGGGCAATACCATCAGTGGCTTCACCATCAACAGCTCGGGCCTGTATGCCGGATTGTTCGGCCAGTCCTCCGGCAGCATCAGCGATCTGAAGCTGGCCTCGATCACCGTAAACGGACAAAACAGCCGCAACGGCTTCAGTGAAATTGGCGGTCTGGTGGGGCGCAACAGCGGCAGCATCGAACGGGTCAGTGCCAGCGATATGCAGGTCTCCGCTAATAGCGACCAGCGCAACAAGGTCGGCGGCTTGGTGGGGGTCAACTACGGTGGGTCGATCAAGGACTCTTCGATAGCGGGTTCGCTGTACGGCGGCGCCCATACCACGGCCATCGGCGGCGTGGCCGGGGAAAACCGCTTCGGCAGTGTCAGGGCCGGTCTCATCAGCGGCAGTTCCAGTCATGTCGATATCACCACCAAGATGTTCAAACAGGCCATGGGCGGCGCCGGAGGACTGGTTGGGGTCAACAAGGGCGCCGTGATTGCCGACTCGTCGAGCAAGGGCACCATCGGTACTTACAATCCGCTCTACAAGGGACTGAACCTGGGCGGGCTGGTGGGTAATAACCAGGACGGCACCATTACCGGCTCCCGTTCCTCGATGACCGTGTACGGCGCGCTGGGTAGTCATATTGGCGGCCTGGTCGGGTTCAACCGCTCAGGCATCATCCGCGGGTCCAGTGCCAGCGGTAACGTCTACGGGGTGGGCAGCGAGGCCGCTGGGGGGCTGATCGGCTCGCAGCAGAACCAGAGCGTGGTCAGCAACGTCCAGGCCACCGGGAATGTCATTGACCTGGCCGGCATGAATCTGGGCGGGCTGGTTGGAAAAAGTGACGACAGCACCATCAGCGGCTACATCGAGGCCAAGGGACAGGTCAAGGGAGGGGCGAAGGCCAACGTCGGCGGTCTGGTCGGCAGCAACATTGGTGGCCTGATCTACGATGCCAAGGCGCTGGGCGCGGTGGAGGGCTATGCCAGCAGTAATATTGGCGGGCTGGTGGGCTACAACGATGGCGACCTGGTCTCGGTCGAGGCCCATGGCAAGGTATTTGGCGATACCTACAGCTCGGTGGGCGGACTGGTGGGCTTCAACTCCAACTACTCCAACCACGTCATCGAGCGTGCCGTGGCGACTGGCAATGTCCATGGAACCTGGCACAGCAAGGTCGGGGGCCTGGTCGGCGATAACCAGTCGCGGATCGTCAACTCCGAGTCCCGTGGCCGCGTCAGTGGCGGCTGGCGTACCACCCTGGGTGGGCTGGTGGGCGTGAACGAGGGGCAGATCCAAGGCTCGAAATCCACCGGCAAGGTCGATACCGTCTGGGCCTACTTCCAGACGTATGGTGACCAGATCGGCATCAACCACGGCTCCTACTCGTCGGCCCGGGTGTCCAGCGGCCTGATGGACTAAGGCGCGTCGGCAAGACCTCGGCCCGGCTGCCAGGGACTGTCCCTGGCACGCCGGGCACTTGCAACCTGTTCACTATCGATTGACCGGCTCCCGGGGCGCCGCAGCGTGCACCCGGGGCCGGCTTGGAAAAGGAGGCAATGACCGATGAGAGATCCATGGCTCAGGCTCCTCAGCGATGGACGACGGCCCGGTCTATTGATGCGCGCGATCATCTTGATGCTGTTGTGCGTGCAAGGGGGCGCACCGGTGTACGCGGCTATCGAGGGCAAGGCCAAGGGGTGCGTGTTCAGTAGTTATGGCAGCACTGCCCAGGACTGGTTGGAAATCACGCCATTGACCCGGAGCACGCCGGTGGGTTCGGTATTGCAGCAGCGTCACGTGAACCCGGTGATCGAATACACCACCGAGGAATCTGCTACCCAGGAGCAGCATGAGTTGGTGTCCGCCGCGCATTTGCCCGGGGTGAGATTTCCCGACGGCATCATTCCGACCAATATCGATGGCATCAGCTTCCAGGTGACGGCCTATCCTACCGGCGCGGGCCCTCATATCCTCACGGGCAATTTCTATCCCCGGGTACTGGAAAAGTACGGCGTGGAGCACGCAAACGACGCGTTGAAAAAGGTAGTCACGGCCTACGTGTATTCGCTGATCCTGACCCGACCCGCTGACGAGTTGCCCAAGGGTGCGCTGGTGGTCAACAGCTTGAGCGGTGCCCAGGTGGCGCTATACGCGCTGGATCTGGACCAGGGGGTGGTGACGGTCGGGCAACATTTGCAGGAGCTGCCGCAACACGACAATAGAGAGCGGTGTTCGAAACAACTGCTGCTCAACGAGCACGACCTGCTTGGTTCCGAAGGCGTCAAGTTCACCGCCCAGTGCCAGGTGGTCACCCGCAACGTTACGCTGCGCCTGGGCAGTCCCTCGGCCCATGACTTTCCCACGCTGGGCTCGACCTCGCCGCCCTCGGCCGTGGCCAGGCTTGAGGTCAACGACTGCTCGTTCAACAGCCTGCCGAAGGTCTCGTTCAGCGCCGAACCCGCCTCGCGCTGCGACCCGACAGGGATCCTGGGGCTGACTCAATCGGCTCAGGATCAGGGGCGGTCCGTCGCCAAGGGCGTTGGTATCGTCATGTTCAACGAGCAGATTCCGCGTATTCATTGCAATGGCACCCCATATGCCATGGAGCGCCTGTTGGGCAGCGATAGCGCCAGCTTCAGCTTTCGCGCCCAGTACATTCGCACCGGTCCCATCACCGAGGGGGCAGCCAACAGCAGCGCCCAGTTCAACTTCACCTTCGACTGAAACACCGGCGCTGGCCACGGGTGTTTACCTGGACGCCAGCCCCCCGGCCTTTCTACACTGACCGCCGTCTGGGGACCGGGGGCACACCGATGAATCGCAATGAACTGCGCAAGGCCGACATCAACCTGATGGTGGTGTTCGAGGCGTTGATGCTGGAACGCAATGTCACCCGGGTAGCGGAGAAGCTGTTTCTCGGCCAGCCCACCATCAGTTCCGCCCTCAACCGTTTGCGGGCGATGTTCAACGATCCGCTGTTCATCCGCGTCGGCCATCGCATGGAACCCACGGCGCGGGCCGAGCAGCTTATCCAGCACCTGTCGCCGGCCCTTGACGCGCTGTCCTCGGCCCTGAGCCTGACCCACGATTTCGATCCCGCCAGCAGCACCATGACCTTCCGTATCGGCCTGTCCGACGACGTCGAGTTCGGCTTGCTGCCGCCCTTGCTGCGAGCCCTGCGCCAGGAAGCACCGCAGGTGGTGGTCGTGGTGCAGCACGTGGACTACTGGCGGATTCCCGACCTGCTGGCGTCCGGCGATATCACCGTGGGCATCAGCCAGACCCGGGGCCTGCCGGCCAATGCCAAGCGCAAGCTGTTGCGGCACATTCAGCCCTGCTTGCTGCGGGCCGACGCCAGCGACACGCCGCTGACCCTCGATGAGTACTGCGCGCGGCCGCATGTGCTGGTGTCACACACCGCCAATGTCGCAGGCTTCGCCGATGAGTGGCTGGCGGAGATCGGCCGTACCCGCCAGGTCGTGCTGTCGGTGCCCCAGTACAGCTCGCTGCCGGCCCTGCTGGCCGGGACCAAGCTGATTGCCAGCCTGCCGGACTATGCCGCCGCCGCCATGGCCGCCTCGGGGCAGCTGTACTGCGAGCCGTTTCCGTTCAAGACCCCAACCCTGGACCTGTCCATGGTCTGGCTCAGCCATGTCGACACCGACCCCGCCGAGCGCTGGCTGCGTTCACGGCTGGAAGCCTTCATGAGCGAGCGGGCGCCCCTCGCGAGCTAATCGTGTTTTGTAGCCGCTGCCGCGGGCTGCGATGGACCGCGCAGCGGGCCCGAAACCGGCCCATGCGGTCTGCCTGGCGGATCGGGGGGCGGCCTTGCCCGTCCTGCGGACTGGGTCGCAGCCTGCGGCAGCGGCTACAGCGGCGCAGTGAACGGAGGCCGCCCGCTTGGCATTGGCGCGGGCGGCTGCTTTGCTGTGTAGGTCTTCGGGTGAAACATTGATCGGTGGAGTGTGCCCATGAGTCGTTCCCGTTCCCTGTTGCGTGGGCGTGGCAGCCACGACAGCGGCAAGGTTGGCATGGTCGAGCTGTTCTTCGACCTGGTGTTCGTGTTCGCTGTGACCCAGTTGTCCCATTCCCTGCTGGCCCATCTGTCGCTGGGCGGGGCGCTGCAGGTGGCGTTGCTGATGGTGGCGGTGTGGTGGGTGTGGATCTTCACGTCGTGGATCACCAACTGGCTGGACCCGGAAACCCTGCCGATTCGCCTCGGGTTGTTCGTGCTGATGGTGGCGGGGTTGCTGCTGTCGTCGTCGATTCCCCAGGCCTTCGGTGAGCGCGGCCTGCTGTTCGCCGGTGCCTATGTGTTCATGCAGGTGGGCCGCACCGCCTATGCCCTTTGGGCAGTGCGCGGCGAGCCGGTGAACATGACCCGCAACTTCCAGCGCATCCTGTTGTGGCTGACGTTCTCGGGGGTTTTCTGGATCACCGGCGGCCTGCTGGAGGGCCCGCAGCGGCTGGCCTTGTGGGGGCTGGCCCTGGCTATCGAAGTGCTGTCGCCGTCGCTGTATTTCTGGGTGCCGGGGCTGGGGCGTTCGACCCTGGCCGACTGGGATGTGGAAGGCAATCACATGGCCGAACGCTGCGGCCTGTTCGTGATCATCGCCCTGGGAGAATCGCTGCTGGTGACCGGTGCCACCTTCGCCGAGCTGACCACCAGCGCCCAGGGTCTGCTGGGGTTCGTGGTGGCGGTGCTGGGCAGTATCGCCATGTGGTGGGTGTATTTCGACAGTGGCGCCGAGCGTGCCCACCACCGTATCGCTCATTCCGACGACCCGGGGCGTCAGGCGCGCATCGCCTACACCTATCTGCATCTGCTGATCGTGGCCGGGATCATTGTCAGTGCCGTGGCCGATGAGCTGGTGCTGATGCATCCGGAACACGCCAGCCAGGCCGGGGTGCTGGTGATAGTCGGTGGTCCCTGGCTGTTCCTCTTGGGCTGCGCCCTGTTCAAGTGGGTGATGAACGATCGGCCGTTACCGCCGCTGTCGCACCTGGCCGGGCTCGCGGTGCTGTTGCTGTTGTTGCCGGCCGCCTGGAATCAGCTGTTTTCCGCTCTGGCCCTGGGCAGCCTGACCACCTTGGTGATGGTGCTCGTGGCCGCCTGGGAAACCCTGGCCCTGCGCGAGCGGACAGCGACAGCGGGGCAATGAGGCCGGCGGATAATGCAGGCGCGGGGGCGGGGCTTGTGTAGTATGGAGCGCCTTTTCCCCCTGACAGACCAGGAGTTCTGCCATGCCGCACCTGCATATGGAATACACCGCCAACCTGCCCCAGCTGGACGTCGACAAGGCGCTGCTGCGGCTCAATCACGGGCTGGTGGCCTCCGGGCAGTTTGCCGATGAGTTCGATATCAAGAGCCGGGCAGTGAAGGTCGAGTCGTTCCGGGTTGGTACCGGTCTGGGGGAGCGGGCCTTTGTCCACGTCAAGTTGGCCCTGCTCAGCGGCCGCTCGCCGGAGATCAAGAAGCAATTGTCCGAGAGCCTGCTGGCCCTGCTGCAGGACCTGGCGCCCTGGCCGGCTGAGCTGGCGGTGCAGTTGTGCGTGGAGATCATCGACATCGACCGCGCGTCCTACAGCAAGGCGGCTGTCGGTCTCTGATGGGGGCTGGGCCTAAAGCAGGCCCGGTTCGGCGCAGACCTTGACCACTTGTTCGCGGAACCAGGTCTGCGCGCTGTCCTGATCGGTGTTCTGGTTCCATTGCATGTCCAGGGTGAACCCCGGCAGGCCGCTGGGGGCCTCGCAATGGTTGAACACCGCTTCGTTGGCCAGCAAGGCCTGGATGCGTCGGGGCAGGGTCAGGATGAAGTCGGTGCCGGTGATCATTTTCAGCGCTGCGCTGTAGCTGTTGGAGCGGGCGACGATCTGCCGCTTGTGCGCCTGGCGGGCCAGCCAGCCATCCACCATGTTGCTGTCCGACGTCCAGGGCGTAGGAAAAACGTGGCGCCGTTCGATGAACGATTGCAGGCTGAAACGCGGCTCCCTGGGCGGCGTGGCGCGCTTGTCGAAGACGCACACCAGGTCGTCCTCCAGCAGCATCTGCGACTTGAAGTCGGCATGGCTGCGATGGAAGTTCGGACCAAAGCAGATCACCAGGTCAATGCTGCCGTCACGCAGCTCCTCGGCAGGAATGTCGCTCTCAAGCTTCTGCACATTGACCGTCACCGGCAGGTCGGCGTAGTCGAACCCCTTGAGCAGGCGCGGCAGGATCAGCAGCTCGAAGTATTCCGGGGCGCAGAGGTTGAAGGTCACGGCCTGGCGGGTCGGATCGAAGGCCGGTACGCCGCTGTGGCACAGGTTGATGCTTTCCAGGATCTTCAGCACGTGGCTGTACATGCTGGTGGCCTTGTAGGTCGGGCGCATGCCGGTGCGGGTATTGATGAACAGCTCGTCCTCGAAGCCGTTGCGCAGTTTCTTCAGGCAGTAGCTGACAGTCGACTGACTGACGCACAGGGTTTCCGATACCCCGGTGACACTGCTTTGCTCGTACACCGCGATAAAGACCATCAGGTCCTGCATGTCGAGTTTTCTGAGCACGTTGCTGATGAGCATCTGTTCCATCCCGCTGAGCACCTGGCGCCGGTGGCGCACAAACCGGGTCGATGCTAGCGGAACGATCGTCCTAATCAAATGCCCGGTGTGGGGATTCGCGGACAGCATCCGGACATTAAATTCCGATAACACGACCTGCGCAGTTTCTCGCAGAATAATGTCCCCTGTCTCAGGGTCATTTCAGGCCATGGCCGCCCCGTGACGGCTGCCGCGCACCAGACCGAACATGCCCAGGGCCACCAGCAGAGCACCGAGCCCTTCTCCCAGGAGCGGACGCTGGCCCAGCCACAACCAGTGGAACAGGGTGAGGAACAGGGTGCTCAGGTAGATGTAGGAAATCACCGTGGACGGGGCGATGACGCCAATGGCCCGGTGCAACAACCAGAAGGTCGCCAGGGTGGCGAACAGGGCCAGGTACAGCAGCCACAGCAGGTCGTGGCTGCCGAGCAGGGCGGCGCTGCGCCAGCCGCCGCTGACCAGGCTGGCGGCAAACAGGAACAGCGCACCGAAGAGCATGTTCCAGAACGTCATGGCGGCCGGGCTGCGGCCTTGCAGGCTGCGGGCCTTGAAGCGCTGGCTGAGGGGCGAATAGGCCGCCATGGCCAGGCAGCCCAGGGCATAGACCGCCATGGCATACAGGGAGGGCAACTGCCCCGGCGCGCCCCCCTTGAGCACCAACAGCAAGGCCCCGGCGCCGGCCACCAGCATCGGCAGCAGGCGGCGTTGCTGGCTGCCGCCGGGCAGCAGCCAGCCTTCGAACGCCAGGGTCAGCAGTGGCACCAGGGTGAACAGAGTCCCGGTGTTGACCGCCGAGGTGTAGCGCAGGGCTTCGAACAGCGAGCCAAAGTACAGCGCCAGCAGCAGGCCCAGTACCGCGTGGGCTCCCAATCCGGCCCGGGTCGGCGCCGCAGCGCCCTTAAACCACAGCAGGGGCACGAACATCAGTGCCGAGAACAACAGGCGCAGGGCTGTCAGCAGCACCGGATCGATGGCCTGGCTGACCTGGGCGGCCGCGAAGAACGAGGCGGCGATCAGCGCTGCCCAGAGCAGCATGCCGAGGTTGGCTTGGGTGAAACTCACAGGGTTCATGCAGGCCTCCCGGGCCGATGCTCAGCGGATGTGCCGGGCGTAATGCCGAGGGTCGAAGCGCAGCACCATGAGGATCATCACCCCCATCACTGCCGTCAGTGACCACCAGGCCCATTCGAAACTGCCCAACTGGTCGCGGATCATCCCCGCCAGCAGCGGTGACAGGCCGGCGATCAGGTAACCGATACCCTGCACGAACGCGGTCAGGCCGCCGGCCCGGCGCGGGTCGGGCAAGTGGTCCAGGGACACGATCAGGCTCATGGGAAACAGTCCGCCAATGCCCAGGCCCAGCAGGCACGGCCAGAGCAGGCTCAGGTGTTGCGGGCTGAGGATCAGGCCGCAAAAGCCGGCGATGATCAGCACCAGCAGGGCCACCAGCACTCGGCGCCGATCCTGGCTGCGGTTGGCGATGGCCGGGGTGACCAGCCCGGAAATCACTTCCATGGCGGTGAGAAAGCCCAGCAGCAGGCCGGCGTTCTGTTCGCTCCAGCCGTTCTCCACGTAGTAGGGCGCCAGCCACGCCAGCACGCAGGTGTAGGACGCGGTGCCAAGACCGAAGAACACCGCCAGCAGCCAGGCCCGGCGATTGCCGCTGAAGGACTCACGCCTGCCGCCGGCGGCCGGCAGGCTAGGCAGTGAACGGCGCTGGGCGGACCAGAACACCAGGGCCAGCAGGGCCAGGCCGGCCCAGATCGCCAGGGCCAGGCGCCAGCTGCCGCTGTGGTTCATCACCAGTGGGGCGAAGGACGCCGCGATGGCCGCGCCGCCCATGATCGAGGTGACATACAGGCCCATGAACAGCGAGACGTTATCGGCAAAACGCGACTTGATCAGGGCCGGCATCAGCGCCTGGATCAGGGCGATGCCGACACCGGCCAGCACGGCGCTGAGAATCAGCTCCGCCGCCGAGTCCATGAACAACCGCGAGACCGTGGCCAGCCCGATGATCAGCAAGGACAGGACCACCGTGCGGTGTTCGCCCAGGCGCTGACTGATGGCCATGCCGAAGAACATCGCCAGGCCCATGGCCATGACCGGCAACATGGTCAGCAGCGACGCCAGGCTGAAACTCAGGGGGACATCGCCACGGATGCCCGACAGCAGAGGGCCTACGGCGGCCATCGACGGCCGCAGGTTGAGGGCCACCAGGACCACGCTGACCATCAGCCAGAGCGCGGGACGGGAACTTGCACGAACGTTTTCCATAACCAGACCTTCAAGGAACAGGGGCTGATTAGGCGGCGAGGGGGACAGTAGGGGCAAATCAGAAAGTCCGCAGTGTTATTTAAAAACTAAATATCACTGCGGACCTGTAACCGCTGCCATAGGCTGCGATTCGGTGCACAGGACGGGGCAAACCGGGCGCCGCGGTTTATCGGTAAGGCCCGGTGCCTCGTTGCGACCCGGCGCCGCCTGCAGCGGCGGCGACTAGGCAGGGTGGATCAGAACGGTTTGGTTGGCAGGTACTTGCCGTCCAGGGTGATTACCGCACGGGAACCACCTTCCGGGTCCTCGACTTTCTTGATGTCCAGCTTGAAGTTGATGGCGCTGATGATGCCGTCGCCGAACTGCTCGTGCACCAGGGCCTTGAGGGTCGAGCCGTAGACCTGGAGCATTTCATAGAAACGGTAGACGGTCGGGTCGGTGGGGATGCCGCCGGCGATGCTACCCCGCAGGGGAATGCTCTGCAGCAGGCGGCTGGCGTCCTGGTCCAGGCCGAGTTTTTCGCATACCTGATCGGCAGCAGCAGCGGGCAGGGCATGCTGGCCCAGCAGAGCGGCGGTGACGAAGGCCAGGCTCAGCCCGGTACCGTCGGCAAGGTCCTGCCACGACAGGTTCTTGCGCGCCTTGGCGTCGATGATGGTGTCGGCCAGGGCCAGGCGTGGAGCTTGGGCGAATTGAGATTGCAGCATGGGTCTGTTCCTCTTGGGGGGATGAAAGGGGTTGTTCAGGCAGCGGTTGAAGCTTGGTTGGCCAGGGCGCAGGTCTGCGGGTGTTCGGTCAGGGAGACAAAGCGCTGGCTGGTGCCGTCGAGGGCGGCGATGGCGCCGCGCTCGATGTCATACACCCAGCCATGCAGGTTCAGCCGGCCCTGTTCCAGGGCCAGGGCCACCGAAGGATGAGTCTTGAGGTTCGCCAACTGGGCGATCACGTTGTCACGCACCAGGGCGTCCAGGTGCTCGGCGGGGGAGGCATGCTGGCGGGCGGCGTTGATCACCTTGGCCGACTCGGCGTGGCGCAGCCAGTTGGCCACGGCGGGCAGGTGATCGAGGCATTTGCAGGTGGAAATGGCGGTCATTGCGCCGCAGTCGGAATGGCCGCAGATGACGATGTCACTCACCCCCAGCACTGCTACCGCGTATTCCACGGTGGCCGACACACCGCCGGGTTCCGGGCCGTAGCTGGGGACGATGTTGCCGGCGTTGCGAATCACGAACAGGTCGCCGGGCTCCTGCTGGGTCAGCAGCTCGGGAACGACCCGACTGTCGGAGCAGGTGACGAACAGGGTGCCGGGGCTCTGCTTGTTGGCCAACTGCCTGAACAGCTCGCTGCGTTGCACAAAGGCCTCGCGCTGGAACTTGAGGAAGCCGTCGATGATGTTCTGCATGGGAGTCTCCTTGCGTCGCTGATGGGGCAAGGATGGAAGTGTTCGGCTATAGCGTCCAAGACCGGTTTATTATGCTTTCCATAAGTCTTGCCTATAGTTGGAGCCGTCATGCTCTTGCGTCATATCCGTTACCTGCTGGCCGTGGCCGAGCATTGCAATTTCACCCGTGCCGCCGAGGCGCTGCATGTTTCCCAGCCGACCTTGTCGCAACAGATCAAACAGTTGGAGGAGTCCCTGGGCACGCCGTTGTTCGACCGCTCCGGACGCAGCGTGCGTCTCACCGATGCCGGTCAGGCCTATGTCGTCTATGCGCGCCGCGCCCTGCAGGACCTGCAGGCGGCCAAGCGGGCGATCCATGATGTGCAGGACCTGAGTCGCGGTTCATTGCGCCTGGCGCTGACCCCGACGTTCACTGCCTACCTCACCGGCCCCTTGCTCAGCCGCTTCAACCAGCAGTACCCGGGGATCGACCTGAGCCTTGAGGAAATGACCCAGGATCGCCTGGAAGCAGCCCTGGCCGAGGATCGCCTGGACCTGGGGATCGCCTTTGCCGGCGAGCACCTGGCGGACATCCACAGCCAGCCGCTGTTCACCGAAACCCTGAGCCTGATGGTCGGCCTGCACTATCCGCAGCAGGGCCAGCAACCCTTGAGTGCCTCGGCCCTGGCTCGTCATTCCCTGGTGCTGCTCAGCGCCGACTTTGCCACGCGCCAGCATATCGACCTGTATTGCCGGCAACAGGGCATTGCGCCGCGTATCTCCATCGAGGCCAATTCGGTGAGTGGGATTGTCGAGATCGTGCGGCGCGGGCCGTTGGCGACCCTGCTTCCGAGTGCCATCGCCCGCGAGCAGCCGGGCTTGCGGGCATTGGCCTTGCAATCACCCCCGGCGCCCCGCAGCGTGGTGCTGCTGGAACGTCGGGGCGCCTATCGCAGCGCCGCTTGCCAGGCCTTTCGGCAGATGCTGCTGGACCAGGACTACGGCGCCGCCAGCCACTGATTCACCACCTGCTCATAGGCGCCGGTGGCCTTGCTCAGGTGCAGCCACTGGTCGACATAGCTTTTCCAGGCCATGTCATCCCGAGGCAGGAGAAAGGCCTTCTCGCTGTATTGCAGGTAGCGCTCGGGGTTGACCGCGCACAGCCCCGGCTTGTGCTTCTGCTGGAAGCGCGCCTCCGAGGCGTCGGTGATCATCACGTCGGCCTGCTTGGTCAGCAACTGATCGAAGATTTTCACGTTGTCGGCGAACAGGATCAGCTCGGCCTTGGGCACATGGGCCCGGGCGAAGACTTCGTTGGTGCCACCCGGTGGTTCGATCAGGCGCACCGAGGGCTGGTTGATCTGCTCCAGGGTTGCATAGCGCTTGAGGTCCTGGCAGCGAACCAGGGGAATCTTGCCGTCAATCCCCAGGGGCTGGCTGAAGAAGGCTTTTTTCTGCCGCTCCAGAGAAACGGAAATACCCCCGACGGCGATATCGCATTGCTGGCTCTGGAAGTCCGCCATCAGGGTCTTCCAGGTGGTATTGATCCACTTCACCCGGACCCCGAGGCTTTTCGCCAGGGATTCGGCCATGTCGATGTCGATGCCTTCGTAGTGGCCATCGTCGCGCAGGTAGCTGTAGGGCTTGTAGTCGCCGGTGGTGCAGACCGTGAGGTGGCCACGTTCGAGCACCCGGTCCAGATGGGAGGTCGGGTCCTGGGCGAAGCTGAGGGCGGGGGCACTGAGGCCGAGCAGAGTGCAGAGCAAGAGGCGGGGCAGCATGGGTCGTTCCTTGAAGTGAAGGGCGGGACGCGGTGCCGAAGCATTATTGGCATCGGCCCTGGGTCGGGCAAGGGTGGCCTGGTGCCCCGCCTGGACAAAACCGCTCGAGGGCTTTCGACCTTTTTTTCACGAACGACTGGTTAACCTGTGGCTTCTGGATACCTACAAGAGTTCGCCAGTCATGTCGTCCCATCCCCCACCATCCATCGAGCTGGAGTTCGCCCGGCGCTATGATCAGGAGCACGCCCGGGTCTGCGGCGAGCCCCGGCCTGCCGGGCTTGCCGCGCGCCTGGCGCTGTGGCGCACGGTGCGCCTGGTACGCCATGCCCTGAAAGTGGCCGGCGAGCCGGGACTGATCCTGGATGTGGCCTGTGGTGCCGGGCGCTACTGGCCGGTGCTGGCCGAACATGGCAACCGGGTGATCCTGGCGTCGGACCCGTCTCAGGACATGCTCAATCATGCCCAGACCCATCACCCGGCCAGCCTGCTGCAACGGGTCAAGACCTTGCACAGCTCGGCGTTCGACATCGGTCTGTCGGCCAATGCGGTGGACAGCATCATCTGCATGCAACTGTTTGCCCATGTGACCCGCAGCGAGGATCGCCTGGCGTTGCTGCGGGAGTTTCATCGGGTCAGCCGTGATTCGGTGATCCTCGCGACCCGGGTCGAGCCGTTGTTCAAGCACCTGGCCACTGCGTGGGGAGAGTCCGCGGCGTCACTGGCGATCGGCAGGGGACAGTTGGAAGGCGAGTTCAAGCAGGCCGGTTTCGAGGTCGTGAGCCAGCAGGATTTTCTGCCCGGCTGCGGGGTGGCGCGGGTCTATGTCCTTAGAAAACCCAGCTAGGTTCTGCACGAACACTGCCTGCGTTTCGACCATGCCGCCACTGCGCGCCTTCGGTGCTACGTAGAAACAGGCTCGCAATGCTCATGTAGGCCCCTACACGCCGCTTGCTCGCCTATTTTTGCCTGGCCTGATCTTCACTCGGCGAGCTTTCGTACAGAACCCGATTGCGACTCTCGGACTATTCTTGCCGTCCGGCATAAGGTTTCGCACTTGCTCTTGTCGGGTGAATGCTCAGAAATCGCCGGAGGCGATATATACTGCGCGCCATTCTTCAAGGGAGAGCCGTGTGGCCATCGATATACACTGGATTCGCGACAACGATAGCCTCGGTCAGTTTTGCGCCGAGTGGCAGCAGTTGCCATTCGTCGCCCTCGATACCGAATTCATGCGGGTCGACACTTTCTATCCCATCGCCGCCCTGTTGCAGATCGGCGATGGGCAGCGCGCTTACCTGATTGATCCTTTGACCATCGACAACTGGAAGCCCCTGGCGGCCCTGCTGGAGAACCCGGCGGTGGTCAAGGTGGTGCATGCCTGCAGTGAGGACCTCGAAGTCCTGCTGCGCCTGACCGGCAGTCTGCCGGCGCCTTTGTTCGACACGCAACTGGCGGCTGCCTACCTGAACCTGGGCTTTTCCATGGGCTATTCACGCCTGGTGCAGGAAGTCCTGGGCATCGAACTGCCCAAGGGCGAGACCCGCTCCGACTGGCTGCAGCGTCCGCTCTCGGAAACCCAGGTCAGTTACGCCGCCGAAGATGCCGTGCATCTGGCCCAGGTGTTCACCGAGCTGCGGCCGAAGCTGTCCGAGGACAAGTACCGCTGGGTGCTGGAAGACGGCGCCGAGCTGGTGGCCAACCTGCGCCGCGAAGTGGACCCCAACGAGGTTTATCGCGAGGCCAAGCTGGCCTGGAAACTCTCCCGTGCCCAGTTGGCGGTGCTGCGTGAGCTCTGTGCCTGGCGCGAGCGTGAAGCCCGTGCCCGGGACTTGCCGCGCAACCGCATCGTGCGTGAACACGCCCTCTGGCCCCTGGCCAAGACTCAGCCCGATACGCTGGCGGCGCTGGCCAAGATCGAAGACATGCACCCGCGTACCGTGCGTCAGGACGGCGAGTTTCTCCTCGACCTGATCAAGCGCACCGCGGCCCTTGGCCCGGATCAATGGCCGCCGGCCGTACCCGAGCCGTTGCCGATCGAAGCCGCGGCCCTGCTCAAGCGCCTCAAGGCAGTGGGGCAGGCCGAGGCCGAGCGTCTGGGCATCGCCCCGGAAGTCATGCTGCGCAAGAAAACCCTGGAGAGCCTGCTCAAGAGCGGCTACCCCAACGGGCCTTACCAATTGCCTGATTCGCTGCGTGGCTGGCGCCGCGAATTGATGGGCCAGGCGCTGCTGGACAGCCTGGCCACCGCCGGAGAACAGCCTTGAAACGTATCTGCTCCATCTATAAAAGCCCGCGCAAGAACGAGATGTACCTCTACGTCCTGAAAAGCGAGGCCCTGGAACGCGTGCCGGAAAACCTGCTGCTGGCTTTCGGCAAGCCGCAACATGCCTTCGACCTGGTACTGACCCCGGAGCGCAAGCTGTCCCGGGAGGACATCCACCAGGTGCTGGAGAACCTCGAAAAGCAGGGCTATCACTTGCAGATGCCGCCGGCGGAAGACGAGTACATCGAGCACTTGCCCGAAGAGTTGCTGCGCCGCAATGATCCGGTCTGACCTCTAGAGGCTCGGTCCCGAGCCGCTGTGAAATGCAATTGACTGACCTGGCCACCGCCTTGATCGATGGAGCAATGCTCCGTCGGCGGCGGCCTGCACCGTTTTTTAAGGTTTGAACCATGCGCGTTCTGATTGCCGAACACGATCACGCTGTTTATGCCCGCCTGTTGCGTCAGGCGGCTCCGGAGCTGGAAGTGCTGACCAGCGGCGATTCCGCCGAACTGTCGCGGCTGGCGGCCGATTGCCCGGTCTGGCTGGGCCAGCCGGACCTGCTGGCGACCCTGCTGCGTCAGGGCCATCAGCCCCAGTGGCTGCAATCCACCTGGGCCGGTATCACCCCGTTGCTGGCCGACGGTCTGCCCCGGCATTACCGCCTGACCCGGGCGGTGGGCATCTTCGGCCAGGTGATGGCCGAGTACGTGCTCACCTACATCCTCGGCCATGAGCGCGAAGTGCTGGCGCGGCTGGTCAGCCAGGTGGAGCGCAAGTGGGACAACCGCCTGGGCCAGAGCCTGGTGGGGCGCAAGGTGCTGATCGTCGGCACCGGCGACATCGGCCAGAGCGTGGCGCAATTTCTGCTGCCCTTTGGCGTGAAGCTGTACGGCATCGCCAGCCAGGCGCGGGAGCAGGCCCCCTTTATCGAAGTGGCTGGCCTGGAAGACCTGGGACGCTTGGTGGGGGAGGTGGATTATGTGGTCAATCTGCTGCCCAACACCCCAAGTACCCACGACCTGTATGACGCGGCGCTGTTCAAGCAATTCAAGTCCACGGGGCTGTTCATCAATGTGGGCCGGGGTGTTTCCGTGGTCGATGGCGACTTGGTGCAGGCCCTCAAGGATGGGCATCTGGCGGGGGCGGTGATTGATGTCTGCCGCCAGGAACCCTTGCCGCAACGGCATCCGTTCTGGACGGCCTGGGGCTTGCTGCTGACGGGCCACAGCTCGGCGCCGACCTCGCCGGAACTGATGGTGCAGTTGTTCGTCGACAACCTGCGGGCCTACCAGGCCAAGCAGGCCTTGCGCGGCGAAGTGGATTTCGCTCGCGGCTACTGAAACGTGCCTGATCGCAGGAGCGAGCTGGCTCGCCGAAGCCGCGCTTGCCAGGCAAGCGCGGCGGCCTTCAGGGCTTCGCGAGCCAGCTCGCTCCTACAGAGGCGATCGCGGCTTAGAGGCTGAAATCGCCTTCGGCCACGGTCTCGCTCAATGGACGGCGCGGGCTCGGCTCTTCACGGGCCTGCAGGTAGTCGGCCAGGGTCGACTTGTCTCCCAGCTTGCCCACCGCTATCGCTGCGTGCAGTGCATAGCCTTCGGGAATCTTCAGCTCCTTGCGGGTCAGTTCCTGGTCGAAGCCGGCCATGCCGTGGGTGTGCCAGCCGCTGAGGCTGGCCTGCAGTGCCAGGTGGCCCCAGGCCGAGCCGGTGTCGAAGGTGTGCCACAGGGCCGGGCTTTCTTCCGTGGCGCCGGGGGCGGTGAAGGTGGTCTTGGAAATCACGATCACCAGGGCCGAGGCATGTTGCGCCCAGCCACGGTTGAATTCGTTGAGCAGGCCGAGGAAACGCTCCCAGTTCGGCGTATCGCGTCGGGCATAGAGAAAGCGCCAGGGTTGCGAGTTGTAGGCCGAAGGCGCCCAGCGCGCGGCTTCGAAGAAGCTCAGCAGGGTTTCTTCAGGGATGGTTTCGCCAGTGAAGGCCCGTGGCGACCAGCGCTGAGTGAACTGCGGGTGGATGGCGTAATCGGCAACGCGAGGATTGGCGCTCATGGAAAAACTCCTGGCAGCAAGTGAGAAGGGTGGAATAAACCGGCAAGCGCAGATCAGCTGAGCGAAGGGGTATTCCTGACCCCGTGCGGTTTGCCGGGTGCAACGCGGTCGAGCGTTAATGGCACTCGGGCGCGGGGTGGTCCGAGGCGCAAAGCTACTGTGCGGGCCTGCTGCTGACAAGCCCCGGCCTACCGACAGTCGTAAGCGCTTGGCCCGCCGGGCCTTCGGCACTAGACTGGCGGCCTTTTCACCCTCGGATACTGATGCTTGAGCCATGGCCGCCAAAGTCGAACCTTTCTGGATACGCAAAACCCTCGAACAGCTCGACCAGGACGAATGGGAGTCGTTGTGCGATGGCTGCGGTCTGTGCTGCCTGCAAAAGCTTGAGGACGAGGACGACAACAGCGTCTATTACACGCGCATCGCCTGCAAACTGCTGGACCTGAAAACCTGCCAGTGCAGCGACTACCCCAATCGCCGGGCGTCGGTGCCCGACTGCATCCAACTGACCCCGGGCAAGGCCGACGAATTCAAGTGGCTGCCACCCACCTGCGGCTACCGCCTGGTGAGCGAAGGCAAGGACCTGCCGCTCTGGCACCACCTGGTGTGCGGCGATCGCGATGCGGTGCACCACGAACGTATTTCCCAGTCCGGGCGCATGCTGGCCGAAGGCAGCGTGGCGGAAGAGGACTGGGAGGATCATCTGATTTTCCGCGCCGGCTGAGGATTCGCCGCGTTGGCTGCAGAACCAGGTTACCCAGGAAAGGAGTGTGTATGAGGGTGGGGGCGAAACTGGCGCTGGCCGCTGCAATGCTGGCATTGAGCGTATCGGCCTTTGCGGCGAAGAAAGTCGATCTGGATTATCACGTGCGTTTCCTGCCCCAGAGCGATCAGGCCGAGGTGCGCCTGACCCTGGCCGAGGGCTCGGCCTTGCGCAGCCTGGACTTCGACCTGGGGCGTGACGGCGACTACAGCGACTTCAAGGCCGACGGCCAATGGCAGGCCGGGGCGGCGGATGCCGGTGGCCAGCGCGGTGTCTGGCGTCCGGCCAGCGGCAAGGCCAGCCTCAGCTACAGGGTGCGCCTGAGTCACAGCATCAAGAAGGGCAGCTACGACAGCCGCAGCAGCGCCAACTGGGCGCTGTTGCGCGGCGAGACCCTGGTGCCCCCGGCCAGGCTTGATCAACAAGATGGCGTCGAACTGGTGGCGCGCCTGGACTTCGATTTGCCGGCCGGTTGGAAAAGCATCGAAACCGCCTGGCCGCGTATCGGCAAGAATCGCTTCCGCATCGACAATCCCTCGCGACTGTTCGACCGTCCCGCGGGCTGGATGCTGGCCGGCAACCTGGGCAGCCGCCGTACGCGTCTGGGAGCAACCGAAGTCAGCGTGGTGTCGCCCCTGGGCCAGGGCATGCGCCGCATGGACGTGCTGACCCTGTTGACCTTTGTCTGGCCGCAAGTACAGGCGGTGTTCCCGCGTCAGCCCGGCAAGCTGTTGATCGTTGGTGCGGCCGATCCGATGTGGCGCGGCAGTCTGGCGGGGCGTGACTCGCTGTTCCTCCATAGCCGCCTGCCCCTGGTCAGCGAGAGCGGCAGCAGCCCGTTGTTGCGGGAACTGGTGCAGTCACTGTCGCGGATCAACGACAGCCAGGGCAGCGACTGGATCAGCGAGGGGCTGGCGCAGTACTACGGCATCGAACTGTTGCGCCGGGCCGGTGGCATCAGTGACGAGCGCTATCAGGTGCTGCACAAGCGCCTGGTCCGGGACAGTCACAAGGTCGACAGCCTGCGGGGCGAGCAGGTAGACAGTGCCACCGTGGCCAAGGCCGTGCTGCTGTTGCAGGAGCTGGATCGGGAAATCCGCCTCAAGACCCGCAACAAGCGTTCCCTGGACGATGTGCTGCAAGCGGCGATGCGCCTGGAAAGCGTCAGCACCGCCGAGTTCATCCAGCTCAGTGAAAACGTGCTGGGCGAATCGTCCAAGGTCCTGGACACCAGCCTGCTGCATTGACCCTTGCCCGCGCAGGGGATCCGCAGGAACGCCTTCGCCTCAAGCCTTGGGCGTCTTCACTTCATCATTGCTGGCCGCCTTGGCATGGCGGCTGGCCGCTTCGGCATTGGCCTTCAGAGTGCGCAGTTCTTCCCCGGCGCGCTCGATCTTGCTGCGCACGTTGTGCATGTCCTGGCGGCTCTTGTGCAGCAGGCTTTTCGCCGAGCTATGTCCGGTAATCCCCCGGGCCAAGGCCACGCCACCGATGGCGACTTGAATCAGGCCGAACACGCCGCCGCGGCGCAGGCCCTTGCCCATCATCACCACGCCACCGGCCAGGGAACCGATGCGCTCCCAGCCCTGGACGTTCTGGGTCGGTTGGCTCGGCAAGGGTGTGGCTTCGATCGTTTGCAGCTGTTTGCGCTCGCTCATGCTCTGTCTCCAAGGGCGGTGTGGGATACAAAGCTGACTGCACCAGGGCGTCGCTGGTTCCCGGGGATTGATCGACGGGTTTTCAGTACTTCGGACCGGAGCGGGTGTTGTTGCCTTTGGCCAGGCGATCGTAGAGCACCACGTTGACCGTGGCCGCCAGGTTCATGCAGCCGGTGGTGGGGATGTAGACCACGTCTTCGCACCAGTCGCGGATCTCCTTGTCGAGGGAGCCGTCTTCCGGACCGAAGATGTACAGCGCACGGTCCGGGTGGGTGTATTCCGGCAGCGCACGGGCGCCTTCCACCAGTTCCACGGCCACCGGGATGCAGCCCAGGGGGAGGATTTTCTTCAGGTCGTCGATGCCGATCAGGGGAATGTCCTGGTGGACCTTCTTGGTGTCGGTGACGAAGTCGCGGGCACGTTCATAGCGCTTGCCGGTGTAGAACACCGAGGCGACGCCATAGCAGCCGGCGGCGCGCATCACCGAACCGACATTCTCCGGTGACTTGGGGTTATACAAACCGATGCAGCTGTACCTTTTGTTTGCCACGAGCGAGGAGCCTTGGGGGAAAAGAGCGCGATTATACGGGGATTGTGCGGGGTGTGGCGGGGTGCTCGGCGGTTCGCGGGCAAGCCGGGCGGCTGGCCCGCGAAAAGCTTACTCGTCGTCTTTCTTCATCAACCCGGCCAGGGCGGCAAACGGGTTGTGGGTCGCCTTGGCAATTTTCGGGGTGCTCAGGGAGCCTTCGCCGAAGTACTGCTGGTCGGTGTAGCGCGAGTGCTCGTTGTCATGGCAGTACAGGCACAAGAGTTCCCAGTTGGAACCGTCCTGGGGGTTGTTGTCGTGGTTGTGATCGCGGTGGTGCACGGTCAGCTCGCTCAGGCGCTTGCCGGAAAACTCCCGGGCGCAGCGGCCGCAGACGTGGGGGTACATCTTCAGCGCCTTGTCGCGGTAGCCCATTTCCCGGTCGCGCTGGGCGTCGGCAAGGATACGGTCCAGCTTGGCGGTGTTGGACGGGGGAGTGGACGAACTCATGGGTTCACCTTTGTAGAAGGACTAATGACGGTAATGGACAAAGTTTAGCTCAGGCCTTGAGCTTCTCGGCAATCCAGATGGTATGCCGGGTGCCGCGATTGCCGTGAGCGTACACCTGCACTTCCTCGGCCTTGAAGCCGGCCTTGCGCAGGCGCTCGGAGAACTTCTGGTCGGCGCTGGCCGACCACACCGCAAGAATGCCCTTGGGCCGCAGAGCGTGGGCACAGGCGGCCAGGCCGGCGCTGGAGTAGAGCCAACTGTTGGCTTTCTGGGTCAGGCCTTCGGGGCCGTTGTCGACGTCGAGCATGATCGCGTCGAAGCCCTGGGGCTCGGCCTGCAGGACCTTGGCCACGTCTTCCAGGCGGATCACCGTGCGCGGGTCCAGCAGCGGCCGGCCGGACTTTTCCCCGAGCGGGCCGCGGTTCCACTCCACTACCCCGGGCACCAGTTCGGCGACCACCACCTCGGCGCTCTGGCCCAGGTGCTTGAGGGCCGCGGCCAGGGTGAAGCCCATGCCCAGGCCGCCGATCAGCACCCGCGAGTTCGGGCGCCCGGCGACCTTGCTGCAGGGAATCTGCGCCAGGGCGTCCTCGGAGCCGTGCATGCGGGTGTTCATCAATTGGCCGCCGTCGCCGCCCTGGATCTTGATGACGAAATCCTCACCGTATTCGAACAGGCACAAGGCACCGCCGTTGTCGGGAATCGCAGTGGTGTCCAGCAGTACGAAACGTTTCATGGAGATCTCATTGAGGAAGGCAAAAGCTCCCGGTTGGGAGTAGCCTGACGCCAGACAATAGCAATGGAGCCATTGATGAAGCGCACTATTCTAACGGTGATTGCCCAAGCGGCGCTCGCCCTGACCGCCGCCCTGGCGCTCAGTGCTGGCCCGGCCCTGGCCGACGAGCCGCAAAGCGCCCCGGTGGTGACCCCGACGCCGACCCTCGGCACCCCGGGCACGGCCACCCCCACGCCTTATCCGCAAGTGACCCCACCCAGCACGCCGAAAACCGGCAGCAGTGGCAGTGCGCCCTTGCTGCCGCCCATCGACATGCCCAAGCCGCCCAAGGATCAGACCCTGCCGGGGCTGGAGCAGAACGACAACAAGGCCAAGGTGCAAGGAGCCTAGATCTGCTGTGCGAGCAACTGGCCGTCGGCCATGCGCAGGCGCTTGGACAGGGAAATAGCCAGGGCGCGGATGATCTTGGCGGCGATCTTCGGCGCATCGTTGAGCATCTTCTCCAGGGAGTCCTTGCCCAGGTTGAGCAACTGGCAATCACTGGCCGCCACGCAGGTGGCCGAGCGTCGCTCGCCATCGAGCACCGCCATTTCGCCAAAGGCCCGGCCGCTGCGCAGGGTGGCGATGGTCAGCGGCTGGCCGTCCAGGGTGCTCTTTTGCACGGCCACCTGGCCGCTGTGGATGATGCACATGAAACTGCCGGCATCGCCTTCACGAAAGATCGCTTCGCCTTCGGCGATGCTGCTGATGCTGAAATAGCCGGCCGCCGCGTTGAAGTCGGCGGGCTGCAGTTGGTCGAACAGGCCGCAGTCCATCAGCCAGTCGCGGATCTCGTTGTTCAGTAAGGTGGGTTCAGACATGGGATCAGGGTCTTTTTCTTGTGTCTGTTGCACGGGCGCAGGCCCGGTCCGGCGGTTGCCGGCGGCGGTCCAGGGTTAAGACAGGAGCGCCGCCGAGAGTTCCTCAGTCCAGGCCCAGAATGTTCAGGATAAAGGCATATTCGAGGGCTACGTCACGTAATCCCTGGTAACGGCCGCTCATGCCGCCATGACCGGCGCCCAGTTCGGTCTTGAGCAGCAGCAGGTTGTCGTCGGTCTTGGTGGCGCGCAGTTTGGCCACCCATTTGGCGGCTTCCCAGTACTGCACGCGACTGTCGTTGTAGCCGGCGATCACCAGGGTCGCCGGGTAGGCCTGGGCCCGGACATTCTCGTAGGGGGCGTAGGCCTTGATCCGCTCATAGACCTCAGGCTCCTCGGGATTGCCCCATTCGTCATACTCGGTGACGGTCAGTGGCAGTTCCGGGTCGAGCATGGTGTTGAGCACGTCGACGAAGGGTACTTCGGCGATGGCCGCCCGGAACAGTTCGGGTCGCTGGTTGAGCACGGCGCCGATCAACAGGCCGCCGGCACTGCCACCGCTGATGGCCAGTTGCTGGGCGCTGGTCAGGCCCTGGGCGATCAGGTGCTCGGCGCAGGCGATGAAGTCGCTGAAGGTGTTCTGTTTGTGTTCCTGCTTGCCGGCGCGATACCAGGCTTCCCCCAGCTCGCCACCGCCGCGCACATGGGCGATGGCAAAGGCCACGCCGCGATCGAGCAGGCTCAGGCGGGCATGGGAGAACCAGGGATCGAGGCTCTCGCCATAGGCGCCGTAGCCATACAGGTACAGCGGTGTCGGTTGGCCCAGGCACTCGCGCTTGACCACCAGGCTGATGGGCACCTGGGTACCGTCGGCCGCGGTGGCCCAGAGGCGCTGGCTGACGTAGGCATCGGCGTCGAAGGGGCCCAGCACCGGGGTTTCCTTGAGCACCTGCTGTTGACCGTCGGCCAGTTGCAGCTGGCGTACCTGGGCCGGGCGATTCAGCGCCTCGTAGCGCAGGCGGATGCGATCGCTGGAAAACTCCAGGCTGTTGTGCACGTGCAGACTGTAGGCCGCGTCCGGCAGTTGCACGCGATACACGGGCAGGTCCTGGGGATGCACTTCGATGATCGGCAGGCCGCCTTCGCGCAGGCTCAGGGTCATGGCGCCGGCATTGAGGGTCACGCCGTCGAGCATCACCTCGGGGTTGTGCGGGACCAGCAGTTGCCAGTCGCCTTCCTCGGGGATAACGCCTTCGTCCGCAGCCTGGTAGAGGGCGAAGTTGATGCCCTCACGGTTGCTGCGGATGAACCAGGTCCACTGGCCGTCGAGTTGACCGTGATCGACATCGTATTCATGGCCTTCGACCCGTGGCGCCAGGCAGGTGAACGGCAACTGCGGCTGCGCGGCATCCAGAGCCCAGGTTTCGCCGGTGGTCTTGCTGCCCAGGGACAGCAGCAATTGGCGCTCGGAGCTTGAGCGGTAGCAGTGCAGGAAGAAGCGTCCGTCCGGCTCGTGGAACACTTCCTCGGCGGCTGTGCCGTCCAGGCGGTAGCGGAACAGTTTGTGCGGGCGGTGAGTGTCGTCCAGCTCGCCGAAGAACAGGGTCAGGCTGTCGTTGGCCCAGGTCATGCTGCCGTCGCAGTTGTCGAAGGACAGCTCGCTGACCTTGCCGTTGGACAGCTCCTTGATGAACAGGGTGTAGATTTCCTCGCCGGTGGTGTCGAGGCTGTAGGCCAGGCGCTGGTGGTCGGGGCTGATGCTGAAGGCACCTAGGGAGAAGAAGCCTCCGTTGGCCAGGGCATTGGGGTCCAGCAGCAGCTGTTCGCGGCTTTCGTCCACCGTCAGGCTGTCGTCCGCCGGGCGCGGGCAGCGGTAGTGCCGGGCGTATTCGTCACCGGCGGTGGTGCGGGTGTAATACAGGTACGGGCCCCAGGGCGAGGGCAGGGACAGGTCGGTCTCGAGGATCCGCCCCTTGATCTCTTGGAACAGTGTCTCGCGCAGGGGCGCCTGGTGGGCCAGCCGGGCTTCCTGGTAGCTGTTTTCAGCGTTCAGGTAGTCGAGCACCGCGTCGGTGTCGCGTTCCTGCAGCCAGGCATACGGGTCAGCGCCTTCGGCCTTGTGGGCAATCGGGGCGCTGCTGTCGTTGGCGGGTAGGGGCATGGGTGGCTCTCGAACGAAGACAAATGAGGGCTTGGCAGACGGCGGTGCAGCCTGACACGGGAAAAGTCGTTATCATAAGCGCCTCTTTGCCTGCCTTGCCATGGACACCATGACCGAGAACGACTATCTGATCGCCTGGGGCCTTTACGCCTTTGCCGCCTTGGGCTGCCTGCTGGTGTGGATGCGCCTGACCCGCTGGATGTGGCGCTGGCTGCGCGAGCCGCTGCGTGTACTGGTGGCGGTGCTGCTGTTCAGTCCCACCATCATCGACCCGGTCAAGGAAAAATTTGCCCCGGCGGTGGCTATCACTGCCCTGGATATGGCCTTCAAGGTCGGCAACAACGCCTGGCGCGCGGTGTCCGATCTGTTCATGTACGGCATGATCGCCTTTGGCGTGTACCTGCTGTTCGTGCTGATCCGCTGGCCCATCGAGCGTGCCGCCAATGAACGCCGCCAGCGCAATGAAGCGGCGCAAGCCGCGGCCAAGGCTGCCGAAGTCGAGGATGACCAGCCCTTTGGTGGCGCCGGCAATGACCGTTATGGTCGTCCGCCAGCTGCGGGCACCCCCCTGAACACGCGGGTCGAGCCGCGTCTGTAACCTGGCCCCGGCATTGCAGCGAGAGTCCGAGCATGTGTGAGTTATTGGGCATGAGCGCCAATGTACCGACCGATATCGTCTTCAGCTTTACCGGGCTGATGCAGCGCGGCGGCCGCACCGGCCCCCATCGCGACGGTTGGGGCATCGCCTTCTACGAGGGCCGCGGCCTGCGGCTGTTCCAGGACCCGGCGGCCAGCAGCGAGTCGGAAGTGGCCAACCTGGTGCAGCGCTACCCGATCAAGAGCGAAGTGGTCATCGGCCACATCCGCCAGGCCAACGTCGGCAAGGTCTGCCTGGCCAACACCCATCCCTTTGTCCGTGAACTCTGGGGCCGCAACTGGTGCTTCGCCCATAACGGCCAGTTGGCGGACTTCCAGCCCCAGACCAGCTTCTATCGTCCGGTGGGCGATACCGACAGCGAAGCGGCCTTCTGTGACTTGCTCAACCGGGTGCGCGAAGCCTTTCCCGAACCGGTGGAGGTCGAGCAACTGCTGCCGACCCTGATCCAGGCCTGTAGCGAATACCGCAGCAAGGGCGTGTTCAACGGCTTGCTCAGCGACGGTGACTGGCTGTTCTGCTTCTGCTCCACCAAGCTGGCGCAGATCACCCGGCGCGCGCCGTTCGGCCCGGCCCGGCTCAAGGATGTCGATGTGATTGTCGACTTCCAGGCGGAAACCACCCCCAACGACGTTGTGACGGTGATCGCCACCGAACCTCTGACCGAAAACGAAACCTGGACCCGCTATCAGCCGGGCCAATGGAGCCTGTGGCGGCGCGGTGAATGCGTCAGCCACGGCCAGACCGAATAAGGACATCTCTATGTTGCTCAGTTATCTGCGGCTGGTGTTGTTCGCCGCCGGCCTGTTGATCGGTGTGCAAGTGCCGGGTTTCATCAGCGACTACGCCAAGCGCGTGGAAGCCCACTTGATTGAGTCGCAGAACAGCCTGCGGGGCTTCCAGGGCACCGCGCAGCAGTTCTTCAAGGGCGATCTGAATGCGCTGGTGGCCCATTACCGGGCCAGCGAAGACCCGGTGTTTCGCAGCGATGCCGAAAGCTTGAGCGGTTTGCTCCATCGTCAGCTGGCCCTGGACAAGCAATACCAGGCGATGCAGGGCCCGTGGTACATCCGCCTGTTGCAAGTGGCCCTGGCAGCCGACCCGGATATCCGCAAGGAAACCTGGGACGGCTACAGCTACCAGATCCTGCTGACCCCGGAAGCGATGATCTGGGGCATGAGCGGCGCCATGCTGCTGTCCTTTGGACTGGAGTGCCTGTACCGCCTGATCGACTGGGTGGTCCTGGGCGGGCGGCGTTTGCGCCAGAGCCGTCCCATCGAAGAACGTGACCTCAAAGGCCTCTGACTGCCAGTAGGTGCCTTCACTCCACATCTGTAGGAGCCGGCTTGCCAGCGAAGGGGCCTGTAAGCCTGCGTCTGGCTACAGATCGCCTTCTCGCTGGCAAGCCAGCTCCTACGAGGGGGGGGATGGCGATGTTTACTGGGGGGCGATCAGTACCAGCTGATCCTCGCCGACCTTCTGCCCATAGCGCTGCACCACGCGCTGGCACAGCTCCACGATATCCTCCACCAGTTCCACGCCCACGCGCCACGACACCACCACCTGCAGGTTGGGCGGGCGCTGGTCGATGGCCAGCAGGGTCAGTTCGCCACGGGCCAGCTCTTCGCGGACCAGCACCGGCGGCAGGGCGCCAATCCCGAAGCCGTCCCTGAGCAGGCGGGTGATGGCCGACACCGAGTTGACGCAATTGAGCCGTGGCGCCGGCACCCCGTTGGCCTGCATCAGGCTCAGTACCTGCTGGTGGGGCAGGGAGTTCTTCGAATAGGTGATGATCCGCTCCCGGGCCAGCTCGGCGAGATTGGCGTAGTCGCGGTTGTAGATCGAGTTGCTGGCGGCAATCCAGCCCACCGGGTGGCTGGCCAGCTCCCGGCTGCGGATGCTTTCCTGGCGCAGCAAGTCGGTCTGCAGCACCAGGTCGAGAAAGCCTTTTTGCAGCTGGTCGCAGAGATTCAGCGAGGTGTCGGCCACCAGTTCGATTTCCACTTGCGGGTAGTGATCCATCATTTCCGCCACCAGGGGGCTGAGCCAGGTGTGGATCACCGTATCCATGACCCCGATGCGAATCCGCCCGACCTTGCTCGACGGCGCCTCGATGGACTGTTTCAGCACCTGCAGGGTGTCGAGCATCTGCTCGGCGTGCTCCAGCACCTTGAGCCCTTGCGGGGTCAGGCTGACGCCCCGCGAGTCCCGCAGGAACAGCTTCACCCCCAGTTCGCCTTCCAGCACCGCGATACGGCTGGAGATGGCCGCCTGGGTGGTGAAGAGTTTTTCCGCGGTCAGGCTGAAGCTCTTGAGCCGCGCCACCCAGACGAAGGTTTCGAGAAACTTGAGATTCATGGGATCAACTTTTCTTATGCCTTGGGGCGGTTTTTATTAGTTGGACGCAGGTTGTGCCTGAACCGAAGAATGGCCCAACCCACGATATGCGTCGTCGGGGCCCAGAACAATACCAACAACACTACCCTGGAGATCGCCATGAGTGCGCCCGAAACATTGGCCGCCAAGGCTCCGCGCCGCGCCGGCCCGTTTGACTGGTACCGGGACATCAACCAGCAGGAACGCCGGACATTCTGGAGCTGCAAGATAGGTTACGGCCTGGATGGCATGGACACCCAGATGCTCAGCTTCGTGATCCCGACCTTGATCGCGCTGTGGGGCATCACTTCCGCCGAAGCCGGCCTGATCCATACCAGTACCTTGCTGGCCTCCGCCCTGGGAGGCTGGATCGCCGGGATTCTTTCCGACCGCATCGGCCGGGTACGCACCCTGCAACTCACGGTGCTGTGGTTTGCCGTCTTCACCTTTCTCTGCGGTCTTGCGCAGAACTACGAACAGTTGCTGATCGCCCGCACCTTGATGGGGTTTGGATTCGGCGGCGAGTGGACCGCCGGGGCGGTGCTGATCGGTGAGGTGATCCGCGCCAAGAATCGCGGCAAGGCGGTGGGCATGGTGCAGTCCGGCTGGGCCCTGGGCTGGGGGCTGACGGCGCTGCTGTATGCGCTGCTGTTCTCCTTGCTGCCGCCGGAGGACGCCTGGCGCGGGCTGTTTCTGCTGGGCATCCTGCCGGCGATTTTCGTGATCTTCGTTCGTCGCCTGGTCAAGGACCCCGAGGTCTACCGGGCAACCAAGGCGCGTGAAGCGCCAAGCAACCCGGCGCGGTTCTACGAGATCTTCGCCCCGGGGATTCTCAGCACCACCCTGCGCGCCTCCTTGCTGGCGGCAGGGGCACAGGGTGGTTACTACGCCATCACCTTCTGGCTGCCGACCTATCTGAAGACCGAGCGCGGCTTGAGCGTGCTCAGTACCGGCGGCTACCTGGCCATGGTGATCGCCGGCTCCTACGTGGGCTATGTGATCAGCGCCTACCTGACGGATATTCTCGGCCGCAAGAAGAACTTCGTGCTGTTCGCCGCCGGCTCTTTCACCATTGTCCTGCTCTATACGCAAATGCCGGTGAGCAATGCCGTGATGCTCTGGCTGGGCTTTCCCCTGGGCTTCTTCGCTTCAGGCATTTTCAGCGGCATGGGGGCGTTCCTCACTGAGCTGTTCCCCACCCGTATCCGTGGTTCCGGCCAGGGGTTCTGCTACAACAGCGGCCGGGCGCTGGCGGCGCTGTTCCCGCTGCTGATCGGCCTGCTGAGCCAGCATGTACCCCTGAGCGTGGCCATCGGCAGCTTTGCCGCGGTGTCCTACGGCGTGGTGGTGCTCGCGGCCCTGAGCCTGCCGGAAACCCGCGGCAAGGAACTTGAGGCGCGCTAACTGATAATCTGCGCGGACATTGCGCGACAGCCCTGCAACTGACCCACAACAAGAACCACAGGAGCACTGACCATGAGCCGCCTGTTATTGAATTGCGACATCGGCGAGAGCTTTGGCAACTGGACCCTGGGCCTGGATGCCGAGGTGATGCCCTTTATCGACTGCGCCAACATTGCCTGCGGCTTCCATGCCGGCGACCCGGGCATCATGCGCAAGACCGTGGCCCTGGCCCTGGCCAACGGCGTGCGCATCGGTGCGCACCCGGCCTATCAGGATCTGGCCGGTTTCGGCCGCCGCTCCATGAGCTACTCGCCCGAGGAAATCCAGGATCTGCTGCATTACCAGATCGGTGCACTGGATGGCATCTGCCGGGCCCAGGGCGGGCGGGTCGAGTACGTCAAACCCCACGGCGCGATGTACAACGACATGATGGCCAAGCCGACCCAGTTGCGGGCGGTGATCCAGGCGGTGGCGGCCTACGACCCGCAACTGCCGTTGATGCTCATGGCCACGCGGGATAACAGCGCGGCCCAGGCGCTGGGCGACGAATATGGCGTGACCCTGTGGTTCGAGGCCTTCGCCGACCGCGCCTACGACAATGCCGGGCACCTTGTTTCGCGACAGCTGCCAGGGGCAGTGCACCACGATTCGGCGACCATCATCGAACAGGCCCTGACCATTGCCCGTGGCGAGCCTTTGACCGCCAGCGACGGCAGCGCCTTGCAGTTGCACGCCAACACTTTGTGCGTGCATGGCGACAACGCCAGTTCGGTGGCGGCCGTGCAGCGCATTCGCGCGGCCTTGAACCAGCAGTCCGGCCTATGAAGCCACAGGTTGAAGTCGTCGCCATCGACTGCCTGATGGTGCGGTTGTTCGAGGTGATCGCCGAGGACAACATGCCCTGGATGCTGGCCGCCGCCCAAGGGCTGCGGCGGGCTTTTGGCGAGTCTCTGATCGACCTGGTGCCGTCCTATACCACGTTGATGGTGCATTACGACCTGCTGGCCCTGAGTCCGTCCGAGGCTCGGCAGCGGATCGCGGTCGCCTTGACCGATCTGGCGCCCAGTACCACTCAGGCCGGGCGCGAGCATGTGCTGCCGGTGTGGTACGACCTCAGTGTCGGGCCGGAACTGGCGCTGTTGTCCCGGCGCAGCGGGCTGTCGGTGCCTGAGGTGATCGAGCGTCACAGCCAGCGTGAATATCAAGTGTTCGCCCTGGGTTTCGCGCCCGGATTTGCCTTCATGGGATTGGTGGAAGAGGCGCTGGCGGCGCCGCGGCTGAACACCCCGCGCAAGCGGGTGGCGGCAGGCAGTGTGGGGATCGCCGAACGCCAGACCGCCGCTTACCCGGTGGTATCGCCGGGGGGCTGGAACCTGATCGGCCGGACCCCGAGCCGCCTGTTCGATCGCGAGCGCGAAGGCTACAGCCTGATGCAGCCGGGGGACCGCGTGCGCTTTGCTGCCGTGGAGCGGGCCGAGTTCCTGCGCCTGGGGGGCGATGACACGCCGCTGGAGGTGCCGGCATGAGCCGCTTGATGATCGAGGCCAGCACCCCGCTGTGCATGCTGCAGGATGCCGGGCGTTTTGGTGTGCGCCATTTGGGCGTGACCCAGGGTGGGGCGCTGGATTGGGTGTCGATGTCCTGGGCCAACTGGCTACTGGGCAATGCCCTGGATGCGCCGGTGCTGGAAATCACTCTGGGCGGTTTCACCCTGTTGGCCGAGGACTATTGCCTGCTGGCCCTGGCCGGGGCCGATCTGGGGGCATATGTCGATGAGCGGCCTTTGAGCCCGGGACGCAGTTTCATCCTGCAAAAGGGCCAGCGCCTGCGTTTTACTCAACCTTTCTTCGGCGCCCGGGCCTACCTGGCAGCCCCTGGCGGATTTGACGCGCCCAAGGTGCTGGGCAGTTGCGCCAGTGTGTTGCGCGAAGCCTTGGGCGGTCCGGATGGTTATGGCCGGGCCCTGAGCGAGGGCGGGGCCTTGAGTTACTCGGGGACTGGCGGTGCGCTCAGGAGCCTGTCGGCCGCGCAGTTGCCGGATTGGCAATGCGCAGCACCCCTGGAGGTGATTCTGGGCGCGCAGATCGGCCAGTTCGGCGGTTTGAGCCTGTTCGACGCCTTCAACAGCACCTGGACCCTGGACAGCCGTGCCGATCGCATGGGCGCGCGCTTGCTGGGGCCGACCTTGCAGTATCAGGGCCGGCCGATGATTTCCGAGGGCATTCCCCTGGGGGCGATCCAGGTGCCGCCGGACGGCCAGCCGATCATCCTGCTCAATGATCGGCAGACCATTGGCGGCTATCCGCGATTGGGGGCGTTGACCCCCTTGTCACTGGCGCGGTTGGCGCAGTGTTTGCCGGGCAGCGAGGTGCGATTGACGCCGGTGGTGCAGGAAACGGCGCATCGGCAGCAGGTGGCATTCTTGCGCAGGTTTGGGTAATGGCTGAAGGCGGCCGCTTCGCCACCGTTCGCAGCCTGCGGCAGCGGCTACAGGGGGCTCTGTAGCCGCTGTCGAGCCATGGCGAGGCTGCGAAAAGGCCCGCAAGGCCGCGCTTACTTGGACAGGAAACGCATGCCTTCTTCCAGGCCACGCAAGGTCAGCGGGTACATCTGGTCTTCGATCAACTCGCGAACGATGTTGGTCGAAGCGGTGTAGCCCCAGGTGTCTTTCGGGTAGGGATTGATCCAGATGAGCTTCTTGTACTTTTCCATGAAGCGCTGCATCCACACATAGCCGGCTTCCTCGTTCCAGTGCTCGACGCTGCCGCCGGCCTGGGTGATTTCATAGGGCGCCATGGCGGCGTCACCGACGAAGATCACTTTGTAGTCGGCGCCGTACTTGTGCAGCAGGTCCTGGGTCGAGGTGCGTTCCGAGCCGCGGCGCAGGTTGTTCTTCCACACCGATTCATAGATGAAGTTGTGGAAGTAGTAGTACTCCAGGTGCTTGAACTCGGTCTTGCAGGCCGAGAACAGTTCCTCGCAGATCTTCACGTGGGCATCCATGGAGCCGCCGATATCGAACAGCAACAGCAGCTTGATGCTGTTGCGTCGCTCCGGGCGCATCTGGATGTTCAGCAGTCCGGCATCACGGGCGGTGTGGTCGATGGTGCCGTCGATGTCCAGCTCCTCCGCCGCCCCCTGGCGCGCGAACTTGCGCAGCCGGCGCAGGGCCACCTTGATGTTGCGGGTGCCCAGTTCTACCGAGTCGTCGAGGTTCTTGTATTCGCGCTGGTCCCAGACTTTCACCGCCTTGCCCTGGCGCTTGCCGGCGTCGCCGACGCGGATGCCTTCCGGGTTGAAACCGCCGGAGCCGAAGGGGCTGGTGCCGCCGGTGCCGATCCACTTGTTGCCGCCGGCGTGGCGTTCCTTCTGTTCTTCCAGGCGCTTCTTGAACTCTTCGATGAGTTTGTCCAGGCCGCCCAGGGACTGGATCTGCGCCCGTTCCTCATCGCTCAGGGAACGCTCGAATTCCTTGCGCAGCCAATCCTCGGGGATCAGCGCCTGCAGGTGGTCATCGAGCTTTTCCAGGCCGTTGAAGTAGGCGCCGAAGGCTCGGTCGAACTTGTCGAAATGCCGTTCGTCCTTCACCAGGATCGCCCGGGCGAGGTAGTAGAACTCGTCCATGTCGGCGAAGGTCACGCGCTGCTTGAGCGCGTTGATCAGGTCCAGCAGCTCGCGTACCGACACCGGTACCTTGGCCGCGCGCATTTCATTGAACAGGTTGAGCAGCATGACTATCGCTCTCTAATGATCTAGGGGTCTGTTCAGAAGCTCGCCAAGCGGCGATCAGGCAAGGCAGAAACAGGTGAGGAGGCGGAGTTTAGCGAGCTAAATGAGCATTCCGAACCGATTTCTAACGCAGCATGATCGACGCGCAGGCAGCTTCTGGGCAGAGCCTAACGACTACCGCGACGGCTCATGAAGGCCAGGCGTTCCAGCAACTGCACGTCCTGCTCGTTCTTCACCAGGGCGCCGGCCAGGGGCGGGATGGCCTTGGTCGGATCGCGTTCGCGCAGCACCGCTTCGCCGATGTTGTCGGCCATCAACAGCTTGAGCCAGTCCACCAGCTCCGAGGTCGAGGGCTTCTTCTTCAGGCCCGGCACCTTGCGCACATCGAAGAATACGTCCAGGGCTTCGCTGACCAGGTCTTTCTTGATGTCCGGGTAGTGCACGTCGACGATCTTTTGCAGGGTGGTGCGGTCGGGGAAGGCGATGTAGTGGAAGAAGCAGCGACGCAGGAATGCGTCCGGCAGCTCTTTCTCGTTGTTGGAGGTAATGATGATGATCGGCCGCTGCTTGGCCTTGATGGTCTCGTCGATTTCGTAGACGTAGAACTCCATCTTGTCGAGCTCTTGCAGCAGGTCGTTGGGGAACTCGATGTCGGCCTTGTCGATCTCGTCGATCAAGAGGATCACCCGCTCCTCGGATTCGAAGGCTTCCCAGAGCTTGCCCTTCTTCAGGTAGTTGCGGATGTCGTGGACCTTGTCCACACCCAGCTGGGAGTCGCGCAGGCGGCTGACCGCGTCGTACTCATACAGACCCTGGTGGGCCTTGGTGGTGGACTTGATGTGCCAGGTGATCAGCTTGGCGCCGAAGGATTCGGCCAGTTGCTCGGCGAGCATGGTCTTGCCGGTGCCGGGTTCGCCCTTGACCAGCAGCGGACGCTCCAGGGTGATGGCGGCGTTGACTGCCAGCTTCAGGTCATCGGTGGCGACGTATGCGCTGGTGCCTTCGAACTTCATCTGCAATTCCTCGAACGGTGACGGCGAGCTGCCCGGGGCAGATCGATTGAATGGAGAGTGATGGCGCGACTATAACGCGGTGCCCGGTCGACTGTGAACGTGGACGCCCCATTCAGTCTCTGAATGGAGCGTCACGGGGTGACTCAGTCAGTCGAGGGCTTGGGTTGTTCGTAACGGGCATTGAAAGCCTGGATGAATCCATTGCGCAAAATCTGCAAAAACGCCTGGAATGCGCTGATATCTTGCTGGTGCACACTGCCGCTGAGTTCGACCCGGGTGGCGAACTGGTTCTTGTGCTGGTTCTTCAGCAGGTTTTCCCCGGCCCCCACCAAGGCTTCCCATACCGAGCGGAATATTCCTTTGTTGCGGTTCTCCACGTCCTGCTGCCAGTTGAAGACTTCCACGTCCCGCAGCAGCGGCTTGATATAGCCATGCAGTTGGCCCTTCTCGGCCTGGGCTTCGATCACCACGTCGCCGTGTCCGGCATTGAAGTCGAACTTGCCGTAGGCCGAGGCGAAGTCGTTGAAACGCTTGAGTTCAATATCCCGGGCCCGCAGACGGAATTCGAAGTCCTCGAAATTGCTCAGGGGGTCGAAGGTGGCGGTGCTTTCCATGGGGGCCTGGCCTTGCAGCAAGGCCTTGCCGTCGAAGCGTGCATCGCGTTTGCCCTGGGTATCCACCACGTTGGTCAGGTTGTAGACGCTGGCATTGACCTGGGTGGCGCCGATGTTCACCGGGGGCGTGGAGCTGAAGTTGCGAAAGTGGATCTTGCCGTCGCTGATCCGCAGCTCGTCGAGGGTGATGGGCAACAGCTTGCCCAGTTGCGCCCGCCAGTCGGTGCCTTCACCGGTCTGCGACGCTTGCTTGTCGGCGCCGCCATCGACGAAGTTCAGCTCCGGCTGGACGAACTGCACCTTGGCCACCACGGCGTGGTCGTACCACAGTGAATGCCAGCTCACTGCCAGGTCGATCTGCGGCGCCTTGACGAAGGGCACCGGCACCTTGCCGCTGACCTTGACGATCTCCAGCCCGTTGATGCGGTAGGCGCCGCGCCACAGGGCCAGGTCGATATCGCTGATCTGGCCACGGTAGTCGCCCATGTCCGCCAGTTTGTCATTCAAGTAGTCGCGCACCAGATAGGGCAGGGTGAAGTGCAGGGCCAGCAGCAGGACCAGCAGGCCGGCCAGGGTCCATAGGGGCCAACGGTAACGACGTTTCATGATCAGCAGTCTCCAGCCGTATAGAGGCATTGACTGCCTGGGGTCGCAGTCGTTCGGCGCGACTGGACGCTCAAAGGCACCAGGCATACCCTTGAGGACTTCTTCACTGCTGCATAAGGACCCAGCCATGAGCCGAATTTTTGCTGACAATGCCCATTCCATTGGCAATACGCCCTTGGTGCAGATCAACCGTATCGCCCCTCGCGGCGTGACCATCCTGGCCAAGATCGAAGGGCGTAACCCGGGCTATTCGGTGAAATGCCGGATCGGCGCCAACATGATCTGGGACGCGGAAAGTCGCGGCAAGCTCAAGCCGGGCATGACCATCGTCGAGCCCACTTCGGGCAACACCGGGATTGGCCTGGCGTTCGTCGCCGCTGCCCGTGGTTACAAGCTGATGCTGACCATGCCCGCGTCCATGAGCATCGAGCGGCGCAAGGTGCTCAAGGCCCTTGGGGCGGAGCTGGTGCTGACCGAGCCGGCCAAGGGCATGAAGGGCGCGATTGAAAAGGCGGCGGAAATTCTCGCCAGCGATCCGTCCAAGTACTTCATGCCGCAGCAGTTCGATAACCCGGCCAACCCGGCGATCCACGAGAAAACCACCGGTCCGGAAATCTGGAACGACACCGACGGCGCCGTGGACGTGCTGGTGGCTGGGGTCGGCACGGGTGGCACCATCAGCGGCGTGTCGCGCTATATCAAGAAGACCCAGGGCAAGCCGATCCTCTCGGTGGCGGTGGAACCTGCCACGTCGCCGGTCATCAGTCAGAAACTGGCCGGTGAAGAGATCAAGCCCAGCCCCCACAAGATCCAGGGCATCGGCGCCGGTTTCGTGCCCAAGAACCTGGATCTGGAAATGGTCGACCGGGTCGAGCTGGTGACCGACGAGGAATCCAAGGCCATGGCCCTGCGGTTGATGCAGGAAGAGGGGATTCTCTGCGGGATTTCCTGCGGCGCGGCAATGGCGGTGGCGGTGCGCCTGGCCCAGACCCCGGAAATGCAGGGCAAGACCATCGTGGTGATCCTGCCGGACTCCGGCGAGCGCTATCTGTCGAGCATGCTGTTCAGCGATCTGTTCACCGAGCAGGAAAACCAGCAGTAACGCACCCCGGGCATTCGCCGACAGGCGCCGGCTCGCCGGTGAATGCTGACCTACATCAGGCAAGAGCCTGGCCGCTTATGCTACTTAAGCGCCTTTGTTGCACGCCCGTTAACACTGAATGTTGAGTCGTGCGGGTTTTTCCAGGGTCCAGGAGTGTTTATCATTGCCGGCTGCCAGGTTGGGTGAACACTCCCCCCACAGGTGCCTATTTCCAAGGAGTCGTTGCATGAGCTTTTCCTTTGCCGCCAAGTTCGCGGTGTTGTCGCTGTTCGTCGGCAGCATCCTTTACGTGCATCTGCGCGGCAAAGCGCGTCTGCCGGTACTGCGCCAGTTCGTCAACCATTCGGCGTTGTTTGCCCCCTACAACGCGCTGATGTATCTGTTTTCCGGAGTGCCCTCCAAACCTTACCTGGACCGTAGCAAGTTCCCCGAGCTGGACGTGCTGCGGGACAACTGGGAAGTGATCCGCGAAGAGGCCATGCATCTGTTCGACGAGGGGTATATCCGCGCGGCGGAGAAGAACAACGATGCCGGCTTCGGTTCCTTCTTCAAGAAGGGCTGGAAGCGTTTCTACCTCAAGTGGTACGACAAGCCCCTGCCGTCGGCGGCCGCGCTGTGCCCCAAGACCGTCGAGCTGGTGAGCGCCATTCCCAACGTCAAGGGGGCGATGTTCGCCCTGCTGCCCGGTGGCAGCCACCTGAACCCGCACCGCGATCCCTTTGCCGGCTCGCTGCGTTATCACCTGGGGTTGTCGACTCCCAACTCCGACGCTTGCCGGATCTTCGTCGATGGCCAGGAGTACGCCTGGCGCGACGGTGAAGACGTGATGTTCGACGAGACCTATGTGCACTGGGTGAAGAACGAAACCGAAACCACCCGGGTGATCCTGTTCTGCGACATCGAGCGTCCGCTGAGCAGCCCGCTGATGACGCGCATCAACCGCTGGGTCAGCGCCCAGTTGGGGCGTGCGACCGCGCCGCAGAACCTTGATGACGAGCGCGTTGGCGGGATCAACCAGGCCTATGCCTGGAGCAAGCGTTTCAGCGACAGCTTCAGCGGTGTGGTCAAGCAGTGGAAGCGCCGCAATCCCAAGCTCTACCGCATCCTGCGCCCGGTTCTGGCGGTGGTGGTGCTGGTGGTCTTGTGGAAGTGGTTGTTCGGATAAGTCTTGCAATGAATATCGGGCGCCGGTTACATTCGGCGCCCGATGAGTCAACCGACTCATGGTTTTTTCCCTTCAAGAAAGATCAGCTCATGGCCTTTTCCCCTCTCAACGCGGTAGTGGTTTCAGCGGTCAACGCTGGCGTCGTGCCGTGCGGGAATCAGCAGCCTGTGCAGATCGGTCAGTACCCCCCACCTGTCAGTAGCACGCCGGTGTACGCAGTCGTATCACCGCCGGGCGTTGGCTTTTCGGGCTGATCAGCAATCGCTGCTGTTCCCTGTGCCCGCCTGAACCAAACACTACTGAACTTCAGCCTTGGCTGAATTGGCTTCTTGCCTGATTACAGGTGGTTTTCATGTTGCTCATTTCCAAAAAGTCCGCACTTGCGGCGGCTTCCACGAGCCTGTTCGTCCTGCTCTGGAGCAGTGGCGCGATCTTCTCCAAATGGGGCCTGACCCAGGCTTCGCCCTTTGCCTTCCTGCTGCTGCGTTTCATCATCGCGCTGATGGGCCTGGTGCTGCTGCTGCCCCTGCTCAAGCTCAAGTTGCCCCAGGGGCGCCGGGCCGTGGGCTTTGCCATGGCCACCGGCCTGGTGCTGCTGGGGGCCTACCAGATCTTCTACATCCTGGCCCTGGACCTGAAGGTCACCCCCGGCGTGATGGCCACCATCATGGGGGTGCAACCGATCCTCACCGTGGTGCTGATGGAGCGCCAGCGTTCCTGGAGCCGCCTGTTCGGCCTCAGCCTGGGGCTCACCGGGCTGATCATGGTGGTCTACCAGGGCATCGGTCTGGCAGGGATATCCGTCTCCGGCATGCTCTGTGGCCTGTTGGCCCTGGTCAGCATGACGGCCGGTTCGATCATGCAGAAGCGCATCACCGACAACCCCTTGGGCACCCTGCCGGTGCAGTACCTGGCGGGCCTGTTGCTGTGTGCGCTGTTCGTGCCGTTCCAGCCGTTTCACTTCGAGTACAGCGCCAGCTTCGTGATTGCGCTGCTGTGGATGGGGTTGGTGGTGTCGGTACTGGCCACACTGCTGCTGTACCGCTTGATCGCTCAGGGCAACCTGGTGAATGTCACCAGCCTGTTCTATCTGGTGCCGGCGGTGACCGCATTGATGGACTTTATCTTTTTCGGCAATCGTCTGGCCTGGCTGAGCCTGATGGGCATGGGCCTGATCATTGTCGGCCTGGTCTTCGTGTTCCGTAAGAGCGCCTGATAGTTACGGGCGACGATCTTCGCGGTGGTTGTCCAGACCTGCGGCCGAGCGCAATGCTCGGTCGCTTTTGCGCATCATTGATTCAATTAATGATCGACTATAAGCACGAATAGTGGCTAGATGCCACTATCGTCGTGTAGTTCTTTGCCGGTCAATAAAGGTCTGATTTCAAACCTTGTATGTGCACGTAATGAGCGACTGAAGCGAACCCTCAAGGTTCTTTTGATAACCAGATGCTTAGACTTTTTTGTTGGTATTCCAAATTAGTCCATCAGACAAACCTTAAAAGCTAAAGCCGGTACCTAGACTGACGACATAGTCCTTAAACAAAGGAGAGTCAGTATGAACGCAACGTTCGCTTCAACCGCTTTCGGTTTGCTTTTGGGACTGTCGAGCAGTTGTTTCGCCGCTGCTCCCGTGGCACAGGGGGTCATCCGCTTTACCGGCAGTATCGTTGAGAGCCATTGCACCACCAGCGCCGCCAGCACAGGGCTTAGCCTACGCCAATGTCCTCAAGGCTCCCGCGGCACCGCAATCGACGTAGCCCGTGTGGGAGCCGTGGCCAGCGTCAGCGCTTCGGATCATTCCGCCGTCAAGGTCAAGCTCCTGGCCGACAGTGGTTCCCAGGGCCGTTACTACAACCAGCACTATGCCTTTGTTGATCAGGCCGGCAAGGCCGTAACCTCCGGCACCTACCTGATTACCCTGAACGTTCCATAGGGCCACCGCCAGCGTTGCGACTCGGAGCTGCGGCCTCCCGAGTCGCAGGCTGATCAGAACCAGGCAGTGCTTCAGGCCGCCGATTTTGCCCCGGGCCGCAGCACCAGCCACAGGGCGGCGCCAATCAGCGCGCCGCCATACAGATGCGCCATGGACAGCGGCTCATCCAGCAACAAGGCCCCCCACAACACGCCGAACGGCGGAATCATGAAGGTCACGGTCATTGATCGCACCGGACCGATGGCGCTGAGCAGCCGGAAATACAGCACATAGGCAAACGCCGTGCAGCCCAGCCCCAAGCCCAGCAGCGACAGCCACACGCTCCAGCCACCCCAACTGGCCGGCGGCTGGCTGATGGCGTTGTAGGCGAACAGGGGCAACAGCAGCAGGGTGGCACCGAGCATGCTGCCCAGCGCCGAGAGGCGACTGTCCAGGCCGCCGGCCTGATCCAGCCAGCGCCGCGCGAGGAAGCCGGCAAAGCCGTAGCAGGTGGTGGCCATCAGGCAGGACAGGGCGCCCAGCAGCAGTTCATGGTCGAAGGCCACAGGGCCGGCACGGGTCAGGATGCCGACGCCGAACAGGCCCAGGCAGACGCCGGCGATCTTGCTCAGGCTCAGCCGCTCATGAAAGAACAGCCCGCCGATCAACACCCCCATCAAGGGCGTGGTGGCATTGAAGATCGCCGAGTAGCCGGCAGGCAGCACCTGGGCTGCCACCGAATACATCGTTGCCGGTATGCCTGAGTTGATCACACCGAGCAGCAACACGGTCTTGAGCTTGCCGCGAAAACTCCAGTCGACCCGCATCAGCGCCAGCATGACCAGCAGCCCGAGCGCGGCAATCGACACCCGGAAAAACGCCGTGGGTACGCTGCCCAGCACCGGGGCGATGATGCGCATGAACAAAAAGCTAGCGCCCCAGATGGCGGCCAGCGACAACAGACGCAGGAGATCGACAAGTCTCACGCAAGGATCCTTCGGTTTGAGGGCGGGGATCTTGCCCAGCGCTGGCGGGCATAGCAAACCTTATTGGTGCACAGGGCGAAGAAACCCGGCACTGGGTTTGTTTTGTCCCATGATCCGCCACACAAGCCTGGGGAGCAGGGCGACTGCCGGGTCATTTTCCGGCGTACGCTTGATCACAAAAATACGCTTCTCCTCAAGCCGTTTCACTGGCTAAGCTCTGGCATCGTAAATTCCCGCAGAGGTCTACTTATGCCGCAGCCATGGCCCGCCGCCGATATCGCTCGAATGATCCTCGATGGCTTCGACGACTACCGCGAGCATTTCCGCCAGATCACCGACGGCGCCCGGCAACGCTTCGAGCAGGCGCAATGGCAGGAAGCGCAGAGGGCCTCGGCGGCGCGGATCAACCTGTATGAGGAAAAGGTCGGGGAAACCGTGGCCCGGTTGCACCAGTCCTTCAGCGACGATGCGTTGATGGATGTCGGCCAGTGGCCCCTGGTGAAAAGCGCCTACATCAGCCTGATCGACCTGCGTTTTGACGATGAGCTGTCCGAGACCTGGTACAACTCGATCTTCTGCGGGCTGTTCAGCCATGACCTGATCAGCGACGGCTGCATGTTCATCCACACCACCCGGCCCAGCCTGCGCCGGGCCCGGGCCGCGCAGACCCGCAGCTACCACCCCAAGGGCAACCTGCCGGCGATGCTCGAACAGGTGTTCGCCGACTACCGCTTCAGCGAGGACTATGCCGACCTGCCGGGGGACCTGCGGCGCCTGGAGGCGCAACTGCGGGAGAACCTGCCGGACTGGGTGTGCAAGGACCCTGAGTTGACCCTGGAGCTGTTCTCCTCGGTGCTCTACCGCAACAAGGGCGCTTACCTGGTGGGGCGTATCTTCACCCACGAAGAACAGTGGCCCCTGGTGATCCCGCTGCTGCATCGTGAAGGCCGGGGCATCCAGATCGATGCGCTGATCACCGACGAAGCCGATGTCTCGATCATCTTCTCCTTCACCCGCTCGTATTTCATGGTGGATGTGCCGGTGCCGGCGGAGTTCATCGGCTTTCTCAAGCGCATCCTGCCGGGCAAGCACATCGCCGAGCTGTACACCTCCATCGGCTTCTACAAGCACGGCAAGTCGGAGTTCTACCGCGCCCTGATCAACCACCTGGCCAGCACCGACGACCGTTTCATCATGGCTCCCGGTGTGCGCGGCATGGTCATGAGCGTGTTCACCCTGCCGGGCTTCAATACCGTGTTCAAGATCATCAAGGACCGCTTCTCGCCGTCGAAGAACGTCGACCGGGCCACGGTGATCGAGAAGTACCGATTGGTGAAAAGCGTCGACCGGGTCGGGCGCATGGCTGATACCCAGGAGTTCGCCGATTTCCGCTTCCCCCTGAGCAAGTTCGATCCGGCCTGCCTTGAGGAACTGTTGGAAGTGGCGCCGTCCACCGTGGCCGTGGAAGACCAGACCGTGCTGATCCGCCACTGCTGGACCGAGCGCCGCATGACCCCGCTCAACCTCTACCTGGAGCACGCCAACCCGGATCAGGTCCGCGAGGCCCTGGAGGACTACGGCCTGGCGATCAAGCAACTGGCGGCAGCCAATATCTTCCCTGGTGACATGCTGCTGAAAAACTTCGGCGTGACCCGTCACGGCCGGGTGGTGTTCTACGACTACGACGAGATCTGCTACCTCACCGAAGCCAACTTCCGTCACATTCCGGCGCCCCGTACACCGGAAGACGAGATGGCTTCCGAGCCCTGGTATTCCATCGGCCCCCACGACGTGTTCCCCGAGGAGTTCCCGCCGTTCCTGTTCGCCGATGCCGGCCAGCGCAAGCTGTTCGACCAGTTGCACGGCGAGCTGTACAACGCCGACTACTGGAAGGGCCTGCAGGACGCCATCCGCGCCGGCAAGATCATCGATGTCTTCCCTTACCGGCGCAAAGGCCTGGAAGACGAATAAAAGTGCAGGAGCCGGCGTGCCAGCGAAGGTGCTCGTGAGGACGCCTTCGCCGGCACGCCGGCTCCTACGTATTGCCTGCGCTTTTCTGCGACAATCGCGCCCTGCCTACATAGACGATATTTTGCGTACCTGATGACTTCCGAATCGCCTGCAATCGACCAACTGTTGAAAAACCTCGATCAAGCCATGCTCGCCGACCGCCACCGGTTGCGCCGGCAGTTGCTTGAACTGCGCAAGAAGCCCGACGAGGCCAAGCTCGCCCAGTGGCTGGAGCGGATGCAGGCGTCGTGCAACCTGGTGACGGCGCGGCGCGACAGCGTGCCGCCGATTCGCTATGACGACAGCCTGCCGATTGCCGCCAAGCGCGATGAGATCAAGGAGGCGCTGCTCAAGCATCAGGTGCTGATCATTGCCGGTGAGACCGGCTCGGGCAAAACCACCCAGTTGCCGAAGATCTGCCTGGAAATCGGTCGCGGCCAGCACGGTCTGATCGGCCATACCCAGCCCCGGCGGATCGCTGCCCGCAGTGTCGCCAGCCGAGTGGCCGAAGAACTGGCCACGCCCCTCGGGTCGCTGGTGGGTTACCAGGTGCGTTTCGAGGATCAGAGCGACTCCAGCACCCTGATCAAGTTGATGACCGACGGCATCCTGCTGGCGGAAACCCAGAACGACCGTTACCTGGAGCGCTACGACACGATCATCGTCGACGAGGCCCACGAGCGCAGTCTGAACATCGACTTCCTCCTCGGTTACCTCAAGACCCTGTTGCCACGGCGTCCGGACCTGAAGGTCATCATCACCTCGGCCACCATCGACCTGGAGCGCTTCTCCAAGCACTTCGATAACGCGCCGATCGTCGAAGTCTCTGGCCGCACCTTTCCGGTGGAAACCTGGTATCGCCCCCTGACCCTGGAGCAGGACGAGGAGGGCAACCGGGTCGAGGACGACCTGACGGTGGACCAGGCGATCCTCGCCACCCTGGATGAAATCGCCGCCTACGAGCGCAGCGAGCGGCGCAGCCCCGGAGACGTGCTGGTGTTCCTGCCGGGGGAGCGGGAAATTCGCGACGCCGCGGATATGCTGCGCAAGGCTCAGCTCAAGCACACCGAGATCCTGCCGCTGTACGCGCGCCTGTCGCCGGCGGAACAGCAGCGGATCTTCCAGTCCCACCCGGGCCGGCGGGTGGTGCTGGCGACCAACGTTGCGGAAACCTCGCTGACCGTGCCGGGCATTCGCTATGTGATCGACAGCGGCACTGCACGCATCAGCCGCTACAGCTACCGGGCCAAGGTCCAGCGCCTGCCCATCGAGGCGGTGTCCCAGGCCAGCGCCAACCAGCGTAAAGGCCGCTGTGGCCGGGTCGAGCCGGGGATCTGCGTGCGCCTGTACAGCGAGGAGGATTTCCTCGGCCGGCCGGAGTTCACCGATCCGGAAATCCTGCGTACCAACCTGGCGGCGGTGATCCTGCAGATGCTCCATCTGCGCCTGGGGGAAATCACCGCGTTCCCGTTTATCGAGCCGCCGGATGGCAAGGCCATCAGCGACGGTTTCAACCTGCTGCAAGAACTCTCGGCGGTGGACCGCAACAGTCAGTTGACGCCTCTGGGCCGGCAACTGGCGCGGCTGCCGGTGGACCCGCGCATGGGCCGCATGCTGCTGGAAGCGGCGAAACTCGGCAGCCTGCAGGAAGTGCTGATCGTCGCCAGTGCCATGTCGATCCAGGACCCTCGCGAACGTCCGCCGGAGCGCCAGCAGGCCGCCGACCAGGCCCATGCACAGTGGAAGGACGTGGATTCGGACTTCGCCGGGCTGGTCAATCTGTGGCGCGGCTTTGAAGAGCAGCGCCAGGCCCTGACCGCCAGCCCGCTGCGCAACTGGTGCCGCAAGAACTTCCTGAATTACCTGCGCCTGCGGGAGTGGCGCGACTCGCACCGGCAGCTGAGCCTGATCTGCCGCGACCTGCAACTGAGCCTGAACAAGGAACCGGCGGACTACCCGAAACTGCACAAGGCAGTACTGGTGGGCCTGCTGAGCCAGATCGGCCAGAAGACCGAAGACGGCGATTATCTGGGAGCTCGTCAGCGACGTTTCTGGATTCATCCGTCCTCGGGCCTGGGCAAGAAACGCCCGCAATGGCTGATGACCGCCGAGCTGGTGGAGACCACCAAGCTCTATGCGCGCATGGTGGCCAAGATCGAGCCGGACTGGATCGAGCCCCTGGCCGGCCACCTGGTGAAGAAGAACCACTTCGAACCCCATTGGGAAAAGAAGCGTGGCCAGGTGGTGGCCTACGAGCAGATCACCCTGTTCGGGCTGATCGTGGTCGGCCGTCGGCCGGTGCATTACGGTCCGGTGGACCCGGTGGTGTCTCGCGAGCTGTTTATCCGCGAGGCCCTGGTGCGCGGTGAGATTCAGTCCAAGGCCAAGTGCCTGACTGCCAATACCCAATTGCTGGAACAGCTCGACGCCCTGGAAGCCAAGGCCCGGCGCCGGGACATCCTGGCGGACGAGGAAACCCTGTTCGCCTTCTACGACGAGCGCCTGCCGGCGGAGATCCACCAGACCGCGACCTTCGACAGTTGGTACCGGGTCCACAGCCAGAAGAACCCGCAGCTGTTGATCATGCGCGAGGAAGACGTGCTGGCCCGCGAGGCCAGCGAGGTCACTGCCAAGCAGTACCCGGACACCCTGCATATTGGCGATCTGGAACTGGCCCTGAGTTATCACTTCGAGCCCAACCATCCCCGCGACGGCGTGACCTTGCGGGTGCCGGCGCCCCTGCTGCCGGCGCTGCCCGCCGAACGCCTGGAGTGGTTGGTGCCGGGGCTGATCGAGGCCAAGTGCATCGCCCTGGTGCGCAACCTGCCCAAGGCCCTGCGCAAAAACTTCGTGCCAGTGCCGGACTTCGTCAAGGCGGCCTTGCAGCGCATGGTCTTCGCCGAAGGCTCGTTGCCCCAGGCCCTGGGCCGCGAACTGTTGCGCATGACCGGTGCCCGGGTCAGCGACGAGGCCTGGAGCGAGGCCGCGCAGCAGGTGGAGAGCCACCTGCGGATGAACCTGGAAATCGTCGACGCCCAGGGCAAGTTCCTCGGTGAAGGTCGCGACCTGGCCGAACTGACCGCGCGTTTTGCCGAAGCCAGTCAGGCCGCCCTGGCGGTGCCGCAAACCGCCAAGAGCCAGCAACCGGTGGAGGCCCGTGTGTTTGCCGCGGTCGCGGAAAAGACCCAGCAGAAGATCGCCGGACTGTCGATGACGGTGTACCCGGCCCTGGTGGAAGAGGCGGGGACGGTCAAGGAAGGGCGTTTCTCCACCGCCGCCGAGGCCGAATTCCAGCATCGCCGGGCCCTGCAGCGCCTGCTGTTGCAGCAATTGGCCGAACCGGCCAAGTTCCTGCGCGGCAAGCTGCCGGGGCTGACTGAGCTGGGCCTGCTGTACCGTGAACTGGGCCGGGTCGATGCCCTGGTGGAGGACATCCTCCTGGCCAGCCTCGACAGTTGCATCCTCGACGGCGAAGCCACGCTGCCTCGCGATGGCGCGGGCCTGGCGTCCCTGGCCGAGCGCAAGCGCGGCGCCTGGACCGAGCACGCCGAGCGTCTGGCGCGCCTGACCCTGGAGATTCTCAAGCTCTGGCACGGCCTGCAAAAACGCTTCAAGGGCAAGATCGACCTGGCCCAGGCGGTGGCCCTCAACGACATCAAGTCGCAGTTGGCGAATCTGGTGTACCCGGGCTTTGTCCGGGAAACCCCGGCCCTGTGGCTCAAGGAACTGCCGCGCTACCTCAAGGCGGTGGAACTGCGTTTCGAGAAGCTCGGCAGCCAGCTGCAGAAGGATCGGGTCTGGAGCACCGAACTGGCGGGCCTGTGGAGCCAGTACCAGACCCGGGCGCAGAAGCATGCCCAGGAAGGCAAGCGCGACCCGCAACTGGAGCTGTATCGCTGGTGGCTGGAGGAATACCGGGTGTCCTTGTTTGCCCAGCAACTGGGGACCAAGGTGCCGATTTCCGACAAGCGCCTGAACAAGCAGTGGAGCCAGGTCGAAGCCTGAGCCCCTGCAGGCGCCGGCTCCCCAGCTAAGGTGTCTGCGTGGGCAACGCAAGGCGCCAAGGCCCCTTCGCCGGCAAGCCGGCGCCCACCGGGCACACTGCAATTGCGGCGAAATGCCGGTGTTTATGGCAAACTCCGCCGTCATAAATACCGGCCCTGTTGTTCTGTACCCCAGGCAAACGGGCGGATCGGAATAAAGCGATGCCAGGAAGGCTCCCACCAGCGGGGCAGTCCGTTTATGGTTTGGCACGGCGGTGCCAAGACCTTCTGCCTCATCACACTAGAGGAACGACCGTGCATAACGTCGTCATCAGCGGCACCGGCCTGTTTACCCCGGCCAACAGCATTTCCAACGAAGAGCTGGTGGAATCTTTCAATGCCTACGTCCACCAGTTCAACAGCGACAACGCCGCGGCCATCGAGCGGGGCGAGGTGCAGGCCCTGACCGAATCCAACGCCGCTTTCATTGAAAAGGCCTCGGGGATCAAAAGTCGCTTCGTCATGGACAAGGACGGCATCCTCGACCCGCAACGCATGGCCCCGCGCCTGCCGGAACGTTCCAACGACGAATGGTCGGTGCTTTGCCAGATGGCGGTCGCCGCCGCCGAACAGGCCCTGCAACGGGCCGGCAAGACCGCCGCCGACATCGACGGGGTGATCGTTGCCTGTTCCAACCTGCAGCGTGCCTATCCGGCCATCGCCATCGAAGTCCAGGCCGCCCTGGGCATCCAGGGCTTCGGCTTTGACATGAACGTGGCCTGTTCTTCGGCGACCTTCGGCATCCAGGCTGCCTGCAACAGCGTGCAACTGGGTCAGGCCCGGGCCATCCTTATGGTCAACCCGGAAGTCTGCACCGGACACCTGAACTTCCGTGACCGCGACAGCCACTTCATCTTCGGCGACGCCGCCACCGCGGTGATCATCGAGCGGGCCGACCTCGCCACCTCGGCCCAGCAGTTCGAGATCGTCAGCACCAAGTTGCTGACCCAGTTCTCCAACAACATCCGCAACAACTTCGGTTTCCTCAACCGCGCGGCGGAAGAGGGCATAGGTGCCCGGGACAAGCTGTTCGTCCAGGAAGGCCGCAAGGTGTTCCGTGACGTTTGCCCGATGGTGGCCGAACTGATCGCGGCCCACCTGGAAGAAAACCAGCTCAATGTCGGCGACGTGAAGCGCTTCTGGCTGCACCAGGCCAACCTGAGCATGAACCACCTGATCGTCAAGAAACTCCTGGGCCGTGAAGCCACGGTGGAAGAGGCCCCGGTGATTCTCGACACTTACGCCAACACCAGTTCGGCCGGCTCGGTGATTGCCTTCCACAAGTACCAGGACGACCTGGCCAGCGGCTCCCTGGCCGTGCTCAGTTCCTTCGGCGCCGGCTACTCCATCGGCAGCGTACTGCTGCGCAAGCGTTGATCTAGGCTGATGTGGGTGTGGCGCAGGGCCGGGTTGGCGCGTCACACCCTCTCAAACCTGCATGATTGAACGAGGCACGAATGGCTGCTGCTGATGACACGCAACTGCTAGAGCGCCTTTTGGCGGGTGAGCAAAAGGCATACAAGGAACTGGTCAGTACCTACCAGAGCGCTATGCGCGCGGTGGCTTACGCCATTGTCGGCAACCGCCATGCCGATGAAGTGGTACAGGACGCCTGGTTGTCGGTGGTGCGCAATCTGTCAGGGTTTCAGGGGCGTTCCAGCCTCAAGACCTGGCTGCTGACCATCACGTCCAACGCGGCCAAGGGCCGTTACAAACAGAATCGCCGGGAAGTCCTGCTGGATGACTTGCCCGCCCCCCACGGCACTGTGGGCGATGAGCGTTTCTCTTCCAGCGATGGCCACTGGCTGGTGGCGCCCTTCGCCTGGCACGAAGACACCCCGGAGGCCCTGCTGACCGAGTCCGAGCTGCGAGACTGTCTGGAGCACACCCTGCTCAGCCTCTCGGAACTGCAAAGCAGCGTCCTGCTGTTGCGCGAACGCCAGGGTTTGGAACTGGAAGAAATCTGTAATCTTTTGGGGCTCACGCTCTCCAATGTACGGGTGCTGTTGCACCGGGCGCGTTTGAAAGTCTTCGCCACCGTGGAGCATTTTGAGGAAACCGGCCAATGCTGACCTGTAAGGAACAAGTGGCACGTTCCAGCGACTACCTGGACGGCCAGCTGAGTTTTCGCGAGCGCCTGATGGTTCGCCATCATCTGCTGTTCTGCCCCAATTGCCGGCGTTTCATTCGTCAGATGCGCCTGCTCCAGGCCACGTTGCGGGTGCTTCCCGAACCGCCTCTGGAAGGTCTGGACGAACTGGCCGAACGCCTGGCTGCCGAGCACAAGCGCGACCTCTGACCTTTGCCCCCATGCGGATGCCGCCGTGCATCCGCATCTGTCATCAATCGGTCATCCGATCGAAGGTGACAGCTCTGTAATGTCCCCCCATTCCCCCGCAAACCCTGGCGAAAGCGCTCTAGCACGGGCTTTTTGCCTTATTGCATTTCGAAGTAAAAAAGTTCCCCTGTAATTAAATCTTTATCTATCAGCAACCCGGCTGAAATAACCCATCGCCAAGATTCCCACCCAACACCAGCGGGCCAACCCCGCGTGTTTTCCAACGCTACAGACCACCAATTAGGGGAACTCTTCGATGATCCGTAAGCACTTCGCCGGTTTTGCCGCCAGCGCCCTGGCCCTGGCAGTAACCGCCCAGGCTTTCGCTGGCACCGTCACCACCGACGGCGCCGATATCGTAGTCAAAACCAAGGGCGGCCTTGAGGTTGCTACCACCGACTCCGCATTCAGCTTCAAGCTGGGCGGTCGTCTGCAAGCCGACTATGGCCGTTTCGACGGGTTCTACACCAAGAATGGTGATACCGGCGACGGCGCCTACTTCCGCCGCGCCTATCTGGAATTGGGCGGCACCGCCTACAAGGATTGGAAATACCAGATCAGCTACGACTTCTCCCACAACTCGGGCACCGCCGATGACGGTTACTTCGACGAGGCGTCCATCTCTTATGTGGGCTTCAAGCCGGTGACCATTCGCGCCGGTCGTTTCGACGCCGACTTTGGTCTGGAGAAGGCCACCAGCTCCAAGTGGGTTACCTCCATGGAGCGTAACGCCGCCTATGAGCTGGCCGACTGGATCAACTCCCACGAGAACGGCATGGGGCTGCAGGTCAGCTCGGTGGTGGCCGACATGGCTTACCTGTCCGGCAGCGTCTCGGCCAAGGACATCAACGACAGCGATGGCGACAGCGTCAAGCAGCTCAATGCCCGTGCCGTGTTTGCACCGCTGCATGAAACCGGCAACGTCCTGCACTTCGGCCTGGACTTCGCCAGCCGCGATCTGGGCGATACCGCCTTCGACTCGCGGATTCGTCCTCGCCTGGGCGTGCGTGGCATCGCCACCAACGGCGGCAACGATGCCGGCGCCAACGGCAACCGCGCTACCTTCGGCGGTGGTGTCGGCCTGAACGCCTCGAACCTGACGACAGCAGGCGCTTATGACAATGACCGAGTGTTCGGCGGCGAGTTCGCCTTCGCCAGTGGCCCGTTCTCGGCCCAGGCGGAATACCTGACTCGCAAGCTCAAAGCCGACAGCAACGCTTACAAGGACGTCAAGGCCAACGGTTTCTACGGCCAACTGGCCTACACCCTGACCGGCGAATCCCGGGTCTACAAACTCGATGGCGCCAAGTTCGACACCATCAAGCCGGAAAACAAGCAGTACGGTGCCTGGGAAGTGTTCTACCGCTACGACAACATCAAGGTTGATGACAAGAACATCGTCGCCGCCACCGCTACCCGTGAGGTTGGCGATGCCAAGGCCAACATGAACACCATCGGGGTCAACTGGTACGCCAACGAGGCGATCAAGGTGTCCGCCAACTACATCAAGGTCAGCACCGACAAGATCAGCAACAGCGTTGGCGATGACAGTGGCGACGCCCTGGTGGCTCGCGTGCAGTACGTGTTCTAAGGCTGTTGCAACATCCAGGTAGAGCTCTTTCTCATCCGTTATAGCTCCTCTCGTTTTGACCCCGCTGCGGCGGGGTTTTTTTTTGCCCGAATACGGCAATACGCTGTTTTTGGAGTGAAGGTCATAGCGATCGAAGGACGCTAGTTAGCCCCTTGGCAGGCGTCAAATTTAAAAAATAAATAGCCTCTGGATAGTTCCCGCCGAGTTTATTTTCGCTGTTGAAATCCGCCATCAATCGCTCTCGCTACAGCCGTTGGCGAAAGTGCTCATGGGCCAGTCGATACGGGGCAATGGTGGATGAGGCGAGGGCGTCGATACGGTTTTTTTCTGGATTGATTTTTTTTCTTAAAAAATATTACGGTTTTTTAGAATGAAATTAGTGCGGTTGACAGCCTCGGAATGGCTATGGAAGTATCAAAGAAGATTGCAGGTAAACGTTTGTAAAGTTACCTGGAAGATACAGTTCTACACGGAGTTTTGTAGAGCTGGCCAGGCTGATTGTTGTCAGGGAAGTTAGAGCTTTAACCGATTGTTAATACGCTGGTGGCCGGCGCTGAGTTGTTTGGTCATGCCCCGGCCCGATAAGCCCTTCAAGGAAGTGAAGGGTGGGGCAGAGTAATTAAGTACCCCTGTACCGGGGGTCGCAAGGGATTGCTGACATGACGAAAGTTGAACTTTACGACCCGACACTTCGGGACGGTAATCATGCGCTCGGGCACCGACTTGGCCTGGAGGACATCAGTGCCTATTGCCGCGCCGTGGATGCCTGTGGGCTCTATTGCGTGGAGGTCGGTCATGGCAACGGCCTGGGTGCTTCGTCCCTGCAGTTGGGGCTGGCTCCCCACAGTGATGAAGCGATGCTGAGCACCGCTCGGGAAGCCTTGCAGCAGACCCGCCTGGGGATTCATGCGATTCCCGGGTTCGCCAGGATCGATCATCTGCACATGGCCATCGAGCAGGGTGTGGATGTGCTGCGCATCGCCTGCCATTGCACCGAGGCCGATATCACCGCGCGCTACATCGACTTCGTCAAGTCACGGGGCGCCGAGGCCCAGGGCGTGCTGATGATGACCCACATGGCCAGTGCCCGGACCCTGCTGGAGCAGGCCCGACTGCAGGTCAGCTACGGCGCCGATGCCATTGTGCTGATGGATTCCGCCGGGGCCTACATGGAGCAGGACGCCTTTGAAAAGGTTTCGCTGCTGGCCCAGGAGTTGCCAGTGCCCATAGGTTTTCACGGGCATAACAACCTGGGGCTGGCGGTGGCCAACAGCCTGAGCGCGGTCAGGGCCGGAGCCCGGTTGCTCGACGGCACCATCAATGGCCTCGGCGCCGGCGCCGGCAATACCCCCCTGGAAGTGTTGTGCGCGGCGCTGATGAAGCTCGGTCTGGTGGACGAGGCTCAGGCCTTTGCCATGATCGTCGCCTCTGAGCAGAGCACGGACCGGATCAAGAGCGCGCAGCCCCATATCAGTGCCATGAACATTGTCAGCGGTTTGTACGGGGTGTTCTCGGGGTTTGAAAAGCCGGTGTTGAAGGCCGCACACCAACATGGTGTCGCGGCGCTGGATATATATCGCGTGCTGGGCAAAAGAAAAGTAGTGGCAGGTCAGGAAGACCTGATTATTGAAGTTGCGATGAATCTGGCCAAGGCGCTGTGAATTCAACTGACTTCCCATAAGCAAGGAGAGCGCTTTATGGTACTTAGAGTCGCGATATTAGGCAGCGGTAATATTGGCTGTGATCTTTTGTTGAAGGTCATGCGCAGTTCTTATTTGCGCTGTGATTATTTTATTGGGCGCAATCAACAGTCGGCGGGGCTGGACTATGCCGCAAAACTGGGAGTGCGTTGTGATCATCGCGGTATTGATAAGTTAGTTGAACATCTGGATGAAGTTGATGTGGTGTTCGATGCCAGCAGTGCCCAGGCCCATGTGCAACATGCCCAGGTGTTGGAGGGGCAGGGCAAGTTGCTGATCAACCTGACTCCGGCCGATACCGGCGTCTGGTGTGTGCCCACGATCAATTCAAGCACGTTGCGGGATGTAGAGAACCTCAACATGGTCACCTGCGGTGGCCAGGCCTCCCTGCCGATCGTGCACGCGCTGCGGCGCACCGGTCAGCACCTGGACTACGTGGAGGCGGTGTCGTCGATTTCCGCCCGCAGTGCCGGCGCTGCAACCCGGCTGAATGTGAACGAGTACCTGTGCACCACGGAGAAGGCCCTCAAGCATTTCTCCGGCGCCCCGAGCGTCAAGTCGATCCTCAACATCAATCCGGCCGATCCGCCGGTGGACATGCAGACCACGGTCTTCGCCCTGATAGACAAACCGGACATGGCCGAGCTGCGGCACAGTGTCCGCGTGATGCTCGATCAGGTGCGCCAGTACATGCCCGGCTACTCGCTGATCATGGAACCCAGCCTGATCGACGGCAAAGTGGTGACCATGGTCCGGGCCAGGGGGGCAGGGGACTACTTGCCGGCCTATGCGGGCAATCTGGACATCATCACCAGTGCGGCAGTCCGGGCCGCCGAAGATCGTTGCCGGAACTGAACCCAGGACGGGTTCGAGGTTTATCTCAGGAGAGTGTCGACATGACCAGGGTATACGGAACCTACGGGCCGAAGCTCAAGCGCCTGCCCGAGTGGGTCAAGCGCGTGACCGACTTTGTCTACGAGAAGTTGGGCCGGCGGCAGCATTTCTACAGCGGTGAAAGCGCCTTCGCCCAGGAGCGCGGAGCGGAGTTCGCCCGGCGTCTGGCCCAGGGCGAGAGCCTGTACCTGCTAGGGGTCGGTCCCTTCGGGCACAACACCGGCGTGGCCCTGATCAAGGTCAGCGCCAAGGATGGCATCCACATCATTGCCAACAACGAGGAGGAGCGCTTCAGCGCAGAAAAACACTCCAACAAGTTTCCCCAGCACAGCCTGGCAGAGATCCGCCTGATCATGGCCAGCCGCAACATCAGCGCGCAGGACATCTTCTGCATTCTTGGCAGTTGGGACTACATCCGCGCCCTGGGCTTTGACCTGAAGATCATCTTCGAGCACGCCCCCAGCAGCCTGACCCTGCTCAACCCGCGGCACGACCCGAATTTCAACCTCAGCCACCTGGTCAAGGGCCTGGGGGCGCCCAAGCGAATCTCCCAGAGCCTGGGCCTGGAAACCACCCAGCCGCTGATCGGCATGCATCACCACAACAACCATGCCTACCTGGCCTATGCCCTGTCGCCGTTCGCCCGGGAGCCTGAGCCGGTGATCCTCACCGTGCTCGACGGCACTGGCGACAACGGTGCCATCTCGTTGTACGAAGTCCGCGACGGCCAGGTCATCTGTCACCGGCAAAACCAGAGCACCATCGACTCCCTGGGCTACCTGTACGGCTACATCAGCTCGACCCAGGGCGGCTGGAGTTTCCTCAGCTCCGAAGGGCGCTACATGGGCGCCGCAGCCTGGGGCAATGCCAGCCGCCTGACCAACCCCTATTACAAGCGCCTGCGGCAGATCCTGTACTTCGCCGAGGAAGGCAACATCCACGTCAACCGGACCATGGTCAACTGGCACATCAAGAGCCACACCGAGCCCTATGGCCAGCCGCTGATCGACATCCTCGGCGCGCCCATCGCTCCGGGGGACATGTGGAACCCGGACAGCGTGCTCAGCGTCGACGACATCGAGCATTCGGACATCACCCAGGATCGGGTCGACAAGGCCCAGGCCCTGCAACTGGTGTTCGAGGACGCGCTGTTCCATATCGTCGATCACCTGATCCGCAAGACCTGTGCCCACAAGCTGGTGCTCACCGGCGGCACGGCGCTCAATTGCATTGCCAACATGCATCTGGTGCAGCACTTCAATCGCGACTACTTCCAGCGCTACCTGGGCCAGGACCAGTGCCTGAAGATCTGGGTGCCGCCGATCCCCAGCGACTGCGGTGTGGCCCTGGGCGCGGCGATACAGTTCGCCATGCGCAATGGCGCCGACGCGCGCAACGATTTCGCCAGCCCGTACCTGTGTGGCCTGGCACCGTCCACGGCGCAGATCCAGCGCGCAGTGATCGAGGAGCAGGGGGTCGAAGCCCGCAAGATCGGCTCTCTGAACCAGGCCGATTCCCTGACCGAGGTGGCGCGCTTCATGGCCAGCCTGGTGTGCAACAACGCCGTGATCGGGGTGTTCCAGGGGCCGGCGGAAACCGGTCCGCGGGCCTTGGGCAATCGCAGCATCCTGGCCAACCCGTGCAATCCCAACACCCTGGAACTGCTCAACTCGAAAGTGAAGTTCCGGGAGAAGATCCGGCCGCTGGCGCCCATGGTCACCCTGGAAGAAGCCCATCGGCTGTTCGAGCTCGATGAAGGGGCCAAGACCGACGACTACTCGGCCTACAACTACATGGTGCTCACCGCCCGGGCGCGCCCCGAGGCCCGCAGCCGGGTTCCGGCGGTGGTCCATGTGGACGGCACCAGTCGCCTGCAGATCGTGCGCCAGTCCCTCAACCCGCTGATCCACGCCTACCTCAAGCAGATGGGGAAACACTGCGGGGTCGAGGCCTCGGTGAACACTTCGCTGAACGTCGGCAGCCCGATCGCCCAGACCCCGGCCCATGCCCTGCAGACCCTCAAGCGGGCCAAGGGCATGGACGCGCTGATCATGGTCGGCGCCAGTGGCGACATCTTCGCGGTGTGGAAAACCGACAGCGACTTCAAGCGGCGGCTAGCGGTGTTCGAAGCCCAGGCCCTCGACGTCATGCCTACCTGACAGGCACCTATTCACTCGAATTCCGGAGAGCATCATGACCGACAACACTCAGCCTCAGGCCACCAACAAGTACCGCAACAACCTCAAGGCCTTCGATTACGGCAACCAGTTCTGGGACGAATCCGAACGCAACGGCCTGGCGGGCATCGTCGCCAACCTGGTGGGGGACGGCAGCCTGGAAACCGCTGATGGCCATCGTTTCATCAACGTCAGTTGCTGTTCCTACCTGGACCTGGATTCCCATCCGAGCATTGTCCAGGGCGCCATCGACGCCTTGCATCGCTATGGCGTGCTGGATCACTGCATTTCCCGGATTCGCATCCAGATTCCGGCGCTGCTGGAGCTGGAGGCGTCGCTCTCGCAGCTGTTCGAGGCCAAGGTGATTACCGCTATTTCCGCCGGCGCGGCCACGGCGGGCATCCTCCCGCTGCTGGCGTCCGGGCATCTGACCCAGGGCGTGCGCCCGGTGATGGCCTTCGACAAGTTCGCGCACTTTTCCATGAGCCTGTACAAGCCGGTGTGCGGCGATGAGACCGAGGTGTTCACCATCGGCCACAACGACATGAACGCCCTGGAAGACCTGTGCCGCAAGTACCGCAAGGTCGCCTATGTCGCCGACGGCACCTACAGCATGGGCGGCCACGCGGCCCTCGGGGACTTGCTGACCCTGCAGGAAAAGTACGGCCTGTTCCTCTACCTGGACGATTCACACTCGCTGTCCATCGTCGGTCGCCACGGCGAGGGCTATGTGCGCTCGCACATCGATCAGGTCAATGAAAACACCATCATCGTCGCCACCCTGAACAAGGCGTTCGGCACCAGTGGCGCAGCCATCATGTTCGGCCCCAAGGGCAAGCAGGTGGAGGACATCCTGACCCGTTTCGGCGGGCCGATGGCCTGGTCGCAGCCGATGAACACCGCGGCCATCGGCGCCTCCCTGGCGTCTGCCGAGCTGCATCGCGGCCCGGAGCTGGCGCTGCGGCAGAACGCCCTGTCGCGCAACATCCAGCTGTTCGACGAGTTCATCCGCACCGAGCAGGCCGGCAATGCCTTTCCGATCCGCCTGGTGCAGTTGCCCAACGACCAGGTGATCCGCAGCGGTCGGCTGCTGTTCGAAAACGGCTTCTATGTGTCGCCGGTGTTCTTCCCCATCGTGGCCAAGGACAACGCCGGGCTGCGGGTCATGTTGCGCTCCACCATCAGCGAGGAGCAGGTGCTGTCCATGTGCGAACTGCTGCGTGGCTGCATCGAGTCCTGAACCCATCCATTGCTGCGAGTGTCCGGTTATGCAAACCCGTGGTTATTCAGTTGCCCCCATTCCCCGGTTGCCCCGTTCGATCCTCTACACCCCGGCCTTCAACCTCGAACGGCTGCAAGGCGCTCGGGAGGCGGGGGCCGATGTCTGTCTGATCGATCTGGAAGACTCGGTGCCCCCAGCCAGGAAAGCCCTGGCCCGGGAGCATTGTCTGCAATTGCTCAAGGCTCCGGCGTCGGCGTCCCGGGTGGCGGTGCGGATCAACGAACTGCGCTCGCCCCAAGGCCTGCTGGACCTTGAGGCCTTCATCCGCCATGGCCTGGCGCCGGACATCGTGATGCTGACCATGGTCCGCGATGCCTGCGAACTGGAGATCGTGCGTGCCCAGCTCAGCGAGCTGCAGCACCCGGTGGAGCTGTACGTCACCGTGGAGACCCTGGAGGCCATCGATGCCATCGACCCGATTGCCAGCCAGTGCTCGGGGCTGGTGTTCGGCTCGGCGGACTTTGCGGCCGAGCTGGGGGTGGAAATCGGTTGGGAAAACATGCTCTACGCCCGCCAGCGCATCGCCAACGCAGCGGCGCGCTACGACATCGCCGCCATCGACACCGCCTGCTATCACCTGGACGACCCGCAGCTGCTGCTGCAGGAAAGCCGGGCGGTCAAGGCCCTGGGATTCCATGGCAAGGCCATCGTCCACCCGCGCCAGCTGGCCACGGTCATGGAGGTGTTCAGCCCCAGCCCCGGCGAGCTGGAACGGGCCCGGGAGATCCTGCGTCGGGCGGAGCACAGCCAGGGCGAAATCTTCACCCTGGATGGCGACATGATCGGTCCTCCATTCATCAAGAAGGCCCGCAAGCTGCTGAACAATTTTACCCAGGAGCCACATCCATGATCGCGACCCTGCAACGGCTGGACAACGGTGAGTACCTGGAGTCGCCGGGGATGTTCTTCGAGGACTTCAAGCCCGGCGACGTGATTCGTCACTGGCCCGGGCGCACCGTGCTGGAAACCGACAACACCTGGCTGACCCTGCTGTCGATGAACCATCACCCGCTGCACTTCGACCAGGAGTACGCCAAGGACACGGAGTTCGGCAAGGTCCTGGTCAACAGCGTGGTGACCTTCGCCATCATCAATGGCATGTCGGTGCAGACCATGAGCTTTCGCACCCTGGCCAACCTGGGCTGGGATCAGGTGCGGCTGTCGGCCCCGGTGTTCATCGGCGACACCCTCTACGCCAAGTCGAAGGTCCTGGCCATCCGCCCCAGCCGTTCACGGCCGGGGCAGGGGATCGCCACCATCGAGACCGAAGGCTTCAAGGCCGATGGCAGTGTGGTGCTCAGTTACCAGCGTTCATTCCTGGTGCCCCGGCGCGAGCCTCTGGCCCTGCCCGCGGTCGAACAGGAGGTGCCATGAATTTTCTCAGCCTCGATCGCCAGGCCATGGCTCGGGCACTGTCCATGGGCGAGGCCATCGAGGCCCTGCGCCAGGCCCTGGCACCGGCCATGGCGGACGGTGTGCAAGTGCCGCCACGAACCATCATGACCCTGGGCGACAGTGCCGAGAGCAACCAAGTGCTGGTGATGCCGGCGGCCCTGCCCTTGGCCCAGGCGGTGGCGGTCAAGGTTTCGACCATCACCCCGGACAACCCCCGCCACGGTCGGCCGCTGATCCATGCCCTGGTGATCCTGCTCAGCAGCCAGACCGGGGAAATCCTGGCGCTGATGGAAGGCGCCCATCTGACGGCCCTGCGCACCGGGGCCATGGCCGGGCTGGCCACCGATCTGCTGGCGCGGCCCGCATCCCGGGTGCTGGCGGTGATCGGTGCCGGGGTCCAGGCCCGCAGCCAGATCGAGGCGGTCTGTGCAGTGCGCCCCATCGAACAGCTGTTGCTGCATTCCAGGAGCCTGGACAAGGCCCGGGCCCTGGCGGCCTGGGTCAGCGATCGTGGGTTGTGCCCCCAGGTCATGGTGACCGACAGCGTGGCCCGGGCGGTGTGCATGGCGGACGTGATCTGCACGGCCACTTCCACTGCCAGCGCCGAGCCGCTGGTGCGGGCGGCGGATGTGCGCCCCGGGACCCACATCAATGCCATCGGCGGGGTCGATGAAATGGCCTGCGAGATCGATCCGCTGCTGCTGGGACAGGCGGCGGTGTACGTCGAGGAACGCGATGCCGCTCTGCGTGAGGCCGGCGAGCTGATTCAAAGCCTGCGCCTGGGGGTGCTGATGCCCGGGGATGTGCAGGAAATCGCCAGCCTGCTGGGCGGCTCCGTCGTCCCGCGAGGCACCGCCAGCAGCCTGTTCAAGTCAGTGGGCACGGCGATTCAGGATGTGGCGGTGGCGGCAGCCCTGCTGCGCTCGGCACGGACCAAGGGGCTGGGCACACGCGTCAGCCTCTGAAACCACAGTGCCTGGGGCCCAGGCATGACAAGGATGAATACATGGCAGAACAACGATTGTCCGGCAAGAACGCGCTGATCACCGGCGCCAGTCATGGCATTGGCCAGGCCATCGCCCTGGCCATGGCGCGAGAAGGGGCCAATGTGGCGTTTACCTATCAGCGCGATGAGGCCGCCGCGACCCAGGTGCTGGGTCAACTGCAAGAGTTGGGGGTGAAGTGCCAGGCCTTCCAGGTGGATGCGGGGGAGGCCAGTGCCGCGCCGCAACTGGCCGGTCGAGTCCTTGCCGGGTTCGATGAGCTGCATGTGCTGGTCAACAATGTCGGCATCACCACACGCACGGGGTTTCTCGAAACCAGCGTCGAGGACTACCACAAGGTGATGAATGCCAACCTGCGGTTTCCGTTCTTTCTGACCCAGGCGGTGATCGCCCACATGCTCGAACGGCGGATCGCCGGCAGTGTGATCAACGTGTCTTCCATCAGTGCCTTCAAGGCCATCAGCCAGATGGCCCACTACCAGTCATCCAAGGCCGGGCTGTCGATGCTGTCCAAGAGCCTGGCCTACGAGTTCGCTGCCCAGGGCATCCGGGTCAATACCCTGTCACCCGGACTGACCGCCACCCAGGGCAACCGCAACCAGTGGCACAACGATCCGCAGTTGTGGCGCGAACGGGGCAAGGACATTCCCATGGGCCGTGCCGGCACGCCCCAGGATCACGCCGGCGCGGCGGTGTTTCTGGCCAGTGACGAAGCCGCCTGGGTGACCGGTGCCGACATCGTGATCGATGGCGGCGAAGCGACCCTCTGATCATTCCCACCGAGGGCTTGCCCCTCATTTGCATCAGGAAGCGCGATCCATGAATTTTGAAGAGCTCAATCGCCCGTTGTTCGATGTGTTTGGCCAGCGCAATCCGCAGTTGATCAAGCCCCAGGGATACAAGGCGACCCCCTTTCCCCTGGCCCTGTTTCCCGCCACTGCCTTTCAGGCGGTGGCCGCCGACCTGCGCCTGATCCTGGCGGCGCAGTCGCGGATGCTGGCCCATTTGCTGACCCTGCACAGCCGCGAGCACATCCTCGAATTGTTCAATGTGCCGGTTCAGGTCCGCGACCTGGTGGATTGGTCGCTGCTGGAAAAGGGCGGGCGGCTGATTGGCCGTGCGGACGTTCTGCTGAGCGAGGATGGCCAGTACCAACTGTGCGAACTGAATATCGGCCCGGCCATCGAAGGCCCGCAGTTGCACGAATTCTGCTCGCGTTTTCTGGAGTCGCGAGGGGTGCAGCTCAGTGGCTTCGAACACGGGCAATCGCCCTATGTCGATCTGGCGCGGCTGATCCAGCGCCTGTGCAAGGAGCAGCGGCGCAGTCGGGTGGTGCTCCTGGATCTTCAAGCCTATGACCACTGGGCAGGCGCTTCGGCCTACCAGCCGTTGTTGCGCCATGTGCGTCAGGCCTGTGCGGATCTGGAAGTGGTGCTGATCAAGGAGCATCAGTACCAGGCGCAGTGGTTGAGCGCCGAAGAGGGCGCGCGAACCCTGGTCTATCGCCTGTTCCTGGAGGAGGAGATCGTCGATGGCGGCGATCTGGTGCGGCGTATCTGCGGTTCGGGCGCCTTGCTGCTCAACACCTTTGAAAACTACGTGAGCGGCTGCAAGTCATGGTTCTCGCTGTTTCATGAGCCGGCGCTGCGGGCGGTGCTGGACGCTGAACAGCGCGCCGCCATCGATCGCCGGATACCCATGACGGTGCGGGTCAGTGCGCAAAACCTTGAGGGTTTGCTGCAGCGGCGCCAAGAACTGGTGTTCAAACCCTGCAACTCCACCGGTGGCAAGGGGGTGATCCTCGGTGAGGAAGCCACTGACGAACTGATCCGCGCCTGCGTGGGTCCAAGACCCTGTGAATGGATTGCCCAGGCCACCATCCGCCAGCGCTCCTATGCTTTGCCCCAGGCCTTCTGGAACCAGCCGGTGGAGCAGTTCGTGGTGTTTGGCCTGTACTACATCAATCAGCAGATGTCGGGCCTGTATTTGCGCTGCAACGGTCGCTCCAGGGCGGTCAATGTGCTGTCCGGCGGCATGCCGGGCTGGGCGCTGCCGATCACCGACCAGGAGCAGCGACTGCTGCTGGCGCAACTCAAGACCCAGGAGCCTGAACCGTGCCCGCTAGCGCAATGAACCAGGGCCGGGGAGGACAGGCTCCCCCTGGCGGGAGAAGTGGGCCGGCCCATGATTGAAAGAACCTTCAGCTGGGCGCGCTACGCCACCCTGCCCAGGGAGATCCATGTGGTGCTGTTCGGCACCCTGTTGACCCGTAGCGCGTTCTTCATGATCTGGCCGTTCCTGGCGATCTTCCTGTACCAGGACTATCACCTGGGAGCGACCTTGATCGGCACCCTGCTGGCGGTGGCCATGGTCGGCGGCGCACTGAGCAGTATCTACACCGGCTGGCTCTCGGACCGCTTCGGACGCCGGCGCCTGATTCTGGCGGGCGCCTTGTTGAGCGCGCTGTCGTTCTTGCTGTTCATCGAGGCCGGCTCGGTGTTCTGGTTCGGCGTGGCAGTGGCGGGGGTGAGCATCGGCTGCTCGCTGCTGGAGTCGACCTGCAAAGTGCTGATCGGCGATTACGTGGAGGACCTGCAGTCCCGGGAGCTGGCACTGTATGCCAACTATTTTCTGGTGAACGTCGGCGGCTCCATCGGGCCGTTGATCGGCATGTTGCTGCTGTCCAGCGTGCGCTCCCTGGTGTTCGCCGCCTGCGCCCTGGTGTACACGGTGTTCGGCCTGCTGCTGTGGCGTCTGCTGCGGGACAAGGAGGCCCGAGTGCAGCGACATGCCAGCGCTCCGACCCCCAACTTCCTGGTGGCCTTCGGTGCGGTGCTCAAGCATCGGCGATTTACCCTGCTGATGCTGTGCAACACCGTGGCGGCCTTTGTCTATGCCTCGTTCGACTCGACCCTGCCGCAGTACCTGGCGCGTAGCGAAGTGCAGGACCCGGTGACCCTGCTGGTGATCCTGATCACCCTCAACTCGCTGATTGTGGTCTTTACTCAGTTTCCTCTGTTGCGCTTGCTGGAGGTTTATTCCACTCGCTGCCGGCTGTTCTGGGGCATGGCCCTGATGCTAGCCTCGCAGCTGGTGTTCGCCGGCTCGCCGGTGACGCTGTTCTGGGGGCTGGCGCTGGCCACGCTGCTGTTGAGCGTGGGCGAGTTGATCGTGTTCCCGATCTTCAGCATCGAGGTTGACCGGCTGGCTCAGGAGAGTCTGCGCGGCACCTATTTCGGGGTCTCCAGCCTTTATCGAGTGGGCATTGCGCTGTCGCCGATCTACGGCGGCGCCATGCTCGACCTGGTGGGGGGGCAATGGATGTTCATAGGACTGGCCGCGCTGTGCGGGCTGGTCATGGTGGTACAAAACTACGCCGTCAGGTAAAGGGCAGGGTTGCCGCCTGAGGTTCGAAATCTTCAAGGATGAGGTGTATCCGACATGTCTGTAATGCGCATTCTGGACCAACGTTTCGCGGCCGCCCTCAACGGCCTGGGCGCCACTGACAGTCCGCCGGTGATTCAACTGGCCAGCCGTCCCGAGTTTGGCGACTTCCAGATGAGTGGAGTGATGGCCGCGGCCAAGAAACTGGGCCTGGCGCCGCGCGAGCTGGCCCTGCAACTGGTGGAGCGGGTGGATCTGCGGGGCATCGCCGAGCACCTGCAGATCGCCGGGCCGGGCTTTATCAATATTTCCCTCAGCAAGGACTTCCTGCGTGAACGCCTGGAGCATGCGCTGCTGACCCGCAACCTGGGGGTCGAGCCGCAGCCGGCCAAGCGGGTGATGGTGGAGTACGCTTCGGTCAACCTGGCCAAGGAAATGCACGTCGGGCACCTGCGCGGCAGCATCATTGGCGACGCCCTGGCGCGGATCAATCTGTTCATGGGCCAGGACGTGATCCTGCAGAGTCATGTCGGCGACTGGGGCACTCAGTTCGGCATGCTCCTGGCCTATATGAAAGAGGCCACCGATACCCGCCGGCAGGACTACGAACTGCGGGACCTGAACCGCTTCTACCAACAGGCCAAGCGGCGCTTCGATGAATCGGAGGATTTTGCCCGCCGTGCCCGGGATTATGTGGTCCGGCTGCAACAGGGAGACGCCGAGGTGCTGCGCATGTGGCACACCTTTGTCGAGGTGTCGCTGTCCCACTCCCTGGATATCTTCCAGCGCCTGGGCCTGTTGCTCAAACAGTCGGACATCCGTGGCGAGAGTTTCTACAACGATGACCTGCAGCCCCTGGTCCAGGCCCTGCAGGACAAGGGCCTGCTGACCGAAAGCCAGGGAGCCAGGGTGGTGATGCTGGCGGAGTACGCCAACAAGGAGGGCCAGGAGGCGGCCTTTATCGTGCAGAAGCAGGGCGGTGGCTTTCTCTATGCCACCACGGACCTGGCGGCGATCCGTTTTCGCATTCGCCAGCTCAAGCTCGACCGCTGCCTGTATGTGGTGGATGTGCGTCAGTCCCTGCATTTCCAGCAGTTGTTCCTGGTGGCGCGCAAGGCCGGCTTCCTGCCGCCCCAGGCGGATTTCGAGCATGTCAGCCATGGCACGATCAAGGGCGCCGATGGCAAGCCGTTGAAGACCAAGTCCGGCGAGTCGGTCAAGCTCGATGCGTTGCTGACCGAGGCGGTGGAGCGGGCCGAGGTGCTGATCGCCGCGAAGAACAACGGGCTGGACCCCGAGGCCCGTCGACACGTGGCCCGGGTGGTGGGCATCGGCGCGCTGAAGTACGCCGACCTGTCCCGTCATCGCAACACCGACTATGTGTTCGACTGGGACGCGATGCTGTCCTTCGAGGGCAATACCGCGCCTTACCTGCAATACGCCTACACCCGGGCCAACCGCGTGCTGACCCGGGCCGGGAGCGTCAAGGAGCAAGGCCTGCAGATCATCGAGCCCCATGAACACAGCCTGGCCATCGAGCTGCTGCGTTTCGAGGATGTGATGTTGCAAGTGCTGCGCGAAAGCCTGCCCCACGTGCTGTGTGCCTATCTGTACGGGCTGGCCACGGCATTTTCGCGTTTCTACGAGTCCTGCCCGGTGATTGCTGACGAGCGTGTCGATGGTTCGCGGCTGAAACTCTGTGAACTGACTGCCCGCACCCTGAAGGAGGGCCTGGGGCTGCTGGGGATCGAGGTGGTCGACACCATGTGATGCCCAGAGCATGGCCGAGGCGGGGCGCGTGCCGCGCCTCGGGCAAAGGGCTCAGGGGCAGGCGGTTTCGTGCAGGTACAGCCACTGCACCGCATCGTCCTGGACCCGGATGATCGCCAGTGACAGGCGCGAGGTCTGGCTCTGGTCCAGGCAATGGGTTTCCTTGTAGCGGATCGCCGCGCTGTGGCCTTCCTGCCACAGGCAGTGCAGATCGCTGACGATGATCTCCAGCCCGGCGCGGGTGCCCAGGGCACCGCGAAACAGCTGCTCCACCTGTGCCCGGCCAACCAGGGCGCCGCTGGTGGTCACCATCTGGAAATCCTCGGCGAACAACGGCAGCAGTTGCTCGATGCAGGCCGCGCCATCCCCCCGTTGATCGGTGAAGACGCGGTGAATCAGTTGATGAATCCAGTGCACGCTGTGCTGTGCCTGTTTAACGATCGAGTTGGGCATGGGAGGCCTTTTGTGGAGTGAGTCTGCCGAGGGCCGGCAAGGAAAGCAGGCCGGCCAGGGCGGCCAGCAGCAGGGTCAGGTGATAGGCCGCGACAGCGTCCAGGTACCTGAGCAGGAGGTTGTAGAGCATCAGCAACAAGGCCGCGCCAAGGCTGAAGGCCAGCTGCCGGTTGATGTTCCAGATCACGCTGGCCTTGTGCGTGTCGCTGCCGCTGAAGTCCAGCAGGGCGGTGGTCTGGGCGGTGTTGGCACCGGCGCCGCCGCCAAGGCCCATCAGCAGGTAGGCCAGCATGATCAGCGGCAGGTCGGATGTCGCGTTGACCCAACACAAGGTGGCGATGCCGGCGCTGTGCAGCACCAGGGCGATGGCGAAGAGCCGCGGGGCGCCGATGCGGTGGTAGTAATGCCCGCAGGCCAGCATCGCCAGCAGGGCGCCGGCGGCATACAGCAGCATGAACATGCCGCTGTGTTGCGCGCTCAGGTGCAGGCTGTCCTGCAGAAAGAACAGGCTCAGCAGGTTGACGCCGGTGAAGACTCCGGGAATCGCGTGGTAGATGCCCACCGACAGGCCGAGGCGGGGATTGCTCAGCAGGTGCAGATCGACGATGGGCTGTGGGCAAGCCTGGCAGTGCCTGCGGTACAGCGCGGCCAACAGCAGGCCGGCCGCGAGGCACAGCAGGGCCTGATGGGCCGGGTAGCCGCTGCCGTACAGCGACATGCCCAGCAGCAGGCTGCCCAGGCTGGCGCTCACCAGCAGCAGGCCGCGCAGGTCCGGTCGGGCCGGATGCGCTGTGCGTTCGCTGCGGACCCAGCGCCAGGACAGCAGCGCCGCCAGCAAGGACAGCGGCAGGCTGGCGAAGAACACCCAGCGCCAGGAACTGTGGTCGACGATTGCACCACCCAGGGTCGGCGAGAGTGCCGGGGCCAGCAGTGCCACGGCCATGATCAGGGTCGAGATGCGCGCGCGTTGCGGGCCCTGGAACAGGTTGAAGGTCAGGGCTTGCCCCAGGGGAATCAGCAGGCCGCCGGCCATGCCCTGCACCAGTCGCCAGAACACCAGCCACCTGAAGTCGTCGGCCAGCCCGCAGAGCAGGGCCGCGCCACTGAACAGCAGCATCGAGGCGCTGAGGATCTCCCGGCTGCCGAAGCGTCCTGCCAGCCAGGTGCTGATGGGAATCACCAGGGTCAGGCCGAGAATGTAGGCGTTGGCCACCCAGGCCACGCTGGCGCTGGAGACCTGCCAGTGCGCGGCGATGCTCGGCAGGGCCACCGCCGACATGAAGATGTTCACGCAGTCGATAAAGAACCCGAGAAGAAATACCACCGCCACTTTGTATCTGTAGGTCATGCCGCCTCCGTTTTGCCCGCAGCTTAAGCTCTGTACGAAAAGTGTTGAGACGAAGGTCAGGCAAGGCGAAAACGGTCGAGGAAGCGGAGTTTACGGGTTGTAAATGAGCATTCCGAGACCGTTTTCAACGCAGCATCACCGAGTATCAAGGCTTTTCGTACAGAGCTTAGGGAGGCTGGGCGGAGACTGTCGAGGTACCTATACTTGACGCATTGTTTAACAGGATTTGACAGTGAGCGAGACCTTTCACGGCCAACTGCACCGGGTGCAGACCTTTCTCGCGGTGGTGGACTTTGGCTCCTACACCCGCGCCGCGCAGTACCTGGGCATCAGCAAGGCCATGGCCAGCCTGCACATCAAGGCGCTGGAGCAGGCCCTGGCCAGTACCTTGCTGATCCGCACCACGCGGCATATCGCCCTGACGGAAAGCGGGCAGGACCTGTATGACGAATTCAAGGGGATTGTCGCCAATATCGATACCGCCTTTGACAACGTGCTGCACGGACGCAACCGGGTCAGCGGCAAGTTGCGCATCAGCTCCACGGCGGAGTATGCAGAGACCTTCGTGCTGCCGATCCTGCCGTTGTTCACCGCGCGCTACCCCGAGGTGCGCCTGAGTTATCACTTCAATTCGTCGTTGAATGACCTGGTGGCGGAAAAGCTCGATCTGGTGATTCGCCTCGGCCACCTGGCGGACTCGGGGTTCAAGGGGCGCAAGCTGGGGGACTACGGCATCGCCCTGGTGGCCAGCCCGGATCTGCTCCAGGGCCAGGAACTGGCGCAGGCCGAGGATCTCTGCCGCTTGCCGTGGATCGGCAACAGCAATCTGGCGGGGCCGCCTTGCTGGACTTTCAATCATCCGCGTCGGGGCGAGGTGGAGGTGCGGGTCAACCCCGGGCATGAGTCCAATTCGGCGACGGCGATTCGCGCCCTGGCCCTGGCCGGCCTGGGGCTGGCAGTGCTGCCCGAATGGCTGGTGCTCGACGACCTGGCCAACGGGCGCCTGGTGCGGGTGCTGCCGCCGTACAGCCTGGCGCCGCAGCCGGTGCATGTGCTGTTTCCCAACAGCGCCCACTTGCCGCGCAAATCCCGGGTGTTCATCGATTTTCTCGCCGAACACCTGGGGCATTGAGGGGGGGCAGGGTGCTGGCGGTTTCGGTGAGTCCGGGGATGGAGGATACTCGCCGGGTCGTTCGATCTGAATTCCGGGGACCCCCATGCCGCTGCAATCCTTGAACAGTCTGTCTGCCGTCGATCCTGTGCAATGGGATGGCCTGCTCAAGGATGGGCAACCCTTTGTCCGTCACGCCTTTCTCAGTGCCCTGGAAGACAGTGGCAGCCTGGGCCCGCGCTCCGGTTGGCAGGCCGAGCACCTGCTGCATGTAGAAGACGGCCGGCTGCTGGCGGCCCTGCCCAGCTATCGCAAATGGCACTCCTACGGTGAATACGTGTTCGATCATGGCTGGGCCGATGCCTGCGCACGGGCCGGGATCGACTACTACCCCAAGCTGCTGACCGCGGTGCCGTTCAGCCCGGTGAGCGGCGCCCGGGTGTTGGCGGCGACCCAGGCGGACGCCTTCGAGCTGCTGAAAAGCCTGCCCGGTTACCTGGAGATCGAAGGGCTTTCCAGCGCTCACATCAACTTCACTGATGACTTCAGCGATCAGGCCCTGGAACAGCAACCGGGCTGGTTGCAGCGCCTGGGCTGTCAGTTCCACTGGCAGAATCGCGGCTACCGGGACTTTCAGGATTTTCTCGACGCCCTGAGCTCGCGCAAGCGCAAGCAGATGCGCAAGGAGCGCGAACAGGTGGCGGGGCAGGGTTTTGATTTCCAGTGGTTCGAAGGCCATGAACTGGACGAGGCGCACTGGGACTTCGTCTACGCCTGCTACGCCAACACCTATGCGGTGCGGCGCCAGTCGCCCTACCTGACCCGGACCTTCTTCAGCCTGCTGGCCGAGCGCATGCCCGAGGCGATTCGCGTGGTCCTGGCCAAGCAGGGCAGGCGCCCGGTGGCCATGGCCTTCAGCCTGGTGGGGGGCGACAGTTTCTACGGCCGCTATTGGGGCTGCCTGGCGGAGTTTGACCGCCTGCATTTCGAGACCTGTTTCTATCAGGGCATGGATTACGCCATCGCCCAGGGGCTGCAGCGCTTCGACGCCGGGGCCCAGGGCGAGCACAAACTGATTCGGGGCTTCGAGCCGGTGATCACCCGCTCCTGGCACTACCTGCGTCACCCCGGGCTGAATGCCGCGGTGCAGGATTTTCTGCATCGGGAGCGGGTCGGGATTCGCGCTTATGCCGAGGAGGCGAGGGACGCCTTGCCCTATCGGCAGGCGTGATCCTCGCCGCCGTTGCTCAGCCGTCTTCCTTGCCCAGCCAGCGGTAGAGCACGGCGCCGATCACTGCGCCGAGGATCGGTGCCAGCCAGAACAGCCACAGTTGCTGCAGGGCCCAGCCGCCGACGATCAGCGCCGGGCCGGTGCTGCGGGCCGGGTTGACCGAGGTGTTGGTGACCGGGATCGAGATCAGGTGGATCAGGGTCAGGGCCAGGCCGATGGCGATGGGCGCCAGCCCCGCCGGGGCGCGTTTGTCAGTGGCGCCCAGAATGATCACCACGAACATCCCGGTCATCACCAGTTCACAGACAAACCCCGCAGCCATTGAATAGCCGCCGGGGGAGTGCTCGCCATAGCCGTTGGAGGCCAGCCCCGAGGCCAGCTCGAAGCCGGGCTTGCCGCTGGCAATGAAATACAGCAGCGCTGCGGCGATGGCCCCGCCGATGACCTGCGCCACGATATAGGCCGGCAGCTCCCTGGCCGGAAAGCGTCCGCCCACCACCAGGCCCACGGACACGGCGGGATTGAGGTGGCAGCCGGAAATATGGCCGATGGCGAAGGCCATGGTCAGCACCGTCAGGCCAAAGGCCAGGGCGACGCCCAGCAGACCGATGCCGACATTGGGAAACGCCGCCGCCAGCACGGCGCTGCCGCACCCGCCGAGAACCAGCCAGAAGGTCCCGAGCAATTCAGTCATGGAACGTTTGAACAAAGACATGAGTGATTCCTTGATAGGTCAACCTATCAACGCGATACAACTGTTATGCATCCCGCGGGTTAACTGCAGGTTCTGTCCCGTAACCTAGGCTCAGTACAGCAGGCTTTTGGCGCAATTCCAGCCCGCAAAAAAACGCCAGGGCCCCTGGAAACAGGGCCCTGGCGTCGCGAGGCACAACCTTCTGCACCTGATTGCTGTAGCCGCGGCCGCCGGTCAGTCGATGCCGACGAATCCTCCAGTCTGGTGCTGCCACAGGCGCGCGTACAAACCACCATGGGCCAGCAGTTCGGCGTGGGTGCCGGCTTCGGCAATGCGCCCCTGTTCCAGGACGATCAGGCGGTCCATGCGGGCGATGGTGGAGAGACGGTGGGCGATGGCGATCACGGTCTTGCCCTGCATCAGGGTCTCCAGGCTTTCCTGGATCGCCGCTTCCACTTCCGAGTCCAGGGCCGAGGTGGCTTCGTCCATGATCAGGATCGGCGCGTCCTTGAGCAGCACCCGGGCAATAGCGATGCGCTGGCGCTGGCCGCCGGACAGCTTGACCCCGCGTTCGCCAACGTGGGCATCGAAGCCGGTGCGGCCCTGGGCATCGGACAGTTGCGGGATGAACTCGTCGGCCCGGGCCTTGCGCACCGCTTCCCAGAGCTCCTCGTCGGTGGCATCGGGGCGGCCGTAAAGCAGGTTGTCACGGATCGAGCGGTGCAGCAGCGAGGTGTCCTGGGTGATCATGCCGATGCGCTCGCGCAGGCTTTCCTGGGTCACCTCGGCGATGTTCTGGTCGTCGATGAGGATCTGTCCGCCCTGCAGGTCGTAGAGGCGCAGCAGCAGGTTGACCAGGGTCGACTTGCCGGCCCCGGACGGGCCGATCAGGCCGATCTTCTCCCCGGGACGGATGTCCAGGTTGAGGTCGCTGATCACCTTGTTGGCCTTGCCGTAATGGAACTCCACATGCTCGAAGCGCACGCCGCCCTTGGCCACGGCCAGCTTGGGCGCCTGTTCGCGGTCGGTGAGTTGCAGCGGCTGGGCGATGGTCTTGAGGCCGTCCTCGACCATGCCGATGTTCTCGAAGATGCCGTTGATCACCCACATGATCCAGCCGGACATGTTGACGATGCGGATCACCAGACCGGTGGCCAGGGCGATGGCCCCGGCGCTGATCAGCGACTGGCTCCACAGCCACAGGGCCAGGCCCGTGGTGCTGACGATCAGCAGGCCGTTGAGGCTGGTGATGGTCACGTCCATGGCGGTGACCACGCGGCCGGCCAATTGGCTTTTCTCGGTCTGCTCGGCGATGGCTTCGCGGGCGTAGCTCTGTTCGAAATGGGTGTGGGCAAAGAGCTTGAGGGTGGTGATGTTGGTGTAGCCATCGACGATCCGCCCCATGAGTTTGGAGCGGGCGTCGGAGGCGTCCACCGAGCGCTTCTGGATGCGTGGCACGAAGTAGCGCATGGCACCGATGAAACCGGCGATCCACAGCAGCAGGGGGATCATCAGGCGCCAGTCGGCGTCGGCGAACAGCACCAGGGAACCTATGGCGTAGATGGTCACGTGCCACAGGGCGTCGATCACCTGCACCGAGGAGTCCTGCAGCGAATAGCCGGTCTGCATGATGCGCTGGGCGATACGCCCGGCGAAGTCGTTCTGGAAGAAGTTCAGGCTCTGGCGCAGCACGTAGCTGTGGTTCTGCCAGCGGATCAGGCTGGTCATGCCGGGGTTGATGGTCTGGTGCATCAACAGGTCGTGCAGGCCCACCATCAGCGGCCGGAACAGCAGGGCCACCACCGCCATCCAGGCCAGCTCCAGGCCGTGGTCGGTGAATACCTGGACGCTGGGCGTGCCCTGGGCCAGGTCGATGATGGTGCTCAGGTAGCTGAACAGCGACACCTCGATCAGGGCCACGAACAGGCCCACCACCAGCAGGGCGACGAAGCTGGGCCAGACTTGCTTGATGTAGTGGAAGTAGAACGGCAGGACCCGATTGGGCGGGGTGGCGCTGGGGGCGTCGCGGAAGATATCGATCAGTTGTTCAAAACGACGAAAGAGCATGGGGGTCTTGAAGCCCGGGGTACGGGCTCTCCTGTTCTGAAAGCGGACGGGGCGCCGGGTAGGGCGCCGCCGTCGGGACAGGCTGCGGAATTCAGTCGATGCGCTTGGCCGACTTGATCAGCACCGGGTCCACAGGCACGTTTTGCATGCCTTGCTTGGTGGTGGTCTGGGAATTGACGATCTGGTCCACCACGTCCATGCCGCTCACCACCTTGGCGAACACCGCGTAGCCGGCATCGCGGCCCGGGTCGAGGAAGGCGTTGTCGGCGACGTTGATGAAGAACTGGCTGGTGGCCGAGTTGGGGTTGGAGGTGCGGGCCATGGACAGGGTGCCGCGAACGTTATGCAGGCCGTTGGAGGCTTCGTTCTTGATCGGGTCGCGGGTGTCTTTCTGCACCATCTGCGCGGTGAAACCACCGCCTTGGGCCATGAACCCCGGGATCACCCGGTGGAAGATGGTGTTGTTGTAGAAGCCGCTGTCGACGTAGTCGAGGAAGTTCTTGCTGGAGATCGGTGCCTTGACCGGGTCCAGTTCGACTTCGATCTTGCCGAAGCTGGTGTCCAGCAGGACGTGAGGCGCCTTGGCCGGTTGGGCGGCCATCAGGTTGGCAGCGAACAGCACGGAGCCGGCGACGAGGGCGATTTTTTTCAGCATGGTTCAGTGATCCTGAGTGGTGGTGTCGACTGTAGTTATGAAGTCCAGCAGGGTGTGGTTGAAGCGCTGCGGCTGGTCCAGCGGCGTGGCGTGTCGGGAGTCCTCGATCACCACCAGCCGTGCATCCGGCAGCAGTTTGACATAAGCCTCTTTGACCGCCACCGGGGTGTAGTCGCGGTCGGCGCTGACGACCAGGGTTGGACAGGTGATCCGCCCCAGACGTTCCTGCACTCCCCAGCCGACGATGGCGTCGAAGCTGGCGAGATAAGCACGTTTGTCGTTTTTTGCCCAGCGCTCGGCCATCTTTTGCCGCAGCTCACCCTGCTCCGGCTTGGGAAACAGGCGTGGCCCCAGGGCCTTGCCGATGGCGGCCGGGCTCAACACCCGGGCCAGGCTCCAGCGCTTGAACCACTGCCAGTAGTCATTGGCGCTGCGTAGCTTGACCTCGGGGGCGCTGTTGACGATGCACAGGCTCTTGAGCAGTTGCGGCTGATCCACCGCCAGTTGGAAGCCGATCATGCCGCCCATGGACAGCCCGACGTAGTGCGCGGGGCCCAGGTTCAGGTGCTCGATCAGCGCCACGATGTCGGCGCTGAAGCCCGGGATGCTGTAGCGCTCCCGAGGTTTGTCGGAGCGTCCGTGACCGCGAATGTCCGGGATGATCAGCCGGTAGCGGGCCGCGAGCTCGGGGATCTGTTTTTCCCAGTCCAGGGCGCTGGAGCCCAGGCCGTGAACCAGCAGCAGGGGTTCGCCCCGGCCGTATTCCTCGTAGTGCAGGGTGCAACCTTCATGCTCGAAATACGCCATGGCAGAACTCCTGTTCTGGTAGGTGGGACGTCAGGCTTGCTCGGGGGCGGCAAAGGGCGCATCCAGGGGCGCGGTGTCGAAGGTGCGCAGCAGTTCCACGAGGATCTGCGTGGCCGGGCCCAGGGGTTTGTCCTTGTTGGAATAGAGGAAGAAGGTCGGATGGCGGCTGCCGCCCTGGTCCAGGGGCAGGACCTTGAGCAGGCCTTCGCGCAGCTCCCGTTCGATCAGGTGCCGGGGCAGCCAGGCAAACCCCAGGCCGCTGCTGACGAAGGTCGCGGCGGTGGCCAGGCTGCCCACGGTCCAGCGTTGTTCGGCGCCGAGCCAGCCCACATCCCGCGGCTGCTGGCGACCGGAGTCGCGGATCACCACTTGCAACTGGCTTTCCAGGTCCTGGAAATGCAGTTCCCGTTGCAGGCGGTGCAGGGCGTGTTCCGGATGGGCCACGGCGACGAACTCCACCGAACTCATCTCGGTGCCCAGGTAACCGGGAATGTTGAAGCCACTGATGGCCAGGTCGGCCACGCCTTCGAGCAGCACTTCCTCGACCCCGGACAGCACTTCTTCGCGCAAGCGTACGCGGCAGCCACGGCTTTGCGGCATGAAGGCGGTCAGGGCGCGCACCAGGCGCGCATTGGGGTAGGCGGCGTCCACCACCAGTCGAACTTCGGCTTCCCAGCCCTGTTCCATATGGTGGGCCAGGTCTTCCAGCTGGCTGGCCTGCTTGACCAGTTGCCGTGAGCGGCGCAGCAACACGCCGCCGGCTTCGGTGAGCACCGCCTTGCGGCCATCGATGCGCAGCAGCGGCACGCCGAGCTGGTCCTGCATGCGCGCCACGGTGTAGCTGACCGAGGACTGCGAGCGGTGCAGGGCTTCGGCGGCCTGGGCGAAGCCGCCGTGATCGACCACCGCCTGCAGGGTGCGCCATTGATCCAGGGTCACGCGGGGCGCTTTCATGAGGGACTCCTCTTGTCCTAAGCTGGCGCTCCTTATTGGAGACTGCCGAATGAGAAAATTCTGTTGTGTGTTGCTGGCGCTGTTGCCCCTCTGCGCCTGGGCCTATCCCATCGATGTCGAGAAGCAGTTGAACGGCCAGAGCATCGACTACACCACCTTCGATACCGATGAAGACATCGGCTCCATCCAGTTGAACAACTACGGCAAGAACGACGCCGTGTGTTCGGTGGTGTTTCGCAATGGCCCCGAGGCGCCCCGCACCCGCAAGGTGGAAGTGGCGGCCGGCAAGAGCAAGAACGTGACCGCCAAGTTCAATCGCAAGATCATCAAGCTGCGCCTGGACCTGAACTGCCAGGCCAAATGATGGACTCTGGGCCGGCCCGGCGTACTGCGTTAGGGCTGGCTCCGCTTATAAACGAATTTGTTGATTGGTTATAGCAGTTATTTGCGCTTTTTCATCGATATCACTCTGTTTAATCTGCGCTCCATCGACTTACGCATACCCCGATGGAGGCTTCAGCCATGTCCCGCGTCCTGATCATTGAAAGCAGTGCCCGCCAGCAGGATTCCGTATCCCGGCAATTGACCCAGACCTTTATCCAGCAATGGCAGGCCGCTCACCCCGGCGACTCGATCACGGTGCGTGACCTGGCCCGCAACCCGGTGCCGCATTTGGACGCCAACCTGTTGGGAGGCTGGATGAAACCTGCCGAGCAGCGCAGCGCCGCCGAGCAGGAGTCGCTGCAGCGCTCCAATGAGCTGACCGAGGAGCTGCTGGCCGCCGACGTGCTGGTGATGGCCGCGCCGATGTACAACTTCGCCATTCCCAGCACCCTGAAAGCCTGGCTCGACCATGTGCTGCGTGCCGGGGTGACCTTCAAGTACACCGACACCGGGCCCCAGGGCCTGCTGACCGGCAAGCGTGCCTACGTGCTCACTGCTCGGGGCGGCATCTACGCCGGCAGCAGCGCCGATCACCAGGAACCCTACCTGCGTCAGGTCATGGGCTTTATCGGTATCCACGACGTCGAGTTCATCCACGCCGAAGGTCTGAACCTGGGCGGCGACTTCCACGAAAAGGGCTTGAACCAGGCCAACGCCAAGCTGGCCCAGGTGGTCTGAGCCGCGTCGGGCGAAGCGGCGCTGCAAGATGGGCGCCGTTAATCCGCAGATAATCCGCCGGTGTTCAAGTAGCGCCTGCGGATCCCCTTCAAGCCGGTTCGCGCATCGAACCTCCCTTTGCACTGGTTGCTTCTTCAGTGCCGACGCCCGATTGCACGCCTAGCGAGATCGGGCTTTTTTTTGCCCGGGATTTCATCTGTACCGGCAAAACCGCTATCGTCGCCGCCATTCAAGATGAGGCGAACATGGGCTATCTACTTTTTGTCACTCTGATCCAGGCGTTTTCCTTCAGCCTGATCGGCGAATACCTGGCCGGGCATGTCGACAGTTACTTTGCGGTGCTGGTGCGGGTGCTGCTGGCGGGGCTGGTGTTTCTCCCGCTGACCCGCTGGCGCCGGGTGGAACCGGCCTTCATGCGCGGCATGCTGCTGATCGGGGCCCTGCAGTTCGGCATCACCTACGTGTGCCTGTACCTGAGCTTTCGGGTGCTGACGGTGCCGGAGGTGCTGCTGTTCACCATCCTCACGCCTTTGCACGTGACCCTGATCGAAGACGCCCTGAACCGGCGCTTCAACCCCTGGGGGCTGCTGGCGGCGCTGGTGGCGGTGGCGGGCGCGGTGGTGATCCGCTACGACAGCGTCAACCCGGACTTCTTCATCGGCTTCTTGCTGCTGCAACTGGCCAACTTCACCTATGCCGCCGGGCAAGTGCTGTACAAGCACCTGGTGGCGCGCTACCCCAGCGACCTGCCGCATTACCGGCGCTTCGGCTACTTCTACCTGGGGGCGTTGCTGGTGGTACTGCCGGCGTTCCTGCTGTTCGGCAAGGCCCATTACCTGCCTGATGCGCCGCTGCAATGGGCGGTGCTGCTGTTTCTCGGCCTGGTGTCCACGGCATTGGGGATGTACTGGTGGAACAAGGGCGCGTGCCTGGTGACCGGCGCCACCCTGGCGGTGATGAACAACTTGCATGTGCCGGTGGGGCTTCTGGTCAATCTGCTGATCTGGAACCAGCATGAAGACCTGGGGCGCTTGTTGCTGGGCGGGTTGGTGATCCTTGGGGCGGTGTGGATCAGCCGCCGCGGCTTTACGGTGCTGGCGACTCGCTGAGGCAGCGATCCAGGGGCTGGATGCTGGCGGCGCTGCCGGGCTGGTTGTAGCCGCTGCCGTAGGCTGCGATTGAGGCCGCAGGACTCGCAAGGCGGCCGCCGCGTATGACCAGGCGAACCGCCAACACAGGTTTTACGGCCCCTGCGGGGCCGATCGTCCGAACGCGGCCCGAATCTTCGGCAGCGGCTACAGGTTAAAGCGCGTGCTTTTCTGGTTGTGGAACATGGCTGGCGCCCGCTATCGCCGGCAGCAAACCGGCCCGCAGATCGGTGCCGCTGGGCTGCTGGTAGAGGTTCAGGCCAAATTCCGGCATTACCGCCAGCAAGTAATCGAAGATATCCCCCTGGATGCGCTCGTAATCCACCCAGGCCGTGGTGCGGGTGAAGCAGTAGATCTCCAGCGGAATGCCCTGGGCCGTGGTCTGCATCTGGCGCACCATGCAGGTCATGTTCGGCTGGATCTCCGGGTGGCTCTTGAGGTACGCCAGGGCATAGGCGCGGAAGGTGCCGATATTGGTCATGCGCCGGCGGTTGGCCGATAGCGCGGCGACGTTGCCCTGGGCTTCGTTCCAACTCTTGAGCTCGGCCTGCTTGCGCCCGATGTAGTCGGTAAGCAGGCGCACCTTGCTCAGTCGCTGTTCTTCGTCGTCATGCAGAAAGCGCACGCCGCTGGCATCGATGTACAGGCTGCGCTTGATCCGCCGGCCGCCGGACTGCTGCATGCCGCGCCAGTTCTTGAACGACTCGCTCATCAGGCGCCAGGTGGGGATGGAGACGATGGTCTTGTCGAAGTTCTGCACCTTGACCGTGTGCAGGGTGATGTCCACCACGTCGCCGTCGGCACCCACCTGGGGCATCTCGATCCAGTCGCCGACCCGCAACATGTCGTTGCTGGTCAACTGCACGCTGGCGACGAAGGACAACAGGGTGTCCTTGTAGACCAACAGGATCACCGCCGACATGGCGCCCAGACCGGATAGCAGCAACAGCGGCGAGCGGTCGATCAGGGTGGCGACGATGATGATCGCGCCAAACACATACAGCACCATCTTCGCCAGTTGCACGTAGCCCTTGATCGAGCGGGTGCGGGCGTGTTCGGTGCGCGCGTAGATGTCCAGCAGGGCATTGAGCAGGGCGCTCAGGGCCAGGAGCTGGAACAGGATGGTGAAGGCCATGGCCAGGTTGCCGAGGAACAGCAGGCTGGTCTTGCTCAGCTCCGGCACCAGGTGCAGGCCGAACTGGATCACCAGGGACGGGGTCATTTGCGCCAGGCGGTGGAACACCTTGTTGTGGCGCAGGTCATTGAGCCAGTGCAGGGACGGCTGGCGGCCCAGCAGCCTGACGGCGTGCAGGACCAGGTAGCGGGCCACTCGTCCGAGCACCAGGGCGATCACCAGTAACAGGGCCAGGCCGATGCCGGCGTGCAGGAGAGGGTGTTGATCGAGGGCTCCCCAGAGGTCCTGGGTATTGAGCCAGAGCTGTTTGAAATCCATGGGTTAAAACGATTCTTCTATGAGGCACAAGGGCAGGATTAGAGCATTTAACCCTGACAAAGTTACGGTTAAGGACAAATCGGCTAACAAAAAACCAACTCTTTGCCACCGTTTGCACAAAGAAACTCGGCCTGCGCGCTCGAAACCGTTACCCTATGCAGCTGTTTTTTTGCATATCTTCGAGGTAGCACCCGTGTTTTCCCAATTCGCCCTGCACGAACGCCTGCTCAAAGCCGTGGCCGAGCTTAAATTTGTCGAGCCGACGCCGGTGCAAGCAGCGGCTATTCCGCTCGCGCTGCAAGGGCGTGACCTGCGGGTGACGGCACAGACCGGCAGCGGCAAGACCGCGGCCTTTGTCCTGCCAATCCTTAACCGTCTGATCGGCCCGGCGAAGATCCGCGTCAGCATCAAGACCCTGATCCTGTTGCCGACCCGGGAACTGGCCCAGCAGACCCTCAAGGAAGTCGAGCGTTTCTCCCAGTTCACCTTCATCAAGTCCGGCCTGATCACCGGCGGTGAAGACTTCAAGGTCCAGGCCGCCATGCTGCGCAAGGTGCCGGACATCCTCATCGGCACCCCCGGGCGCATGCTGGAGCAACTCAACGCCGGCAACCTGGACCTCAAAGAAGTCGAAGTGCTGGTGCTCGACGAAGCCGACCGCATGCTCGACATGGGCTTTGCCGAAGACGTGCAGCGCCTGGTGGACGAGTGCCCGAACCGCCAGCAGACCATGCTGTTCTCCGCCACCACCGGCGGTTCCGGCCTGCGGGAAATGGTTGCCAAGGTCCTCAACAACCCTGAGCACCTGCAACTCAACAGTGTCAGCCAGCTGAACGAAACCACCCGTCAGCAGATCATCACCGCCGACCATAACCAGCACAAAGAACAGATCGTCAACTGGCTGCTGGCCAACGAGACCTACCAGAAGGCCATCGTCTTCACCAACACCCGGGCCATGGCCGACCGCATCTACGGCCGTCTGGTGGCGCAGGATTACAAGGCGTTCGTCCTGCACGGCGAGAAGGACCAGAAGGACCGCAAGCTGGCCATCGATCGCTTGAAGCAGGGCGGGGTCAAGATCCTGGTGGCCACCGACGTCGCCGCCCGTGGCCTGGACGTGGACGGCCTGGACCTGGTGATCAACTTCGACATGCCGCGCAGCGGCGACGAATACGTGCACCGCATCGGTCGTACTGGCCGTGCTGGCAACGATGGCCTGGCCATCTCGCTGATCTGCCACGGCGACTGGAACCTGATGTCGAGCATCGAGCGCTATCTCAAGCAGAGCTTCGAGCGCCGCACCATCAAGGAAGTCAAAGGCACCTACAGCGGCCCGAAAAAGGTCAAGGCGTCCGGCAAGGCCGTTGGCGTGAAGAAGAAAAAGACCGACGCCAAGGGCGACAAGAAAAAGTCCGTGGCCAAGGCCCCAACCAAGCGCAAGACCGCCAACCGGCCGAAAAGCGACAGCCTGGTCAGCCAGGACGGCTTGGCGCCGCTCAAGCGCCGCAAGCCTCAGGCGCCGGCAGCCGAATAAGCCAGCGGCCAGCGGTAAACGAAAAACCCGGACCTGGTCCGGGTTTTTTTTGACTGGCTTTCAGAGCTACTCCGGGCCTCGATGGCTCAACTGGCCTTGGGTTTCCCGGCCCATTCCGGCATCCCGGGCAATCTGGGCAATCTGGGCCATGCCCCCGAGTTTTGGCTAAGTGGCCAAAGCTCGAAGAGACGCTTCTGGCGGATCAACAGCCCGCTGCCAAGAATCCTTTCCTGAAAATTCAGAAGTGTCTGATGTGTCGGTTATTGGGGTTAATCCAGTATCGGCACCCACTGCAAGGCCCGGATTCCGGGGAGTGTACGCAGTTTTTCGGGGCGTTCAGCGCTTATTTGACGCCAAGATGATGGCACATTAACATCGCTCGCCCTGTCTGACCCTTGCTGCCCTTTCGAAGGACCGAATATGTCTATCCCCACCCTCGGGATGAGGTTGTGCCGTGCCTTGTCCTGCCTGCTGCTGACAGTCCCGCTGTCCATGGCGATTGCCGCGCCCTTGCCCGCACCGACCTTCAACCCTGGTGACCAGGACCTGATCCGCGACCGGCAGAACCGCCTGCTGGAAGAACAGCAGCGGCGTCTCGAAGAACTCAAGGACTTGCCCGGCAAGAGCGCCGCGCCTGTAGCGCCCAGCGCACCCAGCGATAGCCGCTGCTTCCCGATTCAGGATATCCAGCTCAAAGGCGCCGATTCGCTGTCCGCCAGCGAACGCGAGAGCCTGCTCAAGCCCTATATCGGCCAGTGCCTGGGGGTGGCCCAGCTCAACGAGCTGCTCAAGGTCATTACCAACCGCTACATCGAGAAGGGCCTGGTCACCAGCCGCGCCTATCTGCCGCAACAGGACCTGTCCAGCGGCCACCTGCAGGTGCTGGTGGTAGAGGGCAAGCTCGAAGGGCTCAAGGCCGCCGAGGGCAGCAAGCTCACAGCCCGCGAACTGAACATGGCCTTTCCCGGCAGCAGCGGTGAGCTGCTCAACTTGCGGCAGATCGAACAGATGGTGGACCAGCTCAACCGCCTGCCGTCGAACCAGGCGCAGATGGAACTGGCCCCGGGGCAGGCCGTGGGCGGCAGTGAAGTGCTGGTCAAGAACAACCCGCAAAAGCCCTGGCGCGTCGGTCTGTCGCGCAGCAATGAGGGCCAGAAGAGCACTGGCGAGCAGCAGTGGGGCAGCTCTTTCGAATGGGACAGCCCTCTGGGCCTGGCCGACCAACTGGTGTTGCGCGGCGGCCACGACGCCGTCAGCGACCACCAGAAAACCTCGCGCAACGCCATGCTCTACTACAACCTGCCGTTTGGCTGGTGGAACCTCAGCTACAGCTACAGCCAGAGCGAATACCGCTCCCTGGCTCAGGCCGTGGGCTTCAACTTCAAGCAGACCGGCGACAGCCAGAACCATCAACTGCGCCTGGAGCGGGTGATCCACCGCGATGCCGTGAGCAAGACCTCGCTGAACAGCGGCCTGAGCTACCTGCGCACCAACAACTACATCGAAGACAGCAAGCTGAGTAACAGCAGCAACCGCCTCAGCGAAGCCCAGTTCGGCATCAACCACGGTCGGCGTATCGGCAGCGCCTTCCTCAACCTCGACCTGGGGCTGCAGGACGGTATTGGCGCCCTCGATGCCCAGCGCGAAAACCAGCGCGACCAATACGGCAATCGCCAGGCCAACGCCCGCTACCGCAAGTACACCGCCACCGCCAGCTACCTGCAGCCGTTCAAGCTGTGGGAAGAGTCCCTGGTGTTCAGCAGCCTGGTCACCGGCCAGCGCAGCGAGGATGTGCTGTTCAGCTCGCAACGCATGAGCCTGGGCAGCCAGTCCTCGATCCGTGGCTACAAGGACCAGAGCCTCAATGGCGACAGCGGCTACTACTGGCGCAACGACCTGCGCTGGAGTCGCCCGGTGGGCTGGGACTGGCTGCGCCCGGTGTTCGCCGAGTACGGCACGGGGCTGGGCTATGACCTCGGCGCGATCCGCAACGACCGCTACAACGCCGAGCAGCATGGCCGGGTCTCCAGCGACTCCATCGAGTTCTTTGCCCGCGGCAAGAACCTCGCCGCCAGCGTGACTTTTGCCCATTCCCTCGAACGGCCCGAAGCCCTGAGTGAACGCGAAGCGCCGATCTATTTCCGTTTGGACCTGTTCCTTTAATTCCGCTCTTTACCCGAGATACATGACATGGACGTTCGTCAGTTTGCCTTTCTGGCCCGCCAGCCTTCCGCCACCCTGCAAGCGCGGGATACGTTCTGGGGGCTGTCCAAGCGCGGACTGGCGTTCATCCTGGCCAACATGATGTTCTGGCAGCCCGTGGTGGCGATGGCCGACGGCATCGTGGTCAACGGCAGCGGCACCACACTGGGTCAGGCCGGCAATGGCGTGCCCATCGTCAACATCGCCGCCCCCAATGGCGGTGGCTTGTCCCATAACAAGTTCAGCGACTACAACGTCGGCCAGCAGGGCGTGATCCTCAACAACGCCATCAACCGCACCCAGGAAACCCAACTCGGCGGGATCATCCTCGGCAACCCCAACCTGGGTGGCCGCGCGGCCAATGTCATCCTCAACGAGGTCAACGGCGGCAGCCCCAGCCAGCTCAAGGGCTACACCGAAGTGGCCGGGCAATCGGCCCATGTCATCGTTGCCAACCCCTACGGCGTCAGCTGCAACGGCTGCGGCTTCATCAACACCCCGAAAGCCACCCTGACCACCGGCAAGCCGGTGATCGAGAACGGTCAGATCCAGCGTTACCAGGTGGACCAAGGCAGCGTCGCCATTGAAGGTGCGGGGCTCAACGCGAGCAATATCGACCAGTTCGAAATCATCACCCGCAGCGCCAAGATCAACGCCGAGATCCAGGCCAAGCACCTGGCGGTGATCGCCGGGGCCAACGATGTCGACGCCAAGACCTTGAACGCCACGGCGCGGACCGCCAACCCGGCGGATGCGCCGCAACTGGCCATCGACAGCAGTGCCCTGGGCGGCATGTATGCCGGGGCGATCAAGCTGGTGGGCACTGAAGCCGGGGTGGGGGTGAAACTCGACGGCAAACTGATCGCCAGTGGCGGTGATATCCAACTGGATGCCAACGGCCAGTTGCGCATGGCTGACGCCACCGCCGAAAAGGGCGCGGTGTCGATCAAGGCCGGCAGCCTCGATGCCCAGGGCGCGGTCTACGCCGGCACCGAGCTCAAGGTGCAAACCCAAGACGACCTGAACAACCACAGCACCCTGGCGGCGGCCAACAGCATCAATCTGGGCAGCGGCGGGCAACTGAACAACCACGGCATCATCGAAGCCGGGGTCAACCTCGACAACAGCCGCAACCCGAACGGCGATGTCACCCTGACGGCGCAAAACCTGAACAACAGCGGCAAGAGCGTGGTGGCCAGCCGTGATCTGACGGTCACGACCAAGCAGACCCTGAACAACCAGGGCGGCACCCTGAGTGGGCAGCGCCAGGTAACGGTCAGCGCCGCAACTCTGGATAACAGCCATCAGGGCAAGCTGCTGAGCGCCGAGCGCCTGCAACTCGATGCCGATCAGGTGCGCAACGGCCAGGGCGGCCTGATCAAGAGCCAGCAGTCCCTCAACGCCACCCTGGGCCACCTGGGCAACAGCGGTGGCGAGCTGTCGAGCCAGGGCAGCAGCACCCTGGTGCTGGCCAGCATGGACAACCTCACCGGCGTGGTGCTGGCGCAACAGACCCTGGAGATGACCGGTACTGCGGAACTGGACAACCAGGGCGGGCTGCTGTCGGGCTGGCAGGGCCTGACCCTCAAGGGCACCGGCCTGAACAACAGCAACAAAGGCACCGTTTCCAGCCTCAAGGGCGGTGTCGACATCACCCTCAGCGACGCCTTGAACAACAGCCAGGGCGGCGCCCTGGTCAGCCAGCAGGCCCTGGACGTCAAGGCCGCGAGCCTCGACAACAGCCTCAAGGGCGTGATCTCCAGCGCGGGTGCACAGAGCCTCAAACTCAGCGAGCGGCTGGACAACAGCCAGGGCGGTTCCATCGACAGCGCCGCCACCCTGACCCTGCAGGCCATGGCCCTGGGCAACCAGGGCGGCACAGTCAACGCCACCAGCGACCTGGAATTCATCGGCAGTGACCTGGACAACAGCCACGGCACCTTCACCGGCAAGCAGGGTGTCACCCTCGATCTGCTGGGACACTTGATCAACAACCAGGGCACGCTGTCTGCCGCCGGCCCTTTGCTGCTCAAGCGCAGCACTAAGGTTGAGAACCAGGGCGGCGAACTCTCCAGCCAGCAGTGGCTGCGGCTGTTCACCGAACACTTGGACAACCGTCAGAAAGGCCGTGTCGCGGCCAATGACTCGGTGTTGATCAGCGCCAGTGGCGAAGTGCAGAACAGTGATGGCGGCGAGATCCTCAGCCGCGAAGCCGACCTGCAACTCAATGCCGATCACTTGGATAACGCCAAGGGCCTGCTGCAGGCCAAGACCACCCTGGGCCTTGAGGTTGCCGCCGCTACCGGCAACCAGGGCGGGCAGATCATTGCCCAGCAGGGCGACCTGACGCTCAAGGCGGGCCACCTCGACAACAGGGCCGGCAAGGTGTCCGCCCTCAACGGCGGCGCCACCCTGGAAACCGCTGCCGATGGCCGCCTCGACAACCGCGACGGCGCGCTCTTCGCCCAGCAGGGCCTGCATATCAGCGCCAAGGACCTGGACAACAGCGCCGGCCAGATCAGCGCCCGGCAGATTGAGCTGGAGCTGGCTGGCGCCCTGGACAACCGCCAGGGCCTGATCGAAAGCCGCAGCACCCTGGCCACTGCTGCCGCCAGCCTGGACAACCAGCGCGGGCAACTGCGGTCCCTGGGCCTGGTGAGCAAAACCCGCTTCGATATCGGCGGCACCTTCGACAACCGCGACGGCCTCCTGGAAACCGCCAACCACGACCTGGACTTCGACGCCGGCGGCTTCAACAACCGCGGCGGCAGCCTGCTGCACAGCGGCAGCGGCGTGTTCGGCATCTCCATGGCCAACCTCGAAGACGTCGGCGGTCGCCTGAAGACCGCCGGCCAACTGACCCTGGAGGCCGAGCGCTGGACCAACAGCAGTGCAATCCAGGCCGACCAGTTGCTGGTCAAGGTCGACCACCTGACCCAGACCGCCGATGGCCAGCTCCTGGCGGGCAACGGCCTGACCGGCAGCGGCAGCCACTGGAGCAATGACGGCCTGATCGGCAGCGACGCCGCGCTCAACCTCGACCTGAGCGGTAACTACAGCGGCAAGGGCCGCCTGAGCAGCCTCGGGCAACTGGACCTGCACGCCGCCCAACTGGATCTGGCGGACAGCGCCAGCATCGCCGGCGGCGCCAACAGCACCCTGAAGATCGATGGCGCGTTGAACAGCGCCGGGCGCATCACCGCTAAGCAGAACCTGCACTTCACGGCCGCCAGCATCAACAACCACGGCACCCTGGGCAGCGGCGAAGACCTGAACCTCACGGCCGCCACCCTGGTCAACGACCACGGCCTGATCTCCAGCGGCGGCAATATGCAGCTGCTGACCACCAGCTTCACCAACCGCTACGCCCAGGTGTACAGCCTGGGCACCGCGCTGATCGCCAAGGACGACCAGCAAACCCGCGCCGACCTGCTGGACAACCGTTCCGGGGATATCGAAAGCCTCGGCAAGCTGAGCATCGCCGCCAGCACCGTCAACAACGTCATGGACGTGCTGGAGTACACCGAGCACGAAAAGAGCGCGGCCAGTATCACTCGCTTGCCGTGTGAGTGGATTGGTTGCGACGACCGCGGAGGCGGCCGCATCAACGGCTTCTGGGAAGTGGCCGAAACCGATCGCCTGCGAGTGACCAACAGCAGCGCCGCCGCCAGCCTCAACAGCGGCGCCGACTTGCAGATCGACACCCAGGTATTGACCAACACCAGCAGCCTGATCACCGCGGCCGGCGACATCAACGTCAAGGCCGAGACCGTCCACAACCAGGGCCTGCAACCCCAGGAAATCACCACCCTGCGGCGGTATCAGAGCTTCGTCAACGAGACTGGTAACGCCGCTGCCCATGCCGCCGCGTTCAACGCCCGCAACAACCCGACTCCGTCTGCCAGCTTTGCTTCCGACCTCAGCGCCTTTATCGCCTGGACCGGGGTATTGCGGTCTTCCAGCAGCAAAGTGGTGGATGGCGACCAATCCTTCGCCGCCACCATCCAGGCCGGTGGCAAGGTCAACCTCAAGGCTGACAAAACCCTCGACAACAGCGTGATCCGCTCCTTCTACGAGTACGTCGGCGCCGGCAAGACCCTGACCGACACCGGCGTTGGCAACGGCTACTCGACGCCGATCCGGATCAACCCGCAACTGCCCCCGGAACTGGCCCAGCAACAGGTCAACCCCCTGGTACTGCCGGGCTTCACCCTGCCCACCAGCGGCAACGGCCTGTTCCGCCTCAGCGGCCAGGGCAGCACCTTGGCCCAGGCCCCGACGCCTGCGCAGATCGCCGGCCTGCCGGACGCCGCGAGCCTGTCCCGGCCGCACAAGTACCTGATCGAAACCAACCCGGCGCTGACCAACCTCAAGCAGTTCATGAGCTCGGACTACCTGCTGTCCCACCTCGGCTACAACCCGGACGAAAGCGCCAAACGCCTGGGGGACGGTTTCTACGAACAGAAACTCATCCAGCAAGCCATGGTGGCCCGCACCGGCCAGCGCTTTATCGACGGCCAGGACAGCAACGAAAAGCTCTTCAAGCACCTGATGGACAACGCCATCCAGAGCAAGCAACAGCTTGACCTGTCGGTGGGCGTGACCCTGACCTCCGAACAAATCGCCGCCCTGACCCACGACATCGTCTGGCTGGAAAGCCATGAAGTGAACGGCGAACAAGTGCTGGTGCCAGTGCTGTACCTGGCCCAGGCCAACAACCGCCTGGCGCCCAACGGCTCCCTGATCGCCGGCAAGGACGTGAGCCTGATTGCCGGCAAGGACTTGAACAACGTCGGCACCCTGCGCGCGGCCAATGATCTGTCGGCGGTGGCGGGGGAGAACCTGGTCAATAGTGGGTTGGTGGAGGCGGGCGACCGCCAGGATCTGCTGGCGGGCAACCATCTGGTCAACCGTGCTGGCGGCATCATCGCCGGGCGCGACGTGAGCCTGACCACCACTCAGGGCGATGTGATCAACGACCGCACCCTGACCACCCACCAGAGCAGCAGCGAAGACTACGTCCGCGAGCAGCGTCGCGACTTCCTCGACAGCGCCGCCCGTATCGAAGCCGGCAACAGCCTGAGCATCGATGCCGAACGGGACTTCGATAGCAACGGCAGCGCCCTGCACAGCGGTGGCGACACCCGCATCAAGGCCGGTCGCAACGTCAGCCTCAACGCCGTCGAACAAGTGGTCAGCAACGACCGCGGCATCGGCAACCTCGACCAGAGCAAAACCCAGCACGGCGCCACCCTGGAGAGCGGAGGCGACCTGAGCATTGAGGCCGGAGGCAACGTCACCGCCGTCGCCAGCCAGATCGACGCCAAGGGCGACGTCTCGATAACGGCCAAGGACCACCTGACCCTGGCCTCGGCCGCCAATGAACAACACTGGGCCAGCAAGACCGGCACCACCAAGAGCGAAGAGGATAGCGTCCACCAACAAGCCACCACGGTGACGGCGGGCGGGGATGTGACGCTCAAGGCTGGCCAGGACATGACCCTGATTTCCAGCAAGGTCAAGGCTGGGGATGAAGCTTATCTGGTGGCCGGTGGTCAGTTGAACCTGCTGGCGGAGCAGGACAGTGAGTACTCGCTGTATGACATGAAGAAGAAGGGGGGCTGGGGTAGCAAGGAAACCAAGCGCGATGAAGTCACCCGGGTTACCCATGTTGGCAGTGAGATCAGCGCTGGTGGCAACCTGACGCTCAAGAGCGATGGTGACCAGAGGTATCAGGTCGCCAAGCTGGAGAGCGGCAAGGACCTGACCCTGGAGAGTGGTGGCGCTATCACCTTTGAAGGGGTGAAGGATCTTCTTCAAGAAAGCCACGAACAAAGTAAGGGGGATCTGGCTTGGACCAGCTCCAAGGGCAAGGGCAACACGGATGAAACCTTGCGTCAGAGCCAGTTGATGGCCAAAGGCGAGTTGATCATCAAGGCAGCTGATGGCCTGAAGATCGACATCAAGCAAATCGACCAGAAATCCATCAGCCAAACCATCGACGCCATGGTGCAAGCCGATCCGCAACTGGCATGGCTCAAGGAGGCCGAGAAGCGCGGCGATGTGGATTGGCGCCGGGTCAAGGAGTTGCACGACAGCTGGGACTACAGTCACTCCGGGCTGGGGGTTGGAGCCCAGTTGGTCATCATGATTCTGGTGAGCTACCTCACGGCAGGTTTAGCCAGTGGTCTTGTCGCGACCGGGGCGGCTCAGGGCTCGGCAATGGCTGCTGCAACGACGACAACTGCTACGGTCGGAGGTGTGACGACCACCACCACCGTTGCAGCCGGTTGGGGCAACGTCATGGCCAGCAGCATTCTGAGCTCGATGGCCGGTAGCGCTGCAGTCAGTACCGTCAACAACAAAGGCAACCTGGGGGCGGTGTTCAAGGACATCACTTCCAAGGACGCGCTCAAAGGTTATGCCACAGGTGCGGTGACCGCAGGCTTCACCGCCGGAGTTCTGGATAACGCCTTCGGGGTCACTGGCGACAACGTCAACAAAGTGACCAAAGGCTTTGATCTGGGCAGCGTGAAGGATCTTGGCAAGTTCGGCGCCTACCTCGGCGCTCAGGGAGTTGTTCAGGCAGGGGCGCAAAGCGTCATTCAGGGCGGCAGTTTCAGTGAAAATCTCAGCAAATCCCTCACTGCACAAGGGCAGCACTTGCTGCAGGCCGGTGTTTTCAATTGGGTCGGGGACGTTTCGGATGAGTACGACTGGAAAGAAGGTAGCGTAGAAAAGACTGCCTTCCATGCGCTTGTTGGCGGTGCCCTCAGCAAGGCGACAGGGGGGGACTTCGCTACTGGTGCCGCAGCAGCGGGGGCCAGTGAAGCGCTTATTACCCGGCTTTCTGGAGTGATTGGTAACGACAAGAACCTTGAGCTGATGGTTTCTCAGCTCATAGGTATCAGTGCTGCAGCTGCGGTCAATGGTGATGTGGCTAAAGGCGCAGAGATTGCCAAGAACGCTACCGCTTACAACCGTCAACTGCACCCCGAAGAGCGTAAGCGTATTCAGCAACAGGCCAAGGTGTTGGCCGATGAACAAAAAATCAGCGTTGCCGAGGCAGAGCGACGTTTGGCTGAAGCCTTCGCTTTTTATACGGACAAGGCTTGGCAAACAAAGCTGAGCAGATCAGGCGTGGTGTTTGCGGACAGTACTCTGGCGCATCTGGGACAGGCCTTGGCACCGCTGGGGGCTTTCTATGACACACCGACCGAGGTTGTAGGGGATATTCCTGTCGCTCCTGGCCCGGGGAAAATCTATACGCCATCTGAAACCTTGGCGATGTTGAAAAACTATGAGTTTACCCATGCTGACTTCTTCAGCCCGATGGTTAATCTTGAGTACATCACTGATAAAGAGCAGCGGGATTACTATAAAAATAATCTCGATTACCGCCAGTTCGACATTCTTGCAGAGGGCTCAGGGGCTGCAAAGGGTATAGGCGGTGCCCTTAAGGGCAGTGCTGAGGATCTCTATGGCTTTGGCAAGGGGTTGTTAGTAGACACGGCTAACACTGCCAATGGGGTCACCCATGGCTTGATACGAGCTGCGAGTAACCCGCAAGAGGTAATTGCTGCCTTTAATAGCGCCAAGCAGGATGCAGAGAACTTGGCGTTTTTGTACGAATTACAGGGAAATCCTGGCGCCGCTCTTGAAGTCAGGATGAAGTGGGCGACTGAGTTTGCACTGAATTTTGCGGTTATCAACCGGGCTGGCAAACTTGGCAAGGTTGCCAACTCGTTGCGTGACCAAGAGTTGGCGACGCAAGGAGCTGCTGCTGGCGCTACAGGAAGTAAGTTGATCTCTCAGTCCGAGGCCAAGCTGGCAGGCTATAAACCCTGCTGTTTTGCCGCCGGCACTATGGTCGCGACTCCCAAAGGGGAGCGGGCTATTGAAACGCTCAAGATCGGTGATGTTGTTTGGAGCAAGCCTGAACAGGGTGGCGAACCCTTCGCTGCAGCTATCACCGCAACTCATGTTCGAACTGATCAGCCTATCTATCGCTTGGGTTTGAGAAAGGACGGTTTAGGTGGCGTTACAGCGTCGGAGACGCTGGAGGTGACTCCAGGGCATCCATTCTATGTTCCGGCACGCAAGGGTTTTGTCCCTCTTATTGAGCTCAAATCCGGTGATCGCCTACAGTCGTTGGGGGATGGGGCTGGTGAAGGCAGTTCGATTACGGTGGCGTCTGTCGAGCTGCTGCAACCTCAGGGGCGAACCTACAACCTGACGGTGGATATTGGCCATACGTTCTATGTTGGTAAGCTTGGTACGTGGGTGCATAACGTTGGGCCTTGCTATAGCTGTAATAATGGATCGTGTTCGATTCATGAAGCATTATCTGAGGTATCTAATGCGGCAAAAGCTGCGGCAAATGGCAGTGGGCCAGCTAAGGGCTTCTTAGAAGTCAGTGATGCATATTCATCCTCTAAAGCTGTACAAGGGTTGAGTAATTCAAAACCTATTGACTTTATTTACGATCCGGCTAGTCAACGATTCATCATGGGGCGGAACCAATTTGGGCATGATGGGATATTGGATGCTGGAAAAATCCCTTCATCTGACGCTATCGTCGGCGGCGGGATCTGGAAGGAAAATGGAGTTCTTCGAACCTATGAATGGAGCGGACATTACGGGATGAACTGGACTCCCGAGCTTCGTGAGCAGTTCAAGTCCTTTATGAGCAGCCATGGCGTGGATGTTACCCATACTCCCGGGATATCTAGATGATAGATGAACTGAAAAAAAAGTTATTGATGGAGCTCGGTAAGCTAGATGCTCCATGGATAAAAAAAAATGAGTACAACTCTGAAGGGGACGATTTGAGTTGGCTTCCTGTAGCAAAGTTGTGTGGGGGGCGTTTTCTTTTGGGGCTTACTTCCAAGGGCCTTTGGGCTAGATCGACAGAGTTTTTTGTTCAGACAGTCAGCGACGAAGCTGCGTGTGTATTTTTTTTGCCAGTATTAGAGGAGCTTCCAGAAGTGGTTCGTTGCGAGATGATCGATGGGCTTAAAGGTTATGGGCTTTCCGAGGGCTTCATAGACTTATTTCCATTTGAACAAATTGTTTTGGCAGGTCTTAGAAGTCAGAGTGAGTACTGGTCTGGCTTGGCATTGAAATGGGTTTTATTCGTTCCGAGATCTAATAGTTTGGATGCGGAGTTAGAGGTGTTGAGTAAAGCTGGAGAGACTCAACAAATACGTCACTCGGCCAGAAAAATAGCTAAGCAGCTAAAAACTTTGTGACATAGGTCCAAAAAAGGGGAAAACCTAAGGTGACGGTAAAGGGAGCTGTGAACGGTACTGTATTTGAGAATGTCAATCAAAGTTTGCGCTGCACTTCAGATGCCATTCCTATCTTGGAAAGTTCCTGATGAGTGCTCTGGATATTATGCTTTTCCCCGAAGAGTTTGCTGAACTGAATCGTCGCGTACGTTCCGCTACTAAGGAAATCCTGAAGAAGACTTCCCGTTTCTGGTGAAATACGCCGATCCCGTTGCCCGAGTTTCCCGATGAAGCAGATGACTTTCGCCGATGCCGAGTACGCCGGCAAGCGTAAGCAAACCCGCAAGGAGCTGTTCCTGATCGAGATGGATCAGGTGGTGCCATGGAAAGGTTTGATTGCCCTGATCGAGCCGCACTACCCCAAGGGTGAAGGCGGCCGTCCGGCCTATCCGTTGATGGCGATGCTGCGCGTCCATCTGATGCAGAACTGGTTCGGCTACAGCGATCCGGCGATGGAAGAGGCACTGTACGAGACCACCATCCTGCGCCAGTTCGCCGGCCTTAGCCTGGAGCGCATTCCCGACGAAACAACCATTCTCAACTTCCGTCGCCTGCTGGAAAAACATGAGCTGGCAGCCGGCATCCTGGCCGTCATCAATGGCTATCTCGGCGACCGAGGTTTGTCGCTGCGCCAAGGTACTATCGTCGATGCCACGCTGATCCATGCGCCGAGTTCGACCAAGAATCAGGACGGTAAACGCGACCCGGAAATGCACCAGACGAAGAAAGGAAACCAGTATTACTTTGGCATGAAGACCCATATCGGCGTGGATGCCGAGTCCGGCTTGGTGCATAGCGTGGTAGGCACAGCGGCCAACGTGGCGGACGTCACTCAAGTCGACCGACTACTGCATGGCAAAGACAAGGCGGTGCATGCCGATGCTGGCTACACCGGGGTGGAGAGGCGGCCCGAGCACGAAGGAAGCCAAGTCATCTGACAGATTGCGGCGCGCCGCAGCACCTACAAGAAGCACGGAAAACGCAGCCTGTTGTACCGAATGAAGCGCAAGATCGAGAGAGCCAAGGCGCAGACACGCGCCAAGGTCGAGCATCCGTTTCGTGTGATCAAGCGCCAGTTTGGCTACACCAAGGTTCGCTTCCGTGGGCTGGCAAAAAACACCGCGCAGTTGGTCACGCTATTCGCTCTTTCAAATCTGTGGATGGCGCGCCGGCACTTGCTGACGAATACGGGAGAGGTGTGCCTGTGATGCAGGTAGTAGCCGTCGCGAGGTGCTCGCGGCGGCTAAAAACAAAGAAGTGAGCGGGTGATTTGGTCGTTTTAGATCGACTCCCTGCTTTCAAAAATGGCAGGTGCGGAAGTCGGTTAAAAATATCGGACTACTTCAGACCATCCCTAGATGGGCCTCATATCAGGATATGTCTGAAGCATTTCAGAAGGCTCAGGCGATCTATAGAAAAACCGGACAATCCTCTGTCACAGTTGATTTGGGGCGAGTTATTGGGGAGGGATACTTAAAGGGTGGGGGTAGTTATGTGCAGACTACAAAGGCCGTTGTGCGGTTCGATATCAACGGTAAACCATATACGGCTTATCCAAAGTTGAGGTGATTTATGATTAAGGTTGGTTTTGTTGTTCTGGAAGCTGTATTGGCTCCAATAATCGAGCCTCAGGAACCTCTGTATTCAAAGCTTGCTTGTGTTGATGGTGAAGATGAACGGCAATTAAGAGAGGTTATTTCTGAGTATGTTAGGCCCTATTATGACTCATTTGATACTTGGAGTAAGGGTGTGATCTCAAGTTCTATACTTTACTTTTTTCATGTTGGTTGTCTTCCTGGTGGAGTATCTTTAGAGTCGTTGCCGGTGCCTTTTGATTTTCCGCAAGATTTAAGAGTGATTTGTTCGTGCTTGATCGATGAGTTGGCTATTGAAAGACGAGGAATTGATGTGCGGGAGTATGAGTATTGTGATGAGCTAAGCTTGGTTCATCGCTTGAGGCGAAATAGAAGTTGATGTGGTTGATGTAGTCGATATGTGGCGTGATTGGCTGATATTTTTATCGGCTAGGTTTGGTTGTTTGTCTCTATTATAAATTTTATTGTTGTGTTTCTTGGTGCTTTATCTACTCTCGTGTTGCTATGTACTAGATGTTTTTAGGAGTTCTTCGATCAAGTTCGCAAATGTGCTGAAATACACCTGACTTCCTGATACGAGCCACCCATGAGCCAGATGAGCTTTTCCTACTTCGAGTAAGCCGGCAGGCGCAAGTAGACGCGCCGCGAACGCTTCTTGGTCGAGATGGATCAGGTCGCGCCCTAGATTGGTTTGCTAGGGCTCATCGAGCTTTACTACCTGAAGGCTGGCGGCGGCGAAAACCTTATCCGCTGGAAACCATGCTGTGTATCCATCTGTTGCAGAATTGGTTCTCTTTGAGCGATCTGGCCATGGAAGAAGCGCCCTACGAAATCAAACCCATGCGCCAGTTCGCAGGCCTGACGCTGAGCGCGACGATCCCCAAAGACACCACAGTCATGAATTTCCGGCACCTGCTGGAAAAGCATCAACTGGTACCTGCGATCTTTGCGATCATCTACGTCTATTTGTAGGAAAAAGGCCTCTCTCTGCGTCAGGGCACTATCGTCGATGTTACAAGTTATCTGGATTATATTTTTGTTATCGAAAATTAATATTTCCCGGCATTGCCAGGGAATGTTTGTTGTTACTCTGCTGTAATCACGAGTCTATTCTTACTGGCTTCAATTCTGATCTTCTGATTGACACCCAACCCAGCATGTTGCACCAAGTGCCTGTAGTGCCTGTAGTGTTTTAGTAACTCTCCGCACTCAGAGTTGTCTCAACCAAGAGGGCCGGCATCTACTGAGGGTAGTCAAGTGGTTACGCCAAATGGGAAATTGTCCAGCCCGACTCACCCGTTAGAAAAGCATGGGTCCGATGCTAGTGATGGATACCTTGAAGATAGGGTTCAAAATGAGTTGATTAATAGTAAGCGTACAGGCTCACGAACAGCGTTCAATGATCGTGCGCAAATGGAGGATGCTATAGTCATAACATTTTTAATTAAGGCGCAAGATTTGAATTCATGGTTGGCATCCTCACCTCCTGCGGGTATGACTAAGGCCTTCTTGGCTGATCCAGGGTTAGGGGGGCGAGGATTTTAAGTTCTTACTACAGCTGGTCAGATATTCTAAAATAGTTAGTCCTATACCTAATGTTAACTTAGCTCGTAAGTCTGATGGGAAAGGTGGTTATATGATTCATACGGCACATCCTGAATTCTAATGGAGAGACATGTGGCTAGTCTTGAGTGGAAAGAAAATTTGCTTGATATTTTTGCTGCTACTGTGAATCAACAGACACTTGAAGAGGCTGCTGAGGATATGGCGTCTTTGAGTTTTTGTTATCCCGGCCTTCACGAAGATTATTTGAGAACTTTTGATTTTTCTATAAAAGCTTTGCAAGCTGGTGATAACTATCCAGTTGAGTGTGTAAATAGAAGTGGCTATAAGGTTCGTGATGCTGAAAGTGCTCTGGAGCTTGTTGAGGATCTGAGGGAAATTTATATGAGAATCTATGTGGCGGGAAAAGTCGAAGGTAACTAATGCGATAGAGGTGGATGGGCTGTAGTCGTGGCAATCAATATATCTGTTTCACATTGCTCCCGGTTAGCAGGTGAACAGTCCAAAGTCTAAAAGCGGACAGATATGCTTGTGACGGTGAGGGCGGGGGCTATCTCTCTCAAGTCGGAAGTCGAAGTTGGTGTGATAGTCGTTCGGTTGAGGGCTGTTATCTGGTCCAGGATGCAGGCTTGGGCGTTATCGTCAAAGAGAGCAAGTAAGCCTTTGATCGGTATCCGATCAATTGCGATAAAAAAGGGCGACTTTCAAGCCGCCCTTTTTTGCTTACTGGAGCACCTGCTCCTGCATCCGCCTTGTCGTCACATCCATCAAATCACACCCATCGCGCAGCAAAATGCTGCACACCAGCGACAGTTCCTGCAGCACCACTGCACCTTTGGGCGCTTCATCAGAAACCGCGAAGTTTTCCAGTAGTTGAGTCACAGCGCGAATGCGATACGCCGCTGCATCGTGCAGGACGTCTATGGGAGCTTGGGTATCGATCAGCAGGGATGGAATGTTGCAGTCGTGACCGGTTATAGCTTGATAACGCGTCATTTATTGAGCCTCTTTAGTTTGACTGAGGACTCTGTAGATCAGGTCGCCAAACCCGGTCGTCCTTTCAACGACCCCTCGACTATATCCAGCGCTCCCCCTGTCCTTAAAGCCCCATTCCTACTGGACTGTCTGCTTCTGCCGTAAGGCAATTCCTAATTTGCCGAGAGTATCTTTTCAAGCCGGTCCGCCACGATTTTCCTGGCTTACAATGCCGCCGCTTATCGCCATGCCACAGGTGGTTTTCAGGTGGCGGTGCGTTGTTGAAAACCTTCTCAAGGAAGATCCGTCATGCGTCTGTTGTCTCTGCTCTTCACCCTAGCTCTGCTCGCTGGTTGTGCCTCCACCCCGGACTATTACATCTCGCCCAAACCGGTGCAGATTCCCGCCACCGCCACTTATTGGATCGACACTTTCAACCTGCAACTGGTTGGCGAGAGCGAGCGCTTTCTGCCCGAGGACAAGCTGCGTCAGCAACTGGGCATGGAGTTGATCCGGCAATTGGGTAATGCCAATCGCTACGCCGCCACCAAGGACAGCGCCGACTATCTGCTGGATGTGAATGCGGTGTACAAGCGTCGGCTCAGTGATTCCAAGGGGGGGCTGGTGTCGATGGTCGTCGATGACAATACGATCCTGGCCAGTGTCGATTTCGGCTACAAGGTCCAGGTCAAGCGCGACGGCGCCGAGGTGTTGCATTTCGCCCAGGAACGCAATGGGTTGCAGCCTGCCGGGGCCATGGGCCAGTTGCGCAATATGAAGACCATGTTGGGGGCGATTACCAACAGCGGTAATTCGGATGTGGAGAACTTCTACATTCGTGCTCTGCCGAAGTTCATCGTTCGTGATATCACGGCCATTCCTTCTCGTTGAGTGGGTATGTAGCGGGATTGTAGGAGCGAGCTTGCTCGCGATGAACCCGATGGCGCCGCGCTCTGTCAGTAACAGCGCGTGATCGTTGGCGTTCTTCGCGAGCTAGCTCCTACATGAGGATCAACGTGCTTTTGGGGTTACAGCTTCTTCACCGGAATGCAGATCTCACACTCCAGCTCTCCCGTCTTGAGGTCGTAATACGCATCCGCCGGGTAGCGCTCGAAGGCCGGGCGTGGGTCGAACTGCAGACCGCTCTTGGGTAGCCAGTCGCGGCACAGTTCGATCCAGGCGTCGGCGATCGCCGGGCCCAGGCCGCGGTAGTGGGCCACGGCGTAGAGGCCGCCGGGCAGGGTGGTGACGACGGCGGGGGCGCTGGCCTTGAAGTCCTTGGGCACTTCGACGCAGGCGTCGTAGCGGCATTTGTCGGCGGGGGTGAGGTCCGGGTCGTCGTGGCCGATGCCGTAGCGCACGTGGTTGAACAGCTGGTGTTCGAGCATCCAGGGCATGGCGGTTTCGCGCCAGAACAGGCCGATGCCGGGCCCGTAGGCGCCGATGTAGCGCAGGTAGGCCACGCGGGTGGCGGGCAGTTGCTGCAGGGTGACGTTCATGCTGGTTTCCTTCAGATGAATGAAGGCGTCAGGATCGTCGAAGGCCGGGATGTGGGTCTGATCAGGATTGCTCAATTCACGCAGGCGCCGTTCTCGGATGTCGTCGAGGCGGCGGTGCCAGCGTTTGGGTTCGGTGTCGCGCCAGGTGCTGGGTGAGACCGAGAAGTGTTGCTTGAAGGCCCGGGAGAAGGCTTCGCCGGAGCCGAAGCCGACATCCATGGCGATTTCCAGGATTGAGGCTTCTGGGCGGCTGGCCATCAGATAAGCCCCACAGGCCAGGCGCCGACGCCGCAGGTAGGCCCCGAGGGGCTCTCCGACCCAGGCGCTGAACAGGCGGTGGAAGTGGTAGGGCGAGAAATGCGCCACCCGCGCCAGATCTGCCAGCTCCAGGGGCTGGTCCAGGTGTTGGTCGATATGCTCCAGCACCCGGCTCATGCGCAGGGTGTATTCGTGGAGGCTGTGGTAGGCGGCGCTCATGTTTGCAGATTAGTTCGCTGTGGGGCGGACGTTGCAGTCTGCCGCAGATTTGTGCCGTTTGTGAGAGCCAATCGCCTGTCGGTACGATTCGCCGGCAGCCGGCTCCTACAAACGCCCCGTAGCCGGCTTGCCGGTTCAAGCGTCACCACAGCAAGGGCGGCTTCCCTTGCCTTCGGGTGTCTGTTCGTAGCGGTCATGGAGGCGGACCCAGTCCATGATCTGCTCTTCATTGCGCCCTTTGGGCGTCAGATCGAGGAAGTTATAGGCTCCCACCAGCAGGTCCAGTCCGCGGGCATAGGTGGAGTAGGTGTGAAAAATCTCACCCTGGTCGTTGCGATAGAACAGGCTCAGGCCGGGTAACTCGGCTTCATCGCCACTGGCCTGTTCATAGTTGTAGGTCGCGGTGCCCGCGGCTAGCTGCTGGGCGCTGAGGCTGACACCGAAGTCCTGGTTGAAGTCGTCACCGGCGCTGGAATACCAGTCGAAGCGCCAGCCCATGCGTCGACGGAAGTCCTGGAATTGGGTATAGGGCGCGTGGGAGACAGCCACCAGCGTTACGTCGTGATGGGCCAGGTGCAGGTTGGCGCCGTCGAAGTGGTCCGCAAGAAAGGAGCAGCCCTTGCAGCCTTCTTCCCAGCCGGCGCCGAACATGAAGTGGTAGACCAGCAACTGGCTACGCTCGCCGAACAGTTGCGCCAGGCTCAGTGCTCCGTCGGGGCCTTGAAAGCGGTAGGGCTTGTCGATCTTGACCCAGGGCAGCGCCCGTCGCTCGGCACTGAGCTGGTCGCGCTGGCGGGTCAAGGCCTTTTCATGGATCAGGTGCTGCTTGCGTGCGAGCAGCCATTGTTCCCGGGAGACCACGGGGTGATCGGTAGTGCTCATGGCGTTTCTCCTCAAGGCAGGGGGCATGGGTCTTACAGACGCTAGTCGTTTGGCGCAGGGCTGGATCGACAAGCTGCCCAGCGGTTTTCCGATCAGGGGTCAGGCTGGCGCGGCGTATTTCCTGAACGGCTGAAAACCCGGTCGGTCACAACCTATGAACGGCATTTCATTCTCATGTCTGGAGGTTGAACCGCAATGACCACATATAACTGGGATCTGATTGAACGACTGCTGCACGAAGTGCAGAACGGCGCCGGCCACAGTTTCACGCCTCGCCCCTACGCAGAGCAGCATGCGGCGGCCAAGGAGGCGGAGGGTGAGCCCACCGGCAATCTGGATGAGCTGAAAGTCACCGCCACCCAGTACGAAAAGTTGCTGCTGGACCGGGGCTTTATTGAAACCAGGCCCGAGGAAGAGGGCGGCAACGGCGAGAACTTTGTACTGACGCCTCGTGGCTCAAGCCTGCTGTGTCTGATCGACAGCAGTATTCCGGGCAACGATCACCCGCGTCAGGTGCTGGATGAACAGGCTGATGCCCTGGCTGCGGATACCTTTGATGAGGTGGCCTCCAAGGCGCAGATCGCCTAGTTTCGCGATGCTAGCCCTGGCTCGCGTTCTGCAGGCATTTCAGGGCGGCGAAGTCCTTGCGTACACCGTCGATTTTCTTCAGCAGGTGCTGGCGTTGGTCCACGCTGCTGGCGGCCATCAAGTCAACCAACAGGCTGCGTGCGGCCTGTTCGGTGTGGGCGTAGGCCTGGCGGTAGTCGTCCGTCCATAAACTCTCGCGGTTGATCAGCAATTGCTCGATGCGCTGTGGGAAATCGCTGTCTCGGCGTTGCGCCACCGCGGCGCTGAATTGCGTCTGCCAATGGACGCGATTGGCGATCCACTGCTGGTTCTGCTCTCCCAGGGAGGCAGACCATTGCTCGATTCGTTGTTGCTGGCTGGGGGTCAGGGGGCCAAGCCAGGCATTCAGGCGCTTGCTCATGCGCTGACTGCGCTGCTGGATCTGTTGCGCCAATGATGGCGTGAGGTACTTCTTGCGGTGTTCTTGCTGGTCCTTGGCGAAGGCGTTGTTCATCTCGTTGACTTGCCCGTCGTCCAGGTCCTGGAGCAGTTCTACAGCGGAAGGGGTGATCTGTCTTACAGTCTCGGCGATGGCCTGCTTGGCTTCCCGGGTTCGTGCTTGCAGGTCCTGATCACTGACCTGATTGCTCTGCACCATCAATTGCAGGCGATCGAGCCAGTCCAGATAGCCGGGCAACTGGGTGCTGCAATGCCAGCTCAGGTGCTGCTGCAGACGCTGGTTGAACCAGCTTTTCTGCTCGCTGTTCATGTCCAGGTAGTCGTTGAGGGTCCAGGGGATGATTACATCCAGGTTGCGATAGGCCAGGCCGACTCGGCTGCAGGCGCCGAGCAGCAGGCTGAGGATCAGCAACGAGATAAGCAGGGGCCACTGGCGCGCCATGTTCGAGTCCTTGCGAGTTCGGGTTCCTGCATCTGAACCCGGAAGGCTGCCGGCCGTTCAGTCGCAGGGCGGAAGGCCGACAGTGATGAACTGGGAGTTGGCTGAAACTATTGATCCAGAGAGCTGCAAGGATAGCGGCCAGGAACAGCGGATAAGGGCCGTTGGTCGACTTTTAGTACTAGGGGGAGGAGAGAAGGGTGCCAGTCCTAGCGCTTTGAGGGCAAAGCGCTAAGGGACCAGGATAATGCGGGGGAATTACTTCTTGCCGAGGCTGATCTGCTTGGATGGGCCGAAAGTCTGGCCGCTGACGCCTTTGGCAATTTGCTGGATTTCGCCGCCCGATTTCAGGAAGGCCGCGATTTGTTCGTTGATCGATTCGCTGGTTTCAACGGCGGGAGCTGGTTTTGCTTTGCTGTTGGAGGCTTTTACTCGCATGGCGGCCATTTAACCTTTTGGGAAAATTAATTTGGCCAGGCATCTTATCAGAAATACTTGACAATTGCTTGGTAAATATCCTCTGAAACAGAGGGTCGTTTTTTGAGCTTTTTCCTTAAGTTGATCTTGCTGACATCTTCCTAAGTGGCTGTTTTAAATAAAGACCTGTTACTGAAAATGCGGCCTGGTGGCTGTTTGCCCTTACCCGGCAGGTCGCTGTTGGCCTGACGAATGGCCGCTTGAGCGCCAGTGATGCTAGAAAAACCAAGGCTCTTCACGGATTTTTCCGGTCCGGGACTCAGGAGCGCCAACCTGGGCGTGGAAAACAGGTAGAATGCCGCCCACGCAATGAGGGTATTGGAAATGGCTTTAGTCGGGCGCTACAACAGTTTGCAAGTGGTTAAACACACTAACTTTGGTTTGTATCTGGACGGAGGGGCGGACGGCGAAATATTGCTGCCCAATCGTTATATTCCCAAGGATATTCCCAGTGAAGATGAAGACTGGTTGAATGTTTTTGTTTATCTGGACAGTGCCGACAAGTTAATCGCAACTACCGAAAAGCCGAAAGTTCAAGTTGGCGAGTTTGCCAGCCTTAAAGTCGTCGAAGTTAACAGTATCGGGGTATTCCTGGATTGGGGATTGCCCAAGGACCTGCTGCTGCCCTACTCGGAAGAGAAGCGCCAGATGAATGCCGGCGAGTACTGCGTGGTGCATGTCTATCTGGACAAGCACACCCGTCGTATCACGGCCACGGCTCGCCTGGACCGCTACCTGGACAAGACTCCGGCTAACTACAAGGTTGGTCAGGAAGTCGACCTGTTGGTGGCTGAATCCACCGACATGGGCTTCAAGGCGATCATCAACAACAAGCACTGGGGCCTGATTCACAAGAACGAAGTGTTCAAGTTCCTGCGCTCCGGCATGCAAGAGAAGGGGTTCATCAAGGAAGTGCGGGCCGATGGCAAGATCAGCCTGAGCCTGCAACCGGTGGGTGAAGAAGCGGCCACCAGCCTGAACTCGAAGATCCTCGCCAAGTTGCGCGAAAACAATGGCTCTCTGGCGGTCAGCGACAAGAGCGATCCGGCCTTGATCAGCAGTTTGTTCGGGGTCAGCAAAGGCAACTTCAAGAAGGCCATCGGCGCGCTCTATAAACAGGGCCAGATTGTCATTCACGCAGATCGTATCGAGCTAAGCTGATACTTGTTTCGCTCTGGGGTGGATGTGCTTAAAGCCCCACCTCTTCTATGTCTCGTGTTGCTTGTCTTTCCTGGTGCGGCCGGTCTTGCAGCACGACGGCTGGGCGCGGCGCCTGGGGGCGTTGTCTTTTCCACAGCGGGTAGCTGTCATGTCGATGAATCAATCTGAGGGACTGCGGTGAGCATCGAGCGGCGCAACGCCGATGGATTTGCCCTGCAGGTGATGCTGGGGTTGTGCCTGATCTGGGGCGTGCAGCAGGTGATGATCAAATGGGCGGCGGCGGATATTGCCCCGGTGATGCAGGCGGCTGCTCGTTCCGGGATTTCGGCGCTGCTGGTGGCCCTGCTGATGTGCTGGAAAGGGGGCTGGTCCCAGGTCTCCAGTACCTGGCGAGGCGGTTTACTGGCCGGCGCCCTGTTCGGCCTGGAGTTTCTGTTCATTGCCGAGGGGCTGAAGCTGACGAGCGCCGCGCATATGTCGGTGTTCCTCTACACCGCCCCGATCTTCACTGCCCTTGGGGTCAATTGGTTGCTGCCCAGTGAGCGGCTGCGGCCGTTGCAATGGTTGGGGATCATCCTTGCTTTCATTGGCATCAGCATCGCCTTTGCCGGTGGAATCTCCCTGGACAATCTGGATCGGCGCATGCTCCTGGGGGATGTATTGGGATTACTGGCGGGGCTGGCCTGGGGCGCGACCACGGTGGTGGTACGCGCCTCGCGATTGTCGGAAGCGCCAGCCACACTGACCCTGTTCTATCAGTTGATCGTTGGGTTCGTCGGCCTGCTGCTGATTGCGGTGCTCAGCGGCCAGGTGACCCAGGTCAGCCTGACCCCGGTGGCCGTGGCCAGTGTGTTGTTCCAGGGGCTGGTGGTGTCGTTCTTCAGCTACCTGACCTGGTTCTGGCTGCTGCGTCGCTATCTGGCGGCGAACCTGGCGGTGTTTTCGTTCATGACACCGATGTTTGGCGTGACCTTCGGCGTGCTGTTGCTGGGTGAACCCTTGAGCCTCAACTTTGTGCTGGGGGCGCTGCTGGTGCTGCTGGGCATCACCTTTGTCAGCGCCGAGCAATGGCTGCGTCGGCGGATCAAGCGCTTTCTATAAGCCGCTGCCCAGGAGACTGCCGGGCAGGCGCCACAGGCGCTGCGGGCCAATGGCTGAATAGCCTTGGCCGATTCGCTTCAATCCAGTAACAGTTCATTGCTATTGCGAGGCAGCGCGCGGGAAAAGTTAGGACTATTATCTGCTTGAGGCGGCGCAGTATCGCCGCTCGGCACGACCCTGAGGGGGCACTATGAAAGACAAACTGCAAAGCTGGCTGCACGACCTTGGTGTCGCACTGGGCCTGATCGAGCCACCGCTGCAACCGGTGCCGATGCCTACCGACGAAGAACTGCGGCGCCGTCAGCAACGTCGTCGTTGAGCTCAGGGCGAGAGCGGAGTGCAGACTCCGGCTCTCGCCAGGGTTTTCTGGCCGGCAGTCGCTCGGCCATCCACCCGAGGCAATCGGGTCAATCCTGATTTTGCCGGGACTTTTCCAGCAACCATTGCACCAGGTCGTCGACCTTTTCCAGGCGCCAGAGCGCTCGCTGTTCTTCCCGTGGGGAGATGCAGAGATCGAACCTGTCCTCCAGGCGCCAGAGCAGCGCTTCGATATCCTCCCGGTCGAGTCCGAGTGCTTGCAGAGCGCTTTGGTCATCGAAGTCGGTGCGTTCATCCAGCCCCCGACGGATGAGCAGGTGTACGGCCACGCGTGCTTCGGCCCGTTTCATCGCGTTACTCCCGAGGAGCGAGCAGGTCAGGCGGGACGGGCAGCGTCGGCGCGGGTCTTTTCCAGGATCACCTGGCTGAGTTCGCTGATGGAGTTGATCCGGTACAGATCAAGGTCTGGATCAACGCGGATGCTTGGCTGGATGTCGAAACGGTCCATAAACACCTCGGGGCAGGGGAGAGGTTCTGATTGTTTTATGACCCCGTCCAAGGGTGAAGCGATAGCGTGCCCTGAGGCTGCCAGCGATCCTTGTACTGTTCAGTAACAGTCGTCGCTGAATCAGATTACAGCAGAGGTTTTTTCCGGCGGTGGTGACCGCTCGTCCAGTGGGCGGCTTCCTGGATCGGGCTGAAGCGAGCGTCATCCGGCGTTGTGGCACTTTTTCGTGGACGAAAAAAACGGGTGCGGCCACCGACGCCGCACCCGTCGAAGAAAACTTCAGGCGTCTGACTTCAGGTCAGATCGCATTGGCCAGAGGCACCGAGCGCCGGGAGACCAGGCTCACCACCACGAAACTCACCAGGCCCACGGCCAGGCTGTAGTAAATCGGTGTGTTGGCGTCCAGGCCGTCCTTGAACATGAAGAACAGCGCGGTCATGAAGCCCAGAGACATGCTGGTGATGGCCCCGGCCGTGGTGGCGCGTTTCCAGTAGATGGCGCCGATCAGCGGAATCAGCATGCCGCCCACCAAAAGGTTGTAGGCCAGGGTCAGGGCACTGATCACGTCGCTCACTACCAGGGCGATACCCAGCACCACAACGCCCAGCAGCAACGTCGCGATGCGGTTTTCGTGCACGTCGCCATTGCCACTTTCACGGCCACCGCGCAGCCGCGGCAACAGGTCCTGGGTCACGGTGGTGGAGGCCGCCAGCAGGCCGGCGCTGGCGGTGGACATCAGGGCTGCCAGAGCCGCGGCAATCACCAGGCCGCGAACGCCGTTGGGCAGGCTGGTCTGGACGATGCTGGCGAAGGCATTGTTGACGTTGTCCAGATCCGGCAGCAGCACCTTGGCGGCCATGCCGATCAGCGCGCCGGCCAGGCCGTACAGCACGCAATAGATGCCGGCCGCGGTCCCTGCAATCTTGGCTACTCCTTCGCTGCGGGCGGTGAACACTCGTTGCCAGATGTCCTGACCGATGAAGATGCCGAAGAAGTAGATCAGGAAGTAGGTGAGGATGGTGTCCCAGCCGATGGCGGTGAAGTCGAAGTAGCTGGCGGGCAACTTGGCCACCAGGCTGTCCCAGCCGCCGGCGTCGACGATGGACAGCGGCATCAGCAGGAACACCAGGCCGATGGTCATGATCAGGAACTGCACGATGTCGGTCAGGGTCAGCGACCACATGCCGCCGATGGTCGAGTAGAGCACCACCACACCGCCGCCCACCAGGATCGATACCCAGAATGGCAAGCCGAACAGCACCTGCATCACTGTCCCAATGGCAATGGTGGAGGTGGCGCCGATCATCAGTGCGTAGACCAGCATGATCAGTCCGCTGGCGTGGCGTGCCGCGGGGTTGTAGCGGCGCTCCAGCACTTGGGTGACGGTGTAGATCTTCAGTTTCAGCAAGGGTTTGGCCAGAAACAGGCTGAGTCCGACGATGCCCAGGCCGATGGCGCCGCAAAGCCAGAAGCCGGAAATGCCGTGGACGTAGCCCAGGCGTACGGTGCCGATGGTCGAGGCGCCGCCCAGTACGGTGGCCGCCATGGTACCCAGGTAGAAGCCCGGCCCGAGGTTGCGGCCGGCTACCAGATAGTCATCACGGGTCTTGGCCCGGCGCATGCCGTACCAGCCCAGGGTGATCATGCCGGCGGCATAAATCAGTACTACGAGAATATCCAAGCCCATGTTCGGGTCCTCACAAGCAAGTTGTTATTGTTGTTGCCACCCGCCGATGCGGACGGTCACCCCGTTGACCAGTGGAGGCCGGTCTTCCGGAAGAGCTGCGGTTGCTGGGGCAGTTCAGGCCAAGGGGGGCCTGTTTCGAGAGAGGTCGTACAGGGTGCTGCGTCGAGGGGCGGGAATCTGGGCGTCCCCGTTGTTCATGTCGTTAAGGCTGTTTTCTTTATTGTTATTCATGATCTGCTCCGACCACGTTGGCTAAGGTGTTGCGCTCCTTTGCATGACGGTTCCATGGCCGCGCTCGTGCTTGAGCGCGGCACCAGCCCTCCCAGGGCCGAGACTCAGCGGTGGGCCACGCCGGGCAGTACGCAGAGCATTTCGTACAGCAGGTTGGCACCCAGCAGCGAGGTGTTGCCGGTGGTGTCGTAAGGCGGCGAAACCTCCACCAGGTCGCAGCCCACCAGGTCCAGGCCCTGGCAGCCACGGACGATCTCGATGGCCTGGATGGTGGTCAAACCGCCGATTTCCGGGGTGCCGGTGCCTGGAGCCCAGGCCGGGTCGATGCCGTCGATGTCGAAACTCAGGTACACCGGACCGTTGCCGACCTTTTCACGGACTTCGGCCATCAGCGGTTCCAGGGATTTGTGCCAGCACTCTTCGGCCTGGACCACACGGAAGCCCTGCTTGCGGCTCCAGTTGAAGTCTTCGGCGGTATAGCCCTGGGCGCGCAGGCCGATCTGCACCACGCGGTCGCAGTCCAGCAGGCCTTCTTCCACGGCGCGGCGGAAGGTGGTGCCGTGGGCGATCTTCTCGCCGAACATGTGGTCGTTGACGTCCGCGTGGGCATCGATGTGCACCAGCCCGACCTTGCCGTGTTTCTTGTGGATGGCCCGCAGGATCGGCAGGGTGATGGTGTGGTCGCCGCCCAGGGTCAGGGGAATCACGTTGTGTTCGAGGATGCCGTCATAGGCTTCTTCGATGATGCGCACCGCGTCCAGCAGGTTGAAGGTGTTGATTGCCACGTCGCCGATGTCGGCCACCGACAGCGAGTCGAACGGAGCGGCACCGGTGGCCATGTTGTAAGGGCGGATCATCACCGACTCGGCGCGGATTTCCCGCGGGCCGAAACGGGTGCCGGCGCGCAGCGAGGTGCCGATGTCCAGAGGCACGCCGACGAACGCAGCGTCCAGGCCGGCGGCGGATTGCAGATGGGGAAGACGCATCATGGTGGCGATGCCGCCGAAGCGCGGCATTTCGTTGCCGCCCAGTGGTTGGTGGAGAATCTTGTCCACGGGATAGGCCTCATCGTTGTTTTATATTTATGGGGCTGAGGGCGCAGCAGGTATCGCCCGTTCAACCGATTGGGCCGATTCTGCGAAATGTAGTTCGGGGAAAGAATCGCTACGGACAAATACTTAGTTCAGATTTTTCTAAACTAATGGCCAGGGCCGCGCTAGACTCTCGCGCTGCTGCCAACGCCCTGCGAAGCGTGGCAGCCTGCCCCCTTCTGCTGGTGCAAGCAGCGTTATCCGGGTGACGGGGGCGATTGAACGTGGGCATGGATGGCATCGGGTCTGCTTCATCGCGCGGCACGAGCACGCGCACTTGTTACAGGGAAGTGGTCGTTTTGCCTGTTATCGGAGCCTGTCATGGCCAACGCTTTACCTGATCTGAAACTATTGCGCATCTTCGTCAGCGTGGTGCGCCATCAGGGGTTCGCCAATGCCCAGCACGAACTCAATCTCTCGACGTCGGCCATCAGCACCTACATGAGCCAGCTCGAAGGCGCCCTCGGGCTGGTGCTCTGCCACCGTGGCCGTGGCGGGTTCAGCCTGACCAGCAAGGGTGAGCTGTTCCACCAGGAGACCTTGCGTCTGCTGGGGGAGCTGGAGGGCTTCGAACAGTACGCCGCGGCCCTCAAGGGCGAGTTGCGCGGCACCCTGAACCTGGGGGTGATCGATTCCACCGTCAGCGACAAGGCCCTGCCGTTCGCCGAGGCCATCGGCGCCTATAGCCAGGAGCATCCGGCGGTGCATTTGCACCTGTCGGTGATGAGCCCCCACGAACTGCAACTGGGGGTCCAGGACAACCGCCTGGACCTGGCCATCGGCGCCTTTTCCACGCGCATGAGCGGCCTGGTGTACATGCCGCTGTACCGCGAGCAGCACTGGCTGTACTGCAGCAACCGGCATCCGCTGTACAGCGAGCGGCGCATCCCCGAGCAGGTCATCACCCAGCAGCGCATGGTCGGCCGTGGCTACTGGAGCCAGGCGGAACTGGCCCGGCACGGCTTCAAGCACAGCGCGGCGACTGTCGAAAGCATGGAGGCGCAGTTGATCCTGGTGCTGTCCGGCGCCTACATCGGCTACCTGCCGGAACACTATGCCCAGGCCTGGGCCGACAAGGGCGACCTGCGGGTGCTGCTGCCGGCAACGTTCGGCTACCAGGCGCCGTTCTCCCTGATCATGCGTCGTGGCCGGGGCCGTGAACCCCTGATCCAGACCTTTCGCGATCTGCTCAAGGCCCAGCTCAACCAGTCATAAGGAATTCCCATGTCCCGAGCACGCTGCGAGCGTTGCCTGCGTCCCACAGGCCATTGTCTGTGCCCGCTGATCCCGGATTTGCCCAGCCGCACCCGGGTGTTGCTGCTGCAGCATCCCAGTGAGGTCAACCACGCCTTGAACACGGCGCGGCTGGCGGCCCTGGGGCTGCACAATGCGCAGTTGCGGGTGGGTGAGGTGTTCGAGGATTTGCCGACGCTGCTCGCTCAACCCGGATACCGGGCCTGCCTGCTGTTCCCGGCGGACGATGCCCAGCCGCTGCAGGCCTATGCCGAGACCGATGAACCGCTGCTGCTCGTGGTGCCCGACGGTACCTGGCGCAAGGCCCGTAAGCTGTTGCACCTCAATCCGCTGCTGGCGGCCTTGCCGCGAGTGACCCTGGCCGCCGCGACGCCCTCGCGCTATCGCCTGCGCAAAGCCCCGGGACCGGGTGCGCTGTCGACCCTGGAAGCCATTGTCCAGGCGTTGCAGGTACTGGAGGCGCCGGCCTCCTTCGAGCCCTTGCTGCGCCCCTTCGAGGCCCTGATCGAAGGGCAGATCGCGGCGATGGGCGAAGACACCTACCAACGCAACCACGGCGCCAAACCCTGACGTCTTGCCTTCAGGTGCGGGCTTGCCCGTGAAAGCACTCTCAAGTCTGCGGCAAAGTCAGAGGGCCTCTTCGCCGGCCAGCCGGCTCCTACGTAGCCGGCAGTCAGCGTTCGCGCATGGCTTCGGTGCGGGCCTTGAGCACGGGCTTGAGCAGGTAGTCCAGCACGCTTTTCTCGCCGGTGATGATGTCCACCGTGGCCACCATGCCGGGGATGATCAGCAGTGGATTGGCGTCGCCCCCCAGGTGGTTCTTGTCGGTGCGTACCTGGATCAGATAGAAGCTGTTGCCCTTGTCGTCGGTGACGGTGTCGGCGCCGATCAACTCCAGCTTGGCGCTCAGGCCGCCGTAGATGGTGTAGTCATAGGCGCTGAACTTGACCATGGCTTTCTGTCCGGGGTGCAGGAACGCCACGTCCTGAGGCCGGACCTTGGCCTCAATCAGCAGGTTGTCTTCCATGGGTACGATTTCCACCAGGTCGCTGCCGGGCTGGACTACGCCGCCGATGGTGTTGACCCTGAGCAGCTTGATCACGCCGTGCACGGGCGATACCACCGTGGTGCGGTTGACCCGGTCATCGATGGCGATCCCCGACGCGGTGATCTTCGACAGGTCAGTGCGTTTCTCGTTGAGTTCCTTGGCGGCATCGGAGCGGAAGGTCTGCACCGATTCATCGATCTTGCTCTTGATCTCGTTGATGGCCGATTCGGCCCGTGGAATGGCCAGGGTGGTGGCGTCCAGGGAGCCGCGAATCTCTACCGCGCTGCGCTTGAGCCGCAGGATTTCCACCGGTGACACGGCGCCAGTGCCCACCAGGGGGGCCGACATGTTCATCTCTTGATTGAGCAGGGCCAGGCTGGAGCTGTATTGCCCCTGCTTGGAGCGAAATTCCGCCAGTTCCTGGGTCTTCTGCCGCAACTGTTCGCTGAGGGTGCGCTGCTCGCTGGCCAGGCGCCGTTGGCGCTGGTCGTAAAGCGAGCGTTCGTCTTCCGCCACTTGCGGCGCCTTGCTCAGCACTTCGGCGGATGGGGTGAAGGGCTTGCCTTCGGCTTCGGCGGACAGACGCTCGACCTGGGCCATCAAGGCGAAGCGATCCGCCTCGCTCTCGCCCTTGTTCGAGCGAAAGCGCGTGTCATCCAGGCGCAGCAGGGTCTGGCCCTTGTCCACCATCTGCCCCTCGCGGACGAAAATCTCGGTGACAATGCCACCTTCCAGGTTCTGGATCACCTGGATCTTGCTCGAAGGAATGGCCTTGCCTTCGCCCGTGGTGACTTCCTGGAGCACCGCGAACCTGGCCCATACCAGTGCGCAGAGGATCAGCGCGGCGGCGATCCAGACCGTCAACCGTGATCTGCGGGGCGAGTCTTGCAACGAGGCTTCTGCGGTTTCCGGCATGAATTCGCTTTCCGCGCTTCGGCGAAAACTGCCCAGGTAACTGCGGGGTGACGATGGTGTAGACATGCTCGGCACTCCTAGACGGCTGCAGAGCCAACACGGCCCTTGCGCAGTGCATCGATAACCGCGTCTTTCGGTCCGTCGGCGACGATCCGTCCTTCGTCCAGAACCACCAGGCGGTCCACCAGGCTGAGCATCGAAGTGCGGTGGGTCACCAGCAGCAGAGTCTTGCCCTGGACCTTGGCATGCAGGCGCTGACGCAGTGCGTCTTCGCTGCTGTTGTCCATGGCACTGGTGGGTTCGTCCAGCAGCAGGATCGGCGGGTCCAGCAGCAGGGCCCGGGCCAGCAGCACCGCTTGGCGCTGGCCGCCGGACAGCAGTTGCCCACGTTCACCCACCGGTCGGTCGAAGCCTTGGGGGTGGGCGCGGGCCAGTTCGGTGACCCCGGTGAGCTCGGCGACTTCGAGCATTCGGGCATCGCTGATGTAGCGCGCGCCCAGGGTCAGGTTGTCCCGCAGGCTGCCGGCCAGCAGCGGCAGGTCATGGGCGACGTAGCCGATCTGCTGACGCAGGTCGGCCACGTCCAGTTGCCGCAGGTCCAGGCCGTCCAGCAGCAATTGGCCTTCTTCCGGGGTGAGAAAACCCATCAGCAACCGAGCCAGGGTACTTTTCCCCGAGCCGCTGCGGCCGATGATGCCGACCCGCTCTCCGGGCTTGAGGCTGAAACTGATGGTGTTCAGCGCCGGGGTGCTTTGCCCGGGGTAGCGAAAGCTCACTCGGCTGACTTCCAGGGCGCCGTGCAACTGGGTGCGCTCCAGAGGCCGCTGACGGGCATCGCGTTCCTGGGGCAGGGCCATCAAGGCGTCGGTGCTGCGCATGGTCAACTGCGCCTGTTGGTAGCGGGTGATCAGCCCGGCGATCTGTCCCAATGGCGCCAGGACCCGACTTCCGAGCATATAGGTGGCCACCAGGGCGCCGACGCTGAGGTTGCCGGCGATGATGCTGTAGACCCCGGCGACGATGGTGGCCATGCCGGACAACTGCTGAATGAACAGGGTGCCGTTGGTGGCCAGGGCCGAGAGGTTGCGGGCGTGGCTGTCGAGGCGGGTCAGGGCGCCGTGGGTGCTTTCCCACTTGTGCTGGCGTTCGCTTTCGGCACTGCAGGCCTTGAGGGTTTCCAGGCCGCCGAGGGTCTCGATCAACAGCGCCTGACGTTCGGCACCCAGGGCCAGGCTTTTTTGCACGGTGTCCCGCAGGCGCACCTGGATCAGCATGGCGAAGACGATGGTGATGGGGAACGCGAGTATCGGGATCACCACCAGCCAGCCCCCGAGCAGGCCGATCACCACCAGCATCAGCAGGGCGAAGGGCAGGTCGATCAGGCTGGTCAGGGTCACGGCCGTCAGAAACTCCCGCAGGCCCTGGAAGTCGTGGATGCTTTGGGCAAAGCCGCCGATGGTGGCTGGTCGGGCCTTCATGTTCATGCCGGTGATGCGTTCGAACAGGGTGGCGGAGAGGATCACGTCGGTCTTTTTCCCGGCCTGGTCCAGCAGGTGGGCCCGTACCACCCGCAACACCAGCTCGAACCCGGTGCCCAGCAGCAGGCCCAGGGTCAGCACCCAGAGGGTCGAGGTGGCCTGGTTGGGCACCACCCGATCGTAGGTCTGCATCACGAACAGCGGCACCATCAGGCCCAGCAGGTTGATCAGGAGGCTGGCGAGAATGGCGTCGCTGTAGAGCCAGCGCGAGAGCTTCAGGGTGTCGCGAAACCAGGCGTCGACCCTGGGCACCAGGGGGCTGCGCAGGTCTTCAAGTTCATGGCGGGGGCGGGCGAACAGGGCCTGGCCGCTGTATTCCCGGGCCAGTTCCTCGCGGCTCACCCACTGCTCGCCACCTTCGGCCTCGCTGGGCAGGATCAGGGCCTGGCCATCCTCGCCCCAGCGCCTGAGCACCGCGCAACGACCGCCTTGGAGAATCAGCAGCACCGGCAGGTTGAGAGCGGATATCGCCCCCAGTTCCCGGCGCAGCAGACGAGCCTGAAGGCTGGCCCGGGCCGCGGCCCGGGGCAGCAGGTCGAGGCTCAGGCGTTGCTTGTCCAGGGGCAGGCCTGCGCTGAGGCTGCCCCGGCTGACGTTGCAGCCGTGGAGTCGACACAGGATCAGTAATCCGTCCAACAGCGGGTCATCGAAGCTGGCACGCGGATCGGCGTGCGGGCTCCCGGGTTCGAGGCTGGTCAAATCGAGTCCTCCACGGGACTACTTCATTTCCGGCAGGCGCGCCTCGCTTTTCACTTCGCTTTGGGCGATGGCTTCGGCCGGTACCACGACTTTTTCCTTGCTCAGCAGTTCGCCCATGTTGGCCAGTACCCGGTACATGGAGAACTCTTCGGTGTAGCGCACTTCGGTGTAGCGGCGGTTGGCGTTGTACAGCTCGTTTTCACTGTCCAGAACGTCGAGCAGGGTGCGTTGGCCGAGGCCGAACTGGTCCTGATAAGCGGCCCGCACCCGGGTGGTGGTTTCCGCATATTCCCGGGCGGTGGGGGTCTGTTTCTTGGCGTTGAGCATGGCGTTCCAGGCCAGGGTGATGTTTTCGTTGAGCATGCGCAGGGCGTTGTTGCGGATGTCCATGGCCTGGTTGATCTTGTGCGCGTTGGACTGCAGGCGGGCCTTGTCACTGCCGCCGCGGAACAGGTTGTAGTTCATGATCACCCCGACCCGCCATTCGTTGTCGTGGCCCAGGTCGCCCTGCACATTGTCGTTGGCGTTGACTGCGGCCTCGGCGTCGAAGCGTGGATAGAAGGGCGACTTGGCCACTTCGTACTGACTCTCCGCCGCCTGGATGTCAGCCTGGGCGGACTTCAGGTAGGGGTTGTTCAGCAGCATGCTCTGCTTGGCGTCGTTGAGGTTCTGCGGGATTTCGCCGCGGATCGACGGCAGGCTTTCCAGCTCGTCGGGCAAGCGTCCGACTGCGCTGTAGAAGTTGGCCTCGGCATCGGCCAGGTCGACCTGAGCGGTGTCGTAGTTGTTCTCCGCCAGGGCACGCCGGGCCTTGGACTGGTCGAGGTCGGCGGTACTGCCCACGCCTTGCTGGCTGCGCAGGCCGATCTGGTCGTTGACCCGCAGGTGGGCCTGCAGGTTGTTCTTGGCCAGGGTCAAGAGTTCACGGCGCTTGAGCACCTCCAGGTACACCTCGATGGTGCGCAGGGCGAGGCTTTCGGCGGTGCCGCGGGTGAAGTAGGCCCGGGAGTTGACCACCGACTGGGTGCGGCCCACTTCATTGGCCGTGTTGAAGCCGTCGAAGAGCATCTGCCGCAGGCGCAATTCCGACTGGGTGTAATTCAGGGTCTCGGTGTTGTGGTTGCCGGTACCGCGTGCCACCCCATAGCCGCGGGTGGTGCTGTTGTCGCTGTAGCCACGGCCGTAGCCGGCATTGAGGTCCAGGCTGGGATAGAAGCCACCCTTGGCCACCTTCACATCCTCATCGGCAGACAGCCGGTTGTTCTGGCTGGCGCGAAGTTCAGGGTGATTGTCCAGAGTGCTCTGGATGGCTTCAGTCAAAGACATGGCCTGAGCCGGGCTGACGCAGATTGAGGCCAAAAGAATTGCACCGCTGAGGGGGGTGAAAACGCGCATGGGTGTCTCTCCCTGATCCAGTGAAACAGTGTTTTCGTCAAAAATATGACTAAAAAATTGAGACTTAACCGTCTCATCTTGTTTACAACAGAGCTAAGAACATCCAGAAGGATAGCTAAGAAAAAAAATTCATAAGTTTTATGCCAAAAAAAACTTATGCATGTTTGTCAAAGCAAGACATTGTTCCAATCGCAAGCCCGGAATTTTCAGGCGTTGAGGCATTTCCTGAAGTTTCTGGGGACGTTCAAATTTCAGGTAGTTCAGGGCGGGGAAGTGGTTACAAGGAAGAAGGTACGGAACAGGATATGGCGGCATTTTTTTGGCGATTTCGCCTTTTGACCTGTTTCGCACAATGTAGTTGGTGAGCGATCCGAAGGCACGGATGAGGCTGTTTTGTCCGGCGCCCTGCGGTATCAGCCGTCCGACTGGTAGCAAGGGAGGGCGGGACATCAAGACTGGCGCGCTTCGCCATGGGGGCGGAGCGGCCAGGCACAGGGTCTGTTCAACCACGGGTTAACGCTGTCTGCGCTGCCGCTAGCAAGCGGATGCCGATTGTTCTCGGCATCGGAGGAGTGCACATGGCAACGTTAATCGGCATTGTGACCAAGGTGATCGGGCAGGTTTACGCGGTAGGCGCGGATGGCGCCCGTCGTCTCCTGGTGGAGGGGGACCGGCTGTTTGTCGGTGAGCAGTTGGTCACTGGAGCCGAAGGTGCGGTGGCAGTGCATCTGCAAAATGGCCAGGATCTGACCCTGGGCCGTGACAGCAGCCAGCAACTGACGGCGCAGTTGCTTGACCAGCAGGCCACTCAGGTCGATACCCCGCAAGTGCTGGCACCCAGCGATGCGCAACTGAGCGATGTCGAACAACTGCAACAAGCCATTGCCGCCGGTGATGACCCAACCCAAACCGCCGAAGCCACTGCGGCGGGCCCCACCGGTACCGGTGGCGCGCCGGGTGCCGAGGGCGGCGGTCACAGCTTTGTTCTGCTGGAGGAAGTCGGGGGCCGGGTCGAGCCGGTGATCGGCTTTCCGACAGCGGGCTTCAATGGCATCCCCGAATTTGTCCCTGAGCGCATCGATGGCCTGCTGCCGATCAATGGTGCAACCCCCAACAACCCGGTGAGCCTGAGTGGGCTTGCGGTGGAGGGCGGTGAACTCACGGTCAATGAAGCCAACCTGGAGCAGGGCTCGGCAAGCAATCCGGCGGCCCTGACCCAGAGTGGCACTTTCACAGTCTCGGCCCCGGATGGGCTGTTCAGTCTGAATGTCGGTGGCATCAATGTGGTCAGCGGCGGCGTGGCGGCGGCTTTTCCACAATCCATCGCCACCGGCCTGGGCAATACCCTGACCATCACCGGCTTCAACGCGGCCACCGGGGTGGTCAGCTACAGCTACACCCTCAATGGCAATGATCTGCACTCTGCGGCGGATGGCACCAACAGCCTGAGCGAGCAGTTCAGCGTGGTTGCCATCGACAGCAATGGCGACTCGGCCAGCAACACCCTTGACGTCAATATCACCGACGATGTGCCGACGGCAGTCAATGACAACAACGCAGGCACCGCCTCGGAAAGCCAACTGACCCTGAGCGGCAATGTGCTGACCAATGATGTGCAGGGCGCTGATCGGGTGGCGGCCGGACCTGTTACTGCCGGCACCTTCAATGGCACCTTCGGCACCCTGGTGCTGGCGGCGGACGGTAGTTACACCTATAGCGTGAACACCAGCGATCCGGCCTTCCTGGCGCTCAAGGGCGGCGGCAGCGGCACTGAAACCTTCGCCTATACCCTGACTGATGCCGATGGCGACGCCAGCACCGCCAACCTGGTGCTGCAGGTGAACAACAATGACGACCCGGTGCTGCTGCGGGGCTTGGAGGTCGAGGGAGGCGAGCTCACTGTCTATGAGAAGAACCTGACCACCGGCAGCGGCCCGGATACCCCGGCCCTGACCCAGAGCGGCACCTTCACGGTGACCGCCCTGGACGGCCTGCAAACCTTGACTGTCGGCGGTATCACCGTGGTCAGCGGCGGCGTACCGGCGGGCTTTCCGCAAAGCGTCACCACTGGCCTGGGCAATACCCTGACCATCACCGGTTTCAACCTGGCCAGCGGAGAGGTCAGCTACAGCTACACCCTCAATGGCAACGATGCCCATCCGAACGCCAATGGTGCCAATAGCCTTGGCGAGCAGTTCGATGTAGTGGCCACTGACGTGGATGGCAGCAGTGCCAGCGCCTCACTGGATGTGAACGTGGTGGACGACCTGCCCACGGCGGTCAACGACAGCAATCCCGGGACCGCTTCGGAAAGCCTGTTGAGCCTGACTGGCAATGTGCTGGGCAACGACGTGCAGGGCGCCGACCGGGTCGCTTCCGGGCCGATCACGGCCGGCACCTTCACTGGAACCTATGGCACCCTGGTGCTGGCAGCGGATGGTTCGTACACCTATACCTTGCATCCCACCGACCCTGCGTTCCTCGCGCTGGGCGGGGGCGGCAATGCTACCGACACCTTCACCTACACCCTGACCGACGCCGATGGCGACCCCAGTACGGCCAATTTGGTGCTGCAGGTGCACAACAATGACGATTCGGTGACCTTGAACGGCCTGGAGGTCAATGGTGGCGAACTCACCGTTTACGAGAAGAACCTGACCACTGGCAGCGGCCCGGATACCCCTGCGTTGACTCAGAGCGGCACGTTTACTGTAACGGCCCTTGATGGTCTGCAGAGCCTGAACGTGGGCGGCATCAGCGTGATCAGCGGCGGAGTGGTGGCGGGTTTTCCGCAATCCATCGCCACCGGCCTGGGCAACACCTTGACCGTTACCGGTTATGACGCAGGCACCGGGGTAGTCAGCTACAGCTATACCCTCAATGGCAACGATGCCCATCCGACGGCCAATGGCGTCAATAGCCTCAGCGAGCATTTCAGTGTGCTGGCCACTGATGTGGACGGCAGCACCGCCAGCGGCTCTCTGGACGTCAACGTGGTGGACGACCTGCCTAGTGCGGTCAACGACAGTAATCCGGGCACCGCCTCGGAAAGCCAATTGACCCTGACCGGCAATGTGTTGACCAACGATGTACAAGGCGCGGATCGGGTGGTTTCCGGACCCGTCACTGCCGGTACGTTCACCGGCACCTACGGCACCCTGGTGCTCAATGCCAACGGCTCCTACACCTACACGCTGAACACTGCGGATGCCGACTTCAAAGCCCTGCGCGGCAATGGCGACGGCACAGAAACCTTCGCCTATACCGTCACTGACTCCGATGGCGACCCCAGCACAGCGAACCTGGTGCTGCAGATCCATAACAACGATGACCCGGTGACCTTGAACGGCCTTAACGTCAACGGTGGCGAGTTGACGGTCTATGAGAAAAACCTCAGCGATGGCAGCAGCCCGGATACACCGTCCCTGACCCAGAGCGGCACGTTTACCGTGACCGCGCTGGACGGCCTGCAAACCCTGACCGTGGGCGGCATCAATGTGGTCAGCGGCGGTGTGGCTGCGGGCTTCCCGCAAAGCGTCACCACCGCCTTGGGCAACACCCTGACCATCACCGGCTACAACGCCGGAACCGGAGTCATCAGCTACAGCTACACCCTGCTGGACAATGAGGCCCACCCGAGCGCCAACGGTGCCAACGGCCTCAGCGAACAGTTCAATGTGGTGGCTACGGATGTGGATGGCAGCAATGCCACCGGAACTCTGGACGTGAATGTGGTGGATGACCTGCCGACTGCGGTCAACGACAGCAATCCGACTACTGCCTCGGAAAGCCAATTGACCCTGACCGGCAACGTGTTGACCAACGATGTACAAGGCGCGGATCGGGTGGTTTCCGGACCCGTCACTGCCGGTACGTTCACCGGCACCTACGGCACCCTGGTACTCAACGCCAACGGTTCCTACACCTACACGCTGAATACTGCGGATGCCGACTTCAAAGCCCTGCGCGGCAATGGCAACGGCACAGAAACCTTCGCCTATACCGTCACTGACTCCGATGGCGACCCGAGCACAGCGAACCTGGTGCTGCAGATCCATAACAACGACGATCCGGTGACCTTGAACGGTCTTAACGTCAACGGTGGCGAGTTGACGGTCTATGAGAAAAACCTCAGCGATGGCAGCAGCCCGGATACCCCTGCGTTGACCCAGAGCGGCACGTTTACCGTGACCGCGCTGGACGGTCTGCAAACCCTGACCGTGGGCGGTATCAATGTGGTCAGTGGCGGTGTGGCTGCGGGTTTCCCGCAAAGCATCACCACCGCCTTGGGCAACACCCTGACCATCACTGGCTACAACGCCGGAACCGGAGTCATCAGCTACAGCTACACCCTGCTGGACAATGAGGCCCACCCGAGCGCCAACGGTGCCAACGGCCTCAGCGAACAGTTCAATGTGGTGGCTACGGATGTGGATGGCAGCAATGCCACCGGGACCCTGGATGTGAACGTGGTGGACGACCTGCCGACTGCGGTCAACGACAGCAATCCGACTACTGCCTCGGAAAGCCAGCTGACCCTGACCGGCAACGTGCTAACCAACGACACTCAAGGGGCAGACCGAGTGCCCAGCGGGCCGGTGACTGCCGGAACCTTTACGGGCACCTACGGCACCCTGGTGCTCAATGCCAACGGTTCCTACACCTACACGCTGAACACTGCGGATGCCGACTTCAAAGCCCTGCGCGGCAATGGCAACGGCACAGAAACCTTCGCCTATACCGTCACCGACTCCGATGGCGACCCGAGCACAGCGAACCTGGTGCTGCAGATCCATAACAACGACGACCCGGTGACCTTGAACGGCCTTAACGTCAACGGTGGCGAGTTGACGGTCTATGAGAAAAACCTCAGCGACGGCAGCAGCCCGGATACACCGTCCCTGACCCAGAGCGGCACGTTTACCGTGACGGCCCTGGACGGTCTGCAAACCCTGACCGTGGGCGGCATCAATGTGGTCAGCGGCGGCGTTGCGGCGGGTTTCCCGCAAAGCATCACCACCGCCTTGGGCAACACCCTGACCATCACCGGCTACAACGCCGGCACCGGAGTCATCAGCTACAGCTACACCCTGCTGGACAATGAGGCCCACCCGAGCGCCAACGGTGCCAACGGCCTCAGCGAACAGTTCAATGTGGTGGCTACGGATGTGGATGGCAGCAGTGCCACCGGAACCCTGGACGTGAATGTGGTGGACGACCTGCCTAGTGCGGTCAACGACAGCAATCCGACTACTGCCTCGGAAAGCCAGCTGACCCTGACGGGCAACGTGCTAACCAACGACACTCAAGGGGCAGACCGAGTGCCCAGCGGGCCGGTGACAGCCGGAACCTTTACTGGCACCTACGGCACCCTGGTGCTCAATGCCAACGGTTCCTACACCTACACGCTGAATACTGCGGATGCCGACTTCAAAGCCCTGCGCGGCAATGGCAACGGCACAGAAACCTTCGCCTATACCGTCACTGACTCCGATGGCGACCCGAGCACAGCGAACCTGGTGCTGCAGATTCATAACAACGACGACCCGGTGACCTTGAACGGCCTTAACGTCAACGGTGGCGAGTTGACGGTCTATGAGAAAAACCTCAGCGATGGCAGCAGCCCGAATACCCCTGCGTTGACTCAGAGCGGCACGTTTACCGTGACCGCGCTGGACGGTCTGCAAACCCTGACCGTGGGCGGTATCAATGTGGTCAGCGGCGGTGTGGCCGCGGGCTTTCCGCAAAGCATCACCACCGCCTTGGGCAACACCCTGACCATCACCGGCTACAACGCCGGCACCGGAGTCATCAGCTACAGCTACACCTTGCTGGACAACGAAGCCCATCCAACGGCGCTGGGCGCCAATAGCATTGCTGAACAATTCAATGTGGTGGCCACCGATGGCGACGGCAGTACCGCGTCCGGGGTGATAGACGTCAACATCGTCGATGACCTGCCCGGCGCCGTGGCGGATACGGCCAGCGGCACGGAAGGCGCCACCATCAATGTCAGTGTGCTGGGCAATGATGTGCTGGGCGCCGATGGTGCAGCCGTTGGTGGCGCGGTGGTCGGCGTGCGCGCCGGCAGTAATACCGCCACCTCGGCCATCGGCGGGCTGGGTAGCAACATCGCCGGCACCTACGGCACCCTGACCCTGGATGCCGCCGGCAACGCGGTGTACCACAGCAATCCGAACTCGGTGAGCCCGCCCGGGGCCAGTGATGTCTTCACCTACACCATCCGCGACAGAGATGGTGATGAGAGCACCACCACCCTGACCATCAATGTCACTGACAGCGGCCTCAAGGCAGTGACCGATCAGGACGTCACTGTCTATGAAAAGGCCCTGGACCTGAATAAGGATGGTCAGGACCTGGCTGCTGGCACCGTGGCTGGTAGCGATCCGGGCTCCACCGCGGAAACCGCCAGCGGTACCTTGGTGGGCTCGGTCACCGGCGGCTCTGGAGGTATCATCTTCAGTCTGGTGGGCAGTGCCACGGGCAGCTACGGGCAGATTCTGCTCAACCCCAATGGCACCTACACCTACACCCTGACCTCGGCGCCGAAAACCACCCCCAACGCCAACGATGGCGCCAATACCTTGAGTGAAAGCTTCACCTACAAGGCCACCGATGCCCTGGGCAACAGCACCACCGGCAGCATCCTGGTGAGCATTGTCGATGATGTGCCCAAGGCAGTGGCCAGCGAGCGTTCGGTCACGGCGGTGGAGGTGGACTCCAACCTGCTGCTGGTGATCGATGTGTCGGGGAGCATGGCTGATCCTTCAGGTGTTTCCGGGCTGACGAGGCTGGGCCTGGCCAAGCAGGCCATCAGCGCCTTGCTCGACAAGTACGACGACATGGGGGATGTCAAAGTCCAGCTTGTCACTTTCAGCAGCTCCGCTACCGCCCAGACTCCGGTGTGGGTAGACGTGGCCACGGCCAAGGCAATTGTCGCCACGCTGGTGGCAGGAGGCGGGACCAACTACGACGCGGCGGTGGCGGCGGCGAAGCTGGCCTTTGTCACCAGTGGCCAGCTCAGTGGCGCGCAGAATGTCGGCTACTTCTTCTCCGACGGCGCACCGACCTCGGGTCAGGAAATCGGCACCGCGGACGAGACGGCCTGGAAAGCCTTCCTCGATGCCAATGGCATCAAGAACTATGCGATCGGCCTGGGCAGCGGGGTCAGCAATGGCAACCTCGATCCGCTGGCCTATGACGGCAGTACTCACCTCAACACCAATGCGGTGGTGGTCACCGACCTGAACCAGCTCAATTCGGTGCTGGCCGGTACGGTGCAAGGCTCTCCGGTCACCGGCAGCTTGCTGGGGGATGGCGGCAGCTTTGGTGCCGACGGCGGGTTCATCAAGTCGATCGTGGTGGATGGCGGAACCTACACCTACGACCCCAAAGGCAACAGCAACCAGGGCTCGCTGACCTTCAGCGGCACCACCAACAACGGGACCTTCAATACCGTCAACAACAGCATCAGCATTGCCACCAGCAATGGCGGCACCCTGGTGGTGAACCTCGATACCGGGGACTTCAGCTACAGCTCGCAAAAGGTCACAAACTCCGTAATCACCGAGACCTTCGGCTATACGGTGAGCGACAACGACGGTGATCTGGCGAGCTCGACTCTGGTGGTCAAGGTCAATCCCAATGCGCCACCGGTCGCCGGGGATGACCACATCATCACCAACGTGCTGTCCAGCAGTGTGGCGATTCCCGAGGATGTACTGCTGGCCAACGACAGTGACGTCAATGGTGATCCTCTGAATGCGGCGCCCACCACTTTCAACACCGGCTGGGCGGCCAAGGGCGCGGCGTTCACGGCGGCGAGTCAGCAGACCATCGGTTTTGCCGGGAATGGCAACAATGGCGCCAACCAGGCCATCACCATCGATCGCGCTTCGTTCAATGCCAACGCCGCGACCATGACCGCGGTGGTGCTGGTCAGCGGTTACCTGGGAGCTGTCACCAACGCCAATGCCAACGATGAGGACGTGATCACCGTCAATCTCAAACAGGGGGAGACCCTGAATCTGAATCACAATCTGGCCGCCGGCCGCGTCTCCATGGAATATGCCTTTAACGGTGGAGCCTACACGGCGATCGCTGATGGCGGCACCTTCACGGCGGCGGCGGATGGGCCTTACCAGATCCATATCGTCAACATCACCAACACCAGCGGCGGCAACACCACGGCAGCGGAAAACTATCAGCTGACCATGACCGTGAATTACTCCGGAGCGCAGAACGTCACCCCGGATTACCACGGCACCTACACCGCCAGTGATGGTCACGGTGGCAGCGATGTGGCGGCGGTGAGCATCTCCTACCAGGATGGCAACACCCTGACCGGCACTTCCGGTGACGATGTGCTGGTGGCGGGCAGTGGTAACAACATCCTCAATGGCGGCGATGGCAACGATGTGCTCACCGCAGGCTCGGGCAACAACACCCTGAATGGTGGCAGCGGCAATGACCTGCTGTTCAGCGGGCCGGGCAATGATCTGCTGGATGGCGGTGCGGGTGTCGATACCGCCAGTTACGCCCATGCCACGGCGGCAGTGACGGTCAACCTCGGCCTGGTGGGGGCGCAGAACACCCTGGGCGCGGGCACCGACACCCTGACAGGCATCGAGAACCTGGTGGGTTCCAACTACAACGACACCTTGACCGGCGATGGCAACGCCAACGTCATTACCGGCGGGCTGGGGAACGATGTGCTCAATGGCGGTGGTGGCGATGACCTGCTGATCGGCGGGATGGGCAACAACACCCTGACCGGAGGCGGCGGCAGCGATACCTTCCAGTGGCTGCAGGGTAACAATGGGCACGATGTGGTGACCGACTTTACGCCGGGCACCGACAAGCTGGACCTGTCGCAGTTGTTACAGGGAGAGAATGCGACTTCCGCTTCCCTGGATGACTACCTGCACTTCAAGGTCACTGGCAGTGGCGCGACCTTGGTCACCAGCATCGATGTCAGCGCGGTGGCAGGGGCGACGCCGACCCAGACCATTGACCTGGCAGGGGTCGACCTGGCCAGCCATTACGGAGTCACGCCAGGGGCGGGTGGGGTGATTGCCGGAGGGGCGGACACGGCCACCATCATCAACGGCATGCTCAACGATCACTCGTTGAAGGTGGATACCGTCTGATGGTCGTCATGGTCCTTGAGGCCGCTGCCCAGGCAGCGGCTGCTGGGGCTGCTCAAGGGCGCCGCAAGGTTTTCTGGCGCAGGATGTAAATGCTGACCAGCACCGCGCTGGTCAGCATGAAGCCTCGCGCCCAGGGCAGTGGCACCAGGTAGCACGAGAGCCCAATGCTTAGCCACATCAGGCCGATCGCATACACCTTGCCCTTGAGCGGAATGCCATTGCCATCCAGGTAGTCGCGGATCCACGGACCCAGGCGCGGGTGTTGCACCAGCCATTGGTAGATGCGTGGAGAGCTGCGGGCGAAACAGGCGGCCGCCAGCAGTAGGAAAGGGGTGGTGGGCAATACCGGAAGGAAGATGCCGAGTACCCCCAGCGCTACGCTCAGCCAGCCGATGGCCAGCAGAACGTAACGCAACACCAGGGGGCGTTGGCCTATGGGCTTGGCCATAGGCGCCGACTCAGTGGTGGCGAGGCTTGAGCAGCGCCGGTTTTTCGTCGGGTGCGTTGCACAGCAGGTACAGCGCGGTCAGTGCTTCGGGGATCTGCACGATCATGTCGTCCATCAGGTTGGCATCGCTGGCGATGTCGGAGAATTCCGGCTGCTCGTCGAACAGGCCGGACCCGACCATGATCGGCAGCAGCATCTCGCTGACTTCTTCCTCTGCGGTTTCGAACCAGGCTGCTTCACGCAGGAACACGCCTTCCATGAAACCGATGCACCAGCCGCGCAGGTCGGAGTCGTCCGGGTCGTCGCCGAGGTCGAGTTCGCAAGGCAGCTCGAACTCTTCATCGGAAGCCAGTTGGCGCGCGATGTGCGCCTTGAGGGCCAGTAGCGTGGATTCGATGGCTTCGCGTTCGGCGTCGTCGCTGTAATGCGGCTCTTCGGCGAACAGGGCGTCGATCCATTCACGGTCGGGAACACTTTCCGAGCAGATCGACAGCGCGGTCAAGTAGCCGTGAGCGGCCACGTAGTCCAGCGCCTCGTCGTGCAGATCATCTGCGTCGAGGAAGACTTGCAGGCGGGTTAGTTGCTCAGCGAAGGACATTGACGGCTACCTTGGGGAATAAACGATGCTGAATTCTAGGCTTTCTTGAGCGCTCAAGCCAGCCACGGGGCAGATTTGAGCGGTTCTAAAGGTTACCAGCGGTCCATTGTCGGCGCCCTCTGCCGGGAAGGGCTCGGGTATACTCGCGCGTTTTGTGATGCCCTGCAGGCCCGACGGCAAGTGCGGACAAGTCCGCTAACGCATTTGTCGGTGAACCACGCCGACTTTTCGGCCAGTCTGCATCCAGGGAAATCGGCGATTTTTGGAGTTTTTCATGCTCGAACAGGCTCAACGCGTCCTCAAGGACATCTTCGGCTACGACAGTTTCCGTGGTCGCCAAGGTGCGATCATTGAGCGCGTGGCCAGCGGCGGCGATGCCTTGGTATTGATGCCCACCGGCGGTGGCAAGTCGCTGTGCTTCCAGGTTCCGGCCCTGCTTCGCGAAGGCCTGGCGGTGGTGGTCTCGCCTTTGATCGCGTTGATGGACGATCAGGTGGCCACCCTTGAGGAACTCGGTGTTGCGGCCGCCGCCTTGAACTCGACCTTGAGCGCCGAGCAGCAGCGTGACCTGGCGGCGCGTATTCGTCGCGGCGAGGTGAAAATGCTCTACCTGGCCCCGGAGCGCCTGGTTCAGCCACGTATGCTGGCGTTTCTGCAGAACCTCGATATTGCTCTGTTCGCCATTGACGAAGCTCACTGCGTGTCCCAGTGGGGGCATGACTTCCGTCCTGAATACCTGCAGTTGGGGCAGTTGGCGGAAATGTTCCCGAACGTGCCGCGCATTGCCCTGACCGCCACCGCCGACAAGCGTACCCGGGAAGAGATCGTCAATCGCCTGCACTTGCAGGACGCCGAGCGTTTTCTTTCCAGCTTCGACCGACCGAACATCTTCTATCGCATCGTGCCCAAGGAACAGCCGCGCAAGCAGTTGCAGGCCTTCCTCAACGAGCGGCGCAGCGATGCCGGGATCGTCTATTGCCTGTCGCGCAAGAAGGTTGACGAAGTGGCGGCCTTCCTCTGTGAACAGGGCTTTACCGCGCTGCCGTATCACGCTGGCCTGCCCAACGAGTTGCGCGCCTATCACCAGAAACGCTTCCTCAATGAGGAAGGCCTGATCATGGTGGCAACCATTGCCTTCGGCATGGGCATCGACAAACCCAACGTGCGGTTTGTGGCCCACATGGACCTGCCCAAGTCCCTGGAGGCGTACTACCAGGAGACCGGTCGTGCCGGTCGTGACGGCCTGCCGGCGGACGCCTGGATGGCCTACGGACTGCAAGATGTGCTGATGCTCAAGCAGATGCTGCAGAACTCCGAAGGCGACGAACGCCACAAGCGTCTTGAACAGCACAAGCTCGATGCGATGCTGGCCCTGTGCGAGGAAACCCGCTGCCGGCGCCAGACGTTGCTGGCCTATTTCGATGAGGACATGCCCCAGCCTTGTGGCCATTGCGACAACTGCGTCGATGGCGTGCAAACCTGGGACGCCACCGAGCCGGCGCGCCAGGCACTGTCGGCCATCTATCGCACTGGTCAGCGTTATGGTGTCGGTCACCTGGTGGACGTGTTGCTGGGCAAGGACACCGAAAAGGTCCGCAGCTTCGGTCATCAGCACTTGTCGGTGTTCGGGGTCGGCAAGGCTCGTAGCGAAGGCGAATGGCGTTCTCTGTTCCGCCAACTGGTGGCTCGCGGGCTGGCGGACATCGACCTTGAAGGTTATGGCGGTCTGCGTTTGAGCGACACGTGCCGGCCCTTGCTCAAGGGCGAGGTAACCCTGGAGCTGCGACGCGATCTCAAGCCGCAAAGCACCCCCAAGAGCAGCACCAGCCAGGCCAGCCAACTGGTACGTGGCGAGGAGCGCGAGCAATGGGAGGCGCTGCGAGCCCTGCGGCGCAAGCTGGCGGAAGAGCATGGGGTGCCGCCCTATGTCATTTTCCCCGACTCAACCTTGCTGGAGATGCTTCGCAGCCAGCCCGGCTCCATGGCGGAAATGGCCGAGGTCAGTGGTGTCGGTGCGCGCAAGCTGGAGCGTTATGGCGCGGCGTTCCTCGAAGTGCTAGGCGGCGGTGTCGAGGCGCCGAAGGTGGTCGCCGATATCCGCCACGAGCTGATTACCCTGGCCCGTGCCGGGATGACCCCGGTGCAGATTGCCGGGCAACTGCAGTGCACGGAAAAGAACGTCTACACCTTGCTGGCCGAAGCCATTGGCAAGCAGCAACTGTCCCTGGAACAGGCGCTGGATCTTCCGGAGGACTTGCTGGGGGAAATCCAGGACGCCTTCCTCGACGGCGAGGGCGAACTGCCGCCCGTGGTCGAGATCAGCCAAGTGTTTGCCGGACGAGTCCCCGAAGGTGTTTTGTACTGCGTGCGTGCCGCGCTGCAGTCGGAGTTTGAAATGTGAAGGGGTGCGTCAATGTTGTAACGATTCAGTCCCTTAGAGGCCTTGCCTCCTGGCAAGGGTCATGCTTAGCTGACTAATAATTAGTTTTTCTTTATTTTCAGTCTGATCATGAGTGTTTTATGCCGTTAACCGATGAACACCGTTTTGGTATGCAGCTGGCGCATATGTCTCGCGGCTGGCGTGCCGAACTGGACCGCCGCCTGGCCGGGCTTGGCCTGTCCCAGGCCCGCTGGCTGGTGCTGCTGCATCTGGCCCGTTTTGAAGACGCGCCAACCCAGCGTGAGCTGGCGCAAAGCGTTGGCGTAGAAGGGCCAACCCTGGCTCGGTTGTTGGATAGCCTGGAAACCCAGGGCTTGGTCCAGCGCCAATCGGTGGTGGAAGATCGCCGGGCGAAGAAGATCGTCCTCTGTCCTTCCGCGCGGCCCTTGATTGAGCAGATCGAGACCATCGCCACTGCCTTGCGCCATGAATTGTTCATTGGCGTCGACGACGAAGACCTGCGGGTCTGCATGCGCGTTCATGGGCGCATCCTGGCTAATCTGGAAAAATCCTGATGCCTTCAGCCGGGGTTGCCTGACCCCGGTTCGTCCTATTTTCGTGTCCCCTGAATCCTACTGATTGCGCCGTCCGGTGCGGCATTTGTGCGCCTGTCAGAAGGTTTGGCCAAGGTTCAGCGACAGGGCCTTCTGGTTGTCGTCGTTGAAGCCGTAACTGAAGTTCAATGGGCCCAGCGGGGTGTCGAAGCCCAGGAAGATGCTCGCGGCATTGATATAGCCGCTGTCGAAGGCGTTGTCGTTGTTCCACACCCGCCCGCGTTCCAGTGAGCCGCCCAGGTAGAGCGGGAAATCCAGTGGCAGGTAGGAGCGTGGTGTGAGTCGGCGAAAGTACACGGCGCGGGCCAGGGTGATGTTCTGCCCGGACAGGGCATCCTGACGGAAGCCGGACAACTGTCGTGCGCCTCCCAGGAGGAAGCTGGAGGTCACGACATCGGCATTGTCCAGGGTTCGGCCATAGCGCCCTCCCAGTACGAAGGTATTGGGGCCGCTGCTCAAGGCCTTGTCGAGCTTGAATTCCCACTGTCGGTAGCGATTGTCCGAACCCAGGCTCGGTTCAAACTGGCGCAGGGTCAGGCCGATGTCTTCACCGGAGTGGGGGAAGTAGACGTTGTCCAGGGAGTCGAAGGAGTACTGCAGCTGGTAATAACCCTCATTGAAGTTCTCGCTGGGCAGGTCGTGATCGCCGATCCGCACATCGGCCTTGCCCCAGGCCTCGCCCACACCGAAACGCACTTCGCCGCTGTTGCCGATCTGCCGCCCCAGATTCAGGCCCAGGCCGTAGCGTTCCAGGCGGTATTCGGCGATCGGATCGTTATCCAGCACTGCCTCGACATTCTGTGCTTGGGCAGCGATAAACGGCGCAATGAAATAGCGTGAACCGGCATCCAAGGGTTGATAGAACTCGCTGTAGATTTCCTGCCGGTCGCCGATCTGCACCCGGGTCAGCCATTCTGCGCCGAGGCTGTTGATACCGTTCATGCGATAGCTGGCGCCGATGTTGAAGGCGCTGTCGCCGCGCATGTCATCGGACAGGTTCAGGCCCAGGCGCAAGTAGTCAGTGCCGCTGCGCTTGCCCCGCGCGCTGATCACCAGGGTGTTGTCCTGGCCTTTGTGCACCACGCGGTATTGCACCTGTTCGAAGAAGTCCAGGCCGTACAGGGTGCCCATGTCGGTTTCCAGGCGGCCCAGGTCCAGGGGTTCGCCGATGTGTTGGCGGATGTAGTAGCGAATGACCTCATCGCTGACCTTGGAGTCGTTCTCCACCTTGATTGCGCTGATGATCGGCGTGCGCTGGCTGGGCAGGCGCGCGGCGGCCAGTTGCGCATCCTGTGGTTGGGTCGCACGCAAGCGCGCTAGGCGGGCGTCGAGGATACGGGTGGCGCGATAACCGGCGTCGATCACCTCCTGGGCTCGACCGAAGTCGGTGACGCCGAAGCTCGACAACGACGGCTGGATCAGTACGTCGTCCTTGTGCAGCGTCGCCAATTGTTCCTCGGAATTGCGCCGGGTCATCAGGGTGATGGACTGGTTGAGCACGTCGACCACGGTGTTGAGTTGCTTGCGCGAGCGCAGCGGCGTGCCGATGTCCACCACAATGGCGATGTCGACTCCCATGCCTCGGGCGACGTCCAGGGGAATGTTGTCGGTCATGCCGCCGTCCACCAGTAGCCGACCATCGAGCTCCACCGGCGCAAACACTGCCGGAATCGACATGCTGGCGCGGATCACCTGGGGCAGGTGGCCCTTGCGGAACACCACCTTTTCGCCGCTGGCGATGTCGGTGGCCACGGCCCGGAAGGGAATGGGCAGCTTGTCGAAATCCCGGGTATCGCTGGCGTGCGCCAGCTTGCTTTCCAGCAGTAACGCCAGGTTCTGGCCCTGGATCACCCCCAGTGGCAGGCCCAGGCTACCGTCGTCACGGAAGCTGAGTTTCTGCTTGACCAGGAAATCCCGATCGTCCTGCTTGCGCCGGAAGGGCACGTCTTCCCGGGGCGGAGCGTCGGACAGCGCTTGCCTCCAGTCGATGTTCAGGGCCAGTTTTTCCAGCTCGTCGATCTTGTAGCCCGAGGCATAGAGCCCGCCGATCACCGCGCCCATGCTGGTGCCGGCAATCGCGTCGATGCGGATGCCTTGCTCTTCCAGGGCCTTGAGCACGCCGATATGCGCCATGCCACGGGCAGCACCTCCGGACAGCACCAGACCGATTTTCGGTCGCGGCGCTTCACTGGATTGAGCGAGCAGGGGTAGCAGGCAGAGGAACAGGCAGGACAGCAGGCGGCGCATCGTGGTTCTCGGGGACGGACGATAAAGCCGGCTATTATAGCGACGCCCTTGAACTCAGGAGTCGGCCGTACCATGACTGAACGTAAACCCGAAGTGGTCATCACCTATTGCACCCAATGCCAGTGGCTGTTGCGAGCCGCCTGGCTGGCCCAGGAGTTGCTGAGCACGTTCAGCGATGACTTGGGCAAAGTGTCTCTGGAGCCTGCTACCGGTGGCACGTTCCGCATTTCCTGCGATGGCGTGCAGATCTGGGAGCGCAAGGCCGATGGCGGTTTTCCCGAGGCCAAGGTACTCAAGCAACGGGTGCGCGACCAGATCGATCCGGAGCGCAACCTGGGCCACAACGATCGTACTCAGTGAGAGCCGGCTTCAGCCGTGGCAGCCTTGCTGCCTGAGCCCATCGACAGGCGACTTGAAACCACGATGGCAACGATGATCAAGGCTCCGCCCATCAGCATGCGCAGCGTCGGATTCTCGCCGAACAGCAGCCAGGCCACGGTGATCCCGTAGACCGGTTCCAGGGTGAAGACCACCGCCGCGGTGCGTGCCTTGATCACCGCCAGGCTGGCGACAAACAGGCTGTGGGCCAGGCCGGTGCAGAAAATCCCCAGCAGACTGATCCACAGCCAATCCATGGCCCGCACCTGGCCAAGCTCGGGGGCTGCCACCGGTAACAGGCACAGGGTGACCACCACGTTCTGGCAGAGGGCTGCCTGCACCGCAGGAATACGCCCGGAGCTGGTGCGGTTGTTCAAGGACAGCAGGGCAAACAGCAGGCCCGAACCCATGGCCCAGAGCAGGCCGGTGGTGGCCTGGCTGGCGAGGTCGAATTCCGGGGTTACCAGCACCAGGCCGATGCTCACCAGGATCACCAGCAGAATCTCGTTGACGCGGATCCGCTCGCGGAAAAGCAGGCCTTCGAGAATCACCGTAAAGGCCGGAAAGCTGGCAAAGCCCAGGGTCGCGATAGCCACCCCGGCGACCTTCACTGCCACGAAGAAGCTAACCCAGTGTCCGGCCAGCAGCAGGCCGCTGAGCAGCAGGCGTTGCCAATCGGTGGCGGCCAGTTTCTGCCAGGGGGTGTTGCTGGCCAGACGGGCGAAGACGCCCAGGGCGAGCACGGCAAAGGCTGCGCGGCCGAAGACGATGACCGCGGGCGAAGCGGCGGCGAGCTTACCGAATACACCGGTCAGGCCGAACATCAGGGCGCCGATATGCAGGGCGCCAAGGGCGGTACGCGGAGTCATCTCTATCCTTAGCCACAAGACGGGCAGTAATGGCCTTAGGCTTTGTACAAAAAGCCTTGATACTCGGTGATGCTGCGTTGAAAACGGTCTCGTGCGCGAGTCCGATCGGAATGCTCATTTACACCCCGTAAAGTCGAACGCGACCCCGGCCGTTCCTCGACCGTTTTCGCCGTGCCTGACCTTCGTCTCAACACTTTTCGTACAGAGCCTAGGCGGCAATGGGCTCAGTCTAGGGGCGGGCGACCTGTTGGTCTGTCGCGATCCTGGCGTTTTTTGTCGAGGGACTAGCGTCTGCTCCTTGGCGCAGTTGGCGCGGCGAGTGGCCGTACTGCCGCAGTATTGCTGCGGCAAAGGCACTCTGGGAGCTATAACCCACGCGGCTGGCGATTTCGCCCATGGGCAAGGCTGATCCGCGCAACAGTTCCAGGGCCATGTGCAGGCGCCGGCGTCGCACGTACTCCATGGGGCTGGCCCCGCACTCGGCGATGAACCGTGCATGCAGACGGGCAGCGGACAACCCGGCTATCTGGGCCAGGTCGGCCACCTGTAAGGGGTGGGCGGCGTGACGATCGATATGGGCATTCAGGGCTGCATAGGGCAGACGACGCTCGCCAGGCTGGCTGTCGGCGCAATGGTTGAGGCTGGCCAGTAGCAGGACTGCGCCTTGTTGGGCAATCAAGGGGTCGTCCACCGGGCTGTCCGCTAGCCAGTTGACCAGGCGGCTCTGGCTCGGCCCCAGGACCTGATGTCGGGGCGCATCGAGCAAACGTCGGCTGGCCTCGGCATGTTCGCCCAAAGACTGTTGCACCCAGCGTTCACCGGGTATGTCCAACACCAGGCAATGGCTTCCGCTGGGGCTGCCGCAGACATGTCGGGCGCCGGCCGGCACCACCACGAAGCTCTGCTGCTGCACTTGGCTGCCCTGGCCTTCGACTTCGAACTGGAGCTGGCCACGCAGGCCGAACACCAGTTGCGCATGCTCGTGGCTGTGGGCGATCAGGTCATGGGTGTAGTGGCGCAGGGTGAGGATAGATCCCATCACGGTCTCCTTGGCAGGCGGCCAGTGTACACCGGCGGTCGGAGGGCTCGCGTTGTCATCGCACTGCCGCATTTTTGTCATGGGCTATTAATCGCTGCGGCGCAAGCTCGCAAAAAATCCCGGAGAGCGTCCATGACCCATGCCGAACTCGCCAAGCCCAGCCGCAAGCAACGGGTACGGACTTTATGGATTTCCGATGTGCATCTGGGCACCCGGGATTGCCAGGCGCAACACCTGGCGCAGTTTCTCAAGGGGTATCAGGCCGACCGTATCTATCTGGTTGGCGACATCATCGATGGCTGGAAACTGCGGGGCGGCATGTACTGGCCCCAAGCCCATACCAACGTGATCCGCCGCTTGCTGACCATGAGCAAGCGCGGCACCGAGGTGATCTACGTCACCGGCAATCACGATGAGTTCCTGCGCCGTTACTCCAAGCTGATTCTGGGCAACATCCAACTGGTGGACGAAGCCGTGCACGTCACGGCTGACGGCCGCCATCTGCTGGTGATCCACGGTGACCAGTTCGACGTCATTACGCGATATCACCGCTGGCTGGCCTTTCTCGGCGACTCGGCCTACGAGTTCACCCTGACCCTCAATCGTTGGCTCAATCATTGGCGGGCGCGCTATGGCTACGGTTACTGGTCGCTGTCGGCCTACCTCAAGCACAAGGTCAAGACTGCGGTGAGTTTCATCAGTGACTTCGAGGAGGCCATTGCCCACGAGTGCGTCAAGCGTGAGTTGCACGGGGTGGTCTGTGGCCACATTCACCATGCCGAGATCCGTAAGGTGGGCGAGGTGGATTATCTCAATTGCGGCGATTGGGTGGAGTCCTGCACAGCCCTGATCGAGCACTGGGACGGCAGCATCGAACTCTATCGCCTGGCCGAGGCCCAGGCCCGGGAAGCCCAGCTCAAGGCCGAGCGCTTGAAGATGGCGGAGCCGGCCTGAGCGATGGCTTGTCGATCAGGCTTCAGGTGGGGCTGGCCTGTTCCATCGCCTTGTACAGCGACGCTCGGGGCTGGAGTCTATGCCTGCGTCCCGTCACCACAGTGGCTGTAGGGGGCGGCTTGCTGTCCGGCCGGGCCTAGAAAGGGACCTTGCCGAGAATCATGTCGCGGTACATGACGAAGTCCCCCAGCAGGCTGTACAGCGGATGCTGGAAGGTGGCCGGGCGGTTTTTCTCGAAGAAGAAATGCCCGACCCAAGCAAAGCCATAGCCGGCAACCGGCAAGGCCAGCAGTAGCAGCCAGGCGCCTTTGCCGATGGCAAAGGCCAGGAGGAAGATCACCAGGCTGGTGCCGATGAAGTGCAGGCGACGGCAGGTGCTGTCGCTGTGTTCGCTCAGGTAATAGGGGTAGAACTCGGCGAAGCTGTTGAACTGTCGGATGTTTTCCATGGCCGCGATCTCTGTGCTTGTTGTTCGTGAGCGGATGTTCTGCGGGGAGCTTATTTGAGTCTAGAGTCCTTGGCAGCGCTGGCCAGTGACAATAGGCGCCACTTTAGTATCCTTGTGAAATTGGCCGTAGCATGCGGCTCATCATGTAAGAAATCCTCATGAGCGAACGAACGACTTCTGCAAGCTGGGTCTTGGGAATAGTCAAGGCCCTGGAGATGGACGGCCTGGATTGCCGCGCTTTGTTCCTGCAGTTAGGGCTCGACTATGGCGCCCTCGACGACCCCGACGCGCGTTTCACCCAAGACTCGATGACACGGCTCTGGCAGCGTGCGGTCGAGTTGTCCGGCAACCCTGCGATCGGCCTGAACATGGGCAAGTTGGTTCGTCCGGCGTCCTTCCATGTGGCCGGTTATGCACTGATGTCGAGTCGCACCCTGGTAGAGGGCTTTCAGCGCCTGGTGCGTTATCAACGGATCATTGCTGAAAGTGCTGACCTGAGTTTCCGTCTTTTACCTGAGGGTTATGCGCTGATTCTGACGGTGCATGGCGATCATCTGCCCCCTACCCGGCAAAGCTCCGAAGCCTCGCTGGCTTGCGCCCTGGCCTTGTGTGGCTGGTTGACGGGGCGCGCCCTGCAGCCGCGCAAAGTGCTGTTGCAAGGGCCGCAACCGCAGGATGTGCAGCCTTACAAGGACATGTTTCATGCGCCGCTGGTGTTCGCTGCGCCTTTTGATGCGCTGATTTTCGAGCGGGCCGACATGGAAGCGCCACTGCCGACTGCCAACGAGGCCATGGCCTTGTTGCACGATCGTTTCGCCGGCGAATACCTGGCGCGTTTCTCCGAGAGCCGGGTGACCCACAAGGCGCGGCAGGTGCTGTGCCGTCTGCTGCCGCAGGGCGAGCCCAAGCGCGAGATGGTGGCGCAGACCCTGCACTTGTCCCAGCGTACGTTGCAACGCCGCTTGCAGGAGGAGGGCACCAGCTTCCAGACCCTGCTCGATGACACCCGCCGCGAACTGGCCGAACAGTACCTGGCACAGCCGCGCATGACCTTGCTGGAAATTGCCTACCTGTTGGGGTTTGCCGATCCGAGCAATTTTTTCCGGGCGTTCCGTCGCTGGTTCGATGTCACGCCCGGAGAGTACCGGGCGCGGTTGCTGGCGCTGCCGGGCTCGATCAATGACGCCAGAACGCCGGAATGCACAGCACGAACACCGTGATGATTTCCAACCGGCCCAGGAGCATGCCCAGGGACAGGATCCACTTGGCAGCGTCGGGCAGGGTGGAGAAGTTGCCTGCCGGGCCAATGGTTTCTCCCAGGCCCGGGCCCACCCCGGACACGGTGCTGGCGGCGCCGGTCAGGGCGGTCATCCAGTCCAGGCCCAGCAGCGACAGGGCGAGGGCGATCATGCAGATGGTGATCGCGAAGAAGAACGAGAAGGTCAGGATCGAGCGGACGATTTCTTCGTCCAGGCGATGGCCGTTGTACTTCTGCTTGATCACTGCCCGGGGGTGGATCAGCTGATTGAGGTTGGCCTTGAGCAGAATGTACGCGACCTGGAAGCGGAAGATCTTGATCCCGCCCGCCGTGGACCCCGAACACCCGCCGACGAACCCCAGGTAAAAGAACAGCATCAGTGAGAAGTTGCCCCACAGGCTGTAGTCACCCAAGGCAAACCCGGTGGTGGTGACCACCGAGGTCACGTTCAGAGCTACGTGACGCAGGGCCTCCAGCCAGTGCAGGTTGGTGGTCCACCAGTACCAGGTGCCGAGCACCAGCCAGGTCACCAGGAGCATGCCCAGCAAGCCCTGGACCTGCTGATCCTTGATCAACGCTTTGCGGTTGCCCCGCAGGGTTGCCACATAGAGGGCGAAGGGCAGGCTGCCGAGGATCATCACCACCACCGCCACCCAGTGCACCGCCGGTTGCTGCCAGTTGGCCAGGGATTGGTCAGAGGTAGAGAAGCCCCCAGTGGAGATCGCCGACATGGCGTGGTTGATGGCATCGAAGATGTTCATCCCGGCCCACCAGAAGGCCAGGCTGCCGAAGATGGTGATGCCCACGTAGGTGGCGACAATCAGGCGCGCCACCATGTGCGAGCGCGGCATGACCTTTTCCGAGCGGTCCGAAGATTCGGTCTGGAACAGGCGCATGCCACCGATGCGCAGCAACGGCAGGATCGCCACCGCCATGCCGATAAAGCCGATCCCCCCCAGCCAGTGCAGCATCGAGCGCCAGATCAGGATGCCCGGGGACATGCTGTCCAGGCCGCTGAGCACGGTGGCGCCGGTGGCGGTGATGCCGGACATGCTTTCAAAGAACGAGTCGGTGTAACTGATGTGCTGGGTCAGCAGGAACGGCAGGGCGGCGAAGATACACACCACCACCCAGCTGGAGACCGTCAGCAGGTACATGTCCCGGGGGCGCAGGTGAATATGTTCGGGACGGCCAGGAATCACCAGAGCCAGGCCGGCGATGAAGGTGATCATGCTGGCCCAGAGGAAGGACGGCAGGTCGCCGGTGCGTTCGAAGATCACCAGTGTCGCCATCGGCACCACCATGGCGATGGCCAGGGTGATGAGGAAGATGCCGATAATGAAACCAATGATCCTTAAGGTCGGCAACGCCATGTGTTCCGCTCGGGCTGGTATGAGAAGGGCGCCCATTCTACCTGCGGTGCAGGGCATGTAAACCGGCACCCGGCCGGCAGATACCGCTAGAATAGCCGGACATTTTTTTCAGGAGGTGGCCGATGGAGGCTCTCGACGCTTTGCTCAACCGTGTTTCCGTGCCGCGCCTGGTGGAGCCAGCTCCCACAGCGCAGCAACGCGAAGCACTGTTTGCTGCCGCCTTGCGGGCGCCGGATCACGGGCAACTGCGCCCTTGGCGCTTTCTCACGGTTGAAGGCGAAGCCCGTGACCAGTTGGGCGAACTGCTGGTCGAAGCGGTACAACTGCAAGGCGGCGAAGTGACTCAGGCCGCGTTGGACAAGGCTCGGGCCATGCCGCTGCGCGCACCGCTGGTGGTCGTGGTCGTGGCACGGCTGCAGGAGCATTTCAAGGTGCCCAAGTCCGAGCAATTGCTGGCGGCGGGCTGTGCAGCCCACGGTATTTTGCTGGCAGCCTATGCCCAGGGTATCGGCGCGGTATGGCGCACGGGCGAGTTGTCCTATTCGCCCCATGTGGCCAAGGGGCTCGGCCTGGCAGACGGCGAAGAGATCATCGCCTTCCTTTACCTGGGCACGCCGCTGAACGAACCGCGGGTCGCACCGAAAGTCGACACCGCCGAGTTCGTCAGCGCCTGGACCGCCAGGGCCTGATTATCCCCTTCGAAAGCTGAGTACCTTGCGGGCAAGCCCGCTGCTGTCGAACCTCGCAGCAGCGGCTTGCCCGCGTTGCATTCAGGCCTGCACCACGGCTCCCGGGACCAGGGGCAGCTCCAGCGTGGCGACGAATCCGCCCAGGGGATGGTTGCCCAGTATCAGGCTGCCGCCGTGGCGTTCCGCTGCGCGGCGGGCGATGGCCAGCCCCAGGCCATGGCCTGGAGCACTCTGCCCAGGGGCGCGGAAGAACGGCTCTCCCAGTTGTCGCAAGTGCTCGGCATCCACGCCAGGACCATGGTCGCGCACGCTGATCTGGATCTTCTCGCCCTGGCGCAGGGCCGTGACTTCGATCGGTTGCCCGGCAGGATTGAAGCGCTGGGCGTTGCGCAGCAGGTTGTCCACCGCCCGTTCAAGCATGGTCGGCCAGCCCCGCAGGCTCAATTGCGCTTGGGCAGTGATCTGGACCTGCTGCTCGGGGCAGGCCAGTTGCGCGTCTTTTTGCAGGGCCTGCAGCAAGGCGTTGAGGTCGACCTCTTCGGCGCTGGCGTTGTCCGCATCGACCCGAGCCAGCACCAGGATCTCGCTGATCAGCGCCTCCAGACGATCACATTCCCGTGTCAGGCGTGGCCAGAGTCTCTCCCGTTCTTCGGGGGCGGCGCGCTCCGCCAGTGCCAGGGCAATACGCAGGCGCGCCAGGGGCGAACGCAGTTCGTGGGAGACATCCCTGAGCAGTTGGCGCTGGCTGCCGATCAGGCTCTGCAGGCGTGAACCCATGCGGTTGAAGTCTCGGGCCAGCACGCCGAACTCGTCACGGCGATTGGCCAGGCGCGCCAGGCTGTTCTGCTGATAGGTGGCCTGGCCAAGGTCGTGAACCGCGCCGCGCAGGCGGCTCAAGGGGCGGGTGATGGACAGGGTCACCAGCAGGCTGAACAGGGTCAGCACCACCAGGGCAATGGCCAGGGCGCTGAGGGGCCAGGTCAGGCTGTCGCGATGCCAGGCATCCAGTTCCGGATGGGGGATGCGGTAGATGAACAGGTAGGTGTCGCCGGTGGTCGGGCTGGTGTATTCCGCTGTCAGGCGGCGCCAGGGCAGGTGGCGGTCATCGTTGTTCTGCCGGGCTTCGAAGGCAGCCGCGCGGCGCGGGAAAGTCCCGCGTACCACCGGGTCGCCGCTCTCGTTGAGTACCTGAACATCGATGTGGTACTGGCGCTTGCGCTGTTGGAGGATGTCCTGGGCGGCGTCTTCGCCCTGGGTCTCGTAGGTTTGCGTCCACTGTGCGGTGAGGCTGTTGAGCCCCGGATGGCGGCTGAGGATCCAGGCGTCCTGGTTGAGCATGTGCCCAAGCAGGATCGACAGTCCTGCAACCAGGGTGATGGCCAGCCAGAAACTGGCCAGGATGCGCCAGAACAATGAACGCACAGGAACTCCTCGAACGCGAAAGCCCAGTGGGGGAGGCCACTGGGCTATTAGGGTGAACGCTAACGCATTATTGCGCTTTTTGCGGTTGTTGCGCTTTCCAGGCCTTGAACTGGGCCCATTCGGCGCGACGTTCCTCTTGTTTCTTGACGATGGCGTCGAACTCTTTCTGTTGTTCGGGCTTGAGCAGTGCGCGGATGTCAGCCTGGGTTTTCTGCTGTTTGGCGGCCAGTTCATCCTTCATGGCTTTCTGGTCGGCCGGCGAGAGTTTCTCCAGGTACTTTTCCACCACGGCCTTGCGGTCGTGCATTTGCTCGCCCATCAGTTTGCCGATCTGCTGACGCTGTTCACGGCTCAGGTCCAGTTCGCTGAAGGGGCCTTTGCCGCGCATGTGTTCGCTGTGCCGAGGGCCGTCCATCGGACCCATCGGGCCGTTGCCTTCAGGCATGGCCATGGCCACGGTTGGCAGGGCGGCGGCGAACATCAGGGCGATCAGGGTCTTGCGCATGGTGTGTCTCCTTGTCTCATTCCCGGTAAGTTCCGGATGAGTTCAGGTTACCCAGATCAAGGTCAGCGGCAGTCAGCGGAGGGTAAAGCTTGGGTAAAGAAGGTATTTCCGGGCCCTGACAAATGCGTCAGGGCACATTGCAATCACAGGCTGTAGTAATAGCCGCGGCTGCGCAGGGCGACGATTCGTGGGCGGCCGTCGGGGTGGGGGCCGATCTTCTTGCGCAGGTTGCTGACGTGCATGTCCAGGCTGCGGTCGTACAGGGTCAGCTTGCGGCCCAGGGCGATCTGCGCCAGCTCCTGCTTGTCCAGGGGCTCGCCAGGCTGCTTGAGCAGGGCTTCTAGCAGGCGGCTTTCGGAAACCGTCAGGGTGATGTCCTGTTCGTCGATGTTGACCACGCCGCGCACTGGACTGAAGCACAGATCGCCCAGCTCCATCTGGCTGGAGGTGGCCACCGGGTGGCTGCGGCGCAGCACGGCGCGCAAGCGGGCAGTGAGTTCGCGAGGGTCGCAAGGCTTGGCCAGGTAGTCGTCGGCGCCCAGTTCCAGGCCGAGGATTCGGTCCAGGGGCTCGCCCCGGGCCGAGAGCATCAGTACCGGCAGGTCGGGGTGGTCGTTGCGCAGTTGCTTGAGCAGCTCCAGGCCGCTGCCGTCGGGCAGCATCACGTCCAGGACTACGGCAGCCGGGGCCATTTCCGACAAGGCCCGGCGTGCGCTCAGGCCATCGTGGCAGGCCCGCACTTGAAAGCCTTCCTGGCCGAGCCAGCTGCTCAGGAGCTCGCACAGCTCCTGGTCGTCATCAATCAGTAACAGGTCGCTCATGAATCACTCAATTTAGCCATTGTCGACGCTTGCGATGTCCGCCACTGGCAAAGATACCGCAGAGCAGGGCGATGAGGGCCACGCCGCCGCCGGTGACGAACCATTGCTGCTGGTCGGTCAGCAGGCGTGGCGCCGGGTTGGCCTGGGCCTCTTTGAGTTGCAGCTTGAGGCGCTGGTTCTCCTGGCGCAAGCGGGTCAGCTGCGGGCTTTCCCGTTCGGCATCGGCACTCTGCAGTTGTTTGCTCAGCTCTTCACGCAGGCGTTCGCTTTCTTTCAAGCGTTGCTGCAACTCGGTGATCTGACTGCCGGCGCTCAGGGACAGCGGCGTGGAATGGCCGGTTTCCTGGGTTTCCTCGGCAAGGGCCGGAGCCCCGATCGACAACATGACCAACAGCAGGCACAGCGGACCTTGGCGCATCGAAACTCCTGATTCCAATCGAGTGTTGGGCAGGTTGTCGGCCGTCAAACGAGAATAATGAGCGATTGAGAACGCGATGAACCGTGAAGGTTCATCGCGTCAGGGAGGATTTACGGCATCGATTGCCTGAACGGCTTGACCTGCACATGGGCATAGACGCCGGAGGTCACGAAGGGGTCGGCGTCGGCCCAGGCTTGGGCGGCGCTCAGGGAGTCGAACTCGGCGACGATCAGGCTGCCGGTGAAGCCGGCGGCGCCAGGGTCATTGCTGTCGATCGCCGGGTGTGGGCCGGCCAGCACCACACGCCCTTGGTCCTTGAGCACTTGCAGCCGTTCCAGGTGCGCCGGCCGGTTGGCCAGGCGTTTTTCCAGGGAGTTGGCGACGTCTGTGGCAATGATTGCGTAAAGCATGTCAGTCCTCGGTTTTCGGGGTGGTGGGATCAGCGTCATGCAGGTGGCGCGACAGGTAGACGCCCTGGCCCACCAGGAACAATACAGTCATGCCCAGGCTGCCGAAGACCTTGAAGTCGACCCAGATGCTCTGGAAGGTGAAGGCGACGAACAGGTTGGCGGCGCCGCAGAACAGGAAGAAGGCGATCCAGGCGATGTTCAGGCGGGTCCACACCGGGTCCGGCAGGGTCAGGGCATGGCCCATGATGCGCTTGATCAACAGGCGATCGCCGATGAAGTGGCTGCCGGCAAAGGCCAGGGCGAATAGCCAGTTGACCACCGGCGCCTTCCATTTAAGGAAGGTTTCGCTATGGAAGGCCAGGGTCAGGCTGCCAAAGACCAGGCAGGCGATCAGGGTCAGCCATTGGCTTTTTTCCAGTTTGCGCTGGGAAATGAACAGTGCGCCGTAAACCACCAGGGAGCTGATGATCAGTACTGCGGTGGCGCTGTAGATACCGCCCACGCTGACTTCGTGACCGGCAAGGTCGACGATCCGGGGATCGATTTTGTAGACGATGAAAAACAGGAACAGCGGGATGAAGTCGATGAATTGTTTCACAGTGGCAGCCAGAAGCAGGATGTGGCGGCATAATAACAAACATCCTTGGTAGCGAAAGCGCCAGCTGACTTGAGGTTTTATCGTCCTGTGAATGTTGATTTGCACTGCCATAGCACGGCCTCCGACGGCGCCCTGGCGCCTGCGGTTCTGGTTGCGCGTGCGTACGAGAGAGGCGTGCGAATCCTGTCCTTGACCGACCACGACACCCTCGAAGGCCTGGCGGAGGCCCGTCAGGCAGCGGCGCAACTGGGCATGCAGTTGGTCAACGGCGTCGAGCTGTCCTGCACCTGGGGCGGTGCCACTATTCATGTGCTGGGCTACGGATTCGATACCCAGGCCCCGGCTCTGGTGGCGGCCATCGACAAACTGCACGAGGGGCGCTGGCTGCGCTCCGAGGAGATCAGCCGCAAGCTGGCCCTCAAGGGCATGCCCGGGGCGCTGGAAGGCGCCAGGGCGATCCAGCAGGAGTTGGGGGACAGTGGCAATGCCCCGGCGCGGCCGCACTTTGCCGACTATCTGGTACGTGCCGGTTTTGTGAAGGATCGTGCCGAAGCTTTTCGCAAATGGCTGGGGGCGGGAAAGCTGGGAGACGTCAAACAGCATTGGCCGACACTGGAAGACACCGTCGGCACCCTTCGCGAGGCGGGGGCCTGGGTCAGTCTGGCCCATCCCTGGCATTACGATTTCACCCGCAGCAAGCGCCGTCGCTTGATTGCCGACTATATTCAAGCCGGCGGCCATGCAATCGAAGTAGTCAATGGCCACCAACCTGCAGAGCAAGTGGGCAGTTTGGCCATCCTTGCTCGTGAATTCGGACTGCTGGTGAGCGCTGGCAGTGACTTTCATGGCCCAGGAGGCTGGTCCGAGATCGGCGAGTATCGTCCGGTTCCGGAGGACCTGCCGCCACTTTGGTGTCGGTTCAAACATGAGCCAATTATTGCCGCCTGAACAGGTAGAGACAGTGAGTCAATTTTTCCAGATCCACCCGGAAAACCCACAGCCACGTCTGATCAAACAGGCCGTCGAGATCATTCGCGGCGGTGGCGTGGTGATTTATCCCACGGATTCGTCCTACGCCGTTGCCTGCCAGATGGGTGACAAGGGCGCGATCGAACGAGTGCGGCGCTTGCGTCAACTGGACGACAAGCACAACTTTGCGCTGATCTGCAGTGACCTGTCGCAGTTGGGGCTGTTTGCCAAGATCGATACCGGCACTTTCCGCCTGCTCAAGGCTCATGTGCCGGGGCCTTACACCTTCATTCTCAACGCCACCCGGGAAGTCCCGCGCCTGCTGCTGCATCCCAAGCGCCGCACCATCGGCCTGCGGGTGCCGAGCAATCCTATTGCCCTGGCGCTGCTGGCCGAGCTGGGTGAGCCACTGATGAGCGTCAGCCTGATCATGCCCGGCGATACAGAGGCTCTGAGCGACCCCTATGAAATGCGCCAGCTGCTGGAGCATCAGGTGGACCTGATCATCGACGGCGGCTTTGGCAGCACCGAGTCCTCCACGGTGATCAGCCTGGCCGATGGTGAACCGGAAGTGATTCGCGTCGGTTGCGGCGACCCTGCGCCGTTCATGGCCGAGGCCTAGATGTCCGTACTGGAAACCGTCGACGAGCAGGCCGGCGCCCAACAGGAGCTGCCATTCGCCATGGTCTACGGCCAGGCGGTCATGGAAATGCCCCTGGACCTGTACATCCCCCCGGATGCACTGGAGGTCTTCCTCGAGGCCTTCGAAGGCCCGTTGGACCTGCTGCTGTACCTGATCCGCAAACAGAACATCAACATCCTCGACATCCCGGTGGCGGAAATCACCCGCCAGTACATGGGCTATGTGGAGCTGATGCAGTCGGTGCGCCTGGAGCTGGCCGCCGAGTACCTGGTGATGGCGGCGATGCTGGCCGAGATCAAATCGCGGATGCTGCTGCCGCGCTCTGCTGAGATCGAGGAAGAAGAGGATGATCCCCGGGCCGAGCTGATTCGCCGCCTGCAGGAGTACGAACGCTTCAAGGCGGCCGCCGAAGGCATCGACGGCCTGAGCCGGGTCGGCCGCGACGTGGTGGTGCCCAAGCTTGATGCCCCGGAGGCCCGGGCGCGCAAGCTGCTGCCGGATGTGGCCCTGGAAGAGTTGCTGATGTCCATGGCCGAGGTGCTGCGCCGTGGCGACATGTTCGAAAGCCATCAGGTCAGCCGCGAGGCCTTGTCCACTCGCGAACGCATGAGTGATGTGCTGGAGCGGCTCAAAGGCGGTGGCTTCGTGCCCTTTGTCGAGCTGTTCACCGCAGAAGAGGGGCGCCTGGGAGTGGTGGTGACCTTTATGGCGATCCTCGAACTGGTCAAGGAATCCCTGGTCGAGCTGGTGCAGAATGAGCCCTTTGCGGCCATCCACGTACGGGCGCGAGCCGAATAACGAGCTTAAATCATGAACCTGAATGAACCCCGCGAGCTGGCGCCCCTGCTCGAAGCCTTTCTGTTGGCCTCGGGAAAACCCCAGTCCCTGGAACGCCTGTTCGAGCTCTTCGAAGAAGCCGAGCGACCGGACCCGGCCGTCTTCAAGAAGGCCCTGACCCTGCTGGGCAAATCCTGCGAAGGTCGGGCTTTCGAGCTCAAGGAAGTGGCTTCCGGCTATCGCCTGCAGATCCGTGAAAAGTTCGCGCCTTGGGTCGGCCGCCTGTGGGAGGAGCGCCCGCAGCGCTACTCCCGTGCCCTGCTGGAAACCATGGCCCTGATCGCTTACCGCCAGCCCATCACCCGCGGCGAGATCGAGGATGTGCGCGGCGTGGCGGTCAACAGCAACATCGTCAAGACCCTGCTCGAACGCGAGTGGATTCGGGTGGTGGGTTACCGCGATGTGCCGGGCAAACCGGCGATGTTCGCCACCACCAAGGCGTTTCTCGACCATTTCAACCTGAAGAACCTCGATGACCTGCCGCCCCTGGCCGAATTGCGGGAGATCGAGGCCGAGCCGGTGCTGGAGTTCGACGATGCGCCGGTGCCCGAGCACCTGCAGCAGTTGGCCGATGCCAGCGCCGAGCCTGAGGAACCCAAGGAAGAAACCAGCTTCCATAGCCTGTTGCTGGAGCTGGACTCCATGGAGGAGGGAATCAAGACCGACTTCGACGACCTGCATCGTGATGGCGCGGTTGAGCCAGAGAACCCGGAGCCGGTGTTCGATCAGCCTGAGGGGCAAACCGAGGCTGCCGTCCCTGATGACAACTCTGATGACACCGATGAACTGGCGGTCGAGCCCGAAGAGGAGCCGCTGCTTGACGCCGAGGACGATGTGCTCGGCGTTGCCGAGGCCCGAGCCAAGTTGCTGGCTGCCGTTGCGGCCCTGGAGCCTTCGGCGCCGGAATTGAGTGAAGAAGAGGCCGAAGCCCTGGCCCTGGCCGAAGCGATCGAAAACGAACGCCGTCTGCTGGACGACTGACCGTAGCTGGCTGGCCAATGAAGGTGTCGGCCGCTTAGGTGCAAGGCGTGTGGGCCTCTTCGCCGGCAAGCCGGCTTGCGCAGAAGGGGCGCCGGCGGGCGGAAAAAAGCCCGGGCGGCGACTTATCAACTAGTCTGTGATGCGCAATCGCCGCCATGAGCGTATGATTCGCGACCCTTTGGCGATCCCTTCGCCACAGAACCTGTTTTCACGTCTTCAGGCCGCTCTAGCCTGAAGCGCTACACCGGGAGGTGCCCAGATGAGCGATACCGATCAGAACGACCAGGAAATCCGTCCAGCCGGCGAGAAACTGCAGAAAGTCCTCGCCCGCATCGGCGTCGGCTCGCGCCGCGACGTCGAGGCCTGGATCAGCCAGGGCCGGATCAAGGTCAACGGCAAAGAGGCCACCCTCGGCCTGCGCGTCGACCTGCATGACGCCATTTCCATCGATGGCAAGGTGATCAAGCGCGAAGAGGCCGCCGAATCGGTGCGCCGCGTGATCATGTACAACAAGCCCGACGGCGAGATCTGCACCCGTGACGACCCGGAAGGCCGACCGACCGTGTTCGACAAGCTGCCGCGTCCGCGGGAAGGCCGCTGGATCAACATCGGCCGCCTGGACATCAACACCACTGGCTTGCTGATGTTCACCACCGACGGTGAGCTGGCCAACCGCTTGATGCACCCGTCCTACGAAATGGACCGCGAGTACGCAGTGCGTGTACGTGGTGAAGTCGATGACGAGATGATCGAGCGCCTGAAGGCGGGCGTCATGCTCGAAGACGGCCCGGCCAAGTTCACCGATATCCAGCAGGCGCCCGGCGGCGAAGGATTCAACCACTGGTACCACTGCGTGGTGATGGAAGGCCGCAACCGTGAAGTGCGTCGCTTGTGGGAGTCCCAGGGCCTGGTGGTGAGCCGACTGAAGCGCGTGCGTTTCGGCCCGGTGTTCCTCAACTCCGACCTGCCCATGGGCCGCTGGCGCGAAATGAGCCAGTACGAAGTCGACGTGCTCAGCGCCGAAGTCGGCCTGACCCCGGTGGCGCTGCCACAGCTCAACGCCAAGTCCAAGGACAAGCTGGAGCGCATGCAGCGTAAATCCTCGCGTCCGGTGGGCAAAAGCGAGCGTGTACGCACCCTGCGTCCGGCCAATGGCGCACCGGCCAATCCGCGGGTGTCCCGCGAGCCGCAGATCGAGGGCGAGCGTCCAGGGCGCAAGCCGGCGGCCCGTCAGGATGGCGAGCGCGCGCCACGTGCACCGCGTCCGGCAAGCGGCCGTGGTACGCCAGTAGCCGAGCGTCCGGCGGACACCAAGCGTCCAGCCAAGCCGGCACCGAAGTCCAAGCGCCCAAGCCTGGTGCTGGACAAGGACGCACCGTCCGGCAAGCGCCGTGGCGCCCCGGCCGGTAGCGGCCAGCGTCCTGGCTTCGGTCGTCGCAAGCCGGAATAAGCCTCGGCCCGCAGACAAAAAAACGCCAACCTTCGGGTTGGCGTTTTTTTTGCCCGGTGTTTCGTAGGAGCCGGCTTGCCGGCGAATAGACTCTCAAGCCTTGGGCAAGGCTCATGATCGCCTTCGCCGCGGCAAGCCGGTTCCTGTATCAATAGAGGTTAAAAGGCGAACTGGCCGTCGAACACTGGTTTGTTGTCCACCGTCAGCACGCCGGCGCTGAAGATCAGGTCCAGGTGGTGGCTGCCCTTGGCTCCGCCTCCCAGCCCCAGATGCAGGCCGCAATGACGCTCTTCAAAGCCGGAGTTGCGTCCGTACAAGGACTTGATGCCTTCGTTGGTGCCGATCCCCAGCTCCTCGATGCGTCGGTTCGACGGGTTGGCGTCCAGGTACTTGTTGAAGTCATTGGCCAGCCCGGGCACCTGGGTGGCGACCTGGCGGATGCTGGAGTTCTCGATCCACAGCTCCAGCGGAGTCTGCAGCACCCCGTATTTGCGAGCAAAGGGGATGGTGCTGAGGAAGGTGCCGAGGAATTTCACATGGCCATTGATTGCATCGCTGTGGGTGGCGATCTCACCCGGTGCCAGGTCGTAATTGCCCACGCCGTTGATGTCGGTCCACTTCTTCACGCTGTTTAGGGGCGCCTCGAAATATGAGCCCTGGGGATCGCTGAAACTCAGGGTGCTGGCGTGGGACAGGCGCCGGATCAAGGTGGCGTTGAGGTCGGCGATACGTTGTGGCTCGACGCTGAAGGTGTCGTAGAAATAGTCGCCGTAATCCTTGAACAGCAGGGACTTCTTCCAGTGTTCGGCCATCAGGCCATGCAGGGGGCGGAGGAATTCCGGGCCATCGGGGCGTGGCTGGGGCAGGGTCGAGGAGTCGTAGAAGAAGATGTACAGGTCACAGTCGATGATCGCCTGGGCGAGGCGTTCGGCCGGCTCCAGGTCCAGGCGCAGGGCGCTGACAGTCAGGGGTGTGGCCTGGCGCGATTGTTCGATGATGGCGTTGGCCATGGCCTGGTAGTCGGCGGTATGGCCGATCACCACTTTCAATGCTTGGGCACCGCTCAAGGCCGGATGGCGTTCGAGGTAGTACAGGAAATGGCGGATGGCGCGGGTCTGGTCCATAAAACCTCCCTGGAGGACAAAGGTGACCGGGGCAGGCGCGAGGCCTGCTCCGGTCCGGGCGCCTTACATCGGCCACATCGCCGTGCCGAACGGTACCACCGCCTCGGCCTGCATCATTTCCACGGCCGCATCGTGGGTTGCCGCTTCGAACCAATCGTCCAGTTGCAGTTCGGTTTCCAGGTCTTGTTCCAGTGTTTGCATGGTGACTCTCCTAGATGACATAGGGCACAGCAGTCCATTGGCGGAACGGATCAACAGCGGCGAACGGGATGGTTGCGAGGGCTGCTCATCCACTCCTCGTACTTGTCGGGTGAGGCATCCGGCAAGTGGCTGGAAACCTAGTTCAGGGGATTTTGAAGTGCAAAAAAATAATTAGATTATTTTCTGCTGAACTTTATTTTCTATTTTAAGGACGGAAATTTATCACCTGAAAACAAAAAGCTAAGGCTTTTTCCGATGTGGGATGGCGTGCGCGTCAATTTGCAGTCGCCGCGCTGATTGATCTGGTTTGGCAAATTCACGTTACACACTGTAAAGAAAATATTACGAAATCCTCCGTGTTTCGCCCTGAATCGGCGAAGGCCCGGACGCTGTAAGGAAAAGCTGCCGCCGGGCATCGGTTAATCCGCTTGCCAGAGCTCTGGCCCGCTTGTTCCAGGGCGCCAAGGCAGGTGAGATGCACACCTGCCTGCGTACAGGTGCATAACAAGAAGGAGGCGCAATGAACGCCGTAACCGACTTTCACCGACACCCTTCGAAGGGCGATGGTCATCGCACCTTCATCGACGACCCCACTCGGTCCGTCCAACGTTGCGCCGCCGATGCCGAGCATCGAGCTGGCCCCTCAGGATCCCGGTTACCGGCACGCTGATACAGCGGTGTCTGGCGGCAGGGGGGCAGGGGTGTACAATGCGCGGCGTTTTAACTGTGACCCAACTGCGTACCCGCGCACTTTGCGTCTGCGCCGCGTGTTTCAGTCTGCTCCCAGGGCGCTGAAGACACTGCTGCCGGGCCAATAAACTCAAGGTTATCCACCTTGTTCACTCCGCCGCGTCACGAGCGTGGTGGGTTCGATTTCGTCACAGATAAAAACAAACAGGTGACGCATGACCGTTAGAAAAACGCTGAACTTCGGGTGCCTGCGCTGGGGTTTGCTCCGCGCCGCTTAAGCCTTCACCGGGCGGCAACGTCTTGCAAACATCATCAAACCTTGCGTGAGAACCTTTTCATGAGTGGACAAAACTCGCATTCGGGCGAGCTGAAACGCGGCCTGAAAAATCGCCATATTCAACTGATCGCCCTGGGTGGCGCGATCGGTACCGGTTTGTTCCTGGGGTCGGCCGGGGTGCTCAAATCCGCCGGTCCGTCGATGATCCTCGGTTACGCCATCTGCGGTTTCATCGCCTTCATGATCATGCGCCAGCTGGGCGAGATGATCGTTGAAGAGCCGGTGGCCGGTTCTTTCAGTCACTTCGCCCATAAGTACTGGGGCGGTTTCGCCGGTTTCCTTTCCGGCTGGAACTGCTGGATTCTCTACATCCTGGTGGGCATGTCGGAACTGACCGCGGTCGGCAAGTATGTGCATTACTGGTGGCCGGAGGTGCCGACCTGGGCCTCGGCGGCGGTGTTCTTCGTGATGATCAACGTCATCAACCTGGCCAACGTCAAGGTGTTCGGCGAGGCCGAGTTCTGGTTCGCCATCATCAAGGTGGTGGCCATCGTCGGCATGATCGCCCTGGGCAGCTACCTGCTGGTCAGCGGGAACGGCGGCCCGCAGGCATCGGTGAGCAACCTCTGGTCCCATGGCGGCTTCTTCCCCAACGGCGTCAGCGGACTGGTGATGGCCATGGCGATCATCATGTTCTCCTTCGGCGGCCTGGAAATGCTCGGCTTCACTGCAGCCGAGGCCGACAAGCCGAAAACCGTGATCCCCAAGGCCATCAACCAGGTGATCTACCGCATCCTGATTTTCTACATCGGCGCCCTGGTGGTGCTGCTGTCGCTGACCCCGTGGGACACCCTGCTGGTGACCCTGAATGCCTCTGGCGATGCCTACAGCGGCAGTCCGTTCGTCCAGGTGTTCTCGATGCTGGGCAGCAACACGGCAGCGCACATCCTCAACTTCGTGGTCCTGACCGCGGCGTTGTCGGTGTACAACAGCGGCACCTACTGCAACAGCCGCATGCTATTGGGCATGGCCGAGCAGGGCGATGCGCCGAAAGTCCTGGCCAAGATCGACAAGCGCGGTGTGCCGGTGCTGTCGATCCTCGCCTCGGCGGTGGTGACCTTCGTTGCCGTGGTGCTCAACTACCTGATTCCCCAGCACGCCCTTGAGCTGCTGATGTCCCTGGTGGTGGCGACCCTGGTGATCAACTGGGCCATGATCAGCTACTCGCACTTCAAGTTCCGCCAGCACATGAACCGTACCGGCCAGACCTCGCTGTTCAAGGCGCTGTGGTACCCCTACGGCAACTATGTCTGCCTGGCGTTCGTGGTGTTCATCCTCGGCATCATGCTGATGATTCCAGGCATTCAGATCTCGGTGTACGCGATCCCGGTGTGGGTGGTGTTCATGTGGGTCTGCTACCTGATCAAGAACAAGCGCAGTGCTCAGCACTCGCTGCAAGCAGCCAGTACTGCGCTGAAGTAAGCGCGGCCTTGGCAATGACTAACCCGGCTCCGGCCGGGTTTTTCATGCCTGTGATCTTTGTGGGAGCGAGATCGCTTTCGTCGGCCAGTCGGCTCCAGCGTGGGAGTTGCCTGTCGCAGGCGCTGGCTTGCCAGCGAACAGGTCCGCAAGAGCGTGGGGAATGGGGGTATCCTGTGCGCCCTGAAGACGGATTCCTGTTCCATGCTGGTGATTTCCAACAACGTGCATCTGCCGGATGCCGAGATCGAGCTGACCGCCATCCGCGCCCAGGGCGCCGGTGGTCAGAACGTCAACAAGGTGTCCAGTGCAGTGCATTTGCGCTTCGACATTCCGGCCTCGTCCCTGCCACCTTTCTACAAGGAGCGCCTGCTGGCGCTGCGCGACAGTCGCATCACCAGTGACGGCGTGATCATTCTCAAGGCCCAGCAGTACCGCACCCAGGAGCAGAATCGCGCCGATGCCCTGGAGCGTCTCACCGAGCTGATCCTCAGCGCCGTCAAGGTGGAAAAGAAGCGCCGCCCCACCAAGCCGACCCTGGGCTCGAAGAAGCGCCGCCTGGAGACCAAGGTCAAGCGCGGCAGCATCAAGGCTGGCCGCGGCAAAGTGGACTTCTAGCGGTTCGAACGTTCCTTACGCTGCTTGGGGGCCTGGTGATACAGGTACAGGCTCAGCAGCAGGCCGCAGCACGCGGCGATGGCGGCAAACAGGAAGATCGAGGCAAAGCCGAAACCGCCGGCAATCGCCCCGGCCAGTGGTCCGGTGATGCCCAAAGACAGGTCGATGAACAGCGAGTAGGCGCCCACCGCCGCGCCACGGCTGGAGGCCGGCACCAGATTGACCGCCTCCACGCCCAGTGCCGGGAACACCAGGGAGAAGCCAAAGCCGCTCAAGGCCGCGCCGGCCAGGGCCCAGTGGGCATCGGGGGCCAGCCACAGCAGGAGCAGGCCGAGGGTTTCAACCGACAGGCAGGCAATGGCCACGCGAAAGCCGCCGAGGCGGTTGATCAGGTTGCCGAACAGCAGGCGTGCACCAATGAAACTGGCGCCGAACAGGCTCAGGCAAAGCACCGCGTTGGACCAGTGCTGGGTCGTGTAGTACAGGGTGATGAAGGTGGCGATGGTGCCAAAGCCGATGGAGCCCAGGGCCAGGCCGCAACCGTGAGGGAAGACTTTGCCCAGCACATGGATGAACGGCAGGCGTTCCCCGGCGACTATCGGCGCGGCGAGTTTTGGCCAGGCCAGTAGCAGGCCGAGCACCGCCAGCAGAATGATGCTTACCCCCATGCTCCACAGGCCCAGGCGATTGACCAGCCAAACCCCCAGGGGCGCGCCGATGGCCAGGGCGCCATAACTGGCGATGCCGTTCCAGGAAATCACCTTGGCGGTGTTCTGTGCGCCGACTCGGCCGATGCCCCAACCAATCGACCCCGAACCCACCAGGCTTTCCGCGCTGCCCAGGACCAGGCGGCCGATCAGCAGGCTGATCAAACTCAGGGTCGGCTGACCCTGCAGCCAGGTGGAAAGCAGCATGAACACGCCGCTCAGGCCGCAGCCGGCCAGGCCGTACATGACAGCGCGCTTGCAGCCCAGGTTGTCGATGATGCGTCCGGCGTAGGGGCGGCTGAGGAGGGTGGCCAGGTATTGCACGCTGATCACCAGGCCGGCGATCACTGCGCCAAACCCCAGGTCGCTATGGACGTAGCCTGGCAGTACCGCCAGGGGAATGCCGATATTCAGGTAGCCAATAAAGGTGAACAGGACGATGGAGACGACTTGCAGCGTGACCGTCAAGGGGCGCTGGGTATCTGGCATGGGGATGGGTCCACTGCGACAGCTCAATAGATAGGCTGCTTATGATACCGATGTGGACGGGGATGCAGGGGCAGAAATCGACGCGTTGTTCAGAACGTCCCTGGTTGAGGGATTGAGTCAGGTGTCTTTGGCGCTCAGCAGCTGAGTGGTGACCAGAGCGGCCAGGGCATTTTCCTGGGTGCCGAAACGGGCCAGCAGGGCGGCCTGTTTTTCCGGGCTGAGGCGATTCCAGATCTCGATCATTTTTTCCGCAGTACCCAGCAGTACGCTGGCTTGGGTTTCGCTGAAGGAGTCGGTCATGGTTCGGCAGGGGCTCGGGGGGAAAGATTCAGGCGGTGTGGAAAGCGCTTGAGTAGCGCTTTCCACACGGTCTGGTTACAGCTCTTTTCAGTCTTCGCTGTCGGCCTTGCGGCTGTCGGCGGCTTCTTGCACTACAGGCTTTTCGGCACTGGCTTGTGGCGTGGTTGTCTGCTCAGTTTCGTGCAGGCTTGGGAAGGGGAGATTCGGGATCTCATGCATGTCGTTGCTCCTCGCAAAGTCTGTTTTTTAAATCGCTGGGTAGGTCCGCGCTTTTAAAAAGCCTGGGCAGGATACAGCACTGGAAATGACAAAAAGATTTTTATCGCGATTTCGGGATGAAAGGACAAAGCGGCGGCAGGAACCGGCTTGCCGGCGAAGGCACCCTCAGGGCCTCCCGCGCCGGCAAGCACGCGCTCTGCTTTTAGACGACCCGAGCGATCGCCTCAGCCAGCAGGCTCAGGCGCGAAGCGTCGATCCCGGCCACGTTGGCCCGGCCGGAACTGACCATGTACACGCTGTGGTGTTCACGCAGTTCCTTGACCTGAGACGGGCTCAGGCCGGTGTAGGAGAACATGCCGCGTTGCACGCCGATGTGGGCGAAGCGCTCGGCCAGTCCATAGGGCTGCAAGGCTTCCAGCAGACCGGCGCGCAATTGGGCGATGCGCTGGCGCATGGCTTCCACTTCGTCGGCCCAGAGGCTTTTCAGCTCCGGGTCACCGAGGATGGTGGCGACTACTGCGGCCCCATGATCCGGTGGTGTGGACCACAGGTTACGGGCGATATGGGCCAGTTGACTGCGCACGTCGAGGAGTTTTTCGGCGTCCCGGGTGCAGACGATCAGGGCCCCGGTGCGATCGCGGTACAGGCCGAAGTTCTTCGAGCAGGAACTGGTGATCAGTACTTCCGGCACTTCGGCGGCGAACAACCGCACCGCCCAGGCATCCTGTTCCAGGCCGTCGCCAAAGCCCTGGTAGGCGAAGTCGATCAGCGGCAGCAGCTTGCGGCTGCGCACCACCTCCAGCACCCGTTGCCAGTCGGCCTGGCTCAGGTCGAAGCCGGTGGGGTTGTGGCAGCAGGCGTGCAGCAGCACCACGTCGCCTTCGGGCACCCGGTTCAGGGTGTCCAGCATGGCCTCGACGTCCAGGCGGTTGTCGCTGCCCACGTAGGGGTAGTGACTGACCTTGACCCCGGCTGCGGCGAAGATGGTTTCGTGGATCGGCCAGGTCGGGTTGCTCAACCAAACGCCGCGGCCCGGCAGGCACTGGGCGATGAAGTCGGCGCTCAGGCGCAGGGCGCCGGTACCTCCCGGGGTCTGGGTAGCACCGGCGCGCTGCGCGGCGATGAGTGGCGAATCACTGCCCAGTACCAGCTCATTGATCACCTTGCCGAAGGCCGCGTCGCCGTGGCCTCCGATGTAGGTCTTGGTGGTCTGGCGATCCACCAGGCGCTGCTCCGCCAGCTTCACCGATTGCGGGATCGGCGTCAGGCCCTGAGCATCCTTGTAGACCCCCACGCCGAGGTCGAATTTGCGCGGATTGGGATCGTTGGCGTAGGCCTCCATCAGGCCGAGAATCGGATCGCCGGGTACGCGACCGATGGCATCAAAATGCATTACTTGCGTCCTTCTGCGGTCTTGGCCACTTCGTCGGTGCGGGCGGCCATGATGAAGTCGTTGCGGTGCAGGCCCTTGATCGAGTGGCTCCACCAGGTCACGGTGACTTTGCCCCATTCGGTGAGCAGGCCCGGGTGGTGGCCTTCGGCCTCGGAGATCTCGCCCATGGCATTGGTGAAGGCCAGGGCGAATTTGAAATTCTTGAACAGGAAGACTTTTTCCAGCTGCATCACGCCGTCACGAACTTCGATGTTCCAGTCGGGGATCTGCTTGATCAGTACCGGCAGTTCTTCGTCGCTGACCTGAGGGGCATCGGCGCGGCAGGCTTCGCAATGGGCTTGGTTCAGAGCGGTCATGGTGTATTCCTGAGTTCGATTCTTGTTGGAAGTTACTATCTTTCGCAGCCGCCCGCGAGGGCGGGCTGCTCAGGCCGCCTTGGGTTTTGGCGGGAACTTGGGGGCGTGCAGGCCCAGCTGCATGCCTTGGTGGACCAGGGCCATGATGTCTTCATGGGCCAGGTCGAACAGGCGCTTGAGGTTGGGCAGGGCAAAGTAGATGGGTTGCAGGATGTCGATGCGATAAGGCGTGCGCATGGCTTCCAGCGGATCGAAGGCTTGGTGTTCCGGCTCTTCGGACAGGCTGTAGACGGTTTCCTTGGGCGAGGAGAGGATGCCGCCGCCGTAGATGCGTCGCCCGTCCGGGGTGTCCACCAGGCCGAACTCGATAGTCATCCAGTACAGACGCGCCAGGTAAACGCGCTCTTCCTTGGTGGCTTGCAGGCCGAGCTTGCCGTAGGTGTGGGTGAATTCGGCGAACCAGGGATTGGTCAGCAGCGGGCAGTGGCCGAAAATCTCGTGGAAGATGTCCGGTTCCTGCAGGTAGTCCAACTCTTCAGGAGTACGAATGAAGGTCGCCACCGGAAAGCGCTTGCTGGCCAGCAGTTCGAAAAAGGTCTGGAAAGGAATCAGTGCCGGCACCCGGGCCACTTGCCAGCCCGTGGTTTCGCCGAGGACCTTGTTGATTTCACTCAACTGCGGGATGCGGTCGTGGGGCAGTCCGAGCTTGTCGATGCCGTCCAGGTACTCCTGGCACGCGCGCCCCTCGATCACTTTCAACTGGCGCGTGATCAGGGTGTTCCACACCGCGTGTTCTTCGGGTGGATAGTCGATAAAACCTTGCGCGTCGGGCTCGCGGGCCACGTACTGCGTCTGCTTCATGCTGCTCTCCTGCCAGGGGATGCGTTCTTGTTATGGGTGACCCCAGTGATACCCCAGGGTGCGACGCTTTGCAGCAGCTGACAGGCGCTGATGGAGGGGGGTAGGACGCCAATTTGTAAACTAATCGTTACGATTTTGCCCGGGGCGCCCAAGTATTGTGGCTTTTCAGGTTTGAAAAAGCCCTTTGCTGTCACATAATCTTGACGATTATCTGCGCCACCCAGCAGAAAGTTTGCAAGTGCCGACGTCAAAAGCGTCGGTTTTCGGCGTTTATGCCCTCCATTATCCGCTTCGGGCCTTTCTTCATGCGTATCAAAGTTCACTGCCAGAACCGCATCGGCATCCTGCGGGACATCCTCAATCTGCTGGTGGAATACGGGATCAACGTGGCCCGGGGCGAGGTGGGGGGCGAACATGGCAACGCCATCTATCTGCACTGTCCGAACCTGATCAACCTGCAGTTCCAGGCATTGCGCCCCAAGTTCGAATCCATCGCCGGAGTGTTTGGCGTCAAAAGGGTCGGGCTGATGCCCAGCGAGCGTCGGCACATGGAGCTCAATGCGCTGCTGGGTGCCCTGGAGTTCCCGGTGCTGTCCATCGACATGGGCGGCTCCATCGTGGCCGCCAACCGAGCGGCAGCGCAGTTGCTGGGCGTGCGGGTGGATGAGGTGCCGGGGATTCCGCTGTCACGCTACGCCGAGGACTTCGATTTGCCGGAGTTGGTGCGGGCCAACCAGTCGCGGATCAACGGGCTGCGGGTCAAGGTCAAGGGCGACGTGTTTCTGGCGGACATCGCCCCGCTGCAATCCGAGCACGATGACAGCGAGGCCATGGCCGGTGCGGTATTGACTCTGCACCGGGCGGATCGGGTTGGTGAGCGTATCTACAATGTGCGCAAGCAGGAGTTGCGGGGCTTTGACAGTATTTTCCAGAGTTCGAAAGTCATGGCAGCGGTGGTGCGGGAAGCCCGGCGCATGGCGCCCCTGGATGCGCCCCTGTTGATTGAAGGCGAGACCGGCACCGGCAAGGAGTTGCTGGCCCGCGCCTGCCACCTGGCCAGCCCTCGGGGCCAGTCGCCGCTGATGGCTCTGAACTGCGCCGGGCTGCCGGAATCCATGGCCGAGACCGAGCTGTTCGGCTATGGCCCCGGGGCCTTTGAAGGGGCTCGCGCCGAGGGCAAGCTCGGGCTGCTGGAACTGACGGCCGGCGGCACGCTGTTTCTCGATGGTGTGGGGGAAATGAGCCCGCGCCTGCAGGTCAAGTTGCTGCGCTTTCTCCAGGATGGTTGCTTCCGCCGTGTCGGCAGTGACGAGGAGGTCTACCTGGATGTGCGAGTGATCTGTGCGACTCAGGTGGATCTGTCCGAACTCTGTGCCCGGGGCGAGTTTCGCCAGGACCTGTACCACCGACTCAACGTGCTGTCCCTGCATATTCCGCCGCTGCGCGAATGCCTCGACGGTTTGACGCCCCTGGTGGAGCACTTCCTCGATCAGGCCAGTCGCCAGATCGGTTGTGCGCTGCCACGGCTGGCTCCGGCGGCCATGGAGCGCCTCAGTCACTATCACTGGCCGGGCAATGTCCGGCAGTTGGAGAACGTGCTGTTCCAGGCGGTCTCGCTGTGTGATGGCGGCACGGTCAAGGCCGAGCATATCCGTCTGCCGGACTATGGCGCGCGCCAGCCCCTGGGGGACTTTTCCCTGGAAGGCGGCCTGGAGCAGATTGTCGGTCGCTTTGAAAAGGCGGTGCTGGAAAGTCTCTATGCCGAGCATCCCAGCAGTCGGCAACTGGGCAAGCGCCTGGGGGTTTCCCATACCACCATCGCCAACAAGTTGCGCCAGTACGAGGTTGGCAAGGAGTCGCCGGAATGAAAAAAGCCCCGCTTATGAAGCGGGGCTTTTCGTTTGGCTCGGGGCTGGCTGTCTTCAGATATGGAAGTAGCCGACACAGGAGTCAAAAGGCAGGCGCTTGAGTTCGATCTTGTTCATGTCGAACACTTCGCGCAGGGCCTTGGTTTCGCCCGGGAAGTTGCGGTAGGCGACTTCGTCGAGAACCACGATAGCGCCCTTGGGCATGTACGGCAGGAAGGTTTCCAGGGCGACCTTGGTGGGCTCGTACAGGTCGGTGTCGAGGATCAGCATGGCCACTACCAGGTCCGGACGCGACTTGACGAATTCCGGCGCGGTCTTGCAGATGTCGCCCTTGACCAGCTCGCAGCGCGGGATGCGGTTCACCGGACGCAGCAGGTCGTTGGCATCGATCATGTCCTGGATCAGCGACTGGTCGGTGTCGGAGAACATGCTTTCGTTGATGTCGGCCGGGTCCTCGTCCTTGTTGATGCTGGTGAAGCCTTCGAAGGTGTCGAAGCCGACGATGGAGCGGTTGATGGCATAAGGTTCGAGGATCATCGACAGGTGCATGTAGAGCATCAGCGAGTTGCCCTTGTACACGCCGCACTCGATGATCGCCCCGGGTACATCCATGACCTTCTTGAACAGCTCCATGCGCGACAGCGCGGCGGTGACGTTGATGCGGTTGGCGAAGACGAAGGGTGCGTCGGCAACGTACTCGGCGTCGACCCGCTTGAGTACGCCGGCGCGGGTTTCGTTGTATTGGGCTTCGGCGGGGGTAAGGCGGCGTTTGGTCATGGCTTGAATCCTTGGAAATTCGAGAAGTCGTGGGCGTGGAAGTAGTCTTTGAAGCCGGAGCCGACGTCGGGGCAGGCGCTGTCTACGTTGGGGGCTCCGCGGTTGTGTTTCAGGTCTTCGAGGTGCATCAGGCGGAAGTCCACGCTGAAGCGGGTGCGGTCGGTACGGTTGGGGACAGTGCCGTGCAGGTGCGAGCCGGAGAACACCAGCATCTCGCCTGAGTTGCCGGCGATGCGCAGTTCAGAGCTGTCGTCGATCTCCCCCAGGGGCACCGGGTGGACTCGTACTTCTTCGGTCAGGTTGTCCTTGGCCTTGTGTCGCTGGTTGCTGATCCAGTCCTTCAGGCTCCAGTCCTTCGAGGTGTTGGCCACCGGCTTCTCGAAGTAGCTGGGGTTGATCATCATGGTCTGGTCCGGGGTGATGGTGTAGACCGGCATCCAGGTGTTGATCTGGCAATCCACGCTGCCGTACCAGCTGTCGCGATGAGGCTTGTAGGCGTAGCTGACGCCAGCGTGCAGGTAGTCGTAGTTGGGCACGACCCGCAGGCGCGGTACGTCGAAAATGTAGTCCCGAGGATCGATGCCGATCTCGTGAATGAAGCCAAGGATCAGATCCTTGACGCGCTGGCTGTTGGTGAACTGGCCCTTGAGTCGGGTAACCCGGCTGACGAACTCTTCTACCGGCATCATCGTGTGCAGAGCCTGGTGGTTGGTTTCGCCATCGAATGCCGCGGTGATGCTTTCCTTGGCGTACCCGCAGAGTTCTTTTGCGGTGGCCAGGTCAGTGTCCAGGAAGATATCCCCGGAATAGATGGCTTCCTTGAAGTCAGCTGTCTTGCGCAGCTGATTGAGGTACAGGTTCAAAGTGGTTCTCCTTGGCAGTCACTGGCTTAGGTGTCGGCCACCCCTGCGCAAACTGAAGTTGCGATAGCCAGTCACTGTGCCTAGCAAGATCCGTTCACAAAGTGTCCAGCCCGAGTGCGGAGCGGACCCGGGTCATGGGACCGAGACTTGCCGTTAGCGGCATAAGTCCGCCGTTTTTTCGTCTCTCATTCCGCCCTGAAAAACCCGTTGCTCGCGGCAAAGCCCCGGCCTGCATGGGGAGCGCTGCTGGAAGTTAAAGTTGGTGTAGAAATTGCTTACGCCATGCTCAGTACAGTGTGGGGCGGCAAACGTCCGGCAGATGAGGAACGATTGTGGACAAGTACCTTTATGTGGCAATGACCGGCGCCAGCCAGAATGCTCTGGCGCAAAAGGCTCATGCCAACAATCTGGCGAACATCTCCACCAACGGTTTTCAGCGCGACCTGGAGCAGGCGCGCGCGATGCCGGTGTTTGGTGACAGTTTTCCGGCGCGGGCCTTTGCCATGGGGGAGCGGCCGGCAACGGATTTTACTCCCGGCTCCATGGTGGAAACCGGTCGTGACCTGGACGTGGCCGTCAGCGGCAAGGGCTGGATCGCCGTGCAGAGCCCCGATGGCAGCGAAAGCTATGTGCGCACCGGCAGCTTGAATGTCGACGCTCTGGGCGTGTTGCGGGCAGGCAATGGCATGCCGGTCATGGGCAATGGCGGTCCTATCGCCGTGCCGCCAGAGCAGAAGATCGAAGTCGGCCAGGACGGCACCATCAGCATTCGTGCCATGGGTGAAGGTCCGCGGGTCATGGCCGAGGTCGATCGCATCAAGCTGGTCAATCCGGATATCAAGAACCTGACCAAGGGCCTGGATGGGTCGATCAAGACCAAGGACGGCCAGCCGGCCCCTGCCGATGCCAATGTGCAGTTGGTCTCGGGTTTCCTGGAGTCGAGCAACGTCAATGCCGTGGAAGAAATGACCGCGGTGCTGGCCTTGTCCCGCCAGTTCGAATTGCACGTCAAGATGATGAACAGCGCCAAAGAAGACGACCAGGCCATGGCTCGGGTCTTGCAGATCAGCTAATTACCAGTATCTAGCGCCGTAAAACAGGCGCGAGAGGAGAATCGAATGCTTCCGGCTCTATGGGTTGCCAAAACCGGTCTGTCCGCCCAGGACACCAACCTGAGTGTTATTTCCAACAACCTGGCGAACGTCTCGACCACGGGTTTCAAACGTGATCGCGCCGAGTTCCAGGACCTGCTGTATCAGATCAAGCGCCAGCCCGGTGCCCAGTCGACCCAGGACAGCGAACTGCCAACCGGCCTGCAGGTCGGTACCGGCGTGCGCATTGTCGGGACCCAGAAGAACTTCACTGCCGGCAGCCTGCAGACCACCGAGCAGCCTCTGGACCTGGCCATCAATGGCCGTGGTTTCTTCCAGATCCTGCAGCCCGACGGCACCACGGCCTATACCCGTGACGGTACGTTCCACCTCAATTCCGATGGTCAGATCGTCACTGCCAGCGGTTTTGCCCTGGAGCCTGCGGTGGTTGTGCCCAACGACGCACAGACCTTCACCGTGGGTCAGGACGGCACCGTATCCATCACCATCGCCGGCAACCCGGCTTCCCAGGTGATCGGTAACCTGCAAACCGCCGACTTCATCAACCCGGCTGGCCTGCAGTCCCAGGGCAACAACCTGTTCCTGGAAACCGCCGCCAGTGGCGCGCCGCAAATTGGTACCCCGGGCCTTAACGGCTTCGGCACCACGCTGCAGAACACCCTGGAAGCGTCCAACGTCAGCACCGTTGAGGAAATGGTCAACATGATCACCACCCAGCGGGCCTACGAGATGAACTCCAAGGTGATCTCCACTGCGGACCAGATGCTCTCGTTCATTACGCAGAAGCTGTAATCAAGTCTTGAGGTCGCCACGGGTCTGAAGTGGCGCACCGGCAACATCGTGAGGAAGGGTCATGAATCGGTTTATGTGTGTTCTAGCGCTGAGTGGGAGTGCCGTGCTCGCGGGCTGTGTTGCTCCGCCGCCCAAGCCCAATGACCCTTATTACGCCCCGGTGTTGCCGCGCACGCCGCTGCCTTCCGCGTCCAACAACGGCTCGATCTACCAGGCCGGTTTTGAGCAGAACCTGTACAGCGACCGCAAGGCGTTCCGGGTGGGTGACATCATTACCATCACCCTGAACGAGCGGACCAGCGCCAGCAAGGGCGCCAACTCGGCCCTGAACAAGACCAGCTCCAACAGCATCGGCCTGACCTCGCTGTTTGGTGCCGTACCCAACACCAACAACCCGTTGGGCGATGGCGACCTGACCCTCAATGCCGGCTACAGCGGCAACCGTGCCACCAAGGGCGACAGCAAGGCGGCGCAGAGCAACAGCCTGACCGGTTCGATCACCGTCACCGTGGCCGATGTATTGCCCAACGGCATCATCGCGGTGCGCGGCGAGAAGTGGATGACGCTCAACACCGGTGACGAACTGGTGCGGATCGCCGGTCTGGTACGGGCAGACGATATCGCTACCGACAACACCGTCTCCTCGACCCGGGTCGCAGATGCCCGCATTACTTATTCGGGTACCGGCTCGTTTGCCGATGCTAACCAGCCTGGCTGGTTCGATCGTTTCTTCCTCAGTCCGCTGTTCCCTTTCTAGGTGATGAGAAGCCTCATGTTCAACTTCAAGCACCTGATGGCGGCGGCGTTGTTGCTGTCCACTTCCCTTGGCGTCCAGGCCGAGCGGTTGAAGGACATTGCCAGTATTTCCGGCGTGCGTTCCAACCAATTGATCGGTTACGGCCTGGTGGTCGGGCTTAACGGCACCGGCGACCAGACGACCCAGACCCCGTTCACTCTGCAGACGTTCAACAACATGCTGTCGCAGTTTGGCATCAAGGTGCCGGCCGGCTCCGGCAACGTGCAGTTGAAGAACGTCGCGGCGGTGTCGGTCAGCGCCGATCTGCCGGCATTCGCCAAGCCGGGTCAGCAGGTGGACATCACCGTGTCCTCCATCGGTAACTCCAAGAGCCTGCGTGGCGGCACCTTGCTGCTGACCCCGCTCAAGGGGATCGACGGCAACGTCTACGCCATTGCCCAGGGCAACCTGGTGGTGGGCGGTTTCGACGCTGAAGGGCGTGACGGCTCGAAGATCACCGTCAACGTGCCATCTGCCGGGCGGATTCCCGGTGGTGCTTCGGTGGAGCGCGCCGTGCCCAGCGGTTTCAACCAGGGCAACAGCCTGACCCTGAACCTCAATCGTTCGGACTTCACCACCGCCAAGCGCATTGTCGACAAGATCAACGACATGCTCGGCCCGGGCGTGGCCCAGGCCATTGATGGCGGTTCGATCCGGGTTACCGCGCCTCTGGACCCAAGCCAGCGCGTGGACTACCTGTCGATCCTGGAGAATCTGGAAGTCGACCCGGGGCAGGCGGTGGCGAAGGTCATCATCAACTCCCGTACCGGCACCATCGTCATTGGCCAGAACGTCAAGGTCTCGCCGGCGGCGGTGACCCACGGCAGCCTGACCGTGACCATTACCGAAGACCCGATCGTCAGCCAGCCCGGCCCTCTGTCCAATGGCCAGACCGCTGTGGTGCCGCGTTCGCGGGTCAACGCCCAGCAGGAAGCCAAGCCGATGTTCAAGTTCGGCCCGGGCACCACCCTGGATGAGATCGTCCGTGCGGTGAACCAGGTCGGGGCTGCGCCGGGTGACTTGATGGCGATCCTCGAAGCCTTGAAACAGGCCGGCGCCTTGCAGGCCGACCTGATCGTGATTTGAGGTGAGCGCCATGGATATTCGTAAGAGTGGACTGATTGGCAGCGGCGATTCCGGGTCTTACTCCGACCTCAATCGCCTGCAGCAACTCAAGGTCGGCGACAAGAACGGCGAAGCCAACGTGCGCAAAGTGGCGCAGGAGTTCGAGTCGCTGTTCCTCAATGAAATGCTCAAGTCCATGCGCAAGGCCACTGATGTCATTGCCCAGGACAACCCGCTCAATACCCCGGCCGCCAAGCAGTACCAGGACATGTACGACCAGCAGTTGGCGGTATCCCTGTCTCGTGAGGGTGGCGGTATCGGCCTGGCCAATGTGCTGATGCGCCAGATGATGAAGAACAAACCGGCCAACCCGGGCGCGACCCATACGGCCTTGACAGCCGCGGCGCCGGTGGCGACTCCGACCCCGATTGCCGCCGGTACCACCGCCCAGGATGGTCCGTTGAGCCGGGTCAATGGTCAGCGTCCAATGTGGGCCTCGCGTGCCCAGGACCCGTTGCGCAGCACGGTGTCGCATAACGATATGGCGTTGCTCAATCAACGGCGCCTGTCGTTGCCGAGCAAGCTTACCGATCGCCTGTTGACCGGTATCGTGCCTTCGGCCGGTGCGACTGCTGACGCTTCTACCCAGAACGTTGCGCCCACCCGCAATAGCGCAGCCGCCGATGCGGTGCTGCGTGGCGAGTGGCGGGTCAACCAGGGCTACGCCGCGTCCCAGGGCAAGATGCGCGTGTATGGCCGGGCCATGGCTCAGCCACCGCTGGCGCCGGCCAAGCGCGCCTTCAGTTCCGCAGATGATTTTGTCGCCACCATGTTGCCGATGGCGCAGCAGGCGGCCCAGCGCATCGGTATCGATCCGCGTTATCTGGTAGCCCAGGCCGCGCTGGAAACCGGCTGGGGTAAATCGGTCATGCGTCAGCAGGATGGCAGCAGCAGTCACAACCTGTTCGGCATCAAGGCCAACAAAAGTTGGCAGGGCGCTCAGGCCCGAGCGATCACCAGCGAGTTCCGCGATGGGCAGATGGTCAAGGAGACGGCGGCGTTCCGTTCCTATGATTCCTACCAGGACAGCTTCCACGATCTGGTGACCTTGTTGCAGAGCAATAATCGCTATCAAGAAGTGCTGAAGGTTGCCGATAAACCAGAACAGTTTGTTCGCGAGTTGCAAAAAGCCGGGTATGCAACGGACCCGGATTACGCTAGCAAGATTTCGCAGATAGCCAAGCAGATGAAGAACTACGAGAGCTACGCTGCGGCGGGCGTTTCCACGAATTTATAAGGTCTGAATCATGAGTTTGCTCAATATTGGGATGTCGGGGCTGGCCGCCAGCCAAACGTCGTTGGTGACTACGGGTAACAACATTGCCAACGCCGACACCGCCGGGTACTCGCGGCAGCAGACCGTGCAGGGCACCAAGGCCTCCGCTCAATTCGGCAATGTCTTCATCGGCACCGGTACCACCCTGGCGGACGTACGCCGGGTGTACAACAGCTTCCTCGATGCCCAGTTGCGCACCGCCACGTCCTTGAACAGTGACGTCGCGGCCTACCAGAGTCAGATCAGCCCGGTCGACCAGTTGCTGTCGGACAACGGCACCGGCATGAACGGCGCCCTGACCAAATTCTTCGCCTCGCTGCAGAACCTCAACGCCAAGCCTACCGATGAAGCCTCTCGGCAGTTGCTGCTCAGCGACACCCAGGCCTTGAGTAACCGTTTCAACTCGGTGTCCAGCCAGCTCAACGAACAGAACAGCAACATCAACGGCAACATGGCGAGCATGGCCGACCAGGTCAACAAGCTGGCCAATACCGTCGCCCAGCTCAACCAGAAGATTTCCGAACTGTCGACCAATGGCAACGGTATGCCCAACGACCTGTTGGATGCCCGTAACGAAACCGTGCGCCAGCTTTCGACCTTTATCGGCGTCCAGGTGTCGGAGCGTGGTTCCAGCCTCGACTTGTACCTGGGCAGTGGCCAGCCGCTGGTGATGGGCAACTCCGCCAACACCCTGGAAGTGGTGCAGGGCAAGAACGACCCGACGCGCTCCATGCTGCAGCTCAATCGCGGCACCAGCACCGTGGACATCACCAACGTCACCACCGGTGGCGAGATTGGTGGCCTGTTGCGCTATCGCAGTGAAGTGCTGGACCCGGCAATGAATGAACTGGGGCGCGTGGCCCTGGTGGTTGCCGACCAGATGAACAGCCAGATGGCCCAGGGTATCGACAAGAACGGTGAGTTTGGCGGCAACCTGTTCAACGACATCAACAGCCTGCGGATGATCAGTCAGCGCAGTATGGCCAGCGCCGCCAACAGCGCGGGCTCGGGCAACTTCGATGTGACCATCAAGGACACCGGCAAGCTGAGCACCGGCGACTACACCGTGACCTTCAGCAGTGCCACGGATTACACCGTCAAGCGTTCCGACGGCAAGGACATGGGCACCTTCAGCACCACGACCAGCCCGGCACCCGTGATCGACGGTTTCTCGCTGAATCTCAATGGCACGGTGGCCGCCGGTGACAGCTTCAAGATCACCCCGACCCGCAATGCCGCAGCCACCATCCAGACGGAAATGACTGACGCCAAGCGCCTGGCTCTGGCTGCGCCGCTGAAGGCCGAGATCGGTGCCGGGGTCAAGAGCTCCCTGAGCATCTCTGCGCAGCCGTCCCTGGCGGTGCCGATCAACAACTACGATGCAGCCAGCAAGCTGGAAATGCAGACCGCCCTGAAGAACTCCGGCCCGGTCAAGGTGGTGTTCAATGCGGCGTCCGGCGGCAGCCAGACCTACGATTACTTTGACGCCAAGGGCGTCAAGATGGGCAGCGGCTCCATCGTGCCAGGGCAGAGCAATGTCCTGAACCTGCAGATCAAGATGCTCGATGCCAGCGGTAACCCGATCACTGACGGCGGCGTGCCACCTGTGACCAAGACCTTCACGGTGCAGATGACCGTTGCCGGTTCGCCCAATGCCGGCGACAACATGAACATTTCGGTGAATGGCGCCGGCTCTTCCGATAACCGTAACGGCCTGGCGCTGTCGGGGCTGCAGACCAAGCAGACCGTGGACACCGGTTCGGCGAGCAAGGGCATCACCCTGGTGGATGCCTACGGCAAGCTGATCGAGAACGTCGGCGCCAAGGCCAGCCAGGCCAAGCTCGACAGTGCTGCCAACGGTTCCATCCTGGCCAACGCCAAGGGTGCCCGTGACTCGCTGTCCGGCGTCAACCTGGACGATGAGACCGGCAACCTGGTCAAGTTCCAGCAGTACTACACCGCGTCTTCGCAGATCATCAAGGCTGCGCAGGAAACCTTCAGCACGCTGATCAACAGCCTTTAAGGAGTCGTAGCCCATGCGCATTTCCACCGCCCAGTATTACGAGACTTCGGCTGCCAACTATCAGAAGAACTTCTCCAACGCGATCAAGAGTGGCGAAGAGGCCAGCAGCCTGGTCCGGGTCAAGACTGCCGCCGACGATCCGGTGGGCGCTGCCCGTTTGCTGCAGCTGGGTCAGCAGGCTTCCCTGCTTGATCAGTACAAGGCCAACAGCAACTCGATCAAGGCTTCCCTGGGCCAGGCCGAGTCGGTGATGACCAGCATCAACAACGTTCTGGACCGGGCCAAGCAACTGGCCGTCGGCGCCGGCAGCGCCGGATACACCAATGCCGACCGGCAGGCCAATGCTGCCGAGCTGGGGCAGATCGAAGAGCAACTGCTGAGCCTGATGAACTCTCAGGACGAAAACGGCAAGTACCTCTTTGGCGGCTCCAAGGACGACGTTCCGCCGTTCAGCCGCAACTCCGATGGCACCTACAGTTACAACGGTGACCAGAGCAGCCTGAAGCTGCCGGTGGGCGACACCATGATGATGGCTGCCAACAGCACCGGTTGGGATGTGTTCCAGCAGGCGCTCAACACCAGTCGTAGCCAGGTCACCATGACTTCGCCGGTGGTGGATGATGGGCGGGTTTCCCTGTCCAATGGCCAGATGACCAACAGCGGCACCTACAACAGCCAGTTCCGCGGTGGCGAGCCTTATACCGTGTCGTTCGTCAGCGGCACCCAGTTGCAGATCCTCGATGGCAGCGGCAACGATGTGACGGCTGAGGCCAGCAAGGGCGGGGTGATCGGTACTTCGCCGAATCAGACGGTGAGTTTCCGTGGTGTCGATCTGAACCTGAACGTCAATCTCAAGTCCGGCGATGTCGCTGGCGCGGTGCTGCCGGGGCACAGTTTTACATTGGCGTCGAAGCCGGACACCTTCAACGTTGCGCGTTCTCCGGGCAACCCGAGCATGACTCAGGTCTCGGCCGCCAGCGTGACTGATCCGGTAGCCTACAACTCGACGTTCCCGAGTGGCTCTGCCGTGCTCAAGTTCACCAGCGCCACCAATTTCGATCTGTATGCCGCGCCGCTGACGGCAGACAGCAAACCGGTGTCTTCGGGTGTGGTAGGGCCGGGCAATATCGCCACTGCGGCAGGCGTGAGCTTCACCCTGACGGGCGCTCCTTCGCCGGCCGCCAACGATCAGTTCAGCGTGGCGGTGAACACCCACGAAACCCAGAACATCCTGGACACCGTGAGTCAGTTGAAAAACGCGTTGAACACACCCACTGACGGTGACGTCCTGGCAACCCAGAAGCAGTTGGCCGACCTTGCGTCGGGCATGGCCAACCTGGCCAGTGGTGTCGATCAGCTGTCCATCGGCATCAGCTCCATCGGTGGTCGTGGTTCGGCTTTGGCCACCCAGAACGAAATCAACGAAAGTCTGGCGGCAGCCAACGTCACCACCCGTTCTGCCATCAGTGACTCCGACCCGGCCGAAGTCATGACCCGCCTGACCCTGCAGCAGACCATGTTGCAGGCCTCGCAGTTGGCCTTCAGCAAGATCACTCAGCTCGGCCTGTTCAACAAGGTCTGAGAACATGGCGTTCGAGCTGCGGCTCGAACGCCATGACCGTCGAGCCGTCAGCCGTCTTTTTTAAGCGGTTCTGCAGCCCTGGTCTTTCTGGCCAGGGCTCGCCGCTCGAGAGTTTGCAACCGTGAACCAAGCCCCTCTAGTCAGCATCGTTATCCCCGCCTTCAATCCGCGCTTCTTCAGCCAGGCCCTCGACAGTGCCTTGGCCCAAACCTACCAGCCCCTGGAAATCGTCATTTGCGACGACAGTGCCGACGATCAGATCCAGCGTATCGTTGAAGCTGTGGCCGAGCCTGCGCACCCTGTGCGTTACCTGCGCAACCCGCAACGCCTTGGGCTGCAGAAGAACGTTCTGCGCTGTGTTGAAGAGGCGCGTGGCGAGCTGATCAAGGTGTTGTGTGATGACGATCGGCTGTTTGCACCCAGCATCGCCCTGCAGGCGCCGGTGCTGATCGACAATCCGGATGTCAATCTGGTGTGTGCGCTGCGGGTATTCAGTGACGCTGGGAATTTCATCCTGCCGCCGCGGGTCGACAACTGCCGCTTTACCTACAACGATGCCGTGCTCAAGGGCGAGGATATGCTGGCGATCTTCGAGAGCACGCCACGCAACTTCATCGGCAACTTCAGCTCGGCGCTGATGCGTCGTGCCGATGTGCTGGAGCTGCTGCCGGCATTGATCCAGGAGGGCGCGGGTTTTGTCGCGCTGCTGGATTTCGCCCTGTTCATCTGCCTGATGCGCCGTGGCAATCTTGCGGCGCTGGTGACGGTGCTCAGTTGCGAACGCCTGTACCCGGGGCGCCTGAGCGCTACCCCGGAAATGCTCAAGCAGGCACGCAGTGAGTGGGAGTGGCTGGTGCAGATGCTGGCCGCTCGCAGTGGCGAGTCGGCGCCGGCGGCAGGCTGGGTGCGGTATGTCGATATGGCTCGGGAGGCCGGGCAGCCGCGCAACTGGCAGGAGCTGTGCGTGACCCGGGTGCTGGGCAACCGCAGTACCGTGGTCGATGGTCGGGTGGGTGGCGAGAGCATCAGTTACGAGGATTTCTATCGGGAGTGGCTGTCGGTACGCAAGTTCTCGGCGGTGGAGCAGCGGCTGATGCCTCAGCGCATCGACAGCTGGCCGCGGCGGGTGCAGTTGGTGCCGGTGGTCCTTGACTTCGAGGGCGATGGCGAAGCGCTTGCCCGGACTCTGGAGAGCATTGATGGCCAGCTGTTCGCGCCTGCCGCGGTGCTGGTGTTGTCGGTGGGCGAGGAGCAGGTGCGTGACCGGGTTCTGCACCAGCCTCTGCGAGGCGACTGGGTGCAGCAGCTCAATGAGCTGGTGCCGCAGCTGGAAGGTTGCGACTGGTTCTATCTGCTGCAGGCCGGTGATCGCCTGCTGGAGTCGGCGCTGTTGATCCTTGCCGAACGCATCGCCAATACCCCGGCCATGCTCTGTGCCTACAGTGATGAAGGCGCGCTGCTGGAGGGTGAGTCGTCGGAGCCGGTGTTCAAGCCTGACTTCAACCTCGACCTGATGCGCTCCTATCCCTATGTTGGTCGTGCCCTGGCTTTTTCCCGCGAGCGCTTCATGGCCGAAGGCGGGTTCGATCCGCGCCATGGCGAACTGGCGCCCCATGATCTTCTATGGCGGATGGTGGAGGCGGCGGGGCCCCGGACCATCGAGCACATTGCCGATATCCAGCTGGAGTCCGCGTTCAGCTTCGCCCAGTGGCTGTCCCGGCCCCAGGTGATCGAGGCCAGTGAAGGGCTGGTGGCCGCGCATCTGCAGCGGATCGGTGTGGAACACCGGATTGTTCACGATGACCTGCCCCTGCTCAATCGGATCTATTACCTGCATGGCAGCCGGCCGCTGGTGTCGATCATCCTGCCGTGCGGTGACTCCCTGGCGACCCTGCAGCGCTGCGTTGAAAGCCTGATCGAGCAGACGGCCTACAACCACTACGAAATTGTGCTGGTGGATGCCGGCAGTCGCGACCCGGCCATGGCCGACTGGCTGGCGGCCATGGCCCAGCTGGGTGGTGCAATGCTGCGGGTTCTGCCTTATGTCGGTCCGCACAGCCAGGCTGCGCTGATCAACAGTGCGGCGAGCCAGGCGCGTGGCGACTACCTGTTGCTGCTCAATCCGGGGGCGCTGATCTGTAGCGGCGACTGGCTGGATGAGTTGCTCAATCAGGCCCAGCGTCCGGAGGTGGGCGTGGTGGGGGCGCGGATTCTGGCCACCGATGGCTCCATTCTCCATGCCGGCCAGGTGCTGGGCATGGCCGGGCCTGCGAGTTCGCCTTTTGTCGGCGAAGCCATGGACGCCCGGGGCTACATGCAACGGCTGCAAGTGGTACAGAACTGGAGTGCGGTCAGTGGCGATTGCCTGATGGTACGCAAGGAGGTCTTCGACAGCCTGGGCGGCCTGGATGAGCAGGCCTTCGCCGACGAATTGGGGGCGACCGACCTGTGCCTGCGGGTCGACCGCAACGGCTATCTGGTGGTCTGGACGCCTCACGCCACCCTGATGCTGCGGCCAGCGTCGCCTGCCGGTGATGACAGCGAGCGGCAGCTGGCCCGCGAGGCCGAGCAGGAGCGCTTCTATCAGCAGTGGATGGCGAAGATCGCTCGCGATCCGGCCTATAACCCGGCCCTGAGCCTGGGCTACTCCAGCTTCAGTCTGGAGCCTTCCTTGCGCAACAACTGGAATCCGTTCTGCAGTCGCGCCTTGCCCTTGATCCTCGGCTTGCCGGTCAACAGTTCCGCGGTCGGGCATTACCGGGTGACCGGTCCCCTGACGGCGTTGGAAGAAGCGGGGCGGGTGATTGCCCGGGTGGCCTACGAGTCGCCGTCCACGGCGGACATCGAGCGCCTGTCGCCGGATACCATCATCCTGCAGTGCCGCTACAGCGAAGGGGCGGCCAGTGACATTCTGCGGATGAAAAAATACTCCAGCGCCCTGCGGGTCTTCGAGCTCGACGACTACATCGTCAGTGCGCCGAAGAAGAACACCCACGCTCGGAACAAGCCGGTGAACACCGAGCAGATGCTGCGCGAAGGCATCGGCTTGTGTGATCGCGTGGTGGTGACCACCCAGCCCCTGGCCGATGCCCTGTCGAGCATGCACAGCGACATTCGCGTGGTGCCCAACATGCTGGCGCTGGACCCCTGGGCCAGTTTGACCAGTCGTCGTGGTACCTCCAGCAAGCCGCGGGTGGGTTGGGGCGGTGGCACCAGCCATACCGGCGACCTGGAGATCATCGCCGAGGTGGTGCGCGAGCTGGCGAACGAGGTCGAGTGGGTATTCTTTGGCATGTGCCCTGACGACCTGCGTCCTTACGTACACGAATTTCACTCGCTCACCAGCCTGCAGAGCTATCCGTTCAAGCTGGCCAGCCTGAACCTGGATCTGGCGCTGGCGCCGCTGGAGTTTCATATCTTCAACGACTGCAAGAGCAACCTGCGGCTCTTGGAATACGGTGCCTGCGGTTACCCGGTGATCTGCACCGACACCGAGGCCTATCGCGGTTTCCTGCCTTGCACCAAGGTCCGCAGCAACAGCACCGAGGAATGGTTGCAGGCGATCCGCATGCACCTGTCCGACCCGGCAGCCAGCTACCGCATGGGGGATGAACTGCGAGAAGCGGTGCATCGCGACTTCATGCTGCGCGACGACAACCTGCGGCACTGGCTGTGGGGATGGTTGGCGGACTGATCGTCCTCCCCCCGGCCGGCGATTGCCATCGTCGTTGGCCGGGATGTTGGGCAATCCTCCGTTCGGGTGGTTGCTCTCGCTGTCTTCTGCGGCGCCTGCGGGCGCCGCGCACGCAATTGGCGCACTTCCTGCAAGTCCTCGGCAAATCGCCATAAATCCTTCACTGCGGCGCAGTGCAAGGGCCCCTTTGGTTGCGATGAATGATCTGCATCTGGCGCCGTGCCAGTCCTGAAAGGGCTGGGCTGGCCCGCGAAGAGCAAGAGGACAGCGATGAAGGCAGTAATTCTGGCAGGTGGACTGGGTACGCGAATCAGCGAAGAGTCCCACCTCAAGCCCAAGCCCATGATCGAGATCGGTGGCAAGCCAATTCTTTGGCACATCATGAAGCAGTATTCCGCCCACGGGATTCATGACTTCGTGATTTGCCTGGGCTACAAGGGCTACGCGATCAAGGACTTCTTCGCCAACTACTTCCTGCACACTTCGGATGTGACCTTCGACATGCGCAACAACCGCATGGACGTGCATCAGAATTACAGCGAGCCGTGGAGCGTGACGCTGATCGACACTGGAGAGGAAACCATGACCGGCGGACGCTTGCGCCGGGCCGGACGTTATCTGCAGGAAGACGAGGCTTTCTGCTTCACCTATGGCGATGGCGTATCCGATCTGGATATCGGTGCATTGGTGGATTTCCACAGGTCCCACGGCAAGCTGGCCACGGTCACGGCCGTGCAGCCCCCGGGCCGCTATGGCGCCCTGGATCGCGATGGCGACCAGGTCCTGGGCTTCACCGAGAAACCCCGTGGCGATGGTGGCTGGATCAACGGTGGGTTCTTTGTGTTGTCGCCCAAGGTGCTGTCCTACATCGATGGCGACAGCACCACCTGGGAGGCCGAGCCGCTGATCCAGCTGGCCAAGGATCAGCAACTGAGCGCCTACGAGCATTCGGGATTCTGGCAGTCCATGGATACCCTGCGGGACAAGAATCATCTGGAGCAGCTCTGGCAAAGCGGGGAGGCCCCGTGGAAGCAATGGGACTGAGCCAGGAATTCTGGCGTGGCAAGCGGGTCCTGCTGACCGGCCATACCGGTTTCAAGGGCAGTTGGCTGAGCCTGTGGCTGCAAAGCCTGGGGGCCCAGGTCAGCGGATTCGCCCTGGACCCGGGGACCGAGCCGAGCCTGTTCGAACTGGCCCGGGTGGCCGAAGGTGTCGACGATCATCGTGGCGACCTGCGGGACCTGGGTAGCCTGCTGGAGCTGATCGCCCAGGTGCAGCCGGAAATCGTCCTGCACCTGGCGGCCCAGCCCCTGGTGCGCGAGGCTTACCGTGATCCGCTGGGAACCTACTCAAGCAACGTCATGGGCACCCTCAACCTGTTGGAAGCGATCCGTCAGGTCGGTGGGGTCCGTGCCTGCGTCCTGGTGACCACTGACAAGGTCTACGCCAATCAGGAATGGCTGTGGCCCTATCGGGAAAACGAAGCCTTGGGCGGCCATGATCCCTACAGCAGCAGCAAGGCTTGTTGCGAGTTGCTGGCCCAGTCCTATGCCTCATCCTTCTTTGCTGCCGAGCGTTATGCCGAGCACGGCCTGGCCCTGGCCACGGCCCGGGCCGGCAATGTGCTGGGCGGTGGCGATTTCGCCCCCGAGCGGTTGATTCCCGATGTGCTCAAGGCCTGGTCGGCCGACGAGCCGGTGACCTTGCGTTATCCCCAGGCGGTACGCCCCTGGCAACACGCCCTGGAGCCCCTGGCCGGTTACCTGCAACTGGCAGCCGGCCTGTACGTGAACGGCCCGCAATACGCCGGTGCCTGGAACTTCGGGCCCGGTGAACAGGACATGTGCAGCGTCGGTGAAGTGGTGGAGCTGCTGGCCCGGCAATGGCCCGAGGCCCCGGGCCTGCGAATCGAACCCAGTGAGCTGCACGAAGCCGGCCTGCTGCGTCTGGACAGCAGTCGTGCGCGCCAGCTGTTGGGCTGGAAACCTCGCTGGACGCTGCAACAGTGCCTGGCGCAGACCCTGGACTGGCACCTGGCCTGGAAGAGCGGCGCGGACATGCGTGCCGTGACCCTTGGGCAGTTGAACCTGTACCGGGGGGCGCTGTGAGCGAGTTCCAGGTCCTGGCTCTGCCAATGGCCGGGTTGTTCGAGGTGCGCCACAAACGCTTCGAAGATCAGCGCGGGCATTTCTCCCGGCTGTTCTGCGAAGGCAGCCTTAGCGCCTTTGGCCAGCCCTTCCATATTCGCCAGATCAACCACTCCTGCACCCGCGAACAGGGCAGCGTGCGTGGCTTGCACTATCAGACCGCCGCCCGGCCCGAAGCCAAGCTCATCAGTTGCTTGCGCGGCGAAGTCTGGGATGTGGCGGTGGACCTGCGCCCCGAGTCACCGACTTTTTTGCATTGGCATGCCGAGCACCTGCGTGGCGGCGATGGGCGCAGCCTGTTGCTGCCGGCGGGTTTCGCCCATGGCTTCCAGGCCCTGAGCGACGATGCCGAGTTGCTCTACCTGCACAGCGCCGACTATGCCCCCGAGCACGAGGCCGGGTTGTCGGTGCTGGACCCGCGACTGGCGATCAACTGGCCGTTGCCTGTCAATAATCTGTCGACCCGGGATGCCAGCCACCCCTTGCTCGATGCTGCCTTCGCTGGAGTAAGACTATGAATTGCCGCGGTTGTGGCGCATGCCTGAGCCTGCCTCTGATCGACTTGGGCACCTCGCCGCCATCCAACGCCTACCTGCGGGCCGAGCAATTGGATCAGGCCGAGCAGTGGGTGCCGCTCAAGGTCCAGGTGTGCCAGCAATGCTGGCTGGTGCAGACCGAGGACTACACCCGCGCCGACCACCTGTTCGACGCCGACTATGCCTACTTCAGTTCGTTCTCCAGCACCTGGCTGCAGCATGCCCGGGACTACGTGGCGCAGATGGTCGAGCGTTTCGGCCTGGACGCCCGCAGCCGGGTGGTGGAAGTGGCGGCCAACGACGGCTACCTGCTGCAGTACGTGGCCCAGCGTGACATTCCCTGCCTGGGGGTCGAGCCGACCCGCAGCACCGCGCAGGCGGCGCGGGCCAAGGGGTTGCAGATCCGCGAGCTGTTCTTCGGCCGTGGCACTGCCGCGCAGTTGCTGGAGGAGGGCTGGGCCGCCGACCTGATGGCGGCCAACAATGTGCTGGCCCATGTGCCGGACATCAACGATTTCCTCTGCGGTTTCGCGACTTTGCTCAAGCCGACGGGGGTGGCGACGTTCGAGTTTCCCCAGCTGCTGACCCTGATGGCCGGGCAGCAGTTCGACACCCTGTACCACGAACATTATTCCTACCTGTCGCTGACCGCCGTCCTGAGCCTGTGCCAACGCAACGGCCTGGAAGTTTTCGACGTCCAGACCCTGGCCACCCATGGCGGTTCGCTACGGGTCTTCGTGCAGCGCATCGACGGCTCGCGCCGGCCGGTGCAAGACAGCGTGGCGCAGCAGTTGCTGTTGGAACAGCGCGCCGGGGTGAACACGCCCGAGTACTACCAGACCCTGGCGCCAGCCGCGCAGCGGATCAAGCACGAGCTGCTGCGCTTCCTGCTCCAGGCCAAGGCCGAAGGCAAGCGCGTGGTGGGTTATGGCGCGGCGGCCAAGGGCAATACCTTGCTCAACTACGCCGGGGTCAAGGCCGACTTGCTGGCCTGGGTCGCCGACGCCAGCCCGCACAAGCAGGGCAAGTTCCTGCCGGGCAGTCGCATCCCGGTGGTCGCGCCCGAGCGCATCGACCAGGAGCAGCCGGACTATGTGCTGGTGTTGCCCTGGAACCTGTTGGGCGAAGTCAGCGAGCAACTGGCCCAGGTGCGGCAATGGGGCGGGCGTTTCGTGATTGCCGTGCCTGAGTTGAAGCTGCTGTGAAGGGCATGACGGTGCTGGTCACCGGCGCCACCGGCTTTGTCGGCCGGCATCTGGTCGCGGCCTTGCTGGCCCGGGGTTGCCGGGTCCGTGCGCTGGCCCGGGATCTGGACAAGGCGCGGCAGATGCCTTGGTTCGACGCGGTAGAGTTTCGCGCGCTGGATGTGCATGACCCGCAGCTGGATATCGCGGCCCTGGTGGACGGGGTCGATGCCTTGGCCCATCTGGCCTGGCCCGGATTGCCGAACTACCAGGCGCTGTTTCACCTGGAGCACAACCTGATGGCCGACTATCGCTTTATCAAGGCCGTGGTCGAGGCGGGTGTGAGCCAGGTGCTGGTCACCGGCACCTGCTTCGAGTACGGCATGCAGAGCGGACCTTTGACAGAGCAGGCCGAGGCTCGTCCAGGCAATCCCTACGGCCTGGCCAAGCACAGCCTGCACCTGTTCCTCCAGGCCCTGCAGCAGCAGTTGCCCTTCAGCTTGCAGTGGGCGCGGCTGTTCTACCTGCATGGCTCCGGACAGAATCCCAAGAGCCTGCTGGCGGCACTGGATCGGGCCATCGACGCCGGTGACGAAGTGTTCGACATGTCCGGCGGCGAGCAGCTGCGGGACTACCTGGCCATCGAAGAAGCGGCCGGCTACCTCGCGGCGCTGCTGCGCCAGCGGACCTTTTCCGGGGTGGTCAATTGCTCCAGCGGCCGGCCAATAGCCGTGCGTTCCCTGGTGGAGCAGCGCATCGCCCAGCGCGGTTCGGCGATTCGCCTGAACCTGGGGCATTACCCGTACCCGGACTACGAACCCATGGCGTTCTGGGGCTTGAACCAGCGCTTGCTGCACATAACAGGAGCCGAACATGGCGCATGAGTTGTATCGGGTCGCCGACTTGCCGGTGTTGCAGAACCGTACCTTCGCCGATGCCCAGAGTGCCCGCGCCTCGGCGTCTGCGGACATCGTGCTGGTGCAGGATCTCAAGAGCGGGCTGATCTTCAATCAGGCCTTCGATGCCGATAAGCTCAGCTACGACAGCGACTACCAGAACGAACAGGCCCATTCGGCGCAGTTCCAGCAGCACCTGATGGATGTAGAGGGCATCATCGCCCGGCACTTCAAGGGGCGCGAGCTGATCGAGGTCGGTTGCGGCAAGGGCTATTTCCTCGAACTGCTGCGCAGTGAGGGCTATGCCATCACCGGCATCGACCCGGCCTACGAGGGGACCAACCCCGAGGTGATCAAGGCGCCTTTCACCCGAGGCCTGGGGCTGGCTGCCGAGGCCATCGTGCTGCGTCATGTGCTGGAGCATATTGCTGATCCGCTGGCCTTTCTGGCAGAGATTGCCGATGCCAACCAGGGCGGGCAGATCTATATCGAAGTGCCGTGTTTCGACTGGATTCTCGAGCATCGCGCCTGGTTCGACGTGTTCTATGAGCACGTCAACTACTTCCGCCTCGAGGACCTGCAGCGCATGTTCGGCACCGTGCACGAGGCCGGGCATCTGTTCGGCGGCCAGTACCTGTACGTGGTGGCGGACCTGGGCAGCTTGACGTCGTCGTTGCCGGCGCCGATCCAGCCCTTGCAGATGCCGGCGGATTTCACCGCCAGCATCGAGTGCGCCAAACGCATCATCGGCTCGGCGCCGCACACCGCTGCCGGGATCTGGGGCGCGTCGTCCAAGGGCGTGATCTATTCGCTGTTCCTGCAACGCGCGGGTGTGGCGGTGGATCAGGTCGTCGATATCAACCCGGCCAAACAGGGCCGGTACCTGCCGCTCAGTGGCATGCGTGTGTCATCGCCACAAGAAGCCATGGAGGCACTGCCGGCAGGCGCCAACCTGTTCGTGATGAATTCCAACTACCTCGAAGAAATCAAGCGCATGACCGACGGTCGTTATGTCTATCACGCCGTCGACAGCGCTTCGTTCAGCTAATTTGCCATTGAGAACCGAACATGACCGAGCACAACGTCATTCAAGCCTTTGAACAAGAATGCCAGGCGCAGATCAGCGCCCAGGGCCAGGATGAGAAACTCAAGGGCCTGGCCCGTGACTTTTTCAACGAGTCCGCGACCCACAAGTACAGCTATCACTTTTCCTGGATGGGCCGGCCGATCATCCAGCTGCCCCAGGACATGATGGCGATGCAGGAGATCATCTGGCAGGTCAAGCCGGACCTGGTGATCGAATGCGGTATCGCCCACGGCGGCTCGATCATCTACTACGCCTCGCTGCTGGAGTTGCAGGGCCATGGCGAAGTGCTGGGCATCGACCTGGATATCCGCCCGCACAACCGCGAAGCCATCGAGCAGCATCCGATGAGCAAGCGGATCCGCATGATCGAAGGTTCGAGCATCGACCCGGCCATCGCCGAGCAGGTACGGGCTGCAGCCGCCGGCAAGAAGGTGATTCTGGTCCTGGACTCCAACCATACCCACGAGCACGTGCTCGAAGAGCTGCGTCTGTATGCGCCGCTGGTGTCGGTGGACAGCTACTGCGTGGTCATGGACACCGTGGTCGAGGACATGCCGCCGGAGTTCTTCCCGGACCGTCCGTGGGGTCCGGGTGACAACCCGAAAACCGCAGTCTGGGCCTATCTGGAGGAGAACCGCGATTTCGAGATCGACTATCAGATGCAGAACAAGTTGCTGATCACCGTGGCGCCGGACGGTTACCTGCGTCGGGTTCGTTAACTATCAATGGTTGCAGGTTCAAGGCGTTTGGCCGGTTGTGGGGAAGTACCTATGTGGGTTGGAGACAAAGCAATGAATGACAAAGCACCCCTGAGTGAGCGTTTCACCCTTGTGCTGTTGTCCCACAACCGCAAAGCGTTCATGCGGCGCACCTTGCAGTATTACAGCACCTATCCGTGCTCGATCCTGGTACTGGATTCGTCGCTGGAGGCGGATGAGTCCCTGGCGCAGCTCTATCCCCAGGTCGACTATCGGCATCTGCCGCAGTTCGGCTACAAGGGCTTGCAGGACAAGCTGACCTACGGCATGAGCCTGGTGACCACGCCCTACATGGCGTTCGCTGCCGATGACGATTTTCTCCTCCATGATGCGCTGACCAGCTCCCTGGAGTTTCTTGAGGCCCATCCCGACTACGGGCTGTGCCATGGCTACGGGATGATGTACCTGGCCCGGGCTTCGGAAACCAATTACTACCGCCGTGATCGCCGGGTCATGGAGGACTATGACGCCGATGATGCCCAGGATCGGGTGATGAACTTCATGGGGCATTTCCTGCCACCGTTCTATGCGGTAACCCGCACCGACCTGCTGCGCCAGTGGTATGAGCTGCTGCCGCCAGGGGTGAGTTTCGAATGGCAGGAAATCGGTCATTCCTTCTTCCTGCTGGCCTGCGCCAAGGCGCGGATCCTGCCGATTCCGTTTGCCGTGCGTGAGGCCAACTACGGGGCCTCGGAGCACAACACCAATGTGCTGACGGTGCTGACCTACAAGGACGCGCAATCGGTGGCCCAGCGTGAGGCGTTCGCCGAGTTCCTCGCCTCGCTGCCCACCGGTTTCAGTGGTCGGGACCCCGAGCAGGTGAAGCAGATCGCCCTGGACAGTTTCACCGCCATGGCCGACTGCTTGCTCAGCGGACGTTCCCTCAAGGGCACGGCGATCTTTCGTTCGGCCTGGGTCGAGGTCGGGGCCGAGCCGGTACGCTCCTTCGGTCCCGAGCAGTTCGTCGAGATGCCGTTCTACAACCAGCCGATGTTCGATCTGCTGACCGAGTTGGAATTCCTCATGCATGCCATGCCCACCGGGCGTCTGCAGCTCAAAGAGCTGGAGGGTGTGTTGCTGCGTCAGGAAGAGTTGATGCGGGTTCATCCCAACGACACACCGGAGAGCTTGCGCGCCCGGTTGTGGGAAGCGCTGACCCTGAACCTGTTCAACCGCGAGGTGGTCAAGCGCCTGGCCGAGTCGATGCAAGACAGCGACGAGCCCGAGGAGGCGCGCAAGCTGCAGGCCTGGGCCGAGCGCCTGGCGTCGGTACCGGGGTCGGACAGTCGTGCGCTGTTCAACGCGACCGAGTCGGGACGCTTGCTCAAATGGCTCGAGGCCCGTGCTCCGGAGCCGACACAGCTGAGTGCCATCGCTGCGCACCTGGCCCGCCATGCCGGTGGCCCGCAAGTGCAGATCCTGCTGCTGGACCTGGACGCTGACCTGGTCAAGTTGCAGGCCACGCTCGACAGCCTGCTGGCCGGTCATTACAAGGCGTTCAAACTGGTGGTGTTCACCACGGGCGAGCTGCCGGCCACCACCACGGCCCAGGACACCTTGCATTTCGTCAAGGTCACGGAAAACAACTACGTCGAGCGCATCAATCAGGCCATGGCCCAGTCTCGTGCCGACTGGGTGCTGTTGGCCGAGGCCGGTGATCAGTTCACCGCCAGCGGCCTGCTGCGGGCGAGCCTGGAATTGCTCGGCGCCGAAGGCATTCGTGCCGTGGCCATGGACGAGATCCAGCGCCGTGCCGATGCCACTTTGACTTCGGTGTTCCGCCCCGGGGTCAACCTCGATCAATTGCAAGGCACACCGGCGCTGATGGCTCGGCATTGGTTGCTGCACCGCGAGACTGTGTTGCAGGCTGGTGGTTTCTCCCGTGAGCTCAAGCAGGCGCTTGAGCTGGACCTGTTGCTGCGCCTGATCCAGGACGGTGGCCTGTCCGGTCTGGCCCACCTGGCCGAGCCCTTGCTGATTTGTCAGGCCCCGGGGGATGAGGCTGACGCCGAAGAGCGGCAGGTGCTGACCCGGCACCTGGCCGCACGAGGTTATCGCGCTCAGGTCGGTTCGGCGCAGCCGGGTACCTACCAGATCGAGTATCAGCACGCCGAGCGCCCTCTGGTGTCGATCATCCTGCCCAGCCAGGACAATTTCGCCGAGTTGCAACGCTGCCTGGTCAGCGTGCTGCAGCGCACCCGCTACCAGCGCTATGAAGTGCTGATCGCCGAAAACCACAACCAGAGTGTCGAGCTCGACAGCTGGCTGACCAGCCTGGAAGGCCGCGGCGAGCGCATTCGTGTGTTGCGCAGCGGCCAACGCCTGAGCGCTTCGGCCTTGTTCAACATGGCGTGCCGTGAAGCTCGGGGCGAGTACCTGGTGCTGCTTGCGGCCGATGCTGAGGTGGTCAACGCCAACTGGATCGAGAGCTTGCTCAACCAGGCTCAACGTCCGGAAGTCGGGATTGTTGGCGCCAAGCTGGTGAACGAAAACGGCGTGACCACCCAGGCCGGGCTGATCCTGGGGTTCGACGGCCACCTGGGTGCGGCCTTCGCCGGTGAGACCAAGGAGGCTGCGGGCTACATGAATAGCCTGTGGGTGGAGAAGAATTATTCAGCGGTGTCCGGTGCCTGTCTGATGATCGGCAAAGCGCTGTTCGAGGCGGTGGGCGGGCTGGATGAAGAGCATTTCGACCAGGCTTTCGCCGATGTCGACCTGTGCCTGAAAGTGGCCGATGCCGGTTACCTCACGGTACTGACGCCCCAGGCCCAGGTGCAGCATCCGGGGACGTTGCCGCAACACCCACAGGCGGCCGCGGCACTGCAAGACAAATGGGCGGCACGCTTTGCCCAGGATATTGCCTATAACCAGAACCTGGCGTTGAGCGGCAAGGGTTTTGCCCTGGGTGCTGCCAGTGCGGTCAACTGGGCCCAGTTGCTCGGATAAGGATTCAGTCATGTTCAACGGCAAGTCGATTTTCATTTCCGGTGGCACCGGTTCGTTCGGGCGCAATTTCATTCGTCGTCTGCTGGAGCAGTATCAGCCCAAGCGGGTGGTGGTGTTTTCCCGTGACGAACTCAAACAGTATGAAATGCAGCAAACCTTCAATGCCCCCTGCATGCGTTATTTTCTCGGCGATGTGCGTGATGCCGAGCGTTTGCGCCAAGCCATGCGTGGCATCGACTATGTGATCCATGCTGCCGCCCTGAAGCAGGTGCCGGCTGCCGAGTACAACCCCACGGAATGCATTCGCACCAACGTCAATGGTGCGGAGAACATCATTGCCGCGGCCATCGACAACGGAGTGAAAAAGGTCGTGGCCTTGTCTACCGACAAGGCGGCGAGCCCGATCAACCTGTACGGCGCCACCAAACTGCTGTCGGACAAGCTGTTTGTGGCGGCGAACAATATTGCCGGTGAGCAGCCAACCCGGTTTGCTGTGGTGCGCTACGGCAATGTCGCCGGCTCCCGTGGTTCGGTCGTGCCGTTCTTCAGCAAGCTGATTGCCGAGGGCGCCAGGGAACTGCCGATCACCGATGAGCGCATGACGCGGTTCTGGATCACACTGGATCACGGCGTGCAGTTTGTTCTGGACAGCTTTGCCCGTATGCATGGCGGTGAGATCTTCGTGCCCAAGATTCCCTCGATTCGCATTGTCGATCTGGCGTCGGGCATGGCCTCTCATCTGCCGCAGAAGCAGGTGGGCATCCGTCCTGGGGAGAAGCTCCATGAGTTGATGGTGCCTCTGGATGATGCGCGCATGACCCTGGAGTTTGCCGATCACTACACGATTCAACCGTCCATTCGCTTCACCAGTGTCAATGTCGATTTTGCCGTTGATGGGGTCGGGGAGAGGGGCGTTTCGGTCGCCGAGGATTTCGAGTACCGCTCCGATACCAATCCGCACTTTCTCTCGGTGGGGCAGATTGCCGAGTTGCATGACGGGATTTCGGCATGATTCCGTACGGCCGCCAGAGCGTGGATCAGGCCGATATTGATGCGGTTCTGGCCGTCCTGCAGTCCGACTGGCTGACTCAGGGGCCCACCATAGATGCCTTTGAGCAGGCCGTGGCGGTCCGTTGCGAAGCAGCCTATGGGGTGGCCGTCTGCAATGCCACGGCGGCCTTGCACATTGCTTGCCTGGCGGCCGGCCTGGGGCCAGGCGATTGGCTGTGGACCAGCCCCAACACTTTTCTGGCTTCGGCCAACTGCGGGCGTTATTGCGGCGCGGATGTGGATTTTGTCGATATCGATCCGCAGACCTGGAATCTTGATGTCGAGGCCTTGGCTGGCAAGCTGCAGGTTGCCCAGGCCATGGGGCGCCTGCCCAAGGTGGTGGTGGCGGTGGCTTTTTCCGGACAGAGCTGTGACATGCGCCAGTTGGCGGAACTGGCCGAGCGTTATGCCTTCACCGTGATCGAGGACGCCTCTCACGCGGTGGGTGCGCGCTATGCCGGCCGGCCTGTCGGGTGCGGCGAGTTTGCCGCCATGACCGTGTTCAGCTTTCATCCGGTGAAGATCATTACCAGTGCCGAGGGAGGGATGGTTCTGACCAATCGTCCTGAGTTGGCGGATCGTTTACGGCGCTTGCGTAGCCACGGTATGACCCGTGATCCGCAACAGATGAGTGAGGCCAGCCATGGTCCCTGGTATTACCAGCAAGTGGAGCTGGGCTTCAACTATCGAATGACCGATCTTCAGGCGGCGCTGGGCTTGTCACAGTTGAAAAAACTGGATGGCTTTGTAGCGCGACGCCAGTACCTGGCAGCCCGATACCAGCAGCTGTTGCAGGACTTGCCGTTGACGCTGCCCAAGGCTCAGGCTGATGCGCAGTCAGCCTGGCACCTGTATGTGGTGCGCTTGCAGCTCGACGGATTGCAGCGCTCCCATCGGCAGGTCTTCGAGGGGCTGCGTGAGGCGGGAATCGGGGTCAACCTGCATTACATTCCGGTGCACCTGCAGCCCTATTACCAGGCATTGGGCTTCGCCCAGGGGGACTTTCCCGAGGCTGAGCACTATTACGCAGAAGCCATCAGCCTGCCGATTTATCCCGGGTTGAGTGACAGCGAGCAGGACTATGTTGTCCAGCAGGTGCGACGCTGGATTCAGGAGCCGTCAATATCGTGAGCGCAATCGCCATCATTCCTGCCCGAGGCGGCAGCAAGCGTATCGCGCGCAAGAACCTCAGGGCCTTTGACGGTGTGCCGATGCTCGCTCGCTCCATCGACAAGGCATTGAGTTGCGGATTGTTCCAGCGAGTGGTGGTCAGCACCGACGATCCAGAGATCGCCGAACTGGCGCTCGCCTGTGGCGCCGAGGTGCCGTTTATTCGGCCACAGTCCCTGGCAGATGACTTCACCGGCACGGCAGCGGTGATTGTCCATGCCCTGCAGGCGTTGCAGGAGCAGGGGCAGGTGTTTGAGTACGCGTGTTGTATCTACGCCACCGCGCCCTTGCTGCAGGTGCGTTATCTGCGCCAGGGGCTGGAGACGCTGGTGCAGCACCCGGACAAGGCGTTCGCCTTCTCGGTATGCAGCTTCGGCTTTCCCGTGCAGCGGGCGCTGACTCTCGATGAGCAAGGGGCGCTCAATGCCCTGTACCCGGAATTTCGCCAGAGCCGTTCCCAGGATCTGCCACCGGCCTATCAGGATGCCGGGCAGTTCTACTGGGGCAGGAGCCAGGCCTGGCTGGAGGGGGAGGTGCTGTTCTCGCCCCGCAGCCTGCCGGTGATCCTGCCCCGTCATCTGGTGCAGGACATCGATACCGAAGAGGACTGGCAGCGAGCTGAATACCTGTATGCCGCGCTGAAGGCCGCAGGAGAGCTGGAGTGAGGGTGCTGATTCGCGCCGACGCGTCGCCGGCCATCGGCAGTGGCCACGTGGCCCGCTGCCTGACCCTGGCCCAGGAACTGCGCCGTCAGGGCGCTGATGTGGCGTTCGCCTGTCGGCGTCTGCCCGGTCATCGCCTGGAGGCGCTGCGGGCCGAGGGCTTCCAGGCCTTTGAATTGCCGGAGTGCTACGTCGGCGAGCATCCAGAACTGGGAATCGAGGCGCCCTTGCCCTGGCAGGCGGACATTACCGCGCTGCAGCTGGCATTGGCCTCTCAGCCGGCCTTCGACTGGGTGCTGGTGGATCATTACGGCCTTGATCATCAATGGCAGAGCGCCGCTCGCCAATGGGCGCCGAGGATTGCCGCGATCGATGATCTGGCCAACCGCAAGCATGCCGTGGACCTGTTGCTGGACCAGAATTTCAGCGGCAGTGCCCAGGCTTATTCCGGATTGCACGATGCGTCGTGCCGGACCCTGTTCGGTCCGCACTACGCCTTGCTGCGCGAAGAGTTCCGCCGTCCACCGATATCGATCCGGCCACAGGCGCGGCGCTTGCTGGTGAACTTCGGCGGCTTCGATGCCGCCGGTCAGACCCGCAAGGCCATGTTGGCGCTGCTGGAATTTCACGATCTGCAGGTGGACTTCGTCGCCGGCAGCGGCAACCCGGACTGGCAGGCCATGCAGGCCCTGGCTGCCGAACGGCCGCACTGGCGACTGCACAGCTATGTGAAGGATTTTGCCGGGCTGTTGGCCGAGGCCGACCTGTGCCTGGGCGCGGGGGGCGGTACCAGCTGGGAGCGGGCGGTATTGGGCGTGCCTACGCTGTGCATCACCGTGGCCGCTAACCAGGAGGCCAATGCCCGGTTGCTGGCCGAGGCGGGTGCCCACTTGTACCTGGGGGCCTGTGAGCAGGTCAGCGTGGAGCAGGTGCGCCAGGCCCTGAGCCTGTTGCTGGGCAATCCGGGGCTGCGGCATAGCCTGTCTCGCCGGGCCCGCGAGCTGGTGGATGGTCGGGGCGTGCAGCGAGTGGCGGCGGCGTTGTTCACTGCAGTACTGCGCTTGCGTCCGGCGACTGTGGAGGATGCCCGGCTTCTGTTCGACGGGCGCAATGCTGAGCCTGTCAGGCGTTGGTCCCTGCTGCCTGAGGCGCTTGAGTGGCCGGACCATGTGCGCTGGCTGGAGGCCGCTGTGAGAGATCCGCAGCGGCTGTTGCTGATAGCGGAAACAGCCGCAGGGGCCGTGGGGGTGCTGCGCTATGACCGCCAAGGCGTTCAGGTGGATGTGTCGATCTACCTGTTTGCCGAGCACCTGGGCTTGGGCTGGGGGCGGACGTTGCTGGAGCAGGGCGAGGCTTGGCTGGTGCGCCATTGGCCCGACGTGCAGCGTCTGGGGGCTAGGGTGCTGGCAGAGAATCAGGTTTCGCTGACATTGTTTCGCCGGGCCGGCTATTGCCAGGCGCCCTGTGAATTCACCCGTGTGTTGAAGGAACATCTGGATGACTAGTTTCAAGATCGGCTCGCGCTGCGTGGGCGCGGGTGCGGCGCCGTTGATCATCGCCGAGATGAGCGGCAACCATAATCAGTCGCTGGATGTGGCCCTGCAGATTGTCGAGGCCGCAGCCAGGGCCGGTGCCCATGCCCTGAAGTTGCAGACCTACACCGCCGACACCATGACCCTGGACCTGGATCAGGGCGAGTTTTTTATCAAGGACCCGGACAGTCTTTGGGCCGGTTCATCGCTATACGACCTGTACCAGCGTGCCCATACGCCATGGGAGTGGCACGAGCCGATCTTCGCTCGGGCACGTGAGTTGGGCATGCTGGCGTTTTCCACACCGTTCGACGAGAGCGCGGTGGACTTTCTCGAGAGCCTCGACGTTCCGGCCTACAAGATCGCCAGTTTTGAGAACACCGACCTGCCGCTGATTCGCCGGGTCGCTGCCACCGGCAAGCCGCTGATCATTTCCACCGGCATGGCCAGCATCGCCGAGCTGGACGAAAGCGTGCAGGCCGCCAGGCAGGCCGGCTGTCGGGATCTGGTATTGCTCAAGTGCACCAGCACCTATCCGGCTTCGCCGGCCAACAGCAACCTGCTGACCATTCCTCATCTGCGGGAGCTGTTCGGCTGTGAGGTGGGCTTGTCCGATCACAGCATGGGGGTTGGGGTCTCGGTGGCTGCTGTGGCCCTGGGCGCCACGGTGATCGAAAAGCACTTCACCCTGGACCGTTCGGCCGGTGGGGTCGACGCCAGTTTTTCCCTGGAGCCAGGGGAGTTGGCCAGCCTGGTGGTGGAAACCGAGCGGGCCTGGCAGGCCATGGGGCAAGTGCGCTATGGCGCTACTCAGGCCGAGAGCAAGTCGCTGATGTACCGTCGGTCGTTGTATGTCACCCGGGACATGCAGGCCGGGGAGCTGTTCAGTGCCGACAACGTGCGGGCAATCCGTCCCGGGCTGGGGCTGGCTCCCAAGCACTACGATGCGCTGCTTGGCCGTCGTGCGCGTCAAGCCCTCAAGCGCGGCACGGCACTGGACTGGGCGCTCATCGAATAGGCCTTTGTGTGGCTGATTCGGCAAAATAGCGTGACCTGTGAGTCATAACGTGCATCTTCACTGTATTGTATTGCCCGGGAAGATGGCGCCAGCCCTGCGTGACAGGACCCGTGATAGCCCTTGGTTCTTCCCGATGCCGTTGTGTTCGGCGCAAGTATCTGTGTTTCTTTCGGCAGCCCTGCTCAGTGACTGAGCGGGGGTATTGAGCTGTTTATTATTGGGAAGCCGTAATGATTGGCATAAAAAGCATTGCGAGCTACGTGCCTGTAGCCGGCGTGGACAATTACGCACAAGGTGCAAAATTCGCCAAGGATGAAGATTTCATCCTGGGCAAGATCGGTTCTGCTTTTTTGCCGCGCAAAGACGACGGGCAAGAGACTTCCGATCTGTGTGTCGAAGCGGTCAATGCCCTGTTCGCCAGCAACCCGGAACTCAAGCGCGAAGCTATCGACGTATTGATCGTGGTCACCCAGAACGGTGACGAGGAGGGGCTGCCTCACACTGCCGCGATCGTTCAGGACAAACTGGGCCTGCCGACGACAGTCGCGGCTTTCGATATCTCCCTGGGCTGTTCCGGGTATGTCTACGGTATCTACGCCATCAAGGGCTTCATGGAAGCTGCGGGCCTGAAGAACGGCCTGTTGGTGACCGCCGATCCCTATTCGAAGATCGTCGATCCCGAAGACCGCAACACCACCATGCTGTTCGGCGATGCCGCCACTGCCACCTGGCTGGGCGAGGGCGCGACCTGGCAGTTGGGCAAGGCCAAGTTCGGCACCGATGGCTCCGGTGCTCCGCACCTGAAAGTCAGCGACGGCGTGTTCTTCATGAATGGCCGCCAGGTGTTCAACTTCGCGCTGCTCAAGGTGCCTGCCCACCTGCACGAGTTGCTAGCCGAGTCGGGCTTGCAGCCGGACGATATCGATGCGTTCTGCATTCACCAGGGCAGTGCGGCCATTGTCGACGCCGTGGCCCGGCGCTTTGAGGGCGATCCGGACAAGTTCATCAAGGACATGGTGGAAACCGGTAATACGGTTTCCTCGAGCATTCCGCTGTTGCTGGAAAAACACATGTTCGATTCCAGCTGGAAGCGCGTGGCCTTGAGTGGTTTCGGCGTTGGCTTGTCCTGGGGGTCGGCGATCATCTATCGCTCCTGACGCTCAGCGTTCAGCGGCACACGTAGCGCTCAAGGTGTAATCTTGAGCGCTATTTTTTTGCGCGAGTGATAAGCGAGGCAGCATGAGCGACAGCTTGGAACACAATGCCCGGGTTTTGGGCGAGCGCTGGCCGGTGCTGCTGGAGCGGCTGCTGGCTGAAGACAGTGGTGCGCTGCAGGCCGATCTGGTTGAGGGGCTGGGCTCGACCCTGAGCATTGCAGGTATTCAGCTCACCAGTCGTCATGATCGCACCCGTGAGGCGCATACCCAGGCCGCCAGCCTGCCTGAGGCGCCGGTCCTGCATCTGTACGGCTGTGGCTTGGGGGATCTGCAACGGGCGTTGCTCCAGCGGCCGGAGCTGAAGCGCCTGTACGTGCACATCCTCAATGGCGCGGTGTTCAGGCTGGTGCTGCAACTGCTTGATCAGCAGGACTGGCTGGCCGATCCGCGGGTCGAGTTGCTGTATGCCGGCGATCTGCCAGAGATTCAACTGCCGTTCTTTGCCCTGCCAGCCGAGTTGGTGCTGGCCGATGATTACAGCGCGAAGATTCGTGATCGGCTGATCAGCGAGACCCATCTGTCCTTCAACAATCGTCTGTTCTCGGCCGATACGCCGGATATCGCCGCGCGTCTGGCCACCATCGAACCTTGGGTTCGGGCAGATCGAGATGTTGCCGAACTGTTCGATCTTCATCCTGGGCGCGAGGTGTTCGTGATCGCTACGGGACCAAGTCTGGAGCAGCATTACCCGGCATTGCGGGCCGTGGCCGGACAACCTGAGCGGCCGTTGTTGATCTGTGTGGATACAGCCTATCTGCCTCTGCTCAAGCAAGGCATCCGGGTGGACCTGGTGGTCAGTATCGATCAGCGAATCTCCACGCGTCACCTGCCGGGCCAGGGCAGTGAGGGCGTCGTCCTGGTCTACATGCCCCTGGCGGATCCGCTGGTTCTTGAAGGGTGGCAAGGGCCGCGGTATGTGGGCTATTCCTCCAGTCCGGTATTCCAGGCGTTGCGCCAGCGGCTGCCGCGGGCGCAGTTGCATGCCGGAGGCAGCGTGATTCATCCGGCCGTGGATCTCGCGGTGAAGATGGGAGGCAGGCGGATCACTCTGTTTGGTGCTGATTTCGCTTTTCCTCAGAATCGTACTCACGCCGGTTGGCAGGACGGTGATCTCGGGCCTCAGGCCGACGTGGCCCGGCATTGGGTGATGGACGGTTACGGGCAGCGGGTCAAGACTCAGCTCAACTTTCGCAGCTATCTGTGCGAGCTGGAGCGTTACATCGCGAGTCGGCCTGAAGTGGCGTTCTTCAATACCAGTCGCAGTGGCGCGATGATCCTGGGCACCACCTTCCATGGGGACTTTGTTCAATGACGCGACTTGAGCCTGTGTTTGATCGTGCGCGGGAAGTTGCCGATCTGTTCCGGCTGGGCCGGGATGTAGAAGCTGTAGGGGGCATGGTGGAGTTGTTCGAGCCCATACAGTTGTGGGTGGACAGTGCGCCGGTTTCGGTTCAGCAGGACTGGGCTCGGCTGCTGGGCCTGATGCTGGCCTGCCAGGAAATGCAGAACTGGTTGGCTCTGGCTGATTATCTTGAATATGAAATGTTGGATTGGCTGCAGGTTGGGCTCGATGGTTGACGGGGTATCCCATCTGAGGGCCCAAAGTTGGTTTTTGCGTGGGTTTTCTGGCGTCATTTTTTCGCTTGTTGATGGGCTTAACCCCTTGTTTTCCAAGGGGTGGCAGGGTGATGGCAAATATTTTTGAAAAAGCCCTAAAGCAACTTGCATTGGCGACGATAACTATTACGAAGGTTCTCTAGGCCATTACCCGGCGGTTGCCAGGGCCGGAAGCCGCAGTACCCAACCAACGAGGAATTCGTCATGGCTTTAACAGTAAACACTAACGTCACGTCGTTGAACGTTCAGAAGAACCTGAACCGCGCTTCCGACGCTCTGTCGACTTCGATGACTCGCCTGTCTTCCGGCCTGAAAATCAACAGTGCAAAAGACGACGCCGCCGGCCTGCAGATCGCTACCCGTATGACTTCGCAGATCCGTGGTCAGACCATGGCTATCAAGAACGCCAACGACGGTATCTCCATCGCCCAGACCGCTGAAGGCGCGATGCAAGAATCCACCAACATCCTGCAGCGTATGCGTGAACTGGCTGTTCAGGCACGAAACGACTCCAACGGTACTCAAGACCGTGTTGCTCTGAACAAAGAATTTGCTCAGATGTCGGACGAACTGACCCGTATCGCCAAGTCGACCAACCTGAACGGCAAGAACCTGATCGACGGTACTGCTGGCACCATGACCTTCCAGGTTGGTTCCAACACTGGCGCTACCAACCAGATCACCATCACTCTGGCCAGCGGCTTCGACGCTGCAACCCTGAGCGTGGGTTCCGCAACCATCGCCATTACTGGTACTGACAGCACCACTGCTGAAGCCAGCACCAAAGCTGCCATGGACGCCATCGACAAGGCGCTGCAGACCATCAACTCCAGCCGTGCCGACCTCGGTGCTGCCCAGAACCGTCTGACCAGCACCATCTCCAACCTGCAGAACATCAACGAAAACGCCAGTGCTGCACTGGGTCGTGTACAAGATACCGACTTCGCTGCTGAAACTGCCCAGCTGACCAAGCAGCAGACTCTGCAACAAGCTTCGACCGCAGTTCTGGCCCAGGCCAACCAACTGCCGTCCGCTGTACTGAAACTGCTTCAGTAATAGCTGGCTAAGCTTTGGCGGGGGAGTGCGCTGGTCGTGCTCTCTCGCTTTTTTACTTTAAGAGGTGATGGACATGGATATGAGCGTGAAGCTGAACTTGTCTTATCCAGCGGCCAAGCCAGTGACGCCCGTTGCTGACAAGCCCGTGGAGAAGCCTCGAGAGGTGGTGCCTGCTGTGGTTGAAGTTGCCAGTCAGGACAGCAAGAAAGACGCTCAGACCGAGCAGGATAAGTTGAAGATGGCCGTTCAGGAAATCGAGAAATTCGTCCAGTCGGTCAAGCGTAACCTGGAGTTCTCGATCGACGAGCCCTCCGGCCAGGTTGTGGTCAAGGTGATTGCCAGTGATTCGGGTGAGGTGGTTCGTCAGATCCCCAACGAAGAAGTGCTGAGATTGGCCAATAGCTTGAATGACGCCAGCAGTCTGCTGTTCAGCGCGAAAGTCTGATAGCTGGCATGAAACTTGTTGCTGTGTTCTTTTGGACGTTGTAGTGGTCAAAAGTCCGGCGGCACACTGAAGGGAGAAACACATGGCAAGTCCAATTCTACCGGGTACCGGTCTGGGTTCCGGCCTCGACACCGGTGCTATCGTCAAGGCGTTGGTTGCGGCTGATAAAGCGGCCAAGCAGGGTCAGATCGACCGTGCAACTGCCAGCAACAGTGCGAGCATTTCCGGTATCGGCACCTTGCAATCGCTGTTGTCGACTTTTCAGAGCACCCTGTCGGTCACAGGGCTTGGAAGTTCGGTCAATCCCTCCTTTGCCGGCTTTGCGGCGACCTCCAGCGACAATAAAATTGTGGATGCCACAGCCGACAACTATGCGGTAGCTGGCAAGTACACTGTTGAGGTGTCCAACCTTGCAACTTCGTCAAAAGTGGCCAGTAAGGCTTTTGCCGGAGGAAATACCAGTGCCATTCCGAGTGGTACGTTGAACATCACTCAAAATGGCATTAACTATCCGCTGACGATCGGCGCAAATGCGACATTGCAGTCGGTGCGTGACTCGATCAACGCCGACTCCAAGATGGCCATGTCCGGAATCAGTGCCAACATTGTGACTGACTCGTTCGGCTCGCGTCTGGTGATTGGCTCTGACAAGACCGGTGCGGGCTCTGATATTTCTGTCAGCGGTATCGCCGGGTTGGAAATTGACGGCACCCAATCCATGGGGGCGGGCGCCGCGGCATCGGGCAACATTGGTGGGCTGGCCAAGGATGCGGTTTTCAAAATCGATGGTATGCAACTGACCAGCAAGACCAATACCGTCACTCAGGCTGTTTCCGGTCTCAAGCTCAACTTGTTGGCCCCGACACAGACCGATAAGCCGATCACTATCACTGTTGCGACCAATACAGAAGGTCTGAAAACTTCGATTCAGAAGTTTGTCGATGCCTATAACGCCGTGGCCAATGGTATTTCGACCCTGACCAAGCCCTCGCTGGACGACGACGGCAAGCTGACGGTCCCAGCTCAGTTGACCGGTGACGCTCTGCCTCGTTCGATTCTGGCGGCGATCCGTGCGCCGTTGTCGGAAGTGGGGGCGGGTGACAAGTTGACGGTGCTGGCGCAGTTGGGGATTACCACCAACCAGAAGACTGGCGCCCTGGACTTCGACGATAAGAAGTTCACTGCCGCCATGACTGATAAAAAGCTCGGTGGCGAGGTGCAGAAGCTGTTTTCCGGCGATGGCACCAATCCGGGCCTGCTTGATCGTATGACTTCCGCTATCAAGCCGTTCACTCAGGGCGTAGGCAGTATGACCGAGGGGATTCTCACCACTCGGACCAAGACCCTGGATATCACCAAGAAAAAGCTCAGCGATCAGCAGGAAGCTCTGGATCGCCGTGTGGCGACGCTGACCGCGGTACTGACCAAGAAGTACAACGACATGGATACTTTGGTGGGCAAGTTGAAGGCCACCGCCAGTAACATCACGTCGATGTTCGAAGCGTTGAACGCACAGAAAAAAGGCTAATATCCAGCCTGCGCCAAAAGCCCGGCAGCGTTTTTTCAGCGCTCCGGGCTTTTGCATTTGATCTAAAGTTTTTTGACGTTGCGTCGATACATTGCTTATACGAACCCTTGATTTTTGAAGAGGTATCACATGAATCCGATGTTAGCCCTTCGGCAGTACCAGAAGGTGGGTGCACAGGCACAGACCTCAGAAGCCAGTCCGCATCGTCTGGTACAGATGTTGATGGAAGGCGGTCTGGATCGTATTGCGCAGGCCAAGGGCGCGATGGAGCGCAAGGATATCGCCAACAAGGGCGTGTTCATCGGCAAGGCCATTGGCATCATCGGTGGCTTGCGTGAGGGGCTGGACCTGGAAAACTCCATGGATACCCTGGGGGATCTGGATGGTCTCTACACCTACATGATGAAGCGTCTGACTGAAGCCAATATCAAGACCGATCCGAAGATTCTCGATGAGGTCGCTGATCTGCTGCGTACGGTCAAGGAAGGCTGGGATGCCATCGCTGCACCGGGTCCGCAGTTCTAAGGAGGAACACCATGAGTGCTGTCCTGCAACGCATCGAAGAAACCCGCGAAGCCCTGGTTGGTGCCTTGGCTGAGCGCAACTGGCAAGCCATTGGCGAGTTGGATCTTGCCTGCCGTTCGTGCATGGAAGATGTGCTTGGTGAGGCTCAGGTTGACGAGGTCGCCTTGCGGGACAATCTGGAGGAGTTGCTGGGTGTTTACCGGCAGCTGCTTGAGGTGGCAACCGGTGAGCGTCAGGCAATAGTCGACGAGATGTCGCAGATCACCCAAGCACAGAACGCAGCAAAGGTTTACCATTTGTTCGGTTAATGTTGAGTTAATCCGAACGTTGCGCGCCATAAATTTGACTGTGCACGCATTTTTGACTTAACTAGTGGCTGTTTTCAGATTTCAGGCGTCTATAAGGCAGAAAATGCCTAAAGCGCGTCTAGCTTGTCCCTCATTCTGGGCATTGAGTTGACTAGGGAAGTTGCTATTGCATGTGGCGTGAAACCAAAATTCTGCTGATCGATGACGATAGCGTGCGCCGCCGCGACTTGGCGGTGATTTTAAATTTTCTCGGTGAAGAAAATTTACCCTGCGGTAGCCATGACTGGCAGCAGGCTGTCGGCTCTTTGTCGTCAAGTCGTGAAGTGATTTGCGTCCTCATCGGGACTGTAAATGCTCCTGGTGCGCTTTTGGGCCTGTTAAAGACACTCTCAACCTGGGATGAGTTCCTTCCGGTTTTGTTAATGGGCGAAAATTCTTCCATCGACTTGCCAGAAGACCAGCGTCGTCGAGTGCTTTCCACTCTGGAAATGCCTCCTAGCTACAGCAAGTTGCTTGACTCCCTGCACCGTGCCCAGGTCTATCGTGAAATGTACGATCAGGCCCGCGAGCGCGGTCGTCACCGCGAACCCAACCTGTTTCGCAGTCTGGTAGGCACCAGTCGTGCGATCCAGCACGTGCGGCAGATGATGCAGCAAGTGGCGGATACCGATGCCAGCGTGCTGATTCTTGGTGAGTCCGGGACCGGCAAGGAAGTGGTAGCTCGTAACCTGCACTACCACTCCAAGCGTCGTGACGCGCCATTCGTTCCGGTCAATTGCGGAGCCATTCCTGCAGAGTTGCTGGAAAGCGAGCTGTTCGGCCATGAGAAGGGCGCATTTACCGGGGCCATTACCAGTCGTGCAGGGCGCTTTGAACTGGCCAACGGTGGCACCCTGTTCCTCGACGAAATCGGTGATATGCCGCTGCCAATGCAGGTCAAGCTGCTGCGGGTGCTGCAGGAGCGTACCTTCGAGCGCGTAGGTAGCAACAAGACTCAGGGTGTCGATGTGCGAATCATCGCAGCCACCCATAAAAACCTTGAAAGCATGATTGAAGTGGGCAGTTTCCGTGAGGATCTGTACTACCGCCTCAACGTGTTCCCCATCGAGATGGCGCCGTTGCGTGAGCGAGTGGAAGACATTCCGCTGCTGATGAACGAGTTGATCTCGCGCATGGAGCATGAGAAACGCGGTTCGATCCGCTTCAACTCCGCGGCCATTATGTCCCTGTGCCGGCATGGCTGGCCGGGTAACGTCCGCGAACTGGCGAACCTGGTGGAACGCATGGCGATCATGCATCCGTACGGCGTGATCGGTGTGGTCGAGCTGCCCAAGAAGTTTCGCTACGTCGATGATGAAGACGAGCAGTTGGTGGACAGTCTGCGCAGTGACCTGGAAGAGCGCGTGGCCATCAATGGCCATGCGCCGGACTTTGCTGCCACCGCCATGCTGCCGCCGGAAGGCCTGGATCTGAAGGATTACCTCGGTAGCCTGGAGCAGGGTCTGATCCAGCAAGCGCTGGACGATGCCAATGGCATTGTGGCTCGAGCCGCAGAGCGCCTGCGCATTCGTCGCACCACCCTGGTGGAGAAGATGCGCAAGTACGGCATGAGTCGTCGTGAAGGTGATGAACAGGCGGATGATTGACGCCTGTTTTTCAAGTTGTTGAAAAAAAGGGCGGTTTTTTTTAGGCACGGGTATTGCTAAGTCTCTTGCAACGTTCCGTTTAACTGACGGTCAGCCACGCGAGAAAGCACGATGCCCCAAGCCGCCCAGATGTCTCCTGCCCCTGATACTTCGGGGCAATCGTCGTCCGTAGAGCAGGCAAGCCGGCTGGGTCTTGAGCAGGCCTTTGCCTTGTTCAACCAGATGTCGAGCCAACTTACTGACTCTTACAGCATGCTTGAGGCTCGGGTGACTGAGCTCAAGGGCGAGTTGGCTGTGGTCAGTGCCCAGCGGATGCAGGAGCTGGCGGAAAAAGAGCGTCTGGCCAACCGTCTGCAAAACCTTCTCGACCTGTTGCCCGGTGGCGTCATCGTCATTGATGGCCAGGGTATCGTCAGCGAGGCCAACCCGGCGGCGTGTGATTTGCTGGGGCTGCCGCTGGAAGGGCAGTTGTGGCGCAACATCATCGCCCGCAGTTTTGCTCCCCGCGAGGATGACGGTCATGAAATATCCCTGCGCGATGGCCGGCGCCTATCGATCGCTACCCGCTCACTGGATGCCGAACCCGGGCAACTGGTGCTGCTTAACGATTTGACTGAAACCCGTCATCTGCAGGATCAACTGGCCCGTCACGAGCGCCTGTCCTCGCTGGGCAAGATGGTCGCTTCTCTGGCGCATCAGATTCGCACGCCGCTCTCGGCGGCCCTGTTGTATGCCAGTCACCTCACCGAGCATGAACTGCCAGTGGCCACTCATCAGCGTTTCGCTGGGCGCCTCAAGGAGCGGCTGCACGAGCTGGAGCACCAGGTACGCGACATGCTGGTGTTCGCTCGTGGTGAGCTGCCTCTCACTGATCGCCTGACTCCCAAGTCGCTGCTGCAATCACTGCAGGCCGCGGCCCTGACCCATGTCCAGGATGTTGCCGTGCGCTGGCAGTGCGACAGTCATCAGGGAGAGTTGCTGTGCAATCGCGACACCCTGGTGGGTGCGTTGCTCAATCTGATCGAGAATGCCGTGCAGGCCAGTGCCGGCGCGGCGCGGCTCAAGGTGCACCTGTACAGTCGTGGTGACACCTTGCGGCTGTGCATCAGTGACAGTGGTAGTGGTATCGATGCGGCGGTCCTGGAGCGTCTGGGAGAGCCGTTTTTCACCACCAAGGCCAATGGGACCGGGCTTGGCCTGACGGTGGTCAAGGCGGTGGCTCGTGCGCATCAGGGAGAATTGTCGCTGCGTTCCCGTCCTGGGCGCGGTACTTGTGCGCTGGTGACATTGCCTCTGTTCTCCAGTGCTCATGGAGTGGAGTGAAGGTAATGGCAATCAAGGTTCTACTGGTTGAAGACGATCGCGCGTTGCGCGAGGCCCTGGCGGACACTCTGCTGCTGGCCGGTCATGACTACAAGGCGGTCGGCAGTGCGGAAGAGGCGCTGGAAGCGGTCGCCGTGGAGTCCTTCAGCCTGGTGGTCAGCGATGTGAACATGCCTGGCATGGATGGTCATCAGTTGTTGGGTCTGTTGCGTGCCCGCCAACCGCAGTTGCCGGTATTGCTGATGACTGCCCATGGCGCCGTCGAACGAGCCGTGGAGGCCATGCGTCAAGGCGCTGCCGATTATCTGGTCAAACCCTTTGAGCCTCGTGCCCTGCTGGAATTGGTGGCGCGCCATGCCCTGGGTTGCCTGGGGGCGGGCGAGGATGAGGGGCCTGTAGCCTTTGAGCCGGCCAGTGCGCAATTGCTGGAACTGGCCGCGCGCGTGGCCCGTAGTGATTCCACTGTGCTGATTTCCGGCGAGTCCGGCACGGGCAAGGAAGTGCTGGCACGTTACATCCACCAGCATTCCCATCGAAGTGCCCAGCCCTTTATCGCCATCAACTGTGCGGCGATTCCCGACAACATGCTCGAAGCCACCCTGTTCGGGCATGAGAAGGGTTCTTTCACGGGGGCTATCGCCGCGCAGCCCGGCAAGTTCGAGCAGGCCGACGGTGGCACTATTCTCCTGGACGAAATTTCCGAAATGCCCCTGGGGCTGCAGGCGAAGTTGCTGCGGGTGTTGCAGGAGCGTGAAGTGGAACGGGTGGGGGCGCGTAAACCTATCGCTCTGGATATCCGGGTAGTGGCCACCACGAACCGCGACTTGGCAGGAGAGGTGGCGGCCGGACGCTTCCGCGAGGATCTGTATTACCGTCTTTCGGTGTTTCCTCTGGCCTGGAGACCATTGCGCGAGCGTACCGCCGATATCTTGCCGCTGGCCGAGCGTCTGCTGGCCAAACACGTCAATAAAATGAAACATGCCGCCGCCAGGCTCTCGGCTGAGGCGCAAGCATGTCTGCTGGCCTATCCATGGCCGGGCAACGTCCGGGAGTTGGACAACGCTTTGCAGCGGGCATTGATCCTGCAGCAGGGCGGCCTGATCCAGCCGGAAGATTTCTGCCTGGCCGGGCCGGTGGCCTGTGCACCCCTGCCGGCTCTGGCTCCTGCCGGTCAGTCGGCGTTGCGCGGCGTGGTCGGCGAGGATGAGGGCGTGCCTCAGGAGTCGGGTGGCCTGGGGGATGATCTGCGGCGCCGGGAATTTCAGATGATCATCGATACCCTGCGTTCCGAGCGTGGGCGGCGCAAGGAGGCGGCGGAGCGTCTGGGGATCAGTCCGCGCACCCTGCGTTACAAATTGGCGCAGATGCGTGACGCCGGAATGGACGTCGAGGCCTATCTGTTTGCGACCTGATGACTGATATGCAAAGTCCTGGATGGGCTTTTGTTGAGTTGGGCCATGGAGCTGGCACCCTTGTTGCTAACACCTCACTAACCGCACGGTGAGCGTCAAAAAATTGCGGGTCGTCAGAGAGAGTAGACCATGAGCCAAGGTGTTGAATTTAATCGGTTGATGCTGGATATGCGGGCCATGCAAATGGACGCGATGTCGCAGCCTAAATCCGCCGCAGTGGCAGAGGTCAGCGGCAGCAGTTTCGCTGACATGCTTGGCCAGGCCGTGAACAAGGTCAACGATACCCAGAAGGCGTCCAATCAGTTGGCCAGTGCCTTCGAGATCGGCAAAAGCGGTGTGGACCTGACGGATGTGATGATTTCCTCGCAAAAGGCCAGCGTGTCTTTTCAAGCCTTGACCCAGGTTCGTAACAAGCTGGTTCAAGCGTATCAAGACATCATGCAGATGCCGGTTTAAGGACGAGATTGAGTCATGGCAGAAGCAGTCGCCGATAACGTACCGGCCAAGGCCACCCCGATAGACGGTAAACCGCCGCTGTTCGGTTTGTCCTTCCTGGAAAACCTGTCCCAGATGACCATGCTGCGTCAGGTTGGCCTGTTGGTAGGCCTGGCCGCCAGCGTGGCGATCGGCTTTGCCGTGGTGCTGTGGTCTCAGCAGCCCGATTACCGGCCGCTGTACGGCAGCCTGGCCGGGATGGACGCCAAGCAAGTCATGGACACCCTGGCTTCTGCCGACATTCCTTACACCGTCGAGCCCAACTCCGGTGCCTTGCTGGTCAAGGCCGATGACCTGTCTCGTGCCCGCCTTAAACTGGCTGCCGCCGGTGTGGCACCGGGTGACGGCAACGTCGGCTTCGAGATCCTTGATAAAGAGCAAGGCCTGGGCACCAGCCAGTTTATGGAAGCGACCCGTTATCGTCGCGGCCTGGAAGGTGAGCTGGCCCGCACAATCTCCAGTCTGAACAATGTCAAGGGCGCCCGGGTGCACCTGGCGATTCCCAAAAGCTCGGTGTTCGTGCGCGACGAGCGCAAGCCCAGTGCTTCGGTGCTGGTAGAACTGTATTCCGGCCGCTCCCTGGAGCCAGGCCAGGTCATGGCCATCGTTAACCTGGTGGCTACCAGCGTCCCCGAATTGAGCAAGTCCCAAGTCACAGTGGTCGACCAAAAGGGCAATCTGCTCTCCGATCAAGCGGAAAACTCCGCGCTGACCATGGCCGGCAAGCAGTTCGACTACAGTCGTCGCCTGGAGGGCATGCTGACCCAGCGGGTGCACAACATCCTGCAGCCAGTGCTGGGCAACGATCGTTACAAGGCTGAGGTCTCGGCGGATGTCGACTTCAGCGCCGTTGAATCCACTTCTGAACAGTTCAACCCGGACCAGCCGGCCTTGCGCAGCGAGCAGTCGGTCAACGAGCAGCGCTCCAGCAGCAATGGTCCGCAAGGCGTTCCGGGTGCTCTGAGCAACCAGCCGCCTTCGCCGGCTTCGGCGCCGCAAACCACCGGTGGTGCTACCGCCGCCGCAGGCATGGTGCAGCCAGGTCAGCCGCTGTTGGACGCCAACGGTCAGCAGATCATGGATCCGGCTACCGGCCAGCCGATGCTGGCACCGTACCCGTCGGACAAGCGTCAACAATCCACCAAGAACTTCGAGCTCGATCGTTCCATCAGCCACACCAAGCAGCAGCAGGGGCGTCTCAATCGCCTGTCGGTAGCGGTGGTGGTGGATGATCAGGTCAAGGTCAACCCGGCCAACGGCGAAACCAGTCGCGCTCCCTGGAGCGCCGATGAATTGGCGCGCTTCACTCGTCTGGTGCAGGACGCAGTGGGCTTCGATGCCAGCCGTGGCGACAGTGTCAGCGTAATCAACGTGCCGTTCTCCGCCGAGCGCGGGGAAGTGATCGCCGACATTCCGTTCTACTCGCAGCCGTGGTTCTGGGACATCGTCAAGCAAGTGCTGGGCGTGTTGTTCATCCTGGTGCTGGTGTTCGGCGTGCTGCGCCCGGTGCTCAACAACATCACTGGCGGCGGCAAGAACAAGGAACTGGCAGGGCTGGGCAGTGACGTCGAGCTGGGCGGCATGGGCGGCCTGGACGGCGAGCTGGCCAACGACCGCGTCAGCCTGGGCGGTCCGCAAAGCATTCTGCTGCCGAGCCCGAGCGAGGGTTATGACGCTCAGTTGAACGCAATCAAGAGTCTGGTGGCTGAAGACCCGGGTCGTGTGGCTCAGGTCGTGAAAGAGTGGATTAACGCAGATGAGTGATAACCGAGCCGCTACCGCCAAACTGACCCGGGTCGACAAAGCCGCGATTCTGCTGCTGTCCCTGGGTTCCACCGATGCCGCGCAAGTGCTGCGCCACATGGGGCCCAAAGAGGTTCAGCGTGTGGGTGTGGCCATGGCGCAAATGGGCAACGTGCACCGTGAGCAGGTCGAGCAGGTGATGAGCGAGTTCGTCGACATTGTCGGCGATCAAACCAGTCTCGGCGTCGGTTCCGATGACTACGTGCGCAAAATGCTCACCCAGGCCCTGGGCGAAGACAAGGCCAACGGCCTGATCGACCGTATCCTCCTGGGTGGCAACACCAGTGGCCTGGACAGCCTGAAGTGGATGGAGCCACGGGCCGTGGCCGACGTGATCCGTTACGAGCACCCGCAGATCCAGGCCATCGTGGTGGCTTACCTCGATCCGGATCAGGCCGGTGAAGTGCTGGGCAACTTCGACCACAAGGCGCGCCTGGACATCATTCTGCGGGTTTCCTCGCTCAATACTGTGCAGCCAGCGGCCCTGAAAGAGCTGAACCAGATTCTCGAGAAGCAATTCTCCGGCAACTCCAATGCGTCCCGTACCACCTTGGGTGGTATCAAGCGCGCAGCCGACATCATGAACTTCCTCGACAGCTCGATTGAAGGCCAGCTCATGGACTCGATCCGCGAAGTCGACGAAGACCTGTCTGGCCAGATCGAAGACCTGATGTTCGTGTTCAACAACCTGGCCGATGTCGATGACCGCGGTATCCAGGCCCTGTTGCGCGAAGTGTCTTCCGATGTCCTGGTTCTGGCCCTCAAGGGGTCGGACGAAGGGGTCAAGGAAAAGATCTTCAAGAACATGTCCAAGCGTGCGGCGGAGCTGCTGCGCGACGACCTGGAAGCCAAGGGCCCGGTTCGCGTCAGCGACGTGGAAACTGCGCAGAAGGAAATCCTCACTATTGCCCGCCGTATGGCCGAAGCCGGAGAGATTGTTCTCGGTGGGAAGGGCGGCGAAGAAATGATCTAAGGTCGCTTTATGTCGTCCAGCAGTGATGAGTCCCAAAGCGAACTGATTCGTGCCCGGGACGTCGAGGGTTTTGACGTCTGGGCACTGCCCAGTTTCGATCCCGAGCCGCCCGAGCCTGAGCCGGAGCCTGAAGAGGTGCCGGAAGAAATCGAGGAAGTGCCGCTGGAAGAAGTCCAGCCACTGACCCTGGAAGAGCTCGAGAGCATTCGCCAGGAAGCCTATAACGAAGGTTTCGCCACCGGCGAGAAGGAAGGCTTCCACAGCACCACGCTCAAGGTTCGCCAGGAGGCTGAAGTCGCTCTGGTCGCCAAGTTGCAGGCGCTCGAACAGTTGATGGTCAATTTGTTCGAGCCCATCGCCGAGCAAGATACGCAGATCGAACAAACCCTGGTGGATCTGGTCAAGCACGTCACCCGGCAGGTGATCCAGCGTGAGCTGGTAATGGATTCCAGTCAGATCGAACACGTCATGCGCGAGGCCCTCAAGCTATTGCCGCTGGGGGTTGGCAATGTACGTCTTTATGTCAATCCGCAGGACTTCGAGCAGGTCAAGAGCCTGCGCGAGCGGCACGAGGAAAGCTGGCGCATCGTCGAGGACGAGGCGCTGCTGCCCGGAGGTTGCCGAGTCGAGACCGAGCACAGCCGCATCGACGCCAGCATCGAAACCCGGATCACCCAGGCCTTGGATCAACTGTCCGATCAGTTGCATGAGCAGTCGCTGCACCCGGCGGCTGCGGACCTGAGCCTGGACCTCGGCCCAAGGACTCCGTCGGCGCCGGATGTCGACGCTGCAGAGTCCAGCGTTCCAGAGCAGGCCGAGCCTGCGGAACACCCCGATGCGCCTTGAACGCACCAGTTTCGGCAAGCGCCTGGAAGGTTACGCTGAGGCCGTCAAGCTACCAGGTCAGCCGATTCTTGAAGGCCGCCTGCTGCGCATGGTCGGCCTTACTCTTGAAGCCGAGGGCCTGCGCGCCGCCATGGGCACCCGTTGCCTGGTGATCAACGATGACAGCTATCACCCGGTTCAGGTCGAGGCGGAAGTCATGGGCTTTTCCGGGAGCAAGGTGTTCCTGATGCCGGTGGGCAGCGTGGCCGGGATCGCTCCTGGTGCTCGGGTTGTCCCTCTGGCTGATACCGGGCGCCTGCCCATGGGCATGGCCATGCTCGGGCGTGTGCTGGATGGCGCCGGACGCGCTCTGGATGGCAAGGGCGGCATGCGTGCCGAGGACTGGGTGCCGATGGACGGTCCTACCATCAACCCCCTCAAGCGCGACCCCATCAGCCAGCCGCTGGATGTGGGCATTCGCAGCATCAACGGTTTATTGACGGTAGGTCGCGGCCAGCGCCTCGGTCTGTTCGCCGGTACCGGCGTGGGCAAGAGTGTGCTGCTGGGCATGATGACTCGCTTCACCGAGGCCGACATCATCGTGGTCGGGCTGATCGGCGAGCGGGGGCGTGAGGTCAAGGAGTTCATCGAGCACATTCTCGGTGAAGAGGGGCTCAAGCGTTCAGTGGTGGTGGCTTCGCCAGCGGACGATGCGCCGTTGATGCGTTTGCGGGCGGCGATGTACTGCACGCGGATCGCCGAGTATTTTCGCGACAAGGGCAAGAACGTCCTGTTGCTGATGGATTCCCTGACCCGTTTCGCCCAAGCCCAGCGGGAGATCGCTCTGGCCATTGGCGAGCCGCCGGCCACCAAGGGTTACCCGCCTTCGGTGTTCGCCAAGCTGCCCAAGCTGGTGGAGCGGGCCGGTAATGCCGAGGCCGGTGGTGGCTCGATTACCGCGTTCTATACCGTGCTGTCCGAGGGTGACGATCAGCAGGACCCGATCGCCGACTCGGCTCGGGGCGTGCTCGACGGGCATATCGTGCTGTCCCGGCGCCTGGCCGAAGAAGGGCATTATCCCGCCATCGATATCGAGGCCTCCATCAGCCGGGTCATGCCGGCGGTGATCAGCCCCGACAACATGGCTCGGGCGCAATACTTCAAGCAGTTGTGGTCGCGTTATCAGCAGGCTCGGGACTTGATCAGCGTTGGCGCTTACGTCGCCGGTGGCGATCGCGATACCGACACCGCAATCTCCCTGCAGCCGGCGATGGTTGCCTACCTGCGCCAGGGCCTTAACGACAACGTCAGCCTGGGTCATAGCCAGACCCACCTGGAAATGCTTTTCGCTCCAGCGACGGGGGGCTAACCGGCCATGGCCGACAGCCGTGCGGCGCGTCTGGCGCCGGTGGTGGACATGGCGGAAAACGCCGAGCGTACCGCTGCCCAGCGTCTGGAGTACTTTCACGGCCAGGTGCGTGTGGCCCAGAGCAAGCTCGGGGACCTGGAGCGTTTTCGTGGCGACTACCAGGAGCAGTGGGTCGAGCGCGGCAAGCTCGGCGTCAGTGGTCACTGGTTGATGAACTACCAGTATTTTCTCAGTCAGCTGGATACCGCCGTGGCCCAGCAGCGGCAAAGCCTTGCCTGGCATCAAAACAACCTCGATCGCGCGCGCGAGGCCTGGCAGCAGGCTTATGCCCGGGTGGAAGGGCTGCGCAAACTGGTGCAGCGTTACATTGATGAGGCTCGAGCGCTTGAGGACAAGCGCGAACAGAAGCTGCTGGATGAACTTTCCCAGCGTCTGCCCCGTCAGAACCCTTATTGAGAGCGCTCATTTTTCGTCCGCAGGTTGTTCGCCGGGTCAGTGGGTGCTAAACCTTTTAAACGTCGTCAATGACAAGGAAGCAGTCACATGTCGGTCGTTACAGAAATATCCCCGGACGGACAAAAACTCACGATTTCCATCAGGGGGCGCTTCGATTTCGGGCGCCACCAGGAGTTTCGTGAATCCTATGAGCGCCTGAACCGGACGCCGGAGTCCATTGTGGTGGACCTCAAGGAAGCCACCTACCTCGACAGCTCGGCCCTGGGCATGCTGTTGCTGTTGCGTGATCACGCCGGTGGCGACAATGCCGATGTCCGGGTGATCAACAGCAACTCGGATGTGCGCAAGATCCTTGCCATCTCCAATTTCGACAAGCTTTTCGACATCAGTTGAGCGGTATGCGCTCGATGACCGAGCCCCTGTGTGTGCTGATCGCCGAAGATGGCGCGGCGGACCGCTTGCTGCTGTCTGGCATCATCCGGCGCCAGGGGCACCAGGTGCTGGCGGCCAGTAATGGGGCCGAGGCCCTGGCGTTGTTCGAGCAGCAGCGTCCGCACATAGTGCTGATGGACGCGATGATGCCGGTGATGGACGGCTTTGAGGCGGCGCGACGGATCAAGGCCCTGGCAGGCGAGACCCTGGTGCCGATCATCTTCCTCACCTCCCTGAGTGAAGGGGAGGCGCTGGCTCGCTGTCTGGAGGCAGGTGGCGACGACTTTCTGGCCAAGCCCTATAACCCGGTGATTCTGGGGGCCAAGATCAACGCCATGGACCGTTTGCGGCGCCTGCAGGAAACCGTGCTGGCGCAGCGGGACCAGATCACTCGTCACCACGATTACTTGCTCAACGAGCAACGGGTGGCCAAGGCGGTGTTCGACAAGGTCGCCCACTCCGGTTGCCTGGATGCGCCGAACATCCGCTACCTGCAGTCGCCTTACGCGCTGTTCAATGGCGATTTGCTGCTGGCGGCCTACACCCCGGCGGGTGACATGCATGTGCTGTTGGGGGACTTCACCGGTCATGGCTTGCCAGCGGCGGTGGGGGCCATGCCTCTGGCCGAGGTGTTTTATGGCATGACCGCCAAGGGTTACGGGCTGCCGGAAACCCTGCGGGAGATGAATGCCAAGCTCAAGCGCATCCTGCCGGTGGATATGTTCTGTTGTGCGACCCTGCTGTGCCTGAGTACCCAGCGACGGTCAGTGGAGGTGTGGAATGGCGGCATGCCCGAGGGGTATCTGTATCGTCATGCCGGCAGTGCGCGTACGCCCCTGGTGGCGCGACATCTGCCCCTCGGGGTGCTGAGTGCCGAGGCTTTCGAAGATCGTACTGAAGTGTTCCCCATGGCGCCGGGGGATCGGGTATTCCTGCTGTCCGATGGGGTGATCGACACCTGCAACACCGCCGATGAGTTGTTTGGTGTGGAGCGGTTGCACCGGGTGTTTGCCGCCAACCGCGAGCAGGAGCGACTGTTCGAGGAGATTCAGCAGGCCCTGGAGGACTTTGGTGGCAGTGCCCGGGACGATGTGAGCATGGTCGAAGTCGGCTTGCCAGAATTTCCCAGGCTGGCGCCGCCGGCCCCGGTGTACTCCGACAGCGGCCAGTCCTGTCCGCTGGATTGGTCGGTGAGCTTCGAGTTCCGCGCCGCTACCCTCAAGCGCTTCAATCCTTTGCCGTATCTGTTGCAGTTGTTGCTGGAGGTGCACGGCCTGCGCTCCCAGAGCGGGGCTCTGTACAGCGTGCTGGCCGAACTCTATTCCAATGCCTTGGAGCACGGTGTGCTCAAGCTCGACTCCCGGCTTAAACGGGATGCCGAGGGCTTCAGTCGCTATTACCGCGAGCGATCCGTGAGGCTGGCGGAGCTAGAGGATGGCTTTGTGCGGGTGCATTTGCAGGTGCAGCCTCTGGAGGCGGGAGGGCGCCTGATAGTGCGGGTCGAAGACAGTGGCGAGGGCTTCGATGTCGCGGCGATCCTGGCTCGGCCCAACGATACCGGGCGCTTGTCGGGGCGCGGTGTCAGCCTGATCCGACAGATGAGTCGCCAGGCGGAGTGGGCGGACGATGGGCGCAGTGTCTGCGTGGAGTTTTCCTGGGAGGCTCTGGCATAATCCTGGGGTTCTTGATCAAGGAGTGAACAAGTGGCTGAGATACATCTGGACCACACGGTGCTCAACGCATTGCAGGAGGTCATGGAGGATGAATACCCCGTCCTGCTGGACACTTTCGTCTGCGACTCCGAGGAACGAGTGCGGCTGTTGCGCAAGTCCGAGGATGCTCTGCAGCTAGTGGCGACCGCCCATAGTCTCAAGGGCAGTAGCAGCAATATGGGGGCGATCCGCCTGGCTGAGCTCTGTCATGAGCTTGAGGTGCGGGCCGGACAGTCGGCCGTTGATGGCATTCGCCAGCTGGTGGGGGAGATCGATGGCGAGTTCGCCATTGTCCGGCGCTTGTGCGAGCAGGAATTGCAGCGCTTCCACTGCTGAGAAACGACCTTTTGTCAGCGGGTTGATAAAGCTGGCTCGACCTTTGCAGTCAAGTCTCTGAACTGTACCTTTGATCCCCGTGCAGCGGAGACTGTCCCATGGCTGTTACCCCTAATTCGCTTCTTCAGGCCACAGCTCAGGCCAACGCTAAGTCCAAGACTCAAGCGGCCCCTGCCAGCCCTCTGGCAAGCGTTGCCGAGCCTGGGGACAAGGCGTCCAGCTTCGCGCAGCTCTATGCCAAGGAGTCTCAGAGCAAGCCGCAGAACAAGTCGCCGGCCCTCGCCGACAACTCGCCCAAGCCCGTACGGGACAAGAGCGTCGACAACAGTCCGAAGAAGGATGTTGCCAGCGATCAGTCTGCCGCGCCGCAGCCAGCGGTTGCCGATAGCGGCAAAACCTTGCCTGCCGATAAGCCGGTGAGCAGCGACAGCAAGCCCGCCACTGCCGCCAGTGATGACAACAAGCCGGCCGATACCACGCAGGCCGACGCCTCGGTGGATCCGGCGCCGGTGGACCCGAGTCTGTTGCCGACGATCCAGCCGCAACCTCAGGTCGCCGAAGTGCCGCCGCCGGTAGTGGCTGCGCAACCTCAGGTGGAAGTGCCCGTGGCGCCGCCCGCTGGAGTGGTGGCAGCGGTAGTGCCGGCGGTGGCGCCTGTGGCGGAGCCGCCCAAGGAGGCCTTCGATCCTGAGGCTGATCCGCTGGATGCCTTGCCAGCGCTGCGTCTGGCCATGGAGCAAGGCGGGCATGTATCGGCTTCCAGTCAGTCTCAGCCCAAGGCTGCACCCGCGAATGCCGATGCCGACGGTCAGTTGACGTCGGTGCAGAACTTCGCCAATGGCATGGCCGGCATGCTTGAGCAGCACACCAGCAAGAACAGTACCGAGCAGGGCGGCGAAAAGGCCTTCACTGGCCTGATTGCCGACGGCCTGAAAGACCTCAAGGGGGCTTCCAGCGATACCCGGGTGGATGATTTCGCCAATCGTCTGGCGGCCCTGACTCAGGCCGCGACGCCGAAGACCGCCAATGCGGTGCCGGTCAACCAGCCGCTGGCCATGCACCAGAGCGGTTGGACCGATGAAGTGGTCAATCGGGTGATGTACCTGTCCAGCGCCAACCTCAGGTCGGCGGACATTCAGTTGCAACCTGCGGAGCTGGGACGCCTTGATATTCGCGTACACATGATTCCTGATCAGCAGACCCAGGTGACCTTCATGAGTGCTCATGCCGGTGTCCGTGAAGCCCTGGAAGGGCAGATGCACCGTATGCGAGACATGTTCAACCAGCAGGGGTTGGGGCAGGTGGACGTCAACGTTTCCGACCAGTCTCGCGGCTGGCAAGGTCAGGAACAGGCGCAACAGGAGCAGAACCGCAGGAGTGGTTCCAGCACCAGTGGCACGCGCCTGGACGGTGGCGACGAAGAGTTGCCCCATGGCGTGGCTGAAGTGGCTGCCCCGGTGCAGACCGTGATTGGCACCAGCGCTGTGGACTATTACGCCTGATTGAGTGACAGAGGGGGCGTGGCCGAGAGAGCTCGCCATGCCCCTTGCTTCTCCTTCCCCGCTGCTTATCCCCCCATTTCGGACAAATCTGGCATAACACTTGCTCTTGCCTTGCCGTGCGACTGTGAACCCCCGAATAGTGACGGATTATTGGCATGGCGAAGAGCGAAGCAGCAGAAAAACCCACCGCAGGGAAAAGCAAACTCAAGCTTATCCTCTTGATTGTTCTGGCGTTGTTGCTGGCCATCGGCTTGTCGGTCGGCGCCACCTGGTACTTCATGCACAGTGCTCAGAGCAAGCCTGCGCCGGTTGCGGAAACCGCCAGCAACGTCAAGCCGGCAGCGATCTACGAGCCCATGGCCCCGGCCTTCGTCGTCAACTTCACGCAGAACGGTCGTCAGCGCTACATGCAGGTGAGCATTACCCTGCTGGCGCGCAACCAGGCCGACCTGGATGCGCTGAAAGTGCACATGCCGGTGATCCGCAACAACCTGGTGATGCTGTTCTCTGGACAGAGTTTCGACACCCTGGCGACTCCGGTTGGCCAGGAAATGCTCCGCCAGAAGGCCACTGCCAGCGTCCAGGAAGTGGCGCAGAAAGAGGTGGGCAAAGTAGTGGTCGAGCAGTTGCTCTTTACTAACTTCGTACTGCAGTAGGAACACGACATGGCCGTGCAGGACCTGCTGTCCCAGGATGAGATCGATGCGCTGCTCCATGGCGTCGATGACGGTCTGGTACAGACCGAACACGCTGCCGAACCCGGCAGTGTCAAAAGCTACGACCTGACCAGTCAGGATCGCATCGTCCGCGGACGCATGCCGACCCTGGAAATGATCAACGAGCGTTTCGCCCGCTATACAAGGATCAGCATGTTCAACATGCTGCGTCGTTCCGCCGATGTGGCGGTAGGTGGCGTGCAGGTCATGAAGTTTGGTGAGTACGTGCACTCGCTGTATGTGCCCACCAGCCTCAACCTGGTGAAGATCAAGCCGCTGCGTGGCACGGCGCTGTTCATTCTCGACGCCAAGCTGGTGTTCAAGCTGGTGGACAACTTCTTCGGCGGCGACGGCCGCCACGCGAAGATCGAAGGGCGTGAATTCACGCCTACCGAGCTGCGGGTGGTGCGCATGGTGCTGGAGCAGGCCTTCGTCGATCTGAAGGAAGCCTGGCAGGCGATCATGCCGGTCAACTTCGAGTACATAAACTCGGAAGTGAACCCGGCCATGGCCAACATCGTCGGCCCCAGCGAAGCCATCGTGGTGTCGACCTTCCACATCGAACTCGATGGCGGTGGCGGCGACCTGCACGTGACCATGCCGTACTCGATGATCGAGCCGATCCGCGAAATGCTCGACGCCGGCTTCCAGTCTGACCTGGATGACCAGGACGAGCGCTGGAGCAAGGCCCTGCGCGAGGACGTGCTGGATGTGGCAGTGCCGCTGAGCGCCACCGTGGCCCGTCGTCAGTTGCGCCTGCGGGACATCCTGCACATGCAGCCGGGCGATGTGATCCCGGTGGAACTGCCGGAAGACATGATCATGCGTGCCAACGGCGTACCGTCGTTCAAGGTCAAGCTGGGTTCCCACAAGGGCAACCTGGCGCTGCAAGTGATCGAGCCGATCGAGCGCCGTTGAGCGGCGCTCCAACCTGTTTGCTGTTCAATGAATTTTTGCCCGTCGAGGACCCAAGATGGCTGACGAAATTAACTCCCAGGACGACCAGGCACTGGCCGATGAATGGGCTGCTGCACTGGAAGAAACCGGTGATGCCGGCCAGGCCGATATCGACGCCTTGCTGGCCGCCGATGCAGGCGCCGCATCCGGCTCCGGGCGTTTGCAGATGGAAGAGTTCGGCAGCATGCCCAAGAGCCATGAGCCGGTCACGCTAGACGGTCCCAACCTGGACGTGATTCTCGATATCCCGGTATCGATCTCCATGGAAGTGGGCAGCACCGACATCAACATCCGCAACCTGCTGCAGCTCAACCAGGGGTCGGTGATCGAGCTTGACCGCCTGGCCGGCGAGCCGCTGGATGTGCTGGTCAACGGCACCCTGATCGCCCATGGCGAGGTGGTGGTGGTCAACGAGAAGTTCGGTATTCGCCTGACTGACGTGATCAGCCCCAGCGAACGCATCAAGAAGCTGCGCTAAGTGAACAAGCTGCTTGGCGTGGTCGTGCTCGGTTTGCCCCTGGGCGCCCTGGCTGCAGAGTCGGCGGCGACAGCTGCGGCTGCAGCCCCGGCAGTGGGCAGTGTCAGTGGGCAGTTGACCCAGCTGGTGCTGGGCCTGCTGCTGGTGATCGGGCTGATTTTCTTCCTCGCCTGGCTGCTGCGCCGGGTGCAGCAGGCCGGTCCCGCCGGGAAGGGGCAGGTGATCGAGTTGATCGGCTCCCGGGCCCTGGGGCCGCGCGATCGCCTGGTGCTGGTGCAAGTGGGCAGCGAGCAGATTCTGCTGGGCCTGACCCCGGGCACCATCACCCCGCTGCATGTACTCAAAGAACCGGTGCAGGTGCCCAGTGCCGAGCAGGCGACGCCCGAGTTTGCCCAGCGCCTGATGGAGCTGTTGGGCAAGGATCATAAGGATAAGAAGTAATGCCGTTGCGCATCATCTTGACGTTGGCACTGATGCTGGTGGCGCCGCTGGCGCTGGCGGCCGACCCGTTGTCGATCCCGGCGATTACCCTGGGCACCAATGCCGACGGTCAGCAGGAATACTCGGTCAGCCTGCAGATCCTGCTGATCATGACCGCGCTGAGTTTCATCCCGGCGTTCGTCATGCTGATGACCAGCTTCACCCGGATCATCATCGTTTTCTCGATCCTGCGTCAGGCCCTGGGTCTGCAGCAGACGCCGTCCAACCAGATCCTCACCGGCATGGCGCTGTTCCTCACCATGTTCATCATGGCTCCGGTGTTCGACCGGGTGAACCAGGATGCCTTGCAGCCTTACCTGGCGGAAAAACTCACGTCCCAGGAGGCGGTGGCCAAGGCCCAGGTGCCGATCAAGGACTTTATGCTGGCGCAGACTCGCAGCAGTGACCTGGAGTTGTTCATGCGCCTGTCCAAGCGCACCGACATTGCCAGCCCCGACCAGGCACCGCTGACCATCCTGGTGCCGGCGTTCGTCACCTCGGAGCTCAAGACAGCCTTCCAGATCGGCTTCATGATCTTTATCCCGTTCCTGATCATCGACCTGGTGGTGGCCAGTGTGCTGATGGCCATGGGCATGATGATGCTGTCGCCGCTGATCATTTCCTTGCCGTTCAAGATCATGCTGTTTGTCCTGGTGGATGGCTGGGCCCTGATCATCGGCACCTTGGCGGGCAGTTTCGGCGGTGTTTAAAACCTTGTTTGCGGGTGCTCGACAATGACTCCTGAAGTCGCGGTAGACCTGTTTCGCGAAGCCCTCTGGCTGACCACCCTGATGGTGGCAGTGCTGGTGGTGCCCAGCCTGTTGGTGGGCTTGATGGTGGCCATGTTCCAGGCGGCCACCCAGATCAACGAACAGACCCTGAGCTTTCTGCCGCGCTTGCTGGTGATGCTGGTGACCCTGATTGTCGCCGGTCCCTGGCTGGTGCAAACCTTCATGGAATACATCCGTCAGTTGTACGGCAGTATTCCTCAGCTGATCGGCTGAGCCGATGTCCCTGTTGGCGCTGACCGACACTCAGATCAGTACCTGGGTGGCGAGCTTCATGCTGCCGCTGTTCCGGGTCACTTCGCTGCTGATGGTGATGCCGATATTCGGTACCACTCTGGTACCGCGTCGCGTGCGTTTGTATTTCGCCCTGGCGATTACCGTGGTCATAGTCCCCGGCCTGCCGCCCATGCCCGAAGTGCGTGCCTTGGATCTCAGCGGCCTGCTGCTGATTGCCGAGCAGATTCTGATCGGTGCGGTGCTGGGGTTTTCCCTGCAGCTGTTCTTCCAGTCCTTTGTGATCGCCGGGCAGATCGTGGCGATCCAGATGGGCATGGGCTTCGCTTCCATGGTCGACCCTACCAACGGCGTCTCGGTGGCGGTGATCGGGCAGTTTTTCACCATGCTGGTGACCCTGCTGTTCCTGGCCATGAACGGCCATCTGGTGGTCTTTGAAGTCCTTACCGAAAGCTTCACCACCCTGCCAGTGGGCGGTGGCCTGATGGTCAACCACTACTGGGAGCTGGCGGGCAAGCTCGGTTGGGTCATGGGGGCTGCGCTGTTGCTGGTACTGCCGGCGATCACCGCGCTGCTGGTGGTCAACATCGCCTTTGGCGTGATGACCCGAGCCGCCCCGCAATTGAATATCTTCTCCATCGGCTTTCCCCTGACGCTGGTGCTCGGCATGGGCATTGTCTGGGTCAGCCTGGCTGACATTCTCAATCAGTATCAACCGCTGGCCTCCGAGGCCCTGCAGTTTTTACGCGAACTGGCAAAGGCGCGTTGAGCCATGGCAGAAAGCGAGAGCGGTCAGGACAAGACAGAAGACCCCACGGAGAAACGCAAGAAGGACTCCCGGGAAAAGGGTGAGATTGCCCGTTCCAAGGAGCTCAATACCCTGGCCGTCATGTTGGCAGGGGCGGGCGGTCTGCTGGTGTATGGCGGTGGTCTGGCCCAGGACCTGCTGGAAATCATGCGTCTGAATTTCTCCTTGCCCCGGGAGGTGCTGCTCAGCCCGGGAGCCATGGGGCAGTACCTGCTGCACTCGGGCAAGATCGCCATCCTGGCGGTGCAGCCGGTGCTGCTGACCTTGCTGCTGGCGGCCATCATCGGGCCGATTTCCCTCGGGGGCTGGTTGTTCGCGGGCAAGAGTCTGGCGCCCAAGTTCAGTCGAATGAATCCGGCGAGTGGTCTTAAGCGGATGTTTTCCACCAATGCGTTGATCGAGCTGCTCAAGGCCCTGGCCAAATTCGGCCTGGTGCTGTTCGTGGCGCTTTCGGTGCTGTCGGCGGACATTGATGATCTGCTGCGCATTGCCCACGAACCGCTTGAGCTGGCGATCATCCACAGCGTCCAGGTGGTGGGCTGGAGCACGTTGTGGATGGCGTGCGGGCTGATCCTGATCGCGGCGGTGGATGTGCCGGTGCAGATTTACCAGGCCCATAAGAAGTTGTTGATGACCAAGCAGGAGGTGCGTGACGAGCACAAGGACCAGGAAGGTCGTCCTGAGGTCAAGCAGCGGATTCGCCAGACCCAGCGCGAGATGTCTCAGCGGCGGATGATGGCGGCAATCCCCGAGGCTGACGTGGTGATCACCAACCCGACTCACTACGCCGTTGCCCTCAAGTATGACGCCGAGAAGGGTGGGGCTCCGGTGTTGCTGGCCAAGGGCAGCGATTTCTTGGCCCTGAAAATCCGCGAGATTGCCGTGGCCCATGAAGTGATGCTGCTGGAGTCGCCGGCTTTGGCGCGTTCCATCTATTACTCCACTGAGCTTGAAGAAGAAATCCCTGCGGGCCTGTACCTGGCGGTGGCCCAGGTCCTGGCCTACGTCTATCAGATCCGCCAGCACCGCGCGGGCAAGGGCAAGCGTCCGGACCCGCTCAAGGACTTGCCGATTCCGGCAGATCTGCGGCGCGACACTGGCGGCAAGCAATCCTCGGGCGGCCCCATCGAGCCCCTGTAGCTGTAGGTATGCAGGGCCTGGCTTGCCAGCGAGTGCGTCCTGCTTTCGTCAGAAAAATGGCTAATTGCCATTATTTCGCCTTGTAACCTTGTTTCTTGCAGCTGACCCAGGGCGCTTCGCTAGTCGGCAATGGTGGTCCCGCGATCTTGTTCGCCGGTAGCCCGGTTCTTCCTGGTCAAGGGTGGGATTGCGCCGCTTTGGCAAAGTTGGAAGGCTTCTTGCAGTAGCAGCCCCGAGCCGCTTCAGGCGTCAAAAGTTTGCTTTACGGAACGGGGTAAATCGGTGGATCGCTCTCAGTTAATCAACACGGCTCGCAGTAACCTGGTTGACCTCGGTCGAGGCAACCTGGGTGTACCTGTGCTGCTGTTGGTCATGCTGGCCATGATGATGCTGCCAGTACCGGCGTTCCTGCTGGATGTGTTCTTCACCTTCAACATCGCCCTGTCGATCGTAGTCCTGCTGGTCTGTGTGTACGCCCTGCGACCACTGGATTTCGCGGTGTTCCCCACCATTCTGCTGGTAGCCACCTTGTTGCGGTTGGCACTCAACGTGGCCTCGACCCGGGTGGTGATGCTCCACGGTCAGGAAGGCCATGCCGCCGCCGGTAAGGTGATCCAGGCCTTCGGTGAGGTGGTGATCGGCGGTAACTATGTCGTGGGTATCGTGGTCTTCGCGATCCTCATGATCATCAACTTCGTGGTGGTGACCAAGGGTGCCGGACGGATTTCCGAGGTGAGCGCGCGCTTCACCCTGGATGCCATGCCCGGCAAACAGATGGCCATCGACGCCGACCTCAACGCCGGCCTGATCGATCAGAATCAGGCCAAGCTGCGCCGTCTGGAAGTGGCCCAGGAGGCCGAGTTCTACGGCTCCATGGACGGTGCCAGCAAGTTCGTTCGCGGCGACGCCATCGCCGGCCTGCTGATCCTCTTCATCAACCTGATCGGCGGCATGGCGGTCGGTATCTTCCAGCACAACATGACCTTTGCCGACGCCGGCAAGGTCTATGCCTTGCTGACCATCGGTGACGGTTTGGTGGCGCAGTTGCCATCGCTGCTGCTGTCCACCGCGGCCGCCATCATGGTGACTCGTGCTTCGGGCTCCGAAGATATGGGCAAGCAGATCAACCGGCAGATGTTCGCTTCGCCCAAGGCGCTGGCAGTGGCTGCGGGCCTGATGGCGGTGATGGGGCTGGTGCCGGGCATGCCGCACTTCTCCTTCCTCAGTCTGGCGGCAGTGGCCGGTGGTGCGGCTTATCTGCTCTGGAGAAAGCAGAACCTGGTCAAGGTCAAGGCTCAGGAAGAAGTCCAGCGTCAGCAAGACTTGCTGCCTTCTCCGGCTCGGGCCATGGAGACCAAGGAGCTGGGTTGGGACGATGTGACTCCGATCGACATGATCGGCCTGGAAGTTGGCTACCGCCTGATTCCTTTGGTGGATCGCAACCAGGGCGGGCAACTGCTGGCGCGGATCAAGGGTGTGCGCAAGAAGCTGTCCCAGGACCTGGGCTTCCTTATGCCTACTGTGCATATCCGTGACAACCTGGACCTGGCCCCCAGTGCCTATCGCCTGACCCTGATGGGGGTGATCCTGGCGGAGGCCGAGATCTATCCGGATCGCGAACTGGCGATCAACCCCGGGCAGGTCTACGGCACCCTCAACGGTATCTCGGCCCGTGACCCGGCCTTTGGCCTGGAGGCGGTGTGGATCGAAATCAGCCAGCGGCCTCAGGCGCAGTCCCTGGGCTACACCGTGGTGGACGCCAGTACCGTGGTCGCCACCCACTTGAACCAGATTCTGTACAAGCACTCCAGCGAGCTGATTGGTCACGAGGAGGTGCAGCAGCTGCTGCAAGTGCTGGCCAAGAGTTCGCCGAAGCTGGCGGAGGAGTTGGTGCCGGGTGTGCTGTCGTTGTCGCAGTTGCTCAAGGTGTTGCAGGCGCTGCTGGCCGAACAGGTGCCGGTACGGGACATCCGCAGCATTGCCGAGGCGATCGCCAACAATGCCGCCAAGAGTCAAGATACTGCCGCTTTGGTTGCCGCGGTTCGGGTCGGCTTGTCTCGCGCCATCGTCCAAAGCATTGTAGGTACTGAGTCTGAGCTGCCTGTGATTACCTTGGAGCCAAGGTTGGAACAAATTTTGCTCAGCAGTTTGCAGAAGGCAGGACAAGGCCAGGAAGAAGGCGTTCTGCTGGAGCCAAGCATGGCTGAAAAGCTGCAACGTTCGCTGATCGAAGCGGCGCAGCGTCAAGAGATGCAAGGTCAACCGGTGATTCTGTTGGTAGCGGGTCCGGTCCGCGCCATGCTCTCGCGGTTCGGGCGTCTCGCCGTTCCCGGGTTGCATGTGCTGGCGTACCAGGAAATTCCCGACAACAAGCAAGTGACCATCGTTGCGACAGTAGGGCCCAACGGCTGAGGTAGTGGGTTATGCAAGTTAAGCGTTTTTTCGCCGCCGATATGCGTCAGGCCATGAAACTGGTTCGTGATGAGTTGGGCGCTGAAGCCGCCATCATCGGCAACCGGCGGATTGCCGGGGGCGTCGAGTTGACGGCTGCCCTGGATTACAAGTTGTCAGCCTTGTCGCCGCGGGTTCCGAACATGGAACTTGAAGACGAGTTGCGCAAGACCCAGTCGCGTATCGTCACCGCCCAGGCCGAACTGAGCCTGCGGGGCGAGGGCGACAGTGCCTCGATCACCAATCGCCAGTTGTTCGCCGGTCTGCCGTTGACTGCCGCCGAGCCGCTGATCGAGCCGACCCTGACCGAGCGTCCGCGTCCGGCCCCGGCTCCTGTTGCTCCGGCGCCCGATAACCGGGCCTTGGACTCCATGCGTTTCGAACTCAACGGTCTGCGTGAGCTGCTGGAAGTGCAGTTGGGCTCCCTGGCCTGGAGCCAGTTGCAGGGCAGTCGCCCGGAGCAGGCCAACCTCTGGCGTCGCCTGCAGCGCATCGGCCTGTCCGGCCCGCTGGCGCGCGACCTGCTGGCACTGATCAGCGAAATCGACGAGCCCCGCCAGGCCTGGCGCATGTTGCTGGCGCACCTGGCGCGGATGATCCAGACCCCGGAAGTCGAGCCACTCGAAGAGGGGGGCGTGATTGCCATGGTCGGCCCTGCCGGCATGGGCAAGACCACTACCCTGGCCAAGCTGGCAGCGCGCTATGTACTCAAGTACGGCGCACAGAACATTGCTCTGGTGAGCATGGACAGCTTCCGTATTGGCGCCCAGGAGCAGCTCAAGACCCTGGGGCGCATCCTTAATGTGTCGGTGACCCATGTCGATCCTGGTCAGTCCCTGGCTCAAGCCCTGGACCCGCTGCTGCGCAAGCGCGTGGTGTTGATCGACACCGCCGGCCTGCAAGCCAGCGACCCGGCGTTGCGCATGCAACTGGAAAGCCTGGCCGGTCGTGGGATTCGGGCGAAGAATTACCTGGTGCTGGCCACTACCAGCCAGAAGCAGGTGCTGACGGCTGCCTACCACAGCTACAAGCGCTGCGGTCTGGCCGGTTGCATCCTCACGAAACTGGATGAAACAGCTAGTCTTGGCGAGGTCTTGAGCCTGGCCATCAGTCACGAATTGCCAGTGGCCTATCTCACCGATGGCCCACGGATTCCCGACGATTTGCATCTGCCTCGCCGCCACCAGTTGGTGAGTCGTGCTGTCAGTGTGCAGATGCAGGAAGAACCCAGCGAAGAAGCCATGGCCGACATGTTCGCTGACCTCTATCACAGCCCGACCAAGCGGGTCGGCTGAGGTAGACATGAATAGATTGCAGTGTATCTACATCGATGGTCTGCCATGCATTGTTCCAATGGTGAACGCGCAGCCAGTTATGTGGCCCCGTCTAAGTAAGACAAGGTAAAGAAAGAACATGGGCAGCATGCATCCCGTACAGGTGATTGCGGTGACCGGCGGCAAAGGTGGCGTCGGCAAGACTAATGTGTCAGTGAACTTGTCCCTGGCTCTGGCTGAGCTCGGTCGGCGGGTCTTGCTGCTGGACGCCGATCTGGGACTGGCCAACGTCGATGTCCTACTGGGTCTGACCCCCAAACGCACCCTGGCGGATGTCATCGAAGGGCGCTGTGAGCTGCGCGACGTGCTGCTCCAGGGGCCTGGCGGCATTCGCATCGTTCCGGCCGCCTCGGGCACCCAAAGCATGGTGCACCTGAGTCCTGCCCAGCATGCGGGCCTGATCCAGGCCTTCAGCGACATCGGCGACAATCTCGATGTGCTGGTGATCGACACCGCTGCGGGCATTGGTGACTCGGTAGTCAGTTTCGTCCGCGCAGCCCAGGAAGTGTTGCTGGTGGTCTGCGACGAACCGACCTCCATCACCGACGCCTACGCGCTGATCAAGTTGCTCAACCGCGATTACGGCATGAACCGTTTCCGGGTCTTGGCCAACATGGCCCAGAGTCCTCAGGAAGGGCGCAACCTGTTTGCAAAATTGACCAAGGTCACGGATCGTTTCCTGGACGTGGCCTTACAATACGTCGGCGCAGTTCCCTACGACGAAAGCGTACGCAAGGCCGTGCAAAAGCAGCGTGCGGTCTATGAAGCCTTTCCTCGTTCGAAGTGTGCATTGGCGTTCAAGGCCATCGCGCAAAAAGTCGATACCTGGCCGTTGCCGGCGAACCCACGCGGGCATCTGGAGTTTTTTGTCGAGCGCCTAGTGCATCAAACAGCGGGACCGGTGCTATGACTGCCAGCGGCTACAACCTCTACAAGAAGTCGGCACGTGACAGCCAATACGAATTGATCGAGCGCTATGCGCCACTGGTCAAGCGTATTGCCTATCACCTGCTGGCGCGGTTGCCGGCCAGTGTTCAGGTGGAAGACCTGATTCAGGCCGGAATGATCGGTTTGCTCGAAGTGTCGACCAAGTACGACGCGAGCAAGGGGGCGAGTTTCGAAACCTACGCGGGTATCCGTATCCGAGGGGCGATGCTTGACGAGGTTCGCAAAGGCGATTGGGCACCGCGTTCGGTGCACCGTAATACGCGCATGGTCAGTGATGCCATTCGCGCAATTGAAGCTAAAACCGGTCGCGATGCTAAAGATCACGAAGTTGCGGCCGAACTTCAATTGAGTCTCGACGATTATTACGGGATTTTGAACGACACCTTGGGCAGCCGCCTGTTCAGTTTCGACGATCTGTTGCAGGACGGCGAACATGAAGGGCTGCATGAGGATGGCGCCAGTGCTCATCTCGAGCCGTCACGGGACCTGGAGGATGAACGCTTCCAGGCTGCGTTGGCGGATGCGATTGCCAATTTGCCGGAGCGCGAGCGACTGGTGTTGGCGCTGTACTACGACGAAGAGCTGAACCTCAAGGAAATCGGTGAGGTCCTGGGGGTCAGCGAGTCGCGGGTCAGCCAGTTACACAGCCAGTGCGCAGCCCGCTTGCGGGGGCGTTTGGGGGAGTGGCGAGCGCGCTGACAGGCAGTGTGGGGACACTGCGATCAGGACCGGTGAAGCAAGCGCTGCACCGGTCTTGCAGTATGTGCTCCATGCAGTCGTTGTGTGTTATGCCGAATTGATTGAATGGCGCGTTCAGGTGCTGGATGCGTTTAAGACTGCTTGGAGGTCGAATTGGACAAGAACATGAAAATCCTCATCGTTGATGACTTTTCAACGATGCGGCGGATCATAAAAAACCTGTTGCGTGATCTGGGTTTCACCAACACGGTCGAGGCCGACGATGGCACTACCGCCATTCCGGTACTCAACAGCGGGAGCATCGACTTTCTGGTAACGGACTGGAACATGCCGGGCATGACCGGTATCGACCTGCTGCGCCACGTGCGGGCCGATGAAAAACTCAAGCACCTGCCGGTATTGATGGTGACTGCTGAAGCCAAGCGCGAGCAGATCATCGAAGCGGCCCAGGCCGGCGTAAACGGCTATGTCGTCAAACCATTCACGGCTCAGGCGTTGAAAGAGAAGATCGAAAAGATCTTCGAACGCATCGGTTGATGTACGTAGCCATTCCGCCACGGGGGAGCTATGGAGCATAACGAATCTTCACTGGGCGACTTTGAGTCGACCCTGAAAAAACATGCGCTGGAACTGGTCGAAAGCCTTGAAAAGGGCAGGTTTGGCGAAGCGGTGCAATTGATCCATGAGCTCAATCAGACCCGTGACCGCGGCCTGTATCAGGAAGTGGGCAAGCTCACCCGCGAGCTGCATAGCGCGATCGTCAATTTCCAGATTGACCCGCACATGCCGCAAGCCGAGGAAGTTTCACAGATCACGGATGCCACTGAGCGCCTGTCCTATGTGGTCCGGCTCACGGAAGCCGCCGCCAACCGCACCATGGATCTGGTGGAGATCAGCACTCCGTTGGTCAATGGCCTGAGCACTGAAGCCCAGGCCTTGAGCGCAGACTGGGGGCGCTTTATGCGGCGCGAGGTCGGCGCTGAAGAGTTTCGCGAACTGGCACGCCGGGTCGACAGTTTCCTGACGCGTAGCGAGCAGGAAACCCGCACCGTCTCGGGCCACCTCAACGACATTCTGCTGGCGCAGGATTACCAGGACCTGACCGGTCAGGTGATCAAGCGTGTGACCCAGTTGGTCACGGAAGTCGAGAGCAATCTGCTCAAACTCGTCTTGATGGCCAGTCAGGTTGATCGTTTCGCTGGCATCGAACATGACCGTGAATCGATCCTCGCTGAAAAAGATCCGCAAAAACATCTCGCCAAGGGTGAAGGTCCGCAGATTCATGCCGATAAACGGGAAGACGTTATGTCCGGTCAGGACGATGTAGACGATTTGCTTTCCAGCCTTGGATTCTAGGAGCACCCATTAATGAGCTTCGGCGCCGATGAAGAGATCCTTCAGGATTTCCTGGTTGAGGCCGGCGAGATTCTAGAGCAACTGTCCGAACAACTGGTCGAGCTGGAAAGCCGGCCAGATGATGCGGACTTGCTCAATGCAATTTTTCGCGGTTTTCACACTGTTAAAGGGGGCGCCGGCTTCCTCCAGCTCAATGAGCTGGTGGAGTGCTGCCACATCGCCGAGAACGTCTTCGACATCCTGCGCAAGGGTGAGCGACGGGTCGATTCGGAGCTGATGGACGTGGTGCTCGAGGCGCTGGACGCGGTGAACGGCATGTTCAGCCAGGTCCGTGAGCGCACCGAAATCACTGCCGCGACACCTGAGCTGCTGGCCGCCTTGGCGCGCCTCGCTGAGCCTGCCGGTGCCGAACCTGCAGCGCCGGCGGTCGAAGAAGTGGCCGAAGTCGCTGTCGAGCCTGAGCCCGAGGCTGAGGCCCCATCAGGGGATATCACCGATAACGAATTCGAACTCTTGCTCGACTCGCTGAATGCCGCCAAGGCCGACGCCGAGGCTGCGCCTGCTGCCGCACCGGTGGCCGAGGCTGCGCCTGCCAGCGACGAGATCACCGATGCCGAGTTCGAGTCCCTGCTGGACCAACTGCATGGCAAGGGGCAGTTCGCACCCGATGCTGTAGCTCCCGCAGCGCCTCCTGCTGCCGCTGGTGCTGCCGCAGCTGGCGACGAAATCACCGATGACGAATTCGAAGCCCTGCTGGACCAGTTGCATGGCAAGGGCAACTTTGCCGTGGACGCACTGGAGTCAGCAGTGGCCGCGGTGCCTGCCGCGCCGGCGCCAAGCGCCGCCGCAGCCGGTAGCGACCTGATCACCGATCACGAATTCGAATCCCTGCTCGATGAGCTGCACGGCAAGGGCAAGTTCTCTGAGGCTCCGGGTGCGGCCAAACCGGCAGCGGCTGTTGCTGCGGCACCGGCTGCTGCAACCAGCACCGCCGTCGCCAAGCCCGTGGCGAAGAAGCCCGAAGCCAAGGCCGAGGCGGCAAAACCGGCAGCGGCTGCAGCGCCGGCACCGGCTCGTGCCGCAGCGGCGCCACCAGCGGAAAAGCCTGCCAGCGAAGCAGAAACCACGGTGCGGGTTGATACTGCGCGCCTGGACGAAATCATGAACATGGTGGGCGAGCTGGTGCTGGTGCGTAACCGTCTGGTGCGCCTGGGGCTCAACAGCGGCGACGAAGCCATGTCCAAGGCCGTGTCGAACCTGGACGTGGTGACCGCCGACCTGCAGACCGCGGTGATGAAGACCCGCATGCAGCCGATCAAGAAGGTGTTCGGGCGCTTCCCGCGTCTGGTTCGCGACTTGGCCCGACAGCTCAAGAAAGAGATCAACCTGGAGCTGGTGGGGGAAGAAACCGACCTCGACAAGAACCTGGTCGAGGCCCTGGCCGATCCGCTGGTGCACTTGGTGCGCAACGCGGTGGACCATGGCATTGAGTCGCCGGAAGAGCGCGAAGCCTCGGGCAAGGCCCGTGGCGGCAAAGTGGTGCTGGCGGCGGAGCAGGAAGGTGACCACATCCTCCTGTCGATTTCCGACGACGGCAAGGGCATGGACCCCAACGTTCTGCGAGCCATTGCCGTCAAGCGCGGCGTGATGGACAAGGACGCCGCCGACCGCCTGAGCGACACCGAGTGCTACAACCTGATCTTCGCCCCGGGCTTCTCCACCAAGACCGAGATCTCCGACGTCTCCGGCCGTGGCGTGGGCATGGACGTGGTGAAGACCAAGATTTCCCAGCTCAATGGCTCGATCAACATCTACTCGACCAAGGGCCAGGGTTCGAAGATCGTCATCAAGGTGCCGTTGACCCTGGCGATCATGCCGACCCTGATGGTGATGCTGGGCAACCAGGCGTTCGCCTTCCCGCTGGTCAACGTCAACGAAATCTTCCACCTCGACCTGTCCCGCACCAATGTGGTGGATGGCCAGGAAGTGGTGATCGTGCGTGACAAGGCATTGCCCCTGTTCTACCTCAAGCGCTGGCTGGTCAGTTCCGCGGCTCATGAAGAGCAGCGTGAAGGCCACGTAGTGATCCTTTCGGTGGGCACCCAGCGGATCGGTTTTGTCGTCGATCAACTGGTAGGCCAGGAAGAAGTGGTCATCAAGCCCTTGGGCAAAATGCTTCAGGGAACCCCGGGCATGTCCGGCGCCACCATTACCGGTGACGGCCGCATCGCTCTGATTCTCGATGTTCCGAGCATGCTCAAGCGTTACGCCGCACGGCGTATTTGATTCGGCGGGGAGGGGCGGTTGGCCTCGCCCCACCTAACGGAGTGTTTATGGCAGTCAAAGTCCTGGTGGTGGACGATTCGGGTTTTTTCCGCCGCCGCGTCTCGGAAATTCTTTCAGCGGATTCGAATATCCAGGTCGTCGGTACGGCGACCAATGGTAAAGAGGCGATCGATCAGGCCCTGGCCCTCAAGCCGGACGTGATCACCATGGACTACGAGATGCCGATGATGGATGGCATCACCGCAGTGCGGCATATCATGCAGCGCTGCCCGACGCCGGTCCTGATGTTCTCTTCCCTGACCCACGAAGGCGCTCGAGTGACCCTCGATGCGCTGGATGCCGGGGCTGTGGATTTCCTGCCGAAGAATTTCGAAGACATCTCGCGCAATCCCGAGAAGGTCAAGCAACTGCTGTGCGAGAAAGTCCACAGCATTTCGCGCAGTAATCGCCGTTTCAGCAGCTACAGCGCCCCGGCGCCGCAACCGGCTGCACCGGCTCCGGCGCCGTCGAGCTTTGGCGGCAGTCGTCCGGCGCCTGCGCCTGCTCCTGTCCGTGCTCCGGCACCGGCTGCCGGCCCGGCATCGCCAGCGCCCAAGCGCAAGGCCTACAAGCTGGTGGCGATCGGTACTTCCACCGGTGGCCCGGTGGCGCTGCAGCGGGTCCTGACCCAACTGCCGGCCAACTTCCCGGCACCTATCGTGCTGATTCAGCATATGCCTGCGGCTTTCACCAAAGCCTTTGCCGAGCGTTTGGACAAGCTGTGCCGGATCAGTGTCAAGGAAGCGGAGGATGGCGACATCCTGCGTCCAGGCCTGGCGCTGCTGGCGCCGGGCGGCAAGCAGATGATGATCGACGGTCGTGGCGCGGTGAAGATTCTTCCTGGCGACGAGCGCCTGAACTACAAGCCGTGCGTGGATATCACCTTCGGTTCTGCGGCCAAGTCCTACAGCGACAAAGTTCTGGCGGTGGTGCTGACCGGTATGGGCGCCGACGGTCGCGAAGGCGCCCGCCTGCTCAAGCAGGGCGGCAGCGCGGTCTGGGCCCAGGATGAAGCCAGCTGCGTGATCTATGGCATGCCCATGGCCATCGTCAAAGCCAATCTGGCGGACGCGGTGTACAGCCTGGACGACATCGGCCGGCATCTGGTCGAGGCCTGTCTCTGATGGATGTGCTCAGCCTTATCGGGATCATCATGGCGTTTGTCGCCATCATTGGTGGCAACTACCTGGAAGGGGGTCACCTGTCGGCCCTGGCCAATGGCCCGGCGGCACTGATCGTGCTCGGCGGCACCATCGGCGCGGCCTTGCTGCAGTCGCCGTTGAGTGCCTTCAAGCGAGCCATGCAGATCCTGGTGTGGATTCTGTTTCCGCCTCGGGTGGACCTGCCCGGGGGCATCGATCGGGTGGTCAACTGGAGCCTGACCGCACGCAAGGAGGGCCTGCTGGGCCTGGAAGGCGTGGCGGACGCCGAGCCTGACACCTATTCGCGCAAAGGCTTGCAGCTGTTGGTCGATGGTGCCGAGCCGGAAGCCATCCGCAGCATCCTTGAAGTGGACTTCTACACCCAGGAAAGCCGGGATATCGAGGCTGCCAAGGTCTTCGAAAGCATGGGCGGCTATGCGCCGACCATCGGCATCATCGGTGCGGTGATGGGCCTGATCCACGTGATGGGCAACCTGGCTGATCCATCGCAGTTGGGCAGTGGTATTGCCGTGGCCTTCGTCGCCACCATCTACGGTGTGGCCAGTGCCAACCTGGTGCTGTTGCCGATCGCGGCCAAGCTCAAGGCCATTGCCTTGCGCCAGTCCCGTTACCGGGAAATGTTGCTCGAAGGCATTCTGTCGATTGCCGAAGGCGAAAACCCTCGCTCCATCGAGTTGAAGCTGCAAGGCTTCATGGACTGATTATGGCTCGTCGTCGCCAGCAAGAAGAACACGTCAACCACGAACGCTGGTTGGTTTCCTACGCCGACTTCATCACCTTGCTGTTCGCGTTTTTCGTGGTCATGTACTCCATCTCCTCGATCAACGAGGGCAAGTACAAGGTGATTTCCGAAGCCTTGATCGGGGTCTTCACCGACTCCGATCGCAGTCTCAAGCCGATTCCCATCGGTGACGAGCGGCCCAAGACCGTGACCCCGGCCAAGCCGCTGGTCAAGGACAGCGAACAGACCGATGCCGGGATTTCCGGTGGCAGTGACCCGCTGAAAAGCATCGCCGATGACATCAGCGCCGCTTTTGGCGACCTGATCAGCTCTAACCAGATGACCGTGCGTGGCAATGAGTTGTGGGTGGAGATCGAACTCAACTCCAGCCTGTTGTTCGGCAGCGGCGATGCCATGCCCAGCGATCAGGCGTTCACCATCATCGACAAGGTGGCGAAGATCCTCAAACCCTTCGACAACCCGATTCATGTCGAAGGCTTCACCGACAACCTGCCGATCCAGACCGCGCAGTACCCGACCAACTGGGAGTTGTCTTCGGCCCGCTCGGCGAGCATCGTGCGGATGCTGGCGATGCAGGGGGTGAACCCCGCGCGAATGGCTTCGGTGGGGTATGGCGAGTTCCAGCCGGTGGCCAACAATGCCACCGCCGAAGGCCGGGCACGCAATCGCCGGGTGGTGCTGGTGGTATCGCGCAACCTGGATGTGCGTCGCAGCCTGACCGGTACCGGAACCGCCAACGCGACACCGGATGCGGCACTCAAGCGTGCTGGCACACAAACTGCACCAACCCCAGTGAAAACGCCGGTACAGGGAAGCGCCGTCAATTCTCCGTCACCTGCTTTATAACTTAGCGCTATGTCTCGCCCCGCTGTGGCCGGGCGGGAGGAACAAACCGAATGAGAGTCTGGGCAGTTGCCAATCAAAAGGGTGGTGTCGGTAAAACCACCAGTTCCATCGCTTTAGCCGGTTTGCTGGCCGAGGCGGGCAAGCGCGTGGTCGTGGTCGATCTCGACCCCCACGGTTCCATGACCAGCTACTTCGGCTATGACCCGGACAGCCTGGAGCACAGCAGCTACGACCTGTTCCTGCACAAGGGCAATGTGCCCCAGGACCTGCCGGGCCAGTTGTTGCTGGGCACCAGCCATGAGCGCATTTCACTGTTGCCGTCGAGCACCGCCCTGGCCACCCTTGAGCGTCAGTCACCGGGGCAGAGTGGTTTGGGCCTGGTGATCGCCAAGAGCCTGGCACAGCTGTGGCAGGACTTCGATTACGCGGTGATCGACAGCCCACCGCTGCTCGGTGTGTTGATGGTCAATGCCCTGGCGGCTAGCCAGCAGTTGGTGATCCCGGTGCAGACCGAGCACTTGGCGGTCAAGGGGTTGGAGCGCATGGTCAACACCCTGGCGATGGTCAATCGCTCGCGCAAGCAACCGCTGCCGTTCACCATTGTGCCGACCCTGTTCGACCGCCGGACCCAGGCTTCCCTGGGCACTCTGCGGATCCTGCGGGACAAGTTTCCCGACGAAATCTGGCAGGGCTATATCCCGGTGGATACCCGCTTGCGGGATGCCAGCCGGGCAGGGGTCACCCCATCTCAGTTCGATGGCAAGAGCCGCGGTGTACTGGCCTACAAGGCCTTGCTCAAGCATCTGCTGGCCCAACAACTCGTGGCGCAGGTGGCTTGACGTGAAGCGCTATTCAAGTCACTCGACTGCTCGGCCGATAACCCCTACAGATCACTGTATCGGGGTTTTTGCGTGGGCATCCTCATGAACCGTCCTCTGGATATCAAGAGCCGGCCTCAGCTGGCGCTGCAATCGTACCTGGACGCTTTGCTGCAGGATGCTACCGAAGAGGAACAGCTACCGGAGCCTCCGGTCCAGGTTGCTCCGCCGGTCCCGCCGGTAATGTCCCAGGCTTCCAGCGAAGTGCTGGATGAGTTCCAGGCTGCAGTGTTGGAAGAGCAGGCGCGGGACGCACAGGCCCAGCACCAGGCGGCACCTGCTGTCCGGGATGCTGCACCTGCACCTGCGGTAATGGAGGCGCCGGAACCCTTGCCGAGCTCGATCTCGCCGGTGGTGCCGATGCTCCAGGCCCTGGTGCCGCCACTGGTGGAAGTTCATCTGCCGCCGAACAATACACCGCCTCCGGTTTCCGGTAGCGACCGTCCCAGCTGGGCGGCCGAACCTTTCGAGTGCCTATTGTTCGATGTCGCCGGCCTGACCCTGGCAGTGCCGTTGGTGTGCCTGGGGTCGATCTATTCCCTGGCAGGGCAGGAGCTGACACCGCTGTTCGGCCAGCCGGAATGGTTCCTCGGCATCCTGCCGAGCCAGGCCGGTAATCTGAAAGTCCTGGATACCGCTCGCTGGGTCATGCCGGATCGCTACCGTGATGATTTTCGCCAGGGCTTGCAGTATGTGATCTCGGTCCAGGGCTACGAGTGGGGGCTGGCAGTGCATCAGGTCAGTCGCTCCCTGCGCCTGGACCCCAACGAAATCAAGTGGCGCAGTCATCGTGGCCAGCGTCCGTGGCTGGCCGGCACGGTGATTGAGCATATGTGCGCCTTGCTTGACGTTGCTGAACTGGCCGAGTTGATTGCCACCGGCGGCGCCAAGCAGATGGCTATCAGTCAAGCGGCCCACAAGCCGAAGTAAACCAACAACAGGCTATGTCCGTCGGACGTGGCCACACAGAACACACGCCGTTTTCAACGGTTTTTTGAGGGGTCAGGGTATGAATAAGTCGTCGTCTGCACAGGGTTCCGAAGATCCGATCCTGCAATGGGTCACCTTCAAGCTGGATAACGAGTCCTACGGCATCAACGTGATGCGCGTCCAGGAAGTCCTGCGCTACACCGAGATCGCTCCGGTACCGGGTGCTCCCAGCTATGTGCTGGGGATCATCAACCTGCGGGGCAATGTGGTCACCGTGATCGACACCCGTCAGCGTTTCGGCCTGGTGCCGACCGAAGTCAACGACAACACCCGGATCGTCATCATCGAAGCCGACAAGCAAGTGGTCGGGATCATGGTCGACAGCGTGGCGGAAGTGGTTTACCTGCGTCAGTCGGAAGTCGAGACCGCGCCGAATGTCGGTAACGAAGAGTCGGCCAAGTTCATTCAGGGTGTCTGCAACAAGAACGGCGAACTGCTGATTCTGGTTGAACTGGACAAGATGATGAGCGAAGAGGAATGGTCGGAACTGGAGAGTATCTGATTGATCCTCGAGGTAGCGGTGATTGTCCTGGCGATCCTTTGGGTCGCCACTGTGGCGCTATTCCTGTCGTATACCCGCAATCAGCGGCAGATCGCCGCCCAGCAGGCCGAAGGCGATGCCGTGCGCGACCAGCGGATCAAGGAGCTGGCCAAGCGCGTCGATCATTACCAGAGCGGTACGGTGCGCATGGGCGAGGATCTGCATGAGCTGCGAGCGGTGGTGGCGCCGTTGCCGGACAAACTGGCCCAACTGGAGCAGCGTGACCCCTCCAGCCTGTCCTTCGCCCAGGCCGCGCGCCTGGTGGGCATGGGCGCCAGTGTCGACGAGCTGACCCAGTCCTGCGGCCTGACCCAGGCCGAGGCGGAGCTGGTCAGCAAGCTGCACAAAGGCTAGCCACAAGTCGCAAGCTTCCCGAGGGAAGCTTGCGACTTAGCGCTTGCCGCGGCTTCTCTTCAATAATCGTCACCGCGCTCGGTGATGTCTTTCTCCAGTTCCACCTGATGCGGATCATGCCCGGCCGGAAACTTGCCCTTGAGGTTCCAGGCGAAGGCGATGATTTCGGCGATGGTCCGGTACAGCTCCGGTGGAATGCTCTCGCCCAACTCCAGGCGCGCCAACAGCTTCACCAGCTCGGCATTCTCATAGATCGGCACTTCATAGTCCCGGGCGATCTTCAGGATGGCTTCGGCCAGTTCATCGTCGCCCTTGGCGGTCAGGGTCGGGGCTTGCTGGCCGTCGTACTTGAGGGCAATGGCCTGGCGTGGAGGAGGTGTGTGTTTCATGCAGTTTCGTCGACCCAGCGTTGTTCCAATCGAGTTTGCGGGCCCTGGGGCGGGATGCCCAGGTGGCAGTCCAGGTCACCGACATCCAGCCCTGAAGCCAGCAGGCGTTCGCGCAGGTTGCCCAGGTGGCTTTCGATCAGGCTCGCGGTGTAGGGGCGTTCGGCCCACAGCTGGCTGGACAGCCGACCTTGAATCAGTTGTGCCTGGACCTGCAAAGGGCCCAGGGGCTCCAGGTCGAAGGCCAGATCGAGCCGCCACAAGGCCTGCTTGGGTTCTCGCTCTTCACGTTTTTGTTGCGGCTCAGGCTCCGGCGCTTCTTCGCGCTGCATTTTGACCTGCAAGGGCACGATGTCCTGCAGGTTGCGCATGGGGATTTCCAGCTGCCAGGTGGTCAGTTGCCGGCCATCGTCGGTCTGGCCGCTCTGTTCCAGGCTCGCCAGTTGATGGCTCTGCAGGCGTGATACCGCGGCGGCGGCCAGGCGCAGCAACTGTTGCAGATCGCCTTCACCTTCCAGGCTTTGCAGCAGACGCTCCGGCAGCGGGAAGCCGCTGGGTGAGGTCTTGGCGCTGACCTGGCCGAGGGTGCCCAGGGCGCTGCGCACGAAGCTCGGCAGCGATTGCGCCAGGGTGTTGGCGGCGATGATCGCATTGAAGCTGCTGGAGGAGGGCAGCCCCGGGGTCAACTGGGCGATCAGGCGCAGCAGGTCGCCCTTCAGGTCTGGCGTCTGACCGGGATTGGTGCCGGCCAGCAGCTTGGCTTCCAGAAACAGGCCGCTGCCCAGCAGAGCCTGGGCCACGCCGCGCGAGGTGCTCAACTGCTGATGGTCCGGCAGGCCGGCCAGCAAGCGCTCCACGGCGGCCCGCAGGTCGGCGGAGGAAGTGGCCAGTTCGCTGTCGGCGGGCAGGTTCTGCAGGAGGTTGATCAATCCGTTCAGGGAGCCCTGGCGGCTTTGCTGGCTGGCCAGTTGTGCGGCGATGGCCAGTTGTTCCTGGCGGTTGCCCAGAGGGACGAAGTTCAGGGTCTGTGCATCCGAGACCTGGGCGCTGAGCAGGCTGCCGATACGCAGCGGCTGCGGGCTGTCGATGCTCAAGGTGGCGCCACTTTGCGCGGTGTTGAGCAGGCTCACCAGGGAACGGTAGATCGCCGGCTGATTGCTGCCCTGGGGCAGGAGCTGGGTAGTCAGCACCTTGCCCTGGAGCAGGGTGCCGGCGGGCAGTTGGCTGGTATCCAGGCGCGTCAGGGCGGCGACGCTGGAGGCGATGGCCTGCTGCACGGTGATCGCCAGGTTGCCGGCCGAAGGCTGGATCACCGCCAGGCTGGTGCCCTGGGGCAAGGGCTGGCTGCTGGTGGCTTGCACGGTGGTTTGCCGGCCGTTGTCCAGGGTCACCTTGAGCAGCAGCTGGAAGGTCTGGTCGGTCTGCTTGAGCGACAGCACTTCAGCCTTGGCGCTCTGACCGGCGGCAATCAGGCCTTCCAGTGGCGGCACCAGCTTGAGCAATTCGCCGCTGATCGGCTGAGGGCGCGAGGGGCCGGGAGCGGGCGCCTGGGGCAGTGGCAGGATGTTTATTTCGCCAGTCATTCGGACACAACCTGTGGAAATTAGCCCTCTTGAGAGTAGGGCTTCGCATGTATAATGCCGCCCGTCTTTGGGGGAGTGGGGAAAACATTGCAAATGTTTGACGCAGCTCTCTAGAACAGGCCGCCAATGCATTTATCCTGCATCCCTTTAACGGCCGCTCCACTGCCGACTTGAACCCGTAAAGGCCCACCATCCCTTGACCAGCCCTCTTCTCGAAGCCGTAGCACTCGCCTGTGAGCGCGACTGGCGGATGCTGTTTGAACACCTGGAGTTGCGTCTGACCGGCGGAGACATGGTACAGATCAGTGGCCCCAACGGCAGTGGCAAGACCAGCCTGCTGCGTTTGCTCGCCGGCCTGATGCAACCCACCAGCGGTCAGGTGCTGCTCAATGGCCAGCCCTTGCATGCCCAGCGCGCCGAACTGGCGCGCAACCTGTTGTGGATTGGCCATGCCGCCGGAATCAAGGATGTCCTGACCCCCGAGGAAAACCTCAACTGGCTCTGTGCCTTGCACCAGTCGGCAACGCGCGACGCTATCTGGCAGGCCCTGGCGGCCGTCGGCCTGCGCGGCTTCGAGGACGTCGCCTGTCACACCCTGTCTGCCGGCCAGCAGCGTCGTGTGGCCCTGGCCCGGCTGTATCTGGACGGCCCGCCGCTGTGGATCCTTGACGAGCCCTTTACCGCCCTGGACAAACAGGGGGTGGCCCAGCTCGAAGAGCACCTGGCCAATCATTGTGAACGTGGCGGCATGGTGGTCCTGACCACTCACCACACGCTGACCCGTATGCCGTCCGGCTACCGCGATCTGGATCTGGGGCGGTGGGCGGCATGAGCGTCTTTGCCCAATTGCTGGCCCGTGAAGCGCGCTTGCTGTTCCGACGCCCGGCGGAGTTGGCCAATCCCCTGGTGTTCTTCGCCATCGTCGTTGCACTGTTCCCATTGGCCGTGGGACCTGAGACAAATCTGTTGCAAACCTTGTCTCCCGGGTTGGTCTGGGTAGCGGCCTTATTGTCCGTCCTGCTCTCGCTGGACGGGCTTTTTCGCAGTGATTTCGAGGACGGATCCCTTGAACAGTGGGTCCTTTCGTCGCACCCCCTGCCTCTTCTGGTTTTGGCCAAGGTACTGGCACACTGGGCCTTTTCCGGCCTGGCACTGGTATTGCTTGCACCCTTGCTGGCCTTGATGCTCGGCTTGCCTGCCGCCTGCCTGCCGGTGTTGCTGGCTTCATTGATGCTGGGCACTCCGGTGCTGAGCCTGTTGGGCGCAGTGGGCGCAGCATTGACGGTGGGGTTGAAGCGTGGAGGCTTGCTGCTGGCGTTACTGATCCTGCCTCTGTACATCCCGGTATTGATTCTCGGCAGTGGCGCCCTGCAGGCGGCACTGCAGGGCATGCCGGCGACAGGTTATCTGCTGTGGCTTGGGAGCCTGACCGCCCTGGCAGTGACCCTTACACCCTTTGCAATAGCTGCTGGCCTGAAGATCAGCGTCGGCGAATAATGAGGTCTGGTTGTTTTTTAACCAGTAAAGACCCTGGCTGTTCGTGAACGCGAAGAGCAACCGTGATGGAAGCAATGAATGAACTGGACTTGGTTTCATAAGCTCGGCTCGCCTAAATGGTTTTACGGCATCAGCGGCAAGCTGCTGCCCTGGCTGAGCGTCGCCGCCGTGTTGCTGATCGGTATCGGCGTCGTCTGGGGCTTGGCCTTTGCGCCACCGGATTACCAGCAGGGCAACAGCTTTCGCATCATCTATATCCATGTGCCAATGGCGATGCTGGCCCAGTCCTGCTACGTCATGCTGGCCGTGTGCGGTGTGGTCGGGCTGGTGTGGAAAATGAAACTGGCCGATGTCGCCCTGCAATGCGCGGCGCCCATCGGGCATTCGATCACCTTCCTGGCCCTGGTAACCGGGGCGATCTGGGGCAAGCCGACCTGGGGTTCCTGGTGGGTCTGGGATGCGCGACTAACGTCGATGCTGATCCTGCTGTTTCTGTACGCAGGTCTGATTGCGCTCAATGCCGCCATCAGCAATCGTGACAGCGCCGCCAAGGCCTGCGCGGTGCTGGCGATTGTCGGCGTGGTGAATATCCCGATCATCAAATACTCGGTGGAGTGGTGGAACACCCTGCACCAGGGGGCGACTTTTACCCTCACCGAAAAGCCCGCCATGCCGGTGGAAATGTGGCTGCCGCTGCTGCTGACGTCCTTGGGTTTCTATTGTTTCTTTGGCGTGCTGCTGTTGCTGCGCATGCGCCTTGAGGTGCTCAAGCGCGAAGCCCGCACCAGTTGGGTCAAGGCCGAAGTCCAACGCAGCCTGGAGACCGCACAATGAGCTTTGCATCCTTCAGCGATTTTCTCGCCATGGGCCATCACGGCCTCTACGTCTGGTCGGCCTATGGCATTTGCCTGGTCGTCCTGGCTCGTGAGCTGGTGGCGCCGATCCTGGCGCGCAAGCGTTATCTGCAACAAGAGGCGCGTCGTCTGCGCCGGGAGAACGGTAAGTGAATCCGCTGCGTAAAAAGCGTCTTTTGATCATCCTGGCGATCCTGGTGGGCGTCGGCATTGCCGTCGGTCTGGCCCTCAGTGCGCTGAAGGAAAACATCAACCTGTTCTACACCCCGACCCAAATTGCCAATGGCGAAGCACCGCTGGACACGCGGATTCGCGCTGGCGGCATGGTCGAGGCCGGCTCCCTGCAACGTTCCGCCGACTCCCTGGACGTCAAATTCGTGGTCACCGACTTCAACAAGTCAGTGGCCATCACCTACCGCGGCATCCTTCCGGACCTGTTCCGCGAAGGGCAGGGCATTGTCGCCCTGGGCAAGCTCAACGCCGATGGCGTGGTGGTGGCCGATGAAGTGCTGGCCAAGCACGACGAGAAATACATGCCGCCGGAAGTCACCAAGGCGTTGCAAGACAGCGGCCAGTCGGCACCGACACCAGCGAAAGAGGGTTAAGCCATGAGTTCCGCACTGTTCGTTCCCGAACTCGGTCATCTGGCGATGATCCTCGCCCTGTGCTTTGCCCTGGTCCAGGCGGTGGTGCCATTGCTGGGTGCCTGGCGCGGCGACCGCCTGTGGATGAGCCTGGCCCAGCCAGCAGCCTGGGGCCAGTTCGCGTTCCTGGTATTCGCCTTCGGCTGCCTGACCTACGCCTTCATGAGTGACGATTTCTCGGTGGCCTATGTCGCCAGCAACTCCAACAGCGCCTTGCCCTGGTACTACAAGTTCAGCGCCGTGTGGGGCGCCCACGAAGGTTCGCTGCTGCTCTGGGCGCTGATCCTCGGGGGCTGGACCTTCGCTGTGTCGGTGTTCTCGCGCCAGTTGCCACAAGTGATGCTGGCCCGGGTGCTGGCGGTGATGGGCATGATCAGCACCGGCTTCCTGCTGTTCCTGATCATGACCTCCAACCCGTTTTCGCGAATCCTGCCCCAGGTACCGGCGGACGGTCGTGACCTCAACCCGCTGTTGCAGGACATCGGCCTGATCGTCCACCCACCCATGCTGTACATGGGTTACGTCGGTTTCTCGGTGGCCTTTGCCTTTGCCATTGCCGCGCTGCTGGGCGGTCGCCTGGACGCTGCCTGGGCTCGCTGGTCGCGGCCCTGGACCATCGTCGCCTGGGCCTTCCTTGGCATCGGTATCACCCTGGGCTCCTGGTGGGCCTACTACGAACTGGGTTGGGGCGGCTGGTGGTTCTGGGACCCGGTGGAAAACGCTTCCTTCATGCCCTGGCTGGTGGGCACGGCCTTGATCCACTCCCTGGCAGTGACGGAAAAGCGCGGTGTATTCAAGAGCTGGACCGTGCTGCTGGCCATTGCCGCGTTTTCCCTGAGCCTGCTGGGGACCTTCCTGGTGCGCTCCGGGGTCCTGACTTCAGTGCACGCCTTCGCTTCGGACCCTGAGCGTGGCGTGTTCATCCTGATCTTCCTGCTGTTCGTAGTGGGGGGCTCCCTGACCCTGTTTGCCCTGCGGGCGCCGGTGGTCAAGAGCCATGTGGGCTTCAACCTGTGGTCCCGGGAAACCCTGCTGCTGGGCAACAACCTGGTGCTGGTGGTGGCGTCCTCGATGATCCTGCTGGGCACCCTGTATCCGCTGGTGCTGGATGCCCTGACCGGGGCCAAGCTGTCGGTGGGCCCGCCGTATTTCAATGCGCTGTTCATTCCGCTGATGGCCCTGCTGATGGTGGTGATGGCGGTGGGCGTGCTGGTGCGCTGGAAAGACACCCCGGTGAAATGGCTGCTGGGCATGCTCGGTCCGGTGCTGCTGGGCAGCGTGGCCCTGGCCGTGGTGGCCGGCATTGCCTACGGCGACTTCAACTGGGCGGTGTTGGCGACCTTCTTGCTGGCGGCCTGGGTGCTGCTGGCCGGGGTGCGTGACATCTTCGACAAGACCCGCCACAAGGGCCTGATCAAGGGCCTGCCAAGCCTGACTCGCAGTTATTGGGGCATGCAGCTGGCGCACCTGGGCATTGCGATCTGCGCCCTGGGCGTGGTGCTGTCGAGCCAGAACAGCGCCGAGCGCGACCTGCGCCTGGAGCCAGGCGAGTCCATGGAACTGGCCGGTTATCAGTTCATCTTCGAAGGCGCCAAGCATTTCGAAGGGCCGAACTTCACTTCCGACAAGGGCACTGTGCGTGTGGTGCGCAACGGCAAGGAAGTGGCGGTGCTGCACCCGGAAAAACGCCTGTACACCGTGCAGAGTTCGATGATGACCGAAGCTGGCATCGATGCCGGTTTCACCCGTGACCTGTATGTCGCCCTGGGCGAATCCCTGGGTGATGGCGCCTGGGCGGTGCGGGTGCACGTCAAGCCGTTCGTGCGCTGGATCTGGTTCGGCGGCCTGCTCACCGGGTTCGGTGGCTTGCTGGCGGCGATGGATCGGCGTTATCGGGTCAAGGTTAAAAGCCGCGTGCGCGAAGCGCTGGGCATGACAGGAGCCGCCGCATGAGACGCTGGATGATGATGTTGCCCCTGGCAGTGTTCCTGGTGGTGGCGGTGTTCCTCTATCGCGGGTTGTATCTGGACCCGGCCGAGCTGCCGTCGGCGATGATTGGCAAGCCGTTCCCGGAGTTCTCCCTGCCGTCGGTGCAGGGCGATAAGACCCTGACCCGCGTTGACCTGCTGGGCAAGCCGGCTTTGGTCAACGTCTGGGGCACCTGGTGCATTTCCTGCCGGGTCGAGCATCCGGTGCTGAACAAGCTGGCCGAGAAGGGCGTGGTGATCTACGGCATCAACTACAAGGACGTCAATGCCGACGCCCTGAAGTGGCTGGCCGAGTTCCACAATCCCTACCTGCTGGATGTGCGTGACGAGGAGGGCTCCCTGGGGCTCAATCTGGGTGTCTATGGCGCCCCGGAAACCTTCTTCATCGATGCCAAGGGCATCATCCGTGACAAGTTCGTCGGGGTGATCGACGAAGTGGTGTGGCGCGAACAGCTGGCGGCCAAGTACCAGGCCCTGGTAGACGAGGCCAAACCATGAAGCGCTGGTTAGCCGCCGCCATCCTGGGCCTGAGCATCGCTGGCGTGGCCCACGCTGCCATCGATACCTACCAGTTCGCCAATGACACCGACCGCGAAAGGTTTCGCGAGCTGACCAAGGAACTGCGCTGCCCCAAGTGCCAGAACCAGGACATCGCCGATTCCAATGCACCGATTGCCGCCGACCTGCGCAAGGAGATTTTCCGCATGCTCGGCGAGGGCAAGGACAATCAGCAGATCATCGACTTCATGGTGGATCGCTACGGTGACTTCGTGCGTTACAAGCCGGCCCTGACCGGCAAGACCGCCTTGCTCTGGTTCGGTCCTGCCGGCCTGTTGCTGGGCGGGCTGGTGATCATTGCCGTGATAGTCCGGCGTCGTCGCGTCGAACGCAGCGACAGCCCGAACACGCTTTCCGTCGAAGAGCGTCAGCGCCTCGACCAACTGCTGGATAAAACCCCCCATGATTGATTTCTGGCTTGCAGCAGGTCTGCTGCTCCTGATCGCCCTGAGTTTCCTGTTGATCCCGGTATTGCGTGAGCGTCGTGCCCAACGTGAGGAGGATCGTACCGCGCTGAACGTGGCGCTTTATGAAGAGCGCGTGGCCGAGCTGCATGGCCAGCAAGCGCAAGGCGTACTCAGTGCCGAGCAGATGGACGCGGGGCGCGCGGAAGCGGCCCGGGAACTGCTGGCGGACACCGAAGGCAGCGGCCCAGTGCGGACCTCGCGTCTGGGCAAACCTCTGCCGCTGTTGGCGGCGCTGCTGGTACCGGTGCTGGGCTTGGGTCTGTATCTGCATTTTGGTGCCAGCGACAAGGTCGAGCTGACCCGGGAGTTCGCCCAGGCGCCGCAGTCCATGGAAGAAATGACCCGGCGCCTGGAGCGCGCAGTGGCGGCCCAGCCGGATTCTGCCGAGGGCCTGTATTTCCTTGGGCGTACCTACATGGCCCAGGACCGTCCAGCGGACGCGGCGAAGATCTTCGAGCGTACCGTGGCCCTGGCCGGACGCCAGCCCGAGCTGTTGGGGCAGTGGGCCCAGGCTCAATACTTCGCCGATAACAAGCAATGGTCGGACAAGGTCCAGGGCTTGACCGATGAAGCGTTGAAGGCCGATCCCAACGAAGTCACCAGTCTCGGGTTGCTGGGTATCGCCGCTTTCGAAGGCGGGCGTTTCCAGGAGGCCATCGATTACTGGAAGCGCCTGCAGGCGCAACTGCCGCCGCAGGACAATTCCCGTGCCGCGCTGCAGGGAGGCATTGATCGCGCCAGCGAAAAACTGCTGGCGGCCGGTGGCAAGGTCGCGGCCGAGCCTGCGGTCAAGGCCAAGGGCGCCTTGCTCAAGGTCCGGGTCGATCTGGCGGCGGAGCTCAAGGCCAAGGTCCAGCCGGGTGACAGCGTGTTCATCTTCGCTCGTGCCACCCAGGGCCCGCCCGCGCCGTTGGCGGCCAAGCGCCTGACCGTCGCCGACCTGCCGGCCACTGTGGAGCTGGGGGATAGCGACGCGATGATGCCGCAGTTGAAACTGTCGAACTTCCCTGAAGTCCAACTGGTTGCGCGCATTTCCCGTGCCGGCCAGCCAACGGCCGGTGAGTGGATCGGGCAGAGCCAGCCCCTGCCCAGCAGCACCACGGCCGCGCAACAGCTGACCATCGACAGTCCGGATCAATAATCAGAGAAGCCGCCATGACCGCCATCGCTCGTATCACCCTGTTGTCACTGGTCCTGGGGTTGAGTGCTTGTACGGTCCACCGGCCGGCGCCGACCTCCTCTGAACCCATCCCGCCTGCGGGGCCGAGTACGCGCCCGGCCCCGTCCACGGCTCCCGCGCCAGTCAAGCCCGGGGCGCCGATTCCCGCCGCCAAGCCCCTGCCACGCACCTCCGCGAGCTTTGCTCCGCCACCCGGCGGGCACAGTCACTGGGATGCGCGGCTGGGGGTCTATGTGCTGGATAACCAGAGCAACACCTTCTATCGCCAACGCACCTATTACCGTTGGAACAACGGCTGGAGCCGCTCCATCAGCCCCGACGGTCCCTGGGAAGACACCGACATCCATGGTGTACCCGCAGGGCTGGGGCGTCAGTTCCAGTAATTTTCAACGCCATCGACTGACAGCAAAGGCGCGGGCCAGAGCCGGCGCCGGCCTTGCCATGGTCAGCGGATTATTTAAGCCCTGCCCAGGCTGGCCGATACAGCGGGGTGTTCCTGAGTATCAGCCGTTGAGCGCCCGATGAAGAAAGACCTGAACAAACCCTATGTCGCGCCGATGCTGTTCTGGCTGGCCGTGGTCTGCGTCCTGTTGCTGTTGTACGGCCTGGGGCCGGCGGACGTGCCGGAGCTGATCTATCTGTCCCTGGCACCGGTGTACCTGCTGGTGGCCTTCGCCTTCATGTACTACTTCTTCTGCTGGAGCCTGATCTCGGTTTTTCGCTTGGGGGAGGTCGGCTGGAAGAAAGTCGACTACGGCTGGTTGCTGCTGGCTGCCCTGGCCCTGATCAGCGCCACCCAGGCGGTGCGGGTGGACTGGTTCCAGAGTGACTACCAGCTGGCACAAAGCGCCCGGGACGCAGCGCAGCGCAGAGTGCTGGCCGAGATCGACGACATGCTCGGCAGCGCTCACTGCAAGGCGGCGCAGGAGCTGCATGAGCCCCAGGATGCCGCCCAGGTCAGCAACCTGTGCGAACGCTTTGGCACATTGGAGCGTTCTGCCGATGGGCGTCTTTCGGCTTTGGCCGTGATCAAGGTGCAGCAGGCCCTGGGCGACCTTCGTGGTGAGTATTCAGCGCCGCTGGTGCAGCAATGGCTGCAGCGTCTGGGGGACACCTTCAGTGAGCTGGAGCACCAGCGGGCCGAGGTACATCGTCTGCATGGCCTGACCGAGGCCAGTCATACCGAGAGGCTCTATGGCTACTGCGCACCTTTGCTGCTGGTGATCGCCCTGGCGCTGCGGGCGTCCAAGGTGACCGGCGAGGTACTGCTCAAGGCGCCGCGCCGGCGCAAGCTGTGGCTGATCGTCAACCGGCGGGTAGTGATCGACGGCCTGGGCTTTGTCCGCGGTGCCCGCGCGCGCCTGGACGAAGCCCTGAGGAACTGGCGTGTGGCGCAATGGGGCGTGGTGCACCTATCCTGCCCGTTCATTGCCGGAGCCAGCCCCCAGGACACCCCGGTCCCGGTGATCCCGGGTTTCTACGAGAACGAGTTCCAGCTCGCCAGTCTTGGCGAGTTCGACAGCAGTGAGTTCGTCCAGTGGGCCGCGATCCAGACCATCGACGTCCTGTATCTGGTGGGTGAAACCGACCTGAGCCTGATCGACCGGCTGCGGCGCTGGGGTGAGGCGGCGAATATCGAAGTGCTGGTGCGCGAGCGGATCTGAGGCCGGGGTTTCACAGACGCTCCAGCAACTGCTCCACATAGTCCACGAACGCCCGGGCCTTGGCACTCACCAGGCGCCCGCCGGGAAACACAGCCCACAGCTGTTGCCGGGGCAGTTGCCAATCCGTGAGCACGGCCTTGACCGCACCCTTGGCCAGCTCCGGGGCAAACATCCATTGCGAGGCCATTGCCAGCCCCTGGTGGGCCAGTACCGATTCGCGCAAGCCTTCTGCGGCATTCACTCGAACCCTGCCACTGACACTTACCCGTTGCTCGTCGTCGCCCTGGGAAAAGTGCCAGAGATTACCGGGCCCCCGGCTGTAGATCACCGCTTGATGCCCGGTCAGTTCACCGGGATGCTGCGGCTCGCCGTGCTCGGCGAAGTACTCGGGAGTGGCCAGCAGCAGGCGCGGGCACTCGGCGATCTGGCGGGCGATGAGGGTCGAGTCGGCGAGGCTGCCCATGCGCAAGGCGACATCGACTCCCGCCTCCACCAGATTGATGGTGTGATCATCCATCACCACGTCGATCTGCAACTCGGGGTGCTGCTCCAGAAAGGGCCCCAGGTGAGGAATGATATGCAGGCGGGCGAAGGTCACCGCCGCACAGATGCGCAAGGTGCCACGCAACTGGGAGGCCGAGCCCCGGGCGGCATTTTCCGCTTCGCTGGCTTCCTCCAGGGTGCGTTTGGCCCGTTCGAAGAAGGCCAGGCCGGCTTCGGTGGGGCTCAGGCCGCGGGTGGAGCGCAGCAACAGCCGCACCTGCAGATAGGCCTCCAGTTGGGCGATGCTTTTCGATACGGCGGGCTGACCCAGGTTCAGACGCCGGGCGGCAGCGGAGAAGGAGCCGCTTTCCACCACATGTACAAAGGTTTCCATCGCGGCCAGGCGGTCCATCGGTTGTCCTTGCTGGGTTGAGAAGGGGGCACTTGAGCAGTGTGCGCCAAAACGTTCACCGGGTCCTGGGCGCACGGCCTAGGCGCGGGCCGCGCGGCGGTTGTCCGCCACCAGCAGGAAGCGCAGCAGGGCCAGCAGTGGAAACCCACTGCCCACCAGCACCACTCCCAGCCAGCCGCCATGTTCGTACACCGCACTGGCAATCGACGAGCCGAAGGCGCCACCGATGAAGATGCTGGTCATGTACAGCGCGTTGAGGCGACTGCGACTGTGGGCGTCCAGGGCATACACCGCCCGTTGGCCGAGCACCATGTTCATCTGCACACAGAAATCCAGGACCACCCCGGTCACTGCCAGGCCGATGACGCTGTAGGCGGGATGGATCAGTGTCGGGATAAAGCTCAGGGCTGCCAGGAGCATGGCCAGCAGCGAGGCGATGCGGGTATGGCCGGCATCCGCGAGGCGTCCGCTGATGGGGGCGGCGATGGCGCCGATGGCGCCCACCAGGGCGAAGATCGCAATCTGGCTTTGTGACAGGCCGTGATGCCGTGCCAGTTCCAGGGGCGCGGCGGTCCAGAACAGGCTGAAGGTGGCGAACATGCAGCCCTGGTAGAAGGCTCGCTGGCGCAGGACCGGCTGCTGGCGCAGCAGGCCGCCCAGGGAGCGCAGCAGTTGGCCGTAGGTGGCGCTGTGGGCCGGCTGACGCTTGGGTATGGTCAGCATCAATACCAGGCTGATGCCGGCCATCAGCACGGCGGCGGCGATGAACATTGCGCGCCAGCCGAAGAGATCGGCCACCACGCTGGACACCGGGCGGGCCAGGAGAATGCCCAGCAGCAGGCCGCCCATGATGCCGCCCACCACTCGTCCTCGGGACTCCTCGGGGGCCAGGTGCGCAGCCAGGGGAATGAGGATCTGGACCGACACCGAGCTGAAGCCGATCAGCAGCGATACCAGGAGGAAGACGTTGGGCTGCTGGGTATAGGCAGCCCCCAGCAGGCTGGCGATGGCCACCAGGGTGGTGATGATCATCAACCGACGGTTTTCCAGCAGGTCTCCCAGGGGCACCAGGAAGAACAGGCCCAGGGCATAGCCGATCTGGGTCAGAGAAACGATCAGGCTGGCGATGGAGCTGGACAGGCCCAGGTCCGGTGCGATCAGCTCGATGATCGGTTGTGCGTAATAGATGTTGGCGACGATGGCGCCGCAGCAGAAGGCGAACAGCAGCACCATGCCTCGGGTCATTGTCACGTTGCTGGCGGGCAGCACCTGGGTCGTGGAAGTCATCAGGTTTCTCTTGGCGGCGAAAGGATGGAACAAGGTTAAGAGACCGCGCGGTCACTCAGTAGAGAGGGCGGGGCGATAGCATTCATTCCTGTTGGGAATAAATCTCTGAGTCATGAGGCTCTGGAGATGGCCGGGGCGTGCCGCTGCCGAGGGCTGATGATACATTTACTTACATCTTGTTCGATAGCATGCTCATGGTCTTCAGGGCCCTGGGGGCAGCCTGCTCAAGGCTGGCAACCCCGCGCTGAAGCTTGCGTTGCCAAATGTTGCTGCGCGGCGCTAGCAGTGGAAGTCGCTGAGGCCTTGGTTTAGGGTTTCCGGTCGTTCAGTGCGGTGGGAGTCCCTTATGGAAAAGTCAACGTTCAACCCAGCCAGTGTGTTCAATTCCCTGCAATACGGTTTCAGCCAGGCGGTGGAGGTGCGCGGCGGTCGACGCCTGCTGCTGTCCGGTCAGGTCGGGGTGGATGAGCAGGAGCGCACCGTAGGACCGGGCCTGCGGCAGCAGACCGAGCAGGCCTTCGACAATATCGAGAAGGTTCTGGCCGAGGCGGGAGGTCAACTGGCGGATGTGGTGATGTTGCGGATCTACATCGCCGAAGCGGCGCGGGATCAGCAGGAGCACATCAGCGCGGTATTGCTCGAGCGTTTTGCCAGCCAGCCACCGGCGTCCTCATGGATCATCGTCAGCGGGCTGTCGTTGCCGGAGTGGTTGATCGAAGTCGAGGCGGAGGCGGTGCTGGATGAGCGTTATCAGGCGGCCGAAGCCGCGCAGTTCAGTTCGGCGCGGGCTCTGTGACTCCCTGATCGGCGGCATAAAAAAAGCGACCTTCACGGTCGCTTTTTTTATCGGGCTACCAGCGTCACTTGGCGTTGGTATAGATCTGGTCGAAGACCCCGCCGTCGTTGAAGTGGGTCTTCTGCACGCTGCGCCAGTCGCCGAAGGTCTTCTCCACCGAGAGGAAGTCGACTTTCGGGAAACGGTCGGTGTACTTGGCCAGGACTTTCGGGTCCCGTGGGCGCAGGTAGTTGTTGGCGGCGATTTCCTGGCCTTCCGGCGACCACAGGTACTTCAGGTATTCCTCGGCCGCAGCGCGGGTGCCTTTCTTCTCCACCACCTTGTCCACCACCGACACCGGCGGCTCGGCTTCAGCGGAGACGCTTGGGTAGATCACTTCGAACTGATCGCGACCGAATTCGCGGGCGATCATTTCCGCTTCGTTCTCGAAGGTCACCAGCACGTCGCCGATCTGGTTGGTCATGAAGGTGGTGGTGGCGGCGCGGCCACCTGTGTCCAGTACCGGGGCCTGCTTGAACAGCTTGCCGACGAAGTCCTTGGCCTTGTTCTCGTCGCCGCCGTTCTTCAGCACGTAGCCCCAGGCCGAGAGGTAGGTGTAGCGGCCGTTACCCGAGGTCTTGGGGTTGGGCACTATCACTTGCACGCCATCCTTGAGCAGGTCTGGCCAGTCTTTCAGGGCCTTGGGGTTGCCTTTGCGCACGATGAACACGGTGGCCGAAGTGAAGGGCGCACTGTTGTTCGGCAGACGCGTTACCCAGTTGTCCGGCACCAGTTTGCCGTTGTCCGCCAGGGCGTTGATGTCGGTGGCCATGTTCATGGTGATGACATCCGCCGGCAGGCCGTCGATCACCGAGCGCGCCTGCTTGCTGGAGCCGCCGAAGGACATCTGCAGGGTGATGTTTTCGTTGTGCTCGGCTTTCCAGTGTTTCTGGAAGGCAGTGTTGTAGTCCTTGTAGAAGTCGCGCATCACGTCGTAGGACACGTTGAGCAGGGTCGGTGCGGCCTGGGCGACGCTGCCCAGGGCCAGGCCGGCGGCCAGAAGCGAGGCGCTGAAGAGTTTTTTCACTGCGCATTCCTTTTGTTCGAGAGTGAAGGCAATTTGCCGCCGACTATAGCCGGGGCGCTATATCTCTTTAAAGATTAAAAAGTACTTTGCTTATTCCATTTTCTTGAACAGCGCGTTGCCACAGCGCGAGCAGAAGGCCGCGGCCGGTTCGTGACTGTTCTTGCGGCACACTGGGCAGTCGTGCTTGAGCTGTTCGCCGCGCATGGCGCTGGCCAGTTCCGCAGTGAAGATCCCGGTAGGCACGGCAATGATCGAGTAACCGGTGATCATCACCATCGACGAAATCATCTGGCCGATCACGGTCTTGGGCACGATATCGCCATAGCCCACGGTGGTCAGGGTGACGATGGCCCAGTAGATGCCCTTGGGGATACTGGTAAAGCCATGTTCCGGGCCTTCCACCACGTACATCAGGGTGCCGAACACCGTGACCAGGGTGCAGACGCTGAGCAGGAACACCAGGATCTTCTGCTTGCTGCCGCGCAGGGCATCGAGCAGGTAATGGGCCTGTTTCAGGTAGGGCGACAGCTTGAGCACGCGGAAGATCCGCAGCATGCGGATGATACGAATGATCAACAGGTACTGGGCATCGCTGTAGTACAGGGCGAGGATGCCGGGGACGATCGCCAGCAGGTCCACCAGGCCATAGAAGCTAAAGGCATAGCGCAGGGGTTTGGGGGAGCAATACAGGCGCAGTCCGTACTCGATGAGGAAGATCAGGGTGAAGCCCCATTCGATGTACGCCAGGACGTCGGCGTAGTTGCTGTGCACCTCGTCAATGCTGTCGAGGATCACGATCACCAGGCTGGCGAGGATGATCAGCAGCAGGGTCGTATCGAAGCGTCTTCCGGCCACCGTATCGGTCTGGAAGATCATCACGTAGAGGCGCTGGCGCCAGTTGTCGCGGTTAACCATGGGAGTCGCCTGAATCAAAGATCAGCGAAGCCTAGGGGGAGTTGCCGGGGGAGCGCAAGGTGCGTGGTCCCCAGGCGCTGGCCCCAGGACCCGGGTGGCGACATGCATCAGCCAGCAGGCCAGGACGAAGGGGGCGGTGAGGGGCGCTAGCCCCAGGGCGACGATGCCCGGGGTGATCAGCAGCGCCAGGCTCATCCCTGCCAGTGGCCGCCACGGACGTCGGGCCCCTTGGCCCAGGGCCAGGGCCACCAGTGCGCAGTTGTAGCCGCCCAGGCCCAGTAGGGCACGGCCGGGCTCATGCAGCAGCAGTGTCAAGGCCAGGCCGCTGGCGGAACCGATCAGGGCCCAGGTCGCTGCGCGGCGGTTGGCCAGCAGCAGGCCGAGGAGAATCAGTAGCCCGGCCAGTGGCTGACTGAGGAACATGATCTGGCCCAGGCCCTGGAACAGTCCGCTCAGCAGGCTCCACAGGGACAGGCCGGGCACCGCCTGGGGCATGGATTGCATGGGTTCCATCAGGCTCAGCAACAGCCAGCCCAGGCCCACGAAGGGCGCGGTGTAGGCCGGCAGGCTGGCGGGGCTGCCGGCCCGTTTCAGCCATTGCTGGGTGATGATCGCGCTGAGGCCGGCGGCGGCGATGATCAGCGGCGGCAGCAGCACCGACCAGGGCAGGTACAGGCTCAGCAGCAGGCCCAGGAGCACGCCGTTATAGCTGAAGAGTCCGGCTTGCCGGTCGGCCTTGGCATAGCCCCGTTGCTGGGCGGTGAGCAGGCCGGCCAGGGCACCCAGCAGGGCACCCCCGAGCAGGGCCGGGGCGCTGATCAGGATCGCCAGCAGGCACAGCAGGCCGCACAGCGGGTGGCGCTGGAGGAAAATCTGACTGAAACCGTTGAGCAAGGCAGTGGCCCAGTCGGGGCAGAAGGCATTGAAAGACTGTGCAGGCATGACGAGAGTCGGCGAATGCGGTGGTTGTCGTACCGCAGCGTTCGACCCCAGCGGCATCCTCTTTGGGAGGCTCGCTGCAGGTCGCGGGCGCTGCGGCGGGTCAGAGAAGGGTTTCGACGCGCAGGGAGTTGGTGGTTCCCGGCTGGCCGAACGGCACGCCGGTGGTGATCACCACGGTATCCCCGCGTTTGGCCAAGCCCTGGGCCTGGGCGATTTCCAGGGCCGTGGCACAGACCTCGTCCACCTGGCGCAAGCGGTCATTGACCACCGAGTGCACACCCCAGGCCAGGCTCAAGCGGCGCGCTGTCTGCAGGTTCGGCGTCAGGTTGAGGATAGGTACCGAAGGACGTTCCCGGGCGGCACGCAGGGTGGAACTGCCGGACTCGCTGTAGTTCACCAGCACCGCCACGGGGAGGATGCTGCACACCCGGCGGATCGCGCAGCTGATGGCGTCGGATACCGTGGCTTCGGCCTGGGGGCGGCTGACGTCCAGTTGAGTCTGGTAGTCGGGGCCGGTTTCCACCTGGCGAATGATCTTGCTCATCATCTGCACCGCTTCCAGCGGGTATTCCCCGGAGGCGGTTTCCGCCGAGAGCATCACCGCATCGCTGCCTTCGGCCACGGCATTGGCGACGTCGGTCACCTCGGCTCGGGTGGGCGCCGGGGAGAAACGCATGGACTCCAGCATCTGGGTGGCGACCACCACGGGTTTGCCCAGCTGACGGCAGGTGCTGATGATGTTCTTCTGGATCTGCGGCACGCTTTCCGCCGGGACTTCCACCCCCAGGTCACCTCTGGCCACCATGATCGCGTCGCTCAGTTCGGCGATTTCCCGCAGTTGGGCCACGGCGGAAGGCTTTTCGATCTTGGCCATCAGGTAGGCCTTGTCGCCAATCAGGGTACGGGCTTCACGGATGTCTTCCGGACGTTGCACGAAGGACAGCGCCACCCAATCCACGCCCAATTCCAGGCCGAAGCTCAGGTCGCGGCGGTCCTTGGCGGTCAGCGGGCTGAGGTCGAGCACGGCCTGGGGCACGTTGACGCCCTTGCGGTCCGACAGTTCGCCGCCATTGAGCACGGTGGTCTCGATGGCGTCCGCGTGCTTGGCGATGACCCGCAGGCGCAGCTTGCCGTCGTCCAGCAGCAGGTCCATTCCGGGCTCCAGGGCCGCGATGATTTCCGGGTGCGGCAGGTTGACCCGCTGGGCGGTCCCCGGCGTCGGGTCCAGGTCCAGGCGCAGGGCCTGGCCGCGTACCAACTGCACCTTGCCCTCGGCGAAGGTGCCGACCCGCAGTTTCGGTCCTTGCAGGTCCATGAGGATGCCCAGGGGGTAGTTCAGTTCGCGTTCGATCTGGCGAATCCACTCATATCGCTGGGCATGGTCGGCATGGCTGCCGTGGCTGAAGTTGAGTCGGAAGATGTTTACGCCGGCCTGCACCAGTTCGCGGATGTCCTCGATGCTGTCGGTGGCCGGCCCCAGGGTGGCGAGGATTTTGACTTTCTTGTCAGGCGTCATGTTTGGGGTTCTCGAGGATCAGGATGGCGCGGAAGTCGTTGACGTTGGTACGGGTCGGCTCGGTGACGATCAAGTCGTCCAGGGCTGCGAAGTAGCCATAGCCATTGTTGTTGTCCAGCTCGTCGCTGGCGCTCAGGCCCAGGGCCGCAGCCCGAGCGTAGCTGTCCGGGGTCATGATCGCCCCGGCATTGTCTTCGGAGCCGTCGATGCCGTCGGTATCGCCGGCCAGGGCGTAGATCCCGGGATGCCCCTTGAGGCTGTCGGTGAGGCTCAGGAGGAACTCGGCGTTGCGGCCGCCGCGACCTTTGCCGCGCACGGTAACCGTGGTTTCACCACCGGAAAGGATCACGCAGGGCGCCGCCAGGGGCTGGCCGTGCAAGGCCACTTGGCGGGCGATGCCGGCGTGAACCTTGGCCACCTCCCGGGATTCGCCTTCCAGGTCGCCGAGGATCAGCGGGCTGTAGCCGGCCTGGCGGGCTTTGACCGCGGCGGCTTCCAGGGATTGCTGGGGGCGGGCGATCAACTGGAAGTGGCTGCGTTCCAGGCACGGGTCGCCGGGCTTGACGGTTTCCGAGTCGGGGTTCTGCAACCAGTTGCGTACTGCTGCGGGTACTTCAATGGCATAGCGCTTGAGAATCGCCAGGGCTTCGGCCGAGGTACTCGGATCGGCCACTGTGGGGCCGGAAGCGATGACCGTGGCCAGATCGCCAGGGACGTCGGAAATGGCATAGGTGTAGACCGTGGCCGGCCAGCAGGCCTTGGCCAGGCGTCCGCCCTTGATCGCCGAGAGGTGCTTGCGCACGCAGTTCATCTCGCCGATGGTGGCGCCGGATTTCAGCAGGGCCTTGTTGATGGCCTGCTTGTCGGCCAGGGTGATGCCCGTGGCGGGCAGGGCCAGCAGCGCCGAACCGCCGCCGGACAGCAGGAAAATCACCCGATCCTGTTCTGACAGGTTGCTGACCAGCTCCAGTACCCGCTTGGCCACGGCCAGGCCGGCCGCGTCGGGCACCGGGTGAGCGGCCTCGACCACTTCGATCTTGGAGCACGGGGCGCCGTGGCCGTAGCGGGTAACCACCAGTCCGGAGACGTCGCCCTGCCAGCTGCGTTCCACGACTTGGGCCATGGCCGCCGCTGCCTTGCCGGCACCGATGACGATGACGCGACCGCTGCGGTCGCTGGGGAGATGGGCTTCGAGAACCTGTTGCGGATGGGCGGCGTCGATGGCTGTGGCGAACAGCTCTCGGAGGAATTGTTGCGGATCGACCGACATGGCGGGCTCCCGGATTTCTTGTTATGGGGGGCTTGAAACGGGTGTAGCCGCCACCTCAGGCGGCGACAAGGTCAGCAGGGCCTGTCCCTGGCCCGCCGTGAGGCGTTTCCTGCGAACCTTGGCGCCGCCTGTGGCAGCGGCTACGGATGCTGCTTAGTGCTTATCGCGGATCGAGAAGTTGGCCATGTGTTCCAGGCCCTTGATCAGGGCCGAGTGGTCCCAGTTGCCGCCACCAATAGCGGTGCAGGTGCTGAACACTTGCTGGGTATTGGCGGTGTTGGGCAGGTTGATCCCCAGCTCGCGAGCGCCACTGAGGGCCAGGTTCAGGTCCTTCTGGTGCAGGTTGATGCGGAAGCCTGGATCGAAGGTGCCCTTGATCATGCGTTCACCGTGCACTTCGAGGATCTTCGAGGAGGCAAAACCGCCCATCAGCGCTTCACGCACCTTGGCCGGATCGGCACCGTTCTTCGAGGCGAACAGCAGGGCTTCGGCCACGGCCTGGATGTTCAGGGCGACGATGATCTGGTTGGCCACCTTGGCGGTCTGACCGTCACCGTTGCCCCCCACCAGGGTGATGTTCTTGCCCATGCTCTGGAACAGCGGCAAGGCGCGCTCAAAGGCCTGGCTGTCGCCACCGACCATGATGCTCAGGGTCGCGGCCTTGGCCCCGACTTCACCGCCGGATACCGGTGCGTCCAGGTACTGCGCGCCTTTCTCGTTGATCTTGGCGGCGAAGGCCTTGGTCGCGGTGGGGGAGATGGAGCTCATGTCGATGACGATCTTGCCCTTGCCGATCCCGGCGGCAACGCCGTCGGCACGCAGCAGCACGTCTTCGACCTGAGGGGTATCGGGCACCATGATGATGACGAATTCGGCTTCCTGGGCCACTTCTTTGGGCGAGGCCAGGGCCACCGCGCCGGCGGCGATCAGGTCGGCCGGGGCCTTGCCGTGGTGTTCCGAGAGCAGCAGGGAGTGACCGGCTTTCTGCAGGTTTGCCGCCATGGGATGACCCATGATGCCGGTGCCGATAAATCCGATTTTAGCCATGATAAAAATCCTCTATTCAAACGGACCTTGCAGGAGCTGGCTGGCCAGCGCAGGTGGCCGCAAGGCCGCTGCAAGGCTTGCGGGCCTGTTCGCCGGCAAGCTGGCTCCTACGCAGGTCCAGGTTCAGATTGCGTTGTGGGTTTTCAGCCAGCCGAGGCCCGCTTCGGTGGTGGTCAGCGGTTTGTACTCGCAGCCGACCCAGCCCTGGTAGCCGATGCTGTCCAGGTGCTCGAAGAGGAAGCGATAGTTGATCTCGCCGGTGCCGGGTTCGTTGCGTCCTGGGTTGTCTGCCAGCTGGATGTGGTTGATCTGGCTGAGGTGGTTGGCCATGGTCCGTGCCAGGTCACCTTCCATGATTTGCATGTGATAGATGTCGTACTGCAGGAACAGGTTGGCACTGCCCACTTGTTCGCGGATCGACAGCGCCTGGGCGGTGTTGTTGAGGTAGAAGCCGGGAATGTCGCGGGTGTTGATGGCTTCCATCACCAGCTTGATGCCGACCGCCTGCAGTTTGTCGGCGGCGTACTTGAGGTTGGCGACGAAGGTCTTTTCCAGCAGCGCGGCGTCAGCCCCCTGGGGACGGATGCCGGCCAGGCAGTTGACCTGGGTGTTGCCCAGGACCTGGGCGTAGGCGATGGCCAAGTCGACGCCGGCACGGAATTCCTCGACCCGGTCGGGCAGGCAGGCGATTCCGCGCTCACCCTTGCCCCAGTCGCCGGCGGGCAGGTTGAACAGCACCTGGGTCAGGCCGTGGGCATCGAGTTGCGCCTTGATCTCGGCGGAGCTGAATTCGTAGGGGAACAGGTATTCGACGCCGCTGAAACCGGCATCGGCGGCGGCCTTGAAGCGAGCGAGGAAGTCCTGTTCGGTGAACAGCATGGACAGGTTGGCGGCAAAACGCGGCATGGTGGTCTCCTGTGAATCGGTGAAGCCTGTAGAGCAGGCCAAGGCTGCAGTCGAGTTGCCCCGGCAGTGCCTCTTGAAGAGGGTGCGGGGCAGATCCCGGCCAGGTTCTGCGAACCTGATGGCAGCCTGGAGGCGCGGCTACAGGGTTTAGTCGAGCAGGGAAATGGCGGTAGGGGCGTCGTTGCCCACCAGCGCCAGGTCTTCGAACTCGTTGACCGCGTTGATTTCGGTGCCCATGGAAATGTTGGTCACGCGCTCCAGGATGATCTCCACGACCACCGGTACCTTGAAGGTCTGGAGCATTTCCTGGGCCTGGCGCAGGGCCGGCTGGATGTCCTTGGGTTCGAACACCCGCAGGGCCTTGCAGCCCAGGCCTTCGGCGACCGCGACGTGGTCCACGCCGTAGCCGTTGAGCTCCGGCGCGTTGAGATTGTCGAAGGACAGCTGCACGCAGTAGTCCATCTCGAAGCCGCGCTGGGCCTGGCGGATCAGCCCCAGGTAGGAGTTGTTCACCACCACGTGGATGTACGGCAGGTTGAACTGTGCTCCTACTGCCAGCTCTTCGATCATGAACTGGAAGTCGTAGTCGCCGGACAGGGCCACCACCTGGCGGTTCGGATCGGCCTTGACCACGCCGAGGGCGGCGGGGATGGTCCAGCCCAATGGGCCGGCCTGACCGCAGTTGATCCAGTGGCGTGGCTTGTAGACGTGGAGGAATTGCGCACCGGCAATCTGCGACAGGCCGATGGTGCTGACGTAGCAGGTGTCCTTGCCGAAGACCTGGTTCATCTCTTCGTAGACCCGTTGCGGCTTGACCGGCACGTTGTCGAAGTGGGTCTTGCGATGCAGGCTGGCCTTGCGCTGCTGGCAGTCATGCAGCCAGGCGCTGCGATCTTTCAACTTGCCGGCGGTCTGCCATTCGCGAGCCACTTCCAGCAGCACGGTCAGGGCGCTGCCAGCGTCGGAGACGATGCCCAGGTCCGGAGTGAATACCCGGCCGATCTGGGTTGGCTCGATGTCCACGTGAATGAACTTGCGGCCTTCGGTGTAGACGTCCACCGAGCCGGTGTGGCGGTTGGCCCAGCGGTTGCCGATGCCCAGCACCGTGTCGGATTTGAGCAGGGTGGCGTTGCCGTAGCGATGGGAGGTCTGCAGGCCGACCATGCCCACCATCTGTGGGTGATCGTCAGGGATGGTGCCCCAGCCCATCAGGGTCGGGATCACTGGAATGCCGGTCAGTTCGGCGAACTCCACCAGCAGATCGCTGGCATCGGCGTTGATCACACCGCCACCGGCCACCAGCAACGGGCGTTCGGCCTGGTCCAGCAGGGCCAGAACCTTTTCCGCCTGCAGCCGGGTGGCCGCCGGTTTGGCCAGGGGCAGTGGCTGGTAGGCGTCGATGTCGAATTCGATCTCCGCCATCTGCACGTCGAACGGCAGGTCGATCAACACCGGACCAGGACGGCCGGAGCGCATTTCATAGAAGGCTTTCTGGAAGGCGTAGGGCACCTGGCCCGGTTCCAGCACGGTGGTGGCCCACTTGGTCACCGGCTTGACGATGCTGGTGATGTCCACGGCCTGGAAGTCTTCCTTGTGCAGGCGGGCCCGGGGCGCCTGGCCGGTGATGCAGAGAATCGGGATCGAGTCGGCCGAGGCACTGTACAGGCCGGTGACCATGTCGGTGCCTGCCGGGCCGGAAGTGCCGATGCACACGCCGATGTTGCCGGCCTTGGTGCGGGTGTAGCCCTCGGCCATGTGCGAGGCGCCTTCGACGTGGCGAGCGAGGACGTGATCGATGCCTCCGACCTTCTGCAGCGCGGAATACAGCGGGTTGATGGCGGCACCCGGGATGCCAAAAGCGGTATCGACCCCTTCACGGCGCATCACCAGAACGGCGGCTTCGATTGCTCTCATTTTGCTCATGGTTTTGTGCCTCTTGCGTTTTGTAATTGTATACAAGTGGTTTTGCGCAAAGTGTATTCACGGCGGATGGCGCAGGTCAATCCATTTTCTTGAACGGTAGCGGCTTTCGATGGGGCCCTATAAACCGGCGTCCTTTTGTCGCATGAGCTACCTTTCTCGAATTATTGTATACAAAAAATAAATTCATTGTGTTCTATTTGCTGCATCGGACTTCTCCTGCAAGAAGCTTCCACCAGGCTTTCTCAATAACAAGATAAGGACGGCACCCATGAGCGCTTTAACCTTGAAAGTCGCAGTCAACCTGGCCAATCAGGCCATCAATGCGGGGCGCAAGATCAACGCGGCCCCGCTGACCATCGCGGTGCTGGATGCCGGCGGGCACCTGGTGACCCTGCAACGGGAGGATGGCGCCAGCCTGTTGCGTCCGCAGATCGCCATCGGCAAGGCCTGGGGCGCGGTAGCCCTGGGCAAGGGCTCGCGCCTGCTGGCGCTGGATGCGCAGCAGCGCCCGGCGTTCATCGGTGCGTTGAATGGCCTGGGACAGGGCAGCGTGGTGCCCGCGCCGGGCGGGGTGTTGATTCGGGATCAGGCGGGGGCGGTGCTGGGAGCGATCGGCATCAGTGGCGATACCTCGGACATCGATGAGCAATGCGCGATCAGCGCGATCGAGGCTCAGGGCCTGGCGGCTGACGCCGGCGTCAGCGCTTAGCCCTTAACCTCGCGGGCCCGGCCCTGGCCCGTAGCCGCTGCCGAGCCCGCGAGGCTGCGAGGCTGCGAAAAGGTCCGCAGGACCTTGCTGGTGTCTTGATATTCCTGTGCGCAGTTTGCAGCAACAGCACAAATGCACGGGAAGGGGCCGAAACGCGATCAGCGATCCAGTTCACAGCCTTTGAGCACCAGGCGGATGATGGTCTGCGCCGCGGCTTCGTAGTCGTCTTCGTCAAGTTTGCTCTTGCCGGTGACCACCGAGATCTGCCAGTCGAAGTCGGCGTAGGTCTGGGTCGCGGCCCAGATGCTGAACATCAGGTGGTTGGGGTCGAGCGGGGCGATCAGGCCGCGATCAATCCAGGTCTGGATGCATTCGATGTTGTGCTTGGCCTGGGCGTTGAGCTGTTCCACCTGGTCCGGGCTCAGGTGCGGTGCACCGTGCATGATTTCGCTGGCGAACACCTTGGAGGCAAAAGGCAGGTCGCGGGAGATGCGGATCTTCGAGCGGATGTAGCCGCTGAGCACTTCACTGGGTACGCCGTCGGCATTGAACGGAGTGGAAGCCTGGAGGATCGGTTCGATGATGCTTTCCAGCACCTCGCGGTAGAGGTTTTCCTTGGACTTGAAGTAGTAGTAGACGTTGGGCTTGGGCAACCCGGCCTTGGCGGCGATGTCGCTGGTCTTGGTCGCTGCAAAGCCCTTGTCGGCAAACTCTTCACTGGCGGCCCGCAGGATCAGTTCTTTATTGCGCTCGCGGATGGTGCTCATAAACCGGGGGATTCCTTGCCTGTTCGGGCGGTTGCGCATGGTAGCACCGGGGTCGCGAGGGGCTCAAGAATGCCCGTTGGCCGCGGTTTTCCTGCTTCTGACATCTCGCTTGTCCGGCCTTTGACGCGCTATGCTGCGCGCCTTATTTCACGCAGGGAAGCCTGGCCCATGGCAGGAAGCAGTTTGCTGGTTTTGATCGACGACATCGCCGCAGTTCTCGATGACGTAGCCTTGATGACCAAGATGGCGGCGAAGAAGACCGCCGGGGTATTGGGCGACGATCTGGCGCTCAATGCCCAGCAGGTTTCCGGGGTTCGCGCGGAGCGGGAAATTCCCGTGGTCTGGGCCGTGGCCAAGGGCTCGTTTCGCAACAAATTGATCCTGGTGCCGGCGGCGCTGGCCATCAGTGCCCTGGCGCCCTGGCTGGTGACGCCGTTGCTGATGATCGGCGGGGCCTACCTGTGTTTCGAAGGCTTCGAGAAGCTGGCGCACAAGTACCTGCCCCACGGCGACGATGCGGCCGAACATGAGCGGACCTTGCAGGCGCTGGCAGACCCTCAGGTGGATCTGGTGGCCTTTGAGAAGGACAAGATCAAGGGCGCGATTCGTACCGACTTCATCCTTTCCGCGGAAATCATCGCTATTACTCTGGACACGGTGGCAGGCGCCTCCCTGAGCCAGCAGGTGGTGGTGCTCTCGGGGATTGCGATTGTCATGACCGTTGGCGTCTACGGTCTGGTGGGGGGCATCGTCAAGCTCGATGACCTGGGGTTGTGGCTGGCGCAGAAACCGGGCGCTCTGGCCAAACGCATCGGTGGTGCCATCCTGCGAGCGGCGCCGTGGATGATGAAGAGTCTGTCGGTGATCGGCACGGCGGCGATGTTCATGGTGGGCGGCGGCATCCTCACCCACGGGGTCCCTACCGTGCACCATCTGATCGAGGGCCTGGCCGAGCGTAGTGCCGCCGTCATGGGCCCGGTGTCGGTGATCATGCCGACCCTGCTCAATGCCGTGGCCGGGATCATTGCCGGTGGGCTGGTACTGCTGGCCGTGACGCTACTGGGCAAAGGCTGGCGCGCCTTGCGCGGCTGAGATCCGAGTCAGCCGGTTGCCGCTCTTGCGGTCGGCAACCGGTACAGCAGGTTACTCGGCGATCTGCAGTTTGCGCGATTCGGTGTACACGTAGCGCACCTTCTCGTATTCAAACGGCGAGTTCAGCTGGCCATAGCGAAAGCTGGTCTGGTAGCGCTTGTCGACACCACGCAGCGCCCAGATCTCGGGGTGATTGCTGCTGACTTCCGAGACGTTGAGGAAGTTGATCGCCGATTCGGCGGTGTAGTCCACCGCCAGCCCCGCGGTGTCCCGCAGGTTCGACGGACCGAGGATCGGCAGCACCAGATAGGCCCCCGCGGGCACGCCATAGAAGCCCAGGGTCTGGCCGAAGTCTTCGGTTTGGCGCGGCAGGCCCATCTTGGTCGCCGGGTCCCACAGGCCGGCAACACCGATGGTGGTGTTGAGCAGCAGGCGCGCGGTGGTTTCCATTGAGCGCTGGCCCTTGAACTGCAACAGGCTGTTCATCAGGTTCGGGACGTCGCCGAGGTTATTGAAGAAGTTGCTGACCCCGCTGCGCAGGAAACTCGGGGTCACATAGCGATAACCGTCCACCACCGGCAGGAACACCCACTGATCGAAGCGGTAGTTGAAGTGGTAGACCCGGCGGTTCCATGACTCCAGCGGGTCATAGATATTCAGTGCATTGAGGGTCGAACGCTCGAACTCGCGCTGGTCCAGCCCCGGGTTGAACTTGAGTTTCTTCAACGGCTCGGTGAAGCCGTCGGGGTCCTGAACCGTGGGGGTGTGGGCCTTGCTGTTGTCGGCTTGGGCATAGCCTGCGCAGAGCAACGCAGCGATAAGCAGGAGATGTTTAGCCACGGAAGAACTCCAGCATGGCGTCGCTGTTGACGCGGTAGTTGAGGTTGCCGCAATGCCCGCCATGGGGGTAGACGGTCAGGCGGTCGCCAAAGGTTTTGCGCAGGAAGCCCAGGTCGCCGGGGCCGAGGATCACGTCATCGGCGTTATGCATCACGGCAATCTTCGGGCTGGCCTTGAGGTAGTCCTGCAGGGCGTAGAGGCTTACCTGGTCGATCAGTTGCAGCAGGCTGCCGCCGTCGGTGCGGGCGCGCCACATCGGGATCACCTGTTCGGTCAGGTAACAGTCGAAGTCGCACTGCAGGGCGCGCTTGAGAAACGGGGTAAGGCTGGTGCCTTCGCGGATCGGGTACTTGGGCGGGGTGATCAGGCCGCGGCGGTTGATCAGGTCCGAGGTGAAGGCGATGTCTGCTGCCGAGAAGCGGAAGGAGGTACCGATCAGCATGGCCATCTGTTCGTTGGTCAGGTGTTGCTTGGACTGCTGGAAGTCGTAGAGCAGGGCGTCGTTGAGGTCGATGTAGCCCTTCTGCTGGAAGTAGCGGGTCAGCTTGCCCAGCACCAGTTCATAGAAGGTTGTGCTGTTGTTGATGCCCTTGACCTCGGTCTGTACCAGTTTGTCGAGGTTGGTGATCGAGGTGTAGAGGTTGACCGGCGGGTTGAGCAGCAGCACCTTCTTGAAGTTGAAGCTGCGTCGGGTCTCATCCAGTTTGCTGATGAACGCCGCGTCCAGGGCGCCGAGGCTGTAGCCGGTGAGGTAGAACTCGGTGATCGGCAGCTTGGGGTGCTGGGCCCGTACGGCCTGCATGACCCGGTACATGTCTTCGGCGTCTTCCTGGCTCACCCCGGGGGTGGCGAAGCGCGAGGCGGCAGTAATGAAGTCGAAGCTGGTGGGCGAGGATAGCTGCACCACATGGTAGCCGGCCTTGTAGTAGAGCTTCTTCAGGTACTCGTTGAGGCTGCTGTCGTAGCGCGCGCCGGTACCGGCGATCAGGAAGATCAGTGGCGCGGCGTGGTCCTGGGTGGCGATGCGGTAGGTGAGCTTCTTCACCGCCCAGAAATTGTCCGGGAGGATGAACTCGCGCTCCGGCCGCAGGTTCAGGCTGTAGTCGGACTGACGGATGTCATCGTTGGCGGGCAGTTCCGGGCGCAACTCCGGGGGGGTGGTGGCAATGGTGGCTTCAAAGGGGTTGGTCAACGGGTAGCCATAGCTGGCCGGGTCGACATCCACCGCCAGTGCGGACGCACTCAGGATAAGGCCGCCGAACAGGGCAGCGAGGCGCAAGGAACGAAGCATGACTGTATCCCTAGAAGGAAGGTACCGAATGAGGTTCGCAGGCTATGACCACCGCGCTGCTGCCGAAGTGCCATGGGTGGGCACAAATAACCCCGGCCACAGGCCTGTTGGGGGGTGATAGTAGTCGGACGATACACTTTGCCGCTATTTGCTGAACAGTTATCTGTGCGTCGTGCTTGCCAAGCGTCCGTGGGCGATTATGCTGGGCGCCGTTTTGATTGTTCGGAGTGTTTCATGTCCCGCCGCCTTCCCGTGATTGTGCTGCTCGTTGTCCTGCCGCTGTGGCTGGCCGCCAGTTATGGCCTGCGCTATGGCTTTATGGAGGATGCTCGGTGGGTGGGCGTCTGTGTCGATGAGGCCGGTCGCTGGGAGTGTTCGCTACGTTCCAGCCTGGGCTGGATGATCCACTTCAAGGTGCTGGGCTGGAGTGCCTTGGGCGCAGCGCTGCTGGGGTTTGTCGTGCCCGGTCGGGCGGGCTGGTGGCTGGCGGTGCTGGCCTTGCTGGCGGGCATTCCGGCCCTGGCCTTGTATAACACTACGCTGGCGGTGTTTGCGGTGGTGATTGCGGCCTTGCGCCTGGTGCGCGCCGCCAAGCCCTAGCCGCAGGCGAAACCTGCGGCTAGGGCTGTAGTTCAGGCGATGCGGGCCCGCAGGCTGCGCCACAGCGCGGCCACCATCAGCAGGCTGACCAGAGCCCAGCCCCAGGCCTGCTGGTTGGCCAGGCCTTCCTGATACAGCTGCGGAGCGATGCCGGCACCCAGGATAAAGGTCAGCAAGGCGATTTCGCGGCGTGGCACGCGCACCGGGCGGCACAGGTAGACCAGCGCCGGCAGCAGCAGGGCCGCGCTCGGGAAGCTGCGGTAGCGCGGGTCGAACACCAGCTCCAGCATCATCACCGCGGCGGCGAATCCTGCCGTTGCCAGCAACCAGCCTGCACGCTTTTCCAGGGCATTGAAGGCCCGCAGACGCCAGCCTTCGCGAGGGCTCAAGGCCAGGGTGGCATGGGCCAGAATCAGCAGGTTCAGGCCCAGTAGCAGTCCGGCCCAGCACCATTCGCCAGTGAAGCGGCTGGTGACCCGCGCCAGTTCGCCCCAGGTACCGATGGTGCACGCCGCCAATGCGCCCAGCAGCGGCAAGAGCAGCGCAGCGCGTCGGCTGCGAACCCGGCCACCCAGGATCAGGGTGCCGAGGAATATCACTGCGCCCGCCCCCAGCCATTGTGGCCAGTAAGGCAGGTTGGACACCGGGCCTGCGAGGATGCCCTTGTCCTGGCGATCGGCATCGAACAACCCCCAGTAACCGCCGACTGCGCCTTCGCTGGCGCGTTTCCAGGGCTGATCGAAGGCTTCGATCAGGTTGTAGTGCCAGCCGTTGTGTTCCGCCAGGGCAACGAAGCCACGAATGAACTTGGCCTCGTTGACTCGGCTCGGCAGCGCCGTTTCCCGCTGGCGGCCTTCGCTGGGCCAGCCGGTTTCACCGATCATCACGTCCTTTGGGGCAAAGCGGTTGCCGAATACCTGGCGTACCTCGGCCACGTGGTTCAGGGCCGCGTCGATGTTCGAGGGGTCGTCTTCCCAGTACGGCAACAGGTGAATGGTGAGGAAGTCCACCGCTGGCGCGATCTCCGGGTGCTTGAGCCAGAATTCCCAGACATCGGCATAGGTGACCGGCTGCTTGACCCCGGCCTTGACCTTGAGGATCAGCCGCGACAGTTGCGGCCCGGTGACTTCCTTGCGCAGCAGCGCCTCGTTGCCGACGATCACCGCGCTGACGACATCCGGGTTGGCATTGGCCGAGGCGATCAGCAGGTCGACTTCTTTCTCGGTGTCTACCGGGTTGCTATTGACCCACGCGCCGATCATCAGCTTCAGGCCGTGCTTGCGCGCCAGCTCGGGCAGGGCTTCGAGGCCGGTCATGGAATAGGTGCGGATGCATTCGAAGCGGGTGGCCAGCAATGCCAGGTCGGCGTCCATGCGTTCGGGGCGCAGTTTGAACGGCTGGTCGAAGGGCGATTGGTCCTTGTCGAACGGCGTATAGGAGGCGCATTGCAGTTTGTGGCTGGCGCTGGCGACGTCCGGCAGCGACACCGGCCGGCCAAGGCCGTACCAGTAACTACCAAGGGCCAGCAGGCCGAGCAGGCAGGCGAACAGATAAGCGAGGGTGGGGAAGCGGGCTGTGGCGGACATGGTCAGGCCGTAGTGGAACAAAGCGGGGCATCTTACCCGCATTTGTCCATAGCTTGGTGGCCTGCATGATTTTGACATGCAAAGTTTGGGCGGGCCCTCAGTCGGGGAGGTCGCAGCACCTGGTTACTGGCTATCTGATGTCGTTGCTGGTTGCCTTGAGGTCGCAGGCAGAGCAGGTCGCGGGCGGTGGCGGGTTGATGATCGAAGCATCAGTACTCCGCTGATGATCGAACGCGTTCGCGGTGAGGCGTGATGGGGGCGCTGAGCACCATAACCATACGTTGACGTGCCCGGCAGCCGCCTGGCACTGCACTTTTCGGGGAAGTAACGATGAAGATGCGACGACTCTTAGGCGCAGGTGCCGCACTGGTACTTGCCATCAGCTCCACTCTGGCCAGTGCCGACAGCAAAACCCTGAGCATCGGCTACGTCGACGGCTGGTCCGACAGCGTGGCGACTACCTATGTGGCGGCGGAGGTGATCAAGCAGAAGCTCGGTTACGACGTCAAACTGCAAGCGGTGGCGACCGGGATCATGTGGCAGGGCGTGGCCACCGGCAAGCTCGATGCCATGCTCTCGGCCTGGTTGCCGGTGACTCACGGCGAATACTGGACCAAGAACAAGGACAAGGTTGTCGACTACGGTCCCAACTTCAAGGACGCCAAGATCGGTCTGATCGTGCCGGAGTACGTCAAGGCCAAGACCATTGAGGACCTCAAGACCGATACCAGCTTCAAGAACAAGATTGTCGGCATCGACGCCGGTTCAGGGGTGATGCTCAAGACCGACCAGGCGATCAAGGACTACGGCCTGGACTACAAGCTGCAGGCCAGTTCCGGTGCGGCGATGATCGCCGAACTGACCCGGGCCGAGGATAAGCAGGAATCCATCGCCGTGACCGGCTGGGTACCGCACTGGATGTTCGCCAAGTGGAAACTGCGCTTCCTCGAAGATCCGAAAGAGGTGTATGGCGCCGCTGAAACCGTCAACAGCATCGGCAGCAAGGGCCTGGAGAAGAAGGCGCCAGAGGTGGCAGCGTTCCTGAAGAAGTTCCAGTGGGCGTCGAAGGATGAAATCGGCGAGGTCATGCTGGCCATTCAAGATGGCGCAAAACCGGATGTGGCAGCCAAGGACTGGGTGAGCAAGCACCCGGAGCGGGTTGCCGAGTGGACTGCTAAATAGCCGTCAGGTGTCTAGAACGAGGGTTGTGAGGCCGGCCGCTGAAATCAGCGGCCGGCCTTGTGTTTTTTTGGGGGGGAAGTTGGCGAGGTGGCTAATGTCGTTCTAATACTAAGGTCGTCTGGAACCTGCCTCACAGCCGCATAGAGTGGATTAGGTTCTACCTAAAATCTGTGCTGCGAGGATAAAAACAATGAACGACAGCATTTACCTCTCGATTCAAAACAGCCCGCGTTTCAAGGAGCTGGTCAGTAAGCGAGAGCGGTTCGCCTGGATTCTCTCGGCGATCATGCTTGGGCTTTACTCGGGCTTCATTCTGTTGATCGCTTACGGTCCGCAGATCCTGGGCGCCAAACTCAGTCCAACTTCATCCATCACCTGGGGCATTCCCATTGGTGTCGGCTTGATTGTCTCGGCCTTCATCCTGACCGGTATCTATGTGCGACGCGCCAACGGCGAGTTCGATGACCTGAACAATGCGATCCTGAAGGAGGCTCAGCAATGATCCGACGTCTATTCGCAGCACTCGGTCTTGCCGCTTTCGCTCCTGCCCTGTGGGCCGCTGACGCTTTGACTGGCGAAGTCCACAAGCAACCCCTCAACGTCTCGGCGATCGTGATGTTCGTGGTCTTCGTCGGGGCCACCCTGTGCATCACTTACTGGGCCTCCAAGCGTAACAAGTCGGCTGCCGACTATTACGCCGCGGGTGGCAAGATCACCGGCTTCCAGAACGGCCTGGCGATTGCCGGTGACTACATGTCGGCGGCATCCTTCCTGGGGATTTCCGCGCTGGTGTTCACTTCCGGCTATGACGGCCTGATCTACTCCATTGGCTTCCTGGTGGGCTGGCCGATCATTCTGTTCCTGATCGCCGAGCGCCTGCGCAACCTGGGCAAGTACACCTTTGCCGACGTGGCGTCCTATCGCCTCGGGCAGACTCAGATCCGCACTCTGTCGGCCTGTGGTTCGCTGGTGGTGGTGGCGTTCTACCTGATCGCGCAGATGGTGGGTGCCGGCAAGCTGATCCAGCTGCTGTTCGGCCTCGACTACCATGTGGCGGTGATCCTGGTGGGGATCCTGATGTGCCTGTATGTGCTGTTCGGCGGCATGCTGGCCACCACTTGGGTACAGATCATCAAGGCAGTGCTGCTGCTGTCCGGTGCGTCCTTCATGGCGCTGATGGTGATGAAGCACGTCAACTTCGATTTCAACACCCTGTTCTCCGAGGCGATCAAGGTTCACCCCAAAGGTGAGGCGATCATGAGCCCTGGCGGTCTGGTGAAGGACCCGATCTCGGCATTCTCCCTGGGGCTTGCGCTGATGTTCGGTACTGCCGGCCTGCCGCATATCCTGATGCGCTTCTTCACCGTGAGCGATGCCAAGGAAGCTCGTAAGAGCGTGCTCTACGCCACTGGCTTCATCGGTTACTTCTACATCCTGACCTTCATCATCGGCTTTGGCGCGATCCTGCTGGTGAGCACCAATCCGGCCTTCAAGGATGCCGCAGGCGCCTTGCTGGGTGGCAACAACATGGCGGCGGTGCACCTGGCCAATGCGGTGGGCGGCAGCGTGTTCCTCGGCTTCATCTCGGCGGTGGCTTTCGCCACCATTCTGGCGGTAGTGGCGGGCCTGACCCTGGCAGGTGCTTCGGCGGTGTCCCACGACCTCTATGCCAGTGTGATCAAGAAGGGCAAGGCCAACGAGAAGGATGAGATTCGCGTTTCCAAGATCACTACCGTGGCCTTGGGCGTGCTGGCCATCGGCCTGGGCATTCTCTTCGAGAGTCAGAACATTGCGTTCATGGTGGGCCTGGCGTTCTCCATCGCTGCCAGTTGCAACTTCCCGGTGCTGCTGCTTTCCATGTACTGGAAGAAGCTCACCACGCGTGGCGCCATGATTGGCGGCTGGTTGGGCCTGGTCAGTGCGGTGGCATTGATGGTTCTCGGTCCGACCATCTGGGTGCAGATCCTGCACCACGAGAAGGCAATCTTCCCGTACGAGTACCCGGCGCTGTTCTCGATGATCATTGCCTTTGTCAGTATCTGGTTCTTCTCCATCACTGACAAATCGGCCTCGGCGGCCAATGAGCGGGCCTTGTTCTTCCCGCAGTTCGTGCGTTCGCAGACCGGCCTGGGCGCCAGTGGGGCGGTGTCGCACTAAGCTCGGCCTGTGTATCGGCTTCTATATAGAAGCTGTGTAATAGCAAAATGCCTCGTTCGAAAGATCGGGGCATTTTTTTGTCTGCACGCCCTGTTCAGATACCCTCGGCTGCGGGCGCAGCGATGGTCGAGATACAAGGAGCTGGCGTGCCAGCGAAGGCTTATTCGAGGGGGATGCAGGGCTGCGGAGTTCTTCGCCGGCAAGCCGGTTCCGACAGGGGGTAGGTGAGGGGAGGGGGGCAGAAACAAATACGACCTCTGTTAGAGGCCGTATCCGGTGCAGCTAAGACGTGTGCGCAAGGCAGGTCTTACTTGCGGTCTTCCAGCTTGGTGATGTCGCGCGATTCGTAGCCGGTGTACAGCTGACGAGGACGGCCGATCTTGTAAGGACTGGAGAGCATTTCCTTCCAGTGGGAGATCCAGCCGACGGTCCGCGCCAGGGCGAAGATCACGGTGAACATGCTGGTTGGAATGCCGATCGCCTTGAGGATGATCCCCGAGTAGAAGTCGACGTTCGGGTACAAGGAGCGTTCGATGAAGTACGGATCGGTCAGGGCGATCTCTTCCAGGCGCATGGCCAGTTCGAGCTGAGGATCGTTGTTGATGCCCAGTTCTTTCAGGACTTCGTCGCAGGTCTGCTTCATTACGGTGGCGCGCGGGTCGCGGTTTTTATACACGCGGTGACCGAAGCCCATGAGTTTGAACGGATCGTTCTTGTCCTTGGCCTTGGCGATGAACTTGTCGATGTTCGAGACATCGCCAATTTCGTCGAGCATGGTCAGTACGGCTTCGTTGGCACCGCCGTGGGCAGGGCCCCAGAGCGCGGCGATACCGGCAGCGATACAGGCGAACGGGTTGGCGCCCGAGGAGCCGGCAAGGCGTACGGTGGAAGTCGAGGCGTTCTGTTCGTGGTCGGCGTGGAGGATGAAGATCCGGTCCATCGCCTTGGCCAGTACCGGGCTGATCGGTTTGATCTCGCACGGGGTGTTGAACATCATGTGCAGGAAGTTTTCCGCGTACGACAGGTCGTTGCGCGGATACATCATCGGCTGGCCCATGGAGTACTTGTAAACCATCGCTGCCAGGGTCGGCATCTTGGCGACCAGGCGCACGGCGGAAATTTCGCGGTGCTGCGGGTTATTGATGTCCAGGGAGTCGTGGTAGAACGCCGAGAGTGCGCCCACTACGCCGCACATTACCGCCATTGGGTGGGCGTCGCGGCGGAAACCGTTGAAGAAGCTCTTCAGCTGCTCGTGAACCATGGTGTGGTTTTTCACGGTGCTGACGAACTGGGCCTTCTGTTCGGCGGTGGGCAATTCACCGTTGAGCAGCAGGTAGCAGGTTTCCAGGTAGTCCGACTTTTCAGCCAGCTGTTCGATCGGGTAGCCGCGGTGCAGCAGAATGCCGTTGTCGCCGTCGATATAGGTGATTTTCGACTCGCAGGAGGCGGTCGACATGAAACCCGGGTCAAAAGTGAAGCGGCCCGTGGCCGTCAGGCCCCGAACATCAATTACATCGGGACCAACGGTGCCGGTTAAAATGGGCAGCTCGACGGGGGCTGCGCCCTCGATGATCAACTGCGCTTTTTTGTCAGCCATGTGGCCTCCTATTTATGCTTGAAATCATCAGACAGACCCCCCACGCAGGGCCCGCACCACTATAGTGAGATAAATCTGAATGTCAATTTGCCTAAAGTCTTGTCCCAGAAGGCTTTGGGAGGGATTTTTTAGCGAAATTCAGCGCCATTTACGCCTTTTATAAGGCTAACGCAATCAGCTATTAGGGGAAGGTGTTTGCGTTGTCATTAGTAGCCTAACTGTCTATACTCGGCCACCGACCTCCGTAGGCTTCTGGGCCCGCTTTATTGGGGGTCGCACTCCCTGGGTAGTGGTTACCTGACCAGTGCACTCCCCAACAACTTTGCCCTGATTGTTAGGGGCTCTTCAGTGTGAAAAAAGCCGTGAATAGCCAACGACCTGTAAACCTAGACCTAAGGACCATCAAACTCCCCATCACCGGCGTTACGTCGTTTCTTCACCGTGTTTCCGGCATCATCCTCTTCCTGGGCATCGGCATCATGCTTTATGCATTGAGCAAATCCCTGGGCTCCGAGGAAGGCTATGCCGAGGTGAAGGCGTGCTTGACCAGTCCGCTGGCCAAATTCGTTGCGTGGGGCCTCCTGTCCGCCTTGCTGTATCACTTGGTGGCCGGTGTACGCCATCTGATTATGGATATGGGCATCGGTGAGACGCTGGAAGGCGGCAAGCTGGGCTCGAAAATCGTTATCGCCGTATCCGTGGTGGTAATCGTTCTGGCGGGAGTTTGGATATGGTAACCAGCGTTACGAACCTGTCGCGTTCGGGCCTTTATGACTGGATGGCACAGCGTGTGTCTGCGGTCGTTCTCGCGGCTTATTTCATTTTCCTGATCGGATACCTCGTAGCGAATCCGGGCATTGACTACACCCAGTGGCATGGCCTGTTCGCAAACAACTGGATGCGTATCTTCAGTCTGCTGGCCATGGTGGCCCTGGGCGCTCACGCCTGGGTCGGCATGTGGACCATCTCGACTGACTACCTGACGCCGATGGCGCTGGGCAAGTCGGCGACAGCAGTGCGTTTCCTTTTCCAGGCAGTATGCGGCGTTGCAATGTTCGCTTACTTCGTCTGGGGTGTGCAGATTCTCTGGGGTATCTGATTCATGGCTAACATTCCAACCATTTCTTTCGACGCCATCATCATTGGCGGCGGCGGCGCCGGCATGCGTGCCGCACTGCAGCTGGCCCAGGGCGGCCACAAGACTGCTGTGATCACCAAGGTGTTCCCGACCCGTTCGCACACTGTGTCTGCCCAAGGCGGCATCACTTGCGCGATCGCCTCGGCGGACCCGAACGATGACTGGCGCTGGCACATGTACGATACCGTCAAGGGTTCCGACTACATCGGTGACCAGGACGCTATCGAATACATGTGTCAGGAAGGTCCGGCTGCGGTCTTCGAGCTGGACCACATGGGTCTGCCGTTCTCTCGTACTGAAACCGGTCGTATCTATCAGCGTCCTTTCGGTGGTCAATCCAAGGATTACGGTAAGGGCGGCCAGGCTGCTCGTACCTGTGCTGCGTCCGACCGTACCGGTCACGCGCTGCTGCACACCCTCTATCAGGGCAACCTGAAAGCCGGCACCACCTTCCTCAACGAGTGGTACGCGGTCGATCTGGTGAAGAACCAGGACGGCGCCTTTGTCGGCGTGATCGCGATCTGCATCGAAACCGGCGAAACCACCTACATCCGCTCCAAGGCCACCGTTCTGGCTACCGGCGGTGCAGGTCGTATCTATGCTTCCACCACCAACGCCCTGATCAACACCGGTGACGGTGTAGGCATGGCGCTGCGTGCCGGCGTTCCGGTGCAAGACATCGAAATGTGGCAGTTCCACCCGACCGGCATCGCCGGCGCTGGTGTACTGGTGACTGAAGGCTGCCGCGGTGAAGGCGGTTACCTGATCAACAAGCATGGCGAGCGTTTCATGGAGCGTTATGCTCCGAACGCCAAGGACCTGGCAGGTCGTGACGTTGTTGCGCGCTCCATGGTCAAGGAAATCATCGCCGGCAACGGCTGTGGCCCGAATGGCGACCACGTGATGCTCAAGCTTGATCACCTGGGCGAAGAAGTACTGCACAGCCGCCTGCCTGGCATCTGCGAGCTGTCCAAGACCTTTGCCCACGTTGACCCGGTGGTTGCTCCGGTTCCGGTCGTTCCAACCTGCCACTACATGATGGGCGGCGTTGCCACCAACATTCATGGTCAGGCGATCACTCAGAACGCTGCTGGCGAAGACACCATCATCCCTGGTCTGTTCGCAGTGGGTGAAGTGGCTTGCGTATCGGTACACGGCGCCAACCGTCTGGGCGGCAACTCGCTGCTGGACCTGGTGGTGTTCGGTCGTGCAGCTGGCCTGCACCTGGAAAAAGCGCTGACCGACGGTATCGAATACCGCGATGCCAGCGACACCGACGTCGACGTTGCCCTGAACCGCCTGGCCAAGCTCAACGAGCGCACCACCGGTGAAGACGTTGCAACCCTGCGCCGCGAGCTGCAGAACTGCATGCAGAACTACTTCGGTGTATTCCGTACCGGCGAGTACATGCAGAAGGGTATTGCTCAGCTGGCTGAGCTGCGCGAGCGTATCGCCAACGTCAAGATCAACGACAAGTCTCAAGCTTTCAACACTGCGCGTATCGAAGCACTTGAGCTGCAGAACCTGCTGGAAGTGGCTGAAGCCACTGCCATCGCTGCCGAAGTGCGTAAAGAGTCCCGCGGCGCTCACGCCCGTGAAGACTTCGAAGACCGTGACGACGAAAACTGGCTGTGCCACACCCTGTACTTCCCGGGTGAGAAGCGCGTTGCCAAGCGTGCGGTCAACTTCTCGCCGAAGACTGTTCCGACTTTTGAACCAAAAGTCCGGACTTACTAAAGGGTGATCGATATGTTGCAAGTTGAAGTTTATCGTTACAACCCTGACACCGACTCGGCTCCGAAAACCCAGGTTTTCCAGGTCGACACTGGTGGCAAGGACTTGATGGTGCTGGACGTGCTGGCGCTGATCAAAGAGCAGGACGAGGGTTTCTCCTATCGTCGTTCCTGCCGTGAAGGCGTTTGCGGTTCCGATGGCATGAACATCAACGGCAAGAACGGCCTGGCGTGCATCACGCCGCTGTCCGCCGTGGTCAAGAAGAACAAGCTGGTTGTTCGTCCGCTGCCAGGTCTGCCGGTTATCCGTGACCTGGTCGTCGATATGAGCATCTTCTACAAGCAATACGAGAAGGTGAAGCCATTCCTGCAGAACGACACGCCGGCTCCGGCCATCGAGCGTCTGCAGTCCCCGGAAGAGCGCGAAAAGCTCGACGGTCTGTACGAGTGCATCCTGTGCGCTTGCTGCTCGACCTCTTGCCCGTCCTTCTGGTGGAACCCGGACAAGTTCCTGGGGCCGGCTGCTCTGCTGCAAGCCTATCGCTTCCTGGCAGACAGCCGTGACACCAAGACATCCGAGCGTCTGGCTTCCCTGGACGACCCGTTCAGCGTATTCCGCTGCCGGGGGATCATGAACTGCGTCAACGTTTGTCCGAAGGGCCTGAACCCGACTAAGGCCATCGGTCACATTCGTAACATGTTGCTGCAGAGTGGCGTGTGATTCAGCTGTTGTACCCGTAGGACCGCTGTACCCGTAAAAGCCAAGGCGCGGGCTTCAACCCGCGTCATGGCTCTAACCTGAGCAGCAGCTCACAAAGTGGCTGCTTTTATTTTTGAAGAAATGAGACAAGCAGGGGCATCCGGGCTGGTACCCGGACTATCAGCGTGATCCTAAGTGGCTTGTTTTGGTCGCTGCATTCGGACTTCTGCAAGCTTGCTCGGTGTCTTCGCCGGTGGTGTTCCCCTAACCGAGGGTGACCAAGCATGCAAGAAAGCGTGATGCAGCGCATGTGGAACAGCGCCTACCTATCCGGTAGTAACGCTGCCTATGTGGAAGAGCTCTACGAGCTCTACCTGCACGACCCTAACGCTGTGCCAGAAGAGTGGCGCACTTACTTTCAGAAGTTGCCTACCGACGGCAGCACTGCCATCGATGTTTCGCACTCGACAATCCGCGATCATTTCGTCTTGCTGGCAAAGAACCAGCGCCGCGCCCAACCGGTATCCGCCGGCAGCGTGAGCAGTGAGCACGAGAAGAAGCAAGTTGAAGTGCTGCGATTGATCCAGGCCTATCGGATGCGTGGCCACCAGGCAGCCCAGCTGGACCCGCTGGGGCTGTGGCAGCGTCCTGCACCTGCAGACCTGTCGATCAATCATTACGGCTTGACCAATGCCGATCTTGATACGACCTTCCGTGCCGGCGACCTGTTCATCGGCAAAGAGGAAGCGAGCCTACGCGAAATTCACGAAGCGTTGCAGCAGACATATTGCCGCACCATCGGCGCTGAATTCACGCACATCACCGATTCCGAACAGCGTCAGTGGTTCCAGCAGCGTCTGGAAAGCGTACGCGGCCGTCCGACCTATTCCGCCGACATCAAGAGCCACTTGCTCGAGCGCGTCACCGCCGGCGAAGGCCTGGAAAAATACCTGGGTACCAAATACCCGGGCACCAAGCGTTTCGGTCTGGAAGGTGGTGAAAGCCTGATTCCAATGCTCGACGAGCTGATCCAGCGTTCCGGTTCCTACGGCACCAAGGAAGTCGTGATCGGCATGGCTCACCGTGGCCGTCTCAACGTGCTGGTCAACACCTTCGGCAAGAACCCGCGCGAGCTGTTCGACGAGTTCGAAGGCAAGAAGAAGGTCGAGCTGGGCTCCGGTGACGTTAAGTATCACCAGGGCTTCTCGTCCAACGTGATGACCGCCGGCGGCGAAGTTCACCTGGCCATGGCGTTCAACCCGTCCCACCTGGAAATCGTTTCTCCAGTGGTCGAGGGTTCGGTGCGCGCCCGTCAGGATCGTCGCAACGACCAGACCGGCGACAAGGTTCTGCCGATCTCGATCCACGGTGACGCGGCGTTTGCCGGTCAGGGCGTGGTGATGGAAACCTTCCAGATGTCCCAGACCCGCGGTTTCCGCACCGGCGGCACTGTGCACATCGTGATCAACAACCAGGTAGGTTTCACCATCAGCAACCCGCTGGACTCGCGCTCCACCGAGTACGCTACCGACGTTGCGAAGATGATCCAGGCGCCGATTCTCCATGTGAATGGTGATGATCCGGAAGCCGTGTTGTTCGTGACCCAGCTGGCCATTGACTACCGCATGCAGTACAAGCGCGACGTGGTGATCGACCTGGTCTGCTACCGTCGTCGCGGCCACAACGAGGCCGACGAGCCAAGCGGCACCCAGCCACTGATGTATCAGCAGATCATCAAGCAGCGCACCACCCGTGAGCTGTATGCCGATCGCCTGATCCAGAGCGGTGTGCTCGACGCAGAGCGTGTTCAGGCGAAAGTCGATGAGTACCGCAATGCGCTGGACAACGGTCTGCACGTAGTGAAGAGCCTGGTCAAGGAACCGAACAAAGAGTTGTTCGTGGACTGGCGTCCATACCTGGGCCACACCTGGACCGCACGTCACGACACCACCTTCGATCTCAAGACCCTGCAGGAACTGTCCGCCAAGTTGCTGGAGCTGCCGGAAGGCTTCGTGGTTCAGCGTCAGGTTGCGAAGATCTACGAAGACCGTCAGAAGATGCAAGCCGGCGGCCTGCCGATCAACTGGGGTTACGCTGAAACCATGGCGTACGCGACCCTGGCGTTCGAAGGTCACCCGATCCGCATGACCGGCCAGGACATCGGCCGCGGCACCTTCTCGCACCGCCACGCCGTTCTGCACAACCAGAAAGATGCCAGCACTTATGTGCCGCTCAAGCATCTGTTCGAAGGGCAGCCGCGCTTTGACCTGTACGACTCCTTCCTGTCGGAAGAGGCGGTACTGGCATTCGAATACGGCTACTCGACCACCACGCCGAACGCGCTGGTGATCTGGGAAGCCCAGTTCGGCGACTTCGCCAACGGTGCACAAGTGGTGATCGACCAGTTCATCACCAGCGGCGAGCACAAGTGGGGCCGTCTCTGCGGTCTGACCATGCTGCTGCCGCACGGTTACGAAGGTCAGGGCCCTGAGCACTCCTCGGCGCGTCTGGAGCGTTACCTGCAACTGTGTGCCGAGCACAACATTCAGGTGTGCATGCCGACCACTCCGGCACAGATCTACCACTTGCTGCGCCGTCAGGTGATCCGCCCTCTGCGCAAACCGCTGGTGGTTCTGACTCCGAAGTCGCTGCTGCGCCACAAGCTGGCCATCTCGACTCTGGAAGATCTGGCCGAAGGTTCGTTCCAGACCGTGATTCCGGAAATCGACGTACTGGACCCGAAAAAGGTCGAGCGCCTGATTCTGTGTAGCGGCAAGGTCTACTACGACCTGTTGGAAAAACGCCGTGCCGAAGGTCGTGAAGACATCGCCGTCGTGCGTATTGAGCAGCTGTACCCGTTCCCTGAGGACGATCTGAACGAAGTCCTGGCTCCGTACACCAACCTCAAGCATGTGGTTTGGTGTCAGGAAGAGCCGATGAACCAGGGCGCCTGGTACTGCAGCCAGCACCATATGCGTCGCATCGTAGGCAATCACGACAAGTCGCTCGTACTCGAGTACGCGGGCCGTGACGCCTCTGCTGCGCCTGCTTGTGGCTACGCGTCGATGCACGCCGAGCAGCAGGAAAAACTGCTGCAAGATGCCTTCACTGTTTAACGCCTTCGCGCACCTGAAACCGAATTTAAGGAACCACTGATAATGGCTATCGAGATCAAAGCCCCCACTTTCCCGGAATCGGTTGCCGATGGCACCGTTGCCACCTGGCACAAGCAACCGGGCGAAGCCGTCAAGCGCGACGAGCTGATCGTCGACATCGAGACCGACAAGGTTGTGCTGGAAGTGCTGGCCACCGCTGACGGCGTGCTGGGCGCTATCGTCAAGAACGAAGGCGACACCGTTCTGTCCGACGAGGTTCTGGGCTCCATCGTTGAAGGCGGTGCCGCTACCGCTGCTCCTGCTGCCGCCGCTCCGGCCGCTGCCGCTGCTGCCCCGGCTGCCGCTGACGGCGAAGACGATCCAATCGCCGCTCCTGCCGCGCGCAAGCTGGCTGAAGAAAACGGCATCAACATCGCTTCCGTTGCCGGTACCGGCAAAGGCGGTCGTGTGACCAAGGAAGACGTGGTGGCTGCCGTTGCCGCCAAGAAAGCCGCTCCGGCTGCCGCGCCTGCCAAGGCTCCGGCTCCAGCCGCTGCTGCTCCAGTCTTCGCTGCCGGCGATCGCGTCGAGAAGCGCGTACCTATGACCCGTCTGCGTGCCAAGGTTGCCGAGCGTCTGGTTGAAGCCCAGTCGAACATGGCCATGCTGACCACCTTCAACGAAGTCGACATGACCGAAGTCATGGCTCTGCGTTCGAAGTACAAAGACCTGTTCGAGAAGTCCCACAATGGCGTGCGCCTGGGCTTCATGTCGTTCTTCGTCAAGGCCGCCACCGAAGCGCTGAAGCGCTTCCCTGCGGTCAACGCTTCGATCGACGGTTCCGACATCGTCTACCACGGCTACGCCGACATCGGTGTTGCGGTGTCCAGCGACCGTGGCCTGGTGGTTCCGGTTCTGCGTAACGCCGAGTTGATGAGCCTGGCCGAAATCGAAGGCGGCATCGCCACCTTCGGCAAGAAGGCCCGCGACGGCAAGCTGTCGATGGAAGAGATGACCGGTGGTACTTTCACCATCACCAACGGTGGTACTTTCGGTTCGATGATGTCGACCCCGATCGTCAACCCACCGCAAGCCGCTATCCTGGGCATGCATAACATCCTGCAACGTCCTATGGCGATCAACGGCCAGGTAGTAATCCGTCCGATGATGTACCTGGCGCTGTCCTACGATCACCGTCTGATCGACGGTAAAGAAGCTGTGACGTTCCTGGTGACCATCAAGAACCTGCTGGAAGACCCGGCGCGTCTGCTCCTGGACATCTAAAAAGCAGTTGCAAGCTGCAAGCGACAAGTTCCGAGCCCTTAAGGCAAGGGACTTCAAGCTTGCGGCTTGCGGCTTCTAGCTTGCCGTTAAAAGGAACCTTTTTATGACTCAGAAATTCGACGTAGTAGTGATTGGCGCGGGCCCAGGCGGTTATGTAGCTGCAATCAAGGCAGCACAGCTTGGTCTGACGACTGCTTGCATCGAGAAGTACACCGATAAAGAGGGCAAGCTGGCCCTCGGCGGTACTTGCCTGAACGTCGGTTGCATTCCTTCCAAGGCGCTGCTGGACAGCTCCTGGAAATTCCATGAGGCCCAGGACGGTTTCGCCATCCACGGTATCAGCCACGCTGGCGTGACCATGGACGTACCGGCCATGGTCGGTCGCAAGGCCAACATCGTCAAAGGCCTGACCAGCGGTGTTGCCACCCTGTTCAAAGCCAACGGCGTCACTTCGATCCAAGGCCACGGCAAACTGCTGGCCGGCAAGAAAGTCGAAGTCACCAAGCCGGACGGTTCGGTTGAAGTCATCGAAGCTGAAAACGTGATCCTGGCCCCAGGTTCGCGTCCAATCGACATTCCACCGGCCCCGGTCGATCAGAATGTCATCGTCGACTCCACCGGTGCCCTGGAATTCCAGGCCGTACCAAAACGTCTGGGCGTGATCGGCGCTGGCGTTATTGGTCTGGAACTGGGCTCGGTCTGGTCGCGTCTGGGCGCGCAAGTGACTGTCCTGGAAGCCCTGGATACCTTCCTGATGGCAGCTGACACCGCTGTTTCCAAGGAAGCGCTGAAAACCCTGACCAAGCAGGGTCTGGACATCAAGCTGGGCGCTCGCGTGACCGGCTCCAAGGTCAACGGCGAAGAAGTCGTGGTGACCTACACCGACGCCAACGGCGAACAGACCATCACTTTCGACAAGCTGATTGTCGCCGTTGGTCGCCGTCCGGTGACCACCGATCTTCTGGCTGCCGACTGCGGCGTAACCCTCGACGAGCGCGGTTTCGTGCACGTTGACGATCACTGCGCTACTACCGTACCGGGCGTCTACGCCATTGGTGACGTGGTGCGCGGCATGATGCTGGCTCACAAGGCCTCGGAAGAGGGCATCATGGTTGCCGAGCGCATCAAGGGCCACAAGGCCCAGATGAACTATGACCTGATCCCTTCGGTTATTTATACTCACCCGGAAATTGCATGGGTCGGTAAAACCGAGCAGGCCTTGAAAGCTGAAGGCGTTGAAGTTAACGTCGGCACCTTTCCGTTTGCCGCCAGCGGCCGTGCCATGGCAGCCAACGACACCGGTGGTTTCGTCAAAGTCATCGCCGATGCCAAGACTGACCGCGTATTGGGCGTCCACGTGATTGGCCCAAGCGCTGCGGAACTGGTTCAGCAAGGTGCAATCGGCATGGAATTCGGCACCAGCGCCGAAGACCTGGGCATGATGGTTTTCTCTCATCCGACCCTGTCCGAAGCCCTGCACGAAGCAGCTCTGGCTGTGAATGGCACTGCCATCCACATTGCCAACCGCAAGAAACGCTAAGCAATAATAAGAAACCACGGCGGTTGGCCCGTCGTGAGCCTTGTGCGCAAGACTCACCGCGGAATATCCGCTGGACTCGACCTCTTGAGGTAGCGCCACACACTGGACCGGGGCCCAGGCTCCGGGTTCAGGTGTGGCGCTGGTTTGAGAGTAGCGGTCACAGGTGGTGCGGCACTCAATCTTGAGCGCAGCGCCGAATGCGCAGTACCTAACGAAGACGGTAAAAAGCATGAATCTTCACGAGTATCAGGGTAAGCAGCTGTTCGCTGAATACGGCCTGCCAGTATCCAAAGGCTACGCGGTAGACACCCCGGAAGAAGCAGCAGAAGCTTGCGACAAAATCGGCGGCTCCGAGTGGGTTGTCAAAGCCCAGGTTCACGCCGGTGGTCGCGGTAAAGCGGGCGGCGTTAAGCTGGTTCGCAGCAAAGAAGACGCTAAGGCATTCGCTCAGCAGTGGTTGGGCAAGCGTCTGGTGACCTATCAGACTGACGCCAATGGCCAGCCTGTCACCAAGATCCTGGTTGAATCGTGCACTGATATCGCTAAAGAGCTGTACCTGGGCGCTGTCGTTGACCGTTCGAGCCGTCGCATCGTGTTCATGGCTTCCACCGAAGGTGGCGTGGACATCGAGAAAATCGCTCACGACACTCCAGAAAAAATTCTGAAAGCCACTATCGACCCACTGGTTGGCGCTCAGCCATTCCAGGGTCGCGAGCTGGCTTTCCAGCTGGGTCTGGAAGGCAAGCAAGTTGCCCAGTTCGCCAAGATCTTCGTGGGTCTGGCCAAACTGTTCCAGGATCACGATCTGGCCCTGCTGGAAGTGAACCCGCTGGTGATCAAGGCTGACGGCGATCTGCACTGCCTGGACGCCAAGATCAACATCGACGCCAACGCCATGTACCGTCAGCCTAAGCTGAAGACCTTCCACGATCCGTCGCAGGACGATCCGCGCGAAGCGCACGCTGCCAAGTTCGAACTGAACTACGTAGCCCTGGAAGGCAACATCGGCTGCATGGTCAACGGTGCCGGCCTGGCCATGGGTACCATGGACATCGTCAACCTGCACGGCGGTAAGCCAGCCAACTTCCTCGACGTGGGCGGCGGTGCTACCAAAGAGCGCGTGACCGAAGCTTTCAAGATCATCCTGTCCGACACCAACGTCGCAGCAGTACTGGTCAACATCTTCGGCGGCATCGTTCGCTGCGACATGATTGCCGAAGGCATCATCGGCGCTGTGAAAGAAGTCGGCGTGAAAATCCCGGTTGTTGTTCGCCTTGAAGGCAACAACGCTGAACTGGGCGCTAAAGTACTGGCAGAAAGCGGCTTGAACATCATCGCTGCTACCAGCCTGACCGACGCTGCTCAACAAGTTGTCAAAGCTGCGGAGGGCAAATAATGAGCGTCCTGATCAATAAAGACACCAAAGTTATCTGCCAGGGTATTACCGGTTCGCAAGGTAGTTTCCACACCCAGCAAGCCATCGAATACGGCACCCAGATGGTGGGTGGCGTAACTCCTGGCAAAGGCGGCACCGAGCACCTGGGCCTGCCAGTGTTCAACACCGTGAAAGACGCTGTAGCTGCCACTGGCGCCACCGCCAGCGTGATCTACGTTCCGGCTCCTTTCTGCAAGGACTCGATCCTGGAAGCAGCTTTCGGCGGCATCAAGCTGATCGTCTGCATCACCGAAGGCATTCCTACCCTGGACATGCTGGACGCTAAAGTTAAGTGCGACGAGCTGGGTGTTACCCTGATCGGCCCTAACTGCCCAGGCGTGATCACTCCAGGCGAATGCAAGATCGGCATCATGCCAGGTCACATTCACTTGCCAGGCAAGGTCGGTATCGTTTCCCGTTCCGGCACCCTGACTTACGAAGCCGTTAAGCAGACCACTGACGCCGGTTTCGGTCAGTCCACCTGCGTCGGCATCGGTGGTGACCCGATCCCAGGCTCCAACTTCATCGACATCCTGAAGCTGTTCCAGGAAGACCCGAAGACCGAAGCGATCGTGATGATCGGCGAGATCGGCGGTTCGGCTGAAGAAGAAGCGGCTGCCTACATCAAGGCTCACGTGACCAAGCCGGTTGTTTCCTACATCGCTGGTGTGACTGCTCCTCCGGGCAAGCGCATGGGCCATGCTGGCGCAATCATCTCTGGCGGCAAAGGCACTGCAGACGAGAAATTCGCTGCGCTGCAAGACGCAGGCGTGAAAACCGTGCGTTCGCTGGCAGACATCGGCAAGGCCCTGGCCGAGCTGACCGGTTGGGCTGTCAAGTAAGCCTCGCGCTTAACTGACGCTTCAACCACAAAGGCCACCTTCGGGTGGCCTTTGTGCTTTCTGCCGTAGGAGCCGGCTTGCTGGGAAGAGGCCTTCAGTTCAGTTGCTGCCTTGGGGGAGGGCTTCGCTGGCAAGCCAGCTCCTATACAAGCCGCGCTGACCTAATTCGGCTTCTATAGGCTTCGGCTCCCAGCATGCTGGCTGGTGTGCGGGGATGGGATTAAGCCCGATGGAAATATAATTTCGAAAATGCGACATCCCAATGTCGCATATCAGAAAATTCTCATTGCGCCGGTGCGTTCGTCTTGCAGATTCGGTAGGCTAGCCGCCTCTTTTTGCGTCTGCTGCCCACAAGGTAACTGCGCGCTAAACGGGTCAGTCTTATACGGATTGACAGCATTTCCCTCACCCATAAGGGAAATCCCTCTCTAAATTCCGATTCAGTAGTGTGGTATTTCCTTAATGAAAGTGTTGAAAGGCCAGGACATTCTGGCACTCGGCTTCATGACTTTTGCCCTGTTCGTTGGGGCTGGCAACATCATCTTTCCTCCTATCGTCGGTTTGCAGTCCGGACCCCATGTCTGGATGGCGGCGCTAGGTTTTCTGATCACGGCGGTCGGCCTGCCAGTGATCACCGTGGTTGCCCTGGCCAAGGTCGGTGGCGCCATGGATGCCCTGAGCAGCCCCATCGGTAAAGTCGCTGGCGGTCTGTTGGCGGCGGTCTGCTACCTTGCGGTTGGCCCGCTGTTCGCCACGCCGCGCACGGCCACTGTGTCCTTTGAAGTGGGCCTGGCGCCACTGACTGGCGAGAGCCCGCTGGCGCTGTTCCTCTACAGCTCGGCCTACTTCCTGCTGGTGTTCTTCATCTCCCTGTATCCGGGCCGCTTGTTGGATACCGTTGGCCGTTTCCTGGCGCCGTTGAAGATCATCGCGCTGGCGGTTCTGGGTATTGCAGCGGTCGCGCTGCCAGCGGGTACTGTTGGCGAGGCCACGCCCGAATATGTGGCAGCGCCGTTTTCTCAAGGTTTCATCAATGGTTACCTGACCATGGATACCTTGGGCGCTCTGGTGTTCGGTATCGTTATCGTCAACGCCATTCGCTCGCGAGGAGTCGAGTCGCCTCGACTGATCACCCGTTACGCGGTGATCGCCGGTCTGATCGCCGGGGTTGGTCTGGCCCTGGTTTATATCAGCCTGTTCCGTCTCGGTTCGGGCAGCCATGAAGTGGCCGCCGGTGCCACCAATGGCGCTGCGGTGCTGCATGCCTATGTCCAACACACCTTTGGCTCCCTGGGCAGCGGCTTCCTCGCGGTACTGATCTCCCTGGCTTGCCTGGTGACCGCTGTGGGCCTGACCTGTGCCTGCGCCGAGTATTTCAGCCGCGTAACACCGTTGTCCTATAAGACTCTGGTGGTGATCCTCGCGGTCTTCTCGCTGTTGGTGTCGAACCTTGGCCTGACCAAGCTGATCGCCTTCTCGATCCCGGTACTGACCGCCATTTATCCACCGTGCATTGCCCTGGTGGCCCTGAGCTTCTGCAAGGACTTCTGGCGGGACCAGCGGCGTATCGTTGGCCCGGTGATGCTGGTGTCTTTCGTGTTCGGTCTGATCGATGCGCTCAAGGGGGCCGGCCTGGCCGATGGTTTGCCTAGCCAGCTGGCCCACTTGCCGTTGAGCGAGCAAGGCCTGGCCTGGCTGGTGCCTTCGGTGATCGTCCTGGCGGTTGCGGTGGTTTTCGACCGTATTCTGGGCAAGCCGGCCCAAGCCCTGGCTTGATCTGCCGCTGATGGCTCTGGATCGCCACAAGCGATCCATGAGCGCCAAGGAAAATGCCTCGTATCCATCGATACGGGGCATTTTTTATGGGGCTTGGGCGGTGTCTTTTTCCTCGGCGTGGCGTCGAAGCAGTGTCCTTGTCTTTTGCCAACGCCTTACAGGAATTTGCATGTCGTTTGTCCAAGCCAACCTGATTCATCTACTGGCCGCTCTGTGGTTCGTCGTCTGCTGGGGCGGCTATACCCGCTATGCCACCTGGAAGGGCCGGGACACGGCATGCCTGGCCAGTGTCCTGCACCTGTACCGCGAGGACTGGATGCGTCGCATGCTGCTGCGGGACAACCGTATCGCCGACGCCAGTGTGATCGGCAACCTGGAGCGCAACGCTTCGTTCTTCGCTTCCAGTACCCTGATCATCCTGGCAGGCATCCTCACAGTGCTCGGTGCATCGGAGCGCGCGGTGTCGCTGCTGGCGGACATTCCGCTGGTGCAGCAGGCGTCCCAGGGCATGTCGGAGATCAAGTTGCTGTGCCTGGCGCTGGTGTTCGTATATGCCTTTTTCACCTTCAGCTGGTGCATGCGCCAGTACAACTTTGCGGCGGTGCTGGTGGGGTCGGCGCCGATGATCGGCGAGCGACATGTCTCCGAACAGGAGCGCAAGGCGTTTGCTTTGCGGGCAGCCCGGGTGATTTCCATGGCGGCCAACCAGTTCAACTTCGGGCTGCGTTCCTACTATTTCGGCATGACCATGCTGGCCTGGTTCGTCAGCCCCTGGTTGTTCATGCTGATGAGTGCAGGCGTGGTGTTCGTCCTGTACCGGCGGGAGTTTCATTCCGACGTACTTGACGTCATGGTCTATACCCCGACTGAACAGCCTTTGGCCGATAGCTCCAAAGACGCAGTCTGAGCGGGGAGGGCTGATCGATTGATCTGTTGCCCGGTTAAAAGGAGTTGGCCAATGAGTAAGCTGCGTGCCCTGATGTGCCTGTGCCTTTCATTCATTTTGTTGTCCGGTTGCCGGGTGCAAACCCTGTATCTGAATGGCGACGCCCGTGGCCAGGTGGTGGATGCATTGAGCGGCATGCCGATCGCCGGAGCCAGGGGCACCTTGTGTGGGGCGCAGTTCCTGACTGGCGAGGACGGACGCTTCCAGGTCGAGCAGGCAACCGACTGGGAGCTGGTGATGGTGCTGGCTGGCCGCGCGCCCCAGGACACCCCGCACCCTTGCTACATGAGTATCACCGCGGTCGATTACCAGACTCGCCAGTGGTTGGCACCCTTTACCGCCCACTACGACTTTCCCATCAGGCTATTGCCCGTATCCAGTTCCTTGCGCTATGGGTTGGAGACTTCAGCCAGTGGAGTGTCTGGACACCCGTTGCAGGCAGAGCCGCTCCAGAATGAGTTGTTCCTGGAATCAGGGTATTGAGCGTCAGTGCTTAGTTATCTATTCGACAACTAAATACCGTTGTATTGAGCTGTTGTTTTGCAGACAAGAAAAAGCCCGCACTTGGCGGGCTTTTTGGTGTTGCGCTAAAACCGACTTAGTTGGTTTTAGGTGCTGCTTCCTTGGCGCTTTCTTCAGCAGCGGCCTTGTTGGATTCAGCCTGATCTTTGGCGGCTTCGGCGTTTTCTTTCGCTGCCTCGTTCACTTTATCCTGAGCTTCGTTCATTTTTTGTTGAGCTTGCTCAGCATGTTGGTTGGCATCTTGAGCTTTGTCCTCGGATTTTTTGTCGCAGGCAGCCAGACCGAGGGAAGCGGTCAGCATCAGGGCAATAGCTAAAGTCTTACGCATGGGGTGTTTCTCCTTAGTGAAGATATCTACTGGCCTTTCGATCATGGCCTTGTGATTTAAGTTCCTTGAGGCTCACAGATATATTAAGTATTCGTTTCACGGAACTTTTGTCTGCTTCATTCAATGCACATTCCTGACAATAACAAGAGGCATAAGCCATGGTGCAGAACCCAATTTTCGAGCGTGCGACGCGCTTTCTTTCCGCTCTGCGCCACTGTCAGGTGCTGGATATCAGGGTACACAGCGCCTCGGTGGAAGGCATGACTCTGACCTTGCCCTACAGCCCGCAGATTGTCGGTGACCCGCAAACCGGGATCATTCATGGCGGCGCCTTGACCACGCTGATGGACAGCGCCTGCGGCATGGCCACGCTTTGTGTGCTGCCGGAGTTCGAAGTGTGTCCGACCCTGGACCTGCGCATAGACTATATGCATCCGGCGATGCCTCATCACGACGTGCACGGCTTTGCCCAGTGTTACCGGGTCACCACTGACGTGATCTTCACCCGTGGCTTTGCCTATCAGGACGATCCCGAACGCCCCGTGGCCCACGTGGTCGGAACCTTCATGCGCATGGGCAAGGGGCTCAAGGGCAGTCGTGGGTTCGCCGGCTCCATCAAGGGAGAGCGGGCATGAGCGTGGGTCTTGCAGGGTTGTTGGAGCAGGCTCGTCAGCAGGGCGATTACGCTGCGTTGCTGGAGCAGATTCCCTACGCCAGACTGATCGGCATCGAGTGCACGCCGCTGGGGGATGAGCTGCTGTTTCGCCTGCCGGCCAATAAGGACAATATCGGCAATCCTCTGCTGCCGGCCCTGCACGGTGGGGTGATTGCCGGTTTCATGGAGCTGGCGGCAGCCTTGCATTTGCTGATTCTCACCGGCTCGCCCGGCGTGCCGAAGATCATCGATTTTTCCCTCGACTACCTGCGTGCCGGACAGTTTCGTGACACCTTCGCTCGCTGCCAGGTGTGGCGGCAGGGGAGGAGAGTGGCCAACGTCGCCATCACGGCCTGGCAGAGCACCGCCGACGAGCCAATTGCTACCGCCCGGGCACATTTCAAGATTGAAGAGAGTCTCGCCCCTTGAAATCCAGTCAGCTACCCCCACTTCCATGTCATCCCGCCGCTCTCCGCTTCCGGAGCGCGACCACAGCCATCTGATTGGAGTTTGATGACCATGAGTGTGGAAACTCAAAAGGAAACCCTGGGCTTCCAGACCGAGGTGAAGCAACTGCTGCACCTCATGATCCATTCGTTGTATTCCAACAAGGAAATCTTCCTTCGCGAATTGATCTCGAACGCCTCTGACGCCGTCGACAAATTGCGTTTCGAAGCCCTGTCCAAGCCCGAGTTGCTGGAAGGTGGCGCCGAACTGAAAATCCGTGTGAGCTTCGACAAGGACGCGAAAACCGTCACCCTCGAAGACAACGGTATCGGCATGAGCCGTGAAGATGTCATCACTCACCTGGGGACCATCGCCAAGTCCGGCACTGCTGATTTCATGAAGAACCTCACCGGCGACCAGAAGAAGGACTCGCACCTGATCGGTCAGTTCGGCGTGGGTTTCTACTCCGCGTTCATCGTTGCCGACCAGGTTGAAGTGTTCAGCCGTCGTGCCGGCCTGCCGGCCAGCGAAGGCGTGCACTGGTCGTCCAAGGGCGAAGGCGAGTTCGAAGTGGCGACCCTCGACAAGGCCGAGCGCGGTACCCGCATCGTCCTGCACCTCAAATCCGGTGAAGACGAGTTCGCCGATGGCTGGCGCCTGCGCAACATCATCAAGAAGTACTCCGACCACATCGCGCTGCCGATCGAGTTGCCCAAAGAAGCCGCTGCCGCCGAAGGCGAAGAGAAACCGGCGTTGGAGTGGGAAACCGTCAACCGCGCCAGTGCCCTGTGGACCCGTCCGCGTACCGAGATCAAGGACGAGGAATACCAGGAGTTCTACAAGCACATCGCCCATGACTTCGAGAACCCGCTGAGCTGGAGCCACAACAAGGTCGAAGGCAAGCTGGAGTACAGCTCGCTGCTCTACGTGCCGGCCCGTGCACCGTTCGATCTGTACCAGCGTGAAGCGCCGAAGGGCCTCAAGCTGTACGTACAGCGCGTGTTCGTCATGGATCAGGCTGAGTCCTTCCTGCCGCTGTACCTGCGCTTCATCAAGGGCGTGGTGGATTCCAACGACCTGTCGCTGAACGTCTCGCGGGAAATCCTGCAGAAAGACCCGATCATCGACTCGATGAAATCGGCACTGACCAAGCGCGTCCTCGACATGCTGGAAAAACTGGCGAAGAACGAGCCAGAGCAATACAAGGGCTTCTGGAAGAACTTTGGCCAGGTGATGAAGGAAGGCCCGGCCGAAGACTTCGCCAACAAGGAAAAGATCGCCGGCCTGCTGCGCTTCGCGTCCACTCAGGGCGACGACGGCGAGCAGAACGTGTCCCTGGCCGACTACCTGGCTCGCGCCAAGGAAGGTCAGGACAAGATCTACTTCCTCACCGGCGAATCCTACGCTCAGGTGAAGAACAGCCCGCATCTGGAAGTCTTCCGCAAGAAAGGCATCGAAGTGCTGCTGCTCACCGACCGTATCGACGAGTGGCTGATGAGCTACCTCAACGAATTCGACGGCAAGAGCTTTGTCGATGTGGCGCGTGGTGACCTGGACCTGGGCAACCTGGACTCGGAAGAGGACAAGAAGGCTGCCGAGGAAGTCGCCAAGACCAAGGAAGGCCTGGTGGAGCGGATCAAGACCGCCCTGGGCGAGAGCGTCAGCGAAGTTCGGGTTTCCCACCGCCTGACCGACTCCCCGGCGATCCTGGCCATCGGCGAGCAGGACCTGGGGCTGCAAATGCGCCAGATCCTTGAAGCCAGCGGGCAGAAGGTTCCGGATTCCAAGCCGATCTTCGAGTTCAACCCGACTCACCCGCTGATCGAGAAACTCGACGGTGAGCAGAGCGAAGAGCGCTTTGGCGACCTGTCGCACATCCTCTTCGATCAGGCGGCCCTGGCGGCCGGTGACAGCTTGAAAGACCCGGCGGCCTATGTGCGCCGACTGAACAAGCTGCTGGTTGAACTGTCGGTTTAACCACGTTGCAAGAAAAACCCGCTTCGGCGGGTTTTTTCATTCTGGTGTTCCTCTACTGGAGAAGCTGAGTCATGAGTCAAATCACAGTGCGTTCCGTGGTCTATCAGATCGATGGCCAGCCCTATGAAGGTCGACTGGCCTTCGATGCCGCCCATCAAGGCGTCGCGCCCGGGGTTGCTGATGGCGCCGAACTGGATGGGCGTCAGCGCCGGCGCGGAGAAGATCGCCGAGGCGGTGGCGGCCAAGGGCTACGTGGTACTGATCGCTGATCTGTATGGCCAGTCGCTGCGTCCCAGCGATGCCAGTGAGGCCGGGGCCGCGATGATGCCGCTCAAGGATGACCGGGCGTTGTTGCGCAAGCGCATGCAGGCGGCCTTTGCGGCCTTGCAGAGTCAGGGCGAAGCAGCGGTGGACACTTCCAGGCTGGCCACCTTCGGTTTCTGCTTTGGTGGCTGCTGCGCCCTGGAGCTGGCCCGCAGTGGCGCGCCAGTGAAGGCGGCGGTGTCGTTTCACGGCACCCTGGACACCCCCACCCCTAGCGACGCGAACAATATCAAGGGTTCGGTACTGGTACTGCACGGTGCGGCGGACCCGTTAGTGGCCAAGGAGCAACTGCCGGCCTTCGAGGCGGAAATGGATGCGGCGGGTGTGGACTGGCAACTGGTCAGCTATGGCGGTGCGGTGCATTCCTTCACCGATACCCACGCCAATGTACCGGGCAAGATGATGTACGACGCCAAGACCTCGGCGCGGGCCTTCGCCACCATGCATTACCTGCTGGACGAAGTTTTCCGCGGCTGACCTGTCGCCCCTGATTCCTGAGCTGGCTTGCCAGCGAAGGCGTCAGTGAGAGCAACGCCAGACTCACGGGCCTGTTCGCCGGCAAGCCGGCTCCTAGCGATCAGTGGCGGGCGGGTGGCAATTCGATGCGCTCGCTTTCTCCCGGCACCTGCGGCCAATCACCGGCCGCCCAGCGTTGGCGCGCCTCCTCGATACGCGCCGGATCGCTGGCCACGAAGTTCCAATTGATCCGGCGCGGACCGTCCAGGGGCGCGCCGCCGATCAGCACTGCGTGACAATCGCTTTCGGCGAACAGCGTGGCGTTCTCCCCCTCCGGCAATACCACTAGCGCGTGCACGGGCAAAGGCTCGCCGTCCAGTTGTGCCGCGCCGCCCAGTACATACAGCGCGCGCTGCGGGTGCTCGGTGGGAATCAGCAGGCTGGTGGCGGTCTGCAGTCGCAGTTCGGCGTACAGGGTGGGGGAGAGTACCGGCACCGGCGATTCCAGGCAGAAGCCGCTGCCGGCGATCATGCGGATGCTCACCCCCAGGTTGTCGCTCACCGGCAGGCTGCTGGCCGGGTGATGGCTGTAATGCCCCGGGCCTTGCTCCTGCTCTTGGGGCGAGGCCAGCCAGACCTGCAGGCCGTGCATGGCGAACCCCTGGGCCAGCAAGGGGGCTGGCGTGCGTTCGACATGGGCGATGGCGCTGCCGGCGGTCATCCAGCTGACGTCTCCGGCCTCCACGATCTGGTCGGAGCCCAGGCTGTCCTTGTGCTGGATCTGCCCGGCGAACAGGTAGGTCAAGGTGGACAGGCCGATATGCGGATGTTGGCGGATATTCATGCCCTTGCCCGGCGGGTAGCGGGTTTCCAGCATATGGTCGAAGAACACGAAAGGCCCGACACTGCGGCACTGGGCCGAAGGCAGGGGGCGCAGGATGGGCTGGCCTTCAACGTCCTCGGCACGGGGACGGATCACGAGGGGTGAGTTCATGGCGGATTCCAGGCTGATCGGGTTATGCCCGGGAGCATAACCCGCGTGTGCCAGCCTTGCCGCTATTGGCTGAAGGCGCCTTCGGACAGGTGAGTCTCGATGCTGACTTCGCTGGTGGTCATCAGCTTGTGGATCGGGCAACGGTCGGCCACCCGGTGCAACTCCTCACGCTGGGCGTCGGTGAGCACGCCCTTGAGGGTCAGCTTTACATGCAGGGCGTATTTGCCTTGCGGCTCCTGGCTGTTGTCGTGCTTGAGCTCCACCGTGACCCCGGTCAGCGGGATGTTCTTCTTCTGCGCATAGAGCTTCAGGGTCAGGGCCTTGCAGGCCCCCAGGGCGGCATCGAAGTAGTCATGGGGCTCGGGGGCGGTGCCTTCGCCACCGGCGTACTGGGGCAGGTCGGTGAACAACTGGTGGTCATCCACCTGGATGCTGTGGCGGAAACCTTCGCTGGACTCGGTATTGACGGTAATGGTCATGGCAAACCTCAGGCAGTGATGAATATCGGATCAGGCTGTAAAGGTGCTGAAGTTATAGAGCATGGGGAGCCACAGGCGTTCCCCTTTTTTCTGAACCTGCTGCTGGGGTGCAGGGTCTACCCGGCTGCAACCCTTTGGAGACGCTGCGGTGTACTGGAATCATTTATACGGAACCTGCCTCGCAGCGTTGCTGATGCTGCTGCCCGGCGTGGCGGCCCAGGCACGGGATTACCGCTACAGCGATGCTCACTTGCATTACGTGGACTTCTTCCAGGAATCCGCGGGCATGGATGCGTTGCTCGAGGCCATGGCTGACAACCGTATTGAACAGGTGATGATTTCCGGAATTCCGGTGGCCAAGAAATGGCACGAGGATGAACCCAAGCGTCCACGCTATTACGCCGGTGATGATGCTGATGCCTATTGGTACAGCGCCACCGACGTGCTGGTGGCGGCTGCGGTTAAGCAACTGCCCCCTGAGCAGCGTCAGCGTTTTCATCCCTTCCTGTCCGGTTTCAATCCCAATGACAAGAACTCCGCGGCGCATATCCAGCGCATGCTCGACCTTGATCCTGGGCTGTGGCAGGGCATCGGTGAGGTCTTCACCCGCCATGACGACCTCACGGCCTTGACTGCCGGAGACACGCCACGGGCCAACAACGAGGCGATGACCAAGGTCTATCACCTGGCGGCGGAGAACGACCTGCCGGTCATGCTGCATTCCAACATCACCTCCAAGCGCGAACGCAACCCGCTGTACCTGGCAGAAATCGAAGCGCCGCTGCGCAATCACCCCCATACGCGCTTTATCTGGGCCCACGCTGGCACCAGCGCCGAGATCCATCGTCACCAGACCCGCCTGGAATTCTTGCTGCCGACCCTGACGCGGCTGCTGGAGAGCTACCCCAATCTTTACATCGACCTGTCCTGGAGCCTGCTCACGCCCTATCTGCTGGATGAGCAGGGCAACCCCAGCCAGGCCTGGCTGCAGTTGGTGGAGCGCTTCCCGGAGCGCTTCATGCTCGGTTCGGATGTGGTCGGGCGCTTCAACAAGCTGGGGCGCGAGCTGCACAGCTTCGATGTCTTCCTCGATGCCTTGCCGGAGGAGGTGGCGCGCAAGGTGGCCCATGACAATTTCCTCGCCATCCTTCCCGCCAAAAGTCGCCCCTAGCAGGCCCCAGTCTGTCATCAGCCTGTCACGCCTGCTTCATAAGCTCGCGCCATCTCAATCAAGGAGCGCGATATGCACCTCACTCGTTTAAGCGCATTGGCAGCGCTGATGATCTTCACTGGCCTGGCCAGTGCCGAAGTCCGTGTTGAAGGACCGGTGGAATACGGCGTGTTCGAAGGGCCCAAGGCCGAGCTGCAATCGGGGGAGCGGGTGCTGCGCCGCAGCAACGAGAAGATCCAGCAAACCTCGGTGGTGCCCGCCAAGCTGGGGACCAAGTTCGGTATGCGTTACCAGTTGCTGGGCAAGGTGGCCGAGGATCAGCCCCTGACTCTGCTCTACCTGACTCCGGGCATCCGTACCCCGGACGGGGCGCGCCACGACAAGTTCGAGATCACCCAGAAACTGGTACCCAATGCACCTCAGGATGTGATGGCCTACGAATTCACGGAGAACCATGAAGTGGTGCCCGGCGAATGGCACTTCATGGTCTTTCAGGGTGACCGTTTGTTGGCAGAACAGCGATTTTCTGTGCGCTGAATCGTTTTACGCCCAAGTATTGGAGTGCTAGGGCGTTTTGATATCACGTTTTTGTCTTACGCAATTTTCCAACGGCCCGATACCGTCTAAGAGCACCCTGCTGCAAGTTCTTGCAGCGCTCTAGGAAGGAGCCAGAGGAATGAGCCTTAGAAGTCTCAATATCGCGCCGCGCGCAGGCCTGGGTTTCGGCTTGCTGGCGCTGATGGTGTTTGCCCTCGGGGCATTCGCCCTGATGCAGATGGCCAATATGCGCCAGCAGTCCGATGAAGTGGAAAGCAACTGGCTGCCCAGCGTCATGTTCGTCGGTGACATGAGTCAGGACCTGCTGCGCATCCGTGCCCTGACCCTGCGTCTGCTGATCAATCGCGACCCGCAAGCGCTTGTCCAGAACGAAAAGAAGATCAACGACATCAAGACTGGCCTGGGGGTTGCCCAGGGGCGCTATGAGTCATTGATCGTGCTGCCCCAGGAACGGGTCCTGTTCGATCGTTTCAAGGCCATTGAGAAGCAGTACCTGCAGCGCCAGGCCCAGGTCATGGCCTTTTCCAGCCAGAACCAGCTGGAAGAGGCGATCAAGGTGGTCAATGGCGAAATGAATCAATTGGCCGATGAAATGGCGGCGACCCTGCATGAACTGGTCGAGTTGAACAAGCAGAGCGCGACCCAGGCCACGGACCTGGCCCAGGCCGTGTTCAGCAAGTCGCGGGTCTGGGTGGTGGGCATGATCGCGGTGGCGGCGCTGGTGACCATTGGCCTGGCATTGTTGCTGACCCGCAGCATCGTCCTGCCCCTGGCCCAGTCCCTGAGTGTCGCCGAGGTGGTGGCCGGCGGCGACCTGACGGGTGACATCACGGTGGTTGGCAAGGATGAGCCGGCGCGTCTGTTGCAGGCGCTCAAGGCCATGCAGCACAGCCTGCGGGAAACCATCCGGCGCATTTCCGACTCTTCCAGCCAGTTGGCCTCCGCCTCGGAAGAGCTCAGTTGCGTGACCGAGGATGCGACCCGGGGCCTGCATCAGCAGAGCCTGGAAATCGAGCAGGCGGCCACTGCGGTGAATCAGATGACCGCCGCGGTGGAGGAGGTGGCCAGCAATGCCGTGGCCACCTCCGAAGCCTCTCGGGAGTCGGACCGGATCGCCCAGCATGGGCGTGAGCAGGTGCATCAGACGGTGCTCTCCATCGAGTTGCTGGCCGAGGATGTGACGACCAATGCCAGCCAGGTGGAAGAGCTGGCACAGAAGGTCTATGGCATCAGCAAGGTGCTGGATGTGATTCGCTCCATCGCCGAACAGACCAACCTGCTGGCACTGAACGCGGCCATCGAGGCTGCGCGAGCCGGGGATGCCGGGCGCGGGTTTGCCGTGGTGGCGGATGAGGTGCGGGCCCTGGCCCATCGGACTCAGCAGTCGACCCAGGAAATCGAGCAGATGATTGGCGGGATCCAGCAAGGCACCGACCAGGCGGTCAGTTCCATGCAGCACAGCAACAGCCGGGCCCGCTCGACCCTGGAAGTGGCCAAGGCGGCAGGTCAGGCGCTGGAGGAAATCGCTTCGGCCTTCACCCTGATCAACGAGCGCAATATCGTGATTGCCAGTGCCTCGGAGCAGCAGGCCGCGGTGGCGCGGGAAGTGGATCGCAATCTGATGAACATCCGCGATCTGGCGCTGCAGACCTCGGCGGGGGCCAACCAGACCAGCGCCGCCAGCCAGGAGCTGTCGCGGCTGGCGGTGGATCTGAACACCATGGTGGCGCGCTTCTCGGTGTGAGGCGCTTTCGCTGGCAAGCAGGCTCGTGCAGGTTGCTTGGGCGTCGGCTTACCGGCGAACGCCAGGCGAAAAAAAGCCCCGAACCAGTCGGGGCTTTTTCATTCGGCGAAGCGGCGGGGCTTACTTGCCCTGCCAGCGTTTCAGCACCAGGGTAGCGTTGGTGCCACCGAAGCCGAAGCTGTTGCTCATCACGGTGTTGATGGTGGCGTCTTCGCGAGTCTTGGTCAGGATCGGCATGTCGGCCACTTCCGGGTCCAGCTCGTCGATGTTGGCCGAACCGGCCATGAAGTTGCCTTCCATCATCAGCATGCAGTAGATCGCTTCATGAACGCCGGCGGCGCCCAGGGAGTGACCCGACAGGCTCTTGGTGGAGCTGATGGCTGGAGCTTTGTCGCCGAACACTTCACGCACGCCCTTCATCTCGGCAACGTCGCCGACCGGAGTCGAGGTGCCGTGGGTGTTCAGGTAGTCGATCGGTGCGTCGACGGTGGACATGGCCATCTGCATGCAGCGGATTGCGCCTTCGCCGCTTGGAGCCACCATGTCGTAGCCATCGGAAGTGGCGCCGTAGCCGACGATTTCCGCGTAGATCTTCGCGCCACGGGCCAGAGCGTGTTCCAGCTCCTCGACCACCACCATGCCGCCACCGCCGGCGATGACGAAACCGTCACGCTTGGCGTCGTAGGCGCGGGAGGCTTTTTCCGGGGTTTCGTTGTACTGGGTGGACAGGGCGCCCATGGCGTCGAACAGGAACGACTGGGTCCAGTGCTCTTCTTCACCGCCGCCGGCGAAGACGATGTCCTGCTTGCCCATCTGGATCTGTTCCATGGCGGTACCGATGCAGTGAGCACTGGTGGCGCAGGCAGAAGCGATGGAGTAGTTCAGGCCCTTGATCTTGAACGGCGTGGCCAGGCAGGCGGAAACGGTGCTGCTCATGGTCCGCGTTACACGGTACGGGCCAACGCGCTTGACGCCTTTCTCGCGCAGGATGTCCAGTGCTTCCATCTGGTTCAGGGTCGAAGCGCCGCCGGAGCCGGCGATCAGGCCGGTGCGGGGGTTGGACACTTGCTCTTCGCTCAGGCCGGAGTCGGCGATGGCGTCTTTCATGGCCAGGTAGGCGTAAGCCGCTGCGTGGCCGACGAAGCGATAGATCTTGCGATCGATCAGTTCTTCAAGATTCAGGTCAATGGAGCCGGAAACCTGGCTACGCAGACCCATTTCGGCATATTCCGGGTTGAAGCGGATGCCAGGGCGACTTGCACGCAGGTTAGCGGAGACGGTCTCTTTGTCATTGCCCAGGCACGAAACAATGCCCAGACCAGTGATAACGACGCGGCGCATGCGGATAACCCTTAGAAGTTGTCAGTTGAGGTAAACACGCCGACCCGGAGGCCTTCGGCGGTATAGATTTCGCGGCCGTCAACGCTGACCGAACCATCGGCGATGGCCATGTTCAGCTTGCCCTTGAGCACGCGCTTGATGTGAATGTTATAGGTGACTTTTTTCGCGGTCGGCAGTACCTGGCCGAAGAATTTCACTTCCCCCGAACCCAGGGCGCGGCCGCGGCCCGGCAGGCCTTGCCAGCCGAGGAAAAAACCGACCAGTTGCCACATGGCATCCAGGCCCAGGCAGCCCGGCATCACCGGATCGCCCTCGAAGTGGCAAGCGAAGAACCACAGGTCTGGAGTGATATCCAGCTCAGCGACCAATTCACCTTTACCGTACTTGCCACCCTCTTCGCTGATATGGGTGATGCGATCCACCATCAGCATGTTGGGGGCGGGCAGTTGCGCGTTACCTGGGCCGAACAGCTCACCGCGACTGCAGCGCAGCAGGTCTTCCCGAGTAAAGGCGTTTTGTTTGGTCATGCGAGCTCCTCAATAGTCCCGTGCGGCAGGGTTGGGCAATCTTCCCGGCCGATCGAAGCGTTCATGCCTCGAGCCGGCAGCCTACTCATAGACTATTGCGTTGTAGTGAAAGTCACAGCGCAAAGGGCATGAATGTACACTTGTGCACTGAAATTTTTTTTGAGGGCCTTTTCGGGGCCCGTCGGGTGCCTAAGACTGCCGCACTTTCGCCCGTCACGCCAGTCGCACCTGTTGGAAAATAGCCTGTTACTGCACCCAACGTTGGAGAATTTGCTGCAGATCAGCCCGCTTGAACGGCTTGGCCAGGTAGTCGTTCATGCCCGCCGCCAGGCAGGCTTCGCGGTCGCCCTGCAAGGCGTTGGCGGTCAGGGCGATGATCGGTAAATCAGCGCAGCCGGGCAGTTGGCGGATCTGCCGGGTGGCTTCGTAGCCGTCGACCAGTGGCAGTCGGCAGTCCATCAGAATGGCCTCGAAAATCAGGCTTTCGGCGCTGCGTACCGCCTGGGCGCCGTCGGTGACGATGCTGACGGTGAAGCCCAGGCTGCGCAACATGGCCTGGATCACGGTCTGGTTCACCGGGTTGTCCTCCACCAGTAGCACGTTGCGGCCTTCGCCCTGGTGAGCGGCTGTGTTCACTCGCGGCGCCAGCACGGGCAGGCTTTGCTGAAACAGCGCCAGGGGGATTTCCAGGGTGAACACCGAGCCCTGGCCTTCCTCGCTCTGGGCCCGCAGGGTGCCGCCCATGCGTTCAGCCAGGGTCCGGGCGATCGGCAGGCCCAGGCCCGTGCCGCCGTAGCGTCGGGAAATCGAGCTGTCGGCCTGCTGGAATGCATCGAACATCAGTTCCAGGCTGGCCGGGCTGATGCCAATCCCGCTGTCGCGCACTGAGCAGGTGAACCACAGGAGTTCGTGATCCAGGGTCTGCCACTGGGGCTCGATGGTGACGCTGCCTTGTTCGGTGAACTTCAGCGCGTTGCCGATCAGGTTGACCAGGATCTGGCGGATTCGCGTCGGGTCGCCCTTGACCTGCAGCGACTCCATGCCCGGCGGCAGCTGCAGTTGCAGGTCCAGGCCTCGTTGCAATGCGCTGTGCTGGAAGGCCTGGGCGCAGCTGCTGATCAACTCGGCGAGGTTGAACGGAATGTGTTCCAGCTCCAGGGCCGAGCGTTCGATGCGCGAGAAGTCGAGGATGTCATTGATCACCTTCAGCAGGTGCTCGGTGGACTCCGAGGCCAATGCCGCGTACTCGCTCTGCTCCTGGGTCATCTCGGTGGTTTCCAGCAATTGCAGCATCCCCAGTACGCCGTTCATCGGGGTACGCAGCTCATGGCTCATCATCGCCAGGAAGTCCGATTTGGCCTTGTTCGCCCGCTCGGCATCTTCCCGGGTCTGGATCAGTTGTGACATTGCCTGTTGCTGCTCACGGCTGGCCAGTTCCAGGCCGGCGGCGAGGTTGTTGATATGTCGCGCCAGATTGCCCAGCTCGCCGTCGTCGACAATCGGCAGCGGCGTCTTGAAGTCGCCTTCCTGAATCGCCTTCACCGCGTGGCCCATGGCGCTGATGGGTTGCGCCAGGCCGGCTGCCAGGCGTCGGGCCAGGAAGAAGGTGAAGAGCAGGGCGAACAGGGCGAGAATCCCGGCCTTGAGGAGGATTTCCTGTTGACGCTGGCTGAAGGCGTCATTGGACATGCCGACAATGACCCGCCCCAGGTAACCGTCGCCCTGGGGGCTCAGGCTGGCTGGATCATTCTGCAGAAAGTCGTTGTGCACCTGAATGCGCTGCAAGCGCACCGGCGCCTGGAAGACCTTGATCTGCTGGGCATGGTTGTGACTGGCGGACGGCTGCTCGACATACACCAGGATGTTGTTGGCACTGTCCTGGACTTCCAGAAAGTGCACATGAGGCGTGGCCAGAGTGGCTTGCAACAGGCTTTCCAGGCCCTCGTTGTTGCCGGAGATCACCCCGTACTCAGTGGCCGGGGCCAATTGGTTGGCGATCAGTTGGCCGGTATGGTTCAACTCCTGGCGCAGATCCTGAAGACGCACGAAGGTGAAAAAACTGATCAGCAGCAGAGTCAGGAGCAGGGCCGGGCCCAGGCTGATGAGCTGAGTGCGGGTCTGGATATCCCACCGGCGACGCAATGTCATGGGCGTTTCTCTCCTTCACTCAACTGGTGCGCGACGGCTTGCGGGTCGATTTCCTCGATGCCCAGGGAGCGTGCCACCTGTGGATTGCTCAGTACTTTGAAGGCCGCCGGGTACAGCTCCCTGGGCCAGTGGGCTGGTGCTTGATCCAGCAGGCTGTCCAGGGTCTGCAGCCAGTCCTGCTGGTCGCTGTAGGTGCTGGCCAGGCTGCCGGCCCTGACGAAGCCGGCATTGGGCCCGATCAGCGCCTGTTGCCGGGCGTAGCTGCTCAGCAGCAGGTTCTTCACGGTTTTCGGGTTGTACAGCTTGGGGTCGTCCAGGCCCAGCAGCACCTGGCTGTTGCGCAACAGGTTCTGCAGCGGGCGGCTGTCATTGGTGCTGTCCCAGGTTTCGGCGACGATTTCCATGTCCATGGATTGCGCTGCGTCGCGCAGTTCCCTGAGCAGGAACTGGCTGTCCTCGCTGTACAGCACGCCGATCCGGCGCACCTGGGGCAGCACCTTGTGGATCAGCCGCAGTTGGCGGCTCAAGGGCGGGTCGCTCCAGAGCAGGCTGAGTTTGGGGTGAGGCGCGCCTTGCAGACGCTGCTGGGCCTGCAGGCGGCTGATCCGCAGGACCAGGGTGGCCGGCCCTTGCGGGTCTTGCAGGCGCCAGTCGAGGCTTTGCAGGTCCAGCAGGATCAGGCGCGTGGCTGCGGGCAGTTGGCTCGGTGCCGGCAGTTGTGCCAAGGGCACGAAGCGCACCTGATCCTGAGGCCGCTGGGTGGCCAGTTCCTCGGTGAAGGTGTGCACGCTGTCGCTGCCTTCACTGGCGGTCAGCAACACGTCGGCTGCTCGCAGCGGAGTCGCCAGCAGCATGCCCAGGAGGATCAGGCAGATACCGAGACAGCGATGAATGCCCAGGGCCTTCCAGGGCCCGCGCTGGCCCATGCTAGAACTCCAGCTCGGCACTGAGGTAGGCCACGTGCCGTGAGTCGTAGAGGTTGTCGGCGAAGGTGGTGGGCTCATGGTCAAGCCGCTGTTGCAGCGTGCCTGCCAGTTCCAGGCTGGCCTTGCCCAGGGCCAGGCGCTTGGCGATGCGGGTGTCGATGCGCTGGAAGCGGTAGCCGTTGAGGGCGTTGTCACCATAGTAGAAGAGGGCGCTGGACCAGCCCTGGCCCCAATTGCGCAGCCAGCCGGCAGAACCGCTGTTGCTGGCGGTCAGGTGCTGGTCCAGGCGATTGCTGGCTTGCGCGTGGACATAGGCGTAGGTCAGGCGCAGGCGGTCGGCGCGGCTCAGTTGCCAGTCCAGCTGGCCCTCGGTGCCGGAGAAGCGCGCCGAGTTGTTGTTGCTGGCGATGTACTGGTTGTTGCGCAGCGGTTCGCTGATCATTCCGCTGATTTCGTCGTAGAACAGCTTGATGTCCAGATTCAGTGCCTGGTCGCTGAAATAGCCGTTGTAGCCCAGCTCCCGAGAGCGCATGTGCTCTTGGTCAAGATTGCCGGGGCCACGGGTCCTGACGAAGTACTGGGCGCTGTTCTGGCCATAGACCGGAGCGCTCAGGCCGGTGACCCGGTAGCTCCAGTTGACGTTGTTCTCGAACATGTCCGCAGAGCGGATGGCTTCCGAATACACCGCGCGCAGCCCGTGGCGCGGGTTGATCAGGTAGTTGACGGCGATCCGTGGCGTCAGCGAGTTGCCGGTCAGCTGGGTGTCTTCGTACATAGCCCCGCCCTGGATCAGCCAGTGTTCGCTGGCCCGCCACTCCAACTGGCCGAACAGGCGCCAGGTGGTGTCGTCGAGGGTGCCGTTGAAGTAGGTTTCGGAGTCGGCCCGGTCGTAACGATAGTTCATGCCGCTGACCAGCCGCAGGTTATCGCTGAGGCTCAGGGTGTCCTGCAACTCCAGGTCGTAGCGGGTCTCCCGGGCGCTCTGGTCGATATTGCCGCAGACGGTTTGCTTGCCGCCGGCGCTCCACTGGGTGAGGACCTGCTGGGCTATGGCCTGCTCGGCGGGAGATCCCGGGGGCGGGGTACCGGCATCGCTGAAACCTTTGATGCCGCGCGCCAGGCGCTCGGCGTAATTCGGATTGATTTGCCACAGGCGAGTCAGCTCGGGGCTGAAGGAAATCGCCGCGTCACAGGCGCGCCAAGTCTGCTGGCGATCCCAGTGCTGGGCCGAGCCCTGGACATAAAGGCTGTGCTGCGGATTGAGTTCCAGGTTCCAGCGCAGTGACCCGGCGTAGTCCTTGGCCACCACATCGGAGTTGTTGCCCTGTTGGGACACGCCATAGAACACCGGCTTGTAGGTATAAGGCCGCTGATTAGTCCCTTCCTTGGCGTTCAATTGCCAATCGATGCTCTGCTGTTCATTGATCATCTGGCTCACCGACAGACTGACACGATTCAAGCGCCTGCTGTCGCGGTAGTCCGAACCGTCGAGGCGGCTGTCGAAGCCATCGTCTTCCTGCCCCGACAACGACAGCCGCAGGTCGCCGCTTTCCCAGCCAGTGCCCTGGCTGGCGTACCAGTCGTTGATGCCGCGCTGGCCCCTGGTCACCTTGAAGCGCGTGCCGTGGCTGTTGGCGGGTGAGCGGGTAATGATGTTGACCACCGCCATCAGCGCGTTGGCGCCGTAGCTGACGGTGTTGGGGCCGCGAAACACTTCGATGCGCTCGATGTCTTCCATGGCTACCGGAATATCGCTCCAGTCCACCGTGGCCAGGCCCGCGCGATACACCGAGCGTCCATCGATCAGTACCTGCATGCGCCGGGCTTCGCTGGCGTTGGTGCCGTGGTAGTTGACCGTGGCCTGATTGCCGCTGATGGCGCCGACCATCATCCCCGGCACCAGGCGCAGCAGTTCGCTGATGTCCCGAGCGCCGCTGGCCTTGATCAGTTCATTGTCGAGCACCGTCATGCTGCCGGGCACTGCGGCTGGGGATTGCTTCAGGCGCGTGGCGGTGAGGACCTCGGGCAGGGCGCTGCCATCCATGAACAAATCGTCGGCCAGCGCTGGATAGCCGAACAACATGCCCAGCAGCAGTGACAGACGAAGAGGTGAGGGGCCAATGGACACGGCACAGCCTTGAATCTTGAAAGATGGCGCGCATGTTAACCGAGAAAGTCGAGTTTTCCAGTCGATAAGCCCGACATTCCCCGAATGAGTCCACCCGTTCCCGACAGATCGTCTGAATGGCCGCTGGGGCTGGTGGTGGGAAAACCGCCCCGTATAATGCCGCCATCGCCACTGCTATGGATAAACGGATTGCATATGACACAACAGCGCCCTATTGCGGTCCTGGGAGGCGGAAGTTTTGGTACCGCCGTGGCCAATCTGCTGGCCGAGAACGGTCACCCGGTGCGGCAGTGGATGCGAGACCCCGAACAGGCCGAGGCCATTCGGGTCAATCGCGAGAATCCGCGCTATCTCAAGGGCATCAAGATTCATCCGGCGGTGGAGCCGGTCACCGATCTGCTGGCCACCCTGAATGACAGTGACCTGTGCTTTGTCGCCTTGCCTTCCAGCGCCCTGCGCTCGGTACTGGCCCCCCACGCACAACTGTTGAGCGGCAAGATGCTGGTCAGCCTGACCAAGGGCATCGAGGCCCAGACCTTCAAGCTGATGAGCGAGATCCTCGAGGATATCGCCCCGCAAGCGCGGATCGGCGTGCTCTCTGGGCCTAATCTGGCCCGCGAAGTGGCCGAGCACGCCCTGACCGCCACCGTGGTCGCCAGCGAAGACGAAGAACTGTGCCAGCGGGTCCAGGCGGTGTTGCATGGCCGGACGTTCCGCGTCTATGCCAGTGCCGATCGTTTTGGCGTGGAGCTGGGCGGAGCGCTGAAGAACGTCTACGCGATCATCGCCGGCATGGCGGTGGCCCTGGGCATGGGGGAAAACACCAAGAGCATGCTGATTACTCGCGCGCTGGCGGAAATGACCCGCTTTGCCGTGAGCCAGGGTGCCAACCCCATGACCTTTCTCGGTCTGGCGGGTGTCGGTGACTTGATCGTCACCTGTTCCTCGCCCAAGAGCCGCAACTATCAGGTGGGCTTTGCCCTGGGCCAGGGCCTGAGCCTGGAAGAGGCGGTGACGCGTCTTGGCGAAGTGGCGGAGGGCGTCAATACCCTCAAGGTGCTCAAGGTCAAGGCTCAGGAGTTGGGGGTCTACATGCCGCTGGTAGCCGGGCTGCACGCGATCCTGTTCGAAGGGCGTACGCTGAATCAGGTGATCGAACTCTTGATGCGCGGCGAGCCGAAAACCGACGTCGATTTTATCTCCACCAGCGGATTCAACTGAGTAGCACAGGAGCCAGACATGAACGATACGAATTCCGAAGCCAAATACGAATCCATCCTCCTGCGCGTGCTGTGGATGCTGGTGTTCGTGATGGTGTGGCAGGTAGCGCAGTTCCTCCTTGGCGCCCTGGTCCTGGTGCAGCTTGTTTATCGGTTGATCTACGGCGCACCCAATGCCGGCCTGATGAACTTCGGTGACAGCCTGAGTCAGTTCCTGGCTCAGATCGGCCGTTTCGGCAGCTTCCATACCGAACAGAAGCCCTGGCCGTTCTCGGATTGGCCAACCCCACGAGCACCTGAAGGCGAGGCTCCCCATAGCGTGCCGCCAGCGCCCCATCCGGTGCGCGATGAGGAGCCCAAGCTGTGAAACTGTGGGTCCTGCGCCATGGCCAGGCCGAATCCCACGCGCCCACCGATGCCCAACGCAATCTCACCGCCCACGGTCGTGAGGAAGTGCTGGGCAGCGCCGCGCAACTGATTGGCCAGCCCATCAGCGCAATCATCGCCAGCCCTTATGTACGAGCCCAGCAAACGGCCCAGCTGGTACGCGAGGCCCTGGGGTTCGAAGCAGAGATCCGCACCGTGTCCTGGCTGACGCCGGAGGCCAATCCGCTGCAGGTGCTGCAGCAACTGGACGGTGCGGACAATCTGCTGCTGGTCAGCCATCAACCCCTGGTGGGTAGCCTGATCGGCCTGTTGCAGCATGGCCATCTGCGTGATCCCCAGCCCATGAACACCGCCAGCCTGGCGGAGCTGGAAGGCGACTGGCCTCTGGCGGGGCTGATGACCCTCAACGGCGTCAAGCACCCTTGATGCTGGCGGCGGCCAGGGAATCCCCTGGCCGTCATGACCTTTTGCCCCCGCTCGGTATCGGGTCGTGATCCGCTACATTTCTTAACTTGCAGCGCTCCTTTGTGCGTGGAATAGTCAGCCAAGCAAGTGCTTGGTTGGTGTCGCGAACAGAATAAAAACAAAGGAGCGAGTCATGGCTGCTGCTTTTCGTTTGCCGCTGCAAGTGTTCTACGAGCGCGAAGCTCGTCATCCCCAGCAACGTTTCCTGGTGCAGCCCAGCGCCGGAGGGCAGGTGCAGGCGTTGAGCTGGTTCGACGTCGGCCAGCAGGCCCGTCGTGCCGCCCAGTGGCTGCGGGAACGGCAGCTGGCTCCTGGCAGCCACATTGCAATCATTGGCAAGAACTCTGCGCACTGGATCATCAGCGACCTGGCGATCTGGATGGCCGGGCATGTGTCGGTGCCGCTGTATCCCAACCTCACAGCCGATTCGGTGGCCCAGGTGCTGGAGCATTCCGAGTCGGCCCTGGCCTTCATCGGCAAGCTCGATGACTGGCCGGGCATGGCCCCGGGATTGAAACCCGGGTTGCCCACCATCCGTCTGCCGCTGGGCCCCGAGGGGCATTTCGATTTCGACTGGGAACAGGTGCAGCGTAGCCAGCCCCTGGCGGATAGCCCTTGCCCACCTGCGGATCAACTGGCCACCATCATCTACACCTCTGGCACCACCGGCCTGCCCAAGGGCGTGATGCACAGTTTCGGCAACCTGAGCTTTGCCGCCAGCCACGGCGTCGGGCTTTTCGGCCTGGGCCCCGAGGATCGGTTGCTGTCCTACCTGCCGTTGTGTCATGTGGCCGAACGCATGTTCGTCGAGATGGCGGCGATCTACACCGGGCAGACCGTGTTCTTTGCCGAAAGCCTCGACACTTTCCTGGTTGACCTGCAGCGGGCCCGGCCCACTGCACTGTTTGGCGTGCCGCGGATCTGGACCAAGTTCCAGATGGGGGTGTACAGCAAGGTGCCGGCCAAGCGTCTGGATTTTCTTTTGGGCCTACCTTTTATCGGCAGGCGCGTCGGTCACAAGGTGCTGGCCGGATTGGGGCTCGACGCATTGCGCGTGGCCTTGTCGGGCGCGGCGCCGGTACCTCAGACCCTGTTGCATTGGTATCGCCGCCTGGGCCTGGACGTGCTGGAGGTCTACGGCATGACCGAAAGCTGCGGTTATTCCCATATCGGGCGGTCCGGGGAGCATGTTCCGGGCTGGATCGGCCGGCCCTGTCCGGAGGTCGAAGTGCGTATCGATGAGGCGGGGGAGGTCCAGGTGCGCAGCGGGGCCACCATGCTGGGGTACTACAAGGACCCGCAGAAAACGGCGGAAACCATCACCGAGGATGGTTTTTTGCGCACGGGGGACAAGGGGGAGCAGGATGCTGCCGGCAATTTGCGCCTGACTGGCCGGCTCAAGGAAATCTTCAAGACCAGCAAGGGCAAGTATGTGGCCCCGGCCCCCATCGAGAATCGCCTGGCGGTGCATGCCCATATCGAGCAGGTGTGTGTGGTGGGCGATGGCTTGAGCGCGCCCCTGGGGTTGTGTGTGCTTTCGGCGGCCGGTTTGCAGGCTGCTGGCGGCAGCTCCCGGGAAGGGCTGCACAGCAGCCTGGAAAGTCTCCTGGTTCAGGTCAACGGCAGTCTGGACAAACACGAGCGTTTGCATCGGCTAGTGGTGGTCAAGGACAACTGGGCCGTGGAGAACGGCTTTCTGACCCCGACCCTGAAGATCAAGCGCAATGTGATCGAAGCCACCTATGGCGCCAGTTTTCAAACCTGGAGCGAGCGTGGCGAAGCCGTGCTGTGGCAGGATTGATCGACAAGAACAACCCGAGAGAAGGAAGCGGCGATGAGTCTGTGGCGTACCACTCCGAACATCGAACAACTGAACGCAATCCAGAAGAACACCATCGGCGAAGTGCTGGATATTCGCTTCGAGTCCTACGATGAGGAGTCGTTGACGGCGAGCATGGTCATCGACCATCGCACCCACCAGCCCTATGGCCTGTTGCATGGCGGCGCGTCGGTGGTGCTGGCGGAAAGCGTCGGCTCCATGGCCAGCTATCTGTGCATCGATGCCAGCCAGTTCTATTGCGTGGGCCTGGAGATCAACGCCAACCACCTGCGGGGCTTGCGCAGCGGTCGGGTGACAGCGGTAGCCAGGGCCATTCATATCGGGCGCACTACCCATGTCTGGGACATCCGCTTGAGCAGTGATGAAGGCAAGGCCAGTTGCGTCTCGCGCCTGACCATGGCCGTGGTGCCGCTGGGACAGAAGCCGCCGCTGGCTTGAAGCAACGGGTCATAGGCTGAGCCCGGGTGTCAGCATTCCTGTCCGTTACGGTCATTGCCCTGGTACGGGGCCTTGCGGACAATCGTTGTTGGTTTGGTGGATGGATGAGTCGGTATGTCGCAACAGGTGTTTTTCGCTCACGCCAATGGGTTTCCCTCCGGGACTTACGGCAAGTTGTTCGCTGCCCTGGCGCCTGAGTTCCAGGTCAGCCATTTGCAGCAGCACGCCCATGACCCGCGTTTTCCGGTGGACGATAACTGGCGCAGCCTGGTGGACGAATTGATTCACCACCTGCAACAGCAGGCCCAGCCGGTATGGGGCGTCGGCCATTCATTGGGCGGGGTGTTGCACTTGCATGCGGCCTTGCGTTGTCCGGAACTGTATCGGGGCGTGGTCATGCTCGATTCCCCGGTGCTGACCCGTGCCGATCAATGGGTGATCCGCGCCGCCAAGCGGTTTGGTTTCATCGACCGCTTGACTCCCGCCGGGCGCACCCTGGGACGTCGTGAGGAATTTGCCGATATCGAAGCGGCCCGCAGCTACTTCTCGCGCAAGACCCTGTTTCGCGCGTTCGATCCGGACTGTCTGGACGCTTATTTGCAGCATGGCCTGCAGCAAGTGGGCGACCGCCTGCGGTTGCGCTTCGATCCGGCTACCGAGATCAGCATCTATCGCGGCGTGCCCCACACCAGCCCTGGCAGCGCCCACCAGCTAAAGGTGCCCCTGGCGGTGGTGCGGGGGCAGCAGAGCCGGGTGGTGATGCGTCATCACACCAGTGCAGTGGGGCGCATGCCCCATGGGGAGTCGCTGACCATGCCCGGCGGCCACATGTTTCCTCTTGAGCGGCCCACTGCCACGGCGGCCTTGCTCAAGGAGCTGTTCAGCCGCTGGGACGATCGCCAGCAACGGAGTTGTGCATGAGCCATACCGTCGAGGAAGTGCGCCTGAGTCTGCCTCACATCGAACTGGCGGCTCATCTGTTCGGGCCCGAGGACGGTTTACCGGTCATCGCCCTGCACGGCTGGCTGGACAACGCCAACAGCTTTGCCCGGCTGGCGCCCAAGCTCAAAGGTCTGCGTATCGTTGCCCTGGACCTGGCCGGCCATGGTCATTCCGGGCATCGCCCCCTGGGGGCCGGCTATGCCTTGTGGGACTACGTGTACGATGTGCTGCAAGTCGCTGAACAGCTGGGCTGGAAGCGTTTCGCCCTGATGGGCCATTCCCTGGGGGCGATCGTATCCCTGGTGCTGGCGGCCGCGCTGCCGGAGCGGGTCAGCCATCTAGCCTTGATCGACGGGGTCATTCCACCGACCGCCAAGGGCGAGGACGCCGCCGAACGCCTGGGCATGGCCCTGCAGGCGCAAATCAACCTGCAGGACAAGAGCAAACCGGTCTACAGCACCCTGGAGCGGGCCATCGAAGCACGGATGAAGGGATTGGTCGCGGTCAGTCGCGAGGCGGCCGAACTGTTGGCCCAGCGTGGCCTGATGCCGGTTGCCGGTGGCTACACCTGGCGCAGTGACAGTCGCCTGACCCTAGCCTCGCCGCTGCGGCTGACCGAGGAACAGGCCATGTCCTTCGTCCAGCGTGTCAGTTGTCCAACTCAATTGGTGGTAGCGGCCGATGGCATGTTGGCCAGGCATGAAGCGCTGTTGCAGCGTCTACCCTTTAGCCGTGAGCAGCTGCCAGGCGGCCACCATCTGCATCTCAACGATGAGACCGGTGCCAGCTTTGTCGCAGACTGTTTCAATCGGTTTTTCGCCGTTCCTTGACTTGACGGGGTCAACTGTCGAGGCTGGGCGGGTTGAAATGGGAGACAACCATGATAGATCTGTACACCGCTGCGACCCCCAATGGCCACAAGGTTTCCATCCTGCTCGAAGAGCTCGGCCTGCCCTATACCGTGCACGCCCTGAGTTTCGACAAGCGGGAGCAAAAGGCGCCAGCGTTTCTGAAGATCAATCCCAATGGACGTATTCCGGCCATCGTCGACCGCGACAATGGTGATTTCCCCGTGTTCGAATCCGGCGCGATCCTGGTGTACCTGGCCGAGCGCAGTGGCCAGTTGCTGCCCGCCGACCCCAAGGGCCGCTCCATCGTCATGCAATGGCTGATGTTCCAGATGGGCGGGGTGGGGCCCATGCAGGGCCAGGCCAACGTATTCTTCCGTTATTTCCCGGAAAAGCTCCAGGGCGCCATCGACCGCTACCAGCATGAAACCCGGCGCCTGTACGAGGTGCTCGATACTCGTCTGCAGCAGGTCGAATACCTGGCCGGGGACTACAGCATTGCCGACATCGCCACCTTCCCCTGGGTGCGCGGTCATGAATGGTCCGGTGTCTCGGTACAGGGATTGCCGGCCCTGCAGCGCTGGATGGCGGCCCTGGAGGCCCGGCCTGCGGTCCAGCGCGGCTTGCAGGTTCCGCAGCGCAATGATGACGCCAGCGTCGTCAAAGGCGCCCAGGCCATGCTTATCCGATGAGAGTGTTCATGCGTTCAATCAGTGCTTTGAGCTTGGCCTTGTTAAGCTCGCTGGCGCTTGCCGCCGATCTGCCGGGCAGTCATGACCTGCCTTTGGTTCCCCGTCTGACCGACGCACAAATCGTCGACTACCGCCCCGAAGTGGAGCAGGAGCGCGTCTACCCCTTGGGGTCGGTCCGCAGGATCAGCGGCCAGCTGCGTTTTGACGGACAGGTCAATGCCAGGGGCAAACTCACCGCCATTACCTACCAATTACCCGCCGAGCGCACCTCCAACGAGGCCTTCACCCTGGCCCGGGAGGCCCTGCAGAAGCAGGGGGCCGAGCTGTTGTTCTGGTGCCAGGCCAGGGATTGCGGCGAGAGCAGCCTGTGGGCCAATCAAGTGTTCGGCAACGCCAAGCTGTACGGCGCCGATGAGCAGCAGGCCTATCTGCTGTTGCGCCTGGCGGAGCCCCAGGAGAACACCCTGGTGGCCTTGTATAGCATCACCCGGGGTAATCGCCGGGCCTACCTCCATGTGGAACAGTTTGATGCTGCAGCGCCTCTGGGCGACCTGCTGCCCACCTCGGCGACCTTGCTACGGCAACTGAAGGACACGGGAAAACTGGATCTGCCAAAACTGACGGACCCCCAGCCCGTCTGGCTCAATCTGCTCTCTCGGGGCTTGAATCTGGACACCACGATGCGGATCAGCCTGTCCGGCAAGCAGGCTGAAGCCTGGCGCCAGGCCCTGATCAGCCAGGGCGTGTTGGCCACGCGCATGGAGACCGGCAACACCGAAGTGAGCGGCTTGCACGTCGAGCGGCTGCGTTAAGCTGTTTCAGGCGGCCCGCATTCGCGGGTTCGCCTACTCTTCTCTGACTCTTCTTGCGCGAGACATTTCATGCCCAATAACGATCGCCTGCTGGTGCAGATCCTGCTCCTGGTGTTGTTCGGTGCCAGCTTCTGGGTGATGGCGCCTTTCTGGTCGGCGCTGTTCTGGGGCGCGGTGCTGGCCTTTGCCAGCTGGCCTCTGATGCGATTGCTGACCCGTTGGCTCAATGGCCGCGAATCCCTGGCCGCAGCGTTGCTGACCCTGGGTTGGATGGTCCTGGTGGCGGCGCCCCTGGTCTGGCTGGGCCTCAACCTGGCGGATCATGTGCGCGATGCCACGGCCTTTATCAAGGACGTGCAGGTGGACGGGCTGCCCGAGGCTCCCGCCTGGCTCGGTGGCTTGCCATTGGTCGGAGAGCGCTTGGTGGCATTGTGGGACAGCATCGACCAGCAGGGCGCGGCCCTGATGCTGGCGGTCAAGCCGTACCTGGGGCAGGTGGGCAACTGGTTGCTGGCCCGCAGTGCGCAGATTGGCGGGGGCATTCTTGAGCTGACCCTGAGTATTGTCTTCGTGTTTTTCTTCTACCGCGACGGTCCGCGCCTGGCGCTGTTCGTGCACAAGCTGCTGGAGCGCCTGATCGGCGACCGGGCCGGGTATTACATCGAACTGGTGGCCGGCACTGTGCAGCGGGTGGTCAACGGAGTCATAGGCACTGCCGCGGCCCAAGGCGTGCTGGCGCTGATCGGCTTCCTGATTGCCGGCGTTCCCGGGGCGCTGGTGCTGGGTATCGTCACCTTCCTGCTCAGCCTGATTCCCATGGGGCCGCCCCTGGTATGGATTCCGGCTACGGCCTGGCTGGCCTGGAAGGGCGAATACGGCATGGCGGTGTTCCTGGGAATCTGGGGCACCTTCATCATCAGCGGCGTCGACAACGTGCTCAAGCCGTATCTGATCAGTCGCGGTGGCAATCTGCCCCTGGTGATCGTGCTGCTGGGCGTGTTCGGCGGCCTGATTGCCTTTGGCTTTATCGGCCTGTTTATCGGGCCGACCCTGCTGGCGGTGGCCTACAGCCTGCTGCTGGACTGGAGTGCCAGCCAGGCCCGGGCCCAGGAACCGCGCTGACGTGCGGATTGCCGCTCCCCGAGGGAGCGGCAAGGGGCCAACAGACGGCGACGTTGACGCTGCTGTCGGGGGTCAACTGATACTGCTTGCTGAGGTTGGCGATCATCTTGCCCAGGGCTTTGGCGATGTTGGCCTGCTGGGTTTGGGCGTCGCTGTCCTGCGTACTTGAGTTTTGTACCCGTCGCTACACAAGGCGCTCAGGGGCGGGGCAGGTGCAATACTGCAGTCAGGCCGCCGCCCGGGGTTTCGTCCAGCAGCAATTGTCCCCCCATGCGCTCCGCCGCCTCGCGGGCAATGGTCATGCCCAGGCCCACGCCGCCGGAGTTGCGGTTGCGCGAGCCTTCGAGGCGGAAGAAGGGCTCGAACACGGCCTCACGCTTGTCGGCGGCAATCCCCGGCCCGTGATCGATGACCCGGATCAGCAACTGCTCACGGTTGTCTTCCAGGGTCAGGGTGGCCTGCCCGGCATAGCGCAAGGCGTTGTCCAGCAGGTTGTTGAGGCAGGACTGCAGGGCCATCGGCTGTACCAGCAGGGGCGCGCAATGGCCTTGGGCCTGGACGTCGGCGCCCTGGTCCTGGGCGTTCTCGCACAGCGACTCCACCAGTGCCTGCACATCCATCCATTGCGCCGCCTCGCTGGTGCGCTGTTCATGCAGATAGCTGAGGGTGGCATCGAGCATCTTGATCATGTCGTCCAGGTCCTGGCGCATTTGCCCTTGCAGCTTGCTGTCCTCGATCTGTTCCAGGCGCAGCTTGAGGCGTGACAGTGGCGTGCGCAGGTCATGGGACACGGCGCCGAGCATGCGCCCCCGTTGCTGAACCTGTTCCTGTATGCGTTTTTGCATCTGGTTGAAGGCGCTGGCCGCTTGTCGCGCTTCCCGGGGGCCGACTTCTTCCAGGGGCGGGCTGTCGAGGTTTTCACTCAGGCGTTCCGCGGCATCGCTGAGGCGCTGGATGGGGCGCGATAGCAGCTTGGCGCCGTACCAGGCGGCGATGATCAAGGAAATGAACTGGAAAGTCAGGGGCACCAGCGGGCCACCGAACCAGGGCCGTGGCGGGCGTCTCGGGAAATGCTGCGGCTGAGCTGGAGGCTGGCCATTGCCGAGCGTCGCCGACTCAGGGGGCGGCGGCGGTGGGGGCGGCGGCCCGTAATGGTGAAACCAGAAGAACGCCAGCAGGTGGGCGAGTACGATCGCGATCAGCAGGACGCCGAACAGGCGGCCGAACAGCGTATCGAAACGCCCACGCATCAGCCGATATCTCGGGCGTCGAACAGGTAGCCCTCTCCGCGCACGGTCTTGATCAACTGCGGCGATTTCGGATCATCCCCGAGCTTCTGCCGCAGACGCGAGACGAGCAGGTCGATGCTGCGATCAAAGGCTTCGATGGAGCGTCCGCGGGCGGCGTCCAGCAGTTGTTCGCGGCTCAACACCCGGCGCGGGCGCTCGATGAATACCCACAGCAGGCGGAACTCGGCATTGGACAGCGGCACCACCAGCCCATCGGCCGAGATCAGCTGGCGCAGGACGCTGTTCAGGCGCCAGCTGTCGAAGCGGATATTGGCTCGCTGTTCGCTGCGATCATCACGGACCCGACGCAGGATGGTCTGGATTCGCGCCACCAGCTCTCGGGGTTCGAAGGGCTTGGCCATGTAGTCGTCGGCCCCCAGTTCCAGGCCGATGATGCGGTCGGTGGGTTCGCAGCGGGCGGTGAGCATGAGGATCGGAATATCCGATTCGGTGCGCAGCCAGCGGCACAGGGACAGGCCGTCCTCCCCGGGCAGCATCAGATCCAGTACCACCACGTCAAAGTGTTCGGCCAGCAGGGCCTGGCGCATTGCTGTTCCGTCGGTGACGCCACTGGCATGGATGTTGAAGCGCGCCAGGTAGTCGATCAGCAGTTCGCGGATCGGTACGTCGTCGTCGACGATCAGGGCCCGGGTGTTCCAGCGCTTGTCATCGGCATTGACTGCTGCTTTGGAGTCGTTGAGAGGGGCTGGAGTGTTGTGCATGGGGCGTTCATCTGCCAGGTAGGCTTGCCGCCACTAGAAGGTGACGGCGGGGTTGTGGCTTCAGCATAGGCGTCCGGCCCGGGGGCTGGAAGTGCTGTTCGAGGGTATTGCGGCTGGGGAGGGTAGCGTCGGGGGTTGTTGCTGACGTGTCGTCAGTGTATCCGGCTTGATACAAAGTCCGCGCCTCCCGAGGGATTTGTCGGCCGGATCGGCATTCGCGACCACCGTTGAGGATGTTTTACCTTTCATCGGGTCCCGGACCGCCGCGGCTTGCGCTACAATCCGCGCCGATTTCGACTTGCCTGAGAGCCCCTTCATGTCCGCCTGCCAGACTCCTATCATCGTCGCCCTGGATTTCCCCACCCGTGACGCCGCACTGAAACTGGCCGATCAACTGGACCCGAAACTGTGCCGGGTCAAAGTCGGCAAGGAACTGTTCACCAGCTGTGCCGCCGAGATTGTCGGGACCTTGCGTGACAAGGGTTTCGAAGTGTTCCTGGACCTGAAGTTCCACGACATTCCCAACACCACCGCCATGGCGGTCAAGGCTGCTGCGGAAATGGGCGTGTGGATGGTCAACGTGCATTGCTCCGGCGGCCTGCGCATGATGGCTGCCTGCCGCGAGGTGCTGGATCAGCGCACAGGTCCCAAACCGCTGTTGATCGGCGTCACCGTGCTCACCAGCATGGAGCGTGAAGACCTGGCCGGTATCGGCCTGGACATCGAGCCCCAGGAACAGGTCCTGCGCCTGGCCGCCCTGGCACAGAAGGCCGGCATGGACGGCCTGGTGTGCTCGGCCCTGGAAGCCCAGGCACTGAAGAGCGCCCATCCGACCCTGCAACTGGTGACCCCGGGTATTCGTCCGGCGGGCAGCGCCCAGGACGACCAGCGGCGGATTCTGACCCCGCGTCAGGCTCTGGACGCAGGCTCCGATTACCTGGTGATTGGTCGTCCCATCAGCCAGGCGGCCGATCCGGCCAAGGCCCTGGCCGACGTAGTGGCCGAACTGGCCCTGTAACACGCCTCCTCTTGCAGGAGCCGGCTTGCCGGCTCCTGCAGGTCAGACCTTCAGTACCAGCTTGCCGAAGTTCTCACCGCTGAACAGCTTGGTCAGCGTTTCCGGAAAGGTCTCCAGGCCTTCGACAATATCCTCCTTGCTCTTGAGTTGCCCCTTGGCCATCCAGCCGGCCATTTCCTGTCCGGCGGCGGCGAACTGCGAGGCGTAGTCCATCACCACGAACCCCTCCATGCGCGCACGGTTGACCAGCAGCGACAGGTAGTTGGCCGGTCCCTTGACCGCTTCCTTGTTGTTGTACTGGCTGATGGCGCCACAGATCACCACCCGGGCCTTGAGGTTCAGGCGGCTGAGCACGGCATCGAGAATGTCGCCGCCAACGTTGTCGAAATACACATCGACGCCTTTGGGGCACTCACGCTTGAGCCCGGCGTGCACGTCTTCGCTCTTGTAGTCGATGGCGCCGTCAAAACCCAGTTCGTCGATGAGGAATTTGCACTTGTCCTGGCCGCCGGCGATGCCCACCACCCGGCAGCCTTTGATCTTGGCGATCTGCCCGGCGATGCTGCCCACCGCGCCTGCCGCACCGGACAGCACCACGGTGTCACCGGCCTTGGGCGCGCCGACATCCAGCAGGGCGAAATAGGCCGTCATACCGGTCATGCCCAGGGCTGAAAGGTAGCGCGGCAGAGGGGCCAGCTTGGGGTCGACCTTGTAGAAGCCCCGGGGCTCGCCCAGGAAATAGTCCTGCACACCCAGGGCACCATTGACGTAATCGCCGACTGCGAATCCCGGGTTGTTCGAGGCAATCACCTGGCCCACCCCAAGGGCGCGCATGACCTCGCCAATCGCCACCGGCGGGATATAGGACTTGCCTTCATTCATCCAGCCGCGCATCGCCGGGTCCAGGGACAGGTATTGGTTCTTCACCAGAATCTGCCCCGCTGCCGGTTCGCCGACGGCGACCTGCAGGTAGGTAAAGGTCTCGCGGGTGGCTGCCCCGACGGGACGTTTGGCGAGCAGGAACTGGCGATTGGTCAGGGTGGTCATGACAGGCACTCAAGGGGTGAATGAAGCTCTAGTTGATAGACCCTCAAGGACGTTGTCGCAAGGTTTGCCAGTCCAGCGAATGGGAGCCAATCCAGTGTAGTGATGTAGAGAGGGGGGCGTTCATCACCAGCAGGCATAAGACCTCAACCGGCCTTTTGATAGTGCTGACGCGACCATGGCCGGCTGTGGCTAGATTGGATTGGGTAGCTGACCCGTACTTGATCGAGGATCTTTGCAATGAGCATGACGTTTTCCGGCCAGGTGGCCCTGGTGACCGGCGCGGCCAACGGTATCGGCCGGGCGACTGCCCAGGCATTCGCCGCAGAAGGTTTGAAAGTGGTGGTGGCGGATCTGGATGTGCTCGGAGGCGAAGAGACGGTGGCGCTTATCCAGGCGGCTGGAGGCGAGGCGCTGTTCGTGTCTTGCAACGTCACCCGGGAGGCGGATGTGCAGAACCTCATGGCCCGGACAATCGAGGCTTATGGCCGTCTGGACTATGCCTTCAACAATGCCGGGATCGAGATCGAGAAGGGGCGCTTGGCGGAAGGCTCCCTGGATGAGTTCGACGCCATCATGGGGGTCAACGTCAAAGGGGTCTGGTTGTGCATGAAATACCAGCTGCCGCTGCTGCTTGCCCAGGGCGGCGGCGCGATCGTCAACACCGCTTCGGTGGCTGGCCTGGGCGCCGCTCCGAAGATGAGCATCTATGCGGCGTCCAAGCATGCCGTGATCGGCCTGACCAAGTCAGCGGCCATCGAGTACGCCAAAAAGAAGATTCGGGTGAATGCCGTCTGCCCGGCAGTGATCGACACCGACATGTTCCGCCGGGCCTATGAGGCTGACCCGAAGAAGGCCGAATTTGCCGCGGCGATGCACCCGGTGGGGCGTATCGGCAAAGTCGAGGAGATTGCCAGTGCGGTGCTCTATCTGTGCAGTGATGGTGCCGCTTTCACCACTGGACACGCCTTGACTGTCGACGGCGGCGCCACGGCCATCTGAATGCAGGCTCGGGCCTTGGTGCGACAGCCCGCCGGGGCCCGATGGAATCGACCTCCAGTGTCCTGAAAACGACCTCGGCGTAGCTTTTTGCCATTATTCCGACGTCAGAGACTTGTGCGCCGGTGCACGCCGTTGCGACCCTTCGCAAAGACAAAATGGCCTTATTGCCATTGGGGATAGTAAGGGGACTGCGCACCATGACTTCGGCCGCGAGTGGACGTTTTGCCAACCTGGGCATGGCAAAGAAACTGGGTATCGGTTTTGCCCTGGTGTTGCTCTTGACGGCCCTGGTGGCCGGCATCGGTGTTTGGTCCCTGCAAACCGTCAGCCAGCGTTTCGATGGCCTCAAGCAGATGTCCCAGCTCAACAGTGGCGTGCTCAAGGTGCGATTGCTGGAGCAGGACTATGCCTTGCACGGCGACAGCAAGACGGTGGACAGCCTGCATGAAAGCCTGGATGCATTGTTGCTCCTGGCCCAGCAGCTCAAGGGGCAGTCGACCGCCAACCAGTCAGTGATGGGGGAGGTCGAACTGGCGCTGGCGGACTACCGCAAGGCCTTCGATGAATTCGTCGAGCTGACCCAGGCCAAGGACCTGGCCCTGGAAATGGCCAGTTGGTCGGTGTCCAGTGTGGCCAACAACCTTGATGTGCTGCAGGCCGGTCTGGCGGATGACGGCGCCTATACGCTCAAGGATTCCCTGGGCAAGGAGGGCGCGGAGTTCATCGAACAGGCCAATCAGATCAGCCAGGTTTCGCGCCTGATGCTGCAAGCCATGAACGAAGCTCGGGTGCGCCTGGACCAGAATCGCAAGGGGGATGAGCAAGGCAGTGCCGAGCAGGGCAATATCGAGCAGGCCGAGCAGGCCCTGGCTCAAGCCGAGCAGTTGAAGAGCGCAGTCAAGGATGCGGGCTACCAGACGGTGCTCAACGAGGTCGCTGGGCACATCGGCAACTTCAGCGAAAAACTCAACGAATACACCGGCCTGTTGGCTCGGGAGCAACAGGTCTATCAGACGTTGCATGAGCGCGCCGCCCAGGTGATGGCACGGGTCGACCAGGCTTATGCCGCTGAAGATCTGTCGATGCAGGGGGAACTGGAGAAAAACACCCTGCTGATCATCGGCTCCTCGGCCTTGGCATTGCTGGTGGGGCTGCTGGCGGCCTTGAGCATCACTCGCCTGATCGTTCGTCCGCTACGCAGTGTGATGCATGTGGCCCAGCAGATCGCGGCGGGGGACCTGAGTGCCACGGTGGTGGTCACCCGGCGTGACGAGATCGGCCAGTTGATGCAGGCGATGCAGCAGATGGGCAGTGGCCTGAGCGGTATCGTCAGTGGCCTGCAGGCCGGGATCGAACAACTGGCCAGTTCGGCGCAGTCACTGTCCTCGGTGACCGAGCAGACCAACCTTGAAGTCAGTACCCAGAAGGAAGAAACCGAGCAGGTGGCCACCGCCATGAATCAGATGACCGCCACGGTGCACGATGTGGCGCGCAATGCCGAGCAAGCGGCCCAGGCCGCCCAGGCGGCGGATGACAAGGTGGAGAGTGGCCAGCAGGTCGTGCGCCAGAGCATGCAGCGCATCGAGCAGTTGGCGGATTCCGCGACCCGGGCCAGCAGCGGCATCGAGAGCCTGAGCGCAGAGATCGACAACATCGGCAGCGTGCTGGATGTCATCAAGAGCGTTGCCGAGCAGACCAACCTGCTGGCCCTCAATGCCGCCATCGAGGCGGCAAGGGCGGGGGAGCAGGGCAGGGGCTTTGCGGTGGTGGCCGATGAAGTGCGGGCCTTGGCCAAACGTACCCAGCAGTCCACCGAGGAGATCGCGCGTCTGGTGACGGCATTGCATGCGGCTGCCGATTCTTCCGTGCAGCAGATCCAGAGCAGCGGCGAGCTGGTGAAGCTGGCGGTCAGCGATGCCCTGCAGACTGAAAGTGCCCTGGGCAGTATTGCCGCGGCGGTGTCGTTGATTCAGCAGATGAACCAGCAGATTGCCGCTGCCGCCGAACAGCAGAGTTCGGTGGCTGAAGAGATCAATCGCAGTGTCACCAGCATTCGTGCCAGTGCCGATCAGTCTTCCCTGGCCATGCAAGGCAATGCTGCGTCGAGCATCGAGCTGGCGCAGTTGGGTGTGGAGTTGAAGGGGATGGTGGGGCATTTCCGCTTGTAGCGGCGAAGAGGGCGCTGTTGCATCGAACCCCTGCCTGGCGCTGGATGCACCAGGCAGGGGTTTTTCATATCAGTCGTAGATGGCTTTCTTCTTCCAGTCGGCGTCGGCTTCCACGGTCTTCAGGCCTTGGGTCAGCTCGTTGTCCTCGTCTGGCGCGGGCTCCAGGGTCGATAGCACCATGGCGTTGGCACGGGCCAGGAGTTTGTCCAGGTATTCCAGCTGTTCCTTGTAGACCGCCGGGTCCGGTTGCTTGCGCAGGTATTGCACGCCGCGCTCGAAGGCCAGGCGGGCCTGGCCCGGCTGGTTCTGTTGCAGGGCGTATTGCCCCAGGTTGTTGAAGAACTCGATATGCAGCAGCACCAGGATATGGCGGATCTCCTTGATCCAGCGCTTGGCTTCATTGGGTTGCAGGAAGCCATCGTGGGCGGCACGGGTGACCTGGCCGTGCATGGCCTCCAGCAGGAAGCGAACATCCTTGGCCTTGGCTTCGGTCTGGATCGGCGACGGTGGATTATTCACCGGAATCGATTCGCCCTGACCGATCAAGGTATTGAGCTCGGCCTGACGTGCCTTGAGGGCGGTGTCTGTCTTGTCGAGGTTGAGCATGCGCTGCACAACGTTGAGTTCCAGTCGTGTCAGCAGCAGCTTGAGGGCCGGTGTCATGAACTGGCCGGGGAAGGTTTCGGTGATCTCGCCGCAGCGACGCAGGCGATCATTGAGTTCGACTTTGGTGCGGGCCTTTTCCAGTTTGTTGTTTTCCACCACATGGTTCATGTAGCCAATGGCGATCAATAGTGCGATCCCGGCTATTACCAGCAGGGTGATCATGAGTGGTGTCACCGTTAAAACCTCGTTATAGGATTCGCGTGCGAGTGTAGTGGCTTGGCATTTAGACGCATAGCGCCGCTCGACGAGCCGGGCATGAGTTGTGCTGCTTATATAGGTATAGAACCACCAGGGTGAGCCCCAGGTTCAAATTGCCATCACCGGCTGCGGGGGACTATAGCGTCTTGTCGAGTGCCAGAATATAGGCGTCAAAGCGCGGACGGCAGAAAAGCTCGAAGTGAGCCTAAAACCACTCCGAAGTCATTGATTTAAATAAAATTATATCTGGGGGTTGACGGCCTCCCAAAGCATCCATAGAATGCGCGCCACTTTCAACGGAAAGCAAAGCGCGAAACGTTGAAGGTAGTGAATGTTGTAGCGTGTCCCCTTCGTCTAGTGGCCTAGGACACCGCCCTTTCACGGCGGTAACAGGGGTTCGAGTCCCCTAGGGGACGCCAATGCGGGAATAGCTCAGTTGGTAGAGCACGACCTTGCCAAGGTCGGGGTCGCGAGTTCGAGTCTCGTTTCCCGCTCCAATTTTAAACGGCACTGCTTTCGGGCGGGGTCGAGTGAAACCAGAACCAAGTCTTCGGATGAGGATCTGGACACCGAAACACACACCATGTGTTCCGGGTAGCGTGTCCCCTTCGTCTAGTGGCCTAGGACACCGCCCTTTCACGGCGGTAACAGGGGTTCGAGTCCCCTAGGGGACGCCATTTGCGGGAATAGCTCAGTTGGTAGAGCACGACCTTGCCAAGGTCGGGGTCGCGAGTTCGAGTCTCGTTTCCCGCTCCAATTTTAAACGGCACTGCTTTAGGGCGGGGTCGAGTGAAACCAGAACCGAATTCTTCGGATGAGGATCTGGACACCGAAACACACACCATGTGTTCCGGGTAGCGTGTCCCCTTCGTCTAGTGGCCTAGGACACCGCCCTTTCACGGCGGTAACAGGGGTTCGAGTCCCCTAGGGGACGCCATTTGCGGGAATAGCTCAGTTGGTAGAGCACGACCTTGCCAAGGTCGGGGTCGCGAGTTCGAGTCTCGTTTCCCGCTCCAATTTCACAAAAACGCCGCTCACTGAGCGGCGTTTTTGTTTGTCTGCGATTCAACGCTTCGTCCAGCCGTGGACAAAAAAAGGCCCGCCAGTCAGACGACTGTGCGGGCCTTTGTCGTGGGTCGCTTACAGCGACAGCAGCAGGCGTCCGGCGAACAGCAGCAGGATCAGCCCCATACAGCGCTCGAACCAGTGCCCCAGGCGCATGAACAGCAGGCGGACCCGGGTGCTGGAAAAGAACAGCGCGACGATGACGAACCACAGGGCGTTCACCAGGCACATCCAGGCGCCATACAGCGCCTGAATGCTCAACGGCGTGGTGGCGCTGACCAGGGTGGTGAAGATCGCCAGGAAAAACAGGGTCGCCTTGGGGTTGGTGGCGTTGGTCAGGAAACCGGTGATAAAGGCTCGCAGCAACGTCTGCTGCGGCTCATCCGGCGCGGTGTCGCCTGGGATGCTGGTCTTGGCCTTGCTGCGCAACAGGCTGACGCCCAGGTACAGAATGTAGGCCGCGCCCAGCAGCTTGGCGGCGCTCAGCAGCCAGGGCGTAGCGTGCATCAGTGCGCCGACCCCCAGCAGGGTGTAGAGCACATGCACCGAAATGCCGGCGCCGATTCCCAGGGCGGTACAGACACCGGTCATTCGGCCAAAGCGCACGCTCTGGCGAATGGTGACGGCAAAGTCCGGGCCCGGGGCGACCACGGCAAGAAAGTGAACGACGGCCAGGGCAAGAAATTCCCCAAGATAATTGGACAGCATGCGGACTCCGCAAGGCAGGAAGGTGGGTAAAGCGTGGGTGGCTCAGCCGAGGCTGTAGCTGACTGAAAGGGTGCCTTTCTTCTCCGCGACCGAGTCGATGATCACCCGTCCCAGCTGTTGCAGGTGCCGGACGTGAGTGCCGCCGCAACCGTAGGCGGGCAACTGGCCGAAGCTGATCTGGCGCGATCCGGCGGCCAGGGAAATATGCCTTGGAAAATCCTCGCTGATCCATCGTGCGAGGGCGTTCTGCACTCGGGCGCAGTCGATTGCCTGAGGCTGTTCGCCGGGCTTGAACGACACCCGTCCCTCGTTCGGCCAGTGATGAGCCTTGATCGGTATCCAGCCCAGGCTCTGTACGAAGTGGCCAATCAAGTGTCCGGCGGAGTGCATGCGGCTGTTGAACAGGCGCTGCTCTTCATCGACGCGAGCTTCATGGCTTCCCGGCGTCAGCGGCTGGGTCAGGTAATGCACGATCTGCTCGCCTTCCTGGGTGACTCGCAGCACGCGGGCCTCGCCAATCCAACCGGTGTCGCTGGGTTGGCCGCCACCCTGGGGATGAAAGGGTGTGGCGTGCAAGGTCGCGGCGAACAGATCGTCCCGGGGCACGCAGGTCAGCAGTTCTACTGGGGCAGTCAGCAGGTCGTGTTCGTAGTACAGGCGAAGCGTCATTTCTCAAACCCTGGAACCAAGTGTTTTTTTATTATGAGGCTTGGGTAATTGCGTGATAATCCGTTCAAAACTCAATGGACTATTGCGTCATGAGCATAAATCTCCCCCTGCCTTTGCTGGCAGAAATGGCCATCTTCGTCAGGGTCGTTGAAACCGGCAGCTTTTCCGAAGCGGCGCGTCAGCTGGGTTCCTCGCCGTCAGCGGTGAGCCGCAGCATCTCGCGGCTGGAGAAGGCCCTGGCCACGCGCCTGCTGCAACGCACCACCCGCAAGTTGCGCTTGAGCGACGGCGGCGAAGAGGTTTTCAAGCGCTGCAGCGAGATGGTCAGTGCGGCCCGTTCGGTCATGGAGATCAGCGGACAGTTCACCCACGAGGCCGAGGGCGTGGTGCGGGTCAGTGTGCCCAAGGCAGTGGGGCGCTTCGTGGTGCATCCCCATATGCCGGAGTTTCTTCGGCGCTACCCGAAGGTGGATGTCGAACTGCTGCATGAAGACAGGGATATCGACCTGATTGAAGACAATGTCGACCTGGCGATTCGCATCACCGATCGCCCGCCGCCAGGTTTGATTGGTCGTCAGTTGTTGCGCATTGATCACCTGCTGTGTGCCACCCCGCAGTATCTGGCGCAGCAGGGTACGCCGCAGCATCCTCAGGACCTGCGCCAGCACAGTTGCATCTATCTCGGGGAAACCCCCAGCGATGCGCGGTGGAAGTTCACCCAAGGCGGCAAGGCGGTGACTGTTGGTGTGCGCGGGCGTTATGCCGCCAACCACACGGGTGTGCGCCTGGATGCGGTGCTGCAGCATCTGGGCATTGGCAGCCTGCCGTATTTCACCGCGCGTCATGCTCTGGAGCAGGGGCTGATTGTCCAGGTGTTGCCGGAGTGGACCTTTCTTGCGTCCTATCACGGCGGTGCCTGGCTCCTGCATTCGCCAACCCGCTACCTGCCGCCCAAGCTGCGGGTCTTCATCGACTATCTGGTGGAGTGCCTGGCTCGGGAGCCGACCTTGAACCGCCCCGGCAAAGCCGAACGCATCTTGTAGAAACTGTCGGCTTGCCAGCGAAGATGCCTTTGAGGGCGATGCAAAAACCCAAGGGCCTCTTCGCCGGCAAGCCGGCTCCTACGAGGACGACGCGATAAGGCGGGCATAAAAAAAGGCCCGCCGGAAAAGCCGGGCGGGCCTTGGTTGCGCGAGGCGCGGCAATCAGTGCTTGCTGTCCTGGGCGGAGAGCGCCAGCAGCTGTTTTTCCTGGTTCCAGTCGAAGGGCTCGTCGTTCTGCTCGGCTTCGAAACGGCGTTCTTCCAGGGCCTGGTACAGGTCGATTTCTTCATCGGGCATGTAGTGCAGGCAGTCACCGGCGAAGAACCACAGCAGGTCGCGCGGCACCAGATGAGCGATCTGCGGATAGCGCTGCATGATCTGGCACAGCAGGTCCTGGCCCAGGTACTGGCTTTCGATCGGGTCGATCGGCAGCGAGGCGCGCAGTTCATCGAAGCGCTCCAGGAACAGCGCATGGCTTTCTTCGGGAACCTGTTCGGCTTCTCCCACCGCCACCAGGATGCTGCGCAGGTGGTCCAGGAGGACGAGATGATCGGCGACGACGTTGGACATGACAGGGTCCTCAAGAGCAAAACGGGCGCGGGAGTATATAGCCCTCGCGCCCGGTTTCATAATCGACCTGTCCCCAGGGGCCCGTTTAGCGGGTCTTGCCCTCGCTCAAGGTCAGTTCCTCCTTGGCGAAATCATCCACGTCGATGACTTTGCGTCGCGCCGCTTCGGCGTCTCGCAGGCTCTGGGCTTCGGCCGCTTGCAGCACGCCGGCGTCCAGGGCCGCATCGATGGGCGACTCGCCCGCCGCCGGTTTGACCTGGCCGCTTTTCAGCGCTTCGTGGAGTTTTTTCTGCAGCGGACGGGTCGCGCTCAGCAGGTCGCAGGCGTGCTGCAGGGCGCCTACCGGATCGTCCGTCGATTGCGGGCGATAGCAGCCGGCGAGCACCGCTTCCAGGGCCGGGTCGCCTTGGGCGCGGCCAATGATCGCCGCCACTTCGGCATCCAGGCGGTCCGACGGCCCGGTATGGCGACGGCCGAAGGGGAACACCAATACCCGTAGCAGGCAGCCGAACACTCGGCTGGGGAAGTTGCTGAGCAACTCGTCCAGGGCGCGTTCGGAGTGGCCAAGGCTTTCTTCCAGGGCCCAGGCCAGCAGGGGCCGCAAGTACTCCGGTGAATCCAGATCGTGATAGCGCTTGAGCGCCGCCGAGGCCAGGTACAGGTGGCTGAGCACGTCGCCCAGGCGCGCCGACAGGCGCTCGCGGCGCTTGAGCTCGCCCCCCAGGAGCATCATGGACACGTCGGCCAGCAGGGCGAAGGCCGCAGCCTGGCGGTTCAGGGCGCGGAAGTAGCCTTGGCTGAGCTTGTCTCCCGGGTTTTGTTCGAAGTGGCCCAGGCCCAGGTTCAGCACCAGGGTGCTGGCGGCGTTGCTCACGGCAAAACCAATGTGCTGCAGCAGCAGGGCGTCGAATTCCTGCAGGGCCTGGTCATGGTCCTCGCGTCCGGCCAGGGCCATTTCCTTGAGCACGAACGGATGGCAGCGGATGGCCCCCTGGCCAAAGATCATCAGGTTGCGCGAGAGGATATTGGCGCCTTCCACGGTGATGAAGATCGGCGCGCCCTGCCAACTGCGGCCCAGGTAGTTGTTGGGCCCCATGATGATGCCCTTGCCACCGTGCACGTCCATGGCGTGGCTGATGCACTCGCGTCCGCGCTCAGTGAGGTGGTACTTGAGAATGGCCGACAGCACCGAGGGTTTCTCTCCCAGGTCCACGGCGTTGGCGGTCAGCATGCGCGCGCTGTCCATCAGCCAGGCATTGCCGCCGAGGCGGGCCAGGGCCTCCTGAATCCCCTCGAAGGCGCTGAGGGGCACATTGAACTGCTCCCGTACCTGGGCGTACTGGCCCGTCACCAGGCTGGTGAACTTGGCGGCGCCGGTGCCCACCGCCGGCAGGGAGATCGAGCGTCCCACCGACAGGCAGTTCATCAGCATCATCCAGCCTTTGCCGAGCATTTCCCGGCCGCCGATCAAGTAGTCCAGGGGAATGAACACGTCCTTGCCGGAATTGGGGCCGTTCATGAAGGCCGCGCCCAGGGGCAGGTGGCGGCGGCCGATCTCGACCCCCGGGGTATCGGTGGGGATCAGCGCCAGGCTGATGCCCAGGTCTTCCTCGTCCCCCAGCAGGTGATCCGGGTCGTGGGCCTTGAAGGCCAGCCCCAGCAGGGTGGCCACCGGGCCCAGGGTGATGTAGCGCTTTTCCCAGTTCAGGCGCAGGCCGAGGGTTTCCTCGCCTTGCCATTGGCCCTTGCAGATGATGCCAGTGTCGGGCATGGCTCCTGCGTCGGAGCCTGCCAATGGGCCGGTGAGGGCGAAGCAGGGGATGTCGTCACCACGAGCCAGGCGCGGCAGGTAGTGGTTGCGTTGTTCTTCGGTGCCGTAATGCAGCAGCAGTTCCGCCGGGCCCAGGGAGTTGGGGACCATGACCGTGGAGGCCAGGTCGCCGCTGCGGGTCGCCAGCTTCATCGCTACCTGAGAGTGGGCGTAGGCGGAAAAACCCTTGCCGCCGTACTCCTTGGGAATGATCAGGGCAAAGAAGCCATGTTCCTTGATATGGGTCCAGGCCGCGGGCGGCAGGTCCATGTGCTGGCCAATCTGCCAGTCACTGACCATGGCGCAGAGTTCTTCGGTGGGGCCGTCGATAAAGGCTTGTTCTTCATCGGTCAACTGGGCCTTGGGGTAGGCCAGCAAGGTGTTCCAGTCCGGGCGGCCGCTGAACAGCTCGCCGTCCCACCACACGGTGCCGGCGTCGATGGCGTCGCGCTCGGTCTGCGACATCGGCGGCAGGACCTTCTGGAACCAGGCGAACAGCGGTGCGCTGAAGTACTTGCGTCGCAGGTCCGGTAGCAGCAAAGGCGCGGCGACGGCCGCCAGCACTACCCAGAAAACCAGCAACAACCAGCCGGGTGCTCGGCTGAAGGCGCCCATGGCCAGCAGGAAAACGGCCACTGCACCCAGGGCGGGCAGAGGGGCAGTGCGGCGGTGCGCCAGGTAGGCCACTCCAACCAGCAGAACCAGTATCCACAACAACAGCATATTCAATCCTCCATGAAACCAGGGGCCAAATCACCTTCAGAGCTTAGTCGGCCTCCGACAAAGCGGGTGATCGGTGCGGTGCGAGTACAGCGCTAGGCTTTGCCGTCGAGCCAAGGCTGGCAAACCCGGTCCGATTGGATCGAGCCGACCCTGACCTTTGGCCGAAACGTCGTTATCGCTGGGGCGCACGCCTCGATAGACTCCAGGCTTCGCTCGGAGGTTTTGCCCATGCACGAGTACCTGCGTCCCAGCCGCTTCATCGATAGTGACCACCCTGCAGTGGTGGAGTTCGCCGAATCTCATCGCGGTGCCAGTGGTGATCCGCGACAGCAGGCGGTGAGTCTGTACTACGCCGTGCGTGAGGCCGTGCGCTACAACTTCTATTCCTTCAGTCGCGATCCCGAGACCTTGCGAGGCAGCCATGCCCTGGCCAGCGGCGAAAGCTATTGCGTGCCCAAGGCCACTTTGCTCGCCGGCTGCGCAAGGCATTGCGGGATTGCGGCGCGTATCGGTCTGGCGGATGTGCGCAATCATCTGTCGACGCCCCGTCTGCTGGAGTTGCTGCGCAGCGATGTGTTCGCCATGCACGGCTACACCGAGTTGTACCTGCACGGACGCTGGGTCAAGGCGACGCCGGCGTTCAATCAGAGTCTGTGCGAGTTGTTCGACGTGGCGCCGCTGGATTTTGACGGTGTGCAGGACAGTGTTTTCCACCCCTTCAACCGCCAGGGTGACCAATCTATGGAGTACCTGGTGGACCATGGGCGCTTCGCCGATGTGCCGCAGAGCCTGTTCTTTGGCCACCTGGAAAAGTGCTATCCCCATCTGTTCAGTGAGCAGAGCCCAGGGTTGCTGGGGGGCATGCACGGCGATTTGAGTCGCGGCTGATCAGGCGTAGACTGCCCCGGCATTCATTACTGAGGGATGGTCATGCTGAAGATCTGGGGTCGCAAGAACTCTTCGAATGTCAGGAAGGCGTTGTGGTGTGCTGAAGAATTGGCGCTGGCCTATGAGTCCCTGGATGCCGGCGGTGCCTTCGGCGTAGTGGACACCCCGGAGTATCGGGCGCTGAACCCCAATGGGCGCATCCCAATGATTGAAGACGATGGCTTCGTGCTCTGGGAGTCCAACAGCATCGTGCGTTACCTGGCGGCCCGGCATGCCGCCAATAGCCACTGGTATCCGGCCGATGTGCAGGTCCGGGCCAGTGCCGAGAAGTGGATGGACTGGACCACCTCGACCTTCGCCGAACCGTTCCGGCAGTTGTTCTGGGGCGTGTTGCGTACTCCCGCGGCGCAGCAGGACTGGCAACAGATCAATGCCGCCAAGGCCACTTGCGCCGAGTTGCTGGCCCGGGTCGATCAGGCGTTGGCTGGGCAGCCCTTTCTGTCGGGAGAAGAAATCGGCGTGGGCGATATCCCGCTGGGCAGCTTCATCTATGCCTGGTTCGAGATGCCCATCGAGCGGCCTTCGATGCCTCATCTTGAGGCCTGGTACCAGCGCTTGAAGCAGCGTCCGGCTTATCGTCAGGCGGTGATGACCGCGTTGACTTAATACCCACTATCGATACGCGTGACTGTACTTGCGTGGCCTCGACCCGCAACATGGCGAGCGCCTGGCGTCGTTGCAATCCAGCCAGGCTGCCCTCACTTATACAATTCCCTCTTCTTGGTGCATGAATCCGATATGAGTTCCGCTCTGTCCATCCGGCAGCTAACCAAAACCTACGGCAACGGTTTCCAGGCCCTGAGTGGTATCGATCTGGATGTCGCCGAAGGTGACTTTTTCGCCCTGCTTGGTCCTAACGGGGCCGGTAAATCCACCACCATCGGCATTCTTTCGACCCTGGTGAACAAGACCAGCGGCACCGTGAATGTCTTCGGTCACGATTTGGATCGTGAGCCTGCGGCGCTCAAGCGCTGCATCGGCGTGGTGCCGCAGGAGTTCAACTTCAACCAGTTCGAGAAGACCTTCGACATCGTCGTCACTCAGGCCGGCTATTACGGCATTCCGGCGAAGATCGCCAAGGAGCGGGCCGAGCAGTACCTGACCCAGCTCGGCCTCTGGGACAAGCGCGATGTGCCTTCGCGTTCCCTGTCCGGTGGCATGAAGCGCCGCCTGATGATCGCTCGTGCGCTGGTGCATGAGCCGCGCCTGCTGATCCTCGACGAACCCACTGCCGGGGTCGATATCGAGCTGCGCCGTTCGATGTGGAGCTTCCTCACCGAGCTCAATCAGAAAGGCATCACCATCATCCTCACCACCCATTACCTGGAAGAGGCTGAGCAGCTGTGCCGCAACATCGGCATCATCGACCACGGCACCATCGTCGAGAACACCAGCATGCGGCAGTTGCTGGGCCAGTTGCATGTGGAAACCTTCCTTCTCGATCTCAAGCACGATCTCAGTGTGGCGCCGCAGCTGGCGGGCTACCCGACCCGGCTGGTGGACAGCCACACCCTGGAAGTCCAGGTGGACAAGGCTGTGGGGATTACGGCGCTGTTCGGTCAACTGGCCCTGCAGAACATCGAGGTCTTGAGCCTGCGTAACAAAACCAACCGACTTGAGGAGTTGTTCGTGTCCTTGGTGGAGAAGAATCTGTCGAAGGTGGCGGTATGAGTTCTGAGTTGAAACCCAATCTGGTGGCGCTCAACACCATTGTCTATCGCGAGGTCCGACGCTTTACCCGGATCTGGCCACAGACCCTGCTGCCGCCGGCCATTACCATGGTTCTGTACTTCGTCATCTTCGGTAATCTGATTGGTCGGCAGATCGGTGATATGGGTGGTTTCACCTACATGGAGTACATCGTGCCGGGGCTGATCATGATGTCGGTGATCACCAACTCCTACGGCAACGTGGTGTCGAGCTTCTTCGGCAGCAAGTTCCAGCGCTCCATCGAGGAATTGATGGTGTCGCCGGTATCGCCCCACACCATTCTCATCGGCTACACCCTGGGTGGGGTCCTGCGGGGCTTGATGGTGGGAATCATCGTGACCCTGTTGTCGTTGTTCTTCACCAAGCTGCAGGTGCATCACTTGGGTGTGACCGTGCTGGTGGTGGTGCTGACGGCAACCATCTTCTCGCTGTTGGGCTTTATCAACGCGGTGTTTGCGCGCAACTTCGACGATATCTCGATTATCCCGACCTTCGTGCTGACGCCCCTGACCTACCTGGGCGGAGTGTTCTACTCGATCAATCTGCTGCCGCCGTTCTGGCAGACCGTGTCCCTGGCCAACCCGGTGCTGCACATGGTCAACGCCTTCCGTTTCGGCATTCTCGGGGTTTCGGACATCAAGATCAGTGTGGCCATCACCTTCATGCTGGTGGCCACCGTGGTGCTTTATATCGGTTGTGCCCGACTGCTGGTCAGTGGCCGCGGCATGCGTCAGTAAACGCCGTGATGGTGTACTGAAAACGGCCTCCTTTGGGAGGCCGTTTTCGTTTGTCATCGCCGCTGTTGCTTGCGTCTGTGCCATTGGCGGCCGACCCACCAGCGCCAGTAGAGCATGGTCAGGCAATAGGCCAGGGCTCCCAGCACCAATCCGGCCACCACCGAGCCGAGAAGGAAGGGTTGCCACAGGGTACTGAGCTGGCTGCTGATCCATTCCCAGGTCAGTTCGTCGGGCAAGGTGCGCGTCGGCACATTCATCAGCCAGGCGCCCAGTTGATAGGTGCAGAAGAACACCGGCGGCATGGTAATGGGGTTGGTCAGCCAGACCAGGCTGACGCTGATGGGCATGTTGCTCCGCAGCCAGATGGCCAGTACCGCGGCCAGCAGCATCTGCATCGGGATCGGGATAAAGGCGGCGAACAGGCCGACAGCCATGGCTCGGGCCACCGAGTGCCGATTGAGGTGCCAGAGGTTGGCGTCATGCAACAGGGTGCCAAGAAAGCGTAAGGACTTGTGTTCCCGGATGCTGACCGGATCTGGCATGTAACGTTTGAATAAGTGCCGGGGCATAAGGCTTCTCGGTCAGGTCAGACGAGGATTATGACTGGATTCTAGCCAGCGCAAATTCAGACATTGTGACAAATGATAAAGCCGCGCCTGCGATCCTCGGCTAAGCCAAGACTAGGAACTGCCAAGGATGGGCTGATGGATGGTTACAGGGATGCTGGCCCTGGCCGCAGGACTGCTGGCGCTGGGTTTCATGCCGGTGCTGCCGCCCGGCTGGTTGTTGCTGCTGATGGCGATAGCGGGGCTGATGTTGCTGCCTTTTCGTACACATCCGGTGGCATTTTTTTTGTTCGGTTTGGCCTGGGCCTGTGCATCCGGGCAATGGGCGCTGGATGATCGCCTGCCCCAGTTCCTGGATGGGCAAACCCGCTGGCTGGAAGGGCGGGTGGTCGGCTTGCCGGAACCGGGGGCGGGCGTGGTGCGCTTTGAGCTCAGGGATGCCCAGTCCCGACGAGAGCGCCTGCCGCGGCGAATTCGCCTGGCCTGGCACGGTGGGCCACCTGTCAATAGCGGCGAACGCTGGCGCCTGGCGGTCAAGCTGCGGCGTCCTGCCGGTCTGCTCAATCTTCACGGTTTCGATTACGAAGCCTGGCTGCTGGCCCGGCGCATTGGGGCCACCGGCACAGTTAAGGATGGGCAACTGCTGGCGCCGGCACGCCACGCCTGGCGTGATGGGCTGCGCCAGCGTGTACTCGCGGTCGAGGCCCACGGCCGCGCCGCAGGCCTGGCGGCATTGGTGATGGGCGACGGTTCGGGGCTGACGCGGGAAGATTGGCAACTGTTGCAGGACACCGGCACGGTGCACCTGATGGTGATATCCGGACAGCACATCAGCCTGCTGGCCGCAGTGATCTACCTTGCAGTGGCAGGGCTGGCTCGTTACGGGCTTTGGCCCGCGCGCTGGCCCTGGCTGCCTTGGGCCTGCGCCCTGGCCTTTGTCGGGGCGCTGGGCTACGGCCTGCTGGCAGGGTTCGATGTGCCGGTGCAGAGGGCCTGCGTGATGGTTGCGCTGGTGCTGCTCTGGCGCTGGCGCTTTCGTCACCTGCGGGCTTGGTGGCCCTTGTTGCTGGCGTTGAATGCAGTGCTGTTGTTCGAGCCCCTGGCCAGCTTGCAGCCAGGGTTCTGGCTGTCCTATGCCGCGGTGGCGGTGCTCATCTTCACCTTTGCCGGGCGCCTGGGTTCCTGGCGTTGGTGGCAGAGTTGGACCCGCGCCCAGTGGTTGATGGGTATTGGCCTGTTGCCCCCCTTGCTGGCCCTTGGCTTGCCCATCAGTCTCAGTGGTCCGCTGGCCAACCTGCTGGCGGTGCCCTGGATCAGTCTGCTGGTCCTGCCCCCGGCCTTGCTGGGCTGTCTGTTGTTGCCTGTGCCATATGTGGGCGAAGGCCTGTTATGGCTGGCGGGTGGCCTGCTGGATGGGCTGTTCCGCTTACTGGGGGCGATGGCCGGATTTTGGCCAGCCTGGGTGGCGCCGTTGATCCCCCTTTGGGTTTGGGGCCTGAGCAGCTTGGGCGCGCTGTTGTTGCTGTTGCCCAAGGGCGTGCCACTGCGGGTGCTGGGTTGGCCGTTGTTGCTGTTGGCAGTCTGGCCTCCACAGGACCCTGTACCCGAGGGTGAGGTGGAGATCTGGCAGCTGGATGTGGGGCAGGGGTTGTCGTTCATCCTGCGCACCCGTGATCACGCGATGTTGTATGACACCGGTGCGCGAGTCGCGGATTTCGACCTGGGGGAGCGAGTGGTGCTGCCGACGCTGCATAAACTTGGCATTCGACGGTTGGACTTGATGCTGCTCAGCCACGCCGATAACGATCATGCCGGAGGCGCCCTGGCAGTCCAGCGCGGGATACCGGTGAGCCAGGTGCGCAGCGGCGAGCCTGAGGCCTTGCCGGCTGCCCTGCAGTCGGCCCCCTGTGATAGCGGGCTGAGCTGGCACTGGAATGGCGCTCGCTTCACGCTGTGGCAGTGGGCGGGGGCGGCAGACGGCAACCAGGCTTCCTGTGTGCTGCTGGTCGAGGCCGGCGGCGAACGCCTGCTGCTCACCGGCGATATCGATGTCCATGCTGAGCGTGCCTTGCTCGACAGTCCGCTGGCGGTTCGCATTCACTGGTTGCAGGCGCCCCATCATGGCAGCCGTACCTCATCCTCCATGGCCTTGCTCCGGCGGCTGGCGCCGAAGGCGGTGCTGATTTCCCGGGGGCGGGGCAATGCCTTTGGCCATCCTCATCCCCAGGTGGTGGCGCGCTACCGGCAATTGGGCATGGTGATTCATGACAGTGCCGAGCAAGGTGCACTGAAGCTGCGGCTGGGGACTTTCGGCCAGCCTGAAAGCCTGCGCCAACAGCGGCGCTTCTGGCGCGAATGGCCAGCAATGCCTTAAATAACCGTGGGTTATTAAAGCCACTGAGCATGCGACATCACGGTCTTCGGTGCGTCCAGCCCCTATGTTAGAGTGGCGCACTTTTTCGAGGGGACTGTCACTGTGTGGGAATTGGTCAAATCCGGCGGCTGGATGATGTTGCCGATCATTCTGAGTTCCATCGCGGCTGTGGGCATCATCGCCGAGCGTTTGTGGACCCTGCGGGCCAGCCGAGTCACCCCGCCCCATTTGCTGGGCCAGGTCTGGCGCTGGATCAAGGACAAGCAACTCAATAAGGAGAAACTCAAGGAACTGCGTGCCGATTCGCCCCTGGGAGAGATCCTGGCAGCGGGCCTGGCCAACTCCAAGCATGGTCGCGAGATCATGAAGGAATGCATCGAGGAGGCGGCGGCCCGGGTCATTCACGAACTCGAGCGCTACCTCAACGCCCTCGGCACCATCGCCGCCATGGCGCCCTTGCTGGGCCTGCTGGGTACGGTGCTGGGCATGATCGATATCTTCAGTTCGTTCATGGGTTCGGGCATGACCAGCAACGCTGCAGTGCTTGCCGGTGGTATTTCCAAGGCACTGATCACCACTGCCGCCGGTTTGATGGTGGGTATTCCTTCGGTGTTCTTCCACCGTTTCCTGCAACGCCGGGTCGATGAGCTGGTGGTGGGCATGGAACAGGAAGCGATCAAGCTGGTGGAAGTGATCCAGGGCGACCGCGATGTCGACCTGGCTGAGGGCAAAGCGTGAAATTCCGTCGCAAACCCCGGGAAACCGTGGACATCAACCTTGCTTCGTTGATTGACGTGGTGTTCATCCTGCTGCTGTTTTTCGTCGTTACCACCACCTTTACCCGGGAGACCCAACTGCGGGTCGATCTGCCGGAAGCGGTCAGCGGCTCGCCCGCCGAAGACCAGCAGGTCAAGCAGCTGGATATCGCCATCAGCGCTGATGGCGTGTTCTCGGTCAACAATCAGGTGCTGCCGAAGAATGACCTGGCGACCCTGATGGACGCCTTGCAGAAAGAGTCGGCGGGAGACACCAACCTGCCGTTGTCCATCAGTGCCGACGGCAAGACACAACATCAAGCGGTGATCACTGCCATGGACGCGGCCGGCAAGCTCGGTTTCAGCCATTTGCGCATGACCACCGTCGAGGCGGCGCCGGCACCCTGATGGCACTTTCTGATCGTCTGCTTGCCGCCTGGTACAACGGCCATCCTGCGCTGAAACTGCTGCAGCCCCTGGAATGGCTGTACCGCCGCGTGGTGGTGGGCAAGCGCCAGCGTTTTCTGGCAGGTGAGGGGGCGATCTATCAACCGCCGGTGCCTTTGATCGTGGTGGGCAACATCACCGTCGGAGGCACTGGCAAGACGCCGTTGATCCTGTGGTTGGTGGAGCACTGCCAGCGCCTTGGCCTGCGGGTCGGGGTGGTCAGCCGTGGCTATGGCGCCAAGCCGCCGCAACTGCCCTGGCGAGTGACGGCCGACGACAGCGCCACCGTGGCTGGTGATGAACCGCTGCTGATCGTTCAGCGCTGTGGCGTGCCGCTGATGATCGACCCGGATCGCAGCCGCGCGGTGCAGGCCTTGCTGGCTGCCGAACCGCTGGATCTGATTCTTTCCGACGACGGCCTGCAGCATTACCGTCTGGCCCGTGATCTGGAACTGGTGCTGATCGACGCGGCCCGCGGCCTGGGCAATCGTCGCTGTTTGCCGGCCGGCCCGCTGCGTGAGCCGGTGGAGCGTCTGCACAGTGTCGATGCCCTGCTCTACAACGGCGCCTTTGATGATCGCACCGATGGTTTTGCCTTCCATCTCAAGCCTTCGGTGCTGGTCAATCTGCAGAGCGGCGAGCGTCGCCCGGTGGAACACTTCGCGCCAGGGCAAGCGGTGCACGCGGTGGCCGGTATCGGCAACCCCCAGCGTTTCTTCAATACCCTTGAAACGCTACACTGGCGGCCTGTCCCCCATGCATTTGCCGATCACGCCCAATACAGTGCGCAGGCCTTGGCCTTCACCCCGTCATTGCCGCTGGTCATGACCGAAAAAGATGCGGTCAAGTGCCGTGACTTCGCGGCAGCCGACTGGTGGTACCTGGCGGTGGACGCCGTGCCGTCCGCAGCCTTCATCGCCTGGTTCGATACCCAGCTGATGCGCCTGCTGCCTGATCGTCTGTTGCCTTAATCGCTTTTATCCAGGGAAACCTCATGGACACCAAACTGCTCGACATCCTGGCCTGCCCGATCTGCAAAGGCCCTCTCAAACTCAGCGCCGACAAGACCGAGCTGATCAGCAAGGGCGCCGGCCTGGCCTACCCGATTCGCGACGGCATCCCGGTGATGCTGGAAAGCGAGGCCCGTACCCTGACCACCGAAGAGCGCCTGGACAAATGAGCAGCGCTTTCACCGTGGTCATCCCGGCGCGTTTCGCCTCCACCCGTCTGCCAGGCAAACCCCTGCAACTGATCGCCGGCAAGCCGATGATCCAGTGGGTCTGGGAGCAGGCCTGCAAGAGCAGCGCCGAGCGAGTGGTGGTGGCCACCGATGATCAGCGTATCGTCGAGGCCTGCCAGGGCTTTGACGCGCAAGCGCTGCTGACGCGGGAAGACCACAATTCGGGTACCGATCGTTTGGCGGAAGTCGCGGGCAAGCTCGGCCTGGCGGCGGATGCCATTGTGGTCAACGTCCAGGGTGATGAGCCGCTGATTCCACCTTCGGTGATCGATCAGGTGGCGGCCAACCTGGCGGCCCATACCGAAGCGCGCATGGCTACCCTGGCCGAGCCGATCGAGGACGCACAGACTCTGTTCAATCCGAACGTGGTCAAGGTGGTTACTGACCTCAACGGCCTGGCCCTGACCTTCAGTCGCGCCCCCTTGCCGTGGGCCCGGGATGCCTTTGCCAAGAGTCATGATCAGTTGCCGGAAGGCGTGCCTTATCGCCGACACATCGGTATCTACGCCTACCGTGCAGGTTTTCTCCATGACTTCGTCAGTTGGGGGCCGTGCTGGCTGGAAAACGCCGAGTCCCTGGAGCAGTTGCGTGCCCTGTGGCACGGCGTGCGCATCCACGTTGCCGATGCCCTGGAAGCACCTCCCACTGGCGTCGATACCGCTGAAGACCTTGAGCGCGTTCGGCGCCTGCTGGAGGCGTGATGCGGGTTCTGTTCGTCTGCCTGGGCAATATCTGCCGCTCGCCCACCGCCGAAGGCGTGTTGCGCCATAAGTTGCAAGAAGCCGGCCTGGGTCATCAGGTTCAGGTCGCGTCTGCCGGCACCAGCGACTGGCACGTTGGCAAGGCGCCGGACAAGCGCAGCCAGCAGGCGGCCTTGCGGCGCGGCTACGACCTTTCTGCGCAACGGGCGCAGCAGGTTGGCAGTGCCGATTTCGCCGTGTATGACCTGATTTTCGCCATGGACCAGAGCAACCTGCGCAACCTCAAGGCTCTGCAGCCGGCTTTGGGCAAGGCCGAGCTGGATCTGTTCCTGCGCCGCTACGAGGCGCCGCTGGATGAAGTGCCTGACCCGTATTACGACGGTGAGCAGGGCTTCGAGCAGGTGCTGGACCTGATCGAGGATGCCTGTGATCGGTTGGTGATCGAACTGAAGGGGCGGTTATGAGCCTGGACATTCAATCCGATGTGTCCCTCAAGCCGTTCAACAGTTTCGGGGTCGAGGTCAAGGCGCAGCGGTTCGCCCAGGCCCACAGCGATGACGACGTACGCGAGGCCCTGGCCTATTGCGCCGATCAGCAGTTGCCACTGCTGGTGATCGGCGGCGGCAGCAACCTGCTGCTGACGACGGATATCCAGGCACTGGTGTTGCGCATGGCCACCCGTGGGATTCGCTTGCTTAGCGATGACGGGCTGCGGGTGGTGGTGGAAGCCGAGGCTGGCGAAACCTGGCATCCCTTCGTGCAATGGACCCTGGACCAGGGCTTGTCCGGGCTGGAGAACCTCAGCCTGATCCCCGGCACCGTCGGCGCCGCGCCGATGCAGAACATCGGTGCCTATGGTGTCGAGATCAAGGACGTGTTCGTCGGTCTCACCGCCCTGGATCGGCAGACCGGCGAACTGCGGGACTTCGACCTGGCCCAGTGCCAGTTCGCCTACCGCGACAGCCTGTTCAAGCATCAGGCCGGCCGCTGGCTGATTCTGCGGGTGCGTTTTGCCCTCAATCGTGTCGATCATCTGCATCTGGAGTACGGTCCGGTGCGTCAGCGCCTGAGTGAGCAGGGCATCGAACAGCCGACCGCCAGGGATGTCAGCCGGGCGATTTGCAGCATCCGCAGCGAGAAACTTCCGGACCCGGCGGTGCTTGGCAATGCCGGCAGCTTTTTCAAGAACCCGGTGGTGTCGGCGGTGCTGGCGGCGCAGATCAAGCAGTCGCATCCGGGGTTGGTGGGTTATCCCCAGGCCGACGGGCAGGTCAAGCTGGCGGCTGGCTGGCTGATCGAACAGGCGGGCTGGAAAGGCTTTCGCGATGCCGATGCCGGTGTGCATCGCCTGCAATCCCTGGTGCTGGTGAACTACGGTACGGCCACAGGCTTGCAACTGTTGGAGTTGGCCCGGCGCATCCAGCGCGATATCGCCGAGCGCTTTGGTGTCGAGCTGGAGATGGAGCCGAATCTGTATTGAGGCAGCTCTTGAACTAAGCTCAGCGCTTGAGTCCAAAGCCTTGCACGGTTTACACCCTGCAAGGCTTTTTTATGCATGACGACTTAACTTAGCTTGCTAACAATGTGAGTATTTGTCGTCGCCAAAGGCCCGGTGAAGCCCCGTCTTCACAAGAGAGCCCGATTAGCCTGAGCCGATCTGCGCGCACCGCAGCCGCGCTGCTGCGTGGCAGATGGCTCGACCCCATCACCTCATAGAATGCGGGCGTGCCCATGATTACCCTGAAGCTCAACGGTCAAGATCATCCACTGGACGTCACCGAGGACATGCCACTGTTGTGGGCCATCCGCGATGTGGCGGGTTACAGCGGCACCAAATTCGGCTGCGGCATGGGCCTGTGCGGCGCCTGCACCGTTCATATCGACGGTGATCCGGCGCGCAGTTGCATCACCCCGGCCGGCTCGGTGCTGGGCAAGAACATCAGCACCATCGATAACCTGCACAACGATCCGGTCGGGCAGGTGGTGCAGCAGGCCTGGCTGGATACAGTGGTGGCCCAGTGCGGTTATTGCCAGGGCGGACAGATCATGTCCGCCACTGCATTGCTCAAGATCCATCCCAATCCCAGCGACGAGCAGATCGAGGAGGCGATGCTCGGCAATATCTGTCGCTGCGGCACCTACAACCGGATCAAGACTGCGATTCGCCAGGCAGCCAACCATCTGCAGGAGGCCAAGGCATGAACCACCTACCCAGTGATTTTGCCCTGAGCAACCTCAGTCGCCGGAGTTTTCTCAAGGGCGTGGGGGCAACCGGAGCCCTGGTGCTGGCGGCCAGTTGGGGCTGGCAGCAGGCGTTTGCCGAAGACCAGAAGTTCGGTGCCGACGGCATGCCCCATGGCTGGGTCGACGATCCCAAGGTCTATGTGAGCATCGCCAGTGACGGCAGCGTGACGGTGATCTGCAACCGCTCGGAGATGGGCCAGGGGGTGCGGACCAGCCTTAGCATGGTGGTGGCTGATGAGCTGGAGGCCGATTGGGCTCAGGTCAAGGTCAAGCAGGCGCCCGGGGACGAAGCGCGCTTTGGCAACCAGGACACCGACGGTTCGCGCAGCATGCGCCATTGGTACGAGCCCATGCGTCGTTGCGGCGCCGCTGCGCGAACCATGCTGGAACAGGCCGCCGCCGAGCAATGGCAAGTACCGCTGAGCGAGTGCCGGGCGCAGTTGCACAAAGTGGTTCACCAACCCAGCGGGCGCGAACTGGGCTATGGCGCTCTGGCCGCAGCGGCGGGGGCTCTGGCGGTGCCGGCCCGGGACAGCCTGCGGCTGAAGCAGGCGTCGGAGTTTCGCTATATCGGTAAAGAGGCGACCCGGGCCATCGACGGCGAGGACATCGTCAATGGTCGTGCGGTGTACGGCGCCGATGTGCACTTTGAAGGCATGCTGTTTGCGGCAGTGGCGCGGCCCCGAGTCTATGGCGGCAAGGTCAAGTCCGTGGATGACAGTGCAGCGCTGAAGGTGCCTGGGGTGATCAAGGTCATGCCCATCGATGGCCGCCCGTTGCCTTCCGAGTTCCAGCCCCTGGGCGGTGTGGCGGTGGTGGCGAGCAACACCTGGGCGGCGATCAAGGGCCGCGATGCCTTGAAGATCGAGTGGGACGATGGAGTCAATGCCGGGTACAACTCCATCGAATATCGCAAGGAGTTGGAGGCGGCTGCGCAAAAGCCGGGCAAGGTGGTGCGCAGCACCGGCAACCTGGATGAAGCCCTGAGTGGTGCGCAGAGCAGCCTGGAAGTCACCTATTACCTGCCGCACCTGGCCCAGGCGCCCATGGAGCCGATGGTGGCCGTGGCGCGCTTCATGGATGGCCGTTGCGAGGCCTGGGCGCCGAGTCAGGCGCCTCAGGTCACCCGCGAGCGGATTGCCGAGCGCCTGGGCATCGGCTTTGACCAGGTCACGGTCAATGTCACCCTGCTGGGCGGCGGCTTCGGACGCAAATCCAAGCCGGACTTCATTCTTGAAGCGGCCATCCTGGCCAAGGCGTTTCCCGGCAAGGCGGTGCGGGTGCAGTGGACCCGGGAGGATGATATCCACCACTCCTACTTCCATACGGTGTCGGCGGAGTACCTCAAGGCCGGGTTAAGCGAGGACGGCATGCCTGCCGCCTGGCTGCATCGCACCGTGGCGCCTAGCATTACCGCGTTGTTTGCCCCGGGGATGAACCATGAAGGCGCCTTCGAGCTGGGCATGGGCTTCACCAACATGGCCTATGCGATCCCCAATGTGCGCCTGGAAAACCCCGAAGCTGCGGCCCATACCCGGGTAGGTTGGTATCGCTCGGTGTCGAACATTCCCCACGGTTTTGCCATTCAGAGTTTTGTCGACGAACTGGCCCACAAGGCGGGCCAGGACCCACTGAAGTACCAGCTCAAGCTGTTGGGGCCGGACCGTCAGATCGATCCGCGAACCCTGAGCGAAGAATGGAATTACGGCGAGTCCCCTGAGCGTTACCCGATCGATACCGGGCGCATGCGCGCGGTGCTGGAAACCGCGGCCAAGGCCGCCGGGTGGGGGCGCTCGCTGCCCAAGGGGCGTGGCCTGGGGTTGGCGGTGCACTACAGCTTCGTGACCTATGTGGCAGCGGTGATCGATGTGGAGGTGAAGGAGGACGGCACGCTGATTGTGCACAAGGCTGATATCGCTGTGGATTGCGGTCCGCAGATCAACCCTGAGCGTATTCGTTCGCAGTTCGAGGGGGCTTGTGTCATGGGCCTGGGCAATGCGGTGCTGGGAGAGATCAGCTTCAAGGACGGTAAGGTGCAGCAGGACAATTTCCATATGTATGAGGTGGCACGCATGTCCCTGGCACCGAAAGAGGTGCAGGTGCATTTGCTGACTCCGCCGGGCGAGGTGCCGCTGGGAGGCGTTGGTGAACCAGGTGTACCGCCCATTGCGCCGGCCCTGTGCAACGCCATCTTCGCCGCCACCGGCAAGCGCATCCGCAATCTGCCCGTGCGCTACCAGCTGCAGGGTTGGCAGCAGGCGGGTGCCTGATGGACAGCGTCGACCTGAATGTCCTGCGCAGTGTTCTGGAGTGGCGCCGCGCCGGGCGCACGGTGGTGCTCTATAGCGTGGTGCAGACCTGGGGCAGTGCGCCCCGGTTGCCGGGTGCCATGTTGGCCTTGCGCGACGATGGGGTGGTGATTGGCTCGGTATCCGGTGGTTGTATCGAGGACGACTTGATCACGCGCCTGGCGGATGGGCGCTTGTCCCTGTCCGGGCCGCCGGTGCAGTTGCTGACCTATGGTGTGACCCTGGAGGAGGCGGCACGTTTTGGCCTGCCTTGTGGCGGCACCTTGCGCCTGACCGAGGAGCGGGTTGGCGATCCTTCCTGGGTCGCCGAGTTGCTGGAGCGCTGCGAAGCGCACCAGATCGTGGCTCGGGAATTGAACCTGAGTAGCGGCCAGGTGCTGCTCAAGGCGGCGAGCAAGACGGATGAGCTGGCGTTCGACGGGCTCACTCTGCGGGCGATCTATGGGCCGCGCTGGCGTCTGTTGCTGATCGGCGCCGGGCAGCTTTCCCGTTATGTGGCGCAAATGGCCCGTCTGCTGGACTTCGAGGTGCTGGTCTGTGATCCGCGCCAGGAGTTCGTGCAAGGGTGGGAGGATCAGGATGGGCGCTTTGTCGCCGGCATGCCCGACGATGCAGTGCTGAGTATCAAGCCCGATGAGCGCACGGCGGTGGTGGCGCTGACTCATGATCCGCGTCTGGATGACATGGCCCTGCTGACGGCGCTCGATTCCCCGGCGTTTTATGTCGGAGCCCTGGGGTCTCGGGTCAACAGCCAGAAACGTCGGGACAACCTGGCGCTCTTGGGATTGTCAGCGCCGGCCATCGAGCGTTTGCATGGCCCGGTGGGGTTGCACATCGGCAGTCATACGCCGGCGGAGATTGCCTTGTCGCTGATGGCGGAGATCGTGGCGATCAAGAACGGCATTGAGCCCTTGCAGAAGAAGCCGTTGGCCCGAGTGGCCGAGGCGACCACATGATTGCCCCGCCTTGCGCCGTCATCCTGGCGGCGGGGCAGGGCAGTCGTTATCGAGAGGTGGCAGGGAGCGATCAGGATAAGTTGCTGGCACCTTGCAGAGGTCGCGATGGTGTATTGCGACCGGTGCTGGAACAGGTGCTGGTCAACCTGCCGGTGGAAATGCATCGGCGAGTGCTGGTCACGACGCCGGGACGGCCGCAGGTGGCGGAACTGGCGCAGGCTTATGGCTGCCAGGTGCTGTTGCTGGATTCCCTTGGCATGGGCCAGAGTCTGGCGGCGGCAGTGGCTGCTAGTGCCGATGCCGGTGGTTGGGTGATTTTGCTCGGGGATATGCCCTTTATCTTGCCAGGCACCATAACGCGGGTAATCGAGGCGTTGACCGAGGAGGCCATCAGCGTGCCTCGGCTGGGTGACGATCTGGGGCATCCGGTGGGGTTTGGTCGGGCTTATGGCGCCGCATTGCAAGGCTTGTCCGGTGATCGCGGTGCCAAGTGCCTGTTTGCCTCGGGCAAGGTGGTCGAGGTGTCAGTGACCGACCCGGGAGTGGTATGGGATGTGGATCGACCCGAGGCGCTGGTCTATCGGGAACGCTGAATGGCAGGCATGAAAAAGCCCCGCTCGGTTAACCGGGCGGGGCTTTTTCATTGCCGATGGAGTCAGACGAGAGGTTTAGGCTCGTGCTGTTTCTCCTCGGTGTGGGCTACGTGCTCAACGGCGTGCTCGACGTTGTGCGGAGCCTCTTCCACGGCTGGGGCAGCTTGCTCGACCGCAGGTTCGGCGACAGGCGCAGGTGCTGCTTCGGCTGCTTCGACAGGCGCTGGAGCGGCCTCGACGACCACTGGCGCTTCTACCGGAGCGGGTTCGGCAGCGACCACGGCTTCAACCGGGGCACCTGCGGCAGCCAGTTCGGCTTCCTTCTGCAGACGCTCGGCTTCACGCTTGCGACGACGCACTTCGCGCGGATCGTTTGGTGCGCGACCGTTGCTGGTCAGGGCGCTGGCAGGAGCGGCCTCGATCACTGGAGCGGGTGCTTCGGCAACCACAGGGGCGGCAACCGGAGCAGGCTCTTCGGCCTGTGCTGGTTGCTGGGCGACCACTGGCTGTTCGACAGCTACAGGCTCAGTTGCAGGCACTGGAGTTTCCTGAGCCGGCTCGATGGCCTTTTCTTCAGTCACTGGCGCTGGGGCTACAGGTTCTGCCACGGGCTGCTGGGCAACCACTGGCTGTGCTTCCACAACCACGGCGGGTTCGGCAGCGACTTCAACCTGGGCGGGTTCTGCAACAACCGGAGCTGCTTCGGCTACTGGAGCAACTTCAACCGCTGGAGCTGCTGGAGCTTCCACTGCAGTGGTGGCTTCAACAACAGGCGCTTGCGGAGCTTTTTCTTCAACCGCGGCCGTAGCACGTTCGGCTTGCTGATGCGCTTCGGCTTCAGCGTTGGCGCTGATGGCGGTGCTGGCAACGGCAGCGGTAACCGCAAGGCCGGCAGCCAGGTCGGCGCTGCTCGGCTCTTCGCCGTTCTCTTCCGAGCCTTCGATCACATTGCCGTTGGCATCGCGCTGACGTTCACGACGATTGCTGCGACGACGCTGGCCGCGGGAGCGACGACGTGGACGTTCGCCTTCGGCGTTGTCCTGGCCCTCTTCCTGCAGTTGCTCTTCGTTCGGCAGCACTTCTTCTTCGCTGGCGGCAGCGGCTTGAGCCTGCTCGGCGCGTGGTTGGCGCTCTTCACGTGGTTGACGCGGCTGGCGCTCTTCACGTGGCTGGCGAGCTGGACGCTCTTCAGTCACAGCAGCGGCGGTAGCGGCGGCTGCAGCCGGAGCGGCATCCAGAGGTTCACGCAGTTCGCGAACACGTTCTTCACGCTCGCCACGTGGCTTGCGGTCCTCGCGAGGGGCGCGTGGTTGACGTTCTTCACGAGGTGCGCGTGGAGCGCGTTCTTCGCGGGCTACGCCTTGTACTTCTTCACGGGCTTCACGAACTTCCCGTGGCTGACGCTCTTCCCGTGGTGCGCGTTCTTCACGCGGAGCACGTTCTTCGCGCGGCTTGCGTTCTTCATCGCGGCGACCGTTACGGTTGCGGCTCTGTTGGCGGCCGTTGCGACGTTGTTCTTCGTTGCTGCGCGCAGGACGTTCGGTCACTGGCTTCTCGACCACAACTGGAGCCGCTGGCTCTTCCTTGGTGGCGAACAGGCTGACCAGGGACTTCACCAGGCCTTTGAACAGGCTCGGCTCGGCAACAACCGGAGCTGGAGCGGCAACCGGTGCAGGGGCTTCGGTTGGCACTGGTGCGTTGGCGCGGGCCGGAGCGGTCTTCACTGCGGCTTCCTGGCGAACCAGGGTACGGGTGGCGGCGGTTGGCTGAACTTCTTCGGCTTCGGCAGCGGCAGCGGCGATTTCGTAGCTGGACTGATTGGTGTTGGCTTCCGGGCTGTCATCGCGCAGGCGCTGAACTTCGAAGTGCGGCGTTTCGAGGTGATCGTTCGGCAGGATGACGATGCGGGCACGGGTGCGCAGTTCGATCTTGGTGATCGAGTTGCGTTTTTCGTTGAGCAGGAAGGCGGCGACCGGAATCGGCACTTGGGCGCGAACTTCGGCGGTGCGGTCTTTCAGGGCTTCTTCTTCGATCAGGCGCAGGATCGCCAGGGACAGCGACTCGACGTCACGGATGATGCCGGTGCCGTTGCAGCGTGGGCAGACGATGCCGCTGCTTTCACCCAGGGATGGGCGCAGGCGCTGACGGGACATTTCCAGCAGGCCAAAGCGCGAGATGCGGCCGATCTGCACGCGGGCGCGGTCGGCTTCCAGGCATTCGCGGACTTTTTCTTCCACGGCGCGCTGGTTCTTGGCTGGGGTCATGTCGATGAAGTCGATGACGATCAGGCCGCCGATATCACGCAGGCGCAGTTGGCGAGCGATTTCTTCCGCTGCTTCCAGGTTGGTCTGCAGGGCGGTTTCTTCGATGTCGCTGCCTTTGGTGGCGCGGGCCGAGTTGATGTCGATGGACACCAGGGCTTCGGTCGGGTCGATGACGATGGAGCCGCCGGAAGGCAGTTCAACCACGCGCTGGAAGGCGGTCTCGATCTGGCTTTCGATCTGGAAACGGTTGAACAGCGGCACGCTGTCTTCGTACAGCTTGATCTTGCTGGCGTACTGCGGCATCACCTGGCGGATGAAGGTCAGGGCTTCGTCCTGGGCTTCAACGCTGTCGATCAGCACTTCGCCGATGTCCTGGCGCAGGTAGTCGCGGATCGCGCGGATGATCACGTTGCTTTCCTGGTAGATCAGGAATGGCGCGGAGCGATCCAGCGATGCTTCTTTGATGGCGGTCCAGAGTTGCAGCAGGTAATCCAGGTCCCACTGCATCTCTTCGCTGCTGCGGCCCAGGCCGGCAGTGCGCACGATCAGGCCCATGTCGGCAGGAGCTACCAGGCCGTTCAGCGCTTCACGCAGTTCGTTGCGCTCTTCGCCTTCGATGCGGCGGGAGATGCCGCCGGCACGTGGGTTGTTCGGCATCAGTACCAGGTAACGGCCCGCCAGGCTGATGAAGGTGGTCAGGGCGGCGCCCTTGTTACCACGCTCTTCTTTTTCGACCTGGACGATGACTTCCTGGCCTTCGCTCAGGACGTCCTTGATGTTGACGCGGCCTTCGGGGGCTTTCTTGAAGTATTCGCGGGAGATTTCTTTGAGGGGCAGGAAGCCGTGGCGCTCAGAGCCGAAATCGACAAAGGCAGCCTCAAGGCTTGGTTCGATACGAGTGATGCGGCCTTTATAGATGTTGGCCTTTTTCTGCTCGCGTGCACCGGACTCGATGTCCAGATCGTAGAGGCGCTGGCCGTCTACCAGGGCAACACGCAACTCTTCGGGTTGAGTTGCGTTAATCAGCATTCTTTTCATGTAGTACCGTCGGTTTCCGGGCTGCCGGAAACGGCGTTCGGCACACACGACTTCTCACGGTCGGTGTCAGGTGCGTCAGGAGTGGTTGACCACTCGAGTGTCTAGCGAGGTTCGTCCGAATAACTAAGAACGAAGTCGCGACTCACGCGTCCTGCTTGCTGTGGTGACTAAGGCACCGCTTAAGCAAAAGTCTGTCAGGAGGAGGAATCAACCGGCGACTGTGGACGAGATGAAGCGTCTTGAATAAAGCCTAATGCTACACAGTCCGACGGTTGTGCATCTCCACCCTACACGTATCCCTGATAATTCGGGTGCTGCCGCGCGCAGAATCCGCAGCGGGTTGGCATTTACCGTGAACTCCGAAAGGGGAGGTCACGCATCATGGCTAAAGGCGTTGTTTCCGTAACCTTCGCTCGGGGTTGTCTGTCGCCGACTGCACTTTGTGAACTGGCCGTTAATCGCTGCGTAAAAGGCGAGTGATAACTCTGCTTTCTACGGGTTTCAGGCCTCATGTCACCTGCGCTTGTTACAACGTCAGACTCTTCCGGTATGTAGCGAGAGCTGCGTAGGACGGCCTTGCGTCCTTATGAATTGCGTTGGTCAGGGCCGGCTAGTTGCCGCTGTTCCGCTGTCCAGCCGCTTTTGGCGGCGTTCGCGACTATAGCAGCAATCATTAAGTGCTTCAAATCCATAAAAAATTGTTATCATTCGCGCCATGACGACTACTGCCCCCTCGACCCCAGGCGTTCAAATGCTTGAGGTCTCGCCGGAATATGCCGGCCAACGAATTGATAACTTCCTTCTCGCTCGGCTCAAAGGCGTGCCCAAGACCTTGATTTATCGCATTTTGCGCAAAGGCGAAGTGCGGGTGAACAAGGGGCGGATCAAGCCCGAATACAAGCTGCAGGCGGGTGATGTGGTGCGCGTGCCGCCGGTGCGCGTGCCTGAGCGCGACGAGCCGGTGCCGCTGGCGCAAGGTTTGCTGCAGCGTCTTGAGGCGTCGATCGTCTTCGAAGACAAGGCCCTGATTGTGATCAACAAGCCTGCAGGCATTGCTGTGCATGGCGGAAGCGGCCTGAATTTCGGGGTAATCGAAGCCTTTCGTCAGTTGCGCCCGGATGCCAAGGAGCTGGAGCTGGTGCATCGCCTCGATCGCGATACTTCTGGCCTGTTGATGATCGCGAAGAAGCGCAGCATGTTGCGCCACCTGCATGCCGCTTTGCGCGGTGATGGTGTGGATAAGCGCTATATGGCGCTGGTTCGTGGTCACTGGGCTACTGCGCTGAAGCAGGTGCGGGCGCCGTTGCTCAAGAGCAATCTGCGCTCAGGCGAGCGCATGGTGGAGGTGAACGAGGAGGGCAAGGAGGCCTTGACGGTGTTCAAGGTGCTGCGCCGCTTCGGTGAGTTCGCCACTATGGTCGAGGCCAAGCCGGTCACCGGGCGTACGCATCAGATTCGTGTGCACACCCTGCACGCCGGGCACTGCATCGCTGGCGACAGCAAATACGGCGACGATGATTTCACTCGTGAGATTCGCGAGTTGGGCGGCAAGCGCCTCTTTCTTCATGCCTATATGTTGACGGTGCCGCTGCCGGATGGTGGTGAGCTGAAGTTGCAGGCCCCAGTGGACGACATGTGGGCCAAAACCGTGGAGCGCTTGAGTGCACCCTGATTACCAACTGCTGATCTTCGATTGGGACGGCACTCTGGCTGACTCCATTGGTCGGATTGTTGAGTCGATGCACGTATCTGCCGATCGATCCGGTTTTCCTCGGCGTGATGATTTTGCCGTCAAGGGCATCATTGGGCTTGGGTTGCCGGAGGCGATTCGTACCTTGTATCCGGAAATCGACGACGGCCAGTTGGTCGCCTTTCGTCAGCATTACGCGGAACACTACATCGCGCTTGAGGCTGAGCCTTCACCGTTGTTTGCTGGAGTGGTGTCGTCTCTTGAGGCTTTTCGGGCTGAGGGTTATCGGTTGGCGGTCGCTACGGGCAAGGCGCGCCGGGGCTTGGATCGGGTGCTGAAGTCTCATGGCTGGGAAGAGTATTTCGATATCACCCGGGCTGCCGATGAGACTGCCAGCAAGCCCCATCCCTTGATGCTGGAGGAGATTCTTGCTCATTGCGGTGTTGGGCCTCGGCAGGCATTGATGGTCGGGGATTCGTCCTTTGATCTGTTGATGGCGCGTAATGCTGGCATGGATTCGGTGGCGGTTAGCTACGGTGCTCAGTCCATTGAGGCCTTGCAGGTGTTTGAGCCGCGCCTGTCCATCGATCGTTTTCCTGAGTTGCACGCCTGGCTCAGTCAGGGTGTCGATTAAGTTTTCGTTGGGGTAGCAAGCATGTCTGATGAATGGAAGGCGCCAAGCAAGGCCGGCGCTGAAGGTGGTGACGATAAAAGCTGGCAGTTGTTGGAAAAGACCCTCCTGGCCAGTGTTCAGGAGCAGCGTCGTTCGCGGCGTTGGGGGATTTTCTTCAAGCTGCTGACCTTTGTGTACCTGTTTGTCGCGCTGGCGTTGTTTACTCCGTTGATGACCATGGAGAAGAGCGCCGCTCGTGGTGGTAGCTACACCGCAGTGATCGATGTCACGGGGGTGATTGCCGACAAGGAGTCTGCAAGCGCGGACAATATCGTCGGTAGCTTGCGCACGGCCTTTGATGATCCCAAGGTCAAGGGCGTTGTTTTGCGTATCAACAGTCCTGGCGGCAGTCCGGTGCAGTCTGGCTATGTTTATGACGAGATTCGCCGTTTACGGGCTCTGCACAAGGACACCAAGGTGTATGCGGTGATTTCTGATCTCGGTGCTTCTGGCGCTTATTACATTGCCAGTGCTGCTGATCAGATCTATGCCGACAAGGCGAGTCTGGTGGGCTCCATTGGGGTTACGGCTGCCGGTTACGGTTTTGTCGGTGCCATGGAGAAGCTGGGGGTCGAGCGCCGTACCTATACCTCTGGCGAGCACAAGTCGTTCCTTGATCCGTTTCAGCCGCAAAAGCCTGAAGAGACCCAGTTCTGGCAAGGTGTGCTGGATACAACTCATCGTCAGTTCATCGCCAGCGTCAAGCAGGGGCGTGGCGAGCGTCTCAAGGACAAGGAGCATCCTGAGCTGTTCTCCGGGCTGGTCTGGTCTGGTGAGCAGGCACTGCAGTTGGGCTTGATTGACGGCCTGGGCAGCACCAGTTCGGTGGCGCGGGATGTGATCGGCGAGAAGGAAGTGGTGGATTTTACTGTTCAGGAGTCGCCTTTCGATCGTTTCTCGAAGAAGCTGGGCGCCAGCGTGGCTGAGCAGATCGCCATGTGGATGGGCTTTCAGGGGCCAACCTTGCGTTGACTTCGGGGGGGGGTAAAAAGCCGGCCGCAGTGCCGGCTTTTTAGTGTCTGCTCAGGGCACTTCCACGCCTTCGGCCAGTAGCATGTCCACCAGGCGGATCAGTGGCAGTCCTATGAGGCTGGTGGCATCGCTGCCGATGGTGCTCTGGAACAGGCTGACACCCAGGCCTTCGGCCTTGAAGCTGCCGGCGCAGTCGAAGGGCTGCTCTGCGTGCAGGTAGCGTTCGATGCGGGCGCTGTCGAGGTGGCGCATGTTGACCGTAAAGGGGATGCAGTCCACCTGGCATTGGCCGCTCTTGCTGTTGAGCAGTGCTAGGCCGGTGAGGAAGGTCACGCTCGCGCCGCTGGCGTCCAGCAACTGCTGGCGGGCCTTGTCGAAGGTGTGAGGCTTGCCGATGACGCGCTCTCCCAGTATCGCCACCTGATCCGAGCCGATGATCAGGTGTGCTGGGTGGGTGGTTGCCAGGGCGCGGGCTTTTTCCTCGGCCAGGCGCTTCACCAGCTCTATGGCGTGCTCGCCTGGGCGGTGGCTTTCGTCAATGTCAGGAGAGCTGCAAGTGAAGGGGAGTTGCAGGCGAGAGAGCAATTCTCGGCGGTACACCGAGCTCGAAGCTAGTAATAAAGGCAGCATGCGCATCTCCTGGGGTGGGGCGGGAATTCTAGCGGGGGTCGCAAGTGACGGACAGGGCTGAATTTCCTTTGACATGGCCGGGGGCATCCCTATAATGCTGCGCCTATGTTGAATGACCCGATTCCACCTCACGTTGACCCGCGCAAATTGGCTGACCGTGGCACCACCCTTCAAGGTGAACTGCTGCTGGCCGATTTGGAGAGACTCTGCGACCCGCTTTCCGACAATGTCGGTACGGTGCAGGCTAAATTCGTTTTCGAGCGTGACGAGCGTAAAGCTGTAGTTATCCACAGCTCCATCGACGTCGAAGTCAAAATGGTTTGCCAGCGTTGTCTTGAGCTGGTCACCCTGCCGATCCACAGCGAGTGCAGTTACGCCGTGGTGAAGGAGGGTGCGAATACCCAGTCGTTGCCGAAAGGTTATGACGTGCTGGAACTGGGCGAAGATCCTTTGGATCTGCAGGCGTTGGTCGAGGAAGAGCTTTTGCTTGCCTTGCCCATCGTGCCTGCTCATCATCCGGAAGAATGCCAGCAGCCGGCGGGGCTCGATGAGCCCGAACCGAGCGAGGACGAGGTAACGCGGTCCAACCCGTTCAGTGTATTGGCGCAGTTAAAGCGTGACCCAAACGTTTAGGAGTTAATCAATTATGGCTGTTCAGCAGAACAAAAAATCCCGCTCTGCCCGTGACATGCGTCGCTCCCACGATGCTCTCGAGGCTAGCACCCTGTCCGTAGAAAAGACCACCGGTGAAGTTCACCTGCGTCACCACGTATCGCCAGAAGGCGTATACCGTGGTCGTAAAGTGATCGACAAGGGCGCTGACGAGTAATCCTTGTCCGCTCAAGTCATCGCGATTGACGCAATGGGCGGGGACTTCGGTCCCCGCAGCATTGTTCAGGCCAGTATTGCTTGCCTGTCTGCTACCCCCTCGCTGCACCTGACCCTGGTCGGTCAACCCTCCCTACTTGAAGAGCTGCTCTCCGGTCATTCGGCCGTGGATCGCGCACGCCTGACGATTACTCCGGCAAGCGAAGTGATTGCCATGGACGAGAAGCCTGCCCAGGCATTGCGTGGCAAGTCTGATTCGTCGATGCGGGTGGCGCTCGAGTTGTTGCGGGATGAAAAGGTCCAGGCTTGTGTCAGTGCAGGTAATACCGGGGCGCTGATGGCTCTGTCGCGTTACGTGCTCAAGACCCTGCCCGGCATCGATCGTCCGGCGATGGTGGCTGCCATTCCCACTCAGCGCGGCTATTGCCAGTTGCTGGACCTGGGGGCCAACGTCGATTGCAGTGCCGAGCACCTGTTGCAGTTCGCAATCATGGGGTCGGTTGCGGCACAAAGCCTGGGCATCGTGCGGCCAAGAGTGGCCTTGCTGAATATCGGTACCGAAGACATCAAGGGTAATCAGCAGGTCAAGCTGGCGGCGAGTCTGCTTCAGCAGGCGCGAGGGCTGAACTACATAGGCTTCGTTGAAGGTGACGGGTTGTATCGCGGCGAGGCGGATGTGGTGGTGTGCGACGGTTTTGTCGGCAACATCCTGCTCAAGTCCAGCGAGGGGCTGGCCACCATGATTGCTGCTCGTATCGAGGCATTGTTCAGGCGCAATCTGCTATCCCGCGCCGTAGGTGTGCTGGCCTTGCCGCTGATGCGGCGATTACAGGCGGACCTGGCGCCGGCTCGGCACAATGGTGCGAGCTTTCTCGGGTTGCAGGGAATAGTGGTGAAAAGCCACGGTTCTGCGGGTGTTCAGGGGTTTCAGAGTGCGATTCAGCGTGCATTGATCGAAATCCAGGAAGACCTGCCGCGACGCCTGCATGGGCGCCTTGAAGATCTGTTGCTTTAGGCGTTTATCCTGTGGAGTGCTTAAATGTGACCGCTCAGTTCAATTGGCCATCCAACTGTCAGTTTCTTGCGTCCACCGCGGTGTGACGTCAATTCTCCTACGACAAGATCATTAGGGGCTTGTTACATGTCTGCATCCCTCGCATTCGTCTTTCCAGGACAGGGCTCGCAGTCCCTCGGCATGTTGGCCGAGTTGGGCGCGCAGTACCCACTGATCCTCGATACCTTCAAGGAAGCCTCCGATGCTCTGGGCTACGACCTCTGGGCTCTGACCCAGCAAGGTCCCGAAGAGCTGCTCAACCAAACCGACAAGACTCAACCGGCCATCCTCACCGCCTCCATCGCCCTATGGCGTGTCTGGTTGGCTGAGGGTGGTGCGCGTCCGGCCTTCGTCGCGGGTCACAGTCTGGGTGAATACAGCGCTCTGGTGGCCGCTGGCAGTCTGACTCTGGCCGAAGCGGTCAAGCTGGTCGAGCGTCGTGGTCAGCTGATGCAGGAAGCCGTGCCGGCAGGTCAAGGCGGCATGGCGGCCATTCTTGGTCTGGACGACGCCGATGTCGTGGCGGCCTGTGCAGAAGCTGCGCAAGGTGAAGTGGTTAGTGCGGTGAACTACAACTCCCCGGGCCAGGTGGTGATCGCTGGTGCCAAGGCGGCGGTGGACCGTGCTATCGAGGGTTGCAAGGCGCGCGGAGCCAAGCGCGCCATGCCATTGCCGGTCAGCGTGCCGTCCCATTGCGAGCTGATGCGTCCTGCGGCTGAGCGTTTCGCTGAATCGATTGCTGCGATCAACTGGCAGGCACCGCAGATTCCGCTGGTACAGAATGTCAGCGCCGCCGTGGCGGCCGACCTAGATACTCTCAAGCGCGACTTGCTGGAACAGCTGTACAAGCCTGTGCGCTGGGTCGAGTCGGTGCAGACCCTGGCGAATCAGGGCGCCACCCAGCTGGTGGAATGCGGTCCGGGCAAGGTCCTGGCCGGTCTCAACAAGCGCTGCGCCGAAGGCGTGTCGACCTCTAACCTGAATACCCCAGATGCTTTCGCTGCCGCTCGTGCAGCGTTGGCCTGAACTAGGAGAAGCTTGCATGAGTCTGCAAGGTAAAGTTGCACTGGTGACCGGCGCCAGCCGTGGGATCGGCCAGGCCATCGCGCTTGAGCTGGGGCGTATGGGCGCCACCGTGGTGGGTACTGCCACTTCCGCATCGGGGGCCGAGCGCATCGCCGCTACCCTCAAGGAAAACGGCATTCAAGGCACCGGCCTTGAGCTCAATGTCACCAGCGACGAGTCCGTGGCTGCGGTTCTGGCCAGCATCACCGAGCAGTTCGGTGCGCCGGCGATCCTGGTGAACAACGCCGGTATCACTCGCGACAACCTGATGATGCGCATGAAAGATGACGAGTGGTACGACGTGGTCGATACCAACTTGAATAGTCTGTATCGCCTGTCCAAGGGTGTTTTGCGTGGCATGACCAAGGCTCGTTGGGGTCGAATTATCAGTATTGGCTCTGTTGTGGGTGCCATGGGCAACGCAGGCCAAGTAAACTACGCCGCCGCCAAAGCCGGTCTGGAAGGTTTCAGCCGTGCCCTGGCGCGTGAAGTGGGTTCGCGGTCGATCACTGTGAACTCGGTTGCTCCCGGTTTTATCGATACCGATATGACCCGCGAGTTGCCGGAAGCACAACGTGAAGCCCTGCTGACGCAAATTCCGCTGGGTCGTCTGGGTCAGGCTCAAGAGATCGCGCAAGTGGTCGCTTTTCTGGCATCCGACGGTGCGGCATACGTTACTGGGGCTACAATCCCGGTCAACGGCGGGATGTATATGTGAGTCAAATGTGACGGATTGCTTCAAAAAAATGTCATACGAGCTGTCTAAAATCCGTTATAAAGCTGCAATCAATTTATAGGCAGATGGCCAAAGGGTTTGAGGGATGAAGCTTTCAGTTGAAAAGCTGAAAAGCCTTTCTATACACTTACCCACTGGCCAGCTGCCTGAATTTGTCCATTAGGAGTGAAAACAAGGTATGAGCACCATCGAAGAGCGCGTCAAGAAAATCGTTGCTGAGCAACTGGGCGTTAAAGAAGAAGAAGTTGTGAACACCGCTTCCTTCGTTGAAGACCTGGGTGCCGACTCCCTTGACACCGTTGAGCTGGTGATGGCTCTGGAAGAGGAATTCGAGACCGAAATCCCTGACGAAGAAGCTGAAAAGATCACTACCGTTCAAGCAGCTATCGACTACGTTACCAGCCACCAGGCTTAATCGTTTGTAGTCGTCTTTTGCTGTCATGGAAAAACCGCACTGCCGTTACGGCGTGCGGTTTTTTCTTTAGGCCTGATACAAAGTGTCGTCATTAGAAAAAGGAGAGTGCTGTGTCGCGTAGACGCGTCGTAGTCACCGGTATGGGTATGTTGTCGCCACTGGGTACGGATGTACCGAGTAGCTGGCAGGGCATTCTGGCTGGCCAAAGTGGCATTGGTCTGATCGAACACACCGACCTTTCTGCCTATTCCACCCGTTTTGGCGGCTCGGTAAAGGGCTTCAATGTCGAGGAGTACCTGTCGGCCAAAGAGGCCCGCAAACTCGACCTGTTCATTCAATACGGTCTGGCGGCCGGGTTTCAGGCGGTGCGTAACGCCGGCCTGGAAGTCACCGATGCCAACCGCGAGCGCATCGGTGTGGCCATGGGGTCGGGTATTGGCGGTTTGACCAATATCGAAGAAACCAGCCGCATCCTGCACGATTCCGGCCCACGGCGGATTTCTCCGTTCTTCGTGCCCGGTTCGATCATCAATATGATTTCCGGCTTCCTGTCCATCCATCTGGGTGCCCAGGGGCCGAACTATGCCATTTCTACTGCCTGTACCACTGGTACCCACTGCATCGGCATGGCCGCGCGCAACATTGCCTACGGCGAAGCCGACGTGATGATTGCCGGTGGCGCCGAAATGGCCGCCTGTGGCCTGGGTATGGGGGGCTTCGGTGCGTCCCGTGCGCTGTCGACTCGCAATGACGAGCCGACCCGTGCCAGCCGTCCGTGGGACAAGGGGCGTGATGGCTTCGTGCTGGCCGACGGTGCGGGTGCCCTAGTTCTTGAGGAACTGGAGCACGCCAAGGCTCGTGGCGCCACCATCTACGCTGAGCTGATCGGCTTCGGCATGAGCGGTGATGCCTATCACATGACGTCGCCACCCGCCGATGGCGCCGGTGCCGCTCGCTGCATCGCCAACGCCTTGCGTGACGCCAAGCTCAATGTCGATCAAGTGCAGTACATCAACGCCCATGGTACTTCGACTCCGGCCGGTGACCTGGCGGAAGCCGAAGCGATCAAGAGCGTGTTCGGCGACCATGCCTACAAGCTCGCGGTCAGTTCCACCAAGTCCATGACCGGTCACCTGCTGGGTGCTGCCGGGGCGATCGAGGCGATCTTCAGCGTACTGGCAATCAACAGTCAGGCTGCGCCGCCCACCATCAACCTGGATGAACCGGATGAGGGTTGCGACCTCGATTTCGTGCCGCACACTGCGCGCAGCATGGACATCGATGTGGTGCTGTCCAACTCCTTCGGCTTTGGTGGCACCAACGGCTCCCTGGTGTTCCGCCGGTTCTCCGAGTAATGCATAGCTGGGTCGACGGTCGGCCAGCTGACGCGCTGTCGCTCAGGGACCGCGGCCTGGCCTATGGCGATGGTCTGTTCGAGACCATCGCTGTCCGAGCCGGGCAACCGCAACTGCTGGAGCGGCACTTGCAGCGTCTGGCCGAAGGCTGCCGACGTCTGGCGCTGAGCGCGGATCAGGCGCTGATTCGCGACGAAGTGCTGGCCTATGCGGCGGCCCTGGGGGAGGGCGTGCTCAAGCTGATCCTGACCCGGGGCGACAGCCTGCGAGGATATGCCGCCGATCCTGCAGGTGCTGCGCGGCGGATTCTCCAGGGCGGGGCCTTGCCGGCTTATCCGGCGGCTCATGCCGATCAGGGGGTTGTGCTGTTCCCTTGCGTCACGCGTTTATCCGAGCAGCCGCTGTTGGCCGGCCTCAAGCATCTCAATCGCCTTGAACAGGTTCTGGCTCGCGCTGAATGGAGCGATCCCGAGCACGCCGAAGGCTTGATGCTCGACGCTGCCGGACGGGTGATCGAAGGTGTATTCAGCAATCTGTTTCTGGTCAGTCAGGGGCGTCTGCTGACGGCTGATCTGAGTCGCTGCGGTGTGGCTGGAGTGATGCGCGCTGAAATTTTGTTTCAGGCCGAGTCACAAGGCATCCCCTTTGAAGTGACGGATATCAGCCTTGATCAACTGCAACAGGCGGACGAGGTCTTCGTCTGCAACAGTGTCTACGGCATTTGGCCAGTGCTTGGCTGCGCCGGGATGAGCTGGTCGGCGGGTGCGCTCACCCGTAAACTGCAGGGCATTACCCGCGCACTACTGGATGCTTGATTCGTGAGACGTAAATTACTGCTCCTGCTGGAAACCGGACTGGTCCTGGCAGGTCTGCTGCTGGGCGCGAGTGCCTGGAAACTGCACTCGGCCCTGGAACAACCGCTGAACCTGAGTCAGGAGCAACTGCTCGATGTTCCCGCCGGTTCCACGCCCACCGGAACCTTCAATCGTCTGCAGGCTGATGGCGTGATCCAGGACGCGTTCTGGCTGCGCCTTTACTGGCGCTTCAACTTGCCGGGGCAGCCTTTGCACAGCGGCGAGTACCGCATGACACCGGGCATGACTGCCGAAGGCCTGATCGGTCTCTGGCAGCGAGGCGAGGTGGTGCAGTACAGCCTGACCCTGGTGGAGGGCTGGACCTTCCGTCAGGTGCGCAATGCCCTGGCCAAGAGCGACAAATTGCAACAGACCCTGACCGGTCTCAGCGACAGCCAGGTGATGGAGAAGCTCGGACACGGCGGCGTGTTCCCCGAGGGGCGTTTCTTCCCCGATACCTATCGTTTTGTGCGCGGCATGACCGATGCCGAGCTTCTGGAAAAAGCCTATGACCGCCTGGACGATGTACTGGCCAAGGAGTGGAGCAGGCGGGCTGATGATGCGCCTTACAGTGATCCCTATCAGGCGCTGATCATGGCGTCGCTGGTGGAAAAGGAAACCGGCGTGCCCCATGAGCGTGGACAGATCGCCGGGGTCTTTGTACGGCGCATGCAGATCGGCATGCTGCTGCAGACCGATCCTACCGTGATCTATGGTCTAGGTGAGCGCTACAACGGCAAGCTGACCCGGGCACATCTCAAGGAAGCCACGCCCTATAACACCTATGTGATTGCCGGGTTGCCACCCACGCCGATTGCCATGGTCGGGCGCGAGGCGATTCATGCCGCTCTCAATCCGGTGCCGGGAAAGAGCCTGTATTTTGTTGCCCGAGGTGACGGCAGCCATGTGTTCTCCGATGATCTGGATGCCCATAACAGCGCCGTGCGCGAGTTCCAGCTCAAGCGTCGCGCCGACTATCGTTCCAGCCCGGCGCCAGTAACTGCTCCGGCCGCTCCCGAAGCCGAGAGTTCGGCGCCGGCAGTTGCGCCTCAGGCGGCGCCGGACAGCTCGCCACCAGCGTCACCTACGCCGGCTGCGGCTCCGGTGGAGCCCGAACCCGCGCCGAAACGCCCGCAATGACTTTGATTAAGGACTGCCTGTGACTGGCTTGTTTATTACCCTGGAAGGCCCGGAAGGTGCCGGCAAAAGCACCAACCGCGAGTACCTCGCCGAGCGTTTGCGCGCTGCAGGCATCGAAGTGTTGTTGACCCGCGAGCCTGGTGGCACGCCCCTGGCTGAACGGATTCGCGAAGTGTTGCTGACTCCGGGGGAGGAGGTCATGAGCGCCGATACCGAGCTGCTGTTAGTGTTCGCGGCCCGCGCCCAGCACTTGGCCTCGGTAATTCGCCCGGCACTGGCCCGGGGCGCGGTAGTGTTGTGCGACCGCTTCACCGACTCGACCTACGCCTATCAGGGGGCCGGTCGTGGCCTGAGCCTTGCGCGCATCGCTGCCCTTGAGGATTTCGTCCAGGGCCAGCTGCGCCCGGACCTGACCCTGGTGTTTGACCTGCCAGTGGACGTTGGCCTGGCCCGGGCCAGTGCCCGTGGCCGGCTGGATCGCTTCGAGCAGGAAGGCCAGGCGTTTTTCCAGAAGGTGCGTGAGGCTTACCTGAAGCGAGCTGAAGCTGCTCCGCAGCGTTATTTCCTGGTGGATGCGGCGCAGCCACTGGCGCAGGTCCAGCGGTCCCTGGATGCCTTGCTGCCACAATTGCTGGAGCGCGCCCGTGGCTGAGGTCTTTCCCTGGCAGGACGGCCTCTGGCAACAGTTGGCGGGGCGCGCGCAGCATGCTCACGCCTACCTGCTGCACGGCCCGGCGGGAATTGGCAAGCGGGCCCTGGCTGAACGCCTGATGGCGCGCCTGTTGTGCCAGCGCCCCGACGGGCTGGATGCCTGCGGTCAGTGCAAGTCTTGTCTGTTGTTGCAGGCGGGTAGTCATCCAGACAATTACGTGCTGGAACCCGAAGAGGCGGACAAGGCGATCAAGGTCGACCAGGTTCGCGAGCTGGTGAGTTTCGTGGTCCAGACTGCGCAGCTGGGCGGACGCAAGGTGGTGCTGATCGAGCCTGTGGAGTCGATGAACATCAACGCCTCCAACGCCCTGTTGAAAAGCCTTGAGGAGCCTTCAGGCGACACCGTGCTGTTGCTGGTGAGCCATCAGCCCAGCCGGCTGTTGCCCACCATCAAGAGCCGTTGTGTGCAGCAGGCGTGCCCATTGCCCAGCGCGGCAATGAGTCAGCAGTGGCTGTCCCAGGCCTTGCCTGAATGCACCGAGGAGGAGCGGTTGGAGCTGCTGACCCTCGCGGCGGGATCGCCGCTGGCTGCCGTCGGCTTGCAGGCCCAAGGGGTGCGTGAACAGCGGGCGTTGGTGGTAGAGGGGGTGAAGAAGTTGCTCAAGCAGCAACAGTCGCCAACCCAGTTGGCCGAGGCCTGGAATGCCATCCCCTTGTTGCTGCTGTTCGATTGGTTCTGTGACTGGTCGAACCTGATCCTGCGCTACCAACTGACCCAGGACGAAGACGGGCTGGGGTTGCAGGACATGCGCAAGGTGCTGCAGTACCTGGCGCAAAAGTCCGGCCAGGACAAGGTGCTGGCGATCCAGGACTGGATCCTGGCCCAGCGGCAAAAGGTTCTGAGCAAGGCCAACCTCAATCGCGTGTTGCTGCTGGAAGCGCTGTTGGTGCAATGGTCGGCGTTGCCTACCCAGCGCTGACAGGCAGCGCCTAAAATCAAGCCTGTATCCGGCCGGACTGTGCAGTCCGGCCCTTTCATTTATCGGATGTAGTTGCAGTCTCTTATGCTCGTAGATTCCCATTGCCACCTTGATCGTCTCGACCTTGCCGCCCACGACGGCTCACTGGATGCCGCGCTCGATGCCGCCCGTCAGCGCGGTGTCGGGCATTTTCTGTGCATTGGCGTCAGTGCCGACAACGCGGCGGACGTCAAAGCGCTGGCCGAGCGTTATGACGACGTCGATTGTTCGGTGGGGGTGCATCCGCTGGATGTGCAGCCGGGGGCGGCTCCGGCGCTGGACTGGTTGCTGGATGAATTGAACCATCCGCGAGTGGTGGCTATCGGCGAAACCGGCCTGGACTATCACTACGAGCCGGAAGCGGCCGAGTTGCAGCAGGAGTCCTTCCGTTTGCACCTGCAGGCCGCGCAGCAGACTGGCAAGCCGGTGGTCGTGCATACCCGCGGTGCCCGGGCCGATACGCTGGAGCTGTTGCGTGAAGCTGCATTGCCCAATGCCGGCGTGTTGCATTGCTTCACCGAGGACTGGGACATGGCCAAGGCGGCTCTGGACCTGGGGTTCTATATTTCTCTGTCGGGCATTGTCACCTTCCGCAATGCCGACGCTTTGCGCGATGTGGCGCGGCAGGTGCCTGCCGATCGCTTGCTGGTGGAAACCGATTCACCTTATCTGGCGCCTATCCCCTATCGCGGCAAGCCCAACCTGCCGCAGTACGTACGTGAAGTGGCGGAGTTCCTGGCAATGTTGCGGGGCGAAGCCTATGACGCCTTTGCCGAACAGACCACAGCCAACTTCAAACGTCTGTTTCCCCTGGCGCGAGTCAAGGGCGAGGCCTGAGTCGCCGGTGTGTGGAAGAGCAAATTTCAGGCAAAAAAAACCCGGGTTCTGGGGGGTGAATCCGGGTTAAGACCATTAGGAGTAAAACTAAGGCACGCGGTCCTTCGGTACCTTGATCGGCGTTTCACTTGGGGGAGATGTCCCGCCGACAATTCAAGTATTGATCACTATTGCATTCAGTCCAGTTGCTCCTGTTCGTTTTTTAAACAAATTTGGAATACGAGCGCTTCGGTTGAGTTCTCATTTGCGGTGTTTTGGGGCTTATTTCGTTGAAAATCCAAAAAAATCAGTCTGTTTGCGCAAAATTTGCACGAATTTGACGGTTTTCACCCTTCGGTAAACACACAAGCTGTTGCAGTTTTGTTTCCCGAGAAGCCTGATCCCCATCAATGGTATCGATACATTCAGACCTTTCACCTGTCCTGGATGGAGCTTTCAAGGCTTATCGGTAACATTTCCTGATGATGATAAAGGCAACACTTCTGCGAAGCAGTGAAGCAATTACGACTCATTGCGGTATTTTCGTCGAGTGTGGGGCTGAGGTCGGTATCGAGACCCGATTACAGAAAAATCGAGACTTTACGGTCTGATACGAGGCTTTACAGCTGTAGATGTTTTCTATTTGAACCGCTTGCCGGCCCCGTATTCACTGGATTTTCCGGACGCTTGCGACTCATCTGTGTCTTTTCGCCTCGAGGGCTTTTACGTCAGAAACAGTGGCAACGACGGATGATCCGTGCATTTTGGCGCAAGTTAGGCATAATACGCGGCTTCGATTTTGACCCCGAACAGACCTTTTCTTATGCAAAAAGAACCTCGTAAGGTCCGTGAGTTTCGTCGCCGTGAGCAAGAAATTCTCGATACCGCGCTCAAGCTGTTCCTCGAACAAGGTGAAGACAGTGTCACCGTCGAGATGATTGCGGATGCCGTGGGTATCGGCAAAGGGACCATCTACAAGCATTTCAAGTCCAAGGCGGAGATCTACCTGCGCCTGATGCTCGACTATGAGCGGGATCTGAACGAGTTGCTGCACTCTGCCGATGTCGACAAGGACAAGGAGGCTCTGTCTCGGGCCTACTTCGAGTTCCGCATGCGCGATCCGCAGCGCTACCGATTGTTCGACCGCCTGGAAGAGAAGGTGGTCAAGGGCAATCAGGTGCCGGAGATGGTCGAGGAACTGCACAAGATCCGTGCTTCCAACTTCGAGCGCCTGACCCTGCTGATCAAGGGGCGAATCAGCGAAGGCAAGCTGGAAGACGTGCCGCCTTACTTCCACTACTGCGCTTCCTGGGCGCTGGTGCACGGTGCCGTGGCGCTCTATCACTCGCCATTCTGGAGCAATGTGCTCGAGGATCAGGAAGGTTTCTTTCAGTTCCTGATGGACATCGGCGTGCGCATGGGCAACAAGCGCAAGCGCGACCCCGACACTTCCAACAGCTGAGGCATTCGCCCGTTGTATTGCGCCATCGGGTAACTGTATGGCGCGGTGTCCGAGGAATATACTCAGGCATGGGACTTGCTAAAACCTGATTTTTGAGTCAGGTTTTGCCGGTTCTCCCTTCTTACGCCGGAGTCATCCATGATCGTTGATCGTCAAGGCAGGCGCTTTCGCAACTTGCGGATCAGCCTGACGTCTGCCTGCAACTACGCCTGTACCTACTGCGTGCCCAACGGCAAGCGGCTGGTGGCTGCCCAGGATGAGTTGTCGGCCCAGGCGATGGCCCGGGGCGTGGCGTATCTGATCGAAGCAGCCGGCATCGAGCGTTTGCGCATCACCGGCGGTGAGCCCCTGGTCAGCCCCAAGCTGGAAGCTTTCATGACGGCGGTGGGGCGGATGGATCTGGAAGACATCAGTCTGACCACCAACGGTCAGTTGCTGGCGCGCAAGCTGCCATTGTTGCTGGAAGCAGGGATCCGTCGAATCAACGTTTCTCTCGACACTCTGGATGCCAAGGCCTTTCGCAGCATCGCCCGCGGCGGGGATCTGGCCACTGTGCTCGATGGCATGCAGCAAGCCCGTGCGGCGGGGTTGAAGATCAAGGTCAACATGGTGCCGTTGCGCGGACAGAACCTGGACCAGGTCATGCCGTTGCTCGATTACTGTCTGCAGCAGGGCTATGAATTGCGTTTCATCGAGTTGATGCGCATGGGCCACCTGGCCAGTGACGGCAATGCTTTCCTGCAGCAGTTTGTCAGCCTGCAGCAGTTGCTGGACCTGATCGGCCAGCGCTACGACTACCTGCAGGCCGACGCGCCACTGGATGCCACGGCCGTACGCTACGAGATTCCCGGGCTTGGCCATTTCGGAGTGATTGCCAACGAGAGTGTGCCGTTCTGCCGGACTTGCTCGCGCCTGCGACTGTCTTCCACTGGCTGGTTGCACGGCTGCCTGTCTTCGAGCAATCGTCACTATGTTGGCGATCTGCTGGACAAGCCGCGCCATCAAGCTTTGCCGGCCCTGCAGCGCCTGTTGGTCAAGGCCTTGGGAGACAAGCAGGATGTGGCCTTCTCCGGCGGAGCCACGGTGATGAAGATCATCGGTGGCTGATGCTGATTTTCCGTGAGTTTCCTTCAATCGCGTAGCTGGCGCGGAAGCTGCATCCCGTGGCCATTCGCCGGTTTTCCGTCACCGGATTTTGGAGGGTAGGATGCGTAGCCTGGTTTTGCTGCTGGCCTTTTTGGCACTTGGCGGCTGCATGAATGTCAGTGATATGGGCGAAGGGGTGCGTTATCACCTGAGTGACGCCGGGGTGCTCGACCACAGTGATACCCGCCGTACCAGCTCATTCCGCATTCAGCCGGATTCGTTCATTTTCATCGCCCAGGGGCCTTTCGCTCCTCCAGGCAGCGCGTACCCGCGGCCCAACGTGGTGGCGGAGGAAGCCTTCAACGGCTTTATCGAATATTTCCCCATGGTGCGTCGCGCCCGAGCAGCCGAAGGCCTCAACGAAGCCATGGCCGAAGCCCGGGAGCTAGGAGCGCACTATCTGCTTTACGCCCGTTTTGCCAAGGCGGATGACCGCATCGGCAACTCCGATGAGTGGCTGGATCAGGAAGCCGTGGACCGCCTGGGGGTCGATACCAGTACCATCCAGATCATGCTGATCGAAACCAGTACCCAGTATCTGATCGATTCGGCACGTATTCGCAGTCGTGGCGGTTTACTGACGTTCCACGACAACAAGCCCCAGGATCTGCTCGGCCCACCCTTGCAGCAATACGCGCGCGGTTTGCTGGGCTTGAGTGACTGATTGATTGAGGAGAGCGGTATGAGTGGTCCAGGCAAGGCCAACGACCTGTTGGCGCAGATTCCCAAGGCTGAGAAGGGCCTGCCGCCGGTCCACTTGTGGAACCCCGATTTCTGCGGCGATATCGACATGCGCATCGCTCGTGACGGTACCTGGTATTACCTGGGCACACCCATCGGCCGCAAGCCCATGGTCAAGCTGTTCTCCACGATCATCCGCCGTGATGGCGACCAGTACTTTCTCATCACTCCGGTTGAGAAAGTGGGGATCAAGGTTGATGACGCACCTTTCGTTGCCGTGACCCTGGAGGTCGAAGGGCAGGGCGAAAACCAGGTGTTGCGCTTCACTACCCAGGTCGATGAACAGGTGGTTGCCGGCGCTGAACATCCCCTGCGCGTGGTGATCGATCCTCAGACCCAGGAGCCTGCGCCCTATATCCTGGTTCGACACAATCTTGAGGCGCTGATCCATCGCAACGTCTTCTACCAACTGGTGGAACTGGCTCAGACGCGCACCCTTGAAGGCCAGAACTGGCTGGGAGTGTGGAGCGGCGGAACGTTTTTCCCCATAGGTCTTGAGCCTTAGACGGACGTTTCAAGCCGGTGTAAAAAGATATTTCTTGCTCTTGATCCGATCTTTCATGTATCAACCGGACATGATCAAACATGTCCGATTCGATAAGAAAACAAGAGTGGTCGACGAGCTGATCCGGCGCATTGAAAGCGGTCTCATGGAAGACGGCTTCCAGCTTCCGGGGGAGCATCAGTTGGCCGAAGAGTTCGGTGTCAGTCGCGGCACCTTGCGTGAGGCCCTGGCTGAGCTCAAGCGTCGCAACTACATCGCCACACAGAGCGGCGTCGGCTCCATTGTCACCTTCGATGGCGTGGCCCTGGACCAACATCACGGTTGGGCCCAGGCGCTGGCCGACAGTGGAGCGCTGGTCAATACCGAGGTGTTGCGCCTGGAGGCGATCTGCCGTCCCGAGCTCAAGCACCGCCTGGGCACTGACCAATTCATTGCCCTGGACCGCCGTCGCCGCAGCACTGAGGGGCGGGTGCTGTCTCTTGAGCGCTCCCTGATCCCTGCATCCGGCGAGCTTGAAGGCCTGCCGCGGGTTGGCCTGATCGATGATTCCCTGACCATTACCCTGGCCGCCTACGGCTATATCGGCGCGCGTGGCGATCAGTGGATCGGTGCCGAACCCTTGAATGCCGAAGACGCCGAGCTGCTGGGCCGTGCTCCCGGAGAAGTGTTCCTCAAGGCCCTGCGCACTACCTATGACCGCCAGGGACGCTTCATGGAACAGGTGGAGAGCCTGTTGGACCCGCAGCATTTTCGCCTGCACCTGCAATTTGGAGAGTCAGGGTGAGCCAGCTCCGGCGGGCGCTTGGCGCTTTTTATGGATTGGCCTTGGGCGACGCCTTGGGCATGCCGACCCAGTCCCTGAGTCGTGAACAGATCCAGCAACGCTTCGGCGCTATCGATACCCTGGAAGATGCCGGCCCGGACCAGCCGATCGCGGCGAACATGCCTGCCGGCTCCATTACCGACGACACTGAACAGGCGATCCTGGTGGGCCGCCTGCTGGTCCAGGGCCAAGGCCGTATCGCTCCGACCGCGCTGGCCAGCAGCCTGATTGAATGGGAGGCCGCGATGCAGGCCAAAGGCTCCCAGGACCTGCTTGGGCCTTCCACCAAGCACGCGATTGAACTGATCCTCGCCGGTCACTCGGTGGAAGAGGCTGGCCGCTACGGCACCACCAATGGCGCCGCGATGCGTATCACGCCAGTGGGCATCGCCAGCGATGTTGCCCACCCCGATCGTTTCATCCAGGCGGTGGTCCAGGCCTGCCAGGTCACCCACAACACCAGCCTGGGCATTGCCAGTGCGGCAGCGGTGGCGGCAGTCGTGTCCGCCGGTGTCAATGGCGCTTGCCTGGCGGACGCTTTGCCCCTTGGGAGGCAGGTTGCCTGGCAGGCACAGGCGCAAGGTTACTGGGTCGCCGGTGCCAGTATTGCTGCGCGCCTGGAGTGGGCCGCCACTCTGAGCGTGGATGGCGACAAGCAGGGGTTTGCCCGGATGCTCTATGAGCTGGTGGGGACCTCGGTGGCATCCCAAGAGTCGGTGGTAACGAGCTTTGCCCTGGCCTGGCAAGTGGCGCTTGGTCATCTGGAAGCCTTCGAGGCCTTGTGCATGGCTGCCAGCCTGGGGGGCGATACCGACACAATCGCCGCGATTCTCGGGGCCATGCTCGGCGCCTGCCTTGGGCTGGAGGCGTGGCCCAGGGATTTGATCGACCGGGTGCAGCAAGTCAATGAACTGGATTTGCAGCCGCTGGTACAAGAGCTGCTGGCTCTGCGCTGAGCCAGCTTGCTCTGAGAACACCCATGGCTATGGAAAGCTAAAAAACACGGCCAGGAATGCCGGGATGTTCAGCGACTTCCGAAATTGCCAATAACCACAACGATGGCAACAGGAGCCTTATTCATGAGTTCATCGACCGCCGGGTCAGGTGTCGGACAACTGGAAACCCGTGGCATCGAGCCGGTCCCGGAAGCGGAGTGCAACGGTCATCCTTTGCAGCTGTTCTGGGTCTGGTTTGCGGCCAATATCAGCATCCTCGGGTTGCCCCTGGGAGCGACCCTGGTGGCGTTTCGCGGCCTGTCGATCTGGCAGGTGGTGCTGGTGGCGGTCCTGGGCTCGGTGGGATCGTTCGCCGTGGTCGGGCTGATATCCGTGGCCGGCCGTCGTGGCCGGGCGCCGAGTCTGACCCTGTCTCGGGCCATTTTCGGTGTGCGCGGCAATATCGGCCCCACCCTGGTGTCCATGCTGTCGCGAGTCGGTTGGGAAACGGTCAATACCACCACCGCAGCCTTTGTTCTCCTGTCCTTGAGTTCGATCCTGTTCCACACCCCGGCCTCGGCCAAGGACGCGCCACTGTTGACCCTGCTGTTCATCGCTATCTTTGTGCTCATGACGCTGAGTGTGTCCGGTCTGGGCCACGCCACGTTGCTGGTGATCCAGAAGTGGGCCACCTACGGATTCGGCGCGCTGAACGTCCTGGTGGGCGGCTTTCTCTGTGCCACCATCGACTGGACCGCAGTGTTCAATGCCTCCCCTGCGCCCATGAGCGCGATGATCATCGGCGTCGGCACCATGGCCGCAGGCACCGGGATCGGCTGGGCCAGCTCTGGGGCGGACATGTCCCGTTATCAGCAACGTTCGGTCACTGCCGGGCGCCTGGTGGCCTCGGCGGCCTTCGGTGCCGGTATTCCGCTGGTGCTGCTGATCACTCTGGGAGGCTTGCTGTCGGTCGGTAACGATCATCTGGCCTCAGCGGTGGACCCGATCATTGCGATCCGCGACATGCTGCCAACCTGGATGGCCGTGCCTTACCTGATCGCTGCCTTCGGCGGTCTGCTGTTGTCCAACAACCTGTCGGTGTATTCCGCCGGTCTCACCGCGCTGACCCTGGGCCTCAAGGTCAAGCGGGTCTACGCAGTACTGGTGGATATCGTGGCGATCTTCATGGGGTCGATCTACTTCATGTTGATCGCTGACAGTTTCTACGGCCCCTTCATCAGCTTCATTTCCCTGCTGGCGGTGCCGATCACGGCCTGGGTGGGAATCTTCGTGGTGGACTTGATCCATCGCCACTACTACAGCGCCGATGATTTATTGAATGTGGGCCCGAGCAGCGCCTACTGGTATCAGGGCGGCATCGAATGGCGGGCCTTTGGTGCCTGGGTGCTGGCCATCGTCCTGGGCTTCTGTTTCACCAGCATTGGCACCACGGTCGAGGACGTCTGGTTCACGGGACCATTGGCCGATTCCTGGCTCGGGCATAACGGCCTGGGCTGGATCATCACCTTCCTGGTGGCCGGCGGCGTCTATGGCGTGCTGGGCGGCGCCCGTGACCGGCGTCGGGCTTTTGTCGAGAATGCCAATGCCTAGATTGCTCCACAGTGGCCAGGTGATCGTCGATCTGGTGATGGCCGTTGATCGACTGCCGGAGTCTGGCGGTGATGTGCTGGCGCAGTCGGCCAGTTTCGAGGCGGGTGGCGGTTTCAATGTCATGGCGGCGGCCGCGCGCAATGGCCTGCCGGTGGTCTATCTCGGTCGTCACGGCCAGGGGCGCTTTGGTGATCTGGCACGGCAGGCGATGCAGGCCGAAGGCATCCAGATGAGCCTGGAACCCAGTCTCGGGGCCGACACGGGTCTATGCGTGGCCTTGACCGAAGCCTCTGCCGAACGCACTTTCATTTCCCATATAGGTGCCGAGGGCGAACTGACGGTCGAAGACTTGGCGCAGGTCCAGGTGAGAGCGGGGGATTACCTTTACGTCAGTGGCTACAGCCTGCTTCAGGCGAGCAAGGCCAAGGCCCTGGTCGACTGGGTGCTGGCGTTGCCAGTCTCGGTGCCCCTGATGTTCGACCCGGGGCCGCTGGTGGGCTCGCTGGATTCTCCCTTGATGGCGGCTTTGTTGCCACGTATCGACATCTGGAGCAGTAACCGGGTCGAGGCCCTGCGCTTGAGTGCCAGCTCGGAAATGGTCGAAGCCGTGCAGCGGCTGGGCTCAATGTTGTCGTCCAAGGCCATGCTGGTACTGCGTGACGGTCCCCGAGGTTGCTGGATCAATCAAGAGGGGCGTGCTGTGCTGGTGCCGGGATTCAAGGTCGAGGCAGTGGACAGCAATGGAGCCGGCGATGCCCATGCCGGTGTCTTTGTCGCCGCGCTTGCTGCGGGTCATGAGCCGCAGGCAGCGGCCCGTCGGGCCAATGCGGCGGCGGCCATCGCGGTGACCCGCCGTGGCCCGGCCACCGCACCGTGCAGCGCGGAAGTGGACGCAATGTTGCGGGCCTGATGGACCGTCACCAGCCTTGCGCAGCGCCAGCTGGATTGAGCCGGCGCCGGGTGTTACTGACTGCTGCCCTCTGAGCCTGAGCCGCCGGTGGTGGTTTTCGATCCGCTACCGGTCTTGCCATTGTCCGGAGTCGTGGCATCCAGGGTGCCGGCGCCGCCCTGGCGGCCGTTGTCGTTGCCCTGGATTCGCGGGTCGGTGCCGGTGGCCGGCGGGTTGATGTTGATCTTCGGTGTGCTCTGGGGGGCGGGGGATTGCGGGCCTTCTACCGGATTGGTGGGGCCTGTGGTGCCCGCCAGGGCGGCGCTGGACAACAGTCCGGCCAGGGCCAGGGCTGAGAGTTGGACCTTGATCATGGTGTCGCCTCCATTGTTAGAGTCGTTACCTGATATTGGTCTGTCCTGGCGTGGGGTTGGTGCCGGATGATCGACGAACGGCGCTACGGGTTGTGGGCGATACGCAGTTGGAGCGCTCGGCGCCAGCCCAGGCGGCCGAGGCTGATCAGCCAGTTCAGCAGAGCAATAGCCAGTACGGTGAACAGCAGCGCCTGCATGCCGGCCTCGACGATGATCCGCCCGGCCAGCCAGGGAAAGCCGAATACCCCGACAAAATAGGACAGGCTGAACAACAGCAGTGCTTGCGAGGTGCTGCCGGCAGGTGCTTCGTTGGCGGCCAGGCCGTTGATCACTGAATACGTCAGGCCATAGCCAATCCCCAGTATCACTGCGGCCAACAGGTAGCTGGCGCTGCTGTCGACGACAAACAGAAACAGCAGGATCGACACCACCATCAGCCCCGATAGCAGGCAGGATGCGCGATAGGGGTCACGCTTGACCACGATGCCGGCGATCAGCATCCGGCTGGCGATGGCGGCGCTCATGAACCCGAGGAAGAACAGCGAGTAGTCCACGCCTCGGGATACACCGTAGCTGGTCTGGAAACTCGACAGCCCGCCGAACACACAGCCACCCAGGCCCACCATCAGGATTGGCCACAGGGCCCTGGAAGACAGTACGCGTGCCGCACCGCTCCTGGTGATCCGGGCCGCTGAAGTCCCCAGATGATTGGGCTGGCGACTCAGGCGGGCGCCCAGTCGCCAAAAGATCAGCACCCCCACCAGACTGGCTGCCGCAGCAATGAAAAAAGCACTGGTCACGGGATAGCCCAGCGCGCTGGCCAGGCGTCCCAGCAGCGGCCCGGAACCGATGCCGGTCATCATGCTGCCCGACAGCAGGGCGAAGTAGCGGGCTCGTTGCGCGGGCTCCACCAGCATCGCCACGATGATTGGCCCCAGGGTGTAGAACACTCCCCAGCCCAGGCCCAGGGTCAGGCCGAAGAGCAGCAGGGCGTGGCCGAACCCGGGGGTCAGGGCAAAGCCCAGGCTGGCCAGGGCCAGCAGGCAGCCGAACAGCGCCACCGAACGTGCGGCGCCAAGCCAGTCCGATAGGTGCCCGGAACCGATCACCGCGACGAAGGTGCTGAGCATCGCTGCCGAAATCACGCTGCCGGCGTCGTGCTCATTGCCGCCGCGGCTGCTGATCAGCAAGGACAGGAGAAAGGTCGATCCGTAAGACAGTGACAACAGATAGCTGCCCAGACAGAACAACCCGAACAATGGCCCTGGCCCCCTGGATTTCTGCATAGCCCGCACGGACATGAAAACTCCTCTCTTATGCTTGTAGTCGTGGAGGGCTTTCTAGCATGGCCTTTTGCGCTGTTTGTTCTGATCCTGCAGGCCTCAGGGTTAGCCGACAGCGGAGTAAGCCGCGAGCCGGGGAATCAGCTTTGCGCGTAAATGGCCGTGCATGTATTTCGGCTGTCGTTCTAATATGGCCACCTGATTCCGCCTAGAGAACCGTCGATGACCGTCGTAATCCGTCCTGCACTGCCCAGCGATGCCCCACAGATTCTTGCTTTCATCACTGAGCTCGCCGACTACGAGCGGGCTCGTCACGAAGTGATTGCCGGCGTCGCCGATATTGAGCGCAGCTTGTTCAGTGAGGGGGCTACGGCCCACGGCCTGATCTGCCTGCGTGACGGCGTGCCGATTGGCTTTGCGGTGTTTTTCTTCAGTTATTCCACCTGGCTGGGCAGCAACTGTCTGTACCTGGAGGATCTCTACATCACCCCGGAACAACGCGGTGGCGGGGCGGGCAAGCAACTGTTGCGGCATCTGGCACAGATCGCCTGTGACAACGATTGCGGACGCTTCGAATGGAGTGTGCTGGAGTGGAATGAACCGGCGATCCAGTTCTACAAGTCCCTGGGCGCCCAGCCTCAGGAGGAGTGGGTCAAGTACCGCATGGACGGCGAAGTGCTGCGGGCGTTCGCCCGGGGCTGACGACAGCCCCCATGGGCTGGCGCCAGCTGGCCCGTGCCGGAGCCGGCTTGTCGGCGAAGGCGTATTGCGTGGAGCGCCTCCTCGTGACAAGCCGGGCCGTCATGGCATCGAGATTCAGAGCTTCAAGGTCGCCATATCGATCACGAAGCGATACTTCACATCCCCTTTGATCATGCGCTCATAGGCCTGGTTGATCTGACGAATATCCAGCATCTCGATGTCGCAGGTGATGCCGTGCTCGGCGCAGAAATCCAGCACCTCCTGGGTCTCGGCAATGCCGCCGATCAGCGATCCGGCCAGTACGCGACGGCTCATCACCAGCTTGCCGGCGTGCAGTGCCGGGTCCACCGGCTCGATCAGGCCCACCAGGATGTGCACGCCGTCAAAGCGCAGGGTGTCGAGGTAGGGATTGAGGTCGTGGGGCACCGGGATGGTGTCCAGGAGGAAGTCGAAATGCCCGGCTACCGACTGCATCTGCGCCGCATCGGTGGATACGATCACATGGTCCGCGCCTTGGCGGCGGGCTTCTTCGGCCTTGCTCGCCGAGCGGGTGAACAGGGTCACTTCGGCCCCCAGGGCCTTAGCGAACTTGATGCCCATGTGGCCCAGGCCGCCCATGCCGAGAATCCCCACTTTGTCGCCGGCCTTGACGCCATAGTGCTTGAGGGGCGAGTAGGTGGTGATGCCGGCACAGAGAATCGGTGCTGCGCTGGCCAGGTCGAGTTTCTCCGGGATGCGCACGACAAAGTGCTCGCTGACCACGATGCTGTCGGAGTAGCCGCCCATGGTGTTGCTGCCATCGACCCGATCCGGGGTGGCGTAGGTCATGGTCGGACCTTCCAGGCAGTACTGTTCCAGATTCGCAGCACAGGCTTCGCAATGGCGGCAGGAGTCCACCATGCAGCCGACGCCCACTAGGTCGCCGACCTTGTGCTTGCTGACGTTGGCGCCGACGGCGGTGACCTTGCCGACGATCTCGTGGCCCGGCATCAGCGGGTACACGGCGATGCCCCATTCGTTGCGGGCCTGGTGGATGTCGGAGTGGCAGACGCCGCAGTAGAGGATCTCGATGGCGACGTCGTCCGCGCGTGGGCTGCGGCGCTGGAAGCTCATGGGGGCGAGGGGAGTGGTGGCCGATTGGGCGGCATAACCGATGGTGGTGTACATGAAGAACCTCGCAAAAGCGCTGACAAGTGAGGCGGTGCATTCTCGGCGTCGAGCCTGAGGGCGGCCATGGCGATTCCTCGGCATGTCATGCCTATTCCTCCGGTATTGGCGGTTTTTGCGCGGCATTGGCCAGCAGACCTGCGATGATGTTTTCATCCCTTTTTTCGTGAAGTTTTCTGCATGCTGCTGACCCGTCACCTTGACGCCAATGCCACCCTGGTTTCGCTGATCCAGCCCCTTGCCAGCCGAGATGGTTTCGTTGCCACCGCCTTGCCTGGGGTCCAGGTGCTGCGGGCCAGCTGTGATGTGGCGCGAGGTCCACAGATCTATGAACCGAGCCTGATGATCATTGTCCAGGGCAGCAAACTGGCCTACCTGGGCACGCGGACCCTGGAATACGGCGCCGGGCACTACCTGATCCAGGCCTTGTCGGTGCCCTTCGAGTGCGAAACCTTCGCCTTGCCCGATGCACCGCTGCTGGGGATTTCCATTGCCATCGACCGGGCAGTCCTGAGCGAGCTGGTGCTGGCCATGGGGATCGCCGAAGGCCGGGCGGCTTCGGCGCAAACCCTGGAATCGATGACCTCGGCGGTGCTTGACGACGTCATGCGTGGTTGCGTGGAGCGCCTGCTGCATTGCCTGCTCGATCCTCTGGAGTGCAAGGTCATGGGGGCGTCCAGGGTGCGCGAGCTGCTCTTTGCTGCCCTGCGCGGGCCTCAGGCCGATGCGTTGCGGGCACTGGTGGAGCAGCAGGGGCAGTTCGCGCGGGTCGCGGCTTCGCTCAATCATCTGCACGAGCATTACACCGAGCCGTTGAACGTCGAGACCCTGGCCCGTTGCGCCAACATGAGCACGTCGACCTTCCACGAGCATTTCAAGCGCAGCACCCTGCTGTCGCCAGTGCAGTACCTCAAGCGCCTGCGGTTGCTCAAGGCCCAGCAGTTGCTGGTGGGAGAAGGGCTGGGTGTGGCCCAGGTAGCGCATCGGGTGGGTTACCAGAGCACCTCGCAGTTCAGTCGCGAGTACAAACGCTACTTTGAGCGTAATCCCGGGGATGAGCGGGCCGTAGCTCTGTAGATGCTGTTCGTAGGCGCTGGCTTGCCAGCGACGACGCCTTTGGGTCGGTACAAGGCTTGAGGGGCTCTTCACCGACTAGTCGGCTCCTGCCGGAGGCTGTGCCGGCAAATCCCGGGCATGAAAAAGGCCCCCATAAAGGGGGCCTCTTGTGTACCGCGGCGACTTACATGTTCGGGTAAGTCGGGCCGCCGGCACCTTCCGGAGTGACCCAGGTGATGTTCTGGGCCGGGTCCTTGATATCGCAGGTCTTGCAGTGCACGCAGTTCTGGGCGTTGATCTGGAAGCGCTTCTCGCCGTCTTCCTGGGTGATCACTTCATACACGCCGGCTGGGCAGTAACGCTGAGCAGGCTCGTCGTACAGCGGCAGGTTGCGGCCCAGAGGGATGCTCGGGTCGGTCAGCTTGAGGTGGCAAGGCTGTTCTTCTTCATGGTTGGTACCGGAGATGAACACCGAGCTCAGTTTGTCGAAGCTGAGTTTGCCGTCGGGTTTGGGATAGTCGATCTTCGCGCAGTCCTTGGCCAGCTTCAGGCAGGCGTAGTCCGGCTTGGTGTCGTGCAGGGTGAAGGGCAGCTTGCCACCGAAGATGTTCTGATCCATCCAGTTGAAGCCGGCGCCGATGATCGGACCGAACTTGTGCATGGCCGGACCGAAGTTGCGGCTGGCGAACAGCTCTTCATACAGCCAGCTGGATTTGAAGGAGTCGACGTAGCTCTTCAGCTCATCGGCACCTTCGGAGCCGGCGAACAGCGAGTCGGCCACGGCATCGGCGGCGAGCATGCCGGACTTCATGGCGGTGTGGCTGCCCTTGATCTTGGCCACGTTCATGGTGCCCAGGTCGCAGCCGATCAAAGCGCCGCCCTTGAAGACCATCTTCGGCAGCGAATTGATACCGCCCTTGGCCAGTGCACGGGCGCCGTAGCTGATGCGTTTGCCGCCTTCCAGGTACTGCTTGAGCACCGGGTGATGCTTGAGGCGCTGGAATTCGTCGAACGGCGACAGGTAGGTGTTGGCATAGGACAGGTCGACGATCAGGCCCACCACGACCTGGTTGTTTTCCAGGTGGTAGAGGAAGGAACCGCCGGTGTTCTCGTTGCTCATGATGTCCAGCGGCCAGCCGGCGGTGTGGACCACCAGGCCCGGTTGGTGCTTGGCCGGATCGATTTCCCAGATTTCCTTGAGGCCGATGCCGTAGTGCTGGGCGTCGGCGTCGCTGTCCAGGTTGAAGCGCTTGATCAGTTGCTTGCCGATATGGCCGCGGCAGCCTTCGGCGAACAGGGTGTACTTGCCGCGCAGTTCCATGCCTGGGGTGTAGAGGCCATCTTTCGGCTGTCCTTCACGGTCGACACCCAGGTCACCGGTGATGATCCCGCGGACCACGCCGTTTTCGTCGATCAGGGCTTCCTGGGCGGCGAAGCCCGGGTAGATTTCCACGCCCAGGTTCTCGGCCTGCTGGGCCAGCCAGCGGCACAGGTTGCCCAGGGAAATGATGTAGTTGCCTTCGTTGTGCATGGTCTTGGGCACAAAGAAGTCTGGAACCTTGGTGGAAGTGTCGCCGCTACGCAGGACATAAATGTCGTCGCGGGTGACCGGGGTGTTGAGCGGGGCGCCCAGTTCCTTCCAGTCCGGGAACAGTTCATTCAGGGCCCGAGGCTCGAACACGGCACCGGAAAGGATGTGAGCACCGACTTCGGAGCCTTTTTCAACCACGCAGACGCTGATTTCCTTACCGGCTTCAGCGGCCTTCTGCTTAAGGCGGCAAGCGGCGGACAAGCCTGCGGGGCCGGCACCGACGATGACCACGTCGAATTCCATGTATTCGCGTTCCACTAGGCTATCTCCTACTCAAGGCTCAACGGTTTTTTCTAATTGGAGGTTTGGCGTTGCATCCGCGCTTTCTCCCATTACAAATGGGGGGAGAAGGGGAGGATGGCCGACCTTTCTCTCTGGGCGGCGCATTATATCTACACCACTCTCAGCGTCCAATACAAACGTTTGTTTGAATTTGCCGCAGCCCAGATAAATCAAAGAAGCGCGGCTTATAAACGGCTATTTTGCCGTATTGACCGGAAAAGGCGTTCCGGTCAAGATACGGTCGGTTTTGCGCTCGCCGTAGGCTGACTGTTGGTTTCAAGAGCACCTCTAAAGACAGGGCAAAGGCAATAAAGGTGACGCACCGCGCAACTTGAAAGTGCGCAGTCTACACGCCGCGATAATGAATGACTCGTCGGTCACCACTGACGAACGGTCATCACCCCGTGAGCAAGGTCAACCTGATGTACGCCAGCGTTTTTGGAGGTGCCCTTGTGCCGATGAGCATCAACCGCCAGGTTCTCGCCTAGGCGACTTTCTTTTCACCGGAGAGTAACGAGGAATCCATGAAGGTTCTTGTAGCTGTCAAACGAGTGGTCGACTATAACGTCAAGGTTCGCGTCAAAGCGGACAACTCCGGCGTCGACCTCGCCAACGTCAAGATGTCGATGAACCCTTTCTGCGAAATCGCAGTGGAAGAAGCCGTACGCCTGAAAGAGAAAGGTGTAGCGACTGAAATCGTCGTCGTCTCCATCGGTCCTGCTACTGCTCAAGAGCAACTGCGTACCGCCCTGGCACTGGGTGCCGATCGCGCAATCCTCGTCGAGTCCGCTGAAGAGTTGAACTCCCTGGCTGTGGCCAAGCTGCTCAAGGCTGTGGTCGACAAGGAGCAGCCACATCTGGTTATCCTCGGCAAACAGGCCATCGATAGCGACAACAACCAGACCGGCCAGATGCTGGCGGCCCTGAGCGGTTACGCTCAAGGCACCTTCGCCTCCAAGGTCGAAGTGTCCGGCGACAAGGTCAACGTCACTCGCGAAATCGACGGCGGCCTGCAGACCGTTGCGCTGAACCTGCCAGCCATCGTCACCACCGACCTGCGTCTGAACGAGCCGCGCTATGCGTCTCTGCCAAACATCATGAAAGCCAAGAAGAAGCCGCTTGAAACGCTGACTCCTGATGCTTTGGGTGTTTCCACCGCCTCCACTAACAAGACCCTGAAAGTCGAAGCGCCGGCTGCACGCAGCGCAGGTATCAAGGTCAAGTCGGTGGCTGAACTGGTCGAGAAACTGAAAAACGAAGCGAAGGTAATCTGATCATGACTATCTTGGTAATCGCCGAACACGATAACAAGGCGCTGGCTCCGGCCACCCTGAACACCGTTGCCGCCGCCGCCAAAATCGGTGGTGACGTTCATGTACTGGTAGCCGGCCAGGGCGTTGGCGCTGTGGCCGAAGCCGCTGCAAAAATCGCTGGCGTGGCCAAAGTGCTGGTGGCGGACAATGCCGCCTACGCTCACCAACTGCCGGAAAACGTTGCGCCGCTGGTGGCCGAGCTGGGTGCTGGCTACAGCCACATCCTGGCTGCCGCTACCTCCAACGGTAAGAACATCCTGCCGCGGGTTGCCGCTCAGCTGGACGTTGACCAGATATCCGAGATCATCTCGGTAGAAAGCGCTGACACCTTCAAGCGTCCGATCTATGCCGGTAACGCCATCGCTACCGTGCAGTCCTCGGCTGCCGTGAAAGTCATCACCGTGCGGGCTACCGGCTTCGACGCCGTTGCTGCTGAAGGTGGTTCGGCTGCGGTTGAAGCCGTTGGCGCTGCTCACGATGCCGGCAAGTCGAGCTTCGTTGGCGAAGAACTGGCCAAGTCCGATCGTCCTGAACTCACCGCTGCCAAGATCGTCGTTTCCGGCGGCCGTGGCATGCAGAACGGTGACAACTTCAAGCACCTGTACGCCCTGGCCGACAAGCTTGGCGCAGCGGTCGGCGCCTCCCGCGCAGCCGTGGACGCAGGCTTCGTGCCCAACGACATGCAGGTCGGCCAGACCGGCAAGATCGTCGCGCCACAGCTGTACATCGCCGTCGGTATCTCCGGCGCGATCCAGCACCTGGCAGGCATGAAGGATTCCAAGGTGATCGTTGCGATCAACAAGGACGAAGAAGCTCCGATCTTCCAGGTGGCCGACTACGGTCTGGTGGCGGACTTGTTCGAAGCCGTACCTGAGTTGGAGAAGCTGGTCTAATCCGGCGGCTTCACTTATAAAGAGCCCGGCCCTTTGGCCGGGCTTTTTTTTGTCTGTTTTTTGTTGGGGAGAATTTCGCCATGGATCTGCGCCGCATGAGGGGCTGGTCAGCGCTGTTGGGTCTGGCGTTGTTGCCATCGCTGTCGATGGCTGCGGGCAAGTGCGAACGCCTGGTGGTCACCGGCAGCCCGGATGCACCACCCTACCTGTGGCGCGATCCGCAGAATCCCAAGCACCTGATAGGGGCCAGTGCCGATCTATTGCAGCAGGTGGCGGGAGAGTTGGGGCTCAAGATCGAGTTGCTGTACGCCGGCAAACGTTCCGAGGCCTTGGATGAAGTGCGCAGTGGGCGCATGGATCTGCTAGCTGACGCGCCCCTGACCTTGAACGAACTGGAGTCCCTGGACTACATCCATCCGGCCCTGGTGCAGAACGACTACCTGGTGTGGACCCGCAAGGACTCCACCCTGAGCTACACCCAGCCGTTGGATCTTGTCGGCCATCCCGGCGCGGTATCGGAAAAGGCCAGGCTGACCCAGCCCTTTCAGGCTATGGCCAAGGAGCATCTGCAACTCAAGCCTTTACCGAATCTGACCCAGGTTTTCCAGACCTTGCTCCTGGGGGAAGTGGACTATGTTCTGGCGCCGCGTTACGCGGGCATGGCCATGGCCCAGTCCTTGGGGATGGCGGCGGATCTGGTGTCCTTTCCCCAGCCTGTCGACAAACCGGGGCTGTTCCTGGCCTTGTCCCACAACTCCGCCTGCAATGATCCATGGTTGCGCGGACAGTTGGCAAAAAAGATGACAGAATTGCCCGCGTCCGGTCTGACGGAGGCCTTGCTGCAGCGCAATCTGGAGCGCTGGAAGGCCCAGTTGCAGCAACCCGTCAGCAGCCCAAAACCGTAGGAATCACGTGTGACTATTCGACCTCTTTTCGCTGCCCTGGCCCTGTTGGCCTTGGCGGGTTGTGCAACCGATCCGGCGCCCAACGAGCAGATGCGCCTTACTGCCCAGGCCCTGGAACAAGCCAAGGCCGTGGGGGCTTCGGCCGAGGACATGCCTGAGTTGAAACTGGCCGAAGACAAGTTCGCCCGTGCCCAGGGCAATATGCAGGATGAGTCGTACAAGAAGGCGCGGATGCGCGCCGAGCAGGCCGAGCTGGATGCGCGTCTGGCAGAAGCCAAGGTCCTGACTCAGAAAAGCCAGGAGCAGGTGAATGTGCTCAATACTCGCATTACGCGCCTGCGCAAGCAGTTGGGAGACGCCCAATGAGCCTCTCTATCCGTATCTTCGGCGGCGCTGTGCTGTTGGCCTGCGCCGGTCTCTATGGCTGCGCCGGCCAGCACAGTGAGGAGGCCTTGCAGCAAGCCGGCAACGACTTCCAGAAGGTCAAGGAAGACTCCAATGTGCTGCGTATCGCGCCCAAGGACGTGATACGTGCGGGTGAGTCCCTGGCTCGCGCCGATCGTCTGTCGACCTACTGGGGCAGCGGTGGCGACGTGGAGCACTATGCCTACCTGAGCCGTCGTTACAGCGAAATCGCCCGTGAGCACACCGAGCAGGCGCTGAATCAGGAGCGTGCGGCCAAGCTCGAGCTGGAGCGTCAACGTCTGCAACTGGCCCTGCGTGAGGCCAAGTTGCTGAGTGTGCAGCAGCAGGGCAAATGGCTCGAAGAGCAGATCATCAGCCTGGCCACCACCCAGACCGATCGTGGTCTGGTGATGACTCTGGGAGACGTGCTGTTCGACACCGGTGAAGCCGAGTTGAAGAGTTCGGCGAACCGCACGGTGCTCAAGGTGGTGCAGTTCCTCCAGCTGAACCCTAAGCGCGTGGTGCGCATCGAGGGCTACACCGATAACACCGGGGAGCGTCAGAGCAACCTGCAGCTGTCTCGCGATCGTGCCCAGGCGGTGGCCGATGTGCTGGTGGACCTGGGAATCGACGAAAAGCGTGTCCATGTCCAGGGCTATGGTGACGAGTACCCAGTGGAAGCCAATGCCTCCGAGCGGGGCCGGGCGCAGAACCGTCGGGTGGAAATCGTCTTCTCCGACGACAAGGGCCAACTCGGCGCTGCTCGCTGAAACACTGATCCTTTTGCCCCTGAAAAGCCCGACGCCTCGCAAGCGTTGGGTTTTTTTATGTCTGAGGGTGTCGCAAAAACTCGACAGTTCTACTTTTCACTGCCCTGTGTCCTCGACTATTGTAGAAACTGTCCCAGTACACTTCTAAACTGTGCCGGTATTGTTTCACACAAGAATAAAACGCCGTGAAATCGAGTGCTGCGCCATGACCAATCTCTTGCTCTATCAACGTATCGCTCAGCAACTGGCTGAGGATATTCGCCGTGGTGTCTACCAGCCGGGGGAGCGCGTACCGTCGGTGCGCAAGATGAGCTCGCAGCTCAATGTCAGCCACGCCACGGTGCTCCAGGCCTACGCCAATCTGGAAGATCAGGGACTGATCCGCGCGCGTCCCCAATCGGGTTACTACGTGCACCAGACTCCGGCTCTGACCGCGCCGACCCCGGATATTGCTCGGGTCGAACGTCCGGGACTGGTCACGCGCAGCAGCATTATTCAGCAGGTGCTGGTGGAGTCCCGTCGCGAGGGAGTGTTTCCCCTGGGGGCGGCAGTGCCCAGCGTTGACTATTTGCCGGTGCGGGCGCTGCACCAGCAATTGGCCAAGGTCACGCGTTTTCACAGTCCGCGGGCGTTCAGCTATATGTTCAGCCCGGGATTCGAGCCCTTGCGGCGTCAGGTGGCGATTCGCATGCGCGATGCCGGGGTCGTGGTCGACCCTTCGGAAGTGGTGATTACCCATGGATGCGTCGATGCCTTGCAGATGTCCCTACGGGTCCTGACCCGGCCGGGTGATTTGATCGCCGCGGAATCGCCGACCTATTACGGGCTGCTGCAACTGGCGGACCTGCTGGGGCTCAAGGTTATCGAGATTCCCAGCGACCCCTCTACGGGCATGAGCCTTGAGGCCCTGCAGCTGGCGGCCAACCAATGGTCGATCAAGGCCCTGGTACTGACTACGCGCCTGAGCAACCCCCTGGGTGGAACCATGCCGGAGGAGCGGCAGAAGCAACTGCTGCGCCTGGCTTCGGACTTCGATATCCAGGTGGTCGAGGACGATATCTACGGCGAGTTGATGTTCGAAGTAGGGCGCACCAAGGCCCTCAAGGCCTATGACCGCCTGGACCGGGTGATCTACTGCTCAAGCTTCTCCAAGACCCTATCGCCGGGAGTGCGTATCGGCTGGATGATTGCTGGCAAGTATCAGCAGGAGATCCAGCGCCTGCAGACCTTCAGTACCCATTCCGCGTGCAGCGTGACGCAGATGGGGGTTGCGGCGTATCTGGAGAACGGTGGTTATGACCGTCATCTGCGCTACATCCGCCAGGAATACCGCAAGAACCTCAGCGCCTTTCAACTGGCGGTGCAGCAGCATTTTCCGGAAGGTACGCAGATTACCCGGCCCAACGGCGGGTTCATTCTCTGGGTCAGCCTGCCGGGACGGGTCAACACCCAGGAACTGCACGTGCGGGCTTTGCAGCAGGGCATCAGCATCGCTCCGGGGTTGATCTTCAGTAACACCGAACAGTTCAACCACTGCGTGCGCCTGAATTGCGGGACACCTTGGAACCGCGAGGCCGAGCGAGCCTTGATGACCCTGGGCATGCTCGCCAGTCAGTTATGCCAAGAAGCGTCCGGCGGATTCTAGACAGTGCGGTCCCATGCTTGTCATGGGGCTTGCAACAAGCGAGCATAGGGCACCTTTTGTCGATCTACCTGCCTTTATGAAAGCCTTTTTTCCTGCCATCTGGTTGAGTGCCTGCCTCTTGGGAGTCGTTGCGGCGCCTGTCCAGGCGGCCTCGACCCCGGATAAACCGGCTGCCAGCGTTACTCATTCAAGCAAGGCCTCCAGCACCAAGCAGGCTCCAGCGAGCAAGACCAAGCCGTCCGCCAATGCCAGCAAAGCCCAGCCCAAGAAAAAGACCAAGCCTGCGCCCAAGAAGGCCAAGTCCAAGTGGGCCTATCAAGATATCAACACACCTCTGGCCAGCCCCAAGCTCGACTTGAGCCTGCCACCGGAAATGGTCAAGCACTTGCAGCCTTTGGGAGCGCTGCCGCTGCCCAAGCGCGAGCCTCTGCTGCCGCAGATGTTTGGCGAGAAGCCCAAGGACAGCAGTCCGTTCCAACTCAACGGTCGATTGCTCAGCAACGAAATGCAGCTGCAGTTACGCAACGAGGAGCGTCGGGATATCGAGGGTGCTGCCCTGGATTTCGAGTTCAAGCAGTAAATTCATCAACCACTCTGTGACCGAGTTGACCGGCACTTTGTCGGAGACTGATCAGTCACGCACGGTTGTGCGTCAAATCCGTTCTTTGAGTAATTTTAAACGGCTGTTTTAGCGGTTACTCTTGTCCGGCCTCATTCAACACTATGCTTGTCGCGAGGAGCTTTTCGTCATGAACTGCCGTGAAGGTTGTGGCGCTTGCTGCATTGCCCCTTCTATCAGTACGCCGATTCCCGGAATGCCCAATGGCAAGCCGGCGGGAGAACGTTGCCTGCACCTTTCTGTCGAACACCTGTGCGGTCTTTTCGGTAGGCCGGAGCGGCCAGCGGTTTGTGGGGCATTTCAGGCGGACCCTGAGGTGTGTGGCGAAAGTCGAGAAGACGCCATCCGTTTGCTCGGTTGGTGGGAACAAGTGACGGCTGCTTAGTTTTAATGAACGGAACTTCAACAATAAGGAATAAGACAATGGGTTCGCTGCATCGAATTGCTGTGCTCTGTGGTTTAACCGTGCTGCTGTCGGCAACGGCCCACGCCGAAGATTGGCAAACGGCCAAGGATGAAGACGGCATCAAGATTTCCTTGAGTGAAGTGGCCGGTTCCAAATACAAGGCCTATCGCGGCGTCACCACCATGAAGACCTCCATCGCCAAGCTTCGCGCGCTGCAGGAAGACGTGGCCGGTGCCTGCTCCTGGATTCATGAGTGCAAGAGCCAGAAGCTGCTCAAGCATGAGGGCGATCAAAGCTGGACCTACACTCAGTTCAATACCCCCTGGCCAGTGACTGCCCGTGACTCGGTGCTGCACATTACCTCCAGCGAGGCCGCCGATGGCAGCCTGACCCGTAAGCTGGAAGGCGTGCCCACCTACATTCCCGAAGAGAAAGGCTTCGTGCGTGTGTCCCAGGTTGAGGGTTACTGGAAGTTTGTGCCCAAAGGGGCCGATCAGGTGGAAGTGACCTACCAGGTGCATACCGAGCCGGGTGGCAGCGTGCCGTCCTGGCTGGCCAACAAGTTCGTGGTGGACGCGCCCTTCAACACTTTGAAGGCGCTCAAGGCCCGTGCCGAAAAGCCGTAATCGGCTGATTGTCCACGGGATTCATCAAGGCCGCCTCCGGGCGGTCTTTTTATTGGTTTGTCCCCGCCAGCACTGTGGAACGTTTGCCTCGCACTCAAGGTCGAGATGCTGTAGGTCCACTCATGGGGCTATCAAGGAGGCGTTGATGCAAAAGTGGCAAGTCACTTTCGTGGATGATCATGGCGTCCAGTCCGTCGAGCAGTTCGATTGCGATCAGCAACCGACGTTGGAACGCGCCGCACAATTGGTCCGGGCCAGGTTGCTGCCTGTGAGTGCCGAACTGGATCTCAATGATCTGGATGGGCGCACCGATGCCCCCACCCTCAAGAGTTTGAAAGAGCAGAACAGCATTCAGATTCTCAGCATTACGCCGATGTAATGAGAGCAGAGAGGGCTCCGACAGCAATTTCTGGCGTCGTCCAGGTGTTGGCGCTAATCTGCAAACGAGATCAGCGAATTCTTCGCTAAGCTCTGATCTTGTCAGCTCCATGCTTGTTTCCTGACGACCCGCCCCGGGTCGTGATGTCGGTCACTTTTGGCCGGCGGGTCGGGAAGCACGGAAAGTCTATCCATCGGTTTGAGGAGGACGTTTCATGAGCACAGCCTTTCAAGAAGACCTCAGCAGCAGTGTGTTGCGCCGCATGAAAGAAGGCGGTTTTGACTTTTCACGATTCCATCCCATCGAGTTCTACGCCATTTTCCCGGATGAGGAGCGGGCACGCAGGGCGGCAGGACAGTTTCGCGGTGAATCCTTGAATGCCCAGGTCAGCGTGCGTGACGACGGCGCCTGGTATCTGGAGTTGAGCAAGGTGATGTACGCCACCCATGGCGGCATCGGGGATTTTGAACAGGACTTCGAGGCAGTGGTCGAACCCCTGGGCGGTATCATTGAAGGCTGGGGGGTGAAACAGGAGATCCGTGGGCGTCTGTTATAGCTAAGGTTGTGTGCATCGAGACTGACAATTGGCTGGCCTGCGGGTCGGCCAATTGTGTTTTCAGGGGCCGCAAAGGCAAAAAAAAAGCCACCCGATAGGGTGGCTAAAAGGGAAGACCGGTCAGGAGAGGGAACCGGTCGGGAGAGCCCGGACCCGGTTGTCATCGGCGTCATCAAGGTTGCAGCAGCAACTTCATCAGGCTTGGTGAAGTGTTTGCTCGATGGGGCGATTATCCCCGTGTGTCCCCCGGCGGTGAAATCAACTCTGACTATGCTGGTGATAGCCAAAACCTGCGCCTGGCCATTACGTACAAAGGAGGGGCAGCGGCTTCGCGCAGCGAGGGTAGACACGCCAGGTTGCTGCCTGTCCTCGCCGATCGCGAAACCCGTGTGGTGTCCGGTGGTCTTACTCGTGTGGCCCTGCGTGAAGGCTCCCTGGTGGTGAACTCCTCCCAGGTTGGCGGCACTAAGGACACCTGGGTAGTGGAGGATTAAGGACGCCTGCCATGTTGAGTCGAACCGCTTCAGACCTGTACTGGATGTCCCGTTATCTGGAGCGCGCGGAAAACCTCGCGCGGATGCTCGACGTCAGCTATTCGCTGTCGCTGATGCCTCAGGATGGGCACGGTGACGGCCTGCACGAACTGGCCATGCCGCTGTTGATCACCGGCACCCTTGAAGACTACCAGGCTCGCCATGAGACGCTGCTTGCCGAGCGGTTGTTGCAGTTCTTTGCCCTGGATGCTGCCAATCCGGCCAGTATCTACAGTTGCCTGGGTTCGGCCCGGGCCTGTGCCCACGCGGTACGCGGGCGGATCACCGCCGATATGTGGGAAAACGTCAACGCCACCTGGCTGGATATTCAACAGATTGCCCGCCAAGGTCTCAGTACCTACGGCATGAACCGCTTTTGCGAATGGATCAAGGAGCGCTGCCACCTGTTTCGCGGAGCCTCCTACGGCACCATCATGCGCAACGATGCCTTCCGGTTTATCCGCCTGGGCACCTTTATCGAACGGGCCGACAACACCCTGCGCCTGCTGGATGCTCGCTACGAGATGACTGGCGACCAGGTTGATGCGGTCGGTGACGGTACCGCCCGTGCGTATTACCAATGGGGCGCCTTGCTTCGCGCCCTGTCGTCCTTCGAGGCCTATACCGAGATCTACCGCGAAGCTCCCGGAGCCCGGCATGTCGCCCAGTTGCTGCTGTTGCATGCCGATGTGCCGCGCTCGTTGCGCGCCTGCATCGAGGAGATCGACCAGATCCTCGCCAGCCTGCCAGGGGACAACGGGCTTCCGGCCCAGCGTCTTGCGGCGCAGATGAATGCGCGTCTGCGCTGCATCGGCATTGATGAAATTCTCGACGAGGGCCTGCATGCCTGGCTCACCGACTTCATTCCCCGGGTGCGCCAGTTGGGCGATGCCATTCACCGTGCCTACCTGGAGGCGGCGTGAGACTCTCCATCAGCCACGCAACCGCCTATCGCTACCAGCACCAGCATCCGGTACGAACCAGCACCCACTACTTGAGCCTGACGCCCCACGACAGTGAGCGCCAGCAGGTGCTCGCCTGAGCGAGGCTGATGAAGCGTTGCGTGAATTTGCCAGTCAGCAATGCGCAAGGCGCTGTGATCGTGCCGCTCTGGTCGAGCTGATGCAGGGCTTAACCAGCTCATGGCCTACACATTGAGGGCAATGGATGTGGCTACCTGCGCGGCCGAGGCTTTCGCCGGGGCGGTGCCGGCGAACAGATGCATACCAGGATGGTGCAAGCAGCAGTCACTTCTGCAAGCGCCGGCTCGCTGGCGAAAGGGACTCAAGGAATCTGCTTGCGCCCCGCCATATGCCGGAGGTACTCCAGCAACAATTCCAGCTCCCCATCCGGCAGGACGCTGTTGCTGAACCCAGGCATTTTCGCCTGGGGCCAGCGCCTCAGGCTTTGCGGATCGCGAATATAGCGCTTGAGAAAATCACTGCCGAAATACTCGGTGGGGTTATAGGGAATGTTCAGGTCCGGTCCGAACTGAGAGTCGCCAGCGCCATTGAGTCGGTGGCAGGCCAGGCAGTTTTTCTGGAACAGGGCGAACCCCTGGTTGACTGGATCATCGACCGCCAGCTTCGGGTCCGGGCCCAGGGCCGGGAAACGCTCCGCCACCGGCGCCAGGCGCTGAATGCGTGCAACCTGGAACGGCCATTGCTCGGGGCTGATGTGCCCGGCCGCAGGATTGCTCCATACCAGGTAGAAAGGTCCGGCGCTGGGCTTGTCCGCTGCCAGTGACGGCCAGGGTTTGTCAGGGGCCTCAATGGCCAGCCAGGCCTGGGCGCCCTTGCGATTGAGCAGGGGCGCGGCGTTCAACTCTGCGGCAAAGCCGTCCAGAGCCACGGCTTGCAGATGGTCCTCGGCCTTGAGGCCCTTGAGCAGGGCCGCCATGGGCACGGCTCGGTACTGCATCTCGCGCTTGTAGGACACATCGTCCTTGATGCGGATGTCCCGGGCTTCGGGGTGCTTGAGCAGTTCTTCGGTTTGCCAGGTGCGGCTGTCTGAGCCCAGGTCGATCAGCAGTTGCGCAGCGTGTAGCGGACTGCTCGACAACAGAGCAGCGCAAAGGATGAGAGCTTTCAATTGATGTCCATCGGATCGTCGTCAGTGGGTTCGTCGCCGGGGAGTACATCCTCTGGTTGCGACACATGGTCGAACAGGGCAGCCCGGAGTTTTTCATGGTTACCGCCGTTGACGATACCGAAATGGCCGCGTTTGGCCAGCGTATCTTCGGCTTCCAGGGCATGCTGGCCAGTGTCGCTTTAGCTCACCACCGTGGCGTTGGGGGCCAGCACCACGTTGCGCAACTGCTGGGCCAGGCCCTCGGCACCGATGCTGTTAACGTCCTCCAGTTCCTCGGGAAGACTGGCACGCAAAACTGTCCCCCGGTAGGAACCGGGGGGCGATTTTCTATCTCGTTGGTCGAGCAGCCACAGATCAGCCGATCACTTTGGTGAGGTTCGGCAAGATCAGCAGCAGTGTGGTTGCAAAGAGAATGAGCCCCGCCTGGCGTACTTTCGAATGTTTGAACATGGCTGAATGCCTTTTGTTGTTATTCCTGAGCATCTATGCACGCCGGCCGCTGTTCTTTTTACGATGAGCCGGCTATGTGTCCTTTTTCTGATCTGTCCCGGCGCAGAATCCGTCTGGGACTTCCTACAGTTTCTACCTTAGGGGCCTTGAATCCTCTGGCTTAGATCCAATTCGTATGAAGTTATAGCTGCACTTCCTGAAAAAGCTATAAATCCGCCCGCATACCGGGTGGCCGCCCTTTGGCTAGACAGCTCGCGACCCTTCATCGGTGGATCGCTTAGCTGCCTACCGTTCGTCTGAGCGTCACCGTCAAGGCGGCTGAGCGCATCGGTCATTGAATCCGTCGCTGCCGCGCCTAATGTGGGAGCTCGACTTTTCCCCCCTGGATAGCGGTTCGAGGACGTCATGACCCAAGCTTTGATATTCGATGCGTTACGCACGCCCCGTGGCAAAGGCAAGGCTGATGGCGCCTTGCACAGTGTGAAACCGGTGAATCTGGTAGCCGGCCTGTTGCGGGCCCTGCAACAACGTTGCGAGCTGGACACCAGCCAGGTGGACGACGTGGTCCTGGGCTGCGTGACCCCCATCGGCGATCAAGGGGCCGATATCGCCAAGACCGCCGTCCAGGCAGCGGACTGGGATGTGAGCGTGGCGGGGGTGCAGATCAATCGCTTCTGCGCCTCGGGGCTGGAGGCGGTCAACCTGGGCGCGATGAAGGTGCTCTCGGGCTTCGAGGAACTGGTGGTGGTCGGTGGCGTCGAGTCCATGTCGCGGGTCCCCATGGGCAGTGATGGCGGCGCCTGGGTACTGGACCCAGAGACCAACATGCACAGTCATTTCACGCCCCAGGGGATAGGTGCCGACCTGATTGCGACCCTGGAAGGTTTCTCCCGCGAGGACGTCGACCGCTTTGCCCTGCAATCCCAGCAGAAGGCTGCCCGTGCGCGCTCCAGCGGTGCCTTCGGCAAGTCCCTGGTGCCGGTTCAGGACCAGAACGGCATCGTGCTGCTGGACCACGACGAGTTCATTCGTGCCGATTCGACCCTGGAAGGCCTGGGTAACCTCAAGCCGAGTTTCGAGATGATGGGGCAGATGGGCTTCGACGCCACTGCGCTGCGGGTCTACAGCCATGTGGAACGCATCAACCATGTGCACACCCCGGGCAACAGCTCAGGAATCGTCGACGGTGCGGCGCTGATGCTCATCGGCTCGCAAGCCAAGGGCCGGGAGCTGGGACTCAAGCCCCGGGCGCGGATCGTTGCCACTGCGGTGACCAGCACCGATCCCACCATCATGCTTACCGGCCCGGCACCGGCCACTCGCAAGGCCCTGGCCAAGGCCGGGCTGCGAGTCGAGGACATCGACCTGTTCGAGGTCAACGAAGCCTTTGCCTCGGTGGTGCTCAAGTTCATCAAGGACATGGCCATCGATCCGGCCAAGGTCAACGTCAACGGCGGCTCCATCGCCATGGGCCATCCACTGGGCGCCACCGGTTGCGCAATTCTCGGCACCTTGCTCGACGAGCTGGAAGTCCGGCGCCAGCGCTATGGCCTGGCCACCCTGTGTGTCGGCGGCGGTATGGGTATCGCCACCATCATCGAACGCCTCTGAGCCCCGACTTCAAGGAATTTCCTTCATGACCGATGCCATCCGTTACGAAAAGGGCCAGGACCAGATCGTTGTCCTGACCATCGATATGCCGGGCCAGAGCGCCAATACCATGAACGCGGTGTACCGCGATGCCATGGCCGCTGCCGTGGCCCGGCTGCAGGCCGAACAGGATTCCATTGCCGGGGTGATCATTACCTCGGCGAAAAAGACCTTCTTTGCCGGTGGTGACCTCAATGAGCTGATCAAGGTCGGCAAGCCGCAGGCCAAGGCCTTTTACGACATGGTGCTGACCCTCAAGGGCCAGTTGCGTGCCCTGGAGAACCTGGGCAAGCCCGTGGTCGCCGCGATCAACGGCGCCGCCCTGGGCGGTGGCTGGGAGATCTGTCTGGCCTGCCATCGCCGAATCGCACTGGACGACAAGTCGCTACAGATCGGTCTGCCGGAAGTGACCCTGGGCCTGCTGCCCGGTGGCGGTGGCGTGGTGCGCATGGTGCGCATGCTGGGCCTGGAGAAGGCCTTGCCTTATTTGCTGGAGGGCAAGAAAGTGCGTGCGCAGCAGGCGCTGCAGGCTGGCCTGATCGATGAACTGGCGACAGACCGCGACGACCTGCTGGCCAAGGCTCGGGCCTGGATTCAGGCCAACCCGGCCGCCAGGCAACCTTGGGATCTGCGCGGTCATCAGATTCCCGGAGGCACGCCGGCGAACCCGAAAGTGGCGCAAATGCTGGCCATCGCCCCGTCGATCCTGCGGAACAAGACCCAGGGCTGCTTCCCGGCACCGGAGAAGATCCTCTGCGCCGCCGTTGAAGGCGCCCAGGTGGACTTCGACACCGCGCAACTGATCGAGACCCGCTACTTCACCGAGCTGACCACCGGCCAGGTGGCGAAGAACATGATCGGCACCTTCTGGTTCCAGCTCAACGAGATCAATGCCGGCGGTTCACGTCCTCAAGGCATAGCGCCGCAGACCACAAACAAACTCGGGGTACTCGGTGCCGGGATGATGGGCGCGGGAATTGCCTACGTCAGTGCCGTCGCAGGCATCGAGGTGGTGCTCAAGGATATAAGCCGCGAAGCGGCGGAGAAGGGCAAGGCCCACGCGGCAGCGTTACTGGAGAAAAAAGTCGCGCGCGGACACATGAGCAACGAGCAGCGCGAGGCAATCTTGGCGCGGATTCTCACCACGGCTGAAGAGACCGACCTGGCCGGCTGCGACCTGATCATCGAAGCCGTATTCGAGGATCGAGAACTCAAGGCCAAGGTGTCCAGGGCTGCCCAGCAGGTGGTCGGCGCGGACGCCGTGATTGCCTCCAACACCTCCACCTTGCCCATTACCGGGCTGGCCACCGCAGTACCCAATCCGGACAAGTTCATCGGTCTGCATTTCTTCAGCCCGGTGGAGAAAATGCCTCTGGTGGAAATCATCAAAGGGGCGAAGACCAGCGATGAAACCCTGGCTCGAGGTTTCGACTTCGTCCTGCAGATCAAGAAGACCCCGATTGTGGTCAATGACAGCCGCGGTTTCTTCACCTCCCGGGTGTTCGGTACGTTTACCAACGAAGGCATCGCCATGCTGGGCGAAGGCATCGCGGCACCGATGATCGAAGCCGAGGCGCGCAAGGCCGGGATGCCCGTCGGACCGCTGGCAATCTCCGATGAGGTTTCCCTGAGCCTGATGAGCCATATTCGCCAGCAGACCACCAAGGACTTGCAGGCCGAAGGCCGGCCCGCCATCGAGCATCCGGCATTTGCCGTGATCGATTTGTTGCTCAACGAATACAAGCGAGCGGGCAAGGCTGCCGGAGGCGGCTTCTACGACTACCCGGCCGGCGGCCAGAAGCACCTGTGGCCACAATTGCACACGCGCTTCTACAAGGCCGACGGGCAGATCTCGCCCCAGGATGTGCGCGACCGCCTGCTGTTCATCCAGGCCATCGAAACTGTGCGCTGTGTGGAGGAGGGCGTGTTGCAGTCCACCGCTGACGCCAATATCGGTTCGATCTTTGGTATCGGTTTTGCGGTCTGGAGCGGTGGTGCCCTGCAGTTCATCAATCAGTACGGGGTGCAGGATTTCGTCGCTCGTGCGCAGTACCTGGCGGAGCAGTACGGCGAGCGTTTCACTCCGCCGACGCTGCTTCTGGAAAAGGCCCGCCAGGGCCAGTTGTTCTGACGCAGACATGCAGTAAATGACCCGCCCCGGGGCTTGCCTTGCCGTGGTATTTCAAGGCAGGCTCTGGGGTGTTCATTATTGCCATCGCCTTGTCAGGAATTTTTTATGTCGCTACGCATCTGCATTCTTGAAACCGATATCCTGCGTCCCGAACTGGTCGATCAATATCAGGGTTACGGGCAGATGTTCCAGCGTCTGTTTTCCCAGCAGCCCATCGCCGCCCAGTTCAGCGTCTACAACGTGGTCCAGGGCGAGTATCCCGGCGATGAGCTGGAGTTCGATGCCTATCTGGTGACGGGCAGCAAGGCCGATTCCTTCGGTACCGATCCCTGGATCGAAACCCTCAGGACCTACCTTTTGGGTCGCTACGAGCGCGGCGACAAGCTGTTGGGCATCTGCTTTGGTCATCAGTTGCTGGCGTTGCTCCTGGGGGGCAAGAGCGAGCGGGCGGTTCAGGGCTGGGGCGTGGGAACCCACAGCTACAAGTTGGCGGCCAAGGCCCCGTGGATGAGCCCGGTGGTGGAGGAACTGACCCTGTTGATCAGTCACCAGGACCAGGTCACCGCGTTGCCGGAAAATGCCACGGTGATCGCCTCCAGCGATTTCTGCCCCTTCGCGGCCTACCACATCAACGACCAGGTGCTGTGCTTCCAGGGGCATCCCGAGTTCATCCACGATTACTCCCGGGCCCTGCTGGATCTGCGCCAGGAGTTTCTCGGCGAGCAGATCTACCAGAAAGGCGTGGCCAGCCTTGAGCACGATCATCACGGCACCACCGTTGCGGAGTGGATGATGCGCTTCGTCGCTCACAAGCCTGAAGCCGCCTGAGTGCGCCTGTGGCCCTGCCGCAAGGGCAGGGCCATCGTCCCTCAGAGCCAGCCTGAGCGCTTGAAGCTGGCCCAGAGACCGACACAGCCGACACTGATGAAGCCTAATACCCCAAAGTAGCCGTAGTGCCAGCTCAGTTCCGGCATGTTCTGGAAGTTCATCCCGTAGATCCCGGCTACCGCTGTTGGAAACGCCAGGATCGCCGCCCAGGCGGCGAACTTGCGTTGCACGATGCTTTGCCGGGAAGCCTCCAGTAGCACGCCGATCTCGATGGTCTGGCTGGCAATGTCGCGCAGGGTCGACAGGTCTTCCATCTGCCGAGTGACATGAATCTGCACATCACGGAAGTACGGGCGCATGTTCTTGTCGATGAACGGAAAGCTGAGCTTCTGCAACTCCTCGCTGATCTCCACCATGGGCGCCACATAACGGCGCAGGCGCAGCACGTCGCGGCGCAGGCCGTGAAGGTTCTGGATATCGCGCTCGTTCAGTGAGTTGCTCAGCACATTGCGTTCCAGCTCGTCGATTTCCCCGTGGATGGCCTCGCTGACCGGCTGGTAGTTCTCGGTGACGAAGTCCAGCAAGGCATAGAGGACGAAGTCTTCGCCGTGCTCGAGCAACAGTGGGCGCGCCTCGCAGCGCTGGCGGACATAGCCGTAGGAAGCCGATTGGCCGTTGCGGGCGGTGATGATGTAACCGTTGCCGGCAAAGATGTGGGTTTCGATGAACTCCAGCTTGCCGTCGGTCCGCACGGGGGAGTAGGTGACGATGAACAGTGCGTCGCCGAAGGTTTCCAGCTTGGGCCGACTGTGTTTCTCCAGGGCGTCCTCAATGGCCAGTTCGTGCAGGTTGAACTGGCGCTGCAGATTGGCCAGCTCGTGGGCATTGGGTTCTTCCAGGCCGATCCAGACGAAGTGGCCGGGTTTTGCGGCCCAGGCAGCCCCTTCGTCGAGGCTGATATCAGCGACTTTCTTCCCGCCGCTATAAACGGCGGCAGCAACAACTCTACCCATGGTTGCGGTTCACTTCTTCTTATCAATGGTGGCGATGACAGATCAGCAGCAGCTTAGCCTGCAATGCAGCATCAGAGTCACTGGCGCAGCTTGAGTTCGGCGACAAATAAAAGCCCGCACGAGGCGGGCTTGGTGGCGTCACAGATGGGCCGGCAGCTTCAGGCCGCTTGCAGTTGGCGATCCATGTTGGCAATGCACTCGCGCATCTGCTCGCGGCACTGGGCAATCAGCAAGGGCATGTCGTCCATGGTCAGCCCGGCCGTGGGGATAGCCGGCAGCGAACGGATAAGGATCTTGCCACTGTTCCAGCGGTTCAGGTGCATGTGCTTGATGTAGCTGCTGACGCACACCGGCACGATCGGCACGCCGGCGGCGATGGCCATCTGGAAGGCGCCTTTCTTGAAGGGCAGCAGGTCTTCGCCGAAGTTGCGCGTGCCCTCCGGGAAGACCCAGATCGAGGTGTTCTTGTGCTGCAGGGTGTGGGTGGTGGTGAGCATCGAGCGTCGGGCCTTGTGCGGGTTGCCGCGATCGATCAGAACATTGCCCGCCAACCAGAACAGTTGGCCGAACAAAGGCACCCATTTCAGGCTCTTCTTGCCGATGCACACGGTGCGCCGTGGTACCACGTTGCCGAACACGAACAGGTCGTAGTTGGACTGGTGGTTGGCGATGATCACGCAGCTCTCGGGTTTGTCCATCAGTGGCCCGACTTCGGCTTTGACCCGCAGGCGCAGAATGCACATCGCCGGCCAGGCGTAGAGGCGGGCGCACAGGCGGCTGTTGTCGGGGTTGAACGGGCGGCACAGCCCCAGCAGCAGGCCCAGGCTGCCGGCCAGGATAAAGTGCAGGCCCATCAACGACATACGAAACAGATACAGCATCTAAACGGCCCACCGGGGACAAAAGGTGGCGCAGTGTACGGATGTGCACTGTTTTCGGCAATTACCGTTCTCAGCCGGGAGATGGGCGATGTTTAAGGGCATGTTTCCGACTGCGATGGCTGGCAGCAGTCTAGAGCGGTGGGCGCTGGGTGTTCAGGCCAATGCAAAAAGCCCGACACGCAGGTCGGGCTGGATCGGGGAAGGCAGGTGTTTTAGCCCAGGTGTTCCTGATCCTGGATGATGGCGTTGTCCAAAGTCTCCAGCAGCGCCTTGCGCACTTTCAGCTTGGTGTTCTTGTGGGCCAGCATGTTGATTTTCTTCAGTTGACGCGCGGCAGCCAGGGCGGCGCCTTGCAGTTCCTCGGCGCTCACCACCTTGTCGAGGAAGCCGGCATCCACAGCACTCTGGGGATCGAACATCTCGCCATTGATCACCGAGCGATGAAAGGCCGAGCGCCGCAGACGGTCACGGGCCAGCTCGATCCCCGCGTGGTGCATGGTCATGCCGATCTGTACTTCATTGAGGCCGATGCTGAACGGCCCGTCGACGCCGATACGGTAGTCCGCCGACAGCAGCAGGAACGCGCCCTTGGCCACAGCATGGCCGGGGCAGGCGACGATCACCGGGAAGGGGTGGGACAGCAGGCGGCGAGCCAGGGTCGAACCCAGGGTCACCAGCGCCACGGCTTCTTTAGGGCCGGCAGTCATCACTTTGAGATCGTAGCCACCGGAAAGAATCCCTGGCTGACCGGTAATGATCACCACTGCGCGATCGGCCGTTGCTTGATCCAGCGCGGCATTGAAAGCGGCAATCACGTCCGGGGAGATGGCATTGACCTTGCCATTGCTCAAGGTCAGGGTCGCGATACCGTCTTCGAGATGGTAGGAAATCAACTCACTCATGACGCAATTCCTTGTATTGAAGTGCAGCAGAAGTTACCCACCACGATAGATCTGGTAAAGCGCCGTGACTGACTGGTGAGTCAGGCTTGGGACCTGACATCGGCCTGTATGGCGCTGCGGGTAACGGGTGGTTTCTTCTATATAACTGTAGGCAAGGCTGGAGAATGGCCGGTTTGCCTTGTCGTCGATGGAGGGCGAATCCCCTTCAAGCAGGGATCGGCCTTAAGCGCATGAAAATTCTGAAAAAAAAGTTTGCCATCTGAAAAGCTATCGACTACATTAGCGCGCCTCGACAGACTGAATCGGTTTGAAGAGATACGGTGAAGTGTCCGAGTGGCTTAAGGAGCACGCCTGGAAAGTGTGTATACAGGAAACTGTATCGAGAGTTCGAATCTCTCCTTCACCGCCACATTCTACAAACACAAACCCCTGATTTTCCTAGAGAAAGTCGGGGGTTTGTGGTTTTTGGCGTCTGAAAAATCTCCCTCTGGAACCCGCATGGGGCCGGTGGGTGTTTTTCAGTGGCGTTGGGTGGATAACAACTGGTTAAGCGTTACCCCCTTTGCGCAGTGAATGAGCTGTATGTATCTCGGCGAAATGGCCGAGGTCGAATTCACCGAGCGTTGTCCGCGGCAGCATACACATGGAAAGGTATTTTGTTGCTCAAGTCCCATTTCGAAGACGCAACAAGGGTTTCCTCTAAACCAGAAGCAATTGTCTGCTGGCGAGGGCTATTGCCGGGTAAAAAGTATGAGGGCGTCTGTATCTTCGAAGTCGTGTGTGGCTGGGTTGACAGGCTCTGGTGCGTGTTGACCGCGTAAGTCGCGCACCAGGCCTGTCAGAATAGTTACCACTGGCCGCTTATGAGACAGCCGACGATTTCCCAGCCGCTGTATTCCCACCAGGAATATCGATCATCAGAGCAACTACTGGCCAGGCTGGCCATCTGGATTTCGCCAGTTGTCTGATGGGGTCCGAAAGGAGTGTCAACTGAGGCTGTCATCTGATTGACGGTCTGGGGAGCCTTGATCGGGGCCTGATGCACGGAGGCGTTCGCGACAGTTGCGGTGAAAGCGAGCGTCGCGGAAACGGCCAGAACAGTTATGGAATTTTTCATGTTCGAATCCTTTCAGTTGGCTGATATGCGGCTTATGCATAGCCTGACCTGCCTTTATCAGTAATCCGAACAGATCGGGCACGCGCGTAATGTGACGCCATGAAAGCCTACCACCGCGCGACCTCCTGTTCAGTCGCTCAACAGCACTATTGACAAGCTGGTAATGGTCTGGATTTTTCTCATGGAAAGAGCTGCCCAAGGGTCCGAATTTGATGAGCCTGGTGTTGATGCTCTCCCTGAAAATGTCTCCATTTCTAGACTTGTACGCCACCACTTCATAAGGCAATTGGATGCCAAGCCCCCGCTGATTTCTGAATGGACGTGCTGCCATATCAGGCGGTCGTCGGGTTCATGAGCCCGGAAATGTGCTCTGGATCATTTTTTCCTCTGATGCTTTGCCACTCGTCGGCACTTGTCTGGTTTGGAGGGCAGGTCGACAAATGACTGGCTAGTCTGAATTGCCGTGACGGTCAGTATTTTCCAGGCAATCAGGAGCTTGCCGGTACTGATCGGTTGTTGGAGGGAGCTGGGATATGAGGAGTCTTGCCTATATCGAAGACAACGGGGATGAGTTCCCAATCAACAACTTGGTGCGTTGCGGTCAGGCCGCATTTGAAGTCGAAGAACAATCCCGAGTCAGTAGCAGAAAGAAAACTGCGCCGCTGCCGGTAGCCAGTAATACCATGTTCTTTCCCAAGGCAACGCCAAAGAGAAAGTGATTTTAAGTTTTGAGTGCCCCGTTAGATGCGGGGCTTTTTATTGTCCGCAAAATGTTAAATCTGGATGTCTATCAGGATTGATAGTTGTAATCCGAAAAGATGGGTGATTTGAGAGAGGTCCAGATATTGCCAATAGTCCTGTTGGCGATAAAGTTTCCCGTTTGCACCGCGCGATACTCTGTGATGGGTTTTCTGTCGCGCTGCTAGAGCTGAGGGCTGGTCGCCAAGCAGCCCGGTCCATTTGCGGTGGTTGGTTGAGGTCATAACTTTCTTGTCATTGTTTGTGTATTAATCTTTTTTTAGATTTTGGGTAGTCGTATTAATTGTTTGTCGCCAGTGAGATGGCTTAAGTAAAGAGAGATCCTTTGTGTTTTTGGGAAATCTCTTATCTCAATTGGCTATAACTGGCGATATGTTCCTTATCCCGATTCAAACGGGGCTGCGCATCCAGCGATGATGCCTTTATATGAAAAGCGATAAGGAAATAAACGTGAAAGCTATTTTCAAACTCCTCGCACTGTCCACTCTCGTAGCCGCAGCCACTGGTTGCACCAGCTACAACATCAGCCAGCCATCGTCGCCCATCGATAGCCAGGTCAAGGCTGACCTGAAGGCAGATGTAGCAGTGGGCGAGGCAATCTCGGGCCAGTCGTCGGTGAATATCCTCTTTGGTTTCCTGCAGTTTGGTGGCGATAGCCAGTTTGCTGATGGCGTGACCTACGGTGGCGATACTGGCGGCGGCCTGGGTGGTCTGGGCCTGGATCCAGTGAGTGCGGTCAAGTCGGCTGCTGCCTTCAAGGCAGTCAAGTCTTCCGGTGCCGACCTGATCGTGGCTCCACGCTATGAAGTCAGCGAAGAAAACTACTTCGTCTTCAAGAAAGTCTCGGTCACTGTCAAAGGCAACAAGGGCAGCATTCGCAGCATTCGCTGAGATCACTGTTGCCAGTGAGCGATCAGGCCGTTATCGAAGCAGTGGCGGGGTAGCCAACCAAGGGGCTGGCCTGTATTGATCGGCTTCGAGCATCTTCAGAAGGTGAACTGAAGATGTTGGCAGGATTGGAAATTCTGTGATCCGCGTCTGTTGCTCCCAGTCGCGGGTACTTTTCACAGAATCTTCACATCTGCCTGCGTACGCTCAAACCATCCGTTAAAAGCAGTACCCCTAGCCCGTTCCCCAGCGGGCTTTTTTTTGCGCGACGATAAAACTCTTTTAGAATCCGCGGTCCAACCCACCGGAGAGCAACCGGGTGTTGCCGTTACGCTCCGCAGCGGGTGGCGCGCGCTGGGCTTTTGTGTCAGTTCGACAGTCTTTTTTTGAGGTTCAAGTCATGCGTTCAACTTTACCTGCCCTGGTTGTAGGACTTCTGCTGGCTCAAGGTGCGATGGCTGGCGATGGCACTGCCGCCATTGGTGGTGGTCTTGGCGGTGCGCTGGGCAATGTGGTCGGGCAACAGCTCGGCGGCAGCACTGGGGCGGCTATTGGTGCGGGTGTGGCCGGGGCGGCCGGTAGTGCGGCGGGTGCGCGCAAGGGCAGTCGGACCAAGGCTGCGATTGGCGGTGGCCTGGGCTCGGCCGGTGGCTCGCTGATCGGCAATCGCCTGGGCGGCAGCACTGGGTCCACCGTGGGTGCCGGCATTGGTGGTGCAGCGGGTGGTGCCCTGGGGAGCAGCATGGGGCACAAGAAGCGTCATTGATTTAGGCTCTCGTTCAAAAATAGCCCGGCCCCGCGCCGGGTTTTTTGTGCGCGTTGCCCAGGGCTTCGCCATACTTGATGCAGCCCGTCCCGCTGTTTAAGGAGAGGATCATGCCCCGTGAAATGCCCGCTAATGTCGAGCCCGGCCCAGCGTCACCGTTGGTGATCAACGACCCGGGGAATGAAGATCCCGGCTCCTTGATGGATGATGCGCTGGTGCCACTGCAGGAAGGGCCTGAAGAAGGAGAGAGCGAGCTCGATCCTGGCGACTGAAACTATCCCGCCTCTCGCACTCTGTGCCTTGCCCCTCGGTTGCTCCTGACCCAGCCCCGCCGCTATGCTGCTGAATCCTTTAATTGACGCGTTGCCGAACATAACGGGCCGTACCTGAGCCGCTCCCTGGAATGTACTTTTGCTAACGGATCAGATGCGATGAATGCACAGTTGAATGATTTGGGACCGATCAAGGCGGTCATTTTCGATATGGACGGTCTGCTCCTGGATACCGAAGGTATCTACACCGAGATCACGCAGTTGATCGCCGAGCGTTATGGCCGCACCTACGATTGGACCATCAAGCAAAACATCATCGGACGTGGTGCCGCCGATCTGGCGCGTTACGTGGTCGAGGCCCTGGACCTGCCCATCAGCGCCGAAGAGTTCCTGGTCATGCGCGAGCCCTTGATGCGTGAGCGCTTTCCTCGCGCCGAGGCCATGCCGGGGGCTCAGCAACTGGTACGCCATTTGAAGCAGCACCAGGTGCCAATCGCAGTGGGCACCAGCTCGTCGCAGAAGTCCTTCGGCGAGAAAATCACCCGCCATGGCGATTGGTTTGCGCTGTTCGACACCATTGTCACCGCCGATGACCCGGAAGTGACGGCGGCCAAGCCGGCGCCGGATATCTTCCTCACCGCGGCCCGGCGCCTGGGGGTAGCCCCAGGGGAGTGCCTGGTGTTCGAGGACTCGCCCTTCGGCGTGACGGCTGCCAAGGCCGCAGGGATGCGGGTGCTTGCGGTGCCCGATCCGGCCATGGCGGATAGCAAGTTCGCCCACGCTGACGGGATTCTGCGCTCGCTCACGGGGTTTCAGCCCGCCGCCTGTGGTTTGCCGCATCTGGTGTGGGCCTGAGGTCGCAAGGAAACGGGTAGGGAGAAAGGAAGGCGTTGCCAGCCGGTTCGCCCTCTGCGGCAGCCGTTGGCGGATGCCGCGCAAGCAACCGGGCCACCCGCTACAGGTGGCCCGGTTTTTTTTGCGTTGACGGATCAGGCGCTGAAACCGCCGTCGATGCTCAAGCTGGCGCCAGTGATGTAGGCCGCTTCGGGCCCGGCGAGATAGGCCACGAAGCCAGCGATTTCTTCGGCGCGGCCATAGCGACGCACGGCCATGAGATCCAGCAGGCTTTCGGCAAAGGCGCCGTCGGCCGGGTTCATGTCGGTGTCCACCGGGCCGGGCTGGACGTTGTTGATAGTGATGCCCCGTGGTCCCAGGTCCCGCGCCAGGCCTTTGGTCAGGCCTACCAGCGCGGCCTTGCTCATGGCGTAGGGACCGCCACCGGCGAAGGGCATGCGCTCGGCATTGGTGCTGCCGATATTGATGATGCGTCCGCCTTCGCCCATGTGCCGCGCAGCCTCCTGGGTGGCGATGAACACGCTGCGGATGTTGATGGCCAGGGTCTGGTCAAAGTCTTCCAGCTTGAACTCGTCCAGCGGGGCCATTGCCAGGACCCCGGCATTGTTGACCAGGATGTCGAGTCCGCCGAAGGCCTGGGCGGTACGTTGCACGGCCTCCCGAATGGCGTCGGCGTCGGCGCTGTCGGCCTGAATGGCCAGGGCCTTGCCGCCCTTGGCGATGATGCTGTCCTGCAGGGTCTGGGCCTTGCTCGCGGAGCTGACATAGGTGAAGGCGACGCTGGCGCCTTCGGCGGCCAGGCGCTCGACGATGGCGGCGCCGATACCGCGGGAACCGCCTTGGATCAAGGCCACTTTTCCGCTGAGGTTGTGCTTGCTCATGTGTTTCTCCAGAGATTCAAGGTCGGGTTGCCTTGTGCTTGGCGTCGAGTATCGACTGCTGATTGGCCGCTGTGTAGCGGGTAATTCCTATACTCTGTGTAAACCAAAAGTATGGAATGGTCGGTGATGGAAGCTTTCGGCAGTATCGAATGTTTTGTCCGCAGCGCTGAAGTCGGCAGCTTTGCCGAGGCGGCGCGACGCCTGGGATTGACCCCGGCCGCGGTGGGGAAGAGCGTAGCCAAGCTGGAGGCGCGGGTGGGTGTGCGTCTATTCCAGCGCAGTACCCGGCGTTTGACCCTGACCGAGGCCGGACGCTTGTTCCTGGCAGAAGTCAGCGACAGCCTGCAGACCATCCAGAATGCCGTGAGCAGCCTGTCCACCGTCCAGGGGCGCCCGGCAGGCACGCTCAAGGTCAGCATGGGAACGGTATTTGGCTGTTTTTACATCGTGCCGATGCTCGCCAGCTTCCTGCAGTGTTACCCGGACATCCAGCCGGACTGGCATTTCGACAATCGCCAGGTGGACCTGATCGGCCAGGGCTTCGATGCCGCCATCGGTGGCGGTTTCGAGTTGCCACAAGGGGTGGTCGCCCGGCGCCTGGCACCGGCCCATCGGGTGCTGGTGGCCAGCCCGGCCTATCTCGCGGGGCGAGCGCCGATCCGTGATCCGGAGGACCTGCAGCATTGCCGGGGGATCCTGATCCGTTCTCCGCAGACCGGCCGCATCCGTCCCTGGCAACTCAGCGGGCGCGGCGGTGGCGTGCGCCCTTTGGAGCTCAAGGCCAGCATGACCATGAGCGATTCCGAAGCCGCCTGCGTGGCGGCCGCCCAGGACCTGGGGTTGGCCCTGGTGAGCATGCCGTTTGCCGTCAACTACCTGCGTTCCGGCGCGCTGCAACGGGTCTTGCCGGATTGGTACGTCGATGATGGCTACACCTCGATCTACTACGCCGAGCACAAGATGCTCCCGGGCAAGACCCGGGCTTTTGTCGACTTCGTCATCGAGCAGTTCGCCGAACAGGGCCTGGCGCAAACCTTCAGCGCCCTGTAGGCGCCGTCTGGCTGGCAACCCCGGGCGCTGGCTAACTCAGCGCCCCAAACGCAGCGGCCAGCCAACCACCTTTTTCGGTCGCGGCGTCGCATAGGTCCGCACCTTCGAGGTGGACAGCCCCAGGCGTACCAGGGACTCGGCGATGGTCACCGCCGCCGTGACCCCATCCACCACCGGCACTCCGGTACGCTGGCGAATCTGTTCATCCAGCCCGGCCATGCCGCCACAGCCCAGGCAGATGACCTCGGCCTTGTCCTGGGTTACCGCCAGTTCGGCCTGGTGCACGATGGACTCCACCGCCCGCAGCGGGTCTTCCTCCAATTCCAGCACCGCGAGGCCGCTGGCTCGTACCGAAGCGCAGCGCTCATAGAGGCCGGACAGCTTGAGCCGGTCCTCGATCAGCGGCACGGTGCGATCCAGGGTGGTTACCACCGAGTAGGCATGGCCGAGGAACATCGCGGTGCTGGCGGCGGCGTCGGTGATGTCCACCACCGGCACATTCAGCAACTCCTGCAGGCCCTCGCGGCCGTGCTCGCCGTAACCGGCCTGGATCACTGCGTCATAGGGCTGGTCGTAGGCCAGCACCCGATCCATCACGGCGATGGCCGCCAGGTAGCTTTCGAAGTTGCCTTCCACCGATTCGGCGCCGAAGTAGGGGGTCAAACCGACGATTTCCGTTCCCGGCGCCGCCACGCTTTGCGCCTGGCGGGCGATGGCCTGGGTGATGGAGTCGGTGGTGTTGACGTTGACCACGAGAATGCGCATGGGGGTTCCTTACTGGTTGGGCAGTTCAAGGCCCGGCGTACCGGGCCGTTCAGGTTCAATGACTGACGTTGTCCACGGCGATGGATTCGCCGCTGACATCGGCGTACCCGGGTTGGCGCTTGGCGATGATCAGGTACAGCAGGCCGGCGATACCGGCACCGATCAGCCAGGAAAACGGCGAGACGCTGGCGAAGCCCGGCACCAGGGCCAGCACGATGGCAATCAGCGCCGCGGGCACGAAGGCCGCCACCGCCCGCAGATTGACCCCGCGGCTGTAGAAGTACGCGCCTTGCGGGTCTTCGCTGTACAGCTGCGGCACGTGGATCTGGGCTTTGCGCAGGATCCAGTAGTCCACCATGATCACCCCGTACAACGGGCCGAGCAGGGCGCCCAGGCCGGAGAGGAAGTACACGATCACCAGCGGGCTGTTGTACAGGTTCCACGGCAGGATCAGCACCGCCAGCGCCGCACTGATCAGCCCGGCGCGGCGGAAGGTCAGGTACTTGGGGGCCAGGTTGCTGAGGACGAAGGCCGGGGCGACGAAGTTGGCCATGATGTTCACCGCCACGGTGACGATCAGGAAGGCCAGGCAGCCCAGCACCAGAAACAGCGTATTGGGGATCGAGGCGATGATCTGGGTCGGGCTTTCGATGACCTGGCCGTTGATCTGGAACTGCGCGCCGCACAGCAGCACGGTGATGGTGGCAAACACCAGGATGTTCACCGGCAGGCCCCAGAAGTTGCCGACCTTGATGGTCTTGCGGCACGGCGAGGAGCGCGCGAAGTCGCAGAAATTGAGGATCAGCGTGCCGTAGATCGCCAGCCACAATGCGCCGCCGGCGAAGATCTGCCGCCACATTTCTCCGCCGGTCAAAGGTTCGCGGATCGACCAGGCAATCTGCCCGTCGGCCTGGGTGTACATCCACCCGGCGAGGCAGGCCACGGTCAGCAGAATGATCGGCCCGGCGAAGGCTTCGTAGCGGCGGATCATCTCCATGCCGTAGGCGAGGATCACCAGTTGCACCAGCCAGATCACCACGAAACAGGCCCAGCCCAGGGTCGAGAGGCCGAGGATCGAGTTGTGGTCGTAGTCGGCGAACCCCGGATGAATGGCCGTGAGCAACACGCGAAATACCACCGAGGCCAGGTAGGTCTGGATGCCGAACCAGGCGATGGCGATCACCGCGCGGATCAGTGCCGGTATCTGCGCGCCATGGATGCCGAAGCTGATGCGGCTGATCACCGGGAACGGCACCCCGGTCTTCTGTCCCATGTAGCCGGACAGGTTCATGAAGAAGTACACCAGCGCCGCGCCTATTCCCAGCGACAGGAGGATCTGCCAGCCACCCAGGCCCAGGGCGTAGAGGCCGATGGCAAAGGAGTAGTTGGCGATGTTGTGCACATCGTTGGTCCACAGGGCAAAGATGCTGTAGCCACCCCAGCGCCGGCCTTCGACCTTGGTTGGCGCCAGGTCGCGGTTGTGCAGGCGCGGGCTGAGGATGACGCTGTCCGGGTCGGTTGTGGCGATGGGCTGTTGCAGGCGGTGCGAGTGCGGCGAGGAGGGCAGATCCAGTGCGATGTTGTTGGAAGGGCTGGTGTGCATTCCGGCGGCTCCTGATTCCGGCCCCGGATGACTGTGCTTGAGCGCAAGGCTCGACAATCTTCGTCGCAGGGGCGGAATCACTGGGTTCTGGGCATCTGCAGCTTGAGTTGTGGATCAGGCGTGCGGACGGTTAGTGTATGTATGTTTTGCTATTTTTGTATACAAAACATAGGTCGACTAAAGCCACTTCTGTGCCAGTTTTGAAGCTATGAAATCGGCTGCTGATTTCGTTTTGTTATAGTCTGCTCCTAACTGTATGAAACAGATGGATTAAAAATTGACCGTTTGAACAGGTATTTATTTTTCGGCGGATGCGATTGGCTGTCGTATGAATGTTGACGGCAGAAAGGACTGTCACTTTTTGGGGCGGAGGGTGCTGAAAGTGCACACATAAATGGCACCCTTGGTGACATTTATGTGTACAGGTTTTGCGGGTGCGTCGGTTGGCGTTCCGTTTGCCGGCGAACGCGTCCTCAGGGTGAGGGGCTTTCGCCGGCAAGCCGGTTCCAGGGGAGAAGGGGGAGGTTCAGGCTTTGCTGATGAGGTTGCCGGCGTGCAGGCCGCATTCCTTCTGGGTGGCTTCTTCCCACCACCAGCGGCCTTCGCGCTCGTGCTGGTTGGGCAGTACCGGGCGGGTGCAGGGCTCGCAGCCGATGCTGATGAAGCCGCGCTCATGCAGGCTGTTGTACGGCAGTTCCAGCATGCGGATGTAGCCCCAGATCTCTTCGCTGCTCATCTGCGCCAGCGGGTTGAACTTGTACAGCGGGCGTTCGGGGGTGGAGAAGGCGCTGTCGATCTCCAGCACCGCCACCTGGCTGCGGGTGCCCGGGCTCTGGTCGCGGCGCTGGCCGGTGGCCCAGGCGCTGACGGTGGACAGTTTGCGCCGCAGCGGTTCGATCTTGCGGATGCCGCAGCATTCGCCGTGGCCGTCCTTGTAGAAGCTGAACAGGCCCTTTTCCTTGACGAAGGGTTCGAGCTTGCTGTGGTCCGGCGAGATCAGTTCGATGTCGATCTTGTAGTGTTCGCGCACCTGATCGATGAAGCGGTAGGTTTCCGGGTGCAGGCGCCCGGTGTCCAGGCTGAACACCTTGACGTTCTTGTTCAGCTTCCAGGCCATGTCCACCAGCACCACATCCTCGGCGCCGCTGAAGGAGATCCACAGGTCGTCACCGAACTGGGCAAAGGCCAGCTTGAGAATGTCCTGGGCGGATTTGTTGGCATAGGTCGCGGCGAGTTCAGCGACGTCGAACGATGGGGTCATCAGGGCGGTTTCCTACAGGTCGGTGGCGCTGTGCGCTCTATAGGGGGGCGATCTTAACAAAATCCACCCGGCCCTGGCGCGCTCCTCTGCGTTGCGCCTGCGCAGGCGAATCGCTAGAGTTCGGCAGTCCTTTTGCTCGCTCAACTTCAATAATCAGAACCAATGGGAGTGTCTTGTGGAAATTGCCTGTCTCGATCTGGAAGGTGTCTTGGTCCCGGAAATCTGGATCGCCTTTGCCGAAAAAACCGGGATTGAATCCCTCAAGGCAACCACCCGGGATATTCCCGACTACGACGTATTGATGAAGCAGCGCCTGCGGATTCTCGACGAGCACGGCCTGAAGCTGTCCGACATCCAGGAAGTGATCGCCACCCTCAAGCCCCTGGACGGCGCGGTGGAGTTCGTCAACTGGCTGCGCGAGCGTTTCCAGGTGGTGATCCTCTCCGACACCTTCTATGAGTTTTCCCAGCCCTTGATGCGCCAGCTGGGTTTCCCGACCTTGCTGTGTCACCGCCTGATCACCGATGACGCTGGTCGGGTGACCGGTTATCAGCTGCGCCAGAAGGACCCCAAGCGTCAATCGGTGCTGGCCTTCAAGAGCCTGTACTACCGGGTGATCGCGGCGGGGGATTCCTACAACGACACGACCATGCTCGGCGAGGCCGATGCCGGCATCCTGTTCCATGCCCCGGACAACGTGATCCGCGAGTTCCCGCAGTTCCCCGCGGTGCACAGTTTTGCCGAGCTGAAGCAGGAGTTCATCAAGGCTTCCAACCGCACCTTGAGCCTGTAAACCGCACCTGTAGCCGCTGCCGCAGGCTGCGACAAGCCCCGCAGGGGCTTCAAGGCCTCAAGAGCGGCGCCTGCTTCGCAGTCGATCGCAGCCTGCGGCAGCGGCTACAGGGGTTCAGAGCCCCTGCAGCGTTTCCAGCAGCACCCGCACCTTGGTGATGGATTCCTGGTACTCCGCCTGCCAGTCCGAATCCGCGACGATTCCGCCACCGCCCCAGCAACAGATCTGCCCGTCCTTGGCCAATAGGCTGCGGATGGCGATCGAGCTGTCCATTTCCCCGCGCACGTCCAGGTACAGCAGCGAGCCGCAGTACAGCGCCCGTCGCGTGGGCTCCAGTTCGTCGATGATCTGCATCGAGCGGATCTTCGGCGCGCCGGTGATCGAGCCACCGGGGAAGCTGCCGGCGATCAGGTCCAGGGCGTCCTTGTCGTGCGCCAGCTCGCCGGTCACGCTGCTCACCAGATGGTGCACGTTGGGGTAGCTTTCCAGGCTGAACAGCTCCGGCACGCGCACCGAGCCGGTGCGGCAAGTGCGCCCCAGGTCGTTGCGCAGCAGGTCGACGATCATCAGGTTTTCCGCGCGGTCCTTGGGGCTGGCCAGCAGCTCGGCGGCGTTGGCGGCGTCTTCTGCAGCGTCCCGACCCCGGGGACGAGTGCCCTTGATCGGCCGGGTTTCCACCCGGCCCTGGCTGACGTGGACGAAGCGCTCCGGCGACAGGCTGAGCACCGCGCCACCGTCCGGCAGGCGCTGAAAACCGGAGAAGGGCGTCGGACAGGCCGCGCGCAACGCGCAGTAGGCGACCCAGGGATCGCCCTGGTACTGGCCGCGAAAGCGCTGGGCGAAGTTCACCTGATAGCAGTCGCCGGCCTGGATGTAGTGCTGGATGCGCTGGAAGGCCTGGCGGTAATCCTCGGCGCTCAGATCAGGCTGCATGGCGCTGGTCAGCTTGAATGCCGACTGCGACGCGGGCAGTGGCTGGTTGAACAGCTGGATCAGGCGCTGGCGTTCGGCGGCGTCCAGGCTGGGGTGGAACAGCAGTTGGCTGGTACCCGTCTGGTGGTCATTGATCAGCGCCCAGCCATACAGGCCAAAGCGCGCGTCCGGCAGGTGCAGGTCATCCCGGGCCTGGCTCGGCAGGCGCTCCAGATGCCGACCGAAGTCGTAGCTGAGGTAGCCGATCAGGCCGCCGGCGAAGGGCAGTTCATAGGGCGCTGGGACCTCGGCCGGGCCCAGCTGCTGCAGGTTGTGCCGCAGACGCTGGAGGAAGTCGCCGCCACGTTCGTCGTCGGCCACCGTCAGCTCGGCCAGTGGCCAGGCACTGAGCAGGTCATAGCGACCGCGCTCGGCACTGGGCCGGCCGCTGTCCAGCAGCACGGCACCGGGGGCGTGTTCGATTGCCGCGAAATACTCGGCGGGGTTGGCGCGATAAGGAAGCGGGTGTACGGAACAGGTCAACATGCGGGGCAAATCAGCCATCGGAGCGCGGTTGGCGATTGTATGCCTGTGCAGGAATTGCTCCTAGAGGGTATGTCGGCGATTGCCTGATTCAGGGCGCATTCACCGACCTGTAGCCGCTGCCGCAGGCTGCGAAAATTGCCTTCGCACCCCGCGGCAGCCGTTATCAGCCTTCCACCGGCGGAATGTGGCCGAACAGCTCCTGGGCGAAGCGCACTCGCTCTTCGACGGTTTCCTTGATGCCCCGGGCCTTGAGTTGCTCAAGGTGGGCTTCAATCGCGTGGGTACGCTGGGTCAGGCCGCAGTCGTTGGCGATCTGGATATTCAGCCCTGGCCGGGCGTTGAGCTCGAGAATCAGCGGGCCCTTGTCCTGGTCCAGCACCATGTCCACGCCGATGTAACCCAGGCCACAGAGCTCGTAGCAGCCGGCTGCCAGCTTCATGAAACCGTCCCAGTAGGGCAGTTGCACGCCGTCCACGGCGTTGGTGGTGTCCGGGTGCTTGGTGATGATGTTGTTCAGCCAGGTGCCGCGCAGAGTCAGGCCGGTGGCCAGATCGACACCGACGCCAATGGCGCCCTGGTGCAGGTTGGCCTTGCCCCCGGACTGGCGGGTTGGCAGGCGCAGCATGGCCATCACCGGGTAGCCCATGAGCACGATGATGCGGATGTCCGGCACGCCTTCGTAGCTGATGCTCTTGAAGATCTGGTCGGGGGTCACCCGGTATTCGATCAGTGCCCGGTCGCGGTGGCCGCCCAGGGAATACAGGCCGGTGAGGATGCTGGAGATCTGATGCTCAATCTCCTCATGGCTGATGATCTTCCCGGACACCGTGCGATAGCGGCCTTCGAAGCGGTCGGCGATCACCAGGATGCCGTCACCACCGGCGCCTTGCGCCGGCTTGATCACGAAGTCGTTGCGCCCACCGATGATCTCGTCGAGCTTGTCGATTTCCTTCTCGGTGGAGATTACCCCGTACAGTTCCGGCACATGGATGCCGGCCTTGATCGCCCGCTCCTTGGTGATGATCTTGTCATCGACGATGGGGTACAGGCTGCGCTTGTTGTACTTGAGCACGTAGTCGGCATTACGCCGGTTGATGCCCATGATTCCCCGCGCTTCCAGGGCTTTCCAGGTCTTCCACAGGCCGAACATCAGGAGTCAGCCTTGACGAAGGCTTTGAAACGCACGAGCTCCGTCAGGCGGTAGCCGCGGTAGCGACCCATCGCCAGCATGAAGCCCACCAGGATCAGCAGCATTGCCGGGAAGGTGAAGACGAAGTACGTCAGCTCCGGCACGCTCATGATCAGGTGCGCCAGGGACGCGGCAAACAGGGTGCCAATGGCGACTTTCATCGCGTGGCCGCCGCCGCGCTCTTCCCAGGTGATGGACAGGCGTTCGATGGTCATGGTCAGGATCACCATCGGGAACAGCGCCACCGACAGGCCGCGCTCCAGGCCCAGCTTGTGGCTGAACAGGCTGATGGCGGCGATCAGCACCACGACGAAGGTCAGCACCACCGACAGCCGCGGCAGCATCTGCAACTTCAAGTGTTCCAGGTACGAGCGCAAGGACAGGCCCAGGGCGGTAATCACCGTGAACAGTACGATACCGAAGCCCAACTGGGTCTCGCGGAATGCCAGGGCGATCAGCACCGGGGTGAAGGTGCCCAGGGTCTGCAGGCCGATCAGGTTGCGCAACACCAGGATCACCAGCACGCCGATGGGGATCATCACCATGATCATGAAGGTCTGCTGGGTCTGCAGCGGCAGGCCGTACAGCGAGTATTCGAGGAAGTTGGCGTCGGTGTTCTCGTCGGTCAGCTTGGCCAGGCGAATGGCGTTCATTTCGCTGTTGTTGAGGCTGAAGGTGACGTTGGCCTTCTTGCCGCCATCGACGGTGATCAGGTTGTCATCGCCGGTCCACCACAGCAGGCGGTCGCTGGGCATGCCCTGTTCGCCGGTTTCCGGGTTGAAGTACAGCCAGTCGGTGCCGTTGAAGCTGCGCAGCCAGAGTTCCGGGGTCTGCGGCTGATCGGCCACCAGGCGGATGGTGTGGACCTTCTCCATCGGCACGTGGGCGATGGACAGCAGCAGCTCGACGATCCTGGCCTTGTTGGCGCTGGAGGGGTCGCCGGCCAGCAGCAGCTTGGCGTTGTCGTCATTGGCGTTGTTGACGCGCTTGATGGCTTCGCTGATGAAGGTCTCGACGTCCGCCGAGTGCTGGCGGATTGGCGCCAGCAGGGCTTCGGCGGCGATCTTTTCCGCGCCTTCCACGGCCATGCTGTCGCGGAAGGTCGGGCCCTTGACCTTGGACTTCTCGGCGCTGTAGCGCTTGGTCAGCACCAGGCGGTAGTACAGGGTCTGGTTGCCCTTGGCCCGGCGTGCCGACCAGGTGACCTTGCGGTTGCCGTCGACGCGGTTGACCGCCACCCCGTAGTTGTTGGAAATGAAGCTCTCGTTGAGGCTCACGTAGTCGCGGCTCAGGGGCGGCACGAACATCTGGATCTTGATCGGGTCCTTGCCGTTGGCGACGAACTCGACCTTGGCGTCGATGTTCCACAGATCGTCGGTGGCGTCTTCGGTCACCGGAATGCCGAGCACGAAGATCTGATAGGCCGTGATCGAAATGCCCAGCACCACCAGGATGGCGATCAGGACTTTCAGATGAAGGGTAAGAGAGCGCATTGGAATTACTCTGCGGTATGAGCGTCGGTGGCGCAGGCGGGTTTGCCAGCAGCGTATTTAAGACTGGGGTCGACCAGCGCATCGAAGCGTTTCAGCGCTTCGGAGCCAATCAGCAGCGGGTATTGGAAAGTGCTGCGGTCGGTCAGGTTCACTTCGATGCTGCGCAAGGCACTGCCCATGCAGACATCCAGAGCGATCACCGGGCGCGCGGTGTAGTTCTTGTCCTCATCGGGATCATAGTCGCCGGCGCGGCGCTTGATCTTGCTGACCCGGGCCAGGGGCCGTTCGATGGGGTGGGAATGGGCGGTGTCGATGGCCAGGTAGAAACGCACCCAGGACTCGCCATTGCGCTTGAAGCGCTTGATGTCGCGGGCACTTAAGGACGCAGTCTTGGCGCCGGTGTCGAGCTTGGCAGCAACTTCCAGGTCGATACCTGATAGATGCGCGTACTCGTTCAAACCGTAGACCGTCTTGCCGGCGGCGGCACTGAGACCGGGCAGGGCAGGCAGACAGAGGAGTAGGGGAAGGGCCTTGAGTCTCATAGATCCTGATGGGCTTGGGTTCTTCAGTTCAAGGCGACCGGCATTGCTGCGCAAGCTCCCTCGTATGCGTGTCATAAAAAGATGACAGGCCAATGCGGGCAGCATTCTAGCATGCTGGTTTTATGGCGCCAGCGTCGGGGGCGGGCCTTTTGTCTCGTTTGGGTGCAAAGGGTTATTAGACGATTGTCGACAATCTCAATTTTTCCTTTGACTGTTTTGGGGGTATTGGCTAGTTTTTGCCTCATTGATTTTAAAGGTGTCGACAATATGTTGGATCAACTGGAACATCCGCTGCCGACACAGGACGATTCTGAGACCCTGTCCGAAAACGTCTTCCGGCGCATCCAGGCCGCCATCGTCAAGGGCGAGATCGCCCCGGGCAGCAAGATCTCCGAGCCTGAGCTGGCCCGAACCTACGGCATCAGTCGCGGCCCGCTGCGCGAAGCCATCCACCGCCTGGAAGGCCAGCGCCTGTTGGTGCGTGTGCCTCATGTCGGGGCCCGGGTGGTATCCCTGAGCCACGCCGAGCTGATCGAACTCTACGAAATCCGCGAATCCCTGGAGGGCATGGCCTGTCGCCTGGCGGCGGAGCGCATGACCAGCGAGGAAATCGACGAATTGCGCCGGGTGCTCGATACCCATGAGCGCGATGCGGCGTTCCAGGCCGGGGTCGGCTACTACCAGCAGGAAGGGGATTTCGACTTCCACTACCGGATCATCCAGGGCGCGGGCAACCGCACCCTCACGCAAATGCTCTGTGGCGAGCTGTATCAGTTGGTGCGCATGTATCGCATCCAGTTCTCCGCGACCCCCAACCGCCCGCACCAGGCCTTTGCCGAACACCACCGGATTCTCGACGCCATTGCCGATCGCGACGGCGAACTGGCCGAGCTACTGATGCGCCGCCACATCGGCGCCTCGAAACGCAACATCGCGCGTCACTACCAGGACAGCGCCCATCAGACAGCCACTCCACGAGGTGAGTCATGAGTTCCAACAAGAGCACTCCAGGCCAGCGTTTCCGCGATGCGGTCGCCAGCGAACAGCCATTGCAAGTGGTGGGCACGATCAACGCCAACCACGCCCTGCTGGCCAAGCGCGCCGGCTTCAAGGCGATCTACCTGTCTGGCGGCGGGGTCGCCGCCGGTTCCCTCGGCGTGCCTGACCTGGGCATCACCGGCCTCGACGACGTCCTCACCGACGTGCGCCGCATCACCGACGTCTGCGACCTGCCGCTGCTGGTGGACGTGGACACCGGCTTCGGCTCCTCGGCCTTCAACGTGGCCCGCACTGTCAAGTCGATGATCAAGTTCGGCGCGGCGGCGATCCACATCGAGGACCAGGTCGGCGCCAAGCGCTGCGGTCACCGTCCTAATAAAGAGATCGTGTCCCAGCAGGAAATGGTCGACCGCATCAAGGCCGCGGTGGATGCTCGCACCGACGACAGTTTCGTGATCATGGCGCGTACCGATGCTTTGGCGGTGGAAGGCCTGGAGTCGGCCCTGGAGCGCGCCGCGGCGTGCATCGAGGCCGGTGCCGACATGGTGTTCCCGGAAGCCATCACCGAGCTTGAGATGTACAAGATCTTCGCCGACCGGGTGAAGGCGCCGATCCTGGCCAACATCACCGAATTCGGCGCGACCCCGCTGTACACCACCGAACAACTGAAATCCGTGGATGTTTCCCTGGTGCTGTACCCGCTGTCGGCGTTCCGCGCCATGAACAAGGCGGCGGAAAACGTCTACACCGCGATCCGTCGCGACGGCACCCAGCAGAACGTGATCGACACCATGCAGACCCGCATGGAGCTCTACGAGCGCATCGACTACCACAGCTTCGAGCAGAAGCTCGACGCGCTGTTCGCGCAGAAGAAAGGTTGATTCGCGAACCACGAACAAACCGTTGATGAAGTTGCCAAGTCCCTAACAAATTCAAGATTGGAGAGAGCAATGGCCGAAGCAAAAGTATTGAGTGGCGCAGGTCTGCGCGGCCAGGTGGCCGGGCAAACCGCGCTGTCCACCGTGGGCCAGGCCGGTGCCGGGTTGACCTATCGCGGCTATGACGTGCGCGAACTGGCGGCCGATGCGCAGTTCGAGGAAGTGGCCTACCTGCTGTTGTACGGCGATCTGCCGACCCAGGAACAGTTGGCCGCCTACAGCGCCAAGCTGAGCAAGCTGCGGGACCTGCCTCAGGCGCTCAAGGAAGTGCTGGAGCGGATTCCGGCCCAGGCCCATCCGATGGACGTGATGCGCACCGGTTGCTCGTTCCTCGGCAACATCGAGCCGGAGAAGGACTTCTCCCAACAGCATGACGTCACCGACCGCCTGCTGGCGGCCTTCCCGGCGATCATGTGCTACTGGTACCGCTTCAGCCACGAAGGCGTGCGCATCAGCTGTGTCAGCGACGAGCAGACCATCGGTGGCCACTTCCTGCACTTGCTGCACGGCAAGAAGCCCAGCGACTTGCACGTCAAGGTGATGAACGTCTCGCTGATCCTTTACGCCGAGCACGAATTCAACGCTTCCACCTTCACCGCCCGGGTCTGTGCCTCGACCCTGTCGGACCTGTACTCGTGCATTACTGCAGCCATCGGTTCGCTGCGCGGCCCGCTGCACGGTGGTGCCAACGAGGCAGCCATGGAGCTGATCGAGCGCTTCCAGAGCCCCGAGGAGGCGACTGCCGAGTTGCTGCGGATGCTGGAGCGCAAGGACAAGATCATGGGCTTTGGTCACGCGATCTACAAAGACAACGACCCGCGCAACGAGGTGATCAAGGGCTGGTCGAAGAAGCTCGCCGACGAAGTGGGCGACAAGGTGCTGTTCCCGGTATCCGAAGCCATCGACAAGACCATGTGGGAGCAGAAGAAACTCTTCCCCAACGCCGACTTCTACCACGCCTCGGCGTACCACTTCATGGGTATTCCCACCAAGTTGTTCACGCCGATCTTCGTGTGTTCGCGCCTGACCGGCTGGGCTGCTCATGTGTTCGAACAGCGTGGCAACAACCGCATCATCCGTCCAAGCGCCGAGTACATCGGCGTTGAACAGCGCAAGTTCGTGCCAATCGAACGCCGCTGACCGGGAGGGCGCCGGCACTGTGGCTTGAATGAACCACAAACCTGTAGGAGCGACCTTGCTCGCGATAGCGATGGATCAGCCGACAGCAATGTCGGATCTGATTCAGTCATCGCGAGCAAGCTCGCTCCGACAAGGGATAGATGTCCATTCAACACGGTGCCAGGCGCTCCCTTTGAAACTACCGTGATCGAGTCCCCTGACCATGAACACTGAATTTCGCAAGACGCTGCCCGGCAGCCAGCTGGACTACTTCGACGCCCGTGCGGCGGTCGATGCGCTTCAGCCAGGCGCTTACGACAGCCTGCCCTATACCTCCCGCGTGCTGGCGGAGAACCTGGTGCGTCGCTGTGATCCGGCGACCCTCAAGGCGTCCCTGGGCCAGTTGATCGAACGTCGTGACGACCTGGACTTTCCCTGGTTCCCAGCCCGCGTGGTGTGCCATGACATCCTTGGCCAGACTGCGTTGGTGGACCTGGCCGGCCTGCGCGACGCCATCGCCGACCAGGGCGGTGATCCAGCGCTGGTCAACCCGGTGGTGCCGACCCAGTTGATCGTCGACCACTCCCTGGCCGTGGAGTGCGGCGGCTTCGATCCGGACGCTTTCGACAAGAACCGCGCCATCGAAGACCGGCGCAACGAAGACCGTTTCCACTTCATCAACTGGACCAAGAAAGCCTTCAAGAACGTCGACGTGATCCCGCCGGGCAACGGCATCATGCACCAGATCAACCTGGAGAAAATGTCCCCGGTGATCCAGGTGCGCGACGGCGTGGCCTTCCCGGATACCTGCGTCGGCACCGACAGCCACACCCCGCACGTGGACGCCCTGGGCGTGATCGCCATCGGCGTCGGCGGCCTGGAAGCCGAGAACGTCATGCTCGGTCGCGCTTCGTGGATGCGCTTGCCGGAAATCATCGGTGTCGAGCTCACCGGCAAGCTGCAACCGGGGATCACCGCCACCGACATGGTGCTGGCGCTGACCGAGTTCCTGCGCAAGCAGAAAGTGGTCGGGGCCTGGCTGGAGTTCTTCGGCGCAGGCGCCGCGGCCCTGACCCTGGGCGACCGCGCCACCATCTCCAACATGGCCCCGGAATACGGTGCCACTGCGGCGATGTTCTACATCGACCAGCAGACCATCGATTACCTCAAGCTCACCGGTCGTGAAGACGAACAAGTGCGTCTGGTGGAGAGCTACGCCAAGCACACCGGCCTGTGGGCCGACAGCCTGAAGAGCGCGCGTTACGAGCGCGGCCTGCAGTTCGACCTGTCGTCGGTGGTGCGCAACATGGCCGGGCCGAGCAACCCCCACGCCCGGGTCGCCACCCGCGACCTGGCGGCCAAGGGCATTGCCGGGCAGTGGTCCGAAGTGCCGGGGCAGATGCCCGACGGCGCAGTGATCATCGCCGCCATCACCAGTTGCACCAACACCAGCAACCCGCGCAACGTGATTGCTGCCGGCCTGCTGGCGCGCAACGCCAACAAGCTGGGGTTGACCCGCAAGCCGTGGGTCAAGTCGTCCCTGGCTCCAGGTTCGAAAACCGTGGCCATGTACCTGGAAGAAGCCGGCCTGGGCCATGAACTGGAACAGCTGGGCTTTGGCGTGGTGGCTTTTGCCTGCACCACTTGCAACGGCATGTCCGGCGCCCTGGACCCGGTGATCCAGAAAGAGATCATCGATCGCGACCTGTACGCCACCGCTGTGCTCTCGGGCAACCGCAACTTCGACGGGCGTATCCACCCCTATGCCAAGCAGGCGTTCCTGGCTTCGCCGCCGCTGGTGGTGGCCTACGCGATTGCCGGCACCATCCGCTTCGATATCGAGAAGGACGTGCTGGGCCTGGACGCCAACGGCCGGGAAATCCGCCTCAAGGACATCTGGCCGAGCGACGAAGAAATCGACGCCGTGGTCAAGGCAGCGGTGAAGCCGGAGCAGTTCCGCAAGGTCTACATTCCGATGTTCGCCATCCACGAAGACACCGGTCCGAAAGTCGAGCCGCTGTACGACTGGCGCCCGCAGAGCACCTACATTCGCCGTCCGCCGTATTGGGAAGGGGCCCTGGCCGGCGAGCGCAGCCTCAAGGGCATGCGCCCGCTGGCAGTGCTGCCGGACAACATCACCACCGACCACCTGTCGCCGTCCAACGCCATCATGCTCGACAGTGCGGCGGGTGAGTACCTGGCGAAAATGGGCCTGCCGGAGGAGGACTTCAACTCCTACGCGACCCACCGTGGCGACCACCTGACCGCTCAGCGCGCGACCTTTGCCAACCCGAAACTGTTCAACGAAATGGTCGAGGAAAACGGCAAGGTCAAGCAGGGTTCCCTGGCGCGCATCGAGCCGGAAGGCAAAGTGACGCGGATGTGGGAAGCCATCGAAACCTACATGCAGCGCAAGCAGCCGCTGATCATCATTGCCGGCGCCGACTATGGCCAGGGCTCGTCCCGCGACTGGGCGGCCAAGGGCGTGCGCCTGGCGGGCGTGGAAGCCATCGTCGCCGAAGGCTTCGAGCGCATCCACCGCACCAACCTGGTGGGCATGGGCGTGCTGCCCCTGGAGTTCCTCGCGGGCACCGACCGCAAGACCCTGGGCATCGACGGCACTGAAACCTACGACGTGATCGGCGAACGCACGCCACGGGCGCAGTTGACCCTGGTGATCAACCGCCGCAACGGCGAGCGGTTGGAGGTGCCGGTTACCTGCCGCCTCGACACCGCCGAAGAAGTGTCGATCTACGAGGCGGGTGGGGTGCTGCAACGCTTCGCCCAGGACTTCCTGGAATCGGCCGTAGCCAGCTAAGCAACGTACCGGGGGCGGGTCGCAAGGCACCGCCCCCGGTCATTATCGGGACCTGAAATTCATGGCATTTGTAGCGCAGATCAAGATTCCCGCCACCTACATGCGTGGCGGCACCAGCAAGGGTGTGTTCTTCAACCTGCAGGACCTGCCCGAGGCCGCGCAGTTGCCGGGCGCGGCCCGCGATGCCCTGCTGCTGCGGGTGATCGGCAGCCCCGATCCCTATGACAAGCAGATCGACGGCATGGGCGGTGCCACCTCCAGCACCAGCAAGACGGTGATCCTGTCCAAGAGCATCAAGGCCGATCACGACGTCGATTACCTGTTCGGTCAGGTGGCCATCGACAAGGCCTTCGTCGACTGGAGCGGCAACTGCGGCAACCTCTCGGCGGCGGTCGGTTCGTTCGCCATCAGCAGTGGCCTGGTGGACCCGGCGCGCATTCCGCAGAACGGCGTGGCGGTGGTGCGCATCTGGCAAGCGAATATCGGCAAGAGCATCATCGCCCACGTGCCGATCACCAACGGCGAGGTTCAGGAAACCGGTGATTTCGAGCTGGATGGGGTGACCTTTCCGGCGGCCGAAGTGCAGCTGGAATTCCTCGATCCGGCGGCCGAGGAAGAGGGCGCCGGTGGTTCGATGTTCCCCACCGGCAACCTGGTGGACGACTTGGAAGTCCCCGGTGTCGGCACCTTCAAGGCGACTCTGATCAATGCCGGGATTCCGACGATCTTTGTCAACGCGGCGGACATCGGTTATCGCGGCACCGAACTGCAGGGCGACATCAATGGCGACCCCAAGGCCCTGGCGATGTTCGAGACCATCCGCGCCCACGGTGCCCTGCGCATGGGCCTGATTCAGCACCTTGACCAAGCCGCCCAGCGTCAGCACACGCCGAAAGTGGCCTTTGTGGCGCCGCCGGCGGATTACCAGGCTTCCAGCGGCAAGGCGATCAAGGCCGGGGACGTCGACCTGCTGGTGCGGGCCATGTCCATGGGCAAGCTGCATCACGCGATGATGGGCACCGCCGCGGTGGCCATCGGCACCGCGGCGGCAATTCCCGGGACCCTGGTCAATCTGGCGGCCGGTGGCGGTGCGCGCAGCGCGGTGCGTTTTGGTCACCCTTCGGGCACCTTGCGTGTCGGCGCCGAAGCCACTCAAAGCGGCGCTGACTGGACCGTGGTCAAGGCCATCATGAGCCGCAGCGCCCGAGTGCTGATGGAAGGCTGGGTGCGAGTGCCTGGCGACAGTTTCTAAGCAGAGCCACGCTGGCGTGGTGGTGGGGCTTGCTCCCTCGCCACCACCGCCAGTCGTGATGTTGTTATTGAATCGCTGAGCAGGCGCAGACCTGCCATGCCGTTATTGACCTGTACCTGAGGAATTACCGCCACTCACAACCTTGCAACAGGAGTGAAGCACTCATGAGCGCCAACGTTGACCTGAACAACCGTCCCGATTACGACCCGGTTTTGCAGGACATTGCCGACTATGTCCTGGACTACGTCATCGACTCCCGGGAAGCCCTCGATACCGCCCGCAATTGCCTGATGGATACCTTGGGCTGCGGCTTGCTGGCCCTGCGTTTCCCTGAATGCACCAAGCACCTGGGACCGATTGTCGAAGGCACGGTGGTGCCCTTCGGTGCCCGGGTTCCCGGCACCAGCTATCGTCTGGACCCGGTCAAGGCGGCCTGGGACATCGGCTGCATCGTGCGTTGGCTGGATTACAACGACACCTGGCTCGCGGCCGAATGGGGGCATCCTTCGGACAACCTCGGCGGCATTCTCGCGGTGGCCGACCATCTCTCGCAAAAGCGTGTGGCCAATGGTGAAGCGCCGTTGACCATGGGCGATGTGTTGCGAGCGATGGTCATGGCCCATGAGATCCAGGGGGTGATGGCCCTGGAAAACTCCTTCAACCGGGTCGGTCTCGATCATGTGCTGTTGGTAAAGGTGGCCTCCACAGCGGTCTGCGCCAAGTTGATGGGCGCCAACCGCGAGCAGTTGCTGGCGGCGCTGTCCCATGCCTTTGTCGACGGCCAGGCGCTGCGGACCTATCGTCATGCCCCCAATGCCGGTTCGCGCAAATCCTGGGCGGCGGGCGATGCTTCAAGCCGTGGGGTGCGCCTGGCGGACATCGCCCTGCGTGGCGAGATGGGGATTCCCGGCGTCCTGACGGCGCCGCAATGGGGCTTCTATGACGTGCTGTTCAGTCACACCAACAAGGACCTGGCGTTGAAGCCCGAGGCGCAGCGCTGTTTCAGCCTGCCGCAGAAGTACGCCAGTTACGTGATGGAAAACGTACTGTTCAAGATCAGCTTCCCAGCGGAGTTCCACGCGCAGACTGCCTGTGAAGCGGCGGTGACTCTGCATCCCCTGGTGCGCAATCGCTTGCCCGAGATCGACCGGATCGTCATCACCACCCATGAATCGGCGATCCGCATCATTTCCAAGGTCGGCCCCTTGGCCAATGCCGCCGATCGTGATCATTGCCTGCAATACATGACCGCCGTGCCCCTGGCGTTCGGCACCTTGGTGGCCGAGCACTACGAAGATGATTTCCACGCTGCGCATCCGATCATCGATCAGTTGCGGGGCAAGATGGAGATCGTCGAAGACCCGCGTTACACCCGGGAATACCTGGAGGCCGACAAGCGCTCCATCGCCAATGCCGTGCAGGTGTTCTTCAAGGACGGCTCCAGTACCGAGCAGGTGGCGGTGGAATATCCCATCGGTCACCGTCGTCGCCGCGCCGAAGGCATTCCATTGCTGGAGGACAAGTTCAAGGCCAACCTGGCCACGCGCTTCACCGCCCAGCGTTCGACGCAGATTTTCCAACTGTGCAAGGACCCGGCACGCCTGGAGGCAACACCGGTGCATAGGTTCGTCGATCTGCTGGTGATCTGAGGCAACCTTCTCCCTTTGTAGGGACGAGCTTGCTCGCGATGAATGTCAGTGATGACACCGGTTCGCCGGGCGGACCCGGCGTTCCGATGGGGTTGGTGAGCAAACTCGCCGCTACTGAGTTCCTTTAGTCTTGGGCAGGTGTTCTGGACAGCCATTTATCCAATGGCAATTTGGTGATGGCAAAGCCGCCGAGCAGGGTGGCGGAGTACAGCAGCAAGTCCCGGGACAGGCTCTGTCCTTCGTACCAGGCGCCGATGATCATCGCGAACACCGGGAAAATGATGAACACGAAGGACAGGATCACCGGGTTCAGTCGCTTGAGCAGGAAGAAGTAGACAATGAACCCGCCCACCGAAGCGGCCAGCCCCAGATACAGCAAGGCGCCCCAGGAACGCGGGCTGATGGCGGCAAAGTCCGGTTGCTCAATCCCCAGCCCCGCCAGGCACAGCAGTAAACCGGCGATGCCGATTGGCAAGGTGTTGTAGGTGATGACACTGATGGCGCTGCCGTGTTTCTTGGTGACCACGTAGCACAGTGCATGCAGCAGCGCCGCGCCGAGAATCGCCAGTACCCCCGACAGTTCGTTGTGATCGCTGAGCAGGCCCTGGCCGCGGATGATCTGGAACAGGCTGGCGAAGCCGACAGCGATGCCCAGCAGTTGTGCCAGATGAATCTTCTCGCGCAACAGCAAGGCGGAAAAAATCAGGATGAACACCGGCATGCAGCTGAACAGCAGCGCGGTCAGGCCCGAGGAGACGTGGACCTCGCCGTAGTTGAGCAAGGTGTAGGGCAGGCTGAAGTAGCACAGGGTGACGAACAGCAAGAAACCGCGGCTACCTTTGGGAAACATCAGTGGTTCGCGGCGCAGCCAGGCAAAGCAGGCGAACAGCGGGAAGGCGATCAGAAAGCGCAGCCCGGCGGCGGTCAGCGGCGGCACGCTCTCCACGGCAATCTTGATGCCCAGCCAGGTGGTGCCCCAGCTCAGGCAGACAATCAGGAACAGGGTGCAGGTCACCAGCGTGGCGAGCCACTGGCGCGATGACACAGGCGTGTTAGGCGCTGCCGTGAGGGTGTTCACACTGACATTCCTTTCGTGATTGGCAATTGACCCCTATATTTGGCGAGTCATTTCCGGTGATTGAACCTGTAAAGCACGTTATTGGGGTAAATGATGGCTGTCAAAGTAAGTATTGACATGGTGTCAATGTTGCGTTCCGCGTTGCAGGAGGGCTCGGGGCCCAAGTACAAGCGGCTGGCAGAGGCCCTGGACCAGGGCATCGAGCAAGGCCTGCTGGCGCCCGGTAGCAAACTGTCTCCCCACCGGCTGCTGGCCGATCAACTGGGCGTGACCATCGGCACCATCAGCCGTGCCTATGCCGAACTGGAGCGCCTGGGGCAGGTGGTGGCGCGGGTCGGTGATGGTACGTACGTGCGTCAGGACGGTTTGCAGCGTCAGCGCGACACCGGCTTTCGTCATGTGGGTGCGGAGTCGCCCGAGCTGTTCGACATGAGCCGCAACACCCATATCCCCGGGCCGGAGAGCCGTTTCATCGCCCAGAGTCTGCGGGCTTTGGCTGACGATCCTCAGGGGTTGCTGGAGGTGGCTCGCTACAGTCCGGAAGCCGGGCTGGCGCGCTATCGCGAGGCCGGCGCCCGCTGGCTGAGCCAAGAGGGATTGCAGGTTGATCCCCAGCAGGTCATTTGCGTCAACGGGGCTCAGCACGGCTTGCATGTCGCCTTGCTGGCGCTGCTCAAGGCCGGGGATACCCTGGCTACCGAACACCTGACCTATCCGGGTCTGATCAGCACTGCACGGATGCTGGGGATCAAGCTGCTGGGGCTGTCCATGGATGAGCAGGGGCTGTTGCCCGAGGCGCTGGAGGAGGCGTGCCGGCATCACCGGCTGGCGGCCCTGTATTGCACGCCGACCTTGCAGAATCCCAGCACGGCGGTGCAGTCCCCGACGCGGCGGGAGGCCATTGCCGAGGTCTGTCGGCGACACAATCTGTTGATTCTTGAAGACGAAACCCATGCCGTGCTGATGGATCGGCGCCCGGCGCCGTTGGCGCATTTTGCCCCGGAGCGCACGGTGTTGATCAGCAGCCTGAGCAAGGCTGTGGCGGCTGGGTTGCGGGTCGGTTTCCTGTGCGGGCCGCCGCCACTGGTGGGACGATTGGCCGCAGCGCTGCGGGCAACCTGCTGGATGGCCACGCCGTTGGTCCTGGAGCTGGCTGCCGGGTGGATCGACGACGGTATTGCCGAACGCCTGCGTCAGCAGCAAATGGCCGAGATCACTCGCCGCAAGGGGCTGGTGGCGGGTTTGCTGCAAGGGTTGGAGTGGCGCAGTCCGCAGGCATGCCCGCATTTCTGGATTCAGGTTCCCGAGCCCTGGCGGGCCTCGGAGATCGAAGCGCATCTGAAGCAGCAGCACTATCTGGTGGCCACGGCCGAGGCCTTTGCCGTAGGCCAGGCAGGGGTGCCGCAGTTCATTCGTGCCAGTGTCTGCAATACCACGGCCGATGATCGGAAACTGACTGAGGGCTTTGCTGCGCTGGCTGCGGCGTTAAGCCAGGAGCCTGGATTGCCGGGGTGGTGAGACGCTGAAGGCGGTGTGGATGTGGCAAGGGTGCGTCCTTGCCACATCGGATCGGCTGAAGTGGCGTCGATGCTTACTTGAAGCGCCGTTCCACGCCTTTTTCCACGAGGATCTTGGCCGAGATCTCCTCCACCGAGAAATGCGTGGAGTTGATGTGGGGAATGTTTTCGCGGCGGAACAGATTTTCCACTTCACGCACTTCGAACTCGCACTGGGCGTAGCTGGAATAGCGACTGTTGGGCTTACGCTCGTTGCGGATCGCGGTGAGCCGGTCCGGGTCGATGGTCAGGCCGAACAGCTTGTGCTTGTGGGCGCGCAGGGCGTTGGGCAGTTGCAGGCGCTCCATATCTTCTTCGGTCAGCGGGTAGTTGGCCGCACGGATGCCGAATTGCATGGCCATGTACAGGCAGGTCGGGGTCTTGCCGCAGCGCGACACGCCCACCAGGATCAGGTCGGCCTTGTCGTAATAGTGAGTGCGGGCACCGTCGTCGTTGTCCAGGGCGAAGTTCACCGCCTCGATCCGTTCCATGTAGTTGGAGTTGTGGCCAATGGAATGGGACTTGCCGACGGAGTAGGAGGAGTGCTCGCTGAGTTCCTGTTCCAGGGGAGCGAGGAAGGTCGAGAAGATGTCGATCATGAAACCATTGGAGGTGGCGAGGATCTCACGAATGTCCTGATTGACGATGGTGTCGAAGATAATCGGCCGATAGCCGTCTTTTTCGGCGGCTATATTGATTTGTTGTACCATGGCCCGCGCTTTTTCCATGCTGTCGATATACGGCCGCGTGAATTTGCTGAAGGTAACGTTTTCGAACTGCGCCAACAGGCTCTGGCCGAGGGTTTCCGCTGTGATGCCGGTACCGTCGGAGATAAAGAAAGCAGATCGTTTCATTTGCGGCTTGGGCCTTAAGCTAGTGACGATTCTTGGATATGATAGGCGCGATTTGTCGGCCGGGAATGGCCCGCATTCTCACTTATTTTCCAGGTCCAGGCCATATAGCGGGCAAACGCTCCAAAGAGCAGCCGGCTTCTGAGCTTTTCCAACACAGTTAGTGGAGAGATCACCTTGGTAGAGTACGTAGTTTCCCTCGATAAGCTCGGCAAACACGATGTTGAGCATGTGGGGGGCAAGAACGCATCCCTGGGCGAGATGATCAGCAACCTCGCAGGTGCGGGCGTATCGGTCCCTGGTGGCTTTGCCACGACAGCTCAGGCTTATCGTGATTTTCTTGAGTTGAGCGGTCTGAACGACCAGATCCATGCCGCCCTCGATGCGCTGGATGTCGATGACGTGAATGCCCTGGCCAAGACCGGCGCGCAGATCCGTCAATGGATCATGGAAGCCGAGTTTCCCGAGCGCCTGAACACCGAAATCCGCACCGCTTTCGCCGCTTTGTCGGCGGGCAACCCGGACATCGCCGTAGCCGTACGTTCCTCGGCTACCGCTGAAGACTTGCCGGACGCCTCCTTCGCCGGCCAGCAGGAAACCTTCCTCAACATCCGTGGCGTGGATAACGTGATTCGCGCGGCCAAGGAAGTGTTTGCTTCTCTGTTCAACGATCGCGCCATTTCCTATCGCGTGCACCAGGGTTTCGACCACAAGCTGGTGGCCTTGTCTGCGGGTGTGCAGCGCATGGTCCGTTCGGAAACCGGCACCGCTGGCGTGATGTTCACCCTCGACACCGAGTCGGGCTTCCGTGACGTGGTATTCATTACCGGCGCCTACGGCCTGGGTGAAACCGTGGTTCAGGGTGCGGTCAATCCGGACGAGTTCTACGTCCACAAGAACACCCTTGCAGCCGGTCGTCCGGCCATTCTGCGCCGCAACCTGGGCAGCAAGGCGATCAAGATGATTTACGGCGATGAAGCCAAGGCCGGGCGTTCGGTGAAGACCGTCGACGTGGACGCGGCCGATCGCGCGCGTTTCTGCCTGACCGATGCGGAAGTCAGCGAGCTGGCCAAGCAGGCGATGATCATCGAGAAGCACTACCAGTGCCCGATGGACATCGAATGGGCCAAGGACGGCGACGACGGCAAGCTGTACATCGTCCAGGCCCGTCCGGAAACCGTGAAGAGCCGCACCCAGGCCAATGTCATGGAGCGCTACCTGCTCAAGGAAACCGGCACCGTGCTGGTGGAAGGTCGTGCCATCGGCCAGCGCATCGGCGCTGGCAAGGTGCGGATCATCAAGGACGTTTCCGAGATGGACAAGGTCCAGCCGGGCGACGTGCTGGTCTCCGACATGACCGACCCGGACTGGGAGCCGGTGATGAAGCGCGCCAGCGCCATTGTCACCAACCGTGGCGGCCGTACCTGCCACGCGGCGATCATCGCTCGCGAGCTGGGTATTCCTGCGGTGGTCGGTTGCGGCAACGCCACCGAGCTGCTGAAAGATGGCCAGGGCGTGACCGTTTCCTGCGCCGAGGGCGACACCGGTTTCATCTTCGAAGGCGAACTGGGCTTCGACATCAAGAAGAACTCTGTGGATGCCATGCCGGAGCTGCCGTTCAAGATCATGATGAACGTCGGTAACCCGGATCGCGCCTTCGACTTCGCCCAACTGCCCAATGCCGGCGTGGGCCTGGCTCGCCTGGAATTCATCATCAACCGCATGATCGGCGTGCACCCCAAGGCGCTGTTGAATTACGCCGGGCTGCCGCAGGAGATCAAGGACAGCGTCGACAAGCGCATCGCCGGTTACCACGATCCGGTGGACTTCTATGTCGACAAGCTGGTCGAGGGTATCAGCACCCTGGCGGCAGCGTTCACGCCGAAGAAGGTCATCGTGCGTCTGTCGGACTTCAAGTCCAACGAGTACGCGAACCTGATCGGCGGCAAGCTCTACGAGCCGGAAGAAGAAAACCCGATGCTGGGCTTCCGCGGTGCTTCGCGTTACATCAGCGAATCCTTCCGTGACTGCTTCGAGCTCGAGTGCCGCGCGCTGAAACGCGTGCGCAACGAGATGGGCCTGACCAACGTCGAAATCATGGTGCCGTTCGTGCGTACCTTGGGCGAAGCCAGCCAAGTGGTTGATCTGCTGGCTGAAAACGGCCTCAAGCGTGGCGAAAACGGCCTGCGCGTGATCATGATGTGCGAACTGCCATCCAACGCCATTCTGGCTGACGAGTTCCTCGAGTACTTCGATGGTTTCTCCATCGGTTCCAACGACCTGACCCAGCTGACCCTGGGCCTGGACCGCGACTCCGGGATCATCGCCCACCTGTTCGACGAGCGTAATCCTGCGGTCAAGAAACTGCTGGCCAATGCCATTGCCGCCTGTAACAAGGCTGGCAAGTACATCGGCATTTGCGGCCAGGGGCCTTCGGACCATCCGGATCTGGCCAAGTGGCTGATGGAGCAGGGCATTGAAAGCGTTTCGTTGAACCCGGACTCGGTGCTGGAAACCTGGTTCTTCCTGGCTGAAGGCCAGGGCGCGGCGTAATCGGTGAACGAAGAGCCGGTCGCTCGTGAGGCTGGCCGGCTCTTGAAGATTCAAGCAGGGCGTGCTTCTTCTGGATGCCGCCCTTTTTTGTGCAAGAAGAATATGCAAAGCAGCAGCAATCTATTTCCCGTCGCCTTGATCAGTGCCGAGCGTCGAGGCGACCTCAGCGAAGATGTCTATCGCTTGAAACCCGGCAACAGTCCGGACAGCTCCGTAGAGCTGGCGGTGACCCGCCTGGGGCTGGCCGATGAGCCCGAGGCCCGGGGTGTGCCTGTGGTCTTGCTTCACGGCAGTTTTTCCAACCGGCGTTTCTGGTACTCGCCCAAGGGCATTGGCCTCGGGGCCTATCTGGCCCGAGCGGGCTTTGATGTGTGGATTCCCGAGATGCGCGGTCACGGTCTGTCGCGACGCAATGCCGATTACCGCAAGAATCGGGTGGCTGACTACGCGCGTTACGATCTGCCGGCGATTGCTGCCTTCGTTCGTGAGCAAAGTGCGCAAATACCCCACTGGATTGGCCATTCCCTGGGGGGGACCACCCTGGCGGCGGCTTTGGGTGGGCAGTATCTGGGGGATGCAGGGGTGGCTTCGGCGGCGTTTTTTGGCACCCAGGTCAGTCGCACCTACTGGCCGCTGAAAATTCCTATGGTGGAGTGGGGCGGGCGCCTGGTCATCAAGCGTTTTGCCCAACTCTCCGGTTCCCGGCTCAAGCGCGGTCCGGAAGACGAGCCCATTGGCCTGGCCTTGGAAAGCATGCGCTGGCATGGCCTGTTCGGTCGTTTTGGCGATGCTGATAAGGATTGGTGGGCAGGGCTAGCGGAGGTTTCAGTGCCGGTGCTGGCGGTCAGCGCAACCGGGGATCACCAGGACCCGACCTGGGCCTGTCGCAAGTTGTTCGATCAGTTGGCCAGCGAGCAGAAACAATTTGTCTGCCTGGGTCGTGAGCTAGGGTTCAGTAGCAATTTCGGTCATGTCGAGATGTTGGTGAGCAAGCCGGCGCAGACTGAGGTCTGGCCGTTAGTGGAGCGCTGGCTCAAGGATCAGCACACGCCGTTGCTGGTTTCAGCGCCCGAGCAGGTGGCTGCGGTCTGATGCGAAGGCTCTGAGAAGGGCATTTCGCTCGATAACGCTTGCGGCTAAGATATGACGCATTGTGCTGTTTTGGTCACATTCAGTTTTTGAGTCGACTTTCCGTTCCAGTGAGATGGCTGCAAAATACGCGACAGGCCGATCAGCTTCTCAGGCACTGTGGGTTAAACATCTGCCGCTTGAGTTCGTATTTCCAAGGCAGCCCTGGAACTTGCCGATACCTTCGATCGTGTTCTTTCTGCTACAGGAGTTTCTCGATGAACCATTACCTCACTCCCGACCTGTGCGACGCCTACCCGGACCTGGTACAGGTGGTTGAGCCCATGTTCAGCAACTTTGGTGGTCGCGATTCCTTTGGTGGGGAAATCGTCACCATCAAGTGCTTCGAAGACAATTCGCTGGTCAAGGAGCAAGTCGAACTCAAGGGGCACGGCAAGGTACTGGTGGTTGATGGCGGTGGTTCCCTGCGTCGCGCGCTGCTGGGCGACCTGCTGGCCGAGAAGGCGGCGAAAAATGGCTGGGAAGGTCTGGTGATCTACGGTTGCATTCGCGATGTGGATGTCATCGCGCAGACTGATCTCGGTGTCCAGGCCCTGGCCAGCCACCCGATGAAGACCGACAAGCGTGGCATTGGTGATCTCAATGTGGCAGTGACCTTTGCCGGTGTGACTTTCCGTCCGGGCCAGTATGTCTACGCCGATAACAACGGCGTGATCGTGTCGCCGAGCCCGCTGAAAATGCCTGAATAAGTAGTTGGCCTGACAAGGGATGAGGATGTTCGAGGAAGAAAACGCGCAATGGGGGCTGGTGCATGCCCTGGTGCTGGATGGTGAAGGTGGTGCGCGTTCGATAGCCCGGACTGAGCTTGACGATCTGCAGCTACAGGCCCATGAAAGCCTGTGGCTGCATTGGGATCGCAGTCATCCACAAACCCAGACCTGGTTGCGCCGCTCCAGCGGCTTGAGCGAATTCAGCTGTGATCTGCTGCTGGAGGAAAATACCCGGCCGCGCTTGCTGGCCTTGCCGGAGTCGGAACTGCTGCTGTTTCTGCGGGGCATCAATCTCAATCCGGGAGCTGAGCCTGAAGACATGGTCTCGGTACGCATCTTTGCGTCCGCGCAACGGGTGATTTCTCTGCGCTTGCGGCCTTTGCGGGCCACCGATGAGCTGTTGGTGCAACTGGCCGAGGGCAAGGGGCCGAAAACCGCCGCCGAGCTCCTCCTCTATATGGCCGAATACCTGACCCATAAAGTGCAGGATCTGGTCAGCGATCTCTCTGAAGTGGTCGATGCTGAGGAAGAAAAGCTAGATGCCGACGAACGGTATACCCCGGAGCATGGGAGTATTTTGCAGATCCGTCGCCGGGCTGCCGGACTGAAGCGTTTCCTGGCGCCGCAGCGTGATATTTTCTCCCAACTGAGTCGGATAAAACTGCCCTGGTTCGCCGTCGATGATGGTGATTATTGGAATGAACTGCACAACAGCCTTACCCGTTACCTGGAAGAGCTGGAGTTGACTCGAGAGCGCGTGGGGCTTGTGCTGGAGGCCGAAGACCGGCGCTTGAGCGTACGCATGAATCGAACCATGTATCGCTTCGGGATCATCACCGGGATCTTCCTGCCCATGAGTTTTCTCACCGGTCTTCTGGGGATCAACGTCGGCGGCATTCCGTTCTCCGCCAGCCCTTACGGATTCATCATTGCCTGCCTGCTGCTGGTGTCTGTGGCCCTAGGACAATGGTGGTTGTTTCGCCGTTTGCGCTGGGTGTGATGATGCGTCATGTGACCCGAATAAATCTGATCGCGTCTTTTCCAGACATCACCCGAGGTGCGTATGCACGATCCGTTTGAACAGTCTTTGCGTGACATGCTCAAAGCTTCGCCATCGAGCCGCGATGACGATGCCTGCCTGGGCCGCGTACTGAAAACCGCCAACCGCCAGGTTGGGGCGGGGGATCTGTTCAGCCTGCTGGGCCGCTGGCTGCCGGCGCTGATGATCGCCTTGAATAACGGATCGGCCCATATCGCGCCGGTTTCCCGTCGTAAATCTTCTGCTCGCACTGCTGATAAGGCTGATTGAATATGGAACTTGATCTCTGGACGCAGAGCCTCGTCACGGCGATGACTGCCTTGTGGACCAAGGTAGCGAACTTCATTCCGAACCTGTTCGGCGCGCTGGTGGTGCTGTTGCTGGGCTTCGTGGTGGCCAAGCTGCTGGATACCTTGTTGTCGAAATTGCTGGCCAAGCTGGGCCTGGATCGCCTGATGGGCGGTACCGGCTTGACCAAATTGCTGTCCCGCGCGGGCTTGCAAGTACCGATCTCGACCTTGATCGGCAAGATCGTCTATTGGTTCGTTCTGCTTATTTTTCTGGTTTCTGCTGCTGAATCCCTTGGCCTTGAGCGAGTTTCGGCTACGCTCGACATGCTTGCGCTGTATTTGCCGAAGGTTTTCGGTGCTGCGCTGGTGCTGTTGGTGGGGGTTCTGCTGGCGCAATTGGCCAACGGTCTGGTGCGCGGAGCGGCGGAAGGTGTAGGCCTCGATTACGCCAGTGGCCTGGGACGGATTGCCCAGGGGCTGGTGATCATCATCAGTATTTCCGTTGCGATCAGTCAGTTGGAGGTCAAAACCGACCTGCTCAACCATGTGATCGTGATCGTATTGATTACCGTTGGTCTGGCCGTTGCGCTGGCGATGGGTTTGGGAAGCCGGGAAATTGCCGGACAGATTCTTGCGGGAATCTATGTGCGTGAGTTGTACCAGGTTGGGCAACAAGTACGTGTTGGTGAGGTCGAAGGCCAGATCGAAGAGATCGGCACGGTTAAAACTACATTGCTGACCGAGGAGGGTGAGCTAGTCTCTCTGTCCAATCGGATCTTGCTGGAGCAGCATGTAAGTAGCCGCTAACCCGGCAAACCCTGCTAATGTATGCCGCCGCAAAATGCCCTCATCGGGCTGCGGCGGACATTGACCTGACTGTCGGCACGACTCGTTTTGAATAAAACCCAATCGCTATCCACGCGCTATGACCCCCGTGAGCTCTCTGATGAGGAGTTGGTTGCGCGCTCACATACGGAGCTGTTTCACGTAACACGCGCCTATGAAGAGTTGATGCGACGCTATCAGCGGACCCTATTTAATGTTTGTGCGCGTTATCTAGGGAACGATCGTGATGCGGATGATGTCTGTCAGGAGGTGATGTTGAAGGTGCTGTATGGCCTTAAGAACTTTGAGGGCAAATCGAAGTTCAAGACATGGCTATATAGCATCACGTACAACGAATGCATCACGCAGTATCGCAAGGAGCGGCGCAAGCGTCGGTTGATGGACGCTTTAAGTCTTGACCCCCTCGAGGAGGCCTCTGAAGAGAAGGCGCCGAAACCTGAGGAGAAGGGCGGACTTGACCGATGGCTAGTGCATGTGAACCCGATTGATCGAGAGATTCTGGTGCTACGATTTGTCGCAGAACTGGAGTTTCAGGAGATCGCGGACATCATGCATATGGGTTTGAGTGCTACAAAAATGCGTTACAAACGTGCTCTTGATAAATTGCGTGAGAAATTTGCAGGCATTGCTGAAACTTAGTTCGGCGCAAATATCTCTTACGTCTAGGTGAGTTCTGATAGACTTACCGCCGAGTTGTCCCCCGGTATGTGGGACTGCTTTACAATCACCAGATGGGGATTTAACGGATGAAACTGAAAAACACCTTGGGCATTGCCATTGGTTCTATTGTTGCCGTGACTTCGTTCGGCGTTCTGGCGCAAGGCCAAGGCGCGGTCGAGGGTGAACTGTTTTACAAAAAACAGTACAACGACAGCGTTAATCACGTTGAAGACGGCTTCAACCCAGGCGCATCGATCGGTTACTTCCTGACCGACGATCTGTCGTTGAACGCCACCTACGACAAGACCAACCACACCCGTTCTAACGACGGTACTGGTAACCAGAAAATCAAAGGCGACAACTTCGGCCTGAACGCTCAGTACCACTTTGGTACCGTGGGTGACGCTCTGCGTCCATACGTTTCCGGCGGTGTTGCTCACAAGAGCATGACCAACGTGATCGCTGACGGTCACAGCGGCCGCGACCAGTCGACTTTCCTGACTGCAGGCGCTGGTGTTAAGTACTACTTCACCGACAACCTGTTCGCCCGTGCCGGCGTTGAAGCTGACTACAAGCTGGACAACGGCAAGTGGGACTACGCTCCTACTATCGGTCTGGGTGTGAACTTCGGTGGCAGCGGCGGCAAAGTCGCTCCAGCTCCAGTTGCTCCAGCTCCAGCTCCAGCTCCTGAGCCAGCTCCAGAAGCTCCAGTTGCTGAAGTTGTTCGTGTTGAGCTGGACGTTAAGTTCGACTTCGACAAGTCGGTCGTTAAGCCTAACAGCTACGCTGACATCAAGAACCTGGCTGATTTCATGAATCAGTACCCACAGACCACCACTGTTGTTGAAGGTCACACTGACTCCGTCGGTCCTGACGCTTACAACCAGAAGCTGTCTGAGCGTCGTGCAAACGCCGTTAAACAAGTTCTGGTCAACCAGTACGGCGTTGGCGCTAACCGCGTTCAATCCGTTGGTTACGGTGAGTCCCGCCCAGTTGCCGACAACGCAACTGAAGCTGGTCGCGCAGTTAACCGTCGCGTAGAAGCATCGGTTGAAGCTCAAGCTAAGTAATTAGCCTTGTAGCTTGGAAAAACCCGGCCTAGGCCGGGTTTTTCTTTGTCTGCGATTTACCTGGCCCAGAGGCGCGCTCAGGCTTGGCACGCAGAGGCTTGGACAGCGGACTCAGTGGCCGCCACTGCACCGATCACCAGGATCGCCGGGCTCTTCAACTCGAAGCGCAGGGCATCGCGCTCCATCCCCGCCAGATCGCTGCGGCATTCCCGCTGTTCAGGCAGCGAGGCATTTTCAATCATCGCCACCGGCGTATCGGCTGCCAGACCGCCGTCACGCAAGTGCCCGGCAATCTCCGCCAGCTTCGCCACCCCCATGTAGATCACCAGGGTCGTACCGCTTTGAGCCAGAGCCTGCCAGTTCAGGCTGCTGTCATCTTGAGTGTGGGCGGTCACCAGGGTCACGCCCCGAGCCACGCCTCGCAGGGTCAGGGGAATATCACAACGGGTTGCACCCGCCAGCCCCGCGGTGATGCCATTGACCAACTCCACCTCGATCCCACGTTCCTTCAGCCACTGAGCTTCCTCGCCACCTCGCCCGAAAATGCATGGATCGCCACCCTTGAGGCGCACCACGCAGCGCCCTTGCCGGGCATAGCGCAGCATCAGGCGATGAATGAAGGCCTGGGGCGTGGAGCGACAGCCACCGCGCTTGCCCACCGGGATGACCCGCGCTGTGGGGCAATGGTCCAGCACCGCGCTGTTCACCAGATCATCGATCAACACCACATCGGCTTCGCCAAGGGCGCGTACGGCCCTGAGGGTCAACAGCTCGGGGTCTCCAGGCCCTGCACCTACCAGCCAGACTTTTGCGCTCATACGTTTTCCTCACACAGGGATGGCGGCGACAGGTTGCACCGGAGCCGCCAGCAGGCGCTTGATCTCCGGCACGCAGGAGCCACATTGGCTACCGCAACCCAGTTGTTGTTTCAGTTGGTCGAGATTCAGGCCTTCAGCGATACCGGCACAGACCGCCCGGTAGCTGACGTTCTTGCAGTTACACAGGGTCCGCTCCCGTTCCCCGCCCAGGCCGCTGGCCCCCGGCGGACTGCTCATCGGTGCCAGCAACCAGCGTCGTAGTTGCTCATCGGCGCGCCCCTCGAGCCACAGTTCCTGCAGCCAGTGCTGGGCCAGGGTTTCGCCGGTCAGGCGAATCGCGGTGATCCGCCCTTGTTCGATGCGCACCCGCTTGCCGATGGCCCGACGCGGATCGTCATAGGCCAGCACCGGCCCAGTTTCGAGCCCCAAGTGCTGATCGATGAGCTTGAGCAATGCCGGCGGCGGTGCTTCCTGGTGAGCGGCCCGAATCACCAGGGCCGGATGTTCGCGACCGGTCAGGCTCAGGCTGACATAGGCAAAGGCTTCGCACAGGGGGCGCAGAGCCCTGAAGTGCGCCTGCACGTCGCCTTCGATCAGGGCAAACAATTGCCAAGGCAGTTGCACCGGCTCCAGGCGCACGCCGCTGTGTTTGAGTTCCGGCTGTTTGGACAGAGGGTCAAAGGCCGGCTGAGTGACGACATTGATCCCGCCCTTGAGGAAGCGATCCCCCCAGTGCATCGGCACAAAGGCCTGGCCGGGACGCACGCTGTCATCGCTGCTGACGGCGACGATCACACTGCCACGGCGGCTTTTCAGGTTGACCAGATCTCCCTCCCGTAGCCGCTGGCGCCGCAGTTCGTCCGGATGCAGGCTCAGCAGTGCTTCGCTGACATGGCCGAACAGCTGCGCCGCGGTGCCGGTGCGGCTCATGCCGTGCCATTGGTCCCGCAGCCGACCGGTGATCAGGGTCAGGGGAAAGCGGGCATCGCGCTGTTCCTTGGCGGGCAGGTAAGGGTCGCAGACAAAGTGCGCACGGCCACTGGCGGTGGGAAAACGCCCATCCCCATACAAGCGCGGCGTGCCCTGTGTCGCGCCGCTGGGGAAGGGCCACTGCTGTGGGCCGAGACGGTCGATCAACTGGTGACTGAGGCCGGACAGGTCCAGATCGCGGTCCTGGGTCAGGCCTTTGTACTCATCGAACAGCTGGGCTGGGGAGTCGAAGTCGAACAGGCTCGGCAGCCCGGGCCGCAGGCGTCGCTCCAGACGTTGGGCGAAATCCACGGTAATGGCCCAATCAGGCCGTGCCTCACCGGGTGCGATTACCGCCTGACGCACATGAGAAACCCGCCGTTCCGAGTTGGTCACTGTGCCTTCCTTCTCGCCCCAACTGGCGGCAGGTAGCAGCAGGTCGGCAAAGGCCGCGGTTTCCGTGGTGGCGAAGGCTTCTTGCAGGACCACGAACGGGCAGTGCTGCAGGGCCGCACGCACCGCGTTCTGGTCCGGCAACGACTGCGCCGGGTTGGTACAGGCGATCCACAAGGCCTTGATGCGACCGCTTTGCAGCTGTTCAAACAACTCGATAGCGGTCAGTCCGGGGCTGGCTGGCACCTGTTCCACTCCCCAATAAGCGGCGACCTCAGCGCGATGTTGGGGATCGGCAGCTTCCCGGTGCCCGGGGAGCAGGTTGCTCAGACTGCCGGTTTCGCGCCCGCCCATGGCATTGGGCTGACCGGTGAGGGAGAAGGGCCCCGCACCCTTTCGGCCGATTTGTCCGGTGGCCAGGTGCAGATTGATCAGCGCACTGTTTTTTGCGCTGCCGGCGCTGGACTGATTCAAGCCCATGCACCACAACGACAGGAAACTGGGCGCCGTCCCTATCCATTGGGCGCACAGCTGCAGTTGCTCAAGGCTGATACCACAGAGTTGCGCCACCATCGCCGGGGTGTAGTCGCGGACCAGCACCTTCAGCTCGGCCAGGCCCTCGGTGTGTTCGCGGATGAAGTCACGATCGACCCAGTCCTCCCACAGCAACAGGTGGAGAATCCCGTGGAACAGTGCGACATCGGTGCCGGGGAGGATCGCCAGATGCAGGTCGGCCAGATCGCAGGTGTCGGTACGACGCGGGTCGATGACGATGACTTTCATGTCCGGACGCTGGCTTTTCGCGTGTTCCAGGCGCCGAAACAGCACGGGATGGGCGTAGGCCATGTTACTGCCGACGATCACCACGCAATCGCTGTGCTCCAGGTCCTCATAACTGCAAGGCGGCGCATCGGCCCCCAGGCTGCGCTTGTAGCCCACCACCGCCGAGGACATGCACAGCCGGGAATTGCTGTCGATATTGTTGGTGCCCACCAGGGCCCGGGCTAGCTTGTTGAAGGCGTAGTAGTCCTCGGTCAGCAGTTGCCCGGAGACATAGAATGCCACGCTGTCTGGGCCATGCTCGGCGATGGTCTGGGCGAACACCCCGGCGGCATGCTCCAGGGCGCTGTCCCAGTCGCAGCGGCTGCGAGCCAGGTCCTTGCCCAGGCGCAGTTCCGGGTACAGGGCGCGGGCGTTGCGGTCGCCGGTCAAATGCAGGCTGGCGCCCTTGCTGCACAGCTTGCCGAAGTTGGCCGGGTGCGCCGGATCGCCGCTGACCCCGAGGATCTGCCGGCCGTCATGCTCGATCAGCACACCGCAGCCGACCCCGCAGTAGCAACAGGTCGAGGCCGTGCTCTGCGGCTTCATCAGCCGGCATCCCGCAGGGCCAACTGCACCCGGCCACTTGCCACCCGCGCCGGATGGTGATGGGCGCAGCCGGTGTCCGGGGCCTGGGCTTCGCCGGATTCCAGGTCGATCTGCCAGTTGTGCAGCGGGCAGGCCACGCGCTTGCCGTAGATCAATCCCTGGGACAGGGGGCCGCCCTTGTGCGGACAACGATCGTCGAGGGCAAAGACCTGATCGTTGCTGGTACGAAAAATCGCGATATCGCCCTTGGGGCCCTTGATGATGCGCGAGCCCAGGGCATTGATCTCTTCCAGGGCGCAGATATCCAGCCAGTTCATGCCGGCACCTCCAGTTGTTTCACGGGGATCGACTCGTACTCTTTTTTCAGCTGCGGCTCGGCCAGGCGCTGCTGCCACGGGTCTTGCTCGAAGGACAGGGAGAACTGCAGGCGCTCGTTCAGCGCCTTGCGCCGTTGCGGGTCTTCCAGCACGGCCTTTTTCACGTGCTCCAGGCCGACCCGTTGCAGGTAGTGCACCGTGCGTTCGAGGTAGAAGGCCTCTTCGCGGTACAGCTGGAGGAAGGCGCCGTTGTATTCGCGGACTTCTTCGGCGGTCTTGAGCTTGACGAAAAACTCTGCCACCTCGGTCTTGATCCCGCCGTTGCCGCCGATGTACATCTCCCAGCCCGAATCGACGCCGATGATGCCTACGTCCTTGATCCCGGCTTCCGAGCAGTTGCGCGGGCAGCCGGAGACCGCCAGCTTGACCTTGTGCGGCGACCACATGTTGAACAGGTCGTGTTCCAGCTCGATTCCCAGCTGGGTGGAGTTCTGCGTGCCGAAGCGGCAGAACTCGCTGCCGACACAGGTCTTCACGGTGCGGATGGATTTGCCATAGGCGTGGCCGGACGGCATGTCCAGGTCTTTCCAGACTCCGGGCAAGTCTTCCTTGCGGATGCCCAGCAGGTCGATGCGCTGGCCGCCGGTGACCTTGACCATGGGCACCTGGTACTTGTCGGCGACATCGGCGATGCGTCGCAGCTCGGACGGATTGGTCACGCCCCCCCACATCCGCGGCACCACCGAGTAGGTCCCATCCTTCTGGATATTGGCGTGGGCCCGCTCGTTGATCAGCCGCGATTGCGGATCGTCCTTGGCTTCTCCCGGCCAGGTGGAGATCAGGTAGTAGTTCAGCGCCGGGCGGCAAGTGGCGCAACCGTTGGGGGTACGCCAGTTGAGGTAGCTCATGGTGCCGGCGACGGTCAGCAGATGCTGGTCGCGAATGGCCTGGCGGATCTGCCCGTGGTTCAGGTCGCTGCAGGCGCAGATGGCTTTTTCGCTTTTTGGTTTGACGTCCGCCGCGCCGCCCACGGTGTTGATCAGGATCTGCTCCACCAGTCCGGCACAGGAGCCGCAGGAACTGGCGGCCTTGGTGTGCTTCTTGACCTCGTCGACGCTGAACAGCCCCTGTTCCTGGATGGCCTTGACGATGGTGCCCTTGCACACGCCGTTGCAGCCGCAGACTTCGGCGCTGTCGGCCATGCTCATGGCCTTGTCCTGGCCCTGGTGGCCGACATCCCCGAGGGCCTGCTCGCCGAACATCAAGTGATCGCGGATTTCGCCAATGCCGTGCTGTTCGCGGATCTGCCGGAAGTACCAGCCGCCGTCCGCCGTATCGCCGTACAGGCAGGCGCCCACCAGTATGTCGTCCTTGATCACCAGCTTCTTGTACACCCCGCCAATGGGGTCGGAGAGGGTGATGGTCTCGGTGCCGTCGCCGCCCATGAAATCCCCGGCGGAAAACAGATCGATGCCCGTGACCTTCAACTTGGTCGAGGTCACTGAGCCTTGGTAGCGGGCAAAGCCCAGTTGGGCCAAGTGGTTGGCGCAAACCTTGGCCTGTTCGAACAGCGGCGCCACCAGGCCGTAGGCGATACCGCGGTGACTGGCGCACTCACCAATGGCGTAGATACGCGGGTCGAAGGTTTGCAGGGTGTCGTTGACCAGAATCCCACGGTTGCAGTGCAGGCCGGCCCGTTCCGCCAGCTCGGTGTTGGGGCGGATGCCGGCGGCCATCACCACCAGTTCGGCGGGGATGATCTCGCCATTCTTGAACTGCACCGAGCCGACCCGGCCATTGCCGGCATCGATCAGGGCCTGGGTCTGTTCGCACAGGCGAAACTTCAGGCCACGGCTTTCCAGGGCGCCTTGCAGCAACTGGCCGCTGGTCTGGTCCAGCTGCCGTTCCAGCAGCCATTCGCCGATATGCACCACGGTCACGTCCATGCCCCGCAGCTTGAGGCCGTTAGCGGCTTCCAGGCCCAGCAGGCCGCCGCCGATCACCACCGCATGCGTGTGGGTCTTGGCCGTGTCGATCATCGCCTGGGTGTCGGCAATGTCGCGATAGCCGATCACCCCCTGCAGGTCCTTGCCGGGAATCGGCAGGATAAAGGGGGTGGAGCCGGTGGCGATCAGCAGGCGGTCGTACTCGGCTTCGCTGCCGTCCTCGGCGATCACCCGGCGCTTGATCCGGTCGATTTCCACCACTTTGCGATTGAGCAGCAGCTTGATGTTGTGGTTCAGGTACCAGTCCAGGTCGTTGAGGACGATGTCCTCGAACGTCTGTTCACCGGCCAGCACCGGCGAGAGCAGGATGCGGTTGTAGTTGGTGTGGGGTTCGGCACCGAACACGGTGATGTCGTACAGCTCGTCGCTCAGTTTGAGCAACTCTTCCAGGGTGCGGACCCCGGCCATGCCGTTGCCGATCATTACCAGTTTGAGTCTTTTCATGGGCTTCTCCGGAGCTCAGGCAGGTTCAGTGCGGCCTGGCTCGAAAAACTGCGCGCAAACAAAAAAGGCGTCCCGTCAGTGGCCTGACGAGGACGCCTTTGTCCGATCCCGTTCTCTCGGGAAGCCTGCCTTCGTCGTTGAAGGCCGGGCTTTATGTCTGTTGTCCGCTCTCATGCAGCGCTTGTGCCAAGTTGCCGAGGGCGCGGTTTTATGGGGCTCCGATGAAGATTCTGCCCTGGCCGAGTTCGGCTGTTGCACCGAATCGAGGCGTCACGCCCTCTTTCGGCTCTTTGCGGCGGCTGCTGGGGGCGATGAATGGCCTGGGGGATCGCCAAGCAAGGTCCTGCGGAGCGTTTCGCAGCCTCGCTATGGCTCGACAGCGGCTACACCTGTTGCCAATGCCGAAGGGGGGTGTAGCCGCTGCCGCAGGCTGCGAACGGCTCCGCAGGAGGCGCAGGAGGCACAGGAGGGGCTGAGGAGGCTGGAGGTTATCGGGAGATTGATCGGCTGTGCCCGCCACCTGTTGGCTTCAGCGATGCAGCAGTGCCAGCAGCAACATCAGGTTGACTAGCAGGGCGAGCAGGGCCAGGCCGCGCCAGACCTTCAGCGGCTCCCGTTCCAGCAGGGGGCGCGGCCGCAGGCTCAGGCTGCGGCGTTCACCCTGTTCCAGCACCAACAGCCATTCTTCGGCGGTTTCATAGCGCTGGGCCGGGTCGGCACAGACCCCGCGTTCCAGGCTTTGCTCCAGCCATTGCGGCAGATCCGGGCGGTAGCGGCTGGGGGGATCAGCAGCGGTGAAGCGCGGGCGCTGGAAGGCTTCGATCTCGCCATGGGGGTAGTGCCCGGTCAGCAGGTAATACAGGCTGACACCCACCGCATAGAGATCCTGTTGCGGGCTGGGAGGTTCGCCGGCGAAGGCTTCCGGGGCGATATAGCTCGGGGTGCCGGGCAGCAGGTGCGCCAGGTCCGCCGACAAGCCCGGGCAGTAGGCCAGGCCGAAATCCAGAATCCGCAGTTCGCCATCGTCTCCCAGCAGCAGATTGTCCGGCTTGATGTCGCGGTGCAGGATCTGCCGGCGGTGCAGCAGGCCAATGGCCCGCAGCAGGCGCTCGGCCAGGGACTGCCACTGGTCCAGGGGCAGGGGGCCGTTGTAGCGAAACAGCTGTTGCAGGGTGCGACCGGGGTATTCGCGCATCAGGTAATACAGGTGCTGGCGCGCAGTGCCACCGTGCACCTGGGGGAAATACCGCCCGGCAACGCGGCGCAGCAGCCATTCCTCGGACAGCAGCCCCTGGCAGGCCGCCAGGTCGTTGTGCAGGGCTGCCGGCAGGGTTTTCAGCAGCCAGGCCTGGTGCTGTTCATCACGCACGCGGTATAGCAGCGATTGCTGGCTCTGGCTGACCAGGCTCTCCACCTGCCAGCCTTCGAAGCGTTGCCCGGGTTTCAGCAACGGCGGCAGGGGCCATTGTTGCAAGTGCAGCAGGGCATCGCCGAGGCTGCTTTCGCCAAGCGCGTCGACCCGCACCAGCAGCGCGCTGGCATTGTCCTGACTACCGGCCAGGTGCGCTGCGTTGACCAGGGTCTGTGTCGCGCTGTCCAGGTCGGGCTGGTCCCGCAGAATGGCGGCGATGGCGCTGTCGCCCAGGGTGGCCCAGACCCCGTCGCTGAGCATCAGGAAGCTTTCGCCCTGGCGCAGTTCGCCATCGAGGAAGTCCAGTACCAGATGCTGGTCCAGGCCCAGGGCGCGCTTGAGCACATGCTGCATGCCCGGCTGGTCCCAGACATGGTCCTCGCTGATGCGTTGCAACTGCTGTTGGTGCCAACGGTAGACCCGGCAGTCGCCGACATGGGCCAGGGTAAAGCGTCGGCCCCGCAGTACCAGGGCGCTGAGGGTGGTGAGCAGGGGCTGGCCGCCGCCGTTGGCCTGGAGCCAGCGGTTCTGGGCGCTCAGCAGGCGTTCCAGGGCCTGGGCCACGGCCCAGGTTTCCGGGGTGGCGTAGTAATCCAGGGCCAGGGCCTGCAGGCTCGAACGCGCTGCCAGGCCGCCGTCGGCGCACTGACTGACGCCATCGGCGATGGCGAACAGCAGGCCCTTGCTCGCCGCCAGATCCGGCGCCGGGGTGACCCGGCGCAAGGCGTCCTGATTTTCCGCCCGCGGTCCGGTGGCGCTGGCCTCGGCATGGCTCAGTTGCAGGCCCATGGCGCGCTCAGACCCGTGCCGCAGTTACGGCGGCGGAGCCCCAGGTGGTTCTCCAGCGGCGCTTGACCCCGTGCAGGCCGAACCAGGCCAGGACCCCGAGACTGGCGAACAGCCACAGTGCCAGTTGATAGCTGCCGGTGCTCTGCTTGATTGCGCCCATGCCTGCCGCCAGGGCGAAACCGCCGATGCCGCCGGCCATGCCGATCAGCCCGGTCATGACCCCGATTTCCCGACGAAAGCGTTGCGGTACCAGCTGGAACACCGCGCCATTGCCGGCGCCGAGGCCCAGCATGGTGCAGACGAACAGGGCCAGGGCGGCGTAGGAACTGGGCAGGTTGAATCCCACGGCAGCGATGCAGACCACCGCCACGCTGTACATCGCCAGCAAAGTGCGGATACCGCCGAAACTGTCCGCCAGGGCGCCGCCCAGAGGGCGCATCAGGCTGCCGCCGAAGACACAGGCGGCGGTGTAGTAGCCAGCAGTCACCGGGCTCAGGCCGTACTGGTCGTTGAAATAGCCGGGCAGTGCGCTGGCCAGGCCGATGAATCCGCCAAAGGTCACGCTGTAGAAGAACATGAACCACCAGCTGTCGCGGTCCCCCAGGGCCTTGAAGTAGTCGCCCATGGATTTGGCCCGTGGCCGCTCGGGGGCGTTCTTCGCCAGCCAGGCGAACAGCACCAGTGTCAGGAGCAGCGGGATCAGGGCGAAGCCGAAGACATTGCTCCAGCCGAAAGCCGCTGCCAGCACCGGAGCGAGCAGCGCGGCGAACACCGTGCCGGAGTTGCCGGCACCGGCGATGCCCATGGCCTTGCCCTGGTGTTGCGGCGGATACCATTGGGAGGCCAGGGGCAGGGCCACAGCGAAGGAGGCGCCGGCCATGCCGAGGAATACCCCCAGTAGCAAGGCTTGCTCATAGCTGTGGATGCCCAGCTTCCAGGCGCCGAACAGCGCGCCGATGACAATCACCTGGCCGATCAGGCCGGCGGTCTTGGGCGACAGGCGATCGGCCAGCAGGCCCATGATGAAGCGCAGCACTGCGCCGGCGAGGATCGGTGTGGCCACCATCAGCCCGCGTTGCTGGGGGCTCAGGTGCAGGTCGGCAGCAATCTGCACCGCCAGGGGGCCCAGCAGGTACCAGACCATGAAGCTCAGGTCGAAATACAGAAAGGCTGCGAACAGGGTCGGGGTGTGGCCGGATTTCCAGAAGCTTGAATTCATCGCGCACCTCAGCTGATAAGAATCGTTGGAGTCGTCATGAGCTTGCAGGTGGAGCGCCGCCACGGCCGCGCCACCGACCCCGGTCAGTGGGGCCAAAACGAAAAAACGTCGGCACCCGGCTCGTTGTGGCGAGCAGAGTGCGCGACGTCTTTGTCGTAGGTGGGGCAACCGCCGTTGGTTACCGTTGTGGATTTGATAGCAAGAGCCGAGCCAACCGGCGGCCATGTTGGCTGGCATGGGCAGGCTCGCTGTAGGAGCTGGCTTGCCAGCGAAGGCGCCCTCAAGACTGGCACAAGGTTCAGAGGCCTATTCGCCGGCAAGCCGGCTCCTACGGGGCGCAGGTCAGCCCAGCAGTTCCTGCATGGCGATGATCTGTTCCGCGACCTGGATCAGCTTCTGCTGCTTGCCCATGGCCTGACGGCGCATCAGGGTGTAGGCCTGTTCTTCGTCGCAGTCCTTCATCTTCATCAACAGGCCCTTGGCCAGCTCGATGCGCTTGCGCTCGGCCAGTTGCTGGTCCCGGGCCTGGAGTTGCGCGCGCAGGGCCTGGTCGCTTTCAAAGCGCGCCATGGCCACGTCGAGGATCGGTTGCAGGCGCTGGACCTGGATGCCCTCGACGATGTAGGCGCTGACCCCGGACTTGATCGCCTGGCGCATCACCCCCGGATCGTGTTCATCGGTGAACATCACGATGGGCCGGGGTTGATCGCGGCTGACCAGCACCACTTGCTCCATCACATCACGGCTGGGTGACTCGGTATCGATCAGGATCACGTCCGGGCGCACCGTTTCGACGCGGCCCGGCAGGTCGATGGTCAGGCCGGATTCGTCAATCACCTCGAAGCCGGCTTCGCTGAGGGCGGCCTTGAGCCTTCCGACTTTTTTTGCGGTGTCGTTGATCAGCAGGATACGCAGCATGTTCGCGGACTCCGGTCAGCGCTGGGCGGCAAGGGCAGGGCTGTCGTTGAGGGCATGCAGGCGGAAGCTGCGGGCATAGGCGGCAGGCTCAGAGCCGTCCCACACCTTGCCATCGATCAACTGGCTGCTGCGCATGTCCGGGCCCGAGGTGGTGATGCCCAGCGCGCTGGCGGCTTCGCGATAGAGTTCAAGCTGCTGCACGTGGCGAGCGACGCCCAGGTAGTCCGGGTCTTCCCGCAGCAGGCCCCAGCGCCGGAACTGGGTCATGAACCACATGCCGTCGGATAGGTAGGGCAGGTTGACGGCGCCATGGTGGTGAAAGCGCAGCGCGTGGGGGTCCTGCCAGCGATTGCCCAGGCCGTCGGCGTAAGCCCCCAGCAGCCGCGGCTCGATGCAGTCCAGCGGTGCATTCAGGTAATCGGCGGCGCTCAGCAACTGGGCGGTGCTGCGGCGGTTTTCCGGACTTTGTTCGATAAAGCGGCTGGCCTCGAGGATCGCCATGACCAGGACCCGGGCGGTGTTGGGGTATTGCTCGACGAAGGCGCGGGTGCAGCCGAGGACTTTTTCCGGGTGGTCCGGCCAGATTGCCTGGCTGGTGGCCAGGGTGAAGCCCTGATCCTGCTGCACTGCACTGGCGCTCCAGGGTTCGCCGACGCAGAACCCGTCGATGCGCCCGGCCTGCAGGTGAGCCACCATCTGCGGCGGCGGCACCACCACGCTGTCGACGTCCCGCAGCGGGTGGATGCCCTGGCTGGCCAGCCAGTAGTACAACCACATGGCGTGAGTCCCGGTGGGGAAGGTCTGGGCGAAGGTCAGTCGTGCCCGGCTTTGGTGCACATGGTGGTCCAATGCTTCAGGGCTGGTCACTTTGAGGGCTTGCAGTTCCCGGGACAGGTTGATGCTTTGGCCATTTTGGTTCAGGCCCATGAGCACCGCCATGTCGCAGGGATGGGTCCCGCCGATGCCCAGGTGCACGGCGTAGATCAGGCCGTACAGGCTGTGGGCAGCGTCCAGTTCGCCACTCACCAGCTTGTCCCGCAGCCCGGCCCAGGAACTCTGGCGCTTGAGGTTCAGGGTCAGGCCGTAGGGCTGGGCAAAGCCCTGGGTGGCGGCGACCACCACCGAGGCGCAATCGGTCAGGGCCATGAAGCCCAGGTTGATGGCGGACTTTTCCGGGGCATCGCTGCCGTTGACCCAGGCCAGTGCGCAGTTGGGGTGTTCAGTCATGGCTTGGCACCTTGCATAAAAAAGCGTCGTACCCACTGGCCAGGCAAAGCCTGTGTGGGTGACGACGCCGTTGTCCTTGAACCTGGGCCGCCATTGGCCCAGGTCTGATGAGCAAGTGGGTGCAAGGCATATGCCATTGTCGGGGATTTCATTCTGCGCCTCGCCTGCAAGCCCTGGGCGCGGCTATAATCGGCGCCTTATTTCGCCGCCAACCGAGTTCATCCCGCCCATGTATACCCTGGCCCGCCAGCTGTTGTTCAAACTCTCCCCGGAAACCTCCCACGATCTGTCCCTGGACCTGATCGGTGCGGGCGGGCGTTTGGGCCTTAACGGTCTGTTGTGCAAGGCGCCGGCGCAGTTGCCGGTGCAGGTCATGGGCCTGGAGTTTCCGAACCCGGTGGGCCTGGCTGCCGGTCTGGACAAGAACGGCGCCGCCATCGATGGCTTCGCTCAACTGGGCTTCGGCTTTGTCGAGATCGGCACCGTCACTCCGCGTCCGCAGCCGGGCAACCCCAAGCCGCGGATCTTCCGCCTGCCTCAGGCCGAAGCCATCATCAACCGCATGGGCTTCAACAACCTGGGGGTCGATAATCTGCTGGCGCGTGTGGCCGCCTCCCAATACAAGGGCGTGCTGGGGATCAATATCGGCAAGAACTTCGACACCCCGGTGGAGCGGGCGGTGGACGACTACCTGATCTGCCTGGACAAGGTCTATACCCATGCCAGTTATGTCACGGTCAATGTCAGCTCGCCCAATACCCCGGGCTTGCGCAGCCTGCAGTTTGGCGAGTCCCTCAAGCAGCTGCTGTCGGCTCTGAGCCAGCGTCAGCAGGAGCTGGCGAGCATTCATGGCAAACGCGTGCCCCTGGCGATCAAGATCGCGCCGGACATGAGCGATGAGGAAACCGTTGAAGTGGCTCGGGCCTTGCTGGAAACCGGCATGGACGCGGTGATCGCCACCAACACCACCTTGAGTCGCGAAGGCGTCGAAGGTATGGAACACGGCGATGAGGCTGGCGGCTTGTCCGGCGCGCCGGTGCGCGACAAGAGCACCCACACTGTCAAGGTACTGGCCGCTGAACTGGCCGGTCGCTTGCCGATCATTGCCGTGGGCGGCATCACGGAAGGCAAGCACGCGGCTGAGAAGATCGCCGCGGGCGCCAGCCTGGTGCAGCTGTATTCGGGCTTCATCTATAAGGGGCCGGCGTTGATTCGCGAGTCGGTGGATGCCATCGCGGCCATGGGCCGATAAGAACGGGCGCCAGCGCGGCCATAAAAAAGGGCTCCTCGAAGGAGCCCCTGGGCCGAAGCCCGCCGCCCGGATGGGGCGTGCGTGGTTAAGTCGTCATCTATTCAAGTTGTAGGTGTCGGAATGTGCCCTGATCAGCCGACAGCGCGAAGTTCGTTGAGTCTGTGGATGCCCGCAGTGCCAGTCATACCGTCCCAGTTGTCGCCGCGTCCTTCTCGCCAGCCGTTAATCCAGGCTTGGCGTACCGACGGTAGAGTAAATGGGCAAAGCTCACGGGACTTGCCATTAACGCCATACTGATATCCGCGTAAAAATGCTCTTTCCAACGGATCACGCTTTAGTCTTCTCATAGGGTGTTTCCCTCACTTGTTGACTGTCTTATGTCCCGTCGACCTTCTTCTGAGGTCGGGCAGATTGTCTCTGCCGTTGGTGCTCGCTGCCGGCGTGGCGAGCCTTGATGTTGACGCCATTGCGGCGTCAACCTGTGTTGAGTTCTAACCAATAGGTCACAGCAAGTGAATGATCGTTTTGTCATAAGGACGTAACGATAATGCTGTCCAGGCCATAAGCCGGGACGGGTTTTTTAGCTTGTTTGCCAGGCAAAGCCCGCTGTGATCAGCCTCTCACTAGATGATGAGGTTAATGCTTTAGTGAGAATGTCGAACGGTTGCACTCAACTACTATTCGACGAAGGGTCGACTTATGTCATTTTGTTGCCCTGACTTTTTTATCTGTCCCGGCCTCTAAGCTTTTTTGCCCTGCAAGAAAGCCTGTCTGCCGGGGTGGGACGGCACAGTTTCGTGCCACACGAGCGCTCTTGAAGAAAAGCGCTTGATTGAAAACCGAACGGGCGATGCGTTGTCCGTTCACTTATTGCTAAAGGCCCTGGTACTCCCATGTCGGATCGTTACGAACTCTTCCTCACCTGCCCCAAAGGCCTTGAAGGCCTGCTGATCGAGGAAGCCGTCGGGCTTGGCCTTGAGCAAGCACGTGAGCACACCTCTGCCGTGCGCGGCATGGCCGACATGGAGACGGCCTATCGGCTGTGTCTGTGGTCGCGCCTGGCCAACCGGGTGCTGCTTGTCCTCAAGCGCTTTCCAATGAAGGACGCCGAGGACCTCTACCACGGCGTGCTCGACGTCGACTGGCAGGACCACATGCTGGCCGATGGCACCCTGGCGGTGGAGTTCAGCGGCCACGGTTCGGGCATCGACAACACCCACTTTGGTGCCCTGAAGGTCAAGGACGCCATTGTCGACAAACTGCGCACACCCACCGGCGAGCGTCCTTCGGTGGACAAGCTCAATCCGGACCTGCGCATCCACCTGCGCCTGGATCGCGGCGAAGCCATCCTGTCCCTGGACCTGTCCGGCCACAGCCTGCACCAGCGCGGCTATCGCCTGCAGCAAGGCGCCGCGCCGCTCAAGGAAAACCTGGCGGCCGCGATCCTGATCCGTTCCGGCTGGCCGCGCATCGCCGCAGACGGCGGGGCCCTGGCCGACCCGATGTGCGGTGTCGGCACCTTCCTGGTGGAAGCGGCGATGATTGCCGCGGACATCGCTCCCAACCTCAAGCGTGAGCAGTGGGGCTTTACCGCCTGGCTCGGCCATGTGCCGGCGTTGTGGCGCAAGCTGCACGATGAAGCACAGGCTCGGGCCCAGGCCGGACTGGCCAAGCCACCGCTGTGGATTCGCGGCTACGAGGCCGATCCACGATTGATCCAGCCGGGTCGCAACAACGTCGAGCGCGCGGGCTTGAGCGACTGGATCAAGATCTACCAGGGCGAAGTGGGGACTTTTGAACCGCGTCCGGACCAGAACCAGAAGGGCCTGGTGATCTGCAACCCGCCCTACGGCGAGCGTCTGGGTGACGAAGCCAGCCTGCTGTACCTCTACCAGAACCTCGGCGAGCGCCTGCGTCAGGCCTGCCTGAACTGGGAAGCGGCGGTGTTCACCGGCGCCCCGGACCTGGGCAAGCGCATGGGCATTCGCAGCCACAAGCAGTACTCGTTCTGGAACGGCGCCTTGCCGTGCAAGCTGCTGCTGATCAAGGTGCTGCCGGACCAGTTCGTCACCGGTGAGCGACGCACCGCCGAGCAGCGCCAGGTGGAACGCGAGCAGGCCCAGGCCGCTGCAGACGAGCCGCCGGTGCGCCAGTACAACAAGAATGGCAACCCGATCAAGCCGGCTCCTGCGCCGGCGCCGGTGGTCGAGCAGGCCCGTCTGAGCGAGGGCGGGCAGATGTTTGCCAACCGCCTGCAAAAGAACCTCAAGCTGCTGGGCAAATGGGCCAAGCGCGAAGGTGTCGAGTGCTATCGGGTCTATGACGCGGACATGCCGGAATACTCCCTGGCCATCGACCTGTACCAAGATTGGGTGCACGTCCAGGAATACGCGGCGCCCAAGTCGGTGGACCCGGAGAAGGCCCAGGCGCGTCTGTTCGATGCCCTGGCAGCGATTCCCCAGGCACTGAACGTGGATAAGAGCCGGGTGGTGATCAAGCGTCGCGAGCGCCAGAGCGGCACCAAGCAATACGAGCGCCAGAGCGCCCAGGGCCAGTTCACCGAAGTTCGCGAAGGCGGGGTCAAGCTGCTGGTGAACCTGACCGACTACCTGGACACCGGGCTGTTCCTCGACCATCGGCCGATGCGCATGCGCATCCAGAAAGAGGCTGCTGGCAAGCGTTTCCTCAACCTGTTCTGCTACACCGCCACCGCCAGTGTGCACGCGGCCAAGGGTGGAGCCCGCAGCACGACCAGCGTCGACTTGTCGAAAACCTACCTGGACTGGGCGCGACGCAACTTCTCCCTCAACGGTTTCTCCGACAAGAACCGTCTGGAGCAGGGTGATGTGATGGCCTGGCTGGACAGTTGCCGTGACGAGTTCGACCTGATCTTCATCGACCCGCCGACCTTCTCCAACTCCAAGCGCATGGAAGGGGTGTTCGACGTGCAGCGTGACCAGGTGCAGTTGCTGGACCTGGCCATGGCCCGTCTGGCGCCGGGTGGCGTGCTCTACTTCTCCAACAACTTCCGCAAGTTCCAGTTGGACGAGAACCTCGCCGCGCGCTATCAGGTCGAGGAGATCACGGCGAAAACCATCGACCCGGATTTTGCCCGTAACAGCAAAATTCACCGTGCTTGGAAAATCAGCGCCCGCTGATGGCCGGATAAGTCCCCGACGCCCGTTTTTTCGGGCTTTGGGGGCTGTTTAGCGCTGGTCAAATTAGTGGCTAATAGCTATAACTCACACCAAGTCCGGATGACACCCAAACTCGCTGGCGTGATGAGTTCTACTTATGCCGTTGCATGTGGTACGCCCGAAGATCCTGGGTTTCATTAGTGAAGAAGTCTCTGCCTGGCTAGTGGCTGTGCTGGTGTTGCTTGCGGGCGGCATTCTCACCGGGCTGCTGGCCTGGTCCACTTACAACTCGAACAAACAGCAACTGCGCCAGCGCTTCCAATTGCTCGCCAGTGAACGCTACAGCCGTATCGAAGAGCGCTTTCAAGACCAGGAGCAACGCCTGGACGGTCTGCGGCGTTTCTTTGTCAATTCCGACCTGGTGACCCGCCAGGACTTCGATGGTTACGCCAAGCCTCTGCTGCGCCACACTCAGGCCTATGCCTGGGCGCCTCTGGTGAGTCGTGCCCAGCGGCCGGCGTTCGAACAGGCGGTGCGGGATCAGGGGGTGGCGGGGTTCACCATCCTGCAATTGAACGCCAGCGGCCAGATGGAGCCCGCCGGTGAGCAAGAAGACTTTGCGCCGATTCTGTACAGCCAGACGCAAAGCCCTCTGGGGTCGCCCCTGGGGCACGACTTGCTGGCCCAGCCTCAGCGCCGGGCTACTCTGGAGCGGGCCAGGGAGCTCAACGGCCTGGCGGTTTCGCCGCCTTTGCACCTGGTTGCCGTGGACCCGGCCTATGCCCGGGGCGTGCTGCTGGCGGCGCCGGTCAGGCGCCCCCAGGACAGCCCCTTGCCCGAGGCCAGGCCTTACGGTTATGTGCTGGCGGTGATCAGCCTGCGGCAACTGGTGGCGGACGGCTTGCCAGTGCCGGCCAGCGACAATTTGTCGGTGCGCATTCTCGATCTGTCCACCGAGGGCCAGCACGAGGTGCTCTATGAATCGAACAACCCGCCGATCGCCAGTCACCTGACGGCCAGCCGTCTGTTGCGCCTGGCGGACCGGGATTATCAGGTTGATATCCGCCCCAGCGCGGCGTTCCTGCATGCCAACCAATCTTCCCTGAGCAGCCTGGTGATTCTCGGTGGCTTGCTCAGTCTGCTGCTCAGCGCCTTGCTCTATGTGCTGGTGAGTCAGCGGCAACGGGCCTTGGCCCTGGTGGAGCAACGCACGGGGGAGCTGCGCAGTCGCGAGCAGGAATTGCGCGGCACTCACAGTCAGTTGCGCTGCGTGCTCAATGCCGCGACCCAGGTGGCGATCATCGCCACGGACCTGCGTGGTGTCATCAGTACCTTCAATGCCGGGGCCGAGCAGATGCTCGGCTACAGCAGCAGTGAAGCGGTAGGCCACCTGACCCTGGAAAGCCTGCACCTGCCCCGGGAGCTGGAAAGCTGGGCTCAGAGCCTTACCCAGCGCTATGGCAAGGCCATTCCAGTGTCCCGGGCCATGCTGGTGGAAGAAGGCCTGGCCGGTGGCCATGAGGCGCGAGAGTGGACGCTGGTCAGGCGTGACGGCAGCCACCTGCAAGTGAACATGCTGGCGACCCCGGTGCTGGATGATCAGGGGCTGTGGATCGGCCACCTGGCCATCTGTATCGACATCACCGAGCGCAAGCGGGTGCACGAGGCCCTGGCGGCCCGGGACCGCCTGTTGAAAAGGCTCAGTGCCCATGTTCCCGGAGGGATCTACCAGTTCAAGCTGGATGCCGAGGGACACGCGAGCTTCACCTATGCCAGCGATGGCATACGCGAAATCTACGAGATCGAGCCGCAAGTGTTGCAGGAGGATGCCGAGGCAGTGTTCGAGCGTATCCATCCTGAGGATGTGCAGCGGGTGCGCAAGTCGATCCAGGTTTCCGCCAAGCAGCTCAGTCCGTGGCGCGAGGAGTATCGGGTCTGCCTGCCGCAACGGGGGCTGCGCTGGATGCGTGGCGCGGCGACCCCGGAAAGCCTGCAGGGCGGCGGCGTGCTCTGGCACGGCTATATCTCGGACATTTCCGACCTCAAGCGGGTCGAGGAAGAGTTGCGTGCGTTGTCAGTGACTGACTCCCTGACCGGCATTCACAACCGGCGCTATTTCCAGGAGCAGTTGCAGAGCGAAATGCAGCGTCTTGAGCGTGTTGGAGGCGAGATGGCGGTGATCATGCTGGATATCGATCATTTCAAGCGGATCAACGACCAGTACGGACACGGCGTCGGGGATCAGGTATTGCGGGGGCTCTGTGTCCGCATTGGTGGGCGTCTGCGGCGTACCGATGTGTTCTGCCGTCTCGGCGGCGAGGAGTTCATGGTGCTGTGTCCGGGCACCAACGCCCAGCAGGCGCTGATCCTGGCTCAGGAACTGTGGCAGGGACTGCGCAGTTCGCCGATCGAGCCGGTGGGCAGTGTCACCGCCAGTTTCGGCATTGCCAGCTGGCGCGAAGGCGAGGGGGCGGACGGTTTGTTGTTGCGGGCCGACTCCGGGGTCTATGCCGCCAAGCAGGCCGGACGCGATCGAGTCCAGCCAGAGCTGCCCTGATCGCTGACAGCGGCGGAGCGGGTCCGCCACTGTCGCAACAGCGAGTTAGAGAACGGATGCGCTGGTGGCCAGTTTTGGCTGGCGATACAGATCCAGCAGCACCTGATCCAGCACCGAAGAGGCGCCGAAGGGGCGCGGATCGTTGAGGATCGCCACCACCGCCCAGGTGTTGCCGTTGTCATCGCGGCTATAGCCGGCGATGGCGCGCACGGTGTTCAGGGTGCCGGTCTTGATGTGGGCCTCACCGGACATGGCGGTGCGTTTCAGGCGCTTGCGCATGGTGCCGTCCATGCCGGCAATCGGCATGGAGCTGATGAACTCGGCGGCGTAGGGGCTCTTCCAGGCCGCTTGCAGCAGGCCGGCCAGTTCCCGGGCGCTGACCCGTTCGGCACGGGACAGGCCGGAGCCGTTTTCCATTACCAGATGCGGCGCGGTGATGCCTTTTTTCGCCAGCCACTGGCGCACCACACGCTGGGCCGCCTTGGCGTCATCGCCGTCGGCTTCATTGCGGTACTTGGCGCCCAGGCTCAGGAACAGCTGCTGGGCCATGGTGTTGTTGCTGTATTTGTTGATGTCGCGGATGACCTCCGCGAGGTCCGGAGAGAAGGCACGGGCCAGGACCTTGGCATCCTTGGGTACTACCGCGAGGCGGTCCTTGCCCTGGATGCTGCCGCCCAGTTCGCTCCAGATCGCCCGCACCGCACCGGCGGTGTAGGTGGCGTGGTCCAGCAGCGACAGGTAGGTCTGGGAACTGCAGCCATCACCCAACTGGCCGCCAACGGTGACGATCACGCTGCCATCGGCCTGGGGCACGGGGTTGTAGCGAACGTCGCCGGTGCACTGCTTGGTGTTGACTGCCTTGACCTGATTGTCGATGCGGATCTTGGCAATCGGCGGCTCTACCGACACCAGCACCCGGCCGGAGTCATTGCGGGCGACGAAGCGCAGGGCCTTGAGGTTGACCATCAGCGCGTCGGGCTTGACCAGGAACGGCTTGTTCTCGTCGTTGCCGTCGTCATTGAACTCAGGCAACTGCGGTTGCACGAAGTAGTTGCGGTCCAGTACCAGGTCGCCGGTGACTTGCTGCACGCCATTGGCCCGCAGGTCACGCATCAGCAGCCAGAGCTTCTCCATGTTCAGCTTGGGATCGCCGCCGCCCTTGAGATAGAGATTGCCGTTGAGAATGCCACCGCTGAGGGTGCCATCGGTGTAGAACTCGGTCTTCCACTGGTGGGTCGGGCCAAGCATTTCCAGGGCCGCGTAGGTGGTCACCAGCTTCATGGTGGAGGCCGGGTTGACCGAGACATCGGCGTTGAAAACCGTCGGCGTGCCAGGGCCGTTCAGGGGAATCATCACCAGCGACAGGGCGTTGTTCGGGAGCTTGCTGGCTTTGAGGGCTTGTTGAACCTTGGGGGTCAGGGTGGTGTTGACCGGAGCCGCAGAGACAGGAAATGCCAGGGGAAGAAAAACACTGGCAAGCAACAGAGGACGCAACGATTTGATCATATGAAGTGGAACCCTGCAGTCGAGGGGAAAAAAGGCGAGGGCATGCAGATAAAATCCCTCAGTGATCATGAAAGTGTCGGCATTATGCCCCAAGGTATAGCGGCTTGTGCCGTGCCACGGGCCGCCGTGGCGGTATTTTTTTTACCAATGGCGGTCCCGCATCCTCATAGAGTCAGGCAATCGCCCGCCTAAACTGGTAAAGTGCCGCCCGTTATTACTTATGAGGATTGTTCCATGGCCACTAACCGTTCCCGCCGTCTGCGCAAAAAACTCTGCGTAGATGAATTTCAGGAGCTGGGTTTTGAGCTGAACCTGGATTTCAAAGAAGATCTGGCTGAAGAAGCTATTGACGCTTTCCTCGACGCGTTCCTCAAAGAAGCGATGGAAGCCAACGGTCTGGGCTATGTTGGCGGCGATGACTTCGGTCTGGTTTGCCTGAGCAAGCGCGGTTCCGTCAGCGAAGCACAGCGTGCAGCTGTTGAAGCCTGGCTCAAAGGTCGTACCGAGCTGACCAGCGTTGAAGTCAGCCCGCTGCTGGACGTCTGGTACCCGGACAACGCGATCAACCCAGTCGCGTGATGTCATGTGTGAGCGGCCCGTCCGGGCCGCTCATGCGTTGCTGCCCTCCCTGGGCGGCCTTTCGAATTTTCCCTTGTGTTCCTTGTCTCTGTGCGGGCTTGCCCGGGAGATGCTCGTGGGCGCCGTTCGCCGGCAAGTCGGCCCCTACAGTGGGTGCTGCCTTGGGTAGGAACAGGTAGGCCGGCGAAGTTCTTCAGGCATTGCGCCCATTCAGAATCATCAAGGTCACGACCCCAGCGACAATTCCCCAGAACGCCGAGCCAATGGAAAACAGCGTCAGCCCCGAGGCCGTCACCATAAAGGTGATCAGCGCCGCTTCTCGCTCCTTCACTTCACTCATGGCGATGCTCAAGCCGTTGATGATCGAGCCGAACAGTGCCAGGGCGGCGATGGACAGCACCAGTTCCTTGGGCAAGGCCGCGAACAGCGCAGCCAGGGTGGCGCCGAAGACCCCGGCGATGCCATAGAAAACCCCGCACCACACTGCGGCGGTGTAACGCTTGCTGCGATCTTCGTGGGCGTGGGGGCCGGTGCAGATCGCCGCGCTGATCGCCGCCAGGTTGATGCCGTGGGAACCAAACGGCGCCAGCAGCAACGAAGCCAGCCCGGTGGCGGTGATCAGTGGCGAGGCCGGGACGTTGTAGCCGTCGGCGCGCAGCACCGCGATCCCGGGCATGTTCTGCGAGGTCATGGCGACCACGAACAGTGGAATACCGATGCTGATGGTGGCCGCCAGGGAAAAGTGCGGCGTGGTCCATACCGGCGTCGCCACTTCCAGGTGGAAGCCACTGAAGTCCAGCAAGCCCATCAGCCCGGACAGTGCAGTGCCGATCAGCAGGGCCGCGAGAACGGCATAACGTGGCGACAGGCGCTTGACCACCAGGTAGGTAAGGAACATCCCCAGTACCAGACCGGTGCGGTGTTGGGCCGCCACAAAGATTTCACTGCCGATCTTGAACAGGATTCCCGCCAGCAAGGCGGCTGCCAGGGATGCCGGGATCTTTTTCACCAGGCGCTCGAAGCTGCCGGTGAGTCCGCAAATGGTCACCAGGACCGCGCAAGTGATGTAGGCGCCAATGGCTTCGCCATAGGTCACCCCCGACAGGCTGGTGATCAGCAGGGCAGCGCCGGGTGTGGACCAGGCGATGGTGATGGGGGTGCGATAGCGCAGAGACAGGCCGATGCTGCACACCGCCATGCCAATGGAGATGGCCCAGATCCAAGAGGAGATCTGACCGCTGGTCAGGCCGGCGGCTTGTCCAGCCTGGAACATCAGCACCAGTGAACTGGTGTAGCCGGTCATCATGGCGATGAAGCCGGCAACGATGGCGGAGGGCGAAGTGTCCGCGAGGGGGCGTAATTGCGCGGGGGTGGCATCGGACATTACTGCTGTTCCTTGTTCTTGAAAGACGCAAAACCCATACCCGGCGAACGCTGCTTGCAGCCTGCGCAAGCAACGAGCCGGTAATAGGGTTCAAGGTTCAAGCCTAAACTTAAAAGCAACTTTGCATTGCAATACAGCCGTGACTACAAATAGCCGTACAGTCGTTGAATAAGTGGTGGGGCCGATAACACTTTTTGCTAGTGATCCCCAGCGGTTGTGTACAATGTGCCCCTGTTTTAACGCGATACTTGCCAGCGACCCACCGTGGCGTATTAAAGTCACGCCGAAATCGCCGCAGTCCTCCCGACCCGAGTGCCCATGAACGAACAGTTGCAACCTCTCAAGAAACAACCGCGAGCAGGCAAAGCCGGTCGCAGCGGAACCCAGGACGATATTGTCTACGCGCACATCTTTGAGGCCATCCTCGAGCAGCGCCTGGCGCCCGGCACCAAGTTGAGTGAAGAGGCGCTTGGGGAAATATTCGGAGTCAGTCGGACCATCATCCGTCGTGCATTGTCGCGGCTGGCCCATGAAGGCGTAGTCCTGTTGCGGCCCAATCGGGGGGCGGTGGTTGCCAGTCCGAGCGTCGAGGAAGCCCGTCAGGTCTTTCTCGCCCGGCGTCTGGTGGAGCGAGCCATTACCGAGCTGGCGGTCCAGCATGCCACCGCCGAACAGCTGCTGGAGTTGCGGCAGATGGTCAACGAGGAGCGCGACAGCTTTTCCCGAGGTGATCGTGGTGCCGGTATCCGCCTGTCCGGGGAGTTTCACCTGAAGCTGGCGGAAGCTGCGAAGAATGCACCGCTGATCAGCTTCCAGCGCAGCCTGGTGTCCCAGACGTCGCTGATCATTGCCCAGTATGAAAGCGGCAACCGCTCCCACTGCTCCTACGATGAGCACACCCAACTGATCGACGCCATCGAGGCCCGGGACGGCGAGCTGGCGGTGAACCTGATGATGCATCACATGGATCACATCGACAGCAAGCTCAACCTCGACGAGGAAAGCGCCTCGGACGACCTGCATGCGGTGTTCTCGCACCTGCTGCAGACCAAGAAGCCGGGGCGGCCGACGGCCAAGCTGTAAGCTTCGATCAGACTGAAAATCCCTCGCTGTGTAGCCCTATGCAGCGGGGGATTTTTGTTTGGCGGCGGGTCTGCCTGCTGATCAGGAAGATTGTTTTAAATTTCAATTAAGATTGTATACAGTGCCTGCTTCGAGGCTCACGGCCGGCAATCCGTGCGCCTCTGGTCCTGCGAAAGGAGCCCGCGGCATGATCGGCAGAACGCTACGTATTCATTCTTCCGCCATCCATTACTTCGACATGGTTCGTCGCTGTCATTCGATCCGCGAAGCTGCTCGGCGCCTGAATGTCGCGTCTTCGGCGGTGAACCGGCAGATCCTGAAGATCGAGGATGAAATCGGCGCGCCCTTGTTCGAACGCCTGCCGGGCGGCCTGCGCCTGACCCTGGCGGGAGAGGTCATGAGCCGTCATGTCAATCTGGTGCTGCAGGACCTGGAGCGGGTGCGCCTGGAGTTCGATGCTCTGCGTGGCCTCAAGAGCGGGCATGTGGAGATTGCCGCTGTGGAAGGCGCGACGGTGGATTTGCTGCCCTCGGTGCTCAAGCGCATGCGCGATCTGTATCCACAGGTGACCATCGGCGTCACGGTGCAGGGCTCGCAATCCATTCCCCAGGCCTTGATCAACAGTCGTGCGGACCTGGGCCTGGCGTTCGCCTTGCCCAGGGCGCCGGAGATCCGCCCGTTGAGCGTCGGTCATTTTCGCCTGGGGGCTCTGGTCAGTCCCGATCATCCCTTGGCCGAGCGGGGCAGCGTCAATTTCGCCACCTGCGCCGAGCACGGGCTGATCCTGGCCAAGAGCGAGCTGTCGATCCATCACTTGCTGGCGCCGTTGCACAAGCGCCTGGGGCTGTTGGACAAACCGCCCTTGCAGAGCAACTCCATGGAGCTGGCGCGGCAGATGGCCCGGCACAACATGGGGGTGGCCTTCCAGACCCGGGTCGGGGTCGAGGGCGACCTGAGCAAGGGCGAACTGGTGCATATCCCGCTGAGCGATCAGGGAGGTATCTACAGCGACCTGGGGCTCTATGCCCGCAGCGGTCGCGATCTGCCCAGCGCGGTGGAGGCGCTGGCGCATCTGCTTGGCGAGGAGATCGCCATTCGCGAGCGGGCCGAGCGCGCTTTCGGCCAGCTAACGCTCTGAGTCCATGGTTGTGGGCGGCTGTTGCCGTTTTGGCAGCGCGCTGATCGATATTCTGTGCTTTGGGGCCTGTGGCGCTTGTGCCGATACTGCGTGTGGATGGCAGCCAGCGAAGCTGCCTTACGCCACACCGCCACAGGACATAATAAAAATGAAAAAGGCATTACAAGGCGCAACCCTGCTGATGACACTGATCGGAGCAGGGGAAGCAGCCGCCCTGGAGTGGATGAACAACAGCGTCGGCTTTCGGTACGGCAAGGAGTTCACCAACCCGAACAATCCGCACTACATCAGCAAGCGCATCTACAGTTTCACCCACGCCAGTGGCTACCAGTACGGCAGCAACTACCTGCACCTGGACCTGCTGCTCTCTGACAGCGACGATCCGCGCAAGGGCACCCACAAGGGCAGCAGCGAAGTCTATGGCGTCTATCGTCACCAGCTCTTCGCATCCCGGGTGTTCGATACCCCCTTGGGCACCGGCCTCGTCAAGGACTACGCGCTGACCCTGGGCTTCGATGCCAGTCGCAACAACAACCTGGGTTCGGCCAAGAAACGCGCCCTGGTCTTCGGTCCAACCCTGAAATTCAACACCGTCGGCGTGCTGGACCTGAGCTTGCTGTACTACAAGGAAAACAACCATTCCGGCATCCCCGGGGCCAAGGACCCGGATCACACCTTCGACGATACATACATGCTCAACCTGGCCTGGATGCGTCCCTTCGAAGTTGGCAGTCACGCCGCCAAGTTCCAGGGCTTCGTCAACTACACCGGGGAAAAGGGCCACGACTACAACTATCGTGACACCGCAGCGGAAACCCTGGTGCGGACGTCGCTGATGGTGGCCGTGTTGCCCGGCAAGAACGTCAAGCCCAACCTGTACCTGGGTGTTGGCTACGAGTACTGGCACAACAAGTTCGGGGTGGACGGTGGACGGGGTACGCGGACCACGGCGCCGACCTTGAACATGGAAGTGACGTTCTAGATCTGCACCTGATCGCCTGGGACTCAGGCATGAAAAATCCCCCGTTCGATGTTTCGCGAGCGGGGGATTTTTCGTTTGCGGGGTTAGCGCTGGTGGACTGGCTGGCCGGCGGCGTAGGTCTGCAGCACGGTGCGATCGTCCCCCAGGGTCATCAGTACAAACAGGGTTTCAGCGATGCTGTTGGCCTGCTTCAGGCGATAGCTGAGCAAGGGAGTGGCGTGGTAGTCGAGGACCACGAAGTCGGCGTCGGTGCCAGGGTGCAGAGTGCCGATTCGCTCCTCCAGGCGCAGGGCGCGGGCGCCGCCCAGGGTCGCCAGGTACAGGGACTTGAACGGGCTCAGGCGTGCGCCTTGCAACTGCATGACTTTGTAGGCTTCGTTCAGGGTCTGCAGCAGCGAGAAACTGGTGCCGCCACCGACGTCGGTGCCCAGGCCGACATTGAGTTTGTGTTTTTCCGCCATGGGCAGGTTGAACAGGCCACTGCCGAGGAAGAAGTTCGAGGTTGGGCAGAAGGCCACGGCCGAACCGGTTTCCGCCATGCGCGCACATTCGTCATCGCACAGGTGCACGCCGTGGGCGAACACCGAGCGTTCCCCCAGCAGTTGATAGTGGTCATAAACGTCCAGGTAACCCTTGCGCTCCGGGAACAGTTCCTTGACCCATTCGATCTCCTGCAGGTTTTCACTGATGTGAGTCTGCATGTAGAGATCGGGGTACTCGGTCAGCAGTTTGCCGGCCAGGGTCAGTTGTTCCGGGGTGCTGGTCGGGGCGAAACGCGGGGTCACTGCGTAGTGCAGGCGCCCTTTGCCGTGCCAACGTTCGATCAGTTCCTTGCTTTCCAGGTAGCCGGACTCTGCGGTGTCGGTCAGGTAGTCCGGGGCGTTGCGGTCCATCATCACCTTGCCGGCGATCATCCGCAGGTCGAGTTTCTCGGCGGCGGCGAAGAAGGCGTTGACCGACTGTGGATGCACGCTGCCGAACACCAGCGCGGTGGTGGTGCCGTTGCGCAGCAATTCCTTGATGAAGATGTCCGCCACTTCATCGGCGTGGGCCTGATCGGCGAACTGGCGTTCACAGGGGAAGGTGTAGGTGTTCAGCCAGTCCAGCAACTGTTCGCCATAGGCACCGACCATGCCGGTCTGGGGCAGGTGGATGTGGGTGTCGATGAAGCCCGGGGTGATCAGGGCATCGGGGTAATGATTGATCTCTACATCGGCGGGCAGGCCGGCAAGCAGTTCACTGGCGTGGCCGAGGGCGCTGATCCGGCCGTCCTCGACCACCAGCAGGCCGTCTTCGAAATACTCGTAGGAGGCTTCGATTCCGACTTCGGCCGGGTCGGCGATGCTGTGCAGGATGGCGGCACGGTAGGCTTTGCGAGTCAAAGGCATGGTCGTTCTCAGTGTGTGGCGTGTCAGTTCGAAGTCTGGCTGCGGCGCGAGACCGGCAGCAGCTTGGCAATGGGTTCGGCGCTGGCGCTGGACTGGCCGAAATGGGCGTTGTAGGTAGCGATGATCTCACCGGCAATGGAGATGGCGATTTCCACGGGCAACTTGCCTTTGACTTCAGCGAGCCCCATCGGGCAACGCATGCGCTGCAAGGTGGTTGCGTCGAAACCGCGATCGCGCAAGCGGTGCTCGAACTTCACCCGCTTGGTCTTCGAGCCGATCAGGCCGAAATAGGCAAAGTCGTTGCGCTTGAGCAGGGCGGCGGTCAACTCCAGGTCCAGCTGGTGATTATGGGTCATGACGATGCAATAGCTGCCAGGTGGCAGGTTATCGATTTCCTCCACCGGTTCTTCGCTGACGATCTTGCTCACGCCCTGGGGAATCTGTTCGGGGAATTCCTGTTCCCGGGAATCGATCCAGCGTACCCGGCACGGCAGGCTGGCCAGGAGTGGCACCAGGGCGCGGCCGACGTGGCCGGCACCGAACACGGCGATTTGCGCTTGCACCTGGCCCATGGGTTCGAACAGCAGCACCGTGGCGCCGCCGCAGCACTGGCCGAGGCTGGCACCGAGGCTGAAGCGCTCCAGGTGGGTGGCCTGCTGGCCGCTGGCGAGCAGGTCACGGGCGATCTGCATGGCCTTGTATTCCAGGTGCCCGCCACCGATGGTGTCGAAGGCCTGGGTGGCGCTGACAACCATTTTCGAACCGGCATTACGCGGCGTTGAGCCAAGCTCCTCGATAATGGTCACCAACACGCAGGGTTCACCCTGGGTCTGCAGGTCGGCGAGGGCGCTGATCCAGTTGTACATGTTCACCTCGACATCTTGGTGGTCTGTTCGGGCTGCTTCGCCGGCAAGCCAGCTCCTACGGGCGCGGTGCAGGAGCGGGCTTGCCCGTGAAGGCCGTTACAGCGGCGCCAGCTCGACTTGCTGATCCGCGGCCCTGGTCACCTGCAAGCGACGCATCTGCTCGCAGCCCCACAACACTCGCTCCGGTGTCGCCGGGGCATCGATCTGCGGTTGATGGCGGTAGTCGCCCAGGCTCGCTACTGCGTCCTTGATGGCGCACCAGGCAGCGATGCCAAGCATGAACGGCGGCTCGCCCACGGCCTTGGAGTGGAACACCGTGTCTTCCGGGTTCTTGCGGTTCTCCACCAGCTTGACCCGCAGGTCCAGGGGCATGTCAGCCACCGCCGGGATCTTGTAGCTGGCGGGACCATTGGTCATCAGCTTGCCTTTGGCGTTCCACACCAGTTCTTCGGTGGTCAGCCAGCCCATGCCCTGGATGTAACCGCCTTCCACCTGGCCGATGTCGATGGCTGGGTTCAGCGAGGCACCGACGTCGTGCAGGATGTCGGTACGCAGCATCTTGTACTCGCCGGTCAGGGTATCGACTATCACCTCGGCGCAGGCTGCGCCAAAGGCGAAGTAATAGAACGGCCGACCCCGAGCCTGGCTGCGGTCGTAGTAGATCTTCGGGGTCTTGTAGAAACCGGTGCTGGACAGCGACACCTGGGCGAAATACGCCTGCTGGATCAGTTCCTCGAAGGTCAGGATATGGTCGCGGACCCGTACGTGGCCGTTGTGGAATTCCACATCCTCTTCGCTGACCTGGTACTTGCGCGCGGCAAACTCCACCAGGCGCGACTTGATGGTCTGCGCCGCGTTCTGCGCGGCCTTGCCGTTGAGGTCGGCGCCACTGGATGCCGCGGTCGGTGAGGTGTTGGGCACCTTGTCGGTGTTGGTGGCAGTGATCTGTACCCGCTCGATGTCCACCTGGAACACCTCGGCCACTACCTGGGCCACCTTGACGTTCAGGCCCTGGCCCATTTCGGTGCCGCCGTGGTTCAGGTGGATGCTGCCGTCGGTGTAGATGTGGATCAGTGCGCCGGCCTGGTTGAGGAAGCTGGCGGTGAAGGAGATGCCGAACTTCACCGGGGTCAGTGCCAGGCCCTTTTTCAAGATCGGGCTGTTGGCGTTGTACAGCCGGATGGCTTCGCGACGCTCGGCGTACTGGCTGCTGGCTTCCAGTTCGGCCGTCATCTCTTCGAGCATGTTGTGCTCGACGGTCTGGTAGTAGTGGGTGACGTTGCGTTCGGTCTTGCCGTAGTAGTTGGCCTTGCGCACCGCCAGCGGGTCCAGGTGCAGGTGGCGGGCGATGGCGTCCATCACCTCTTCAATGGCGACCATGCCTTGCGGGCCGCCGAAACCGCGGTAGGCGGTGTTGGAGGCGGTGTTGGTCTTGCAGCGGTGGCCGTTGATGGTGGCATCGCCCAGGTAGTAGGCGTTGTCGGAGTGGAACATCGCCCGGTCGACGATGGACGCCGAGAGGTCCGGTGAGCAGCCGCAGTTGCCCGCCAGTTCCAGCTGGATGCCGTGCAGGCGGCCGTTGCTGTCGAAGCCCACGTCGTATTCGATGTAGAACGGGTGACGCTTGCCGGTCATGAGCATGTCTTCGACCCGGGGCAGGCGCATCTTGGTGGGCTGGCCGGTGAGGCGGGCGATCACCGCGCACAGGCAGGCGGGGCTGGCGGCCTGGGTTTCCTTGCCGCCGAAGCCGCCGCCCATGCGCCGCATGTCGACCACAATCTTGTTCATCGACACGTCGAGCACTTCCGCCACCAGTTTCTGCACTTCGGTGGGGTTCTGGGTCGAGCAGTAGACGATCATGCCGCCGTCTTCGGTGGGCATCACCGAGGAGATCTGGGTTTCCAGGTAGAAATGCTCCTGGCCGCCGATATGCAGCGTGCCCTGGATGCGGTGTTCGGCGCTGGCCAGGGCGCCGGCGGAATCGCCGCGCTGGTGAGTGTGGCTGTCCAGCACGAAGTGGCGCTTGCGCAGGGCTTCCACCACGTCCAGCACCGGCTCCAGGTCCTCGTACTCGATGATCGCGGCCATGGCCGCCTTGCGCGCGGTTTCCAGGTCCTTGGCGGCCACCGCCAGCACCGGCTGGCCGACGAACTGCACGGTATCGATGGCCAGCAGCGGGTCGCCGGGCAGCAGCGGGCCGATGTCCTTGAGGCCGGGAATGTCTTCATGAGTAATGGCGATGCGCACGCCTTCGAAGGCGTAGCAGGGGTCGGTGTCAATGCTGATGACTTTGGCATGGGCTCGGTCCGACAGTCGCGCGTAGACGTGCAACTGGTTGGGGAATTCCAGGCGGTCGTCGATGTACAGCGCCTCGCCGGACACGTGTTTGTCGGCGCTGTCGTGCTTGACGCTGCGGCCAACGCCCGTGGTCAGGTCCTGGTGAAACAGGGCCGTCAGTTCGGCTTGAGTCTTCTCGACTTTGTGATGATTAGACATAAGCGGTCACCCGGGTCTCGATGTGCGGTGTTTGCAGTTCGATGAAGTACTTGCGCAGCAGGTTCTGCGCACTCAGCAGGCGGTATTCCTTGCTCGCACGGAAATCCGAAAGCGGGGTGAAATCCTCCGCCAGGGCCGCGCAGGCGCGCTCCACCGTGGACAGGTTCCAGGGCGCGCCAATCAGTGCGGTTTCACAGCTCTTGGCTCGTTTCGGGATCGCCGCCATACCGCCGAAGGCAATGCGCGCGTCGCTGACCACGCCGTTTTCGATCTGCAGGTTGAATGCCGCGCAGACCGCAGAGATATCGTCGTCCAGGCGCTTGGAGACCTTGTACGCACGGAACAGCCGTTCGGCGCTGGCCCGGGGCACGATGATCTTTTCGATGAACTCGCTGTCCTGACGGGCCGTGACCCGGTAATCGATGAAATAGTCTTCCAGGGCCAGGGTACGGCGTACTTCACCCTTGCACAGTACGATCTGCGCACCCAGGGCGATCAGCAGGGGCGGTGAGTCGCCGATGGGCGAGGCGTTGCCGATGTTGCCCCCCAGGGTGCCCTGGTTGCGGATCTGCAACGAGGCGAAGCGCTGCAGCAATTCGCCGAAGTCCGGGTACTCGGCGCGCAGTGCGTCGTAGCAGTCGGTGAGGGCCGTGGCCGCGCCGATCTCCAGGCGATCGTCGAAGCGTTCGACGCGTTTCATCTCGGCAATGTTACCGACGTAGATCAGCACGGGCAGGGTGCGGTGGAACTGGGTGACTTCCAGGGCCAGGTCGGTGCCACCGGCCAGCAGCCGTGCCTGGGGGTAGGCGTCGTAGAGGTCGGCCAGGTCGGCCACGGTCAGCGGCACCAGGCAGCGCTTGTCGCCACTGTTGAGTTCACCGGTGTCCTTGGGAGCGATGGCCTTGAGGCGACTGATGGTCTCGGTCTGGCGGGCGTCGAACTGATCGCTCTGCTGGCCGCAGCAGGCCTGTTCGGCAGCAGCGAGGATCGGCCGGTAGCCGGTGCAACGGCACAGGTTGCCGGCCAGGGCCTCATGGGCCTTGTGGGCGTCGGGTTCACTGCTGTTCTTTTGCAGGGCGAACAGCGACATGACGAAGCCCGGGGTGCAAAAGCCGCATTGTGAACCGTGGCATTCGACCATGGCCTGCTGCACGCTGTGCAGTTGGCCCTGGTGCTTGAGGCCTTCGACGCTGATCAGCTGTTTGCCGTGCAAGGAGGAGACGAAGGTCAGGCACGAGTTGAGGCTGCGATAGCGAATGGATTCGCCGCCCTGGGCATCCACCTGCAACTCGCCCACCACCACGGTGCAGGCGCCGCAGTCGCCGCTGGCGCAGCCTTCCTTGGTGCCGGGTTTGCCCAGGTGCTCGCGCAGATAGTTGAGCACGGTCAGGTTTGGGTCCAGGGCGTGCTCGCTACGGAGTTCCTGGTTGAGTAAAAACTGGATCACGGAAGGCCTCGCAGACTCTTTATTGTTGTTAAGCGAACTGAGCCGAATTTAGTCATGTCTGACTTTTCGGTCAATGATTTTCTGACCTTTGGGTCAGGAAATTTCTGTGCTCAACATTTCAAGTATGAACGGCATTTGAGAAACCCTTGAATCAACATCAATCTGCTTGTTTCATGCCAAATTCCCCTGTCGGAGCACTCCGCGATGAGGTAGCAATTGCGCTACACTGCGCCGCTTGTGCCGATTAAAGATTTTGAAGGAAAACCATGACGTTCAAGGCGCCGGACAGCCTCGCCGAGCAGATTGCTCACCACCTCGCCGAACGTATCATTCGCGGGGATCTCAAGCCTGGAGAGCGCATTCAGGAACAGAAGGTCACCTTGGCCCTCAATGTCAGTCGTGGTTCGGTCCGCGAGGCCTTGCTGATTCTTGAGCGCCGCCATCTGATTGCCATCCTGCCGCGCCGTGGTGCCCACGTGACCGAGCTCACCGAGCACAAGGTCCGCAGTCTTTGCACCCTGATGAGCGAGTTGTACATCCTGCTGGGCAACTGCGTGGCCAGTGGCTGGGTGCAGCAGAGCGACATGACGCCGTTCCTGCAGATCCAGCAGCGTCTGGAGGGTGCCTACGAGCGCCAGGACATCCGGGCCTTCGTCGAGGACAGCTTCAGCGTGATGCGCGCGGCCTATCCTTTTGCCAACAACCCTTACCTGCAGGAAACCGTCGAGAATCTGCAGCCGGCCATGAGCCGTGCCTATTACCTGGCACTGGAGCAGCGCAAGGCGTCGATGAGCGAGTACCTGGAGTTGTTCGAGCAGTTGCTGGCTGCAGTGCTGGCCCGTGATCTGGAGCAGATCCGCCAGGTGTTGACGGCCTACGCCCAGCGCAGCAGCGATCTGGTGGTGTCTGCGTTGGCGGATGCTTAAGCGTGCGACTCAAGTGCATCAAGCTGGCGGGGTTCAAGTCCTTCGTCGATCCGACCACGGTGAACTTCCCCAGTAACATGGCGGCGGTGGTGGGGCCCAATGGCTGCGGCAAGTCGAATATCATCGACGCCGTGCGCTGGGTGATGGGCGAAAGCTCGGCGAAAAACCTGCGTGGCGAGTCGATGACCGATGTCATCTTCAATGGCTCCACCAGTCGCAAGCCGGTGAGCCAGGCCAGTATCGAACTGGTGTTCGACAACTCCGACGGCACCCTGGTGGGTGAATACGCGGCCTACGCCGAGATCTCCATTCGCCGCAAGGTCACACGCGACAGCCAGAACAGCTATTTCCTCAACGGCGCCAAGTGCCGCCGTCGGGACATCACCGACATCTTCCTTGGTACCGGCCTGGGGCCACGCAGCTACTCGATCATCGAGCAGGGCATGATCTCCAAGCTGATCGAGGCCAAGCCCGAGGACCTGCGCAACTTCATTGAAGAAGCCGCGGGCATCTCCAAGTACAAGGAGCGCCGGCGCGAGACGGAAAACCGCATCCGCCGCACCCATGAGAACCTCGCCCGCCTGACCGATCTGCGCGAAGAGCTGGAGCGTCAGCTGGAACGCCTGCATCGCCAGGCCCAGGCCGCCGAGAAGTATCAGGAATACAAGGCCGAGGAGCGCCAGCTCAAGGCGCAACTGTCGGCTCTGCGCTGGCAGGCATTGAATGAGCAGGTCGGCCAGCGCGAGTCGGTGATCGGTAGCCAGGAAGTCAGCTTCGAGGCCCTGGTGGCTGAGCAGCGCAATGCCGATGCTGCTATCGAACGCTTGCGTGACGGTCACCATGAATTGTCCGAGCGCTTCAATCTGGTGCAGGGGCGCTTCTATTCGGTGGGCGGCGACATTGCCCGGGTCGAGCAAAGCATCCAGCACGGCCAGCAGCGCCTGCGGCAATTGCAGGATGATCTCAAGGAAGCCGAGCGTGCGCGCCTGGAGACCGAGTCACACCTGGGCCACGACCGCACCTTGCTGGCAACTCTGGGGGAAGAGCTGGCCATGCTCGAGCCCGAGCAGGAGGTCACTGCAGCCGCCGCCGAGGAAGCCGCCGCGACCCTGGAAGAAGCCGAAACCACCATGCACGGCTGGCAGGAGCAGTGGGACGCCTTCAACCTGAGTTCCGCCGAGCCGCGGCGCCAGGCGGAAGTGCAGCAGTCGCGCATCCAGCAGCTCGAAAGCAGCATGGAGCGGCTGGCCGAGCGTCAGCGACGCCTGGGGGAGGAGCGCGAATTGCTCTCGGCCGACCCGGAAGACGCGGCGATCCTCGAACTCAACGAACAACTAGCCGCCAGCGAAGCAACTCTGGAAGACCTGCAAGCCAGTGAGGAATCCCAGGTCGAGCGCCTGGAGCAACTGCGTCAGCAATTGCAGCAGGCGACCCAGGCCCAGCAGCAGGCCCAGGGTGAATTGCAGCGGCTCAATGGCCGCTTGGCGTCTCTGGAGGCCCTGCAGCAAGCCGCGCTGGACCCGGGCACCGGTACTGCACAGTGGCTGCGTGAACAGCAGTTGGCCGAGCGTCCGCGCCTGGCCGATGGCATGCAGGTGGAGGCGGGCTGGGAGCTGGCGGTGGAAACCGTGCTTGGCGCCGATCTGCAAGCGGTGCTGGTGGATGATTTCACCGGTATCGATCTGGCCGGTTTCCAGCAAGGCGACCTGCGTCTGCTGAGCCTGCAAGACGATGCGCTGCGCATGCCCGGCAGCTTGCTGGACAAGGTGGAATCCACGGTCGATCTGTCGCCCTGGCTGGGGCAGGTCAAACCGGTGGAAAACCTCGAGCAGGCCCTGGCCTTGCGTGGGCAACTGGCAGCCGGGCAGAGCCTGATCAGTCGCGACGGCTACTGGGTCGGCCGGCATTTCCTGCGGGTACGGCGGGCCAGCGAAGCGGAAAGTGGCGTGCTGGCGCGAGGCCAGGAAATCCAGCAACTGACCCTGGAGCGCGATGAGCGCGAAGCCAGTGTCGAAGCCCTGGAGAGTCAATTGCTCAACCTGCGGGCCCAGCAACGTCAGCAGGAGAACGGTCGCGAACACTTGCGTCGCCTGTTGCAGGATGAGGCTCGCCAGCAGGGTGAATTGAAAGCCAAGCTGTCCGCCGGCAAGGCCAAGGCCGAGCAGTTGAATCTGCGTCGTACCCGCCTCGATGAGGAACTGGTAGAGCTCGGCGAGCAGCGTGAGCTGGAGCATGAACAAGTGGGCGAGGCGCGCCTGCAATTGCAGGAGGCCCTCGACAGCATGGCCCTGGACACCGAGCAGCGTGAGCTGCTGTTGGCCCAGCGCGACAGCTTGCGCGAGCGCCTTGATCGGGTGCGCCAGGAAGCACGCCAGCACAAGGATCACGCTCATCAATTGGCGGTGCGCATGGGCTCCCTCAAGGCCCAGCACGATTCCACGCGTCAGGCCCTGGAGCGCCTGGAGCTGCAGTCCGAGCGCCTGACCGAGAAGCGCGAACAGCTCAGCCTCAACCTGGAGGAGGGCGAGGCACCGCTGGAAGAACTGCGCCTCAAGCTCGAAGAGCTGCTGGAAAAGCGCATGACCGTAGATGTCGAGCTCAAGACCGCGCAGATCGCCCTGGAAGATGCCGATCGCGAACTGCGCGATGCCGAGAAGCGCCGTAACCAGGCCGAGCAGCAATCCCAACTGATCCGCGGCCAGCTCGAACAGCAACGCATGGAATGGCAAGCCCTGACCGTGCGCCGCAAGACCTTGCAGGAGCAGTTGCTGGCCGATGGCTACGACCTGGACGGCGTGCTGGCGACCCTGGCCGGGGAGGCCAGCGAGCAGGCCGCCGAAGAAGAGCTGGAGCGCATTGCGGCAAGAATTCAACGCTTGGGCGCAATCAACCTTGCGGCCATCGACGAGTATCAGCAGCAGTCCGAGCGCAAGCGCTATCTGGATGCCCAGGACGCCGATCTGGTGGAGGCCCTGGAAACCCTGGAAAACGTGATTCGCAAGATCGACAAGGAAACCCGCAATCGATTCAAAGATACCTTTGATCAGATCAACGGCGGTTTGCAGGCACTCTTTCCAAAAGTTTTCGGTGGCGGCAGCGCTTATTTGGAACTGACGGGCGAAGATCTACTCGATACAGGGGTAACGATCATGGCGCGTCCTCCCGGGAAGAAGAACAGCACCATTCATTTGCTCTCGGGGGGCGAAAAGGCATTGACTGCCTTGGCCCTGGTATTCGCCATCTTCAAGTTGAATCCGGCGCCATTCTGCATGCTCGATGAAGTTGACGCGCCGCTGGATGACGCTAACGTTGGACGCTATGCAAGATTGGTTAAAGAGATGTCGCAGACTGTGCAGTTCATCTATATCACCCACAACAAGATCGCCATGGAAATGGCCGATCAGTTGATGGGTGTGACGATGCACGAACCCGGTTGTTCGCGCCTGGTAGCCGTGGATGTCGAGGAGGCGATGGCGATGGTGGACGCTTGAGTCTGTGCGACTAAGGCGACTATTGGACGGCAAGCCGGGGGATTTTTCCCATTACCAAGCTGGCCAATCGACATATTGGCCGTAACCGTTGCGACAGACGGTGTAAAGTTGCCTTTGGTCGTGCTAGTTTAATGTCAATTTTTCCTATGCGTGGGCAAAACGCCATTCAGAACATAGAGTTGGCGCCACGTTTTAAAGCGGTTTGCAGATTGTAAACCCCTTATTTTTCAGCATTTTTTATAGAGGCACGGGATTACATGGAAATCGGTCTGCGCGAGTGGCTGATCGTCATCGGCATTATTGTTATCGCCGGTATTCTTTTTGATGGCTGGCGGCGTATGCGCGGCGGCAAGGGGAAGTTGAAGTTCCGTCTTGATCGAAGTCTTTCCAATCTGCCGGACGATGAAGGCAGTGCCGAACTCCTGGGTCCGCCTCGGGTGCTGGATACTCATAAAGAACCGCAACTGGACGAGCACGATCTGCCGTCGGTGAGCATGCCTGCCCGCGAGCCTCGGGATAGTTCTTCGTCCAAGCGCGGCAAGCGTGGGGGCGAGCCTCATCAGGGTGACCTCAATCTGGACCTGGATCTGGATAGCGGCCCAAGCTTCAGTAGCCGCGACGATGACTTCCCGGCGGATGAAGGCAAGGCTGCCAGTCACAGCGACAAGGAACAGCCGCAGGCCGAAGAAGTGCTGGTGATCAGTGTGATCTGCCGTGACAGCGCCGGTTTCAAAGGCCCGGCGCTGTTGCAGAATATCCTTGAAAGTGGCCTGCGTTTTGGCGAGATGGATATCTTCCACCGCCACGAAAGCATGGCGGGCAATGGCGAAGTGCTTTTCTCCATGGCCAATGCGGTCAAGCCCGGCGTGTTCGATCTGGATGATATCGATCACTTCAGCACTCCGGCGGTGAGCTTCTTCCTCGGCTTGCCTGGCCCGCGTCACCCGAAGCAAGCCTTCGACGTGATGGTGGCGGCGGCGCGCAAGCTGTCCCAGGAGCTCAATGGCGAACTCAAGGACGACCAGCGCAGCGTGCTGACTGCCCAGACCATCGAGCACTACCGCCAGCGTATCGTCGAATTCGAACGCCGCGCTCTGACCCAGAAGCGCTAAGCTTCCACAGTCAGTTCCTCTCGCAGGAGCTGACTGTGCAGGAACTGGCTTGCCAGCGAAGCCCACGCCCCCATCTTCAGATCGAGCAGCCTAGGCTGCTCTTTTGCTTTATGAGAGAACCCCCATGACCGCCGCTGAAACCCGCATTCTTGAGCTGCGCGCCGAGCTGGACCAACACAACTACCGTTATCACGTACTGGACGAACCGAGCATTCCGGACGTCGAGTACGACCGCCTGTACCACGAGCTCAAGGCCCTGGAGGCCGAGCACCCGGAGCTGGTCACCAGTGACTCTCCAACCCAGCGTGTGGGCAGCGCGGCGCTCTCGGCCTTCACCCAGGTGCGCCATGAAATCCCCATGCTCAGCCTGGGGAACGCCTTTGAAGAAGTCGACATGCGCGAGTTTGATCGCCGGGTCAACGAGGGCCTGGACCTGCCGGCGGGCGATCTGTTTGGTGGCGGTGCGGCGGTGGAGTACAGCTGCGAGCCCAAGCTCGACGGCCTGGCAGTCAGCCTGCTGTATCAGGATGGTGTGCTGGTCCGTGGCGCCACCCGTGGCGACGGCACCACCGGTGAAGACATCAGCGTCAACGTGCGTACCGTGCGCAACATTCCGCTCAAGCTGCAAGGCAGCGGCTGGCCGGCGACCCTGGAAGTGCGCGGCGAAGTCTTCATGTCCAAGGCCGGTTTCGAGCGCTTGAATGCGGCGCAACTGGAGTCGGGCGGCAAGACCTTCGCCAACCCGCGCAATGCGGCGGCGGGTAGCCTGCGCCAGCTGGATTCGAAGATCACTGCCAGCCGGCCGCTGGAGTTCTGCTGCTACGGCCTGGGCCAAGTCAGTGCCGACATTGCCGACACGCATATCGGCAACCTGGAGCAACTCAAGCAGTGGGGCATGCCCATCAGTCGTGAGCTGCGCCTGGCCAAAGGGGTTGATGAATGCCTGGACTATTACCGTGAGATCGGCGAGCGGCGCAATGCGTTGCCCTATGAGATCGACGGTGTGGTGTTCAAGGTCAACAGCATCGCCTCTCAGCGTGAACTGGGCTTCCGTGCCCGGGAGCCGCGTTGGGCCATTGCCCATAAATTCCCGGCCATGGAAGAGCTCACCGAGTTGCTGGATGTGGAATTCCAGGTCGGCCGCACCGGTGCCGTGACGCCGGTGGCACGCCTGAAGCCCGTCAAGGTGGCGGGAGTCACTGTGTCCAACGCTACTTTGCACAATATGGATGAGGTGGCGCGCCTGGGGCTGATGATCGGCGACACGGTGATCATCCGCCGCGCCGGTGACGTGATCCCGCAAGTGGTGCAGGTGGTCGTTGAGCGTCGCCCTGAAAACGCCCGGCCGGTACAGATTCCGCAAAGCTGCCCGGTCTGTGGCTCTCATGTCGAACGCACGCAACTGGTCAAGCGCAGCAAGGGCCGGGAAACCGTCAGCGAAGGCGCGGTGTATCGCTGTGTTGGTCGTCTGGCCTGCGGTGCCCAGCTCAAGCAGGCGATCATCCACTTCGTTTCCCGTCGAGCCATGGACATCGAAGGCCTGGGGGACAAGACCATCGAGCAACTGGTGGACGAAAAGCTCATTGCTTCGCCTGCGGATCTTTATCAGCTCAAGTACGAACAGATCATCGATCTGGAAGGTTTTGCCGAGGTTTCCAGCAACAAGCTGCTCAAGGCCATCGAGGACAGCAAGCGTCCGGCCCTGGCTCGCTTCATCTATGCCTTGGGTATTCCTGATGTGGGTGAGGAAACCGCCAAGGTCCTGGCCCGTTCCCTGGGAACCCTGGAACGGGTCCAGCAGGCTTTGCCCCAGGTGCTGACCTACCTGCCGGATGTGGGGCTGGAAGTGGCCCACGAGATTCACAGCTTTTTCGAAGACAGTCATAACCAGAGCGTGATTGGTGCCTTGCTGGCCGAGGATCAATGCGGCCTGGTGTTGCAGGATCAGGGTGAGCTGGGGGCAGAGTTTGCCGCCAGCACCACGCTGGGCGGCATGCTCGACAAGCTCAATATCCCCTCGGTGGGGCCGGGTGCGGCGCAGAAACTGGCAGACAAGTTCGGTTCCCTGCAGGGCGTGATTGCGGCTGACTGGCTGGATATGCGCCAGGCCCTGCCGGAGAAGCAGGCCAAGTCGGTGCGGGAGTTCTTCGACAACCCGGCCAATGCCCGGTTGGCCCAGGCCATCGAAGAGCAGCTCAAGGCCTTTGGCATGCATTGGCAGAGCGAGAAGAAGGTGGTCGAAGGCCTGCCGTTGGCTGGCAAAACCTGGGTGCTCACCGGCTCCCTGGAGTTGATGAGTCGCGATGTGGCCAAGGAAAAGCTGGAAAGCCTGGGGGCCAAGGTGGCGGGGTCCGTTTCGGCGAAAACCCACTGCGTCGTCGCCGGCCCCGGAGCCGGCTCCAAACTGGCCAAGGCCAATGAGCTGGGGCTCAAGGTCCTGGATGAAGCGGCCTTTGTCGCCTTTCTCGTCGACCACGGCATCCCCATCCCCGCGTGATCCTTGGGAGCCGGCTGGGCAGCGATGGTTTCGCCGGCAAGCCGGCTCCTGACAGGCCGAGGGAACGATGAGGCAGCCAGGATGATCTAGTCTTGGCAAGCCCCAGGGAGGATGCGTCATGTACCGTTTCTTCGAGCAGCTCAGTTCCCGGATCGCCGCGCCCTTCGTCGGCGACCGCTCACGCAACAGCAAACTCTGGTCATGCCGCTGTGGGCAGTCGCTGTTCTTTCGCAACAGCCAGTGCCTGGCGTGCTCTGCCTTGCTCGGTTATGCGCCGCAATCAGGCTGTCTGTCGTCCCTGCAGCCAGGGCCCGCCGCCGGGACCTGGCTGCTGGATGCCGAGCCTGAGGCGGGTGCCTTCAAGCGCTGCGCCAACCTCGATACGCCCGCCGCTTGTAACTGGCTGCTGCCGGCCCACCTGACCGGCAATCTGTGCGTAGCCTGCAGCCTCAACCGCACGATCCCCGACTTGTCCGTCCCGGAGAATCCTGAGCGCTGGCGCAAAGTGGAAATCGCCAAGCGCCGCCTGGTCGCCCAACTGATCGCCCTCGGGCTGCAAGTGATCCCCAAGAGCGACGACGAGGAGCGGGGCCTGGCTTTCGACTTCCTTGGTGTTGATCTTGAGGGAAGGACGCCGATTACCGGGCATGCCAATGGCCTGGTCACCCTGGATATCAAGGAAGCCGATGATGCCCATCGCGAGCGGGTGCGGGCGCAGATGCACGAACCTTACCGCACCCTGCTTGGGCACTTTCGCCATGAAGTGGGGCACTACTACTGGGATCGGCTGATTGCCAACAGCCCCTGGCTGGAGTCGTTTCGCAGCTTGTTCGGCGACGAGCGCTACAGCTACGCCGAGGCTCTGGAGCAGCACTATCAGCAGGGCGCGCCAAACGGCTGGCAGCAAAGTCACGTCAGCGCCTACGCCACCATGCACCCCTGGGAGGACTGGGCGGAAACCTGGGCTCACTACCTGCACATGATGGACGCGGTGGACACCGCCCTGGGCTTTGGCATGAGTGCCCGCGACGTCGATCTCGACTACCAGCCGTTTCCCCTGAGCAGCCTGTACGACCCGCAGCATCCTGGCGGACCGGCGTTCCTGGCCTTCGTCAACGCTTGGATCGAATTGGCTGGCATGCTCAACGAACTGTCCCGCAGCATGGGCCAGCCGGATTTCTACCCCTTCATCCTGTCGCCGGCGGTGATTGCCAAGCTGCATTTCATTCATTTGGTGATCCAGCAAGAAGGCGGCCGCGCCGACGAAGTGCTGTCCCTGGACTGACTCCACCGTCCTTCAGGCGGTGGGGGAAGGCTTTTACCCAGAGGTGTATCCAAGTGCTTGAAGCTCATCGGATTTTTTAATCTGCAACGAGCGGTTGTAAGTTCAACTCAGATAGGTACAATGGCGCGGCTCGCCGTCAGGCGAACGTCGTTATGGTGACCCCATCGGTCCCCCCGCAACGATTACCCGTGAACCTGGTCAGAGCCGGAAGGCAGCAGCCACAGCGGGAACATTGTGTGCCGGGGTGTGGCTGGTGGGGTTGCCTCCATAACGCTTCTCGTTGGTCCTCAGCGAGATTGATCAAAATTCTTAAAGCACCTGAAAGTCTTCGAAGCCGCGCAGCATCCCTGTTGGCGTGTTTTTTGTCGTGCGCCCGATTTCTGGTTCGCTAATCCCTTGTCCAGCAAGCCCGTGCGGTTCGTTTCTGGAATATCCAACGCCTTTGCATCAAGGAGTGGTCATGGCGCTTACCAGTAAGATTTCCCTCTATGACGATCAGTGGCCTGGTGCATTCAGCGCTGAGAAGGGGCGCCTAGCCAAAGGTTTCGGTTGCGAACTGATAGCGGTACATCACGTGGGTAGCACGGCTGTGCCTGGGCTGGCGGCCAAGCCGGAAATCGATCTTCTGGCAGTGGTCGTGGAGCATCGGGATGAGGTTGCGCGCAACGCCTTCATGGCAACCCTGGGCTATGTCCGGGGCAGTGATCTGTCCCCGGGGCATCACTTTTACCGCCGCGATGTCGAGGGCGTGCGCACCCACAAAGTGCATGTCTGCATCTGTGGTCATGAGCAGATCGGGCGCATGCTGCGTTTTCGTGATCTGTTGCGTCAGGACAGCGGCATCCGTCAGCAGTATCAGGATCTTAAGCTTCGGCTTGAAGCCGGCAATCGCGAGGGCATTGGCGAGTATCTCGCGCAAAAGGCGCCCTTCATCGATGCGGTGATGGATGGCCTGTCGCAGTGATGCGCGCTGGCTAGATCGCTGCCCGCAGTTCTCGGGGCGAAAGCCCGTAATGTTTGCGAAAGCGCACCGCAAAGCGTGATGCCGAGGCGTAGCCGCTGGCTGCGGCGATTTCACCGATGGGGCGTGGCGTGGTTTGCAGCCACTGCAGGGCCAGGCCCAGCCTGACGTTCTCGAGGATGTTGCTGAAACTGTCGTTCTCGTTCGCCAGCTGGCGACGCAATGTGGAAGCCCCAAGGTTCAGGCGCTCGGCGACGCAGGCTACTGTCCAGTCCCGCGCCGGGTTGCTCATGAGGATCTGTTGCACCCGTTCGCACAGTGGGTCGTGACGATCCAGTAGCAATGGGCCGGCCCAGCCGCCAAGGGCCAGGGCCAGCAGCACCGCTTCGCCGTAGTGGCTGCGCAGGGCGTCCGGTGCATCGCTGGCAATGCACTCCAGCAGGTTGTCCCAGGCCAGGGCGGTGTGCCGCTCCAGGGGGACGCAGAGGTCCGCGCCGCTGCGCCCGGGACGGGTAATGATCTGCTGGCGGTAGCGCAGGCTGAACGCCCGCAAGGCCGGTGCAGGAAAGGTCACGACATCGGCGATGTAGTGACCCTGCGCGCCCGGATAGTTGCTGATGCCCACTTCGCGTCCCGCCGGCAGCAGGATCAGGTGCTGGCCGCCCACGCGCATCTGGCGGTCGTCCCACTCCATGCGTTTCTCGCCCTGGCGCACCCGGCACAGAGCACTGACGAAAATCGGTACCCGTTGCAGGACATGGGCTTGCCGGGCGCGGATGACGCAGGTGTCGATACGGCTTTCATGATGCAGCAGGCCGGCAGGAGCATTCATCGTTACTAGCGTCCGTAAGTAGCGGTCAGTGTGGTCTTGGCCAAGGCGTTGGCGTTGAGCATGTAGCCCACCAATGCACCGCTGGCCTGGGCATCGAGGGGCAGTTTATCCACCTTCAATGCCCAGACGGTGAATTGATAGCGATGCGGTTTATCGCCCACTGGCGGGCAGGCGCCGCCAAAGCCGGGTTGGCCGTAATCGGTACGCCCCTGAATGGCGCCGGGCGGCAGTTGCTCGCCGTTGGCGCTACCGGCGCCCCTGGGCAATTGCTGGGTGGACGTCGGGAGGTTGACCAGGGTCCAGTGCCACCAGCCGCTGCCGGTGGGGGCGTCCGGATCATAAACAGTGATGGCAAAGCTTTTAGTACCCGGTGGGGCATTCTTCCAGGACAGTTCGGGAGAGGTGTTGCCGCCTTCGCAGCCAAAGCCCTGGAACACTTCACGAGGGCTCAAGGGGTGGCCGTCGCTGATGTCGTGGCTGCTGATGCTGAACTCGGCGGCGTGGGCGCCAAGGCTCAGACCCAAGGAAAGCACGCTGAGTAAAAGTCGGTTTTTCATGAGGGGCTCGTCTGGGTGTTGGTGATGAAAGACGAGTCTATTGGCCGGCTGAGTCCGTTGTTGTGCCGGGGCGCTCGTGCATTGTGCCGAAACGCTCGCCGGCTTGCCGGGAAAGGGCGTCATGCTCCCAGCTGTTCCCGCAACAACTGGGCAAATGCGTCCCGCGCGCTGTGTCGCGGCACGTCCTGGTGCCAGACAAAGCGGTTGTCCACCGGCAGCAGGTCGCTGAAACGCTGCACGTTCAGGGTCGCCGATTGCGAATAGCGCTCCAGCACGCCTTCCGGTATCAGCGAGACGCCGGCACCGACACTGACGCAGCCGATAATGGTGCCCCAGCTGGCATACCCAGTAATGGGCAGGTTCAGGCCGTGCCTGGCGAGCCAGGTTTCCAGGGCGCGGCGATAGGGGCAGCCCGGTGGCCACATGAACAGATTCTGCCCCTGCAAATCGCTGGCGCTGCGGATGGCGGCGGTGCCTGCGCTGGAGATCAGCACCAGTGGCTCGTGGTAGAGCACGGTTTGCTGAAGCTTGGGCGGCAAGGTGTCGATGGCCACCAGGGCGCCGTCGATACGCTGGTGTTGCAGTTCTTCAAAGAGTTGCGACCAGGTGCCGGTTACCAGTTCCACGTTCACTTTGGGGTAGCGTCGGTGGTATTGCGCCAGCAGCGGTGGCAGGCGGCCGCCAGCGCAGGACTCGATCGAGCCCAGGCGCAGCAATCCGCTGGGCTCCGCCTGGCTGTCCACGGCGCGTTTGGCTTCGTCGACCAGAGCCAGGATTCGCTCGCTGTAGCCGAGGAATATTTCCCCGGCCGGGCTGATCTTCAGGCCGCGCCCGACCCGGGTGAACAGCGGGGTCCCGAGCTCGTTCTCCAGTTGCTTGAGGCGGTTGGTGATGTTGGAGGGCACGCAATGCAATTGCTCGGCTGCGCGGGCAATGCTGCCGGAGCGGGCCACGGCTTTCACCATCTTCAATTGGGTCAGTTCCATTGCTCATTTCCAGTGATGGGTGGCGTTAGTATCGGTTAGTTGTGGTGAGTTATGGGGGGGCGAGAGACTGCGTTTCTTCTTATTGTCTGGATGCCTGTGCCGTGAAGCGCTTACCTGGGTTCAAGTCATTGCTGGCTACCGCTGCGGTCATTCTGTGCTGGGCCTATTCACCGGTGGGTATCCATATTGGCCTTGAGGGCTACAGTCCGGGGCATCTGGCGCTGCTGCGCTTCCTGATCGCTTCGCTGTTCATGGCGGCAATGGCAGTGGCGTTGAAAATATCCCTGCCGCGCTGGCGTGATCTGCCTTGGCTGCTGGTGCTGGGTTTTTTTGCTATCACCCTGCATCACGTCAGCCTCAATTATGGTCAGCAGGGCTTGAGTGCCGGCGCGTCGAGCGTGCTGGCGCAGTCGGCACCGATCTTCAGCACGCTGATCGCCTTCTTCTGGCTCAAGGAGCCGGTCAGTGGTTGGCGCTGGGGCTGCGTGGGGGTGGGTTTGCTTGGAGCGGTGCTGGTGGTGGCGGCCGACAAGGGGCTGGGCTCGGTCGAACCGCGCGGATTGCTGGTGTTGTTGGCGGCTTTTTCCTGGGGGTTGTACTTCGTTTTGCAGCGGCGCTTTTCCGGGCACTATGGCGTGTTGACCACGGTGTGCTACATGGTTTGGGGCGGTACGTTGCTGTTGTCGGTGTACGCACCCGGGTTGCCCGAGGCGGTGGCACAGGCGTCGTGGCGGGTAAATCTGGCGGTGCTGTTGCTGGGGTTGTTTCCCAGTGCTTTGGCCTATCTGGCCTGGGCTTACGTATTGGAGCGGGTGGAGGTCAGTCGGGCATCGATCGCCATGTATCTGATTCCGCCGGTGGCGATGCTGCTGGCTGCGATGGTCCTGGGAGAGCGGGTGCAATCTTCTGTGATGCTGGGGGCGGCCGTGGTGCTGGGCAGTGTGATGGCCATGCAATTGGAAGGGCGTTGGCGGCTGCGGGCCTTGCCGGCGAAGGAGCGAGATGTGCAGGTAAAACAGGGTGATTGATGAGTTGCAACGCCCCCTCATCATGCGGGAGGCGTTGCACCTTGCAGTCAGCCTTTTTTCTTGAACAGCCGGCCGGCGAACGCGGCAAGTGCGAGCACGCCGATGACAATGAACTTCTTGCCGGCCAGGAGCAGTACCCCCAGCTTGGCGAACAAGCCAGCCTTGCTGGCCAGGCCTCCGGCCACCAGGGCGGCCAGGCCGTAGGACGCCAGTTTGTCGGTGCTTGGGTTGTAGTCGGCGTAGCGGTTGCCGTCGGTGAAGTTGGTGAAGGCCAGTACCTTGGGAATTTCGCGCTTGATAGTTGCCAGGTCGTCCATGGAGGCGACTGCGTTGAGTTCCAGCACGCCTTCGCGTCCCAGCACCCGGATGCTGTAGTTCAGGGTGTGGCTCTCGGCGCCTTCAGCCTTGAGTTCGCGGGCCCAGTACATCTTGTGGGATTGCGCGTCATAGCTTGGCTGTTCGGCCCAGCCCAGCAAGTGGATGGCGCCATAGCCCTGTTCCTTGCGTTGCTTATTGTCTTCCTCGTCCGCTTCCTGCATTTGCTTGAGCAGGTCCTGATAATCGATTTTCGCCGCGTCGTCATCGGAAATGTGGCCGTCATTCTTGTAGCTGATGATCACGCCCCAGCCTTCGGCGGACAGCGGGCTGACTGCGCTGGGCACGATCATGCCCAGGGTGGTGAAGCCGGGCGGGTTGCCCCAGCCCTCGGTCAGCAGCTTCTCGGTGTCCTTGGGGTTGAGGTAGTAGAACTCCTGGCTCAGGTCGAGGCTGGCGATATCACCGGGCAGCTTGACGTTGCCGTGGCGTGGGGAGAGCGAGGCGAGAAACTGTTCGGCGGTCTGGGGTTCGGCGTCCTTGTTCTCGTTCGGCGCGGCGGCAAAGGCAAGGAGGGGCGTGGCGCAGAGGACGGCCATCGCCATGAGGAGGCGCAGGTACTTCATCGTATTCCCTTACAAATTGTGACAAGTCGGAGGGGAGGATAGCGATGAGTGTTGGAGGGCTCAATGAGGTGTTTCTAGTAATCTCTCAGCGTTGGCGGGGAAGGCGCTGGTATAGCGCCTCTGTTGGGGCATGGATTCAGTCGGCAGTGAGATAGAGCACGCGCAAGCGATGTCCGTCCGGATCAAGGGCGAGCAGGGTGTAGCCGAAGTCCATCTGGGTGGGGGGCTGGGCGATGGTCATGTCCAGCGCCTGCCAGCGGCGATGCAATTTGTCCACGGCTTCTCGACTGTCCACGGCCCAGCCCAGTTCGCCGCCACCACCGGTTGATTGGGCGCTCGGTTCAACCGTGTGCCGGGACCAGAGGCCGAGCTTGATCCCCGAGTCGAGGATGAACAGGGCGAAGGATGGGGATGATTCCACCGGCTGTTTGTCCAGTAGGCGGCTGTAGAACTCTGCACTGAGGGGCGGGCTGTCCACATAAAGCAGGAAGTAGGTGTTATTGATCATGACGACTCCAGGGGCCTTTGGGCTGTGCTGTGGGCACAAGCTTATGGGCTGGGTCTGTCAGTTCCTGTCAGGAGTCGTGGATTAAAAAAGAGGCCAACTTATCAGGGGTGATAAGCGTGCCTCTTCTCGTTGATTTGTTGCGGGGCTCAAGGCTTGGACAAGGCCTGGTCTACCGCTGCTATCAGCTTTCCCAGATCCTTCGGGGTGGCTTTGTGAATGACACCGAACAAATAAGCCCGCTGTTCCTCTTCGTCGCCCAGATCGGCGAAGAAGGCTTTCAGCTTCACTCCCAGTACTTCGGCTAGCAGAAATAGAGCTTCAACGCTGGGGGTGTAGGTGCCGGTTTCGAAGCGGCTGATGGTTTTTGGGTCAAAACCGGTTTTTTCACCTAGTTCAGCCTGAGTAAGCCCCGCTACCTTTCGATAACGCTTGATGGCTGCACCCAAACTTGAAATTTGCATCGCTCAATTCCCATTTAGAATCAAGAACTTAACGATAAATATTGGCATTAGACAACACCATGATTCATCACCTTGCTTTGCAAAATGTGATGCATTTCGTAGAATCGGCGCTTCGGACAGGTATTTGGTGATCTAGTTTCAGAGGGCAGGTTTATGAAACAAGAAATCATTGCATTTCCCTTGTTCACCTAAACCGAGGACTTGGCAGAGGCTCGACCGTCTCGTAAATCCCGCCAACGCACCGTCCGCCGTCCCCCACCTGACGCCTTATCTGATCCTAGTTGATCTTCGTCGAATCGACGGTCAACTGCCGCGCAAACCGCTGTACGGCCGCAATCAGGGCGATCCTTTCGATTGAGTCGTACCGCCAGGAAAGTACATTTCGAATCAACCTGTTGCCGGCTTCCCGGTGCTGTTGATCGCAGGCTGTCTATGGAGTTCTAAAGTGCGTCTCAATTTGCCGGTCACCTCTGTTGAGCAGACCTTTCCCGACCAGCAGCGGCTCATATCCGCCACCGATACCAACAGCCACATCACCTACTGCAATGCCGAATTCGCCGCGATGAGTGGTTTCAGCCAGGCCGAGCTGATTGGCAGCACCCATAACCTGGTGCGTCACCCGGATATGCCGGCGGCGGTGTTCGAGTCGATGTGGGGGTATCTCAAGGCAGGGCAGAGCTGGATGGGCGTGGTGAAGAACCGCTGCAAAAACGGCAATTTCTACTGGGTCAGCGCCTATGTCACGCCCATCCTCGAAGAGGGTCGACTGGTGGGTTATGAGTCGGTGCGGGTCAAGCCGACCCGGGAGCAAGTGAACCGCGCTGAAATTCTCTATGCGCGATTGCGTGCTGACAAGGCACCGGTCTCGGCCTGGCGGCACCTGGAGGCAGCAGCCAGGCCATTGCTGTTGCCGGTTGCGGTGGCGGTGGGTTGCCTGGCGGCGTTCACCTGGTTGCCGACGCTGCTGGCCCAGGGGCTGACGGTCACGGGATTCGTGGGGGTCGGGCTGATGGCCCAGCGCCGTTTGGGGCAGCAGCTCAAGCAGATTGTCCGTAGCACTCCAAACACCTTTGCCGATCCGATCTGTGCCCTGGCTTACAGCGACGCGCTGGGGCCGGCGGCGCAGTTGCAACTGATCCTGGCCAGTGAAGAGGCGCGGCTGAAAACCGCCTTGACCCGACTCAGCGACCTGGCTCGACAGATGGCTACGGCGGCGGCCGATTCCAGTCAGTTGTCCAGCCGCACTGAGTCGGCGCTGCTGGAGCAGCGAGCAGAGACCGACATGACGGCCGCTGCCATGACCCAGATGGCCGCTTCGATCACCGAGGTTGCCGAACACGTACAGCACACCGCCAGTGAGGCTCACACTGCCAACCTGCTGGCCCAGCAAGGCAGCCAGGTGGCGGGCACTTCCCGTGACGCCATCCAGTTGCTGGCCCGCACTGTTACCCAGATCAATCAGGCGGTGGGTGATCTGGCCGGGCAGACCCAGGACATCATGGTGGCGGCGAGCATGATCCAGGCGATTGCCGACCAGACCAACCTGCTGGCCTTGAACGCAGCCATCGAAGCCGCTCGGGCCGGAGAGCAGGGGCGCGGGTTTGCCGTGGTGGCCGATGAGGTGCGCGCCCTGGCCGGTAAGACTCGTGAGTCCACCCAGCAGATCCAGGGCATCATCCAGAGCCTGCGGGCCGGTGCCGATGAGGCGGTGCAGATCGCCAGCCTGGGCATCGAGGAAGCCGAGCAAGGGGTGCAGCAGGTCTTGCAGGCGCAGCAAGCCTTGCAGGGCATAGGCGCGGCGGTGGAGCGTATCACCGACATGAGTCAGCAGATGGCTGCGGCGTCCCAGGAGCAGTCCCATGTAGCGGAATCGGTTTCCGAACAGATCAACAGTGTCGCCGCCACGGTGCAGCGCACTGCCGAGAATGCCAGCGCCGGAGTCGTTCGCGGCGCGGAGCTGGAAAACATCTCTTCCGGGCTGCGTGCCTTGGTCGAGCGGTTCAACCGCTAGCGACAGTGAGTTCGACTCATGGATGAGAAATACCGCAGGGCCGTCGATGCCGCCGCCATCTTCTCCGAGACAGATCTCGGCGGTTGCATCACCTATGTCAACGACCTGTTCTGCCAGATCTCGGGCTACAGCCGTGAAGAGCTGATCGGAGCCAATCACCGGATGCTCAGTTCGGGTCTGCATCCACCGGAGTTCTTTACCGAGCTGTGGCAGACCATCATCCAGGGGCGGGTGTGGAAAGGTGAGATCTGCAACCGTGCCAAGGACGGCAGCCTGTACTGGGTCGACAGCACCATGGTGCCCCTGGTGGATCAGCGCTCCGGCAAGGTGATGCGCTATGTATCGATCCGCTTCGATGTCAGCGAGAAGCGTCAGTTGCTGCATTCGCTGCAATGGCGAGTTGGGCATGACGTGCTCACTGGTCTGCCCAATCGGGCCTTCCTTTCCGACCTGTTGCACCAGGCGCTGGACTTCTCCCGCCAGGAGAATATTCCCCTGGCGGTATGCATGCTCGATCTGGACGGTTTCAAGGCGGTCAATGATGGCTACGGTCACGCCTGTGGTGACCTGCTGCTGGTGGAAGTGGCTGCGCGCCTGCGTTCGATCATCAGGGGTGAAGATGTGGTGGCACGCCTGGCCGGAGACGAGTTCGTGCTGATCCTGCGTTACGTCAGGGACATGCTGGAGCTGCGGGCGGCACTGCAGCGGGTGTTGGCGACCATTTCCCAGCCGTATTCGATCCAGGGCAAGGACATCAATGTGTTTGCCAGCATTGGGGTGACCCTGTTTCCCACCGACAACCATGATGCCGATACCTTGCTGCGCCACGCCGACCAGGCGATGTACGTGGCCAAGCAAAGCGGACGCAATCGCTTCCACCTGTTCGATGTCCTGCGTGATCGTGAAGTGATGGTCACCTACCAGACGGTGGAGCACGTGCGCCAGGCGCTGAACAGCGGCGAGCTGCAGCTGTATTTCCAGCCCAAGGTCAACATGCGCAGCGGCGCGGTGGTGGGGTTTGAAGCCATGTTGCGCTGGCAGCACCCGCAGCGCGGGATGCTGGGTTCCCAGGATTTCCTGCCTCAGGTGGAAGAGACCGACCTCATCGTCGATATCGGCGAGTGGGTCATGGATCAGGTGATGAGTCAGCTGCAACGCTGGCAGGCGGCAGGCCATGTCTGGCCGGTGAGCCTGAACGTCGCGGCCCGGCATTTCCAGCGCACGGATTTTGTCGAGCGGCTCAAGGGGATGCTCGATCGCTACCCGGATGTGTCACCCGTCTTGCTGGATCTGGAGATCGTCGAGTCGGTGGCCATCGACAATATCCAGCGAGTCAGCGATTGCCTCGATGCCTGCCAGGGCTTTGGTGTGCAGTTTTCCCTGGGGGACTTCGGTACTGGGCATTCGTCCCTGAGCTACCTCAAACGTCTGCGTACCCAGACCATCAAGATCGATCGATTGTTTGTCCGCGACATGCTTCACGACCAGGATGACCAGGCCCTGATTCAGGCTCTGGTCGGACTGGCCCGGGCGTTTGGCCGCCAAGTTGTGGCCGAGGGCCTGGAAAGCCTGGCCCATGGTGAGCGATTGATGGCCCTCGGATGTGAGGTGGCTCAGGGTGAGTTCATTGCTGCGCCCATGCCCGCTGACGCCGTGCTGGAGTGGGTAAGCAACTTCGAGCCGCCGCTGTCGTGGCGGTGCGGCACGCTTCAGGGCGACACGGTGTCGGAGGCCTGAGCGCCGGTCTGCGGGTCGACGTAGCGCTGGACGATGGCCTCGATCTCGCCGGACATCTTCATCTTCAGCAGGGTCCGCAGAATTCGCTGGGCCGGCACTGCCGGGTCATTGCGCACGTAGCAGCCCACGGCTTGCTCCTGCAGCAGCGCGACGCGGTGCAAGGGGTTGCCGGAGGACTGGGTCTTGTTGAACCAGTCCAGGGTCCACTGGCTGGCGATAGCGTACTGGTAGCGTCCTACCTGGAGCTTTTGCAGGACTTGCTCCTCGTTGCGGGCATCGTCACGAATCAGCTGGGCGCTCTCGAACAGAGGTTGCAGCGAGGTGTAGGTGTAGCTCAGTACGGTGCCGATGTGCTGAGTGGGCAACTGCTGCGGGTTGATCTGCTCATGATGGTAGCGGTTACTGACCAGCAGGTTACGTTGCACGAACAGCGGCACGCTCCACAGGTAATCCCCGGACAGGTTCGGCAGCCAGGCTTGTGCGGCGAAGCAGCGCACGTCGACTTCGCCCTGGGCCATGGCGTTCTGCACCCGGGCGCGAGCCAGGACGTGGAACTCGGCACGGGTGCCCATATGCCGGGCGAGGCTGTTCATGGTGTCGTAAAGGATGCCGGCGGTGGGTTGCTCGCCATCGACCTCGATGGTCGGCATGGCCCAGCTGTCGGCGATGACAAAGCGTAAAGGCGCTTCGGCGGCTTCCAGGCTGGTGCTCAAGAGTAGCAGGGCGCCCCAGGTCAAATGCATACGGTCTCCCACGGTTCCAACGACCGAGCAATCCTTTGCGAAATGCAGCTTAGACAGATTAGACGAGCGCGCCGGATGCAATTTCGCCCTTGCTCCGCTAGCATTACCGGCTTCCGCTTTCCAGTTGCGACGGTTTTCGATGAGTTATCAGGTTCTTGCACGTAAATGGCGTCCGCGCTCGTTCCGCGAAATGGTCGGCCAGACCCATGTGCTCAAGGCTCTGATCAATGCCTTGGACAGCCAGCGGCTGCACCACGCCTATCTGTTTACCGGCACCCGCGGGGTGGGCAAGACCACCATCGCGCGGATCATTGCCAAATGTCTGAATTGTGAAACAGGCATCACTTCCACGCCGTGCGGCACCTGTTCGGTGTGCTGCGAGATCGACGAAGGACGCTTCGTCGACCTGATCGAGATCGACGCCGCGAGCCGGACCAAGGTCGAGGACACTCGTGAACTGCTGGATAACGTGCAATACGCGCCGAGCCGCGGGCGCTTCAAGGTCTACCTGATCGACGAAGTGCACATGCTTTCCAGCCACTCGTTCAACGCCTTGCTCAAGACCCTCGAAGAGCCGCCACCCTACGTCAAGTTCATCCTCGCAACCACCGACCCGCAGAAGCTGCCGGCGACCATTTTGTCCCGTTGCCTGCAGTTCTCCCTGAAGAACATGACCCCCGAACGGGTGGTCGAGCACCTGAGCCACGTGCTGGGTGTAGAGAACGTGCCGTTCGAAGACGACGCATTGTGGCTGCTGGGCCGCGCCGCCGACGGCTCGATGCGTGACGCCATGAGCCTGACCGATCAGGCCATCGCCTTCGGTGAAGGCAAGGTCATGGCCGCCGACGTGCGAGCGATGCTCGGCACCCTCGATCACGGCCAGGTCTATGACGTTCTCCATGCCCTGATCAATGGTGACGCCAAGACGTTGCTGGAGGCTGTGCGCCATCTGGCGGAGCAGGGCCCGGACTGGAACGGCGTGCTCTCGGAAATTCTCAACGTGCTGCACCGGGTAGCGATTGCCCAGGCGTTGCCCGAAGGGGTCGACAACGGTCATGGCGATCGTGACCGGGTACTGGCTCTGGCCCAGGCGCTGCCGGCTGAAGACGTACAGTTTTATTACCAGATGGGCCTGATCGGCCGTCGCGACCTGCCGTTGGCGCCGGACCCGCGAGGGGGGTTCGAAATGGTCTTGCTGCGGATGCTGGCCTTCCGCCCAGCGGACACCGCCGATGCACCGAGACAGCCGCTAAAGCCAGTGGGGATCAGCCAGGCCACAGTTGATTCCGCCCAAGCCGTGGCGGTACCAGCACCTGCTGTGCCTGTGGCTCCCGTTACTCCTATTGCCAGCGCGCCGGTCGCATTGGCTGCCGCTCCGGCTCCGATTCCAGCTCCGCCGGTCGCGCCTGTACCTGTCGCGCCGCCGGTTGCCGAAGCGGTTGCCGTCGAAGCGGTTGACGTCGAGCCTGAGCCGGTGGCCGCCGAGGAGGTGGTCGACCTGCCTTGGAACGATCCGGTAGTGCCGCAGATCGAGCAGCAACCAGCTGTTGAACCGGTGCTGGAAGTGGTGGCCGAACAGCCCGAGCTGACGCCAATGCCAACTCCAACGCCCGACAGCGTGGTGCCGGATGCGCCGGAGTGGGTCAGTGCGCCGGTGCCCGAGCCGAGCGTGGCCGAGGTCGACGCTGCCACCCCGGGCATTGATCTGGACGACGAGCCGCCCCTGGACGAGGACTACATCGAGCCGGACATGGATTCGGCCTACAGCTACCTGGACGAGTTGGCCAGCGAGCACGCCGCCGATCCGGCCCCGGAGCCCGAGCCCGAACCTGCTGCCAAGCCGGCCACCGGCCTGGCCTTGGAGTGGCTGCAACTGTTCCCGAAACTGCCGATTTCCGGCATGACCGGCAGCATCGCCGCCAACTGCACCCTGATGGCCGTAGAGGGCGACAACTGGCTGTTGCACCTGGACCCGGCCCACAGCGCACTGTTCAACGCCACTCAGCAGCGCCGGCTCAATGACGCGCTGAACCAGTACCACGGACGTACCCTGACCCTGACCATCGAGCTGATCAAGCCCGAGCAGGAAACCCCGGCCCAGGCGGCTTCGAGGCGTCGGGCCGACCGTCAGCGCGAGGCGGAGGACTCGATCCACGGCGATCCGTTCATCCAGCAGATGGTCCAGGAGTTCGGCGCCGTGGTGCGCCAGGATACTATTGAACCTGTCGAGGCCCTGGCCGCTCAGGGTTGATCACTTAAAGGGCGCCGGACCCTGGGTCGGGCGCTGTTTCAATCCCCGTACTTTGAGGTAATTCCCATGATGAAAGGTGGCATGGCCGGCCTGATGAAGCAGGCACAGCAAATGCAAGAAAAAATGGCCAAGATGCAGGAAGAACTGGCCAACGCTGAAGTCACCGGCAAGGCTGGCGGCGACATGGTCACTGTGGTCATGACCGGTCGTCACGACATCAAGCGTGTGAGCATCGACCCGAGCCTGCTGGCAGGCGTCAGCGAAGATGACCGTGAAGTGCTGGAAGACCTGTTTGCCGCTGCGGTCAATGATGCCGTGCGCAAGATCGAGTCCAACAGCCAGGAAAAAATGTCCGGCATGACTGCCGGCATGCAACTGCCTCCAGGCATGAAGCTGCCGTTCTGAGTCGCCCAGGCGCTTCGGATGGACGCAAAAAGCCAGGCCTTGAGCCTGGCTTTTTTTATCCTGTCGATAAGCACTGCGCTGTTCGTGGGAGCTGGATTGCGGGCGAAGGCTGCCGCCGATCCGTCTGTAGAAACATCGAACGCCACGGCCCTCGCGGGGTCTGCACCCTATACAGTCCTTTCCAACCCTCGATACAGGAGTGTCTGTGATGTCGCAAACATTGACCCTCAACCAGCGTGTGGTGCTGGTCTCTCGTCCCCAGGGTGCACCGGTCCCTGAGAACTTCCGTCTGGAGCGGGTCGCCTTGCCGGAGCTGGCGGACGGCCAAGTCCTGCTGCAGACCCTCTACCTGTCCCTGGACCCCTACATGCGCGGCCGCATGAGTGACGCGCCGTCCTACGCCGCACCGGTGGAAATCAATGAAGTCATGACCGGTGGCGCGGTGAGTCGGGTCGAGCGTTCGCTGAATCCGAAGTTCCAGGAAGGCGATCTGGTCGTGGGGGCCACTGGCTGGCAGAGCCACTGCATCAGTGATGGTCGTAACCTGATTCCGGTGCCTTCCGGCCTGCCCAGCCCCTCCATGGCCTTGGGCGTGCTGGGTATGCCAGGTATGACTGCCTACATGGGGCTGATGGACATCGGTCAGCCCAAGGCCGGGGAAACCCTGGTGGTGGCTGCGGCGTCCGGCGCTGTGGGCTCGGTGGTAGGGCAGGTGGCCAAACTCAAGGGGCTGCGGGTGGTGGGTGTGGCCGGTGGCGCGGACAAGTGCCGCTACGTGGTCGAGGAGCTGGGTTTCGACGCCTGCATCGATCACAAGAGCGCCGATTTTGCCGCTGAGCTGGCCCAGGCCTGCTGCAAGGGCGTGGACATCTATTTCGAGAACGTCGGTGGCAAGGTGTTCGATGCCGTGCTGCCCTTGCTCAATCCCAAGGCGCGCATTCCCTTGTGCGGGTTGATCGCCCAGTACAATGCTCAGGAACTGCCGCCAGGCCCGGACCGTCTGCCGCTGTTACAGCGCGCCTTGTTGACCAAGCGGGTGCGGATCCAGGGCTTTATCGTCTTCGACGACTATGGTGACCGGCACCCAGAATTCATCAAGGCCATGGCGCCCTGGGTGCGCGAAGGCAAGGTCAAGTTCAAGGAAGATGTGGTCGAAGGCCTGGAGCAGGCGCCTGAAGCCTTCATCGGCCTGCTGGAGGGGCGCAACTTCGGCAAGCTGGTGGTCAAGGTTGCCGCACACGCGAGTATTTGACGCTACCCTGAGGCGCGGGTATAAACCGCGTCTCGTCGTTTTGTCGGACCTTTGCCCATGAGCTTCAGCCCCCTGATTCGCCAACTGATCGATGCCCTGCGCACCTTGCCGGGCGTGGGTCAGAAAACCGCCCAGCGCATGGCCTTGCAGCTGCTTGAACGTGATCGCAGTGGTGGTTTGCGCCTGGCCCAGGCCTTGAGCCAGGCCATGGAAGGGGTGGGGCATTGCCGTCAATGCCGGACACTGACTGAAGACGAGCTGTGCCCGCAGTGTGCCGACCCGCGTCGCGACGACAGCTTGCTCTGCGTGGTGGAAGGACCGATGGATGTGTACGCGGTGGAACAGACCGGCTATCGCGGTCGATATTTCGTGCTCAAGGGGCACTTGTCACCGCTGGACGGTCTAGGGCCCGAAGCGATCGGTATTCCGCAGTTGCTGGCACGGATCGAGGAGCAAGGGAGCTTCAGCGAAGTGATCCTGGCCACCAACCCGACCGTGGAAGGCGAGGCTACTGCGCACTACATCGCCCAACTGCTGACCAACAAAGGCCTGATCACTTCGCGTATTGCCCACGGCGTGCCTCTGGGGGGCGAGCTGGAGCTGGTGGACGGCGGCACCCTGGCCCATTCCTTCGCCGGTCGCAAACCCATAGCGCTTTAACGCGGTAGGAGCCGGCTTGCCGGCGAAAGACCCGCCACACATTTTCTTGAAAACCAAGCAAGCGCTTGGTAAGTTCCCTCGACCCTTCAGAGGAGCTTGCCGATGTCTGCCTGCCAGGAATACTTCGACCCCAGCCACCAGTTGGTCCGTGACAGCGTGCGACGTTTCGTCGAACGGGAAATTCTCCCCGAGATCGATCAGTGGGAGGAGGCTGAAAGCTTCCCCCGCGAGCTGTATCTCAAGGCCGGTGCGGCAGGGATTCTGGGGATCGGCTATCCCGAAGCCCTGGGGGGCAGTCACGAAGGTGACCTGTTCGCCAAGATCGCCGCCAGTGAAGAGCTGATGCGCAGCGGTTCCGGCGGCCTGGTGGCAGGGCTGGGTTCCCTGGATATCGGCCTGCCGCCCATCGTCAAATGGGCTCGACCCGAAGTGCGGGACCGAGTGGCACCCCAAGTGCTGCGCGGCGAGAAAATCTGCGCTCTGGCGGTGACGGAGCCCAGCGGCGGCTCTGACGTGGCCAACCTGCAAACTCGCGCCGTGCGTGATGGCGATCATTATCGGGTCAGCGGCAGCAAGACTTTTATCACCAGCGGCGTACGCGCCGATTTCTACACCGTTGCGGTGCGTACCGGTGAGCCCGGTTACGGCGGCATCAGCTTGCTGCTGATCGAAAAGGGCACGCCGGGCTTCACCGTGGGGCGACAGCTGAAAAAGATGGGCTGGTGGGCCTCGGACACTGCCGAACTGTTCTTTGACGATTGCCGGATACCGATGGGCAACCTGATCGGTGCCGAGAACATGGGCTTTGCCTGCATCATGGGCAATTTCCAGAGCGAACGCCTGGCCCTGGCGCTGATGGCCAACATGACGGCGCAGATGGCTCTGGAGGAAAGCCTGAAGTGGGCTCGCGAGCGCGAGGCGTTCGGCAAGCCCATCGGCAAGTTCCAGGTGCTCAAGCATCGTCTGGCGGAGATGGCTACGGCTCTGGAAGTCTCGCGGGAGTTCACCTATCGCCAGGCGGCGAAGATGGCCGCCGGCAAGAGTGTGATCAAGGAAATCTCCATGGCCAAGAACGTTGCCACCGATACTGCCGACCGTATTACCCATGATGCGGTGCAGATACTCGGTGGCATGGGCTATATGCGCGAGAGCCTGGTTGAGCGCCTGTATCGCGACAACCGTATTCTCTCGATCGGCGGCGGCACTCGCGAGGTGATGAACGAAATCATCAGCAAGCAGATGGGCCTGTAGAAACCTGCTTGCTGGTGAATACGCGGGTAGATCCTAGCGCTCAGTCAGCGAGAACTGCGTCAGGCAGAAGGTTGGGATGCCCATGTCTTCCAGTTTCTGCGAGCCGCCCAGCTCCGGCAGGTCGATGATGGCGGCGGCCTCGTAGATCTTCGCCCCCATGCGCCGTACCAGATTGGCCGCGGCGATCAGGGTGCCGCCGGTGGCGATCAGGTCATCGAACATCAGTACCGAATCGCCTTCGCACAGACTGTCGGCGTGGACTTCGAGAAAGGCTTCGCCGTATTCGGTCTGATAGCCCTCGGCGAGCACGTCCGCAGGCAGCTTGCCCTGTTTGCGAAACAGGATCAGCGGCTTATTCAGTTGGTAGGCAATGATCGAGCCGATCAGGAAGCCCCGGGCATCCATGGCACCGATGTGGCTGAAGTCTTCTTCGACATAACGCTGGGCGAAACTGTCGGCTACCAGGCGCAAGGCCCGGGGAGACTGGAACAGAGGGGTAATGTCGCGGAAGATCACGCCCGGTTTCGGGAAGTCGATGACAGGGCGGATCAGGGATTTGATGTCGAAGGAATCGAAGGCCATCTTCAGGTGTCCTGGCGGGCAAATAGGCCGCGCCAGTATACCCGCGACCGAGCGGCTTGGCTCAGTCGCAAGTGCTGTGGTTCAGCCGTCTACCGAGCCGCCGGCCAGGGCGCAGAGCTGGATCGGATCGAGGATGTGCACTTCCTTGCCTTCGGCGGCAATCAGTTCGTTCTGTTGGAAACGGGTGAACACCCGGGATACGGTTTCCACCGCCAGGCCCAGGTAGTTGCCAATTTCGTTGCGCGACATGCTCAAGCGGAACTGGTTGGCCGAGAAGCCTCGTGCGCGGAAACGTGCGGAGAGGTTGACCAGGAAGGTAGCGATGCGCTCGTCTGCGGTCTTTTTCGACAGCAGCAGCATCATCTGCTGATCGTCACGGATTTCACGGCTCATGACCCGCATCAACTGACGGCGCAGTTGCGGCAGTTGCAGAGCCAGTTCGTCGAGGCGTTCGAAGGGAATCTCGCACACCGAGGTGGTTTCCAGGGCTTGTGCCGAAACCGGATGGCTTTCGGTATCCATGCCGGACAGCCCCACCAGCTCGCTGGGGAGGTGGAAACCGGTGATCTGTTCTTCGCCGCCGTCACTGAGGCTGAAGGTTTTCAGGGCACCTGAACGCACGGCATACACCGAGTCGAAGCCGTCACCCTGACGGAACAGGAATTCGCCTTTTTTCAATGGGCGGCCACGTTTGACGATTTCGTCCAGCGCGTCCATGTCTTCCAAATTCAAGGAAAGTGGCAGGCACAGAGGGGCCAGGCTGCAATCCTTGCAATGGGCCTGGTTATGAGCGCGCAGTTTAACTGGCTCGGACATTCTAGAATCCTTGTGGGAAAACACACATAAGCCGTAAGGGTAACTCACGGGAGGAGGTTCCGGCCAGTCCGTGCCGTATTGATTGTTAGTCGTAAAGCATTCCTTTTATGAGTCGATAACCAGTTAACAAAGTTAACTTGGAGAGCTGAAACTATGTCCTCTGTTGGCGGTATTACTAATGGCAGCAACAACTTGCAGCTACTTTCAGAGACCTCGAAAGGCAGTGATGACGATGAACTAAGGAACTCTCCATTAGTTGCTGAATCGGTGATCGGAGAGGGCGTCAAAGTGTCGCTGTCGGGCGTTGGATTGCAGAAATCCTCCAGTGCTGCGGGCGATGACCGTGACATCGAGGAAAGCGGCCTGCCCGAAAATATTCAACAACTCCTCAAAATGATCAGAAAATTGCAACAACAGATTGCCGAAAAGCTTGCCCGGCTTCAGGCAGTCATGGCCGACAAACACCTGAGCCCTGAAGAGGCCAAGGCGAAGGTTGCCAGCTTGCAGTCTGCCCTGGCGAGCCTGAACAGCGGTTTGCTGACCGCCAATGCCTCCCTGGCCAAGGCGATGAAAGAGGCAGGTCTGAGCCCCGAGCAGGTGATGAAGGCCGCTTCCCTGATCATGAAGTCCTAGATCACCCGGGAAAAACGCTGGCGATTCTGTTGGCCCAGGTATGCATCGAAGATCATGCACACCGAGCGCACCAACAGGCGTCCTGCTGGAAGTACGATAATCGCCTCGGCGCTGAGTTGAATCAGGCCATCTTCGGCCATCTCCTGCAGATCCGGCCATAGTTCGTTGAAGTAGCCACGAAAGTCGATATTGAATGCTTTTTCTATATCTTCGAACTTAAGACTAAAGTTGCAGATCAGTTGTTGAATAACTTCGCGGCGCAGACGGTCGTCGGTGTTGCATACCAAGCCACGACTAGTGGCCAGTTGTGCACCCGCCAAAGCATTTTGATACTGGGTCAAGTCACTGCTGTTCTGGCAGTAGAGATCCCCGATCTGACTGATGGCCGATACTCCCAGCCCAATCAAGTCGCAATGACCATGTGTGGTGTAACCCTGGAAGTTGCGTTGCAGGGTCGACTCCTCCTGGGCGATTGCCAACTCGTCATCGGGCAGGGCGAAATGGTCCATGCCGATGTAGCGATAACCAGCTGCGGTCAATTGCTCGATGGTGCGTTGCAGCATTTCCAGTTTCTCTGCCGGAGCCGGCAGCTCATTGCCATTGATCCGCCGTTGCGGCATGAAGCGCTCGGGCAGATGGGCATAGTTGAAGACTGAGAGGCGATCCGGTTGCAGGCTGATCACTTCTTCCACGGTGCGGGCGAAGTGCTCTGGTGTCTGCTTGGGCAGGCCGTAGATCAGGTCGATGTTGATGGAGCGAAATTGCAGGGTACGGGCCGCTTCGATCACGGCCCGGGTTTCCTCCAGGCTCTGCAGGCGATTGACCGCCCGTTGTACCGCCGGGTCCAGATCCTGCAGGCCAATGCTGACCCGATTGAAGCCCAGCTCCCGGAGCAGGCCCATGGTGGACCAGTCGGCTTCCCGGGGGTCGATCTCGATACCGTAATCCCCGGAATCATCGTCCAGCAGGTTGAAGTGCTTGCGCAGCAGCGCCATCAGTTGGCGCAGCTCATCGTGATTGAGAAAGGTCGGGGTGCCGCCGCCGAAGTGCAACTGCTCGACCCGCTGGTTGGGCGCCAGGTGGCAGGCGATCAGTTGCATCTCCTGTTCCAGGCGTTGCAGGTAGGGCAGGGCGCGGCTGCGATCCTTGGTGATGACCTTGTTGCAGGCGCAGTAGTAGCAGATGTTGGCGCAGAACGGGATGTGTACGTACAACGACAACGGGCGCTGGGCCTTGCGGCTGTCGCGCAGGGCGTGCAGCAGATCGAAGGCGCCGACCTGGCTGTTGAATTGCACCGCGGTCGGGTATGAGGTGTAGCGTGGTCCCGCCAGGTCATAGCGGCGGATCAGATCTGTGTCCCAACGAATGGCGTCGAGCATGCGGGAATTCCCCCGGATAGGCTGGCAGTGTTCGCGAGTCTAGGGGGTTAGGGCTGCGGCCATCTTGATTTGTATCAAGGGTGTTCGGGAGCCGCTGAGGTAGCGCCGACGGGGCGTGCAAGCCCTGTAGTCGGGCACTTTCCTGGGATCAGTGGCCCATCAGCCAGTGCTGGTGAGGACCAGGCAGGGTCCAGATGCCGAACAGCATGACCAGCAGCCCTCCGGCCATGCGCACGCTGCGACGGCGCAGCAGGGCGGTGACCCGTTCTGCCGCGAGGCCCGTGGCCAATAGCACAGGCCAGGTGCCGAGGCCGAACGCCAGCATTAGCAGAGCGCTGTCCAGAGCGTTGCCCTGGCTCGCCGACCACAGCAGGGTGCTGTACACCAAGCCGCAAGGCAGCCAGCCCCAGAGCGCACCCAGGAGCAGTGCACGAGGCAGGCTGGAAACTGGCAGCAGGCGGTTGGCGACAGGCTGGATATGCCGCCACAGGCCCCGTCCAAGTCCTTCGATGCGGGTCAGGCCGCTCCACCAGCCGGCCAGGTACAGGCCCATGGCGATCAACAGCAAGCCAGCCAGTACCCGCATGAACAGCGCCACCGGGCTGCTGGCCACGGCCCAGCCAGCCAGGCCCAGCAGCAGGCCGGCCAGGGCATAACTGAGGATGCGCCCCAGGTTGTAGGCCAGTAGCAGGCGGAAACGCCGGCTGCGTTGCTCCTGGGGAATGGCCAGGGTCAGAGCGCCCATCAGGCCGCCACACATACCCAGGCAATGCCCTCCGCCCAGCAAGCCAAGGATCACCGCCGAAACCAATAGGGGAGCCAGCTCAAGCATGAGGTGGTTCCGCTTTCTTGACCGGCTCGGCGTCGTTGCCTGGCTGGCCCTTGGCTTCGTCCACCGCTGCGGTGTGGCTAGGGTCTTGATCGTCGAACAGGATGCTGTGGGCCGGGCCGTCGAGGTCGTCGTACTGACCGCTGTCGACGGCCCAGAAGAAGATATAGATGGCGATGGCCACGATCAGCAGGGCAGCCGGAATCATCACATATAGAGCTGGCATCTGGACTCCAGGCCCGGCGGCTCAGGCCGGCAACAGGCGGGTTTCGGGGGCGCCGGCGCTGTCGGCTGACCGCGGCATGCGGGTCAGGCGCAGGGCATTGAGCACCACGGTCAGGGAACTGATGGACATGCCGATTGCGGCCCAGACCGGAGTGATCCAGCCCAGGGCGGCGAACGGCAGCATCAGGCCATTGTACAGCCCGGCCCAAAGCAGGTTCTCGATGATTACCCGGCGGGTACGGCGGGCCAGGCTGAAGGCCTGCACCAGTGCGTCCAGGCGGTTGGACAGGAGCACTGCATCGGCGCTGGTTTTGGCCAGGTCGGTGGCCGAACCCATGGCCACGCTGATGTCGGCGGCGGCCAGCACCGGCACATCGTTGACCCCGTCGCCGAGCATCAGCACTTTGCGGCCCTGTTGATGCAGCTGTTGCAGTACCTGCAGCTTGTCATCCGGGCGCAGGCCACCACGGGCCTCGTCGATCTGTAGTTCGGCTGCGACGCTGGCCACCATCGGTGAGCTGTCCCCGGACAGTAGCAGGGTACGCCAGCCGCGAGCCTTGCAGGCGGCCAGGAGGGCTGGGGCGTCGCTGCGCAGCCGGTCATCGAGCACCAGCCAGGCGAGGGCACCCTGGCTGTCGCCCAACAATAGCCACTGGCCGGCTTCATCGGGCATCGAGGGCACCGGGCAACCGCTGAGTTCGCAGACGAATGCCGGCTGGCCGATGCGCAAGCGCTGTGTGCCCACCAGGCCTTCCAGGCCCAGCCCCGGGCTGCTGATGACCTCTTCGGCCGCTACTGGAGCACGGCCGAAAGCCCGGGCAATAGGGTGCTCGGAGCGGTTCTCCAGGGCGGCCGCGAGGCTCAGGCAGTCATCGCTGGACAGCGGCCCCAAGGGGCGAATGGCGCGCAGTGCCAGGCGTCCTTCGGTGAGGGTGCCGGTCTTGTCGAAAATCACCGTGTCGATCTGGTTCAGGCCTTCGAGCACATGGCCGCGGGTCAACAGCAGACCGAGCTTGTGCAGAGTGCCGGTGGCGGCGGTCAGGGCCGTTGGGGTGGCCAGGGACAGCGCGCAAGGGCAGGTGGCAACCAGCATGGCCAGGACGATCCAGAAGGCGCGCGAGGCATCCAGTTGCCACCACAGCAGGCCGATGGCTGCTGCAGCGATCAATGAAAACAGCAGGAACCACTGGGCCGCGCGGTCGGCGACCTCCGCGAGCCGCGGTTTCTCTGCCTGAGCCCGATCCAGCAGGCGGACGATGGCGGACAGCCGGGTGTCCTGGCCCAGGGCCTGAACCTCCACCGTCAGCGCGCCTTCGACGTTCAGGGTGCCGGCAGTGACGCTATCTCCCAGGCTGCGTGGTTGCGGCAGGTACTCGCCGGTGAGCAGGGATTCGTCGATGCTCGACTGGCCGTCGAGGATCTTTCCATCGGCCGGCAGCACCGCGCCAGGATGCACCAGTACCCGGTCGCCCAGGCGCAGTTCGGTGAGCAGGATGCGTTCACTCTGGCCGTCCTGGCCCAGGCGCAGGCAGGAGGCAGGCAACAGGTTGACCAACTGCGCTGTGGCCGCTGCGGTGCGTTCCCGGGCCCGACGTTCCAGGTAGCGGCCGGCGAGAAGGAACAGCGCGAACATGCCCACAGCGTCGAAGTACAGTTCGCCGACACCGCTGATAGCGGTCCAGATTCCCGCCAGGTAGGCCCCGCCAATGGCCAGGGACACCGAGACATCCATGGTCAGGTGACGGGTGCGCAAGTCGCGCATGGCGCCCTTGAAGAAAGGTGCGCAGCTGTAGAACACGATGGGAGTGGTGAGGAACAGTGCGACCCAGCGCAGGATGGTGTGCAACTCCGGGCTCAGGTCGATATTGAATTCCGGCCAGGTGGCCATGGTCGCCATCATGGCCTGGAACCACAGCAGTCCGGCGACCCCCAGCTGGCGCAGGGCCAGGCGGTTTTCGCTGGCCAGTTGCTCGGAGGCGCGGTCCGGCTGGTAGGGGTGGGCGGCGTAGCCGATGTGCCGCAGTTCGCTGAGAACCTGGCTCAGGGGCAGTTGGCTATCGGCCCAGCGCACATGCAGGCGGTGGTTGGAAAGGTTGAGGCGGGCCTCGACCACTGCTGGCAGGCTGCGCAGGTGTTTTTCGATCAGCCAGCCACAGGCGGCGCAACTGATGCCTTCCATGAGCAGTGTGGTTTCCGCCAGCTCGCCTTCGTGGCGGACAAAGGGCTGTTGCACGTCGGCACGGTCGTACAGTGCCAATTCGTCCAGCAACTGCACAGGCAAGGCTTCGGGGTTGGCCGAGGCTTCACTGCGGTGGCTGTAGTAATGCTCCAGGCCGCCAGCAACAATGGCTTCGGCCACCGCCTGGCAGCCCGGGCAGCAGAACTCCCGAGGCTCGCCGAGCACGACGGCGGTGAACCGGCTGCCAGTGGGAACCGGCAGGGCGCAGTGGTAGCAGGGCAGTGGCGTGGTCATCGGCGGTCTTTGTGGTCGGGAAAAAACTCATCGCCGGCCAGTCGCCTGCAACCCGGGTGACGGGGAGGGCGGCGGGCCGGCGATGGACGACAGGTGTTGTTCAGTTCAGGTCTTCCGCCCCTTGCAGCGGCTCATCGCCCAGCAGCAGGTCTTTGTCGTGGCTGACTTGTTCCTCTTCGAACATGCGCCAGGTCTTGTCGCCTTCGACTCCCAGCAGCTCGACGAAGCGCCGGCCTTCGACCTGATCGCTCAACTGGCCAATGTAGCGACCTTGTTCGGTTTCGCTGCGGGTGAGGGCGATCTTGCGGTCTTTCTCGGGCTGGGTCGGCGAGATCAGGTTCAGCTCCAGGGTCTTGGGCTGGCTGTTACCGCTCAGGCGCAGTTCCACTTCGCCGGTCAGTTCGTCGAGGTGCACGTTGGCGCGCATCTTCAGGGTCTGGGCCAGCAGTTCACGGTCCAGGGAGCGGTTGATGCCCTTGCCAGCCTCGTAGTAGTTGTCGTTGACCAGGTTGTCCGGGTTGTTCACGGCAATGGTCACCATGGACAGGGTCAGGGTCACCGAGCAGGCGAGGATGCCAATGATGATCCAGGGCCAGAGGTGTTTGTACCAGGGGCTGGTGGTGGTAGCTGCGGGCATGATCACTTCTCTTGGCTCTTAACGAATTTGTGGGCCGATGAACCGGCTCTTGGCTTCAACGTGGACGCTGTCATCGTCGGCATCCTTGAGGATGAACTTCACCTCGTTGGTGGTCGATGGCAGTTGCTCTGGAGCGATGGACAGTTCCACTGGCATGCTGACGATATCGCCGGCCTCCACGTGGATCTCGCGCTTGCCTTGCAGCTTCAGGTCCGGCAGGCCAGCGGCATCGAGCACGTAGGTGTGGTCGCGCTGGTCCTTGTTCATGATCTTCAGGCTATAGACGTTTTCGATCCGGCCTTCTGAGTTTTCGCGGTACAGCACCCGGTCCTTGCTGACATCGAAGCCCACCAGCGAGCGCATGAAGAACGCGGTGACCAGCAGGCTGATCATGGCCAGTAACACCAGGGCGTAACCGATCAGGCGCGGACGCAGTTTATGGGTTTTCTGTCCGGAGAGGTTGTGTTCGGTGGTGTAGCTGATGAGTCCGCGTGGGTACTCCATCTTGTCCATGATGCTGTCGCAGGCGTCGATACAGGCGGCGCAGCCGATGCATTCGATCTGCAGGCCATCTCGGATATCGATGCCGGTGGGGCAGACCTGGACGCACATGGTGCAATCGATGCAGTCGCCCAGACCCTGGGCCTTGTAGTCGGCGCCTTTCTTGCGTGGGCCACGGCTTTCACCACGGCGCGGATCGTAGGACACGATCAGGGTGTCCTTGTCGAACATCACGCTCTGGAAGCGCGCATAGGGGCACATGTAGATGCACACTTGCTCGCGCAGCCAACCGGCGTTGCCGTAAGTGGCCAGGGTGAAAAAACCGACCCAAAAGTACGACCAGCCATCGGCCTGGCCCGTGAAGAACTCGATGACCAGTTCGCGGATGGGCGAGAAGTAGCCGACGAAGGTCATGCCGGTGACGAAGCCAATCAACAGCCAGAGGCTGTGCTTGCTGAGTTTGCGCAGGAACTTGTTGGCGCTCATGGGCGCCTTGTCCAGCTTGATGCGCTGATTGCGGTCGCCTTCGGTGACTTTCTCGCACCACATGAAAATCCAGGTCCAGACGCTCTGCGGGCAGGTGTAGCCGCACCAGATACGTCCGGCATAGACGGTGATGAAGAACAGGCCGAAAGCGGCAATGATCAACAATCCCGAGAGCAGGATGAAGTCCTGGGGCCAGAACGTGGCGCCAAAGATAAAGAACTTACGTTCCGGCAGGTTCCACCAGACGGCCTGGTGACCACCCCAGTTGAGCCACACGGTGCCGAAGTACAGCAGGAATAATCCGGCGCCGCCCAGCATGCGCAGATTACGGAACAGGCCAGTGAAGGCGCGGGTGTAGATTTTTTCCCTGGAGGCGTAGAGGTCGACGCTGTTGGTCGCGTTTTTGGCAGGCGGGGTAACGTCTTGTACGGGAATCTGGTTGCTCATCATTGCATCCCACGGCAGTGGAAAAATGCCTCGGCCAGTACATGCCGGCCGGGGTCAAAAGGGGTGTTGCAGTGGCGCAATGATACGCCTGTAGCTCTAGCGCAAGGGTGCGACCTTTGGTCGCGTTGGGGGAAATCAACTGATGGTGTAATGACTTGAATCAATTGACTTATGAATTATGGACCCATTTGCAGGCGGCGCCGTTCAATTCTTCCAGGGAGTGATCAGGCGGACTCCGCAGGCCTCAAAGTCCTTCTTGTTCTAGAAAGGTTACTACCGGGTTGCCGGGAAGGGTGATCCACCGTCGAGCACCGGCCGATGCAAGGCGCAAACAAAACGGCCCCGTCAATTTTCATTGGCGGGGCCGTTGGGTATTGCTTTCAGGCGTCGGTCTTACTCGGCGTCGGCCTGCTTGTTACCGTGGGACAGGCTGTAGACATAGGCGGCCAGCAGGTGAACCTTGTCATTGCCTTGCAGTTGTTCCTGGGCAGGCATCACGCCCTGACGGCCATGACGAATGGTCTGCTGCAGTTGGGCGAAGCTCGAGCCGTAGATGAAGGCTGCCGGGTGAGTCAGGTTCGGGGCGCCCATGGCTGGTGTGCCTTTGCCTTCCGGACCGTGGCAGACCGCGCAGTTGGCGGCGAACAGCTTCTGACCATTGACCGGGTCGGCCTTGATGCCTTCCGGCAACTTGCGGCCGTCGAGGTTGGTCAGGACATAAGCGGCAACGTCACTGACGCCCTGTTCCTTGATCACGTCCACCCAGGCCGGCATCACCGCGTGGCGACCGCCCATGATGGAGGCCTTGATGGTTTCCGGCTCGCCGCCCCAACGCCAGTCGGCGTCAGTCAGGTTAGGGAAGCCATAGGCGCCCTTGGCGTCGGAACCGTGGCAGACCGAGCAGTTGGACGCGAACAGGCGACCGCCCATTTTCAGGGCTTGCGGGTCCTTGGCCACTTCTTCGATAGGCATGGCGGCGTACTTGGCGAAGATCGGACCGAACTTGGCGTCTGACTTGGCCATTTCCTTTTCCCACTCATGCACACCGGTCCAGCCGGGCTGGCCGTTGGCAAACGGGGTCTGCTTCTCGTTATCGAGGTAGTTGTAGCCCGGCAGGACGCCTTTCCAGTTGCCCAGGCCCGGGTACAGCACCAGGTAACCCAGGGCGAAGACGATGGTGCCGACAAACAGCATGAACCACCACTGTGGCAGCGGGTTGTCGTACTCCTCGATCCCGTCGAAGGAGTGGCCGACCGTCTCGTCGGTCTGCTCGGTGCGCTGGCCCTTGCGGGTCGACAGCAGCAGCCAGGTCAGGGCGAAGATGGTACCCAGACTGAGGACTGTGACGTACAGACTCCAGAACGTAGTCATTCTTTGTTACTCCTAGAAGCTTGCTCGACGTGCTTGATGGCGTCGGGATCATCCGCGAACGGCAGCAAGGTCGCGTCTTCAAACTCGGACTTGCGCTTGGGGCTGAACACCCAGAGCGCCAAGCCGATGAAGGCCACCATCACAACAAGGGTGCCCAGGCCACGAATCATCCCGATATCCATCTAGATCACCGTTTGCTTTTGATGATGGTGCCCAGGCCTTGCAGATAGGCCACCAGCGCGTCCATTTCGGTTTTGCCCTTCACAGCATCCTGAGCGCCGGCGATGTCTTCGTCGGTGTAAGGGACGCCGAGTGTGCGCAAGACTTCCATTTTCTTCGCGGTGTCTTTGCCGTCGAGCTTGTTTTCTACGAGGAACGGATAAGCCGGCATCTTCGACTCGGGGACCACGTTGCGCGGGTTGTACAAGTGCGCACGCTGCCAGTCATCGGAGTAGCGGCCGCCGACACGGGCCAGGTCCGGGCCGGTACGCTTGGAACCCCACAGGAACGGGTGGTCCCAGACGCTTTCACCGGCCACCGAGTAGTGGCCATAGCGTTCGGTTTCAGCGCGGAACGGACGGATCATCTGCGAGTGGCAGCCGACACAGCCGTTGGCGATGTACACGTCGCGACCTTCCAGTTCCAACGCGGTGCGCGGCTTCATGCCCTCCACCGGCTTGTTGGTAACGTCCTGGAAGAACAGTGGAACGATCTGGGTCAGGCCGCCGATGCTGACGGCGATGACCATGAAGAAGGCCAGTAGGCCAATGTTCTTCTCGACTACTTCGTGCTTCATCAGTGAGCTCCAACTACAGCGATCTGAGCGGCGGCTTCAGCTTCAGCCGGGTTCGAGGCGCGAACGGTGCGGAACACGTTGTACGCCATGATCAGCATGCCGGCGGCGAAGAACGCACCGCCCAGAGCGCGGACGATAAAGCCCGGGTGACTGGCTTGCAGCGCTTCGACGAAGGAGTAGGTGAGGGTGCCGTCATCGTTGATTGCACGCCACATCAGGCCCTGGGTAATGCCGTTGACCCACATCGAGGCGATGTAGAGCACGGTACCGATGGTGGCCAGCCAGAAGTGGGTGTTGATCAGGCCGGTGCTGTGCATCTGCTGACGACCGAAGACTTTCGGGATCAGGTGGTACAGGGCGCCGATGGAGATCATTGCTACCCAGCCCAGAGCGCCAGCGTGTACGTGGCCGATGGTCCAGTCGGTGTAGTGCGAGAGCGAGTTGACGGTCTTGATCGCCATCATCGGACCTTCGAAGGTCGACATGCCGTAGAACGCCAGGGACACCACCAGGAAGCGCAGGATCGGGTCGGTGCGCAGCTTATGCCAGGCACCCGACAGGGTCATCATGCCGTTGATCATGCCGCCCCAGCTGGGTGCCAGCAGGATGATCGACATGGCCATGCCCAGGGACTGGGCCCAATCCGGCAGTGCGGTGTAGTGCAGGTGGTGCGGACCGGCCCAGATGTACAGGGTGATCAGCGCCCAGAAGTGCACGATGGACAGGCGATAGGAGTAGATCGGACGCTCGGCCTGCTTGGGTACGAAGTAGTACATCATCCCCAGGAAGCCGGTGGTCAGGAAGAAGCCCACGGCGTTGTGGCCATACCACCACTGGATCATGGCGTCAGTCGCACCGGCATAGGCCGAATAGGACTTGAAGAAGCTGACCGGCAGGGAGGCGTGGTTGACGATGTGCAGCATCGCGGTCACCACGATGAAGGCACCGTAGAACCAGTTACCGACGTAGATGTGCTTGGTCTTGCGCTTGGTGATGGTGCCAAAGAACACCAGGCCGTAGGTGACCCAGACGATCGCCAGCAGGATAGCCAGGGGCCATTCCAGTTCGGCGTATTCCTTGGTGGTGGTGTAACCCAGTGGCAGGGTCACGATCGCGCCGACGATCACCGCTTGCCAACCCCAGAAGGTGAAGGCCGCAAGGCTGTCGGAAATCAGTCGCGTCTGGCAGGTTCGCTGCACGACATAGTAAGAGGTGGCAAACAATGCACATCCACCGAAGGCGAAGATCACCAGGTTGGTGTGCAGCGGGCGCAGGCGTCCAAAGGTCGTCCATGGCAGATCGAAGTTCAACTCCGGCCAGACCAGTTGCGAGGCGATGAAGACACCGAGCCCCATGCCAAGGATCCCCCAGACCACCGTCATGATGGCGAACTGGCGGACTACCTTATAGTTATAAGCAGTCGGACTGATTGCTGTGCTCATTCTAAGGTTCCACGGTTTGGGTGTTTTATTAGGGATAAAAATCGGCCGCAAGTATGGAGAAAGCAGGGGGTCATTGCAACGCGCCATGACCTGGGTCAATGCGTTCCATGCCTGATTCTGCGGCCTTTCCCTATGCCGAGTAGGGACAAAAATTGCCCTCGGACAAAATGTCGCAGTGGACAAAAAACTTGGGGTGTCAGGTCAGTTGTAACCGGGTGTGTGGAAGTCCGCGGATCAGCTGACAGGTGGTAAGCCAGTCGACAGCCGGTATAAACCAGCCTTTGCGGCCTGTCATCGAGCGAAAGCTTCGAACGTCAAGGATACCGATGGCCTGTGACCGGTCATTGCCAGTCCACTTCGGGGCAAGCTTAGACCTGATTCGGATCAGTGCAAAGGCGGTGGGGGAGAGGGGTGCGACACTTGGTCGCAAAGAGGCAGGAGGGAAAGCTTCAAGCGGCAAGCTGCAAGTGAAATCTCGCAGCTTGCCGTTGATCTTTTACTGGTCGCTTTCTGCTTGTGGCTTGTTGCTGTTGTGGTGGGAGAGGCTGTACACGTAGGCGGCCAGCAGTTGCACCTTGTCATTGCCGAGCAGTTCGCTCTGCGCCGGCATATGACCCTGGCGACCGTGGCGGATGGTCTGCTGCAGTTGCGCCAGGCTGGTGCCGTAGATGAAGCCGGCAGGCTGGGTCAGGTCGGGCGCGCCCATGATCTGGGTGCCCTTGCCGTCGGCGCCGTGACAGGCCACGCAGGTGGTGCTGAACGCTTGCTGCCCGGCCACCAGGTCGGCGTCGCTGTCCGCTGGCAGGGGCAGGCCGGCCAGTTCGTGACGGACATAAGCCGCTACGTTCTTCACGCCTGCTTCCTTGAGCACTTCACCCCAGGCCGGCATGGCCGCCATGCGGCCGCCCATGATGGTGGCCTTGATGGTGTCGGCGCTGCCGCCCCACCGCCAGTTGTCGTCCGCCAGGTTGGGGAAGCCGAAGGCACCCTTGGCGTCAGAGCCGTGGCACACCGAGCAGTTGGACGCGAACAGGCGTCCGCCCATCTTCAGTGCTTGTGGGTCCTTGGCCACTTCTTCCACGGGCATGGCTGCGAATTTGGCGAAGATCGGCCCAAATTTCACATCCGCCTTGGCCATTTCCTTTTCCCATTCCTTGGTCTGGGTCCAGCCGTCTTCATAGCCCGGCAGAATGCCTTTCCAGTTGCCCAGGCCCGGGTAGAGGATCAGGTAGCCCACGGAAAACACCAGGGTCCCGGCGAACAGCAGGAACCACCATTGCGGCAGGGGGTTGTCGTACTCCTCGATGCCATCGAAAGCGTGGCCCATGGTCTGGTCCACGCTGCCCTTGGTTTCACCCTTGCGGGTGCCGACCAGCAGCCAGGTCAGGCCGATCAGGCTGCCGATGGTCAGTACGCAGATCCACGTACTCCAGAAGGTGGTCATGGCCGAATGCTCCTTGTTGCAGGCTCTTGAGGTTGAGCGTCATCAGTTGTATTGCCGGCCGGTGCCGCACCCGGCATCGGGTCGTCGGCGAAGGGCAGCAGGCGTGCCTGGGCAAACTCGGGATTGCGTTTTGAGTTGAACACCCAGATCGACAGACCGACGAAGGCGATCATCACCACCAGGGTCCCGAGCCCGCGGATCATGCCGCTATCGAGTTCAAAACCCATGGCTCACCTCTTGCTCTTGATCGCAGTGCCAAGCACTTGCAGGTAGGACACCAGGGCGTCCATCTCGGTCTTGCCCTTGAGCGAGGCGGTGGCCCCGGCGATGTCGTCGTCGGTATAGGGCACGCCGAGGGTGCGCATGACCTTGAGCTTGGTTTCGGTATGGCTGCTGTCCACCGCTGCTGTCACCAGCCACGGGTAGGCCGGCATCTTCGACTCGGGCACAACGTTGCGCGGGTTGTACAAGTGCGCACGGTGCCAGTCATCGGAGTAGCGGCCGCCGACACGGGCCAGGTCCGGACCGGTACGCTTGGAGCCCCACAGGAACGGGTGGTCCCAGACGCTTTCACCAGCCACCGAGTAGTGACCGTAACGTTCGGTTTCAGCGCGGAACGGACGGATCATCTGCGAATGGCACTGTACGCAGCCTTCGCGGATGTAGATGTCGCGGCCTTCCAGTTGCAGGGCGGTGTAGGGCTTCATGCCTTCCACCGGCTTGTTGGTGACGTCCTGGAAGAACAGCGGGACGATCTGGGTCAGACCGCCGATGCTCACCGCGAAGACCATCAGCAGCATCAGCAGGCCGACGTTTTTTTCAATCGTTTCGTGTTTCATGGCGGACTCCTCAGGCCATCTGCGCAGCGGCGTTGACTTCGGCTGGCACGGCGGCACGCACGGTGCGCCAGGTGTTGTAGGCCATCAGGAACATGCCGCTGAGGAAGATCGCACCACCGACCAGTCGCACGATGAAGCCTGGGTGGCTGGCCACCAGGGTTTCGACGAAGGAGTAGGTGAGGGTGCCGTCTTCGTTGACTGCACGCCACATCAGGCCCTGGGCGATACCGTTGACCCACATCGAGGCGATGTAGAGCACGGTACCGATGGTGGCCAGCCAGAAGTGGGTGTTGATCAGGCCGGTGCTGTACATCTGCTCGCGACCGAAGACTTTCGGGATCAGGTGGTACAGCGCGCCGATGGAGATCATCGCCACCCAGCCCAGAGCGCCGGCGTGAACGTGGCCGATGGTCCAGTCGGTGTAGTGGGACAGGGCGTTGACGGTCTTGATCGCCATCATCGGACCTTCGAAGGTCGACATGCCGTAGAACGCCAGGGACACCACCAGGAAGCGCAGGATCGGGTCGCTGCGCAGCTTATGCCAGGCGCCCGAGAGGGTCATCATGCCGTTGATCATGCCGCCCCAGCTTGGCGCCAGCAGTACCAGCGACATCACCATGCCCAGCGACTGAGCCCAGTCCGGCAGCGCGGTGTAGTGCAAGTGGTGCGGACCGGCCCAGATGTACAGGGTGATCAATGCCCAGAAGTGCACGATGGACAAGCGGTAGGAGTACACCGGACGCTCGGCCTGCTTGGGTACGAAGTAGTACATCATCCCCAGGAAGCCCGCGGTCAGGAAGAAGCCCACGGCGTTGTGGCCGTACCACCATTGCACCATCGCATCGGTCGCACCGGCATACACCGAGTAGGACTTGGTGAAGCTGACCGGCAGTTCCAGGTTGTTGACGATGTGCAGGATGGCCACGGTGATGATGAAGGCGCCGAAGAACCAGTTACCCACATAGATGTGCTTGGTCTTGCGCTGCATCAGGGTGCCGAAGAACACGATGGCGTAGGCCACCCAGACAATGGTGATCAGGATATCGATCGGCCATTCCAGTTCGGCGTATTCCTTGGAGCTGGTGTAGCCCAGTGGCAGGCTGATAGCCGCCAAGAGGATGACCAGCTGCCAGCCCCAGAAGCAGAACGCGGCGATTTTCGGCGCGAACAACTGAGTCTGACAGGTGCGTTGCACCGAGTAGAACGAGCTGGCAAACAGTGCGCAGCCGCCAAAGGCGAAGATCACCGCGTTGGTGTGCAACGGACGTAGACGGCCGAAGCTGGTCCACGGTAGGTCGAAGTTGAGTTCAGGCCAGACCAACTGGGCAGCGAGAAAAACCCCGAGCCCCATGCCGACGATGCCCCACACCACCGTCATAATGGCGAATTGGCGGACCACCTTGTAGTTGTAGGCGGTACTGATAGAAGTGTTCATGGTTCCCCATCCACGGTTCAGCTGAAGTGAAAGCGACTGCGCACGGCAAGGCGCGCTCACTTCGTCTGGAGTTATAGGCAGACTAAAAGCGAGGCAAGCATGAGCAATGAGCACAAGGCCAGTATTGACGGGGATCAATGGGCGCAGTGCGTGCGGAAACGGGGCTGGTTATGGGAGGTCGCCGCTGTTGCCAGCCCGTTGCAGGCTCCGACCCTGATCCTGGCCCATGGTGCCGGCGCGCCGATGGACAGCGGCTTCATGAACGACATCGCTGTACGCCTTGCCGGGCATGGGGTGAACGTCTTGCGCTTCGAGTTTCCCTACATGGCCCAGCGGCGCCTGGATGGCGGCAAGCGCCCGCCCAACCCGGCACCCAAACTCCTGGAGTGCTGGCGCGAGGTGTATGCCTTGGTGCGACCTTATGTCACTGGGGTTCTGGCGGTGGGCGGCAAGTCCATGGGCGGACGCATGGCCAGTTTGCTGGCCGATGAATTGGCTGCCGATGCCCTGGTGTGCCTGGGCTATCCCTTCTATGCCACCGGCAAGCCTGAGAAGCCGCGGGTGGCACACTTGGCCGAGTTGGCGACGCCGAGCCTGATCGTGCAGGGCGAGCGTGACGCCCTGGGCAATCGCCAGGCGGTCGAAGCCTACTCACTGGCACCGAGTATCGAGCTGTATTGGCTGGCGGCCGCTGATCACGATCTCAAGCCCCTGAAGGCCTCCGGTTGCACCCATGAGCAGCACCTAGAGTCTGCGGCGACCAAGGTCGCTGCGTTCCTGCAAACACTGGCCTGATCCTGTAGGTGCGAGCTTGCTCGCGAAGCGCTCACCCGGCCCTCGAATTGGTATCGCGGCGTAGATCTGTCGCGAGCAAGCTCGCTCCTGCGGCTGTTGGGCGAGTTCGCAGGCATAAAAAAACCGCAAGCCGGTGCTTGCGGTTTTTTTGTCGCCGGCCCGGGAGCTTAGCGGTTGAAACGCTCCACCAGCGAGTACTGGGTGTGGGCGGTGCGGGTCAGGGCTTCGCTGAGTTCGGCCGAGTGCTGGGCCTGCTCCGAAGTCTGGTCCGCCAGTTGCGCGATGGTGCTGATGTTGCGGCTGATCTCTTCGGCCACCGAGCTTTGCTCTTCGGTGGCGGCAGCGATCTGGGTGGTCATGTCGGTGATGTTGGCCACCGCTTCACTGATGCCCACCAGCGCCTGGTCGGCTTCCAGCACTCGCGCCACGCCTTCTTCGGCCTGACGGTGACCGGCGTCCATGGTTTGCACGGCGGTGGCGGCGGTTTGTTGCAGCTTGGCGATCAGGGTGTGGATCTGCCCGGTGGACTCGCTGGTGCGTTGCGCCAGCTGGCGCACTTCATCGGCGACCACGGCAAAGCCGCGGCCCATTTCCCCGGCGCGTGCCGCTTCGATGGCCGCGTTCAAGGCCAGCAGGTTGGTCTGGTCGGCGATGCCCTTGATCACGTCCACCACGCCGCCGATCTCGTCGCTGTCCTTGGCCAGCTGGGTCACGGTCAGGCCGGTTTCGCCCACCACCACCGACAGGCGCTGGATGGCTTCACGGGTTTCCCCGGCGATGTCCCGGCCACGACCGGTGAGGCGATTGGCTTCCTGGGTGGCGTCGGCGGTGCGTTGCACGTGGCTGGCCACTTCCTGGGTGGTGGCAGCCATCTGGTTGACTGCGGTGGCCACTTGCTCGGTCTCTACCCGCTGACGTTCCAGGCCGCTGGAGCTGTTGTGGGCCAGGGTATCGGACTGGCGAGCCTGCTCGTTGAGGTGCTCGGCGGTGTCCTGCAGGCGGGTCAGGCAGGTCTTCAGGCGCGCTTCCTGGCTCAGGATCGACATTTCCAGGCGTGCCTGGGCGCCGCGGCTGTCGGTGTACATCTGGGCGATCAGCGGGTCGGAGGTGGTCTGCTCGGCCAGGCGCAACAGGCGCTTGAGGCCGCGTTGCTGCCAGCTCAGGCCCAGTAGGCCCAGCGGCACCGAGAGCGCCGCAGCCAGGGCAAAGCCCCAGTGGGAGTTGAGCCAGGCGCCGATCATGAAGCTCAGTTGGCTGACCAGAATGAAGGGCAGCCAGTCCTGCAGCACCGGTAGCCACTTGTCACGCTTGGGAATGGCCGACTTGCCGGAGTTGATACGCTGGTAAAGCGCTTCGGCGCGGCGCACTTGTTCGGCGGTGGGCTTGACCCGTACCGATTCGTAACCCACCACCTGGTTGCCTTCGAACACCGGAGTCACATAGGCGTTGACCCAGTAGTGGTCGCCGGTCTTGCAGCGGTTCTTGACGATGCCCATCCATGGCAAGCCTTGTTTCAAGGTGCCCCACATGTGCGCGAACACTGCCGCTGGGACATCAGGGTGACGGACCAGGTTGTGCGGCGCGCGAACCAGTTCTTCACGGGAGAACCCACTGATCTCGACAAAGGCATCGTTGCAGTAGGTGATCACGCCTTTGGCGTCGGTGGTGGAAATCAACCGTTGTTGAGCCGGGAAGGTACGTTCGCGCTGAGTGACAGGCTGGTTATTACGCATGGTTTTTCAATCCGCAAGGCTTTGATGGGTTGTCGGCCGCTTCAGCCGATTATTGAAATTATTTTTCAATAATCGGCGCTGGGTCTCATTAGGCAGAAGCTGTCGCTTGCAAAATGCGCCACCGAGGTTCCGATGGCGTTGGCGAGGCGTTAATCATTGATCTTCTTCCTTGATAGTCAATTGTCCTGAAGTACTGGTTTGGGCAACTTTTCGCTGGGTTATCCGGCGAGCATCGGATAGCTGAACAGGCCGAAATGCAGCAGATTGAGACCGAAGTGCGTAGCAATTGCCGCACCCAGCCCCCCAAAGCGATAGGCCAGACCGTAGCCGACCCCGGCGATGGTCGCCAGTAGGGTCCATTGCCAGCCAGCACCCAGGTGTACCAGGCCAAATAACAGGGCCGCACACAGCAGTGCCAGGTTCTCACCATAGGGAAGGGCCTTGAATTTACGGCTCAGGCCGCCCTGGATGTAACCCCGGAACAGCGCTTCCTCCACCAGGGTGACCAGCAGCAGATTGTTCAGCACCCACAACCAGGCCTGATCCGGCCATTTCGGCGCCCAACTGATGATTCCCAGCAGCAATGCTCCGCCCAATGCGGCGATTGCGCACAACGTCAGGGCCAGAACCGTTGCGTAGAGCGACAGACGTAGCGAGCGCCGACCGACGATCCAGGGGCAGACCAAGAGCAGCCAGAAGCCGATCAGCGGTTTGTCCTGATTCAGGTACATGGAGAAGGGCACGGCGTCGTCGGTAAAGCGCTGCGGGTCGATGGCCCGGCCGTTGTAGAAGCCTGGCAGCCAGTGCATGGCCAGAGCCAGGGCGAGCACCACGAACAGGCCGTGGCCCAGGTATTGGCCGATGCGGCTGCGTTGCTGGCGTACGGCAAATCCGGCGCAGAGCAGCAGGAAGATCGAGAGGGCGGCCAGCAGCCCCAGTTGCCCGTAGCTCAGGGCCAGTGCGTAGCCGATAGAAAGGAGTGCCAGATACATCCATGGCAAAGCGGTCATGTGGAATCCTTGTTGCAAAAGAAAGAGGTATTGCAGAAACGTTGTTCAGCAGCGGATCTGTAGTCGCCATTGCGACCGGTGAGTCAGCTTTGGCGGGCGGCAAGTATAACCAGCTGAGTTTTGTTCGACAGACCGACGAAAAACACCGCCCTGAGGCGGTGTTTTATTTCGTGGTGGATCAGGATGCAATCAGTTGGCGCAACACGTAGTGCAGGATCCCTCCGGACTTGAAGTACTCGACTTCGTTCAGCGTATCGATGCGGCACAGCACCTCGATTTTCTCCTGGCTGCCATCCTCACGGGTGATCACCAGGGGCAGGTTCATCCGCGGGGTCAGTTCCACGTCGCTCAGGCCGAGGATGTCCAGGGTCTCCTTGCCGGTGAGTTTCAGGCTCTTGCGGTTCTGGTCGAGCTTGAACTGCAAGGGCAAGACCCCCATGCCCACCAGATTGGAGCGATGGATGCGCTCGAAGCTTTCGGCGATCACCGCCTTGACCCCCAGCAGGTTGGTGCCCTTGGCGGCCCAGTCACGGCTGGAGCCGGTGCCGTATTCCTGACCGGCGATGACCACCAGCGGCGTGCCCGAGGCCTGATATTTCATGGCCGCGTCGTAGATCGGCATTTTCTCGCCGCTGGGGATGTAGAGCGTATTGCCGCCTTCTTCGCCTCCGAGCATTTCGTTGCGGATGCGGATGTTGGCGAAGGTGCCGCGCATCATCACTTGGTGATTGCCCCGACGCGAGCCGTAGGAGTTGAAGTCCCGCGGTTCCACGCCCTTGTCCCGCAGGTAGCGCCCGGCCGGGCTGTCGGCCTTGATGTTGCCGGCGGGAGAGATGTGGTCGGTGGTCACCGAGTCCCCCAGCAGCGCCAGCACCCGTGCACCGTTGACGTCCTTGATTTCCGGCAGGGGGCCGGCAATGTCGTCGAAGAAGGGAGGGTGCTGGATATAGGTCGAGTCGTCCTGCCAGACATAAGTGGCCGCCTGTGGCACTTCAATGGCTTGCCATTGGGCGTCACCGGCAAACACCTCGGCGTATTCCTTGTGGAACATCCGTGTGTTGACCTGGGCCACGGCCTCGGCGATTTCCTGGCTGCTGGGCCAGATGTCCCGCAGGTACACCGGCTGGCCATCCTTACCTTGACCCAGCGGTTCGCTGCTGATGTCGATACGTACCGTGCCGGCCAGGGCATAGGCCACCACCAGGGGCGGGGAAGCCAGCCAGTTGGTTTTGACCAGGGGATGCACCCGGCCTTCGAAGTTGCGGTTGCCCGACAGCACCGAAGCCACGGTGAGGTCGGCTTGCTGGATGGCTTTCTCGATCGGTTCCTGTAGCGGACCTGAGTTGCCGATGCAGGTGGTGCAGCCATAGCCCACCAGATCGAAACCCAGTTGGTCCAGGTAAGGCGTAAGTCCGGCGGCTTTATAGTAGTCAGTCACCACCTTGGAGCCTGGAGCCAGCGAACTCTTGACCCAGGGTTTGCGCTGCAGGCCCTTTTCCACGGCTTTCTTGGCCACCAGGCCTGCCGCCATCATCACGCTAGGGTTGGAGGTGTTGGTGCAGGAGGTGATGGCGGCGATCACCACCGCGCCGTTTTTCAGGCGATAGGTCTGGCCTGCATCCTGGTAGTCGGCTTCGCCCACCAGGTCGGCATTGCCCACGGCGACACCGCCGCCGCCCTCGCTTTCCAGGCGACCTTCTTCCTTGCTGGTGGGCTTGAACTGCAGGTCGAGGAAGTCAGTGAAGGCTTGGGCCACATTGGGCAGCGCAACCCGGTCTTGTGGCCGTTTGGGGCCGGCGAGACTGGCCTCCACGGTGCCCATGTCCAAGGCCAGGCTGTCGGTGAACACCGGCTCCTTGCCCGGCAGGCGCCACAGGCCCTGGGCCTTGCTATAGGCCTCCACCAGTTTCACCAACTCGGCAGGGCGCCCGGACAGGCGCAGGTAATCCAGGGTGATGTCGTCCACTGGGAAGAAGCCGCAGGTGGCGCCATATTCCGGGGCCATGTTGGCAATGGTGGCGCGGTCTGCCAGGGGCAGGTCGGCCAGGCCATCGCCATAGAACTCGACGAACTTGCCCACTACGCCCTTCTTGCGCAGCATCTGGGTCACCGTCAGCACCAGATCGGTGGCGGTGATGCCTTCCTTGAGCTTGCCTGTGAGTTTGAAGCCGATGACTTCCGGAATCAGCATCGACACCGGCTGGCCGAGCATCGCCGCTTCTGCCTCGATCCCGCCCACGCCCCAGCCCAGCACGCCGAGGCCGTTGATCATGGTGGTGTGGGAGTCGGTGCCCACCAGGGTGTCGGGGAAGGCGTAGGTGCGGCCATCCTCGTCCTTGGTCCAGACCGTGCGCCCCAGGTATTCCAGATTGACCTGGTGACAGATGCCTGTGCCCGGCGGCACCACGCTGAAGTTGTCGAAGGCGCTCTGGCCCCAGCGCAGGAAGGCATAGCGTTCGCCGTTGCGCTGCATCTCGATGTCGACGTTCTGTTCGAAGGCGCTACTGCTGGCGAACTTGTCCACCATCACCGAGTGGTCGATCACCAGATCCACCGGGGACAGCGGGTTGATCCGTTGTGGATCGCCACCGGCCTTGGCCATGGCAGCGCGCATGGCGGCCAGGTCGACCACGGCGGGCACACCGGTAAAGTCCTGCATCAGGACGCGAGCGGGTCGGTATTGGATCTCCCGGTCGGAGCGACGCTCCTTGAGCCAGGCGGCGAGGGCCTTGAGGTCGGCGCCGGTGACGGTCTTGTCGTCTTCCCAGCGCAGCAGGTTTTCCAGCAGGACTTTCAGCGACATGGGCAGGGCGTCGATATCGCCCAGGCTCTTGGCGGCGTCCGGCAGGCTGAAATAGTGATAAGTCTTGTCGTCGACTTTTAGGGTTTTAAGGGTTTTCAGGCTATCGAGGGATGGCATTGAATGACTCCTTGTGGCCCGCACGGCTACGGGCCTGTGATACGGACAGAGGGTTAACCTAGCTCTGTTTGGGGCTTATAGCTAATCACTGGACTCCTGGGGTCAGTCCAAGGTTCCGAACTCGGTTATGATGCGCCGGTTTTCGTGACAGGCTTTGCTACAGGGCAGGTTTGCGCATCGATTCGTCGCCATTTGCCCAGGAGATTCAATGAACACCCTGTTTATCCATTGCCGGCCCGGTTTTGAGGGCGAAGTCTGCTCCGAGATCGCCGACCACGCGGCTCGGCTGAATGTCGCCGGCTACGCCAAGGCCAAGCCCAGCACTGCCTGCGCCGAGTTCATCTGCACCGAGGACGATGGCGCCCAGCGCCTGATGCAGGGGCTGCGCTTTGCCGAACTGATCTTCCCCCGGCAGTGGGCCCGCGGCGGCTTCATCGAGTTGCCGGAAACCGACCGCATTAGCGTGATCCTGGCCTACCTGGCCGGCTTTCCCCAGTGCGGCAGCCTGTGGCTGGAGGTGGTGGATACCAATGACGGCAAGGAATTGTCGAACTTCTGCAAAAAGTTCGAAGGTCCGCTGCGCAAGGCCCTGAGCGCTGCCGGCAAGCTGGTGGAGGATGCCGCCAAGCCGCGCTTGCTGTTGACCTTCAAGAGTGGGCGTGAAGTCTTTGTCGGCCTGGCGGATGCCGGCAACTCGGCCATGTGGCCGATGGGCATTCCACGCTTGAAGTTCCCCCGGGAAGCGCCAAGCCGTTCGACCCTGAAACTGGAAGAGGCCTGGCACCACTTCATCCCCCGGGATCAGTGGGATGAGCGTTTGCACAGCGACATGACCGGGGTCGATCTGGGTGCGGCGCCAGGGGGCTGGACCTGGCAGTTGGTCAATCGCGGCATGCTGGTGACCGCCGTCGATAACGGCCCTATGGCTGAAAGCCTGATGGACACTGGCCTGGTGCAACACCTGATGGCGGACGGCTTTACCTTCAAGCCGCGACAGCCGGTGGACTGGATGGTCTGCGACATCGTCGAGAAGCCGGCGCGCAACGCCGCACTTCTGGAAACCTGGATCGGCGAGGGCCATTGCCGCGAGGCCGTGGTCAACCTGAAGCTGCCGATGAAGCAGCGTTATGCCGAAGTGAAGCGTTTGCTGGAGCGGATTGAAGAGGGCTTCAAGGCGCGGGGAATTCGGGTGGCGATTGGCTGCAAGCAGCTGTATCACGACCGCGAGGAAGTGACCTGCCATCTGCGGCGCCTGGATGTGAAAAAGCCCAAATCGGCGTAGCCCTCGTCATAGCGTCGGATGCCCCGCAGGAGCCCGCTTCTACATAAGCAGGCTCCTGGGCGTGGGGTGTTGTGGCGACGCCCGCAGGAGCCCGCAACTGATGACCCGATGGCACCATTGCGCGACAATGGCCGCCTGTTTCAGGAGTGAACCATGAGTCAAATCATCGATACGCCGGTTGACGGCACCCTCGACGCCACCGGCCTTAATTGCCCCGAGCCGGTGATGATGCTGCACCAGCACATTCGCGACCTGCCCGCAGGCGGGCTGCTGAAGGTGATCGCCACCGACCCTTCCACCCGCCGCGACATTCCCAAGTTCTGCGTGTTCCTCGACCACGAACTGGTGGCGCAGCAGGAAGAGGCCGGCACCTACCTCTACTGGATTCGCAAGAAGCTCGATTAACCCGCCGAACGGCCGATGCGGATCTGCTTGCGCGCACTGCGTGTCAGGCGGATCAACAGCATCAGCGCGGCGCAGGTCAAGCCGGCAATCAACCCCTCCCACAGACCGCTCGGGCCCCGGGCCGCTCCGAACCAATCGGTCAGGCCCAGGGCGTAGCCCACCGGCAAACCAATCCCCCAGTAAGCGAACAGGGTCAGGATCATGGTCACCCGAGTGTCCTGATAGCCGCGCAGTGCGCCAGCGGCGGTGACCTGAATGCCATCGGAAAACTGGAACAATGCCGAGTACACGATGAGCATCGAGGCTACCTGGATCACCATCGGGTCGTTGGTGTAGATCGAGGCGATGGGTTCACGCAGCAGGTACATCAGGCTTGCCGACAGGCAGGCGTAGGCCAGTGCCGCGCCCATGCCGACTCCGGCGCTGAAGCGTGCGTCGCGCGGTTGCTGACGGCCCAGAGACTGGCCGACCCGCACCGTTACGGCCATGGCCAGGGAGTAGGGGATCATGAACATCAGGGCGCTGACGTTGAGGGCAATCTGGTGTCCGGCCACTACCGTGGCACCCAGGCTGCCGATCAACAGGGCGATGACCGCGAAGATGCTCGACTCGGCGAACACCGCGATGCCGATGGGCAGGCCGACACTCACCAGGCGTTTGATCACCGCCCATTGTGGCCAGTCGAACCGGCTGAACAGCTGGATCTTGCGATAGGCCGGTGCCCAGTGAACCCAGCCGGCCATGCCCAGCATCATGGCCCACATCACGATCGCCGTGGCCCAGCCACAGCCGACGCCGCCCATGGCCGGCACACCGAAGTGGCCATAAATGAAGATGTAGTTGATGGGGATGTTGAGGGCCAGGCCACAAAGCCCGATGACCATGCTCGGCACTGTGCGGCCCAGGCCGTCGCTCAAGCAGCGCAGCACGTAGTACAGCGCTACAGCCGGCAGGCCGCTGGCGATGCCGTGCAGATAACCCATGCAGGGCTTGATCAGTTCCGGATCAACCTTCATCAGGTGCAGTATCGGTTCGGCGCTGATCAATATCAGCGTGGCCGAGAGGCCCGTCACTACCGCCAGCCACAGGGCCTGGCGCACCACTGGACTGATCTCGTGCAGCTTGCCGGCACCAAAGCGCTGGGCCACTTTGGGTGTGGTGGCCAGCAGGGTGCCGGTCATCAGCAGGAACACTGGAATCCAGATTGAGTTGCCCAGGGCTACGGCCGCGAGATCCCGCGGACTGACTCGACCGGCCATGACGGCATCGACAAAGCCCATTGCGGTGGTGGCCACCTGGGCAATCATGATGGGCAGGGCCAGTCGCAGCAGGTCGTGCAGTTCGCGGCCAACCCGTGCAGGGCGGCTGGTGGCTGGGGTGATGGGGGTGTCGGTCACGGAATTCACGGGGCGTAGCGTCCATAGGCGTGTTGCGCGGGACGCGACAGTCTACGCGTTGACACTCTGGTCAGGAAAAAATCCAGTGTTGTGGATTTGTAATGGCCGGCCGCGGGGAAATGAGCGCTCGACCTCAAGCCGCGCTGGCTCGGCCTGTCATCTGCGCCTACACTGCGGCTCCGCACGAGGAGCCAGCCATGTTGATTGTTGCCGACGAAAATATTCCCCTGATCGAAGAGTTCTTTGCCGGCTTCGGCGAGATCCGGCGTTTCCCCGGGCGTGCCATTGATCGGGCGACCGTGGAGCAGGCGGATGTGTTGCTGGTGCGCTCGGTGACTCAAGTCGATCGCCAATTGCTGGAAGGCAGTCCGGTGCGGTTTGTCGGCACCTGCACCATCGGCACCGATCATCTGGACCTGGATTACTTCCAGCAGGCGGGTATCAGTTGGTCCAGTGCGCCGGGCTGCAATGCCCGTGGCGTGGTGGATTATGTACTGGGCAGCCTGTTGACCCTGGCCGAGATCGAAGGGGCGGACCTGGCTCAACGCTGTTACGGCGTGGTGGGGGCTGGTGAAGTCGGCGGACGCCTGATCAAGGTCCTGCGCGGTCTGGGTTGGCAAGTCCTGGTCTGTGACCCGCAGCGACAGGCAGCGGAAGGCGGCGACTACGTCAGCCTGGAGCAATTGATCGAGCGTTGCGACGTCATCAGCCTGCACACGCCACTGGCTCGGCATGGCGAGCATGCCACCTGGCACCTGCTGGATCGCCAGCGCTTGAACCAGCTCAAGCAAGGTACCTGGCTGATCAATGCAGCCCGTGGCCCGGTGGTGGATAACCAGGCACTGCGTGAAGTGTTGCTGCAGCGTGAGGATTTGCAGGCGGTGCTGGATGTCTGGGAAGAGGAGCCGACAGTGGATCGCGAGCTGGCGGACCTGTGCGTGCTGGCCACGCCCCATATCGCCGGCTACAGCCTGGATGGCAAGCAGCGTGGCACGGCGCAGATCTACCAGGCCTACTGCCGCTTCCTTGGTCAGGCCGAACAGGTCAGCCTGGCCACCTTGCTGCCGGCGCCCTGGGTGCCGCAAGTCAGCCTGAATGCCAATGCCGATCCGGCCTGGGCCCTGGCGATGATCTGCCGGGCGGTGTATGACCCGCGCCGTGATGATGCGGATTTTCGCCGTAGCCTGGCGGATGATGTCGCCCAGCAACGCAGCGCCTTCGACGGCCTGCGCAAGCATTATCCGGAGCGTCGCGAGATTGACGGGCTGCAGGTGCGGATTCAGGGTGATTCGCCAGCCCTGAGCCAGATCGTTCGGGCCCTGGGCGCCAGCGAAGTCTGAACCCGTTCAAGCAGTATTGCGCGGGCATAAAAAACCCGGCCGTCTGGCCGGGTCAAGAGGACATGAGGCTGATTGTCAATCTTGCCGAGCAGGCTTGACCAGTCGCTTTTCCAGCTCGCGGCAGGCGTTCTGGATCATTTCTTCAGTAATAGGTACTTCGCGACCCTGGGCGTCGATGATGGCACACCCCAGAGACTGGTTCGGCTGGGTACGGATTACTTGAATCTTGTCATTGCTGCTGTGTTGCAAGGACATGGCCTGTCTCCTCATCAGGTTGTGTGCTTACTCTAGAATGGCCGGGTGACCAAGCTGTTACAGACCGCCGCAAGGGCTGGCCCGGCGACTTCACTCCAACAGAAATGCCCGGGGAGTGCCAGCCACGGATTAGACCGATAATCTCTAGGCGCTAGTGTCAGCGGTCATAATCAACCTGACTCATTGTGATTTAGCAAAGTTCCTGCGAATTCCTCTCGTTGCCGCCGCTGCAACGGGTCAGTCGCCGGTGCGTCAATGGATGAACTGCATGCTCTCTTCTCGTCACCGCCGGGCGTTGCATCTGGCCAGCCGTTTTATCGCTCCCTACCGTTGGCAGGCGCTCGGCGCCCTGCTGGCATTGATTGTTACTGCGGGCATCACCTTGTCCATGGGGCAGGGGATTCGCCTGTTGGTGGACCAGGGGTTCATGACCCAGTCCCCGCATTTGCTGAACCAGTCCATTGGCCTGTTCCTGCTGCTGGTCCTGGCCCTGGCGATAGGCACGTTCGTGCGTTTCTATCTGGTGTCCTGGATCGGCGAGCGCTGCGTGGCGGACATCCGGCGTCAGGTGTTCAATCACCTGATCTACCTGCATCCCGGCTTCTACGAGAACAATCGCAGTTCGGAGATCCAGTCGCGACTCACGGCGGACACCACCTTGCTGCAGTCGGTGATCGGTTCTTCGCTGTCGTTGTTCCTGCGGAATGCCCTGATGGTGTTGGGAGGGATCGTCCTGCTGTTCGTCACCAACCCCAAGCTCACCAGCATCGTGGTGGTGGCCTTGCCGCTGGTGCTGGTGCCGATCCTGATTTTCGGCCGCCGGGTGCGCAGCCTGTCGCGCTTGAGTCAGGACCGGATCGCTGATGTCGGCAGCTATGTGTCCGAGACGCTGGGGCAGATCAAGACGGTCCAGGCCTACAACCACCAGGCCCAGGACGAGCAGCGCTTTGCCGTGACGGTGGAGCAGGCCTTCGATACCGCGCGCAAGCGTATTGTCCAGCGCGCCTGGCTGATCACTCTGGTGATCGTCCTGGTCTTGGGCGCGGTGGGGGTGATGCTCTGGGTAGGAGGCATGGATGTGATCGCCGGGCGTATTTCCGGCGGTGAGCTGGCGGCTTTCGTGTTCTACAGCCTGATTGTCGGTAGCGCCTTTGGCACCTTGAGTGAGGTCATTGGCGAACTGCAGCGCGCTGCCGGAGCTGCGGAGCGGATCGCCGAACTGCTGCGGGCGGAGAACATTATCCAGGCGCCCAGTAGCGGTCTGGTGAGTTTGCCGGCACGTGTGCAGGGCGATCTGGAGTTGGACGGCCTGAGCTTTTCCTATCCGTCAAGGCCGGACCGCTACGCCGTCGATGGCCTTAGCCTGAAGGTTCAGGCCGGAGAAACCCTGGCGTTGGTCGGGCCGTCGGGGGCAGGCAAATCCACCCTCTACGATCTGCTGCTGCGTTTCTACGACCCGCAGCAGGGGCGGATATTGCTGGATGGGGTGCCCCTGACCCAGCTCGATCCGCTGGATCTGCGGCGCTGTTTTGCCCTGGTGTCGCAAAGCCCGGCGCTGTTCTACGGCAGCATCGAAGAGAACATCCGCTATGGCAATCCTGGTGCCACCCTGGCCCAGGTCCAGGAGGCGGCGAAGATCGCCTATGCCCACGAGTTCATCGAGCAGATGCCAGAGGGTTATCAGACTCACCTGGGGGATGGCGGACTGGGACTTTCTGGCGGACAGCGGCAACGCCTGGCAATTGCTCGAGCGCTGTTAGTGGATGCGCCGATCCTGTTGCTGGATGAGGCCACCAGCGCCCTGGATGCGCAGAGTGAGCATCTGATTCAGCAAGCCTTGCCCAGTCTAATGAAGAACCGCACCACCCTGGTGATCGCCCATCGCCTAGCCACGGTGAAGAATGCCGACCGGATTGCGGTCATGGATCAGGGCAGGCTGGTGGCGGTAGGTACTCATCAGCAACTGATCGCCAACAGTCCGCTCTATGCGCGATTGGCGGCCCTGCAATTCAACGACGGCCCTCAGGCATCTGCGTAGGAGCCGGCTTGCCGGCGAAAGCGGCCATCAAGCTGGTGCCGAGTCCGAAGGCCTGTTTGCCGGCATGCCAGCTCCCGCAATGGGTGGCCGCCCAATAAAAAGCCCGCATCGCTGCGGGCTTGTAGAAGGCTGGCCTCACTGATCGTCGAAGTAGCGCTCATGCCAGTCCACCAGCGGCTGCGGTGAGTTGAGCTTCTGGCCGTAGATCACCGAGTAGGACAGCACGTTCTGCACATACTGGCGGGTTTCGTCGAAGGGAATGCTTTCCACCCACACGTCGAAACTCAGGTGGTCGGCGCCCTTGAGCCATTGCCGCACCCGTCCAGGACCCGCGTTATAGGCCGCAGATGCCAATACCCGGTTGCCGTTGAACTGGCTGTGGACCTGGCTCAGGTACGCCGCGCCCAATTGGATGTTCTTGTCCGGGTCCAGCACTTGCTGGGGAGAGGCCAGGGGAATGCTGAACTTGCGCGCAGTTTCCTTGGCGGTACCAGGCATCAGTTGCATCAGGCCGCTGGCGCCCACGTGGGAACGGGCATCGTCCATGAAGGCGCTTTCCTGGCGGGTGATGGCGAACACCCAGCTGGAATGCAGGCCGCGGACCTTGGCTTCGCGCACCAGGGTGTCGCGGTGAGCCATGGGGAAGCGGATGTCCAGGTCATCCCAGTACTGGGCCTGGCTGATGGTGCGAATGGCCGGGAAGTACCATTTCAGGTCGTAGGCCAGCCTGGCCTGGGCCACCATTTCGTCACGGTTGAAGTGCCGGCTGACGTGGTACCACTCACGGCGCCCATCAACGATCTGGCCCCGGGCATGGAATTCCAGGGCGCGACGCACGCCCGGAGTGTTGCGCACTTTGTTGATGACTGCCTGGCTCAGCATCAGCGGCTGGTTGTTCAACTGATAAGGGGCCTTGGCGTGATCCGCGGCGAGGAATCCGTAGAAGTCACGCTCCCGGGCCAGGCCTTTGAACAGCGCCAGGGCCTGGGGATTCTTCGGCTGGGCCAGTTCCAGGCTGCGCGCCTGCCAGTAGCGCCAGCGGTTGGTGCTGGCCAGGTCCTGAGGCAGCTTGCGGGTCAACTGGTAGGCATCTTCCCAGCGCGCCAGACGCAGTAGCAGGCGCAGGCGCCATTCGGAGACGGTGTTGTCCCGCAGCTCTGGGTCGTACTTGGTCATGACTTCCAGGGCGCGGCTGTCGAAGCGCCGGGCCAGGGTCAGGCCGATTTCGCGGGCAATGGCCACTTTTTCGTCACGTGAGAAGTGCATGCTGCTGGCATAGCCGTCCAGCAGGGCCATGGCCTTGTCCGGGTCCTGGCGAGCCAGTCGGCGCAAGCCGAGGCCGACCACGTCGGACATCGCCTCATCGGCGGGCTGGAAGCGCGAAGGCTGGCTCAGCAGCTCCGGCTTTTGTGCCACGTCCACCAGCAGACGGCCCTGGGGCGCGAGGGTGGTCATGCTCTTGACCAGGCTGTTGGCCAGAGGGTAGTTGCGGGCTTCGGCCGCCAGCTTGGCCCGCTGCCAGCGCTTCTGTTCGGTCAGTTGGCCTTCAGCGGCCCATTGGGCGAACAGCGCGTCACAGGCGGCCGGTTGGGATTTGCCGGTCAGCCAGAGCTTTTCGGTAGCGGCGTAGCCTTCGGCCTTGAGATTGTGTCCCAACTGGTACTGGCCATTGAGGCAGTCCAGCTCGGTGAAATTGAGTTTCGGGTCGTAGTACTTGGTGAAGGTCGCCCAATCGCCGCGTTCGGCCAGCCAGCGCAACCAGCGCAGTTTCATCCAGTTGGCCTGGGGCAGATCGCCATGTTCGGCGAGGAATTTCTCGATCTCGGCGTTGCTGGCGGATTTCAGCCGGGCAGTCAGCTCGTCATAGGCCAGGTAGGGTTCCAGCGGGTAGTCGCGCAGCGCATCGGCGTAACGGAAGTAGGGGCCGGAATCACCCTTGGCCAGGGCGCGCTTGGCTTCATCGTAATACTGGCGTTGTAGAGTCAGGTCTGCCGCCTGGGCGGATTGGACGGCTGCGGCGGTGAGAAGCAGGCAAGATAAAACACTGAAAAGGCGACTGCGCATGAGACATCCGGGCAGAGAAATCATGACAAGTGCCGACAAGGCCAACACTGATTGTTCACTAGCTTAGCCTTTTGCCAGCAACCGGTGAAAGCTTTGCCGAGCCCTTGGCATCAGTTGGCAACAAAAGTGCCTTCGGGGTTGCCGGTGGCGAAATAGCGGGCCTTCTGAGGGCGCAAGTCAGGTAGAATGCGCGCCCGGTTTTTGGAGAAGAACATGACCCTGCTCAAATTCAGCGATGTGTCCCTTGCTTTCGGCGCCATGCCGTTGTTGGACAAGGTGTCCTGGCAGATCGCCCGTGGTGAGCGGGTGTGCATCATCGGCCGTAACGGTACTGGCAAATCCAGCATGATGAAGCTGGTCAAGGGCGATCAGAAGCCCGACGACGGCTCCGTATGGCGCGCACCCGGTCTGAAGATCGGCGAATTGCCTCAGGAACTGCCTGTGGCCGACGAGCGGACCGTGTTCGACGTGGTTGCCCAGGGCCTGGACGGTGTCGGCGAGCTGCTGGCCCAGTACCACCACCTGAGCCAGAACATTGTCACCGACGCCGATCTGGAAAAACTGATGCACGTCCAGCACGACCTCGAAGCCCGTGACGGCTGGCGCCTGCAGCAACTGGTGGACAGCACTCTGAGCCGCCTGCAACTGCCAGCCGACAAGACCCTCGCCGAGTTGTCCGGTGGCTGGCGGCGTCGCGTGCTGTTGGCGCAGGCCCTGGTATCCGAGCCGGATCTGCTGCTCCTCGACGAGCCGACCAACCACCTGGACATCGGCGCCATTGCCTGGCTGGAAGAGGCGCTGAAGGATTTCCAGGGCGCGGTCCTCTTTATTACCCACGACCGTTCCTTCCTGCAGAACCTGGCCACCCGCATCCTCGAACTGGATCGTGGCGGCCTGATCGATTGGAACGGCGACTACGCCAGTTTCCTGGTGCACAAGGAAGCCATGCTGGCGGCGGAAGAAACCGCCAACGCGCTGTTCGACAAGCGCCTGGCCCAGGAAGAAGTGTGGATTCGCCAGGGCATCAAGGCCCGGCGTACCCGTAACGAAGGCCGCGTGCGTGCGCTCAAGGCGCTGCGCGTGGAGCGCAGTGAGCGTCGCGAGCGTACCGGCAAGGCCAACATTCAGCTGGAAACCGCCGACAAGTCTGGCAAGCAGGTAATGGTGCTGGAGAATGTCAGCTTCGCTCACCCGGACGGCCCGTTCCTGGTCAAGGACTTCTCCATGGTCCTGCAGCGCGGCGATCGCATTGGCCTTCTGGGCGCCAACGGCACCGGCAAGACCACCTTGCTCAAGCTGATGCTCGGCGGTCTGGTGCCGAGCAGCGGCAAGGTGGAAGAGGGCACGCGGATCGACGTGGCCTACTTCGACCAGTTGCGCCACCAGTTGGACCTGGAAAAGACCGTGATCGACAACGTTGCCGAAGGTCGCGACTTCATCGAGATCGATGGCCAGAGCCGTCACGTGCTCAGCTACCTCGGTGATTTCCTGTTCAGTCCGCAACGTGCCCGTACGCCAGTCAAGGCCCTGTCCGGCGGTGAGCGTGCCCGTCTGTTGCTGGCCAAGTTGTTCAGCAAACCGGCCAACCTGCTGGTGCTCGACGAGCCGACCAACGACCTCGATGTGGAAACCCTCGAGCTGCTGGAAGAAGTGTTGCTGACCTTCCAGGGCACCGTGCTGATGGTCAGCCACGACCGGGCCTTCCTCGACAACGTGGTGACCAGCACCCTGGTCTTTGAAGGCGAAGGCAAGGTTCGCGAGTACGTTGGCGGTTATCAGGACTGGTTGCGCCAGGGTGGCTCGCCGCGGCTGCTGGGGGTTACCGAGAACAAGTCCGGCAAGGCCGAACTGAATTCCGCCGTGGTTGCGCCGGTGCAAGCCGCAGCGCCAGCCCCCGTGCAAGAGGCTCCGGCGAAGAAGAAGCTCAGCTACAAATTGCAGCGTGAGCTTGAGGCGCTGCCGGGGCAGATCGATGCCATGGAGCAACAGATTGCCGGGGTCGAGGCGGAGATGGCTGATGCCGGTTTCTATCAGCGTCCGGCGGCTGAAACCGCTGCGGTCATTGCCCGGCTGGAGCAGTTGAATGCCGAGCTGGAGCAGATGGTCGAGCGCTGGGCCGAGCTGGATGCCTGAGTGACCGGTGTTTGATAAAAAAGCCCGACTTTAGCGTCGGGCTTTTTTTCGGAGCAGTGACCGGTCTGGTAACTGTCGGGTGAGGGCTTAGCGTTTGGCCAGGTGCACAGCCAACACGTCACACGGTGCGCCGTGCAGGACGTCATTGGCGGTGGAGCCCAGCAGCAGGGCCAGGCCATGACGGCCGTGGCTGCCCACCACAATCAGATCGCATTCCTGTTCCTTGGCCAGGTGATGTATTTCCTGGCGCGGTTGTCCATAGGTCAGGTGACTGTATTCCTTGGTCAGCTCCGGGTACTTGTGGATCAGCCGGTCCAGGCGTTCCCTGGCCTGATCGAACTGTTGCTGCTGCAGCTGCGAAAGATCCATGGGCACGTCACCGCCGAAGGCCATGGCCATAGGTTCGACGATGTGCACCAGGGACAGCTTGGCTCCATTGCTCACCGACAGCTCGCGAGCACGGTGGATAACAGGATCGCACTCTTCGGTTAAATCTACGGCGACCAGAATATGGTGGTAGGACATGAGGCGCTCCTCCTGAGGATTGCAATAGCTTCAAGTATGGCTGGTTTCAAGCGGGTTGGTTCCACCCAGGCCCCGCTCATCTAAAAATCGAGAGTACTGATATGACGGTCTGGATAGTGGTGTCAATCCTTGCGGTGGTTCTGAGCCCGTTGGCGTGGCTGCGGCCCTCGCGCCGCCAGAGCGGCTTGATCGCCCTACGCCTGGAGGCGCGGCGCATGGGGTTGGCCATGCAACTGGCGCCCCAGGAATGGCCGCACTGGTTGGGGCAGGAGCCGCCCAATCCTTGCCCGCAATACCACCGGCCGAGGCGCAGCGCACAATCGGCTTGCTGGAGTTACTGGCAGATAGCCCCTGGTAGCTGGGTCAACCAGTGGCGTGAACCCTGTGTCGATGAGTTGCTGCTCCAGCATCTGCAGACCTTGCCGCCAGGGGTCTTCAAGGTTGAAGCGGACAAGCAACTGATCGCCCTGTACTGGAGCGAGCGCGGCGAGGCCAGTGTCTTGCAGGATATCGCCTCGGTGCTCAAGGCCTTGGCCTGAAGTCATGGGGGAGGGCGCCCGCGGCAATCGTGGGCGTTTGGCAATAAAAAGCCCGACTCAGCATCGGGCGGGATGGCCAGGCAGGCCGGTAATCTCGTTTGAGCCACCCTGGGGTGGCTTCTTGCTGTCTGGGCTGTGCCCCTATTTGATAAAACTTTCTGACCTTTTCTTCAGATATATCTCCAGCTTAGTCGCTATCGTTCCCTGTGGGCTGACGATTTAGGGCGATTTTTCTAAATATTGATCCTATGAATGGCGATGAATGCAGGGGTGTGTTGATCATCTGGGGAGCAGTGAAGTGACCGCAAAGTCGCGTTTCAAACAGCGTTTTGTACGATTGACAATTGCCGGATTTTCCCTGAATGTGGCGTACCCAAATCAAACGGGCGTATGAAATGAGCGTTTGTATCTCAGGCGGCTCTATACAGAATCCCGACTATCGCGTTGGCGGGTGTGCCTGGCGGATTGGCGTTAGCATCGACGGTGACGTTAGTGCCAAGCCAGAAGTCAGCGTCCGACGTGTACTGTTCAGCTTCCATATCGTGGAGATCAGTTGATGATTTACGAAGGTAAAGCCATCACGGTTAAGGCTCTTGAAAGTGGCATCGTCGAATTGAATTTCGACCTCAAGGGTGAGTCCGTCAACAAGTTCAACCGTCTAACCCTGAATGAATTGCGTCAGGCTGTTGACACCATCAAGGCAGATGCTTCGATCAAGGGCGTGATCGTCAGCAGTGGCAAGGACGTATTCATCGTCGGCGCCGACATCACCGAGTTTGTCGATAACTTCAAGCTGCCGGATGCCGAGCTGGTGGCAGGTAACCTCGAAGCCAACAAGATCTTCAGCGATTTCGAAGACCTCAACGTGCCGACCGTTGCCGCGATCAATGGCATCGCCCTGGGCGGCGGCCTGGAAATGTGCCTGGCGGCGGACTACCGCGTCATGGCGGCCAGCGCCAAGATCGGCCTGCCGGAAGTCAAGCTGGGCATCTACCCGGGCTTCGGCGGTACCGTGCGTCTGCCGCGCATCATCGGTGCCGACAACGCCATCGAGTGGATTGCCGCCGGCAAGGAAAACCGTGCTGAAGACGCGCTGAAAGTCGGTGCCGTCGATGCTGTGGTTGCTCCCGATAAACTCAAGGACGCCGCTCTGGCCCTGGTTAAGCGCGCTATTTCCGGCGAGTTCGACTACAAGGCCAAGCGTCAGCCGAAGCTGGAAAAACTCAAGCTCAACGCCATCGAGCAGATGATGGCTTTCGAAACCGCCAAAGGTTTCGTCGCCGGTCAGGCAGGCCCGAACTATCCGGCGCCTGTTGAAGCGATCAAGACCATCCAGAAGGCCGCCAACTTCGGCCGCGACAAGGCTCTGGAAGTGGAAGCCGCCGGCTTCGTCAAACTGGCCAAGACCTCTGCCGCACAAAGCCTGATCGGTCTGTTCCTGAATGATCAGGAACTGAAGAAAAAGGCCAAGGCCTACGATGAGATCGCCAAGGACGTGAAGCAGGCCGCAGTACTCGGCGCCGGCATCATGGGCGGTGGCATTGCCTACCAGTCGGCCTCTAAAGGCACGCCGATCCTGATGAAGGACATCAACGAACACGGTATCGAGCAGGGTTTGGCGGAAGCTGCGAAACTGCTGGTCGGTCGCGTTGATAAAGGCCGCATGACTGCCGCGAAAATGGCTGAAGTGCTCAACGGCATTCGTCCAACCCTGTCTTACGGGGACTTCGGTCACGTCGACCTGGTGGTCGAGGCGGTGGTCGAGAACCCTAAGGTCAAGCAAGCGGTATTGGCTGAAGTCGAAGGTCAGGTCAAAGAGGACACCATTCTGGCGTCCAACACTTCGACCATCTCCATCAGCCTGTTGGCCAAGGCCCTCAAGCGTCCGGAAAACTTCGTCGGCATGCACTTCTTCAACCCGGTGCACATGATGCCTCTGGTGGAAGTGATCCGCGGCGAGAAGTCCAGCGAGCTGGCCGTTGCCACCACCGTTGCCTACGCCAAGAAAATGGGCAAGAACCCGATCGTGGTCAACGACTGCCCGGGCTTTTTGGTCAACCGCGTTCTGTTCCCGTACTTCGGCGGTTTCGCCAAGCTGGTCAGCGCCGGTGTGGATTTTGTGCGCATTGACAAGATCATGGAAAAATTCGGCTGGCCAATGGGCCCGGCGTACCTGATGGACGTGGTCGGCATCGACACCGGTCACCACGGTCGTGACGTGATGGCTGAAGGCTTCCCGGATCGCATGAAGGACGATCGTCGTTCGGCCGTGGACGTACTCTACGAAGCCAAGCGCCTGGGCCAGAAGAACGGCAAGGGTTTCTATGCCTACGAAACCGACAAGAAGGGCAAGCAGAAGAAGATCGCTGATCCGTCGGTGCTGGAAGTGCTCAAGCCAATCGTCTACGAGCAGCGTGAAGTCACTGACGAAGACATCATTAACTGGATGATGATCCCGCTGTGCCTGGAAACCGTTCGTTGCCTGGAAGACGGCATCGTCGAAACTGCTGCCGAAGCTGACATGGGCCTGGTCTACGGTATTGGTTTCCCTCCATTCCGTGGTGGTGCGCTGCGCTACATCGATTCCATCGGTGTTGCCCAGTTCGTTGCCCTGGCCGACCAGTACGCCGATCTGGGCGCGCTGTACCACCCGACCGCGAAGCTGCGTGAAATGGCCAAGAACGGCCAGAGCTTCTTCGGTTAAGCGCCCACACTAGAGCGAGAGTGAACATATGAGCTTGAATCCTAGAGACGTCGTGATTGTCGACTTCGGTCGTACTCCGATGGGCCGCTCCAAGGGCGGCATGCACCGCAACACCCGCGCCGAAGACATGTCGGCGCACCTGATCAGCAAACTGCTGGAACGCAACACCAAGGTCGACCCGGCGGAAGTCGAGGACGTGATCTGGGGCTGCGTCAACCAGACCCTGGAACAGGGCTGGAACATCGCGCGCATGGCGTCGCTGATGACCCAGATCCCCCATACTTCGGCTGGCCAGACCGTCAGCCGTCTGTGCGGTTCGTCCATGAGTGCGCTGCACACTGCAGCGCAGGCGATCATGACCGGCAACGGTGACGTATTCGTCGTGGGCGGCGTCGAGCACATGGGCCACGTGAGCATGATGCACGGTGTCGATCCGAACCCGCACATGTCCCTGTACGCGGCGAAAGCCTCGGGCATGATGGGCCTGACCGCCGAGATGCTGGGCAAGATGCATGGCATCACCCGTGAGCAGCAGGATGCCTTTGGCTTGCGTTCCCACCAGCTCGCCCACAAGGCGACCGTGGAAGGCAAGTTCAAGGACGAAATCATCCCGATGCAGGGCTATGACGAGAACGGTTTCCTGAAACTGTTCGACTACGATGAAACCATTCGTCCCGAAACTACCCTGGAAAGCCTGGCGGCCTTGAAGCCGGCGTTCAACCCCAAGGGTGGCACCGTGACTGCCGGTACTTCGTCGCAGATCACCGACGGCGCTTCGTGCATGATCGTGATGTCGGCCCAGCGTGCCCAGGATCTGGGCATCCAGCCGCTGGCAGTGATCCGTTCCATGGCGGTGGCGGGTGTGGACCCGGCGATCATGGGCTATGGTCCAGTACCGGCCACGCAGAAAGCCTTGAAGCGCGCAGGCCTGAGCATCAACGACATCGACTTCTTCGAGCTCAACGAAGCTTTCGCTGCACAGGCTCTGCCAGTGCTGAAAGATCTGAAAGTGCTCGACAAGATGAATGAGAAGGTTAACCTGCACGGCGGCGCGATCGCCTTGGGTCACCCGTTCGGTTGCTCCGGTGCGCGTATCTCCGGGACCCTGCTCAACGTCATGAAGCAGAATGGCGGCACCTTCGGTGTGTCCACCATGTGCATCGGCCTTGGCCAGGGCATCTCGACCGTCTTCGAACGCGTTTAAGCGTTGGGTTGATGGAAGCCGGGGCCCTGTGCCCCGGTTTTTGTTTTTCTGAAGATTTATTTGTTTTTATTTTGAAAAAAATTGCACGAGGGCCAGAGCATGCAGTTACAACCTGGGCTCTATCAGCATTACAAGGGGCCGCAGTACCGCGTTTTCAGCGTGGCGCGGCACTCGGAAACGGAAGAAGAAGTAGTGTTTTACCAAGCCCTGTATGGGGATTACGGTTTTTGGGTGCGACCCTTGAGCATGTTCCTGGAGTCGGTCGAAGTTGACGGCGAGCAGGTCCCACGCTTTGCTTTGGTGCAGGCCGAACCCAGTCTTTTTTCACCGACGTAAGTGCAGGTCGCGCAGTACCCTGCGCTTGACCTCACCTTGTTGCCACTATATATAGCGGGGCCGCGTCAGGCGCCAACCGCCTTTCACTTCTCGAATTCAGGAATTTTCTGATCCATGGGCAAATCGCTGGTCATTGTGGAATCCCCGGCTAAGGCCAAGACCATCAACAAGTACTTGGGCAACCAATACGTGGTGAAGTCGAGTATCGGCCATATCCGAGACCTGCCCACCAGCGGTTCGGCGAGCGCCGCCAAAGAGCCAGCCGCCAAGCGTGGCAAGGCCGCTGCGGGCGAAGCCCCGGCCTTGTCGCCGAAGGAAAAAGCGCGCAAGCAGCTGGTTTCACGCATGGGCGTCGACCCCGAGCATGGCTGGAAGGCCAAGTACGAAATCCTTCCCGGCAAGGAAAAGGTCATTGAAGAGCTGCGCCGCCTTGCCAAGGATGCCGACACCATCTATCTCGCAACGGACTTGGACCGCGAAGGGGAAGCCATCGCCTGGCACCTGCGGGAAGCCATCGGCGGTGACGACAGCCGCTACAAGCGCGTGGTGTTCAACGAAATCACCAAGAAGGCGATCCAGGAAGCCTTCTCCCAGCCCGGCGAGCTGGACATTCATCGGGTCAACGCTCAGCAGGCCCGTCGCTTTCTTGATCGCGTGGTGGGCTACATGGTTTCGCCGCTGCTGTGGGCGAAGATTGCCCGTGGCCTGTCCGCCGGTCGTGTGCAGTCGGTAGCCGTGAAGCTGGTGGTGGAGCGCGAGCGCGAAATTCGTGCCTTTATCCCGGAAGAATACTGGGAAGTTCACGCTGATCTGGGCACCGCCAAGGGCTCGAATGTGCGTTTTGAAGTGGCCCGTGAAAACGGCGAGGCCTTCAAACCGCTCAATGAAACACAGGCCATGGCTGCCCTGGAGAAGCTCAAGGCTTCGGCCTACAGCGTCGCCAAGCGCGAAGACAAACCCACCAGCAGCAAGCCGTCGGCGCCATTTATTACCTCCACCCTGCAGCAGGCCGCGAGCAACCGCCTGGGCTTCGGGGTGAAGAAGACCATGATGATGGCCCAGCGTCTGTATGAGGCTGGCTACATCACCTATATGCGTACCGATTCCACCAATCTCTCGGCTGATGCCGTGGCGATGGCGCGGACCTATATCGAAGACGAGTTCGGCAACAAGTACCTGCCGGCCTCGCCCAACGTCTACAGCAGCAAGGAAGGGGCCCAAGAGGCGCACGAAGCGATTCGTCCGTCCGACGTGAACACCCATCCAAGCAAACTGTCGGGCATGGAACGTGACGCTGAGCGGCTCTACGAGCTGATCTGGCGCCAGTTCGTTGCTTGCCAGATGCTGCCGGCGCAATACCTGTCCACTACCGTCAGCGTGGCCGCTGGCGACTTCGAGCTGCGCGCCAAGGGCCGTATCCTCAAGTTCGACGGCTACACCCGGGTCATGCCGCAGATCAGCAAGCCAGGTGATGACGATGTGCTGCCGGACATGGCGCAGGGCGAAGTGCTGAAGTTGATCAAGCTCGATCCAAGCCAGCACTTCACCAAGCCGCCGGCGCGCTATTCCGAAGCCAGCCTGGTGAAGGAAATGGAAAAACGCGGCATCGGTCGTCCTTCGACCTATGCGGCGATCATTTCGACCATTCAGGATCGCGGCTACGTAACCCTGCACAACCGTCGGTTCTATTCGGAAAAGATGGGTGACATCGTCACCGAGCGTCTCTCCGAAAGCTTCTCCAACCTCATGGACTACGGCTTCACCGCCGGCATGGAAGAGAACCTCGATGACGTGGCCCAGGGCGAGCGCGACTGGAAGAACGTCCTTGACGAGTTCTACGGCGACTTCAAGAAGAAACTCGAAGTGGCCGAGGGCGCTGACACCGGCATGCGCGCTAATCAGCCGGTGATGACCGATATTCCGTGCCAGACCTGCGGTCGGCCGATGCAGATTCGTACCGCTTCCACCGGCGTGTTCCTGGGTTGCTCGGGCTACAGCCTGCCTCCGAAGGAGCGATGCAAGGCCACCGTCAACCTGGTGCCGGGCGATGAGATCGCTGCGGACGACGAGGGCGAATCTGAATCCCTGGTACTGCGCGGCAAGCACCGTTGCCCGATCTGCAGCACGGCGATGGACGCTTACCTGCTGGATGAAAAGCGCAAGCTGCACATCTGCGGTAACAACCCGGATTGCGCCGGTTACGAGATCGAAGAGGGCAGCTACCGGATCAAGGGCTATGAAGGCCCGAGCCTGGAATGCGACAAGTGCGGGAGCGAGATGCAGCTCAAGACAGGCCGTTTCGGCAAGTTCTTCGGTTGCACCAATCCGACCTGCAAGAACACTCGCAAGCTGCTGAAAAGCGGCGACGCGGCGCCACCGAAGATGGACCCGGTGAAGATGCCTGAGCTCAAGTGCGAGAAGGTCAACGACACTTACATACTGCGCGATGGTGCTTCGGGTCTGTTCTTGGCCGCCAGTCAGTTCCCGAAAAACCGCGAAACCCGCGCGCCGCTGGTGCTGGAGCTGATCCCGCACAAGGACGAAATTGATCCGAAGTATCACTTCCTTTGCGAAGCGCCGAAAAAGGACCCGGACGGTCGTCCGGCGGTGGTGCGCTATAGCCGCAAGACCAAGGAGCAGTACGTGCAGACCGAGGTTGATGGCAAGCCGACCGGCTGGCGTGCGTTCTACGACGGTGGTACCTGGAAGGTCGAAGACAAGCGCTAAGCACTGTTTGTGTCGAGGGGCTTGCTCCTCGATGTAGCGCTGTACAGGGCCGCATGATTCCGTTGGGAGTCATGCGGCCTTTCTTTTGCCTTGCGGTGCGCGGGAGTGATCCTTGAAACTGTGCCGTCCGCATTCGGTTCTCTTCTTGTAGTGGAGGCTGCCTACATGGCCCACGAGCTCTATACCCGTACCAATCAGAAAATCTACTTTGCCGGCTTGGCCCTCGAGTCCCTGGCCCGGGCCGAAGAGGGGCGGGCGATGAATGCCCAGGCACAGGTTCAGGCCGGGCGCGAATCGGTGCTGTTCCACCTGTACGGTGCCTTGCTGGGGCTATGCCACGAAATTGCAGGGTTCTACCGGCTACCGCAGGCCAATACTGCGCGGGTCGAGCAGATCCTTAGCCGTGAAGTGCTGGATAGCATTGCGATTCCCGAGCTGGCGGAGCTGGTGGAATTGGCGCAGAGCCCGCAGACCTGGCTGGCGCAACTGCTATCCGCTTACAGCGAACTCTTTCAACCGCCGCGAGCACCACACAAGCCCAAGGGTGATGTGACCCAGCCGCTGATCGTGGCGGTCAATCTGGACGAGGAAGAGTCGGAGCTGGAACTGAGCCGGGAAGAGTTGGAAAGTTGGCGGCAGAATCTCAAGGCCCTGGCCATTCGTTTTCGAGATGGCTTGAACGAGTGTTGAGCCTGAGCGTCGCTTGATGCGCGACGCGTTTAATTGATCAAGGAAGATTTATGTTGTTCTTCTTGCGTGACCAAGCGCTAGTTCGCCTGCTGAGCGATTGCCAGATGCGAGTCATCAACGCTCAGTCCAAGGCGGATCTGCTGGAGGTGCTCGACCGGTTGGAGATATTCCCCGGTGGCCTGGAGTTCGATCATGTGCAGTCAATAACGCTCCTGGTGCTGGCGTTTGCCGCGCTAGCGGCTGGGTTGTTGATGGATGGCATGGGCGGAATGTTCTGGGTGTTTGTGGCTCTTTGTTTCTTCAGCTACCGGGTCAGCAAGGGCGTCTCTGGGGCGTTGACGGATCTGGCGGAGAGCATTACCCGCAAGTGCATGATGTTGGGCAACGACTTGAGCGAATTCGACAGCAGTGCCGACTGGCGCCTGAAGAGACTGGACAACGAGTTCACCGATTACCAGCGGGGCGGCGAGATTGAGCAGCGCCGTATCCTGGACTCGCTCCAGGGGGTGTATCGAGGAGAGCGGCATTCGCTGGCATTCGAGTATCACCATCTACGATATGTGATCTCCAGTCGCGAACGTGAGGCCAGCGGAGGCTTCAGGACGGTTTACACGAACTACCACCGCTACAGTCTGGTGGTGGATTTCCCTTGGGTGAGAGAGATTGCGGTTCGGTCCAGCCCCTTGGAAATACCGCTGTCTGGACAGCCCTTCAAGACCGACCGCGACGATTTCAATCAGACCTTTGTGCTGCGCGGCATTGACCCCGCCCGTTGCGAGCGCTTCGCCACGCTTGCGACGCTGGATCTGTTGATGGCGCTTTCGCGCCAGCTCCATGGGGTCAATCTGGAGTTCTCCAGCCAGGGACGGCTCTGCCTGAGCTTCAACAATGAAGACATCATGGCTTATGCCGATCCGGGGGCGCTGAGTGATCTGGCGGTCTTTCGTGAGCGGATCGAGGCTGGCATCGAGTTGCCGAGGTTGTATCCGTTGTTGGCGCAGATAGAGCGGTTGGCCCAGCAGCACGACGGTCATGTTGTTGCTGCTGTCGTTCCACAGACTTCTGAATCCGGCGAATTGAGCAAGGAAGAATGATGCAGTTTCTCAAGCATGATGCCGAGCTGGTCCGCTTGTTGGCCAACTGCGACGCGGAAGTTGCGCGCGCCAGGTCAAACGAGGATTTGCTGAAGGTTATCGACAAGCTCCGCACTTTCAAAGGTGGGTTGAAATTCGATCATGCCCAGCCCCTGGTGCTGTTGATGCTGGCTATTGCTGCGGCCGTGCCTGCCATGGCTGGTGTGATCCCGATGGTGTTTGTTGCGGCGTGCCTGGGTTTTGCCAGTCTGTACATCTGGATGAGCCGTAAGGCGGTCTTTGACGAGCTACCGAAGAAGATAGCCCGTAAATGTTCGTTCCTCAGTAATGGTCTGTGGGACCCGGGTGGATCAGCTGATGAGCGTTTCAGGCAATTGAGCGGTGAGTTTGATGACTATGACCGTGGCAATGACAGTCGTCGTATCGAGGCTTCGGCCAAGGGGGTCTATCAGGGAGCTCGGCACGAGCTGTCTTTTGTCTTTCACCACCTGCGTTATGTGAACTCACATATCAAGAAAAAATCCGATGGCGAGTCCGAGCGGGTGTATGAGAGCTTCGATCGCTTCAGTCTGGTGGTGGAGTTCCCCTGGGTGAGGGGCGTGGCAGTGCGCAGCAATCTCCCGGATAAAAAAATTACCAGGCGCAAGGTCTTCGAGACTACCTTCGATGACTTCAACAGGACTTTCATGTTTTGTGGTGAGAGTGAGCTGGCTTGCGCAAGGTTCGCAACGCCCACCACCCTGGTTTTCTTGTTGGGTCTTTGTCGGCAGCTGAAGAATGTGAATCTGGAGTTTTCCAGTCAGGGGCGCTTGTGTCTGAGCTTCGATGATGCCGAAGTCATGGCCTATCAGGACCCGGGAACCCTTGAGGACCTTCCGGGCTTCTACGCAAAGATCAAGCAGGGGCTTAAATTGCCGAACCTTTTTCCGGTTCTGGCCCTCGTGCATGAGTTGGCGGAGTTGCAGGACAACAATTTCGAGCTTCCGCTGACAGTCACCGATGATATGGAGCAGTAGGGTATGGAATTGTTGTTATTGATTGCGATTGTCTTGGGTGTTCTTGCCTATGTGCATTACAACAAGATCGTCAGCGCTTATAACCGCGTGCAACGGGCCTGGTCAGATGTGCTCACCTACCAGAGGCAGAAGATCAAGGTGCTGGATGTGCTTGAGCCGCAAGTGGCCGGTTTTCAGGATTACGAAAGCCAGTTGCTGGGGAAAATAGTCGGGCTCCGTAGCGCTATCACCAGCTTGCCATCTGTGGCGGATGGCGAGGCGTTGAAGTTGGTGGATCGGGAGACCAAGGCGTTGCTGGGAGGGTTGAACCTGGCGTTTGAAGCCTATCCCGAGCTCAAGTCTGCGGAGCTGATGAACAACCTGATGCGTGAGGTAGCCGAGCAGGAGGGCAATGTCAGCGGCGCCATTACCCTGTTCAATCTGAATGTGGAGCATTTCAATAACAGCATTCAGTTGTTTCCCGGCTCGCTGGTTAATCGGTTGACCCTGAAAAAGTCACTGGTCACGCCGTTTTCCGACAGCCAGGCGTCGGCGGGTTTTGAATACAAGCCGAATTTCTGAGGGGCTCTGCTGCGCCTCTTTGGCGGGTTCGGCTTAGGGGGCATCGGGTGGAGAAGGGAAGGTGGCGCGTCGAGCAGTGGCTGCTGCCATGCAAGATCCTGAGCGAGGTGGGGGTTATGACTGATATAATCCCCGCCTTTCGTGGAGACCAGACTTTTATGCCAACGTCCTTTCTAGAAATTGTCGAATTGCCAGACGGTCGTATTGAGCTGCGCAGAGCTGAGGACGAGGGTTCTCTGGTTACTTTGGATTTTTCCGAGGATGCCAAAGTCTTTTTGCAAGGTCAGCATGTGGAAGTGGCCAAGGCCATGTTGAGCGTCGGCGTGCAGATGGCCGGACGCTTGGTTGAAGGTGAAATCGACAAGGAAGACGGTCCGCGGGTTCTCCACTAAACCCGTTTATCGGTTTTCTTCCGGTTATTCGTCATATTTGTTTCGGCTTCTCAATCCTGGAGAAGCCTCGCGTCATTCAAGCGCATTTACTGTGACTTCCCGGTATTTATCCCAGGCGAATATTCAGGCTTTGCGCATCACCCGTGCGTGCGGCACTGATCAATTGTTGCCGAGCACTGCCGCTTAGCGGGTTCAGCCAACTGACCACGGTATGGCTGCGGCCCAGTCTTAAGGCTTCACAAGCGAGCTGCTGCGGGCTTTGATTACCCCGTGGATGCAGCAGCAGGATGCGCTCGCGATTCAGTCCAGCCTCCCGCAACCAGCTTTGGGTCAGGCTGGATGGAGGGGCGATCAGGGTCAGCCAGCGGGCGTCCTGATCCTGACTCAGCTCCCTGAGGATGGGGGCCAGAAGGTTCAGGCAGTTCCCGGTGGCGCCGCGCAGCGACAGTTCACTGAAGGCTTCTGGATCGTTGTTCCAGGGCGATTCGACCGCTTCCTTGAGTGCGGGCGCCAGTGGCTGGGCCAGGAACGCTTCGAACAGTGGTAGTTGTGCTTGCTGTGGTGTCTGGGGGAACTGCATGGAGCCTCCTTTAGCGGCGAATGACGCCGACACTCAAGCCTTCGATCACCAGTTCCTGATCTTTCAGGTTGACTTCGATAGGGGCAAATTCCGGATTCTCGGCGATCAGCCAGACCTTGCTGCCTTCGCGCTTGAAGCGCTTGACCGTGACTTCATCGCCGATGCGCGCTACTACAATCTGGCCATTACGAGCTTCGCGGGTGGTATGCACCGCGAGCAAGTCGCCGTCGAAGATGCCGATGTCTTTCATGCTCATGCCTTGGACCCGAAGCAAGTAGTCGGCGCGAGGATTAAAGAAGGTCGGGTTAATGTTGCAGGACTCTTCGATGTGCTGTTGGGCGAGAATAGGGGCGCCGGCGGCGACACGACCAATGATGGGTAGCGAGTCGTCGGTTTTGGCTTCAAAACCGGGGATGCGAATGCCGCGAGAGGCTCCTGGAGTCATCTCGATAGCGCCTTTGCGGGCCAGAGCCTTGAGGTGTTCTTCGGCGGCATTGGGTGACTTGAAGCCCAGCTCCTGAGCAATTTCGGCACGGGTGGGGGGATACCCGTTGTCTTCGAGGCAGCGTTTGATAAAAGCCAGAATCTCAGCTTGGCGTGGCGTCAGTTTTAGCATGTCGATCGCTCTGTCTTTTTATACAGTGACTGGGATTATATACAGTGAGTGTCACTTGGCAATCCTCCTTTTTCTGGGGGTTACCGGGCGGTCGTCATCCTGATGCTGGAATCCGTTGCCGAAGGCTGGCTACAGAGGTCGGTAGGTATGATTAAATAGCGCGCCGTATGGCCTCTGCAGAGGCCGGCAGGCTTGACATTGCAGAGCCTGAAACGTATGTTTCAAACAAGTGTTTGTCAGGCGGAGTAGCCATGGCCCAGTCGGAAACCGTTGAACGCATTCTCGATGCTGCCGAGCAGTTGTTCGCGGAAAAAGGTTTTGCCGAAACCTCGTTGCGGCTGATCACCAGCAAGGCCGGGGTCAACCTGGCGGCAGTCAACTATCATTTCGGTTCCAAGAAGGCGTTGATCCAGGCAGTGTTCTCGCGCTTCCTTGGACCTTTCTGCATCAGTCTTGATCGCGAGCTGGAGCGGCGGCAGTCAAAACCGGACAGCAAGCCGAGTCTTGAGGAACTGTTGGAAATCCTCGTCGAACAGGCGCTGGTGGTGCAGCCTCGTAGTGGTAACGATCTGTCGATCTTCATGCGTCTGCTGGGACTGGCCTTTAGTCAGAGCCAGGGCCATTTGCGGCGTTATCTGGAAGACATGTATGGCAAGGTATTCCGCCGTTATATGTTGCTGGTTAACGAAGCGGCGCCGCGTATTCCCCCCATCGAGTTGTTTTGGCGTGTGCACTTCATGCTGGGTGCTGCGGCCTTCAGCATGTCTGGTATCAAGGCGCTGCGTGCCATTGCCGAGACCGATTTCGGGGTCAATACCTCCATCGAGCAGGTGATGCGGCTGATGGTGCCGTTCCTCGCCGCCGGCATGCGTGCCGAAACCGGGGTCACAGACGAAGCCATGGCTAGCGCTCAGCTCAAGCCGCGTAGCAAGTCGGCCCCGGCAGTCGCCAAGGCTTGACCTCACGGGTGGGCGCGACAGCTTACATCCGCTAAGCTAGCCGCCCATGCCGATTCCCGTTTTTACCCCTGTGCTTTCCTCTCGTCGATGTCGATCGGCTCGGCTGTGTCCCTCGCGGATACGGCCTTGTCTGCGTCGCCAGGAAGCCATCGCTGATGGCGCGCGTATTTGTGATTAAGGAAATTTTATGACCGTTGGCCTGCAAGGCTCCTTGATGGTGGACGTCGCCGGTACTTGGCTGACGGCTGAAGATCGCCAACTCCTGCGCCAGCCGCAAGTGGGTGGATTGATCATCTTTGCTCGCAATATCGAGCATCCGCGCCAGGTGCGTGAGCTCTGTGCGGCGATCCGCGCCATCCGTCCTGATCTGCTATTGGCGGTGGATCAGGAAGGTGGCCGGGTACAGCGGCTACGCCAGGGCTTTGTTCGTCTGCCGGCCATGCGCGCCCTCGCGGATAACCCGAATGCCGAATACCTGGCTGAACAGTGTGGCTGGATAATGGCCACCGAAGTGCTGGCTGTGGGCCTTGATCTGAGTTTTGCTCCGGTCCTGGACCTTGATCATCAGCGCAGTGCGGTAGTGGGCAGTCGGGCTTTCGAGGGGGATGCGGAGCGCGCGGCGTTGTTGGCCGGTGCCTTTATCCGCGGCATGAACAGCGCCGGGATGGCGGCCACGGGCAAGCATTTCCCCGGGCATGGCTGGGCCGAGGCCGATTCCCATGTGGCGATTCCCAACGACGAGCGCAGCCTGGATGAGATTCGTGCCAAGGACCTGCTGCCATTTGCGCGCCTGAGCAAGCAACTGGCGGCAGTGATGCCGGCTCATGTGATCTACCCGCAAGTCGACCCCCAGCCGGCCGGTTTCTCTCGGCGCTGGTTGCAGGACATCCTGCGCGGCGAGCTGCAATTTGACGGGGTGATCTTCAGTGATGACTTGTCCATGGCCGGCGCTCACGTGGTGGGGGATGCCGCGAGCCGGATCGAAGCCGCTCTTGGTGCCGGTTGTGACATGGGCCTGGTGTGCAATGACCGTGCTGCGGCCGAGCTGGCATTGAGCGCGGCGCAGCGCCTGAAAGTGCAGCCGTCGCCGCGCATTGCACGGATGCGTGGTCAGGCGTTTGCCAATGTCGAGTACAAGCAGGACCCTCGCTGGCTCAAGGCCCTGGAGGCGTTGAGGGCTGCCCAGCTGATTGACTGAGGACGCCGGACTAATGGGCACCAGGAGCAACTCCCGGGTGCCCATATCGGGTCAGCGGCCGGCTTTGTTGTCTGGCAGCGGGGCGAACAGGGCTTCGATGTCTTCGCTCTGCAGTTTCCAGTCGCCGGCCTTGCGTCCGTCCAGTACGCCTGCCGCCAGGTCCGACTTCTCCTGTTGCAGGAGCTGGATCTTCTCCTCCACGGTGCCCCGGGCAATGAGCTTGTAGACGAACACCGGCTTTTCCTGGCCGATGCGGTAGGCGCGGTCGGTAGCCTGGCTCTCGGTCGCCGGGTTCCACCACGGATCGTAGTGGATCACGGTGTCGGCCTCGGTCAGATTCAGGCCCACGCCGCCCGCTTTGAGGCTGATCAAAAAGATCTGCAGCTTGCCGCTCTGGAAATCCCGCACCGGCGTGCGCCGATCCCGGGTCTGGCCGGTGAGCAGGGCGTAGGCGATTTTGCGTCGTTTGAGCTCGGCTTCGATCAGGCTCAGCATCGAGGTGAACTGCGAAAACAGCAGAATGCGCCGGCCTTCTTCGAACAACTCCTCAAGCATCTCCATCAGACTGTCGAGTTTGCCCGACGAGCTGCCCCGCGCCGGGGGCGAGTCGTTGACCAGGCGCAGGTCGCAGCACACCTGGCGCAGCTTGAGCAGCGCTTCGAGGATGATGATCTGGCTGCGCGCTACGCCCTTGCGGGTGATCTCGTCGCGGACTTTCTTGTCCATGGCCAGGCGCATGGTTTCGTAGACATCACGTTGCGCCTCGTTGAGCTCGACCCAATGGATGATCTCGGTCTTGGGCGGTAGCTCGGTGGCCACCTGCTCCTTGGTGCGGCGCAGCAGGAAGGGTTTGATCCGGCCGTTGAGGTGCTGCAGGCGCACTTCGCTGGCGTGCTTTTCGATCGGCACCCGGTAGTCGCGGTTGAAGCTCCTGGCATCGCCAAGCCAGCCCGGCAACAGGAAGTGGAACAGCGACCAGAGTTCTCCAAGATGGTTTTCCAGGGGCGTGCCAGACAGGCACAGGCGCTGCCGGGCGTTGAGTTCGCGTGCGGCTTGGGCGGCCTTGCTCGACGGGTTCTTGATGTACTGCGCCTCGTCTAGGATCAGTACGTGCAAGGGCTGCGCGGCCAGCAGTTCAACATCCTTGGGCAGCAGTGCATAGGTGGTCAGCAGCAGGTCGTAGTCGGCCAGTTGCGCGAAGTGTTTCTTGCGTCCCGCGCCATACAGCGCCAGAACCTTGAGTTGCGGGGTGAAATGTGCCGCTTCGTCCAGCCAGTTGGGAATCAGGCTGGTGGGCATGACCACCATGCAAGGGCGGTCCAGGCGGCCGGTGTTTTTCTCGCTGAGGATATGGGCCAGGGTCTGCAGGGTTTTGCCCAGGCCCATGTCATCGGCGAGGATGCCGCCCACTTCCAGCTGGCGCAGGGACTGCATCCAGCTCAAGCCTTCCTGTTGATAGGGGCGCAGGGTGGCATTCAACCCTTCTGGCACCGGCGCCGAGTAGTCCTTGATGTCGCGCAGGCGCTGGGCAAAGGTGCGGATATGCTCGCCACCCTCCCAGAGCAGCGGCAGGTCCTGCAGTGGGTTCAGGCGTGTGGCATCGGCACTGCTCAGGCGCAGGGCGGTTTCCCCGGGCTCATGCAGATAGAACTCACCCAGGGTTGCCAGCACCGGTTTCAGGCGGCCGTAGGGCAGTGCCACTTGCAGCGGGCCGTGCAAGGAATTGGGTCGGTTGGGAATGTTCACCAGGATCAACTCATCGTCACGGCGCCTGGCCAGGCGTTCCGGGTTGAGGAGTTCGGTGTGGGAGCGCATCAGGTTAAGTAGGATCGGCAGCAGGCTTAGGCGCTCGCCATTGACGATGATCCCCAGTTCCAGGTCGAACCAGTCGCGCCCTGGCGCTTCGTCGACGCTGGCGTACCAGTCGTCCACGGCTGTCAGGTCGAAGCCGAAGCCTTCGTCGATCTGCAGCTCCCAGCCCTGGTTGCGCAGCTTGGGCAGCTCATTGAGGGTGAAGGTCAGCCAGGCGCTGTCGTTGACCATCTCGAACAGCTCGCCGGCGCTTTCCGGTAACGCCTTGCTCTGCCGGGTGGCGATCTTGAAACCCAGGTTTCGCAGTTGCTCGCGCCAGCCTTGCTCACGCTCGGGGTGGCGCTTTATACGCAGGGTCTGATGCTCCTGGCGGATGATCACATCGGCATACTTCTGGCCGCTGACGTGTTCGCCCATGTAGTTGAATGACAGTGCGGCGCGGTGTTGGATATAGCGCTGCATCTTGCCGTTGCGTGGTTCGAAAGCGCTGAATTCGATGCTTGCCAGCCACAGGCGCGGCACGGGTTGCACATCCTCCAGCAAGTGCTGTGGCGGCGCGGCGGGGCGGCGGCTGTCGAGGACAGCGGAGAGTTTCTCCAGCAGCTCGGCATCCTTGGCTGCGGCGGGGAAGGCCAGGGTTTCTTCCACTTGCAACAGCACGGCGGCGATGTGTTTGCAGTTGCTGCGGACCGGGCAGGTGCAATGGGCGTCGATCAGCAGCAGGTTGCCCTTGCTCGATTCTCGCAGGCTGATGTTCTGCCGATAGACATTGCCACCGGAGCCTTCGCAACTGGCAGTGATAGCGCTGTCTGCGGCAGTCACGATGCGCACGCGTCTTTCCAGGGCGTAACGCCGGCCACGCTCCAAGGTTTGTTCCTTGAAGCGATTGACCCAGGACGGGGCCAGGGGTTTGGTCAGGGGCGGGGTCATAGGGACTTCGATCAGTCCGGTATTTCAGTTGGAGCAGGGCGCGGCGCCGGTGCGGTGAGCGAGGTGATCTTGATCAGCAGCGCCAGGTGGCCGTTGTCCAGGTAGTTGAGCTGACCGTTCTTGGTGTGGCTTTGCTGCTTCAGGCGTTCGCTGCGGGTGACCAGGCCATTGCTGTCGATCTGGTTGATCCAGAAGTCTGCGTCCACATCGGTGAAGCGCCCGAGCTTGAGGTTCAGGGTGCCCTCGATGGGGAACTGGCCGAATTGCTCCGGCCCGTCGCTGAGGGCCACCTTGACCGGGGTTTCCCCCAGGGTCTGCTGCCAGGCCTTGTGCAGCAGCACGCTGTAGTTGCCGCTGGCGTTGAGCTTCTCGACGATCCCGCTCAGGGACGGGGTGCGCTGGCTGTCCGGGCTCAGGCGTTGAGCGCCGGCGACCCAGTCTTCCGGGGCAGCACGGCTGAGGATCTGCGGCTCGGCATTCTGCCGTACAAGGATCATTTCCACCTGGTACAGGTCGTCGGCAAACGCCATCGGCGCGATCAGAGTCAAGAGCAGGGACAGGGAGCGGAACAGGCGCATGGGGCGTCCTTCAAGCAGTTTTCGGGGTGAGGCGTTCAAACAGCGCCTCCAGTGTATTAAAGCGCTCTTCCGGGCGCTCCATCGGCACCATGAACTTGAACAGGGTTGCGCCTTCGAATTTGTAGCGTTTGGGCTGGCTCTGAATCAGTTTGATCAGTGCCAATGGGTCCACCGGCGTATCCGCGGCAAACTCGATGCGCCCGCCTTGCGGGCCGCCATCGACCTTCTTGATCCCCAGGGTTTCGGCCTGGAGTTTGAGCAGGGTCAGGCGGACCAGGTTCTTGGTCGGCTCCGGCAGCAGGCCGAAGCGGTCGATCATCTCCACTTGCAGGTCCTTCAAGCCGTCCTCGTCGGTCGCCGAGGCGATGCGCTTGTAGAGGATCAGGCGGGCGTGGACATCCGGCAGGTAGTCCTCGGGAATCAACGCCGGCAGGCGCAGGTTGATTTCCGGGCCGCCGCCCAGGGGCTGGTCGAGGTTCGGCTGTTCGCCCTTGCGGATGGCCTTCACCGCGCGCTCGAGCATCTCCATATAAAGGGTGAAGCCCACAGCCTGGATCTGCCCGCTCTGGCCGTCGCCCAGCAGCTCGCCAGCGCCGCGAATCTCCAGGTCGTTGGTGGCCAGCACGAAACCGGCCCCCAGGTCCTGGGTATTGGCGATGGCTTCCAGGCGCTTTTCAGCGTCCGGGGTGATTTGCTGGCGCGGGGGTGTCAGCAGGTAGGCATAGGCCTGGTGGTGACTACGGCCGACCCGACCGCGCAACTGGTGCAACTGGGCCAGGCCGAACTTGTCGGCGCGTTCGATGATGATGGTGTTGGCGCTCGGCACGTCGATCCCGGTCTCGATGATGGTCGAGGCGATCAGCACGTTGAAGCGCTTGTGGTAGAAGTCGCTCATCACCTGTTCGAGTTCGCGTTCGCGCATCTGCCCATGGCCGATGCCGATCCGTGCTTCGGGCACCAGTTCGGCCAGGTCGGCGGCGCATTTCTCGATGGTTTTAACGTCGTTGTGCAGGTAGTACACCTGGCCGCCACGCAGCAGTTCACGCAGCAGGGCCTCTTTGACCGTGCTCTGGTTCTGCTCCATGACAAAGGTGCGCACCGACAGGCGTCGCGCCGGCGGCGTGGCGATGATCGACAAGTCGCGCATGCCCGAGACGGCCATGTTCAGGGTTCGCGGGATCGGCGTGGCGGTCAGGGTGAGGATGTCGACTTCGCTGCGCAGGGCCTTGAGCTGTTCCTTCTGGCGCACCCCGAAACGGTGTTCTTCGTCGATGATCACCAGCCCCAGGTTCTTGATCTTCACATCGTCCTGCAGCAGCTTGTGGGTGCCGATGACGATGTCGATCTTGCCTTCGGCCAGGTCCGCCACCGCGGCGTTCACTTCCTTGGCCGACTTGAAGCGGCTCATCACCTCCACGGTCACCGGCCAGTCGGCGAAGCGGTCGCGGAAGCTGTTGTAGTGCTGTTGGGCGAGCAGGGTGGTGGGCACCAGGATGGCCACTTGCTTGCCGCCGTGGACCGCAATGAAAGCGGCGCGCATGGCCACTTCAGTCTTGCCGAAGCCGACGTCGCCGCACACCAGGCGGTCCATCGGTTTGCCCGAGAGCATGTCCTCGCGCACCGCTTCGATGGTGCTCTGCTGGTCCGGGGTTTCCTCGAAGGGGAAGCCGGCGCTGAAGGTGGCGTAGTCGGCCTTCGGATCGGCGAAGGCGTAACCTTCCCGGGCGGCGCGCCGGGCATAGATGTCCAGCAGCTCGGCGGCCACATCGCGCACTTGCTCGGCGGCCTTGCGCTTGGCTTTCTGCCAGGCTTCGGAACCGAGGCGGTGCAACGGCGCCAGGGCGTCGTCGCTGCCGGTGTAGCGGGCGATCAGGTGCAGGTTGGCCACGGGCACATAGAGCTTGGCGCCCTCTGCGTATTCCAGGGTCAGGAACTCGGCGGCCTGGTTGTCGATCTCCAGGGTCGCCAGGCCCAGGTAGCGGCCGACACCGTGGTCGATGTGCACCACCGGCGCGCCTTCGCGCAGCTCGGTGAGGTTCTTGATCACTGCATCGTTATTGGCGTCGGCGCGTTTTTCCCGGCGCCGACGCTGCATCACCCGCTGGCCGAACAGTGGGCTTTCCGCCACCAGGGCCAGGGCCGGATCGTCCAATACCAGTCCCTCGTCCAGAGGGGCAATGGTGATCGCCAGGCGCTCCTTGCTGGCGACGAAATCCGGCCAGCTGTCGACGGTCTTCGGTCGCAGCTTGAGGCGTTCCAGCAACTCCAGCAGCACTTCCCGGCGGCCGGCGGATTCGGCGGTGAACAACACTCGGCCGGGGAACTCGTCGAGGAAGCCCGAGAGCGCCGCCAGCGGCTGGTTGGCCTTGGCTTCGATAGCCAGGTTGGGCAATTCGTGGGCCGGGAAACGCTCGCGGCCGACGCCGGTTTCGATGTCCTGCTGGCTGGCCACCACCCGTGGCCAGTTTTTCAGGCGGGCGAAGCAGTCTTCCACCGGCAGGAACAGTTCCGCCGGAGGCAGGAGCGGGCGCGATGGATCAACGCGGCGCTCTTCATAGCGGTTGCGTACATCGTTCCAGAAGTTTTCCGCGGCCTGTTCGATGCCCGGCAGGGAGAACACCTGGGTGTCCTGGGGCAGGTAGTCGAACAGGGTCGAAGTCTCTTCGAAGAACAGCGGCAGGTAGTACTCGATACCGGCCGGGGTAATCCCGCTGCTCAGGTCCTGGAAGATCGGGCAGCGGCGGAAGTCCACGTCGAAGCGTTCGCGAAAGCGCGCCTTGAAGCGAGTCACTGCTTCTTTCTGCAGAGGGAATTCCTTGGCTGGCAGCAGGCGCACCGAGTCGACCTTGTCGATGGAGCGCTGGTTCTCCGGATCGAAGGTGCGCAGGGTCTCGATTTCGTCGTCGAACAGGTCGATGCGGTAAGGCAACTTGCTGCCCATGGGGAACAGGTCGATCAAGGCGCCGCGCACGGTGAATTCGCCGTGCTCATAAACTGTATCGACGTAGCGGTAGCCGCTGGCCTCCAGGCGCGTGCGCATCTGTTCCACATCGAGCTTCTGGCCAACGTCCAGTACCAGGCTGCTGCCCAGCAGGAACTGGGTTGGCGCCAGGCGGTGCAGGGCGGTGGTGATGGGCACCACCAGTACGCCGTGCTCCAGCTCCGGCAGCCGGTAGAGGCTGGCGATGCGCTGGGAAATGATGTCCTGGTGCGGCGAGAACAGGTCGTAGGGCAGGGTTTCCCAATCGGGGAAATGCAGCACCGGCAGATCCGGGGCGAAGAAGCCCAGTTCCTGTTCCAGCCGGTCAGCGCTTTGGCTGTCGGCGGTCAGCAGGAGGGTAAAGCGCTTGGCGGCGCTGGCGGCTTCGGCGATGGCCAGGCTCAGGGCGGCACCGGGCAGGTTGCCCCAATGCTGTTTACCGGCGGCGGCAGGGAGTAGCGGTAGACGCAGGACGGGCACGGACGGTCAAGCTCCAAGCGTTGCGACGAAAGTCGGTAATTGTAACGGCCCCGGGTGGCCACTGTCAGTGGCTGATGCGTCTATTACGCCGGTCAGGGCAAATGTAGTGGCTATGACAACATAATGTGCTTTTTTGGCGGAAATGTAGTGCCGAATTTGCTCGGTGTTACGGAGGGTTACATACAGGTTGCTTGGCTGTCCAAAAAATTGACGCGGCTGGAAGCCGCGGTTTTACTGGCCTCCAGCATAGTGGTGTTTTTTTGCAAGGGCTTTTTGTTACGTTCCGCACGACAGGCGCGCATTGCTACGAGAGGGACTCGGCGTCATAATGTAGCCCCTTTTTTCTGCCCCTACATGTGGAAGGTTCCCGTGACTCAGAAGCCCGACCAGTGTCTTGGTGAATGGATCGACCGTGAAGCACTCGCAGAAGCGATGATTCCGCTTATCGGTCAGCTCTACCGCAATAACAATGTGGTGAGCTCGATCTATGGCCGCAGCCTGATCAACCAGTCTGTCATCGCGATTCTCAAGGCTCATCGCTTTGCTCGCCATCGCTCCTCCGACGACAGCGAACTCTCCGTCCACGAAACATTCCCTCTGCTTAAAGCAATGAGCGAGCTCAAGCTCGGCGCAGCTTCGGTAGACCTGGGCAAGTTGGCGTTCAAATTCCGTAACGAAGGCAATGGCCGCAGCGCCGAGCAGTTCGTTCGCGAAGAAATGGCTGACGTGGTTGGCCAGCAAAACGCTTCAGCCCGCAAAGGCACTGACGTTGTCCTGTACGGCTTCGGTCGTATCGGCCGTCTGCTGGCGCGCATCCTGATCGAGAAAACCGGTGGTGGCGACGGCCTGCGTCTGCGCGCCATCGTGGTGCGCAAAGGCGCCGAAAACGACCTGACCAAGCGCGCCAGCCTGCTGCGTCGCGATTCGGTACACGGTTCGTTCAACGGCACCATCACCATCGACGAAGAAAACAACACCATCACCGCCAACGGCAACCTGATCCAGGTGATCTACGCGAAGAACCCGACCGAGGTGGACTACACCCAGTACGGGATCAAGAATGCGCTGCTGGTGGACAACACCGGTGTATGGCGTGATGCCGACGGCCTGGGCCAGCACCTGACCTGCCCGGGTATCGACCGCGTGGTTCTGACCGCGCCTGGCAAAGGCAAGCTGAAGAACATCGTTCACGGTATCAACCACAACGAAATCACTGCTGACGACAAGATCGTGTCCGCCGCTTCCTGCACCACCAACGCCATCGTGCCGGTGCTCAAGGCGGTGAATGACAAGTTCGGCATCATCAACGGTCACGTTGAAACCGTTCACTCGTACACCAACGACCAGAACTTGATCGACAACTTCCACAAGGGCGATCGCCGTGGCCGTAGCGCCGCGCTGAACATGGTGATCACCGAGACGGGTGCTGCTACCGCTGCTGCCAAGGCCCTGCCTGAGCTGGCCGGCAAGCTGACCGGTAACGCGATCCGCGTTCCAACGCCAAACGTGTCGATGGCCATTCTCAACCTGAACCTTGAGAAAGCCGCCACCCGTGAAGAGATGAACGAGTACCTGCGCTACATGGCGCTGCACTCCGATCTGCATAAGCAAATCGACTTCGTCAATTCGCAGGAAGTGGTGTCCACCGACTTCGTGGGTTCGCGTCACGCCGGTGTTGTCGACGCTGAAGCGACCATCGTTCAGGACAACCGCGTTGTTCTGTACGTCTGGTACGACAACGAGTTCGGTTACAGCTGCCAGGTTGTGCGCGTGATGGAAGACATGGCAGGGGTCAACCCGCCAGCATTCCCACGCTAAGCGACTGCTGAAATGAAAACGCCCCGACTTGTCGGGGCGTTTTTGTTTGTGGCTTTCGCCTGCGAGGCCGGCGTCATTTGTAGGTGCCAACTTGTCCGCGCTGTTGGCTGTCAGGCGCTGCCAGCCGCCTGCGCTGTACGCAGTTCGTGGCGGTTGCCACGGAACAGCACCAGTGTCGCAATCAGCCCCAGCACCGCCGCGCCGCTGAGCCAGATGCCCGGTGCCGCCTGGTTGCCCAGAACGTGGATCAGGTAGGTGCAGGCCGCCGGGGTAAAGCCGCCGAAGGTTGCGGTTGCCAGGCTGTAGGCCAGCGAGAAGCCGGTGGTGCGCACTTCTACCGGCATGATTTCAGTCAGGGCCACCACCATCGCGCCGTTGTACGAGCCATAGAGGAAGGACAGCCACAGCTCGACGATCAGCAGGTGGCTGAAGCTGGGGTTGGCCACCAGCCAGGACAGCGCCGGGTAAGCGGTGAAGATGGCCAGGATGGTGGCGCCCAGCAGCAGCGGTTTACGACCGACGCGGTCCGACAGCGAGCCCATGACCGGCAGCCAGAAGAAGTTCGACAGGCCGATGCACACAGTCACCAGCAGGGCGTCGAAGTCCGACAGGTGCAGCTCGGCCTTGCCAAAGGTCGGGGTGTAGGCGGTGATCAGGTAGAAGGACACGGTGGTCATCACCACCAAGGCCATGCCGGCAATGACGACTCCGAAGTTCTGACTGATGGAGCGGATGACTTCCTGCAGGGTGGGGCGATGTTTGCGGGCCTGGAACTCGGGTGTTTCCTCGAGAGAGCGGCGGATCATGAAGATTGCCGGAACAATCATGCAGCCCACCAGGAACGGCACGCGCCAGCCCCAGTCACCCATTTGTTGGGGGCTCAGCCAGTGGTTCAGACCCACCCCCAGCAAGCCGGCAAACACCACGGCCGCCTGTTGGCTTGCCGATTGCCAGCTGACGAAGAAGCCCTTGCGACCCGGTGTCGAGATCTCGGCCAGGTACACCGACACGCCACCCAGTTCCACGCCAGCGGAAAAGCCCTGCAGCAAGCGACCCAGCAGCACCAGCAGTGGAGCGGCGACGCCGAGAGTGGCGTAGCCCGGCACGCAGGCAATCAGCACAGTGCCCGCGGCCATCAGTACCAGGGTAATGATCAGGCCCTGGCGGCGGCCGTGACGGTCGATGTAGGCGCCGAGGAAGATCGCTCCCAGTGGACGCATCAGGAAGCCGGCGCCGAAAGTGGCCAGGGACAGCATCAATGAAGCGAAAGCGCTGTCGGCCGGAAAGAAGGTCTTGGCGATTGCCGTGGCGTAGAAGCCATAGACCATGAAGTCGAACATCTCGAGAAAGTTGCCGCTGACAACGCGAAAGATCGCCTTGCCGTTGCCCGTGGTCGTGGACATTTTTTCACTCACTTTGGCTGTTTTGTTAGCAATCCCTGGTCAGTACTCGTCCTCACTGCAAAGGTGGGGCGCGAGGCAGCACGCTGAACAGTTTTGTAACAATATGTGTGCTGGTGGCGTCAGGCAACAAAAACTCTTGGGTGCTGCGCGATGGCTCTGGGTCGAGCTTCTGGTGCCGTCCAGGCTGGCAGGTCTGGCGCGCATGCCGCATCCGCCTGTCGCATAATGGCCATTTGTGTTGTCAGCTCGCCCTCTGGGGCAATTGATCTGGAGGGGAATCGTGTCGGGAGGGCGATGGTGGTGGAACGCATTGTGGGGGGCGATGGCGCTGTTGGCGGGCTGCGGTGGCGATCGCTTGCACAGCGTCTCCGGGCCGACCATGGGCAGCACCTACTCCGTTCAGTACGTGCAGCGCCCCGGCGTGCCGGATGAGTCGCGGGTCAAGGCCGAGGTCGAGCAAATCCTGGCCGAGGTTGATCGGCAGATGTCCACCTACCGCAGTGACTCGGATATCGAGCGTTTCAACGCCTTGCCCAGCAACAGCTGCCAACCGATGCCTGAGTCGGTGTTGCACTTGGCGCGAGTTGGCGAGCAGCTGTCCCGGGACAGTGGCGGCGCCTTTGATCTGACGGTGGAGCCGCTGCTCGACCTCTGGGGCTTTGGGCCTCAGGGGCGAGAAGAAAAAATTCCCAGTGCGTCAGCCCTGGCCGAGGCTCGGCAGCGGGTCGGACATGGGCACTTGCATATCGAAGGCCTGGAGCTGTGCAAGGATGCGCCGGTGGAGGTGGACTTCAACAGCCTTGCCGCCGGTTACGCAGTGGATCGCATCGCCGCGCGGCTTGCGCAGTTGGGAATCGACAGTTTTCTCGCCGAAGTCACTGGCGAGCTCAAGGCCGTGGGCCGCAAACCGGACGGCGCGCCCTGGCGTATCGCCCTGGAGGAGCCGCGGGACGACCAGCAGGTGGCCCAGCGGGTGATCGCACTGGACGGCTATGGTGTATCCACGTCTGGCGACTACCGTAATTACTTCGAGCAGGACGGCCAGCGCTATTCCCATACCTTCGATGCCAGGCTTGGCAAGCCCATCACTCACAGGCTGGCGTCGGTGACCGTGATTCATCCTTCGGCACTCATGGCCGATGGCCTCTCTACGCTGTTACTGATTCTTGGTCCCGAAGCAGGCTGGGACTACGCACAAAAACACCGTATCGGCGCATTTTTTGTGATGCGTGCCGATAAAGGCTTCGTCACACGTAGCAACCCGGCGTTCGATGCGCTGTTGGCCGGACCAAAACAATAACCAGGCACGCTGTTGTGAATGCTGTAGTGCAGGCAAAAGTAGCCTACGACGCGACCAAGGGTTAATGTGCGCGGCGTTGACGCTTCTATAGACTGTGCCCGGGTTCGTAACCGAGCCAAATTGATCCTTCATGCCGCTGGCCGCGGCATGATTTAGCCGGAGATGCCAGAAGGGCATCTCGGCCTGTTCTGAGGAGTACGCATGGCTGTCTACAACTACGACGTAGTGGTGCTGGGCTCGGGCCCCGCTGGAGAAGGTGCGGCAATGAACGCCGCGAAAGCAGGACGCAAAGTGGCGATGGTCGATAGCCGTCGCCAGGTCGGCGGCAACTGCACCCACCTGGGTACCATTCCGTCCAAGGCCCTGCGTCACTCGGTCCGGCAGATCATGCAGTTCAACACCAATCCGATGTTCCGGGCCATTGGCGAGCCGCGCTGGTTCTCCTTCCCGGACGTGCTCAAGAGCGCCGAGAAGGTGATTTCCAAGCAGGTGGCTTCGCGCACCGGCTACTACGCCCGCAATCGGGTCGACGTGTTCTTCGGCACTGGCAGCTTCGCCGACGAGCAGACCGTGGAAGTGGTTTGCGCCAATGGCGTGGTGGAAAAACTGGTAGCCAAGCACATCATCATCGCCACCGGTTCGCGTCCTTATCGCCCGGCGGACATCGATTTCAGTCACCCGCGTATCTACGATAGCGACACCATCCTCAGCCTTGGCCACACCCCGCGCAAACTCATCGTTTACGGCGCCGGGGTCATTGGTTGTGAATACGCCTCGATCTTCAGTGGTCTTGGGGTGTTGGTGGAACTGGTGGACAACCGCGGCCAGTTGCTCAGCTTCCTGGACTCGGAGATTTCCCAGGCCCTGAGCTACCACTTCAGCAACAACAACATCACCGTGCGCCACAACGAGGAATACGACCGCGTTGAAGGTGTGGACAACGGGGTGATCCTGCACTTGAAATCCGGCAAGAAGATCAAGGCCGACGCCTTGCTCTGGTGCAACGGCCGGACCGGCAACACCGACAAGCTGGGCATGGAGAATATCGGGGTCAAGGTCAACAGCCGCGGCCAGATCGAAGTCGACGAGAACTACCGCACCTGTGTGCCGAACATCTACGGTGCCGGTGACGTGATCGGCTGGCCAAGCCTGGCCAGTGCCGCCCATGACCAGGGACGCTCGGCCGCCGGCAGCATCGTCGACAATGGCAGCTGGCGCTTCGTCAACGATGTACCGACCGGGATCTACACCATTCCGGAGATCAGCTCGATCGGCAAGAACGAGCAGGAGCTGACCCAGGCCAAGGTGCCTTACGAAGTGGGCAAGGCGTTCTTCAAGGGCATGGCCCGTGCGCAGATCGCCGGCGAGCCGCAAGGCATGCTGAAGATCCTGTTCCATCGGGAAACCCTGGAGGTCCTCGGCGTGCATTGCTTCGGTTATCAGGCTTCGGAAATCGTCCACATTGGTCAGGCGATCATGAGCCAGCCGGGTGAGCACAACACCCTGAAGTACTTCGTCAACACCACCTTCAACTACCCGACCATGGCCGAAGCCTATCGGGTAGCAGCGTACGACGGCCTCAACCGGCTTTTTTGAGCGGCTCCGGCCGGTGGCCTGAGCCGGCCGGGGAGACCGATTTCAGTAATTCTCGAGGGTGGCGCTGGCCAAACCGGGAAAGTCTGTAATCAGGCTATCTACGCCGAAGTCGGCGAGCCTGCGCATCAGCGCGGGCTCGTTGACCGTCCACACTGACACATGCAAGCCCTGACGCTGCGCCCTTTGCAGTCGCTCCGGGGTGCACAGGGTCCAGTTCAGCGCAAGAATCTCGCAGCCATAGCTCTGGGCGACCTTCAAGGGGTCGAGCCAGGCGTATTCGGCTACCAGTCCGCGAGACAGGTCCGGGGTCAGTTCGACCGCCGCTTTCAGCACTTCCCGCGAGCTTGAGGTCACGGTGACCTTGTCCAGCAGGCCGAAGCGTTGGGCCATTTCCCGAATCGCCAGCACCGTCGTAGCGGCGCGGGTGCGTGAGGCGCTCTTGACTTCCAGCTGCCAGTGCTCGAAGTCGCATTTCTCGAACAGCTCTTCCAGGCGCGGAATAGGGCAGGGGCTGACCCAGCCCGGGCCGCCTTTGCGTGCGTCGTAGGTCACCAGTTCGGCGGCGGAATGCTCCACCACCTTGCCGCGCCGGTCAGTGGTGCGCTTGAGGGTCGGGTCGTGAATCACCATCAGCTCGCCGTCCATGGACAGGTGCAGGTCGAGCTCGCAGCGGCGCACGCCGTGCTTGAGACATTCCTGAAAGCTGGTCAGGGTGTTTTCCGGTGCTTCGCCTTTAGCGCCGCGATGGCCATAGATCAGGGTCACAATTGCTCCTTCACGGATGTTGTTCCTTAAGAGGGGGTCAGGCTTGCGGCTCAACCAGCGGCGGGGTCTGTCTGGTCCCGGGCCATGCGGCGTTGCTGAGCCTGTTTTTGCAGGATGTAGCGCGCCAGCAGTTGGCGCTGGGCATCGGTCAATGCTTCGAATTCGGTGCCGATCTCGAAGGTGCCGAAGCTCTGTGGCTCACAGTGGATGACCCTGGCTCGCAGCAGCAGACCCAGGGCTTGCGGCATCAACAGCAGTTTCACCGCCAGGTGGCTGCCGCTGGGATAGCTCAGATGGTGGTTGAACTCGATGCCGCCTTCGGAAAGGGTGACCCGCTGCGGTTCGCCGAACTTGCCGAACACGGTCTGCGCCACCACCTGGCTGAGCAGGTCGATGCGTTTGTTCATGGCCTTGAGGTAGCTGGCCAGGGTGCGATCGCGCTCGCTGACCTGGCGCAGCAGGTGCTGTGATTCGAATTCGCTCAGGTGCAGTTCGCTGAGTAGATTGAACAGCGGAGACTCATCCTGCAACACTTCCTTGCTCGCCGCGTCGTGGGCGGACAAGGGGCTAATTTCCAGTGCGATCGTGTCCTCGATACGGTAGTATTCGCGGCGATCTTCTTCATCTAATGTCGACATGGCGAACCCATGGTAGAGGCAGTGGTCTGAGTGTAAAGCTGCTTACCAGGCCCCGCCACAAGGACGTCTTCTTTTCCTCTGCACAAGCCCCGACATGTTCAGACCTCTGTTTGCTTTTATCGGCACGCGTTACACCCGTGCAAAGCGTCGCAATCATTTTGTGTCATTCATTTCCCTGACCTCGATGATCGGACTCGCCCTTGGCGTGATCGTGATGATCGTGGTGCTGTCGGTGATGAATGGCTTCGATCATGAAATGCGCACCCGCGTGCTGGGCATGGTGCCCCACGCCACCATCGAATCCGGTGAACCCATCAGTGACTGGCAAAGCCTGGCCGACAAGGTCAAGCAGAACCCGAAAGTCCTGGCGGTGGCGCCATTCACCCAGATGCAGGGCCTGCTGACCAACAACGGCCAGGTGCAGAAGGTGCTGCTCAACGCCATAGATCCTGGCAAAGAGCGGCAGGTGTCGATCATCGACCATTTCATGCAGCAGGGGCAGCTGGACGCGCTGGCGCCCGGTAGCTTCGGTATCGTCATCGGCGATAAGGCGGCCGCCAAGCTGGGGGTTGGCCTGGGGGACAAGCTGACCTTCGTTGCCCCGGAAGTCACGGTGACCCCGGCCGGCATGTTCCCGCGGATGAAGCGCTTTACCGTGGTGGGCATCTTTCATGTCGGCGCCGGCGAGATCGACGGCTACCTGGGCCTGACCAACCTGGAAGACCTGGGCCGCTTGCACCGCTGGAAGCCGGATCAGGTCCAGGGTCTACGCCTGAAGTTCGACGACCTGTTCCAGGCCCCGCGCACCGCTTGGGAAATCGCCCAGCAGTTGGGCGAGAACCACTTCTACGCCCGTGACTGGACCCGTACTCATGGCAACCTGTACCAGGCCATCCGTATGGAAAAAGCCATGATCGGCCTGCTCTTGCTGCTGATCGTCGCGGTCGCTGCATTCAACATCATCTCGACCCTGGTGATGGTGGTGAACGACAAAAAGGGCGACATCGCTATTCTGCGCACCCTGGGCGCTACGCCGGGCACCATCATGGCGATCTTCATGGTCCAGGGCACGGTGATCGGTGTGGTCGGCACCCTGATCGGTGCGGTGCTGGGGATGCTCGCAGCCTTGAATGTCAGTGCTGCGATCTCCGCCCTTGAAGGTCTGATCGGCCATAAATTCCTGAATGCCGACGTGTATTTCATCGACTACCTGCCGTCGCAACTGATGGCCGAGGACGTGTTGATGGTCTGCGGCGCGGCATTGGTCCTGAGTTTCCTCGCCACCCTGTATCCAGCCTGGCGTGCGGCGCGCACCCAGCCTGCGGAGGCGCTACGTTATGAGTGAGTTGGGCATGAGTGAAAAAGCAATCCTGAGCTGCCGTGACCTGGGCAAGTCCTACGAGGAAGGTCCGGAATCGGTGGTGGTCCTGTCCGGCCTGCAACTGGAGCTGCATCCGGGGGAGCGAGTGGCCATCGTCGGTACGTCGGGCTCCGGCAAGAGTACCTTGCTCAACTTGCTGGGCGGCCTGGATACGCCCTCCAAGGGCAGCGTCTGGCTGGCCGGCGAAGAACTCTCGGCACTGGGTGAGAAGGCTCGCGGTCAACTGCGCAATCGCGCCCTGGGCTTCGTCTACCAGTTCCACCACCTGCTGCCGGAGTTCACCGCACTGGAGAACGTCTGCATGCCGCTGCTGATCGGCCGTACACCGATTCCTGAAGCCCGTCAGCGTGCTACTGCGCTGCTGGAGCGGGTCGGCCTGGGTCATCGCCTGGAGCACAAGCCGGCCGAACTGTCCGGCGGTGAGCGTCAGCGGGTAGCCATCGCCCGGGCCCTGGTGAACCAGCCGGGGCTGGTGATGCTCGACGAGCCCACCGGCAACCTCGACTCGCACACGGCCCAGGGCATTCAGGACCTGATGCTGGAACTCAGCACTTCGATGCGTACCGCCTTCCTGGTGGTGACGCACGATATGAACCTGGCCCGGCAGATGGATCGCGTACTGCACCTGCAAGAAGGTCACCTGGTCGCCATCTGATGCGGCCGCACGCGGTGTCGGCGGCTGGCCCGTTGACACCGGGTCATTAATTTTTCCAGGGTGCCTTGCCCATGTTCAGACCCTTATCGATCTTTATCGGCACGCGCTACACCCGCGCCAAGCGGCGCAATCGTTTTGTCTCGTTCATTTCCATGACCTCGATGATCGGCCTCGCCCTGGGCGTATTGGCGATGATCGTGGTGCTGTCGGTGATGAACGGCTTCCAGCGGGAAATGAGCTCGCGCATCCTTGGTATGGTGCCCCACGCCACCATCGTCGGGGTCAAGCCCATTGATGACTGGCAGCCAGTGGCCGCAGCGGCCCTGAAGAACCCGGAAGTCACTGCGGCGGTGCCCTTCACCGAGATGGAGGGCATGCTCTCCTACAAGGGGGCGATGCAACCGATCCAGATCAGCGGTATCGACCCGGCCCAGGAGGGCAAGGTGTCCATCGTCGCCCAGCATATTGTCCAGGGCAGCCTGCAAGACCTGAAACCCGGCGAGTTCGGTGTGGTGATCGGTGAGATCACCGCTCGGCGTTTCCGCTTGAATGTAGGCGACAAGCTGACCCTGATCGTGCCTGAAGTGAGCACGGCCCCAGGGGGTATCACCCCGCGTATGCAGCGCCTGAACGTGGTGGGGGTGTTCAAGGTGGGCGCCGAGCTGGATGGCTCCATGGGCCTGATCCATATGGCCGACGCCGCAGAGATGCAGCGCTGGCAGCCCAATCAGGTGCAGAGCGTGCGCCTGGCGGTCAAGGATCTGTATGCCGCGCCACAGGTGGCGGTGGATATCGCCAAGGGGCTGGGTGCGGACTTCCGCGCCGATGACTGGACCCACACCCAGGGCAGCCTGTTCAGCGCAATGAAGATGGAAAAGACCATGATCGGCCTGTTGCTGCTGATGATCGTCGCGGTGGCGGCGTTCAACATCATCGCCACCCTGATCATGGTGGTGAACGACAAGGGCGCGGACATCGCAATCCTGCGCACCATCGGCGCCACGCCGCGGCAGATCATGGCGATCTTCATGGTCCAGGGCACGGTGATCGGGATTGTCGGCACCCTGATCGGCGGGGTGCTAGGGGTCATTGCGGCGTTGAACGTGAGCGAGCTGGTGGGCTGGCTGGAGCGGATCAGCGGTCAGCAGATTTTCAGTTCGGATGTGTACTTTGTCAGCAACCTGCCTTCCGAACTGCAGGGTGGGGATGTGGCGCTGATCTGTAGCGCTGGGTTCATCCTCAGCTTCCTGGCCACTGTGTATCCGGCCTGGCGCGCATCCAAGGTCGAGCCGGCTCACGCTTTGCGGTATTCCTGAGGTCCGCTCTCGCCGGCAAGCCGGCTCCTGCCTGATTGGTGAAGGAGCCGGCTTGCCGGTGAACAGGCTCTCAACGCTTGCTCGGCAACTCGATCACGAAGCGTGTCCAGCCCGCTTCCGATTCGCAACGTATCCGTCCGCCATGGGCGCGAATGATCGACTGCGTGATCGCCAGTCCCAATCCTGCATGTTCACTGCTGCCCTCGCGTCGCGCCGGATCTACCCGGTAGAAACGGTCGAACAACCGCGGCAGTACCTCCCTGGCGATACCCTCTCCGCTGTTTTCGATGCTCAGGTTCAAGCCCTGTAGGCTGTCGCTGATCCGTACCTGGACCGATCCTCCAGGAGGTGTGAAACGCAGGGCATTGTCCAGCAGGTTGGACAATGCCCTGCGCAGCATGCTGCGATCACCGATAAAGCCGGCATGGCCTTCACGGCTCAGGCTGACGTTCGCGTCTTCCGCCAGGGGGCCATAGAACTCCAACAGCATGTCGGTTTCCTCGGCCAGCTCCAGTGCTTCGCATTTCGGGGTCAGCAGTCCATGGTCGGCCTTGGCCAGGTACAGCATGTCGTTGACCAGTTGCGCCATCCATTGCAGTTCCTCGAGGTTGCTGTGCAGGGCTTCGCGGTAGTCCTCGATCGCTCTCGGGCGGGTCAGGGTGACTTGGGTGTGGGTCAGCAGGTTCGACAGGGGCGTGCGCAACTCGTGGGCAATATCAGCGGAAAAGGCCGAAAGGCGTTGGAAGGATTCCTCAAGGCGGCCGAGCATAGCGTTGAAGCTGCTGGCCAGGTCGGCCAGTTCGACGGGCATCTGTTCCTGGGGCAGGCGCTGGGTCAGGGAACTGGCGGAGACTCCTGCGGCCACTGCGCTCATGCGTCGCAAGGGTCGCAGGCCGCTGCGGGCGGCCCAGGCACCAAGCAGGGCAGTGGCCAGGGCCGAGAGCCCTACTGTGAACCAGATCAGGTGCTGCATGCGCTGCAGAAAGTGCTGGTGATGGGTGATATTCAGCAGCAGGGCCAGCTGTGGCGAGTCGGGTTGACCTGGCTTGAGCGGCGCGGAGTAGATCCGGTAGGCCGCACTGTTCAGATTCAGGTTGTGCAGGCCGGCTTCGCTGGGCAAGGAGGCGGGTAGGGCAGGGGCACTGTCGAACCAGAGTCGGCCGTCACTGCCGATAATCCGCAGGGCCAGGTCCGGTTGATGGCTCAGCTCGTCCTGCAGCCGTGCCTGATGCCGGGCAAAATCTCGGGCCTCGGTCACATCCTGCAAGACGCTGCGCAGGGCGATCAGCTTGCTGTCCAGCAGTTGCTGGTCCAGTTCGATGAAGTGGGCTTCGCTGGCGCGACTGAACAGCACCCCTGCAAATAGCGAGACCACGGCGGTGCAGGCGGCGAACAGCAGCGCCAGGCGTGCGCTGAGTGACAGGCGGCGCATCAGGCCGGACGCTCTTCGAGCACATACCCCATGCCGCGTACGGTATGGATCAGCTTGTTCGGGTAATCGTCATCGATTTTCAGGCGCAGACGGCGGATTGCTACTTCGATGACGTTGGTGTCGCTGTCGAAGTTCATGTCCCAGACCTGGGAGGCGATCAGCGATTTGGGCAGGACTTCTCCCTGGCGTCGCAGGAGCATTTCCAGCAAGGCGAACTCCTTGGCGGTCAGATCAATGCGCTGGCCGCTGCGTTCTACCCGGCGGCGGATCAGGTCCAGTCGCAGGTCAGCCAGTTGCAGGCTGGTTTCCTGGGTCATCACGCTACCCCGGCGCAGCAGGCTGCGAACCCGTGCCAGCAGTTCGGAGAAGGCAAAGGGCTTGACCAGATAGTCGTCGGCTCCCAGTTCCAGGCCGTGGACTCGGTCCTCCACGGCGTCCCTGGCGGTGAGGAACAACACTGGGATGTCCAGGCCGGCGCTGCGTACGGCCTGGAGGATCTGCCAACCGTCGCGCCCCGGGAGCATCACGTCGAGAATCAACAGGGCGTAGTCACCGGTCAGCGCCAGGTGCTGGCCGGTATTGCCATCCGCTACCAGCTCGGCATTGAAGCCGGCTTCGCTCAAGCCTTGGCGCAGGTACTGGCCGGTTTTCGGCTGGTCTTCGACGATCAACAGTTTCATGGTGGTACTCGTGGCTTGTGTAACCCGGGCTTTATACCTTGCTGGGGGGCAGGGCAGATCAAGCTGACAAAGTTGTAATCTAGCCGTCAGCTGGCTGGCAGCGCTGGGCCGTTAGAGTTTGCCACATGCTCAATCCTGATCTTGTTGGAGCCTGATGATGAATCTGCAAAACCTGTGGTTGCGACGCCGCTCGGCCCTGGGAGGCTGTCTGATGCTGTTGAGCGTACCGCTCTGGGCTTCACCGGCGGCCTCTTATGACTTCGGCCAGCCGGCCGCGGCCGCCAAGGCCACTCGGGTGGTCGAAGTGGTGATGGGCGATATGTCGTTCAATCCCAAGGTCCTGGAGATCAAGGCCGGCGAGACTGTGCGTTTTGTGTTGATCAACAAGGGGCAACTGCTCCACGAATTCAACCTGGGTAACGCGGCGATGCATGCCGAGCACCAGCAGGAAATGCTCAAGATGCAGCAAAGCGGGATGCTCACGCCTACAGCCATGAAAACCATGGATCACGCAGCCATGGGCCACGGCTCCATGGCGGGCATGGATCACGGCATGCAGCATGACGATCCCAACAGTGTGCTGGTGGAGCCTGGCAAGCAGGCCGACCTGACCTGGACCTTCAGCAAAAGCGGCAGCCTGGAGTTCGCCTGCAATGTTCCCGGGCACTACCAGGCCGGTATGGTCGGCAAGCTCACCGTCAGCCCTTAAGCGTTCGGGGCTCAAAGGCGGGAGCAAAGGCTGGTAGAATCCGCTGATTCTTCAGTCAGGTTTCCGCCATGCATCCCGCAGCCGAACATTCGCCGCTGGGCAAGTCCAGTGAATACGTTTCCACTTACACGCCATCCCTGCTGTTCCCGATTCCCCGGGCAGCAAAATGGGCCGAGCTGGGCTTGAGTGCCGATACCCTGCCGTATAAGGGAGTGGATTTCTGGAACTGCTTCGAATTGTCCTGGCTGCTGCCTTCAGGCAAGCCGGTGGTGGCCATTGGTGAATTCAGTATTCCTGCAGATTCGCCGAACATCATCGAGTCCAAGTCTTTCAAGCTGTACCTCAACTCGTTGAACCAGACCCCCTTCGCTGATCGAGCGACGCTTGAGGCAACTTTGCGTCAGGATCTCTCGGCCGCCGCAGACAAGCCCGTAGGGGTGCGTATTCGCAGCCTTGGGGAGGTCGAGGCGCAAGGTGTGGTGGCACTGCCAGGCATTTGCATCGACGAGCTGGATATCAGTGTCGACAGCTATGAGCATCCGCGACCTGAGCTGCTGCGTTGCGATGATTCGCAAGTGGTGGAGGAAAGCGTGCACAGCCACTTGCTCAAATCCAATTGCCCTGTGACCAGCCAGCCGGACTGGGGCAGTGTCGTGGTGGAGTACCGTGGCGCGGCGCTGGATCACGCCAGCCTGCTGGCCTATCTGGTGAGTTTCCGTCAACACTCGGACTTCCATGAGCAATGCGTGGAGCGGATTTTCCTTGATCTGCAGCGGTTGCTCAAACCCGAGAAACTCACCGTCTACGCTCGCTATGTGCGTCGCGGCGGGCTGGATATCAATCCGTACCGCAGTACCGAAACCATGGAGTTCGCCAATCAGCGATTGGTTCGCCAGTAAGCAGAAGCCCCGCAAATGATGCGGGGCTTTGTTTTTATGGGGCGGTGTTATCGGGCGCTATCAGATACCGATGTTGCCCAGGGTCTGGACGATATTGCGCAGGGTTCCGGCGATGGCCGGATGTTCCAGTTCGAAGCGTTCCACTGCCAGGTTGACGCCGTCGGCGAGGCTGGCGTCGTGGGTGCTGGTCTCCAGCTTGAGTTGCAGTTCGATCTGCTGCATCAGTTCCTGCAGATTGGCGCGCTCGGCTTCCGAAAGCGGTGGGTTCTGCTCCAATTGCTCGCGCAGGGTATCGAGTTGTTCTTGCAGTTCGCGGGCAGGCATGGCGTTCTCCCTTTATTGATAGGCACAGGGATGGACCGCGCGTTTGAGGCAAAGGTCCATGCCCACGGCTTAGAGTAATCCACTCCCGGGCACTGTGCATGATCCTGATCAACAGGCTTATGTCAGGGTTTTTCACCTTTGAGCCGGCGCAGTTCGATGTCCGCCAGGCAGGTGTTCAGGTCCCCCAGGTGGTCGATGACCGAGTGCACCCCCAGGCCGAAGAGTTGCAGGGTGGCCTTGCCGCGCTTGAGTTCGCGCTCCTGCTGGCTCAGAGCCTGCCATTCACTAGGCGTCAGGCCGCACAGGGACCCGCAGGAGGCCAGACCTATGGTCCAGAGACCGGCGTTGAGCCCTGACTGCAGAAGTTGCGGTTCGCCGCTGACCAGTACACAACCCTCGAGGCGGGACACCTTGAGGGTCATCAGCGCCTGCCAGCAGGCGTCGGGAGCGGGCCAGGGAGCGGGGGCGGCTGGGGTGGGTTTGATCCAGTCGGGCAGGGCGGCGGCCAGGTGGCTGCTGCTGGCGCAGGGTAGTTGCTCAAGCCAGGCGCAGGGAATGCCCAGTTGTTGCAGATGACGCAAGGTGTCCAAAGCCCCTGGCGTGGTCCGGACCTGTTCCGGGCCAGGGTGCGTGGTGGTTTGCAGGCGCGTGCGCGCACCGAAGTCCACCAGGCAGCCACTGAGGCCGAAGAGCACCGCGGTCAATGGCGCTGCAGTCTGGGCTAAGGCATCGGCGTGGGGCATATCAACGTCCTTGAAATTCTTCTCCAGGCTAGCCGGGGAAGATGACATGCAGGTGACAGTGAGGTGAATGCGAACAGGATTGATTGACTGATGCCTCCAGGCTGCTTGCAGTGATGCTGCCTAAACAGGCCTATCCGCTTTATACTCCTCGACCTAACCTCAGGGCATAGCCCCACGAGAGAACAATCCAAGGAGTTTCCTGCTATGCGCTGGAGCCGTTATCTAGTTCCGCTATGTATGAGTGCCGGTGTGACGCTGGCTCCCCTGGCCGCCCAGGCGGCCGAAGAGGACCCGTGGGAAAGCATCAACCGTCCCATCTTCACGTTCAACGACACCCTTGATACCTATGCCCTGAAGCCGTTGGCCCAAGGCTACCAGGCGGTGACGCCGCAGTTTCTGGAAGACGGTATCCACAACATGTTCCGCAACCTCGGTGACGTCGGCAACCTGGCCAACGACATCCTCCAGGCCAAGCCTCGTGCCGCCGGTGTGGATACTGCGCGCCTGCTGATGAACACCACGTTGGGGCTGGCGGGCTTCTTTGACGTCGGTACCCAGATGGGCCTGCAGCGCAATGACGAAGACTTTGGCCAGACCCTCGGCTATTGGGGCGTGGGCAGCGGTCCTTACGTGATGCTGCCGTTGCTGGGCCCTAGCACCCTGCGTGATGCGCCGGCCAAGTATGTGGACAGCTACACCTTGCCTTATCGCTACATGAACGACATCCCTGCGCGCAACATCACCATGGGCGTGAACGTGGTTGATACTCGTGCCAGCCTGCTGGCTGCGGACAAGTTGATTCGCGGTGATCGCTACACCTTTGTGCGCAATGCCTATCTGCAGAATCGTGAATTCAAGGTCAAGGATGGTCAGGTCGAAGACGACTTCTGATCGGGCAACTGTCTTGCAGAAACTGAAAAGGCGGCCATGAGGCCGCCTTTTTCATGGACGGAAGTTTTACTTCATCTTAAGGATTGTAAGCCCAAGTTTCTGGCCGCCACCCTCCTGTGAGTTGACCCAGACCACTTCGGTCTCCGCTTCAAGGCCTCTGAGGGCTGCATGCTCCGAGTCGATACGCACACTCAGTAGGTCGCCGACCTGAAATGAGCGAGGCGCCTGGACCTGCATGCCGCTGCTGGAAAGGTCAATGCAGACCGCTTCTATCACCTGTCCCTGGTGGATCAGCGTGACCTCGGCATCCACCCGCATACGGATGTAATCGCGCTTTTCACTGTAGTCACGCTGGTTCTGATTCATGGGTTCCATCCTGCGATTGAGTTGCGGTTTTAGCGGTTTTTATAACTCCCGGTGATTTGCGGTGTAAAGACGTCAGGCGACCATCGGCATGAGCTTGAAACGCCCCGCGGATGGGAGTACCGTCTGCGCCTTAGAAGGGCACCTCTGATGAGCGGGCGTGCAGGGCTGAAGGTCCTGGCTCCACTTCAGAGTGGCTAGAAAGCGAATCCAGTAGCGTGCGCCAGGCCTTGGGCCAAGCCACCTACGCCAACCTAATTCTGGCGCCGTTTGCCCACATGCAAAAAACCAGTGCCACGCTGCTGATAATCGATGACGACGAAGTAGTACGCGCGAGTCTCGCGGCCTATTTGGAAGACAGTGGCTTCAGCGTACTGCAGGCTGCTAACGGCCAGCAGGGTCTTCAGGTATTCCAGCGCGACAACCCCGATCTGGTGATCTGCGATCTGCGCATGCCGCAGATGGGCGGTCTCGAACTTATCCGTCAAGTGACCGAGTTGTCGCCGCAAACCCCGGTGATAGTGGTTTCGGGGGCGGGCGTGATGAATGACGCGGTTGAAGCACTGCGCCTGGGTGCGGCGGACTACCTGATCAAGCCTCTGGAAGATCTGGCCGTGCTCGAGCACTCTGTGCGTCGAGCCCTGGATCGAGCGCGCTTGTTGCTGGAAAACCAGCGTTATCGAGAAAAGCTCGAAGCCGCCAACCGCGAACTCGAGGCCAGCCTCAATCTGCTTCAGGAAGATCAGAACGCCGGTCGCCAGGTGCAGATGAACATGCTGCCCACCAGTCCCTGGTCGATTGATGAGTTTAATTTCGCGCACCAGATCATCCCTTCGCTCTACCTGTCGGGGGATTTCGTCGACTACTTCCGCGTCGACGAGCGTCGGGTTGCCTTCTACCTGGCTGACGTTTCCGGCCATGGCGCGTCATCGGCCTTCGTCACCGTGCTGTTGAAGTTCATGACCACGCGCCTGCTGTTCGAGTCCAAGCGCAACGGTACCTTGCCGGAATTCAAGCCTTCGGAAGTGCTGGGCCATATCAACCGTGGCCTGATCAGTTGTAAGCTGGGCAAACACGTCACGATGGTCGGTGGAGTTATCGACGAGGAGACTGGTTTGTTGACCTATAGCATTGGCGGGCACTTGCCGTTGCCGGTGTTGTACACACCAGACAGTGTGCGTTATCTGGAAGGGCGTGGTTTGCCGGTGGGGCTGTTCAACGAGGCTACCTATGAAGACCACATTCTGGAACTGCCCCCGGTGTTCAGCTTGACGCTGATGTCCGATGGCATTCTGGACCTTTTGCCCGAACCTACACTCAAAGAAAAAGAAGCGGCCTTGCCTGAACGGGTGAGAGCTGCGGGCGGCAGCCTGGATGGCCTGCGGCAAGTTTTTGGATTGGCCACGCTAGGGGAGATGCCGGATGATATCGCCCTGTTAGTGTTGAGCAGGAACCTTTAATGAGTACCGGTAGAATCCAGTTCGCCGAGCAGGACGGCACTTTTGTCCTGAAGTTCATCGGTGAAGTGCGCCTGACCCTGTGTTCGGCGTTGGATGCGACTATTGAGCGGATTTTCACTGCGCTGAATTTCTCGGCGATCGTGATCGACCTCACTGAAACCCGCAGCATCGACAGTACTACTCTGGGCCTGCTGGCCAAGTTGTCGATCCTATCGCGGCAGAAGGTAGGTCTATTGCCCACCGTCGTCACCACCCACGAAGACATTACCCGGCTGTTGCAGTCCATGGGCTTCGATCAGGTGTTCAACATCGTCGATCGTCCGATTCCTTGCCCGGAATGCCTGGCCGACTTGCCTTCCCAGGACCAGTCGGAAGAAGTGGTGCGGATTAAGGTCCTGGAGGCTCACAAGATCCTGATGGGGCTCAACGACTCCAACCGCGAAGCCTTCCACGATCTGGTGAACGCTCTGGAGCGTCACTGACTCGCTGAAACAACATGCGTAAAAAAGGGCGAACCTGTGAGGGTTCGCCCTTTTTGCGTTGGTACTGAGCAATCAGAGCTTGGCAGCCAGCAGGGCTTCGAGTTTTTCCTGGTCACGGGCAAACTGACGAATGCCTTCGGCCAGTTTCTCAGTGGCCATGGCGTCTTCATTGGAGGCCCAGCGGAACTGCGATTCGTTCAGGCTCTGACGGGCTTCGCCGGTCTTGCCCGGGCTCAGCTTGCGCTCTAGCTGGCCAGTGTCGGCTGCCAGCTTCTCGATCAGGTCTGGGCTGATGGTAAGGCGGTCACAGCCGGCCAGTTGCTCGATCTGGTTCAGGTTGCGGAAGCTGGCCCCCATGACTACGGTCTTGTAGTCGTTGGCCTTGTAGTAGTTGTAGATGCGTGTGACCGACTGTACGCCCGGATCATCGGCGCCGGTGTAGTCGCTGCCGTTGGCTTTTTTGTACCAATCGTAGATCCGACCCACAAATGGCGAGATCAGGAAGACTCCAGCTTCGGCGCAGGCCACGGCCTGAGCGAAGGAAAACAGCAGGGTCAGGTTGGTCTGGATGCCTTCACGCTCCAGCTTCTCGGCGGCACGAATGCCTTCCCAGGTGGAAGCGATTTTGATCAGCACTCGATCGCGTCCTACGCCAGCCTTTTCATAGAGTTCGACCAGGCGATGGGCGCGTTTGAGCATCGCGTCGGTGTCGAACGACAGCCGGGCGTCCACTTCAGTGGAAATACGACCGGGAATGACCTTGAGAATCTCCTGGCCGACAGCCACGCCAAAGCGATCGCTGGCCAGACCGACATCACCCTTGCAGTCGCTGACGCAAGCGTTCAACAGGTCGGCATAGCCAGGAATGGCTGCAGCCTTGAGCAGCAGCGAAGGGTTGGTGGTGGCATCCACCGGCTTGACCCGGGCGATAGCGTCGAAGTCGCCGGTATCGGCTACCACGGTAGTGATTTTCTTCAGTTGTTCCAGCTTGGAAGTCATGAGCGTGCTCTGTCCTATGGGTCTGATGACATTACCCGAGCGCTGTCAGGCGCTCAAGGGCGCGGAAGGCTTACAACGGCCCCAAGGGCGGAGGCCTGAAAACAGGTGTTTGAATGCTGGGGCGTGATTCAGGTAATTGAGATACCAAAAGCCACATCAGGTTCAACCCGGCTGATGGTTAACGCCCTTCAAGCAGTTGCCCGGCCTGATCCAGCAGGCCCAATGGGTCCTTGGTCTTGTGAATATCCACCGACAACAACTGGCGAAACTTGCGAGCCCCAGGGAAGCCCGTCCCCAGTCCCAGCACATGGCGAGTGATGTGGTGCATCGCGCCACCGCAAGCCAGATGCTCGGCAATATAAGGTCGCAGTTGTGCCAGGGCCTCGGCCCGAGAAATGACCGGTGCGGTGCTGCCGAACAGCTGTTGGTCCACCTCGGCCAGCAGATAGGGATTGTGATAGGCCTCACGACCCAACATCACCCCATCAAAGGTCTGCAGATGTTCATGGCAGGCCTCCAGGGTCTTGATTCCACCGTTAAGGATGACTTCCAGCTGCGGGAAATCCGCCTTCAACTGTGCTGCCACGTCATAGCGCAGCGGTGGAATATCCCGATTCTCCTTGGGCGATAGCCCTTCGAGAATCGCGATCCGCGCATGCACGGTAAAACTGGTGCAGCCGGCATCCTGGACCTGGCCGACGAAATCACACAGTTCGGCATAACTGTCACGACCGTTGATCCCGATGCGATGCTTGACCGTCACCGGAATCGACACCGCATCGCGCATGGCCTTCACGCAATCGGCCACCAGCGCCGGATGCCCCATCAGGCAGGCGCCGATCATATTGTTCTGCACCCGATCGCTTGGGCAACCGACATTCAGGTTGACCTCGTCATAACCATGCTCCTGGGCCATACGCGCGCAGGCCGCGAGGTCCGCCGGGTTACTGCCGCCCAGTTGCAGTGCCAAAGGATGTTCGGACTGGTGATAGCGCAGGAAGCGCTCATGATCACCGTTGAGCAGCGCACCGGTGGTAACCATCTCGGTGTAGAGCAGGGTGTGTTTGGACAGTAGACGCAGGAAGAATCGGCAGTGACGGTCCGTCCAATCCATCATAGGTGCAACGCTAAACCGCCGGGACAGCGTAGGGCTTGAGTTTATTGGGGCTGTAGCTGAATTCTGGACCATTTTGCTCTACGTGTTTAAGGCGTGTTTTGGGGCGTTTTCAGGCGTTTTTAAAGGCTCGGTGGTACGATGTACCACCCAAAAACTGACGCGTACCACTTTCCATATGGCGACTATCAGGGCAAGAAAACTGGCAGATGGGAGCGTGAGCTACACGGCTCAGATCCGCATCAAGCGCGACGGAGTGCAAGTTTACCAAGAGAGCCAGACCTTCGCCCGAAAACAGGCTGCCCAGGCCTGGGCGCGTAAGCGTGAGTCGGAGCTTGATGAACCTGGCGCGATCGAGCGCGCGAGCCGCAAGGGTGCGACGCTCAAAGAAATGACCGAACGCTACCTGGTAGAGGTCGAGAAAGCCCGGCCGTTGGGCAAGACCAAGCGCGCGACACTCAATGCCATCGGCGAGACGTACCTCGGCGCCCTGACCGACACGGACATCAATACTCAATGCTTGGTCGATTTCGCGCTTTGGCGGATGAGCAAGGAAGGTGGCGGGGTTCAGCCACAAACCGCCGGCAATGACTTGGCGCACCTCGGCGCTGTTCTGGCGATTGCCAAGGATGCGTGGGGGTACCAAGTAGATCCGCTCGCCATGGGCGGCGCCCGGCGCGTACTACGCAAGCTGGGCTACAACCTGAAAAGTCGTGAGCGCGACCGCCGGCCGACTTTGGACGAGTTGGGAAGGGTGCTGACGCACTACCAAGACATGCAGGCGAGGCGCCCAACTGTCATCAATATGCTGAAAGTTGTGGGCTTTTCCCTGTTCTCTACGCGCCGGCTGGATGAAATAACCCGTATTCGCTGGGCGGACGTCGACGAGCAGGGTCAGCGGGTACTGGTGCGCGATATGAAAAACCCCGGGCAGAAGATCGGCAACGATGTCTGGTGTTACCTGCCGGACGAGGCGTGGCAGATTCTCCAGACGATGCCAAAGGCCGGCGACGACATATTCCCCTACAGCCCTGAATCTATCTCCACTTCCTGGACCAAAGCCTGCAAGTTCTTGAACATCGCAGATCTACACTTCCATGACCTTCGCCACGAAGGCATCAGTCGTCTGTTCGAAATGGACTGGGATATCCCGCGCGTGGCGAGCGTTTCAGGGCACAGGGATTGGAACTCGATGAGGCGCTACACCCACCTGCGCGGGAAGGGTGATCGTTACGTGGGATGGGAATGGCACGACAAGATGTTGAGGGCGCCCGTCCAACTGGGCGCCGCATCAATGAAGTGGCTCAGTAGGCGGGTTTTAACCCGTTGAGTTGGTTGTGCTCCTTAACCGCGGCCGCGCGCTGTAGATCTAGGTAAGCGGCCAGGTCGGTGAGGTGGATGCCCTTGGCCGACTTCTGGCTCGGTTCTAGGCGGGTAATTGGTAGCTTGATCTGACCACTCATCACCTTGCGCTGGAACACCTCCGGCGTTAGGTGCGTGAAGTAATCCCGGCAAACCAGTTCCAGCGAGATAATCGCCAGGCCGTTGTATTGGGCCATCAGAATAAAGGCTGTGTTCATGGCTAACTCCCTGGCGTCTTCACATCCGAAACGATTGATGAGTGAACGCCGGCCGGGCCTTGTGTTCTGTAGGTTGTGCGCTGTCGGCCTGGATCTCGCAATCGAACTCGTGCAGTTCGCGGTTGGAAGCGGTCAAGGCTTCAGTGAGACCAGGCACCGTGTTGACGCATTGCTGATACGCGTCAGGTCCCACCCAGCGCTGTAGCGGGATCACCTGACAATCAGTGCGATCGACACTGGTGCACAGGTACAGCAGGAGGAAGACGCTCATAGAGCCTCCTGCTGCGTAACACTCATGGCGTAGCCAATAAGTTCTTCTGATATTTGCATGGTGCTTCTCCTTTGGGGCGATGGGGAGTTGCAGCTCCCCGTTTAACGCCCGTTTTCCAGTTCAGCGCGCGAAACGCCGCGGCTTGTTCTGCTTGGCTGCGGCCTGTTCGGCCATGAATGCTGCCCACTCTGCTGTTTTGCTCTGTTGGCGGATCTTGCTGCAGCGTTGGTGGGTGCGGGTGGATCTGGCCTTGCCGCAGATGTCACAGCGGCTCGGCAGGTCCAGGCGATGGCTTGCCAGCGCCGGGCGGGAGCGTTCGGCCATGTTCAGAGCCCTCCGCACAACATGCGGGTGAGCTCGTTGGGCTGGCCGTCCGGAGTCAGCTTGGTTAGCGGCAGGGTGGTTCGGTGCCCGTTGCCGATGCGAACCACTGCGAGAGGGCCGTTGATCTCTACGATCACGCCATTGCGGGCACTGAGTCTGTAACTGTTGCCCTGGGCTTTAAGGGTGGTGTAACTGACCTTGTCGCCGACAGCGAGTGGTGTTGTGGTAGCCTCTGCGGTGCCGCCTTGGGGTTGATTCACTTGCATGGTGCTTCTCCTTTGGGGTGGTCGGTGTCGAGGGATTGCAGTCCCTCGGCACCACTCTTTCGGAACAATTCAGCCGGCGATGCGAACCAGGAAAATTTCCAGGTCCTTCAAACCATCGTTCTCGTCGTGAGCTGTCTGCCACTTCAATACTTCGTCGATTTGCTGGCGGGTGCAGTCATCCACGAGCAATGTGCGTTCTCCGCGCTCAATCCTGACTTCCATGATCGAAAGCAGGCCCTCTTGGGCGTATGCATCCGCGTGGATGATGCTGGTGTGCTTTCCTTGCGCGTTTCGCTGCTCCTCGATCTGCCTTAGTTGGCGGGTCTTTCCCGTTGCCCTGGCGCCTTTGATGACCTTGATATGCATGGTGCTTCTCCTTTGGGGTTGCCCAGGCGTTGCAGCACCTGGGCGGTTGGGTTAGCGGACGATGGCCAGCAGTACGTCCGGCGCGAGGTTGCCCAGGACAATCAGGACAGCCAGCGCCGCGGCGCTACAGGTCAAGGTGATCGCGTTGTCACTCAAGGTCGGTTCGTTATCGTCTTGCATGGTGCTTCTCCTTTGGGGTGCCGAAGCGTTGCAGCGCCTGGCGGGTTGGGTAGATCAGGCTTGGAAGTGCCAGCACTTCATGATGGGTTGCTTGGCGATAACGGCGTTGCTGGTCCGGGCCTGGTAGGCACGAACAGCGCTGTCAGTCGATTTGTTTGGGTGGAGCAGCTTCCGGGACCGGGAGTCTTTCAAGCGATCCCGCAGTTCGCTGATGTCTGCGATTTTCTGGCGGTGCTCGGCCGCGACCTTCACGAAGTCGTTGAGGTTGATGGCGATCACGTTTTCATTCTTGCTGTGATTGACCACCGGCCCGTCGGCATCCAGGCCTTCGAGGTACTCGTAGACTTCCCAGAATTCAGCCACCACCGGATGGTCGGAACTGATCGAGGCTTGGCGCTCGATGGCCATGCTGATGATCAGGGCCCGGGTGCCGTTGATTTGCTGATCGCTGAGTTTCACAACGGTCTGCAAGCAGTCCAGAAGGGCGAGCAACTGGGCGTGGTTTTTGTTGATGCGCTCAACCCGGATGTAGCCGCGCAGGTTGTTGCCACAATGCTTACAGGCGCTTCCCTCGTCTTGGAACGCCGTGCCGCAAGCGAAACAGTGGGAGTGAAGGGTTCGCAGCTTGGCCTCGTACCCTGGCAGGCGCTGGCCGAACAGCTCCATGATGTCCTGCTCTTTGCGCACGGCCTGGAGCAGAAAGTTACTCAGGGTCGAGCCTTCCAGGGAGTTCAGCAGGTCGGCCGCTGCACGGCTTTCTGGCGTGACGTTGGGGCGGACGAAGTGCAGCTTGACGATCCTGGTCATGATCGCTTCAGAAGCCACCACGGGGGCGTTCTGGCTGATTGCGATGGTGCCGCGGAATGGGGGCTCGTAAGTCTCGTTGCCGGCTGTCTTTACGCCTTTGGTCGCCAGGGTGCCGCCGCCGTAGTAGTCCTTGAGCTCGTCCCATTCAAAGGTTTTGGCGTGTGCCTTGTCGTCGCCGCTGCGGTCGGACTCCAGCAGAACGATGGGCATGCCCGATACCTGGCCCATCAGACGGCTACGGCCGGCCTTGGTGGATTTGGACGGGTCGAAGCCTTCATAGCCCTCACGACCCAGCAACTTCCATAGCAGGGTGAGCAAGGTGGTCTTGCCGGCGCCGGCTTCACCCGTGGCTTCCAGGAACGGAAAGGACTGGTAGCGGCTACGGATCTGTTCGGCGAACAGGGAGCCAAACCAGAAGGCCAGAGCTACGATGCCCTGGGTGCCGAAGCACTGCCAGAGTAGGCCCAGCCAGCGCGGATCGTAGTGCTTGGCATCTTTGGTCAGGCCGATCTTCACACCCTTCTGCAGCGACTTCAGCTTGAGCTTGCCCATCTCGAAGAACTCCTCCTCGTTGATGCTGATGAGCTGGCCCTCGCGAACGGCTATATCGTTGAAGACGTAGCAGCCGTATTCCTTGCTGTAGCCGACGTAGTCGATGGTCTGCACGGTTTTGATAGCGTAAAGCTGGTCCTTCATGATCTTGTCCAACTGCTGGCCGCTACCGGTGAATACGGCCCCTGCGGCCATGCCAAGCAGGCGCTTCTTGAACTCGCTGGCAGCGGCGACCTGACCACCAGTGAAGGTGTTCTTCACTGAGCCGCCGTCGTGAGGGAAGTCGACCCGGAAGAAGTACCAGGACTCGTCCGTAATTTCGTTGCGCTGGAAATACAGAGCCTTGGGGTAGCAGTTGGCGATTTCGACGACGCAGCCGGCAACGTTCAACGCTTTCTCTCGCAGTTGCCGCTCGTTAAGGACTTGGGCGTCCTGGTCGTCGCTTTTCTCCAGGGCCTGCTTGGCGCTGTTGAACTTGGCAAGGTCCAACTTCCACCAGTACAGGCGGGAGTCGAAGCAGAAGTGAAACTCCTCCCGCTCGCGCCACTGGTACATGAGCAACGCCTTGTCGGTGGCGCTTTCAGCGATCAGCAGGGCGCCATGGTGGCGTGCTTCCGCCAGGTCCTTGTCGATCCTGTGTGCCCGTTCAACCTCATCCTCCATGAAGGCCCAGCGCTGGTGCAGATCGTTCCAGTCGACCTTGCGAGCGTCGGGTTGCGGGATCTGCGCCGCTTCGCAAATGAACCCCAGCTCGCGAGCACGCTTGACCCAGGTCCGAGTGTATTTATGCGCGCCCGGCTCGTTGTCCAGCGCCCAGATGAGCTTGGGCGGCTTGCCTGCTCGGGCGGCGATCAATGCCTTCAGCGACTCTTCAGGAAAGGCATTGGAGGAAAGCGCCGACACTGCTGATATGCCGTTATGAATCAGTGCAATGGCGTCGAAGATTCCCTCGACAATCCACAGTTCGTTGACCTGCAGCAGATCCAGGCAAGGCGGGCACCACCAGTAGCCTTTGTAGCTTTGTCCAGGCTGAAAGCGGGCTTTCTTCTTGCCGAAGCGTGAGGGCTGATCAATCAGGCGCTCCCAGTAACCGCCGTGATCCAGGGGGAAGCGCACCGTCGCGGAGCCGATGTTCAGCTCTCCGTCGAAGTAGTTGTCTTGGGTGAACCAACCTGTGATGAGTTCCAGCCGGAAGCCGCGGGAGAAGGTGAGATAGGCTTTGGCGCTGGCCGTGGGATTGTCATCCGTAGCCGGTGCGCGCTTGCTCCAGTTGTCGAACAGATCAGGGTACAGCTCCTTGGTGGGCGCCATGTACTTGCAGTTTTGCTCCCGGCCACAACGGATGAACCAGGGCTCGTCGTGGCGGGAGAACAGGCGTCGCTGATTGCACTGAGGGCAGGTGCCCTTGCGCATGTACTTCGTGCCAGCCATGTGCTGGAGGCCGAAGTCGGCCTCCAGGCGCTGAATCACGTCAAGACGGATCTGGTGTTCCATGGGCTTGCGGTTCACAGCAACGGCTCCATGGTCGTGAAATGGCTTTCCAGGTTCATTGGGGTTACTTCTCTTCGCCGAGGCAGTGTTTAAGGGCGCCAATCAGGCGTTTTTGCGCGGCCATTACTGGAAAAGCCGCGAGTAGCGAGCCATGCCGTAAACCCTCGGGGATCATGCGAAAGCGGTCGTCATACCAGTGTTCGTTGAACAGGGCGCTGTAGTCAGCCCGGAGCGCTTGGAGCAGGGCTTCGGCCTGTTCGCGGGGCAGTTTTGCGGTGATGGCGATGTCGATTTCCATGGTCCACCTCAGATTTCGGGCAAAGCTCACCCAAACCCACGGGGAACGGGGCAGGGCGGGGTGTTTTAAAAGGGTGTTATCGAGGGTGCGGCTTGAGAGCAGAGTCGCGCTGGGTGAGCAGAGTCTGTGGCAGAAGCCTTGCCGGGACTGGGTAGCGCAGATCGGCTCGGGTATCGATCAGATGCACGACCTTGCAGCCAGGAACGGAGCCCCAATCGACACCAATCCATTTGCGCTGCTGGATCACCTGCAGCTCGGTCCAGGCGTTGTGCACCAGCTGTTCAGCCATGAACACCGGCACTTCCAGGGCAGTCGTCAAGTGTCGGACGCAGTTGTCGTAGAGCCTGTCGGAATCCACCAGGTACTGCGCTTCATGTCGTTGCAGATAGGCAAACGCCGCACGTTGCATGCAGCTGCGGTAGTCATGGGGCAGATGTTCGTGATTCATGGCGCACACTCCATTTCCATTTGGTCGAGCAGATCGGGTTGATCGTTGGCGGTCTTCATTGCCGCGCGGCGTAGGGCGATGTCGGCGATGGGGAGGCGCACGGATGGGTTGGCCATACCGCTGGGGCTCATCTCGTGGGTCATCTCGAATTCAGCGCGTACTGACCAACCACAGGCCTCGTTGGTGCACTGCAGGTAGGCCACCCGCAAGAAAATATGCGTTCCTTCGCTGGTGCGAATGCGCATGCGGCTGAGGCAGTGCGGGCAGACCAGTTTGTAGGTGCTCAATGCTGGCGCTCCTTGCTGTGCAGTAGGATCGTGGCCAGCACCTCGGAATGTCGTGCCGACATGTAGCGTTGATGTGCGCCAAGGATGGCCTCGGCTTCTCCAGGCTCGATAACGCCGTCTTCCAGGGCCTTGGCGATGATCTGGTCGACATAGCCGCGCTTGGCGGCGGCATTCACGGAGCGGCTGTAGAGATCGACGTTGTCCAGGGTTTCGGGCTTGGCCAGTGGCACAAACATGCCTCCGTAGAGGCTGGCGATGTACTCGGGTAAATGAGTAGTGCGGGAGTCCTGTTCCAGCAGGTGGATCTGTTCATCGCTGAGCGGCCGACTGCCGGCGTTCTCATAGACGTGGTTATCGAATTTCTTGAGCTCATAGCCGAGGCGAGCGGCGGCACACTCACGACCGCCTGGGTAATCGCATACCACCGCGCTCATTACCTGTCGTTTTGTCGCTAGAACCGGGCGTTTCATCTTCTGGTTTCCTCTTGGAGCCAGAGGCCCTAGTTTGTGATTTCGCCGTCTTTGATGCCGAGCAGGACGGCCGCACGGTGAGCTTCACCGCGCAGGCATTTTTTCTGTCCGTTGAGCACCGCGTACACGGTTGAAGGGTTGAGTGTGTGTTGCTGAGCCCAATCTCGTGCCGAAATGCCCTGGCGCGCCAGGCGAGCTCGGGCCTCTTGGCATGCTTGCTCTGTTGGGTAGGCGTTGTGCATAGTCTCGTTTCGTGTGATTTCGTGTGATGATTTGCGAATTATTTCCCAATAAATTGGGATAGTCAATTCGCTATGGAGACATTTGTGGGAATTGGCGATCGCCTGAAGGAAGAGCGGGAACGTCTGGGATTCAACCAGACCGAGTTCGCTGCCATTGGACAGGCTTCGAAAAATAGCCAGTACAACTACGAAAAAGGTGAGCGCAGCCCTGATGCTGTGTACCTGGCAGCGGTCGCAGAGAAAGGCGTGGATATTCTTTACGTTGTCACTGGTGAGCGGAGGCCAGCACTCGCTGACTCCGTGCCGGCGGACGAGTTACATCTGTTGGAGTTTTACCGGGACATGACTCATGACGACCGACAATCGCTAGTTCGCATGGCTTACGCGCTCGCAAAAGCAGGTAGGGCGATATAGGAACGACATACAAGGGCCTTGCTGTCGCTTGGTCCCTAGAGCTCAAAAGGACGTGACTCACAATGAAGAAAACTATGGCGGCTGCTGTTCTATTTCCTATGTTTACGTCCGCTGCAATGGCGGACGTTCACCAGGTCGACGAAGCAACAATAGTAAAGGCCGTCGGCTCTCCAGTGCTCAAACGATCTCAAGAAGTGGACTCCTCTGGTTGCAAGGTTTCTGGATATACATTTGGCGACAAGAACTTTTCCATGAAGTTGGAATTCAAGTGCGACCGAATCAATGTCGGCTGGACTACCGCTCCAGAGCCTGAGTACGAAGCAAAAAGTAAGCAAGCCTCTGCCTTAGCGAAAAAGGCTGTTGCATTGCTTACAGGCGAAAATGGGGTGGAGGTAGATAGGGTTCTAGTTGGAGGTGCATACGAGGGTCGGACCTTTTCGAATGGCCTCTCCGTGAGCGGTTCATGTGTTATGAATTCGTGCTTGTTGACTTTCCGCTAGATCACGGATGTTAAGCGGTTTACTTGGAATGTGCTGAAAATCTACTGCTCCCCGGGTGGCATAGACGGCGCCGTATTGGTGTCCTGCACCCGTAGCGTGTGAATGGAGTAATCGCATGTTGGAGAACAGTAACGTGTCTGAAAACAAGGTGTCGGCCGTAGGTATGAACTCTCTTAGTAAGCAGGAGGTAGTCTTGCTTTCGATGTTCAGAACTATTAATGCGCAACAGCAAAAAGACGTATTGCGTATATTGGAGGTATTCACTCAGCTACTTAAGTAGTTGTCGGAGGCCCCGGACAGGTTTCGGGGTTTATTTTTTAGTTATGAATGTTTATAGCGAGTATTAGTATGGGCGGAGATGTAGGGGTTTGGAATGATGATTTTATGGGGCGTCAGCTAAGTAGTGATTTTCTCACTAAGTATCTTCTCTCAAATGACCATATTAAAGTTTTGAATGTAAACTCTCCTTGGGGGTCGGGTAAGACGTTTTTCATGCAGCGCTGGAAAGAAACTCTGAGCAAGAAACATGTATGTGTCATGTTTAATGCTTGGGAAACGGACTACTCAGCTGAGCCTTTATTGGCATTGATTACATGTATAGAACAGCAGACAAAAGACAAACTAGATATCACTGCTACAGAGCCTGGGAGACGAGCGGTAGACCTCAGCGCAAATATTTTGAGAAAGGCGGCCCCACTTATTGCAAAAGGGTTAGTTAAAAAATATGTTGGTGTTGAATTGGATGAGCTTTTAGGAAAGGATGGCGGTGATGATTTGGCTGATGGTGCAAAGAATCTGGTTTCATCATTGATTGAGGATCAAGCTAAGACTGCTGAGCATGTTGGTGAATTTAAGGTGGCAGTTGTTGATCGATTGGTGGAGGCCGCAGAAAATAACTCTCTTGCTGTCCCCGCTTTTATCTTTATAGATGAGTTGGATCGGTGTCGGCCAACTTATGCTATTGAGTTGCTTGAGCGAATAAAGCACTTCTTTGAGTTGGAAAATTGTAAGTTTATAATTGCTTCGGACTCAAGTCAGTTGGCGCATTCGATAAAGGCTGTTTACGGTCAAGGTTTTTCTTCCGGGGAGTATTTGAAAAGGTTTTTTGATGCCGAGTTTTCTTTGGATAATGCTAATTTGTACGGTTTTGTACGTGGGAAATTATCAAATATTGAATCGCATTTGCTAGGTGTGATTGTGGATGGCGCGCCGGTGCAATTTTATAATAGTGCGCATCGTGTTGTGACTGTTGAAGCTGATACATCAACTCTACGTGCGGGTGATGGGTACTCTGAAAACTGTCTTTTGATGGTTGTATTGTGTAAGGCTTTTAATGTTCAGCTGAGAGAGATTGTTTCTTATATACGGCAGATAGAGGCTTGCTGCGCTTTTTTTGAAGGTAAAGTGCATTTTTTCTGTTTGGCGATATTGGTTTTTTCAAGAGCGAAAGGTCTGGATTTTTACAAGGAAATAACTTCTGGTGAATGGGGGGCTGCGGTAATTCGTGAACTTGATTCTAAAGTGTTGAAGTGTAAGGTTCATGCGAAATATAGCTTGGTTACTGTTGGGGATTTAATTAATTATAATATTGGCTTGATGCGTGGCAGAATGCCTGATAAAGAGGGTGAGTCTAATGATTGGAGGCTTCATATTTTAAAGAGTTATGAAGTTGTGCCGAAGTTGAGTAGCTATAAGTCTTTGGTGGATATGGCACATCAACTTACTTGATGTATAAAGATTTCTGCATGTCCTGTGAGGTCTATGTTTTCTTTGCATGGACCTTTTGCCACTCCCGATCGACTGCCCGCTTCGCCGTCGTCTTGCTCGCATACAACCACCTCAGCCGCCGCGGCTTGCTCTGATCCCCGGCCGTGATGGTCTTCTCTTTACTGGTCTTCTTGTCACGGTAGTAGGCGATGATCCCTGTGTAATCCCCTTTGTTCTCCTCGGCCAACCCTTCGACGGTGTCCTCGGGCAACTTGCTTTCCAGCTCCAGGCTGACGGTGTAGCCGCTGTCGGCGCTGAGGCTGTGCTGTACGTTGCCGCCGTACCAGATAATCGCATCGATCTCGGGCTTCACGCCTTCCAGGGTATAGGTCAGTTCGGGGATCAGATCCGGCCGGCCCACGGCCAGGGTGTAGCTCAGGGTGGCGCTGCCACGCTGCAGGCGGTTGAATTCGGCACGGGCGGCTCGCAGTGCTGACTGGCGGTCGCTGTAGGTGTGACGCAGGTCTTTGAGGTTGTCGCCGCCGCCGGCGATGGCCTCTTGTTTCTTGGCACTGTTCACGTCGTAGAAGTAGGCACGCACGCCGTCGTAGCTGTCGCGGTCGGCCTGCAGATAGCGGTGCTGGTCACCGTCGGCACGGGTGAGGGTTATGTGCGGGAGCTCCATGCCGCTGGCGGTCTTGCCGCCACCGGCCGGAATGCACAGCAGGCATCCAGCCTTGACGGTGACCACGGCGTCGAACTCTTCACCGACTCGGCTGATCAGGTTGGCGTCTGATTCGTTGGCCTGGTCCAACTGCAGGATGGGCAGGCCGTCCAGGGCGCCGGCAATGGTGGCGGTCAAACCGTTACCGATGGCGATATCGCCCAGGACATCGCCGAGGGTGGTGTTGCTCCAGCTCCGCTCGCGTTTGGTTTTCAGCCCTTTGCGCAGATCGGCCGAGCGCGCCCGGATGCTGAGCACGTCCGGAGCGCCGCTGTGCTCGGTCTCGTCGACAGTGTAGGTGCCCTTGTCTACCAGTCCGGTATCACTCCAGCCCAGCCAAAGCCTGATCACGGCGCCCTTCGGCGGAATGGCCAGCAGCCCGTCATGATCGCTCAGGGTGATGCTGAGCTGATCGGCTTCAATGCCGCGGTTGTCAGTCAGTTGCAGGCTCATCAGGCGCGGGCTGATGAGTTGGGCGATATCGTTGCCGTCTACGGTGATGCGGAAGGCCGGGACAGCATAGGCGGCGTCGCGGCGGTACCGGTTGGCAGCGTCTTCGATAAAGCCCGTAACACGGGCGAGGGCGGCATCAATCACAGCAGCATCCTCAAGATACTTACGCCAGTGCTGCCGGCGGCGCCGATCAGGTCTATCCGGTCGTCATCGATGCGCTTGAGGTTGAGCGTGAACTCCAGGCGCCGCGGCGTGCCATCACGGAAAAAAACCGTCTTGGTCTCGCTCAGGCTCTCGATCACCCACAAACCGTAGATCCGGCCGCTACCTTCGACCATGGGCCAGGCCTTGCCGGTGTTCGCCATCAGCCGCAGGGTGTCGAGGCTCAGCACAGATCCGGCCAATTCGGGCAGGATGACGCCCGGCAAGGTGATCGAGTCGTCGCCTCGGCCCACAAACTGCCTGGCTGGAGCGGCGCCGATGCGGGTATTGCTGACGTGTCGCCACTCGGTCTGTCGTTGCAGCTCCTGGTAGGCGGCTGTGGAAAGGCTGAAGACGAACATGCCCAAGGCCATCATCATGGCGATTTACTCCAGGTCGGACAGTTGGCTGCGCTTGCGGGCGCCTTTTTCGCTTTCAATGCGCGCAAGTTCTGCCCGCACGGCGCGGCCGATTGCCAAGGCATCCATGCCAGGCGTGGGGTGGATGTTGATTTCGTAGGTGTCGTGGCTGTCGTAGGTGGCCGCAGCAGCTGGGCTGATGGGCGCGCGCGTATCGACCGAGAGGCCTGGCATGGCAGTAACGCCCAGGCCCATGCTGCCCGCCGTGGTGAGCTGTTGGCCTAGGTCGTTTACCGCGTTCAGCGGGCCTTTCTGGCCGGCCTGCAGTCCCTGTGTCAGCCCTTCCATGGTGAAGCCGCCGAGTTCGGCAAACACACGCGATGGGCTGTGGATGTCGAGCTTTTCCTTGAACCATCCAATGGTTGAATCGCCGATCGCGCCGATGGTCTCTTTCACCTTGCCCATGCCGGCGAGGAGGCCATTCACCAGGCCGTTGACGATCATGTTGCCGAACTCGGTGAACTGGGTCGGGAGATCGAGGCCCAGGTAGTTCAGGACCTCGGCGAATGCCCGGTAGATGATCCCGATGGGGCTGAAGTTGGCCAGGACGGTCAAGATGCCGCCAATGCCTCCGTCGAACCCGGCTTTGATCTCGTTCCAGAGGCTGATGACATAGGCCTTCACCGCGTCCCAGTTCTTGTAGATCAAGTAAGCGGCACCTGCGAGGACAGCCACGACGGCAGCGATTGCCAGTACCACCGGGTTTGCCGCGAGCCCCCACATAGCAATGCTGACCGTGCGCAGAGCCGCGATCAGCGGACCGCCCAGGGCCATGGCCAGCACGCGGATACCCTGGCCAATCAAGCCGAGGGCACCGCTGCCCTTGATGCCGAACAAGGTCAGGGCGTAGCGCACCATCGCGAAGGGACCAATCATGCTTGCCAGGCCGATGCTGAGGCCGCCCATGATGGTCATCAGTAAGGCGATGCCGGCGACGGTCTTGGCGATCTGGCGGGTCAACTCGGGGTTGGCTTTCACCCATGCGCCCACACGGTTTGCCACCTCTCCCAGCGACTGGATGAGCTCCTTCAGTTCCGGGGCCATCACGTTGCCAACGTCGGCCATGGCGTTGGTCCAACTGCCCTCGGCGGCTTCCAGAACGTTTGCCAGCGTCGACAGCTGCACGTTCACCCGGGTCCGCAGGTCGGCCTGGGTCTGCATCTTGCCCTCGACTTCGCGATAGCCGGCAATGCCCTTGGCCATCATGGTGTTGAGGGTAGTCAGGGTCTCGCTGTCGTCGCCGAACATGCTTTTGATCAGGTCGAGGCGAACCTCGGTGTTCAGGCCCTTGAGCTTCTCCAGTTGGGCGTACATCTTCTCGATGCCGCCGAACTCGCCTTTGCCGTCGGTGAAGTCGAGCTTCAGCGAGATCCCGCGTTCGGCCTTCAGATCATCCAGTGACTTCTGGATTTTCGCGTTGGCCATCGCGCCCTGGAAAATCTTCCGGTAGGCGTTACCCGCAGCGCCGCCTTCCATACCGGCCTGATCCATCATCACCAGCAGGGGAGTAAGAACCTTGCTCGCTTCCAGGCCCTGTTTCTTGATGATGTCCATCACCGGGGAGATCTTGCTGAAGCCCTGCAGCATGTTGCCGCTGTCCACGCCCAGGTAATAGGTGCGCTGGATGGTGTCCATCAGCGCCATCATGTCGCCTTCGGTGGTCCGGGTGGCATCCTGCATTTTCGCCGCGAACTCTGCGGCGGCGGTCACCGGCATCTGCAACTGAACGCCCAGGTACGCGGCGGCCTCGCCGGTACCGCCGAGGATGTTGGTCGCCGTGAGCCCCTGGCGCCGGAGCATCGTCATCATTTCCTGGAAGTCGGCAGTAGTGCCGGGCAGGCGGTCACCGAGCTGGGTGGCCAGAGCCGTCATTTTTTCGAACTCGACAGCAATGGAGCCGTCCGGCGCCATCATCGACACCTTCAGCTGGGTTGCGGCGTTCTCTGCGGGGGCAAAGGCATCTACTGCCGCCTTCAGCGGCCGGCTCAGGGCATAGCCGGCGCCAAGCCCAGCGGCACCGCTTGCAGCCATTCCTCCGGATACGCTCTGAGCCTTCTCGTAACTCCTCTTCGCGTTGGCGAGCTGTCGTTGCTGCCCTGCCAGACGCCTGAGCTTGGCTTCCTGCTGCCCTATGGTCTGGTTGGTCTGGGTGATTTTGCTGCGCAAGTCACGCTCGGCCTGCCCAAGGTTGCGCGTGCTGATGCCGGCGTCGTAGAGCCTCGTGCGCAAGCCCTGAAGCTGCTCGCCCTGTTGTTGGTGCTGCTGCTTAAGCCGCTGCGCCTCCCGGATCGCTGAGCGCATGTCCCGGGTCATGGCCTTGGTCGGCGCACCGGTGGCGGCGAATTGCTGGCTGAGCGCTCGCACGCGATCACGGGCGGCTCCGAGAGCCTGCTCGGTTTGTTCGGCAGCGGCGCGCTGGGCGCGCCAGGCGCTGATGTCTTTCTGCTGCGCGTTGAGCTGTTTGAGGTTGTCCCGGGCATCTTTCAATGCCCGGGCAGCGCCGATGCTGCTCTTGTTGATCGACTTCAGGGGGCCGGTAGCCTTGTCGATGGCGTTGAGTAGCACCTGAAGCTTGAGGTCATTCGCCATCGGTGGAGCTCCGCACCCTGGCGCGCTCGCGCCAGTCCATCAGTTCCTGCAGGCCCAGCTGGTCCATGTCAGCCGGCGCCCAGTGAAAAACCACGGCCAGATCGGCCATGGCGTCCTCTACGCAACGAGGGATACTTCCGTCTTCACCGACTTCTGCAACAAAAAACCGGAGATCTTGCTACCGCAGGCCAGCAGGTCGGCAGGGTCCATGGCCGCGGCTTCCGGCGCGGTGATGCCCGGGTTGCTGATGCGCGGCAGGATCTTGATCAGGGTGGCAACGTCCATGTTGAGCAGTTCGACCAGGTGCACGCCGCGCAACTCGCCGGCTTGGGGTTTGCGCAGGGTGATCATGTCGATGGTGGTCTTGCCCCGGGTGATCGGGGTGTCGAGGACTACAGTGTTGTCTTCGACTTCGGCAGGGGCTTGGGTGTTGTCGTCGGTGTTCATTGAGGGCTCCAGGTTGCAGTGTTATTCGCTCTCGGTCCGAGAGCGGCGGGGATCAGATGCCGATGGCGTTGCGCTGCTTCTCCAGCATGTCGACGCCGTTGACCTTCTCGATGAAGTTGAGCAGGTCGATTTCGATGATGTCTTCGTTGTCCACGGTCAGCTTGTAGTAGCTGCAAGTGGTGGTGATGCTGTGCTCGGTGTCTTCGCCGGGGGAGGCGTCGCCCATCTCGATGGTTTCGTGCCGGCCACGTACCACCACCTCGACGGTGCTGACGTCGCCGGTGTCGTCCTGCTGAAAGGCACCGGAGAAGCGCAGCATGATCCCGGAGGCATTCACCGAGCCGAACTGGCGCAGGGCGATCAGGTCCAGACCGCCGGTTTTCCATTCGAACTGGATGCCGTCATCGGAGAAGCCCAGGTCTGCCTTGACCGAGCCGTTCATGCCGCCGCCCCGGTAGGACTCCATCTTGCGGCCGAGGGGCGGCAGGGTGACCGACTTGACCACGCCCAGGTAGCTGTTGCCGTCGTTGAACAGGTTGAGGTTTTTCAGTTTGCGAGGCATGGCCATGGTGGTGTTCTCCGGTGTCCTGGCGCGGGGTGACTCCCCTCGCGGGGGAGCCCCTGGTTAGCTGTTGATCTTGCTGGCGAAGTCCATCAGGTAGCGGTCGGTGATCCGCTGCCGAAGCGTGAGGTCTTCCAGCGGTGGAACCGGCGTGTAGTCGTAGTCGATGAACAACTTGCCGGCCTTGAGGGTGTCCTTGTCGTTGGCGTCATCCTGGTACCAGCAGTTGCCACCGATCAGGTACCCGGCCGAGATCAACTCGCGGAACTTGGCGTTGATGCCGTTGATGATGTCTTTCACCAGGGTCGGGGTCATGGGCCTGTCCACGGCCCACATGTGCGCCTCGGCCATGGTGTCGGCGAGGATCTGCGCGGTGCGGGTGTAGTTCTCGAAGGCGAACAGCGGATCGTCGCTGCAAGTCCGGCTGCCCCAGAAGCGGAAGCCGCCCTCGTTGATCAGGGTGGTCACCTCGTTGGAGTTGAGGTAGTTGGCGTCGGTGGCTGGGTTCTGCAGGTCCCAGAACACGTCGGCGCTGATGCCGGTAACCCCGTTGACCGCGACGTTTGACAGGGTCTTGTGCCAGCCAACCTCCTGGTCGATCTTCGCCCGCAGGCCCAGGGCGCGAGCGACGGCGGAAGCTTTGGTGGTCGCGTTTGCGGTGGTGTCCCAATGTTCGAAGTCTGGCCAGATCACCATGACTTCGCGGGCGCCGAAGTTCTCGCGGTAGGCGACGGCCTCTTCCTTGGTCTTGCTGTCCCGGGCACTGACGTAGCAGAAGGCCCGCAACTGCTGGCCTATCGAGACCAGCGCCGTCGCCACCGGCAGGTTGTCGAGGCCTGGAACGCCAAGTATGCGCGGCACCATGCCGACGCGGGCCTTGGCCGCGAGTAGGGCTTTCATGCCGGTGTATTTACCGTCGGCGGTGGTGGTGCCGATCAGGGCGCTGGTGGTCGCGGCTTCGGTTTCGCCTTCCTTGACCCGTACCACGATGACGTAAGGCTTGGTCTGGTCGGCAATGGCCTGCAGGCTGGCGCCCAGGGTGCCCTTGGTGCCGGCTTTGCCTACCGCGGTCTGAACGCTGGTCAGCAGGACCGGGGTATCGAGCGGGAATGCCAGCGGATCAGCGTCGTCGGCAGTGCAGACCAGGCCGATAACAGCGGTGGGGATGGTGCGAATGGGGCGGGTGCCGTCGTTGAGTTCGAGGACCCGCACGCCGTGAAGATAATCGGCCATGGGTTTTGCCTGCGCAGTGAATGGGGTGACAGTGCACAGGCTGCCGCGCGCGCGTCGGATCGGCGAGCGCGCGGACTTGTAGGGGATGGGGATACAGGGAGACGGTGCGGAGCCGGTTTACTCGATTTGCTCTGCAATCCACTCGGGGGCAGTGGGGCGGTGTTGGATAGCGGGAAAATCTGGCGACTGTGGCCAGTCGCGCAGGGCCTGCATGTACAACAGCAGCTCGTTGAACTGATCATCTGTCAGCGTGGTAGCCGCGCCTATTTCGAGCTGGTCACGGTGACGCTCGCGCAACCACATCACCGAGGACAGCTCATCGTCGCGCCACTCGCGCTCCAGTGCTGCCGGATCTGGGACCACCTCAGGGGCATCGACAAGGTATGGCAGACCGTGTTCATCGTGAGCGCGAGCTTTGCCTGCGGGAGGGTTACCGATCACCGCAATGTAAAGCTCATTAGTGATTTCGACCGCATCTGCCGGCATCGACGCGTGCATGCCGCGCAGGTACGTTGTTTGAGTTGTCTGACTATAAAAGCGCATATGGCCTCCCTCAGTTGCCGACTGCGATGTATTTTGCGCCGTTAGGTGCGGCGCCCGCGTTGGTCCTGAAGCTGACTCCCGTCTGCGATAGCCCAAACGATGCGATAGCGTCTTGGGTCGGCGCGGCATTCGTTGCCCCTATGTGAGTAGTGGCCACTACCGCAAAAGCAGCGTTAGGAAATGCCATCGGAAATGTCACCAGCACAGGGGTAGAGCTGAAACCTAGTGATGCCCCCCACTGAAGAACAAGACCGCCGAGCCAAGAAGGAAACGCGATATATCCATTGGATGCGAGACTGATCGAGAAGCCCCACCGAAGCTTCTTCGGTGTCGGCATAACAAAGTCGTTCGCGCTATCAAGCATCTGCGCTGTAGTTGCGACTTTTGCCGTCCCCTGATTAATCTCAGTCGCCTGTGCCGCCAAAGCAGCCAGCGCCGCAATATCAATGTTTCCCTGATTGATTGGCGCGTTCCAGGCTTTGATGCACCACATAACAGCCACGTTTCGCGGCCGGACGTACATTGCTGAATCTGTCCCTGGACCGCTGATGTTTGCCCCAGTCCCAACGTACTTAACATTAGTAAGGCCTGACGGAACCCCATCAGAATTAAGCCTCGCCCGGAACGCTGCTGCATCGTCGTTGAGGTCGTTGTAAAACGCCACAACGCTAGCTCCTGTCATTGCCGCGTCACCGGCGGACACAATCGACGCGTCTTGCTTACTGCCGAGAGCTCGCCCAGGGTCAACGCCTCGGCCATGGTCCCAGCCTCGCAAGAACTCGCCGCGCGACTCCGGAAGCCGGAAGTTACCGGCACCTTCGTCACCCTTGTTGAAAGTGGTCCCCAGGTACGCCGCCAGATCTGGGTAAGCAGCACTGCTCTGCACGCTGCCATCGATCTCAAGGAACCCCGGCGGCACGCTCGCCTTGGGAAACGCCACGATCGAACCGACAGGAAGCGAGGAGGCCTGGGCGATCATCGACTCAATTTCCGGCTTAGTGTAGGTATCGGTGATGCCGTACCCAGCCAGAGTGCTGGGGTTTACCCCGGCAATCACCCGGCCGTATTTATCCACCGTGACCTTGGTGTAGCTCCCAGCATTTACGCCTGTGCGGCCGGCGACCATCTCAAAGGCCAGGTCCGTGGTACCGAGCACAATCGGCCCATCGGCCACCAACTGCCAAACGCTGTCGCCATTGGTTGTGCCTTTCTCGACGTGAACAAAAAGCCCTGGGGTAACTTCAATGCTGGTATCGGCGTCCTGGGTTCGCGACCAGGCGCCAGCAGCCACAACGTACAGACCGTTATCCTTGGCCTGGGCCTGGTTCTTGACCAGGACACGGTTGCCGGCGGCCAGGACGACTGAGTCAATCGTCTGCAGGCCGCTGAGGGTGACGGTTCCAGAGGTCGCCACCAGCACCGAATGCTTGAAATCCTGCTTGTTCAGCTCCTCCAGGATGCGCTGATCGACGTAGGAGCGCGTCGCAAGGACCACGCTCGGGTCAATCTTCAACTGAATGTTGGTCGTGCTGTTGGTGATGATGTGCATCCGCACGACCTGATTCCGCCCGGAGCCCTGGGCGAGCAGCGGCTTGTAGCTGGGGGCCACGTTGGCGACCGCACAGAACACACCGTCCTTGTCCTCGATCGCCAGCTCCCGAATCCACCAGCCGCCGACTTCCGGCGGTAGCACGAGCTCGGCGATCAGCACCTTGTCATCGGTCGGCGAGACGTACAGCGCATTGAGCGGTGCGCGGTAGACCTGGCGGATCAGTTGCGTTTGCCCAGGGCTTGGCACCGGGTCGGTGTCATTGGCGTCACCGATGAGCATGTAGCTGGGCTCCCACGGGATGCCCAGGGCGTCGCAGTTGGTTTTCTTGGCGGCGCCGAGGCTGGTGAGCATGCCGCCGAAAATGGAGTTCTGATTAACCATGGGGGTACACGTCCAGTTCGTCGAGGGTGTATTCGCTGACGCCGCTATAGCCCTGGATCACGACGTCCAGGTCCGGGTTGGTCCAGGGGTAGGCGTCGATCTCGTCACCATCGAAAACGGTGACGCCTGTGTAGGCGTTCAGGCGGGTTTCAAGGGTGATATCGAGGCCGATCAGGTGGCGGGTGAGGGGCTTGGCATCGTCGATCAGCCAGGTCAGTTCCTGGTACATCTCTTCGGTGATGCCGGTATCGAGCACGCCGACCTTGAGCGCAAAGGTCGCCCTCGGCCCGTTGGGCACCTTCTGCCACCACTCGATGACCTCGATCAGATAGCCCAGCGGCTCCACCACCCGGCGCAGGGCGCCGATGGTGCCCTTGCGTGAGTGGATGTAGTACGCCGCACGGATCGCGGCACGCTTGGCTGCCTCCGTCCACTGGCTGGACCAGCGATCTACAGAGAAGGCCCATGCCAGGTACGGCAGCAGATGAGCCGGGCACAGATCCGGGTTGTACAACTGACGCAACGGAATCGGTACGCGCTGGATCTGGGCCAGGGCCTGGGCGGCCTGACGTTCCAGCGGCGTGGAATTGCGCGGCAGTAGGGGCTGGTCGGTCATCATTCACCCCCCAGCGCCAGTGTGATGGCGGTGCAGAACGGCGCCTGATAGGGCGTTGCAACAATATCCACCCAGTCCTGCAGCACGACTTTGCGCACGCCTTCAACATGCAGCCGGGCATGCACCACCGATTCGGACACTTCCAGCCCCAGCCGCCGGCGCTGGTGCACAAATGCCCGGAGGCTGGCTTGGGCGGCGGCGAGGGCCAGCTCGTTTTCGGGGCCGTTGCTCAGCATGTAAAGCGTGGCCGTGACCTGGTAATTGATGATCTCGGCGCCCTGGACGGTCAGCCGGTCGGCGACGGGCCGGCGGTCGTCGTCGCTGAGGTAGGTCTTGACCGCCGCGAGTAGGGCAGGCGAGGCCGTACCGTCGCCAAGCAGGGATTGCACGGTGATCACGGCCTCGGCCGGCGCCGGGCTTTCTGCCGTGGCGTCGGCAACCTGGCCATCAGCGGAGCGCGCGTGAAAGATGTAGCTGTTGCGCGGCCCCGCGGTGCTCAGGCCTGCCCAGGCCATCTGGGCACGCTCGCGGAGGCTGTCGTCGGTCTCCATGATGCGGGCAATCGGTGGCACGGCCGTCGGGTTGGCTTCCTGCACCACCAGGCGGGCTACGTTGTAGTTTGCCGCGAGGTTGTCCAGGTCGGAGTTCTTGGCCAGGGCCAGCATGTTGGCGACAGAGGCCTCGTTGACCCGCTGGCGCCAGATGGTTTCCCGGTAGGCGTTCTCTTGCAGCAGCTTGGTCAGCGGCTCGGATTCCAGCGCCAGGCGGGCGGCGATCTCGGCTTGCTCCTCCACGGGCCAGAGGCTGATGGCGTAGGCCTTGCGTTCGGCGAGGATCTGCTCGTAATCGATCTGCTCGACGATCTGCGGCGCTGGCAGCTGGCCCAGGTCGATGGCGACAAAGGTGCTCATACGCTTGCCCCCAGTTGCAGCGGAACGCTCAGGCTCAGCGGCTCGTTGGTATCAACGCGGCTGCATTCAATGTCCATCACTGACTGGCCCTGAAGTGTCGCGCCGACGAATTGCACTCGGCTCAGCGTTATACGTGGCTCCCAGCGCATCAGGGCCATCACGGTGGCCGCGTAAGCGCGCAGGCGGGTCGCGTCGTTAAACGGGTGGTCCACCAGCTCGGCCAGGACGCTGCCGTATTCACGACGCATCACCCGGGTACCGAGGCGCGTGGTCAGGATATCGGTGCAGGACTGGACGATATGCTCTTCGGTGCTGAGCGCGGCGCCGGTTTCTCTGTTCATTCCGGTGCTCCTGTCTTGGCTCCGCCCGGCATCACTCCACCATGCAGGTGCTTGACCAGGCTGATGCCGGCCGCGACGACGTCGTCCGATACAGTGACTTTGCCGGTGACGGTGTGGTTGCCGGTCTGGGTGTAGTCGCCCTGGTGGGTGATCGGGCCGACGATGGTGATACCCCCGTCGCTGACTAGATTGGTGGTACCGCCTGGGGCCAGGGTGGCATTGAGGTGATGGGCGACGCTGTCGTACTCGATTACCGTGCCGTCGCTGTAGGTGCGTCGGTGGAGCCCGGCACGATCGCCGTTTGCCGGTGCGCTGTCGCTGAACAGGCCGGTCAAGGCCACGCCGTTGCCGAGCTGACCCGAGGGGCTAATCAGCAGAACCTGCTCGCCGGCGGTGGGCGGGTCCCACTCCTTGTCGGCTCCGGCACGCAGTGTCAGCCACGGTAGCCAGGTGGTGGTCAGTTCACCGGTTTTCACTCGCACGCGGGGAGGTGTCATCTGGACTTCGGCGACAACGCCGAGGCGGACGAGGTTTTCAATCAGGCGGGCGAGGGTGGCTAGATCGTTCATGGGGAACATTATGTTGTTAGGGGGGGGGTAGAAGTCCTTTTAGGATTTGTACGATTTTGGTATACAAGTCAGCTCTGATTACTACGTTTTTGTGAGTTGGTAGTGGGTTTAGTGTGTGCTTTACCGATTTAGCTTGGAAACTTAATAGGAGGGGGAAATTTATGGATAAACGTTATCAGGTGTTTGTTAGCTCTACGTATGTAGATTTAAGGGATGAGCGTCAGAAAGTTAATCAGACGCTTATGGAAATGGACTGTATTCCTGCAGGGATGGAGTTGTTTCCAGCTACAGATGAAGAGCAGTGGGAGTTCATAAAGAAGGTAATAGATGATTGTGATTACTATCTACTTATAATAGGTGGGCGTTATGGGTCGCTGAGCCCTGAGGGAATCAGCTATACAGAACAAGAATTTGACTATGCGGTGAAAAAAGGGATTAGAGTTGTAGCTTTGCTCCATAGTAGTCCAGGGGAATTGCCATTAAGCAAGACAGATGCAAGTGATGAGGCTAGAAGAAAGCTTGATGAGTTTCGCGAAAAAGTATCAACAGGGAGACTTGTAAAATATTGGCAGAGTGGTAACGAACTACCAGGGTTGGTGTCGTTAAGTTTGTCGAAAACTATCAAAGCTTTTCCTGCTATAGGTTGGGTTCGGGCAACAGAAGGTTCCAGTGAAGAGTTGTTGAGGGAAATTAACGAGCTTCGCAAGGAAAATAGCAGGCTGAAAGAGCAGCTGGAAAGTGCTGACTCTGAAAAAGGTACTGTGTTCGATATTGATGGATTGGCTGGGCTTGATGAGAACTTCGTTGTCGGAGGATCCTATATGGATCGTCTTAAAATTCATAAGTGGTCATTGGATTTGACTTGGAGTCAGATTTTTTATTATGTGTCTCCGTACTTGATGAATTTTCCAGATCAAGACTCAGTTAAGTCTTCTCTATGTAATGCTTTGTGTGTGGTGGCCGGAGTTGATAATAGGTACTTTACAATTGATGAAGATAATTTTCATACGATTGCTATTCAGCTCAGGGTTCTTGGTTTGATTAAGATTGAATCTGTAAGAGGGGGTGATGTGGTTTGGTCACTTACCTCCGAGGGGGAGGGGTTGATGGTTAAGTTGCGTGCAGTTAAAAAGGTCTGAAATGTTTTATGGATTTTTGTTTGGAGTCGTGGGTTGTGTTGTAGGTAGATTCTGATTTTTATAGTTTTGCTTCTAATTTTTATTGTTGTATATAGATAGGGTTAGTGCATTTCGGATTAGGTCTCTGTCTTCATCGGTGAAGCCTAGGATAGCTCTCAGGTCATACTTCACCTCTGGCGCCCCACGCTCGGCTCGATCCCTCAGCCCGTATTGATGCACACGCGCAATACGGGCTACTCGCCCAGTAAACCCAACGCTGATCGCATTACTGTCCCCCTGAGCCTTCAAGAAGCTCGCCGTGCGCAGCTTCTTGAACATCTTCACTTGGCGCTTGATGCGTCCCTGTTTGCCCCGTAGGTTCCGCTGTTTACGCGGTGCGTACTTGCTCCCGTCCGGGTTGCGCTGGGCAATGATCCGCTGTTGCTGGCTGCGGCGCAGGGCCTGGCCGATGCTTCGGGCGAGCTGATTGCGGGCGGCGGGCTGCAATTGACCCAGCAGGCCGGCTGCCCAGTCCTCCAGCGCTTCAAGATCAGCCATTGGGCACTATCCATTCCGGGCCGCTCTCTGGCCATGTGGGGTTGCGCTGGGGTTCACCTGGGTGGCTGATAGTAGTGTTGCCTGCATCATCCGTGCGAACGACCACGCGCTCAGTGAGGGGAAGTGTCAGGCTCATGTCCACCTTGCTCTTGTCGATGAGGTCGGCCTCGAACTTGATGCCGTCGGCGGACTTGTCGAGGTTCTCCAGCAGCTCGGACTGGTTCACGCGGAGCCACTCCAGCAGCGGCAGCATGACGCTGTCCGGATGGCCGGCGAAGTCGGTCAGGATCACCTGCAGGTCATAGGTGTATTCGAACGAAAGACTGCTGGCCGCGGTGCAGCGGACTTTGCCGTTATCGATGAAGATCAGCAGCCGGTCGGAGTTGTGGCGTAGTTCCGGGACCCGTTCCAGCAGGAAGGCCCGCAGGCTGTCGGGTTTGTTCATGGTTTGGCCTGCTGGTAGCGGTAGATCATGTCGACCTGGCCCGCGCATTCGGCCCAGGCGGCCTCGCTACGGTCCAGGTCGGTGATCAGGTCGCCGTTATTGTTGGGGCTGGTCGCCGGCAGGCTGCAGGGCACCACGGCCGGACAGCCACTGACGATAAGCGTCGGCGCCGGTGAGGGCGGGGCGCTCGCGCAGCCGGCGAGCAACATCAGGCAAGGGCTGGTCAGCCCAAGCGCGCAGATCAGCGTTTTCACGTTTCAGCCCCTCGATGGTGAGTTGTCGTTTGGCGAGCCCCTGGCGTAGCAAGTCCTGTTCCGTGCGCAGACGAGCCTGGGCCTCGCGTTCGCCGGAAAGAACAGCCTCCAGGGCGTTGGCTTTGCCCTCGCTGCGCCCGGCTGCGGCCAACGCATCCCGGGTGTCTTTCTCGGCCAGCTCCCTGTTCTTGTCGGCGACCTCGATGCGTTGTTCCTGATTCCAGGCGAGCAGGCTCAGCACGCCGACTAGGGCCAGGCCCAGCAGGATCTGGCGGATGGTGCTCATTTGAGGAACTCCCCCAGGACCATCTGGCGGTATTGCTCGTCGGTATAGATCGCGCGGGCCTCATTGAAGTAGGCCTCATCGATTACCCTCGGTGTCAGAAGATGGCGCTGATAGCTGCCGCCGTTGAGCTCGATCAGTTGCAACAGCAGATCCGTTTCCGGGGTATCGATCCCCAAGTCGCGGACTCGGCTCGCCGTTGTTGCGTAGTACCCGCCGTTGCGGACCTTGGCCGACTTGAGCCAGTCGAACTCGTCGTAGATCCAGATGGCTTGTTCCTGGTCGACGTCATCAGGAGGGGCCTGACGGTCCGAAAGTACGACGACCCCTGGCAGGCGCCCGTGTAAATCCTCCGCTTGTGGGGTGACGAAAATCACCGTCTCGCCTTGGGCGGTGAGCTCGTTTGCGATTTTCACCAGGCGGGTGGTTTTCCCTGTCAGGCGACCGGAGATTTCGAGGTAGGCGATCTTGCCGGTCATGCTCGGTACCAGCCCAGTTTGTTCATGGCGCCGACGTCCAGGTGTTCGAGCGGGCCGCGAATCACAATCACCCGGCAACCTGGATCGACGAATTGCAGCGCCTCGGCCAGCAGCTCCATGGCTTCTTGCTCGGTGTTTTCCGGCACGACCAGGACGTCACCGTCCTCTACCCTGAGCTTATGCACCGCTTCGAGATCAATCATGCCGGTACCTCCTGACCGCAGCTGCAGGCGCTGTGCCGCTCATAGGCGCGCTGGAGCTTGGTGTCGTACAGGTTGCGTTGGTAGTTCGGCCCGTTGTACTGCCTGGCGAAGTCGGCCCACTTGCGGGCCTTCAGCGCCTTGTGAAGGGCTGGATCGGTCTCGATAAAGCGGACGAAGGCGTCGAACTGGCGGGACTCGCTCGCGCTTATGGCCGTCACGAAGTCCTGCACGCTGGCATAGCCCAGGCGCTGCCAGTGAAAGCCCATGATCTGGAAGGCGCCCCAGGAAGCGGATTCGAGGGCCGCGGTGTCATCGATGAGGCGGGCCGTGGCCAGGCGCTGATGCTCAGCAGGTCCGCCGGCATAGCCACCGGGGTTCGGGTTGATGATGGCCGGGTACTGCGCCGCGAGCTCGTCGGCGTGGCGCTTCAGTTCTGCCGGGTCGTCACCTGGGTGGCGTGGCGTTTTCAACTGGCGGTACATGATGTGCCGCTCGAACAGGATCGCCGGCTTGCCGTTGGCGAAGAAGCCCTTGCCGTTCGATTCGACCTCATTGACCGCGTAGACACTGGCGAGGGGCAGATCCAGGCGCTGGGCAGCGCTGACCAGGTCGGCGTTCTTCAGCAACAGAGCGCAATCGCCACCGGCCAGGCTGGTTTGGGTTTTCTCGCCGGCGATGCCGTCCACCACCAGGCCGGCCTTGAGCTGGTAGGCGCGCACGGCCATTTCGGTGGCGTCGCCGTAGTCGCCGTCCACCACCAGGCTGGCCCCGTGGCTGTTGAGGTTCTTCTGCAGGATTCGAACCGCCTGCGAGCGATCGCCGTGCCGGAGTGTATTCATAGTTGCTCTACCTTGCGGTTGAAAAACTTGCGGGCCGCGGCGCGGGTGCCCTCGACGCCGAGCAGGCCGATCACACCGCCGAAAAATGGGGCGGTCGATGCCGGGATGCCGAGCAACGCCAGACCGTGGCTGGCAGCCAGGGCCAGCGCCCCGCAGAGCGGCGCCTCGATCAGTACTCGGCGTAGGGTGCCCCCGCCGTACATGATCCGTAGAGCCGCGATGATCAGCGCGAGGACGCCGGCGTACAGGGTCGGCCAGTTCTGTTCGAGCCAGGCGGCGAACCAGGCCCAGGTGTCGGGACGGTCAGGCATTCGCTTCATTCCAGGGTCCAGGGTGGTAGGTCTCAAGGAGGCGGCTCAAGTGGATCAGTCCCATAGGTTCACCATCTGCCGCTGTGGGGCTGTGGTCTGGGCTTCGGGCATTTGAACAGCGAGGCCTTGCGGCAGGGTGGGGCCGTGATCAGCCAGCCCGGGGTTGGCCTCAAGCACCGCCTCGGTGACGCCGGCGGTGCGGCCGTAGTGACGCCAGCAAAGGGCGTCGACGGTGTCGTTTTGCAGGGCGCGAAGGGTGACAGCCATCAGATCAGCTCCACGGTGGTGCGCGTGGTACCCAAAAAATCGCGGATGGCCCAGCGCTGGTCGCGGTGGTAGTCATCGATGTTCGGGGCCAGTTCCTCGGCCTTGCGGTTGCCCGTGTTGGTGCTGTCATAGGAGCGGTAGCGTTCACAGACCTCAGCGCCAACGCCGGCCTCGATCGCTCGGCGGTACAGGTGCACCTGGGCGGATTCATCCTTGACCAGGGGGCTGGGGATGTCTTTCAGTTCGGCATAGCCTGCAGCTTGCTGGGCTATGCGCCAGTCATCGAGCTCCCGGTTGACGCTGATGGCGGCGTTGATCACCGCTGTTTCCAGGCGGGCCGGCGTGACGCTGCTGTCGATGCGCAAGGTGGCGCGCAGCTGGTCCAGGTCGATCGAGGGCCAGAATGGGTCGGTGTTGATGTGGCCGCTTGGCGTGCTGCCGCCGGCTACGAATCCGCTCATGGTGCTGCGCTCAATAAGTCGCCGGTGGTCGGGGCTTCACGTTCAGGCGGAGCGGCCTGGCCGATCCGCCCCGAGCCGGCGGGGTGCGTGGGGACGCCCGGTTAACTGCCGGTGGCAGTGTGTTTCTTCAGAAGGCGCTCGACGCGCTCCAGATCCTTTTTACCGCCGCAGTTGCTGTGCAGCTCGATAGCCCGGGCCAGATGGTCCCGGGCTTGTTCTAGGGGCTTCAAGGCCTCTGCTGAGGGGGTATCCTCGGTGACCTGGGCCGAGTACGCCTTGCCGATGGCCAGGTGCAGCTTGGCCCGGGCCTGGTCCGGCATGTCTTCCTTGGTGGTGATCTGCTCGGTACGCAGTAGCAATTCCAGGTCAAAGCTGCCGCCGGCCTTCTGGGCCTTCAACGCGGCTTCGGCGATCTCTTCGGCGACGATGGTGCCGGTGGTGCGCTCGAAGCGATCCGGCATCAGCAGCTGGTGCTCGATCACGTAGGCGGCGATGTCCAGGGCACCTTTGAAGTCGCCGGCGTCCATGCGCCAGACCATGAGGGTGGTCAGCACCTGGTCTTGGGCGCCTTTGCCCTCGGCGAGCATGCCTTCGACGTAGGGCTCGTACTCCGGCAGCAATTGTCGCTTGAGCTCTGCCTTGCCCTCGGTGGACTGCACCTGTTTCAGCCGCAGGTAGTCCTGTTGGAGCTTGGCGAGGTTCAGCTCGTAAATGTTGGCGCCTTCCATGGTCAGGGCTGGCCCGGCGACAGCAGCCGCTGCAACGGCTGCTGTAACGCGCTGGAAGTGACGGCGGCAGGGGTTGGTCATGATCGCCGGCCTCAGCTCAGGGTGATGTTTTCGGCCATGGCAGCGCAGCCCAGGTCTTCGATCACGTAGCTTTCATTGACCGATTCGAAGTTTTCGATGCGGTCGCGTTTGGCGTTGTCGACGACGGTGCGGCGGCGGGTGCCTTCCTGCCAGTACAGCGACAGGTTGTCGAGGCGGGTCACCAACAGGCCGTTGGCCGGGAAGTGCGGCACCCGAACGGCTGGCAAGTTGCCAATGCGCTTTTGGCTGGTGACGATGTCGGCCGCGAGCATCTCGGTCGGCGCCTGGGTTTTGTTGATGATCGGGAAGTACTTGTCGGCCAGTAGCTGGCGACCACAGACCACCACCAGGTCGGTGTCTTCCTGGTACCAGGGCTCAATGAACTCGTTGACCATGCTGATGACCAGGGCGTCGATGTTTTCGAAATCCTTGCCCGCGCCGATCTGGATCTTGCCGCTGCCGTCGACCACTTCTTGCAACACGCGAGCGGCGTTCTCCAGGCGCATTTTCTGCAGCCAGCCAATGTTCACGTCCTGCAACAGCGGATTGGTGGATGGGTTGGAGGTCGCGGCGCGGCTGGTGCCGTTCCAGCCGATCATGATCCGGTTGAGGGCCTGGGCCTTGATGATGGCGTCACGAATGCGCGCCTGAAAGTCCTTGAACTTGGCCCACTGGTCGAGCTTCTGGTAGCGAATCCCAGTGTCAAAGTTGGTCTGGGTGCAGGTGTACCCGCGGTTGTCCAGGCCGCTCGGGTCGCGGGGCTCACGGTCCTTGACGGTGGTGTCGGTGGTGCTGGCAATGGTCCCGTCGATGCCGATGCCGATCTTCTCGCCCGACTGTTCGGAGACGCCGTAAACGTTGATGGCGCTGAGGAACGCGCTGGACTCCTGAATGCGGGTTTCCAGGGTCTGGGCAACGCTGGGGGCAGCCGTGAATTTAGTGGTGACGTCGCTCACGCCGTGTAGTTGCGCGAGTTGTTGCAGGTAGGCGTTGAAGAGGACGCGGGTATCGTTACGCATGGTGTTCTCCGATGTTCCTTGGCTTGGTGTTGTCCGTGTTGGGATGAGCAGTCGGTGACGAGAGCCCCGTCACCACCCGTAGCCGCGGGGCGAGCGGTGAACTGCGTTTGCTGGCTGGTGCCAGCCGGTGTCTTTTCGAGTTTTTCCACCAGTGCCGAAAAGTCAGCAGCCAGTTTCTCGTGCTTGGCCAGCAGGCTTTCGCGGGCAGCTTTCTCAGCAGCGAAGGCCTGGCCCTGGCCGGCGACGTGCTCAGCCATGGCCTCGACGGCCTCGCCAAGCTCTGTGGATAGAGCGGCGTCCTTGCCTTCCTTGTCCTTGCTCTTACCGAGCAGGTCGAGCACGCGGCTGAACAGGCCAGCGACCTTGCCGCTTTCGTCCTCGACTTCCTCGAATTCGAGGGCCACCTCGATGGCCTCGGAAAACAGGTTGCTAGCGTCGCGCTTGCGGGCCGCCAGCGGGTTTTTGTCCGGGTGCTGGGCGCTAAACGTCAGCATTTCGGTACCCAGGCTGGCCGGGGTATCGGTCACCGCGATGCCGTCCAGGTAGGCGCGGCCGGTGTCGGCGAACTTCGGGCGGATCTCGATGCTGGTGTAGAGCTTCTGCCGAGCCTTGTTCATGTTCACCAGGTCGGCAGTGGGTTCGATCTGGGCGAACAGGGCGAGCTTCTTGGCGCCGGCAATCTCGACCTCTTCGGTCTTCAACGCGACCACGTCGCCGTAGGCGCGGAACGGGCTGTCCGGCAGCAGGCTACGCATGTGCTCGATCCAGACCCGGGCGCCGTAGGTGTTCTGGCTGTAGGTCTCGGCAGCGTCGACCAGCCATTGCCGTTCGATCTGGCGGCCATCGGTGGTGGCGCCTTCAACGGCGACGCGGAAAAACTTGGAACGGTGTTTCTTGGCTGGGGTGTCGGTTTTGCCGGCCATGCGTGAATCCTCAGTGCGGTGGCTGTGTGCCTTGGCGATGAGGGCATGTTGTTGAGCGCGGGCGAGACGGGCAACGAGGCGCTGTTGTAGATCCGCGGCGTACAAGGGGCGGCGCGGGAAGTGTTCGCGCGCGGGCGGCAGCATCTGCGCCATGAATGCCATCGTCGATTTGCCCACCGATCACCGCCGCCACGCCAAACATCTGTATTGGCAGGGCTATCGCGTGTGCGAGATCGCCGAGCTGATCGGGGAGAAGGAAAAGACCCTGCACAGTTGGAAGGCCCGGGACGAATGGGACCGGGCCACGCCGCTGGAACGCATCGAAGCGGCCACCGAAGCGCGCCTGGTGCAGTTGATCCTCAAGGACCCCAAGTCAGGGGCGGACTACAAGGAAATCGACCTGCTGCACCGCCAGCTGGAACGCCAAGCGCGCATCCGGCGTTTCACGGAAGGCGGTACCGAAACCGAGCTGAACCCGAACTTGACCAAGCGTAACGAGGGGCCGAAGAAGGCACCGAAGCGCAACGAGTTCGATGAAGAACACATCGAAAAGCTGACCGAGGCGTTCATCGATGGCTGCTTCGGCTATCAGCTGGACTGGTACAAGGCGGGCAACCAGCGTACCCGCGCCATCCTCAAGTCCCGGCAGATCGGCGCGACGTTCTACTTCGCCCGTGAGGCGCTGATCGATGCGCTGACTACCGGGCGCAATCAGATCTTCCTGTCGGCCTCGAAGAATCAGGCGCACATCTTCAAGGCCTACATCCAGGCCTTCGCCCGTGAGACGGTCGGTATCGAGCTGACCGGTGATCCGATCATCTTGGGCAACGGCGCCGAGCTGCACTTCCTGGGGACCAACGCCCGGACCGCCCAGGGCTATCACGGCAACTTCTACTTCGACGAATTCTTCTGGACCTTCAAGTTCAAGGAACTCAACAAGGTCGCCAGCGGCATGGCGATGCAGAAGCAGTACCGCCGGACCTACTTCTCGACGCCATCGAGCATGGCGCACGAGGCCTACACCTTCTGGACCGGCGAGCGCTTCAACAAGGGCAAACCGGCGGCGCAGCGGATCAAGCTCGACGTGTCCCACAACGCCCTGCAGCAGGGGCGGCTCTGCGAGGATCGGATCTGGCGCCAGATCGTCACCATCCTTGACGCGGAAGGGCGGGGCTGTGATCTGTTCGACCTGGACGAGCTGAGGCTTGAGTACGACGCCGAGGCCTTCCAGAACCTGCTGATGTGCCAGTTCATCGACGACGGGGCGAGCATCTTCCCCCTGGCGATGTTGCAGCCCTGCATGGTGGACAGTTGGGACCTCTGGGCGGAGGACTACAAACCCTTCGCCGCACGGCCGTTCGGCGATCGCCAGGTCTGGGTCGGCTATGACCCGGCGGAAAACGGCGATAGCGCGGGTATGGTGGTGATCGCTCCCCCTATGGTGCCCGGCGGCAAGTTCCGAATCCTGGAGCGGCACCAGTTCCGGGGCATGGACTTCGCGGCCCAGGCCGAGGCCATCCGCCAGGTCACCCAGCGCTACTGGGTGACCTACATCGGGATCGACATCACTGGCATGGGCTCAGGCGTGGCGCAGCTGGTGAAGTCGTTCTTCCCAAACATCACCACCTTTAGCTACTCGCCCGAAGTCAAAACCCGCCTGGTGCTGAAGGCCTACGACGTGATCAAGAACGGCCGCCTGGAGTTCGATGCCGGCTGGACGGATATGGCCCAGTCGCTGATGGCTATTCGAAAGACCGTCACCGCCTCCGGGCGCCAGTTCACCTACACGGCCGGTCGCACCGACGAAACCGGCCACGCCGACTTGGCGTGGGCGACCTTCCACGCCCTGCACAACGAACCCCTAGAAGGGCAGACCACGGCGAACACCGGATTTATGGAGTCCTACTGATGAGCAGACGTAACCGCGGAAAACAGCTGGTAACCGCCAATGCCCCGAAAGATGGGGAGCTGCTGCATGCCGAGGCCGGCCCGGTGGAGGCCTTCACCTTCGGGGACCCGACGCCGGTACTGGATGGCCGCGAGATCCTCGACTACCTGCAGTGCTGGCTCAATGGCCGCTGGTATGAAACGCCGATGTCCATGGATGGCCTGGCCAAGACCACCCGAGCCAGCGTGTATCTGCAATCGGGGCTGAACTTCAAGCGCAACATGCTGGCCCGCACCTTCATCCCTCACAAGCTGCTCAGCCGCCAGGCCTTCGAACAGTTCGCCCTGGACTGGCTCTGGTGCGGCAACTGCTACCTGGAGAAGCGCAACAACATGCTGCGCAACACCCTGGGCCTGGTCCCACCGCTGGCGAAGTACATGCGCCGCGGCGCCGATCTGGTGACCTACTACCAGGTGCGGGGCTGGAAGGATGAGCACGAGTTCGCCCCGGGTTCCATCTGCCACCTGCGCGAGGCTGATATCAACCAGGAGATCTACGGCCTGCCGGAGTGGCTGGCGGCGCTGCAAAGCGCGCTGCTGAACGAGAGCGCCACCCTGTTTCGCCGCAAGTACTACAACAACGGCAGTCACGCCGGTTTCATCCTCTACATGACCGACGCGGCGCAGAAGGAAGAGGACATTGATTCGCTGCGCACCGCGCTGAAGAACTCGAAAGGCCCGGGCAACTTCCGCAACCTGTTCGTCTACGCACCCGCGGGGAAGAAGGACGGCATCCAGCTGATCCCGGTCAGTGAGGTCGCGGCCAAGGACGAGTTCAGCTCAATCAAGAACATCAGCCGCGACGACCTGCTCGCGGCCTTGCGCATCCCGCCGCAATTGATGGGGATCGTGCCGCAGAACGCAGGTGGTTTCGGGTCGTTGCGGGAGGCTGCTGAGGTGTGGGCGGTCAACGAGCTGGAACCGCTGCAGGCACGGTTGGCACAGGTCAATGAGTGGTTGGGCGACGAAGTTGTGAGCTTTAAGCAGTTTGAGCTTGAAGTAGGGGAGAAGAAATAGTTCCTCCGCACAGTAAGCGAGGCGACGAACTGGTGTTGAGGCACCAGCTCGACGTCGTATTACTCGACCATTTCGAGTGATTCAAGTCAAGGGTTCGTCCTCTTGCTATTAACCCCTAATTAGACTTTTAGTGTGCCGCAAATTATTCTGCAGAAAAACAATTGAGTTTTTGAACTAATGCGCCGATGAGTTTTTTTCTGTTGCGCATAAATTGAGTTATTCTTTTGATGTCATCGTAATGGCCAAGGTTGTTGAATTCTATATCGGGCATTAAGCAGGCGCTTAGGTATTTAATTACATACTCCATAGTGTAATTTTCGTTTTCGGGGTCTGGGTGGTATTTGAACGCCTCATGAATATCTTCTATGAGAAGATTGCCCTCAGCTAATCGTGAAAATACTCCAGGGCGCATCACTTTTAATGTACAGATCGCGGCGATAAGTGGTTCATGTACATCTGCATCTTTTTTTTCGCTCATTAGCATAATTGCTAAATTCGAAAAAATTCTTTCGAGTTCCCGAAGAGAACAGTTCAGTTGGGTGCCTAAGGCAGTAAAATACTCTCTCCATTCCCCAGTATTCAAGTTGTATTGACTTACTAAGTGGTTGCAGTATTTTTCGATGTCGCTATTGCTGCCTTTTTTCTTCGGTAGTGTGGCTTCGATAGTAATGAACTTTTGTAGGTATGTATGGGCGTTAATGTTTGCGCCGTATGTGGATTTTATTGATTCTTGTAATTGGCTCTTGTTGATTACTAATAGAAAGTTTACGTTTGGAACAGAGAAGAGATGTTTAATTTTTTCCAGAATCTCAACGGCGAAGGATGGGCGGCACCGATCTAACTCGTCGATGATAATGGTCAGAGAACTATCTGAAGATTTCTTAAGGCTACCTGGAACTGTTGAAAGAAATTTTTTGAAGTGCTCAATAGATTGGCGTTCGGCTTTATGGTTGGTTAGACGGTCTTTTATATATTTCTCTGCGCTTGAGCTTATGTCTTTAGAGATGTCTTCACCTATTTTTTCTAGGTCCTGTAAGTCAGCTTCCTTGATAACTCCCGCAGATAGCGCTCGAATTCCAATTTTTGCACTTAGAGATAAGATATGTGCGCCGACATTCTTGGCTTTGTCGATAAATTCTTCTGATTTTTTCTCTGGAGCGTTTTCTGAGACGTAATCAGTTATTGCGCCGGCTACTACCATGAACGCGTCGTCTACATAATCTGAAGCGAACGCATCAATGTAGATGTTGGGCACATTTTCTTTGTCTAGAATTCGTTGCCATGATTTAACGAATGTTGACTTTCCTTCCCCCCAGTTACCATCCAGGCTAATAACCAAGGGGGATTTAGAGTTTTTTACAATATTCGCAAGTGCGATGCCGAAGTTCTTGCGGCCGAATAAGTCTGAGCCAAAATTATCTTCCGGAATATGGTGAGGCTGTACGACTATTTCCATGCTTATTTCCTTATAGTTTGAAGACCTCCCGACATTTACAGGGAGGAAAAACCGGTATCCGCCGGTTGATCGAGGTTGGGGGGCTCAGTCAGCGGCCTGCTCTACAGTGAAAATCCAGCATCTGATACTTTGCGCTTTTCCTTCTTCGTTGCGGGCATGTGCGGAGTAGCTGCATTTGTTGGCTTCGACAAAGCGTGGATGTTGGCTAAGGCGTAAGGCGTGCCGCAACTCGGATAGGTTGGGCATTGTGCAGCGTTGTGTCTGGGCTACTCGAGCCACTTCATTCAGGTTGATAGCAAGCTTTCCTGGCGCCACGGCGTGGTTGAGCTTGTGCCCCTCCGATTGCGCGCTGAGGTGGTAAAACAGATCCCAGAACTCAGTGACCAGATCCGGAACATCCGGTTCAGCCCTGCCTATCGCTTCAAGTGCCGGTGTCGACAACCCCATCTGGCGAGATGTTTGATCTAGTTGCTCATGGAGCGCGGCACGCAACGCGTTATTACGTGTTCGGTTCAACTCTTTGAGTAGGGTGATGCGGTGACGGGAGAGTGCTATCTGCTGATTGACGTTCGGTGCCCCAGCCCGCTCGGCGCTACCCTTGGTCCAGTAACTCCACAATGCGTCGTCGCATTCTTCCTGGTAGCGGGTGATCTTATCGCGCAGCTCGGTGGGCACTTTATTGGGGCTGATCGAGTAGAGCCAGGCTGGGAGTTTGCGGAGGGGGAGGCAGACCATGTCGTATTGCTTACCATCACCACCAGTTGTGGTCATTTCAACCATAACTGAGTCGAATTTGTCACTGAGCTTCCGGTATTGGGTTTTCCAGTCCATCCCCATATTGGTAACGATCGGTTTCATTGCTACCAGCGGCTCATTGTCTTTGCCGACAAGGACGACGGTGTCCTCATAGAATGGGACGGGCATCACGTGCTGGGCTGTTTGCATGGGGATACTTCCTGCCTATATCGAGGATGCCCGATAGTAGCGGCGCCCATCTGCGGTTCACAACGCCTCCTCGCTCTGCGTTGACCATCAAACCCTACCTTCCTGTCCATATTTGCCCTAGCGAGCTGCACGAGCGGCTATGGGGGCTCGCGCGAGCGCACTGTTTTGGTGCGTATTGAGGCCGCTCCGGGTCGTTCAGCCCCGGCGCGCGCCGTCGTCCCCCCACCTCGCCTGCGGGCTAAATGGGTCGTTTTTTCTGCGCCCCTGCGATCTATTCAGAACAGCCCCGGCCTGGGAGCTCTGGCACGTTCTTGGGGCGGTAAAAGCCTGCGGAACCCTGCGAAGGTAGGCACGTTTCAGCGTCTGCTAATAGGGCTATGGCATGTTGAATCTGAGAGGAGCCTCGGGAAAAGGGTTAGTTTTTTTCTGAGGCCTCTGAGGAGGGGTGAAAGGCCCGGTTTTACTGGGCTTGGGACCTAACTTTCAGGGGTTAGTTTAGGTTAGGTCGAAGGTTATGTTTCTATAAGTTATTGAATTCAAAGGGATTTATAAATCTCGAAATAAACATATCAAAAGGTTAGGAAATAACCTAGAACTGACCCAAAGCTAACTTTGATCCATCAGCTGAAAGCCGCGTATCACAAGGCTTTCAGAGGTGTTCGTGAAAAACTAACCGTCCTAACCTTTTTCCGATGGGTCAACATGAAACGCCGAATGCACCTAGGAGGTAGTGCTGGCTGAGTTCTCACTGCTGTTTGAGCATGCATTCACACAAGCGGACCTCGGCCCCCCCGCAAATGATTGCAGTCATCTACATGCACCGTTGGAGGCCTTGAAATAGTTGGAGTGGGGGAAGGGAGTCGAACCCTCACTATCAATGCGGGATGGTGATAACGAGGTGTAGCTTGGCATGTTACGTAGAGTTTCAATCAAGATTCTTTCAGATCACCGTATTGGACTCTCGCTATCAGCTTCAGCATGTTTTAATTAGGTGGAAATTCGCGATTAGGCTTTAGCTATATCCGCTTAATAGTTCAGGAATTCCCTTTTTTTCAAAAAAATATGCTTGTTCGAATGGCTTTATAATTGGCCAGGTAGAGTGAAGTTTTGCAATACAGATTAGGTATATTATTGGTGTGGGAGTCAGTTTTGTGGCTAGGGATATATATTGTTCCTTAGTGTCGGCGGGAGCATTTTCATTGACAAAGCCAAAAACTGTAGAGAAGGTTTTAATTGCGTTGAAAATTATGTCGCCATGCTCATGGTCGAGGTTTTCTAGTATTTTGTCGGGTGGTTCTCCTTCGTTCTTACGTTTGGAGAAAGATTTTTCTATATAATTAAATGCTTTTGACCCTTGGTAGATGTTTTTCTTAATTTCTAAAATTTTATTTGCTGGCGCATAAGTTTCGATTGTGGCGTTCTTGTATTCTTCTAGGCAAAGATTTATAAGATTGAAGAATGAGCTTTCAAATATTTGTGTTTTTATGAGCGTGCCTTGTTCTTTTATAGTGCGTTTGGCATCTGCAGCCTCGTTTTCAGCGATGGTAGTGGCTTTTCTTTGTAAGGATAGAGTTTCTATGAGCAAGATTGTAGAGACAAATGTAAGTACAGGGTTTATGTTTCCCCCTATAAAGTCTCCTAATGTGCCTAGTGAGCCCGCATTTATTTCTTCTTTTGCAAAGTAAAAGTATATAAAATAAAGTGCTGCCAATATTGTTGTTACAATAACTGCCACGTTGCGCTTCATTAGACTGGTTTAACGCTGTGTAGAATGAAGTACTTAGTGCTTCCATCATTAATGGTAATGCGGGTCACCTCTACCATTACAGGGGAGAAAACATCAGCTGCTACCCCTTGTAGACTATCTATAAGAGCGCGCTTAATTACTTTGGATAATTTTGTGTCTGGAATGAAACTGTACGAGTCTTCATTGATTTCAGTAATGAGCCTGCCGGTCCCAGTTCTTGCATTGAAGCGGCTTATACTGGCAATTAGAATTTCGCGTGCAGGACTGATTATCTCCTCTTCAAGATATTCTAAAGTTCTCTTGTTGAAGTTGGCCAGTGGGGTTTGGGCAGCAAATAATGTTGCTTTATACCCTTGGTGCTTGATTGGTGCGTGAATTTCTTTCAGTGCTGGGAATAGGCGGTGGGTAATATCTTCACTGAAATACATTTTTTCAAATGTCTTCTTTGAACCACGTCTTGTCAGTTCGGTAGGAGTGCCAATGGCTTCGTGAATGGCATGTTTCAGTAGCTCGATATAGCTTTTTGGAGTTATATCTATGATTTTTTTTACTGTTTTTTGGTCGGTGAATGTAATTTTAAATCGTTGCTTGAAAGAGCCCTCGAAGCTTGACTTGAATGAACTTTTAAAGCCTTTCGCTGCGTTTGTTTTAGAGATGTATCTTTCATTAACAATTCCATGAGTCGCGATTACTATGGTTTCTGCGACACCCTGCATGGAGCGTGAACCATAATACATATCGAGACCATCGAATATTTTTTCATCTGTGTCATATAAGATTGAAAAATCAAATTCCATTTTCTACTACTATCCCTGTTAGTTTTTGGTACGCATAGTGGCAGGAAGCTACCTAACGACGGACAACATGTCTATAGGGGAAGGTCTTTTGAGAGAGGGGTGGTGGTACGAAATTGGTACGTGGCGGGCGTTGACTTGCTGTAGGCCTGTGTTTTAAAGGCCTTAACTATTAGTAGGTCCAATCCATCATCGGCGCCACGGAGAAACGACGGGAAAAGGTTTGCTGTAAGGAGGCTTCGTTGTTCAAGGACATGAGGTTCTGCTTTGAGACGTTACGGCGGCAAATGAAGCAAGCTTCTTCGCATCGTGAACAAAAGATCTGATAGCGCGGAGTTTATCAGGAAAGCGCAGGGGCAATTTGTTTGTCCCCGGGATGGACGGGGGACGATTGGTGAGTCATCGAGTTACGCCGACTATCTGCCTCAACCGCACCGCAGAGTAGTACCCCACCATTGCGCCGAACCTCAGCCATACCCCCGCGCAAATGCACCAGGAAAGAACCTTCGGATAATCATCACGAAAGAACTTGCCATAGAAGCGGATCATGCCTCGATGTTTATGCCATTCGACGAACAACGGGCGTGAGCGGCTGCAGGCGCCCCAGGCGTGAAAGATTTTTGCCTGGGGCACGAAGCAGACTTTCCAGCCCTCATGGCGAAAACGCATGCACAGGTCCAGGTCTTCGCAGTGCAGGAAATAGCCTTCGTCCCAGCCGCCGACGCTGTCCAGGGCTTCGCGTTTGACCAGCATGCAGGCGCCGGAAATGGCTTCGACGTTGGTTGGTCGGGTCGGCAGGGGCTCGCGGTGCAGGAGAAAGTCGGAAAACAAGCGGGGTGACAGCCAGGCCAGACCCGAGAGGTTGAGGGCGCGAACCACCGCTCGGCGTGGGGTCGGAAAGACTCGGCGACCACCGGGCTGCTCGCTACCGTCGAAATTGCACAGCAAGCCACCTGCCATGCCCAGGTCTTTGGAGTGGCACAAGGCGCCGATCAGACCTTGGAGCGCCCCGGGTTGCAGCACGGTGTCGGGGTTCAGGAACAGGATATGGGGCTGTGTGCACTGTGTGGCGCCGAGGTTGCAGGCAGCGGCAAAGCCAGTGTTGCTCGGGTTGCGCAGGATACTCAGGCGTTTGTCGGCACCGTAGCGGGTCAGCACCCGTTGCAGGCTGTCGTCGTGGGAGGCGTTGTCCACCAATACCAGTCTGCCGACACCCTGTGCCAGCACTGAGGCGACGCACTCTTCCAGCAGAAGGCCAGCGTTGTAGTTGACCACCACCACGTCACAGGATTGCGGCATGGGCCACCTCGAAACGTTTCGTCCAAGAGTTGGCCTCGCGGAACTGCAGGGTATTCGCCAGCGGCTCGCTGAACGCCAGGGCTTGGCGCATCACTTGGGGAATGTCCGTGGCGGTATCGCTGAGAAAAACTCCCGGTGTATGACGGCGAACACTCATTTCGCCAAAGTCGGTGCTGACCACCGGCAGGCCCAGGGCCCGGTATTCGTAGTACTTGATCGGATCGACAAAACGGGTGATGTCGTTTCTCTTGAACGGAATCAGCCCGACGTCGAATTCGCTCATCGCCGCCAGTGCGGCTGGGTGCGACAGTGTCGGTAAGCAGCGGATGTTGGCGGCTAGGGCCGGAGGTGAGTTGCCGTGTTGCGGGCCTATCAAGCGCACCTCGGCTTCCGGGAAGGCCTGGGCCAGGGCGAGGATGAAGTCCCAGTCGAACCACTTGGCGAGGGTGCCGATGTAGCCGAATACGGGGCGCGTGGTAGGTGCTGTGGATCGGCACAGTGGCAGGGAGGGCAACCGTTCGCTGGCACAGCCATTGAGTAGCAGGCGTGCATTGACCTGCTGCTGCAACCAATAGTGCTGCAGGTTCGAGCAGGAGGTCAGGGCGGTGGTCACGGCTCTGGCCGTTTCGCGCTGGCGTTGCTGCATGGCGCGCCGGGACCAGCCGCTATAGAAAGCCGGTACGTTGTCCATCACGTCGTAGAAACTGCTGACGAAGAGCGGCTCGCGCAGCAACTGCAGGGCCAGTCGCGAGGGCTTGCCGATGCCTAGCTGGGTCGGTCCCTGAGCGAAGTGCCTGACCTGCTGCATCAGGCGCCCCCAGAACAGTCGATTCAACCACCCCGAACCGGGCAAGGGCTCTATCGGCAGGGCTCGGGGACGGATCAGGGTCAACCAGTCGGGCACCGGTTCGCTGGGAGGGGCTGGGGAGCGCTGCAGCAGGTCGCGGGGCACCGGGAGGCGAGTGGGGTAGGGTTCGATCCACAGCACCGGAGCCCGGGTGCTGGCGTGGAACTGTCGAACCAGTTCCTGGGGCCGTTGGGCGAAACTGTGCCAACTGACAGGCGACAGATAGACCAGTTTCATGGCTCCTCCCTGGAGGTGTGCGGGACCCATGGGCGGTTCCATTTGGCTTCATAGAAAGCCTTGTTGCGGTTGAACAGTTGCTGGCGCTGGCTTCCGGACATCAGTTCGAAGGAGGCGGACAGGTGGTGATGAATGAACACGTCCTCGGCGAAGGCACAGGACAAGCCGGCTTGCTCGACCCGGCGGCAGTAATCGTCGTCCTCGAAAAAACCCAGCCCGAAGGCTTCGTCGAGGGGGCCTAGGCGTTGATAGGTTGACCTGGACATCATCACCGCGAAGAAACCGAGGGTGGCGCAAGGCACGCTCAGGCCGGCGTGGCGCCAGGTGTATTGGCGGGCACGGATGGCCATCTCCCGTGAGTCCTGATAGCGGATGTCGATCTTCGCTTCATTGCCGATGTTGTTGGTCACCGGTCCGATCAGGCCGAGCCCCGGGTCGCGCTGCAGGTGGCGGCGCAGGGTTTGTGCCCAGCCGCTGGTGACCTGGGTGTCATTGTTAAGCAGTGCCAGGAACTCGCCCTTGGCCAGGGCCAGGCCCTGATTGTTGGCGGCGGCAAAACCCCGGTTGCTGTTGTTGAGAATCAGCGAGTGTCCGCTGTTCGCTGACCAGTGCTGGAGGAATTCGACGCTGCCATCGGTGGAGGCGTTGTCCACGACGATGATTTCCAGTGGCTCGCTCAGGGAATCGGCAGCCAGGCTCGCCAGGCAGTCCCGAGTGAAGGCCAAGTTGTTGTAGGTCACCACTATCACGCTCACCAGCGGTTGAGAGGCAACATTCTCTGTCAGGTTAAGCAGGGCCTGTACCCGGTGTTGCCAGGTTTGCTGCGCGGCGAAGGCCTGGCGTTGGCAAGAAGCAGCGCTGCATCCAGGTTCCTGCAACGCCCGGGCGATGGCATTGATAAACGCGGGCGTGTCCTCGGCGATGGCGACCTGTTGCTTGAATTCGTGCAATTCAGGGAGATCCACCGCCACCACCGGTTTACCGGCGCTCAGGTACTCGTAGACCTTGACCGGGTTGGTGGCCAGGGTTAGCGGTTCGATGCGGAACGGCAGGATGCAGACGTCGAAAGCCTGCAGGTAGGCGGACAGCTGCGCATAAGGAATCTCGCCCGTGAGCTTGATATTGGCGTGGCCCCGCAGGCGCGCGCCGATACCTGCGGTATCTGCGCCAATCAGCAGCACGGTGCAGTGGGCAAAGGCGCTGGCTATGGCAGACACCAGGTCTACGTCGAACCAATGGGCTAATGCCCCGTAGTAGCCGATCACGGGACGTTTTTGCGGATCTTGATAGCGGCGTTTCGTGGGTGTTGAGAAGTAGTCGAAGTCGGCGGCGTTGCGCAGAATCGCTCGCTGCTGTGCAGCTGTCCTTGGCCTTTGCGGGTGCCAATGTTGTTCAAGCCATGCCGAGGCAAACAGCACCACATCGGCTTCGCGGATCAGGCGGCACTCCAGTTGTTGCAACTGCGCGGCGTTGTTGCCAAATCCCTGATGGTGATCCATGCAGTCATAGACCACACGACTGTTGGGCAGCGCTCCCGCCACGGGAGCCCAGAACGGGTGCTGGATCAGCGATACCACCTGGGGCGAATTCGCCCAACTCAGGAGTTCACCGATGCTGCGCCGTAACTGCCAGATCAAGGTTTCATCCGGTACTGCGTGGTAAATGATCGGCGCGGTGTGGGCAAAGAGCCGGACTTCGAACAGGCGCCCCTTTTCATCAAGAGGGCGCAGTGTAAAACCGTCGCGAGGGTCATCCTCCAGAGCGGCCGAGATGTAGAACACACGGCGTCCGCCAAGGCTCAACTGCTCGGCCAGCTGTTGCGGGCGCTGGTGTCGAAAATCCCAGTCGATGACGCCCCAGAATACGTAGTCGGGCGCATTCGCCAGCGGCTCCTGCAAGTTGCAAAGTGGAGGTTGAAACAGACTGTCGGCTATTACGTCGCGGTGCAGGGCTCGTCGTACTGATGTCATTTGGCGATAAATTCGACCCAATAGGACGCGCAGAGGATTGGGCAGTGGCAGTCTCCGATAGGTGTTGCGCAGTTGCCTGAGTAGTGCTTTGGGGTCAGGCCGTGGCATTCCCGGTTTCCTTTGGGGCGATAACGTTGCCAATCAGGTTTGCGTGCGCTTTAGCCATGAGGCCCTTCATAGTCATGCAGAGGAGTCTGGTCTGCGGCTGGCCACATCGAACTCAGAGAGCCGGTACGGTAGAAGGTTACGGTCATGCTGCGGCGTGAGGTCCGGCAGTTGTCCACTACCTGTGATACGGCGTGCCATGAATGTTCGGCACGCACCAGGACGGCAGAGTTACCGACCAGGGGTGGGATCACCGCTACCACATCCGTTGGATCTGCAGAGCCGAGGATGTTCAGGCAGCCACCCTCTTTGATGTTCCAGGATTCGTTGAAATACAGGATATGGGTCACCAGCTTGTCGCTGAGGTCGGGATGAGGACCCAGGCAGGCCTGCGGCCCGTAGTGGAATACATTGATTTCCATGGGGGCTGTGCGCAGGTCCAGGTCGGTCAGTGTCGACATCGCCAGGCGATAGGCCGCAGAGCTCAGTTCTGTCGCGAGTGCCAGCCATGCGGGGCTCAGGCCTTCAGGGTGGACGATGCGCCCAGTCCCCATTTCCACCAATTGTCGCGCCTGGTACTCATAGTCTTTTTCTCCGCCATATCCATACACTCGCTTGAAGGCGTCATGGGGGTAGGTCGCTGCCAACGCCGCGGCGTCTTGCGCTGTGTACAGGCCATCGATCTGGCCCCAGCGGAAAGGTTGATTGTGCAGTGGCTGTTTGGTGAGCCTCGTCAGATCTAGCATCCTGTTCATCTTCCCAGTAGATGGTTGAAACGGCGTCGAAGGGAACGCAGTGGCGCAGTGATGCGAAAGGAGCTGGAGCGATACACCCGGTCGAGTTCGCCGCAGGCGTGTCCCATGAGTTCCTGTTGCTGGCGCTGTTGTTGTTTCAGTTGCTCCATTTGCTTATGCAGTGCCTCCAGCTCAGCCTGTTTTTCCAGGCATTCCTCACGCCAGTCCAGGCGGGTTTCTTCCAGTAGTCCAGGCAGTGCTTGCCAGAGTCGGTCGATTGACTGGCGGGTGGGGCGGCGGCCCTGGCTGATGAGTTCGGCCACTCGATCCCAATGGCGCTGCAATTGCTCTCGGGCATCGACCAGTCGGGCGCAGGGGGCTCGCCGTACAAGGCGCTCCAGGAACCACTGGGGATCTATCTCTTGCACAGCGTGCAGGGGGTGGATTCCCTCGTAGTCCCGCAGGGCGGTGTACTTGCCCAGGTCCAGGCGGGCCGAGCTGAAGAGGGGGACACCGAAGGCCAGGGCGGTAATCGCCAGGTGGTAACTGTGGCCGATCACGCCTTGGGCGTGGCCGAGGATCTCGGCCAGCAGCAGCGGTGCTGGCCAGGTAGGCAGGCGTACGGCCCTTGGCAGGTCGTCGCCAAGAATCGATTCGTGATCTCCCAGTACCGGGCCGATGGGCAGCAACAGCAGCTGCCACCTTGCAAAGAGCGGGTTGTGGGTTTTCCACAGTTGTAGGAACCCCTCCAGGCCGGCAATCGCATGCACCACCAGGTAGGGCCTGTTCAGTCCGGCCTGTTCACAGAGTTGGCGGTATTCCACGGAGGGCTGCTGCAGGTCGATCAGGTTGGGCAGGCCGAATGCGGTGTCCGGCAGCACCTCGACTCGGGCCTCATCGCTCAGCGCCGACAGGGTGTCTTGAGACAAGGTGTCCCGTACTTGCACGTGGGGGCTCAGCTCCAGGGCCAGTTTGACCAGAGGGACTGCCCAGGTCGGTACGTTGTTGCAGTGCATGCCCGGGGCATTCCAGACCAGCGGTACGTCATGCTGCAGGGCAATCAGTGCGGGGGATAGCCAATAACCCGTGGGATGGTGGATCTGCGGGTCTGGCGGGTAATACCCCGGGGCCACCTGTTTGTCGAAGCGGATGATGAAACCGCCTCCAATCAGTACCCCGTCCAGGGTCTCGATCAGCCGGGGCAGTTCGCTGACCGAGGTGACGTTGTAGGGCCATTGTGGCGTCGTGCGGGTGTTATAGGAGAAGGCATGCAGGTGCACAGTGCCCAGGCGCGCCTGCAACTCGGCGGCGGCGATCAGGGGAAACAGCAGATCGCCGTAGTTGGCCACGTCAAAGGTACCGAAGATCGCTACCTGCCACTCCTTGTCCTTCATGAGTGTTCCTCGGTCGCCCTGGTTGTTTGTCCTTCACGGGTGACGGGCTTGATGTGCAAATCGACGATTCCCAGGAAATGCTTGTTGCCCGGCAGAATGTCGAAGGCCAGCAGGGCGACCTGCTTTTCAATCAGTTGTGAGGTTTCTTCGGTCTCGCCATCCATCAGCTTGAGGGTGATGTGGTAGCGCCCGGCAGCCAGGTTGGCCGCGAACTGCAGGCGGATCGAAGCGCGGCGCCAGCCATTCTCGGATGCGCCGCTTTGCAGGGACACATTGACTCCGCTGATCACCAGCAGCCTGGCCTCCTGGATGGTCAGGCTGATGTTGGGGCGGCTGACGGCGTCGCTGACGAGCGTGTCGATGGCGATCTCGATGCTGTCGCCATGGACAAAGCTCGAGTACAGCGCTCCGGTGTTGCTGAAGACCGCCGAAGTGATGCGTCCTTCATCGGTGCCAAAAGCCATGCCGTGTTCCGGGTTGAGCGCTGTCTTGACCGTGACCTGGATGGCTCCGGCGCTGGCCCAGCGCCGCTGTTCGTCGCGCATGTCCAGCAGGTAGAGCTCGGCCATCGCTTCCGGCGCGCCGCTGGCGCGGATTTCGCCGTTACGCAGATACAGGGCGCGGTTGCAGAAGCGCTTGATCAGGCTCATGTCGTGAGACACGAACAGCAGGGTCATGCCTTGTCGTGTCAGGCGATCGAGTCGCTCCAGGCACTTGAACTGAAAGGAAGCGTCGCCCACGGCCAGGGCTTCATCGACAATCAGGATGTCCGGCTCCACGCATACCGAGACGGCAAAGGCCAGGCGTACCAGCATGCCGCTGGAATAGGTCCTGGTGGGCTGGTCGATGAACTCACCGATATTGGCGAACGCGGCGATTTCGTCGAAGCGCGCTTCGATTTCCGCGCGCTTGAGCCCCAGCACCGCACCGTTCAGGTAGACGTTCTCGCGGCCGGTGAACTGCGGATTGAATCCCGAACCCAGCTCCAGCAAGGCAGCGATCCGGCCGTGGCGGGTCAGGCTGCCGCAAGAGGCGCCCGTGGTGCCGCAAATCAGTTGCAGCAAGGTCGATTTGCCGCTGCCGTTGCGCCCGATGATGCCCAGGGCTTCGCCTTTGCGAATCTCCAGGGAGACCTCTTTCAGTGCCCAGAACTCGCGATAGCGCGGTTTACCGCGAGGCAGCAGCAATTGCAGCAAGCGATCCCGAGGCTGGTCGTAGATCTGATAGCACTTGCCCAGGCCCTGGGTCTTGATCACAGGATCAGAGCACATCGGCAAACCCCTGGCGGGTCTTCTCGAACCACGCGTGTCCGAGAAAAGCCACAGCGCTGGCACCCACCAGTTGGCCCAGCCATAGGCTGATATCGGGGACGACGCCCCAGATCAGCACGTCGCGGGATGACTCGATGACCAGGGTCAGGGGATTCAGATAGAGCCAGTGCTGATAGGCAGTCGGCAGCGCGCTCACGGGATAGAACACTGCGGAGAGCAGCATCAGGGCCGACATTAGCACTCCAATGACCTGGCCGATGTCCCGCAGGTAGACCCCCAGGGATGCCAGGAACCATGACAGCCCAAGCGTGAACAGCACCAGCGGCAGCAGTACCAGGGGAAACAGCAAGGTGGTGAAAGGTGGCAGGCCGAAGACCAGTAGATGAAAGATCAGCCAGACGATGAAACTCACCAAGGTATGGAACAGCACGGCCCCGAGTATCACGCCGGGCAGGAGGTCCAGGGGGAACACGACTTTCTTCACGTAGTTGGCGTTGCTCGGGATCAGGCCCGGGGCACGGCTGATGCATTCTGAAAACAGGTTGAAGACCATCATGCCGGTGAATACCAGCAAGGCGAATTGGCTTTTCGAGTCGCTGCCGGTGTCCCAGCGCACCTTGAACACCACGCTGAAAACGAAGGTGTATACCAGCAGCATGAGCAGGGGGTTGAGGAAGGACCAGAGCAGACCGGCGATCGATCCGCGATAGCGGCCTGTGATTTCACGCTCGATTAGCGCCAATAGCAGTTCCCGATGGCGCCAGGGCCTGAACATGAAACGGTTAAGCGTGTTACCCCCAATCAACATCCACTCCTTGGTGATCAACTTCCAACACCGCCATACGCACGACCTGAAAGTACTGAGGAGCGGGACGGTGGTTTGTATCGAAGAATTTTATGAGTTGTGTATAGACCAAAAATGCATGGGCCGACGGCGTTTTTGTGAGCTTTTTGATGATTCGTGCCGATCAGTGCAGGCCTGTTGATAAAAGGGGGCGAGGCGGTGGGAGTTTCGCCTGGGGAACTGTGGAAGGTTGCAGACCGGCGGAAACTGTCAGTCGCTCCACCGGTCTTTTTCGAGTACTAGGGACGGCGGGCTGCCAGTTGCTCGGCCAGGCCGTGTGCCTGGCGCGCGGTCACTTGCCGGGAGGCCTGGTCGATGTCAGGCCCGAGAATGGTTTTCTCCACCACCAGCGAATGCTGGTCGGCAATGCCGATGAAGTTCAGCCAAGCCTCGATGTAGGGTTTCTGGAAATCGAACGCTTGGGCCGGAGTGTTCGACTGGGCTGAAAAATCCAGGCCGCGGGCGTAGCTCACCACCGCTGTCTTGTTGCGCAACAGGCCCTGCAGCCCGTGCTCGGGGTCGAAGCTGAAGAGGATTCCCTGGTGTGATACCAGGTCAATGAAATGCTTGAGCTTGTAGGGAATGCTGAAATTCCACAGCGGCACGGAGAGCACCAACAGGTCGGCCTGATGCAGGGGCGCGGCGAGTTCCTGGAGTCGGTCCCACGCGCTTTGTTCGCTAGCGTTCAACGGCTGGCCACCGAGTCGGGCGTACTTGGCGTCCATTGCTGTCTGATCGAGCTCCGGCAGTTCCAGGCTCCAAAGGTCCAGGGTGCTGACTTGAGTGTCGGGAACCTGTTGTTGATAGCGCTGGATAAAACTGCGGGCGATTTCCAGGGAGGCGGAGCGATGTAAGCGAGGCGAGCATTGGATGTGCAGGAGCCGGGTCATGAACGAATCTCTTGGTGGACAGGGATGACCGCTATTGCAACATAGCTGATTTATAAATATAAATTGTCGATCTAAGGCTTATTGATGGCGATATGAAATATGTTCGATGCCTTGCTGCTTCGTACCTTTGTCGCTGTTGTCGATGAACAGGGGTTCAGTCGTGCAGCACAAAAACTGCATTTGACCCAGTCGGCGGTCAGCGGCCATCTGCGGCGCCTGGAACAGCAGGTCGGCAAGCCGCTGCTGCAACGCACCACCCGCTCACAGCAACTGACAGCCGATGGCGAGCGGCTGATGGCCTACGCCCGAGCCATTCTGGCGTTGAATCGCGACGCCTGGACCGAGTTGACCCGGGTGCCGTTCCATGGGCGTGTGGGGATTGGGTTGGCGGAGGATTTCGCCGAGCCCCGTCTGTTGCGCGCGCTACTGGATTTTGCCGGGCAGTTCCCGGGTATCCAGCTCGATGTGCAGGTGAGCATCCCCGGTACCCTCCTGGATCTTCTGGCTCAGGGCAGTTTGCAGCTGGTGGTGGGGTCCTTGTGCGAAACAGCAGCGCCAGGCCAGTTGCTCTGGTCCGAACCTCTGGTCTGGGCCGGGCTGCCACAATCAGTGGCACCCTTGCCTGAGCCTTTGCCCCTGGCGCTGTTTCCTGAGCCTTGTCCTTATCGGGCGGTGGCCCTGGGGCGGTTGGCCAAAGCCGGCATCGCCCAGCGTACGGCCATGCTCTGCAGCAGCAATGGGGCCTTGCGTGCCGCAGTGCTGTCGGGCTTCGCCGTGGCGCCCATGGCGGTCAGTCAGTTGGGAGCAGGGCTGTGTGCACTGGGGGCGGAATACGGTTTGCCGGAGTTGCCTCAGGCCCAGTTCCGGCTGTTTACTGCGTCCGACGCGGACCCGGCCGTTGTGGCGGCACTGACTCAGGTCATCGTCGAATATTGTTCCAGCCGACGATCCGCGCTTTAGGCATCGTCCTCTGCGGCCGATAACCCCTGCAAGGGGCTAGATCGGATGCGGTTGCGAGCGGCCCCTGGCCTGTGTTTGAACGCCATGGAGCCGATGTTTTACAGGATGCTGGTCAGTGAACCGGTCTCGAAAACAACCAGGGATCTGCCGCGTAGTTCAGGCTTTTCCCGTCAGGACGCCCCTTTTGCCTGTCCCCATTTACGACGCTCAACACGCCCCGGGTGGCACCTTGAAACGCTTGCCGCTGCTCAAGGCCGCGGTGGCCTTTATCGCCACGGTGTTCCTGTGCCTGTGCGGTTTGCTCTACCTCCAGCTAGAGCAGTCCTGGCGCCATGACCTGGCGCAGGCAGAGGTCAACTCCACCAACCTGACTCGGGCCATTGCCCAGCAGGCGGAGGACACCTTCATGGAGGCCGACCTGGTGCTGATGAGCCTTTCCGAGTGGATCCAGGCCATCGGCGAGGGGCCCGTGCAGCGACTGCGTCTGCAACAGATCTTTGCTCGGCGGGTACAGGCCCTGGTGCAACTCAGCGGAGTGTTTCTCTATGACAAGCAAGGCCAGTGGGTGGTCAGTTCCTTTAACGATTCGCCTCATGGCAAGGACGTGGCAGATCGTGACTACTTCAGGTTCCACCAGCAGAACGCTTCGCTGCAGGCCCATATCAGTCCGGCGATTCGCAGTCGCGCCAACGGCGAGTGGATCATTCCCATTTCGCGGCGGATCAATGACCAGAACGGGAACTTCCAGGGCGTGCTGATGGCCGGCATCAAGCTGGCTTACTTCGATCAATTCTTCAAAAGCTTCAATATCGATGAGCAGGGCGTGATGTTTCTCGCCCTGTCCGATGGCACCCTGATCGCGCGGCGGCCATTCGAGGAGCGGCAGGTGGGGGCCTCCCTGTCCCGTGGCGAGATTTTCAGCAAGTACCTGCCTGAGGCCACCTCCGGCAACGCCATGATCACCTCGATCGTGGATGGGGTGACGCGCTTGTATGGCTATCGCCAGTTGCAGGCGTATCCGCTGGTGGTGGCGGCGGCCAACTCCAAGGACTCGATTCTCAAGGGCTGGTACGCCTCGGCCTATCAATCCACGGCCATCGTCGCTCTGGTGCTGCTGGGAGTGGGGCTGTTCGGCTGGGTGTTTGTGAGCCAGGTGCGCAACAACGAGCGGATCGAAACCGATCTGCGCAAGGCCCAGGAGGCTTTGGAGGTGATTGCCACCCATGACAGTCTGACCGGTTTGGGCAATCGGCGGCTGTTCGAGCGTTCCCTGGAGATCGAGTTCGGTCGCGGGGCGCGGCAGAGCACGCCGCTGAGCCTGATCATCGCCGACATCGATTACTTCAAGCGTTACAACGATACCTACGGCCATGTGGCCGGCGATCATTGTCTGGCAGAGGTGGCCCAGGCCCTGAAAGGGTGTTGTCATCGCAAGACCGACCTGGCCGTGCGTTATGGCGGGGAAGAGTTCGCGGTGCTGCTACCCGATACCGATATCCACGGTGCCCTGGCCATGGCCGAGCAGATTCGCCAGAGCGTCATGGAGCGCAACATCAGCCATTCCGGTTCTCCAGTGGGGCGCGTGACCATCAGTCTGGGCTGTTACTCCTTCGTCCCTACGGGGCGCGACAGCATCGAAGTCTTCATAGAACGGGCGGATGCAGCGCTGTATCAGGCCAAGGCCACGGGGCGCAACCGGGTGATGGCCCTGGCGGTGGAGAGCGCCGAGGATCTGCTGCAGCGCTCCGACCGTTGAGTCATTGTCAGGCTTTGCAGAAGATCTGATTGGCGCAGGTATTGCCACCAACCTCATAGGTGGTGGTGCCTGCGGCGTCATGTCCCTGGTCCCGGTAGAAGCCCCGTGCCGAATGATTTTTGAGCCACAGGCAGGACGCTCACCGCGCCTGGGCGAGGCCACTGGGGCGGTGGTTACTACAGAATCACCGTCAGCTCTTGGCAAGAGCCAATCCCGGGCCAATGCGATAAAAAATATCAGCCGAATCGATTGTTGGAATGCCCCGTTTCTGGCTTATACCTATCGTTGACCTGGCAGGGACCGGCGCTGGACAAGCGGATCGGCACAAGCATCTCCGGAGCCCTGCGCGACACTCATTTCAAGGATTTGTGCATGAGCCAGCCGCACCTGATGAACATTGACCTCTATTTGCGCCGACTGGGTTACCACAGCGCGCCGCCGCCGACCCTGGAAACCCTGCGAGAACTGCAATGGCGACATGTCTGCGAGTTTGCCTTCGAAAGCCTTTCTACCTTGTTGCGCCTGCCGGTGCCCATCGACCTGGGCACGGTGGAACGCAAGATTCTGCAAGAGGGGCGCGGTGGCTATTGCTATGAACTCAATCAGACGTTCCTGGTGCTGTTGCAGCATCTGGGCTATGAGGCGCGTGGCATTACCGGGCGGGTGGTCATGGGCGGGCCGGAGGATGCGCTCACCGCGCGCAGTCACAGGTTGACGCTGTTGCACCTGGACGGGCAGCGCTACATCGCCGATGTCGGCTTCGGCGGCATGGTGCCCACTGCGCCCTTGCTGCTCGATACTGAAGCAGAGCAGGCAACACCCCACGAGCCCTATCGCATTACCGAGCGAGACGGTAGCTACACCCTGCGCGCCAAGGTCATGGATGAGTGGCGGGCCCTGTACGTCTTTGATCTGCAGATACAGGGCGACGTGGACTACGAAATGGGCAACTGGTACGTCTCGACTCACCGTGACTCGCCTTTCCTCGGTCAGTTGAAGGTGGCGCTGATAGGGCCGGGGGTGCGCCGAACCCTGAACAACGGCAGCTACGCTTTGCATCGCGTGGGGCAGCCCAGCGAGCGGCGGCAGATCACTAATGCGGGGGAGCTGATGCAGTTGTTGCGGGACGAGTTTGCCTTGCGTCTGCCGGAGCATCCCGAGCTGTCGCGAGTGCTCGAGCGCTTGCTGGAGGCCTGATCACCACCTGTCGTACCGGGAGCGGGAGCCGAATACGGAAGCACTTCCCGATTAAAATCCCAAGCTGGCGCTCCATAGAATCCACCGGCAAACCGGCAATTTTCTATGGAGAGAATCATGCAGAAAATACATCGATCCACGGTGTCCGGCAGTACCGCAACACCGCTGAGGCGTTTCAAGCAGGGGCTGTTCGCTGCGCTGCTGGCAGTGGTCAGCCTGTGTTCCACCAGCAGCTTCGCGGTCCCCAACCCCGACGGCAACTACAACCTGAGCATGGACGCGCGGGCCGGGTCGCCCTATCCACCGTCCGACAACTACAGTGCCGATCTCAAGACGTCCGGAGTCGGGCCGGCGTTCACGGTGCCGGTGAGTCGACACCACATCATTGCCTACAACCAATTGCGGGATTTCTACATGTCCGTGGTGCAGCGTGGGCACTTGAAGGAGCTGAAGGGTTTCTGGGACGGCTTTGGCGCACGTTTCCTCAGCTATGGCCAGGACAATCGAGTCAACGTCACTGCGCCGGTGGCGGCGGATTATGACCAGGCCAAGACGTTGCTCGAGGAGATCGGTCGGGGCGTGGTGCGGGCCAATGCGGGCGTGCCGCCACGGCCCCTGGGTTGGGACACCTTTCATGGCTTCTACACCTGGATGCCCTGGAACCTGTTTCTCGGTCCGAACGGTCGCAATGATGATCCGGGTGAGCAATTCGAAACCAATGCCCAGTACATCATCAATAACAAGGACACCTGGAACACCATCATCAATGTGCGCGACAACATGCTCAGCTATCAGCGTGACGGCAACGTGAAGACCCTGGCCAACATCAACTCGCAGCTGTTGCGTTTGTCGGCGCGGACCCGGGTCTATCCGCTGGTCAGCGATCAGTGGATTCGTGTCGCACCCAATGTGTACAAGATCCGCGTACCGTCCAACTGATTGGTCTTTTTGTGTGCAGCGAGGGTCGATCCAGCCAATGGATCGGCCTTTTTTTGCGTTGTGTTTCAGCGGGTGGAGTTGGGGAAGAGGATGTCGGCTGGCTGCACAGGTCCTGCCGGCCCGATGTGGGGCGGTGGCTCTGGGGCGGCCATTCAGGCTGGAAAAGGGTGATCCGTACGACCTGAGCGGGGCTTTTTATCGGTGAATCAGCAGGGGGAAGTGCCGGAAGATTGACCGATAAACTGTATACAATCCTATGGACAGTTGTCTTTGTTGTTGCATACAGTGTGCGCATAACAAAAACAGGGAACCCCACACCATGAATACGCCCCAGGTTTCACAGCAACGTCCCGAAGATGAAAATTTGGGTATTGCCGCGAATATGGCTTATGGCCTGCAACACGTTCTGACCATGTATGGCGGTATCGTTGCGGTGCCACTGATCGTCGGCCAGGCGGCCGGTCTGTCGCCAGCGGAGATCGGCCTGCTGATCGCCGCTTCGTTGTTTGCAGGGGGGCTGGCAACCTTGCTGCAAACGCTCGGCGTGCCGTTTTTCGGCTGCAAGCTGCCGTTGGTTCAAGGGGTGTCCTTTGCGGGCGTATCGACCATGGTGGCGATTGTCACCAGCAGCGGCGAGGGCGGCTTCCAGTCAATTCTGGGGGCGGTGATTGCAGCTTCGCTGATCGGCCTGCTGATTACGCCGGTGTTCTCTCGCATTACCAAGTTCTTTCCCCCGCTGGTCACCGGCATTGTCATCACCACCATCGGCTTGACGCTGATGCCTGTGGCGGCGCGCTGGGCGATGGGCGGCAATAGCCGGGCGGCGGATTTCGGCAGCATGTCGAACATCGGTCTGGCGGCCCTCACCCTGGTACTGGTGTTGCTGCTGAGCAAGATCGGCAGCGCGGCGATTTCCCGGTTGTCGATTCTCCTTGCCATGGTCATCGGTACGGTGATCGCGGTGTTCCTGGGCATGGCGGATTTTTCCGGTGTCACTCAGGGGCCGATGTTTGGCCTGCCCACGCCGTTCCACTTCGGGATGCCGACTTTCCATGTCGCAGCGATCCTGTCGATGTGCATCGTGGTCATGGTGACCCTGGTGGAAACCTCGGCGGACATCCTCGCGGTGGGTGAAATCATCCACACCAAGGTCGACTCCAAGCGCCTGGGGGATGGGCTGCGTGCCGATATGCTGTCGAGCATGATCGCGCCGATCTTCGGTTCCTTCACTCAGAGTGCGTTTGCCCAGAACGTCGGGCTGGTGGCGGTCACCGGGATCAAGAGCCGTTTTGTAGTGGCTACCGGCGGCGTGTTTCTGGTAGTCCTCGGCCTGCTGCCCTTCATGGGGCGGGTGATTGCGGCGGTGCCCACCTCGGTATTGGGCGGTGCCGGTATCGTGCTGTTTGGCACCGTGGCGGCCAGTGGCATTCGTACCCTGTCCAAGGTCGACTACCGCAACAACATGAACCTGATCATCGTTGCGACCTCCATCGGCTTCGGCATGATCCCGATCGCTGCGCCGAGCTTCTACGACCACTTCCCCAGCTGGTTTGCGACGATCTTCCACTCGGGCATCAGCTCGTCGGCGATCATGGCGATCCTGCTGAACCTGGCGTTCAACCATTTCACCGCCGGCAACTCGGACCAGCAGTCGGTGTTCGTCGCTGGCACCGAGCGCAGCCTGCGCTTCCAGGACATTGCCGTACTGCGTGAGGGGGACTACTTCAGCGGTGGCAAGCTGCACGATGCCGAAGGCAATGAAGTGCCGCTGGTAGCTGAGGTTTCGGGACAGTCGTCGAATCCGCTTGGGGACGGCTCGGCACCGAGCCATGCTCGAGGCAGTGCGCAAACCACGCACTGAGTGCAATCATTGCGACATTAAAAAACGGCGCCCTGAAGGCGCCGTTTTTTATGGGTGAGTCATTATTCGAGGTTGTCCAGGGGCTCCAGGGCTTGCAGGGCCTCGGGGTTGTCCTTGTACTGCCCGCGCAAGGTTGCGAGCTGGCGATCATGGCCGATACAGACGTCGTTAACGGCTTTCTCCAGTTCGGCCCGACGCTCCTCGTCATACGCCTCCTCGCCGGCAAAGTGCTGGCAATCTTCGTGACGCTGGATAAAGGCCGTGACCTCGGCCGGCAGCTGTGGGCCGCCGTAGTGACCGCCCAGTTGCAGGCGTTTTTCCTCGACCCAGCCACTGTAGTCCTCACCGTTTTTGGCGATGTACATGACTTGGGCCCAGCCGCCGTCGCTGGAGGCGTACACGGTCAGGCCGTCGCCCGGAATCACATAGAGCTTCTGGTTCACGCAGGCGGCATTCGGCCCACTGTGAAAGTGCAACCGTCCTTGGCCTATGACCTTGGCTTCCAGGGGCGGGCGGTACTCGCCGGCTTCCAGAGAGGCGTTGTCGCTCAGGGTGGCGCAATCCACCGTGGAGGCGGCCAGGGCCTGTAGCGGTAACAGAGACAACAGCCCCCACAGGGACAGGAGGCACAGAGGTCGGTTCATTGCACAGTTTTCATCAGGGGATTCGGATGGCGCGATGGTAATGACAAAGAGGCGGCCTGTGAATGTTTCCAGGCCGCCCTTTGAGCAGCGTGACTTACTCCGTGACCTTGCTGAACTGCCCCTGGCGCACCAGGGACAGAGCCATTACCACCACCACGGCGGCGGCCGCCGACAGGGTCAGGGGCAAACCATAGCTGCCGCCGCTCATGGCGGCGCCACTGAGCAGTGGTCCCAGCAGGCTGCCGATGCCCCAGAGCAGACCGGCGCTGGCATTGGCGGTCACCAGATCCGCTCCGCTGAAGGATTGCCCGATCAGCACGATCGCCAGGGTGTAGATGCCGCCCGCCGCCGCGCCGAGGATGACCAGGCTCGGCCAGAGCAGACCGGGGGATTGCATCAACAGTGGCAGGCACAGGCCGATCAGCAGAGCGATGATGCCGCAGCCGAGGTAGATCCCCGGGCGCCCCAGCTTGTCCGAGAGCCAGCCCAGGGGGAACTGGAACGCCGTATCTCCCAGGAGAATGATGGTCACCATCAGTGCCGCCAGTTTGATGCTGTAGCCATGAGTGGCCGCGTACACCGGAAACAGCGACAGCACGACGCTGTCGAAGAAGGCGAAGAACAGTATGCCCACACACAACGCCGGGGCGATGCGGATAAAGCCCAGCACCGAGAAGGTCCGGCTTTCCTCGTGAGGACTTGGGGAGTCTTCCTGGGGCAGGGTCAGCCAGACCACGGCGATCGCCACGGCATAACCGAGGCTGACAATGGCGAGTACGAGCGGCCCCTCGGTGCCCAGCAGTGATACCAGGCCAGGGCCCAGCAGTTGGAAGAAGGTGAAACAGGTGGTGTAGACCGCCACCAAGCGGCCACGGCTGGCGTCTTCGGCCATTTCATTGACCCAGGTTTCCCCGAGAATGATGATCAGCCCGGCCCCAAGCCCCATGGCGACCCGGGCCAATCCCAGGCTGAAGAGGTTGGCGCCCGGCAGTTCCAGGGCTGCCACGCTCAGGGCGCAGAGGCTGAAACACAGCAGATAGATCTGGCGCCGGGTCAGGCGCTGGCACAAGGCATTGACCAGGAAGGCCGAAAGCATCATGCCCGCCGCAGGCAGGGCTGACATGATGCCAATCTGATTGTTCGACGCGCCGGCCTGGTACAGGCGCAGGGCAAGGATCGGCACTGTGGAGCCGATGCTCAGGCCGACAATGGAAATGCCCAGGATCAAGGCAGCTAACAAGGCTTTGTTCATGATCAAGACTCGCGCCTGAAGCGTCAGGCGCTGAAAAATGGAGATGTTGCGGACGCCGCGTGACAGCATCCGCCGAGATACGGGCGAGAGCCGGGCCTGTGCCCTCGGCGTAGGGGCTGGCTGCTGGCGAAGCGGTCATTGAATGGTGCGGCGCACTTCGAGACGTCTTCGCTGGCGAGCCAGCCTCTGCATCGGCGCCAAAGGTGGCGGGGCGGTGCCAGGCTCAATTGCGGTTAGCGACTGCCTTGGTGCGGGGAGAAGGTGAAGGCGAACAGGACGCTGCGGCGGCGACGGTTGATCGCGCAATCATGCTGGGCAACGGCCAGGGTTGCCGAAGGGCTCATCGAGGGGGAGAGGCACGGGGACTGTGCTGGCAGGAACATCGTTGTCTGACTGGCCGGAAAAATAGGCGCACAGCCTACGTCAGGCCATTGCGGCAAGGCAACCAGACCTTTGTCTGAGCCATTCGGCTCGCAAAGCACTTTATCCGCATGTCTGGCTGACATGCGGATCATGGAACTGATAGTGGTTTTTTTCTGCTGATTTGCCAAAAGAGCAGGGCGCTCTTGTTGGGTTTGAGGCAAATCAGTGTAGGAATATGGCTCCACGACCTGGACTCGAACCAGGGACCCAGTGATTAACAGTCACTTGCTCTACCAACTGAGCTATCGCGGAATGCGCCGTATCTTACTGATTCAGAAAGGGAAGTCAACAAGCTGTGAATGTTTTTTTCAGTGCGGCGAGGTTCTGAATGATCTGCTGACATTACTTCAAGGGTTTTATCAGCTAGCGGGGCTGTACGTGATCCGATAGGGGCTACCATGGCTCCCCGGAAGTGGTTTCACGCGCTGCCGGCCTCAAGCCGCAAAGGTACGTTTTTATGATGCGCTTCGATTTATCCCAGGTTCCCACTCATTTTTTTGCATCGCGATGCGAGGTGCTGTCATGAGCATCGAGCAGATCAACCTGCCCAAGGGAGTCGGGCCTCAGGCCGACAAGTTGTGGGATGCCATTACCCAGGCAGCGGCAGCGGCGGATCTGAACCGCGCGGCGGGCAAGGCCGAAGGTTTTGTCCTGGGGCTGGAGAGTGCCAAGGCCATCAAGAGCCAGGTCGCTGAGGCGTTGTACGTGGCCTTTGATGATGCCGCCAGTCAGCGAATGCGTGAACTGGCGGGTTGAGTCGGTTCAGCCGCCGAAGGTCAGGGTGCCCAGCATCAGCTTGGCCATCAGCGATGTGGCTGCCAGTTGCACCAGCCACAGGGCCAGACCACCGAGGAACACGCCGAGGGCGATTTGCAGTACCAGGCTCTTTTCGCGTTTCTGCGAGCGGGGCAAGTAGTGCTCCAGTTCGTCGCGGTCGGCCCGCAGGTCATCGTCTTTCATCTGGATTCTCGATCGGCAAGGGAGGCGTGGCCTCAGTCTAGAGGATGCAGGGGCTGGACTGGTTATTAGCTGAGCGCGCACAAAAAAGGGGAAGCACCATGGCTTCCCCTTTTTGCGCGACGGCCGTGAATCAGATCACCTGGAGGATGGCCTTGGTCACCACGTCGATGTTGTTCTGGTTCAGTGCGGCCACGCAGATGCGGCCGGTGTCCAGGGCGTAGATGCCGAATTCGTTGCGCAGGCGGGTCACTTGCTCAACGGTCAGGCCGGAGTAGGAGAACATGCCGCACTGGCGGCCGACAAAACTGAAGTCGTGCTCAGGGGCGCCTTTGGCCAGCAAGTCGACCATCTGGGTGCGCATGCCGCGAATGCGCAGGCGCATTTCCGCCAGTTCCTGCTCCCACTGGGCGCGCAGTTCCGGATTGTTCAGCACCGCGGCAACGATGGTTGCGCCATGGGTTGGCGGGTTGGAGTAGTTGGTGCGGATCACGCGCTTGACCTGGGACAGCACGCGAGCGCTTTCTTCCTTCGAGCTGCTGACGATGGACAGAGCGCCAACGCGCTCGCCGTACAGCGAGAACGACTTGGAGAACGAGCTGGACACGAAGAAGGTCAGGCCCGACTCGGCGAACAGGCGCACGGCCGCGGCGTCTTCGTCGATGCCGTCGCCAAAGCCCTGGTAGGCCATGTCGAGGAATGGCACGAGGTTTTTCGCCTTGACCACTTCCAGGACGTTTTTCCAGTCCTGCGGAGTCAGGTCGACACCGGTCGGGTTGTGGCAGCAGGCATGCAGCACCACGATCGATTGGGCCGGCAGGGCGTTGAGGTCTTCCAGCAGGCCGGCGCGGTTTACGTCGTGGGTGGCGGCGTCGTAGTAGCGGTAGTTCCGCACCGGAAAACCAGCGGTTTCGAACAGTGCGCGGTGGTTTTCCCAGCTTGGATCACTGATGGCGACTACAGCGTTGGGCAGCAGTTGCTTGAGGAAGTCGGCGCCGATCTTCAGTGCACCAGTACCGCCAACGGCCTGGGTGGTGACCACGCGGCCAGCGGCCAGCAGGGGCGAGTCGTTGCCGAACAGCAGTTTCTGTACCGCTTGGTCATAGGCGGCAATGCCGTCGATCGGCAGGTAACCACGGGAAGCGTGTTGAGCGGCGCGAATTGTCTCGGCTTCGACAACGGCGCGCAGGAGTGGAATGCGTCCCTCCTCGTTGCAGTACACGCCCACCCCAAGGTTGACCTTGTTGGTTCGGGTGTCGGCGTTGAATGCTTCGTTGAGGCCCAGGATTGGATCGCGTGGTGCCATTTCGACAGCGGAGAACAGGCTCATTTTTACGGCGGCTCTGAATGGAGTGTGGAGGGACGTGTCGCGCTCCAGCCGAATGCACTAGAGCGGTGCACAAACGGGGAGCTAGTATAGAGGCCATCATCGCGGGGGGCGACAGCCGATTGACCTTTTGCGACAAGTTTTTCGCTTTATTTTTCGACCGTTAGTCTTATTGCAACCTTCCGGGTGTTAACGGGTGTAAGACCTTTACCTTGAAAGCCGTGGTATCTGCCTCCACATCCAGCTCATTCCGGTTTTTTCCTCGGCGACATGGGTCGTACGCGGTGTTTCTCGTTCCTGTACGGTATGGCCGCGCATGAATGATCCCAGAGGTAGATATGTCCGAATTCCAGCTAGTCACTCGCTTCCAGCCCGCCGGCGACCAGCCGGAGGCCATCCGCCTGCTGGTCGAAGGCATCGAGGCCGGACTGGCCCACCAGACCCTGCTCGGCGTGACCGGCTCGGGCAAGACCTTCAGCATCGCCAACGTCATCGCCCAGGTGCAGCGCCCGACCCTGGTACTGGCGCCGAACAAGACCCTAGCGGCCCAGTTGTACGGCGAATTCAAGGCCTTCTTCCCGAACAATGCGGTGGAGTACTTCGTTTCCTATTACGACTACTACCAGCCCGAAGCCTATGTGCCTTCCTCGGATACCTTTATCGAGAAGGATGCCTCGATCAACGACCATATCGAGCAGATGCGCCTGTCGGCGACCAAGGCGCTGCTGGAGCGCAAGGACGCGATCATCGTGACCACGGTGTCCTGCATCTATGGTCTGGGCAGCCCGGAAACCTACCTGAAAATGGTTCTGCACGTGGACCGCGGCGACAAGCTCGACCAGCGTGCCTTGCTGCGGCGCCTGGCGGACCTGCAATACACCCGCAACGATATGGACTTCGCTCGTGCCACCTTCCGTGTGCGTGGCGACGTGATCGACATTTATCCGGCGGAATCCGACCTGGAAGCGATCCGCATCGAGCTGTTCGACGACGAAGTGGAAAGCATCAGCGCTTTCGACCCGTTGACCGGCGAAGTGATCCGCAAGCTGCCGCGTTTCACCTTCTACCCCAAGAGCCACTACGTGACCCCACGGGAAACCCTGCTGGACGCTATCGAGGGGATCAAGGTGGAACTGCAGGAACGCCTGGAATACCTGCGCTCCAACAACAAACTGGTGGAAGCCCAGCGTCTGGAACAACGCACCCGTTTCGATCTGGAGATGATCCTCGAGCTGGGCTATTGCAACGGTATCGAGAACTACTCGCGCTACCTCTCCGGCCGTCCCGCCGGCGCCGCGCCACCCACCTTGTATGACTACCTGCCGGCGGATGCGCTGTTGGTGATCGACGAATCCCACGTCAGCGTGCCTCAGGTGGGCGCCATGTATAAGGGCGACCGTTCGCGCAAGGAGACTCTGGTGGAATATGGTTTTCGCCTGCCATCGGCGCTGGACAACCGGCCGATGCGTTTCGACGAGTGGGAAGGTGTCAGCCCGCAGACCATCTTCGTCTCTGCTACCCCGGGCAACTATGAAGCCGAGCACGCCGGGCGCATTGTGGAGCAGGTGGTGCGTCCCACCGGCCTGGTGGACCCCCAGGTGGAAGTACGCCCGGCCCTGACCCAGGTGGATGACCTGTTGTCGGAAATCACCAAGCGCGTGGCGGTGGAAGAACGAGTGCTGGTCACCACCCTGACCAAGCGCATGGCCGAGGACTTGACCGACTACCTGGCCGACCACGGCGTGCGCGTGCGTTATCTGCACTCGGACATCGACACCGTGGAGCGTGTGGAAATCATTCGCGACCTACGCCTGGGTACCTTCGATGTGCTGGTGGGGATCAACCTGCTGCGTGAAGGCCTGGACATGCCGGAAGTGTCGCTGGTGGCGATTCTCGATGCCGATAAGGAAGGCTTCCTGCGTTCCGAGCGTTCGCTGATCCAGACCATCGGTCGCGCCGCGCGCAATCTCAATGGCCGGGCGATTCTCTATGCCGACCGCATCACCGGTTCCATGGAGCGGGCGATTGGCGAGACCGAACGGCGGCGTGACAAGCAGATTGCCTTCAACCTGGCCAACGGCATCACCCCCAAAGGGGTGTTCAAGGATGTCGCCGACATCATGGAAGGCGCCACCGTGCCGGGCTCGCGCAGCAAGAAGCGCAAGGGCATGGCCAAGGCCGCCGAAGAAAGTGCCCGCTACGAAAACGAACTGCGTTCGCCCAGCGAAATCACCAAGCGCATTCGCCAGCTCGAAGAAAAAATGTACCAACTGGCCCGGGACCTGGAGTTCGAGGCGGCGGCGCAGATGCGCGACGAAATCACCAAGCTGCGCGAGCGCTTGCTGACCGTCTAACGGCGTTCGATCCCTAAACCGTGGGATCAGCGAGATGGTGATCATGATCAGCGGCTGCCCCAGGGCGCGGATGATCTGGATCTGATTGCGCTGCGGCCCGGCGAAGTCCGGGTTGAGCACTCCGAAAAAGAGGCTCGCCAGCCCGAACAGGTCAAATCCCAGGGCGCGCGGCCGCAATCAAAAAGTGTAAGAAAAATTACTAGCGGGTGAACCTGGCAGATAGCCCGTGGGTGGTAAATGCCAGGCGCTGATATTTGACCATTCATGGGCTTTGCGGCGGTCTGTAGTCGCAACCTTGGCTTAAATGCCCTCCTTACTGGAGCCGGGCCGGGGTCGCCTGTTACCATTCGCCCCCTGTTTTATTCCTCGTTTTTCTATCTTTTCGAGATATGCCATGACCACCGTCCGCACGCGCATCGCGCCATCGCCTACCGGGGACCCCCACGTAGGTACCGCTTACATCGCTTTGTTCAACTATTGCTTTGCCAAGCAGCATGGCGGTGAGTTCATCCTGCGTATCGAAGACACCGATCAGTTGCGTTCGACCCGCGAGTCCGAGCAGCAGATTTTCGATGCCTTGCGCTGGTTGGGCATCAACTGGAGCGAAGGGCCGGATGTGGGCGGTCCCCATGGTCCTTATCGCCAGAGCGAGCGCGGCGATATCTATCAGAAATATGCTCAGCAATTGGTGGACCTGGGACACGCGTTCCCATGCTTCTGCACGGCCGAAGAGCTGGACCAGATGCGCGCCGAGCAGATGGCTCGTGGCGAGACGCCGCGTTATGACGGCCGCGCCTTGCTGCTGTCCAAGGAAGAAGTGGCCCGGCGTCTGGCGGCCGGTGAGCCCCATGTGATTCGTATGAAGGTGCCGACCGAAGGCATCTGTGTGGTGCCTGATCTGCTGCGTGGCGATGTCGAAATTCCGTGGGATCGCATGGACATGCAGGTCTTGATGAAGACCGATGGCCTGCCGACTTACTTCCTGGCCAACGTGGTCGATGACCACCTGATGGGCATCACCCATGTGCTGCGCGGTGAGGAGTGGCTGCCTTCGGCACCGAAGCTGATTCTGCTCTACGAGTACTTCGGTTGGGAGCAGCCGCAGCTGTGCTACATGCCGCTGCTGCGCAATCCGGACAAGAGCAAGCTGTCCAAGCGCAAGAATCCGACCTCTGTGACCTTCTATGAGCGCATGGGTTTCATGCCGGAAGCCATGCTCAATTATCTGGGGCGCATGGGCTGGTCGATGCCGGACGAGCGCGAGAAGTTCTCGTTGCAGGAAATGGTCGATAACTTTGACCTGTCGCGGGTATCCCTGGGTGGGCCGATCTTCGATATCGAGAAACTGTCTTGGCTCAACGGCCAGTGGTTGCGTGACCTGCCGGTGGAAGAGTTCGCCAGTCGCGTGCAGACCTGGGCGCTGAATCCTGAATACCTGATGAAGATCGCGCCCCATGTGCAAGGCCGGGTGGAGACCTTCAGCCAGATCGCACCGTTGGCCGGCTTCTTCTTCGCCGGTGGCGTGACCCCGGACGCCAAGTTGTTCGAATCCAAGAAGCTTTCTGGCGATCAGGTGCGGCAAGTGATGCAGTTGATCCTGTGGAAGCTCGAGAGCCTGCGCCAGTGGGAGAAAGACAGCATCACCGCGACCATTCAGGCAGTGGTTGAATCCCTGGAGCTGAAACTGCGTGACGCCATGCCGCTGATGTTCGCTGCGATCACTGGCCAGGCCAGCTCGGTGTCGGTGCTCGATGCCATGGAGATTCTGGGGCCTGACCTTACTCGTTTCCGTCTGCGCCAGGCCATCGACCTGCTTGGTGGCGTGTCGAAGAAAGAGAACAAGGAGTGGGAAAAACTGCTGGGCGCCATCGGCTGACGGCGCTTCGCAGCAGGGGAGCTACAAGGGGCTACGGTCTTTTCGACTACGCTTGATTCTCAGGCGCCAGGTCGATTGGTCGCTGGCCAAGTGGGTTCCAGGCGGCTCGCGGCCCCCCGTTTATGGGAGTTGGCACGGGCCGCTAAGGCTGAAAAAGCCAGGGTTTTTGGGGCGGGGCGGTAAGTGGTTGTTATCCCGGCAAATTTTTTTTCAAAATACGGAAAAAAAATTGACAGCCTTCCGATCGCCCCTTAAGATTCGCCCCGTCGTCACCGACGAGGGGCTATAGCTCAGCTGGGAGAGCGCTTGCATGGCATGCAAGAGGTCGACGGTTCGATCCCGTCTAGCTCCACCAATTTACAGTTCAAGGCCTGGCCACACCGGCCTTGAATCGATCAGTACTCAGCACTGATCAGTTGTATAGAAGGGTTTGCGTCCCCTTCGTCTAGTGGCCTAGGACACCGCCCTTTCACGGCGGTAACAGGGGTTCGAGTCCCCTAGGGGACGCCAGTTTTACACAAGTGATGTTGCAAGATGTCGCTGCGCCGCGAGGCGAAAATCCGGGGCTATAGCTCAGCTGGGAGAGCGCTTGCATGGCATGCAAGAGGTCGACGGTTCGATCCCGTCTAGCTCCACCAATTTACAGTTCAAGGCCTGGCCACACCGGCCTTGAATCGATCAGTACTCAGCACTGATCAACTGTTAGAAGGGTATGCGTCCCCTTCGTCTAGTGGCCTAGGACACCGCCCTTTCACGGCGGTAACAGGGGTTCGAGTCCCCTAGGGGACGCCAGTTTCACACAAGCGATGTTGCAAGATATCGCTGCGCCGCGAGGCGAAAATCCGGGGCTATAGCTCAGCTGGGAGAGCGCTTGCATGGCATGCAAGAGGTCGACGGTTCGATCCCGTCTAGCTCCACCAATTTACAGTTCAAGGCCTGGCCACACCGGCCTTGAATCGATCAGAACTCAGCACTGATCAACTGTTAGAAGGGTATGTGTCCCCTTCGTCTAGTGGCCTAGGACACCGCCCTTTCACGGCGGTAACAGGGGTTCGAGTCCCCTAGGGGACGCCACGTTTACCCGCTATGCGGGATTTTTAAGGGTCATTCAATTATTGAATGGCCCTTTTGTTTTTCTGGCGTCCGGCCAACTTTTACTCTCTTCCTCAGCCTGCACTTCTGACCGGCGGTCACACTGACGACTTGCGGAAAATTATTATGAGAATAATATTTTGTCCGTAATATTCGGAGGCAACGATGAACGATAAAAAAGCTCAAACCCGCGAACGTATTCTCCAGGCTGCCAGTTCGGCGCTGATCCAGCGAGGCCCGGCCGAACCGAGTGTGGGGGAGGTGATGGGGGCTGCCGGGCTGACGGTGGGTGGCTTCTATGCGCACTTCGAGAGCAAGGATGCGCTGATGCTTGAGGCGTTCACCCAACTGCTCGCCCACCGACGTGGCTTGCTCGACGAGCTGGACGCAGGTTTGAGTGGTGAGGAGCGAAGGGCGCTGACGGCAGCGTTCTATCTGTCGCGCAAGCACCGCGACTCCACTGAGCAGGCCTGTCCGATTCCGGCATCTGTGGGTGAGCTGGGGCGGCTGCCAGAGAGTTTTCGCAAGGCTTTGAACGAGCATATGGAGCTGATGGTCGCGCAGTTGGCCGCAAGCCCCGAGGACACGGACAAGGCGTTGGCGGATATGGCGTTGATGGTGGGTGGGCTGTCCCTGGCGCGAGCTCTTGGGCCGGGTGAATTGTCCGATCGTCTACTGCGTGCCGCCAAGTCGGCGGTTCTATGACCTGAAGTTCGGTTGCGAGGTGTTGGGCGATGAGCGGATTGAGCTGGATTCGTGGTGTCAATGGCACTCTGGGCTGGGTGGCTCCTCAGTGGGCGGCGAATCGGATGCGCCAGTTGTTCATGACTCCCCGTGAGCTGCCGCCCCGAGAGTGGGAATTGCCCTTGCTGGAGCGTGCTGAGCGTCTGACCTTGCGCTTTGGCCTCTCTGCCTTGCGTTGGGGGCAGGGGCCGACAGTGTTGCTGATGCATGGCTGGGAAGGGCGACCCACTCAATTTGCCAGCCTGATCGAGGCGCTGGTGGCGGCTGGCTATACCGCAGTGGCGCTGGACGGTCCCGCCCACGGCCGCTCTCCAGGGGAGGAGGCCAATGTGGTGCTCTTTGCCCGGGCGATGTTGGAGGCAGCGGCGGAATTGCCCCCCTTGCGCGCAGTGATTGGTCACTCCATGGGCGGTGCCAGCGCCATGCTCGCTGTGCAGTTGGGACTGCGCACCGAAACCCTGGTCAGTATCGCCGCGCCGGCTCGGATTCTTGGCGTTTTGCGAGGTTTTGCCCGCTACATGCGCTTGCCGCCCAGGGCGCGCTCGGCCTTTATCCGTCAAGTGGAGAAGGATGTAGGGATGCGTGCCGCGACCCTGGACGTGGCTCAGTATCAGTTGGAGATGCCTGGCCTGATCATTCATGCCGAAGATGATCGATTTGTACCGGTCAAGGAGTCGGAGTTGATCCACCAGGCCTGGTTCGACAGTCGCTTGCTGCGCTTGAGTGAAGGTGGTCATCAGCGAGTGTTGGCCGATCCCCGAGTGATCGACGCTGTGATCACTCTGGTCACCGGACGCCATCTGCCGGCGCGCCAATCTGCCTGAGCATCCGCTACACTGCCCCGGTCAAAAAATCTGACCGGGAGTTGGGCATGAGTTGGGATCTGGCAACGCCATTCGTTATCGATCTGCAGGTGGTGGCCGAGGATATCGATGGCTTGGGGCACGCCAACAATGCGGTCTACGTGACCTGGCTGGAGCGTTGCGCCTGGCGTCACTCGCAACGTCTGGGGCTGGATCTGGCCGAGTATCGTCGCCTGGATCGGGCGATGGCCGTGGTGCGGCACGAGATCGACTATCTGGCCGCGGCTTATGAAGGCGATGAGCTGCAACTGGCCACCTGGATCGTCGATTGGGATCAGCGCCTGAAGATGACTCGACGTTTCCAGCTGGTCCGTCCGAGCGATGGCAGTACCTTGTTGCGGGCCCAGACCACTTTTGTCTGCATCGAGCTGTCCAGCGGCAAGCCCAAGCGTATGCCCGCTGAATTCCTTGAGGGCTACGGCCCAGCCCTGCAGGGCTCGTGATCACCTTGGCTCCTGTGTGGATACCGTCTTGCCAGCGAAGGCGTGTTCAAGGGCGCTGTCAGGCCCGAGAGTCCATTTGTCGCTAAGCGCAACGCCGCTCGGCCGTTCCTACAAAATTCCTGTTATCGGGTGAAACCCAGTAAACTGGCGGACGTTTTTTCGCCTGATTTTTCGTTGAGTGTGTTTCATGCAAATTGCCCTGGCGCCCATGGAGGGGTTGGTCGACAACATCCTGCGGGATGTGTTGACTCGTGTTGGCGGGATCGACTGGTGTGTCACCGAGTTCATTCGCGTCAATGACCGTCTACTGACGCCTGCCTATTTCCACAAGCTCGCTCCCGAGTTGCTGCAAGGCGCGCACACCGCTGCCGGCGTGCCATTGCGCGTGCAGTTGCTGGGGTCCGATCCGGTGTGCCTGGCCGAAAATGCTGCGCTGGCCTGCGAGCTTGGCAGCGAGGTGATCGACCTAAATTTTGGCTGTCCAGCCAAGACCGTCAACAAGTCCCGGGGTGGGGCGGTGCTGCTTAAGGAGCCCGAACTGCTGAATCAGATTGTCGAGCATGTGCGGCGAGCGGTGCCTGCGCATATCCCGGTCACGGCAAAAATGCGCCTGGGCTTCGATAGCCCGGACGGTTCGCTGGTGTGCGCTACGGCGCTGGCTGAGGGCGGCGCGGAACATATCGTGGTTCACGCACGGACCAAGGTTGATGGTTACAAGCCGCCCGCTCATTGGGAGTGGATTCCTCGGGTGCAGGATGTGGTCAAGGTGCCGGTGTTCGCCAACGGCGATATCTGGAGCGTCGAGGATTGGCGGCGCTGTCGGGAGATCAGTGGCGTGGAGGACATCATGCTCGGTCGTGGGCTGGTCTCGCGTCCGGACCTGGCCCGGCAGATCGCCGCCGCTCGCGCTGGGGAGGAGGTGGTGGAAATGTCCTGGGCCGATCTGCAGCCCATGCTTCAGGACTTCTGGGCCCAGGTGGTGGTGCAACTGACCCCCCGTTCAGCCCCGGGGCGTTTGAAGCAATGGCTGGCCATGCTGACTCGCAACTATCCGGAGGCGGTTGAGCTGTTTACCGCTCTGCGTCGGGAAACCGATCTGGATCAGGTGGGGCGGCTGCTGGGCATGCCCCGCAGCGAAGCGGCGTAAAAAATTCAAAAAAACCTCTTGAAATGTCAGGAGCGGTCCCTATCTCTTGGGTACGCGACGCCGAATTCGGGTCGCGGAGATAACCACTCGCTGAAAAATCAGGAGATAGACCCATGAGTACTGCATTTTCCCTGGCTCCACTGTTCCGTTCCTCTGTTGGCTTCGACCGTTTCAACGACCTGTTTGAATCGGCGTTGCGCAACGAACCGAGCAGCAGCTATCCACCCTACAACGTTGAAAAACACGCCGACGACCAATACCGCATCGTCATCGCCGCTGCCGGCTTCCAGGATGACGATCTGGAACTGCAAGTGGAGAAAGGCGTGTTGACCGTGAGCGGTGGCAAGCGCGACGCCAATGAAAGTGTCACTTACCTGCACCAGGGCATTGCCCAGCGTGCATTCAAGCTGTCCTTCCGCCTGGCCGACCATATCGAGGTCAAGGCCGCGGCCCTGAGCAACGGTCTGTTGAACATTGACCTGCTGCGGGTTGTACCGGAAGAGGCGAAGCCAAAGCGCATCCCGATCAACGGTGCGCAGCAGCCGGCTCTGCAACACTAAGACCGCTGTAAAAAAAGGGCGCCCTGGTGGCGCCCTTTTTCGTGCCTGTCATTTCAGCAGCTTCTTGAATTCGCTCAGAGGTAGCGGCTGGCTGTGCAGGTAGCCCTGGTACAGATGGCATTCCAGCCCCTGGAGGAATTCCAGTTGCTGTGGGGTTTCCACGCCTTCGGCGATGACCTTCAGGTTCAGGCTGCGGGCCATGGCGACGATGGCCCGGATGATTTCCGCATCGTTGGGGTCGTGGGTGGCATCGCGGACAAATGACTGGTCTATTTTCAGGGTGTCCACCGGCAGGCGTTTTAGGTACGTCAGGGAGGAGTAGCCGGTGCCGAAGTCGTCCATGGCAAAACTGACCCCGAGTTTTTTCAGTCGACGCATCTTGTTGATGGTGTCATCCAGGTTCTGGATCACGATGCCTTCGGTGATCTCCAGCTTCAGCAATGATGAGGGCAGGGCATAGGCAGTCAGGCTGTGTTCGATTCGTTCGACGAAGTCGTTCTGGCGAAATTGCCGAGGGCTGATGTTGACGCATAGGCTGAAGTGGTGCGGGTCCACCAGGCCTTGCTCGATCAGTTGGCTGAAGGCCAGGCAGGCTTCATCGAGAATCCAGGTGCCCACTTCAAGGATCAGTCCGCTGTCCTCCAGCACCTTGATGAACTCCGTCGGTGATTGCGCCCCCAGCTCCGGGTGCTGCCAACGCACCAGGGCCTCGGCGCCGACGATGCGGTTGTCGCGGGCATCCACCTGTGGCTGGTAGTGCACGCTGAATTCGCCGCGGGACAGGGCCAGACGCAGGTCGGTTTCCATGCGCAGGCGTTCGCTGGCGGCCTTCTGCATGGTGTTGTGGTACATCTGCGTGGTGTTGCGCCCGGAGTCCTTGGCGCGGTAAAGGGCAATGTCGGCGCGCTTGAGCAGGTCGGTGGGGGTCGAGCCGTGATCGGGAATCAGCGCCACGCCGATGCTGGGGGTGACCTGCAGGCGCTGGCCGTCGAGGAACATCGGTTCCGAGAGCAGCTCGCGCAGGGTCCCGGCCAGTTGCCGCACCTGTTCACTGACCTCATTGCGCGAGCCTTCCAGGCCGCTGAGCAGCACCACGAATTCATCGCCGCCCAGGCGCGCGACGGTGTCCTCCATGCGCACGCTGGCTTCCAGTCTGGCGGTGATGATCTTCAGTACGGTATCGCCCACCGGGTGCCCCAGGGAGTCGTTGATGTGCTTGAAGTGGTCCAGGTCGAGGAACAGCAGGGCGCCCCGCAGATTGTGGCGCTTGAGCAGAGCGATCTGCTGGCTCAGGCGGTCCATCAGCAGGGCGCGGTTGGGCAGGTTGGTCAAGGGATCGTGGTAGGCCAGGTGGCGGATCTGTGCCTGGGCATTCTTCAGCAGACTGACGTCCCGGGCCGTCAGCAGCAGGCACGGGGTTTCATTGAGGATGATCGGCTCCACCGAGACCTCTAGGGTGAGGATTTCCCCGCGCTTGTTACGCCCGAGCATTTCCAGGTGATGCACCCGGCCCTTGAGCCTGAGCTCCGCCAGCAGTGTGGCGAGCTGGGCTTCTTCGGCCCAGATGCCGACCTGATACATGGTGTGGCCGAGCACTTCATCGGTGCGGTAGCCGGTCAGGCGGCAGAAGCCGTCGTTGACCTCCAGGTAGCGGCCGGTGTCGCGCTCGGTGATGGTGATGGCGTCAGGACTGGAGTGGAAGGCCTTGGCGAACTTCTCTTCGCTGGCCTTGAGCGCGGCCTCGGAACGCTGTTGCTGGGTGATATCCCGCAGCGTGGTGACGATGCACGGCTGCTTGTCGACGGTGATCAGGCGGCTGGAAATGATGCAGGTCAGTGCCTGGCCGCTCTTGTGGTTGACCACCACTGCCACGTTGTTCAGCGCCTGTTCGCGAATCACCTGTTCGATCCGCCGCAGACGCGGGGCGGGATCTGCCCAGAAGCCGATCTGTTCGGCGCTGCGGTTGATCACATCTTCCGGGGTCCAGCCGAAGGTCTGGGTGAAGCTTGAATTGATCTCGATGAACTGACCGGTTTCCAGCAGGGTCAGGCAGATGGGGTCCGGGCTGACCTGGAACAGGCTGGCGAACTTCTCTTCCGAAGTGATCAGGCGCTGTTCGCGTTCCACCTGTTCGGTGATGTCCAGCAGCGTTCCGGCCATGCGCAGTGGATTGCCCTGCTCGTCGCGATAGAGGCGAGCGCGGCTTTCCAGGTAGCGCGAGCTGCCGTCCGCCAGTTGCACCCGGTAAGTCAGCTGGTAGTTGCCCGCCGGGCCTTCCCGCAGGCTGCGATAGGCATCGCGCATGCTGTCGCGTTCTTCAGTGGGGACGCCCTCGAAAAAGGCTTCGAAGGATTCATGGAAGGGCGCCGGCTCCAGGCCGTGCAATTGTGCGGCCCGGGCCGAGCCATAGAGCATGCCGCTGGGAATGTGCCAATCCCAGGTGCCCAGTTGCGCCGAATCCAGGGCCAGGTCGAGGCGTTCCTGGCTGTCTTTGAGGGCCTGTTCGGCTCTTTTGCGTTCGCTGGTATCGAGAAAGGTGCTGAGCAGGTAGGGCTTGCCTTCCAGTTCGATTTTCTGCGCGCTGAGAATGCCGTCGTGGATCTGGCCGTTGCTGGCGCGGAACTGGACTTCGAGGCTGGCGGCCTGGCCCTTTTTCTGCACGGCCTTGATCAGTTGGGCGCGCTGTTCGGGATTAACCCACAGGCCGATCTCCAGGGTAGTGCGGCCTATCACATGTTCGGCGGGCCAGCCGAACTGGCTTTCGAAGTATTGGTTGGCCTCGCTGATCAGGCCATCTTCCAGGCGGGTCAGCAGCACCATGTTGGGGCACAGGTGAAACAGGGTGGCGAAACGTTTTTCCGAGCTGCTGAGGGCTTCCTCCCGCTGGCGTTGGTGGGTGATCTCGCGGATCACCCCGATCATTCGGGGCTTGCCATGCTTGTCCGGTAGCACGCTGCCGTTGATCTCCAGCCAGTGCAGGCTGCCATCGGGCCAGCGAATGCGGTGGTGCATCGCGTGTTCCAGGGGCGCTCCCGCCAGCACTGAATGAAAAGCCCGTACGGTTCTGGCCCGGTCTTCAATGGGGAGCAGATCGAGGTATTCGAGGTTTTCTGGCAGGGGTTGGCGTGGATCGAAGCCAAACAGTGCCTGGGTGCCCCGGGACCAGCTGATCTGTCCGCTTTCAATATCCCAATACCAGGCTCCCAGCCGCGCGCCATTGAGAGCGGCGAGCAACTGCGGTGCGCTTTCCCAGCTTTGCTCCGACTCCCTGGGGTCGACAGCATGGATACGCGGCATGGGTGGAATACGGTCAGCGGGTTTTGGCATGGGTGTCAGGCCTTGAGCTGAGTCATTCGTTTGGCGCGGGATACTCATGACAGTTCGGCTTGGCACGGGCAATACCCGGAAGAGCTATGCCGGGTTCCCTGGCCAATCGACTTGTGCATCCAGTAAGGCCATGAAGGCCCGCGCAGCATTCGACAGCGTCCGTTCGGTATGCAGGATATAGCCTAGCTGGCGTCGCAGTTGTATGCCCGGTAAAGGAATGCGCGCCACTTGATCGTCGAGCATGGTGCGGGGCAGGACGCTCCAGGCCAGACCGATGGAAACCATCATCTTTATAGTTTCCAGATAGTTAGTGCTCATGGCGATGTTCGGCGTCAGGCCTTGGGCCTCAAACAAGCGTTGGACAATATGGTGGGTAAAGGTGTTGCCGCCGGGAAAAACTGCCGGATGCAGGGCAATATCCGCCAGGCTGACCTGGCCGTTGCTGACCAGCGGATGTTCCGGGGCGGCGACAAAGTCCAGCGGGTCGTCCCAGACCGCGGTGGCCTTGATCAGGCTGTGGGGCTCGGGTGCCAAGGTGATCACCGCCAGTTCGGCGCGGCCGTGGAGGATTTCCTCGTAGGCCACCTCGGAATCGAGGAATTGGATGTCCAGGGCCACTTGCGGGTAGCGCCGGGTAAAGGCCCGCAGCAGCGGCGGCAGGCGGTGCAGGCCGATGTGATGGCTGGTGGCCAGGGTCAGGCGGCCGCTGACTTCCCCGGTGAGGTTGGTCAGAGCGCGACGGGTGTCGTCCAGCACGTTGATGATCTGATACGCCCGGGGCAGCAGGGCGCGTCCGGCCTCGGTCAGGCCGACCTCGCGGCCCAGGCGGTCGAACAGCCGCACATTGAGCTGCTGCTCCAGGCCGGCGATACGTTTGCTGATAGCGGGCTGGGTCAGGTGCAGGCGTTCACCGGCGCCGGAAAAGCTGCCGGTCTCGGCGATGGCTATAAAGGCATTGAGGTTGGCCAGGTCCATGGTTGTATTCCAGTTGGTTATCCAAAGCATGAAAAATATGAATTTGAGTTATTTAATCTAACGCCATAGCATCAGCCTCACAAGCCAAGGGGTTATTGATCGGCCGACGGTCAGGGCCCGGGGCATAGAAACAAGCTGATGAGGAATGGTCCGATGGCCGGCAAGACGCTCTACGACAAGCTCTGGGATTCGCATTTGGTCAAGCAGCGCGACGATGGTTCGGCGCTGATCTATATCGATCGTCACATCATCCATGAAGTGACCTCGCCGCAAGCGTTCGAAGGCCTGCGTCTGGCCGGACGCAAGCCTTGGCGCATCGATGCCAACATCGCTACCCCGGACCACAACGTACCGACTACGCCTGAGCGCAAGGGCGGGATCGAAGCGATTGCCGATCAGGTCTCCCGGCTGCAGGTGCAGACCCTCGATGACAACTGTGACGAATACGGCATCGTCGAATTCAAGATGAACGATGTGCGTCAGGGCATCGTCCACGTGATCGGCCCGGAACAGGGCGCCACCTTGCCGGGCATGACCGTGGTCTGCGGTGACTCCCACACCTCCACCCACGGTGCCTTTGGTGCCCTGGCCCATGGCATCGGCACTTCCGAGGTGGAGCATGTGCTCGCCACTCAGTGCCTGGTGGCCAAGAAGATGAAGAACATGCTGGTGCGCGTGGAAGGCACCTTGCCCTTTGGCGTGACCGCCAAGGACATCGTCCTCGCAGTGATCGGCAAGATCGGCACTGCCGGTGGCAACGGCCACGCCATCGAGTTCGCCGGCAGCGCGATTCGCGACCTTTCCGTTGAAGGCCGCATGACCATCTGCAACATGTCCATCGAAGCCGGTGCCCGTGTCGGACTGGTGGCGGCGGACGAAAAGACCGTGGCTTATGTCAAGGGTCGTCCATTTGCACCCAAGGGCGCCGAATGGGACTTGGCGGTCGAGGCCTGGAAAGACCTGGTGTCCGATGCCGATGCCCAGTTCGACACCGTGGTCGAGCTCGACGCCGCGCAAATCAAGCCGCAAGTCAGCTGGGGCACTTCGCCGGAAATGGTTTTGGCCGTGGATCAGCGCGTGCCGGACCCGGCCAAGGAAATGGACCTGGTCAAGCGTGACTCCATCGTCCGTGCCTTGAAGTACATGGGTTTGAGCGCCAACCAGGCCATCACCGACATTCAATTGGATCGCGTGTTCATCGGTTCCTGCACCAACTCGCGGATTGAAGACTTGCGTGCTGCGGCGGTGATCGCCAAGGGCCGTAAAGTGGCCTCCACCATCAAGCAGGCGATCGTGGTTCCGGGTTCGGGGCTGGTGAAGGCCCAGGCTGAGTCGGAAGGCCTGGACAAGATCTTCCTCGAAGCCGGCTTCGAATGGCGTGAGCCGGGCTGCTCGATGTGCCTGGCGATGAACCCGGATCGCCTGGAGTCCGGTGAGCATTGCGCGTCGACGTCGAACCGCAACTTCGAAGGGCGCCAGGGTGCCGGTGGGCGTACCCATCTGGTCAGCCCGGCCATGGCCGCCGCCGCCGCTGTCAGCGGTCGTTTCGTCGACGTCCGTGAATTGATCTAAGGAGCGCAGCATGAAAGCTTTCACCCAGCACAATGGTTTGGTCGCGCCTTTGGATCGTGCCAATGTCGACACCGACCAGATCATCCCCAAGCAATTCCTCAAGTCGATCAAGCGCACCGGCTTCGGTCCGAATCTGTTCGATGAGTGGCGCTACCTCGACGTGGGCCAGCCCTACCAGGACAACTCCAAGCGTCCGTTGAACAAGGAATTCGTCCTTAACGCCGAGCGTTACCAAGGGGCCAGCGTGTTGCTGGCGCGGGAGAACTTCGGCTGCGGCTCGAGCCGTGAGCACGCGCCCTGGGCCCTGGAAGAGTACGGTTTTCGCAGCATCATCGCGCCAAGCTATGCCGACATCTTCTTCAACAACAGCTTCAAGAACGGTTTGTTGCCGATCATCTTGAGCGACGCCGAAGTCGACGAGCTGTTCCAGCAGGTCGAAGCCACGCCGGGTTACCAGTTGCACATCGACCTTGAGGCGCAGACCGTGACCCGTCCCGACGGCAAGGTGTTGAAGTTCGAGATTGATGCCTTCCGCAAGCATTGCCTGCTCAACGGTCTGGACGACATCGGCCTGACCTTGCAGGACGCTGACGCCATTGCCGCCTTTGAGGCCAAGCATCGGGCCAGCCAGCCCTGGTTGTTCCGCGACGCCTGATCGCCGGCAGCCAGCTCCTGCGGATTTGTGTTGCAGGAGCTGGCTGGCCAGCGAACGCCGTTCCCCTGATCAAAAGGACCACAGCATGACCAGCAACGCCCATAGCCAGGTGGTACAGAAGCAATTCGGTGGACAGGCCTCGGCCTACCTGAGCAGTGCCGTACACGCTCAAGGCGCCGAATTCGCGCTGCTACAAGCCGAAGTGGCGGGCCGGGGTGCTGCCCGGGTCCTGGACCTGGGCTGTGGCGCCGGTCATGTCAGCTTCCACGTTGCGCCGCTGGTCAAGGAAGTGGTGGCTTACGACCTCTCCCAGCAGATGCTGGATGTAGTGTCGGGAGCCGCGCAGGAGCGTAATCTGCACAACGTCCGCACCGTTAAAGGCGCAGCTGAGCGCTTGCCGTTCGCCGACGGCGAGTTCGACTTCGTCTTCAGTCGCTACTCGGCTCACCATTGGAGCGACTTGGGCCTGGCCTTGAGAGAGGTGCGCCGGGTGCTGAAGCCGGGTGGCGTGGCGGCTTTCGTTGATGTCTTGTCGCCGGGCAGTCCACTGCTGGACACTTACCTGCAAAGCGTCGAAGTGCTGCGTGACACCAGTCATGTTCGTGACTATTCGGCTGGGGAGTGGCTGCGCCAGGTCAGCGAGGCTGGGTTGCATACCCGCAGTACCGCTCGTCAGCGTCTGCGCCTGGAGTACAACTCCTGGGTCGAGCGCATGCGCACGCCCCAGGTGCTGCGGGCGGCAATTCGCGAGCTGCAGCAGGCAATGGGCAATGAAGTGCGCGAATATTTTGAGATTGAGGCCGATGGTTCGTTCAGTACAGATGTACTGGTGCTGTGGGCCGAGCGATAGAACTTTTCCGGGCGCGCCTGCGGGTGCGCCGACAGAGCAAATGAGGAACGCATGAGCAAGCAGATTCTGATTCTCCCAGGTGACGGTATTGGTCCGGAAATCATGGCCGAGGCGGTCAAGGTGCTGGAATTGGCCAATGACAAGTACAGCCTGGGCTTCGAGCTGAGCCACGACGTCATCGGTGGTGCTGCCATCGACAAGCACGGTGTGCCCCTGGCCGATGAGACCCTGGATCGTGCTCGTGCCGCCGATGCTGTGCTGCTGGGTGCTGTGGGTGGTCCGAAGTGGGACAAGATCGAGCGTGATACCCGTCCTGAGCGCGGCTTGCTGAAGATTCGTGCGCAGTTGGGTCTGTTCGGCAACCTGCGCCCGGCGATCCTCTATCCGCAACTGGCCGATGCCTCGAGCCTGAAGCCGGAAATTGTCTCGGGCCTGGATATCCTCATCGTGCGCGAGTTGACCGGCGGTATCTACTTCGGCGCGCCTCGCGGCACCCGTGAGCTGGAAAATGGCGAGCGCCAGTCCTACGACACCCTGCCGTACAGCGAAAGTGAAATCCGTCGTATCGCCCGGGTCGGCTTTGACATGGCGCGGGTGCGTGGCAAGAAGCTCTGCTCGGTGGACAAGGCCAACGTTCTGGCCTCCAGCCAGTTGTGGCGTGAAGTGGTCGAACAAGTGGCGCTGGACTACCCGGATGTCGAGTTGAGCCACATGTATGTGGACAACGCCGCCATGCAACTGGTGCGTGCGCCGAAGCAGTTCGACGTGATCGTCACCGACAACATGTTCGGCGACATCCTCTCCGATGAGGCTTCGATGCTCACCGGTTCCATCGGCATGCTGCCGTCGGCTTCCCTGGATGCCAACAACAAGGGCATGTACGAGCCTTGCCACGGTTCGGCGCCGGACATCGCCGGCCAGGGTGTTGCCAACCCGCTGGCGACCATCCTCTCGGTGTCGATGATGCTGCGTTACAGCTTCAACCTGAATGACGCGGCAGATGCCATCGAGCAGGCAGTGAGCCGAGTGCTGGATCAGGGTTTGCGCACCGGTGACATCTGGTCGGCCGGTTGCACCAAAGTCGGTACGCAGGAAATGGGCGATGCAGTAGTCGCCGCGCTGCGGAATCTGTAATCTTTCGGGCCCACCGCACAGACGGTGGCCCACTTTTGTAAAGGTGTAGTTGCGATGAAACGTGTAGGTCTGATCGGTTGGCGCGGTATGGTCGGTTCCGTGCTCATGCAGCGGATGCTTGAAGAGCAGGACTTCGATCTTATTGAACCGGTGTTTTTCACCACTTCCAATGTCGGTGGCCAGGGGCCGTCGGTGGGCAAGGACATTGCTCCACTGAAGGACGCCTACAACATTGAAGAGTTGAAAACCCTCGACGTGATTCTGACCTGCCAGGGTGGCGACTACACCAGCGAAGTCTTCCCCAAGCTGCGTGAAGCCGGCTGGCAGGGTTACTGGATCGACGCCGCTTCCAGCCTGCGCATGCAGGATGATGCGGTGATCATTCTTGACCCGGTGAACCGCAAGGTCATCGACCAGCAACTGGATGCCGGGACCAAGAACTACATCGGTGGCAACTGCACCGTCAGCCTGATGCTGATGGGCCTGGGCGGCTTGTTCGAAGCCGGTCTGGTGGAGTGGATGAGCGCCATGACCTACCAGGCGGCCTCCGGCGCCGGCGCGCAGAACATGCGCGAGCTGATCAAGCAAATGGGCGCGACCCACGCGGCTGTCGCTGATGACCTGGCCAATCCGGCCAGCGCCATCCTCGACATCGACCGTAAAGTGGCTGAAGCCATGCGCAGCGATGCCTATCCGACCGAGAACTTCGGCGTGCCCCTGGCCGGCAGCCTGATCCCGTGGATCGACAAGGAACTGCCTAACGGCCAGAGCCGTGAAGAGTGGAAGGCCCAGGCCGAGACCAACAAGATCCTCGGTCGCTTCAAGAGCCCGATCCCGGTGGATGGCATTTGCGTGCGTATCGGTGCGATGCGCTGCCACAGCCAGGCGCTGACCATCAAGCTCAACAAGGATGTGCCGATCGCCGATATCGAAGGGCTGATCAGCCAGCACAATCCCTGGGTCAAACTGGTGCCGAACCAGCGCGACATCAGCATGCAGGAGCTGAGTCCGACCAAGGTCACCGGCACTCTGAACATTCCGGTTGGCCGTCTGCGCAAGCTGAACATGGGCTCGCAGTTCCTCGGTGCCTTCACCGTGGGCGACCAGTTGCTGTGGGGTGCAGCCGAACCGCTGCGCCGCATGCTGCGGATCTTGCTGGAGCGTTGATTCTCTAAGCGTTTGAAACAGCCCGCCCCTTGCACAAGGCGCGGGCTTTTTCATGCTCATGTAGCGGACTCGCCCGCGAAGAGTGCTTTAGCCCAACCGGCACTTTCCCCCGCGAATTGCCTCGTCACCCCGTGCCGGGTAAAGTGCCGCTCCCCCCGTTCCGCCTGAGGTAGCACCATGACCCCGTCCTTTGATATTGCTGTTATCGGCGCCACCGGCACGGTTGGCGAAACCCTGGTGCAGATTCTCGAAGAGCGTGATTTCCCCGTTGCCAACCTGCACCTGCTCGCCAGCAGTGAGTCGGCCGGTCACTCGGTGCCGTTTCGCGGCAAGAATGTTCGTGTGCGAGAAGTCGACGAGTTCGACTTTGGCAAGGTTCAGTTGGCGTTTTTCGCCGCGGGCCCTGCGGTGACCCTGAGCTTCGCTCCGCGAGCCACAGCGGCCAATTGCGCCGTGATCGACCTCTCCGGTGCCTTGCCGTCGGCCCAGGCACCCAATGTCGTGCCTGAGGCCAATACCCAGGTGCTGGCTGGTCTAAAGAAGCCGGTGCAACTGAGCAGTCCCAGTGCTGCGGCCACGGCACTGGCGGTGGCGCTGGCGCCATTGCAGGGCGTGCTGGATATCCAGCGGGTCAACCTGACCGCCTGCCTGGCGATTTCCAGCCAGGGGCGTGAGGCCGTCAGCGAGCTGGCCCGGCAAACCGCCGAACTGCTGAATGTGCGACCGCTGGAGCCGCGTTTCTTCGACCGCCAAGTAGCCTTCAATCTGCTGGCTCAGGTCGGTACGCCAGATGCCCAGGGACACACTCTGTTGGAAAAGCGTCTGGTGAGAGAGTTGCGGGAGGTGCTGGGGCAGCCTTTATTAAAGATTTCTGTCACTTGCATTCAAGCACCGGTGTTTTTTGGCGATAGCTATAGCGTGACTTTGCAGTCAGGTGCCGACGTCGATCTGGCGGCGGTGAATGCGGCGCTGGAGGCGGCTCCCGGCCTGGAACTGGTGGACGCCGGTGATTATCCCACCGCAGTGGGTGACGCCGTGGGCCAGGACGTAGTCTATGTGGGGCGGGTTCGTGGGGGCGTCGACGATTCGGCGGAACTGAATCTGTGGCTGACTTCGGACAACGTCCGCAAAGGTGCGGCCTTGAACGCTGTGCAGCTGGCTGAATTGTTGATAAAAGACCTGCTGTAAAAGATACTTGGCAACAATTTGCAGAATGAATCTAGCTGGGCGCTATGCTTGGCAAGTTGCTGGAGGTGAGTGGCCGTCAGGTGCTCCCGGGGCATGCAGTAAATAATCCCGCGTGGCGGTCGCTCATGATCCCGCGCAGTGCCTTATGGCAGCCGCTACAAAACCTTCTCGCTGGCCGAGGAATGTTCAAACAAAGGATGAGGCTATGGTTCAAGTTCGCAAACTGGTGTTAGCAATAGCGGCCGCCTCGGCGCTGTCCTCCGGTATGGCGCAGGCGCTTGGGCTCGGGGAGCTGACCCTGAAGTCGAGTCTGAACCAGCCTCTGGTAGCAGAAATCGAATTGCTCGATATCAAGGACCTTACTGCTGCGGAAGTGGTGCCCAGCCTGGCCCCGGCAGAAGAGTTCGCCAAGGCCGGCGTCGATCGTCAGGCCTTTCTCAATGACCTGAGTTTTACTCCTGTTCTCAATCCAGGCGGCAAGAGCGTACTGCGGGTGACCTCTAGCCAGCCGTTGTCGGAGCCGATGGTCAAGTTTCTGGTCCAAGTAATGTGGCCCAACGGTCGTCTGCTGCGCGATTACAGCGTGCTGCTGGACCCTTCGAAGTTTTCCCCGCAAACCGCTGCTGCTGCACAGGCGGCACCGGTCAGTGGTCCGGCGGTGAATGCCCCGGTCACTCGTGCCAACAAAATCAGCAAGCCTGAGCAATACACAACTGCGCCTCGTGACACGCTGTGGGAAATCGCCGCAAAGAATCGCAATGGTGCGTCGATCCAGCAAACCATGCTGGCGATCCAGGCGCTGAACCCGGATGCCTTTATCGACGGCAACATCAATCGATTGAAAGCTGGCAGGGTCCTGCGCCTGCCTGACGTGGTGCAGAGCACCGCGTTGCCGCAGCCCAAGGCCATTGCCGAAGTTGCTGCGCAGAATGCTGCCTGGCGTCAGGGGCGTCGCGCTGGTGCACGGAGCCAGCTGCAGGTGGATGCGACTCGTCGTGCGGGTGCCGAAAAGGCGCCCAAGCAGGTCAACACCAAGGACAACCTGAGCCTGGTTTCTGCGGACAGCGGCAAGGCTGGTGGCAAGGGCGTCGCGGGTGATAGCAAGGCCCTGAACAACAAGCTGGCGGTGACTCAGGAAAGCCTGGATGCAACCCGTCGCGATAATGCTGAGCTCAAGGAGCGCATGGCGGATCTGCAGAGTCAGCTGGACAAGCTGCAGCGCCTGATCGAATTGAAGAACAACCAGTTGGCCAAGTTGCAGGCTGAAGGTGCAGCCCCTGTCGCTCAGCCGACGGCGGTGATGCCTGCTGAGCTGGTGGCCAAACCTGAGGCGCCTGCGGCGACGCCAGTGGTTGCGCAAGCTCCAGTCAGTGAGCCAGCAGCCAATCCGGCTCCGGATGTGCCAGCGGCCCAGGCTGACGAAGACAAGTATGGCGACCTGCTGACCAATCCAATCCTTCTCGGGCTGGTAGGTGGCGGTGCGATAGTGGCGGTGTTGCTGCTGTTGCTGTTGCTGGCGCGTCGTCGCAAGGCTCAGCAGGAAGCGGAAAAGCACCTGCGCATGGCGCGGGCGTTGTCCGAGGAAAATAGCGACTTCGCCGAGGAACTGGATCTTCCGGAAGGTAGCTTCGAAGGTCTTGAAGTCCCGCCACCAAGCGTCAAGCTCGCTCCAGCTCCAGCTCCAGCTCCAGCTCCAGCTCCAGCTCCAGCTCCAGCTCCAGCTCCAGCTCCGGTGATGGCGCCAGTTCCGGCGGCGCCGGTTGAGCGAGCCACCGATGTGCTGGGACAGGCGCAGAACCATATCGATGGTGGTCGCCTGAATCAGGCGGCAGCCATTCTTGAAGAGGCGGTCAAGCTCGAGCCGCAGCGCAGTGATCTGCGCCTCAAGCTGATGGAAGTGTATGCGCATCAGGGGGATCGCAGTGCCTTCGTCGCTCAGGAGCGGCAGCTGGTAGCCAATGGCGATAACCACGCTCAGGTCGAGCAGCTCAAGAGCCGTTTCCCGGCGATGGTGGCGGTGGCGGCGACAGCGGGGCTGGCTGCTGCGGCTGTGGCTGCGGAGCTGGATGCTCAGTATGTCAAGGAGCTGCTGGATGAGCCTGAGCCCGCGGCGCCTGTGGAAGGTCTGGACGCGGATTTCGATCTGAGCCTGGATGACCTCGAGGCAGCTTCGCCAGCGGTAGTGGTGTCCGAACCTGAGGTTGAGCTGGAGGAGTTCCCTCTGGACGACGACCTGAGCTTTGGTTCGGTTCTTGAGCAGCAGACTGCGGCCCAGGAAAGCCTGGATGATCTGGGGGATTTCGACCTTGATCTCGGAGCGGACCTGCCGGCGTCGACCCAGAGTGACGACGACTTCCTGTTGAGCCTGGAAGACGATCTCAAGGATCTGCCGGCTGGCGATGTGCCTACCGTCACCGAGTCAACGCTGGATGACTTGGATCTATCGGCGGACTTCGATCTGTCCCTGGCTGATGAAATGGATGCCGCGGCAGAGCCCAAGGACGCCTTTGCCTCCGAACTGGATGATGTCAACGCCGAACTGGATCGTCTGGCCCAGAGTCTGGATCAGGCGGAGCCGGCTACGCCAAGCTTCACGGCTGAAGATGCTGCGGCTGCGCCTGAGGAAGCGGATTTCGACTTCCTCGCCGGCAGCGATGAAGTGGCCACCAAGCTGGATCTGGCTCAGGCCTATATCGATATGGGTGACAACGACGGCGCGCGGGATATTCTGGGCGAAGTGCTCAGCGAGGGTAATGAAGGGCAGAAGAGCGAAGCGCAGGAAATGCTCGCAAGGCTGGCCTGAAACAACCCGATGCTTGAGCAGAACGGCAGCCGATAAGGCTGCCGTTTTTGTTGGTGGCGCTTTTGGCGGTCATTCAGACCAGCAGGTCTTCGTAGAAGGCGCCAAAGGGGCGAGTGGGGTGGGCGATCTGGATTTCCAGGATCCACAGGCCCACTTGTGGGCAGTCGGCGAAGTCCCCCAGGTCTCCAGCGCGATAGATGGCGTGGGGGAAGTCGCTGACCCGATGCCCCTTGATCTCCAGGTTGAGCATCCAGCCCATGGCGCGGGCCTGTTCTTCGGCATATTGGTACAGTTCGGCGCCGGCCACTTGATGGGTTTTCCAGTGATCGTGCACCTGATCGAACAGGCTCTTGGCGGCCGCGGCACAGGCGTGCATTTCCTCGTCGCAACCTACGACGTAAGTCGCTCCGCAATCGCCTTCGTGGCGATCCCAGACGACTCCCAGGTCAATGAAGAACAGATCGTTTTCATTCAGCTGGGGGTCGCTGTCGGAGCGTTGCTTGAAGGTCTTAAGGGTGTTGGCGCCAAAACGAATCAGCAGTGGGTGCCAAATACGTTCCATGCCCAGCTCCTGTAATACTTGCAGGCCCATCTCCCTGGCGGTGGATTCGTGCATGCCGGGCCTGATCCGCCTGGCCATTTGCGCGATGGCCTCCCAGGTCATGCGCTTGGCGTGGAGCATGCCTTCCAGGCTGTAGGCCAGGCCCACGGCTTCTTTGTTGGTTGCGATCATTCGTCGGCTCTCGGTCAGGGTGTTTGTTTTTCTACCGCTATGTAGATTGCTATATAGCGATGACCTGGCGGCTGATGCAATCGTTGTCGAGGTGAAGCAATCTGCAACTAAACCGCGGCAGTGCATGGCGTCTGCTCCCGCCAGCCTTATAATGAGCGCCTTTGCGCATATCAGCAGGCTGTAAGTTCTTGGCAAATATAGATAACCCGGCCGCCGAAATGGCGGCCGCAGGCTTTTCCCGCATCGCTCTGGGTGTTGAATACAAGGGATCGCGCTATCGCGGTTGGCAGCGTCAGGCTTCTGGTGTGCCCAGCGTCCAGGAAACCCTGGAGAAGGCCTTGTCCAGGGTCGCGGACTCTCCGGTGGTGGTGGCTTGTGCGGGGCGTACCGATGCCGGTGTGCATGCCTGTGGTCAGGTGGTGCATTTCGATACCCAGGCCGTGCGCTCGATGAAGGCTTGGGTCATGGGGGCCAATATCAACCTGCCTCATGACATCAGTGTCAGTTGGGCTCGTGAGATGCCGGCGCATTTTCATGCTCGGTTCAAGGCGATTGCCCGGCGCTATCGCTATGTGATCTACAACGATCAGATCCGTCCGGCCCATCTCAATGAGGAGGTCACTTGGAATCACCGGCCGCTGGATATCGAACGGATGGCCCAGGCTGCCGCGTTTCTGGTGGGGACCCATGATTTCAGTGCGTTCCGGGCTGGCCAGTGCCAGGCCAAGTCACCGATCAAGGAGATTCACCACCTGCGGGTTACCCGGCACGGCAAGATGATTGTCCTGGATATTCGCGCCAGTGCCTTCCTGCATCACATGGTGCGCAATATTGCCGGGGTCTTGATGACCATTGGTGCGGGCGAGCGGCCGGTGGAGTGGGCGCGGGAGGTCTTGGAGAGCCGGATTCGCCGCACGGGCGGGGTCACCGCCCATCCTTTCGGCCTGTATCTGGTGCAGGTGGAATACAAGGATGAGTTCCAGTTGCCGGAGCGATACATCGGGCCACATTTCCTCACCGGTTGGTCTGAACTTGACGGCTGACGCCCGGAAAAGCATTTGCTACCATCCGGAACTTTCCGAATTTGCCCCCGAGGTTCAAACGACATGTCAGCTGTTCGCAGCAAGATTTGCGGGATTACCCGCATAGAAGATGCGTTGGCAGCGGTGGCGGCGGGGGCCGATGCCATCGGTCTGGTGTTCTATGCCAAGAGTCCCCGGGCGGTGAGTGTGCAGCAGGCGCGGGCGATCATCGCCGCCTTGCCGCCGTTCGTGACGACGGTCGGGCTGTTCGTCAATGCCAGTCGCTGCGAGTTGGGGGAGATCCTCGATGCCGTTCCGCTGGACCTGCTGCAGTTCCATGGCGATGAGTCGGCAGCGGATTGCGAGGGTTATCACCGTCCCTATATCAAGGCGCTGCGAGTCAAGGCCGGGGATGACGTTGCTGCTGCCTGCCTGGCTTATCCGCGCGCCAGCGGAATTCTGCTGGATACCTATGTCGAGGGTGTGCCGGGGGGAACTGGCGAGGCCTTTGACTGGTCCCTGGTTCCTCAGGGGCTGAGCAAGCCGATCATCCTGGCTGGCGGGCTGTCTGCGCAGAACGTCGCCGAGGCCATTACTCGGGTTCGCCCCTACGCGGTGGACGTCAGTGGCGGTGTGGAGCAGAGCAAGGGCATCAAGGACCCGGCAAAGATTCAGGCATTTATGCAGGCAGTGCGTCGTAGCAACGAGTCGATGTGACGGCTGGCAGTCTGCCGCCGTCCATAACACCACTGTACAAAACAGGCAGGCGCCGCCTTAAGGCGGGGTCGGAATCGAGTGGCAACCGCTCTATTGCGGGTTGTCGGGATGGCTGAGGGGCGCTTCATTGCAGGCAGGTCGAGCCCGGTGCTGACCGCGGTAGCGAAGTGATCATCGCCGCACACATGAATTTAGCTCAAGGGCATACGCGGGGTTGCGAACCAGAGCGTTCGGGCCGCCGGTACTGGAGAAAGAAAGCATGAGCAACTGGTTAGTAGACAAACTGATCCCTTCGATCATGCGTTCCGAGGTGAAGAAAAGCTCGGTGCCCGAAGGTCTTTGGCACAAGTGTCCGTCCTGCGAGGCGGTGCTTTATCGTCCGGAGCTGGAAAAGACCCTGGATGTTTGCCCCAAGTGCAATCACCACATGCGCATCGGTGCTCGCGCCCGGATCGATATTTTCCTCGACGCCGAAGGTCGTGCCGAGCTGGGCGCTGACCTGGAGCCGGTTGACCGTCTGAAATTCCGTGACGGCAAGAAGTACAAGGACCGTCTGACAGCAGCGCAGAAGCAGACGGGCGAGAAGGACGCTCTGATCTCCATGAGTGGCACTCTGCTAGGCATGCCGGTCGTGGTCTCGGCCTTTGAGTTCTCCTTCATGGGCGGGTCCATGGGCGCCATCGTTGGCGAACGCTTTGTCCGCGCGGCCAACTACGCTCTGGAAAACCGTTGCCCAATGATCTGCTTCTCCGCCTCCGGTGGTGCGCGGATGCAGGAGGCGCTGATCTCCCTGATGCAGATGGCCAAGACCTCCGCCGTGCTGGCGCGCCTGCGTGAAGAAGGTATTCCATTCGTCTCCGTGCTGACCGACCCGGTCTACGGTGGTGTTTCCGCCAGTCTGGCGATGTTGGGTGATGTAATCGTCGCCGAGCCTAAAGCCCTGGTGGGCTTCGCGGGGCCGCGAGTGATCGAGCAGACCGTGCGGGAAAAACTGCCGGAAGGCTTCCAGCGCAGCGAATTCCTTCTGGAGCACGGTGCCATCGACATGATCATCTCCCGTCAGGAGCTGCGTCCGCGCCTGGGTAATCTGCTGGCCCAGCTCATGGGGCTGCCGACGCCTGAATTCGTGGCTGCTCCCGTTGAACCGATCGTGGTTCCGCCGGCTCCAGCAAACCTATGACCCAGCGTACCCTGGGCGATTGGCTCGCCTACCTTGAGCAGTTGCACCCTTCGGCCATCGATATGGGGCTTGAGCGCTCGCAGCAGGTAGTGGCCCGGATGGGGCTGGGCAAGCCGGCGCCTCGGGTCATCACAGTCACGGGTACCAATGGCAAGGGCTCTACTTGTGCCTTTGTCGCTTCCCTGTTGCGGGCTCAGGGCCTGCAGGTTGGGGTCTACAGCTCGCCGCACCTGCTGCGCTACAACGAACGGGTGCAGATCAATGGCGTTGAGGCCACTGATCAGCAACTGTGCGAGGCCTTTGTTGCGGTAGAGGCGGGGCGTGGTGATGTTTCCCTGACCTATTTCGAGATGGGCACCCTGGCGGCGTTCTGGCTGTTCCAGCGCGCGGCCCTGGATGCCGTAGTCCTGGAAGTGGGGCTGGGTGGGCGTCTGGATGCGGTCAATCTGGTGGATGCCGACCTGGCATTGGTCACCAGCATTGGTGTCGATCATATCGAGTACCTGGGGGATTCCCGGGAGTCCGTGGCTTTCGAGAAGGCTGGAATCTTCCGTGCCGGCGCTCCAGCTCTGTGTGGCGACCTGAATCCGCCGCAGCCTTTGCTGGACAAGGCGCGAGAGCTGGGTTGTCCGCTTTTTCTCCGGGGGCGAGATTTCGACCTCGGGCTCACCGAAGAATATTGGCAATGGCGTGGTCTGGATGCCCGGGGCAATCCGGTTGAGTTGCGGGATCTGCCGCTGCTCGATTTGCCCATGGAAAACGCGGCGTTGGCGTTGCAGGCCTACCTGCTTACCGGGTTGCCCTGGCAGCCTGAGCTGATCGGTGCAGCTCTGCAGCGGACCCGGGTGACCGGCCGTCTGGATCGTCGGCAGATCGAGTGGCAGGGCAAGCGTCTGAACCTGCTGCTGGATGTGGGGCACAATCCCCATGCCGCGCAGTATCTGGCTGAGCGCCTGGCGCGTCGACCCGTAGCCGGCAAGCGCCTGGCGGTATTCGGCCTGCTGGCAGACAAGGATCTGTCGGGAGTTGTCGGCAGTTTGCAGGCCTCGGTCCAGCACTGGGCGGTGGCTCCACTGGATTCGCCTCGGGCGCGTCCTGTTGAGGATCTGCAGGCCGCCTTGGAGAACCTTGGTGCTTCGGTAGCGTCTTATGCCAGTGTCGCAGCGGCGTTGGACGCGCAATGTGCGCAAGCGACTGCAGATGACGAAATTCTGCTGTTCGGATCTTTTTATTGTGTTGCCGAGGCGCTTGAGTGGCTCGCCCGGCGCTCCACGGAGGAAGCTGCACATGGCAATGCTGGATAAGGTCTACAAGCAGCGAATGGTTGGAGCGCTGGTGTTGGTGGCTTTGGCGGTGATTTTTCTGCCGATGCTGTTCTCGCGAGAGGATGAGCAGCGCCACGTAACGGTTGAAGCGCCGCCGGCGCCACAGGCCTCGACCATGCCTCAGGTTCAGGTTGAGCCGGTGGTGGTGCCTGAGCCCCAGGTATTGCCCCAGGAACCGGTGCCTGTCGAGGAGCCCGTGGTGCAGCAGGTTGCACCGTCGATGTCGATTGCTCCGAGTGCGCCAGCGGTTGCGCCAGCACCTGTAGTGGCCAGCAAGCCGGCGCCAGCGCCTAAGCCTGCCCCTGTGCCGGCCCCAGCCCAGCCGATTGCCGTAGCCAAGCCTGATACCAGTCAGAGTCGGATCGATGCCAATGGTCTGTCCATCAGCTGGTCGGTGCAGTTGGCCAGCCTGTCGAGCCGTGAAAGTGCGGAAAACCTGCAGAAAACCCTGCGCAGCCAGGGCTATAACGCATATATCCGTTCTGCTGAAGGCAAGAATCGGGTGTTTGTCGGGCCGTTGATCGAGCGGGCCGAGGCTGATCGTCTGCGTGACCTGTTGGGTCGTCAGCACAACCTCAAGGGGTTTGTGGTGCGCTTCCAGCCGGAGCGTGGCTGAGGCTATCTGGCTGATTTCAAAAGCACAGTGAATCGCAGCTTACCGACAGCCAAGCGCTCTGTTAAAATGCGCCGCCTTATCCGTCTGTAGGCTGCACTGTGCCATTTACCTGGGTTGACTGGGCGATCATTGCAATAATCGCCATCTCCGCTTTGATCAGCTTGAGCCGCGGTTTCGTCAAAGAAGCCTTGTCGTTGCTTACCTGGATCATCGCAGGAGTCGTTGCCTGGATGTTTGGTGGCTCACTGTCCGAGTACCTCGGCGGTTATATCGAAACTCCTTCGGCTCGCGTGATCGCGGGCTGCGCAATCATGTTTGTCGCCACCTTGCTGGTGGGGGCAATGGTCAACTATCTCATCGGCGAATTGATTCGTGTCACCGGTCTCTCCGGAACCGATCGATTTCTCGGCATGGCCTTCGGCGCGGCGCGTGGCGCGTTGCTGGTGGTCGTGGCCGTCGGGCTCTTGAGCCTGGGGCCGGTTCAGCAGGATTCCTGGTGGCAACAGTCGCGACTGGTGCCACAATTTCTATTGGTTGCAGACTGGTCCAAGAACCTCATTCTGGGGTGGAGCAGTCAGTGGCTGGCCAGCGGTATCAGCGTACCCGCTGAAATACCGTTCAAGGAGCACCTCTTACCGGCCAAAACGCCTCAGTAAGATGTGTTCAGTTCAGTTTCATTAAGTAGGGGTTGCGTCGCATGTGTGGCATCGTCGGTATCGTCGGTAAGTCGAACGTCAATCAGGCGCTGTATGACGCGCTAACCGTCCTCCAGCACCGCGGCCAGGACGCTGCCGGTATCGTGACCAGCCATGATGGCCGGTTATTCCTGCGCAAGGACAATGGCCTGGTTCGTGATGTGTTCCAGCAGCGGCATATGCAGCGTCTGGTCGGTCACATGGGTATTGGCCATGTGCGTTACCCGACTGCGGGCAGTTCGACTTCGGCCGAGGCTCAGCCGTTCTACGTCAACTCGCCGTACGGCATCACCCTGGCGCACAACGGCAACCTGACCAATGTCGAGCAGTTGGCCAAAGAGATCTATGAGTCCGATCTGCGCCACGTCAACACCAACTCCGACTCCGAAGTGCTGCTCAACGTGTTCGCTCACGAGCTGGCCCAGCGCGGCAAGCTGCAGCCTACCGAGGAAGACGTGTTTGCTGCGGTGACTGACGTGCACAACCGCTGTGTCGGTGGTTACGCAGTGGTGGCCATGATCACCGGTTACGGCATCGTCGGTTTCCGTGATCCACACGGTATCCGTCCGATCGTCTTCGGCCAGCGTCATACCGACGAAGGCGTGGAGTACATGATTGCCTCGGAAAGCGTTTCCCTGGACGTGCTGGGCTTCACCCTGATTCGCGACTTGGCTCCGGGCGAGGCGGTCTACATCACTGAAGAAGGCAAACTCTACACCCGCCAGTGCGCCACCAACCCGCAGCTGACTCCGTGCATCTTCGAGCACGTTTATCTGGCTCGTCCTGACTCGATCATTGATGGTGTCTCGGTGTACAAGGCGCGTCTGCGTATGGGCGAGAAGTTGGCCGAGAAGATCCTGCGCGAGCGTCCGGAGCACGATATTGATGTGGTGATCCCGATTCCGGACACCAGTCGTACCGCGGCGTTGGAGTTGGCCAACCATCTGGGCGTCAAGTTCCGCGAAGGTTTCGTCAAGAACCGCTATATCGGTCGCACCTTCATCATGCCGGGCCAGGCGGCGCGGAAGAAATCCGTGCGTCAGAAACTCAATGCAATTGAGCTGGAATTCCGCGGCAAGAACGTGATGCTGGTGGATGACTCCATCGTCCGTGGCACCACCTGCAAGCAGATCATCCAGATGGCCCGTGAAGCCGGCGCGAAAAACGTCTACTTCTGCTCGGCGGCCCCTGCTGTACGCTATCCGAACGTGTACGGCATCGACATGCCAAGCGCCCATGAACTGATTGCCCACAATCGTTCGACCCAGGATGTGGCGGACCTGATCGGTGCCGACTGGCTGATCTATCAAGACTTGCCAGACCTGATCGAAGCGGTCGGTGGTGGCAAGATCAAGATCGAGAGCTTCGATTGCGCCGTGTTTGATGGCAAGTACGTCACTGGCGATGTGGATGAGGCCTATCTGAACAAGATCGAGGACGCTCGTAATGATGCTTCCAAGGCCAAGACTCAGGCAGTCAGCGCCATCATCGATCTGTACAACAACTGATCCAGAGCATTTAAGAAGACATTAGGAGTAGGCGGCATGAGTCAGGATTGGGATGCCGGTCGGCTGGACAGCGACCTTGAAGGCGTAGCGTTCGATACCCTGGCGGTGCGCGCCGGCCAACACCGCTCGCCGGAAGGCGAGCACGGTGATCCAATGTTCTTTACCTCCAGCTATGTGTTCCGTACAGCCGCCGATGCGGCTGCGCGGTTCGCCGGCGAGGTTCCTGGTAACGTCTATTCGCGCTACACCAATCCGACGGTGCGCTCGTTCGAAGAACGAATCGCGGCGCTGGAAGGTGCGGAGCAGGCAGTCGCCACGGCCACTGGCATGGCGGCCATTCTTTCGGTGGTGATGAGCCTTTGCAGTGCTGGGGACCACGTGCTGGTGTCGCGCAGTGTATTCGGCTCGACCATCAGCTTGTTCGAGAAGTACTTCAGGCGTTTTGGTGTTGAGGTTGATTACGTACCCCTGGCGGACCTGTCCGGCTGGGATGCGGCAATCAAGAGCAACACCAAATTGCTGTTTGTCGAGTCGCCATCCAATCCCTTGGCCGAGTTGGTGGACATCGCCGCACTGGCCGAGGTAGCTCATGCCAAGGGTGCGATGCTGGTGGTCGACAACTGTTTCTGTACCCCTGCGTTGCAGCAGCCGCTGAAGCTTGGCGCGGACGTGGTGGTGCATTCGGCGACCAAGTTCATTGACGGTCAGGGCCGTTGTATGGGCGGTGTGGTGGCCGGCCGCAGCGAACAAATGAAAGAAGTGGTGGGTTTCCTGCGTACTGCAGGGCCGACCCTGAGTCCGTTCAATGCTTGGATTTTCCTCAAGGGGCTGGAGACTCTGAGCTTGCGGATGCGTGCCCACTGCTCCAATGCCCTGGCCCTGGCGCAATGGCTGGAGCAGCAGGACGGTGTCGAGAAGGTGCACTACGCCGGTCTTGCCAGTCATCCGCAGCACGAGCTGGCCAAGCGCCAGCAGCGTGGTTTCGGTGCGGTGGTGAGCTTTGAGGTCAAGGGCGGTAAAGAGGGCGCCTGGCGCTTTATCGATGCCACTCGGCTGATTTCGATCACTGCCAACCTGGGCGACAGCAAAACCACTATTACCCATCCGAGCACCACTTCCCACGGGCGTCTGGCGCCTCAGGAGCGTGAGGCTGCGGGTATTCGTGACAGTCTGATCCGCATTGCAGTGGGGCTGGAGGATGTGGCTGACCTGCAGGCCGACCTGGCTCGCGGTCTGGCAGCCTTGTGATCGAGTTGTCCACGCCTCAGGGTGGCGTTAATGGTCGTGTTGCGCTGGTCACCGGCGCGGCGCGGGGCATTGGCCTGGGGATCGCTGCATGGCTGATCAGTGAAGGCTGGCAAGTGGTGCTGACCGATCTGGATCGGGAGCGCGGTTCCAAGGTTTCCAAGGTGCTGGGTGAGAATGCCTGGTTCATCACCATGGACGTGGCGGATGAGCAGCAGGTGGCTCAAGGGGTTGCCGAGGTGCTGGGGCAGTTCGGGCGCCTGGACGCCCTGGTCTGCAATGCTGCGGTGGCCGATCCGCACAACATCACCTTGGAAAGCCTGGACCTGGCCTACTGGAATCGGGTGCTGGCGGTGAATCTTGGCGGGCCTATGCTGCTGGCCAAGCATTGCGCGCCTTATCTGCGTGCCCATGGCGGTTCTATCGTCAACCTGGCTTCTACTCGTGCTCGGCAATCGGAGCCCGACAGTGAGGCCTATGCGGCGAGCAAGGGTGGTTTGCTGGCCTTGACTCACGCCCTGGCAATTAGCCTGGGGCCGGAAATTCGGGTCAACGCCGTGAGTCCTGGCTGGATCGACGCTCGTGATCCAGCGGTGCGACGTGCCGAGCCTTTGTCTGATGCTGATCACGCCCAGCATCCAGCGGGCAGGGTGGGGGCGGTTGAGGACGTGGCAGCGATGGTGGCTTGGCTGCTGTCGCGCAACTCGGGATTCGTTACTGGTCAAGAGTTCGTGGTGGACGGCGGCATGACCAAGAAAATGATTTATCAGGGATGATGCGGTCTTGGCTTTTGCCTGAGCCTCGCAGTGTGTCGCTTGCAGCTGTTTCTGAAAAAAACTTCAAGCCTGCTATTGACTTAGCTTCGGTACCTGCGTAAATTTCGCGGCCTCAGCGAAGCAAAGGGTGATTAGCTCAGCCGGGAGAGCATCTGCCTTACAAGCAGAGGGTCGGCGGTTCGATCCCGTCATCACCCACCATTGCTGAGAGTCTTTCGAGAGAAAGGCGGAAGCTTCCAGGGAAGCCTCCAACCGACGCGCAGCGGTAGTTCAGTCGGTTAGAATACCGGCCTGTCACGCCGGGGGTCGCGGGTTCGAGTCCCGTCCGCTGCGCCATATTTTCCAGATCAGGTTGACCTGGTTTGAGATTGAAAAGTCCAAAAGCTTTTTAGTCAGACGATTTAAACGGTTCACATGGACGCAAGTCCAAGCGATACGCAGCGGTAGTTCAGTCGGTTAGAATACCGGCCTGTCACGCCGGGGGTCGCGGGTTCGAGTCCCGTCCGCTGCGCCATATCAGTTTCAAGGACCACTGAACGCCTTGAAGCAACGAAGAAAGCCAAAGGCTTGATTCGCATAGATAGCAAAGACCCTGGTCGAAAGACCGGGGTTTTTTGTTTTTGCAATAAGCATGGCGCAGTTGTGCAATTTGAGTGGAAATGTCCGAGCATAAAAAAACCGCCTGTTGGGCGGTTTTTTATGGTGTCAGAAAGGCCGTTTATCAGAGGCCGAACTTGTCTCGTAGGCTGTAGTACCAGGCTCCTAGTGCAGTGAATGGAGTGCGTAGCAATTGGCCTCCAGGGAAAGGGTAGTGGGGTAGATCGGCGAAGGCGTCAAAACGCTCTGCCTGGCCTCTTAGGGCCTCTGCCAGGACCTTGCCCGCCAGGTGGGTATAGGTCACGCCGTGTCCACTGCAGCCCTGGGAGTAGTAGATGTTGTCTCCCAGACGACCAACCTGTGGCAGGCGTGACAGGGTTAGCAGGAAGTTGCCGGTCCAGGCGTAGTCGATCTTCACGTTTTGCATCTGCGGGAAGGCCTTGAGCATCTTCGGCCGGATGATCGCTTCGATATTGGCCGGGTCACGGGCGCCATACACTACTCCGCCGCCGAAGATCAGGCGCTTGTCGCCGGAGAGGCGGTAATAGTCCAGCAGGTAGTTGCAGTCCTCGACGCAGTAGTCCTGGGGCAGCAGGCTGGCTGCCAGCTCATCGCCCAAGGGTTCGGTAGTGATCACCTGGGTGCCGCACGGCATGGATTTGGCTGCCAGCTCCGGAATCAGGTTGCCCAGGTAGGCGTTGCCGGCGACGATGATGAACTTGGCGCGGACTTTACCCTGCGGGGTATGTACCACGGGGCTGGCGCCGCGCTCGATGCGTAGCGCTGGGGATTGTTCGTAAATGGTCCCGCCCAGGGATTCCACGGCAGCCGCTTCACCCAGGGCCAGATTCAGCGGGTGGATGTGGCCGCCACTCATATCGAGCATGCCGCCCTTGTACTGGTCGCAGGCCACGACTTCACGAATCCGCCGCTCGTCCAGTAACTCCAGCTGAGTGTGGCCGTAGCGCTCCCAGAGACGCTTTTGCGACTCCAGGTGACCCATTTGCTTGCTGGTCAGTGCGGCAAACACGCCCCCGTCTTTCAGATCGCACTGGATCTGATACTTGGCGACGCGCTCGCGGATGATACGGCCGCCCTCGAATGCCATCTGACCCAGCAGTTGTGCTTGCTTGGGGCCGACAGTGCGTTCGATTACATCGATGTCGCGACTGTAGCTGTTGACGATCTGCCCGCCATTGCGCCCGGATGCACCGAAGCCGACCTTGGCGGCCTCGAGCACGGTCACCCGGAAGCCGTTTTCCAGAAGAAACAGGGCGCTGGACAGGCCCGTGTAACCTGCGCCTATCACGCAGACGTCGGTTTCAACCTCATCTTGCAACTGTGCGCGTTCCGGGGCCGCATTGGCGGAAGCAGCGTAATAAGACTGTGGGTAGGGAATGTTCGCCATCCTGCGACCTCATGTGTTTAATATATTTTACGAGTGCGTCGATGCTACCTGAGTTGAAAATTCGCTACCAGACAGGAAGAAAAACTTCTTCGTAGCCGCGAAATTAAAAAATTCGCATATTCATAGGCTTAGCTGCAAAAAAGGTGTTGACACCCCTTTGGAATTCCGTAGAATGCCGCCTCACAGCAGGCACGTAGCTCAGTTGGTTAGAGCACCACCTTGACATGGTGGGGGTCGTTGGTTCGAGTCCAATCGCGCCTACCAAACAAAATCCGCTCTGCTGGGCGGTCTAGAAGGGGTTCACCGAAAGGTGAGCCCCTTTTTGCTTTGGGCGTTTTAATTGTATTGCGAGGCGCTCTTCAGAACTTCGGTGCGATCACTGTTTTTCCGCGTGGCGCTTCTTGTCCTGATGGCGGCCGGAGTGAGCGGGCCGCTTGGGGATGTCGGGTCAGGGCGCTCGAACGAACTCCTTCCAGTGCTGAAACAACGCCGCGATATTGCTACTGGTCATCAGTGGCATTACCGCTTTTAACTGGTCGTCGCTCCAGTGCCTCCACTGCATCGCCAGAAGCCTCTCGATGCTACGTTCGTCGAAGCGTTTACGGATCGTCTTGAAAGGACTGCCGCCGACGATTGCCTAAGGTTCGACATCTCGTGTCACCAGGTCGCGGGTGCCTATCACTGCACCGTCTCCGATTTTGATGTCGGGCATGACAACTGCTTCGGAACCCATCCAGACATCATTGCCGATCACCGTGTCCCCAGCGGCTTCGTAGCCGTTTTGCGCGCCTGTGAACGCAGGCTCCTCGGACATCCAATAGAAGGGGAAGGTGCTGATCCGCTCGTTCCTATGCCCTTGGTTGCCGGGCATTATGAATGCCGCCCCTGAGCCAATTGAGCAGAAGCTGCCGATAATCAGTTGGTCAGCGCCTTCATCATGAAGAAGGCAGTTTGCGCAGTCATTGAAGCTGTGATCGCGCTAGTAACCTGAGTAGTAGCTGTAGCGGCCCACCTGGATATCCGGGTGGGTTACTTGCTGATCAAGGGGATGCCTTTGAAGGGGGCTTTCAAAATAGCTGTTAATCAAGGTTTTTACTCCGTGTCTTCCATTGTCCTGGTCGTTGCCGTCCACGGTTCTTTTTGTGGGTGGCGGTCCTGTTGGCGAATGGGTTGAGGATTTTTTACGTGCGGTTCCCTGTTTGCGCAGGCGAAGCTCGCCAACTTCTGGTGCAGGGAGCCGTCGTGATGGCCGGCTCCCGTGGCCGGGGGTCAGTCTTGGGCTATGAACGCGTTGCCGTTGAAACGGCGTACCGGGTTGCCGCGCTCCACTCGGTGATGGGCGTCGCGGCGTTGCAGACGCAGTGCTTCCTCGGATTGCTGTTGCCGATCCGCCAGGCGCTGCAGGATCAGCAGGCGAGCAACGCGCTTGTTGTCGTGCTGACTGCGTTCGGACTGCACTTTCACGCTGATTCCAGTTGCCAGGTGCGTGGCACGCACGGCGGAGTCGGTGGTGTTCACGTGTTGTCCGCCCGGACCTGATGCACGCATGGCTTCAAAGCGGATTTCGCCGTCCATGCTGTCTTGTGGAGCCTTGAACAGTTGCCCGGCGAAATACCAGTTCTTGCGTTTGTGTCCAGGGCGACACGGGCTTTTGCAGGTCCAGAGCAGGGTGCCTGTCCAGCGTTCAGCCAGTCTTGCAGCCTGTTCGCCATCAAGGCTGATCAGGGCCGACTTGTGGGTGTCCCGGGTTTGGCCGGGTACCTGCTCGACCAGGCTGGTATGTACGCCTTGTGCCTCGGCTTCGCGATACAGCAGGCGCAAGGCCTTGGTCACCGCCAGCTCGCACTCGGCAGGCCCCTGGGCAGAGGACAGCTGTAACAGCAGCATCAGCAGCACCCCCGGCGTTTGTAAGTCAGTACCGGCTTGAGCCGGGCGATGACCTTTACCAGGCCGGCGTCCCGCAGGCTGCCCACTACGCTGTCGATGCTCTTGTAGGCTTCGGGCGCTTCCTCGTACATCAATCCGCGGTCTTCGCAGATCACTCGGCTGCCCAGTTGCGTGCGCTTGAGCTGGTCGAAACTGAATCGGGTCGCCAGCCGGCCCTTGCAGTCGCTGCGCAGCCATTTGCGTCCGGCGCCGTGGGCCAGGGAGAACAGGCTGACAGGCGTCGGAGTGGGCTGTACCAGGTAGCTGTAGTCACCCCGGGAGCCCGGAATGACCACTGGACCCTGGTCCGATGGTGTGGCGCCCTTGCGATGCAGCCAGCCCTCGACGCCATCGATATTCGCCGGGGACACCAGGTTGTGGTTGATGTCCAGAGCTGCGTGCCCCTTGGCTCGCAGGTTGTGCAGCAGGCGTTCGGCAATCAGTCGTCGGTTGGCTTCGGCGAAGCGCAGGGCCTCATCATGCTCTTGCAAGTACTGGACGCCAGCGGCGCTGGTCATCTCCAGGCCGTTGTGCCCGTGCTGATCCACATGGCGCCGCAGTATGGCCTCTCCCAGGCCGCGAGAGCCGCTATGCACCAGCAGCAACAAGGCTTTCGGATTCAGTTCCAGAGCCAGCAGGGCTGCGGTGTCGTACACCTGATCGAGCTGTTGCAACTCGGCGAAGTGATTGCCGCCGCCAATGGTGCCCAGTGAGTGCTCGTGACCGGTGAGGGGCAGGCCCAGCTGGGCACGTTCTTCATCCCACTGTTCATCCAGAGGGAGATCGATATTGCCGATTTTCTTTTCCAGCTTGTCCAGATTGAGGCGGCTGCTGGAGAGGTCGGTTTGCCACAGCGCCATGCCGCAGCCGATGTCGTTGCCCACCAGTGCCGGATAGGCCACCTCAGTGGAAAAAAATGCTGCACCCACCGGGTAGCCTCGGCCTGGGTGCAGGTCAGGCATGCCGACGACCTGGCGCATGCCGGGTAGTTGGGCGGTGGTGTGCAGTTGCTGGAGCGCTTTGTCTTCGATCCAGGTGGTGTCGGAGGCGATAAGAGAGACGCCATTCGACAAATGACGGATGCAAGTGTCCATGTCCAATTCCTGATTGGAAAAAAATATTCAGGTAGTGGCAGGACGGAGCGGGGTTAAGCGAAGGCGCTAACGGGTAGCGGATACAGCGTTTAAACCAGGCACGTCCTGCAAGGGGTGATCAGCTGTTGCATGATGGATCTCCTTGGCAAAAGTGTGGGAAGGGGCGCGAAGGTTAATCCTTTGCCTGAGGCCTTGCAATGGGGTTTGTAAACAAAAGGCAATTGGCATCGCGGCTTCTTTTTTTCTGCTCAAACGCCTTTTCTCCGCCGTGTGAGCGATACTCTCGCGTTTTATGGACGAGGTGGCAGCATGCGGGTTTTGATGGCGGTGATGGTTGCGGTGTTGTTGGCCGGCTGTGCAAGTTCCACCATGGACGATGCCCGGACAAGAACGCCCAATAAGACCCTGACCTCGGCCAAGGCCGATCAACTGGTGGCGCAATGCGTACAGTTCGCCTGGCAGGATGAGGCGGTCTTTGGTGTGGATGCGGCTGCCTACCTGCAAGCTGGCAAGGTAGGCGGATATACGGTGTATACCCGTGCAGCTGAAGTCTTCGTGGATATCAAGGCCGAGCCCTCGGGCACCGCTGTCCACTATTACGCGATCGAGGACAGCTCTGTTTCGAAGCGTCGATTGGCCGCGTTGGCGACCTGTCTGTAAGCCCAGACAGCGCTTCAGGTGTAGGCGCTCAGCCTTTCTGTCAGCAAACCCGGCAATCGCCGGGTTTTGTTGTTTCTGGGTGCCGTGTTTTCAACGCAAGTTGTATGGCTTGATATTTTTTCTCGGCAGAAAGTATGAGTTTTAGTGTAGAAAAGCGTGTAATACATTGACTCTTTAAAGTGTCAGTTCGAACAAAGAAGTCTAGTGTTTAATAGGGCTGGCGCTGAGTTGTGTAAATTGTTCTGGATGGTTAGTTTGTGATGTGGTGAAAAAAACGAGAAAAGTGCGCTAAGTTAAAGGTGCTCAACAAGGAGCAAGACTTACTTAATCAATGGAGTGAAAGATATGAACAAGCCACAAGCTCAAGTTAAACATGGTCGCGTTGTTTCGCCTTCCAGTCGTGGTGCGGTTGCTGTAGAGCTGGGATTGCTGGGAACCTGGCAGGTGAATGAAATGGAAGGCGGGAAAAACTTTCCGGCTCTGACCGCCGGGCCTTTCCCGAAACCTTACGACAGCGATGTCGGGAGCGCGGTACCTCCCGCAGATGGCCACATTCTCAGTGGTGGCAAGGTGGATGAGCGCGACTGCATCAACTTCACCAACGAGGAAATGTCGAAGAAAATCAATCGTGCCTTCAGCTGGCCGCTGCTCAATGTGGACCCCGGTCAGGTGTTCCGGGTGCAATGGGAGTACACCGCGCCCCACGTCACTCGTGGCTACAGCTGGTTCATCACTAAAGATGGTTGGGACCCGAAGCAACGCATCAGCCGCGCACAACTGGAACCTCAGGCTTTTTATCAGGATTTTTATACCGAAGTTCCATTCGACAAGTTTGGCTCGGTATTGAAGGCCAAGACTAATCATGAAGTTGTGCTGCCAAAAAACAAGAAAGGCCACCATGTTGTGGTGCTGGTGTGGGTTGTCGCCAATACCGGAAACGGGTTTTATCAGGCCTTCGATCTGGACTTCAAGTAAGTCTCGGTCGTGCAGCCCCCTTTAACAGTTCTGAAGGATTAGAGCGTGAATAAAATCGATTTTGCATTAAACAAGAGTCAAGCTGCCGATGCGGCCGCCATGATGCCGAGCATTGCCGGCAAGAAGATCCTCATGGGCTTCTGGCATAACTGGGCCGCCGGTTCTGCCGACGGTTATCAGCAGGGGCAATTTGCCAATCTGAGCCTGCTGGATGTCCCCAAGGAGTACAACGTGGTGGCGGTGGCCTTCATGAAGGGCAACGGCATTCCCACCTTCAAGCCCTACAACCTCTCGGACGCCGAGTTCCGGCGTCAGGTCGGTGTGCTCAACAGCCAGGGGCGCGTCGTGCTGATTTCCCTGGGTGGTGCCGATGCGCATATCGAGTTGCGCAAGGGCGACGAGCAGCCTTTGGCCAACGAAATCATCCGTCTGGTGGAGACTTACGGCTTCGATGGCCTGGATATCGATCTGGAGCAGAGTGCAATCGACTATGCCGACAACAAGAGTGTGTTGCCGGCAGCCTTGAAGCTGGTGAAGGATCACTATGCCGGTCAGGGCAAGCATTTCATCATCAGCATGGCGCCGGAGTTTCCGTACCTGACCAGCAATGGCAAGTACGTGGCTTACCTGCAAGCCCTGGAGGGCTACTACGACTTTGTCGCGCCGCAATACTACAACCAGGGTGGCGATGGACTCTGGGTGCCGGAGGCCAATGGCGGGCAGGGCGCCTGGATTGCCCAGAACAATGATCAGATGAAGGAGGACTTCCTGTTCTACCTGACCGACAGCCTGGCTTCGGGCTCTCGCGGTTACACCCGGATTGCGGCGGACAAGCTGGCAATCGGCTTGCCCAGCAACGTCGATGCCGCGGCCACGGGCTATGTCATCGATCCCGCGGCTGTGAGCAATGCGTTCAAGCGGCTGCAGGATGCTGGTCATGCCATCAAGGGCTTGATGACCTGGTCGGTGAACTGGGATGCCGGAGTCAGTCGGCAAGGCGTGCCGTACAACTGGGAGTTCCGCAACCGTTATGCGCCGTTGATCCATGGCGATGGCGCAGAGCCCGAGCGTCCCGGGGCACCTGGCAACCTGCAGGTGCTGGGAGCCACTCGTAGCAGTGTCACCTTGAGCTGGGGCGCCTCCAGTGGTGTGCGCCCGGTGGAGTTCTACACCCTGTATCGCGATGGCAATGCGGTGGGCCAGTCGACTTCCCTGGGCTTCGAAGACAAGGGGCTGAGTGCCGATACCCAGTACAGTTACTTCGTCACGGCCACTGATACTCAGGGTCGTGAATCGTTGCCCAGTCGCAGCCTGAGTGTCAGGACCGCGGGTGGCGCCGTCGATCCGAGCTTTCCTGAGTGGAGTAGCAGTCAACGCTATCTCCGGGATGACGGAGTGAGCTACGAGGGCAATCACTATCTCTGCCTTCAAGAGCACACTTCAAACCCGGCATGGACGCCCTCCGTGGCCTTCACCCTGTGGAGCAAGGTGTTGCTGGAGCGTCATGGCTGAACAGTGACGTCGTTGTTTTTCTCAACGGCAAGGCGGCCCGCACGGATGTTGTCGATCCGAATGCGGGTCGCCTTTTCTTTCTGAAGGCTGTCCATGGATGATCGGCTGCAGGTGGATGGGCGTGGCGCCTGGTGTGGCATTGGCTCAGTTGTAATCATTGGTAAGCGGGGCTGCACTTGGGATCGGCTTGGGCGTAGTCTCGCGGCTCGATCAATGAGCAATGGACTTTTGCCATGTTTCAAATGAATAACCTGGTTCCGGAAATGCTGGTCACGGACCTGGAGCGCAGTCTGATTTTTTATCGCGATACCCTCGGTTTCAAGGTGGAGTATCAGCGTCCGGAACACTTCTTTGCCTTTCTTTCCCTCAACGGCGCTCAGTTGATGCTGGAGCAGGATGATCAGGAGGAATCAGAGTGGCGCGTCGGCCCCTTGCAGGCGCCTTTTGGCCGAGGCATGAACTTGTCCATCGAGTGCCCGGACATTCGCCAGATGGCTGCCGCTCTGGCGCATGCCGGTATCGTCCTGCGCAGGGAAATCCAGGAGTGCTGGTACCGGCATGATGAGTTACTGCATGGTGAGTTGAACCTGCTGGTGCTTGATCCGGACGGCTACCTGCTGCGGTTCACTGAGGATCTGGGGTTCAAGCCAGCGGTCAGCGCCTGACCGCCGAGCCCGGGTGCGACGCCTGTATTGCTGAGGCGCCGCGTACCGGGAGGCCGCGGTTGGTACTTGCCAGAAAAGGGCATAGTCAGTGCTTGACGACAATCCAGTGGGCGGGAATCTGTTATAGCCGCAATCCGGTCAGGGCATGCAGGTGTTCTGTAGGAGAGGTTCAAGACAAATAGGGCACGCGCCGCGCCAGCTGTTGGGCACAGGCAGGGAGCGGGTGCTCATTGGATTCATGGGGTTTCGCGTTTGTCCGGGGCGGTCAGTCCGGCTTGAATGCGTTGATAGATTTCCTCGCGGTGTACCGCGACGTCTTTTGGCGCGTTGATACCGATGCGGACCTGTTGGCCGCTGACGCCGAGAATGGTGATCGTAATGTCGTCACCGATGTTTATGCTTTCACCGACTTTGCGGGTGAGTATCAGCATGATCTTCTCCTTGATGGCTTTGTAGAGCACCAGATTCAAACAGTGCAGAGGTCGGTCTTAGGTATAGATTAGTGCGAAGTTCCACTGAGTGGGTGCCTCTTTCTGACGCGCAGACGATCTATTAATTCCCAAGGCGCAACTATACAGAGGCAATAAATATCATTCTTCCTGTTTCGGCCTGATTTTGTGACGAGGTCTCTTTTGTCTTGAGTGCTAAAATCGCCGCCTCAGACTTTCTAGGGGTAGGTTGTGCGCACAGTAGCGATGATGATGGCGGTGTTGGCGTTGGCCGGTTGCGGTGAAGGCAAGCCAGTCGAGGCGAACAAGAGCGCTTTGGCGACGACGCAGGTTCAGCCGGTTCAGGCTTCTACCGCGCCGCAGTGGGATGTGTGGGTGGGCAGCGAACTGCCCCTGGCGGTCAGTGATCTCACAGGTTGGCTGATCGAGCACGGGATCATGTCCAATGTGGTGACCGTGGAAGGCAAGAAGCGGGTGCTGCTCGGGCCTTTTGCGTCCCAGGCCGAGGCCGAGGCAAAAAAGACCGAAGTGGTCGAGAAACTCATCAAGGCCAAGAAGCGTGACATCGAGGTCACGGTTATCGAGCACCAGGCTGCACAGTAAGCCCGCTCCCGCCATATCGAGAGGCGCCCACATCAAGGGGCGCCTCTGGGTCAGCCGCAGGCCTTGAGGTTGACGGTTCCGACAAACTCGTTCCCGCGCCCCATCACACAGGCCACGCTCTGATTGCGTTGGCGCTCCCAATCCTGCACCGGATAGGTTTTGTTCCAGGCTTCGAAGAGCTGTCGATCCTGTTTCGACAGGCGCAGACCGTATTGCTTGCTCATGTAGAAGTAGGTGCGGGCGATCATGCCGCGAATCGAGGGGCGGGGCATGACTTTCTTGGCCTTGAAGTCCACCTGGGTCAGGCATGAGCCATATTGCCCGGATTGCTCCGGCAGCCAGCCGAAACTGAAGTTGCTGCGGTCGCCATTCACTTCGCCAATGCTTGGTACCAGGTTATGCAAGTCCGCTTCGGCCCGCTGATAGACCGGGTCGGTACGGGTGCAATTCTTGCGCCCGCCTTGCTGCCAGCATTGGCGCTGATGACCGATCTGCCAGGCCGGCACTATGTGTTCCCATTCGATGCGCTCCGCACGCTTGGCGTTCTTGCGCGGTATATAGCCGCAAGCGGCGAGGTTTATCCGGTTGCCGTTGTACTTGCAGCCGCAGTAGAACTCGGTTGATTGGGGGGCATAGAGTTTCCAGGCGACTTTCTTGGCTTCGCTGAAGGTGCGTGGGGCATCGGCTTGGGCGGTGAAGGTGACGAAAAACAGCAGTACGGCAAAACAACGGACACTCATCAACTCAGTCTTCCTTCGGTACGACCCAGAAAATTTGCACGCCACCATCGTCGCGATAGGCGAGGGTGACGTTGTCGTTCTCGGCGATTTCCTCCAGCAGGCGTTCCCACTCGTCCTGGGGCTCATCGGCGAGGCGGAAGATCAGGGCTGCCTTGGCTTTCTGTGCGGTAGGGGAGTTGATGATTTTCTGGATGCGTACACCCAGGCGTTCGTAGGAGCTGAGGGGCGTTTGGGTCGTGGCCACGGAACAATCCTTAATAAGCTGTACGTGTATACAGTATTTAACTGTAGGACATTTCGCAACTGCTTAAGATTCAAGAAGTTCCTCTGACCATGCTTTACGCATTTGTCTCACGGATGAGGGAGATTTTTTACGGGGGAGGGCGCGACGAGGCTGTTAGGCGGGGGTGGGAGGGCGGAACCACTCGCCTGGATGGGCGAGTGGTTGAAGCCTGCTCGACCGGAGTCGGTCGAGCGGAGGGCTGTCAGTATTCCCAGAACATGCGTTGCAGTTCTTTGCTGTCCTGAGTCTTGGTCAGAGCGACCATGGCCAGGATGCGGGCTTTTTGCGGGTTCAGGTCGTGAGCCACGACCCAGTCGTTCTTGTCGTCAGGCTGTTCAGCGTTGCGCAGTACGAAGCCGCCAGCATTGACGTGGGAAGAACGAATGATCTGCACGCCGTTCTTGCGCAGCTCTTGCAAGGCTGGCACTACGCGGGAGGACACGGAGCCGTTGCCGGTACCGGCATGGATGATGGCTTTTGCACCACCTTGTGCCAGGGCCTTGTAAGCGGTGTCGCTGACGTTGCCGTAGCCGTAGGCGATTTCTACGTCAGGCAGGCTCTTGATGTTCTTGATGTCGAATTCCGAATCCATGGTGTGGCGCTTGGCAGGCAGGCGGAACCAGTAGGATTTGCCTTCCACTACCATGCCCAGTGGGCCCCATGGGCTCTTGAAGGCTTCGGTCTTGATGTTGATCATCTTGCTGACATCGCGACCGGACTGGATTTCATCGTTCATGGTGACCAGCACGCCTTTACCGCGGGCGTTCTTGCTGCCGGCTACGGCTACTGCGTTGTACAGGTTGAGCATGCCGTCGGCCGACATGGCGGTGCCTGGGCGCATGGAGCCGACGACCACGATCGGCTTGTCGGTCTTTTCTACCAGGTTGAGGAAGTAGGCGGTTTCTTCCAGGGTGTCGGTGCCGTGGGTGATGACGATGCCATCGACGTCTTTGCTGTCGGCCAGTTCGGCAACGCGGCGACCCAGTTGCAGCAGGTTTTCGTTGGTGATGCTTTCCGAAGCGATCTGCATGACTTGCTCGCCACGCACATTGGCCAGTTGGCTCAGCTCGGGGATGCCGGCGATCAGTTGTTCGATGCCGACTTTGGCTGCTTGGTAGGTGGCGCTGTTCGCGGCACTGGCGCCGGCACCGGCGATGGTGCCACCGGTAGCAAGGACCACAACGTTGGCGAGTTTCTGTTGGGTTTCAGCTTCTTTGGCCTGCACAGCTGCAGGCAGAAGCAGGAGGAGGGCCAAAGCGCCCGGAACGAAGGTTTTGAAGGCAGATTTCATTATTTTCTCTCTAGTAGTGAGACGGTGCTGATGCAGGTTCATCTAGAAACACCCCGACCGCAGATCTGTATGCGGTGAGGCAGTGAGGGTTGAGCAGGATCTGTACCAGCGCTACCTTGGTCCGATAAGTATTTTAAGTTACTGATTTATATCAACTTTATTCATTTTTCTGACGGCGATGGAGTGGTGTGCGTCCGGGTTTCCGAACGTTTGCGCGGGTAGGCGTTCGGCAATCCGAAAATGCCCGTCAGCGGTTTGGTGCAAAGGGGCAGGGGCGGTCATTAAAGAATGTCGCGAGACGGTCGATGACCCGACAGGATCTTTTTTTCAGGAGTTCATATGTCTCTGTCAGTCGGATTTCCTGGCGCAGGAGCGATTTTGATCAATGGCAAGTCACCGGCGACCATTGATGCGTTGAGTAACGCCACTGCCGAGGAGGCGTCCACGGCGCTGGGCACCGATGAGTCGGACACCCTCCGGGTGGGTTCCGGCAAGCAGGCGGAAAAGTCCGAAGCCGCAGACTCGGGTGGAGATAATCAGAGCATCGTCGTCAAGATGCTGCTCAAGCGTATGCAAGAGTTGCAGGAGCAGCTCAAGCAGCAGCAACAGCAACTGGCTGCCGCCCAGGCCGCCGACTATCCGACCCCTGAAGCCAAGCAGACCGTGGTGATGGGCCTTCAAGGGCAGATCGCCCAGACCAACGGGGCCCTGGCCGAGGTATCGGGCAATCTGGTCCGTGAGCTGGCCAAGGACTCCTCCTCGGGCGGCCTGGTAAACACCACCGCATGACCCTCTGAGCCTGTTCGACGCTACGGTGCGGACAGGTTTCTCCTCTCCAGCAGTGGGGTTTTTGCCCCCTGTCTGTCTGCTTTTTCCAGACACTGATCGGCGTTGACAAACTCTGGCTAGGTTCGCATAGTTCGTTTTACGCAAACGTTTGCGCGGCCTTTGGACAACGACAATCGTCTATCTTTCCAAAGTGCGGCACCGGCCTCCCATCCCTGCTGATGACGGCCTGCTCACCCTGCCGTGCGGACGCTGCTCACAATAATCATAAGATCGGAGTGAATTCATGAAGCTGCCCTTCGCTGGACGTCTACTCGCTGTTGCTGTTCTGGCTGCTGCATCCGCTGCCCTCCCTCTCTCTTCGGCCCATGCCGACACCGCGCAGAAACCCAAGGTCGCCCTGGTCATGAAGTCCCTGGCCAACGAGTTCTTCCTGACCATGGAAGACGGCGCCAAGGCTTATCAGAAAGAGCATTCCGCCGATTTCGAGCTGGTGTCCAACGGCATCAAGGACGAAACCGATACCGCCAACCAGATCCGCATTGTCGAGCAGATGATCGTCTCCAAGGTCAATGCCCTGGTGATTGCACCCGCCGACTCCAAGGCCATGGTGCCAGTGATCAAGAAGGCGGTGGATGCCGGGATCACCGTGATCAATATCGACAACCAACTCGATCCCGGTGTGCTGAAAAGCAAGAACATCAGCGTACCTTTCGTGGGGCCGGACAACCGCAAGGGGGCTCGCCTGGTGGGTGAGTACCTGGCCAAGCAACTGAAGGCCGGCGACGAAGTGGGGATCATCGAAGGGGTCTCCACCACCACTAACGCACAGCAGCGCACCGCTGGCTTCAAGGACGCGATGGACGCCGCGCAGATCAAGGTGGTCTCGCTGCAATCCGGCGACTGGGAAATCAACGCAGGCAACCGTGTGGCCTCGGCAATGCTCAGCGAGTACCCGAATCTCAAGGCATTGCTGGCCGGTAACGACAGCATGGCAGTGGGGGCGGTTTCCGCCGTGCGGGCCGCCGGTAAGGCAGGCAAGGTCCAGGTAGTGGGCTACGACAATATCAACGCCATCAAACCCATGCTCAAGGATGGCCGGGTCCTGGCCACTGCCGACCAGTTCGCTGCCAAGCAGGCGGTGTTCGGCATCGAGACCGCGCTGAAGATCCTCAAGGGCGAGAAAGTCGACAGCGGTGCCAACGGTGTGATCGAAACTCCGGTTGAGCTGGTCACCAAGTAGTCCTTCCGGCGGCACAACGGCGCTCGCCCGTTCGGGCGAGCGCATGGAGAGTTTCTTATGTCAGTTTCCGCTGCGAACGCTGTCCTCTCGGTCAGCGGTATCGGCAAGACCTATGCACAACCGGTATTGACCGGCATCGATCTGACGCTGATGCGCGGGGAGGTGCTGGCTCTGACCGGTGAGAACGGCGCCGGCAAGAGCACCTTGTCGAAGATCATCGGTGGTCTGGTCAGCCCCACCACCGGCCACATGCAGTTCAATGGCCAGGACTATCGTCCCGGTAGCCGGACCCAGGCGGAAGAGGCGGGGGTTCGCATGGTCATGCAGGAGCTCAACCTGCTGCCGACCCTGTCGGTGGCCGAGAACCTGTTTCTCGACAACCTGCCCAGCAGTGGTGGCTGGATCAGCCGCAAGCAATTGCGCAAGGCGGCGATCGAGGCTATGGCCCAGGTCGGCCTGGACGCTATCGATCCCGACACGCTGGTGGGTGAATTGGGCATCGGTCACCAGCAGATGGTGGAGATCGCCCGCAACCTGATCGGCGACTGTCATGTGCTGATTCTCGATGAGCCGACGGCCATGCTCACTTCCCGCGAGGTGGAGATGCTCTTCGAGCAGATCACCCGCCTGCAGGCCCGTGGTGTGTCCATCATCTATATCTCTCATCGCCTGGAAGAGTTGGCACGGGTGGCTCAGCGCATTGCTGTGTTGCGTGACGGTTGCCTGGTGTGTGTCGAGCCCATGGCCAACTACAACAGCGAACAGTTGGTGAACCTGATGGTGGGGCGCGAGCTGGGTGAACACATTGACCTGGGCGAGCGCAAGATCGGTGCGCCGGCGTTGACGGTCAGCAACCTGAGTCGCTCGGACAAGGTTTGTGATGTGTCCTTCGAGGTGCGCAGTGGCGAGATCTTCGGTATCTCCGGCCTGATCGGGGCAGGGCGTACCGAGTTGCTGCGGCTGATCTTTGGTGCCGACGTCGCCGACAGCGGCAGCATTGCCCTGGGCACGCCGGCCCGTCCGGTGACCATTCGCTCCCCGGTGGATGCGGTGGCCAACGGCATTGCGTTGATCACTGAGGATCGCAAGGGCGAAGGGCTGCTGCTGACCCAGTCCATCAGCGCCAATATCGCCCTGGGCAACATGCCGGCTATTTCCAGTGGCGGCCTGGTCAATGGCCAGGATGAAGAGCAACTGGCCCGGCGGCAGATCGATGCCATGCGCATTCGCAGTTCCAGTCCGGCGCAATTGGTGTCCGAATTGTCCGGCGGCAACCAGCAGAAAGTGGTGATCGGTCGTTGGCTGGAGCGCGACTGCTCGGTGTTGCTGTTCGACGAGCCCACTCGCGGTATCGATGTCGGCGCCAAGTTCGATATCTATGGCTTGCTGGGAGAGTTGACCCGTCAGGGCAAGGCCCTGGTGGTGGTGTCCAGCGACCTGCGCGAGTTGATGTTGATCTGTGATCGCATCGGCGTGCTCTCCGCCGGGCGTCTGATCGACACCTTCGAGCGTGACAGCTGGACTCAGGACGAATTGCTTGCCGCCGCCTTTGCCGGCTATCAAAAACGAGATGCGTTGCTCAGCGAAGCGACGCCTAGGAATGCATCATGAAAACTGCACCTGCAAGCGGCAAGCGAGGCGGCCATTACTACGGCCTCGGCACCTACCTGGGTCTGGCGGGGGCGTTGTTGGGGATGATCGTCCTGTTCTCCCTGCTCAGCAGCCACTTCCTTTCCTATGACACCTTCAGCACCCTGGCCAACCAGATTCCCGACCTGATGGTGCTGGCGGTGGGTATGACCTTCGTCCTGATCATCGGTGGCATCGATCTGTCCGTGGGGTCGGTGCTGGCCCTGGCGGCCTCGACAGTCAGCGTGGCGATTCTCGGCTGGGGCTGGAGCGTGGTACCTGCGGCATTGCTGGGCATGGCCTGTGCAGCGCTGGCGGGAACCATCACCGGCTCGATCACTGTGGCCTGGCGTATCCCGTCGTTCATTGTGTCCCTGGGGGTGCTGGAAATGGCCCGGGGCGTTGCCTATCAGATGACCGGCTCGCGCACGGCCTATATCGGTGATGCCTTCGCCTGGTTGTCGAATCCGATTGCCTTTGGCATTTCGCCGTCGTTTATCATTGCCCTGCTGATTATCTTCCTGGCCCAGGCGGTGCTGACGCGCACCGTGTTCGGCCGCTACCTGATCGGCATCGGTACCAACGAAGAGGCGGTGCGTCTGGCGGGGATCAATCCCAAACCCTACAAGATCCTGGTGTTCAGCCTGATGGGGTTGTTGGCGGGCATTGCAGCGCTGTTTCAAATTTCTCGCCTGGAAGCGGCAGACCCGAATGCGGGCTCCGGTCTGGAGTTGCAGGTCATCGCTGCGGTGGTGATTGGCGGCACCAGCCTGATGGGCGGACGCGGTTCGGTGATCAGTACCTTCTTCGGCGTCTTGATTATTTCCGTGCTGGCTGCAGGCCTGGCGCAAATCGGCGCATCAGAACCGACCAAGCGCATCATCACCGGTGCGGTCATTGTGATTGCCGTGGTGCTGGACACCTATCGCAGCCAGCGCGCCAATCGGCGGGTTTGATTCATGGCAACAATCAAGGATGTGGCAGCGCTGGCGGGGATTTCCTACACCACGGTGTCCCATGTACTGAACAAGACGCGGCCGGTCAGTGAAGAGGTGCGGGTCAAGGTCGAGGCGGCGATCAAGCGCCTCGACTATGTACCCAGTGCGGTGGCTCGTTCACTCAAGGCTAAGACCACCGCGACCATCGGCCTGCTGGTGCCCAACAGTCTCAACCCCTACTTCGCCGAACTGGCACGAGGGATTGAGGACTACTGCGAACGCAACGGTTACTGCGTGATCCTCTGCAACTCCGACGATAACCCGGACAAGCAGCGCAACTATCTGCGTGTGCTTCTGGAAAAGCGCATCGACGGGCTGATTGTGACATCCGCTGGTGGCGACAGTGGTCTGGCCCAGGGCCTGGCCGGGGTGCGCACGCCGATGGTGATTGTCGACCGTGGGCTGGAAGGGGTGGACGCCGATCTGGTGCGTATCGACCACCATTACGGTGCCTACCTGGCGACCCGGCACCTTCTGGAGCTGGGGCACCGGGACATCGCCTGTATCGGCGGGCCGGCCAACACTAGCGTGGCGCAGATGCGTCTGGCGGGGTTTCGCCAGGCGTTGCAGGAAGCCGGTGTCGAGGTGCCAGCAGGGCGCATCCTGGAAAGTGACTTCAGCAGCACTGGTGGTTATCGGGCTGCGGCGCAGTTGCTTGAGAGGCGCCCGCCAAGCGCCATTTTCGCCGCTAACGACATGATGGGCATCGGTGTGTTGCGGGCCGCGGCGGAGCGCAATATCCGTGTACCCAGTGAGCTCTCGGTGATCGGCTTCGACGACATTCTCATGAGCCGTTATGTCTACCCGGCGCTGACCACGGTGGGTCAGTCGATCCTGCAACTGGGGGAGACCGCGGCAGAGTTGCTGCTGCGCCGGATCGCTGCGCGGGAGTTGCCGGTCGACCAGCGCATCGTTACGCCGAATATTGTCTTGCGGGAATCGACAGCGCCGCTCAGTAGCGCATTTGCCGAGTACCGCTGAATCCAATTGATTGAGTATCGATGTATGCCAGCAAAAGTAGTGGTAGTGGGAAGCCTCAATATGGATCTGGTGACCCGGGCCGAGCGCTTGCCGCGAGGAGGCGAGACGCTGATTGGCAAATCCTTTGCGACGGTGTCCGGTGGCAAGGGAGCCAATCAGGCAGTGGCGGCCGCCAGGCTGGGGGCGCAGGTGTCGATGGTCGGCTGTGTTGGCGATGATGCCTATGGCGAGCAATTGCGCAGTGCCTTGCTCGCCGAGCAGATCGATTGCCAGGCGGTGAGCGCGGTAGAGGGTTCCAGCGGCGTGGCCCTGATCGTGGTGGATGACAGTAGCCAGAATGCAATTGTCATCGTCGCCGGTGGCAACGGCCTGCTCAGCCCCGAGAAGGTTGCCGGGTTTGATCGGGTGTTGCAGGAGGCCGACGTGATCATCTGTCAGTTGGAAGTGCCCCTGGCAACGGTGGGGTACACCCTCAAGCGCGGGCGTGAGCTGGGCAAGACGGTGATTCTCAATCCGGCGCCGGCCAGCGGCCCGCTGCCGGAGCAGTGGTACGGCTCGATCGACTACCTGATTCCCAATGAAAGCGAGGCGTCCGCCCTCAGTGGCGTGGCGGTGGACTCGCTGGAGAGCGCCGAAGCTGCGGCCGGTCGCTTGATCGCCGCCGGTGCCGGCAAGGTCATCATCACCCTGGGGGCACAAGGTTCGCTGTTTGCCAATGGCCGCAGTTTCGAGCATTTTCCGGCGCCCAAGGTCAAGGCCATCGACACCACGGCCGCGGGGGATACCTTCGTCGGTGGTTTTGCCGCCGCCCTGGCTGCCGGCAAGAGCGAGGCCGAGGCGATCCGCTTTGGTCAGGTCGCTGCGGCGCTTTCGGTGACGCGCGCCGGTGCACAACCTTCCATTCCCACACTGTCCGACGTACAGGCCTTTGTCCCTTCATGAAAAAGACACCTTTGCTCAATATTGCCCTGTCACGCTTGATTGCCTCTTTGGGCCACGGCGACATCGTGGTGATCGGTGATGCCGGTCTGCCGGTGCCTCCTGGCGTCGAATTGATCGATCTGGCCCTGACCCACGGCGTGCCCGATTTTCTCGGCACGCTCAAGGTGCTGCTCAGCGAGATGCAGGTGGAGAGTCACGTGCTGGCCGAGGAAGTTCTGCTCAAGCGGCCGCAGCCTTTACTGGGGCTGGACGTGCTTAACCTCAGTGGCGAGCTCGGGGCGCGCAGACTGATGAGTCACGAAGATCTCAAGGTGCTCAGTCGCCAGGCTCGTGCAGTGATTCGCACGGGAGAGTGCCAGCCGTATTGCAACATCGCCCTGGTTGCCGGGGTGACCTTCTAGGCCGCTGTCCGGCTTTTCCTTATCTTGCACAAGGAGTGCGCCATGCACCGCTATGCTCTGCTGTTTCAACACTGGTTCCGGAGTCTGCTGCTCTTGTCTCTACTCACTGCTACCGGCGCTCAGGCGGCGGAAAAAATCGATCTGATCATCGACACCGACCCGGGGGCCGACGATGTGGTGGCTCTGTTGTTCGCCCTGGCATCGCCCGAGGAGCTGCATATTCGTGCCTTGACCACGGTGGCGGGCAACGTACGCCTGGACAAGACCTCGCGCAATGCGCGCCTGGCCCGTGAGTGGGCTGGTCGCGATGAAGTACCGGTCTACGCCGGGGCGCCAAAACCGCTGCTGCGCACGCCGATCTATGCCGAGAATATTCACGGCAAGGAAGGCATTTCCGGGGTGACTGTGCATGAGCCCAAGGCGCCGCTGGCCAAGGGCAATGCGGTCAACTATCTGATCGATACGTTGCGGGCGGCCAAGCCCCACAGCATCACCATTGCCATGTTGGGGCCGCAAACCAACCTGGCACTGGCATTGATCCAGGCGCCGGATATTACCCAGGGCATCAAGGAAGTGGTGGTCATGGGGGGCGCGCACTTCAATGGCGGCAATATCACCCCGGTGGCAGAGTTCAACCTGTTCGCCGATCCTCAAGCGGCCGAAGTGGTGCTCAAGAGTGGCGTCAAGCTGACCTACCTGCCACTGGACGTCACCCACAAGGTGCTGACCAGCGAGGCGCGACTGCAGAAGATCGCCGCCTTGAACAACAATGCCAGCAAGGTGGTTGGGGATATCCTCAATGAGTACGTCAAGGGCGACATGGAGCACTACGGTATTCCCGGCGGCCCGGTGCATGATGCGACGGTGATCGCCTATCTGCTCAAGCCTGAGCTGTTCAGCGGGCGTCAGGCCAACATGGTTGTCGACAGTCGTGAAGGGCCGACGTTCGGCCAGACCATCGTTGACTGGTACGACGGCCTGAAGCAGGAAAAGAACGTGTTCTGGGTTGAGAACGGTGATGCTCAGGGCTTTTTCGACTTGCTCACCGAGCGTCTGGCTCGCCTCAAGTAAGCAGCGCCCCCGCAGGCTCCTGCTTGCGGGGTTCTATTCCCGTTCCGGGTCCTGTGCGCCTGGGTGATCAGCAGGGTACTTCTCGAAAACCTGCTCAATGAACGCCCAGGCGGATTGGGTTCCCAGCTCCTTGACCAGCAGGTCTATGCCAATGATCGCCAACTCCTCCGGGCTCCCTGGGCTGTAGGAGCACTGGCCCTGGGGCCATTTGGCTTTGATGTCGGCGTCGATACTCACGGTGGCCATGAAAGTCTCACGAATTCGGATAAGGCGGGCGCCAGGGCCGGGCCTGGGCGGGTGTTTGCTGCGTCGCAGAGTTAACCATGTTGCCGGGCGTTTGGCACTCCGACTTAGGCATCAAGCGGGGGGCTATGCGACACTGGCGCTTTTCCTGCGCTCAAGGAAGCTTCTGTGCAAATCGATTTGAATCAGCCTGATGCCCTGACCCTGGAGGCGGTGCGCCAGCTTCTGGCTTCGGCCAGTGACAACGTGCATACCCAGTTGCGTGTCACCAGGACCGGGATTGCCTACATCTCTTCGGGAGTGGTGGGAGGTGTCGACATCGAGGGTTTGTTGTTTCGCCTGGAAACCTGGGCCGCCGGATCCGGCTATGTCGGTAACGTGGCGGCCAGTGACGAGGTTTGGGTAATGCAGATCTTCAATGCACTCAAGCAGAACTGGCCGAAACCGGCGTTCGACTACATCGATATCTATTGAGTACTGTTCATATTCAGTGACGATTGTCCTGTGAAAGTGTCGCGATGCCTGAGGCAGACTTACTCGCTGTCCGTGACATAGGGCAAAAGGCCATTTTGTTTTGAAACCAAAAGCCAAATCGGCTGTCGCACGATCTCTGCTTAATTTTGAAAAGGAGGCTTCATGCCTTGGAAGCTCGCTTCATTCGGAACCTTGTTGGCCGCTGTTGTCCTCAGTGGATGCAGCACCACCGGGTCGACAAAGGAACCTGTGGCCTCTGAATCCGGGCACACGCGTTGTGAAGCAACAGCTGCCGAATTTGCCGTCGGCAAGAAGGCTTCTCCCGAACTGCTGGAGCAGGCCCGTACTCGCGCAGGAGCCCAATATGCGCGTTTCCTCAAGCCTAATGACATGATTACTCTGGAGTACCGCTCCGACCGCCTGAACCTCAATACCGATGCCGGCCTGGTGGTTACTCGGGTCAACTGTGGTTGAGGGTTAGGCTTTTTGCCCGCGCATAAAAAACCCCGTCACATGGACGGGGTTTTTTTAGCTCGCTGAAAACTTACTCAGGGCGAACTTGTGCAGCTTGCATACCCTTTTGGCCTTTCTCAGCCACGAAGGAAACGGTTTGGCCTTCTTTCAGGCTTTTGAAACCGTCGCTTTCAATAGCTTTGAAGTGTACGAACAGGTCGTCACCGCCACCTTGAGGAGTGATGAAGCCGAAGCCTTTTTCATCGTTGAACCATTTTACGGTGCCGGTTTGGCGATTAGACATGGTGTATCTCCAAGAAACATATATTTTCAGTAGTGCTGTGCTGCTCAGGCCAACTGGGCACACCGAGCTATCATAGTCGAAATGTTCGGCTTGGGAGCCCCCTGTAGGTGCTCTTTGCCCGGTGTGTCCGTGTATTTTGCCGTTCGATTTGCCTGTAGGCCCCGGTTTAAGGGGCTTTCGCGGAAAACAAACGGTGATAAAAAAACCCGTAAAAGCTGCGTAAATTGTGAAAAAAACCGCGTTTTAGGCCTGCTGACATGCCTTGGTACAGCCTGTTTCGAGCGGTGGTTGGTTATTTGACCACTCGGCAAGCAGCGATGGCGTCCAGGGCTCGGGTTCTCAGTTCTGCACTAGGTTGCTTGGATTTACTCATCAGCTCCTTGATTTCATCGGTGGTGAATTTTTCATTCAGCTTGTCTGCACCGCAGGCGCAATGTTTCTCGGCGCTTTTGGCGTCGATGCTTTGGCTGGCTGCTGCAGTGCAATCCTTCATATAGTCGGCACGAGCTCCGGCAGGCCATGCAGCCTGTGCGCTCAAGGGCAGGAGCAGGGCGAGTGGGGCGGCAAGGGTAAGCAATTGGGTAAGGCGCATGAGTCGAGTTCTCCTGAGGTCGATAGCAAGGACGACGATTCTCTTGGTATTTGAGGTTCGGCGTACATCGCAAGTTCACTTTCTTCAATAAAAGACCGGAAAGTATCTTTTGGGAAACTTGCTGCGCGGTGCTTGCGATTTATCTGTGCTAGCATGCCCGGCTTGGGTGTTTTCAAGCTTTGGGTGTTGCACTTCTCCCTCGCGGTCTATGCCTCATTAATTTTGATTTGAACCCCAGTCACTCTGGTTCGGTTTCCCGGTTGGCCGCAAGGCTCTTGCCACTGTGAGGCAGGCGTTTGTTACAGAACGGCCGGACTGAATCGCGTACTGGCTCATCCCAACCCACGTGACCTTTGGTAGGGGTCACCACTAGGAGAGGAGGCGCCATGCCCACCATTACTCTTCCCGACGGCAGTCAACGTTCATTCGATCATGCGGTATCCGTAGCCGAGGTCGCTGCATCTATTGGCGCAGGTTTGGCCAAGGCCACCCTGGCCGGCAAGGTCAATGGCAAGCTGGTCGACGCCTGCGATGTGATCGACAGCGACGCAACCCTGCAAATCATCACGCCAAAGGACGAAGAGGGGCTTGAGATCATTCGCCACTCTTGCGCTCACTTGGTAGGGCATGCGGTCAAGCAGTTGTATCCGACCGCCAAGATGGTCATCGGCCCGGTCATTGATGAAGGCTTCTATTACGACATCGCCTACGAGCGTCCCTTCACGCCCGAAGACATGGCGGCTATCGAACAGCGCATGCAGCAGCTGATCGAGAAAGACTACGACGTGATCAAGAAGGTCACCCCGCGAGCCGAAGTGATTGAAGTGTTCAAGTCTCGTGGCGAGGACTACAAGTTGCGCCTGGTGGAGGACATGCCGAATGAGCAGGCAATGGGCCTGTACTATCACGAAGAATATGTCGACATGTGCCGCGGTCCGCACGTGCCGAACACGCGCTTCCTGAAGTCGTTCAAATTGACCAAGTTGTCTGGTGCCTACTGGCGCGGCGACGCCAAAAACGAGCAATTGCAGCGGGTTTACGGTACTGCGTGGGCGGATAAGAAGCAGCTCGCTGCCTATATCCAGCGTATCGAAGAGGCCGAAAAGCGCGACCATCGTAAGATTGGCAAGCGTTTGGGGCTGTTCCATACCCAGGAAGAAGCGCCGGGCATGGTGTTCTGGCACCCCAATGGTTGGACTTTGTACCAGGTGCTCGAGCAGTACATGCGCAAGGTGCAGCGTGAAAACGGCTATCTGGAGATCAAGACTCCGCAAGTGGTCGATCGCAGCCTTTGGGAAAAGTCCGGGCACTGGGCCAACTATTCCGAGAACATGTTCACCACCGAATCGGAAAGCCGCGACTACGCGATCAAACCCATGAACTGCCCGTGCCACGTGCAGGTGTTCAATCAGGGTCTGAAGAGCTACCGCGAGCTGCCGATGCGCTTGGCCGAATTCGGTGCTTGCCACCGTAACGAGCCTTCGGGAGCGTTGCACGGCATCATGCGTGTGCGCGGTTTTACCCAGGACGATGCTCACATCTTCTGTACTGAAGATCAGATGCAGGCCGAGTCCGCTGCGTTCATCAAGCTGACTATGGATGTCTATGCCGACTTCGGCTTCAAGGACATCGAGATGAAACTTTCCACTCGTCCTGAAAAGCGCGTGGGTTCCGATGAGTTGTGGGATCGTGCGGAAAATGCGCTAGCTGCGGCTTTGGATAGTGCCGGGTTGCCGTATGATCTGCAGCCGGGCGAGGGCGCGTTCTATGGTCCGAAGATCGAGTTCTCGTTGAAAGACTGCCTGGGGCGTGTATGGCAGTGTGGTACCTTGCAGCTGGATTTCAACCTGCCGATCCGCCTGGGTGCTGAATACGTATCCGAAGACAACAGCCGTAAGCATCCGGTGATGCTGCACCGGGCGATTCTCGGCTCCTTCGAGCGTTTTGTCGGGATTCTGATCGAGCATTACGAGGGCGCGTTCCCTGCGTGGCTAGCTCCGACTCAGGCCGTGGTGATGAATATCACTGATAAACAGGCAGATTTTGCCCTTGAAGTAGAAAAAACACTCAATCAAAGCGGATTTCGTGCCAAGTCCGACTTGAGAAATGAAAAGATCGGCTTTAAAATCCGCGAGCATACTTTGCTCAAGGTTCCCTATCTCTTGGTTATTGGAGATCGGGAGGTCGAGATGCAGACTGTCGCTGTGCGTACCCGTGAAGGTGAAGACCTGGGCTCGATGCCTGTGGACCAATTCTCGGCGTTCCTCGCACAAGCGGTTTCCCGGCGTGGTCGCCAAGATTCGGAGTAATTATTATTAAGCGTGATATGAGACAAGATAAACGAGCTGCACCGAAAGCCCCGATCAACGAGAATATCTCGGCACGCGAGGTTCGGTTAATTGGCGCTGACGGCGAGCAGATTGGCATCGTCTCGATTGATGAAGCGCTTCGTATAGCTGAAGAAGCCAAGCTGGATTTGGTGGAGATTTCCGCCGACGCAGTCCCACCTGTTTGCCGGGTGATGGATTACGGCAAATCGATCTTCGAAAAGAAGAAGCAGATTGCTGCTGCGAAGAAGAACCAGAAGCAGATTCAGGTTAAAGAAATCAAGTTTCGTCCAGGGACGGAGGAAGGGGATTACCAGGTAAAACTGCGCAACCTGGTACGTTTCCTGAGTGACGGGGACAGGGCCAAGGTATCCTTGCGATTCCGCGGCCGTGAGATGGCCCACCAGGAGCTGGGGATGGAACTCCTCAAGCGGGTTGAAGCTGACCTGCAAGAGTACGGTTCGGTCGAACAGCATCCTAAGATGGAAGGACGCCAGCTGATCATGGTCATCGCCCCGAAAAAGAAGAAGTAATCAACAGGGCACGGCAGGCCTTCTGATTATGTTTATCAACTGAATGCGGAGTATCCGAACATGCCAAAGATGAAAACCAAAAGTGGTGCTGCTAAGCGGTTTCTGAAAACTGCTAACGGTATCAAGCACAAGCACGCTTTCAAGAGCCACATCCTGACCAAAATGTCGACCAAGCGTAAGCGTCAACTGCGCGGTAGCAGCTTGCTGCATCCGTCTGACGTGGCAAAAGTCGAGCGCATGCTGCGCCTTCGTTAATTTTTGGATCAAGAATAGAGGAAGTAACTCATGGCTCGTGTAAAGCGTGGCGTCATTGCCCGTAAACGTCACAAAAAAATTCTGAAACTTGCTAAAGGCTACTACGGCGCACGCTCGCGCGTATTCCGTGTTGCCAAGCAAGCGGTAATCAAGGCAGGCCAATACGCCTACCGTGACCGTCGTCAGAAAAAACGTCAGTTCCGCGCTCTGTGGATCGCTCGTATCAACGCTGGTGCTCGTACCAACGGTCTGTCTTACAGCCGTTTGATCGCTGGCCTGAAAAAGGCGTCCATCGAGATCGACCGTAAGGTTCTGGCTGATCTGGCAGTGAACGAAAAAGCGGCGTTTGCTGCGATTGTCGAGAAAGCTAAAGCCACCTTGGCTTAAGTACCCCCGACAGTCATCCGGGCTCACCTATCGTGGGCTCTGGTGTTAAACGTCATAAATAGGGGAAGAGCCTTCAAGCTCTTCCCCTATTTTGTATCTGGAGTCTGTACATGGAAAACCTGGATGCGCTGGTTTCTCAAGCACTTGAGGCCGTGCAACACGCTGAAGACATCAATGCCCTGGAGCAGATCCGGGTTCACTTCCTTGGCAAGAAGGGCGAGCTGACTCAGGTGATGAAGACCCTGGGCAATCTCCCTGCCGAAGAGCGCCCGCAAGTCGGTGCGCTGATCAACGTGGCCAAGGAGCGTGTGACAGAGGTTCTCAATGCGCGTAAAGCCGCTTTCGAGGAGGCGGAACTCAGCGCCAAGCTCGCCGCCGAATGCATTGACGTAACCCTGCCGGGCCGTGGCCAGACCTCTGGCGGTCTGCACCCGATTACGCGGACCCTGGAACGTATCGAGCAATTCTTTACCCACATTGGCTACGGCATCGCCGAAGGCCCTGAGGTTGAAGACGACTATCACAACTTCGAGGCGCTCAACATCCCTGGCCATCACCCGGCCCGGTCGATGCATGACACCTTCTATTTCAATGCGAACATGTTGTTGCGCACCCACACCTCGCCGGTACAGGTCCGCACCATGGAATCGCAGCAGCCGCCGATTCGCATCGTCTGCCCGGGCCGTGTGTATCGTAGCGACTCCGATATCACTCACTCACCGATGTTCCATCAGGTCGAAGGCCTGCTGGTCGACCGCGATATCAACTTCGCCGACCTGAAAGGCACCATTGAAGAGTTCTTGCGGGTGTTCTTTGAAAAAGAACTGGCCGTACGTTTCCGTCCTTCCTACTTCCCGTTCACCGAGCCTTCCGCTGAAGTTGATATGGAATGCGTGATGTGCAGCGGTAAAGGCTGCCGTGTCTGCAAGCAGACTGGCTGGCTGGAGGTGATGGGTTGCGGCATGGTTCACCCGAACGTGCTGCGTATGTCCGGGATCGACCCGGAAGAGTTCCAGGGCTTTGCCTTCGGCATGGGCGCCGAGCGCTTGGCCATGCTGCGTTACGGTGTCAATGACTTGCGCCTGTTCTTCGACAACGACTTGCGGTTCCTTGCGCAATTTCGCTAGTCGCGCGTCCGTAACGAATCTATTAGGAGAGCAGGATGAAATTCAGTGAACAATGGTTGCGTGGCTGGGTTAGCCCGCAAGTAAGTCGCGACGAGTTGGTTGCTCGTCTGTCGATGGCCGGTCTTGAGGTTGATAGCGTAACGCCAGCCGCCGGAGATTTCAGTGGGGTAGTGGTGGGTGAGGTGTTGAGCACCGAGCAGCACCCGGATGCCGACAAGCTGCGTGTGTGCCAGGTCAGCAATGGCGCGGAAACCTTCCAGGTGGTCTGCGGCGCACCCAACGTGCGTCCAGGCTTGAAGATCCCATTCGCGATGATTGGCGCCGAGCTGCCGGGCGATTTCAAGATCAAGAAAGCCAAGCTGCGTGGCGTTGAATCCAACGGCATGCTGTGTTCCCAAGCCGAACTGCAGATTGGCGAAGGCAGCGATGGTCTGATGGAGCTGCCGGCCGATGCTCCGGTGGGGGAGGACGTTCGCGTCTATCTGAACCTGGACGATGCCAGTATTGAGGTCGATCTGACTCCAAACCGTGGTGACTGCCTGTCGCTTGCCGGTCTGGCCCGTGAGGTCGGTGCGCTCTATGCCGCTAAAGTGCAGCGCCCTGAAGTGAAAGTGGTTGCCGCAGTGCACGACGAAGTACGCCCTGTGGAAGTACTGGCTCCGACGGCCTGCCCGCGTTATCTGGGTCGGGTTATTCGCAATGTCGATTTGTCCAAGCCGACCCCTCTGTGGATGGTTGAACGCTTGCGTCGCGCCGACGTGCGCAGTATCGATGCGGCGGTGGACATCACCAACTATGTGATGCTCGAACTGGGCCAGCCGCTGCATGCTTTCGATCTCGCCGAAATCAACGGCGGCATTCGGGTGCGCATGGCCGAAGAGGGCGAGAAACTGGTACTGCTCGACGGCCAGGAAGTTACCCTGCGTAGCGATACCCTGGTGATTGCTGACCACACCCGTGCCCTGGCAATCGCTGGCGTTATGGGCGGTGAGCACAGTGGCGTTACCGCAAACACCCGCGATGTGTTTTTGGAAAGCGCTTTCTTCGACCAGATTTCGGTTGCTGGCAAAGCCCGTTCCTATGGCCTGCATACCGATGCTTCTCATCGCTATGAGCGTGGTGTGGACTGGCAGTTGGCTCGTGAGGCCATGGAGCGTGCAACTGGCTTGTTGCTGGAGATCACTGGCGGCGAAGCTGGTCCGATCATCGAAGTTGTCAGCGAGCAGCACTTGCCATCTGTTGCACCTGTGACGCTGCGCGCTGAGCGCATCACCCAGATGCTGGGCATGCAAATCGACGGTCCCGAGGTCGAGCGTCTGCTCACGGCGTTGGGCCTGACAGTCACTGCTGATGGTGCAGACCAGTGGCGCGTTGAAGTGCCAAGCCACCGTTTCGATATCAGCCTTGAAGTCGACTTGATCGAAGAGTTGGCGCGTCTCTACGGCTACAACCGTTTGCCGGTTCGTTATCCGCAGGCTCGTCTGGCCCCTCAGGCTAAGGCGGAAGCGCAAGGTGATCTGCCTGCCCTGCGGCGTCTGCTGGTAGCCCGTGGTTATCAGGAAGCAATCACTTACAGCTTCATCGATCCGAAATTGTTTGAGCAGTTCAATCCAGGTGTTGAACCGCTGCTATTGGCCAACCCGATTTCGGCTGACATGGCGGCCATGCGCGCTTCTTTGTGGCCTGGCCTGGTCAAGGCACTTCAGCACAACCTGAACCGTCAGCAAGATCGCGTCCGCATGTTTGAAAGCGGCTTGCGCTTTATCGGTCAACTGGAAGGCTTGAAGCAGCAGCCAATGTTGGCCGGCGTCGTTTGCGGCAGTCGCTTGCCTGAAGGTTGGGCGCAAGGTCGCGACGGTGTCGACTTCTTTGACGTCAAGGCGGATGTCGAGGCAGTGCTGGGCCTTGCTGGCGCACTGGATGAATTCACTTTTGCTCCGGGCAAGCATCCTGCGCTGCATCCTGGTCAGACTGCACGTATCGAGCGTGATGGTCGTGAGGTCGGTTATCTGGGGGCTATTCACCCGGAACTGGCAAAAAACCTCGGCCTGGATCGTCCGGTTTACGTGTTTGAGCTGGTTCTGGGCGAGGTGGCTCAAGGTCGTCTTCCGAAGTTCCACGAGCTTTCGCGTTTCCCAGAAGTACGCCGTGACCTGGCATTGCTGGCGGATCGTGACGTGGCGGCGAGCGCAGTACTGGACGTAATTCGTGAAAATGCAGGCGAATGGCTGACAGACCTCAGGCTCTTTGACGTCTATCAGGGTAAAGGCATTGATCCGCATAGAAAAAGCCTTGCCGTCGGCTTGACCTGGCAGCATCCATCGCGCACTCTTAATGACGATGAGGTGAACTCCACGACACAAAACATCCTCACCTCGCTCGAACAAAGGTTGAACGCCACGTTAAGGAAGTGACGTATGGGGGCTCTGACGAAAGCTGAAATGGCCGAACGTCTCTACGAAGAGCTAGGCCTGAATAAACGCGAGGCCAAGGAATTGGTCGAGCTTTTCTTTGAAGAAATCAGGCACGCTCTCGAAGATAACGAACAGGTCAAATTGTCCGGTTTCGGTAACTTCGACCTTCGGGATAAACGCCAGCGTCCTGGCCGCAACCCGAAAACGGGTGAAGAAATCCCGATCACGGCTCGCCGTGTGGTCACCTTTCGTCCAGGGCAGAAGTTGAAGGCCCGAGTTGAGGCTTATGCTGGAACCAAGTCATAACGACGAGCTCCCGGTCATCCCGGGTAAGCGCTACTTCACCATTGGTGAAGTCAGCGAGCTCTGTGCGGTAAAACCGCATGTGCTGCGTTATTGGGAGCAAGAGTTTCCTCAACTCAACCCCGTCAAACGCCGCGGAAATCGCCGGTATTATCAGCGCCAGGACGTGTTGATGATCCGGCAGATCCGCGCGTTGCTTTATGATCAGGGGTTTACCATCGGTGGAGCGCGCTTGCGCCTTTCCGGTGATGAGGCCAAAGACGACACCACCCAATACAAGCAACTGATCCGTCAGATGATCTCTGAGCTTGAAGATGTGCTTGTGGTGCTCAAGAAGTAATTCATCGTATTAAATACTTCCACTTTTCAAAAGCTTGCGGTATATTCCTCAACGTTTCCTGAGAAGTGAAACAGGTTTCACGCCTAGTCGGGGCGTAGCGCAGTCCGGTAGCGCACTAGCATGGGGTGCTAGGGGTCGAGTGTTCGAATCACTCCGTCCCGACCATATTTTTCAATGACTTAGCCGCTTTCGAGCGGTTTTGTTGTTTCTGCCATAGTGACTTTCCAAGTGACCCTGGCCATTTTCTTCAGGCCTCCCTCCTTTTCAAAATCGTCAGCGCTGGTGCATGCGAGTCAGTTGCTGATACGTTGTTTGCCGCCTCAATGAGCTGATCCAGTTCTGCTGCCGAGCAGTGCTTTTCGATCCTCCTAAGTCACGCCCGCGGCACGTCGCCTTCTACCCAAGGTGTCGCGAATGCGGATTCTGACAAAGCCATCATGCGTCGGCCGCAGGAACTTCTCCTGCCACATTCTCGCCGCCCTGACCCTGGCCTGCTTCCAGGCTGAGTCATTCATGTGGTGGAACGTCGTTTCATTCCCCACGCTATCAGGCTTGCCAAGCGGGAACGCGTAGAGCGGTTGCTTTCCCCGCGGCTTCTCGATTACCGACCTGGCCAACTCTCCGCCCATGGCAAGGACGCTATAGAAGGGCATTCCAACCGGACGAGAAAGCCCTACGGAGTTTGAAAGACTGTCAAAGCATGGCACTCAGCAACCATCCGGCTACACCACCACCGATCACCACCAACCAGGGCGGTTGCTTCCAAAACATCAGAGCGACCAGGCACACCAATGCCAAACCGAAGTCCTGTGGCTTAAGGATCGCGCTCGTCCACACAGGCTGATAAAGCGCCGCTAGAAGCAAACCAACCACCGCTGCATTGATCCCAAGCAACGCTGCTTGGATATGTACGCTGCGCCGCAGTTGTTCCCAAAACGGTAACGTACCAACGATCAATAGAAACGACGGCAGAAAAATGGCTAGCAAACAAATGACCCCGCCGACCCAGCCAGAGGGTTCGACGCTCATCGAAGCGCCTAGAAATGCCGAGAAGGACAAAAGCGGCCCAGGAACAGCCTGCGTTGCACCATACCCGGCAAGAAAGGTTTCATTGCTGACCCAGCCTGAAGGCACTACTTCGGCCTGCAACAATGGCAACACCACATGACCACCACCAAACACCAGAGACCCGGAGCGATAAAACGCATCTACCATGGAGAGCGTCTGATTGAGTAGCATCTGGCTCATTATCGGTAAGCCGACCAGCAAAGCGAAGAACAGTGATAACCAGAACAAACCTGCTCGGTAACCGACCTTTATAGGCAGTGGATCATGTTCGGCGGCGTGAGCGGGTTTGAATAAAAGCAAGCCGGCAAAAGCCGCGACAACAATTGAGCCGATCTGCCCCCATGCAGACGGAACCAACAGCACCACACACGTCGTAATCGCCATGATCGTGATACGCAACGCATCAGGGCATAGATTCCGTGCCATTCCCCATACGGCTTGAGCGACCACCGCAACGGCCACGACTTTCAGGCCGTGCAGTACGCCAGGCGCGATGATGTCGCCATGGTTGGAAATACCTAACGCAAACAGGATCAGAAGGATGGCCGAGGGCAGCGTGAAACCTGCCCAGGCGGCCAGCGCCCCAGAGTAGCCCGAACGAGAGAGTCCCAGCGCCATACCAACCTGACTACTCGCGGGGCCTGGCAAGAACTGACAAAGTGCGACCAGGTCAGCATAGCTACGCTCAGTCAGCCATTGCCGGCGCGTGACGAACTCATCGCGGAAATACCCCAAGTGTGCGATGGGGCCGCCAAATGAGGTCAGTCCCAAGCGCAAAAAGATGAGGAATATAAAAAACGGTCGACGGTCACCTTTGCTGTTTATGTTCATGCACATGTTTTCTGCATTGAATTAGACATTCATGACGATGAGGAAAAGAGGGCTGCAAACGGGTCTGCGTCTACGAAAGCTGGGGGCGGAAAAAAGGTCGTGAATCTTCATGTCGTGGTTTTTCCTTGCGATTTGCGCCGCGTAGACCAGGGCGCGGTAGAGATACACCTCGAATCTGGGCGCCACCATAGTGTTCGATTGAGGTGTCAAAACTCACTAAGCCAGTTCATACGAACTCGTTGTACCTTGAAAGTCTGACAGTGGCTGCCATGGCATGAAAACAGGAGAGGGTATTCCTCCTTTCATCACGGGCTTCTGTGGCGGACTGACCACCTTTTCCACATTTTCCACCGAGACAGCTGCCCTGATTCAGGAGGGCAATGGCTGTGTTCACTCGGCTCGGTTTCATTGCACGCCGCAGGACTTCTGTCCTAGCAAATGATCGGTACGCGCTGAGGAAATGAAAATGGAAGGTTTTCTGGTGATTTTCTTTACCCCACAGAAGCGTCGTTATCACAGACCCCCCAAGGGGCAGCGCAAGTCCGCAGCTTGGGTCAAAAACCACATCAGCACTAACAGCCGGCTGCGATAGTGGCGGTTTTTCCGTTCATTGATCCGCTTCTCCCGTGATGGCCAGAACGCTGCACGGCACCTGATGCAGAACATGCTCGGTAGTACTGCCAATAAGCTTGTCCACCCCTTTGTGATGGGTATTTCCCATTACGAAGACATCTGCTCGAGTATGAGTGGCAAATTCGGCCATCGCTTTGGTTGGCGGCCCTGCAATGAAGTGTTGCCGCTCAGGTGGCACGCCATGGCGTTCCGCCAAGGCAATGAAGCACTTTTCAAGTGACCGGCGCACGTCGTCGCTGAAGCCTGGCATCGTCACGGCGCCGGTACCCGCATCAGAGAAATGTGTGTGTGTCAGTTCATAGGCATACAGCATGTGCAATTCAGCCTCACATTGCGTCGCCAGTTCGTTCGCCGCCTGAATGATGCTGTCGTTGATTCCGCTGATCTGACCCTCTGGATGCGATGGATCAACCGCCGCCACAATCATCCGAGGAAGCGGACACCTGACTTCACTGACCAGATGTAAGGGGGTCGGACATTGACGCAGCAACTGCCAATCCAAAGGTGTGACGAATACGCGTTTGAGCGCTGATTCATGATGTACGTCCTTGATAATCAGGTCCGGCTGCATTTCAGCCACATGCTCAAGGATTGCTTGCAGCGGGTCACGGGTCACTGCAACTTCGGTGGTCACGTTGATGCCCTGCCTGCGCATGAGTTCGGCCTCATCCGTCAACCACTGCAGGTTCTCCTGCCGGCAACTCTCACGAAGTTGTTCGCTGTTGCTCATTAACCGCATAAGGTCGAAGTCTTCGATGAACACTGCGATATGCAGCGCGGCGCCCGTAGCGTCGGCCAGGGCGATTGCCCGCTCCATCGCCGGCGAGTGACGCATGGTGGGACCTGCGATCAGAAAGAGTCGTTGATATTGCCTCATGTGACACCTCCAGCGTTTCGGGTTATCCGCTAGCGCCCCCAGCACCCTCGCTTGTCCCACCATTGGCGACCTTTTATCGCCTCAACTACCTGGATCGACACTATCAATATACGCCTGCATCAGCGGCTAGCCAGTTGCCAAGACTGTCGAAGTGTCTAGCAGACCTTTGCACGTGCATGGCTACAGCAGAGAGTTGGTGGGCAGCGACGTCAATGGCAACGATCTGCTCATCGTTGGAGGTGGGGCAGAGGCCCGGGTGGCATGCCGCGAGCGCCCACAGATTGCGGTTGCGCCTGGAGCAATTCGTCGAGCACCCCCATGAAGGCGTCCACCAGTTGGCTGCGCCCTTGCTTGCGGGTCAGTACCAGCAGTTGCGCCGTGGCGCCGGGGTCCGTCAGCGGTCGGTAGGTCACGCCTTTTTTGGCCAGGGTCTGGGTACAGCGAGGCACCAGGGCAATGCCCCGGCCGGCGGCGACCAGGGCGATGATCGAGGTGATCTGCCGGCCGCTGGGGCCCGGTCGCAGGGGCAGGCCGTTGCGCCGGTAGAGTTGTTCGATCGCCTCGTTGAGCCCCGAGCCGTAGTCCGCCGGAAACAGGATCAACGGGTGTTCGCTGAGCTCGGCCAGGGTCACCTGATCCTGGGCGGCCAGGGGGCTGTCGCTGGAGATGGCCGCCACCAGGGGTTCGTCCCCCAGGGACAGGGCCTGGATTTCGCTCTGCTCGCTGGGTGGCTGCATCCGGCTCATGCCGATATCGATTCGCCCGTCGACGATCTGTGACCACTGGCTGACCGACGCGCCCTCGACTAGGGTCAGTTGCACGTCCGGGTAGCGCTGGGCGAAGGCCTGGATCGCCTGGCTGAACAGGTCCGACAGGGCGATCGAGCTGGCGTAGCCCAGGGCCAGTTGCCCGGCGCTGCCCTTGGCCAGCTTGCTGGCCATGACCTGGGTCAGGTCCACCTGTTCCAGCACGGCCCGGGCGTAAGGCAAAAAGTGCCGGCCCTGGGCGGTGAGGGAGACGGTGCGACTGGTGCGGTCGAACAGGCGAAACCCCAGTTCGGCTTCCAGTGCCGAAATCTGCCGGGTCAGCGGCGGTTGCGCGAGGTGCAGGCGCAGGGCGGCACGGCCAAAGTGCAGCTCCTCGGCGACGGTCAGAAAGTAACGCAACTTGCGTAGATCGAGCATCCTGTTCCCTGGGTATTGATCGGTCGTAAATCGGTATTGGTCTTGGGGTCGCGGGGTATTTTATAAAGGCCTTTCGTCATAAAACGAGAGGTTTCATGAATCCGCGCCAGCATTGTGCTCGCATCGCCCTGTTTTTGTGCGGTTGTGCGGCCTTTCTCAACCTGTATGCAACCCAGGGCATTCTTCAGGAGCTCGCCCAGAGCTTTCAGGTGAGTATCAGGGACGCGGGCTGGAGCATCACCGTGACCACCCTGGCGGTGGCCATCACCGCACCTTTTGTCAGCCGTTTCACCGGCCGTTTCCAGCAGCGCTCGGTCATGGTCCTGGCGTCCCTGCTGTTGGCGCTGCCGGCGCTGCTGGCAGCCTGTGCCGGCAGCTTTGCCCAGTTGCTGTTCTGGCGTTTTATCGAAGGCATGCTGATCCCGGTGGTGTTCGCCACCAGCGTGGCCTACATCGGCGATCGCTGGAGCGGCGGCACCGTCACCGAAGTCACCAGCCTCTACGTGGCCGGCACCGTGCTGGGCGGTTTCGCCGGACGTTTCGTCACCGGCTTCATGACCGAGTACGTCGGCTGGCGCGAGGCCTTCGCGCTATTGGCCGGCCTGAGTCTGCTGATCGGCATGGCCATCCATTTCCTGCTGCCGGCCAATGCGCCCGTGGTCAGCAGCCGTGCACAGAACCGCATGCGGGATCTGCGCGAGCTGTGCAGCCGGCCCTTGCTGGCGGCCTATGGCGTGGGCTTCTGCGTGCTGTTCTCCCAGGTGGCCACCTTCACTTACGCCGGGCTCTACCTCAGCCTGCCGCCCTTCGACCTGGGCGCCGCGGCCCTGGGGGCCATCTACAGCGTATTCCTGCTGGCACTGGTGGTGATTCCCATCGCCGGCCGCCTGAGCAAGTCCCGGCCCCAGGCCGAGTTGCTCAAGGTCGCGGCCCTGCTCGGGGTCGGCGGCTCGGCCCTGACCCTGCTGCCTTCGCTGTGGCTGATCGTGCTGGGCCTGGCCTTGAGTTCCACCGGGGTGTTCATGGCGCAGGCCGCCGCCAACTCCTTCACCACCGCCACCGCCCGCCACAACAAGGCCGGGGCGGTGGGGCTGTACCTGACGTTCTACTACTTGGGCGGCAGTTTCGGCGCTGTGGTCCCGGCACTGCTCTGGAGCCATTGGGGCTGGCAGGGCTGTGTGGCGCTGATCGTGGTTTTCCAACTGCTGTCGCTGCTGATTGCCTGGGGCGGCTGGAAGCCCCTCGAACCCGAAGCACCGGTCGCCGATCCCAGGCCGGTGAACCCCCTAGATGCATCATCCAACAAGGAATACGTGAGGTGACCATGAATAACGTACTGACCCGGCAGAGCCAGTTGTTGAAGATTGTCGAACCTGTGTTGAACGACATGCCGGCCAGTGTCTTGAAGCATGCGCTGTTCGAGGCGTTCTGGAGCGAAGAGAGCGCCCTGGTGGACATCGAGCATGCCTTCGAGAAGCTCACCTCGCGCCGCCACGCGCCTGCCGTGCTGCGCAAGTTCTTTGCCAGCTGGTCGAAGACCAACAATTCCGCCACCAGCGTTTCCGGCCTGGCCAACCGCATCACCTTGCTGGCCCGTTCGGGGCAGGGCTCGGCAGCCGCCGACGGCCTCTATCGTGCCTGCGGCAGCCTGCAGCGCATCACCGATGAAGACCTGGGCGCTCTGGGCAACACCCTGCATTCAGACCTGTTCTACAACATGGCAACGCCCATCTGCGGCGACGATCAGTGGCTGCTCAAGGAAAACTGCCTGCCCTCGGCGCAAGGCTTCAAGGACTGGACCGACTTCCGCCGTCTGCGCGATCGCGATCTGCTCCAGGGCCTGCTGACCACCCTGATCCATGAGGTCTATACCCACGGTGAAGTGGAGTTCATCCACCCCCTGTACAAGCAATGGTTCGTGCGCGACATGGGCGTGCCGGCGGAAAAGGCCCGGACCACCGTGGCCTGGGTCACGGTGCACACCGGCGGCACCGAGAGCAACCACTTCGCCCATGCGGTGGCGGCGGTCGAGGAATTCGTCGATGCCATGCAGGTGCGTGTCGACCCCCAGGTGGCGCGGGAAATCTTCTGCGAATACCTGCAGCGCAAGGCCCGGGTGATGCGCGACTGCAGCCAGTTGTTGCGCTGATGGCGTGCGGCCCGGCCCTGGCAACGGGGCTTGTGGCTGGCCCAGGCTTGCCTATCCTGTGACTGATTCCTATCCCTTCGACCTCGCAGCCCGCCCCCAAGATGAATGACCTGAAACACAGCGCCTCCCTGGAGGCCATGCCGGCCACCGACACTTCGGTACGCCGCCGCTCCCTGGTGGCCGGTTGCAGTGCTCATGCGGTACACGACGGTCTCACCGATGTGATCTACGTGCTGCTGCCGATCTGGCAGGCGCAGTTCGCCCTGAGCTATGCCCAGATCGGCCTGTTGCGCGGGGCCTATTCCGGGATGATGGCCGGGTTCCAACTGCTGGCCAGCCGTGCTGCCAAGCGCTGGGGTCGCGAGCGCCTGCTGGTGGGCGGCACGGCGCTGGCCGGGCTGGCCTACCTGCTGGCGGGGCAGGCCGGGGGCTTGAGCGTGTTGCTCCTGGCCCTGCTGCTGGGCGGCCTGGGGGCCAGTACCCAGCATCCGCTGGCGTCTTCCTTGATCACCGACACCCACGAAGCCGGAGGCGGGGTCAAGGAGGCCCTGTCCCAGTACAACTTTGCCGGGGACATCGGCAAGACCCTGATCCCCGGCCTGGTGGGCCTGTTGCTGACGGTGATCAGCTGGCGCGCCAGTGTCACCCTGATCGGCCTCCTGGGGCTGGCCGCCGCGCTGTTGCTGTGGTGGCTGATTCCCTCCCGGGCCGTCACCGCGGCCATGAGCGAGAAGGCGCCCAAGGCGGTCAAGGGCCAAGGCTCGGCCAGCGGAATGCGTGCGTTGATCCTCACCGGCACCCTGGACAGTGCAGTGCGCATGGGCTTCTTGACCTTCCTGCCGTTTTTGCTCAAGGCCAAGGGCGCCGGCACCGCCGGCATCGGCCTGGCCCTGACCCTGTTGTTTGTCGGTGGCGCCTTCGGCAAGTTGCTGTGCGGTTACCTGGGGGCGCGCATCGGCATGATGAAGACGGTGTGGATCACCGAGTTCACCACCGCCAGCCTGATCGTGCTGGCGGTGTTTCTGCCCTACAACGGCCTGATGCTGATGTTGCCCCTGCTGGGCCTGGCGCTGAACGGCACCTCCTCGGTGCTGTACGGCGCGGTGCCGGACCTGGCGGGGGCCGGCAAACGCGAGCATGCGTTCTCGTTGTTCTATACCGGCACCATCGGTGGCGGGGCGCTGGCCCCGGTGCTGTTCGGCAGCCTGGGGGACGTTACCGGGATACCCCTGGCGGTGATGGCCCTGGCCGCCACGCTGCTGCTGACGCTGCCGCTGTCCTGGTACGTGCAGCGCGGCCTGGACGCCGATGCCCGGGCATTGTCCAGCCCTGGCTGATGCTTGCTGTCGACCCTTGAATCATCAGGCCCGGGGCTGTTCTGCCCGGGCCTGATGCGTTCTGCGCCCGGGCTCGCGGCAGGGGCCTCGCGGGCATCAGATATTTCTTACTTTTGCAGTATCAATCACGACGCAAACGGTATTGGCCGGACATTCTGACTGTCATCAGAATGTAAGAAGACCTGGCTGGAGCCCCCATCCAGGTTGGCTGCGCAAGGTGTTTCCGGTATTCGGGGCGCCTTGTTTCCAGATCGTTTTCGCAGGTAAGAACATGAATAACAGCGAAGCCACTGCAAGCCGATTTTCCTTGTCCAAGCGTGCCCTGGGCCTCAGTGCCCCCGGTACGTCCAGCATGCGCAGCAAAGCCAACGCCCTGAAGGAAAGCGGGGTCAAGGTGATCAACTTCGCCGCCGGCGAATTGTCCTTCGACGCCTGCCAGGACATGCGCACCGGGGCCATCGACGCCATCGAAAACGCGCGCAATCGCTACACCCCGCCCATTGGCCTGCCGGCCCTGCGGGAAAAGCTCGCCCAGCAGGTCAGCCAGCGCACCGGCGTGACTTTTGCGGCCAATGAGGTGGCCGTGACTGCCGGGGCCAAGCAGGCCCTGTACAACGCCTGCATGGTGCTGCTCAACCCCGGTGACGAGGTGATCGTGCCGACCCCGTACTGGGAAACCTTTCCCACCCAGATCCGCCTGGCGGGCGCCACGCCCGTGTTGGTCGAGACCCGGGGCGACGACTACCGGCTGACCCTTGAGGCGGTGCAGGGCGCGCTGAGCGAGCGCACCCGGATGATCGTCATCAACACCCCCAACAACCCCACGGGCACCGTCTATCAACGCCAGCAACTGCTGGCGATCGCTCAGTTGGCCTTCAACCAGGGGCTCTGGGTGATGTTCGACGAGTGCTATCGCGGCCTGGTGCGCGAGCCCCATGAGCATCACAACATCCTCTCGCTGTTCCCGGCGCTGAAGCCGCAAACCGTGCTGATCGACTCCTTTTCCAAGAGCCAGGCAGTGACCGGCTGGCGGATCGGCTACGCCTGCGCCCCGGCGCCGGTGATCGCGGCCATGCACAACCTCCAGGGCCACACCACCTCCAACCCCAGCAGCCTGTCCCAATACGCCGCGCTCAACACCCTGAACGCCGATTCATCGCAGTTCGCCGACCAGGTCAATCCGTTCCTGCAACGGCAGCTGCACGCTGCCCGCACCTACCTGGATCGCCTGGAAGGCATCCGCTACGCACCACCGGAAGGGGCCTTCTATCTCTACCTGGACGTCTCCTCCCGCCTGGGGGGCTACTACCGCGGCGAGCAGGTGCGGGATGTCGAGCACCTGGCCGACCTGCTGCTGACCGAGGCGCATATCGCCGTGGTCCCGGGCTCGGGGTGTGGCGACCCGCATTGCATCCGGATTTCCTACGCCGTCGAGTACCAGGAGTTGATCGAGGGGCTGGGCCGTTTCAACCAGTTCATGTCGGCCATCGTCATGGACTGAAGGCGCTTCAAGTCGCCCGCCGTTGCACCGTCATCACCGCTGTTCCCGCGCCCCCTGTGGTGGCCCGGGTGGCGTCGCTCGTCTTGCTGTCCGTGAAGTGAACAATAAATACAGGAGAGAAACATGGAGAGTTCCCGCAAAGCGTTCATCGGCTACGTGCACCAGGCCCTGGTGGATGTCGAAGACCGGAATCTGGTGGAGGCCCTGCTGACCGGCTTTGAAAACCATCCCGACAAGCTGGACGGCTACTGCCAGACCTATGAGCGCATGACATCCAGCCGCTGGTCCGAGGATTCGCTGTGCACCTTTTTCTGCGGCTGGCGCAGCCCTGATGGTGCGGCCCACGCGGTGTCCAGCATCATCGTGCGGCTGTTGCAGGAGTCCGCGGACCTGCCCGGCGACGACAACAAACTCAAGCTGCTGGAGGCCGCCCGGCATTGCGGCGAGATCATCGTCGAAGACGTCGGCCTAGGCGAAATGCACGGCCATCCCCACCATTCCAAGCTGTACCACCGCATGGCCTCGGCCATCTGCGGTTCCGACAACTGGCGCCTGCAGGACAAGTACCTGAACCCCATCACCAAGGAGTTCTCCACCTGGGTCGGGGAGAAGCGCCCCCTGGCGCCGAACCTGGTGGAAGCCCTGGAGATGATGGCCCTGACCGAGCTGTTCAACACCGGCGAATACAACCTGATGACGCCGCTGTGGAAGAACTGGCTGCGCGAGTCCTGCGGTTATCCGGCGGGGGAGGCCAACCGCATCGCCGGTTTCCTCAGCGTCCATTGCGGCGCCGTTGAGGCCCGGCATTTCCGCCACGCCACCGACGCCCTGAAACTCTACACCCAGGCCACCGGCCAGCAGATCAACTACCGGCGCATCGCCGCGCTGTCCGACGAGTACGTGGTGCGGGCCTGCGCGCACCTGGAAAAAATGGCCTCCGTGCTCAAGGCGTAGGGCCCCTGCAAACCATGCCGGGCGCGGCGACGGCCCGGCCTCCCATGACTGACTGTGCTGCATAGCAAAGACTGGAGAACCATGAACATGCGTCTTGAATCCGACTCGATGGGTTCCATTTCCGTACCGTCCAACAAGTACTGGGGCGCCCAGACCGAGCGCTCGATCCTCAACTTCCCCATCGGCCGTTCGCGCTTCCAGTGGGGCGCGCCGATGATCCGTGCCATGGGCATCCTGAAAAAGGCCGCGGCCCTGGCCAACCTCAAGCTTGGCGAACTGCCCGAGGCCATCGCGCTGCCCATCGTCAAGGCGGCGGACGAAGTCATCAGTGGGCAGTTGGATGATCACTTCCCGCTGGTGGTGTTCCAGACCGGCTCCGGCACCCAGTCCAACATGAACGCCAACGAAGTGATCGCCAACCGGGCCATCGAGATGCTCGGCGGCGAGCTGGGCAGCAAGAAGCCCATCCACCCCAACGATCACGTCAACCGTGGGCAATCGTCCAACGACACCTTTCCCACGGCCATGTACATGGTGGTGGTGACGGAAATCTTCGAGACCCTGCTGCCCGGGGTGGCAACCCTGCGAGACACCCTGTTCGAGAAATCCCAGCAGTATCGCGATGTGGTCAAGGTCGGCCGGACCCACCTGCAGGACGCCACCCCGATCACCCTCGGCCAGGAAATCGGCGGCTGGGTCGAACAGATCGACTACGCCCTGGGGGCCATCGAACTCAACCTTGGCGGCCTCTACGACCTGGCCATCGGCGGCACGGCGGTGGGCACCGGGCTCAACTCCCACCCGCAGTTCGGCGACGAGTGCGCGCTAATCATCGCCGAGCTCACCGGCTACCCGTTCAAGTCCTGCGCCAACAAGTTCTTCGCCCTGTCGGCCCATGACGCGCTGATCAACACCTCGGCGGCGATCCGTACCCTAGCCATGGCCCTGATGAAGATCGCCAACGACGTGCGCTGGCTGGCCAGCGGCCCGCGCTGCGGCATCGGCGAGATCGACATCCCCGAGAACGAGCCGGGCTCTTCGATCATGCCGGGCAAGGTCAACCCGACCCAGTGCGAGGCGCTGACCATGGTCTGTGCCCAGGTCTTCGGCAATGACGCCAGCGTGGCCTTCGCCGGCAGCCAGGGCAATTTCCAGCTCAACGTCTACAAGCCGGTGATGGTGCACAACGTGCTGGAAAGCATCACCTTGCTGGCCGAATCCTGCCGCGCCTTCAACGACCATTGCGCAGTGGGCATCGAGCCCAACCGAGCGCGGATCGAGGCCAACATCGAGAAGAACCTGATGTTGGTGACCGCCCTCAACCGGCACATCGGCTACGACAAGGCGGCCATCATCGCCAAGACCGCCCACCAGGAGGGCAAGTCCCTGCGGGAGGTGGCGCAACAGCTTGGCTACGTTTCGGCCGCGGATTTCGACCGCTATGTGGTGGCCCTGGACATGACCCATCCCTGAGCCCAGGCCCCGCAGCCAACCCGCTGTTCCTACTCACAAGAGGCGCGTGAATCCCATGCAGGACGCTGATATTCGCCGAACCAACCTCAGCCAGTTGCTGCGCCGCAAGCGCTGTCTGCGAGTCCTTGAAGCCCACAGCCCGATCTCGGCGCTGCTGGCCGAACAATCCAGGTTGGAGCGCGGGCCCGGGCCCAGCCTGAGTTACGACGCCATCTGGTCCAGTTCCCTGACCGACTCGACCCACAAGGGCCTGCCGGACATCGAGATCCTCTCGCCCAGCAACCGCCTGCACGGCATTCGCGAGATCTTCGATGTCTGTTCGCTGCCGATGATTTTCGACGGCGACACCGGGGGCAAGGCCGAGCACTTCGCCATCCACGTGAAGATGCTGGACCGGGCCGGGGTCTCGGCGGTGGTCATCGAGGACAAGTGCGGGCTGAAGAAGAACTCGCTGTTCGGCAACGCCGTGAGCCAGCTTCAGGACTCCATCGAGGAGTTCTGCGACAAGATCCGCGTCGGCTGCAGCAGTCGCAGCCACGAGGACCTGCTGATCATCGCCCGCTGTGAAAGCCTGATCCTCGACAAGGGCATGGACGACGCCATCGAGCGCTGCCTGGCCTATGTCGCCGCCGGCGCCGACGGGATCATGATCCACAGTCGGAAAAAGGACGGTCTGGAGATTCTCGAATTCGCCCGGCAGTTCCGTCGCCAATGCCCGCGGGTGCCGCTGATCTGCGTACCCACCAGCTATGCCCACTTGAGTTTCGACGAGCTGGAAGGAGCCGGCTTCAACGCGGTGATCTACGCCAACCACATGCTGCGCAGTGCCTACATGGCCATGCGTGATGTGGCGGTGGGCATTCTCGAACATGGCCGGACCCTGGAGGTGGAACCCCGTTGCCTGGGCATCGAGGAGATCCTAGATCTGGTGCCGGGCACCCGTTAACCGCGGGCGACAGCGGCGGTCCCGAGCATTCTTGGAAGATTCTGGTTTTATCCCCGTCGATTGCGCGACCGAGGATATGCAGGAATAAGAATTTTCTTACATACGTTGCCAGGACCGCTGCTTAGAATTGCCCCGTTCGCCCGGCCAGCCACCACAGGCACCATGCCCAGTGGTGGTTTCTGGTCAGGGCGGGCTGCAACATCGCAATACCTGCCTGCCCGGTCCGTGTTCTGCCTACTGCCCTTGGCTGGCCGGGTCGGCACTTCAGGTTCGATGCGTTTAACATCCCCCGCTAGCCGCTACTTCCCCCTCCAACCTAGAACCTCAATTCGGACCTCAAGCCGAGGGTCGCGTCAGGGTTGTGCCTGGGTGCCGGCCAGGCTCGGTGCTTCACTCCAGGCGCCCCCCAGGGCCCGGTACAGGTCGACCTCGGCCAGCAGTTGCGCCAGGTGGTCGTTGATCAGGCCCTGCTGGGCGCTGAACAGCGAGCGTTGGGCATCGAGGAACACCAGGTTGCTGTCCACGCCGATGCGATAGCGATGCTCGGCCAGTTTGTAGTAGTCCTGGCTGGCCTGCACCAGATTGCCCTGGGCCATCAATTGCTGCTGATAGGTCTGGCGAGCGGCCAGGCCGTCGGCCACTTCCTGGAAGGCGGTCTGAATCGACTTTTCATACTGGGCGACGCTGATGTCCTTCTGCAGCCGGGCGTAGTCCAGGCTGGCGCGCAGGCTGCCGGCATTGAAGATCGGCAGGTTGATCTGCGGTTGAAAGGTCCAGCCGCCGGCCCCTCCCTTGAACAGCCCGGAAAGCTCCTTGCTGGAGCTGCCGGCATTGGCAGTCAGGCTGACGCTGGGGAAGAACGCCGCTCTTGCCGCGCCGATGTTGGCGTTGGCGGCTTGCAGTTGGTACTCGGCCTGGAGAATGTCCGGGCGCCGCTGCAACAGGCTCGAAGGCAGGCCCGCGGGCACCTGGGCCAACATGCCTTCGGCCAGCCTGCGCTGGGGCAGGTCGGCGGGGAGGGGCGCCCCCACCAACAGGGTCAGGTTGTTCAGGTCCTGGGCCACCTGGCGCTGGTAGCGGGCCAGGTTGGCCCGGGCGCTGTCGACGCGGGTGCGGGCCTGGGCCACGTCCAGGGCCGAGATCTTCCCGGCATGGCCGTTGCGGGTGGTCAAACGCAGGCTCTGCTCATCCGCGGCCAGGGTCTTGCGGGTCAGCTCCAGCAGTTCCTGGTCGGCGCACCAGGTCAGGTAGGCACTGGCGACATTGGCCACCAGGCTCAACTGCGCGCTGCGCCGGGCTTGCTCGCTGGCCAGGTAGGTCATCAACGCCTGTTGGCTGAGGCTGCGGATGCGGCCGAAGAAATCCAGCTCGTAGGCGCTGATGCCCAGGTTCGCCCCATAGCTGGAATTGATCAGCGCCTTGCCGCCGGTCATCTGCTCGGGCAGCCGCTGGCGCTTGCCGTTGACACTGGCCGCCACCGCCGGCAGCAGGTCGGCGCGCTGGATGCGGTACTGGGCCTGATAGGCCGCGACGTTCAGCGCCGCCACCCGCAGGTCGCGGTTGTTGTCCAGGGCACTGTGGATCAACCGTTGCAGCAAGGGGTCCTGGAACAGGCCGGACCAGTCGGCTCCCGCGGTGCCGGCGGCCGAGGCGTAGGCCAGGCCTTGAGGGTAATGGGCAGCAACCGGCGGCGCTGGGCGCTGGTAGTCCGGGATCAGCGAGCAGCCGCCAAGGGCCAGGGCCAGGGCCGCCAGGATCGAAGGGGAGGTACGCATATCAGCCTCGTGACAAGGACCGCCTGAGGGTGGACGACAGGGGCGCAGCAACCGCGCCTCAGGCGCCGACCATCCACTTGGCCAGGCCGTGGCGGCCACTGACCCCGAGCTTGGCGGCGGCACGCTTGAGGTAGGTTTCGATGGAGCTGTTCTTGACGCTCAGGCGCTGGGCCATTTCCGGCACCGTGCCTCCGGTCAACAGCCCCAGGCAGACTTCTTTTTCCCGGGCCGAAAGGCTGATGTCCCCCAGGGACAGGCGCTCGTCGAACTCCCGTTGCAGGGGCGTCTGCTGACGCGCATCCACGGGGCGGCTGCTCCAGCTGCGCAGGTTCTTCAGGGCCTGTTGCCGGTGCAGTTGGGCATGGCGCTCCAACAGCGGCAGCAGGGTGGCCGACAGGCTCTTGAGAAAGGACAGTTCGGCCAGGGAAAAACCGCCCTGAGAGGGTTCGCGGTAGAGGGCGATGACACAGCGGCGGTTGGCTTTGCGCGAGACCAGATGGCATTGGTGCGGGGTGTGGCGCGATGTTCCGCCCTGGGCCTGGGCATTCATCTGAATCAGCAGCGAGTCGTCCATTTCCAGCATCTTGTGCAGCAGCGGATCATGGCGTCGCGGGGGCTCCGGCAGAGGCAGGTCCTCCTGCAGCCCGGCCCGCCCCAGCAAGGTGATTGCCAGGGAGCTGGCCTGGCGTTCGTCGAGGGTCCACTCACTGAGCAGCAGTTGGCTGACCGGCACCAGCTTGTCCACCAGTTGCAGCATGTCCCTGGCGAATCCGCAATGGCCGGTACTGGAGATCAACTGCCCCAGTTCGAAGTAGAAGGGTGGAGTTTCCATGTTGGCGATACTGCTGGTCAGACCCATATCCTTATCATCCTTGATCGAGACAAATCGCTGATCGAAACGCGGTCGCCACGGTGTCCCGCGGCACAGTGTTCATGCACCTGATTTGGTCGGAAAAATCTGATTTAAGCCTAAGAATTTACTTCGCGTCTGTAGGGGTAAACCGGGACAGGCAGGCCGCATCAGAGCGCTGCCGGGCAGTCCCCGTGGGTCGGCAACAGGCGCGCAATCCCCGCTGGCGTTCGTCCTCGCGGTTGTGCAAGGCGCTGTCGGCACAGGCTCATCAGGCCTTGACGGCAAGGCAGGCGAGGCCAGGAGCCTCATGTACGGGTGGTCAATGTCCTACAGCTATTTCAGCCGATCCGCAGCAGCGTCCCGGCGCTGACGGTGCCTGCGCGGGGGCTTGCCTGGCGGCCTGCCAGAGCCGTTCTCAAGGCCTTGAGCCTGCTCCGACAGGGCTCGGGAATGTCCGGGTTTCGGGTGACATACAGGGTGTGGGGCCGATGCTTAAATCCGCGGACGCTGGTGCCCGGGCCCATCACATGAGAAGGATCTTATGACGCGTTTTTCTGCCTTTGCCGTGGCCGATCTGGTCGCGCCAATCACCCTTGTCATCCACGGTGCGCTGCCTGCTGGACGTTCAGCACCGGTGATGGCATGAGCGCCGGGGCGGAGCTGGCCCAAGGCTTGCCGCTGACCACCGGGCAACGGGATATCTGGCTCGATCAACTGAGCCGCGGTGACTCGCCGCTGTACAACATCGGCGGCTATGCCGACCTCAAGGGACCGCTCCAGCCCGAGCTGATGCAGCGCACGGTGGAGGCGCTGGTGCGCAAGCATGATGTGCTGCGCACGGTGCTGTCCCTGGAGGGCAGCAGCGATGGCCTGCCGTTGCAGTACTTCGACCGCGACTGGCCGGTGCAGTTGGCATTTCACGACCTGTCCGCCGAGGCCGACCCGCTGGCCGCTGCCCTGGCGCGGATTCACTGGCAGATGCAGCAGCCGTTCAAACTCAGTGGCGAACGCCTGTGCCGCTTCTCGCTGTTTCGCCTGAGCCCCGAGCATCACCTGATGCAAGCCGAGGCCCATCACCTGATCCTCGACGGTTGGGGCTTTGCCCAGTTGTCCCAGTCCTTGGGTAGCCTCTACAGCGCTCTGGTGCGGGGCGAGCAGCCCGGCCCTGGCGCACCGTCCTTTGTCGATTTCATCGAGGACGACGCGCGCTACCAGCAGTCCAGCCGTTATGCCCGCGACCGGGACTACTGGCTGGCCAAGTACCAGAGTCTGCCGGAGCCGCTGCTGCGCCCGCGCCATCGTCCGGGCCAGGAAGCCGGGACGCCCGGGACGACCCTGGTGCAGGCCTTTCCCGCAGCCCTGCATGAGCGGATGAAAGCCCTGGGCACAAGCACCGGGGCTTCGGCCTTCCACGTGCTGCTGGCGGCCTTGTATGTGTATTTCGCCCGCACCGGCCAGCGCGACCACTGGGTCCTGGGCATGCCGGTGCTGAACCGGCCCAACGCCGCCTTCAAGGTGACCCTGGGCTGTTTCACCCAAGTCAGTGCGGTGCACATGGACTTCGGCCGCGAGCTGAGTTTCGAGGCGCTGGTGGCGGCGGTGCGGGACGTGCTCAAGCAGGATTATCGTCATCAGCGCTTTCCCCTGAGCGAGCTCAATCGCGCCCTCGGCCTGCTGCGTGAAGACCGCGGGCAATTGTTCGAACTGACCCTGTCCTATGAACTGGAGGATCTGCAATACCGCTACGGCGATGCCGTGGCCTCGTCGGTGAAAGTTTCCAATCGCCACGAGCCGACGCCCCTGGCCATCCACCTGCGCAGCAACCGTTTCGACGACAACGCCTGGATGCATTACGTCTACGACACGGGGTATTTCCAGCCCCATGAGATCGAGGCCCTGGCCGCTTGCCTGATCCATGTGCTGGAGCAGGGGTTGGCGAACGTGGCCTTGCCGGTGCAGCAGTTTTCGCTGCTCAGCGCAGAGCAGAACGCGCGTTTGCAAGGGTGGAACGCCACCCGCCAGCCGCTGGCTGCCGAGCAGCGCATCCACAAGCGGGTCGAGGCCTGGGCCCAGCGCACTCCGAGCGCCGTGGCCCTGGTTGCCCAGGGCCAGCAGCTGAGTTACGACCAGCTCAACCGCCGGGCCAATGCCCTGGCCCTGCACCTGCAAGGGCTTGGGGTCGGTCCCGATCAGCGGGTGGCGATCCTGGCCCGACGCAGCCTGGAGACCCTGGTCGGCCTGTTGGCGATCCTCAAGGCCGGTGCTTGTTACGTGCCGCTGGACCCGGCGTATCCCCCTGAGCGACTGGCCTACCTGCTGGAGGACTGCGAGCCGGTGGCGCTGCTGACCCAGGCCGGTTTGCGCGAGCGCCTGCCGAGCCTGGCAGTGCCGCTGATCGAGCTGGACGATCAGCAATGGCAGTCAGGCTCGGCGCCCGGTCCCCAGGTGCCCGGGCTGACGGCGCAGCACCTGGCCTACGTGATCTACACCTCCGGCTCCAGCGGTTTGCCCAAGGGCGTGATGGTGGAACACCAGAGCCTGTCCGCCCTGGTGGACTGGCATTGCCGGGCCTTCGAGCTGCAGGCCGGCAGCCACACCTCCTGCCTGGCCGGCTTCGGTTTCGATGCCATGGCCTGGGAAGTCTGGCCGGCCCTGTGCGCCGGGGCGACCCTGCACCTGGCCCCGGCCAGTGACGGCCCCGAAGACCTCAATGGGTTGCTTGCCTGGTGGCGGGCCCAGCCGCTGCAGGTGAGCTTCCTGCCCACGCCGGTGGCCGAGTACGCCTTGAGCCAGCGGCTCGGTCATCCGACCCTGCGCACCCTGTTGATCGGTGGCGATCGCCTGCGCCAGTTACCCGAGCCACAGCGCTTTGCCCTGATCAACAACTACGGCCCTACCGAAGCCACGGTGGTGGCCACCTCCGGGAGCATCGAGGCCGGGCAGCCGCTGCATATCGGCCGGCCCATCGCCAATACCCGGGTCTATCTGCTGGATGAGCGCCAACGCCCGCTGCCCATCGGCATTGCCGGCGAACTCTATATCGGTGGCCACGGGGTGGCCCGGGGCTACCTCAATCGCGACGAGCTGACGGCCGAGCGTTTCCTCGACGATCCCTTTAGCGACCGGCCCGGTGCGCGCATGTACCGCACCGGCGATCTGGCTCGCTGGCTGGAGGACGGCCGCCTGGAGTACCTGGGGCGCAATGACGATCAGGTGAAGATCCGTGGCCAGCGCGTCGAGCTGGGAGAAATCGAAACCCGCCTGGGCGCCCATCCCGCGCTGCAGGAGGTGCTGGTCCAGGCCCGGGACGGCCAGTTGGTGGCCTGGTTCACCGCCCGCGAGGCCGTGCCGATCAGTGACCTGCGGGACTTCCTGCGCCGGCAGTTGCCCGACGCCCTGGTGCCCGTGGCCTATGTACGGCTCGAGGCATTGCCCCTCACCGCCAACGGCAAGCTGGACCGCCAGGCCTTGCCCGCACCCGGGCCCGAGGCCCTGGTCAGCCGCGAGTACCAGGCCCCCCAGGGCCCGTTGGAAACCACCCTGGCCCAGCTCTGGGCCCAGGTGCTGCAGGTGCAACAGGTGGGTCGCCATGACCATTTCTTTGAACTGGGCGGCCATTCGTTGCTGGCCCTGGAACTGATCCAGCGCATGCAGGAGCAGGGGCTGCATGCCGATGTGCGGGTGCTGTTCGGCCAGCCGACCCTGGCCAGCCTGGCCGCGGCGGTGGAGGGCCGGCAGGACGTGGAAATCCCGGCCAATGGCATACCTGCCGATTGCCGGCACATCACCCCGCAGATGCTGACCCTGGTGGACCTGGACCAGGCAAGCATCGACCGGGTGCTGGCCCAGGTTCCCGGTGGTGTGAGCAACGTGCAGGACATCTATCCCCTGGCGCCGCTGCAGGAGGGCTTGCTCTACCACCACATGACCTTTGCCGCGCATGACCCGTACCAGCAGCACGCGCTGCTGGCCTTTTCCCGTCGCGAGGACCTGGACGCCTTCGCCCAGGCCTTGCAGGCGGTGATCGAGCGCCACGACATTCTGCGCACCAGCCTGGTCTGGGACGCGGCAGAGCAGCCTCTGCAGGTGGTCTGGCGCCAGGCCCGGTTGCCGGTGGAGCAGTGGCAGCCGGCGGCCGAGGGCGGCTCGCTGGCGGAGCAGTTGCGCGAGCATTACCACCCGCGGCACAACCCGCTGGATATCCGCCAGGCACCGCTGCTGGCCCTGGCCTGGGCCGAGGACCGGCCGAACCAGCGCTGGCTCGCGCTGCTGCGCTTTCATCATCTGGTCAACGATGCCACGTCCACGGCCCTGCTGATGGCGGAAATCGCCGACCACATGAACGGCCGGCAACAGCCGCTGGCGCCGGCCTTCGCCTACCGTGACTACGTGGCCCGCACGCGGATGGGACAGGCCTCTCATGCTGCGTTCTTCCGTGAATACCTGGCCCAGGTGGACCAGCCGACCCTGGCCTTCGAGTGGCAGGAGCGTGCGGGCGAGCCGCTGGATCAGCAACATGCCAGTGCTCTGCTGGATCACGACTTGAGCCTGCGCCTGCGTCATCAGGTGCGGCAGTTCGGGGTCAGTGCCGCCAGCCTGTTCCACCTGGCCTGGGGCCTGGTGCTGGGGCGCTCCAGCGGCCGCGAGGACCTGCTGTTCGGCACGGTACTGCTGGGTCGCTTGCAGGCCGGTGCGGGAGCGGACCGGGCCCTGGGCATGTTCATCAACACCTTGCCGCTGCGTCTGGAACTGGCGGGGCTGACGGTGGCGGCCGGGTTGCGCCAGACCCAGGAACGCCTCAGCGCGCTGCTGGCCCATGAGCAGGGGCCCCTGTCCCTGGCTCAGCGTTGCAGCGGCGTGGCGGCGCCGACGCCACTGTTCAATGCCTTGCTCAACTACCGGCACAACGTCGCCGCCGACGCCCAGGCCCTGTTGCAAGGGGTGCCGGGGGCGCAATGGCTGAGCAGCGAAGAAGTGCTCAGCTACCCCTTGATGCTGGCGGTGGACGACCTGCAACCGGGCTTTCGCCTGGGAGTCCGGGCGCCCAGGCGGATCGGCGCGCAGCGTCTGCTGGACTACCTGAGCTGCGCCCTGGAGGGGCTGGTCCAGGCCTTGGAACAGGCACCGCAGACCCTGCTGCAGAGCCTGTCCATCCTGCCGGCGGCGGAGTATCGGCAGCAGATGCTGGCGTTCAACGCCACCGCGTCCGACTACCCCAGCGAGCTGACCCTGCACGGGCTGTTCGAAGCCCAGGTCCGCCGCACGCCCCAGGCGATTGCCCTGCAGGCCGGCGAGCAATGCCTGAGCTACGCCCAGCTCAACCAGCGGGCCAATCAGCTGGCCCATCACTTGCGCGAGCAAGGGGTGGGGCCGGACGTGCGGGTCGGGCTGTGCGTGGAGCGCGGCCTGGAAATGCTCATCGGCCTGCTGGGCATCCTCAAGGCCGGTGGCGCCTATGTGCCCCTGGACCCGGAGTACCCGCCGGAGCGGTTGAGCTTCCTGATCAATGACAGCCAGCCACTGGCGGTGCTGGTGCACCAGCCCACCCGGGCGCTGCTGCAGGCCCAGGCCGTGCCGCTGATCGATTTCGACCGCGACCACTGGCAGCACCCGGGCCAGGATGACCCTGTGGTGCCGGGGCTCGGGGTCAGGCACCTGGCCTATGTGATCTACACCTCGGGCTCCACCGGCAACCCCAAGGGGGTGATGGTGGAGCACCGTGGCCTGGGCAACCTGATGCACTGGAGTTCGCGACTGTGTGGGCCATGTCCGGGCGGCACCTTGCTGCAAAAGGCCCCGTTCAGTTTCGACGGCTCGGTGTGGGAGCTGTTCTGGCCCCTGGTCAGCGGCATGCGCCTGCTGCTGGCGCGGCCCGACGGCCAGCGTGATCCGGGCTACCTGGCGCAGTTGGTGCAAGCGCAGCAGGTGACCATGATCAAGTTCGTGCCGGCGATGCTCCTGCAGTTCCTGCAACTGGAGGAGAGCGGACAGTGCCACAGCCTGACCGACGTTTTCTGCGGTGGTGGCGAGCTCACCGAGGCCATCGCCCGGCTGTTCCAGCGGCGCCTGCCCAAGGCCCGGTTGCATAACGTCTACGGCCCCACCGAGGCCACGGTGGACAGCAGTGCCTGGACCCTGGAACCCGGGGCCCCTGTACCGCCGGTGCAGTTGCCCATCGGCCGGGCCATTACCAATACCCGGCTGTATGTGCTCGATGCCCATGACCAGCCGGTGCCCCTGGGGGTCAGCGGCCAGTTGCATATTGGCGGCGTCGGCGTGGCCCGGGGCTACCTGGGCTTGCCGCAGTTGCAGGCCGAGCGCTTTATCGACAGCCCCTTCGTGGCCGGTGACCGCCTGTACCGCAGCGGCGATCTGGTGCGCTACAACGCCGACGGCGACCTGGAGTTCCTCGGCCGCAACGACTTCCAGGTCAAGCTGCGCGGGTTGCGCCTGGAGCTGGGGGAGATCGAGGCACGGCTGGCGCAACACCCGGCCCTGCGCGAGGTGGCGGTGCTGATGCGCGATGAGCGCCTGGTGGCCTATTTCAGCCTGCACCCGGACCAGGCGCCGCCGGGTATCGAGGCACTGCGGGCCCATGTCCTGGAGCAGTTGCCGGAGTACATGGTGCCGGCCGCCTATGTGCGGCTGGCATCGCTGCCCCTGAGCGCCAACGGCAAGCTGGACCGCAAGGCGTTGCCGGAACCCGGGGTGGACGCAGTGCTGAGCCGCGAGTTCGAGGCGCCCCAGGGCGAGCTGGAAACGACCCTGGCGCGGCTCTGGGCCGAGGTGCTGCAGGTCGAGCGGGTGGGGCGCCATGACCATTTCTTCGAACTGGGCGGGCACTCCCTGCTTGCGGTCAGCCTGGTGGCGCGCATGCGCCAGGAGGGCCTGCATGCCGATGCCCGGCTGCTGTTCAGCCAGCCGACCCTGGCGGCCCTGGCGGCCCATACCCAGTGCCAGTTGCAGCGCCTGGAGATTCCCGCCACCACCATTCCCCAGCTCAAGCGCCAGCGGCGCCTCTGAGCCCATCTTCGGCCTTGCAGGGGCGCCACAGGACGGAGGCCGGGACAGCGCCGGGGGCATGTCCTGGCTTCCCATGTCAGACACTCAAGGACGGATGTTTTAGCGTTTCCAGGCTGCCGGGAGCCCTGGCGGGATCAGTGCCTGCGGCGTTTGCCCGAGCCGCTGGCCGCTGAGCGCTCGGGCCCTGCGCCGCCTCTGAAAGGTTGCATCTGAAACAAGGACGTTCTCTTCAACCATTTCCGAATTCTCAGGCAGGTTACGACATGCAGTTCAGCGAATTGATGGCCGTTCTTTCGACCCTCGCGATCCGTCTTCAACGGGACGGCGAGGATCTGCTGGTGCAGGGCGATGACGAGGCCCTGGACGACGCACTCTGGGACAGCCTGATCCAGCACAAGGCGCAGCTTCTGCAGCAGGTGAGCGAACAGGGCGGCCACTGGCTGAGCCCGGCCTTCAGGATCACCCCGGACATGCTGCCCCTGGTGTCACTGGAGCAGCCGGCCATCGACCGCATCGTTGCCGGCGTGCCGGGGGGCGCCGCCAATGTGCAGGACATCTACCCCCTGGCGCCGCTGCAGGAAGGCATGCTCTATCACTACCTGTCCGCGCCCCAGGGCGATCCCTATGTGCTCCAGGCGCATTTCGCCTTTGCCGACCGACAACGGCTGCAGACCTTTGCCGAGGCCTTGCAATGGGTGATCGAGCGCCACGACATCCTGCGCACCGCGATCGTCTGGGAACGCCTCGATGAACCGCTGCAGGTGGTCCTGCGCCAGGCGCCGCTGCAGTGTGAAGCACTGCCGCTGGACGCCGCCGGGGGCGATGCCCTGGCCCAGTTGCAGCAGCACTACGATTCCCGGCATTTCCGCCTGGACCTGCGTCAGGCGCCGCTGTTGCGCCTGGTGCACGCCGAGGACCCGGTCAACTCGCGCCAGGTGGCGTTGCTGCTGTTCCATCACATGGCCCTGGACCACGCCGCCCTGGATGTGGTGCGCCAGGAAATCCGGGCCTGTCTGCTGGGCCAGCGCGAGCAGTTGCCGCTGCCGGTGCCGTTTCGCAACCACCTGGCCCAGGCCCGCCTGGGGCAGAGCGAGGAGCGCCACGCCGCCTTCTTCCGCGAGATGCTCGGGGATATCGATGAGCCGACCCTGCCGTTCGGCCTGGGGGATGTGCAGGGCGCAACCGGCCGCATTGAAGAACACCGGCTGCCTCTGGAGCGCCAGCTCAGCCAACGCCTGCGCAGCCAGGCCCGGCAACTGGGGGTGAGTGTGGCAAGCCTGATGCACCTGGCCCTGGGCCGGGTCCTGGGCCAGCTGTCCGGGCGCGAGGCGGTGGTGTTCGGCACCGTGTTGCTGGGGCGCATGGAGGTGGGCGAGGGCGGTGAGCGGGCCCTGGGCATGTTCATCAACACCCTGCCGCTGCGGGTGGATGTGGGAGCACAAGGCGTGCGCGCCGGGGTGCTGGCGACCCATGCTCGGCTGAGCGCCTTGCTGGCCCATGAGCACGCTTCCCTGGCCCTGGCCCAGCGTTGCAGCGCAGTCAGTGCGCCGACCCCGCTGTTCAGCGCCATGCTCAATTACCGCCACAGCCACCGGGCCGATGGCGACCAGGTCCAGGAGCTGGTGCCGGGCATCCTGGTGCTGGGTGCCCAGGAGCGCACCAACTACCCGCTGACCGTCAACATCGACGATCTGGGCGAGGACCTGCAGATCACCGCCCTGGTGGACGCCAGCCTGGGGGCCGAGCGCATCAGCGGCTACCTGCTGACCACCCTGGAAAGCCTGGCCCTGGCCCTGCAGGCAAACCCCGAGGCGCCGTTGTACAGCCTGGAAATGCTCCCGGCCAGCGAGCGGCGTTACCTGCTGCAGGGCCTGAACACGCCCCTGGGGCAGTACCCCGACAGCCCGCTGATCCATCAGCAGGTGGAGGCCCAGGCCCGAGTCCAGCCCGAGGCGCCGGCGCTGCTTTTCCAGGCGCAGCGCCTGAGTTACGGCGAGCTCAACCGCCGCGCCAATCAGGTGGCCCATCGCTTGCTGGCGCTGGGGGTGCGTGCGGACCAGCGCGTGGCGATCTGCGTCGAGCGCGGCCCGGAAATGATCATCGGCCTGCTGGGCATCCTCAAGGCCGGTGGGGCCTATGTGCCCATCGACCCGGCCGCTCCCCGGGAACGCATTGCCTACACCCTGGAGGACAGCGCCCCGGTGGCGCTGTTGGTGCAGGCCGATACCCAGGCCCTGGTGGCCGACCTGCGGGTGCCGCTGATCGACCTCGACAGCCGCACCCTGGCCCACGAGTCCGCGGACAACCCCGACGTGCCGGGGCTGACCCCGGCCAACCTGGCCTATGTGATCTACACCTCCGGCTCCACCGGTCTGCCCAAGGGCGTGATGGTGGAACACCGCAACGTCGCCCGGCTGTTTTCCGCCACCCGCGACTGGTTCGATTTCAACTGGCGCGACGTCTGGGCGCTGTTCCATTCCTTCGCCTTCGACTTCTCGGTGTGGGAGATCTGGGGCGCCCTGATCCATGGCGGCCAGTTGCTGGTGGTGCCCCAGGTCGTCAGCCGTTCCCCGCAAGCTTGCTACGCACTGCTGTGCGAGGCCCGGGTGAGCATCCTCAACCAGACCCCCAGTGCCTTCCGCTCGCTGATTGCGGCCCAGGGCCAGAGCGGGCTCAAGCACTCCCTGCGCCAGGTGATCTTCGGCGGCGAAGCCCTGGAGCCGGGGATGCTCAAGCCCTGGTACGCCCGGCTGGAGAACGTCGGCACGCAACTGGTGAACATGTACGGCATCACCGAAACCACGGTGCACGTGACCTACCGGCCGTTGCAGGCGGCGGACGCGCAATGGGCGGGCAGCAGCCCCATCGGCCGACGGATTCCCGACCTGCAACTCTATGTCCTGGACGCACGCCGCGAGCCCTTGCCCACGGGGGTGGTGGGGGAACTGTATGTAGGGGGCGCCGGGGTGGCCCGGGGTTACCTCAACCGGGATCAACTGACCGCCGAGCGCTTCATCGCCGACCCCTTCAGCAATCGACCGGGGGCGCGGCTGTACAAGACCGGCGACCTGGCCCGCTGGCGCAGCGATGGCAGCCTGGAGTACCTGGGACGCAACGACGATCAGGTGAAGATTCGCGGTTTCCGCATCGAGCTGGGGGAGGTCCAGGCGCGGCTGGCGGCGTGCGACGGGGTGGGCGAGGCGGTGGTGATCGCCCGGGAACAGAGCCCGGGAGACAAGCGCCTGGTGGCCTATGTGATTCCCCGGCCGGGAGCGGCCCCGGGCGCCGCGCAACTGCGTGAGCAACTGCGCCAGAGCCTGGCGGACTACATGCTGCCCAGCGCCTTCGTGCTGCTGCAGGCCTGGCCCCTGACCACCAACGGCAAGCTCGACCGCAAGGCCCTGCCGGCGCCGGACAGCGCCGCGCTGGCCCGACGCGACTATGAAGCGCCCCAGGGCGAGGTGGAGCAGGCCATCGCGAAGATCTGGCAGGAGCTGCTGCAAGTGCCCCAGGTCGGGCGCCAGGACCATTTCTTCGAGCTGGGCGGCCATTCGCTGCTGGCGGTCAAACTGATGGAGCGCATGCGCCAGGTGGATCTGTGCGCCGATGTGCGGGTGCTGTTCGGCCAGCCGACCCTGGCCGCCCTGGCGGCCGCCGTGGGTGGGCAGCGCGAGGTGCAGGTGCCGGCCAACCGGATCGCTGCCGATTGCCGGCGCATCACGCCAGAGCTGCTGCCCCTGGCGGACCTCGATCAAGCGGCCATCGACCGGGTGCTGGCCCAGGTGCCCGGTGGCGCGGCCAACGTTCAGGACATCTATGCCCTGGCCCCCCTGCAGGCGGGCATCCTGTATCACCACCTGAGCAGCACCGAGGGCGACCCCTATGTGCTCCAGGTGCAGTTCGAGTTCGCCAGCGACGACGTCTTGCAAACCTTTACCCTGGCCTTGCAGCAGGTGATCCAGCGCCACGACATTTTGCGCACCAGTGTGGTCTGGCAAGGCCTCGACGCGGCAGTGCAAGTGGTCTGGCGCCAGGCTCCCCTGGAGCTGGAAGTGCTGGAGCTGGACCCCGCCCGGGGGACGATCCTCGGGCAACTGCAGGCCGGTTTCGACCCCCGTCACTATCGCCTCGACCTGGGCCGGGCACCTTTGCTGCGCCTGGTCTGTGCCCGGGACGCTGACCCGCAGCGCTGGCTGGGCATCCTGTTGCTGCATCACCTGGCCCTGGACCACAGCTCCCTTGAGGTGCTGGTGCAAGAGATCAGTGCCGTGCTGCAAGGCCACGGCGCGCAGCTGCCGCCTGCCGTGCCTTACCGCAATTATGTGGCCCAGGCGCGCCTGGGGCTTGGCGAACCGGAACATCAGGCGTTCTTTCGCCAGATGCTGGGGGACATCGACGAGCCGACCCTGGCGTTCGGCCTGCAGGACGTCAATCGCGACGGCAGCGGCATCCGCGAGCAGCAGCTGCGGCTGGAACCGGCACTGTGCCGGCGTTTGCGCCAGCAGGCGCGCAGCCTTGGCGTCAGTGTCGCCAGCCTGATGCACCTGGCCTGGGGCCGGGTCCTGGGGCCGCTGTCCGGCCGCGACGAGGTGGTGTTCGGCACCGTGCTGCTGGGCCGCATGCACGGCGGGGCAGGGGCCGACCGCGCCCTGGGCATGTTCATCAATACCTTGCCGCTGCGGATCGGCCTGGGCCCCCAGGGCGTGGCAGAGGCCCTGCGCCGTACCCATCAGCAACTGGCGCAACTGCTGGGGCATGAGCACGCCTCCCTGGCCCTGGCCCAGCGTTGCAGCGGCGTACCGGCGGCGCAGCCGCTGTTCAACAGCCTGCTCAACTACCGTCACAGCCCCCAGCAAGCCGCTGGGGACCAGGGGCCGGCGGCCTGGGACGGCATTCGCGTGCTGGCGTCCGAAGAGCGCAGCAACTACCCGCTGGCGCTGAACATCGACGATGACGGCGAGGGCTTGCGCCTGACCCTGCAGGCGGTGGCCCAGGTCAATGGCGAGCGGGTCTGCCGCTACATGGAATGCGTCCTGGAGCACCTGGCCCAGGCCCTGGAGCAGACGCCGGACATGGCCCTGCAACAGATCCCGCTGCTGCCCGCGGCCGAACGCCGGCAGCTGCTGGTGGAGTTCAATGCCACGGCCCGTGACTATCCGCGCCGACAGACCCTGCACCAACTGTTCGAAGCCCAGGCCCAGGCCCATCCGCAGCGGGTGGCGGCGGTGGAGGGCGATGCGCTGCTCAGCTACGCCGAACTCAATACCCGGGCCAACCAGCTGGCCCACCATCTGCTGGAGCTGGGGGTACAGCCCGGGGATCACCTGGCGATTCTGTTGCCACGCTCCCTGGACCTGTTGCTGAGCCAGTTGGCCATCAGCAAGTGCGCCGCGGCCTATGTGCCCCTGGATATCCAGGCCCCGGCCCAGCGTCAGGGCTTCATGGTCAGCGACAGCCGCAGCGTGGTCTTGCTGACCCGCAGCGACGAGGTGCTGGATTGCCCGGCCCGGCGCGTGGACCTGGATCGCCTGCGGCTGAGTGCCTTGCCCACCCACAACCCGGACCTGCCCCAGTCCTCCGAGAGCGTGGCGTACATCATGTACACCTCAGGCTCCACCGGCACGCCCAAGGGGGTACGGGTGCCGCACCGGGCCATCAGCCGCTTGGTGATCAACAACGGCTACGCCGATTTCAATCCCGAGGATCGGGTGGTCTTCGCCTCCAACCCGGCCTTCGACGCCAGCACCATGGACGTCTGGGGGGCCTTGCTCAACGGCGGACGGGTGCTGGTCATCGATCAGCACACCCTCTTGGACCCGCTGGGTTTCGGCCAGGCCCTGAGCACCTTGGGGGCCACGGTGCTGTTCGTCACCACGGCGCTGTTCAACCAGTATGTGCAGCTGATTCCCGAGGCCCTCAAGGGCTTGCGGATTCTCCTCTGCGGCGGCGAGCGTGCCGACCCGGCGGCCTTCCGCCGGCTCTTGGCGCACGCGCCGCAACTGCGCCTGGTGCACTGCTATGGCCCCACCGAAACCACCACCTACGCCACCACCCATGAGGTCCGGCAATTGGCGGTCGACGCCGAGCACGTGGCCATCGGCCGGCCGATCTCCAATACCCGGGTGTATGTCCTGGATCAGCACCAGCAGCCAGTGCCCCTGGGGGCCCAGGGCGAGATCGTCATCGGTGGCGATGGCGTGGCCCTGGGTTACCTCAACCGTCCCGAACTGAGCGCCGAGAAGTTCATCCGCGACCCTTTCAGCGACCAGCCGCAGGCGCTGCTGTACCGCACCGGGGACCTGGGCCGCTGGCTGGACAACGGGGTGCTGGAGTGCCTGGGGCGCAACGACGATCAGGTGAAGATTCGCGGCCTGCGCATCGAACCGGGCGAGATCGAAGCGCGCTTGCTGAGCTGTCCCGGGGTCAAGGAAGGCGTGGTCCTGGCCCGTGAGGATGAGCCCGGGGACAAGCGCCTGGTGGCCTACTACAGCGTGCAGGCCGACACCCCGGAGCCGTCCGCCGAATCCCTGCGCCAGGCGCTGCAACAGCAACTGCCGGACTACATGGTGCCCCTGGCCTATGTGCGCCTCGATGCGTTGCCCCTGACCAACAACGGCAAGCTGGACCGCAAGGCCCTGCCGGCGCCGGATCAGTCGGCCCTGCTCAGCCGTGGCTTCGTCGCTCCCGAGGGCGAGGTGGAGATGGCCCTGGCACGGATCTGGAGCGAACTGCTCAAGGTCGAGCGGGTCGGGCGTCACGATCATTTCTTCGAGCTGGGCGGGCACTCGCTGCTGGCGGTGAGCCTGATCGAGCGCATGCGCCAGATCGGCCTCAGCGCCGATGTGCGGGTGCTGTTTGGCCAGCCGACCCTGGCGGCCCTGGCCGCCGCCGTGGGCAGCGGTCGCGAGGTGCAGGTGCCGGCCAATCTGATCGGCGCCGATTGCCAGCGCATCACGCCAGAGCTGCTGCCGCTGATCGAACTGGACCAGCAGGCCATCGATCGGGTGGTGGCCAGCGTCCCCGGGGGCGTGGCCAATGTGCAGGACATCTACCCCCTGGCGCCGCTGCAGGAGGGCATCCTCTATCACCACCTGAGTGCCGAACAGGGCGATCCCTACCTGCTGCAATCGCGCCTGGCCTTCGACAGCCTGGAGCGTTTGCAGCGCTTTGCCGGGGCCATGCAACAGGTCATCCAGCGTCACGACATCCTGCGCACCGCAGTGCTCTGGGAGGGCTTGCCGCAGCCGCTGCAGGTGGTCTGGCGGCAGGCCGAACTGCAGGTTCTGGAGCAGGTCCTGGACCCGGCCGACGGCGATCTGCTCGAACAACTGCAGCAACGTTTCGACGCCCGCCACTGGCGCCTGGACCTGACCCGCGCGCCGCTGATCCGCCTGGTCTATGCCCGGGTCCCGGGGCAGTCGCGGGTGCTGGCGATCCTGCTGTTCCACCACCTGGCCCTGGATCACACCGCCATGGAGGTGATCGGCGAGGAAATGCACGCGCTGCTGTTCAACCACCACGAGCGCCTGGGCACCCCGAAGCCTTATCGCAACTACGTGGCCCAGGCTCGGCTGGGGGCCGGTCAGGCGGAGCACGAGGGGTTCTTCCGGCAGATGCTCGGTGATATTGACGAGCCGACCCTGGCCTTTACCGTGGAGGATGTGCAGGGCGATGGCCGGGATCTCGAAGAGGCCCGGGTGCCCGTGCCCGACGCCCTGAGCCTGCGCCTGCGCGAGCAGGCGCGGCAGTTGGGGGTCAGTGCCGCGGCGCTGATGCACCTGGCCTGGGGCCTGGTCCTGGGGCAGGTGTCCAATCGCCGGCAGGTGGTGTTCGGCACCGTGCTGATGGGGCGGATGCAGGGCGGCGAGGGCGCCGACCGGGCCCTGGGGGTGTTTATCAATACCTTGCCGCTGCGGGTGGATGTGGACGCCGGCAGCGTGCGGGCCGGGGTCCGTGCGACCCATGCCCGGCTCAGCGCCCTGCTGGCTCATGAGCATGCGTCCCTGGCCCTGGCCCAGCGTTGCAGCGGGGTGCCGGCCAGCTCGCCGCTGTTCAGTGCCTTGCTCAACTATCGGCACAGCGTGGCGGACGCCGGACGCGGTGCTGGCCTGGATATCTGGCAGGGGATTGAGCTGCTGGGGGGCGAGGAGCGCAGCAACTATCCGCTGAGCCTGAGCGTCGACGACCTGGGCCAGGGCTTCAGCCTGTCGCTGCTGGCGTTGCCGGCGATTGGCGCACAGCGCATGGCCGGCTACATGCTCCAGGTGCTGGAGCAACTGACCGATGCCCTGGAATGGAGCCCGGACCTGGACCTGTGGCAGCTCTCGGTATTGCCGACGGCGGAGCGCCAGCAGTTGCTGGAAGGCTTCAACGCCAGCGTCGCCGACTATCCCCGTGGACAGACCCTGCACGGCCTGTTCGAGGCCCGGGTGCAGGCCGCGCCCGAGGCCGTGGCCCTGGTGCAAGGGCCATTGCGCCTGAGCTACCGGCAACTGAATCAGCGGGCCAATCAACTGGCCCGGCAACTGCTGGAGCTGGGGGCCGGCCCCGACGAGCGCGTGGCGCTGTGCCTGCCACGGGGCCCGCAACTGCTGACGGCCATGCTGGCGATTCTCAAGGCCGGAGCCAGCTATGTGCCCATCGACCCGAGCCATCCGCCGGAGCGCATCGCCTACCTGCTGCAGGACAGCGCGCCCCTGGCGGTGCTGGTGCAGGGCGCAACCCGCGAGCTGCCGGGCACGCCAGGCCTGGTGCGGATCGACCTGGACGGCTGCATCTGGCAGCAGGCGCCCCTGGACAATCCCCTGGTGCCGGGGCTGACCCCGGCGCACCTGGCCTATGTGATCTACACCTCCGGTTCCACCGGCCAGCCCAAGGGCGTGATGGTGGAGCACCAGAGCCTGGAGAACCTGGTGCACTGGCACTGCGCGACCTTCGACCTGGGGCCGGGGCGCCACAGTTCCAGCGTCGCCGGCCTGGGTTTTGACGCCATGGCCTGGGAGGTCTGGCCGACCCTGTGCAGCGGTGCCACCTTGCACTTGCCACCGGCCGAGGTCGGCAGCCAGGACCTTGACGCCTTGCTCGGCTGGTGGCGGGCCCAGCCCCTGGATATCAGCTTCCTGCCGACGCCGGTGGCCGAGTACGCCTTCAGCCAGGGCCAGGGTCACCCGACCCTGAGCACCTTGCTGATCGGCGGCGACCGCCTGCGCCAGTTCCCGGCCGATCCGGGGTTTGCCGTGATCAACAACTACGGGCCCACCGAAGCCACGGTGGTGGCCACGTCCGGCCCAATATCAGTGGGCGGCTCCCTGCACATCGGCCGGCCCATGGCCAATGCGCGGATCTACCTGCTGGACGAACGGCTGCGCCCGGTGCCCCTGGGGGTAATCGGTGAGCTCTACGTCGGTGGCGCCGGGGTGGCCCGGGGTTACCTCAATCGCGACGCGCTGACGGCCGAGCGTTTCCTCGACGACCCGTTCTGCGCCGAGCCCCAGGCGCGCCTGTATCGCACGGGCGACCTGGCCCGCTGGCGTGCCGATGGCAGCCTCGACTACCTGGGGCGCAACGACGATCAGGTCAAGGTCCGTGGCATGCGCATCGAGCCGGGCGAAATCGAGGCGGCGCTGCTGAGCCATCCGGCCCTCAAGGAAGCCCTGGTGCTGGTGCGCGAAGGGCGTTTGCTGGCGTACTTCACCGAGCATGCCGAGGTTTCCAACCAGGAGCTGGATCTCCAGGATTTGCGCGACCATCTGCAAGGCCGGCTGCCGGACTACATGCTGCCGGTGGCCTATGTGCGCTTGCTGGCGCTGCCCCTGACCGCCAACGGCAAGCTCGATCGCAAAGCGTTGCCACTACCGGATCAGGACGCCTGGCTGAGCCGCGAATTCGAAGCGCCACAGGGCGAGGTGGAAAACGCCCTGGCGCAGATCTGGAGCGAGCTGCTGCAGGTGCAGCAGGTGGGACGCCACGATCACTTCTTCGAGCTGGGCGGGCACTCGCTGTTGGCAGTGAGCCTGATCGAGCGCATGCGCCAGATCGGCCTTGGCGCCGATGTGCGAGTGCTGTTCAACCAGCCGACCCTGGCGGCCCTGGCCGCTGCGGTGGGCAGCGGCCGCGAGGTGCAGGTGCCGGCCAATCTGATCGGCGCCGATTGCCAGCGCATCACCCCCGAGCTGTTGCCGCTGATCGAACTGGACCAGGACGCCATCGAACGCATCGTCGCCACGGTGCCGGGCGGGGTGGCCAACGTGCAGGACATCTACCCCCTGGCGCCATTGCAGGAGGGCATTCTCTATCACCACCTGAGCGCCCGCCAGGGTGATCCTTATCTGCTGCAATCCCATCTGGCCTTCGCCGACCGGCAGCGCCTGGAAGACTTCACCCAGGCCTTGCAGCGCGTGGGCGAGCGCCACGACATCCTGCGCACCGCGGTGCTCTGGGAGGGCCTGAAACAGCCGCTGCAGGTGGTCTGGCGCCGGGCCCGGGTGGCGGTGGAGGAGCTCATCCTCGACCCGGCCGAGGGCGACATCCTTGAGCAGTTGCAGGCTCGCTTCGATGCCCGGCATTGGCGCCTGGAGCTGACCCAGGCGCCGTTGATGCGCCTGGTCCATGCCCAGGACCCGGTCCGGCAACGCACGGTGGCGATCCTGCTGTTCCATCACATCGTTCTGGACCACACCGCCCTGGAGGTGGTCCGCGAGGAAATCCAGGCCTGCCTGTTGGGGCAGGAGCCTGCCGGCACGGCGATTCCCTATCGCAACTATGTGGCCCAGGCCCGCCTGGGGGGCAGTCGCGAGGAGCATGAGGCGTTCTTCCGCGAGATGCTCGGGGACATCGACGAACCGACCCTGCCGTTCGGCCTGCAGGACGTGCAGGGCGACGGTGAGGCCATTGAAGAGTTGCAGCGGGTGCTGGACGCCGACCTGAGCGCGCGCCTGCGGGCCCAGGCGCGGTTGCTGGGAGTCAGTGCCGCGAGCCTGTTCCACCTGGCCTGGGCCCGGGTCCTGAGCGTCACCTCGGGCCAGGAGCGGGTGGTGTTCGGCACCGTGCTGCTGGGACGCCTGCAAGGCGGACTGGGGGCCGACCGGGCCCTGGGCATGTTCATCAACACCTTGCCGTTGCGGGTCGACCTGGACCACAGCGGCACCCGGGCGGCGGTCAAGGCGACTCATGCCCGGCTCAGCGCCTTGCTGGGGCATGAGCATGCCTCCCTGGCCCTGGCCCAGCGTTGCAGTGCCGTGGCCGCGCCGCTGCCGCTGTTCAGCGCCATGCTCAACTACCGCCACGGCAGCGACGCAGCGCCGAGCCCGGCCATGCAACAGGCCTGGCAAGGCATCCAGACCCTGCGCAGCGAAGAGCGCACCAACTACCCCCTGAGCCTCAACGTCGATGACCTGGGCCAGGGCTTCCGCCTGACCGCCATGACCCTGGCGCGGATCGGCGCCGAGCGCATCTGCGGCTACATGGAGCAGGCCCTGCACGCCCTGGTGGAGACCCTGGAACAGGCGCCGCAGCGGCCCTTGCGCCAGTTGCCGATCCTGCCGCCGGAGGAGCGCCGGCAGTTGCTGCACGCCTGTAATGCCACGACCCGGGACTATCCGCTGGAGCAGACCCTGCACGGCTTGTTCGAGGCCCAGGTCGTGCGCACTCCCGAGGCATTGGCGGTGCAGGCCGGTGAGCAGCGCCTGAGCTATCGCCAGCTCAACCAGCGGGCCAACCAGTTGGCCGGGCACTTGCTGCAACTGGGGGTGGGGCCGGACAGTCGGGTGGCGATCTGTGTCGAGCGCGGGCTGGAAATGGTCATCGGCCTGCTGGCGATCCTCAAGGCTGGCGGCGCCTATGTGCCCATCGATCCGGCATACCCCGCAGAACGCATCGCCTACATGCTTGAGGACAGCGCGCCCCAGGCGCTGCTGGTGCAGGGTGCCACCCGGGCACTGCCGGGCAGCCCGACCGTGCCCCGGGTGGACCTGGACCAGCCACTCTGGGCGCGCCAGCCCCGGGTCAATCCCCGGGTCAACGGGCTGACCCCCGGGCACCTGGCCTATGTGATCTACACCTCCGGTTCCACCGGCCAGCCCAAGGGCGCGATGAACGAGCACCGGGCGGTGGTCAACCGCCTGCTGTGGATGCAGGAACAATATGCTCTGAGCGCCGATGACGCGGTGCTGCAGAAGACCCCCTTCAGCTTCGACGTTTCGGTCTGGGAGTTCTTCTGGCCGCTGTTCACCGGTGCACGGCTGGTAATGGCCCGCCCCGAAGGGCACAAGGACCCGGCCTACCTGCGTCAGGTGATCCGCGATGAGGGCATCAGCACCCTGCACTTTGTGCCGTCGATGCTGGATGCGTTCCTGGCCTATGGCGATACCCGGGATTGCAGCGGCCTGCGTCAGGTGATGTGCAGCGGCGAGGCCCTGCCGGGCAGCCTGGTACGGCGCTTCAAGCAGCAGTTGCCCCAGGTCGGGCTGTACAACCTCTATGGCCCCACCGAAGCGGCGGTGGACGTCACCGCCTGGGATTGCGCCGGACCGTTGGCCGAGACCCCGGACAACACCCCCATCGGCAAGCCCATTGCCAACACCCGCATCTACCTGCTGGACGGGCACATGCAACCGGTGCCTCGGGGAGTGGTGGGCGAGTTGTACATCGGCGGGGTGCAGGTGGCCCGGGGATACCTCAATCGAGATGAGCTGACCGCCGAGCGCTTCCTCAAGGACCCGTTCAGCGAGGCCCCCGGCGCGCGCATTTACCGCACCGGCGACCTGGGTCGCTATCGGGCCGACGGCGCTATCGAGTACCTGGGGCGCAATGACGATCAGGTGAAGATCCGTGGCCTGCGCATCGAACTGGGAGAAATCCAGGCCCGCCTGACCCAGCTGGACGGGGTCAAGGAAGCGGTGGTCCTGGCCCGGGAAGACGTGCCCGGGGACCTGCGTCTGGTGGCCTACTACACCTGCCACGAAACGCACCGCCAACTGCCCATCGAACGCCTGCGGGCGCAGTTGCGCGAGCACCTGCCGGACTACATGGTGCCGGCCTTGTTCGTGCACCTGGAGGCGCTGCCCTTGAGCCCCAACGGCAAGCTGGCGCGCAAGGACCTGCCGGTTCCGGGGCGCGACGCGGCCCTGGTGCGCGAATACGAGGCGCCCATCGGAGACACGGAGATCACCCTGGCCCGGCTCTGGGCCGAGTTGCTCAATGTCGAGCGGGTGGGGCGCCAGGATCATTTCTTTGAACTGGGCGGGCATTCGCTGCTGGCCGTGAGCCTGATCAGCCGGATGCGCGAAGAAGGCATGGAAGCTGATGTCAGGACGCTGTTCGAACAACCGACCCTGGCGGGCTACGCGGCAATGACCGAACGAATGGAGATCGTCCTGTGAGCGTGACCGAACTGTTGGCGACACTGAAGGAAAAAGACGTGCAACTGGTGCTCAAGGGCGAGCAACTGGTGGTCCAGGGCAACAAGCAGGCCTTGAGCGAACCGGCCCTGCTGGCCCGGCTTCGGGAGTACAAACCGCAACTGATCGAGCTGATCAAGGCCGGGAAATACTCGGCCACCAAGGCCGGGCAGGTCCAGGTGCCGGCCAACGGCATCACCCCGGCGACCCGCCACATCACCCCGGACCTGCTGCCCCTGGCCGACCTCAGCCAGGAGGCCATCGAGCGCATTGTCGCCACGGTGCCGGGCGGGGTGGCCAACGTGCAGGACATCTACCCCCTGGCGCCGCTGCAGGAGGGGATTCTCTATCACCATGTCAGTGCCGTGCAGGGCGATCCCTATGTCATGCAGGCGCATTTTGCCTTCGCCAGCCGCGAGCGCCTGGAGGCCTTTGCCGAGGCCTTGCGCGGGGTCATTGCACGCCACGATATCCTGCGCACCGCGGTGCTCTGGGATGGCCTGGAGCAGCCGATGCAGGTGGTCTGGCGCGAAGCCGCGCTGGTGCTCCAGGAGGTCGAGACCGACCCGGGCGCGGGCGACGTCATGGCCCAGTTGCATGGCCGTTTCGACGCCCGCCACTTTCGCCTGGACATCAGCCAGGCGCCGATGCTGCGCCTGGTGCATGCCTGGGACGCCGCCGGGCAGCGCATTGTCGCCATGCTGCTGTTCCATCACATGGCCCTGGATCACAGCGCCCTGGATGTGGTGCGCCATGAAATGCAGGCGTTGCTCATGGGCCAGGGCGAGCGCCTGGGGCCAGCCCTGGCGTTTCGCAACTACGTGGCCCAGGCCCGGCTGGGCACCCGTGAAGAGGAGCACGAAGCCTTCTTCCGGCAGATGCTCGGCGATATCGACGAACCGACCCTGGCGTTCGGCCTGCAGGATGTGCAGGGCGATGGGCGAGCCATCGAGGAAGCCAGCCTGATCCTGCCGGAGCCGTTGAGCCAGCACCTGCGGGCCCGGGCGCGGCAGGCCGGGGTCAGCGCCGCGAGCCTGTTCCACCTGGCCTGGGGCCGGGTGCTGGCGACCCTGGCGGGCAAGCGCAAGGTGGTGTTCGGCACGGTGCTGATGGGGCGCATGCAGGGGGCCGAGGCCACCGACCGGGCCCTGGGGATCTTCATCAACACCTTGCCGTTTCGCCTGGATGTGGACGAACGCCCCCTGGATGAGGCCCTCAAGGCCACCCATGCGCGCCTGACCACCTTGCTGCGCCATGAACACGCGGCCCTGGCCCTGGCCCAGCGCTGCAGCGGCGTGAGCGCGCCGACCCCGCTGTTCAGTGCCTTGCTCAACTACCGCCACAGCGGCGCCGCCGTCAGCACCGAGGCCCAGGCCGCCTGGGCCGGGATCAGCACCCTGCACTCCGAGGAGCGCACCAACTACCCCCTGACCCTGAGTGTCGACGACCTCGGCGCGGGCTTCGGCCTGACCTTGCTGGCCAGCACCCAGGTCGATCCGCGACCGATCCTCGACTACCTGCTGTGCACCCTGGAGCACCTGGCCCAGGCCCTCGAGCAGACGCCCGGGCTGGCCCTGGCACAACTGCCGATCCTGTCCCGGGACCTGCGCCAGCAGTTGCTCGAAGGCTTCAACCACAGCGCCGTGGATTACCCCCGGGGCCAGACCATCCATGAGCGCATCCAGGCCCAGGCGGCCCGTACCCCTGAAGCGGTGGCCGCCTGGTACCAGGGCCGGGCCCTGAGTTACGTCCAGCTCAACCGACAGGCCAATGGGCTGGCCCGGCAATTGCGCGAGCTGGGCGTGCAGCCCGACGACCGCGTGGCCATCGTCGCCCGGCGCGGCCTGGAGACCCTGGTGGGCTTGCTGGCCATCCTCAAGTCCGGGGCCTGCTATGTGCCGATCGATCCGGCCCATCCCGCCGAGCGCCTGGGCTACCTGTTGCAGGACAGCGGCCCGCGGGCAGTGCTGACCCAGGCCGATCTGCTGGGGCGCCTGCCGCCTGTGGCGGTGCCGGTGATCGAGCTCGATCAAGGTCTCTGGCAGGACCCGGCCCAGGACAACCTTGACCTGACGGGGCTGACCCCGGCCCATCTGGCCTATGTGATCTACACCTCCGGCTCCACCGGCCTGCCCAAGGGGGTGATGGTGGAACACCAGACCCTGTGCAACCTGGTGGACTGGCACTGCCAGGCCTTCGACCTGCACGCCGGCAGCCACACGTCGAGCCTTGCCGGGTTCGGCTTCGACGCCATGGCCTGGGAGGTCTGGCCGGCCTTGTGCGTCGGCGCCACCCTGCACCTGGCACCGGCCCATGAGGGTAGCGAGGACGTGGATGCCTTGCTCGCCTGGTGGCGTGCCCAGCCCCTGGACGTGAGCTTCCTGCCGACCCCGGTGGCCGAGTACGCCTTCAGCCAGGAACTGCAACATCCGACCCTGCGCACCCTGTTGATCGGCGGCGACCGCCTGCGCCAGTTCAGCCATCCGCAGCCCTTCGCCCTGATCAACAACTACGGCCCCACCGAAGCCACGGTGGTGGCAACGTCCGGCCCGATAGCGGCGGGCGGCTCCCTGGACATCGGCCGGCCCATCGCCAACGCGCGGATCTACCTGCTCGATGAGTTGCAGCGGCCGGTGCCCATCGGCGTGGCCGGCGAACTCTATGTGGGCGGCGCCGGGGTGGCCCGGGGTTACCTCAATCGCGATGCGCTGACGGCCGAGCGTTTCCTCGACGATCCCTTCAGCGACCGGCCCGGGGCGCGCATGTACCGCAGCGGTGACCTGGCCCGCTGGTTGGCGGACGGGCGTATCGAGTACCTGGGGCGCAATGACGACCAGGTGAAAATCCGTGGCGTGCGCATCGAACTGGGGGAAATCGAGAGCCGCCTCAACCCGTTCCCCGGGATCAAGGAAGCGGTGGTGCTGGTCCGCGAAGACCAGCCGGGCAACCCGCGGCTGGTGGCCTACTTCACTGCGCACGAGGGGGCTGCTGCGCTGTCGGTGGCGGACCTGCGGGCCCACTTGCTGGCGCAACTGCCGGACTCCATGGTGCCGGTGGCCTATGTGCAGCTCGATGCCTTGCCCCTGACCGCCAACGGCAAGCTGGACCGCATGGCGCTGCCGGCGCCGGATCAGGCGGCCTTGATCAGCCGCGAGTACCAGGCCCCCCGGGGACCCACCGAAACCACCCTGGCGGATATCTGGCAAGAAGTGCTGCACTTGCCGCGAGTCGGGCGCCACGACCACTTTTTCGAACTGGGCGGCCACTCCCTGCTGGCCATGCGCATGGTGTCCCAGGTGCGTCAGCGCCTGGGGGTGGAGCTGGCCCTGGGCGAGCTGTTCGCCAATGCCGAACTCTGCGCGGTGGCGGCGGTGCTCGACCGGGCCGGACGCAGCCAGTTGCCGGAGATCTTCCCGGCGTCCCAGGACCATGACCTGCCACTGTCCTTTGCCCAGCAACGCCTGTGGTTCCTGGCGCAGATGGACGGCGCCGGCAGTGCCTACAACATCCCCATCGGCCTGGGCCTGCGCGGGCGCCTGGATCGCCCGGCGCTGCAACAGGCGCTGCAGGCCATCGTCGCTCGGCACGCCACCTTGCGCAGCCGCTTTGTCCTGGGGGAAGACCAACCTCAGGTGCTGATCGGTGCCATCGAAGAGGCCCTGGAACTGGGCTTCGAAGACCTGCGGGACGCGCCCCGGAACCTGGCCGAACGGGTACGGGCCGAAGCGGCCCAGGCCTTCGACCTGGAACGCGGGCCAGTGATCCGCGGGCGCTTGCTGGCCCTGGCGGACGATCATCATGTGCTGCTGCTGACCCTGCACCACATCGTCGCCGACGGCTGGTCCATGGGGGTGCTGACCCGGGAACTGGTGGCCCTGTACCAAGCCTTCAGCCAGGGCCGCCCGGACCCGCTGCCGCCGCTGGCGGTGCAGTACAGCGACTTTGCCCTGTGGCAGCGCCGCTGGCTCAGTGGCGAGGTGCTGCAGCAGCAGGGCGACTACTGGCGCCAGACCCTGGCCGATGCCCCGACCTTGCTGACGCTGCCCTACGACCGGCCACGGCCGCCGCACCAGGACTTCAGCGGTGGCAGCGTCGAGATCCTCCTCGATGGGCCGCTGAGCGCCCAGCTCAAGCGCCTCAGCCAGCGCCATGGCTGCACCCTGTACACGACCCTGCTGGCGGCCTGGGGCTTGCTGTTGGGGCGCCTCTCGGGACAGACCGATCTGCTGATCGGCATTCCGGTGGCCAACCGCATGCGCGCCGAGGTGGAAGGGCTGATCGGCCTGTTCGTCAACACCCTGGCCCTGCGCCTGGACCTGGACGCCGAGCAGAGCGTTGCCGCCTTGCTGGCCCAGGTCCGCGCCCGCAGCTTCGCCGCCCAGGCCCACCAGGACCTGCCCTTCGAGCAGGTGGTGGAGATCGTCCGGCCCCAGCGCAGCCTGTCCCACAGCCCGCTGTTCCAGGTGGTGCTGACCTGGCTCGACGATTTCACCCAGGACCTGGTGCTCGATGAGCTGACGCTCGAAGGCGTGGCCGGGGCCACTCAGGTGGCCAAGTTCGACCTGACCCTGAGCCTGGGAGAAAGCCAGGGGCAGATCCGTGGCGCCCTGGACTACGCCAGCGCCTTGTTCGATGCAGCGACCGTGCGGCGTTACGTCGGCTATCTGGTGCAGGTACTGCAGGCCATGGTGGCAGACGATCAGCAACGGCTGGCCCAGGTGCAACTGCTGGAGGAGGGCGAGCGTCGACAACTGCTGGAGGCCTTCAACGCCAGTACGCAGGACTACCCCAAGGGCATGACCCTGCACCAGCGCTTCGAGGTACATGCCAGGCAGCAAGCCGACGCCACGGCGCTGCAGGCCGGTGAGCAGAGCCTGAGCTACCAGCAGTTGAATACCCGGGCCAATCAACTGGCCCACCATCTGCGCGGGCTGGGGGTGGGCCCGGATAGCCGGGTGGCGATCTGTGCACCGCGAGGCCTGGAGCTGGCCGTCGGTCTGCTGGCAATCGTCAAGGCCGGTGGCGCCTATGTGCCCATCGATCCGAGCCATCCGCCGGAGCGTATCGCCTACCTGTTGCAGGACAGCGCACCGCTGGCCGTGCTGGTGCAGGGGGCAACCCGTGCCCTGGTGGGCGATCCGCCGGTTGCGGTGATCGATCTGCTGCAGCCGGACTGGCAGCAGCAGTCCTTGGCCAACCCCCAGGTGCCCGGGCTGTGCAGCGAGCATCTGGCCTATGTGATCTACACCTCCGGTTCCAGCGGATTGCCCAAGGGGGTGATGGTGGCACACGCCACCCTGGAGAACCTGGTGGACTGGCACTGCCAGGCGTTCGACCTGGGCCCGGGGCGCCATGCTTCCTGTGTCGCCGGCCTGAGCTTCGATGCCATGGCCTGGGAGTTCTGGCCGACCCTGTGCGCAGGCGCCACCCTGCACCTGCCGCCGGCCAGCATCGGCCACCAGGACCTCGACCAACTGCTGCAGTGGTGGCGCGCCCAGCCTCTGGACCTGAGCTTCCTGCCCACGCCCGTGGCGGAATACGCCTTCAGCCAGTCGCTCGGGCATCCGACGCTGCGCACCCTGCTGATCGGTGGCGACCGCCTGCGGCAGTTCAGCCAGCCGCAGAGTTTTGCCGTGATCAATAACTACGGCCCCACCGAAGCCACGGTGGTGGCGACTTCCGGGCTGATGGAAGCCGGCGGGCCCCTGGACATCGGCCGACCCATCGCCAACGCGCGGATCTATCTGCTCGATGAGTTGCAGCGGCCGGTGCCCATCGGCGTGGCCGGTGAACTCTATGTGGGCGGCGCCGGGGTGGCCCGGGGCTACTTCAATCGCCACGCACTGACGGCCGAGCGTTTCCTCGACGATCCCTTCAGCGACCAGCCCGGGGCACGCATGTACCGCAGCGGCGATCTGGCTCGCTGGCGGGCGGACGGGCGCATCGAGTACCTGGGGCGCAACGATGACCAGGTGAAGATCCGTGGCGTGCGCATCGAACTGGGGGAGATCGAGAGCTGCCTCAAGCGGCTGCCCGGGATCAAGGAAGCGCTGGTGCTGGCCCGGGAGGATCGACCGGGACAGATCCGCCTGGTGGCCTATTTCACCGCGACCGGCGCCGTGGCAGTGACCCCGGCGGCGTTGCGCAGTCAATTGCTCGGGCTCTTGCCCGAGTACATGGTGCCGGCGGCCTACGTGGGCCTGGAGGCGCTGCCGTTGACCGCCAACGGCAAGCTGGATCGGCGGGCGCTGCCCCGGCCTGAGCTCGATGCGCTGCTGACCCAGGACTACGTGGCTCCCCAGGGCGCCAGCGAGATCGCCCTGGCCGAGATCTGGAGCGAGCTGCTGCAGGTGCAGCAGGTGGGACGCCACGACCACTTCTTCGAACTGGGCGGGCATTCGCTGCTGGCCATGCGCATGCTGTCCCAGGTGCGCCAGCGCCTGGGGGTGGAGCTGGCCCTGGCCGAGCTGTTCGCCAATGCCCGGCTCAGCGCCGTGGCCCAGGCCCTGGAACAGGCCGAGCGCAGCAGCCTGCCGGATTTGCTGCCGGCGCCGCGCAATCAGCCGTTGCCCTTGTCCTTCGCCCAGCAGCGCCTGTGGTTCCTGGCGCAGATGGAGGGGGCCAACACCGCCTACAACATTCCCATTGGCCTGCGCTTGCGCGGGCAGTTGGATGGCGATGCCCTGCAACGGGCCCTGGAGCGTATCGTCGCGCGCCATGAAACCCTGCGCAGCCGCTTTGCCCAGTACGCTGATGAAGCCGAGGTGCTGATCGCGCCCGTGGAGGCGGGCCTGGGCCTGCTGCTGGAAAACCTGCGGGGCCATCCTCAGGCCGACAAAGCCTTGCAGGCCCTGGTGCAAGGAGAAGCCTCGGCGCCCTTCGACCTGCAGCGCGGGCCGCTGATCCGTGGGCGCCTGATCAGCCTGGCGGATGATCATCACGTGTTGCTGCTGACCCTGCACCATATCGTCAGCGATGGCTGGTCCATGGGCGTGCTGACCCGGGAACTGGTGGCGCTGTACGCCGCCTTCAGCCGCGGCCTGCCTGATCCGCTGCCGCCCTTGGCGGTGCAGTACAGCGACTTCGCCCACTGGCAGCGGCGCTGGCTCAGCGGCGCGGTGCTGGAGCAGCAGGCGCAGTACTGGCGCCAGGCCCTGGAGGGCGCGCCGCCCTTGCTGATGCTGCCCGGCGACCGACCACGGCCGGCCCGCCAGGACTACGCCGGCAGCAGCGTCGAAGTCCGCCTCGATGCTGCCCTGACGGCCGGGCTGCGAGCCTTGAGCCAGCGCCATGGCACCACCTTGTACATGACCCTGATGGCGGCCTGGGGGCTGCTGCTGGGGCGGCTGTCCGGGCAGGCCGACGTGGTGATCGGCACTCCGGTGGCCAACCGCATGCGCGCCGAAGTCGAAGGGCTGATCGGCCTGTTCGTCAACACCCTGGCCCTGCGCCTGGACCTGGGCGCCGCGCCACGGGTGGAGGCCTTGCTGGCCCAGGTCAAGGTCCGGACCCTGGAGGCCCAGGCCCATCAGCACCTGCCGTTCGAACAGGTGGTGGAAATCCTGCGTCCGGTGCGCAGCCTGTCCCACAGCCCGCTGTTCCAGACCCTGCTGACCTGGCAAAACGGCGACGGGCCGCAACTGGTGCTGGGGGACCTGCGCCTGGAAGCCATTCACGAGGCCAGCCACTTCGCCAAGTTCGACCTGTCCCTGAGCCTGGGGGAGGTGCAGGACCGGATCGAAGGCAGCCTGGAGTACGCCACGGCGCTGTTCGATGGGTCGACCATGAGGCGGTATGTCGGTTACCTGAAGCGGGTGTTGCAGGCCATGGTGGCGGACGACCAGATGCTGCTGGAGCAGGTGCCGCTGCTGGACGCCGCCGAACGTCGGCAACTGCTGCACGGCGTCAACGCCAGCGCTCGCGACTACCCCCTGGAGCAGACCCTGCACGGCTTGTTCGAGGCCCAGGTACTGCGCACCCCCGAGGCACTGGCGGTGCAGGCCGGTGAGCAGCGCCTGAGCTATCTCCAGCTCAACCAGCGGGCCAACCAGTTGGCCGGGCACCTGCTGCAACTGGGGGTGGGGCCGGACAGTCGGGTGGCGATCTGTGTCGAGCGCGGGCTGGAAATGGTCATCGGCCTGCTGGCGATCCTCAAGGCTGGCGGCGCCTATGTGCCCATCGATCCGGCATACCCCGCAGAACGCATCGCCTACATGCTTGAGGACAGCGCGCCCCAGGCGCTGCTGGTGCAGGGTGCCACCCGGGCACTGCCGGGCAGCCCGACCGTGCCCCGGGTGGACCTGGACCAGCCACTCTGGGCGCGCCAGCCCCGGGTCAATCCCCGGGTCAACGGGCTGACCCCCGGGCACCTGGCCTATGTGATCTACACCTCCGGTTCCACCGGCCAGCCCAAGGGCGCGATGAACGAGCACCGGGCGGTGGTCAACCGCCTGCTGTGGATGCAGGAACAATATGCTCTGAGCGCCGATGACGCGGTGCTGCAGAAGACCCCCTTCAGCTTCGACGTTTCGGTCTGGGAGTTCTTCTGGCCGCTGTTCACCGGTGCACGGCTGGTAATGGCCCGCCCCGAAGGGCACAAGGACCCGGCCTACCTGCGTCAGGTGATCCGCGATGAGGGCATCAGCACCCTGCACTTTGTGCCGTCGATGCTGGATGCGTTCCTGGCCTATGGCGATACCCGGGATTGCAGCGGCCTGCGTCAGGTGATGTGCAGCGGCGAGGCCCTGCCGGGCAGCCTGGTACGGCGCTTCAAGCAGCAGTTGCCCCAGGTCGGGCTGTACAACCTCTATGGCCCCACCGAAGCGGCGGTGGACGTCACCGCCTGGGATTGCGCCGGACCGTTGGCCGAGACCCCGGACAACACCCCCATCGGCAAGCCCATTGCCAACACCCGCATCTACCTGCTGGACGGGCACATGCAACCGGTGCCTCGGGGAGTGGTGGGCGAGTTGTACATCGGCGGGGTGCAGGTGGCCCGGGGATACCTCAATCGAGATGAGCTGACCGCCGAGCGCTTCCTCAAGGACCCGTTCAGCGAGGCCCCCGGCGCGCGCATTTACCGCACCGGCGACCTGGGTCGCTATCGGGCCGACGGCGCTATCGAGTACCTGGGGCGCAATGACGATCAGGTGAAGATCCGTGGCCTGCGCATCGAACTGGGAGAAATCCAGGCCCGCCTGACCCAGCTGGACGGGGTCAAGGAAGCGGTGGTCCTGGCCCGGGAAGACGTGCCCGGGGACCTGCGTCTGGTGGCCTACTACACCTGCGCCGCCGGGCGTCCGGCCCTGGCAGTGGAACAGCTGCGCCAGGCGTTGCTGGAACACCTGCCGGATTACATGGTGCCGGCCTTGTTCGTGCACCTGGAAGCGCTGCCCTTGAGCCCCAACGGCAAGTTGGCGCGCAAGGAGCTGCCGGCCCCGGGGCTGGCGGCAGCCAGCGTGCGCGAGTACGAGGCGCCGGTAGGCGAGGTGGAAATTCTTCTGGCCGGGCTCTGGGCCGAGCTGCTCAATGTCGAGCGGGTGGGGCGCCAGGATCACTTCTTCGAACTGGGCGGGCATTCGTTGCTGGCGGTGAGCCTGATCGGCCGCATGCGTCGGGCCGGGCTCTCGGCGGATGTGCGGGTGCTGTTCGGCCAGCCGACCCTGGCGGCCCTGGCCGCCGCCGTGGGGCGTGGCCGTGAAGTGCAGGTGCCGGACAACCTGATCTACCGCGACTGCCCGCGCATCACCCCCGAGCTGCTGCCGTTGCTGACGCTGGATCAGGCGGCCATTGACCGGGTGGTGGCCACGGTGCCGGGCGGCACCGCCAACGTCCAGGACATCTACCCCCTGGCGCCGTTGCAGGCCGGCATCCTGTTTCACCATCTGGCCGCCGGCCGGGGCGATCCCTATGTGTTGCAGGCGCAGTTTGCCTTCGACACGGCCCAGCGCTTGCAGACCTTCGTCCGAGCCTTGCAGGGGGTGATCGAACGCAACGACATCCTGCGCAGCGCGGTGCTCTGGGAAGGGCTGGACGAGCCGCTGCAAGTGGTCTGGCGCCAGGCGCCCCTGGAGGCCGAGGAAATCGTCCTCGACCCGGGCCAGGGCGACATCCTCGGCCAGTTGCAGGCGCGCTTCGACAGTACGCGCTATCGCCTGGACATTGCCCGGGCGCCGTTGTTGCGCCTGGTCTACGCCCGGGACCCGGTCAACCAGCGGCTGGTGGCGCTGTTGCTGTTCCATCACCTGGTGATGGACCACGTGGCCCTGGAAGTGCTGCAGCATGAACTGCAGGCCTTCCTCCTTGGCCAGCAGCAACGGCTGGGTGACCCCGTGCCCTACCGCAACTACGTGGCCCAGGCCCGACTGGGCATCGGTGAGGCCGAACATGAAGCCTTCTTCCGCGAGATGCTCGGCGATATCCGGCAACCGACCCTGCCCCTGGGCTTGCAGGACGTGCAGGGCGCCAGCGCGCCGCTCAACGAGGCACGCCAACCCTTGGACCGCCTGCTGAGCCGGCGCCTGCGCTTGCAGGCGCGGCAGCTGGGGGTCAGCGCTGCGAGCCTGATGCACCTGGCCTGGGGCCGGGTCCTGGGCTGCCTGGCCAACCAGCAGCAGGTGGTGTTCGGCACCGTGCTGCTGGGACGGATGCAGGGCGGCGAGGGTGCCGAACGGGCCCTGGGGGTGTTCATCAACACCTTGCCGCTGCGGGTGGACCTGGGGGACCTGCCGGTGCGCCATGCGCTGCTGGCCACCCATGAACGCCTGGCGCAACTGCTGGGCCATGAACAGGCGCCCCTGGCCCTGGTGCAGCGTTGCAGCGCGGTGGAGGCGGGTACGCCGCTGTTCAGCAGCCTGCTCAACTACCGCCACAGCGCGCCGTCGACCGGGCTGCCTGGGCAAGCCAACGCTGCCTGGGAGGGCATGCAGTTGCTCAATGCCCAGGAGCGCAGCAACTACCCCCTGACCCTGAGCATCGACGACCTGGGGGATGGCTTCATGCTCACCGCCGTGGTGGCGGGCATCGATGCCCAGCGCATTTGCCACTACCTGCACGAGGCCCTGGACAACCTGTTGCAGGCCCTGGAGCAGACGCCCGATCTGGCCATCGGCCAAGTGCCGGTGTTGCCGGCTGCCGAGCGCCAGCAGGTGCTGGTGAACTTCAACGCCACCGCCCGCGACTATCCACGCCAGCAGACCCTGGATCAGCGTTTCGAGGAACAGGTGCAGGCCCGTCCCCAGCAGGTGGCGGCGGTCCATGGCGAGCAAGTGCTCAGCTACGCCCGGCTCAATACCCGGGCCAATCAGCTGGCCCATCACTTGCTGGGGCTGGGGGTGCAGCCCGGGGACAGGGTGGCGCTGCTGTTGCCACGCTCCCTGGATCTTTTGCTGGCGCAGTTGGCGGCCAGCAAGTGCGGCGCGGCCTACGTGCCGCTGGACATCAACGCCCCCGCCGAACGCCAGGTGTTCATGCTCCAGGACAGCGGCGCCAGGGTGCTGCTGGCGCACTCGGCGCAGGCCCTGGAGGGGGCGCTGCCGGGGGCGCAGTTACTGCGGGTGGACCTGGATCGCCTGCGCCTGGACCGGCTGCCGGGGCACAACCCGGCCCTGGCCCAGTCCTCCGAGGCGGTGGCCTACATCATGTACACCTCAGGCTCCACGGGCGTGCCCAAGGGCGTACTGGTGCCGCACCGGGCGATCACCCGGTTGGTGATCAACAACGGCTACGCCGATTTCAACCCCGGGGACCGGGTGGCCTTTGCCTCCAACCCGGCCTTCGACGCCAGCACCCTGGACGTCTGGGGGCCCTTGCTCAACGGCGGCCGGGTCGTGGTGGTGGACCAGCAGACGCTGCTGGACCCCGAGGCCTTCGCCGAGTTGCTGAAGGCCGCGGGAGCCACGCTGCTGTTTCTCACCACCAGCCTGTTCAACCAGTACGTGCAACTGATGCCCCAGGCGTTCAGCGGCCTGCGCATGCTCCTGTGCGGCGGTGAACGGGCCGACCCGGTGGCCTTCCGGCGGATGCAGGCCGAGGTGCCCGGCCTGCGTCTGGTCAATGGCTACGGACCGACGGAAACCACCACCTTTGCCGTGACCCATGAGCCCGAGGCACTGGCGGCCGACGCCGACAGCGTGCCCATCGGCCGGCCGCTGTCCAACACCTGCGTGTACATCCTCGATGCCCAGGGCCAGCCGCTGCCCATCGGCGTAGTGGGGGAGATCTACATCGGCGGCCAGGGCGTGGCCAAGGGCTACTTGAATCGGCCTGAACTGAGCGCCGAGAAGTTCCTCCCCGATCCCTTCTGCAGCGAGGCCGCCAACCCCGGCTCCGAACCCCTGATGTACCGCACCGGCGACCTGGGGCGCTGGCAGGAGAACGGCCTGCTGGAGTACCTGGGGCGCAACGACCAGCAGGTGAAGATCCGTGGCTTTCGTATCGAACCGGGGGAAATCGAGGTGCGGCTGGCGAGCTTCCCCGGACTGCGCGATGGCGTGGTCCTGGTGCGCGAGGAGGCGCCCGGGGACTTGCGCCTGGTGGCCTACTACACCCTGCAGCCACAGGCGCCGGAGCCGGCCGTCGAAGCCTTGCGCAACCACCTGCTGGCGCAACTGCCGGAGTACATGGTGCCTCAGGCTTACGTGCGTCTGCCGGCACTGCCCCTGACCAACAACGGCAAGCTGGACCGCAACGCGCTGCCGGCGCCGACCCCTGCGGCGCAGGTCACCGCCTGTTTTGAAGCGGCGCAGACGCCCCTGGAGCAGACCCTGGCGGTCCATTGGGCGCAGGTGCTGAAACAGCAGCAAGTGGGGCGCCACGAGCATTTCTTCGAACACGGCGGGCATTCGCTGCTGGCGATCCAGTTGGTCAACCGCCTGCAACAGGCCGGGCTCGACGTGAGCCTGGCGCAGTTGTTCCAGCACCCCAGCGTGGCCGCCATGGCGCGTTTGCTGGAGGCGCGCCCGGCGACCCCGCCACAGGCCCCCGAGTGGGTCACGGTGCGCAGCGGCACTGGCCCGGCGCTGTTCCTGGTGCATGAGTTCACCGGCCTGGATGCCTACTTCCCGGCGCTGGGGCAGCACCTGGAAGGGGATTTCCCTATCTATGGCCTGCCGGGCGTGGCCCTCGGCCAGCCGCAGTTGCGCACCCTGGAGTGCCTGGCCACCCGCTTGCTGGAGGTCATGCGCCGGGTCCAGCCCGAAGGGCCGTATCGCCTGGCGGGCTGGTCTTTCGGTGGGGTGCTGGCCTATGAGATCGCCCAGCAGTTGCTGGGGCAGGATCAGCAGGTGGCGTTCCTCGGCTTGATCGACAGCTACGTGCCGCGCCTGACCGACCAGGGCAAGGCGCGCTGGTCCGCAAGCGATCCCCGCAAGCAGCACCTGCTGTTGCAGTGCAGCGCCTACTGGAGCGCCCAGGGCCCGGCGGGCGTGCAACCGCTGGCGCTCGTCGAACAGCTGCGCCAGGCCCTGGACCGCCTGGACTTCCCCGAGCTGCTGCAGCGCTGCCGGGAACAGGGCCTGCTGTTCGAGCAACTGGCAAGCGCGGCGCCCGAGACGCTGGGGCATTACCTGGACCGTGAGGTGGCTCACGGCCATGCACTGGCCCATTACCGCCTGCAGCCGATCAGTGTGCCGGTGCACCTGTTCTGCGCCGCCCAGCGGCCCAGCGCATTGTCCCGGCGCAGCCCGACCCTGGGCTGGGGCGAGGTGCTGCCGGGGCCATGCCTGCACTGCATCAGCGTGCCCGGGGATCACCTGAGCATGATGAAGGCGCCGCATATCCATGAACTGGGCCAGGCCATGAGCCAGGCCATCGAGCAGGCCGGGGTCGCTGCCAGCACCGGAGCAACGTCCCACCAGCCTTTGCTGCGGATTCAGAGCGGGCGCTGCGGGCAGACGCCGATCTTCTGTGTACCGGGGGCCGGCGACAGCGTTACCGGCTTTATCGGCCTGACCGAAGCCCTGGGGCCGGACTGGCCGATCTTCGGCCTGCAGGCCCGGGGCCTGGATGGCCAGGGCGTGCCCCACACCCGGGTGGAGGCGGCGGCGCGCTACTACCTGCAAGCCATCGAGCAGGAGTACCCCCAAGGGCCGTTGCACGTGATCGGCCACTCCTTCGGCGGCTGGGTTGCCTTCGAAATGGCCGGGGCCCTGCAGGCCGCGGGGCGCGAAGTGGCGTCCCTGACCCTGATCGACAGCGAGGCCCCGGACGGCCACGGCGTGGTGGGGCGGCCCTACACCAGCACGGCCGCGCTGTTGCGGCTGATCGAGTCCATGCAACTGGCGTGCGGCCAGAGCCTGGGCATCGATCCGCAGCTGTTTGCCGCCGAGGACGACGCCATGCAGATGCACCTGCTGCATGCCGGCATGGTCCGGGTCGGCCTGCTGTCCCAGCGTGCCGATCCTCGGGCGATGCAGGGGCCGGCGCGAACCTTCGCCAGCGCCCTGCGCACCCGCTACCAGCCGCAACGCCCTTACCGGGGACCGGTGCGCCTGGTGCTGGCGGACGATCCGCGCCTGGACGCCGCCGGCAACCTGCGCGAGCAGGAGGTGATGGTCCAGGGCTGGCGTGGGCAGGTGACGGAGCTGGGGCTGTGGCAGGGGCCGGGCAACCACTTCAGCCTGCTCAAGGCACCCCACGTCCAGCATCTGGCGGCCTGGTGGCGTGACGGGTTGGCGCTGCCCCAGGGGGAGGCTGTGTCATGAGCCTGGATGCGGCGGCGGGCCGGGTGCCCGCCGCTGGCTGATAGCCTTTCATTCATCTGGAACACCGCTCACTACGGCAGCACGGTGTTCTGTAAGGGGGCTCGCCGCTGGCCGGTGGAGCCCGCCCTCAACGCACTTGTGGTCACCTATGGAAAAGTCGAAGTTTCGCAAAATCGGTATGGGGCTGTTGCTGGTGGTTGTGGCCGGATTGATTTTCTATACGGTGCGGGCGCCGGCAGAGCCGCCGCAGTACCTGACCGCCCGGGTCGAGCGGGGAGACATCGAGAACGCGGTCCTGGCCTCGGGCCTGCTGGAGGGCATCAAGCAGGTGGACGTCGGGGCCCAGGTTTCCGGGCAGTTGAAGTCGCTCAAGGTCAAGCTCGGGGACAAGGTGAAGAAGGGCCAGTGGCTGGCGGAAATCGATCCCCTGGTGTTGCAGAACACCCTGCGCCAGGCCCAGGTGGACGAGGAAAACCTGCAAGCCAAGCGCCGCGCCACCGCGGCCCAGCTCAAGGAAACCAAGGCCATCTACGAGCGTTACCGCGACCTGCAGTCGGACGCGTCGATTTCCCAGCAGGACTTCGAGACCGCCGAGTCCAACTACGAGGTGCAGCGTGCCAACCTGCTGTCCCTGGACGCGCAGATCAAGAGCGCCCATATCCAGATCGACACCGCCAAGGTCAACCTGGCCTACACCCGCATCGTCGCGCCGATTGACGGCGATGTGGTGGGGGTGGTGACCCAGGAAGGCCAGACGGTGATCGCCAACCAGCTGGCGCCGGTGCTGCTGAAACTCGCGGACCTGGACACCATGACCGTCAAGGCCCAGGTCTCGGAGGCCGACGTGATCCATATCGCTCCCGGCCAGCAGGTGTACTTCACCATCCTCGGCGAGGCCGACAGGCGCTATTACGCCAAGCTGCGGGGCACTGAGCCGGCACCGCAGAACTTCCTCGAAACCCAGACCGCCGGCACCCCCAAGCAGAACACCGCGGTGTTCTACAACGCCCTGTTCGACGTGCCCAACCCGGACCACCGGCTGCGCATCTCCATGACCGCCCAGGTGCGCATCGTCCTCGACACCGCCAAGGATGTGCTGATGGTGCCGGTGGCCGCCCTGGGGCCGCGCAACGCCGATGGCCGCTTCGCGGTGCGGGTGCTGGACGCCAAGGGCCATGCCCAGTCGCGCAACGTCAGCACCGGGATCAACAACAACGTCAAGGTGCAGATCAAGGACGGCCTGGCGGAGGGCGACCAGGTGGTGATCGGTGATCCGCTGCCCGGCACGGCAGGGGCCTGACCATGACCCAGCCATTGTTGGAGCTCAAGGGCATCAGCCGCAGCTTCACCGCCGGGGAGCGGGAGTTCCTGGCCCTGAAACACATCGACCTGAGCATCCAGGCCGGGGAAATGGTGGCGATCACCGGGGCCTCGGGCTCGGGCAAGTCGACCCTGATGAACCTCCTCGGTTGCCTCGACTACGCCACGGCCGGCAGCTACAAGGTCAACGGCCAGGAAACCCGCGACCTGGACGATCAGGCCCTGGCGGAGCTACGCCGGGACTATTTCGGTTTCATCTTCCAGCGTTATCACTTGCTGCCGCACTTGAGTGCCCTGCACAACGTCGAGATGCCGGCGATCTACGCCGGCACCCCGCAAGTCAAGCGCCATGGCCGGGCCCGGGAGCTGCTGGCGCGCCTGGGGCTGTCCGGGCACCTGGCGAACCGGCCCAACCAGTTGTCCGGCGGCCAGCAACAGCGGGTGAGCATCGCCCGGGCCCTGATGAACGGCGGCGAAGTGATCCTCGCCGACGAACCCACCGGGGCCCTGGACAGCCACAGCGGCAAGGAGGTGATGGGCATTCTCCAGGAACTGCATGCCCTGGGGCATACGGTGATCATCGTCACCCACGACCCTCAGGTGGCGGCCAACGCCGAGCGCATCATCGAAGTGCGCGACGGCGAGATCGTCAGCGACCGGGTCAATGCGCGCGGGGTGGACGAGGAGCCGGCGCAACCCCCGGTGAGCACCCGGCCGGGCGGAGCACGACGCCTGGTGGCCAGCCTCGGGCTGTTCAAGGAAGCCTTCGTCATGGCCTGGGTGGCGCTGGTCTCGCACCGCATGCGCACCTTGCTGACCATGCTCGGGATCGTCATCGGCATCACCTCGGTGGTGTCCATCGTGGCCATTGGCGAGGGGGCCAAGCGCTACGTGCTCAAGGACATCCAGGCCATCGGCAGCAACACCATCGACATCTTCCCCGGGGCCAGTTTCGGCGACAGCCGGGCGGCGGCAATCCAGACCCTGATGCCCGCCGACGTGACGGCCCTGAACCAGCTGTACTACGTCGACAGCGCCACGCCGATGGTGGGCCGCAGCCTGCTGCTGCGCTACGGCAACATCGACCTCAATGCCACGGTCAACGGTGTCAGCCACCTGTACTTCAAGGTTCGCGATCTCAAGCTGGCGGCGGGCATCGCCTTCAGCGAGAACGATGCCCGGCGCCAGGCCCAGGTGGTGGTGATCGACCACAACACGCGCAACCGCCTGTTCGGTCCCGATGTGGACCCCCTGGGGCAGGTGATCCTGGTGGGCAACCTGCCGTGCACGGTGATCGGGGTCACGGCCGAGAACAAGAACATGTTCGCCGCCAGCAACCTGCTCAACGTCTGGCTGCCTTACGAGACGGCGGCGGGGCGGGTGCTGGGCCAGCGCCACCTGGACAGCATCAGCGTGAAGATCAAGGACGGCCAGCCGAGCAAAGTGGTGGAGGAGCATGTGAAGAAGCTCATGGAGCAGCGCCATGGCACCAAGGACTTCTTCACCAACAACCTCGACAGCATCATGCAGACGGTGCAGCGCACCAGCCGCTCCCTGGCCTTGCTGTTGTCGCTGATCGCGGTGATTTCCCTGGTGGTCGGCGGCATCGGGGTGATGAACATCATGCTGGTGTCGGTCACCGAACGTACCCGGGAGATCGGCATTCGCATGGCGGTGGGGGCGCGGCAGTCGGACATCCGCCAGCAGTTCCTGGTGGAGGCGGTGATGGTCTGCCTGATTGGCGGGGCCATCGGCATCGCCCTGTCGTTTGCCATCGGCTACCTGTTCACCTTGTTCATCAAGGAATGGGAGATGGTGTTTTCCATGGGCTCGATCGTCACCGCGTTCGCCTGTTCGACCCTGATCGGCATCGTCTTCGGCTTCGTTCCGGCGCGCAACGCCGCCCGGCTGGACCCCATCGAGGCCCTGGCCCGGGATTGAGCGGCCCACAGACAGAACCGCCGGCTCAGGGGCCGGCGGGGCGGGGTTACGGGGTCAAGGCCATTGGCGGATCAGGCCGGCGCGTCATCGCGGGTGCCTGGCGCCTGTGCCTGGGGCGAGTACATCCAGCGCAGCAGGGAGTGGCGACCACTGATGCCGAGCTTGATGGCGGCGCGCTTCAAGTAGCTTTCGACGGTATTGACCTTGAGCTTGAGCTGCTCGGCCAACTGCGGTGCGGTGCGCCCGGCCAGCAGCCCGACACAGACTTCCAGCTCGCGGTTGGACAGGCGCAGCCCGGACTGCTCCAGGCGCTCGGCAAAGCGCAGGCGCACGGTCGCCAGGCCCTCGATGGCGGCGCGGTCCTGCTCGGCAGAGTCGCTGCGCGGCTGCAGCGCGCTGATGTGGTTTTCCACCATGGGCAGCAGCAGCGGCGAGATGTCCTCCAGCAGCAGGCGTTCCTGGGGGAAAAGCTCTGCTCCTGGCTGCTGCGGTACACCGACAGCACGAAGTGGTACGAATCCTTGCGACCGGTCAGGTGCAGTTGCGCCGGGTCCGCGTTGCCCCGGTGCCGCAGCAGTGGCGGGCTGCCGCAGGGCTCGTCGGGCTGCTCGGGAAAGCCTGTGTGCAGCAGCGGGTCATTGCTGGCGTGCAGATCGCTGTACAGCGGGTGACGGCTCTGCATCAGGGTATTGCCGGTTCTGCCAGTGGCTTGTTCCGGGGCGGTGCGCAGTTGGGTGATGTGAGTGGCGTCCACAGCCAGTTGGGTGAGTATCAGGTCGTGCAGCATGCGCGGGAAACTGCGGCTGCCGGTGCTGGCGATGACCTTGCCAATATGTGGAAACAGTACTTGTGAGTTCATCATTTCATCCATGAATGTGAAGGTGTGGAAGGACTGCCTTATAACAACGAGTTTGGGTCGCGCGTGATTTACCTCCTGTTTGCGCTGACCGACAAAGGGTCGCCTCGTATCCTAGTACAGGGTGGCGACTGCTGTTTGATGAAGTGCGCAAAAACTTGCACCGCAGGCGCGCAGGCGCTCGGGCCTGTGGACGAACTGCCATGGCAAAGCCCTTACCGGCCTTGCCCGGAGTTTTTTGGATGGCTGTTCCCTGCTTGCCAGAGCCGCCATGACCGCCGCCGCGCCTGGGGTTGGCGCGGTGGCGGCTGGCGCAGGTTACAGGCGCGGTTGCTCCTGGGGCATGCCCAGCAACTGGTGCAGGGTGTTGATCAGCGCCTGCTGGCGCAGGCGGTCTTGCTGGTGCCGGGCCTCGGCTGCGGCGACATCGGCGTGGCAGTGGGGGCAGGTGCTTTCATGGGCGTGGATGTACTCCAGGCAACTGCGGCACAGGGCCAGGCGTGGCGGGATGCGGCCTTCTTCGGGGGAGGCGTGGCCCTGGTTGGCCCAGGCCAGCTTGATCACCTGGCCGCTGTCGCTGACGCTGGAGACCGCCTCGCCGGTGTCGATGCGCTCGGTGATCAGGTCGAAGCGGCCCACCGAAAAAGAGGCGGGGCCGGCGTCTTCGAGTTTGACGATGCGCTCGCGCAGGCCTTTTTTCTGCAGGTCCAGGGTCCGGTAATGGCAGTAGGGGTTGTTCCCCGGCTTGCCCAGCAGCGAATGCGAGGTCCAGGTGCAGCCGCCGCGGCACACGTCGTTGTAGTAGCAGGTGCGGCAGTAGCCCCACAGATCGTCCACCGAGCGCAGGCGGCCGAAGTGCATGCCTTCGCTGTAGTGCCAGATGTCGTGCAGGCTCATGCTGCGCACATTGCCGCCGGAGAATCCGACGGTGGCCAGGGACGGACAGCCCTTGACCGTGCCGTCGGCTTCCAGGGCCAGCACCGTCTGCCCGGCGGCGCAGCCGCTCCAGTGCACGCGGTCGTCGCCAAAACCGCGCCACATGTGTTCGTAGGGGCCGTAGTAGCCGATGTTGTTGCCCACATTCATCAGCAAGCCGCGCTCTTCGCCTTCGCGATACAAGCGGGCCAGCAGCGGCATCACTTCCAACAGTTGATAGGGTTGCAACAGCAGCTCCGGGTGATCCACGGCGTTGCCCATGGCCACCGTCAGTTGGATCTGCCAGTGGCTGGCACCGGCGTCGATGATCAGTTCCATCAGGGCCGGCAGGTCGGGCAGGGTGGCGGCGCCGATCTGGGTGTTGACGCTGACCTTGAGCCCGGCCTGCTTGGCCCGGCGCAGGGTGTCCAGGGCCTTGTCGAACGAGCCGGGTACATTGCGCACCGCGTCGTGCAGCGGCGCCAGGCCGTCCAGGGACACGCCGACGCCATTGAGCCCGGCGTCCACCGCGGCCTGCATCTTGGCGGGGGTCAGGTTGCGTCCGCCGGTCTGGATCGCCACGTACATGCCGTGGTCGTGGATGGCCTGGATCAGCCGCGTCCAGTCCTTGCGCAAATAGGCTTCGCCGCCGATCAGGGTGACTTCCCGAGTGCCCAGGGCGGCGATGGAGTCGATCACCGACAGGCATTCCTGGGTGTTCAATTCGCCGGGGCGCCGATGCCCGGCCCGGGAGCCGCAATGCAGGCACTTGAGGTCGCAGGCGAGGGTGATTTCCCAGACCACGTGCACCGGCACATAGCGCTTGAGGTCGGTTTCGCTGAGGTAGCGGGCGGGGAGACTGTCTGACATGAAAGATCCTTGCGCACCCAGCGGTGCGCGGCACCAACCCATCGAAATAGGCGCGCCTTCCTTGTGCGGCAATGGCGCGATCGGTTTACCGCAACCCTGGGGCCGACCTGTGTCGGCCGGCCCCGGGTGCCTGGACTCAGCGACGTTCCAGGCGGCTGATTTCCGCCTGCAATTGCTGCACTGCCTGGCTCAGGTTGTCACTGTTGGCCAGTTGCTGCTCGCCCTGAGCCACCAGCGCCTTGAGCCGCGTCAGATCGCCGCTGCTCTGGGCCTGTTGCAGCGCCACGGCATACAGTGGCTGCGGATACAGATGCCGTTGATCGTCCTTGGGCGCCAGATCGGCGTTGGCCGCTTGATCCACCGGCGCCTGGCTCACGGCGGCATGCTGAACCACATGCCAATGGCCCTGGTACTGGTAGCGATAGCTGGCGAAACCGCTGGCCCAGTCGAGGCCGAGAATGCCCTGCAGATGGAAGGTTTCGGCAATCTGGCTGGTAGGGCCGCTGGGGTTGCCGGTCAGGTTGAGGATGATATGGCCTTCACTGGAGGGGTCCAGTTTGACCTGGGAGTAGTCGCCCCAGACATCCGCGAGGAAGTGCATCGGTGGCGAGGTGCTCTGAGTCACCCGGGCCACGCCGCTGACTTTCTTCTGCGGCGTGTTGACCAGCAGATCGAGGGTCAGCACCGGCCCTCCGATCACAGGGTTGGCGACGATGAGGCGGGTATGGAACAGTCCGATTGTCATGCTGCAACTCCTTATCTTGTGGAAGACATCAGGTTCGCTGGACGGTCGCCAGTCAGCGCCGCTCGTGCTTGCTGATCTCGGCCTTGGCCGCCTCCAGCGCCGTGCGGATCAACGGCAACTGCTCCAGTTGCTGGGTGGCCACCTTGTGCAGGCTCTTCATCTGCGCCAGGTCGCCGCTGGCGATGGCGCCGTGGATCGGCGCCGCGTACAGCGCCGAAATCGGCGGCAGCGGACGGTTGGGCTGGCCATGGCGGGGGGCCGAGAGGGTGCTCGACTGCACGGGTTCCTGCAGATGGGCGGGGACCTGATTGACCGTTACCCAGCTGTGTCCGTTGTAGTACTGGTAGTTGGCCACGCCTTCCTTCCAGTCATCGCTGACCACCAGATGCAGCTTGAAGTTGATGATGGAGTTGGAACCGGGTCCGCCCTGATTGCCCTGGGCGGTGATGAGGATCTTGCTGGAGCTCGGTGGCATGACCGTCAGGTAGGTGTACTGACCCCAGACATCGCTGTGCAGGTCCAGGGGCGGATTGACCGCCTGAGTGATGGACGAAGTGCCGCGCACGCTGTGCTCGGGGGTGTAGACCAGCAGATTGAGAATCAGGGTCGGGGCCCCGGGTTGCGAGGTACCGATGCGGTAGCTCAGGGGGAACAGGCCTTCTTGGGAGATAGAACCAGACATTTGCTTTGCCTCGATTCAATGACGGGGAAACAGCGATTAGTGCTGTTCCAGGCGGGCGACTTCCTTGGCCAGTTTTTCGTAGGCGGCTTTCAGATCCTTGGGCTCGTCGTGCTTCGGATCGCGCTTGGCCAGCAGGGCTTTCATCTGGGGTAGCTGACCTTCGGCGATGGCCGACTGGATCGCGACTCCGTAGGGGACAACCGTGTGTTGCGAGGTGGGGCTCATGGTGTGTGCCTTCCTTGGGGGTTAGGGGGGGCTGCGGTACTTGGCAGCTTTTGCAGTTAAGCAGCGCGGGGGGAATTGGCGGGGTAATGGCACATTGATTTTGTGGGTTTCCGACAGGTGGATTCACGGGGGTAAGGGGGGGATTTTTGGGGTATTCCATGGGGCGATATGGAGGGGTGGGGGTGATTGCGGATGGCGATAGAGGGGGTGGTTTTGTTCCTGCGGGGCGGCCGTTGACGGTTGTGCCTTTATGACGACGGGGGGGTGGAGTACATATCCGTTGCTGCGGGTGTGGCCACTTATGGTTTCGCCCTTACGGCGAGTCCCTTTTTTTCAAACGCCAAAAAAAGGAACCAAAAAACGCTTGCCCCTCCATGGGCCCCTCGCTGTGGCTCGGGGTGCCCTCGCTTCGGCATTGCTCCGGGGGCCCGCCGCCAACCGGCCATCCATGGCCGGGTGGCGGCTAGCTCGGCATCCATGCCGAGCTGCCCCCTACGCAACGCCTACGCTCGGCCGGCTGGGAAGGGGCCTGAAGATCAAGATCAAGATCAAAAGCCAAAGCCAAGGTGCGCAGGCTGGCTCCTTGTAGCCGCTGCCGAAGGCTGCGAACGAGCGCTCGCGCTCGCAAAACCAGGCGGCGCGATAGGTCAGGAATATCGGGGAGGCAGGTTTAGCGTCTCCTGCGGAGCCGGTCGCAGCCTGCGGCAGCGGCTACATGTAACGCGAACGGCGATGAAACAGGCCGGCCGGCAGGCCGCCGTCAGATTTTGATCTTGCTGTTGATTTTGATTTTGATCTGAACGCCCCGTTAACCACGATGGCCGAACGCAGGCATTGAGCCGTGGGTAACCCGGCAGGACGCCGGGTTAGCCGCCACCCGGCCATGGATGGCCGGTGGCGGCGGCCCACGGATCAATGCCGGAGTGAGGGCATGCCGAGCCTAAGCGAGGCACCGAGTGGAGGGGCAGAAGCGTTTTGCTTACTTTTGCGCTTTTCAAAAGTGAGCCGCTGTAAGAGCGGAACCGCCAGCGGCCGCCCCCGCAGGAACGGATATGTACCCAACCCCCGCTGTAAGAGCGAAACCGCCAGCGGCCGCCCCCGCAGGAACGGATATGTACCCAACCCCCGCTGTAAGAGCGAAACCGCCAGCGGCCGTGACCGCAGCAACGGATATGTACACAGCCCACCGCTGTAAAAGCGGAACCGCCAGTGGCCGTGACCGCCGGAATGGATATGTACCCCCTCCCACTCGCTGTAAAAGCGGAACCCTAAGTAGCCCTGACCGCAGCAACGGATATGTCCCCCTCCCCAAAAAAAGCCCCAAGACTCAAACCACCCCCAACTCCCCCAACTGCCGCCGCGTCTCCCCCGCGGCCACGTGATGAATTGCCCGCCACCCCAACGCTCTGGCCGCGACGATGTTCGGCGCATGATCATCAATGAACACCAACTCCTCAGGCGCCACCCCCGGCAAATGCGCACGAATGCGCCCCAAGGCCGTGTGATAGATCTCGGCATCGGGCTTGATCTGCCGCTCCTGCCCCGACACCACAATGTCGCGAAACTTCTGTAAAAACGGGTAATTCTCCCAGGCATAGGGAAAGGTTTCCTGGGACCAGTTGGTCAACCCGAACAGCGGCATCTGCGCCTGGTGCAGATCCTCCAGCAGGGCCACGCCTTCCTCCAGCGGTCCCTTGAGCATCTCCGGCCAGCGCCCGTAATAGGCTTCGATCAGCGGCGCATGCTCGGGATGCTCGGCCACCAGGCTGCGGGTCGCTTCGGCCAGGGGCCGGCCGGCGTCCTGTTGGGTGTTCCAGGCCTGGGTGCAGACGGTGTCGAGGAACCACTGGCGACGCTGGTCGTCGGGGATCAGTTGGCGGTACAGGTGGTGCGGGCTCCAGTCGAACAGCACGCCACCAAAATCGAAAACCACGGCACGAATCGTCATCAGCACTTCCTTTTCAGCGGTTGTGGATCAGGGCGTCATCCTGCGACGCTGCGCCGTGCAATGCAATTTGCCGGTGGCCATTGGTCCGCTGGCCGGCACCCTGGGAACGGATCGCGATCCAACGGCTGTCCCCGTCCTTTTGCGGGCTAGCACAGGAGCTGACCATGGCTGCCAAGACCCCCACGGGGCCGCGCTCGTCCGAGCACGCCTCGAATCATCATGACCCGGGTTTCGACCCCGATTCGCCGGACCTCGCCGACCCCCAGGTCGATCCGGTGGGCCCGGCCAGGGCGCCCCTGGATCAGCCCGAACCCGAGCATCAGCGCAAGCGTTCGCGGGCCTACGACCCTCTGGCCAACCTGAGGAAATGACCGAGCGCCGACATGCGGCCGTCGCCGGATGGTTCTGCGGGTGTAAGGTAAAACGGCCAAGCCCCAGGCACGCTGACAAAAAGGAGGTGTCCATGAGTACGCCACTGTTGAACAAGTTGCAGATCAACGGTTATCAGGTATTGAGCGTCAACCACGGCCCCTGGAAGGTCTGCACCCCGGGTGACCGGCTCGCCACTTTTGGCACCCGGGAAGAAGCCCTGGCCTTTGCCGCCGCCTTGCCGGTGCGCAGGGCATCACCGGCCACCCAGCGTCGATAGCAGCCGGCAGAAAAAAAGCCCCGATCGGTTCGGGGCTTTTTTCTGTCCGGGCTGCTGCAAGCGCCGGGTCAGTCGACAATCACCGGCTCGTTCGGATCATCGCTCAGGCACACGGTCAATTGCTCCCCGGCCTTGTTGAACGCGCAGCGGGGCAGGGATTGCTGCTTGATGAAACTCAGCGGCGGGAGGATGAACGCCGCCGCCAGGACCAGCGCCCACAGGGTCTGCAGAAACAGCACATCGGCGCTGGTGGCGGCGGGCCGTGAGACGAGACGTCGGCGCCAGTAGAAGTACAGGCCGCTGATAACGAACAGGCACACGATGCCCATCATGTAGTCCAGTTCCCAGTCCTGGGGGCTGAAGGAGCGGCTGCCATCTTCATCATCCGGGTAGGTGAGCCGCCACCAGGCCCCCAGCAGCAAGGGCACCAGCCCGGCCAGCAGCCACGCCAGGCGCGCGCCGGGCATCCGGGTCAGCAGGGCCAGGACCAGGCCGATCAGGCACAGCACCCAGGCAAACAGGTACAGCTGAAAACCCATGCCCCCGCCGAACAGCGTGCCGCTGACATCCCGCGGTTGCATCATTTGCACGTCGCACAACAGCATCACCGACAGCGGGATGGCGACGACGATCCAGCACAGGGGGCGGTACAGCCACAACCACAGGGTAAACAGGCGAGACATGGGCACACTCATCAAGGTCAAGAAAAGGAGGAATGAAGTCAGGGGGCCGTTCAGTCGACAATCACCCGGGTGCCCGGGCCCAGGCACACGCTCAACTGATTGCCGGCCCGGTCGAAGGCGCAATAGGGCAGTGGCTTGCGGGTGATGGCCAGCAGCGGTGGGAGCATGAAGGTCGCCGCCAGCACCAGGGCCCACAGGGTGCGCAGCGCGAGCAGATTGCCATTGGCGGGTGGACGCGGCTTGAGCCGCTGCTGACGCAACAGGTAGACGCCGCTGTAGACCAGGGCAAAGCCGAAGACCATCACATAGTCCAGCTCCCGGGGCTGGATGCTGAAGAGCAGGTTGCCGTCGAAATCATCCGGGTAGTTGATCCGCCACCACAGGCCCAGCAGCAACTGCGCCAGCCCGGCGACGATCCAGGCCAGACGCGCGCCGGGCACCCGGGTCAGCAGCGCCAGCACCAGGCCCAGGACGCTGAGGACCCAGCCGCCCAGGTACATCACAAAGCCCATGGAGCCGCCGAACAAGGTGCCGCCGACCTCCCGGGGCACAATCAGGTTCAGGTTGCAATGGATCATGCTGGCCGTCGGCGCGGCCACGGCGATCCAGCACAGCGGCAGGTAGAGCCAGGAACAGAGGGTGTACAGACGGGACATGATGGGACTCGATTGGGCAGCGGGTATCCGGCCCGGCGCCACTGGGCGCCGGGCCGGCAGGTTCAGCGTTTGTTGTGTTTCATCGCAAAGGCGATTCGGTTCTGCAGGTCGACCGATTGGCGGTACTCACTGGCCCGGCTCAGCAGTTTCGTGCGCAGGGCCAGCAGGGCAAAGGCCAGTGCCGGAACCAGATAGATCAGCAGCAGCGCGGCGTGGGCCAGGGTGTCGCCGCTGTACAGGCGGTCGATGATGCCGAACAGCTGCAGGCCCACTTCCAGGCAGCAGAGCACGCCAAAGGCCACGATGTACTGCGGTTTCAGCTTGATCAGGTTGATGATCAGCAGCAGTACGCCGCCGAGGATCAGCACCGAACTGACTTGCAACAGCAGCGGCTCATCGGCGAACACCCTTCGCGCTAGCTGGCTCAGAGGGCCGCCGATGCCGATCAGGGCCCAGATCGCCATCAGGTAGATATACCAGGGGCGTTTGCCGGGTTGACGCAGGGCGGCGGCGCCTTCGTTGGGGGTTTGACGTTCCATGTGAACTCCGGAATTTATTCAGGTCGGGCAGGGCTGGAGCGGTTGGGCAACGGGTACCCGTCAGCTGAAAAGCAGCGTAGTTCCTGCGGCGAACAGCACCAGGGCGAGGCTGATGCCCGCCAGGGGAATGCGGAACCAGTAACGGACCGCCAGCAGCCACAGGCTGGCGAGAAAGCCCAGGCCGATCAGCAGCAGGCCGCGGGCTTCCAGCAGCAGGGCCGGGTGCAGCCAGGCCAGGTAGCCATAGACCAGGCCGAACAACATCGCCCCCAGGCTATGGCTGGCATTGAAGCCGACCCAGGCACGCCACAGGCTGGTCTGGCCGGTGATCATTGGCGACACCTGGCGCATGCGTTCGGCCAGGGCCGGATCACGGGGCTGGAATTTGTCGCTGGCGAAGGTGTAGATCAGGTGCAGGCTGCCGAGCAGCAGCACGATGGCTGAGCTGGCGACGATCAGGGCGGGGGCCAACACGTTTCTTCCTTGGGCGGTGCTCGGGTGCGCGGAGTATGCAGCGGCGCCCGAGGTTTTGCACCTGCGGGCGCGGCTTTTTTACCGGCACGGGGCAGGGCGGCGGGCGCCCTGCCCAGGCCCTCAGAAGTGCTCGGCGTCCAGGCCGAACAGCGAGTCACTGCCGGCGCGAATGCTCTGCTCCAGGCTGAGGATGCGCGGCAGCAGGCGGCTGAAGTAGAAGCGCGCGGTGGCCAGCTTGGCGCCGTAGAAACCGTCGTCCTCGGAGCGCTTGTGCTCGGCCACCTGGGCCATGCGCGCCCACAGGTAGGCATAGGCCACGTAACCGAACAGTTGCAGGTACTCGACGCAGGCGCTGCCCACCGCGTTGGGGTTCTGCGCCGCCTGTTCGCGCAGCCAGTCGCTGAGGTCTTCCAGGCGCTGCACCGCGTCCAGCAGTTCGGCGGCGTAGGCGGCGCCGGGCAGGTAGGCGTAGTCGCGGATCTCGCCGGTGAACAGGCGCAGGGCCACGCCGCCGTTGCCCACCACCTTGCGCCCCAACAGGTCCAGGGCCTGGATGCCGTTGGTGCCTTCGTAGATCTGGGCGATGCGCACATCGCGCACCAGTTGCTCCTGGCCCCATTCGCGAATGTAGCCGTGGCCGCCGAAGACCTGTTGGCCGAGCACGCAGCTGTCCAGCCCGGTGTCGGTGAAGAAGGCCTTGGCCACCGGGGTCAGCAGCGCCACCAGGGCTTCGGCGTTGTGCCGCTCATGGGGCTGGTCGGCGAACTTGGCCAGGTCCAGCTGCTGGCCGACGTAGCTGGCGAAGGCCCGGCCGCCTTCGGTCATGGCCTTCATGGTCAGCAGCATGCGCCGCACATCGGGGTGGACGATGATCGGGTCGGCGATCTTGTCCTTGGCCACCGGGCCGGCCGGGGAGCGGCTCTGGATGCGTTCGCGGGCGTAGGTGCGGGCGTTCTGGTAGGAGTTCTCGGCGCAGCCGATGCCCTGGATGCCGATGGACAGGCGCTCGTAGTTCATCATGGTGAACATCGCCGCCAGGCCCTTGTTGGCCTCGCCGATCAGCCAGCCGCTGGCGCCGTCGAAGTTCAGTACGCAGGTGGCCGAGGCCTTGATGCCCATCTTGTGTTCGATGGAGCCGCAGCTCACCGCGTTGGCCGCGCCGAGCACGCCGTTGGCGTCGACATGGATCTTCGGCACCAGGAACAGCGAGATGCCCTTGGGCCCGGCCGGGGCGTCCGGCAGCTTGGCCAGCACCAGGTGGATGATGTTCTCGGTCAGGTCCTGCTCGCCGCCGGTGATGAAGATCTTGCTGCCGCTGATCCGGTAGCTGCCGTCGGCCTGGGGTTCGGCGCGGGTGCGGATGATCCCCAGGTCGGTGCCGGCGTGGGCCTCGGTCAGGCACATGGAACCGGCCCAGCGGCCTTCGTACATCGGCGGCAGGTACAGCTGCTTGAGGGCTTCGCTGGCGTGGGCGTCGATGGCCAGGCAGGCCCCGGAACTCAGGGCCGAGTACAGGGCGAAGCTGGAGTTGGCGGCGTAGAGCATCTCTTCGAACTGCACCGCGAGCATCTTCGGCATGCCCATGCCGCCGTAGGCCGGGTTGCCGCTCAGGCCGACCCAGCCGCCCTGGATATAGGTGCTGTAGGCCTCCTTGAAACCGGCCGGGGTGCGTACCTGCCCGGCGTGCCAGCTGGCGCCTTCCTCGTCGCCGCTGCGGTTGAGCGGGGCGATCAGATTGCCGGTGACCTTGGCCGCTTCTTCGAGAATGGCGTCGGCGGTGTCACCGTCCACGGTATCGGCCAGGGCCGGCAGACGGGCCCAGAGCCTGGGCGCGTTGAACACTTCATGCAGGACAAAGCGCATATCGCGCAGTGGAGCGTTGAATTCGGGCATTGCAGGAACCTCGGGCAAAAGGGGAGGTTGAACGGCCGTGGCCGCATGAATCGAAAATGACCGCACCAACCCATTGTAGGAGCCGACTGACCGGCGAAGGCGTCGCTGCCAGCGACTTGGCTGGCAAGCCGGCCCCTGTGGGTGTTGGGGCCGTCAGAGCGCTTTGCGCTGGCAAGCCAGCTCCCTCGGGAGCTGGGTCTGGTGCAGTCAGGCTAGAGGTTTTTCGCCAGGTCGCGCAGGACGAACTTCTGGATCTTGCCGGTGGAGGTCTTGGGCAATGTGCTGAAGACCACGGTGCGCGGCACCTTGAAGCCCGCCAGGTGTTCGCGGCAGAAGGCGATGATCTCGGCTTCGCTCACGTCCTGGTGATCGGCCTTGAGGGTGATGAAGGCGCAGGGGGTCTCGCCCCATTTTTCGTCGGGCCGGGCCACCACAGCCGCTTCCAGCACCGCCGGGTGGCGATAGAGCACGCCTTCGAGCTCAATGGTGGAGATGTTCTCGCCGCCGGAAATGATGATGTCCTTGAGCCGGTCGCGAATTTCGATGTAGCCGTCCGGGTGGGTCACCCCCAGGTCGCCGGTGTGGAACCAGCCGCCCTCGAAGGCTTCGGCGGTGGCCGTGGGGTTCTTCAGGTAGCCCTTCATCACGGTATTGCCACGCATGAAGATCTCACCGATGGTCTGGCCGTCCCGGGGCATGGGTTCGAGGGTTTTCGGATCGGCCACCATCACCCCTTCCAGGGTCGGGTAGCGCACGCCCTGGCGCGACTTGATCTGCGCCCGCTGCTCCAGCGGCAGTTCGTCCCAGGCCGCGTGCCAGGCACACAGAGTCACCGGGCCATAGACCTCGGTCAGGCCGTAGACGTGGGTGACCTTGATGCCCATCTCCTCCACGGCGCCGATCACCTTGGCCGGTGGCGCGGCCCCGGCCACCATGGCGTTGACCGGGTGGTCGATGGCCGCCTTGGCCGAATCCGGCATGTTCACCAGGGCATTGAGCACGATGGGCGCGCCGCACAGGTGAGTGACCTGATGCTCGCGGATCAGGTTGAGGATCTTCTGCGGGTCGACCCGGCGCAGGAACACATGCACCCCGGCCAGGGCGGTGACGGTCCAGGGGTAGCACCAGCCGTTGCAGTGGAACATCGGCAGGGTCCACAGGTACACCGGGTGGTTGCCCATGGCCCAGGTCATCTGGTTGCCCAGGGCATTGAGGTAGGCGCCGCGGTGGTGATAGACCACGCCCTTGGGGTTGCCGGTGGTGCCCGAGGTGTAGTTCAGGGCGATGGCCTGCCACTCGTCGTCCGGCCACAGCCAGGCAAACTCCGGATCGCCCTCGGCGAGAAAGGCCTCGTAGTCCAGATCGCTGACCGGCTGGCCTTCGCCGTACTCGGGGTCGTCAAGGTCGATCACCAGGGGCGGGTGGTCGAGCATGGCCACGGCGGCGTGGATCACCTCATGGAACTCGCGGTCGGCGATCAACACCTTGGCTTCGCCGTGGGCCAGCATGAAGGCGATGGCCTCGGCGTCCAGGCGCACGTTGAGGGCATTGAGCACGGCGCCGATCATCGGCACGCCAAAATGCGCTTCGAGCATCGCCGGGATGTTCGGCAGCATCACCGCCACCGTGTCGTTCTTGCCGATACCGCGCCCGGACAGGGCCGAGGCCAGACGCCGGCAGCGGCTGTAGGTCTGGGCCCAGGTGCGGCGGATCGAACCGTGGATCACCGCCGGATAATCGGGGTAAACCGCAGCGGTGCGTTCGATGAAGCTCAAGGGGGAGAGGGCGATATGGTTGACGGCAGACGGCGCGAGGCCTTGCTCGTAGATGGACATGGTTCGGGTACCCGGTGGCTGATTATTAGCTCTATTGGCCGAGGCTTTTTACAGGCGCTCGGTGACTTATCCGGGGTCTTTTATATACTGTTTGTCGATTGATATGGAAGTACTACCTGAGTTGTATAGTAGTTGTACTATATTGAATCTCCGCTGTTGCCACCCACAGGTTGATCGACCATGCCCACCTCCACCCACCTGAGCCGCTGGTTGCAGCTACAGCGCCAAGGCCAGCTGCCGGACTCGCCCTGGCTCGGCCACGACCCGCAGCCGAGCCTGCTGCTGGACGCCCAGGCGCAGCCGCTGGACCTCAACCCGGCATTGCGCCAATGGCTGGACGATGCGGCCACTGGCGATCTCGCGGCCCTGCTGCCGATCAACCACCCGGCCCTGGTACGGGCCTGCCTGGAGCAGCAGCGTGCCATCGAACAGGTGGAAGCCCAGTGGGGCGAACGCATCCTGCTCTGGAGCTTCATTCCCGACCCCCTGCACCAGCGGGTGCTGGCGCGCTGTCAGGAGGCCACCGCCCAGGTCCAGGCCGAGCGCGAGTCGGCCCGGGCCCGGCGCCTGTACCGGCTGATCACCGAAAACACCACCGACCTGATTTCCCGGCACACCCCGGACGGCACCTTCCTCGATGCCTCGCCGGCCTCCTGGACCCTGTTGGGCTACTGGCCCGAACAACTGCGCGGGCTGCTGGCCCGCAGCCTGTTCCACAGTCAGGATCTGGCCGGGCTGATGCAGCGCACCCGCGACGCCCTGGAGCAGGACGGCTACCACACCATGACCTACCGCATCCGCCATCGCGACGGTCATTACCTGTGGTTCGAAACCGCCTGCCGCGGCATCCGCGACACCTACACCGGGACCGTGGTGGAAGTGGTGGCGGTGTCCCGGGACATCACCGCCCGGGTCCAGGCCGAGGAGAACAAGCGGCGCCTGGCCGAAGTGGTAGAGGCCAACCCCGACCCGGTGCTGTTCATCCAGCCCGGCGGCGCGGTGACCTACCTCAACCCGGCCGCGCGGCGCACCCTGGGGCTTGCCGCCGGGCAGGCGATGCCGGAGCTGGCGGCGATCCTCAGCCAGGAAGTGCTGCAGAGCCTGCAACAGGAAGGCTGGAGCTGTGCCGAGCGCAGCGGCCGCTGGAGCGTCGAGACACGCCTGCAACCGCCGGCGGGCGGCAGTTCGGTGCCGGTGTCACTGATGCTCCTGGCCCATCGCGCCGCCAGCGGCGAGCGTTTCTATTCCCTGGTGGCCCACGACCAGAGCGAGCGCGAACTGCGCGAGGCCCAGCAGCGCCATCACCAGGATGAACTGGCCCACAGCGCGCGGCTGGTGACCCTGGGCGAACTGGCCTCGGGCATCGCCCACGAGATCAACCAGCCGCTGGCCGCAGTGGTCAACTACGCCAACGCCAGCCAACGTTATTTGCAGGCCCTGGACACCCAGCCCGAGGCGGTCCGCAAGGTCGCCCAGGGCCTGGAGCGAATCGCCGAACAGGCGACCCACGCCGCCGAAGTGATCAAGCGCCTGCGGGCCTTCTTGCGCAAAGGCGGGCGCCGGGTGCAGGCCCTGGACATCGCCGAAGTGGCCCGGGAAACCGTGCGCCTGTGTGCCTGGGAAGCCCAGTCCTGTCAGGTGGCGATCGAGCTGCGCCTGGCGGATAATCTGCCGCCGGTGTACGCCGACCGGGTGCTGCTGGAACAGGTGCTGCTGAACCTGCTGCGCAACGCCATCGAAGCCAATCGCGAAGTGCATCCACAGCAAGGCTCGCACATTGTGCTGGGCGCCGAAGCGGCGGCCGAGGGCGGGGTGCGGATCAGCGTCAGCGACCAGGGCCCCGGGGTGTCTGCCGAGCAGTTGCCCCAGCTGTTCACCCCGTTCTACACCAGCAAGGCCAACGGCCTGGGGCTCGGACTGTCCATGAGCCGCAGCATCGTCGAAGGCTTTGGTGGCGACTTGCAGGCTCAGCTCCAGGAGCGTGGCTTGACGATGTGCTGCCACCTGCCGGCCACGGCCCCGGCCGATCCCGATGCAACTTCCCACCCGACAACAGGAGCAAGGCAATGACAAGTGAGGCGCAGCAGCTGGTGTACGTGGTCGACGACGACCCGGGCATGCTCGACTCCACGGTCTGGCTGCTGGAGTCGGTGGGGCTCAAGGCCGTGCCCTTCACCAGCGGCCGCGAGTTTCTCGAACACTGCGACCCCAGCCTCAATGCCTGCGTGCTGCTGGATGTGCGCATGCCCGGCATGGGCGGCCTGAATGTCCAGGAAGAGTTGCGCCAGCGCGATATCCACCTGCCGCTGATTTTTGTCAGCGGCCACGCCGACGTGCCGATCGTGGTCCGTGCCTTCAAGGCCGGTGCGGTGGATTTCATCGAGAAGCCCTACAACGAACAGCTGCTGCTGGACAGCGTGCAGCAGGCCCTGAGCCGCGCCGACCGTCATCAGCACCAGAGCGCCGGGCAGGCCCGGGTGCAGGCGCTGCTGGAGAGCCTGACGCCGCGGGAGAAGGACGTGCTGCTGCCCCTGGTGCAGGGCTACAGCAACCGCGAGATCGCCGAACAGCTGGGGGTCAGCATCAAGACCATCGACCTGTATCGCTCACGGGTGATGAAGCGCATGCAGGCCGAGCACCTGCCGCAGCTGGTGGGCATGGCGATTGCCGCCGGCCTGGTGGACCCGCTGCAACTGCGCTGAGGCTCAGGCCACCGCGCTGTGCAGCGGTGCGCCACCCAGCAGGCGCTCGATGGCGCCGCTGAGCAGGTTTTCCAGCAGCGCCTCACGTTCACGCTCGGCCAATGGCTGCTCGCTGAACCAGCTGGGGGCGCTGTTGAGCAGGTTGGCCAGGGCATGGGCGGCGGCGCGCTGGGCCTGCGGACCTAGGCCGGGCGGGGTGCCCAGCAGTTGCAGCAGCTGTTGCTCGTAACGCTCGCGCAATTGCCCGACCCGCAGTTGCTGGTCGGGATTGAGGCAGCCGCTGTCACGTTCCACCAGGCGAAAATGCCGCGGCAATTCCCGGTGCAGCTTGAGGTGGGCGCGAATCAGCGCCGGCAGGCAGTCGCCCTGCAACTTGCGCCTTTGCAGGCGCTTGAGGGTGCTGTGCAGCTCATCGAAGAACTCTTCAATCAGGTCCAGCAGCAGGTGCTGCTTGCTCGGGTAATGGTGGTACAGCGAGCCCGGGGTCAGCCCCAGATGGCTCGCCAGCTCACGCATGCCGACCTGGCCGAAGCCCTTGCTGGCGAACAGCTCCAGGGCCTTGTCGCGGCTTTCGGCAAAGCGTGAGCAGCGCTCAGCCATAGTGATGGAAACCCCGACCGGTCTTGCGCCCCAGGTAACCGGCGGCAACCATTTCCTTGAGCAGCGGCGCGGGGCGGTACTTGCTGTCGTTGAAGCCGTCGTAGAAGGCTTCGAGGATCGCCAGCAGGGTGTCCAGGCCGATCAGGTCGGCCAGGGCCAGCGGGCCGATCGGCTGGTTGCAGCCCAGGCGCATGCCGGCGTCGATGTCCTCGGCGCTGGCCAGGCCTTCCTGGAACACCAGGATCGCCTCGTTGATCATCGGCACCAGGATGCGGTTGACCACAAAACCCGGGCGGTTGCCGGCGGTGATTGCGGTCTTGCCCAGGCGCTCGGCCATATTCATGGCCAGGGCGTGGGTCGCGTCGCTGGTCTGCAGGCCGCGGATCACCTCGATCAGGCCCATCACCGGCACCGGATTGAAAAAATGCAGGCCGATGAAACGCTCCGGCGCGCTGACGCTGGCGGCCAGCTGGGTGATCGACAGCGACGAGGTGTTAGAGGCGATCACGCACTCGGCGCTGACCTGGGCGGCGATCTGCTGCAAGACCTTGAGCTTGAGGTCGAGGTTCTCGGTGGCGGCTTCGATCACCAGCTGCGCGTCCTTGAGCGCACTGTAGTCGGTGCTGATGCGGATCCGACCCAGGGCGGCGAGCTTGTCGCCTTCGCTCAGGGTGCCCTTGCTCACCTGCCGGTCGAGGTTCTTGCCGATGGTGGCCAGGGCCTTTTCCAGGGCGCCCTGGGCGATGTCCAGCAGGGTCACGTCGAAGCCCGCCTGGGCGCAGACCTGGGCAATGCCGTTGCCCATGGTGCCGGCGCCGATCACCCCGATATTCGCAAGATTCATCTTCAGCTCTTCCTTTGTTCATGGCCTTCGCGGAGCATGGCGCGGTTGCCTTGCCCAGCGCGTTATCCAGCGCGAGTCTAGAGCCGCACACGGTGGCCGGCCTATGCCGAAAGCGGTCAAGGGTGCTGGCGTTTTTTGCCATAGGTCCTGCTACGGGAGCACAGCCTCTACATGCGTGAAACGGATTCGGTCGCGGTCTACTTTGTCCGGGTGATGACCCACGCCCTGCGTGAGCAGCCGCAGCGGCTGGCGGCGGTGCTGAGGGAGGCCGGCATCGACCCGGCGCTGCTCGACCAGCCTCGGGCGCGGGTGCCCGGCAGCGCCTTTGCCGCCCTGTGGCTGATCCAGATCCGCGAATTGCAGGACGAATTCTTCCAGCTCGACTCCCGTGGCATGCCGCCGGGGGCCTTTGCCCTGATCTGCCGCGGACTGATCCAGGAACCCAACCTGGAAAAGGCCCTGCGCCAGTGCCTGAACAACTTTGGCCTGTTTTTACGGGACGTCGGCGCCCACCTCAGCGTGCGCGGCAAGCGCGCGGTGATCAGCGTTGAAAGCCGCTGCGCCGACCCGCTGCGCGGCCACTACGCCGAAGAAACCCTGCTGGTGCTGATCATCAGCCTGCTGTGCTGGCTGGGCGGGCGGCGGATCCCCATCGACCGCGCCGACTTTCGCCATTCCCGCCTGAGCCTCAGCGACGATGCGCTGCTGTGGGGCAGCAACCTGAGCTGGAATGCCGGGCGCACCGAGATCGAATTCGCCAGCCGCTTCCTGCGCCTACCGGTGGTCCAGGACCTGGCCTCGCTCAAGGTCTTCCTGCGCAGCGCCCCGCAATGGCTGGTGATCCGTTTTCGCAACCAGCACGGCCTGACCCGCCAGGTGCACCAACGCCTGCGGGGCAGCCACTACAGCCAGTGGCCGACCCTGGAAGCCTTCGCCCGCGAAGTGCAGATGAGCGCCAGCACCCTGCGCCGGCGCCTGGAGCGCGAGGGCGGCTCGTACCAGGAGATCAAGGACGAAGTGCGCCGCGGCGTCGCCGTCGAACTGCTGCGCCGCACCCACGTCAGCATCAGCGAGATTGCCGAACTCACCGGTTTCCAAGAGCCCAGCGCCTTCCACCGCGCGTTCAAGAAATGGACCGGCGAAAGCCCCGGGCGCTACCGCGCCCGCCTCAACCCCACCCTGTAGCCGCTGCCGCAGGCTGCGCACGGCTCCGCAGGAGACGCGGGAGACTTCCAAGGCGCTGAAGATTCGGCGGGAGACCGCCAAGCAAGGTCCTGCGGACCTTTGCGCAGCTTCGCCAAGGCTCAGCAGCGGCTACACAGACTGCATGGATCGCAGGGACGCGTCCTGTAGCCGCTGCCGCAGGCTGCGCACGGCTCCGTAGGAGACGCGGGGGGACTTCCAAGGCGCTGAAGATTCGGCGGGAGATCGCCAAGCAAGGTCCTGCGGACCTTTGCGCAGCTTCGCAGGCTCAGCAGCGGCTACACAGACCGCAGGGATCGCAGGGCCGCTTCCTGTAGCCGCTGCCGCAGGCTGCGAACGGCTCCGCAGGAGACGCGGGGGACTTCCAAGGCGCTGAAGATTCGGCGGGAGATCGCCGGGCAAGGCCCTGCGGGCCTTTGCGCAGCTTCGCCAAGGCTCAGCAGCGGCTACACAGACCGCAGGGGGGGCGCAGGGGCGGTTCCTGTAGCCGCTGCCGCGGGCTGCGCACGGCTCCGCAGGAGACGCGGGGATTCTGAAGGCGCTGAAGATTCGGCGGGAGACCGCCAAGCAAGGCCCTGCGGACCTTTGCGCAGCTTCGCAGGCTCAGCAGCGGCTACACAGACCGCAGGGATCGCAGGGCCGCTTTCTGTAGCCGCTGCCGCAGGCTGCGAACGGCTCCGCAGGAGACGCGGGGATTTTGAAGGCGCTGAAGATTCGGCGGGAGACCGCCAAGCAAGGCCCTGCGGGCCTTTGCGCAGCTTCGCAGGCTCAGCAGCGGCTACACAGACCGCAGGGGGCGCTGGGCCGCTTCCTGTAGCCGCTGCCGCAGGCTGCGCACGGCTCCGCAGGAGACGTGGGGATTTTGAAGGCGCTGAAGATTCGGCGGGAGATCGCCAGGCAAGGCCCTGCGGGCCTTTGCGCAGCTTCGCCAAGGCTCAGCAGCGGCTACACAGACCGCATGGATCGCAGGGCCGCGTCCTGTAGCCGCTGCCGCAGGCTGCGAACGGCTCCGCAGGAGACGCGGGGATTTTGAAGGCGCTGAAGATTCGGCGGGAGATCGCCAGGCAAGGCCCTGCGGACCTTTGCGCAGCTTCGCGGGCTCAGCAGCGGCTACAGGTTTTCATTGGGGTTAGACCGGGCTGCGGCCGGGCATCTGGATGCCGTGCTGCTGCACGCGGCGGTACAGGGTGGCGCGGGAAATGCCCAGGGCCTTGGCCGCCGCGACGGGTTTCCAGCGGTGGCGCACCAGGGCATCCAGCAGGGCCTGGCGTTCGGGACTGGTGGCGCTTTCCTGGGCGGGCAGGGCGCCTTCGGCTGCTGTGCCGCGCAGTTGTTCGGGCAAGTCATGCAGTTGGATCAGCGGCCCTTCGCACACGGCGCAGGCGTAGCGCAGCACGTGGCGCAGTTGCCGCACGTTGCCCGGCCAGCGGTAGCCCAGCAGGCACTCCAGCGCCGCATTGCCCAGTTGCACCGGCGCGCCGCAGCGCTTGGACTCTTCTTCGACTATCTGGGTGATCAGTGCCAGCCGGTCGCTGCGTTCGCGCAGCGGCGGCAGCTGAAAGCGCGCGCCACCGAGGCGGAAATACAGGTCCTCGCGAAAACTGCCCTCGGCCACCAGGGCTTCCAGGTCGCGGTGGGTGGCGCAGATCACCTGGATGTCCACCGTCTTGCGTTGCGCGGCCCCCAGCGGCGCCACTTCACCCTCGGCCAGCACCCGCAGCAAGCGGGTCTGCAAGGCCAGGGGCATGTCGCCGATTTCATCGAGGAACAGGGTGCCGCCATCGGCCTGTTGCAGCAGGCCCTGCATGCCCTTGTTCGACGCCCCGGTAAAGGCTCCGGCGACATAGCCGAACAGCTCGCTCTCGATCAGGTTCTCGGGAATCGCCGCGCAGTTCACCGCGACAAAGGGCCGGTCCCGACGCTGGCTGGCCTGGTGCAATTGGCGGGCGAAGACTTCCTTGCCGGAACCGGTCTCGCCCTGGATCAGCACCGGCAGATGCCGGTCCTTGACCCGCACCGCCAGGCGCAGGCTCTGTTCCACCCGCGGGTCCAGCGACTCGCCGGCCAGGCTCAGACGCGGGCGGCTCGGCGGCCGGCGCGGCGCCTGCAAGCGGCCATGCAGCTCGGCGGACAGCGGGCACAGGGCCTCGTCCCGGGCGCGTTGCAACAGTTGCGGGTCGAACACCTGGGTGATGTGCTGCGGCAAGCGGCCATAGCGGCGCAGCAGGTAGTGGCGCGCCGCCGGGTTCAGGGCCCGCAGGCAGCCGTCGTCGTCCCAGGCCAGCAGGTAGTCCGGCTGGCTGTCGACATAACCCGGGCTGGCATGGGCCCGCAGCACCCAGTAGCCCTGGGCGCTGTTCATGAAGAACGCCTGTTCGATCTCCCGGGCGCTCTGCACCACCATCTGCCGGATCAGGTGCTGGGAACGGCGGTCATCCGGGGAGCGCACTGCCGACACGTCCAGCACCCCCAGCAGCTCGCCCTGGGGATCGAACACCGGGGCGGCGGAGCAGGTCAGGCCGATGAAGGCGGCACGAAAATGATCGCGCTTGTGCACGGTGATCGGCGTGCGCGCGGTGAGCACCGCGGCCACGCCGCAGGTGCCTTCTTCACCCTCCGACCAGCAGGTGCCCAGGTACAGCCCGGCCTTGCGGCAGTCGTTGCGCAGGGTGGACTCCACCCGGTAGTCGATGGTCTGGCCCTGGGCATCGGTGAGCAGCACGCAGTAGTCGGCGTCGCGCACCCGGCCATGCAGGCGCGCCACTTCTTCGCTGGCGATGCGCAGGAACAGCTCGGAGCGCTCGCGGCATTCCTTGAGGACGTTTTCCGAGAGGATGCGCGGCCCCTGCAGCGAGCCGGGGTCCAGCTGGTGCTGCTCCATGGAGCGTCGCCAGGAGTCGAGGATCAGGCTCGGCACCGGCGCCTGGGGCAGGTGCGCGGCGTTTTTCAGGACCCGGCTGACGCAGTCCACATGGGCTTTGGAATGTGCGGAAAGCATGAAGGCCTCCGGTTGCAGCTTCTTATCGTTGTCGGCGCATTAAGCGCCGATCCGCCGATCTGGACAAGCATCGAACGCCGCCGGGACGGCAGTGAGACGCAACGTCTCAAGGTCTCGCCCAGGACCCGTGCAGCCTGACATGCGACGTCTCACGGGTGGCTGGCTTCAACGCGTCGCAGCAAGCCTGTCAGCCGCTCTGGAACGGCCTTTTCCGCAGATTTTCCGACAACTGGCACCGGCCTTGCTCTGGCCCTTGGCAACCAGTCCCCGGCAACCCGCGTCGACTGGCCCATCGAAGAATAAGAACGAGGTGCCCGATGTTTTCTCCTGCCTGTGCTCCGCCCGCGGTGAGCTCATGAACCGCCGCCCCCTGACCGTCGGCATCATCGCCAACCCGGCCTCGGGCCGTGATGTGCGCCGCCTCACCGCCAACGCCGGGCTGTTCTCCAGCACCGACAAGGTCTCGGTAATCCAGCGTCTGCTGGCGGCCTTCGGTGCCACCGGCATCGAGCAGGTGCTGATGCCCACCGACATGACCGGCATCGCCGCCGCGGTGCAGAAGAACAGCCGCAGCCGCCAGGCCCGGGAGCAGCACTGGCCGGCCCTGGAGTTCCTCGACCTGACCCTGCGCCAGAGCGTCGAGGACACCCGCCAGGCCGCGCGCTGGATGGCCGAGCGCGGGGTGGCGCTGATCGCCGTGCTTGGCGGCGACGGCACCCACAAGGCGGTGGCCGCCGAGGTTGGCGACATCCCGCTGCTGACCCTGTCCACCGGCACCAACAACGCCTTTCCGGAACTGCGCGAAGCCACCAGCGCCGGGCTGGCCGGCGGGCTCTACGCCAGCGGCCGGGTGCCGGCCGACATCGCCCTGCGGCGCAACAAGCGCCTGCTGGTGCGCGAACCGTCCCGGGGTCTGTGCGAAGTGGCCCTGGTGGATGTGGCGGTGTCGCCCCTGGCCTTCGTCGGCGCCCGGGCCATCAGTCGTGGCAGCGACCTGGCCGAGGTCTTCGTGACCTTCGCTGAACCCCAGTCCATCGGCATTTCCGCGCTCTGCGGGCTGTGGTTGCCGGTGACCCGCCAGGAACCCCACGGCGCCTGGATGCGCCTGGACCCGCAATCCCCCGAAGCGCTGCTGGTGCCCCTGGCCCCCGGCCTGCTGCAGGGCTGCGGGGTGCTGGAGGCTGGTTATCTGCAACCCAATGAGCCACAGCCGCTGTGCCTGAGCGCCGGCACCCTGGCCCTGGATGGCGAACGCGAGATCGAATTCAACCCCCACGACCGGCCCACGGTCACCCTGGATGCCGGCGGCCCGCTGAGCATCGACGTCAACGCGGCCCTGGCCCACGCGGCGCGCCAGCGCCTGCTGGCAATCGACCGCCATCACCGGCAACACCCCGTGAACCTTCAGTCCGAAGACACCCTGGAGAATAAAAATGTCGACACCCCTGACCACTGACCAGTTGCTCCACGCCTACCGGGTGATGCGCACCATCCGCGCATTCGAAGAACGCCTGCACGTGGAATTCGCCACCGGCGAGATCCCCGGTTTCGTCCACCTCTACGCCGGGGAAGAAGCCTCCGCCGCCGGGGTCATGGCCCACCTGCGCGACGACGACTGCATCGCCTCCAACCACCGCGGCCACGGCCATTGCATCGCCAAGGGCGTGGACGTCTACGGGATGATGGCGGAGATCTACGGCAAGAAGACCGGGGTCTGCCAGGGCAAGGGCGGCTCCATGCACATCGCCGATTTCGAGAAGGGCATGCTCGGCGCCAACGGTATCGTCGGTGCCGGGGCGCCGCTGGTGGTGGGCGCGGCCCTGGCCGCCCGGCTGCAAGGCACCGACGGCGTGTCGGTGGTGTTCTTCGGCGACGGCGGTTCCAACGAAGGCGCGGTGTTCGAGGCCATGAACATGGCCTCGGTGTGGAACCTGCCGTGCCTGTTCATCGCCGAGAACAACGGCTACGCCGAGGCCACGGCCTCCAACTGGTCGGTGGCGTGCGACCACATCGCCGACCGCGCCGCCGGCTTCGGCATGCCCGGGGTGACGGTGGACGGTTTTGATTTCTTCGCCGTGCACGAAGCCGCCGGCGCCGCCGTGGAACGGGCCCGGGCCGGGGAGGGGCCGTCGCTGATCGAGGTCAAGCTGACCCGCTACTACGGCCACTTCGAGGGCGACGCCCAGACCTACCGTGCCCCCGACGAGGTCAAGCATTACCGCGAGCACAACGACTGCCTGATGCAGTTCCGCGAGCGCACCACCCGTTCGGGGCTGGTGCAGGCCAGCCAGCTGGAGCAGATCGATGCCGACGTGGACGCGCTGATCGAAGACGCGGTGCGCAAGGCCAAGTCCGATCCCAAGCCGAGCCCCGCCGACCTGCTCAGCGACGTTTACGTCGCCTACCCATAACGCCCCATAGAACAACAAGAGATCACCATCATGGCGAGAAAAATCAGTTACCAGCAGGCCATCAACGAAGCCCTGGCCCAGGAAATGCGGCGCGACCCCAGCGTGTTCATCATGGGTGAAGACGTGGCGGGCGGCGCCGGCGCCCCCGGCGACAACGACGCCTGGGGCGGTGTGCTCGGGGTGACCAAAGGCCTCTACCATCAATTCCCCGGACGGGTGCTGGACACCCCGCTGTCGGAGATCGGCTACGTCGGCGCCGCGGTGGGGGCTGCCACCCGTGGCGTGCGCCCGGTGTGTGAGTTGATGTTCGTCGACTTCGCCGGCTGCTGCCTGGACCAGATCCTCAACCAGGCGGCGAAGTTTCGCTACATGTTCGGCGGCAAGGCCCAGACCCCGCTGGTGATCCGCACCATGGTCGGCGCCGGCCTGCGCGCCGCGGCCCAGCACTCGCAGATGCTCACCTCGCTGTGGACCCACATCCCCGGGTTGAAAGTGGTCTGCCCGTCGTCGCCCTACGACGCCAAGGGCCTGCTGATCCAGGCGATCCGCGACAACGACCCGGTGATCTTCTGCGAGCACAAAATGCTCTACAGCCTGCAGGGCGACGTGCCGGAAGAGTCCTACGCGATTCCCTTCGGCGAGGCCAACTTCCTGCGTGACGGCAAGGACGTGACCCTGGTGTCCTACGGGCGCACGGTGAACACCGCCCTGGACGCGGCGCGCAGCCTGGCCGGGCGCGGCATCGATTGCGAGGTGATCGACCTGCGCACCACCAGCCCGCTGGACGAAGACAGCATCCTGGAAAGCGTGGAGAAGACCGGGCGCCTGGTGGTGATCGACGAAGCCAACCCGCGCTGCTCCATGGCCACCGACATCTCGGCGCTGGTGGCGCAGAAAGCCTTCGCGTCGCTGAAGGCACCGATCGAAATGGTCACCGCGCCCCACACCCCAGTGCCGTTCTCCGACGCCCTGGAAGACCTGTACATCCCCGACGCGGCGAAGATCGAACAAGCCGTGCTTACCGTGATCGAGTGGAGCCGCTGATGAGCCAGATCCATACCCTGACCATGCCCAAGTGGGGCCTGTCGATGACCGAGGGCCGGGTCGATGCCTGGCTCAAGGAAGAAGGCCAGAGCATCAGCAAGGGCGATGAAGTGCTGGACGTGGAGACCGACAAGATCTCCAGCAGCGTCGAGGCGCCGTTCTCCGGCATCCTGCGCCGGCAGATCGCCCGCCAGGACGAGACCCTGGCGGTGGGCGCGCTGCTGGGCATCGTGGTCGAAGGCGAAGCCAGCGACGCCGAGATCGACGCGGTGATCGCGCAGTTCCAGGCCAGCTTCGTGCCCGGCGACAGCGCCGACGAAGACAGCGGCCCGGCGCCGCAGAAGGTCGAACTGGGCGGTCGGCTGATCCGCTATTTCGAGCGCGGTGAAGGCGGTACGCCGCTGCTGCTGGTGCACGGCTTTGGCGGCGACCTCAACAACTGGCTGTTCAACCACGAAGCCCTGGCTGCCGGGCGCCGGGTGATTGCCCTCGACCTGCCGGGCCACGGCGAATCGGCCAAGGCCCTGCAACGGGGCGACCTGGACGAGTTGAGCGAGGTGCTGCTGGCATTGCTGGATCACCTGGAGATTCCCGTGGCCCATCTGGTGGGCCACTCCATGGGCGGCGCGGTGTCCCTCAACACCGCGCGGCTGGCGCCGGACCGCGTGCGCACCCTGACCCTGATCGGCAGCGCCGGGCTGGGCGCTGAGATCAACGGCGACTACCTGCAAGGCTTTGTCGAGGCCAGCAACCGCAACGCGCTGAAGCCGCAGTTGGTGCAGCTGTTCTCCAACGCCGAACTGGTGAACCGGCAGATGCTCGACGACATGCTCAAGTACAAGCGCCTGGAAGGGGTGCAGGACGCCCTCGGGCAACTGGCCGGCACGCTGTTCGCCGACGGCCGCCAGCAGGCCGACCTGCGCCCGGTGGTGCAGGACGGCGCGCAGCCGGTGCTGGTGATCTGGGGCAGCGACGACCGGATCATTCCGGCGAGCCACAGCGCCGATCTCAAGGCGCAGATCGAGGTGCTGCCGGGGCAGGGGCACATGCTGCAGATGGAAGCGGCGGAGCAGGTCAACCGCCTGATCCTCGACTTCATTCGCCAGCACTGAGGTGTGCTGCGGCGGCCAGGGGGCCGTCGCAGCTCTACAAGAATATGGAGAAGCCAAGATGAGTGTTTCCCTCAAATCCGTTCCGAGCATGCGCGCCGCGGTCTGGCACGGCCGCCACGATATCCGCGTCGAAGACGTACCGCTGCCCGACGCGCCGCCCGCCGGCTGGGTGCAGATCCGCGTCGACTGGTGCGGCATCTGCGGTTCCGACCTGCACGAATACGTGGCCGGGCCGGTGTTCATTCCGGTGGACGCGCCGCACCCGCTGACCGGGATCAAAGGCCAGTGCATCCTCGGCCACGAGTTCTGCGGCGAGATCGTCGCCCTGGGCGAAGGGGTCCAGGGGTTCAGCCTCGGCCAGCCGGTGGCCGCCGACGCCTGCCAGCACTGCGGCACCTGCTACTACTGCACCCATGGCCTGTACAACATCTGCGAGAACCTGGCCTTTACCGGGCTGATGAACAACGGCGCCTTTGCCGAGCTGGTCAACGTGCCGGCCAACCTGCTGTACGCCTTGCCGGAGAACTTTCCCGCCGAGGCCGGGGCCTTGATCGAGCCGCTGGCGGTGGGCATGCACGCGGTGAAAAAGGCCGGCAGCCTGCTGGGGCAGAACGTGGTGGTGGTCGGCGCCGGCACCATCGGCCTGTGCACCATCATGTGCGCCAAGGCTGCCGGCGCGGCCCAGGTGATCGCCCTGGAAATGTCCGGCGCGCGCAAGGCCAAGGCTCGGGAAGTGGGCGCCACCCACGTGCTCGACCCCAAGGAATGCGACGCCCTGGCCGAGGTCAAGCGCCTGACCGGCGGGCTGGGGGCCGATGTCAGCTTCGAGTGCATCGGCAACAAGCACACCGCCAAGCTGGCCATCGACCTGATCCGCAAGGCCGGCAAATGCGTGCTGGTGGGGATCTTCGAAGAGCCCAGCGAGTTCAACTTCTTCGAACTGGTGGCCACCGAGAAACAGGTGCTCGGGGCCTTGGCCTACAACGGTGAGTTCGCCGATGTGATCGCCTTTATCGCCGATGGCCGGCTGGACATTGCGCCCCTGGTGACCGGGCGCATCCAGCTGGAAGAGATCGTCGGCCAGGGCTTCGAGGAACTGGTCAACAACAAGGAACACAACGTCAAGATCATCGTGTCCCCCGGTCAGTTGCGACGCTCCTGAGTGAGCGGTTTGGCGATGGTCGGCAGCGGCCATCGCACTTTTTTACAGTTTTGCGTTCTATCACCAGGCCTGGCCGCGCCGATCCCCGCCGCAGCCCGTGAATTTCGACCCGGTGCCGATGGCCTACGCTCCCTCTTCTTGCATGATGCAAACCCGCTTTGCGCGCCTGTTCCTGGTGGCGCTGCTGATGCTTGGCACCACGGCCTGCACCCAGCAGCAAGGGCGCGATATCGCCAAACAGTTTCGTGAAGGCAAGCCTGACGAATTCTTCCAGACCAGCGTCGATCGCATGGCCACCATCGGCATGCGCGACAACCTGCAGAGCCTGTACCTGCTGATGGGCAAGCTCTACCTGCGCAATCCCAGCCAGTGGCGCAAGTCGGGGTTCCCCGACGGCACCACGGCCCAGCGCGAGATCCGCAATGCCATCGAAAAGCGCCAGCCACTGCCGGCCCTCGGCGATCGTCGTGATTTGGCGGCCTTGAGTTATTCCTTGAGCCCGGAGTTTGAGGGGGATCGGGTCGGCGCCTTTATCTATGCCATCGGCAGCATGCTGGTGACCGCCCACGGCGGGCGGACCGAGTTCTACATGACCGATACCATCGATCCGCAGTTCATCAGCAATGCGGCGCGCAATATTGAAAAAGCCACCTGGCTGCTGAGCCAGCGCCAGGATGCCAATGGCGTGCTGTTGCTGTTCTCCAACGAGATTTCCGAGGAGGGCAGCAACCTGAGTTTTGCCGTGGAGTTCGGCAAGATTGTGGCGCGGTTGGATTTGCTGACGCAGATTCTGGATGAGCGCTATCGGCGGGTGGGGTTCAATTATGCGCAGAGCCTGTTGCTGATGAATTTTCTGCCGGTGCAGTAAGGGGCCGACCATAGCTTTGCAGGCGCTGGTTTTCGCTGCGGACTCACCCCTCAAAAATGACCCATGGATACAGGCATTCAATCGTTGAAAACGCTGAAAAAATTTACCGTGCATGGCACCGCTGTGGGCAGCGACAGGCGCATTCAACTGGATGAGATTTCGATTCTCGCCGAGCCGGACACGCTCAGGGTGCTGGGTGAGTTCCTGATCAAGGCTGCAACTGACATGGCGGCCGATGGCCTGGAGCACGTGCACCTGCAAGACGTGATCGAGCACTTCTCGCACCAGGCGCATGTGGATGTGATTGCCCTCAACCGGGCGCTGATCAAGCCTGCCTGAGGCAGCGCATTGCGGCCTAGCTACATGTTGCGAATCCGCTCGTCGGCCCGCAGTTCGAACTCAAAGCCAATGCCCACCTCATTCAGGGTTTCGGTAACCCGGGCCATGAAGTACTCGGCCTGCTCGGGCAGTTCATACAAGCCTACGACCTGGATGATCGGGTACTTGCCATAGGCGCCGGGGATCTCGGTGTAGATCTGACCACCTTCGATGAAGGCGATGTAGCTGTTGATTTTCTCTTGCAGCAACAGCAGGTGTTTGCCTTGTTCCGCCTTGCTGCCCCATTCGAGGTGGTCGGTCATCACCAGCAACAGGCTGTCGGGCGGGTCTTTGGGAATTGCCCAGAAATCGATGACTTTGGGATTGGTGATGGACACGTCTGATCCTTAACGAGGTCGGCTGGCAAGCATTCCATTTACCGGGTCACTGAGCGCCAGGTCACCAGCCCATCCAGGCCATGCTCGGACTTCAGGTAGTTGAGGGTATTTTGTGCCTCGGCCTTTTCTTCGAACGGGCCGGCAAAAAGGTGCGGTGGTTCATCGAGAATGGTGGGGATGTCGATGAGCCCCATCTGGGCCGCCATGCGCGCAAAGTCTTCATCGGTTTGCGGGGTGATGCGGGCCACCCATCCGCTGCGTTCCCTCAAGGCAATAGGCTCCACGTCGGCGCCGCAGCGCTTGCATCGTGAGGCGTTGGCCTTGATGTCCTGGCCGCAGGCAGGACAAGGGCGCAGATCTTCATGCACCAGCGCGTCAACGCCGGTCTTGGCCAGCCGGGGCATCAACCACAGGGCAAGCAGGGCGACACCCGGAAAGAACAGCCCGATTGCAAACCATCTTGGCCCCGAGCGCCCACGTGTACTGGCCGCGTAAGCGGTCATCGCCGTGAGAATGAGCCAGAGGGGGAGCGAGATGCCCATTGCAACTCCTTGTGTTGAGGTGTGAGTAATGCTCCCGCTGAACGGGGGGCTGCAAAATATCCGTTCTTTGGCGGCGACGCCATAAACCGTCATGCGAGCGGCCTGGTGTGCGGTAGCGGCCAGTGAGGTCAAGCGGCTGCTCGGTCGGCGCCGCTGCCGTTATCAAACAGGAGCGCCTCTGTGTTGCTGGCGCGCCAGGCCATTGGCTTGCTGTCGAATGATGAGGACAATCACGGCGCGGGGTGATTCAAGGCTGTTTCCCCGGGCGGCTGCCACGAACCACCCGGGTGCACCTTGAGCAAGAGCGGCTAGGCGCGTGCCTGCCGGGATAGCCGATCCTGTGCCTACCGTTATTCCCGGAGCCTTTGCCCAGTGCCTGACCTGTCGATCAACGCCGCCTACGCCAAACGCTTCAACGCGGTACTCGCCTACATCAATGAGAACCTTGAAGGCGATCTGTCGGTGAAGACGTTGAGCCGGGTGGCGAACTTCTCCGAGTTTCACTTCCATCGGCAATTCACCGCCTTCGTCGGCGTGCCGGTTGCACGTTATGTGCAACTGATGCGCTTGCGCGGTGCGGCCCATCGTCTGGTGTCCCGGGCGGACTACTCGGTGCTGGAGGCCGCGCTCGGCGCTGGTTTCGAAAGCCCCGAGGCGTTTTCCAGGGCGTTCAGGCGGGCGTTCGGCATGAGCCCGAGTGCGTTCAGGAAGCAGCCGAACTGGCAGGTCTGGAATGCGGTATTTGCCATCCCTCATTTTTCCAGGAGCATCATCATGCAGGTACGAATCGTGGACTTTGCCGACACCCGGGTTGCAGCGCTGGAGCACTGCGGGCCTGCCGAGCTGGTCAATGAAAGCGTGCGCAGGTTTATCGATTGGCGGATGCAGAGCGGACAGTCGCCGGTGGCGTCGAGTCGCAGTTTTGGCATTCCCTTCAACAACCCCGATACCACGGCGCCGGAGGAATTCCGCTTTGCCATCTGCGGCGAGATTCATGAGGCGGTGGTGGCCAATGAGGCGGGTATTGGCCATATGCAGATTGCCGGTGGCCGCTATGCGGTGGTGCGGCATGTGGGCTCGCCGGATCACATCGGTGAAAGCATCTACCCGATCTACCGCGATTGGTTGCCGGGCAGTGGCGAGGAACTGCGGGATCAGCCGATGTTCTTTGAATACCTGAGTATTTATCCGCAGACCCCACTGGAGCAGTGGCTGACGGATATTTATGTGCCCTTGCAGTAGTGGGGATGGGTCAAACCTTGCCCATGACCTCGATTTGAGCATGACCTACGGGTACAGGAGTTCGACCTTTGCCAACCTTGAAACGCTTTAGCGTTCAGGGAACCGCGGTGGGCAGTGAGCAGAGCATCCAGCTGGACGAGATCTCGATTCTCGCCGAGCCGGACACGCTCAGGGCGCTGGGTGAGTTCCTGATCAAGGCTGCAACTGACGTGGCGGCCGATGGCCTGGAGCATGTGCACCTGCAAGAGGTGATCGAGGGCTTTTCCCATGAGCGGCATGTGGATTTCATTGCGCTTAACCGGGCGCTGATCCTGCCGGCATAAGGTGGTGCTGCGCGCTGCTCGACCGAGGGGCAGCGCGCAGCTGGCGGGCTACAGGCCGGGAGCCTGTTCGGTCACTTTCAGCTCGAAATCAAAGCCAATGCCGCGCTCGTTGAGGAGCTCGCCAATGCGTTTGAAAAACCAATCGACCTGCTCGGGCAGCTCGTGCAAACCCAGGACCCGGATCATCAGCTGCTTGCCGCAGGCATCGGGAATTTCGCGGTAGATCTCCTCACCTTCGATAAAGGTGATGTAGGTGTTGATCTTCTCCTGCAGCAGGAGCAGGTGCTCGCTGTGCGCCGCTTCGTCACCCCATTCGAGAGGGTCGACCATGATCAACAGCAGGCTGTCGGGCGCGGATTTGGGGATTGCCCAGATATCGATGACTGTTGGGTTGGTGATGGACATGGCTGATCCTTCAGGCGGTTGAGGGCGGCATTGTATGCCGTAGCGGCTGGATTCTTCAGTGGGCAGTCGGTTTTTGCCCCGTCCAGGCGCAACCTGGCCGAGCGGTTTTCAAGAGCGGTCGGATCGACGGCAGTGACAAAATGCCATCATCTGCTATGGCTTGTTAGGCCCCCCGGTGGATAGACGCCGGGCTCCAGGTGCCATTGCCCCGAAGCATCGAGACGGCGCGGGCCGCGTTATTCGACTTAACTGATGCTCACCCGCCCGGGAGGCGGTTCATGGGCGCAGGAGGACGGAGTGTGGCCTGCAATCCCGACAGGCCTGGATTGACCCGAGTGAGTATCGACGTTGCCGTGCCGAGTGGGCCGCAACCCCAGTCGTCGGCTTGTTTGCAGCTCTCTGACACTCAGTCGATAGCGTGGAATGAAAGCAGAGAAGTACCGAACATTCTATTAGAGAGATAAAAAATGAACGTCAGGACAATGAATCTTGCTCCAAGGTCTGCCGCCTTTTTCTCGCTCATTGTCCTGGTGGTGTTTGCCCTGGGCATTGTCGCGGTGCTGCAAATGGGCAAGCTGCGAGACGCGGAACAGGATGTGGAGACCAACTGGATGGCCAGCATCCGCGAGATCGGCAAGATGAAGACCGGCATCTTGCGCCTGCGCCTGGAAAGCATCCGCATCACCGTGACCACCGACGAACAACAACGCCAGACCCGCATCGCCTCCTTGAGCGGTTACCGAAGCGCCCTGCAGAACACCATCAGCCAGTACGTCCCCCTGATCACCGGGCCGGCGGAGCGTGAGCTGTACCAGGCGGTGGCGACCGATGTGCAGGCCTATTTCAAGCTGGTGGACGAGCTGGAGCCGCTGCTGCGCAGCGGTGACAACGCCGCGGCCATCACCTTGATCAACACCCGCATCAGCCCCATGACCAACGCCATGCAGGAGAAGATGGACAAGCTCTCGGACTTCAATGACGAGGGCGCCAGGCAGGCGGGGATCACCGCTTCGTCGGTGTACAACAGCGGCCTGACGCTGGTGCTGGTGTTGATGGGGGTGACGGTGGTGCTCACCGTGGTGCTGGCCACCGTGCTGACCCGCAGCATCACCGCGCCCATCGGCGATGCCCTGGCGGTGGCCGAGCGCATCGCCGGCAGCGACCTGTCCCGGGAGATCGGGGTCAATGGCCGCGATGAAGCCGGTCGCCTGCTGGCCGCCCTGGCCAAGATGCAGAGCAACCTGCGGGAAACCATCGCCCACATCGCCGACTCTTCGACCCAACTGGCCTCGGCCTCGGAAGAAATGACCGCGGTGACCGAAGACGCCAGCCGCGGGCTGGTGCGGCAGAACGACGAAGTCAGCCAGGCAGCCACCGCGGTGACTGAAATGAGCGCCGCGGTGGACGAGGTGGCACGCAACGCCGAAGCGGCCGCGCAGTCGTCCCGCGAGTCCATGGAGTTCACCCGTTCCGGCATCGAGAACGTGGCCCAGACCCTGAAGGCCATCGAAGGCCTGGCCGGCAACGTGGCCAGCACCGGCGAGCAGGTCAAGGCGCTGTCCGGCAGGGCCCAGGACATCAGCAAAGTGGTGGAAGTGATTCGCGCGATCGCCGAGCAGACCAACCTGCTGGCCCTCAACGCCGCCATCGAAGCCGCCCGCGCCGGTGAGCAGGGCCGGGGCTTTGCGGTGGTGGCCGATGAAGTGCGGGCCCTGGCCCACCGCACCCAGCAGTCGACCCAGGAAATCGAGCAGATGATCACTGCGATCCAGGCCGATTCGACCCAGGCGGTGAGTGCCATGAACGTCAGCGCGGAGATGGCCAACAGCTCGATTTCGGTGGCGCAGAACGCTGATGTGTCGCTCAAGCAGATTGCTCAGGCGATCACCCAGATCAATGAGCGCAACCTGCTGATTGCCACCGCCTCGGAAGAACAGGCCCAGGTGGCGCGCGAGGCGGACCAGAACCTGACCAGCATTCGCGAGCTGTCGATCCAGAGCTCGGCGGGGGCCAGCCAGACGGCCAGTGCCTGTGGGGAGATGGCCAATCTGGCGATTGAGCTGAATCGGTTGGTGGCACGGTTCAAGGTTTGAGCGCAGTTTTTTGCCCTACGCTGGTCCGGTTCCTTCGTAGGAGCTGGCTTGCCAGCGAAGCTTGTCAATGAGGGCGCGGGGTGGGGGACATATCCGTTGCTGCGGTCAGGGCCGTTGGCGGTTTCGCTCTTACAGCGACTCACTTTTGAACAGCGCAAAAGCAAGCAGTTTCCTTATGGCCCTGACCGTCGAAACCTGTAGCCGCTGTCGAGCGCAGCGAGGCTGCGCACGAGGACGCAGTCCTCGCCAAACCTGCCGATGCTTTTCACCTGGCTGCATAGGGTTCTGCGTACATATCCGTTGCTGCGGTCATGGCTGCTTACGGTTTCGCTCTTACAGCGACTCACTTTTGAAAAGCGCAAAAGTAAGCAAAACGCTCCTGCCCCCGCATCCGGCCCCTCGCCTAGGCTCGGTGTTCCCTCACTTCGGCATTGCTCCGGGGGCACGCCGCCACAGGCCATCCATGGCCTGATGGCGGCTAGCTCGGCATCCATGCCGAGCTGCCCCCTACGCAACGCCTACGTTCGGCCTTCTGGAGGGGGCAGGAAGATCAAGATCAAAAGCCAGATCAAAAGCCAAAGCAAGATCAAAGGCCGGGGCAAAGCCAAGCGCGTTTTACGCGCTTCTTGAGTTCAATGGCGTTCAGGCCTCTTGCGCTGTTCGCCACTGAATCACCTCCAGCACCGCGCAACCCTCCCGGGTGAGCAGATGCACCCCTCGGGTGACCCGCGTCAGGTCGCAGTCGGCAATGTCTTTCAGGTTAAGCGTGGACAGCGTGTCCATCAGATCCCGCACCACGGTGAAACGATGGGCCGCGCTGCTAGCACCTAAGGAATGCGAATGCCCAATGCGTTTAATGTTGGTGTGTCCATCTGTCCGTTCACGGTCAGGCCGTTGTCCGTTTGAAACGACATCAGCGCTCCTCGAGTCCCTTTGCCCATCACGCCATCGATTGCTCCTTGGTAGTACCTGCGCACCATTAAGGCCGTTTGCACTCGTATGACCAGGTTGCTTTTCTGTACTTCGCTAGGTCGTGTTCGAGTAGTCGTTGAGGTCGAGCCTGTCGATGTACCAGATGATTGGTAAAAAGAGCTGCTGGTTGATGAGCCGGAAGAGCTGCTTGAGCCGTAATTCGAGCTGCTTGGTGTGTTGTAGCTGCGAGTGCTCGTGGCAGGAGGGTTGTAGTACCGAGGCGCGCTATAGCCACTTGATCCACTGTAATGAGAGCTATGGGAGCTGTGCGAGCGGTGTGAACTATGCGAGCGGTGAGCTGCGTACATATTGGTCGCATCAGGGGCATTGAGCGTGTCGGCAAAGACTGGTGGCTGACTCTTCTCCCGTGGCTCCCAATTTGTATCGGCAAGTGGCATTGGGTTGGCATGGGCAAGGTTGATACTCGCGACCGGCAACAGGGTCATGCCCCCAATCAGGATTTTCCAGCGATCAAGCAGTTTCACTGTGCGCTCCTTGCGTAGGCATTGAATGCCTCAGTTGATAGTTGTTTTATCCCACGGCTTTGCCAGCGCGCGGTATGAGATTTGAAAAAGCCCGAGCATTGATGAGCTGCGGCGCATTGTTGGCAGGTGTCGATGAACAGATTCTTCCAGTCTGAGATGCTCTGGCGTGCAAAGCGTGAGAGATGTGCAGGTACCAGGCACAGAGGGAGGTTATAGATTGAGACCGGTAATCCTCGGTTGTGCAGAAAGTAAATGGCCTGACTTAGCGACTCTTGGTAATCCAGAGGATCAATCCACAGCTCCTCATAATGCTTTCGGGCTAAGCCAGTACTCTCTATACCCATCAGTGCAATATGTCGTACGAAGGGCAAATTACGGAAAATGTAGTGAGCGAGCTCTGGAAGTCGTTGCGTGGTCAGTCGGCTGAGGACGACGCGAATCTCGATGATCTGGTTGGCTCGAGCGAGGTTGTACAGCCCTTGGAGTGTTTCGCTAAAGGCCCCTGGCGCCTGCACTACGTGGTCATGATCTCTTGCGTTGTCGGCATACAGCGGGATGCCCCAACTTAGTTGCGGATGCTGGATATGAGCAAGTGACTCTATCCAACTCGGATCCTTGAACAGCCGGCCATTACTCAATACATGAATAGACTTTTGTCGAAGCACAGTTTTGCACTTGGCTAAGATTTCTAACAAACCATCGCGGTAGAGCGTAGGCTCCCCGCCGCTGATGCCTAGGTTCTCGTCGCCAGGATCCATTAGATCGATCAGACGGAGGTTCTCCTCAATGTGCCAACGATCATCAATATCCTTAGGTGGTTGGGAGCACATCAAGCAGAGGCTGTTGCAACGATCAGTCATGAACAGCAGGTTACTGTCGGAGCCGCGTCGATAGAGAACTCGGACGATCGGGCTTCCGGGTGTTATGGCAATTACGTCACCAGGGCGAACGACATCTGGATCTTTTGGGGAGTGAAGTCGCAGCTTGCCGACCTCTGCACTCCCGCTAAGTTGTTCCGGAGTAAGGAAGCCTCCAACGGGTAATGATAGTAAGTGCGGGTTACGTTGAAGCTCGGCATCTGGCAGCCATAGTATTAGATCGTCGAAGCTCACGTCCCCAGCGCAGATGGATACGCCTTGTTCAATGAACTCTTCTACGGTGACGACCTTCAGCAACTTAGGTTCAATTAGATGCTGGGTCTCGAAATGGGTATCTTTTCTTAGCATCGTTCCTACCCTCGATACCCAGGGAAGAGGACTTCGGAGTAGGCGCGACGATTTAGCCAGGAAAGCAAGACGCGTTGGATATCATCGCCGCCATCTCTCAATAGTTCGAATAGATGTTGAAGTAGTCCTAGATTTTTCTTACAGAAGCTACTGAAGGCACGGTGACCAATCGGATCGCCTTGGCGTGCGAAGTGTTCCACAGGGTCGGCGCCGCAATAGGGGACGAGTGCGCAATCCACGCAGCCCGGTAGTGTTTCGGCAACACCACTTGCTAGCAATGCTTCCATGACTGGTGAGCGTAGTAGCTCGGCTAACGGCTGATGCACGCTGCCTAAACGCAAACCATCCTCGCCCATTTCCAGCAGCATTCTTGCTTCGTCAGATGGGTACACGTAGCCATCGTAGTTATAAACCAAGGCTGCGGTGCCGGCACCGGCAGGTGAGCGCAGATCGACATAGCCAGATGAGAAAGGCGTCAGGATGTTCTTTAACAGTAGACTTGCGTAGCTCTCTGACAAGTACACACCTTGTTGATTGATTTCCAGCAGGTAAGCCAGCGCTTCCTTGTAGAACACCAAATAACGTTCCATCGAGTAGTCCAGCCGTTGTGCACTCTTCGAAGCGAAACCGTAGGGGCTTAAGGGGCGAAGGGAGATACTGGAAAACCCCTGGGCTACATACTCGTCGATGATCGCTCTTGGTTGCTCAAGGCTCCTCGCTGTTAACGTCGTTAGAGCCGAGACAGCTTCATGGCCTAGGTATTCGCGGACGCGACGAATGCCGTCGAGGGTTCGTTCATAAGAGTCTCGGGAGGGAGTGGGGCGGTTAGCGTTGTGTAATGACGTCGGTCCATCGAGCGAAGTAGAAAACTGGATGTGATGCTTCTTGGCGAAGACGAGAACTTCTTCGGTCAAGTGATGAAGTGTGGTTGTGATGACGAATTGGATATCGCGCTGTTCCACGACGTTCCGCTCCACTATCCATTCGATGATCTGGCGGACGCGTTCAAAGGCCAATAGAGGTTCGCCACCTTGGAACTCTACCGTGAGGGCTCGAGCGTTCGACTCGAACATGCGGTCTACGGCAGCACGTGCATCTGCTTCGGAAAGGTCATGTCCAGAGCCACCCAAAGGTGCACGTGATACTTGGCAATACTGACATGTATGGTTGCAACGCAGAGTCACCACAAACAGGTGTAATGCAGGACCTTGCAGGAGGAAGTCTTTCCGACTGCGGTACTGCGCCGCCATCTCCGGAATTGGATCGTGTTGATCTGGCTCGTAAATAAAATGACGAGCGAGTAGATCCTTGTATAGAGAGGTTCCTGGCTGTACGCGCTTAAAACTTAGATCTCGAAGTTGTGGATCGGTGACATGGAGGTATTCGCCTGTTTCCGAAGTAAGCAAAATATCCCGTTCATTCCCTGAACTCATACGCATGAAGCGAAATGGCAGGAGGCGATAACCTTGGGTTTCGGTGGCTATCAAGGTCATTGAGGCAACCCACATCCAGTGAGTGCGGCACGTGCCAAGACTTCTCGCAATCCAGCCGTTTCACTATGGATGTGGTCACGTAAAGCAAAGTCATTCAGATGCTGGAGAACTAGCGCCCGTGCGTGATCAATAGAGAGGGCTGTTTGGGCGCTGGAAGGGTAGATCGTGAGGTTGATAAAACCAGGCTCAGGAGTGATCTGAATAGCCAATTCAGCGGCCAAGCTATAGGCGGTTCTTTGTGCTGCGCTGAGAGGGTATGCGGTGTCGCTGAGGTGCAGAGTGACTGGCCATGTCATCAACATCAATCCTTGAAAACCCTGAAGAGTGTGCGGATTTTGCCGAGTTCCTGGGCGATTGGCCATCATTCGTCGAAGCTTTCTTTAAAATATTTCTGCGCTCGCGTTCTTGACTGCAATCGATTGGATTTAATGAAGTCCCAGCCAGGCGGCCTTGCGAACGGCAGCTGTGAATCAGCGATTTCCCTGTAGATGCCGGCTGTCAGCGAAGCTCGTCAACGATGACGCGGAGCTACCTTCGACACGGCACGCTTTTTGTGGGCCTTGGGGATATATCCGTTGCTGCGGGTGCGGCGGCTAGCGGTTTCGCTCTTACAGCGACTCACTTTGGAAAAGCCCCAAAGTAAGCAAAGGGCTCCTGCCCCCGCATCCGGCGCCTCGCCTAGGCTCGGCGTTCCCTCACTTCGGCATTGCTCCGGGGGCACGCCGCCACAGGCCATCCATGGCCTGATGGCGGCTAGCTCGGCATCCATGCCGAGCTGCCCCCTGCGCAACGCCTGCGTTCGGCCTTCTGGAGGGGGCAGGAAGATCAAGATCAAAAGCAGGATCAAAAGCCAAAGCCAGATCAAAGGCCGGGGCAAAGCCAAGCGCGTTTTACGCGTTTCTTGAGTTCAATGGCGTTCAGGGCTCTTGCGCTGTTCGCCACTGAATCACCTCCAGCACCGCGCAGCCCTCCCGGGTGAGCAGATGCACCCCTCGGGTGACCCGCGTCAGGTCGCAGTCGGCAATGTCTTTCAGGTTAAGCGTGGACAGCGTGTCCATCAGATCCCGCACCACGGTGAAACGATGGGCCGCACTGCTGGCCAGATCGCTCAGAGAGGCTTGGGTGTCGAGGTAGAAGACGGCTTGGTTGGCGTCGTGGGTGTCGACGGCGGTAAAGCGCGAGAGTGGCTGGTCAATCATCGGTACAGCTCCTGTTTATGGAGCAATCACCTGGGCTGCCGACGACGAAGAAAATGACCGCTGTGCGCGCCTATGACCACCGGAGAATCACCGCGCACAACCGTCATAACATCCTGTCGCGGGCACCGGAAAGGCGACTGCAAAGGTGTTGTGGACGCTGATGCTGCGTTGTAATTCGACCGGCCAAGGTCGCCGCGGATGTCGCTGCGTGGGAAGGACTATAGGGGCGGAGAGTGAGAACGGGCAACGGGGTGTTGAAGAGGATGTTTGAGTGGTTGTGTCTAGCGGCACCAGTGGTTGCAGTAAGGTTATAAAGATGTTTTAGAATACGTTCTTTTTTAGATGGGTGTAAGAAAAATAGCTTTCAGCCAATAGCTGTCTTCATTGCTGACATCTATTGGCCAAAAGCTTACGTGAAAATTCTTAGTGAAGTTATATGGCTTCCTGAATTAACTGCTCCACAATTCTCAAGGTTTCCGAAGACTTAAAGTCGAGTAGCTCAATTGGACGCTTAATTCTCATTAGTGCTGCTGGCCTGCCGTGCATTGGCTTGCCTTTTTTGACCTCCATTCGACCATGAGCAAGCAGAACACTTTTAACAAGTGGCCAGTGTTCATCTCGGAGCATGAATGATCCCTCATCATCGTCTCCATCCCGGAGATAGCAATATCTGACCGATCTACGAGCAACTTTCTCTAACAGATAAACCGCTGGGTGCTCTCTGAGTTTTCCCGTATCTGTATCGGCAAAGTGATTACGAATGAAAACTTCAATTTCGCCTGGATCTCTTTCGACACGAGAACTCTCGCCACGAATTTCTAGTGCGTCGATGCTTGGTATGCTACTGCCAAACATAGTGAATTCATTCACTACAAGAGTTCCGACTTTGACTTTTTCAAAGACAACGTTTGAAACATCGCTCCCGCAAATATCTAGCCGACTTATCGTGAGGTCTTGAAGTGCACCACTTGGGGAACCACCTGCAAAAGTTGCGTCATTTACTATAAGGTAGTCAATTCGGTCAGTAAGGCCCATGGCAAAACTCAGCAGCACCATTGCCCCACCGTTAGACGCCAGACCATCGTTAGATGAGTCTCCATTAATCGTCGCATACAAGTAATCCATTGCATTTTTTGCAGTTTGTTCTGCTTGTGTGAAAGCTTCTGCAAAAACTTCAAGATGCTCGGCGCTGAGAATAGTTCTGCGAAGTACGCTGGGGATAGTTTTTTTTGCTAGCTGCGCGACCAGCGCGTTACCTAGGAAATAATATTGCACCTCCGTATGAGGGAATTTTCTTTTGTCCTTGATATCCGAAGTCTCTAGAAGCGAAATGCTACCGGACTTGTGAGTTAGTTTTCGGCGGGAACTGTCGTCAAGTAAATCACTGAAGCAATAGTCTGTTAGGAAGGCTAAGTGATCTATTTCAATTAGATTGTTTTCCCGTGTAGCCATTTCCAACGATACTTCTTCAAAGAGTAAGTTTAAGCTTGATACCACTTCTTCACTATTTAAGCCGCCAAAGGTTTTTGAAAGTATTTTTGACTCGCGTTCAATTAAATTATTTACTAAAAATGAGCGAAAACCTTCCGAGTGCACATTCGACCATCCGCCGGCATCTCTCAAAACACTGAGAAAAAAAGGGCGTAAGGCGTAGCTGTTACTGGAGAATATATCTGCTGTGATTTCTTGGCCTAGGTCGGTTGGCTTCCATTTTGAGTTTGAGAGATATTTGACTGCGGTTTCAATGGTTGCAAGTTTTATGTGTGCAAGCTTTAGGTCAATCGCATCTTTGTTTTCGGTACTAATTCGAGATATTAGTTCCTGTTCGTCCAGGAAAGTGTCTCGCGCAGCCAGTATTACCTTTCCAGAGTTTCCAATTTCTTCAATGAAGTCCTTTAGCGCTCGCCAAGAGTCCTCGTAACCATCAGCGTCTACGAGTTCATCAAAGCCATCAATTGCCGCAATTAATAAACCATGCCTAACAAGCATAGGAACGTGCGCACCTGTGAAGGATGCACCCATCTCTTGGGTAGTGGCCGCAAGTACGTCTTTAAAATTAGATAAACGACGTCCGCTGCTAGATATAATAATTACAGGAGGGCTGGTGTTGTCTGAGAGGAATTTTTGATATTGAGCTTTAGCTAATTCGGTTATTTGGAATGTTTTACCTACTCCGGCTGGGCCGTCGAGTAAAACCAAAGTTACCTTTCCATCCGCTATTTTTATATTGCTATCAAGATCTTTTGCGAGTATGTCATTGCCGCTATAGCTTATTACTGACTCAATTACAGGCTTTTCTTTTGTTTGAGAAAAAAGTCTTTTTTGGGTTTCTGCAAATCTTTTTATGTCTGAAAATTCACTTGAGGCAATAAGTGTTTTTATGTCTTTGTATTCTGCTTTTTTATGTTTTGCAGAAATTCTCCCTGTCTCTACGTCTATGTCGAACGTTAGCTCTCTTCCGTTCCGGATTAGTATTATTCTTTTCTTTCCAGCTACAGGCTTTTGTGCGATTTCGGTGAATGGATCGCAGAATAGTTTAATGTCTTCAATTGCTTGCGCTATGCTCATTTCAAATCCTATGAATTATTCCGTCTGTACTTAAATGCTTGTTGTCGTGATCGCGCGTTATCCGAAAGACATATGTTGGTAATCCCCAGGCTTCAGCAACAAATACACCTGGTAATAGATCATCATCGTCACCCACAACTATGGCCAAAGTCTTGGGTTTTTCATTTCTTTTGAAACTGCTACTCTCAGATCGACAAAAACTTAGGAGGTCGGAAACAAGAGCTGTGTCTACCATTTTTTGATTTGAAGAACCAGGATTGCTTCGATCTGGCCTTAAAGTGTCAAAAATAGGACTTCGAGATCCTCTGCATATAAGCTCATTCCCAAATTCTATATCAGGTAAATAGGAGATCCCATTTCTGGATATCGCTTTCAGCTGAGTTCTAAGTTGATCCCATGCGATTTTATCTTCGGATGGAGACTTGCCTCTATGCCATCCATGATAAATTCTAGATTTTAATATTTTAATGGGTGACTTTGGCTCAAGTTCTGCTAGCTTGCTTATTATCCTATCCTGGAGCTCGGTGAATGCTTGCTTAGTACAGGAAAGTCGTAGCTGTAACGGCATATCGCTTCTGGGCTTTATTCGAGCTACTCGAGAAGCTGAGTCCCAGTCGATAAATAAATTTGCTGTTATCACTCGTCTAGTCCTTGAGGTAGTGAGGTTTTTTTGATTGAGGATGGGGCGCAGTTTTTGAATTTTTGCATTCAAAGAGATCATGGCTAGACGCTATCAAATCTAAGGGCGGCAGTCTATGGGGGGGCTAAAAAACAAAATTATTTCACATCGATTAAGATGGATTTGCAGCCCGAGACAGACAGTCAAAAAGAAACTTATTTGCTTCGAAATGGCTATATGTAGGTCATCACTTCTGGCTCATCAGCAGACTATTGTACGCTCCGTATAATTTGCTTGTATCCACTAGGTCTGGCTTGAACACACTATGTGATAGTCCGGACGGAAGATGTCCGTGAGGTGAGACTCTTCTGTTGATGCGTCGTGAGGACTACACCGACGGTATGAGCCCCTCATCTCTACCTACTGTGTTTTGAGCATTTCTATGCGGTGTAAAGTAGCTCACCTTCTTGAAAGCGATGATGAATTTTCGTGCTTGCTCGGCAGGTATCCAAGCTTTTGACTATCGAACGGAAGTCGGTACGAACTGGAGCTCTAAAGTGTCATGCTTGAGGTCGCTGAGTTTGAAAAAAACATACGGATCGTACGTGTCTCCCTGGAACTCGACTTTCATGGTCTGAATATAAAGTCATAAAATTTCATAATGTGATCTTAGGCACTTTCTGGAAGCTAGTCCAAAAACCAATGGGAACTAGGTCTGTTCTTGGTCGATAGCTGGCCGCCACAAAAATAGTTAATGGCCGTTTACTTTGTGCCGTGATTACTGCAATGCATAATTTTTCGGTTTGTTGTTTACCCTTTTGCTCATTCTTAGTGGCGGGGATGCTTAGAGACTGTCCTAGGTGTTGTGGTGGGGTACCTTCTTCTTGAGCTGGTAGATTTTGGGGCTATTGAGGGGGGGAGTCGGATAGTTAGCCACCCTTGAGATCGCTGCGCCCGCTTCGCGGTCGTTCGCAGCCTTCGGCAGCGGCTACAAGGAACGCGAACGGCAATAAAACAGGCCGGCCGGTAGGCCGCCATCTGCTTTTGCTCTTGCTTTGGCTTTTGATCTTTCTGCCCCTTTAGACACGATGGCCGAACGCAGGCATTGAGCCGTGGGTAACCCGGCAGGACGCCGGGTTAGCCGCACTGGGCCATGGATGGCCCATTGCGGCGGCCCACGGATCAATGCCGGAGTGAGGGTATGCCGAGCCTAGGCGAGGCACCGAGTGGAGGGGCAGGAGCCCTTTGGTTACTTTGGGGCTTTTCCAAAGTGACCCGCTGTAAGAGCGGAACCATAAGCCGCCGTTACCGCAGCAATGGATATGTACACCAAAAAGACTGCAACCTCAGGTTTTACGACCGCTGCGCGCCGGGACGCCGACCGCTCGGGCGGGAGCAAGCTCCCTCGCCACAGTAAGCTCGCCGCGCCCCATGCTCACTGTGGCCTTCCAACCAGATTCGTTGTAGGTCGCTGCCGCACCCGTGGTAACGAATCGGGTTCGATCTCAATGCACAATCTGCGCAAGAAACGCCTTAGCCCTCTCACTCTTCGGCGCCCCAAAAAACGCCTCAGGCGGCGCGTCTTCAACGATGCGCCCACCATCGAGAAACAACACCCGCTCCGCCACCTGCCGTGCAAACCCCATCTCATGGGTCACACACAGCATCGTCATCCCACTCCCGGCCAGCTTGACCATCACATCCAACACCTCACTCACCATCTCCGGGTCCAGCGCCGAGGTCGGTTCATCAAACAACATAATCTTCGGCTCCATGCACAACGCCCGGGCAATCGCCACGCGCTGTTGCTGCCCACCAGACAGCTGGCTCGGGTACTTATCCGCCTGATTCTCAATCCCCACCTTGGCCAGAAACCCCCGCGCCAGTTCTTCAGCCTTTTTCCGCGACAACCCACGCACGGTGATCGGTGCCAGGGTGCAGTTGTCCAGCACGCTCATGTGCGGGAACAGGTTGAAGTGCTGGAACACCATGCCCACTTGGCTGCGCACCTGGGCGGCTTCGCGGGTGTTTTGCGAGAGGTCGGTGCGGTCCACCAGGATCTGGCCTTTTTCGGCAATCTCCAGGCGGTTGATGCAGCGGATCAGGGTGGATTTGCCGGAGCCGGAAGGCCCGCAGAGGACGATGCGTTCGCCCTGGCGCACCTTGAGGTCGATATCGTGCAGTACATGGAAAGCACCGTAGAACTTGTTCACCCCGGCAATATCGATCACCACTTCGCGCGGGTCGGCAGCGGGGCGGGCAGGCGCTTCGGATGCGGCGGGAAGCGGGGCGGTCTGGGTCTGCATGGCGGTTCTCCGTCGGTCAGTTGAAGCGCTCGGCGCGGTAGGGGGTGGGGTCAGTAAAGGGCGTTTCGCCGGTGACCATCTGCGCCAGCAGTTGGCCGCTCACCGGGCCCAGGGTCAGGCCGTGGTGGGCGTGGCCGAAGTTGAACCACAGGCCGGGGTGGCGCGGGGCGGGGCCGATCACCGGGCACATGTCCGGCAGGCACGGGCGGCGGCCCAGCCAGGGTTCGGCGTCGAGGCGCTCGCCCAGGGGGTAGAAGTTTCGGGCCAGGGCTTCGCAGCGGCGCAGTTGGATTTCGTTGATCGGGTCGTCGCGGTCGGCGAATTCGATACCGGTGGTCAGGCGGATGCCGCCCACCATCGGTGCCAGGACGTAGCCACCCACCGGGTCGAGGATCGGGTGCTGCAGGCGGGTGCCGGGCAGGGCGGCGTAGTGCATGTGGTAGCCGCGCTTGATCGCCAGGGGAATGCGGTAGCCCAGGGGCTCGAAGATGCCGCTGGCTTGCGGGCCCAGGGCGACTACCACTTCCTGTGCGGTGATCGGGCCGAGTTCGCTCTGCACCTGCCAGCCGCCTTCGATCTGGGTCAGGGTCAGGGCATCGCCGATGACGAATTGGCCGCCGCGCTGCTTGAACAGTTCGGCGTAGCCGCGGGTCAGGCCGCCGGGGTCGCTGACGGTCTTGGGGTCGAGCCAGTGCAGGCCGCCGACGATGTCGGGGTGCAGGCCGGGTTCCAGGGCCAAGAGTTCGGCGCGGTCCAGTACCCGGTAGTTGAGTTCGTAGTCCCGCAGGTCGGCGGCGGCGCGTTGGGCGAAGTCGAAGGCCTGCTGGTCGTTGAAGGCTTCGAGCCAGCCGCCGTCGGCGATCAGCTCCAGCATGTTGGCCGGGCGTGCCAGGGCCAGGTGTTCGGTGACGCAGCGTTCGATCAGCGGCAGCATGGCGCGGGTGGCGGCGGCCAGGCCCTTGGGCGAGGAGTGGCGCCAGTATTGCAGCAGCCAGGGGCCGGCCTTGGGCAGGTGGCGCAGGCTGTAGCGCACGTCCGATTGCTGGTTGAGGCCGTAGCGCACCAGCTTGGTCACCTCCCGAGGGAAGGCGTAGGGAATCACGCTGGCGCGTTCGATCAGCCCGGCGTTGCCGTGGCTGGTGCCGTTGCCCGGGGGCTGGCGGTCCAGCAGCACCACTTGGCGGCCGCGGGCCTGCAGGTGCAGGGCGCTGCTGACGCCGACGATTCCGGCGCCCAGAACTAAGGTTTGGCAATGCATGTTTGGGTCCTTATGACAGGGGCCGCGCGGCGGCCCGCTAAAGGGTTCAGTTCAGGTGCCGGCCCAGGCGGCCTTCCAGGTATTTGAGGCTGCGCCGCACCACTTCGACGATCAGCAGGTAGAGCACCGCGGCCCACAGGTAGATCTGGAAATCGAAGCTGCGGGAGAAGGCCAGTTTGGTCACCCCCATCAGGTCGTAGATGGTCACCAGGGAGGCAATGGCGCTGGCCTTGATCATCAGGATCAGCTCGTTGCCCAGAGGCCCGATGGCGATCAGCAGCGACTGCGGCAGGATCACTTTGCGAAACGCGGTCCAGCGCGACAGGCTCAGGGCCTTGCAGGCTTCGCGCTGGCCCTGGGCCACGGCCAGCAGGCTGCCGCGCAGGATCTCCGCCTGGTAGGCGGCGGTGTTCAGGGTGAAGGCCAGCAGGGTGCAGAACCACGCATCGCGGAAGAACCACCACAGGCCCACGTCCTGCCAGAAGCCTTTGAACGAGCCCAGGCCGTAATACAGCATGAACAGCTGGGCCAGCAGCGGCGAGCCGCGAAAGAAGTACACGTAGGCCCCGGTGAAGCGCCGCAGCAACTGATTGCTGGACAGCCGCCCGAGGGCGATCAGCAGGCCGAGCACGGCGCCCAGGCTGAAGGAAATCGCCACCAGCTTGGCGGTCACCAGCAGGCCGTCGATAAAGCGCGGGCCGTAGCGTTCCAGCAGGTCCTGGTTGAGGAACAGGTTCAGCAGGTCATCCAGGCTCATGGTTGCAGGCTCCGTTGCGCACGGTTGAAGCGCCGTTCAAGAAAGCTGAACAGGTGCCCCGACAGCGCCGAGAAGAACAGGTAGCCCAAGCAGGCCACGCTGTAGAACAGCATGGGTTCCTTGGTCACGCTGACCGCGAGGTTGGTCTGGCGCATCAGGTCCACCAGGGAAATGGTCGACACCAGGGAGGTGTCCTTGAGCAGCGACAGCCAGTTGTTGGAAAGCCCCGGCAGGGCGATGCGGGTCAGTTGCGGCAGCAGCACCCGGCTGAAGGTGGTGCGCCGCGACAGGCTCAGGGCGCTGGCGGCTTCGTACTGGCCCTTGGGCAGGGTCTTGAACGCGGCCAGCCAGATCTCGCTGGAGAAGGCGGCGAACACCAGGCTGAAGGCGATCATCGCGGCGACAAAGGTATTGATCGCCACTTCACCGGGGTAGCCCAGGGCGCCGAGGATCTTCTGCGCGGCGATCTGGCAGCCGTAGTAGATGATCAGCAGGGTCAACAGCTCCGGCAGGCCGCGAAACACCGTGGAAAAGGTCGTGGCCCAGGCCCGCGCCCAGCGGTTTTTCGAGCGTGCGGCCAGGGCGACCAGCAGGCCCAGGGGCAGGCCGATGGGCACGCAGGCCAAGGCCAGGGCGATGGTCACCAGGGCCCCGGCAAGCAGGGCCGAGCCCCAGCCGCCGCTGGCAAAGGACAGGAGTGACAGCTGTTCGAACATGCGCGAACCCTCTGGAGGATTGAACCGTGCAGGGCGCCGCCGCGCTCAAGGGAACGCGGGGGCAACGGCAGCGGCAAAGGCGGGCGGTCAGTAGATGTCGAAGGCGAAGTAGCGGCTGGAGATCTGCTTGTAGGTGCCGTCGGCGACGATCGCGTCCAGGGCCTTGTTCAGGCGCTCGCGCAGGGCGTTGTCTTCCTTGCGTACGGCGATCGAGGCGTCGGCGGTGGTGCCGTTGACGTCACCGATGATCTTGCAGCAGTCCTTGCCGGCGCTTTCGGCCCAGGCCAGCAGCGGGAATTTGTCGGCGATCACCCCGTCCACGCGCCCGGCGGCCAGGTCGCTGTTGGCTTCGTCCAGGGTCGGGTAGAACTTCACGTCGGCGCCGGCCGGGCCGTAGTGGTCCTCGGCGTAGATGGCCTGGGTCGAGGAGGCCTGGGCGCCCACGGTGCGGCCCTTGAAGTTGGTCTGGGCGTCGGTGATGTCCGAGTCCTTGGCCACGGCTACCGACAGCGGGGTGCGGTAGTAGTGGTTGCTGAAGGCGATCTTTTTCTTGCGCTCGTCGGTGGCGATCATCGAGGCCACCACGGCGTCGTATTTCTTCGCCAGCAGCGCCGGGATGATGCCTTCCCAGTCCTGGGCGACGATCTGGCACTCGACCTGCATCTGCTTGCACAGGGCGTTGGCGATGTCCACGTCAAAGCCGTGCAGCTGGTTGTTGGAGTCCACGTAGTTGAAGGGCGGGTAGGCGCCTTCGGTGGCGATCTTCAGGGTTTCGGCCTGGGCCGCGGAGGCGGCGAAGACCAGGGCGCAGGCACTGGCGAAGCGGACGACGTTGTTCATGGAGCACCTCGGTTATTTATTGTTTTGCGCGGGTGGACGATGTGTAGCCAACAAATTCGTTATGCAGGGCGGCCGTGGCTTCCAGGCGTTTTTCCACCTCGGGGCCCAGGTGCTTGCACACCTCGTTGATCAAGAGGTGAACCAGCGACAGCATGGCCGCGGTGGATTCCCAGAACAGGTTGAACTCGGTGGGCACGCGGAACACCTCGTCGGCGTTCTGCTCGGCCCAGTCGCAGAAGGTGTCGGTGACCAGGGTCACCGGAATCCCCGCCTCGCGAGCCTTGTGGCACAGGGTCAGGGCGTGGCGCGAATAGCGCCGGGCCTCGAACACCACCAGGGCGCAGTCTTCGGCGGGGCTGAGCAGTACGTCGGCGAAATGCCCGGCAGAGCCGTCCACCAGGTGCACGCCGTCGCGCAGGTATTGCAGCAGGTGGACCATGGAGGCGGCGATGCCGCGCTCGGTCTGGAACCCCGCCACGTACACCCGGCGCCGGCTGGCCAGGCGCTGGACCACGGTCTGCCAAGCCGGGGTCAGGCTGTATTCGTAGACCTTGACCAGCGCCGCCACTTCCAGCTCGAAGCTGCGGGGCAGGCCCTGGGCCGCCGGGTTGGGCTGCTGGCGAAATTCCTGCAGGCGGTCGCCCACCAGCCACGGGCCTTCGCCGAGGTCGTTCTTCAGGTCGTTTTTCAGATCCTTGAAATGGCTGTAGCCGATGGCGCGGCAGAACCGGCCGACGCTGGATTCGCTGACGCCGAGTTTTTCGGCGATGTCGGCGGCGGTCTGGAAGGGCAGCTCGTAGAGGTTGGCCAGCATGTAGCTGGCAATTGCCCGGCCCGACGCGGTGGCGCTGGACAAGCTGCTTTCAAGGCGTTGTTTGATGGGCTGGCTCATGGCCGCTCCTTGTTTTTATTGACCGCTGGAAACGGAAAATGAAGGTTTTCTGTCATGAAGTCAACATTTGACAGTTAACTGGCGTGACGCGATAGTCAGGCCCCTTCCAATAACAATTCCAATGGAGCTGCAATGACCGACGCGAACCACGCGACCGTGGCGCAGGCTGATGCCGAGTACCTCGACCTGCCGGCCTTGACCGACTTGCTGCAACGGATTTTTCTTCGCCACGGCACCTCTGCCGAGGTGGCCCGGGTGCTGGCCGACAACTGCGCCCGCGCCGAGCGCGACGGCTCCCACAGCCACGGGGTGTTCCGCATCCCCGGTTACCTGTCGTCCCTGGCCAGTGGCTGGGTCAACGGTCAGGCCGTGCCGCAAGTGGAGGATGTGGCCCCCGGCGTGGTGGCGGTGGACGCCGCAGGCGGCTTTGCCCAGCCGGCCCTGGCCGCGGCCCGCGCGCTGCTGCTGAGCAAGGCCCGCAGCGCCGGGATCGCGGTGCTGGCGATTCGCAATTCCCATCACTTCGCCGCCTTGTGGCCGGACGTCGAGCCCTTCGCCGAAGAAGGCCTGGTGGCCCTGAGCCTGGTCAACAGCATGACCTGCGTGGTGCCCCATGGCGCCCAGCGCCCGCTGTTCGGCACCAACCCGATTGCCTTCGCCGCCCCCCGCGAGGGCGCCGAGCCCATCGTCTTCGACCTGGCCACCAGCGCCATCGCCCACGGCGATGTGCAGATCGCCAAGCGCCAGGGCCAGCAGCTGCCGCCGGGCATGGGGGTGGACCGCGACGGCCAGCCCACTTGCGATCCGGCAGCGATTCTCGACGGCGGCGCCTTGCTGCCCTTTGGCGGGCACAAGGGCTCGGCGCTGTCGATGATGGTGGAGCTGCTGGCGGCGGCGCTGACCGGTGGCCATTTCTCCTTCGAGTTCGACTGGTCGCAACACCCCGGGGCGCAAACGCCCTGGACCGGGCAACTGCTGATCGTCATCGACCCCAGCCACCTGGGCGGCGGGCGTTTTGCCCAGCGCAGCGGCGAGCTGGTGCGGCAGATGCAGGCCGTGGGCCTGGAGCGCATGCCCGGCGACCGGCGCTACCGCACCCGGGCCAAATCGCTGGAGCACGGCATTCCCCTGGCTACCGCCGAGCTGGCGCGGTTGCGCGCGCTCGCGGGCGACGATAAGACGGGCGACGACTGAACGGCCGACGACTTAAGGACTTCATCCCTTCGCACCCGGGGCCATGAGCCCTTGGTGTTACTCCAGGTAGTGGGCCCGGTAGCGGGCCGGTCGTGGATCGGATTTGCCGCTCCCTGCCAGCCCCTCCAAAGCACTGGCAATCTGCCTCCAAGGCAGCCTGTCAGTGCCCTGGGGCCCTTTCGATAATCGCCTCCGACATTTCGTCCCCCGTTTGCGGAGCGCGCCATGCATAACAATAAGAACTGCCAGTACCCCTTGATTCCGGCCCTGCTCGTCGGCCTGTCGACCCTTGGCCTGGGCACTGTCGCCGAAGCCGAGATCATGCTGTACGACAAGGACCAGACCACCTTTTCCACCGACGGCTACGTCAACGCCTTCTACGTCAACAGCGACGTCGACCGCGCCGGCGAGCAGTACGACCGCCGGCAGGCGCGGGTGAAGATGGGCTTTCTGCCCAACTACCTGGGCTTCAACATGGGCAAGCAGGTGGACGACCTCAAGCTCGGCGCCCGGGCCTCGTTCTGGGTGACCATCAACGACAGCGAAACCAACGGCACCGACACCGCCATCGACGTGCGCCAGTTCTACGGCACCGTGGCCAACCCGGAGTGGGGCGAGGTGCTGATCGGCAAGGACTTTGGCCTGTTCGCCCGCTCCAACATCCTGCTCGATGAAATGCTCGCCGGGTACGGCCAGGTCAGCGACAGCCTGGGGCTGGTGGACGGCGGCGGGGTGTCGTTCGGCAACATCGGCAGCGGTTACCCCTATCCCTTTCCGTCGTCGCAGATCACTTACCGCAGCCCGGTGATGGACGGCCTGCGGGTGGCGGTGGGCATCCTCGACCCGGTGGACACCAACGACAGCAGCGCCCTGGGCAAGGCCTACCAGAAGAACCCGCGCACCGAGAGCGAGGTCACCTACCAGTTCGACCTGGGCGGGGCCAAGTTCTACAGCTGGCTCAACGGCAGCTACCAGACCTCCGACAACACCGACCCCAACGTGCAGTCGGTGACCTCCAAGGGCCTGGGCTATGGCCTGCAGGCCAAGATGGGCGGCCTGTCCCTGACCGGTTCCGGGTTCCAGGCCAAGGGCATCAACCCGTTCTTCACCAACAATGCCGGCGAGGCCACCCTGCGCAATGTCGACAGCAAGGGCTACCTGCTGCAGGGCTCGTACAAACTGGGCAAGAACCGCCTGGCGCTGTCCTACGGCAAGACAAAGGACGACGGCAACGGCGTGGTCGGCAGCGGCGCCGATTACCAGACCCGGGGCGTGGCGCTGTTCCACGACATCAACGACAACCTCAAGCTGGTGGCCGAGTACAACCAGTTCGAGATCGACGGCCGCCAGACCAATGCGCAGAACGAAAACACCGACACCTTCGCTGTGGGTGCCGTGCTGACCTGGTAACCCCAGCGCCGGCCCTGGCGTGCGCATCGCGCCCGGGCCGGCGCCCCCTCCATTCCCCATATCTCCCGCATGTCCCGTAGGAGCCGGCTTGCCGGCGAAGCGGCCCGCCAGCCTTGCTCCAGCCCGGATGACGCCTGCGCTGGCAAGCCTGCACCTACGCCCATGGAACTGCCCACCCGCTACCCAAGTAGCATTCGTGCCCGGGGGCCGGCTTCGTACACTCATTGCTCAGACAACCCGCGCCGGAGGCGACGATGCAGCAAGCCCAGAGCGAGGGCGTGGTCAGTGCCATGTCCCAGGCCGTCGATCCGCAGCAGGTGGCCCAGGACCTGGCCAGCCAGTTGCTGCATCCGCACCTGGGCTTCGTGCTGTTTTTCTGCTCCGCCGAATACCCCCTGCACACCCTGGGCCCGGCCCTGCAACAGAGCTTCGGCGGCATCCCCCTGGTGGGCTGCACCAGCGCCGGGGAAATCACCCCCCTGGGCTACGGGCGCAATTGCGTGACCGCCATCGGCTTCGATCACCGGCACTTTTCCATCGCCGCCGAGCTGATCGACCAGATGGAGCACTTCAGCCTGATCGACGCCCAGCAGATGGTCGAACGCCTGGTGGGCCGCTGCCGCAGCAACACCCTGGCGCCGATCAAGGGCAACAGCTTCGCCCTGACCCTGCTGGACGGCCTGTCGAGCCGCGAAGAAATGGTCCTGGCCGCCCTCAGCGCAGCCCTGGGGGACATTCCGCATTTCGGCGGTTCGGCCGGCGATGACAACTACCTGACCCACACCCACGTGTATTACGGCGGCGAGTTCCACAGCGGCGCGGCGGTGGTGGTGCTGGTCAACACCTGGCTGGATTTCGAGGTGTTCACCACCCACCACATCCAGCCCCGGGAAGAAAAACTGGTGGTCACTGGCGCCGACAGCGCCTCGCGCCGGGTCTATGAACTGAACGCGGAACCGGCCGCCGAGGAGTACGCACGGCTGATCGGCGTGCCCCTGGCGCAGCTCGACCACCGGGTGTTCGCCGCCCACCCGTTGGCGGTGCGCATCAACCAGCACTACTACGTGCGCGCGGTGCAGCAGGTGCACCCGGACCTGAGCCTGAGTTTCTACTGCGCGGTGGAGAACGGCATCGTCCTCACCGCCATGACCCCCGGCCCCTTGCTGCCCAACCTGCAACAGCTGTTCGACGGCTTGCAGCAGCGCCTGGGCAGCCTGTTGCTGACCATCGGCTGCGACTGTTTTTTGCGCCGCCTGGAGCTGGAGGATCGCGGCAGCCTGGAGGAGATCGGGGCCTTTTTGCGGGATCAACGGGTGATGGGTTTCAACACCTACGGAGAACAGTTCAATGGCATGCACATCAACCAGACCTTCACCGGGGTCGCCATTGCCCGCAGTCGAACTCCGGCCCGCCGCTGAGCTGCAAGCGCAGCTCGACTGCCTGCAGCGCGAGAACCGCAAGCTGCGGCGGATCAACGAGGCGCTGATCGAACGGGTCGAATCTGGCATCACCCGCGGCAACGACCCTTATGCGGCGTTCCAGCATTCGGTGGTGCTGGCCGAGCAGGTGCGCGAACGCACCGACGCCCTGAACCAGGCCATGGCCGAGCTCAAGGCCGGCAACCATCTGCTCAGCGAGGCGCGGCTGCGGGCCGAGACGGCGCACCAGCACCTGATCGACGCCATCGAGAGCATTTCCGACGCCTTCGTGCTGTTCGACCAGGAGCAGCGCATCGTCCTGTTCAACAGCCGCTTCCGCGCCTTCTGGAGCCACAGTCGGGTGCGGATCATGGCCGGCATGCGCCTGTCGGAAGTGCGCCGACTGATGACCAGCACCGGGCTGTTCAGCGAGGAACCACGCAGCGCTGGCGACGAACAACTGCTGTATCGCCTGCACAACGGCCGCTGGCTGCAGGTCAGCGAACGGCCGACCCGGGAGGGCGGGCGGGTGATCCTGTTCACCGACATCACCGAGGTCAAGCACAGCGAAACCCTGCGCCGGGAACAGGCGGTGGCGCAGAAATCCCACCTGCTGCAACGGGCGGTGGACAACCTGTCCCAGGGCGTGGCCATGGTCAATGCCGAGGGCATCCTCGAACTGTGGAATCGGCGCTTCCTGGAACTCAGCGGGCTGGCCCCGGTGGCCGCGCACCGCTTGTTTGCCGAGGTCATCGGCGACAGCGAGCTTAGCCTGCTGACCCCCGCCAGCCGCGACGGCAATGGCCGGGTGATCCATGAATGCGAGCAGCGCCTGAGCGACGGCCGGGTCCTGGAGATCCGCACCCATCCGCTACCCACCGGCGGTTTCGTCAACACCTTCACCGACATCACCGAGCGCTACCAGCACGCCGAGGCCCTGAGCGAGAGCGAGCGCTGGATTCGCCTGATCACCGACCATGTGCCGGCGCTGATCGCCTACCTGAATGCCGACCTGGTGTATGAGTTCACCAACAAGGTCTACGAGGAATGGTACTGCTGGCCCCGGGGCGTGATGCTTGGCCAGAGCCTGCGCGAGGTGCACAGCGAACAGCACTACCAGCGCCTGGAAAGCTATGTGGAACGGGCCCTGGCCGGGGAGAGCGTGACCTTCGAATTCGCCGAAACCAACATCAACAACCAGGAGCGCTACATGCTGCGCTCCTACGTGCCCAACCGCCTGGCCAATGGCGAAGTGGTGGGGATTTTCGTGCTGATTCGCGACATCACCGAACGCCGGCGCACCGCCGAGGCCTTGCATCAGGCCTACCAGAACCTGGAACTGCGGGTGCGCGAACGCACCGCCGAACTGACCACCCTCAACCAGCAGCTGCTGCGCGAGATCGAAGAGCGCAGCCGGGTCGAATCGCGGCTGCGCGAGGCCAAGGCCGAGGCCGAACGGGCCAACCTGTCGAAGACCAAGTTCCTCGCCGCGGTCAGCCATGACCTGCTGCAACCCCTGAACGCCGCGCGGCTGTTCACCAGCGCCTTGCTGGAGCGTCGCGACCCCCAGGCCAGCAGCGCCCTGGTGCGCAATGTCAGCAACTCCCTGGAAGACGTGGAAAACCTGCTGGGCACCCTGGTGGACATCTCCAAGCTCGATGCCGGGGTGATCAAGGCCGACATCGCGCCCTTTGCCTTGAGCGAACTTTTGGAAAACCTCGCCGCCGAGTACGCCCAGGTGGCCCGCAGCGAAGGCCTGGAACTGCACTTCGTGGCGTGCTCGGCCCTGGTGCGCAGCGACATCCAGCTGCTGGCGCGGATCCTGCGCAACCTGCTGAGCAACGCCATCCGCTATACCCGCCAGGGCCGCGTGGTGCTGGGCTGCCGGCGCCAGGGGCACTGGCTGTCGATTGAAGTCTGGGACAGCGGCATGGGCATCGCCGCCGAACGCCTGGAAGAAATCTTCCAGGAGTTCAAACGCGGCGAAGAACAGCGCCCCGACCAGGATCGCGGCCTGGGCCTGGGGCTGGCCATCGTGGAAAAGATTGCCGGGATACTCGGCCACCGCATCGGCGTGCGCTCCTGGCCGGGGCGCGGTTCGGTGTTCAGCGTGCAAGTACCCATCAGCGCCAGCGCGCCCTTGCCGGCGCCGCGCCCGGAGCTGGGCGACGCGCTGCTGGAGCGTTTGCACGGCGCGCGGATCTGGGTGCTGGATAACGACGCGGCGATCTGCGCCGGCATGCGCACCCTGCTCGAAGGCTGGGGCTGCCAGGTGATCACCGCCTTGTCCGAAGAAGACCTGGCGCGCCAGGTCGACGACTACCGCGCCGACGCCGACCTGCTGATTGCCGACTACCACCTGGACCACCAGCAGAACGGCATCGACGCCGTGGCACGAATCAACGCCCGCCGTGCCCTGGCGATTCCGGCGATGATGATCACCGCCAACTACAGCAACGACCTCAAGCAGCAACTGCGGCAGCTGGGCCACACCCTGATGCACAAACCGGTGCGGCCGATGAAACTCAAGACCGCCATCAGCCACCTGCTGACGCCCCCCCTGTAGCCGCTGCCGCAGGCTGCGCCCGGCTCCGCAGGAGACGCCAACCCTGGCCACGCGGTCCACCAGAACAACCCGCGTGCCCCGATTCACCGCCACGGCGTTGGTCGCGATGAATGCGCCGGTCTTCAGAATCGCAGGAAGGGCCTTCGGCCCTTGTCGCAGCCTCGCCGAAGGCTCGGCAGCGGCTACAGGACCTGCAGGGCGCGCAAGGTTTCGTGTAGCCGCTGCCGCAGGCTGCGCCCGGCTCCGCAGGAGACGCCAACCCTGGCCACGCGGTCCACCAGAACAACCCGCGTGATCCGATTCACCGCTCCGGCTTTGGTTGCGATGAATGCGCGGGTCTTCAGAATCGCTGGAAGGGCCTTCGGCCCTTGTCGCAGCCTCGCCGAAGGCTCGGCAGCGGCTACAGGGTTTAGCGGCGCAGGTAGGCGCCGAAATCGATATCCCCGGCGCTGAGGATCGCTTGCACCCGGTTGTGCACGTTGAGCTTGCGCAGAATCGCCGAGACGTGGGCCTTCACTGTGGTTTCGGCAATGTCCAGGGTGTAGGCGATCTGCTTGTTGGATTCGCCCTTGGTCATGCGTTCCAGCACCAAAAGCTGTTTGCGGGTCAGGGCCTGGAGCAGTTCCGGGGGGAAGCTCGGGGTCTCGCTGTTGCGGCGCCCCGGCTGGCTTTTCTGGGTGCGGATGATGTCCGGCGGCAGGTACACGTTGCCGTTGAGGATCTGTTCGATGGCCTCGGTCATCTGCGAGCGCGCCGAGGATTTGGTGATGAAGCCGACGGCGCCGTAGGTGATGGCCTGGAGCACGATCTGCTTGTCCTGCTCGGCGGAGACGATCACCACCGGAATGGTCGGCGCTTCGTTGCGCAGGGTGATCAGGCCGTTGAGACCGTGCATGCCGGGCATGTTCAGGTCCAGCAGGATCAGGTCGAGGTCGTCGTGCTCCTGGGTCAGGGCCAGGGCGCTGTCCAGGTCGGCGGTTTCCATCACCTCGCTGCCGGGAAATCCGTCGCTGATGACGTTGTGAATGGCTTCGCGAAACAGTGGGTGATCGTCGGCTATCAGAATTTTATACATGGCCTTTCACCTCGTTATTGTGATTGTGCGGGGGCGCGCTGGCGGCTTCAGGGAAAGGCTTCCGGCTGGGCCGCCACCACGGGCAAGCCGGCGGCCTCCCAGGCGTCCAGGCCGTCGCGATACCAGTAGAGAGAGGTATAGCCCAGGGCTGCGGCGCGTTTTACCGCGTTCCAGCTCAGCCAGCAATCGGCGCGGCAATAAAAGACCAGCGGTTGTTGCCGATTACCGGCGCTGAGCTGCTGCAGGTAGCGGCTGAAGTAGCGCTGCCACTCGGGGCTCAGCTCGCCGTCGCCGGTATTGGCCAGCCAGTGGCTGCCGGGCAGGTTGGCGTGGGGCTCGCTGTCGATGAAGCGGCCTTGCAGCCATTGCCGGCGATAGACGTCGATCAGCAGGGGTTTGGGTTGCGCCTGGAGCAGGGCCTGCAAACCCTGGGTGTCGATGATCTGCGCGACCTCGATCTGCGTGGGCGTCGGGCTGCGGTAGAGGCTGGTGCGATAGCCGTCGGCGGAAAACAGCGGCGTCTCGGCCTGGGCCATTCCCAGGGTCAGGCTCAGGGACAGCAGGGCCAGGGTCTGCAGGGCACGGGGCATAAGGGGGTTGTCCTTCTTGTTATGGGCCCATTACATGCCAGCGCGGGGGCATTTGTGAATGCGACCATCGACAGCAAAAGCAGTACCAAAGTCGTAGGTCCTGGCTGGGTGACGCTCTTGTACTTGTCTGTCGCCGCTGCCGCAGGCTGCGAACGGCTTGGGCGGCATTCCGACGGAGGAGACGCTAGACCTGTCGACGCGGTCCAGCAGGACAGTCCACCGGGTTCTCTTCACAGCTATGTGCCGGTCTTTGCATCGCTGGAAGGTCCTGCGGACCTTGTCGCAGCCTCGCCGTAGGCTCGGCAGCGGCTACAGGCGTTGCAGGGATCGCAGGGCTTCGTGTAGCCGCTGCCGCAGGCTGCGAACGGCTCCGGAGGAGACGCTAAACCTGCCGACGCGGTCCAGCAGGACAGTCCACCGGGTTCTCTTCACAGCTATGTGCCGGTCTTTGCATCGCTGGAAGGGCCTTCGGCCCTTGTCGCAGCCTCGCCCTAGGCTCGGCAGCGGCTACAGTGGCTCTTTATCTGGAGATACCTAGGCGGTGCTTTTGCGCAGGGCGGCGTGTTGCGGGTTGAAGGTCAGTACCGCCAGCAGGGAGAACACCAGGGTCAGCCCCAGGCACACCGCCAGGGCCAGGAGGTTGAGGCGTTGATACAGGGCGAAGCGCACCAGCTCCACGGCGTGGGTGAAGGGGTTGAGGGCGCACAGCCAGTACAGCCAGGGGCTGGCTTCGAGCATCTTCCACAGCGGGTACAGCGCCGAAGACAGGAAGAACAGCGGGAAGATCACGAAGTTCATCACCCCGGCAAAGTTCTCCAGTTGGCGGATGGCGTTGGACAGCAGCAGCCCCAGGGCGCTGAGCATCAGGGCCACCAGCAGCAGGGCCGGCAGGGCGGCCAGCAGGCCCATGGCCGGCGGCTGCACGCCATACAGCCAGGCCACGGCGAGGAAGGCGTAGACCTGCAGCAGCGAGATCAGCGAGGTGGCCAGCAGCTTGCTGGCCAGCAGGAAGGCCCGGGGCAGGGGGCTGGTGAGCAGCACGCGCATGCTGCCCATTTCCCGGTCGTAGACCATCGACAGCGAGCCCTGCATGCCGTTGAACAGCAGGATCATGCAGGCCAGCCCGGGGACGATGTAGACCTCGTAGGGAATGTAGGTGCTGTAGGGCTCGATGATGGCGATGCCCAGGGCGGCGCGAAAGCCGGCGGCGAACACCAGCAGCCACAGCAGGGGCCGCACCAGGGCGCTGAGAAAGCGTGTGCGCTGCAGCACGAAGCGCAGCCATTCGCGCAGCACGATGCCGCGCAGGCACTGCCAGTAGGCGTTCATGCGAGCGGTTCTCCGATCGGCGCCGGGCGCGGCTGGGGATTCTGGGTCAGGCGGGCGAAGGCCGTGCCCAGGTCGCCGCCCTGTTGCTGGCTGATGGCGCTGGCCACGCCACTGGCCACCAGGCGCCCCTGATGCAGGATCAGCAACTGGTCGTCGGCCTGCACTTCGTCCAGCAGGTGGGTGGTCCACAGCACGCTCAGGCGCTGTTCCTGGCACAGCTGGCGAATGTGCCGGTTGAGGGCCAGGCGGCTGGCCGGGTCGAGGCCGGCGCTGGCTTCATCGAGCAGCAGCAGGCGCGGTTCATGCAGCAGGGCGCGGGCGATCTCCACCCGTCGGCGGTGGCCGCCATTGAGGGCGCGCACGCTCTCCCGGCGCCGTTCGGTGAGGCCCTGGCGCGCCAGTTCGGCGTCGATCCGCGCCTGGCCCTGGCGCCGCGACAAACCGTGCAGCGCGGCGTGGTAGTGCAGGTTCTGCTCGACGCTCAGGTCCAGGTCCAGGGTGCTTTGCTGGAACACCACACCGAGCTGGCGCAGGGCGGCGCGGGCGGCGTTGCGCAGGGAGCAGCCGCCGACGCGGATGTCGCCCTGCTGCAGGTCGTAGAGCCTTGTGAGCAGGGCGATCAGGGTCGACTTGCCAGCGCCGTTGGGCCCCAGCAGGGCGGCAAAGCGCCCGGGAGCCAGGCTCAGGCTGACCTGATCGAGGGCCTGGCGCGGGCCGTAGGCGAAGCTCAGCTGGCTGACCTCCAAAGCGTTCATGGGGTCACCACCACGCCCCAGGGATAGCGCCCGACCTTCACCGACTTGAGCACCTTGAGGCTGTTGACATCGATCACCGAGACATCGCCGCTGACCCCGTTGGTGGCCAGCAACTGGCTCTGGTCCGGGGTGAATGCCAGCTGCCAGACCCGCCGCCCCACCAGCAGGTAGTCGAGGATCTCGTAGGTCTTGGCGTCGATCACCGCCACGTGGTTGGCCGGGCCCAGGGCGACGAAGGCGTACTTGCCATCGGCGCTGAGCTTGATGCCCACCGGCTGCACCTTGTCCGGGTGCACGCCCTTGATCTTGAAGTTCAGGGTCTTGAGCACCTGGCGGGTGGCCACGTCGAGGATGGTCACGGTGCCGCCGATTTCCGCCGAGGCCCAGAGCCTTGAGCCGTCCTGGTTGAACTCGACGAAGCGCGGGCGCTGGTCCACCAGGGTGCTGTCGGCCAGGGTCTGGGTGCTGGTGTCGATCCAGTGCAGCATGTTGGTGGTTTCGCTGGTGTTCACAGCCCACTTGCCATCAGGGCTCACCGCCATGCCCTCGGGCTCGACCCCGACGTTGATCTGGCCGAGGACCTTGGCGGTCTCGGTGTCGATCACCGTGACCAGCGCATCGTCCTCGTTGGACACGTACAGCCAGCGGTTGTTGGGGTGCAGGGCGAACTGCTCGGGGTCCTTGCCGGACGGCAGCTCCTTGATGATCTTGCGGGTGGCCACGTCCATCACCTGGACCCGGTCCGAATCGCTGGCGCAGATGTACAGCAGCTTGTTGTCATGGGACAGCAGCAGCCCGCGCGGGCGCTGGCCCACCGGCAGGGTCTGGGTGACTTCCAGGGTCTGCAGGTCGATCAGGCTCAGGCTGTTGTCCTTTTCGTTGGAGACCCAGGCCGTGGCGGCCATGGCGTGCCCGGCGGCGAGCAGCAGGCCCGCGCAGAGGGCGGAGCGGCAGAGAAGAGGGCGGCGCATGGCGGATTCCTTGTTGTTGTGGTGATCGGATCAGGGGTAGCGGCAGGTCACTTCGGGGCGGTCGTAGCCCAGGCTGTCCATTTCGTTGAAGGGGTGCAGGAAACCGTCCTGGGGCGAGGTGCTGACCAGGGCCCGGGGCTGCACCAGGGGAATCGGCTGGCGCAGTTCGCCGTTCCACGGCCGGTAGCTGAGCTTGCGGCCCTTGAAGCCGTCCAGCGGCAGCTGGTCGCTGAGCAGCAGCGTCTGCAGGGCCCGCGGGTCGGCCTGGCGCAGTTTGTTCACGGCGCTGGCGACGCTGCGCACGGCCATCCAGGCGGCGAAGTCGCGGTCGTTCATCCAGCGCCCGGCCTGGGCTTCGAAGCGTTTTTGCAGCTGTGCGGCGCCGAAGGTCTCGACGCTCTTGTGCCAGCCGGTGGGGGTCAGGCCCTGGGTGCCGGCCACCGGGCGCGGGTACCAGGTCTGGTAGGGCAGGTATTCGCCGAAATCGCCGCGTTCGTCGGCCACCAGCACCACGTCGTATTCGGCGGTCTGGGTGAACAGCGGCATGTCGGCCTGGGCGCTGCGGCGCTGGTCGTTGTCGAAGCTCCAGGCTTTCTCGGCGACGATCTTCAGGCCGAAGCGCTGCATGGCCCGGCGCAGGGCATCGGCGTAGGCCCGGTCGTCCTCGGTCTGGCCGACGATGAGCAAGGCCCGCTGCCATTTGCGCAGCACCATGAACTGCACCAGGGCGTCGGCCAGCATCGCCCGGCCGGGCAGGCTGTGCAGCACGTTGCCCAGGCACTGGCTGCTGCGCAGGGCGTCGTCGGGGCTGCCGGCGTTGAACAAGAGGCTGTCGGGCAGGGCCGCCGACAACTCCCGCAGGCTGGCCGCCGGGGCATTCACCACGAACAGCCGCAGGCCCTGGTCGTGCTGGGCCCTGGCGGCTTGCAGCAGCGCCTCGGGGCTGTCGACGCTGACACTGTCGAGCTGGAACTGCTGCTTGAGAAAGCGCCCGGTGCTGTTGCTGTCGACAATCGCCAACTGGGCGCCTTGCAGACCGGCGTCGGCGGGCTCGGGGATGATGTTGGACAGCAGCGGGCCGGGGTCGGGGCGATAGCCCAGGTAGCCGATGCGCACCTGCAAGGGTTCCTCGCTGGCCTGGCTGGCGCTCAGGGGCAGCAGGAGCGAGGCCAGCACCAGCAGGCAAGTCGGGATAAGCGGGGCAGGCTTGTGCATAGGGCGCTCCACGGCAGGTGGCGCCAGCATAGGAACAGCGTCGGGGCGGGGAAATATGCAGAAAGTAGCGCCCGGGCAGTACCAAGGTAGTAACCCGGCGCGGGCGCGGCGGTCTTAGCATGGTCCCAGCGGCCTCGATCCTGGCCTGAATCTGCCCCGAACCCTGAGCCCGAACCTTGAGAGCGACGCCCATGCGCATCATCAAAGTGCTGCTCCTGCCCTTGCTGTTGATCCTCAGCCTGATCGGCGTCGATCGCCTGCATGGCCCGCGCCCGGTCGTGCCCCTGGCGGTGCCGCTGGTGCCGGGGCGCTAGGCATGCCGGCGCTGTGGCGGATCAACCTGTGGGTGACGGCGTTCTTTGCCGTGGTGACCCTGGCCTGCGCCGGCTTGCTGCTGCATCAGGCGGTGGCCGATGTCGAGCGTGAACTGCAGTCCGCCGCAGCGGTGGTGGAGTACTTGAGCGACAGCGCCGAGCGCAACCCGGCGGGGCTGCAACCGCATCTCACCCAGAGCCTGCGCCATGTGCGGGTGCACTGGCTGGGGCTGGACGAGGCGGCGCGCATGCCGGAAGAGGCAGGGCTGGACGCCTGGCTTGGCCGCCAGCTGTTCAGCGACCGTCGCCACAGCGCCCGCGAACTGGACCTGGGCGACGGCCGCCGGGTGCTGATCGCCGTGGACGCGCGCGACGAGATCGATGAAGTCTGGGATTCCCTGCAACAGCTGTTGAGCCTGTGCGGCCTGGCCCTGCTTTTGAGCCTGCTGACCATCCGCTGGGCAGTACGTCGGGGCATGGGCTTGCTGGATGATTTGCTGCGGGCCTTGCAGCAGGTGTCCGGCGGGCAACTGGCGGTGCGCCTGCGCGAGGCCGGCCTGCCGGAAGCGCGACAACTGGCCGGACACTTCAACCGCATGACCGCGACCCTGGAGCAGACCCGGGCCGACAACGCGCAACTGACCCAGGCCCTGCTGGCGGTGCAGGAGCGCGAACGCACCTACCTGGCGCAGACCCTGCACGACGACCTCGGGCAATACCTGGCGGGCATCCGCGCCCAGGTCTGCCTGCTGCGCATGGTCAGCGGCCAGCCCACGGTGGTGGAACATACGGCCCAGGCCCTGGAACTCAATTGCGAACGCTTGCAGCAGGGCTTTCGCGCCCTGGTGCAGGACCTGTACCCGGTGGTGCTGCAGCACCTGCCGCTGGCCGAAGCCTTTGGCCTGCTGGTGAGCCAATGGCAGGACAGCCAGGGCATCGACTGCCAATTGCGGGTCGGCGCCGACCTGCCAGCGTTGCCCGACGCCAGCAAGACCCACCTCTACCGCCTGCTGCAAGAAGCGCTGACCAACGTCGCCCGGCACGCCGGCGCCAGCCAGGTGCGGGTGCGCCTGCAACGCAGCGCCCGGGGCCTGCGCCTGCTGGTGCGCGACAACGGATGCGGCGCACGCCAGCCCCAGCGCCCCGGCGTCGGCCTGCACTCGATGGCCGAACGGGCCCGCAGCCTGGGGGGTGAACTGCACATTCTCAGCCGTCCCGGCGCCGGTTGGGCGCTGGCCTTGAACATGCCCCTGAACATGCCCGTGGAGGCCTGATGAACATCTTGTTGGTGGATGACCACGCCGTGGTTCGCCAGGGTTACGCCAGCCTGCTGCGCGCGGTATTGCCGGCGATGCAGGTGCGCGAAGCGGCCAGCGGCGAAGAAGCCCTGACCCGGGTTGCTGAAGAAGTGCCGAACCTGGTGATCATGGATTTCGGCCTGCCGGGCATCAGCGGCCTGGAGACCACCCGCCGCCTGCGCCAGCGCCTGCCGCAACTGCGGGTGCTGTTCTTCAGCATGCACGACGAACTGCCCCTGGTGCGCCAGGCCCTGGAGGCCGGCGCCTCGGGCTACCTGACCAAGAACTCCGCGCCCCAGGTGCTGATCGAAGCGGTGCACCGGGTGCTGGCCGGGCACGCCTACATCGAACAGCCCCTGGCCACCCAACTGGCCTGCACCCCGGCGCAGAACGCCAGCGACCCGCGCTTGCAGAGCATGACCCAGCGCGAGCTGGAGATCTTCGTGATGCTGGCCAAGGGCACCCCGGCGAGGGTGATTGCCGAGCAGCTGTGCATCAGCGCCAAGACTGTGTCGAACCATTTGACCTTGCTCAAGAGCAAGCTGCAGGTCAGCTCCCATGCGGAGTTGGTGCATTTGGGGATTGATATGGGGGTGGTGCGGGTGGCGGGGTGAGGGGGTATGGTTTGGCAAATTTTGTCAAAGGCGGACAAAGCCATGAGCACCATGAACATTTCCCTGCCGGACGCTCTCAAGTCCTTTGTCGATGATCAAGTCAGCCAGCGCGGCTACAGCACCAGCAGTGAATATGTGCGTGAGCTGATTCGCAAGGATCAGGATCGGCAACATCTGCGTGGTCTGTTGTTGGCCGGTGCTCAATCGGGGCCGGGCACTGCTGTGCAGGGTGACTATTTCGAATCCCTGCGTGCCAGGGTTCACAAGGCGCGAGGATGAAAGCCAAGCCGGTCATGCCACGCGCCCTTGCCAGCCAGGATGTGGAAGGCGTTATCAACTACTACCTTGATCAACAGGCCGAGCAGGCTGCGCTCGGTTTTATCGATGCTTTGAAAAGCCCTATCTACATATCGGCCGCCATCCGGCCTCGGGTATGTCTCGCTACGCCCACGAGCTGGATCTGCCGGGGGTGCTTTGCTGGCCGCTGAAGCGCTATCCCTATCTGGTGTTCTACGTTGAACGCGATGACCACATCGATGTATGGCGGGTTTTGCATGGTATGCGGGACTTTCCTGAGTGGTTGGCTGAAGGTGTTTTCCGGTAGTGGTGGGGGATGTTGGGGGCTTTTTGTGGTGAAGGGCGGGGTGTATATCCGTTGCTGAGGGTGTGGCTGCTGGTGGTTTCGTCTTGATGGTTTGGGGGTTGGGTACATATCCATTCCTGCGGTTACGGCCACTTAGGGTTTCGCCCTTACGGCGATGGGGGACGGAGTACATATCCGTTGCTGCGGTTATGGCCCCTTATGGTTTCGCCCTTACGGCGAGTCCCTTTTTTTCAAACGCCAAAAAAAGGAACCAAAAAACGCTTGCCCCTCCATGGGCCCCTCGCTGGGGCTCGGGGTTCCCTCTCTCCGGCATTGCTCCGGGGGCCCGCCGCCAACCGGCCATCCATGGCCGGGTGGCGGCTAGCTCGGCATCCATGCCGAGCTGCCCCCTACGCAACGCCTACGCTCGGCCGGCTGGGAAGGGGCCGGAAGATCAAGATCAAGATCAAGATCAAGATCAAAAGCCAAAGCCAAGGTGCGCAGGCCGGCTCCTTGTAGCCGCTGCCGAAGGCTGCGAACGAGCGCTCGCGCTCGCAAAACCAGGCGACGCGATAGGTCAGGAATATCGGGGAGGCAGGTTTAGCGTCTCCTGCGGAGCCGGTCGCAGCCTTCGGCAGCGGCTACATTAACGCGAACGGCAATGAAACAGGCCGGCCGGCAGGCCGCCGTCAGATTTTGATCTTGCTGTTGATTTTGATCTGAACGCCCCGTTAACCACGATGGCCGAACGCAGGCATTGAGCCGTGGGTAACCCGGCAGGACGCCGGGTTAGCCGCCACCCGGCCAGGGAAGGCCGGTGGCGGCGGCCCACGGATCAATGCCGGAGTTCGGGCATGCCGAGCCTAGGCGAGGCACCGAGTGGAGGGGCAGGAGCCTTTGGTTACTTTGGGCTTTTCAAAGTGACTCGCTGTAAGAGCGAAACCGCCAGCGGCCGCACCCGCAGGAATGGATATGTACCCCCTCCCACTCGCTGTAAGAGCGGAACCCTAAGTGGCCGTGACCGCAGCAACGGATATGTACACAGCCCACCGCTGTAAAAGCGAAACCGCCAGCGGCCACACCCACAGCACCGGCTATGCCCCCATCCCCCTACTTATCCCAAGTCCCCGGACACCCCTGGCACCCCTCCATATTGGCATCCTGAAAATTCCCATAATGCTGCCGCGCCCCGCGCAAATCGGCGCGTTCCAGATTGCTCTCACCCAACTTGGCCTCTTGCAGATTGGCATCACTCAGATTGGCCCCTTGCAGATCGGCCTTGCTCAACCAGGCCATTTCCAGATCCGCCGCTTGCAGGTTGGCCCGGTGCAGCTTGGCCCCGGACAGCCGGGCAAATTGCAGGTAGGCCGCGCTGAGGTTGGCGTTCTCGAATTGCGCGCCCTGGGCAAACAGGCCCCAGCCCTGAATGGCCATCAGCTTGGCGTCGGTAAAGTCCGCCAGCCGCAGGTTGCTCTGTTGCAGGCTGGCACGGGTCAGGTTGGCGCCTTGCAGGCGGGCTTTTTCCAGATTGGCCAGGTCCAGCTGGGCATGGCGCAGGTCGGCGCCGGAGAGGTCGGCGCCGGCCAGGTTCATCTTGCGCAGGTCCTGGTTGGCCAGGTTGGCGCCGCGCAGGTTGGCGCCCGGGCATTGGCTGGATTCGGCAATCAGGCAGCCATTGATAGTCAGGGGTACATCGTTGCCGTCGTCGTCGACGTTCACCGCGAAGGCGGGAGACAGGCCCAACAGCAGGACCAGGGGCAGGTAGTTCATGGTGCGGTTCTCCAGGCGGGAGTGAAGGCGGGTGGGGCGAGGGCGCTGGCGCCCGCTGGACCGGCCGGCGCCCCGGGTGGCGTAGCCGTCGTGAACCCGGCCCACGCGGTAGGCCTGAGCTATCGCGTGGGCAGGGTTCGGAGCCGCTGCGCGGCCCAGCGGGCGCCAGCGCCTCGCCACCAGTCGGTCAGCGCTGGGCGGTCTTGTTATCCCAGCTCGGGATCTTGAACACCCAGAATGAACCGCCTTGGGCCACCGGCTTGGTCAGTTCGGCCATGTCGCCACCCCACAGCGGCACCGCGCCGCCGTAGCCCACGGTCACGCCGATGTACTGCTCGCCATCCTGTTCCCAGGTGATGGGCGGCGAGACGATGCCGCTGCCGGTCTGGAATTTCCACAGCTCCTTGCCGGTCTTGGCGTCGAAGGCCTTGAAGAAGCCGTCGCCGGTGCCGGTGAACACCAGGTTGCCCTTGGTCGCCAGGACGCCGGCCCACAGCGGCAGCTGCTCCTTGTGTTCCCACACCAGCTTGCCGGTGGTGGGGTCCATGGCGCGCAGGGTGCCGACGTGGTCGTCGTACATGCGCTTGATGCGGAAGCCCATCCCCAGGTAGGCCGAGCCTTTCTTGTAGTTCACTTCCTCGGTCCAGTACTCCTCCTTCCACTGGTTGCCGGGGATGTAGAACAGCCCGGTGTCCTGGCTGTAGGCCATGGGGTTCCAGTTCTTGCCACCCAGGAACGGCGGCGAGACTTCCACCGGCTTGCCCTTGGTTTCACCCGGCAGCGGCTTGGCCGGACGCTGGCCGGGATTCTCTACGGGGCGCCCGGTCTTGAGGTCGATGTGGCTGGCCCAGGTGATGTTGTCGACGAAGGGGAAGGCGTTCTGCAGTTTGCCGTTGTTGCGGTCCACCACGTAGAAGAAGCCGTTGCGGTCGGCGTGGCCGGTGGCCTTGACCACCTTGCCGTCCTTGTTCTTGTAGTCGAACAGCACCAGTTCGTTGTTGCCGGAGAAGTCCCAGGCGTCGTTCGGCGTGTGCTGGTAGAACCATTTCACTTCGCCGGTGCTCGGGTCGACGCCGACCTGACCCGAGGTGTAGAGGCTGTCGTAGTCGTGGGGGTTGCCATCTTTCGAGGTCCGCGCCCAGGTGTTCCACGGGCCGGGGTTGCCGGCGCCGACGATGATGGTGTTGGTTTCGGCATCGAAGCTGGCGCTCTGCCAAGGGGCGCCGCCGCCGTGGCTCCAGGCTTCGACCTTGCCGGTTTCGGTGGTCTTGTCATCGGGCCAGGACGGCGCCTTGACGTCGCCGGTGGGGGTGCTGTCCTTGCCGTTCAGGCGGCCCATGTGGCCTTCGACGAAGGGCCGCATCCACACCTCTTCGCCGGTGTCCGGGTCGCGGGCGAACAACTGGCCGACCACGCCGAATTCATCGCCGGAGCTGCCGTGGATCAGCAGCACCTTGCCGCTGGTCTTGTCCTTGATCAGCACCGGGGCGCCGGTCATGGTGTAGCCGGCGCTGTGGTCGCCGAACTTCTTGTTCCACACCACCTTGCCGGTGTTCTTGTCCAGGGCGATGACCCGGGCGTCGAGGGTGCCGAAGTAGATCTTGTCGCCGTAGATCGCCGCGCCGCGGTTGACCACGTCGCAGCATGGGCGAATGTTGTCCGGCAGGCGGTGGTTGTAGGTCCACAGGCGTTTGCCGGTCTTGGCGTCGAGGGCGAATACCCGCGAGTAGGAACCGGTGACGTAGACCACGCCGTCGCGGACGATGGCCTGGGATTCCTGGCCGCGCTGCTTCTCGTCGCCAAAGGAGTAGGACCAGGCCGGGGTCAGCTTGAACACGTTTTTATCGTTGACCTGGGCCAGGGGGCTCCAGCGCTGGGCGTTGGTGCCCATGCCGTACTGCAGCACGTCCCGGGTGGTCAGGTGGTCGTTGGCGATGTCTTCCCAGGTGACGTTCTTGCTGGCAGGTGCCGCCGGGGCGGTAGCCGCTGTGGCCGCCGCGCCCAGGGACAAGCTGGTGGTCAGCAGCAGGGCTTGGACGGCGAGGCTCAGGGGGGAAAGGGCGGGTAGCGATCTTATTGTCATGGTTGCAGTTCCCAGTGGAGGTTTTGGCCTGACTAGGGTCTGCCGCGAGACGCGCTTTGAGATACGGAAAAAGTCCCGCCTTTGCCGGGAAAAGTTCCCGGGCGGCACCTGATTTAGGCCCGCGCCACAAGCCCTACTACCAAGGGAGTAGGACGCGACCACCAAAGCAGCATACGGCCGCCCGCCGGCTGTTTCTAAGATGGCGCCATGGCCTCTGTAGCGAGGTCTTGCGTGCAATCTTGAGGGCATAACAATGACAACAAAACGCAACGCCTTGCTCGCGGTAGGGCTGCTGACCGGTGCCTTGGCCACCGGCGCTGTATGGGCCCATGGCAACGTGGTGCCCCAGGCGGTGGAAACCCAGGGCCTGACGCCGATCAAGGATGCCGGTGTGAGCCTCGATGGCGCCGGCTGGGCCGCGGTCAACCCCTATCGCACCTCGCCCGAGCGCGACAAGGCGGTGGAAATCGGCGCCTCGGCCTACAACCAGAACTGCGCCGCCTGCCATGGCCTGGAAGCCAAGTCCGGCGGTATCGCCCCGGACCTGCGCATGCTCGATGCCGGCGAAGCCGGGGATGAATGGTTCGTCGAACGGGTGCGCCACGGCGCGGTGCGCGATGGCCGGGTGTACATGCCGAAGATGGCCGACTACCTGAGCCAGGAAGCCCTGTGGGCGGTGCGCACCTACCTGGACAGCGTGCGCGTCGAGGAGTGATCGCCATGGGCCGCCTCGGCGTGTTCCTCAGTGGCCTGCTGTTGTGCTGCGCGGCGGTGCAGGCCGAGGTGCGCAACTACGACACGATGATCGCCTCCGGTGAGCTGAAGGTGGCGGTGTACCAGGATTTTGCCCCCTACAGCTTCGAGGACCAGGGCCAGCCCCGGGGCGTCGACGTGGAGCTGGCGCAAGCCCTGGCCGAGGCCCTGGGGGTGCGCCTGCAACTGATCTGGGCGCCCCCCGGGGAGAAGCTCGACGACGACTTGCGGGATTACATCTGGCGCGGCAGTCCGCTGCGCCATCAGCAGTTGGCCGACCTGATGATGCGCGTGCCCTACGACCACGACTTTGCGCAAAAGCGCAACGAACTGGGAGAGCTGACCAACGATCACGTGGTGATGTTCGGCCCCTATCAGGAAGAGCGCTGGCAGGTGGCATTCGACCGCCGCCGGCTGGACTCGGTGGCCAGTGTCGCGGTGTTCCAGCAGCACCCCATTGGCGTCGAGGTGGACAGCGTGCCGTCGTTCTACCTGACCTCGGTGTTCAACGGCATGCTCAGTGCCAAGACCCATCATTACCCCAGCGTGCAGCAGGCCTTCGGCGCCTTGCGGGCCGGGCAGGTGGACGCGGTGATGGCCATGCGCGGGGAGATCGACTGGCAGTTGCACCAGGCCGCTGATCCGCAACTGGCCCTGGCGGAAAACGCCTACCCGAACATGGGCAAGCAGGTGTGGGAGATCGGCATGGCGGTGCATGAAAGCAACCGCCAGCTGGCCTATGCCGTGGAAGAGGCCCTGGAAGGGTTGATCCGCGACGGTCGCCTGCAGGCGCTGTACGCCCGTTATGGCCTGCGTTACGAGGTCCCAGAGATGTATCAGTAGGAGCTGCGATGAACTGGCGAGCGACCTGTCTTTTGGCGTGCTGGCTGCCCTTGGCGACCTCGGCGCTGGCCGCCGATCCCCGGGCCCCGGGTGCGGACCCGGTGCCCTCGGTGATGTGGGCCTTCTACCACAAGCAATTGCTGGGCGATGCCGCGTTCGTCTTCGATGACCGGGTCAAGCTGCTGGCGCCGCCCTTTGCCGAGGATGCGCGACAGGTGCCGCTGGAGATCGACGCCCGGGCCTTCAGCGGCGAGGTGGTGCGCATCCTTGCCTGGGCCGAGCTCAACCCCTTGCCGCGCATTGTCGATTTCGTGCCGGGGGAGCGGGTGCTGCCCTGGCTGTCGATCCGCATCCGCATCGAGCAGGCCACGCCGCTGCGCGCCGCGGTGCAGACCCGCGACGGCCTGTGGCACGTGGGCTCGACCCTGATCGATGCCGCCGGTGGCGGCTGCACCGCCCCCAGCGTGGTGCGCACCCAGCCCGGCTGGGAAGAGCACATCGGCGAGGTGCTGGGCGGGCGTTACCCCCGGGGTGATGCCAGCCGTCTGCGCCTGCAAGTGTCCCACCCGATGGACAACGGCCTGGTCAGCGGCATCCCCGAGTTCTTTCTCAACCACGCCGAATTGCGCGACCAGAACGATCAGCTTCTGGCCAGCCTCGAACTGTTCCCGGCGGTCAGCGAAAACCCCAACCTGGGGTTCGACATCCAGGGGCCGGGGCAGACCCGCTTGCTGTTGCGCGACAACAGCGGCAACCAGTTCGAGGCCAAGCTGCCCTGAGCGCATCCTTTGACCCACCCGAGCCGAGGCGCACCATGCGTTGGATCCTGCTGTTGCTGCTATGCCTGGGCCTGCCGGCCCGGGCCGACCTGGACTATCAACTCAAGCCCCGGCAGATCGCTGAGGGCACCTGGCTGCTGGAAGGCAGCACCGACAACTTCGCCAAGGCCAATGGCGGCAATATCGTCAACACCGGGTTCATCGTCACCGACAGCGGGGTGGTGGTGATCGACAGCGGGCCGTCCAAGCGCTACGGCGAAGCCTTGCGCCGGGCGATTGCCGCCACCACCGACAAGCCGGTGATCCAGCTGCTGTTGACCCACCATCATCCCGACCATGTGCTGGGCAACCAGGCCTTTGGCGATGTGCCCATCGGCGCCCTGGCCGGCACAGCCGACCTGCTGCGCCAGCAGGGGGACGCCATGGCCGAGAACCTGTACCGCATGGTCGGCGACTGGATGCGCGGCACCGAGGTGGTGTTGCCGACCCAGGTGCTACAGCCCGGGGTGCTTGAGGTGGGCGGGCATCGCTTGCGCCTGCTCAGTTTGAGTGGGCACACCGGTGCCGACCTGGCGATTCTCGATGAGAACACCGGGGTGCTGTTTGCCGGTGACCTGGTGTTTTACGAGCGCGCGCTGACCACCCCCAACAGCCCGGGGCTGGAGGCATGGCTCAAGGACCTGGACACCTTGCAGGCCCTGCCGTGGAAGCTGATCGTCCCAGGCCATGGCCCGGTGGCCAGCGATGCGGCGCCTTTTGCCCAGATGCGCGATTACCTGAGTTGGCTCGATGGGCTGATGCGCGACGGCGCGGCCCGGGGCGACGACATGGCGGAGATGATCCGCCGCCCGATCCCCGAGCGTTTTGCCGGCATCAGCCTGACCCGCTATGAGCTGATCCGCAGCGTCAGCCACCTGTACCCGCGTTACGAGCGCCAGCGCCTGCAGCGTATCGACGATCACTGACCCTTGTGGCGAGGGAGCTCGCTCCCGCTCGACCGCGCAGCGGGCGCCAGACCTGAATCCGTGATCTATCAGCAAGAACGGGGTGGCCGCCATTGGGGCGGCTGCGCCACCCAGCGGGAGCAAGCTCCCTCGCCACATCTACATGAGGGATCTTGTGGGGGCTTGCCGTCGATGGCGGTCTTGTGGGCCTCTTCGCTGGCAAGCCAGCTCCTACAGTGCGGGGGCATGGCGCCTGCTTGTCGCTTGCCTCTGCCCCTCCAGTACCAAGGAACTAGAAAACTCCGCACTGCGGGCAATTGTTGGCAAACAGGCCGGGACCAAGAATTCCCGGCAGACCGGGAAAATTTCCCGGGAACAACAATAACCGCCGAGGTAGCCGTCATGACCCAACCCCCACGTCGTCCCTGTTTCGCCGTGAGCCTGGTGCTCAGCGCCATGCTGCTGTCCAGCGCGGCCCTGGCCGCCGTCACCGATGAAGAGATCCTCCAGGACCCGAAGAACCCGCAGCAGATCGTCACCAACGGCCTGGGCGTCCAGGGCCAGCGCTACAGCCCGCTGGACCTGCTCAACGTCGATAACGTCAAGGAGCTGCGGCCGGTCTGGGCCTTCTCCTTCGGTGGCGAGAAGCAGCGCGGCCAGCAGGCCCAGCCGCTGATCAAGGACGGGGTGATGTACATGACCGGCTCCTACTCGCGGGTGTTCGCGGTGGACGCGCGCACCGGCAAGAAGCTCTGGCAGTACGATGCGCGCCTGCCGGACGACATCCGCCCGTGCTGCGACGTGATCAACCGCGGCGTGGCGCTGTACGGCGATCTGGTGTTCTTCGGCACCCTGGACGCCAAGCTGGTGGCCCTGAACAAGGACACCGGCAAGGTGGTGTGGAGCAAGAAGGTCGCCGACCACAAAGAGGGTTATTCCATCAGCGCGGCGCCGATGATGGTCAACGGCAAGCTGATCACCGGGGTCGCCGGCGGCGAGTTCGGCGTGGTAGGCAAGATCCAGGCCTACGACCCGAAAAACGGCGAGCTGCTGTGGATGCGCCCCACCGTGGAAGGCCACATGGGCTATGTGTACAAGGACGGCAAGGCCATCGAGAACGGCATCTCCGGTGGCGAGGCGGGCAAGACCTGGCCGGGCGACTTGTGGAAGACCGGCGGCGCGGCGCCGTGGCTGGGCGGCTACTACGACCCGGAAACCAACCTGCTGCTGTTCGGCACCGGCAACCCGGCGCCGTGGAACTCCCACCTGCGCCCTGGCGACAACCTGTATTCCTCGTCGCGCCTGGCCCTGAACCCGGACGACGGCACCATCAAGTGGCACTTCCAGAGCACCCCCCACGACGGTTGGGACTTCGACGGCGTCAACGAGCTGATCTCCTTCAATTACAAGGAGGGCGGCAAGGAGATCAAGGCCGCCGCCACCGCCGACCGCAACGGCTTCTTCTACGTGCTCGATCGCACCAACGGCAAGTTCATCCGCGGCTTCCCCTTTGTCGACAAGATCACCTGGGCCACTGGCCTGGATAAGAACGGCCGGCCGATCTACAACGAGGCCAGCCGTCCCGGCGCCCCGGGCAGCGAAGCCAAGGGCAGTTCGGTGTTCGTCGCCCCGGCCTTCCTCGGCGCCAAGAACTGGATGCCCATGGCCTACAACCGCGACACCGGGTTGTTCTATGTACCGTCCAACGAGTGGGGCATGGACATCTGGAACGAAGGCATCGCCTACAAGAAGGGCGCGGCGTTCCTTGGCGCGGGCTTCACCATCAAGCCGCTGAACGAGGACTACATCGGCGTGCTGCGGGCCATCGACCCCATCAGCGGCAAGGAAGTCTGGCGCCACAAGAACTTCGCGCCGCTGTGGGGCGGGGTACTGACCACCAAGGGCAACCTGGTGTTCACCGGCACGCCTGAAGGCTTCCTCCAGGCGTTCAACGCCAAGACCGGCGAGAAGGTCTGGGAGTTCCAGACCGGCTCAGGAGTCCTGGGCTCGCCCGTGACCTGGGAAATGGACGGCGAGCAGTACGTCTCGGTGCTCTCCGGCTGGGGCGGCGCGGTGCCGCTGTGGGGCGGCGAAGTGGCCAAGCGGGTCAAGGACTTCAACCAGGGCGGCATGCTCTGGACCTTCAAGCTGCCCAAGGACCTGGTGAGCAAACGCTAATCGTAGGAGCCAGCTTGCTGGCGAAGAGGCCCGCAAGAGCGCCTTCATCGGCAAGCCGGCTCCCGCACAGGGCAATCAACCTACGACCAAATGACGAGAGCCCCCCCTGCCAACGATGCATTCGTCCGGCACCCGGGGCTCTCTACCATCGGTCCATCGCCTGTCGTCGGACAGGCCTCGACCAGCAGAGGCTCAGCATGATCTACGCACAACCCGGAACCCCAGGCGCCGTCGTGTCCTTCAAGCCACGCTACGGCAATTTCATCGGCGGCCAGTTCGTGCCGCCGGTGGCTGGCCAGTACTTCACCAACACCTCGCCGGTCAACGGCGAAGTGATCGCCGAATTCCCCCGTTCCAGCGCCGCCGATATCGACAAGGCCCTGGACGCCGCCCATGCCGCCGCCGATGCCTGGGGCAAGACCAGCGCCCAGGACCGTTCGCTGGTGCTGCTGAAGATCGCCGACCGCATCGAGCAGAACCTGGAGATCCTCGCGGTCAGCGAGACCTGGGACAACGGCAAGGCGGTGCGCGAAACCCTCAACGCCGACGTGCCCCTGGCCGCCGACCACTTCCGTTACTTCGCCGGTTGCATCCGCGCCCAGGAAGGCGCCGCCGCCGAGATCAACGAACTGACCACCGCCTACCATTTCCACGAGCCTTTGGGCGTGGTCGGGCAGATCATCCCGTGGAACTTCCCGCTGCTGATGGCCGCCTGGAAACTCGCCCCGGCCCTGGCCGCCGGCAACTGCGTGGTGCTCAAGCCCGCCGAGCAGACCCCGCTGTCGATCATGATCTTCGCCGAACTGATCGCCGATCTGCTGCCGGCCGGGGTGCTGAACATCGTCCAGGGCTTTGGCCGCGAAGCCGGCGAGGCCCTGGCCACCAGCAAGCGCATCGCCAAGATCGCCTTCACCGGCTCGACCCCGGTGGGCTCGCACATCATGAAATGCGCCGCCGAGAACATCATTCCGTCCACCGTGGAACTGGGCGGCAAATCGCCGAACATCTTCTTCGAAGACATCATGCAGGCCGAGCCCAAGTTCATCGAAAAGGCCGCCGAGGGCCTGGTGCTGGCGTTCTTCAACCAGGGTGAGGTCTGCACCTGCCCGTCCCGCGCCCTGGTGCAGGAGTCGATCTACGAGCCGTTCATGGCCGAGGTAATGAAGAAGATCGTCAAGATCAAGCGCGGCAACCCGCTGGACACCGAGACCATGGTCGGCGCCCAGGCATCGCAGCAGCAGTACGAGAAGATCCTCTCCTACCTGCAGATCGCCCAGGAAGAGGGCGCCGAGCTGCTCACCGGTGGCGCCGCCGAGCGCCTGGAAGGCGACCTGTCCAGCGGCTATTACATCCAGCCGACCCTGCTCAAGGGCCACAACAAGATGCGCGTGTTCCAGGAAGAAATCTTCGGCCCGGTGGTGGGCGTGACCACCTTCAAGGACGAAGCCGAAGCCCTGGCGATTGCCAACGACAGCGAGTTCGGCCTGGGCGCCGGGCTGTGGACCCGCGACATCAACCGCGCCTACCGCATGGGCCGGGCGATCAAGGCCGGTCGGGTGTGGACCAACTGCTACCACCTGTACCCGGCGCATGCTGCGTTCGGTGGCTACAAGAAATCCGGCGTGGGCCGCGAGACCCACAAAATGATGCTCGACCACTACCAGCAGACCAAGAACTTGCTGGTGAGCTACGACATCAACCCCCTGGGCTTCTTCTAAGGGCAAGAAAGGGCGGGGTAGTTGGGTGCTGCCCCGCTTTGTGTGGCAACGGCGCGACGTCTTGGGTGGACGTCGCGCCGTTTTTTTTAGAGACCCCGATCCCCTCAACTTGCGCCATCCTGTAGCCGCTGCCGAGCCTCGGCGAGGCTGCGCAAAGGCCCGCAGGGCCTTGCCTGACCATCTCCCGCCAAACCCACAGCGGCCTCAAGAACGCTGCGGCCCTTCGTGCCGTTCGCAGCCTGCGGCAGCGGCTACACAACCTCGGATCGACACCGGCCCTGTAGCCGCTGCTGAGCCCCAGCGAAGCTGCGCAAAGGCCCGCAGGGCCTTGCCTGACGATCCCCCGCCAAACCCGCAGCGGCCTCAAGAACGCCGCGGCCCTTCGTGCCGTTCGCAGCCTGCGGCAGCGGCTACACGTGCGCCAAGCCCCTACCAATGCACCCCGCCGGCTCGTCCCAAAGTAGCATTCGGCCGCCGCGTGCCCCGTGCATTAATGCCTCTACCGGAATCGTCCGGCACAACAAGAGGATTGACCCCATGTGGCATAAACCTGCGTACACCGACCTGCGCATCGGCTTTGAAGTGACCATGTACTTCGCCAACCGCTGAGCCGTCCCGCTCCGGCCGCTCCTGGTGTTGGCCGGAGTCTTTTGCCCTTCAGGAGCACGTCATGCATATCCGCATTCTCGGGTCCGCGGCGGGCGGCGGTTTTCCCCAGTGGAACTGCAACTGCCGCAACTGCGCCGGGGTGCGCGACGGCAGCCTGCGCGCCCAGCGCCGTACCCAGTCGTCGATCGCCTTGAGCGACCACGGCAACGACTGGATCCTGTGCAACGCCTCGCCGGATATTCGCCAGCAGCTGGAATCCTTCCCGACCCTGCAACCGGCCCGACAGCTGCGCGACACCGCCCTGGCCGGAGTGATCCTGCTGGACAGCCAGATCGACCACTGCACCGGCCTGCTCAGCCTGCGCGAAGGCTGCCCGCATCAGGTCTGGTGCACCGAGATGGTCCATCAGGACCTGTGCAGCGGCTTCCCCCTGTTCACCATGCTCAGCCACTGGAACGGCGGCTTGCAGTGGCAGCCCATCCACCTCGATGGCCGCGAGTTCAGCCTACCGGCCTGCCCAGACCTCGCCTTGCGGGCCATTGCCCTGCGCAGCAGCGCGCCGCCGTATTCGCCCCATCGCGGCAACCCGCACCCGGGGGACAATATCGGCCTGTTCATCGAGGACCGGCGCAGCGGCGCCAGCCTGTTCTACGCCCCGGGGCTGGGGCAGGTGGATGAGGCCCTGCTGGAGTGGATGGACCGCGCCGACTGCCTGCTGGTGGACGGCACCTTGTGGCGCGACGATGAAATGCGCGTCTGTGGCGTCGGCGACAACCTGGGCAGCGACATGGGCCACCTGGCGCAAAGCGGCCCCGGCGGCATGCTCGAGGTGCTGGAACGCTTTCCCCGGGCGCGCAAGGTGCTGATCCACATCAACAACACCAACCCGATCCTCGACGAAGACTCCGCCGAGCGCGCCGAACTGACCCGCCGCGGCATCGAAGTGGCGCATGACGGCCTGGACATCCACCTCTGACGCCACCCGGTCCCTGTAGCCGCTGCTGAGCCACGGCGAAGCTGCGCAAAGGCCCGCAGGGCCTTGCCTGACGATCCCCCGCCAAACCCGCAGCGGCCTCAAGTACGCCGCGGCCCTTCGTGCCGTTCGCAGCCTGCGGCAGCGGCTACAGGGCCTGCGAGGCTGCGAAGTCCGCCGATGGTCGGATTGCTTTCAGCAACGGATGCTTTAGGCTGGCGTTCTCCTTCCAGAACAATAAGAAAACAGGCTTCCGTCATGAGCCAGAATCTCAGTCTGCTGCGCAAGTTCGTGTCTCCGGAAATCATCTTTGGCGCCGGTTGCCGGCATAACGTCGGCAACTATGCGAAGACCTTCGGCGCGCGCAAGGTCTTGGTGGTCAGCGACCCCGGGGTGATTGCCGCCGGTTGGGTCGCCGATGTCGAGGCCAGTCTCCAGGCCCAGGGTGTCGACTATTGCCTGTACAGCCAGGTCTCGCCCAACCCGCGGGTGGAGGAGGTGATGCAGGGCGCCGAGGTCTACCGCGAAAACGCCTGCGATGTGATCGTCGCCGTCGGCGGCGGCAGCCCGATGGACTGCGGCAAGGGCATCGGCATCGTGGTGGCCCACGGGCGCAGCATCCTGGAGTTTGAAGGGGTGGACATGATCCGCGTGCCGAGCCCGCCCTTGATCATGATTCCCACCACCGCCGGCACCTCGGCGGACGTCTCGCAGTTCGTGATCATCTCCAACCAGCAGGAACGGATGAAGTTCTCCATCGTCAGCAAGGCGGTGGTGCCGGATGTGTCGCTGATCGACCCGGAAACCACCCTGGGCATGGACCCGTTTCTTTCTGCCTGCACCGGTATCGACGCCCTGGTGCATGCCATCGAGGCCTTTGTTTCCACCGGCCACGGCCCGCTCACCGATCCCCATGCCCTGGAAGCCATGCGCCTGATCAACGGCAACCTGGTGCAGATGATCGCCAACCCCGGCGACATCGCCCTGCGCGAGCAGATCATGCTCGGCAGCATGCAGGCCGGGCTGGCGTTCTCCAACGCGATTCTCGGCGCGGTGCATGCCATGTCCCACAGCCTGGGAGGCTTTCTCGACCTGCCCCACGGATTGTGCAACGCGGTGCTGGTGGAGCATGTGGTGGCCTTCAACTACAGCTCGGCGCCGGAGCGCTTCAAGGTGATTGCCGAGACCTTCGGCATCGACTGCCGCGGGCTCAACCAGCGGCAGATCTGCGGGCGCCTGGTGGAGCACCTGATCGCCCTCAAGCACGCCATCGGTTTCCACGAAACCCTGAGCCTGCATGGGGTCAGCAGCAGCGACATTCCGTTCCTCTCGCAGCATGCGATGGACGATCCGTGCATCCTCACCAACCCTCGCGAATCCAGCCAGCGTGATGTCGAGGTGGTGTATGGCGAGGCCCTCTGACGAACAGCAACGAGCCCTGGCCGGGCTCTTGGGGCTGGGCAACCACTCGGCGCGCAAGAGTCACTACCCGGAACTGGCGGCGCGCCTGGAAGACCTGGAAACCGAGCGCAACCGCTACAAGTGGCTGTTCGAGCATGCGGTGCACGGCATCTTCCAGGCCAGCCTGCAGGCCGGCCTGCGCGCGGCCAACCCGGCCCTGGCGCGCATGCTGGGCTATCAGGACCCGCAGGAAGTGCTGTTCTCCCTGGCCGACCTGGCGGGCAATCTGTTCGTCGGCGGTGCGGCGGAACTGGCGGCCATCGGCGAGGAGCTGCAGCGCCAGCGCAGCCTGTTGGGCTATGAAACCCAGTTGCGGCGCAAGGACGGCAGCAGCATCGATGTGCTGATGAACCTGCTGCTCAAGCCCGACCAGGACGGGCTGGTGGAAGGTTTTGTCGCCGACATCACCGAACGCAAGCTGGCCCAGCAGCACCTGGAACAGCTCAACGACCAGTTGGAGCAGCGGGTCGCCGCGCGCACTGATGAACTGCTGGAAGCCAACCGCAACCTGCAGCAGCAGATCGCCCGGCGCGAACGCATCGAGTGTGATCTGCGGGATGCCCGGGACGCCGCCGAGGCGGCCAATCGCAGCAAGGACAAATACCTGGCCGCCGCCAGCCACGACCTGCTGCAACCGCTGAATGCCGCGCGCCTGCTCATCTCTACCTTGCGCGAGCGGCGCCTGCCGGCGGCCGAGCAACTGCTGGTGGAGCGCACTCACCAGGCCCTGGAAGGCGCCGAGGACCTGCTCACCGATCTGCTGGACATCTCCAAGCTCGACCAGGCGGCGGTCAAGCCCGATCCTGCGGTCTATCGCCTGGATGAGTTGCTCGCGCCGCTGGTCTCGGAGTTCCAGTCGGTGGCCGAGGCGGCGGGCCTGGAGCTGCGGGTACGCTTTGGCGACTTTGCCCTGTTCACCGACCTGCGGCTGATGACGCGGATTCTGCGTAACTTCCTCAGCAATGCCTGCCGCTACACCGAGCGCGGCAGCATTTTGCTGGCGGCGCGGCGCCGCGGCGATCAGTTGCGGCTGGAGGTGTGGGACACCGGGCGCGGCATTGCCGCCGACCGCCTGGATTCGATCTTCCTCGAATTCAATCAGCTGGACGTGGGCCGCGCCGTCGACCGCAAAGGGGTGGGCCTGGGGCTGGCGATTGTCGAGCGCATCGCCAAGATCCTCGGCTACCGGGTGCAGGTGCAGTCGCGGCCGGGACGCGGCTCGCGGTTCAGTATCGAGGTGCCCCTAGCGGACCGGGTGCCGTTGCCCATCAGCTTGCAGGCACCGCAGCCGGGCACCGGCAACCCGCTGCCGGGGCGGCGTCTGCTGGTGCTGGACAACGAGCTGAGCATCCTTGAGAGCATGGCCGCGCTGCTCGGGCAGTGGGGCTGCGAAGTGCTCACCGCCACCGATCAGGCGGCGGCCCTGGCGGTGCTTCAGGGCCGGGCGCCGGAGCTGATCCTGGCGGATTTTCACCTGGATCACGGGGTCACCGGCTGCCAGGTGGTGCAACAGCTGCGCGAGCACTTCCAGCAGCCGCTGCCGGCGGTGATCATCACCGCCGACCGCAGCGACCAGTGTCGCCGGGCCTTGCAGCAACTGGGAGCGCCGCTGCTCAACAAGCCGGTGAAGCCGGGCAAGCTGCGGGCCGTGCTCAGCCAGTTGCTGGGCTAGGGCCGGGCCGGTTCCATGGGGCATCCGAGGAGGGGGCGCTCGGGTGCGGGGCTTCTGGCATGGGGGCAGGCTTGCGGCTAAGATGCCGCTCTTTTTTTCAAGGACGAAGCCGGCTCCTGCGCCAGCGCGCCGGGCCGCCGTTGACCCATCGATGAAACCCCTGTCCTCTTATCACCCGCTGCTGTACTGGCTGCGGGTGCGCCAGAAGCGCCTGATGCGCCACCTGGCCTGGCGCTGTTCCGGGCGCCGTTACGCCCGGCCCGAGGCCGGCAGCCCGCGCTTGCCCCATCGGTTGATCAAGCACACCTCGAAACTGATCCGTACCCTGGGCGACTCCGACCTGGCGCTGCAGCACAACAAGGTGATCAACCTCAAGCTGGCGGTGGCCTGCATCGATGGCGTGCGCATCGCCCCCGGCGAGTATTTTTCCTTCTGCAAGATGGTGGGCCGACCCAGTCGCCGGCGCGGTTTTGTCGAAGGCATGGAGCTGTCGTTCGGCGAGGCCCGCCGCGGCATCGGCGGTGGCATCTGCCAACTGAGCAACCTGATTCACTGGATGGCGCTGCATTCGCCGCTCCAGGTGGTGGAGCGGGCCAACCACAGCTTCGACCCGTTCCCCGACGAGGGCCGGGTGCTGCCCTTCGGTTCCGGTGCGGCGATCTTCTACAACTACATCGATCTGGTGCTGTACAACCCCGGCCCCCAGACCTTGCAGCTCAAGCTGCATGTGGGGTCGCAGCAGCTGGAGGGCGAGCTACTCTGCGAGCGGCCGCGGGAGTATCGCTATCACGTCTACCAGCGGGCCCATCGCTTTGTGCGCGAGGGCGCCCGGGTGTACCGCGAAAACCAGATCTGGCGCGACATTCGCACCAAGGGCCAGGACGCCCAGCTGCTGCGCCAGGAGTGCCTGTATCGCAACCGGGTGCTGGTCAAGTACCCGGTGGCCGAGGCGCTGCTCGATCAGCCGGTGCCGGGCTCAGATGATGCCCAGCATCCACAGTAGGCCCAGGTAGACCGCGGCGCCGCCCAGGGGCCAGACCACCAGCAGGCGGGTCTGGCTGAAGAACGCTGGCGCGGCCTCCACCCGGGTCGACTCCTCCAGCTGTTGCAGGGTCCTGGCGGGCACGCCGTCCTCGACCGGGGCGTTGAGCTGGGCCTCGATCAGCGGTTCCACGGCCTCGACCTTGCGCATCAGCGTCCGGCCCGAGGCGAACAGGGCGGCGCCGACGAAGATCAGCAGGTAGATCACCAGGAATTTCCAGTGGGAGGAGTAGCTCAGGTCGATGAAGCTGGGGGTCGGGCTGTTGTCCCAGAACCAGTCCAGGGCCCGGGTGTTTTCCGAGACCATCAGGGTGAACTGCTGAATCGGGCGGTTGATGGTGCTCGCCATGGCGGTGTAGCTGTCCAGGCGCCAGTGGAGCATTTTCAGGGTGGAGAACAGCGTGGAGATCAATGCGCCGGTGAACATCAATGCGCCTGCGCCAATCTGCAGCCGGTACTTCAATTGGGCCTGGGTGTAGTTCATCTGTGCGTCCTGCCATGAAGAAAGTGGCGCAATACTATATTTCACCGGCACGGGCCGATAGGGGCGGTGCTGCTCAGGCTATCCTTGGCTCCCTCTCTACTCGGACGAATCAGCCCATGCTGCAGGTACAAGGCGTCTTCAAGAGTTACCCCACGCCCCAGGGCCCGTTGGCGGTGCTGCAGGGCGTGGACCTGCAGCTGCGGCACGGCAGCAGCCTGGCGCTGATGGGCGAGTCGGGCAGTGGCAAGAGCACCTTGCTGCACCTGATCGCCGGGCTCGACCGGGTCGACGCTGGCAGCATCCGCATCGGCGGGCAGCACCTGGAGCAGATGACCGAGGGCCAGCGTGCCGACTGGCGACGCACTGAAGTGGGCCTGGTGTTCCAGCAGTTCAACCTGATCAGCAGCCTGCGGGTGGAAGACAACCTGAGCTTCCAGGCGCGCCTGGCCGGGCGCCTCGATCCGCTGTGGCAGGCGCAGTTGGTGGAGCGCCTGGGCCTGGGGGATTTACTGCGGCGTTACCCGGAGCAGCTCTCCGGTGGCCAGCAGCAACGGGTCGCCCTGGGCCGGGCCCTGGCGGCGAAACCCGGGTTGCTGCTGGCGGACGAACCCACCGGCAGCCTCGACGAGGCCACCAGCGACGAGGTGTTGCAGCTGTTGCTGGAGCTACTGGCGGACAGCCCCACCAGCTTGTTGATGGTCACCCATAGCCAGCGGGTGGCCAGCCGCCTGCAACAGACGGTGGTGCTGCAACGCGGTCGTCTGGCCGACCCGGTCGGGGCTTGAGATGGGGGTCTTTGTCACAGCGATGCAGGCGCTGCTGAGCCACTGGCGCCGGCATCCGGTGCAGTTTTTCAGTGTGCTCACCGGACTCTGGCTGGCCACCAGCTTGTTGACCGGCGTGCTGGCTCTCAACAGTCAGGCTCGGGACAGTTATGCCCGGGCCAGCCAGTTGATCGGCGGCGAGCCTCAGGCCAGCCTGGGCAGCGCCAGTGGTGCGAGTTTTTCCCAGCAGGGGTTCGTCGAGCTGCGCCGTGCCGGCTGGCCGGTGTCGCCGGTGCTCCAGGGGCGGGTGCAGCTCAAGGATCACCCCGACCAGCCCCTGCAGGTGATGGGCATCGAGCCCTTATCGCTGCCCGCCGGTTCCGCGGTGGCCGGGCAGGCCCTGGCGCTGCAACAGATGGTCGAGTTCTTCAGTGTGCCGGGCACCACCTGGGTGGCGCCGCAGACCCTGGCCAGCCTGGGCTTGCAAGAGGGCGAGCAACCCCAGGCAGTCAATGGCCAGCGCTTACCGCCGCTGCGGGTGCAGGCGGACATGGCCCCGGGGCTGCTGTTGATGGACATCGGTTTTGCCCAGCAGGTGCTCGGCCAGCCCGGGCAGTTGAGCCGCTTGTTGCTGCCCAGGGACTTTGCCGCCCAGGCACCGCCACTGCCGGCGCAACTGGCGGGGCAACTGGTGCTGCGCCAGGGTGAAGCAGAGGGCGATCTGGCGCGCCTGACCGAAAGCTTTCACCTGAACCTGGATGCCTTGGGGTTCCTGTCCTTTGTGGTGGGGCTGTTTATCGTGCACGCCGCCATTGGCCTGGCCCTGGAGCAGCGGCGCGGCTTGCTGCGCACCCTGCGGGCCTGCGGGGTCAGTGCGCGGCTGCTGATTGCCTGCCTGATCGTCGAGCTGGGAGGGCTGGCGCTGTTGGGCGGTGTGGCTGGCGTGGTCAGCGGCTACCTGCTGGCCGGGGTGTTGCTGCCGGACGTGGCCGCCAGCCTGCGGGGCTTGTACGGCGCGCAAGTGGCCGGGCAGTTGAGCCTGAGTCCCGGGTGGTGGTTCAGCGGTATCGGCCTGAGTCTGTTGGGCGCCTTGCTGGCCGGTGGCGCCAGCCTGCTGCGGGCAGCGCGCCTGCCGCTGCTGGCCCTGGCCAATCCCCAGGCCTGGCACCAGGCCCATGCCCGCTGGTTGCGGCGCCAGGGTTGGATCGCTTGCCTGGCCTTGCTGGTGGCCCTGCTGGCGTGGCACTGGGGCGACAGCCTGGCCAGCGGTTTCGTGCTGCTGGCGGCTTTGCTGCTGGCGGCGGCCCTGGGCCTGCCGGTGCTGCTCAACGCGGTGCTGGGCGGTTTGCTGGGGCGCAGTCGCGGGGTGCTGGGGCAATGGTTTGTCGCCGATAGTCGGCAGCAGTTGCCGGCCCTGAGCCTGGCCTTGATGGCCCTGCTCCTGGCCCTGGCGGCGAACATTGGCGCCGGCAGCATGACTGCCGGTTTTCGCCAGACCTTCAATGACTGGCTGGAGCAGCGCCTGAGCGCCGAGCTCTACCTCAACCCGCAAAGCCCCGAACAGGCCGGGCAACTGCTGGACTGGCTGCCGCGCCAGCCCCAGGTGACGGCGGTGCTGCCCAGCTGGCAGGTGGCGTTGCAGGTTCAGGGCTGGCCGGCGGACCTGTACGGGGTGATCGACCATCCCAGCTATCGCCAGCATTGGCCGTTGCTGGAGGCCCAGGGGGCCGATCCCTGGGCGCAGTTGGCGGCGCACGACAGCGTGATGCTCAGCGAACAGTTGGCCCGAAGACTCAAGGTGCGCCTGGGGGATCGCCTGGAACTGCCGGTGCCGGCAGGGCACTGGGCGCCCCAGGTGGTGGGGATCTATGCCGACTACGGCAATCCCAAGGGGCACTTGCTGGTGAATGTGCAGCACCTGCTGGCGCATTGGCCGCAGTTGGCGCCGAACCGTTTCAACCTGCGCCTTGCGCCGGAGGCGGTTGCGCCGCTGATCGGTGCCTTGCAACAGCAGTTTCAGCTGGATGACAGCCGGATCATCGATCAGGCCCGGCTCAAGGGTTGGTCGCTGCAGGTCTTCGAGCGTACCTTCGCCGCCACCGCCGCCCTCAATAGCCTGACCCTGGGGGTGTCCGGGGTGGCACTGTTCATCAGCCTGCTGACCCAGAGCCAGAGCCGCCTGGGCCAGTTGGCACCGCTCTGGGCCCTGGGGGTGGGCCGGCGCCAGTTGATGCTGCTGAACCTCGGGCAGACCTGGCTGCTGGCGGTGCTCACCCTGATGCTGGCGTTGCCCCTGGGGATTGTCCTGGCCGGGTGCCTGAACAGCGTGATCAATGTCCAGGCCTTTGGCTGGAGCCTGCCGTTGCGGGTGTTTCCAGGGCAGATCCTGCAACTGCTGGGCTTGGCCATGTTGGCCACCCTGGCGGCCTCGGCCTGGCCGCTGTTGAAGCTGTACCGTGCACAACCGGCGGATTTGCTGAGGACCTTTGCCCATGAAGATTGATTGCCGGTGGCTGCCGCTGCTGTTTCTGCTGCTGGCCGGCTGCGACCAGGACGCCGCGGCGCCCCAGGGTTTTGCCGGGCTGGGCAACGAGGCCTCGGCCTTTGCCCCGGTGGTGCCGGGGCGCACCTTCAGCTTTCCTGCCGATCATGGCCCACATGACGGTTTTCGCATCGAGTGGTGGTACCTGACGGCCAACCTGAAGGACGCTCAAGGCCGGCAATTCGGTGTGCAATGGACGCTGTTTCGCAGTGCGTTGCGGGCCGCGCCCGAGCAGCCCGGCTGGGGTGCACCGCTGGTCTGGCTGGGGCACGCGGCGGCCACTTCGGCCAGCCGTCACTATGCCGCCGAGCGTTATGCCCGGGGCGGGGTGGGGCAGGCCGGGGTCACGGCGCAGCCGTTCCAGGCCTGGATCGATGACTGGCGCTTCACCAGCCTGCCCACCGGGGCCAATCCCCTGGCCCGGATGCAGGTGCAGGCCAGTGGGCCGGGGTTCGCCTATCAGTTGCAACTGTCCAGCCGCCAGCCGCTGGTGCTGCAGGGCGTGGGCGGCTACAGCCGCAAGTCGGACCAGGGTCAGGCGTCGTATTACTACAGCCAGCCGTTCTTCCAGGCGTCGGGGCAGTTGCAGATCGACGGCCAACGCTATGAGGTCAGCGGCCCGGCCTGGCTCGATCGGGAGTGGAGCAGCCAGCCCCTGGCCGCCGACCAGACCGGTTGGGACTGGTTCTCCCTGCACCTGGACAGCGGAGAACGGTTGATGCTGTTCCGGGTGCGGGAGAACCGTCGCGCGCCTTACATCACCGGCACCTGGATCAATGCCGATGGCAGCACCCAGAGCCTGGGGCGTGAGCAGATCCAGATGACGCCCCTGGAGGAAGCCCAGGTCGAGGGGCGACGCCTGCCGAGCGCCTGGCAACTGAAGATTCCCGATAAGAAACTGGACATCAGAACCCGGGCCTTGAATCCCCAGTCGTGGATGAAACTGAGCATTCCCTATTGGGAGGGGCCGATCACCCTGGAGGGCAGTCACACCGGCAGCGGTTATCTGGAGATGACCGGGTATTGAGGGGGGCTGCAGGACAGCCCCAGGGGCCAGGGCTGACGGGGCTGAACTGAGGGGCGAGCCGGCGGCGAGGGCGACGGATCACCCTGTGTCCAGTTTTATTCAGAATCCGCCCACGGATTTTCCCCTTCAGTTGCACTAGAATGCCAATCGTTCGCCCGGTGCAAGGGCTCTTTACCGGTGCATGGATTGCCAAGGCCAGAGCACTGGGCGAACACCCTCCCTGAACAATGTCCTGCGAACGCCAGGTTGTGTAACTGTCGCGTCCGGCGACGTTCGAGCCCTTGAAAGGCGCTCAGCTTCCCCTTCAAACACCCCCCCTGCGGGTTTTCTGCGCTGCACCGTGGTTGGTCGTGGGCGCTCAAAGCGCGATGGGCTGCAGGCTGATCTGGTGGGCGCGCAGACTGACCCACTGCGGCAGGCGCTCGGGGCCATCCCGCAGGGACAGGAGGATGATCGAGGGGCCTACTGCCAGGGCGGCGACGCCATCCTCATCGAGCTGAACTAGGCGCCCACTGACCTGCAAGGCACCCTGGTCCCAGTGCAGGCGGAACGGGCCCTGGGCACAGGGCTCCAGGTTGTCATTCCAGCTGAACTCGTCCTCCAGGCTCAGTTCCACTTCGTAGTCGTGCCCGACCCTCGGCGAGGGGCCCAGCCATTGGCCGCGACCCTCGCCGAAGGCACAGCAGAAGCCGACGCAGAGGTCTTGCGCCGCAGTGAGGCGGATGTCCGTCAGGGTGATACGCATGCCAGGGTGTCTCGATAGAGTTGAAGTGGCGCCAAGCCGCTTGCACGGTTGTCGCGCCGGGCAAGGCTGAAGGCTCTGCCGGCGTCTGGCAAGTGCCTGCGGTTTTTCATTGCGCAGTCGCGGGGCCTTCAACAAAATGGCCGACTGCTCCGCGGGACCGCTCGCGGAGGTGGATGGTAGTGGAGATCCTGGATTGATCTGGTTGAAGCGTTTTCTCATGTCGATCGGCGCACTGACGCTGATACTGGTTGCCCTCGGGATGGCCTGGACGGGCCTTTTCAAAGAAGCCGTGCACACATTGCCGGAACATCCCCGGGCCCGGTGGCAGGGCGGCGTCGATGGTGGGCACTACGTTGAAGTCACCCGCAGCGAAGCGCCTTACTACTTCGTCCAGATCCGTTATGAAAGCGGCGACCTGTGGTCCGAGGGCTGGCTGCGGCATGAGCACGGCGACGGTGCTCCGTTCAGCGCTGACGACGTGATCGCCTTTGACGGTGACGGGGTGATTTTCCTTCAGCAACGCAAGGTGCTGGCCGGTGGCAAGTCCGGGGCCCGTTGAGCCCCGGGGCGCGACCTATTTGCCCTGGCTGTCGGTGCCGTAGGCGTCCCACAGCTTGTTGCGAAACTTGTTGTGCGGATCGACCCGCGCCTTGAGCGCGAGAAATTCCCCGGCCCGCGGATAGGCCGCCCGAAACTGCTGCGGTGTGGCGTGGATCTGATACGGCAGGTAGTAGCTGCCGCCGCGCTTGATCGCGCTGTCCACCAGGGCCCGGGTCCATTCCCGCACGGCGTCCCGCTCCGCCTCTGCCGTGCTCTGCTGGTAATACAGCACCAGGGCGAACACGTCAGTCTTGGCCCAGGCCAGCAAGGTGCCGGGGTCGGCCTTGGCGTGACGGATGGACAGGTTGATCACGTTGACCCTGTGCGCCCGCAGGGTCGCGCCCATCTCCTGGACGAAACTCTCCAGCTGGTCGGTGGGCACGAAGTATTCCTGCAGCACGTAGGTGCGCTTGCTCCGGGAGTCGGGCTCCAGTTCGCGCACGTCGAGGCTGGCCTCGTGGTTGCGCCAGGAGACTTGGGGTTTCTTCAGCACCAGGGGGTCGATCACCTCCTGGCGCAGGGCCTTGCCCCCGGGCCATTGGCTCACCACTTTCAGGGCTTTCTGTTCTTTCCAGTAGTTCTGGTCCAGGGGCGTGAGGCGTTCCTTGACCGTTAGCGGCAGGTCGGTCTGGCTGTAGGACACTGCGCGCAGGGTCTGGTACTGGTCGGGGTAGAGCACGGCGTTATGCAGGATGACCTTGGGGTTGTGCTCGATCCGGGCAAAGAAAAAGGGGCGGTAGTCGCCCAGGGGCATTTCTTCGAAGCTGCGCAGCAGGCGCACGTTGTCACTCAGGCGCAAGGTGGCTTCGACTATCACCCCGAGGCCGCCGTAACCGCCGATGGCGCCGTAGAACAGTTCGGCGTTGCTTTGCGGGCTGGCCTCGACCACTTGGCCGTCGGCCAGCACCAGCTTGATGGATTTGACCGAGGTCACCAGCGGCCCATAGCCGACATAGCGGCCATGGGCGTTGACGCTCAGGGCGCCGCCGACGGTGAAGTTGGCGTAGCTCTGCATGATGCTCACGGACAGATCGTAGGGGTCGATGAAACTCTGCAGGGCGCGCCAGGTGATGCCGGGCTGCACGGTGATTTCCTTGTGCTCGCGGGAGAAATCGAGCACCCGGTCGAAGCCGCGCATATCGATCTGCAAGGCATGCTCGGTGGCAGTCTGGCCGCCCATGCTGTAGCGCCCGCCGCCGATGGCGATGGGGCCGGGGTGTTCGGCCACCCGTTTGACGATCTGCTCCAGGGTGGTGGGCCGGGCCACCTGGTCCACCACGATGGGGTTGAGCTGGGTGATGTCGTTGACGGTTTCTGCTGCGTGGGTGCTCAGCGCGGCGCCGAGGGCGCAGCATAAAAACAGGCCGGTCGCGAATCTCATGTCGCCGTGTCCATCCTTGGTGGTGGCGCGCCGCGGGCTCGGGCGCAAGTTCCGGCACAATAGCGTCCCGGCCAGGCCATGACCATGGGGCAAAACGACGAAGGGGGAATCCGGCACCGACCCGCAAGGCCGATGCCGGACAGGGCTTAGAGCGCTGGCAGGCCCAGGCTGGCGGCGCATTGCTCCAGGGAGCGCTGCTGGGTCTGGGCGTAGAGCTGCAACTCATCCAGGGTGGCGCGGCCCAGGGCCGTTTCGAAGGCCTGGCGGTTGGAGTGTGCGGCGTAGTGGCTCTGGCTGTCGTCCCCCAGGTTGGACTGGAAGATCCCGGCGGCGCTCACCGGCAGGAAGTCCTCATACACCAGGGGTTCGGCCCGCAGGTGCCCGGCGGCCAGCAACGCTGACAAGGTGGTGGGCCGCTGGGGCTGGTGGCGTGCCGCCAGCCCGGCGTCGCTGACGAAGTAGCGGAAATAGGCCAGGCCCTGTTCACGCATGGCGTCGTGGTTGTCGGGGAATTCGTCGAAGTGCGCTTGCATCAGCTGGTTGTAGCGCTGGGCGTTGCTCTCGCTGGGGAAGTCGCCCAGGGCGTCGCGGGCCGCATTCAGCAGGCGGTCGTAGAGGGCCCGGCCCTTGGGTGTCAGTGCCGCGCCGCGTTGCTCGATCTCGCCGAAGCGGGCGCTGTGGCTGCCCTGGGGCAGGTCCTGATCGGTGAAGGCCACCCGTTCCTCCAGGGCCTTGAAGCTGGTCTGGCGCAGCAGGATCGGGCACGCCCGGCGTGGCGGGCCTTCGATCACCGCCTTGGGGGTGATGCCGTGCTCGGGCATCAGCCGTTGCACTTCATCGATGTCCAGGGTGCGTGGGGTCAGGTGGTTGATGTGCGGCCCCTTGAACGCCACCACGTCGGCGATCAGCCGGTGCTGGGCACTGAGACTGGCGTACTGGGCGGCGGTCACCGTGGCGTGGTGGTGCCAGCGGAAGGTCTCCAGGGCTTCCTGAATGAAGCGTTGGGCATCCTGCTCATCCAGGCCGCCTTGGGCGTGGGCCTGTTCGATCAGTTCCAGCGCCTTGGGGGTGAAGATCGAGCGTTGGGCCAGCACCTGTTCGGCAAAGCGCCGCAGTTCGGGGTTGTCGATCAGTTCCAGGCGCAGCAACGAGGTGAAGACCCGGAACGGGCTGACGTGCAGGGCCTCTTCGTGCACCGCGCGAAAGGCCGTGGAGTGCACCGGCACCCCGGCCGGGGTCAGGTCGTAGTAGCCCACCGGCTGCATGCCCATGACCGCGAACAGCCGGGCCAGGGTCGCCAGCTCGGCGGCGCTGCCGACACGGATGGCGCCGTGGCGCTCCAGGTCCAGGCGCTGCAGTTCGCCGCTGTGCTGCAAGTGCCGGGCAATGGCCGGCTGCTGTTCCAGGACCTGGGCATTGACCTGGGCCACCAGCTCCATCAGGGCGCCGTAGAGGGGCACCTCCTCACGGTACATATCCGACATGGCCCGGGAAAATCCCTGGCGGATCAGATCAGGACTGACGAAGTGCTGGTTGCTCATGGACAAGGTTCCCGTGGCAGTGGATATCGAAACGAGAGAAGTACGGATCGGCCCCGATTCTGCTGGCCGGTGCCGGGGCTGACAAACGAAGTTTCCTCTGAACTTCATTCTGCAAATGAATGCATGGGGCCGGCGGGCAGATTCCCGCTCAGCGGGCCCGTCTTGAGCGGGCAGGCTGTGTACACTGATGGCGTTTTGCATCCGCGTGGCTAGACTTGCAACGGTCAAGCTCACCTATCGCTCGCTGCATCTTTCCCATCGCTGGACGGAGGCAACTTGGCCCCTGCGCATTACACCAGAGGCAAGGGACTGTCATTGGCCAGGAGGCTGTATAAATCGCGGATTCTGGGCCTTGGCCTGGGCTTGCTGTGCGTGGCCGCCGGGATGTGGCCGCTGCAACCGGCGCCCTGGGTCTGGGGCTTGATGCTGTTCAACGCCCTGGTCTGGCCGCACCTGGCCTATCAGTGGGCCCGATGGTCCCAGGTGCCGTTTCGCGCCGAGTACCGCAACCTGTTGGTGGATTCGCTGCTGGGCGGGTTCTGGGTCGCGGCCATGCAGTTCAATCCGCTGCCGCTGGCCACCACCCTGGGGATGATGGCGATGAACAACATCGCCCTGGGCGGGGTGCGTTTTTTTCTTGCCGGCTGTGGGGCCCAGGTCCTGGGCATTGGCATCGGCCTGGGGGTGTTCGGGCTGTCGTTCACTCCCCTGACCACGCCGCAGCAGTTGTATGCCTGCCTGCCGATGCTGACTCTGTACCCGATGGTGCTGGGCTACATCTGTTACCAGCAAGCGGCGACCCTGGGCCGGCACAAGCGCGAGCTGCTGGCCCTGAGTCGCACCGACAGCCTGACCGGGCTGCTCAACCACGGCGCCTGGAAGGACCAGTTGGAGATCGAGTTCCAGCGTTGCCAGCGCCAGGCCCATGGTGGCGCCATCGCCCTGATCGACATCGATCACTTCAAGGCCATCAACGACACCTACGGCCATGTGGCCGGGGATGTGGTGCTGCGCCAGTTGAGCAAGCTCCTCCGGCAGAACCTGCGGGCCAGCGATCAGGCCGGGCGTTATGGCGGTGATGAGTTCTGCGTGATCCTGCCGGACGTGCCGCTGGAGCACGCCGCCGATCTGATGGAGGCGCTGCGCGGGCGCTTCGCGGCCCTGGGCTACGAACAGAATCCGGCGTTGCAGGTGAGCCTGAGCATTGGCCTGGCGGCGTTCAACCCCATGCACGAGGACGCCATGGATTGGTTGAACGATGCCGATCAGGCCTTGTATGCCGCCAAGACCGCTGGTCGCAACAACGTCACCTGCCATCCGCCGGAGCGGCCTTCGCGCCGGGTGTTGAATCCTCTGTAATACCTGCCTCTGGTCGGGCTTGCCCATGAAGGCGTCGGCATGTACGCCGCGTGATTGGCGGTGTTCCGTTCGCCGGCAAGCCGGCTCCTACAGTGGGTGCGGTCTGTAGGAGCGGGCTTGCCCGCGAAGGCGTCGGGTGGCGCGTCGCGGGGGCTGGCGGTGCTCGCTTCGCCGGCAAGCCGGCGCCTACGGGGGAGCAGGGTGCAGGCGCCGCGCCAGTTCCAGCGCGGTGCGGCCGCTGGCGATGCCCGGCACCAGTTGGGCGAAGGGGATGTCGATCAGCCGCTCTTCGCGCACCGCCCGCAACCGCGACAGCACCGGGTCTCGCTGCAGCAGCTGGCGTTTGCGCGTGGCCGGTGACCACAGGGCGTCTGCCAGGAGCAGCACGTCCGGGTCGTTGCTCAGCAGGGTTTCGCTGTCGACCGTCAGGCGCGGGCGGTCGATGGCGGCGAAGCTGTTGCGGGCGCCGGCGGCTTGCAGCAGTACCCCGACAAAACCGCGCTGGCCCTGGCTGGCCAGGCCGTTGACCTCGCTGTCCAGGTAGAACACCGCGGGCGTGTCGCGGCCCCGGTACAAGGCTGCTGCCGCAGCAAGGTCGGCCTCCATGGCCGCGATCAGTTGCTCGGCCCGGGCTGGCTGCTGCAACAGTCGGCCCAGGGTCCGCAGGTCGCGACGGATATGCCCGAAGTAGTCCTCATCATGCCCGGCGCAGGCCGACTCCAGCAGGTAGCTGGCAATGCCGATGCGGCCCAGGCGCTCCCGGGAGCTGAAGTTGTCGGGAAATGCCGAAGCGAAGCCGCCCACCACCAGGTCGGGCTTCAGGCTGTAGAGCACCTCCGCCGACGGGTATTGCCGGGCGATCACCGGCACGCCGTGGTACTGCCCCTGGGTTTGGGCCTGACTGTCGTCATCCAGGTAGGCGACGCCGATCATCGACGGCCCGGCGCCCAGGGCCAGCAGCAGATCGGCGCTGTGCTGGTTGAGGGCCACGATGCGCCGGGGAGGGTCCTCGACGGTCCAGGTCTTGGCGCAGTTGTCGTAGCTGGCCGCCAGGGCCGGCCCGGTCGCCAGCCATAGCAGGAGGCCGAGGATCTTCCTAGGCATCCGTCACCCCCGCATACGGCGAAGGGATCAGCAGATCCTGCACCGGCTCACCTGCCAGCAGATGCCCCTGCACCAGACGCACGACCTGGCGGTCGTCGCTGACCCGGTACCAGCAGCCATCGGGGTGCACGGTCAGCACCGGCCCCAGGTTGCAGGGGAACTGGCAGGCGGTGCGGGTCAGCAGCACGCCGCCGGGGGTTTCCATGTGGTCAAGGCGCAGCAGTTCACGGCGCAGGGTCTTCCACAGCGCCAGGGCACCGCGGCGCACGCAGCGCGGGCCGGTGCACAGGAACACCTGCCGGGCATGGGGTGGCACCCGCGACCAGTCCGGGTCGCTGGCCACGGCGTTGACCTGATCGCAGGGCAGGTGCCGCTCGTGCTGGGCGATGCTGGCGCAGGCCAGCGCTGCATCCAGCCCGCGACGGCCCAGGGCCTGGGCGGTGATCCACAGCTGCGGCGCCTGGGGATGGGCCCGGGCCAGGCGTCCCAGCTCATCGCGCAGCCAGTCCAGGTAAGCGCTGTCGGAACTGGGCTCCAGGTCCACCACCAGCAGCGCCGCGCCGTCCTCGGGCAAGGGTTCCTCCAGGGCGGCCCAGAGGCTGTCGAAACCGTCCAGGGTGTCGATCACCCGGGTGCCGGCGTCCTCGTTGCGCAGCGCCTTGAGCTCGCGGCGAAAGGCTTCGCCCAGGGTGCCGCCGTGCAGGCCGGGGCCGACGAACAGCACCCGTTGATAGTCCTTGTGCATGTCGTTGGGCCTCAGAAGCGGTAGGTGTAGCGCACTTCGCTGGTAAAGGGCCGGCCGAGGTTGTCCACCGCCGGCGCGCTGCTGGTCATGCTGGTGGTGTAGTCGCGGTCGAACAGGTTCTCCACCAGCAGGCTCAGGCGATGTTGCTGGGCCCTGTCGAGGTAGCGATAGGCATCGGCGTCCACCACCGAGTAGTGGCCGTAGTCGACCTTCTTCGCGCTGTCGATCTGGCCGATGTAGCGGATCGCGCCCCCCACGCCCCACTGACCATCCTCGGACTCGTAGCCCAGTCGCGAGCGGGCGAAGAAGCCGGGAATGTTGCTCAGGGTCACGCCGTTGCGCGACTCCAGCAGATTGCGGGTCAGGTCCGCCGAGAGGTTCCATCGCGGGCTGAACTGCCAGCGGCCGTCGACCTCCATGCCGCGCACCTTGATCCGCCCCTGGCCATTGACCCAGTGGATGCCATCGAGGGCAATCAGGTCGTCGATCTTGCGCTGGAAGGCCGTGACGCTGGCGTTGAACTCGCCGGCCAGCAGGCTGCCCTTGTAGTCCAGGCCGAGCTCGGCATTCAGGCTCTTTTCCGGCTTGAGGTTGCGGTTGCCTTGTTCGTAGTCCTCGTTGACGAACAACTGCTCGGCGTTGGGCAGCTTGAAGGCGCTGCCGTACTGGCCGCGCAGTTGCCAATGGGCGTTGAGGTCGTACAGGGAGGTGAGCATGCCCACGGTGGCGCTTTCGCCGCCGCTCATCTTCTCGTGGCGGATGCCCAGGCTCGGGTGCCAGTCGGGCAGCGCCGCGAACACCGGGCGCAACTGGGTGTACAGGGCATTGGCCTGGGCCTGGTTATTGTCGATCTTGAGCACATCGTCCTGGCCCTTGAACCACTGGTTGTCGGTGCCGAACACCAGCACATGGCCGCCGTCCAGCTCGGCCTTGCCTTCGGCCTGCAGGCCCCAGTCGGTGAAGCCCCAGTAGTCGTTACGGTTTTTGCTCACCAGGCGGCCGTCCTTGAGGCTGTCGATCTTGGTGTAGCGCGTGTCCCAGTCGTTGACATGGCCCTTGACGAAGTAGCTGAAACGCTCGCTCAGGCGCTGCTCGAAGGTCGCGGTGGCGATCTGCTGGATGCGGTCGTTGGTGGTCTTCTGGTTGTTCACCGGGCGGGCGAAATCCAGGTTGGCATCGCTGTACTGGTAGAACAGTTCCAGGCGCGAATCGTCGGCGAAGCCCTGGATCGCCTTGGCACCGAAGGTGGTCACTTCATAGCCGCGCTTCTTGTCCCGGGTGCTGGCGCTGTAGGCGCTGTTGCGATAGGGCTGGTAGCCATCGGAGACGTTGTGGCTGACATAGGCCAGCAGGCCCAGGTCGCCGAAACCATTGCTGAGGATGCGCTCCACCCGGGCATCGCCGCTTTGCCCCATGAAGCTGTCCAGGCCCAGGTTGACCTCGCCGGAGGTGTCGCGGGTCTGGGGGCTGCGAGTGACGATGTTGATCACCCCGGACACCGCCTGGGTGCCGAACAGCAGGCTCTGGCCGCCCTTGAGCACTTCGATGCGTTCGATGGCATTGGCCGGCAAGGTGTCCAGGTACAGGCCGCCGTACAGACGGTTGTTCAGGCGTACGCCGTCCAGCAGGATCAGGGTGTCGTCGTTGCGGCCCCCCAGCAGTGAATAGGTGCCGTAGTCGAAGGGGCCGTTTTTCGGCGCGACGTAGAGGCCGGGGACGTACATCTGCAGCACTCGGGTGATGTCGCTGCTGGGGCCGGCGCGTTCGATCTGCTGGCGGTCGATGATCTCCACCTTGCTGCCGTACCGGGCCATTTCGGCCACTGTGGTGGACTCCACCGAAGGGGCGGAAACCCATTGCCGCTCCAGTGTCAGGGGAGTGTCGTCCGCCAGCAGCAGGGGGCTGAACAGGCAGCCGAGCAGGGCACCGCTGAGGGGGCGCCGAGGTGCACGCCAGTCGCATGCAAGGAAGGTGTCAGTTGTTGTCATTCTTGGTCTTCTCGAAAGTGACTTCGGGAAGCACGCAGGAGAAGGTATCGGCCACAGGCACGCGACCATACCGGCCCATGCCCGCCCACCGCAGGATTGCCAAACAGACGTTTCAGGCCGGTCTCCGGGCTTGCGAGTCTGGCGGCATTCGCCTTCCCATACCTTGGGTACAGTGGCGTGTTGAATGCAGCACTCGCTTACCGTTGCGGGGGCAGCACCGGACTGGCCCTGAAAGGGCGCACCGGTTTCCCGTTTCACCTCGTGCACGGCGGCATGAGGCACCTGAAACTGGGCGGCATATGAACATTCGCCCCGGCGTTCGTCAATCTCGTGGCTACAGGGGTAGGGCGGCGTCCGGCGCGAGGGCGATCCCGGACTGGCCCTGAGGCCGCGCCGGGCAGGCCAACAGTGGCACGGCGCGTACCGAGTCCCCTGGCTGCAGTTGCAGGCGCTTGGCGGTCAGGCGGTCCACCAGCAGGCAGCCTGAAACCAGGCGCCCGGGGGCGGCGGTGATGCGGCAGTTTTCCAGGCGGCGGTTGTGAATCAGCCACACCGGCGCCTGTTCGTCCGGGCGGCCCACCAGCAAAGGCAGGGTCTGGCTTTCGCGCACGCTGCGGATCTTCGCCACTTCGGCCTCGATCAGCGGCCCGCCGTCGAAGATATCGATGCAGCCCTGATGGCTGAAGCCTTCGTCGCGCAGGATGTTCACCGCCTGCTCGGTGCTCTGGTGGGCCTGGCCGATGGCCGCCTGGGCCTGTGGGCTGAGCAGGCAGGTGTACAGCGGCTGGCGCGGCATCAGTTCGGCGATGAAGGATTTGCTGCCATGGCTGGACAGGCGATTGGCCTGCTGGAAGTCCATCTTGAAAAAGTGTCGGCCCAGGCTGTCCCAGAACGGCGAGCAGCCCTGGCTGTCGAGCTGGCCACGCAATTCGGCCACCAGCTTGTCGCCGAACAGCGTCGGGTGCTCGGCGACGAACAGCAAGCGTGCAGTGGACAGCAGGCGGCCGGTGTAGCCCTGGCGCTGGTCGCGGCGCAGGAACAGCGAACACAGCTGGGATTGCCCGGTCATCTCGTTGCACAGGAACAGGGTCGGGATCTCTTTGTCGATACCCAGCCCCGGGGCTCTGCCACGGGTGATGCCGACCCGGTAGTTGTAGCAAGGCTCGCGCAGGCCGATGGCGCCGCTCAGGCCGCAGATGCCGATGATTTGCTGGTCGTCGTCCTCCAGCACGAACAGGTAGTCGGCATCGGCCCGTTCCACCCGGCTGGCGAAGGTGCGCTGGGCCCAGCGCAAGCGATGGGCCAGGCGCTCGGGGTCGGTGGAGAGGTTGTTCAACTCGCGACAGCTGCCCTCCAGCAAAGCCAGCACGCCGGGCAGATCGGTGACGCGGATCGGACGGACGATCATCGGTGCACTCCTTGCAACAGTCCCGGGCAGCGCAGAAGCGGCGGGCCACTCATAACGCGATTCCCCGTACCGGTTCGCCCGGTGTCACTTGCAGGGCCTGGAGCATCGACGGGTCGAGCCCGACCACATCGCCCGGGGCTTCATCCAGAGGCGCGACAATGGCGCGAAATCCCTGCAGTCGGTCATTGCTCAGCAACCAGTGGCGACCCTGGCCACTCTGGGGGCTGAGGTAGCTGGTCGCGACCCGGCTCTGAACGATCGAGCGTAGCTGGTTATTGCGCGCCTGCAGGGTCGGCCCGGCATCGAACAGGTCCACATACTGGGTAGGCGCGAAGCCCTCGTCGATCAGGATGTCGCAGGCCTCTCGCGCATCGGGGTGAATCCGTCCGATGCAGTCCTGGGCCGACGGCGGCAGCATCGGGATGTACAGCGGGTACTGGGGCATGAGTTCGGCCAGAAAGCCCCGGCCCTGAAGGGCGCACAGGCGTTCGGCCTCGATGTAGGGCAGGTCGAAGAAGTGCTGGCCCACCGCCTCCCAGAACGGCGACTCGCCGGCGGCGTTGCTGTAGCCGACGATCTCGCTGATGGTGCTCTCGGCAAAGCGCTGGGGGTGAGCGGCCATGAACAGCAACCGCGCCCGGGACGTCAGTTGCGCCAGGGGCGTGCCCGACAACGCCGGGTCCACGTGGAAGCTGCGCAGCAGGGTTTGTTCGCTGAGGTCCTGGCACAGGGACAGGGTCGGCACCCCGTGTTCGATGTTCAGCTCCCGGGAGCTGCTGATGAAGGGCCGGTTGCGCAGGCTGTAGAACGGCGCGGCAAAGCCCGCCGTGGCAAGAATGTCGGAACAGCCGTGGAGCAGGCCGCTGTCCGGGTCCTCGAGCACCAGAAAGTAGTTCTCCGGGCCCTGGCTGGCCTCGGTCTTGGCAAAGGACGCCAGGGAGTCGAGGATCCTTTCCCGCAGGTAGGTTTCGTCATCCACCAGGGACGTTACGCCCAGCAGGCGTTGGCGGGCCAGGCGCAGCAGTTGGGGCAGATCGAATAACGCCACGGGACGCAAAGCCAGCATGGGTGCACTCCTGTATCAAGGGCCGCTCGCCCCGGGGGGCGAACATGGGCCAGACATCACTGTCGGTTACCACGCAGTTCCACGGCCGCGGGATCCGCCGGCCTGTCCCCGGGCGGCTCTTGGCGGCTGCCTCGGGGGGAAGCGCGACGCCATCCGGCGCCGCAGGTAATTCACTTAGGGTTTGAGCGGATCGGGCAGGGCGGCACCGCTGCCCAGCTTGTTCAGCAGGAACAGGTAGACCAGCCCGGCGGCTATCCAGATGGCGCCGAGCTTCTGCGCATCCACGCCCATGTTGTACATGATGGCGCTGACGATCACGAAGCCGATCACCGGGCAGATCAGGTGGCGGATCACCTGGCCGGACTTCTGCCGGCGCCAGTAGAAATTGATCACGGTGATGTGCAGCAGCATGAAGCCGCTCAGGGCGCCGAAGTTGACCAGTGAGGTCAGGGTGTCCACCGAGTTGATGAACAGGTAGCAGATCAGCAGCGACAGCACCGCCACCAGGTAGATGCTGATGTGCGGGGTGTTGTGTTTCGGGTGGACCTTGGCCAGCACCTTGGGCAGCTTGCCGTCCCGGGCCATGCCGAACAGCAGGCGCGACACCGCGGCTTGCGAGGTGATGGCCACCGCCACGCCCCAGGCCAGCGCCGTGGCCACCCCGGTGAGGGTCGCCAGCCAACTGCCGGCGGCCAGTTCGGCGATCTCGTAGAAGGCGGTGTCGGCGGACTTGAAGCCCATGCCGGCGGCCAGGTCCGTGGCGATCCAGGTCTGCACCACGAAGATCGCCCCCATCACCACCAGGGTGATCAGGGCGGCGCGACCGACGCTGCGGCCGGGATCGCCCTTGACCTCTTCGGCGAGGGTCGAGATGGCGTCAAAGCCCAGGAACGACAGCACCGCAATCGAGACGCCCTGCATCAGCATGCCGAAGTGGAAGTTTTCCGGGCTGTACAGCGGCGCCAGGGTCAGTTGGCCGTTGCCGGTGCCGCCGTGCAGGGCGTTCCAGGCGTAGAACAGGAAGATCCCCAGGACCACCAGTTGCGCCAGCAGGAACAGGATGTTCATCCGCGCAGTGAAGGTGATGCCCCGCAGGTTGACGAAGGTGGCGCTGACCAGGAACGCCAGGATGAAGCCGACCTTGGGCACTTCCGGGTACAGGTGGTTGAGGGCCATGGCCGCGTAGACGTAGAGCAGCGGCGGGATCAGCAGGTAGTCCAGGAGCATCAGCCAGCCGGCGAGAAACCCGACATGGGGATTGAGGCCGCGCTGGGCATAGGAGTAGACCGAGCCGGCGATGGGGAAGGCGCGGGCCATGGCGCCGTAGCTCAGGGCGGTGAAGACCATCGCCACCATGCCGATGATGTAGGCCAGGGGCACCATGCCCGGGGCTTCCTGGTTGACGTAGCCGTAGACCCCGAACGGGGCGATGGGGATCATGAAAATCATCCCGTAGACCACCAGGTCGCGCAGGCTCAGCCCGCGCTTGAGTTCCTGTTTGTAGCCGAATTCTTCAATCTCCATGAAGCAGTTCTCCTTGTAGCCAATGTAAGTGGGCGCATCCGGCGGCGAGGGTCGTCATTGACGCCTCGCGCGCCGGCCTGTGTTTGAACCTGGCAGGGTTAAAGACACACCACAGCGGTTTTTCTTGTTGTTGTTCCTGTCCTGCAAACAGCCTTTGTTGCGTTCAAGCGTCTTTCAACATCCGTTACAGCAGTGGCGCCAGACAGTCGCTCCAGTGCTGCACCGCTTCAGGGCTGCGCAACAGGTCGTTGCGCACCTCGATCAGTACCGACTCCAGGCCCCGGGCATCACCGTGCACCGGCACGGTCATGTCGCTCAAGGGGTCGATTTCATAAGGCTGGTTGCCCGCCACCTTTATCGGCAGGGTCCACAAACCTTCCAGTATCCGCGCCGCGTAGGCGGTGGCGCTGCCATACAGCACGCCGACTTCCAGCGCGCGTGGCTGGCTGTAGTACACCGGGGTGAAGCTGTGAATCCCCACCACTCGTACCTCGCGCCCCTCGGCCAGGCGCCGGTCGATGATCCGCTGCAGACGCTGGTGGAACGGCGTGAACAGCTGCTGGCGGCGGTACTCGCGGGTGGCCTCGTCCAGGTGCTGGTTGCCCGGCACCTGATAGATCTCGCTCTGCAGCGGGATGCTGTCGGGGGCATGCCGCGGCCGGTTGAGGTCGATCAGCAGGCGCGAATAGTTGGCCGCGATCAGGGTCGCGCCCAGGGCCTGGGACAGGCTCTGGGCCAGTTCCAGGGCGCCCGGGTCCCAGGCGATATGCTCGCGGGCCGCCACCTTGTCCAGGCCCAGGTCGTGCAGGGCCGGTGGAATGTAGTGGCTGGCGTGTTCGCACACCAGGATCAGCGGATGCGTGGAGTCTTCGCGGAACAGGCGATAGGCCGGCTCGGTATAGAAACCGTGCTCGGCGGATTTAGTACAGGTGTCCATAGTGCTCACAGAGATCGGCAGCGGTCAGGTGCTCGGTCAGGGACACTTCCTTTTGTTTGACGGCGAAATAGGTGCTCAGCAGCTCCGGCGGCAGGGTCTGCAGCAATTCCGTGTTGCTGCGCAGGCATTCCAGGGCCTGGGTCAGGGTGCTGGGCAGGGGGACGATGCCGCTGGCCAGGCGCTGTTCGGTGCTCAGCTCATCGGGGACCTTGTCGGTCATTGCGTTGAGCGGCAGCTTCTGTTCAAGGCCCAGGCGTCCGGCGATCAGGATCACGGCCATGGCCAGGTGTGGCGAGGCGGTGGCATCCAGGGCGCGGAATTCCAGGTTGTACTGCGGCGCCACGGGCTTGCCGCCGATGTCCACGGTGGGGCAGATGCGCAGCGAGGCTTCGCGGTTGCGCAGGCCCAGGCAGGCGTAGGAGGCGCTCCAGTGATGGGGTTGCAGGCGTTCATAGGACAGCGGCGTCGGCGCGGTGAAGGCGCACAGTGCCGGCAGGTGCTTGAGCACCCCGGCGGCCCAGTGCTGGCCCAGCCGTGACAGGTCGTCGCCGCGGACCGCCTGGGGATCGTAGAGCAGTGGCGTGCCGTCCAGGTCTTGCAGGCTCAGGTGCAGGTGCACCCCGTTGCACACGGCGTCCGCCGCGGTCTTGGGGGCGAAGCTGACCCGTTGCCCCAGCTGCCGGGCCACCTCCCGGGTGATCTCGCGCACGTTCACCGCGCGGTCGGCGGCGGCCAGGCCCTGGGTCGGGCGGCAGGTGATCTCGTATTGCTGCTTGCCGTATTCGGGGAGGAACATTTCCGGTTCGACAGCGGCCGCCCGCAATGCCGCTAGCAGCCAGCCACCGAAGGCCGCGCCCTGGCGCTGGGCCTCCAGGGAGAAGGCCAGGTGCTCGCGCTGAGCGGCGCCGCTGTCGAGGTTGAATTCGTGCTCGAAGGCGGCGGTGATCTGGATGCCCAGCTCACGGTAGCGCTCGACCTCGTTGCGCAGCAGGGTGCGCGGGCAGGCGGCCCAGGGGCGGCCATCAGTCTCGCAGATGTCGGCGTGAATGAAGTCCAGGGGCGCCGCCGTGGCATCCGGTCCGGCACCGACAGTGACCCGGCTGTCCAGGTCGGGTATTAGCCGCAGGTCGCCATAGGCGCCCCAGGGGTTGTCCTCGGCGATCAGGTCCTGGGGCGTCAGGGCGCTGTTGGCCGGCACCCAGCCACAGCCGCCGACCCGGTAGCGCTCCAGCTCGTCGCTGGGAAAGGAGCGGCCCCGGGTGACGCCGATCAAATCGGTGGTGACGATGCTGGTCATGGCCAGTGGCGTCAGGGCCTCGATGCCCTGGCCGCGGCTCATCCGCGGATCTCCCGCAGGCGGCCGAGCACGGTCTGGGTATCGGTGATCCAGCAGTAGCCCTTGATCGCATTCAGGCAGGCCTGGTGCCGAGTATCGCTATAGGTGGCGCAGGCGTCCTCGACCAGGGTCACCAGGTAGCCGCGGTCGGCGGCGTCACGCACGGCCATGTCCACGCACTGGTCGGTGACGATCCCGGCGACGATCAGGTGCCGGGTTTCCAGGTTGCGCAGCACGTAGTCGATGTTGGTGGAGTTGAACACCCCGGAAGAGGTCTTGGGCAGGACGATCTCGTTTTCCACCGGTGCCAGCTCGTCGATGATTGCCGCCTGGGGGCTGCCCTTGGGCAGGTGCATGTCCGACAGCTTGTGGTCCAGGGAGCGGTCACGGCCGTCGGCGGTCAGGCTTTCGATAATGGTGTGCAGCACGTTCTGCCGTGCTTCGCGCACTGCGGCCAGCAGGCGTTGCTGGTTGGGGATCACCTGCTCCCGGGCACGCTTGAGAAAGGCCTCGCCCTCGGGGCCTTGCAGGTGCGGGTCGAACTGCGGTTCGAGCCAGGCGCGCTGCATGTCCACCAGCAGCAGGGCCGTGTGATCGACGACGAAGGGCAAGTCCCGGGGCGAACGGTGGGGCAGGCTGAACATCCTTATTTCTCCTCCAGCACATGGGTATCAAATTGCGCCCGCAGGGCGTCGATGCCCTCCAGGCGTTGATCAAGATCGGCGCTGCGCGGGGTCAGGCAGGCGATCAGCGCCTCGACCTGGGCCAGCGCCGGGACCAGGGTGTCGAATGGCGACAGGGACTCCACCGGGGCACTGATGATCAGGTCCGCCAGCTCCCGCAGCGGCGAGGCATAGATATCGGTGAACAGCACCACCCGGGCGTTGCGCGCCTTGGCTGCGCTGGCCACCCGCAGGGCCTGGGACTGATAGCGGCGGTAGTCGAACAGCAGCACCACATCCTGGCGCTGCAGATCGAACAGGCGGTCCGGCAGTTGCGCGTTGTCTTCAAGAAAGAAACAGCCGGGGCGCATCAGCCGCAGGTGGTTGAGCAGGTAGTGGGCAAGGAAGCTGCTGAAGCGTCCGCCAAAGCAGTACAGCTGATGACGGCTGTCGAGCAGCCAGTCCATGAGTACGCGGATGTCTTCGGGCTGGGTCAGGGACTGGGTGTCGTGCAGGGCGCGCTGGCTGTCCGCCAGGTAGCGGCTCCAGGTATCGCCCTGGGCCACTTGTGAGCGTGGGCGCAGCAGGGTGCTAGGGGAGCGCAGGCGGTCGTCCATGTCGCTGAGCAGGGCTTCCTGGAATTCCCCGTAGCCGCTGAAGCCGAGTTTCTTCACCAAGCGCACGATGGTCGGGTCGCTGACCCCGGCGTGTTCTGCCAGGCGTGACATTGGCCCCAATCCGTTGCGCGGGTAGTGGTCGAGCAGGGCGCGCACGACTTTGCGCTCTGAAGGCGTCAGGTCGAGGGCGGGGTCGGTGATCAGGTCTCGGAGAGAGGGCATCGGGGTGCCTTGGAAGCTGAGTGTCGTTTTTGTTTCATAAAATGGCTAAATGATATTTATGTAATGGACGTTACATGTCTAGTGAAATTTGCGTTGGTGGTGAAATGCTCTGAAATGGGGCGGGGCGGGGTGGAGTTGAGGCGGGGGGACATATCCGTTGCTGCGGGTGGGGCGGTTGGCGGTTTCGCCCTTACGGCGAGTCACTTTGGAAAGAGCCCAAAGTAACCAAAGGCTCTTGCCCCTCCACTCGGTGCCTCGCCTAGGCTCGGCATGCCCGAACTCCGGCATTGATCCGTGGGCCGCCGCCACCGGCCATCCATGGCCGGGTGGCGGCTAACCCGGCATCCCTGCCGGGTTACCCACGGCTCAAAGCCTGCGTTCGGCCATCGTGGTTAACGGGGCGTTCAGATCAAGATCAAGATCAAGAGCCAGACGGCGGCCTTGCGGCCGGCCTGAAGCTAAGGGTCGTGCGTTTCTGTAGGAGCTGCGGTGGTTGGGCCTCCGTAGGAGCTGGCTTGCTAGCGAGGGCGTCCGCACAGGCGCTGCAGGTCTTGCGGGCCTCTTCGCCGGCAAGCCGGATCTTGCCCTGACGGAATGGTTCAACAAGGTGGGCAATGAGGCGCTGGGCGAAAGGCGTTCGATCAAGGCGCTCAGGCTTTGCCCACGCTGCCCACTGGTCGATCGAGGGGCGCTTTCTTTGGCCCGTCGCTATCCAGTTCGATCAGTTCGGCCAGGGGGACTGCCGGGGAGAAGATGTAGCCCTGGGCGCAGCGGATGCCAATGCTCTGGAGAATGTCGATCTGCTCCTGGGTTTCGACCCCTTCGGCTGTCAGTGTCGCCTGGTACAGGCGCGCGCTTTCCTGGGCGATGGAGACCGCGGTGCGCATCCGTTCATAGTGCAGCAGGGAAATCATCGAGTGGTCGATCTTCACTTCGCTGAAAGGATACTTGGCCAGGATGCTCAGGGCCGAGTAGCCGGTGCCGAAATCGTCCAGGGACAATCCCACGCCGTGATCCTTGAGCAGAAGCATGTTGTGCGCCACTTGCTGGGTGTCTTGCAGCAGGGTGCTCTCGGTCAGTTCCAGGGTCAGGCGAGCGCCGGGAAGCCCGGCTTCCTTGAGGCGCTGGATCAGCAGGACGGCAAAGTTGGCATCGCTCAGGGTCGAGGACGAGACGTTCACCGCCAGCGGTCCTTGGAGTCCGGCATCGATGTAGTACCGGGCGTCGCGGATCACCGCTTCGATGGTCGCCCATTCGAAGGCTTGCTGCAGGTCGTGGTGGCGGATCACTTCCAGGATCAGCAAGGGGGAAATCGCCGCGCCCTGGTCGTCCTGGGCCCGCAGCAGGGCTTCGGCGCCGATGATCGTGCGTTGGCTCAGGCAGAACTTGGGCTGGTAATACAGCGGCGGGGTGTTCGATCGCACCCACTCCAGCAGTTGCTGGCGGATGCGTTCGTTGTTTTGCGCCTGTTCGATCAGCGACTGGTGCAGGTACCGCACCGGCTGTCTGTTGTCCTGCAGGGCCAGGCTGATGTTGCGCAAGGTGACGTTGGCGCTGTCTCCGGCGCAGGCATCGATCACGCAGAACTGCAGCTTGGGCGACAGGCTGCCGTCGCTGGGCAACCCGGCCTGCAAGGTCATCTGCAGGGTGGCGAGCAGCGCCGATTCTTCGACCTGCTGGATGGAGCGGTAAGGCACCACCAGTGCCAGGCTCAGGTCCGAGAACATGAAGGCGCGGTGGGCGGCGCTGGCTTGCAGGGCATGGCTGGAGGCGCCGCTGCTGAATTCTTGCGCCAGGGAGATCAGCAACTGGTCGGTCCAGTCATGGCCGTGGATGGCGACCAGGTCCTTGAGGTTGCTGATTTTGATCACGATCAGGGTGTGGGGGATGCGCCGCTCTTTGTTTTGCTCCAGCATCTGGTCGAGGTGGTCGCGCAGGGCACGGCGATTGGGCAGTTGGGTGGTCGGATCGGTCAGGGCCTGTTGCAGCAGGCTTTGCTGGGCCAACTGGTAGCGCGCCTCGCGGCGCAGCATGGCGAATATCAGGATGATCATGGGCAGGGAGAGCAGGGTCGAGCTCAGTCGCAAGGACAGCAGTTGCGCGGTGATGCTGGAGCTGACCGTGCCCATCCAGTCGATGATCTGCATCGGGACGATGGCCGCGCCGAGTCGCACCAGGATCACCAGCAGCATGTCCTTCAGGCTCAGGGCGCTCAGGTCGCGGGTTTCGAACCAGCGATGGAGCAGCATGCCCCCCAGGGCCACCAGGCTAAAACTGAACAGCGCCTCTTCGAACTGCGCGGCGCCGGCAATCCAGTAACGAGCCAGTGCCACCAGGACCAGGCAGGTCATGCCGCCCCACCAGCCTCCCAGCAAACCGGCGAGAAACAGCATGTCGTTGCTCAGGAAAATCTTCACCGGGGTCTGCATGAACCCGGAGGCGAGGGCGATCAAGGCGGCGTTGCTGGTGCCCAGGATCAAACCCAGCAGGATCTTTTTCGACTTGATCAGGCGCTGGGCGTCCTGACGCAGCATCAGCAGGATGCTGAAGATCCCTACCAGGGCAACGTATTGCAGCAGGACGATGGGTTGGAGCGAGGCGTTGAGCGCAAGGTCGAGAGACAGGAGCTCCCACATACCGCTGTGCATGGTGTCGAGGTACCTGATTCGAGTCGAAGTGTGGGAACTTCGCGGAGAATAAAGGCGTACTGTTTGGGTTGCCTATAAGCCATTTCTTGTTTGGTGATCAGGCTTTTCTTGAGTTTCTGAGGAATTTTCAACCTGTCCCCTGCTGGGAAATAGCCCCGTGGTCGTGCTAAAAACCGGCCTCAGCCCTGATGTTCCTTTGTCGAGATAACCCCTTGCCGGCCACCCGTTTGACGCTGATCTGCCACGCCCGTACCGCCGCCCAGAAGCTGGGGCGCTTTCCCCTGGACGAAGCCGTGGAGATGGATTGGCAGGCCCAGGCCCTGAGCCGGGCTGCGCAGTTCAGGCACCACCCGCAGGTGCTGTGCGGGCCGGAGCGGCGAACCTGTCAGACGGCGGCGCTGTTCAGCGCAGCGCCGCAAGTGCAGGAAGCCCTGCGTGACTATGGCTTCGGTGCCTGGCAGGGGATGGGGATCGGCGATCTGCAACGCCAGCAGCCGCAAGCCTTGCAGGCCTGGCTGGATGACCCTCACAGCGCCCCGCCGGGAGGCGAGTCGGTCGCCGGGTTGTGCCGGCGCGTGGCGCAGTGGCTGGAGCAGATGGCCCAGCGTCCGGGGCACTGGTTGGCAGTGACTCATCCCTTTGTCATGCGTGCGGTGCTGCTGCAGTTGCTGCAGGCGCCCCTGGGCAGTTTCAACCTGATGGATATCGAGCCCCTGTCGCGGATCGATCTCAGCCATGCCGGTCGCTGGCGCCTGCGCCTGGATGGCCGTGACTGAGAGCTGTGCCCGGCGTTCGGGGCATTTCTCCGGGCGCCAAAGCCGCCCATACTTGCCCCCTGGCACAGCAGCGAGAACCAGATCCCCATGAAAACCCTCCTGATCATCGGCATCGGCGCCGGCAATTCCGATTTCATCACCATTCAGGCGATCAAGGCGCTGAACCGCAGTGACGTGGTGTTCCTGATGGACAAGGGGCCGAGCAAGGACTCGCTGATCGATCTGCGGCGCGAGCTGTGCCAGCGTTATCTCACCGAGCGTCCTTATCGCTTCGTCGAAGCCCAGACCCCGGAACGCCAGCGCGGCGATGTGGACTACCAGGCCAGCGTCCAGGCCCTGAACCAGGACAAGCAGCAGGTCTTCGAGCGGCTGATCAACGAGGAACTGGCAGAGGGCCAGACCGGTGCCTTCCTGGCCTGGGGCGACCCGTCGCTGTATGACAGCACCCTGCGCATCCTGCAGCAGATCCTGGCCAGTGGTGCGGCGCAGTTCGAGTATCAGGTGATCCCCGGCATCACCAGCGTCCAGGCCCTGGCGGCGCAACACAAGGTGGCGTTGAACCGTATTGGCCGTTCAGTGGAAATCACCACCGGGCGGCGTGTGGCGGCGGGACAGGTCGGTGATGCCGACAGCCGGGTGGTGATGCTCGATGCCGAGGACTCCTACCGCCAGCTGCGCAATCAGGACCTGGACATCTATTGGGGCGCCTACCTGGGCACGGCGGACGAAATCCTCATTGCCGGGCGCCTGGACGAGGTCGCCGACGATATCCAGCGGGTCCGTCGCCAAGCGCGCGAGGCGCATGGCTGGATCATGGATACCTACCTTCTGCGCAAACCGGAGCCTTAGACACTGGCCGGAATGGATACCACCGGATAAGCGTGGTGTTCTTCGCCGGCAAGCCAGCTCCTACGAGGGGGATTTTTGGCCGAAGCGTTCGCGGTAGGCCGAGGGCGGCAGGCCCACCAGGCTGCGAAAGGCCACGCGAAAACTTTCCACCGAACGATAACCGCAATGCAGGGCGATGCTTTCCGTGGTCTGGCTGCCGCTTTCCAGCAGTTCCCGGGCCCGGGCCAGTCGCTCATGTTGCAGCCAGGCCTTGGGCGTGGCGCCGGTGGCGGCGCTGAAACGTCGCAGGAAGGTGCGTTCGCTCATCAGCGCCCGGGCCGCCAGATCGCTCACCGTCAGCGGCTCATGCAGGCGCTCCCGAGCCCATTGCATGACCTGCGACAGGTCGCTGCGCGGGGTGCGGCTGACCGGAGCCGGAATGAACTGGGCCTGGCCGCCGGTCCGCTGGGGCGACATCACCAGGCGTCGGGCCACGCTGTTGGCCACCCGAGTGCCAAAGTCCCGGGCCACCAGGTGCAGGCAGGCATCGATCCCGGCGGCGCTGCCGGCAGACGTGATCAGTTGGCCGGCGTCCACGTAGAGCACATCCGGGTCCACCCAGATGTCCGGGAAGCGCTCGGCCAGCTCTTGGGTGTAGCGCCAGTGGGTGGTGGCGCCCAGGCCGTTGAGCAGGCCGCTGGCCGCCAGAGCGAACACCCCCGAGCAGATCGACAGCAGCCGCGCGCCGCGGTGGTAGGCCCGGCGCAGGGCTTCCATCAGCTCGGGCGGCGGCGCCTGGTCGCGGCTGCGCCAGCCGGGAATGATGATGGTCCGGGCCTGCTCCAGCAGTTCCAGGCCGCCATCGGCCAGTATCCGGATACCGCCCGCGGCACGCATCGGCCCCGGGTCCACGGCGACGATGCAGTGCTCATACCAGGGAAAGTCGAACTCCGGCCGGGCCAGGCCGAAGATTTCCACGGCGATGCCGAATTCGAAGGTGCAAAGGCCGTCATAAGCCAGGATCGCGACCAGTCCGGGAGGATTGTGCATTTGGCGGAAAGTTACCAGTGGGTGTCCGGAGCGCCACTTTAACGCGGTGGGGCAGGGCCGATAAAGTTCTTCCCACCTTAATCGCCACGTTCTGGAGACGCCCATGACCAGCCTGGTCCGCAGCATTGCCGCCGCCCCTTCGGCCATTGCCCTGATGCATTTTTGCAACCGCCTGACCTTTGAGACCGACTGCTCCGACGTCTACAGCAGCCAGGAGGCCGGTGAAGTGGATTTTGTCCTGGTGGATGTGCGGGGCCCCGAGGCCTTTGCCCGCGGCCATGTCCCCGGGGCGATCAACCTGCCCGGGCACTTGCTCACCGTCGAACAGCTGGCCGGTTATCCCCGCGACACCCTGTTCGTGGTGTATTGCGCCGGTCCTCATTGCAACGGTGCGAACAAGGCGGCGGTCAAGCTGGCGGCCCTGGAATACCCGGTCAAGGAGATGATCGGTGGGGTCACCGGCTGGCTCGATGAGGGCTTCGAGCTCAGCACCGGGCAACCGCGTAGCGAGGGGCCGGATCTGTCCTGCGCCTGCTGAGGGGCCACTGCGCTGGCGGCGGCCCCAGGCTGCGGCTAGCGCAGGATGTGTCGGTAAAAATGGTCCGTTCTGAGGCGAACGTCGGGTGTTTCAGGGTCAAATGCACCACGCCGGGGCGAGGGGGAGGGCGCAGAATCGCGGCAGCGTGTTTTTTATAAGTATTTGTCGCATAAACACAATTTGCTTCCCGGGAGCCGCTCTAGACTGCTGGCCACTTCGATTTGCCCATAATCGAAACCAGCCAATAAAAGTCTCCGCCTCCTGGAGTTATAAATGAATAAGTTTGCGCTGTTTGGTGCCTTGGCACTGTCGCTGTTTTCCCTGACCGCTTCGGCCGATGAGGCCAAGCCGATCCGTATCGGTATCGAAGCCGGCTACCCACCGTTCTCGATGAAGACGCCCGACGGCAAGCTCACCGGTTTCGACGTGGACCTGGGCGATGCCCTGTGTGAGCAGATGAAGGTCAAGTGCACCTGGGTCGAGCAGGAGTTCGACGGCCTGATCCCGGCGCTGAAGGTGAAGAAGATCGACGCCATCCTGTCGTCCATGACCATCACCGACGATCGCAAGAAGAACGTCGATTTCACCATCAAGTACTACCACACCCCGGCGCGCTTCGTGATGAAGGCCGGCACCACGGTCAAGGACCCGCTGACCGAGCTCAAGGGCAAGAAAGTCGGCGTACTGCGCGCCAGTACTCATGACCGTTTCGCCACTGAAGTGCTGGTGCCGGCCGGCATCGACCTGGTGCGCTACGGTTCCCAGCAGGAAGCCAACCTGGACATGGTGTCCGGTCGTGTCGACGCGCTGCTGGCGGACTCGGTCAACCTCGACGACGGTTTCCTGAAAACCGACGCCGGCAAGGGCTTTGCCTTTGTCGGTCCCGAGTACAACGATCCGAAGTACTTCGGTGGCGGTGCCGGCATTGCCGTGCGCAAGGGCGACAAGGAGCTGGCAGAGAAATTCAACACGGCCATCACCGAAATCCGCGCCAACGGCAAGTACAAGCAAGTGCAGGACAAGTACTTCGACTTTGATGTCTACGGCGAGTAAGCCGCAGGCTGCAAAGCTTGGGTAAAAAAGGTGGCGCCCGTGATCCGGTCGCCACCTTTTTTGTGCGCCGCTGTTTTATTCTGCGCCACGCCTTTTTTGATCCCTGGAGCCACTATGCAACGCATCGACCATTCCTTGCCCTGGGGCCACCTGGGCACTGCGCGCCAGCTCAGCGTGTTTCGCTTCGGCAGCGGTGGCCGCAAGGTGTACATCCAGGCCAGCCTGCACGCCGATGAGCTGCCGGGCATGCGCACCGCCTGGGAGCTGAAGCAGCGCCTGACGGAACTGGAGCGCCAGGGGCGTTTGCAGGCTGTGATCGAACTGGTGCCGGTGGCCAACCCCATCGGCCTCGACCAGCAGGTTCAGGGCAGTCACCTGGGGCGTTTCGAACTGGGCAGCGGCAAGAACTTCAACCGTGCCTTCGTCGAGCTCAGTGGTCCGGTGGGCGACTTGATCGGCAAGCAACTGGGCACTGATGCCGCCGTCAATATCGCCTTGATCCGCCGCACCATGGTCCAGGTGCTGGATGAGCTGCCGGCTCCAGACTCGCAGCTGCAAGCCCTGCACCGATTGCTGCTGCGCCATGCCTGCGACGCCGATATCACCCTCGACCTGCATTGCGATTTCGAAGCGGCGATCCACCTCTATGCCTTGCCCCAGCACTGGCCGCGGTGGCAGTCCCTGGCGGCGCGTCTGAAGGCTGGTGTGGCGTTGCTTTGCGAGGACTCCGGCGGCAGCTCTTTCGACGAATCCTGCTCCTCGCCCTGGCTGCGCCTGGCCCGGGACTTTCCCCAGGCGGCGATTCCCCCGGCCAACCTGGCCACCACCCTGGAGCTGGGCAGCATGGGCGACACCCGGGTCGAGCAGGCGCGAGCCCACTGCGAGGCCATCCTCGGCTTTCTGGCCGAGCAGGGCCTGATCAGTGGCCAGTGGCCCGCTGCACCGGATCACTGCTGTGAAGGCATGCCTTTCGAAGGCACCCAATACCTGTTCGCACCGCACCCCGGAGTGGTCAGTTTTCTGCGCGATGCCGGCGAGTGGGTGGAGCGCGGCGATGCCCTGTTCGAAGTGGTGGACCCCTTGAACGACAGGGTCAGCACCGTGCGTGCCGGCACCAGCGGCGTGCTCTTTGCCCTGGACCGCGGGCGCTACACCCAGCCGGGCATCTGGCTGGCCAAGGTGGCCGGCCGCGAGGCGATTCGCGCCGGCAAGCTGATCAACGACTGAACCGCCAGGGGCGACGCTGACGAGGCGCAGCAACTGGGTTGCCAGGGAACGCTCGGCTGCGTCGGCCCTCGATCCGCCATCGCGCCCTCGCCGGCAAGCCGGCTCATACAGTAGATGTGTCCATGTCCCGAGTGTCCGTGTCTATCCGCCTGCTGTTCACCCTGTGCCTGCTGGCAGCCGGCTTCAATCACCTGCGCGCCGCCCTGGACCATGGGTTGCTCTGGGACTATGGCTATGGCGTCGACACGCCCCTGGCCAGCCGGACCTTCTGGGGCGCCCTGACCTTTTTTGATCCGCTGGCGGCGTTGCTGCTGTGGGTGCGCCCGCGCTGGGGGTTGGTGCTGACCCTGGCGATCATCGTGCTGGATGTCGTGCACAACAGTTTCTATGTGGCGGCCCACAGCCAGTGGCTGGAAACCTTCTACCTGTCCCAGGCGGGGTTCGGGCTGGCGGTGCTGGTGCTGCTGCCTTTGGCCTGGAGGGGGCTGGGCTCACCCCCTGAGTTGAAGCGGGTCTACTGACCGAGGATGTGCTTCATCAGCGCCGCATGGCCGGCCTTGTCGGCGGCCCGGGAAATCACCTGGATCACCGCCATGCGGGTGCCGGAGCCGGCGATCAGGGTCGAGTTCAGGGTCTGGCCGCCGCCCTGGGTCGCGGTGCTGTCGATCTGCCGCACACCGAGGCCCTTGAGGGTCATGCTCTTTTCACTCTGCTTGCTGAAGTCCGGCAGCGCTGCGGCCTGTTGCGACAGGAACCCGCTGACCGCGGCATCGAGAAAGGCGCTGTCGTTGTCCTTGACCTGAGCCGCATTGGGAATGCTGTTCTGCGCGGCGATCACCACGGTGCGGGTGGTGGCGTTGGAATACAGAGTGCCGCTGGCGCCCGCGGTGCCGTCGGCCTCGCTGCCGGCCGGCAGGGCCGAGGCACTGAAGCCCTTGGGCAGGGTGAAGGACAGCTTGCCGTCGAGCATCGAGACTTTTTCTCCCGGCGCCGCTTTGGCCGCGGACTTGTCGGCGGCAACCGCGTTCAGCGCACCGAAGCCCGCCACTGCGGCGAACACCAGGACCAGGGCTTTTCTAGCGAAGGATGACATGCACAATCTCCGGGCATGGGATCAGGGGTGCGCATCATCCCACGGTCGTTACAGAAGGCTCCAGAAGGATTTTTCGTGGTGGATCAATGACCACAAGCTGTTTCGGTTCTTGAGGTCTACAAGACACCGAACAGTGGCAATCGGGTTTCTACTTCTCGGGGAGCTGGTTACGTATTGACCGGCCAAGTGCCGCGCCGAACCATCTCTTTGACTCGATCTGCGCCATTGGCACGGACTAGAAGTTCCAGCCTGGCCTTTTCGATGTCCTCAGCGCTCCACAACTCGGTTGCCATCGTGGCCTTCTCATGGGACCAGCCATTGTCGTAGTGACGCACCACATACTGCTGCTGGTACTCCCACATTTCAGTGCCAGGAATGGGCGTCACGATAAACGGGTTGGCGTAGGCCATTCCCGCACCCATTAGGCTGACCGCGTAGTCGGTGGTTCTTTCTATCAATTCCAGGCTTTCGATAAACGGTTTGGCGCCCGGAGTGGCGGGCGGATTGACAAAGCCCAACATGAAACCGCCAGTGACTTGGATGCCGTGCGCGGTGAATATCTCGATGATTTCAAAGGTGGCTTGCTGAATCGCGTTGAAGCGCGACTTGTTGGAGTTGATCAGGCTTTCCTCGTTGGCACTCTCCACGGCGAGGTAGATGTTGTAGCAGCCGTTTTCGGCAATCGAGCGAATGAACTGCCGGGCTGTCAGTCCGCCCTTGATCGCGGCGATGACGTTGCGGTATTGCGGACTTTTCAGTTCCTGATCATCCAGCTCAGCGAGGAAGCGCTCTCCTTTGTGTAGTAGCACCAGATTGAACAGGCTCAGACCACCTTCTTCGACCCAGGGCAGGTTGTGTTTTTTCAGCAGGCGTCCCACTTCCATGGCATACAGCGGATCGTGCATCAGGTGGTCGTCCTCGATCAGTACCTCGCTCACGCCCTGACTGACCAGGTCCGCCAAGTGCAGGTCGAACCAATCCAACCCCAGGGCACGCCATGGGCCGTTGATCTTGGGTATGTAGCAGAAGTTGCAGTTCACATTGCAGCCAATGGTGGAGAAAATCTGTGCCCAGGCGCCGTGTTTGTGCACCCGAGCGCCGGAGGAGTGATAGGGCTGCAGATAGTGGTTCATATCCAGGAAACTGAAGTCGGGCAAGGGCATGACCCCAAGACGCTCCTCCAGACCCTGGCGGCCAGGGACAATGCTCAAGTAGCTGGATTTGCGCGACGGGCGAACCAGTTGTCCCTGCTGGCCACGATAGGCGACCCCCGGAACTGCATGAATGTCGCCGCCGTCATGGCTTAAGGCGTCAAGCAACAGGGTGAAGGCCCGGTCTGCTTCATTGATCAGGACAAAATCAAATGCGGAGTCCAGCAGCGCGTTCTGCCAATCGCCGCTGGAGTGCGCGCCGCCTGTCACCAGTACCAGGTTGGGATCAATGGACTTGATCAGATCCGCCAGCGCCCGAGCGTTGCCCCATTGCACGGTGTAGTTGCACTGGATGCCGACGATATCGGGTTGTGCCGTCTCGATGATAGTGCGCATCTGCGCATCGCTCAGGCCGTAGCGCAGCAGGTGTCCCTGATCGACTTGCACCAGTGGGGATTCCTGTTCCCAGCCAGCGAAGGGGGCGTCGATGATCTGTACGTCGTAACCCGCGCGCCTGGCCACTGTAGCGATGCGCAGCAGGCCGATGGGAGTACCTGCACGCTTCATCACTTCAAAGGTATCGATGCCGATTTGGGTGAATGCGCTGTCCTTCGGTGCCGGTTCGACCAGGCGCGTGTAGGGCGGAACGAATAGCAGCACTCTTGGGGCTTCGCCATGGGAGCGGCGGCGTGTGGCGCTATGGCTGGTCGTTCGGGAGGGGAGCCCCAGATGCTGCAGGGTCGCTCTGGTGGGGGCTACCGAAAAAAACGGGCCGGTACGATCGAGCCTCTCAGCCCCTTGGGAGGCAATCAGATGCATTTTTTGAGTTCCTTGTTGGTACAGAGAATCAGGCGCCGGAGGTGCGTCGACGTGAGGTAGCGATCACCGCTCCAGCGATGATGAGTAGCGCCGGTATGAGCAGGATCGGGTTGGCGTGGGTTTGGCCGACCAGGATCAGCAACAGGGTGGAAAACAGTGGGGCGAGATAGGAAAGAGCGCCGAGACTCGCCAGGTTGCCGTGTTTGGTCGCGTGATCCCATGCAAAGAACGCCAGGCCAACCGGGCCCAGCCCGAGGCCGATGATCGCCGCCCATTGCCCGTAGTCAGGCTGAACCGTGGTTTCGAACGCCAGGTGACAAAGCGCTCCGGCCACGGCCACCAGGCCGCAGATTGCCCCGATGATGCTGCTGGGAACGTTGCTGAAGCGTCGATTGATCACCGAGTAACCCGACCAGACCAAGGCACAGAGCAAGGCAGCCGCATAGCCAGCGATCGGCATGCTGGCCACGCCGGACTGTGAGCGTTGCTGCATGATGAACGCCGTACCGGCGAGCCCCAGGAGTGCTCCCAGCAGTTGTCGCGGGCGCAGTCGCTGGCCGCCACTGACACCGGCCAGCAAGACGATCAGCAGGGGCCAGAGGTAGGCAATCAGGCTGGCCTCGGCCGGGGGGGCGGCCTTGAGTGCGAAGAAATACAGCGCGTGATAGCCGAAGATTCCCAGAAAGCCTGTGGCCCACACCTTCCATGGCTGACGCCAGCCTTGAAAGCCCTCAGCACCGCGCAGCCCGAGAATGAACAGGCTTGCCAGAAAGGCTACGGCAAAGCTCAACGCCAGCAATTCAAAAGGCGGGATGCCTGACGTCAGAGTGGTGAGCAAGGCCAGGCAGGACCACAGAAACACGGCAATCACCCCAATGGCGGTTGCCGAGGCGGCAGATCTTGGGGGTGTGAGCGTTTTGGTAGACGTCGTTGCTTGTGTCATGGGTCCCGCCCGATGAGCGTTTCGAAGCGGGGATGATAGGAAGGACGGTCGGTCGGGTATTGGCCTGTGCTGCCTAATACTTGTTCCAGGCTGCATGTTTCAGCAGGTTATGGTGCGCCTTCGAGCCGATGCCGGTGTCAGGTTGCGGTTTTTTTTCAGCGCATGGTTCAAGGCGCTCTGGTCTGCGTAACCCACTCGATGAGCAATTTCCGTGATCGACAGTCGAGTATCGCGCAGCAGGTCAATGGCCAAGTCCAGGCGCAGCCGCGTCACATGGGCAAAAGGCGTGGTTTTCAGGTGTTGCTCGAAGAGTATGTACAAGCGTCGTTCGCTGGTGCCTGAGATTCGGGCTATTTCAGAGGCGGTCAGATGAGTGTCCAGATTGTTTTCGATATGGGTCAGCGCCCTGGCCAGGGTGAACTGTCCGTGGTCAGGGGTGTGGCTGTGGGGCTGGACCAGAGACGACATCAACAAAGTACTCCAGGATTGAGCCACCTCAGGTGAGCTGGTCAGCAATGGAACGCTGCGTGTGGCGTAGTCAAGCAGGTGACGAATCTCCGGTCTTACCGGAAAGAAGCTTTTTTCGTTGAGCCTCTTGATGGTTTCAGCTTCGAACTTTTGGGTGCGGGGCGATGAAAGCGGAACATCAAGGACCAGGAAAGTGTTTGCGGTACTGGCGGAAAAGGTATGAGAGCAACCTGCCGGGATGATCACGCCCTGGCTCCAGTCGACTTTGCCGCCACGGCCATCGACCTCTATCTCCATGGAGCCTGATTGCGGCAGCACGATCTGGTGATAGTCGTGGTCATGCAGCTCAATCTGGCCGGAGTAGGATCGCAAGGCCAATGAAGCCTTTGGGGGTTCTATGTTGCTCATCACACTCTTCCATAAGACTGACGACGCATGATGCATGAGTGCCTGAGTTCGGCGCCAGTCTCTGTATGCCGAGGTTTTGTGCCGGTTTATTTGCGGTTCAAGGATGTTGTCTGGCGGCGCAACTGATGGTGCTTCGCGCCAACAGGCGCTTGCTCAAACCCAGCACCAGCATTGACACCGCCACTGCCAATCCAAAGGCGAGCATTCCCAGTTTCGGCAGGGCCAGGGCCAGTACCAGGCAGAACGCCGCAAAGGAATACAGGCCGGTGCTCAGCGAGCGCAGCAGCACAGTGGTGAAGGCCACGCCGTGACTCTGGTGGGAGAACACCGCCAGCACGCTGCCGAGCACCGGAAAGACTGCGAGCATGCCGCTCCAGCGTTCGCCAACGGTGCTGGCCAGCAAGGTGACTGCCAGGGTCAGCAGGGCCCCGGCGAGCATGCGGTACACCAGCTTGTCCGACTGGGTGCCGGGCAGGGCGGGCACAGTCTTGACCCGGGGAAACACCCGGGGCGCCAGCAACAGGGCGCTGGCGGCACAGAAAATCGAGAACCCCAGGGAGGGCGGGACCTGGGCGATCACGCTGGCCAGCAGCACCCAGACCAGGGTGGCGATGCTCAGGGCTCCAGGCCAGGCCAGGGTCTGCGCGGCATGGGTGTAGGCAACGCTGAAAGCGATCATGGCGAACAATGCCGAGAGGGCAGCCACTGCGGCGTGGGTGGCGAACACCGGACCTTGCTCCAGGGCCAGAAACAGCAGGATCGGCCCCACCACCACGGGAAAACCCGCAAGCCAGCCGGCAACATTCGGCCCCCAGCGCTTGCTCGCCAGGGAAATCAACAGCAGGAATCCGGGAACTGTCAGCAGTTTCAACAGCAGCATGGGGGGGGCTCGGTGGATGAACGGTGCGCCACCCTAGCATCCAACCCTGCATCTGACGCGTATCTGGCACGTGTATCTGGCAAAAAGCGAAGCACCGGAGAGAGCAGGCTGGTGCGGGTTTTTCTTGTACGAAATAATGAGGCTGAATCGGTTTTTGAGTTTTTTTGTACAAGTATTTACGGGTTTTATCGGGTTTTAATCGATAAAAGTTGTACAAAAATGAAATTCTCGTATAGGTTTTTCAGTGTGAGATGAGGTGATCACTGGCCAGTTTTAGCTGTCCAGGCTGTCACTCTCCACACTTTGGGGTTCCCGAGGTCAAGCCCTGGTGGAATCAGGGCTGGGCCAGTTGTGTGGTTGGTCACCTCGGGGCCCTCTTTTTCCCCTTGGCGCGTGCAAGGATTTGCCCGCCTCATTCACTTTGCGGAACCTGTGCGCCATGTACGATCCTCTCTCCGAGCATTTCCACTGCATTCTTCAGGGGCTGGGTGAAGATCCATCCCGCGAGGGCCTGCGCGATACCCCGCAGCGAGCGTCAAAGGCCTTGCGTTATCTGTGTCACGGTTACGACACCAGCCTCGAAGAGTTGGTCAACGGCGCGTTGTTCAGTTCCACCAGCGACGAGATGGTGATGGTTCAGGACATCGAGCTGTATTCCCTGTGCGAGCACCATCTGCTGCCCTTCATCGGTCAGGCCCATGTGGCTTACATCCCCACCGGCAAGGTGCTGGGGCTGTCCAAGGTGGCGCGGATCGTCGACATGTATGCGCGACGCCTGCAGATTCAGGAAAACCTGACCCGGCAGATTGCCGAGGCGGTCCAGGAAGTGACCGGGGCGGCCGGGGTGGCGGTGGTCATCCAGGCGCGGCACATGTGCATGATGATGCGCGGGGTCGAGAAGCAGAACTCGCTGATGAACACCTCAGTGATGCTCGGGGCCTTTCGCGACTGCGCCAGTACCCGCCAGGAATTTCTCCAGCTGTTGCCCAGGCGGTCTTGAATGAACAGCATCCGGCGAGTGCTCGCGGCGCGGTTGTTGTGGCTGCTGGTGTTGTTCAGCGCCACCGCCAGTGCCGGCTGGCAAGAGTCGCTGCCCAATGCACGGCTGCTGGGCAGCGGTGAGTTCAGCTGGTTCGGCTTCAAGGTCTACAACGCCCGGCTCTGGGGCACGGCCTTGCCGTTGACGGCCGACAGCCCCTTTGCCCTGGAGCTGACTTATCGGCGCACGATCCGTCGTGACGAGCTGGTGCAGACCAGCCTGGATGAGATCCAGCGTTTGTCCGGCACTGCAGTCAGCCCGGAGCAACTCAAGGATTGGCAGGCGCAGATGCAGCGCGCCTTCGTCGATGTCGAACCGGGCCAGCGCATCACCGGGGTGTTCCTGCCCGGTCGCGGGGTGCAGTTCTTTGTCGACCAGCGCTTGCAGCACGTGGTCGACGACGAGGCCTTCGCCCGAGCGTTCTTTGCCATCTGGCTCGACCCGCGCACCCGCAATCCGCAGTTGCGCGCACAACTGCTGGGCCGATAGCGGGCGCAGCACAGGAGATGTTCCATGTTCAAGAAATACTTGCTGGTGCTGTGCCTTGGCCTGGTTGCTTGCAGCGACACCGACGTCAAGCAGTACCGTGACCAGAAGCCCGAGCTGGAACTGCGGCAGTTCTTCAGTGGCCGGGTCGAGGCCTGGGGCCTGTTCCAGAAGCGCTCCGGTGAGGTGATCAAGCGCTTCCATGTGCAGATCAACAGCCGCAGCGAAGGCGAGAAGTTCATCATGCATGAGGACTTTACCTACAGCGATGGCACCCGCCAGACCCGGATCTGGACCCTGGTCCCGACGGGGCCCGGTCTGTGGCGCGGGACCGCCGACGACGTGGTCGGCGAGGCCCGGGGCGAAGTCTCCGGCAATGCCCTGCGCTGGCGTTACGTGCTCAACCTGCCGGTGGACGGCACCACCTATCAGGTGCATTTCGATGACTGGATGTACCTGTTGGACGAAAACACCCTGGCCAATCGTTCCTACATGACCAAGTTCGGTTTCGAGCTGGGGCAGGTGACCCTGTTCTTCCGCCGTCAGCCCGGCTGAGGCGCGCTGGCCGGCTCCGGACTCAGGACGGCTCGTCGAGAAAGCGCCCGTGATGGTCGGGGCTGGGCAGCAGGCAGACGTCATGCCGGCCGAACCAGCGGTAGCGGTTGCCGGCGATACGGTCGTAGCCCCAGTCCCGCAGCGGCCGGGGAATCCAGCGCAACAGGCGCAGCCAGCACCAGGGGGCAGGCAGTTGCGCCATCAGGCGGATAAAGGCCTCGGAGCGTTGCGACAGCCCCTGGTCCTCGATCAGCAGCACGCTGTCGAACTGCTCGGTGGGCTGGCCGAACCATTTCAGCAGCGCCTGGCCCTGGGGTGATTGCATCGATGCCAGTTTGATACGTCGCTGGCGGTCGTGGCGGATGACGAAACGCACCGAGGCATTGCACAGCTTGCAGACCCCATCGAACAGCAGCACCCGGTCGCCGGGTTGCAGGAAGGGGGGCTGGGTGTCGGGTTCGGGGGGTGTCGCAGCGCTGTTCACGGGGCCACCTTGGGCGGGAAATCGATACCTGCAGCAGGCGTCGCAAGGGTCTGGAGTGGCAGCAGCATACTCGCCTTCAGGGTGAAAAATCAGGCTTGGGTGGCTGTGCTGAAACCTCTAAGCTGAGCCCTTGCGTCAATTCGTCGTGGAAATCCCCGTGAAATTCAGCCTACCGAAAATAGCCACCGCCCCCTTTTGTCCGCCGGAGGTGGCGGGCTCCGTGTCCGTCGATCCCAGCGCTTCGCTGTTCAAGCGCCTGCTGCGTTTTGCCGGCCCCGGGTTGCTGATTTCCATCGGCTACATGGACCCGGGCAACTGGGCCACCGCCATCGAGGCGGGGTCGCGCTATGGCTACAACCTGCTGTTCGTGGTGTTGCTGGCAAGCCTGGCGGGGATGGCGGTGCAATGCCTGTGCTCACGCCTGGGTATCGCCACCGGGCGCGACCTGGCGCAACTGTGCCGGGAGCGCTACAGCCGCCGTTCGGCCCGGGCCCAGTGGCTGGCGGCCGAGGTGTCGATCATCGCCACCGACCTGGCCGAAGTGCTGGGATGTGCCCTGGCGTTCCACCTGCTGCTGGGGGTGTCCCTGAGCACCGGGATTGTCATCACCGCCTTCGACACCTTGCTGGTGCTGGCCTTGCAGAACCGCGGTTTTCGCCGGCTGGAAGCGATCATGCTGGCGCTGGTGGCGACCATCGGCGTGTGTTTCTTCATTGAACTGCTGCTGATCAAACCCTATTGGCCGGACGTGGCCCGGGGCTTCACCCCGTCGCTCTCGGCCATCAGCGACGCCGCACCGCTGTACCTGGCGATTGGCATCCTCGGCGCCACGGTGATGCCCCACAACCTCTACCTGCACACCTCGGTGGTGCAGACCCGCTTGATCGGCCAGGACCGGGCCAGTCGTGCCGACGCCATCAAGCTGGCGCGCATCGACACCATCGGCTCCCTGGCCCTGGCGCTGCTGGTGAACGCGGCGATCCTGATCCTCGCCGCCGCGGCCTTCCACAACACCGGCCACAGCGACGTGGTGGAGATCCAGGATGCCTACCATCTGCTCGACCCACTGGTGGGCGGAGCCCTGGCCAGCGTGCTGTTCGGCGTGGCGCTGCTGGCCTCGGGGCAGAGCTCGACCTTCACCGGGACCATTGCCGGGCAGGTGATCATGGAGGGCTACCTGAACCTGCGGATTCCCTGCTGGCAACGGCGCCTGATCACCCGCGGGCTGGCGCTGATCCCGGCGTTCATTGGCGTCTGGCTGCTGGGGGATGGCGCAGTGGGCCAACTGCTGGTGTTGAGCCAGGTGGTGCTGAGCCTGCAACTGCCGTTTGCTCTGTACCCGCTGATCCGCATGACCAACGACCGGCGCCTGATGGGCGAATTCGTCAACCGTTGGCCGACGCGATGGCTGGCCTGGAGCCTGTTTGCTGTCATCAGCGCAGCCAACGCCTGGCTGATCGCTCAACTCTTCCTGTAGGAGCCGGCTGGCCGGCGAAGGGGCCGCTGAGTCTTGTGCAGGGCTTGCCGGCGCTTTCGCTGGCAAGCCAGCTCCTAGGGTTACGGGGCGGGGGCGCGGCGATCCCAATAGGGCTCCGGGCCGAATTTCTCGACGAAGAAGTCGATCACCGTGCGCACTTTCAGTGAGAGGCGCCGACTGCCGGGCCAAAGGGCGGCAATCTGCTGCGGCTCGAGGCTGGTGGCCACGTCGAAGTCTTCGAACAAGGCCACCAGGCGGCCTTGATGCAGGGCCTCGCCAATCAGCCAGGAAGGAAACATCACCAGCCCCAGGCCCTGTTCGGCGGCCTGGGTCAGGGTGTCGGCGTGGTTGCCGGTCAGGGGGCCCTTGACGCTGTAGGGCGTCCAGTCTTCCCGGCCCCGGCGAAAGAACCAGCGCTGCTGGCCGGTTTCGCCCTTGTAGGCCAGGCACTGGTGCTGCTGCAACTGCTGCGGGTGCTGTGGCGTGCCATGGCGTTCCAGATAGGCGGGGCTGGCCGCCACCCGGTAGCGCTGCGGGGCCAGCAGGCGTGCCTGCATCGAGGAATCTTCCAGGGTGCCGATGCGAAACAGCAGGTCGGTGCCGTCCTGCAAAGGATCGATGTAGTTGTCGGTCTGCTGGATCTCCAGTTGCAGCTTGGGGTAGCGGCCCAGTAGCTCGCCCAGCCAGGGCGCCAGGTGTCGCTGGCCAAACACTACCGGAGCATTGATCCGCACCAGCCCGGCCGGTTCGTCCTGCTGTTCCTGCAGCGCCTGTTCGGCTTCTTCCCATTGCGCCAGCACCCGCCGCGCATGGTGGCCCAGCAAGCGCCCGGCCTCGGTGGGGCTGACGGCGCGGGTGTGGCGATAAAGCAACTGCTGGCCCAGGGCCTGTTCCATGAGCTGGATCTGCCGCGAGATGGACGAAGGCGCCAGCCCCTCGCGGCGTGCCACGGCGGAAAAACTGCCCTGGTCGAGCACCGCGATGAACAGGCGCAGGGCCTTGAAGCCCAGGTCGTTGAAGCCTTGCATAGGAAATCCTTGCTGTGCGTTTTACGCAAAGGTGTTGTCGGCATGCTCCCATTTATCGCAAAGAGGGCGCAATCGATAATGCCCGCCATTCCTTGATTCCCAAGCAGGTGTTGCATGTCCTCCAATGTGTTAGATCCAGTGCTGCCGACTCCGGCGGCCCAGGTTGACCCCCGCGCTGGCTGGCAGCGCTTGATGTTGTTGCCCCTGGTGATTCTGGCGGGCATGGGCCTGTCGGTGGAGGCCGGCTTGCTCGGCCCGCTGGGCGCCCAGGTCGGGCATTTGTGGGCGACCTTGAGCATCTTCGGCGTGGGCACGGCATTGCTGTTTCTGCTGCTGTTGTTCAGCGGTCCGCAGCCGGGGCCGGCCTTCAGCCAACTGCCGCGCTGGCAATTGCTCGGCGGGGTGCTGGGACCGATCTACGTGGTGGTGCTGACCCTGGCCACGCCCCATATCGGCATTGCCATGACCATGATCGCGATCCTCTCCGGGCAGGTGGGCAAGAGCGTGCTGATCGACCATTTCGGCTGGTTCGGCAGCGCCCGCAAGCCGGTCAATGGCGAACGCTGGCTGGCCCTGGTGCTGATTGTCGTGGCCCTGATCCTGATCGCCCGAGGTTGAACATGAACCTGATTCTTTTGCTGGTCCTGGTGGTGGCTGCGGGTGCGGTGCTCAGTGTGCAAGCGGCGATCAATGGCCGCCTGGGTGAAAGCGTGGGGGTATTGCGCAGCAGCCTGCTGACCTTTGCCGTGGGTGCCCTGATCACCGGGCTGCTGATTGTGTTTTTCCAGCCCCCTCAGGCCATGAGCCTGTTGCAGGCGCCGAAATGGCAACTCACTGGCGCGCTGTTTGGCGTGGTCTACATGCTGGTGATGGTCGGCGCGGTGCCCCGGGTCGGCACCGCGGTGGCCACGGTGGCGGTGATCCTCGGACAACTGGCCATGGGCATGCTGATCGACAACTTCGGCTGGTTCGGCAACCCGGCCATCGAGCTGTCGTCCAACCGCCTGCTGGCGCTGCTGTGCCTGGCCCTGGCGCTGTTGTTCATGTACCGCAGCAAGGCACGGTCCTGAGCTGCAAGTGGCAGGCCACGCGCCACACGCCACAAGTTTCCAGCTTCCAGCTTCCAGCTCGGAGCTTGTCGCTTAGCTCAGCTCAGCGCGTCTTCCAGCACCTCGATCCAGTGGCGGACCGGGGTGCGGCCGGCGCCATCGAGGTGGGTCTGGCAGCCGATGTTGGCGGTGACGATCAACTCCGGCTGGCCGCTTTCCAGGGCGCGCAGCTTGTCGTCCCGCAGTTGCCGCGCCAGCGCCGGCTGGGTCAGTGAATAGGTGCCCGCCGAGCCGCAGCACAGGTGGCTGTCGGGCACCGCAGTGAGGTTGAAGCCCAGGCGCTGCAGCAGGCTTTCCACGGCGCCGCCGAGCTTTTGCGCGTGCTGCAGGGTACAGGGGCAGTGGAAGGCCAGACGCTGTTCGCTGTGGGCGCCGAGCTGCTCCAGAGGTTCGGCGCGCAACACTTCCACCAGGTCCCGGGCCAGGGTGCTGACCTGCCGGGCCTTGTCGCGGTAGGCCGGGTCATGGGCCAGCAGGTGCTGGTAATCCTTGATGAAGGCGCCGCAGCCGCTGGCGGTCTGGATGATCGCTTCGGCGCCCTGTTGCAGGTGCGGCCACCAGGCGTCGATGTTGCGTCGGGCGCGCTGCAGGCCGGCTTCCTGGGCGTCCAGGTGATAGTCCACGGCGCCGCAGCAGCCGGCCTCGGCGACCGGCTGCACGCTGATGCCCAGGCGATCCAGGACTCGCGCCGCCGCGGCATTGGTATTGGGCGACAGCCCCGGTTGCACGCAGCCTTCGAGCAACAGCACGCGCCGTGCATGGCGCAGGGGCGGACGCGGCTTGGCGCTGGGCAACTGGCGCGGCAGCTTGTCCTGCAGCGCCTGGGGCAGCAGCGGACGCAGGCGGCTGCCGCCCTGGATCAGGGCCTTGAACAGCTGCGGGTTGGCACTCAGCGCTCGCAGCCCGCGGCGCAGCAGTTGCTGGCCGGCGGGCCGGGGCAGGGCGGCATCCACCACGGCGCGGCCGATGTCCAGCAGGTGGTGATAATCGACTCCGGACGGGCAGGTGGTTTCGCAGTTGCGGCACGCCAGGCAGCGGTCCAGGTGTTGCTGGACCTGTGCGGTGGCGGTGGCGCCTTCGAGCACCTGCTTGATCAGGTAGATGCGCCCGCGGGGGCCGTCCAGTTCGTCGCCCAGCAACTGGTAGGTAGGGCAGGTGGCGTTGCAGAAACCGCAGTGCACGCAGCTGCGCAGGATGCGCTCGGCTTCGGCGGCCCGGGGCAGTTGCCGGGCCTCGGGGCTGAGGGTGGTCTGCATGGTCTAGAGCTCCGCGTAGAGTCGGCCGGGGTTGAAGATCCCTTGCGGGTCCAGCTGCGCCTTGAGCCGCTGGTGGTAATGCAGCAGGGTCGGCGCCAGGGGCTGGAACGGGCTGTCCTGCAGGCCGTGGCTGTAGCAGCTGGCGTGGCCGCCGACGGCGCTGACGGCGGCGCGGATCTCGCTGGCTGGTGCAGCGGTTTTCAGCCAGCGCTGGGCGCCGCCCCAGTCCAGCAGTTGTTCGCCGGGCAGTGCCAGCAGCGGCGTGTTGTGTGGCAGTGACAGGCGCCACAGCGGCAGGCCGGGGTTGAAGAAGTCCAACTGCTGTTCATTGAGCTGGCCCCAGTAGCCCGAATCCAGAGGCTCGCCGCCCAGGCGCTCATGGGCCGCCGCCACCGAGCCTTCGCCGCCTTCCAGGCGAAGGTGCAGGCGCTCGCCGTCGTGGCAGGCGGCGCTGATCGGCAAGGGCTGCTGGCCCCATTCGGCCAGTTGCGCGAGGGCGCGCCGGCGGTCCATTTCCAGGCTCAGGCTCAGGCATTGCCGGGGCTTGGGCAGGACCTTCAGCGAGACTTCGGTGATCAGCCCCAGGCAGCCGTAGCTGCCGGCCATCAGCCGCGACAGGTCGTAACCGGCGACGTTCTTCATCACCTCGCCACCAAAGCGCAGGTGCTGGCCGCTGCCGCTGATGATCCGGGTGCCGAGGACGAAATCCCGTACCGCGCCGGCCCAGGGTCGACGCGGTCCGGACAGGCCGCTGGCGAGCATGCCGCCCAGGGTGGCCCCAGCGCCGAACGATGGCGGCTCGCAGGGCAGCATCTGCCCGGCGGCCTCCAGGGTGGCGTGCAACTCACTGAGCGGGGTGCCGGCCCGGGCGCTGATCACCAGCTCCGTGGGGTCGTAGCTGACGATGCCGCGATGGCTGCGGGTATCGAGGATTTCCCCAGCGCACTCGCGGCCGAGAAAGGCTTTGCTGTTGGAGCCCTGGATGCGCAGCGGGGTGCTGTCCTGCAAGGCGTTGCGGACCTGTTCCAGCAGCGCGGCGCTGGCATCGCCGTCGGGAGGCGCCGTCATCAGAAGCGCTCCAGTTCGGGGAAGGGCAGTTGCCCATGATGGATATGCATGGCGCCGAATTCAGCGCAGCGTTGCAGGGTCGGGATGTTCTTGCCGGGGTTGAGCAGGCCGCCGGGATCGAAGGCGGCCTTGACCCCATGGAACAGCGCCAGCTCGTGGGCGTTGAACTGGGCGCACATCTGGTTGATTTTCTCCCGGCCCACGCCGTGTTCGCCGGTGATGCTGCCGCCCACCGCCACGCACAGTTCGAGGATCTTGCCGCCCAGGGCCTCGGCCCGCTGCAGCTCGCCCGGCCGGTTGGCATCGAACAGGATCAGCGGGTGCATGTTGCCGTCGCCGGCATGGAACACGTTGGCCACCCGCAGTTGATGCTCGGCGGCGAGACGAGCAATGCCCCGTAACACCCCCGGCAGCTGGCGCCGGGGAATGGTGCCGTCCATGCAGTAGTAGTCCGGGGACAAACGGCCCACCGCTGGAAAGGCGTTCTTGCGCCCGGCCCAGAAGCGCACGCGCTCGGCTTCGTCCCGGGCCAGTCGCACCTCCCTGGCGCCGGCGCGTTCCAGCACCTGGCGCACCCGCTCGCAGTCGTCATGCACATCAGCCTCAACCCCGTCCAGTTCGCACAGCAGGATGGCTTCGGCGTCCACCGGGTAGCCGGCGTGGATGAAGTCCTCGGCGGCGCGGATCGCCAGGTTGTCCATCATCTCCAGGCCGCCGGGGATGATCCCCGCGGCAATGATCTCGGCCACGGCGCGGCCGGCGGCTTCCACCGAATCGAAGGCCGCCAGCAGCACCTTGGCGATCGGCGGCTTGGGCAGCAGCTTGACCGTGACCTCGGTGATTACCCCCAACAGGCCCTCGGAGCCGGTGACCAGCGCCAGCAGGTCGAACCCCGGCGCGTCCAGGGCCTGACTGCCCAGGGTCATGGCTTGGCCGTCGACGCTGAGCATCTGCACCTGCAGCAGGTTGTGCACGGTCAGGCCGTATTTCAGGCAATGCACGCCCCCGGCGTTTTCCGCGACGTTGCCGCCGATGGAGCAAGCGATCTGTGATGAAGGATCGGGGGCGTAGTACAGGCCAAAAGGCGCCGCCGCCTGGGAAATCGCCAGGTTGCGCACCCCCGGCTGGAGCCTTGCGCAGCGGGCGGCCGGGTCGATCTGCAGGATGTCCTTGAAGCGCGCCATCACCAGCAGCAGGCCTTTTTCCAGGGGCAGGGCGCCTCCGGACAAACCCGTACCGGCCCCTCGGGGGACCACTGGCACCCGGTGCTCATGGCAGATCTGCAGCAAGCGCTGGACCTCGTGCAGATGCCGCGGCAGGGCCACCAGCATCGGTGTGGTGCGATAGGCACTGAGGCCGTCGCATTCGTAGGGCTTGAGCTGCGGCTCCTGGTCCAGCAGTTCCAGGTCCGGCAATTGGCTGCGCAAGGCCCGGATCAGGGCCTGTTGGTCGACGTCGGGCAGGGCGCCGTCGAGGGTTTCGTCATAGAGAATCGTCATGGGCGGCGAATGACCTTGGGTTGTTCTTGTCAGGTCGAGACAGCATGACCACGGCCTGCATCATTGGCTGGCCGGACCGGGGTGGCCATCGGTCCATGCGGGCGCTGGCCGAATCACTTTAGTCGCTGTTGGCGTGGCAGGGGGGCTGGGTTGGCCTAGTCTTTGGAGGGCTCGTACCGTGCAGTGGCTGCCATTGTCTGAGGTGGCGCGGCGATCGAGTCCCCTGAAAGACTGATAAAAAGGAACCCTGCCATGTCCAATGAAACCTGCGCCTGTCCGGCCTGCACCTGCAAGCTGGGGCCCCATGCGATTGTCCGTCACGGCAAGCACTACTGCTGTCAGGCTTGCGCCGATCATCACGCTCATGGTGAGCCTTGTGCTTCCACCCAAGGGTGCAAATGCGCCCAAGGCGCCCACGGCTGAAGAGCGCAAACGGGTGGGGCTGCGGCCCCACCCGTTTGCGGCGGGCCTAGACCGAAGGCCGCCAGGTGACATTCTCGATACCGAACTTTTCCGCCATGGGCTTGCTGGTCTTCTTCACCCGTTCCCGGCCGAAACGGCCGATGCGGCCCACTCCCGCATCACAGCTTGCCCAGTGCCAGGCCTCGGCGTTGTCCATCTTTTCCTGGCGGATGATGAAGGACTTGGGAGCGCCGTGAAGGGTGTATTCGATGACGAAGAGTTTTGCGTTGTTCATAAAGCCTCTGTTCCTCCCTGTGATCCTTGAGTGATCCCCCGCAGGCGCAAAAATTCACTTTGATTGGCCGACTCTGGCGCCAACGGTCATGGCCCTGAGCGCGCCTTCGTCGGCACGCCGGCTCCTGCGGGTTGCCACGGATCAGGCGTCGGGGACGCCTTTTTCCCAGGTCGACCAGTTGTTGAGAATGTCCTGCACCAGCGGATTGCCGGCCCGGTAGAGGTTCTCCAGGGCCGGGACAAAGCCGCCCTGGTCGGCGTACTTGAGCAGGTTGTCCACTTCACTGGTCCCCGGCGCCGGGCGGTCGAAATCGGAACCGGCGCGCAGCACCGCCAGGCGCTGGATGTCCACCAGACCCTCGCGGCTGGCCCGCAGCAAGGCTTCGTAGGTGGAGTTGTCTTCCTGCTGGGTGGTGCAGTAGGTGCCTTTGTTGTCGGTCAGCAGGCGGGTCCAGACTTCGGCCCGTTCGCTCAGGCGAGTGCCGGAGAACCAGGTGTTGCCCGCCAGGGTGTCGCAGCGGGTCACCACCGGCGGCTGGTTGGCCGGGGCCTTGGGGTATTTCAGGCGCCAGGCCGCCGATTCCTGGCTCTCGCTCAAGGTCACCCGCTGGCTCAGGGCGAAGGCCTTGGCCTGGAGCTTGGGGTTGAGCTCGAAGACTTCGGTCTTGTAGTCCAGGGGCGGTTTTTCGTTGGGGCCCTTGGTGTTGATCCCCAGGTAGCCGGTGGGCCAGTCCTTGGGCGCATCCCGGGAGTCGAGTTCCCACTGGGTGCCGAACTCCACCAGGTAATGCGCCCAGGCCGCGGTGCCGAGGGTGCCGTGGTGCGGGCTGATGCCGGCGATCCCGGCAATCAGGAAATAGCTTTTGCGCAGGTCGAACTTCGGCGACAGGGCCAGGGCCAGGGTCGACGCCGCGGCATTGGTCTGGCCCATGCCGGTGGTCAACAGGCACACGTCCCGGTCATTGCAGCGAATGCTCGGATACTCCGCCGCCAGCCCCGGCACGCGAATCTCGCGCTTGAGCTCCAGGCGCTCGATCCAGTGCTGCGCTTCCGGCGCGAACATGCTGATCAGCACCACCTTGGGCTTGATTGGCGCCTCATTGGCCCAGGCGCCGCCTGCCAGCACAGCCCCCAGTCCCAATACCCACGAAACCTTTGTAATCCCACGCATACAACCTCCATGACTGCCGTTAACCGGCGCTTATCCTGCCTGGTCCAGGTTGCAACTCATCGCAACCGTTCTTGTCTTGCCGTTTGCCGCTCGAAGCTTGCCATTGCTCTAGAACTGATAGCCGACCCCGGCGTAATAGCCCCAGCCATTGGAGCGGGCACGGAACTCGCCGTCGCCGAAATTCAGCACGCTGCCGTCTTCCCAGTTGCCGCCGTTGTGGAAGTAGCGGCCCACCAGGGTGAAGCGCAGGTGAGTGAAGGCGTACAGCAGCACGTTGGTGGCCACCGTGGCATTGGCGGTGCGCGCCGGGTTGTCCTTGTGCAGGTCGGAGCCGAAATCGAAATTGGTGAAGCCGATGTAGGTCAGCGAGGCACCGTTGCTGTAGCTGTCGATGGGCACGATGTATTTGAGCTGGGCGCGGTAGCCGTCCCAGGAATACTCGTTGCTGGCGCCGTAGTTTTCCCACTGGTAGCGGCCATAGAAGTTGGCCGAGAGATTGACCCGCGAATGGGTGTCGATGTCGGTGCCCAGGCCGCTGTACAGGGTGTTGGCGCGGTTGGCGGTGCGGCTGCCGTGGTCGTAGATCCAGTCGAAGGCCACATACCACTCCTTGATCGGACCGATGGCCAGGCTGCGACCGGCCAGGTAATCGATGGAGATCCGCGGTTCGTGCTCCATGAACAGCGGCGAGCCGTGGTCCCAGATGCCTTTGTCGTGGCTGTTGCCGATGTCGAGGATCTTCGGCAGGTCGATGTAGCCGTACAGCTCGAAGGGGCCCTTGCGCCCGAAGTATTCGTACTCCAGGTAGATGTCGTCCGCCGGGCGCGGGCCGAAGCTGATGTCCTTGCTGCCGATCAGCATCAGGTCCTGGTTGTACCAGTCGGAAAGGTAGGCACCCTGTTTCGCGGATTGCACATCGGCGCTCAGGCTTTCGCCCTGGGCTGACGCGTCCGGCGCGGGGGATTGGGCCAGCGTGGCGTGACTGAGTAGACCCGTAACGCCGGCCAGCCCGAGGGAAACAGCCCATTGGCCATGACGGGGGAAGCGGTTGTGCATGGAAAGTCCCTGTTCGTGCGGTGTGAAGTCCCTGATGTCCGTTCGCGCGCGTGGCGGTGGCGAACACCCACAAATTTGCAACTCGCAAACGTTTGCACATGGCGTACCAACTTGAAATAGGCGGTTGAAAAACAATTGGAAACGCCTCGGAAGCTGGCTCTGGGGTCAAAAAATGCCCGGGCAGGGGGCGGTGCGCGCGAAAGCGGGGCACTGTTAAAGTCCGGGGCTGGATTTTCTGCGGAGCTCGACCATGGCGTTGCATCAACTCTTGCTGGAATTGGAAACCCGCCTGCAGCAGGCCGAAGTGCGCGCCGATCGCCAGGCGCTGGAGGCCTTGCTGGCCGACGACTTTCTCGAGTTCGGCGCCAGCGGTGGACGCTGGAACAAGGCCCAGGTGCTGCAAAGCCTGCCCCAGCAGGACTTCATCGAGCGCAGCATCAGCGAGTTCTCGCTGCAGCTTCTGGCGGCCGATCTGGCCCAGGTCACCTACCTGTGCCATAACGCCGCAGCCGGCGGGCGCGCGGCCGGCAGCGCCTGGCGCAGTTCGCTGTGGCGCTGCCGCGAAGGGCGCTGGCAGATGCTGTTCCACCAGGGCACGCCCCGGCCCGGGGCCTGACCCCCTCTGCTAGAATCCTGCGTCCCGAACTTGACGAGGTGCCCCATGAGCGAGCCGATTCGCCTGACCCAGTACAGCCACGGAGCCGGCTGCGGCTGCAAGATTTCCCCCCAGGTACTGGAGGTGATCCTGGCCGGCAGCGGGGCGCAGAACCTCGACCCCAAGCTGTGGGTCGGCAACGCTTCGCGCGATGACGCGGCGGTCTACGCCATCGACGAAGAGCGCGGCGTGGTCTCCACCACCGACTTTTTCATGCCCATCGTCGACGACCCCTTCGACTTCGGCCGCATCGCCGCCACCAACGCCATCAGCGATATCTACGCCATGGGCGGCGACCCGCTGATGGCCATCGCCATTCTTGGCTGGCCGGTGAACGTGCTGGCCCCGGAAATCGCCCGGGAAGTGATCCGCGGCGGCCGCGCCGTGTGCGACGCGGCGGGCATTCCCCTGGCGGGCGGCCATTCCATCGACGCACCGGAGCCGATCTTCGGCCTGGCGGTGACCGGGTTGGTGGAAAAGCGCTTCATGAAACGCAACGACACCGCCACCGCCGGTTGCCTGCTGTACCTGACCAAGCCCCTGGGGATCGGCGTGCTCACCACCGCCGAGAAAAAGGGCAAGCTGCGCGACGCCGACATCGGTCTGGCCCGGGACTGGATGTGCACCCTGAACAAGCCCGGCAGCCGTTTCGGCAAGCTCGAAGGGGTGACCGCGATGACCGACGTCACCGGTTTCGGCCTGCTCGGGCACCTGGTGGAAATGGCCGATGGCAGCGGCCTCACCGCACAGATCCACTACGACCGCGTACCGCGCCTGCCCGGGGTTGAGTACTACCTGGATCAGGGCTGCGTGCCCGGCGGCACTTTGCGCAACTACAGCAGCTACGCCGAGAAGATCGGCCGGGTCCAGGAGCTGCACAAGCGCGTGCTCTGCGACCCGCAGACCAGCGGCGGCCTGCTGGTGGCGGTGACGCCTGAAGGCAATGCCGAGTTCCTCGCCCTGGCGGCGGAGCTGGGCCTGGAACTGGCGCCCATCGGTGAACTGGTGGAGCGACAGAGCCACGCGGTCGAGGTGTTCTGATGCCTCTGGACTGCACCGACTACCGCGAGATCTTCCTCAACGACCGGCCGATGATGGACACCCGGGCGCCGATCGAATTCACCAAGGGCGCCTTTCCCGGGGTGCTCAACCTGCCGCTGATGACCGACCAGGAACGCCAGCGGGTCGGCACCTGCTACAAGCAGCAGGGCCAGCAGGCGGCCATTGTCCTGGGCCATCAGCTGGTGTCCGGCGACATCAAGCAACAGCGGGTCCAGGCCTGGGCCGATTTCGCCCGGGCTCACTCCGACGGCCTGCTGTACTGCTTCCGTGGCGGCCTGCGCTCGCAGATCGTCCAGCAGTGGCTCAGGGAAGCGGGCATTGACTACCCGCGGGTCGGCGGCGGCTACAAGGCCATGCGGACCTTCCTTCTGGACACCACCGAACAGGCCCTGCAGCAGTGCGATTTTGTCCTGTTGGGGGGCATGACCGGCACCGGCAAGACCGAAGTGCTGGGCCAGCTGGACAACGCCCTGGACCTGGAGGGCCACGCCAACCACCGCGGCTCCAGCTTCGGCCGCCGCGCCACCAGGCAGCCGAGCAACATCGACTTCGAAAACCGCCTGGCGGTGGACCTGCTGAAAAAGCGTGAGCGCGGCGTGCAGAGCTTTGTCCTGGAAGACGAAAACCGCATGATCGGCAGCTGCGCCTTGCCGCTGCCGCTGTATCAGAGCATGCAGGGCCTGCCCATGGTCTGGCTGGAAGACCGCCTCGACAGCCGGGTACAGCGCATCCTTGACGATTACGTGGTCAACCTCAGCGCCGAGTTCGTGGCCGTGCATGGCGAAGAAGGTTTTTCCCTGTTTGCCGAACGCCTGCTGGAGAGCCTGAACAAGATCCACAAGCGCCTGGGTGGCGAGCGTCACCAGCGCCTGTTCCTGCTGATGGAAGCCGCGCTGGCGGAACAGGCCCGCAGCGGCGATGTGGAGCTGCACCGGGCCTGGATCGAAGGCCTGCTCGGCGAATACTACGACCCGATGTACGCCTACCAACGCGAGAGCAAGGGCGCGCGGATCGAGTTCATGGGCGAGCACGGCGCGGTGCTCGATTACCTGCGCCAGCGCCAGTCGCCCTCGCGCTAGCGCTCAATGATCCGCGCGCTCACAGCACCTGAGCGCGCGGTGTGCGCGGGCGTCAGCCGGCAGGGCGTGGACGGTCGAGCAAGGCCTCGACCACGGCCCGGGCCATTTCCACGGAATGCACCATGGACCAGATCAGGCCGCGTTCGATGCCGCTGGCGCGCTCGGTGATTTCATCGGACACCTCCTCGGCGCACTTGAGCAGCAGGGCGACGTGCCTCAAGGCCTGTTCGGCGTTGACCCCGGCTTGCACGCTGAACAGGGCATTGCCCTGGGCATCGCGCAGGCCGAACGGGCGTGCCTGGGTCGGTTTCAGTGCGGCGAGCAGGTTGGCGTTGGCGCTATCCAGCTCGGGATCGCGTAGCGGGCGGGGTGGATCGGGGACGAGCTTTTTCATTGGGGTACCTACGACTCTAAGGTTAAGTAGAGCCGCCGGTCTCGCTTCCACACGAGAGGGTGGCAGCCGTGCGTGGGTGTGGAAGACCGGGGAGTCTTTTGGTACCCAAAACCCGGCGCACCCGAAGGTGCCCCACGCATGGCCGCCATAACACGTATCCGCAGGCGCAAAGCGTCGGCAGGCGCGTTGAAGCGTTGTACCTATGACCCTTCCGGACTTCCACATCCGAGCCGCTGATTGCGCAGCGACCGGGGGAGACTGCCTGACGAACACCCAGGGCACAAGCCGCTCAAAGGCGTTGGCGATTCTCTCGGACAAGCCTTACAAAACAAAGCGAAAACTCTGGTTTCTGGAGCGGCATTCCCTGATCAATGTGTTTCAAGACGATAACCAGGGCTCTACAACAACACCGCACCAATCAATCCGCAGACAATCCCCACCAGCATGGTCAGCACGGCCACGGTCACCAGTACCCTGGCATCGAAGTCTTTGCGCAGCATCAGCAGCGACGGCAGGCTGATGCTTGGCAGGGTCATCAGCAGCGCCACCGCCGGCCCGGTGCCCAGGCCCAGGGTCATCATGGTCTGGACGATGGGAATCTCTGCCGCCGTAGGGATCACGAACAGGGTCCCGGCAATCGCCAGGGGCACCAGCCACCACAGGCTGTCGCTCATGGCACCGTCAATGTGCGGGAACAGCCAGACTCGCGCCGCGCCCAACACCAGTACCGCCAGCACGTAGATTGGAATGGTGCTCCAGAACAGTTGCCACAGGGTCTTGCCCCAGCGGCTGAGGAACGGCTGCTCGTTCACCGTGCTGGCTTCCACCACCGCATCCACCGCGGCTTCCGGCAGTTGCTCGGGGCCGGCGACCCGCTGCGCCACCAGCGACACGCCCAGCACCAGGACGATGCCCGCCACCAGGCGCAGGGCGGAAAACCCCCAGCCCAAAACAAAGCCCATGAACACCAGGGTCGCCGGGTTGAGCACCGGGTTGGCGATCCAGAACGCCAGGGCCGCGCCCACCGAAACCTTCTGCCGCCGCAGCCCGGCGGCCACCGGTGCGGCGCAGCAGGAACACATCATGCCCGGCAGGGCGAACAGCCCGCCGCGCAGGGTCGAGCCGAAGCCGGCGCGGCCGAACAGGCGCAGCAGCCAGTCCCTTGGAATCAGCACCTGCAGCAGCGAGCCCAAGATCACCGCCAGCACCGCGGCTTTCCAGATGGCCAGGAAGTACACCTGGGAATAGGCCAGGGCGGCGCTCCAGGGCGAGCTTTGCTGATCGTTGAGGATCGACGCGCCGATGCTGTGGCTGTCGGCGGCGACAAAGGCCTTGAGGTAGTAGGGCGACCACTTCACGTAATACAGGCCGATGGCGGCCACCAGCAGGAACAGCAGGGGTTTGCACCAGAACGCCCAGCCGCGGGTGGGCTGGGTGGAGGCGAGGTTGGACATGAAGGGAATTCCGCACAAGACAATAAGCGCGAATTGTAGCCGCTGGCGCCGGTGCGCCGCGAACCGATCTCGCCCGGCATTGGACTGTAGCCGCTGCCGAGCGTCAGCGAGGCTGCGCAAAGGCCCGCAGGGCCTTGCTTGGCGATCTCCCGTCGGAGCTCTGTCGGTCTTGAGAGCGCCGTGTCCCTGCGGGCCGTTCGCAGCCTGCGGCAGCGGCTACACCACTCTCGGATCGGCATTGGACTGTAGCCGCTGCCGAGCGTCAGCGAGGCTGCGCAAAGGCCCGCAGGGCCTTGCTTGGCGATCTCCCGTCGGAGCTCTGTCGGTCTTGAGAACGCCGTGTCCCTGCGGGCCGTTCGCAGCCTGCGGCAGCGGCTACACCGATCTCGGATCGGCATTGGACTGTAGCCGCTGCCGAGCGTTAGCGAGGCTGCGCGAAGGCCCGCAGGGCCTTGCTTGGCGATCTCGTGTCGGAGCTCTGTCGGTCTTGAGAGCGCCGCGTCCCTGCGGGCCGTTCGCAGCCTGCGGCAGCGGCTACACCCATCTCGTCCGGCATTGGACTGTAGCCGCTGCCGAGCGTCAGCGAGGCTGCGCGAAGGCCCGCAGGGCCTTGCTTGGCGATCTCCCGTCGGAGCTCTGTCGGTTTTGAGAAGGCCGCGTCCCTGCGGGCCATTCGCAGCCTGCGGCAGCGGCCACAGGGGAGCGATTTTCAGAGGGTGCGAATCGAGGTGCGGATGGCCCGGGCGCATTCGATCACTGAAGGCGCGAGCTTGCGTTCAGCTTCCTCCAGGGTCCAGCGGCTGCTGGGCACCACCACGTGCACGGCGGCCACCGGCAGGCCCTGGCTGCCGAGGATCGGTGCGGCAATGCTCATGTCCCCCAGGAACAGTTCCTCCGGGTTCAGGGCGTAGCCGCGGCGCTGGGTGAGCTCGATCTCGCGCTGGATATCCGCAAGCTCGGTCAGGGTGTGCCGGGTATGAGCCTTGCGCTCGCTGGCTTCGAGGATCTGTGTGGCCTCGGCGGCGGGCAGGGCGCTGAGGTAGGCGCGCCCGGAGCCGGTGCAGTACATGGGGATGCGGCTGCCGATGGGCATGTGGATGGGGATGAACTTGGGCGCCACGAAGCGCGCCACATAGACCATGTCCAGGCCATCGGGCTCGGTGAGGTTGGTGGTTTCTCCGGTGATCTGCGCCAGTTCGGCGAGGAACGGGTTGGCCACGTCCACCAGGGTGTCGGCAGCCAGGTAGTTGTAGCCGATCTCCATCACCCGCGGAGTCAGCTGGAAGCGTTTGGTCTGCGGGTGCTTACGCACGTAGCCCAGCTGTTCCAGGGTGTGAATCATGCGCTGCGCCGAGCTCTTGTTGATGTCGGCGGCCGCGGCGATTTCCGCCAGGTTCATGGTTCGTTGCGCGGCGTTGAAGGCCCGCAGCACTGCCAGGCCTTTCTCCAGCGACTGGTTGAATAGGGAATTGTTGTTATCGCTCATGACAGTCCTGTCTGGCTATTTCATGTTTTGAATATCGATATTCGATATTTATAAATCTCTTTACGATTTTTGTAAATTGTTTATAGTCGGGTCCATGCCTCCTGCCTTCCACACCAGAGGCTATCCATCACGGACTTCAAACAATAAAACCGTCCAATGGGAGATTCGCCATGCATACCCGCACTCGTGTCCTTGCGCCCGCTGTATTCGCACTCTGTTGTGCCCTGGGCCTCTCGCTGTCGGCCCAGGCCGAGCCGCTGTACAAGGTCGGGGCCACCGCCACCGGCATTCCCTTCACCTTTCTTGACGTCAAGAGCCAGAGCATCGAGGGCATGATGATCGATGCCGCCCGGGCCGTGGGCAAGGCTGGCGGTTTCGCCGTGGACATCCAGCAGACCACCTTCGCCGCGCTGATCCCGTCCCTGACCTCGAACAAGATCGACATCATCTCCGCCGCCATGCTGCGCACCCCGGTGCGCGAGAAAGTGGTGCAGTACTCCGATCCGGTGTTCAGCTACGGCGAGGGCCTGATCGTCAAGGTCGACGACACCGGCGACTACCGCCGCATGGAGGACCTGGCCGGGGAAACCGTCGGCGCCCAGGTCGGCACGGTGTTTATCGACGAGCTGAACAAGCGCGGGATCTTCAAGGAAGTACGCGGCTACGACTCGATTCCCGACCTGATGCGCGACCTGGCCCTGGGGCGGATCAAGGCCGGTTTCGCCGACCGGCCGATCCTCGCCTACCAACTGGCCCAGGGCACCCAGAACAAGGTGCGGCTGGTCAAGGGCTACCAGCCGGTGGTCATGGGCGATGTGTGCCTGATCGTGCGCAAGGGCGATGCCCAGACCCTGGCCGAGGTCAATCGCGGGATCGCTGCGATCAAGGACGACGGCACCCTGGAGCGCATCATCGAGCACTGGAAGCTCAACTGATCCAGTCGCGGCCCGGCACCTGGCCCGGGTCCCTTTCTTGCTGATTAAACGGGTCTCTCCATGTTTCTCCAGAACGCTCTGGACTTCCTGCCCATTCTATTGAAAGGCGCAGTGGTCACCCTGCAGGTCACTGTTGGCTCATTCGTGCTCAGTTCGCTGATCGGCCTGGTCTTCGCCTTGATGATGGTGTCCAAGGTGCGCTCGGTGGCGTTGTTCGCCATCGGCGTGGTCAACGTCATTCGCGGACTGCCGATCATCGTCCAGCTGTTTTACATCTACTTCGTGCTGCCGGATTTCGGCATCCAGCTCACCGCCATGCAGGCCGGGGTGATCGGCCTGGGCATCGCCTACTCGGCGTACCAGGCGGAAAACTTCCGCGCCGGCATCCAGGCCATTCACCAGGGGCAGATCGAGGCCGCCGAATCCATCGGCATGCGCGGGCCGATGATCATGCGTCGGGTGGTGCTGCCCCAGGCCCTGCGCATCGCCTTGCCGCCCTACGGCAACACCCTGGTGATGATGCTCAAGGATTCGTCCCTGGTGTCCACCATCACCGTGGCCGAGATGACCCGGGCCGGGCAGCTGATCGCGTCCTCGACCTTCGAGAACATGACCGTCTACACCCTGGTGGCCTTGCTCTACCTGGCCCTGAGCCTGCCGCTGTCCTTTGCCCTGCGCCGCCTGGAGGCGCGCATCAGCACCCGGAGAAAGCCATGATCCAGATCAAGGGCGTACACAAGAGCTTTGGCAACGTGGCGGTGCTCGAAGGCATCGACCTTGAGGTGCGCAGCGGCGAGGTGGTGTGCCTGATCGGCCCCTCGGGGTCCGGCAAGTCGACCCTGCTGCGCTGTATCAACGGCCTGGAAAGCTACGAGCAGGGCGACATCCTGGTGAGCGGGGCGCGGGTCGAGCGGCAGGCCAAGAGCATCCACGAGCTGCGTACCCGGGTGGCCATGGTGTTCCAACGCTTCAACCTGTTTCCCCATCGCACGGCGTTGCAGAACGTCACCGAGGGGCCGATCTACGTCAAGAAGCAGGACCCCCGGCAAGCACGCCTGCGGGCCGAGGCCCTGCTGGAAAAGGTCGGCCTGGCCCATCGCATGCACGCCTATCCGGACGAGCTCTCCGGCGGACAGCAGCAACGGGTGGCGATTGCCCGGGCACTGGCCATGGACCCGGAGGCGATTCTCTTCGACGAGCCCACTTCAGCGCTGGACCCGGAACTGGTGGGCGAGGTGCTGGCGGTGATGCGCAAGCTGGCCGACGAGGGCATGACCATGATCGTGGTCACTCATGAAATGGGCTTTGCCCAGGACGTGGCGGACCAGGTGTGCTTCCTTCACAGCGGGCGCATCGTCGAGGCCGGGCCGGCGCGCACTGTGCTCAGCACCCCGAGCCACCCGCGCACCCAGGACTTCCTGCGGCGCCTGCTCAACCAGGGTGCGGAGGTGCAGGCATGAGTGCGTCCGAGCCTCTGCGCATGCCGCCCTCGCTGTGGGCGGCCACGGCCATGCCGGCCGAGCACACCCCGGCGCTGACCGAGGACCGGGAGGTCGATGTGGCGATTGTCGGCGCCGGCTACACCGGGCTGGTGAGTGCCTTGCGCCTGGCCCAGAGCGGTGCCCGTGTCTGTGTGCTGGATGCCGGCGAGCCCGGCTGGGGCGCCTCCGGGCGCAATGGCGGGCAGGTGATCCCCGGGCTCAAGTTCGACCCCGAGCAACTGCTGGCCAAATTCGGCCAGGTGCGGGGAGAGGCACTGATCGAAGCCGTGGGCTCGGCGGCCGATGAAGTGTTCGAGCTGATCAAGGAACACCGCATTCGCTGCGACGCCACGCGCAAGGGCTGGATCCAGCCGGCGTTTTCCGGCGCGGCGATGCGCACCCTGGAGCAGCGCGCCGAGCAGTGGCGCGAGCGCGGCGTGGCCGTGGAGTTGCTGGACAAGGCGGCGGTAAGCCAGCGCATCGGCAGCCCGCAGTACCTGGGCGGCTGGGTCGACCCGCGGGCTGGCAGCCTGCACCCGCTGAACTACGCCCGGGGCCTGGCCCGGGTGGCGATGGGGCTGGGGGTGAGCATTCACGGCCAGAGCCGGGTCCGGCAGCTGCAGCGCGACGGCGGGCGCTGGACCCTGGAGACCGACTGTGGCGCGCGGGTGCGCGCCCCGAAGGTGCTGCTGGCCACCAATGGCTACACCGACGACCTGTGGCCGGGGCTGCGCCAGACGGTGATCGCCGCCAACAGTTTCATCATCGCCACCCGGCCACTGCCCGCCGAGCTGCGCCAGAGCATCCTGCCGGGCGGCGAGGTGTGTTCCGATGCCCGGCGCCTGCTGCTGTATTTCAAGCAGGACGCCCAGGGACGCCTGCTGCTGGGCGGGCGCGGACCGTTTTCCGAGCCGCGCCGGGATGCCGATTGGAACCATCTGGAGCGCTCGTTGCTGAACCTGTTTCCCCAGTTGGCGGGCACCCCCATCGAGTACCGCTGGAGCGGGCGCGTGGCCCTGACCCCGAGCTTTCTGCCGCAGCTGCACGAACCGGCGCCGGGGTTGTCGATCCTGCTGGGCTATAACGGGCGCGGCATTGCCTTGTCGACCCTGCTGGGCAAACACCTGGCGGCGCGGCTGACGGGAGCGGGGCAGGCCTTTCCGTTTCCGCTCACGCCCGTGCGGCCGATTCCGCTGCATGGCCTGCAACGCCTCTACCTGGGGGCGGGGATTGCCTGGTACCGGTTGCTCGACGCCCTGGGCTGATCAGCTCGGGCAATCCTGCTCGCCGCCGTCCAGGCCCTGCTTGTAGCTCTGGCTGTGCAGGCTGGCCTTGCCGTTGCGCCAGGTCAGGGTCAGCACGTACAGCGAGTCGAAGTCGCTGGAGGCCCAGTCCTCGGTGATCGGGCGCTTCTGGCCCACGGCCTCTTCGGCGACCTTGTTGATCAGCTCCGGCAGGTAACCGTGGGACCAGGCGGTGTAGATGATCGCGTTGTGGTAGCGGTTGTGCAGCAGCTCGTCCGCCAGGTCGCTGGTGTCGTTGGCGGCAAAATCGATGTTGACCGGCAGGCCGAGCTTGATGGCGCTGGGGCTGATGGTCATCAAGGGGCGGATGTAGCTGTAGGAGTTGTCCAGCTCGCCTTCCTCGACATTGCGTGTCGGGTTGGCGGCGAACACGTACTGCGCCTTGCCGAATTTTTCCGGCAGCAGCGAGGCCAGGTCGAGGGCTCGGTTCAGGCCCTGGCAGTTGAGCTGGCCGAGGCCGCCGGCGGGCTTTTCCGCGTGGCGCAGGAACACCAGGGTCTGAGTGCCGTCCACCGGTTGCGCGCGGCTGACGCTGGACTCCAGCGACAGGCACAGGGCGCTGCCCAGCAGCAAGGCCGGTAGCAGCAGGTAGGCGCGGTTCTTGAAGCGGCGGAGCAGGGGCATGGCGGGATTCTTCAGCGCAAGGGGTGGAGGCTGACAAACCTGTGTGTTCCCTGTCATCACGGCCGGTGAAGGCAGTGCTTCTGAGTCCCTGGACGGCGTTTGGTTCGATGAGGCGCCAGACTAACCGCGGTATGTTGCCGATTTAAGAAAACCCGGCGGATAATCGCCGACCGTTGCCTCGTGTGGCGCCCCCCTTTGACTGTCATTGGAAGCCTGTCATGACCGATCTTTCCGCTTTTGCCGTTACCCAGAAATGGCCTGCGCAATTCCCCGAATGGATTCAGCTGTACTCCCTGCCGACCCCCAACGGGGTCAAGGTTTCGATCATGCTCGAAGAGATCGGCCTGCCTTATGAAGCGCACCGGGTCAGCTTCGAGACCCAGGACCAGATGACCCCGGAGTTCCTCAGCGTCAGCCCGAACAACAAGATCCCGGCGATTCTCGATCCCCATGGTCCTGGCGACCAGCCTTTGGCATTGTTCGAATCGGGGGCGATCCTGATTTACCTGGCGGACAAGAGCGGGCAGTTGCTGGCCCAGGAATCGGCGGCGCGTTATGAAACCATCCAGTGGCTGATGTTCCAGATGGGCGGCATCGGGCCGATGTTCGGGCAGGTGGGGTTCTTCCACAAATTCGCCGGCAAGGACTACGAGGACAAGCGGCCGCTGGAGCGTTATGTGAACGAGGCCAAGCGGTTGCTGGGGGTGTTGGACAAGCACCTGGAGGGGCGCGAGTGGATCATGGGCGAGCGCTACACCATTGCCGATATTGCGACTTTTCCGTGGATTCGGAATCTGGTCGGGTTTTATGAGGCGGGCGGGTTGGTGGGGATTGATAGCTTCCCGCAGGTGCAGCGGGTGCTGGCCAAGTTTGTGGCGCGGCCGGCGGTGATTCGTGGGTTGGAGATTCCCAAGGTGGTTTGAGGTGTTTTTTTAGGGTGGGGCGTGAAGGGGGGTACACATTCGGTGTTGCGGGTGTTGCGGCTGGCGGTTTTGTCTTTGTGGCGAGGTTGATGGGGTACATATCCGGTGCTGTGGTAACGGCCGCATAAGGTTTCGCTCTTGCAGCGAGTGGGAGGGGGGACATATCCATTCCTGCGGGTGCGGCTGCTTAGGGTTTCGCCCTTACGGCGAGTCCCTTTTTTTCAAACGCCAAAAAAAGGAACCAAAAAACGCTTGCCCCTCCATGGGCCCCTCGCTGGGGCTCGGGGTTCCCTCGCTTCGGCATTGCTCCGGGGGCCCGCCGCCAACCGGCCATCCATGGCCGGGTGGCGGCTAGCTCGGCATCCATGCCGAGCTGCCCCCTACGCAACGCCTGCGCTCGGCCGGCTGGGAAGGGGCCTGAAGATCAAGATCAAGATCAAGATCAAAAGCCAAAGCCAAAGCCAAGGTGCGCAGGCTGGTTCCTTGTAGCCGCTGCCGAAGGCTGCGAACGAGCGCTAGCGCTCGCAAAACCAGGCGGCGCGATATGTCAGGAATATCGGGGAGGCAGGTTTAGCGTCTCCTGCGGAGCCGGTCGCAGCCTTCGGCAGCGGCTACATGTAACGCGAACGGCAATGAAACAGGCCGGCCGGCAGGCCGCCGTCAGATGTTGATCTTGCTCTGGCTTTTGATCTTGATCTGAACGCCCCGTTAACCACGATGGCCGAACGCAGGCATTGAGCCGTGGGTAACCCGGCAGGGATGCCGGGTTAGCCGCCACCCGGCCATGGATGGCCGGTGGCGGCGGCCCACGGATCAATGCCGGAGTTCGGGCATGCCGAGCCTAGGCGAGGCACCGAGTGGAGGGGCAGGAGCCTTTGGTTACTTTGGGCTTTTCAAAGTGACTCGCTGTAAGAGCGAAACCGCCAGCGGCCGCACCCGCAGGAATGGATATGTACCCCGTCCCACTCGCTGTAAGAGCGAAACCCTAAGTAGCCGTGACCGCAGCAACGGATATGTACACAGCCCACTCGCTGTAAGAGCGAAACCCCAAGTAGCCGTGACCGCAGCAACGGATATGTACACAGCCCACTCGCTGTAAGAGCGAAACCACCAACCGCCACACCTGCAGCGACGAATATGTACACTTCACCCCCAGCCCCCCACCGACCCCAGGCTCCCTCTAGATGCCCGCCCTGAACTTCAAACAAATCGACGTCTTCAGCTCCACCCCCCTCAAGGGCAACCCCCTGGCCGTGGTGTTCAACGCCGACGATCTCAGCGACGAACGCATGGCCGCTTTCGCCACCTGGACCAACCTCAGCGAAACCACCTTCCTGCTCAAGCCCCGCGACCCTCGGGCCGACTATCGCTTGCGGATCTTCACCACCACCCAAGAGCTGCCCTTCGCCGGTCACCCGACCCTGGGCAGTTGCCATGCCTGGCTCGAAGCCGGCGGGGTGCCCCGGGGCGAGGAGATCATTCAGGAGTGTGAAGTCGGTCTGGTGCGCATTCGTCGTCAGGGCGATCAGCTGGCCTTTCTCGCGCCGCCGCTGCTCAAGTCCGGCCCGGTGGAGCCCGAGGTGCTGGAGCAGGTACGCCGTGGCCTGGGCCTGAAAGCCGGGGATATCGTCCAGGCGCAGTGGGTCGACAACGGCGCCGGCTGGCTGGCGGTGATGCTCGGCGAGCGCCAGCAGGTGCTGGATCTGCAACCGGACTACCCGGCACTGATCGGTCTGGCCGTAGGGGTGATCGCGCCCTGTGACCCCGAGTGCGATGACACCGAGGCGCAGTTCGAGGTGCGGGCCTTTATCGCCGGCGACGGCATGCCCGAGGACCCGGCCACCGGCAGCCTCAATGCCGGGATCGCCCAGTGGCTGCTGGGGGCCGGGCTGGCGCCGTCGCGCTATCGGGTCAGCCAGGGCCTGAGCATGGGCCGCGCTGGGTCCATCGATGTGGAGCAGGTGGGCGATGAGGTGTGGATCGGCGGCTCTGCCGTCACCTGTATTGAAGGCAAGTTTCTCGCGGGGTGAAGCCGCGGCAAGTGTCCAGCTGCAAGCCCAGTCCGGCGCTTTTGCCACTTGCCGCTTGCCGCTTGCCGCTTGCCGCTTGCCGCTCGAAGCTTGTTGCTTGTTGCTGCTCCTCTGTCTTGCGTCAGATGGTCGCAGGCCGGCCTGCGCGGGCCCTCGCCAAGCCCATGAATAGCGGGCCTGGCGCTGATTGTTAGCAGATTCGCAAGACTCTCTTGAGCCGTGCGGGTTTGTACCACGGCGGCTCTGGGCATAAGCTTTCAGCCTTTTTTCGCCATCGCTCGTGTTGTCCCGCGCTCAGCCTTAGGAAAAATCATGTCCAGCCAGTTCCCAGAAGCCCGTCCCCGTCGCCTGCGTCGCTCCGAACAACTGCGCAGTCTGTTCCAGGAAACCGAATTCACCCTCAATGACCTGGTGCTGCCGATTTTCGTCGAGGAGGAAATCGACGATTTCGTGCCGATCAAGAGCATGCCCGGGGTGATGCGCATTCCCGAATCCAAGCTGGCCGGGGAGATCGAGCGTTACGCCCGCGCCGGGATCAAGTCGGTGATGACTTTCGGTGTGTCGCACCACCTGGACTGCGACGGCAGCGATACCTGGAAGGAAAACGGCCTGGTGTCGCGCATGTCGCGCATCGCCAAGGACGCGGTGCCGGAGATGATCGTGATGTCCGACACCTGCTTCTGCGAATACACCGAGCACGGCCACTGTGGCGTGATGCACGGCCATGAAGTGGACAACGACCAGACCCTGATCAACCTCGGCAAGCAGGCGGTGGCCGCGGCCCGTGCCGGCGCCGACGTGATCGCGCCGTCGGCGGCCATGGACGGTCAGGTCCAGGCCATCCGCCGCGCCCTGGACGCCGCTGGGTTCACCCAGACGCCGATCATGGCCTATTCCACCAAGTTCGCTTCGGCGCTCTACGGCCCGTTCCGCGAAGCGGGCGGCAGTGCGCTCAAGGGCGACCGCAAGAGCTACCAGATGAACCCGATGAACCGCCGCGAAGCGGTGCGCGAGTCCCTGCTGGACGAGCAGGAAGGCGCCGACTCGCTGATGGTCAAGCCCGCCGGGGCCTACCTGGACATCATCCGCGACATCCGCGAGGCCTCGCGCCTGCCGGTGGCGGCGTACCAGGTCAGCGGCGAGTACGCGATGATCAAGTTCGGCGCCCAGGCCGGGGCCATCGACGAGCAGCGGGTGGTGCGTGAAAGCCTGGGTTCGATCAAGCGCGCCGGCGCCGACCTGATCTTCACCTACTTCGCCATGGACCTGGCCCTGGCCGGGATCTGATCCCGCACCGGGCCAAACCGTCCCTCCACGAACGCCGCCCGGCGTTCGTGGCTATTGCCAAGACTTCCGCCTCTACATGACAATGCGATTCATTATCAAATATGAATCCTTACTGTCATGCCCGCCGACGACTTATCCCTGCGCTGCGCCGTCACCGATCTCTACACCCATCACCATGGCTGGTTGCAGGGCTGGCTGCGCCAGCGCCTGGGCAATGGCTTCGATGCCGCCGACCTGGCCCAGGACACCTTCGTGCGGGTGCTCAAGGCCCGCAACGCACAGGACATCCGTGAGCCGCGGCCCTACCTGTCGCGCATTGCCCGGGGCCTGCTGATCGATCTGTTTCGCCGCCGCTCTTTGGAGCAGGCCTACCTCGAAGCCCTGGCCCGGGTGCCCGAGGGCGAGCACCCGTCGCCGGAGGAGCAGAGCGTATTGTTCCAGGCGCTGATGGAAATCGACCGTCTGCTGGATGGCCTGGGGCCCAAGGTCAAGCAGGCCTTCCTGCTCTCCCAGTGCGACGGCCTGACCTACGAGCAGATCGCCGAGCGCCTGCAGATTTCCGTGCGCAGTGTGAGCAACTACATGGCCAAGGCCATGGAGCACTGCTGCCTGATGCAGATGCGGATGCAGCTGTCATGAGCTTTGCCGGCCTGCAACTGAGCGTCGCCGAGCGTCAGGCCATCAGCGGCGCGGCGCGCTGGTACGCGCAATTGCGTTCCGGCAGCGCCTCCGAGCAGGAGCAGGCGGCCTGGCGCGAGTGGCTGGCCGCCGACCCCTTGCACCGCCAGGCCTGGGAGCGCATGCAGCAGTTGGGCGAGCAGATCTCGGCGCTGCCCGGCGGCCTGGCCGGCTCGACCTTGCGCGGGGCCGGGCGTTCGCGCCGCGAGCTGATGCGCAACCTGGTGGTGCTGGCCTCGGCCGGTTCCCTGGGCTGGCTGGGCTGGCGCAGCGACAGCGCCCAGCAGTTGCTGGCGGACTACCGGACGCAGATCGGCGAGCGCCGACAAGTGCGCCTGGCGGATGGCAGTTCGCTGCTGCTCAATACCAACACCTCGATCAACGTGCAGTTCGACGGCCAGCAGCGCAAGGTCCAGCTGCTGTGGGGCGAGATGCTGGTGAGCACCGGTGCCGACCCGCTGCAGCGGCCGTTCCGGGTGCGGACCCGACACGCCGAGGTGCTGGCCCTGGGCACGCGCTTCGTGCTGCGCAGCGACGAGCGCGAGGAGCAGGTGGCGGTGCTGGAGCACGCGGTGCAGGTCAGCCTGGGCGATGGCAGCGCGCCGCGTCGGGTCGAGGCCGGCCAGCAACTGGCGTTCAGCGGCCGGGGCTTTGCCGCGCTGCGGCCCAACGATGCTTCGGTGGGCGCCTGGCGCCAGGGCAGCATCATCGCCATCGACCGGCCCCTGGGGGACTTGCTGGCCGACCTGTCGCGCTACCGGCGCGGGGTGCTGCAGTGCGATCCGCAGATCGCCGGGCTGAAGATCTCCGGGGCCTTCCCCATCGACGACACCGACCGTGCCCTGGCGGCGTTGGAAAGCGGTTTCTCGCTGCAGATCAAGCGCTATACCCGTTACTGGGTGCGAGTCTCCGACAGCCACCTGGGCTGAAGCGTCGGAAAAAAATTTAGTGATCCTTGCAGGTTGGCCAGCCCTGGTCCGGCTTATCCCCCAGTGGATTCATTTTCGTTAGCGGGGAAGGCAAAGCATGTCTGATGTTCACAAGTCGACGTTGGCCCGGGCAATCAAGCTCGGGCTCTGGGGTGCACTGGCGGTTTACGGGGCGACGCTGTTGCCGTTGACCGCGCTGGCGGCCAGCGAGCAGAGCGCCGTGCGCCGCTTCGACATTGCCCCAGGGGATCTGACCGAGGTGCTGAGCCGTTACGCCAGCGCTGCTGGGGCGGCGATTTCCTTCGACGCGCGACAGACCGCCGGCCAGCGTTCGGCGGGGCTCCAGGGGGATTACGGGGTGCAGGAAGGCTTTGCGCGGATTCTCGCCGGCAGTGGCTGGCAGGCCGAACCCCAGAGCAACGGCAGCTACGTGCTGCGCCCCGTGCCCAAGGGCAATGGCACCCTGGAGCTGGGCACCACCCAGGTGCAGGGCCAGGAGCTGGGGGCCACCACCGAGTACTCCGGTTCCTACACCACCGGCGCCGTGACCATCGGCAAGGGCCAGCACTCGCTGAAGGACACCCCGCAGTCGGTGACCGTGATCACCCGCAAGATGCTCGACGACCAGAACCTCAACACCATCGACCAGGTGATGGAGAAGACCCCGGGCATCACCCTCTACGACTCGCCCATGGGCGGCAAGTATTTCTATTCCCGGGGCTTTCGCATGACCGGCCAGTACCAGTACGACGGCGTGCCCCTGGACATGGGCAGCAGCTACGTGCAGGCCGACAGCTTCAGCAGCGACATGGCCTTCTATGACCGGGTGGAGATCCTGCGCGGCGCCGCCGGCATGCTCAAGGGCGCGGGCGGCACCGCCGGTTCGGTGAACTTCGTGCGCAAGCGCGGCCAGGCCACGCCCCACACCGAGCTGACGATGTCCGCCGGCAGTTGGGACAACTACCGGGCCCAGGTGGACACCGGCGGGCCGTTGAACGATGCCGGCACCGTCCGTGGCCGGGCGGTGGTCACCCAGCAGACCCGGCAGTATTTCTACGACCTGGGTGAGCGCAAGGATCAGGTCTACTACGGCGCCCTGGACTTCGACCTCAGTGACGCCACCACCCTGGGCCTGGGCATGGCCTATGAAGACGTTGACTCGCGCCCGTGCTGGGGCGGCCTGCCACGCTACAGCGACGGCAGCGACCTCAAGCTCGGCCGTTCCACCTGCCTGAACACCGCCTGGAACAACTCGCGCAGCAAGCGCGCGACCTATTTCGCCGACCTCAAGCAGCAGCTCAACGACGACTGGGCGCTGAAGGTGGCCGGGGTCTACAGCCGCAACACCCAGGACATCGAGTACGCCTTCCCCAGCGGTTCGGTGCCGGTGGGTGCCAGCCGCTCCAGCACCCTGATGCTGGGCAGCACCTATGACTACGATCAGGTGGACTACGGCTTTGACGCCTATGTCGACGGCCGCTTCCAGGCCTTTGGCCGGGAGCACGAACTGGTCGTCGGTGCCAACGCCAGCCGCTCGATCAAGGACGACTTCTACGCCGTGGCCGGCTTGCCGCAGCGGCAGAACGTGCTGGACCCCGATCACCATCTGCCCAAGCCCGATGCCAGCTACTACGAAAGCAACTCCACCCGGGGCGGCCCCTCTGATCTGCGGATCCAGCAGCAGGGGCTGTATTCCACCCTGCGCCTGAAACTGGCCGACCCGCTGACCCTGGTCATGGGCAGCCGGGTCAGTTGGTACAAGTCGCAGAACGATGCCGTGGCCTACTGGCGCGACACCCGCACCCCCAGCAGCGCCCGTTCCAAGGAAACCGGCGAGGTCACGCCGTTCGCCGGGGTGCTGTACGACCTCAACGACAACCTCACGGCCTACGCCAGCTACTCCAGCATCTTCACCCCCCAGGGCAGCTATCGGACCCTGGACGGTGCGTCTCTCAAGCCGCTGGTGGGCAAGAGCTACGAAGCGGGGATCAAGGGCGAGTGGTTTGACGGTCGCCTGAATAGCGCCTTCAGCCTGTTCCGCACGATTCAGGAGGATGCGCAGCAGGACGACCCGGCCTGCCCGGACAGCACCTGCTCGCTGAACTCGGGCAAGGTCCGCGCCCAGGGCTTTGAAGCCGAAGTCAGCGGTGAGGTGATCGAGCGCCTGCAACTGCTGGCCGGCTACACCTACACCCAGACCAGGACCCTGGAGGATGCCGACAGCAGCAAGAACGGCCAGTCGTTCAATTCCTACGTACCGCGGCACCTGCTACGGGTGTGGGGCGACTACCAACTGGGCGGTGCCCTGGAGCGCTTCAATGTGGGGGCTGGGGTCAACGCGCAAAGCGACAACTACCGGGTCTCGCCCACCAGCGGCAATCACATCAGCCAGGCCGGCTATGCGATCTGGAACGGGCGCATCGGCTATCGCATCGACGACACCTGGTCCCTGGCGCTCAACGGCAACAACCTGCTGGACAAGCGTTACTACACCACCATCGGTACCGAAGGCTTCGGCAACTTCTACGGAGACCCGCGCAACTTCACCCTGTCGGTCAAGGCCGACTTCTGAGGTCGGGTTGACGGTCGCGCCGGTGCTGGCCGTGCGGGGACCGGGCGCGGCCGCTTCAGGCCGTGGGCGGGTGGGCGTCGAGCAGGGCCATGAAGCGTTGCAATTGCGGCGACGGGTTGTCCCGGTGCCAGTTCATGTAGAGCCCGATGCTCGGCCTGGATTGCGTGCCGACGGCGCTTAGCGGGCGGTAGGCGACGCTGCCTTGCAGCGCCGTGTCGGCCATCGATTGCGGTACCAGGGCCACGCCGAAACCGCAGGCCACCAGACCCAGTAGGGTGTGGATGCGCTCCGCTTCTTGGGCCACCTTCGGGGTGAAGCCGGCTGCCGTGCACAGCGCCATCAGCTGGTTGTGGTAACCGCTGCCCAGGGCCTGGGGGGTGAACACGAAATCTTCAGTGGCCAGGTCCTGCAGGTCCACCTCGGATGCTCGGGCCTGGGGGTGGTCGTGGGGCAGGGCGATGACGATCGGTTCATCGAGGATCAGCCGCGAGACAATCTGCCCTGCGGGCAGCGGCAGGTCGCGCATGAAGGCGAGGTCGGTGTCGTCGTTGAGCAGGGCCTTTAGCTGCCCGGCCGATGGCATTTCCCGCAACGCCAGGCGCACCCCAGGCAGGGTCTGGCGAAAGCGTCGCAGGCTGGCGAGCAGCATCGGGTAGCCGGCCAGTGACAGGCTGCTGATACGCAGGGTGCCGGCCAGCCCCTGGGCGACATCGCGCGCCTGTTGGATGCCTTGCTCCAGGGTTTCCAGGGTGCGTTGGGCGCTGTGCAGGAAGTCCGCCCCGGCCGGGGTCAGGGTTACGCCACGACGATTGCGCAGCAGCAGGCTGAAGCCGAGTTTTTCCTCCAGGCGGGCGATGGCCTGGCTCAGGGGCGGCTGGGCCATGTGCAGGCGCGCAGCGGCCTTGTGAAAGTGCAGCTCCTGGGCGACGACGATGAACTGGCGCAACAGGCGCGTCTCGATCATGGCGAATGCTCCTTGCTTGGGGGGAACCGCTGGGACTGTAAACCTGGAGGTCCATGGTTTCACAGGTTTTTCTTTGATATTCAGAACCTCTCACAGGGGCTGTAATTTAGTATTAAGTCGTTGATTTTCATGCTGTTACTCTGAGATTGAAGCGGCCTGAGGCTTAAGCGGCCCGAGGTTCAAACAGGAGGAAAAGCGATGGATTTCAGCGGCAGGACGGCCATTGTCACTGGTGCCGGGCGCGGCCTGGGCCTGAGTTATGCCAGGGCCCTGGCCAGCCGTGGCGCCCAGGTGGTGATCAGTGATTGCGGGAGCGACGGCACGGGCCTGGGGATGGATGAAAGCGTCGCCCATGAGGCGGTGCGGGCCTTGCGGGCCAGCGGCGCCAGGGCGGTGGCCGACACCAGCGACCTGAGCACCGAAGCCGGGTGCCGGGGGCTGGTGCAGTGCGCCGTGGCGGCCTTTGGCGGCCTGGATATCCTGATTCACAATGCCGGCTGGGTCGGCTACCAGGCGCTGGAGGAGCTCGACGCCGAGTTTCTCCAGCGCATGCTGGGGATCAATCTGCATGCGCCGATCTGGCTGGCCAAGCACGCCTGGCCCTTTCTCCGGCAATCCACGGCGCCCCGGCTGTTGCTGACCACTTCCGACCGCGCCCTGTATGCGGAATATGCACAGCCCGGGCTGTTGGCCTATTGCGCGGGCAAGATGGCCCAGGTGGGCATCATGAATGCGCTGAGCCAGGAAGGCGCGGAGCACGGGATTCGGGTCAACGCGGTGTCGCCGGTGGCCAAGACCCGCATGTGGGGCGTCAGCGACGAGCCGCTCGAACTCAAGCCGGACTGGGTGACGCCGGGGGTGATGTTTCTGGTCAGCGAGGGGTGCCAGGACAGCGGCTATATCCTGCGGGCCAGCAACGGCCAGTTCAGCGCCTGGCGCCCGCAAGAGGCGCCCGGAGTGGATTATCCCCGGGACCTGAAGCGGGTGCGGGCGGCCACGCCGGAGCAGTTCGCCCAGCGCTGGACGCAGATCAGGCTGCCTTTCACCGGGGCTTGAGAGGCGCTGTGCCGCTGTGTGGGGAGAGCTCGCGCTCGCGGAAGTAGCGCTCCAGTAGCCGCGGGTCGCCAGAGCGGTCCGCGAGGGCCACGTAGGTATCCGGGCGCAGCAGGTAGAAGGCATTGCGCGCCAGCCCTGCTGCTGCATGGGCCGGGCGCCAGTCGAAAATCCGCAAAGGCACCCGGTGCGCGCTGCACCAGTCCCGCAGGGCATCGCTGGTGGTGCCATAGACATGCACCTGCCAGCCCAGGTATTCCAGGCTGTCGAAGTTGTCGTGCTCGCCGTCGCGGACCCAGGGCAGGCGGTCGCCGCCGTGCACCGGGCCGACGCCACCGGCGCTCAGGGGCATGCCCCGATAGTTCAGGGTGATCTGCGACACGGTGCGAAAGAGAAACTCCCGGGCACTGTCGAAGGCGGCGATCTTCGGCAGCAGCAGGGGCGCCAGGCGGGTGCGTACCAGGTAGGCGACCGGGCCGTCGGCGGTGGCGAAGCTGAACACCCGGTCGGTGGTGGCCACCAGGCGCCGGGCGAATTCCATGCGTTCGATTTCATAGCTGTCCAGCAGGCTTTCGGCGCTTTGGCCGCTGAGCACCGCCGCCAGTTTCCAGGCCAGATTGATGGCGTCGCCGATCCCGGTGTTCATGCCCTGGCCACCGGCGGGGCTATGGACGTGGGCGGCGTCCCCCAGGAGAAACACCCGTCCCTGGCGAAACTGCTCGGCCACCCGGTGATGCACCTTGTAGGTGGAGAACCAGTTGACTCGGGTGACGTTGACCTTGAGCTGATGCATGGCGCGCTGGCTGACGTCTTCGAAACGCAGGTTTTCCGGGTGCTCGGCGCGCTCGTCGCGCACGGTGCCGATCAGCCGCGCGCGGCCGCTGTGGGCCAGGGGAAATACCGCGAGAAAGTCGGCATCGTCCAGGTCCACGTGCAACTGGCCGTCGATGCTCGGGCCGTCGGCCTCGACATCGGCGACGTAGAACACCTGCTGGTAGGTGCCGCCGGGAAAGCCGCTGCCCAGGGTCTTGCGCACCGTGGAGCGGGCGCCGTCGCAGCCGGCCAGGTAGAAGGCCTGGCAATGTTCCTCGCGGCCGTCGGGGCCACGCAGGCGAGCGTTCATCAGGTGGCCGTGATCGGTGAAGGCCAGCAGCTCGGTGTCGCGCTCGACGCGCACGCCCAGCCGTTCCAGGCGTTCGATCAGCAGTTGCTCGTGCTCGTCCTGGGGAAAGATCTGCAGGAAGGGGTAGGGCGTCAGGTCCTCGCCGATGGCGTTGAACGGCAGTTGCGCGGCCCGCTCGCCGCGGACCCAGAGGTTGACCGCCGGCACGTGGTGGCCGCGTTCGACGATGGCCTGGGTCAGGTCCAGCTGGCGGTAGAGCTCCAGGGTCCGGGCCTGCACCGCCAGGGCCCGGTAGGTGGTGCCCGGACCCAGGGTCTTGTCGATGATCCGTACCTTGACCCCCTGCTGGCGCAGCCAGAGCGCCAGCACCAGGCCGGTGGGGCCGGCGCCGATGATCAGTACGTCGCTGCAGTTCATGTGTTTGCCCTCGCTACGAGATCAACGTTATGCATCGGACTGCGGGCGGCGCCTGCCGCGGGGTCAACGCTGGGCGAAGGCCAGGTTCAGGCCCAGCCCCGCGAAGCTTGCGGCAAAGCTGCGGCGCAACCAGTTCTGGACTTTGGGCGACTCGATCACCGCGGTACGGAACAGATTGGCCAGCAACCCGTAGAGCACGAACACGAAGAAGGTCATGGCCATGAACACGCCGCTCAGGAGCAGCATCTGCGGGATCGGATCGCTGCCGTCATGGGCGATGAACTGGGGCAGGAAGGCCAGGAAGAAAATGGTCAGCTTGGGGTTGAGGATGTTCAGCAGGCAGGCCTTGAGCATCAGCGCGCCGGCGCCGTGGCTCACCGCGTTGCTGTCCACGGCAAAGGCCGAGCGATCACGCCAGGTGGCGTAGGCCAGGTACAGCAGATAGGCGACCCCGGCGAACTTCAGGCCCTGGAAGGCCAGGGCGCTGGTGTGCAGGATCGCCGACAGACCGAGGATCGAGGCCAGCAGGTGCGGGACGATCCCGGCGGTGCAGCCGATGGCGGTGAACAGGCTGGCGCGCTTGCCGGCCACCAGGGCGGTGGAAATGGTCAGGATCACGCCGCTGCCGGGAATCAGCACGACAATCAGGCTGGTAAGCAGAAAATCCAGGGTCAACATCCGGGTGTCACTCCATTGAGGGCGGGGTCATCAAAGTACACCCAGCCACACCGCCAATAGAAGGATTTTAGCCTGTAGCCGCTGCTGAGCCTGCGAAGCTGCGCGAAGGTCCGCAGGACCTTGCCTGGCGATCTCCCGTCGCTCACGCAGAGGCCTCAGGGTCCGCAGCCTTTCGCAGCCTGCGGCAGCGGTGACACAAATCCCGGATCGGCATTGGCCCTGTAGCCGCTGCTGAGCCAAGGCGAAGCTGCGCAAAGGTCCGCAGGACCTTGCCTGGCAATCCCCAGCCAAACCGCTATCGATCCTGAGAACCCTGCGTCCCTACAGACCGTTCGCAGCCTGCGGCAGCGGCTACAGGGGCGTTGTGGGAACAGCGCTCACATTCTTTGGTCGAACGCCCCATGCCGCTGCTTTACTTGCACGGCCCTCGTCCAGCCCTCTTGCGGAGTCCCATGATTTCCTCTCGTCTTCTCAGTTGCTGCCTGGGCCTGTCGCTGCTGGCCGGTTGCGCCAGCCCGCGTGGCCCCCAGGCACCGACGCTGACCCCGGAGCAGACCCAGGCGCGGATCCTGCGCCTGCTGCCGGCCCAGGTCAGCGACCGCCAGGGCTGGGCCCGGGATATCCAGGTGGCCTTCAGCGCCCAGGGCCTTGAGCCGAGCCCGAGCAACCTGTGCGCGGTGCTGGCGGTGACCGAACAGGAATCCACCTTCAAGGTCGACCCGACAGTGCCGGGCCTGGGGCGCATTGCCCGGGAGGAAATCGACCGCCGCGCGGCCAAGGTGCATGTGCCGGCGTTGCTGGTCAGTGCCGCCCTGCAAGTGCGCGGCGCGGACGGTCAGTCCTACAGCCAGCGTCTGGCCAAGGCTCGCAGCGAGAAGGAACTGAGTGCGATCTTCGATGACTTCATCGGCCAGGTGCCCCTGGGCCAGACCCTGTTCGGCCGTTTCAACCCGGTGCACACCGGCGGGCCGATGCAGGTCAGCATCGAATTCGCCCAGCAACAGGCCCAGGGTTATCCGTACCCGGTGCAGGACTCAATCCGCCATGAAGTCTTCAGTCGCCGTGGTGGCCTGTACTTCGGCATCGCCCACCTTTTGGGTTATACGGTGGACTACCCGCAGCCGCTGTATCGCTTCGCCGACTTCAACGCCGGCTGGTACGCCAGCCGCAATGCGGCTTTCCAGGCCGCGGTGAGCCGCCTCAGCGGGATCAAGCTGGCCCTGGACGGCGACCTGATCCGTTACGACTCGCTCCTGCCCGGCAGCACCGAACTGGCGGTGCGTACCCTGGGCAAGCAACTGGGGCTGCGCAACCCGCAGATTCGCGCCCAGCTGGAAAAGGGCGACAGCCAGGCCTTTGCCCAGACCGAGCTGTACCGCCAGGTATTTGCCCTGGCCGACCGCGCGGCGGGCCGACCCGTGCCGCGCCAGCAACTGCCGGGCATCGAACTCAAGAGTCCGAAGATCACCCGCCAGCTGACCACCGCCTGGTTCGCCAAGCGCGTGGATGAACGCTACCAGCGCTGCCTGCAAAGGCCGCTGTAACCCCAAGGGCCTGCCCGTTGTAGGAGCTGGCTTGCCAGCGGCAGGACTCACAGGCCTCTTCGTCGGCGAGTGCCGGATGATTGGGCGGCTTGTCAGGCACTTGGGCCGCGTGGCAGGATGCGCCATGAATTTTTTCCGCCTCGACTCCCGCCTGCATCACCATCGACCTCACCCCCGGGGCCGTGGTCGCTTGTGCGCGTCGAGCCGTCAGTTATCGAGAGAACGCGATCACTGACCGTCGATGAAAAAAAACCAAGGCGCCCTGCAAGGCGCCTTTTTTATTGCCTGTCAAAAACCAAGAGGAAACACCCATGACCATGCTCCGTGGCACCCGTATCATCGCCGGCCCGCAAGCTGCCGCCCTGCGCACCCTGGAAGGACGCTTCCGGAGCTGGCTTCATCGAAGCGGGTGCTGAAGAAGTCATTGTCCCGGCGCTGTGGGGCCAGGACACCTTTATCGAAAAGGCCGGAGGCAGTGAAGTCATCGGCCAGATGTGGGCCTTCAATGACAAGGCCGGACGGCCCTGCTGCCTGATTCCGGAAGCCACTGCACTGTTCCAGGAAACCGCCCGCGAGCTGTTGGCAGGACGGGAGCAGGCGATCTTTTTCTACGTCGCTCGCTGTTATCGCTATGAACGGCCGCAAGCCGGGCGGTATCGAGAATTCACCCAGTTGGGCCTGGAGATACTGGGCCCCGAACCCTTGCAGGCGCTGGAGCGCGCGCGGGAACTGTGCGTTGGCTTTCTGGATGCCCTGGGCCTGGAGTACGAGCTCAACCTCGGGGTCAAGCGCGGCCTGACCTACTACCTCAATGGCGAAGGTTTCGAGGTGCGTTGCCCGCAGTTGGGTGCGCAACAGCAAGTGGTAGGTGCCGGCGCCTACCGCGAAGGTGCCGGATTCGGCATCGGCCTGGAGCGCCTGCAACTGGCGCTGCAACCCCAGTCGTAGGCGCTGGCTGGCCAGCGAAGGCGCCGTTGGGAGCGCTGCAGGATTCGCCGGCCTCTTTGCCGGAGAGCCGGCTCCTACGGGGCCTTACGCGGTGTGTGGGCTAACCGTAGGAGCTGGCTGGCCAGCGAAGGCGCCCTTGAGGGCGCTGCAGAACTCAGGGGCGGCGACGGACGAACTTGCGCCACAGCCACACCCACAGCATCGCGAGGGGGAAGGCCAGGATCACGAAAGGCAGGGCATAGCTGCCTTTCTCCAGGGCTTCGGCTGTGCCGTCGGACAGGTTGTCCAGCAGGTTGCTGAAGGCGCGCTTGAGGCTTGAACCGCGTTCGGCGCCGTTGCTGGGCAGGAAGTTCAGGGTCAGGCGGTTGGTGTCCAGGCGACGCTGTTGTCCGGCAGCTGCCTGGGCCAGCGCTTGCAGGTCGTTCTCGATGCCCGCTTGCTCCTTGCTCAGGGCGATCAGGTCGCTGACGCTGATGTCCTTGCGCGCCGCCAGTTCATCCAGGCGCTGTTGCTGGGCCTTGAGTCGCTGTTGCTGGCGTTGCACATCGGCCACGGCATCGGCCAGGTCTTCGGCGCTGGTGATGCGCTCCCCCAGTTCTGCCCCCTGGGACGCCTGCTGGACGATGGGCTCGACCCCCTCCGGAACGATTCGCAGCACCACCCGGGCGCGGTACGGGCCTTGCTCCAGGAGCAAGATGTTGCAGGGGCCGAACTGGGCTTTTTCGCAGGCTTCACGGGTTTGTGTCAGGTGCGGGCCGATTTGTTCGGCAGGCAGGGACAGGGTCAGTTCGTGCTCGTAGGCCAGCAGGGCGCCGGCCTTGCCCTGGGCCCCACCAAGGGCCACCGCAGAGCTGTTGTGATCACTGGAGGAGCAGGCGCTGAGGGCCAGGGCACCGAAGAAGGCAAAGGCCAGTCGGCGGCGGATGGCAGGGTGATCGTCCTGATGTTGCATGGAGGCTCCTTGAGTACTTGAAACTGCGGCCAGAGCGCAGGCGCGCATCTTACCGTTGTTCCCGGGATCACCACGATCGTGGCGCAAGTTATTTTCATCCATTTGCCTGGCTGATGCTCATGGGCACCGTGGTCAATCAGGGCTACACCTGTCGCCCTGTGCAACCCTCGTTACCCAGCGGTTCAAGGAGAACCTCATGAGCGAATCGGACATCCCCCCGGGCTTCAGTCCCTGGCCTCGCAGCAGCCCGCTGCTGGAGCTGATCGGCCCGGTCTATGGGCGTGGCAGTGGCCGTGAGCTGTGCCTCGGCCTGCGCGCCGACACCCGCCACGCCAACGGCCGGGGCACGGTGCATGGCGGCATCATCGCCACCCTGGCGGACATCGGCATGGGCTACGCCATGGCGTTCTCCAGCGAGCCGCCGTTGCCGCTGATCACCGCCAGCATGACCCTCGACTACCTGGGGGCGGTGCAGGTCGGGGAATGGATCGAGGTGCGCCTGGAGCATGCCAAACGCGGCCGGCAGATGGCCTTTGCCACCGTGGTGCTGCGAGTCGGCGAGCGTGAAGTGGCCCGGGCCAGCGGCGTCTTCGCCGTCCCAACCGCAGCCCTGTAGCCGCTGCTGAGCCTGCGAAGCTGCGCAAAGGTCCGCAGGACCTTGCTTGGCGATCCCCAGCCAAACCGCTATCGATCTTAAGAACCCTGCGTCCCTGCGGGCCGTTCGCAGCCTGCGGCAGCGGCTACACAAACCCCGGATCGGCATAGGACTGTAGCCGCTGCCGAGCGTCAGCGAGGCTGCGCAAAGGTCCGCAGGACCTTGCCTGGCGATCGCCAGCCAAACCGCTATCGATCTTGAGAACCCTGCGTCCCTGCGGGCCGTTCGCAGCCTGCGGCAGCGGCTACACAAATCCCGGATCGGCATGGGCTCTGTAGCCGCTGCCGAGCGTCAGCGAGGCTGCGCAAAGGTCCGCAGGACCTTGCTTGGCGATCCCCAGCCAAACCGCTATCGATCTTGAGAATCCTGCGTCCCTGCGGGCCGTTCGCAGCCTGCGGCAGCGGCTACACAAATCCCGGATCGGCATGGGCTCTGTAGCCGCTGCCGAGCGTCAGCGAGGCTGCGCAAAGGTCCGCAGGACCTTGCTTGTCGATCCTCAGCCAAACCGCTATCGGTCTTGAGAGCGCTGCGTCCCTACGGGCCATGCGCAGCCTGCGGCAGCGGCTACAGCTGCTTCCAGTCCAGGCCGAAGCGCGCCAGGTATTTGCGCAGGCGATCGGCGTCGTTGGGGTTGGCTTTGCCCTGGCGCGATACGCTGAACAGCCGGCGCCCGGCGTCCGACAGGCTGTCGGCGCGGCGGCATTCGGCAATCACCGCCTTGAGTTGCAGGCGGTCGAACAGGTCCAGCTCTACCTCGTCGCCCAACAGTTGCTGCAGTTCATCCTCGGCATTTTCCAGGCCCCAGGCGTGGCGCAGGCGCTGGATTTCCTCCTCGACCTGAGCCTGGTCGATGCGTCCGCTGTCGGCCAGGGTGGCCATGCGGGTGATGGATGCCGACAGCTCGCGGAAGTTGCCCAGCCACGCCGCTTCGCTGGAACTGGCGAAGGCCAGGTAGCGGCGCCGCGCCTCCAGGTTGAAACGCACCAGTTGCCCTTGCTCTCGGGCGTGGCGTTCCAGTTCGAAGTCGATGTTCGGCTCGATGTCTTCGCGGCGCCCGGCCAGCCCCGGCAGGTTGAAGGTCCAGAGGTTGATCCGCGCATACAGGTCTTCGCGGAACAGGCCCTGGGCCACCCGGTCGCGCAGGTCGCGGTGGGTGCCGGCGATGATCAGGAAGTCGCTCTCCACTTCCTGGTCCGCGCCCATGGGGAAGAAGCGCTTTTCCTCGATGGCCTTGAGCAGCATGGCCTGTTCGTCCAGTCCCAGTTCGCCGATTTCATCAAGAAACAGCATGCCGCTGTGGGCCGCCCGCAGCAGGCCCTCCCGGGCGTTCTGGGCACCGGTGAAGGCGCCTTTGATATGGCCGAACAGCGCCGACATGGCACCGTCACCGCGCAGAGTGGCGCAGTTGACCTCGACAAAACGCCCCTGCACCTGATGCCGCCCACGCTTGAGCTCATAGATGCGCCGGGCCAGGAACGACTTGCCGGCACCGGTGGGGCCGATCAGCAGCATCGGTGCCTTGGAGCGCACCGCGACCCGTTCGATCTGCTCGATGGAGCGGTTGAACGTCGGGTTGCGGGTGGCGATCCCGGACTTGAGGAAGGCCAGGCCTTCCAGGCGCTTGTGGGCAAAACGCGAGGCGATGCGGTCGTAGCGCGACAGGTCGAGGTCGATCAGCGCATGGGTGCCGGTGGCGTGTTCGCTGGGGTCGCGGCGCCGGGCCGGCGAGGTCTGGATCAGCCGGGCAGGGAGGTAGCGCGCCTCGGTCAGCAGGAACCAGCAGATCTGCGCCACGTGGGTGCCGGTGGTGATGTGCACCAGGTAATCCTCGCGCTCGGTGTCGAACGGGTAGGCGCTGGTGAAGTCGTGGAGGGCGCCGTACACCTCTTCAAAATCCCAGGGATTCTTCAAGCCCATGGGGTGCAGGCGTACTTCGGTTTCCGGCGACACCTGGCGCACATCGTTGGCCACTCGTTCGGCCAGGCTGATATCCCGGGCGTCCAGGCCGTGGATCAGTTCCAGGCGCTGGATCAGCACGTCCTGCTGCTGGCACAGACCGACCGTGGGCCGCCAATGGCTCCAGCGATTGGCGCCCTTGCCGACGCGATCGAGGGTGGAACCGATAAAACCGATGGCGACCGTGGGCTTGCTCGACATGTTTATACCTGAAGATAAAAAGCGATAGGCAAAGATATAAAAATATCGAGTCGTTTGTCTTGTCGGATGCTCAGTGAAAAAGTGAATAAAAATAAAACCGTTATAAATCAATGATTTGAAAAATAATTTTCCGGAAAAGCAAAACCTGGCACAGCGGCTGCAATGTATCTGGCAACGAACGAGACAACAGAGCGAGACGCCAAGATGGCCAACTTCCAGCTGTTCAACACCCGACAGGCAAAAGCGCCAGCGAGCACCACCCTGAACGCTTCCAAGGCACCGGCCTATGCCTACAACGCCAAGCATCGCCTGGCCCAGCTGGCGGTCACCGGTTGCCTGAACTCGACCTTCTACACCTCGCCTGAAGGCCAGCTGGACGCGGTGCTGCAACTGGTGAGCGAGCTGGACAGCCGCTTCGTCGCCCAGGCCGCCCGTTACGCTCGGCAGCAAGGCCATATGAAGGACATGCCGGCGCTGCTGCTGGCGGCGCTGACCGCGCAACGCTCGGCCCTGGTGCCGGAGCTGTTCGCCCAGGTGGTGGACAACGGCAAGATGCTGCGCAACTTCGTACAGATCCTGCGCAGCGGCGTGACCGGGCGCAAATCCCTGGGGTCGCAGCCCAAGCGCCTGGTGCAGAACTGGTTGAACACGGCCAGCGAGCGTCAGCTGTTGCAGGCTTCGATCGGCACCAAGCCGTCCCTGGCGGACGTGCTGAAGATGGTTCACCCCAAGCCAAGCGATGCCTGGCGCGAAGCCTTCTTTGCCTGGGTGATCGGCAAGCCGGTGGATGTGCAGGCGTTGCCTGAGCTGACCCGCGACCTGCTGGCGTTTCGCAGCGGGGCGACACAGGAAGTGCCGCAGGTGCCGTTCCAGCTGCTCGGCAACGAGACCCTGAGCGCCGGACAATGGGCGGCACAGGCCCGCAACATGGGCTGGCAGGGGCTGCGCATGAACCTCAACACCCTGGCCCGCCACGGCGCGTTCCAGGTGCCGGGTTGCAGCGAGTACGTGGCGGCGCGGCTGGCGGATGCGGGGGAGGTGGCCAAGGCCCGGGTCTACCCGTACCAGTTGCTGGCGGCCTACCGCATGGCGGGCGAGGACGTGCCGCAAGCGGTCCGCGAGGCGCTGCAGGATGCCCTGGAGCTGTCCCTGGCTAACGTGCCGGCGCTGGCGGGCCACGTGGTGGTCTGCCCGGATGTCTCGGGCTCGATGCACAGCCCGGTCACCGGCTATCGCCAGGGCGCCACCACGGCGGTGCGTTGCATCGATGTGGCGGCACTGGTGGCGGCGGCGGTGTTGCGCAAGCAGCCGGCGGCGCGGGTCATGCCGTTCGAGCGGGGGGTGGTGAACATCCACCTCAACCCGCGGGACAGCGTGATGAGCAATGCACAGAAGCTGGCCAACATCGGCGGAGGCGGGACCAACTGCTCGGCACCCCTGGCTCAACTGGCCAACGCCAAGAGCCGCGTGGACACCCTGATCCTGGTCTCGGACAACGAGTCGTGGATCGATGCGCGGCGTCATGGCGCCACGGAAACCCTGCGCCAGTGGGAGCGGATCCGGGCCATCAACCCGCAGGCGAAGCTGGTGTGCATCGACATGCAACCCGGCGCCACGACCCAGGCGCCAGACCGCGAGGACATCCTCAACGTCGGCGGCTTCAGTGATGCGGTGTTCGATGTGATCGAGCAGTTCACTGCGGGCAACTACGGTGCGCAGCACTGGGTCAAGGCAATCGAGGCGATGCCGCTCTGATCGCTGGAACATGAGATAAACCGTGCGCCGGCCAGCCGGCGCACACCACAGATTTTTTGATCATTGGCCCTGAATGCCGCTGTGACTACATCCAAAGGCGTCTCAGCAACTTTTGTCAGGGCCGGTGACGGCACGAATGCCAGTGGCTGTACATCCTGGTTAAGCCGGTTCGAATCCGGCCATCAGTCACTACTTTTGTCGTGCCACCTTTTTTGCAGTTTTTGCGACGAATGCGGATGGAACTACATCCCCGGTTCGAGATGCGGGTTCGATTCCCGCCGGTGCTGGAAAACGGCGCCGTGGTTCAATGGTCAGAACACGAACGCATTGTTCCATCGACTCTTGTCGTCGCATCTTTTTTCCCGCCTCGGCGGGATGGCAGCGAATGCCACGGGTACTACATTTTGTCGCGGGTTCGAGCCCCGCCAGCCGCAAGGCTGTAGCTCAGTCGGTAGAGCAAATGTGCCTGTTCCCTTGTCGCTGCCCGCAGGCCCGGCCTGCACCGATTGACCCGGCGAATGCCGGTGGAACTACAGGACAGCGAGGTCGCGGGTTCGAGTCCCGTTCACCGCAAGGTGCTAGCTCAGAGGCAGAGCGCGCTGCATGTTCCACCTTCACTTGTCGCCGTCTGTACCAAACACCGCAATTCCGTAGGAGCTGGCTTGCCAGCGAAGAGACCCTTGAGATCGTCTTCTGCGCCCCCGGCTCCTGCACACCCTAATGAACAAGGCCGGATCAGCGGCCACAGGAAAAAGAGTCAACGACATGGAACAAAAAACCTACCAACTGCTGGAAGTGGCCAACGGCAAGCCGATCAAGATGTGGACCCAGGGCGTGCCGGTGGAAAACGAAGCGCGCCAGCAATTGATGAACACCGCGAAGATGCCGTTCATCTTCAAGCACCTGGCGGTGATGCCCGACGTGCACCTGGGTAAGGGGTCGACCATCGGTAGCGTGATCCCCACCGTAGGCGCGATCATTCCGGCGGCGGTCGGGGTGGATATCGGTTGCGGAATGATCGCTGCCCGTACTTCGCTGACCGCCTCGGACCTGCCGGATAACCTGGCCGGATTGCGTAGCGCCATCGAGGCCGCGGTGCCTCACGGTCGTACCTCGCCCCGTAGCGGTCGCGATAAGGGCGCCTGGGGTGATGTGCCGCAGCAGACCGATCAGGCCTGGGCTGCGCTGCACCCGCGCTTCAAGGCGATCACCGATAAGTACCCGGCCCTGGCCAACAGCAACAACCGCCAGCACCTGGGAACCCTCGGCGGCGGTAACCACTTCATCGAGGTTTGCCTGGATGAGGCCAACCGGGTCTGGTTCATGCTGCACAGCGGTTCCCGTGGCGTAGGTAACGCCATCGGCAACCTGTTCATTCATCTGGCACAGGCCGATATGCGTCAACATATCGCCAACCTGCCGGACCGTGACCTGGCCTACTTCGAGGAAGGCAGCCAACACTTCGACGATTACGTGGAAGCCGTGGCCTGGGCCCAGGATTTCGCCCGGCAGAACCGTGAGCTGATGATGCAACTGGTGATCCAGGCCACCCGCAAGGTGATCAGCAAGCCCTTCGAAGTGGCGCTGGAGGCGGTCAACTGTCACCACAACTACGTGCAGAAGGAGCGCCACTTCGGTGAGGAGGTGCTGGTGACCCGCAAGGGCGCGGTGTCGGCGAAGAAGGGCGAGCTGGGGATCATTCCGGGGTCGATGGGGGCCAAGAGCTTCATCGTTCGCGGGCTGGGTAACGAGGAGGCGTTCTGCTCCTGCAGCCACGGTGCGGGGCGTACCATGAGCCGCACCAAGGCCAAGAACACCTTCACCCTGGCCGACCAGATCCGCGCGACCGCTCATGTGGAGTGCCGTAAGGACGAAGCGGTGATCGACGAAATCCCGATGGCCTACAAGGACATCGACCAAGTGATGCACGCCCAGCGCGAGCTGGTGGAAGTGCTACACACCCTGCGTCAGGTGGTGTGCGTTAAGGGGTAGAACAATGGACGACATGGACGCCTTGATAGCGGCGCCGCCCGGCTGGCATTACCAGCTGAGCGACTACGAAGCCCGCCGCGTGCGGGAGGTGATGGACGAATTGGATCGGCACAGCGCCTGGCTGGAACTGAGCCGCTTCGGCAACGGTTTCGTGCGTCAGGCCGCCGTGCGCGGCCTGGCCGCACAGCCTTCGGCCGAGGCCCTGGCGGCCTTGCTGGAGCGCCTCAACGATTGGGTGCCCCAGGTACGCCAGGAGGCCGCCGCGGCGGTCGAGGGGTATCTGGCGCCAGAGCGCGCCGAGCTGCTGTTGCAGAGCCTGAAGCCGCTGCTGGCCCTGGCCGGCAAACAGCGCGCCGACCACGGTGCGACCCTGGAACGGGCGCGTTCGGTGTTGCAGTTGGCCCAGGTACGCGAAGAAGTTGAAGGCGCCTTTGGTGATTGCCGGGGCAAGGCCGCGCGCTTTGTCTTCGAACTGTTGCTCGAAGGGGCGCAGGATCGGGCAGCGCTGCTGGCCCGGGCTTTGCGCCACAGCGAAGTCAGCGTGCGGCAGATGGCCGTGGATGCCTGCGCCGAGCTGCCCGCCGGGCAGGCCGTGCCCCTGCTGGAAGAGGTGATGCACAGCTGCGGGGCCAGTGTGCGGGTCAAGGCGCTGCGCTTGCTGCTGCCGTTACTGGCCGATCCTCGTGAGTATCTGAGTCAGGCCCTGCTGGACCCTTCGGGGGCCTTGCGTTGCCTGGCCCATTGGGCCGCGCCCCGTCACGGGCTGGACCCGCGCGAGGTGTTGCTGCAACGGCTGCAACAGCCGGCACCACGGAACAAGCGCGCTTGGCTGGGGCTGTTGGGGCTGGTCAAGGAACTGCAGGAGCCCATGGCCGATGCCATGGTGCGCCAGGCCCTGGCGTCGCCGGCGCCGAGTGTGCGCCTGCTGGCCCTGCAGACCCTGGGCGAGCGTGGCATGGCCGAGCAACTGGCGGCCCTGGACGACGCCTCGGACAAGGTCTTCAACTGCGCCCTGGGCCTGTTGCACGAGCAACCCTGGGCGGTGTTCGACGAAGCCCTGGAACAGCGTCTGGACCAGCACTGGCACGACCTGCCGAAGGCGCGGCGCTGGGCCCTGCTGGCCCTCAAGCCAGGCTGGCGCCAGTTGGAATACCTGCTGTGGCGTCTGGGGCAGGGCGGCAGCGATGCCGCCTATTGGCGCCAGACTCTGGCGCACTGGTGCGATAGCCGCTACGGGATGTTCGACCCGGTCACCCCCAAGCCGCTGCGCGAAGCCATGCTGCAGCGCTTGCAGGCCATGGAGGCAGCCGGTGAATTGCCCGCAGGTACAGCCCAGCGCCTGCTTTGAAGAATGGAGAGCGCCTTTATGCAGCCGCGGCCACTGTTGACCCGAATAGAAGATGAACACTGCCGCGCGCTACGCCAGCAACTGAAGGAGGTGTATTGCGTCTTCGATTTTGTGCTGCTGGCGGTCGAACCCGAGGCGGTGGTGGATCAAGCCCTGCATCGCCAGGGCTTGCAGCACCTGTACCTGCAGCTGATGGCCGAGCGCCGCGAGCGCTGGGAAACACTGCGCCAGGACCCGCGCTATGCCGACGTCGGCCTGACGTCGATGCGCTGGGAGCAGGAGCGGGCGGTGCCTGAGGCGCTCAGCCAGGAACAGGTCCGGCAGCTGGTCTGCGAAAACCTGGAGCAGCAGGAACTGGCCTTGTACCGGGCGTTTCGCCAGCCGCCATACGGGCTGCATTTCCCCGGCGGCGCCGAGCAGGCGCGGCAGGTGTACGGCCAATGGCTGGATGTGCTGGGGCTGGCCCCCGAACAGCAGCCCCAGGTGATCAACTGGGTAGGCAACCTGGAACTGGACTGTCAGGCGCCGGACATGGGCCCGCACCTGCAGCCCTGGAGTGACTATTTCGACGAAGGCCTGGAGTGGTGGGGCGTCTGGTGCCTGACGGTGTGGAACCCCGTGCGCCGGACCCTGAGTGTGCTGGCTGCCAGCGCCACCGATTGAACAAGGAAAAAGGATCATGGAACACCTGGAGCGCCATCCCCTGAGCAGCGCCATGCGCGAACGGGTATTGGCCGAGCTGGCGCGGATCGAGCGCGAGCGCAATGTGCAGGTGCTGTATGCCTGCGAATCCGGCAGTCGGGCCTGGGGTTTTGCCTCCACCGACAGTGATTACGACGTGCGTTTCGTCTACGTGGAAAAGCCCGAATGGTTCATCCAGGTAGATGCCGGGCGCGATGTGATCGAGCGGCCCCTGGACGACGAGCTGGACATCAGCGGCTGGGAACTGCGCAAGACCCTGGGGCTGTTGCGCAAGTCCAACCCGACCCTGCTGGAATGGCTGGATTCGCCCCTGGTGTATCGCAGCGAAGCGGCCGCCGCCGCGCGCCTGCGGGAGCTGGCGGAGGCGTTCTACAGCCCGCCGGCAGCGCGCAATCATTATCTGTCGATGGCCAAGAAGAACTTTCGCGGTTACCTGCAAGGCGACAGCGTGCGTTTCAAGAAGTACTTCTACGTACTGCGGCCCTTGCTCGCGGTGCGCTGGATCGATCAAGGCCGCGGCCGACCGCCGATGACCTTCGCCGACCTGCTGACCACGGTCGACCACCCACCGCTGCTGGACGAAGTGGCCGAGCTGCTGGCCTTGAAACGCAGCGCCGAGGAGTCCGCCTACGGGCCGCGACGCCCGGCACTGCACGCCTTTATCGCCGCCGAGCTGGAACGCCCGGTGCCGAAACTGGCGCGCACCCATGAAGACAATGCGTTGCTGGACGCCTACCTGCGGGAAACCGTCCGGCACTACGCCTGAGGAATGAGATGAAACAGGATGTAATCGAACTGGACGGCGCCATCGGCGGCGGCCAGGTACTGCGCAGCGCCTTGAGCCTGTCGATGCTCAGCGGCAAGACCCTGCGCATTCATAATATTCGTGCCCGGCGCAGCCGCCCGGGGCTGCTGCGTCAGCATTTGACGGCGGTGCAGGCCGCGGCCCAGGTCTGTGGCGCCAAGACCTCGGGGGTCGAACTCGGCTCCCAGGCCCTGACCTTCGAACCGGGGCCGATCCGTGGCGGCGACTACCGCTTCGCCATCGGCACGGCGGGCAGTTGCACCCTGGTGCTGCAGACCCTGCTGCCCGCCTTGTTGCATGCACCGCAACCCAGCCGCGTGAGCATCAGCGGCGGCACCCATAACCCCCTGGCGCCACCGGTGGATTTCCTCCAGCAGGCTTGGTTGCCGTTACTGCGGCGCATGGGCGGGCGGGTCGAGCTGCAACTGCTGCGCCACGGTTTTGTCCCGGCCGGCGGTGGTGAGCTGGAGGCCTTTGTCCAGCCTTCGGTGTTGCAGCCCCTGCACCTGGAGGCGCGTGGCGCACTGCTGGTGAGTCGGGCCTGGGCGCTGAGCGCGGGCCTGCCCGAGCATGTGGCGGAGCGCGAGTTGCGTCGGGTGCACAATCGCCTGGAACTGCCGCGGGAGCACCTCACCCCGGTGCAGCTGGATGAACAATACGGCCCGGGCAATGTGTTGTTGCTGGAGTTCGCCTTCGAGCACCTGACCGAGCTGTTTTGCGGCTTCGCTCAGAACAGCCTGCGGGCGGAGAAGGTCGCTGACCTTGCCATCGATCAGGCTCGGGACTGGTTGGATTCCGGCGCCGCGGTGGCCGAGCACCTGGCCGATCAACTGTTGCTGCCCGTGGCCCTGGCCGGTGGCGGCAGTTTCACCACGCCGCGCATGACCGAGCACCTGGAAAGCAATATCCGGGTGATCGAAGCGTTCCTGCCGGTGCGCATCGAGGCGCGTTCGCTGGGCGCGCACCTGTTGCGGATGGAGTGCCACGGCCTGGGATGACAGCTCGGGGCGCGAGGCCCTGGCGCGGCCCAACCCGCTGTTTGCAGATGGCCACCCTGACGGCCGTAACCTCAGCGACAGCGCGGCGATCCTGATCCGCCTCGGCCTGGAGTGTCGCGACTCCGGGCTGCTGTCGGCCTGCGCATCTGCACAGGCACTGGCTTGCTGGCGGCCCCCTCGGCGGCCCCCCGCTTCTGCAGTAGGCGGGGTGAGGGCGACAGATTGCAGCGGCAGTTGAGTTTGTACCGGCGAAACTGGCAGTCTGCGCGCCCGCGCTGGTGTCGGTTTTTCTCACAAGGATGTACCCAATGGATGGCAATACCTGGCTCAAGGCCTTGAACGCACTGCTGACGTTTCTGCAACGCGTGGTGTTGCTCAGTGGCTGGTTTATCGCCGCGCTGATACTGGGGTTCACCATCAAGTCCGGGTTGCAGCCCTTTCTGGCGATGTTCCTGGCGTCGCTGCTGGGGGTGGTCGCGCTGGTGGTGCATGAGGGCGGGCATTACCTGGGGGCACGCGGGTGCGCAATGCCGGTGTTGCAGGTGCGGGTGGCCGCGGTGGAAATCCAGGTGCAACGACGCGGCTGGCGGTTGCGCTGGGCGCCGCAGCTCAAGCGCAATCGCCTGGGCGGTTATGTGATTGCCGTGAGCAATCTGCAACGCCCGCTGCGGCGGCAGTGGATGGTGGTGGTCCTCTGCGGGCCGCTGCTGAACCTGCTGCTGGGCGCCGCTGCCCTGGGGCTCGGGCTGTCCTGGTCCGGGGTGCCCGGGGCCATGGCCCTGGCGTTCGCCGCGATCAATCTGGCCATGGGCCTGGGGAACCTGATGCCGGCCTGGCGGGTGTCGCCCAGCGACGGCATGCTCCTGCTGGGCTGGTTTATGCATCGCGACGATCAACGCCCGGAACTGGCCCAGGCGCGCCTGCTGGCCCAGACCGTGGCCGGGGTGCCCAGCGCGGAGTTGCCGGAGGAAGATCTGCAGCGTTTGGCCGAAGGCGCCATGCCCGGGCCGCTGCTCGCTTTCGGCTGTCGCCTCAATGCCCTGCAGGATCAGGGTGACTGGCCGGCCGCGGTGCAGATGGAACAGGCGCTGGAACAGCTGCTGGTGGCCCGGGCGACGGAGCTGAACGGCATGAGTGGCCTGATCGAATTGTTGCGTAGCGAATTGGCCTTCTGCCGCGCTTTTGTGCAGCGTGACGTCGCCCCCTTGAACAACCTCCCGATGAGCGCCGAAGTGGATTGGAATGCACCCTGGCTGCGACCGCGCTGCCTGGCCTTGCAAGCCCTCCTGGAGGGCGACCGGCAGCAGGGCGAGCATCATCTGCAGCAGGCGCTGCAAGCGGCCAATAACAGCGTGGTGCTGGCCCAGGGCAAGAGCGAAGCGTTGCTGGCCGAATACCTGCGGGCGATGCCGGCACCAGGCCGCTAAGGCCCCGGCCCACGGCATCGAACAGGCCGTTGTGCCGGCGCGGGCTTGCCTGCGAAGGTTTGCCGCAGGGGGACCAAGGTCTGTGCAGCGCCCAGCCGGTTTCCGGTGTGATGGGGGAGTGGGCGGGGTGAAAATAATCGGTTCGCGGCGGCAAACCTCTTATACTCCGGCGCCTTATTTTCCCTACCAGCCAGAGGAACGCCCCGTGGCCAACGAACCGGATCAGGATTTCTACAACCGTGCCGATGCCATCATCGAGTTGACCAACTCCCACATCGCCGACAGCAGCCGGGGCAAGGCCAGCGCTTCGCTGATGTACGCCAATGCGCGCTTCAGCGCCTGGGTCAGCGCCTGTGGCTGCCGTAATGCCGAGGAGCTGGCGGCGTCCAAGCAGCAGGCGGTGGACTATTTCCTTGAGGAGTTCCGCCTGATGCTGGAGGAGAACCTCACCGACTACGTCGAGAACTACTCGCGCTACATGAACGCCAATCCGGATTGAAAACAGTCGACGCGGTCTTGCCTGGGCCGCTTTCGTGAGACTGTCGGGCAGTCGCTTGCTGCCCCGCTGCAACCCGGGCACTTATCGCCTCGGGTTGTCTGCCGCCCACCTTGCATAACCCTTTGATCTGAGTGTTCCAGGACTACGGCAACCGTTGGTCCTGTTGTCTTGCGGCCATCCCGAGCGCCGCCAGGGGCTCAACTACACTGCGCCTGCGGCAAGTCTTGCCGGGCGTCGTACCTCCTCCTCAGGGAGGCCGATGGCACGGTGGCTTCAGGCCCCGCGACAGACAGGAACACATCCAATCAGCAAGGAGTGCCAACCATGATCGTCATTCCACAACGTGTCATTGAAAACGGTAGTGTCATCTCGCTGCGCGGCGACTCGGGCAACTATATGTCGCGGATGGGCGCGACCGGGCTTGAGCTTTCCAAGGGCTCCATCGACCAATACTGCAAGTTCCGGGTGGTGCTGGTGCAAATCGGCACCGACAAGAAACTCGCGCTGCAGGGCGACACAGGCAAGTTCATGTCGCGCATGGGGGCGACGGGGCTGGAGTTGTCCAAGGACAGCATCGATCAGTATTGCCAATTCGCCTATGCCATCGATACCGCCAGCGGGCAGGTTTCCCTGCGCGGCGACAACGGCAAGTGGATGTCGCGGATGGGCGAGACCGGGCTCCAGTTGTCCAAGGACGGGATCGACCGGTTCAGCCAGTTCATGCTGGTTCTGGAAGGTTGATGCCCGGGTGATTGGGTAGCTCCCTGGCGCTGGCCGGGGCAAGACGGTGACGGTCATTCGCAGCTGCGAGCATTCGTCCACCGATTGAGCCCGTGGTGCAGGGCCGGACACACTCTGTCGAACGCGAGTGCTGTCATCAGCGCCGGTGCCGAGTCGCTCGCGGGTATTCACACACACATTCTGGTCACACAAAACGTGATCGGCGTCACTCTTTTCTCAAGTGATCCATGACCTTGGTCGATAAGCTCTGCATGCCTATTGATACGGAGTTCGTCATGGCCTTGCTACCGGTTCGTCTGTCTCATCGTTTGACCCTCGGCAGTGTGCTGCTGTTGCTGTTCACGGCGTTGGCGGTGTTCGCCGTGATGACCTTGCGGGGGCAGCCCAGAGTGGTGGCGGCGAGCTCGGCCCTGATTGAACAGACCGGCAGCGCCATTGTCCGGCAACTGGCCTTGCAGTTGGCCGGGATCGAAGGGGTGACGGCCAGCATGGCCCATCTGGTGGAAGGGCTGCCCAAGGAGCAGGCGCTGGTGATGGCCACCTTGCCCAAGCTGATCGATCACGAAGGCGACAAGGCGATCGCCGGGGGCGGCATCTGGCCGCAACCCAATGCCTTCTCTGCCGGGGTCGAGCGCCGCAGCTTCTTCTGGGCGCGCAGCGATGCCGGGTCCCTGACGTTCTCCGATGACTACAACGCTGCCGGCAGCGCCGGCTATCACCATGAAGCCTGGTACACCGGCGCGCGCAATAGTGCGCCGGGGCGTTGCCTGTGGTCCGAGGCCTACCAGGACCCGGTGACCCAGGTGCCGATGACCACGTGCAGCGTGCCCTATCGTCAGGACGGCGCCTTCGCCGGGGTCGCCACCATCGACCTGCGCCTGGATGACTTGGCGCGTTTCCTCAAGGAACAGGGCGCGGTCACCGGCGGTTATGCCTTTGCCCTGGATCAGGCCGGCAATGTCTTGTATTTCCCCGATGCCCAGGCCAGTGCCGGTGGGCAGATGCTCAGCTTCGACGCCTTGAGCAAGCAGCAGCCCTGGCTGCATCCGGTGGCCGAGGCCCTGGCCAAGGCGGCGCCTGCCGGGCAGGTGCGCAGCCTGGATCTGGCAGAGGATGGCCGGCTGATGGAAGCGGCGCGGGTCAGCCTGTTCAGCATGCCCGGCAGCGGCTGGACCATCGGCCTGGTGACCCCCGAGCAGAAGGTCACCGGCCTGGCTCGGGCCATGACCACCGAGATCCTGCTGTTCCTGCTGCCGTTGCTGGCGCTGTTGTTGTTCTTCGCCTGGCTGGCCGGGCACAAGCTGATTGCCCAACTGGAGGAAACCACCCAGCAGATCGATGCCCTGGGCCGTGGTCAGGCCACGGACAACGCCGAGCTGCATGTGGCCCGGGCCGATGAGATCGGCGCCTTGCGCGGTGCGGTGAACCGCTATGCCGGGCAACTGCGGCAGATGTTGCAGAAGATCGCCAGCGAAGCCCAGCAGTTGCAGAACGAAGCCGCGCGCCTGGGTGAACTCAGCAGCACCCTGGCCCATCGCGCCGAGCAGCAACGTCAGGAAAACACCCAGTTGGCCACGGCCATTACCCAGATGTCTTCCAGTGCTCTTGAAGTGGCGCAGAACACCAACAACTGCGCCGACACTGCCCGCCAATCCCTGGTGGTGGTGCAGGACGGCCAGCAGCGGGTCGCGGCCAACAGTCAGTCGATCCAGCTGCTGTCCACGGAAATGGCCGAGGCCACTGCGGTGATCCAGCGTCTGGAACAGGACAGCCAGCAGGTCGGCGCGGTGTTGGATGTGATCAAGGCCATCTCCGAGCAGACCAACCTGCTGGCGCTCAACGCCGCCATCGAGGCCGCTCGGGCCGGGGAGCAAGGCCGCGGCTTTGCCGTGGTGGCGGATGAAGTACGGACCCTGGCCGGCCGGACCCAGACCTCGGCCAACGAGATCAGCGGCATGATCAGCGATTTGCAGCAGGCGTCACGTCAGGCGGTCCAGGCGATTCAGGCCGGTGAGGCGCGGACCCGTGAAGCCGTGGGCGAGGCCTCTGGCGCGTCGCAGGCGCTGTCGAGCACCGTCACCAGCTTCGACGATATTTCCCAGCGCGCGCAGCAGATTGCCGTGGCGGCGCAGCAGCAGAGCCATGTGACCCAGGAGATCAACGAACTGGCGGTGCGCATCCACGGCATCAGCGAGGACAACGCTCGGGACGCCCAGGCACTGGACAAGGTCAGTGAGGCCATGCAGGCCCTGTCCGGGCGCTTGTCGCACCTGAGCCAGGGCCACAGCTGAAGACTCACTCACCCGGGCCGCCGGCGGCCCGGGTGAGTCTCAACTCCCTCTGCGGGGCGCTGTCGTCGCCCCGATTCAGTGTTGGCTGAACAGCACCAGCTGAAAGTTCAGCAACAGCCCCAAGGCCACCCCACCAAAACCCAGCAGCCCGCTCGCCAGCGGTTTGCCCGCGGCCCTGTGCGTGGCCAGGAGGCGGGCAATGGCGGCACCGACCAGCGCGCCCGGAAAATCGAACAGGTAGAACAGCCAGCCCATGCTGTCGATCGGGGAGGTGATCCACAGGCAGAACAGCTGCAGGTGCGCCGCCAGGGCCAGGGCCACTCCGGTGAACAGCGCCGGCGTGGGCCGGGTGCACAGCAGCAGGCCGAGGATCAGCCCCTGGGGCAGCCAGTAGGCGGCGAAGTTTTCCCAGAAATAATCCATCGGCTGCCAGGCCCGAACGATTGCCAGGGACAGCCCCCAGAGCAGCGCGACGATGGCGGGCAGGTACCTGAGGGGGGCAACGGGTACGGCTAGTGAGGGTGAGGGCATTGCAGAGTCTCGACGATCAGGGGCATCAGCGGTGGTGGCCGCCGGCTAGGGTATCTGTGGTGTCGCTGCAGAGTTCGTGGACGCATTGGCGCAACCAGCGATGGGCCGGGTCGGCCTCCATGCGCGGGTGCCAGAGCAGGGAAATGGTCAGCTCCGGTAGCGGTACCGGCAGGCGGAAACTGTGCAGGCCTTCTCGCAGGTTGCTGGTGTGGCGCTCGGGCACCAAGGCGATCAGGTCCGAACCCCGGGCCAGGGCCAGGGCCGCGGAAAAACCGCTGACCAGGGTGACGATCTGCCGCTGCCGGCCCAGGGCCTGCAGAGCATCGTCCATGCGGCTATGGTCGTGCCCCTGGTGGGACACCAGGATGTGCTGGCCGGCCAGGTAATGGTCGAGACTCACCGGGCCGCGGCTCAAGGGGTGGTCGCTGCGCACCACGCCGATAAAGCGATCGCGAAACAGCGCCCGGGTGCGCAACTCGGGGCTGGTGTCGGCATCGATCACTGCGGTTTCCAGATCGACGCTGGCCTCGCGCAGGGGCTTGCTGTCGCGGTCCAGCTTGGGCACGAAATGCACCCGTACCCCGGGCGCTTCGGCCCGCAGGCGGTTGACCAGGGCCGGGCCGAAGTTCTCGACGAAACCGTCACGGCTGCGCAGGGTGAAGGTGCGCACCAGTTGCCTGAGGTCGATCTGCTCGGCCGGGCGCAGGGCGGCCTGAGCTTGCTCCACCAGCGGTCCGACTTGCTGGCGCAGCTCCAGTGCCCGGGGCGTGGGCACCAGGCCGCGTCCGGCGCGGACCAGCAGCGGGTCACCGGTGGCCTGGCGCAGGCGGGACAGGGCCCGGCTCATGGCCGACGGGCTCAGGTTCAGGCGCAGGGCGGCCCGGGCCACACTGCCTTCGCTCAGCAGTACGTCCAGGGTCAGCAGCAGATTCAGATCGGGAGTCGACATGGGCGGAATCTAGCACGCCCAGGGCTGACATGGCGTTGCATGCATCAATTAACTGCAAAGGCTGCGTCTTCCGCCAGGTCTGGCGCGGACATAGGCTGGCGGGCAAATGCCTTGATGGAGTCTGCGCAATGCCCACCCTTGAGTCGAACCGTCCCGCGCTTCGATCCCGTGCACGCTGGGCCCTGGCCAGCCTGTCGCTGGCGACGCTGATGCCGTCCCTGGACACCAGCATTGCCAACGCCGCGCTGCCGAGCCTGGCCCGGAGCCTGGAGGCATCCTTTCAGCAGGTGCAGTGGATTGTCCTGGCCTACCTGCTGGTGATCACCACCTTGATTGCCAGCGCCGGGCGCCTGGGAGATCTGCTGGGCCGGCGCCGGGTGCTGCTGGGCGGGATCGCCCTGTTCACCCTGGCTTCGCTGCTCTGTGGTCTGGCGCCAAGCCTCGGTTGGCTGCTGGCGGCCCGGGCCCTGCAAGGCCTGGGGGCGGCCCTGATGCTGGCCCTGAGCATGGCCCTGGTGGGCGACGCGTTACCCAAGGCTCACATGGGAACGGCCATGGGCGTGCTGGGCAGCCTGTCGGCCCTGGGCACCACTGTCGGTCCGTCCCTGGGCAGCCTGTTGCTGGCCGGCGTCGGCTGGCGCTGGATTTTCCTGGTCAATGTGCCGTTGGGACTACTGGCGTGGCTGCTGGCCTGGCGTTGCCTGCCACAGGACCCCAAAGCCACCTCAGCCAGCGCTTTCGATCTGCCCGGGACGCTGCTCCTGGCCCTGAGCCTGGGGGCCTATGCCCTGGCCCTGACCCTGGGTGAGAACCCGCTGGCGCTGTTGAACCTGGGACTGTTGTCGGTAGCGGTGGGTGGGGGCGTGCTGTTGGTGTGGGTCGAGCGACGGGTCGCCGCGCCGCTGTTTCAGCCCGCCTTGCTGCGCCGGCCGCAACTGCGCCGCAGCCTGCTACTGAGCCTGCTGGTGTCCACGGTGATCATGACCACTCTGGTGATCGGGCCTTTCTATCTGTCCCAGGGGCTGGGGCTGGCGACTGTCTGGGTGGGCCTGTGCCTGTCCCTGGGGCCGCTGGTGGCGACCCTGAGCGGGGTACCCGCCGGACGCCTGGTGGATAGGCTCGGCGCCCGGCGCTTGTGCCGGCTCGGGCTGCTGGGCATGTTCTTCGGTCTGTGCCTGCTGGCGCTGTTGCCCGTGAGCCTGGGGCTGGCGGGGTACCTGCTGCCCATTGCCCTGGTGACCGCCAGCTATGCGCTGTTCCAGGCGGCCAACAACAGCCTGGTGATGCTCGACGTGGCAGCGCAGCAACGGGGGCTGACGGCGGGCCTGTTGAGCTTGTCACGCAACCTTGGCCTGATCAGCGGCGCGGCCGCCATGGGGGCGTTGTTTGCCGTGATGTCGCGGCCGGGCGAGGGCGGTCCTGCCGATGTCGCGGCGGTGGCCCGTGGCATGCACTGGACCTTTGCGGTCGCTGCCGTCCTGATGCTGCTGGCGCTGATTGTCGCCTGTTTCGACCGGTTGTCCGAGGCGCCTGATCCGGCTTGTCGGTTGCCGCGCCCGAACTAAGCTTGGCCTGCACACCCCACCAAGGAGCAGGTCACCGTGAGTACACTTCGCACCCCTTCTTTAGGCCCGATTGTCGGGCACACCACCGATACGTCCTGCCGTTTATGGATCGCTGCCTCCGATGCCCTGGACGAGAAGGGCGTGGCGGAGGATATCCGCACCATCGGCGTGATTGGTGTGGTGGGTAGCAATGGTCGGGTCGCGGCGGACAACATCTTCTATTTTCGCTTGCGACGCGAGTACCACCGTACCGGCACTTTCAATCTCGGTGTCGACACCAGCCTGTGGAGCAACCAGGCCGCGCGCAAGCAGCTCAAGCCCTTTGTGCTGACGCCTGACACCCGGTATCGGGTGCGCATGGCGTCGCTCAACGTCGATGACGCGGGCAGCAACGATGATGATGTGTCCAGCGAGTCGGTGGTGCAGCGTCTGCCCGAGCCTGGCGCCTGGGCCAATGATCTGAACCGCACCGGGGCCGACAAGATGTACGTCGAAGCCGAGTTCACAACCCACCCCAGTGCCGGCGCCAAACCAGCGCCCCTGAGCTTTCTGCTGGGGTCTTGCCGCTACCCGGGGCTGCTGTGGAAACGCAAGAATTCCGACACCATCTTCGGGCCGATGCTGGCCGACCATGGGGATGCGCAACTGGTGCTGATGGTGGGCGACCAGATTTATGCCGACCTGTTCAACCGCCTGGTGCCGGTGGGGCTGGCGGATACGTTCGAGGAATTCGAGGAGCGCTACCACAGCGCCTTCGGCTCGCCGAACATCCGCCAATTGCTGGCCCACCTGCCCACCTACATGATCCTCGACGACCACGAGATCGAGGACAACTGGACCCAGGACCGGATTCGCAAGGACCGTGACAAGCGCCTGCTGTTCAACCTCGCCATGGGCGCCTACATGAGCTACCAGTGGAGCCATGGACCCCGCTTTGCCGACAGCTATGTCCATGGCCGGGCCATGACCGGTGACGACAAGTACCTGCAGCACTTGCAGACCAACCAGCTGTTCTACGACTTCTCCTGTGGCGACTACCCGTTCTTCGTGCTCGACACCCGTACCCAGCGCTTTCTCGATGATGTGCCGGACGCCCTGGAGGACAACCATCTGCTGGGTCGTCCTTCACTGCACCCCAGCGAACCGGGTCAGCTCGACCGGCTGTGTGCCTGGTTGCGCCACATGCAGGAGGATCGGGGCAACATCCCCAAGTTCGTGGTCACTTCCAGCGTCTTTGTGCCCAACGGTGTGGATACCGTGGGCACAGACTCTGATGCCGTGCGCCACAAGAACGACAGCGACTCCTGGTCGGCTTTCCCCTCCACGCGGCGCGCCGTGCTGGAAACCATGATCGAGCACCAGGTGCAGAACGTGGTGTTCCTGTCCGGAGACATTCACTGCTCGAACATTTCCCGGTTGACGTTCAGTGCCGCGGGTCAGGCCCTGAAGTCCTATGCCGTCACCTCGTCGGCCTTCTACTGGCCTTTTCCCTTTGCCGACGGTGACCCGGCCGGTTACGTGCACGACTCAACGGCGCCGCAGACGCCCGATAGCTTTGCGCTTCTCGACGGTACCCACACCATGGATTACCACACCTGGGCCTTTACCCAGGCCGATAACTTCGCCCGTCTCGACTTGCATCCCGACAGCGCCGAGTTGGTGGTGCAGTTCTACGGCGCCGACGGTGCGCCGCTGTTGACCCGCAAGCAGGACGACAGCGTGAACAACCAGGAGGAACGGCTCCGGCTGGAGCCCTGGTAACGGCGCCTTACAACCCCAGTTCCAGCGCCAGCAAGTCCGCCAGGGGCTGGCGCCGGCGGATCAGCTGTGGCTGGCCGTTGGCGAACAGCACTTCCGGCAGCAGCGGCCGGCTGTTGTAGTTGGAGGACATGCTGGCGCCATAGGCGCCGGTGTCGTGCAGCACCAGCAGGTCGCCAACCTGGGCCTGGGGCAGCAGGCGCGGGGTCAGGCATTCGTCGTCCTGGGTGAAGATATCGCCGGATTCGCACAGTGGGCCGCCGACCACGGTCAGCTGTTGCGGGCGCTGCACCGGCTGGCCGCTGGCGTCCAGCAGGCTCATGCCGTGGTAGGCGCCGTACATGGCCGGGCGCATCAGGTCGTTGAAGCCGGTGTCCACCAGCACGAAGTGATGCTGGCCGGCGGTCTTCACCACCCGTACTTCGCTGACCAGGCAACCGGCCTCGGCCACCAGGAAACGCCCGGGCTCGATTTCCATGCGCACGCCGTGGCCCAGGTAGGCCTCGATCTCCCGGCGCGCAACGCTCCAGGCGTTGGCGTAGCGCTGCACGTCCACCGCGGTGTCGCCGTCGCGGTAAGGGGTGGACAGGCCGCCACCAATGGAGAACGCCTCGATGTCGTGGTCCAGGGATTTCACCGCCGCCACCATGGCCGCGCCCACTTGTTCCAGGTGGTCGTAGTCGACCCCGGAACCGATGTGCATGTGCAGGCCCACCAGGTGCAGGCCGTACTGGCGGATCACCGCCAGGGCTTCGCCGACCTGATCGTGCCAGATGCCGTGTTTGCTGTTCTCGCCGCCAGTGTTGGTCTTGCGGCTGTGGCCGTGGCCGAAGCCCGGGTTGATCCGCAGCCAGACCCGGTGCCCCGGGGACTGCTCCCCGAGTTGACGGAGCATGTCGATGGAGCCGGCGTTGACCTCCACTTGCAGTTCCACCACGCGCTTGAGGGTGGCTGCGTCGAACAGGTCGCAAGTGAAGACGATGCCGGCATCCACCGGGCTGAAGCCGGCCAGCAGGGCACGCTCGATTTCTCCCAGGGATACGGCGTCGACCCGTACCCCGGCTTCGCGGATCAGGCGCAGCAGGTGCAGGTTGGACGAGGCTTTCTGGGCGTAGCGCACCACGTCGAAGGCCTGCAGCTGGGCAATGCGCGCCTGGATGGTGGCGGCGTCATAGCACCACAGTGGAGTGCCATATTGGCGGGCGGCGGCGGCGAGTTGAGCAGGAGAGAAGGGAATGGCCATGGCGATTGCTGTCTGTGGTCAGTGAGAGTGGCTGCAGCATGCCGATTTCCGGTCATTCAATAAAATATCTATTATTTGTAGCCTGATTCAGATTTGATATGGGTTGAGCGATCAAGCGAGCCTCTGTTCATGGACATCTCCCTGCGGCACATCGAAGTCTTCCGCGCCATCATGCAGGCCGGCAGCGTCACCGGCGCCGCGCGCCTGCTGTTCACCTCGCAGCCCACGGTCAGTCGCGAACTGGCGCGGCTGGAGGCGCTTTCCGGTCTGCGCCTGTTCGACCGCGAAGGCGGGCGCCTGCTGCCCACGGCCCAGGCCCTGCTGTTGCTTGAAGAGGTCGAGCGGGCCTATGTGGGGCTGGAGCGGATCAACAGCGTGGCCCAGTCGATCCGCCGTTTCGAGCACGGCCAGTTGAGCCTGAGCTGCCTGCCACTGTTCTCCCAGACCCTGCTGCCGCGGGTGTGCCAGCGCTTTTTGCAAGCGCATCCGGGGATCGGCCTGAGCATCACTGCCCAGGAGTCGCCGTTGCTGGAAGAGTCCCTCAGCGCCCAGCGCCATGACCTGGGCCTCACTGAAAGCGAGCACCTGCCACGAGGTACTCAAGGGGAACTGCTGTTCTGCGCCGATATGGTCTGCATCCTCCCGGACGATCATCCGCTGTTGGCCAGGCCACGGCTGACTTCGGAGGATTTTCGCGGGCAGAACTTCATCAACCTCTCGGGCCTGGATATCTACCGGCAAACCCTGGACGAGCATTTTCGCCAGGCCGGGGTCGATCGCCGGGTGGTGGTGGAAACCACCAACGCCGCCTCGGTGTGCGCCATGGTGCGCCAGAAACTGGGGGTGGCGATCATCAATCCCTTGAGCGCCATGGAGGAAGTGGGGCGTGGCTTGGCGATCCGTCCGTTGCAGCTGTCGGTGCCGTATCGGGTGATGCTGATCCGCCCGGACTACCGGCCTTCATCGAGTTTTGTCGAGGGCTTTTGCCAATCGTTGCGGGCCCAGGCCAAGGGGCTGCAAGAGCAGGTGGGGCGGATAGTGCAGGGCGCTTAGGGGCATTCGAGGCCTATGTGCAATATCGAGAGTGGAACCTGGCTCTTCAGGGAAACATGTCCCTCTCGTCTGGCTGTCGACAATTACCGAGGATGGCCTCAGCTGTCGACTGAACCTCTCAAGCGAGTCGGGCGACAGCATTTCAATCCCTACCGACTGAATCCGCTGACGGGTTCCGGAGTTGAAGAAAATGCCTATCGCCATCCATGCCCGCAATAACACCGCTGCTGCGCAGCAAGTTGCCATCAGGGGCACTGCCCAGGGCAACAACCTGGCCAATGTGAACATTCCTGCTCAAGGCAATGTGGTTCTTTATGTTCTGCAAGCGGATGCCAATGCCACTCTGTATTTGATCTGCAATGGGGTGACAGCCCAGGCCACCCAGTTGAATGTGGTCTATCACGGCTTCAGTAGTGTGGAACAAGACAGTGACTGGGCCCGCCAATGGACGGTCGAGGGCGCGCCGGACGGTGTTCAGCTTGACCTGGCGTAACCAGGAGCCAGCTTTTTCTGTAGGGGCCAGCTTGCTGGCGAAGGCGATCTTGAGGGCGCCTTCGCTGGCAAGCAAAACGCCGTTCGGCCAGCGCCTTCACAAGCTTGTCTGGCATTGGCGCAGGCGGCGATTTTCGCCAGTAGCAGGCACAGGGTCCGTGCCTTGCTGGCGTTGACCAGCAGCACTGCGGCGGCACCGGCGTTGAGCGACAAGGCGTGGGGGCTTTCAGGGCAGGTTGGGATGCAGCAGGTCTTCGCGGATGACGGCCTGGATAGTGCTGTAAGGCATAATCATCTTGGGTTTGAAATCGCTGCTGGCCGCCGGTTCAAGAAAGTTCTCCAGCAATGGAAGGCCAGCGAGTGGCAGGGTTGGCGCAATGCCGGTGAATTTCTGCCGGCTGACTTCGTATTCGCCAATCAGGTGTCCCAGGTAGTCGTCCATGGTCTGCAGATTATCTGTCAGGTGTTTGGCGTCGTAGAAGGCCTTGGCGCTGGTCCTGATATCCCGCTTGAGATTTTCCAGCTCAAATTGAGCCTCATTGATCAAGTCGAAGAAAGTGTCGTATTGATTCAGCGAAAGCTGGCGCACTGTACCTATAAGCGTCATATGCGCTCGGGTCATGCGCCGGGCTTTCTTGGTCTTGCTATAGGCGTTCATGGTCCTGGAAAGCACTGAGGTCAACAGCGATTCTCGGTATTCGAAACGCTTCTGTTGCAGGTCGCGCTGTTTTTCGCTGGCTTGACGGGCTTGCTCCGCGGTTCTGTCGGTAGCTTGTCGTTCGCGCTGATACTCAAACACCAGCAACGAGACGGTTGTGCCGATCACCGAGACCATCAGCAGTTGTAGCGCCGATTTGCCGATCTCGCTGGGCAGGCCCGTCATGGAGGACGAACAACAGACAGAGAGTGTCGCCAATGTGCTCAAGCTCAAGAGGGCAATGCAGATTAGCGTTAAGGCGATCCATTTCTTCATGATGCAATCCTTGCAAACGGCTTAGCGGGTGGTACTGGACTGATTCACTGATAGGGACCAGACCATCGAGGTCAGGATGCTCAGGTCGAGCAGCAGAAGAACCTTACGCAAGGCGGGGTAGTCGGCCTTGGTTCTCTTGAAGCTGGTTTTTTCCATTATCTGGATGTACCGGGTAATCGCCGTGACCGCCAGTTCGGCGAGCGGTTTCTCGGTGGTGGACGTGGTCAGCTCCGGCTCCTTCAGGCGGCTCTGGAAGGCGTCGATGGCGTCTTTTTCCTCGTCCGTACCGGGCTGGTAGACGATCTTCTGCTCAGGCGCATCTGTGCTGACTTTGTTGAACGGCACGACGGATTGGTTGACGTGTTGCAACGCCAGCGCCTTGGCCTGCGCCAGGTTGGCGAGTATCTGAATTCCCTCTGAGATCTTCATGCTGCCTCCCGCTCGTTGGCGCGGGCACGACCCCGTACTGTTTCAGCGGTGAGTCAGTAGGAGTAAGTGTCGAAAAGCAGGATCGCGCCAGCCGTACAAGTTGAATGTAGCTGACGGCTATAGCGCCGCTAGCGGCTTGCGTGGGCCATCGGTCAGGTCGCGAAATGCACTCGGCGCACGGGTAAGTGCGCCGGGTGTGTTGCCGACAGGTCGCCGGGTATCGTGGGTCCGGGGGCCAGCCGTGAAGCGCGATAGCGGCTTAGCGCTCGATGGCCAATGCCACGCCCTGACCGCCGCCGATGCACAGGGTCGCCAAGCCTTTCTTGGCGTCGCGCTTGAGCATTTCATGCAGCAGGGTCACCAGCACACGGCAACCCGACGCGCCGATCGGGTGGCCGATGGCAATGGCGCCACCGTTGACGTTGACCTTGTTCGCATCCCACGCAAGCTCCTTGGCCACGGACAGGGATTGCGCGGCGAAGGCTTCGTTGGCTTCGATCAGGTCCAACTGGTCCAGGGTCCAGCCGGCCTTGTCCAGGCAGCGGCGGGTGGCCGAGACCGGGCCGATGCCCATGATCGCCGGGTCGACCCCGGCGTTGGCGTAGGCGGCGATCCTGGCCAGTACTGGCAAGCCCAGGGCCCGGGCCTTGCTGGCGCTCATCAGCATCACCGCGGCGGCGCCGTCGTTCAGCGCCGAGGCGTTGCCGGCGGTGACGCTGCCGTCTTTCTTGAATGCCGGCTTGAGCTTGGCCAGGGCTTCGGCGGTGGTGCCGGGGCGCGGTTGTTCGTCGGTGGCGAAGGTCAGCGGTTCGCCCTTGCGCTGGGGAATCTGGATCGGGGTGATCTCGTCAACAAAGCGCCCGGCCTCGATGGCCGCTGCGGCTTTCTGTTGGGAGGCGGCGGCGAAGGCGTCCTGGGCTTCGCGGCTGATGCCGTATTTTTCCACCAGGTTCTCGGCGGTGATGCCCATGTGGTAGTCGTTGAAGGCGTCCCACAGGCCGTCGCTGATCATGCTGTCGATCATCTGGCTGTGGCCCATGCGCAGGCCGGTGCGGGCGCCGGGCAGCACGTAGTTGGACAGGCTCATGTTTTCCTGGCCGCCGGCGATGATCACTTCGGCATCGCCGCAGCGGATGGCCTGGGCGCCCAGGTGCAGGGCTTTAAGGCCAGAGCCGCAGACCTTGTTCAGGGTCATGGCGGGCACGGCGTGGGGCAGGCCGGCCTTGATCGCGGCCTGGCGCGCGGGGTTCTGCCCGGCGCCGGCGGTGAGCACCTGGCCCATGATCACTTCGTCCACCTGGGCCGGGTCGATGCCGGTCTGGGCCAGCAGTTGGCGAATCACCGCGGCGCCCAGGTCGACGGCGGGAATGCCCGCCAGGGAGCCCTGGAAACTGCCCACGGCGGTACGAGTAGCGGCAACGATAACGACGTCTTGCATGGTGGGGCTCCTTAAGCGAACTGCATTTCAGGCACGTGGTCCGGCACGATCAGCTTGCCGGCGGTCTTGCTGACGATTTCCTCGACGCTGACCCCGGGGGCGCGCTCCTTGAGGATGAAGGCGCCGTTCTCGATCTCCAGGTAGGCCAGGTCGGTGAGCACGCGCTTGATGCACTGGGCGCCGGTCAGCGGCAGACTGCAGCGGCTGAGCAACTTGGATTCGCCGTCTTTCGAGGCGTGGGTCATGGTGACGATGATGTTCTCGGCACCGGCCACCAGGTCCATGGCGCCGCCCATGCCCTTGACCAGCTTGCCGGGGATCATCCACGAGGCGATGTTGCCCTGCACGTCGACTTCGAAGGCGCCGAGTACGGTGAGGTCGATATGGCCGCCGCGGATCATCGCGAAGGATTCGGCGGAGGAGAAGATCGAGGCGCCGATGCGTGCGGTCACCGTCTGCTTGCCGGCGTTGATCATGTCAGCGTCGACTTCGTCTTCAGTCGGAAAGGCGCCCATGCCCAGCAGGCCGTTTTCCGACTGCAGCATGACTTCCATGCCGTCGGGGATGTAGTTGGCCACTAGGGTCGGAATGCCGATGCCGAGGTTGACGTAGAAGCCGTCCTGCAGTTCGCGGGCGACGCGCTGAGCCATTTGTTCGCGGGTAAGAGCCATGTTGGTTGTCCTTGTTAGTCGGGCTGGGGAAGGGCGATCACTTGCGCACGGTGCGCTGTTCGATGCGCTTCTCGAAGGTGCCGCAGATGACCCGGTCAACGTAGATGCCAGGGGTGTGGATCTGCGTCGGGTCCAGCTCGCCCGGCTCGACGATTTCTTCCACTTCGACCACGGTGATCTTGCCGGCGGTGGCCGCCAGGGGGTTGAAGTTCTGCGCGGTGTGGCGATAGACCACGTTGCCGAAATGGTCGGCCTTCCAGCCCTTGACGATGGCGAAGTCACCGGTGATGGATTCTTCCATCAGGTAGGTGCGGCCCTTGAACTCGCGGGTTTCCTTGCCGTCGGCCACTGGGGTGCCGACGCCGGTAGCGGTGAAGAAGGCCGGGATGCCGGCGCCGCCAGCGCGCATTTTTTCCGCCAGGGTGCCTTGGGGAGTCAACACCACTTCGATTTCGCCGCTGAGCAGCTGTTTCTCGAACAGGGCGTTTTCACCGACGTAGGAGGCGATCACCTTGCTGATCTGGCGGTCCTCCAGCAGTACGCCCAGGCCGAAACCGTCGACCCCGCAGTTGTTCGACACCACGGTCAGATCGCGGGTGCCGCGGCGCTTGATCTCGGCGATCAGGTTCTCGGGGATACCGCACAGACCGAAGCCGCCGGCGATCACGGTCATGCCATCTTGCAGACCTTCCAGGGCTTCCTCATAGGACGCCACGCGCTTATCGAAACCTGCCATTTGCACCATCCTCTTTCTTGTTCGTTGGCGGCTGGCCAGCCGTTTGCGGATCAGTGTTGCGCTGCACGATTGATTTGTTAAGTTGATTTTTAAGGTTGATTGATTTGAAAAGAAGCATAATCAGCTCCAAGCTTGCGGCCTGAAGTTTATAGCTTGCCGCTGCCCCCCATGAGGATGACAGATGACGGTTAAACAGATTCGGGCCTTTCTGGCGGTGGCCCACAGTTTGAGCTTTGCCCTGGCCTGCGAACGCCTGCACCTGTCGCAGTCGGCCTTGAGCCTGACCATCAAGGCCCTGGAAGAAGGCTTGGGCGGACGGTTGTTTACCCGCAATACACGCAATGTGGCGCTGACCCCGGAAGGCGAGGCTCTGCTGCCCCTGGCCCGGCGCCTGATCGCCGATTGGGACAACGCCGAGGACGAACTGCGCCAGCGTTTCACCCTGCAGCGCGGGCGGGTGACGGTGGCGGCCATGCCGTCCTTTGCCGGTAACCTGCTGCCGCCGATTCTCAAGCACTTTCGTGCCCGCTACCCCCAGGTCAACGTCACGGTCAATGACGTGGTCAACGAGCAGGTGCTGGAGATGGTCCGCGACCGCGAGGTGGAGCTGGGGGTGGCCTTCGAGCCTCAGGACAGCACTTCCTTGCTGTTCACCCCGCTGTACATCGACCGTTTCGTGGCCGTGGTGCCCAAGGATTCGCCCCTGGCGCAGCGCAGCCGCATCGACTGGCAGACGCTGCTGCAGGAGCCCTTTATCACCCTGCAGCGGCCGTCCACGGTGCGGGTGATGCTGGAGGACCATCTGCGGGCCCGGGGCGTGCAGTTGCCGGTGGAATTCGAAAGCCACCAGTTGGCGACTGTGGGGCGCATGGTCGCCAGCGGTCTGGGCGTCAGTGCGGTGCCGGCGCTGTGTGCCCAGCACATGCGCGAGCTGGGCGGGCATTGCCTGACCCTGGATGATCCGGTGGTGGAGCGGGCCATCGGCGTCTTGACCAAGCCGGGGGAGGAGTTGTCCACCGCGGCCCAGGCGCTGTTCGACATCCTGCGCGAGGAAAACCTCGACCAGCGCGTGGCCATGCTTTGAGGCTTAGCGCAGCAGGCGTTCGGCCAACAGCGGCAGGAGCTGGTCACAGGGCTCGCCGAGCTTGAGGTCCAGCAACTCGTCGGCGCGGGTCTTGCCGAAGTTGATGGCCAGCAGCGGCTTGCCCTGGTCCGCCACGGCGCGGCACAGGCGAAACGCCGAATACGCCATCAGCGATGAACCCACCACCAGCAGGCCGGCGGCCTCGTGCACGGCACTCAAGGCCCGGGCGGCGGTGATCTGGGCCACGTTCTCGCCGAAGAACACCACGTCGGGCTTCAAGCGGTCACCGTCGCAGTAGGGGCAGCGGGGCACCTGGAAGCGTTCCTCGAAGGCCGGGTCCAGCAGGGTGTCGCCATCCGGTGCCTGCACCGCGTCGACGCCGGCCAGGTAGGGATTGAGCGCCTGCAACTGCTGCTGGATGGCATCGCGCTGGCTGCGTTGGCCGCAGTCCAGGCACAGCACCCGGTGCAGGCTGCCGTGCAGCTCGATGACGTCCAGGCTGCCGGCCTGATCGTGCAGGGTGTCGACATTCTGGGTGATCACCCCGGCGATGCTTCCTGCCGCCTGCAATTGCGCCAACGCCTGGTGCGCAGCATTCGGCCGGGCCTGGCGCATGCGCGGCCAGCCGAGCATGGCCCGGGCCCAGTAGCGGCGCCGGGCTTCGGCCTGGCCGAGGAACTCCTGGTACATCATCGGCTGCTTGCCGCGGCGCACGCCGTCGTTGTCGCGGTAGTCGGGGATGCCCGACGGGGTGCTGATGCCGGCGCCGGTAAGGACCATGAACGGCTGGCCGTGCATGGCGGCGGCGAGTTGTTCGAGCGGTGGGGCAGTAGGGCGGTCGATCATGGGCTGCACTCGTTTCCAGTGACCAGGGACGCCTACCAGAAATAGACGCAAAGCCTTCGCGGCGCCAGTGTCTTACCCGCGGTTCAGCGCCGGGGGCCGAACACCGACTTGGGTGACTTGCCATAGAACCGGGTAAAGGCCGCGCTGAAGTTGCCAGGAAAGCGGTAGCCCACCTGATAGGCCGCCTGGGCCACCTGGCAGCCGCCTTCCAACAGGCGGTGGGCATGGCCCATGCGGATTTCCAGGAGCATGCGCTGCGGCGTGGTGTGGTAATGCTCGCGCAGGCCCTGCTTGAGCTTGAACTCGTTCAGCCCCACAGCGGCGCACAGATAGGCCACGCTCAAGGGCTGGTGCATCTGCTCGAACATCAGGTCGCGCACCTGCTGCAGCCGTTCAAGATCGGCGGCCTTCAGGCGCCGGCCCGGGGCGACAGGGGCGGGGGCCAGGGCCTGCAATTGCAGGGACAGCAGGCTCAGGGCGTGAATGTGCAACTCCAGCGTCGCTGGCTGCTGCCGGCCCCAGGGTTGGGCCAGGGCACTGAGATGGCCGGCACTGGCCCGGGAGGTGGGCCCGCAGGCCAGCAATTGCACGGCGTCCTGGCCCAGCAACTGGCGAGCCCGGGTGGGGCCCAGGTACTGCTGGAGCAGGGTTTCGCCCACCAGCAGGCGCAGTTGCTCCACCGTTTCATTGGCGCCATAACGGCGTTCGCCGCGGCTGGCCTGGAAGGCGCTGACGCTGGTGTGCCCGGCGCGAAACACCAGGCTCGAACCCTTGGCGTCGAGGTAGCCCGAGGTGCCTTGCAGGGCACAGGTGATCACCAGTAGACGGCCAGCGTGGCAACTGCTGGCCTCTTCGATCAAGGGGCGATTGGGGTGGTAGCGCGAGCGCACCAGGGTGAGGTCCTGGGCCAGGGGCAGGCTGTCGCTGTAGCAATCGCCCAGGGCCTGGGGCAACTGCTGGCGTGACCCGCCGCCCGGGGCCTGGCGGTGCTCGCGTGGTGCGTGGCACGGCAAGCGATAGGACTGGGAAGAACCGGGTGCAACGGCCATGTTCGCGCTCCTGCAATGGATGTTCTGCGTTTGCCATGGGAATGGATCCGTTTCCCATATGAACACGCATGATAAGCATTCTCGCTAGAAAGTAAGCTGTTTCCCAAGCAGGGGTGAGCGTCGTCACCCGGCGGCGCGCCACCTGCCACGGAGCAAGGGATGAACCCTCAGAGCTTGAAAAACGCCAGTCCCCGTGGGCTCTGGCTGCGTACGGTGCTGGTGTGTGCCATGGGCCTGCCGATGCTGATCTTCTATGCCATCGGCGCCCTCGGGCCCCTGCTGATCGCCGATCTTGGGATTGCGCCCCACTGGCTGGGCTGGCTGCTGACCAGCGCCTTTGGCCTGGCGGCATTGCTGTCCCTGTGGGCGGGGCCGCTGGCCAGCCGACTCGGCATCCGCCGGGGCCTGGCCTTGCTGTTCTGGGCGACCCTGGCGGGGTATGGCCTGCTGGTCAGCTTGCCGGGCTTTGCCGGGGCGCTGCTGGCCCTGGCGATCTGCGGAGTGGCCCAGGCCCTGGCCAACCCGGTGACCCAACTGCTGGTGGCCGAATGTGTCGAGGCCCGCAGCAAGGCCGCGGTGGTGGGGCTGAAACAGTCCGGGGTGCAGTTGTCCGCGCTGATCGCCGGCCTGTTGCTGCCGCCTCTGGCCGGGTCTCTGGGCTGGCGCGCAGCCCTGGCCTGCCTGCTTGTGCCGACATTGCTGCTGGCCCTGTGGGGGCCCAGGGTGGCGCCGGACAGCGCCGTGGGCAAGGCCGTGAGCCTGACGATTCCCCGGCCCAATTCACGGCTGACGCTGCTGCTCAGCGTGCAGCTGTGTGTCGGCCTGGTGCTTTCGTCCTTCGTGACCTTTCTTGGGGTATTCGCGGCCCGCCAAGGAGTGACGGTCGGCGAGACCGGGGCCATGGTCGCCGGGTTCGGGGTCATGGGCATCCTGGCCCGAACCCTGCTGACGCCATTGGCGGCCCGCATGGCCGAGGAGTCCTGGCTGCTGCTGACGCTGATGCTCCTGGCCAGCCTGGCCCTGGCGGTGACTGCCCAGGCCACGCCTCAGGCGCACTGGCCCTTGTGGTTCGGCGCTCTGGGCATGGGCCTGAGCGCCGTGGCCACCAACGCCATCGCCATGAGCATGCTGCTGCGCGATCCGGCCTTTGGCAGCCCGGCCTGCGCCTCGGGTCTGCTCTCGGCAGGCTTCTTCGCCGGGTTCGCCCTGGGGCCGGTGCTGTTCGGCGCCGTGCAGCAGGGCGCGGCGGGTTTTGCCAGCGCCTGGCTGATGCTGATCGCGGTCCTGCTGCTGGGTGCGGGGCTGAGTCTGATGCTGGTGCGTGCCCGAGCGCTTGAGTCGGGCAGTGCCAGTGCCAGTCCTAGAGCCTGAACACACTTACCTGCTGTTCCAGGTTCTGCGCCAGTTGCTGCAGGGAGCGAGCTGTCTCAGTGGTTTCCTCCACGGCCTGGCTGTTCTGCTGGGACATCTGGGCGATGCGCTCGACATTGCGCGCCACATCCTGGCTGGCGGCGGTCTGCTCCCGCAGGGCCAGGGAGATTTGGTCCACCACCCGCACCACATTGCCGGACGAGGTGCGGATATTGACGATGGCCTCACCGGCCTGCTGGGCCAGTTCGACGCCGTTTTTCACCTGATTGACCCCCACGTCCATGCTGCTCACCGCCTCTCGGGTGCCCAGCTGGATCTTGCCGACCATTTCGGTGATTTCCTGGGTCGAGTTGGCCGTGCGCTGGGCCAGCAGGCGCACCTCATCGGCGACCACGGCGAAGCCGCGACCCTGTTCCCCGGCCCGGGCGGCTTCGATGGCCGCGTTGAGGGCCAGCAGGTTGGTCTGTTCGGCAATGCCCTTGATCACGCTGACAATGCTGGAGATCTGCTCGGCGTGCTGGCCCAGTTCACCAATCTGGGTGGCCGAAGCCTGCACGGTCTCGGCGATCAGGCGCATGCTGCCCAGGGTGTCCTGGATCACGCTGCCGCCTTCCTCGGACTGGCGCCCGGACTCGCTGGACAGGGCGTGGGCATCCCCGGCGTTGTCCGCCACATGGTTGATGCTCACGGTCAGCTCTTCCACCGTGGCCGCCATGGAGGAGGCCGAGTGGGACTGCTCCTGGGCCGAGGCCGAGAGCTGCAACGAAGCACTGGAAATGCTCTGGGAGGCGCTGACCAACTGGTCGGCCCCCTGCTTGATCTGGCTGATCATGCTCCGCAGGCGCTCCTGCATGGCGGCGAAGGCCTGCAGCAGGTTGCTCACCTCATCACGGCCGGTGGCGCTGATGCTGCTGTCCAGGCGGCCGGCGGCGATGGCCTTGGCCACGTCCACGGCCTGGCGGATACGGCCCACCAGATTGCTGGACAGCGACCAGGCCACCAGCATGGCCAGCACCGCCGCCAGCAAGCCGCCGCCGATCAGGATCGCCAGGGCCGAGGCCTTGGCGTCGTCCATGGCCTGGCTGCGGGCGTCCTGCAGGCTTTTTTCCGCGTCGCGCAATTCACTGGTGAGCTGGCGCATGGCGTCCATCTTGGCCTTGTCGCGACCGGCGCTGATCTGTTCGGCCATGGCGGTGGCCGGCTGGCTGCCGGCGTTGATCGCCCGGCGCAGGTCCAGGTTGCCCTGGACGTCGTCGCGTAGCCACTGGTCGTGCAGGGCCTTGAGTCGCTCCAGGCGCGCCTGCTGCTCGGGGTTGTCGGAGGTGCTGCTTTTGATCCGGGCGTAATAGTCGGCAAAGGCTTTTTCGCCTTGCTCCAGAGGTTCGAGGAAGCTGTCGCGACCGGTGAGGGCATAACCGCGCATGCCGGTCTCGACATTGATCAGGCTGCGCAGCAGGGCGTCGGACTGGCTCAGGACCTCGTAACTGTGGATGTTGCTTTTGACACTGCTGCTGATCTGATCGAAACCGCGCAGGGCCGCTAGCACCAGCAGCAGGAGGATCAGCAGGACGACGCCGAAACCGGCATAGAGCTTTTGTGAAATGCTCAGATTGGAAAACATAGGAAGGACCGCTCCTAAACCGTTGACTGAATGCTTCACAGGGCTGTGTCTCGACGAGGCAGCGTGATAGCTCAATGATGTTCAAATGACATCAACGGTCCGACTTTTCCTGTACAAAAAAAGTTTCATGTACAGGAAAATATTTTTTGCGGGGCGTGTAGAGGGGCGCATCGAGCGTCGCCCGAAAGGGCGCTGCTCGATGTCCGGAAGGGTTCAGCTGGAATGGGCGCTGCTGTCTTCTTCGGGGTCGACGTTTTCAGGTTGCCCCGGCAACTCGGTGATCACGCTGAAGTCGCTGACTTCCACCGCGCCCAGGCCGTAGCCCAGAAGGTGGAAGGAGAACGCCTTGCGGGTTTCCGGGTTGTCGAAGCTGAAGTCCATCTGCAGCGGCTGGTCGGGGGTTACCAGCATTTCTTCCGGCAGGCCCAGGGGGACGTCCTGTTCCAGTTCCTTGCCCTTGAGCAGGATGTAGGCGTTCTGCTGCGGGTCGGCGGAGCGCACGGTGAAACGCACCCGGGTCTGGGAACCCTTGGGCATTTCCAGGTACTGGGCGCCGATCAGGTTGTCGGCCCAGTCATCCTTGATCTGCGCCTGCAGCGGGATGATCGCCGGGCTGCCGAACTGATAGTGCTGGTTCAGCGGCGATTGCAGCAGGCTGCGATCCAGATGCGTGGCTCGGGCACTGATCTGCCGGGCCCGCAGGCCGCCGTACTGACCCTGCAGACTGGCGCTGTCGGCGATGAAACCGGTGCTTGAGTAGTAGCGGCAGCGCTGCTGGAAATCACATTCGGTGAAGGTGCCCTGGCCGTCGTGGTAGCGCAGCTTGCCGTTGGTGTAGGACATGATTTCACGGCCCTGGGCGTAGTCGCGGAACAACGAGCGGCCGCTGAGGCTGGCGGGCACCGGCAGGCCGAAGTAGTCCAGCACCGAGGCGCTGAGGTCGACGTGGCCGTAGGTGCCCGACTTAAGATGGGGCAGCAGGTCCTGGTCCGGGGCCAGCATCAGGTTGAAGCCCCAGGACGAGGCCAGGCGCACGCCGTCGATGCCGTGGGATTCATCGGAGGTGATGATCACCAGGGTGTCCTTGAGCACGCCCTTGCGTTCCAGCCCCGTGAGGAACTGGTCGATGGCGTCGTCCAGGTAGCCGACCGCCGCCTGCTTGGGCGTCTCGTAGCGCTCCAGGTAGTCCTCGGGCGCGGAGTAGGGCTGGTGGGTGCCGACGGTCAGCAGGGTGAGCATCCATGGCTGTTTTTTCTTCTTCAACTGATCCACGTAGCTCAGGGCGCCTTCGAAGAAGGCCTTGTCGTCCTTGCCCCAGGGGAATTCCAGGTAGTTGTCGTTCTTGAACCACTCCAGGCCATGGGTCGCGTCAAAGCCGATGTGCGGCATGATCTTGTCTTTGGCCATGAAGCGCAGGCCGGCGCCTTGCAGGTAGTGGGTGTTGAAACCGAACTTGTGCATCTGCGCCGGCAGGCAGGCCTGGTTGCGCTGGTTCTGGGTGAGCATCTCGACGCCTTTGGGGGTGCCGTTGTCGAGCTTGTCGTAGTCGCCGCAGAGCATGGCGTACAGGCCGCGAATGGTCTGGTGGCTGTGCAGCACGTAGTCCGGGGTGTTCATGCCACGCTCGGCCCAGGCGCTGAGCTTGGGCATCAGGTCTTCCTGGTAATGGCTGTTCAAGGCCTCGCGGTTGGTGCGGATATAGGCCCCGGGAATGCCTTCCAGGGTAATCAGCAGCACGTTGCGCGCGCGGCCGGCGCTGGGCAGCAGCGGCTGGCCTTCAAGGTCGAGACGGGTCAGGCCGGCCATGGGCGGCGGCACATCGGCGACATCGCCTTGCAGCCAGTCTTCCAATTGCATCTGCGCCTGGCCGGTGGCGGTGGCCAGGGCCTGGTGGGGCAGGTTGAACAGCTGCCACTGATCGGCTTCGCTGGGTTTGAGGTATTGGGTGGCGCCGTGGGCCAGGAGCAAGCCCAGCGGCAGAATCCAGAGCGTGCGTGGCAGTGTCGGGGTTTTCACTGCACGACTGCTGCGCTGGACCACCAGCCACAGCACCAGCCCCAACACCAGGGTCAGCCCCAGCTCAGGGTGGGTCAGACCGCCGCCGGTGGAATTGCCGACAAACTGCGGGTCCGCCAGGTAGTGCAGATCGGCGAGGTTGGGCATGCGGCCCACCGCGCTCACCAGCTCGGCGCTGACCAGGGTCAGCAGCGCCCACACCAGCAGCACCGGCAGCGCCAGCCACCAGCGGCGGCGGTACAAGAGCAGGGTCAGCAGACTGGCGCTGGCCAGGTCGGACAGGTAACCCAGCGGATTGGACCAGCCCAGAGCCAGGCGTGCGCCCATTGGCACCAGCAACAGCAAGCCGAACAAGGTGCACAGGGGAGCAAGAGGGTGTTGGAGGCAACGACGGATCAACTTCACAAATAACCTGCCTGTCATCAAATCTTCACGCAAATGTGCGCGAGTTTAACAAGAGCTTCAGGTGAGACGTTTCTTATTCGTGGGGGGAATTCAGTTTTGGCCGAGTTGAGAATTGGCCCGGATGCTCTTCAGATTGAGCTGAAGGCCAGTGTTCAGGCGTCTGACGGCTGTTGTGGACAGGGCTGTCAGTGACGGGATTTACTATTTCAGAGTGTGAAAAAAACCGCTCCGATGGATCTGCTCCAAGGTGATGGCGCCGCGCTGTTGCAGGTGCTGACTTGCCAGCGATGGCGCCCGGCAGGGCGGTGCGGGTCTTGAGGGGCTATTCGCCGGCAAGCCTGCTACCGGCTCAGACCACGCTACCGAACAGGCTGCCCACGGCGGCGGTAAGGCCCATGGCCAGGGCGCCCCAGAGGGTCACGCGCCAGGCACCCGGGAGCACTTTGGCACCACCGGCACGGGCTGCCAGGCCCCCCAGGCCGCCGAGGAACACCAGGGACATGCCGGCAATCCACGGCACCACGCTGTGGGTCGGGGCCATGAAGGTCACCGCCAGGGGCAGGGCCGCGCCCACCACGAAGCTCGCCGCCGAGGCCAGCGCCGCCTGCAGCGGGTTGGCCGCCAGGGCCTCGCTGATGCCCAGTTCGTCCCGGGCGTGAGCTCCCAGGGCGTCGTGGGCCATCAGTTGCTCCGCCACTTGCCGTGCCAGTTCCGGCTTCACGCCGCGGCTCTGGTAGATACGGGCCAGTTCGTTGAGCTCGGCCGGGTGGTCGCTGGCCAGTTCGAGCCGTTCCCGGGCCAGGTCGGCCTGTTCGGTGTCCGCCTGGGAGTGCACGGAAACGTATTCTCCGGCGGCCATGGACATGGCCCCCGCCACCAGCCCGGCCATGCCGGTCACCAGCAGTGTGCCGTGGCTGGCGCTGGCCGCGGCCACGCCGATCAGCAGGCTGGCGGTGGAGACGATCCCGTCATTGGCCCCCAGGACGGCGGCGCGCAACCAACCGATGCGGTCGTTGCGGTGCAGTTCGCGGTGTCGGTGCATGAATTTCATCGGCGATGGACTCAGGTTGATGGCATTGCAGACACGGAAGCTGCGGATACGGGTTTCAGCGGGCCTCGATCTCGGCCTGCAGCTGTCCACCCACAATAGACACTTCCCGCCACTGCGTACCGTCGCGGATCACGAACAAGGCATCCATACCGCGTTCCTGGGCCAGCCGTGGCCCCTCGACTTCACCGAGTACCAGCAGCGCGGTGGCCCAGGCGTCGGCCAGCATGCAGCTGCTGGCCACCACACTGACCGAGGCCAGACGATTGCGCAGGGGTTCGCCCGTCGTCGGGTCGAGGGTATGGGCGTAGGAATGCCCGGCGATGTCCACCCACCGGCGGTAGTCGCCGGAGGTGGCAATGGCCGCATCTTCCAGTTCCATTACCCCCATCACTTGGCGTTCGCCGCGCAGGGGTTTTTCCACGGCCACGCTCCAGGGCTGGCCCCCGGGCTTGCGGCCCCGGGCGCGCATTTCGCCGTCGATCCCTACCAGGTAGTCGCGGATGCCGGAGGCTTCCAGGGCCCGGGCCAGCTCATCGACGCCAAAGCCCTTGGCGATGCCGTTGAGGTCCAGGCGCAGTTTGCCGCGCTTGCGCAGGCGGTGGCGCCTGGGCTCCAGCACCAGGGCGCTGGTGGCCGGGCAGCGACGCTGCCGGCCCAGTTCACGCAAGGCCGGCAGGTCCAGGGTCCGTGGCGTGGGGCCAAAGCCCCAGCTCTGGACCAGATCCCCCACGCCAATCTCGAAGGCACCGCACGATTGCTCGCTGACCCGCAGCGCCGTGGTGATGACGCTCATCAGCTCCCGGGGCACGCTGATCCAGCGATGCCGGGGCGCGGCGTTGAGGCGGTTGAGATCGGACTGGGGGTTCCACCCCGACATCTGCTGCTCGACCCGCGCCACGGCCTGGGCCAGACGCTCGCCAAGGTCCTGGGTGGCGAAGCCCGGGGCGGCGTAGAACAGCGCGCTGTAGCGGCTGCCCATGGTCGGGCCGTTGAGGCTGTAGCGCTGCAGTGCGGCGGTTTCAGTAGACATCTTCACGGTAACGTCCTTGGGCCTTGAGGGTCAGTACGCTGAGATTGAGCGGGGCCAGCACTTCGTCCAGGGCCAGCATCACGCCCTTGGCCATGTCCCGGCTGCCGCAGACCAGCACCTGGGCGCCTTTTTCCACCAGCCGGCGCAGTGCCAGGGCATCGGCCAGCAGCCGGTCCTGCACGTAACCGCGCTCCTGGACCTGGGAGAAGGCCGCGCGCAGGGCGGTCAGGCGCCGGTCGGCCAGGTAGCCCTTGAGCTCCGGCTCGTAGAGAAAGTCCGAGGCTGGGTGACGCCCGCCCCAGTACAGGTGCATGGGCTGCCGGGAGCGGTTGCCGCGGATGAACCCCGCCAATGGGCCGATGCCAGTGCCGGCACCGATCAGGATCACCGGCTGCGCGCCTTTAAGCGGACGAAACTGCGGATTGGGCTGGATGAAACCTTGGATTCGCGCGCCCAGGTGCAGATCATGGAGAAAGCCCGAGCATAGGCCGCCCGGGTGCTTGCGCACGCAGATCTCCAGCACCCCGTCGACGCGGCTGCTGGCCAGGGAATAGAAGCGGGGCTGGGTCGTGCCGGGGGGCAGGATGCCCACCAGGTCGCCGGCCTGGAACTCGGGTAACTGTTGCCCGCTGCCGTTGGCGGCCTTGAAGCGCAGGATCCGCGTCGGCGCCTGGACCTGATCGCCATAGGCCACCGACTCCACCAGTTGCCACTCCTGGCAGGGCAGGGCGTGGGCCTGATGCTGCAGGTCCAGGGGCAGGCCCAAGGCCCGGCCCAGGGCCTGGCCCCAGCGGCGGAATTCCTGGGGCGACTGGCGATGGATGTTTTCCTGGGGCAGCAGGCACTGCGCACCGCTGGCGCTCAAGGCCTTGTGTGCCTGTTCGGCAAAGCCGCAGAAACGCGGGAACTGCCGGTCGCCAAAGCCCAGCACGGCGTACTTCAGATCAGGCGCCAGCGGCTGTTGTTGCAGGCGCGCGAGGAAGTCGCTGGCCGAGGCCGGGGCATCGCCGTCGCCGTGGGTGGCGGTGAGGATCAGTAACTGGCGGGCCTTGGGGTAGTCGCTACGCAGCTGGTTCATCGGTGCGCTGTGGACCTTGCGTCCTGCCGCCACCAGGGCCTGCTGCAGGGTCCGGGCAAAGCCCCAGGTGCTGTTGTTTTCGCTGCCCACCAGGATCACGCAGTCGGCGGCGTCGGCCGGGCAATTGTCGTCGATCGCCACCGCGTCGCGCCGCCGGCGCCACCACAGCCACAGGCCGGTGAGGCTCATCAGCGGTACCCCCAGGGCGCACACGCCCAGCAGCAGGCCCAGCCACCACAGGCCTTCCCCGGTGTGCAGTCGATAGATGAGCGCATCAAGCTGCTGCATCCCGCTGTCGGGTTGGAAGGCCAGCAGGGCACCGCTGGCCGGATCGACATAACCTTGGCCGCTGCGGGTGTGCAGGCTGTACAGGTCCTTGGGGTTGCCAGGGTCGGGGTAGACCAATTCGCGCAGATCGTTGAGGTCCAGGGCCTGCAGCGCCGCGAGGCTGGCCACCGGCAAGGCCGGGCCGGCGCTGATCGGGGGCGGCAAGGGCGGTTGGTTCTGGCCGTCGTCGGCGATCAGGCCCAAGGTGCCGGCCGACAGGTACAGCCCGCTCAGGGCCGACAGCAGCAGGCCAAGGATCGTCAGACGTCCCACTTCGGCGTGCCAGCGCTGGCTGAAATTGCCGCGCAACGGCCGCAGCAGCTTGCCCCAGCCACCGGCGCGGCGAGCCAGCAGCACGGCGCCGGACGCCGACAGCAACAGCATTGCCAGGGCGCCCAGGGCCGACACGATATGCCCCGGGGTGTCGAGAAACAGCGAGCGGTGCAGTTCCTTGACCCAGCGGGCCAAGGCCGAGGGCGTGTAGGGCGCGAGCAGCGCACCGGTCTGTGGATCGACGCGGCTGGCCAAGGTCTGGCCATGCTCTCGGTGATAGACGATCAGCGTGCCCGAAGGCGTGCGGCGGATCTGCTCGATCCCGCCCAGCTGGCCGGCCACGCGCCCGGCCAGTTGCGCCACGCTGATGTCGGCCGCCGCGGGGGGCGCCTGCAGGCGTTCCAGGGCCGGGATCAGCGCCAGGGTCGCGCCGCTGATGGCCAGCAGCATCACCAGCAGGGCGGCCAGCAGTCCGGGAATTGAGTGCAACGAGCGCAACATGGTCGGGCCTCCTCAAGGCGCAGGGCTTACAGGTCGTAGCGCAGCGACTGCACATAGGTGCTGCCGCTGGCGGGCTGGCCTGCGCCCTTGAGTGTCAGGGGCAGGACCACGTCCGCGCGCACATCGCGCTGGTCTTCCACGGCGCTGTCGATGCGGATCTGATAGCCGGCGTCGATCAGGCTGTCCGCCAGATCGGCGCTGACGGTCAGGGTCTCGCCGCTGCCCACGCTGGCGCCGCTGACGCCGTCGTACTGACCGGCAACCGTGCCGCCACCGCGGGCCCAGTCCGGCAGGTGCTTGTAGTACTTGGCCTTTTTGCCGGCGACCCACAGGGTCTTCTGGTAGGCGCCGTTGGCGTCGGTGAGGTAGATCGCCAGGTAAGCACCGTTGCCGCTGTAGGGCTTGAGCTGGGTGGTCAGGGTCACTTCACGGGCCTGGGCCAGTGCTGGCAGGGCCAGGGCCGCGGTGAGGCAACCGGCGACGACAAGCTTGTTCATGAGGCTGTCCTTTTTGCTGAATGTGGCTGCAGCCTGGGCCGGTTAGCTGACAGCAACCTGAAGGCCGGGGAAAAACTTCAGGTCGTGGTGCTCTCGGCGACTCGGGCTTTTGCTGATCTGCCTCGCATCCCGCGGGCGCGACACTGGCTACCCTGATCAGGCCGGCGGCGTCTTCAGATTCGCGTCAGGTTCAGCGGTTAAGGTGCAGCACCACACAGGTACAGGAGAACGTCGATGCGGGTGTTATTGGTCGAGGATGCGACAGGGCTGGGGGATGCGGTGCGCGAGCAGATTGCCGACGATGGCCACGCCGTGGACTGGGTGCAGCGCCTGGAGCAGGCCCGGGCCAGTGTCGCCAGCACGCCCTATGACCTGATCCTGCTGGACCTGATGCTGCCTGACGGGCGCGGCCTGGAGTTTCTGCGTCAGCGCCGCAGCGCCGGGGATGTGACCCCGGTGATCATCCTCACCGCCCAGGACCAGATTTCCGAGCGCATCGCCGGGCTCAACGCCGGCGCCGACGATTATCTGGTCAAGCCCTTCGACCTGTTCGAACTGTCGGCGCGGGTCGCCGCGGTGGCTCGGCGCTACAGCGGCAACCCCAACCCGCAGATCCGCCTCGGCGAGCTGCAGGTGGACCTGAGTGCCCGCACCGTGCAGCGCGGCGGCAGCATCATCGACCTCACTGCCCGCGAATGGGCGGTGTTCGAGGCCTTTGTCCAGCGTCCCAGCGCCTTGCTCTCCAAGTCGCAGTTGGAGGAGCGGCTGTATGCCTTCGGCGCGGAAATCGAAAGCAACACCATCGAGGTCTACGTCAGCCGCCTGCGCAAGAAGCTCGGCCGCGAACTGATTGAAACCGTGCGCGGCATGGGCTACCGGCTGATGCCCGCATGAAGCGTCCCATCAGCCTGCAAAAACGCTTGAGCCTGGGCCTGACCCTGGGCATGACCCTGCTCTGGCTGGGGGCTACCGCCGGCACCTGGCTGGTGGTCCAGCACGAGCTGGATGAAACCTTCGACAGCGCCCTGGAGGCCACTGCCCAGCGCATCCTGCCCCTGGCCGCGCTGGAGATCGGCAACCGTCGCGGGCCGCGTCGGGCGCGGCACGTGGCGACTCTGAAGATGGACAGCGAGTACCTGACCTACCTGGTGCGCGATGCCGAGGGGAGAATCCTCATGCGCTCCCACGACGCCAAACTGAAAATCTTCAGCCACCGCCCAAGCCCCGGCTTCAGCACCACGGACAAATACCGCCTGTACAGCGCCAGCATCGAGAACGACTCGATCGTCATCGAAATTGCCGAGCCCCTGGCCCACCGTCGCGAAGCCTCGCGGGAGGCGTTGCTGGCGTTGTTGCTGCCCTTGCTCGGGCTGATTCCCATCAGCCTGCTGGGCACCTGGGTGTTCGTGCGCATCAGCTTGCGCAGCGTGCTGGCATACCGGCGGGCGGTGGAATCCCGGGGTGTGGGCGACTTGTCACCGATCAAGGTGGCGCGCCTGCCGGCGGAAATCGATCCCCTGGCCGAGGCGGTCAATCATCTGCTGGAGCGCCTGCGCAAAGCCCTGGAAGCGGAGCGCAGCTTCACCGCCAACAGCGCCCATGAACTACGCACGCCCCTGGCGGCGACCCTGGCGCAGATCCAGCGCCTGCGCCAGGAAGCCCCAGAGGGCCCTTTGCAGGTGCGGGCGGCGAAGATCGAGAACGCCCTGCGGGAACTGGCCAGGCTCTCGGAAAAGCTCATGCAACTGGCCAAGGCAGAGGGCGGCGGGCTGCTCTCGCAAACCCCCGAGGACCTGATTCCGTTGCTGGCCCATGGCGTGGAGGAGTGGAATCGCGGCGCGGCGGCGCGGATCAACCTGCAGTTGCCGGAGGCAGCCCGGGTGTGCACGGCCATCGATCCGGACGCCTTTGGCATCCTGCTGCGCAACCTGATCGAGAACGCCCTGAAATATGGCGATCCGGCGCAGCCGGTAGAGATCAGCCTCGGCGCCGACGGTTGCTTGCGGGTGATCAATGGCGGGCCGCGGGTGCCAGCGGAGGTACTGCAACGCTTGACCGAACGTTTTGTGCGTGGCAACAGCGAAACCAGCGGTTCGGGCCTGGGCCTGGCGATTGCCCAGAGTATCGTCCACGGCGTCGGCGGTCAGTTGCACCTGGCCTCACCGGCCAGTGGCCGCGACGACGGCTTCGAAGTTCGCGTGCACTTTCCCCTGGAGAGGCCGAGCCAATCGTAGACGCTGGCTTGCCAACGAAGGCGCCGGTTGGATCGGTGCAAGGCTTGCGGGCCTGTTCGCCGGCAAGCCGGCTCCTACGCAATGGGCTGCCACTGAGCGAGCGTCTGTAGGAGCTGGCGGGCCAGCGAAGGCGCCGTTTGGGGCGGTGCAAGGTTTGCGGGGTTACTCGCCGCGAATGTATTGCTCCAGCTGGCGGATCAGGTCGGCCTGTTCGGCAATCGCTTCCTTGACCAGGTCGCCAATGGACAGCAGGCCCAGGAGTTGGCCGTTCTCCACCACCGGCAGGTGGCGCAGGTGGCTGTCGGTCATGATGCTCATGCAGGTTTCCACGCTCTGGTGGGAGTCCACGGTGATCACCGGCGAGCTCATGATGGCGCTGACCGGGGTGCCCACCGAAGAGCGCCCGTGGAGCACCAGTTTGCGCGCATAGTCGCGCTCGCTGATGACCCCGACCACTTGACCGTTCTCCATCACCGGCAAGGCGCCGACGTTTTTTTCGGCCATCAGCATCAGCGCTTCCAGGACCATCTGGTGCGGGGCGATGGTGTGCACTTGCTGGTTGTGCTTGGCCTTGAGTTTCAGCAGTTCTGCGACGCTCTTCATGGGGCGCTCCGGTGGTTCTACGTGGGGCGGCGATGCGCCGCCCTGAGGGGTTGTTAAAGAATCGTAGAGACTGGGCCCGTCGGCAAGGCTGAAAACGGCAGATAAACGGCGAAAAACGTCAGCCCGGGGATTTTTTTTCATCGCGGCCCCGATAACGGGGCCGTGGCCGTCAGTGGAAGCGTTGCAGGGAGAAACTCTGCAGGTCGATTTCGCTGCGGCCGTCCACCTGCAACTGGGCCAAGGCTTCGCCAATCGCCGCCGAGTGCTTGAAGCCATGGCCGGAGCAGGCGCTGACCACGGTGACGTTGTCCAGGCGCGGGTGACGGTCGATGATGAAGCCCGAATCCGGAGTCACGGTGTAGGCGCAGACGCTGGCCTTCACCAGCTCCGGGGCGAGCCCGGCGATATGCGGCGCCACCAGCTCGCGGAACAGGCGCTGGGCATCGGCGAGGCTGGGCTGGCGGTCGAGGCTGTCCGGCTGGCTGCTGACGCTGTATTGCTCGGTGGCGATTTTCACGCTGCCTTCGCCGGGAATCGGCGGGAAACCGTAGCAGGTGTCGACGTCGTCGGCGCTGTGGAGGATGAAGCTCGGCGAGCGGGCTGGGTAGTGTCGGGGCTCATCGAGGCGGAACCAGTACAGCTGCTGACGGCAGACCTGCAGCAGGGCGTCGAAGGGCGCGCCGAGCAACTGCGCCGACCACATGCCGGCGCTGACGATGACTTTCCGGGCCTTGATCGGCGAGCCGGTGCTGATGATCTCCACGCCCCCGGCGTCGGACTTGAGCTCCTGCACGGTCTGGCCGGTGATCAGGGTCGCCCCCAGTTGCCGGGCCCGGGTCAGTTGCGCGTCGATGCAGCGTTCCGGGCGGACAAAACCACCGCCGGGCTCGAAGTAGCCCCGGGCGCTGTCATCCAGCGGGGCGAACTGCGGGAAGCGTTGACGGATCTCGGTGGCGTCCAGCACTTGGTGCTCGATGCCATAGCGCCGGGCCAGTTCGATGCTGTTGTCGGTGAAGTCCCGGGCGTCCGCCGGCCGTAGCGGATCGGTGCTGGCGGTCATCACCAGCACGCCGCACTGCTCGAACAACTGCACATCCAGTTCGGCTTCCAGCTCGCGCCAGATCTCTTGCGAACGGATCGCCAGGGGCACGTAGGCCGCGCCTTCGCCCACCGCCTGGCGGGTGATGCGCGTGTCGCCGTGGCTGGAGCCGTGATCATGGGGCGGGGCGAAGCGGTCGATGCCCGCCACCTTGACCCCGCGCTTGGCCAGTTGATAGAGGGTGGCGGCGCCCATGGCGCCCAGGCCTACGACGACAACATCGAATTCGGGTGTCTGCACGGCAAGATCCTTGGGGATGAAGGCTCAGCGGTTATTGATGGTGGCCAGGGTCATGGGCGCGATGATCCGGTGGAACGGCGCCACCGGCAGCATGTACAGGCGCCCCAGGCGGTTGTGCGGATGCACCACGGTGCTCAGCACCACCGGGCGCAGGCCCTCGGCGGTCTGGGGCTGGAGGTTGAGGGACAGGTGCACGTCCAGGTGCTTGTCGCGGTCCACCACCAGCACTTCGTCGGGGCTTTGGGAGATCAGGGTGAAGATGCCGACCCGGTCGCCGGGCTGGTAATCCTCGTCGGGGCGCGCCAGGTCAATGCGGGTCAGGCGTCCCAGGTCCTTGAGGCCGAACAGCTGCACCACGCGATTGCGCAGGCCCATCATGCGGTCGATCCAGGCCGGGGTCTGGCTCATCAGGCACAGCAGGTGGCGCATGGCGCTGCGCTCGGGGTCTTCGGCCAGGGTGCGGCGACAGTCGATGAAGCTCGCCCCCGGGGCCAGGGCAGCGATGCTGGAGTCATGGGGCAACGGGCAAGGGTGAACAGCGGTTTTCATCGATACGGCTCCCTGTAGAACTGGCGGCTGGGGCTGCATGCCGATCAGCCACGCCAGAAGCGGCAAAAAATACCACTTCCAGGGGCGGGGAACAGCCTGTGGCAGCGACAGGGGTCGCAGGATCCTCTGCTGCCTTCAGGATCGCAGCGTTTGTTGCATCGGTATGCCGCCCGAGCCGTTCGCAGCCTGCGGCAGCGGCTACAGGGTGTAGCCGCTGTCGAGCGTCAGCGAGGCTGCGACAGGGGGCGCAGGACCCTCTGCTGCCTTCAGGATCGCAGCGTTTGCTGCGTCGGTCTGCCGCCCAAGCCTTTCGCAGCCTGCGGCAGCGGCTACAGGGTGCACAAAAAAGGCGCCCGAAGGCGCCAAGGATTCACCCCAACCGAGGGAGCCGGGTGAAGCCGTTCGCAGGGGTGTCGCGGTGGTAAGGCGCGACATGAACGGAAAAAGGGCAGCCGTGCCCGCCCGCGGCGGGCACCTTGGATCATTTACCCAGCTTGATCCTGGTCCAGCCGCGGTTCATCACGCGCTGGATGGCAATCGGCTGGTCCGGCACCGCGTAGAGGGTGGCCAGTACCTCTTGTGGCGGGTAGGACGCCGGGTCGTTGCGGATCGCTTCGTCCACCAGTGGCGTGGCCGCGGCGTTGGCGTTGCTGTAGCCGAGGCTGTTGGTGACCTCGGCGATGATGTCCGCGCGCATCAGGAAGTTCATGAACAGGTAGGCGTTGTCGACGTTGGTGGCGTCCTTGGGGATGGCCATCATGTCGTAGAAGCTGCCGGCGCCTTCCTTGGGAATGCTGAACGCGACCTTCTCCTTGTTGCCGGCCTCTTCGGCGCGGGAACGGGCTTGCAGTACGTCGCCGGAGTAACCCACGGCCACGCAGATGTTGCCGTTGGCCAGGTCCGAGATGTACTTGGAGGAATGGAAGTAGGTCACCGAAGGCCGGATCTTCATGAACAGTTCCTGGGCTTCGAGGATCTGCGCCTTGTCCTTGCTGGTCACCGGGTAGCCCAGGTAGTGCAGGGCGGCGGGGAGCATTTCGGTGGGCGAGTCGAGGAAGCTGATGCCGCAGGCCTTGAGTTTCTCGGCGTTCTCCGGCTTGAACAGCAGGTCCCAGGAGTTGATCGGGGCATCAGTGCCCAGGGCCGCCTTGACCTTGTCCGGGTTGTAGCCGATGCCGATCGAGCCCCACATGTAGGGGAAGGCGTGGGCATTGCCCGGGTCGCTGGCGGAGGCGTTTTTCAGCAGTACCGGGTTGAGGTTCTTCCAGTTGGGCAGCTTGGACTTGTCCAGTTCCTGGTAGACCCCGGCCTTGATCTGCTTGGCCAGGAAGCTGTTGGACGGCACCACGATGTCGTAGCCGGACTTGCCGGTGAGCAGGCGCGCTTCCAGGGTTTCGTTGCTGTCGAAGACATCGTAGGTGACGTGGATACCGGTTTCGGCCTCGAACTTTTTCAGGGTGTCCGGGGCGATGTAGTCCGACCAGTTGTAAACGCGCAGCACCTTATCGTTGGCTTGAGCGCCGGTCACCATCGCGCCCATCAAGGACAGTGAGAGCAGGGTTTTGGCGAACAGTGTCCTGCCAAGCATTTTCATCACTACAACTCCATTTCTTATTGTGCAGATTGCTGCGTGTGCAAGGTGGATATTGGGGGAGCTTTTACCCGCTTCACCAGCCAGCGGGCACCTACGGATAACATCAACCTGTAGGCGTCAGCGGGCTGGCGAAGCGGTCACGGTCAGGCCGTCGCCGGCGTTTGTACCGCAGGTTTTTTCGCCGCCGGTGGCTGCCAGGATTCGTTGGCGGTGAAGTCCATGGCTTCCTGGATCGCCCGCTTGCGGGCGGCTTCGGCACGACGGCCGAAGTACCAGACCAGGAAGGTCACCAGCGATACCGCCAGCAGGATCAGGCTGGCCACGGCGTTGATCTCGGGCTTGACCCCCAGGCGCACCGCCGAGAACACTTCCATCGGCAAGGTGGTGGAACCCGGGCCGGAGACGAAGCTGGCCAGCACCAGGTCATCCAGGGACAGGGCAAAGGACATCATGCCGCCGGCCGCCAGTGACGGCGCGATCATCGGAATGGTGATCAGGAAGAACACCTTGAACGGTCGCGCTCCCAGGTCCATGGCCGCTTCTTCGATGGACAGGTCCAGCTCCCGCAGGCGCGCGGAGACTACCACGGCCACGTAGGCGGCGCAGAATGTGGTGTGGGCGATCCAGATGGTGACGATGCCGCGTTCCATGGGCCAGCCGATCAATTGCGCCATGGCCACGAACAGCAGCAACAGCGACAGGCCGGTGATCACCTCGGGCATCACCAGTGGCGCGGTGACCAGACCGCCGAACAGGGTACGGCCCTTGAAGCGCGTGACTCGGGTCAGCACGAAGGCCGCCAGGGTGCCCAGGGCCACCGCCGCCACGGCGGTGTACAGGGCGATTTCCAGGGAGCGCATCACCGAGCCCATCAGCTGCTGGTTGTCCAGCAGGCCGACGTACCACTTGATCGACCAGCCGCCCCACACCGTCACCAGCTTGGAGGCGTTGAACGAGTAGATCACCAGGATCAGCATCGGCAGGTAGATGAACAGCAGGCCCAGCACCAGCATCAGTTTGGAAAATTCGAAGCGTTTCATGCCCGTGCCTCCATCTCTTTGGCCTGGCTGCGGTTGAACAGCAGGATCGGAATAATCAGGATTGCCAGCATCACCACCGCCAGGGCGGAGGCCACCGGCCAGTCACGGTTGTTGAAGAATTCCTGCCACAGCACGCGGCCGATCATCAGGGTTTCCGGGCCGCCCAGGAGTTCCGGAATCACGAACTCGCCGACCACCGGGATGAACACCAGCATGCAACCGGCAATGATGCCGTTCTTGGCCAGGGGCACGGTGATCTTCCAGAAGTTGTTGAAGTTGCTCGAACCCAGGTCGGATGCGGCTTCCAGCAGGCTCTGGTCATGCTTGACCAGGTTGGCGTACAGCGGCAGCACCATGAACGGCAGGTAGGCGTAGACCACGCCGATGTACACGGCGATGTTGGTGTTGAGGATTTCCAGCGGCTGGCTGATCAGCCCGGTCCACAGCAGGAAGCTGTTGAGCAGGCCGTTGTTGCTGAGGATGCCCATCCAGGCGTAGACGCGGATCAGGATCGCGGTCCAGGTCGGCATCATGATCAGCAGCAGCAAGACGTTCTGCGCTTCCTTGCTGGCCTTGGAGATGGCGTAGGCCATGGGAAAACCCACCACCAGGCACATCAGGGTGCTCAGCAGCGCCACCTTCAGCGAGCCCAGGTAGGCCGAGAGGTACAGCTCGTCGCCGGCCAGCATGGCGTAGTTGCCGAGGTTCAGCAGCAGCTGGAATTTCTGCTCGGCGTAACTGTAGATCTCCGAGTAGGGCGGGATCGCCAGGGCCGCTTCCGAGAAGCTGATCTTCATCACCAAAAAGAACGGCAGCATGAAGAACAGGAACAGCCAGAGAAAAGGAATGCCGATCACCAGCTTGCGCCCACTGGGCAGCATACGGAACAACTTCTGATTGAACGTGCTCATGGTCGCAGTCCTCATGCTCGCAGCACCACGCCGCTGTCGTCTTCCCACCAGACGTAGACTTGGTCGTCCCAGGTCGGCCGCGCGCCACGGCGCTCGGCGTTGGCCATGAACGACTGGACGATCTTGCCGCCGGGCAGCTCGACGTAGAACACCGAGTGGCCGCCCAGGTAGGCGATGTCGTGCACCTTGCCTTTGGACCAGTTGTAGCGGGCGTCGGGCTTGAGGGTGGTGACCAGCATCTTTTCCGGACGAATCGCGTAGGTCACCGACTTGTCCTGCACCGAGGTGCTGACCCCGTGGCCGACGTAGATCTGTTGCTCAAGGTCCGGGCAGTCGATGATGGCGTAGCCTTCCAGGTCTTCGGTGACGGTGCCGTCGAAGGCGTTGACGTTGCCGATGAATTCGCATACCAGACGGCTCACCGGCGCCTCGTAGATGTCCACCGGGCTGCCGGTCTGGGCGATCCAGCCCAGGTGCATGATGGCGATGCGCTGGGCCATGGTCATGGCCTCTTCCTGGTCGTGGGTCACCATCACGCAGGTCACGCCCACGCGTTCGATGATTTCCACCAGTTCCAGCTGCATCTGCGAGCGCAGCTTCTTGTCCAGGGCGCCCATGGGTTCGTCCAGCAAGAGCAGCTTGGGGCGCTTGGCCAGGGAGCGGGCCAGGGCCACGCGCTGGCGCTGGCCACCGGACAGCTGGTGCGGCTTGCGTCGGGCGTACTGGGTCATGTGCACCAGCTTGAGCATTTCCTCGACCCGGGCCTCGATCTCGGCGGGCGGCAGGCGGTCCTGCTTGAGGCCGAAGGCGATGTTCTGGGCCACGGTCATGTGCGGGAACAGGGCGTAGGACTGGAACATCATGTTGATCGGCCGCTCATAGGGCGGCATGTCGGTGATGTCCACGCCATCCAGCAGGATGCGGCCCTCGGTGGGGCGTTCGAAGCCGGCGAGCATGCGCAGCAGGGTGGATTTGCCGGAGCCGGAACCGCCCAGCAGGGCAAAGATCTCGCCCTGGTGGATCTCCAGGGACACATCGTCCACGGCCACGGTTTCATCGAACTTCTTGGTCACGCGGTCGATCTTGACCAGGACCTTCTGCGGGCTCGGGGTGCCTTCGAGGGCCTTGCGGTAAGTGCTGGAGGCGTTTGCCATGTGAAACTCCCAACAGGTGTCAGCAGCCTGGCCAATTCGGCCGGGCCTAAAGGTTGATTGCCAGCCCGCAGGGGGTGCGGGCTGATTCGGCGCTGCCTTCCTGGCGGCCTGACGCTATTTGTTGTTGTGGTCTTGCCGTTTGCTGCTCACGCCGGACGTCGGGCGCGCACAGGCGCGCTCGCCGCGGGGCAGGGCGTGGTGAATCTCGTTGAATGCCTGGAAGGCCGCCGCAGCGGCCGGGGTTTGCCGGTTAGCGGCGTTGCGCGGCCCGTTGCCGGCAGGCGTCGCCAAAGGCCTGGAAGATTCGCAGGTAGGCCGGGTTCGACAGCACCTGCCATTCCGGGTGCCACTGCACGCCGAAGGCAAAGGCTGTGCTGTGTTCCACCGACAGCGCCTCGATCAGGCCATCCGGTGCCACGGCCTCGACCCGCAGGCCGGGGGCCAGGCGGTCGACGCCCTGGCTGTGGATCGAGTTGACCTGGATCTCGCCGGCCAGGCCCATGGCCTCGAACACGCCGCCGGGCTGGATCGCCACCGGGTGCGCCGGGGCGTACTGCACTTCGATGCGCGGGTCGTCGGCTTCGCGGTGGTCCATGTAGCCCGGCAGTTCATGCACCTTCTGGTGCAGGCTGCCGCCGAAGGCCACGTTCATTTCCTGGAAGCCGCGGCAGATGCCGAGCACTGGCACGCCAGCGGCAATCGCCGCGCGCAGCAGGGGCAGGGTGGTGGCATCGCGTTGCGGGTCGTGGGCGGTGCCCGGTTCGCTGGGCGTGCCCTGGTAATGGAAGGGTTCGACATTGGATGGCGAGCCGGTAAACAGCAGCCCGTCCATGTTGTGCAGCAGATCGTCGATATCGATCAGATCCGCCAGGGAAGGAATGATCAGGGGCAGGCCCTCGGCCGCGACGCTGACAGCACGCAAGTACTTGTCGCCGCTGACGTGGTAGGGGTGCAGGCCGATCTCTTTGACGCACGCAGTAACGCCGATCAATGGCTTGAATGCCATTTTTATCACCTCGAAATTCACGCTGGAACGAGTTTTTCCAGAGCTTATCCTCGTTGATTTTAATTAACAACTTCCATGTAAAAAATTCTAAACGTTAATCGTCCGAAACCCGCAGCTGGCGCGGATTGCGCCGGTTATTTGTCTCTAGTGGAGCAAAATAATTGACGAAAAGCCGCTGTTGCTGGCTATTGACTCCGGTTTTTCTTTCGGGTTGACTGCTGGCGTGTCACAGCAGTGAACATAATAATTAACACAATAGGTGCATCATGTCGGTCCCCCCGCGTGCCATTCAACTCAATGAAGCCAATGCCTTCCTGAAAAAACACCCCGAGGTTCTCTACGTCGATCTGCTGATTGCAGACATGAACGGTGTGGTGCGCGGCAAGCGCATCGAGCGCACTGCGCTGCACAAGGTCTACGAGAAGGGCATCAACCTGCCAGCCTCGCTGTTTGCCCTGGATATCAACGGCTCCACGGTGGAAAGCACCGGCCTGGGCCTGGACATCGGCGACGCCGACCGCATCTGCTATCCGATCCCCGGCACCCTGAGTGTCGAGCCCTGGCAGAAGCGCCCCACCGCGCAACTGCTGATGACCATGCACGAGATTGAAGGCCAGCCATTCTTCGCCGACCCCCGCGAAGTGCTGCGCCAAGTCGTCACCAAGTTCGACGAGATGGGCCTGACCATCTGTGCCGCCTTCGAGCTGGAGTTCTACCTGATCGACCAGGACAACGTGAACGGCCGTCCACAGTCGCCCCGCTCGCCGATTTCCGGCAAGCGTCCGCAGTCGACCCAGGTCTACCTGATCGACGATCTGGACGAATACGTCGACTGCCTGCAAGACATTCTCGAAGGCGCGAAAGAGCAGGGCATTCCGGCCGACGCCATCGTCAAGGAAAGCGCCCCGGCGCAGTTCGAAGTCAACCTGCACCACGTCAGCGACCCGATCAAAGCCTGCGACTACGCGGTGCTGCTCAAGCGCCTGGTGAAGAACATCGCCTACGACCATGAAATGGACACCACCTTCATGGCCAAGCCTTACCCGGGCCAGGCGGGCAACGGCCTGCACGTGCACATCTCGATCCTCGACAAGCAGGGCAACAACATCTTCGCCAGCGAAGACCCGGAAACCAACGAAGCCCTGCGTCACGCCATCGGCGGCGTGCTCGACACCCTGCCCGAGCAGATGGCCTTCCTGTGCCCCAACGTCAATTCCTACCGCCGCTTCGGCGCGCAGTTCTACGTGCCGAATTCGCCGACCTGGGGCATCGACAACCGCACCGTGGCCGTACGCGTACCCACCGGTTCTGCCGATGCGGTGCGCATCGAGCACCGGGTGGCCGGTGCCGACGCCAACCCTTACCTGCTGATGGCTTCGGTACTGGCGGGCATTCACCATGGCCTGACCAACAAGATCGACCCGGGCGCGCCGGTTGAAGGCAACTCCTACGAGCAGAACGAACAAAGCCTGCCCACCAACCTGCGGGACGCCCTGCGCGTACTGGACGACAGTGAAGTGATGGCCAAGTACATCGACCCGATGTACATCGACGTGTTCGTGGCCTGTAAGGAAAGCGAGTTGGCGGAGTTCGAAAACTCCATCTCCGACCTGGAATACAACTGGTACCTGCACACGGTCTGATGACCGTGTCACTTCCTGTCTTGAGTATTTGCCATGACTAAATCCCGCAGCGACTGGGAGCAGTACTTCCAGTCCCTCAGCCTCGAAGGCCGTGCCTTTATCGACGGCCAGTACTGCGCCGCCGCCAGCGGCGCCACCTTCGAATGCCTGAGCCCGGTGGACGGGCGCTTCCTGGCCAACGTTGCCAGCACCGATCAGGCCGATGCCGATCGTGCGGTAGCGGTGGCGCGCCAGGCGTTCAACAGTGGCGTCTGGTCGAGCAAGGCCCCGGCCGAGCGCAAGCGCATCCTGCTGCGCTTTGCCGAGCTGATCCTGGCGCACCAGGAAGAACTGGCGCTCCTGGAAACCCTGGACATGGGCAAGCCGATTGGCGACTCCATGAGCATCGACATTCCAGCCACGGCCAACGCCATCCGCTGGAACGCCGAAGCCATCGACAAGCTCTACGACGAAGTGGCGGCCACGCCCCACGACCAGCTGGGCCTGGTGACCCGGGAGCCGGCAGGCGTGGTGGCGGCCATTGTGCCGTGGAACTTCCCGCTGATCATGGCCAGCTGGAAGTTCGCTCCGGCCCTGGCGATGGGCAACTCGTTCATCCTCAAACCATCGGAAAAGTCGCCGCTGACCGCGATCCGCATCGCCCAGCTGGCCCTGGACGCCGGCATCCCCAAGGGCGTGTTCAACGTCCTGCCGGGCTACGGCCACACCGTCGGCAAGGCCCTGGCCCTGCACATGGACGTGGACGTGCTGGCCTTCACCGGCTCCACCGCCGTGGGCAAGCAACTGCTGGTGTACTCCGGCGAAAGCAACATGAAGCGGGTGTGGCTGGAGGCCGGCGGCAAGAGCCCCAACGTGGTGTTCGCCGACGCCCCGGACTTGCGCGCCGCGGCTGAAGCGGCGGCCGCGGCCATTGCCTTCAACCAGGGCGAAGTCTGCACCGCCGGCTCGCGCCTGCTGGTGCAGCGCTCGATTCGCGAGCGGTTCATCCCGCTGCTGGTGGAGGCCCTCAAGGGCTGGAAACCGGGCCATGCCCTCGACCCGCAAACCCGGGTTGGCGCGGTGGTGGACCAGCGCCAGCTGGACAACGTGCTGCGCTATATCGACATCGGCAAGCAGCAGGGCGGGCAACTGCTGGCCGGTGGCGTCCGTACCCTGGAAAACACTGGCGGCCTGTATGTCGAGCCGACGATCTTCGACGGCGTGACCAACGCCATGACCATCGCCCGGGAAGAGATCTTCGGCCCGGTGTTGTCGGTGATCAGCTTCGATACCGAAGAAGAAGCGCTGCAGATCGCCAACGACAGCATCTTCGGCCTGGCGGCCGGAGTCTGGACCGCCGACCTCAGCCGCGCCCACCGCTTCGCCCGTGGCCTGCGGGCCGGCAGCGTGTGGGTCAACCAGTACGACGGCGGCGACATGACCGCGCCGTTCGGCGGCTTCAAACAGTCCGGCAACGGCCGCGACAAGTCGTTGCACGCCTTCGACAAATACACCGAGCTCAAAGCGACCTGGATCAAGCTCTAACTCTTATAACAACAGCGGCGGCGGGCCTGGGCCCGTACCCGCTGGGGAATTTCTCATGCAAACCTACGTGAACAGCTACTACGCCGCGACCCGCAACCAGACCACCGACTACCCGCAACTGGAAGAGAGTGTGGAGTGCGACGTCTGCGTGATCGGCGCCGGTTATACCGGTCTGTCCTCGGCCTTGTTCCTGGCGGAAGCGGGCTACAGCGTCACCGTGCTGGAAGCGGCCAAGGTCGGCTTCGGCGCCAGCGGGCGCAACGGCGGGCAACTGGTCAACTCCTACAGCCGCGACGTGGACGTGATCGAAGAACGCTACGGCGAAAAAAGCGCCGAAGTGCTCGGCAGCATGATCTTCGAAGGCGCCGACATCATTCGCCAGCGCATCCAGCACTACGACATCCAGTGCGACTACCGCCCCGGTGGCATCTTCGCCGCCCTGAACAACAAGCAGCTCAAGGGCCTGGCGGAACAGAAACGCAACTGGGAACGCCTGGGCAATCACAACCTGAAGATGCTCGACAAGGCGCAGATCGACCGCGAAGTCGGCACCAGGAACTACATCGGCGGCCTGCTGGACATGCAGGGCGGCCACATCCATCCGCTGAACCTGGCCCTGGGCGAGGCCAGCGCCATCATCGGCCTGGGCGGCAAGATCTTCGAACAATCGGCCGCGGTGGAAATCACCTACGGCGAACCCAACGTGGTGCGTACCGCCAAGGGCCTGGTGCGCGCCAAATACCTGCTGATCGCCGGCAACGCCTACCTGCAGCAAGACCTCGATCCACGAGTGACCCGCAAGAGCATGCCCTGCGGCTCGCAGATCGTGGTTACCGAGCCACTGCCCGAACAACTGGCCCGCAGCCTGATCGCCAACAACTACTGCGTGGAAGACTGCAACTACCTCCTGGACTACTTCCGCCTGACCGGCGACAACCGCCTGCTGTACGGCGGTGGCGTGGTCTACGGCGCCCGGGAACCGGACGACATCGACCAGTTGATCCGGCCGAAGATCCTCAAGACCTTCCCCCAGCTCAAGGATGTGAAGATCGACTACCGCTGGACCGGCAACTTCCTGCTGACCATGTCGCGCATGCCGCAATTCGGCCGGATCGAAAAGAACGCCTACTACATGCAGGGCTACAGCGGTCACGGCGTCACCTGTTCGCACCTGGCGGGCAAGCTGATTGCCGAAATGATCCGCGGCGACGCCGAACGCTTCAACGCCTTCGCCTCCCTGCCGCACATGCCGATGATTGGCGGCCGCACCTTCCAGGCCCCACTGACCGCCATGGGCGCCGCGTACTACGCCCTGCGCGACCGCTTCGGCATCTAAATGCACGTCACGGCTACAGCCCCCACTCTGTAGCCGCTGCCGCAGGCTGCGACGAGGTCCGCAGGACCTCCCAACGCTCCCCGACAGCACCCACATTTCCCCCGCGGCACCCCTCATCGCCAGCCTTTACAGCTTGCCTGTCAAACATGTTTAAATAGCCGCCTTTTCAGGCTCCAGGGCAGCCAAATCGCGATCCTCGCGACCCAACCGCCGCAAAAATACCCTTAAGTACTTCTCACATAAGGCTGTTATGGACACGGGCACCCGACTCAAACTCGTTCGCGAAAGCTACAAACTCTCCCAGCGCGAGCTGGCCCGTCGTAGCGGCGTCACCAATGCCACCATCTCCCTGATCGAACAGAACCGCGTCAGCCCCTCCGTCAGCTCCCTGAAAAAGCTGCTGGAAGGCATCCCCATGTCTCTGGCCGACTTCTTCACCTTCGACCAGCCACCCCGGGAGCACCAATACGTGTTCCGCGCCAATGAACAGCCGGACCTGGGTCGCGACGGCCTGCGCCTGTTGATGATCGGCGCCCCGGTGGCCAACCGGCAGATGCGCTTTCTGCGCGAGCAGTACGCCCCCGGCGCCAGCTCCGGCGAAGAAGCCATCGTGCACAGCGAAGGCGAGGAGTGCGGCCTGGTGACTCGCGGTACCGTGGAGTTGACCGTGGACGGGCAAGTCAGCGTGCTCAACCCGGGGGATGGCTATTACTTCCCCACCACCTTGCCCCACAGCTTTCGCAACATTGGCCAGGATGAGGCGGAAATCATCAGCGCCAACACCCCGGCGAACTTCTAAGGGGCCGGGTAACTGATCCGGCTCGACCTGCTGCAACCCTATCCAGCCTGCGCCTTGTGTTGCAGGCTTTGTTTTTTAGGTCGGTGACTGCCGTTGCCGCGCTTGCGGTCAGGGCCTGGAGCGGGCGCCGTTCAGACAAGGAAGACCCATGATCAAGGACAGACGACAAACATTCCTCAGCGCTGCGCGCCTGGAGAACTTCTTCAGCAACTACCAGCACAGCGTGCAGTTCTTTGCCGAAAACACCTTTGAGGCCGACTCCGAAGCCCAGGAAAAGTCCCTCAGGGCCCGGCATTTCCAGAAGTGGATCTTCAAGGAAATCCTCATCCGCTACACCGCCGGCCACAGCATCGACCTGCTGATTCCCTTGCTGGAAACCCTGGTGGACAGTTACGAACACCTGCAAAGACAACTGGCCGAGTACAACCAGATTCCGAACATCACCCCCTTGGCGATCGACGACTGGCTCGACCAGTACCAAGAGTGCGTCCAGGTGTTCAGCCTGTGCATCCTGCTGCACCGCACCGACCTGCTCCAACGCTTCGTGGCCCTGATCGACCCCGCGGGCTACGCCGGGGACGACACCCTCTACGAAGACCTGCTGTGCAAACTGCTGCCCGACCGATATGACGTCGATGACTGGTACCACGACGTCTACACACCGCTGATACAAGCCATCTACGCTGACGACCCGACCGAGGCCAGCGACCTTCTGCAGCAGTACTGTGACGACTGGTACCCCGCGTTCGAGCAAGCGCCCTGGCACGACAGCCACCTGCAAGGGGACGAGGGCAGCTATTGCGGGTATTGGGCGTTCGAGGCGGCGGCCATTGCCTTCCTTTATGGCATCGATGACAGCGGGGTCGAGCACAGGGTCTATCCCAAGGATCTGGTGGCCTATGCGAGGAATCTTCAGCCGAGCGATTCGAAGCATGTAGCGCCGGTGGTGGCGGGGCAGTCCTGCAGCAAGGCCGGTTATTGGTTTACCCCGGCGCAGCCGGAGTCGCGGCGCTGCTTTGCACAGGGGGAAGTGATGCCGGAGTTTGAGGGGGGAGCGGTTTGGTATTGGGTGGGGTAGGGGTGGGCTGCCATTCGTTGTAGCGTTTGCCAACCCTTGTTTCTGGTCGAATGCAGAAGGGGCTGCTATCGACTCAACGGCATCGTCCTTGAGTGGCAGTTTTCGGTCAGCAGTGGACTGCCCCTCGTCCGACGTACATGAGGTGCTTAATGAATAGCCGCTATTGCTTTTCTCATACCAGAGCAGCCCAAGACTTGCACACGGCACGTTTGCTGGTGGGTAAGCGACTGAGCGCGCTGATGCATGACCAGTACTATTTCAACGGGGAAAGGAGTCTGGGATATGTAGGCTCTATTGAATGGCATTTCGGCGGGCAAGAGGTGATATCCATGTACCTCTTGAGTGATGGTGGGAGTGTTGGGGCTGACATATACCCTATCAACACGCCTGTTTCCTTCGAGATAGAGCCTGGCGTGACCTGTGCCTGGAAAAGGGAAAACCTCCTTGCAGCGTTATCAGCGTCCCACCTCGAAGGCGAGAAAGTTCTCGAGGTCAAGGGCGTTCTCGATGCCCTCAATGGCCAGATATCTCGGCTAGTCGGATTTAGGATCGAGTTTGAGTCCGGGGACTTCCTGATTTTTCTTAACCAGGGCGACGAGGCCGCCATGTTGGTCAATACGCTCCCGCCAGCATGCGTCGAAATTGAAACCAGCTTCGTGACCTTCATTCAATGAAAGCTATGGGGTGAAAAGCTTTCTAGTGGTGGGCTGTTTTCGTCCAAAAGCGGACGCGGGCGCAAGGTCCTGTCAGATGAGTGCGCTGGATCTGTAGCTTCGCTATGAGCTCCGAAGGTATGTATGCAACCAGCTGCGATTCACTGAGGGGGAGTGGCTGTTCAGGTGATATTACCGTGCTACTATCACCGGCTTTTTTACAGAGTCGGTATCTTTTGTGTCGCTACCAATCGTTAGAGTTCCCCTGCTTGTTCGTGCCTTGTTGCTAGTGCTGGCATGTGGTGTAACCACACCCGCATTTGCCATGCAGATATTCGTCAAGACCCTCACTGGCAAGACCATCACGTTGGACGTTGAAGCTAGTGACACGCTCGAGAATGTCAAAGCCAAGATTCAGGATAAAGAAGGCATTCCTCCCGACAAGCAGACGCTGAGGTTTGCCGGAAAAACCCTGGAGGATGGCCGAACTCTTTCGGATTACAACATTGCAAAAGACTCGACGCTTCACCTGGTGATGGTGCAGATCGTATTGCAGCCTAGTGGGCTGGATGGACTTGCCCGGCAGGCGAGCGACGTGTCAAAACTCGCAGTGAACTCCGCTGTTTTAGTACTGAGTGGAAACCACGGGCACCCCCTGGATTTTCGTGTTGCCTCCGGCAAGCAAAATTGCGCTTGGCTAGCCGGAGATTGGGGCGGGGATGACCTCGGCGGTGCCGGTAGCTCGGTTGGGGTTGCTGAGGTCGGAGGGTGCCAGCGTCTTACGGAAAGCGGCGCGCAACTGGGGCTTGCGGTGGGCAAAAGCCGTGTACGCGACAGCTCTGGAGGGGCGAATGCCATCAAAGAGCAAGGATCCTACCTGTTGGTGGAGTTCATCGCGCCAGTGACCGCGCTGTCTCCCGATCTTTGGTCGACTCTGACCGCGTATTACAACCATGGCGATGCTGACATTCGCCGTGGTTATTCGACACTTTCAGGGGATGAGGGCTCAAGCGCCACTCCAGGAGTCGATACCGTGGCGTTGCGTACCCGGTTGGACTGGGAAGCTCTCTGGCGCCCCATGGGCGTGGAGCTCTCACCCTATGCAGACTTGAACTATGTGCAAACGCGAGTTTCATCCTATGACGAGGCCGGTGGTAGTCAGGCCATGTCGCTGGGTGAACGCAATCACAGCATTTCTGAGCTTCGGTTCGGGATGAATGGCAAGTACCTGTTAGCGGATCACCTTGAGTTGCTCGCCGGTATTGAAGGGGTTCGCCGTGTTCATGATGATGCTGACCCGATAGACGCCTATTGGGGGACGCAGCATTTTCGTCTGGACCCAGAGCAAAGCGACCGAGCCTGGATGCGCGGCCAGCTCGGAGTCGCGTGGTTGATGCTAGATAGTCGGTTGATGTTCTTGCTCAATGCCACCAATGAGGGGCAGCAGCCAGCACGCTGGGTGGCAATGAGTTGGACAGGTTCGTTCTGATACGGCCGCGATGAATCGTCACTTCTAGCCCCAAAACCTTTGCCATGAAGGAAAGCGGGACAGATTTTTTCCTACTGCTGGAAATCCTTGACTGCGCTTCTGGTCCGCAGGACCTCTCACAGATCCGTTTTGCCATCGGCCTGTTGCTCAGTGATGGCTTCGATCTGCTGCGTACCTTGGGTGATAGAACCTTGAGGCAGGCTGATCCTGCCTGACCCCTGGTTGAGTAATGAAGCAACAAAAAAGGCGACGCAATGCGTCGCCTTTTTGCTTGAGCGGGATGCTTTCCAGCGATCGGCTCTGTGTCCGCTGTCCTGCCTCTGCTCCAGTGCTTTTTTCTAAAAGTTGAAACGTTGGTCAAACACGGTCTGCTCGCTCACCGTCACGCTGCATTGGCGGGCCACTTCAACCGGCATCACTTTGCCCAGCAACGGCGCCAGCGACTTGTAGAACACCTTGTCGCAGGCGTCGTCTTTGCTGAAGGCTTGGGCGTTACCGGCCGCGTCTTTTGTGATCCGGCAGCCTGCCAGCAATTCGCTGGGCAATTCGTTCAATGGCACTGTTGTCGAGCCGGAGCCCTGCAACTCGATCAGCTCGTTGCATGTGCCCTTGGCCGGACCTTCCTTGATGGTTTTGGTAAAGGCGACGCGTTGGTAGTCAGTACCGGTGAACAGCACCTGGTCGTTAACAGTGACTCGGTATTGTGAGGGTTTGAAGGCGATGGTCTTGATGCAGAACTGCGTGGTGACCGGTTTCCCATTGACCTCAGCGGTGGCCGCTTTGCAACCTGGGGTGGCCTGGGTGAAGGAGGTATCGGGCGAGCTGACACAACCGGCCAGTGATAGTAGGCACACACCGAACAGCATTCTTTTCATGGGACTTCCTGTGCTCAAACACACCGCCTCCAGCAGGCGGCTCCGGACGCGGATCATACCAGCGACCTGTTGGCCAAAGGCGCAGAGCTGGTATTGAGGGGCAGGAGTAGGGCGTCCTAGCCCTTGTCGCCATGCACCAATATCCGGCCGTCATACCCACAACTGATCCAGCGACCGGCGCGGGTGGGGAGCACATCGGTTGCAAAGTTGTCGTGTGAGCCGATGATCGCCCCCTGCCGTGAGGGCAGGTTCCAGCGTCTGACGAATCCATCCTCGCCGCAGGTCAGCAGTATGTGTCGCGCCTCGAAGCGCACGCGCCGGACCGGCCCGTCATGAGCGGCCAGGCAATCCAGGAGCGCCAGCCTCGGTTCGGTCGCTAGCAGGTGCACCGCGCCGTCGAGATCACCAGCGGCCAAGGTGACGTTGCCATCGGCGTCGATCCAGCTCGCCAGCGTCCTCAGGGGGCGGCCCAGATCGAGCACTTGTACGCAGTCCCGCTCCTGGGGTTGCCACAGCCTGACGGTTCCGTCCTCCGATGCGCTGGCGAAACCGCCGTCGCCCGTAGGTGCGATCGCCCAGACCCAGCAGGCGTGGGCCTGACGCCGGTCCGCGGCACCTGTCGCCAGGTTCCAGACTGTCAGGCGACCGTCAGCAGCCCCGGTCACGAAGCGGTCAGCGCCTAACTTTGCCGAGGACAGGACGGCCGAGTCCGATGTGCCGACCAACCTTGACTTGCCGCTCGCCAAGGACCAATGCCGGATCGTACGGTCCCGCGAGTGAGAAACCAGCTCGCCAGGCGCCATTTCCACCAGACCCAGAATGGATTGTGTATGTCCGTCAAGCTGACCCAGGCAGCGGCCCTCGCGATCCCACAGCCGGATGGTTGCGTCACGCCCGGCGCTTGCCAAGCCCCTGTCGCCCAGGTCGGCAAGCGCCCATACGTACCCGTGGTGGCCCGGCTGGAAGGGACCGTCGACGTGCAAGGTATGTTGGGGCTCGTACATCAGGTCACTGCGCATGATGTATTTTTGGCCTGCGTCCACTAAGGCGCCGGCATGCCAGAGGGTGTGGTCGAATACGATCAGGCTGCCCTTTCGGGGGTGCAGCCTGAGCGTGGAATTCCGGTTCGACATGGCTGCGGACCGCCCCTCGAAGAACACGGTCTCTCCGCCGCTGAATGCATCGTCGTTAAGATAAATCATGAAGGTCAGGCGTGACTGCTGGCGCTGGCGATGGTGTACACCATCCTGATGGGCACGGAACTGGGTGCCGGGCCGGTAGCGGCAGAAGCGCAGCCGCTCATTGATGCCGACCAGACGCCACCCATCCTCATCGATCACCGTCGCCAGCCTCGGCATCCGCAAGGCGCAGTGCTTCAAACGCTCGAAGAGTCGACCAGCCAGAGCCGGGTCGTCTGTGACGATGCGGTCATTATCGCGGTACGAGGACGGGTAGTCAGACCCTGCGCTGGCGAACCCGCACTTCTGCGTGGCTTCTATCAACGCTTCGCACTCGCTGGCCGAAAGGAACGCGTGGACCAGCACACAGCGCACGCAGTCACCCAGCGGTAGTTCGACCGAGGCCGACGGAGCAGTCGCCCCGGCCACCAGTTGTTCAGCGAAGGAATTCATCGTGATCTCCAAAGTTGGTCTGATAACCAATATTTGCAAAGCTAGGGTGCGACGGGGTCGATGTCAATGCTAAGCTGGTCGCGCAACCAACATTGGGAAGGTGACATGGCACGGCGCTCGAACACTGATGAAAGACGCGGCCAGATTGTGGCGGCACTCCAGGCCGTCATGGCCAAGGCCGGCTACGCGGGTGCAACCATAGCGGCCATCGCCCGGCACGCGGAGCTGGCGCCTGGCCTGGTGCACTACCACTTCAAGGACAAGCGCGAGATCTTGGTGGCACTGGTCGACTCACTGGCCGGCTACGCCCGTCAGCGCTACGAGGCCCGGGCCGCTGAGGCCCAGACGGCCGAGCAAAGGCTTCAAGCCTATATTGCAGCACACCTGGCCTACGGTTCGGACGCGCAGCCCGATGCGGTGGCGGCGTGGGTGATGATCGGCGAGCAATCGGCCCACGACCCAGACGTGCGTGAGGTCTATCAGGCTGTGCTAGCGGCGCAGATGAAGCTTCTCAAGGGCCTGCTCCGGCAGCGATTCGCCGAACGCGGACGCCGCGCCCGAGGGCTCGACACGCTGGTGGCGGGCATTACATGCTTTATCCAGGGGGCGTTCACGCTGTCCACCACGGCGCGGCCACTGCTGCCGACGGCCTTCGCCGCACCGACGTTGATCGATTGGGTGGAGCGTTACATTGATACGCAGGAGGAGCGATGATCAAACCGCCAGAAGGGCACAGTCTCTTTCCGGTCGGCGCCCCTGAGGTGCCTGATGGTGTGGGTTTCGCCGCCTGGGCCCGCCTCTGGGCGGAGCTCGGCGCCGGCTGCCCGCCGCGAGAAACTTACGAAGAGCTCCTTCGACGCTACCGCGAGCCCCATCGTTCGTACCACAACTGCCAGCATTTGCAGGAATGCCTCCAGGTGCGCCGACTGATCAACGCAGCCTGCCATGCCCCCGCTGAAGTCGACCTTGCACTTTGGTTTCATGACGCCATATACGACCCCCTTCGCAGCGACAACGAGTTGCGCAGTGCGCAATGGCTGGACGAGGTGGCACGTGATAGCGGCCTGGGCGATGAAATCCGCCGCAGGCTTTACGGCCTGATCATGGTGACGCGACACGACGGCGCTCCAGCGTCGGCAGACGAGGCCGTGTTGGTGGACACGGATCTGGCGATCCTTGGGGCACCGACCGCACGGTTTGAAGCGTACGACCGCCAAGTCCGTCGCGAGTACCGATATGTGCCTCTGTTTGTGTACCGCCGAAAGCGGCGCCAGGTCCTGGAGGGCTTCCTGGCACGCGGGCGCATCTATACGACTGCACCGTACTTCGATGCATTCGAACAGCAAGCCCGCGTCAATCTTGCCCGCGCCATCGAGCGTATCGACTGAGAAACAGCCAACAGCGGAGGCGGGGCATTCGCCTTTTCAGGTGCCTGGTCACGCTGCAGTTCAACCCGTCACCGCAAACAGATGACGGGGCATCGCCGGCCAAAAACCATGGTTACCGGTCACACAGGCTGCCGTTGCGCCCGTGATATCGACCTAAGGCTTGGCCCGATCCCAGCGACATTCCGCCAATCGGTTCCGCTCTGTTCTGTCGATGTCGCAGCCGGTCGTTATCCACTTCCGGCTGCTGTGTGGCTTTTCGTGCTGACTGTCAGCAACCGGAAGCTTTGAGCCCGGTGCCGATGGTGACCGCGTTGACCTGCACCTTTTCAAAGGCCTTCTGCGCCGCGGCGTCGTATTTCTGGTCGCAGTTGAAGCGAGTTTCCATCACGTAGTCTTCGCCTTCTGCTTTGCGCATCTGCGATTCCCATTGGTCGGCGGCGCTGAGCGCGGCATCCGAGACCAGCACCACCTCCAGCAGCACCTCTCTGAAACCTATGGCGCGGGGGCCTTCCCAGTGGGCGTAGACGGAAGGGTCGGCGGCGTTGCCGCACATGCTCAGGCAACTGGCGCTGTAGCTCAGGCCGCCACCGGACGATTCGGTGAACGCGCCTACGGTGAGCGGCTTGCCGGGAGCGGGGGCGAAGGTGTCGACGAACTGGGTCAGGTCGGCCTGGCATTTGGGCGTCAGCTCCATGCGCAGTTTGCTGACTGTGCCGCCTTCTATGGTGGCGGTGATGTTGCAGCCCTGGACTTTGAACTTGTGCTCATCGCCGAAGGACTCTCGAGGGATTCCGGCGACGGATTCAAAGTACCGCTGATTGGTGCCCAGCATGTCGCCGGTGAAGACTTCGGCCACGGAGGCAGCATGGGCAACGTCAACGGACAGGGCCAGTGTCGAGGCAAAAAGGCTGTAGATCAGCTTGTTCATGGCAGAGTCCTTTCAATGGGTGACCAGGATCTGTGGTCACCTTCAAGTGGGTTGGGGGACCGGAGTTTAGCAGGCGTTGCTGCTGTGTTCTTTGGGCGGCTTGCTGATTTCTCTGTGTACCGGCCATGCAGAAAGAGTTGTGGCCTGGTGCATTTTCTCGAGGAAATACCGGGTATCCGGCAAGCCGCGACCCATCCGTTCAAGGTCACCGACCGCCAAAGCAATCAGGGCCCGCAAATAGCTCATTCGACAGAAGGCACCGAGGCTTTGCTGCCCAAGCGAATCAGTTCATTGGAGAAGCACAGGCCGAGGATGATCAGTGCCGCGCCTGCATACAGGCTTTCACGGGGAACTTCATTGAGCGCCACAAACGCCAGCAGCGCGGCGAACAGTGGCTCGGTCAACTCCAGCGCTTGCACTTGGGATGGCTTGAGGTACTCGATGGCCTTGGTGGTGCAGAAGAAGCCCAGGATTGTCGGCAGTGTGGCCAGCGCCAGCAGGGCGGCGATCGCCAGTGGCGACAGTTCGCCCATCGTGAAGCCGTCGGCCGCCGCCGGCATCAGCAGGTACAGGCCGCCGAAGAACAACAATTGGCGGGTGAAATGCAGTCCTCCCGACACCCCCATGCGCTTCATGGCAACCGAAAAGGCCCCATAGCCGCAGCCGGCCATGGAGGCAAGCGCCGCACCTTCCAGGGTAAAGCCCTGCTGCAGGTCGCCGCCGAATATCACCGAGATCCCGGCGATGGCCAGTGCAGCGCCAACGGTGGCATTCGCGGTGATGGGATCCCTGAGAAAAATGCGCCCCAGAATGATCGAGGAAATGGAGGCGCTGGCCATCAGAACCACCACCACACCTGCCGCCGCGTAGTGTCGATAGGCGGAGGTTTCGAAATGGAACAGCACAAAGATGCCAAGGAAGGCGCAGATAGCCGCCTGGACCCATTGGCTCGATTTCGCCGGGCGCTTGAGGAAAAACAGCAAGATCGACAGCAGCACGCAACCCAGTAGGGTCTTGATGACAGCGACACTGCTCGCGGTGAAACCATTATTCATGAGGACTTTGCTGAGTACACCGATCGTTGCGTTCAGTGCCGCAGCACAGAGTGCAAACATGACGCCTTTGCTGAAAGTGGATTGCATCGATGACGATCCCTGTCGCTGAATGGTTGTTCGATAGAATGCCGCCCGCATCGACGGCGCACAGTTTGAGTGGACGAAGATCCCAGCCGTGATCGGGGCATAAGCTCGATCCCCCAGCTGGAGGTTGTCGAGCTTCTTGAAATGCCCGCAAGCAAGGCTGGAGAACGTGGCTGGATCAGGTGGACGTTCACTTCCGGGCAGCGCGGTAAAGTCCTGCCCAAGTGGATGGCCTAGGCAATGGGCTGTCCGGCAAACGAGCTCTCCACGCCGCAGGCGATTATGCACTGAGTACTCCCTCTACGGGATCCACACGCCCCGACAAGAGCCGAATGCAAGCACCCTGGTTGCGCTCGCCAGTTGATCAGCCCCCATCACTGAGCCGAGGAAAGCTCCTCCAGCCGGTGTCGCCCCGAAGGGACAGTCAGCCGGCCTGGCTCTTGGCGAGGCAAAGAGCGTTGACGAAGGTTGCAGTGTGCTGCAACGACTGACGTATATCCGGTTTGGCTATGCCATGCCTGCTGGCAAATTGCTCGACGGCCGCGGTATCAAAACGAGTGGTCTGGATGAAGTCCAAGGCTTCGGGCTGGGTATTCATGAATCGCGCGACAGGAGGAATGCTCAGTAGCCACTTCAGCAGTCGGAGCGAAACGTGATGCTTGGGAGACTTCAAGCCCAAAGGTTGTGCCACCTGCACCAACATTTCTCGCAAGTTGGGCGTTTGCGCATCCAGCGCCAGCAGTTCCTGGCCCGCCATGGCCGGATCAAAAGCACTCGCCGTCATCAGCTCCACCAGGTAGTCCACGGTGACCAGTGGCAGCCAGTGCCTGGCGGTACCGGGCACGGCCGTGAGCTTTCCCTGCACCAGGTTGCGTATCAGCGCCACCAGCGGCTGGCCGTCGAGAATATGCCCCGTGCGGCTGTGGCCACACACTGTCGCGGGGTGGACAACGGTCAGCTCTCCGCCCTTGGCGGACATGGTCTCCAGGGTCACAAAATGCGCTTCCAGCTTACTCGCCTCGTAACCACCGACATGCCGGTAAAGCGCAGGCCAATCGGTCCGCTGCGGATGGTGAGGATCGATGCCGATGCGTCGCAGGTGTTCATGATTTTGCAGCATGTAGCCGCCGATCATCACCAACCGGCTGTTTTGCTCAGCCGCCAGCAGCGCCACGCGCTTGGCTCCTTCCACGTTCACCGCACGAGACTGTTCCAAGGTAAGCCCCCAGGCGAAGTGGGCACCCAGGTGGAAGACGACTCTGGCGTGCCTCAACGCTTCTCGGTCGGCAGGACTCAGCCCGAGCTGATCCCGTTCCAGATCGCCGGCCACGGCCAATACCCGGGAGGCGCAGCCGCCCAAATGGTCGACTTGCTCCCGCAGTGCCGCGAGTCGCTCCGGGCGACGCATCAACACCCGAACGGTGTGACCTTTTGCACTCAGGTGTGCCAGCAAATGTTGACCGATGAAGCCGGTACCCCCGGTGACAAAGCACTCCACGCTCATTTCCCTGTTCCTTGTTGAAGGTGAGAAACCAAGCGTAAACTATCGACCCAACTCTATGGTCAAGTGGTGTTTTCATGAAAATTGGTGAAATCGAGGCCCGCAGCGGCGCCAGCCGCCATACGCTGCGTTACTACGAGCAAATCGGCCTGATCTCACCGCAGCGACGAACGAACAACTATCGTGTTTACACCGCGCAAACACTGCAGGACCTGGACTTTATCCAGCGCGCGCAAAGCATGGGGTTTTCCCTGGGGGAAATAGGCGAGATTCTCGATGCGCAGCGCAACAAGCTGATCGACTGTGCCGAGGGCGCCAAGCTCATTGAAAAAAAGATGGCCGAAATCAAACAGAAAATCGCCAACTTCCAAAGCATCTATCGGTATCTGGACGAAGAGCGTGCCAAGCTCGAAGCCAGTGCTGCCGAGCAACTTGCGCTGCAGCGGTTGAACGACGCTTCCAGCTGAGCGGCCCGCATCCAGCCATCGGCGTAGCCCCGCAGCAGTGCGTCATGCGCGGTCGACAGCAACAGGCCTGCCGAACCAGCACCTTTCCTGTGTGCTCAAGCCGGAAGCGGAGGTCGTGCTGGTTACCACAGGGCTCTGGCCGTAGTGGAGACCTAAGGTTTGGCCCGATCCCATCGACATTCCGCCAACCGCTGCACATCGGTTCCGCTCTTTTCTCGCCTGTCGATGTCGCCGTCGGCGTTCAGGTAGATATGGGTATGGGGCCATTGCGGGGTGATGCTGATGCAGTGATTACGCCCCGTGTTCTTGCTCCACCAGGAAAATTCCATGAAGAACTCGTCGTCGGGGAAGAGCACGCCATGATCGGTTGCGCCGCCTCCGGGAAGCATTCCTCCTTTATCAATCCGATCCTGGACATTCCAGATGTACCTGAGCTCATCCCGGCCGGCTTGGGAGTAGTGAACATTCACCCTTGGCAACGCGAAGTCCCAATGCGTGACCAGCCCAAACAGCAGCGGTATCCAGAGCAGCTTTACGTACCATGGCCGGCGCGTGCCTGCATGGAGGGGCCAGAGTTTCATCTCCATCCTTTGGGCGTATTTTTTTGGGGGGGTGTGGGTTGAGAGTGGAGACGGCAGTGTCGCAGCCGGTCGTTGTCCACTTCCGGCTGCTGGGCTGAATCGCCCTTAGCAATATTACGAAAAAATACAACGTTAAGACAGTCGATGAGTTGAAGGCTCTAATTAAAGGTGGCAGATCAACGGCGCACAGGAATGATGGCGTTTTGAAGCATTCTGTAAGTCATGTAAACAAGTTATGAGTAGGCTAGAAATGGAAGATGGAGCCACACAATGATTGATAGTATAGAAGTTAAAGAGTTTGATGATCTGGAGGGGCAGTTGCTTGATGCGAATGTTTCTTATGGCGAGGTGACGCGTGAGTACGCTAGTTATCTAATGGGTCTTATCCAAAGAGGTGAATTAAAAACTATTGCTGCCAGCAAGTTGGAAAAGTTGGTGCCGTTCTTGAAAGAGGCCATCTTGCGCGAGCGTATCGAAAGTGATGAGGTACTTCGAAAGAAACTCACTGTCGATCTCTGGAAAATGGAGCAGCAAAGTCGCAAGGAAGATGAAGATTTTGCAAATTTCATCCGAGGTGTGCTCTATTGCTATGGTACAGAGGAGGTTTGGGAAGAGGAGGGCGATTGTCCAACCCCTATCTATCTTTACTTTTTGATCCTGAAAAAAATATTGCCGGGTCTGAGGAAAGATTTTATTAGTAGTTTTAATCGATTCCTTGGAGGGCGCAGCTAAGCCATTCTCTGTTTTTTTGTCGGGCTCAGATAATAATGGCTGGAGAGAATCTCTCCAGCATTACTTAGGCCAGAACTACAAAGATAGTGCAATCGGTTCATAAGAAATTTTAATCGCAAGGCTCAAAACACAACCCCGGACTAATACACAATGCAGGTTGGACAATAGTGGGGGCGGCTTATGTTCTTGAGGGGCTACCGGGCATCTTGTAATCCGCGATCAATGAGTCAAACCTGGCCACCAAGCAGGCCGAGCCTGCTGCCATTGCCGCGGTCAACTCACTGGCGCGGTCAGCGCCGCTCAGCGCCTTTGAAAATCACCTTGGCCCCGCTGAGGCGGGGCAGTCCGTGCGTTCTCCTCGATATCACCCGGCAAGTGGTGCCGATCCGTCGTACTGCTCAAGCAGCTGCTGTTCAAGGGTCACGATGGCCTGTTTAACCTGCTCAACACAGTCGCTCACCAGGGGCATGTTCAGGTCCGGGCTCTGACAGGCGTCTTCCAATTGCCGGCAGCTCTCCACCAGTTGCTCGCCCTTGACGACTCGCGCAGCCCCCTTGATGCGATGCGCCAACTCGGACAGCTCCGCTGTTGCTTGGTCGCGCAGCAGTGTCTCCAGGGTCTGCAGGTCGGTGCGATTGTTGCTGAGCAGTTCACTGAGGATGTGTTGCAGCATGGTCGGCTCGCTGCCCACCAAGGTATGCAGGGACTCCAGGTCGAATACCTGTGGGGATTGGCTGCTGACGCGTTCTTCGGGCGGCAGGGGCGCGCGTTCCTCTTCCTCGACCTGGCCCAGGGCCAGCAGGCGCGCCTCCAGTTCATCCAGGCTGATGGGCTTGATCAGACAGTCATTCATTCCGGCCTGGATGCAGCGTTCCACTTCCTCAGGCTGGGCGTCGGCAGTCAGGCCGATGATCACGATCGGTTCGTTGTGCGTGTCGCGTTCATCCTGGCGAATTGAGCGGGCCAGTTCGGCACCGTTCATGACGGGCATGTGGCAGTCGGTGATGATCAGGTCAAGAGCGTGCTCGCGCCAGGTCTTCAGTGCCTGTTGTCCATTTTCCGCCTCGACTATGTCGTGCCCGAGAAACGCCAGTTGCTGTCCCAGGACCTGACGGTTCACCGGGTGGTCGTCCACCACCAGAATCTGCAGGCGGTACATCTGCCGTCGCTTGATGCTGGGTGCAGGTTCTACGGCGGCCAGGCGCTCCAGCACTTGAAGGCGAAGATCCACCTCCACCTGGGTGCCCTGGCCCAAGGTGCTGTTCATTGAGACAGTGCCGCCCATCATTTCGCACAGGGAGCGACAGATCACCAGTCCCAGGCCGGTGCCTTCGGTGTTCAGGACATTGCGTTCGACTTGGGCAAAAGGTTGGAACAGTCGCTGCTGGTTACTAGGAGATATGCCTATCCCTGAATCTTCGACGCGCAGTTTGACCTGTAGCAACGAGTTCTCCACCAGATCGCCGCTGATGCTCACTTTAATGAAGCCGGCTTCGGTGAACTTGATGGCGTTGCTTATCAGGTTGGACAGAATCTGCTTGAAGCGCATGCCGTCTACCAGCACATCGCAATTGATGCTGGAGTCGATTTCGAGGATGAGGCTCAGGCATTTCTGTCGTGCCAGACCTTCGAACACACGGGCTATGGATTCCACCAGCTCGCGCAGGTTGGCGCGTTTGGGCGAAAGGCTCAGGCGCCCCGACTCGATGCGGGCGATGTCGAGAATATCGCCGATCAGCTCCAGCAGGCTCTTGGCCGAGCTGTAGGCAATTTCGATGCTGGAGCGCTCAATCCGGTCGCTGTCGGCCCGTTTGAGCGCCAGTTCCAGAATGCCGATGATCGCGTTCATGGGGGTGCGGATTTCATGACTCATGGTGGCCAGGAACGTGGTCTTGGTGCGACTGGCCTGGTCGGCCAGGTTCTTCGCCTCTTTCAACTCCTGGACCAGGTGGCGATGCTTGGTGATGTCCAGCCAGCCGCAGATAACGCCTTTGGTGACGCCATTGTTGTCCTGGAAGGGTTGGATCCAGTGATCGATCCAGACCTCCTTGCCCTGCAACTTGACCTGGTACACCGAACTGATGGTCTGACCGTCGCGTATGGCTTGCAGGTAGCTGTGATGCAGGTCGGGTTCAGCGCAGAAATGCTCCTTGGGCAGCTGTTGCACGGATTTGTGCAGAACCTGCTCGGCGCTCAGGCCGACACTCTGCAGGTAACTGCGGTTGCACGAGAGCATCTTGCCGTCCATGTCACGAATGTAGAGAACCGGAGGCATGTTTTCGGCCAGGGTCTCGATGAAGCGCAACTGGTCGTTCAGGGTTTTCTCGGCCTTGATCCGACGTCGCAGATAGAAGGCCCAGGCCAGTGTCAGCAACAGCAGGAGCGCCGCGGCGGCGATGATTTCGGCGATCAGCAGCGCATAGTCGCGCCAGGTTTCGCCACTCATGCCCGGTGGTGAGCGCCAGTGGTTGGCAATGGCGTTCAGATCGTCCGCTGGGAGACTGAGCAGGGCCTTGTCGAGTATGGACTGCAGCTCGGAGTCACTGCGCCGCAGAGCAAAGCTGGCGGTTGCCCGGCTGGTGTGGATCAGGTCGGCGATGCTCAGGCGATTGTGAAACAGGCGGACAATGTAGTAGCGAGCGGCCGGCAACGACACCACGGCGGCGTCGGCGCTGCCGTCATAGACCTTGTTCATGGCATCCAGGGAAGCACTGGCCTCGATCAGTTGTGTGCGCGGATAGAGGTCGCGCAGATGTTGCAGGGTCACGTGACCTGATGGCACGGCAATACGCTTGCCTGCCAGATCCTCTGCTGTCAGCACCTGGTCCTGCATGCCACTGGGGGTGATCAGGACAAAGGGACTGGTCAGGAAGGGCCGGGTGAAACGTAGCTTGTCCTCGCGTTGCGGGCTGGCCGTCATGATGGCCATGTCCGCCTCGCCGTTGCTCATGGCTTCAATCTGTTGCGGATAGCTGCCGTTGCGCACCGTCACCTGGAAATGCAGGCCGGTGCGCTGCGAGATGATCTCCAGCAGTTCGGCCGCGACTCCGGAGAACACCCCGTTGGCGTCGAAGAACGCCGCGGGGGCCAGGTCGTCGTTGATGATCAGGCGTATCACCGGGTGACGCTCGATCCAGCGTGATTCTTCTGGGGTCAGCACAATCTTTTCGCCGGTGGGCACGAAACCGCTGCCGACCCAGCGCTGACTCAGATTGTTCAGTTTTTCCTTGCCGATGGCCTCGATGCTGCGGTCAAGGATGCGCTGAAGACGGGCGTTGTCCTTGTTGATCGCATAGCCATAGCCACCCGTCGCCAGGTCAACGAAGCGCTCGAACTTGAGAAAACCGTAGTAAGAGCGATTGATCTGGAAGTAGGCGCTGAGTACATCGTCCAGGTACATGTCGGCGTGACCGAATGCAGCGGCAGCCAGGGCTTCGTTGTGCGTGGGATAGATCATCAGGTGGGCACGAGGAAAGCGCGACTGCGCTTCGCCGCTGTGTTCCTTGACCACGGAGACTCGCAGCCCGGCCAGGTTTGCCGGGGACTGGCGCAACTCGTCGTTGCGCTTGAACAAGGCCAACCGGCCATCGGCGAACGGACGGGTGAAGCTGACGGCATTGCTGGAATGCCCGGGGCTGTTGTAGCTGCCCATCAAGTCGATGGAGGAGGCCTGCAGCGCCTGTAGGGCTTGTTCTCGGGTGGCGAAGGGAATCACCGTCATGCCGACTCCGAGCATCTGCCCGATCAATGAACTGACGTCCGCCGTAATGCCTTCGTAGTGACTGTCGTTGTAATCGACATTGAAGGGGGGCGACTCTTGTGCGACCACGCCGATTTTCAACTCCGACTTATGCCGTAGCCACTGCCAGTCCTCTTGTTCAAGTACCAGCTCGCGGTGATCGAGACGCACCGCGCTGTACAGAGTATTGGGCAATAGCGGGGCTTGGGCCGCTGCCGTCTGAGGCGCGATGCTCACCCAGCAGATAAGTAGCCATATAAGTCGTAAGGGCATGGTGTCTTCAAACAATGGGGAGGCTTGGTTGAGGCGAAAGCTCTGGAGTCACAGGGTGAAAATAGTAGCTGGCACTGCTTGCTTTGGCCTATCAATTTAAGTTGTTGGCGGGGTATTCGAGTGCTTGTTGCAATAGGCGATGAAGTGGCTTTCCGGCATGGGACGGGCAAACAGAAAACCCTGGGCAAGCGAGCCCCCCAACTTCACCAGTTGCTCTTGCTGTTCGTGGGTTTCCACTCCTTCGATGATCACTTTCATTCCCAGGGAGCTCCCCAGGGCCAGGGTATGGCGGATGATGGCGTGGCTTGCCGGGTGATGATTCATCTTGCGCACGAAGTTGCCGTCCAGCTTGATTTGGTTGACGGGCAGTTCGCAGAGACGCTGCAGGGAAGCGAAGCCGGCGCCGAAGTCGTCCATGGCCAGACCGCAGCCCATCAGCCGTAGGCGCACCAGGTTTTCCAGGCTGTAGGCAGACGCCTCCATCACGCAGGTTTCGCTGATTTCAAAGGTGATGCAACTTGAAGGCACCTGGCAGAGCGTCAACAAGGAAGTGACCGACTCAGTCAGCGTCGGGGAGGACAGTTGCGAAGGGTGCAAGTTGAAGGAAAAGTTCAGCGCAAGGTTCTTTCTCGCCAGTTTGCGACGCAGGGCCAGGCCTTGATCGAACAATTGCCAGAACAGTCGATCCAGCAGGTTGTGCTCTTCCATGATGTTCAGGAAGTGTGACGGCGGCAGCACGCCCAGTTGAGGGTGGTTCCAGCGCGCCAGGGTTTCGGCGCCTTGCAGGATTGCGGTATCGAGGGTGACCTTGGGTTGGTAGTAGGGCTCGAACTCACCGTTGTCCAGGCCGCGCAGCACATCACTCAGGCTCGGCAGCGCAATGCGCTTGAGCGGGCTGGCCAGATCATGGCGTAGGGACTGGTAGCGGTTCAGCAACGTGGTCAGACGCTCCAGGTTGAAGGGTTTGCCCAGGCTTCCAAGAAAATCCAGGCCCAGGCGCTTGATCATGGCCACGGCGGTGTTGCGCAGCGCCAGATCAATCTGGCTGCAAAGGATGACCGAGCGCAGTTTGCCGCTGTGACTGGCGAGACGAAGGAAGGCCAGGCCGTCCATGCCGGGCATCTTCAAATCGCAGATGGCAATGTCCATGGCTTCACAACTTTCCAGCAGCGCCAGTGCCTGGCTGCCGCTGCTGGCTTCATGAATCTGTCCCGGTATCACTTTCCTTAATGCGGTGAGGGTGACCAGGCGTTGCAGGGGTTCATCTTCCACAACTAGAACGTTCAGGTGCTGCATTGCTGGCTCGCGTCGTTTATCCGTTGGGTATCTTGCTTAAGCCATTTGGGGCGGGTCTATTAGATGCATCTTCATGCCTTGTGGGAAATTTCCTACTGAAAAATCAGGGCATCTGATTTTTTCAATGATCATCAATCAGCACTTGTAACTCGGGTCGATTCCGGGGAATTTGCCCCGCTCGCAATGGCTGCCCGGCGGCAAGTTCTAAGGTGAAATGACATTTATGCACAGCGTATTAATAGTGGATGATCATCCCGTCGTTCGACTGGCGGTGAAGGTTCTGCTGGAAAAGCACGAGATGCAGGTGGTGGGCGAAACCGATAACGGACTGGATGCGCTAGAGCTGGTGCGTGAGCATGTTCCAGATGTGGTGATTCTGGATATCGGCATTCCCAAACTCGATGGTCTCAAGGTGCTGTCCCGGATCAAGGCACTGGATTTGCCCACCGAGGTATTGGTGCTGACATCGCAGTCTGTCGAGAGCTTTTGCAAACGCTGCATCCAGCTTGGCGCTCGAGGCTTCGTCAACAAGGAAGAAGACCTGAGCAATCTGGTGGTGGCCCTGAACGCGGTGCTGGCCGGCTACACCTTTTATCCTTCCCAGGTGACCGATGTGTCCAGGTCGGCGGCCGAGCAGTTGTCCGAGACCGAGCTGATTGGCTCGCTGACCGATCGGGAAATGATCGTGCTGCAGTATCTGGCTCAGGGGTATTCCAACAAGGCCATCAGCGAAAAGCTGTTTCTCAGCAACAAGACCGTCAGTACCTACAAGGCTCGTTTGTTGCAGAAGCTCGGTCTGGGCTCGCAAGTCGGCCTGGCGGAGTTTGCCAAGCGCCATGGGCTGATTCCCTGAAAGATGGCAAAGCGGCAATGCTGATACTCGGCCGCTCAGTTTGAGCGGCCGGGTGGCTGTGCATCTTGTTAAGCAAGTTACCGAGTTGTTGCAGAGACTTTCCTTAGTTGTGTAGGAAGTTTCGCAATGATAAAGGCCTTGCCTGTTTAATAGACTTTGTCGGTATCAAGAAACTGGACTGCAACTTTTATCATGATTAAGCCACGCACGTTCATTGCGTTATTCTTTGCTCTTTTTCAGGCGCAGGCGATCGCAGCACTGGCGCTCGGCAGTTCGCGGGTCATCATTCAGGCGCCGCAGACCCGTGCCGTGGTGATGGTGCATAACCGTTCCCCTCATAGCCCTTATCTGGCCCAGTCCTGGATCGAGGATGCGCAAGGGCACAAGCCTGAACGCTCGCCAGTGGTTGCCTTGCCGCCAATTCAGCGATTGGAGGCGATGCAGGGCAATCAGTTGAACATACGGGTGCTGCCACGGGTGGCCGATCTGCCCCAGGACCGCGAAACATTGTTTTATCTCAATGTGCGTGAAGTTCCGCCGCGCAGTGAAGGTCAAGAAGGCATTCAGATCGCTCTGCAACGGCGGATAAAAGTCATTTATCGGCCGCAAAGAATACGCCCGCTCAACGTCGGCATCACCAGTCCCTGGCTGTCCGCCTTGACCTTGTCCAGGGAAGAGAGCGGGCGTTTTCAGCTTAACAATGCCACTCCCTATCATGTGACCATCATCGAGGCCTTCAATGATGCGTCCGGGGCATCGCCTGTTGCGGACTTCAAGCCCATGGAAATACCGCCCTATAGCGCGCATCGCCTTGAGGGCAGGATCGCGCCGGGCATTCAGCAGCCAGCATTGGTCTACATCAATGATTTTGGTGGGCGTGGGCAACTCAGTTTCGACTGCCGGGAGGACTCGTGCACCGTCATGAAAAACGCTACTCGTTCATGAGACGGGTCAGTCTGATTGGAGGGGCGCTGATCGGTCTGTCTGCTCTGTCGATGACGGGGAACGTACAGGCCGCAACTCCAGGTGGGCTGTATGTACTTGTACACTTTGAAGTGTTCGAGCCCGCCAACTGCAGCGTCGATATTCTTCAAACAAGAATAGATTTTGCCGAGGTCAAGACTGACGCTGTCAATGGTCGTGAGGGTGCGAGAAAAATTCCTTATCGGATCAGTTGCAGGAATTCCTCCCAGTCACCCGCACTCAAGTTGAAGTTTGTCGGTGCTTCCGGTTTCAGCTCTGACGTGTTGTGGACCAATCTCAGCAATCTTGGCGTGCGCTTTCGGGTAGATGGCAAGCAACACCCCCTCAACAGAGAGTTCTCGGTGAACTACGCCTCTCCTCCGACGCTGGAGGCTGTGCTGGATGCGAAGCCTGGCAGCGTTTTGAAAGCAGGCGCCTTTGCTACCGGTGCCGTGCTAGTTATTACTCAGGAGTAAGCGCCCTGTGGCTATTTCCACTCTGGATAAAAGAAGCAAGATCAGCCTTTGCCCGTCGATGTTGCGATGGACTTTTGCGGCAACATTTCTTTCGCTCAAGGCCTGGGCTGAGCCTGTTCCCCCTGGAACGCCGGACGGTGCCTGCTGGGGTCATAATCAGCTGAGCATTGAAATAAAGAACGGCGCTTTCACGTCCAATGAAAAGGGCGCGCTGTATGAAACCACCTATCAAACCATTCCCAGCAACTACGACGGTTGGTGCTATTCGGAAAGCGGCCCGCAGAACGCCAGCTATTTCAAGGCTGAACTGAGTCAGACCTTGTCCCGGGTCGATAATGAGTTCTTCAGATTGACCGAAGACATCGATATGAAAATATTCGTCACCGGCAATAGTGCGCCGGAAAACTTCATCCCCTTCAAGGACGAATTCAATGCGGGCGCCACCGCCGGGCCTTCCGGTAATGGCGTCACACCGTTGCGCTGGGCAAACGCCGGCAACCAGGGAAAAGTCACTTTCCGTCTTCGACGCAAGGCCCTCGGCGGGGCAGTGTATCTTCCGCCCAGCGAGCTTTTTTCGTTCTTTCGCTATTCGCGACCGGGGCAGTGGAGCCCTCAACCGTTATACACACTGTCGTTGAAAGCACCGACCATCCTATCCGTTCCCGCTACCTGTGAACTCAATGACAATGGTAATAACTTTTGGACTCTGAAGCTGAAACAACCCATTGATAGCAGCAAGGTTCAAGATGTCGGGGTCAACAACTTTGCATATGGCTATAACGCAGGTGGAAAGTTGACTCTTCGTTGTGACTCCGGTCAGCTTGATCCGGCAAAACTGTCTCTTGGTCTGATAGGCAACCCCGGAGCAAAGAGCAACGCGCTGGCTACATCAAATCCAGGGATCGATCTGGTGTTCTTTGCGCGTACAGGCAGCGGCAGCTATGTCGAACTAACGCCATTCCAGCAAACACCGTTGAATGGACTGGCAACGGCTGGACAGATTGAAATCCAGGTGACGGTACAGAAAACCTCGAAACCCATGTTGACCGGTCTTCACTCCGGGTTTGGTGTTCTGACTCTTACGGAATATTGATTCCTATTTGAAATAATACTTTTCAAACGCTGTTCGGGCTGATGTTTGCCTGGGTGTCGTGTGTTTTTAGTGTGTTTCGAGTCAATCGTTACATGTGCTAAGACAAGCTATAAGTTGGTTGGGAATTTTCCTACGCCTTTATCGAACCTTTCTTATCTTAATCTTTTTGCTTGGTGAATATACTTGTTCTCGGCACTTACTAGTTGACTGCGGTCTGGTCGACAAGTGACATACCATGGATATTGCCTTGTGGTTTGTCCAGGTGATGCGTAGTGCCGATATATTAAATGTGTACTAGTAGGGATTCTAAAATGAAATTCAGCAAAATGGCGGCAACTATAGCGGCAGTTGTACTCGGTGGTACTTCGGTGTTGGCCATGGCGGCGGGCCAGGGCGGTGGAAAGGTCAACTTCAAGGGCAATATCAATGACTCTCCATGCTCGATTTCCAGCGGTTCTTTGGAGCAAGTCGTGGAGTTCGACTCCATCTCCAACAGCGCTCTGAAAAATGGTGGGAAGTCCGCTTTGAAGCCGTTTTCCATCAAGCTCAACGGTTGCGACCTGGGCTCGCTGAAAAGTGCCACCGTGACCTTCACCGGCGCGCCTTCGGCCGCCAACCCTGATCTCCTGGGCTTCCAGGGAGGCACTGCGAAGGGTGCGAGCCTGGCGATCGCTGATCGCAACGGCTCGCTGATCAAGCTGGGTGCCGCTTCCGATCCGCAGAACCTGTCCGACGGTGAAAGCGCACTGAACTTCACCGCCTACCTGCAAGGCGACATGCTGGCCCCTGAAACCGAGGGTGGGGAGTCGAAACCGGCCACTGTGGTAGCCGGTACCTTTGATGCCGTCGCCAACTTTACCCTGGCTTATCAGTAACGTTGCATGAGGTGCGGCCTGGATACGCAAGTGTGCGTATTCCAGGCGCACTGCCGATCTTCTCTCGATGGGGTCGCCGCCAGTCCTCTCGGATTTTCATTGTTTCGACGTGATAGGCCATGCACTGCCGTGGCGCTCGAACATGACGCTTGTTAATCCGTACTCAGCACTCTCATGTTGCCTTCAGACCTCTCAGATTTCGTTCGTGACAGTGTTGGGCACAGTGGTCGACCGATGCTGTTTGCTGGCTTGAGGAAGCGGGCGAAAGAAGTTGTTGTCGTTGTAAGGGAAGTTAATCACGTGGTTAAACACCGGGTATGGGTCTTCACTACGTTGTGGTGCATGGCCAGCTTGGCCAGTGCCGCCGAAGAGTTTCAGTTCAATACGGACGTGCTTGATCTCAAGGATCAACAGAATCTCGATCTCGGCTTGTTTGCCAAGGCTAACTTTATTTTGCCGGGGCAATACAGCCTGGTCGTTCATGTGAATCGCAATTCGTTGCCGGAAACGGTCGTGAACTACCTGGCGCCGGAAGATGACCCCAAGGGCAGTGTGGCCTGCATCTCTCCCGAACTGGTGGCGCAGTTGGGTCTGAAAAAACAGCGAATCAAGCAACTTGCCTGGTGGCACCAGGGCAATTGTCTGGATATCAGCAGCATTCCCGGCATGACGGTGCGTGGCGACCTGGGCGCCTCGGCCTTGTACCTGAACATTCCCCAGGACGCCCTTGAATACAGCGCAAGCAACTGGGACCCGCCTTCGCGCTGGGATGAGGGCATTGGCGGATTTTTATTTGACTACAACCTCAATGCCCAGACCACGGATTACGCCGGGCCTCAGGCCAGCGACAAGCAGTTGACGGGTAACGGCACGACCGGTTTCAACCTCGGCGCCTGGCGCCTGGCGCCTGCGGGCCGATTGGCAAGGGCAGATGCACAAGACCTCCGGCAAGCCTGGCCAGCGGCAATTCGCCTGGAGCCGCTACTACGCGTCGCGGGCGATTCCCGAGTTGCGCGCCCACCTCAGCCTGGGAGAAAACTACCTGGACTCCAACCTGTTCGGCAGCGTGCGCTACACCGGTGCCAGTCTGGCCACCAGCGACAACATGCTGCCCCCCAACCTGCGCGGCTATGCGCCGGAAGTCAGTGGCGTGGCGCGGACCAATGCGCGGGTGCTGGTCACGCAGCAGGGGCGCATTCTGTATGACACCCAAGTGCCAGCGGGGCCCTTTCGCATCCAGGACCTGAGCGATGCGGTGAGCGGCAAGCTGGATGTGCGCATTGAGGAGCAGGACGGCAGCGTTCAGGAATTCCAGCTGGACACGGCGAGCATTCCCTACCTCAGCCGCCCCGGCACGGTGCGCTACAAAGTGTCCGCCGGGCGGCCTTCGGACTGGGAGCACGAGCCCGATGGTCCGGAATTCGCCAGCGGCGAATTTTCCTGGGGCGTGAGCAATGGCTGGTCGCTGTACGGCGGAGGCCTGGGGGCGCGGGACTATCGCGCGCTGGCCGTGGGCGTGGGTCGTGACCTGATGGCCTTCGGCGCGCTGGCGGTTGACGTGACTCAATCCAATGCCCGCCTGGCTGAAATCGGCCAGCGCCAGGGCAAGTCCTATCGCGCCAGCTATTCGAAGCGCTTCGAGGATTACGACAGCCAGGTGACGTTCGCCGGTTATCGCTTCTCCGAGGAAGACTTCATGACCATGAACGACTTTATCGAGGCCCGTCGCCGTGGTCGGCTGAACAATCAGAGCAAGGAAATGTACACCGCGACACTGAGCAAGAGTTTTCGTGATCAGAACCTGAGCCTGTACCTCAACTACAACCACCAGACCTACTGGAACAATGCGCCGAGCGACCGCTACAGCCTGTCGCTGTCTCGTTATTTCAACCTGGGCGGGCTGAAGAACCTGGGCCTGTCGCTGACCGCCTATCGCAGCCAGAGCCATGGCGCGGTCGATGAAGGCGCCTATGTCTCCCTGAGCCTTCCCTGGGGCGACAGCGGCTCTCTCAGTTACAACGCCACGCTCAACCGTGGCAGCAGCGGCCACAACTTGAGCTATTACGACCGTCCGGATGAGCGCAACAGCTACATGCTCAGCGCCGGCACCGCCAGCGAGGGCAACACGGCCAGCGGCTACCTGAACCACGAGGGCAGCCTGGCCGATGTCACCGCCAGCGCCAGCTATCAGGCCGGACGCTATCGTTCCGCCGGTCTGTCAGTGCAGGGCGGGGCGACCCTGACCGCCGAAGGGGCGGCGCTGCACCGGATCACCACCCTGGGCGGCACCCGCCTGCTGCTCGATACCAATGGCGTGGCCGGGGTGCCGGTGCGGGGCAATGGCGCCAGCACCTATTCCAATCGCTTCGGCAAGGCGGTGGTGGCTGACATGAACAGCTACTACCGCAATCAGGCAAGCATCAACCTGGATCAACTGGCTGACGATGTGGAAGCCGGGCGCTCGGTGGCCCAGGCCACGCTGACCGAGGGTGCGATTGGCTATCGCCGTTTCGACATCGTTTCCGGGAGCAAGGGCATGGTCCGCATCGTCCTGCCCGACGCGACCACGCCGCCCTTTGGCAGCGGCGTGTACAACGCGCGGGGCCAGGAAACCGGAATCATTGGCGAGGATGGCCTGGTTTACCTCAGTGGCATGCAGGTCGGTGACCTGATGTCAGTGCAGTGGGACGGCAAGGCCCAATGCGATTTCATCCTGACGGAGCAGGTCAGCGCGGATGACCAGCAAGTGCAATTTGTCTGCGGGCCTGTAGCGGTCCACGAAACCCAATCCCCCAGCAACAAGTTATAAGGAGTGGCCTCCATGCCATGGTTCGACCTGAAAAAAAGCCTGCTTGTCATCGGCCTGAGCCTGTTGGCTCTGGAGTCGGTACACGCTGCCATCGCCCTGGACCGTACCCGAATCATCTTCAATGGCCGCGAGAAATCGGTGAGCGTGGGCATCAGCAACCAGAATCCCCAACTGCCGTACCTGGCCCAGGCCTGGCTCGAAAACGACAAGGAGGAGAAGATCAGCGGCCCCTTGGTGGTGCTGCCTCCAGTGCAACGGCTCGAAGCCGGATCCCGGAGTCAGGTGAGGATCCGGAAGCTGGCACAGGCAGGGCAGTTGCCCCAGGACCGGGAGTCGCTGTTCTACTTCAACTTGCGTGAGATCCCGCCGCGCACCGACAAGCCCAACGCCTTGCAGATTGCCCTGCAGACGCGGATCAAGCTGTTCTATCGTCCCGAGGCCATCGTCAGGGACAGCGGACAGAATCAGCTTCCCTGGCAGGAGCAACTGACGCTGTCCCGCGAAGGGGAGCGCTACGTAGCCCATAACCCGACGGCCTACTACGTGACCCTGGTTGATGCCCAGGTCCGCGTAGGCGGCGCATCCGTTCCAGACTTCCAGCCGGTGATGCTGGCGCCCTGGGGGCGCCAGGCGCTGAGCGTCAGCGCCCGGACCCTGGGCAACGCGCCAGTGCTGACGTATGTCAACGATTTCGGCGGTCGGCCGCAACTGGAATTCCGCTGCACGGCGGGGCAGTGCGTGGCCAGGCCGGTGGCCGATGCGAGCTGAGGCTGGCTTGAGGCCATCGGGCGCGCTCGGGATCGTTGTGCCCCTGGCTCGGTGGCTGGGCGCAAGGTTGGCAGCGCGGCCCGGGACGGGAGCGCAGCTGGGGGCCGGCAAGGGCAGGGGGGCGGAGGTGTTCATGGAACGCTGGTGGCGAAGGAAAGGCGGGTGCCAGGCTCTGGTCTGCGGCCTCTTGCTGCTCGGGTTGCCGGGTTTGGGCCGGGCGGCGGCGGATATGGCCTTCTTCGGGGTATTGATCGCGCCTCCTCAATGCACGGTCAGCGACAAGGACGCGCCGATCAGGGTGTCGTTCGGCAACGTGCAGCTGCGCAAGATCGATGGCGAGCACTATCGTCAGCCGATTCCCTATCAGATCAAGTGTCCGGGGCTGGTATCGCAAGCCTCGACCTGGAAGATGCGCCTGACCTTCAAGGGCTCGGTGGCGGATTTCAACCCGGCGTTGCTGCGCACCTCGGTCAATGGCTTGGCCATCAAGCTGTTGCTGGGGGAGCGGGAACTGGTCCTCAACGAACCTCGGCAGATCAGCCTCGACAGTTTGCAGAAACCACCGGCATTCGAGGCGGTGCCGGTGAAGAAGGTGGGAGCGCAGCTTGCGTTGAGCGAGTTCAATGCTTCCGGACTGTTGCTGGTCGAGCTGTATTAGGTGAAGTCATGAAGCGATTGCTCAACGGCTGTCTGTGCCTGTGTTGTGCCTGGCTGGCGGGTGGCTTCAGCGCCCCGGCAGTGGCGGCGGACAACGTCTTTTTCAGCGGCCAGCTGATGGATCAGACCTGTACCCTGGAGCCCGGCTCGGAAACCCGGACGCTGGACTTCGAGGATGTGGGCCTTCAGGAGCTCTATCGCGACGGCAGGACCGCGAGCAAGGCCGTTGTCCTGAACCTGATCGACTGTGATGCCAGCGCCGGCAGGACCGAGGTCAAGGCGACCTTGAGCGGCCATGAAAGTGCGCAGATACCGGGCTTTCTGGAGCTCGACAGCGGCAGTCCGCAAGGCCTGGTGATTGGTCTGGAGGATGCAGCGACGCAGCCCTTGCCCCTGGGACGCGCGCATTCCATTGGCCGGGTCAGCCAGGACGGCAAGCAATCGGTCACCTTTCTTGCCTACCTCAAGGCGCTTCCCGATGCCCTGAGCGAACGCAGCATCGGCAAGGGGCAGTTGGCGGCTTCATTGACCTTCACCCTGAGCTACGAATGATGGCGCGTAGGGGGCGGGGCCCCCTGGCTGCCAAGGCAGCGCTGCTGCGTGTGATGCAACAGCACCTGCGGCCCGCGCGAGCGCAGCCTCGCTAAGCATGCAAATGCTTTTTCAGGAACGACCGGGTGCGTTCGTGGGTCGGGTTTTGCAGGATCTCCTGCGGCGCGCCTTCCTCGACCACCACGCCGCCGTCCATGAAGATGATCCGGTCCGCCACCTCGCCGGCAAAGCGCATTTCGTGGGTGACGATCAACATGGTCATGTGCTCGGCGGCCAGTTGTTTCATCACCTGGTTGACCTCTTCCACCAGCTCCGGGTCCAGGGCCGAGGTGGCTTCATCGAACAGCATGACCTTGGGGCGCATTGCCAGGGCCCGGGCAATGGCCACGCGCTGTTTCTGTCCGCCCGAGAGGCGAGAAGGGTACTCGTCGAACTTGTTGGCCAGGCCCACCTTGGACAAGTACTCCATGGCCAGCTCACGGGCCGCGGCTTTGTTCAGCCCTTTGAGTTTGATCGGTCCGAGGGCGATGTTTTCATGCACGGTCAGGTGCGGGAACAGATTGAAGTGCTGGAACACCATGCCCATCTGCTGGCGCACGCTGTTGATGTGCTGTTCGAATGCGCGACCTTTCAAGGGTCGGTTGACGTGTTCGCCCTCCAGCCAGATCTCTCCTTCGTTCAGCACTTCCAGGTGATTGATCGAGCGCAGCAGGGTGCTTTTACCCGAACCGCTGGGGCCGATGATGGCGATGATCTGTCCGCGCGCGACAGACAGATCGATGCCTTTGAGCACTTCAAGTGCGCCATACGCCTTGCGCGCGCCCTTGACTTCAACCATGAACTTTTCTGTGGTCATCGTGACATCTCTACCTTGGTTTCAAGCAGGTGCAGGCCGGCTTCCAGAACAAGATTGACCGCGTAATAGATCACCGCGACGGCCAGATAGAATTCGAACGGGCTGTAGGTTTCGCTCACGGCGCGCTGGGCGCTGTAGACCAGTTCGGCAATGCCGATGATCGACACCAGGGAGGTGTCCTTGAGCAGCACAATCAGGTTGTTGCCCAGCGGGGCCAGGGTATTGCGCAGTGCCTGCGGCACCACCACGTAGCGTTGCGCCTGGCTGCGGCTCAGGCCAATGGAGCGCGCACCTTCAATCTGCCCGGGGTCGACCGACAGGACCCCGGCACGAATCACGTCGGCGTTGTAGACCGCAAAATGCAGGCTCAGGCCGATGATGCCGGCCGCGAGGGCCGGGATATCGATCCCCACTTGCACCAGGCCGTAATAGATCAGGTACAGCTGCAGCAGCAGGGGCGTGCCCATCAGCAGCCAGGTCAGGAAACGTACGGGCAGGGAGACCAGTTTCGGGGTGTAGAGCACGATCAGGGCAAAGGCTATTCCGGCGATCAGGCTCAGCACACTGGAGCAGAGGAACAAGACGATGGTCCACCAGAGCCCGGTGGCCAGCAGCTCGGAATAGGGGGGCACGATACTCAGGTCAAGGCTTGGCATGGAGGCGTCTCACTTGGCCGCGAAGCGTTTATCGAGGTGGTCCACCATCAGCCTGACCGTGTAGACCATAGCGATGTACAAAATGGCCGACACCATGAAGATCTCGAATGGCTTGTAGGTGGAGCTGATAAAACGCTGCGCCGTGTAGGAGAGTTCCACCACGGAGATGGTCGACACCAGGGCCGAGCCTTTGATCAGCGCGACCGCATTGACCCCCAGTGGCCTGATCATCAACTTGGCGGTTTGCGGGAGGGTGATCAGCCACAGGGTCTGGCCCTTGCCGAAACCTATTGAGCGGGCGGCTTCGACCTGACCGGGATCGACGTTGCTGATCGCACCACGAATGGATTCGGCCATGTAGGCCGCGATGTTCAGGCCCAGGCCGATGACGCCTGCGGTGAATGGCTCCAGCTCAAGGCCGATTTGCGGGCCACCAAAGTAGATGAGGAACAGCTGGACCAGGCAGGGGGTGCCGCGAAAAACGCTGATGTAGACCCGGGCCAGGCAGCGAAGCATGAAGAAGCCGGACAGCCGGGCCGCCACCAGCACCACCGCCACCAGCAAGCCCAGCAGCAGCGCCAGCAGCGAAACGTGCACCGTGACCCAGGCCGCCTCCAGAAAGAACGGCAGGGTGCGCTGTATAAGTGTCAGATCCATGGGCAGGCTCGAAAAGGTCGGATTGACTGGCCCGACCCCAGGTCGAGCCAGGCTGCAGATGAGTCAGCGAATGTCCTTGCCAATCCACTGCATCGAGATCTTTTCGTAGCTGCCATCGGCCAGCATGTCGTTCAGCGCCTGCTGCATCGCGGCCTTGAGCTCAGGGTTGTTCTTGCGCAGGGCAATGCCCATGCCTTCAACCCCACCGTCGCTGTCGGGTGGGGTGATGATGCGCACCTTCTGCCCGGTTTCCTTGACGGCCACCAGCACCGGAACGCTGTCCATCACCAGCGCATCGAGGCGCCCGGCGTCCAGGTCGACCAGCATCTCGGGAAGCCCCTTGTAGGTTTTCACCTTCAGGTTGCCCCGCGCCCTGGCCCATTTGTCGTGGGCATCGCCCAGGGTGACGCCCACCTTCACATCCTTAAGGTCATCCAGGCTGTGGATCGGCGAATCCTCTTTCACCACGATGGTGCGGCCGGCGTGGTAGTAGGGGCCGACGAAGTCCACGGCCTTCTGGCGCTCCGGGGTAATGGTCATGGAGGCGATGATGGCGTCATATTTTTTCGCCAGGAGCCCGGCAATGATCCCGTCGAAGGGCGTGGTGACAATGCTGACTTTCACCCCGAGCCGCTGGGCCAGGGCTTCGCTGATGGAGGCGTCGAAGCCGACGATCTGGTTCTGCTCGTTGGCAAAGCTGAAGGGCGAGTACTGCCCGCTCATGGCGATGCGAATCTCTTTGGATGCCTGGATCGATTGCAAGTCATCAGCCTGAGCGGCCGCGGGGGAGAGGAGTGCCGCAGCCGCGACGGTGGATGCAGCAAGCAGACCCTTGAGCGTTCTGGTTAGCATTGGATGGCACCTTTGAAGAATTATTAATTATTGTTGTTTGGGCTCTTCACCCAGGCCTCGGGAAAAGCTTTGCATAGGCCGTTCTGGAAAGCACCCGGCAAGGTGTCCGCCAGCCGGACACATTGCCGGAGTTGGCCGACACTATGTCGGCCAGGCACGCAGGCTGTCACTCGTGCGCCGATCCGGGCGCTCTAGCGCAGGGCCGCCTTGAAGCTGTCGTCCAGCACCTCGAGCAGGAAGTCGGCATTCTTGTGACTGAAAATCATCGACGGGCGCATTTTCAACACGTTGTCATGGGGGCCTTCGGTGCCGATCAGAACGCCACGCTCCCGGGCGCCATCGGCAACCTTTTTCGCCAGTTGCGTGGCCGGAGCCTTGCTCTGGCGATCGGTGACCAGCTCGATCCCGAGAAACAGCCCCAACCCGCGTACATCGCCAATGGCATCGTAGCGTTGCTGCAGTGTGCGAAAGCCGTCGAGCAGGTAATTGCCCACCCTCAGTGCGTTGAGTTTCAGGTTGTCGCGCTCGATCACATCGAGAACGCTGAGCCCCACGGCACATGAAACCGGGCTGCCGGCGAAGGTATTGAAGTACTCCATGCCGTTGTTGAAGCTGTCGGCTATTTCGCGGGTGGTCACCACCGCCGACATCGGATGGCCGTTGCCAATGGGCTTGCCCATGGACACCGCATCGGGCACCACGCCCTGGGTTTCAAAGGCCCACCAGTGGCTGCCCACCCGGCCAAAGCCGACCTGGACCTCATCGGCCAGGCACAGCCCGCCCTCGGCGCGAACCATGGCATAGACCTCCTGCAAGTAGTTTTCCGGGAAAAACAGCTGCCCGGCGACACTGGGAATCGACTCCGCCAAAAAGAACGCCGGGGCTCGGCCCTGCCGGCGCATGCTGTCGATCTGCTCGGCAACACTTTGCGCAAAACGCTTGCCCAACTCTTCGAATGGCCAGTCATCCGCTGCGCGGTAAACGTCCGGTACGGCCGCCTCGAATACATGCTCTGCACGGCCCTTGCCGGCCTTGCGCTTGTACTTGTAGGGGCTCAGATCAATCAGCTCCTGGGTGGTGCCGTGGTAGGCCCAATCCAGCACGATGGCATCGTTGCGCCCGGTGTGATTGCGTGCCATGCGCAGCATCAGGCTATTGGCTTCGCTGCCTGAACAGCCAAAGGAGGCGACTGCCAAGCCCTCGGGCAATGTTGCGGTGAGCCGCTCGGCGTATTCCACGATGTTGTCGTGCAGGTAGCGGGTGTTGGTGTTCAGCCGTGAAGCCTGGCGCGCAAGGGCTTGCACCACATCGGGATGGCAGTGGCCGAGGTGGCAGACGTTGTTGAAGCAGTCCAGATAGGCCCGGCCAAAGTTGTCGATCAACCAGACCCCATCACCGCGCACGAACTTGATCGGGTCCGAGTAGGAAATCGACAAGTTGGGCAGCAGCAGTTGCTTACGCTTGGCCACGATCTGCGCTTTGCTCCTGCCTTCCTGGCTATAGGTTTCCGCAGGAATTCCGGCCAGGGTCGAAGTATCCGGGAACAGGTCGGCCCACACCTCAAGATAGGCGCGCTCACCGACGCCGATGAACTCGCTCGCCTTCAACTGGGTGTCGGTGGACATCTGGAAATGCACATGGGGCAGCCAGCCGCCATTTTCCGTGTCCGCGCCCATGTAGCCCACCAGCGCGCCCGCTTCAAGGTGGTCCCCGGGTTTGAGGCGGGTCAGCGCTTCGTGGGCCATGTGCCCCCACAGGGTCAGGAAGGGCGGGCAGCCTTCAGGCGAGTGCTTGAGCATGATCAAACCGCCATAGCCCAGCGGTTCAGGCTCGACCTCGACGCTCTGCACCACACCGGCAAGTGGCGTGTACAGCGGCGTTCCGGCCGGCATGATCAAGTCGACACCCAGGTGCATGATCCGGCGCTCTCCTGCAATGAATCGCGATTCAAAGGCGCTGTCGGTGTAGATGGTCCTGGCTTCGCCCCAGGGCCCGATGCCCAGCGGCACCTGATGTTCAGCTGAGAAATCGTTCCACCACTGGGTCGCCTCTGCCGGGCGCTGCGCGGCGGAAGCGATGGTCATTTCATGGGCGGCATCGGCGAACGGAACAATGGCCTTGTTCAGGGTTGCCGCCGAAGGATGCACGATGTCCGCGAAGGACTGGCGGTGTTCATCCACCCAGCGGCGAATCGCCCCGGCACCTTCTATCGCGTCGTAACCGCAGGCTTTGCGCAGGATCGCCGTCGCCAGGCGCGGGTTCATGCGATCCATCTTTTCCAGCAGGCGCCAGGCCGGGGCTTCGCTGATGGCCAGGTAGGGGTTGTCCTGGGTCTGCTGGTGGCGCGAGGCTGACAAGGTGACGCTGATCACCAGGCGCATGGCGATCAGATTGAACAGCACGTCCAGCTCTTGCGGCTGCAGCGGGTAGCGCTCATGGAAGCCGCCGGTGAGGGCGGCGGCCGCGCCGATGGGGTCTTGCATGTCGAGAATGGCGTAGGCGCAGGTGATGGCGACTTCGGCAATCAGCACCGTGTGCACCGCATCGCCAAAATCGATGATGCCCGAGACCTGCTGGTGGTTTTGCGGGTTGACGAGGATGTTCCAGTCATTGCCGTCGTTGTGAATGACCTGGGTGCGCAAGCGCGCAAGCTTGGGTTCGACCCGGGTTTCGAAATCATCGATGAAGCGCTGCAGAAGGGCGCGTCTGGCGGGGTCCTTGATGAAGTGCAGGCGGGCGCGGGAACGGGCGGCGTGCCGTAGGTCCCAGTCCAGATCGCGGACCGCGCCGGGATGCATGAAGCCCTGAAGGGCACGGTCCATGTCGGCGAATGATTGACCCAGGTTGCGCATGAGTTCGAAGGTGCGCGGGACCTCGGCCAGCGGAGTACCGTGCAACCAGCTCACCAGGCGCACCGCGTGGGTTTCGCCAGAGGGGGCCACGGCCGAGGCGAGTAAATCGCCGGCCAGGCTTTTCTTCAACTGCGGTACGCCAAGCTCGGGGCTGTGATGGGCCAGATGGCTGAGGATGGCGGTCTGCAGCTGGCTTTCAATGGGCGGTTCGCTGGCGTTGACGACTTTCAGAATCCATCCCGCATCGCTTGCTGTGTTCAACCGGAAGTTGCAGTCTCGCTCGCCGTCCAGAGGCGAAGCCGTAGCGATGACATTGAAAAGCTGCTCAGCCAAGTGTTCGGCATCGCGTGGCGAGAACTGCGGGGCGGGGTGGGAAAGGTCGGTCATGGTAATGGTTTTCCAAGTTATTTTTTTCAGTTAGCTTGGCATGCGAAATCTTCGAGGGCAGTAGGTATGCGGTCGGCTTTGGCCTGCATATTGTCGGAATCGACCGGCACAAACTCGGCAGTCAATGTGAGGAGTTTCAATGCGCGACCTGGACGTGAAAGATCGGGAAATACTCGACATTCTTTCTAAAGAGGCGCGGATCGCCCTGAAGGCCCTGGCCGCGAGAATCGGCTTGTCCAGAAGCGCCACCAGCGAGCGCGTCAGCAACCTTGAGCGCAATGGTGTGATCAGGGGCTACCGGGCGGATATCGGCGAAATCGACGCCAACGTGATTCGCGCCATGTTTCTGGTATGCCTGAAACGCACCCCGGCCATCAGCCTGCTGGACATGCTGGCCCAGCACTCGCAGGTGCGCCGCATCTCTTCGGTCAGTGGCCAGTTGGACCTGGTGATCGAGATCGAATCACGCACCATTGATGACCTGAACCGAGTCCGGGATGCCGTGGCCAGCCACGAATCGGTCGAGGACATCACCACCGCCGTGGTCCTTCGCCGCGATATCGATCGACAGACCTCCTGATCCGCCGCGGCGGCAAGACTTGATGGCGCGTGCCTGCGGGAAATGCCGGGCACCGCTCAGACGCAGCTGCAATCCACGCTTGGCACCTGATCCCAGTGGCCTGTCCGTGAAGGCGGGCCTGGCTCTTTACGGCAATCGCAATGTGCCGTGCTGTACAACTCCCATTCGCAAACCATAAAATGAGAAGCATTATCATTAATGCGAATCTCCCATGCACAACCACAGCCTCTCTTCGCCTGTCGCTCAGCTGTATGCGAACCATCACGGCTGGCTGCGTGGCTGGTTGCATCGGCGCCTGGGGCACAGCGCCGATGCCGAGGATTTGGCCCACGACACCTTTATCCGCGTGCTGCGGTCCCAGGAAGATGTGCGTGAGCTGCGCCAGCCCATGGCGTTTCTGGCCACCATCGCCAATGGCTTGCTGATCAATCGCTGGCGTCGTCAGGCCATCGAGCGGGCTTACCTGGAGGCGCTGGCGGCACGGCCGGTGGGGGAGGAGCCTTCGCCGGAAGAGCGGCATCTGATGATCGAGACCCTGCTGCAGCTGGATTCACTGCTGGTGGGCTTGTCGTCGCGGGTGCGGCAGATTTTCTTTCTGTCCCAGCTCGATGGCTTGACCTACCCGCAGATCGCCGCGCAGTTGGGCCTGACCGTGGCCCAGGTGCAGCGGGCCATGGGCAAGGCGTTCAGCGTCTGCTATGCGAGCCTGTTTGAATGAGTGGCGTCGCGGTCGATCCCCGGGTGCGGGACAGCGCCATTGATTGGCTGGTGCGGATGCAGTCCGGGCTGATGAGCGCCGCGGACCATCAGGCCTTGCAGCAGTGGCGCGAGGCCAGTGCCGAGCATGAGTACGCCTGGCAGCGGGTCAGCGGTTTGCCGCTGATGTTGCAGCCGGGGGCCCATCTGCTGGCGGATGCCACGGCGCGCCGGGCCTTGCAGGCGGCAGGCGCCGATCCGCAACGGCGGCGCCAGGTGCTCAAGTGCCTGTTGGCGCTGGGACTGCTGGGAGGCGTGTCCTGGCAGGGGGCGGATTCCACCCTGGTGCGTTCAGCCTTGGCCGGTTATCGCACCGGCATCGGTGAGCGGCGGCGTTGGGCCCTGGCGGACGGTGGTTCGCTGTGGCTGAACACCGCCAGTGCGGTGAACCTGGACTTGAGTGCGGGGCCGCGCAGCGTGCAGTTGATCGAGGGCGAGCTGGCCCTGGATACCCCGGCCGGATCGGCCTCCCTGCAACTGCAAACGCCGGATGCGCTGTTGTACAGCCAGGGCGCCCATCTGCTGGTGCGCCATGATCGCCAGGGCACTCAGGTGACCGTGCTGCGCGGGTTGGTACAGGTCAGTGCCCGGCAGCCGTCGACCCCGCTGCCCTTGCAGGCTGGCTGGCAAACCCGGGTCGATGGCCGGGGAGTCGGGCGGCCGACTTCCATCGATGTGTTTCTGGCCCAGGCCTGGATGCGCGGCATCCTGCCCGCCGAGCGCATGCGCCTGGATCAATTGCTGGCAGAGCTTTCGCGCTATCGTCCGGGCTTTTTACGTTGCAGCGAAGCGGTTGCCGCTTTGCGGGTGACCGGCAGTTTCCAGCTGGACGACACCGATGGCGCCCTGGCCCTGGTGGCCAATACCCTGCCGGTGCGCATCGAGCGCAGAACCCGTTATTGGGTGACGGTGGTGCCGGCCTGAACTTTTTTTTCACCTGCGCGATAGTTTTTTCGATCTGGCTTGGCCTTCAGGTATTACCCACCGGCACAGGTGGGTTTCGATCCCTAGGAGCCTTGCATGATTTTCCCCGCTCGTGTCTTGCGTACCCATACCTTCGGCCTGCTGTTGCTCAGCCTGCAACCGCTCTACAGCGAGATGGCGCTGGCGGCCGGCGAACGTCACTACAGCATCGGCGCCGGTCCCCTGGACCAGGTGCTGTCGCGGTTTGGCGCCGAGGCGGGGATCAGCCTGGCCGGCAGCGCACTGCTTACGGCGGGCAAGACCAGCCAGGGCCTGCAAGGTGATTTCAATGCCGAAGCGGGCCTCAATCGCCTGCTGGCGGGCACCGGCCTGGGCTACGTGCGCCAGGCCGACGGCGGCTATGCCTTGCGCCTGCGCTCTGATGCGGTGTCGCTGCCGACGCAGAAGATCAAGGGCGAGAGCCCTGACGAGGAGGAGGTGTACCGGGCGCCGCGTTCGTCGGTGTACATCTCCGCCGACGACCTGCAGCGCTTCGGCGTGGTGTCGGTGGGCGACGTGCTCAAGGGCCAGCCCGGGGTGCAGGTCGGCGACAGCCGCAATGGCGGCGGCCTGGATGTGAACATTCGCGGCATCCAGGGCCAGAGCCGGGTGGCGGTGACGGTGGACGGTTCGCAACAGGCGCTGGATGTCTATCGCGGTTATGCCGGCACCCAGCAACGCAGCTACATCGACCCGGACATGATCAGCGACATCGCCATCGACAAGGGCCCGAGCCTGACCTCCAGCGCCATTGGCGGCACGGTGAAGATGCGCACCCTCGGCGTCGGCGACATCCTCAAGGACGGTCAGCATGTCGGCCTGCGGCTCAAGGGCGATGTCTGGAACAATGGCGTGGCGCCGGCCCGTCGCGACCCTCATTCGAAGACCGAGGATCTGTACGCGGAGCCGCACCAGAGCCGCGGCGGGCTGTTCGGCTCGGACGCGGAGTCCGGCAGTGCCGCGTTTGCCTACAGCCATGACTTGTTCGATGTGGTGGCGGCCTACGCCCAGCGCAACCAGGGCAACTATTTCGCCGGCAAGAAGGGCCAGGATCGCTACCGCACCTTTGACCGCTACGGCGATGAAGAGACCAGCGTGGCCACCACCTACAATGCCGGGGAAGAGGTGCTCAACTCCTCGTCGAAGACCCAATCGTGGCTGCTCAAGACCACCCTGCGCCCAGCGGACGGCCACAGCTTCGACCTCGGCTACCGGCGCTATGACGGGCGCATCGGCGAGATCATGCCCTCGGACATCTTCCGTTTCGGCACCGGTGGCATCTATCAGTACCCTCTGGGCCACACCCAGATCGACACCTACACCGCGCGCTACAACTACCTGCCCGCGGACAATCCGCTGCTGGACCTGACTGCCGACCTGTGGCTGACCGATGCGCAGACCAGCCAGTTGAGCGCCTGGTCGGCACCGGCGTCCCAGGCCTATCGCACGGACCGTTCCTGGGCCCGCCAGGCCAACCGCCGCACGGGCGGCGGTCTGGCCAATACCTCGCGTTTTAGCACCGACTACGGCGACTTGAAGCTGGACCTGGGCGGCTCGTTCCAGCTGGAAGAACTGCGTCCGCAGAAGGGCGTGGTCACCACCCAGGACGACATCAACGCCAACCGCAGCTTGCGCGAAGGCTCGCGACAGGAGTTCAGCTTCAACGGCAAGCTGGAATACCAGCCGGTGGAGCGCCTGACGCTGTGGGGCGGCGGTCGTTACACCCATTATCGCAGCAAGGACCATGTGGCCAATGCCACGGCGCGCAGAGAGGAACGCGAACACAGGTACGTGACCGTCTCCAGGCCCGGCGACTATGGCTACCTGATGTGGTTCCCGGACCAGAACGGGCGCTACACCGATGCCACCGATCCACGCTTGAACAACGGCATTGTCTTCAACAACACCAACTACCCGTTCGAGGGCACGCCCTATAACCAGTACGGCGCCACCGATACCGAGGTGGGGGATTCGCAAGTGGATCGGGTGGTCACCGGCTACAACTATTCCGGCAAGGACAGCAACAGTGGCGGCGCCTTTGCCCCGGCGTTCGGCATCAATCTCGAGGTGCTGCCGGACACCTTCGTCTATGCCTCCTACACCCAGGGCTTTCGCATGCCTTCGCTGTTCGAAACCGGCTACGGCGTGCAGCAGACCACCCCCGGCAAGGGCCTCAAGCCCGAGCGTTCAAGCAACTGGGAGATCGGCGCCAGCACCTTGCACAAGGGACTGTTGGTGGATGACGATGCGGCGGCGATCAAGCTCGCCTACTTCAACAACAGCATCAAAAACTACATCACCCGCTACTACGACCCGAGCCCGGGCCTGTGGGGCCTGATGCGCTTCAGCAACACCGACAGCTACACCACCCGCGGCCTGGAACTGCAGACCCACTACGATGCCGGGCGGGTGTTTGCCGACCTGTCGTCCACCTACTACCTGAAGACCGAAACCTGCGACGCGGCCTTCGCCGCCACCCTGCGCGCCACCAGCAACCCCTACCGGAAAACCGCCGACACCCCGGACTGCACCCCGGGCAGCTTCATGGGGTCCTACACCAACACCCAGAACCCGCCGCGCTTTGCCGGCAACCTGACCACCGGCCTGCGCTTCTTCGACCAGAGCCTGACCCTCGGCACGCGGATTACCTACACCTCGGGGCCCACCGTCACCGCCGACAAGCCCTGGCAGACCGGCGCCACCACGCCACAGCTGAACTACCGCGAAGTGGCGCTGGTCGATCTGTTCCTCAACTACAAGCTGCAGGAACACGCCAGCCTCAACGTATCGCTGCAAAACCTCACGGATCGCTACTACCTGGACCCGCTGGCGCAGAGCTTCATGCCGGCGCCGGGGCGCACGCTGCGGGTGGGGATGCAGGCGAAGTTCTGAGGGGCCGGCAGTGGCCTGCCGGTTGCGGTGAGTCAACGCGATGGCCATTCAGAGGGCGCTTTTGCGGCTACAGTTTTCAGTGCCCTGATTGAGAGGAATCCAGATGAACCTTTTGTCTTCTGTATCGCCACCCAAGCCTGTTGCCCTGCTGGGTTATGGCGGTTTGCTGCCGTTTCTCGGGCTGGCGTTGCTGGCCGTGGTTGCGCACGGACAGCGGCTGTTGTGGTGCCAGGCCCTGGTCAGTTACGGGGCGGTGATCCTGAGTTTTGTCGGAGCCCTGCATTGGGGCTTTGCCATGATCGCTCCCGGCATGAACGCGCAGCAGCGTCACACACGCTTTATTTGGAGCATCGTCCCTGCGCTGATGGGCTGGGTTGCCACTTTGCTGCCGCTGTCATGGGGCGGGCTGTTATTGATTGGCGGATTCTTTGCGCACGGGTGGCATGACCGGCAGCTCTCGCAGGTCATGCACCTACCGGCCTGGTACCTGCCGATGCGTTTGCGACTGACCATCGTGGCCAGCGCCTGCCTACTGCTGGGTGTGCTCGTGATGGCCATCGGGGGTTAAGCGCGACGTTCAACTGCCGCCTCCCACCGAAGGGGCGGTGGTTGAAGCAACAGGCATCGCTGAGCAAGGGCGCAAAGGATCATTCGCTGGATCGGCAAAGAGTTACCAGCCCCGGCGAGCGGCGGCTGATATCATTCCGGCACTTAAAAAGCCGGGTAGCCCCACATGAATCGTCGCAAGAAAATCCAGCAGCTATTGAAGGCTCACGCCAAGAAGGCCAGCGCCAAACTGGCTCCGCAAAAAAAGTCCAAGTACATCAGCAAGGCTGACCGGGCGAAGCTGGCCACCGAGGCCAATGACGACGCTGTGGTTGTCACTCAGAGCTGATCCATTTGCTTGAAGCCCGATGGACCGTTATCTGGCCGACTTGCGCGACGCTCTCTTTTCTCGGGCGGAGCACGCCTCTGGCCAGCAGAGGCGCGTCCGGGTCAGTTCTACAGAGGGCAGAGCATGGTCTGCACCTTCGATCGATCTAGATCGAGCCGACCGAGCGCAGGTATTTTCGTGCCTGACGGCCGGTGATCTTTTCTGGCTCAAGGACATACAGCGAGCTCCAAAGCGGCGGTAAACCCAGCTCCTCCATGTAGGAAGTGAAGCTGTTGAACGGCTCGGTAGCCATGACTTCGGCAGTGAGCCACAGCGACTCGCACTCTTGGCAAACGTACAGAATCCCCTGTGTTGCCCGCACTTGAACCTTGGTCACTTCGCCTTGTTCGCATTCTGGACAGAGCATTTTTTTTAGCCCGCAAATGGGCGCGGAGTCTATCACTGACCAGGGTGCACGCTGCCAGCAACGAAGGTCTGCTTCTGCTCAGAAACCCGCCATGCAGGACGGTGCTTTCGACCCCGTCCGGAGTGGGCCCTCTGTGCACCACATCCCAGGTTTTGGTCGCATAAATTTGAAAAGCCCGGCATTGCCCGCCAGAATCGCCCCCCGATCCGGCCCTGGCTGGCGGACGTTTGTGGTGAAAAGGGGCAGCAGTTGAAGCAACAGACATTGTCCATGCGCCTGGCGCGTGTGGCGGCGCATGTGCCGGCCGGTGCGCGGCTGGCCGATATTGGCTCGGATCACGGCTACTTGCCGTTGGCCTTGATCAGCCGCGGCGCCATCGTTGCGGCGGTGGCCGGGGAGGTGGCGTTGACGCCGTTTCGCTCGGCCCAGCGCGCGGTGCGCGAGAGCGGCATGGAGCAGCAGATCGACGTGCGCCTGGCCAACGGTCTGGCCGCGATCGAACCGACAGACGGGATCACCGCGATCAGCCTCTGTGGCATGGGCGGCGAGACCATCCGTGACATCCTCGACGGCGGCCAGGCGCGCTTGAGCGGTGAGGAGCGTCTGATCCTGCAGCCCAACGGCGGCGAGCAGCCGTTGCGCCAATGGCTGATGGAGCATGACTACCAGATCCTCGCCGAGGAAGTGCTGCGAGAGAACCGCTTCGACTACGAAATCATCGTCGCCGAGCGCGTCGGGCCGGTGCAGTACAGTGCCCGGGAGCTGTACTTTGGCCCGCTGCAGATGCAGGCCCGCAGCCCGGCGTTCCTGGCCAAGTGGCAGCGCCTGCTGCGGCTGAAGCAGCGCACCCTGGCCAATTTCACTCAAGCCCAGGCCGTGCCCGAGGACAAGGTGCAAGAGGTCGTCCGCCAGACGCAATGGATCAGCGAATTGCTGGCTTGAGCCGGCGCTTCAAGTGGGCCGCAATGTCCGGGCCCCAGCGAGAGGGCACGGGGATCGTGCTCTCAGATCGAACGCTGGTTGACCCGGGCCATGAGTTGCTCGGCGCTTTCCTTGCGCTCCGAGTAGCGATCCACCAGGAACGCTTGCTGGTCCCGTAGCACAAGGGTGAACTTCACCAGCTCCTCCATCACGTCGACGACTCGGTCGTAGTAGGCCGAGGGTTTCATCCGCCCCGACTCGTCAAATTCCAGGTAGGCCTTCGGCACCGAGGATTGATTGGGGATGGTGAACATGCGCATCCAGCGGCCCAGCACCCGCAGCTGATTGACCACGTTGAACGACTGCGAGCCGCCGCACACTTGCATCACCGCCAGGGTCTTGCCCTGGGTCGGGCGCACGGCACCGAGCTCCAGGGGAATCCAGTCGATCTGTGCCTTGAACACCGCCGACATCGCGCCGTGGCGTTCCGGCGAGCACCAGACCTGACCTTCGGACCATTGCACCAGGTCCCGCAGTTGTTGAACCTTGGGATGGTCCACGGGAGCGTCGTCGGGCAGGGGCAATCCGGACGGATCGAAGATCCGGGTTTCGGCACCTAAGTGCTGCAGCAGGCGCGCGGCTTCTTCGACCAGCAGGCGGCTGAACGAGCGCTCCCGGGTCGAGCCGTACAGCAGCAGGATGCGCGGTTTGTGCTCGGGCCTGGCGTGCTTGCCATCGAGCAGGGAGAGGTCGAGGTTGGGCAGGTGTTCTGACAGGTGTTCTGACATGTAGCCTCCAGCTCAGAGTGTGCCGATACGGTTCAACTCGTGCTGCAGTTGCTCACGGCTGAGGTGGTTGAAAGGCAGGCCCAGGAAGGCCCGGCAACGTAGCTCGATGTGCGCCAGGGTGGCGCGGAAGGCGGCGTCGACGCAGGCTTCGTCACCCCGGACGTCGGAGGGATCTTCCAGGTTCCAGTGGGCCTTGAGTGCGGGGCCGAAGTACACCGGGCAGGCCTCGCCCGCCGCCTTGTCGCAGACGGTAATCACGATGTCGGGCGGGTTGTCGGCGAAGGCGTCGTTGCCCTTGCTGTACAGGCCGGCGGTGGCGATACCGGCCTGCTCCAAGGTGGCCAGGCTGCGGGGCAGCACCTGGCCCCTGGGAAAACTGCCGGAACTCAGGGCCTGGAAACCCTGGGGTGCCAGGTGGTTGAACAGGGCTTCACAGAGGATGCTGCGGCAGCTATTGGCTGTGCACATGAACAGGACTCGCATGGGGTATTCCTTGCGCTGTGGGCGGATGTCAAAGGCTCAAGACTCACGGGGTTGCGTTATCAGCAGCAGGCGGCGCGGACCGGGCGTCCCTCCATGTGCTGCAGGCGCAAGGCGTTGTCGCGCAGCCAGTCGCTGTTGGCCCGGAAGGTCACTTGCAGGATTTCCCCGACCCAGGCCGGCAGCTGCGGGTTGAGGCGGTAATAGACCCATTGCCCCTGGCGCCGGTCGAGCAGCAGGCCGCTGCTGCGCAATTGGGCGAGATGACGGCTGATCTTTGGCTGGCTGTCGTCGAGGGCGCACATCAACTCGCAGACACACAGCTCACCCTGGTTGGCGATCAGCAGGGTGGCGCGGGCGCGGGTTTCGTCGGCAAGGCTCTTGAAGACCTCCGGGGGCGTGATCATGGAACGAAGCTCGTATATATGGAGGCGCAAATATATGGAAAATCATATGTGTTGTGCAAGCGTCGCGGGGACGGCCGTTGGGTTGCGGCCGGGATCAGGGGCTGACCGTTCAGGCGGTCGACACTTGTGGCTGGCGAAACCGGGTCTATATGATCGCCACGTTGTGCCATCCGCGGCCGGTCTGGCCGGCGGTATTTTCGGACTCTACAGGGACGTGCGATTGATGAAATGCAGATTCGGGAAAGGTCTGGGCGATAGCCTGGGCAAGACGTTGGCGGGTTGGGGCGTGGCCGGCTTGGCCCTTGCGTTGCCGTTGCTGGCCCAGGCCGGGCCGGCGCCGATTCCCCCCGGCGCGGTACTGGCGGTGATGCAGAACGTCGAGGTGCCCGACCAGGATGAGGAAGTGGAACTCCAGGACGGCGTCACCGCGACCTTCTGGTACGGCCAGGAGCTGGACTTGGACGGCAAGCACTACTACGCCACCTTTGTCTGGCACACCCGTGACAGCGCGGCCCGCCAGGGCGAGGACTTTGCCGCGCCCGAGGTCCAGGTCCGGCTGGCGGATGCGACCTTCGAACTCACCCACCCGGGCCAGACGCCGGCCTATTCCATCCGCAGCATCGAACGCAAGATCGGTTTCTTCGGTGGCCGGGAAAAACCCGAGGAAGTGGACAGCAAGCGCCAGGCCGTGCAGCACCGCACCGCCGATGGCCGGCTGTTGCTGGCAGTGCCCACCGCCACGTTCGACGACGGCGTGGTGACCAAGGGCTACACGATGTTGCTGTTCAACCCGAACAAGAAGCCGGAAGACGATGGCTGGGTCTGGTCCTATCTGGGGCAGGTGCGCACCGGCGAGGACAACTCCGCCGCTTGTGACGAGGGCGCGGTAATGCCCTGTATCGGCAGCGACGGCGAGTTGAATTTTGTTGCCGGCCAGGGGCCATTGCCGCAGGTGCAGGTCAAGGTCAGCGGCACCACCTTCCAGGGCCCGGGTAAAATCCGCTCGCTGGCCGCGGCCGATAACCTGACCTACGTCTACGACAGCAAGACCCAGCAGTACACCAGCCAGGAACTGGCGGCGCGGCAGCCATGAATCCGCCGGCGGCATGAGCCGCCGCCGGGCCTCGGCGCCGGGCGTGCCCAGGCCTTTGCTCCGCCGGGGACTGCACCGGCGACAGACGCCGATGCTGACGGTCGAACCCGTGTTGCACAGGGGCGCGCGCAGTCAGCGCGCCCGGTGGCGTCGCTGCGGTCATGGGGCACTGTGCTGCTTGAGCCAGCGGCGCAAGCGTCCGCGGGCGTTGGCGTAGGGCGCGGCGGTGTTGAGCTGGATCATCCGGCCCAGGGTCCACTTTGCGTACCAGGGGCATTGATAGAGCGCGGCATTGTCACGCTGCCGAATCAGGCTGACGATTCGTTGCTTGGCCGCGTCGAGGCGTTGGCGCTTTTGCGGGTAGGCCATGGCGGCATAGTCGCGGTAGAACTTCTGCGCGAGCGGGCCCAGCTGGTTCCACTTGAAGCCGACAGCCGGAAAGGCCATGGGCAGGCCGGCCAGGTCCTTTTCCAGCCAGTCCAGTACCCGCTCGTTCCAGCCCAGCAGGTAGGCCACCAGTTCGGAGACGCTGATCTGCGTGCCCTTGACGTGGCCTTCCAGGCTGCGTTCGTCGACCCGCGCCGGGGGCACTTGATCCAGCACCTGGCTCAAGGCATTGAAGTGGCTGTCGATGGCCTTGAGCAGTTGTTCCTTGTCCTGGGGAATCGCCATGATCGTTGTTCCTGTGCGGCGAAAGCCCGGAGTGTGCCAGCGATTGGCCGCTGCTGCCTGCGCTGCATCAACGCCTGCCAGGATGGGCCCCGGCATCGGGTATGCTGGCGGCCGATGAACCTGTGCAGAGGCACGCAACATGACTCGCCCGCAGTTGCTGGAAATCGATGTACGCGACCTGGTCACGGCCCGTGAGCTGCACCTGGCCTTGCGCGATGCCTTGGGCTTGCCCCAGTGGTATGGCTGCAACTGGGATGCCTTCTGGGATGCCATTTCCGGGCTGGTGGAGATGCCGCTGCAGTTGCGCATCAGCGGCTGGCACAGCCTCTCCCGACGCTTGCCGGACGATGCGCGGCTGATGGAACAATGCCTGCGGCGCCTGCAGACCCAGTACCCGGCATGGGCTGCGCAACTGCAGTTCGATTAAGGCGCAATGCAAAAAGCCGCGCCCGGGCGATTTACTAATGCCGCGCAATCCTCTATAAATTTTCCCCTCGGCGCCGACCTTTGCGGCGCCACCGGGTGATAACAGGAGGATGCTATGTCACCGTTAAACGTGTAACCGCAACGCTTTGCCCCATCGCCACACCCTCGCTTGAACACCTCGAAACACGCTGGTCCCAGCGCTGGCTGGAAGAGGGCACCTACGCCTTCGATCGCAGTGCCACCCGGGACGCGGTCTACTCCATCGACACACCGCCACCCACGGCCTCGGGCTCGTTGCACGTCGGCCATGTGTTCAGCTACACCCACACCGACATCATCGCGCGCTTTCAACGCATGCGCGGCAAGGCCGTGTTCTATCCCATGGGCTGGGACGACAACGGCTTGCCCACCGAGCGCCGGGTCGAGAACTACTACGGCGTGCGCTGTGATCCCCAGGCGCCTTACCAGCCGCAGTTGCAGCCACCGGCCCGGGTCGCTGAGCGGCGTGCCGACTATGCGGCGATCAGCCGACGCAACTTTGTCGAGCTGTGCCACCGCTTGACCGCCCTCGACGAGCAGGCCTTTCGCCGCTTGTTCATGCAACTGGGCCTGTCGGTGGACTGGGGCCTGACCTACGCCACCATCGATGAGCGTGCGCAACGGGTCAGCCAGCGCGCCTTGCTGCGCAACTACCAGCGCGGCGAGCTCTACAGCCAGCAGGCTCCCTGCCTGTGGGACCTGACCTTCCAGACCGCCGTGGCCCAGGCTGAACTTGAGGAACGGGAGGTGGCGGGGGCGTATCACGACCTGCGGTTCCAGGGCATCGAAGGTGAGGATTTATGCATTGCCACCACCCGCCCCGAATTGCTCGCGGCCTGCGTGGCGCTGGTGGCGCATCCGGATGACCCGCGTTACCAGGGACGCTTCGGCCAATACCTGCGTTCGCCGTTGTTCGAGGTCGAGGTGCCGTTGCTGGCCCACGCCCTGGCCGATCCGCAGAAGGGCAGCGGGCTGGCGATGGTCTGTACCTTTGGCGATCTGACCGATGTGCTCTGGTGGCGCGAGCTGCAGTTGCCCACCCGCTCGATCATCGAGCCGGACGGTCGGCTGCTGGCCCAGCCACCCGATTGGCTGAGCACGCCGGGCGCGCGTCAGGCCTATGAGGCCCTGGCGGGGTGCAGTTTGCCCCAGGCCCGCAAGTTGATACTGCCGATGTTGCGTGAATGTGGCGCTTTGCTTGGCGAACCGCGGCCGATCCGTCACGCGGTGAAGTTCTTCGAGAAGGGCGACCAGCCTCTGGAGATTGTCGCCACGCGCCAATGGTACTTGCGCAACGGTGGGCGCAGCGCTGAGCTGCGCCAGCAGTTGCTCGGCCGCGGCCAATCCCTGGAGTGGCATCCGCCGTTCATGCGCAGTCGTTACGAGCACTGGGTCGGCGGCCTCAATGGCGACTGGCTGATCAGCCGGCAGCGGGTGTTCGGCGTGCCGATTCCGTTCTGGTATCCCCTGGATGCCCAGGGCGTAGCGGACTACGCCAGGCCGATCCTGGCGGACGAAACCTCACTGCCGGTGGACCCGACCCTGGACACGCCAGCGGGCTACCGCCCCGAGCAACGCGGCCAGCCCCATGGCTTTATCGGCGAGCGCGACATCATGGACACCTGGGCCACCAGTTCCCTGACCCCGCAGATCGCCGCCGGCTGGGAGGAGGACGAGGATCTGTTTCAGCGCGTCTACCCCATGGACCTGCGCCCCCAGGGCCACGACATCATCCGTACCTGGCTGTTTTCGACCCTGGTGCGCAGCCACTTCGAGGCGGCCGCGGTGCCCTGGAAGCATGTGGCGCTGTCGGGCTGGATCCTCGATCCGGACCGCAAGAAGATGTCCAAGTCGCGGGGCAATGTGGTCACGCCCCAGGGCTTGCTGGAGCAATACGGCAGCGATGCTGTGCGCTATTGGGCGGCCCTCGGGCGCCCGGGCAGCGACACCGCCTTCGAAGAGCAGCAGATGAAGATCGGCCGGCGCCTGGCGCTCAAGCTGTTCAACCTGTCGAAGCTGGTATTCGGCGTGCCAGGCGACCCGCAGGGGCCGGTCGAGCAGAGGCTGGACCAGGCCATGCTGCAACGCCTGGGAGCGGTCACCGCCGCCGCCGAGGCAGCGCTGGAGGGCTACGACTACAGCAGCGCGCTGATCGGCATCGAGGACTTCTTCTGGTGGTTCTGCGATGACTATGTCGAGCTGGTCAAGCGCCGCGCCTATCGGCCCGAGGGGCATTCGGCGCGCAACGCCCTGGCGGCGGCCTTGAGTGTGCTGCAACGCTTGTTCGCACCGTTTCTGCCCTTTGTCTGTGAGGAGGTCTGGCGTTGCTGGCAGCCGGGCTCGGTGCACCGGGCTCCGTGGCCCGAGGCGCAGGTGGCCGAGGACTATGTCGAACCGTTGCTGGAGGCGGTCAGTGCCACGCTGGCGGCCATTCGCAAGGCCAAGTCCGATGCCCAGCAGTCGATGAAGGCCGCAGTGGCGCGCGTTGAGCTGGTGCAGCGCGGGCCGCTGCTGGAGTCCCTGCAATGGGCCCGACAGGACCTGATCGAGGCGGGGCAGGTGGCCAGCCTGGTGTTCATCGAAGGCGCGCAGCCTCAGGTGCGGGTCTGGTTGCAGGATTGACCTGCTCCACCTCGGCGCCCCCATGAAGCGTCAGCTGCGTGGGGGCGCCCCGGCAGGATGAATCTTGTCGTGATCTGAGCGGCAAGCGGTTTATGCTTCCCGGGCGCAGTAGGTCGCAGCCCATGGAGAAGCCGGTGAGCATCAAAGACAGTCCCGAGGATTATCAGGACCTGAAGCGGGCGGTCAGCCTGCTGGAATCCCCTTCATTGACCGCGCGCCTGTCCGGCCTGCTCGGCTCGCCGATTGAAAGCGCGGTCAAGGCCTTGCCCAATTGGGTGTCCGCAAAGATCAACGGCGCGGTGGTGGCTGCGCTGCATACCTCGGCCGATGCGGCGCTGTGGAGCCTGGAGAACACCCCGAAAAAACAGGCCTCGACGCTCTTGCACAAAGTCTATGCCGCCACTTCCGGCGCGGTGGGCGGCGCTTTCGGGTTTGCCGCGCTGTTCGTCGAGCTGCCCATTTCCACCACCATCATGATGCGCTCGGTGGCCGATGTGGCCCGCAGCGAAGGCTTCGACCTGGAGGACTTCGCCACCAAGCAGGCGTGCATCGAAGTGTTCGCCATGGGTGGCAACAGCCAGGCCGACGACGCCACCGAGACCGGCTATTACATCACCCGCAGCTTCACCACCCAGGCCATGCAGCAACTGTCCAAGGAACTGGCGGCGATTGCCGTCAGGCAAGGCGCCGGGGCGGCCGGCAGGCTGTCTCCGGGGCAGGTGGGCAAGTGGCTGGCGCTGTTGATCGAGAAGGTCGCCAGCCGTTACGGCGTGACCATCTCCAGCAAGTTCGCGGCCCAGGCGGTGCCGGTGATCGGCGCTTTTACCGGCGCCACCATCAATGCGCTGTTCACCGACTTCTATCAGGACATGGCCCGCGGGCACTTCATCGTCAAGCGCCTGGAGCACAAGTACGGCTTTGAGCAGATCAAGGGCGAGTATGCGCTCATCCTGGGCAAGCGCTTGGCAGGCTAGGGCGGGTGTCGATATGAGCGACTTTCCGGTTATCCGTACCCCACGCCTGATCCTCAGGGAACTGTGCCCGGCCGATGTGCCGGCGTTGTTCGCGATTCACAGCGATGCCGAGGCCATGCAGTGGTTCGGCACCGACCCCATCACGGATGACCGGCAGGCCGAGCAATTGCTGGCACTGTTCGCCGGATGGCGGGCCTTGCCCAACCCGGGCGTTCGCTGGGGCATCGAGCGCCAGTCCGAACCCGGTCTGCTGGGCACCTGTGGCCTGTTCAAATGGAACCGCCCGTGGCGCAGCTGCGCCATCGGCTTCGAGCTGGCGCGTGCAGCGCAAGGGCAGGGGCTGATGACCGAGGCGCTGCACGCCGTGGTTAGCTGGGGCTTCGAGCAGATGGCGCTGAACCGTATCGAGGCCCAGGTGCACCCGCAGAACCTGGCGAGCCTCAGGTTGCTGGAGCGGATGGGGTTTGTTCGCGAAGGGCTTTCACGGCAGGCGGGGTATTGGCTGGGTGCCCATCATGATCTGCAGCAGTACTCGTTATTGAGGGCAGAACGTAGCGTTCGGTGAACTGCCCCCCCCTGCACTTGGCCAAGTGCAGGGCGGTGCTCAAGTCGTCGACAGCTGGCTCGGGCTTCAGGCATCTCTCAGGATGGCGGCGGCAGCCGCGACTTTGTTGTCTTGAATCATCTGAAAGAAACCACGCTCCACATCGGCGACCCGGGCATCGGGCAAGTAGGTCCGAGCGATGTCAGCCAGGCGTTCGCACCAGCCTTCGTAAGCGTTCGAATTGGCTTTACTGATACGAATTCGGGTCGGGTCCTGTTTGATTGCCGCCAGGACCGTATCGCTGTGGACCTGCTGGATTTTCATGATCTGCAGGTCCAGGGTGGCCGACTGGATCGGGTCGAGAAACATGCGGATCTTGCTGACAAACGAAACACTGGAAAACTCCGGCATCTTCAGGCTGGCGATCTCGTAAAGTGCCGGACGCGGTTGCTCCTTGAACAGCGCCGATGCCTGTTCGATCTGCGAGTCTTCGACCCCGGAGCGGAAGCGGCCAACACGGACATTGGCCAAACCACCCATTTGGGTAAATCCCCAGTAGAGAACATTCGATAGCCCGTCCTTGACGGTGTCCAGTGAGTCGCTAAGCAGTTGTTGGCGAATCCGGGTTTCCAGTTCGGACATCGACAGCCGAACAACCGGCGTCTGGCTGGCGAAGTCAAAATGTGCAGTGGGGAAGGCATAGCCTGCTACCGCATCGGCCAATGTTTTCGCTTGCAGAGGACTGAGTGGCATCACGTGCTCCTTGTGTAGTCATGGGGGGTGAATGGCGGGGCGGCCTTTCAGCGGTTGCCGGGCACCGGTACATCGCGGTCTTCGACGGCTTGCAGGTCGTGGTAGGAGGGAAAGACCTTCCTGTTGCTGATCTTCAAGCCTGTGGGTTGCGCGAGCCCTTGGGTTTTACTCGAGTCCCAGGTCCGACGTTCGCCGCAATAGGTATGCACCACCTCAGAGTTGTCCCAGAACAAGCGCTCCAGCAGGGCGTCGTACTCGTCTAGCCACGCATCATCGAAGATGTAACTGTCTTTGGGGGAGGTGGCGAAGTGCATCATATGCCCGTAGTAGCAATGCCCCCGGCTGTTTGGCAGCACGCTGAAAAGCGCCCTGGTGATCTGCGCCCCCGTCACTGGCAGGCTTTGCAGCACCGCGCGATTGTGCGCTTCGGCAGCCGGAGAAGGGTCAAAGCAGTGGATGTAGCCATACAGGTTGCCGCTCATTAGGTCAGATGCCTGCGTTGTCGGTTGATGGGCGGCATCCGTTGTTGCGGGCCAGTCGATCGATCGCTTGCACGCCGGCGCGCATCTTTTCCACGGCGGAGGCATTGGCCGAGTGGATGTGAATGCGCGGTGGACAGAACCCGTGCAGCGCTACCGCCTCTTCGATCCACAGGATCACGTCATAACCGGTGCCGCGCGGGTCATCTCCGAGGTCGTGGTCGAGGCTGATCTCTTCGACGCCGCCGGCTTTGAGCAACGCGATGACTTCGTCCGGCCAGTAGGTGCGAATCCAGCCGGGCGGGGTTTGGCGTTCGTCGTCGAGGTAGATTTTCATGGGCGTTAGAAGCGGCTTTTCAGGAGTTGGAAGTGGTCGTTCAATGCAGCCTGTCGCGTAAAGCCTTGAGGGCGGCATCCTGGTGCCAGGTTTCGACCCCAATGGCAACCGCCCCGGCCGCTTGAGGAACCCTCTCGACGCAGGTCGCGATGTTCTGTTGGGCGAGCAGTTGCTGCGCCACCTCAAGGTGCCGGCGTATGCCGGTGAACCAGTGACGCTGTTCATCGGTCAGCAACCGGATGACCTCGGGATAGGAGCAGCCGAGCTTCTGTCGCAGGTTGATCATTGCCGGCTTGTCGTCACGACCGAATGCCGGGGTCAGTACATAGCACTGGCCTGCTGCGGCACGCAGGTCGTACTTGTCTTGCAGGTACTCTTCAACACTGAAGCAGTTGGCGACCGTCTCGATTTCTCCGCTGAGTACATTGACCAGATGGGCATTGACGCCGACATAGCAGTATTGCGTCATGCCGTGCACCACATAGTCCTCGCTGTTGCAGCGCACCGCCCAGTAATCACCCTTGGCGGACAGCTCGCAGGATTGAATGGCAAAGCGTTCGGGCTTGCCATCCCTGAGGGTGCCGTCATGGAGGGCAAGTACGGCATTGCCGGCTTGTTGTGCGGATAGCATCGGTCCGTGATCTTCGACAGTGAGTGTGGTGCTGTTTTTTCGCCCTGCTGTATACCTCGTTGCGGTTCTATAAGCCACAGTGCTGCGAATGCCGGTCAACCCCGATCCTGCGGTGGATGACTGCGCCACAGTTGTGTAAAAGCCCTCGCTTGTTCAGCTCCGTGACCCTGCCAATTTTCCAGGTGCAAGCCAATGAAACCCAATGCTGAGCTCCGGTTGTTTGCCGTCCCCCTGTGCGGCGGGCTGATCTATGCCGTCACCAAGGGGCTGGTCAATGGCTGGCACGCTTCAGAGCTGTTCTCCGGGTTTGTGTATGGCAGTGTCATCGCCATTGTCCTGGGCATTCCTCTGTTGCTATGGGGCGACCGACGTTGCCCGGCACTGCCCGGTCGGCATTTTTTCAGCAGCCTGGTGCAGGCCTTGGCGGCCGCGGTTCTGCTGGGGGCTTCAACGAGGCACTTGCTGTTGGCGGTGCTGGGCGGGCTGGCTTTGGGGGGGCTTTTTACTCTGCTGGTGCGCGGGATCGAGGCACTGCCGGTTGCCGGAGAGGGGCCAGAGCGCCAGGGATGGTCACGGGTGCTGATGGTGCCACTGTCAGGTGCATTGACCCTGGGCAGCATCGCTACGGCGCTCTATCCCAAGGGCGTGGAAAGCCTGCCGATGTTTTTCTTCGGCGGGTTGATCGGCGCGTGGCTGAGCGTGCTGGTCTGTTGGCCGATGCTGTGGCTGGTGGAGCGGGTACTGGTCACCCCTTGGCGCTACGTAATCGGTGGCGGCCTCAGTGGTCTGGTGGTCTGGCTGCTGTCCGGGGCACAGGGGTTGATGGTCAATCCTCAGGGCTGGTCCGCGGGGCTGGGCTTCTGGGTGCCGCTGCTGACCCATGGTTTCTTTCCGTTCCTGCTGATCGGGCTGTTGAGCGGGATGCTGATGACGGCCTGCAACCGGATGCTCCAGCGCAGGAAGACGGGCCCCGGTTGAATTCGGTGACCTTGCCGCCTTCTAGATACTTCGATGGGGCAAATATGATAGCGTTGCGCCACTTTTACCCTGCCGATCAAGGGATTTTTCGTGCGTCGATTGCTCAGCCGCTTATCAACTGTGTTTGCCGGACCCTCGGATGAGTACTGGGACCAGAAAGCCACGGAGTTGACCTATTTGGGCAAGCTTCATCGTGGTGAGCTGGAGCTTGAGCAGAGCCGCCCGGGCCAGAGCCTTCAAGAGCGCGCCATCGCCGCCGTGGGGCCGGTGAATTTTACCGAGCTGCTGGCTGAGCTGGAGGTCGATACCGGCTACAGCACCTTGACGGCGGCGCAGATCAGCGGCGCGGTCGGCATCGGTATTGCGGGGGTGGTCTCCGCTTACCTGACCAATCTGCACGCCGACAAGCTGGAGGAGCTGTTTCTCAAGTTGCATGAGTATTTCAAGCCGGAAGGCACCACCAGCCCCCTCGATTATCGGACCGGCGCCAAGCATCGCTACATCTTCGGGCATGACCTCAATGTGTTCCAGAAACTGCCGGACGACTACACCTTCGGTGGCGAGTCCGTAGGCGGCAAGACTCTCTATTCTCTGGTCGTCGATTACATCGAGGCGGGGTACCCGGGCGCGGGACCGGTGCTCAAGCACCTCAAGGCGATTGCCCATATTCTTACCCATTGCCTCAGCGACCTTCCCACCAAGGATGGTCTTCCCCTGCCGTTCAGCTCCCTGTTCACCCAGTGGGTGAAGGATGAAAGCAAGGCGTCCGGCTACAGCGCTTCGAACCCGCTGATGGATGCCCTGGGCAGGGAGTTCGGTACGATCAATGCGGCGGATATCAGCTCCTACGCCACCATCAAGCTGCTGTTGAGCGGACGGCACGCCATCGCTTTCTACAAGTCCGAGGTGACCCAGGAGGACAAGGACCTGCACCTGGCGCTGATGAGCACCATCGCCTACGGCACGGGGTTGATGATCCAGATGTTGCTGTTGGTCGCCGGGGCAGGGGGGCGCACCGGTAAGATGAACTACCTGATTGCCGGACCTTTTCTCTGGAATGCCGGCAAGTCGACCTTGATTACCCATCGTCAGCACCAGCGGGTGGTGATGGACTACGAACGCTCCATCCGTCTGCTTGACGATAAAACCACCACCTTCGATGACTGGATCAGAGTTCAATGCCAATGATCGACCATGCCGAAAATGCCGATACCGAATACCACTTCGAGTCGTCGGACGAGTACTGTTCTCCCGATCTCGTGGAGCAGGTTGCCCAGGCGCTGAAGCAGAACATGAGCCTGACGGCGGCCGACCTGGCTCAGTTGGCGACCATCGTGCACCTGGAGCGTCTTCGCCACGACTTTGCCCACAGCGGGCAAAGTCTTGCCGAGCATGGCAAGGAGATTCAGCGGCTGCGCAACGAGTTGATTCAGCATCACCGCCGCGAGCCATTCGACAATGGCAAGTTGGAAAAAGCCTTCTACAAGGCGTTGAACAAGGCTTACGGCTATGTCGGATAAAGTCGTCCGGGGCCTGTTCATAGCTGCGGGCGCCATCGTCGTCAGTTGTACGTCGGGGCTGATGGGCAAGCTCGCCTCCGACCATCGAGAGCGCAAGCGCAGAAGCCGGCTTGATGAAACCTTGAACAAGATGGAAGCCAAGATGGCAGCGGACAAACAGAACCGGGGAACTCCTTGATGGCGATTGTGGTAATAGGACTGTTTTTCCTGATCCTGGCCATTGTGGTGTTCAGCACGGTCTTTTCATTGCTTGAAAAATCACGCATCGCCAAACACGAGCAGATGAAAAAGGCCAAGGCCAAGACCTTCAGGAAAAAATAGGTAGCGTTTTGAGATTCCCTCCCATCCGCCATGTCGACTTCGAAGATGACGCGCTCTGCCTGAGCTGGGCCGACGGCCTGATCCTGCGCCAACCCTTGAGCCGTTACAGCCAGCTGCAAAGCGCCACACCCGAGCAGCGCGCGGATTTTCGGATTCACCCACATGGGATCTCGGTGTCCTGGCCGCACCTGGGAGACGCGGATGTCAGCATCGACGCCTTCGACTGGATCTGGGAGCACCTGTGCCGAGAATCCATGGGGCGGCTGCAAGCTCTGGAGTGGCAACTGGAGCAATTGCCAGAGGACGATCAGTTGATCGTGGCGCTCTGGCGCCTGGAAGCGGACGGTTACAACGGGGGATTTCTGCAGTTCTTCTGCAACTGGGGCGAGCATTGCTGCGAGCTGGCGCTCAAGGCGCTGGTTGCCATTGGCGCGCGTAGCACCCACGCCGTGGTCAGCCGCCAGCGGCAGTTGATCGGGCCTCTTGAAGATCACCCGCAACTGCAGCGGCTGTGGGACATTCCCGAGCTGCTCGGTGACGAGCAATATGAGCTGATCGGTGGCGAGCTGGACGAGCAATTGTGGTCGGCGATGGAGGAGGTGCCGACGCTGGCGGTAAAGTATTTCTACGCTGGCTGATGCTCATTGCGCCATGTTCTAATGCCGCGCCTTGCCCCCTTTGAATGGACTTCATCCCTTGGCTGAACCCCGTATTCGCGCGCTCGCGCTGTGTGTCTTCCACCACCAGGGCAAGATCCTGGTCAATCAGTTCGTTGATGCCGACACGCAACAGACGCTGTTCCGACCTCTGGGCGGTGGGATCGATTTTGGTGAGCACAGCGCCCAGGCCATTGTTCGTGAAGTGCAGGAGGAACTGGGACAGTCGATCAACAACCTGCGGCTGATCGGCACTCTGGAAAGCCTGTTTGTGTACGACGGTAAACCCGGCCATGAAATCGTCCAGGTGTACGATGCCTGCTTCGAGGATGCGACGGTCTATCAGCGCGCTCAACTTGACGCCCAGGAAAGCGACGGCGCGCCCTTTGTGGCCCGCTGGCAGGGCAGCGCCAGTTTCACCGAGCATACGCCGCTGGTTCCCCAGGGGTTGGGCGAACTGCTGAAGAACGCCGGCTTGCTGGACTGACCGGGCTCCGGCCGCGATTGGCCGCAGGCGCCCGACCGCGGCCTTGATTCACGAAACACCCCGCAACGCATCTGGCGCCCGATCGGCCTCGGCCTATGTCATTCGGCAGATGTGCACGTTTACCTGCTTCTCGATACTCAAGCCTCCCTGGCACAGCCCGCCGTGATCACGGCTGGCGGGTTGGCCGTTGTTCGAGTAGTGGAGTGATGCATGCGTAAATTGACCCTTCTGAGTACCAGCCTGCTGTTGTCTGCCCTGGCCGTTTCCACGGCCCAGGCCTTCGAAGCTGGCGACATTATTGTCCGCGCCGGCGCGGTGACGGTGGACCCGCGTGAGAGCAGCTCCAGCGTCAAGGTCGATCGCGGCGCCCTGGCCGGCACCAGCCTGGGGGGCAAGGCCAGCCTGGGCAGCGATACCCAATTGGGCTTGAACTTTGCCTACATGCTGACCGATAACCTGGCGGTGGAACTGCTGGCGGCGACCCCTTTTGAACACAACGTGAGCCTCAGTGGCACCGCTGGCGGCATTGCCGATGGCAAGCTCGGTTCCCTCAAGCACCTGCCGCCGACCCTGAGCCTGCTGTACTACCCGATGCACAGCAAATCGGCGTTCCAGCCCTATGTCGGGGCGGGGCTCAACTACACCTGGATCTACGATGAAAAGGTCGGCAGCCGGGCTTCAGCCGCAGGCTTCGACAACTTCCGCGCCGGCAACTCCTGGGGCTGGGCGGCACAAGTGGGCATGGACTACATGCTCACCGATCGGCTGATGCTCAACGCACAGATGCGCTACATCGACATCAATACCGATGCCTATGTGAACAACAGCCAGCTTGGGGTGCGCTCCAAGGTCAATGTGGATGTCGACCCGTTCGTGTACATGGTGGGCTTGGGCTACAAGTTCTAGGTGCTGCGCCGAGGTCCAGCGTCCCTGGTCCGGTCAGCGTTTTCCGAGGGAATGTTTTAGTGGCGCCATGGTCGACTCGATATGGCCCGCTCATGACCCGTCGCTTGTCGCCGACGTGCCCATGCGCCGGCCTCGGTGCGCGGCTCTGTCGCTTGAAGGCTCAGGGTTGGCGTTGACCCAGGGTCCATGACTTGTTGGAAGAGTCGATCATGCACATCATTGCAAGGCTTACCTGCTACGGTTTGATGCTCTACATCGCCCAGCTCCTGGCCGCCGAGCCGCAACCTGCGGTCCAGGAAGTCGCCGAGGACAAGGCCCAGGTCCTGGAGCAGAAGGTCGCGGACAAAGAGAGCCCCAAGGCCGAGCCCCAGGCGGCCCCCATCACCAAGACGGAAGTCCAGGCCGTGGATCCCGCCGGACAGGCACCGGTGGACGATGCCATCACCTGTCTGTCGCGGACCCTGTATTGGGAAGCCAAAGGGGGGGAGTCTGCCGATATGGAAGCGGTGGCCGATGTGGTCCTGAACCGTCTGGGCCATTAGGGTTTTCCGTCTACCCTGTGCGAAGTGGTCAAGCAGGGCTCGGAAAAAAGTCCGTGCCAGTTCTCCTGGTGGTGCGATGGTCGCCCGGATCAGGTGCAAGAGGAGGGGCGCTATAGCCTGGCCAAGGAGATTGCGCGCAAGGCGCTGAATCAGCAGCTCCAGGACCGCACCGGCGGCGCCCTGTACTTTCACGATCGCAGCGTTTCACCCCAGTGGGCCAAGAGCTACATCAAGACCACTGAAATCGGCAATTTCCTGTTCTACAAACCCAAGGACCTGGCGGCGCGCTAATGGCGGGTCGAGCAGTCAGGGTACTTGCGGGTATTGATCGCAGATCTGGTGCCAGCTGGCCTTCATTGCCACGCAGTGGTGCTTCTGCTTGGGGGCCGTGAAGGGCGTATCCAGGGTGGCGATGGCGATTGAAATCCACTCGGCGTATTCACCTCGCACATTTTGCCAGAACAACGATGAGCCACAGTGGCAGCAGAACTGGCGCAGCACGCCTGGGGAGGATTCATAGCCCTTGAGGGCTGTGCCGGCGTCGCTGACGTGCAGATTCGCGCGCGGGGTGCTGGCGTAAGAGGCAAAGGCCGCGCCATGGCCTTTCTGGCACTTGCGGCAGTGGCAGTGGGTGACGGCTTTCAACGCGCCGGATACTTGATAAGTCACCGCGCCGCACAGGCAGCTGCCTTGATGGGGGATTTGCATGCTGAGGGTTTCCAGAGTGTCGGGGCCGGCGCTGCTACAACCTGTTCGGTCGGGGGCTCAAGCTTGCGCCGGGCTATCAAGTCGAAGCCCGGAGGATGTACAACTGCGCGCTGATGCTCAAGTGGGCAGTGCCGGTTTGCAAGGCATTTGCTGTTGCATCATTGAGCGACGGTAGGAGGTGCCGGGCGATGGACTACCCCTGAGGCCAGGGATCCGCCGCTTGGCGATTGCGCAGCATTTCGAGGGAAGAAGCATGATGCAGGCACTGGAAAACAGGGTTCCGCCACCGCTGGTCGCGCTGGCGTTCGGCGGGCTGATGGGCGGCGCATCGCTAGGGCTGCCGGGACTTGACCTGGCCTGGAGCACACGCCTGTTGTTGGCGCTGCCTGTGGTCGGGGCGGGGCTGCTGTTCGTCCTGGCGGGCGGAATCTCGTTCCGGCGTGCCCGGACCACGGTCAACCCCTTGAAACCCGAAGCGGCCTCAGCGTTGGTCACGTCGGGCATCTACCGCTACACCCGCAACCCGATGTATGTCGGCTTTGCCCTGTGGTTGCTGGCCTGGGGGCTGTACCTGGCCTCGCCCCTGGTGCTGCTGGGCGTCCTGGGCTTTGTCCTGTACATCAACCGCTTGCAGATCGCTCCCGAAGAGCGGGCGCTCGGGCGGTTGTTTGGTGCGGATTTTACCGACTATCGACAGCGCGTGCGGCGCTGGCTCTAGGTCGCACGCCTCTGTGCTCCGGGCAGAGGCATGCCCTGGTCTTCAAGCCGCCACTTGCGCCTGAATCTGCAACTGGCCATCCACTTCGCGAGTCAGGCCGCTGGCGACGAACAGCGGCACCAGCAGCTTGTGCAGTTCGGGCTCGACGAAGTCCTTGACCGTCGCCAGGTCCAGCTCGCCGCTCACTGCAAGCTCGATCTTGGTGAAGGACAGCCAGGCTTTCTTCAGGGCCAGCAGCACGTCGCTGCCAGCGGTGCTGGCGAAGCGGCGGTGGGCCACGCGGCCGGCGAAGTTGAAGCTGTGCTGGTATTCATAGCCGGTTTCGTCACCCTGGCTGGCGACGCAGCGGCCACAGGTGCAGGGGCCGTCGGCGAAGGCGGCGCGCAGGTAGCTGTTGAAGTCGACGATGGGCTTGAGGGCCAGGCGCTTGTCGACTTCGAACAGGTCACCGGTCATTTTTGCTTCACTGCTCAAGGTCAGGTTCCTCAGGGTCGGGCGGTGTATTTCCAAGGGGCGCACCATACCAGCCGGATCGGCGCACGGGTACTTTTCTGGCGTTGAGCGGCCTGCCACATCGCGGCGTGCCCTTGGGCAAGGCCGATGACGCCCAGCATATGTTTGCCTGCATGCGTCAGCCGTCATGTGTGTCGCCGCGCCGCTCGATCATTCTCCGGCAAGCGTCAGGTAGCCGCGGATGGCGCGCATGACCCGGCGCTCCAGGTCCGGGGCCTCGGTTTCACCTCGCTCACCTGCGGCATCGATCATGCCGTGGGTCAGGGCGAACAGGTCGTGGGCCACCGTGACCACGTCATCGAGCACCCAAGGTGCGTCGGCCAGTTGCAGGGCCTGCACCAGGGTTTGATGAATGACCAGGGCCACTCGCTGATGGCGCTCCTGCAGCGGCAGCCGGCGCTCTTCGAAATCGATCACTCGGGCCAGTTCCGGCCGGCGCAACTGGTGGGCCACTGCGGCCTGGACCATGGCGCGGATGCGCTCCAGGGCGGCGCCGTGACTGCTCGCGCCGTGGACATCGCTGAGCAACTGCGCGGTCTCGCGCTCGATCAGCGCCACCGTCAGGGCATCGCGGTTGGGAAAGTACTGATACAGCGAGCCGATGCTGACACCGGCCCGTTGCGCCACGGCGTTGGTGGAGCAGGCGGTGAGTCCCTGGGTTTCCAGAATGCGAGCAGCCGCTTCCAGAATAGCCTCGACGGTGTGCGCCGAACGGCGCTGGCTCGGGGTTTTACGCGGGGTCAGAGGAGGGCTGGCAGGGTGTTTTGACATGGCGGCAATGCGAGTTTCAAAGGTGAGTGATGACTCGTATTCTGCTTGGGCAAGCAGCACTCATCAACCCTTTGTCTGTCAGGAGTCAACACCATGTCTGTCACCGTGCTCAGCGTATTCATGCTGGTAAAAACCACCCCGGAGTGGTTGGGGTTTCCGGTCGAGGAGCGCTTTCGCCTGTTGCGTACCCAGATGGAGCCGATTCTGCAACGGCATTCGGCCGAGGTATCGCTGCGCTTCTTCGATATCGAGTTCTACTCGGCGCGAGTCACCGATCTGTGGCTGTGGGAAGCCAGCAGTCACCATGCCTATGAGCTGTTGGTGGAGGAGTTGCGGGAGACGCCGTTCTGGGACCGCTACTTCTCGATAGTGGAAATCCTTCCCGGCGTGGAGAATGCCTACGCCAAGAACTATGAGCAGCAGCCCTTACTGGCGTCCTGAGTCGTTTGCGTCACTGAATCAGGTACCCTCCCGGATTTGCGGGAGGGTTTTTGCATTGGCGGCTCATCAAACGCATCCGCCCCAGGCCGCTACAGCGCCGGCCGCGGCAACCGCAGCCATTCCTGCACCGCCGGCCGCTGCCATTGGCGCCGGGCATAGTCCACCAGGTTCGCGGGCATCGGGTCACCGTTGAGGATCAGCCGGTTGAGCATCAATGCCAGGTCGACATCGGCAATCGACCACTGGCCGAACAGGCAGTCACGGCCATCGGCCAACAGCGCTTGCGCCGTATCGATCAGCTTGGCCACCGCCGCTTCGGCGGGTGGCGACAGAGGTTCGCCCTTGCAGCCATAGAACACCACCAGGGTCGAGCGCTCCTGGCGGATCGGCAGCAAGTCGCTGCGCAGCCAGGCCTGGACCTGGCGGGCCCTGGCTCGCTGTTGTCGGTCGAGGGGATAGACCGCGGGTTCAGGGAACAGCTCCTCCAGGTATTCAGTGATGGCCGAGGATTCGGACAGGGCAAAGCCGTTATGCACCAGGGTCGGCACCCGCTGGGTCTGGGACAGGCGGGCATAGTCCGGGGCGCGATTCTCACCGGCATCGAGGTCAAGGGGCATGAGTTCGAAGTCGATGCCCTTTTCCCGCAACGCCACGAACACTGACAGGGCATAGGGGCTGGTGAACTGGGCATCGACGTACAGGCGTGGACGGGCGTCGGTCACGGCGGGATCTCCAATGGGGGAACGGACACGCTAGGAGATCCCGGGCAATAAATAAAATGCGCGATTTTTATCCGTGCATTCCTCGCGGGAATACCGGCCGCTATCAAATGTCCTTGCCGAGAAAACTGTCGCTGTCCAACGGTGCCTGCTTGCGTGCCCTGAAGCGCCTGAGCAGCCGGCCGTCGATGGCCGCCAGGCCCAGGGCGATCATGCCCATGCCCAGCAGGTGCCTGGCGTGCAACTGCTCGCCCAGCACCAGGCAGCCCAGGACAATGGCGCTGATGGGAATCAGGAAGGTCACCAGCATCAGGTTGGTGGCGCCGGCGCTGGAGAGAATCCGAAAGAACAGCACATAGGCCAGGGCGGTGGACAGCAGGGCGATTCCCAGTAGCGCGCCCCAGGTGGCCAGGCTCGGCAGTGGCAGGTTCCAGGGCCGCTCCAGCAGCAGCGCCAGGGGGATCAGCAGCAGGCTGGAGGCGCAGATCTGACCGCTGGCGCTGAGCAGTGGGGCGACGCCCATGGCCTTGAAGCGCCGGCCGAAGACTCCGGCGAAGGCATAGGACAGTGCCGCACCCAGTACCGCCAACTGTGCCCCGAGATGATCCCCGAGGCCCGCCAGGGCATCGGGGCCGATCATCATCGCCACCCCGACAAAGCCGACCAGCACCCCTGCCAGTTTGTTGCCGCTGATTTTTTCATCAGTGGTCAGGACGTGGGCCACCAGTACCGCGAACAGGGGCGTGGTGGCATTGAGAATGGCGGCCAGGCTGCTGGCGATATGGGTCTGGCCCCAGACAATCAGGCCAAAGGGCAGCAGGTTGTTGAGCAGCCCCATGCCGAAGAACGCCAGCCACACTCGTCGGTCCCGGGGCAGTGACAGGCCGAGGATACGGATCAGCGTCAGCAGGGCGAGGGCGGCCAGGCTCACTCGCAGCATGACGATGGTCAGTGGCGGCAGCTCCTTGACGGCAATCGCGACAAAAAAGAACGAGCCACCCCAGAGGATCGACAGCACCAGCAATTGCCCCCATTCCATCACTCCCATGACTTTTTGCCTGGTCATGCCGCTTACTCCCACGTGTTTCAATGATTGAGTCCTGCTCGTCGATGCACGGACGCCTTGGCTATTTGAATGGCTGCCGTGTCGAATTATTCTGCGAGTTGCGACCGCAGACAAACGAGCGTTTTTCGCTCCATAGTTGAGGAGAGCTAAATCATGAGCATGGCCTTGCCGCCCCTTGCGGCACTGCGCGCATTTGAAGCCACAGCGCGTCATCTGAGCGTGACCCTGGCGGCCAGGGAGCTGAATGTCACCCCGGGCGCCGTCAGCTTGCAGGTCAAGGAGCTGGAGTCGGTGCTGGGTCTCGCGCTGTTTTTGCGCCGCCCCCGGCGCTTGATCCTGACCGCGGCTGGTGAGGAGTACTTCGCGACCTTGCGCACGGCCTTTCGGATGATGCGCGAGGCCACGGCGCAGATGGTCGGGCGTGGGCGTCTGGAGGTATTGGTGCTCAGTTGCACGCCGAGTTTCGCCACACAGTGGCTGGTGCCACGGCTCTCGGGATTCGAAGCGCAGGCACCTGGGGTGGATGTGCGGATCAGCGCCTGCAACCGCCAGGTAGACCTGGCCCGCGATGGAGTCGATCTGGCGGTGCGCCACGGCTTTGGCCGCTATGAGGGGCTGCTCAGCGAACGCTTGCTCGATGACCAGTTGACCCCGGTGTGCAGCCCGCAGTTGCTGGGGCAGGACGCCGGCCTGACGGTCGCCGAGCTGGCAGGGCTGCCGTTGTTGCATGATGAGCATCGTCACGACTGGGCGCTGTGGCTGGCGGCGGCCGGGGCCGGGCAGATCGACGGCGGCCGGGGCCGGGTGTTCGTCGACAGCAATGGCGCCATAGAAGCTGCCAAGGCGGGTCTGGGGGTTGCCCTGGTGCGCCGCTCGCTGGTCCGCCGGGAACTGGCCGAGGGCTCCCTGCTGGCGCCGCTTGCCCAGGGTGTGGCCAGTGATCTGGCTTACTATCTGGTCTATCCGGCAGCGGCCCTGGAGCGACCCAATGTCGCGCTGTTGCGCCAGTGGTTGCTGGCCGAAGCCGGGCGCGGCGAGCCGCTGGCATAGTGCGTTGCGCCTGTACCGCATGACTGGCCAGCAGTGGCAGGCACTTTGCCTTGATCGATAAGGCAATCTGCTGGCCCCGCACTGGCCAAGGTGTCGGCAAAATCACTTTATTTTCAGGTGGTTAGGTGACCGATAAATGCGCCATGTGTTGATAACGCTGACTTCCTGCGCCCTGCTGGGCGGGGCCGGGATGGCCCAGGCCAGAGAGCTGCAGGCCAATGACCGTTATGTTTGCAGTTGGGGCGCAGGCACTGCTGCCCGGGCTCAGGAGCTGAAGTTGTCCGGGGTGTCGCTGTACGCGGCGCGGCAGAAGATCCAGACCTACAAGTTCAGCAAGGGCTGGATGCGCATGATGGCCCTGGGGATCACCGAGCAGACCTACGACAGTGCCTCGCGGATCAGGCCCGAAGCCTTGCGCAAAAGCTTTTACGACGACTGTGTGCGCTACAAACTGGCCCGTCGATAGTCGCTGCTACAGGCTCTAGCCTGAGTGTTGCGTAACGGGACTGACGTTTCTGATCCGTATTTTTCTAGATCATCTGCATCTGTTATCAGAACAGCCAAGGTTTGAAAATGGCGCGCCCACTGGGTCTCCTGGCTGGAGATCCGGCCCGCTGCACCGCACACCTACTGTTCAGGAGGCCTGATGACTAAGATGGCGTTTTTCTTGTTTGGATTTTTAGCCTTGACCATCGCGATCGGTGCGCTTGCCACTATCTCTCCGACCTAGACCCCAAGCCGTTTGCAGCACCCGTCGCCAGGTAAGGCGCAAGCAGTGGCAGGCCTCTTGAGCCTGCCACTGTCGTTTCTGTCACTTGGCCCAACGCTTCGCTCCGGCCACGCACAGGATCACTGCCACTGTGACCCCGAGCATGCCCAGGCTGACCTGTTCATGCAGCAGGCCGGCGGCCAGGGCCAGGCCGAAGAATGGCTGTAACAACTGCAGCTGGCCGACGGCAGCGATCCCGCCTTGAGCCAGGCCGCGGTACCAGAAGACAAACCCGATCAGCATGCTGAACAGCGAGACGTAGCCCAGGCTGAACCAGGCCGGCAGGCTGATGCCGCTAAAGGAGGTCGGAGCGCTGAACAGGGTCAGGACCGCCATGACCGGCAAGGATAAAACCAGGGCCCAGGAAATCACCTGCCAGCCTCCCAGGGTCCGGGACAGTTGCGCGCCCTCGGCGTAACCCAAGCCGCACACCAGCACCGCCAGGAGCATGAGCAAATCGCCCTGGGGCGACGCCGACAGCCCCTGGGACAGGGCATAACCCATTACCAGCAGGCTGCCCAGCACCGAGAACAGCCAGAACACCGGACGTGGCCGTTCACCGCCGCGCAATACGCCGAATACCGCGGTGGCCAGGGGTAGCAGGCCGAGAAACACGATGGAGTGAGCCGAGGTCACGTACTGCAGGGCCAGGGCGGTCAGCAAGGGAAAGCCCAGCACTACGCCCAGGGCGACGATGGTCAGGGGCAGCAATTGCTGCCTGCTGGGGCGTCGTTCCTTGAACAGCAACAGGATGCACAGGGCCAGGACCGCAGCGAGGGTGGCGCGGGCAACGGTAAGGAACAGCGGATCGAACTCCAGCACCGCGACCCGGGTCGCCGGTAGTGAGCCGCTGAAGATCAGTACCCCGATAAAGCCGTTCAGCCAGCCGCCGGCGGTATTTTCCAGCGGGGGGGATTGCAGGTGCGATGTCCGTTGCATTCAACAAGTGCTCACTACGGTTGGCAGGGGCAGGCCCGGGGTAGGGCTTGCGTCCAGCTCATCCTAGGATTGAAAATCAGCACAATCAAAAAATTGTCATGGATACAGCGCCAATGGCCCGCGCCCGCTACAAGCAGTTAGTCGATGTGTTCGCCGCCGATATCCGTCGCGGCGTGCTGGCCCCTGGCACCCGCCTGCCCACCCATCGAGAGCTGGCGGCCAGGGAAGGGCTGGCGTTGGTAACCGCCTCGCGGGTGTATGCCGAGCTGGAAGCCATGGGCTTGATCAGCGGCGAAACCGGGCGTGGCACCTTTGTCCGTGAAACCGCGCTACCGCCCGGACAGGGTGTAGATCAGCAGGCCACGGCGGCCGGAACCCTGGACTTGAACTTCAACTACCCGTCCTTGCCCGGACAGGCAGAGTTACTGCGCGCAGCCTTGCGTCAGTTGGCGTCCTGCGGCGATCTGGAGGCCCTGCTGCGTTATCAACCCCACGCCGGCCGCAGCCATGAGCGGGCCACGGTGGCGCAGCATTTGGCGGGTCGCGGTCTGGCAGTGAAGGGCGAGCAGGTGCTGATTGTCAGTGGGGCCCAGCACGGCCTGGCGACCACGGTCATGGCCCTGCTCAAGCCCGGCGATGTGGTGGCCACCGATGCCCTGACCTACCCGGGGTTCAAGGTGGTGGCGGATGCGCACGGATTGGAGTTGCTGGCCATCCCATTGACGGCAGAAGGTCCGGACCTCGATGCCTTCGAGCGCTTGTGCCAGCGTCGGCGGGTAAGGGCGGTGTACGCCATGCCGACTTTGCACAACCCCATGGGCTGGGTGCTTGACCTGGCCTGGCGCCAGCGTCTGGTGGCCCTGGCCCGTCAGCATGGGTTGCTGATCGTTGAGGACGCGGCCTACGCCTATCTGGCGGACGATCCACCTGCACCCCTGGCGGCCCTGGCCCCGGAAAGCACGGTGTACATCTCGGGTTTTTCCAAGAGTGTGGCCGCCGGGCTGCGGGTCGGCTACGTGGTGGCCTCCGCAGACCGAGCGCCCTTGCTCGAACGCGCGATCCGCGCCACCACCTGGAACACCCCCGGGGTGATGACCGCCATGGCCTGTGCCTGGATCGAGGACGGCACCGTGGCGCGCCTGGAGCAGGAAAAACGTCAGGACGCCCAGGCCCGTCAGCATCTGGCTCGGGAGCTGTTGGCAGGGCTGGAGCATATCGGCCACCCCAACTCGTACTTCCTCTGGCTGCCTTTGCCCGAGGAAGTACGCGCCGATCAGGTGGCCATGGCGTTGCTGCGTGAGAACGTCTCGGTGTCTACCGCCGAGCCCTTTGTCTGCGCCGGGCCGGTGCCCCACGCCATTCGCCTGGCCCTGGGCTCGGTGGACCTGGCCGATTTGCCCGAGGCGCTGGCCAAGGTCCGGCAAGTGATCGCCCGTTACGCGTTCTGAAGCGGCACGTTCGACGCTTCGAACGTGCCGCTGACAACTGCTTTTTTAGAGCTTGAACTGGGTCACCAGCCCGTTCAGGTCCACCGCCAGCCGCGACAGTTCCTGGCTGGCGGCGTTGCTCTGGTTGGCCCCGGCCGAGGTCTGGGTCGACAGGTCGCGGATGTTGATCAGGTTGCGATCCACTTCCCGGGCGACCTGGGCCTGTTCTTCGCTGGCGCTGGCGATCACCAGGTTGCGCTCGTTGATCATGGTGATGGCCTGGGTGATCTGGTCCAGGGCCAGCCCCGAGGCGCGGGCCGCCTCCAGGGTCAGGTGTGCCCGCTCGTTGCTGTTGCGCATGGCGCTGACCGCACCCTCGGTGCCTTCTTCGATGGTGTTGATCATGCTTTCGATTTCCTGGGTCGACTGCTGGGTGCGATGGGCCAGGGCCCGCACTTCGTCGGCGACCACGGCAAACCCCCGTCCGGCATCCCCGGCCCGGGCCGCTTCGATGGCCGCATTCAGGGCCAGCAGGTTGGTCTGTTCGGCAATCGAGCGGATCACTTCCAGCACCTGGCCGATATTGCGCACGTCCACTGCCAGGTGCTCGACCTGTTCGCAGGTCTGGGTCACGTCTGCCGCCAGTTGGCCGATGGAGTCCACGGTGTGTTGCACCTGCTCGCGTCCGTGGTGGGCGGTGCGGTCGGTTTCCTGGGAGGCCTCGGAGGTGCTCACCGCATTGCGCGCTACTTCCTCCACGGCGGCGGTCATCTCGTTGACTGCCGTGGCAGCCTGCTCCACTTCATTGCTTTGCTGGTGCAGGGTTTGACTGGAGTGTTCGGTGACCGCATGCAGTTCCTCGGCGGCGGAGGCCAGTTGGTTGGAGGAATCGGCGATCCGCTGCAGGGTGCCCCGCAGGCTGGCCTGCATGGTTTGCAGGGCTTGCAGCAGGCGTGCCGGTTCGTCCTTGCCGCTGACCGTGATGCTCTGGCCGAGGTCGCCGCTGGCGATGGTTTCCGCCACGGCCACGGCCTGGCCCAGTGGGCGCACGATGCTGCGGGTCAGCAGCAGGGCGAGGGCGATGGTCAGGGCCACCACGATCAGCATGATCAGCACGACCATGGCAATGGCGCCCTGGAACACCTCACTGCTCAGCTGCGCGGCGGCGACGCCACCCCGAGTGTTGGTGTCGATGATGTCCAGCAGCTCCTTGAGCATGGCGTCGGCATGGGTCAGGAACGAACCGCCGTCGACGACATCGATGGCCGCTTCCTTGTGCCCCTGGCGCACCAGTTCCACCACCCGGTGCTGATCCTTGATGTAGGCCGCCTTGGCGCTGAGAAAGCGTTCATAGGCCGAGCGCTCCTCGGCCTCGGTGATCAGTTTCTCGTAAACGCCTTGCTGGCGATTGAGTTGCTCGTCGAGTTCGCCGACGCGCTTGAGCAGGGCCCGTACATCGTCGTGGTCACGGACCACCAGCATGCGCAGGGTGATGGTACGGATCTGGGTGCTGGTCAGGGCCAGGGCGTTGGCGGCGACAATCGATGGCTGCCAGTTCTGGTCGACCTCAAGGGATTGCTGGTTCATGCGCCGCATTTCCAGCAACGAGAAGCCCCCCAGGCCCAGTGCCAGCAGGGCGATCAGGGCGAAGCTGAACCCTGCGCGGCGGGAAATATTCATCGTTCTCAAGAGCATGACTGTGTTCCTTGTGGCGGCAAAAAGTACAACCGGCGAAGCGAGTCGCGGTTTGCATCTGTGCGGTGCGCTGTGGAGCGAGGCTTCACGGCACCGTCGGTTTTTGCACACAAGGTCGGCGGTAGGCGCATCTGATCGGCGCCTTTACCAGGGTTTTCCAGGGGGGACAGGAGGCACGGCCGGCCTGGAAAACCCGCCGATGATATCACGATGACATCTATTTGCGGGCGCCTGGCCCGCAGCTTTCAATGGGCTTCGGTGTGCAGGAAGCCTGCGATGGAGCGGGCACTGGTCACTGGGTCGACTTGCATGAAACAGTGCTGGCCGTCGATCACCTGGGTGCTCAGGTGCCGGTTGAGGGCGGCCCAGCGTTTGATCGAGCGGGCGACGTAGGGGTAGCTGTCGCGCCCGTGGATCACCAGGGTCGGGGTCTGCACCCGGCGCAGGGATCGCCACAGGCGCCGCGGGAAGCTGCTGAAAATGTCCACCTCGCGTTCAGGGGAGCATTTGAGCGCTACGCCTTGACCGTCGTCTTTCAGACCGTGCTCGACATAGGCGTTCAGGGCCTCGTCGCTCCAGCCCTTGAAGATCCCCCGGTTGGCCAGGGCGGCCTTGGCCGAGGCGCGGTCCGGCCAATGCTGGCGGCGGGCAGCGGCCTTGCGAGCCAGGGTATGGCGACGGTTGAGGCCCAGGGCCGAGAGCAGCCTCAGGGAGCTGATCATCGACGGGCTGAAAATCACCGGGTCGAGCATCACTGCCTTGGCAAACAGCTGGGGGCGTTCGGCCACGATCAGACTGGTGAGCACGCCGCCAAAGCTGTGGCCGACGGCGTAGCGGGGCACGTCACCGTAGGCCTTGAGCCCGGCCTCGAAGGCTTCGGCCGCCAGTTCTGCGGTGCGATTCCAACCCACAAACGGGCCGCCATGATCGCTATCGCCATGGCCCTGGACGTCGCTGAGCCACAGGTCGAAGGATTCGGCCAGCAAGGCCAGCAGCGGACGATAGGCCATGGAGCAGAAGCCGTTGCCGTGGAGGAAGTGCAGCAACGGTTTGCCCGAAGGTTCGGAGCGCAGGCCGCGCAGGGTGAAGCCTTCGGGGCAGGGGTAGGACCAGGGGAGCAACTGCATGGGGCCTCTATTCGAGCGGTGATCACAGCCGGGCATTGTCGATGGCGCGGCCCTTGAGTCAAGGGCCGATCCTGACCGAGTCCAGCACTACGCGGTCTTGAGCTGGCGAAACGACAGGCTGATGCGTTCACCGGCATTCGGGGCCTTGGGGATCGCGTGCAGCCAGTGTTTCTGCAGTTCGTCCGACATGTGCAGCAGCGAGCCGCTGGCCAGGCTGTAGTCGAAGGTGGCGCCGCTTTCCTTGTGGCGAAAGACCATGGCCCGGGCGTGACCCAGGGAGACGATCACCACCCCGGTGCCTTCCACCAGTTGCTCGTTGGCATCGGAGTGCAAGCCCATGGAGGACTGGCCGTCCGGATAGAAGTTGAGCAGGCAGTTGTTGGGGCGAAAGCCCAGCAACTGCTCGATCGGACCGCACAGCTGCTCCAGCGCCTGGGGCATCGGCACCGCCGGGTAGGTGATCTGCGAGTAGTCGTAGGGCGCGCCGAAGCTGGCGGTCTTGCGTGCGCGCATGCGTTCATCCCAGAGCACGCTGTCCTTGAGGTGGTTGAACAGGGCGTCGGGGGCCGGGATGAAGTCAGGGAACAGATCGATTGCAGGTGGCGTCATGGGGCGGCTTCAAGTGCTAGAGGGACGAGCAGCGAGTCTAACCCGGTTACGGGCGCCCTCGCTGATCGGCATTGCGCCACCGAGCAATCAGCCGCCGTTGCTGCTCAGGATGCTCGCCACCTGACGCGGCTGGCAATTGAGGTAGGCCGAGGATTTCAGCCAGCGCTGGTCCGGATACCAGGAAAACATGAACTGGCCATCCTTGAGCTTGTCTATCACCTGGCGCGCCACTTGCGGGCGTACCGCCGGGCAGCCCTGGCTGCGGCCGATGCGGCCCTGGCGCTGGCTCCACAAGGGGTTCACGTAGTCGGCGGCATGGATCACGATGGCCCGGTCCCGGGCCCGATCATTGAAGCCGGGCTCCAGGCCGTCCATGCGCAAGGAGTAGCCGTGGCTGCCTTCGTAGCTCTCCTGGGTGCGGAACAGGCCCAGGCTGGATTGATAGCTGCCCAGGCGGTTGGAGAACTGGGTGGCGAAGTTTTCCCCGGACTTCTGTCCGTGGGCCACCAGGTCGCGCAGCACCAGTTTTTTGCTGCGCAGGTCGAAGATCCACAGGCGCCGCGCGGTGGACGGTTGCGAGTAGTCGATCACCGCCAGGTGCCGGGCCTGTCGGGCACCACTGTTGACCGCGCATTGCATGGCGTTCAGGGCACTTTTCAGGGCCTGGGGATTGAGTTCCGGTGCGGCGTGAGCGAGGCTGCTGTACAGCGCGGGAGCGGGTTTGCTGGCGGCGAAGGAAGGACTGCAAAAGGCGCCCAGGGCGATAGTCGCCAGGCAGATTCGGCACAAGAAGTTCAACATGTTTAGAGCATCCCCATGATCACTTTGGCTCCTGACGTCCTGTCGTTCCCCCGGCAGTCTGGTCTATATGTTTAGATCCCAGGCCTGATTGTTCCCCATCTGCCGTAACGGTTGGCCAACGCACTGAAGGCCACGGATTGGAGTAAAGCAGTTGTTCAAAAAAACCGCATGTTACTTGAGCCTGTGCCTGCTCGCTGCGCCATTGGTCGCGCTGGCCGAGGACCCTGCGCTGGCGCCGCCCAGTGCGCTGCAACTGACGTTGACCCAGGTGGGGGTGGCTTGCCCGGCACTGAGTCCACGCCTGGATGCTTCCGCGCAACTGCTGTTGCAGGCGTTCTACCGCCAGAACGGCGAGCAGCCGGTGTGGTCCGCCGAGCATCGGCTGGCCAGCTTGCAGGCGCAATTGGCCCAGGTGATCGATGACGGCCTGGATCCAGAGCGCTATCGGCTGCCGCTGAGCAGCGCAGCAGGGGATGAGCTGTGCACCGATATCGCGATCAGTCATCAGTACCTGCAAGCCTTGCAGGACCTGCACTACGGTCGCCTGTCACAGAGCCGCTTCGAGCCCTTGTGGCGGGCCCAGCCGCTGGCGGACGATCGCCAGGCGGCGTTGCTGGCGATGGCCGTGCCCGGGCTGGAAAACCTCGCCGGCGCCTTCGATCAGGCCCGTCCGAATCTTGAGCAATATCGCAACCTGCGCCAGGTCTATGCCCGTGAACGCCAGCAACCATTACCCCGTTGGCAGGCGGTAGCCGGTGGCCCGCTGTTGCGTCCGGACATGCAGGACAAGCGAGTCCCGGAACTGGCCCAGCGCCTGTACCTGGGCGGCTTTCTGCCAAGCCCCGAGGTCAGTGACGATAATACCTACAGCAGTGACCTGGTAAACGCGGTGAAAAATTTCCAGCTCAGTCATTCGCTGCAGGCTGATGGCGTGATGGGGGCGGGCACCCTCAAGGAGCTGAATATCAGCCCGGCCCAGCGCCGTGAGCAACTGCGCATCAACCTTGAACGCCTGCGCTGGCTGGCCCAGGATTTCGAACCCAATATCGTGTTGGTCAACGTCGCGGCCGCGCAACTGACCTTCTATCAGGACGATGCGGTGGTGTGGCAGACCCGCACCCAGGTCGGCCGTGCCGAGCGTCAGACACCGCTGTTGAAGTCCCAGGTCACGCGCTTGACCCTGAACCCCACCTGGACGGTGCCGCCGACCATTCTCAAGGAAGACAAACTGCCGGAAATCCGCCGTGACCAGGGCTTCCTCAATCGTCAGAACCTGCAGGTGCTGGACGCCAATGGCCAGCCCCTGGCGCCCGAGGATGTCGATTGGGAGCGTCCCGGCAATATTCTTCTGCGCCAGGGGGCGGGCCCGCGCAACCCCTTGGGGCGCATCGCCATCCGTTTTCCCAATCCGTTCTCCGTGTACCTGCACGACACCCCGAGCCAGGCGCTGTTCAGCAAGGGGCCCCGTGCCTTCAGTTCCGGCTGCGTGCGGGTCGAACAGGCGCTGCAACTGCGCGACTGGTTGCTGAGCCCGGCGGAGCGACTGCGCACCAACGAACTGCTGGCCACCGGCCTGACCCATGAATTCCGCCTGGCCAGGCCGGTGCCGATTCTGCTCAGCTACTGGACGGTGCAGGCCGACAGCCATGGGCAACTGCTGTATGCGCCGGACATCTATGGGCACGACGACGTCCTGTCCAGCGCCTTGGGTAGCAAGCTTCTGTAGGCGCTAGCCCAGGTGCAACGCGCCGCCGCGAGTGGCGGGTTTGAGGTATCTTGTGCGGCCTTTTTTCCCTTGCTCAAGGTCCTTCATGCCACTCGACAAACGCCGGCAAGCCGCCATGGAACGCCAGCTGGCCGCCACCCTGACCGAAGCCTGCGAGGCCGCCAAGGCAGAGATCGTCGGCTTTTCCTGGTTGACCCACGAAGTGAATTACGCCGCCTTTCCGGCAAGCCTGGTGGTGGCCTGGATCTTCGACACCCAGGCCCACAAGGAGCAGGCCCTGGCGGCGGGCCAGGGCTCACGGATGATTGAACTGACAGCCCGCGCCTTGGGCGAGGCCGATGTGCGTCTTGAGTCATTGGCGGCCCATGTGTTCTTCGACAGCGAGGAACAATGCCGGCGGATCAATGGCGGCGATTGGGCGCAACGCCTCAAGCGCCTGCGTCCGGGGCGGGGTTGAGCCATGGCCAAGGAAATCGACAACCCCTGCATCGCCCTGTGCCAGCTCAGCGGCGACCTGTGCGTGAGTTGCGGACGGACCAAGGACGACATCCGCAAATGGAAGCGCATGAAGCGCCCGGAAAAGATGGCCGCCGTGCAGCGGGCCAGTGCGCGGCTCAAGGCCTTGCAGAAAAAGAAGGGTTGAAGGCCGCTTCACTCCCCGCAAGGCAGATCAGGTGCCCGGTCAGACCGTTTGCCGACGCATCGCCAGGATGGTGGTGCCGAAGAAGATGAAGGTCGAACCCACCACGCGATTGACCCACTTTGACAGCGCCGGCCGGGTCAGCACGCCCTTGGCTCGGGAAGCGAGCACGGCATAGACGCTGAGGGAGACCAGCGACAGCGCCATGAAGATCAGGGTCAGGATGAAGAACTGCGGCAGCAGCGCGGCGTGCTGGTCGATGAACTGCGGGAACAGCGCGGTAAAGAAGATCGTCGCCTTGGGGTTGGTGGCGGCGGTCAGGAAGGCCGACTTGAACAACTTCAGACGCGGCGGGGGCGCGAGCTTGCCGTTGTCGGCGCTGCTGGCGCTCAGTAGCTGGCGTTTACTGAACAGCTGCTTGGCACCGAGGTAGAACAGATAGCCGGCGCCGACGATCTTCACCGCATTGAAAACCCACTCGGAACTGGCGATCAGCGCGCCGAGGCCGAGCATGGCCGCGGCAGACATGCAGAACAGCCCGCTGATATTGCCCAGTGACGACCACAGGGTCGACTTGGCACCGTAGGCCACACTGTTGTGCAGCGCCACCAGGGTGGCAGGGCCGGGGCTGGCGATGGCGATCGCCGCCACCAGGGTGTAGGTCAATATCGAGTGAGCATCCATGGTTCGGACTCGTGTTGCAGAAAAAGGGGGCTTGATTCTATAGCGGCGGTGGCCAGCTGTATGCCAGAAAATGAGGGTCTTGCAGGTCGTGGCGGGTGATCGAGGTTGCACCTTCGCAGGCGAATCGGTGCCTATTGTCAACCATTGCTGCAATCGATAGTTATCATCAAAAAGTGCAGGTTCCGTTTTTCCAGCAAAGGAGGAAGATGGCGCTTACACCGTGCTGGCTGCAGAAGGAAACACCCGATGAGAATCTCGACTCTATTGACCCTTGTGGTTGTCTTGATCGCGGGAACCGGTGCTTCTGCGACAGCCTTCGCCGCCGATGACATGTCCTGCCACTTCTTGCCCATGGCCGACAGCAGCGCCGATCTGCGGCACGCCCAGTCGGTAGGGTTGCTGTACAGCGAAAACACCCTCAATACCCTGGAATACCTGAAGCACTACCACTCGGTGGCGCTGAACGGGGCGAAAAATGCCGGGCTCGACCCGCGCATCAGTGCCGCCTTTGTCGACAGCTCCGACCCGCAACGGGCGATCAACTGGTTGACGGCGTCGTTGCAGAAACACTTTGGTAGCGTGACCCTGTATGACAACCTCGATGCCGTGGTCCAGGCCCGGCCTGACGTGGTGGTCATGCTCGATACCTACAACCAACTGGTGACCAAGGCCAACCGCAAGGTGGAGGCGCGGTTCATCGCCAAGTTCTATGACGCCAACCTGCAATACATCGGCAAGGCCGAAGGCATTCAGGCCAAGGAGCTGCCTTCGGTCTGGGTCCGGGGCAAGGCGGCACCGGAAATTGCCGCGCAGATCAACCAGCAGACCGAGCTGCAGGTCAATGCGCTGAAGCAGTTCGACGCATCCCTCAAGGCGCTGGTGAGCCAGGGTGATGCTGGGCAGGTGGCGACCAACCAGTAAGGTCACCATTGGCTGAAAAAAACGCCCCGGTTGATCGGGGCGTTTGCGTTCATGGCCGGGCTCGAACCCTGCCCAGGGGTTGCCGACAGTTGTGGTCGGCAGGTCACATCTGGAGCCGGCGCCTCAAGGCGCGCCGAACATTGCAGTCCAGTAGATGCCCGCATCGCTTTTCGGGTCCACTGCATAAGCTGCACCCAGCTCGCGGTAGGCCGGATTCATCAGGTTGGCGCAGTGCCCGGGGCTGGCCAGCCAGCCGTCCAGCACCTTGCGCGCGCTGTCCTGGCCGGCGGCGATGTTCTCGCCCACCTGTTGCCCGGCATAACCGGCCAGTTCGGCGCGATCGCCCGGGGTGCGGCCGTCATGGTCCTTGTGATCGAAATAGTTCTGGTTGGCCATGGCCCGGCTGTGTGCTTCGGCGGTGCTGCCCAGGGTGGCGTTCCAGGCCAGCGGCGCGCTGGCGGCGAAGCTCTGGCCACCACATTGCCGGGGCTGGCTGCGGGCGCTGTTGATCTGTGCCAGCAATTGCTGGCCCTCGGCTTGCCAATCCCCGAGGCGGGCGGCCAGCAACGGCCGGGCGAGGACGATGCGCCACTGGTTGGCCTGGCGATTGACGCCGATATCGACGAACTGCGGGTCCAGCACCACCTGGCAGAAGCTCTCGCGCACCGCTTGCATCGCCGCCTGGGCGTCCCGGGGGCCGGAGAGGCTGATGGCCTGCACATTGACCATGGGATAGGCCGCCCGTGCCAGGGCCTGTTGCAGGTCACCGACGTTGTCCACGGGCAGGATCAGCCGCGGATCGCTGGCCAGCGGTGGCAGCTCCGAGGAGGCCTGGTTGGCGCAACGTTGCGGCTGGCTGCGGTAGGCGTTGATCGATTCGATCAACTGCGACCGATCATCGGCCATGGCGCTGGCCGAACCCAGCAGGCCCAGCGCCAGAGCGGCGGCGGGCAAGAGCAATGGACGCAGGGGCATGAAGGTCTCCCGAGAAATGACAGCGCTCATGATGCACCCGGCGTCCGGGCTTTTCATCCGTTGGAGCATGAAATCGCTATTCACAGGCCGGTCTCAATAGAAGTCGAAGTACAGCGCCCATTCGCCCGTGTCGCGATGCTTCCAGAACATCAACTTGCCGCCGTCCACCACGTTGAGTCCGATCTTGGCGTCGGAGGCAATCTGCATCACGAATTCGAAACCGTCTCCGACATCGATCCCTGATTGGCAGTAGGACGGATAGCCCCCCAGCTTGTGTTCATAGCAGTGGCTGATCAGGTCGTAGTAACACTCGATGCGGCCGCTGCGTTCCAGGTCGAGAATGGCCTGCTCCACCTCATCGGGGATGCCGCCACCGTCCCACAGCGGAAAGTCCTCGGCCACGGCTTCGGCTTTGATCGGCATGGGTTTAAGGAAGGCTCCGGGAGCCACCAGCTCCTTGCGCACCAGCACCTCGTCGTCGCGGTATTCGCGGATCAGCCAACGTTCGCCCATGGGCTCCAGGGGGTCGGGAAAGGGGTTGGCGACAAACACGCTCAGCACCCGCACGCCTTCCAGCAGCGGGCTGTGAAAGGGCAGGGCCGGGAGATAGAGCTGTGCGAAGGGCAACAGGGTTTCACCGGCGCCGTTGCGCGGCCACTCTTCGTCTTCGCGAAACAGAAAGACTCGGCCCAGCCAGCTTTCATCCATGGCCTGGGTGGGGCGAAAGCCGCCGGCGACGAGTTTTAGCGCGGGTCTTGCCAGGCTGCGCTGGATGTCTTGAATGTCCATGCTCAAATGAAACGTCCTCAGGAAGGGGCGGGGCGAGGGCGGATCATACAAAAGCCCGGCGCTGTCTGCAGCGCCCGCAGGGGGGGGCGCTGCGACAAGGCCGATTCAGAACTGCGGTGTGTACTTCACGCTGAGCATGAAGTTGCGTGGATCACCGAAGTTGTTGTTGCCATTCAATTGGTTGTAGCCAGAGATGTAGTAGTGCTTGTCGAACAGGTTGTAGGCGTTCAGTGCCAGGCTCACCTCGTCGTTCAACTGATAGGCGATGCGGGCGTTCCAGACGGTGTAGCCCGGCACCTTGTAGCTGCGTTCATAGCCCAGGGTGTGGCTCTGGCTGGTGAAGCCCAGGCCGGTGCTGACCCGGCTCAAGGCACCGTCCAGCTGGTAGTCGCTCCACACCCGCAGCATGTGCTTGGGGGTCCATTGGCTGAATGTCCGACCCTGATCCTGCGGATCTTCAAGGAAGGTGGTGGTGTTGTAGGTGTAGCCGGCGAACAACTGCAGACGATCCACCACTTCGCCGCTGACTTCGGCTTCCAGCCCCTGGCTGCGCACCTTGCCCGAGGCGGTGGAGCAGTACCAGCCGTCACAGGCGTAGCCCGAGGCGGTGTCCTGTACGGCACGGTTTTTCTGGTCGTAGCGGAACAGTGCCAGGGAGGTGTTGACCCGGCCTTCGAGCAGCTCGCCCTTGAGGCCGACTTCATAGTTGCTGCCAATCACCGGTTGCAGTATCGAGCCGCTGGCGGTGCGCGCGGTCTGCGGCTCGAACACATCGGTGTAGCTGGCATACACCGACCATTCGCGACTCAGGTCGTAGACGATGCCGGCGTAAGGCGTGACTTCGCCGCTGTCGGTCATGGTGGACGGATCGTCCGCGGTACCCTTGTGGCTGATGGCCTGGTAGTTGGTAGCGTCGTAGCGGTAGTCATACCAGCTGACCCGGGAACCCAGCACCAGGGTCAGGTCGTCCATGGGCTTGATCCGCCAACTGCCATACAGGCCTTTCTGGCGGACATCGTACTGACTGTGGGTGCCGCGTCCGCCGGGAGTGTTGAGCAGGCTGTCGTAGCTGACCTTCGGCCGGTCGTGATCGATGGCGAAGATGTTGCCGCCATTGTTGAAGGTGCGGGCGAAGACATCGTCAGTGGTCAGTTTCGAATAGTTGCCGCCCAGGGTGATTTCCTGATCCATGGACAGGCCCTCGAAGCGCCCGGTGAGGTTCATGTCGAGGCCGATCTTGGTGTTGTCGAAGTCGGTGACCCAGTCGGCGTACTGCAGGCCGCTGCCGTCGGCGTTGACGCCCTGGAGGGTGGTCTGGATGCGTTGCTGGATCGAGTCGTTGCTTTCGCTCATGCGCACGGCACCGAGCTTGAAGGTCCAATCCTGGTTGAAGCGGTGCTCCAGGTCGGCGTAGAGCGTGGTGACGTTGATCTGCGAATGGTTCCAGCGCGCGCCGCTGTAGGTCGAGCGCGGCAGATTCACCGTGCTGCCGTCGGTATAGCGCGGCAGGCCGCGGAGCATCGGCCGCGATTCGGCCTCGGAGCGGCTGGCGGCCAGGCCCAGGGTGGTGTCGTCGCTCAGATCGAAGTCCAGGGACCCGTACAGCGAGTGGGTCTTGCTCCATTGCTTGTCGATGAACGAATCGCTCTGGTCCTCGTCGGCCACCATGCGCCCGCGTACCGTACCGGCGGCATTCAGTGAGCCGCCGGCGTCCAGTTGCAGGCCATAGTGGTCCCACGAGCCGGCCTTGCCGGTCAGGGTCACGGTCGGGGTGTTCTGGCCGCGCTTGCGCACCAGGTTGATCGCGCCCCCCGGGCTGCCGGTGCCCTGCAGCAGCCCCGAGGCACCGCGCAGCACTTCCAGGCGGTCGAAGAAGATCAGGTCCTGGGTCGCCCAGTTGCCCAGAGAGTAGGTGTTGCGCGGGATCGGAACGCCATCGTATTGCCAATCGTCGATCTGGAAGCCGCGGGAGGAGAGGATCATGCCTTTGCCCACCCCTTGCACCCCCACCAGGCCGGTGGTCTGGTTGGCGGCGGCCTTGAGGTCGGTCAGGCCTTGGTCATCCATCTGCTTGCGGGTCATGACCGTGATCGATTGGGGAATCTCCCGCAGGCTGTGGGTGCCCTTGCCGATGGTCACTGCACGTGCGGCGTAGGAGCCGGAGCCTTCAGTGGTGGTGTCGAGCCCGCTCTCGATGATGCTGGTCATGCCCAGTTGCACGGGGGCACCGTCGGCCGGGAGCGGCTCGACGCTGTAGTGGCCGCTGACGGTGAGCTTCAATTGCAGGCCGCTGCCGACCAGCGCGCTGTGCATGGCCTGCAGCGCAGTCATCCGGCCAATCACCGCCGGGGCTTGCTTGCCCTGGACCAGCGCCGGTTCCAGGGCCAGCACGGCGCCGCTCTGGCCAGCGATGGCGTTGAGCGTCACGGCCAGGGGGGCCGCCGGCAAGTTGAACGACTGGAGCTGCTCCTGGGCCTGAGCCTGGCTGTTCAGGGCAGCCACGGCGAAGGCAGCGGGAAGGACATGGAACCAAGGGTTGCGCACGGAATTCTCCTGATTGTGTTGGCGTGTCAGGAGATAGGTGGGACAAGAAATGAAAACCGGACACAAATAAGAGTGATTTTCATAAAATATTCATTCTTGGTTGCGGGGGCGGATCAGTGTGAGCCAGGGGCTGTAGCGATCGATCCTGATCGGCAGGGTCTCCGCCAGGGCGCTGAGGGCCCGTTCCGGCTGATCCAGAGGGAACACGCCCTGCACCCGTAGATGGCTGACCGAAGGGGCTACCCGCACGTAGCCCCGACAGTAAGGGCGTAGGGCTGCGACCACCTGCTCCAGGGAGTCATTCAGCACGTTGAGGCGACCGTTGAGCCAATCGCCGCGATACCGCTGATCCTGCTCCAGCAGTTCGATACGTTCGGGGTGCAGCAGGGCGGCCTGCCCCTGTTGCAGATCGCGTTCATCGCCCGTCAGCAGGCGCAGCCGCACCGAGTGCTCCAGCACGACGACCCGGGTGGCGCTGGCTTCCTGGCTCACCAGGAAACGGGTGCCCAGGGCCTGGACCTGGCCCTGGGCGCTGCGCACTCGCAGTGGTCGCCGCGGGTCGGCGGCAACCTGAATCAGCAACTGGCCATGGCGCAGGATCACCAGCCGTTGCTGGTCGTCGAAGCGCAGGTCCACGGCGCTGTCGGCGTTCAGGCTCAGGTGGCTGCCGTCGGCCAGGGTGACGTCCCGACGCTGGCCGCGGCCGGTGCTGACATCCGCCAGCAGGGTTTCGCCATACCGAGTCTGGGCGCCCAGCCACAGGCCGCCGCCCAGCAGGCCGAGTCCGGCCAGGCCGCGCAACAGTTGGCGCCGAGAGCGGCGGGGGCTGAGCAGCAGTTGTCGGGCTTCGCCAGCCTGCCCGGGCACGCGTCGATCAAGAGCACGCAAGGTATTGAATGATGTGCCAAGCCGTTCTTGCAGGTGATTCCAGGCCTGGGCGTGGGCCGGATCGCTGGCCAGCCAGGTGGCCAGGGCTTGTTCCAGGCGCGGGTCCGGATCACCGGCGCGCAGCCGCACCATCCAGTCGATGGCCTGCTCGGTCAACGGGTCCAGGGGTTGCCGGCTCACAGGGCCAGCTCACTCAGGTAGCACTGGCGCAAGGCCTGCTTCATGTAGCGGCCGACGGTGCGTTCGGACAACTCCAGCTTGCGGGCGATGGCCACGTAGCTCAGGCCATCGAGCTGGCTGTAGAGAAACGCGGTCTTGACGATCAGTGGCAGGCCGTCCAGCGCCCGGTCGATGGCCACCAGGGCCTCGACCAGCAGCAACTGTTCTTCGGGGGAGGGTACCAGCAGTTCCGGCAGGGCAGACAAGCGCTGCAGGTAGGCCTGCTCCAACTGGCGTCGACGATGGCGATCGAACATCAAACGCCTGGCGATGGTGGACAAGTAGGCCCGTGGCTGCTCGATGCTGTCCGGGTCGACCTCTGCCGCGAGCAACTGGCAGAAGGTGTCGGCGGCGGTGTCTTCGGCGTCGGCGCGATTGCCCAGGCGCCTGTGAATATGCTGCAGCAGCCAACGGTGATGGTCGCTGAAAAAGAAGCCCAGCTTGTTGCTCGAAGATGAATGCACCGTTGCCTGCCGAGATGTGAGTGTGAATCGTTCTCAATAGTACAGGGGCGCGCCGGAGGATCGCAATCGTTGTATGTGAGTGCTGAAGTCCTCGCCGGTCATGGCGCTTTGGAGGGGCAGGAGTGGCGGGGCACGCCTGCCAATTTCAGGGGCGAGGCTGCTTCCGATCAGCTTTCACGACCATGAGCGGCGGCGGCCAGCTGTCCGGTATCGACCCGAACAAACACCGAGTCGCCAATGGCGGTCAGTACATCGCCGGCATACACCTCACAGATCACCCGGCTCTTGCGCCCCACGTCGCCGTCGACCCGGGCCCGCAGGGTCAGCGGCACGCCCATGGGCGTGGGCTTGATGAACTTGATGCCCAGGTTGCCGGTGACGCAGTCGATGCGCGGCAGGCTGCCCGGTTCCCGTTGTTCGTTACGGTAGTGGTAGGCCATGGCGGTCCAGTTGGAGTGGCAGTCCACCAGCATGGCGATCAGGCCGCCGTAGACCAGGTCCGGCCAGCCGCAGTACTGGGATTGCGGCAGGTGCTCGGCGATCACATGCACGCCGTCTTCATGCCAGTGGCTCTTGATCTGCAGGCCGTGGTGGTTGCTGCTGCCGCAGCCGAAACAGACGCCCTCGGGGGCGGTGGTGTCTTGCAGGGAAGTCTCGTGCATGGTTGTTCTTCTTGTCCTTGACGATGGTCTGGCAGGTCTTGCGGCCGGTCATGATGCCTGTGCCATTGCTGACCGCCAAGGCTCAGTGCAGTGCCGAGGCGTAGCGACCGGCCAGCGTCTTTGTGACGCATTGATTGTGGCGAGTGTCGTAGTGCGTCGCGGTTTTTTCGAGGGCCAGGGCAGCCGCTCCGGCCAAGACAGGCTGATGCCGTAATGATATTCTTGCGCTGAATCGGTTCATCGTTTGTGCAGAAATACCTCCCCTATGCTTTGCTTCAAGTGGCCTGTTCGGGTCCTTGCAAGCGCGTGGGGGTGTCTGGGCAAACTCGCCGAATGCAATGTCAGGCAGTGTTCGTCTACCTCCTTTGGTTGACCCCGACCCTTCTTTGTCCTGCTGGCCCCGTGTAGACGGGTGTCAGTGTTGTGCGTCGAATCGAGTCCGGTGTCGGTGAAAGGAGTGGGGCGTCATTGCCCGTTGGTCTACGTCCCGTGACGTGTCCTGAGAAACAAGTGTCACTCAAGTAGCTGAAGCCAAAAACGACAAGAAGTCAGCGCCGGAGCGATATAAAACTGAGGTCGAGCCAGTCTCGTCGGCCTTGTGTGCCCACCCTCCAGTTCTTTTGAATGCGCTCATCCAGGGCCTGCGAAATGCCTGTTTCGCAATGCACTGAGTTCGCAGGATCGAGGATGGGGCGGCGGATGGCGTTCTATCGTAGGTACTACAGAATGTTGAAGAAAGTGAACACGGCCCTGATCGGGCTGGCGATGTCGATAGGCCTCACGTCCGCGCACGCGGCTGAGCCGAAGAAAGTGGATGTGCTGCTGATCGGTGGCGGCATCATGAGTTCGACCCTCGGGGTCTGGCTCAATGAGCTGCAGCCCGATTGGTCCATGGAGATGGTCGAGCGCCTGGATGGCGTGGCTGAAGAAAGCTCCAACGGCTGGAACAACGCCGGTACCGGTCACTCCGCCCTGGCTGAGCTGAACTACACCCCGGAAGGCAAGGACGGCAAGATCGAGATCGCCAAGGCCATCGAGATCAACGAAGCGTTCCAGATTTCCCGCCAGTTCTGGTCGTGGCAGGTCAAGAACGGTGTGCTGAAGAACCCGCGTTCGTTCATCAACTCCACGCCGCACATGAGCTTTGTCTGGGGCGATGACAACATCAAGTTCCTCAAGGCACGCTACGAGGCCCTGCAGGCCAGCCCGCTGTTCAGCGGCATGCAGTACTCCGAAGACGCCGAGCAGATCAAGAAGTGGGTGCCACTGATGATGGAAGGTCGTGATCCGGCGCAGAAGATCGCTGCGACCTGGAGCCCGATCGGCACCGACGTCAACTTCGGCGAGATCACTCGCCAGTTCGTCGCTCACCTGCAAGCCCAGCCGAACTTTGCCCTCAAGCTGTCCAGCGAAGTGCAGGACATCGAGCGCAATGAAGACGGTTCGTGGCGCGTGACCTACAAGAACCTCAAGGACGGTTCGAAAACCGAAACCGACGCCAAGTTCGTGTTCATCGGCGCCGGCGGCGGTGCCCTGCACCTGCTGCAGAAGTCGGGCATTCCCGAGGCCAACGAATACGCCGGCTTCCCGGTGGGTGGCTCGTTCCTGGTGACCGAGAACGCCAGCGTTGCCGAGCAGCATCTGGCCAAGGCCTACGGCAAGGCTTCGGTGGGCGCTCCGCCGATGTCGGTTCCGCACCTGGACACTCGCGTGCTGGACGGCAAGCGGGTCATCCTGTTTGGCCCATTCGCTACCTTCTCCACCAAGTTCCTCAAGGAAGGTTCGTACTTCGACCTGCTGACCAGCACCACCACCCACAACTTCTGGCCGATGACCAAAGTCGGTATCGAACAGTACCCGTTGGTGGAATACCTGGCCGGCCAACTGATGCTCTCGGATGACGACCGCTTCAACGCCCTGAAGGAATACTTCCCCAACGCCAAGCAAGAAGACTGGCGCCTGTGGCAGGCCGGTCAGCGCGTGCAGATCATCAAGCGTGACGAAGAGAAGGGCGGCGTGCTGAAACTGGGCACCGAGATCGTCGCTTCCCAGGACGGCAGCATCGCCGGTCTGCTGGGCGCCTCCCCAGGTGCCTCGACCGCCGCGCCGATCATGCTCAGCGTGCTGCAGAAAGTCTTCAAGGACCAGGTCGCGACGCCAGCCTGGCAAGAGAAGCTGAAGCAGATCGTACCGAGCTACGGCACCGCCCTGAACGACAGCCCCGAGCGTGTGGCCAAAGAGTGGGCCTACACCGCCGAAGTGCTGCAACTGACCCCGCCACCAGCGGTCAAGGGCGCTGCACCTCAGGCTCCGGCCAGCATGGCCAAGCCAGAGAGCAACCCAGCGGCCGACATGGCGCTGTAAGCCTCGGCCCCGTCCGCGTTCGTCGGATGGGGCGCAGCGGCTGCCACCGTGCAGCCGTATCTTGCATGGGTTGCGGCGATATCCCTGATGTCGTCGCAACTGGCCGGTCTTGCCGGTACCTCTGAAACAGCATCTCCGTATCTTTCTCAACGAGGCTTGAGCCCGACTCAAGCATCTTGTTGGCTGCCTGTGCCTTGCCGTGACGCGGTATGATTGCCGCGCCCGCCGTTGCGGGCACGCCTCAACCCTCGGAGTCACTGCCTCGATGTCCAGCATCACCCTGTTCCAAGCCCCGCCGCCCGAAGCCATCCAGAGCCAGATCCAGCAAATGGTCGTGGACTACATCACCGACATCAGCGCGGTGGCCATTGCCCCGAGCAACCCGCTGTACAACCTGTACCAGTACGGCGTCGGCTACGAAGTGCACCTGTACCTGCAGGCCATGGACGGTTCCCGGGGGATCGCGGTAGAACTGGTGGTGGCCACCGACACTCAGGACCCTGAGCAGGTGCTGGGCTTCACCCTGTACCTGCCGCTCAAGGACGATCCCCAGGCCTGTGCCGTGGCCTATATGGCGGTGCGGCAAAACCATCGACGCCAGGGCATTGCCCGGCAGATGCTGGAGGCGCTGCGTGCCCGCTATCCCCATGCCGAGCTGGCCTGTCACGTGGCCAAAGTGGAGTGTTTCGAGGCCCTGGGCTTTCAGCTGCTGGGCGCCCGCGGTCCGCAAGTGCTGATGAATACCCGAGACCATGGCAGCGATGGCCTGCTGGCGGTACTGGATGTGGCGCCGATCTACCAGTCGGTGGAAGTGCGGCAGATTCACAGCTACCTGCTGGCCCAGCACGGGCGCAAGGCCATGCTGGAAGCGGAGAAGAAGCGCGACCGGCACCTGGACCAGATGACCCGGCAGGCCCAGGCCCTGGTGCGCGAGCGCCTGGGTGAGGCGGCGCTGTACAACGCACGGCCCCCACAATTGATCTCCTGAGCGCGGCTGCTTGTTTTCGCGAGAGGGCTTGGCTAATCTCGCGAAAACACGCAAAAACGGGCAAGAACATGCAAAACCTGCACCCGGCAGCCGAACTGCCCTCCCTGCGTCGACAAAAGATCCTTCTACTGCTGGAGCGCGACGGCAAGGTCATGGCCGCTGAGCTGAGCCGGCACTTCGCGGTTTCAGAAGACACCATCCGCCGCGACCTCGCCGAGCTGGATGCCAATGGCCTGGTGCAGCGGGTGCATGGCGGTGCGCTGCCGCGACCCAAGGACAGCGGCAAGGACTACTTCACGCGGGTCGGCGAAACCAACGAGGCGAAACTGCGTCTGGCGCAGTTTGCCGTGCAATGGGTGCGGGGCGGCCAGACGGTGCTGTTCGATTCCGGCTCTACCACCTTGCATATCGCCCAGTCCCTGCCGGCCGATATCCGCCTGACCGCAGTCACCGCGTCACCAATGATTGCCGTGGCCCTGGCCGAATACCCCGGGGTCAAGGTGATTCTCGTGGGCGGCCAGCTCAACCCGGCCACCCTGTCCGCCAGCGGCCATGAAGCACTGCGGATGATCCAGGGGATCAAGGCCGACCTGATGTTCACCGGGGTCTGTGCGATTCATCCGGAGATCGGCATCAGCTCCCTGCATTTCGATGAAGTGCCGATCAAGCAGGCGATGTTCGACAGCGCCGCCGAAGTCATCGCCGTGACCACCGCCGACAAACTCGGCGCCATGGAGCCCTTTGTGGTCGCACCGTGCAACCGTCTGCAGCGGCTGGTGACCGAGCAGGACGCGCCGTCGGCGGATATTGACAGTTACCGGCAGTTGGGAATCGAGGTGCTGCTGGCCTGAGCCGCCCCTGGGCGACTCAACGGGTTGTCAGTTCTTGAACGCCGAGTGTTTGCGCCCCTGGTCGAAGAGGGCAAACACCATCACCAGCACGGCGGCGACCGCGAGGATGATCACCACGCCGTCGGTGGAGTGCGTGGCCGAGGCGGTCACCAGGGATAGGGCGCCCAGTGGCGCCAGGCCGCCGGCAATCGCGGTGCCGATCTCGCGCCCTGTGCCAAAGCCCGAGGAGCGGGTCGCGGTGGGGAACTGGCGGCTGAGGAACGAGCCCTGGGGCGCGAACATCATCGGTGCCAGGATGCCGGTGCCGACACCGATGGCGATGTAGATCATCAGGCTCTCGCCGGTATTGAGCAGGGCCAGGAACGGGTAGGCGAACAGCAGCGAGAACACCCCGCCCAGAATCAGCACGGTCTTGCTGCTCCACTTGTCGCAGAGCCAGCCGAAGAAGGGCACGGCGACGATGGCAATCAGGCTGGCGATGGTCACCGACAGCGAAGTGACGTGAACATCGACGTTCTTGTACTGGGTCAGGTAGGCCAGGGAGAAGGTCTTGAAGATGTAGCTCAGGGCGTTGTAGCCAATGGCGACGAAGAACACCACCGCCAGGCCCTTGAGGTCGTTCTTGAACAGTGCCTTGAGGGGCGAGGCCTTGGCCTTCTGGCTTTCCTTGCTCAGCTCCTTGAACTCCGGGGTTTCCGGAATGCTGTTGCGCACCCACAGGCCCACCGCCACCAGGACGATGCTGCAGACGAACGGAATGCGCCAGCCGCCGGCCAGCAGGAACTCGTTGCCGTTGATGGTCAACAGGTAAATGGTCAGCGACGACAGCAGCAGTCCCAGGTTCAGCCCCAGCGCCGGCCAGGCACCTTGGCTGCCGCGTTTGCCTTCGCTGGCGTGTTCATAGGAGGTGACCGCCGCGCCCGACAGTTCGGCGCCGGCCCCCAGGCCTTGGATGATGCGGATCGCCACCAGCAGGATCGGTGCCCAGATGCCGATGGAGGCGTAGCTGGGGATCAGGCCGATCAGTGCGGTGCACACGCCCATCAGGCAGAAGGTCAGCACCAGCACCTGCTTGCGGCCGAACTTGTCCCCCAGGTAGCCGAACAGGATGCCGCCGAAGGGACGGGCGATAAAGCCGATGGCAAAGGTGGAGAAGGCCATCAGCGTGGCGCTTTTCGGGTTGCTGTTATCGAAGAAGATCTTCGAGAAGACGATGGCCGCCATGGTGGCGTAGAGGTAGAAGTCGTACCACTCCAGCATCGAGCCGAAGATGGTGGCCGCCGCGACCTTGCGCAGGCGTTTCTGGGTTTGTTGTGGGGTTTCCGCTGCAGTAATGCCGGTTTCAACTGCGGTCATTGTGTACATCCTCTTGGATCATTGTATTTATTGTCGAGTTGACGCGGGTCTTGCTCGGTGTGCCCCAAAGGGACTGCCGAGGGGTATTCCGGCGGCACGGGGCCCCGCAGACAGCGCAGCTGCGCTGTGCAACAAGGCGTGCCGCGCCTGTGTTTCAGTCGGCCTGGAAAATCTTGTCGGCAATCATCGAACCAATGGGAATCGCCGAGGTGGCGGCGGGCGAGGGCGCGTTGCATACGTGCAACATGCGTGGGGTCTGGGCGAACAGGAAGTCGTGCACCAGGCTGCCGTCACGCATTACCGCCTGGGCGCGAATCCCCGCCTCGTAGGGCAGCAGGTCGGAGACTTCCAGGGACGGGCAGTACTTGCGGCACTGCTCCAGATAGCCGGACTTGAACAGCGAGTTCTTCATCTCCGTGGTGCCGGAACCCAGGTTCTGCCAGATGGTTTTCCAGAACCCGGGGAAGCTGGCGTACTGCGCCACGTCGCGCCAGTTGATGGAGAACTTCTTGTAGTTCTCCCGGCCCAGGCCCAGCACCGCATTGGGGCCGACGGTGACGCTGCCATCGATCATGCGGGTCAGGTGCACGCCGAGGAATGGCAGCTCCGGGTCGGGGATCGGGTAGATCAGGTGATTGACGATGTTGTTCTTCGAGGCCGGCAGGCGGAAGTACTCGCCGCGGAAGGGGATGATCTGGTGGTCGATCTTCACCCCGGCCAGGGTCGCCAGGCGATCCGATTGCAGGCCGGCACAGACCACCAGTTTCTTCGCCTGCCAGCTGCCGCCATGGCTGTTGACCGTGACGCTGTCGGCGTTTTCCTGGATCGCGGTCACGGTCTGGCTGAGGCAGATTTCTCCACCGTCGCGGCGGATCACCCGGGCCATGGTTTCGCAGACTTCGCGGTAGTCGACGATGCCGGTGGCGTCGAGGAACAGCCCGCCGAGGCCGACGATGTTCGGCTCACGCTGACGCAGTTGCTCGGCGTCCAGGCGCTCCACCTTCAGGCCGTTCTGTTGTGAGCGCTGGTACAGGGCTTCCATGCGCTGCATTTCTAGGGCGTTGGACGCTACCAGCACTTTGCCGCAGACCTCGAACTTGATTCCGTGCTCGCTGCAGAACTGCTTGGTGGCCTCGGCGCCGCGCTTGCACAGGTCGGCCTTGAGGCTGCCCGGCGCGTAGTAGATACCGGCGTGGATCACCCCGCTGTTGTGACCGGTCTGGTGCCGGGCCAGGACATTTTCCTTTTCCAGGATCACCAGCGAGGCGCCCGGCTGGCGCTTGAGGATTTCCATGGCCGTGGCCAGTCCGACGATGCCGCCGCCGATGATGCAAAAGTCATAAATCATGGTTCTGGGTACCTTGGATCAAACGGTTTCAAGTCTGGTTATCAGGTTGTCAGACTAAGTGTTCCGATAAAAAACCGCAGGCTAGCGCTTGCGGCTTGAAGCGTGTTGCAGGTGTCAGTCGAGGGTTGGCAGCTCCAGGTCCAGGCGCTTGGCCGCGGCACGCAAGTGAGCATCGGCACAAGCGGCGGCGGCCTGGCGATCACCGGCGGCAATGGCCTGGTACAGCGCCTGGTGTTCCTGGGTGGCATCGGCGGAACCGCCGACCTGGCGCCGCGCCGAGTTTTCCCAGGCGGCCTTGCGGGCGCTGGTTAGCTGGCTGCGGAGAAAATCATGGAAGGCCACGAAGTAGTCGTTCTTGCTGGCCTCGGCGATGGCCCGGTGAAACTCCACGTCCGCCAACCCCGCGGCTTCGAAATCGCTGCGCTTGTCGTGCATTTCCTGCAGGGCTTGCTGCATGCGCTGCAGATCGGCGGCATCGCGGCGCTGGGCGGCAATCGACGCAGCCTGGGTTTCGATCCACAGGCGCATCTCGAACATCTGCGCCAGATCCGGCAGGCGGCCATCGGCCTGGGGGAAGCGGAACACCGTGCCGGCCGGGGTCTTGGAAATGTACGACCCCAGGCCGCGCCGGGCGATCAGCACGCCATCGGCCTTGAGCTGGGCAATGGCTTCGCGCACCACCGAGCGGCTGACATTCAGCTGCTCGGCCAGTTGCTGTTCAGTGGGCAGGCGCGACTCGGGAGCCAGGCGGCCGGAGTCGATCTCGGTACGGATCGCATTGACCACACGCACAACGAGAGAGTCGGGACGCTGGAGTTCGAGCATGGAGAAACCTTGGTAGTCAGGTTGTCAGACAATAGCGGGTGGGATTTTTCACTGTCAAGAAAAAACCACGGTGCAGCGGCGCCGGTAACCGCTAGAGCCCAGGCGCCGCGTGCTCAGGCGTTGCCTGGGCTGCCACTCGCTGGCGCTGGGCAATGCCTCCGGGCGCCGGGCGGGCGGGGTCACACCGCGTCCTCGTTGCCGCGCAGCAGTGCTGCTTGCAACCACTCACAGAAGCTTCGGGTCAGTGCACTGCTCTCGCTGTCCCGATGAACCAGCCAGGCCCAGGTCGGGCCGCGCACGCTCTGTTCGCACAGGGGCACCAGCAGGGCCTGACGGCGGGCCTGTTGCGCCAGCAACTGGCTGACCAGGGCAATCCCATGGCCGGAGCAGGCGGCGTCCAGGAGCAACCCGGGATCGGAAAAATTCAGGCCGTTGCTGCGCTGGCCGATGTCTGTACCGCCTTCCACCACCCAGTGGCTCCAGTCCATTTCCCGTTCGCCATGCAAGGTGGTGCGTAGCTCCTGGGGCTGCTCCAGCAGGGACGGGTGACAGGCCGGGTACAGACGGTCGTGGTACAGCTCCAGGTAGCTGCACTCGGCCTGGGCGCTGAGGTCGTCGCGCAGGGTCAGGTCGATGGTCTGGGTGCTCATGTCCGGCGGTTCGAAGCTGGTGAACAGCCACAGGTCCACCTCGGGGTGCAGGCGATGGAACTCCCCCAGGCGTGGCAGCAACCAGTGACGGGCAAAGGCTGGGCTGGTATTGACCACCAACTGATTGGGCTTGCGGTACTGCTCGAGGCGACGGATGCCCACCGCCAGTTGTTGCAGCAGCGACTGGGTGGTGCTGCGCAGGTCATGCCCGGCATCGGTGAGGGTGACGCTGCGGCCGCTGCGGTGGAACAGCGGCTGTTCGAGGAAGGTTTCCAGGCTGCGGATCTGCTGGCTGATGGCCGACTGGGTGAGGTGCAGCTCTTGCGCGGCCTTGTGGAAACTGCCCAGGCGCGCGGCGGCTTCGAAACCGCGCAGGGCATTCAGGGGAGGCCAGTGTTTCAACATGATTGATAAGCCTTGCTGATCAGAATTGCGCTAAATCTATCGTTTGTTGAGGGTTTTTCAAAGTCATAGCATGGGCGCAATGGTTCGACCCTGTTGGTCGATTGATAAAAAAACCTTACTTCAGAGGTGCAGCGCCCATGTTCAGCAATCACCATCAAACCCAGGGTTGGAGGATGCCCGCCGAGTGGGCGCCCCACGCCGCGACCTGGATGGTCTGGCCCCACAATCAGGCCCTGTGGGAGTCGGTCTGGGGCGTGACCCAGGCCGATGTGCAGGCGGATTTTGCGCGGGTGGCCAATGCCATTGCCCGTTTCGAGCCGGTGAAACTGGTGGTGGACCCGGTGGCTCTGGACAGTGCCCGCGCGCTGTGTGGCGACAATGTCGAGCTGATTGCCCAGGCGGTGAATGACAGCTGGTGCCGCGACTCCGGACCGAGTTTTATCTGTCATCCGCAGCAAGGCCTGGCCGGGGTCAGTTGGCGCTTCAATGCCTGGGGTGAAAAATCGGCTCACGACCTGGATCGAAGCCTGGCTCGGCGCCTGCTCGACGAGCTGGGGCTGCCCAGTTTCGGTAGCCCGCTGGCCAACGAAGGCGGTGCCATCCATGTGGACGGCGAGGGCACCCTGATCACCACCGAGTCGGTGCTGCTCAACCCCAATCGCAACCCGGGCCTGAGCAAGGCCGAGATCGAGGACGTCTTCAGCCGTTTGCTGGGGGTGCAGAAGACCATCTGGCTGCCGGGTGACCCGGACCATGTCACCGGTGACATGACTGATGGCCATGTCGACGGGGTGTGCGCCTTCGCGCGCCCAGCGGTGTTGTTGGTGGATGCTACCCACGATCAGGAGTCGGTGTACGCCGAAGTGGTGCGCGAGAACCGCCGGGCCTTGGAGCTGGCCCGGGATGCCCAGGGGCGCAGCTTCGAACTGATCGAGCTGTTCGAAGCCAGTGCTGCGGTGGACGCTCGGGCCGAGGTGTTCTGCGCGTCCTACACCAACTTCTACCTGGCCAATGGCGCGGTGATCATGCCGGCCTACGGCATCGCTGCCGATCAAGCGGCGGCCCAGGTGTTGTCCCGGGCTTTTCCCGGGCGGGAAGTGGTGCCGGTACGGATCAACCACCTGGCCCACGGCGGCGGTGGCGTGCACTGCATCACCCAGCAGCAGCCGCTGTGGCCGCTGGAGGTGCTGGCATGAGCCCGTTGATCGTCGCTACCGTCCAGATGCCCTGTACCTGGGACTTGCCAGGCAACCTCGATCGCGCCGAACAACGGGTGCGGGAAGCGGCGGCCCAAGGTGCCCAGGTCATCCTCCTGCAGGAACTGTTCGCCACGCCGTACTTCTGCATCGAGCAACAGCACCAGCACCTGGCCCTGGCCGAGGACTATGCCGGCAGCCAGGTACTCAAGCGCTTCGCCGCCCTGGCCCGGGAGCTGGGGGTGGTGCTGCCCCTGAGCTGGTTCGAGCGGGCCGGCACGGCCTACTTCAATTCCCTCAGCGTCGCCGACGCTGACGGACGCCTGTTGGGGGTGTACCGCAAGACCCATATCCCCAACGCGGTGGGTTATCAGGAGAAGGAATACTTCAGCCCAGGCGACACCGGTTTCCGGGTCTGGGATACGGCTTACGGACGCCTGGGGATCGGCATCTGCTGGGACCAGTGGTTTCCCGAGACCGCCCGCTGCCTGGCGTTGCAAGGGGCCGAGGTATTACTGTTTCCCACCGCCATCGGTTCTGAGCCAGGAGCGGCCGATCTTGATTCCCGGGACCACTGGCAGATGACCATGCGCGGCCATGCTGCGGCCAATCTGCTGCCCGTGGTAGCGGCCAACCGCATCGGCCGCGAAGTGGCCACCAGCGATCCGACGCTGCATATGGATTTCTATGGCTCGTCCTTTATCTGCGATCACAAGGGCAGCCTGCTGGCCGCGGCTGATCGCACGACCGACGGCGTGCTGTTGCACAGCCTGGACCTTGCGGCCATGGCCGAAGAGCGCCGCACCTGGGGCATCTTCCGTGACCGGCGCCCGGAGATGTACGGCCCCCTGCTGAGCCTCGATGGACAACGCATCCACCCCCACTGGACTACCCGGGAGGCATGATATGCAACCGACTGGCAAACCCCGCTTGCAGGCACTCGGCTGGTTGCTCGCCGCGACCCTGGTATCGACCCAGGCCCGGGCCGAAGCCGAGGACAAGACCCTGCGCCTGTACAACTGGGCCGACTATTTCGCCGCCGATACCCTGAGTCGCTTTACCGCCGAAACCGGGATCAAGGTGATCTACGACGTCATGGAAGGCAGCGAAGTGCTGGAAGCCAAGCTGATGACGGGCGGCAGCGGCTACGACCTGATCTTCCCCGGCGACACCGTGGCCGAACGGCTGATGCGCGCCGGCAGCCTGCAGACCCTGGACCCCAGAAAGCTGAGCGGCCTGGACGACATCGAGCCCGGTCTGCAAAAACTGCGGACCCAGTACCCCCGCGCCAGCCAGGCGACGGTGCCCTACACCTGGGGCACCATCGGCTTGACCTACAACGCACAGCAGGTCGCCGAGCGCCTGCCCAATGCCCCGGTGAACAGCCTGGACCTGTTGTTCAAGCCCGAGCTGGCGAGCAAGTTTGCCGATTGCGGAATCTCGGTCATCGACTCGCCGGATGAAGTGCTGGCGGTGGCGCTCAACTACCTCGGGCGTGAACCGCGCAGCGCCAAGCCGGCGGATCTGCAGGCCGCCGGCGAACTGCTGGGGAAGCTGCGGCCCTACATCCGCAAGTTCCAGTCGCAGCCAGTGACCGACCTGGTCAACGGCAATCTGTGCCTGTCTCTGGGTTACAGCGGCGACATGACCCAGGCCCAGCGCGCTGCCGATGCCGCGGGGAAAAAGGTCGACTTCCAGTACCGCATCCCCCGTGAAGGCACCACGGTGTGGATGGACACCATGGCGATCCCCAAGGACGCCCGGCACCCGGAGTACGCCTATGCCTTTATCAACTTCGTCATGCGCCCGGAGAACATGGCGGCCATCAGCAACTCCACCGGCTATCCCACGGCCAATGCCAAGGCCCGGCCCGCTGTCGATCCGCAGATGCGCGACAACCCGGACATCTACCCGGATCAAGCCAGCTTCGAACGCCTGATCCCCGGCCGGGACATCCCACAGGCCGACATGCGCGCCCGAATGCGCGCCTGGACCAAGTTCAAGACCGCGACAGCACCAAGCCCCTGAACCCGGGCCGGCAGGCCGCGGTGCGGTTCGCCGGCAAGTCGGCTCCTACAATGTCCGGGTAGGAACAGGCTTGCCCGCGAAGGCGCCCGTGAGCACCTCGCCTGCTTTTGTACCCCCTTCAGCAAACCCCACCCAGAGAATTGCCCCATGCCCACCCGACGTGAACTTATCAAACAGGCCTCGCTGCTGGTCGCAATCACCGCCATGACCAGCCTGGGCCTGGGCTCCCGCCAAGCTCGAGCCCAGGAGCAGGACGACTGGTACCTGCCTGACGAAGGCGACCGCCAGCAGCGGGCCTTCATGGCCTTTGGCGCCCAGGACGCGATCTGGGAAGACTTCACCTCTGATGTCCAGCAAGCCCAGGGGCGCATCGCCCGCGCCATCGCCGTCCATCAACCCCTGACCCTGTTCTGTCGCGAAGAGGAGCGCGACCTGGTCGAAACACTGTGCGGGACGCACAACATCAGCTACGTGATCACCGAGCTGGACGATATCTGGATGCGCGATATCGGCGCCAACTTCGTCACCAACGCCCAGGGCCGACTGGGCGCGGTGGACTTCAACTTCAATGGCTGGGGCAACAAGCAGCGCCACGCTCGGGATGCCCGGCTGGCGAGGCAAATGGCCGACGCCGCCGATGCCCGGTATCTGCGCAGCGAGCTGGTAGGCGAGGGGGGCGGTATCGAGGTGGATGGCCACGGCACCGGGATCATGACCGAAAGCAGCTGGATCAACAGCAACCGCAACCCGGCTTGGAGCAAGGCCGAGGTGGAGGCTGAACTCAAGGCTTGTCTCGGCTTGCGCAAGATCATCTGGTTACCGGGGATCAAGGGCCGGGACATCACTGATGCCCATGTCGACTTCTATGCACGTTTCGTCAGGCCCGGGGTGGTGGTGGCCAACCTCGACAATGACCCGGACTCCTACGACCACCAGGTGACCCTCAAGCACCTGGAGATCCTGCGCAATGCCACCGATGCCGATGGCCGCAAGCTGCAGGTTCACACCCTGTCGCCGCCGCTGAACCCGCGCAAGACGCGCTTCAGCCGGGGCAACGACGATTTTGCCGCGGGCTACATCAACTACTTCGTGATCAATGGCGCGGTGATTTCCCCGCAGTTCGGCGATCCGGCGGCGGATACCAAGGCCCTGGCCCTGCTGGAGAGCCTGTACCCCGGGCGGCAAGTGGTGCAGTTGGACATTGACGCCATCGCGGCGGGAGGCGGGGGAATCCACTGCGTGACCCATCAGCAGCCCGAGGTGTGAGGTTCGAGGGCGCTGGCAAAAGTGGTCTGCTCCTTTCGATTGAACTGGACTGATCAAGCCCTCCACTCAAACCATAAGCTGGCGCTCCTCACCATCCAGGGGTTGACGTCTGGAGTGGGTTTTCAACAGGAGAGTGCAATGAGTGATCAACAACACGCAGTGACGATACGACCGATTCAGCCTGGCGATTATCAGCAGTGGTTGCAGTTGTGGCTGGCGTATCAGGATTTCTATCAGGTGACGCTGGATGAGCAGGTCAGTGTGGTTGCCTTCGAGCGTTTCTGCGATCCGCAAGAGCCGGTGTTTTCAGCGGTGGCGGTGCAGGGTGATGAGCTGATCGGTTTCGTCAACTCGGTGTTGCACCGTTCGACCTGGGCGGTAACCGACTTCTGTTATCTGGAGGACCTGTATGTCGCACCGGCAGTGCGGGGCAGTGGTGCGGGGAAACTGTTGATCGAGTGGGTGCAGGCCTTTGCCCGGGAACAGCGGTGTGGGCGCTTGTATTGGCATACCCAGGAGAGCAACAAGCGTGCGCAGAGGTTGTATGACTGGGTGGCGCACAAGCCTGGGGTTATTGAGTATCGGATGGGGTTGTGAGGCGCAGCGGGGGCTTTGGGGGTTTTTTGGGGGGCATATCCGTTGCTGCGGGTGTGGCGGCTGGCGGTTTCGCCCTTACGGCGAGTCACTTTGGGGCCCCAAAGTAACCAAAGGGCTTTGCCCCTCCACTCGGTGCCTCGCATAGCGAGGCATGCCCGAACTCCGGCATTGATCCGTGGGCCGCCGCCACCGGCCATCCATGGCCGGGTGGCGGCTAACCCGGCATCCCTGCCGGGTTACCCACGGCTCAATGCCTGCGTTCGGCCATCGTGGTTAACGGGGCGTTCAGATCAAGATCAAAAGCCAGAGCAAGATCAACATCTGACGGCGGCCTGCCGGCCTGTTTCATTGCCGTTCGCGTTCATGTAGCCGCTGCCGCAGGCTGCGACCGGCTCCGGAGGAGACGCTAAACCTGCCTCTCCAATTTTCCTGACCTATCGCGCCGCCTGGTTTTGCGAGCGCGAGCGCTCGTTCGCAGCCTTCGGCAGCGGCTACAAGGAGCCGGCCTGCGCACCTTGGCTTTGGCTTTTGATCTTCCGGCCCCTTCCCAGCAGCGATGGCCCCTCTATTCCCCCTGACGAAACACCAGCGCCTTGAGCCCACATTGCGGATCGGCATCGGGAAACTCCGGCGGGTTCTCCAGCCGCTGTTCAAAACGCAACCCCGGCGCTGCCTCGGCCATGCCCTCCAGCAGAAACTCCACGGTAAATGCCGGGTCGTTCATGCAGGCCAGCACGCAGCCGTTGGCTGTCAGCAACTCCGGCAAGCGCCGCAGGACGCGGGCATAGTCCTTGCCCAGGACAAAGCTGCCTTTCTGGAACGATGGCGGATCAATGATCACCAGATCGTAAGGGCCACCTTGCTTGACCTTGCTCCAGGACTTGAACAGGTCATGGCCGAGAAAACTCACCCGGCTGGTGTCGTGGCCATTGAGCCGGTGGTTGTCGCGGCCACGGCTCAGGGCCGCTCGGGACATGTCGAGGTTGACCACTCGCTCGGCACCGCCAGCGATCGCTGCTACCGAGAAGCCGCAGGTGTAGGCGAACAGGTTGAGCACGTTCTGGCCCCGGGCATGGGCCCGGACCCAGTTGCGCCCGTAGCGCATGTCGAGGAACAGCCCGTTGTTCTGCTTGCTGCCCAGGTCCACCTGGTAGCGCAGGCCTTCCTCGGTGATGGTGCAGGAATCCACCGGCGGGCCCAGCAGCCATTCGCCATGGCTGTCGGGCAGGTAGCGGTGCTGCAGCATCAGGCTGCGGGCGCCGCTGGCGGCCCATTGCGCGGAGTCGCCCAGCTCCACCAGCAGCAGCTTCAGGGCCGCGAGTTGTTCAGGCTCCGGCGCCTTGAACAGGGACACCAGCAGGACCCCTTGCAACCAGTCCACGGTCAGTTGCTCCAGCCCCGGCCAGCAGCGGCCGCGGCCATGGAACAGGCGCCGGGTTTCGGTGGGCGCGGTGGCCAGGGCGGTTAGCAAGTGCTGGTTGAGGGTGGCGAGGGCTTGAGGGGTCATCACGGTAACCGGCGTTTTTCGGGGGCGGCATTTAACCACAATTGCCGGCGTCCGGCGCTCAGTCGATGTACTGCGCTCGCCCCGTGGCGCGCCAGTGTGCAAGTCGCTCGTCCATCACCGATGCCAGCCGGTCGTAGTTGCTCCAGCTGTTTTCCACCCGGTAGATGGTGCCCGGCTCGGGGGCCAGGATCTGTTCGTAGTCGCTGGAAAACCGACCGCTGTCCCGCCCCTTGTAGTAGGCCAGGGCAAAGGCATTGCCTTCGTCGTTGAAATCGCCGTCGCTGAGCTTTTCATCCAGTATCCGCAACAGGAACTCGCGGCCATCGAGGGTGCGGGCCTGGACTTGGCGGATCTCCTCTTCGACATCGTCCAGCAGCTCCTCGCTGGCAAAGTCGTTGATCAGCATCCAGGCCAGGAACAGGCCGATGTGGGTGGCTCCGGCCGTGGTGGGCAGGTCGTCGGGAAAGTCGCCGCCGTAGTGCCAGGAGGCGTCGTCGTATTTCATGGGGGCAGGTCCTGAAAGGTGAGAGGGGCGTGCAAGTTGCAGGGGCGTCACAGAATCGCGTTGGTCCATTTCGGGGTGCCGGCCAGGCGCCGCTTGACGCTGTCGATGCGCCATTGCCCCGCGACCCGTTTGACCAGGAAGCGATGCTCGTAGCACAGCGTCCGGGAGGCTGGATCACGCATCAGCACTTCGGCCTGGGCGGGCTTGAGCAGCTGGCAGCCCAGTAGTTGGTCGGCCTCGGAGTAGGTTGTGGGGTAACCGTAGGCGGCTCGGGGATAGGTCCGCGGCCGCAGGGTGCAGAAACGTTCGAGGAGCTGTTGCGGTTCGGCCCAGAAGGCCGCGTCGGCAGCCTTGTGGCCCAGGGCATTGCCCCGTTGTTCCCAGGCCTCCAGCGCCAGGGTATAGGCCCGCACCTGGGTGACCGGATCGCCACTGTTGTCATCGCCTGGTGCCAGTGGCGGCCAGGGCAGGCAAGGGGCCGCCGCGGATGCTGGCGGCGCTCCGGCACCGGCCTGCGCCAGCTGTTGCATGATCTGGGTATGGCCCTTCTCTTCGGCCAGGGACCAGGCATTGCGCTGCTGGAAGTCCAGGCGCTGGGGATCGGCGCCGGCTTTGAGCAGCAAGCTCAGCATTGCCTCGTGCCCGGCCTGGGCGGCGTTCATCAGGGCAGTGCGTTGCAGTTCGGGGCTGGCGTGTTCGAGCGCTGCGCCATGGGCTATCAGCAACTCGGCCATGGCGCTATCACCTTGGCTGGCGGCCCAGGCCAGGGGGCTGTAGCCCAGGGCCTTGCACGGTTGCTGGACATTCGCGCCGCGTGCCAGCAGCAGCGCCACGGCCGGCCGGTGCCCGGCGATAGTGGCGGCCAGCAGGGCCGTGCGGCCGGTGCCCTTGTGCTGCCATTCAAGGTCCGCGCCAGCATCAAGGAGGCGCTCGATGGCCGCGAGATCGCCGCGTGCGGCGGCTTTTTCCAGTAGGTGAGACAAGGTCGAGAATCCGTTCGGTCAGGGTAGAAACACCGCGGCATGGTAACGCTGCATGCTGCGTTTTTGCCACGCCCGATAGGCCCCTCATCGCCGTTCTGGCAGGCCAGTCGCGCTGGGCTACGTTGCGATAGGGGACGCTGGGTGCGGCCCGGGCCATTGCGAGCGTCGCCGGCGGGGACTGGGGTGAGAGGGGATCAATGACCGGTAGCACCGGCCCGGCCAGCGGAGCAATTCTGCGGCGGGCAGGGGGGTTCATGGACGCCTTCCGAAGGCTTGCGTAGGATGGCGCGTTCGCGTTCTACGCCGTTGCAGCCAGCGCTGCAGCCTCCCTTGCCAACAGGAGTCCGTGATGTTCAAGGCCATTGTGATCGACAAAGACACTGCAGGTTATCGCGCCCATCTGAGCCAACTGGAGGAGGTGCAACTGCCGGCAGGTGATGTCACGGTGCGGGTGGCCTACAGCACCCTGAACTACAAGGACGGCCTGGCGATCACTGGCAAAAGCCCGGTGGTGCGGCAGTTTCCCATGGTCCCCGGAATCGACCTGGCAGGCACCGTCGAAGCCAGCAGCCATCCGCGCTTTCGCCCGGGGGAGCAGGTGCTGCTCAATGGCTGGGGCGTGGGCGAGAGCCATTGGGGCGGGCTGGCGCAGAAGGCCCGGTTGCAGGGGGACTGGCTGATCCACCTGCCAGAAGCCTTCAGCGCGCGCCAGGCCATGGCCATCGGCACTGCCGGCTACACCGCCATGCTGTGCCTGATCGCCCTGGAGCGCAGCGGCCTGACCCCCGAGCACGGCGAAGTGCTGGTCACCGGTGCCAGCGGCGGCGTCGGCAGCTTTGCCATCAGCCTGCTGTCGCGCCTGGGCTACTCGGTGATTGCCGCCACCGGGCGGCCGGAAGAGGCCGACTACCTCAAGACGCTGGGGGCCAGCCGTATCATCGAGCGTGCCGAACTGTCCGAACCGGGACGCCCGCTGGCCAAGGAACGCTGGGCGGCGGCCATCGATTCGGTGGGCAGTCACACCCTGGCCAACGTCTGTGCCGGCACCGCCGCCGATGGTCTGGTGGCTGCCTGCGGGTTGGCCCAGGGCATGGATTTCCCGGCTTCGGTGGCGCCCTTCATTCTGCGGGGTGTGAGCTTGCTGGGGATCAACAGCGTGACCCGTCCCTACCACGAACGGGTGCATGCCTGGGAGCGCCTGGCTGCCGAGGTGGACCAGCAGCACCTGCAGCGGATCACCCGCGAAGTGGGCCTGGAAGAGGCGTTGACCGTCGCCCGCGAACTGCTCGAAGGCAAGGTCCGCGGGCGGGTGGTGGTGGACGTCAACCGCTGATACAAACCTCGGGCCGCTGCGCTGCCGGAGCGTCGCGTGCGGCCTTCATTGCTGCACCTTCCAGGACCGACGCGAGCCCCGTACCACGGACTGCTTCGCGGCCCTTCGTCCTCTTGATCCGAGGTTGCCTGCCCCATGTCGATTCCCGCCCAGCGCCCGCTCTGGCAGGTGTACCTGATCTTCCTCTTGCCCATGGTGCTGTCGAACTTCCTGCAGTCGTTCTCCGGCACGCTCAACGGCATCTACATCGGGCAGATGCTGGGGACCCAGGCGTTGGCCGCGGTGTCGGGGATGTTCCCCATCGTGTTCTTCTTCATTGCCCTGGTGATCGGCCTGGGCGCGGGGGCCTCGGTGCTGATCGGCCAGGCCTGGGGCGCCCGGGAGTTGGGCACGGTCAAGGCGGTGGCCGGCAGCACCCTGTTGCTCGGCGCATTGATCGGCCTGCTGGGTGCGCTGCTGGGCATGCTGTTTGCGCGGCCGGCATTGCAGGGGCTGGGGACCCCGCTGGATGTGTTGGACGATGCGGTGGGCTATGCCCGGGTGATGATGCTGATCATGCCGCTGCTGCTGGTGTTCGTGCTCTTTACCCAGTTGCTGCGGGGCGTCAGCGATACCCTGTCGCCGCTGCTGGCGCTGATCGTGTCGACCCTGGTGGGCCTGCTGCTGACTCCGGCGCTGATTCGTGGCTGGCTGGGCCTGCCGCCGATGGGCATCCAAAGTGCGGCCTTCGCCGGGCTGGTGGGCAATATCCTGGCCATGGGTTTCCTGGTCTGGCGCTTGAGTGGCCGGGCCCATCCCCTGGCGCCGGATCGGGCGCTGTTCGCGGCGATGAAGCTGGACCGGGCGATCCTCGCCAAGGTGCTGCGCATCGGCCTGCCCACCGGGGTGCAGATGGTGGTGATCTCGCTCTCCGAGCTGGTGATCCTGGCCCTGGTCAACCGCCACGGTTCCCAGGCCACGGCGGCCTACGGCGCGGTGACCCAGATCGTCAACTATGTGCAGTTCCCGGCGCTGTCGATCGCCATCACCGCGTCGATCCTCGGGGCCCAGGCCATCGGCGCCGGGCGCCTGGAGCGCATCACCCCGATCCTGCGCACGGGCCTGGCGATCAACCTGTGCCTGACCGGGGCCCTGGTGTTGCTCGGCTACCTGATTTCCCACTGGCTGTTGGGGCTGTTCATCATCGACCCCACAGCCCTGGTGCAGGCCGAACACCTGCTGCACATCATGCTCTGGAGCATCCTGGTGTTCGGCTTCCAGGCGGTGGTGGGTGGCATCATGCGCGCCAGCGGCACGGTGCTCATGCCGGTGGCGATCTCGATTTTCTGCATCCTCGGGGTGCAGTTGCCGATGGCCTATCTGTTGGACGCGCACTTCGGCCTGCAGGGGGTATGGATGGCGTTCCCGGTGGCCTACCTGAGCATGCTGGTGCTGCAGACCGGCTACTTCAAGCTGGTCTGGCGGCACAAGCAGATCCAGCGGCTGATCTGAGGCCGTTGCCGCTCAGGCGCTGCGGGGCGAGCCTCGGCCAAAGCCGTTGACCACGATGTACAGCAACGGGCCGATGGAGACGAAGACCGCCGTCAGCAGCAGGTAGGGCAGCACCGACAGCGCCGAGCGTCCGCGGGCCCGGGCGTCTCGCAGCATCCACAGTCCAGCCAGCAGCGCCATCAAGTACAGGTCGATGACCACCTGTGCAGTGTCGGGTTGCGACAGCAGTTGCATGCCGAATTGCAGCAGCGACTGCTGTGCCTGGAGCAGGGTGAACAGGGTGTAGGCACTGAAGGCCAGCAGGGTCAGCAGCGCGAGGTAGGGACGGGGCATGGTGGGTTCCTTGAGCAGGGAAGTGATCAGTCGTTGCACGGGGAGCGTTGCCGGCCCAGGTCCAGCATCAGGTAGAGCAGGCCGGTGGCACCGCAGGCGAAGATCAGCGTTTGCGACAGCAGCGAGTCGAAGAGGTACAGCGGGTGCTGCTGAAGGTTGTAGTGCAGCCCGGCGTGAACCACGGCAAACGCGGCCAGCAGTTGCCGGCTGGTCCGGCGCATGGCCTGGCGCGGGTGCCCGATCAGCCACATCAGTGCGACGCACAGCGGTACATGCAGCGCAATGAACCACTGCTGGCCCAGTGCCGGATCGAGGTCGCGCAAGCCATACAGCAGGCGCCACTCGGCTTGGGCCACGGCGTCCAGTTCATGGCCGGCGAACAAGGCCAGGCATAGGCGCCAGAGTGTTTTTCTCACTGTTAAACTCCTTGAACTACGGGGAGCGAACAGGCTAAGTGGCAACCCCCGGAGCACTCAATGACCTCCCAGGTCATAGACAGGCGTGGGGCACAAGCGCTCAGCTGGGCCGCACCGGACGACCAACACCCTCAAGGAATGAGTAGCGATGAGTGACAACCAACAGCTTCCTCAACCAGGTATCCCGCGGTTGATTCGTGAGGCTCTGCCTGAGGATGTGCCGGCCATGCTTGGCTTTGATGCTTACGCGCAAGCTCATGCCAGCCGAGGCCAGGCGCTTCGTGAGGCGGTCGGGCGGGGCCAGGTGTGGGTCGAGGTGGCGTGCGACAGGGTCGCCGGCTATGTGCTGCTCAAGCATGATTTTTTCGAGCAGGGGTTCGTTTCCCTGGTGGTTGTGGCGCCCGAGCAGCAACGTCAGGGGGTGGCACAACGGCTGCTCGCTGCCGCCGAGAGGGCTTGTCGGACGACCAAGTTGTTCACCTCCACCAACCGCTCCAATCTGGCGGCCCAGGGGTTGCTGGCCAAGGCGGGTTTTCGCCCCAGTGGGGTGGTCGAGAACCTGGACGAGGATGATCCCGAACTGATCTTTTTCAAGCCTGTTCGCTGAGCTGTCCGCCAACGGCTAACCCACCCAAAGGATGACGGAACCCGATGATTGAACCCCTTGGACGCGTTCCCGCGCCAGCGCTGCCGGTCGGCGCGCAACTGCGCCAGCTGCGGCGGCAAGCGCGCTTGAGCCAGCTGGATCTGGCGTTGCAGGTGGGCATGTCGCAACGGCACCTGAGCTGCGTCGAGACGGGCCGGGCCCAGCCCAGCCCGGCGCTGCTGCATGGCTTGCTGAGCACCCTGGATACCCCACTGGAAATACGCAACCGGGTGTATCTTGCCGCCGGCTATGCCCCCCGTTATGCCGCTTTGCCATTGGACGATCCGGGCCTGGAGCCGGTGCGCGCCGCGCTGATGCACCTGCTCCAGGCCAACAACCCGGCGCCGGCCATTGTCATCGACAGCGGCTGGCAGGTACTGGCCGCCAATCGCGCCACCACGGCCTTGTTCGGGCTTTTGGGACTGCCGGCGGCGGCGCTGGAGCAAGGCTTCAATCTGTTGGCGAGCCTGCTGCTGCCCGGTGGTTTTGGTGACTGCCTGATCAATGCCGAAGAGATCCGTCAGGTGGCTTGGCAGCGGGCGGCCCGGGAGGCGGCGCAACAGCCAGGGCTGGTGGCGCTGCTGGCGAGCCTGCCGTGTCCCGGCGAGGCGGCGGGTGCTGCAAGCCTGGCCACGCCGTTGCTGCTGACTCGGGTGCGCGGGCCCACGGGCGAACTGCGTTTTCTTTCCACCTTCACCACCTTTGGCATGCCCCAGGACATCACTGTGGCGTCATTGCGCATCGAGCACTTGATCCCTGCCGACCAGGCCACCTGGCAGGCGCTGACCCAGGCCTGCGAGGCCGATCCGTCCTAGAGCGCCAAGGTGCGGGCCAGTTCGCCGCTGCGGTCACAAGGGGGGAGGCTTCAGGCGTGTCGGGTACGGCTCCAGCGCCGTGCCAGGTAGCCGTAGACCGAGAGGTTGATCACTAGAACCAGGCTGCCCAGCCAGAGCTGGATGCCCGGGGTCAGCCCGGCGGGGTAGATCAGTGGGATCAGGTAGTGCTCGATGAACCCGGCCCCGTAGCCATCCTGGCCGGCGGCGTGGCGCAACAGGTTTTCCCAGCGGGTCAGCGGGCATTCCAGGTGCAGGACTTCCACCGCCACACCCCAGGCCGCGGCGGGCAGGTGCAGCAGCATCAGCCGCGGATGGCGCAGCACCAGCAGGCCTCCCAGCAGCACGAAGACGATGAATGACAGGTGAAACAGCACCAGGCTGTCAGCGGCGATGCGGTAGAGCATGAAGGTTCCTTGTAGGGGGGAGGCAGGTCCGTGGCGCAGGCGCCCCGGGCAATATACCGATGCCGTAACGATTGCACGAGCGCCTGGCAAAACGCCCCGGGTCTCGCAGTGGCGCTACCTATACTGCAAGTAGGCCAGGCCGGACGGTCGAGTCTGGCCTGGCCTTGCCTTGCCTTCAGGGAGGGACTTGCCTTGTGCTCACTGGCGCTGCGTTGCTGTCGCCCCAGGTCCTGGTTGTTCAGCCTGGGGCTGGCGGTGCTGGTACTGCTCCTTCCTGGCTGCGCCAGCCGTGTCGCCGAACCCGTCGCCCAGGCGCCGGTCAGTCCGGCCGTCTGGCGTCAGGTGGACGGGGAACTGCTGAACGCCTCACGCTCCGCCACCCAGCAGGCTGAGGTCTATGCCCAGGGCTCCATGGAGCATTGGCGCACACGGATCTATCAGCAGACCGACGAACACTTCATTCCCTGGTTCAGTGGCTACTGGACCCAGGAATGGCTGGCGCTCAAGGTCGGTTGGTATTCCCTGAACGACCGGGGCGATGACGCTCAGGCTTCCAGGCGCCTGGCCGTTTACCTGCAGGAACAGTATCAGCAGCGGGTCCTGGCACCAGTGGCGCTGGAGATCGATGCCGATGGCATTACCGGCGAGGCCATGGAGTTCTATGTGCAGTTGCTGCGTCAGCAGGTGCAGCTCAGCACTGTGCGTCACCAGTTGCCCGTGCCGCAATTGGATCAGCATCTGGCGCGGATCATCGCCATCGATCTTGGGCCCCAGGCCGGGCAGCGCGCTTCGTTGCAGCAGCTGTTGCAGGTCGAGCCGGTGGCCCGTCTGCCGGCCTATGCGCCGCTGTTGCAGCAGATTCATGCCGGGCCGGCGACCGATCAGGGGGAGGCGGCGCCGGGCGTGTCCCAGGTGGCCCAGGTCACCAGCGAGAAACTTCAGGCCCAGTTCGCCAGTCGCGGTGTGGCCGGTGCCGTGGCCGCCGCGGTGGGGCGGGTGGCCGGAGCGCTGATTTCCGTGGGGGTGGCGGGCGTACGGGCCCTGGTCCAGAGCAATGAGCGCGAGGACCTGCAGGCGCAGACCCGGCGCGATCTGGGCGTGGCCTTCGATCAGGCCTGGCTCAAGCAGTTGCATGATCCTGAGCACGGGGTCATGGCCGGGGTGTATTACCTGGCGCGGCAGATCGAGGCGCAGTTGCAGGCGTCGCAGCCCCTGGTGGAGCAGGGCCCCGGCTGGAGCCCATGAACCCGCGGCGCCAGGTCAATGCATCGCAGCGCATTGTCCGGAACCTGCGCCAAGGGCCGGTTCGAGGATCACCTCATAGTCACTGACGCCTGCGGCATGGCGCCCGGCAATGTAGCCGAAGGTCATGGCCGGCCCCAGGTTGATGCCCCCGGACGGGTAGAAGCCGCCCATGACACTGGCCATGTCGGTGCCCGCGGCATACAGCCCCGGGATCACCGCCCCGGCCTGATCCAGTACTTGGGCCTGGGGGCTGGTCTTGAGCCCGGCAAAGGTGCCGAAACTGCCGGGCAGCACTTTGACCCCATAGAACGGCCCTTGCTGGATAGGCGCCACGCAGGGGTTAGGCCCTGGGTGCAGGGCGTCACCCTGCTTGCGGTTGTAGGGCGTCGAACCGCGACCGAACTCAGGGTCCTGACCCTGCCGGGCATGCTGGTTGAACGCTTGTACCGTGGCGGCCAGGCCTTGTGGGTCGATGCCGCAACGCCGTGCCAGCTCCTGGATGGAGTCGGCCCGTTGCAGGTAGCCGTTGCGCACCAGATGGCCCACGGGCAGGGGGAAGGGGCGGGCATAACCCAGTCCGTAACGACGCTGGAAGCGGTGGTCGCAGATCAGCCAGGACGCCACTTCCTCGCCGGCCGGAACCGCTTCCACCATGGCCGCGGTGTAGTCGTAGTAACCGTCGGCCTCGTTGACGAAGCGTTTGCCATTGGCCAGCACCCCGATCACCCCGGGCTTGGCCCGATCGATGATATGGGGAAAGTGGCCGATGCTGCCGTCGGCGTGTTGCACCCGCGATACCGGGGCCCAGGCCACCGGGCTGGCCAGGTCGGTGGCCAGCACGGCACCGGCGGCCTCACCGAGACGAATGCCGTCTCCCGAGCAGCTCAAGGGGGGCAAGGCCAGATGCTCATCGGGGCCAGGCGCCCGGGGAAACAGCGCCTGGCGTCGAACCGGGTCCTGGGCAAAACCGCCGGCCGCCAGGACCACGCCGCGACGGGCACGGATCTCCCGCGGCCCCTGAGGCGTGTCGACCAGGGCGCCGTGCACCCCTTGATCGTCCTGTAGCAGCGAGCGGGCCGGCGACGACTCCAGCAGATTCACTCCCAGGTCCTGGGCCGACTTCGCCAGCCTGCCGATCAGCGCCACGCCGTTCACCAGGTGCATGGCTCGGCCATGCAGCGCCAAGTCCCGCAGATGGCGGATAAAGCGCTTGCCCACATGCAACAGCGACTTGAACGAGCGCGTCATGCTGAGAAAGGCGCCCAGGTCGGCCCCGGCCATGATTGGCATGCCCAGGAACGAGGTCTCGCGCAGGGTCCGGCGCAGGCGCGCCAGCAAGGGACCGATGGCCCGGGCGTCATAGGGCGCGGCGATCACCTGATGACCCTCGATGCCAGCTCCGGGCACCTGGCCGTGGATGTCCGGAATGCCATTGCCGTCGACGAACTGCAGGGCGGTGTGCTGTTCGAAGAACGCCACCATTTGTGGGCCGTTATCAAGAAAGGCGTCGATGCGTCCGGCGTCGTAGCCTTCGCCCAGTTCATGCCTGAGGTAGGTGCGCGGTTGCTGCGGGTTTTCATGGATGCCGGCGCGGCGCGCCAGGGGATTACCCGGCACCCACATCCAGCCACCGGACCAGGCACTGGCACCGCCGAAAGTGGAATCCTTTTCCACTACTACCACCTTCAGTCCATGCCAGGCGGCGGTCACGGCACAGGCCAGGCCGGCAGCGCCGGAGCCGATCACCAGCAGGTCACAATCCAGGGGCGGGAGGGTTGCGGCGGTAACTTCGCTCACGATGACAGGCCTTTTCGATGTAATTATAAAAAGTGGAATTGTGTTCCATATTGTTGGAAAACTATTTCATAGTGACTGCGAGGCTGTCAAACCAGCCCGGGCTTGTACTTTGAAAATGGGCCTGCGAGTGGTTTCAACCCTGTGATGCGCGCAGGAAGGCCAGCACGTGCCGGGCTTGGTGACACAAGGCGATCTTCCAGCAGTCGGCGCCTTGTTCATCTTGTTGCAGCGGGTCGCCACCGACAGCGAGCATGGCCTTGAACAGTTCCAGCTGATCGTCTTCGGCAGCCAGCATCAGCGGCGTACGGCCCGGGCAGGGATAGGCATGAGAGGCATTGGGGTCAGCGCCATGACGCAACAGCAGGTGGGCAATTTGCATCAACTGCCGGGGATCGCAGCGTTCGCGTTCCACTGCCAGCAGGGTCTTGAGAATCGCTTGATGCGACGGCTGATCGGGGTCCATGAGCGCGCGCTGGCCGAAGGCTCCAGCGCTGCTGCCCAACTGACGGCGCAGCACCTCTTGGCTCACCGCGTCTGCTTGCTTGATCAGGCTTTGTACCTTGTCCATGGCCTTGCCCGGTTGTTGCAACTGCCACAGTTTGCCGAGGCAGTGGTACAGCGGCGTCTGCTCCGGGTAGAGCCCGGGAGCATTGGCCGAGGCCCCCATCTGCAGCAGCCTGGCCACCACTTTGGCGTCGCCCATGTCGATGGCCTGCATCAGTGGGGTCAGGCGCTTTTTGCGGGTGCACTGGTCGAGGGTGGCGGCCTCGTGAGGCTGGTCCAGCAGCAGGTCGAGGGTCGAGCGATCTCCTCGGTCATGGGCGCATTGCAGGGCACAGAGCAGCGCTGAACCTTGGGCCTCGTCCTTCAGGTTGACGTTCGCGCCATGCTGCAACAGGGCACGGACCGCCACGGCCTGACCTTCGGAGGCGAACCAGAGCAATTGCGGATACCGACGTTTCTGCCGATCGATGGTGTAGATCGCAATAACCCGGTCAGGGCGTTGCAGGTCGACCTTGATGTTCCCGGTCTCGGCGGGGTCGAACGCAAGGATCGGCCACTGCGGTTGCGCTCTGTGGTCTTCGGCCTCCGGGAAGAAGCCTGGCGCCGGGAACAGTCGGGTAAACAGCTGCTTCAGTTGGCTGATTTCCCAGTCGCTGATCACCGGGCCTTGCTCAAGGCCCAGGGAACTGAACAGTCCCAGTATCAGCGCCTGGTGCTTCAGGCGCTTGAGCCGGGGCCGGTCTTGCAGCATCGCCGCCAGGCTCAGGCACTCCTCCAGCAGGTTCAGTTGCAAGCGACCGGCGCGATACAGGGCTGCTGACAGGGCCGCGTCGTAATGCCTCATGGCCGTGGAGTAGTTGCCCGACAGCAATTGCCAGCGGCCTTCGAACCAGGCACTGAAATATCCGGTCCGGCCGTCCGTATCATGGCGCTCCTGCAGCTTGATGAAGTCGTCTAGCATCTGCCGTGCCTGAGCCTGGCTGCCGGCGGCCTTGCCCCGGGTCGGCGTCAGGTGTTCCCGCAGCCATTGGGCGCCGGGCTTGAGGATGTTCAGGCGTTGCCCGGCCTCAAGGTTGAGGCGCTCCAGGGACTGGCGGCCACTTTGTGCCGCGGGCCCCAGCAGCAGGGTGTGCAGCACTTTTTGCCTGAACCCCGGGAGGCCGACGGCGAGCAATTGCTGGTCGAAGTGACCAAGGGCTCGGGCCGTCACCAGCCAGGGTCCCAGGTCGGCCACCAACTGTGGCTTGTCGCTGACTTTTTCCAGGGTCCTGAGCAGTGTCTTGAGACTCGACAGATCGGCCTGTCGGGGCCCTTTGCGCCAACGCCCCAGTTGATCACGGGCATCCTTGCTGTCGGGATAGAGGCGTTGAGCCAGTTGCTGGGCCGAATCCCCACTCTGTTGTTCGAACCATTGCAGGACCACCCCCAGAGGAAACTGATCCTTGTCCAGCAGCTGTGGCAGTTGCGGGCCGCTGAAACGCCGTTGCAATTGCTGGAGAAAGTCGCCGACCGGTGAGGCGTAGTGTTCCACCAGCGCTGGCAGGGCCTGCTGGCGGCTCAGGCTATCCAGCCCCAGGTTCTTGACCAGATCGAGGTAGTGGGCTTGCAGATAATCGACGAAGGCTTCGAGGTACAGGGCAAAGTCACGGTCCAGCTGACTCAAGGGTTCAATCAGCAGCTCGCGCTTGAGCTTGGGAAACAGGCTCCAGTCGTGATCGCTCTCGGCCAAGGCGACCAGTTGCTTGCGGCGCGCGGCGTCAGTGGATTTGGTATCGAAGGCTGCCGTGAGCAACTGGTAGCACTCTCCCAGGCTGGGAAAGGGGGATTGGGTTAGCGGCATTCGAGCCTCCGTAACATCAGTTTGAAGTTCAGCAGCGCCCGACAGTCGCTCGGCGTGCAGGGCACCGGGATCGACCCCTTACCTGGGGCCGTGAGCTTCCCATGGCGTTTGCCACGATGGAACAGCCAGCCTTGGCGCAATTGTTGTTTGACCAGCCTGGCGATGTCTTTGTCATTACTGTAGTGGGGCATGGCGGCCTCCTTGGCCTGGCCCCCGCCAGCCAATACTGACGGGGGCGCTGTCGGGCTCAAGGGTTGGTGTTTTTCGCGGCAGCGCGTTGCGCCCGGGCAGCAAAGCTGTCCGCCGTAACCTGGCCCTTGCCGGCCTTGGCGGCACTGCTGGTGATGCGCGAGGCCGACGCCTGGTCCATCGGCGACGGGTTGGCGGAAGGGTTGTTTTTCGACATGAGGGTAATCTCCGTTGGATGACTGCCGAACTGGCAGTGAATCGAGATTACCCAGGGGGGAATTGCTTGGCGGCGGCGCCGATGGCGCAAAAAAACAGAAAAATTCCAGGCGCCCTGCAACGCCCGTCAGGTCGGCGTTGCAGGTGCTCCGATGATTGATTGCAACAGCCCGAAGAATGGTTGGCGAAGGCTCAAGGAGTATGGGGTTTGCGCAGGATCAGGTCGAACCTGTGGTTGTGCTTGGGACCGCGCAGGCTCTTGCCCAGCCCTTCGCTTTCCTCGAAATGCTCGATGTGCAGGCCGGCGCACAGTGCCTGTGCGGCGCTGCGGGAGTGAAAAGTCAGGTCTGGCGCCGTGGCCCATTGGTCCCGCTCACCGAACAGCTGGCCCACCAGCAACGCGCCGGGTTGCAAGGCCTCGACTTGCACCTGCCAGAACCGGGCGAAGGCGTCGGGGCGACAGAACGGCCAGGCCAGTCCGGCGTGAATCAGTTGGGCCGGCGCCAGTTCATTGAGGGTTTCGAACTGCCCCTGGACGGCACGTAGGTGACCTCCGGCGAGGGTTCCGGCGCGTTCTTTGAGGCGCTCGATGGCGCTCGCTTCCTGGTCGATGGCCAGCACTCTCCAGCCGCGCTCCAGCAATAAGCGGGTCTCGATGCCCGAACCGCAACCCAGGTCGATGGCCAGAGGGTGGTCCATGTCGGGCAGGTTCAAGGCCAGGGCGCGGCACAACAGGGGCGAAGGAGGGCGACCCTCGAAAGTCTTGTAGAAGGCTTCCCACCGGGCGGACGTCTCACTGTCTGGTGCTGGCATGAATCACTCCTTGATGGTTGGCGCCACATCCTACCGGAGCCCGGCCATCCTTTGCCGGGTTTCAGCTAGCACAAAGCCGAGGGGGCGGCCTGGCGCGTGAGGCAAATGCCGGGCAAGAAAAAGCCGCGCGCTCCCAGGGAACGCGCGGCGCTGTTCAACCACCGAAGGGGCTGGGGATCAGCTCACTACGCGGTAGCACGGCACATAGGCCGCGCCGCCTGGCAGCTTCATGCGGTGCTGCTCGACGAAGGCTTTGAGCAGTTGGTCCAGGGGCTGCATGATCGCCGGGTCACCGTGAATGCTGTAGGGACCTTTCTGTTCGATCAGGCGGATGCCCTGGTCCTTGACGTTGCCGGCGACGATGCCGGAGAACGCTCGGCGCAGGTTGGCCGCCAGTTCGTGGGGCGCCAGGGCGTGGTTCAGTTGCAGGTTGGCCATGTTCTCGTGGGTTGGATCGAAGGGGCGCTGAAAGCCCTCGTCAATCTTCAGCAGCCAGTTGAAGTGGAAGGCGTCGTTGCGTTCGCGGCGGAACTGCTTGACGGTCTTCAGCCCTTCGGTCATCTGCCGGGCCACTTCTGCCGGGTTGTCGATGATGATCTGGTAGTGCTTCTGCGCCGCTTCGCCCAGGGTCGCCAGGACAAAGGCGTTGAGCTGCTCCAGATAGGGCGCTGCGCTCTTGGGACCGGTCAGGATCACCGGGAACGGCAGTTCACGGTTGTCCGGGTGCATCAGGATGCCCAGCAGGTAGAGGAATTCCTCGGCGGTGCCGGCGCCCCCCGGGAAGATGATGATGCCGTGGCCGACACGCACGAAGGCCTCCAGGCGCTTCTCGATGTCCGGCAGGATCACCAGCTCGTTGACGATGGGGTTCGGTGCTTCGGCGGCGATGATCCCCGGCTCGGTCAGGCCCAGGTAGCGGCCGCCGCTCATGCGCTGCTTGGCGTGGGCGATGGTGGCGCCTTTCATCGGGCCCTTCATCACGCCCGGACCGCAGCCGGTGCAGATGTCCAGCTTGCGCAGGCCCAGTTCGTGGCCGACCTTCTTGGTGTATTTGTATTCTTCGGTGTTGATCGAGTGGCCGCCCCAGCACACCACCATCTTCGGCTCCACGCCGGGCCGCAGGGTGCGGGCGTTGCGCAGCAGGTGGAAGACGTAGTCGGTGATGCCCTGGGAGCTCTCCAGGTCGATGCGCTGGCTGTCCAGTTCGTTCTCGGTGTAGACGATGTCGCGCAGGGCGCTGAAGAGCATTTCCCGGGTGCTGGCAATCATCTCGCCATCGACGAAGGCGTCGGCCGGTGCGTTCAGCAGTTCCAGGCGCACGCCACGGTCCTGCTGGTGAATGCGCACTTCGAAATCGTGGTAGGCGTCGAGGATGGTCTTGGCGTTATCGACGTGGGCGCCGGTGTTGAGGATCGCCAGGGCGCACTGGCGGAACAGCGTGTAGATGCTGCCGGAACCGGCGGCGCTGAGTTGTTGCACTTCACGTTGCGAGAGGGTCTCCAGGCTGCCTTTCGGGCTCACCGAAGCATTGATCACTTGTCTTTGCGGCATTAATCCATTTCCTGAAATCGGCGCCACCGCGCCATGTGCGGTCAGTGGCGAAAAAACGGCGGGGCAGTGAAAGAGCCACCGGTACGGGGCTTGGTTTCCAGCGGCAGGGCAAGAAAGCAAACGTCGTCGCGAGATTGTTCGCTGTCTGAATCTACCTCAAGCGGGCCCGCTGTGGCTGGAAAAATGACGATCCGTCACGGTCGCGGTGAATTTTCATCGAGCCTCAGCAGACGCTGGCCCGTGCCGGATCCATCACCGGCGAGGCTACGGCCTGGGTCAGGCGTTGCTGCAGGGCCGGATAACCCGCGCTCTGGCCCCAGGCGTGTTCGTCCAGGGTCAGACCGACGATCTGCAGGAATTCGAAGCGTCCGCTCAGCAATTGATGAGGCCCGGAAAAAGCCGGCGCGGGAACGAACAGCAATGCCTGCAACAGGCTGTCGCCGCCGTCGATGGGTTGCCCGGTACGCATGCGGTCCCATTCGCCCAGAGGCTGCTGCTCGCCGAAACGGCCGGCGGCCAGTAGCAGTTGATAGGCGCAAAATTTACGCAGCAGGTGCAGGGCCCAGGGCGCCTGCTCGCGGGTTTCCAGCAGCAGTTCCTGGCCCATCCCGGACCAGCCATCGGCTTCGGGTTGCGCATCTTCCCAGGCATTGGACAGCCCTGAAGTGACGTACAGCCAACTGCTGCGCGTGGTGGTAGGCGGAGATTCGAAGACTCCGTGGCTGAGCCAGCGCGGGTCAATTTCGGTCTGACCGAAGACCTCGCTGAACAGCGCCATGTCCAGGGGGTAGATGCCTGGGCCCAGGTCGCCGAACAGCGCCGGGTAGAGTTGTTCTTCACGTTGTGCCCAGGCGGCTTCAAACCATGAAGAGTCGGGGGATTGCAGCATGTGAAAGCGTCCTTGAACAGAAATGGTGGCTCGGCTTGAGCCGCCAGAAAATCAGGCAAAGGCCTGGCGCAGCAGTTGCGGCAGAATCTCTCCGGCCTTGCCCACCAGGCTGTATTCCTCAGGCTTCGTACAGGCCTGGGGCTGCGGGTTGATGTGCACCACGCAGGCACCTTGCTCCAGCGCCAGTTTGGGGATCTGCGCCGCCGGCTGCACCAGACCCGAGGTGCCTATCGACAACAGCAGGTCGCATTCGCCTGCCGCTTTGAATGCCTCCTTGAGGATGTGCGGTGGCAGGGCTTCGCCGAACCACACCACCCCGGGGCGGATCTTGCCGTTGCAGCCGGTGCAACGGGGGGGCTCCAGGCTGCAACCCTGCTCCGGCAACAGGGGTTCTGGCAGTTTGCCGCTGAAGGGGCGGTTGCAGGCGAAGCACTTGGGGTGATGCAGGCTGCCGTGCAGGTGCAGCACCGAGGGGCTGCCGGCGCGCTCGTGCAGGTCATCGACATTCTGGGTGATCAGGGTCAGGCGCGGTACGCGCCGGGCCAGTTCGGCAATCGCCAGGTGGGCCGGGTTGGGTCGGGCCTGGAGCACTTTCATGCGGCGCCATTCATACCAGCCCCAGACCAGCGCCGGGTCCTCGCGAAAGGCTTGGGGCGTGGCCAGCCGCGCCGGGTCGAAGTTCTCCCACAATCCGGTCAGGGCGTCGCGAAAGGTCGGGATGGCGCTTTCGGCCGAGACTCCGGCGCCACTGAACACCACCAGGTGTCGGGCCTGGGCCAGGCGTTGGGGATCGAACTCCATGGATGACCTGTCTCCCTTGTTACGCTGATATCGGGGTCGCATTATCGCCAGCCGGTTCGGACCTGTCCGAAAAAAACACTGCGGGCGCATCGGGAATGAATTTATCGTCAAGCCGCCGCTCATAACTCTTGTCAGCGGTCCTGTCCGTAGAGTCCTCAAACCTTCAGGGAGTGTTACCCCATGTGCCCAGCCTCGTCCGTCAACCCAGACGCCACCTCCCGTTTGATCCTGGTGGTGGAGGATGAACCGACGGTGCTGGAGTTCCTGTGCGAGATTCTGCAGGACGAGGGGTTTGCCACCGAGGCCATGGAGAGTGCCGACCGGGCCTGGGAATTCCTCCAGCAACATGCCGCGGACGTGGCCCTGCTGCTGACCGATATCACCATGCCCGGCCGGCTCAATGGCGCCAGCCTGAGCAACCTGTGCGGTGAGCACTGGCCGTCGCTGCCCATTGTGGTCATGTCGGGGTTCGAGACCCCCGAGAGTTCCGGGGTGCGTTATCCGGTGTCCTTCATTCGCAAGCCCTGGACCATCGGGCAGATCCTCGATTGTGTGGAAGGCGCGCTGAAATCGGCCCAGGGTTGAGGCGTTGCGCCTCACCCCGGCCCATCGCCGGTGTTACTCCTTGACGCTCATGAACTCCTTGGCCCAGACGATGTAGTCCTCGGGCTGGGTGTAGGTATGAGCCAGTTCGGTGGCACTCAGGTCCGAGGCCTGGGTGAAGATCTGCCGCTGTTCCCGCAGGCAGTCGTAAGTGGCCTTGATCGCGGCGAAGTAGGCGGCGTGGCCGTCCACCACGATTTTCACTCCCAGCTCCGCCAGGCGTGCGTCATCGCGCAGGGCCGGGTTGCCGTAGGTCACCAGCATCAGCGGCACACTCAGGTGCTCGGAGATCTGTTCCAGTTGCTCGAAATCACGGATGCCCACCATGCAGATGGCGTCGGCGCCGGCACGTTGATACTGCTGGGTGCGGCTGATGATTTCCTGCACCGGAAGAATCCCGGCGTTGGTCCGGGCGATGATCGCCAGTTCGTTATCGACCCGGGCTTCCAGGGCGGCGCGGATCTTGCCGACGCCTTCGGCAACGCCTATCAGGTCGGTGGATTTACGCCCGAATTGCGCGGGCAGCAGGGTGTCTTCGATGGTCAGCGCGGCGATGCCGGCACGCTCCAGTTCAACCACGGTGCGCATCACGTTGAGGGCGTTGCCATAACCATGGTCGGCATCGGCGATCACCGGCAACTGGGCCACGCGGCCGATGCGGGTGGCCTGTTCGGCGAATTCGCTGAGGGTGATCAGGGCGAAGTCAGGGGCCGCCAGCACTTGCAGCGAAGCCACGGAGCCACCCAGGATGCCCACTTCAAAACCCAGGTCGGCGGCGATACGGGCAGACATCGGGTCGAACACGGAAGCGGTGTGGTAGCAGGAGTTGGAAGCGATCAGTTCACGGAAACCGCGGCGCAAATCTTGATGGGAAAGCCTGGACATAACAGCTCCGAGATAGGATCGAGAGATCGACCTTGAGGTCGAGTCAGATTTTGCAATCAGTTCCCTTGGCGAGCCGATGATTGAAGGGCTCACAGCGAAACGTTAGTTGGGCAGATGAAGGTGAAGCAAAGGGGGGTAACAAGGCGTCTGGGTCTCACTCGGTTGCGTGAACCGGCAAGTTTATTATGCGAAGCCGACATAGCGGGACGAGGCTAACACGCTCCAAGGCCCGAGTTGATGAGGAATTTGCATAGCATTATGCCGGACCGGCATTGGCATTTTTTTTCTAACCGAATATTACGACGCTTCGCCGAAGGCGGTTGAGGAGGCCGCCGCGGGCAACCGGGGGCTTGTCGATCCCTGGCAAATCCACCAAGCTGCCGCGCTTCGAATGGCAGCTTGGCAGCTGCGCAATGGCTTGGTTCAAGGATGCAAGTAATGACGCTCAGGGTGTTGGTGGTCGGTGGTTATGGCAATTTTGGCAGCATCGTCTGCCGCTATCTGATCCAGACGCCCGGGGTGCATCTGCTGATTTCCGGGCGTGACCCGCGCAAGCTCGCGGCCAAGGTTCAGGCGCTGCAAGCCGAGGCTGGACAGCCCTGCGAAGGCTGGTGCGGCGATGCCATGGGCCCGCAGTGGGTGCCGGCGCTCAAGGCCCTGGATGTGCATTGGGTGATCCACACCGCAGGGCCGTTCCAGGGCCAGTCCTACGCGGTGGCCCAGGGCTGCATCGAGGCTGGGGTCAACTACTGCGACCTGGCCGACTGCCGCCAGTTCGTGCGCGGTATCGGCACCCTGGATGAGGCGGCTCGGGCCGCCGGGGTGACCCTCCTCAGCGGATGCAGTTCGGTGCCGACCCTGTCGACGGCGATCATCGATGAGCACCGTGAGCGTTTCTCCCGCATCGATCGGATCGAGCACGGTATTTCCTCCTCGGCGAAAATGCCCGGCCTGTCCACCATCCAGGGTGTACTGGCCTACGCCGGCCGGCCGATCCTGCAACTCAAGGACGGCCAGCCGCTCCCGGTGATCGGCTGGCAGGGCCTGACCTTGCGCAAGCTGCCCAGGCTGGGCACGCGGCTGGTGGCCAATGTCGATGTACCGGACCTGGACCTGTTCGCCGAGCGTTATGGTGCCCACACCTTGAGCTTCAAGGCGGGTGCCGGGCTGAAGGTCGCCGGGCTGGCCAACGCCCTGCTGGCCCAGGCGGTGAAGCTCGGGCTGATCGCCGACCCGGCGCCCTGGGCTGCGCGTCTGCATCGTTGCGGCACTTGGTTTGAAGGTTTCGGCGACGGCCTCAGTGCCCTGTACGTGGACGTGCATGGCCTGGGCCAGGACGGTCAGCCGCTGTCGATGTACGCGCAGTTGACCGCCACCCACGATCACGGCCCGGAGATCCCCAGCTGCGCTGCGGTGGCCCTGGTGCACAAGCTGCTGGCCGGCCATGTGCCGGTCTCGGGGGCGCGCTCCAGTGCTGGCGAGGTCAGTGTCGAGGAGTACCTGCGGGCGATCGATGATCCGGATCACCTGCAACTGCGGGTGAGTTTCTCGCGCCCGCCGGTTTAAAACCCACTCACCACAGCAGCGGCTTGGCGAAGTCCTTCCAGAACAGCCAGCGCCGCAGCTCGTGGTGCTCGCCGGTGCCGATCTGCCAGTCCGGTCGTCCGCTATCCAGGGCGATCTGGACGATGATCCCGGCATAGGTCGCGGCCACCAGGGTCTTGCCGTCGACGCTGATGTCCATGGCGGTGAGGGTCGAGCCGATGTAGTGCTGCCAGCGTTCTTCGCCGGTTTCACTGATGGCCCGCAGGTAACCGTAGGCGTCGCCGATGATGAACTCGTCGCCCCGTGAAGCCGCGGCATACACCCGGGCGCCTTCTTGCAGCACCGGGGTGCGCGGGTCGTCGCTGTAGAAGTCGGTGGAGAGCCCCGGCAGGTCGGCTACCGCCACCCCCACGCTGGCGCCGCCATAGAAGTGGCAGGCATTGAGCAGCAGGCGGTCGCCGCGCTGGTTGAAGTGAGCGAAGTGCGGGTACTCGCTGGCGGGGCCGATCTGCGCGACCTGTTGCAACCTCGCATCGAACACCAGGTGCATCCCGCTTTGCTCGCCGATGGCGATCCACTGGCCATCGGGCGACACCGCGCCATGTTCCATGCTCAGGCCGATGCTCAGGTCTTCGGCGGCGACGCCGTCGGCCAGGTCCTGCTGGATGTCCTCAAGGCTGCGCAGCAGGCGGGTGGCGCCATCGGCAGCCAGGACGAAGATGCCGTCGGCACTCACCAGCAGCACCCGGCGCCCGTCAGGGAAAGGAATCAGGCTGGTGGCAGAGGGGCGTCCGCTGTCTTCAAGCTCCAGACCTGCCGGCAGGCCGGCGTGAGGGGCGGGCCAGGGAAAGCTGGCCACCTGAGGCCCATTCCAGCCGTCAGTGACCTGGATGCCGTCGGCCCGGCCCCAGGCGAAATAACGCCGCTGCGGGCACATGCCGAAGCACTCCACCTGCTCCAGGGTCTGGATCCGCGCATCGTCGATATGCACCACGAAGCCGGCCTCGTAGGGCGCGCCGATGCGTGCCAGCAGGCTACCGTCCGGCAACAGGGCCAGGGTCGGAATCATCCGCCCCTGGCTTTCCAGGCGTGGCGTCAGTGGGAAGTGTGCCGGTGGCCAGTCCTGGCGGAACGCCTGGCGCGCGGCCTCATCATGGGGGGCCTGATTGCTCGCTTCCAGGGCCGCTTGCCAGTCCTGCAACAGGTGCTCGGTGTCGGGCATGTTCGGTTCCTTCAAGCCCTTCCAGCCCTCGCGGGTGCCGGTTTCGACATAGTGGTTGATGTCGCGGGCATAGGTCAGCACGGCTTGCTGCCATTGCTGTTGCGGGGACAGGTTCGAATTCGACTGGGACATGCGCGCAGGACTCCTTGTGGCGCTGGAAAAGGCGTAGCAGACCGGGGGATGGACCGGAAAAGCGCGCAGTTTATCCCTTGGCGGCGGCTTTTTTTCAAGGGGCCTGAGTGCCCTTGTTCAAGGCGCCCGAGTCCTGCTGTTCAAGGCGTGTAGGTGCTGACCCGATTGCGCCCGGCGTGCTTGGAGGCGTACAGCGCCTGGTCGGCCCACTCGATCAGGCAACGGTGGTCCCGGGCCGGACGGTCGAGGCAGGCGATGCCCAGGCTGATGGTGAAGGCGATGGCCTGGCCGTTGTGGATCACCTGTTGTGCTTCCACCGACTGGCGCAGGCGCTCGGCCAGGGTGTGGGCACCGGCCAGATCGGTGTGGGGCAGGAGGATGGCGAACTCTTCGCCGCCATAACGCCCGGCCACATCGCTGTCGCGCACATGCTCGTGGATCAGTTGCGACACGCGTTTGATCACTGCATCGCCGGCCTGGTGCCCGTAGCGATCGTTGATCGACTTGAAGTGGTCGATGTCCAGCATCAGCAGGGCAATGGCGTTGCCGTGGCGGCTGTATTCGAACGCCAGGCGCTGTTCCCAGTGGCCGCGGTTGAACAGCTGGGTCAGGTGATCGACGCGTGACAGGTGCTGCAACTGCTGGTTGGCCTTCTGCAACGCCAGGCTGTTGATCGCCACGTCAGTGAGGTCGTAGATCACCAGGCAGACGTGATGGATCTCGCTGTTGGACGAACGCAGCGGCAGCAGCGTGGTGTTCTGGTACATGAACTCGCCCTGGCCGGTGATCGGCTGGTAGTTGTTGAAATGCACCAGGTATGGCCGTTGCTTCCAGATGGTGAAGGCCGGCGTGCCCAGGGCCACCACACGCCCGACCTTGCGGGTGAACCAAGGTCGCTCGACCTCGGGGAACAGCTCGAAAAAGGACTGGTCGATGGCCTGCTTGGACGGCACGCCGGAGCGGTTCTCCATGAAGCTGTTCCACACCTGGACCCGGCACTCCAGATCGAGCACCACGATCCCCACATCGATGCTCTGGACTACCGCCAGCAGCCAGTGCAGTTCACTGAAATCCATTCGTTTGGGCATGGCTCAATTCATCAGGTAGGCGAGCTTCTGTTCCAGCAAGGCCATGGAGCTCTCGGTGAACAGCAGCAACAGGTCGAAGTGGATGTTCTGTTCTTCCAGGCTGTAGCTGATCTCCACCGCTTGGGTCCTGTTCCAGCGTTGCTGGTTGAGCACGATCAATTCATCGATGGTGGTGTGTTCGCCGAGCACCTGGGGATGACCCACGGAAAAGAACACATCCAACTGCTCGGCAATGCTGCTCAAGCAGGCACCGATCAACACGCTGGACAGGTCGATCAGCACTTCCATTTCCTGATAGGGATCGGTGCCCTGTTCCATCAGTTGGGCGATGTCGGCCACTTCCGAGTCGTAGAACATCAGCAGCGCTTCGCCGGCAATGCCGCTGCCGATATAGCTTTGGCAGATGGCAGTCAGTTGCCGGGCGCGATTGGCATCGGCCAGGAGCATCTGCAGTTCGCCGGCCTCCAGCACATTGACGTGAGGGATCGGCAGGTGCACGAACACGTCCAGGACCTTGGCGATCAGCGCCGCGGCGTAGCCCATGGAGACGTTGACGGTTTCCCGGAACGCGTCGCGAAAGGTTACCAGGGGTGGCGGCGAGAGGGGGGCGACGGGTGATGCGCCAGGGCTGTCCAGCAGTTGCAGTTCGTTGAGCAGTGCACGCAACTGCTGGGGATCGAAGGGCTTCTTCAGGAAGGCCCGGGCCCCCAGTTCGCGGGTGCGACGGACCGCTTCTTCCTGGACGTCGCCGGAGATGACGATGATCTGTGCGTCGATGCCTTCTTCCTGTACCGCACTCAAGACCTGGTAGCCGTCCATCACCGGCATGGTCAGGTCCAGCAACGCCACCTTGCCCAGCCCCCGGCGCAGGGCTTCCAGGCCTTCGCGGCCGTTGCAGGCCTGGGTCACGGACACCCGCCACTCGCTGGGCAAGGTCCGCAGCACCTGCTTGCGGGCCATGCTCGAGTCATCGCAGACGAGGAGAGGGATCATCGGGGTCGGACGCTCATTCGAAAAAACCGCCGTTGGATAACGTTCAGGAATATAACGAGTTGCCGCGCAATAAGGGTGGTGTAACGGGCTGTCCGTGCCGCGCCGCACTATAGTTCGGTCGGCAATGGAAGAACAAGTCGGCGTTCATTGCGTTATTTGTTCCAGATCATTGTTCTGTGCATTGAACTGCAGAGCGAGTTGCAACTTTCGGCTGATATCAGTCTGTGCCTCGATGCGTTGTTCCCTTTGCATTGCTGGGTGAGTTCAGCGAGATGCTGAAAGATCGAAAGCCCCCATATAGAAAGGGTGGTTAAAGGTCAGCGAACCGTTGTGCCTGTTTTCTGGCGTTTGCAAAATGGCACTTTGCAAGCAACTTTAAAATGCGGCCGTTCAATACGCTTGATGTACGAGCGGGTCAGGGACGGTGGTATGAAAGACGGCATATTCTGCTGCCGGAGGAGGGCATGAAAGTTTCGGCGCAACCGCTGTTCCGATACTCCGTACAGCCCGCTTATATGCAACAAAACCTTACCGTGGAATGCACTTCGATGATCGCTGCCAACCCTGTAGCCCTTGTTTCCCGCCGCCTATAGAGCACGAGGCACAGGCCCGGCCGGCCGGGCAAAAAAATGTCAGATTTTGAGTCCCGGCCTGGACCTTTTCCTGCAATGCGCAATCATTACTGCGTGGAAAACATAAGGAGAGACGCATGTTCATTCGGTCATTGACCCTCGCTACTCTGCTCGCTGTCGCCGGCCCGGTCCTGGCGGCCGACAACGACGGCCCATTGGCTCAGGACCTGGGCAAGTCACGGCCATTGATCGTGATCGCCCCCAGCACCGTGGACCCGACCCTGGTGAGCCTGAAGAAGTCCCTGGATGAGCCGGCGACCCGTCAAGCCTTCAACGAACGCAACATGGTCCTGTACACGGTGATCAACACCATCGGCCAGCGCGATGGCAAGGACATCGACCCGCAATCCACCATGGCCCTGATCCGCAGCCTCAAGCTGGGGGCGGGGGCCCAGACCAAGGTGATCCTGGTGGGCAAGGACGGCGAGAAAAAGCTCGAGCACTCCGGGAGCATCGAGCTCAAGGAAGTCTTCAGCGCGGTCGACCAGTTGCCGGCGGCAGAGAAACAGGCCGCGGCTCCAGCTCCGGCTCCCGAGCCAGAAACCAAACCGGCCAGTGCCAAGGCCGGCAAGGCGGCCAAGCCGGCGGCGGCGCCCAAGCCGCTGGACGACTGAAATGCATAGCCGGCTAGCCCGGGGCAGGCGCTGCGCGCCCCGGAACTTGCCCAGCGTCATCGCGTCAGTCGTGGCGCGATGACAGCGCCTCGAGGGTCTGGCGCAGCCCGTCGACGATCATCTCCACTTCTGCGGCATCGATCACCAAGGGGGGCAGCAGGCGGATGGTCGTGCCCCGGGTGACATTGATCAGCAGGCCATGATCACGGGCAGCGATCTGCACCAACTGCTGGGCCGGCTGCACCAGCTCGATACCCACCATCAGCCCCAGCCCGCGAATCTCCCGTACCGCCGGATGTCCCGCCAGTTCCTCCCGCAACCGACCTAGCAACTGGGCGCCGCGTTGCTCGGCGTTAGTCAGCAACTGCTGTTCCTCGATGATGTCCAGCACGGTGCAGGCCGCCCGGCAGGCCAGGGGATTGCCGCCGAAGGTACTGCCATGGCTGCCTGGGGTGAACAGTTCGGCGGCCTTGCCCCGGGCCAGGCAGGCACCGATGGGAATGCCATTGCCCAGGCCCTTGGCCAGGGTCATCACGTCCGGTACCACGCCTTCGTGCTGGCAGGCGAACCAGCGCCCGGTGCGGCCGATGCCGCTCTGGATCTCGTCGAGCATCAGCAGCCAGTTGCGCCGGGTGCACAGCTCACGCACGGCCTTGAGGTAGCCGGGCGCAGCCAGCTGGATGCCGCTTTCACCCTGGATCGGCTCCATCAGCACCGCGCTGATGCGCGGACCGTGCTTGGCAACGACCGATTCCAGGGCGGCCAGATCGCCGAACGGCACCTTGAGAAAACCGTCCGGCAACTGGCCGTAGCCCAGACGCACTGCCGGGCCGTCGCTGGCGGCCAGGGTGGCCAGGGTCCGGCCATGAAAGGCGTTTTCCATGACCACCACCAGGGGCTGCTCGATGCCTTTGTGCCAGGCGTGCAGGCGCGCCAGCTTGAGGGCGGTTTCATTGGCTTCGGCCCCGGAATTGTTGAAGAACACCCGCTCCATGCCACTCAGCTGGGTCAGTTTGGCAGCCAGTTGCTGCTGCCAGTGGATGTCATAGAGGTTGGAACTGTGCAGCAGCAGGCCGGCCTGTTCGCGGATGGCGCTGACCAGGCGTGGATGAGAGTGGCCGACAGCGGTCACCGCGACTCCGGCGATGGCGTCCAGGTACTCACGCCCGGTCTGGTCCCAGAGGCGGCTGCCCAGGCCCTTGCAGAAGCTCAGGGCGAGGGGCTGGTAGGTGCTCATCAGGCAGGCGGCGGTCATGGCGGGCGACTCCATCTCAGGGGGTGTGCTGCCAGTATCGTTAGCCATTCAGGCTAGATAAACTCGCCATTTCTTTAATCATCTTGAAGTCAGGGTTGATAATGGATCTGTTCCAGGCAATGTCGGTGTACGTCAAGGTGGTGGAGGCGGGAAACATGACGGCCGCCGCCCGGGAATGCGCAATGTCCACCACCATGGTGGGCAATCACTTGCGGGCCCTGGAGCAGCGCCTTGGAGTGCGCCTGCTCAACCGCACGACGCGACGCCAGCGCCTTACCGAATTCGGCACCGAGTACTACCAGCGTTGTCTGGCGGTACTGGGCCTGGTAGCAGACTCCGAGCGCCTGGCGGAGCAGGCTCAAGGCGAGCCCTCCGGCACCTTGCGCATCACCGCGCCGCTGACCTTCGGCACCGAGCGCCTGGCTCCGGCCCTGAGCGAGTTCCGGGAGCGCTGTCCGCAGGTCAAGGTGGAACTGACCCTGGCCAATCAGCGTTTCGACTTGAGCGACGGCGCCTTCGATGTGGCCGTGCGTCTGGGCAACCTGGACAACTCAGCGCTGATTGCCCGGCCGCTGCAGGATTACACCCTGACCATCTGCGCCGCTCCGGAGTACCTGGAGCGTTGCGGCACCCCGCAGGTTCCCGAGGATCTGCAGCAGCACAACTGCCTGGCATTTGCCTACCCGGCCGGTGACGAGTGGAGTTCCACCGCCACGCAATGGCCATTGCGCGGGCCCGAGGGGGATGTGCTGATTCCGGTGTCCGGCTCGTTGCTGACCAACACTTCGTCCGGGTTGCACCGGGCGGCGCGGGGTGGGCTGGGGCTGGTGATGATGCCCGATGCGCTGGTGGAGGAGGACCTGCAGCAGGGCCGGCTGGTGCCGGTGCTGCAGGATTATCAGTTGCCGTTTCGGACGATGCACCTGCTGTATGCCCAGGACCGCTATCGCCTGCCCAAGCTGCGCAGCTTTGTCGACTTCGCCCTGGAGAAGTGGGGGCGTCAGGCCGACTCGGCGGCCAGCAACATCATTGCTGCCGACAGGGTGTGAGCGTCGGTGATCTGGCCGGCGGCGATCATCGCCAGCAACTCCTGGCGGCTGACCCACAGTACATGGTCCACCTCGCCATCGGTGGCGGTGGTCTGCTGTTCGGCGATTTCGACCTGACACACCGCCACCGCGCTGGCGATCAGCGAAGTGTTGCTGTGCAGCAAGCCCAGTTGGCGGACCTGCGATGCCTGCCAGCCGGTCTCTTCCAGCAGTTCCCGGGCCGCCGCGTCACAGGCGCTTTCACCGGCATCGATGGCGCCCCGGGGAAACTCGATGGACTGGCCGCCAATGGCCCGGCGCTTGAGCTCGACCAGCATCAGCCGGCCATCGGCCAGGGTCGGCACGGCCACCACGCCGTTGACCGCCTGGGCTTCCTTGATGATGAAGTAGCCGTTTTCGCGGACCACCTTGAAGTAGGGGGTTTGCAGTAGGCATTGGTTGTCGGGGGTGGAACTCATGGGCGCTATTACTCCAGGAAACAACGATCGAACAGGTACAGCTCGGTGGGCTTGAGGCTTTCCACCGTGGCTTGCGGGCGGCCGCCATCGCCGCTTTTCTTGCGCCCGGTTTCCTGCAGGTAACCGGCTTCGCTCATCTTCAGCAGGCGCTGGCGGATGCTGGTCTTGAGCACCGGCCGTTGCAGCACCCGGGAGAAGATGCTCACCGCCTCGGGGGCGCTGAACTCCTGGCCGAGAAACATCAGCGGCAGGCTGCTGTACAGGGATTTGGAAAACAGCCGCTCCCGTGTCTGGGCCACCAGGCTGTTGTGGTCGAACGGCAACTTGAAGGCGCCGCTGGCCACCTCGCCGAGGGCGAAGAAACCCTGCTGCGGGCCCGGCTGCACCGGGTCGCTGACGATCCCCAGGTAGAAGGTCGAGGACGACCAGCAGCGCGGGTCGCGGAAGGCGTCGCCGACGGTGCCCACCTGTTCCAGCCAGGCCAGGGGCATGTCCACTTTGCTTGATCGGCGCAGGCGTTCCACCGCGTCATTCAGGCTGCGGTCCTCGACATCGCCGTTGACCACGATGCCCGGCAGCGCCCAGTGTCCGGCGAATGGCTCGCTGTCCCGTTGGTGAAGGAGAATTTCCAGCTCGCAGCGCTCGCGGTTGTAGCGCAGCAGGCACAGGTCAATGGTGTGCAGGTAGGCGCTGGGGAGGGTGGTGCGATCGTGCATATCAACTTCCGTGGACGGCGTAGAGGCCGTAGTTTAGCGGATTCATGCCCGGTGCCAGCCATTGGCTGGGCGGTGTTTCGCCGCGGGCCAGGCACTGGCGCAATACGCTGCTGCGCACCCCGGGCTGTTCCTCGATGCAGAGGATGGAAAAGCGTTGCAGCAATTCTTCGCCGCGATGGAACCTGGGCAACTGCCGCGCCACGTCTTCACCCACCACCAGGGCGATGCGCTTGCCGTCCAGGGCCAGGTCGTCGGCCAGGCGTTGCAGCAGAGTGAAGCTGTAGACCGGACCCGGATCGACCAGGGCCAGCTGCCGCTCCAGGCGGCTGACCGCCAACTCGGCCTGGCACTCGGGCTGCAAGTGCGTGGTGATCGCCTGCAACCAGTTGGCCCGTTGCTCGAAATCGGCCATGCGCTTGCCATCCGGGTGGCGAAAGCTCGGGACTACCAGTACCCGGCGGGCGTGGCGAGCGGCTTCGAGCATCACCTGGGCGTGTCCGGCGTGGGGCGGGTTGAAGGCGCCGCCATAGAGGGCCAGTTCAAACATCTGCTTTTCCTCATTTGGTACATGACGTGTACCTTAGCATTGCTTTTGTCGGCGGAGAATCTCCTTTTGCACCTTGTTAGTGCAGATTGGTTGAAGATCGACTGATAGAAATAAAATCCATAGGGGTTTGCCATGAAAGTACATGACATGTACTTTGTGCTCCATGCAGAGGAGAGACCCAGCATGAACAGCCAAACGATGAAGACCGCTTCCTTCGATGTCGATGCACAAAAGAGCTTTACCCCGCTGTGCCCGAACGAGTTGCCCGTGGCCGAAGGCGATCGCATCGGCGGCGAGCTGAATTTCATGGCGACCTTGGCCAGCCTGCGCATCGGCAGCAAGGACGCCCACAGCCCCCAGGCTCCCTGGGTGGTGGCCGAGCACGCACAGATGCTCCAGCCCACCGGCCTGGAACACGCCGACCTGACCTGGGTCAGCCACTGCGTACCGGGCACCGCAGGCTTCACCCTGCTGGACGAGTTGCCCACGCCGTACGACTACGACTACTTCGTGTGGAAGGGCGTGGAGCCGGACCTGCACCCCTATGGCGCCTGCTATCACGACCTGCACGGCAAGCTCTCCACCGGGGTCATCGAGTACCTCAACAGCCAGGGCGTGCAACAAGTCATCGTCGGCGGCCTGGCCCTGGATTTCTGCGTCAAGACCACCGCCCTGCAACTGGCCGCCGCCGGCTTCAAGGTGATCATTCACCTGCCGGCCTGTCGCGCCATCAGCGCCGAGGGTGCTACCCAGGCGATCGACGACATGCAACGAGCGGGCATCGCGGTGGCCGCGACCCGCGAAGCAACCGCCAGACTGGCCAAGGCCTGAGGAGTCATCATGGAAAGTGCATTCGACCGTAACAACGGCGTGATTCAGAGCCTGCTGGACACCGACTACTACACCTTCACCATGATGCAGGCGGTGCTGCACCAGCACCCCAATGTCGATGTGGAATATCAGTTCATCGTCCGCTCCAAAGAGTCCCTGGTGCACCTGATCCCCGAGATCCGCCAGGAACTGGAAAAGCTCGCCGGCCTGCAGATGCGCGAAGGCGAACAGCGCTTTCTGTTCAACAAGCGCTTCCGCGAATACCTGACCCCGGACTTCGAACAGTTCCTCGGCCTGTTCCGCTTCAACCTGCGCTACATCCACGTGGCGGCGGTCGACGGCCAACTGAGCATCCGCGTCCGTGGTCCGATGCTGCACTGCATCATGTTCGAGCAGCCGGTACTGGCCATGGTCAGCGAGCTGCGCAACCGCGATAAATACCCCGAGGTGGAGCTTGAGGATGTCACTCGCCGGCTCTACCAGAAGTTTGAATGGCTGGAGAAAAACGCCAGCCGCGACGAGCTTGCCGAGTTCCGCGTTTCGGATTTTTCCACCCGCCGGCGCCTGTCGTTCAAGGCCCAGCGCGAAGTGGTGAAGATCATGCGCAGCGACTTTCCCGGGGTCTTCGTCGGCACCAGCAATGCCCACCTGGCCTATGAGTTCGACCTGCCGCTGATCGGCACCATGGCCCACCAGTGGTTGATGGTGCACCAGCAACTGGGGCGGTTGCGTGAGAGCCAGAACGCCGCCCTGGAGAATTGGGTGCACGAGTATCGCGGACGCCTCGGCATCGCCCTGACCGACTGCATCAGCACCGACTTTTTCCTCAAGGACTTCGACCTGTACTTCGCCAAGCTCTACGACGGCCTGCGCCAGGATTCCGGGGACCCGCTGCTCTGGGCCGACAAGGTCCTGGCCCGCTACCGCGAACTGGGCATCGACCCACGGACCAAGGACCTGATGTTCTCCGATGGCCTGAACTTCGAGAAATGCCTGCCGATCCTGCGCCACGTGCGTGGCCAGGCCAGGTTCGGGTTTGGCATGGGCACCAGCCTGGCCTGCGACGTCGAAGGCGTGGAGCCACTGAGCATCGTGATGAAACTGGTGCGGGTGCATGGTGAACCGGTGGTGAAGTTCTCCGACGACCCGATCAAGAACGTTTGTGAAGACCCGTCGTTCCTGCGCTACGCCGCCCAGGTGTTCAACGTCGATCTTGCCCACTCGCCCCTGGAGGCCTGACATGAGCAACCCAACCCAAGAACGTATCGCCCGGGAACTGGGCATCGACCGGCAACTGGTGCGCGGTGGCGAGGCCGCCGAGATCGCCCGGCGCGTGGACTTCATTCAGCACGTGCTGCGCGAGTCCGGCTGCACGACCCTGGTGTTGGGCATCAGTGGCGGAGTCGACTCCCTGACGGCCGGCCGCCTGTGCCAACTGGCGGTGGAGCAACTGCGCGGGGCAGGGCATGAGGTCCGCTTCATCGCCATGCGCCTGCCCTATAAAAGCCAGGCGGACGAAAGCGATGCCCAGGCGTCCCTGGACTTCATTCGCCCGGACAGCGTCAGTACCTGCAACATTGCCGACAGCGTCGATGGAATGATGAGCCAGGTGCGGATCGACGGCTTGCAACCCTCGGCGGCCCTCACGGACTTTGCCAAGGGCAACGTCAAGGCCCGGGCGCGGATGATCGCGCAGTACGCCGTGGCCAACTTCAGCAACGGCCTGGTGGTGGGCACCGACCACGCTGCCGAGGCCCTGATGGGCTTCTTCACCAAGTACGGCGACGGCGCCTGCGACCTGGCCCCGTTGTCGGGCCTGACCAAGACCCAAGTGCGGCTGCTGGCCGATGCCCTCGGCGCGCCAGGCCATCTGGTGCACAAGGCGCCCACTGCGGACCTGGAGGAACTGGCTCCGGGCAAGCTGGACGAAACGGCTTACGGTTGCAGCTACGAAGAAATCGATGCCTACCTGATGGGCCAACCGGTGCCCGATAGCGTGCGCCAACTGATTGAAAGCGCCTACCGGCGCACCGCTCACAAACGCGCCTTGCCCAGCAGTCCCGCCTGAGCCGACGCCTTCGCCGGCAAGCCGGCTCCTACTCCATCACCCCCGGCCGTAGGAGCTGGCTTGCCAGCGAACAACCGCGCTAGCCAAGCGCGGCCACCCGCCCTTCAATCCGGCCATTTCCTCAAGCTCGCCCGGCATTCTTCAATCAGCTCGGGCATATGCTCGCGCACGTCCTGCCAACCCAGCATGCCCAGCAACTCGCGCGCTTCCTGGCGCAGGGGCAGCCATTGCGGGTGTTTGAAGCCGTTGTCCTCCAGCGTTACCCCGTAGGCCTCTCGGCACAGCGCTTCACAGCCGCTCAACAGGGTTTGCAGGCGCGGGTGCAGAGTGGGCGCCAGGTACGCCGGAAAGTGCTTCACGAAGCCCTCGAGATAATCCAGGTGGTTGGACCACAGGCCACACTCGGCGCAGCAGCCGACCTCCGTGCGCTGGCGGTCGGCCTCCGAGGCCAGGAACTCCAGGGCCGGGCCCAGCTCATCCCAGCAGGATGATCTTTCGGTACTCGTCCTGGCCGTACCAGGTCCAGACATTCGAGGCGAGGGGCGCGCAGCAGTGCGACGGTGATTCACTCATGCTGTCCACCTTTATCCTGCGTTGTCGGCGCGGGCTGCCAGCCCTCGGGCCAGCGGTCGCTGAACGAATGGCTGTGCGGCATCAGCGCCGGGTCGCGGTTGTCGTCGAAGCAGCCCAGGAGCAAGGCAATGGTCGGTTGATCATCGATGGCCCCCAGGGAGCTGCCGCAGGCCCGGCAGAAGGCCCGGCTCGAATAGTCCGAAGACCTGAAGGTCGCCGGAGCGCCGGCGGGGCCGGTCCAGGTCACCTGGGTGCTGGGGAACTCGACCCAGGCCAGGGTCAGGGCGCCGCTGTGGCGCTGGCACAGTTTGCACGAGCAGGTGTGGGGGTTGGCGGCAGGCCCGCGGGCCTCGAAGCGAATCTGCCCGCACAGGCAGCCGCCCCGGTACAGGCTGGCAGTCATCAGCGTGGGTTCTCCTGAGGAATCAAACGGTCCTTTTCCAAGTCATGCAGCAGTTCATCGAGCATCTGTCTGCGGCTTTCGACCTGCACCGGCGGAACATACCAGGCCGCTACGCTATAGCCTTCACGACGGTAGTCGTAGGTCTTGAGCAGTTGGCCGTCCTTGAGCAGGCTGCCGCGCAAGTTGCTCTGGTAGGAGTAGGGCATGGGGAAGGTCAGCAGGGTGATGGCATTCAACGCGCCAAGCAACCCCGCGCTCTTGCCGCCTGGCTCGCTGATCAGCAGGCGGTAACCGCTGCGGCTGTAGCCACCATCGAGAAAGGAGAAGGCTCCGGTTTGACGCAGGGCGGCGATGGTTTCCCGTTGCTCCTGTTCGTCGAAGCGACTTTTCACCGGGCCCAGGTCCAGGGTCAGCGGTACATAGGGATGTTGACTGCGGTAGTCCAGCGGTGCCATTCGGGTGCCACAACCGGTGATGATCAGTGCGCTGCACAGCAGGGTGGTCAAACCTATGGGGTTCATTGGGCCTGACTCGCGGTTGGCAACAGTTGATCCTGACGCAGGTCGCCAGCAAAGGCGCGGGCGATGCGCTGGATATTCTGTTCTTGCATTTCACCGCCTTGATCCAGCAACCAGGTGTATTTATGCGTCAGGTTGCGATAGCTGTAGCGCTTGAGGAGCTTGCCCTCGTGCAGCAGGCTGATGTCGGTGTGGGTGTCGATGCCATTGGAGAGCGGCATCAGGAACAGAGTGGCGGCACTGAGGAAGATCAACGGCATAGGCGGCATGTCCCGCTCGGACTTGAACTGAATGCGGGCGCTGTAGTCGCCAGCTTGTCCGGCGCCGGTCTGGACATCTGCGAACACCCCGGTGGCACGCAAGGCGTTACGTAACTCAGCGGCGCGCAATGGGTCATCGACCATCACATGCAGGGGCATCAAATAGGCTTGGCCATCCGTCAGCGGACGGTCCGGCAAGGTGTCGGTTGCCGTGCAGCCCGCGAGCAGCAGGAGGGCGCAAAGGGTCAGGCAGGATTTCATGGATGAATCTCCGCAGTGGCGTTGGCTGGGCTGGTTTGCTTGTCGACGGGAAGGATGAAGGGCTTGGCCTTGTCCAGATCCAGCGGCATCCATTGCAGGTCCGGCAGCCCCGGCACCTGGCGCTGGGCAATCACGGCGTCACGGGGCATCTGATTGCTCCAGGCAAAGAAGCACTGGGTCACTTGGCTGCAGACCGAGCGAAACTCGCCGATGTAATACGCCTTGCCCGCCTCCAGGCGCAGCGGCAGTACGAACTCTTCGCGCGCTTCCTGGGATTGCAGGCGTGAGCCGAGCCCCGGGGTGTAGACCATGGACCAGAACTGGAAGTTGTAGAACTCGTAATCACCCGGTTTGAGCGGCATGACAAATACACTGCCGGCTGCGCGGGGTTCATGGATGTCCTCAGGCGTTGGCCGTGGGTCGCCCTCCCAGAGTGCCGCGGCGCCATTGATTGAGCCGCGCTTGCGAATCAGCAGGCGCAGGTTGGTGGCGGCACCGCCGCCGCCCAGGTACTGCGGGCCAATAGCGCCCACCAGATAGGTCGTGGGTTCGTTGGCTGCGGGTTGCAGAGGGGCGCTGACGATGGCGGCGGGTTGGCTGATGCAGCCAGAAATTATGCTGGTGGCCAGCAGCAAGGACGAAGCCTTGAGTACGCGGAACATGGGGAACCCTGAAAGTGACTTTGGACAAGGCGCAGGCAGGGAGGGAGGCATGAGTGTCTGTACATGGCCTTCCCTGGCGCCGCTCGTGAGCGGCGCGATGGTACGGAATCGGTTGGGCTTTGGGTAGTTGCGGCCAGTGACATTGACCAGAGGGAGGCCTATTGACCGAACCCTCAGCGCAGTTTCTCCAGCATCTGGTAGTACCACATGCCCGCCGCCAGCATCGGGTTGCCCAACTGGTCGCCAAAGGGCACGCGGATGTGTTGGCAGGCGGCGAAGGTGTCGTAGTGGCCGAGGTGGCCGGTCAGGGCTTCGGCCATGATCTCGCCCATGATGTGGCTGGTGGCCACGCCGTGCCCGGAGTAGCCCTGGCAGTACCAGACGTTGTCCGAAAGCTTGCCCAACTGGGGGATGCGGTTGATCACGATGCCCATGGCGCAACTCCACTGGAAGTCGATCCCCACGCCCTTGAGCGCCGGGAAGGTGCGTTCGATGCACGGGCGCAGTTCGCCGGCGATGTCCCGCGAGTCCTTGCCGCTGTAGTTGGCGCCGCCGCCGAACAGCAGGCGGCCGTCGGCGGTCATGCGGTAGTAGTCGAGGACGAAGCGGCAGTCGTAGACCGCCAGGTCTTCGGGGTTCAGGCGCTTGGCCAGGTCGCCCAACGGCTCGGTGGTGACGATGCCGCCCATGGCCGGGAAGATCTTGCCCTTGAGCTTCTTCGGCTCCAGCTTGTGGTAGACGTCGCCGGCCAGCAGCACTTGCTTGGCGTCGATTCGGCCTTGGGCGGTGATCACTGCCGGGTGTTCGCCGTGGACGATCTGCAGCACTTCGCTGTGCTCGAAAATCAGCGCCCCCAGGCTTTCGGCGGCCCGGGCTTCGCCGATGCACAGGTTCAGCGGGTGCAGGTGCAGGTTGCGGGTGTTCTTGATCGCGCCGTGATAGAGGTCGCTTTCCAGCAGGCCGCGCACCTGGGCCCGGTCCAGCAGGCTGACTTCGTCGCCCATGCCGCGGCGCAGCGCTTCGTCGTAGTCGGCGCGCAGGCCGGGCAGGTGGCTAGGCTTGTAGGCCGCGTGCAGGTGGCCGTGCTTGAGGTCGCAGGCGATGGCGTATTTCTCCACCCGTTGCTGGATGATCCGGTGTCCGCGCCAACGCAGGTTCCAGATGAAATCGTCGACCTCGTCGCCCAGTTCGCGGCGCATCTGCTTGCGCATGGCCGCATCGCCGGAAAGGCTGCCGGTGACCTGGCCACCGTTGCGCCCGGTGGCGCCCCAGCCGATCTTGTGGCTTTCGACGATGGCGACTTTCAGGCCGCGTTCGGCCAATTCCACCGCGCTGGCGACGCCGGTGAAGCCGCCGCCGATGATCACCACATCCACCTGATGGCTGCCTTGCAGGGTCGGGTAATGGGTTTCCTGGTTCAGGGTGGCGCTGTAGTAGCTGGGGCAGCGCTCGGCTGCCGGGGTCCGCGGATCGAGAGCAGTTGTCATGAACAATATCCTTAAAAAATTCAACCGGGCGGCTGCCTGTGGGCAGCCGCCAGCGCTGGATAACGTGTCGGCGATCTGCCACTGCCGCCTGGATGCAGCAGGCGTCGCAGATCGTGCTTGGGCTCAGGCCTGGGTCAGGTACCAGCGCCAGTCCTGCTCGCCGACTTCGGCCATGAACTGGCGGTATTCGGCACGCTTGACCGCCAGGTACACGCCGAGGAACTCATGGCCCAGGGCATCCCGGGCCCAGGCCGATTGCTCCAGGGCGATCAGCGAGGTCAGCCAGTCGGTGGGCAGCAGCTCGGTGGCCTGGGCGTAGCCATTGCCCTGCACTGGATCGCCCGGATCGAGCTGTTCGCGCAGGCCACGATGGACGCCGGCGAGGATCGCCGCCGCCGCAAGATAAGGGTTGGCATCGGCGCCGCAGATGCGGTGTTCGATGTGCCGACTGTTGGCCGGGCCACCGGGCACCCGCAGGCTCACGGTGCGATTGTCGACGCCCCAGGTCGGCGCGAGGGGCGCGTAGCTGTTGGCCTGGAAGCGCCGGTAGGAGTTGGCGTTGGGGCAGAACAGCAGCAGCGATTCCAGCAGGGAAGCGAGCATCCCGCCCACCGCCTGGCGCAGCAGCGGGGTGCCGGCCGGGTCCTCGGAGGCGAACAGGTTACGGCCCGCCGCATCGGCAATGCTCACGTGCATGTGCATGCCGGTGCCGGCCAGGTGATCGAAGGGCTTGGCCATGAAGGTGGCCTGCATCCCGTGCTTGTGAGCCACGGCCTTGACCAGGCGCTTGTAGCGCACCGCCTGGTCCATGGCCTGCAGGGCATCGCCGTGTTCCAGGGTGATTTCCACCTGGCCCGGGGCGTATTCGGAGATCGCCGTGCGTGCCGGAATACCTTGCAGTTTGCAGGCGGCGTAGAGATCGGCGAGGAACGGCTCGATCTGCTCCAGCTCGCGCAGGCCATAGACCTGGGTGCTGCGCGGACGACCGCCGTCGGCGTCCAGGGCCGGTTGCGGTCGGCCGTTGCCGTCACGCTTGGCGTCCAGCAGGTAGAACTCCAGCTCGCAGGCCATCACCGGGTGGTAACCCTCGGCCTTGAGGCTGTCGATCACCTTGATCAGCAGGTGGCGCGGGTCGGCGATGCTGGCGGGCATGCCCTCCTGCGGATGCATGCTGACCTGCACCGCCGCGGTGGGAATCTGCCGCCAGGGCAGGCGCACCAGGCTGCCGGCCAGCGGGTAGGCGCGGCAGTCGATATCACCGACGTCCCACACCAGGCCGGAGTTCTCCACGTCGTCGCCGTTGAGAGTCAGGCCGAGGATGGTGCTGGGCAGGGGCCGGCCGCTTTCATACACCGCCAGCAGTTCTTCGCGGTGCAGCAGCTTGCCTCGGGGCACGCCGTTGGCGTCGAGGATGAACAGCTCGATCATGTCGATGTCAGGGTTGGCGGCCAGGAAGTCACGGGCTTCGTCGAGGGCGGCAAATTTCATCAGGATTCTCGCTTGCGCCATTGGGGCGCGCAGGTTTTCAGGTCCTGCAACAACGCCGTGTGCGGCTCGGTTGCAAGGGCAGAAATCAGTTCTGGGGCGTTACGCGCAGAGGCGCGCGATCAGGCCGCAGGCGAGCGATCCGGAGGACGTGAGGAGTGGCGCAGACGGGAGCGGCACAGGGCCATGGGCAGGTTGACCATTAGCTTCATGGGCAGGACCTGCCCAGCAAGTACAAGCCGATAACGGCGGCGCGGTCCTCATGAACCTCACGAGGCGTGGCGGGGCGTGAGCGGGGCAGCGAGAGCCGAGCGTCGACATCACCACCGCGGCCACAGGGCAGGGGCGCGGGAGCTGATCTGTCGAATCCGTGAAACGGGCTCAGGGGGTACATCGCCGGGTGATCTCGCTGTCGAGTTCGTTGTAGTTATTGGTTATGGGAACCGGGCGCTGCTGGGGCAGAGCAATGGAGCCGTTGTCCCAGGGCGGATCAATACTGCAAGAATCCGTCCGCCAATGTAAGGGGGGTAAACGGCTCCAGTGCCCTGGCGGGTGCCCTGCACCCACGGGGAGAGGTGCGAGCTAGAGCGGTGCTTTCTGGTTGCCAGAAGTGTCTGATTTTTTTTACAGAACCCCAGTAGACACCGGGCACAGGTGCCGGCAGCCCCTGTCGGCGGTGCATGAGGCCCGGGGCTTCAGCTCGGGCCGGCGTTCGCTAGGCTCTGTACGAAAAGTTTCAAGACGAAGGTCAGGCAAGGCGAAAACGGTCGAGGAACGGCCGGGGGGGCGCGTTCGACTTTACGGGGTGTAGATGAGCCTTCCGATCGGACTCGCGCACGAGGCCGTTTTCCACGCAGCATCACCGAGTATCAAGGCTCTTCGTACAAAGCCTAGGGATCGACCGACTCTGCCTGGTGCCGTACCACCGGCGCTGCATGGCTGGCTGGCAGGTGAGGGGATGCTTGCGTCGCTCCCCGCTCAACGATCTTCATCGCCCGTACATCGCAGCCCAGGTTCGAACAGATGTAGTCGAATGCCTTGACCGGGTCGCAGGTTGTGCCGCAGGTAAAAATGTCGAGAAACAGCGCGCCATGCTCGGGGTAGGTGTGGAAGGAGGCATGGGACTCCTCCAGCATCACCAGGACCGTTGCGCCTTGTGGCTCGAAGCGTTTTGTCAGCGTGCCACAGACCGTCGCGCCGGCTTCGGCGGAAGCGGCACACAGCAGTTGGGTCAAGGCATCCAGGTCATTGAGCTTTTCGGGGGCGATCTGATAGAGCTCGCCCAGCGTGTGCCTGCCAAAAAAAGCATTGGCGTTCGGGTTCATAGGACTTCCCTGTTTCGACACCAGTACGGATGGCGCGGGTCGGTGAGTGACAGGCTGCGCAGGCCTGATTGCAGGCGCCGATGATGGGATAGCCGGTACTCGATTTCCAGGCAAATTGCCGGCGGGTTATTTGAGTATGTAAGAGGTTGATACCAATTGTTTCGCAGGCCCTGGCGGAGCGATCAGCACCTGGCGCGCAGGCCCCGAGGCAAGGCGGCGCACGGCACCGGCAATGATTCATGGGCCTTGATCAACTCACTCATCGGTTCAGCTATCGCCATCGGCAGGCGTCGCCGTGCTGTCCGGGGGCGAATCTGTTCCTTTATTAGTTGCTGGAAATATCGATTCATACTCGGATTGATTTTGTTACAAGTCTGAAATTATTTTCGGAGTTCTTTGTTTGATGTCGGTGTTAGCTTGTTTTCGCTGCTGTTCCGGCTGTGCCTGGTAGTTGTGGGTCTCGAACTTTGTCGGTTGGTTTTCGAATGGCGTCGCAATAGCGCTTCTTATACGTCGCTGCTGTTTGAAATGTTGTTCTGCAATGTTGATGAAAGTTTATCTGGTTGAACTTTAGTGTCGGAGGTGGGTGATCATGGAAGATCAGAAGTTGAAGTTGTTGGTCTTCGGTATCGACGGGGCGTCCCATGCTGTCCTCCAGCAACTGATGGCTCGGGGATTGCTGCCGAACTTCAGCGCACTGCGCCGGCGCGCCTCCCATGGGGTACTGCAATCGACCTTCCCACCGCACACGGCACCGGGCTGGGCCTCCATGTTTACGGGGGTTTCTCCGGGTGAACACGGGATCTACCAGTTCTGGTCGACCCAGTCTGCGGACTATCGTTTCCGGGCAATGAACGCTGCCGACTATGGGCGTGAACCCTGCTGGCTGACCCTGGAACGCCAGGGGCTGAAAGTCGGTGCCTACAACATCCCCATGACTCATCCGCCGGCAGATCTTCAGGGCGGCTATATGATCAGCTGGCCATTGGCCAAAACCCTTAGATATACCTCGCCCGCCAACTTGATGCATGAGTTGATGCAGGCGGGACTGCACTATCATTCAGACATTGTCACTATGTATCGCGGTCAGGAAGACTACTGTGAGCAGGCGCGAAAGTTTATCAAGGGGCGTGCCGATACTTGCTGTTTTCTGCAGCAGGCCCGACCAGTGGATGCACTGTTTGTAGTCTTCACCGAAGTTGATCGCGTCAGTCACTATTATTGGGGCGATCACTCGGCGCCAAGTTCAGTAGTGGAACAGTGTTATATCGATATTGATCAGGCGCTGGGCATGGTATTGACCCTGGCCGATGACGACACCCTGGTGGTGGTGGCTTCCGACCATGGCTTTGGCCTGTGTGAAGCGGACTTCAGCGTGCACGAGTTCCTCGAACAACAGGGCCTGCTGGCGACCCGCTATGAACTCCAGGGCTCGGGCGCCGAGGCCTCCCACGACGACCCGGGGGCGCGTTCCTGGTTCGACGCCCCCGGAAGCTACCGACGTGTGGTGGATTGGTCGCGCACCGAGTTCTACATGCCCACCCCTGGCTGCTTCGGTGTCAATGCCAATCTGATGGGGCGCGAGGCCCAGGGGGTGCTGCGCGCCGAGCAGTTGCCGGAGGCCGAAGCGCGTTTGCAGCAAGCCCTGGCGCAGGTGCTCGACGAACAGGGGCGCCCCTGGTTCACGCTGGTCAAGGCCGATCAGGTGTATGCCGGCGCACGCCTGCAGGACGCTCCCGACTACCTGCTGATCCCCAGGGATTTCAGCGTCATGCCGACGCCGGCACTTACCGGCCGGGTCTGGAGTACACCGGCCCAGCGTGGCGTGCATCGGCCCGACGGCATCGTGTTTATCCGTGGCTCGACCTTTCCCGAGGACGCCGCGCTGCAAGCGCGGATCGAAGACATCTACCCGACGATCCTGGCCCATCTGGGGCTGCCGGTCCCTGAAGGACTGGAAGGCCACTGGTTGCTGGAACCGGCCCACGAGCCGCAGCGCGAGCCCGGCCGCAAAGGCTGTGGCGGGCAACGAATGAGTGAAGAAGAACAGCGCTTCATGGACAGCCAATTACAACAAATTGGGTATTTTTAATGGAAACCGTGCAGTTCACCAACGCCGCCGACGGGTTGATTCCGCTCGCCAACCTGGCTGAGCCGATCGACGCGCCACCGACCAATCCGCTGCATTCCACTGTCGACTTCCGCAAGCCGCAGCCGATGCGCGTGTGCTTTCCGGTGTTGCTCGATGGCGACCTGGTGATGAGTTCCGAACACCTGGGCGTCAGTTACCTGGTGTCGATCCTGCGGGACCTGGGAGCCGAGTGCCAGGTGGTCGAGGTCAAGTCGATCCAGCACGGCGACGAGATTGCCATTGCTGAAGTGGTGGCCTTCAAGCCCGACCTCATTGGTTTCTCCCTGACCACGGTCACCGTCAGTCATGCCACCGCTTTCGGTTCGGCATTGCGTGCGGCCCTGCCCGAGCAGGTGGCGTTTCTGGCCGGTGGCCCGCTGGCCACCTTCCTGGGCTCCAAGTTGCTGAGCAACCCCAACTGGAGCTTCCTTGACGCCCTGGTGCGCGGTGAGGGCGACGTGCCGCTGGTGCGCTACGTCGAGGCCTTCTGGGATCACGGCGACTACGCCCGGGTGCCGAGCCTGAGCTGGCGCGAGGAGGGCGGGTTCGTCATCGACAACCCCATTGGCAAGCCGGTGCCGGAGCTGGACATGCTGCCTGAGCCGGCGCGGGATCAGTTCGAGCTCAACAGTGGCAAGCTGCCCTACCTGCGCCTGGCCACCACCCGTGGCTGCACTGCGCGCTGCACCTTCTGCAACGCGCCTCACGCCGGCAACAAGATCAACCCCGGCAAGCTCTGGCGGGCCAGGACCCCGGACAATATCGTCGATGAAATCGAGCGGCTTTATCACAAGTACAACTTCAACACCTTCGACTTCGTCGACTCGACCTTCGAAGACCCGGGCGGTGCGCCGTTCGCCAAGCAGCGGATTGCCGACATCGCCCAGGGCGTGCTCGATCGTGGGCTGAAGATCTATTACAACTGCTGCATGCAGGCCAAGAACTGGCACCCCGAAGACCAGCCGCTGCTGGACCTGCTGTACCGCTCCGGCCTGGAGAAGGTGCTGATCGGCATCGAGTCGGGTTCACAGATCGGCCTGGACCGCTGGAAGAAGAAGTCCACGGTCGAGGACAACAAGCGGGCCATCGAGCTGGTGCGTGGTGCCGGCATCTACGTGGCCTTCGGATTCATTGCCTATCACCCCTGGTCGACCTTCCAGGAGATCCGTGACAACAACCTCTTCCTGCGCGAATACATGGGCTACAACCTGCGCCGCTACACCGTGCGCCTGGAGCTCTATCCCGGGGCGGAGGCGGTCGAGACCCTGCGCGCCGAGGGCAAGCTGCATGACGACTTCGATGTGTCGCTCAATGCCCTGAGCTACGACTTCGAAGACCCGCGAGTGCGTCAGTTGTCGACCATCAGTGCCTTGCTCTACGGCGAGAAGTACGCCTCGGAAATGGTCATCGAAAAGGAACCGGCGGTGTTCGAGTTCGAGACCTACGACATTGTCATGCACACCTTCATGTCGCGCTTGCGGCGTGCGGTGCTCGGCGACGCCCGGGGCATGGCGATTCTCGAAGCCGGCGAAGCCAAGGCCGCCGAATTGCGCCGGCTCATGAGCGATTTCAACTATGCGCTGATTTCCGAGATGACCGACCTGGCCGAGCAGGGGACCCTCGACGAGGCCTATGCCCATGAACGGCGACCCCAGGTCGAGCAGTTCTACCGGGTCAAGCTCGGCGAGCTGCGCCAGGTCCAGTTGGGTATCAGCATGCAACTCCACCGCGCCGGGCTGAGCCTGCGCGACATCCAGTTCAGCAAAGGGGCTTGAGCCATGACGAATGCCGAACCGGTGAACTTTCTCGGTCACAGCCAGTTGCTGGGCAATGACCTGGTCATCAACGAGGACTCCTGCAACCTGGGGTGCACCTACTGCCTGACCGGGCAGAGCAACATGAAGTCGTCCCACGAAGGCAAGCTGATCTTCCAGCCGCCGGTGCACGACGTCTACAGCCAAGACAGTGACCTGGGCCGGCGTCTGCAGACCATCGTCGAGCGGGTCAACCGCACCTTCAAGCCACCGCTGCTGAAACTCACCGGCGGCGAGATTTTCATCATCAAGGGCATCATGAGCTTCATCGAGAGCATGTCGCCCCTGCATGAAGTGCTGATTGTACAGACCAACGGCCTGCCGTTGACCCGGGACAAAGTGCGGCGCCTGGCCCAACTGGGCAATGTCGTGGTGCAGATCTCACTCGACAGCAGCAACTATCAGGGCAACAGCTATCGGGTCCTGTCGCCACGCATCCACGAGATGATCATGGAGCGTATCGCGATGGTCCTGGAGGCCGGCCTGCCGCTGGAAGTCTACGGCGTGCTCAATGACCGCAGTGCGCCGTATATGCGCGAGTTCGTGGAGTGGTGCTCCGGGTTTGCAGACAACCCGCCGCAGCTGTTTCCGTTCCCCGTCCGCGGCCCGGACAGCGAGAAGTTCAAGGTGCGCCCCGAGCAGTATCCCTTCATCGACGCGTTGTTCGAGCTGCGCGAGCGTTACCCGCAGATCCTGCCACCCAAGGCCTACCTGGACCGCCTCAGTTCGTTCTATCACCAGGGGCGGCGCACCTGGCGCTGTCACCTGCCGCGCCTGGTGCTGTCGACCTTCAGCGACGGCGTGGCCACGCCCTGTCCGAACATCTGGTTCCACAACATGGGCAACGTGCTGGAGCAGGACTGGAACAAGGCTCTGGCGCCGGTGAACCGCTCACCGTTCTATCAGTTGCTGCTGGCTGAACGACCACGGCTGGATGCCTGCAAGGGGTGCTTCACGCCCTGGGACACCCTGAGCCTGTATTTCGAAGACGCTATCAGCCTGGACGAGTTGTGCCGTGCGCCTTCCTACGCGCCCCAGGCCGTCAGGAAGCTGCTCGAACAAGCCAAGGAAGCGTATCAACATGGCGCCTGAGTCACGGACCGATGACCGCTGGTTTGCCCAACTGAGCGCGGGGCCGGTACTGGCTTCGCTGCCGGCAACCCGGCGCAGTGAGTGGGCCCGGCAGCTTGGTGAACTGGCCAGCAGCGGCCAGCAGCGCCTGCTGCTGGTGTTCGACAGTACGCTTGAGCATGCCGCGCTGTTGCTGGTGCTGCTGGAGCAGGGCTTGTCGCCGTTGCTGGTGGCCAGCGATGCCAAGCCCCAGGAACTGCAGCGCTATGCCGCCCAGGGGGCGATCAGCCACAGCGTCCATCTGGAGCAGGGCGAACTGCGGGTGACATCGCTTGAGCCTGGCGCTGCACTGCCTGGCGATCCGGCAGTGCAGCCACACCGGCGTGGCATCTATCTGCTGACGTCGGGCACCACGGGGGAACCGTCGCTGGTTTTTCGCGACCTGCACAGCTGGCGCGACGAAGGCTTGCGCTATTGCCGGCTGTTGCAACTGAGCCACGAGGACCGGGTACTGTTCATTGCCCCGGTGTATCACGCCTATGCACTGGGCTGGTTGTGGGGCGCGTTGCTGGCCGGGTCCCAGGTGGAAATCTGCAAGCCCACGGAACTGGGGGCGGCGCTGCAGGCGCTGCGTCTGCGCGCCAGCCATTGCGTGGTCACGCCGATGCTGGCGACCCTGATGGCCCAGCGGGTTGGCCAGGGTGAGCGTCCGCCCCAGCTCAAGGTGGTGATGTCCGGCGCCGGCCCGGTGGACGGACAGCTCGACCAGCAATTCCAGCAGGCCTTCGGCATCGGACTGTCGCGCAACTATGGCAGTACCGAAAGCGGTGCCGTGTTTGCCGGCGTCGCGCCATTGCCGCCGTTGTCCATCGGCTTTCCAATGCCGGGGATCGAAGTCGTGGAGCCGGCGGCGGGTCAGCCGTTTGCCCTCAAGGTGCGATTGGAGGATGGCCGCCTTTACGACACCGGCGACATCGCCGAACAGAGTCCGGCCGGCTACAGCATTGTCGGTCGTGAAAGCAGTGCGATCCGTCGGGGCGAACGCTGGATTTCGCCGTTCGAGATTGAATCGGTACTGACCAGCCACCCCGACGTACTGGATTGCTCGGTGCGGGCAGTGAAGTCGGCCCGGGCAGGCAACGACCATATTTTCGCCTTCGTGGTCTGGAGTGCCGAGCGGCCCTGGAACCCGGGACTGCTGCGCGAATACTGTCAGGCGAACCTGGCTTCGGCCAAGGTCCCCGACCGCTTCGAGCGCACGGCATTGATTGCTCGTAGCAGTAATGGCAAGCCGCTGCTCAGTCGCCGCTACCGCCCGGCTGCCAGCCGGGTATTGCTCGACGCGGCCCACGCTTACAAGCGTTCGCAATTGCTGTTGGCATTGTGGGATTGCGGCGCCTTGCAACTCAGTGCCCAGGGCTTGAGCGTCGATCAGATTGCCCAGCGTACCGGGCTGCATGCGCAGACTCTGGCGGTGGCCTTCGACACCGCCCAGGCCAACGGATTGGTGCAGGAAGCCGCAGGCGTCGAGGCGCATGCGCAGGACCTTGAGGCCCTGGCTCCGGTGCTCGATCTGGAAGCTTTCAACAACCGCCACTGGAACCGTCTGGACGAGCTGCTGGCGGTGCTGCATGACGGCCTCGACCGGCGCGCTTTCGAGCAGAGTCCCAAGCATCCGCAATTGCTTCGGCGCTACCAGCGCGCAGTGTCCGGGGCGGACAAGCAACTGGCTGCGCAACTGACCTGGCGCAAGGCCTTGCTCCACACGACGGGCGCCATTCGCCTGCTCGATGTCTGTGCCACCGGCGCGGTGTACACCCAGGCGTTGCTTGGTCGCCGACGCCTTGACTGCAACGCCAGCCGGATCGTGCCACTGGGGGGGCTCAACCCTGTGGCGGCGGATATTCCGGTGCACAGCCGGGAGACATTGGCCGAGCTCGATGAGTGCCGGTTCGACGTCATCGTGCTCGACAACACCTTGCACCAGCCCAGCGTAGCCCAGGCCCTGCCTGCCTTGCTGGAGCGCCTGGGGGCAGGTGGCCGGCTGATCATTGACGAGATTTTCTTTTGCGACACGGCCTCGGCAGCTGTCGGCGTGGATTGGCTGACCCATGGCGGCTGCCAGTACCCGAGGCAGGACGAGGTGGTTGCGGCGCTGGCGCGCCTGGGGTTCGTCGGCGAGCAAATCTGGCGCCGCGAATCGATGATTTATCAATGCACGATGTTATTCAGCAGGAGCTAGAAAATGACCGATACCGACCGCTTGATCAAAGTGTTCTCCAGCACCGTGGGCCGTGAGCTGAGCCGCGAAGACCTTTCGGGGGGCGACCTGATCGGCACCCTGGGCCTGAACTCGATCGACGCCTTGCAGTTGCTGATCCAGGTGGAAACCGAGTTCGGCTTTTCCATCGAGGACAACGAGCTGTCCATTGAACTGGTCAACTCGCTGGAGCGCCTGGAAGCCTTCGTCGCCGACAAGACCCAGGCCCGGGTCGTCTGAGGACGATGACGGCATGTGTCTCTTTGCCAACGTCGGCCGCGCGCTTTGCAGTGCGCGCCGACCTGGGCGGCCCGGCGCCCGCCGGGCCGCCCGGAAGAACCGAACGACGAGGGAATTCGTGTGAACGATGCAAAAAAGACTGAGGCAATGTTTGCCAATCGTCCCGGCACCGATGCCCAGTTGCCCTGGCTCAACCAGCTCAACCGCCAGCGTCTGGCCGGGCCGGCGATGGAGAACAATCGCTGGCTGACCGAAGGCGAGGCCCCGGCGACACTCTGCGTGCACGCCGGCACCTACGAGGACCCGGTGACCGGGGCCGTGGGCACGCCGATATTTCCCAGCACCACCTTTCGCTTCAGCCAGTCCACCTACGAGTCGTTCCTGGAAGGCTACGTGCGTGACATTCCCACCTACAGCCGCTACGGCAACCCGGGGCAGTGGTCGGTGCAGTTGAAGGTGGCGGCCATGGAGGGGGCGCAAAGTGCCTTGGTTCTGTCATCGGGCATGGCGGCGATCGCCTCGACCCTGTTCGCCCTGACCAACCGCAATGGCCATATCATCTCTTCCTACGATCTCTACGGTGGCAGCTACAGCCTGCTGCACGCCGACATCAGCCAGGCCGGGCGCTCGGTGAGCTATGTCGACCCGCTGGATCTGCAGGCGATTCGCCGGGCGATCCGCCCGCAGACCCAGATCATGTTTTTCGAGCTGCTGTCCAACCCGCTGATGAAGGCCATCGATCTGCTGGCCATCGCTGCCTTGTGCAAGCAGGAGAACATTCTTCTGGTGGTGGACAACACCTTCCTTTCACCCATCAGTTGCCGTCCCCTGGAGTGGGGGGCCGATATCGTCATCCACTCGGCGACCAAGTACCTCAACGGGCACAGTGACGCCACCTGTGGCGCGGTTGCGGGCAGTCGCAAGCTGGTGGACCGGGTCTGGGCACAGCTGTTGCGCTTTGGCGGTAACCTGGACCCCTTCGTGTGCTTCCTTCTGGAACGGGGCATGAAGACCCTGGCCGTGCGCATGCAGGCTCATGCCGCAGGGGCCCGGCAGGTGACGCGTTTTCTCGAACGCCATCCACAGGTGACCGCGGTGCATTCGGTCTATGCCGAGGAGTATGCCCACCCCCATCTGTACCAGTACGCCGCCCAGGCCACCTGCGGCATGCTCGGTTTTGAGCTGCGGGGCGGCGATCCGGCGGCCCTGCAACTGCTGGAACACCTCAAGCTGATCACCTGTGCCACCAGCCTGGGCGGTGTCGAGTCGCTGGTGAGCCTGCCGTTCAACACCTCCCACAGCGGCCTGACTCGCGAGCAGCAGAAAAAGATCGGGCTCAACCCCGGGCTGGTCCGGCTGTCGGTGGGAATCGAGAACCCTGATGACCTGTGTGCCGATCTCGAGCAGGCGTTGCGTCAGGTCTACCAAGGAAGGAGTCAGCCATGAGAAACGGAATGAACATCTCGGGCTTCAGTGAGATTGTCCACGAGATCCAGCAAGAGCCGGCCCAGGCGATCTTCCGTTACGCCGCCTATGCGCACTGTTCGCCGGCCGGCGGCATGCTGGCCGGCGTGGCTCCGGCCTTGATCGGCCTGTTGCGCGCGCCGCGGCATTTCGAAGTACCGATCCGCCCCAGCCCGGCGTTGCAATGCCAAGGGCTGCTGGACCCGGCCTGGCCCCAGGAATTGGCCCTGGCGGCGCTCTCCGGCTGTTTCCTGGTGTCCGCGGTGTCGGGGTTTTCCGCGCGACGGACCACGGTCGATCATCTGTCCATGACCACCAGCGCGATCCTGCAGGAAGCGGCCGCTGCTGCTCCCCAAGTGCGCTACGAGATCCGTTCGGGCACCGACAAGAAGATCAGCGAAGCCCTGGAGGTGATCGAGGCGGTGAAGAGCCACAGTCCCAATCACCAGACTTTCGTCCAGCCCCTGGGGCTTTCGGCACGTCTGGTGGATGCCGAGGGCGCTGGCCCCTGGCACAGGTTTTGCCCCTTCGAGCAGGCGCCTGCGGATACTGCGGCGGTCCAGACCAAGACCCAGGCCCTGTCCCTGGATTGCCAGTGGCTCTATGGCACTCAACTGCGGGCGGACTTCGTCCACCAGGACCCTCAGGACCTGCGCAGCTTTCCTATCGACCAGCCCAAGCAGCTGGCCGGTATCGACTGGGGCCCCAACCCCCAGGAATACCTGCTGATGGCGATTGCCGCCGATGTCCTGGCGCAGCTCAACCGTCGCCAGCAGTTGCCGGGTGCGGTGCACCTGGACGTGCGGGCCATGGTGGACATCCGCGGCATGTGTGAAGTGGCGCCGACCCCGGTTCACCTACAGGACATCGAGCTTGAACTGCAAGTCGAAGGCTGGCCGGCCGCCCAGTTGGCGACGCTGATGCAACAGCTGGCGGCGAGCATCGAGGCCTCGGTGGTGTGTGCCCTGATTCGCCATCGGGTGGGTTTCGAGTTCCAGGTCGGTGCCCGGCCGCTGCCCGAGGATGCCCGCGAGTGCCAGCCATGCTGAATCAGTCGACCCTGTGTTTCGCCACCCTGGCGGTTCCCGACCTGGCGGCTGCCGAAGCCTTCTATGTGCAGGTCCTGGGTCTGCAGGTCAGCCGGCGCTTTGCCCCGACCCGCTGGATCAGCCTGGATGTGGATGAGCAGGGCGGTGCCGGACTCGGCCTGATCGAAGACCCGCTGATGGCCCGACCGTCGCCGGCCAGCATGCTTGACCTGATGGTGCCTGAGCTGGATGCGCTGGTTGCCCGGATGCCGCCGCAGGTGACCCTTGTCGAGGCGCCAGGGCCGACCCTGTGGGGCAGTTACAAGGCGGTGATCGAGGACCCGTTCGGCAACCGCCTGGGCCTGGTCCAGTGCAGCCCGCAGGCCGCTGTCCGGGATACCGGGCAGCCGGGAAAGAACGAGTAAGGAGCTGGGATGCTTAAGCAATATGAATGCATGAATGTACCGGACTGCGTTGCTGGCGATGGCGGCTTCGTGTCCGTGGTCTCCGGGCTGCCGCGCAGCGGCACCTCTATGATGATGCGTGCCCTGGCCAGTGCCGGCCTGGCGCCGCTGACTGACAACCTGCGCCAGGGCGATGAACGCAATCCCCATGGCTATTTCGAATGGGAAGCGGTCAAGTCCCGCGACGGCTACCTGGGGTGGATGGACCAGGCCCGCGGCCGTGCGGTCAAGCTGGTGTCGCGCTTTCTCCAGCACCTGCCAGCGACCCACGGGTATCGGGTGTTGTTCATGCACCGTGATATCGATGCGGTGATCCGTTCCCAGCGAGACATGGCCGAGCACCACAGCGGTCAGGTCTGGGGAGGGCAGGAGGTCGAGGAACTGGCGCGGCTGTATCGCGAGCATGTGGCCCAGGTGCTGGCATGGGTCCGTTCGCGGCCGAACATGCAACTGCTGGAACTGGATTATCAACGGGTGCTGCAAGACCCTGACGGCGAATTCACCCGGGTTGCGGCATTCCTCTCACCCTTGCCCCTGGCGGTGCAGTCGATGGCGGCCACCGTGGATCGAGGTCTGAATCATCAAGCGGCGATGGAGGCTGCGAGCCATGTCTGAATTGCCCATCCGTGCAGTCATCTTCGACCTCGACGGAACCTTGATCGACAGCAAGCAAGTGATTCGCGAGGCCTACCACGCGGCCCATGCCCAGGTGGTAGGGGCGGACGTCGAGCCACCACCGTTCAGCGAGTACTGCAAGCACCTGGGACGCAGCTTTGTGCAGATCATGAAGATCATGGGGCTGCCGGCGCAGATGCACCCGGTGTTCATGCGTGAAAGCAACGCGCGAATGCAGCGCATCCGCGTGTTCGAAGGCGTCGGGGGACTCTTGGCGAGCTTGCATGCCAGGGGCATTCCCATGGCGATCGCCACGGGCAAGGACCATGGGCGCACGGTGGCGATTCTCGAGTACCTGGGCCTGCTGAAGTATTTCTCCTGCATCGTCGGCAGCGACGACGTGGCCAATCCCAAGCCGGCGCCGGACATGGCCCGGATGATTGTCGAACAGTTGCATCTGGACCCGGCGAGCTGCCTGTTCGTGGGCGATGCCCTGGCTGACCTGCAGTGCGGCCAGGCGTCGGGCATGCAGACCGCGCTGGCGCTCTGGGATCATCCCGGCGAGGAGATCCGGCGCTATCCCAGCACCTATCAACTGACTGCGCCAGGCCAGATCCTGGCCTTGCTGGAGGTGGCTCGCCATGCCGACATTACTCCTGCTTAACGGCCCCAACCTGGGGCGCCTGGGGCTGCGCGAACCGCAGGTCTATGGCACCAAGACCCTGGACCAGATCACCGCTGAGGTCACCGCGGTCGCCGCCTCCCGTGGCTGGACGGTGCTGGCCCGACAAAGCAACCATGAGGGCGAGTTGATCGACTTCATCGAGAGCCAGCATCAGGCCGAGGCGATGATCATCAATCCGGGGGCGCTGATGATGTCCGGCTGGGCCTTGCGCGATGCCTTGCAGGACTACCCGGGGCGCTGGATGGAGGTGCACATTTCCAACCTGTTTGCCCGCGAGAGCTTCCGTCACAGTTCGTTGCTGGCGCCCCTGTGCCACGGCTTCATTGCCGGTCTGGGCACTGATGGCTATGCCCTGGCCGCCGCGGCACTGGTGGGAGCCCGCCATGTGTAGTGCAACGGCGGTACCGCTGCAGACTCAGGTGATGGACGACGTGCTGGGCCTCTGCGCCCGTTTGCTGAAGGTGGCGCAGGAGCAGTTGCATGCCGGGCAGAACTTCTTCGCCATCGGGGGCAGCTCGTTGCAGGCCCTGCAACTGTGTGCACTGCTCGAACAGCTGCATCCGCAACTGTGCGGCGAGGACGGGATTGACCTGACCCTGATCGTCGGCACCGCGACCCTCGGCGAGTTTGTTGCCGCCGTGCTGCAGGGGGCGGCCGGCCGGCGTGCCGGGGCAATCTGCGAGGGCGAACTATGAGCCAGGCGATGGCGACATTGATCGAGCATTGGGAGCAGCGCGGTGTGCACCTCTATGAAGATGGCGGGCGCCTGCGCTACTACTGCGGCGCAGACGGACTGCCTGAAGATATCCGCCATTTAGTGGGTCATGAGAGGAGTCGCTTGCTGGCGTACCTGGCCCCAACGGACCCACTGGCGTCTCACCTTGGCGGGCTGCGCCAGGCCTACTGGCTGGGTGAGCATTCGGCTTTCAGCCAGGGCAGTGCTGCCTATCTGCACCTGGTCTATGCCGGCGCGGTGCCCACGGCCGCGCAATTGCAAGCGGCATTGCCCCGCCTGCTGGCCTTGCACCCGATCCTGGCGTACACCCTGGACGCCCAGGCCCCGCGCTTCAAGCCGCTGGTCGCGCCGCAGCTGATGGTCGAGCAGCAGGTCGCTGCAGAGGGGACGGACCCACGGCGTTGCACGGCCCTGGCGAACAGCGCCATGCCGATTGCGCCGTTGACCGCGGAGCAGCCGCTGTTTCGCCTGGTGCTGGTGGCAGGTCCCCATGAGCGCTGTTTGCATGTGGTCTATCGGCTGGCGCTGTTCGATGCCCCGGCGGTGCAGATTTTTATCGGTGACTTGCTGGCACTGGTCGCCGGAGACAGTCCTCTGCAAGCGCAGGGCTATGCCCCGGCGCAAGTCGCGGCGTGGAGCCGGGCCCAACGCCTGGCGCGTTTCAAGGCCCGGCACTACTGGCTGCAAAAGATTCCCCAACTGGCTGCGGGTCCGGACCTGCCGCTGGCTCGGCGTCGGCAGGCGAGTGCAACACCGGCGCGCTTCATCGAGCATCGGGTGGTCCTGACGCCGGCGCTGCAGCAGGCGCTGAGTGCGGCGGCACGGCATCATCGGGTGTCGCTCAATGCGGTCCTGCTGACGGTGTATCTGCAGACCCTGGCACGCTGGTCGGGCAGGACCACGGTGACCTGCAGCGTCATGTACAGCACTCGGACGCTGCTGGGGCCGGAGTTCGCCCGCACCATCGGCAATTTCGCCGATACCCTGCTGCTCGATCTGCCATCCCAACCCCTGGCCTTTGCCGCCTGCGCCCAGCGAGTCCAGCAGGACCTGTACGGTGCGCTGCAGCATGCCGCCTACGATGGCGTGTCAGTGGTCCGCGAATGGATTCGCGAACACGACCAGCGTCTCGACAGCAGCGAGCCGCCGATGCCTTATGTGTTTTCCTCGTTGCTGGAAATGGACCTGCCGGCGCCACCGCTGCAACAGACCGATCACGCGATGATGACGCCGCAGATCTGGATCGACGCCCAGGCCTTCGCAAGCGAGGCGGGCCTGTGCCTGTCCTGGGACGAGCGCGAGGGCTTGTTCGAGCCCGGGCTTGTCGCCCAGGCCTTCGAGCATTTTCATGGCGCCCTGGAGCGCCTGGCCAACCAGCCGTCGACCTGGGAGCTGACCGAGCTGGCCTTGCCTGAGTCACTGCTGGCCCGGGTCGATGCCTTCAATCACTGCACGCGGCCGCTGCCTCGGCAGGCTCTGCATCAGGGCCTGTCCAGGCAAGCGGCGCTGCGCCCGGATGCGCCGGCGCTGTTGAGCGCTGGCAGCAGTCTGAGTTTTGCCGAGCTGTTGCGCCTGGCCAGTCGTCTGGCCAGCCACCTGAATGAAAACGGCGTGGGGCCCAGTGACCATGTGGTGGTGCGCGGCAGTCGGGACAGCGCCAATGTGGTGGCGATCTACGCGGTACTGATGGCCGGGGCGACCTATGTTCCGGTGAGCAAGAGTTCTCCGGTGCGCCGGGTGCATTCGATCATCACCCAGGCAGCGGCCACCACGGTGCTGGGCGACGATGCTGCGGACATCGCGGCGGTGCTCGCATCGCCGGTGAACTGGTCGCTCGACTACCGGCACTGGCTGGCGTCGCCGGAGGCGCAGGGCGCCGCTATCGCACCGGCTTATCCGGCGGTGGACAGTTCCCTGGCCTACCTGATGTTCACCTCCGGCACCACGGGCACGCCCAAGGGGGTAGCGGTCAGCCATCGCGCCGCGTTCAATACCCTGCTGGACTGTCGCGAGCGCTTTGCCATCGACGCCCAGGACCGGCTGCTGGGGGTTAGTGAGTTCAGCTTCGACCTGTCGGTGTTCGACCTGTTCATGCCGGCATTGTGCGGCTGTGCGCTGATCCTGCCGGCCAATGGCGAGCGGGCCGAGCCCCAGGCCTGGCTCGACGCGGCACGGACCCATGGGGCGACTGTCTGGAACTCGGTCCCGGCGATCATGGAAATGGCCCTGGGCTACGCCAGGGCGGTGGGCCTGCCGACGCCGGCGGCGAGTGTGCGCCTGTGGATGGCCAGCGGCGACTGGATCGCCCTGGGGTTGCCCGAGCGCCTGCGGGAGCTTACACCGGGTTCGCGCTTCGTGGCCTTGGGGGGCGCCACCGAGGCGGCCATCTGGTCCAACTGCTTCGAGGTCCAGCAAGTGCACCCCGAGTGGCCGAGCATTCCCTATGGCCGACCGCTGAGCAACCAGCGGTTCTACATTCTCGACGCGCTGGGCCGGCGTTGCCCGCCTGGGGTCAAGGGCATGCTGTACATCGCCGGCGACGGCCTGGCAGCGGGCTACATCCATGATCGGCAACGGACCGAGCAGGCCTTCTTCATCGAGCCCGGGTTGCAGCAGCGGGTCTACCGCACCGGTGACATGGGACGGCTGCGAATGGACGGGGAGATCGAGTTTCTCGGCCGCGAGGACTTGCAGGTCAAGCTCAATGGCATGCGTGTGGAACTGGCGGAGATCGATGCGGTGCTGGGACGCGCCCCCGGGGTTGAACAGGTGGCGGTGTGTGTAGACGCTGCCGGGGCCTTGTACGGGTTTTTCGTCGCCGGTCAGCCGGCACCCAGTGGCCCGCAGTTGCTGGCCTTCGCGGCGCAGTACCTCAATCCCTACATGCTGCCGGTGCAGTTGTTCGCGCTGGCGCAGATGCCGCTGAGCGCCAACGGCAAGGTGGATCGGGGGGCGCTGGTGGCCTTGCTGCCAGGGCTTTGCGAGCCCGGCGAGCCGGTGCAGGAGGTGGGCTTCTCGGCCCGGCAGGAACTGCTGCTGAGCTGCGTCCAGCGGGTGTTGCCGGCGGTACGTGGCGCGGCTGATTCATGGTTCGACATGGGCGCCTCGTCACTGCACGCGGTGCACATTCTGTTGGGGTTGAACACTGAGCTGGGGCTGGACCTGAGCCTGGCGGACATCTACGCCTATCCCTCGGTCAGTGCCTTGCTCGGGCATGTGCAGGGCACGGGCCGGCGGCACCGCAACCGGGTGGATTTCTGCGCCGGCAGCGGTGAGCCGCAACCCTTGCTGGTGCTGGTGCACCCGGTGGGCGGGGCGTTGTCGTGCTATTGGCCGATGATTCGTGCCACCCGCGAGGACTTCCAGGTGATTGGCCTGTGTGCCGACGCCGGCCAGCGTTTCGATACGCTTGAGGATCAGGCTCTGGAGTACCTGGAGCAATTGCAGGACAGCCTGCAGGCAGCACGTCCGGTGGTGCTGGCCGGTTGGTCGTTCGGTGGCGTGCTGGCGGTGGAAATGGCCCGCTTGCTCAGTGACCGCGGCCGTCAGCAACTGGCGCTGGTGACCCTCGATGCGGGCGCGCCGCTGGACAGCGTGGTGCAATTGCCGCCGAGCCTGTTGCAGCAACTGTTTCAGGACGACCTGGAGCATTGCGCCCAGATCCAGGCCACGGGCCAGGCGGTAGCCGAAGTCTGCGAGAGCGCCACCCAGGAACGCTTTGCCTTGTTCTGTCGGCACTACGCCGCCTTGCTCGATTATCGCTACCGAGCGCCGGCTTGCCCGACCTGGCACCTGCAGGCCAGCGTCGAGCAGCCGTCCAGCGGGCTGCGTCCCTTGGCCGGACAGGACCGGGACGCCCATTGCCTGACCCTGGCTGGTGACCACTACAGCATTCTTTCCGGGGCGGCCCTGGAGCAGATTTTGCTGAGCCTGGCGGCGGCGGTGCGCGAAGTCAGCGCGGCGGATGACCGCCAGGCAGGGACATGAACGCTGGTGAACACAGGCGTGCGCGCCCAGTGGCCACCCCGGCAGGCGGCTCACTAGTGGCTGCGGGCCATGATGTGGAGTGTCTGAAAGTGCTGTTCCAGGCTGATTCTGCACTGGCGGATCGCCCCGCTAACCGGGAAAATTCGCCTCGGCTCCAAGGCTGCCACCCAGGCGCCAGGAGCCTCATAAACAGGGTAATTAAAGGAGTGACACTGTGAAGTTTGGATACACGATTGTTTATGTTCCCGATGTTGAAGCCTCGATCCGTTTCTTCGAGGACGCCTTCGGTTTCTCCCGTCGTTTCCTCGACGAGTCCGGTGATTACGGTGAACTCGACAGTGGCGCCACGACCCTGGCCTTCGCCAGCCGCGGCCTGGCGGACTCCAATTGTGAAGGCGGCTACCAGTTCTGCAGCCCTCAGCACAAACCTCTGGGCATCGAGATCGCCCTGGTCACCGATGATGTGCCCAAGGCCCATGCCAAGGCCCTGGCCGCCGGCGCCACCGAGCACGCGGCTATTCAGCACAAGCCTTGGGGGCAGGTGGTTTCCTATGTGCGTTGCCCGGCCGGAACCCTGGTCGAGTTGTGCACTCCGGTGGGCCAGTGAGCACCGGGCTTGAGGTTGCGGGCTGCCAGGGAGTACGCGGTCATGGTTAAAACCGAGGATGCGGTCCTGGCGTTGCTCGAGGACATCGGCAGCACCCACGGAGCCTTGCTGGACATCGTCCAGCGTGTGCGCCAGGTGGTGGAGGAAACCTGCGGCGGCGTCGAGGAAATGGTCAAGTACGGGGGCATCATGTTTTCCCGTGCAGCGCCGTTCTGCGGGGTCTATGCCTATACCGACCATGTATCGGTGGAGTTTGGTCAGGGCTATCTGTTCGAAGACCCGCACGGGGTGCTCGAAGGCTCTGGAAAGTTTCGCAGGCATATCAAGTTGTTTGCTGTATCGGATGTTCAAAAGAAGCATCTTGCTGATTATGTAAGGCAAGCAATCACTCAATAGTCTTTTGAACTGAACACCTAACTAACGGTTGTTTCCTGCGGGGGATCATATCCCCCGCACGGGACCTTATTGCCCTGAAAAAACCACAGAGTGGAATGAGCACATGAACGATGCCAGCACTTACGGCGAAACCCTGGCCGATATCTATGACGACCTGTACGGCGATGCTCCGGCCAATGCCATCGAGGTCCTGGTGGCAATGGCCGGCACCCGCGAGCCGGTGCTGGAGCTGGGGATCGGCACCGGGCGTTTCGCCTTGCCGATGCGTGCACGCGGTGTGCAGGTGCATGGCGTCGATGCATCACCGTCGATGCTGGAGAAGCTGCGGGCCAAGCCCGGTGCGGCCGGCATTCCCCTGACCGAGGCGGATTTCGCCACCCTGGAAGGGGTCGGGGGCGGTCCGTTCAGCCTGGCCTTCTGCACCTTCAGTTCATTGTTCCTGCTGCTGTCCCAGGCCGCCCAGGTCAGTTGCTTCAAGGCCACCAGCGCCTTGCTCAAGGACCATGGACGCCTGGTGATCGAGACCTTTTATCCGGACCTGTCGCGCTACGGCAAGGACCAGCCGGTCTATGTCGGCGGCCTGGAGCGCAACGAAGTGCTGCTGGAAGCTTCGCGCCTGGATGCCGTCGCGCAGCGGGTCAGCTGCCGCTTTATCCGCATGCAGGAGCAAGGGGTGAAAGTGATTCCGGTGGAGCTGCGCTATGCCTGGCCGGCGGAACTGGACCTGATGGCCGAGCTGGCGGGCATGCGCCTGGTGCAGCGCTGGTCAAGTTGGGACAAGACGCCTTTCGTCGAGGGCTCGTTCAAACATATATCGACCTATGAAAAGTTGCCCCAGGCCTGACTTTCCTGAACTTCGGAGTTGGACATGGACGTTTCTCAATCACCACGCATTGTGATCGACGAAAGTCGTTCGGCCCGCGAGTTGATGCTCGCGGGAGAGTGGTTCTGTACGCCTGATCTGGAACTTGCGCGCATGCGTTTTCGCTCCCAGGCATTGCAACGACGCTTTAACGATTGCTCTGTTCTGGCGTTCAAGGAACAGCAGGCCCTGCTGGCGAAGTTACTCAAGCGAGTGGGCCTGAACAGTTGGATAGAACCCAACTTTTATTGTGATTATGGGGTGCATATCGAGATTGGCGATGAGGTGTTTATCAACATGAACTGCACCTTTCTGGACGCAAACCGGATCCTCATCGGCGATCGCACCTACCTCTCGCCCGGCGTACAGCTGATGACCACCGCCCACCCCCTGGACCCCCGGGCACGTACGGTGCGGATCGACGCTCGCCTCAAGTGCGTGCAGCGGGCAGCACCGATTGTGCTGGGCAACGATGTGTGGATCGGCGCGGGGGCGGTGCTGTTGGGCGGGGTGGAGGTCGGCGATGGCAGCGTCATCGGCGCCGGCAGCGTGGTGACACGCTCGATCCCGGCCGGGGTACTGGCGGCAGGTAATCCCTGCCGAATCATCCGCTCGGTGTACGAGTGAACCTACTGGATCTGTTTATGAGAGACGTGACAGTGAATATCGATGACACAGGCAAGGGCGACACCGGCGCTATCGCCTCCCTCGGCGAGGCGGCCGGCCGGTTCGTCCATGGACCGTTGTGTGTGTGGTTCACCGGCCTTTCGGGGGCCGGCAAGTCGACCCTGGCCAGGGCCCTGGAAGCGCGGCTCGGGCAGTTGGGCGCACGAGTGCGGGTCCTGGATGGCGACGACCTGCGTGGCGGGTTGAACAGCGATCTGAAATTCAGCGCCGCCGACCGCAAGGAGAATATCCGCCGCCTGGGGGAGGTTGCCCGGCTGTTCTACGACAGTGGCTACATCGTCCTGGTCAGTGCGATTTCGCCATTCATTGAAGACCGCGAGCGGGCGCGGGCGTTGTTTGCCGCGCCGTCGTTCATCGAGGTGCACGTCGCCACTGCTCTGGCCTTGTGCGAAGCGCGCGACCCCAAGGGCCTGTATGCCAGGGCCCGCAGTGGCCTGCTGCCGGAGTTCACCGGGATTGACAGTGCCTACCAGCCGCCGACGGCCTGCGAGTGCCTGATCGAGACGGCAGGGCGCAGTGTCGACGACGGCGTCGGGCAGTTGCTGGAAGTCATTGGGCGCATCGGTGGAGGACATCATTGATGGCCACTTCGACCTTCGAGCGCGTGCTCAAGCGTTACCGTTTCTGGCTGTTTGCCCTGGTGCTGGTGCTGGTCGCGGGGTTGTCCTGGGGGATGACCTCGATCCGCTTCGCCGCCGACTACCGGGCGTTTTTTCCCGAGGGCGAAAAAACCGTCGAGCAACTGGACGCCTTGCACCGGCAGTTTGGCAAGTCCGACACCCTGCTGTTCGTGATCAAGAACCCCAAGGGCACGGTGTTTACCCGGGAGTACCTGGAGCAGTTGCATGAGCTGACGCAACAGGCCTGGCACATTCCCCACGCTTATCGGGTGGACTCGGTAACCAACTTCCAGCATGTGTTCGCCGAAGGCGACACGGTGCATGTCGAGGCCCTGGTACGCGAGCCCACGGACCTGACGCCGTCCCACATCGAGTTGATGGAGCGCCTGGGACGCAATGACATCGAACTGGTCAAGCGCCTGGTGTCCAGCGATGGCCAGACGCTGGGGGTGCTGGTCACCCTGCAGTTTCCGCCACAGACCCTGGATGCGGCGCTGGCCGCCACCGCCGAAGGCCAGCGCCTGCTGGATGACTTTGCCCGCAAGAACCCGCAACTGCAGGTGCACCTGACCGGGCTGGCGGCCGTGGAGGCGGCCTATCCGGCAGCGGCGCAGCAAGACATGGCGGTGCTCACGCCGTTGATGTACCTGATCATTCTGCTGGTGAGCGTGCTGATGCTGCGCAGTCTTGGCGCCCTGCTGGTGGTGCTGATCGCCATCAGCATGGCCACCGCCGCGACCCTGGGCGCCAGCGGCTGGCTGGGCTTTGAGGCGACGGCCTTGACCGGCCTGCTACCGACCATTGTTCTGGCGACCTCGGTGGCGGAGATTATGCACGTGCTGTCCGCCGCGCGGCAGATGAGCGCTGAGTATGGCCAGCGCCGGGTGGACCTGGCCTGCGCGGCGATCAAGGACACCATCAAGCCGATTGCCATTGGCACGGCGACCAATGCCGTGGGTTTCTATAGCCTGGTGTTCGCCGCGTCGCCGCCCTACAAGGAGTTCGGGGTGCTGGCGGCCATCGGTGCGGTCATGGCGTTGCTGGTGACCATTTCGGTGGCCGCGGTGCTGATCCCGCTGCTGCGGCTCAAGCCGCTTGAGGGGGCCGCCAGCCGGCGCTATTCGCTGTACATGGAGCCGTTGTTGCGCTACCCGAAGCTTTGGCTGCTGGGGTTTGTGGTGCTGTTCGTGCTGGCGATCGAGCCGGCGCGCAACAACCTGATCAATGACCGGATCGTGGAGAACTTCGACACCAGCATCCCGGTGCGCAACGCCACCGAGTTCGCCATGGACAACCTGTCCGGGATCTATCGCCTGGAATATGTCGCCACCTCGGCCAGGGGCGATATTTCCGATCCGGGCTTTCTCGTCGAACTGGACCGTTTCGCCCAGTGGCTCAGGACTCAGCCGGAAGTCGATTCGGTCACCACCCTCGGTGATGCCCTGAAGAAGCTCAACCAGACCATGAACGGCGGGCAGTCCGGGGAATATCGCTTGCCCAGCGACCCGGCGTTGGCCGCACAGATGCTGCTGGTGTACGAAATGTCACTGCCGTTCGGCCTCGACCTGGGCAGCCAGATCAACATCGACAAGTCGGCCACGCGCCTGGTGGTGACCCTGAGCCGGCTCGACACCCAGCAGATCCGCGACATCAAGCAGCGGGCCGATGACTGGTGGCAGACCCATGCCGATCGTGCGGCGCTGGTGCCGAGCCTGGGCACCGGCGAGGCGGTGGTGTTTGCCAACCTCACGCACATCAGCATCGAGTACATGGTCAATGGCCTGCTGTTCGAACTGGTGACCATCACCCTGATGGTCGCGCTGTTCCTGCGCAACGCCGGCCTGGGGTTGATCAGCATCCTGCCCAACGTCTTTCCGTTCTTCATCATGTTCGGCCTCTGGGGCCTGTGGCGCGGTGAGATCAATACCGCGGCGATCAATGTCTGCGTGGTGGTCTACGGCCTGATCGTCGAGGCCACGATCCACATCATGAGCCACTACAAGGAACTGCGCCTGGTGCAGGGCCACCCGCCACGAGAGGCACTGCGCCTGACCTACCAGCATGTGCTGCCGTCGGTGTTCGCCAATGCGGTGATTCTCGCCTCGGGCTTCATGGTGATGACCTTGTCGCCGTTTTCGATGAACGCCGATTTCGGCCTGCTGGCAGTCATCGCGATTTTCCTCGGACTGATCTTCGACGCTCTGTGCCTGCCCCTGGTGCTGCTGACCTTTGACCGCTTCCTGTGGGGCCGCGCCGCCACGCGACTGGCCACGCGCGAAGCCTGAACCCGACCCGTATTCAGAGAAGGAATCGACAATGAACTGCAATGCCGTATCGAGCGTCTGCCTGTCACTCTGCGCACTGCTGTACCAGGGGACATCGCTGGCCAGCCCGGAGCAGGAACTGGGGCAGCAATACGCCCATCACTGGCGCGACAGTGACCTGGGCTACCAGGACACCAGTGCCAGAATCCGCCTGACCCTGGTGGAGAAGGAGGGCGCCAGCACCGACCGCTTCATGCGCATGAACAGCTTCGAAACCGCCAGCACGGCGGTGGGCGACAAGGTGCTGCTGACCTTCGAGGCCCCGGAGAACATCAAGAATTCCCGGGTGCTGATCCACTCCAAGATCAAGGAAGGCGATCAGGTCTGGCTGTACCTGCCGGCCCTCAAGCGGGTCAAACGGGTGGCGGCGGCCGACCGTTCCGGGTCGTTCTCGGGCAGCGAGTTTTCCTACGAGGACATTGGCTCAATGGAAGTCGGCAACTACGACTACCAATGGTTGCGCGACGAACCCTGCGGCGACTTCCAGTGCGCGGTGGTCAAGCAGGTGCCGCTGTATCCGTATTCGGGCTATTCGTCGATCTGGGTCTGGTACAACAAGACCGACTACCGGCAGATGAAGACCGAGTACTACGACCGCAAGGGCAGCAAGTTCAAGACCCTGACCCTGGGTGACTACCAGTTGTTCCTGGGGCGCTACTGGCGTGCCCTGAACATGACCATGGTCAATCACATCACCGGTCGGCAAACCGTGCTGGTCAGTTCCGACGTGCAGTTTCGCACCGGCATCCGGGAGGACGCTTTTGAACCTGCAAGGCTTGGAAACCTGACGCAATGAATCCAGGCAAGGTCCACCGCAGGCTCCAGGCGTTGATGCTGGGGCTGTGCTGGAGCGTCACCCAGGTGCAGGCCGAGGCGGAGCAGGGGTTGTCGGCGAAGATCGCGCTCAAGCGCTACTTCTTCAGCTCATCGCCGGCCGAAGGCGTCGACGATGGGCAGCTGTCCGGCACCGCGCAACTGGGCCTGGACTACCAGTACCTGCAGAGCTGGGACAGCCTGCGCCTGCGCCTGGTGGTCAACCCGCGCTACCTGGAGAGCGGGTCCAGGGACCCGCGGCCGAGTTTCTATTGGGATGAGCTGTTCGTGCTCCTCGAGCAGGACAACCGTGAGCTGAAAGTGGGGCGGATCAAGGAGCATTGGGGTGTCATGGAGACCCGCCAACTGGTGGATGTGATCAACACCTACGACAACCTCGACGGTCTGCAACCGGAAGAAAAGCTCTCGCAGAAAGCCATCAAGCTGGGCAGCACCCTGGGGCCCGGGCATCTGAGCCTGTACCTGCTCGACGGCTTCGAACCGGTGCAGTTCTACAGCGAGCCGGCGCGGTTTGCCGCTTACCGGGTCCAGCCAGCGGCCGAGTACATCCACGGTGCCGATCCGGATTCCCTGGATCTGGCGGCGCGTTATTTCGTCTCGGTGGCCGACCTGGACATCGGCCTGAGCTACTTCAAGGGCACCAATCGGTCGCCGGCATTGCGCGCCGAAGGTGACAGCCTGGTGGCCCAGTACACCGAGGTCACGCAATGGGGGCTGGATGCGATCTGGGTCAGGGAACAATGGTTGTACAAGCTCGAGGCCCTGGATCAGCGGGTTAGCGACAATGCCTACAGCTCGCGCAAGCTGTCGGTGGGGCTCGAATACGCGATTAACCGGGCCTGGCGCGATGCCGACCTGAGCCTGATCGGTGAATACCACCACGACCGTGACCAGCCCCTGGCCCCGGTGAGCATCTTTGATCGCAAGTTCCTGTTGGGGGCGCGTCTGGAACTCAACGATGCCCATTTGTCCTCGGTGTTCCTGGGCTACACCGCGCAGGCGTCCGATCTGCGCAACAACATGCTCAGCGCCTCCCTCGACCTGGGGCTCAGCGATGCAGTGCGGGCCGGTGTCAGCGCGGCGCTGATCAACAGTTCCGCGAGCGACGTGGTCTGGGATGCGCTGGCCAGCGATTCCCACGTGGCGTTGGAGCTTTCCTATTCATTCTGATCGTACCGGCGCGCGCCGGGCCGATCCCATGCAATTGCTTAAAGGGATAACGCCATGGATACCTTGCTACAGATCATCGGATTCGGGCCCGCGGCCCTGGGTCTGTTCATTACTGCAGATCGCAATGGCCGTTTGCAGCAATTGCTCGACTGCGGGTTGCAGGTGCATGAGCGCAGTGCCTCCCTGGAGCAGTGGGATGGCCTGGGCTACGAAATCGAAGCCAATTCGCCGATTGCCGATTTTCTTGGCGGCATTCGCCGCGACGGGGTGTTTGCCCAGTGCCTGGATCAACCCCAGGTCCAACGCTGGCTGCAGGTTCCGGAGCAGGTAGTGCCCCTGGTGCAGGTCTCGGCGTTTCTGCGTCAACTGGCGCAGGTGATCATCGAGCGCTGTCAGGCTCACCCCAGAGCGGCGATCCATTTTGCCCACGGGGTCGAGGACGTCCGATGCGAGGCGGATGGCTTCACGGTCAGTGGTGGCTGGGGTAACAGTTCCAGCCGTTACCTGGTGCTGGCCTGTGGCGCCCGGGTGCGTGACCTGCAACCGCAGGAGGCGATGCCGGCCACTTCGGTGCTGTGCTCCGACCGGGTGCTGCGGGGGCGGGTTGACCCGATCCTGCGCCAGACCCTGGAGCAAGGGCGGCCAGTGGTGGTGCTGGGGGGCAGTCATAGCGCCTTTTCCGTGGTCGGCTACCTGCTTGAGCGTTTCACCGGACTGCTCGGCCTGGGGTCGATCCAGGTCCTGTGCCGTCGCCGCCCGGCATTGTGGGCGGCCTCGACCCGGGTTGCCGCGCCATTGGGGGCCCAGGACCGGGTGGATGAGGACAGTGGCGAGGTCAACCGCTTCTGCGGCTTGCGCGGTGCCGCCCAGGACACCCTGCTGCAGATCGAGGCTGGCGCGCGCGCCAGTGTCGTCTTGCACATCGGCTCCACCGATCCGCAACCCTGGCTCGCCCGCGGTGCGCTGTTGATCAATGCCACCGGTTACCGACCCCGATTGCCCGGGCTGCTGGATGCCCAGGGCCGTCAACTGCGCCTGGACCAGCGCGACGGCAACCTGTGCAAGCACCCGCAGAGCCACGAACTGACGGTGGGCGGCCAAGCGGTGCGCGGGTTGTTCGGCACCGGGCTGGGGTTTTCCGACCGGCGCGGCGCGACCCTGGAAGTCGGGGTCAACTTCTTTCACGGCCGTTGTGCCGGGAACATTCTGCACGCCGTGCTCTGACGGCATCTCACTTCAACCAGGCATACAGGAGGCTGCATGCACACACTCGCGGCAACTCGATCGGATCTACAGACAGGACTGGCGATGCTGCCCAGCGCTTTACCCGCGGACCCCGCCGCACTGGACGACCTGCTGTCCAAACTCGCCACCCCCCAACGGGTCTATCAATTGCTGTCGTCGCGCCTGACGGTGCGGCAGGTGCTCTGGTGCCTGGCGCAACTGCTGGCCGAGGGACAGCTGCGCGTGGTGCCGGGAGGCTCGCCGCAGCGCTTTGTCCGGGAGGGGCCGGATGAGACTCCGCTGCCGGGCTGCGGCCTGCATCTGGTGGGCGACGACAGCCTGCGCCTGAACCCGCATTTTCGCGAGATCCTCACCGATCTCATCAGTGACAAGCAGAGCCAGTACAGCCAGTCCGTCGAGACCTACGAAACCTTGATCCGTCGTTACAAGATCATGCAGAGCCTGGGCGACTTGAATCACGAGGCGCTGTTGCTGTTGGGGGATGACGCGTTGTTCTCGCTGTTCCTCGCGGTACATGGTTATCGCCGACGGATCGTCGTGGCGGACATCGACCCGCAGTTGCTGGCGACCATTGCCCGGGTCGCGGCGCAGCAGGGTTTCAATAACATCGAGGTGGTTCAGTACGATGTCTTCCAGCCCTTGCCCCAGAGCCTGGTCGGGCAGTTCGACTGCTTTGCGGTCAATGGTTTCAAAGACCTGGGAGGCTTGCTGATGTTCGTCTGTCGCGCCTTGCAGGCACTCAAGGCGCCACCGGCCATGCGCAGCGGCTACCTCAACTTCGGCAGTCACGATGTGCTGTCAGTGGAGCAGGTCAGGCAGGAGGTCGAGATGCATCAGGCGCTGCTGCGCTTTGGTCTGTACCTGGACTACTGCGTGCCCTGTCCCGAAACCCATGTGTGCAGTGCCTTCGAGGAAGCCTTCAGCGCCAGCGCGCAACGCCTGGCCGAGGTGCCGCCGGTGTTGCGAGTGCAGGCGTGCGAGCGTGAACTGCAGGCGCTGTACCAGGCCTTTTCCCACCTGTCCTGGGTGCAGATGCGCAACTTCCCGGACATCCAGCTCTCGCCCCTGAAGATGGGCCGCTGCCGGGTGGTGGAGCGCAATGACCGGGAGATCTCCCGGTTCCTGCGCTTGGGCCAGTTGTACGCAGGCAGCACCGCCAATGCCCAGTGAGGCCGGCAATGGCCGGGTGGTGGTGCTGTCGCCGCACCCGGACGATGGGGTCTGGTCCCTGGGCAGTGGCCTGGCACGCTGGGCGCCGCGGCAGGAGATTGAGCTGTTGAGCCTGTTTGCCGGCGACGCCCCGGCGGGGCTGACCCGGGCCCGTGCGCCGGAGCAGCGCTGGCGCTGTTTTTCCACGCCCGGGCAACGTCGCGCCGAGGATCGGCGTGCCGCCGCAGTCCTCGGCTACGGCTGTTCGAACCTGGAGGCAACGGATGGTGCATTGCGTCTGGATCAGGGCGGAGGTTTTGCGCATGCCAGCCTGCAGTCGCTGTTCCTGGACAGCACCCCGGCCTCCTGGCCAGCCCCGGAGGCTGCCCTGGTGGCTGCGCTGCAAGGTTTTCTACGGCCGCAGGATGTGGTCTGCGCGCCGCTGGCCATCGGGGGGCATGTCGACCATTGCCTGACCCATCGCCTGGCCCGCGAGCTGCCTAACCGGGTGTATTTCTACAGTGAGTTTCCCTATGCCGAGCAGTTGTCGCAGCAGGCGCTGCAGGGGCATGTGCGGGCCTTGGGCCTGCAGCTGCAAGCCCGGGATATTGCCTGTTCCTGGCCGGCGTGGCGCGAGGCGGCGCTGTGCTACCGCTCCCAGGTGCTGATGCTGTTCGCCGGTCAGGGCCGTTTTCTCCAGGCCCTGCAGCGTCACTGCCGCGTACAGGGGGACACGGCGTTCTGCCGGATCTGGTCGACCCGGGCGATGTAGCGCTGCACCGAGCCGGTGGGCGAGAGCAGTTCGTCCAGGGCCAGGGCCTCGGCGATTGGTGCCTGGGCCTGGAACAGTTGCAGGTTATGCCGATGGTCCTCCCAGCGCTGGGGATTGTGATGGGACATGTGGTAACCGCAGGCGCGGGGTTCCAGGCTCAGCCTGACCCCGGCCCGCCACAAGCGGTAGCCCAGGTCCAGGTCTTCCATGCCCCAGCGTCGGCCATAGGACGCATCGAACCCGCCTACTTGGCGCCAGGCGCTGCGCGACAGGGAGATGTTCGCCCCGGCACTGGCCAGCCATGGCCACTGGCTGGCCCGTGGATGTTCTGCGGCCTGCTCCAGGGGATTGGCCAGGGTCCGCGCGCTCTGTGGTGTCCAGCGCCCGGCCAGCAAGTCTTCCACCAGGATCGGTGGGCAGCCGACGGTGCCCAGGGCCGGATCGCTCACCGGACCCAGGGCAATCAGTTCCCGCAGCCGGCCGTGTACCAGGCCGCTGTGTGTCTGCTGGGCCTGCAGGTGGGCCTCGAAGAAACCGTCCTGGACCAGGATGTCATCGTCGAGAAACAGCAGGATCTCACCCCTGGCGACACTGGCCCCAAGATTCCTCGCCGCTGCGCGCCCCAGGCCCGGCGAACTGAGCAGCCGTACGTCCGGCAAGGATTCGACCAGGGCCAGTACGGCGGGCTGGGCGCCGTCGGCGACGATCACGGTCTCGAATTCACAGCGTGCCTGTTGGCGCTGCAGGCTGGCCAGGGTCAGGCGCAGGCGCTCGGCCTTGGCATGCACCGGAATGATCACGGAGAGCTGCATCAGGCACCTTCGTCGCGCAAGTCGCTGGCAGGGCCAGCCTGGCCGGGCTGGTGGTTCAGTTGGTGGTGGCGCTGGGTCATGAGCACCGCAGCGATCAGGTTGCCGATCAGCATGGCTTCCACCAGACCATTGAGGCCGCGCTGCCAGTGCAGGGTCAGCAGCCAGCCCAGGGGCACCATCAGCAGCAGGTAGGCAATGGCATGGATCAGGGTGGGGGCCATGGCGTCTTCGCGTCCGCGCAGGGCATTGGACATGATTCCCTGCCAGGCATCGAAGGGCAGCGCCAGGGCCAGTAGCAGCATGCTCGGCAGGGCCACGGCCAGCAGTTGCGAGTCATGGCTGTATTGCGCCAGCAACGGTTCCGGCAGGGCCGCCAGGACCAGGGCGCAGAGGGTGCTCAGGGACACCCCCAGCAGCAGCCCGGCGCGGGTCGACAGCTTGATGTCCGGCAGGTCGCGGTTGCCGTGGGCCATGCCCACCTGGATCGAGGTGGCAAAGCCGACCCCCATGGGAATCATGAACAGGATTGAGCGGATATTGACCAGCACCGCGCAGGCAGCGGCAATTAATGGCGAGGCCACTGCGGCCATGACCGCGATGAGCATGAAGGCCAGGGCTTCGATGCCGAAGCTCAAGCCGCCGCCGTAACCGATGCGGCGCTGCATCTGCCATTGCGGCCAGGCCCAGCGAAAACGCTGGTTGATCGCGAAATCGTCACGGTCAGCCATGATCCGGTGCACATACAGCACGATCGCCAGTGCCATCAACAGCCGGACAATGGTGGTGCACCAGGCTGAGCCCAGGGCGCCCATTTCCGGCAGGCCGAACTCGCCGTAGACCATGGCGTAGCACAGCACCGCGTTGACCAGGTTGCCGCCCAGGATGACCAGGGTGGCGGGCATGGGGCGAGAGATGCCTTCGAGGAAAAACGAGTAGGCGATGTAGATCAGGATCGCCGGCAACCCCAGCGCTACGATGACCATCAGTTCGGCGATGGCCGCGGCCAGCTCCGCCTGCACCCCGAACCGCGCGAGCAAGGGCAGGCTGGCGACACTGGCCAGGGCGCAGGCCAGCCCGAGACCGAGGGCCTGGACCACTCCGCGCTGGGCGGCCAGGCCGGCGGCGCGCGGGTCCTGCTGGCCGATGGCGATCGAGCCCATGACCAGGATGCCGAACAGCAACCCGGCGGCAATCAGCATGTAGGTGTCGGCAATCGCGTGGGTGATGGAGATCGCAGCCAGCGACTCGGTGGCATAGCGCCCGACCATGATGGTGTCCACCAGGGACAGCAACAGGAAGCCGATGCGCGACACGACGATCGGCCCCGAGAGTTTGGAGAGTTGCAGCAACTTGTCTTTGAGCGGTGTGGAACTGGCCATGGGAGTGGCTCCTGGCTACGGTGCCCGGTCAGTGATCTGGCCGGGCGGTGCAAGATGGCGTGAGATGGGGGTAGAGGGCGGACATCGCCGAGGCCAGCGAGCGCAGCTTGCGGTACTCGTGTTCGCGGGTCTGCGCACAAGTGCCCAGGCTGGCGATGCGGCTGCCGAGGAAGTCCCGGTAGGGCGCGAGGTTGTCCTCGGCGGCGAAGGCCAGAGAGGTCTGGGTGCCGTCCACGGTCAGGGTCAGGCTCGGCTGTTGGATGCGGTTCTGGCTGAAGCCGAAGGTGGTGCGCAAACACAGCTCACCGGCGCTGCCGTACAGGGTGATACGGGTTTCATCGTGCTCCTGGTGGCTGGCCCAGGCAGTACTCATGCGCACCAGCGTGCCGCCCCGGGCCTGCAGGCAACTGAATGACTGCGACTCGACTTCGATCGCGCCTCCCGGGCCCTGGTCGCCACGCCAGGTGGCCTGCTGTTGAGCTTCATCGGCGGTCGCCGGCACATGGTTGCACAAGGCCGCGTCGATCAACGGATAGTCCAGTGCATGCAGAGCCACCTCCAGCAGGTGCCAGCCCAGGTCCGCGCCCGAGCCGGCCAGGGCCTGGCTGGCCTGGGTGAACCAGGAGCCCGGGCGCGGCACCCCACGGCGCCGACGCCAGCTGACATCGATGCAGTGCAGTGTGCCCAGCGCGCCCCGGGCCGCGGCCATGGCGCGAACGTCGCTGCGGTGGGCCGCCGCGGCGCTGACCAGGAGTTCGGCACCGGTTTCACGGCTGCAGCGGATCAACTGTTCGGCATCCGCGGAGGACAGGCAGGCGGGTTTTTCCAGGATCACGTGTAATCCCTGGCCCATGGCCCTCAAGGCCTGCTGCACGTGATGCACGTTGGGCGAGCAGATCAGGGCCAGATTGCAATTGTGCAACGCCTGGTCACTCATGCAGCGATGCCAGCGCGGGCCAGGCGACATGGCAGGGAAGGCCGTACTCGCATCGGTCTGTGGATCGATCACCGAGACAATGTGCGCATTGTGTTGCACCAGCAGTGGTGCCCAGACATTGCGCACCACCCAGCCGGCTCCGACGAGGGCTATACGGGGCTCGATCATCGTTCGCCGGCCAGATGCTGGTGGACCTTGGCGATGGCCGTGGCGATGTCCAGGGTGTCCTGTTCATTGCCGAGCAGGGCGCGGTGATGGATCCAGATACCTCGTTGTGCCATGTGCTCGGTCACCGGACAGGAGGCGATGCATTGGGCCAGGTCCTGCCGGGTCGGTGCCGGTGCCTGCCAGAAGCTGGGAATGCGGTACAGCGCCTGGTAGGAGCGGAACGCCGGGATGCCTTCGGCCACCAGGCAGTCCACCACCCGGTTGCGATCCAGCGCGCGCTGGCCCGGGAGGTCGTTGAGGGTGAACAGGAACATGTAATAGGGATGGGTGTGGGCATCTTGGGTGCGCACCTGTGCGGTGACCAGTCCCTGGCGGGCCAGGGTGTCACTCAGGAGCCGGGCGTTGTGCTGGCGCACACGGGTCTGTTGCTCCAGGCGTGAAAGCTGGACACCAAGCACCGCGGCGCTGAACTCGCTCAACCGGGCATTGGTGCCGACCACGGTGTGCTGATAGCTGCGATCACCCAGCGGACGCCCGCAATTGCCATACAGGAAGACCTTCTCGCGCAGCTCTTCGTTGGGGCACAGGACCAGGCCGCCTTCACCGGCGGTCATCAGCTTGAAGTTCTGGAAACTGAAGCAGGCCAGGGAGCCATACTCGCCGATCCCGGTATCTGCGTAGCCCCGCGCGCCGTGGGCATGGGCGGCGTCCTGGATGATCACCAGCCGATGCTGGTCGGCGATTCTCGACAGGCTGAGCATGTCGCACATGTGCCCAGCCATGTGTACTGGAATGATGGCTCGGGTGCGGGGGCCGATGTTCGCCAGCACGGCGGCCGGGTCGATGCACAGCGTGTCGGGCAGTACATCCACGGCAATCGCGGTGGCACCGATACGCTGGCAGGCCATCGAGGTGGAGATGAAGGTGAACGCCGGCACTATGACCTCGTCACCGGCACCGATGCCTGCGGCTTGCAGGGCGATTTCGATCGCCACTGTGCCGTTGCTCACCGCAAAGGCCGAATGGGCGCCGTGCATCTGCGCGAAGGCCTGTTCGAAGTCCAGGTTTTCGCAGCCTTGCATGCGCCACCACTGGCCCTGATGCAGGCTGCGCAGCAGAGCGCTTTCCTCTTCGGCGCCAAACTGTGGCCAGCCGGGATAAGGGGTTTGTCGAACAGGGGTACCGCCATCAATAGCCAGGGTCATACATCCATTCCCTTGGAAAGGTTGATAAATAAACAGGCAAGCAGATGTTTACCGGGATGTTTTGGAAGAAGTCCCGGTGTTTAAAGTGTCTTTCCTGAAGTTGTAGTTGGGCTGCCAAATGTGTCGCGCTATAGGTTTTGTAGTTCGTGGGTGGTGCTTCCCTAGTTGTTATTTTCAGAGTCGCCGTGAAGATAACATGGGATTAAAAGCTGGGTGCAAGGTTATTTTTAGTAATCCTTTGTAATATTGTGAAATACTCTCGGAGTTGCAGTTGTCGTGTCCGAATTAATCCCTGTGTTAAAAAATCGGAAATAGCTGATTTGTCCTGAAGCCCCCGTTCTGAATGGCTTTGAGGTGGGTTGGTGGCGGGCGTAGGCGCGCTTTATAAGAATAGCTGACGTCAAGGAAGTGTCGTTTCATATCTGGGAATTTATATGCAGCTCTCCTTTTTAAATAAAGGAGTGGTTTGTGTCTTTCTGCTTTTTATTCGCTTTCTTGACAGGGTGGTATTCGCGATATTGCAAAGGGATTGTCACTTTGCGGTCATGTCTAAGTGTTGGTTCGGTATTCACTAAGTTTGCCGGATTCAGGGATGATAAGAGGCTAATTGATATTATGAAGACATTGATTGTCATTGCCGAAGGGATGGACCCACTGGTACTGGAGTCTGAAGTTGCCAAAGGCCGGCTTCCATGGTTCTCGCAGCGCTTGGGCGCGCACTCTTATCGGCATTTGAATTGTGGGCCGGTGCCCTATGAGCCAAGCAACCTGGCGACCGCTTTCTCGGGGGTCAACCCGGGTCGGCATGGCTGCTTTTCCTACTGGAGCGCCCACAGTTCGGGGGAGATTCCGCGGATTCTCGAAACCACCGATGTCATGGCGCCCCGGCTTTGGGAGTGGCCGGAAATGGCCGGTCAGCGTTTTGCGGTGGTCAATGTGCAGCTCACCCATCCGCCGCGGCCGCTCAATGGCACGCTGATTACCTACCCGATGCACAACTCAATGAATACCAGCCACCCGCGCAGCCTGCTGCGCGACCTGAATGCCCAGGGGGTGCGCTACGCCCATGACGTTTCGCTGTTCTACACCGGGCAGCCCTTCGACGAGTTCGCAGCCCAGGCCTTCCGGATTGCCGAGCATCAGCTCGACAGCGCCATGGCGCTTGCGCAAGAGGCGGATGTGATGATCGTCAACCTGACCCTGGCCGATCGTCTGTCACATTTCATGTGGTACGAAATGCTTGAGTCCGAGCCCGCGCAGCGCCCGCAGATTCTGCGCGCTTATGACTTCATCGACCGTGCCTGCGAGCGTCTGCAGTCCCTGGCTCCAGAGTCGATGCTGGTGTTTTCCGAAATGGGCTTCGGCGAACTGGCGGGGTTCTTCTCCATCGATCAGCACTTGCGGGCCGCGGGCCTGCAAGTGCTCGACGAGCAGGGGCAGGTTGACCTCAAGCGCAGCGTCGCCCTGGAGACGGTGCAGGGTTCCCATGGGGTGATGTTGTGCGCCGACCTGTGCAATGAAGGGCACGCCAGCGCTGCTCAACGCCAGGCGGTGATGCAATGCCTGAGTGACATCCGCTTTGCCGATGGGCAGCCGGCGCTGGCCAGCGTCCGTGCCCGGGAGGAGGTGTACCAGGGCCCCCATACTCACCTGGCCCCGAGCCTGATCGTGACTCCGGCGGACCCCAAGCGCCCACCTTTGGGCGATCCGCGCTGGGCCAACCACGTGCGCCGCACCGCGCAGTCGGGATGGCATCGCGACTGCGGCTTCGTGCTGCTGGATGGGGCCAGGATCAAGGCCGCGCCGGGGCCCCTTCAACTGCAACAGATCGCCCCGACAATCGCCGGGCTGAGTGGTTGTCAGGCGGCTGCCCAATGTGAAATGACGAGCTTCGCATGACCAGCCTGGCGCTTGTTCGGCAGCCGTTGGCGCAAGCTGTTCTCGATAACCTGGGCAAGGTCGAGGATCACCATCGCCGGTTCAGCGTGGCGGCAGGGGAGGCGGGGCTCTATGGCTTTGTCGACAGTGACTTGCAGGCACTGAAGTCCATCGGCCTGGTGTCGCGTATTCAGGAGCACGACGAGTTCTTCGATCCTGACGATCTGTACAGCCTGTCCCTGCACCTGCGCTTGCCGTCGTTGCACAAACTGGCCATGCGCAGTTGGGCCACGGCGTTTCGCCAGTCCGATCGTCAGCGACAGGTTGAACTGGTGTATACGCTCAACGAGAAACAGCCGCCCCAGGGGCCGATCCAGGTGCTGACCGCCGCGGAGCGCCTGTGTGTGCTGGAGGCACCGCAGGGCGGTGACTTCTATCGCCAATGCCTAGTCATACCGGGCCAAATGCGGCTCCTGCCGAGTCCGTTTCGGGAGCTGATCGAAGAGGTCAGTGCCGGCATGCAGTTCTACATGCTGCATGACGGAGTTCGTTGGGATCTTGAATTCATGAGCCGGCACAAGCTGGCCGAATGCGGTGGCTTCTCGAAACTGCTGGTTGAGCGGGCCAAGGCACTCGGCTTGCCTGCCAGGCAGGTATTCGGCCTGCTGCTCAGTTCCCCCTATGCCACCGGCCATTACTGGGCCGAACTGCAGATCTGTGGTGAGTGGATTGCCGTGGACCCCTTGATGATCCGCCTGCTGTCACAGCAGGCGGGGCTTGTCTGTGATCAATGGCCGCTGCACAGGTCACCGCTGGGCGCGCTGTTGAGGCTGTGCGTTGTCGAATCCTACGACCACAACGGAGCTCCCTGCCTGAGCTGCTTCGAAGACAAGTACTTTCGCCAGCTTCCTGTGGCGACGGCAGGAACCACGCAGTACCGGGTGTCATACAGGGTAGCGGTTCAGCTGCCTGTTTAAATCGATTGCAGATAGGGAAAATCATGCTGGAACTGAATGGACGGGTGTGCCTTGTCACAGGGGCTTCAGGTGTGCTGGGCGCTGCGATATGTGAAGAGCTGGTCCGCGAAGGCGCTTGGGTCTTCGGGGTCTATCAACACAACATCGAGCGTATGCAAGCCCTGGTCGCCGAGACCGCGGAGCTGCCTGGCACACTGATTCCGGTCGCTTGCGACCTGACATGCGCAGAAGATACCTCAAGGATGCTGGTCACCCTGGCCGCTGACTCAAGGCCGATTCATGCCTTGGTCTGTTGTGCCGGGAAGATGTTGCGCAAGTCTGCCCTGCTCAGCAATCAACTCGATGGCGACCCGCTGTTCGAACTCAATGTCGAGGCCACGATCCGCCTGGTGCGTCAGGTTGTGCGGCCGATGCTGGGGCAGCGAGCCGGGCGCGTGGTGCTCCTGGGGTCACTGGCCGGCGAGAGCGGGATGCCCGGGCAAAGCCTTTATGCCGCGTCCAAGGCGGCGCTGCATGGTTACGCCCGATCACTGGCCTTTGAGGTCGGTGGGTTTGGCATCACCGTCAATGTGGTAGCTCCGGGGGCCGTGGCCGGACCACCGACCCATTACAGCGCCGCCGAGGAACAGCAGGTGTGCCAGCGTATTGGCCTGCGACGCTTGGGACGCCCCGAGGAAGTGGCGGCAGTGGTCGGCTTTCTCGCCTCGGCCCGGGCCTCCTATATCAACGGTGCGGTGATCGCGGTCGATGGCGGAGGGCGTTTCTGATGCATTGCGCAAGTATCGACCTGGGCGGCAGCAAGATGGCCCTTCACTTCAGCATCGCCGGACGCGTTGTGCAGCGTGAGCGCATCGAGATTCCGGCCGGTTGTGTTCCGCAAAGCATTCTTGAACAGGCGGTGGTCCTGTTGTGCCAGCAAATAGCGCTGTACGGCCCGATCAATTGCCTGGTGATTGCCAGCGCGCCGACGATCAATGCCGACGGCACAATCATTCGCTGGCCCAATCGACCCGACTGGGAAGGCCTGGCCATCGGCCCGGCTTTTCGCATCGAGGGGGTCGAACGGGTGATCTGGTGCGATGACGGAACGGCGGCGACTTTCGGCGATGCCACGGTCATGCGTGCCTCCAACCTGGTGCATTTTTCCCTGGGCACCGGGGTTGGTGGCGGCGTGGTCTATCAGGGCCGCATGTTGCCCGATCGCGAATTGGGACACCTGCTGGTCTGGCCCGGAGGAGCGCCCTGCAGTTGTGGACGGGCGGGTTGTCTGCAGGCCTATGCGTCGTTCCGTTCACTGGACAAGTTTGTCGCCTCGATGGGCTTTTCCGATGAGGCCACGCTTAACCACTGGCGCTTGCGGGCGGTACAGGCCCTGGCGCTGGCCACGGCCAACCTGGTGGAGCTGTTCCGGGTGGAGGTGATCTGCCTTGGCGGGGGCATGCTCGGACGCTTCCCGGAAATTCCCCATCAGGTGGGCATGCTGCTGCGCGAGCCGGGCTACCTGAAACCCTCCTTGAATCCGCCCCTGGTGATGCATTCCCCCCAGGGCACCGAAGCCTCGGTGCTGGGCGGGTTGTATCTGGCCCAGGCCAGCCACGAAGTGCAGAACGAGATTTGCGAAGGTGGCATCGACAACTCCAGGGTCAGCATTCGCCATGTCAGCAACGGCATGAGTTTTATCTCCATGAGCTCGAGGTGAATGGGCGCATGGCAGGACACAACGGATGTATCCATTCTGAGAAAAGGCAAACGATATGATCAACGAACCAATCCACGAGCCCAAGCGCCTCAAGAAAGTCCTGGCCGCCTCTGTGCGTGCCTGGCTGACGCCGAGTCGGCTGGCGATGTACTTGATAGGCGTGATGATCTTTTCGCTGGGGGCACTGTTCTTTATTGTCAGCCGATTGGGCACCGATCCACTGGATGTGTTTGTCATCGCCTTGAACAATCATCTGCAGGTGGGACTGGGGGCTTGTTCTGCATTGTTCTCCGTGGGCTTGTTGCTCTGGTGGGCACTGTGGAACAGGCAGTGGCCGCCGATCAGTCCCTTTGTGACCACGACCCTGACCGGACTGTTCATCGATCTCTGGCTGTTTCTGGAGTTTGACGAGGTGTTGGCGGCGGCCCTGGGGCCTTATGTGCTGCTCGCCATTGGCTTGGGGCTGTGCGCTTATTCCTCGGCGCTGATCATCATGAGCGGGATCGGCATCCGGGTCATCGATTTGCTGGTGATCAGCATGATGAACAAACTCGGTTGGTCCTTCACCCTGGCGAAGATGGTTCTGGAGATTTCGGTCTTTGTCCTCGGCTGGTTCATGGGTGGGCCATTCGGCATCGGGACCATCGCGTTTCTATTGATCATCGCGCCGATGATCAAGCCCTTCATGAACATGAACGAGCGTTACCTGCGCATGGGCAACTATGGGCTAAAGCGCCGCGATGTGTATTTCGTCCCTCCGGCGTCGCTCACTGGCAAGTAAGGCCGCTGTGCTCGAAGAGCATGCCCAGGTGCCGGATCGAATGGTCGAGAAACAGGCGCGTCAGGGAAGTTCCGAGCCACTTGTTGCAACGCTGTGGCAGGTCATGAGGGGAGTGAAAGTTGCTAGAGGTGGGCTGCAACACGCAGAAGTTGGTTATGTGCCGTGTTGCAGTTGTTCCAGGAAGAGGGTGGATCAACGGGGGTTCAACCCGTTGATCACACAAGGTACTCAACAAAACCGATCAATAACCCGAACTTCCGACTTGTCCCGCAGCGATTGCCATTCGGCTTTCAGGGTCTCCAGGACCCGACCGATGAAGTCTTTGTCGGCGGCGGCTTTCTTGCCGACGTAGCCCTGGCCGCGGCGGTACATCTTCAGGCGGGCCGCCAGTTCCTGGTTGTTCTGGTCGAACTCTGCTTCATGGCTATGGGGCGACAGGCAGTCGATATGCACTTGGCCCGACTTGGCAATCCACAGGATGTGGCTGTCGTGGCTGTCTTTCTGTGCGGCGAACATACGTGCCAATTCATCAATAGTGGGTTGATTATTAAGATTCATTTGTAGCCCCCTTGACCATTTATCGATCTATCTAAGTTGATTCGCTAATTCATCTTGCTACGTCGGTAAGTTGAACCCTGATACCGGAAACAGGGCGACAGAGGGTGTCTGTCGGATACAGATAAGGCCCAGAGCCTGATGCGTGTAGTTGCCTTGATTAACTGCTACGCAATAGCGTCACAACGAAGAGAAGCAGCGTAAACCTGGATGAAGCTGCCGACATTCCCACCATCGGCCACAAGCATCTTGAAGAGTTTTCGCTAGCTTGCTGTCCTTGTTCTGGACGATCAATGCCAGGTCAGTTTCATCAATCTGCCTTGTGGGCAGTACACATCCGGGTCACAGCTCGGCGGTCAGACGAGCTTGCTCATAACACCTTTGCCTCGTCCCCCGATCGGGGGGACGCCTGCATCATGCAAGGGCGAAACCCTCTCGTCAACGGTTTTGTAGTGAAAATTTTAAGGCACTACATATTGTCTGACAAAAGCCGAAAAGCCATCACTCAGGCCCCCCAATGCCGGTCAGGGCAGGTAGAATCGGCGCCTTGAAATGTTCTGAGGTTGCAGCGGTGGATGTACAACAAGGCTTCGTCCTGACCCGGCACTGGCGCGACACGCCGGCGGGCACGGAAGTCGAATTCTGGCTGGCCACCGATCAGGGGCCGCGCCGTATCCGCTTGCCGTTGCAAACGTCCGTGGCCTTCGTTCCGGCGGCCCAGCGGGCCCAGGCCGAGCGTTTGCTGGCCGACGACCCGGATGTCCAACTGCGCCCCTTGCAGTTGCGGGACTTCCACCAGCGCCCGGTGCTGGGCATGTACTGCCCGCAGCACAATCAGCTGATGCGCCTGGACAAGACCCTGCGCCGTGCCGGTGTCGAGGTGTTCGAGGGCGACGTTCGTCCGCCCGAGCGCTACCTGATGGAGCGTTTCATTACCGCGCCGGTGTCCTTTGGCGGCCAGCCAGGGCCCGACGGCCTGTTGCTTGAGGCGCAGATGAAGCCGGCGCCGGACTACCGCCCGACCCTCAAGCTGGTGTCCCTGGACATCGAAACCAGCGAGCGCGGTGAGTTGTACTCCATTGCGCTGGAGGGGTGTGGCCAGCGCCAGGTGTACATGCTCGGCAAGGCCCGGGAGGACGACAGCCCGGTGGACTTCGACCTGGAGTTCTGCGCCAGCCGCGAGCAGTTGCTGGAGAAACTCAACCAGTGGCTGGCCGAGCACGACCCCGACGCGATCATTGGCTGGAACCTGGTGCAGTTCGACCTGCGGGTGCTTCACGAACATGCCCGGCGCCTGGCCGTGCCCCTGCGCCTGGGGCGTGGTGGCGAGGAAATGCAATGGCGCGAGCACGGCAGCCGCACCCATTACTTCGCCTCGGCCGCCGGGCGCTTGATCATCGACGGCATCGAGGCATTGCGTTCTGCGACCTGGAGTTTCCCGTCCTTCAGCCTGGAGAACGTGGCCCAGACGCTGCTGGGGGAGGGCAAGTCCATCGACAACCCCTACCAGCGCATGGACGAAATCAACCGCATGTTCGCCGAGGACAAGCCGGCCCTGGCCCGCTACAACCTCAAGGACTGCGAGCTGGTGACGCGGATCTTCGCCAAGACCGAGCTGCTGACCTTCCTGCTGGAGCGGGCCACGGTCACCGGCCTGCCCGCCGACCGCAGCGGTGGCTCGGTGGCGGCCTTCACTCACCTGTACATGCCGCTGATGCATCGCCAGGGCTTTGTCGCGCCCAATCTCGGTGAGCTGCCGCCCCAGGCCAGCCCCGGTGGTTTTGTCATGGATTCGCGGCCCGGGTTCTACGAGTCGGTGCTGGTGCTGGACTACAAGAGTCTGTATCCCTCGATCATCCGCAGTTTCCTGATCGACCCGGTGGGGCTGGTGGAGGGCCTGCGTCAACCGGATGACCCGCACTCGGTGCCAGGCTTTCGCGGCGCGCGTTTCTCCCGTACCCGACATTGCCTGCCCTCGATCGTGACCCGGGTCGCCGAGGGCCGCGAAGTGGCCAAGCGCGAGCACAACGCGCCATTGTCCCAGGCCCTGAAGATCATCATGAACGCCTTCTACGGCGTGCTCGGCTCCAGCGGCTGCCGCTTCTTCGATCCACGCCTGGCGTCATCCATCACCTTGCGTGGCCACGAGATCATGGCCCGTACCCGGCAGTTGATCGAAGCCCAGGGTCATCAAGTGATCTATGGCGATACCGACTCCACCTTCGTCTGGCTCGGCAGCCTGCATGACGAGGAGCAGGCGGCGCTGATCGGCCGCGGCCTGGTGGCCCACGTCAATCAGTGGTGGCGCGAGCATCTGCAGCAGCAATACGGCCTGGACAGCGCCTTGGAGCTGCAGTTCGAAACCCACTACAAACGCTTTCTGATGCCCACCATCCGCGGCGCCGAGGAGGGCAGCAAGAAGCGTTACGCCGGCCTGGTGCAGCGCGCCGATGGCAGTCAGGAGATGGTCTACAAGGGCCTGGAGACCGTGCGCACCGACTGGTCGCCCCTGGCCCGGGAATTCCAGCAGGAGCTGTACCAGCGCATCTTCCACCGCCAGCCCTATCAGGACTATGTGCGCGACTACGTGCAACGCACCCTGGCCGGGCAACTGGACGATTTGCTGATCTACCGCAAGCGCCTGCGCCGTCCCCTGGACGACTACGAGCGCAACGTGCCGCCCCATGTGCGCGCGGCGCGCCTGGCGGACGAGTACAACCGCGAGCAGGGCCGGCCCCTGCAGTACCAGAACGGTGGCTGGATCAGCTACGTGATCACCCTGGCCGGCCCCGAGCCCCTGGAAAACCGCCGCGCGGCCATCGACTACGAGCACTACCTGACCCGGCAACTGCAACCGGTGGCAGACGCCATCCTGCCGTTCGTGCAGGACGACTTCAGCACCCTGGTGGGCGGGCAGATGGGCCTGTTCTGAGGCGCCTCAGTCGTCCACGGCTTCGCACAGGCCACTGGCACCGTGTTTGTCGCTGTACTTCACGCTCACTGAATCGTCGTCCTCGACGCTGATGGTCAGGCTCGTTTCCGGCGTCTTGACCTGGAAATGCCGGTCATCCACGGCGCGGCTCTTGACCACTTTGCCGTTGATGTAAATCGGACCGCCCTGGTCGGCGCTGACGGCCAGATTGCCGGGGCAGGAGACGTTGAACAGCGGTACAGCTTCGGCGTGGGCGGCGCCGGTGAACATCATCAAAGTGCCCAGCAGCAGGATTTTGCGCATTGCGGACTCCTCGTGGAACAGCCTGGAGGCAGAGGCCTGAGCGGCCCTTTGCAACCCCGGATGGGGGCTTAGCCTATCGGCTGCCAGAGCCGTGCGCGAGTGGAATATTTACCCCGGGGCAGAGTGGTTTTCGGGCTTTTGTCGGACAAAAAAAACCGTGGACTCGCCGTTGACGACTGTGTCAGGTTTCCTGGGCCTCAATGGGCGAGTGATAGGACGATCTCGCAGGCGGGGTCGTGGCTGTTCTATCGGAAATTTTTTGTCTGGAACAAGGACGTAACAATGTCAAACGCACTATCCAAAGCACTTCCTGAAACCATCGGTTACGGGATCGACCCGCTCGCAGCGGGCAGTAATGCCTACCAGCAGGTCCACGCCTTCAGCCATCTGTATGACCGGGGCGGCAGCGAACTGGTGAACGGCAAGCCATCGTTCACCGCCGACCAGGCCGCCGACTCGATCCTGCGCAAGGGCCTGTCCTGGCACGACCAGAATGGCGACGGCAAGATCGACCTGAGCTACAGCTTCCTCACGGAAAAACCGGCCAACTACAACCCGGCCCTGGGCAGTTTCAGCGAGTTCAGCGCGCTGCAGAAGGCTCAGGCCTTCCTGGCCCTGCAGTCCTGGTCGGACGTGGCCAACGTCACCTTCAGCGAGTCCGCCAAGGGCGGTGACGGCCACCTGAGCTTCGGCAACTACAACGTCAGCACCGGCGGCGCGGCCTTCGCCTACCTGCCGTCCGGCAGCAGCTATGACGGCCAGTCCTGGTACCTGATCAACGACCAGTACCGGGTCAACGAAACTCCGGGCAATGGCAACTATGGTCGCCAGACCCTGACCCACGAGATCGGCCACAGCCTCGGCCTGTCCCATCCGGGTGTGTACAACGCCGGCAGCGGTAGCCCCACCTACAACGACGTCACCTACGCCCAGGACACCCGCGGCTACAGCCTGATGAGCTACTGGAGCGAGAGCCACACCGGGCAGAACTTCAGCAAGGACGGCGGCGGTGCCTACGCCTCGGCGCCGTTGCTGGACGATATCGTCGCGGTGCAGAAGCTCTATGGCGCCAACCACGAGACCCGTGCCGACAACACGGTCTATGGCTTCAACTCCAACACCGAGCGTGATTTCTACAGCGCCCATAGCGCCTCCGACAAACTGGTGTTCGCGGTCTGGGACGGTGGCGGCAACGATACCCTGGACTTCTCCGGCTTCACCCAGAACCAGAAAATCAACCTCAACGAGGGTGGTTTCTCCGATGTCGGCGGCCTGGTGGGCAACGTCTCCATCGCCCATGGCGTGACCGTGGAAAACGCCATCGGCGGTTCCGGTAATGACCTGCTGATCGGCAACGCTGCGGCAAACATCCTCGAAGGCGGTGCCGGCAACGACATCCTCTACGGCGGTGGCGGCGGCGATAGCCTGTGGGGTGGGGCGGGGGCCGATACCTTCGTCTACGGCGCGGCTGCGGATTCGACCTTCGACGCCCCGGACTGGATCATGGATTTCGCCAGTGGCGAGGACAAGATCGACCTCAGCGGCCTGTTTGCCTCCACCGGCGCCACCCTGAACTTCGTCAGCGGCTTCACTGGCCACGCCGGCGACGCGATCCTCACCTACTTCGCCGAGACCAACCAGACCAGCCTGATGATCGACCTGACCGGTCATGGCGCGGTGGACTTTGCCGTGGGCACCGTGGGCCAGGCGGCCGTCACCGACATCATCGCCTGATCAACGCTGTGTGACGGGAGCGGCGCCAAGGCGCCGCTCTTCACTGAATGTCAGTCACCCCCGCCGCCGCCACAACCGCCACCCCCGCAACCGCCGCTGTCACCGCCGCCATCGCTGCCACTGTCTGCGTCGCCGCCCAAACGCGAGTTGTCGCTGTCAGAGCTGCTATTGGAGGAATCGCTGTCGAAGGAACTGCTGTGCAGGTCGCTGCCGCAGTGGATCACTGTGGTCGTGCTGCCGTTATCCGTCAGACGCCGCAGGGCTTGGCAGTCAGCGACGTAGTGAAAGCCCCGGGCGATCTTCAGCTTGGCATCCAGGGCGAACAGCAGCGGCAGGCGGCTGGGTTTGGCCGGATTGATGTTTTCTTCCAGGCAGGCCTGGCGCCAGACCTGACGCAGGCCGTTGTCGCTTTTTCGCGCAGCGTTCTTGCCGAGCACCGCAGCGGGGGTGTGATGGAGGAACTGGCCGAAGGCCTTGTTGCAGAAGGCCTGGTAGTCCCGGGTATGCAAGATGAATTCATGCCACAGGTCGTCCACCACCTGGGACGGCATCGACACGTAGTGCTGGCCGCCCTTGAGGTAGGCGAGGAAGAACTGGCGCAGGCCCTGGGCCACCAGTTGGCAGTCCTTGAGGCTCAGGTGCGGATGCTGGGTGCGCAGGGGCTCGAACAGCCGTGGTGGCAAGGTGAAGTTGCGGATATGAGCTTCCCGACGCAACGCGGTGAGGGTGTTCTGACGGCGCCAGAACACCAGGATCAAGGCCAGGACCACCACTGCAGGAAGGATCAACAGCATGCTCGGTCTCCGCCGGAAAAAGTGCCGAGACAGTGGCGCAAAGCAGCGCGATATTCAAGCCGTCCCGTCGATGCCGCCCTTGACGATCGCCGGCAACCCGCCCGAGTGGAACCTGGAACTGTCGCAGTCCAGCACCTCTAACCAAGACACCATCGCCAGCGGCTGCAACAACACCTGACAGCCGCCGGCTCCTACGCAATCCTGCTCGCCCGTGAAAGGCCCCGTCAGACGTGGTCGATATCGATATCCCGGGTCTCACGCAAACACAGCAAGCCCACCACCAGGCTGACCCCGGTAATCAGCACCGGGTACCACAGGCCGTAGAAGATATCGCCGGTGTACACCACCAGGGCAAAGGACACGGTGGGCAGGAAGCCGCCAAACCAGCCGTTGCCAATGTGGTAGGGCAGGGACATCGAGGTGTAGCGGATACGGGTCGGGAACAGCTCCACCATAAGCGCTGCCAGCGGGCCGTAGCACATGGCGGCAATCAGGATCAGCGCCACGATCAACAGCACCACCATGGGCTTGTTGACGTTCTGCGTGTCCGCCTGCTGCGGATAGCCGGCCAGGGTCACCGCGCCACGCAGCGCCGCTTCGTCGAAGCCGTTGATCTTCACGTCACCGACGCTGACCTGCACCGGGCTGCCGGCCGGGGCGGCGACGCTGCTGTAGGGCAGGCCCTGTTTCACCAGGAAGGTCTTGACCTTGTCGCAGGGGCTGTCGAAGCGCGCCTTGCCCACCGGGTCGAACTGGAAGGTACAGGTGGCCGGGTCGGCGCTGACGCTGATGGGCGCCTGGCGACTGGCCTGGTCGATGGCCGGGTTGGCGTAATGGGCCAGGGCCTTGAAGATCGGGAAATACAGCACGGTGGCCAGCAACAGGCCGAGCATCAGCACCGGCTTGCGGCCGACCTTGTCCGAGAGCCAGCCAAAGAAGATGAACATCGGCGCGCCGATCACCACGCTGATGATCAGCAGGCTGTTGGCCAGGGCCGGGTCCATCTTGAGGAACTGGGTGAGGAAGAACAACACGTAGAACTGCGCGGCATAGAAGGTCACCGCCTGCCCGGCGTTTATGCTGAACAGGGCGATCAGCACCACCTTGAGGTTTTCCCATTTGCCGAAGGATTCGCGGATCGGCGCCTTGCTGGCACGGCCTTCTTCTTTCATTTTCAGGAAGGCCGGCGACTCGTGCAGGCTCATGCGGATCCAGGTGGAGATGCCCAGCAGGACGATGGACAGCAGGAACGGCAGGCGCCAGCCCCAGACCTCGAATTGATCGCCGGTGAAGTAGCGACAAGCCAGTACCACCAGCAGCGACAGCAGCAGGCCGAGGGTCGCGGTGGACTGGATCCAACTGGTGTGCAGACCGCGCTTGCCCTGGGGCGCGTGCTCGGCCACATAGGTGGCGGCGCCGCCGTATTCACCGCCCAGGGCCAGGCCCTGGAGCATGCGCAGGGCCACCAGGATGATCGGTGCGGCGATGCCGATGCTGGCGTAGTTGGGCAGCAGGCCCACGGCGAAAGTCGCCACTCCCATGAGGACGATGGTGGCGAGGAAGGTGTACTTGCGGCCGATCATGTCCCCCAGGCGACCGAACACCAGGGCGCCGAAGGGGCGCACCACGAAGCCGGCGGCGAAGGCCATGAGGGCGAAGATGAACGCCGTGGTGTCGTTGACCCCGGCGAAGAACTGCTTGCTGATCACCGCCGCCAGGGCGCCATAGAGAAAGAAGTCATACCACTCGAACACCGTGCCGAGTGACGAGGCGAAGATCACCTTCTGACTGCCCTTGGCGGCGCAGTCGTCCAGGGACGCATTGAGAGGCTGAGCGTGTTCTGACATAGGGGGCTTCCTTACAGTGATTATTGTTGTTGTTCCACTGCCGGCGCCGTGACCGGCGCCGTTGTTGCGATTCACCGCGACCGTGCGATGAACCCTCGTTTACCTCCCGAGCGCAGGAGCTGGCTTGCCAGCGAAGAGGCCCTTGAGCCGGGTTCCGGCCTTGTGGACGCCTTCGCCGGCAGGCCGGCTCCTACATCAGGTGCATCTGTTCCTACGGTCATGCCGGGGTGGCGGGTTGCTTGTGCTGGACGGTACTCCTGGGGGCGGTGGCGAGAATCAGTTCGGCGGCTTTCTCGGCGATCATCAGGGTCGGCGAGCAGGTGTTGCCGGAGGTGATGCGCGGCATGATCGAGGCATCGGCAATCCGCAGTCCGGGAATGCCATGCACCCGCAGTTGCGAGTCGACGACGGCGTGGGCGTCGCTGCCCATGCGACAGGTGCCCACCGGATGAAAGATGGTGGTGCCGATGCGCGCCGCCGCTTCATGCAGTTGTTCCTCACTCTGCAGTTGCGGCCCGGGCAGGTATTCGCTGGGTTTGAACGGCTGCAGGGCCGGGGCGCCGACGATGCGCCGGGTCAGGCGGATGGCATCGGCGGCGACGCGCAGATCCTCCGGATGGCTCAGGTAATTGGGCTGGATCAGCGGTGCATCCCCGGGTTCCATGGAGCGTATCTCTATCCGGCCGCGGCTTTGCGGACGCAGGTCGCAGACCGAGGCGGTGAAGGCCGGGAAGCTGTGCAGGGGCTCGCCGAAGCGCTCCAGGGACAGCGGCTGCACGTGGTATTCGAGGTTGGCCCGGGTCTGCTCCGGTCCCGAGCGGGCAAAGGCGCCCAATTGGCTCGGGGCCATGGACAGCGGGCCGCTGCGGTCATACAGGTAGCGCAAGCCCATGCCCATCTTGCCCCACAGGCTGCCGGCGATCTGGTTCAGGGTGCGAGCGTTTTCCAGCTTGTAGATCAGGCGCAACTGCAGGTGATCCTGGAGGTTGCCGCCGACCCCTGGCAGGTCATGGCTGACCCCGATCCCCAGCCGCTGCAGCAGCGCGCTCGGACCAATCCCGGAGCGCTGCAGAATACTTGGCGAGCCGACGGAACCGGCGCACAGAATGATCTCCCGGCGGGCCTTGAACGCCTGCTGGCGGCCCTGGCTGATGGCCCGTACTGCGGTGGCGCGGCCGTCCTCGAGTATCAGCCGCTGCACCTCGACATCGGTCAGCACCACCAGGTTGGGGCGGTTGGCGATGGGCTTGAGAAAAGCCTTGGCGGCGTTCCAGCGCACCCCGGCCTTCTGGTTGACCTGGAAGTAGCCGCAGCCTTCGTTGTCGCCGCCATTGAAGTCGTCGATGTTGCGGATGCCGCTCTGCTGCGCAGCCGTGCGGAAGGCATCGAGGATCGGCCATGACAGGCGCTGGCGCTCGACCCGCCATTCACCGGCGGCGCCGTGCAACTCGCTGCCCCCGGCAAAGTGGTTTTCGCTTTTTTTGAACAGCGGCAGGACCTCGTTCCAGCTCCAGCCCGGGTTGCCTTCAGCGGCCCAGCCGTCGTAGTCGGCGGCCTGGCCGCGCATGTAGATCATGCCGTTGATCGAGGAACAGCCGCCCAGCACCTTGCCCCGCGGGTAGCTCAGGCTGCGACCTTGCAGGCCCGGTTCGGCTTCGGTCTTGAAGCACCAGTCGGTGCGCGGGTTGCCGATGCAGAACAGGTAGCCCACGGGAATGTGAATCCAGGGGTAGTTGTCGCGGCCACCGGCTTCCAGCAGCAGCACCCGGTGCTGGGGATTGGCCGACAAGCGATTGGCCAGCAGACAGCCGGCAGGACCGGCGCCGACCACGATGTAGTCGTAGGCGTCAAAGGCAGGGAGCATCCGTGACCTCGTTTCTTCGTTCTTGTTTTGCCCTCATCCTAGTTGTTAGCTTTCGTTAAAAGAATGTTAGTTTTTACCCACCTGCTGTGCGTTTTCTAACAGCGTCCCTCTTCGACATCGACCAGGATTTTCCATGTTCGACTGGAACGATCTGCGCTACTTCCTCGAGCTGCAACGCAGCGGGCGCCTGCTCACCGCGGCCCGGCGGCTGAACACCACCCACGCCACGGTGGCCCGGCATATCGAGGCGGTGGAGAAGGCCCTGGGCACCGCGCTGTTCGTCCAGCATGCCCAGGGCTACGAGCTGACCCCGGCCGGCGAGGCGCTGCTCAAGCACGCCGAGGCCATGGAAAACGTCGCGCTGCTGGTGCAGGAGGAAATCACCCAGTCCAGTGCGCCCCTGGGCAAGATCCGCGTCGGCGTCACCGAAGGCCTGGGGGTGAAGTTCCTGGCCAGCCGCATGTTTGGCCTGTTCGAACGTTATCCGGGGTTGGAAGTGGAACTGGTGGCGGTGCCGCGCTTTGTCAGCATTCTCAATCGCGAGGCGGAGATCAGCATTCACCTGGAGCGCCCCAATGCCGACATGCTGGTGACCCGCAAACTCACCGACTACCGCCTGGCCCTGTACGCCAGCCAGGCCTACCTGGACCGCGCGCCGCCCCTGCGCAGCCGCGAGGACCTGGGGCGCCACGCCTGGATCGGTTATGTCGACGACCTCTTGTTCAGCCAGGAACTGATGTTCCTCAACAGCTTCTGCCGCAACCCCCAGGTGGTGTTCCACAGCACCAGCGTCATCGCCCAGCAGGAAGCGGCCCGCTCCGGTCTGGGGATCGCCGTGCTGCCGTGCTACATGGCCGCCGCCGACCCGCAACTGGTGCCGCTGTTACCGGCCGAGAGCATCCAGCGCGCCTACTGGATCAGCACCCGCCGCGAGCTGCACAAATCGGTGCGGTTGCGGGTGGTCTGGGACTATCTGGTGCAGCTGTGCGCGGCGCAGCAGCAGGTGTTGCTGGGATCGTAGAGCTGGCGGGAGTAAGCGCATCGGTGAAGATGCACCGTGGGCTGGCTGAGGCTATGGCGCTAGCGGTGCAAGGGTATAGGTTTGTGTGCTTCGGCTGCGATTGATTTCGAGTCGATGGAGCCCGTCCTAGGTTTAAATTATCTGGGCTCCAGGGTTATGCTTTTGGCGGTCAGTAACGACGATTCAATAGTAGTCAAAGAGTTTCGTGCACCAGCCCACTGCGCTGGTGATGTTTTTCTGGGCATTGCCCCCCAGCTCGATCCATTCCAGGCCGGACTTGAGGTTGCGCAGGGCGTGGCTATTTAGTGTGCTGGTACGGGCCACACGAGGGGCCCCGGCTTGGAGTCGGCTCAGAGCATCGAACATCTGTGCGCGACTTTCGACTATGACCTGAGCCTTGTCAGCGATGGACAAGGCTATCTGCCTGCGTTCTTGATCATTTCTACTAATCGTGTTCCTGATCTCGCCGATCTGCGACATTAGTTTGCCCGCTCTCTTTACCTGCAAGTCACTTTGGAACTCGGCAACCGAGCTATAGGACAATTGGCTGAAGGCCCTTTGAAGGTGTGCCGTTCCGGGATAACGGTCAGCGCGCAAGCCTGCCAGAATCGTGTGGTCGTCTGCATTGCCGCCATAACGCGAATGGATGGTTTCCAGCACATTGGTGAGCGTCGAAATATGCTCTTCGATTTTCGCGACGGAGTTTTTCAGCGGTTGCAGGAACTGCTCCGGGTTTTTTGCTTTCAAGTCTTGAAAGGCTTCGCGAAAGTTTGGTGTCTGATTGGCGATGGCATGCAGCGTCGTTAACAGTGAGATCAACTGCTCTGCACTCCAATTCTTCCCCAAGGGTACTACCGCAGACTCATCAAGACCTTTCACCAGAATACAGAGGCATGGTAGGTCCTCGGGTGATATCTCGAAGAGATCCGCGAACTCGGGCACGAATCGGGCGGTGGCCTTAGACGTGTCCTTGGCAGCCCTTTTCTGTACCTCTTTCCAGTTTGGGCCAATCTCTCGGAAAACCTGCTCGTCTCGTAAAACCCTTATGTCGTCACCTGGGTGTTGTGTCGATGACAGCAGATTGCCCGGAAAGGCTGCGACCTCTCCTCCAGACCGTTCGATCGCCAAGGCAGTGGTGGCCTTTGGGTCCAACAGGATAAAGCCGACTTTGCGCCCCATTACCACGTCGGCCAGTTCCAGATCGGCGATCAACTTGGCGAGTTTTTTCTGATCGGTACTGCTTGGGGCAAGTAACACGCAGAGCAGTCTTTGCTGTTCTTGTCGGGTATGAAACCAATCGACGAGCTCTTGCGGCGATGCTGAACTGATGAGCATTTCAATATCCTTATAAAAATGGTTTGAGCAGCCGTCCAGCATCAACGGACTGACGGCTGGCGCCAATCATATTTCATCTCGACAAGGAATAGCGGTTAAGAGAAGCCATTGTTGATGGACTATTGACGCTGCGATTAAGTCTTCGAACCGCTGGTGGGTACTCTATCAAGCCGGTGCTGTAGGTTCAGAGGATCGGCCCGCAATGGGCCGAACTGCGGATCGGTGCACCGGGCTTGATGTCGACGAAGCGCGAACCGTAGGACACCGGGTTCAGCGGGCCGCCGTCCAGGCCCATGCCCAGGCCACCGGCGCTGCGGGTTTCACCTTCCTGCATCAGTGGGTCAAGGCATGCCCGCCAGTCCAGCAAGCGCAGGGTCACGGCCTGGCGCCGTTCCAGGTCGCCGGCCAGCAAGGGGCTGGAGCGGTGCCACAGGTATTTGCTGAACAGCAGGGCGTCGCCGGGATCGAAGGCCTCTTCGATGCGTTGTTCCTCGAAGGCGTCGGTAAGCACCCCGGGCGTGCAGTAGGTCTGGCGCAGGTGCGCGGAAAATTCGGCCACCGACTCGCCCCGTGCCAGTTTGCCTGCCAGCAGGCGCGAGAACTGGAAGTTCTCCTGGGCCGAGAACAGCGACAGGGGCACCCAGGCCATGCCGCCACCTTGCAGTTGGGGGCGTATCGGCTGCAACGGCATCCACAGACTGAAGGCCGGGTCCTGGGGGCGGATGTAGCGAAAGTTCAGCGAATCGTAGTGCCAGGCAAAGCCCGAGCGTCCCACCCCCAGCTCGAAGCTCTGGGCCTCGCTCATGATCAAGCGGCAGCCGGTGAGGCAGGTCAGCACCTGGGCGAAGGCCGGTTGCCAGTAGAGGCGTTCGAGGATGCCCACCTGGGTCACTCGGTGGGTCAGGCGGCTGAAACCGTCGCCATGGGCCGAGGTGCCCGAGGGGGCAGGGCGCAGTTGGCTGTTGGCCAGCTCGCGCAGTTGCAGGATGGCCGCGGGCGTCAACAGACTGCGCAGTTTGATGAAGCCACGCTCTTTGAAGTGCCGCAGATCGTCCGGGTCCAGGCGCAGCGGGTTGACCAGGGCAGGGGCGGTGTCAGGCAGGACCGGTGGCAGGTTCACAGGGGTATTCCATTACCAGGGGACAAGGCCCTTGAGTATGGACAGCACGCGTTGGGTCGGCAGGCTGGATTCGACCTCGAACAGCGCCTTTGCGACATCGGGCAGAGAAGGCGGCGCCTTAGCCGCCAGGCCGGACGTAGCGGTCCTGGGTCTGGATGAACTCATCGAAGGCCCGGGAGTTGTAGACCTCAAGGCAAGCATGCAGCACCACCTTGTCGCGGCTGTATTTGCTGCTCCCCGAGGCCTGCTCATAGGCTTGTGCCACGTAGTCGGTGGTGGCGGTGTAGGGGTTGTGCAGGGTTTCCAGGGTGTCTTCGTTCTGCAGCACGTTGTACAGGCCTATCCCCAGCACGCCGTACATGCCGACGGCGTGGCCGACGTCCTGACGCATGGCCGAGGGTTCCTCGAAGCGCGCGGCCAGGCAGTTGGCCAGGCCGTAGTTCTTCAGGGATTGGCGGGCAGCGTCGACTTCACTGGTGGCCTGGGCCGCGCTGCAGGCAGCGGCCAGTGATAACAGCAATACGCTCATCCTTTTCACCCTTGCCACTCCTCGATCCAGGCATCCGCCAGTGCTGACGGCGGCAGATGGTCGGCGTTGCCACGGCGCTTGTCAACGAGCCGGCCTGCCGTCGATCCCATGCGCCAGGCAGCCCTTGCAGCGCAGGAATCCCAGCTCTCTTTTGCGCCGCTATTGCTCTAGAATGCCGGCGCTTTGAGCGCCGCCGTCGAGGACCATGCCCGACCCTGCTCAAGGCGATTGTCCAGGCCTGCCTGCGCCTGCTGGACCGGCCCCCTCTTGAAGACCCCACGGGTAAAAGGAACGACCCTCCCGATGCAAAAAATCAAACTCATTCTGGGCTCCGCACTGGCGGTGTTCCTGGCGTACCAGGCCTACGGTTCGTTCTACTACGGCACGCCGTATCAGGGCCGCGACTACAGTCCCGACCAGGCCTTCTACTACCAGAAATACCGCTTGTTCAGCTGGCGCACCTGGATTCCCACCATGACCATGCCCGGTGATGGCGACAGCTCGCGGTACAGCGTTGGCGGCTACCTGCGAGTGTTCAAGGCCGACGGCACGCTGGTGGGGCAGTCCTATGACGGCTGCATTGCGGTGGTGGAAGTGTCCTGGTACGACGATGCGGTGGGCGGCTTCGGCTGCAGCGAGCACTTGATCGCGCTGTCCGCGAAGGCCACGTCGGACTGAGCGTTCAGTCCCGGCGCCCGCCCATGGGCTATGGCTCGCGGCGCGCCGTCCAGGCGCTGCCCAGCCGCAGCGGTTGATGGCAGGGAATCGACAAGGTCGCGCGCAGGCCGCCCAGGGGCAGGTTGTCGAGGCTGATCCGGCCACCCAGGTGGCGGGCGATGACGCTGACGATGGTCAGCCCAAGGCCGGCGCCGTGGGCGTTGCCGCGACTGTAGAAGCGCTCGAACAGCCGCTCGCGTTCCCCTTCATCGATGCCCGGGCCCTGGTCTTCCACGCTCAGTTCGAAGTGTTCGTCGACCTGGGTCAGGCGCACGCTGATCACGCCATTGGCCGGTGAAAAGTTCACCGCGTTGCTGATCAGGTTATTCAGGGCAATGTCGATGGAGGCCGCTTCAGCGCGAACCGGATAGGGACGCTCGTCCACCTCGAAGGACAGTTCCAGGCCCTTGTTCAGCAGCCACGGGGTCAGTTGCACCAGGCTGTCGCGCACGGTATGGGCCAGGTCCACGGTCTGCTCGCTGGGCATCTGCGCCTTGGGTTCCAGGCGGGCCATGGTCAGCAACTGGTTGACCAGGCGTCCGGCGCGGTCGACGCCCAGGATCAGCGATTCCAGGGAGGCCCGGCGTTCCTGTTCGGTGCCGGCTTGCAACAGGTTCTGCGCGTGCACGCGCAACACCGCCAGGGGCGTGCGCAGCTCATGGGCGGCGTCGGCAATGAAGCGCCGCTCGCGGCCCAGCAGTTCCTGAATCTGCGTCAGCATGCGGTTGAGGGCAGCCTGCATGGGTTCCAGTTCCCTGGGCAGCGGTTCCTGGTGCAGGGGTTCCAGGGAACCGCTGGGCCGGGCCCGGAGCAGGGCGGCCATATTGGCCAGGGGGCGCAGGCCCCAGCCGATGGCCAGCCAGATCATCAGCACCAGCAGCAGGCTGCCGACCACATTGGGCCACAGGGTGTGGCGCATGATGCGGTTGACCAGGTCACTGCGCACATCGACTCGCTCGCCGACCCAGACCCGCAGCCCGGAATCCTGATCATCCAGGATAAAGGTGCGCCACTGATGGTCGTTGCCGTCCTGTTCATTGCCGAACCCTGGCGTCAGCGGCTGCACCGCCAGGGCGGGGGCGCTGGTGGTGCGCACCAGCAGGCTGCCTTTGCGGTCCCACACCTGGAAGGCGATCTTGCTTTCGTAGGGGTGACCGTCGACCTGGGGCATGGCCTGGCTCAGTGCCAGGTTGAAGGCGTGATACAGCTGGGCCTGCTCGGCGCTGCTGTTGGGCATGCGCATGATGCCCAGCAGCAGCCTTGCATGTTGCGCCAGTTGGGCGTCGTAGACCTCGTCGATCTCGTGGTTGCTGTCGTGCAGGTTGAAGGTCGTCAGAATCAGCAGGCCGGCGAACAGCAGACCGATGATCAGGGTCAGGGTGCGTCGGCGGATCGAATTCATCGACGCTCCTCCACCAGATAACCGACCCCGCGAATGGTGCGGATCAGGTCGGCGGAAAACTTCTTGCGCAGATGATGGATGTGCACTTCCAGGGTGTTGCTCTCGGCCTCTTCATTCCAGCCGTAGAGCAACTGCACCAGGCGGTCGCGGGTCATCACCCGGCCCGGCGGCGAGAGCAGTTCGTAGAGCAGCTGGTACTCCTTGGGTGTCAGGGCCACCGGCTCGCCGTGGTAGTGCACCTGTTGGGTGCCAGGGTCGAGGCTGATGCCGGCGTGCTCGATCAGCACCCGGGCGCGCCCGGCACTGCGCCGCAGCAGGGCCCGCAGCCGGGCCTTGAGTTCGTCCAGGTCGAAGGGCTTGATCAGGTAGTCATCGGCGCCGGCGTCCAGGCCGGCGATACGGTCCTCGGTGGCGTCCCGGGCGGTGAGAATCAGCACCGGCAGGGTCGAGCCGCTGTCACGCAGGCGCTTGAGCACTTGCAGTCCATCCAGGCGCGGCAGGCCGAGGTCGAGCAGGGCCAGGTCGAAGGTTTCGCTGAGCAGCGCATGCAACGCGCTGCTGCCGTCCTTGAGCCAGTCCACGGTGTAGCCTTCGCGAGTCAAGGCTTGGTGGATACCTTCGCCCAGGGGCTGGTCGTCCTCGATCAGTAGTAAGCGCACAACGACTCCTGTCCTGTCCGGATCATTTGATTTTCTTGCCCACCTCGGCCAGCAGCGCCTGGATCTCCTCGCGCCGGCCCTTGTCGGCCACTTCCCGCCCAGGGCGCGGAGCAGCTTGCAATGCCTTGAGCAAAGCGACCCGGGCCTCGCCGTAGCGGCCCTGGCGATACAGGTGGTCACCCCAGAAGTACAGACTATCCAGGCCGTCTGGGTTTTGCTGCAAGGCTTGCTTGAGCAGTTCCTCGGCCTTGTCGGCGTCGCCGAAACCGATGGGCCAGCCAGGAACGCGATCATACAGTGCACCCAGGCTGGTGTAGGCAGAACCCTGCAGGGCCTTGGGGTCCAGATTCAGCGCCCGTTCCAGGTCGGCCTTGGCTGCCTTGACCTTGCTCAAGGCCCCCAGCCCGCCCTGGGCTCCGGCCCAACTGCTGGTGACGATGCCCGACCAGATCCAGGCTTCGGCGACCGCCGGGCGCTCCTGGGTAAAGGCCCGGGTTTGCGTGGCCAGCTGTTCAAAGGCGGCGGCCCGTTGCTCGGCCGGCACCTGGTACTGAATGTGCGCCCAGCCTTGCTGGATGACGCCGAGACGTTGCTGGTCCGCCGTATCCAGGGCCCAGGCGGGCAGGCTCAAACAGCCCAGCAACAGTGCGCTGATCAGGTTCTTCATGGTTTTTCGTGCTCCCGTTCGGATCGGATACTCAGCCGCCGGATCAGCGGCAGGTGTTTACGCAGGCCGCGGTCCACCAGGTTGGGCAGCAGACTGTTGAGGCGGACAAAAAAACGTTCCGGCCAGCCCAGGTACAACTCGCGGTGGTCGCCGGCGATGGCGTGGACCACCGCGCTGGCCACGGTCTGCGGATCGTCGACGTTGCTTTTCAAGGCATCGTTCAAGGCCTGGGCGGCGGGGCTGTTCATGCTGGTGCGGGTGGCTCGCGGCGCCACATAGAGCACGTTGACCCGGGTGTCCGCCAGTTCCCGGCGCAGGGCCTCGGAGAAGCCGCGCAAGGCGAACTTGCTGGCGCAGTAGGCGGCATAACCGGGGTAGCCGATGGAGCCATAGGTGGAGCCGACGTTCACCACCATGGCGCTGGGAGCCTGTTGCAACAGCGGTAGCAGCAGGCGAGTCAGGCACATCGGTGCGCCGATGTTGACCGCCAGCATGGCGTTGATCTCGGCGTCTTCGAGCTGTTCGAGCATGGCGAAGTGATTGATTCCGGCGGCGTTGATCAGCAGGTTGACGCTACCGATGGCCTCGGCGGCCAGCAGCACCTTGCGCCGGTCGCTGAGGAAGGTCAGGTCTGCCGAGACCCAGCACAGTTGATTCGGGTAACGCGCCAGCAGCGGCTCCAGGGGTTCCTTGTGCCGGGCCACGGCCAGCACCTGGGCGCCACTGGCGCACAGGGCCTCGGCGATGGCCAGGCCGATGCCGCCACTGGCCCCGGTGAGCACGGCGCGGGTTTCAGGCAGGCGCATGGGCGCGCTCCCCGACACGTGGCAGACCGCGGAACATCTCGCTGTACAGGTGGTAGACCACCTTCGAGGCATGGATCACTGCGGCCTGGTCGGCAGGGTCGTCGAGACGGTCCATCAGGCGCTTGTAAGTCTGCATATGCTCGATGTCCAGGGAACCGTGGGAGGCCAGGTAACTGAAGGCGCTCGGGGGCAGTTGCAGACTGTCCTGGATGCTGCCGGCGGCCAGGGTGGCCAGGGCGATGCTGGTGCCTTCGAGCACGTTGACCATGCCGAACAGTCCCACCGGATTGTCCCGGGCGATCAGGTCATAGAGAAAGCTCACCATCAACTCGATGGCCAGGGACGGGCGGCCATCGCGAACCGCCAGACGGTCGCCGCCGCAGGCGACGATGTCGTTGAGCACCCACTGTTCATGGCCGTACTCCTCCTCGATGTACTCGCACACCGCGCCGCGCAGCCATTCCAGACGTTCCGGCAGGCGTGCGCCGCACGCCATCATCAGCGGCACGGTGTGGCGCACGTGGTAGTAGGCCTGGGTCAGGAATGCCCGGTAGCCCTCAAGGCTGACCTGGCCGGCCAGGGCTTCACGAATGATCGGCAGGCTGAACAGCTGTTCCCGTTCCCGGGAGGTGGCGGCTTGCAGTTGGTCGAAAAAACTCATGACGATGATTCCTCGGAATGAACAGTAGGGCAGAGCAGGTCGCGGTAGCGTTCAACGATGGCCTCGCGGCGAGGCCGGCCGTTGGCGGTGAGCAAGCCGTTGGCTGGGGTGAAGGGTTGCTGCAGGCGGGTCCAGTGGTGGACCTGGGCGTAGTCCGGCAAGGCCTCGTTGGCCTGGACCACGGCAGCGGCCAGTTGGCTGTCGCTGCAGTCCGGCCGATGGGGCCAGAGCAGGGCGTGGTTGCGGGGCAGGGCCTCGCCGTAGACGAAGGCCTGGGCAATATGGCTGCGCTGGGTCAGTTCGGCTTCGACCCATTCAGGGTTGACGTTGCGCCCGTAGCTGGTGACGAACTGATGCTTCTTGCGGCCCTTGAGATAGAGGTAGCCATCGCTGTCGAACTCACCGATATCGCCGCTGTGCCACCAGCGCTCGACCCGCTCGGGTTCACCCAGGTAGCCCAGTAGCAGCGAGCCCTCGATCAGCACCTCGCCGTCGGCTGCCAGGTGCACTCGGACATGGGGCAAGGGCTGGCCGACGCTGCCCGGGCGGTGTGCGCCGGGACGGTTGAGGCACACCACCGAGGCGCATTCCGACAGCCCATAGCCCTCGTACACCGGCAGGCCCAGGCGCTGGGCGCGTTGCAGCAGCTCCAGCGAGACCTTGGCCCCGCCCACGGCGGCAAAGCGCAGGTTGGCGGGATTGAACAGGCGCTGTTCGGCGGCCCCCACCAACAACAGCAACAACTGCGGCACCAGGATCAGGCTTTCGGGCTGGCGCTGGGCCAGGCAGCCGAGCAAGGTGGGCGCGTCGACCCCGCTGGCGCCCTGGATGCCCAGGGTTTTCTGGCTTGGCAGGCTGAGGGTGGCACCGGCATAGAGCGCGGCGTAGCAGCCCAGGTTTTCCAGGAGAATCCCCAGGGGCAGCAGCGCCAGGTGATGGCGCGGGTTGCTGGAGTGACTGGCCTGTTCCAGTTCCCGGGCCACCTGCAGCAGGCTGTCGGCGCCCAGGCACACGCCTTTGGGGGTGCCGGTGGTGCCGGAGGTGAAGGTCAGTTTCGCGGTGCCTGGCGGCAGGATCGAGGGTCCATCGAAGCGTCGGCGCCAGAATTCGCCCTGGCGCTCATAGCCGGCGGCTTGCAGTGGCGCCTCCTGGCCGTCTTCGGCCAGCAGCAGCTCGGCGCGGCTCTGTTCCAGGCAGTGCTGGCGCTGGGCAGCGCTGAAGAAGGGCGGCAGGGTCAGGCAGGTCAGGCCCTCGAACAGGGCCGCCAGGTCCCAGAGCAGCAGTTCCGGGCTGTTGTCCAGGGCCAGGGCCAGCACGTTGACCTGTGCCTCGCGCAGCCGTTGCTGGCGGTCGATCACCTCGGCATACAGGGTGGCGTAGTCCAGGCGCAGGCGATCGCCCCAGAGTGCAATGTGGGTGGTCTTTTCTTCGGCGTGCTTGCGTAGTGCTTCCTTGAAGCGCTGCACTTCAGGCGACATGGGTGCTCTCCTCGAATGACTCCGGCAAGCCCAGGCGGTTGAACATCCCCATGTTGCGCAAATGGATGAAGCCTGCGCGGATGCTGCCCACGTGTACCGATGGTTGGCTTTGGTAGTAACTGCCCCAGTGATGCCGCTCTTCACCCAGGCGCTCGGGGTCGGCCGCGCACAGGGTCAAGGGGCGCAGGCCCAGGCGATGAAAGCTGTTGACCAGGCCGATGTTGCCGGTGAACGCCACCCACTCCAGGCCACCCATGGCCAGCAGCCAGGTGATGGCGATGATGGACAGGCGTGCGCTGCCGGTGTCGCTGGCCGCCAGGTTGCCCACTTCCACCACGCCCTGACGCGCCGTCGGGCGCTGGGCGGCGAAGTCGATCAACTCCTCGATCGGTGCATCCAGATAACGTTCCAGAAACAGCGGGCCGCTGCTGGCCAGGCGCACCCCGGCGACGGCGCACAGCGCGCCCTGGGGATCACTCAAACCGAACAGCTCGGGCATGAACTGACGGATGGTGGCGCCGTGGACCTGCTGGAATCGCTGGCTGACGTAGGTTTCGAAGACGGGGCGCTGAACCTCCCCCGGCAGGCTGCGGGCCAGGGTCAGGGCCGTGGCGCAGTCCCGGCCGAAGTTGAGGGGCAGATGGATGTTCCAGTCAAAACCAGGCATGGATGCAGAGCCTCCCGAGGCATGTTGGGGAGGAGTATCGGCAGGCTTTCTTAACGAAGTCTGAAGATGGCCAAAAGACATTTTTTGCGCTCTTCAGGTTGCCTTAAGGCTGGCAACACAAGGTGGCGCACCCGAGCGACCGAAGAAGGCGTTGCGCGGGTCCTGCGACGACCTGAATGACTCGGGCGTCCCGAACCACCGTGAGGACTGTGTATGACTGCTCAATCCGTACCATCGCGTTACGCGCGACTGTCGATCCTGATGCACTGGCTGATGCTGGCGCTGTTCGTCGGTGTCTACGCCTGCATTGAACTCAAGGGCCTGATGCCACGGGGCAGTGCGGCCCGGGGGCTGTTTCTCGGGCTGCACAGCCTGTTCGGGATCAGCATCTTCGCCCTGGTGTGGATTCGCCTGGTGGCCCGCCTGCAACCGCGACCGCCGATCTTGCCGGCGCCCTCAGCCTGGCAGACCGGGCTGTCGCACCTGATGCACCTGGTCCTTTATGCGCTGATGATTGCCACGCCGCTGCTGGCCTGGCTGATGCTCTCGGCGGCGGGCAAGCCCGTGCCTTACTTCGAGTTTTTCCTGCCGGCCGCGCCAGTGACGGTGGACCCTGATCAGGCGCGATTCTTCAAGCACTGGCACGAGCAACTGGGTAGCGCCGGCTACTGGCTGATCGGCCTGCATGCCGTGGCTGGGCTGTTCCACCACTACTGGGTCGGCGACAACACCCTCAAGCGCATGCTGCCGGGTGCCCGGCGCTGACATACGGCGTGGCCGGCAGACGCCGGCTGGCCAGCGAACCGCCGCGCCGCGGTCTGCCGATTCTCCACGGCGGCCTCAGGATCGCTTTCGCCGGCAAGCCGGCTCCTACGGGGGGACGGTCCGTGGGGGCTGTCGATGGCTTCAGGTCCTGGCCTTCCACAGGCCGAACTTGCCCGCCAGATCCAGCTTGGGATCACGTACCCGGGTCAGGTTGATCGCGGCGCCGGACCAGCCGCCCTCCATCTCTTCACTCAGGTGGTATTTCAACAGGTTGTACTGGATCGCCGTCCCCCCAGTTGCTGGTAGCCGATGCGTGAGGTCACCGCCTCCAGCAAGCTGGAAATCAGGTACTGCAGCGGCGTTTCGTAGGCCTTGATGGCGATGCCGTAGTCGAAGCTCTCAGCGTTGCTTTCGCGGAAGCAGGCAAAGAATTCCTGCTTGCTCATGCTGCTGGACATGGCCGTGTTGTAGCTCTGGCGACAGGCTTCGAGGTCGGCAGCGCCGGGCCGGGGCAGGGCCAGGTGGTTGTTGAGGTTCTTCAGGGTCACACAGCCCTGGGTGGCGATGACCTCGGGCATCAGGGTCACGTCCAGTTCACCGGCACGGTCGGGGAGGTTGTGCCAGGTGTTCAGACTGTTGCGCAGTTGCTCCAGGCTGGCGCCGGGATAGCCTCGATAGCCGTACACATACGCCGGCGGCAGCACCAGGCCCATGACCGAATTCATCTGCGAGACCGTCAGGTTCTGATAGTCGCGGTCATAGATGCGCGCGCTGTACTCGTCGAGGGAATGGCGCAGCACCGAGGGCTTGAGGTTGCGCACCGACTTGCCGTTCTCCAGGGCCTCGAACAGGCTCTTTTCGTTGAGCTGGGACTTGACCTCCACGGTGGCGATCACCCCTTCGATCAGGTACACGTCGGCCGAGCCGAAGGTGCGCAGCGTGGGGAAATCGTTGCGGTAGATGATCAGGTCGATCTGCTTGGAGATGCCGCCTTGGGCGTCGATGATCTGTCCGGCACCGATGCTGATGTTGCTCGGTAGAAAACGCTTGAGGACGTCACGGATGAAACTCTCCCGGGCGTCGCCAAGGACCCCGGAGTGGCTGGCAATGGTGCTGCTGACGCTGAAACTGCTTTCCAGGACCCGGGCGATGGATTTCGCCCATTTGCTGATGATTGCCACGCGGTCTTCCTTGAATGTCAGGGGATGAGCAAGTCGAAATGGCTGGTGGCCAGGGGTTCGCCGTTGACCAGCAACTGCACGCCATGGCGTCCGGGATAGTGACGGCGGGTGGTCAGTTCGCGGATCTGCTGGCTGCGGCCCAGGTCCACCCGGGCCAGGCCTTGCAGGGTGAAGGTCTTGAGCTTGAACACCTTGCGCGCCGTGGCGCCTGAAGCCTTGACGTAGTCGATGGCGTAATCCACCACCAGGCGCTGGTGGCGGGGGCTGGTGGAGACCAGGGTCAGGGACAGGTTGAGGCTGTCCCCCAGGCGCAATTGCCCGGGAGCCACCTGGAAGCGGCTGACCTCGACCTCGGGCCGGGCCCCGGCCCCGATGATCGCCAGGGCCCGGCGGTCGCCCTGCTTGATCAGGCTGCGCAAGGCATGACGGGCGATCCAGGCACTGTGGGGTTGCTCCAGGGGCCAGCCTTCAAGGCGTTCCAGGACCCACTGCGGGTGCTCCTTGGTGATGTCGTTGAGGTGATTGGCCACGGATTTGCGCACGTACAGGCTGGGGTCGTTGCGCAGGCGTTCGAGGATCGGCGCCGCCAGCTGCGGGTCGGCTTGCAGCTGTTCCAGGCGAAACGACCAGGGCAGGCGCGGGCGGCTGCCCTCGCTGGCCAGGCGACGCACGTGTTCATCGCTGTCGGTGGCCCACTCCTGCAGGACGGCCAGCGTGCGCTGGCAGTCCTGGCGCAGAAAGTGGCGCACGGCGAACTCGGATGAACCAAACCCGGTGAAGTACTTCAGGGCTTGCATGGAGCGCTCGAAATCGTCCAGGCCGAAACTGGCCACGTAATGGGGCAGGAAGATGCACACGAAGCGGCTGTTCAGGCGCGGCGCCAGTTGGCGCAACAGCTCGAGGCTGGTGGCGTAGTCCAGGTCCAGCACCTGATGCAGGCTGTCGCTGACCCGGGCCAGGCGCTGCATCAGCGACAACTGGGGCAGATCCTGGCTGGCCAGCTGCAAGAAGGCCTGGCGCTGGAAGTCTGGATACACCGCGTGCATCTGTTCGGCGATGTGTTCCAGGCGTTCCTGGTTGAAGATCTCCTTGAGGGCGGGAGCGTTCTGCTGGCTTGAGCTCATGGGGTCTATCCGTTCAGTGGCGAGGCGGCGTCCACTTTACACAACCGCTCCTGACAGAATCTGTCGGTAGTCGCTGGCCACCACCACAACCTGCCGTCCCCAGTCGCTGGTTGGCCAGCCAAGCAGTCCCTGGGGGTGAGGCAAGGTTCAGTGGCCTGTTCGCCAGCAAGCTGGCTCCCACGCGGTGTGGTCTGAAGCGCCGTCAGCGCATCGGCGGCAGCGGGCTCTCGATCTGCTCGTCCTGCTCGTCGGCGGCGAACAGTCGGGCCAGTTCGGCCCGGGCTTCCTGGGCGCTCTGCAGCACTTTGGCAGCGTCGTCGTAGACCGCGTGCTGGGCCGCCAGCAGTTGTTCGTCGTGCTGGGTGAAGCGCTGGATTCGCGAGTCGGCCTGGGCCTGGCTGAGCCCCAGGCCCACCAGGGTGCGGCGGCTCATTTCCAGGCTGGAGTAGTAGGTTTCCCGCACGGCCTGGGCCTCCAGGTCCATCAGCCGGTGCACGTGCTGGCGGTTGCGCGCCCGGGCGATGATCTTCAGGTGCGGGTAGAGCTTGCGCACTTGTTCGGCGGTCTTGATGTTGGTTTCCGGATCGTCGGTGGCGATGACGAAGTACTCCGCGGTACCGACCTTGGCCGCGCTGAGGATTTCCGGGCGCATGGGGTCGCCGTAGAACACCGGCATGCCGCCAAAACTGCGGATCAGTTCGATGGTGTCCACCGAGGTGTCCAGGGCGACGAAGGGGATTTTCTGCGCCCGCAGGATACGCGCCACGATCTGCCCCATGCGGCCCATGCCGGCGATCACCACCCGCGGGTTGTCGGCATCGATCTGACGGTACTCGGCGGGCATTTCCAGGGGTTTGGCCTTGGGTTTGAGCCAGCGCGAGCAGGCCAGCAACAGCAACGGGGTCAGGGCCATGGACAGGGTAATGGTGAGCACCAGCAGGTCATGCAGGCGGGCCTCGAACAGGCCCTGGTCGCGACCGATCTTGAACACCACGAAGGCGAATTCACCGCCGGCCGCCAGCACCACGCCAAGGCGCACCGCGCTCTCGCGATTGAGCTCGCCGGCCAGCCGCCCGACCACAAACAGCAGCGGCAGCTTGAGGCCGATCAGCAGCAGGGTCAGGCCCAGCACCGCGATGGGCGCGCTGAGCAGCAGGCTGATATTGGCGCCCATGCCGACGCTGATGAAGAACAGCCCCAGCAGCAGGCCCTTGAAGGGTTCGATCTGCGCTTCCAGCTCATGGCGGTATTCCGAGTCCGCCAGCAGCAGGCCGGCAAGGAAGGCGCCCAGGGCCATGGACACGCCCACCAGATCCATCAGCCAGGCGGTGCCGATCACCACCAGCAGGGCGGTGGCGGTGGACACTTCCGGCAAGCGGGTGCGGGCCACGATGCGAAACACCGGGCGCAGCAGGTAACGCCCGCCCACCACCACCACGGCGATGCTGCCCAGCACTTGCAGGCCGTGACGCAGATCCTCGGCGCTGCTGGTGTGGTGATCGTTGCCGGCCAGCACCGGGACCATGGCGATCAGCGGAATGGCGGCGATGTCCTGGAACAGCAGGATGGCGAAGGCCATGCGCCCGTGGGGACTGTTCAACTCCTTGCGTTCGGCCAGGCTTTGCAGGCCCAGGGCGGTGGATGACAGGGCCAGGCCCAGGCCCAGCACGATGGCGCTGTTCAGCGATTGGCCGAACAGAAACAGGGCCACCACGCCGATCACTGTGCCGGTCAACAACACCTGGGCCAGGCCAGCGCCGAACACCGCCTTGCGCATCACCCACAAGCGCTTGGGCGACAGCTCCAGGCCGATGATGAACAGCAACAGCACCACCCCCAGCTCGGAGATGTGACTGACGCTCTGCGGATTGCCCACCAGCCCCAGCACCGAGGGGCCGATCAGCACCCCGGCCAGCAGGTAGCCGAGCACGGCCCCCAGTTGCAGGCGCTTGGCCAGGGGCACGATGAGCACGGCGGCGCAGAGGAACACGACGGCGGCTTGTAGCAGGTTGCCTTCATGGGGCATCGGGGGGACTCCAGGGAGAACGGGGCGCAGTGGATGATAAAGGCTCGCCGGTGACAAACAGCGGATGGCTGTTGCCAGTCTGCGCCCGGATAAAAACGGCGTGGATGTTCTGAGACTGGCGGTGCGCCCTGCAAGGCACGTCGGAGTAGGGGGCAAGCTGGAGGGGGGAGAAGCTGGAGGGGCGCGCCGGTCAGTGCGGCCACTGCTCCAGCAGGATCGCCACGAATTTTTCCGCCGCTGGCGAAAGCGATGCGCCGCGTCGATACACCAGGCCCAGGGTGCGATTGACCACGGGGTCGGTCAGCGGAACGCTGACCAGGGTCGGGTGATCGGCGGCCGGCATGGCCAGGCTCGGCATCGCCGACACCCCGAGGCCGGCCTCCACCATGCCCAGCGACGTGGACAGGTGCTGCACCTCGTAGAACCACTGGGGCCGCCAGCTCAAGCCGGACAGGGCGTGGTCCAGCAGCATGCGGTTGCCGCTCAGGCGGCCGACGCCGATCAAGCGATAGTCGCTCAGTTCCGACCAGGTCACCGAGCTGCGCTCGGCCAGTTCGTGGTCGCGCCGGCAGGCCAGGACAAAGGGCTCGTTGACCAGTGGCACGAACTCGATGTCCGGGTGCTGGCCGCTCATCATGTTGATGCCGAAGTCCGCTTCGCCGCGCAGCACCGCTTCAAGGCCCTCGTTGGCACTGAGGTCGAGCAGACGGATGCGGATTTTCGGGTAGCGCTGGTTGTACAGGCGGATCACCGACGGCAGGAAGTAGAAGGCCGCCGTGGGGATGCAGGCCAGGGTCACCTGACCGATCTGCCGTTCCGCCAGCTCACGGATGTTGAGGATCGAGTCGTCGAAGTCGTCCAGCAGGCGTCGGGCCTTGGGCAAAAAATCGCGACCGACGCTGGTCAGGCTGACCTTGCGCGTAGTGCGGTCGAGGAGGGCGGTGCCCAGTCCCTCTTCGAGCTTTTTCATGCGTCGGCTCAGGGCCGGTTGGGACAGGTGCAAGGCGTCGGCCGCTTCGTGAAAACTCCCCAGTTCGGCGATTTTCACGAAAGATCTGATGTCCTGAAGCTCATATTCCATGCGGGCTACTCAAGGCGGGAGTCGGGTGGGGCGCTGGCGGACACGATATTTAACTCATGCGCGAAACGCAATAATCTCTCTGATCTTTGCATTGGAAACACATTTTAATCCCTGACACTCTTGTGCCCAGAACATCAATTACCTCGATTGATCAACAAGAGTCAGTGTTCATGCAACGAATTCCTTGTGTGTTGATGCGCGGCGGCACCTCCAAAGGGCCGTTTTTTCTGGCCTGGGATCTGCCGGTGGCCGTGTCCGAGCGTGATGAGCTGTTGCTCAACCTGATGGGCTCCGGCCATGAGCTGGAAATCGACGGCATCGGCGGTGGCAGCCCGCAGACCAGCAAGGTGGCGATCGTCAGTCCTTCGCTGCACCCGGACGCCGATGTCGACTACCTGTTCGTCCAGGTCATGGTGTCCCAGCGGCGGGTCGATACCGCACCCAACTGCGGCAACATGCTGTGCGCTGTCGGGCCTTTCGCCATCGAGCAGGGGCTGGTCAAGGCCACGGGTGCTCAGACCCAGGTGCGGATTCGCAACCTCAACACCGGCACCCTGGTCCATGCCCAGGTCCAGACCCCCGATGGCAAGGTCAGCTACGAAGGCGACACCACCATTGACGGCGTGCCGGGCAGCGCGGCGCCGGTGGCCCTGACCTTTCTCGATGCCGCCGGGAGCAAGACCGGCCAGTTGTTCCCCACCGGCCAGCCCCAGGACCTGATCGACGGCATTGCCGTGACCTGCATCGACATGGCCATGCCCATGGTGCTGGTGCAGGCGGCCTGCCTGGGCAAGCGCGGCGATGAAAGCCCCGCCGAACTGGACGCCGATGCGGACTTTCTCCAGCGTCTGGAAAGCCTGCGGGTGAAGGCCGGCCTGGCCATGGGCCTGGGGGATGTCAGCGACAAGGTGATTCCCAAGCCGGTGCTGGTGTCCCCGGCCCGGGCGGGGGGCACCCTGGCGGTGCGCTATTTCATGCCTCACAACTGCCATCGGGCCCTGGCCATCACCGGCTCCATCGGCCTGGCTACCGCCTGTGTCACCGCCGGCAGCGTGGTGGCCGAGATGCTCGGCGGGATCAGTGAACCGCGTCTGCATCAGGTTCGAATCGAACACCCCAGCGGGGCGATAGATGTCGTATTGTCCTACAGCGGAACCAGCCCCGAGACCATCCGCGCCTCGGTGGTCCGCACCGCTCGCCGATTGTTTTCCGGGTATGTCTACGCGCCTGCTGCACAACGTTTAGCCGGTTAGTCGACGCGCTGTCGATCCTGGTTGCATCAGAACAATTCTAAAAATGGGTGATGCCATGAAAGTTGTTAAATCGCTCTACTTCCAGATCCTCTGCGCGGTGTGCCTCGGGGTACTGGTGGGGCACTTCTGGGCCCAGCAAGCCATTGCCTTGAAGCCGCTGGGCGACGCCTTCATCAAGCTGATCAAAATGATGATCGCTCCCGTGGTGTTCTGCACCATCGTCACCGGCATCGCCGGCATGAGCGACAAGCGTTCCCTGGGTCGGCTGCTGAGCAAGACCATGCTGCTGTTCCTGGGCCTGACGCTGATCAGCCTGTGCATCGGCCTGGCGGCGGTCTACCTGTTCCAGCCCGGCGCGGGGATGAACATCGACCCCACCCGGCTGAACACCCAGGGCCTGTCCCAGTACACCGAGTCGGCGGCCAAGCTGGGGGTGGTGGAATTCTTCATGCACATCATCCCCGAGACCTTCATCGGCGCCTTCAACAAGGGCGAGGTGCTGCCGGTGCTGTTTATCGCGGTGCTGTGCGGGTTTGCCCTGTCGTCCCTGGGCGAGCGCGGCAAGCCGGTGCTGGAGGTGCTGGAGTCGGCCTCGCAGATGGTGTTCAAGATTTTTTCCTACCTGATGCGTTTTGCCCCCGTCGGCGCCTTCGGGGCCCTGGCCTTTACCGTGGGCCAGTACGGCATCACCTCCCTGGGCGCCCTGGCCAAACTGATCATGACCCTGTATGTCGCCTGCGGCTTCTTTGTCTGCGTGGTCCTGGGGGGCATTTGCCGGGCCAACGGCTTCAGCCTGTGGAAGCTGCTGCGCTACCTGCGCGAAGAGTTCCTGGTGGTGCTTGGCACCTCGTCCACGGAGCCGGTGATGCCGCGCATGCTGGAAAAACTCCAGGCCCTGGGCTGCCGCAAGAGCGTGGTGGGGCTGGTGCTGCCTACCGGCTATTCGTTCAATCTCGACGGTACGGCGATCTACCTGTCCCTGGCGGCGATCTTCATTGCCCAGGCGTGCAACATCGAGCTGAGCGCCGGCCAGATCGTCACCATGCTGGCGATCATGCTGCTGTCGTCCAAGGGCGCTGCCGGAGTGACCGGCAGCGGTTTCGTGGCCCTGGCCTCGACCCTGACGGTGATTCATGACATCCCTCTGGCCGGCCTGGCGTTGCTGATCGGCATCGATCGCTTCATGTCCGAGGGCCGGGCCTTGACCAGCCTGGCCAGCAACGCCGTGGCAACCGTGGTGATCGCCATTTCGGAGCAGGCCTGCGACCGCCAGGTGCTGTTGCGCACGCTCGATGGCCAGCCTCTTGCGGCCCAGGCCGCTGCTGCCGACGACACCCCGGCGAGCGCGCTGGCGAACAAGCTCGGCTAGACCTCCCAGGCCGCACCGCTTCACCCCAAGTACCGACTCAACACCTGTGCCGGGCGCCCTTGATCGGGGCGTCCGGTGCTCGGGTGGCCGTGCGCCCGCGCGTCGGCCACGCTCATCATAAAAACAAGAGAATCGACTTATGCTCGCTTTACTCGGCCTCGCCATGGTGGTGGTCTTCACCTTCCTGATCATGACCAAGCGCCTGTCGCCCATCGTGGCGTTGACGCTGGTGCCCATCGTCTTCGCGGTGCTCGGCGGGTTTGCCGGCACCACCGGCAAGATGATGCTCGACGGCCTGAAAATGGTCGCGCCGTCGGCGGCGCTGTTGCTGTTCGCCATTCTGTTCTTCGGCTTGATGATCGATTCGGGGCTGTTCGACCCGCTGATCCGCAAGATTCTCAAGCGGGTCAATGGCGATCCGACCAAGATCGCCATCGGCACCGCGCTGCTGTCGCTGGTGGTGGCCCTGGACGGTGACGGCACCACCACCTACATGATCACCTGCGCGGCCATGCTGCCGCTGTACAAGCGCATCGGCATGAACCCGATGATCCTCGCCACCATCTCCATGCTGTCCTTGAGCATCATGAGCGGCATGACCCCCTGGGGCGGGCCGGCCACGCGCGCCATCGCCGCCCTGGGCCTGGATGCCGGCGAGTACTTCGTGCCGCTGTTGCCGACCATGATCGGTGGCGCCGCCTGGGTGGTGTTCACCGCCTACCTGCTGGGCCGGGCCGAGCGCAAGCGCATCGGCAACACCCAGCTGCAAAGCGGCGGTGGCGACTGCTACATCCAGGCGATTCTCGAAGACACGCCGCACAAGCGGCCCAAGCTGGCCTACGTCAACCTGCTGCTGGTGGTGGCGGTGATGACCGCGCTGGTGCTGGGCCTGATGCACTCGGCGGTGCTGTTCCTGATCGGTTTTGTCCTGGCCTTGATGATCAACTACCCGCAGTTGGATATTCAGAAGGAGCGCATTCTTGCCCATTCAGGCAACGCCATGACTGTGGTGCTGCTGGTATTCGCCGCTGGGATCTTCGCCGGCATTTTCTCCGGCACCAAGATGGTCGATGCCCTGGCTCAGACCCTGGTGGACTGGATTCCGCCCTCCTGGGGTCACCTGTTCCCGCTGGTGGTGGCGCTGACCAGCATGCCGTTGACCTTCGTGCTGTCCAACGACGCCTACTACTTCGGCGTGGTGCCGATCCTGGCCAACGCGGCGGCGGCCTATGGCATTTCTCCCCTGGAAATCGCCCGGGCCTCGATCCTCGGCCAGCCGGTGCACCTGATGAGCCCGCTGGTGGCCTCGACCTTGCTGCTGGTGGGCATGGTGGATCGCGACATCGGCGACTTCCAGAAAGCCACGGTGAAGTGGGCCGTGCTGACCTCCCTGGTCATTACCGCCCTGGCCTTGCTGACCGGGGCCCTGACCCTGTTCGTCTGATTGCCTCGAAACCCTCTTTTGTAGCCGGGCGCGCCTGCTGGCGGGGCGCTTGGCGAGCTGCGCCTTGAATAACAACAACGAGAAGTACGACATGAGCCATTTGCTGATTCGCGCAACGGTATTTTCCTGCTTGAGCCTGCCACCCGTGGCCGGGCTCCAGGCCGCTGACTTCATCGACGACAGCAGCCTCAAGCTGCAACTGCGCAACGTCTATTTCAACGAGAACTTCCGCGACGAACACGGCCTCAGCGCCAAGGCTGCGCGCACGGCCAAGAGCGAGCGCACCGAATGGGCTCAAGGCTTCCTGCTGGACTATCAGTCCGGATTCACCCCGGGCGCCCTGGGGTTCGGGGTCGATGCCCTGGGGCTGCTGGGGGTCCGGCTCGATTCCGGCAAGGGCCGCAGTGGCACGGGGCTGCTGCCGGTGCACGACGACGGTCGCGCCGCAAGCGAATTTGCCAGTGCCGGCGCCACGGCCAAGGTGCGGCTGGCCAAGACCACCCTCAAGTACGGCACCTTGCTGCCCAAGACCCCGGTGCTGGTCTACAACGATGCCCGTCTGTTGCCGCAGACCTATCAGGGCACCCAGCTCACCAGCACCGATATTGACGGCCTGAGCTTGACCGGCGGTTATCTGCAGCGCTTCAAACTGCGGGATTCCACCGACAGCGTGGGGCTGGTGCCCGACGGCTACAGCGGCGGCCAGTCCGGGGACTTCCGCTACGGCGGGGGCGAATACAAATGGAGCAAGACCCTGCGCCTGAGCTATTTCCATGGCGAGCTCGAGAACTTCTATCGGCAGGACTTTGTCGGCCTGCAACATGACCTGGCGCTGTGGCAGGGGACCTTGACCAGCGATCTGCGCTACTTCCGCAGCGCCGATTCAGGCGCGGCCTTTGACGGCAAGATCGCCAACCGCATGTTCAGCGGCCAGTTGACCTACGCGATTGCCGGGCATTCCCTGGGCGGCGGCTATCAGCGCCTGAGTGGCGATGCCGGCTTGCCGTATATCAGTGGCGCCACGGTCTACTCCTTCAGTAACGCCGGCATCGGCAAGTTCATCGAAGAGGGCGAGAAGACCTGGATGCTCAGCTATGGCTACAACTTCGCCAGCCTGGGTGTCCCCGGCCTGACCTTCAGCTCGCGCTACCTGAGCGGCAACGACGGCAAGTCCGGGACCCGGGTCGACGAGTGGGAGCGAGACGCCGAACTGGCGTATGTACTCCAGCAAGGCTCGCTCAAGGGGCTGGGGGTGAAGCTGCGCAATTACGTGTATCGCTCCGACTACTCCCGGGGACGCGACAGCAACCGCCTCTACATCACTTACGACATCGCCCTCTGGTAGCGCGTCTACAGCGGCGTGAAGCGCCCATCCCACTGCGGGTCCAGGCGCTGGATGCGTGCGGCCAGCGGCGGGTGGGTGGCGAACAGGCGTTCCAGGCGCAGTTTCACCCCCTGGTGGAAATACAGGTGGCTGTACTGGGCGGCGGCGAAGGCTCGCAGGCGTGAGCCGGCGCTGCTGCCGCCGATCTTTTTCAGGGCCCCGGCAATGCCCTGGGGGTTGCGGGTGAACTGCACCGCCGAGGCATCGGCGAGAAACTCGCGCTGACGGCAGATGGCGGCCTTGATCAGGTTGCCCAGCAGGCTGCCCAGGGAGCCGAAGATGAGCAGGGCCAGGCCCAGCACGGCAAACACGATCTGCCAGAAGAAACGGTTGCGGTCGCTGCCCAGGTGCTGCTTTTCAGCCTGGCGCAGCACCGCGATGCCCGCCAGGCTGAACACCAGCAGACCGTGGATCACCGCCAGCAGCCGGGTGTTGAGGCGCATGTCACCGTTGTAAATGTGGCTGAACTCATGGGCGACCAAGCCCTGCAATTCGTCGCGGTCCAGATGGACGAGGGCACCGCGAGTGATTCCGAGCACCGCCTGCTCCGGGGTCAGCCCGGCGGCGAAGGCATTGATCGCGTCTTCCGGCAGTACATACACCGCCGGCAGGGTGGCGCCGGAGGCCAGGGCCATTTCCTCGACGATATTGAGCAGGCGCTGTTCTTCGCTGCCCCGCGGCGAGTCGTTGATCAGGCGTCCGCCCAGGTGCTCGGCGATCACCTTGCCGCCGGCCCGCAGGCGCCAGGTCTTGTACCAACTGCCCAGCACCACCACCAGCAGCATGAGCAGTGCTATGACCGCGACCACGGCCCAGTTCAGCACCTTGGGCTGGCCGTACTCCTGGCTCAGCTCGCGCCATAACAGGCCCAGCCCCAGGCTGCTGAGGCTGACCAGGGTGGTCACCGCCAGGGTCATCAACAGCAGCAGTTTGAGGGTGTGGCGCCGGGCACGGGCCTGGTGTTGAAAGAACTTCATGCAAGTTTCCGGGGGCAGGCGGCGGGGTTATTGGAACGACACTTTGCTGGCGTCCTGGATCTGCGCGCTGTCGGCGAATTGCAGCAGCGCGGCATCGGCGCGATGGCCGAACAGCCCGGCGAAAAACAGCGCCGGCACTTGCTGCTTGCACAGGTTGTAGTCGGTCACGGCGTCGTTGAAGGCCTGGCGCGCGTAGGCGACCTTGTTCTCGGTGCTGGTCAGTTCTTCGCTGAGCTGCGCCATGTTCTGCGAGGCCTTGAGTTCCGGGTAGGCCTCCAGGCTCAGGTGCAGGCGGTCGAGGACCTGGTCCAGGGCACCCTGGTCCTGGCCCAGGCGGGCAATGCGCGCGCTGTCGCCGGGTTGCGCGGCGGCCGCTTGCAGGCTGTCCCGGGCGCTGTTGCGGGCCTCGGCCAGGGTGGTCAGGGTCTGGCGCTCGTGCTGCAGGTAGCCCTTGACGGTTTCCAGCAGGTTGGGGATCAGGTCGTAGCGGCGCTTGAGCTGCACTTCGATCTGGGCGAAGGCATTGCGCAGGCGATTGCGCCGGGTCGTCAGACGGTTGTAGAGACTGACCAGGTACAGCGCCAGAACGGCGAGCAGCACCAGGGCGACGATATCGGCGGTGGCCATGGGATGTCCTTATCGGGGTGAGGCGTGGGGGCGGCCATGGTAACGGAAACGTCCCGGGCCGTGACAGCGCTTTGCTCAAGTAGCCAATCAGGGATTGCCCCGGGTCGGCAATTCTGCGAAAAAGCGCGCGGCGCTCCGGCTTCAAGGTCGAGGGGGCGCCTTTCATTCGATGAACCAGGGACAGGCAATGGACAAGATCATGCTCAGGTTGACGGTGGTCGACGATTACCCACCGGTTGCCAGCGAAGGGGTCTGGGCTGAGCAGCAGCCGGACGGCCTGTACCGGATCGCCAATCTTCCTTTCTATTCCCAGGACGTCTGTTATGACGACGAGGTGGCCGTCCAGGTCGAGGCCGATGGCCTGAAATGGTTCAGGCAGGTAGGGCGCAGCAGTGGCAACAGCACCTTGCGCGTGGTGTTCTTCAAGGCCGGCCGGGAGCGGATCCCGGAGGTGCTGGAGCGGATCAACGCCCTGGGTTGTCGCTGGGAGGGCATGAGCCAGGCCTTCTTCGCGGTCAACGTACCGGCCTCGGTGCCGTTGGACAGCGTGCTGGAGTACCTGCAGGCGTGCGTTGACCAGGATTGGCTGGATTATGAAAGCGGGCTGTTGCGCCAGTGACCGCGCCAGGGAGCAAGGACCGATGAACTTGAAATTTCATGCCAACACCTACAGTGCCTATACCGAGGACGACGTGCAGATCCTGGGTTTTGCCGACGATGGGCAGCAGCCCGAGCACTACCTGCTGTTGCAGCGTGCCGAATGCTTCGACGAGCAGGATCGGCAACTGGGCATGGACACCTATTACGTCGAGCTGGGCGGGCAGGGCGTGGCCGGCTATGGCGGCATCGAGCAGCTGCAATTGGCCCCGGGGCGCTTGACCCTGCAGTTCTCCAGCACCCTGGACTGGTGCCGGGGCCTGCCCGGCCTGGACATCAGCTGGGACGCCGGGCTGGCCAGCGTCGAGGAAGTCCGGGCGGCGCTCGGCGAAATGCTGCTCGGCACCGACACGCGCATTCAGCTTCAGTCCGGGCCGGGGGCGCCGCAGTGATTGCCAAGGCGCGGCAATTCTGCGAAAAAGCGCGCCGCGGTCCCGTGTCGGGGCAATGTTTGAACGGGAGTGAAGCATGAGTGACCAATTACAGGTGATCGATATCCAGCTGGGCGACGGCAAGGCGGTGGTCAAGGGCGCTTTGATCACCACCCAGTACCGGGGCTTTCTGGAGGACGGCAGCAGCTTCGATTCCTCCTACGATCGCGGCAAGCCGTTCCAGTGCGTGATCGGCACTGGGCGGGTGATCAAGGGCTGGGACCAGGGCCTGATGGGCATGCAGGTGGGCGGCAAGCGCAAACTGCTGGTGCCGGCGCACCTGGGCTACGGCGAGCGCAGCATGGGCGCGATCCCGCCCAACTCGAACCTGATCTTCGAGATCGAGTTGCTGGAAGTGCTGACCCGTGACGACTGAGGGGCCGGCGCACACCTCAGCCGCACCCTCGACACCCGCCAACAAGGCGTGCCCGGTGCTGCTGCGCTACACCACCGAGCTTGAGGTCTTGGCCTTTCGCCATCCGCTGGCCGGCCTGCAACTGGTCAAGGGCACGGTGGAGACGGGAGAGTCGACGGCCGCTGCGGCGGTCCGCGAGCTGGCGGAAGAAGCGGGCGTCAAGGCCGAGGAAAGCCGTTTTCTCGGCCTCTGGCACTCGGGGTTTGCCGGCCAGGTGTGGGCTTTCCATGAGTGCCGGGTGCCGGCGCCGCTGCCCGAGAGCTGGACTCACTTCACCGCGGATGACGGCGGCCATCACTTCGAGTTCTTCTGGCATGCCCTGGCCAGCCCGCCGTCGGCCCAATGGCACCCGCTGTTCCAGGCGGCCCTGGTGTTTTTGCGCGAGCGCCTGCTCGACGCCGACGCCTAGGTCGGGTTGGCGGGTATCACTGCCCCAGGCGGTACTGGTTGTTGCCGCTGCGCTTGGCTTCGTACATTGCCAGGTCGGCGATGTGCAGCAACTGGTCCATGCGCCCGGCATGGTCGGGAAACACCGCCACCCCCAGGCTGCTGCCGATGCTGTGGCGCTGGCTGTCCACCTCCACCGGGGGCGATAGCTGGCTGAAGATCTTTTCGCCGATGCGCCGGGCTTCTTCCGTCAGGTCGAGCCCCGGGGACAGTCCCTCCAGAATCACCACGAATTCGTCGCCGCCGATCCGCGCCACGGTGTCGCTGCTGCGCAGGATGCCTTGCAGGCGCTGGGCCGTGGCGCTCAGGACCCGGTCGCCGGCAGCGTGGCCGTACTGGTCGTTGATCGCCTTGAAACCGTTGAGGTCGACGAACACCAGGGCCACCCGGGTCTGATTGTGACGCGCCTGCTCCAGGGCCCGGGACAGGCGCTGTTCCAGCATCAGGCGATTGGGCAGGCCGGTCAGCGGATCGAAATGCGCCAGTTGCTGCAACTGGCTGGTGGAGACTTTTTCATCGGTAATGTCCCGCACCACCCCCATCATCTTGATGGGGGTGTCGTGCACGTTCTTCACCACGTTGCCGGTTTCCCGCAGCCAGTGGATGCTGCCGTCGGGCCACACCACGCGGTACTCCTCATCGTGGTTCTCGCCGGTTTCCAGGCAGCGCAACTCGCCGGCGCGGACCCGTTCGCGATCGTCCGGATGCACGCAGGAGCAGAACAGTTCGTAGGAGGGCACCACTTCGCCGACCTTGAAGCCGAACATGCCGTAGATGGCTTCCGACCAGTACAGGCGCTGGGTGTCCACTTCCCAGTCCCAGGTGCCGATGCGTGCGAAGTACTGGCTGCGCTTGAAGCGCTCGGCATCGTCGGGCACGCCTTCGGCGAGTGTGCGATAGACGCGCAACTGGGCCTGGGCGCGGCGTTCGCGGCGCAACAGCCACAACGCCAGCAGGGCCAGCAACAGGGACAGACACAGCAGGGGCCAGACAGCAATCATCGGATTCTGGACAGCATGGAAGAGGGTGGTCCTGAGGGGTGGATAGCACTTGGCTATGTTAATTCATGGCGTGCTTCCCACAGGAGATTTTTATCGGCTGGCGAGCGGTTTTTCCACAATGTCGCCACGGGCTACGAATGCCCGGGGCACAGTCACGCGTCACCGGTGGGCGCCGGCATTGCTCAGTTCCAGCACGGCGTAGCCCAGGCCCAGCAGAGCCACCAGTAGCAGCGCCAGGCTGGAAATGCCGGTCACCAGGCGTTTGTACTTCAGCGAGAAACCCTGACGCGCCACCAGGATGTAAGCCCCCAGCACGGCAAAATCCACCAGCACCCAGACCAGCGTCAGCAGCAGCGCACTGTGCTGCAAGGAGCGGGTGACCTGGATGAACTGGGGGAAGAAGGAGGCAAAGAACACGATGTCCTTGGGGTTGCCGATTCCCACCAGGAAACCGCTGGCCAGGCCCTGGCGGCCCTGGTCGGTGCGTGGCGCCGCTTCCGCGGGTGCCGGGCCAAACACCTCCCGCAGTCCTTGCACGCCCAGCCAGCCGATGAAGCAACAGCCCAGCAGACTGACCCAGCCGATCAGGCGCGGGTCCAGCGCCAGGCCGGTGGTCAGCATCAGCACCGCCAGCAGTGCCAGCAGCAGTGAGGCGGCGTTGGTGCCCAGGGCGGTCAACACGGCCTGGCGCGGCCCGGCGTTCATGCTGGTGTTGACGATCAGGGCCACCACGGGCCCCGGGGTGGCCACCAGCATCAGTACGCTGAGTGCGTAGGCCAATAATAACGACAGGTTCAGGTCCACGAATAACGCCTTTCAAGTCATGTGAAAGGCCTCAGCTTGGCGGCTTTGAGCTGCATTGAAAAACGCAAAAAGCTATGACCTACTATGAGTTTTAATCATTGTTGGTGCCTGTCGATGGTTGAATCCCTGCCGCCGCTCTACGCGTTACGGGCTTTTGAAGTGGCCGCCCGTTCCAGCTCCTTTACCCGGGCCGCCGAGGAACTGTCCCTGACCCAAAGCGCCATCAGCCGGCATATCCGTACCCTGGAAAGTCAGTTCGGCTGTCGCCTGTTCGAGCGCCACGGCCCCAGGCTGGTGCTTACCGAAGCCGGACAGCGCCTGGCCCGGGAGCTCAAGGTGGGCTTTCGGATCATCGAGGATGCCTGCCTGCCGCTGCGGGCCAACACCGGCCAGTTGCGTCTCAAGGCGCCTTCGACCCTGACCATGCGCTGGCTGCTGCGGGTTCTGGAGGCTCTCAAGGGGCAACAGCCGGCGCTGGCGGTGCAACTGGCCAGTGTCTGGATGGACTTCGACCATGTGGATTTTTACGCCGAGCCCTACGACTGCGCGATTCTCCTGGGCAACGGACACTTTGGCGCCGGGATCGAGGCCTGCAAGCTGTTCGATGAGTGGCTGATTCCCATCGGCCCACCCGAGCCCGCGGACGGACCGCCCTGGACCCTGGAACGGCTCAAGGACGCCGAGCTGATCCATCCTTCGGCGGACCGTCGCGACTGGCGCCGCTGGCTGCAGGCACAAGCACCGCAGGACCGGGCGTTGCTGGAGCAGGTGCGGCTGGAGCGGGGCAATGTCTTCGACACCCTGGACCAGGCGATCTGCGCTGCCATGGCCGGGCACGGCCTGTCGATCGGCGACCTGCATCTGGTGGCGCAGGACATTCGCCTGGGGCGGATCAGCCTGCCGTTCCCCAGCGCGGTGGCCTCAGGGGACGGCTATTACCTGGTGTGGCTGCGCGACAGTCCGCGCCAGGAGCACATCGCCCGGTTGCGGGCGTTTCTATTGAGCCAGGTGCTGGATATCAGCGACCTCGAACTGGACTACCGGGTGCCGGGGGCGGTCACCGGCCGTCCTGAACTCAGTTGAGGAGGATGTAGTCGTTGCGCTGCACGATGCCCCGGTGCGGGCCGGGCACCAGGTGCACATAACGGCCCTCCAGCAGGTCGATCGGCAGGCAGTCGTCCACGTCCAGCAAGGCATCGGTGTGGGATTTGTGCCAGTGGGCCAGCATCTGCCGTTTGCCTTTGGCCTTGGCTTCGGCCTTGTCCCGGGCCACCACCAGCAGGTAGCTGTGGGCCTCGCCAAAGGCCGCCGCTTCGTAACCGCCCAGGTTCAGGAAGTACAGGCGTGGTGCACCCGGCTGCGGTGCCAGGGGGCTGAGTTCGACCTTGTAGTCCTCGACCCCGTCGACCTGCATCCAGGCGTCGATGTGCAAGCCCGCCTGGCTGCCGAACCAGCCTTCGCGCAGTTGCGGGTAGGCGGCTTCGAGACGCTCGGCGACCACGAACTGGACATCGTGGACTTCAATTTTCGCTCTGGGGTGTTTTCCCCCCAGCATCACCACAAACAGCATTGTTGTTCCTTTTCCAGGATCGGTTTTGGCAGTGGGGCACCTTTTACCTCAAGCACGCGGAGACTGCCAAGGCGCTTGCCGGTTATCCGGCGGCATCGGTGAACAGCGGCAGGCGGCCGTTGACCGAAGGCAGGTAATTCCAGTCTAGCGTCAGGGTGCTCAGCCCCGGCGAGCGCAGCAGCTGCTGCAGCAAACTCTGGACGATATTCAGCGCCAGGCCCTGGCCGGGACAGCGGTGCGTGCCGCTGCCAAAGCTGAACCCCTGGTATGCCGGATCGCAGCCGGTGACCGCGGCCAGGGCCGGGTCGTGGTTGGCCGCCGCCAACAGCACCAGCACCGTCTCGCCGGCTTGCAGGTCCACGCCCAGCAGGGTGCAAGCCGTGGCGACGAACCGTCGGGTGTTCTGCACCGGCGGGTCCAGGCGCTGGCGTTGGAGCAGCCAGGCACTGAGCCGGTCCGGGTCATGGGACAGGCGCTGGCACAGTGACGGCTCCGCCAGCAGGGCGATCAGGCTGTTGCCGATCAGCCCGGCGCAGGCGTCGTGGGTTTGTGCCAGCAGGCCCAGCAGGTTGGCCTGCAGATCTTCTGGGGCAAGGCCCTGGCTGCGCTCGAGGATCGCCCTCAGGAACGGGCTGTGTTGCGGCGCATCGAGCAATGCCTGCATCTGTTGGATCAAGTGCTGCGCCGCTGAGTCGGCGGCCTGCAACTGTTCTGCGTTGCTCAAGGGGGAGAGGCAGGCTACGAATTCGCCGGTGCGTCGGGCAAGGTCTTCGCGCCGCTCGGCGGCTATTCCCAGCAGTCCTGCCAGCAGTGCCACCGGCAGGCGCCATTGCCAGCGTTGCAGATCGTTGGCGCCTTGGGGGGCGCTCAGGGCAGGGCGCCACTGTTCCAGCCAGGGCTGCAGGTCGATGGTGCCCAGCTGCTGCAGCGGCGCCGCCATGGCTGCACGGGGACAGCCGTGGCGCAGGCCATCGTTCATCCGCATCAGGCGTGCAAACACGTCCCCGGCAGGCCGCCCGGCGATGGCCCGGGGCACCGGCTCCTGGGGCGGTCGGACACGGCAGGCGGGGTGGTTCAGCACCGCCGCCACTGCGGCGGCGCTGCTGGCGACCCATAGGCCCAGCGCTGAATCGTAGGTCAGGCCTCCCCGGGCACGCAGGCGGGCGTAATAGAAATCGTAGGGGGCAAAGTGGGTGGCAGCGCTGATCGGGTCCATGATTTGTCTCTTTGTTGGGCAGATATCCAGGTTGCTACTATCCTCATCTTTTCGAAGACACGATTCGTCATGGAGCGAAATATGAATGTAGTGCAGAACGACCTGGGGGTATCCAACGTGGCGGCGGCCATCGCCGAGCCGGCCCGTACCCGGATGCTTTGTGCGCTGATGGATGGCCACGCCCGTACCAGCACCGAGCTGGCGGCGATTGCCGAGGTCAGCACTTCCACCGCCAGCGCCCACCTGGCCAAGCTCAGGGACGCCGGCCTGCTGCGGGTGCAGGTCCAGGGGCGGCACCGTTACTACGGCCTCGGCGATCCGCTGGTGGCCCAGGCCTTGGAGGCCCTGATGGTGATCGGCCAGGGCAGCACCTTCACCCCGCGTACCCCGGACCGCCTGCAATTTGCCCGCACTTGCTACGACCACCTGGCGGGCACCCTGGGGGTGCAGTTGCACGACCGGATGCTGGAAGCCGGCTGGTTGCTGATGGGGGAGGAGGGCGAGGACTACCGGGTCAGTGACAGTGGTGTCGAGTTCTTCCGCGGCCTGGGCATCGACGTGGCCGAGCTGAGCAGGCTGCGCCGAAACCTGGCCTGTCCGTGCCTGGACTGGAGCATGCGCAGCCCGCACCTGGCGGGCGCCTTGGGGGCGGCGCTGCTGCGGGTGCTGTTGCAGCGCAAATGGCTGAGGCAGGATGTGGACAGCCGAGCCCTGACCCTGACCGGCACCGGCGGGCGCTACATCAGCAAGTATTTCGGTATCGCCTTGATTCAGCCATCCAAGCCGCTGTCGGCGTCGGCCAGTCTGGAGCTGCAAAGCCTGGGGGCCTGAACCCCGGCGGCTGTGCGGTAAGGGGCTCTGGTGCGGTGCCCGAGTGTGCGATCAGCTGATGCCAGGGCTGCTCAATCGGGCACCACGGACTCCAGCAAGTCACGATCCAGCCCCACCATGGCCTGCTCCAATCGCGTCAATGCCGTCTTGATCTGGCCGGCATTCGCGCCTTCGCGGCAGGCCTTCTCCAGGTATTCGCATTCATCGATCAGGGCCTGGGCATTGATGATCCGCGCCGCGCCGCGGATACGGTGAGCCAGGTCGGTCACGCCTTTATTGTCGGGGTTGGCCAGCAACCCGCGGATCTGCTTCAAGTCCTGCTGGTTGCTCTGGTGCAAGCCCTTGAGCACCCGCTGAATGGATGCTGGGTTGCCGCCGGTGAGGTGGTCCAGTTGCTGGATGTCGAAGCGCTCACTGTTGGCCTTGAGTTGCAAGCGGGGCAGGGCGGGCAGTTCTCGCAGACGGCGGTCCAGTTCCGGCAGGGCAATAGGCTTGAAGATGCATCCATTCATGCCGGCGTCCCGGCAACGCTGTTCCTCTTCGGGTTGGACGTTGGCGGTAAAGCCGAAGATCTGCACCGGCGGCCGGCCCTGGATCTGTTCGGCAACACGGATTTGTCGGGTCAGTTCATAGCCGTTCAGCACCGGCATGTTGCAGTCGGTGATCACCACGTCGAAAGTTTCCCGCTGCCAGACTTTGTAGGCTTCGGCGCCGTTCTGCGCCTGGCTCAATGAATAGTTCAGGAAGCGCAGTTGTTCGCACAGCAGTTGGCGATTGGCCTGGCTGTCGTCCACCACCAGGATATGCAGCGGTGCCCTGGCGGCGACCGACGGGGTGGCTTGCGCTACAGCAGGCGGGGCATCGGGCAGTGGGTCGAGGCGATTCAACTGCACCTGCACCCGGGCCAGGGTGCCGACGCCCGGCTGGCTCTCCAGACGCAGTTGGCCGCCCATCATTTCGCAGAGCGTGCGGCAGATCACCAGCCCCAGTCCGGTGCCCGAGCGGGCGTTCTGATGTTGCCCTGGCACCTGGCTGAAGGGCTGGAACAGCCGTTGCTGGTCGTCGGGATCGATGCCGATCCCGGTGTCCTTGACGGTCAGCAGCAGGGGCAAAAGTTGCGCATCGTCACCCTCGGCCTGCAAACGGATCTGCACCCCGCCGTGTTCGGTGAACTTGATCGCATTGCTCAGCAGATTCGACAGCACCTGCTTGAAACGCAGTGGGTCCACCAGCACGTCGCCATTGACGCTGCTGTCCAGATCCAGCTCCAGGCGCAGGCCCTTTTGCCGGGCCAGGCCATCGAAGACCCGGAACACCGACTCCACCAGATCCCGCAGGTTGGCCCGTTCGGGGCTCAGGCTCAGGCGTCCGCTTTCGATCCGGGCGATGTCCAGGATGTCGCCGATCAACTCCAGCAGGCCCTGGGCCGAACTGTAGGCCACCTCGATCGAGCTGCGGTCGAGCTGGCCCTGGTCGGCACGCTTGAGGGCCAGTTCCAGCATGCCGATGACCGCGCTCATGGGGGTACGGATCTCATGGCTCATGGTGGCCAGGAAGGTGGTCTTGGCGCGGTTGGCCTTGTCGGCGTCGTTCTTGGCCTGGGTCAGCTCGTCCAGCAGTTGCTGGCGCTCACTGATGTCCAGCCAGCCGCCGATGATGCCGAGGATTTCGCCCTGGGCATTTCGATAGGGCAGCATCCAGTGGTAGATCTGCGTCTGCTGCCCGCGGATATGGACGGTGCGGTCGATCAGCAGCGGCGGGCCACCGTCGAGGATGCTTTGGAAATCTTTGGCGAACAGACCGGCTTCGGGCACCGCCAACTGTTCGAGGTTGCTGCCCAGCACGCTCTCGCGATCGGTGCCCATGGTCTTGAGATAGCTGTCATTGCAGATCACCAGGCGCCGCTCGAGGTCGCGCACGTAGATCGGATTCGGCGTGCCGTTGATCAGCGCGTCCATGAAGCGCATTTGATCGTTGAGCGCATGCTCGGCCCGTTCGCGCTGGCTGACCTGGCGGCGCATGGCATAGCCCCAGGCCAGGGCGATCAGCAGCAACAGCACGCAGACGGCACCCGCCAGGTAGAGGGTGGTGCGGTAGTCGCGCCAGGAAGGAGGGACGACAGCGGCCTTGGAGCGCCAACGATTATTGAGCTCGGTAATGGCGTCGGGAGAAATGCTGCGCAAGGACTTGTCGATGATGCTGAACAGCTCCAGTTGGTCCCTGCGCACGCCGAAGGATTCGTTCAGCAGCGGCAGGTTCAGGGCCGATCGGACCTTGAGCTGGTCTTGCTTGATGCGCGGCAAGTTGAAACTGACGGCGATTTCCGCTTGCACCGCAGCATCGCCCTTGTGGTCGCGCAACAGGGCCAGGGCTTCGAAGTTGGTTTGTACTTCTTTGATCCGGATCTGTGGATAGCGCTGGCGCAGCAGCGGCACCAGGGCATGGCCGCTGCCGATCAGCAGGGTCTTGCCGGCCATTTCTTCCAGGGTTTTCGGCGCATCGGGAGCGTCGCGAGTGATCAACATGTAGGGCCCGACCAGGTAGGGGCGGGTGAATTGCAAGTAGCCTTCGCGCTCGGGGTTGCGGGCTCGATCGGCCACCATCTGCACCCGGCCCTCGCGTACGGCGTTGTTGAGGTCCGTGAAGCTGGGCATGGCATCGATCTCGAAACTCAGCCCGGTCTTGGTCTCCAGCATGGCCAGCAGGTCGGAGGTAATCCCCAGGTAATTGCCTTCGGCGTCGAAGTAGGACATCGGTGGCAGATAGCGGTGGATGCCGATGCGCACCACGGGGTTGTTTTCGATCCAGCGTTGTTCGTCGGCCGTGAGATCGGTTTTTTCCATGCTCAGCAGCAGGCGGTCGCCCCAGCGATTGCGGATGCTGATGTCCTGTTCCTTGTGGATCGCTTGCAGCGCACTGTCGATCAGGCGTTGCAACTGCTGGTTGTCCGGGTTCACGGCGAAGGCGAAACCCGGGATGCTCGCGGGGCCGCTATAGATGATCCGCAGGTAGTCGCTGTAGTTGCGCGAGATCAGGAACTGCGCCGAGACCGCATCGCTGAGCAGCACATCGGCATCACCGAAGGCCACGGCGGCCATGGCGGCATCCGTGCTGTCGTAGCCTTCGATCTGTGCCTTGGGGTACATGGCCCGGGCAACGGGCAGGCTGATGGTGTCCGGGGAAATGGCCAGGCGACGTCCCTGCAAGCCGTTTTTCAGCGATGGAGAGTCCCCGAGGCGGGCCACCAGCGTCGGGCGATTGACCAGGTAGCGTTGGCTGCGCAGGAGCTGATGTTGCTGGGCATCGACCGGTGTCACGCTGCCCATGAAGTCGATCTCACCCTTGGCCAGGGCCTTGAAGACCTGTTCGCGGTTGTCATAGGCGCGGACGCTGATCTTCACCCTCAGAGCGTCCGCCAGCAGGCCGATGTAGTCTGCGGTGATGCCTTCGTATTCCCTGGACTCGTTGACCATCTCCAGCGGTGGCAGGTTCTGCTGCGAGGTGCCCAGCACCAGTTCGCGCTTGTTGCGCAGCCATTGCCAATCATCGTTGGTCAAGGGCAATTCATGGTGGTGGGGTGATTCATAGTTGAGCAGTTGCAAGGGAGTTGCTGTGTCTCCCAAGGCGGGAAAGCATGCCAGCCATATCAGCGTTGGCAGGAGGAAGCGGGGCATCGGGGCTCCTGATCGAAGAACGGCACAAGGATGAGTCGAGGAGGAACTGGGCTGGCTGAGTTGACCGCCGCACAAGGGCTGATCGTCAATGCTGGATATCAATATAGATCAAGGAAGAGCGCGAAACGGGCCTATTTTCCTGAGTTGCCCGGGCTTGGGCAAGCCCGTCAAGGCTGGCGGACCGAAGGTAGGGGCTTAGTCTTGACCCGCGTTCGGTTGGCGATACGCTTGTGTCTATCTGCACCCTTGCGATACTTCTGTCGGTTAGTGCCACAGAAGGCGCCTAGCGATCCGTTATCGGGCCCCTGGGCAGTCGCCGCTCACCCTGGAGCCGCGCGTGAATACCCTGAAAATATTGGTGCTTGAAGACCATCCGGTGCAGCAACTACTGGCCCTGGAGCAATTGCGACGCCTGGATGTAGCTCAGCCATTGGCGGCGTCCGATGGGGACAGTGCCCTGAACCTGCTGCGTGAGCGCGGTGCGGCGGACATCGTTCTGTGCGACTTGCAGATGTCGGGCATGGACGGCCTGGAGTTCTTGCGGCGAGCCAGTGAGGAGCACTTGGTGCGGGCGGTGATTCTCTACAGCCTGATTGAGTCCGATCTGCGTCGCGCAGTGTTGCAGATGATCAGCCTGCATGGGTTGATCGTCCTGGGGGACGTGGGCAAGCCGGCGGACCTGGAAGCCTTGCAGGCGATGCTCGAACTGTATCAGCAGCGCCATCAGCAACAGGTTCCGGCACCGTCCCGGCACTTTGCCCCGGTGAGCCTTGAAGACCTGCAGCGGGGCGTCGAGCAGGGCCAGTTCGTCGCCTACTACCAACCCAAGTTCGACCTGCGCCACGCCAGTTGCTGTGGCGCCGAAGTGCTGATGCGTTGGTGCCATCCCGAGCGCGGGGTCCTGGCGCCGGCGGCCTTTCTCGATGAGCTGGAGGCCGCAGGCCTGCTGGACGAGGTTCTCCACCAGCAGCTTGACCAGAGCATGGCCCTGCAGCGCCGACTGCTGGACCAGGGTGAAGAACTGGAGCTGGCGTTCAACCTGATGCCCCGACAACTGGCCAGCGGTGACATCGTCAGGCACATCCGTCAGGCCATCGACCGGCATCAGGTTCCGCCGCGGTTGTTGACGTTCGAAATCACCGAGGTGGGCCTGGTGCAGGCGCCGGCCATCAGCCTGGAAAACCTGGTGCGTCTGCGGATGATGGAGTGCAACCTGGCCATCGACGACTTCGGCGCCGGCTATTCCTCCTTGCAGCGCCTGTGCGAACTGCCGTTCAACCAGATCAAGCTCGATGCGCATTTTGTCCGTGAACTGGTGCGTCAGCCCCGCTGTCGCGCGGTGGTCGGTGCCTCCCTGGCCTTAGCCAGCAACCTGGAAATGTGCCTGGTGGTGGAGGGGGTGGAAACCCAGCTCGAACGGCGCCTGCTGCTGGAAATAGGCTGCGTCATGGCCCAGGGGTACTGGTACGCCCGGCCGATGTCGGAAAGCGCACTGTTGTCCTGGCCGCGAAGCATCCCGGCCGAGCAACCTTTAGTGTTTCCCTGACACTGCTCTGCGGTGTTGGAGGGTCCCGCGCTGGACGTCGACGGCGATTGCGTTGAAGCTTGCCCTCCAACGTTCCAGCCAGGGCCATGCATGCTCATCGTATTCAGCGGATTGCCGGGCTCCGGCAAGACCACCATCGCTCGCACCCTGGCTCCCCACTTGGGAGCCACCTACCTGCGTATCGACAGCATCGAGCAGGGCTTGCGCGATGCCGGCCTGGCAGAGGTCGGCAAGGCCGGTTACCAGATTGCCCTGCAACTGGCCGAGGCCAATCTGGCCCTGGGCAACCCGGTGCTGGCCGATTGCGTCAATCCCGTGGCCGAAAGTCGTCAGGCCTGGAGCGATCTGGCGCAGCGACTGGGAGTGCTCCTGCTGGATGTCGAGGTGATCTGTTCCGACCCCCGGGAACATCGACGGCGGGTCGAGACCCGGCAGGTGGATGTGCCGGGGCTGCAAGCGCCCAGTTGGCAGTCGGTACTCGATCACGACTACCAGGCCTGGGCGCAGTCGCCCTTGCGCCTGGACAGTGCGAGCCTGTCGCCGCAGCAGGCGGTGGCGCTGATCCTGGCTCGGTTGCCGGTGCGCAGCTGACGGCCGACCGGCCAATCCTCGCTGTGGCCAGTCAATGCCTTGAACCTCGATGGTGCGCTGGCGGTCAGTGTTCAGGGGCCGCTGCTGGCCAGTGCACGCCCTATTGCCGGCAAAGCTCCCGATAACGGGGCAAAAAAATCCTCCCTGGGGCTTTGTGCACCGATTCAGCCCGCAACCGTTTGCCATGACTCGGGCAGGGTCCCCATGGGCGTCCCCAAGACCGCTTCCTGGTGGGGATAGATGTCTCTTTTATGAATGTATTTGTCGCCATTTGTGGGGTTTTTCAGACCATATGCCGCAGTGGCCGTGGTTTGGGCATTTGCGGCATAGCCTTTGCTACCGCTCTGTGAAGCGGGCGGCAGGGGCCGTCCGACCGTGGGCCCAGGAGGTGCTCGCACACAGGGGAACTATCATCCCTTCAAGGTTAAAGCCGGGTCACGCACACACAGGGTTCAAATAAAAAGCCGTTCATATCGCGGCAAGGAGTTGGCTATGTCCCGCGCTTTTTTCGATGAAATGTACGCTGCCAGCGGCACCTGTCGACCACACTACGAAGCGTTCGCCCGTTGGCTGGCGGACACGCCCCTGGAGCTGCTGGACCAGCGTCGGCGTGAAGCCGACCTGTTGTTCCACCGCGCCGGTATCACCTTCACCCTGTACGGCGACGAACAGGGCACTGAACGCCTGATTCCCTTCGACATCATTCCCCGCAGCATCAAGGCCAGCGAGTGGCGCACGGTGGAGCGCGGCTGCGTGCAGCGGGTCCAGGCGCTGAACCTGTTCCTGGCGGATATCTATCACGGCCAGCGGATCATCAAGGAAGGCATCATTCCCGCCGAGCAGGTGCTGGCCAACGAAGGCTATCAGGTGGCCATGCAGGGCCTGGACCTGCACCGGGGCACCTACGCCCATATCGCCGGGGTCGATCTGGTGCGCGACGGCGATGGCAGCTACTACGTGCTGGAGGACAACCTGCGCACCCCCAGCGGCGTGAGCTACATGCTTGAAGACCGCAAGATGATGATGCGTCTGTTTCCCGAGTTGTTTGCCGCCCAGCGCATTGCCCCCATCGATCATTATCCCAACCTGTTGCTGGACACCCTGAAGAGCTCCAGCCCCCTGGACAACCCGACGGTGGTGGTGCTGACCCCGGGACGTTTCAACAGTGCCTATTTCGAGCACGCGTTCCTTGCCCGGGAAATGGGCGTGGAACTGGTAGAAGGCGCCGACCTGTTCGTGCGTGACGACCGGGTGTTCATGCGCACCACTTCCGGCGCCCAGGCGGTGGACGTGATCTACCGTCGGCTGGACGATGCCTACCTCGATCCGCTGTCGTTCAACCCCGATTCCATGCTCGGCGTGCCCGGGCTGATCGCCGCCTATCGCTGCGGCAATGTGGTGCTGGCCAACGCCGTGGGCACCGGGGTCGCCGACGACAAGTCGATCTATCCCTATGTGGACGAGATGATCCGCTTCTACCTGAGCGAAGAACCGATCCTCAAGAACGTGCCCACCTGGCAGTGCCGCAAGCCCGCCGAGCTGTCCCATGTGCTGGCCAACCTGCCGGACCTGGTGGTCAAGGAAACCCAGGGCTCCGGCGGCTACGGCATGCTGGTAGGGCCGGCGGCCACTGCAGCGGAGATCGAAGAATTCCGCACCCGCCTCAAGGCTCGCCCCGAGGCTTACATCGCCCAGCCGACCCTGTCCCTGTCCACCTGCCCGACTTTTGTCGAAAGCGGCATCGCCCCGCGGCACATCGACCTGCGGCCGTTCGTACTCTCCGGCCGGGAAACCCGCCTGGTGCCCGGCGGCCTGACCCGCGTGGCGCTGCGCGAAGGCTCGCTGGTGGTGAACTCGTCCCAGGGCGGCGGCACCAAAGACACCTGGGTAGTGGAGGACTGAACCATGCTCTCAAGAACCGCTGCGGACCTGTACTGGATGTCCCGCTACCTGGAGCGCGCCGAGAACCTGGCGCGCATGCTCGAGGTCAGTTATTCGCTGTCGCTGATGCCCCAGGCCGGGCGCGGTGACGGCCATGCCGAACTGGCCATGTCGTTGCTGGCGGCCGGCACCCTGGATGACTACAACCAGCGCTACGGTGAACTGAACACCGAGCGCATGCTGCACTTTTTCGCCCTCGACGAGACCAACCCGGGGAGCATCTACTGCTGCCTGCGGGCGGCCCGCAGCAATGCTCACGCGGTGCGCGGGCGGATCACCGCGGACATGTGGGAGAACATCAACGCCACCTGGCTGGAGATGCGCAACATCGCCCGCAATGGCCTGGGGCGCTACGGCATCAGCCAGTTCTGCGAGTGGGTCAAGGAGCGTTCGCATCTGTTCCGCGGTGCCACCGCCGGCACCATCATGCGCAACGACGCCTATCGCTTCATTCGCCTGGGGACCTTTATCGAGCGCGCCGACAACACCCTGCGCCTGCTGGACGCACGCTATGAAATGTTCGGCGAGGAGTCCGAGGAAGTCAGCGATAACTCGGCCCGGGGCTATTACCAGTGGAGCGCCTTGCTCCGTGCCTTGTCGTCCTTCGAAGCGTTCAACGAGATCTACCGCAATGCCCCGGGGGCCGAGCAGGTGTCCGAGATGCTGCTGTTGCGCGCCGATGTGCCGCGCTCGCTGCATGCCTGTGTCGAGGAACTGGACCAGCTCCTGGCCACCTTGCCGGGGGACAACGGGCGTCCGGCCCAGCGCCTGGCCGCCGAGCTGAATGCGCGCCTGCGCTACACCGGGATCAACGAGATTCTCGATTCCGGCCTGCACCAGTGGCTGACCGATTGCATCGGGCAGATCCGCCACTTGGGGCAGACCGTGCATGAGTCCTATCTGGAGGTGGTATGAAACTGTCCATTCGTCACGACACGACCTACAGCTACGCCGATGAAGTCTGCACCAGCATCCAGTTCCTGCGGTTGACGCCCCAGGACAGCCAGCGCCAGCAGATCCTCCAATGGCACCTGGAGCTGCCACGGCAGGTGCGCGCCCAGCGCGACCCCTACGGCAATATCCTGCATGTCATGACCCTCGACGAGCCCCACGGCGCCATTGTCCTCACGGCCTTTGGCGAAGTGCAGATCGATGGCACGCGGGAAGTGGAGGGCGACAGCCAGTCGCCGCTGCCGTTCCTGCGTTGCAGCCACCTGAGCAAGGCGGACTCGGCCCTTTGCGACTTTGCCCGGCGCCATTGCGGCGAGCGCCGTGATCGCGCCGCGCTGATCGAGCTGATGCAGGCCCTGGCCGAGCACATGCCCTACAGCCCGGGCGCCACCGGGGTTGGCAGTACTGCGGCCGAAGCTTTTGCCGGCGCTGCCGGGGTCTGCCAGGACCATACCCACGCGTTCCTGGCCTGCGCCCGCAGCCTGGGGATTCCCGCGCGTTACGTCTCCGGCTACCTGTGCACCGAGGACGCCAGCCACCTGGCCAGCCATGCCTGGGCCGAAGCCTGGCTCGACGACGGCTGGTACAGCTTCGACGTGACCAACCGCCTGGCGCGACCCGAGCGTCACCTGAAACTGGCGGTGGGCCTGGACTACCTGGATGCCTGCCCGGTGCGCGGCATGCGTCGCGGGGGAGGGGCTGAACAGATGCAGGCTCGGGTCCAGGTCAGTTCCATGGTGCAGTTCCAGCATCAGTAACGCCGCGCAGCGTCGCCGCCCGTGCCCTGGCGGGCGCGGCGCTACGGGTCGATTGTTGCCTGGGGCCGTGGCCACAGCTAAGAAGTTTTGGATAGACAGCCAGATGTTATAAAGTAACGGCCGATTTGCCGGGCGCGAGACCGGCACCGTCCCTTTGAACCTGACGCTGCGATCCCTCCTTATGAGTTCTTTACCCAACCCTCCCGCGAGCCTCGGCACCCGGCTGCTGAGTATCGATGCCCTGCGCGGCCTGGTGATGCTGTTCATGCTACTGGACCATGTGCGGGAAACCTTCTTCCTGCACCGGCAGGTGAGTGATCCCATGGACGTGGCCACCACCGAGCCCGGGCTATTTGTCAGCCGCACCCTGGCACACCTGTGCGCGCCGGTGTTTGTCCTGCTGACCGGGCTTTCGGCTTACCTGTTTGCCCAGAAGCACGGCCATCGGGCCGAGGCCAGCGCTTTCCTGTTCAAGCGTGGGTTGTTCCTGGTGGTGCTGGAACTGACCCTGGTGAACTTCGCCTGGACCGGGCAGATCCCGCCGACGCTGATCTATCTGCAGGTGATCTGGGTCATCGGCCTGAGCATGCTGGCGCTGTCGGCCCTGTTGTGGCTGCCTCGGGCGCTGTTGTTGGGCCTGAGCTTGCTGCTGATCGGCGGGCACAATCTGCTGGATGGGCTGCATTTCGCCCCGGGCGAGGCGCTGCACGTGCCCTGGGCGATCCTGCATGATCGCGGCTGGATCGAATGGGGCGAAGGGCTGCGTCTGCGGACCTCCTATCCGCTGCTGCCATGGATCGGCGTGATCGGCCTGGGTTATGCCCTGGGGCCCTGGTTCGCCCGCGAAGCCGGGGCCGCTCAGCGACAGCAGCGTCTGTTGCGATGGGGGCTGGCGGCGCTGGCGGGGTTCATCGTGCTGCGGCTGCTTAACGGCTATGGCGAGCGGCCCTGGGTCAGTGGCGAGACCTGGGGGCAAACCCTGATGAGCTTTTTCAACATCACCAAATACCCGCCGTCGCTGCTGTTTATCGCCCTGACCCTGGGCGCCGGGCTGCTTCTGCTGCGGGCCCTGGAGCGACGGCAGGACAGCGGTTTGATCCGGGTGCTCGGCGTATTTGGCGCGGCGCCGATGTTCTTCTACCTGTTGCACTTGTATGTGCTCAAGGGCCTGTATCTGCTGGCCGTGGCGCTGCTGGGACGCAATCAAGGGGCCTATTTTGGCTTCGATTCGCTGGGCTGGCTGTGGCTGATCACGTTGCTTCTGGCCTTGGTCCTGTACCCGCCGGTGCGGGGCTTCGCCCGACTCAAGGCCCGGCGCCGCGACCTGGCCTGGCTGAAGTACTTCTAAGGGGCCAGTCCCTTGCTGCCTGCACCGGATTGCTGGCGCAGGCAGGGCAATCAGCGTTTTTTTGCCGGCGCCGATAAACACCGCTTGAACGGCATGGGGCACTCTCTGTACTGTATATAAAAACAGTATTCGGGCCTCGCCATGCAACTGATCGACAAGCTGAGCATCCTCGCCGACGCCGCCAAGTACGACGCTTCCTGCGCCAGCAGCGGCGCGCCCAAGCGCAGTTCCGAAGGCAAGAGCGGGTTGGGCTCGAGCAACGGCATGGGCATCTGCCACAGCTATACGCCGGACGGGCGCTGCGTCTCGCTGCTCAAGGTGCTGCTGACCAATTTCTGCCTCTACGACTGCCAGTACTGCGTCAACCGCCGCTCCAGCGATGTGCCCCGGGCCCGTTTCAGCCCCGAGGAAGTGGTGCGCCTGACCCTGGATTTCTACCGGCGCAATTGCGTCAGCGGGCTGTTCCTCAGCTCCGGGATCATCCGCTCGGCGGACTACACCATGGAGCAGTTGGTGCAGGTGGCGAGGCTGTTGCGTGAAGAGCACGAGTTCCGCGGCTACATCCACCTCAAGACCATTCCCGACGCCGACCCGCTGCTGATCGAGCAAGCCGGGCGCTATGCCGACCGCCTCAGCGTCAATGTCGAGCTGCCTACTGACCAGGGCCTCAAGACCCTGGCCCCGGAAAAACACCTGGGCTCGATCAAGCAGGCCATGGGCACCATCTATACCGGCGAGCAGACCGTGCGCAACGAGCCCCGGGCGCCGCGTTTCGCCCCAGCGGGGCAGAGCACCCAGATGATCGTCGGTGCCGACGACACCGATGACAGCACCATTCTCCACAGCGCCGAGGCGCTGTACGGCAATTTCCGCCTGCGCCGGGTCTATTACTCGGCGTTCAGCCCGATCCCCAACAGCCCGAAAAGCGTGCCCCTGGCCGCGCCGCCGCTGATGCGCGAGCACCGCCTGTATCAGGCCGACTTCCTGCTGCGCGGCTATGGCTTCAGTGCCAACGAACTCTTCAAGGGGCCGGGGCACCTGGCCCTGGACATCGACCCCAAGCTGGCCTGGGCGCTGGAGAACCGCAACCTGTTTCCCCTGGACCTGAACCGCGCCGAGCCAACCTTGATCGCGCGCATTCCGGGGATCGGCCTGCGCACCACCCAGCGCCTGGTGGAGCTGCGTCGCGAGCGGCGCATCCGCTTCGAGGACCTGGCGCGCATGCGCTGTGTGCTGAGCAAGGCCAAGCCGTTCTTCATCACCAGCGACTATCACCCGCAGCAGGCGGAAACCAGCAGTGCGCTGCTCTACCAGCAACTGCGGGACCGGCCGCAACCGCAGCAGATGGGGCTCTGGGGATGATCAGCCTGGACTGCGACGACCTGTTCGACACCTGGCGCCAGCAGGCGCGCTGGCTGCTCAGTCATTCCATCGATCCGAGCCGGGTCAGTTGGGCCGGGACCCGGGAGGCCGACCTCTTTGCCAGCGACGAGAGCTGCCCCGAACAGCCGGGGCCCTTTCGCGCGCGCATTCCCCAGGCCCTGCTGGAGCTGTTGCAGCGAGCCGCCTGCTACCGCGGCGAGCAGCGCTGGAGCCTGCTTTACGAGGTGCTGTGGCGGGTCAGCCATGGCGACCGCACGGCCATGCTCAGCGGCGATCAACTGGGCAGCGAGTTGCAGCGGCGGATCAAGCAGGTGGACCGCGAGGCCCATCACCTGCATGCCTTCGTGCGATTTGTCCGGCTGCCCGAGGGCCGCTCGCGCCTGGCCGAGCAACCCGAATACGTGGCCTGGCACGAGCCGGCCCACGACATCCTGGCCCAGGCCAGCCGGCACTTCATCGGACGCATGGGGCACCACCGCTGGATGATTGCCACGCCCCGGGACGGGGTGTACTTCGACGGCGAGCAACTGCACCACCAGCGCCAGTGCCCCGCTGGTTGGCAGCAACTGGCCCAGGCCGGCGACGACCCCGGAGGCGAGCTGTGGCTGGCCTACTACAGCCACATCTTCAACCCGGCGCGGCTCAACCCCAGGGTCATGCAGGGGCATTTGCCGACTCGGTTCTGGAAGCACCTGCCGGAGGGACCGCTGATTCCGGCGCTGATCAGCGAAGCGCGCCACGGCAAGCAGCGCGACGGCCAGGCCAGCCAGGTGGCAGCGCGGCCAGGCAAGCGGATCGGTCAGGTGCGCAGCGATAGCGCTGGGCAGACGCCAGGGCCTTCCCTGACAATGCGCGGCTTTGAACAATGAGGCAGGCAGTCAATGGATGACGGTGTGGATGACGGCAAGGGCATTACCGAGGAGTTCTGGTCGAAGGCAGTGACTGACGACGCCAAGATGATGTGGCGGGTGGGCAGCCGCGGCGTGACCTTCCTGGCGGCGCTGCTGCTGCCCAAGACCGGGTTTAAGGTCGTGGACATCGCGGTTGGAGTGCTGACCATGCTGATCCCCTTGCTGGTGATCGAGACCCAGAGGGCCTATTCGAAGTTTTCCCCCGGGTTCCTGGCCTGGGTGGTTCGCATCAGTGTCTTTGCCAGTGGTGTGGCCATGGCCAGCCTGGGGTTGGTGATTTACGCCTGGGTAGTTGGGCCTGTGGTATCGGTGGTCGGCCTCGCCTTTTTTCAACAGACAGTCAGTCTTGGCGGGTACGGGAACAAAGGGGTTGAGTTCGTTGTGTTCTGGTGTATCGCGATAGTCACTGCGATGGGGGTGATACACGCGGTGATCAAGCAGTTTCGCGAGCTGAAGATTTTCGAACTTGTTTATCACCTGCCACGCAATCGAATGGAGTGGCTCATGCAGGGCCGACCGCTGCGAGCCAGCGACTGGCCGATGTTCGTCTGGTTCGAACTCTGTGTGCTGATCACGAGTTTTCTCTACACCTTGGTGGCGTCCCGGGCTGCATTGCTGGTGGTGGATGGAACGCAACAGGTGCTGATGTCGTTCGGTATCAGCCTCTGAGGGGGGAGCCCCGCCTTCGGCAGGCATCCAGCAGGCTCCAGGCATGAAAAAGCCCGCCCCTGGCAAGCAGGGGCGGGCTGGGGGGCAGCAGGGGGCGAATCAGACCTTGACGATCCAGCCCGCTGGCGCTTCCACGTCGCCGGTCTGCACGCCGGTCAGCTCTTTGTAGAGCTTCTGGGTGATCGGGCCGACGTCTTTTTCGCTGTAGAACACGTGCAGCTTGTCCTGGTACTGGATGCCGCCGATCGGCGTGATCACCGCGGCAGTACCGCAGGCACCGGCTTCCTTGAAGTCCGAGAGCTTGTCGATGAACACGTCGCCTTCGACCACTTCCAGGCCCAGGCGGGTCTTGGCCAGCTCGATCAGCGACAGGCGGGTGATACCCGGTAGTACCGATGGCGAGTTGGGGGTGACGAATTTGTCGTCGTGGGTGATGCCGAAGAAGTTGGCCGAACCGACTTCCTCGATCTTGCTGTGGGTCAGCGGGTCGAGGTAGATGCAGTCGGCGAAGCTGGCCTTCTTGGCCTGGGAGCCGGGCATCAGGCTGGCGGCGTAGTTGCCACCGACCTTGGCCGCGCCGGTGCCTTGTGGGGCGGCGCGGTCGTAGCTGGAGATCAGGAAGTTGTGCGGGGTCAGGCCGCCCTTGAAGTAGGCGCCGACCGGGATGGCGAAGATCGAGAAGATGAACTCCGGCGCGGTACGCACGCCGATGTTGTCACCCACGCCGATCACGAACGGACGCAGGTACAGCGCGCCGCCGGTGCCGTACGGCGGAATGAAGCGCTCGTTGGCCTTGACCACGGCCTTGCAGGCTTCGATGAACTGTTCGGTGGACACCTGCGGCATCAGCAGGCGGGCGCAGCTGCGCTGCATGCGCGCGGCGTTCTGGTCCGGACGGAACAGGTTGATCGAGCCGTCCTTGCAGCGGTAGGCCTTGAGGCCTTCGAAGCATTGCTGACCGTAGTGCAGGGCGGTGGAGCCCTCGCTGATGTGCAGCACGTTGTCTTCGGTCAGGGTGCCCGCGTCCCACTCGCCGTTACGCCAGTGCGACAGATAGCGCTTGTCTGTCTTGATGTAGTCAAAACCCAGCTTGTCCCAATTGATGCTTTCGTTACCCATGACACCCTCTATCACTTAACAACCGCCGGAACGGCTTAAGGCTTCTGACGTTTTTTTGGATGGGCACAACAATACTGCATTCCGGGGGCTTACCGCATCCCCGTATTGAACCCTGTAACTGCTGCCGCAGGCTGCGATCGGCCTCGAAGAGAACGTGCTCTTGAGACCCTCGGAAGGTCCTGCGGACCTTGTCGCAGCCTGCGGCAGCGGCTACAGGTTGTGTTTACAGGTGCAGGGCGTGGCCCAAGGCCCGCAGCGCCGCTTCCTGGACCGCTTCACCCAGGGTCGGGTGGGCGTGGATGGTGCCGCCGATGTCTTCCAGGCGCGCGCCCATTTCCAGGGATTGGCCGAACGCCGTGGACAATTCGGAGACACCGACCCCCACCGCCTGCCAGCCGACAATCAGGTGATTGTCACTTCGGGCCACCACCCGCACGAAACCGCTTTTGGCTTCCAGGGTCATGGCCCGGCCATTGGCCGCGAACGGGAAGCTGCTGACGATGCAATCCAGCCCGGCAGCGCGGGCCTCGTCCGGAGTCTTGCCCACCACCACCAGTTCCGGGTCGGTGAAACACACCGCCGGGATCGCCGCCGGGTTGAACTCGCGGTGCTTGCCGGCGATCAGCTCGGCGACCATCTCGCCCTGGGCCATGGCCCGGTGCGCGAGCATGGGTTCGCCGCTGAGGTCACCGATGGCCCAGACGTTGCGCATGCTGGTCTGGCAGCGGTGGTCGATCTTGATCGCCGCGCCGTTCATATCCAGGTTCAGGCTTTCCAGGTTCCAGCCCTGGGTGTTGGGTTTGCGACCCACCGCCACCAGTACCTGATCGGTGGCCAGGTTCAGGGTGTCGCCGTTGGGCTCGCGCACCTGCAGGCTGCTGCTGGCGGCATCGAAGCCCAGCACGCTGTGCTTGAGGTAGAGCTTGATCCCCAACTGCTTCACCGACTCCAGCACCGGCTGGGTCAGTTCGGCGTCGTAGGCCGGCAGGATGCGCTCCTGGGCCTCGACCACGCTGACCTCGACCCCGAGCTTGCGGTAGGCGATGCCCAGCTCCAGGCCGATGTAGCCGCCGCCGACCACGGTCAGGCGCTTGGGCAGGGTCTTGGGCGCCAGGGCCTCGGTGGAGGAGATGATCGGCCCGCCGATGGGCAGCATCGGCAGGTTGACGCTTTTCGAGCCGGTGGCCAGCAGCAGGTGTTCGCACTGGATGCGGGTATCGGTGCCTTCGATCTCCACGGTCTTGCCGTCGATGACCTTGGCCCAGCCCTGAATCACCTGGACCTTGTTTTTCTTCAACAGCGCGGCGACCCCGGTGGTCAGGCGGTCGACGATGCCGTCCTTCCATTCCACGCTCTTGCCGATGTTCAGGGTTGGCGCCGCCACTTCGATGCCCAGGGCCGAGCCCTGGCTGTGGTGACGGGTCTGGTGAAACTGCTCGGCCACATGAATCAGCGCCTTGGACGGGATGCAGCCGATGTTCAGGCAGGTGCCGCCCAGGGCCTGGCCTTCCACCAGGATGGTGGAAATGCCCAGCTGGCCGGCACGGATCGCCGCCACGTAACCGCCAGGCCCGCCGCCGATGATCAGCAGTTGGGTGTTGAGAGTCTGTTGCATGCCTGCTCCTCTGAAAGTCAGTCCACAAACAGCGTGGCGGGTTGTTCGAGCAGGCCGCGAATGGCCTGGATGAATTGCGCAGCGTCCATGCCGTCGACCACCCGGTGATCGAAGGAGCTGGAGAGGTTCATCATCTTGCGGATCACGATCTGGCCCTTGATCACCATCGGCCGCTCGACGATGCGGTTGACCCCGACAATCGCCACTTCCGGCAGGTTCAGCACCGGGGTGCTGACAATCCCGCCCAGGGCGCCGAGGCTGGTGAGGGTGATGGTGGAACCGGACAGTTCATCCCGGGCCGCCTTGCCGCTGCGGGCCGCCTTGGCCAGGCGCGAGATTTCCTCGGCGTTGCCCCACAGGCTGCGGGCTTCGGCGTGACGTACCACCGGCACCATCAGGCCGACGTCGCTCTGGGTGGCGACCCCGACATGCACCGCGCCGTGGCGGGTGATGACCTGGGCTTCGTCGTCGTAGCGCGCGTTGATCTGCGGGAAGTCGCGCAGGGCGACGACCATGGCCCGCACCAGGAACGGCAGCAGGGTCAGCTTGCCGCGGCTGGCGCCGTGTTTTTCATTGAGGTGCAGGCGCAGCTCTTCCAGGGCGGTGACGTCCACTTCCTCGACATAGCTGAAGTGCGCGGCGCGGTGCTTGGATTCCTGCATGCGCTGGGCGATCTTGCGGCGCATGCCGATCACCTGGATCTGCTCTTCGTCGTGGCGTTCGGCATAGCCTGTGCCCGGCGCCGAGTAGCCCTTGAGCGGCTGGCTGTCCTGGGCCAGGTAGGCCTCCAGGTCTTGGTGCAGGATGCGCCCGGCGGGGCCGCTGCCTTGCACCAGGCGCAGCTGGATGCCCAGGTCCAGGGCGTGCTTGCGCACGGCGGGCGAAGCCAGGGGGCGTTCGTCGGCCTGGCGCGCCACCGGCGCCTGGGGAGCAGGGCGGCAGGCGGCTTGGCTGACGACGGCTTGTTCCACCTTGGGTGCTTCGACCACTGGCGCGGCAGCCGGCTTATTAATAGCGGCCGGTGCTTGTTGCGCCGGCGCGGCGGCCTGGGCGGATTCCTTGAGGTTGCCCGCGCCTTCGACTTCGATGCTGATGAGGATACTGCCCACCGCCATCACTTCACCGGGTTCGCCGCCCAGGGAAATGACCGTGCCGTGCACTGGCGAGGGAATGTCCACCATGGCCTTGTCGGTCATCACGTCCGCCAGGACTTGATCTTCGACCACCTGGTCGCCGACTTTTACGTGCCACTGCGCCAGTTCAACTTCCGCGATGCCTTCGCCGATGTCCGGCATCTTGATAACGTGCGTGCCCATTCAGACCTCCATGACCCGTTGCAGCGCCGCGCCCACTCGGGACGGCCCTGGGAAATATGCCCACTCCTGCGCGTGGGGATACGGCGTATCCCAACCGGTGACGCGCTCGATCGGGGCTTCCAGGTGGTGGAAGCAGTGTTCCTGCACCAGCGACACCAGCTCGGCGCCGAAGCCGCAGGTACGGGTGGCTTCGTGCACCACCACGCAACGGCCGGTCTTCTTCACCGACTTGACGATGGTGTCCAGGTCCAGGGGCCACAGGCTGCGCAGGTCGATGACCTCGGCGTCAATGCCGGTTTCCTCGGCCGCCACTTGCGACACATAGACGGTGGTGCCGTAGGTGAGGACGGTGACGTCCTTGCCCGGACGGGCGATGGCCGCCACGTCCAGCGGCACCTTGTAGTAGCCGTCCGGCACCTGGGCCGCCGGGTGTTTCGACCACGGCGTTACCGGGCGGTCGTGGTGGCCATCGAACGGGCCGTTGTACAGGCGCTTGGGTTCGAGAAAGATCACCGGGTCATCGTTTTCGATGGAGGCGATCAGCAGGCCCTTGGCGTCGTAGGGGTTGGAGGGCATCACGGTGCGCAGGCCGCAGACCTGGGTGAACATCGCCTCGATGCTCTGGCTGTGGGTCTGGCCGCCGTAGATGCCGCCGCCGCAGGGCATGCGCAGGGTCATCGGCGCGGTGAACTGGCCGGCGGAGCGATAGCGCAGGCGCGCGGCTTCGGAAATGATCTGGTCCGAGGCGGGGTAGACGTAGTCGGCGAACTGGATTTCCGCCACCGGACGCAGGCCGTAGGCGCCCATGCCGATGGCCGCGCCGACGATACCGCTTTCCGAGATCGGTGCGTCGAACACCCGCGAGGTGCCGTACTTGGCCTGCAGGCCCTCGGTGCAGCGGAACACGCCGCCGAAGTAGCCGACGTCCTGGCCGAACACCACCACGTTGTCGTCACGCTCGAGCATCACATCCATGGCCGAGCGCAGGGCCTGGATCATGGTCATGGTGGTGGTGGTGGTCATGGCGGTTTCCAGCTGGATATTGTTGTTGTGATCGTTCATGTCAGACCCCCAGTTCCTGGCGTTGACGTTTCAGGTGCTCGGGCATGTCCTTGTAGACGTCCTCGAACATGGTCGCGGCGCTGGGGATCTGGCCGCCGGCGAGGGTGCCGTACTGCTCGGCTTCTTTCTGCGCGGCAATCACCTGGGCTTCGAGCTCGGCGCTGACCGCGGCGTGTTCCTCTTCGGACCACTGGCCGATCTTGATCAGGTGCTGCTTGAGGCGGGCAATCGGGTCGCCCAGGGGGAAGTGGCTCCAGTCGTCGGCCGGACGGTACTTCGACGGGTCGTCGGAAGTGGAGTGCGGGCCGGCGCGGTAGGTGACCCACTCGATCAGGGTCGGCCCGAGGTTGCGGCGGGCGCGTTCGGCGGCCCAGCGCGAGGCGGCGTAGACCGCGATGAAGTCGTTGCCGTCGACCCGCAGGGAAGCGATGCCGCAGCCCACGCCGCGTCCGGCGAAGGTGGTGGCTTCACCGCCGGCAATGGCCTGGAAGGTGGAGATCGCCCACTGGTTGTTGACCACGTTGAGGATCACCGGCGCGCGGTACACGTGGGCGAAGGTCAGGGCGGTGTGGAAGTCCGATTCGGCGGTGGCGCCGTCGCCGATCCAGGCCGAGGCGATCTTGGTATCGCCCTTGATCGCCGAGGCCATGCCCCAGCCCACGCCCTGCACGAACTGGGTCGCCAGGTTGCCGGAGATGGTGAAGAACCCGGATTCCTTCACCGAGTACATGATTGGCAACTGGCGTCCCTTGAGCGGATCGCGCTCGTTGGACAGCAGTTGGCAGATCATCTCCACCAGCGGCACTTCCCGGGCCATCAGGATGCTCTGCTGGCGGTAGGTGGGGAAGCACATGTCGTCGATGTTCAGGGCCAGGGCCTGGGCGCTGCCAATGGCTTCTTCGCCCAGGCTCTGCATGTAGAAGGACATCTTCTTCTGGCGCTGGGCGACCACCATGCGGTTGTCGAAGATCCGCGTCTTGAGCATGGCGCGCATGCCCTTGCGCAGGATTTCCAGCGGCACGTCGTCGGCCCAGTCGCCCAGGGCGTTGCCCTGATCGTCGAGCACACGAATCAGGCCGCGGGCCAGGTCGGCGCAGTCGGCAGGTTCGATATCGATGGGAGGTTTGCGGGCCAGGCCGGCGTCGTTCAGACGCAGGTAGGTGAAGTCGGTCTTGCAGCCGGGACGGCCCGAGGGTTCGGGAACGTGCAGGCGTAGCGGTGCATACGCGGTGGTCATGGCTTTCTACGCTCGATCTTGTGGATTTCTTGTAATTGGGCGCGCTAGCTGACAGTCATTCCCTGGGTAAGGGAAATCTTGTCCTACAAACATCATAGGCCGGGCGTAGAAGAATATTTATCTCTGTTTCATTGCGCTGGAAGTTATTTGCAGATAAAAAATCTGCATAAACATAAAAAACAGGTTGTTTTGTCTCATGCGCAAACTGGATCGTACCGACATCGGCATTCTCAACAGTCTTCAGGAGAATGCTCGCATCACCAACGCCGACCTCGCCCGTTCGGTGAACCTTTCACCCACGCCGTGCTTCAACCGGGTCAAGGCCATGGAGGAGCTGGGGCTGATCCGCGAGCAGGTGACCCTGCTGGATGCCGACCTGTTGGGGCTGCACGTCAACGTGTTCATTCACGTCAGCCTGGAGAAGCAGGTGGAGGAGGCCTTGCAGCACTTCGAAGAGGCCATCGCCGACCGCCCGGAAGTCATGGAGTGCTACCTGATGGCCGGCGACCCGGACTACCTGATCCGCGTGCTGGTGCCGACCATCCAGTCCCTGGAACGCTTCATGATGGACTTTCTGACCAAGGTGCCCGGTGTGGCCAACATCCGCTCCAGCTTCGCCCTCAAGCAGGTGCGCTACAAGACCGCGCTGCCGCTGCCGGCCAACGGCCTGACCCTGGGCACCTGAGGCTCAGGCGGAGACTCCGCTCCAGAGCCGATCCAGGTTCTTGAACTCCCAGTCTTCCGGGGCTTCGCGAGCGACGATGCGATCCTGGCCGTGGATCTTGGCCAGGTCGACCACGTTCTGTTCCAGGGGCAGGTTGGAGCGGGTGGAGAAGAACACCCGGACCTTGGGCGTCAGCAACGACTTGGGGTTTTGTTCGATCACTACCGCCAGGCGACCGCTTTTCAGGCGCACCAGGGCCCCAACGGGATAGATACCCACGCTCTTGACGAAGGCCTGGAACACCCGCTGACCGAAATGACCTTTCCAGGTGGACATGCGCTGGATCGCTTCGGCCGGGTCCCAGCCACGGTTGTAGGGACGATTGGAGGTCACCGCGTCGTACACATCGCAGACCGCGCCCATCTGCGCGAACAGGCTGATCTGGTTGCCGGCCAGACGGTGCGGATAGCCCGAGCCGTCGGCCTTTTCGTGGTGATGCAGGCATACATCCAGAACCAGCGCATCCACATCGGGGCTTTGACGCAGGATCGCGCCACCGGCTTCGGGGTGCAGCTTGACCCGTTCGAACTCGGTGTCCGAGAGCTTTTGCGGCTTGTTGAGAATGCTGTCGGGGATGGTCAGCTTGCCCACGTCATGCAGCAATCCGGCAACGCCTGCCAGGCGGATATAGTCCTCCGACAAGCCCAATTGCCGCGCCGTGGCCAGCATCAGCGCACAGACCGCCACTGAATGCATGTAGGTGTAGTCATCGGCGTTCTTGAGCCGCGCCAGACTGATCAGCGCATCGGGATGACGCAGCAGCGACTGGCCGATCTGCAGCACCAGATCCTCGGCTTGCTGCATCTCCAGGGCCTGGCCCATGCGCACTTCCTGGAACATCGCCATTACCGCCTTGCGCGAGTGGGCGCAGAGTTTGAGGGCGCGCTGCACTTCCTCATCCATGCTGGCCCGGGGCGTGGGCGCGGTGGCTGGTTGTGCCGTCGGCGGCAGGTCCGGCGTGGTGGTTGCACTGGCCTCGGGCAGGTCGCCACCTTTGCTGGTGTCGATCCACAGGCTGCTGAGGTTGGAGCTTCGCAGGCGTTGCAGGTCGGCATGGCTGTCGAGGACAAAGCCAGCCTTCCAGAAAGAGTGGTCCAGCCAGGAGCCACAGAACTGATGGATGTACATGCCCATCTGCAACTGATGGATCGAAATCAGTTTCAGCATCAACAACACTCCCTTTCAGGGCAGTCGGCCATTGCCGGTCATCTGGCTCCTACAGACCCGTGTAGGAGCCGGATCGCCGGCTAACAGCGCCAGCGCTTTTCTCTACCTGACGTCTTACCGGGCCTGGGCCCGCCTCACAGGGAGAAGCGTGCCACCAGTTTGTTCAAACTCACCGCCAGGGACGACAGTTCATTGCTGGCAATGGACGTCTGGCTGGCGGCGGACGAGCTTTGCAGCGACAGGTCGCGGATGCTCATCAGGTTCTGATCCACCGAGCGCGCCACCTGGGCCTGCTCCTCCGAGGCGGTGGCGATCATCAGGTTGCGTTCGTTGATCTCGCTGATGGCCTGGGCGATATGGCCGATGGCGGCGCCGGCCTCGTGGGCGATGGCCAGGGTCTGGCTGGCATCCTCGCTGCTTTGCTGCATCGACAGCATGGCCTTGCTCGAACCGTTCTGGACGCCCTGGATCATCTGCTCGATCTCCTGGGTCGAGAGCTGGGTGCGGTGGGCCAGGGCCCGCACTTCATCGGCCACCACGGCGAAACCACGGCCTTGCTCGCCGGCCCGAGCGGCCTCGATGGCCGCGTTGAGGGCCAGCAGGTTGGTCTGCTCGGCAATGGCGCGGATCACGTCCAGGACCTTGCTGATGTCCTGGGCCTGTTGCGCCAGGCCGGCCATTTCCACCCGGGTGTTTTCCACGGTGCCGGTGAGCTTCTCGATGGAGTGGATGGTCTGCTCGACCCGCTCCTTGCCCAGCCCGGCGGAGCGCTCGGATTCCTGGGTCGACTGCGAGGCGGACACCGCGTTGCGCGCCACTTCCTCCACCGCGGCGGTCATTTCGTTGACCGCGGTGGCGGCCTGATCGGTCTCCATGCTCTGTTGCTGGATGCCGGCGTTGGACTCACGGGTAATGGCGCTCATTTCCTCGGCGGCGGAGGCCAGCTGGGTCGAGGAATCGGCAATTTGGCGGATGGTCGACTTCAGGTTGTCGAGCATGGACTGGGTGGATTTCTGCAGGTCGGTGAGTTCGTCCTGGCCGCTGACTTCCACCTGGGTCCGCAGGTCGCCCTCGGCGATTTTGCGCGTGGTGGCCAGCAGCGATTGCACCGGGCGGGTGATGCTGCGGGTGAACAGGGTGGCGATGAGCACGGTCAGGACAATCGCCAGGACGATGATCAGCGAGGTCAGGGTCAGGCCACTGTCGAACTGATGGTCGGCCAGGGTCGCCGAGTGCGCGGCACCGCTCTCGTTGATCGCGATCAGGGCTTCGATGGCGCTTTGCAAGGCATTGGCCAGGGGCACCGTGACCTGATTGATGTAGTCACTGCTCTGCTGCGCGGTGTTGGTCTTGCTGGCATCGATCAGCACCGCCAGCTTGTCCAGGTAGTCCTGGGCGCCGCGCTTGACCTGATCAAAGGCGGTTTTCTCTTCGGCGCTGGACACCAGCGGCTCGTAGTCCTTGATGGCCTGGGCCAGGGTGGCTTTCAGGCTACCCAGCTTGTCCAGGGATGCGCCTTTCTGGGCTTCGCTTTCAGTGGCGTAGTGCAGGGCCTCCAGGCGCACACGCAAGGTGGAGGATTCGATTTTCGTGGCTTGCCTGACGCTGGGCAGCCAATTGTTTCGCAGGTCCAGTGCAGCATCGTGAATCTGTCCCATTCTCCACAGCGCCAGTCCCCCCAGACCGACCACTAGTACACAGATAGCGCCAAAACTCAGGAGAGCCCTGGACGTCAGTTTCAAGTTTCTTGTCACCATACAGGCACCTTGCAGGTTGGAGTGATACCGCCAATTGCTTTTCGACTCCTTGTCGCCCTGATAGCACTGTGACTCCAAAGAGATGAAAAATCTGTAGGGATGTAAAAATATTTCTTTGCGTCCAACGCGCTTCAACCTAGCGTCGCCGCAAGGGCGGGTAACCCCGCGGCTTGACCTTTATCAACGCGCTTTTGGCGGTTTTGTAGCAAGCTTGGCGCCTCTCCAATTGCAAAGGAAAAGGCCCATGACTACGCCTCCGACAACGGCGCCCGCGGCCAAGGCTGTACTACCGATTGGATTGCTGATCGCCGTGCTGGCCATGATCGGGGTGCTGTTTCTGCCACTGCCCGCCGACCTGCCGGTGGCCGGCCAGCGGATGCTGGCGATCCTCGCCTTCGCGGTGGTGGTGTGGATCAGCGAAGCGGTGTCCTACGAGGCCAGCGCGATCATGATCACTGCACTGATGGCGTTCCTGATTGGCACCGCGCCGACCCTGCAGGACCCGACCCAGGTCTATGGCAGCTCGGCGGCCATCAGTCTGGCGCTGACCGGGTTCTCCAATTCGGCCCTGGCCCTGGTGGCCGGTGCCTTGTTCATCGCCGCCGCCATGACCCACACCGGCCTCGACCGGCGCATCGCCCTGGTGACCCTGACCCGGGTCGGCACCAGCACCCGGCGCATCCTCATCGGTGCCATTGCGGTGACCATCCTCCTCAGCCTGCTGGTGCCCAGCGCCACGGCCCGCAGTGCCTGCGTGGTGCCGATCATGATGGGGGTGATCGCCGCGTTCGGCGTCGACAAGCGCTCCAATATCGCCGCCGGGCTGATGATCGTGGTGGCCCAGGGCACCAGCATCTGGAACGTCGGGATCCAGACCGCCGCGGCGCAGAACCTGCTGACCGTGGGCTTCATGGACAAGATGCTCGGCCAGCGCGTGGCCTGGCTCGACTGGCTGATCGCCGGGGCGCCCTGGGCGCTGATCATGTCCCTGGTGCTGCTGTGGCTGGTGCTCAAACTGCTGCCGCCGGAAACCGACAGCATCCCCGGCGGCAAGGAGGCGGTGGCCCAGTCCCTGGTGGACATCGGGCCCATGACCGGGCCGCAGAAGCGCCTGCTGGCGGTGTCCCTGCTGCTGCTTTTGGCCTGGTCCACCGAAGGCAAGCTGCACCCCTTCGACACCACGACCACCACCTACGCCGGGCTGGTGATCCTGCTGTTGCCGCGAGTCGGCATCATGACCTGGAAGGACGTGCAGTCGCGCATTCCCTGGGGCACGGTGATCGTCTTCGGGGTCGGCATCAGCCTCGGTTCGGCGCTGCTCAGCACCCAGGCCGGGCAATGGCTGGGCGGGCAGGTGGTGGCCCACACCGGCCTGGACCAGGTCGGGCCTTTGGCGGTGTTCGCGATTCTCGCGGCGTTCCTGATTCTCATTCACCTGGGGTTCGCCAGTGCCACGGCCCTGACCTCGGCCTTGCTGCCGATCCTGATTGCCGTGCTGCAGACCCTGCCGGGCGAGTTCAGCCGCCTGGGCATGACCATGCTCCTGGGCTTTGTCGTCAGCTACGGTTTCATCCTGCCGATCAACGCGCCGCAGAACATGGTCTGCCTGGGTACCGAGACCTTCAATGCCCGGCAGTTTGCCAAGGTCGGGCTGCTGGTGACGCTGATCGGCTACCTGTTGATGCTGGTGTTCGCCATGACCTGGTGGAAATGGCTGGGCTGGATGTAGAGCCCTTCACAGTGACCCGCTGAACACCCGGGTCACGCTGCCGGCCAGGCGCACCTTGCCCTGGCCGTCCCAGCTCACCGTCACCGGCCCGCCGTCGCACAACACCCGCACCGGGCTGTCGAGCAAGCCGCGACGGATGCCATTGACCGCCGCCGCGCAGGAACAGGAACCGGAGCCCAGGGGGATGGCGCCATGGCGCTCCCAGATGCGCAGGCGGATGGTCTGGCGGTCGATCACCTGGATGAAGTGCACATTGGTCTTGTGTGGAAACAGCGGGTCGCTCTCGATCGTGGGACCCAGGGCGGCCACGTCCAGTTGCTCCAGATCGTCGACGAAAAAACTGCAATGGGGGTTGCCCATGCTGCATGCCGCCGGTGTTCCTGGCAGCGGCAGGTGCAGGCTGTCCAGCTCTCGGGCCAGGGGGACGTCCCGCCAGTCGAACGATGGTCGGCCCATTTCCACGGACACCGACTGATCCTCAAGGCGCAGGCAGTGCTGCAGGCCGCGGGCGGTTGTCACCTGCACCGAGGTGGCACCGCTTTCCTCCATCAGCAGGTCGGCGGCGCCGCGGGTGGCGCTGCCGCAGGTGTCCAGGCTGGAACCATCGGCGTTGAAGAAGGTCAGTTGCGCCGCACTCTCGTGGCAATCGCCGAGCACCACCAACTGATTGAAACCAATGCCGCGTCGGCGATCGCCCAGGGCCCGGGCCCGTTCGGCAGTGATCGGGTTGTCGCGGCCACGGGCGTCGATCAGCACGAAGTCGTCGCCATTGGCGTGCATCTTGACAAAGTTCAGCGGCATGCGAGCTCCGGTGGGCGAGGGCAGGCGACGCCCGCTTCGCCGGGCGCCAGCGAGGGCAGGATTGCGAAAAAACGCCACCGGCGCCAGCGCCTTAAAATAAAATTCATCCTGCAAGCCTGGGCACTGCCTGGACGGCGGGTTTTTCCGGCACACTGCCGGAGCACCGCGAACATCGCCGGGCGCTGCAACAGCGGCCGGTACAGCACAAGGTCACGGCATGGATCACTACGCCCCGCGCAACTGGCAGCCCCACGAAAAGCCCAGCTTGCCCGGTTCCCCCTCGACACCGCTGCACCCCGGCCACAAGCGCCTGGCCTATGCCCTGGTGGGCTTGCTGGTGGCGATTACCGGCGGCCTGGGCAACTCGCTGGTGATCGCCAATCTGCCGTACCTGCAAGGGGCGCTGGGGGCGACCACCGCGGAAATGGCCTGGTTGCCGGCGGCCTATGTGATGACCAATGTGTCGATGAACCTGCTGCTGGTGAAGTTTCGCCAGCAGTTCGGCCTGCGTGCCTTCACCGAAGTGTTCCTGGTGCTCTACGCCCTGGTGACCTTCGGCCACCTGTTCGTCAACGACCTGAGCTCGGCCATCGCCGTGCGCGCGGCCCATGGCATGGTCGGCGCGGCGCTGAGCTCCCTGGGCCTGTACTACATGGTCCAGGCCTTCCCGGCGAAATGGCGGCTCAAGGCCCTGGTGCTGGGGCTGGGTACTTCGCAGCTGGCCTTGCCCCTGGCCCGGCTGTTTTCCGAGGACCTGCTGCAGATCGCCGAATGGCGCGGCCTGTACCTGTTCGAACTGGGCCTGGCGCTGACCTCCCTGGGCTGCGTGTTCCTGCTCAAGCTGCCGCCGGGGGACCGCTTTCGCACCTTCGAGAAACTCGACTTCCTGACCTTCGCCTTGCTCGCCACAGGCGTTGCCCTGCTGTGTGCGGTGCTGTCCCTGGGGCGCATCGACTGGTGGCTGGAAGCGCCGTGGATCGGCTATGCCAGTGCCGGTTCCATCGTGCTGATCCTGGCCGGGCTGTGCATCGAACATAACCGCAGCAACCCGATGCTGATGACCCGCTGGCTGGGCAGCGGGGCGATGATCCGCCTGGCCCTGGCGGTGATCCTGATTCGCATGGTGCTGTCGGAACAGTCCACCGGCGCCGTGGGGTTTCTCCAGGCGCTGAACATGAGCAGCGAGCAGATGCGCCTGCTCTACGGGGTGATGCTGCTGGGCAGCATCGCCGGGCTGGCCACCAGCGCGCTGACCATCAACCCGGCGCACCTGTTGATGCCGCTGGTCATTTCCCTGGCGCTGATGGCCGTGGGCTCGGTGATGGACAGTTTCTCCAGCAACCTCACGCGCCCGGCCAACATGTACCTCAGCCAGTTCCTCCTGGCCTTTGGCGGCACCTTCTTTCTCGGCCCGACCATGGTCCTGGGCACCCGCAATGTGCTGACCAACCCGCGCAATCTGGTCAGCTTCTCGGTGCTGTTCGGCATCTGCCAGAACCTCGGCGGGCTGATCGGCTCGGCCTTGCTCGGGACCTTCCAGATCGTGCGCGAGAAGTACCACTCCAGCCATATCGTCGAGCAGTTGACCCTGCTCGATCCCCAGGTCCTGGCCCGGGTGCAGAGCGGCGCGGCGGCCTACGGCAAGGTCATCGCCGACCCGGACCTGCGCACCCTGCAAGGCATTCGCAGCCTGGCCAGTGCGGCCACCCGCGAAGCCAACGTGCTGGCCTATAACGATGTATTCATGCTGATCGCGGTGATTGCCGTACTCACCATGCTCTGGATATTCATCCGCAGCCTGTGGCTGATGAGCACGACCCGAGCGGTCGCGCCCGCGGCTCCCGTTCAACAAAGTGGTGCCCCAACTTCATGAGCGAAACCGTCAACCCCACCACCAATGCCATCGCCTCGACTCCCGAGCCCAACGGCCCGCCGAGTCTTCCGGCGACCGAGCCGCGCCCGCTGGCGGTGCGCATCCTCTCGTCCCTGGGCTTTGCCGCCATCGCCATCGTCGGTGTGCTGATCGTGCTCTATGCCTGGCAGCTGCCGCCGTTTTCCAGCGCCATCGAAAGCACCGAGAACGCCCTGGTGCGCGGGCAGGTGACCATCATCGGCCCGCAGCTCAGCGGCTATGTGTTCGAGGTGCCGGTGCAGGACTTCCAGCAGGTCAAGGCCGGCGACCTGCTGGTGCGCCTTGACGACCGCATCTATCGCCAGCGCCTGGACCAGTCCCTGGCGCAACTGGCGGTGCAGAAGGCGGCCCTGGCCAATGCCCTGCAGCAACGCAACAGCGCCGAAGCCACGATCAAGCTGCGCCAGGCCGCTCTGGTCGACAGCCAGGCCCAGGCGCGCAAGAGCGCGGCCGACCTGCAACGCAACCAGGCGCTGATTGCCGACGGTTCGGTGTCCCAGCGTGAGCTGGACGTGACCCGCGCGGCCAACGCCCAGACCGTCGCCGCCGTGGCCCAGGCCCAGGCGCAACTGGACATCGCCCGCCAGGACCTGCAGACGGTGATCGTCAACCGCGGCTCCCTGGAAGCGGCGGTGGCCAGCGCCGAAGCCGCGGTGGAGCTGGCGCGCATCGACCTGTCCAACACCCGCATCCTCGCGCCCCGCGACGGGCAACTGGGGCAGATCGGCGTGCGCCTGGGGGCTTACGTCAACTCCGGCGCCCAGCTCATGGCCCTGGTGCCGAACCAGCTGTGGGTGATGGCCAACATGAAGGAAACCCAGATGGACAACGTCCGGGTCGGGCAGCCGGTGAGTTTTACCGTGGACGCCCTGAACCACCGCACATTCAGCGGCAAGGTGCAGCGGATTTCCCCGGCTACCGGTTCCGAATTCGCCTTGTTGCAGGCCGACAACGCCACCGGCAACTTCGTCAAGATTGCCCAGCGCGTCCCGGTGCGGATCAGCGTCGACCCGGATCAGCCGGAGTTGGAGCGGTTGCGGCCAGGGTTATCGGTGGTGGTCAGCATCGACACCTCCGTCACGCCTTGAACCCTCTCGCCGTGGATCTTCTGTAGCCGCTGCCGCAGGCTGCGACCGGCTGCGCAGCAGACGCCAAGGATGGCGCTCCACCGCAATGCTCCAGACCAGGAGGGGGAGGCCTTGAGATCGCTGAAGGTCCTGCGGACCTTTTCGCAGCCTGCGGCAGCGGCTACAGAGGCGCGGTGCGCGGGAGGCTATGCCGCCTGCATCGGCGGTAAGGTGCCCAGTAACGAGACGGCGGCCACCGCCGCCACGCCCAGCAACCACTCCACCAGCACGCTGCTGCGCAGGCTCGACAGGCGCTGGTCGCAGCCGCGGATGCGCAGGCGATTGAACAGCGCCAGCCCGAGCATGCCCGCCACCAGCAGCACCTTGATCAGCAGGATCAGGGCAAAGCCGCTGAACAATGGCATCGGCCACCACTGTCCGGTGAGCACCCGCACGTTGATCAGGCCGGTGATCAGCAAGCCGCTGACCAACCCATAACCCACGCCGCTGAAGCGCTTCAACAAGGGCTCGAGAGACAGCCCCGCGTGTTGGCGCAACACCAGCAACAACACCAGCAAGCCCCCCAACCAGATGGCGACGCAGCTTAAATGCACGATCTGATTGAGGATCAGCATCTGCCCCTGCAGCCCATCGAGCATGGCGCCGTGACCCACCGGAGCCAGGGTGGCCAGGAGCAGGGCGCCGAGCCCCAGTTGCAGCGGCAGGCGCCGGCCCAGCGGGCTCAGCAGCAACCCCAGCAACAACAAATTGAGCAGCAGATGCCAGGTCCAGACCTGACCGAAGAAGGTCTTGCCCAGCACCAATTGCACGGTCGCCGGGTCCAGCGCCGCCGACCAGGAGCCGGCCATGCTGGCGGTGATCAGCAACAGCCAGCACAGGCCGCTGCAAAGGCCGATCAGCGTCAACCAGCGGCTGAGCCGATCGAGCTGTCGATGCACGGCGCCATGGCCGTTCTGTGCTGAATCACGGCCCAGCAACAGCGGGCGAAACACCCAGGCCCCCACCAGGGTCAGTACTACCGCAAAGTGCACGAAGCGGCACAGCACCAGCCATGACGCCACGGCTTACGGGCTCACCTTGAAGCTGTAGCTGCCTTCGCTCTTGTGGGTGTCCACCGACACCGCGTGCCACTCCACCTTGTACTCGCCAGCGCGCAGCGGCGTGGCGGCCGGGGTGACCACCAGGGTCTTCTTGTCCGCACCTTCGGTGGCCAGGCTTTTCACTGCGAGGGGGGCACCGTCCTTGCTGATCGTCACTTGAGTGAAGGCCGCTTCCACGCCTTCGGTGAACACTAGGCGCAGTTCATTGGGCGCGGCCACGCTGCTGTCGGCCGCCGGGTTCGAGCTTTTCAGATGGGCGTGGGCGAATACCGAGGAGGCGCCCAGCAGCGAGGCGAGCAGGGCGGTGGTGGTGAAGAGGTTTTTCAGTGACATGAGAGGGTTACCTTTATATAGAGGGCAGGGGCTCAACGATCGCGCAACTGCATGTGGATGATCGGAAACGGCCGGCCTTCGCCATCGGTTTCCGAGCGGCCGCAGTCGACGAAGCCGTAGTGACGATAGAAACCGTGGGCCTGTGGGTTCTGTTCATTGACGTCGACCTTGAGGCCGGGACGGCGAACGTGATTCAGAAGCGTTCGACCGATGCCCTGGCCGCGTTGGGCCGGTTCGATGAACAGCATCTGTACGGTGTTGTCGCTGGTGGCGATAAAGCCTGCGGGGCTGGCGTCGGGGTTTTCGAAGACCCAGGTCTCAAGGGCCGGCAGGTAGCTGTCGCGTACCAGCGGGTACAGGCGCTGGATGTCGTCTTCAGCAATGAAGTCATGGGTGGCGCGTACCGAACGCTCCCAGAGCGCGGTCAGCAGGGCGTCGTCCGCAGCGACGCGAGGGCGAATCGTCATGAGTGTGTTCCATCAGTAACAGGACAGATGGCCGGCGGTGGGGCAGGGCCGGCATTCGGGCAGAGACCTGTATGCCCGTGTCGCGAGTTAACGCCTGGACGGAGCACCGCAGTGGCTGCTGCAAATGAGCGGGAGGCCGATCCTACTCAATCCGGCCGGGCGGCGAAAGACCCATCGGCGGCGCGCAATGTCGCGGCCCTGACAGCCCCCGCAAGACCCGGGCGAATGCTAGTCTTGCCGCAGACTGTTTTCGTAGGAGCCCTCATGGGCAATCACAAGATCGAGATTCGTCGCAGCAACGTGGAAAAGATCCTCCTGGCGGCCGAGAAAATCTTCGCTGAAAAAGGCTATGCCGGGACCGCCATGGCCGACATCGCCGAAGAAGTGCAACTGCCGCGTTCCAACCTGCACTACTACTTCAGCACCAAGAACGAGCTGTACAGCGCCGTGCTCATGGACCTGCTGGACCTGTGGAAGCAGGACGCCCTGTGCTTCGAGATGTTCGACGACCCGCGCGTGGTGCTCAGCAGCTACATCCGCGCCAAGATGCAGCACTCGCGCAGCCGGCCCTATGGCTCCAAGGTTTGGGCCAACGAAATCATCCATGGCGCGCCGACCCTGGGCGCGGCGCTGGATGCCAGCCTGTACGACTGGGCGAAGATGAAGGAAGCCAAGATCCGCCAATGGGTCGAGGCTGGACGAATCATGCCCGTGGAACCGTCGAGCCTGCTGTACATGATCTGGGCCTCGACCCAGCATTACGCCGACTTCGACCACCAGGTGATGATCCTCAACGACCACCAGCCGCTGTCGGACCTGCAATTCGAACGCGCGGTGCAGACTGTCACCAGCGTCATCCTGCGCGGCATCGGCCTGGAGCCCTGAGCAACAGCAGCGGCCACACGACCCCCCCCGACCCTCCGCAATTCCTGTAGCCGCTGCCGAGCCTGCGAGGCTGCGAAAAGGCCCGCAGGGCCTTGCTTGGCGATCGTCCGCCAATCCTCTGTTGGCCTCAAGAACGCCGCGAGCGTACCGCTCGTTCGCAGCCTGCGGCAGCGGCTACACGAAACCATCCGATCCCCGCAATTCCTGTAGCCGCTGCCGAGCCTGCGAGGCTGCGAAAAGGCCCGCAGGGCCTTGCTTGACAGTCTCCCGCCACTCCTCTGTTGGCCTCACGAGCACCGCGAGCGTACCGCTCGTTCGCAGCCTGCGGCAGCGGCTACAAGTGGTGCGGTGTTACACGGCTTCGCGGTAGGGGTTGCGCGGGTCGTGCTGCCAGTCGAGGAAGGGTTTGCCCGTGTCCTGGGGCACCATTTCGATGCAGTCCTGCACCGGGCAGGTGATCTGGCACAGGTTGCAGCCCACGCATTCGTCGTCGATCACTTGATAGGTGTGGGTGCCGTCGGCCTGGCGGATGCTGGCAATTGCCTGGTGCGAAGTGTCTTCGCAGGCGATATGGCAACGGCCGCAACCGATGCACGCCTCCTGGTCAATTTTTGCGATCACCTGATAGTTGATGTCCAGGTACTTCCAGTCGGTGGTGTTGCCCACCGCGCGCCCGGAGAAGTCCTGCAGGCTGTGGTAGCCCTGGCTGTCCATCCACCGCGACAGGCCGTCCTTCATCTCGTCGACGATGCGAAAGCCATGCAGCATCGCCGCCGTACACACCTGCACCGCGCCGCAGCCCAGGGCCACGAACTCCGCCGCATCGCGCCAGCTGCCGATGCCGCCAATGCCGCAGATCGGCAGGCCGCGGGTCTGCGGGTCACGGGCAATCTCGGCCACCATGTTCAGGGCAATCGGCTTGACCGCCGAGCCGCAGTAGCCGCCGTGGGTGCTCTGGTTGCCCACCATCGGGTGGGCCACCATGCGCTCCAGGTCGACGCTGGTGATGGAGTTGATGGTGTTGATCAACGACACCGCATCGGCGCCGCCGCGGTGGGCGGCGCGGGCGGCCATGCGGATGTCGGTAATGTTGGGCGTCAGCTTGACGATCACCGGCAGCGAGCAGTAGGTCTTGCACCAGCGGGTCACCTGCTCGACGTACTCCGGCACCTGGCCCACCGCCGCGCCCATGCCGCGTTCCGGCATGCCGTGGGGGCAGCCGAAGTTCAGCTCGATGCCGTCGGCACCGGTGGCTTCCACCAGGGGCAGGATGGCTTTCCAGGATTCCTCGACGCAGGGCACCATCAGCGACACGATCAAGGCGCGATCCGGCCAGTCCTTCTTCACCTGGGTGATTTCCTTGAGGTTGATCTCCAGGGAACGGTCGGTGATCAGCTCGATGTTGTTGATGCCCATGACCTCGCGGTTCGGTCCGAAATGCGCGGAATAACGCGACGAGACGTTGACCGCCGCCGGGTCCTCGCCCAGGGTTTTCCAGACCACACCGCCCCAGCCGGCCTCGAACGCGCGAACCACGTTGTAAGCCTTGTCGGTGGGCGGAGCGGAGGCCAGCCAGAACGGATTGGGGGCCTTGATACCGGCGAAGACAATCGATAGATCGGCCATTTACGCAGCCTCCACATTGAGCATGAGTTGGGCATGCATGGCTTCTGCGGCCAGCTTGCCGTGTTGTACCGCCTGCACCGTCAGGTCCTGGCCGAGGCTGACGCAATCGCCGCCGGCGTAGACCCCGGGAATGCTGGTGCGCAGCTGTTCGTCCACCTGGATACGTTCCCCGCAACGCTGCAGTTCCCGCGCCAGTGGATCGGCCAGGGCACTGCCGTCGAACGACTGGCCGATGGCCTTGAAGATCGCGTCGGCCGCCAGCTCGAAGGTTTCCCCGGTGTGTTGCAAACGTCCCTCCAGCATTCGGGTGCGGGCGAAGCGCATGCCGCGCACCCGGCCCTGGTCATCCAGCAGCACGTCTTGCGGTGCGGCCCAGGTCAGCAGGCGCACCTGATTGGCCTTGGCGATCTCCTGCTCGTGCCCGGTGGCGCCCATGTCCTCGACGCCCCGGCGGTACACCAGGTTGACGTCCCGGGCGCCGAGGCGGGCCATTTGCACCGCCATGTCGATGGCGGTGTTGCCGGCGCCGAGGACGATGCAGCGGTCGGCCAGGGGCAGTTGGCTGAGGTCGTCGGCCTGGCGCAGCTCGCGGATGTAGTCGGTGGCGGCCAGCAGCCCGGGGGCGTCTTCATGCTCCAGCCCCAGCTGCTTGCTGGCGGCCAGCCCGAGGCCGAGGAACACCGCATCGAACTCCTGATGCAGTTGGCTCAGGCTCAGGTTGGCGCCGAGTTTATGCCCGTGGCGGATCTCGATGCCGCCAATCCCCAGCAGGAACTCCAGCTCCTGCTGAGCGAAGTCGTCCACCAGCTTGTACTTGGCGATTCCATATTCGTTGAGGCCGCCGGCTTTCTCCCGGGCTTCGAAAATCACCACGTCGTGGCCGTGCAGGGCGCTGCGGTGGGCGCAGGACAAACCCGCCGGGCCGGCGCCGACCACGGCGATGCGCTTGCCGGTGGGCGCGGCGCGTTGGAACGGGTGCTCGGTGAAGTGCGCATTGTCCAGGGCATAGCGTTGCAGCAGGCCGATCAGCACCGGCGCGCACTCTTGGGCGTTGTTGCGCACGCAGGCCTGCTGGCAGAGGATTTCGGTGGGGCAGACCCGGGCGCAACTGCCGCCGAGGATATTGGCCGAGAGAATCTTCTGCGCCGCGCCCTGGACGTTGTCGGTGTGGATATTGCGGATGAACGAAGGAATGTCGATCTCGCTGGGGCAGGCGTTGACGCAGGGCGCGTCGTAGCAATACAGGCAGCGCGAGGCTTCCAGATGGGCCTGGCGGGCGTTGAGTGGTGGCGCCAGATCGCTGAAATGACCGGCGAGGGTAGCGCCGTCCAGGGTCGGGTGGGGCAAGTGGTTCAAGGTCTTGATCACGGTTTTGGCCTCACGGTTTTTCATCTGCCTCTGACGGGCATGGGTGTTCACGAAACTGCTAGCTGTCCTGTCGTCCTGCCATCCTGCCATCCTGCCATCCTGCCATCCTGCTGTCCTGTAGCCGCTGCCGAGCCTGCGAGGCTGCGAAAAGGCCCGCAGGGCCTTGCTTGACGGTCTCCCGCCAACCCTCTGCTGGCCGCAAGAACGCCGCGAGCGTATCGCTCGTTCGCAGCCTTCGGCAGCGGCTACACGAAGCCCCGATCCCCGCAATCCCTGTAGCCGCTGCCGAGCCTGCGAGGCTGCGAAAAGGCCCGCAGGGCCTTGCCTGGCGATCTCTTGCCAACCCTCTGGTGGCCTCAAGAACGCCGCGAGCGTACCGCTCGTTCGCAGCCTGCGGCAGCGGCTACACGAAGCCCCGATTCCCGCAATCCCTGTAGCCGCTGCCGAGCCTGCGAGGCTGCGAAAAGGCCCGCAGGGCCTTGCTTGACGGTCTCCCGCCAATCCTCTGCTGGCCTCAAGAACGCCGCGAGCGTGCCGCTCGTTCGCAGCCTGCGGCAGCGGCTACACAGAGCGTGGATTGGCATTGGGGCATTCCGGGATCAGCGTTTGACGGCGGTTGGTTTGTGCTGCTCGGCGCGCTTGCTCAACAGGTCGAACACCGCCGGGTAGGCCGGGCGTTCGATGTAGCGACCGGCGCCGCGTTCGGCTCGCAGGTCGCCGTCGGCCCACACCAGCTTGCCCTGGCTGATGGTGTGGCTGGGCACGCCGCGCACGGTCTTGCCTTCGAAGATGTTGAAGTCCACCTGCTGGTGGTGGGTCTTGGCGGAGATGGTCCGCGTGCCTTGCGGGTCCCAGAGCACCAGGTCGGCATCGGCGCCGACGCGGATCGCGCCCTTGCGCGGGTAGAGGTTGAAGATCTTCGCGGTGTGGGTGGAGGTCAGGGCCACAAACTCCTGCATCGACAGGCGTCCGCTGTTGACCCCTTCATCCCAGAGCACGGCCATGCGGTCCTCGATGCCGGCGGTGCCGTTGGGGATCTTGCTGAAGTCGTCGCGGCCGGCGGCTTTCTGCTCGGCGCAGAAACAGCAGTGGTCGGTGGCGGTGGTGTGCAGGTTGCCCGATTGCAGGCCGTGCCACAGCGCTTCCTGGTGGCCACGAGGGCGGAAGGGTGGGCTCATCACGTAACCGGCGGCGGTCTGCCAGTCCGGGTCGCGGTACACGCTGTCGTCCAGCAGCAGGTGGCCGGCCAGCACTTCACCGTAGACCGGTTGGCCCTTGCTGCGGGCGTAGGTGATTTCGTCCAGCGCCTCTTTGGTCGAGACGTGCACCAGGTACAGCGGCGTGCCCAGGGTTTCGGCGATACGGATCGCCCGGCTGGCGGCCTCGCCTTCCACTTGCGAGGGCCGCGACAGCGGGTGGGCTTCCGGCCCGGTGATGCCCTGGGCCAGCAGCTTGCGCTGCAGGTGGTACACCAGCTCGCCGTTTTCCGCGTGCACCGTGGGCACCGCGCCCAGTTCCAGGCAGCGCTCGAAGCTGGCCACCAGGGTGTCGTCGGCGGCCATGATGGCGTTCTTGTAGGCCATGAAGTGCTTGAAGCTGTTGATGCCGTGGTGCTGCACCAGCTCGGCCATTTCCTCGCGCACCTGTTCGCTCCACCAGGTGATGGCCACGTGGAAGCCGTAGTCGCTGGCGGATTTCTCGGCCCAGCCGCGCCACTGGTGGAAGGCCTCCAGCAACGACTGCTGCGGGTTGGGAATCACGAAGTCGATGATCGAGGTGGTGCCGCCTGCAAGACCTGCCGCCGTACCGCTGAAGAAGTCTTCGCTGGCCACGGTGCCCATGAAGGGCAGTTGCATGTGGGTGTGGGGATCGATGCCGCCGGGCATCAAGTACTGGCCGCTGCCGTCGAGTACTTCACAGCCGGCGGGAATATCCAGATTGTTGCCGATGGCGCGAATTAGACCGCCTGCGCAGAGTACATCGGCTTTGTAACTTTCATCATGGGTAATAACGGTGGCGCCACGGATCAACAGAGACATTCCGAGTTCCTCGCAGGCATGACCGACTGGTGCCGGTTCTAACTTTTTTATTGAACGCGCTGACAACTTAATAATCCTGTCAGCGGTGTCAGGATTAGAAGCTAGCCGGAGTTCAAAGAAACAGCAAGAATATTTTATATAAGCTTATATTCGATTTAACTTATTGAAAAATAACGATAAATAATACAAATCCGCAAAATGGTGCGGCTCATCACCATTTTGACGCACTTGACAGGATCGAAAAATAGTCGAGATTTCCTATGTCAAATCAGCTGCTTGAGGAGTCGTGAGAAAGACTAATCGATAACTTGGAAAATTAACGTGCACTGCTTTGGGTCCTGACCAAACGGACAACTTGCCAAACACCCGGCCTGAGTGAGTTGGCAACTAACCGAGGGCTGCAAAGTTGGTTGAATAAAACTGAGTGGTATCAGTTGTTTACATGGATTTCGCACACTGTGCAGTAGCGAGTTCGGCCTTAGTTGGCATCTTTATTGAGTGCCGCCGCAGATCGCTGGCCAGGAGGGCGGAAGTCGTCAGTTCTCCGGCCATCGTCCGGCGCGCTGTTCCTGAGTGCGCCGGCCTGATGAGCAAAATAATCAGAACAACAGTGGAGCGGCCATGCAACAGATCAGATCCCAGGTGACCGAGCGCGAAGGCTTGTACGAGCTGGACGCCGGCAGCGACGTACTCGACAGCCCCCGTTACAACCACGACATCGCACCGACCAAGGTCCAGGAGCGCACCTGGAACAAATGGCACATCACCGCACTGTGGATCGGCATGTCGATCTGCGTGCCCACCTACACCCTGGGCGGGGTGCTCACCGCCTACTTCGGCCTCAGCGTCGGCGAGGCGCTGCTGGCGATCCTGCTGGCCAACATCGTGGTGCTGATTCCCCTGACCCTCAACGCCTTTGCCGGCACCAAGTACGGCATTCCCTTCCCGGTGCTGCTGCGCTCGTCGTTCGGCATCATCGGCTCCAACGTGCCGTGCCTGATCCGCGCCCTGGTGGCCTGCGGCTGGTTCGGCATCCAGACGATGTTCGGCGGGTTGGCGATCCACCTGTTCCTGGGCTCGATCTTCGAGGGCTGGAAGGCCCTGGGCGGCACCGGCGAGGTGATCGGCTTCATGATCTTCTGGACCCTCAACCTGTGGGTGGTGCTGCGCGGCGCCGAGTCGATCAAGTGGCTGGAAACATTGTCTGCGCCGCTGCTGGTGGCGGTGGGCATCGGCCTGCTGGTGTGGGCCTTGCCCAGCGTGTCGCTGACTGAGTTGCTGGCAATCGCGCCCAAGCGTCCCGAGGGCGCCAGCGTCACGGGTTATTTCATGGCCGGGCTCACGGCGATGGTCGGCTTCTGGGCCACCTTGTCGCTGAACATTCCCGACTTCAGCCGCTACGCGAAGAGCCAGAAGGACCAGATCCTCGGGCAGATCTTCGGCCTGCCGCTGACCATGTTCCTGTTCGCCGCCCTGGGGGTGGTGATGACCGCCGCCTCGGTGAAGCTGGTGGGCGTCACCGTATCCGATCCGGTGAGCCTGATCGGCCACATCCAGAGCCCGGGCTGGGTAGCCCTGGCCATGGCGCTGATCATCATCGCCACCTTGTCCACCAACACCGCAGCCAACATCGTCTCGCCCACCAACGACTTCCAGAACCTGGCGCCCAAGCTGATCGGCCGCACCACCGCGGTGATCCTCACCGGCCTGGTGGGGCTGGCGCTGATGGGCCACGAGTTGTTGAAAAAGCTCGGCCTGCTGATTTCCGACGTCAGCCTGGAGACGGTGTATTCCAACTGGCTGCTGGGCTACTCCAGCCTGCTGGGGCCGATCGCCGGGATCATGGTGGTGGACTATTTCCTGATCAAGAAACAGCGCCTGGACCTGGCCGGCCTGTACCGCGACGACGTCTACCCGGCGTGGAACTGGCACGGTTTCATCGCCTTCGGCGTACCGGTGGCCCTGACCCTGATGTCCCTGGGCAGCAGCGCCTTCAACTGGTTCTACAGCTACGGCTGGTTTACCGGTTCGGCCCTGGGCGGGTTGATCTACTACGGCCTGTGCACCTGGCGCAGCCCCCAGGTGACGACCGCCAAGACCCCAACATGAACATCCAGCCAGCGCTCACGTGCTCACCACATACGCGCGGTTTTTTGTAGGCGCTGGCTTGCCAGCGAAGGCGTCGGCACGGGCGACGCACATCTTGCGCGGCCTTTCGCCGGCAAGCGCAACACCGCCCGGCCTGCTCCTACCGATTGTTGCTTGGCCGTTATCCCGGGTGATTGCGTCATGCATCCCCCGACAAAATCAGAAGAAATGCCTGAGGAGATCACCATGAACGCTGCCGTCGAGGTTCTGCAATCCAGCCATCAGCACATCAACCGCGACCGCCTGTGGCAGTCGCTCATGCAACTGGCCCAGCTCGGCGCCACGGTCAAGGGAGGGGTCTGCCGTCTGGCCCTGACCGACCTCGACCGCCAGGCCCGCGACCTGTTCGTGAAGTGGTGCGAGGAGGCCGGTTGCACGGTCACGGTGGACGGCATCGGCAACATCTTCGCCCGCCGCCCCGGGCGCAATCCGCAGCTGCCACCGGTGATGACCGGCAGCCATATCGACACCCAGCCCACCGGCGGCAAGTTCGATGGCTGCTTTGGCGTGCTGGCCGGGGTGGAAGTGCTGCGCACCCTCAATGACCTCAAGCTGGAGACCGAGGCGCCCCTGGAAGTGGTGGTGTGGACCAACGAAGAAGGCTCGCGTTTCCCGCCGTGCATGATGGGCTCCGGGGTGTTCGCCGAGAAATTCACCCTAGAGGACACCCTGGCCAAGACCGACGCCGAGGGCATCAGCGTCGGCGAGGCGCTGAACGCCATCGGCTACGCCGGCACGCGCCCGGTCAGCGGGCACCCGGTGGGCGCCTATTTCGAGGCGCACATCGAGCAAGGCCCGATCCTGGAAGACGAGCACAAGACCATCGGTGTGGTGCTGGGCGCCCTCGGCCAGAAGTGGTTCGACCTCAAGCTGCGGGGTGTCGAAGCCCACGCCGGCCCGACCCCCATGCACCTGCGCAAGGACGCCCTGGTGGGCGCTGCCGCGGTGGTGGCCGCGGTCAACCGTGCCGCCCTGGGGCACCAGCCCCATGCCTGCGGCACCGTCGGCTGCCTGCAAGCCTACCCGGGCTCGCGCAACGTGATTCCGGGGGAGGTGCGCATGACCCTGGACTTCCGCCACCTGGAGCCGGAGCGCCTGGATTCGATGATTGCCGAGGTGCGCCAGGTGATTGACAACACCTGCGAAGAGCACGGCCTGAGCTTCGAACTGACCCCCACCGCGGACTTCCCGCCGCTGTACTTCGACCCCGTCTGTGTCGACGCCGTGCGCGGAGCCGCGCAGGGCTTGGGGTTGTCCCACATGGACATCGTCAGCGGCGCCGGGCACGACGCGATCTTCGTCGCCGAGCTGGGCCCGGCGGGGATGATCTTTGTGCCCTGCGAAGGCGGCATCAGCCACAACGAAATCGAAAACGCCGACCCCGACGACCTGGCCGCGGGTTGCGCCGTGCTGCTGCGGGCCATGCTCGCCGCCTCCCAATCCATCGCCCAGCGCCAACCTTAGGAGTCGGCCTGCCGGCGAAGGGGCCCGCCAGAGGTGGGCCGCCGACGCCTTCGCCGGCAAGGGGCATCGTCAGGTGCTTGGCTGGCGTACACTGGCGAACTTTTCGCACGGGATGTCGACTATGCACAGGATGGCGCTTTGTCTGGCCCTGGCTCTGAGCCTGGGGGGCTGTATCGATTACAAATGGGGCCACGACTGGAAGGCCGACAGCCTCGGCGGTTGGCAGGACGCCAGCAAGGGAAGCTATGACCAGGGCACCTCGTTCAAGCTGGCCTGCGGCCCCGAGCCGCTGTATGTGAAGCTGACCTCCGCGCCGTCCCACCACCTGATGTCGCTGCTGTTCATCCCCCTGGTCCCGGCGGCCACCGGCGATGACAACCATCTGAGCATCAACGCCCGCCACCCCAGCCTCTCGGCCTGTTCGGCGGCGCAGAACCCCCTGGTGATCAAACTGGACAACCGGGTGATCAGCCATATCGGCTACGCGGCAGGCGACCAGGCGGGCAGTTGCGAGCTGCGGCTGGACGAGCGCGAGTTGCAGGGCGAGCGGGTGTCGATCGAGGTCAATCAGGCCGTGCTGCCTTGCGCCGTGGCACCGCTGACCTTGAAGAAAAACGGCTTCTTCTGCCTGCGCAAAACCGAGTTCGGCGGTTCCAAGCCTTGTGACCGTTAGGGGTGGTCGGTCGCACGAACCTAAGCTAATTCCTAAAAAGTATTTATTTTCGATTTATTAGATCGATTAGCTTTTAGCGACTGTCCTGTCTCCGAGAAGGTTCGCCCCCATGCGCCTGCCCTTTGCTTTGCGTCGTAGCTTGTCGATTACCGCCCTGGCCGGTCTGGCGCTGGGCATGGCCCTCAATGCCCAGGCCGATACCGACCTGCGCATCGGCTACCAGAAATCCTCGACCCTGCTGGCGCTGCTCAAGGCCCAGGGCACCCTGGAAAAACAACTGGCGGGGCAGGGCGTCAACATCACCTGGCACGAGTTCACCAGTGGCCTGCCGCTGGCGGAGTCGCTGAACGTGGGCAACGTCGACATCAGCGCCGATGTCGCCGACACGGTGCCGGTCTTCGCCCAGGCCGCCGGGGCCCAGCTGACCTATTTCGCCACCGAAACCCCATCCCCCGCGGCCCAGTCCATCGTCATCCCCAAGGATTCGCCGCTCAAATCCCTGGCCGACCTCAAGGGCAAGCGCATTGCCGTGACCAAGGCCGCCGGCAGCCATTACCTGCTGATCGCCGCCTTGCGCGAAGCGGGCTTGAGCTTCGCCGATATCCAGCCGGTGTACCTGACCCCGGCCGATGGCCGCGCGGCCCTGGAAACCGCCAAGGTCGATGCCTGGGTCACCTGGGAGCCCTTCGTCGCCAGCGCCCAGCGCCAGCAGGGCGCGCGGGTGCTGCACGACGGCCAGGGGCTGGCCAGTTACCGCCGCTATTACCTGGCCTCCAATGACTACGCCAAGGCCCATCCCGAGGTGCTGAACCAGGTGTTCGCCGAGTTGCAGAAGACCGGCGCCTGGGTCAAGGCACACCCGAGCGAGGCGGCCAAACTGCTGGGCCCGCTGTGGGGCAACCTGGACGTGCCGACGGTAGAGCTGGCCAACAGCCGCCGCACCTACCAGGTGGAAGCGGTCAAGCCCGATGCCTTGGGCGAGCAGCAGAAAATCGCCGATGCCTTCTACCAGGAAAAGCTCTTGCCCAAGCCGGTGGATGCCCGGGCCGTGCAGTTGTGGAGCCCCAAGAAGTTGTGATCGCTGGTTAGATTGCCTTCGCTGGCAAGCCAGCTCCTACATGCACCACGCGATGCCGTTGTAGGAGCCGGCTTGCCGGCGAACAGGTCCCCCCTTTTTTCTTGTTCACCGCCGGTTACGCCATCCCGCGCCCGGCGTCAGGAGTTCCCGTGTCTGCCGTTCACCCCCAAGAGGCTTTCGCCGTCTCAGCCTCAGCCGCCACGCCACCGAGCCCCGCCGACGTGGTGCTGGAGTTGCGCAACCTGACCAAGCACTACACCCGTCGCCGTGGCCAGAGCGCGCCGCCAGCGGTGCAGCAGGTCAGCCTGCAGGTGCGCCGTGGCGAAGTGCTGTGCCTGATGGGCACCTCCGGCAGCGGCAAGTCCACCTTGCTGCGGCATATCAACCGGCTGATCGAGCCCAGCAGTGGCGAGGTGCTGATCGACGGTTCGGCCATCAGCCAACTCTCGGCCCAGGAACTGCGCACCCTGCGTTCGCGGCGCATCGGCATGGTGTTCCAGCACTTCGGCCTGCTGCCCCATCGCAGCGTGCGCGACAACGTCGCCTTGCCCCTGGAACTGCGCGGTGAGCCTGAGGCCCTGCGTCACGCCGCAGCGGATGTGCAACTGCAGGCCATGGGCCTGGACGGCTGGGGCGAGCACTATCCCCATGAACTGTCCGGCGGCATGCAGCAGCGGGTCGGGCTGGCCCGGGCGCTGGTCAGCGAGCCGGACATCCTGCTGATGGACGAACCCTTCAGCGCCCTGGACCCGACCATTCGCCGGGATCTGCAAAGCCACTTTCTGCGGGTGGTACGCGAGCGCGGCATCACCACCTTGCTGGTGACCCACGACCCGGCCGAAGCCCTGCGCCTGGCGGACCGCATTGCCGTATTGCGCCACGGCCAGCTGATTCAACTGGGCACCCCCGCCGAACTGCTGGAGCAGCCGGCGGATGCCGAAGTGGCGGACTTCTTCCAGGAGCACGGTGCCCGCAGCGCTGCGCCTGCGGTGGCGGCGATTGCCCCGCACCCGCGCGCGACGACCCCGGCTCCGGCCCCGGTCAGCCCCGGGCTGTCCCTGGCCCAGGCCCTGCTGCTGGGGCCCGCGGCCCTGGCCGCCAGCGGTCGCGGTAGCCTGTACTGGCTGGGCTTTGCCCTGGAGCTGGGCGCCGCCGCAGCCTTGGGGCAGGGGCTGGCCACGGCCGGTTTCGCCTGGGGCGCCTTGGCGCTCATCGGCTTGCTGTCCAGCCGCCTGTTGAGTGTGACCCTGGCCCGCCGTCCCAGCCGCTTGGGCCGCTCCGGCTGGCGCCTGCCGTGGCTGGTGTTGCTGCTGTCCCAGGCCCTGGTGCTGTGGCGGGTACTGGCCGCCGATGCCTCTGGCCCCTGGCTGCAGTTTCCCGCCGACCGCCAAGTGCTGCTGGGCACTGCGGCGGCCATCGACCAGTTGATCGGCTGGTCCCAGGTCACCTTTGAAAGCAGCTTTGTCGGCGTGATAGTCGCCGTGCGCACGGTGATCGAAAGCATCGAAAGCCTGCTGGGCTGGCTGCCCTGGCCGGTGCCGGCCCTGGCCCTGGTGCTGCTGGCCTGGCGTAGCGCCGGCGCCGCCCTGGCCCTGACCAGCGCCGCGGCCTTGCTCTACATCGGCCTGTTCGGCTTCTGGGAACGGACCATCGCCACCCTGGCCCTGGTGGGTTCCTCGGTGCTGATCTCGCTGTTGATCGGCGTGCCGGCCGGCATCCTCCTGGCCAAGCGCGCCCTGGCCCGGCGCCTGATCACTCCCTTGCTGGACGTGATGCAGACCCTGCCGACCTTCGTGTACCTGATCCCGGCGGTGGCGTTCTTCTCGGTGGGCAAGACCCCGGCGGTGATCGCCACGGTGATCTTCGCCCTGGCGCCGATGATCCGCCTTACCGCCCTGGGGATTCAGGAAGTGCCCAAGACCGCCGTCGAAGCCGCCCTGGCCCACGGCGCCACGCCGTGGCAGATCCTGACCAAGGTCGAGCTGCCCCTGGCCGCGGGTTCCTTGCTGCTGGGGATCAACCAGACCCTGGTGATGAGCCTGTCGATGGTGGTGGTGGCGGCGCTGATCGGCGCCGGTGGCCTGGGCTACGACGTGATGACCGCGCTGCGCAACATCAAGGGCGGCGAGGGCATGTTGGCCGGCGCCGCGATCGTGTTCTGCGCGCTGATTCCCGATCGAATCATTCAAGCGACCCTGCGCCAGCGGGATCGCACATTGCATCAATCATGAGGTGTCCCTTGAACAAGTCGTTTACCCGTACCCTTGGCGCCGCCGCGCTGTTGTTGGGTCTGTCCCTGCCGGTGCTGGCCAAGGACAAGATCGTCATTGGCGAACAGAACTGGACCGGCGCCATCGCCATCCAGAACATCCTCGGCGAAGTGATCAAGAGCCGCCTCGACGGCGACGTTTCCTACCTCGCCGGTGACGTGCCGGTGCTGTTTGCTGCTGCCGCCAAGGGCGACGGCTCGGTGGACGTGCTGACCGACATCTGGCTGCCCAACCAGTCCGCCGCCTGGGCCAAGTACGTCACCGGCGGCACCCGCTCCCTGGTGCCCAACAAGCAGCCGTACCTGGGGGTGCAAGGCTTCTACATCCCCGGCTACCTGCAAGATAAATACGGCGTGAAGTCGGTCTACGACCTGCAAAAGCCCGAAGTGGCGAAACTCTTCGAACCCCTGGGCGGCGGCAAGGCCCAACTGCTGGTGGGCCCGGCGGGCTGGGAATCGACCTACATCGGCCAGATCAAGGCCAAGGATTTTGGCTTTGCCGATAAATTCGAATCGGTGTCCACCGAAGCCTCGGTGACCTACGCCAAGCTCGCCGCCGCCTACAAGGCCCAGCGCGGCGTGGTGTTCTACGCCTACACCCCGGACTGGATCTTCTCCGCCTTCGACCTGCGCCGCCTGGATGAACCGGCGTTCGACGGCTACGCCCAGGACAACAAGAAGGGCGACCCGCTGTACAAGGCCGACGGCTGCTGGAAATTCATCAGCCCCACGGTGGACGCCGACTGGCTGAGCAAGAGCAAGATCACCTGCGCCTACCCGGATGCCCGGGTGTATGTCCTGGCGTCCAGCGCTTTGCAAAAACGCGCACCACGGATCGCCGCGTTCCTGGAGAACTTCAGCATCGAACCCCAGGCCTTGAATGACCTGATCCTCAAGATCGAAAAGGAACAGCAGCCGGCGGCGCAGGCGGCCAAGGAATGGGTCGCCGCGCACCCGCAGATCGTTGATGGCTGGCTGGGTGCCAGCGGTGAAAAAGTGGGAGTGGCGCAATGAGTGGGGCGCCGGTGAACAGCCTCGAACAGGCGACCTTCGGCGCCGGCTGCTTCTGGGGCGCGGAAGCCGCGTTCCGGGCGCTGCCTGGAGTAGTGGACAGCCGCGTCGGCTACGCCGTGGAAGCGGCGGACGAAGCCTTGCAGATAGAAGTGGTGCAGGTGGATTTCGACCCGCAGGTGCTGACCTATACCAGCCTGATCGAACACTTCTGGGGCCTGCACGATCCCACCTCGGTGGATCGCCAGGGCGAACATGGCGGGGTGAAATATCGCTCGGCGATCTTCCACACCAACGCTGTGCAGGCCGAACAGGCGAGGGCGGCCAAGACCGCCCTGCAAGACTCCGGACGCTTCAACAAACCCGTGGCCACGGTGATCGTGCCCCTGGGCCGCTTCGAACTGGCGGATGAAGCGCACCAGCGTTACCTGGAGAAGAATGGCTTGAGCAGTTGCCATATCTAGAAGCTGCAAGCCGCAAGCTTGGAGTCTTAGTTGCTGCCTGCTCTTCGTGGCGAGGGAGCTTGCTCCCGCTGGGCTGCGCAGCGGCCCCAAACCCTGATGACGCGGTGCACCAGGATGTATGGGGTTGAGGCCCAATCGGGAGCAAGCTCCCTCGCCACAGGTCCGCGAATAGGGTTGCTACGCGACCCGCCACTGAATCACTTCCAACACCGCGCAGCCTTCTCGTGTCAGCAGGTGCACGCCACGGGTGATACGGGTCAGGTCGCAATCGCTGATGTCTTTCAGCCCCAGGGTGGAGAGGCTGTCCATCAGGTCGCGGGCCACGGTGAAACGGTGAGCGGCGCTGCTGGCCAGGTCGCTCAAGGGGGCTTGGGTGTCGAGGTAGAACACCGGGTGTTCGCTGTCGTGGGTGTCGATGGGGGTGAAGCGAGGGAGGTGATGGTCAGTCATCGGTGTAGCTCCTATAAATTGAGCTACCACCTTTCGCGGCCAAGCGAATGAGGGTGGCAGCTGTACGCGGGTTGGCCGACCGGCTATAGGAAACCGGCACACCCGAAGGTGTCCCACGCACAGCCGCCATGAGACAAAATCACAGGCACAAAAAAAGCGCCTGCAATGATGTTTTGGACGCTGATGCGTTCCTATATTCGACCGGCCAAGGTCGCTCGCGGATTTTGCCGCGAGGGCGAACTATAGGGGGGATGCCAGAGCGGTGCAACCGGGCATTGAAGGTGATGTTTGAGTGGTTGTATCGACTGTCTGGTGGCCGGATCTGAAGGGGACATATCCGTTGCTGCGGGTGCGGCCACTTAGGGTTTCGCCCTTACGGCGAGTCCCTTTTTTTCAAACGCCAAAAAAAGGAACCAAAAAACGCTTGCCCCTCCATGGGCCCCTCGCTGGGGCTCGGGGTTCCCTCTCTCCGGCATTGCTCCGGGGGCCCGCCGCCAACCGGCCATCCATGGCCGGGTGGCGGCTAGCTCGGCATCCATGCCGAGCTGCCCCCTACGCAACGCCTGCGCTCGGCCGGCTGGGAAGGGGCCTGAAGATCAAGATCAAGATCAAGATCAAGATCAAGATCAAAAGCCAAAGCCAAAGCCAAGGTGCGCAGGCTGGTTCCTTGTAGCCGCTGCCGAAGGCTGCGAACGAGCGCTCGCGCTCGCAAAACCAGGCGACGCGATAGGTCAGGAATATCGGGGAGGCAGGTTTAGCGTCTCCTGCGGAGCCGGTCGCAGCCTGCGGCAGCGGCTACATGTAATGCGAACGGCAATGAAACAGGCCGGCCGGCAGGCCGCCGTCAGATTTTGATCTTGCTTTTGATTTTGATCTGAGCGCCCCGTTAACCACGATGGCCGAACGCAGGCATTGAGCCGTGGGTAACCCGGCAGGGATGCCGGGTTAGCCGCCACCCGGCCATGGATGGCCGGTGGCGGCGGCCCACGGATCAATGCCGGAGTTCGGGCATGCCAAGCCTAGGCGAGGCACCGAGTGGAGGGGCAGGAGCCTTTGGTTACTTTGGGTTGGCCGGCATTCCGGGTTTCAAAGTGACTCGCTGTAAGAGCGAAACCGCCAGTGGCCGTGACCGCAGCAACGGATATGTATCCAGAACTCGCGGTAAGGGCGAGTGAAATTGGCAAAGCCGGAATGCCGGTCCAGCTCAAAATAACCAAAGGGTTCCTGCTCCGGTTTCCGGCGCCTCGCTCCGGGCTCCTGAAGTGGGAGTGAGAGCAAGTGCAAAACCCTCAAACGCCCTGCAAGACCCTCAACGCGGCCTGAGCCAAAAAGCCCGATCGGCTTTTCTGTTCCGGATGATGTTTCACATATTCATCAATTCGATTCAGCAAATAGCCCGGCAGCGTGATGTTGAGTTTTTCCGCCTTGCCCATGTAGCGAGTGATGTCGATATCAATCACGGCCCAAGTGCAGCCTTGATACTGGGGATTGGCGGCGTGGAGGGTCACTGTGCGTGCTGTGGGAATGGCTGCTCCTTCTTCGGCCAGTAATTCCAGGTGGCCTTCAATGGCTTCGCGGGCCATGGCCATCGCGTCGTCGAGGTCGTCGCCGGCGGAGAAGCAGCCTGGAATATCGGGTACTTCCACACCCCATGCGTGTTGGTCGTCACCGGGAAGAATGGCAATGGGATAGAGCATGGACTGATCCTCCTTCGGACCTGGGAGCCTTGAGCCTGGGTGGTTAGAGCCGGGCTTGTTTCAATATGCTGCTTACCGTTTTGACCAGTAGATCTTTTTTGGGATGGGGAATGGTGACCAGGCCTGGCTTGGTTGGGTGTTTGAAGTGGTGGTGACTGCCCTTGACCCTGACCAGATACCAACCATCTGCTTCGATCTGGGCGATGAGTTGCCGGATGTTCACATCACTTTCAACTCCCTGTCGTGGTGGTGGGTATGATAACTACTTTTTTCCGCTCAACACGATCAGCAACGGTTGGCGACTCATCGGGCGAGGCGGCAAACCTCAAGCTTTTAGCTTGCCGCTTGCCGCTACAAACTTGCCGCTGACTCTCCTCCGCCTAACGCCACCACCAACCCCACACTGGCCTGCAATTCCCGGGTCTGCAGCGCCTGCAACCCCCGTTGTGCCTGCAAGGCTGCAGTCTGCGCCGTCACCACATCCAGGTAACTCACCGCCCCGGCCTGATAGCTGTTCATGGCCAAGGTCTGGGTATGCAGCGCCGCATTCACCGCTGCCTGTTGGTCCAGCGCTTCCTGGTGCAAGTCCCGCAGTTGCCCGAGGTTGTCCTCCACCTCGCGCACCGCTCGCAGCACTTGCCCACGGTAATGGGCGGCGGCTTCTTCGAACTCGGCATGGGCCTGGCGTTCATTGGCGCTCAGCCGCCCGCCATCAAAGATCGGCAGGTTCATCAGGGGGCCCAGGGCCCAATAGCGATTGCCCGCCGCCAGCAGGTTGCCCACGCCCTGGGTCTGCCCGCCGAGCATGCCGGTCAGGCTGAAATCCGGGTACCAGGCGGCGCGGGCGATGCCGATGCCGGCATTGGCGGCGTACACCCGGCGTTCGGCGGCGGCAATGTCGGGTCGGCGTTGCAGCAGGGTGCTGGGCAGTTGCTGGGGAATACTCGGCAGGCTCAGCAGCTGCGAAGAGGGCGCCAGGCTGAAGCGGCTGGCCGGTTCCCCCACCAGTTCGCCAATCGCATGTTCGGTGAGGTTGCGCTGGGCGCGCACTTCGTCCAGTTCCGCCTCGGCACTGGCCAGTTGGCTCTGGGCCCGGGTCAGGTCCAGTTCCGAGGCGATCTGCCCCTGATAGCGGTCGCGGGTCAGTTGCAGGGCCTGGGCGTAATCCTCCAGGGAACGGCTCAGGATCCGGCTCTGGGCATCCAGGCCGTTGAGTTGCACATACAGGCTCGCCAGCTGTTTTTGCAGGCTCAGGCGCGCCGCCGCCAGGTCGTCGCCGGAGGCCTGGGCCTGGGCATCACCAGCCACCGCTTGATTGCGGATTCGGCCCCAGAGGTCGAGGTCGAAGCTCAGGGCAAAACCGGCGCTGTTGCTGTTGTAGATCGACGGTTGCGTGCTGCCGCGCAGGGGGCGGCTGTCCGACTGGCGCTGGCGCAATGGCTGGGCGCTGGCGCTGATCTGCGGGAACAGCCCGGCATGCAGTTGGCTGGCGTAGGCCTGGGCGCCGTCGTAGTGGGCCAGGGCCGCCGCCAGATCCGGGTTGGCTCGGAGCAGGCGTTGTTGCAGGTCATCCAGCTGCGGGTCCTGGTACAGCCGCCACCAGCGCTCGGCGAGGCTCTGGGGCGCGGCGGCCGGGTGCCAGGGGCCGTCGCTGCTCTGTTCGCGGTAGTGCGCCGGCAGATCGATGGCCGGCACCTGGTAATGGGGCGCCAGGGAGCAGCCGTGCAGGGCCAGCACCAGCAGGGCGGCGAGGGGCTTAAGCCTTGGGCGCATGCTCACCTCCGGCGTCGGCCAGTTGCACCAGGTCACCTTCGCGCAGGGCGTCCGGCGGGTTGTCGATGACGTGATCCGTGGCTTGCAGGCCCTGGTCGATCACCAGTCGCTCGCCCAGGTCCAGGCCAATATGGATGCTGCGCAGGTGCACGCGCTTGGCACTGTCGATCACCGCCACTTGGGTGCCCTGGGCACGGAAGATCAGCGCGCTGGCGGGGATGCTCACGCCGTGGGTGTCGGCAGGAATCGCCAGCGTGGCTTCGGCATAGTCGCCGGGCAGCAATGCGCCGTCAGGGTTGGCGGCGACGAACTGCGCCAGCAGGGTGCCGGAGCGCGGGTCGATGGCGGTGGAGTCGCCCAGCAGTTGTGCGCTGAAGTGCTGGCCCGGGTGCTCGGGCACGGTCAGTTGCGCTTGCAGGCCGGGGCGGATCACGCTGGCGTAGTTCTGCGGAATCGGCACGTAGAGCCGCAGCTTGTGGGTGTCCGCCAGGTCGAACAGCTCCGGGTCGCTGTCGTTGTCGGCCTTGATCAACTGGCCGATGTCGGTGTGGCGGGCGGTGATGGTGCCGGCGAAGGGCGCGCGAATGGTCTTGTAGTCTTCCAGCGCCGTGAGCCGTGCGTAGTCGGCGGCGGCTGCCTCGGCATTGGCCTTGGCCGCGGCGGCGTTGGAGCTTTTTTCATCGGCCTCCTGGCGCGACACCGAGTGGCTGGCCAAAAGGTGCTGCCAGCGCTCGGCGGTGGTCTGCGCCAGCCTTGCATTGGCCTGCTGCTGGATCATCCGCGCCCGGGCCTGGGCCACTTGCTGGTCCAGGTCGGGGCTGTCGATATGGGCCAGTACCTGCCCGGCGGCCACCTTGGCACCGATGTCCTGGCTCCAGTCCTTGAGGTAGCCGCTGACCCGGGCGTGGATCGGCGCCTTGCTCCAGGCTTCCAGGTGCGCCGGCAGGCGCAAGGTGTCGCCCAGCAGGTTGTGCTGCGGCTGGAACACCAGCACGTGCGGCACGGCGGCGGTTTCGGTCCAGGCGACCACGGCCCGTTCATGCCGGGTGCGCGCCGCCAGGCCGCTGGCGACCAGCAGCGCGGCCAGGCTCAGGCCGCCGATGCCCAGGAGCATCAGGCGTTTGCGCGAAGGGGTGTGATCAGGCGACATGGGTGTTTTCTCCAACGACAGCGGATTGGGGGTGACGGCCGTGGACCAGGCTGAAGACCACGGGGACAAAGATCAGGGTGGCGACGGTGGCGAGCAGCAGCCCGCCGATCACCGCGCGGCCCAGGGGCGCGTTCTGTTCCTCGGACAGGGCCAGGGGCAGCATGCCGATGATCATCGCCAGGGCGGTCATGCACACCGGGCGAAAGCGCGTGTAGCCGGCTTCCAGGGCGGCCTTGAGGGCGTCGCCGTGTGCCGCCAGGCGCTCGCGGCAGAAGCTCACCACCAGGATCGAGTTGGCGGTAGCCACCCCCATGCACAGGATGGCCCCGGTCAGCGCCGGCACCGACAGTGAGGTGCCGCTCAGGAACAGCATCCAGACGATCCCGGCCAGGGCCGCCGGCAGGGCGGTGATGATCACGAACGGATCGACCCAGGACTGGAAGTTGACCACGATCAGCAGGTAGATCAGCACCACCGCCCCCAGCAGGCCCAGGCTCAGGCCGCTGAAGGCTTCGTGCAGGGCGTCGATCTGCCCGTGCAGGCTGACCGTGGCGCCCTTGGGCCGCAGGGCCGCGGCGTCGTCCAGGACCTTTTGCATGTCGTGGGCCACGGCGCCGAGGTCGCGTCCCTGCACGTTGGCGTAGAGGTCCAGGGTCGGCTGGATGTTGTAGTGGCTGACCACCGCCGGGCTCTCGACCCGGGAGATGTCCGCCAGGCCGCCGAGGATCTGCGACTGGCCGTTGCTGCCGGTGACCGGCAGCGCCTCCAGGGCCGGCAGGCTGTCCAGGCGGTACTGCGGGGTGGCGGCGACGATGGAGTAGGACACGCCGTTCTTCGGGTTGAGCCAGAAGGTCGGCGCCACCTGGGAGCTGCCGGCGAGCGAGGCCACCATGCTGTTGGTCACGTCGCGCTCGGTGATGCCCAGGCCGTTGGCCCGCAGGCGGTCGACCTTGACCTGCAAGGACGGGTAGCCGGTGGACTGCTGGATGCGCAGGTCGGCGATGCCCGGTACATGTTGCAGGCGCCGTTGCAGTTCCAGGGCGAAGGCGCGGTTGGCTTCGGCGTTGGGCCCGGAGATTTTCACGTCCAGCGGGGCCGGGGCGCCGAAGTTGAGGATCTGGCTGCTGATGTCCGCCGGCAGGAAGGCGAACTGACTGCCGGGGAAGCTTTCCGGCAGTGCTTCGCGCAGCTGTTTCACGTAGTCGGCGCTGGGTGCGTGGCCGGGCTTGAGGGTGACCTGGATATCACCGTCCTGGGGGCCGATGGTGCCGCTGTTGCTGTAGGCCATGTCGATGCCGCTCAGGGGGATGCCGATGTTGTCGATGATGCTGTCCAGTTGCTCGGCCGGGATCACTTCGCGAATCCGCGCTTCGATGCGGTCGAAGGCCGCCGCGCTTTCCTCGATCCGCGTGCCCAGGGGCAGGCGCACGTGCAGGGCCAGGGCGCCGGCGTCGGTGGCGGGGAAGAAGTCCTGGCCCAGGCTCGGCAGCAGGGCGAAGGAGGCCAGCACGCAGGCCAGGAAACCGAGGATGAAGGTCTTGCGCCGGCCCAGGGCCAGGTGCAGCAGGCCGTGGTAGGTGTCGCGCACGTTGGAGAAGCGCGCCTCGAAACCCTGCTGCAAGGCCAGCAGCCCGCGCACCAGGGCGCTGCGCGGCTTGGCGTGCTGTTCGCCTTCGTGGTGGTTGATGAAGGCGTCTTCCGGGTGATGCCCGGGCCCGGCTTCCGGCGCGTGGGGCTTGAGCAGGTACAGGGCCAGTGTGGGCACCAGGGTCCGCGAAAGGATGAACGAGCTGGCCATGGCGAAGATCACCGCCAGGGCCATGGGCCGGAACAGGTAACCGGCGATGCCCTGCAGCAGGAACATCGGCACGAAGACGATGCAGATGCACAGCAGCGAGACGAAGGCCGGGCCGACGATCTGCTTGGCGCCGTCGAGGATCGCCTGCTTCACCGCCTTGCCCTGTTCCAGGTGCCAGTTGATGTTCTCGATGGTCACCGTGGCGTCGTCCACCAGGATCCCCACCGCCAGGGCCAGGCCGCCCAGGGTCATGACGTTGAGGGTCTGGCCGCTGAGCGCCAGCAGGGCAATCGCGGAAAGCACCGCCAGGGGAATCGAGGCGGCGATGATCAATGTCGAGCGCCAGCTACCGAGGAACAGCAGGATCATCGCGCTGGTCAGCAGGGCGGCGATGATGCCTTCCCGGGCCACGCTGCCCACCGATTGCTTGACGAACACCGAGGCGTCCCCGAGCAGCGAAGTCTTCAGCGCCGGCGGCAGGGTTTCGTTGATCCGCGGCAGCATCTGGCGGATGCCGTCGACGATCGACAGGGTGGAGATGTTGCCGTTCTTCAGCGCTGGCATCAGCACCGCGCGGCGTCCGTCGACCCGCACGATATTGGTCTGCGGCGGCGAGCCGTCGCGCACGTGGGCCACCTGTCCGATGGTGATCAGCGCACCGTCCACGGTCTTGATCGGCAGGTCGTTGAGCTCGTCGATGGCGGTCGGGCTGTTGTTCAGCAGCACCGTGTATTCATCGCCGCCGAGCTTGGCGGTGCCCACCGGGATGATCTGGTTCTGCGCCGCCAGGGCATTGCCTACGTCCTGGGCCGACAGGCCCTTGGCGGCCAGGGCTTGCGGGTCCAGGTCGAGGGTGATCTGGCGCTGCTTGCCGCCCATGGGCGTGGGCATGGCCAGCCCCGGCAGCGAGCTCAGGGGCAGGCGGATGTTGTTCTGCACCAGGTCGCGGATCTTCGCCTCCGACAGGGTCGGGCTGGAAAACGCCAGCTGCAGGATCGGCACCGTCGAGGCGCTGTAGTTGAGGATCAGCGGCGGGGTGATGCCCGGCGGCATCTGCTTGAGCACGGTTTGTGACACCGCTGTCACCTGGGCGTTGGCGGTGCGGATATCGACCCCGGGCTGGAAGAAGATCTTGACGATGCCCATGCCCGGCAGCGACTGCGATTCGATGTGCTCGATGTCGTTGACCGTGGTGCTCAGGGAGCGCTCGTAGGTGTAGATCACCCGGCCGGCCATGGCGTCCGGCGACAGGCCGTTGTACTGCCAGACCACCGCCACCACCGGGATGCCGATATCCGGAAACACGTCGGTGGGGGTACGCAGGGCCGCCAGGGGCCCGATGATGCAGATGAATATCGCCAGCACGATGAACGTGTAGGGCTTGAGCAGTGCGGTCTTGACCAGCCCGAGCATGCCGAAAACCTCCGAGGGAGTGGGATTGCAAACCTCGGCAGCCTGCAGCGACCCACCTAACACGCGGCTTTCAGCCAGGTGAAGGAAGTTTTAGGTAAGGCCTGAAATTCCTTTCACTGGGATTCATTTGTACTCGCACCGACACCTCGACACCCTTGATGGGCATCGACGCAGCCGATTGTCCTGGACTGGCGTCGCACTCATTTCTGTCATTGGCGAGGTACGTTTTCATGAAACTCAAACCGCTGTTGCTGATTCCCGCCCTGGGGCTTGCCTGCTTGCTCAGCGCCTGCGCCGGGCCGATGCCCCAGCCCGACCCCAGCCAGGCCTGGATTGGCCTGCAGGAAGAGGCGCCCAACGACCTGATGGCCGAACGGGTGGATGGGCAGAAGGTCGACGACGGGCGTTATTTTGAGGTCAAGCCCGGCGCCCATCGCCTGGACGTGACCCTGTTTGAAGAGAGCGTTGGCGACTCCAATCAGCAAGACTGCAATGGCCATATCAGCTACAGCGGCTTCAAGGCCGGTGAGCATTACAAACTGGTGGAGTCGAGCCTGGGGACCGAGGTGTCGGTTCGCTTGTATGACGCCAAGGGCAAGCAGGTGGCCAGCACCCATGGCTTTGCCTGCATGCCAGGCTGACGGGGCTGTTTGCGTCACTGAAACAAGGACGTTTCGCTCAAGCTAAAGAGACGGGGCCGACTATAGCGGCACGGAGAGCCGGGTGATGATGGAGGCCTTTATCCAGGCAACCGGGCGTTCGTCATGAAGCAAGAGGTGCAAGCGGCCGTCACCTCCACCGAGGTGGCATTCAATGAAGTGGCACGAATGATCACCGCCGCACGGCAGCGGGCGGTGCGGGCGGTGAACACTGAACTGGTGGAACTGTACTGGCAGGTCGGGGCCTATATCAGCCGCAAGCTCGAGGCGGCGGAATGGGGCGATGGCGTGGTCCAGCAATTGGCCGATTACCTGGCGCGGCAGCAGCCGGGGCTGCGGGGGTTTACCCGGCGTAACCTGTTCCGCATGCGTCAGTTCTATGAGGTCTATCGAGGGGAGGAGAAAGTGTCAGCAGTGCTGACACAATTACCCTGGACCCAGAACCTGATCATTCTTGCGCAAGGTAAATGCGCGCAAGAGCGCGAGTTTTACCTGCGCATGGCCATTCAGGAGCAGTGGTCGACCCGCGAGTTGGAACGGCAGATCAAGTCCGCGCTGTTCGAACGCACGCTGACCCGCCCGGCAAGCGCCACGGCCACCTTGAAACAGGCCCGTCCCGAGGCCCTGAAGGTCTTCAAGGATGCCTACATGGTGGAGTTTCTCGGCCTGGCCCAGGGGCATGATGAAGCCGATCTGCACCAGGGGCTGGTGCGCCAGCTCAAGGATTTTCTGATCGAGATGGGGCGCGACTTCTGCTTTGTCGCTTCTGGCTATCCCCTGCAGGTCGGCGGGCGCGATTTTGCCCTGGATCTGCTGCTGTTCCATCGTGGGTTGAATTGCCTGGTGGCCGTTGAACTCAAGGTCGGGCGCTTCGAACCGGAGTACCTGGGCAAGCTGGACTTCTACCTGGAGGCCCTGGACCGCCAGGTGCGCAAACCCCATGAGAACCCGGCGCTGGGCGTGTTGCTCTGTGCCAGCAAGCATGACGAGGTGGTGGAATATGCCCTCAACCGTTCACTGTCGCCGGCGTTGATCGCCGAGTACCGGACCCAACTGCCGGACAAGAAGCTGCTGCAGGCCAAGCTGCAGGAGTTTTATGCCCTGGACACGCAGGCGCGGTGAGTCGAACGGCCATTGTGTCCGGGGTTCTGCACCGCCTTGCTGAGTCTTATGCGTACCCTGGCGCCGACCTCCGGTTCATTCCGGCTCACTGCCGAACCAGTCGGCCAGGCGTGCGCTGGCTTGTTCCCGGACCTCGGCGTTGATATGCGCAGCCACAGCCACCACTGAACCGGCCAGCAGCCCGAGGTCATCGGTGTATCCGGCCCCGGGGAGCAGGTCGGGGACCATGTCCAGCGGCAGTATGAAGTAACCCAGCGCGGCGTAGATGGTGGTCTTGGCCCAGATCGGGGTTTGTGGTCGTTGCGCGGCGTAGTAGAGCCACAGGGCTTTTTGGATCAAGGTCCGGCCGATGCGCGAGGCGTAGCGGCCGATCTTGCGCCAGAGACAGAGTTCAAGGGATTGGGTGGTGGACATGGCGTACTCCTGGGAGATACAGGTCCAGGCCATCGTCGCCGCCCGCGCCCCTGACCGGCAGAGGCCAATATTTCCCTGGCCGTTTCCCAGGCAGGAGCAGGCTCGCCGACGAAGAGGCCGGTGACGGCGTCATCAATCCTCTGTCAGGTCAGCGGTGCCAGCGAGAGCCTGCGCTGGCAAGGCCGTTCCTGTGCAGGGGGGGATGCGTGGGTGTGCGCTTCAGCCGCGTTGGCGGGCCTCCAGGCGCTGGAACAGCAACATGCCCAGGAGCATCGCCAGGACGAACACCCAGGCTTGCCAGTGCCCGCCCGGCAACAGCACCAGGGCCGGCCCCGGGCAGATCCCGACGATGCCCCAGCCGACGCCGAACAGCAGGCTGCCGCCGATCAGGCGTCGATCGACACTGCGCTTGGCGGGAATCTGCATGGGGGCCCCGAGCAGCGAGCGCGAGTGGCCCATGGCCCAATGGAAGGGCCACCAGGCCGCCGCGATGGCGCCGAGCATCACCAGCGCCAGGGACGGGTCCCAGGTGCCGGCCAGATCGAGAAAGCCCAGGACCTTGGCCGGGTTGGCCATACCCGCCAGCAACAGGCCGATGCCGAACAGCAGGCCGGCGACAAAAGCGCTGAGTTTTCTCATGGCAGCAGCCCCAGTCCGTGGCGCAGCACCCAGACCGTGGCGAAGCCGGTGCCCATGAAGCACAGGGTGGCGATGATCGAGCGTGGCGACAGCCGGGAAATGCCGCAGACCCCGTGGCCGCTGGTGCAACCGGCGCCATAGCGGGTACCGATGCCCACCAGCAGGCCGGCGCTGATCAGGCCGAGTAGCCCGCCCTGGAACTCGGCGACGGGCAGGGTGTGAAACAGGCCCCAGAGCAGCGGCGCCAGCAGCAGCCCGAGGATGAACAGGGCTTTCTCGCCCCAGCCGTCGCTGCCCGGTTGCAGCAGGCTGCCGAGCAGGCCGCTGATTCCGGCGATGCGCCCGTTGGCGACGATCAACAGCCCGGCCGCCAGGCCGATCAACGCGCCCCCGGCCAGGGCCGAGCCTGGGGTGAAATGTGCGGCGTCAAAGAGCATATCGATTTCCTCTGCATGGCCCTTGCTGGTGCAGGGGCCGGTCATGGCTCAGGCATTTCCGCCGCGCAACCGCAGCGTCGGTGCGCACGCCTGCGCTGGCAAGCCAGTGCCCATGGGGGATCTGTACCCACTGTTGCAGGAGCCGGCTTGCCGGCGAAAGGGCCTCAATGGGACAGCCAACCCAGGGCCCCGCCCGCCAGCAGCAGCGCTGCCAGCATGCCGGTGATGGCAAACAGTTGTTGCAGGCGCGGGCCGGCCAGGTGGCTGGCCACTTGTCGTCCCAGTACCAGCCCCACCACCGCGCCCAGGGCAAAGGGCGCACCCACGGCCCAGTGCATCACGCCGCTGAGGCTGGCGGTCACCACGCTGCCCAGGGACACCAGGGCAATCACCGCCAAAGAGGTGGCGACGATGCTCTTGCTGTCCAGGTTGGTGTAGCGGCTCAGGGCCGGGATGATCACGAAGCCGCCGCCGACACCGAGCAACCCCGACAGCAGGCCCGAGAGCATGCCGGTGAAGGTCAGTGCCCGGGCGCAGGGCAGGGTCCAGCGCAAACGGCCCTGGGCCGGGTTGAGCACGCAGGGCAGGAACGCCGGACGCGCCGCCGCCCGGCCCTGTTTCAATTCCAGGCTGGCCTTGCGCAGGATGCGTCCGCAGGCGTACAGCAGCACCAGGGAAAACAGCAGGGCCAGGGGCAGGTTGGGCAGGCGGTGGGCCAGCCACAGCCCCAGCGGCGCCATGAGAATACCGATGCTGGCGACAAACCCCGCCGCACGGTAGCGCACGATGCCCTGGCGCAGGCCCAGCACCGCGCCAACGCTGGCGGCCAAGCCCACCGCCAGCAGGCCGATAGGGGCGGCCTCGACCATGCTCAAACCCAGGCCGAACACCAGCAGTGGCACCGCGAGGATGCCGCCGCCGGCTCCGGTCAGCGCCAGGATCGCGCCAATGACCGCCCCCAGCCCAGCGCCCAAAAGACTGTGTTCACTCATGTCTTCGGGGTGTCCGTGGCCAGGGTCGGTTGTGCCAGCCATTCATGGCCCTTGAGCATGCCGCGCCAGTACAGCGGCGGCAGGATTCGTTCCTTCAGCCACCAGGCGCGACGGGTCGGTTGGCGGCCGTCCAGCAGCCAGCGCGGGAAGCTCGGCGCCAGCTTGCCGCCGTAAGTGAATTCGGCGAGGACGATCTTGCCCCGTTCCACGGTCAGTGGGCAGGAGCCGTAGCCGTCGTACTCGGCCAGCCGGGTCAGGCGCTTGAGGGCCACCAGTACGTTGTTGGCCACCACCGGCGCCTGCTTGCGTGCCGCCGCGGCGGTCTTGGCATTGCTGGTGTTGGTGGCATCGCCCAGGCCGTGGACATTGATGAAGCGCTTGTGGCGCAGGCTATGGGGATCGACATCGACCCAGCCAGCGGCGTCGGCCAGGGGGCTTTGGCGGATAAAGTCCGGGGCGCATTGTGGCGGCACCACGTGCAGCAGGTCGAAGGCGCGCTCCAGGGTCTCCTGGCGGCCGTCGGCCAGGGTGCGCACGAAGGTTGCGCGCTGGGCCGGGCCGTTCACCGCCACCAGGTTGTGGCCGAAATCCAGTTCGATGCCGTACTTCTTCACGTATTCCATCAGCGCCGGCACATAGTCCGCCACGCCGAACAGCACGCCGCCGGCATTCAGGAAGCGCGGTTTGATCGACCCCAGGCGGCCGTTGCGCCGCCAGTGGTCGCAGGACAGGTACAGGGCTTTCTGCGGCGCCCCGGCGCACTTGATCGGCATTGGCGGCTGGCTGAACAGCGCCTCGCCCTGTTGCAGCTGCTGCACCTGTTGCCAGGTGTAGGGCGCCAGGTCGTAGCGGTAGTTGGAGGTCACGCCGTGGTTGCCCAGGGCCTGGGGCAGGCCGTCGATGGCCGCCCAGTCGAGCTTGAGCCCGGGGCACACCACCAGTTGGTCGTAGCCCAGCACGCGGCCGTCGTCCAGCACCAGGGCATTGTTGTCGGGTTCGAACAGGCTGACGGCGTGCTGCAGCCACTTGACGCCCTTGGGCATCAGCGCGGCCATGTTGCGTTCGGTGGACTGGGCGCTGAACACCCCGGCGCCCACCAGGGTCCAACCGGGTTGGTAGTAGTGGCTGCTGGCCGGGTCGATGATCGCCACATCCAGATGTGGATCGCGGGACATGAGGCTGGCGGCGACGGCAATGCCTGCGGCACCGCCACCGACGATCAGCACCTGATGGCTGCCGTCGACGGCGCGCAGGGCCGGGTTGAAGGGACGCATGGCAAGTTCTCCGTGTGGAGTCGGTATCGTTATAGGGTGTTCAGGGGAATCTTCAGGTAGCTCACGCCGTTGTCTTCGGGCTCGGGGAAGTGTCCGCTGCGCATGTTGACCTGCACCGAAGGCAGGATCAGCACCGGCATGTCCAGGGTTGCGTCGCGGGCTTCACGCATCTTCACGAAGCTGTCTTCGTCGACGCCCTGATGGATGTGAATGTTGTTGGCGCGTTGCTCGGCAACGGTGGTCATGTACTGCAGTTCGCGGCCGTTGGGCAGGTAGTCGTGGCACATGAACAGCCGGGTTTGCGGGGGCAGGGCGAGGATCTTGCCGATGGAGCGGTACAGGGTCCGCGCATCGGCCCCGGGGAAGTCGCAGCGGGCGGTGCCGTAGTCGGGCATGAACAGGGTGTCGCCGACAAAGGCCACGCACTCATCGCCCACTTGCACCAGGTAGGTCATGCAGGCCGGGGTATGCCCCGGGGTATGCAGGGCCCGGGCGCTGAGGCCGCCGATGGCGAACTCGGCGCCGTCTTCGAGCAGCACGTCGAACTGGCTGCCATCCCGGGCAAAGGCCGGGGCTTCGTTGAACAGCGCACCGAAGACTTTCTGCACCCGGGTGATCTGATTGCCGATGGCCACTTGGGCCCCCAGCTGGTCCTTGAGGTAGGCGGCAGCGGACAGGTGGTCGGCGTGCACGTGGGTTTCCAGAATCCAGTCGACCCGGGCCTCCAGCTCGCGCACCCGGGCGATCAGGCGGTCGGCGGACTCGGTGCGGGTGCGGCCGGATTTCGGGTCATAGTCCAGCACGCTGTCGATCAGCGCGCAGCGGCGGCTGGCCTGGTCCATCACCAGGTAGCTGATGGTCCAGGTGTGAGGGTCGAAAAAGGCTTCTACACGCAGCGTGTCGCTGATGATCATGGGGCACTCCAGGCAATGAAGGTGAGGGCAGTCTGCGCTGTCGCTCGTCCCTTGGACTGTCAATAAACGTGCCAACCTCAAACACCCGGATTGGCCACCTGTTCATTGAAGTAGAAGGCCGCAGGGGCTGCCATCAGGCGTTTTTCGAGGCGACTGCCAGCGTCATTTGGCAGTGACATGGCAGTTTGTGGCAGAAAATGGCAGAAGGCCGCGGCGTGCTTTAAGCTGCCGCCACTGCCTCGGAGTTGCCCCATGTCCCTGATCGCCACCGACCGTGCCCAGCCGTCCATGTCTGCCCTGGTGTCCTACCTCGAACACGACCCGCAACCGACCATCGTGCTCGACACCGACTACAACATCATCGCCGCCAACACCGCCTACCAGCGCCAGTTCGGCGTGGCCGGCAAGCCCCATGTGGGCGCCAAGTGCTATCGCGTGTCTCACCAGTTCGCCGTGCCCTGCGACCAGGCCGGGGAGCATTGCCCGATGCGCAAGGCCCATGACAGCCGGGTGCCGGAGCGCATGCTGCACATTCATCACACACCTCGCGGCCCCGAGCATGTGGATGTGGAGCTGCGGCCGATCATTGGCGAGGCCGGCACCGTGGTGGCCTATGTCGAACGCCTGAGCTCAGTGGCGGTGGCGTCGGTGCAGCCCCAGCAGAAGGGCCTGGTGGGGCGCTCGCCAGCCTTCAACGAAGCGCTGAGCGCCCTGCAGCGGGCAGCTCCGGCGCCGATTCCGGTGCTGCTGCAGGGTGAGTCCGGCACCGGCAAGGAACTCTTTGCCCGTGCCCTGCACGATGGCAGCCCCCGGGCCAGTGGGCCGCTGGTGGTGGTGGACTGCACCGGGCTCACCGAAACCCTGCTGGAAAGCGAACTGTTCGGCTATGAAAAGGGCGCCTTTACCGGCGCCCTGCAACGCAAGATCGGCCTGGCGGAAGCGGCCCACGGCGGCACCCTGTTTCTCGACGAAATCGGCGAGGTGCCCCTGGCCATGCAGGTCAAGCTGCTGCGCCTGATCGAGTCCGGCAGCTTCCGTCCGGTGGGCAGCCTGCGCACCGTGCACTCGGATTTTCGCCTGGTGGCGGCGACCCACAAGCCGCTCAAGGAAATGGTCGCCGCTGGCACCTTTCGCCAGGACCTGTACTACCGCATCAGCGCCTTCCCGATCCGCCTGCCGGCCCTGCGCGAACGCAGCGACGACCTGCCGCTGCTGATCGACAGCCTGCTGCGCCGCCTCGATCCCGGTGTGGTGCCGCGGGTCGATCCCCAGGCCCTGGAACAACTGCGGCTGTACACCTACCCGGGCAATATCCGCGAGCTGCGCAACATCCTCGAACGGGCGCGGTTGTTCAGTGATGACGGGGTGATCCGCCCGCAGGACCTGCCGGCAGAACTGCGCAGCCCACAGGCACCGGTCCCGGTGACCCGCCGTCGCGCCGGCAAGGACCTGGAACAGCTGGCCCATGCCCTGGAAGTCTTCGACGGCTCGCGCAGCGAACTGGCCAAGACCCTGGGCCTGAGCGAACGAACCCTGTACCGGCGCCTCAAGGCCCTGGGCCTGTAGCCGCCGGGCGGACGGCCGCAGCCGGGTTCAAGCCTCGGCCGGTGGCCGGGCCAGCGGCAGGTCGCAGGCCATCACCCACATGCCGATCTGTTCCAGGTCGGTGCTGAAGGGCACTTCACCGATCTGCCGCAGCCCGGCGCTTTCATAAAAGCGCCGGGCGCCGCTGTTGCTCTTGAGCACGTCCAGCCACAGGCAGGATTCCCCGGCGGTGCTGGTCCGTTGCAACACGTGTTCGAGCAGGCGCCGGCCATGGCCCTGGCCGGCCTGGGACTTGAGCAGGTAGATCTTCTGCAGTTCGGCCCCGAGCCGGCCGCTGCCCGGCGTCGGGCGGGCCCAGTTGAGCTTGGCAAAGCCGATGGGTTGGTGCTGCGGGTCCAGGGCCAGTAACCACAGGTGCCGGTCCCGGGCCGCTACGGACGCTTCGAGGTTGGCGGGGGAGAAGTCCTGGTCGAGAAACTGCTGCATGCCGTCAGTCGTCCAGATCGCCGCGAAGTGTTCGCGGTAGGTGGCGCAGCCTATGGCCTGCAGGGCATCGATATCGCGGCTGTCGGCTTCACGGATGGTGATCATGCTTCACTCCTTGAGGGCGGTCGGACCAGGCGCAGCAGCTTAACCCTTGGCGCGAGGTGGCTCCAGTGCGCAGCGGCGGAGGTGCAGGGCACGATGGCGAGCGGCCGTGGTCGTAGTGTTCAGCCCCTTTTTTGCGGCGCGCAGCCTGTCCGCTGTGGCGCCGGTTCTGACTGGAGATGCCATGAGCCAGGCCGTACTTGCTACCGAAACCAATCGCCGCCAGTTGCAGCAGATCATCGCCGGTCTGTCCGACGGGGTGATCCTGATCGAGACCGACAAGGCCCGCAGCCTGCTCTGGGCCAATGAAGCGGCGCTGGCCATGCATGGAGTGAGCGAGGTCGGCGAGCTGGGGGCCAATGTCCGTGAGTACGCCCGGCGCTATGCCTTGCGCTATCGCAACAATCACCCCCTGGCCCTGGAGGCCTATCCCATCAATCGGGTGGCCGCTGGGGAAACCTTCAGCGACGTGGTGGTCGAGGTACAGGCCGAGATCGACGGCGAACCCCGGCACTGGGTGCACCGGGTGCGCAGCATGATCCTCACCGATCGCAGCGGCGCGCCGGAATCCCTGGTGCTGATTCTCAGCGATGCCAGCGATTGGGCCGGCGCCGAGCAGCGCTTCGAGAAGACCTTCAACGCCAACCCGGCGCCAGCGGTGATCTGCCGCCTCAGCGACTTGCGCTACATCAAGGTCAACCAGGGCTTCCTGGAAATGACCGGCTATGCCCGGGACCAGGTGATCGGCCGTTCGGTGTACGAGCTGGATGTGCTGGAGGACGCCGAGCACAAGGACCTGGCCATTGAGCGCCTGGGCCAGGGCGCGACCATCCCGCAGATGCAGGCCGAGCTGCGCCTGCCGGACGGCGGCAGCAAGCTGGTGATCGTCGCCGGCCAGCCCCTGGACATCAACGATGAAGACTGCATGCTGTTTTCCTTCATGGACCTGGAGCCACGGCGCAGGATCGAGATTGCCCTGCGCCAGAGCGAGGAGCGTTTTGCCAAGTCGTTTCGCCTGACCCCGGTGCCGACCCTGGTGTGCAGCGCCGAGCAGCAGATCGTCGACGTCAACGAGGCCTTTCTCAACACCTGCGGCTACAGCAGCGAAGAACTGCTGGGCAAGAACGTCGAGGCCATCGGCTTCATCGCCGAGGCCGCGGCGGCCAGCCAACTGTTCAGTCAACTGGAGAAGGTCGGCAACGTCGATGGCCTGGACCTCAAGGTGCGCCAGAAGAACGCCGGGCTGATCGATTGCGTGGCCTACGCCGACACTGTGCTTATCCAGGACAGCCCCTGTTACCTGCTGGTGCTGATGGACATCACCGAGCGCAAGCGCTCCGAACTGGAGCTGGTGGGCGCCATCGAGGAAGTGATGCGCGACGCCTCCTGGTTCAGCCGAACCCTGATCGAAAAGCTGGCCAACGTGAGAAGCCCCAAGGCCCGGGACACGCCTGGGGTGTCCTCTGCCGACCTGACGGCCCGCGAGCGGGAAGTGCTGGGGTTGATCTATCAGGGATTGGCAGACAAAGAGATTGCCGCCCAGTTGAAGCTGGCGCCCAACACCGTGCGCAACCATGTCGCCACCCTGTATTCCAAGCTCGGGGTGCACAGCCGGGGCGAAGCCATCGTCTGGGCCCGGGAGCGCGGGCTGTTCGTCGGCACGGTCGGCAGTCGGGGACGCTGAACTGGTGCATATGCACCAGGGCAACCCGTGCAAATGCGCCTTCTTTGCGTGGTGGGTGTTTTCTACCCTTGGAGCCGCCACAGGTCCGGTCAATGGGGCTGTGGCAGAGCACAACTACAGCACAAGGACAGCCCGCATGGGTGATGAACAGAGCAAGGGCAGCGTGACCGATCAGGCACCGGCGGTGCTCACCCAGGCCCAATGGCGCGCCTGTATCGAACAGCGCCTGGCGCCCCTGGCCTGCAGTTTCAGCCATGCCGGCGACGGCACCCTGACCCTGCGGGTGTTCGAGCCCGACAGCGGTCGGGTCGATCTGGTGGTCAGCGGATTGCGCATCAAGTCCCTGCAGAGCGAGGCCGAAGTATTGCGGCTCATCGACGAGTTGCTCTACGAGCTGGACAGCAACTCCCTGGGCCACCTGTAGCCGCTGCCGAGGGCTGCGAACGCTTTGGGTAGCACTGCGTCGCAGGAGACGCGGGGAGTTGAAGCCCGCTGGAGGTTCGTCGGGAAATCGCCAGGCAAGGTCCTGCGGACCTTTTCGCAGCTTCGCGGGCTCAGCAGCGGCTACAGGGATGGGGCGGGTCAGTGGTCGGCGATCAGGCTTGGCCGGCAATCCAGGCTCAGGCGCGCGCCGCCGCGTTCGCTGCTGCCCACTTCGAGCTTGAAGCCGTGCAGGCTGACGATGGCCGCAACGATCGACAGGCCCAGGCCAAAGCCGCCCTGGGCGTTGCTTTCGTCGACCCGGTAGAAGCGCCGGAACACCGCCGCCCGTTCCGCCGGGGGAATGCCGGGGCCTGAGTCCAGCACTTCCAGGCGCGGGCTGCCGCCGTCGTCGAGGCCGCGCAGTATCACTTCGCCGCCCGGCGGGGTGAACTTGATCGAGTTGCTCAGCAGGTTGGCCAGGGCCTCGAACAGCAGGGCGCGGTCGCCGATCAGCCGGGGCAGGCTGGCCGGCACGTCGAGCTGCAGGGTCAGGCGGCCTTCTTCGGCCAGGGGCAGGTAGAAGTCGTACAGCTCCTGAAGCAGCGGCAGCGGATCGAGTTCGAGGAAGCCCGAGCGCCGTTGCTGGTCCTCCAGTTCGGAGATGCGCAGCAACCCGCGAAAGCGCGCCATCAAGGTGTCGGCCTCGGCCAGCAGCTGGTCCATCTGCAGGGCCTGGGGCGAGCCTTCCTCGGCCTGTTGCTGCAGACGATAGAGCTGGGCCCGCAGGCGGGTCAGCGGGGTGCGCAGGTCGTGGGCGATGTTGTCGCACACGCCCTTGACCTCGTGCATCAGCCGCTCGATGCGTTCGAGCATGGCGTTGACGATGGCCGCCAGCATGTCCAGCTCGTCACGCCGGTCCGACAGCGGCAGGCGCCGGGTCAGGTCGCCGGCGACGATGGCTTCGGCGCTGGCCTGGATCTGACGGATGCGCCGCAGCGGCCGGCGGCGCAGCAGATGCCAGCCGGCGACCCCGGGAATGATGGTCAGGGAAATCCCCCACAGCAGCGCGTGGAGAATGATCCGGGTCACCGCGAACAGCGAGCCATTGTCGCGCACCAGCACCAGCCAGCGGCCGTCCCGGGTGTGGGTGGCCACGGCGTCGCAGCTGTCCCGGGGCAGGCTCGTGTCGTCGGAGTCGATGCAGCTCTTCAGCTCGTGGATCTGGCCGTCCAGGGGCAGGTCCTCGGGGATCTGCCGGATCGGCCCGCTCAAGGGCCGACGCTGCTCGTCGAACAGGCCGTAGGCGTCGATGGCGCGCATGTCGAAGGTCATGCTGGTGGCCAGGGCCTCCACCAACTGCTCGCCTTCGAAGCGGGCGAACAGGTGCTGGCGCTGCATCAGCGAGTGCTTGGCCAGGCTGTCCAGGTAGGTGGAGACTTCGTAGTACAGCACCCCCATGAGGATGCAGCTCCAGGCCACGAACAGCGTGCTGTACAGCGCCAGCAGGCGACTGCTGGAGGAGCGCCAGCCTTTAGAGGGGTTCAGCAATGACATAGCCCGAGCCTCGCACGGTGCGGATCAACGGGGTCATGCCGGGCGGGTCGATCTTCTTGCGCAGGCGGCCGATGTGCACGTCGATCAGGTTGGTTCCCGGGTCGAAGTGATAACCCCAGACCTCTTCGAAGATCATCATCCGCGAGAGGATCTGCCCGGTGTTGCGCATGAGGAATTCCAGCAGCTTGTATTCGGTGGGCAGCAGGCTCAGCAACTGGTCGGCGCGGGTCGCCTCGCGGCTGATCAGGTTCAGCTCCAGGTCGGCCACCCGCAGGCTGGTGGCGAAATCCTTGACCGTGTTCTTGCGCCGCAGCAGCACCTCGACCCGGGCCGCCATCTCGTCGGAGGCGAAGGGCTTGGTCAGGTAGTCGTCGCCGCCGGCCCGCAGGCCGCGCACCCGTTCGTCGACATCGGAGAGGGCGCTGATCATCAGGATCGGCGTCGACACACCAATGGTGCGCAGGGTGGTGACGATGGCCAGGCCGTCCAGCTCCGGCAGCATGCGGTCCAGGGTGATCAGGTCGTAGTCGCCGCTCACGGCGCGTACCAGGCCTTCACGGCCATTGTCCACCCAGTCCACGTCGAGGCCGTGGCTGCTCAGTTCGGCGACGATCTCCCGGGCCGTCACGGCGTCGTCTTCGATGGTCAGAATGCGGGTCATAGGCGTTACCTGCTTGGCGGTTCGTGACACAGGCGGGCATTTTGCCAAGAAACCAGGGCCGGGATTCTAAATAAACTTTCATCTGGCTTGTGGTCTGGTCCGGACAGCCCAAGTCAGGGGCGTTGAAGCTTGATATCATCCGGCCAGTTTTTTGCCAGGAGGCGTCACCATGAGTGCCCTGACCCGGGTCGGCTGGAAGCCCTTTTTCGCGGTGTGCCTGATGCTGCTGTGCAGCGCGGCGGCCCAGGCGGCCAATCAGCCCTGTTCTGGAAAGAAAGGCGGCATCGCCCGTTGTGACGGCGAACTCTTCCTGTGCAACGACGGCTCCATCAGCGCCTCGAAGAAGAACTGCGCGCTGATGTTCGGTCAGCGTTCCTCCACCTCTCGTGCCGAGCCACTGCTGCGCGACGCTCAGGGTTGTACCTGCGGCAGCGGCAGTTTCTGCACTGGCCCGCGGGGCGGGGTCTACTGCCTGACCCCCAGTGGCAATAAAAGCTACAAGCGGCGTTGAAGCCCCGACTGAGCTTCTCTGTATCAAGGTGTCATGCAATGAAATACGCATCACGTTTCAAGGGGCTGCTGTGGCTGGTGGTGGCTGCTCTGCTGTTGAGTCTGGCCGTGGATCTGGCGTTGCGCCTGCCAGGCTACCTGGAGGCTTATGCCGCCGATCCCCACTATGCGCGCTGGATGCTGGGGTATCGCGGCCTGGACGTGCTGGTCATTGCCCTGATGGCGGTGATCGTGCCGGGCATCATGCGCCTGCTGGACTTTCGCCGTTCAGCCTGGCTGGCATTGCCGCTCTTTATGCTGTGGGGGCAGGGCATCGCGCAATTGACCCTGGTGGGCAACCTGCTGCTGGCGCTGTGGGTCCTTGGGCTGCTGGTGCACTGGTGCTACACCCGGGGCCGGGAGCTTTACCTGAGCAGGCGTGCCTGAGGGGGGGCCGTGCAGAACGCCCGCCACAAAACTCCCAGGCCGGTAAATTGCACGACCCTGGCGCGGGAGCTGATCGCAAGTCATTGAAATGCATTGAGTTATAAAGTTCGTGCAACTGGCACGCTGACTGCACTTGTCCCCTGGAGACGTGCAACAGCCTTTTTCATGCCTGGAGCAGAACAACAATGAACAGACCCTCTGAACACCAGCTCGCCACTGCGGACGCCTCGAGTCATTACTCGGGGGTGTCCTGGGCGGCGATCTTCGCCGGCGCCGCGGCGGCCGCCGCCTTGTCCCTGATCCTTTTACTGCTGGGCTTCGGCCTGGGCTTTTCCGCGGTTTCGCCCTGGGCCGGCAGCGGCATCAGTGCCAAGGGCCTGGGTATCTCCAGCATTGTCTGGCTGGCCCTGACACAGATTCTCGCTGCCGGGCTGGGGGGTTACCTGGCCGGGCGCCTGCGGGTGAAGTGGGCCAATCTGCACGGCGATGAAGTGTACTTCCGGGACACGGCCCACGGCTTCCTGGCCTGGGCCGTGGCGACCCTGGTGACCGCGACCCTGGTGGTGGGCTCGGTGACGAGCGTCATCAGCGGCGGTGTGCAGGCTGGTGCCCAGGTCGTTTCCGGTGCCGCCAGCGCCGCAACCCAAGTGGCCGGTCATGCGGCGGCCCAGGGCTCCCAAGACGATTACGGCTATTTCGTCGACAGCCTGTTCCGCGATGATCGTCCGGTAGCGGTCAGCGACGACGCGGCGCGGGGCACGGTGTCGCGGATCTTCGTGCGTACCTTGAGCAACGACGGTCAGCTCTCGTCTGAGGATCGCCGCTACCTGGCGCAACTGGTGGCCCAGCGCACCAACCTCAGCCAGGCCGAAGCCGAGCGCCGGGTGGACGAGGTGTTCGCCAAGACCCAGCAAGCGCTGCATGAAGCCAGGCAAGCTGCCAGGGAAGCCGCCGACAGCGCCGCCAAGGTGGCCGCCTGGTCGTCTTTGTGGATGTTCATCGCGCTGCTGTGCGGGGCTTTCTTCGCCAGCCTGGCGGCGACCTTCGGTGGCCGTCGCCGGGATGCCGTGGTCTGGTTTGAAACCGACGTCCAGCCGCGCACCGTGGCCCCGACTCCCGTTCACTGACCCAAGAGAATTCCCATGCGCTCATTACTGTTGTGGTTCCTCGGTGTGCCGATCCCGGTGATTATCCTGATCGCCATTTTCATGCACTAAGCACCCTCCCGAAACGGGTTACCCGTTGTCCATGCGCCGCTGCCGGCTTCTGCCAGCAGCGGCTTTTTTGTGGCCCGTGTCGCAAGTTTGAGAAGGGGGGATGCACTGCTTGGGTGCACTCCGGCCTTTTGCTTGGCCCAGATCAATATTTCTGTCGGACAAAAGCACTAGATTGGCCCGCGCTCGGTTCTGACAGAGTTTTCGGAACCGCGGTGTTACCACGTCCTTGCCCCAGGACTGCGGGTGGCAGGACGCCGGTAACCCCACTCACTTCTCACGGATGAACCGCAATGCGTCAGATAGACCGCAATTTTGATATTCAGCCGCTGCAGCATGCGGACATGACCATCAGTCTCAACGGCCAGCCGGTCACTGCCGCCCTGGGTGAAACAGTCCTCAGCGTGATCCAGGCCACCGGCCTGCGCCAGGTGGCGCGCAATGACCACGGACAGTTGGTCGGTGCCTACTGCGGCATGGGTGTGTGCCATTGCTGCCTGGTGCAGATCGACGGCCGCCACAAGCGCCGCGCCTGCCAGACCCTGGTCAAGCCGGGCATGCAGGTGCAGACCCTGAGCAACCGCATCAGCGAGACGGAGCCCACGGTATGAGCCTGAACCCGGTGATTGTCGGCGGAGGGCCGGCGGGCATGGCGGCGGCTATCGAACTGGCCAAGCACGGCGTGCGCAGCACCCTGATCGAAGAAGCCTCGCGCCTGGGGGGCGTGGTCTTTCGCGGCCCGCTGCGCGATGGCGTGCAACTGGATTACCTGGGGCCGCGCTACTGCGAGACGCTGGCCAAGCTGCACGGCGAATTTTCCGATCACGAGCAGATGATCGAGGTGCGCCTCAACCACCGGGTGATCGGTGCCGAGGGCCTTGACAGCCTGATGCTGCTGGATGCCGACGAGCAGGTGCAGCGGGTGGCCTATGGGCAATTGTTGCTGGCGGCCGGCTGCCATGAACGCAGCGTACCGTTTCCCGGCTGGACGCTGCCGGGGGTCAAGTTGCTCGGTGGTCTGCAACTGCAGATCAAGAGCGGCGTGGTCAAGCCGCAAGGTCCTGTGGTGATCGCCGGCACCGGGCCCTTGCTGCCACTGGTGGCGTGCCAGTTGCACGCCTCGGGCGTGCGGGTGGCCGGGGTCTACGAGGCCAGTGCCTTGAGCAAGATCGCCAAGCAGAGCCTGGCCCTGCTGAACAAGCCCCAGCTGTTTCTCGACGGCCTGAGCATGCTGGCCTACCTCAAGCTGCACAGCATCCCCCTGCGCTATGGCTGGGGCGTGGTCGAGGCCCAGGGCCAGGACGCCTTGAGCGTGGTCACGGTTGCCCCGTATTCCGCCGACTGGCAGCCGGACATGGCCAAGGCCGAGCGCATCGCCGCCCAGACCCTGGCGGTAGGTTACGGCTTCATTCCCCGCACCCAACTGAGCCAGCAGATGGGCCTGGATCACGGCTTCAGCGATGACGGCTATCTGCGGGCCAACGCCAACGCCTGGCAGCAGAGCAGCGAGCCGCACATCCACCTGGCCGGCGACATGGGGGGGATTCGCGGTGGTGAAGCGGCGATGCTCACCGGCCGCATCGCGGCGCTGTCGATCCTCATGCAGCGCGATGTGCTGAGCAACGAGGCGGCCTTGCAACGGCGCCAGGGCTACGAGCGCAAACTGGCCTCGATCCTGCGCTTTCGCGGCGCGGTGGACCGCTATACCGCACGTGGCACCGGGCAGATAGACCTGCCCAAGGGCGACACGGTGATTTGCCGTTGTGAACACACCACCCGCAACGATATCGAGCGCGCCCTGAGCCAGGGCGTGCAGGACATGGCCAGCCTGAAAATGCGCACCCGCGTGAGCATGGGCGACTGCCAGGGGCGGATGTGCGTCGGCTATTGCAGCGACCGCCTGCGCCAGGCCACCGGACGCAAGGATGTGGGCTGGATTCGCCCGCGCTTCCCGTTGGACCCGATTCCGTTTTCCGCCTTTGCAGCCCCAGACCAGGAGGTCCCCGGACATGAGTAAGTATTACGACGTGGTGATTGCCGGTGGCGGTGTGATCGGGGCTTCCTGCGCCTATCAGTTGTCCAAGCGCAAAGACCTCAGAGTGGCGCTGATCGACGCCAAGCGTCCGGGCAACGCCAGCCGGGCTTCGGCCGGCGGCCTGTGGGCCATCGGTGAGTCGGTGGGCCTGGGCTGCGGAGTGATCTTCTTTCGCATGATGTCGGCCAACCGCAAGCGCGAGGCCCAGGGTTCGGCGGTGGTGGTGGACTCCAGCACCCCGCACATCCTGCCGCAGTCGTTCTTCGACTTCGCCCTGCAGTCCAACGAGCTGTACCCGCGCCTGCACCGCGAACTGATCGGCCTGCACGGCATGGACTTCAAGTTCGAACAGACCGGGCTCAAGTTCGTCATCTATGACGACGAGGACCGCCTGTACGCCGAACACATTGTCGGTTGCATCCCGCACCTGTCCGATCAAGTGCGCTGGCTCGACCAGGCGGCCCTGCGCGCCGCCGAGCCGAAGGTCAGCCACGAAGCCCAGGGCGCCCTGGAGTTCCTCTGCGACCACCAGGTCAACCCCTTCCGCCTGACTGATGCCTACACCGAAGGCGCACGGCAGAACGGCGTGGATGTGTACTTCAACACCAACGTCACCGGGGTCCTGCACCAGGGCAACCGGGTCAGTGGAGTACAGACCGCCGAGGCCGGGCTGTTCCATTGCTCGACCCTGATCAATGCCGCCGGTGCCTGGGCCGCCGAGCTGAGCCTGCAGGCCACTGGGGTGGAGATTCCGGTCAAGCCGGTGAAGGGCCAGATCCTCCTCACCGAGCGCATGCCCAAGCTGCTCAATGGTTGTCTGACCACCAGCGACTGCTACATGGCGCAGAAGGATAACGGCGAGATCCTGATTGGCAGCACCACCGAGGACAAGGGCTTCGACGTCAGCACCACCTACCCGGAAATCAACGGCCTGGTGCAGGGTGCAGTGCGCTGCATTCCCGAGCTGGCCCAGGTCAACCTCAAGCGCTGCTGGGCGGGCCTGCGTCCGGGCTCGCCGGACGAGTTGCCGATTCTTGGGCCGATGGATGGGGTCGAGGGTTACCTCAATGCCTGCGGGCACTTCCGCACCGGCATCCTGACCTCGGCCATCACCGGCGTACTGCTGGACAAACTGGTGAACGACGAAGCCCTGCCGCTGGACATCACCCCGTTCCTGGCCCGGCGTTTCGCCACCGCCCCGGTGAAGAAACAGCCCGAACCGGCCTGACAGATCCCCACGAGGATCTGTTGGACTTGCGTAGGAGCTGGCTTGCCAGCGAAAGCGTTTCCAAGAGCGCCGCACGGCTCGCGGGCCTCTTCGCCGGCAAGCCGGCTCCTACGGTCGGCAGGGTCTGTTGGACTGTCGTAGGAGCTGGTTTGCCAGCGAAAGCGTTTCCAAGAGCGCTGCGCGGCTCAGGGGTCTCTTCGCCAGCAAGCCGGCTACGGTGATGGCGCTGTGTGGGTCAGGTAGCGGGGGTGTCGAGGAACACCGGCAGCTGTTCGGCGTATTCGGCAAAACCGTGCACCGCCGGGAATTGCTCGGGACCGAACAGGTCCGCCAGCATCATCTGGCTGAAACTCCAGGCCACCGCCAGGCTGATCCCGGCCTGGCTCAGGGCGCCGTCCTGGGGCAAGGGCTGTTTCTGCAGTTCCTGTTCCAACTCGGTATAGGCGGCCTGCAATTGGCCGCCGATCCGCTCCAGCCAGGGGCCGTGCTGTTTCTCCGCCGGACGCAGCTTTCGTTCGTAGACAATCTGCACCGACTTCTCACAGGCCGCCAGGGCCAGGCCGATCAACCGCAACTCATGCAAACGCGCTGGCAGGGCCAGGGGCATCAGGCTCCTTTGCGGGCCGGCCAGGCTTTCCAGGTAATCGAGGATCAGGCTCGAATCCATCAGCACCTCACCCCCGTCGCAGACCAGGGTTGGTGCCTTGACCACCGGGTTGATGGCCTTGAACTGCTCGAAGGTGCTGAACACCGAGAGCGAATGATGCTCGAAGGGCAGGTCCATGCATTTGAGGCTGATGGCGACGCGGCGCACATAGGGTGAATCGAGCATTCCAATGAGTTTCATCGCGTATTTCCTTGTCTTGAACGGCGCAACGGATGGGGAAGGCGCGGTTAATGTAGCGGCATTGAATCGGCCTTGCACAGCTCCTTGTCATGGCTCAGCAGCGGCTACAGGCCAATGCCGATCCGAGGTTGTGTAGCCGCTGCCGCAGGCTGCGAACGGCACGAAGGGCCGCAGCGTGCTTGAGGCCGCTGCGGGTTTGGCGGGTGATCGTCAAGCAAGGCCCTGCGGGCCTTTGCGCAGCTTCGCCGTGGCTCAGCAGCGGCTACAGGGCCGGTGCCGATCCGAGGTTGGTGTAGCCGCTGCCGCAGGCTGCGAACGGCACGAAGGGCCGCAGCGTTCTTGAGGCCGCTGCGGGTTTGGCGGGTGATCGTCAAGCAAGGTCCTGCGGACCTTTGCGCAGCTTCGCCGTGGCTCAGCAGCGGCTACAGGGCCAGTGCCGATCCTAGGTTGGTGTAGCCGCTGCCGCAGGCTGCGAACGGCACGAAGGGCCGCAGCGTGCTTTAGGCCGCTGCGGGTTTGGCGGGTGATCGTCAAGCAAGGCCCTGCGGGCCTTTGCGCAGCTTCGCCGTGGCTCAGCAGCGGCTACAGGGCCGGTGTCGATCCGAGGTTGGTGTAGCCGCTGCCGCAGGCTGCGAACGGCACGAAGGGCCGCGGCGCTCTTGAGGCCGCTACGGGTTTGGCGGGCGATCGTCAGGCAAGGTCCTGCGGACCTTTGCGCAGCTTCGCGGGCTCAGCTGCGGCTACAGCCAGGCAGGTAATCGGCGACCGGTAGGTTGCGCGTCGCGTTACCACAGGTGCTAGGGCTGCCGTGGTCGCAGGCACCACCAGACCAGGCCCAGGGCGAGGCTGGACAGGCCGGTCAGGGCCTGCAGCGAGCCGGCCGGGTGGTTCGCCAGCAGGCTGGCAAGCAAGCCGCAGCCGGCGGTCAGGGCCATCTGGATAAAGAAGAACAGCCCCGAAGCGGTGCCCGCCACCGCCGCATAGGGTTGCAGGATCGCCAGCTGGCAGGCGGGTATCGCCAGGCCCACCGAGAACATCAGCGGCAGCATCGGCAGGACGATCGCCCACAGGCTGTCGGGCCACAGGCTGCGAGCGAGCAGCAACAGGCCGGCGCCCGCCAGGTTCAACAGGCAGGCCCGGGCTATCAGGCGGTCGGCGCTGTGGCGCGCGCCCAGGCGCTGGAACAGCCGCGAACCCAGCAGGTAGCCGGCCACGGTGGCGGCGAATACCAGAGCGTAGGCCGTGGGTGACAGCCCCAGCTGGCGCTGCAACAGCGCCGACGATTGCAGGATGAAAGGGAAACAGCTGCAGTACAGGCAGCCGATGGCCAGGGAATAGCGCATGAAATAGCGCTCGCTCAGCAGGCGCAGGTACAGGCTAGGCAGGCTTCTGGCGGCCACGGGGCAGAGCTGCGGCGGGCGGGTTTCGGCAAGCCGTTTGTACATCAACAGCCAGGCCGCCGCGGCCACCAGGCTCAGGCACAGGAACAGCCCGCGCCAGCCCAGCAGGCGGTCGATCAGGCTGCCCAGCGGCGGCGCCAGCATCGGCGACAGGGCAATGCCCATGGACAGCAGCCCGAGCAGGCGCGGCTGCTCTTCGGGGGCGCAGCGGTCGCGGACCATGACCCGGCCGATCAGGGTGCCGCAGCAACCGCCCAACGCTTGCAGCAGGCGGGCGACCATCAGCACCTCGACGCTGGCGGCGAGCATGCAGGCCAGGCTGGCCAGTAGGAACAGCGCGGTGCCCGCCAGCAGTACCGGGCGTCGGCCATAACGGTCGCACAGCGGCCCGCCCAGCAGCATCGACAGGGCGTAGCCGAGCATGTACAGGCTCAGGGTCAGTTGCAGCTGGGCGTCGCTGGCCACCAGGTCGTCGGCCATGGCCGGCAGCGCCGGCAGGTACAGGTCGATGCTGATCCGTGGCAGGCAGACCACCACCAGCAGCAACAGGGTCCAGAGCCAGGGAGCAAGGGGGCGTGCAACAGCAATGGAGCGGGGCGGGGCGTCGGCAAGCGGGGGCATGGCGGGCTCGGGGCAAGTGGGTACGGCGCTGAAATTAAGGTCTTTATGGTTTAATGCCGAGCACCGTTTAGAGCCCATTCGACTGGACCACTATGAGCCGTGGAAAACACCCCGTGCCCCTCGACCTGCCCCTGCCGGAGCGCATGGATGAAACCCTGGGCAAGCAGGACAGCGCCTACGCTGCCTTGCGCCAGGCGATCCTGGAAAAACGCCTGCCTGCCGGCTGCCGCTTGCCTTCGACCCGCACCCTGGCCCAGCGCTGGGGCCTGTCCCGGGGCACCCTGGAAGTGGTCTTCGACCGCCTGCGCAGCGAAGGCTATGTGAGTCGCGCCAGCGGTTCCGGGAGCCGGGTCTGCGCGGTGGTACCGGACCTGTATCTGAGCGCGCCGGCACGCGTTGCACCGTCCGCCAGCCGTGACAACGAGACCTCGTGTCCGCCGCTGAGCGTACGTGCCGGCCAGCCCTTTGTGGCACGACTCGCCGACCCGGCGCTGTTTCCCCTGCAGCGCTGGACCCGTTCCCTGACCCGAGCCCTGGGCAGTGCCACGGCGCAATCGCTGTGCGATGCCGACCCCGCCGGCCTGCCGGCGCTGCGCCAGCAGATCGCCGAGTACCTGGGGCAGCACCGGGGCATCGCCTGCCATGCCGGGCAAGTGATGATCACCACCGGCATCCGCCATGGCCTCGACCTGCTGGCCCGCAGCCTGCTCAATGCAGGGGACAAGGTTTGTATCGAAGACCCCGGCTACCTTTCGGCCCAGGGCCTGTTTGCCCTGGCCGGTGCGCGGCTGGTGCCGATTCCGGTGCAGGAGGAGGGCATCGATGTGGCGCAACTGCAAGGCCACCGCGATGCACGCATGGTCTACGTGACCCCGGCCCATCAGGCGCCCCTGGGCATGACCATGCCGGTGTCCCGGCGTCTGGCGCTGCTGGAATGGGCCCGGCACAGCGACACCTGGGTGGTGGAAGACGACTACGACAGCGAATTCAACTACCAGAGCGCGCCCCTGGCGGCTCTCAAGTCTCTGGACCCGGACGACCGGGTGATCTACTGCGGCAGCTTCAACAAGACCCTGTTCGCCGGCTTGCGGGTGGGCTTCATGCTGGTGCCCGAGGCGCTGCGTGCAAGGCTGCTGGCCACCTTGCAGAACACCGGGCGCTCGGTGGGGGTGATCGAACAGCTGGCCCTGGCCGACTACATCGCCAGTGGCGCCTTTCTGCGTAACCTGCGGGCGGCGCGTCAGGCTTATCAGGAGCGCCGCGACCTTCTGCTGGCGATTCTCGCGCGGGAGGCGCCCGGCTGTTACCGCATCAGTGGCCAGCAGGCCGGGCTGCATCTGCTCCTGGAGTTGCCGCCGGGTAGCGACGAGGCGGGCTTTCGCCGGCGCGCGGCAGAGCAGGGTCTGCTGCTGCAAGGGGTGATTGAACATTGCCAGCAGGTGCGCCGGGCGCCGGCGGTGATCATCGGCTATGCGGCCCTGAGCCTGGCGCAGATCCGTTTCAGCGGATCGCGGCTGGCGGCGCTGCTGGTGGCCGCGGCGCGGCAAGAGCAAGAACAAGTGCAAGCGCGCTGAGCCTGGGCTGTCATCTGCCTGTCATGTGGCTCGGGCACCCTCGGCGCCCCGGCCTCGGGCCTTTGTGGATTACACGGACGTCATGATCATTGTCACCGCCGGCGCGGCCTATCTGGATATCGACGCCTACGCCGGTTGCATCGCCTACGCCGAATTGCTCAACCTCAGCGGCCGCCCGGCCCGGGCCCTGAGCAGCGCGCCGCTGAATGAGAGCATCCCGGCCCATTTCCGCCAGCAACTCAAGGGCCTGGACCGCCACGTCCCCGAGGGCGCCGATCAGTTCGTGCTGGTGGACATTTCCAACCACCTGCACCTGGACCCGTTGGTGGACCTCGCCCGGGTGATCGAGGTCATCGACCATCACCCCGGGTTCGAGGCGTTCTGGGACGAGCGCCTGGGCAAATACGCGGATATCCGCCCGATCGGCGCCGCCTGCACCCAGGTTTATGAGCGCTGGCGCGATTCCGGGCTGCTGCCCAGGATCAGCCGCGACAGCGCGCAACTGCTGGCGGCGGGAATCCTCGACAACACCCTGAACTTCACCGACCAGGGATGCACCGCAGCGGACCGCGAGGCCTACGCTGTCCTGGCCGCCCATGCCGGCCTGGGGCCGCAGTGGCCCGACGAGTATTTCCAGCAATGCCAGCGGCAGATCGAAGCGCAACTGGCGCAGGCCCTGCTCAAGGACCTGAAAGTCCTCGAAGCGTCCAGCAACCTGCCGCGGCGCTTTGCCCAGCTGACCCTGTGGAATGGCGAGGACCTGCTGGCGCGCCAGCGCAGCCTGATCGAGCAGGTGCTGGGGCAGTGGGGCGATGACTGGCTGCTGAACCTGATCAGCCTCAGCGAAGGCAAAAGCTACCTGCTGACCGGCAGCCCGGGCAGTGCCCGCAAGCTTGAGCGGCTGCTAGAGTGCCGCGCCCAGGACGGCGTGCATTGCCTGGCCCGGCCGATCCTGCGCAAGGAACTGCTGCGCAAGGGCCTGGCGCTGCAGGCCCCGTCCTGTCGGACGGGCTAGTCGTCGAAGCCGCCCTGTTCGTGAATCTCGTCCATCTTCAGTTCCAGGCGGTAGGCCACGGCGATGAACAGTGCCTGGCACAGGCACAGGGTGGCGCTCAGTGAGCGGAAGGCGAAGGAGCTGCCTTCATTGACCAGCAGCACGCTGTTGGCGCGCTTGGCCAGGGGCGACAGGGTGCTGTCGGTGATGATCAGGGTCTGGGCCTGGTTGTGCTGGGCAATGCGCAGGCAGTGCTGGGTCTCTTTGCCATAGGGGGTGAAGCTGATGGCGATCACCAGGTCGTTGGGGCGGATGCTGCGCATCTGCTCGCGGTAGCTGCCCCCCAGGCCCGACACCAGGTGAATGCGCTTGTTGGTGTGCTGCAGGTTGTACACCAGGTAGTCGGCCACGGCGAAGGAGCGGCGCACCCCGACCACGTAGATGTTGTCGGCGTTGACCACCAGGTCCACGGCCTTGTCGAAGGCCGTGTCGTCCAGTTCCAGGCCCAGGCGCTCGATCCCCGAGAGGGTGGCGTTGACGCATTCCCGAGCCAGGTCACCGCCGCTGGCCTTCTGCGACTTGTTGGCAATCATGCTGCGGATGCGCTGCTGGTAGTTCTGTACCGGCGTGGCCTTGTGGGTGTAGGCCTGGCGAAACAGCGCCTGCATTTCACTGAAGCCGCTGAAGCCGAAACGCTGGGAGAAGCGCACGATGGCCGAGGGATGCACTTCGCATTCCCGCGCGATGTCGCTGATGCGGTCGACCATGATCCGGTCGCTCTGCTGGCTCATGTAGCTGGCAATGCGCTTGAGCTGGCGCGGCAGGCTCTCGTATTCCTCGGTGATCAGTTGCAGCAGGCGTTCGGCATTGATCGGAGGGCTGACGAGGTCGCTCTCGGGCGTGCTCTCGGACAAGGCCGGCTGATCGGTGCGGGACATAGAAAATCCTTCTGGCTTGTGCTTATGGGAACGGCCTGTGGCCCCGTCCCCTGACAATAGGTGGGCAGCCGGCAGTCTACAGGGTAGGGGCCCATAAAATCTTCGGGCTGATGCCGGCCGGCACCTTGCTGAAACGATGCATGACCTCTGGCTCAGGCTAGAACAAGTTTAATGGAAAAAATATTCCACGTAAAAAACTTATAGAAAAAATATTGATTGGCGCCGAGAGACGTTTTAGTCTGCATCCACCAAGAGTGTTCGGCGCCTGCCAAGGGTGGCGAGCACAGGCTGATAAAAATAACAGGAGCCAGCATGGGCCAGACTCGTTTTGCCAGTGGGCGTCAATTGGATCTGATTTGCCTCGGACGCCTGGGCGTCGATCTCTATGCACAGCAGGTCGGTGCGCGGCTGGAGGATGTCAGCAGTTTTGCCAAGTACCTCGGCGGCTCGTCGGCGAACATTGCCTTCGGCACCGCGCGCCTGGGCCTCAAGTCGGCGATGTTGAGCCGGGTCGGCGACGATCACATGGGGCGCTTCCTGGTGGAGTCCCTGGCACGCGAAGGCTGTGACGTCAGTGCCATCCAGGTCGACCCGCAACGCCTCACCGCCATGGTCCTGCTGGGTCTCAAGGACCGCGAAACCTTCCCCCTGGTGTTCTACCGCGAGAACTGCGCGGACATGGCGCTGCGCGCCGAAGACATCGACGAAGCCTTTATTGCCTCCAGCAAGGCCCTGCTGATCACCGGCACCCATTTCTCCACCGACGGCGTCTACCGGGCCAGCCTCCAGGCCCTGGACTACGCGCAAAAGCACGGGGTCAAGCGGGTCTTGGACATCGACTACCGGCCAGTACTCTGGGGCCTGGCGGGCAAGGCTGACGGCGAGACCCGGTTTGTCGCCGATCACCAGGTCAGCCAGCATGTGCAGAGCATCCTGGGGCGCTTCGACCTGATCGTCGGCACCGAAGAAGAATTCCTCATTGCCGGCGGTAGCGACGACTTGCTGACGGCCTTGCGCACGGTGCGCTCTTTGAGCGCCGCGACCCTGGTGGTCAAGCTCGGCCCGCAAGGGTGCTCGGTGATCCACGGCGAGATTCCGCCGCGCCTGGAGGACGGGGCGATCTATCCCGGTGTGCGGGTGGAGGTGCTCAACGTGCTGGGCGCCGGCGATGCCTTCATGTCCGGCTTCCTCAGTGGCTGGCTGGAAGACGCCAGCGATGAGCGCTGCTGCCAGTTGGCCAACGCCTGCGGCGGCCTGGTGGTGTCGCGCCATGCCTGTGCCCCGGCGATGCCGACCCGCGCCGAACTGGACTACCTGTTCAGCAGCTCGGTGCCCATTACCCGTCCCGACCAGGACCCAATCCTGCAGCGCCTGCATCAGGTCAGCGTGCCGCGCAAGGCCTGGAAGCAATTGTTCGTCTTTGCCTTCGATCACCGTGGGCAACTGGTGGAACTGGCGCAACAGGGCGGCCAGGACCCGACGCGCATCAGCGTCCTCAAGCAGCTGTTTATCCAGGCGGTCGAGCGGGTCGAGCAGCTGCTGCGCGAGCAGGGCGTGGCGGCCGATGTCGGTCTGCTGGCCGACCAGCGCTTCGGCCAGGATGCGTTGAATGCCGCCACCGGGCGCGGCTGGTGGGTGGCGCGTCCGGTGGAGGTGCAGGGCTCGCGGCCGCTGGCCTTCGAGCATGGGCGCTCGGTGGGCAGCAACCTGATCGCCTGGCCCCAGGAGCAGATCATCAAGTGCCTGGTGCAATATCACCCGGACGATGAACCCCTGCTGCGCCTGGAGCAGGAAGCACAGATCCGCGGCCTGTATCAGGCGTCCCAGGTCAGCGGCCACGAGCTGCTGCTGGAAATCATCCCGCCCAAGGACCTGCCCGGCGCCCATCCCGAAGTGCTCTACCGCAGCCTCAAGCGCCTGTACAACCTGGGTATCTACCCGGCGTGGTGGAAGATCGAGGCGCAGTCGGCCGAGGAGTGGCAAAAGCTCGACGAGCTGATCCAGGAGCGTGACCCGTACTGCCGTGGCGTGGTGCTGCTGGGCCTGAATGCCTCGGCCGAGTGCCTGGCCGAGGGCTTCCGGCAAGCCGCCAACAGCCAGACCTGCCGTGGTTTTGCCGTGGGCCGGACGATTTTCCAGGAGCCGAGCCGTGGGTGGCTGGCGGGGGAGATCGACGACGAAACCCTGATCCGGCAAGTGCAGGGCACCTTCGAACAACTGATCAACGCCTGGCGCAGCGCCCGCTCACGTTAGCAGCCGGCTTGCCGGCGAAGAGGGTCTTGAGCCTGGTGCCAGGCTCGCCGGAGCCTTCGCTGGCACGCCAGCTCCTACGAGTGCGAGGCCGTTCTCCACGCTTTCATGAATAACAACAAAAGGTGCAGCCATGCCCGCTATCCGAATTGGCATCAACCCGATCTCCTGGAGCAACGACGACCTGCCGGCCCTGGGCGGTGAAACGCCCCTGAGCACCGCCCTGAGCGAAGGCCGCGACATCGGTTACCAAGGCTTTGAACTCAACGGCAAATTCCCCAAGGACGCCAAGGGTGTGGGCGATGTGTTGCGCCCTTATGACCTGGCGCTGGTCTCGGGCTGGTACTCCAGCCGCCTGGCCCGGCGTTCGGTGGCGCAGGAAATCGACGCCATTGCCAGCCACGTCGAACTGCTGAAACGCAACGGCGCCTCGGTGCTGGTCTACGGCGAGGTGGCCGACTCGATCCAGGGTTCACCGGTGCGCCTGATCGAGCGTCCGCGCTTCCACAGTGAACAGGCCTGGCAGGATTACGCCGACAAGCTCACGGAGCTGGCGCGCTTCACCCTGTCCCAGGGTGTGCGCCTGGCCTATCACCATCACATGGGCGCCTACGTCGAGTCCCCGGCAGACATCGACAAACTGATGAGCCTGACCGGCGAGGAAGTCGGCCTGCTGTTCGATTCGGGCCACTGCTACATGGGCGGCGGCGAACCCCTGGAGGTGCTGCGCAAGCACATCCGCCGCGTCTGCCACGTGCATTTCAAGGATGTACGCAAGCCGGTGGTGCAGCTGGCGCGCAACAACCTGTGGAGCTTCCCGGACTGCATCGTCAACGGCACCTTCACCGTGCCCGGTGATGGCGACCTCGACTTTGCCGCCTTGCTCGATGTGCTGCTGGACGCGGGCTACCAGGGCTGGCTGGTGGTGGAAGCCGAGCAGGACCCGGCCGTGGCACCGAGCTACGTCTATGCGAAAAAAGGTTACGACACCTTGCGGGCCCTGCTGGACGCCGCTGTGCAACGCAGGAGTACTGCCCAATGAACCTGCTGGTGAAAAGCGCGGCCAAGGGCCGGACCCTGGTCCAGTTGCCAGAGGGCGCCCTGGAATACGTGGGCTTCAGTGCCTACCGCCTGAGCCTGGGGGAAAGCCTGCCGCTCAGCGCCGGCGACCAGGAACTGTGCCTGGTGCTGCTCAGCGGCCGCATCGATGTGCAGGGCCAAGCGCCCCAGGGCGCCTTCCAGTGGGACAACCTGGGCGACCGGCAATCGGTGTTCGAAGACAAATCGCCCTTTGCCGCCTACCTGCCGCCGGGCAGCCAGGCCCAGGTCACCGCCCTGAGCGAGGTGCAGATCGCTGTGTGCGCCGCCCCGGGTGATGCCGCCGCTGGCCTCGGCCCGCGGCTGATCCGCCCGGAGCAGTGCAAGCGCAGCGTGCGCGGCAAGGGCGCCAATACTCGTTATGTCTGCGACATCCTGCCCGACAGCGAGCCGGCCCATTCCCTGCTGGTGGTGGAGGTGCGCACGCCGTCCGGGCATTCCTCCAGCTACCCGCCGCACAAGCACGACACCGACGACCTGCCGCACCAGAGCTTTCTGGAAGAGACCTATTACCACCAGGTCAACCCGCCCCAGGGCTTCGTCTTCCAGCGGGTCTACACCGACGACCGCAGCATCGACCAGGCCATGGCCGTGGAAAACAGCGACCTGGTGGTGGTGCCCAAGGGCTATCACCCGGTCAGCGTGCCTTACGGCTACGAGTCCTATTACCTGAACGTCATGGCCGGGCCCAAGCGCGTCTGGCAGTTCCATAACGACCCACAGCACAGTTGGCTGCTGGATCTCTGAAGCGCCGAACTCAGACGGCAACCCTTTACGGAGAACAAGAACAATGAGCGACACCCCGGTAATAGGTCATTACATCGGCGGCCAGGTGCAGGACGCCGGCGAGCGTTTCAGCCAGGTGTTCAACCCGGCCACGGGTGCGGTCCAGGCCCGCGTCGCCCTGGCCAGCCAGAAGACCGTGGACGAGGCCGTGGCCGCGGCGCTGCGGGCTTTTCCTGCCTGGTCCGAACAGTCTTCCCTGCGCCGTGCGCGGGTGATGTTCAAGTTCAAGGAACTGCTGGACCGGCACCACCAGGAACTGGCGCAGATCATCACCCGCGAGCACGGCAAGGTGCTGTCCGACGCCATGGGCGAGGTGACCCGTGGCATCGAGATCGTCGAATACGCCTGTGGCGCGCCGAACCTGTTGAAAACCGATTTCAGCGACAACATCGGTGGCGGCATCGACAACTGGAACCTACGCCAGCCCCTGGGCGTGTGCGCCGGGGTCACGCCGTTCAACTTCCCGGTGATGGTGCCGCTGTGGATGATCCCCATCGCCCTGATCACCGGGAACTGCTTCATCCTCAAGCCGTCCGAGCGCGACCCGTCCGCTAGCCTGCTGCTGGCGCGCCTGTTGACCGAAGCCGGGTTGCCCGAAGGGGTGTTCAACGTGGTCCAGGGCGACAAGAGCGCGGTGGACGGCTTGCTCCAGCACCCGGACATCGAGGCGATTTCCTTTGTCGGTTCGACGCCGATTGCCGAGTATATCCACCAGCAGGCCAGCGCCCGAGGCAAACGCGTGCAGGCTCTGGGTGGGGCCAAGAACCACATGATCGTGATGCCCGACGCCGACCTGGACCAGGCCGCCGATGCACTGATCGGTGCGGCCTACGGCTCGGCCGGCGAGCGCTGCATGGCCATCTCCATCGCCGTGGCGGTGGGCGAGGTGGCCGACGAATTGATCGCCAAGCTGCTGCCGCGCATCGACCAGCTCAAGGTCGGCAACGGCTTGCAGGGCGACAGCGACATGGGGCCGCTGGTGACCGCCGAGCACAAGGCCCGGGTTGAAGGTTTCATCGACCAGGGCGTGGCCCAGGGCGCACAGCTGCTGGTGGACGGACGCGGCTTCAAGGTGCCGGGGGCGGAGCAGGGCTTCTTTGTCGGCGCCACCCTGTTCGATCACGTCACTACCCAGATGAGCATCTACCAGCAGGAAATCTTCGGGCCGGTGCTGGGCATTGTGCGGGTGCCCGACTTTGCCAGCGCGGTGGCGCTGATCAACGCCCATGAATTCGGCAATGGCGTGTCCTGCTTCACCCGCGACGGCGGCGTGGCCCGGGCCTTTGCCCGCAGTATCAAGGTGGGCATGGTGGGCATCAACGTGCCAATTCCGGTGCCCATGGCCTGGCATTCCTTCGGCGGCTGGAAGCGTTCGCTGTTCGGCGACCACCATGCCTACGGCGAGGAAGGCGTGCGCTTCTACAGCCGCTACAAGAGCGTGATGCAGCGCTGGCCCGACAGCATCGCCAAGGGCCCGGAATTCAGCATGCCGACGGCCAAGTAGCTGTCTCGACGGGATGGATTTGGGAGCACAAGAAGAATGAGCCAGCCCCTGCGTTTCGCCCTGAATCGTATGGTTGCACCGGGTTTGTCACTGTTGGAGTTCATCGACCTGGCGCTGACGCTGAAGGTCGATGCCATTGAGCTGCGCAATGACCTTGCGGGCGTGGAAATCGAGGACGGCACGCCGCCGCAGCGGGTCCGCGAATTGTGCGCGGCCCAGGGCATCAAGGTGTTGTCGATCAACGCCCTGTACCCCTTCGATGTGTGGAACGACGAGCGTCGCCAGCAGGCCCTGAAACTGGCCGCCTATGCCCGTGCCTGCGGCGCCGAGGGGCTGGTGCTGTGCCCGCTCAATGACCCTGCCGATCCGCGCACTGAGGCCCAGCGCAGCAGCGCGTTGCGCACGGCCCTGAGCGAACTGGCGCCGATCCTGCGGGAGCACGGCCTGCTGGGGTTGATCGAGCCCCTGGGCTTTGAGGAATGCGCGCTGCGCCACAAGCGCACGGCAGTGGAGGCGATCCGTGCCACTGGCGGCCTGGATGTGTTGCGCCTGGTGCACGACACCTTCCACCACCACTTGGCCGGCGAGCATGAGTTGTTTCCCGAGCTGACCGGGCTGGTGCACATCTCCGGGGTCGAGGACCGCCAGGCGCCGCTTGGCAGCATTCGCGACGGCCATCGGGTACTGGTCGGCGAGGCGGACATCCTCGGCAATGCGGCGCAGATCGACACCTTGCGCAGCCGTGGCTACAGCGGCTACCTGTCGTTCGAGCCGTTTGCCGAGAGCGTGCACGGGCGGGCGGATATCCAGCAGGCGCTGGCGGCGAGCATTGCCCACTTGCGGCAAGCCCTGGCCTGAGGTCATTTCCTTGTGGGCGCTGGCAAGCCGGCTCCCCCAGGGCGACATAACAAGATGAAGGTGCAAACCATGAGTACGACACGCTTGACCATGGCCCAGGCCCTGGTGAAATTCCTCGATAACCAATACGTCGAGGTGGATGGGGTCCAGAGCAAGTTCATCGCCGGGGTCTTCACCATTTTCGGCCACGGCAACGTGCTCGGCCTGGGCCAGGCCCTGGAGCAGGACAGTGGCGACCTGGTGGTGCACCAGGGCCGCAACGAGCAGGGCATGGCCCACGCCGCCATCGGTTTCGCCAAGCAGCACCTGCGGCGCAAGATCTACGCCTGCAGCTCCTCGGTGGGCCCCGGCGCGGCCAACATGCTGACCGCGGCGGCCACCGCCAGCGCCAACCGGATTCCCTTGCTGCTGCTGCCGGGGGACGTCTACGCCAGCCGCCAGCCGGACCCGGTGCTGCAACAGATCGAACAGTTCCATGACCTGAGCATCAGCACCAACGATGCCTTCAAGGCCGTGAGCCAATACTGGGATCGCATCAACCGCCCCGAGCAACTGATGAGCGCGGCGCTCCACGCCATGCGCGTGCTCACCGACCCGGCGCAGACCGGCGCCGTGACCCTGGCATTGCCCCAGGATGTGCAGGGCGAAGCCTACGATTACCCGGACTCCTTCCTCGCCAAACGCGTGCATCGCATCGACCGCCGCCCGGCCACCGAGTCCATGCTCGGCGATGCCCTGGCGCTGTTCGAGGGCAAGCGCAAGCCGCTGATCATCTGCGGCGGCGGGGTCAAGTATTCCGGGGCCAATCGAGCGTTGCAGGCCTTTGCCGAACGCTTCGGCATTCCTTTTGCCGAAACCCAGGCGGGCAAGAGCGCGGTGGTTTCCGAGCACCCGCTGAACGTCGGCGGGATCGGCGAGACCGGCTGCCTGGCGGCTAACCTGCTGGCCAGGGAAGCCGACCTGATCATCGGCATCGGCACCCGCTACAGCGATTTCACCACCTCGTCGAAATGGCTGTTCCAGCACCCGGAGGTGGCGTTCCTCAACCTCAATGTCTGCCCTGGCGACAGCCTCAAGATGGAGGGCGTGCAGCTACTGGCCGATGCCCGCGCCGGCTTGCAGGCCCTGAGCGAAACCCTGGGCCGCAGCGGCTATCGGGCGGCCTGGGACGGGCAGATCGGCGAGGCCAAGGCGCAGTTGGAGGCCGAGGTGGACCGGGTGTATCAGGTGCAATACCAGGACGACGGTTTTGTCCCGGAAATCAACGACCACCTGGACCCGGCGGTGCTGCGCGAATTCATCGAACTGACCGGCTCCTGCCTGACCCAGAGCCGGGTGCTCGGGCTGCTCAACCAGGCCTTGCCCGAGGACGGCATCATCGTTGCCGCCGCCGGCAGCCTGCCCGGCGACCTGCAGCGCAGCTGGCGCAGCAAGGGGGTCAATACCTATCACGTGGAATACGGCTATTCGTGCATGGGCTACGAGGTCAACGCGGCGCTGGGGGTCAAGCTCGCCGAGCCGGATCGCGAGGTGTACGCCCTGGTGGGCGACGGCTCCTACCTGATGCTGCACTCGGAGCTGGTCACCTCGATCCAGGAGCGGCGCAAGATCAACGTGGTGCTGCTGGACAACATGACCTTCGGCTGCATCAACAACCTGCAGATGGGCCACGGCATGGACAGCTTCGGTACCGAGTTCCGCTACCGCAACCCGCAGAGCGGCAAGCTCGACGGCGGCTTTGTGCCGGTGGACTTCGCCATGAGCGCCGCCGCCTACGGCTGCAAGACCTACAAGGTCAGCACTGAGGAGCAACTGCTGGCGGCCCTGGCCGATGCCCGGACCCAGACGGTATCGACCCTGATCGACATCAAGGTCCTGCCCAAGACCATGATCCACAGCTACTTGTCCTGGTGGCGGGTGGGCGTGGCCCAGGTGTCCACCAGCGAGCGCACCGATGCGGCGGCCAAGACCCTTAATGAACGCCTGGCCCAGGCCCGGCAGTACTGATTGCTCTGCAACGAACAACAACAGGAGTATCTGCATGTCTTTGAAACTTGGCGTTATCGGGACCGGGGCCATCGGCCAGGATCACATCCGTCGTTGCAGCCAGACCCTGCTGGGCAGCCAGGTGGTGGCGGTCACCGACATCAACCTGGCGTCGGCGGCCAAGGTGGTCAGCGACCTCAAGCTCAGCGCCGAGGTCTACCCGGACGGCCACGCGCTGATCAAGGCGGCGGACGTCGAGGCAGTGCTGGTGACCTCCTGGGGCCCGAGCCACGAGGAATTCGTGCTGGCGGCGATTGCCGCGGGCAAGCCGGTGTTCTGTGAAAAGCCCCTGGCGGTGACCGCCGCCGGCTGCCGGCGCATCGTCGAGGCCGAAATCGCCCACGGCAAGCGCCTGGTGCAGGTGGGCTTCATGCGCCCCTACGATGCCGGCTACCAGGCCTTGAAGGCGGTGATCGACAGCGGGCAGATCGGCGAGCCGCTGATGCTGCACTGTGCCCACCGCAACCCGCGGGTGGGGGAGAACTACAAGACCGACATGGCCATCACCGACACCCTGATCCATGAGCTGGACGTGCTGCGCTGGCTGCTGGCCGACGACTATGTGTCGGTGCAGGTGGTGTTCCCGCGCAAGACCAGCAAGGCCCTGGCCCACTTGCGCGATCCGCAGATCGTGCTGCTGGAAACCGCCCGTGGCACGCGCATCGACGTCGAAGTGTTCGTCAACTGCCAGTACGGCTACGACATCCAGTGTGAAGTGGTGGGGGAGAGCGGTATCGCCAGGCTGCCGGAGCCGTCCCAGGTGCAATTGCGCAGCCAAGCCAAGCTGTCCAACGCCATCCTGATGGATTGGAAGGAGCGTTTTATCGCCGCCTATGACGTGGAGTTGCAGGCCTTTATCGACGGTGTGCGCGCCGGCCAGGTGGGCGGGCCCTCGGCCTGGGACGGCTTTGCCGCCGCCGTGGCGGCCGATGCCTGCATCGAAGCGCAGGGCAGCGGCCAGATCGTCAAGGTTGAGCTGCCTGTGCGCCCGGGCTTCTACGACTGACCTTGTACCGGGCCCGCCTGGGGGATTTGCGGGGGCGCCTGCGGTTGGGCGCCGCTGAACCGCCGCCCGGGTTTTCCCCGGGCGCGACCCCACCGGGCTTGGGCGCACATTGGCCACAGGCCAGGATTTTCAAGGCTTTAACTGATTTGGAATAAAATTCTAAAATGAGTTGATATAGAAATTATTTTCCAATAAAGTCATTTTCAGGTTGCCGACTCGCTAGGTCGCATGCCCTCAAGCAAACCATGAGAGGCGTGCGAACCGACCCACAAAAACAACAGGTACCGTCGATGAAAACCTTCACTAGCACCATCCTCGCTCTCGGTTCGCGGTTTCGCAGCTCGCCCGCGCCAACCTCCGCTTCGCCTCGGCCCAGCCGCTCTGCCGTCCTCCTGACCTGCCTCGGCTTTCTGTGTGTAGAACGCAACGGTTCACTGCTGTGCTGCGTACCCGGTGCCCCCATCGTGCATCTGTCGCTCTGAGTGGTTTCTGCGCTTTATCCATAAAACCTACAAGAATGTGGAGAAAGACCTGTGATGAACACCAAGATCCGTTTTGCCTCGCTTGCACTGTCGATGCTGCTGGCCAGTGGGGCCGCCTTCGCCGACATCAAGATCGGCGTGAGCATGTCGCAGTTCGATGACACCTGGCTGACCTATCTGCGCGAGTCGATGGATCAGAAAGCCAAGTCCCTGCCCGATGGCGTCAAGCTGCAGTTCGAAGACGCCCGCAGCGATGTGGTCAAGCAATTGAGCCAGGTCGAGAACTTCATCAGCCAGAAAGTCGACGCGATCGTGGTCAACCCGGTGGATACCGCCGCCACTAAGAAAATCACCGAGGCCGCGGTGAAGGCCGGCATCCCCCTGGTGTACGTCAACCGCCGCCCGGATGACCTGAACCTGCCCAAGGGCGTGGTGACCGTGGCTTCCAATGACCTGGAAGCCGGGAAAATGCAGATGCAGTACCTGGCCGACAAGATGGGCGGCAAGGGCGACATCGTGATTCTGCTGGGCGACCTGGCGAACAACTCCACCACCAACCGCACCAAGGGGGTCAAGGAGGTGCTGGCCCAGTACCCGGGGATCAAGGTCGACCAGGAACAGACCGGGGTCTGGCTGCGGGACAAGGGCATGACCCTGGTCAACGACTGGCTGACCCAGGGCCGCAAGTTCGACGCGGTGGTGTCCAACAACGATGAAATGGCCATTGGTGCCGCCATGGCGCTGAAGCAGGCCGGGGTCGAGAAGGGCAGTGTGCTGATCGCGGGTGTCGATGGCACCCCGGATGGCCTGCGCGCGGTGAAAAAGGGCGAATTGGCGCTCTCGGTGTTCCAGGACGCCAAGGGCCAGGCGGACGGTTCCATCGATACCGCGGTGAAGATGATCAAGCATGAGCCGGTAGAGCCGGCGGTGTGGGTTCCGTATCGGCTGATCACCCCGGACAACGTCGACCAGTTCAAGTAACGCCGCTCACCTTCCAGAGCTGTTCCAGAAGAACAGGCTCTAACAACAATAAGTAATAAGTGGCAAGGCGGCCTTGGGTGGCCTTGCCGATGGAGTACCTGATCATGTTCTCTAGCGCGACTGCCTCGAGCACCCCGCAGGCGGGAATCTCGCCTGCCGCCACATCGATTGAAGAACCCTTTCTGCTGGAGGTCATCAACGTCAGCAAGGGCTTTCCCGGTGTGGTGGCCCTGTCCGATGTGCAACTGCGGGTACGCCCGGGAACGGTGCTGGCGCTGATGGGCGAGAACGGCGCCGGCAAGTCGACCCTGATGAAAATCATCGCCGGCATCTATCAGCCGGACGCCGGCGAGCTGCGCCTCAAGGGCCGGCCGGTGGTCTTCGAAACGCCCCTGCAGGCCTTGCAATCGGGCATCGCCATGATCCATCAGGAGCTCAACCTGATGCCGCACATGAGCATTGCCGAGAACATCTGGATCGGCCGTGAGCAGCTCAACGGCCTGCGCATGATCGATCACCGCGCCATGCACCGCTGCACCGCGCAGTTGCTGGAACGCCTGCGCATCAACCTCGACCCCGAGGAGCAGGTGGGCAACCTGAGCATTGCCGAGCGGCAGATGGTGGAGATCGCCAAGGCGGTGTCCTACGACTCCGACGTGCTGATCATGGACGAACCGACCTCGGCCATTACCGACAAGGAAGTGGCGCACCTGTTCTCGATCATTGCCGACCTCAAGGCCCAGGGTAAAGGCATCATCTATATCACCCACAAAATGAACGAAGTGTTCGCCATCGCCGATGAAGTGGCGGTGTTCCGTGACGGTGCCTATATCGGCCTGCAACGGGCCGACAGCCTGGACGGCGACAGCCTGATCTCGATGATGGTGGGGCGCGAGCTGAGCCAGCTGTTTCCCCAGCGCGAGAACCCCGTCGGCGACCTGCTGCTCCAGGTCCGCGACCTGCGCCTGGACGGGGTGTTCGACAGGGTGTCCTTCGACCTGCACGCCGGGGAGATCCTCGGCATCGCCGGGCTGATGGGCTCGGGCCGGACCAATGTTGCCGAGACCCTGTTCGGCATCACCCCCTGCGACGGCGGCGAGATGGTTCTCGACGGCCAGGCCCTGCGCATCAGCGACCCGCACCAGGCGATCGAGAAGGGCTTTGCCCTGCTGACCGAGGATCGCAAGCTCAGCGGGCTGTTCCCGTGCCTGTCGGTCCTGGAAAACATGGAAGTGGCGGTGCTGCCGCATTACGCCGGCGGCGGCTTTGTCCAGCAGAAGGCCTTGCGTGCCCTGTGCGAGGACATGTGCAAGAAGCTGCGGGTCAAGACCCCGTCCCTGGAGCAATGCATCGATACCTTGTCCGGGGGCAATCAGCAGAAGGCCCTGTTGGCGCGCTGGCTGATGACCAATCCGCGCATCCTGATCCTTGATGAGCCGACCCGGGGTATCGACGTCGGGGCCAAGGCCGAGATCTACCGCTTGATCTCCTTCCTCGCCAGCGAAGGCATGGCGGTGATCATGATTTCCTCGGAGCTGCCCGAAGTGCTGGGCATGAGCGACCGGGTCATGGTCATGCACGAAGGTGAACTCATGGGCACCCTCGACCGCAGCGAGGCAACCCAGGAACGGGTGATGCAATTGGCGTCAGGAATGTCGGTGGTGCACTGATTCTTCAATCGATGGCGGCCGGCGGCGCTGTGATTCGCCGCGGCCAGGCACTAACAAAGGTGAGTGGTTATGAACGTGATGTCTGAAAACAAACCGGCCGCGGCGCCCGCTAGAACGCGCCGGCGCCTTCCCACCGAACTGAGTATTTTTCTGGTCCTGATCGGCATCGGCCTGGTCTTCGAGCTGTTCGGCTGGATCGTGCGTGACCAGAGCTTCCTGATGAACTCTCAGCGCCTGGTGCTGATGATCCTCCAGGTGTCGATCATCGGTCTGCTGGCCATCGGCGTGACCCAGGTGATCATCACCACGGGCATCGACCTGTCCTCGGGCTCGGTGCTGGCGCTGTCGGCGATGATCGCCGCCAGCCTGGCGCAGACTTCGGACTTTGCCCGGGCAGTGTTTCCGTCCCTGACCGACTTGCCGGTGTGGATACCGGTGGTGGCCGGGCTGGGGGTGGGCCTGCTGGCGGGGGCGATCAACGGCAGCATCATCGCCATCACTGGCATTCCGCCCTTTATCGCCACCCTGGGCATGATGGTCTCGGCCCGCGGCCTGGCCCGCTATTACACCGAAGGCCAGCCGGTGAGCATGCTGTCCGATTCCTACACCGCCATCGGTCACGGGGCGATGCCGGTGATCATCTTCCTGGTGGTGGCGGTGATCTTCCACATCGCCTTGCGCTACACCAAGTACGGCAAATACACCTACGCCATCGGCGGCAACATGCAGGCGGCGCGCACCTCGGGGATCAACGTCAAGCGCCATCTGGTGATCGTCTACAGCATCGCCGGGTTGCTGGCGGGGCTGGCCGGGGTGGTGGCCTCGGCGCGGGCCGCCACCGGGCAGGCGGGGATGGGCATGTCCTATGAACTGGATGCGATTGCCGCGGCCGTGATCGGCGGCACCAGCCTGGCCGGTGGCGTGGGGCGCATCACCGGCACGGTGATCGGCGCGCTGATTCTTGGCGTCATGGCCAGCGGCTTCACCTTTGTCGGCGTGGATGCCTACATCCAGGACATCATCAAGGGCCTGATCATCGTGGTGGCGGTGGTCATTGACCAGTACCGTAACAAGCGCAAGCTCAAGCGCTGATCCACCAGCCTGTTGTCGGCGCCGGCTGGCCAGCGAAGGCGCCCACAAGATGAGGTGCAACGGACGGGGCTGTTCGCCAGCAAGTTGGCTTCTGCGGCGGAGAAACGGGGGAAAAGGCTCCGAATCCGCCGCCCGGTACTGCCGTTTGTCTTCTAAAAGACCTGCTTGTATGGAATTTTTTGTTATAAAAGCACTCTGACAAATGCCACCAAAGCCCGCAATTGCGGGCTTTGTGCGGTTTGTCAGACAGATTCGCTGTCATTTCAGTTGCTGCGCCCTCAAACCGGCCTTAGACTGCCGCCCCTCGTAAATTGAGTGCCGGGTGGCGCTTGGAAGGTATGGCGCCTTTCTGATGACCTGACGGGTCAACCGGAAACAGTTTGAATTCGCCTTAATGCACGTATTTTTTATAGAGAAATCAATGACCAAGGAAAAGTTGCTGGCCATGCCGGCGGATGACTACATGAATGCCGAGCAGCACGCTTTTTTCAGCGACCTGTTGCAAGCCATGAAGGTGGAAACCCACGAGCGCATCGAACAGAACCGGATCGCCATTGAAAGCCTGGACACCCCGGCTGACCCGGCCGACGCCGCTTCCGTCGAAGAAGAGCGCACCTGGTTGGTCAACGCCATTGATCGTGACCAGCGCATGCTGCCGCAATTGGAGCAGGCCCTGGGCCGGATCAGTGACGACAGCTTCGGCTGGTGCGATGACAGCGGCGAGCCGATCGGCCTCAAGCGCCTGCTGATCAGCCCAACCACCAAGTACTGCATCGAAGCCCAAGAGCGCCACGAGCAGATCGACAAGCATCAGCGTCAAGCCTGATCGCCAGCCCCCGCCACAGCGGGGGCTTTGTTTTTTCGGGTACGACTCCATACCCGTTCATTCCCTTGATCTACTGCAAACCCCCGACTAAGGGACCATGGATAATGGCCTTCTAGTGGCGTCTAATGCCGAAAATAATTAGAACGATGTGGGGTGCTAAACATGTCAAGAGAAGGATCTCTAGCGGTGCCGATCGCGCAACCGCTGGCAGCAACACCCGCCGTCCGTTGGTGGGCGCCGACCTTGCAGAGCGCGGCCTTGATGGGCTTGCTGGGTGGCCAGGCACTGGGTGACTGGCCGCTGTACCTGTGCCTGCCCCTGGCGGTGCTGGTGGTCTGGCTGCCTCGGCTGAGAAGCCGCAAGGTGCCCGAGGCGCCGACGGCAACGGCCGACAGCGAGCTGTCCTCGCTGACCCGCGACCTGTCCTACAGCACCACCCATAACGCCCTGTCTGCCGCTGGCGTGGCCTATTCGGTGACGCAACTGGCGGGCAAGCTGCAATCCCAGCTGGATGCCGCGGCGCGCATCGTCGGCAACGCCGAAGTGATGATCAAGACCGAACAGGCCACCTCGCAACTCAGCCGGCAAGCCCTGGAGGCGGCCAGTGAAGCCCACGCCAGCAGCGCCGAAGGGCGCACGGTGCTGGGGGAGTCCATCAGTCGCATGCACTCCCTGAGCGAGCGGGCCAGTGGCAGCCGCGAGCTGATCGAGGCCTTGAGCCAGCGCAGCGAAGAGATCCAGCGGGTGACCCTGGTGATCCAGTCCATCGCCAGCCAGACCAACCTGCTGGCCCTGAATGCCGCTATCGAGGCCGCCCGGGCCGGGGAGCACGGACGGGGTTTTGCCGTGGTCGCCGACGAGGTGCGCGGGCTGGCCGGGCGCACCGCCACGGCCACCGATGAGGTCGGGGTGATGGTGGCCGATATCCAGCAACGCACCAGCGATGTGGTGGAGCAGATCCGTCAGCTGTCCGACGACCTGAACCTGGGGGTGGAGCAGGTGGAACACACCGGTCGGCACTTGGACAACATCGCCCGTCTGGCAGCAGGGGTGGAAGGCCAGGTCAGCGAGATCGCCCGGGGCGCCGAGACCAACCGCGAACAGTTGGACAGCCTGTTCCATGCCGTGGAGCAGATGCGCAGCGACCTGGCGGTCAGCGATCAGCAGACCCGCAGCCTGGCTCAGGCGGCGGTGCAGATGGAAGGGCAGGCCGAAACCATCAGTGAGCGTCTGGCGGCTGTGGGGCTGGATGATTACCACCAGCGCATTTATGACCTGGCCCGTGAAGGCGCCCGGCGTATTGCCGAGCAGTTCGAGACCGACCTGGCGCAGAACCGCATCAGCCTCGACGACCTGTTCGACCGCCATTACCAGTTGATCGCCAACACCGATCCGGCCAGGTACCAGACCCGTTTCGACCGCTACACCGATCAGGTACTGCCGCCGATCCAGGAATCCCTGCTGCCGCGCCACGACGGCCTGGTGTTCGCCATCGCCTGTACCCAAGAGGGTTATGTACCGACCCACAACCTGGCCTTCTCCCAGCCGTTGACCGGCGATCCCGTGGCGGACAACCTGCATAACCGCAGCAAGCGCAAGTTCGCCGATCGCACCGGCATTCGTTGTGGCAGTCACCAGCAACCGCTGTTGCTGCAAACCTATACCCGCGATACCGGCGAACTGATGCACGACTTGTCGGTGCCGATCTGGGTCCAGGGGCGGCATTGGGGAGGGTTGCGCCTGGGTTACAAGCCTGAGCAGGCGCCGTCCCAGCGCAAGGGCTGAGAACATTGTTACCAGGGGCGTAAGACTGCTGTGCAGGATGTGACTGTTTCAGACGCCGGGAACTGACTAGTATGCTCACATCGTTAGGGAGCTAACTAATTCCTTGAGGTTCTCCATGCACAGCAAAGTTGATGTAGCCGTGATGATCGGCAGTGGTGTTCCCCCCATGCTGCGGGACCTGGGACGCAAGGCGTGCTGGGTGGTGCTGGTCAATGGCGAACAACGTGGCACTGCCTTTGCCAGCCGCGTCGAGGCCGAGGAGTGCCGGCAGGCCTGGCAGGCGAAACTGGCGCAGTGCCGGCATGGGCGCCATGCATTCCAGCATTCGGCTTGATGCTCGGGCGGTAGATAGAGGCTTGATCGGTTGGGGCGGATGTCTGGATTCAGGCTGTTGCAGGCAGGGCCCGAAGGCGAGTCGCTAGTTTTAAGTTAATCATCATGATGCTCTTAAACGGATCTCGCCTGGGTCACGGGGGCGCCGCTGGGTTCCCGGGCGGCGCGCTATGGCAGGTGTCAGGCGTTCAGGGCGCCTTGGTCAATGGCCAGCTTGAGGGCCTTGGCGGATTCCCTGGCCGCCGCTGCAGCTTCTTCGGAGGTCTTGAACCAGCGGTCGCGTTCCACCTGGTGGAAGGTGATCTGGGTCAGTGGAGGTTTGGCGCGCATGGCAATCACGGCCTGGAATTCGCCTTCGACTTCTCTGCACTCGCCACGAATGAAAAACTCGCCAATATCTAGTTCGGTCACTTCTAGCCTTCCCTTGGAGATGAGTGAGTGCTTGAGCGCCCGTACCGCGAGCGCTCAACCAGCGAGGGAGTATGGCAGTTGTTGCGTTGCGACGGGCTGAGTTATGTCATTGCGGTTTTAGGTAGAGATTGTTCTGAGGTACTAAAGTGAACTTTCTTACGCTTTAATCCGCCCATCCAGATCACTGCACCAGAGTATTACTGGTTAGAATGCCGGGCCTTGTGTGACGACTGCGGGCAAGATTACCCGCTGATGAGCAACATTAGTCTTTGTACTAATCAATGGCCGTGCAGTCATGAATCGCTCGCTTTAAATGGTCGAAATGCACAAAGTTGCTCTAGAATTGCTTCTGCAACCCGAAGTGGCTGCCGATCCGGGGATTCAATCTCAGGGTATATCCGGCTTTCCGGCCTGTTTCAGTACCCGCCCCAGATAGCTCGCCGCCACACTTTTCGGGGTGTCAGAGCCTACTCCTACAGCCTTTGACCTGTGCCTGATGCTTCGGCGAAATGCCCGCAGCTCAGCGCCGGCGTTAACGCCGTGGCCTGGAGTACCCGCTGCATTTGAGTGTTTTTTTGGGGTAACTGATTGGGGTGATCACGCCGTCATGGCGGTTTTTTGTGCTGTCCGTTTTTCCTCGGACGGCACCCTTTTGAGTATCGGGGAGTGTTCCTTGGCAGTAAGTAATCTTGAAATGCATGCGCTGTTCGTTTTGGGTGATTTGCGCGCAAAGCTGGTCAAGCAGTTCCAATCTCGTTTTGTCTACATCACCGAACAGTCCGCCGAAGGCATCTACATCGCCGAGATCGATACCGAGAGCGCGTTGGTGGTGGACGACAAGCCTCGGCTGGAGCTCAAGGTGGGCGATCATTTTCGCGCTGCTGTACTGCCCAGCCGGGAAGGCGGCAAGCTGGAGATCCGCTTTCGCGAGATCAAGCTGACGGTATACGGCCTGGGCGACTATGCCTTTGTCAGCAGTCCCCTGGGGCAGGGGATTGTGTTCAAGGAAGGTCACTCGGTGGTGATGGTCTTCGCCGCCAACGAGCAATTGCAGGAAGGCTTGAGCAAGACCCTCAAGGCGGTCAGCGCCAAGGCGGCCAAATTCCGCAAGGGCGAACTGGTGAGTTTCAAGGCCAGCGAGTGATGAGCCAGAGCCGCGCCGAGTTTCACCAGCAACACCAGCAGGCCGCGTGTGACGAAGCTCAACGCCTGTTCGCCGAGAAGGCGCGCTTGCAGGGCGCCTGGCTGAACTGGGTGGCCGGCCAGCTGTACCACCTGCGCCCGGCGGCATACGCCAGCATGGTGCGCCGCGAGTTGCAGCGGCTGCAGGAGCCGGCGGACCCTTGATGGTCGATCCGGGCCGCGCCCTGGTTGAAAATATGGAACCTCTACTACAGTCAGTTGACTGAATGCTTCAGGGGCCTGGCAGCTTTGCGTGGCGTGTCCCTTTGGTCCTGGTCCTGATCCGAGAGGTGCACCCATGAAAGGAATTCGAGCGCTGCTGGCCAGCAGCCTGTTGGCCCTTGCCGCCTTGAACGCGCCCCCGGTGGCGGCGGCTTCCGCGCCGATTCACTTCGCCGACCTGAACTGGGAGAGCGGCAGCCTGATCACCGAGATCCTGCGGATCGTGGTCGAGAAGGGTTATGGCCTGCCCACCGATACACTGCCTGGCACCACCATCACCCTGGAAACCGCCCTGGCCAACAACGATATCCAGGTGATTGGCGAAGAGTGGGCGGGGCGCAGCCCGGTGTGGGTCAAGGCCGAGGCCGAAGGCAAGGTGCTGGCCCTGGGGGACACCGTCAAGGGCGCTACCGAAGGCTGGTGGGTGCCGGAGTACGTGATCAAGGGTGATCCCGCCAAGGGCATCGCGGCCCTGGCGCCGGAGTTGCGTAGCGTCACCGACCTGGCGCGCTACAAGGATGTGTTCAAGGACCCGGAGAGTCCGACCAAGGGGCGTTTCCTCAACAGCCCGATTGGCTGGACCTCGGAGATCGTCAACCAGCAGAAGCTCAAAGCCTATGGCCTGGAGGACAGCTACGTGAACTTCCGCAGTGGCTCCGGCGCAGCGCTGGATGCGGAGATCAGCTCGTCGATCCGTCGGGGCAAACCGATCCTGTTCTACTACTGGTCACCGACGCCGCTGCTGGGGCGCTTCAAACTGGTCCAGCTGCAAGAGCCGCCCTTTGATGCCGAGGCCTGGAAGACCCTGACCGACGCCAGCAACCCCAACCCGCGTCCGAGCCGTTCCCTGGCCTCGAAACTGTCCATCGGCGTGTCTGCGCCATTCCACAAGCAATACCCGCAGTTGGTGAGCTTCTTCAGCCAGGTCGAGTTGCCCATCGAGCCCCTCAACCAGGCCCTGGCGCAGATGAGCGAAAACCACAGCACGCCCCGTGACGCGGCCCGGGCTTTCCTCAAGCAGCATCCTGATCTATGGCGCAACTGGGTGCCCCAGGACGTCGCCGCCAAAGTCGCCGCCGCCCTGTTGTAGGAGCCGCCTTGCCGGCGAAAGGGCCCGCAGGTCTTGCACCGTCCATGGCGACGCCTTCGCTGGCAAGCCAGCTCCTACGCTCGCCCTGACACCGCGCAATTTTCCCGTATGCGCCGCTTGCCGGCGAAGAGGCCCCCAAGGCGGGTCAGAAGCGGGTCTGCACCGCCAGTTCGAAGGTGCGCGGGGTGCCCAGGTAGTAAGCCGGGGAGACATGGGCGAACTTGCCGTAGACCTCGTTGGTCAGGTTGCGTACCCGGCCGGTGACGGTGGTGTAGCTGTCGACCTGGTAGCGCAGGAAGCTGCCGTACAGGGTGTAGGCCGGCAGCGTCAGGGTGTTGGCGTTGTCGGCGTACACCGAAGCCACATAGCGCGCATCGACGCCGGTCTGCCAGCTCGGGGCCAGGTCATAGGTCAGCCACAGGTTGGCCACCCGCTCGGGGACGTTGGTCGGGGTGTTGCCCTTGCGCGAGACCACCGCGCCGCTGGCCACCTTCTCGTTGAACGCGTCATATTCGGCGTCGACCCAGGCGAAGTTGGCTTCCGCCAGCAGCTTGGGGGTGACCCGCAGGGAACTGGCCAGCTCGATGCCCCTGGAGGTCTGCTGGCCCACGGGAATGCTGTTGGCCGGGTCCAGGGGATCGGTGACGGCAAAGTCCTTGCGTTCGATGCGGTAGGCCGCCAGGGTCGCCGAGCCGCGTCCGTCCAGGTAGTCGAACTTGCTGCCCACTTCCCATTGCTTGCCGGTGGACACCTCGAAGTTCTGGGTGCCGCTGGGCTGTTCGGCGGCCGTGCTGTATTGCACGTAGACGTTGGCGCTGGGCAGGAACTGCCAGGTCAGCCCCAGGCGTCCGGTGACCGGTTCCCAGCTTCGCTTGAGATGTCGAGGGTTGCTGGCGCTGATCGCGCGGTGGTTGGTCACGTCCAGGTCGATGGCGTCATAGCGCAGGCCGCTGAGCAGGGAAAGCTCGTCGGTCAGGGCCAGGCGGTTCTCGACGAACAGGGCACGGGTGGTGACCTGGTTGGTCTTGTCCTTGACCCAGCCCTGGCGGGTGCCCTTCAGGTCGTAGAAGTACCCCGGCTGGAAGTTGCCGGGGTCCACGCTGTTGTTGGCCGGCACGTTCCACGGTGAGTTGGTGGTGCTGTTGACCTTGTACTCAAAACCCCCGGACCAGGTGGTGTCGAGGCCGAACAGTTGATCATCGTGGCGCAGTTCGAACTGGTTGCCGTCCTGCTGGCCCTGGTGCCGCACCAGATAGGCGGTGGAGCGGTTCACCCGGCTGTTGTCGGGGCTGTACTGGTAGGTCTCCAGGTTGCGGTAGTCGCGCTGGCTGTCCAGGTGATAGAGGGTGTTGCGCAGGCTGGTGCTGGGGTTGATCCGGTAATCGATGATCGAGCGCAGCCACACGGTGCGCTGTTCATACAGGCCGTCGGCGACGTTGTAGTTGTTGAAGCGCTGGTGCTTGTCGATCTTCAGCTCGCCGGCCTTGGGGTTGCGCACCGGGGTGCCCCAGTAGGGGCTGTCTTCGTGCTCGTCCTGGTATTCCACCGCCAGGGTGTGGGACAGGTCAGGGGTCAAGTCGCTGAGCAGGGAGAAGGCCAGGCTCCAGGCATCGCGCTCCTGGCGGTCGATGTAGCCGTTGCTGGTGTTGTGGCTGACATCCAGGCGTGCGTAATGCTGCACCTCGGCACCCGCCGGGCTCAGGGCGTGATTGACCCCGAAAGCGGTTTGCGTGGTGTCGTAGCTGCCGTAGCTGAGCAGGCCCTCGGCCGCCTGTTCGCGGCGGTCCGCCAGCTTGGTCACGTAGTTCAGCGAGCCGCCCACGGAGCCGGCGCCATTGATCAGCGACGAGGGGCCGCCCACCAGTTCCACCCGCTCATAGATCCAGGCGTCCACCGGCCGTGCCAGGCCGGTGGCGACATTGATGCCGTTGAACATCTGGGTGATCTGGCCGCTGGTGAAGCCGCGGTAGGAGATGAAGCCGCCGAACCCCGGTGGTGCACTGGCATTGACCCCGGGCAGGGCGTTGGCGGCGTCCTGGAAGGTCTGGGCGCCACGGCGCTCGATGTCCTGGCGGCTGGCTATCGCCACCGAGGCCGGGGTTTCCCGCAGGCTCAGGCCCAAACGCGAGGCCATGCCGCTGGACTGCTCCAGGGACAGGCCGGGTTCAACGTCTGCCTCTTCGGCGTTAACGGTGGTAGGGACCAGCTCCAGGCCGGATTTGCCCCAGGCGTTGACGGACAGGCAGGCCAGCAGGCTCGCCAGTAAAGGAAGGTGTTTCATGCATGCATCCTGAATTCTTGACTAGGAAAAGGCCCACGAAAGCGCGCCGCGCAGCAGCGCAGTGGGCGGGTCGAGCACGAGCAAGAGTCAGGCGTAGGGCGGTGCCCGAGGATGGGCGGCGGGCCAGGTGAAACGGGCCGGGAGGTGGGTCTGAAGCTGACGCGCCAGCGGCGGCGCCTGGGGTTGGGGCAACAGCGCCAGGCTGACGCTGGAGTTCAGTGCCGGACCCATGCCGCCGGTGGAGCACAGCGGGCAACCGAAGGCCTTGGACAGGGTGGGCAGGGAGTCCTGGTCAGTCGGCTGTTGCAGGGGGGCTTGGGTGTTGGGATCGATGCTGCAGAACTGCCCGCCGATGCCGTTGAGCTGCATGCCGAGCATCTGCCCGTGGCCGATGCTGCAGGCAAATACGTTGAACAGGACGCAGCAATAAAGCATCCAGGCAACGAGCGAGCGATCGGAACGGGTCAATTTCATGGGGCGGCACTTTATCATCGAAGGCGACGAACGTACTTACAAAAACCGGCAATCGAGTCCATTCTCTTTACGACTTTTTTACAAGGACGTCTGAACATGAATCTTCTGCTCGCTCAGGGGATGTCCGGCACTTTTCTGTTCATCAGCCTGATCCATCTGTACTGGGCCGCCGGAGGCAAGCGTGGAAGCGATGCGGTGATCCCCCAAGTGCCGGGGCCGGTTCCCGGGCAGAGCCAACCTGCCTTTCACCCTCCGGCCCTGGCCACCTTGCTGGTGGCGGTGGGGCTGTTACTGGTGGCGATGCTGGTCTGCCTGCGGGTTGGGCTCTACCTTCCGACCGTGACCCATCCGTCCCTGCAATGGGTGATCAGCGCCATTGCCTTGCTGATGTTCGCCCGGGCCATTGGCGACTCCGAGCTGGTTGGCTTCTTCAAGCAAGTGCGCGACTCGAAGTTCGCCCGTCTCGACACCCTGTTCTATTCCCCGCTGTGCGTGGTACTGGGTGCCGGATTGCTGGTGCTGGCCTGGGCCTGAAGGGCAAGCCCGCTCGCTGCCGGCGCTGGCGTGTGCAGAGACTGGCTTGCCAGCGAAGGCGATCCCGCCTGGCACCTGCCTCACGGGCCTCTTCGCCGGCAAGCCGGCTCCTGCATGGGGGGGGGCGCTCAGTTGCCGCTTTCGTTGCGTTTGCTGCTGACCTCTGCCGGCACATCGTCACCGGCCATGCGCTTGCGGAACAACGCCGCGCGGGCCAGCAGCAGGGTGGTCACCGGCACCGTGATCGACAGCAGGATCGGAATCAGCCAGGCATGCAGCACCGGCCCGGACTTGAGCGCTGAAAAATACAGGATCGAGGCCAGGGCCACGGTCCAGGAACCCATGGTTGAGGCCAGGGCCGGCGGGTGCATGCGCTGGAAGTAGCTCTTCATGCGCAGGATGCCCAGGGCACCGATCAGGGCGAAGACGCTGCTGATCACCAGCAGCACGGCCACCAGGACCTCCACCCAGAGGGGCAGTTGTTCCAGGCTGTTCATTCGATCACCTCGCCGCGCAGAAGGAATTTGGCCAGGGCGAAGGAGCCGACAAAGCCGAACAGGGCAATCAGCAGCGCCGCCTCGAAGTAGGTATCGCTGGCATAGCGGATGCCCAGCACCAGCATCATCAGCATCGCCAGGATGTACAGGTAGTCCAGGGCCAGGACCCGGTCCTGGGCCGAGGGGCCCTTGAACAGGCGCACCAGGGTCAGGACCATGGCCAGGGAAAACAGGAACAGGCTCAGCAGGATCGCGTTGGTCAACAGCACGCTCATTCGAAAATCTCCATCAGCGGGCGCTCGTAGGTCGCCTTGAAGTGCTGGATGAATTGCCCTTCGTCCTGCAGATCGAAGACGTGCAGCAAGAGGATGCTGCGGTCCAGGGACAGCTCGGACCAGACCGTGCCCGGCACCACCGTGGTGATGGTGGACAGCGCCGCCAGGCCGTTGGCGTCGCGCAGGTCCAGGGGGATCTTGACGAAGGCCGAGCGCACCGGCCGGCGCCCGTTGTTGAGCACGCCCCAGGCCACGATCAGGTTGGAGACCAGCACATCGCAGCCCACCCGCAACAACAGCCGCAGGATGGTGCCGGGGCGGCGGATGCGGATCGGCAACGGCCGCAGCGGGCGCATCAGCAGCGGTGCGAGAAAGCCCAGGATGGCCCCCAGCAGCAGATTGCCGGGGCTGATGGACAGGTTCAGCACCAGCCACAGCAGCCACAGCGCCAGGGACAGGAAGGGAGCGGGGAACAGACGCTTCATGGTTGCACCTCCGCCGCCTGGGTGGCCTTGGACTCAGGGCTGAGCACGGTGCGGGTGCCCAGTACCGCCATCACATAGTGCTCCGGATGATTGAGGCTGTCGGCGGTGGCCTGGGTGAAGCGCAGCAGCGGCTCGGCCTTGAAGCTGAGCAGCACGCAGAGCCCCAGCAACGCCACGATCGGCACGCATTCCAGACGCCGCAACACCGGTGAAGGTCGCTCCTCCGGGCTCCAGAAACGCTGGATGCCCAGGCGCGCAAAGGCGATCAGCGAGGCCAGGCCGGAGAGGATCAGCAGCACCAGGAAAATCCAGCCCGCCAGCGGGATCGGCGTGTCGCTGCTGGTTCCCAGGCCCGTCGGGTTGAGCAGGGCGGCGATCAGGTTGAGCTTGCCGATAAAGCCCGACAGCGGCGGCATGCCGATGATCAGCAGGGCGCAGGCAATGAAGCTCAGGCCGAGGAAGGCCATGGTCCAGGGAATCACCTGGCCGACCACCACTTGCTGTTCGTCGTCGAGGTTGCTGCCCCGGGGCGGGGGAAGGGTTTCCATGGGCCTCGGGAGGATTTCGCCTTCGTCTTCCAGAGGCACTTCCACCGCCGAGCGCGAGCGCTCGATCAACTCCGCCAGGAGGAACAGCGCGCACAGCGCCAGGGTCGAGCTGAACAGGTAGAACAGCGCCGCGCCGGTGAGCGCCGGCTGGGCGAAGCCGATCACCGCGATCAGGATTCCCGCCGACACCAGGATGCTCAGGCTGGCCATGCGCTCCAGGCGCTGGGCCGGAAGAATCGCCAGGGCGGCGCAGAAGATCGTCGCCAGGCCGCCGTAGATCAGCCACTGGTTGCCGAAGTAGGCCGAGGCCCCGGCCTGCCCGGAGAACAGCAGGGTCCACAGGCGCAGCACGGTGTAGATCCCGACCTTGGTCATGATGGCGAACAGCGCCGCCACCGGTGCGCTGGCCGAGGAATAGGCCGGCACCAGCCAGAAGTTCAGCGGCCACATCCCGGCCTTGGCCAGGAAGGCGATGGCCAGGATCGCCGTGCCGGCGTGCAGCAGGCCGCGGTCGGCTTCCGGCACCAGGGGGATCTTCATCGCCAGGTCGGCCATGTTCAGGGTCCCGGTGACCCCGTAGATCATTGCCGTGCCGATCAGGAACAGCGACGAAGCCAGCAGGTTGATGGTGATGTAGTGCAGTCCCGACGACACCCGCGCCCGTCCCGAACCGTGCAGCATCAGGCCGTAGGAGGCTGCCAGCAGCACCTCGAAGAACACGAACAGGTTAAATAGGTCGGCGGTGAGGAAGGCGCCGTACAGGCCCATCAGCTGGATCTGGAACAGCGCATGGAAGCTGGCCCCGGCGCCGTCCCAGCGGGCCATGGCGAACAGCAGTGCGCTGACCCCGATGATTCCGGTGAGCACCATCATCAGTGCCGACAGGCGATCCACCACCAGCACGATGCCGAAGGGCACCTGCCAGTTGCTCGGCAGGTACACGCCGAAGGAACCGGTGGCGCCCTGGACCTGGGTCCAGTACAGCAGGTACGCCGCCAGGGCCAGCCCCAGCAGGCTGGAGAACAGGTTGATCCGCGCCTTGAGCGGGCGGTGTTTCTCCCCCAGCAGCAACATGATGGCCGCCGTCAGCAGCGGCAGGAGGATGGGGGCGACGATCAGGTGGGACAACGAACTCATTCCTTGGGCTCCCGGCCGTCGACGTGGTCAGTGCCGGTCAGGCCCCGGGACGCCAGGAGCACCACCAGAAACAGCGCGGTCATGGCGAAGCTGATGACGATGGCGGTGAGCACCAGGGCCTGGGGCAACGGGTCGGTGTAGTGCAGCAGGTCCTGGGGCACGCCGTCCTTGACGATGGGTTCCTTGCCGATGAACAGGCTGCCCATGCTGAAGATGAACAGGTTGACCGCGTAGGACAGCAGGCACAGGCCCATCACCACCTGGAAGGTCCGCGGGCGCAGGACCAGCCAGACTCCGGAAGCGGCGAGGACCCCAATGGCGATTGCGATGACTTCTTCCATCAGGCGGCTCCGCTCTTGATCAGGGATTTGGACTGGCTGGCCGGCTTGTGGGCCCGCACCGACTGGTGCGCCAGGGCGGTGAGGATCAGCAGGGTCGCGCCCAGCACCACCGCGTACACGCCGATGTCGAAGAACAAGGCGCTGGCGATATGGATATCACCGAACAGCGGCAGGTCCACATGCACCGTGTGGGTGGTGAGGAACGGGTAGCCCCAGGCCAGGGCGCCGAGGCCGGTGGCCAGGGCGAACAGCAATCCGGTGCCCATCCAGCGCAGCGGTCGCAGGCTCATCTGGGCCTCGACCCACTGGGTGCCGGCCACCATGTACTGGAGGATGAAGGCCACCGACATCACCAGCCCGGCGACGAAACCGCCGCCTGGCAGGTTGTGCCCGCGCATGAACAGGTAGAAGGACACCACCAGGGCAATCGGCAGCAGCAGGCGCACCAGCACCGCCGGCACCATCATGAAGCCCAGGGCGGTGTCGCTGGCCTGGCGCGGGTTGACCAGATCGGTGACCACGTCCGGGGCCAGCAGGCGCTGTTGCGCCGGCAACTGCATGCTCTCCTTGGGCGGGCGGAAGCGACGCAGCAGGGCGAACACGGTCAGGGCCACGGCTGCCAGCACGGTGATTTCGCCCAGGGTGTCGAAGCTGCGGAAGTCCACCAGAGTCACGTTGACCACGTTGGTGCCGCCGCCTTCAGGCAAGGCACGGCTGAGGTAGAACGAGGAAATATCGTTGGGTGTGGGGCGGGTCAGCATGGCGTAGGACAGCACCGCCATGCCCAGGCCGACGGCGATCGACAGGCTCAGGTCGCGCAGGCGGCGGATGCGCGCCTTGGGCACGCTGCTGGGCAGCGGCGAGACATCCTCGATCCGCCGTGGCAGCCAGCGCAGGCCGAGGAGGATCAGCACCGTGGTCACCACCTCCACCACCAGCTGGGTCAGGGCCAGGTCCGGCGCGGAGAACCAGACGAAGGTCACGCAGGTCATCAGCCCGCAGACGCTGACCATGGTCAGGGCCGCCAGCCGGTGATACTTGGCCTGCCAGGCGGCGCCCAGGGCGCAGGCAATGGCCAGCAGCCAGAAGGTCACGAAGACGATGGAACCGGGGATCTTCGGCCGGTCGCCCCAGGTCAGCTGGCTGTAGAGCATGGGAATCAGGCCGGTGATCACCGCCGCCAGAATCAGCAGAAACAGCTGGGTCTGCAGGCGCTTGGTGCTCAGCCGCCGCTCCAGACGCCGGGCCAGGCGGGTCATGCCCACCAGGCTGCGCTCGAACAGCAGCTTGCCGTTGAGTCGGCCCACTCCCGGCGGGTAGGCAAAACGCCCGGCCACCAGCGGTTTGTGCAGCAGCAGGTAAAGCACGATGCCGCAGGACATGGCGATCAGGCTCATGATCATCGGCGCATTGAGGCCGTGCCAGATGGCCAGGCTGTACTCGGGCAGGGTGCCGCCCACCACCGGCCGTGCGGCGGCGGCCAGCAATGGACCAATGATCTGCGCCGGGAAGATCCCCACCAGCAGGCAGGTGAACACCAGCAGTTCAACCGGCGCACGCATCCAGCGTGGCGGCTCGTGGGGCGTGTGCGGCAGGTCGGTGGCCGGTTCGCCGAGGAACACATCCACGGTAAAGCGCAGGGCGTAGGCGACGCTGAAGGTCCCGGCGATGGTGGCGATCACCGGCAGGGCGATTTCCACCCAGGCGCTGGAATTGATGAACACCGTCTCGGCGAAGAACATCTCCTTGGACAGGAAGCCGTTGAGCAGCGGCACCCCGGCCATCGAGGCACTGGCGACCATGGCCAGGGTCGCGGTGTAGGGCATCAGCTTGATCAGGCCGTTGAGCTTGCGGATATCGCGGCTGCCGCTCTCGTGGTCGATGATCCCGGCGGCCATGAACAGCGACGCCTTGAAGGTGGCGTGGTTGAGAATGTGGAACACCGCCGCCACCGCCGCCAGCGGGCTGTTCAGGCCCAGCAGCAGGGTGATCAGCCCCAGGTGGCTGATGGTGGAGTAGGCCAGCAGGCCCTTGAGGTCGTTCTGGAACATCGCGCAGTAAGCGCCCAGCACCAGGGTGCAGGCCCCGGCGCCGCTGACGATGTAGAACCATTCTTGCGTACCGGACAGCGACGGCCACAGGCGGGCCAGGAGAAACACCCCGGCCTTGACCATGGTCGCCGAGTGCAGGTAGGCCGAGACCGGCGTCGGCGCGGCCATGGCGTGGGGGAGCCAGAAGTGGAAGGGGAACTGCGCGCTCTTGCTCAGGGCGCCCAGCAGGATCAATGGCAACAGGATCGGGTAGAGCGCATGGGCGCGGATCTTGTCTCCGGCAGCTAGCACCTGATCCAGGTCGTAGCTGCCGACCACATGGCCGAGCAGCATGACCCCCGCCAGCAGGCACAAGCCCCCGGCGCCGGTGACCATCAGCGCCATGTAGGCGCCACGGCGGGCGTCGGAGCGGTGATGCCAATAGCCGATCAGCAAGAAGGAGAAGAGGCTGGTGAGCTCCCAGAAGAACACCATCTGGATCAGGTTGCCGGAAATCACCAGGCCCAGCATGGCCCCCATGAACGCCAGGAAGAAGGCGAAGAAGCGCGGCACCGGGTCTTGCGGCGACATGTAGTAACGCGCGTAGAGCGCCACCAGACTGCCGATACCCAGCACCAGCAATGAGAACAGCCAGGCGAAGCCGTCCAGGCGCAGCACGAAGTTCAGGCCCAGGCTCGGCAGCCAGGTATATTCCTCGCGGATAATTCCGCCATCGGCGATCTGCGGGTACAGCAAAGCCACCTGGACGGTGCCAATGAGTGCCACCAAGCCGGCCAGCAGGGATTCGGTGTTACGTGCGTTGTGCGGCAGCACGGCCGCCAGACAGCTGCCTATGAATGGCAGAAGCAGTAGAACTATCAGGGACATAGGCTTCTAATCTGCGGAAAAGTATGACGCATAATACGTGCCAGGCCCTGGATCACCAACCGCCATGCGCGGCCCGGCCCCCCAAAGAAATGTTACATACGCTTTCAAAGGTAGGAGACAAATGCCTGATGCGCCCGTTCACCGGGCGCTGTAGGGCCAAGGTCCTGCCCAGGTCAAAACACCACAAGGATCGACAAGGGTGCACATGATTAAAGGATCGGCCATGGGCCGGATGATTCGACGCGGATGTTTCGCTTTACTGTTCACCGCCTTCGGCGCGGCGCTGGGCATTGGCCTGGAGCATTATCTCGAGCGTCCCGACATGCTCCAGACCCGCCAGGCGCTGATCATCGAAGGGCCGTTGGGTGATGAGTCCAGCTACCGGCTGCCGCCGGGCACGGTGCTTTACTTCGACCGCGCGCTGGCCGAGGGTCATGCGCTCTACCACGCCTATTTCTACTTCCACGGTACGCCCGAGCATGACCCGGTACGGCTTGAGCCCAAGCACCGCGGTTCGCTGACCGCCCCGACCTGGCTCTACGCCCCCGGCGACCCCGCGCTCTAGGCGCTGGCTTGCCAGCGAGGGAACCTGCCGGATCGCTTTCGCCGGCAAGCCGGCTCCTACACACCGTCCGCTGTCTGGTCGGTCAATGCCGGCGTGGCCCGGCCCTTGGGCTTCCATTCGCTGATGATCACCGCCAGCACGATCAAGGCGCCCCCCAGCAGCGCCAGCCCCGGCAAACGTTCCCCGGCGATCCGCCCGACAATCCCGGCCCACACCGGCTCACCGGCATAGATCAGGGTGGCGCGGGTCGGCGAGACGCTTTTCTGCGCCCAGTTCATCGCCACCTGGATCGCCGCGCTGGCCGCCCCCAGCCCCAGGGCGCTGGCCAGCAGCAGCCAGGAAAACTCCGGCAGCGCCTCGCCGGTCGGCAGCACCATGGCAAAGGCCAGCAGTGAGGTGACCGCCAGTTGCACCACCGTGACCCGGCGCACATCCACCTGCCCGGCGAAGCTGCTGATCAGAATGATTTCCGCGGCAATCGCCACGGTGCTGATCAGGGTGGCGATCTCCCCAGGGCTGAAATCCAGCGACGCGCCATTGGGGCCGGACAGCAGCATCAACCCGGTAAACGCCAGCATGATGCCGATGCTTGGCAGCAGCCCCGGACGCTTGCCCATGAACAGCCATTGCAGCAGGGGAACGAAGGGTACATAGAGGGCGGTGATAAACGCCGACTGGCTGCTGGGAATGCTTTGCAGGCCCACCGTCTGCAAGCCGTAGCCGAGCATGATGGCGCTGCCGATAAAGGTTCCGGCACGCAGTTCGAGCAGGGTCAGCCCGCGCAGGTGGCGCAGTGAAAACAGGGCGACGATGCACGCCGCCGCGGCAAAGCGCAGGCCGACGAAAAACATCGGTCCGCTGACGCTCATGGCCTTCTGCACCAGCAGGAAGGTGCCGCCCCAGATCATGGTGATCAGCACCAGCACCGCTTCGGCCCTGCTGAGTGGGAAGCGCATTGCGCGGGAGGGCGTTGAAGTCATGGCCTTGCGTGCTACCTGAGGGGGGACGCACAATGCGCCGGAAGCTGGGCAGTATACTGCGCAGGCCCGCAGAGCGAGCAATATAGTGCACAAAGATAACGTCCAACGGGCTTCGGTCCTGCAACATGTCAGCCTTAACGTGCGACGCCTGCGCCATGCCGCAGGCTTGAGCCAGAGCGCCCTGGCAGAAAAATCCGCCGTCAGCCGGCGGATGCTGGTGGCCATCGAGGCCGGGGAGAAGAACGTCAGCCTCGGCACCCTGGACCGAGTGGCCGAGGCCTTGAACGTGGCGTTCAGCGACCTGATCCAGGCCCCGGATGCCCGAGACCCGAGCCGTATCAACGAGCTGGCCTGGGCCGGCGTCATCCCCGGGAGCAAGGCGCTGCTCCTGGCCAAGGCCGAGGCCAGCCGTGAAGTGGAACTCTGGGAGTGGCAGCTCGAGCCTGGCGAGGTCTATCACTCGGAGTGCGACACCGTCGGCTGGAGCGAGCAGATCTATGTCGTCGAGGGCTGCCTGACGCTGTTCTTCGGCGACGCCGAGCGGCGCCTGGAAAGCGGTGATTTCTTCATGTTCGCCAGTCATGTGCCTCACGGCTATCGCAATGACGGCGCCCAGGCCACGCGCTTCGTGCGCAACGTGGTGTACTGATTGCCCAGGCGTGCCGGCCACTGTTGGCCAGTCAACAGCGGTTGAACATTCTGCCTGTTTTCAGTTGATGCCTTTTCTCCGGAGTAATCTTCAAGCTGTTGAAATAAAAGGATTTTATATTTAGGCACGACTCCTGCAATTGTCCTGATAGCGAGCACCCGAGCGGTGTTTATCTTGATCTTCAGGACGTGGAGTCGGCCCATGACAGCCCCAGCCCAACCCTCACCCAGTGCCCACCTGATCCGCAGCGATGCTGAGGCCATCAGCGTGGCCCAGGCCCTGGCCCAGCGCTTTGCCGTGGAGGCCGCGGTACGCGACCGCGAACGGCGCCTGCCGGTGGCGGAACTCGACGAGTTCTCTGCCAGCGGCCTGTGGGGCATCACCATTCCCCAGGCCTACGGCGGCGCCGGGGTGTCCTACGTGACCCTGGCCGAGGTGATCAAGCTCATCTCCGCCGCCGATCCGTCCCTGGGCCAGTTGCCGCAGAACCACCTCGGAGTGGTGGACATCCTGTTGCAGACCGCCAGCGAAGAGCAGAAACAGCACTACTTCGCCAAGGTGTTGCAGGGCTACCGCTTTGGCAATGCCTTTTCCGAAGCCGGCAGCAAGCATGTCGGCGCCTTTGAAACCCAGATCCGCTTTACCGGCGAGCAGGCGCAGATCGACGGCGAGAAGTTCTACTGCACCGGCGCCTTGTTTGCCCACATCGTGCCGACGGTGGCGGTGGATGAGCACAGCCAGGCCCACATCGCCTTTATCGAGCGCGACAACCCCGGCCTCACGGTGATCGACAGCTGGGACGGCTTCGGCCAGCGCACCACCGCCAGCGGCGGGGTCAGCCTCAAGGCGGTGCAGGTGCCACGCAGCGCGGTGATCCCGGCCCACCGGGCCTTTGACCAACCCACCGCCGACGGCCCGATCTCGCAGATCATCCAGGCCGCGGTGGACACCGGTATCGCCGTCGCCGCCCTGGAAGACGCCAAGCATTACGCCCGGCAGTCCCGGCCGTGGATCGACAGTGGCCTGGATCACGGCTGGCAGGACCCTTTTACCCAGGCCGCCATCGGTGACCTGGAATGGCGGGTGCACGGCACCGAGGCGATCCTGGTCAAGGCCGCCGAGGCGGTCGACCAGGCCCTCGCCAGCCCCAGCGAAGACAGCGTCGCCCAGGCCTCCCTGGTGGTGGCCCAGGCCAAGGTGCTGTCGGCAGAAAGCGCCTTGCTCGCCGCCAGCAAGCTGTTCGAACTGGCCGGCACCCGCTCGGTGTCGGCCAAGTACAACCTCGACCGCCACTGGCGCAACGCCCGCACCCACACCCTGCACGACCCGGCCCGCTGGAAGTACCACCTGATCGGCAACTTCCTGCTCAACGGCGTCAAGCCACCTCGTCACGCCTGGAACTGAAAGGACACCGCCATGAACGCATTGACCCAACCCGACAGCCCCCAGGCTGCCCTGGCCGCCAGCGGCGAGCAGCTGCAACGGGCCCGCGACCTGTTGCAGCGGACCCTGGAATTCGTTCGCCAGCAGGCCCGGCCCTGGTCCGGCAGCGGCCTGAGCAAGGCCAGCGACGACCCGTATGTGATCAGCCGCTTTGGCGATCTGCAGATCCGCATCGAAGTGGCCGCCGCCCTGCAGGAGCGGGCCCAGTACCGGCTGCAAGAGGGCAAGGACCCGGCCGAGATCGCCATCGCCCTGGCCGAGGCGGCGATTGCCGCCGCCGAAGCCCTGGCGGCGGCCGGCAACGCCGAATTCGAACTCACCGGCCAGCGCAGCCCGCAGCCGCAGAGCCTGGATGACCCGCTGCGCTGGAAGTATCAACTGATCGGCAACTACCGCCTCAATGGCGTGCTGCCCCAAGGTTTCAGGAGTGCTGTGTGATGTCCCGTGAAATTCGCCTCAATGCCTTCGACATGAACTGTGTCGGCCACCAGTCACCGGGACTCTGGGCCCATCCTCGGGACCGTTCCTGGCAGTACAAGGACCTGGAGTACTGGACCGACCTGGCGCGCATCCTTGAGAAGGGCAAGTTCGACGGGCTGTTCATCGCCGATGTGCTGGGCATCTACGACGTCTACAACGGCAATGGCGAGGCGGCGATCCGCCAGGCGGCCCAGGTGCCGGTGAACGATCCGCTGCAATTGATTCCGCCCATGGCCCTGGTCACCGAACACCTGGGCTTCGGCCTCACCGCGTCGCTGTCGTTCGAGCACCCGTATCCCTTCGCCCGGCGCCTGTCGACCCTCGATCACCTGACGAAGGGCCGTGCCGGCTGGAACATCGTCACCTCCTACCTGGAGAGCGGGGCGAAGAACATCGGTCAGCAGGCCCAGACCGAACACGATGCGCGCTACGACTACGCCGAGGAATACCTGGAGGTCTGCTACAAGCTCTGGGAAGGCAGTTGGGAGGAGGGGGCGGTGCTGCGTGACCGCGAGCGGCGGATCTTCAGCGACCCGAGCAAGATCCACGAGATCCGCCATGCGGGCAAACACTTCCAGGTGCCGGGGATTCACCTGTGCGAGCCGTCACCGCAACGCACTCCGGTGCTGTACCAGGCCGGGGCGTCCAGCCGCGGCAAGCAGTTCGCCGCCGAGCACGCCGAATGCGTGTTCGTTGCCGCGCCGTCCAAGGTGCTGCTGAAAAAGACCGTGGCCGACATCCGCCGCCGCGCGGCCGAAGCCGGGCGCGACCCGTCGAAGATCCTGATCTTCAACCTGCAGACGGTGATCCTCGGCGAGACCGATGCCCTGGCCAAGGCCAAGTTCGAGGAATACAAGTCCTGGGTCAGCTATGAGGGCGCCATGGCGCTGATTTCCGGCTGGACCGGCATCGACTTCAGCCGCTTCAAGCCCGACGAGCCCCTCAAGCACGTGCACACCAATGCCATCCAGTCGGCGGTGGAAGCCTTCTCCACGGCGGACCCGAACAAGGTCTGGACCCCCCACGAACTGGCCGACTGGGTCGGCATCGGCGGCTTTGGCCCGTTGTTCGTCGGCAGCCCGGAAACCGTGGCCGACCTGCTCCAGGAGTGGGTGGAAGAGACCGATGTTGACGGCTTCAACCTGGCCTACGCCCTGACCCACGAAACCTTTATCGACGCGGTTGAGCTGCTGGTCCCGGAACTGCAGAAACGCGGGGTGTACAAGACCGAATACGCCCCCGGCACCCTGCGGGAAAAACTCTTCGGCGCCGGCCCGCGCCTGCCCGAAAGCCACCCGGGCAACGCCTGGCGCAACCTGGGCGAGCAACGCCAAACACTCGCGCAACGCGCCCGCGCCTGACCCAACCCCTGTAGGAGCTGGCTCGCCAGCGAAAGGGCCCGCAAGACAGGCGTCGGATTCAGCAACGCCTTCGCCGGCAAGCCGGCTCCTACCAGGGAGCCGCCCAATTCCGGTAGGAGCTGGCTTGCCAGCGAAGAGGCCCGCACGACCTGCGTCCCAGGGCCAGCCCCGTTTATTTCCAGCCAGCGGACCACCGCACGCGTTTGCCAAGTTGTCGAGGTCAATTCATGAGCGTGCATGAACTCAAGCGTCCGCCCACCACGGATGCGTCAGCCCCCGAGGACCGCTTGCAGTTGAGCGGTGCCCTGGAGCAGTTGCGGCACTGGGCCCAGGCCCGGCCGTTGGACAATGCCCTGCGCCACAAACGCCACGGCCATTGGTACGCCTGGCGCTGGATCGATGCCCTGCGCGATGTCGAGCGTCTGGCCGACGGCCTGCGCCAACAAGGCCTCGACTCGCAGTCCCGGCTGGTCCTGAGCGGGCCGTTCGAGCCGGACCTGTTGCTGCTGGCCCTGGCTGCCCGGAGCCTGGGTGCCGAGGTGCTCAGCCTCGATCCGGAGCTGGCGCCCGAGGCCCTGCGCCAGGCGCTTTGGCGCCTGCAGCCGAGCCACGCCTTCGTCCACTCGCGGCGCCAGGTCCTGGCCTGGGTGGCCGCCGGGGAACAGGGCCCGGCCCCGGGGCTTTTGATCGCCGGGCAAGCCTTGCCGCGCCTGCCCGCCGGGGTGCGCCAGCCGCTGCTGTGCTTTGCCGACTTGCTCGGCCCCAGCGAAGCGCCCCAGCGCCAGCTCTATTGGCGCCATCCGGCCACTGCCGAGCAGCTGTGGAGCGAAGAGGGCACGCAATGGGCGGCGGGTCTGCAGGTGTTGCTGGAGCACTGGCTGAACAGCGGCCACAGCCTGGCCTTCCCCGAAACCGCGGCATCCGCCAGTCGCGACCGCCGCGACGTGGCGCCCAGCGGCCTGCTGCTGTCGCCGCCGCGCCTGCAGCAGCTGGCGGACGAAATCGAAAGCCGCCTGGCGCCTCCCGGCAGCTGGCGCCGGCGCCTGTGCGAGTGGGTCATCGCCCATCCCCGCCGGCCACTGCCCCGGCTGCTCAAGCAACGGGTGCGCCGGTTGCTGGGCTTTGCCCGCCTGCAGTTCATCTGGCAGCCGGCGCCGTCGCATGCTCACCCCTCAACCCCGGCCTGGATCGCCGAATTCAAACGGAACATTGCATGAGCCTCAGCGAACCCATCCTGCAAGTGCGCGCCGTGTCCCTGTCGTTCAAGGGGGTCAAGGCCATCAACCAGCTGTCGTTCGACGTGCGCCGTGGCGAAATCTGCGGCCTGATCGGACCCAACGGCGCCGGCAAGAGCTCGTTGCTCAACCTGCTCAACGGGGTCTATCGCTTCGACAGCGGGGCGATTGTCTTCGACCGCCAGAGCTATTCGCGCATCGACCCGCTGAGCGCCGCTCGCCGTGGCATTGGCCGGACGTTCCAGAACAATGCGCTGTTCAAGAAGATGAGCGTGATCGACAACCTGCTCACCGGCCTGTCGCGGCATTCGCGCACCTACCTGATCGAGCAGGCCCTGGGCTTGCCCCGGGCCCGGCGCGAGGCCGCGACCTTCCGCCAACTGGCCCAGGGCATCCTGCAGTTTCTCGATTTGCAGGCACTGCGGGATGTCCCGGTGGGCAACCTGTCCTACGGCCTGCAAAAGCGTGTGGAGCTGGGGCGGGCGCTGATCGCCGGGCCCAGCCTGCTGTTGCTGGACGAACCCCTGGCGGGCATGAACGCCGAGGAAAAGCAGGAAATGGCCGGCTTCATCGCCGACATCAATCGTGACCTGGGCACCACCGTGGTGTTGATCGAGCACGACATGGGGGTGGTCATGGAGCTGTGCCACCACGTGGTGGTCCTGGACTACGGGCGCAAGGTGGGCGATGGCACGCCGGCCGAGGTCCAGGCCAATCCCGACGTGATCGCCGCCTACCTGGGGGTGGTGCACTGATGAACTTCTTCCTCGAAACCCTGCTCGGCGGCCTGCTGGCCGGGACCCTGTACTCCCTGGTGGCCATCGGCTTCGTGCTGATCTATAAGGCCAGCGGCGTGTTCAATTTCGCCCAGGGCGCGATGCTGCTGTTCGCCGCCCTGACCTTCGTCAGCCTGCACGACCAGGGTGTGCCCTTCGCCCTGGCGCTGCTGCTGACGGTGCTGGTGATGATCATCGGTGCCTGGCTGATCGAGCGCCTGGTGCTGCGGCCCCTGGTCAATCGCTCGCAGATCACCCTGTTCATGGCCACCCTGGGCCTGTCGTTCATCATCGAGGGCCTGGCCCAGGGACTGATGGGCTCCCAGGTGCGCGCCCTGGACCTGGGCATCGACGACGTGCCGCTGTTCCTCGGGCCGCTGATGGTCAGCCAGTTCGACCTGATCGCCGCCGCGGCCGCCCTGGTGCTGGTGACGGTGCTGGCACTGCTGTTCAACAAGACCCGCATCGGCATCTCCCTGCGGGCGGTGGCTGACGACACCACGGCGGCGCTGTCCATCGGCATCAACCTCAACCGCATCTGGCAGATCGTCTGGGCCGTGGCCGGGGTCGTGGGGCTGGTGGCCGGGCTGCTCTGGGGCGCGCGCCAGGGGGTGCAGTTCTCGCTGTCGCTGGTGGTGCTCAAGGCGCTGCCGGTGCTGATCATCGGCGGCTTCACCTCCATCGGCGGGGCGATTGCCGGGGGCCTGATCGTCGGTGCCGCCGAGAACCTGGCGGAGGTCTATATCGGCCCGCTGATCGGCGGCGGCATCACCCCCTGGTTCGCCTATGTCCTGGCCCTGGCCTTCCTCTACATCCGTCCCGCCGGCCTGTTCGGCGAGCGGGCCATCGAGCGAGTGTGAATTGATGTCCATCCCCCTGACTCGGCAAACCGCGCCGCTGCTGCTGGTCCAGCGCCGTCTGCCCCTGGGCCTGAGCGGCCTGTTGCTGTTGACCTGCGGCGTGGTGCCCCTGGTTGCCAACGACTATTGGCTCAACGCGATCCTGATTCCCTTCCTGGTGCTGTCCCTGGCCGGGCTCGGGCTCAACCTGCTGACCGGCTACACCGGCCAGACCTCGGTGGGCGCCGCCGGCTTCATGGCGGTCGGAGCCTTTGCCACCTACGGCTTCGTGCTGCGCCTGCCAGAGCTGGGGTTGCCCGTGGCGCTGCTCGGCGGGGGCCTGATCAGTGCCCTGGTGGGCTGGCTGTTCGGCCTGCCCAGCTCACGGATCAAGGGCTTCTACCTGATGGTCACCACCCTGGCGGCGCAGTTTTTCCTGGAGTGGCTGTTCGTCAAGTTTCCCTGGTTCTACAACTACGGCTCCTCGGGCACCATCTCGGCGCCGCAGTTGAGCCTGTGGGGGCATGACCTCAATACCCCGACCGGGCGCTACCTGTTGACCCTGGTGGTGGTCCTGCTGCTGACCCGGGTGGCGCAGAACCTGGTGCAAAGCCAGGTCGGGCGCAACTGGATGGCGATCCGCGACATGGACACCGCGGCCGCGGTGATCGGCATCCCGGTGGCCCGCTACAAGCGCCAGGCCTTTGCCGTCAGCTCGTTCTACCTGGGCATCGCCGGGGCGCTGTGGGCCTTCGCCTACCTGGGCACCGCCAGCGCCAGCAGCTTCGATATCAATCGTTCGTTCCAGATCCTCTTCATCATCATTATCGGCGGCATGGGCAGCGTGGCCGGCAACTTCGTCGGCGCGGCCTTCATCAGCCTGCTGCCGATCTTCCTCAGCCACGCCGGGCAGTGGCTGCTGGGCGGGGCGGTGGACGCCGGGCAATTGCAGAACCTGCAGAAAATCATCTTTGGCGTGCTGATCATCCTGTTCCTGATCAAGGAGCCCGAGGGCCTGATCCGTCTGCTGAGCAACCTGCGCGAGCGCCTGCGGCACTGGCCGCTGCGTTTCTGAAATTCCACTCAAGACCTAGAGAGACAACATGCGTGCATCCTTGAAAGCTTCCCTGGCCAGTGCGGCCCTGCTGCTGTCCGCGGCGCTGACCCCGCAGGCCCAGGCCGCGCCGGACCAGCAGTTCTTCCCCCTGGCCACCTACCGGGTCGGCGCCTATGCCTCCAGCGGGGTGCAGGTGTGGGCCGGGATGATCGACTACCTGAACTACATCAATCAGGTGGAAGGCGGGATCAACGGAGTCAAGCTGGTGTGGCAGGAATGCGAGACCGAATGGACCGCGGAGAAGGGCATCGAGTGCTACGAGCGCTTCAAGAAGGGCCTGGACGGCGCGCCGGTGGCGGTCTATCAGCCCAACGGAGCGCCGGCAGCCTATGCCCTGAGCGAGCGAGCCGAGGTGGACAAGATCCCGCTTATTACCCTGGGCTACGGGCGTACCGAAGCCACCGATGGCACGGTGTTCCCCTACAACTTCCCGGTGATGCTGACCTTCTACAGCGAGGCCTCGACCCTGGTGAACTACATCGCCCAGCGCGAGGGCGGGTTCGACAAGCTCAAGGGCAAGAAGATCGCCACGGTCTATCACGACTCCGCCTATGGTCGGGAAACCCTCGGGCCGCTCAAGCTGCTGGCGGAAAAATACGGCTTCGAGAACATCCAGATTCCGGTGGCCGACCCGGGCAACGAGCAATCGGCGCAATGGCGGCAGATCCGCCAGCAGAACCCGGACTGGGTGTTCCTGCGCACCTGGGGCGTGTCGACCCCGGTAGCGGTCAAGACCGCGGCGCGTTTCGGCTTCCCGGTGGATCACATCATCGGCGACATCTGGGCCAGTTCCAGCGAGGACGTGCTGCCGGCCGGGGTCGCCGCCAAGGGCTACCTGGCGCTGACACCCTACCCGGCGGGCAGCGACTTCGAGATCCACAAGCGCCTGAAGCAGTACATCCTCGATACCGGCAAGAGCGACCTCAAGGACCTGAAGAACTTCGGCAGCGTGTACTACAACTCCGGGCTGGTGAACGCCGCAGTGGCGGTGGAGGCGATCCGCACCGCCCAGGGCAAGTTCGGCAAGCGCCCGCTCAACGGCGAAGAAGGGCGCTGGGGCCTGGAGCACCTGAACATCGACGACGCCCGGCTCAAGGACATGGGTTACCTGGGGCTGATGCAGAACCTCAAGCTGTCGTGCCGCGATCACGAAGGCGGCGGCGCGGCCCGGGTGCAGCAATGGGACGGGGCCAACTGGACCCTGATCAGCGACTGGATCGCCGCCGACCGCGCGCTGCTGCGGCCGCTGATCGACGAGAAGGCCGCGGCCTTCGCCAAGGAAAAGCAACTGACGCCACGCACCTGCAACGGGGATGACTGAAGCATGAGCCACAGCGCCACGGCCACCGCGGCCGAGCACCTGTTGCAGGTGCAGGACATCGAGGTGATCTACGACGGCGCCATCCTCGGGGTGGCCGGGGTGTCCCTGGACGTGCCCCGGGGGGCGATCGTCGCCTTGCTGGGGGCCAATGGCGCCGGCAAGAGCACCACCCTCAAGGCCATCTCCGGCCTGGGCCGGGCCGAGCGGGCCCAGCTGGGGCGGGGCAGCATCCGCTTCGCCGGGCAGGACCTGGCCGGGGTCGACCCCAGTCGTCGAGTGCGCCAGGGCATGGTCCATGTGCTGGAGGGGCGACACGTGTTCGGTCAGCTGACCGTGGAGGACAACCTGCGCAGCGGCGGCTTTGTCCGCGGCCTTGGCCGTCGGCAGCTGGCCGAGGATCTGGAGCGCATCTACCACTGGTTTCCGCGGCTGCTGACCAAGCGCCGGGTGCGTGCCGGCCTGACCTCGGGCGGCGAGCAGCAGATGCTGGCCATCGGCCGGGCGTTGATGACCCATCCTACTTTGGTACTGCTGGACGAACCTTCCATGGGCTTGGCGCCTATCATCGTCCAGGAGATTTTTCAGATCGTCGCCCAGCTCAATCGCGAGGCGGGGGTGAGTTTTCTGATCGCCGAGCAAAGCATTAATCTGGCGCTCAAGTACGCGTCCCACGCCTGCCTGCTGGACAACGGGCGGGTGGCCCTGTCCGGCACCGCCGAGCAGTTGCTGGCCCGGGACGATCTGCAGGATTTCTACCTGGGCAAACACTGACCGCGAGCATGCCATGAGCCAGAACCACACCCCACCGACCATCCCGGCCGACCCTGATGCGGACATTCTGATTGTCGGCGGTGGCCTGAGTGGCGCCTTGCTGGCCGCGCAATTGCTGCGCCGGCCGGGCAGGCGGCGGATCCTGGTGATCGAGCCGCGCCGCGAACTGGGGCGTGGCGAGGCCTACAGCGCCGTGGAGCTGGGGCACACCCTGAACGGCAACGCGGCACGGATGAGCGTCGACCCGGACAACGCCGATGACCTGACCCAGTGGCTGACCCGGCACATTGCCGAGGGCGGCTGGCCCGAGTCGGATCGCCAGCATGTGCCGGTCAGCGAACTGTTTCCGCCCCGCGGGCTGTTTGGCGTCTATGTCCAGCAGCGGCTGGCCGAGGCGCAAGCACAGGGCCGGGGGCAGGGCTCCTCGGTGAGCCATGTGCAGGGCGAAGCGGTGGACCTGGAAATCGAACCTGACGGCGTGCTCCTGACCCTGGCCGATGGCCGGCAACTGCGGGGTGCGCGGGCGGTGCTGGCCACCGGCATGTTCCCCGCGGCGCGCACGCCACAGACCCGGTCCAGCGGCCTCAACGCCGCCGCGCTGGACCCCTGGGACGTGGCCGCCATGGCCCGCCTCGACCCGCAGGCGACAGTGCTGATCATCGGCTCCGGGCTGACCATGGTCGACGCCGTGGTGTCCCTGGAGCAGGCCGGGCATCGCGGGCCGATCGAGGTGTTTTCCCGCCATGGGCTGTTGCCGCACGTGCGTCGCCAGCCGCCGGCCTGGGAGGATTTTCTCGCCGCCGACCCGAGCCTGCGCAGCCCCCGGCAGTTGTTCCGGGCGCTGCGGCGCCAGTGCCAGGCGGCGCAGGCTCAAGGCATCGACTGGCAAGCACCGCTGGACACGGTGCGGGTGCATATCGGGCGCTTGTGGAGCCAGGCCAGCGAGGCGCAGAAACACCAGTTCGTGCGTCATGTGCGGCCCTGGTGGGAAAGCCATCACCATCGCTCGCCGCCCTTGAGCGCGGCGCTGGTGGCGCGCCTGCAGGAGCAAGGCCGGTTGCGGGTGCATGCCGCGTGCTACCAGGGGCTGGAGGCGGGCGCCGACGGCCGCCTGGCGATCCGTCTGCGCTATCGCGGCAGCCCGGACAGCGTGCGCGTACCGGGCGATGCCCTGATCAACTCCAGCGGCATCGAATACGACTGGCGCCGGGTGGCGCGGCCCTTGCCGCAGCAACTGCTGGCTCGCGGCCTGGTCACCCCCGGTCCGCTGGCCCTGGGCATCAGCGCCACGGCGGACGGCGCCGTGCACGATGCCCGGGGCCAGGCATCCGCGCGCCTGTTCGCCCTGGGCCCACCGTTGCGCGGCCTGTGGTGGGAAAGCACCGCGGTCACCGACGTCGCCCTGCAAGCCAAAGCCCTCGCCGCGCACCTGGCCGCATTGCCCTTGTAGCCGCTGCCGCAGGCTGCGAACGGCCCGCTAGGGCCGCGGCGCACTAAAGGCCGCTGCGGGTCCTACCGACGCAGGAGACGCGGGGATCTTGAGGCCGCCCAAGATCGGCGGGCGATCGCCAAGCAAGGTCCTGCGGACCTTTTCGCAGCTTCGCCGTGGCTCAGCAGCGGCTACAGGGCCAATGCCGATTCGAGATTTGTGTAGCCGCTGCCGCAGGCTGCGAACGGCTTGGGCGGCATTCCGACGCAGGAGACGCGGGGATCTTGAGGCCGCCCAAGATCGGCGGGCGACCGCCAAGCAAGGTCCTGCGGACCTTTGCGCAGCTTCGCCGTGGCTCAGCAGCGGCTACAGGGCCAGTGCCGATTGGGGTTGTGTAGCCGCTGCCGCAGGCTGCGAACGGCCCGCAGGGCCGCGGCGTTCTTGAGGTTGTTGCGGGTTCGGCGGGCGATCGTCAAGCAAGGCCCTTTGGGCCTTTTCGCAGCTTCGCCGTGGCTCAGCAGCGGCTACAGGGCCAGTGCCGATTCGAGATTTGTGTAGCCGCTGCCGCAGGCTGCGAACGGCCCGCAGGGCCGCGGCGTTCTTGAGGTTGCTGCGGGTTCGGCGGGCGATCGTCAAGCAAGGTCCTGCGGACCTTTGTGCAGCTTCGCGGGCTCAGCAGCGGCTACAGGAGGGGGACCCAGCGCTGTTCTTGGGCGGCGGTGCGGATTGCCGCGGCCAGGCGCTCTATTTCCCAGGCCTCGGCGAAATCCGTGCCGTCCCGACCCTGGCCGCACAGGGCCATGATCAGTTCATGCACTTCCAGGGTCTTGAGTTCGTTGTAGCCCAGTTGATGCCCGGGGGCCGGGCTGAAGGCGGCGTAGCCGGGCAGGTCGGGCCCGGCCAGCAGGCGCTGGAAGCCTTTCTGTCCGACCCGGTACAGGCGCAGTTCGTTGAGCCGTTCCTGGTCGAAGGCCAGGGTGCCCAGGGTGCCGCTGATCTCGAAGCTCAGGTGGTTTTTGTAGCCATGCTTGATCCAGCTGCTGCTCAACGTGCCCCGCGCACCGTTGGCGAAACGCAACAAGGCGTGGGCCTGATCGTCCACGGCAATATGGCGCCGTTCCTGGCTGCCGGCATGGGTCGGTCGTTGCTGGTGCACTGTCTGCACATCGGCGCACACCGCCTGCACCGGCCCCATGAGAAAGCGCGCCATGGCCAGCAGGTGGCTGCCCAGGTCGGCCAGGGCGCCGCCGGCGTGCTGCGGGTCGCAGCGCCAGGACCAGGGCGAATCCGGGTCGGCCATGAAGTCTTCGCTGAACTCGCCCTGGAAGCTCACCAATTGCCCCAGCTCGCCCTGGCCGATCAACTGCCGGGCCAGGGCGATCATCGGGTTGTGCTGATAGTTGTAACCGACCCGGGTCACCACCCCAGCGGCCTGGGCGGCGTGGTGCATCTGCCGGGCCTCATCGACGCTGATGGCCAAGGGCTTTTCGCAGTACACCGCCTTGCCTGCCGCCACGGCCGCCATGGCCATGGGGAAATGCAGATGGTTGGGGGTGGTGATGGCCACCAGATTGACCCGGGGATCGGCGATCAAGCCTTGCCAGTCGCTATGGGCCCGGGCAAAGCCCCAGGCCCCGGCGCAGTGCTCGGCGCGCTGCGCATCGGCATCGGCCAGGGCGGCCAGGTGCAGGCGCACCGGCAGTTCGAACACTGCGCCGACGCTGCGAAACGCCAGGGCGTGGGCCCGGCCCATGAAGCCGGTCCCGATCAAGCCAATGCCAAGTTCATCCATAGCCGCACCTGCAGAATTATTGTTTTAGGAAGGGCTAGTTATGGAATAAATATTCGTTAATTGCAATTGCTGGAATTAAAATTTTGACGGGTGCTGTAGGAGCCGGCTTGCTGGCGACAGGGCCCCTGTGGCTTGCGCTGGGTTCAAGGTCCTGTTCGCTGGCAAGCCCGCTCCCAAGGCAAATGAAAAAGGCAGCCCGGAGGCTGCCTTTTCGGTGGTGCAAGCGGGCCTCAGGAGAGGAAGCCGCCGTCCACGTTCAGCGCAACACCGGTGGTGTAGCTGGAGGCATCGCTGGCCAGGTAGAGCACCGCGCCGGCCATTTCGCTCGGGTCGGCCACGCGCTTGAGGGGGATCTGCGCCAGGGCGGTCTTGAGGATGGCGTCGTTCTTCACCAGGGCCGAGGCAAACTTGGTGTCGGTCAGGCCCGGCAGCAAGGCGTTACAGCGGATGCCGAACTGTGCGCATTCCTTGGCGAAGACCTTGGTCATGTTGATCACCGCCGCCTTGGTCACCGAGTAGATGCCCTGGAAGATCCCTGGCGAGATGCCGTTGATCGAGGCGACGTTGATGATGCTGCCGCCGCCGTTGTCGCGCATCAGCTTGCCGGCTTCCACCGACATGAAGAAATAGCCGCGGATATTGACGTCGACGGTCTTCTGGAAGGCCCCGAGGTCCGTGTCCAGGACGTTGCAGAACTGCGGGTTGGTGGCGGCGTTGTTGATCAGGATGTCGAGGCGGCCGAACTGCTCGCGAATCCCGGCGAAGACCTGGCTGATCTGCTCCATTTCACCGATGTGGCAGGCAATCGCCGTGGCCTTGCCGCCAGCGGCGATGATGGCGTCGGCCACGTGCTGGCAGCCTTCGAGCTTGCGGCTCGACACGATCACGTGGGCCCCTTGCTGGGCCAGGAGCTTGGCAATGGCTTCACCGATACCGCGGCTGGCACCGGAGACGAATGCGATTTTGCCGTCGAGGTCGAACAACTGAGTCTTGGACATGGTTTTTCCTTGCTGGGTTGTCGGGCGCCGAGGGCGCGGTCAGAGGCTGGATTTTTCGATGACCTGCAGGCTCATCTGCTCCAGCAGTTTGTTCATGTGAATGAACTGCGCGAAGCGTTTGTCCTGGGTCTGGCCGTGGTAGAAGCGGTAGTAGATCTGCTGCACGATGCCGGCCAGGCGGAACAGGCCATAGGTGTAGTAGAAGTCGAAATTGCCGATTTCGATTCCCGAGCGTTCGGCGTAGTAATCGACGAATTCCTGGCGGGTCAGCATGCCCGGCGCGTTGCTCGGCTGGCGCCGCATCAGTTGCACCGGCGCCGGGTCGGCGGCCTCGATCCAGTAGGCCAGGGTGTTGCCCAGGTCCATCAGCGGATCGCCCAGGGTGGTCAGTTCCCAGTCCAGCACGCCGATGATCTGCATCGGGTTGTGGGGGTCGAGGATGACGTTGTCGAAGCGGTAGTCGTTATGCACGATGCTCGAGGTTGGGTGGTCGGAGGGCATCTTGTCGTTGAGCCAGGCCTTCACGGTTTCCCAGTGCGGCGCATCGGGGGTCAGGGCTTTCTCGTAGCGCTCGCTCCAGCCCTTGATCTGACGCTGCACATAGCCTTCAGGCTTGCCCAGGTCGCCCAGGCCGCAGGCGTTGTAGTCGACCCGATGCAGTTCGACGAAACGGTCGATGAAACTCTTGCACAGGGCTTGGGTCTTGCTGGCATCCAGGCCCAGTTCCGCCGGCAGGTCGGAGCGCAGGATGATGCCCTTGACCCGTTCCATGACATAGAACTCGGCGCCGATCACCGACTCGTCGGTGCAGTGCACATAGGCCTTGGGGCAGTAGGGGAAACCGTCCCTGAGCTGGTTGAGAATGCGGAACTCGCGGCCCATGTCATGGGCGGACTTGGCCTTGTGGCCAAACGGCGGGCGGCGCAGGACGAACTCCTGATCCGGGTACTCCAGCAAGTAGGTGAGATTCGAGGCACCGCCCGGGAACTGGCTGATTTGCGGTGTGCCGCTGAGGCCGGGAATATGCGCCTTGAGGTACGGATCGATCAGGTTGGCATCGAGCTCCTCGCCGGGGCGAGTACGGGTGGATTGGTCTGTAAGCGCCATGCTTATCCCTTCTGCTTATTCTGGAGGCCAGAGATTATTGACTAATCTAATGCGCCTACCGGCCCCTCACAATCGCGGCGGGCCTTTATAGGTGCGCGTGTTGCCGGACAATCATTGCTTTTGATACAAGCGTTTGAATTTACCCCCGTACTTCCACGATCTGGTAGCACCAAGCCCCCACAGGAGCCGGCTTGCCAGCGAAGGGAGCGTCATGACGCAGCCGCGTTTGAGACGGCTTCCCTGGCTAGCCCGCACTTTCCCAAGCCATGCAGGCCCAGAGGCAAGCCGCCCCACGAGCATAGGCGTTGCCCAGGGGATGGGTCAGTTGGGTGTCGGCAGGGGAAGAGGGGTCAGCAGGGGCCGGCCCTCGAAGTGGGCCAGCAGGTTCTGGCCGACCATGTCCACGGTGTCGCGGCTGGCCTGGGGCGAAAGGCCGGCGACGTGGGGCGTCAGCACCACATTGTCCAGGCCCTTGAAACCGTCCGGCACTTGCGGTTCGTCATCGAACACGTCCAGGGCCGCGCCGGCAATCCGCCGCTGATTCAGGGCCTGCAGCAGGGCGTTGGTGTCCACCACGCTGGCCCGGGCGATGTTCACCAGGAAACCTTCGGCGCCAAGGGCTTGCAGCACTGGCTGGTCCACCAGATGCCGGGTGTCGGCGCCGCCGGGGGTGGCAATCACCAGGGCATCCGAGTCCCGGGCCAGCTCCAGCAGGGTCGGGCAAAAGCGGTAGGGCTGGTCCGTCCGGGGCTGACGGCTGTGATAACTCACGGTCATGTCGAAACCCAGGGCGCAACGCCGGGCGATGGCCTGGCCCACGGCGCCCAGCCCGAGGATGCCCAGGTGCATGCCGGCCACGGAAGGGCGCAGGACCTTTGGCCATTGCCCCTGGCGCACGGCGGCATCGGACTGGGGAATGCCCCGCACCAGAGACAGCAGCAGGGCGAGGGCATGATCGGCCACCGACGAGGCGTTGACCCCGGCGCCGTTGGTCACGGCAATCCCGCGGTTGCTGGCCGCTTGCAAATCGACGTGTTCGTAGCCGGCGCCGATCACGCAGATGATCTGCAGCCGGGGCAGGGCGTCGATTTCCGCCGCAGTCAGTCCCAGTGGGCCGCGGGTCAGCACGGCGTCGATCCGCCCGGCATGGTCCTGGATGGCCCGGGCCCGTTCGGCGGGGGTGGGCGCCAGGATCAGGTGAAAGCCCTGCTGTTCGAGCAGCGGCAGGTAGGCGTTGACGTTTTCAACCAGGACCAGGACGGTGGCACGCATCAAGGGATTCCTTGTGAATAGCTGAAATGGCGCAGGGGAGGCGGTGCACGGCTTCGGGCGACGCGCCGTCAGCCTGCGCCAGTGGCGCGCAGCAGACCGGCGCGAGGGCTCAAGGGTGCGGGTTGCGAGGGATTTTGGCAATGCTCGCCGGCACCGTTCCCGGGGGAGTCACGCCGTGTTCGGCGTGCCCGGGGCGGTGTGGGGACGATGGGGTCAGAAGGTCACATCGGCGGTCGTGGCCAGGCGCACGAAGGGGCCGTTGAGGGTGGCGTTATGGTGGGCGATGATTTTCTTCGCCCCCAGCACGGGCGTGTCCATGCAGGTATGGGCGTCCTCTACCAGCACGGCGGCAAAGCCCAGGTCGCCGGCGGCGCGGCAGGTGGCATCGACGCAGTACTGGGTCTTCATGCCGACGATCACCAGCTCATTGACCTGGGCTTCCTGCAGGCGCTCGGCCAGCCCGGTGCCGACAAAGCAACTGGGGCGGGTCTTGTCCAGTACGCAGTCCAGTTCTTCATCCACTTCCAGGGTCGGCAGCAGTTGCCAGAGCGGGCTGCCGGCGGCAATCGGCGATTCGGCGGGGCCGGTATGGCGCACGGCGAAGATCGGCGCCCCGGCCTGGCGGGCGCGGCGGATCAGCTGGTTGATGTTTTCCAGGGTCTGTTCACGCTTGTAGGGCTTGTCCGGTCCGTTGAACAGGCCAACCTGCATGTCGATGACCAGCAGGGCACGCTTGGCGTTGGATAAAGGCATCTTGTCTCTCCTTGTAGTGCCAGCTGGACGGAGAAACAAAAGGCCCCGTCCATTGCTGGCGGGGCCTTGGTTTTACTGTGCTTGCATCATCCCGCACAGCTACCACACGACCCGCCGTAGGCAGTCGTGGTGGTAGAGGTAGGGTTGAGCGCGTAGATATTCATGGGGCCCGATCATGCCGCCTGGCCGTGAATCTTGTCAACGCAGCCCAGCGCGCGTCGGCTTGCCGAGGAACAGGTACCTGGGATGTGCATCGCCTTCGCGGACGCTTGCGCCGGCAAGCCGCTGCCTGGGGGAGGCGTGAGAGGGCCGGGCCAGACGCTTCGCCACGGCAAAAAAATACATCTGCACCGTACAAACCGTTCCTCAGCTAAGTCTATGCAGCGCTCGCGGAATCCCGGACAATCGCGCCCCCTCTGTTTCGGTCGGGGTTCTGTCTGTCGGGTACTCCGACGCGCCCTGATCGAATGGCAAACGACCGGAATGTGGAGATCCCACCGGATGAATGATCAGGCCAACAGCGTTGATCAACGCTTTGAAACGGCGACTCCAGCGACCCTGAGTAGCTGGAACCGCCAAGACACCACCTGGATGCTGGGCCTGTTTGGCACCGCCATCGGTGCCGGTACCCTGTTTCTGCCCATCAATGCCGGTATCGGCGGTTTCTGGCCGCTGTTGATCCTGGCGCTGCTGGCCTTCCCCATGACCTTCTATGCACACCGCGGCCTGACCCGCTTCGTGCTCTCCGGGCGTGACGGTGCGGACATCACTGACGTGGTGGAGGAGCATTTCGGCCTCACCGCCGGTGCCCTGATCACCTTGCTGTACTTTTTGGCGATCTTTCCGATCCTGCTGATCTACAGCGTGGCCCTGACCAACACCGTCGACAGCTTCATGACCAACCAACTGCACATCGCGCCGCCACCGCGGGCGATCCTGGCCCTGGTGCTGATCTTCGGCCTGCTGGTGGTGGTGCGTTGCGGCGAGCAGGTGATCGTCAAGGCCATGAGCCTGATGGTCTATCCGTTCATCGTGGCCCTGCTGTTCCTCGCGGTGTTCCTGATCCCGCACTGGAATGGCGGCATCCTTGCCACCGTCAGCGATGTCCCGGCGCCTTCGGCCTTCCTGCATACCCTGTGGCTGGCGATTCCGGTGATGGTCTTCTCGTTCAACCACTCGCCGATCATCTCGGCCTTTGCCGTGGACCAGAAACGCCGCTATGGCGTGCATGCCCAAGAGCGCAGCTCGCAGATCCTCTCGCGTGCCCACCTGCTGATGGTGGGCATGGTGCTGTTCTTCGTCTTCAGCTGCGTGCTGACCCTGAACCCGGCGCAACTGGCCGAAGCCAAGGCGCAGAACCTGTCGATCCTGTCCTACCTGGCCAACCACTTCCAGAACCCGACCATCGCCTTCGCCGCGCCGTTGATTGCCTTCGTGGCCATCGCCAAGTCCTTCCTGGGTCACTACATCGGTGCCAGTGAAGGCCTCAAGGGCCTGATCGGCAAGAGCGGCCGGCGTCCTGGGGCGAAAACCCTGGACCGGGTCACCGCTGCCTTCATGCTGGTGATCTGCTGGGCCGTGGCGACCCTCAACCCGAGCATCCTGACGATGATCGAGACCATGGGCGGCCCGGTGATCGCGGCGATCCTGTTCCTGATGCCGATGTACGCCATTCGCAAAGTGCCGGCCATGGCCCGCTATCGCGGCCAGGCCTCCAACGTCTTCGTGACCCTGGTGGGCCTGGTGGCCATTACCGCCCTGGTGTACTCCCTGGCTTCGTGAGTTGCGCGACGCGTTGGCGGGTGCCTTAGCTGGCATTCCACACCTGCGCGACGCTCACCGCCTGGAGCCGGCTTGCCGGCGGACAGGCCCTCAAGCCTGACGCGATTGCTGGCAACACAACCAACGCCGCCGGTGCTCACAGCACCGGCGGCGTTGTCGTTCAAGGCATTGATCAGGATCGTTTGCGGCCTTGAATAAAGGGCTAAGCTGGTGCTCTTATTGCTGCCCGAAACCCGCCAATGGCCACTCCCGTCACACGGGCTGCAATCTGGCCCAAACGCGTTGATGCCGTTGGGCGACACCCTCTGAATTCGAATTTTGCCTTGTCACGGACGAACCCGATTGGCCACTGAACCCCTCACCCAGCCAACTGTTGCCCCCAAGCGCAGCCGTGACCTGCTGGCCGGCTTGTCCATCGCCGGCCTGTTGCTGCCGGAGGCTGTGGCCTATTCCGGTATTGCCGCCTTGCCGCCCCAGGCCGGGGTCATCGCCCTGTTCGCCGGGCTGCTGTGCTACGGCCTGCTGGGCAGCAGCCGCTTCGCCATTGTCTCGGCCACGTCCTCATCGGCGGCGGTGCTGGCTGCTGCCAGCTTGTCCCTGGCAGAGGGCGACGTGCAGCTGCGCCTGAACCTGGCGTTCGCCCTGGTGCTGCTGACTGGAGGCTTCTTCCTTCTGGCGGGACTGTTTCGCCTCGGCGGCGTGACCGCGTTCATTGCCAAGCCGGTGCTGCGCGGCTTCGCCTTCGGCCTGGCCGTGACCATCATCCTCAAGCAGTTCGCCACCATCGTGGGGGTGCACCTGAGCACCGGCAATCTGGTGCGTTTTCTGCCCCAGTTGCTGGAGCAGTGGCCGCAGTGGAACTGGGCTGGCGCGGCGGTGGCGGCATTGGCCCTGCTGGTGCTGGCGATCTGTTCGCGGATTCCCTACGTGCCCGGTGGGCTGGTGGCGGTGGTGATCGGCATTGGCGCCGGGCAATGGCTCGATCTGCCGGCTCATGGGGTGGCCCTGATCGGGGTGATCGAACTCAAGTTGCAGGTGCCGAGCCTGCCGGACCTGCCCTTTGCCGACTGGCTGCGCCTGGGGGAACTGGCGTTTGCCCTGGTGATGATCCTGTATGCCGAGTCCTATGGCTCCATCAGCTCCCTGGCGCTCAAGCATGGCGACCGGGTCTCGTCCAACCGCGACCTGCTGGCCCTGGGCGCTGGCAATCTGCTCTCCGGTCTGTTCCATGGCATGCCGGTCGGCGCCGGTTATTCGGCCACTTCCGCCAACGAAGCGGCCGGGGCCCGCTCGCGGCTGGCCGGGCTGACCGCTGCTGCGGTGATGCTGATCATCGTTCTGACGGTGCTGCCCTATATCGCCCTGACCCCGGAGCCGGTGCTGGCGGCGATCGTCATCTACGCCCTGGGCCATGGCCTGAGCCTGCAACCGCTGGGGCGCTATTTCATCTGGCGCCGAGATCGGTTGCTGGTGATCTGTGCAGTCACCGCGGTGCTGGTGCTGGGGGTGCTGGATGGTTTGCTGCTTTCGGTCGGGGTGAGCATTCTGTTGATGCTGCGCCAGTTGTCGGCGGCGGATATCCAGATCCTCGGTCAATTGGGCAGCGGACATGATTTTGTCGACCTCAGCCGCCACCCTCAGGCGCGGCAGGTGCCGGGGGTGCTGATTCTGCGTCCGGGGGAGGCGCTGTTCTTCGCCAATGCCGAGCGCATCCTGGGCGGTGCCTTGCACCTGATCCGGCACGTACAGACGCCGATTCACACGGTCATTCTCAGCCTGGAAGAGTCGCCGAATCTGGACGGCACCAGCATCGAGGCCCTGGACGACTTCTTCCGTCAGGTCCGCCTGGAGCACAAGCGCCTGGCCCTGGCCCGGCTCAAGCACAGGGCCAAGGAAGCCCTGGCGGGCCTGCCGTCGACTGCCGAGCATCAGGTGTTGCTCAGTGGCACCAGCGTCGACGATACGCTGCAGGAAAGCCTGCAGATCTGGAGCGGTCAGGCTCAGGCGGGACTCTGGCATTGAGTCTTGGCGCTTGGGTGTATCGCGCCTGGCCTGTTGCAGCGCAGCTCAGGGCGAACGAGCGGGCAGGGCAGTCAGCAAAAGTTACAGGCATAAAAAAACGCCGCGTATCGTGGAATACGCGGCGTTCTTTTTTACAACGCTAGAGCCTTAGGCTTGCACCACCGGGATCTTGGCGTTGGCCGCCGCTTCACGGAACTCGGCGATCTGGTCGAAGCTCAGGTAGCGGTACACGTCCGCTGCCATGCTGTCGATCTTGCCGGCGTATTCCATGTACTCCTCGACGGTCGGCAGGCGACCCAGGATCGAAGCCACCGACGCCAGCTCGGCCGAAGCCAGGTAGACGTTGGCGCCATCGCCCAGACGGTTCGGGAAGTTACGGGTCGAAGTCGACACCACGGTCGAGTTCGGCTCAACGCGGGCCTGGTTACCCATGCACAGCGAGCAGCCCGGCATTTCCATGCGCGCGCCAGCCTTGCCGTAGATGCCGTAGTAGCCTTCTTCGGTCAGTTGGTGAGCGTCCATCTTGGTCGGCGGCGACAGCCACAGACGGGTTGGCAGCTGGCCCTTGACCTGATCCAGCAGCTTACCGGCGGCGCGGAAGTGACCGATGTTGGTCATGCAGGAACCGATGAACACTTCGTCGATCTTCTGGCCAGCGACGCTGGACAGCAGGCGAGCGTCGTCCGGGTCGTTCGGCGCGCAGAGCACAGGCTCCTTGACGTCGGCCAGGTCGATCTCGATGACTTCGGCGTACTCGGCGTCCTTGTCGGCTTCCAGCAGCTCAGGGTTGGCCAGCCAGGCTTCCATCGCTTGAGCGCGACGCTCCAGGGTACGGGCATCGCCGTAGCCTTCGCCGATCATCCAGCGCAGCAGGGTGATGTTGGACTTCAGGTACTCGGCGATCGACTCTTTGGACAGCTTGATGGTGCAACCGGCAGCCGAACGTTCGGCCGAGGCGTCGGACAGTTCGAAGGCTTGCTCGACGGTCAGGGTTTCCAGACCTTCGATCTCCAGGATGCGGCCGGAGAAGGCGTTCTTCTTGCCTTTCTTCTCGACGGTCAGCAGGCCTTTCTGGATCGCGTAGTAAGGGATGGCGTGGACCAGGTCACGCAGGGTGACGCCAGGCTGCAGCTTGCCCTTGAAGCGAACCAGGATCGACTCCGGCATGTCCAGTGGCATGACGCCAGTGGCGGCGGCGAAGGCCACCAGGCCGGAACCGGCCGGGAACGAGATGCCGATCGGGAAACGGGTGTGGGAGTCACCACCGGTGCCGACGGTGTCCGGCAGCAGCATGCGGTTCAGCCAGCTGTGGATGATGCCGTCGCCCGGACGCAGGGACACGCCGCCACGGGTCATGATGAAGTCGGGCAGGGTGTGGTGAGTGGTGACGTCGATCGGCTTCGGATAGGCCGCGGTGTGGCAGAACGACTGCATCACCAGGTCGGTGGAGAAGCCCAGGCAAGCCAGGTCCTTGAGTTCGTCACGGGTCATTGGACCGGTGGTGTCCTGGGAGCCGACGGTGGTCATCTTCGGTTCGCAGTAGGTGCCTGGACGTACGCCAGTCACGCCGCAAGCCTTGCCGACCATTTTCTGCGCCAGGGTGAAACCCTTGGTGCTTTCAGCCGGGGCTTCAGGCTTCTTGAACAGGTCGGATGGCGGCAGACCCAGCTCGGCGCGAGCCTTCTCGGTCAGGCCACGGCCGATGATCAGCGGGATACGGCCGCCAGCACGGACTTCGTCGAGCAGCACCGGGGTCTTCATTTCGAAGGTGGCCAGGACTTCGTCGCTGTTGTGCTTGGTGACTTTGCCTGCGTGCGGGTACAGGTCGATCACGTCGCCCATGTTCATCTTCGACACGTCGAATTCGATCGGCAGGGCGCCGGCGTCTTCCATGGTGTTGTAGAAGATTGGAGCGATCTTGCTGCCGAAGCAGAAGCCGCCGGCACGCTTGTTCGGCACATAAGGAACGTCGTCGCCGAAGAACCACAGCACCGAGTTGGTGGCCGACTTACGGGACGAGCCGGTGCCGACCACGTCGCCGACGTAGGCGATCGGGAAGCCGTCGTTGCGCATCTGCTCGATCTGTTTCATCGGGCCGATGGAACCTTGCACGTCAGGCACGATGCCGTCACGGGCCATTTTCAGCATGGCCAGGGCGTGCAGCGGGATGTCCGGACGGGACCAGGCGTCAGGTGCAGGGGAGAGGTCGTCGGTGTTGGTTTCGCCGGTGACCTTGAACACCCGCAGGCTGATCTTGTCGGCCAGTACCGGGCGGTTCTTGAACCACTCGCCGTCGGCCCAGGATTGCAGTACGGCCTGGGCATGAGCGTTGCCGTTCTTGGCTTTTTCCGCGACGTCGTGGAAAGCGTCGAACATCAACAGGGTGTGCTTGAGTTGAGCGGCAGCCACCGGCGCCAGCTCGGCGTCGTCCAGCAGGTCGACCAGGGTCACGATGTTGTAGCCGCCCTGCATGGTGCCCAGCAGTTCTACGGCGCGCTTCTTGTCGATCAGAGGGGAGGAGGCTTCGCCTTTGGCCAGCGCGGAGAGGAAACCGGCCTTGACGTAGGCGGCTTCGTCGACTCCTGGTGGAACGCGGTTGGTGATCAGGTCAACGAGGAAAGCTTCTTCGCCAGCCGGGGGATTCTTCAGCAGCTCGACCAGGCCTGCAGTTTGTTCGGCGTTAAGCGGCTGGGGAACGATACCCAGTGCTGCGCGCTCTTCGATATGTTTGCGGTAGGCTTCAAGCACAGTTATTACCCTCATCAGTGGTCCCAAATGGGTGTCCGGGACGCTCATCCCGAAATTGCCGTACTCATGCGCTGCGTGGCGTTGTGGGCCACTTAGCCAGAATTACCGACAATTCCTTACAGAAGCTGCTTTCAAAGTTTTACGCCTGCAGAACGGGGAGCTGATGAGGGTTGGCGCTGGATTTTTCCCCGCTGGAAAAACCCCTCGCCAACACCGCTCTGAAGGAACGACTGTGCTCGTGACGCTTTGAAAACAGCTTCAAACGGACATTGGCGCCTAAAAAGGCTGGCTGATTCTACGGCAAAAAAAATCTAAACGTAAGTTGCTGTATTGAAGTTTGAGGGGTGATCAATCTTAGACAAAGGGCTAACATTGCCGACTGTTTTGCCTTTGCGTGTGTTGTTTTTCTATGCCCAATCAGACCATCAAGACCCCTTGCGTCGGCCTCTGCTCCACCGTCTACGGCGACCTGGTGTGCCGCGGCTGCAAGCGTTTCCATCACGAAGTGATCAACTGGAACGGTTACAACGAGGAGGAGAAACGCGCGGTCTGGTTGCGTCTTGAACAACTGCTGGTGCAGGTGATGACGGCCAAGCTGGAAGTCTTTGACCCGGCGCGTCTGCGCGGGCAACTGGAGCAGCGCAAGATCCGTTTCGTGCCGCACCAGTCCGAGTATTGCTGGGCCTACCAGCTGATTGCCCGGGGCGCGCGGGTGATCAACCAGCTCGACGCCTACGGCATGGCGCTGTTGCCGGAGTTCCGTGACTGGGGCCTGCCGGAATTGCGTGACGCCATCGATCGGGAATTCTTCCTGCTGTCGGAAGCCCACTACCAGCGCTACATCGCCCCGGGGTTTCTCAAGGACGCCCTGGGCTGAGAGGTTCGTCGGCCAGCCACTTCCTGCGCAAAGGGTGCTGCAGGCGTGGGCTTGCCAGCGACAGCGTCGTCATGGGCGACGCAGGTTAGGCGCTGGCGTTGCGGGGAAGGGTCTCAGACTTTGGCGGCGAGTTCTTCCAGATGGTCCATGATGTCCGCCGGTTTGAGCACCAGCACGTCACTGTCCAGGGAGTCGAGCACCACTTCGGCGGTGTTGCCGATCAAGGCCCCCGACAGCCCGGTACGGGCCACGGTGCCGATGATGGTCAGCACGGCCCCCAGCTTGTGGGCCATATGGGGAATCAGCACGTCCGCCGGACCTTCCTCGATATGCAGGTGCGCATCGTCGATATCGAACTCGGCCTGGAACGCCCTGCATTCCTCGCGGTATCGCTTCTCGATGGTTTCCTTGAGCTGGAACACCGGGTCGGATGCCGAAAGCATCGGTGATGGATGGGCGCTGATCACGTGCAGTTGAGCCCTGGCCAGGCTGGCGATGTCGAAACCATAGTCAACGATGCTGGCATGCAGGGTGCGGTGTTCGCCGTCCATGTTGCCGACATCGATGGCCGCCATGACCACGCCACCGGCCCAGGGGGTGGCGGTCTTGACCAGCAGCACCGGGGTTGGGCAGTAGCGCAGCAGCTTCCAGTCCGCCGGGGTCAGCAGGACTTTCTTCAGCGGATTGTCATGGGAATGCTGCTTGATCACCAGGCCGCAACCCTCGGCCTGCTGCACGTCGATGATGGTTTCATGCAGGCTCTCGTTCCAGGCCTGCTCGGTGGTGACGCTGTAGCCTTCGCCGGTCAGGCTGCTCTTGAGCACGCTGAGCAGCGCCGAGTGTTCGTGTTTCTTGTCGCAGACCAGCAGATGCAGGTGGGCCTGGGTGACCCCGGCAATCAGCTTGGCGCGCTTGAGGGCCAGACTTTCGCCAGGCGTGGGATCGATGACCACCAGGATGCTGCGGATACTTTGCATGATCGGGATCTCCAGGAAAGGGATGAACGGTTAGGGTCTGTTCCCGTTTGGCCCAGCAACGCGGCTCGTCACCAAACGGCAACAGACCCTGGCGTGCACAACTATAGTTGCTGGCGCCCGCGCCGCATGTTGATGCATATCAAGCGCGGCCGCTGGTGGTCTGCGACGTGGCCGGTATAATCGCCAGCCTTTCGCTGTGAAGCCTTATTTGTCTCGTGAGCCTCATGTTATCGATCACTGATAGTGCCGCCATTGCTCGCCTTGCTGTGGCGGATTGCTCGGAAATGCGCCGATGAACTTTCCGGAAATTCATGACTTCCTCGGCTGTCGGACTCCCGACGCCTGGGTCCAGGCGGCCCTGGCCGACCAGGAAACCCTGCTGATCGACCACAAGAACTGTGAGAAAAAGGCGGCAATACAACTACGAAATGTGAGAAATATCCATGCTGCCTGAAGTCCATGAATTCCTAGGGTGCCGGACCCCTGATGCCTGGGTTGAAGCGGCCCTGCGTCAGCAAGACGTGATGCTGATTGATCACAAGAACTGTGAGTTCAAGGCCGCTAGCACAGCGCTGAGCATGATAGCCAAGTACGGTGCATATTCTGATCTGGTGATCATGATGTCCCGGCTGGCCCGTGAAGAGCTTGTGCATCACGAGCAGGTTTTGCGGTTGATGAAAAAACGTAAGGTTGAATGGCGTCCACTTTCAGCCAGTCGATATGCCTCTGGGCTTCGTGCTGTTGTAAGAAGTCACGAACCAGTGAAGCTTGTTGATACGTTGGTGGTGGGGGCTATTATCGAGGCGCGTAGCTGTGAGCGTTTTGAAGCGCTTGTGCCGCATTTGGATGAGGAGTTGGGCCGGTTCTACTACGGGCTATTGAAAAGCGAAGCGCGGCACTTCCAAGGCTATCTAAAGCTGGCCTATCAGTATGGCAATGCAACGGACGTGGATCGGGTAATCGACAAGGTGAGGGTGGTGGAGGCGGAGCTGATTGATAGCCCTGATAGCGAATTCAGATTCCACAGTGGAGTCCCTGTATAGGCAACAAGCGGGTTATGACGTCCATTTCTGCTTTCAGCCAGTCGAACCCTGCGGTCATCCAGCCGTGGGGTTTTTAATGGCTGAGTGTATCTAATTGAAATTTATGAAAAATAAGATTTTGATCGGCTGGTTGTTTACAAATCTTCGGTAAGAGCAGCCTACGCGAAAGCATCTTATACAGCGAAGGCTTGATCTATCTCCTTACCTATTCTGTCCGCTGTCTCGCGAGCCGCTTAGGTGTCGTCTGGCGTAGGTGTGATATTGTTTTGATATTGACAGCGGGGCGTTCGAAACGCTCCGCAACTTGGCCTTATCCAAGGACGGCGAATGATAGAAATTCCCTATACTCAAAAGAACCTTTTACGTTGTGTTGGTTACAAAGACGTACTGGCGGATAAGACATTGCTGGATGTGACGATGCGTTCTGCGGCTGTAAACGTGTCCTTGGAAAAGATAAGCAATAAGACTGCGTTTCATAATTCTCTACGCCCATTGCTAATAGCCGGTAAGAAAGGGTATGTGTTCACCAACTTCCAAGCTGAGCTGATATCACGGTTGGTAGCAAAAAATATAAAGACCAACTACAAGATAAAGCAATCTGATCGGCAAACAGTTATTGCTAATGCTGTGTCGTTGCTAAAGGAAGGCGGTGCTTATGACGTATATCGGTTCGACATAAAAAATTTTTACGAGAATGTAGATAGAAAATTATTGTGGCAAAAGCTTATTGGTGAGGCGAAATGCTCATGGCAAACATTACGTTTGATTAATGAGTTGTTCGAGCAGTTTCACGTCTGGGATATTGAAGGTTTGCCCCGTGGTTTAGGTATTAGCTCAGCGCTATCCGAGTTGGCCTTGAATGAGTTTGATGAAAAAATAAGGCACATGCCAGAGGTGTTTTATTATGGTCGGTTTGTAGATGATGTTCTAATAATCACTTCTGCCGCCATTGCGCGAGCTGACTTTGAAAAAGAGTTGTCAGAATGCTTGTTTCAAGGTCTGGAGTTTCATGGTGGCGGTAAAAGAAATCATTTGGCAGTTCCTAGATCAAAGGATGAGCCAAGTCGTGACGAATACCAATCTTTCGATTTTTTGGGTTATGAATTCAAAATATTCAATCGTAATGAGTCAGGTTTGAAATGTAGATTCAAGAGGCGTCGATTGATGGTTGACTTGTCTACATCTAAGGTCGAGAAAATTAAGTCAAGATTGATCAATTCTTTTTGTGTTTACATGGCTAGTCCAAAAGCCCCGGCTGACTATCTTTTACTCAAGAACCGCATTATGGCTTTGGCGGGTAATTATTACATTACCGATCCTATTTCTGGGATAAACATCAAAACGGGAATCTATTATAATTACGTTCACAAAAACTTTACTCATAATTGTGCGTTAAGTAAGTTGGATGGCCTGCTTCATGGCTTGTTGTTTTCTAATGCGCACTCATTATCTCGGAGAGTTATCTCCAGTTTGACACTTCAGCAGCGAAGGCAGTTGGCGGGGTATAGCTTTGTGTCCGGATTTGTCGATGCTCGCTTTCACTCGTTCAGCTATAGAATGTTGAATGCGATTAAGAAAGGATGGCGAAAGTGAAAGGGAATGTGCGGAGAGTAAAGAAAGAAGATTTTGCACGCGTTCTTTTAACAGAAACCTGTCCTTATGAAGTTCCTGTTCTGTTCAGTAATCTTGGTTTTTATTGGCATATAAGGAAATATAAGGATGGAAAGAGTTCTATTGGCGAGATAATAGAATATCTATTTTCTGGTTATGATCATTCGGAATATTCAGTTCCGCTTACGTACAAGATACGTAAGGATGAAGACTCTTTTCGAACATTGTCGTTGCTGCATCCTATTGCCCAAATAAGGCTTGTTGATTTTTATCAGGAGTTCGATCAGCAGGTGTTGTTGGAGTGTAAGAAAAGTTTATTCAGTATTAGGGCGCCTGTTAAAGTTTCCAGTAAGTATTATTTGCGAAACCCGAATCAAAATATCAACAAATACCGTTCGGAGAATGTTGTTGGTGTTGGTGATGAATCAAGGCACAGATTTCTTTCTTCTTATTTTTCGTATAGGGGATATACCAGGCTATACAAGTTTTTTGATTCGCAGGAATTTGTTAGGCTAGAGCAACGCTTCTCGTCATTCTGGTCTCTCGATATTTCTAAATGTTTTGATAGTATATATACCCATTCCATTACGTGGGCGTTGAAGACGAAAATTTATTCAAAGAATAATTCCAACGTAAAAAATTCGTTCGGTAGTATATTTGATCGAATTATGCAGGCTTGTAATTATAACGAAACTGCCGGGATAGTAATTGGTCCTGAAACAAGTAGAATTTTTGCCGAGGTAATATTTCAGGAGGTTGATCAGTCGATTGAGAGACAGTTGGCGGCTATGGGTCTGATTTATGGGGATTCATATGTAGTCAAAAGATATGTCGATGACATTTTCATATTCTCAACTAATGATATTGATTCTTCTAAGATCGCTAAAGTTGTTGCTGCTAATTTTAAAGAGTATAAGCTTAATCTGAATACTGCAAAGTCTATTAAGGCGACTAGGCCGTTTGTTACTCAGAAAACTAAATCTTTGCGGGCGGTTAAAGCATCCTTGGCAAAGCTGAGTGAAAGCTTGGTATCTCCAAAGGTTGAGCAGGGTGCTAGTGGATTTATTCCTAAGAGAGTTTTTAATCGAAATAGATTGAAGGTAAGTTTTTTAAATGATGTAAAGTCTTCGTGTATTAACGATCCTGATGCATATGATCTTGCTTGTGGTTATTTGATATCTGCATTGTGCAATCTTTTGACTCGAGTTACGGATGAAAATATAGGTCGTACTTTTGATGACTCTGAAAGTAAAACGAAATATGCCGACTTCTTTCATATTGTAATTGAGTTGATGTTTCATTTTTATACAGTTAGCCCAAGTCATAAGGGCTCGGTTAAGATATGCATGGCATCAAATTTGGCTTGTTCGTTTTTTGATGCGCATATTTCGATGGAGTCTAACTCGATTAGAAGTTTGATATATGTTCTTGGGAATGAATTTTTTAAAAGTAGCGACTTTATCAAAATGAAACCGAACAAAGATTATGCCTTGCTTGAGGCGTTAAATCTCTTGGTGTCATTGAAAGGGCTTGGTGATGATTTTTCTTTGCCGCGAGAAACGCTAAAGGCTGTTGTGGATGTTTCAGATGGTCGTGACTTGACATATTTTGAGATTATAACTCTTTTATATTATATTGGTTCTTCGACCATGTATTCTCAGATTAAGGATAAGGTGGTGAAGAGTATAAAGAAAAAATTAGCCGAGCTTGTCGATATTAGGCAGAATTCTGAAAAAATCCATTTGTTGATGGATGTACTTACATGTCCTTTTGTTGCGGATAATTTGAAGGACACTTTAGTGGAGAAATTGTTGAAGCAAATTAGGCAGCGTCAGCCTACGAAACTCGAGGTTGATGAGGCTAAGATAAGTCTTGGGAGGTTTTCGTGGTTTGTATCTTGGAATGGTGCAGAGTTGATGGCGCTGTTAGAGAAAAAAGAGTTGCTTAAAAGTTATTAATAAGCTAGTGTTTTAGATGCAAGATGTACCCGTTGGCTTGATGGCAGTGGTTACAGTTCTGTCAGAGCGCCCCCGCAAAATTGCTCGAGGAGCCTAGGATGGTTCTTCAAAAGATCGAGTTGAGGTATCGTCCGCATTTATCGGGATGGCGGTTTATCCGCACACACTATACCAGCGGGGCATCTTGCACCTCTCTTCGTTAGTTGAATAAGTCAATCCGGTACATGTACCTACTAGTAGCTACCGGTGATTTTATGGAACCGTCGGTTCTTCCCCGGTATGCTCGGGGGGTTATGCAATATGACTTTTGATCCGGTAAACCGTAGCTACACCGACTTCAGCGAGCTTTGCAATGTCTTCAGCAGACATCGTCGGGTGCTTTGTAATTAAAAGCTGTACTTTCGTCCATTTTTCGGTGTTTTTGCTCTTGCCCTTTGGTTTCCATCCAGGGTCGGTAAGTCGTTTGTTCCTCAAACCTTCATTGATACGTTCGACGCGCTTCTGTTGATCCAGACGGGCCATCGTTGCCATCAAGTCAATCAGCATACCGTTGATCACTTCCATAATCTGTCCAGTGATGCCCTTGTCTTCAATCATAATATGGCTCGTGGGCAGGTCAGTGATGACTAGGCGTAAGCCTTTCTCTTTAATAGTCGCCTTGAGTGTTTCCCAGTCAGTTTGAGACAGGCGACTTAACCGATCTACGGACTCAACCAACAGCACTTCTCCTTTTTGTGCCGTCGCTAGAAGACGCAACAGTTCAGGTCGGTTAAGTTTGGTGCCGCTGATGTGTTCGGAATAGATACCGGCAACGATGAGTCCTTTCTCGCTTGCGAATGATTCCAGGCTTGCTTTAGCACGTAGAGCGTCTTGATCTTTTGTGCTGGCTCGTAGGTAGAGATGTGTTTTCAATTGCTTGTTATCCTTTAGTGTATGTTCATATAGGTCTATGATAATTTGATCATATGTCTATCTGCAATAGATATCTGGTAGTGCGCGGCGTGCGTTAATCGGACTACCAGATAAGTAGACTTCTTTGATAGCAGCTACGACCTCAATTTGAGAATGCCGGCGGTGATTGCCGAGGCGTTTGTATCGAGCGCATTCAGCGCCGCGATGACGTTGCTATGCGTTTCAAGCGAACCCGTTGAGCTTGCCCACAGTGCAACTTCTTCCACTGCTGCGGCTATCGCGTGCTGGTTGTAAAGCAGTAACGTCAGTACATCAGCGGTTGCGATGTTGGCCTCTGTGTTGTCTGGCATATTGGTCATCCTTGGGTGGTTGATGAAAATTTGGCTACCGGAATATCAGGAAGATCAGTTTGCACGCATCTTCCACTGTTGATACGTTCCCGTCTGGTTCACGCCTTTTTAATCGACTGCTTTTTGGAGAAAGAAATGGATTTCACTGTCATTGACGTAGAGACAGCCAACCCGAGTCTTGCGAGCATCTGTCAGGTTGGAATCGCTGTATTTCGAGACGGTAAACTTCACGATACGTGGAGCTCCCTAGTCAACCCCAACGACTACTTTCACCCTATGAACGTATCCGTACATGGAATTGACGAAGCCATGATCTCGTCAGCACCATCTTGGCCCGAGGTTTACAGCCAAATTTTGCCTTTCGTGACGGGTCAAATTGTGGCTAGCCACATGCCGTTTGATCGCACTGCAACCCTGCGAGCTTGTCAGAATGCGGGCTTAGCGCATTTCAATTGTTCTTGGCTAGATACAGCGAAGGTGGCCCGCAGAGCATGGGGCGAATTCTCGCGGTCGGGTTATGGATTGAAAAATCTTGCGGCCACCTTTGAGATCACATTTGAGCACCACAATGCCTTGGAAGATGCGCGGGCAGCCGGAGAAATACTGCTTCGCGCAATTGCTCATACGGGGTCGACGGCTGCGGAATGGTGTTCGCTCGTTGACCAGCCACTATCAGCATTGAATCCAACAGAGCCAGTCGCGACCAATCAGGACGGTGTCTTGGCAGGTAACGTAGTGGTGTTTACCGGTGCATTGTCCATTCCACGCCAAGACGCGTCTGCTATGGCAGCAGCGGGCGGCTGCGAGGTTGGCTCTGGTGTGACCAAACAAACCACTTTATTGGTGGTTGGTGATCAGGACATCACTCGATTGGCCGGAAAGAACAAGAGCTCGAAGCACATCAAAGCTGAAGAGTTAATTTCAAAAGGTCAAAAAATTCGCATTCTGGGTGAAAGCGACTTCCAGGCATTACTGCTGCCAACATGACTGCTACAACGCTTGGATGCCGCTTTTGAAATCTTTGATCAATTCGATAACGTCACATCCAAGCACCGCGCACAGGTCGTAAATTTGGATGATGTCCAAGCGACGAACCCCTCGCTCGACATCAGACATAAACGATTGTGGCCGTCCTAAAGCAACTGAACACTGCACCTGTGTCAGCCCGGCATCGATTCGTCGTGCTTTCAGCAAAGTCAAAAAAACGTCGTATTCCGGTCTGTAGATAGCCTTCGGCATGTAGCTGTCCAGTAAATGAGCAGCCTTACAAGCTATATCTGGTTTTCAGATATCTGATTTTCAGATATTTTGTGTGATGCAAATGACCAACGCTGGGTTGGTGCATCTGATCAAGGAAACGATATGAAGCTTTACGTCGCAATGTTCATGGCGTCACTCAGCATGCCTTTGGGAAGCATGGCCGGCATTTTTGCCATGGAGCTTGGTTATGTCTGGAATATCAGGCAGGCGCTTGGCGTTGGTGTACTGGTGGGCTCTGTGATGCTGCTGATGGCGTTAATCATCTTCTTGGCCGGCGTTCCTTCGACCTTGCAGCGTCTGCGTTCCTATCGTCCTTAATGTCTCTGAGACCAATTGCCGAAGTGAGTAGATAGCCTCCCGCATCTCATTCATTAGCCGTCGGGTACGACCCACGTCGGGCATGGTCCGAAATGGGTCCTTCCATGGACAACTTCTAACCAGATCATAGAAACAGGAATAAAGATGAAATATCCGTTGATTGTTGCGTTGCTGTCGGCCTCATGCGTGGTCCAAGCTGATTATGATAATGGGGCATTGAGCTACTTCAATACACGCTTGTTGAATGTGGTTGAAACAACGGGTTGGAATTTTTCAATGGCCGTTGACCCCATCCAAATCTTCAACGACTGGCGGGCAAATCAACCGCGTGCAGAAATTAAATATTCTAAACCTGGGCTCTATCACGGTCGTATCGATAAAATCGTCGCGGACAACGGAAATGCAAACTTCATTTTAGATTTTGGAAAGAAAACGGCTGTGACCGTCACTTTGGCACCCGTTCAAGCCGCATCCTGGTCAGTGGTTGGAAAACAATTGAAGGCCGGAGAGTTGCAGTCTAATCGGGAGTTCGCTGCCAACATCGATGCAGGTCGTGAAATGTTCTTTCAATGCATGAGGGCTGAATTTGGGATTGGGGTATACCTTGTCAACTGCATCGCGCTTCCGCCGAGTATTGCATTGGGTAAAGCCCGGCCGGAAGTCATTTATGGTGCGGACGCCGCCGTAGGATTTGATGATTTGATCAAGGCCAGGGCATCAGAAGGCTGGGCTCGTCCTCCGAGCGCACGTCGCAACATGGCTACCACAGTTCAAATTGGCATGGCTGCCGATGGAACCATCACGTCGACTGAAATCACCAAATCAAGTGGTGACGCTCCATATGACCGGTCGGTAGTCGCGGCTATAAAGAATATTGGTCAATTGAATGAAGTTCAGGATATGAAGCCAAGCGACGTTAACGCACACCGTTCATTCAGCATGACACTCACACCTGACGACTTAGCTTTGTGATGATGGTCGCTCGAATGGCACTGGGTCCATTCTGTCTATGAAAACGTAGTAGATATTTTTGCTGCGCTGTTCGAGTCAGTGGAAAATAGAAACTTATATGACTGTGTGAAGCTGTTTCTAATTGTCTATACGTCAGTCGGTTAGTTCAAGTTGATTTAAAGCGCTCTCTAGGCTCGCGTGAGGCTGTTCGCGGATGTAGGTGGTGCGCCTCCAGCTGTCAAGAAATAAAAGCGCTCAAATCGCCTTGTGGGTTGCCTGTGAGGTTTCTTTGTTGGAGGGTACGTAAGTTTGGTTTTCCTTGTTTACGCCACTCTTTCAACGACGTTGTAATTTGGCGGCTTCCGCTCCAAAGTTGGTGCCTGCTTGGTTTTGATGCCGATTTGGCTAAGTACGTCATCCATTTGAAGTAACTGTCCAGGTCCTCTGCGCATTTCAAATCATGGCCGTATGGGTCGTGATCGGGCGCGATAACTGAGTAATCAACAAGCTTGCCTTCTTTTTTGAGCTTTGCGTGAATGTGTTGAAGGCTAGATTTTTTATCTTTCTTGTCATTCAGTATGAACGCATGATGGTGGTGTACACCTGTGTCATCATTTTCGACAACAGTCACTCTTAATGGAGTGTAATCTGATTTCTTTTTGTAGTAGTTATTGATGTGTGCGCTGTATTCGGAACTCGTCATTTTATCTGAGAATCTAGTTCTAACATGGTAACCTCTTGGGTGTTTTAGGGTGTGCGCCACTCCATATACCAAGATGTATAATGCCTGTAGGATGTTTTCTAGTGTGGGGTATTCAGCATTGCATTTTATGGAAGCATCCATGTAACGGTGTTGGATGTATCGTTGCTTCAATCTAGTCGTCATATTTTCTATCTTAATGCCTTTGGCATAGCCATCCTTTCTGAAGGGTTTAATAGAGAATTAAATATCCAGCCCCAAAATGCGGGCGAACCCTTGCCTACTATGGGGTTTAGCGATATTTGGTGTTTGTAAGTCACTGCTTGGAATCGAGGATCAGCTCGTGATTTTCACAATTTATATATTTTTATAAAAATCATATATCTCTTGTTCAATAGGGGAGGTGGCAACGGGTTTCAATGTTGTTTTATTATCTGAATGCTGAATAGCTAGCATGTTTTTGAAGTGTTGCAGGCGTTCTTTTGTAAGCGAACCTTCTCTATTTGCAATGAAATGAGTTTTTTCAGTTGTCGATACCTTGTATGCTTGTTTTTTTCTACAGTATCCGTCATATACGCATTTGCTAAACTCATTTCCACTGGTGTTTGATTGAGCGCGACCATCTGTATAGCAGTTTATATGATAGCCAGCGGTCTGAAGCAGTGCATTCAAACGCATCGGATCGTCTGCAATCAGTTCGTACTGGTAATCCCAAGCCTCATCGTATTTTGAGTCGTTTACGGTGTTTTCGTCGGCAATGAAAAGTCTTTCGCGTTCTAATTTTTTTCGTTCTTCAATCAGGATTGTAATTTTTGCATCTAACTCGGGAAGTGGTCCGTATTTTTCTAGCGATAGAGCGATGTTGTTGATTTTTTTGCCGATATCTTGTAGTTGACCTTCGATGACGATGTTTCTTTTCTTAGAGACGGATAGTTCTAAATTTTGCATCGCCGCTTCTACCGCCAGAGTTGCAGTGTCGTTGCAAATCTGCAAAAGAACAGGGACGGGAAAAGACTTGCTGTTTTGGCAGCGTAAATCACCATACACGCATCGAGTCGAGCAGCGCATAGAAAACGGGCTGTGCTTGTTGATTTTTACCTGCATATTTGAACCGCATTCTCCACACTTGATTAATCCTGATAAAAAATGCGTGCGCGCTGCTGTAGCAGGTTTATATTCATCGTCGAAGCGTTTTTGGACCTGATAAAACAGCTCTTCGGAAACAATTGGTGGGTAGATTTTGTATTCTTTCCAGTAGCCGATTGCAATCCTGTTTGTCAGCCATCTTCTAATTGTACTAGGGTTGATAGTGTCAAATGCCGAATTGGCGCGAATTAAGCGCCTCAGAATTCTACGTTCTCCTATACCGGATAAAGCGTCCTCGAAAGCACCTTTCATTGCAGTAGCAATTTCGTCTTTCAGTGTTCCATTTGAATTTAGCCAAATTGGGGTTCTACGTTTCGGGATACCTCCCTGTTTGGCGAGCTCCTCCCGGTTTATATAGCTTTTCTTAATACGGGCTGAAAGTGATGCAGTGTACGCGTAGGCTTGCTGAACTTTGCCTAAAAGAGACCATATTTGTTCCGATGTGATTACTGGACCGTACGTGCAGCCATCTTGCAATGTGATGATTTTAACTTTTGCTGAAATGATTTCGTGAATCAATGAAATCATTTGTGTTTCCGGCAGTCGACCAATTCGGTCGATGGCTTCGACTAAAATAACATCGCCATCTTTAATCTCACCTTGTTGTATGGCTTCAAGTAATTTTCCGAACCCATGCTTTAAATGGTCGCCTTTTGACGCAGATCGACCAAGGTCCTCGAATTTTTTTGGGTATAGCTTGTAGTCCGGATTATTATTAATCCATTCAGCTATAAGCTCCTGTTGCCTTTGTAAACTACTACCTTTACCTTGTTTTGTGCTCGAAAAACGGGCATAGCCAACCGCGTAGGGCATTTTTAGACCTTCGATATTTTTTGATTGTGGGCGTGTTGAAATCGTTAGTGCGATGAATGCATAACGACTGGGCAGTTGCGTTGAGATGAGTGATTTATATCATGCGTTTTTCGGTTTCTAAACATTGGTCGGAAATATATTGAGCTGTAACCAATTGGCGAGGCAACGAAGTTCGTAGTGGTAATGCAGATATTAGCGAGTTCAAGGCCGCCAGCACCGCCCTGAGCCTGATCGCCAAGTACCATTCCCATGTCGACCTGATCAACATGATGTCGCGTCTGGCCCGGGAAGAACTGGTGCACCACGAACAGGTCATGCGCCTGATGAAACGACGCAAGGTCGAGCTGCGCCAACTGCATGCCGGGCGCTACGCCTCGGGCCTGCGCAAGGTGGTGCGCAGCCATGAGCCGGTGAAGCTGGTGGACACCCTGGTGGTCGGCGCTTTTATCGAAGCCCGCAGTTGCGAGCGCTTCGAAGCCCTGGTGCCACACCTGGACGAGGAGTTGGGCAAGTTCTATTTCGGCCTGCTCAAAAGCGAGGCCCGGCACTATCAGGGCTACCTGAAGCTGGCCTACCAATATGGCGACGCCAAGGACATCGCCCAGGTGATCGACAAGGTGCGGGCCGCCGAGCAGGAGCTGATCGAGTCCCCGGACCCGGAGTTCCGCTTCCACAGCGGCGTACCGGCCTGGTAAGGCACAACCCTTGTGTCGCTGCCCTTGTGTAAAAACAGGGGCAAATTGTTAAAAACTCTTAAAAGAATGAAACTTTGCGCAAAACCGCGATAAGTCGCTGGTTTTGCCACGACCTTAGCCTTTTTTTAACCTCGGTCCTTCTATAATGCGCGCACTCAAAATTGTGTGCTTGCGAACGGGAAGGTATGGAAAACCTGGGTCTTGGCAAAGTCCTGCTGGTGGAAGATGACGAGAAGCTCGCCGGGCTGATTGCCAGCTTCCTGTCCCAGCATGGCTTTGAAGTGCTGACGGTGCACCGGGGCGATGTGGCCTTGGCGGCGTTTCTCGAATTCAAACCGAAGCTGGTGGTGCTCGACCTGATGTTGCCGGGCCAGAGTGGCCTGCACGTGTGCCGGGAAATCCGCGCCGTGGCCGATACCCCGATTGTCATCCTCACCGCCAAGGAAGACGACCTGGACCACATTCTCGGCCTGGAGTCCGGCGCCGACGACTATGTGATCAAACCCATCAAGCCGGCGGTGCTGCTGGCGCGGCTGCGGGCCCTGCAGCGGCGCCAGGTGCCGGAGTCGAGCGCCTTGCGCGGGGCCCTGGAGTTCGGCGTGCTGAGCATCGACCGCAGCAGCCGCGAGGTGCGTCTGTCCGGCGAGCCGATCGAACTGACCACCATGGAGTTCGAGCTGCTCTGGCTGCTGGCCAATGCGGCAGGCAAGACCCTGTCCCGGGATGACATCCTGAACCGCATGCGCGGCATCGAGTTCGACGGTCTGAACCGCAGCGTCGACGTCTACATCAGCAAATTACGCGGCAAGCTCAAGGACAACCCGCGCGAGCCGGTGTGCATCAAGACCGTGTGGGGCAAGGGCTACCTGTTCAATCCATTCGCCTGGGAGATTTGAATGCTGCGGCTGTTTCTGGGGCTCTACCTGTTCCTGGCCTTAGGCTTTGCCGGAGCCATGACCGCGGTGCAACACATCTTCCTCAACTACCTGGCGGTGGACCTGATCGAGGCCTACAACCGCGATGCGGTGCGCGGGCCGGCCTATAGCCTCAGCGAGCAGCTGCGGCCCTTTGACGAGGCCGGGCGTCAGCATCAACTGGAGTTGCTCAAACCCCATTACGGGCTGGGGCTCAAGCTGGTGCAGGCCGGCGAGCTGGACCTCAACCAGAAGGAGCGGGCGCTGCTGAGTGCCAAGCAACTGGTGGTCCGGGATGATTTCAACGAATTCATTTCCAGCATCGACGACGGTCCCCAGTTACTGAGCATCAAGCTGCCGGAAGACCCACCCCTGACCCTGCTGTACAACATCGCCGCCTATGCCTTGCTCGGCACGCTGCTGGCCATCGTCCTGTACTTCTGGGTGCGCCCGCACTGGCGCGACCTGGAGCGCCTGCGCCTGGCCGCCGAGCGTTTTGGCGGCAATGACCTCAGCACCCGCCTGCAACTGTCCCAGCGTTCCAACATTCGCGACCTGGCCCAGCACTTCAACCGCATGGCGGCGCGCATCGAGGGCCTGATCGCCAACCAGCGCGAGCTGACCAACGCGGTGTCCCACGAGTTGCGCACGCCCATCGCGCGGCTGTCTTTCGAGCTGGACCAGTTGCAGCAGCAACCGGACCCGGAGGAAAACCGCGAACTGATCGCCGACATGTACGCCGACCTTGGCGAACTGGAGGACATGGTCTCCGAGCTGTTGTCCTACGCCAGCCTGGAGCACGGCGCGGCCACCATCAGTCGCGAGAATATCCAGGCCCAGAGCTGGCTCGACAGCGTGGTCGGCAGTGTCGCCCTGGAGGCGGAAGCGGCGGGGGTGCAGTTGCTGATCCGCTCCTGCCAGGTCGAGTACGTGCGGATCGAGCCACGCTTCATGGCCCGGGCGGTGATCAATCTGTTGCGCAACGCCATTCGCTACGCCGACCGGCGGGTGGAAGTGTCCCTGGTCCGCCTGGAGCAGGGCTACGAAGTGCGGGTCAATGATGACGGGCCCGGCGTGCCGGTGGACGGACGGGAGAAAATCTTTGAACCCTTTTCCCGGCTCGACGCCAGCCGCGACCGGCGTACCGGTGGCTTCGGCCTGGGCCTGGCCCTGGTGCGACGGGTTTCCCAGTGGCATGGCGGCAAGGTCGAGGTGGTGGATTCGGAGTGGGGCGGGGCCTCGTTTCGCCTGACCTGGGCCCATGTCGATTAGCGGCAGCGGCAAGCTTCAAGCCGCCAGTTCGCTGCTTGCCGCTTGCCGCTCGAAGCCTACCGCTTAAAAGCTGTACTCAAGCTGGGTGCCCAGCACCGTCTGCATGCGCCGATCGACGATCGGACTGTCGCCGGCTTCCTTGCCCAGGTACTGCAGGGACAGCAGGGTCGAAAGCTTGGTCTGCTCGTTGAGGGGCAGGCTCCATTCCAGGTCCAGGCCATTGCTCACCAGCCCGCCCTTGGCGCGGTAGGCGCTGAAGCGGCTGTTGGCGGCCTGGGTGCCGCTCACGCCGTACCAGGTCTGCATATAGTCGGCATTGCCGAACAGGCTGTTGAGGCTGGCATCGAGGCTGCCCAAACGTCCCTCGTACAGGTTGGTGCCAATGCTCAGCTGCAGCTGGCTGTAAGCCGAACCGGTGTCCTTGTTGTCATTCTTCTTCACTGCGTGGGTCACCGTGGCTCCCAGTTCGAACGGGCCCAGGTCGTAACCCAGGTGTGCGCCGAACTGTGCACGTGACTTGATCTGGCCCATGCCCTTGAGCCGCTTGGAGCCTTGGCCCAGGTGGTTCTTGTCGCGCCGTTCTTCGCTGGGGCCGACCCAGGTGCTGAACGACAGGTCGCCCCATTCATGGCCCCAGCCCAGTCCCTGGTCGGTGTTGAGGAAGAGGCCATAGGGGCTGATGATTTCGCCGCCGAAAATCGGCGCCACGGTGCGCTCGTCACTGCCGCTGTAGCGCGGCACGCTGGCCACACCGCCGCGCACGCCATATTTCCAGTCCTCGGCATGCAGCGCTGCAGACCCTGTGGCCAGGCCGAGGGGGCCCGCCCAAAGGGCGACGGTGGTGCAGCGTTTCAGGCTTTTCATAGTGTTTTAGAACCTCAGGTAGTGGGGGGTGTAGATACGTTTGAAGGAGTAGCCGAGGACGTTGACCCCGTTGACCTGGCGGCGCACGGTGTCGCCCAGCCCGGGGCCATGGCCGGCAATCACCGCATGGGCGTTGTCCACCGGAGCCAGGATGTAATCGGTGAGGGTGCGACCCTGTTGCAGGCTGCGGATCATCAGGAAGCCGTCTTCCAGGGCGATGCTGACGCCGTTCACGGGGGCGTTGGCTTCGTCATCGTTGAGGGCGTGATAGGTGCCGACCATGGCCAGCCAGTTGTCGGGCAGGGGCACCGGGTCGATCCGTTCCCCCATGGCCAGTAGCTGGCCGTGGCGCTTGGCGGTAAACACCCGGTTGCCCTGAACGTTCATGACGTCCAGTTGCACCCGCCCCAGGTCGCCCAGGTCCTGCTGCCACAGGCCGAGGATTTTCTTCTGCGCCCGCAGCCAGCCGTGTTCGTCGCGCAGCAGCTCGAAGCGCGTGCCGGCCAGTTCGCCAAACAGCCGCTGGTTCTGGTCCTTGATGCGCAGCACGCCCCAGGTCGTGGCATAGAACCCCGCCAGATGCTGGCGGTCGGCGGCTTCCGGCACCCGGCGCCGCGGGGGGGCTGGTCGGAGCCGTTCTGGTCTGAGCCCTTCTGGTCAGTGCGACTCTGGACGGAGCTACTCAGTAGAGGGCTATCCACTACGGAGCTATCCACTACGGAGCTATCCAGTACGGAGCCATTCGGGACGGAGCCATTCTTGACGGAGCCATTCTTGACGAAGCCATCCTGGCCGGAATCGTGCTGAACGCAGCCCTGCTGAACAGGGCCGGCTTGCATCCCTCCGGGGGCGCCATGGGCCTGCTGCAGCATGCGCAGAATCTGCGGCACCAACGGCTGGGCCAGGGCTGCGCCGGAGCCGGAATTGCTCATCACGATCACCGCCAGTTGCTGCTCCGGGAGCACGCTGATCCGGGCGTGGAAATCATCGCCGGAGCCACTGCGCTGCCAAGTGCCAACCCCCGGGTTGACCCACTCATCGCCACAGGGCGAGAGGAACCAGCCCAGGCCCACCTGACAATCGAAATCCAGCGGGTTGCCGCTGTTCTGCGGACGCACCATCTCCTTGATCGAGGCCGGCGAGAGCAACGCCTGGTGCTTGTAGCTGCCCTGGGCGAAGAGCATGCGCACGAAGTGGCTCAGGTCCCGTGGATTGCTCCACAAGCCAGCGGCGGACAGGTCGCGCACCAGGACATCATTGCTGCGGGAGCCGTCGGTATAGCCTTGGGTGCGGTAGGGTTGTGCGCCGCTGCCGCCTATGAAACTCGACTGGCTCATGCCCAGCGGGCGCAGCAGGCTTTTTTGCAATTGCATCTCGAAATCCAGGCCGCTGCTGCGTTCCACCGCCGCGCCCAGCAGGGCGTAGCCCAGGTTGGAGGGGGCGGTCCGGGTGCCCGGGGCATTGTTCAGCCAGACCCCGCTGACCTTTCTCGGCAGCTCGTTGAGGGCCTGGGGCGTACGTGAATCGCGCAGGTACTCGGCGGGCATCCCGGCCTGATGGCTGAGCAGACGGCGCACGGTCACGGCCTGGTCGGCGGCGTTCTGGTCCTGGTGAAAGCGCGAGCGGACGTAGAATTCCTTGAGGCTGTCCTGCAGGGGCGCATCCAACTGCAGGCGTCCCTGTTCCACCAGTTGCATGACCGCCGTAGCGGTCAGCAACTGCGACAGGGCGCCGGCACGAAACGCGGTGTTCTCGGTCACCTGCAGGCCCCGTGCCTGGTCGGCAAACCCGAAGCCCCGGGCCCAGATCAGCTCCTGGCCGTCCACCAGGGCGATGGACAGCCCCGGGACCTGGTGCTCGGCCATCTCCCGGGGGATGTACTGCTTCAAGTAGCTGATGATGCTGGCGTAGTCGCCGGGCGCTATGACCGGCGGCGCAGGTGGTTGGCCATTGCAGCCGAGGCTGCTCAGCAGGATGCCCAGCAGTGGCAGGCCGAGAAGTTTGGGGGACATGCAGCACCCGACCGGAAATTCGATGAGCGGATGCTAGGGAAGGGCGCCTGAGGAGTCTTTGGCAGCTTTGTCTGGAAACTGTCAAAGAGTGTTAAGCGAAGGCGGCCGCGCCTCGGACCGAGGCGCGGCTTGGGCGGGTTACAGCTCCAGGCTGTGGATCACCTGGGTGGCATCGTCGGGGTCGATGGCGCTGCGCATACCGAGGGTCTTCGCCAGGCGGCGCATGCTGTAGTTGGCGGCGCTGTCCACCGAATACAGCTGCTGGAAGCCATTGCTACGGGCTTCGTCGATCAGATGCTGCATCAGCAGGGCACCGAGGCCCTTGCCTTGCCATTGATCGGCGATGGTCACGGCAAACTCGCAGCGCCAGGGTTGGTCGTCGACCTGGGCATAGCGGCTGATGCCGACTTCCCGCAGCTCGCCGTTGTCGTGGACCAGGGCCACGTAGGCCACCCGTTGCGGGGTGCCGACGTCCATCAGTTGATCCAGCAACTGATCGCCGACTTCCTTGACCTCACCGAGAAAGCGCTGGTGCCGGGTGACGGGGGAGAGGTTTTCGATAAAGGCCTTTTCCCGGCCCCGGTCTTCAGGGCGCAGCGGGCGGATCAGCACATGGCTGCCGTCGCTCAGGGCGTCGATCCAGTATTGGCCTTGCTGGGCCGGAAAGGGCGGTTGGGCGAGGACATCGAGGGCGCTGCTGGACATGATCAAGTCTCCGGGGAAGCAAAGGGCAGGTGATTGCCACAAGCTTTACTCCGCCCGCGATCCGGGCGCTTGATCGGCATCAATGTCCGCTGCTGTCGCGCCGCGACTGGCGATCACCGGTCATGGCCCCATCCGCTGCCTATCAGGTGGACGGGCAGATGGTCGACGCGCCAGTGCTGCAACAGGCCCGGCGTCTGCTGGCCCTGGCCTGAACCGGTCGGGTTAGTATGGCCCCGGCATTGTTGCCAAGATCCGGAGCCACCGCCCATGAGTACCCTGGAACGCGCCATCGCCATTGCCGCCCGGGCCCATGCCGGGCAAGTCGACAAGGGCGGGGCGCCCTATATCCTCCATCCCCTGCGGGTCATGCTGCGGCTGTCCGAGCCCCGGGAACAGCTGGTCGCGGTGCTCCATGACGTCATCGAAGACAGCCCGGTGACCCTGGAACAACTGCGCGGCGAAGGTTTCAGTGAAGAGGTGCTGCAGGCCCTGGCGGCGCTGACCAAGGTCGAGGGCGAGGACTATCCGGGGTTTATCCGCCGCGCGGCACAGAATCCTTTGGCGCGACGGGTAAAGCGGGCGGACCTGGCGGAGAACAGTGACCTGTCACGCATCCCTGAGCCCAGTGACGATGACCGGCGGCGCCTGGAGAAGTACCGCCAGGCCATCGAGTACCTCGATAGCCTGGACCGGCCTTGAGCCGCTAACCCAGGGCCAGCGGCGCCGGGGCGTTCAGTTGCTGTAGCTGGAAAGGGCGACTTCGGCGTTGCGCGCCGGTGGCTTGCTGCCCCGGGTGCGCCAGTGTTCGATCAGGGCGCGACCATGGGCCAGGCCGGCTTGCAGGGCGGCTTCGGTGCTGGCGTAGTCGTTGCCGTAGGGCGGGCAGGCAAAGTGCACGGAAAAGCACGGGTGCTGGCCATGGCCGGTGAGCCGCCCGACGTAGCTGAAGCTGGCACCGGATTGATGTGCATAGAGACTCGGTGAACTCGGCTCACGAATGATCATCACGTAGATGTCGTGGTCGAATTGAGTGTCTTGATACCAACTGCTAGAAGACTCCATGGTCCACCTCCTTGTCCGTAAAGCGGCGCGTTGTTGCTGCGTCAGCGGGTTGTTCAGTGCAGTTCACGCCCGGGGGCGTCCAGCAGGCCGGCGGGGTGAGCGAACACCCCGGCAGGCAGCAGTTTTTCCAGGGCCCGGGCGGCCCGCAGGACCCATTCGTCACGGCCGAAGCGGGCGACGATCTGCAGGCCTATGGGCAGGCCGGCGGCGCTCAGGCCGCAGGGCATGCTCAGCGCCGGTTGGCGGCTGAAATTGAACGGGAAGGTGGTGGGCTGCCACATGGCGCTGATCTGCTCCGGCCAGTCGGGCGGCATCTGGCGCTCCACGGCGAAGGGCTCGACCACCGCAGTGGGGGTCAGCAGCAGGTCGTAGTCGCCGAGAAAGTCATGCAGTTGTTGCGCGACCCGATGCCGCTCCTGCACCGCGCAGGCGTAATCCAGGGCATTGAGCTGGCGTGCGCGGACCTGGGCCTGCTGGAGGAAGTCGCCGACCAGGTGCTGGCGCTCCAGCGGGATTTCCTCGGCCATGGCGCTGGCCACTTCCACCGGCCAGGCCCGCAGGTAATTCGCGGCCGGCTGGCCGATGTCCGGCGAGGCCTGGACCACCGTTGCCCCGGCCTGCTGCAGCAACTGGGCAGCGGCCAGGCAACGGGCGGCAATCTGCGGATCGACATGGGCGGCATGGCCCAGGTCGGCGCTGAAGGCGATGCGCAGGCCGCTGATGCCGTCCTCGATGCCGGACAGGAACTGGCCGGGAGCATGGGGCCAGGCGAAAGGTTCATCAGGCTCATGGGCGCTCATCAGCTCCATCAGCAGGGCGATATCCCGTACATGCCGGGCAATCGGTCCTTCGGCGGCCATGCCCCCCGGGTCGATGCTCGGGCAGGCGGACACCAGGCCATGGCTGGGCTTGAAACCGATCACCCCGCAAAAGCTCGACGGGGTGCGGATCGATCCGGCGGCATCATTGCCGGTGGCCGCCGGGGCGTAACCGGCGGCCACGCCAGCGGTGCTGCCGCCACTGCTGCCACCGGCATGCAGGGCCAGGTTCCAGGGGTTGCGGGTGATGCCGGTCAGCGGGCTATCGGTCAGCGGCGTGCTGCCCAGTTCCGGCAGGGTAGTCTTGCCAATGAAGATGGCTCCTGCTTCGCGCAGCCGCGCCACCAGGCTGGTGTCACGGGGCATGGGCGGGCGGTCGGCCAGCGCCCTGGAGCCGCTGCGGGTGTGCCAGCCCTGGATGTCGCTGTTGTCCTTGACCAGGATCGGGATGCCGTCCAGCCGGCCCAGCGGTTGCCCGGCGGCCCAGCGCGCGGTAGCCGCCTGGGCGGCGGCGAGAGCGGCCGCGTCCTGGCGCTCGCAAAGGGCGTTGAGTTGCGGCTCATGGCGTTCGATCCGGGCCAGCACCGCGTGCAGCAGATCCACCGGGGTGAACTGCCGGGCGGCAAAGCCGTGCAGCAATGCCTCGATGGACAGCAGGTGCAGGGCCGGTGTGCTGGACGGGGATAACGACATGGGCAGCTCTTCTATCAAGGCCGTGGGGCGCCGGTGGCGGGCCAACGGGCAAGGGCTGCGGACGCGCCGCTGGTGGCGGCCCGCAAACCCTTGAGGGTCAAAAACTCAGCGGCCACTGGTGACCTTGACCCAGGTCCGGGTCCGGGTGCGTTCGGCCTTGGCCGGCAGCGGTGCCAGGGGGTACAGGCGGGTCATGGTCTCGGCGCTGGGGAACAGGTCCGGGTTGTCCAGCAGCGTCTGCTGGATGAACGGTTTGGAGTCGGTCACGCCATTGGGGTAGCCGACGTAGTTGCTGATGGAGGCGATGACTTTCGGTTCCATCAGGTAATTGAGAAAGGCGTGGGCGGTGTCCACGTGCTTGGCGCCGGCGGGAACGGCCACGGTGTCGATCCACACCAGGGTGCCTTCCTTGGGAATGCGCATTTCAATGTGCACGCCGTTCTTGGCTTCGTTGGCGCGGTTGGCCGCCTGCAGGAAGCCGCCGGAGTAGCCCACGGCCACGCAGATGTTGCCGTTGGCGATATCGCCCATCCACTTGGCGCTGTGGAAGTAGCGCACATAAGGACGCAGCTTGAGCAGCAGGGCCTCGGCCTTGCGGTAGTCCTCGGGGTTCTGGCTGTTGGGGTCCAGGCCCAGGTAGTGCAGGGCCAGGGGCAGCATCTCGGCAGGCGAGTCGAGGAAGGTTACGCCGCACTGGCTGAGCTTCTTCAGGTTCTCTTCCTTGAACACCAGGTCCCAGCTGTTGACCGGGGCATCGCTGCCCAGCAGTTCCTGGACCTTGTCGCGGTTGTAGCCGATCAGGTTGGTGCCCCACATGTAGGGGATCACGTAGCGGTTGCCCGGGTCGCTCTGCTCCAGCAGCTTCATCACCGCCGGGTCGAGGTTCTTCCAGTTCGGCAGTTGGCCACGGTCCAGGGGCTGGAAGGCGCCGGCGCTGATCTGCTTGCTGACGAAACCGCTGGAAGGCACCACCACGTCGTAGCCGCTGTTGCCGGTCAGCAGTTTGGCTTCCAGCACTTCATTGCTTTCGAAGATGTCGTACTTGACCTTGATCCCGCTCTGGGCCTGGAAGTCCTTGATGGTGTTGGGAGCGATGTACTCCGACCAGTTGAAGATGTTCACCGTGCGCTCGGGGGCGGCGTGGGCGCTGAAGCTGGCGCTCAGGGCCAGGGCGCTCAGGGAGCAGCTCAGGGCCAGGCGGGTGAGGGCGGTATGCAGCGATTTCATGCGACAACTCCATGTCTGAAATGAGCGGGACCTTCCGGGTGGATCATTCTTGGCCGGATAGGTCCCTGAGAGAATGTTGGCAACGGTCAATAGGGGATATTTAGCGTCAATCTTCAGCGCAGTCCGAGAGCGGGCCGAGCTGGCCGGCCAACTGCCGGAAGCGCCCGGGAGCAACGCCGCTCCAGCGTTGGAAGGCATGGCGGAAACTTGCGGTTTCCTTGAAGCCCAGGGCTTCGGCGATGCGGTAGATGGGCAGGCTGTGCTGGCCCAGCAACTGTTGCGCCCGGGCATAGCGCAGCTCATCGAGCAACTGCTGATAGCTGGTGTCCTGGGCCCGCAGGCGTCGGCGCAGGGTGCTCGGGGAGCAATGCACCTGGCGCGCCAGGCTGTCGAAGTCCGGCACCGCGTGCAGCTGTTCATTGAGGATGCGCCGCACCTGATCGATCCAGGTCGGCCGGGCGCTGAGCTCTTCGTTGAGGCGGATGCAGCGTTGCAGCATGTCGTTCTGGGTCACCAGGTCCGCCAGGGGCAGGCGCCGGTCCAGCCATTCCAGGTCAAAGCCGATGGCATTGCGCCCGGCGTTGAACTGCACCGGGCAATTGAACGCCTGCTCGTAGCTGTCCAGATAGGGTTGCGGCGGGTGCTTGAGGTGCACCTCGCGCAGCGGCAGCTTGCAGCCCAGCAGGTCCTGGCAGGTGACCCGGTAGGACGACATGCAGAAGTCGGTGTTGAACACCTCAAGTTCGGTTTCGCTGTACTGGTCGGCGGTGAGCCAGGCCAGGCCGTCGCGGATCTGCAGGTCGAGGTGGAAGAAGGTGCCCAGCAGCAAGGGGTAGCGCAGCGCCAGGGACCAGCCTTCGCGCAGGGTGGCGCTGGTCAGCAGGGTCAGGCCGAACATGCCGTAGGCGCTGATATGCAGGTTGCGTCCCAGCACCAGCCCCAGGTCCTGGCGAAAGGCCACGGCGTTGCTGAACACGCGCATTTCCTGGCTGATGTTGATCAGGCTGTTGGGCAGCTCCAGGTCGGCCAGCTGGATGCCACTGCCTTCGAGCAGCACCTCGGGCGATACATCGCTGTCGCGAAAGGCGTCCAGCACCGCTTGGGTGGTGTGCAGGGTGGTCAGGCGAAGAGCGGCCATCGGCGATCTCAGATTGATAGCGGGAGGCGTGACTTTAGGGGTTACGCGCGCGCGGTTCAATTGCCCACTTGCAGGCGCTGGCACGCCGGCGAAGGCGTCGGCCTGGCCCACGCCAACGCCTGCGTCGGCCATATCCGCGGCGGCCTGGCGTTTGCCGCGGTACTGGCCTGCATGCTGTTCGCCGCGTTGTCCGGTTCGTCGCCGGCCACGGTGGCGACGGTGGGCTCGATTGCCGTGGCGGGTACGGTGCGCTCCGGCTACCCCAAGGAATTCGGCGCCGGGATCAACTGCAACGCCGGGACCCTGGGCATCCTGATTCCGCCGTCGATCGTCATGGTGGTGTACTCGGCCTTCGTCGCGCTGTTGGTGTACCGCGGCATGACGCTGCGCGACTGCGCCAAGGCGTTGCTGGAGTCGGGCCGACTGTCGATCCTGCTGCTGTTCCTGATCCTGGTGACCTAGGTGCCGCTGATCTCCCTGGCCTTGCCCAACTGGCTGCGCTGGCTGTCTGTAGCCGCTGCCGCAGGCTGCGAACGACTGCGAAGCAGGCGCCGCTCTTGAGGTCCCTGAAGCCCCTTCGGGGCTTTTCGCAGCCTGCGGTAGCGGCTACAGGGTTAGGGTTGGTGGGGCGGTACGCGCCACAGGTACCAGGCGGCGGTGGTGCGCCAGGGGCTCCAGGCCTGGCCGATCTGGCGCAGCTGGCGGGGGCTGGGCGGTTGCTCCAGGCCCTTGAGACGGCGGTAGCCTTCGCGTACGCCAAAGTCGTCCACCGGCAAGATGTCCTCGCGCTCAAGGCTGTAGATCAACAGCATCTCCACGGTCCAGCGGCCAATGCCAGGCAGTTGGGTCAGGCGCTCTATCAGCTGTTCATCGTCCAGGCCACGGGCGCTGGCGGCATCGGGGACGCGGCCGTCGAGGGTGGCTTGAGCGATGCCGTGCAGGGTCGCCACCTTGCGTGCGGAGAAGCCGCAGCCGCGCAGGCGCTCCAGGCTGGCATCGGCCAGTTGCCGGGGCGTGGGGAAGGCTTGCCCGGGAAACAAGGCGCGCAGGCGGCCGAGTATCGCGTCGCCGGCGCGGGCATGCAGTTGCTGGTAGGCCACCGCGCGCACCAGCGCCTGATAAGGCTCGCGCTCTGGGCGGGGCTGGTGCAGGCAGGGGCCGACGGCGGCGATCAGTGCGGCCCAGTCGGCATCCAGTGCGGCAAGGAAACGAGTGGCGGGGCAGGTGGGCATTGGCGATCCGGAACATGTGGCGGGGCGAGCGGCAGATTAGCCCGCCGCCCCAAGGCTTGCACCCCGTCTCTTGCGCTGGAACTCGGCGCCCGGGCCTTGCACCCGGGCGCAGGGTTTTCAGTCCTTGGCCGCCGGCAGGTAGAGCCGCTGCAGCACGTAGTGCAGCGACGCCGCCAGGGTTTGGCCATGGCCGAGTTTTTCGAAGCTGTGGTAGTCCAGGGCCAATCCTGGCACCTGGGCCAGTTGCGCCTGCAACTGGCGGGCGCGCTGGTCGGCCTCGGGCCCCGCTGGCTGACGCGGGTTGCCCGGCTCGGCGCCGCCACGCATCAGCAACAGTTGTGCACGCTGGCCGTGAAGGCGCCCGGCCAGGCCCTGGGCCTGAGTCAGGATCAGGCCGTCGCCCCACCACAGCGAAGGACTCGCAGCGGCGTAGTGGCGAAACTCCTGGGGCCGGGCGAACAGCGCTTGCAGCACCAGCAAGCCGCCATAGGAATGGCCCCACAGGGTCTGCTGCGCCGGGTCGATCGGCGCCTGCGCCGCCACGGCCGGGCGCATGCGCTCGCGCAACAACTGCAGGAAGGCCTCGGCGCCGCCGCTGGGCTGCCCGGTCAGTGGGTCTTGCTGCTGCGCCAGGCCCGGCTGCTGGGGGGTGTAATCGTAGGTGCGGGCGTTGCGCTCGATGCGCAGCGGGGTCTGGTAACCCACCGCCACCAGCAGCGGCGCCGGACTCCGGTCCAGGCGCTTGAGCTGCTCGGGGTCCAGAGCGCCGAGGGCGGCGTTGCCATCGAGCATCCACAGCACGGGGTAGCCCTGGGGCGGCGGCGCCTGCAACGGCTGGCCGATCCACAGCTGGTAGTGGCGCTGGCCGTCGACGGAATCCAGTTGCAGGCTGCTGAAGCGGTAGGGCAGGTCCTGGCGCTGTAGCAGGCTGCGGTCCATGGGCTGGTCCGGGGCGGGGGCGGTCAGGGCCGTTCCCGCAAGGCCCCAGGCCAGGGCCAGGGGCAGAACAAAACGTCTCATCAGGCGTTCTCGGCGGGGGCTGGGTGATGACATCAGAACGATGCGCTCAGGCTGGTGTACAGGGTGCGCCCGGGTTCGTTGTAGGTGGCGGCGCCGGCCCCGGCGATGTTGTTCACGCCCTGGGCATTGCCTTCACGGAACAGGCGTTTGTCGAACAGGTTGTCGACCCCGGCAGTGACGCTCAGGTGGCGGGTCAGGGCGTAGGTGCCGCTGACCCCGGCAATGGCGTAGGGCGCCAGTTGCTGGGTAGCGCTGCCGGTGACCCGGTCGCCGTGGTAGTCGTACTTCTTCGGCGTCTGCTGGCCATACCAGGCCACGCTGGCCTGCAACGACAGGTCCTGGGTGGCCTGCCAGTCGAGCATCGAGTTGAGGGTGTAGCGCGGGGTCACCGAGAGGTAGTCGCCGGTCTGCTTGTTCTTCGATTGCAGCATGTAGGTGAAGTTGTTGTTCCAGGTCAGTTGGCTGGCCAGGGGAATGGTCAGGGTGCCTTCCAGGCCTTCCACCAGGGCCTTGGGCACGTTCTCCCACTGGTAGATCGCTGCGTTGCGGTAGGCGCCGCTGCCGCCGCTGGCCCGGCTCACCGGGGCCAGGCCGGATTCGACCTTGTTCTTGTAGTCGTTGCGAAAGTAGGTCAGGCCGGCGACCCAGCCGTCGGCCTTGTATTCCAGGCCCAGTTCCTTGTTGACGCTGGTTTCCGCCTTGAGCCGGTCGTTGCCCTGCAGGTAGCAGCTGGTGCTCTGGCCATAGCAGCCCTGGCCGCGGCTGTAGAGCAGGTAGTCGGCGTTGAGCTGGTACAGGTTCGGTGCCTTGTAGGCCCGGGCGATGCCAGCCTTGAGGGTCAGGGTGTCGCTCAGGGCATGGGACAGGTTGAGGGACGGGCTCCAGTTGTCGCCGACGATGCTGTGATGGTCGAAACGCAGGCCCGGGGTGAGCATGGTGCCCGGGCGCAGTTCGATGTTGTCTTCGGCGAACAGCGAGAAGATCTGCGCGCTGGACTGGGTGCTGCGGTTGCTGCTGCTCAGGCCGCCCACGGCGCCGCCTTCGCTGGTGCTCTGGGTGTTGGCGCTGGGGTCGTCGAGCTTCTGCTGGGACCATTCGCTGCCCAGGGTCAGGGTCTGCTCGAAGCCTGCGTGCAGCGGCAGGTTGACTTCGCCATGGGCGGTCAGGTCGCGCAGCACCGCAGTGTAGAACTCGCTGTTGCTGAAGATGCCTTCGGTGCCGCCGGCCAGGCCTTCGTTGATCCGCGTGTTGCGGGTCTTCTCGTATTGCAGGTAGGCCATGGAGCTGCCGAAGTCCCAATCGCCACGATGGGTCAGGGCGTAGGTTTCGCGGTAGCTGCGGTTGGTCTCGTGGCCCAGCAGGTTCTGCACATTCTTGTTGCTGTTGGTGTTCTGGGTATCGCCGGTGTAGATATTGCCCTGACGGCTGAAACCGGCCTCGAAATCCAGGGTCTGGTCCGGAGTCATGCGCCAGCTCAACAGGCCATTGAGGTCCTTGTTGCGTACGCCTTCGCGGCCGGCGGGCAGGGTGCCGACCTGGTTGCCGGTGCGCAGGGATTCATGGCCGGCGTTGATATCGGCGTCGTCGGAGTCGGTCTTGGCCACGTTACCGTAGACCCGGAAGCTCAAGGTGTCGGTGAGCGGGCCGTTGAGGCCGAAGCTTGCGCGCTGGGTGGCGCCTTCGTCCTTGTGGGTCGGGAACGAGCTGTAGAGCGTGGCGTTGCCGTGGGTCTGGCTGCCGGCCTGCTTGGTGATGATGTTGATCACCCCGCCAGCGGCACCGTTGCCGTAGCGGGCCGCCGCCGGGCCGCGGATCACTTCGATGCGTTCGACCTGATCGGCCGGCACCCAGTTGCTGTCGCCGCGGCTGTCGCGCTCGCCGCGCCAGCCGTAGCGCACCGAGTTGCGGCTGCCCACCGGCTTGCCGTCCACCAGGATCAGGGTGTTTTCCGGGCCCATGCCGCGGATGTCGATCTGCCGGTTATTGCCGCGCTGGCCGCTGGTGGAGTTACCGGTGAGGTTGACCCCAGGCATGGTGCGGATGATCTGCGACAGGTCGTTGGCCGGCGGGCGCTTCTGGATGTCCTCGGCGGTGATCACCGAGACCCCCGGTGCCTGCTTGGTTTCTTCCTTGGCGGTGGCGATGACGCTCTGGGGTTCCAGCTCCAGGACCGGCGGGGTCGAGCCTGCATTGGCGGCCTGCACCGCGTGGCTGAGCAGGCAGCAGCCGGACAGCAGGAAGGGGGCGAAAGGACGCAGCGAGCGCATGGACATCGGTGATCTCCGGACAGAGGCAGAAACAGAAGATCACGAATGATAATGACTGCTATTTGCGAGTAAAGCGCATTAACTTTCTAAACACTTCCAGGTCGCGGGCCTAGGCGGCGGGCAGCAGCAGGTGCAGGCACAACCCGGGGTTGCCATTGCTGGCCCAGATCCGCCCCTGGTGCAGCTCCACGGCGCGCCGGGCGATGGCCAGGCCCAGGCCGAAACCGTCGCCCTGTGCCGAGTCCAGGCGCTGGTAGGGCTGGAAGATCCGTTGCAGGTCCTGCTCGGCCACGCCCGGTCCCTGGTCTTCCAGGCACAGGTGCCAATAGCTGCCTTCACGCCAGCCGCGCAGGCTCACCCGGCCGTCGGCGGGGGAGTAGCGGATGGCATTGCGCAGCAGGTTTTCCAGGGCCTGGGCGATGCTGTCCAGGTGCACCTGGACCCGGCACTCGGCGTCCAGCAGGCAGGGCAGGCGCTCGGCGTCCCAGGCGCTTTCAAAGCAGGCGTCCTCGCGCAGCGCCTCCCAGATCGACAGCACCTGCACCGCTTCGGTGGGCAGCTGCGGGCGCTCGGTGTCGAGCCAGGCCAGGTCCAGGGTGTCTTCCAGCAGGCGCTGCATGTCGGCGATTTCCCGGTCCAGGCGCTGGCGCAACTGCTCCGGCGGCAAGCGGCTGTCATGGGCGATGCGCAGTCGCGCCAGGGGCGTACGCAGCTCATGGGACAAGGTGCGCAGCAGCAGGCGCTGCTGGGCCAGGCTCTGGCGCAGGCGCTCGGCCATGTGCTCGAAGGCCAGGGCCAGCTCTCCCAGTTCGTCGTGGCGGTTCACCAGGGGCGTGCCCAGCCCCTGGCTTTCCAGGTCGTCGGCGCGCAAGGCATCGGCGCGGTCGCGCAGGCGGTTCAGGGGCAGCACCAGATGGCGATAGAGCAACAGGCCGAGCAGGGCGGCGAGCAGGGTCGGCACCACGCCATGGCTGAAGAGGTGGGTCCAGGGCGTCAGGCCGCTGGGCAGCAGGCGCTCGGGCAGTTGCAGCACCAGCCGGCCTTGTTCCGGGTGCTCGGGGAATTCGATGCTGACGTAGGGCAGCTCGTCCTGCAGGCGCCGGCTCATGGGCCAGTCGAGCTTGCGCATGAAGGTCAGGTGGCTGGCGTCCTCGGCGCTCAGCGGGGTGCTGCCCAGGCGTTGCAGGCGTTCGCCGAGCACCGCGACCCAGGTGTTTTCCTCGGCCGCCAGGCGTTTTTCAAAGGCATCCACCGCCGCTGCGCCACCCTGTTGCCAGGCGGCCTCGGCCTGCTGCGCATAGCGGGCCAGGTACTGGCGATCGGCGGGGTCGAGGAAGTAGGTGCTGCGCTCGGCCGACAGGCCCCAGGTCCAGATGATCCAGGTCAGCAGCAGGCAGAAGCCGATCTGCAGCCCGGCCAGTTTCCACAGCAGGGGATGACGGCGCATCAGTGACGTTGCGCCTCCACCAGGATGTAGCCGGCGCCGCGCACCGCCTGGATCTGCAGGTGCTGCACCCCGAGCTCGGCGAGCTTGCGCCGCAGGTTGCACACGTGCACATCCAGGCCGCGATCCAGGCGGGTATAGAGGCGGTGCAGTACGTGCTGATAGAGAAAGGGCTTGCTCAGGGTTTCCCCGGGGTGCTCGCGCAGGGTCACCAGCAGCCGGTATTCGGAACCGGTCAGGCCCGCGGCGCGGCCCTGGAGCAGCACGTCCTGGGCGTGTTCGTCGAAGCTCAGCAGCCGATCCAGATGGGTGGCCGACGGTTGTTGCACCCGGACCATGCGCCGCAGCAGGGCGTCGGCGCGGGCGTCCAGTTCGGCCAGGCTGAAGGGCTTGGGCAGGTAGTCGTCGGCGCCCCGGGTGAAGCCGGTGATCCGGTCCTGCTCGGCACCCAGGGCCGACATCAGCATCACCGGCGTGTCTTGCTCCTGGCGCAGGGTTTCCAGCAGGGCCAGGCCGTCCAGGCCCGGCAGCATGATGTCCAGCAGCACCAGATCGAAGCGGCCGGCGCGCACCGCTGCCAGGCCCTGGCGGCCGTCGCTGCAAGGGGTCACGGCAAAGCCGCGCTGGTGGAAATGCCGGTGCAGATCGTCGCGCAGTCGGGCGTCGTCTTCCACGAGGAGCAGGGTGGGGGTCATGGGGGCACTTGAAGGAAAGTATTTAATGAGAATGTTTTACATTTGCGAATATTGCCGCAATGTCCCGAGCGCTGCAATTGCCGCAATCGGCTGACCGGGCAGGGCATTGCAATCAACTAAAAGTTGAATATTCAACAGTGTGTTGATATTTTTCCCGTCCGCCCAGTTTGGTAAACACCAATGAACGTGCCTTCCGATACCCTTCTTGCCGAGCGCCAACTGGTCCTGCAGGTGCTGCGCAGCACCTTGCAGATGCTCGCCAGCGTGGTTGGCCAGCATGTGGAAATCGTCCTGCATGACCTGGACCGCCCGGAATCCTCGATCGTCGCCATCGCCAACGGCCATGTCACCGGGCGCCGGGTCGGCGACCCGGTGTTGGGCGGGCCGCGCCAGGACCTGGGTTTTGCCGCGGTGCTGAGTGCCCTGCAAGACCGCTCGGCGAGCACCCCGCTGGTGCTGGAAAACTACCCGACCCTGGCCCCCGACGGCCGCGAGCTACGCAGCTCCACGGTGATCTTTCGCGACCGCAGCGGTCAGCCCTTCGCCAGCCTGTGCAGCAACAGCGACCTGAGCGGCATCGCCGCCGCCCACGCCTGCCTGGGCCAGTTGCTGGGCCTGGGCAGCGCCCCTGCGCCGCGCCGCGACGAAGCCCCCGACATGGAGCAGTTGCTGGCCCAGATCATCCAGGGTGCCTGCCCGGCAAGCGCGACGCGCATGAGCAAGTCGCACAAGCTGGAGGCCGTGCGCCAGATGCAGGAGCGCGGGGTGTTCATCGTCAAGGGCGGGATCGAGAAGGCCGCCGCGGCCCTGGGGGTGACCCGCTACACCATCTACAACTACCTGGAACAGATCCGCGCCGAAGGCGCCGAGGAATGACCGCGATGCAACTCGATATCTTTCAAGTGGATGCCTTTACCTCCCACGTCTTCGGTGGCAACCCGGCGGCGGTATGCCCCCTGGAGGCCTGGTTGCCGGATGAACTCCTGCAACGCATCGCCCTGGAGAACAACCTGTCGGAAACCGCCTATTTCGTGCCCCGGGGCGAAGTGTTCGAACTGCGCTGGTTCACCCCGACGGTGGAAGTCGACCTGTGCGGGCACGCCACCCTGGCGGCGGCCTGGGTGCTATTCGAGCAGTTGGGCGAGCGCCGCGACGTGCTGCGTTTTGCCACCCGCAGCGGTGAGTTGCGGGTGAGCCGCGAGGGCGGCCTGCTGTCCATGGATTTTCCCGCCAAGCAGCCCGAGGCGCTGGCGATTCCTGCGGCCCTGTTGCAAGCCCTGGGGTTGCCGGCGGCCGAGGCCCTGTACCGCACCGACGACTATCTGCTGGTGGTGGACGACGAAGCTCTGGTGGAGGCGCTCAAGCCCGATTTCGCCGCACTGGCCGCGTTCGATGTGCGCGGCATCGCCGTGACGGCACCGTCCCGGGCGTTCGATTTCGTCTCGCGCTGGTTCGGCCCGCGGGTCGGGGTCAATGAAGACCCGGTCACCGGTTCCGCCCATACCTCCCTGGCGCCTTACTGGGCCGCGCGCCTGGGCAAGCACCAGTTGCGGGCGCAGCAGGGCGGGGCGCGCAAGGGCCAGCTGGAGTGTCAGGTGCTGGACAACGGGCGGGTGATCATCAGCGGCTACGGCGCCTTGTACCTCAAGGGCAGCCTCTTCCTCTGAAGCGGCGGTGGCGTTAACGAGCCGGCCTGATACCCGCCGGCGGATTTGTCTGGGCGCCGCTTGCGGGAGTAGAGTCGCGCCCTTCAGCCCGGCCAGGCCATGATCAGCTCGGCTTCTCCGGTATTGGGGTCAATGCCGTTGCCGATCACCTGGAATCCCTGCTGGCGGTAAAAGCCGATGCTTGGCAGGTTGGCGGCATACACCGCCAGTTCCAGGCGTGAGCGCCGCTCGCGGGCATCGGCCAGCAGCTGTTTGCCCACGCCCTGGCCCTGGTGCTGCACACTGACGAAAATCGCTGCCAACTGATCCTCATGCAGGCAATAGAAACCCAGGAGCTGGCCGTCGCGTTCGGCCACTCGGGTCTGGGCATGGGGAATGTAGAGGTTGCGCATGTCCTCGACCTTGGAGCGCCAGAAATCGGGGTCGACAAAATGATGGGCCTGGATCGAGGCGTCCAGCCAGAGCGCCAGCAACGCTTGCAGATCGCTGCTTTGAAAGTCCCTGATCAGCATGTTTGGGGGCCTGTCGGATTGAAATGTGCGCCGCACGCTACCCAGCTGGCGGCGGTCTGTCCAATTGTTGAGAGCCAAGGAAGTATTCGATGCTGGAAAGCAACCGCACCATCACCCTCTCGGGGGAGCAGGCCCTGCAAGCCCTGGCGGAGCTGGAGTTCGTGTTGATCTCGCTGCACAAGATGGGCGCCTACTACAGGGATAAACCCGTGGCCGACTACCAGCGCGCCACCACCGATTTCATCGATAACCAGCAGGTCACCCAGCGCCTGGCCCAGGTGCGCAGGATTCTCAGCGAGCCCTTCGACTGCACCCTGGGGGAGGACGACATGGACGACATCGAGCGTCATGTGCAGGGGCTCGAACTGTGGCGCCCCGAGTAACCGCGCGGTCATTACCTGTCGTTTTTCAAGGAACCTGCCATGTCCCGCATCAGCCTCGCCACGGCCACTCCCACCACCAGCCTGGCGCTGGTCAAGTTTCTCCATCAGCGCCTGGGCCTGTCCCTGAGCGTTGCCCAGGGCTATCTGCGCCGTGGCGCCGAGGGCTTCTTCTACAGCGCCAAGCTGTTTCACAACGACCATGTACAGCGCGAGCAGGAACTGCGCGACATCCTCGCCTTCTTCAACAGCGCCCAGGTGCCGCTGCTGATTGTCGAAAGCGACCCCGATGAGGAGTGGAACGGGGTTGCGCCCGAACCGTTGCAGGACTGCGCGATGCCCCAGGAGCACTTGTTCAATCTGCTCCAGGCCCATGAAGAGGGCTATCAATAGGGGCCGCAAGCGGGCCAGTGCCGCTCGACGCAATGCGCGGTTTTCCTAAAGTTCTGGGCGCCGGGGTCGAGACGTTGGTGCTGTTTGTCTTTCAATAAGGATATTTCGTGTTCAGAACCCTGCTCGGGGCCGCCGCCCTCATCGCCACCCTGGCGCTGACCGGCTGTGTCTCCTACCACGTCACCGGCCCGCTGGGCGCGCCGTTGCATCCTGCACCCATCAGCAGCCCGCGCACTGCGCAAATTGCCGATGTGCAGGTCACCGCTCCCGGTATCGACGAAGCCACCCGCACTGCCATCAGCCGCTCCCTGACCGCCCAGCTGACTCCCTACGTCAAGAGCGCCGGCTACTTCCGCCAGCTCAGCGAATTCCCCACCCGCCTGGGCGAGGAAGACGTGGTGCTGAAATTCAACATGACCTCCCTCAAGGGCCACCGCGCGCCCCATCCGGGCTACCTGCCCGGGGCCTTGCTGACCCTGACCGTATGGATCTGGGTCAACGGGCCGATCTACGTCGACAGCTTCGACCTGGCCGGCGAGCTGTCGATCGTCGACCGCAACGGCCAGGAACTGGCCAGTGCCAAGGAGCAGCTCAAGTTCGAGCGCAACGTCGGCCTGTACGGCCGCGAGTACTGGGCCCCGACCCAGGGCGCCAAGCAACTGAATGAACTGGTTGCCAAATTGCTCGACAACGCCAGCGCCCGGTTGGCACAACGCTAAGATCAAGGAGAGACACATGTTGGTTTCCATCAAGCACGTCCTGGTGCTCGGCGCAGTGCTGCTGAGCGGCTGCGTGTCCTACTCGCAACACGAACTGGCAGCCGTCGGCACCTGGCCTCCGGCGGCACAGACCACCGAGCAAAAGCCCAGCGCCTTTGTTCGCACCACCGCCATGTACCAGGTCAACGGCGGCCCGGCCAATGCCGCCGCCGGCGCTCCGGCGGCCGCCTGGGAAACCGTGGTGGCCGATGCCTACCGCCAGTCCGGGCGCTTTGCCCGGGTCAGCACCGACAAGGTCGAGTCGGACCTGTATGCCGAAGCCACCCTGTACAACAACGAACAGTTCAGCATGGCCTCGGCCATCATCACCGGCGTCACCTTCTTCGTGATTCCGTCAACGGCCAAGAACACCTTCACCCTGGAGACGGTGTTCAAGGACAAGGACGGCAAGGAGCTTGGGCGGATTCGCAAGAGCGAATCGGTGCGCACCTGGATGCAATTGCTGCTGATCGTCGCCATTCCTTTCCAGGCAGACACCCGCGACGTGGTCCAGCAACTGGCCCGCAGCACCCTGGATGAAGCGGTGCAGCGCAAATTGCTGTAAGCCTCGCGCCGAAGGCAGGATGCAGACAGAAACGCCGCGGGCTCTGATCGGAGCCCGCGGCGTTTTTTTTCGGATGCGGTTTATTTCAGCGCTGTGCCGACCAGTAGGCATGCAACAGCCGCGCGGCAGGTTCGATGGCCGCGATCTGCTGGCGATGCTGCTCCAGATCCAGGTCGGCGGGCAGCTCGAAGTTGTCCTGTTCGGCGCAGTCGATGATCAACTGCAGCGCCTGGACCTGCGGCGCCGGCATCTCCGGCCAGTTGCCCACGGCCACGCCGCGCAGGTAGCCGAAGCACCACTCTTCGGCCAGCAGCAGGTCCTGGCCCTGGTGCTCGGTGTGTTCGAAGCGCGCCTTGAAGGCTTGCGGGGCCTGGGTCAATTGCACGGCCAGGGTGTTGATGTGGCGCACGCACAGGTCGATGAACTGCCGGCATTGCTCCGGGGTTTCCCAGGCCGGGTTTTCGCCGCCCCAGATACCCGGGAACCATTCGGCGATATCGACCTGAGCGGGGCCCGACACCAGCGCGGTGAAGTAACCGTCCAGCTCGCAGGGATTGAGCACCGAGTGGTCGTCGCCGTACTGGAGCAGGGTGTCTTCGATCAGCTCGAAGTCGGCGGCGTTGAGAGGCGAGTTGGGCATGTACGGAATCCTGAAAAAAAGCAGCGGCAAGTTTCCAGCTTTGAGCCACAAGCCGCAAGCCTGCTGTTTGTAGCTGAAACTTGCCGTCAGGTATCGCGCAGCAAGTCCTGGGCATCGAGCAGGCGGTAGGCAATTTCCGGGCGGTTCTCCATGGCCCGGCGGATGGCGGCGGGAATCGACTGTCGGGTCTTGCGGCACAGGCCGGGGTGCTCGGCCAGGGCGATCGTGATACCGCGCATGCTGCGCACTTCGTTGTCGCTGGGGGTGATCTCCACACGGACCCCCAGTTGCTGGTAGATCCGTCTCTGCATGTGCTCCAGGTCCGCCAGGTCCTTGAGATTCTCCAGGCGTTCGAGCAGGCGTTTTTCCTCCTGGCGCGTCAGATTGAGGATGCGCAGGTCGGCTCCGGGGGTGTCCAGCAACTGCTCGCGCTCGCAGATGCAGGCGCCGGGCGGACAGGGTTGGCGAAGGGCGGGGCTGGGGTTCATGGGAAACCATCATAGCGAGCCGAACGCGGCGCGCAGAGAAATATATGCACGAGTGTGCATCCGTTCCCTAGGCTTGTTCGTAGGATTGTTACCTCGGCGGTAAAGGGGGCGAGCTGATGAGCATGGAGATCCTCGACATGGAATCTTTGCAGCACCTGCCACTGACCGCCGTCAGCGACGACTTGCAGTTATTGCCGTGCCTGCTGGCCGGCGAGCAGCGGGCCTTTCGCGAACTGGTCAGACAGCATCAGGGCGCCATGCGCTCGGTGGTCCTGGCGATTGTCGGGCAGCGGTACGTCGATGACGTGGTGCAGGACGCCTGGCTGGCGATTGTGCACAACCTTGGCGGCTTCCAGTGCCGCTCCAGCCTCAAGACCTGGATGCTGACCATCACCGCCAACGCGGCCAAGGGCTGCTACGTGCAGAACCGTCGCGAGGCGGGTCGCTTCGTGCGGCCGGCCCAGGCGGGCGAGCAGCGCTTCGCCGAGGAGGGGGACTGGGCGCCGCCGCTGGAGTGGCACGAAGACAGCCCGGAAGCCTTGCTGTGCGCCGAGCAACTGCGTGGCTGCCTGGAGCAGACACTGAACAGCCTGCCGCTGTTGCAACGCCGGGTCTTGTTCTCCCGTGAGCGCCAGGGCCACGCGCTTGAGGCGATCGGCGGGCAGTTGGGTATTTCGCGCAGTCATGTTCGCGTGCTGTTGCATCGCGCCCGCTTGCAGCTATTTGCCGCCCTCAAGCGCCATCAGGTAGGCGCCTTCGATCCTGTCGCGGGCGGGCATCGGCGGCGGGGCTCGACCGCCATCAAGGCGCCGACGTTCCGGGTGTTTTGAGTGCGGGGCGTGTTCATTCGCCTGCGGGAGCCGCCCTGGCTGGCCGTCCCCGCAGAGCCTTTGCGCTTGGCGTCATCTCTTTTAGTCGTCCCAATCAGCCAGAAGAGTGGTCTTGAAATCCTGGCCACCGTAAAAAACGCCCAAAATAACAACCTGTCGGGTATCGACGACAAAGGCGATCACAACCCGCTTGCGATAGTGGGTGGTGCGCAGGCCAGGGCGTATATCGTCCCGCTGGTTTCCCCGCTGAGGAAAGGTCTGTAACGCTTGGCAATGGCTCACGATGGCGTCGGTATAGCGTTGGGCAATGTCTGGCGAGGCTGCCGTGGCTATATAGCGATAAAGCGCGGTTAGCTGCTCCAGAGCTTCTGGAGCAAATTCGACGGTGTGCGTCATTCCAGTTTGTTGCGGGCGTTCTGGTGCTCTGCTGACAACCGAGCACGGACCTGATCGGCACTGAGTGTGTGTGAAGCGTCCGCTTTCAAGGCATCGTAGGCGGTTGCCACTTGGCCGGTGAGCCAGCTTTCCACGGCTCGATCACGGGCCATCAATGCCCGCAGGCCATCGCGTATGACTTCACTTTCGCTGGCATATTCACCAGTCGCGACTTTGGCCTTCACCGCGTTGGCCATCTGGTTTGGCAGCGTGATGCTGAATTGCTGAGTGCTACGCATGGGGACTTTCTCCAGCTGGATAGGATTTAATCCTACCCTCGCACCGAGCAAAATGCCTAGAACCCCTCATCCATGGGCTGTCCCCGTCCGACTGAAGGTTGTACTCCTCTAGCCCCGCCGCGCCATCAGCAGCACCGACGCCGCCCCTGACAACAGCAGCGCACAGCTGCGATTGAACAGGCGCTTGCCCCGGGGTTCGGCGAGCCAGCGGCGCATGTGCAGGCCCATGTAGGCGTAGGCGCAGATGGCGATCCACTCCAGCCCCAGGAACAGCGCCCCCAGGATCAGGAACTGCGGGCCCATCGACTGCGCCGGATCGACGAATTGCGGCAGGAAGGCGGTGAAGATCAGGATCGCCTTGGGGTTGCCCGCCGCCACCAGGAACTCCTGGCGGGCCAGGGCCCAGAGGCCGACGCGGGCGCTGTCCTCGCTCGCTTCAGTGCCCGGATTGGCCCGCCACAGTTGCCAGGCCAGGTACAGCAGATAGCCCGCGCCGAGGATCTTGATCCCATGGAACAACAGCTCCGAGGTTTGCAGGACCACCGCCAGGCCGGCGGCGGCCAGGGCGATCATGGCGGCGAAGGCCAGCAACCGGCCGCTGCCCGCCAGGCAGGAGTGGCGATAGCCGTAGCGGGTGGCGTTGCTCACGGACAACAGGTTGTTCGGGCCGGGGGCCATGTTCAGGGCGAAACAGGCGGGGATGAACAGGCTCAGGGTGGTGAGATCCATACAGTCTCCGGGACAAGGCAAGGGAACGGGCCCACGCCATCGGCGACCTCGGGGCTGGCCGGGAGGTTGTTGCGGCGGGGGTCGATAAAATACGGGCCGCGTCGGGCGGGAGGCAAGTGCCTGGTTCGCGGTGCATCAAGGCTTGGCCAAGATTGAGCGGGGAGCAGAGGCAGTGACAGTGATCGGGCAGGGCGACGGCAAGCCCCTCTCCCGGTGCCGACAGGGAGAGGGGCAAGGCACTCAGTTGATATTGATGTAGGGGTCCCAGTCGCAATAACCCACCACCTGGTTGTCACTGTCGACAATCATGAAGGCCCAGGTATAGGTGATGCTGCCTTGGCGCACGGCGCGGCCTTCCCAATAGAAATTCTTGACGCTCTGGGCGATGGGCTGCCCGGATGGATTGCTTTGATTGATGATCGGCATGGGCGTGTGGTTCAAGACCACCGGCGTGATGTCTTGCACGTAATTGGGGTTCTGTTGCGTCACGACCGGCGACGTCTGGGTGTACTGATACAGCAGCACCGTGTGGTACAGCCCCTCGGACAGGCTGGTGCTGCGCCAGTGGATCAGGTCGCCCTCCTTGAGGTTGACCGACAGTTCATCCGTACCTTCGCCGACTGGGGCGTTGTTGCGTCTGGCGACCATGTAGATCGCCTGACTGGAGAGCCTTACCCCGCCGGTGGTGAAGTTGTAGAGGTGGCTGGGCTGCGTCGGGTCGCTTTTTTGCAGGTTGAATGTCTGGCCGCTGTCGAATGTTTTGCCCTGGCTATTGAGAATGGTGTCCACATCAATGGTGACCATGATGTCGATGATGTTGTCGTTCATGTCCAGCTCCCTGCTGTCGCGTTAGATGCCTGGAGTGCCCAGGCAAACAGGCAATCGAGTTTCCGGGCGCGGCCACTGAGCATCGCTACCCGGGCCCCGGTTTGCCGGGCTTCGAGCTTGATGCACTTCCATGAAGTCGCGAGTGGAATCTAGATCCTCAAGACGGTTAGTCAAATGGCCCGCTGTAAAAAGAGCGAGCGCAAGACGAGCGGTGCAAGGCCAGGGCCAGGCGCCCACTTGGGCGTCTTCAGCCCGGCCACCGACCCGAGATTGGCCGCGAGGGTTTATCATGCCGCGCTGCCGCCCGTTGCCCGGCCGACAAGGGGCTGCTCTTTTCGCCCACCGTGGAGGCGCCCGCCATGCCCGATCTGCCAAAGCCTGCTGCTATCCCTGAGTTCCCCGTGTGCCACGCCCGTGGCGGCACCTCCACCGGGCTGATCCTGGCCCGCGAAGCGCTGCCCCGGGACGAAGCCCTGGTGGAAGAACTGCTGCGCCACCTGATGGGCGTGCCCCAGCAGGGCGAGTGGCCGGGCAATACCCAGATCACCGGCCTGGGCCGCGGCGGACCCACCAGCAACAAAGTGTTCATCGTCGAACGCCGCCCCGGCGAGACACGGATGATCAGCACCCTGGCGCAACTGGCGGCGGGCAAGAGCGCCATCGACTGGAGCGTCAACTGCGGCAACATGTCCGCGGCATTGCCGCTGTACGCCCTGCAACGCGGCTGGCTGCAGCCCGGGGAGGGCGGCGGGCAGATCGAGATCTACAACAGCAACACCCAGACCACGATGTATGCGCGCCTGAGCCTACGCGACGGCCGACTGCTCAGCGACACGCGGATTCCCGGGGTCAACGGGGTGTTTCCCGGGGTCGACCTGTTTCTCGACAAGCCGGTGGGAGCCAAGACCGGCGCGCTGTTTCCCAGTGGGCAACGGGTCGACCTGCTGGATGGGATTGCCGCCACCTGCATCGATGTGGCGGTGCCCATGGTCATCCTGCGCGCGGCGGACCTGGGCAAGACCGGGCAGGAGAGCCCGGCTGAACTGGATGCCGACCCACGGTTCAAGGCGCGCCTGCTGGAGCTGATGGTGCTGGGCGGGTTGCGCATGGGCCTGCGCCAGCGCGACGGCCGTTTGATGAGCGCCGACGACCTGCGGCGCAGCGAAACCATCCCCAAAATCTGCATCGTCAGCCCGGCGCGAGAAGGCGGTGATATCGCCACCCGCTACTTCACCCCACAGAACGCCCACCCGTCCCTGGCGGTGTCCGGCGGCTGCTGCCTGGCGGCGGCCTGCCTGGCCGAAGGCACCGTGGCCCATGCCCTGTTGGCGCGGGCGCCGGCAATAGGTGAAGGGAAGGGCGAATACCCGCTGGCGATTGAAAACCCCGCCGGAGTGCTGGAGACCCTGATCAATGCCCGACAGGTGGCCGGGGAGCTACTGATCGACGGCGCCGCCTACCGGCGCAGCGCGCAGATTCTGTTGCAAGGCAGCACCCCGCTGTACAACGCCTCCCCCGAACTGACCGCCGCCCTTGGCGCCGCACACCGCGCCTGACCCCGCCCGCATCCGCCTCATGTAGCCGCTGCCGAAGGCTGCGAACGAGCCGCAGGCTCGCCAGCGATCTCGCAACCGCCGAGGCCCCTGCGGTGCCTTGCGCAGCTCCAGCCGCCGCTCAGGCGGGGCCCTGAATGCCAAAGGCATATCAGCGAGCCGCGTCGCCATCGGGAAGAAACGGCGGCACCTTCTGCCGCAGCAACTGGATCAACTCCGGGTCCATGAAGTCGTAATCATCGGGGATGTTCAGGCACACGATCTGCTGGTTGTTCAACTGCGCCTTGAAGCGCTTGCGCAGTTTTTCCCGGTGGCGGGTTTCCATCACCACAATCAGCCCGGCCCATTGCACCAGCTCCGGGCCCAGGGGCACTTCGGCATCGTGATTGAGCCCGGCGGAGGCGGTTTCGATCCCTGGCCAGTCGGCAAACACCTGCTCGGCGGTGGGGCTGCGCAGCTTGTTCTGGCTGCAGACAAACAAGACATTGAGCATTGGGCCGAACTCCTTGGCACAGACACCCAACCCGTAACGGGCAGGGCAAAGGCGCTGATTTTTCGGGGCTTTTACCGCGCTGTCCAGCAAGTTGTGACGGGCCGGGCCAATGGCGTTGGTCAGCACCGGTTGCCCGCCAAGGGCTGTGGCTGCGAAACTGCCAGCCCCTTGACTTGCATCGCTCACGCCATGTCCGCAGCCCTGTTCACCTCACCCCATCTGGGCCTGGCCCTCAGGCGCTGGCGCCTGTTGCACCGGGTCAAGCAGCAGCACGCTGCCGAGCTGTTCGGCGTGGCGCAGTCGAGCATTTCCCGCTGGGAAAACGGCCGGCAGGCCATGGAGCCGGCGGAGCGTGCGCGCCTGGAGCACCTGCTGGCGGCCAACCTCAGCGCCGCTGCCGATCAGGCCCTGGCGCGGCTGGTGAATGACAGCCCGCGCGCCGTGCACCTGGTGTGCGACCTGACCCACCGCCTGCTGGCCTGTTCGCCGACCCGCGCCGCGCAGTTCGGCGTGCCCTTGAGCGAGCTGCTGGGCCAATCGCTGTGGGGCTTTTGCACCGAGGAAATCGTGCGCAAGGAAGCCGCCCTGGATGACCTGGGCTGGCGCGAAGTGCTGGCGCCGCCGTCCCTGGAATTCTTCAGCGGCCACAACGATTCGGCCATCGTGCCCATCGCCCCCAGCCAGTGCCGCTGGACCCGCCTCAACCTGTCCGACGGCAACGCCGTGCGGCTGGTGGAAACCCTCTGACGCGCTTGTCGAGGCACGTCACGCATATTTTATCCGTGGACCGGTTGCTGCCCGCTGGCTAGTCTGGCAAGCCTTCGCCCGCCGCCCCACGGCGCGGGCCTCATTCACGTGCAGCAGGCTTGTCCATGACCCCCGAACTTCTCAGCGGCCGTCTCGACTTTCTCCGTGAAGCGGAAAAACTCAAGGACGTGCTGCGCAGCGCCCACACCTCCAGCGGCCGCCAGGAAAGCACCGCCGAGCACAGCTGGCGCCTGTGCCTGATGGCGCTGCTGTTCGAAGACCAACTGGGGGACCTGGACCTGCTGCGGGTGCTGAAACTGTGCATCGTCCACGACCTGGGGGAAGCCATCCATGGCGACATCCCGGCGGTGGCCCAGGCCGCCCACCCGGACAAGAGCCAACAGGAACGCGACGATCTGCAATACCTCGCCCGGTCCCTGGACGCCCCGGCCCGCCAGCGCCTGCTGGAGCTGTGGGACGAATACGAAGGCGCCGCCAGCACCGAGGCGCGCACGGTCAAGGCCCTGGACAAGCTGGAAACCCTGCTGCAACACACCCAGGGCCAGAACCCGGCGGATTTCGACTACGGCTTCAACCTCGATTACGGCCGCCGCTACACCGATGCCAGCCCGTTGTTCCAGGCCCTGCGCCAGCAGATCGATGCCGACACCCGGCGCCGCCTCGACGCCCAGGACTGAGCAGCGGTTCACGATCGGCGGTGCCTGGCTCAGGCGCCGCTGAGCATGCCCGGGCAGCGCTCGCAAAAGGATGAACAGGCTCCGGCAGGGGGCAGGGCGCCCGCTTGGGGCCTGACACCGGTCATGGTTTTTTTCTGGCAGGGTCATCAAGCGAAGCTATTTTTACCTTCGCTTGTCCTTCACTACGCTTTTCACACGGTTGTCCAACCCGGGGCCAACGTCGAGCGGCAGGTTTTCGATGACCGAAGGAGTGATCCATGTCCAATGAATCCAAGTGCCCGTTCAAACACACCGCCGGCGAAGGCACCAGCAACCGTGACTGGTGGCCCGGCCAACTGAACCTGAAGATCCTCCACCAGCACTCGCAGCTGTCCGACCCGATGGCCGAGGACTTCGACTACGCCGCCGAATTCAAGACCCTGGACCTGGCCGCGGTGAAGCGCGACCTGCTGGCCTTGATGACCGACTCCCAACCCTGGTGGCCGGCGGACTTCGGCCACTACGGCCCGCTGTTCATCCGCATGGCCTGGCACAGCGCCGGCACCTACCGCATCGCCGATGGCCGCGGTGGCGCCGGGGGCGGGCAGCAGCGCTTCGCCCCGCTCAACAGCTGGCCGGACAACGTCAGCCTGGACAAGGCGCGGCGGCTGATCTGGCCGATCAAGCAGAAATACGGACGCAAGCTCTCCTGGGCCGACCTGATCATCCTCACCGGCAACGTCGCCCTGGAATCCATGGGCTTTAAAACCTTCGGCTTCGGCGGTGGCCGCCAGGACGTCTGGGAGCCGGACGACCACGTCTACTGGGGCAGCGAAACCACCTGGCTTGGCGACCAGCGCTACAGCGGCGACCGCGAGCTGGAGAACCCCCTGGGGGCGGTGCAGATGGGCCTGATCTACGTCAACCCGGAAGGCCCCAATGGCAACCCCGACCCCCTGGCCGCGGCCCGGGACATCCGCGAAACCTTCGCCCGCATGGCCATGAACGACGAAGAAACCGTGGCCCTGATCGCCGGCGGCCACACCTTCGGCAAGACCCATGGCGCCGGCCCCGCAACCCATGTCGGCCCGGAACCGGAAGCCGCCGGCCTGGAAGAGCAGGGCCTGGGCTGGCGCAGCAGCTTCGGCACGGGCGTTGGCGGCGACGCCATCACTAGCGGCCTGGAAGTGATCTGGACCACCACCCCGACCCGTTGGAGCAACGACTTCTTCGACCACCTGTTCGGCTACGAATGGGAACTGACCACCAGCCCCGCCGGCGCCCACCAATGGCAACCCAAGGCCGGCGCCGGGGCCGACAGCGTGCCCGACCCCCACGACCCGAGTAAACGCCGCACGCCGTCGATGCTCACCACCGACCTGGCGCTGCGTTTCGACCCGGCTTACGAGGCCATCTCCCGACGCTTCCACCAGCACCCCGAGCAACTGGCCGACGCCTTCTCCCGCGCCTGGTTCAAACTCACCCACCGCGACATGGGCCCGCGCGCCCGTTACCTGGGCCCGGAAGTGCCGGCCGAAGAACTGATCTGGCAAGACCCGATTCCGGCGCTGAACCACCCGCTGATCGACGCCCAGGACATCCAGCAGCTCAAGGGCCAGATCCTCAATTCCGGTCTGTCCGTGGCGCAACTGGTGTCCACCGCCTGGGCCTCGGCCTCGACCTTCCGCGGCTCGGACAAGCGCGGCGGCGCCAACGGCGCACGGATTCGCCTGGCCCCGCAGAAGGACTGGGAGGTCAACCAACCGGCACAACTGGCCCAGGTGCTGCGCGCCCTGGAAGCGGTGCAGAGCGCCTTCAACAGCGCGCAAAGCACTGGCAAGCGCGTATCCCTGGCGGACCTGATCGTCCTCGGCGGCTGCGCGGCGGTGGAACTGGCGGCAAACAATGCCGGCTACAACATCAGCGTGCCCTTCGCCCCGGGGCGCATGGACGCCAGCCAGGAACAGACCGACGTCGAATCCTTCGCCGTGCTGGAGCCCGTGGCCGACGGCTTCCGTAACTACCTCAAGCCGGTCAGCGGCGTCACCGCCGAAGCCCTGCTGGTGGACAGAGCGCAACTGCTGACCCTCACCGCCCCGCAACTGACCGTGCTGCTGGGCGGCTTGCGAGTGCTGGGGGCCAATGTCGGGCAAGCGCCCCACGGCGTGTTCACCGCGCGCCCGGGCACCTTGAGCAACGACTTCTTCGTCAACCTGCTGGACATGGGCACCCAATGGAAGCCCCAGTCCGAGGCCCGCGACCTGTACGAGGGCAGCGACCGCGCCACCGGGCAATACAAATGGAGCGGCACCCGGGTCGACCTGCTGCTGGGCTCCAACTCGCAACTGCGGGCTTTGGCCGAGGTGTATGCAGCGGCGGATGCGGGAGAGAAGTTCGTGAAGGACTTTGTCGCCGCCTGGGACAAGGTGATGAACCTGGACCGGTTCGATCTGCGCTAAGGAGATTTACAGCTAGGTCAAACCACAACGCCTCACAGTGGACTCACGCTGATGATCTGTGGCGAGGGAGCTTGCTCCCGCTGGGCTGCGAAGCAGCCCCAAAAACGCCACAGCCACCTCCCCAGTAAGGCGTTTCCAGCAACACGGTCGCCGCCCTCTGGCCGCGACCACCCTTGAATCCGCGGGCGCTGCATCCACAGCGCCCGCCAGAGGCTCTACTGGGCCTTGAGGTACTCATTGAGAAACGCCTGGGCATCGCCATAGCTGGACAGGTTGCTGTCATAGCCCACCTTCAGCGGCTTGGCCTCACCCGGCAGATGCAGCTCGCCATAGCCTTCCTGAAGCAGCAGCACCACGAACTTCTGCCCATCCACCTGAGTGAAGTAACGGGTGTCGCGATCGGTTTGCTCCACGCTCATTTTCTGAATGCGCATGTTCCAGTCGTGGTCGGCGTCTTCCACCTGCACCAGCGCCTGATGGGCGCTGCGCTCACCGATGCGCAGGGTCCAGACCTTCACCCCGTGCGGCCCGGTGTAGGCCAGGATCTTGTCCGCGACCTGTGGCCGTTCCTCGGCCTGGACCAGTCCGATTCCCAGTACCCACGCCATGACCCATGCGGCCGCCCAACGGTAATAAAGCTGCATCCTTCTAGCTCCTGAACATAAAAAGGGGCGCTCATTGAAGCCGACCCGTGCGGCGCTGCCAAGCACCCGAGGCAACAGGCGGGATAAAAAACCCATCGTGTACAACCCGCGCCGGGCGAGGCGCGAGTGGGTTACCATCCGCCGCCTGGGCGCCAAGGCACAACGTATGCGCATGCCCGGCAAGGGAGCCAGCAAATCCCCAGCCTCTTAAGGACAACCCCCATGAGCAAACTGACAGCGCTGATTGAACAAGCCCGTGAAGGCCTTAGCATCCAGCAAAACATCTCCCCGATCGGCTGGGAACTCATCTCCAGACAATGCGGCGCGGCGGAAATCGCCGAGATCAAAACCCGCATCGCCTCACTCAAGGCCGCCCGCGAAGCCGTCGAAGAATGGGACGGCGACACCCGCGATGACCTGTATTTCGCCATCGCCAACTTCACCCGCCTGCTGGAACTGGCCACCGCCTACGCACAAGGTGAATGACATGTCGGCTGAGCGCACAACGGATTATGTCGAGAGCAGCGAGGGCGCCGTGCGCCTATGGATAGAGCAGGGCAGTGCCATTCATCTCAAGGCCTGCACCGAACACAACGACCCCGTGGAGCTAACGGCAGAACAGGCCCTGGAACTGGCCCAGGCACTGCAACGTTTGGCCAGCCGCCTTGCGGACTGAAAGCAGCCCCAAGACCCGCGCCCACGCAACTACCTGGGTAACGACACACCTGAGAGGAACAGCCCCTGTTTAACGAACTAGTGTTTTTGCCCGAAGACCCCGACCAGGACTCCGCCTACCTCGGCGGCAACCCCTACCTGCCTGAGTCCATCCCTTGGCCCACCGACTCGACGGGCGCCCCCTTGCTGCACCTTGCCAGCCTGCCGGCCAGCGTTATCAATCGATACCTTGCCGGCATGCAGTTGAATGACGAGCTGGTGATTTCGCTGTTTACGCCTTACTCAATCGTCAGCGACACCTACATCGAGCAGGCCATGCAAGAGGGCGGCAAGGTGCTGGCCTACAGGCCCGCGGCGCGACAGGTGGATGGTTACGGACAGCCCATCACCCCGGCGCGGCGAATCGCAGTGATTGAAAATCCGGGGCAGGACAGCGACGAAAACGGCCTGGCCAAGATCGCCGGAATACCCGCCTGGATTCAGGGGCAAGAGACACGCCCAGGCTTGAACTATGTGCTGCAGATCAACAACTCCCGGCTGAACAGGGCCGCTCCAGGGCACAAGGGCATTTTGGTCGGCGGAACCGGCTATCTGCTATTGAAGCAAGGCATTGATGACGAAGACCTGATGGCCGGGGCCCTGATCATCCAGAGTTCATAAGACAGGGGGCGGGCCCTCAGCCCACGAGGGCAAATCCTTGGGATCGAAGCGCTCGCGGGTGTCCATCTGAACATTGCGCTGGCTCGCGGTTTGCTGCTGGCTGGCGTACAGCGGCTCGGCAAAGTAACTGATCAGTAGCGAACGCCGGCGCGGCGCCACTGGGGTTGCGGCAGGCCCCGTGCACCAGATCGACATCGAACAGCAGAATGTCCCCCGCAGCACCGGACAGCTGCACCGCGCGGGATTCATCGGCGAAGTCGAACGGCGGCTCCTGCGCACCGGGGCGATGACTGCCGGGAACCAGACGCGTCGCCCCGTTCTGCGGCCCGTAGTCGTCGAGAAAGGCGATGGCATTGACCACATCCCCCGGCCGCTGCACCGACAAATCCCGGTGCAACACCTGATGACCGCCCCCGGCCACGGGCTCGCGCCCTTCCACCTGGGACAGATAGAAACGCTCGCCGATCAACTCGCCCACCACCGCCAGCACCTGGGGCAAGCGGCACAGGGCCTGCACCTGCGCATCCGTATCCAACTGCGAATGGCGCCAGTCCCAGCCACGGGGCACCGGCCACTGATCCGACGGCTTTACCCCGGCATCGAAGGTGGCGCGCAGGTCCGCCAGCCAGTCGGTCGGGATGACCTGGCGCAGCAGGGCATAGCCATTGCGGTGGAGTTGTTCGCGGGCGGTCATGGGGGGCTGGATATCCTTATCTGCAATAACCCGTCGAGCATACCTGCGCGCAAAAGCCCTGGACATAACCGGCGACGGTTTAGCCATTGCCCCAACGCGAACAGCCGCCTAGTCTGCTGCGGTCGCTGCAAAATCAGCGACCGGGCCTGAGAACCCGATCAGATGCAGGCACATTTTTGATCAGGGAGTTTCAATCATGTCTGCCGGTAATCTGTCTGAAATTTGCTGCCGTTCCTTTCGCCTTTCTCCGCTCAAAAACCTCTGCTGCCAGACCCTGGCGGGAGGTGCACAATGAGCCAGTCAACCCCCATCAAAACCCAGGGTTTTGTCACCTTTGGCAATTGCGCCGATCCTGAACTAACGTTGTTTCGCGTTAATGCGGATGTGCCTTTGCAGCAGGCGTTGGAGCAGGCTTCTACCTTGTTGTACTACGCCAAGAAGTTAGCGCTGGATGCTGCTATGGAAGAGCAGGGGGAGCGGTATGCGTGGGCTGCGTATTTTTTGGCGGAGATGGGGAAGGCGGTGATTGATGATGTTGAGTTGGGGTTGAGGGAAAGAGGGAGTGGTGGATCGACTCTGAGTTAGGGCAACATCGCACGGAGTAGATAAAAGCGCCGCTATCGTTGCTTGATAAGCAGTGTCTCTATTACTTGAGAGGCTGCTTTCGGCCAATAGCGGCCGTTCTGGAATGGCAGGAAACGACCGATAACTGCCTTCGATACGCGACTTTCGCCCGTCAGCGGCTCGATTGTAAGAATATGGCGGAGAGCTGCAAAACCGCCTACGCTTATAGAATGATTCCTCGAACGCCTTGCCCATCTGGTGGTATAGAGCCGAGAGATCTGACTTCCTTTGACCGTCCGCTTAACACCTACCCGGACCAACCCGCGCCTATCGCCAGCAACTGCCCCCTGAGTCCGGTCCACACGACCAGCAGTACGGCGCAACGGGTAAAAGCCAGACCCAGTCCCCCCACCTGCCGTTCAAAAGCGACCGATGCCGCAGCACCTCTGGAAACGGGGGCGCTGTTCACGTTCTGTCATGAGGTCAATCCGTATGTATCGGCCGAGCACGATTCCTTACCAGCAGCATCGAGGGTTCAGCCGAACCTTCACTCAGGGGCATTTGAGCCTTGGATTATTCTTTCCCATGGAGGCGTTCGACGGGGACACTCCGAGCATGCTCAACCAGGTCACACTGGCTAAAAAAGCCGAGGCGCTGGGCTTCTGCGCGCTCTGGTTTCGCGACGTGCCGCTTCGCGACCCTGGCTTCGGCGATGTCGGCCAAGTCTTCGACCCCTGGGTTTACCTGGGTTATATGGCCGCCCATACCTCGGAGATTGCACTTGGCACCGCCTCCATCGCCATCCCGCTGCACCATCCCCTGCACACGGCCAAGGCGTCAGCCAGCGTCGATCAGTTGAGCACTGGTCGCTTGATTCTGGGGGTTGCTTCGGGAGATCGGCCAGTGGAGTTTTCGGCGTTTGGCGTCGATCCCGAAAGGCGTGGAGAGATCTTTCGAGAACACTACGAAGTGATTCGCCGCGCCCACAGCACCAGTTTTGAGCCCATCCACTGGAGCACTGGTGAAATGCAAGGCGCAGACCTGATTCCGAAACCTACCACCCAATTCATTCCAATGCTCGTGACCGGCAACAGTCGCCAGTCACTGGATTGGATCGCGCGTGAGAGCAACGGATGGATCAACTATCCACGCATTCCGAACATGCAGCGGCTGGTCGTGGAAGATTGGCGACTGGAGGTCACGAAACAATGTGGCTCTGTGTATAAGCCCTTTACTCAGTCGCTGTACATCGATCTCGATGAGAATCCGTCAACGCCACCCACACGTATCCATTTGGGGTTCAGACTTGGACGTTACCATCTACGATTTTTGCTGGAGTCGCTTGAGGAAATCGGCGTGGACCACGTCATTCTCAATCTCAAATACGGCAAGCGCCCTGCGGTGGAAGTTATTGAGGAATTGGGTACGCACATCGTTGCGCAGTTCGGAGTGCAGCCGCGTCAGGCAGCTCATTGAACATCGGTCACTGCTACGCCGACGAATGCTCACTTGACGAAACCATAAGGTGTCACGGCGCGGATGACCTCCGGTTCTATATCAATGATGGAGATCTTCGCGGCATGAGCGACCGGTGCCCGGCAAACAATCTACCCTACCCAGCCTAAACCCGTGATGAGCACATTGCCTTGCAGATTCTGTGCGGCCTCCACGCCGTCCATGGACACGATTTGCGCGCGTATCCTTTCACTTCTACCGAGCGCGCAAGCATGGCATGAATCCTGGACACGGCACTTTAGCCATGACATTTATCTTCAATACAAGTGTTTTAATTGATCACCGCCCGGGACAGCAGCAGGCCCAGGCGATCCTGATTTTCATACAAGACATCGTGAGCCTCCCCGAACTGAATGGAACTTCCTGTTGGATTTGCTTAACCGGGCAGCTTGGCCGCAAGGACGTCAACCTTCTCGATTGATGGCGGTTCGGCAAATAGCTCGGCAGCGTTTGCCATAAGCGCCGCCGCGACCTTGCCCGAAAGATGAGCCTGCCGGCCCGCTTCATCCGGGAATGCGTCAAAGATGCCAAAGGTGGACGGCCCCAAGCGGATTCCAAACCAGGCTGTAGTGGCTGGCTCCTCCTCCACTAACGGAAGGCCGCCCAAAAGAAAACTTTCTACATCCTTTTCTTTCCCGGGTTTTGCTTCCAGGCGAACGAACAACGCTACTTTGACCATTATGTGGCTCCTGTTGTTACGATGCGGCTGGCGCTATCAGATCGCGATAGCTAAGAGGGGTATCCGAGACTCTTAACTATGGTCGACGATACCAGGATTACAAACCCAAATAGACCAAGGGTAGCGGCGAGTAGCGCACGGGCAGTGAGAACGACGTAGTGGGCAGCATGTAACCGCAAGTCAGCCACTTGCTCACTTGGTCCCACCCTCTGGTCTGATAATAATGATTCAACGATATCTGAAATTTAGAAAAACATAAGAGATCATGGTTGCTGTCAGGCCGACCAATATGTACTCGATGCGGGGTAAAAATACGACTAACCCGCCCAAAGAAAACACTATCAACGTGTTTTGTAGTATGTATTTCCTTATTCTACTCACGGCTATGAAATAGCCATATTGCTTACCTAGGAAAAACAAGGCCATGCCGGTGATCGACATAATCTGAAAATCGCGTATCGCAATGTCGTTCAGGATCGCATGCCTGATCAAATTTGCCAGAAGTGCCAGCCCCATAAAAAGAAAAAGGTGCGAGTAGATTAAGGCGTGCCCACTCATACTGCTTTGATGTTTGTTCAATAAGTAAAAACTATCAAAATAGATCCACCAGATACTGCAAATCATGATAAATCCGGTGATGGCCGCCATCACATTATAATAACCCCATTGAATGTTAGACAGGCCTCCGGAAAGGCTAATAATTGACTCCCCCAATAAGATTAGGGTGAGTAGGCCTATGCGCTCAACCAAGTGTTCCGTGTGCGCTGGCAACGGTTTTAGTTTAGTCCAGAAAAATACAGGAAACAGAATATCAAGAACAATCCCAATATAAGCAACAAGGTAACGCAAGGGCGGGTCAAAAATAACGGATGAAAGACTAATAACTGCGCTAACTAATAGGGCAAAACCAAGCCTTGAGGAAAGTTCGCCGCGAGAATCGAGTTTACTAATGGATGAAATGTACATAACACTGATGATCGCTCGTATACCAAAATAGCAGGCAATAATAAGCGGGTAGTTCACTTCCAGGTCTTCCCCAATCCGTGCCGATAGCACAATGAGCAGTAGCATTATGAATAATGTTGCCAAACGGTGAAGATTACTGTCTGTATCGAACCTGTTAGAGTAAATCGTGTGACTGGACCAGATCCACCACAACGGTACAAAAAGCAGTAAGAATGTCCATAATTGCTTATGTTCAAAGTGGCCGTCATGAACATGTCCGAGAGTGTGCGTAACCTGGCCTATCGTAACAACGAAAGTCAGGTCAAAAAACAACTCCAACCATGTGGCGTGTCGATTTTCTTCATAATACTTCAAAGATTTCATTAGTTGCCGGCTCCGTATCCACCTCTTTAATGTAAAGGAAGCTAACGTTGGTTTTTCCTCGGCTCCGATGTGGGTGATGCCAAGCCGATTTGGCTCTCTAGCGATTTCGTCCACGCACTAACAAAAGCTCAATCATCTGACTCATCCCGATGAACTCTGGAACTCCGTCATAGCGAAGCCCGTCAATGTAAAACGCTGGGGTGCCATTCACGCCGCTGCGTACACCGCCATTGAAATCGGCTTGTATTTTGGGAATGTAAGTATCCTCTTGCATTGCAAGATCGAATTCCTCCTTGGGAAGGCCGTGTTTGAGAACGATGGCGCGATACAGCGGCAGGCCCAATCGTTCCTGATTTTCGTACAATTCGTCGTGGGTCTCCCAGAAGAATCCTCGACTCCCGGCATACTCAGCGGTGACCGCTGCACCCAATGCATGGGGGTGAGCGGTGGTCAGAGGGAAGTTACGGAACACAAACAGCAAGTCATCGCGAAAATGCTGTTGCAGATTCTTGACCATCCAATAAGCTTCACCGCAATAGGGACATTCATAGTCGCCAAATTCCACCAAGGTGACCTTGGCATGCGCACTTCCCTGGCGATGGTCGTTGGCACTTACCGGGACTTTGAGAGTGGCCATGTAATCACCTGTTAATTTTTGGTTGGCGTGCTTTGTGGCGAATTCACCTGAGCATCCAGCGCATCCAGAATGCCGTCCGCCCCAGGGTTGATTGCCATTGGTGAGACGTAGCTCCAGGCGACCACCCCCTCCTTGTCAATCACGAACAGTGCCCTCTTACAAACTCCGAGCTGGGACTCGTACGCTCCATACTGTCGTGCCACCGCCCCTTTGGGCTCGAAATCGGCCAGCAGGCTGAAGTGGAAATTTCGATCTTTGGCAAAGGCCTGATGACACCAGGCGCTGTCAACCGAGATACCCAATAGCACCGCACCATATTCTCTGAAGGTGGGTAACAACTGGTTGTACAAGGTCAGTTGGTCACCACACACCGAAGTCCAGTCAGCGGGATAAAACGCCAGTATCACGGGATTTCCCTTTAGCTCACGCAGCGACAACTGTTGATCAGGGGTTGCGTGAAGAGTGAAGTCGGGCGCGACAGTGCCGGCCGGCAGCGGACCCTGAACCAGGTCGCCATTGGTTTTTTGTGCATCATCTAACTCTGAAGTATTCATTGCTTGAACCTTGATAGATGGGTGGTTGGGACGTGCTCAGTGGGATACGACGTGCCCGGCGGGATAACTCCATCCACCATCAAGGGGAAAAAAAAAGACAACGCTGCCTCGATCTCAGCCTGAGCCTGAGTAATTTCGGCAGCGAAACGTTTACGTTCCGCATCAAGGAACACAAGAAGATCCGCCGTGTAATCGCGGAATTGGATTAGGCCAGGTTGGCAGGGGAATGGTCGGATTCGCTCTGGCTCACCAATGACTATAGTCGTTGATGACGCTTACCGTAGTAACTGAACGAATTTTCGGTACCCTCCAGTGCCAACAACAGTCACGCGCTTAATGCGTCCACGGCCAGGCGTGTTGAGCAGAGCTTGGGTCTAAAGCGCTCAGTTTCCCAAACGCTTCTGGACCCGGCAAAAGATCTGAAGCGCTCAACAGGAACGCTCCAGGACAGAAGTGGCAACTGAAGTGTAGTTCAGGACAACCGGACGCGTTTGAATCTGCGAATTCCCCCGTTCAAACCTGCGGACAAACAAGACCGGGCTTCAGGGACCGGGATGCGCGTAGGCTAAGGAAGGCTTCGAGGTCTACACAGGGCATCGGTTTGGCAAAGTAGTACCCCTGAAAAATATCGCAGCGACTGCCCTTCAGGAAATCGATTTGAGACTTGGTTTCCACACCTTCGGCGACCACCGACAGGCTGAGGTGATGGGCCATGGAAATAATGCCTTGGGTGATCGCTGCATCGTGATGGTCGGTAGCGATATCCCGAATGAAAGAACGGTCAACCTTGATCTTGTCGATGGGTAAACGCTTGAGGTAGCTGAGGCTGGAGTAGCCCGTGCCGAAATCATCGAGCGCAATGCGTACACCTAAAGCCTTGAGCTGGTGCAAAGTGTCGATGGCTTGTTCAACGTTATGCAACAAGAGCGACTCGGTAATCTCCAGTTCCAACTGCCCGGCGCTAAGTTCGTACCTGTTCAGCACTGCCTGGATACACTCGACGAATTGCCCACGCTGGAAATGAATCGGCGAAATATTAACGGCCATCGAGAGACCTGTGATGCCCTGTTCGCTTAGCTGTCGCAGCTGTGCGCAGGCGGTATCGAGCACCCAAAGGCTCAGCGGGATGATCTGGCCACTGTCCTCTGCCACCGGCACAAACACCGCTGGCGAGATAAATCCTTTTTCTGGATGATCCCAACGCAGCAACGCTTCGATCCCGACCACCCGCCCCGTGCGTGCGTCTATCTGCGGTTGATAATGCAACTGGAAGGATTGAGTTTCGATAGCCTTTTGCAGGTCATTGCGCAGGCTCGCGTGCTCGCAAAAACGTTGATTGAGGTCGCTGGTGTACCACTGAAAGTTGTTGCGCCCTTCCTGCTTGGCTTTGTACATGGCCATGTCCGCCTGCTGAATCAGTTGCATCGGCTGCTCGATGTCACCATCGCTCAGGGTGATGCCGACGCTTGCACTCACATGCAGGTCAATACCCTGGATGCAGTAGGGTCTGGCAATGCTCGCCATCAGGCGCTCGGCTACGGGTACAACGTCCTCGTCACGCAGCAGGTCAGGCAGGAGCACAATGAATTCGTCACCGCCCATGCGCACGATGGTGTCACCGGGACGAACTTGCTGGGTCATACGTTGCGCCACTTCGATCAGCACCTGATCGCCAAAGAAATGCCCGATCGAATCGTTGATGGATTTGAATCCATCCAGATCAATGCACATCACCGCGAGCCGCCGATTACGCCGATGACTGATGTGGCAATCCAGAACCAGTCGCTCTTCAAGCGAAACACGGTTAAGCAAACCGGTAAGCCGGTCATGGCTGGCGTTGAAGCTCAATTCGCGTTCGAAATGTTTCTGCGCGCTGATATCCCGGGCAATGCCGAATACTCCGACGATTTCTCCGTTGACCATGATGGGCAGGTTGGAGATATCCATGGTCAACAGTTGCTCACTTTCGTCGCGAAGCTGTGCCTCGAAGCGCTGAGGCGCTCCGGCACGGGCTGCGCAAAAATGCTGACTAACCCGTTGCAGATCCTCATCGAGAACCAGATGGGAAAAGTGATGACCAATGAAATTGACGGCCGTGTGCGGTTTCAGCTTCAGGCCTGCAGGATTGACGCTCTGGATGTTGCCGGCCAGATCGAGGGCGAACACCGGGTTGGGGTTATAGGTGAACAATGAACGAAAACGTTGTTCGCTCTCCTCCAATCGCCGACCGTCACGCTCATGACGGATCGCAATGACGGCCAGTTGCGCGGCAAAAACCAGTTGTTGAATCTGCGCCTCGTCCGGCGCATGGATGCTCTTTTGGTACAGGGCAAATGTCCCCAACACCGTTCCTTGATGGGAGAGCAAGGGGACAGACCAGCAGGAATGCAGGTTATGCCCCAGCGCCAAGCTGCGGAAACGGTCCCAGTTCGGGTCCCGGGCGATGTCTTCAGTGACCACAAGCTCGCGCCGGAACGCCGCGGTGCCGCAGGTCCCTTCCTGCGGACCAATGGCCATGCCATCTATCGCCTCGCTGTACTCGGTCGGCAGGCCGGGTGCCGCGCCGTTAAGCAAGTGTTTGCCCTCGGCATCCGCCAGCAAGATAGAGCAGTAGGTTTCGGGAGTCTGTGTGTCGAGCATCTGGCAGATGGCGCAGAGTACATCGCCCAGATGCTGATCGGTCGCAATCATGCCGAGAATGTCACATTGCGATTGGTGGAAGGTCTTGCTCTGAAAACTTGGACGAGGATTCATTGTAAATTCCTGAAGACTCTCGATTCGTCCGGTCTTCAGAGAGCCAGAAACAGTGGCGGGCCGATCACTGTCCACTTGTGTGTCGGATACACACTCTATAGAGCGTTGACCCGTTAAAAACAGGTTCAGATCCAACAAAAAAAACAGGATCACATTGTTGCCGTCTGGCTGACTTCGCTTTCTCGACTTGTGGCAATCCCCCCTACAGCCCTTCACGACACCGCAGTTGGCCAGATTGAACGCTGCAATTTAAGCCCGATTGTTCACCCGTGGCTACGGCGTGGGCGATGCCAAGACGACGCCGCACCCTAGCGATTTCGTCCGTGCCCTACAGACCGCTCTACTGGAGTCCCGTCATACTCCCTATGGCCGAAAGCAGTCATTTGTGGACGGCAGCTATCGGCTAAAAGGAGACTTTCGCATACATCTAGGATGGAAATCCGGATGGTTTACTTCACCTAAGTGAATCGCCCCGGGTGAAGTGACAACAGAAGAGCAGCTATCCTCTGCATCAATCTAAAGGCTGCTTATCCAAACGCTCTGTTTAAGGGACCAGACATGACCGTTGAGATCACCGAATACAGAAAATTGCTAGAAGCCGGGCGGCGTTACCTGGAAGGCACCGCCACCCTCGCCGAACTAAACGGTCGAGTCAGGGCAACGCTGGAGACTGGACACTTCTGGGGAGCAGCAGCGCCACTCATGGAAGTCGCCCGAGATTGGGAGCACATGATTAACCGCACCTGGAATGAAATGGGCGAGCAACCCGCTCCGCTGACCGAGGTCCAGTTCAGCGAGTGGTTGCGACAGCAGTTCTACTTCCCAGCCCGTGACAGCTAGTTGTCACTAAACAAAAGAGCGGTGCAGGGCGCTACCGTTCAGAATCACCCCCCTCAAAACGTCGGCGGCGTTATCACCCACAACACCACCGCATCCTCCTCCCCAGGGTTCCCATACTTATGCGGTTCCTGGCTGGAAAAGCTAAAGCTATCCCCCTCACTCAACTGAAAATACCGCTCGCCCACCCACAGCTCAAAGCTCCCCGACAGCACATACCCGGCTTCTTCCCCCTCATGGCTGTAACTCTCCTTGCTGTACGTCCCCGGCGGAAACCGTGAGTGCAAAAACTCCAGCTGCCGGGTCGGCTGTGGCGTCAACAGTTGATCGATAATCCCGTTCTCATAATTCACCTGCAGCCGCTGTTTCTTGCGCACCACGTAGCCCTGATCCTCGGGCGCGGTCTGGGTTTCGCTGGTGAAGAACCATAGGATGGTCACGCCCAGGCTGCGGGCGAAGTTAAATAGTGAGGTGTGGGGAGGGAGGGTGCGTTCCAGTTAGATGATAGGAGGAATTTTTTGGTTGCTGAGGCTGCTTTCGGCCAGAAACGGTCATCCAGGTTGGGCGTCATCCGGGTTGATTTTGTCTTTGACGTCAAATCTACTCAACAATGCGGCTCCATCCGAAACACCAAGAATCTGATCAATTGCGGCTATTTTCTGGGTCGCACAGTCGAGTTGAAAGTCAGCATTGCTGTATGTAGCCTCCGCCTCATTGTGGAGTGCATAGGCCATATGGGCCGCAACACGGACGCTCATTGGAGCATCTACATCACTGCCCAGATAATCTGCAAGCAACGTCCTGATCTCTATCAGTGCAAGCGCGAGTAGCCTAGTTTGAGCAGTCTGCATAAAGGTATCCCGGGTATTACAACGAATTTGCGAACGGATTTCGCGAGATTACATAAACTTTCAGACTGTCAAAAGCGAAAGACTGTTATGGGTCGGCTTCTGCCGGTCACGACAGGCAGAAACCGGCCAAAATCAGTCATCGAGTGACTACGAGTTTAGGGGCGATTCAGAGATAGGAATTATCTGGCACGGCGTATTCGACACGTCATGAAAAGCAGCATGGCCGTGGAAGCGCTCATTCTGTTCTCTACCAACGTATGGACGATTCAGCCGCAATCGTAATCACAACGAAGATACAAAGGACGTTTCCAGTGGAAAAAGCTTCTCTTAAGAGTTTTTTGGCTGTTGTTTCTGTTTTTTTAGCCACATTCGCTAGCGCGAATGAAAAAAATCTAAAAGTGTCCGCAGAAAGCGAAGTGTTTTACTTCAAAGCGTTGCCTTATCTAGAAAAAATCGATGAAGCACAAAACGATTTGTTCACTTTTCGAAAGCAGTTAGCAGTCAACGAAAAGGTGCCCGACCAAAAAAAGGAACAATATAGAGAAGAAATGCTTCTGCTTGTAAAATAAGGAATGCCTTTGCTCAAGCGTTCAGCTGAGGAAGGCAACCCAGCAGCGCAGTACCGTCTAGCGTTGATGTTGTCGACTTTTGAATCTCGCGATCAAGTCGCCGAAAAAGTCTGCACTCTCCTAAAGTCCAGTTTCAGTAACGGATTTACTCCAGCGGGTTTGCAGATGCTTTTCTATTGCTTCGATGAGGTTAAAACACCTGGGTATCGGTCACTTGTCGACGCGTTGCCTAATGATGAAACGCTGTATAGCAGATACTACCCCCAGCCAACGATGATGCCGAGTTGCGATAGAAATAGTCGCTCTGACAGCAATCCAATCGTGTTGCTCGACGAAAAAAGTTTTCGCGCCAACCTTTATATGAGTATGGCGACTCAAATGTTGACGCAAAACCTTAAGCAAGAGCAGCTGCGGTTTCTCAATAAAGCCGCCGAGCATGGATGCACCAGGGCAATAGAAAGGCTAAAGCTCAGCAGCGCCCCTAATGGAGCTCACCCGTAACTGGGAGCACATGATTAACCGCGCCTGGAATGAGATGGGCGAGCAACACGCTCCGCTGACCGAGGCCCAGTTCAGCGAGTGGTTGCGGCAGCAGTTCTACTTCCCGGCCCGTGACAGCTAGTTATCAGTAAGCAAAAGAGCGATGCAGGGCGCTACCGCTCAAAACGTCGGCGGCGTTATCACCCACAACACCACCGCATCCTCCTCTCCAGGATTCCCATACTTATGCGGTTCCTGACTGGAAAAGCTAAAGCTATCGCCCTCACTCAACTGAAAATACCGTTCCCCCACCCACAGCTCAAAGCGCCCCGACAGCACGTACCCGGCTTCCTCGCCCTCATGGCTGTAACTCTCCTTGCTGTACGTCCCCGGCGGAAAGCGTGAGTGCAAAAACTCCAGCTGCCGGGTCGGCTGTGGGGTCAACAGCTGATCAATAATCCCGTTCTCATAATTCACCTGTAGCCGCTGTTTCTTGCGCACTACATAGCCTTGATCCTCGGGCGCGGTCTGGGTTTCGCTGGCGAAGAACCATTGGATGGTCACGCCTAGGCTGCGGGCGATGTTGAACAGGGCGGGGATGGAGGGGTAGGCGAGGTTGCGTTCCAGTTGGCTGATGTAGCCGGCGGTGAGTTCGCTCTGTTGCGCCAGTTCGCTCAGGGTCAGGCCGCGGCGTTTGCGCAGGCCGCGGATGCGGGTGCCAAGAAACTGTGGGCCGCCAGGGGCTTGGTTGTCGCCGCCGGGCTCGGGCGGCGTCTTGCTGCTTTGATTCATGGCGGGCTCCGGACCAGGTGAACGGGCGCGTCCGGGCACCCGTCCTGCAAAAGCCCTGGAGTATAAAGCAGCCTCAAAGCGCCCAGGCGACTTTCAAGCCTTCATGGATGGCTTCTTCCACGGTGCGCGGTGCCAGGCAGTCGCCGATGCGTTGGAAGGGCACCAGGCCTTTGAGTTGTTGGCCGAGGTCGTCCACGGATTGGTGGCCTTGGCACAGGACCAGGCTGTCGACGTTTTCCAGCAGCATGGGTTCGCCGCTGGCGGTGTGTTGCAGGTAGACGGTGCTGTCGTCGCAGCCGTAGAGGCGGGCGTAGGGGATGATCGGGATCGCCAGTTTGTGCAGTTCGCCGGCCATCTGGTCGCGCACGTACAGCGGCAGGCTTTCGCCGCAGTGGGTGCCGTTGACCGCCAGTTGCACCTGGTGCCCGGCGCGTACCAGGCGTTCGGCGATGCCGGGGCCGATCCAGTCGCAGCGCCAGTCGGCCACCACCACGCTGCGGCCCAGTTGCACTTCATCGCACAGTACTTGCCAGGCGTCTACCACTTGCAGCTCGCCGCCGCGTTCGAAGTTCGGCCAGTAGGGTTGGGCGCCGGTGGCGATGATCACGTGGTCGGGGTTTTCCCGCTCGATCAGGGCACGGTCGACTCGGGTGTTGCGCACCACTTCGACACCGGCCAGTTGCATTTCCCGTTGCAGGTTGGTGCTGGCGCCGCCGAATTCGCTGCGCCGGGGCAGCAGTTGCGCCAGTTGGATCTGGCCGCCCAGTTGCCCGCTGGCTTCGTAGAGGGTGACGTGGTGGCCGCGTTGCGCGGCCACCGCAGCGGCTTTCATCCCGGCCGGGCCGCCGCCCACCACCAGGATGCGTTTGCCGCGGGCGCTGGGCTTGGGCTGGCCGTAGAGCAGTTCGCGGCCGGTTTCCGGGTGCTGGATGCAGGAGATCGGCAGGCCCTTGTGGAAGTGGCCGATGCACGCCTGGTTGCAGGCGATGCAGGCGCGCACGTCATCGCTGTGGCCGCGCTCGCTCTTGTTGGGCATCTGTGGGTCGCAGATCAGCGCGCGGGTCATGCCGCACACATCGGCCTGGCCCTTGGCGATGATCGCCTCGGCTTCCTGGGGCTGGTTGATGCGTCCGGTGACGAACAGCGGGATCGACAGCTGGGCCTTGAAGGTGCCGGCTTCCCGGGCCAGATAAGCCGCTTCTACCGCCATGGGGGGGACTATGTGCACCGCGCCGCCGAGGGAGGCGGAGGTGCCAGCGACGATGTGCACGTAGTCCAGTTGCCCTTGCAGCAATTGCACGGCGGCCAGGGATTCGTCTTCGGTGAGGCCTTCGGGGTCGCGTTCATCGGCGGAAATGCGCAGGCCGATGATGAAGTCGGCATCGGTGCTGGCGCGCATGGCATCGAGGATTTCCCGGATAAAGCGCAGGCGCTGTTCCAGTTCGCCGTTGTAGCCGTCGCTGCGGCGGTTGACTCGCGGGTTGATGAACTGCGCCGGCAGGTAGCCGTGGCTGGCCACCAGTTCCACGCCGTCCAGCCCGGCCTGGTGCAGGCGCCGGGCGGCGTCGGCGTAGCCCTGGATGATCTCGTCGATCATGTCCTGGTCCAGGGCCCGGGGCATGACCCGGAAGCGTTCGTTGGGCACCGCCGAAGGGGCGTAGGCCACGGCCAGCAGGCCGTCGGCGGACTCCATGATTTCCCGCCCCGGGTGGAAGATCTGCGACAGCACCACGGTGCCGTGGGCGTGGCAGGTTTCGGCCAGGCGCCGGTAGCCGTCGATGCAGGCGTCGTCGGTGGCCATCAGCACGTGGCTGGTGTAGCGCGCACTGTCGTGAACCCCGGCCACCTGCAGCACGATCAGGCCGACGCCGCCTTCGGCGCGGGCGCGGTGGTAGGCAATCAGCTGTTCGTTGACCAGGTTGTCGGTGGGCATTGAGGTGTCGTGGCCGCTGGACATGATGCGGTTCTTCAGGCGTTTGCCACGGATCTGCAAGGGTGCGAACAGGTGCGGGAAGGCGCTGGTCATTGCGGTGACTCCAGGCGGGCCAAGGGCAGGGGAGCACAGCCTTGGCGTTGTTATTGTTGGCCTATCAAAATTTACCTACAGTAAAAAATCAACTTGTTTTTTTACTAAGGCTTGCCGTAGCTTTGGTCTGCGCCCGCTTTTGGCGCGAACCTCACAACAATAAAAAAGGGCCGTGCCGGCGCCTGCTGGTGTGGCACCGCGACGAGGATTCACAGATGAAAGCGCTCACCCGCAAGCACGGTTGTTCTTTCCTGGCCCTGAGCCTGGCCCTGGGTTTGTCCCTGGGCCAGGGCACTGCCCAGGCAGCCCCCGACATGGTGGTCGTGGCGTACGGCGGAGCCGGACAAAAAGCCCAGGATGTGGCGTTGTTCCAACCCTTCAGCAAGGCCGATGGCAGCAAGCTGATCCAGAGCGAGTACAACGGCGAAATGGCCCGGATCAAGGTCATGGTCGACACCGGCAACGTCGATTGGGACCTGGTGCAGATCGAAGGCCCGGACCTGATGCGCGGCTGCGAGGAGGGCATGTACGAGCCCCTGGACTGGAAGGCCCTGGGCCGTGCCGAGCAGTTGATTGCCGACGCCGCCCAGCCCTGCGGTTCGGCGGTGCTGGTGTGGAGCGTGGCCATCGCCTACGACCGCAACAAGCTGGCCAAGGCCCCGGCGTCCTGGGCGGATTTCTGGGACGTCAAGCAGTTCCCCGGCAAGCGCGGCCTGCGCAAGCGCGCGGTGTACAACCTGGAGTTCGCGCTGATGGCCGATGGGGTCAAGGTCGAGGACGTGTACAAGGTCCTGGCCACGCCGCAAGGGGTGGAGCGGGCCTTCGCCAAGCTGACCGAACTCAAGCCCTACATCCAGTGGTGGGAAGCCGGGGCCCAGCCGGGGCAGTGGCTGGCCGCCGGTGATGTGGTGATGACCTCGACCTACAGCGGCCGCATCGCCGTGGCCGCCCAGGCCGGCGCGCCGCTGGCAGTGGTCTGGCCCGGCAGCCTGTACGGCATGGACTACTGGGCGATCATCAAGGGCTCGAAACACGTGGATCAGGCCAAGCGTTTCATCGCCTTCGCCAACCGCCCCGAGGTCCAGGTCGACTACGTCAAGCAGATCCCCTATGGCCCGACCAACACCCTGGCCGCGGCCAAGCTCGACCCGGCCCTGGCGCAGTGGGTGCCGACCTCGGAACAGAACCTCAAGGACGCCCTGGCGATGAACGTGGAGTTCTGGGTCGATCATGGCGAAGAGCTGGAAGAGCGCTTCAACGCCTGGGCCAGCAAGTAAGCGCACCGGGCTGGACGCCTGCGGGCGTCCGGTCCTATTGTTTGCCCGCCCAGATTGCCCCACCCACCCGCCTGGAGGACTCCAACAATGAACAATATCGCTCCCAGCCCCCACGCCAACGCCGAGCGCAGCGCCACCGAACAGCGCCTGCGCGAAGAGCTGGCGGCCTGCTACCGGCTGATCGCGCACTTTCGCATGACCGACCTGATCTTCACCCACATCTCGGTGCGCCTGCCCGGGCCCGAGCATCACTTTCTGATCAACCCCTACGGCCTGATGTTCGAGGAAATCACCGCCTCCAACCTGGTGAAGATCGACCTCAACGGCGAGGCGGTGGAGCCGTCGCCGTACCCGGTGAACCCGGCGGGTTTCGTGATTCACAGCGCGATTCATGGCGCCCGCGAAGACGCCCAATGCGTGCTGCACACCCACACCAAGGCCGGTTGCGCGGTGGCGGCGCTTAAATGCGGCTTGCTGCCGGTGAACCAGATCTCCATGGAGTTCTATGGCCGCGTGGCCTACCACGACTACGAAGGAGTGGCCCTGGACCTGGGCGAACAGCAACGACTGGTGGCTGACCTGGGGGACAAGAGCGTGCTGATGCTGCGCAACCATGGCCTGCTCACCGTGGGCGAAACCGTGAGCCAGGCGTTTTTGCGCATGTACTACCTGGAGAAAGCCTGCGAGATCCAGCTGGCGGCCCAGGCGGCGGGGGAGATCGTCCTGCCGCCGGACGCGGTCTGCGCCCACACCGAACGCCAATTCAACGACCCGGGCCGGCCACTGCAGGAAGGCGAACTCAACGACCCGGACGCCATGCAACTGGCCTGGGCGGCGCTGCTGCGCCTGCTTGAGCGCATCGCCCCCGACTACCGCGCCTGACCACACCTGGTTTTGTATCTACCTGTAGCCGCTGCTGAGCCCTGGCGAAGCTGCGAAAAGGCCCGCAGGGCCTTGCTTGGCGATCGCCAGCCGAACTTGTGTCGTCTTCACGATCGTTGCGTCCCTGCGGGCCGTGCGCAGCCTGCGGCAGCGGCTACAGGGACCGCGCCGTTTGTTGTCTTTGTCACGGTGCTCCCGGCTTTGTCATGTGTAGCCGCTGCTGAGCCCTGGCGAAGCTGCGAAAAGGCCCGCAGGGCCTTGCTTGACGATCTCCAGCCGAACTTGTGTCGTCTTCAAGATCGTTGCGTCCCTGCGGGCCGTGCGCAGCCTGCGGCAGCGGCTACAGGGACCGCGCCGTTTGTTGTTTTTGTCACGGTGCTCCCGGCTTTGTCATGTGTAGCCGCTGCTGAGCCATGGCGAAGCTGCGAAAAGGCCCGCAGGGCCTTGCTTGGCGATCTCCAGCCGAACTTGTGTCGTCTTCACGATCTTTGCGTCCCTGCGGGCCGTGCGCAGCCTGCGGCAGCGGCTACAGGGACCGCGCCGTTTGTTGTTTTTGTCACGGTGCTCCCGGCGTTGTCATGTGTAGCCGCTGCTGAGCCCTGGCGAAGCTGCGAAAAGGCCCGCAGGGCCTTGCTTGACGATCTTCAGCCGAACTTGTGTCGTCTTCACGATCGTTGCGTCCCTGCGGGCCGTGCGCAGCCTGCGGCAGCGGCTACAGGGACCGTGCCGTTTGTTGTTTTTGTCACGGTGCTCCCGGCTTTGTCATGTGTAGCCGCTGCTGAGCCCTGGCGAAGCTGCGACAAGGCCCGCAGGGCCTTGCTTGACGATCTTCAGCCGAACCTTTGGCGCCCGCAGGATCTTTGCGTCCCTACGACGGAATGCCGCCCAACTCGTTCGCAGCCTGCGGCAGCGGCCACAGGAAGCGGTGCGGCTGGCGGTCGCGCAATCGCTGGATCGCTACGGAAGGCCTGTTGTACAGTCGTTCAGTTTTCGCCGTCCGGCCACTGTCCAAGGAACCCGCCCCATGAGCCAGGAAGCGCGCTTTTCCCGTTTGGAACCCGACCTGCGCAAGGCCGAGCTGATCGAGGCGACCCTGACGTGCCTCAAGCGCCACGGTTTTCAGGGGGCGTCGATCCGCAAGATTTCCGCCGAGGCCGGGGTGTCGGTGGGGCTGATCAGTCACCACTACGCCGGCAAGGACGAGTTGGTGGCCCAGGCCTATCGGGCGGTCACCGGGCGGGTCATGAACCTGCTGCGCGAGGCCATGGAGCAGGCCGCGCCCGATCCCCGGGAGCGGTTGTCGGCGTTCTTTCGCGCCTCGTTCTGCGCCGAACTGCTGGACCCGAAGCTGCTGGACGCCTGGCTGGCGTTCTGGGGCGCGGTGAAGACCGCCGAGGCGATCAATCTGGCCCATGAACATTCCTACGGCGAGTACCGCAACGAGCTGGCCAGCCTGCTGACCCGGCTGGCCGGGGAGCAGGGCTGGGAACGCTTCGACGCCGACCTGGCGGCCATCAGCCTCAGCGCCTTGCTCGACGGCCTGTGGCTGGAGTCCGGGCTCAACCCCGGGACCTTCAGCCCGCAGCAGGGCGTGCAGATCTGTGAAGCCTGGGTCGAGGGGCTGCTGGCCAGCCGGGGGCGCGGTTTCGTCAGGCCGACATAGGGTTGTTGATCGGTTGTTCAGTAATGGCTAGGCTGCTGCGCACAGGGTTCCTTTTCCAATAAAAATAATCAGGAAACAGGCGATGACTCCTCGGGTTTTGATCGTCGACGACGATCCGCTGATTCGCGAACTGCTTCAGGCTTATCTCTCTCAGGAAGGCTACGACGTGCATTGCGCCGCCACCGCGGAGCAGGCGGAGAGCTTTCTCGGCCAGCACACGGTGGACCTGCTGATGCTGGACATCCGCCTGCCGGGCAAGGACGGCCTGACCCTGACCCGCGAGCTGCGGGTGCGCTCGGAAGTGGGGATCATCCTGATCACCGGGCGCAACGACGACATCGACCGCATCGTCGGCCTGGAATGCGGCGCCGACGACTACGTGATCAAACCCCTCAACCCCCGCGAGCTGGTGTCCCGGGCCAAGAACCTGGTGCGGCGGGTGCGCCATGCGCGCCAGTCCCAGCCCCAGGCCGGCTGCCCGAGCCCGGTCAAGCAGTTCGCCGACTGGGCCCTGGACACCGACCGCCGCCGGCTGATCGACCCGCGCGGCGGCGAAACCCTGCTGACCCACGGTGAGTACCAGTTGCTCAGCGTGTTCCTGCGCAACAGCGGCCACACCCTGAGCCGCGACCAGTTGATGGACCAGATCCGCAACCGCGAATGGGTGCCCAGCGACCGTTCCATCGACGTGCTGGTGGGCCGCCTGCGGCGCAAGCTGCACGACGACCCGGCCGAGCCGGAGCTGATCATCACCATCCACGGTGCCGGTTACCTGTTCACCGCCAGCGTGGCCGCCTGAATTGCCGCGTCGCGCACTGGGCCTGTGCCTGAGCCTGTGCTTGATCCTGCCGGCCGGCCCGACGTTCGCTGAACCCCAACCCGTGCTGCGCTATTGCGACTACCCGGTGTACCCGCCGATTTCCTGGAGCGACGGCCAGCAGGTGCGCGGACTGGCGCCGACCCTGGTGCGTCAGGTGCTGGGGGACCTGGGGTATCAGGTGCAGGTGGTGGTGCTGGGCAACTGGAAACGCTGCCTGCTGGATGCCGCCGCCGGCCAGGTGGATGTGGTGCTGGCCTACAGCACCAGCCAGCGCCAGCAGGACCTGCTGTTTTCCCGGGTGCCGGTGCTGCGCGAAGAAGTCGCGCTGTTCGTCAACCGCCGCCAGCTGCCGCGTTTCAACCACTTGCAGGACTTGCGCGCCTATCGCGGCGGCCTGCTGTTCGGCGAGAGCTACGGCCAGGATTTCGACCGCGAAGTGGTGCAGCACGGCAACATCGAATGGGTCTCCAGCAGCCAGCAGAACTTCGGCAAGCTGATCCGCCAGCGCATCGATTTCATCCCCCATGAACGGCGCACCGGGCAGCTGTTCATCGAGCAACTGCCGGGGGCCGAGGACATAGTCGCCTTGCCCCAGGCGTTGAGCGTCGACTACCTGCGCCTGGCGGTGTCGCGCCATTCGCCCCTGGCGCCGCGCATGGCCGAGATCGACGCGCGGTTGCAGCAGCAGGTGGACAGCGGCGCGGTGCAGCGCTGGCTGGCGCAAAGCCAGGACGACTACCGCGCCATGCTCAAGGCGCAACGGGGAACGGCGCCATGATCCCGCTGCGTTCCGCCGGCCTGTTGCGCCGCCTGCTGCTGTTTATTTTGCTGTTCAGCCTGTGCTTCACCGTGCTCGCCAGCAGCGTGCAGCTGTACTTCGAATACCGCCGGGAAATGCGCGAGATCGACAGCCGCATGGAGCTGATCCGCGCCGGTTACCTGGGCAGCCTGGAACGCAACCTGTGGGACCTCAACCAGGAGCAACTGACCGTGCAGTTGCAGGGGCTGGTGGACTTTTCCGACGTGGCCCGGGTGCACCTGATCAGCAACGATTTCGACTTGCAGCAGGGCAGCACCGAGCTGATCGGGCCGCTGCGGGTCGAGCGTTTTCCCTTGAGCTATCAACCGCCGTCCGGGCCCTTGCGCCAGCTCGGCGAGTTGCAGGTCAGCACCGATCTGGGGGCGGTGTACCGGCGCCTGTACGCCACCGGGCTGGCCAGCCTGTTGTGGATGAGCGTGTTTCTTTGCGGGCTGGCGGTGGCCTTGTCCGGGCTGTTCTATCGGCTGGTGACCCGGCACCTGCAAGTGATGGCCGACTTCGCCCGGCGCGTGGCCGCCGGCGAGCTGCATGAGCCCCTGCACCTGGACAAGCGCCAGCGCCCCGGCGGCGACGAGATCGACACCGTGGCCCGGGCCCTGGACGACATGCGCCGGGCGGTGCTCGACGATGTGCAGCGCCGTGAAGCCGACCGCCTGGCCTTGCAGGACAAACGCGACGAATTGCAGAAAATGGTCCAGCGCCGCACCGCCAGCCTGATGCACGCCAAGGACGAGGCCGAAGCCGCCAACCTGGCCAAGTCGCGCTTTCTGGCGACCATGAGCCATGAACTGCGCACCCCGTTGAACGGCATCCTCGGCATGGCCGAACTGCTGCGTCAGGCGCCTTTGGATCAGCAGGACCGCCAGCGCTTGCAGGCCTTGCATCAAGCCGGGGAGGGCCTGCTGAGCATCCTCAACCAAGTGCTGTCCTTTGCCCGGTTGGAAGAGGGCGAAAGCCGCCCGGAACTGCGGGACTTCTCCCTGCGTCAGTTGCTGGAAGAAGTCACCACCTTGTTGCAGCCCCGGGCCGAGGCCAACCGCACCCGTTTGGAATTGCACATCGACGAACAACTGGCGCCGCGTCAGCAGGGCGCCGAGCAGTACTTGCGCCAGGTGCTGAGCAACCTGCTGGCCAACGCCATTCGTTTTACCGAAGACGGCTGGGTGCGGGTCGAGGTGCAGGTGCTGCACAGCAGCGCCGAGGGCCAGCGCCTGCGCTGCTGCGTGTGCGACAACGGCATCGGCATTGCCGCGTCGATGCGCGAGAAGATCTTCGAGCGTTTCGTCCAGGCCAGTGACGAGGTGACCCGGCGCTATGGCGGCACCGGCCTGGGACTGGCCATCTGCAAGCACCTGCTGCAGCAACTGGACGGGCGCATCGGTGTGGACAGCGAGCTGGGGCAGGGCAGTTGTTTCTGGTTCGAACTGGCGTTGGGCATCGGCCAGGAACCCTTGTCGGTGCCCGCGCTTGAGTTGCCGATGCAGGCTTTGAACATCCTGGTGGTGGAAGACGTGGCCCTGAACCGCGAAGTGGCCAGCGGCCTGCTCGAGCGTGACGGCCATCAAGTGTGGCTGGCGCAAGACGGTGAAAGCGCCCTGGCCCTGTGCCGGCAGCAGGCCTTCGACCTGTTGCTGCTGGATGTGCACCTGCCCGGCATCAGTGGGGTCGAGCTGTGTCGGGAAATCCGCCGCCGCCCCGGGCCCAATCGGCAGGCGCGAATCTTCGCCCTCACTGCCAGCGTGCAGCCGTCGCTGGTGCGCGGTTATCTGCAGGCCGGCATGCAGGGCATTCTCGGCAAACCGTTGCAGCTGGCCAGCCTGCGGCAGGTGCTGGCCGGGCAGGTCCAGGTGCCGCCGGCCGACACCCGGCAAGGCTTGCTCGATCAGAGCGTGCTGGACACCCATCGCAGCCTGCTGGGCGAGCAGAAATTGCACAGCCTGCTCCAGGTCCTGGCCGATGCCCTGGATCAGCAACGGCCACGGCTGGCCGACGCCCTGGCCGCCGAAGACTGCACCGAAGTCCTGCACCTGGCCCATCGCCTGGCGGGCAGCGCCGACTCCCTGGGCTTCTGCGCCCTGGCCCGAGTGCTGCGGGAGTTGGAAGGTGCGGCAGAGCAGGCCGATCGCCCGACGCTGGCGGCCCTGGCGGCAGATCTGCAAGCGTCCTGGCAGCAGTCCCGGGCCTTGCTGCAACAGCTGTTGGCGGCCTGACGTACAAAATCCTTACGACTTTTTACATCTTCGATCCTGGCGTTCAATCCGAACTTACATGGCTTTCCAATAATCGCTTGAACCGCGCCCGCCGCGGTCTTCGAAGCTTATTGGAGATAATAATAATGAAACGCCTGCAAGCTGCTTCCGCCTCCCGCCGCACCCCCTCGACCCGCGCCCTGCGCCTTACCGACTGCTGAGGTGCGCCATGACAACCACCACTGAACGTAAAGGCATACACCTGACGCGCTCGCTGAAGAGCCGGCACATTTTCATGCTGTCCCTGGGCGGGGTGATCGGCACCGGGCTGTTCATGGGCTCCGGGGTCACCATCAACCAGGGCGGGCCCTGGGGGGCGATCCTCTCGTATCTGGTGGCCGGGTTCCTGATGTACCTGGTGATGGTCTGCCTCGGCGAGCTGTCGGTGCAGATGCCGGTGTCTGGTTCGTTCCAGGCCCATGCCACGAAATACATCGGCCCGGCCACCGGTTTCATGATCGGCTGGGTCTACTGGATGAGCTGGGCCACCACCGTGGGCCTGGAGTTCACCGCCGCCGGCATGCTGATGCAGCGCTGGTTCCCCGACGTGCCGATCTGGTACTGGTCGGCGCTGTTCGTGGCCTTGCTGTTCGGCATCAACGCCCTGGCCACCCGCGCCTTTGGCGAGGCCGAATACTGGTTCGCCGGGGTCAAGGTGCTGGCGATCCTGAGCTTTATCGTGGTCGGCGCGCTGGTGATCTTCGGCGTCATCGACCTGCCCAGCGGCGCCCCGGCGCCGATGTTCGACAACCTCAAGGGCGACTCCCTGTTCCCCAACGGCCTGCCGGCGGTGTTCGCGGTGATGATGACCGTGGTCTACGCCTTCCAGGGCTGCGAGATCATGGGCGTGGCCGCTGGCGAAACCGACCAGCCGGAAAAAAGCATCCCGCAGGCCGTGCGCAACGTGGTGTTCCGGGTGCTGATCTTCTACGTCCTGGCAGTGATGGTGCTGGCGGCGATCATTCCCTGGCAGCAGGCCGGGCTGGTGGAAAGCCCCTTTGTCCAGGTGTTCGACATGGTGGGCATTCCCTATGCCGCCGACCTGATGAACTTCGTGATCCTCACGGCGATTCTTTCGGTGGGCAACTCCGGGCTGTATGCCTCCACGCGCATCCTCTGGGCCATGTCCAAATCCGGCATGGCGCCCAAGGCCCTGTCGCCCCTGAGCAAACAGGGCGTGCCCCTGCGGGCCCTGTTCATCACCCTGTGCTTTGCCCTGATCTCGCTGATGACCAGCTTTATCGCTGCCGACACCCTGTTCATGGTGCTGATGGCTGTGAGCGGCATGGCTGGCACTGTGACCTGGATCGTGATTGCCCTGGCCCAGTACCGCTTTCGTCGCCAGTTCCTGCGTGATGGGGGGCAACTGGAGCAGCTCAAGTACCGCGCGCCATGGTTTCCGCTGGTGCCGTTGTTGTGCATCGTGCTGTGCAGCTCGTTGTTTGTGTTTTTGGCGCTGGATGAAACCCAGCGGCCGTCGTTGTATTGGGGGGCGGGGTTTATTGCTCTGTGCTATGGCGCTTATTACCTGATGCAGCGCAAGCGTCAGTTGCAACCTGTAGCGGCGGTGTAGGGGTTGGTTTGCCGGCGGAGGGGCTCGTCAGATGTGCAGCGTCTGGGTGGGTGCCTTCGCTGGCCTTTGCGGCTAGCGGGGTGGGGTACATATCCATTCCTGCGGGTATGGCCGTTGGTGGTTTTGCTTTTATGGCGGGGAGTGGGGGGCATATCCGTTGCTGCGGTCTCGGCTGCTTAGGGTTTCGCTCTTACAGCGGGGGTTGGGTACATATCCGTTCCTGCGGGTACGGCCACTTAGGGTTTCGCCCTTACGGCGAGTCCCTTTTTTTCAAACGCCAAAAAAAGGAACCAAAAAACGCTTGCCCCTCCATGGGCCCCTCGCTGGGGCTCGGGGTTCCCTCTCTCCGGCATTGCTCCGGGGGCCCGCCGCCAACCGGCCATCCATGGCCGGGTGGCGGCTAGCTCGGCATCCATGCCGAGCTGCCCCCTACGCAACGCCTGCGCTCGGCCGGCTGGGAAGGGGCCGGAAGATCAAGATCAAGATCAAAAGCCAAAGCCAAAGCCAAGGTGCGCAGGCCGGCTCCTTGTAGCCGCTGCCGAAGGCTGCGAACGAGCGCTCGCGCTCGCAAAACCAGGCGGCGCGATAGGTCAGGAATATCGGGGAGGCAGGTTTAGCGTCTCCTGCGGAGCCGGTCGCAGCCTTCGGCAGCGGCTACATTAACGCGAACGGCGATGAAACAGGCCGGCCGGTAGGCCGCCGTCAGATTTTGATCTTGCTGTTGATTTTGATCTTGATCTGAACGCCCCATTAACCACGATGGCCGAACGCAGGCATTGAGCCGTGGGTAACCCGGCAGGGATGCCGGGTTAGCCGCCACCCGGCCATGGATGGCCGGTGGCGGCGGCCCACGGATCAATGCCGGAGTGAGGGCATGCCGAGCCTAGGCGAGGCACCGAGTGGAGGGGCAAGAGCCTTTGGTTACTTTGGGCTCTTTCCAAAGTGACTCGCTGTAAGAGCGAAACCGCCAGCGGCCGCACCCGCACGAATGGATATGTACCCCGTCCCACTCGCTGTAAAAGCGAAACCGCCAGCAACCAAACCCGCAGCAACGGATATGCCCACCAATCAGACCGCCCCCTCAGGTTTACGGCCGCCACCCACCCGAGCGGGAGCAAGCTCCCTCACCACAAAAACCTCCCCCAACCCCCCTTTTGTCGAGGCTTGTTCGAAGTTGTAACAACCCCCACGCAACAACCCCCCAATGCCCAGATTTTTACCTAATAAAAACAAAGGGATACTTCAAAAAATCGACCAAAACTCCCCCCAAGCCCCCCAATTGCCGCCTTGTTGAACACTCGTTTAGTATCACCCTCAAGCCACCCCCTCACGCCAACCACAATAATTCGAGGACGCCCATGACCCTTTCATCGTCGCTGCTCAGCCGGATCGAAGCCGGCGTAGCCTGGATCACCCTCAACCGCCCGGCGCAACGCAACGCCCTGGACATCCCGACCCTCAAAGCGCTGCACAGCCTGCTGGACACCTGCAACAGCGACCCCAGCGTCCGAGCCGTGGTACTCACCGGCAGCGGCCGCAGTTTCTGCGCCGGTGCCGACCTGGCGGAGTGGGCCGAAGCCGAAGCCCGCGGCGCCCTGGAAAGCTACGGCTGGACCGAAACCGCCCACGCCTTGATGACCCGCCTGCACAGCCTGGACAAACCCACCATCGCCGCCATCAACGGCACTGCGGTGGGCGCGGGCATGGACCTGAGTCTGTGCTGCGATCTGCGGGTGGCGGCGCAGTCGGCGCGGTTCAAGGCCGGCTACACCAGCATGGCCTACTCGCCGGACGCCGGGGCCAGTTGGCACTTGCCGCGCCTGATCGGCAGTGAACAGGCCAAGCGCCTGCTGTTTCTCGATGAGTTGTGGAGCGCCGAACGGGCCCTGGCCGCCGGGTTGGTCGGTGAGGTGTGCGCCGACGAGCAACTGATCGGCAACGTCGGCGAGTTGGCGGCGCGCTTGGCGGCGGGCCCGACCTTTGCCTTTGCCCAGACCAAGAAGCTGATCCGCCAGGGGGCCGAGCGCAGTTTGCCGCAGCAGTTGGCGGCCGAGCTGGCCGCCGGCCTGCTGTGCGGGCGCAGCGCCGATGGCGCCGAAGCCCTGCGCGCCGCCACGGAAAAACGCCCGCCACGTTTCCAGGGCATGTAGGAGCGGCCGGGCGGCGCTCCGTTTGCCGGCGAAAGGGCCCCAGGGCCATGCGCCCATTTTGTAGGAGCCGGCTTGCCGGCGAAGGCGCCCGCAAGAACAGCGCCTCATTCAAGGGCCTCTTCGCCAGCAGGCCGGCTCCTGCGGGAAGGAGATTTTCGGCAGGCCGTCCTGCCCGATCACTGGTTTTTTTGCACCGTCACTCACTCACAGGTAGCGCCATGAATTTCCAACTCAGCCAAGAACAAGAAATGCTGGTGGACGCGGTTCGCAGTTTTGTCAGCAAGGAGTTGCTGCCCCACGAAGAGGCGGTGGACCGCGCCGATGAGGTCAGCGCCGACCTCGCCGGGGAGATCCGCAGCAAGGCCATCGCCGCCGGTTTCTATGCCTTCAACATGCCGGAGGAGGTGGGCGGCGGTGGCCTGGATTACCTGTCCCAGGCGCTGATCGAGCGCGAGCTGGCCAAGTGTTCCTGGGCCCTGCATGTGTTCGTTGCCCGGCCTTCGAAAATCCTCATGGCCTGCACCGGCTCGCAGATCGGCGACTACCTGCTGCCCTGTGTGCAGGGGCGCAAGGTCGACTGCTTTGCGCTGACCGAACCCGGCGCCGGTTCCGATGCCAATGCGATCAAGACCCGCGCCGTGCGTGACGCTGGCGACTTCGTGCTCAACGGCAGCAAGCATTTCATCAGCCACGCCGGGCATGCGGATTTCGCCATTGTCTTTGCGGTCACCGGCACCTATGAGCACAACGGCCGCCAGCGCAACGCGGTGACCGCGTTCCTGGTGGACCGCGACACCCCGGGCCTGACTATCCGCCGTGGCCCCAAGTGCGTGAGCAACCGGGGCTACCACACCTTCGAGATGTTCTTCGACGACTGCCGGGTGCCGGCCAACAAGGTGCTGGGGGAGGTGGGCAAGGGCTGGGAAGTGGCCAACGCCTGGCTCACCGCCGGGCGGGTGATGGTGGCGGCCAACTGCGTCGGGCAGGCCCAGCGCGCCCTGGATGCCTCCCTGCAATGGGCGGCGGATCGCAAGCAGTTCGGCCAGGCCATCGGCAGTTACCAGGGGGTGTCGTTCAAGCTGGCGGACATGGCCACGCAGATCCGCGCCGCCGAGCTGCTGACCCTGCACACCGCGTGGAAGATGGACCAGGGCAGCATGACCGACGGCGAGGCCGGCATGGCCAAGCTGTTCGCCAGTGAAGTGCTGGGCCGGGTGGCCGACGAGGCGGTGCAGATCTACGGCGGCATGGGTTTGATGGACGAAGGCCCGGTGGAACGCATCTGGCGCAATGCGCGGATCGAGCGCATCTGGGAAGGCACGTCGGAGATCCAGCGCCACATCATTTCCCGTGAACTGCTGCGGCCGCTGATGCGCTGAGCGCCCTGGAGAACTGCCGTCATGTCCCAGACTCTTCGTGACAATCTCAAGCGTTTGCTGGCGCCCCGGCATCTGGCCTTTGTCGGCGGGCGCAGCATGGCCCGGGCCCTCAAGCGCTGCGCCGAAGGCGGGTTTGCCGGGCCCATGTGGCTGGTCAACCCGCAGCATGCCGAGCTCGATGGCGTGCCCTGTGTGGCCAGCATCGACCAACTGCCCTGCGGCCCGGACGCGGTGTTCGTCGCCACCAACCGTGAGCTGACCCTGAGCTGCGTCGCGGCGTTGGCGGCCAAGGGCGCGGGCGGGGCGATCTGCTACGCCTCGGGCTTTGCCGAAACCGGCGCCCAGGGCCAGGCCCTGCAACGGCAACTGCTTGCGGCCGCCGGCGACATGGCGCTGCTGGGCCCCAACTGCTACGGCCTGCTGGACTACCTGCACAGCGCCGCGCTGTGGCCGGTGGCCCATGGTGGCAAGCCGGTGGAGCGGGGCGTGGCGGTGCTGACCCAGAGCGGCAACTTTGCCTACAACCTGTCCATGAGCGATCGCTCGCTGCCGGTGGCCTACATGGCCTCGGTGGGCAATCAGGCGCAGCTGGGCATTGCCGAGCTGATGGACGTGCTGCTGGACGAACCCCGGGTCACCGCCATCGGCCTGCACCTGGAAGGGCTGAAGAATGTGCCAGGGTTTGCCCGGGCGGCGCACAAGGCCCTGGAGAAGAGCATTCCGCTCATCGCCCTGAAGACCGGGGTGTCGCAGATCGGCGCCGAGCTGGCCTTGAGTCACACCAGTTCGCTGTCGGGATCGGACGCGCTGTACGACGCACTGTTCCAGCGTCTGGGGGTGATCCGGGTCAGCGGCCCGGTGAGTTTTGTCGAGACCTTGAAGGCCGCCTCCTGCGGGCAGTTTCCGGCCGGCCCACAGCTGATGGCCCTGGCCTGTTCCGGGGGCGATGCCGGGTTGATCGCCGACTACGCCGAGCGCAACGGCCTGCAGTTGCCCAAGCTTGCGGCCGGGCAATGCGCCGAGCTGGCCCAGGTACTGCCCGGCTACGCCAATCTGGTCAACCCGCTGGATTTCACCACCGCCATCTGGGGCGATGCCCAGGCCTTGCAAGCCATGCTCGGCACGGCCCTGCGTACCGAGGCCGACAGCGCCATGCTGGTGCTGGATTACCCGGCCGAGTTCACCGGTGAGCGCAAGGAATGCGACCTGCTGCTGGAGCTGTTCTGCGCCGCGCTGCAACGCCACGGCCTGCGCGGTTTTGTCACCTCGGCCTTTCCCGAGCTGTTGCCGGCCAGCGCCCGCGAGCGTCTGCATGCCCATGGCATTCCCGCCTTGCAAGGGGTGGAGGATGGCCTGGCGGCCTGGGGCCGGATCGTCGCCTATCAACAGCGGCGTCCAGCGTTGCTGGCCCTGGGCGAATCGGCCCTGGTGCCGCTGTGCCCGCAGGCCCTGCCCGGTGCCGGGGTGCTGCTGGACGAGTGGCAGTCCAAGCAGGCCTTGCGCGGCTTCGGCCTGAGCATCCCGGACGGGGTGTTGAGCAGCCCCGAGCAGGCCCTGAGCGCGGCGGCTGCGGTCGGTTATCCGCTGGTGCTCAAGGCGGTCAGCGCGCAGTTGCCGCACAAGACCGAGGCCGGGGCGGTGGCCCTCAATCTCAAGGACCCTGAAGCCCTGGGCGCAGCCCTGCGCCTGATGCACACGCGGATCGCCGAGCATGCGCCGGGCGTGGCCTTTGAGCGGGTGCTGCTGGAGCCCATGGCCGCGCCGCCCCTGGCGGAGCTGATTGTTGGCATCAAGCGTGAGAACGACTTCGGCCTGGCCCTGGTGATCGGTGCCGGCGGGGTGCTGGTGGAATTGCTCAAGGACAGTCGCAGCCTGCTGCTGCCGACCACCGAAGGGGCGATCCGCCAGGCCGTGCTCAGCCTGCGCAGCGCCGCCTTGCTGCAGGGCTTTCGCGGGCGCCCGCGGGCCGATCTCGATGCCCTGGTGGCGGCCATCGGCGCGGTGGCGGACTACGCCTGCGAACACGCCGGGCAATTGCTGGAACTGGATGTGAACCCATTGTTGGTCGGTGCCCAGGGCACCGTCGCGGTCGATGCGTTGATTCGCCTTGGCCAGGCTTGAGGAGAGAGACATGCACGATCAGACCTTGACCGGTGGCCAGGCCCTGGTGCGCCTGCTGGCCGGCTACGGCGTCGACACGGTGTTCGGCATTCCCGGGGTGCACACCCTGGAGCTGTATCGCGGCCTGCCCGGCAGCGGCATTCGCCATGTGCTGACCCGGCATGAGCAGGGCGCGGGCTTCATGGCCGACGGTTACGCCCGGGTCAGTGGCAAGCCCGGGGTGTGTTTCGTCATCAGCGGCCCGGGGGTGACCAACGTCGCCACGCCCATTGGCCAGGCTTATGCCGACTCGATCCCGCTGCTGGTGATTTCCAGCGTCAACCACAGCGCCAGCCTGGGCAAGGGCTGGGGCTCGCTGCATGAAACCCAGGACCAGCGCGCCATCACCGCGCCAATCACCGCGTTCTCGGCCCTGGCCCTGAGCCCGGAAGACCTGCCAGAGCTGATCGCCCGGGCCTTTGCCGTGTTCGACAGCGAGCGCCCGCGCCCGGTGCACATCAGCGTGCCCCTGGATGTGCTGGCGGCCAGGGTCGCCCGGGACTGGACCGGCGAGGTGCGCCGGCGTCCCGCCCGTGGCCCGGCCGCGGCGGCAGATATCCAGCAGGCGGCGGACAAGCTGCGCCGCGCCAAGCGGCCGATGATCATTGCCGGTGGTGGCGCGCTGCATGCGGCCGAGCAGTTGCGGGCCTTGAGCACACGCCTGGGCGCGGTGTTTTTCAGCAGCGTCGCCGGCAAGGGCCTGCTGCCGGACGAGGCGCCGCTCAATGCCGGGGCGACCCTGTGCGTGGAGCCCGGCTGGCAGCTGATCAGCCAGGCCGATGTGGTGCTGGCGGTGGGCACCGAGATGGCCGACACCGACTACTGGCGCGAACGCTTGCCGCTCAATGGTGAGCTGCTGCGCCTGGACATCGACCCGCGCAAGTTCAATGACTTCTATCCGTGCGCGGTGGCCTTGAACGGCGATGCCCGCGCCACCCTGGATGCCTTGCTCCAGGCCTTGCCACCCACACCGGCCGAAGCCGGGGCGGCGATTCACGCGGTGGCCGATCTGCGTCAGGCGGTGCACAACGGGCAGGGGCCCTTGCAACAGATCCACCGTTCGATCCTGCAACGCATTGCCGCCGAGCTGCCGGAACACGGCTTTATCGCCAGCGACATGACCCAGCTGGCCTACAGCGGCAACTACCTGTACCCGAGCCGGGCCACCCGCAGCTGGCTGCATCCCACCGGCTACGGCACCCTCGGCTACGGCTTGCCGGCGGGCATCGGCGCCAAGCTCGGTGCCCCCGAGCGTCCGGGGCTGGTGCTGGTGGGCGACGGCGGTTTTCTCTACACGGTGCAGGAGCTGGCCACGGCGGTGGAGGAGCTGGACAGCCCGCTGGTGGTCTTGCTGTGGAACAACGACGCCCTGGGGCAGATCCGCGACGACATGCTGGATCTGAACATCGAGCCCATCGGCGTGCTGCCGCGCAACCCGGATTTTGCCGCCCTGGCCCGGGCCTTTGGTTGCAGCGTCAGCCAACCCGCCAGCCTCGACGAGTTGCAGCAGGCACTGCGCGACGGCTTTGCCCGCAACGGCCTGAGCCTGATCGAACTCAAGCACGCCTGTGCGCGCTGACCATCCCTTTTTGCCTGGAGCCTGAGCATGCGCTTTTCTCAACTGACCCAACGTATTGCCGGAGACGGCGCCGCCGCCTGGGACATTCATTACCGGGCCCTGGCCAAACGCGAACGTGGCGAAGAGGTCTGGTTGCTGTCGGTGGGCGACCCGGATTTCGACACCCCCCAGCCTATCGTCCAGGCGGCCATCGACAGCCTGCAGGCCGGCCATACCCATTACGCCGATGTGCGCGGCAAGCGCGCCTTGCGCGAGGCCATTGCCCGCCGTCATCAGCAGCGCAGCGGGCAAGTAGTGGAGGCCGAGCAAGTGGTGGTACTGGCCGGTGCCCAGTGCGCCCTGTACAGCGTGGCCCAGTGCCTGCTGGACCCGGGTGACGAAGTGATCGTGGCCGAGCCGATGTACGTCACCTATGAAGCGGTGTTCGGCGCCTGCAATGCCCAGGTGGTGCCGCTGCCGGTGCGGGCCGAGGACGGCTTTCGGGTGCAGCCCGAGGCGGTGGCGGCGCGCATCACCGGCAAGACCCGGGCCCTGGTGCTCAACAGCCCGCACAACCCCACCGGCGCCAGCATCCCCCGTGCCACCTGGGAAGCCCTGGCGGCGCTGTGCATCGAGCATGACCTGTGGCTGATCTGCGACGAGGTCTACAGCGAGCTGCTGTACGAGGGCGAACATGTCAGCCCGGCCAGCTTGCCGGGCATGGCCGAGCGCACCGCGACCCTCAACAGCCTGTCCAAGTCCCACGCCATGACCGGCTGGCGCCTGGGCTGGGTGGTGGCGCCGACGGCCCTGGCCGCGCACCTGGAAAACCTCGCCCTGTGCATGCTCTACGGCTCGCCGGAATTCATCCAGGACGCGGCCATCGTGGCCCTGGAGCAACCCTTGCCGCAGTTGCGGGAGATGGCCGAGGCCTACCGCCAGCGCCGGGATCTGGTCTGCGACTGTCTGGCCGATTGCCTCGGCGCCCGGCCGCTGAAGCCGGATGGCGGCATGTTCGTCATGGTCGACATCCGCGCCACCGGGCTCAGCGCCCAGGCCTTCAGCCAGCGCCTGCTGGACGAGCAGGGCGTCTCGGTACTGGCCGGCGAAGCCTTCGGCCCCAGCGCCGCCGGGCATATCCGCCTGGGGCTGGTGCTGCAGCCGGAGGACTTGCGCGAAGCCTGCCGGCGCATTGCCCTGTGCGCCGAACACTGCCTGAGCCGCCGCGTTGCCCCCGCCACTTTGCCCACCGTTTGAGGAGTCTTCATGAAGGTACTGATCGTTCACGCCCACCCCGAACCGCAATCCTTCACCGCCGCCTTGCGCGACCAGGCCCGCAGCACGCTGGAGGACCAGGGGCACCAGGTGCAGGTCAGCGACCTGTACGCCATGAACTGGAACCCGGTGGCCAGCGCCGCCGACTTTGCCGCCCGGGATAATCCGGAGTACCTGGTGTACGCCCTGGAGCAACGCCTGGGGGTGAAGAACCAGAGCATCGCCGCCGACATCCAGGGCGAGTTGGACAAGCTGCTGTGGGCCGACCTGTTGATCCTCAACTTCCCGGTGTTCTGGTTCTCGGTGCCGGCCATGCTCAAGGGCTGGATCGACCGGGTGCTGGTGTCGGGGGTGTGTTATGGCGGCAAGCGCTTCTATGACCAGGGCGGGCTGGTGGGCAAGAAAGCCCTGGTGACCCTGACCCTGGGCGGACGTGAGCACATGTTTGGCGAAGGCGCGATCCATGGACCGCTGCAGGACATGCTGCGCCCGCTGCTGCGGGGCACCTTGGCCTATGTCGGGTGCGAGGTGCTGGAACCGTTCGTGGCCTGGCATGTGCCCTACATCAGCCAGGAAGCCCGAGAAGATTTCCTGCACCGCTACCGTCAACGCCTGCAGCACCTGGCGAACGACCAACCCCTGGTCTTCCCGCGCCTGGACCAATTCGACGAAGCCCTGCATCCACTGCCGGCTGATTGCTCCCTGTAGCCGCTGCCGCAGGCTGCGAACGGCCCGTAGGGACGCAGGGTTCTCAACAGCGATAGAGGTTTGGCAGGCGATCGTCAGGCAAGGCACTGCGGGCCTTTTCGCAGCCTCGCTAAGGCTCGGCAGCGGCTACAGGATTCGCCGCGTTTCGTGTAGCCGCTGCCGCAGGCTGCGAACGGCCCGTAGGGCCGCAGGGTTCTCAAGAACGATAGAGGTTTGGCAGGCGATCGTCAGGCAAGGCCCTGCGGGCCTTTTCGCAGCCTCGCTAAAGCTCGGCAGCGGCTACAGGATTCGCCGCGTTTCGTGTAGCCGCTGCCGCAGGCTGCGAACGGCCCGTAGGGCCGCAGGGTTCTCAAGAACGATAGAGGTTTGGCAGGCGATCGTCAGGCAAGGTCCTGCGGACCTTTTCGCAGCCTCGCTAAGGCTCGGCAGCGGCTACAGGATTCGCCGCGTTTCGTGTAGCCGCTGCCGCAGGCTGCGAACGGCTCCGCAGGAGACGCGGGGTTCTCAAGATCGATAGAGGTTTGGCAGGCGATCGTCAGGCAAGGTCCTGCGGACCTTTGCGCAGCCTCGCTAAGGCTCGGCAGCGGCTACAGGATTCGCCGCGTTTTGTGTAGCCGCTGCCGCAGGCTGCGAACGGCTCCGTAGGAGACGCGGGGATCTTGAGGCTGCCCAAGATCGTCAGGCAAGGCCCTTTGGACCTTTGCGCAGCTTCGCAGGCTCAGCAGCGGCTACAGGGGCGGCGACGCTATGGGGCGCTCAGAAGCGCAGGGTTGCGCCGGTGGTCAGCCAGCGGTCGCGGGCTTCGGTCAGGTGCTGGCCCAGGATCAGGTCCAGGTCAAGGTGCTGGCCCACGTGCAGGCGCGGGCCAGCCTGCCAGCCTTGTTCGCCGCCGCGCTGGCCGTAGCGCTCGGCAATCAGGGTCAGGCTCGGCATGAGGTCGTATTCGACTCCGCTGCCCCAGGTCCAGCGGTGGTTCTGCTCGCCATCGTCGTAGGCGTGGGTCCAGCCGGCATTCAGGTTTAGCCGCAGGCGGTCGCTGGCGCTGAAGGTCAGGGGCAGGGTGAGGTCGCCGCCGTCGAAGCTGTGGTGGCGGTTCAGGGCCCAGTGGGCGGAGCCGGCCAGGGCCAGTTGCAGGCCCAGGTCCGCGCGGTCCAGCAGGGCGATCTTGAGCTGGGGGCTGACCTGGGTTTCGCCCTGGCCGTCAGCCTGCTGGCGCTGTACCGCGGCTCCCACTTGTACCCAGGGCAGTTGGCTGAAGGTGCAGGCCGGGGCGATCACGCTGTTGTGGCTGGAGCCTTGATGCCGGGTGCTCTGGTACCAGGCATCGACGTTGCATTCCCCGGGGGCGTTGATGGCGCCGTCATCCACCACGTAGGCGCCGCCGGCGGCCTGGGCCTTGGAGCACAGGGCCAGGGTCGCGGTGGCCCCGGCGGTGAGGGCGAGGAACAGCAGGTTGCGTTTGAGCATGCGGCTTTTCGCGGCAGGCAGGGTGTGGCCCCAGGAGGCGCAACGCGAGGAGCGATGTGGGCGGTGCTTGGACATGGCAGGTCTCGTTCTGTTGGGCGCCGGACCGTTTGGTTGGGGAGCCGGCGCGGGTGGGTGCTGCGTGGGGTGTTTACTGGGCGTCCACCGATAGGGTCTGGATGCCGCGGACCCGGGCCTGGGCCAGCAGCTCTTCGGTGTCTTCCCCGCCGGGCAGGGCGAGGACGATGTCCGGGCGGCTGTCGGCCAGCATGAAGCTGTTGCGCAGGCGCTCGGCGTGTTTGCCGTGCAGTTGCCAGTTGGGCGGGTAGCGGACGATGTGGGCCCCGGTTTCCCGGGCCCAGTCCTCGATGTGGGCGCCGAGGAACTGGCTGCCGCCGTGGATCACCACCCGCACTTCGTGCAGGCGCTGGAAGGCTTCCAGGACCCGGCGACACAGGCGGCTGTCGGCGTAGTAGCGGCCGGCGCAGATCAGGACGCGCATGGGCTGTCCTCCTTGAGCCCGGTCACGGGGTGCTCGGCGCCCGGCGCTTCGGCCAGGGGCTCGCTGAGGTAGCCGTGTTCGATGTCGCGCTCACCGGCACGCTCCAGGGCCGGGTAGGCCAGGGCGGCGATGTGGTGGTGGACCCGGCGGTAGTCGCGCAGCAGGCGCTGGAAGATGTCCCCGGACTCGGCCCAGGCGCTCTGGTCTTCGCGCAGTTGGCGAAAGTGCTCGCGGCCGGCGGCGGCTTCCAGGCGCCGCACGTTTTCCTTGCGCGCCAGCAACTGGTGGGCGGTGGGCAGGTCTTCGCGCAGGAACACGGTGATGGCCAGGCTCAGGCTGTCCAGCAACTCCTGGTGCAGTGGGTACAGGGTGCCCAGCTCGAACTCGGAGAAGGCTTCGCCTCGGCGCAGGCGCCTTACTGCCAATTGCGCCAGGCTGGTGGAAAGAATGTCGCCGGCGTGCTCCAGGTTGATCACCAGCAGCAGGATTTCCTGGGAGCGGTCGGCGTCCTGGTCGCTGATGCCTTCCTTGCCGATGTCCGCCAGGTAGGCGCGGATCGCCGCGCTGAGCAGGTCCAGGGACTGGTCGATGTGCCGCACCTGCTCGGCATGGGTGATGCTTGAGGTGCGAAACAGCTGCAGCACCCGGTCGAGCATGCTCGAAAGCATGTCGGCCATGCGCAGGGCTTCGCGGGCGGCGTTGGCCAGGCCGATGTTGGCCACTTCCAGGCCGGCCTGATCCAGGTACAGCGGCATGCCCGGGTCGGTGACCGGGGCGGGGGCCGGCAGCAGCCGGGTCAGCAGTTTGCCCAGGGGCTGGGTGAAGCCGATGAACAGCAGGGCCAGGACCAGGCTGAAGGCGCTGTGCAGGTAGACCACCAGCAACTCCGGTGCCAGGGCTTGCACTGCGTCCAGGCGGGCCAGGGCGGTGATCCACGGCAGCACCAGGACCACGCCCACCAGGCGCACCAGTAGGTTGCCCAGGGGCAGGCGCCGGGCCACGTTACCGCTGGCGCCGAGCAGGGATGGCAGGGTGCCGCCGAGGTTGACCCCCAGCACCAGGGCCATGCTGGTGGCCGGCGACAGCAGGCCGGTGCCGGCCAGGGAGGCGATCAGCAGCACCACCGCGACGCTGGAGTGGCACATCCAGGTCAGCAGCATGGCCACCAGCAGCGCCAGCAACAGGTCGCCGTCGAGGCTGGTCATCACCAGTTGGAACACCGGGGTGCTTTCCACCGCGCCCAGGGTGGCGCCGAGCATGCCCAGGGCCAGCAGCATCAGGCCCAGGCCGATCAGCGCGCAGCCGATGCTTTCAAAGCGCGAGTCGTCCCGCAGGCGGAAGGTCAGGAAACCCGCCAGCAGCAGTACCGGGGCCAGCAGCGACAGGTCGAGGCTGAGCAGCTGGACCACCAGGGTCGAGCCGATATTGGCCCCGAGCATGACCGCCAGCGCCGGGGCCAGGCCCAGGGTGCCGGCGGCGGTAAAGGAGCTGGCCATCAGGCTCACCGCGGTGCTGCTTTGCAGCACGCCGGTGATGCCGACGCCGCACAGCAGCGCCAGCCAGCGGTTGTTCAGGTGTTGTCCGAGCCAGTGCCGCAGCGGGCTGCCGAAGCCGCGCAGCAGGGATCCGGAAATCATCTGCGAGCCCCAGAGCAGCAGGGCGATGGCCCCGGCCAGGTTGATCAGAAGTGTGGTGCCCGACATGAGTGTGCTCCCGGGTCGGTGACGGGTTCAGGCGATCGCCACCCGCAGCGAGGCGCGGGTAATGGCGGCGCTGAAACCCAGCAGAAAACGAATTTCAACGGCGCTCAGCAGGCCGCGAACATACAGCCGGATGCTCACGCGGGTGAGCAGGCGGGCGCTGGTGCACAGGCAGCAGACCAGCAGGGCCTGGAGGCCGCGTTGCACCATGGAAAAAGGCTTGAGATACATGGCGATGCTCCTTTCGGGCGAACAGCGTCGCCGTCGGCAGGGCGCTGGCCGCGCCGACGGTGGCATCGTTGGTCAGGTGTATCGGGCGCGGCCGTCCGAGGGCGGCCGCGCCGGGCTCACGCCCTTAGAACCAGGCCCTTAGAACCACTGCTTGAAGCGGCGGATGTACAGGGTCTTCATGGTCTGGGCGACCACGCAGTAGCTGAGCAGGGTGCCCACCAGCCAAGGGAAGTATTCCCACGGCAGCGGCACCAGGCCGACCATGCTGCCCAGGGGCGAGAAGGGCACGTAGATCCCCAGGGCCATCACCAGTCCCGTGGCCAGCATCACCGGCAGGGCCGCGGTGCTCTGGATGAACGGGATCTTGCGGGTGCGCAGCATGTGCACCACCAGGGTCTGGGACAGCAGCCCCTCGATGAACCAGCCGGACTGGAACAGGGCGGCCATTTCCACGCTGTTGGCGGCGAACACGTACCACATCAGGGCGAAGGTGGTGATGTCGAAGATCGACGAGGTCGGCCCGATCCACAGCATGAAGCGCCCGATGTTGTTGGCGTCCCACTTGCGCGGCTTGGCCAGGTATTCCTTGTCCATCTTGTCCCAGGGCAGGGCCAGCTGGGAGAAGTCGTACATCAGGTTCTGCAGCAGCAGGTGGATCGCCAGCATCGGCAGGAAGGGGATGAAGGCACTGGCCACCAGCACCGAGAACACGTTGCCGAAGTTGGAGCTGGCGGTCATGTTCAGGTACTTCATGATGTTGCCGAAGGTCTCGCGGCCCTTGATCACCCCTTCTTCCAGCACCATCAGGCTCTTTTCCAGGAGGATGATGTCCGCCGATTCCTTGGCGATGTCGGTGCCGCTGTCCACCGAGATGCCGACGTCGGCATCGCGCAGGGCCGGGGCGTCGTTGATGCCGTCGCCGAGGAAGCCCACGGTGTGGCCGTTGGCTTGCAGGGCCTTGAGCACCCGGGACTTCTGCAGCGGGGTGAGCTTGGCAAACACCGTGCGTTCTTCCACCAGGCGCCCGAGCACCTGGTCATCCATGTGCTCGATGTCGCGACCCAGCAGCGGCTCGCCCGCTTCCAGGCCCACTTCGCGGCAGATCTTCGCGGTGACGATGGGGTTGTCGCCGGTCAGCACCTTGACCGTCACGCCGTTGTCACGCAGGGCGGCGATGGCCGGGCCGGCGGTTTCCTTGGGCGGATCGAGGAAGGTCAGGAAGCCCTCGATCACCAGCTCGCGTTCGTCGCTGGCGCTGTACTGGTTGCGGGTCTGGCCCTTGGGCAGGTCCCGGGTGCCCACCAGCAGCACGCGGAAGCCGTCGCGGTTGTAGTCCTCGGCCAGTTGCAGCAGGGCGGCGCGGCGCTCGGCGTCGAGGCTCACGGCCAGTCCGTCCTGGCGGACCCGGGTGGCGGTTTCGAGCATCTCTTCCACCGCGCCCTTGCACACCAACAGGTGATCGCCACGGGCGTCGGCAAGGATCACCGACAGACGCCGACGGACGAAGTCGAAGGGCAGTTCATCGACCTTGCGCCAGGCGGCCGGCGGGGTGAAGTGCGGGTTGCCCTCGGCGAAGGCGACCACGGCGCGGTCCATCAGGTTCTTCATGCCGCTCTGGTGGTGGCTGTTGAGCCAGGCCAGTTGCAGCACCGCGTCGCAGCGGCTGCCGCTGATGTCGACGTGGTGTTCGAGGATGATCCGGTCCTGGGTCAGGGTGCCGGTCTTGTCGGTGCACAGCACGTCCATGGCGCCGAAGTTCTGGATCGCGTTGAGGCGCTTGACCACCACCTTGCGCTTGGCCATGGCCGCGGCGCCCTTGGCCAGGTTGGCGCTGACGATCATCGGCAGCATTTCCGGGGTCAGGCCGACCGCCACCGCCAAGGCGAACATGAAGGCATCGGCCCAGTCGCCCTTGGTGAAGCCGTTGATCAGCAGGACGATGGGCACCATCACCAGCATGAAACGGATCAGCAGCCAGCTGACGCTGTTGACCCCACGGTCGAAGGCGGTCTGCGAGCGCGAGCCGACGATGGAACGGGCCAGGGAACCGAAGTAGGTGCGCTCGCCGGTGGCCACCACCACCGCGGTGGCGGTGCCGCTGACCACGTTGGTGCCCATGAAGCAGATGTTCGGCAGGTCCAGCAGGTCTTGCTGGTCGGCGGCCAGGGCCTGGGCGGATTTTTCCTGCACGGCGCCCAGGGTGTCGTATTTCTCCACCGGCAGGGCTTCGCCAGTGAGCACCGCCTGGCTGATGAACAGGTCGCGGGATTCGATCAGGCGGATGTCCGCCGGGATCATGTCGCCGGCCGACAGCTGGATGATGTCGCCCACCACCAGTTCGCGCATGGGGACTTCGCGAACCCGGGCCTGCATGCCCATCTGCTCGCGGCGCAGCACCGCGGCAGTGGTGCGGACCATGGCCTTGAGGGCTTCGGCGGCCTTGGCCGAGCGGTGTTCCTGCCAGAAGCGCATCAGGCCGCTGGCCAGCACCATCACCAGGACGATGATCACGCCGGTCAGATCAGTTTCTTCGCCGGCTTGCAGCGGCAGCCAGAAGTCGGTGAAGAAACTGATACCGGTCAGGGTCATCAGCACATAGATGAAGGGGTTGTTGAAGGCTTGCAGCAATTGCACCAGGGCGTGAGGCGGACGGTCGTGGGCGACCTCGTTGTGGCCGTCGCGTTGCAGGCGGCCTTCGGCGTCCAGTTCAGTCAGGCCAGCGGTGCTGGAGTTGACGTTGGCCAGGGTCACGGCCAGGCCGTTCTGGGCTTCGCGGGCGGCACGCATCGACAGTTTGTTGCTGTCGCGGGTGGCGCTGGTGTTGCGGGAAGTTGTGGTTTTTTCAGTCATTGCGTGTGCTCCTGCCGCCTGACTACGGCACGACACAGCGACCACTCAACTAATTAAAGACGAGCGAAAGTATGTCGAGCCGCAGGTTAGCGATCGATACGGATCTTGGCGTTTTTCAGGTTTTAACGTTCGCTGCCCAAACAATGAAGTTGAATGGACAGCGAACCTACTACTGGCCTCTTCCATAACTTTCTCCAGCAAGTTTTATTAACGAGAAGGCAATAAGGTGCCGTCAAACTTCCAAGTAAGAAGTTTGTGTGGAAACAACGGAAAGTGACCGTTGATTTATGGGTAAGTGCGCGCCCCGAGGTACAGGCCGAAGATCAGTCCGGCCTGCTGCAAGAGCAGGGCCGCGCCCCGACTCTGCGGGTCCTGGCTGTCGTCCAGGCTCCAGCGTTGCTGGAGCTGGCCGGTCATCGGGCAGACGCGCCAATTGGCCCGCAGGGCGGTGGCGGCGCAAGGTGAGGATGAGGAGAACGGCGAGCGTGCCAGAGCCTTGGGCTCACGGCACAGCTTGACCCGCATGGTGGCGGCAAAGGCGCGTACGCCGGGCATTACAGAAGATGTGAAGTGCATAACTTGTGCCTCGTGACCGGACTGGTTCCGGGGAGGCAAGTTACGTTGGAGCGTCAAGCCCTAGCGCAGCTCACCCGACCGCGGAGTCGAGTCCCGTCATTGTTCAGGGGTGCCTGGCGCTGCGCAGCGGCAGTGACCAGACAGCGTCTAGATACTGTGTCCATTGGCTTCTTTAGTGAGTTGAAAAAAGGCCGGATTTCCCGGCCCGCGCAATTTACTCAGGAGGGTTCATCGAGTCAAGGTTAAATTGCCCTGAATCGTTGTTCGATGATGAAGTTTCAGGTGAGGTTCAGCTTGAGGGATGAGTGCAGGCGTCGAGAGTGGGAAACATATAAGGGATACAAATAAAAAGTGCCCATGACCGATGGGGCGTCATGAGCACTGAATATAACTTCGCGGATTATCAGTTCAGCAAGTGCCGGGAGATATCCTTGTAAGTGTTGCTGTCGGTGGCGGCCATCAGTTGCCGTCCATCCTTTAAGGTGCCGATGAAGGTCACTTCGTTTTCCGTGCCCGCCATCAGGTAACCGGCAATCGCGCCTACCGGCCCCAGCAGCATGGCGCCGGCCACGCCATAACCGAAGGCGTCCTTGTTGGCGACGGGGCTTTCAGTGGCGATTTCCAGGCTCTTGAAGGCCGATGCCTTGATCTCGACACCGGCGCTGTTGAGCACTGTCTTGAGCCTGAAGGTGCCGTGGCGGTACTCGCCGGCGCCCTGCAGAAAATCGCCCGATAAAACTTCAATATTTGCCATGTTGAATCATCCTTATCCAAGCATAACGAGACGGACCATTGAGCCCCTGGTCAGTGGGGGCGTCAACGGGGTTGCGATGAAGGGTGCTACCGCCAGTCAGCACGCTTCATGTCCTGAGCCTCGGTCAGGATCTCGCGCTCAATGCTGATCCAGATCAGGGCTGTGAAAGGTTGTAGCAGGGGATGGCGACTGGACCTCGATGTTCCGACCAGTGGCGGGCGCGGACCGGAGGCAGCGGGCAGGAAAAAGCGATGTTAAAAAATGTTAGATTGAAAAATATCTTCACATAATCCGTTCATTGGTGGATGATCGTTCACAGCCAACGCTCAACCTGATAACAACAGCAACAGGATGGCCATGATGATCGCTTCGCTCCTGCCTCTCTCGGCACCGGTTCACGGTGCCATGCACCTTCCGGGCTTGCCGTCTGGCGCTGCGCCTGTTGCCGCTCTCTGTGTTGCATTTGCCGGACCTGCAATCCGGATTTCCCTGTCCTGCCCGGTTCTTGCCCGGCGCCTGTCCGGCGCGGCACAGTCCTGGTCTATTTCTGGAGTCCCCCATGAATAACAACAATGTCGGTGTCATCGGTCTTGGCGCCATGGGCCTGGGCATCGCCCGTTCGCTGTTGCGCAGCGGTTTCAAGGTGCACGCCTGCGATGTGCGTGCCGCGGTCACCGAGCAGTTCGCCGCTGAAGGCGGCGTGGCCTGTGCCTCGGCCGCCCAGCTGGCGGAGCAGTGCGAGGTGATCATCACCGTGGTGGTCAATGCCGAGCAGACTGAAAGCGTGCTGTTCGGCGAGGGCGGGGCGGTGGCGGCATTGCGCCCCGGCAGCCTGGTGATCGGTTGCGCCACTGTGGCCCCGACCTACGCCGTGGACCTGGGCCAGCGCCTGGAGGCCCTGGGCTTGCTCTATCTGGATGCACCGATTTCCGGGGGCGCGGCCAAGGCCGCCGCCGGCGAGATGACCATGATGACCTCCGGCCCGGCCGGCGCTTACGCCAAGGCCGAGGCGATCCTCGCTGGCATGGCCGGCAAGGTCTACCGCCTGGGGGATGCCCATGGCCTGGGCTCCAAGGTCAAGATCATCAACCAGTTGCTGGCCGGGGTGCACATTGCCGCCTCCGCCGAAGCCATGGCCCTGGGCCTGCGCGAAGGGGTGGACGCCGATGCCCTGTACGAGGTGATCACCCACAGCGCCGGCAACTCGTGGATGTTCGAGAACCGCGTGCCGCATATCCTCAAGGCCGACTACACGCCGTTGTCCGCAGTGGACATCTTCGTCAAGGACCTGGGCCTGGTGCTGGATACCGCTCGGGCCAGCAAGTTCCCGCTGCCGCTGTCGGCCACCGCGCACCAGATGTTCATGCAGGCCTCCAGCGCCGGTTTCGGCCGCGAGGATGACTCGGCGGTGATCAAGATCTTCCCGGGCATCGAGCTGCCCGTGGCCAAGCCCGATGCCGTTTGAGGAGCCTGTGATGACGACTTCCACTCCACGCCCGTTGCTGGGTTGCATCGCCGATGACTTCACCGGCGCCACCGACCTGGCCAACATGCTGGTGCGCGGCGGCATGCGCACGGTGCAGAGCATTGGCATTCCCAGCGCCGAAGTGGCCGCCGGCCTGGACGCCGACGCCGTGGTGATCGCCCTGAAGTCCCGCACCACGCCGGTGGGCGAGGCGGTGGCCGAATCCCTGGCGGCCCTGCACTGGCTGCGCGAGCAGGGCTGCGAACAGATCTTCTTCAAGTACTGCTCGACCTTCGACTCCACCGCGGCGGGCAATATCGGTCAGGTCAGCGAGGCCTTGCTCAAGGCCCTGGGCAGCGATTTCACCCTGGCTTGTCCGGCGTTTCCGGAGAACGGCCGGACGATTTTCCGTGGCCATCTGTTTGTCCAGGACCAGTTGCTCAATGAATCGGGCATGCAGCATCACCCGCTGACGCCGATGACCGACGCCAACCTGGTGCGGGTGCTGCAAGCGCAGACTGTGCTGCCGGTGGGCCTGCTGCGTTACGACAGCGTGGCCCAGGGCGTGGACGCGGTGCGGGCGAAGATCGCTGAACTGCGGCAAAAGGGCGTCGCCATGGCGATTGCCGATGCGCTGTCCGATGCCGACCTCTACACCCTCGGCGCCGCCTGCGCCGACCTGCCACTGTTGACCGGCGGTTCCGGGCTGGCCCTGGGCCTGCCGGAGAACTTCCGCCGCGCCGGCAAGCTGCGGGACCTGGACGCCGCGAGCCTGCCGCCGGTGGCCGGTGGCGAAGTGGTGCTGGCCGGCAGTGCCTCGGCAGCGACCAATGCCCAGGTCGACGCCTGGCTGGAAGCCGAGCGCCCAGCCCTACGCATCGACCCCCTGGCCCTGGCGGCCGGTGAACCGGTGGTGGCCCAGGCCCTGGCTTTTGTCCAGGCCCAGCAGGACACCGTGCTGATCTACGCCACCAGCACCCCCGAGCAGGTCAAGGCGGTGCAGCGGCAATTGGGCGTCGAGCGCGCCGGGGCCCTGGTGGAGAACGCCCTGGGCGAGATCGCCCGGGGCCTGCGGGATAACGGCGTGCGCCGCTTCGTGGTGGCCGGCGGCGAAACCTCCGGAGCGGTGGTCAAGGCCCTGGGCGTGCGTCTGCTGCAGATCGGTGCACAGATCGACCCCGGAGTGCCGGCCACGGTCAGCAGCGGCGGCGAGCCCCTGGCCCTGGCCCTGAAGTCCGGCAACTTCGGCGGTCGCGACTTTTTCAGCAAGGCCCTGGGCCAACTGGCCGGAGGTCAGCCATGAGCCGGGAAAACGCTCTGCGCGAAGAAATCTGCGACGTCGGCCGCAGCCTCTATCAGCGCGGCTACACCGTGGGCAGCGCCGGCAACATCAGCGCGCGGCTCGACGATGGCTGGCTGATCACCCCCACCGATGTCTGCCTGGGGCGCCTCGATCCGGCGGCCATCGCCAAGGTCAACCTGGCGGGGGAGTGGGTCAGCGGCGACAAGCCGTCCAAGACCCTGGCCCTGCATCGCCAGGTGTATGACCGCAATCCGGGGGTGGGCGGGGTGGTGCACACCCATTCCACCCATCTGGTGGCATTGACCCTGGCCGGGGTCTGGAGCGACGACGACATCCTGCCGCCGCTGACCCCGTATCAGGTGATGAAGGTCGGGCACATTCCACTGATCGGCTACCAGCGTCCGGGTTCGCCCAAGGTCGCCGAGCAGGTGGCGCAACTGGCCAACCGGGTGCGCGGGGTGATGCTCGAACGCCTGGGCCCGGTGGTCTGGGAAAGCAGCGTGTCCAAGGCCAGCTATGCCCTGGAGGAGCTGGAGGAAACCGCGCGCCTGTGGCTCATGAGCCAGCCGCGTCCTGAGCCTCTGGATCAACACGCCCTGGACGAACTGCGGGACGCTTTCGGCACCGCCTGGTAATCACTGACAACGCTTCACGGCAAGCGCCCCCGGGAGCGCCATCGGGCTCTCGTGGGGAGCGGCTTGCCGGTAAAAAACAATAACAACAGGACTTCCCGAGATGAATGACTGCATTGGCTTTACGGGTTCCAGCGTCACCTGCAACACCTGCCAACCACTGGGTGGAGGGCTTGCCCAATGAGCCCGCTGATTCTGATGATCACCGCCGGGGCCGGTATCGCCCTGTTGCTGTTTCTGGTGCTCAAGTACAAGTTCCAGCCCTTTGTCGCGCTGATGCTGGTGAGCATCCTGGTGGCGCTGGTGGCCGGGGTGAAACCGGCGGAACTGGTGGCCACCATCGAAGGCGGCATGGGCAAGACCCTTGGCCACATCGCCATCATCATTGCCCTGGGCGCCATGATCGGCCGCATCATCGAACTGTCCGGCGGTGCCGAGGCCCTGGCCAAGACCCTGATCGAGCGCTTCGGCAACCGCCGCACGCCCCTGGCCCTGACCATCGCCGGCTTCATCATCGGCGTGCCGGTGTTTTTCGAGGTCGGGGTGATCATCCTCATGCCCCTGGCCTACGGCGTGGCCCGCAGTGCGCGCAAGCCGCTGCTGGTGTTCGCCTTGCCGATGTGCGCCGCGCTGCTCACCGTGCATGCCTTCCTGCCGCCCCATCCGGGCGCGGTGGCGGCGGCCAGCCAGCTGGGGGCGGACCTGGGCCGGGTGCTGATGTTCGGCCTGCCGCTGACCGCGCTGCTGTGCTATGTCGGCTACCGCGTGGCGGGGCGCATGACCCGGCGCAACTTCCCGATGACCGACGATATCCGTGCTGAAGTCTACGGTCCTCACGTCACCAACGAAGACCTGGCAGCCTGGAACAGTGGCGCCGAGCAATCGGCCAGCCCGCAAGCACTGGCAGCCGTGGCCCATATGGGCCTGGAGGAATCCACCGGCACTCTGGCGGCGAAACTGCCGCCGGCGCCGCCACCGGGTTTCGGCCTGATCGTCAGCCTGATCCTGCTGCCTATCGTGTTGATCCTGCTGGGCACCCTGGCCACGTCCTTGCTGCCTCTGGAATCCACCCTGCGCGGGGTCTTGACCGTGCTCGGTGCGCCGCTGGTGGCGTTGCTGCTGGACACCTTGCTCTGTGCCTGGCTGTTGGGTTCGCGCCGCGGCTGGAGCCGCAGCCAGGTCTCCGACGTGATCGGCTCGGCCTTGCCCGGGGTGGCCATGGTGATCCTGATTGCCGGGGCCGGCGGGGTGTTCGGCAAGGTCCTGGTGGACACCGGGATCGGTGCCGTGGTCTCCGACCTGCTGCGCACCACCGGCCTGCCGGTCCTGGCCCTGGGCTTCTTGCTGACCATGCTGCTGCGCGCCGTGCAGGGCTCCACCACCGTGGCCCTGGTGACCACGGCGGGCATCATCGCGCCGCTGATCGCCACCCTCGACCTGAGCCCCAACCACATGGCCCTGCTGTGCCTGGCCATGGGTGGTGGCGGGCTGGCCATGTCCCACATCAATGACGCCGGGTACTGGATCTTCACCAAGCTGGCCGGGCTCAACGTCGCCGATGGCCTGCGTACCTGGACCGTGATTACCACTTTGCTCGGCACCTTGGGGTTCTGTATTACCCTGCTGATCTGGCCGTTTGTCTGACCCTTTGTCCCAGGAGTTCCCATGCCTCGTTTTGCTGCCAACCTCAGCATGCTCTACCCGGAACATGCCTTTCTTGAACGTTTCGCCGCCGCAGCGGCAGACGGCTTCACGGCCGTGGAGTACCTGTTTCCCTACGACTACAGCCCCCAGGTGCTCAAGCAGCACCTGGACGATCATGGCCTGCAGCAGGCCCTGTTCAACGCGCCGCCCGGTGACTGGGCGGCGGGGGAGCGTGGCATCGTCTCCCTGCCCGGACGCGAGCAGGAGTTCCGCCAGGGCTTCGACAAGGCCCTGGAGTACGCCGCGGTGCTGGGCAATTCACGGATCCACGTGATGGCCGGCCTGCTGCCGTCGGAACAGGACCGGGCCCGCCATCACGCGGTGTACCTGGAGAACCTGGCCCACGCCGCGACCCAGGCGGCCAAGGTCGGGGTCACCGTGCTGCTGGAGCCGATCAACACCCGGGACATGCCGGGGTTCTTCCTCAATCGCCAGGACCAGGCCCAGGCCCTCTGCAAGGAAGTGGGTGCGGCCAACCTCAAGGTGCAGTTCGACTGCTACCACTGCCAGATCGTCGAAGGCGACCTGGCGGTAAAACTGCGGCGGGATCTGCCGGGCATCGGCCATATCCAGATCGCCGGGGTTCCGGATCGTCACGAGCCGGACCTTGGCGAGCTGAACTATCCCTACCTGTTCCAATTGATGGACGAGCTCGGCTATGACGGCTGGGTCGGTTGCGAATACCGCCCGCGTGGCGACACCTCCGCCGGCCTGCAATGGCTGCGCGACTGGCAGGCGCGCCAAGGCTCGGCGGTGTAGCCGCTACTGCAGGTTGCGCAGGAAAAGGTATCTGGGGAACGTCGCGCAAGGCCCTGCGGGCATCGCTTTATGTAGCCGCTGCCGAAGGCTGCGAACGAGCCGCAGGCTCTCAGCGATTCCGCGACCGCCGAGGCCCCTGCGGGCCTTCGCGCATCGCTTTATGTAGCCGCTGCCGGAGGCTGCGAACGAGCCGCAGGCTCGCAGCGATTCCCCGGCCGCCGAGGCCCCTGCAGGCCTTCGCGCATCGTTTTATGTAGCCGCTGCCGAAGGCTGCGAACGAGCCGTAGGCTCGCAGCGATTCCGCGGCCGCCGAGGCCCCTGCGGTGCCTTGCGCAGCCTGCGGCAGCGGCTACAGAGGGTACGCAGGCCACGAACGGCTTGCGATGATTCGTAGCGATAAACACAGGAGTTTTTTCATGCAGCGTCTTGTCTGCCGGGCCGCGTTCGGCCTGATTCTGTCCCTGGGCGGTATGTCCCTGGCCGCGGCCGCGAGCCTGCCGCCGGCCACCGAGGGCGATTGGGTCGCTCCGCAGTTCACTTTCCACAACGGCGAACAGCTGGCCAACCTGAAACTGCACTACATCACCCTGGGCAACCCCAAGCACCCGGCGATCCTCTATCTGCACGGCACCTATCGGCCGGCCAGCGACCTGCTGAGCAAGGATTTTGGCGGCGAGCTGTTCGGCCCGGGGCAACCTCTGGACGCGAGCAAGTATTACATCATCGCCACCGACGGCATTGGCGTCGGCCAGTCGAGCAAGCCTTCCGATGGCCTGCGCGCGCGGTTTCCCCAGTACAACTACGACGACATGGTCCAGGCCCAGTACCGCTTGGTCACCGAGGGGCTGGGGGTCAAGCACCTGCGCCTGATCATCGGCAATTCCATGGGCGGCATGCAGACCTGGCTCTGGGGCCAGCAATGGCCGCAGATGATGGACGCGCTGGTGCCCATGGCCTCCCAGCCCGGGGAAATGTCCTCGCGCAACTGGATGATGCGCCGGCTGCTGGTGGAGTCGATCAAGCAGGACCCAGCCTGGGACAACGGCAATTACCGGGTCCAGCCGCCGTCTCTGCGTCTGGCCAATGCGTTGTTCGCCACTGGCACCAGCGGCGGCACCCTGGCCTATCAGGCCCTGGCGCCGACCCGGGCCCAGGCCGACCAGTTGGTGGATGAACGCCTCAAGGCGCCACAGACCGCCGATGCCAACGACTTCATCTACCAGTGGCAGTCTTCGGCGGACTACAACGCCGCGCCGGGGTTGAGCAAGATCCAGGCGCCGGTACTGGTGATCAACGCCGCGGACGATGAGCGCAACCCACCGGAAACCGGCACCCTGCAAGCGGCGCTCAAGCAAGTGAAAGATGCTCGCCTGCTGTTGATTCCCGCCAGCGCCGAAACTCGCGGGCACGGCACCACCGGCATGGCCCGGTTCTATGCTCGTGAGCTGGGGCAGTTCATGGCCGACACCGAGAGAGCCCACTAGGCTCTGTCCCAACAGTGTTGAGACGAAGGTCAGGCAAGGCGAAAACGCTCGAGGAACGGTCGGGGGGCGCGTTCGACTTTACGGGGTGTAGATGAGCCTTCCGATCGGACTCGCGCACGAGACCGTTTTCCACGCAGCATCACCGCGTATCAAGGCTTTTCGTACAAAGCCTAGGGAGGGCTGTTCACTCTTTGTGGCGAGGGAGCCTGCTCATGCCGGGTGGCGCCGCCGCCCCAAACCCGGACGGCGCGACCTTTCGGGGATTGAGGGGCATCAGGCATTGCGTCTGCTGCGCAGATGAGTGGGAGCAAGTTCCCTGGCCACGGATTGCAGGTGTTGGGGGCTATCGCTGGCTCAGGATTGTGCCGGCAGCAGCAATTCCACACCGTGCTTGCGAATGCCGTCCGCCGCTGCGGGGGCCAGGGCCGCGTCGCTGATGATGATGTCGAACTGCTCCAGGTCGGCGATCTTGTACATGCCGAAGGTGCCGTACTTGGAGCTGCTGGCCACCAGCACCGCCTGGGTCGCCGACTGCATCGCCACCTGCTTGACCTCGACCTTCAATGCCGAGGGCGTGGTGATGCCCCGGCGCAGGTCCCAGGAACTGGTGGAGATAAAGGCGATGTCCGTCACCACCTGACGCAGGGTGGCCACCGCCAGCCCGCCGACACAGGAATGGTTGGAGTGATCCAACTGGCCACCGGTGTGAATCACCGTGACCTGGGGCGCCTCCATCAATGCCTGGGCCACGCCGAAATCGTTGGTGATCACGGTCATCCCCGACAGCGCCTTGATGTAGGGCACGATCTCCAGGGTGCTGGTGCCGGCATCCAGGTACACCGTCATGTCCGCGTGCAACAGGCCCGCCGCGAGCTTGGCCATGGCCTGCTTCTGCGGCAATTCCACCACGGCCTTGGATTGATGGCTGGGCTCGCTGTGCAACTGACTGGCGATGCGCACGCCACCGGTCACCGAATGGGCGCGGCCTTCCTGTTCCAGCAGGGCGATATCCCGGCGCACCGTCATGTGCGAGCAGTCGAACATCTCCATCAGCTGATGCACGCTGAGTACCTGATGCTTGCGCAACTGGCGCAGGATCTGCTCGCGGCGCTGTTCCGGAATCATCGGGGCGTTGCTGTCAGTGGCGAGGTCCTTGGGACTGGGCATTGGGGCTCCGGATTGGCGGGTCGGCAACGACAGAAATGGGCTCGTCATAGTAGCGAAACTCGCCGCCGCGGACGAGATTTACTGCCGTTCACAAGTCAGCAAATTCTATCTTGAGGCCGTCGTCAGCAGTCGCTTGAGCAGGCAGTGCGGTCGATATGCCAGCGCTGTTTGAGCCGTTGCAGGCTGCCATCGCGTTTCATCGCCTCCAGCGCCCGCTGCCAGCGGGCGACCCGGGCGGCGTCGACCTTGGGGGAAAAGGCGATGTAGGCGTCCTGGCGCATCAGCGGCATCTGGTAGCTCAACTGATCGAAGGGCATGCCTTCTTCGGCGGCGAAGGTGCTGATGCTCATGGTGTCGGCCACCAGGTATTGCACCCGTCCCAGTCGCAGCAGGCGAATCATGACCTGCGGGCTGTCCACACCCCACAGATTGTCCAGCCCCTGTTGCTTGAGGTAGCGGTAGACCAGCCACTTGCGCGGTACGGCAATCTGTCCCCGGGTCTGGTGCAGGTCGGTGACTGCGCTGTGGTCGCCAGTGCGGGCGTACAGCGCGGTTTCGGTCTGCATCAGCGGCCCCACCCACTGATAGCGCGACTCGCGCTCGGCCGTGCGCAAAATGGTAAACACCGCGGTGTCTTCGGCCTCGCTGGCATCGCGCAAGGCGCGCAACATCGGCCGTTGCTGCACCTGCACCGGATCACCGGTGCGTTGCGCCAGGGCTTGCACCACCTCCACAGCGAAGCCCGTCATGTGCTCGCCCTGCTGAAAGTGCAGCGGCGGGTGGTTGTCGGTCAGCATGCGCAACTCGCCAGCGTGAGCGGTGAGGCTCAACAGCGACAGCATGGTCCCCAGTACCCAGTTCATCGTGTTCCTTGAATAGACAGAAGAGCAGAGCTTAGTACGAGCCCCTACGAGGCGTCGCCAGAAAAAACAAGGCGTCATGGGTCGGCACGCTGATAGACCCGGGCGTTGGTCTCGTCACACTGACGACACTGCAGCAGCCGGCTTTCCGTCATCAAGGCCAGGGTTGAATACAGCCGGTCTTCGGTCAGTCCGGGTTGCCAGGCCTTGTCGGTACCGGACAGCAGGGACACCAGGCCTTGGTCCTCGAGGCTGATGCGCAGCCTTGGCTTGGCCTCGGTCATGCGGATGGCAGCGATGCCGAAGTGCTGGCTCAGCAGGTTGTTCTCGATCAGGTTGAGGACCAGTTCCGACAGGCTGATCTGTTGTTTGCGCTGCAGTGAGCGAGCCCAGTACTGCAATGACAGCCGCGCCTGGCCCCCCTGGTCCAGATAGGCGCTGTGCCGGGGGCAGGCGCTGAGGTCCTGGGTGATGGCCGCCACCAGAAACAGCAACTGCAAGGCCTCGCCGGCGGCTTGCTCGTCGTGGTTGTCGATGTATCCCAGCAGACGGTCGATGCGCTCGAACAGATCCAGCTCGGCCACTTGCAGCCCCGCCTCCAGCAAGTTCGCGGCCTGCGGGGACAAGGCCCGGTAATGTTCCAGGACCGCTTGCACCGAGCTCTCGGCCCGCAGTGGGATGCAGTCCAGGGACAGCAGTCGGTCGCGCAGTGCCTCACTGCTGTGCAGGCCCTGGGCGATATGCAATTCCATCCAGCCGAACAGGCTTTCAAAGGCCAGGCGCTGGGCCTGGCGCAATTGCAGGACTCGCCACAGTGCCTGGGTCGGGGCCAGTCCGGTCACCTGCTCGGCCGGGAAGTCGGACAGGGGCAGCAGCGCCATGGCCCGGCGCAGCACCGGCAGGCTGGTTTCGCTGCCCAGCACCTGCAACGTGGCGCGGATCAGGTTGATGGAACACTCGCGGTGGCTGGCCCTGGGGTTTTTCGCCGTTCCCGCCGGTGGGTAGAACTCGTCGCGAAAAATCCGTGCTTCCTGGCGGGTTGGCCAATTGCGATCCCACTTCAGATGCACGGCGCCGGCCTGCTTGGCACTGCCCTGCAGGTCTTCGACGCAGATCAGCCACGGATAGAGCGCCAGCGTACGCAAACCTTTATCCAGGGCCCGGGCCAGTGCTTCACCCGCTTCGGTGACGCCGTAGGTGCCGTCGGGTTGCGGCCAGGCCAGGCCCAGGCCGGTGTCAGGCTTGAACGAGGGGCCGTACTGCACCGCATCGAACCAGCTGGGGCCGCGATGCCAGGTCTTGAAGTCCAGGGTGAAAGGGCCGTTGCCGGGCGGGCTGTACTGGCGATTGCCGGCCATGTAGGCACCGTCACCGACCAACTGATGACTCCAGCCGAACAGCACCTCGATCTTTTCCCTGAAGCGTTGGAAGCGCTGACCCGCGGGCAGTTCGCCCGAGTAGGTCTGGTTGTGCTGATTGAAGATCCATACCGCCCAGCACATCACTGAATACGGACGAATCCATTGGGTACCGTTGTTGATCCCGGGCATGAACTGGTCCATCAGTTCCAGGTTGGCCTGTCGCAGTCCGAGGTAATCCACGCCGCCGCTCTCACGCACGGAGGGGGAGACGAAAAAGGCACGTTGTGGCAATGGGTTCATGGTTCGAGTGACACCATCAGGGCCTGGCAATACTGGCATTGGTTGATGCGACGTTGTTTCAGGCGAGCAAGGGCTTCGCGCTCCACCGGGGCGTAGCACTGGCGGGTGTTAGGGCAACTGCGGATGGTGCGGTGGTTGACCCGGTAGTAACCCGGCCGGGAGCTGTTGGGGGAGTGGATGTGTTGCAGCGCGGTGATCTCTTGCGCAGTGAAACGATCCGCCGGCAGGCGTTGCTGGCGGGCCTGTTGACGATCTTCGATGTAGTGGCTGAGCAACGCCCGCAAGGTACGGGTGTGTTGCACCGCATCCAGGGCCGCCAGGGCCTCGGCCACCCCGTGGTCCACCAGCCGTTGCGCAGGTTCCTGGTTGAACCAGCGTTGTGCCAGGTGCCGGGCCTGGACGAAGTCCACGGGCCCCTGGCCGTAGCGTTCCAGGTACTCATGCAGGGTGGTGGCGTCCAGCGTCCCCAGGGTTGCGGCAGAGGTCAGCCTGCCCGGCAGCGCCAGGGTGGCGGCCAGGCCGTAGACCGCTTCGTCCACCAGTGGGCGATCTTCGGCAGCCAGTTGCGCATGGTCGACGCAGTTGAGCCAGCGCTGGGCAAAATCCCGGGCATTGACCGGCAGGTGCAGGCGACGCAAATAGAAGTCCAGGGCGACATGGCACCAGACATACAGCAGCTGGGCTTTCTTGCGGCTGCTCAGGCCCTTGAGGTTGACCAGACTCTGCAGGGTCTGGTTGAACTCGTTGATCAGGTTGGGAGAGGGCAGCGATTCGAGGTTGGGGTCCGACGCCGGATCGAAGTCGCTGTCCTCTCGACCATCGTCCCGTTCGATGATAGGTGCCGCATCACCGTGCCCCACGGGTCCTTGCCCGGGGTTGGCGTGGTGCAGCAAGCCTGCGATGGCCTGGAGCAACGCCCAACTGCCATCGCGGCCGGTAGCGGCTTTGGCCACGCTCGGCAGCCAGTGGCGAGGGCGCTGGGGCGGCTGTAGCGCAGGCGGCTCAGTGCCGCCTGGCGGGTTGACGGGCGTCGTGGCGGGCTTAGTGCGTAGCGGTGCATCGGGCTCTTCGGGCAGTTGTTGCGCGTGCAGCACCAGGCAGTTGAGCAGGATCTGCAGGTCGCCCTGGGCCTGGTTGCCCCCCAGCAGTCGGCCCAGAGCCCCGCACAGGCTGCGAATCGGCAGGGGCATGCTCAGGTAGGCGTCAATGCAGACCCAGCCTCGGGCACTTTGTGTCGCGCGCTCCAAGCGCAGTTGCAGCCCCTCGTCCAGTCTGGTGTCCAGGGTCCGCTGCAGCGGCCATACGAAGCCGCCTTGCGCGGTCAGTTGCAGTGGCGCCGTTTCGAGGACTTCTTCGGCGCACTCCAGGGTCGCCAGCCATTCTCCGGCCAGCGCTTGCTGACCGATCAGCCGGCCTTCCAACTGCTGTTCTTCGTTGAGGCGTGCATAGACGCACAGGGTCGCCTCCTGGTCCTGGCGCTCGAAGGCGTCCGCTTCATAGCGCGGTGCTTCGACGGGCTCCCAGCACTCATCCGTGGCGCTGTCGAGCTTGCGCAGTACCGCCACTTCCACGTTGTCGGTGCTGTCCATGGAGGTCCGGGTGGCATTCACGCTGCCGGTCAGGGTCCAGCTGCCGGCGCCGCGCAACTCCAGCCACTTGGCGTGCAGCCGTCGCTGGTTGTGTTCGACCTTGGGCGTCACCCAGTCGATCTCGACTGGCCAGTCTCTGGTCTGCTCCAGGGGAAAGGAGCAGACGCCGTTGCCTGGAACCCCAACGGTGAGCCGAGGGATGCCCAAGGTCTTGAGCAGATGGCCCAGGGACTGTCCATCACGGCTGTGGAAGGGCGAAAGCAGCAGCAGGCTGTGCCAGCGCCGGCCTGCGGCGCGCTCGATCAATTGCTCGGTGATGGCGGTGTCCAGGGAATGCAGCAGTTCCACCGGCTGCGGTGGCGCCTGATCATGAAACTGCCGGCTGAGGGCCCGGGCCCGTTGAATGAAGGGCAAGAGGGCGCTGTCGTCGGCGATCTGCAGGTGCGGCCGGGTGCAGAGATTTTCCAGGAAGTCGGCGAAGTCGGCGAAAGCCCCCGGCTGCTCCCCGGCGCTGAGGACTTCCAGTACCTCGACATTGCCGCCGTGGCCGCCAAAGGTCAGGTTGCCGCTACCGACCATCAGCAGGTCCTGGTCCTCGCCGCGCAGGTAGGTGATCTTCGGGTGGAAAATGCCGTCTTTGACCCGTACCGGAATCAAGGCGTAATCCTTGCCCACATGCCGCGCCCGCAATTCCATCATTGAGGCGCGGTAACCCTGGATATCCACCAGCAGGGTGACTTTTTCACAGCCGGCTTCGCGCAGTCGAGGCAGCACGTAGCTTTCGAAGTAGGTCAGGCTCAGGGCATAGGTGGTGAACAGTGCCTCTTTCCACGGGCCGTTTTCGATGAAGTGCAGTGGCGACGGTCCGTTCGGGCCTGAGGGGGTGGGGGGGATGCCATCGTGTTCTCCAGTCCATGGGGCGAGGCTCAAGTCGGTGGCTGATTATCGGGCAACGCAGCGCTGTTGCAAGTGTCGGTGATGTCACAGTGCTTGCATGGGTGGTCATGGGGCCGGGAAGGCGGGGGCAGAGGGATTTTTTTCATGAATGCGGCGTGAGTAAGAAGTCGACGCAGGTATTCTTGCAAAGCCCTTTTTGAATGGAATCGAACCATGTCCGCCTCCCTTGTACGTCCACTGCGGGCCAGTGGCCTGCTGCTCGCTGTCCTGGCCTGTGCCACCGCGACCCAGGCCAGCAGCTTCGACTGCGCCAAGGCCGCCAGTGCCAGTGAGAAGGCCATCTGCGCCGACCCCTATACCGCCGGGCTGGACAGCCGGCTGGGCAAGGCCTGGACGGCGACCCTGGCCGAGGCCAAGGACCCCAAGGCGCTGCGCCTGGGCCAGCGTGAATGGCTCAAGCAGCGCGACCAGTGCCAGGCCGACCTGGGCTGTCTGCGCAGCCAATACCTGAGCCGGCTGACGGTGCTGCGCTATGTGAACATCCCGTTCAGTTGGCAGGGCACCTGGCAGCGGGTCTCGGTCAGCCCGTTCTACGGCGGTGAGCTGGTGATCCGGCGCAGCGGCGAGGATCGTCTGAGCTTCGACCTGTCGGCCATGGGCGGCGCCAATTCCGGTGCGCTGGCGGGCAAGCTGCAGCTCAAGGACGGTGAAGCCCGCTACGGCGTCGAGGGCTGCAAGCTGCGCTTCACCCCGCGCAACGGCCTGTTGCAGGTGACCCAGGAGGGCGATGCCTATGCCTGCGGCGCCGGTTCGGGGGTGTATTACGACGGGCTCTATGTGGCCTCCCGGCAAATCCTGGAGAACCCGTACGATTTGCTGTCCACCGCGCTGGTGCGTACCGAGGAGGAAGATCTGCGCGCCCGCAAGCTGCTGCAACAGGATTACCAGACCCTGCTCGACAGCGGCTCGGCGTTCTCCCAGGACACCTCGGCCGAGCTTCCGGGCGCCGAGGTCACCGATATGTGGCTGCAGGGGCTGGCTAGCACCAATGCGGCGATTTTCGTGCGCGGTGCCAAGGGTGAGTTGTGGGTCGCGCTGCTGGCGGTGGTGGGCCCCGCCGATGAAGTGCGGGTGCGCTACTACACCACCGAGCCTGCGTGGAAGCAGCGCCTGCCGGACGTGGTACAGCGCTGGTACGAGGCGCGCGGCCAGGGCCAGCAACTGCCGCTGGACAGGATGCCCTGAAGCACAGGCCGGCCGGACTTCATCATCTGTTGATGAATGTGGCCGCAGAAATTTCGCCGGGTGGATGCACAAGCCGGCCGGTGCAACTGCTAGAGTCTCGGCCCGGGCCGCCTGGATATCGCCCCGAGGGTGCCGGCACAGGGACGCCAGGCCTTGGCCTGCCGGGCAAATTCCATCAGTTGGTGACGCGAAGCCATTGTGAGCGTCTACGACCTTAGCAAGTGACACTGCCGCCGCCGTTACCGGCGCCTGGCACATTGAAATTGGGAGATTGTAAATGGTCATCAAACCCCGCGTTCGCGGCTTTATCTGTGTGACGACCCATCCGGTGGGTTGCGAAGCCAACGTCAAGCAGCAGATCGATTACGTCACCCAGCAGGGCGCCATCGACGCAGGGCCGAAGAACGTGCTGGTCCTCGGCGCATCCACCGGTTACGGCCTGGCCGCGCGGATCACCGCCGCCTTCGGTTGCGGCGCCAACACCCTGGGGGTGTTCTTCGAGCGCGGCAGCGTTGACGGCAAGCTGGGCACCGCCGGCTGGTACAACACCGCGGCGTTCCACAAGTTCGCCGAAGAAAAGGGCCTGTACGCCAAGAGCATCAACGGTGACGCCTTCTCCGACGCGGTCAAGGCCGAGACCATCGAAACCATCAAGCGCGACCTGGGCAAGATCGACCTGGTGGTCTACAGCCTGGCGGCGCCGCGTCGCACCCACCCCAAGACCGGTGAAGTGCTGAGTTCGACCCTCAAGCCCCTGGGCAAGTCCGTGACCCTGCGCGGTGTCGACACCGACAAGGAAATCGTCAAGGAAACCACCCTGCAACCGGCGACCCAGGAAGAGATCGACGGCACCGTGGCGGTGATGGGCGGCGAAGACTGGCAGATGTGGATCGACGCCCTGCACGACGCCGGTGTCCTGGCCGAAGGCGCGAAAACCACCGCCTTCACCTACCTGGGCGAGAAGCTGACCCACGACATCTACTGGAACGGTTCGATTGGCGAAGCCAAGAAGGACCTGGACCAGAAAGTCATCGGCATGCGCCAGCAACTGGCCGACCTGGGCGGCGACGCTCGGGTGTCGGTGCTCAAGGCCGTGGTCACCCAGGCCAGCTCGGCGATCCCGATCATGCCGCTGTACCTGTCGCTGCTGTTCAAGGTGATGAAGGAGCAGGGCAGCCACGAAGGTTGCATCGAGCAGGTCTACGGCCTGTACAAGGACAGCCTGTACAACAGCGAGCCGGTGATCGACCAGGAAGGCCGCCTGCGTGCCGACTACAAGGAACTGCAACCCGAAGTCCAGGATCGGGTCAAGCAGCTGTGGGACCAGGTCACCAGCGAGAACCTCTACGAAATGACCGATTTCGTCGGTTACAAGCAAGAGTTCCTGCGCCTGTTCGGTTTCGAGATCGAAGGGGTCGACTACGAAGCCGACGTCGATCCGGACGTGAAGATCAGCAACCTGATCCAGCTGTAATCCGCGTCTAGCGTCAGCCAGCGCCCCTCCTTCGTGAGGGGCGTTGTCGTTTCTGCCCCCGTATTTCATCGAGGAGCCGGCTTGCCGGTGCATGCCTTGTGCGGGTCTTGGCGACGCCTTCGCTGGCAAGCCAGCTCCTAGGGTGGTGGTGCAATTGCGCAAGATTGTTCAAGCCAGGGGGCGCCGGCAGATGGCACAGTCAGCGTCCGTTATCTGTGTGCAGGGTGTCATGTCCAGCGTTCTCTTACCTCGTGCCGCCTTTATCCGCGGCGCCATCGCCATCATGCCGCTGTCCCTGGCCACCGCGCCTTGGGGGCTGCTGGCCGGTTCCATGGCCATCGAAGCCAATCTCACGCCGCTGCAGGGCCAGGGCTTGTCGAGCATCGTCTTTGCCGGCGCCGCGCAACTGGTGGCCATCGGCATGCTCAAGGGCGGGGCAGGGATCTTCTCGATCCTGCTGACCACCTTGCTGCTCACGTCCCAGCACTTGCTCTACGGCATGAGCCTGCGCTCGGTGATCTCGCCCTTGCCCGGGCGCTGGCGGGTGGGCCTGGGCTTTCTGCTCACCGATGAGCTGTTCGCCTTGACCAGCGCCCACGACAAGCAGCAGTTCGACCGCTGGTACGCCCTGGGCGTGGGCCTGACCTTTTATGTGGCCTGGAACCTGTTCACCCTGCTGGGCATCGTGCTGGGCAAGAGCATTCCGGGCCTGGAGCACCTGGGCCTGGACTTTTCCATCGCCGCCACCTTCATCGCCCTGATCACGCCGCTGGTGCGCAATGTGCCCACCGTGGTCTGTGTCGCAGTGTCGCTGCTGTGCTCGGTGCTGTTCAGCTACTGGCAGTGGGGCTCGGCGCTGGTCCTGGCGGGCCTGGCGGGGATGGCTGCGGGTTTTGTCTGCAACAAACTGTATCGGGGGCAAGCATGATGGTCTGGGCAGTCATCTTCGGCATGGGCCTGTTGGTCTTTCTCAATCGCTACGTGTTTCTCGAACCGCGCCTGCCGCTGCGCCTGAGCAGCAATGCCCGGCAGTTCCTCGGCTTTGCGGTGCCGGGCATGCTCACCGCCATCTGCGGGCCGATCGTGTTCATGCCCGATCACCAGTTGAACCTGCACTGGGACAATCCCTACCTGCTGAGCTCGCTGGTGGCCATTGCGCTGGTGATCTACACCCGCAACACCCTGGTCAGCATGTTGCTGAGCATGGGGTTCTTTTTCTTTCTGCGCTGGTGGCTCTGAGGGCCATTTGCGCTAGCCTGTGCCGTTTTCGGCGCAGGCCGACCTTTAAACCGCAACGGATGCATCGGATGAGCGACTTCCCCCACGATATCGACCTGGACGCGTTCTGGGACCGGGCCACCCACTGCAAGATCAACCAGGCACCAGCCAGCGCCGCCATGATCGCCGAGCTGCAAGCCGAGCTGGGCTATCGCCTGCCGCCGTCCTATGTGGCGTTCATGAATCGCTACAACGGCGGGCGCCCGCACCTGTGCTGTTTCCCCACCGAACAAGGTACCTCCTGGGCTGAGGACCACTGCGCGATCGACAGCTTCCTGAGCATTGGCCGCGACGCCGCCTATTCGTTGGGCGGCAGCCTGGGCAGTCGTTTCAAAATCGAGAAATGGGGTTACCCGGACCTCGGGGTGTACATCTGCAATTGCCCGTCTGCCGGGCACGACATGGTGGCTCTGGACTACCGCGAATGCGGCCCCGAGGGCGAGCCGCGGGTGGTGCACGTGGATCAGGAACGCGACTATGCAGTGACCGTGCTGGCGCCGAATTTCGAGGCCTTTATCCGCGCTCTGGTGTCCCCCGAGGTCTACGACACCTCGGAGCAGGATTACCTGGACGATCTGGACAAGGTCGCCAGCGCGCCGTTTTCAGCGCTGCTGGAGGAGTTGCTCGAACAGTTCCACGAAGTGCCCGACCTGGGGCCGCTGATCCGCCAGATCGCCTTGCGCATCGTCCATGAAAAACGCTACTTCGCGCTGCACGCCGATCCGCTGTCGCAACTGCTGTATGACCTGCTGTTCTGGCTGTACCGCAACTGCTATCCGGTCAACGACAAAGAGTCGTACCTGCAGGTCTACTGCGACATGATCGCCTTCGCCAAGGGCTTCGGCACCGGTGGCTATGCCCCGGACTTCATCCACGACTGGTTTCGGGCACGGCTGGCCGGCGGCCAAATGCGCCAGGCGGCGGGCGGGTTGGTCTTGACGCCAGCCTATCGCGCGCAGTTGCTGGAACAACTCTCGGGGTTTCGCCCCCTCAGCCCAGACTCTCAGGAGCAGCCATGAGCGAGGCATCGATTCGCATCACCGCCGAACGGACCCTTTCTGATAATTGGTATGTGCTGAAGAAGTACAGCTTCGAGCTGCGTCGCCGCGACGGCAGCTGGCAGGCCCAGGACCGTGAGGTCTATGACCGGGGCAATGGCGCGACCATCCTGCTGTACAACCTCAAGCGGCGCACGGTGCTGCTGACCCGGCAGTTCCGCATGCCGGCCTTCGTCAACGACCACCACGGCTACCTGATCGAGACCGCTGCCGGCCTGCTGGACAACGCCAGCCCGGAGGTGCGCATCCGTCAGGAAGCACAGGAGGAAACCGGTTGCCGGGTAGGCGAGGTGCAGAAGGTTTTCGAAGCCTTCATGAGCCCGGGTTCGGTGACCGAGCGGGTGCATTTCTTCATCGGTCATTACCAGGCCGAGGACCGCATCGATGAAGGCGGCGGACTGGAGCACGAAGGCGAGGACATCGAGGTCCTGGAGCTGGACATCGACCAGGCCCTGGGCATGATCGACAGCGGCGAAATCATCGACGGCAAGACCATCATGCTCCTGCAATACCTGCAGCTGCATGTGCTCAAGCCGCGCAGCCTGATGGTGCTGGTGGCCGGTCCGTACCGCTCTGGCAGCGGCGACGATCCGGCGGTGCTGGCACGCAATGTCGCGGCCATGGAGCAGTGCGCCGCCCAGGTGCTGGCGGCCGGACATTTTCCGGTGCTGGGGGAGTGGGTGGCGTTGCCCATGACCCGGTTGGCGGGGTCCCTGGCGGTGGGCGATGAGATCTACAACGCGCAGTTCCACGCCTATGCCGAACGCCTGCTGGAGCGCTGTGATGCCGTGCTGCGCATCGGCGCGGCCTCGGCGGGCTGCGACGCCATGATGCGGGTCGCCGAGCGCCTGGGCCTGAGTGTCTATCACCGGGTTGAGCAATTGCCGGCTGTGACGCCGGGCGCGCTCCGGGCTGATTCCGACCGCTGATCCCGACGACTGATTCAGTGCAGCGCGGGGGCGGATCGATCGCCTGCGCTGGCCGTCAGCGCCTGCACCCCACCTTTCAAGAACCCCCTCAGCACAGCCGCAGCCTTCGTGCACCCGGCATTTCCAGGCCCCGCGGGAAAACACTGTCTATCGTCAATAGGCAAGCGCGAGCTTCGTCAAGGACTGTGTGGGGCAGGGCCTCAGCGGTCAGTTTGTCGCCATGGCGCCTGGAGCATTATGGAAAACCTCGGTCAGGACCCATCTCAAGGACGCAGCACCTCCAATCAGGCGCTGACTCGTGCCACCTTGCTGGGGTGCTCGGGGCTGCTGCTGGCGCTGTTCCTCTTCACCGGTGTGCTGCTGGTGTACATCGCCCTCGACCAGAACCTTTCCGCCGAACAGCACAATCGCCTGGATATCGAAAAGGCCCTGCAGTCTCTGGACAGCAATGCCCGCACCACGCTCAAGGACTATGCCCTGTGGGGTGACGCCTACCAGCACCTGCACCTGCGGGTCGACCTCGACTGGGCCTACACCCGGCAGAACTTCGGTCCGACCCTGTACTACGATCTGGGTTTTGACGGCGTGTTCGTGATCGGTCCGACAGGCCGCACCGTGTATTCCCTGGTGGCTGGGCGATTGGCGTCGATGGATGCCCGGGACTGGCTGGGGGAACAGCTGGCGCCCCTGGTGGAGGAGGTACGTTCGCAAGCCGGCGGCAAGGCCATCAGCCGTTACCATGCCATCGCCGGGACCCCGGCGCTGGTGGTGGCCGACCTGTTGAACCCAGGCAACGACCCGCAAGTGCGTGCCGACAGCGGGCCTCAGTCGGTGCTGATTTTCGTTGCGCGCCTGGAACCGTCGCGATTGTTGGCGCTGGGGCAGGGACTGGGCATCGAACAGTTGCAGGTGGCCGGCCCCGTGCCGGCCGCCGCACTGCCGTCCCTGACCCTGCCCGACGGCGCCGGAGTCCTGCAATGGCAACCGACCCGCCCCGGGCATCAGTTGCTGGTACTGGTGATGCCGTTGCTGCTGTTGGCGGGCCTGCTGGCGGGCATCATGGCCGGCTTCCTGTTGCGCCGGGCCGGCGCGGCGGCTCGGGTCATGGACGATCAGGTCCAGGCCCTGCGGGTCAGTCGTAGCGCCTTGCTGGCCAGTGAAGAACGCTTTCGCGACGTCGCCGAAGCAGCGTCCGACTGGATCTGGGAAGTGGACCGGCACTTGTGTTTTACCTACCTGTCCGAGCGTTTCGAGGTGGTCACCGGACTCTCTCGGGAGTCCGCGCTGGGGCGGCCGATGAACGAGCTGCTGAGCTCCGAGCAGGGGTCGCTGCTCAACTGGCTGGCGGCCCCGGAGCGGCGCTCCCAGGCGATCCTGCAATGCGCTTATCTGGATGGCCACCGGCAGCCGCGGATCTGCCGCCTTTCGGTGCGAGCCATGGCCGCCGGTGGTTATCGGGGCACCGCCAGCGACATTACCGAGGAGGTCGCCGCAAGGCGGCGGATCGAGTACCTGTCCCAGCACGATGCCCTCACCGGACTGGCCAACCGTACGCGCATGCAGGAGTTTCTCGAAGGCAAGCTGTTGGCCCTGCCGACCCTGCAGGAGCCCTTGTTGATGCTCAGCGTCGACCTCGATCGCTTCAAGCCGGTGAACGATCTGCTGGGGCATGCGGCGGGCGACCAGGTGCTGCATGAGGTGTCCCAGCGTCTGGCCCAATGCCTGCGGGGCGAGGATCTGGTGGCCCGGGTCGGGGGCGACGAGTTTGTCCTGGTGGTCCCGGGGCAGGTTGCCCAACCCGAGATCGAAGGCCTGTGCCGGCGCCTGATCGAGCGGATCGAAGAGCCTTTCTACATTGCCGAGCATGAAGTCTTCATCAGTGCCAGCATCGGCATTGCCCGGGCGCCGGTGGATGCCAGCCTGGCGGAGGAGCTGCTGCGTTTTGCCGACATCGCCCTGTATGAGGCCAAGGCGGCGGGGCGCAGTACCTGGCGGTTCTATGCCAGCGACATGAATGTGCGGATCATCGAACGCCGCGGCCTGGAGCGCGACCTGCGCCACGCCATCGAGCAGGATCAGTTGCTGCTGCAGTTCCAGCCACGCTATCGGCTGGCGGACGGACAGCTGGTGGGCGCCGAGGCGGTGGTGCGCTGGCAGCATCCCCAGCGTGGGCTGCTGGGGCCCGAGGTGTTCTCACCGATCGCCGAGGACACCGGGCTGATCCTGCCCTTGAGCAATTGGGTGCTGCACGCCGCCTGCCGCGCGGCCCGGGCCTGGCCCGAACGCCTGCTGCTGGCGGTCAACCTGTCGGCCGCCGAGTTCCAGCGTGGGCAACTGGTGGCCAGGATCAGGACCGTCCTGGGCCAGAGCGGGCTGGCGCCCTCGCGGCTGGTGCTGGAAATGACCGACAAGGCGCTGCTGGACGACGGTCGCCAGGTGCTGGAGATCATGCAGGGGCTCAAGGCCCTTGGGGTGCAACTGCTGATGGACGATTTCGGCAGCGGCTACTCGGCGCTGCAGTACCTGCGGACCTTTCCCCTGGACGGCCTGAAGATCGACAGCAGCCTGGTGGCGGGACTGGGCGGCAATCAGGCCGGGCATTCGATTGTCCAGGCCATCGTCGACCTGGGGCATGCCTTGAGTCTGACAGTGATTGCCGAAGGTGTGGAAAGCCCGGAGCAGTACCAGGCGCTGCAGGACATTCAGTGCGATCAGGCCCAGGGGCCGCACCTGAGTCCGCCTCTGGACAGCGACGCCTGGGTGAGGCTGTGCACCGAGCTGTCCCAGGCCAGCCGCTCTACCACTTAAGGCGGGTCTTGCAGCGCTCGCTGGCCGTTGTGCCACGCTCGCAATCAGCGCCAGGGACGGGGAGGGCGCGCCCGGTTCAGGCCGGGTCCGGACGATGGGGGCCCTGACGGATCGGCAGTTCCACCCGAAAGGTGCTGCCCACCCCCAACTGGCTGCGGACGCTGATTTGCCCGCCGTGTTTCTTGACGATCCCGTAGGACAGCGACAGGCCCAGCCCTGTGCCCTGGCCCACCGGCTTGGTGGTGAAAAAGGGGTCGAAGATCTTCTGCAGGTGCTGCTCGTCGATGCCGCAGCCACTGTCGCTGACTTCCAGCCAGACCCGCTCGCCTGCCACGCCGTTGCTCAGGGTGATGGTGCCGCGCTCGGGGCCTATGGCCTGGGCGGCATTGATCACCAGGTTCATCACCACCTGATTGAGCTGGGAGGGCAGGCACTCGATCTCTGGCAGCGGCTGGTAGTGCTTGATCAGGTCGGCCTTGTACTTGAGTTCGCTGGCGACGATGTTCAGGGTCGAGTCGATGCCCTGCTGCAGGTCCGCCATTTGCCAATGCTGGTCGCTGTCGACCCGGGAGAAATTCTTCAGGTCCCTGACGATCTGCTCGACCCGGCCAATGCCGTCCTTGGACTCCTTGATCAGCAACGGGATGTCCTCCTGGAGAAAGTCCAGGTCGATGCTTTCGCGCAGGCTTTGCAGGCGCTTGCGCAGCTCCGGCGCGGCGATGGCCTCTTCACTCTGGCGATAGGCCGTGAGCAGCTGGCTGATCTGTTCCAGGTAGCCCGCCAGGCTGCCGAGATTGGAGGCGACGAAGCCGATGGGGTTGTTGATCTCGTGGGCGACCCCGGCCGCCAGTTGCCCGAGGGAGGCCAGTTTCTCCGATTGCACCAGCTGGTTTTCCAGTTGCTTGCGCTCGTCGATTTCCTGTTGCAGGGCCGCGCCGGCCTGTCTCAGGTCCTCGGTGCGCTGCTCCACCAGATCTTCGAGATGGTGCATCTGCAGCAGGGCACGGGCGGTCATCTCCCATTTGCTGGTGAGGGTGCTGGCCATCTGCTGGACTTCGATGTTGTCGAAGGGCTTCTTCAGGATCAGCAGGCGGTTGTGGCCGTGCAGTCGCTCCAGCAGGTCCTCCCAGGAGTAGTCGGAATAGGCGGTGCACACCACCACCTGCAGGCGCGGGTCCTCTTGCCAGAGGCGCTCGATGGTCTGGGCTCCGTCCCAGCCCTGGGGCATGCGCATGTCGACGAAGGCCAGGGCATAGGGGCGCTGCTGCTCCAGGGCCTGGCAGACCTTGTTCAAGCCTTCCTGGCCGCCGTAGGCCGAGTCCAGTTCAAAGGGCTGTTGCCGGGGCTTGGCCTGGGCGCCGAACAACTGCGCTTCCAGGTCGTCCAGGCTGTTGGCGTCCGCCGCAGGCGGGGTGAGGATTTTGCGAAAGTCGTCGTGGATCGACGGGGTGTCGTCGATCAGCAGAATTCGCCGGTTGCTCAGATCGTCCATCAGTGGCCCTCAACGCTGATCAGCGGTATGTCCAGGGTAAAGGTCGCTCCCAGCCCCGGCCCGTCACTGTGCACGCTGAGCTGCCCGTCCATTTCCATGGCGGCCAGGGCGCAACTGTGCAGGCCGAAGCCGTGCCCTTCCTTGCGGGTGGTGAAACCGTGGGCAAAGATTCGCGTCAGGTTCTCGGCGGCAATGCCTTCGCCGCGGTCGCGGACTTGAATGCGCAAGGTCCGGTTGTCGATCACATGGGCACTCAGGGTCAGGGTCCGGGAGTGTTCGTCGAGATCGGACATGGCGTACTTGGCGTTGCTGATCAGGTTGATCAGGATCAGCAGCAGGCGGTGCTTGTCGCCCAGGACCGGTGGCACCTGGGTGTAGTCCTTGACCACCGTGACCTGATGCCGGGCCAGGGCGCCGGAGTTCATGCGCAAGGCGTCATCGATCAGTTCGCCGACCTGCAACGGCTCGATCAGCCGCGAGGCCCCGGCGTAGGACTGCTGGGTGGCGACGATTTCCTTGATGTGGTCGACGCTGCGCCCAAGCTGGGCCAGTTCGCCGCTCATGCCCTGTTGCTCGCTGGCAATGGCTTGTACCAGTTGGTTGAGGTAGCCGGGGAGCAGCTTGCCTTTTTCGTCCTCACTGAAAAAATGCCCCAGATCGTGTTGATGCTGATTGATCAGTTCCATCGCCTTGCCCAGGCCCTGAGCCTTGCTGGAGCGTAGGGTGCGGCTGAGCATCTCGCTGGAGATGTTCACGCTGTTGAGCACGTTGCCGACGTTGTGCAGGACATTGGTGGCGATTTCCGCCATGCCGGCCTGGCGCGCGGCGTCCAGCAACTCGCTCTGGGCCTCCTTGAGTTCCCGGGTGCGTTCCTCGACCCGCTGCTCCAGGTGTTCGTTGGCGCTCTGCAGGGCGGTGTTGACCCGACGGATGACGGCAAAGCTGCTGATCAGGCGGATCGCCAGATAGAGGATCAACAGCACCAGCAGCACCGAGAATGCCAGCAGATACTGGTGGGACTTCTGGTCCTGCAGGTCGGCCTGGAGCTGGTCGTTGTTGAGCAGGCGGGTGATGTCGTCCAGGCGTTCGGCCACCGGGACCGAGGTGAGCCGCTCCAGCAGTTCATTGACCACCGGCTGCTCGCGCAGGACCACGGCGACGTGCTTGCTGAGGATGTCCACCGGTTCGTGCATGGCGGTGGGCAGGCGTTCCTTGTTGACCGTCAGTTTGTTCAGCCCTACCAGGATGTCCGCGGCTTTGTCGCTGCTGGAGATCTGGGCGAACTCCAGGCTGCTGAGCAGCAGGTCGTAGGTGTCGATGGCAAAATTCTGCAGCGCCAGTCGCTGCTGATCATCGAGGTCGGCCAGCCGGCGCTGGATGTCGTCCTCGGCGTAGGGCAGGAATGCCAGTGAGTTGCGCAGCACCGCGTTGTGGGATTTGAACCGTTCCACCAGGTCGGCTTTTTCCTGGAAGGCATTGAGGAACGCCTGGTGACTGGCCTGCCAGGCCGCCGGGGCGCTGTGACCCTGTTGCGAGAGCTGATCCAAGCGCTGCCACAGCTGGTTGATCTGCTGCACCGGCTGCACCAGCGGATCGTAGTCGTGGGTAATGGCGATGCGCGCCTTGAGCACTTCGGTTTCCCATTGGGCGTTCAATTGCTTGATCTGGCCGATCAGGTCCCGGGACAGGGCGAAGTTCGGGGATTGGCCGATCATGGTCTTGAAGTAGAGCAACGCCAGCGCCAGGACCAGGCCCAGGGCCACCAGGGTCAGGAGCATGGAGGGCCAGCGGCGACGCAACTTCATAGCGGCTTGCCCTGCCATTGCCCGGTGAGGGTCTGGAGAAACTTGACGATCAGGCGGGTGTCCTGGGGGTTGGGGGTACGGCCCAACTGGTACTTGAACATCACCTCCACGGCCTGTTCCAGGGTCGTGGCCGAGCCGTCGTGGAAGTAGGGGGCGGTGACCGCCACATTGCGCAGGCTGGGGACCTTGAACACGTTGCGGTCCTGCTCGTCGCCGGTGATCAGGAAACGCCCCAGATCGGCGTCGGTGGGGTTGCCCCGGTCGGCAAAGTAGTCATTCATCACGCCGAACTTCTGGAACATGTTGCCGCCGATATTGACCCCTTGATGGCAGGCGATGCAGCCGTAGTCCTTGAACCGCTGGTAGCCGTACTTCTCCTCCCGGCTGAGGATCTCGGTGTTGCCTTGCAGGTACTGGTCGAAGCGCGAGCCGGCACTGAGCAGCGTCCGTTCATAACTGGCCAGGGCGTCCTGCACGTTGGCGGCGGTGATGGCGTCCGGGTACAGCGCGCCGAAGGCCTGGCGGTAGCTGGCGTCGTCATTCAGGGTGCGCAGCAGGTTGGGCCAGTTGTTGCCCATCTCGGTGGGGCTTTGCACCACGTTGTCGATCTGCGCCTGGAGGGTCTCGACGCGACCGTCCCAGAACTGGCGAAAGTTCAGCGCAGCATTGAACACGCTGGGGGTGTTGACCTGGGAAAGCTGGCCCTTGATGCCCAGGGACTTGACCTGCGCGTCGGCCCCACCCTGGTCCAGCCGATGACAGCTGGCGCAAGAGAGGCTGTTGTCCAGGGACAGGCGCGGCTCGTTGAACAGCCGGCGGCCCAGCTCCACCCGCTGGGGATCGAGGGCGGGTACTGCGGGCAGGGGCTTGAGCGGTTCGTCCAGCGGTGCCGGGAAGGCCGGCGGGGCGACAGCGGCCATCGCCCAGAGCAGCAGGCCGATGAGGCTGTGCGAGCGGCGTCGGCGTTGCCTGGGCTGCTGTTCAGCGATCATGGTCGACTACCTGCTGCTGGGACGCCTGGGCCCGCAGCAGGCGGGCAAAACTGTCGGCCGGCAGGGCCTTGCTGAAGTAAAAGCCCTGGCCTTCCTCGCAGCCCTGTTGCTTGAGGAACGCCAGTTGCTCCTGGGTTTCCACCCCTTCGGCGATGATGCTCAGGTTCAGGCTGCGCCCCAGTTGGATAATCGCGCTGACCAGGGCGGCGTCCTTGGGCTCGTGACTCAGGCCATGGATGAAGGACTGGTCGATCTTCAGCACGTCCACCGGGAACTTGCGCAGGTAGCTGAGGCTGGAATAGCCGGTGCCGAAATCGTCTACCGCCAGGCGCACCCCCAGGGCCTTGATGGCTTGCAGGGTGGCGAGGGTGGCTTCGACGTTCTGCATCAGTACCCCTTCGGTGATTTCCAGTTCCAGCAGGGTCGGGTCCAGGGCACTGTCCCGCAGTGCGTGCTGCAACTGCTGGAGCAGCTGCGGTTGCCTGAAGTCGTTGGCCGAGAGGTTGACCGACAGGCGGATCGGCGCCAGTCCCGCCTGCTGCCAGGCACGGGACTGGCGGGTAGCTTCGCCCACGACCCACTGACTGATCCGGTTGATCAGGCCACTGTCCTCGGCCACTGGAATGAACTGGGCGGGGCTGATCCAGCCCTGTTGCGGGCTGAACCAGCGAATCAGCGCCTCGGCGCCCACCACCTGGCCCGAGGCCAGGTGGATCTTGGGCTGGTAATGCAAACTCAACTCCTGGCGCTCCAGGGCCTGGCGGATGCCCGATTCCAGGTGTTGGCGTTCCCGGGCGCGGTGGGTCATGTCCTCGGTAAAGAAACCGTAGCCCCCCGGTGACTGCTCCTTGCTGTTGCGCATGGCCATCTCGGCCTTCTTGATCAGGCTCAGGGCATCCTGGCCATCCTCGGGGTAGAGGCTGATCCCCAGGCTGGCGGTGACCCGCAGGTCGTGCCCGGCCACATCGTGGGGCTGGCTCACCGTCGCCAGGAGCTTTTCGGCGACGCTACGAACCTGGGGCGGCGGCTCCTGATCATGGAGCAGCACCACGAATTCGTCGGAGCCGTAGCGGAACACCGAGTCCGACTCGCGCATGCTGTGCTGCAGGCTGTGGGCGATCCTCTTGAGCAACTCGTCGCCTGCCGGGTAGCCCAGGGCATTGTTGATCCGCTTGAAACGGTCCAGCCCGAGGAACATCACCGCCAGCTGTTGCCCATAACGCCGGGCCCGGGCCATGGCCTGGCCCAGGCGATCGCCGAGCAAGGCGCTGGAGGGCAACCCGGTGAGGGTATCGTAGTGCAGCAGGTGGGAGACCTTGAGCAGCTCCGCGACCCGTTCCTCGATGGTGCGCTGCAGATCGTCGAGCTTGTGCCGCGCATCCTGGGTCATCTGCCACTTCCAGGTCAGGGCACTGGCCATCTGGCGGATTTCCAGGCTGTCGAAGGGCTTTTTCAGGATCAGCAACTGGTCGCCAAAGGCCAGGCGCTCGGCCATGGTTTCCCAGGAATAGTCCGAATAGGCGGTACACAGCGCGATCTGCAGATCCGGGTCGACCTTCCACAATTGCTCGATGGTTTCCAGGCCGTCCCAGCCCGGCGGCATGCGCATGTCGATGAAGGCCATGGCATAGGGCGTGTCACGGGCCAGGGCCGACTCGACCATGGCCAGGGCCTCGCGACCCTGGAACGCCGAATCCAGGCTGAACACCTGAAGCGGGCGAGGGCTGACGCTGCCGAACAACTGGTCTTCGACCTGGCTCAGGGCCAGGTTCTGCGAGGGCATGAGGATTTTGTGGAAGTCCTCATGGATGGAGAGGCTGTCATCCACAATCAGCACCCGTCGGTTGACTCGCGCAGATGGCGGCGTATCCGAGGGGTCTTGCGAATTTGTCTGTGCGTCGCAGCCAGTGTTCATTGACTTTCCCTAGCGTCCTGAGCGTGCGTCCAACGCTGTGAGCATAGTCACTGGAACATGCACCGTGAGAGGATTTTTTGGCGGATATTCCCGGGTGAACATCAAAAAAATAGCTAGGATTGTCTGGGCTGTAGCGCCGCTGGGCGCTGGCCGGGGAACGAGATGCAGGACAGGGGGACTCACCATGGAAGCGTTGCCGCCCACCGAACCAGGACAGCGTCCAAGCCTGTTGCTGGTGGATGACGAAGAATCGATCCTCAACAGCCTGCGGCGCCTGCTACGCAGCCAGCCCTATGAAGTGCTGCTGGCCGACAGCGGTGCCAGGGCCCTGGAAATCCTGGCCCAGCGTCCCGTTGACCTGGTGATGAGCGATGCGCGCATGCCCGACATGGACGGCGCCACCCTGCTGGCCCGGGTGCGCGAGGGCTACCCGGCCACCCGCAGGATTCTGCTCACCGGCTACGCCGACCTGAGCACCATCGTCAAGGCCGTCAACGAAGGGCAGATCCACCAGTACCTGAGCAAACCCTGGAACGACGAAGAGCTGCTGCTGATCCTGCGCCAGACCCTGGAATACCAGCACGCCGAGCGCGAGCTCAAGCGCCTGCAGCAACTGGTGCTGGAGCAGAACCGCCAGCTCAAGGTGAGCAACGCCGAACTGGAAAAGCGCGTGGCGTCCCGGACCGCCGAGCTGCAACAGACCGCCGACATGCTGGACCTGGCCTATGAAGAGCTCAAGCACAGCTATGTGACCGGCACCGAGGTGTTCTCGCTGCTGGCCAACCTGCGCCTGCCGGCGGACAAGCAGACCAACCGCAAGATCATCGAACTGGTGCGCGCCTGCTGTGCAAGCTATGGCCTGGACGAAACCGCCAGCCGTGACCTGACCATGGCCGCCGCCTTGTACAACATCGGCAAGCTGAGCTGGAGCGATGCCATGCTGGCCGCTCCGGCGGAGCTGTTGCGGCACGCCGATCAGGAGCGCTATCGGGCCTATCCCTCCCAGAGCGAGTCGCTGCTGATGACGCTGGAGCCGATGCAGGATGCGGCGCGGCTGATCCTCCATCATCAGGAACGCTGGGATGGCAGCGGCTTTCCCCAGCATCTGCGGGGCGAGGCGATTCCCTGGGGCGCCCGGCTGCTGAAGCTGGTGGTGGACTTCATCGAGTTGCAGTGCGGGTTGATTCTGGAGCGGCGCATGAACAGCGACGAGGCTTTGCTGTTCATTCGCAAGTACGCCGGCCGTCTGTATGACCCGAACATGGTGGAAGGCTTTGTTCGGGTCTGTGCGGCCTACCTCAATGACGTGACCGTCGATGATCCGACGGTCCGGGTGCTGGGCACCCGTGATCTGCAGGCGGGGATGGTCCTGCGGCGCAACCTCAATGCCGACAACGGCATGCTGCTGCTCAATGCCGGCAAGGTGATCAGCGAGCCGCTGGTGCAGAAGCTGATCGCCTTTGAGGCCATGGAAGGGGGGCACTACAGCATTTTTGTCAGCGTGCCTGAAGCCCCAGGGCCGTCTCTGGACATCGGGCACTGATCGCCGCTCTTGATCTGTGCCCGGTTGTTCCGTCATCTTTCGCACCGCGCGCCGCCCCAGGCCCTGGCGCAGTGTCCCGCTGGCGCCTCGGCCGACGTTCGCTCGGCGTTCGTCGCGCCTGACCGGCTTTGCCGGGGCACGGCGCGGCGAATGTCATGTTCCTGCAACCCCGGCATGCCAAGAAAGTGAAGCTGTGTGCCTGCCGCAGTAACCCGATGGCGGGGCCAGGACGATCCGATTTCCCTAGGAGAGGTAACGATGAGAAAGTTTTTTGCCCTGATGGCGGCCCTGGTGCTGACCCTGGGGATGGTGGGCATCAGCGACGCACGTCAGCCCAAACAGCAGCGCGAGTCGGTGGCGGGGGCTTTTGACTACTACCTGCTGGCTTTGTCCTGGTCACCGACCTTTTGCCTGATGCATCCGGAGAACGAACAGTGCTCGGGCAAGGGCTATGGGTTTGTCCTCCACGGCCTGTGGCCGCAATACGCCAAGGGCGGCTGGCCCCAGTCCTGCCCACCCTTGACCCCGCTGACGCAGGAGGAGCGGGCCAAGGGCCTGACCCTGTTTCCCACCGCCAAACTGATGAACCACGAATGGACCAAGCACGGCACCTGCAGTGGCCTGGGGGGCATGGGGTACCTGGATGCGACGGACAAGGCCCTGGCGACGGTGCAGATACCGCAAGCGCTGCAGCCTTCGACCGCGGTGCGTTACTTTGAAGCCACGCAGATTGCCCAGCAGTTTCGCCAGAGCAACCCGGGGATCGCCGAAAACGGCATCGCCATTCTCTGCAGCGGCCCCGAGCTTTCCGAAGTCCGGGTCTGCCTGACCAAGGACCTGGACTTTGGCCCGTGCGGCAAAGGTGTGAAAAACCAGTGCCGCGCCGGCCAGATCCGTATCCCGCCGATCCGCTGAAAGCGTCTGCGCACCGCCTCGAACGGCGCCGACGGGGCATCGAGATTGTCGTGCCCCCGCTGCCGTAGGAGCCGGCTTGCCGGCGAAGCGGTCCTCGAACCTTGCACCGGGCTTGAGGACGCTTTCGCTGGCACGCCAGCTCCTACGGGCCACAGGCACGTCAATTCCGATGTTCCGTATCAGGGCAGGTCGGCCAACAGGTTCTGCAGGTGTACGGCGGTGGCGGCGCTGCAATCGTGCATCGGTGCCCGCAGGTGTGGCTCGATCAGTCCCTGATGGGCCAGCAAGGCTTTCACGGGGGCCGGGTTGGGCTCGGCGAACAGCGCCTGAATCAGCGGCACCAGTTGCCGGAAGGTGGTCCGCGCCGCATCCAGCTGCTGGTCGCGGACCTGGCGCTGCAACTGCACGAACAACTCCGGACGAATGTGCGCCGCCGCCGCAATGGCTCCGCTAGCCCCCAGGCACAGGGCGCTGAACAGTTGCAGGTCCTCGCCGCACAGCACCTCTACCGTGCCGCTGGCCAGCAGCGCCAGGGTCTTGTCCAGGTTGCCGCCACAGTCCTTGACGGCGGCAATCCGCGGATGACGCACGATGTTGAGCAGGGTGTCCTTGTCCAGGTTGACCCCGGTGCGATAGGGAATGTCGTAGACGATCAGCGGCACGCTGGAGGCATCGGCGACGCTGTGGAAGAAGCTTTCCAGGGCCGCCTGGGAGGGGCGGATGTAATAGGGCGCAGGCACCAGCAGGGCCGCCACCGGGCGCTTGAGGATTTCCGTTTGCAGGTTCAGCAGCGATTTCAGGTTGTTGCCTGCCAGGCCCATGATGACTCGCCCGGCGGGGGCCTGTTCGAGCACGGCGTCGAGTACCGCCAGTTGTTCGTCCTTGTCCAGGGCCGCGGCTTCACCGGTGGTGCCGCAGACTACCAGCCCGGCCACGCCGCTTTCCAGCAGATGGGCGCTCAGGCGCCGCAGGGCGGCAAAGTCGATGGCGCCATTGTGAAAGGGCGTGACGATGGGGACCCAGATTCCTTGAAACGATGACATGCGTGTTCTCCTGATGGTTGACCGTCGGGTCGTCGTCAGAAGAGTAGAAGGGCGTTAAGCAGGGGGCGGGTGTCCGTAGCGCTTGATGTCCTGTCAGCTCATCTGACGGGACACAGCGCCCCGGTCACATGAGCGACTGTTTCTTCGATTTAGAGTTGCAAGCCACCCAGGCTCCGGCCTTGGCCAGCAGGCCAATGGCGCGAGAATCGAGGGTAAGGGCTTGGGACATGGCTGAGGCAGACTCTGAAATCAGGCGCACAGTTTTAAAAGCCGGTGCGGGGTTTGTCAATCCTCGAACAGGGCTCGGTTGATTGGCCGCTGCCACGCCGGGTCAAGGCGGGTTCTCCCCTGGTCACAAAGTCTTGACGGCGCGGCCGATGAACTGCACGGGGCCGGTAGGCCTGCCCACCGCCGAGCCTTGGCGATCTTCCAGGGTCAGCTCGAACAATTGATTGGTTTGCAGGGGTGGCAGGTGATCAAGCGGCACACGCAACGGCTGGCCGGGCTTGACCAGCCCAAGAGACACCGGGCCCTTCCAGTCGTCGGCCTTGGTCCAGAACTCCAGGGCCTTGTCCGCCGGAACCTCGATGCTGCCCAGTGGAATCAACTGCAACTCCCGGGTGTCATTGGCTTGCACCACCCAGCCGGGTGATTTGTCCTGAGGGGCTACCAGCACCACCAGGTAACTGGGAGGGGCATCGGGGCGCAGCATCAGCAGGCTGGCCAACAGGACACTGGCGGCCAGGCCGGCAGCGGCCAATCCGCGCCACAGCGCCAGAGGGTTGAAGCGCCTGGCGCTATTTACGGCCGAGACCGGCTCCGGTTCAGCCAGTTGCTCCAGGCTGCGTTCTATACGTCGCCAAAGCCAGGGCGACGGCGTGACGGGATCGGCCAAAGCGGTGAGGGGATGCAGGCGCTGTTCCCAGCTTTGCACGGCGCTGCGCAGGGCGGGGTCATGGGGCAGGCGCTGTTCGAGCAGGCGCCGTTGTTCGGCGTCCAGGGTGCCCAGGACATATTCACTGGCCAGGGCCTGGAGCGTGGGATCGCTGTCGTCCCGTGGACCGATATTCATCCCAGGCACTCCCGTAAAGCACTGAGACTGCGCTTGATCCAGGCTTTGACCGTCCCCAGCGGGGTGGTCATTCTGGCGGCAATCTCCATGTGTGAATAGCCGTCCAGATAGGCCAGCAGGAGACACTCGCGGCGCTGTGAGGGCAGTTGCCCCAGGCAATGCTGAAGACGTCCGGCATCAGCCAGCGCGGTGACCGCCTCTGTGTTCATGGCCAGCCCGTCAAGGGTGTCCAGGTGGTCTGCATAAGGTTCTTCAATAGGCACCTCACGGCCATGGCGGCGCAGGAAATTCAGCGCCAGATGCCGGGTGATGCTGAACATCCAGCCGCGGGCACTGCCTCGTTCCGGGTCGAAACTGCTTGCGCCTTGCCAGATTCGGATAAAGGCGTCGTGCAGGATGTCTTCGGCCAGGGCCGTGTCGCGTACCAGGCGTTTGGCGACGCCGAGCAAGCGCGGCCCTTCCTCGTGATAAAGGGCTTCCAGAGCCTGGCGCTCACCTCGGGCACAAGCGGCGATGCAGCCTGCGTGGTCAAACAGGGGTTCGGGTAGAGACAAGGGCATTTACCTGCGACAGATGACAGCCACCGCCACCCAAGCGGTGCAGTGGCTGTCAGCAGCGTAGACCAGTTGCCTATGCCTGGCCTTGCATCTTGGGCGGCGAATCAGCGGGCCGCCCAGAAGATGTAGTCCGCCTGGTACTTCACTGTTTCACGGGTGCCCTTGTTAGCGGCGGTGCACGCGCTGCTGGGGGCCACGCCACCCTTGAGGGCCACTCGCTGAATGTAACTGACGCCGCTCATCAGCCCCTTGCCTTCGGCCGGATTGGCCTTGACCAGTTGATAGGGCAGGTTGCCGGCGCTGGACGGCGCCACGGCGACCTGGGTCCCGGTGATCTTCGAACCGTCCTTGGCCTGCCAGGTGGCTGGTGGGCCGAAGTAGTCACCCAGCACTTTGCCGCTGCGATCGCTGAGCACCGCCTTGGGGCCGACGAAGACCCATTCGGTCTCGCCCGGTGCATTGGCCTTGTCCCGGCACTCGTAGGTGATTTCACCGGTGCCCACGGTTTCCAGGGCAACTTTGTGGCCCTCCGGCACCTTGATGCTGTCGGGCAATGCGCTCTGCGCCTGGGCCACAGGCAGGGCGCCCAGGCAGGCGATGGTCAAGGTTGCGCTGAGGCAGAGAAGACGTTGTTTGGCGTGCATGGTGGCTCTCCATTGGGGATCGGTTCGGCAGTTTTCAGGACTGCTATGGGTACTACCCCTGAGCGACGTATCTGGATGCAGCGCCGAGAAAAAATAGTCAGCGCAGCGGCATATCATCCGCTGCGGGTCATCCGGTGATCCTGGGCGTTGAGCCGGTACAGCAGGCTCGGTGGCTGCCCGGGAAAGTCCTCCAGCTCGCCGTCCAGCGTCATCCCCAGGCGTTCCAGGGCCCGCCTGGACGGCAGGTTGTCGGGCCGCACCAAGCCGGTGACCCGGGGCGCCAGCAGTTCGCCGAAGGCCAGTTGCAGGGCCGCCTGGGCCATCTCGTTGGCGAAACCCTGGCCCCAGGCTTGGGGGGTGAAGCGAAAGTACAGGTTCAGCCCGGCCTCCTGCCCGAAGTGCGCCCGCATGAGCCCGCCAAAGCCGATGATCTGTTGCGGAACGTCCAGCCGGGCGATGGCCCAGTAGCCAAAGCCGTACTGCTGCCAATGGGCAATCCAGCTGTGCAGCCGGTCGCTGGTGGCTTCGGCGCTGTCCGGGCCGCTGGGGTTGAAGCGGTGGGTCTGCGGGTCGCCGTGGATGGCGCAGGCCTGCGGCAGGTCGGCCAGGGTCGGTGGACGTAACAGCAGGCGTGTGGTGCGGGTGGTGGACGACAACATGGGCGAGGCTCTTTGCTTCAGATGAGATGGAGCGCCGGGTGGCAGGTGGTGGTCAGGCCTGTGCGGGTGGTCCCGGAGAAGGTAGGTGATCGCCCCGGACTTTGCCATTGTCGTCAGGGCGCACTGGTTGAAGCCGCGAGCAGGGCCCAGCCTGCGCAACGAACCGCTTGCCGCCGCTGCTGCGTCAGTCTGGCCAACGGTAGAGGCTGGCGGGATAGCCCTGGGCGATGATCGGTGTCGGGGTTTGCCCCGGCAGCATGGCCTGCCAGAAATCCCGGGCGGGCAGGTTGGCGCTGAAGTGCATCACCTGCCAGGGCCCCTTGTAGTGCTCGAACAGTTGTTGCGTCACCTGCCGGCCGACGCCCAGGCGGCGCAGCCGTCGGGCGATGAACAGGTAGCCGAGGTTGTACCGCGCATCGCTGTCGCAGCGTTGCTGGTCGACGACGGCAAAGCCGGTCAGCTCCCCCGCCACCAGGATCAGCCAGGGATGGGTGGCCGGGTGGCGCCAGTAATCGTCCAGGGCCTGGATGGCGTACAGCCCCTGGGCTGCGAATTTGAGTGGCAGCCACTGACTGAGCTCATAGAGATAGAACTGCATGAGGTTTTCCAGGCAGGGCCAGTCGTCGCGAGCGGCCGGGCGCAGTTCAAGATGGTCCATCAAGGGCGACTCCAGCCCCGATCGGTCCGAGGCACAACGGGTGGTGGTGAAAAATGGGGGGTTAAAGGGAATCTGCCACTGATCAATGCGCGCGGGAAGGCTTTGACGAGTTTGTTTTCCATGTGCGGAAGATGGAGTTTGCAGCGGCGCTGAGTATTTTGGAAATAATGCTTCTCAATAATTAGAAAGCTAGCTTCCTATGTTTAGGTGAATGTTGATGTAAGTCATAAAAGTCTTTAATTCGGCTCGTTCAAGTGGGATTGCTTGATGAAGTTTTCACACCCTGATTAAGGCTCGAATCTAGACTTAAGTCGACTGGATCGATAGTGGCCATTTGCAATAATTGACTTGGCTCTGGAAAGTTCTGCGGGTAAGCAGAGGATGTCTTCAGGTCATCGCAGGATGCGGAAGTTGTTGTTTGATAGTGAATAGCAATTGAATACTTTCCTGCGAGGCATTTCAGAATGAGAAACAATCTTCCTGTGACCCAGCGCGAGCTGGTGTTTCCCGCCGAACAGCGGCTGATTTCCGCCACCGATGTTCACGGCAAGATCACTTACTGCAATGACGAGTTTGTCGCGGTCAGCGGTTTCAGCCGCGAAGAACTGATCGGCAGCCCGCACAATATCGTGCGCCATCCGGACATGCCCGAAGCGGTGTTCGCGCACATGTGGTCCTACCTCAAGGACGGCAAGAGCTGGATGGGCATCGTCAAGAACCGCAGCAGCAACGGTGACCACTACTGGGTCAACGCCTACGTCACGCCGATCTTCAGCAAGGGCGTGATCGCCGGCTACGAGTCGGTGCGGGTCAAGCCCGAGCGCGAACAGGTGGAACGCGCCGGCGCACTGTATCAACGCATGCGTAGCGACAACCTGGCCTTGCCCTGGAGCTACCGGGTGGCCAGGGTTTGCGGCTTTGCCTTGCCGCCGCTGCTGGCCCTCGCGGCTACGGCCGGGGCCTATTGGCTGGGTGGCCCCTGGGCGGCACTGGGGGCGGCGGTTCCCGGTTATTTCGCGGTACAGGGGTATGCCTTCTATCGCGCGCGGCAGATGTTGCAACGCATCAGCTCGGTGTCCCTGGGCAGTTTCGACAGCGAGCTGATCGCCCGTACCTACACCGACGAACACGGCCCGGTGGCCCAGTTGCAGATGATCCTGATCAGCGAATCGGCGAAAATCCGCACCGCCCTCAGCCGGCTTGGCGACTATGCCAACCAGGCGGCGTCCCTGGCCTCTACCAGCCAGAGTCTGTCCAAGCAGGCGGAAACCGCCCTGGGCAAGCAGCGCGACGAAGCGGACATGGCGGCCACCGCGATGAACCAGATGGCCTCGTCGATTTCCGAGGTGTCGGTGCATATCCACGACACCGCCTCGGCCGCCGATCAGGTCAACAACCTGACCCAGGTGGGCTCCGAGGAAGCCCAGAAAACCCGGGTGGTGATCGAGAAGCTGGCGGACACCGTGGACGCGGTCAGCCAGTCCGTGGAGGGCCTGGCCGCGGAAACCCAGTCGATCCAGCAGGCGGCCAACATGATCCGCTCCATTGCCGAGCAAACCAATCTGCTGGCCCTCAACGCGGCGATCGAGGCCGCCCGGGCCGGTGAGCAGGGCCGCGGTTTCGCGGTGGTGGCCGACGAGGTCCGGGCCCTGGCCTCCAAGACCCAGGAGTCGACCCAGAGCATCCAGCGCATCATCGTCACCCTGCAGGAAGTGGCCACCCAGGCGGTGGAAGTGGCGCGCCAGGGCAGTGTCGAAGCGCGTTCCGGCGTAGCCCAGGTGATCAGCACCCAGGAAGCCCTGAATGGCATCAACTCGGCGGTGGAACGCATTCACCAGATGAGCCAGCAAATGGCCGCCGCTTCGGAGCAGCAGGCCCATGTCGCTGAGGAAATCTCCGAGCAGATCACCAAGATTGCCCGGGTTTCGGATCAGAACGCCGAGATTGCCGTGCATTCGTCCACCGTGGGCGGCGATCTGGAGTCCACCGCTCACGAACTGAACGCCTTGGTGACCCGTTTCAATAGTTGAACGGCAATGGCCGTCAGCAACTTTCATTTAATCGCCGATTGATCAACTAGATCAGGGCAGGGGGTCGTATGTCCAGTGTGATGGAAACGGTGAATAGCCGTACTCAGTTGGCCGGGCAGAATCGTCTGGAACTATTGTTGTTTCGATTTAATGAGTCACAGTTGTACGGCATCAACGTCTTTAAAGTCAGAGAAGTTCTCAAGTGCCCCAAGTTGAATGTACTGCCTATGTCACATTCGGTGGTGTGTGGCGTGGCCAATGTTCGCGGTGTATCCATTCCGATACTTGACCTGGCACTGGCCACCGGCTTGCCCGGAGTCGAGGATATCGACAACGCTTACGTGATCATTACCGAGTACAACAACAAGACCCAGGGTTTCCTGGTCAGTGCGGTGGAGCACATCGTCAACCTGAACTGGGAGGAAATTCACCCGCCACCCAAAGGCAGCGGCCTGGACAACTACCTGACGGCGGTGACCCGGGTCGGCGAGCGCATGGTGGAGATCATCGACGTGGAGAAGGTCCTGGCCGAGGTGTCGCCGGTCTGCGAGGACATCTCCCAGGGGGTGATCACGGCGCAGACCCAGGTCGCTGCGGCCCATTGGCGGGTGCTGACGGTGGACGACTCGGCGGTGGCACGCAAGCAGGTGACCCGCTGCCTGGAGAGCGTCGGGGTGCAAGTGGTGTCGTTGAAGGACGGCCGCGAGGCGCTGGAGTACCTGCAGGCCCTGCTCGACGCGGGCAAGCGCCCGGACGAGGAGTTCCTGATGATGATCTCCGATATCGAAATGCCGGAAATGGACGGCTACACCCTCACCGCCGAGGTGCGCAACGACCCGCGCATGAGGCAACTCTATATCGTGCTCCATACCTCGCTGTCCGGGGCCTTCAACCAGGCCATGGTGAAGAAGGTCGGTGCCGATGATTTTCTCGCCAAGTTCCGCCCCGACGATCTGGCCGGGCGGGTGGTGGACCGGATCGCCAGCCTGACGCCGGCGTGAGCCGGCCCCCCGGGGCAGTGAGGCAGTGCCCGGGATTGATTTCATGATGGGAGTGAGCGTCATGCAAATGTCTGAACTCGACTATCAGCAAGCCTTGCTGCGTTACCTCGCCGAACGTCCGGAACTCGCGGCCCAGCTGGGGCTTGGGCCATCCTCGGGACGCCCCTGGCAACCCGGGGACTTGAGCGAGTTGCAGATCCAGCACGCCAGTCGGCTGTTTGACGAAGAAGCCCGCTTGCGCGGCATGGGCAACTGGGAGCTGGCGCTGTCGTTCATTGCCCGCACGCCCCAGGAACTGAAGCGGATGACCCTCGAGGCACATCGGGAAATCGCCGAGATGGTGGACATGGAGTGGGACCAGTATTGCCAGCTCAATCACTTGCACTGCTAGAGGCCGACGAGGGCAGTTTTCTTCAATACGCTGCGATCCTGGCTCCCTAATCTGGGCGGCGGTCAATCCGACCCAGATTGGAGAAACAAGACATGAGCCTGGTGTTTTCCATGGCGGCCTTTGCCCTGGCCGCTTCCATCACTCCGGGGCCGGTAAACATCGTCGCCCTCAGCAGCGGCGCGCGTTTTGGCTTGCGCAGCAGCATGCGCCATGTGACCGGAGCCACCTTGGGCTTCGTCGGGCTGCTGGTGCTGATCGGCCTGGGGCTGCACGAACTGCTGCGCCAGTGGCCGATCCTGACCCAGGGCATTCGCCTGTTTGGCGTGGCCTTCCTGCTGTTCATGGCCTGGAAACTGGCCAGCGACGATGGCCGGCTCGACACCCAGGACCAGGCGCGGGCGCCTTCGGCCTGGTATGGCGCGCTGATGCAGTGGCTCAACCCCAAGGCGTGGCTGGCCTGCGTGGCCGGCATGGGGGCCTTTGCCGCCGACGGCGAGCTGCGCCAGGTGTGGCTGTTTACCGCGGTGTACCTGGTGATCTGCTACCTGTCGATTGCCTGCTGGGCCTATGTCGGCAGCTGCCTGCGCCACTACCTGAGTCATCCGCCGGGGGTGCGTCTGTTCAACCGCAGCATGGCGGCGTTGCTGGCTGCCAGCGCGGCTTATCTGCTGTTCTAGCGCTGGCCGCGGTACTGGCCGGGAGTGGCCGCCAGGTGTTGTTTGAAGGCGCGCTGGAAATGCGCCTGATCGGCAAAGCCGGCCTCCAGCGCCACCTCGGCGATCGGCGCGCCGCTGCGCAGGCGGGCCTGGGCGAACTGTACCCGCTGGTTCACCAGGTAGGCGTGGGGCGGCATGCCGAACTGCTGCTTGAAAGCGCGGATCAGGTAGGACGGTGACAGCTGCGCCGCCTGGCACAGGTCGTCCAGGCTCAGGGCCTGGGTGCAATGCCGGCGGATGTAGTCGGCGGCTTCCTGCAGTTTGCGGTTGTCGCCCCGGGGCGGCGCCTCGGCGGGGTTCAGGCGCTGCTGCAGGTCGCTGAAAAAGCTCACCACGGCGCTGTGCTTGAGCAGGGGCTCGGCCTCGGCGGCCACCAGGGTCCGGTACAGCTGCTCCAGCTCGGCGAACAGCTGCGGGTCGCGGCTGTGAGTCTCGCGAAACGGCCGAAAGCCCAGCTCGGCGCAAAAGCCCAGGTCCTGCTGCAGGGCGGTCAGCCAGGGCGTGTCGACATACAGCATGCGATAGGACCAGGGCTGATCGTCGATCGGGTTGCAGGCGTGCACCACCCCCGGGTTCATCAGCACCACGGTGCCGCGGCTGACCCGCCACTGCGAGTGGCCGCTGAGGTAGGTGCTGACACCCGCGGTGATGCTGCCGATGGAGAACTGTTGGTGGGCATGGCGGCTGTAGCAGACCTTGCGGCCATCGGCGATGGAGCGGGCTTCGATGAACGGCAGGGCAGGGTCGCGCCAGAACTGCGGTTCCTGGTCGGCGGTGAGGGCAGGCTTCATTGAGGTTGTCCGTCTGCGAAAGCTGGCGCGATTGTATAAGGCTTTGTACGAAAAGCCTTGATACTCGGTGATGCTGCGTTGAAAACGGTCTCGTGCGCGAGTCCGATCGGAATGCTCATTTACACCCCGTAAAGTCGAACGCGACCCCGGCCGTTCCTCGACCGTTTTCGCCTTGCCTGACCTTCGTCTCAAAACTTTTCGTACAGAGCCTAGCTCTGGCCGTCGAAGGCGCGTTGCAGCGTCGCGATATCGAGTTTTTTCATCCCCAGCAGGGCCTGCATCACCCGTTGCGAACGGGCCGGGTCGGGGTCGCAGATCATCGGCGTGAGGCACTGCGGCACGATCTGCCAGGACAACCCGAAGCGGTCCTTGAGCCAGCCGCAGCGCTGCGCCTGTGGCGGGCCGCCAAAACCCAGGGCGTTCCAGTAGTGATCCAGCTCGGCCTGGCTGCGGCAATGCACTTGCAGGGAGATGGCTTCGTTGAAGCAGAACAGCGGGCCACCGTTGAGGGCGGTGAAACCCTGGCCGTCGAGTTCGAACGCCACGCTCATCACCGAGCCCTCGGGGCGTCCGTGAATGTCGAAGCCGGCCTTGCCGTAGTGGCTGATGTGGGTGATGTGTGACTGTTCGAAGACCGAGCAGTAGAACTGTGCCGCCTCGTGTGCCTGGTGGTCGAACCACAGGCACGGAGTGATGGTCTGGATACGTGGCATGGTGTCGGTCCTCTGCGGGTTGATCACGCTGGCTCAAGCGTAGTCAACCCGCTGCCGCGCAGCGCGACCGTGGATCGGCGCGCTCAGAAGTCCCAGCGGGTCGCCAGTTGCAGGCTGCGTGGCTCGCCGTAGAAACCGGTGCCGAAGTTGCCGATGCCGGTGTAGTACTGCTTGTCGAAGAGGTTCTTCACGTTCAGGGTCGAGCTCAGGTGCTGGCTGAACTGGTAGCGGGCCATGGCGTCCACCAGGAAGTAGCCGTCCTGGGTGATGCGCGAGTCATGCCCGCCGTTGACCGCGTCGCTGGGGTCGGGCTGGTAGACCTTGCCGAAGAATTGGCTCTGCCAGTTGACCCCGCCGCCCAGGGTCAGGCGGTCCCAGGCGCCGGGCAGGCGGTAGCTGCTGAACAGCCGCGCCACCTGCTGCGGCTCGGTGGTTTGCAGGACCGAGCCGTAGACGTAGTCGTGATTGGCGTCGCGGGTGTGGTTGTAGCTGTAGCCGGCGGACAGGTTCCAGCCGTCCAGCAGCTCGCCGGCCACCTCGACCTCGAAGCCCTTGGTGGTCGCGCCCTTGGTCGGGCGGTAGACGGCGTCGGTGCCCCAGCCGTCCACCAGTTGCGCGACATTGTCCTGCTGCACATGAAACACCGCGAAGCTGGCATTGACCCGGCCGTCCAGGTATTCGGCCTTGATCCCGGCTTCGTAGCTGTCGCCCTGCACCGGGTCGAGGATCCTGCCGTCGGCGTCCTTGCTCATCTGCGGCTGATAGATGCTGGTGTAGCTGGTGTACAGCGAGTAGCGGTCGTTGAGGTCATAGACCAGCCCGGCATAGGGCGTGACCACTCCGGTCTGCTGGTAGCGCTGGCGCGCGTCGGCGCGGCCGGGCTCAAAGTAGCGGGTGTTGTCGATGCCCTTGAAGTCGCTGACCCGGGTGCCGAGGATCACCGCCAGGTCGTCGCTGGGCTTGAGCCGGGTGGCCAGGTAGGCACCGGTCTGGCGCTGGAGGATGTCGTTGTCGCCGATCTGCGGGATGTCCGGCTTGGCGAATTCGCCGCGCCACTGATAGATGCTGCCGCCCACCGGCGGGTACACCGAACCGTGGACCGGGATGTCCTGCTTGGCGTTCATCAGCATGAAGCCGGCGATCAGCTCGTGTTCGCGGCCCAGCAGGCTGAAGGGGCCGTGCAGGTTGATGTCGAGGTTGTCCTGGGTCTGCTCGCCCTTGAACTTGCCCATGTACATGAACATGCCGTCGCCGCTGGCCTGGTCCGGGTTGCCGCCGCTGGCCGAGCCCAGCAGGGTGTCGTGCTCGCGGCGCAGGTGGTCGTAGCTGACCTTGAGGGTCCAGTCATGGGCCAGTTGCTGTTCCAGGGAGGTGAACAGGGTCTGGTTCTTGAAGTCGCGACGGCTCCAGTCGGTGGCCGGGTTGAACGAGCGGGAAAAGTGTGTGCGCGAGCCGTTGCTGAAGTACATCGGGAAGCCGGTCCAGGTGGCGCCTCGGGAACGGGTGTTCTGCTGGTCCAGGCCCACCGTCAGCAGGGTGTCGGGGGTCAGGTCGGCCTCCAGCACGCCGTAGGCGATGTCCTTGCTGTTCTGGTAGTGGTCCAGGTACGAGCTGCGGTCCTGGTAGACGCCGACGAAGCGCCCGCGCAGGTTGCCGGTCTCGGTCAGTGGCCCGGAGATATCGCCTTCGCTGCGGTAGTTGTCCCAGGAGCCGAGGGTACCGGTGACCGAGGCCTTGAAGTCCTTGGTCGGCCGCTTGCGGATCAGGTTGACGGTGGCCGAGGGGTCGCCGGAGCCGGTCATCAGGCCGGTGGCGCCCTTGATGATTTCCACCCGGTCGAAGGTCGTCATGTCGGTGCTGGTGGTGCCGTAGTCGTAGACCCCGTCGTAGGTGACGTTGACCCCGTCGTACTGGAAGTTGGTGATCGGCAGGCCGCGGCTGGAAAACTCCCAGCGTTCGCTGTCGTAGTTCTGCACGCTGACCCCCGGGGCCCGGCGCAGGGCATCGGCGATGCTGTTGCTGCCCTGGTCGTCCAGTTGCTGGCGGGTGATCACCGTCACCGATTGCGGGGTTTCCCGCAGTGACAGGTTGAGGCCGGTGGCCGAGGCGCTGGCCCCGGTGGTGTAGCTGCGGCTGTCCTCGGTGACGCTGCCCAGGCCCTGGGCGGACACCTGAGTGGTGCCCAGCTGCAACGGGCCGCTGGCGGTCGGCAGCGCTTGCAGCACATACCCGCCGCTGACGGCCTGGGCTTGCAGGCCGCTGTCCTTGAGCAGCTGCTGCAGGGCTTGTTCGACGCTGTAGCGGCCCCGCAGCCCCGGGCTCTGCTTGCCGGCGGCGAGGTCGTTGTGCCCGGCGACAAAGACCGCGCTCTGTTCGGCGAAGCGATTGAGCACGCTGACCAGTGGGCCGGGGCCGATGTCGTAGCTCCGGCGCTGGCTGTCCGCCTGCTGGCTGGCGGGGTTTTCGGTGGCCTGGACCCAGGGTGCGGGCAGGCACAGCAGGGCGCTGCACAGGGTCAGGGGACGCAGGGACGGGCGCAAGCGGGGACGGTTGGGGGTTGGCATGGGGTTCCCTTGTGGATCGGCAATGTGAGTGCTGTTACCCGGTTAACCGAACCAGACAGGCAAAAGGGAACCGCAACCTTAAAAAAAATGTTCGCCGGATGTTCAGGCGCGGGGTTCAGGCCCGAGGCTCAAGGGTCACCCACCAGGCGGTCAGGCGCTGGACCCGCACCGGCAGGGCGGCTTCCAGCAGGGCCAGGGCCTGGTCGGAATCATGCAAGGGGAAGGCGCCCATGACCGGCAAGCGACCCAGGGCCGGGTCGCAGCCCAGATGCCCCGGGCGATAGCGCCCCAACTCTTCGAGCAGTTGCGCCAGGGGCAGGTTGTCGGCCAGCAGCAGCCCGCGACTCCAGGCTTCGCGAGCGGCGCTGGCGCCTTGCAGCGGACCCAGCGCGACGGCGTCGAAGGCCAGCTGCTGGCCGGCGTCGACCCGCTGCTGCCGGCCGCTCTTGGCGCTGTGCACTTGCACCGCGCCGGCGTAGACGTTGAGCAGGGTGCGGGCGCCCTCCCGGCGCACGCTGAAGCGCGTGCCTAGGGCCTGCAGCCGTCCGTGTTCGGTGTCCACCCGCAGCGGTCGCTGCGGATCCCTGGCGGTGTCGATGAGGATTTCGCCCTGGTGCAGGTGCAACAGTCGCTCCCGAGCGCTGTAGCGCACATCCAGCGCGCTCAGGGCACTGAGCCAGAGGTGGGTGCCGTCGCTGAGCCGGACCTCGCGGATCTCCCCGGTGCCGGTGGCGTAGTCGGCTCGCCAGCGACCCAGTGCCTGGGGCAGCGGCGTGCCGCGCCAGGTGCCCCAGCCCAGGCCGAGCAACAGCAAGGCGCCGAGCACCTGGCGCCGCCCCAGTGGCGCTCGCCGGCCACCGCGCAGGGCCTGGCCGGCGGCTTGCTGGGCGCCGGCCTCCTGCAACGGCAGCAGGCACTGGCTGACCCGCTCGACGTAGCCCCAGGCCCGACGGTGTTCCGGGTGCTGTTCGAGCCAGGCCTGCCAATGGTGGCGTTGTTCGTCGCTGACGGCTTCGTCCTGGAGCTGCACGTACCAATGGGCGGCCTGTTGCAGGCTGGCATGGCTCAAGCGCTGGGCGCCGTGTTCGCTCATGGGGCTCTACTCGATCAGCAGGCCGTCGAGTTCGGCCTCCAGCAGCGCGCAATGCACCAGGGCCTGGGCCAGGTATTTCTTCACCATGCGCTCCGAGACCCCCAGTTCTTCGGCAATGGCCTTGTAGGGACGGCCATGCAACTGCGCCAGGAGAAAGGCCTCGCGCACCCGTTGCGGCAGGCGGCCGAGCATGGCGTCCACTTCGTAGAGGGTCTCGACGATGATCGCCCGTTGCTCCGGGGACGGTTGCAGCGCCTGGGGCCGCGCCGCCAGGGCCTGCAGCCAGGCCTGTTCCAGCTGGCGGCGGCGCCAGTGATCGATGCACAGGCCCCGGGCGATGGTGGCCAGGTAGGAGCGCTGCTGCACCTCGCCGTCCAGCTGCGGCGGGCGCTTGAGTACCCGGACGAAGATTTCGTGGGCCAGATCGGCGGCATCCCAGGCGTGGTTCAGGCGGCGCCGCAACAGTTCATAGAGCCAGGGGTGATGGGCGTCATAGAGGTTGTGGACCAGAGCGGGGCTGGCGGGCGGCATGGAAGGCAAGGGCGTGGTCCGGTGGCGGGTGGCGTTGCAAATGGGAATTGCTCGCGATTAAAGCAAAACCCCTGATACGCTGCAAATGATATTGATTCGCCGTTATACCGGGGTGCAGCCGGGCCGGAGGCGCGGCGTCGGGGTCAAGTCTGGCGCCGCCGGGGCGATAAAACACTCAAGGCAGTGCCAGCGAGTGCTTGCCGACCAGGGTTTCTACAGTGGTATCTTCGCCTGCACCCCCTGTTTGCCCCACGGCGCCGCCAGACGCCGGGCGGCCGTGGCGGGGGCCGTCTGCGGGGGGCGGGCATGCAGTGGCAGAGGGGAGAGGTTGATGCGGCAACCGAGGTTCAAGCTGTTTTTCACCCACCGCCTGGCGCTCCTGGCGGGCGCCGAGTCCTTGCGTTCGATACGTGAGGGGCTGCTCTGGCTGTTGCCCTGTCTGCTGGTTTCGGCGGTATTCCTGATACTGGCCCAATGCGCCCAGGCCCTGGGGGCTCCCAGTACCCTGGTGGACTTGCTGGCCGGGCTGCACAAGCGCATCAGTTCGATCATCCCCTTGCTGGTGGCGGCGTCCATCGGCTACATGCTGGCGATCCAGTACCGCTTGCCCCAACTGCCGGTGGCCTTTCTCTGTCTGTCCCATGTGGTGATCGCCATCTATCTGCTGCGGGACTATCCGCTGGCGTCGGCGACCTTCGTGCTGTTCATTGCCATTGCCTCGCCTCTGGTCAATGTCCCGGTCATGGCCTGGCTGCATCGCCGACGCTGGACACGGCTGGTGGACGAGGGGCTGGTGGGGCACAACCTCAAGGGCACCATCAATATGGTGCTGCCGGGGGTGCTGACGTCCCTGGTGCTGGTGGCGGTGCTGCAGTCGCTGTTGCAGGTCCACGACTTTGCCTACGTGCAAGGCCCGATCGACATCGACAGCCTGGACTATCCCTACTTCAACGCGATCCTTTTGACCACGACCAACTCCCTGCTGTGGTTCTTCGGCATTCACGGCACCTACGCCATGCAGCCGTTGATGGAGGTGATGGATCAGGCGGTGGCCCTCAATGCCGCCGATCACGCTGCCGGGCAGCCCCTGCGCTATGCCCTCAACAGTGGCTTGCTGGGCTGTTTCGCCTTCATCGGCGGTTCCGGCGGCTCCCTGGCCCTGGTGCTGGCGATCCTCGGTTTTTCCAAGAGCCGTTCCATGCGCCTGCTGGCGCTGGCGAGCCTGGCGCTGTCGCTGTTCAACGTCAACGAACTGCTGCTGTTCGGCCTGCCGATCATTCTCAACCCGCGCCTGCTGGTGCCCTTCATGCTGGTGCCCATGGTCAATGCCTGCCTGGCCCTGCTGGTGGTGCAGCAGGGCTGGGTGAGCCCGGCGCTGGTCAGTGTGCCCTTTACCTCACCGGTGCTGCTCAATGCCTACCTGAGTACCCAGGGCGATTGGGGCGCGGTGCTCCTGCAACTGGTGCTGCTGGGCGTCGGTACGCTGATCTACACGCCTTATGTGCGCAGCATCCAGCGCCAGGGTGAAGGCAGCGAGCAGGTGTACCTGAAGGCCTTCGACGCCACCTTCCATAGCCTTGAGGAGCGGGGCCGGCTGTTGGAGCTGGACCCGATGGTGGCGGCCTACAAACAGGCGGCCCAACAGTCCTTGCAACTGGCGCGGATTCAGCAGTTGAGCGGCTACGACTTCCACCTGGAGTATCAGCCCCAGGTGGCCAAGGGCAGTGGTCTGTGTACGGGGTGCGAGGCGCTGATCCGTGCCCGGGATGCCCAGGGGCAGGTCAAGTCGCCCTGGGAGCTGCTGCAATGGCTGGGGCAGGCCGGGCTGATGCCCGAGGTGGATTTCTGGGTAGCGTCCCAGGCGGTGCGCCAGCACCTGGCCTGGAGCAAGATCGGGTTCGAGTTGCCCATCACCATCAATATCTCCAGCGCCACCCTGGCCTCGGCGGAACATGGCCGGCGCCTGCTGGAGATTCTGGCCCGGGCCCATGGCCAGGTGTCGGTGGAAATCACCGAGGACGCTCTGGTGGGGGATGCGCTGCTGACCCAGCAATGGATCGGCAAATTGCATGCCCTGGGCGCGCGGGTCTATATCGACGACTTCGGCACCGGCTTCTCGGCCTTGAGCTACCTGCACCAGTTTCCGGTGGACGGGATCAAGATCGACCGCAGCTTCGTCCTGGCCCAGCGCGAGCCCAAGGGTGCCCAAGTGCTCAACGGTCTGCTGCGCTTTTGCGAGACGCTCAAGCTCAAGGTGGTGGTGGAAGGGGTGGAAACCCGGGAGCAACTGGACTTCCTGCAATCGAGCTCGGAGCTGATCATCCAGGGCTGGTACTACAGCAAGTCCCTGCCCGGGGAGCAGATCCCCGGTTTTGTCAGCCAGCGGGCGCGCAGCGCCCTGGCCGCCCGCGAGGATTGAGGCGCCGCTTCAGGCTGCGGGACCAAACGCCGGATGTTCCGGGCGCGCCAGGGCCTGCCAGGCGCCGGCCAGGTGCGCGTCGGCGGCGAGCAGCCACAGGCCCTGATGGGGCTCCAGGGCCTGGGCGGGCAGGGCGAGCAGCTCGGCCAGGGGCAGGCGCAGGCTGCGGCCCGGATCGGCGTCGTCCGCGGCCTGCCAATCCCGTTCGAACAGGCGCAACTCCAGGTCCTGGTGGTCGAAGTGCCGCAACAGCGGCCGGTGGCGCAGCCATTGCGGTGCGATGCGCAGGCTGCGCTGGTGCACGTCCAGCAGCAACAGCTGCCAGGCGCGGTGGCCGTCCTCGACGTCGAGGCGCAGCCGGGTCAGGGCCAGGTAACGGCCATCGGCGGACCAGATCAGCGACGGTGCCAGGTCCGTCAGGGCGCAGCCGCTGGCGGTGAGCAAGTGGCCGCCCAGGCGCGGGCTGCCTTCCCGCAGCCAGCTGTCGGCGTATTCGGTTTCGCTGCCGAACAGCCACGCGGCATCCCGGCCGTCGGGGGCCGGCTGGATGAAGTCGCCTTCAGCCACCGCGGCCTGGGGCCGGTCCACCAGGCGCCAGTCGGGCAGCGGCAGCAGCTGCTGCTGCTCGGTGATCTGCAAGCGCTGGCGTTGGTAGCACAGCTGGGAGCCGTCTTGCTCGGCGCAGAACGCGGCAGCGTCGTCGGGTGCCGGCGCGGGCTGATTGAAGCGTTGCAGGGGGCTGCTTGGCAGGTCCTGGTCGAGGCGGCCGACGATCACCGCCAGGCTCAACTGGCCATGGCGCAGGTCCAGCAGGCGCGCCGCCAGCAGCGGCGGGCTGTGCAGCAGGCGTCGCTGTTGCAGGTCGGCCACCACCGCCCGGTCGCTGACCAGGGGAAGCCGGGCAACAGGCAGCAGGGCCAGGTAGCGCCGGCAGTCGGAAACCCGATGGTCCAGCCGCCAGCGCCCGGGCAGTTGCCAGTCGCCGATCCGGCAGGCGTAGGCGCCCAGGCCGTGTTCATCGTCGGCCAGCCAGCTGAATAGCGCCCGCTGGCCGTCCAGCAGCGGCTCCGACTCGATCTGGCTGTCACCGCGCTGGCCGCCGCGGTCCCGGGGCTGGCGCACTCGGGTCCGCACCAGGGGCAGCGGCGCGACCTGCAGGCAACCTTCGGGGTCGTGGCCGACGCCGGTCTCGGTGTCGCTGTGGATGCTGTGCAGGCGATAGCCGTAGCGGCCCCGGTCGGCTTCGGCGCAGTCCAGGTAGGCCGCGTGGCACAGGTAGTGGCTATCCAGCTCCAGCAGGGGGCCGGGGTAAAAGGAGGGGTCCGCCGGGCTGGCGACCCAGGGCGCCGGCAGCGGGCGCCAGCCGTGGTCTGCCTGCCACAGCCAGGTCGCGGCCAGATCGGGTTGTTGTTCCTCGCGGGCGCTGCAGGCCAGGGAGCGGCTGTCGCGGCTCCAGCAGCGGGGGCTGTCGGCGCCGATCAGCAGGCCAGTGGGCTGGCCGTCCAGGCTCAGTTGGTAAGGCGGTGCCCGCAGGGGTTCCAGGGGTTGGGGCAAGTCTCGCAAGCAACGGGGCAGGAGCATCCGCGCCTGGAGCCGGTGACGTCCGTCCGGGGACTGTTCCTCGAAGCTCTGCCGGGCCAGGCTGTCGACCCAGGCACCGGGCTCCAGCCACAGATCGGCCACCGCCAGCAGGTCGATCGCTTCGGCGCCCTCCAGCAGCGTGGTCAGGCTGGCATGGCGCGAGCCGTTGTCCACCAGGGGGCTGTGCCGCCCGCTCAGGCGCTCTTCGCTGAAGGCGTCCAGCTCCCAGAATTCGCTGTGGTCGCAGCGGTACAGCCGGCGCAGCGAGCGATCGAGGATCGCCAGGCCCCAGCGTTGCCGCGATGGCAAGGGCGCCGCGAAGTAGCGTCCATCGCTGGAGAAGCGCGCCGACGACCCCAGTCCTTGCAGCAACACGCCGTCCGGAAACAGGTAATCGCAATAGGTGGGGCCGCCCATGGCGATCTCGCCCTGGTTGAACACCCGGATCGGCAGGCCTTCCGGGGTGCTCTGCGGTTCGCTGCCGCCCCAGGCGCTGGTGCTGGCCGCGGGGGCCTGGACCAGGCCCAGGCGGCGCTCCAGGTGGCTGATGGTGCCCATGCCAACCAGGATGCTGGCGAAGGCCGCGGCGATGTCCCAGTACGCCGGCAATGCCCGCCCCAGGCTGAAGCCCAGGCCGAACACCGCGCTGATCATCAGCCTGGCCATGGCGCGGCCGGTGCGGGGCCAGCCCAGGCGAGCCGCCAGGGCCATGCCGGCGGCGCAGCCCAGCACCACGGCCAGGGCCAGGGGCGGCGGCAGCACGGTGACCAGGAAGATCGGGATCAGCAGGGCGCTCAACTGCCAGAGCAGTTCCAGCAACAGGCGCGACAGGCTTTTTTCGGACGGGGCGCTGGGACGGGAGGGCACCGGGGACATCCTTGTGGCGTAGGGGGATGGTAAGGGCTGCCAATCTACGCCCTTGGGCGGAAAAACGCAGCTCGCAAAACCGAGTCGGATTGACCTGTTGCGTGGTCGTTATGACCTGATTTTTTCGGGTCATAAAGACTCGGTTCGGCTGGCGGCCGCGGTTTTGCCGGGCGGCGGTCTTGGCATGAAACCTGATGGGGCTGATGCATCGCTGATTGGCCAAGGAGTTCCGCGCATGATTCGTCGCTGCAATTCGCCGTTGCCTGTCCCGAGCCTGGGGAGGGATGCCTGTGTCGCTGCCTGAACGTTGGCGGCAATGGGCCGCGCAGCCGCTGTGGAGCCTGGGCTTCCGGCCGTTTTTCCTCGCCGGAGCGGCGTTTGCCTGCCTCGCCCTGGTGGGCTGGGGCCTGTGGCTGCACGGCGGCTGGAGCGGCCGCCAGCCGCTGGGCGGCATGCTGGCGTGGCATCGGCACGAGATGCTGTTCGGCTTCGCCGTGGCGATCATCGCCGGATTTCTGCTGACGGCGGTGGCCAACTGGACCGGGCGCCCGGCACTGAGTCGCACGCCGTTGATCCTGTTGTGGCTGCTCTGGCTGCTGGCGCGGCTGGCCTGGTGGCTGGCGCTGCCGCTGCCGTTGTTCCTGGTGCTGCAACTGGCCTTCATGCCGGCGCTGGCTGCGGTGGTGGGGCATGAGCTGTGGCGTGCGGGCAAGCGCGACAACTACCCCATGGTGCTGATCCTGGGCCTGTTGACGCTGTTTCAGGGGCAGACCCTGCTGGGCCTGCTGGCGGCGCAGGAGCTCTGGCAGCGCCACGGCGAGCTGGGGGCGCTGTGGCTGGTGGCGGCCCTGATGACGGTGATCGGCGGTCGGGTCATTCCGTTCTTCATCCAGCGCGGGCTCAATCGGCCGCCGGCGCCACCGGCTTCGCCCTGGCCCACCCGGGTGTTGCTGCTGGGCAGCCTGCTGGCGGCAATCTCCATGGCCCTGGGCGGTGGTGACGCGCCACGGCCCTGGCTGGCAGCGTTGTTCGCAGTGCTGGCAGTCCTGCATCTGTGGCGCCTGTGGCACTGGCACCAGCCGGGGCTGTGGCGGCTGCCGCTGCTGTGGTCGCTGTACCTGGGCTACCTGTGGCTGGCGCTGGCCACCCTGGGCATGGCGCTGTGGCACCTGGGCGGTCTGTCGTCGCAAAGTCTGGTGACCCACGCCCTGGCGCTAGGCGGCCTCGGCGGGCTGGTGCTGGGCATGATCGCCCGGGTCAGCCTGGGCCATAGCGGCCGGCCGCTGCAGGTGACCCGGGCCATGGTCGGGGCCTTTGCCTTGCTGTTCCTGGCGGCCCTATGCCGGGTGCTGCTGGTGCCGTTCAGCGCCCTGGGCCTGGGGATTTCGGCGCTGCTGGGCGCCTTGGCCTTTGCCCTGTTCGTCGGCGGCTACGCGCGGATTCTGTTGACCGCGCGGCTGTGACAGGCCGCGATCGAGGACCGCCAGCCGCCTCGCCAGGGGCTGGCGGTGAAACTGGACTACGCTTGCGGTCTTAGCCGCGAATGGAGTCCGCGATGTTGTATCCCAGCAAACCCAGTGATGAGGCCCGGCGAGTCCAGACCCTGCGCGAACTGAATGTGCTCGACACCTTGCCGGAGGAGCGTTTCGACCGGGTGACCCGACTGGCCAAGCGCCTGTTCAATGTGCCCATTGCCCTGATCAGCCTGGTGGACAGCGATCGCCAGTGGTTCAAGTCCGCCGCGGGGTTGGAGGCCAGCCAGACCTCCCGGGACATTTCGTTTTGCGGCCACGCGATCCTGGATGACCAGATCTTCATGGTCCGCGACGCCGAGTGCGACGAACGTTTCCAGGACAACCCACTGGTCACCGGCGAACCGCGGATCCGTTTCTACGCCGGTTGTCCCCTGAGCGTGCCCAATGGCAGCAAGCTGGGCACCCTGTGCCTGATCGATACCCGGCCCCGGGACCTGGACGACGAAGAGCGTGCCCTGCTGCGAGACCTGGCCCGCATGGCCGAGCAGGAACTGGCGGCCGTGCAGATGGCCAGCATGGACGAGATGACCCTGCTGTCCAATCGGCGCGGCTTCGAAGCCCTGGCCCGACATGCCCTGGCGGCGTGCACGCGTCTGGACAAGTCGGCGACCCTGCTGTTTTTCGATCTCAACGAGTTCAAGCGGATCAACGACAGCTACGGCCATGCCGAAGGGGACGGGGCCTTGAAGACCTTTGCCGATGTGCTGCGCATTGCCTTTCGCGAGAGTGATGTGATCGGCCGCCTGGGCGGCGATGAGTTCGTGGCCCTGCTGACGGGGGCCAGCAGTGTCGAAACGTCGGCGATCATGGCGCGCCTGCGGGAGATCCTCGATGAGCGCAACGCTTCCCTGAAACGCGGCTACGACATCCGCTTCAGCGTCGGCCAGATCGAATACGACCCCGAGCGCCACGCCGGTATCGAAGCGCTGCTGGCCGATGCCGACCAGGCCATGTACCTGCACAAGCAGGCCGGCAAGCGCAGCCACTGAATCTGCTGCCGGCAAGGCCCGCGGCGTGGAGCGGGGCTGCAACCCAAGGCGCTGGCCCGCTGGCCGGCCGCTACGGACTGCGCTCGATGGCCGGTGGCGCATAGCCTTCCTCGAGGGTCACCCCGGCGGCCCTGGCGCGGGTTTCCGCTTGCGAGCGCCGTTGCTGCAGGGCTTGCAATTGAGCCGGGAGCAGGGTTTTCCAGTGTGCTCGCTGGTGCTCGGCAAAATGACTCGCCCAGAACCAGTCCAGGGACATCAGGTTGACGCTGATCAGGTAGACAGCGGTTTCCAGGGGCGCGCTTTTCGAGTCGTAGCGCAGGGCCCGGACATGGGCGATGAAGTTGCCCTGGTAGAGATACCAGTCATAGAAGGTGCCGATGCCGAGCCATTCTTCCAGGCTCATTTCACGCTTGGTATCGAACAGGGGATGGCTGAGCGGGGTCATGCCCAGGAGGCTCTCCTGCCCGTCGAGCTTGTGCCATTGGGCGCCGGGTATCCGCGGGTCTGAAGGGAAGTAGTAGGTTTGCCAGCCGGCGCTCTTCAAGTTCTCGATGAGGCGATAGATCAGGTCCTTGTTCTGCTTGTGCGTGCTGTTGTCCGGCAGGCCGCGCAGGTGGATGTTCAATGCCTGGATGTGGTTCGAGACCTGGCCATCCACGGTCATGCTCAGCCCGGACACCTGATCCAGCTCCAGCGTGCCCTCGGGCTGGGAAAGGCTCAGGTCAAGGAGCGCGCCTTGGCGATCGGCTTCATACCAGCACATGTCGACCGCCTCCAGGCAGTCGGCGCCAAAGCGTACCGGGCTGTTTGCAATGACCTCGTCAACCGTTGCGGTCAACGGGATGTGCAGGCTGGCGACTGTGTCGGTCAGGCGATTGGGCTGGGTGTCTTGAGGCTTGTCGCAGCCGGCGAGAAAGATCACCAGCAGCAGGCACGGCAGCTTGATGCCGGGCGGTTTCAGCGGGCGAGCAGACGGCCGGGTTTTCCATGGGGTTCTTTGCATCGGGCATCCGTGAGGGGCAGGTATCTGCACTGCGGCCGGTGAGCCTGGATCGGTGATCAGCTGGTGTCGCGGCGCTGCGACGAGGGCCTGAGGGCCCTCGCCACAGCCGGGAGTCATTCGTCGAGGTTGCCCATGGCGGTGGTGTTGAAGCCGCCGTCGACGTACATGATCTCGCCGCTGATGCCCGAGGCCAGGTCCGAGCAGAGGAAGGCCCCGGCGTTGCCGACTTCCTCGATGGTGACGTTGCGCCGCAGCGGGGTCTGGGCTTCGTTGGCCGCCAGCATCTTGCGGAAGTTCTTGATGCCCGAGGCGGCCAGGGTGCGGATCGGCCCGGCGGAGACCGCGTTGACCCGGGTGCCTTCCGGGCCCAGGGAACCGGCCAGGTAGCGCACGCCGGCTTCCAGCGAGGCCTTGGCCATGCCCATCACGTTGTAGTTGGGCATGGTGCGCTCGGCGCCCAGGTAGGACAGGGTCAACAGGCTGCCGTTGCGGCCCTTCATCATGTCGCGGCCGGCCTTGGCCAGGGCCACGAAGCTGTAGGCGCTGATGTCGTGGGCGATGCGAAAGCCTTCGCGGGTGGTGGCGTCGGTGAAGTCGCCTTCGAGCTGATCGCCGGGGGCGAAGCCCACGGAGTGGACGATGCAGTCCAGGCCGTCCCAGTGCTTGCCCAGCTCGCTGAACACCTGGGCGATCTGCTCGTCGCTGGCCACATCACAGGGAAAGCACAGCTCGGCGCTGGAGCCCCAGCCGGCGGCGAACTCCTCGACCCGGCCCTTGAGTTTTTCGTTCTGATAGGTGAAGGCCAGCTCGGCGCCTTCACGGTGCATGGCGGCGGCAATGCCGGAGGCGATCGACAGCTTGCTGGCGACACCGACGATCAGGACACGCTTCCCAGCGAGAAAACCCATAAGTGGCTACTCCTGTTGCAGGTTATTGGGTGTGTGCCGGAGCCAGGAAGGCGGCTTCCAGCAGTTGCTGTGTGTAAGGGTGTTGCGGGGCGCCGAAGATTGCCTGGGCGTCCCCTTGTTCCACCACCTGGCCGTGCTTGATCACCATCAACTGGTGGCTCAGGGCCTTGACCACCGCCAGGTCGTGGCTGATGAACAGGTAGGTCAGGTTGTACTTGCGTTGCAGGTTGCGCAGCAGCTCCACCACCTGGCGCTGCACGGTGCGGTCCAGGGCCGAGGTCGGCTCGTCCAGCAGGATCAGCCGCGGCTTGAGCACCAGGGCCCGGGCGATGGCGATGCGCTGACGCTGGCCACCGGAGAATTCGTGGGGGTAGCGGTGCCGGGTGTCCGGGTCCAGGCCCACTTCCTTGAGCGCTTCGATGATCGCCTGTTCCTGCTCCTGTTCGCTGCCGATCTTGTGGATGCGCAGGCCTTCGCCCACGATCTGGCTCACGCTCATGCGCGGGCTGAGGCTGCCGAAGGGGTCCTGGAACACCACCTGCATTTCCCGCCGCAGCGGCCGTACCTGTTGCTGGCTCAGGGCGTCGAGCTGCTGGCCTTCGAAACGAATGCCGCCCTGGCTGGCGATCAGGCGCAGGATCGCCAGGCCCAGGGTCGACTTGCCCGAGCCGCTCTCGCCGACGATGCCCAGGGTCTGGCCCTGGGGCAGGCTGAAGTGGATGCCGTCCACCGCCTTGACGTGATCCACGGTGCGGCGCAGCAGGCCCTTCTTGATCGGGAACCAGACCTTGAGGTTGTCCACTTGCAGCAACGGCGGGCCGACTTCATTGCTCGCCGGCAGGCCGCTGGGCTCTGCGGCCAGCAGTTCCCGGGTGTAGGGGTGCTGCGGCGCGCGGAACAGCTCCTCGCAGGACGCCTGCTCGACGATGCGGCCTTTCTGCATGACACAGACCCGATGGGCAATGCGCCGCACCAGGTTCAGATCGTGGCTGATCAGCAGCAAGGCCATGCCCAGGCGCGCCTGCAGTTCCTTGAGCAGTTCGAGGATCTTCAACTGCACGGTGACGTCGAGGGCGGTGGTCGGCTCGTCGGCGATCAGCAGCTCCGGCTCGTTGGCCAGGGCCATGGCGATCATCACCCGTTGCCGCTGGCCGCCGGACAGTTCGTGGGGCAGGGCCTTGAGGCGCTTGTGTGGCTCGGGAATGCCCACCAGTTCCAGCAGTTCCAGGGTGCGCCTGCTGGCGACCTTGCCGGTCAGGCCTTTGTGGATGCCCAGCACCTCGTTGATCTGCTTCTCGATGCTGTGCAGCGGGTTCAGCGACGTCATGGGCTCCTGGAAGATCATGGCGATGCGGTTGCCGCGAATGTGGCGAATGGTCTTTTCCTTCAGGGTCAGCAGGTCGTGCCCGGCGTACTGGATGCTGCCGGACGGGTGCTGGGCCAGGGGGTAGGGCAACAGGCGCAGGATCGAGTGGGCGGTCACCGATTTGCCGGAGCCGCTTTCCCCTACCAGGGCCAGGGTTTCGCCGCGCTTGATGTCGAAGCTGATGCCTTCCACCACGCGCTGGCACTGGGCGCCGGCGACGAATTCCACCGCCAGGTCGCGGACTTCGATCAGAGTGTCCTGGGTCATGTCATTTCCTCGGGTCGAAGGCATCGCGGGCGGATTCGCCGATAAACACCAGCAGGCTGAGCATGATCGCCAGCACGGCAAAGGCACTGATGCCCAGCCACGGCGCCTGCAGGTTGGACTTGCCCTGGGCCACCAGCTCGCCCAGGGACGGCGCCCCCGGCGGCAGGCCGAAGCCGAGGAAGTCCAGGGCGGTGAGGGTGCCGATGGCCCCGGTGAGGATGAAGGGCATGAAGGTCATGGTGGAGACCATGGCGTTGGGCAGGATGTGGCGGAACATGATGGCGCCGTTCTGCATGCCCAGGGCCCGGGCCGCGCGCACGTATTCCAGGTTGCGCCCGCGCAGGAACTCGGCGCGCACCACGTCCACCAGGCTCATCCAGGAAAACAGCAGCATGATCCCCAGCAGCCACCAGAAGTTCGGTTGCACGAAACTGGCGAGGATGATCAGCAGGTAGAGCACCGGCAGCCCGGACCAGATTTCCAGGAAGCGCTGCCCGGCCAGGTCCACCCAGCCGCCGTAGAAGCCCTGCAGGGCGCCGGCGATGACCCCGATGATGGAACTCAGGATGGTCAGGGTCAGGGCGAACAGCACCGAGATGCGAAAGCCGTAGATGACCCGGGCCAGCACATCGCGGCCCTGGTCGTCGGTGCCCAGCAGGTTGTCCGCCGAGGGCGGCGCCGGGGCCGGCACCCGCAGGTCGTAGTTGATGCTCTGGTAGCTGTAGGGAATCGGCGCCCAGAGCACCCAGGCGTCCTTCTGTGCCAAAAGCTCGCGGATGTACGGGCTCTTGTAGTTGGCTTCCAGGGGGAATTCGCCGCCGAAGGTGGTTTCCGGGTAGCGCTTGAGGGCCGGGAAGTACCAGCCGCCTTCGTAGTGCACCACCAGCGGCTTGTCGTTGGCTATCAGCTCGGCGCCCAGGCTGAGGATGAACAGCACCAAAAACAGCCACAGCGACCACCAGCCGCGCTTGTTGGCCTTGAAGCGTTCGAAGCGCCGGCGATTGAGGGGGGACAGGTTCATCTCAATGCTCCCGGCTGTCGAAGTCGATGCGTGGGTCCACCAGGGTGTAGGTCAGGTCGCCGATCAGTTTCACCACCAGCCCCAGCAGGGTGAAGATGAACAGGGTGCCGAACACCACCGGGTAGTCGCGGTTGATCGCCGCCTCGAAGCTCATCAGGCCCAGGCCGTCGAGGGAGAAAATCACCTCCACCAGCAGGGAGCCGGTGAAGAAGATGCCGATGAAGGCCGAGGGGAAGCCGGCGATCACCAGCAGCATGGCGTTGCGGAACACGTGGCCGTAGAGCACCCGGCGCTGGGTCAGGCCCTTGGCCTTGGCGGTGACCACGTACTGCTTGTTGATCTCGTCGAGGAAGCTGTTCTTGGTCAGCAGGGTCATGGTGGCGAAGTGGCCGATCACCAGGGCGGTGACCGGCAGCGCCAGGTGCCAGAAGTAATCGAGGATCTTGCGCCCCCAGCTCAGCTGGTCGAAGTCGTTGGAGGTCAGGCCGCGCAACGGGAACCAGTTGAAATAGCTGCCGCCGGCGAACACCACGATCAGCAGGATGGCGAACAGGAAGGCCGGGATCGCGTAGCCGACGATGATCGCCGAGCTGGTCCAGACATCGAAGTGGCTGCCGTGGCGGGTGGCCTTGGCGATCCCCAGGGGGATCGACACCAGGTACATGATCAGGGTGCTCCACAACCCGAGGGAGATGGACACCGGCATCTTTTCCTTGATCAGGTCCACCACCTTGGCGTCACGGAAGAAGCTGTTGCCGAAGTCCAGGGTGGCGTAGTTCTTGATCATGATCCACAGGCGTTCCGGCGCCGACTTGTCGAAGCCGTACATGTGCTCGATTTCCTTGATCAGCGCCGGGTCCAGGCCCTGGGCGCCGCGGTAGCTGGAGCCGGCCACCGAGACTTCGGCGCCGCCGCCGGCGATGCGGCTGGTGGCGCCGTCGAAGCCTTCGAGCTTGGCGATCATCTGCTCCACCGGGCCGCCGGGGGCGGCCTGGATGATCACGAAGTTGATCAGCAGGATGCCCAGCAGGGTGGGGATGATCAGCAGCAGTCGGCGAACGATATAGGCCAGCATGTCATTGCTCCCTGTCGGCCGCGGCCGCCTGGTCCGGGGCCGGTTCTACGGCGGGCTTGGCATCGGGCTTGATCCACCAGGTGTTGATGCCGATGTCGTACTTGGGCGCGACTTGCGGGTGGCCGATGTGGTCCCAGTAGGCCACGCGCCAGGTCTTGATGTGCCAGTTGGGGATCACGTAGTAGCCCCATTGCAGGACCCGGTCCAGGGCCCGGGCGTGGGCCACCAGGCTGGCGCGCGAATCGGCGTTGATCAGGCTTTCCACCAGGCTGTCGATGGCCGGGTCCTTGAGGCCGATGTAGTTGCGGCTGCCGGGCTTGTCGGCGCTGGAGGACATCCAGAACTCGCGCTGCTCGTTGCCCGGGGAGTTGGACTGGGGAAAGCTGCCGACGATCATGTCGAAGTCCCGCGAGCGCACCCGGGTGATGTACTGGGACACGTCGACCCGGCGGATCACCAGGTCGATGCCCAGGTCGGCCAGGTTGCGCTTGAACGGCAGCAGCACCCGCTCGAACTCGGTCTGGGCCAGGAGGAACTCGATCACCACCGGTTTGCCCTGGGCGTCCACCATCTTGTCGTCGACGATGCGCCAGCCGGCTTCCTGCAGCAGTTGGTAGGCCTGGCGCTGCTGGGCGCGGATCATGCCGCTGCCGTCGCACTGTGACGGCGCAAAGGCTTCGTTGAACACCTGCTCGGGAATCTTGCCGCGCAAGGGTTCGAGGATGGCCAACTCGTCAGGGCCCGGCAGGCCGGTGGCGGCCATCTCCGAGTTCTCGAAGTAGCTGCGGGTGCGGGTGTAGGCGCCGTTGAACAGCTGCTTGTTGCTCCATTCAAAATCCAGCAGCAGGCTCAGGGCGTGGCGTACCCGCACGTCCTGGAACATTGGCCGGCGGGTGTTGAAGACAAAGCCCTGCATGCCGGTGGGGTTGCCGTTGGCGATCTGTTCCTTGATCAAGCGGCCCTGGGCCACGGCCGGGGTGTTGTAGGCGTTGGCCCAGTTCTTCGCGCTCATCTCCAGCCAGTAGTCGAACTGGCCGGCCTTGAGGGCTTCCAGGGCTACGGTGTTGTCGCGGTAGTAATCGCTGGTGATCACGTCGAAGTTGTAGAAACCGCGGTTCACCGGCAGGTCGCGGCCCCAGTAGTCCTTGACCCGCTCGTAGCGAATCGAGCGTCCGGCCTTGACCGCGGTCACCCGGTAGGGGCCGCTGCCCAGGGGCACTTCCAGGTTGCTCTTGGCAAAGTCGCGGCTTTCCCACCAGTGCTTGGGCAGGACCGTCAGCTGGCCGAGGATCAGCGGCAGTTCACGGTTGTTGCTGTGCTTGAACTTGAACAGCACCCGCAGCGGGTCTTCGGCGATCACCTGGTCGACGTCGGCGTAGTAGCCGCGGTACAGCGGCGAGCCGGCGCTCATCAGGGTCTGGAAGCTGAACACCACATCCTCGGCACGAATCGGCTGGCCGTCATTGAAACGCGCTTCCGGGCGCAGGTAGAAACGCACCCAGCTGTTGTCCGGGGCTTTCTCGATCTTGCCCGCCACCAGCCCGTACTCGGTGAAGGGCTCGTCCAGGCTCTGGGCCATCAGGGTGTCGTAGATCAGGCCGATGTTCTGCTCGGGCACGCCTTTGCTGATGAAGGGGTTGAGGCTGTCGAAGCTGCCGAAACCGGCCATGCGGAAGGTGCCACCCTTGGGCGCATCGGGGTTGACGAAGTCGAAGTGCTGGAAGTTCGCCGGGTATTTCGGCGCTTCGTTGTACAGGGTCAGGGCATGTTGCGGCGCAGCCTGGGCACAGCAGGCGATGACGCCGAACAACAGGCCGCTGGTGCGCAGGAGCAGGGCACGCAGAGGCATCATTGGGGACTCTCCAGGGACTTCAGCCACCAGGCGTTCAAGCCCAGGTTGTAGGGCGGCGTGGTGACCAAGGCGAACCGGTTACGGTAGGCCAGTCGGTGATAGTTGAGGTACCAGTTGGGAATCATGTAGTGCTGCCACAGCAGCACCCGGTCCAGGGCGCGGCCGGCGGCCAGTTGCTCGTCGCGGCTCTGGGCGGCCAGCAGTTGCTCCAGCAGGTGATCGACTATGGGGTTGTTGATGCCTGCATAGTTCTTGCTGCCCTTGACCGAGACCTGGCTGGAGTGGAAGTACTGCCATTGCTCCAGGCCCGGGCTCAGGGTCTGGTTGAGGGTCATGAGGATCATGTCGTAGTCGAACTGGTCCAGGCGCTGCTTGTATTGCGCCCGGTCCACGGTACGCAGGCGCGCGTCGATGCCGATGCTGGCCAGGTTCTCCACATAGGGCTGGAGAATGCGCTCCAGGTTGGGATTGACCAGCATCAGCTCGAAACGCAGCGGCTGCCCCGCGCTGTTCTGCAGGCGCTGGCCGTTGAGCTTCCAGCCGGCGTCGGCCAGTAGCCCCAGGGCGCGGCGCAGGGTCTCCCGGGGGATGCCGCGGCCCTCGGTGCGGGGCAGGCTGAAGGCCTGGGTGAAGAGATTGGGGGGCAGTTGCTCGCGGTAGGGCGAGAGCAGCAGCCATTCGTGCCCCACCGGCAGGCCCGTGGCGGAGAATTCACTGTTGGGGTAGTAGCTCAGGGCGCGCTGGTAGGCGCCGCTGAACAGGGTGCGGTTGGTCCATTGGAAGTCGAACATCAGGCCCAGGGCCTCACGCACCCGCACATCGGCGAAAGTTCCGCGGCGGGTGTTCATGAACAGGCCCTGGGTCTGGGTGGGGATCTGGTGCGCCACCTGGGCCTTGATCACCTCGCCGCGATTGACCGCGGGGAAGTTGTAGCCGTTGGCCCAGTTCTTGGCCTGGTGCTCGATGTAGATGTCGAACTCGCCGGCCTTGAAGGCTTCGAAGGCGACGTCGCTGTCGCGGTAGAACTCCACCTCGACCCGGTCGAAGTTGTTGAAGCCGCGCTTAACCGGCAAGTCCTTGCCCCAGTAGTCCTGGACCCGTTCGAACACCAGTTGGCGTCCGGGCTGGACCTGGGTGATGCGATAGGGGCCGCTGCCCAGGGGCGGGGTGAAGGTGGTGGCCTTGAAGTCGCGGTCTTTCCAGTAGTGCTGGGGCAGGACCGGCAACTCCCCCAGGCGCAGGATCAGCAGCGGGTTGCCGGCGCGCTTGAAGACGAAGCGGATGCGTTGCGGGCCGAGGATATCCACCCGCTGCACCTCCTGCAGGTTGGTGCGGTACTGCGGGTGGCCTTCCTTGAGCAGCAGGCGGTAGGAAAACGCCACGTCATAGGCGGTGATCGGCTGGCCGTCGTGAAAGCGTGCCTCGGGGCGCAGGTTGAACACCACCCAACTGCGATCCTCGCTGTATTCCACGGAGCGGGCGATCAGGCCGTAGCTGGAAGTGGGTTCATCGCCGGAGGGCGCATAGAGGCCGGTGCCCACCATCAACGGCTCATTGAGCTCGTTGACGCCGTATTGCAGGAAGTTCGGCGTGGCGACCGGGCTGATGCCCTTGAAGGTATAGGGATTGAGGGTGTCGAAGGTGCCAAAGGCCATGACCCGCAAGGTGCCGCCTTTGGGCGCCACGGGATTGACCCAGTCGAAGTGGGTGAACTTGGCCGGGTACTTGAGCGTGCCAAACTGCGCATAACCATGACTTTCAGTGATCGTTGCGCTTGCGGGAAAGCTCAAGGCCAGACTGATGAAGAACAGAAGGAGGGGACGCATCGAGTCAGAGATCCGATCCAGGCGGCTTGGGCTTTGTGCTCCGTACAGTAACAGCTTGTATCAGCAGGAAAAAGCGCGCTTTTTCTGCGGCTGGTGTAGCCAGGGGGTTGGTTCCCGTTGGGGCGCGCAGCGCCCCTTGATCCAGGCGCCGCGTGACTTCAGATACCCCCAGCTTTCAGGGCTTGCCGGTGCTGCGCACTGGAGCGCAAGCCCACTGCCTCGCTACAACGAGCCGGGTTGCCCTGTCAGTGCGGCAGGTAGACCGTGAGCATCTGGCCCGGCTTGAGAGCCTGGGCTGCGCGCGGGTTCCAGCGCTTGAGGTGCTGCATTTCAACATTGAAACGCTTGGCCACGATGTACAGCGAGTCGCCTTGCTTGACCTTGTAGCGGGTCGATTTCTGCTTGCTGCTGGCCACGCTGGTTTTCTTGCCGGCGCTCTTGCGGGTGTCCTGCATCACCAGGGTCTGGCCGACCTTGAGGTTCTTGCCACTGAGCTTGTTCCAGCGTTGCAGGTCCTGCACATCCACCTTGTTGGCCTTGGCGATCAGGGTCAGGTTGTCGCCGTTCTTGACCCGATAGATGCGCTTGGGCCGCAGCGAGTCGCGGCCTTCGTCGCGGTCGAAGACCGGCTTGAGGGAGCGTTTGCTGATCAGCTCTTCGGGTTTCATGGTGGACAGGCTGGTGGTCAGCAGCTGTGCCTTGGACGTTGGCACCAGCAGGTGCTGGGGACCGTCGACGGTGGTGCGCTGCTTGAACGCCGGGTTGAGCTGGAACAGCTCGTCCTCGTCAATGTTGGCCACCGCCGCGACCTTGGACAGGTCCATGCGCTGGTTGATTTCCACCACCTGGAAGTAGGGTTCGTTGGCGATCGGGTTGAGATTGACGCCGTAGGCTTGCGGGGCCAGCACCACCTGGGACAGGGCCAGCAGCTTGGGTACATAGGCCTGGGTTTCCGTCGGCAGCGGCAGGTTCCAGTAGTCGGTGGGCAGGCCGAGCTTCTCGTTACGCTCAATGGCCCGGCTGACCGTGCCTTCGCCGGCGTTGTAGGCGGCCAGTGCCAGCAGCCAGTCGCCGTTGAACATGTCGTGCAGGCGGGTCAGGTAGTCCAGAGCCGCGGTGGTCGACGCGGTGATGTCGCGTCGGCCATCGTAGAAGCGGGTCTGGCGCAGGTTGAAGTAGCGACCGGTGGCCGGGACGAACTGCCAGAGTCCCACCGCATCGGCCCGGGAATAGGCCAGCGGGTTGTAGGCGCTTTCGATGACTGGCAACAGCGCCAGTTCCAGCGGCATGTTGCGCTCTTCGAGACGTTCGACGATGTAGTGGATATAGAGGCTGCCGCGCTCGCCGGCGTTTTCCAGGAAGGAAGGGTTACTGGCGAACCACAGGCGCTGTTGTTCAATACGCGGGTTGACGCCCTGGCCTTCTTGCAGTTGGAACCCCTGGCGCATGCGTTCCCAGACATCCTGGGGGACTTGCGGGCTTGGCTGGTTGCTCAGCCAGATGGGTTTCTGCTTGATGCGGGCGTTGAAATTCTGAGTGTGTGTCGCGTCGCTCTGCGGGGCATGACCGGTGCTTTGGCAGCCCGCAAGAGTCGCTGACACAGCTACCGCGATGGCCTGGGCCAAGCGCGTCAATGCGTCTGAACTGATGGAATAACGAATAGATGACGACATTGGCTGGAAGTAAGTTCCGGGCAAAAATGTCGGGCGATTCTAGAAAGCACCTGGGGTGCGGTCAACCATTCAGAATTTTTGTGCCAACAGTTGGCCGGCTTAGAACTTATCTTTCCAGGCCCTCAGGGCCGCAAAGACCGCACTCTGGGACGGGTTATCCTGGCCATTCCGTTCGTCCGCTTTTTGTTTAACGGATGTTTCACCGGTACGTAAAAACGGGTTGGTCAGTTTTTCCAGGGCCAGGGTTGATGGCAGGGTCATGCGCCCTTGCTCGCGCATCTGCGCGACCTTTTCCAGGCGCTGGGCAATGTCCGGGTTGGTGGGTTCCACTGCCTGGGCGAAGCGCAGGTTGCTCAGGGTGTATTCGTGGGTGCAGTAGATCAGGGTGTCGTCCGGCAGCGCGGCGAGGCGGCTGAGGGAATGGTGCATCTGCTCTGGGGTGCCTTCGAACAGGCGCCCGCAACCGGCGGCGAACAGGGTGTCGCCACAGAACAGCAGGCCGTGATGGTAGTAGGCAATATGCCCCAGGGTATGGCCCGGTACGGCAAACACCTCGAAGTCCCAGCCGAGGATGTTGGCGTGGTCGTTGTCGTTCAGGGCCACGTCGCGTCCGGGGATCTTTTCTTGTGCCGGGCCGTAGACCGTGGCGCCACTGTGCTGTTTCAGGTGCTCGACACCGCCGACATGATCGTGGTGATGGTGGGTCACCAGGATGTCGCTCAGGCTCCAGCCCGGGTGCTGTTCCAGCCAGGCCAGTACCGGCGCCGCATCCCCGGGATCGACGACGGCGCAGCGCTGGCTGCGATGATCTTGTAACAACCAGATGTAGTTGTCGGTGAAGGCGGGCAGGGCACTGATCTGTATCATCTTTGGATTCGCCAAGCGGAAAACAATGGCGCATCTTAGAACTTCTTGGCGTGTTGGAGAATGCAATGACCGATAAAGCCTTCGCTCAGGCAGATCCCGACTGGCTGGCCCTGATCAGTGCGGCCCGGGACTGGTTGTCCGGTCCTCTGGGGCAGTTTCTGCTGGATGAAGAGCGACGCATGCTTGAAGAAGAGCTGGGGCGTTTCTTCGGCGGTTACCTGGTGCATTACGGGCCCTCGGCGCAGACCCCGCCGGCGGCGCCCCAGGTGCAACGCAACGTACGCCTGGGCGCGCCGTTGCCCGGGGTCGAGATCGTCTGTGAGGAACAGGCCTGGCCCCTGAGCGAACATGCCGCCGATGTGGTGGTGCTGCAACACGGTCTGGATTTCTGCCTGTCGCCCCACGGCCTGCTGCGCGAGGCGGCCAGCAGCGTAAGGCCCGGCGGCCACTTGCTGATTATCGGTATCAACCCCTGGAGCACCTGGGGCCTGCGCCACGTCTTCGCCCATGACGCCTTGCGCCAGGCTCGCTGCATCTCGTCGTCGCGGGTGGGCGACTGGCTCAACCTGCTGGGGTTCGCGCTGGAGAAACGCCGCTTCGGGTGCTATCGTCCGCCGCTTGCCTCGCAGGCATGGCAGGCACGATTGGCGGGCTGGGAGCGCAAGGCCGGGCAGTGGCAACTGGCCGGCGGCGGCTTTTACCTGCTGGTGGCGCGCAAGATCGCCGTCGGCCTGCGCCCGGTGCGCCAGGTGCGACGCGAACCCATGGGCAAGCTGTTGCCACTGCCCATGGCCAAGGTCAATCGCCGTAACAGCGAACCCTGACGACCTGCAGCAACCTTCTTTTTATATAGACCGGCCGAGTGACCTCGGCCCTGGGCGCTGTCGACCGCAATCGGCAGGCCACTGGCAATTTTCTGATGGAAGGCGTGGATGAGCGATAGCGTAGAAATCTTTACCGACGGTGCCTGCAAGGGCAATCCCGGCCCTGGTGGCTGGGGCGCTTTGTTGGTGTGCAAGGGGGTCGAGAAGGAACTCTGGGGCGGCGAAGCCAACACCACCAATAACCGCATGGAACTGATGGCGGCGATTCGCGGCCTGGAAGAGCTCAAGCGCCAGTGCGACGTGTTGCTGGTCACCGACTCGCAGTACGTGATGAAGGGCATCAACGAGTGGATGGCCAACTGGAAGAAGCGCGGCTGGAAGACCGCCGCCAAGGAGCCGGTGAAGAACGCCGACCTGTGGCAGCAACTGGATGAGCAGGTCAACCGCCACAACGTCACCTGGAAATGGGTGCGTGGCCACACTGGCCATCACGGTAACGAGCGTGCCGACCAGTTGGCCAACCGGGGTGTGGACGAGGTTCGCGGCTACAAGGGCTGATGGCGTTACAGGGTGAGGATCGCCGCAGCCAGTTGGGTATCGCTGTAGGGCGGGTTGTGCAGCACCTGGCGAATCCTCTGCAGCGCCGACTCCAGCTGTACGCCGCGAATCGTCCCGTTGCTGGCGATAAAGGCCGCGGCATCGCTGCGGGCTTGCAGGACGATCTTGTCGTCCTTGAACGAGCTGCTGATCCCGGCGGTGCCTTCGCTGCTGGTCAGCAGCCCGCTCATGCTCAAGTCGGTGCTGATCACCAGGCTGGTGGCCTGGCCGGGGTTGTTGAACAGACCGGCCAGCAGCAGGATTGGCAGGTAGCGCCGGAGTGTCGTCATGGCTGGGGAAGTCCGTGGGGAAGATCGGCGGCACCCTAGCAGGCGAGCCTTCGGCCCACCTCAGCAGCTTTGCTAATAACTGTTAAAAAGTGCGCGGCAGCGGCGTGACCGGGGCGCGCACAGTCCATGGGCTGGGCATGCTAAAATCCCGCCCTTTGCCAGATTGAGAACGGACCACTGATGGCCAACAGATCTGTTGTACTCGATACCGAAACCACCGGTATGCCGGTGACCGACGGTCACCGGATCATTGAAATCGGTTGCGTCGAGTTGATCGGTCGGCGCCTGACCGGGCGGCATTTCCACGTTTACCTGCAACCGGATCGCGAGAGTGATGAGGGCGCCATCGGCGTTCACGGCATCACCAACGAGTTCCTGGTGGGCAAGCCGCGTTTCGCCGAAGTCGCCGATGAGTTCTTCGACTTTATCAAGGGCGCGCAGCTGATCATCCACAACGCGGCGTTCGACGTTGGTTTCATCAACAACGAATTCGCCTTGATGGGGCAGCACGAGCGGGCAGACATCACCCAGCACTGCACCATCCTCGACACCCTGATGATGGCCCGTGAGCGGCACCCGGGGCAGCGCAACAGCCTCGACGCCCTGTGCAAGCGCTACGGTGTCGACAACTCCGGCCGTGAATTGCACGGCGCCTTGCTCGACTCGGAGATCCTGGCCGACGTCTACCTGACCATGACCGGTGGCCAGACCAGCCTGTCCCTGGCGGGCAATGCCTCGGATGGCAACGGCTCTGGCGAAGGTGCGGGCCGGGCCTCGGAGATCCGCCGCTTGCCGGCCGAGCGGCCGCGGGGGCGGATCATCCGCGCCAGCGAAGCCGAGTTGGCCGAGCACCAGACGCGCCTGGAGATCATCGCCAAGTCTGCCGGCGCCCCGGCCCTGTGGACCCAGTTGCTCGAAAACCAACACTAAGCCGTTGTCGTCCGTGGCCCTGTAGCCACTGCCGCAGGCTGCGAACGGCTCCTTAGGAGATGCGGCGCTCTTGAGGGCGCTGGAGATTTGGCGGGAGATCGTCAAGCAAGGTCCTGCGGACCTTTTCGCAGCCTCGCCGTGGCTCGGCAGCGGCTACAGGGTAATGCCGAGCCGAGAGTGTTGTAGCCGCTGCCGCAGGCTGCGAACGGCTCCGAAGGCGACAGAGGTTTGTCGGGAGATCGCCAAGCAAGGCCCTGTGGGCCTTCACGCAGCTTCGCCATGGCTCAGCAGCGGCTACAGGTGTGTGGGGCGTGGGCCGGCAATTGTGCCTGTGCGACCTTTTGTTACATCCAGTCTGTGCTCGGGGTGACAGGCGACGCCAGGAGCTTCTACCCTGAGTCCATTGGCGGGACCTACCCGCCGCCTCAGGACAGCCTGCCCCATGTATAAAGACCTGCAGTTTCCGATCCTGATCGTGCACCGCGATATCAAGTCCGACACGGTGGCGGGAGACCGGGTGCGGGGCATCGCCCGGGAGCTGGAGAAGGACGGGTTCAGCATCTTTTCCGCGGTCAACTACGCCGAAGGGCGACTGGTGGCTTCTACCCATCACGGCCTGGCGTGCATGTTGATCGCTGCCGAGGGCGCCGGGGAAAACACCCATCTTCTGCAAAACATGGTGGAGCTGATCCGCCTGGCCCGGGTACGCGCACCCTTGTTGCCGATCTTCGCCCTCGGGGAGCAGATGACCCTGGAAAACGCCCCCGCCGATGCCATGAGCGAGCTCAACCAACTGCGGGGCATTCTCTATCTGTTCGAGGACACGGTGCCGTTCCTGGCCCGGCAAGTGGCCCGGGCCGCGCGCAATTATCTCGACGGCCTGCTGCCGCCGTTCTTCAAGGCCCTGGTGCAGCACACCGCCGATTCCAACTATTCCTGGCACACCCCGGGGCACGGCGGTGGCGTGGCCTATCGCAAGAGCCCGGTGGGCCAGGCGTTTCACCAGTTCTTCGGGGAGAACACCCTGCGTTCGGACCTGTCGGTGTCAGTGCCGGAGCTGGGCTCGCTGCTGGACCACACCGGGCCCCTGGCGGAAGCCGAGGCGCGGGCAGCGCGCAATTTCGGTGCCGACCACACCTTCTTCGTGATCAATGGCACCTCCACCGCCAACAAGATCGTCTGGCATTCCATGGTGGGGCGCGATGACCTGGTGCTGGTGGATCGCAACTGCCATAAATCGGTGTTGCACTCGATCATCATGACCGGGGCCATCCCCCTGTACCTGTGTCCTGAACGTAATGAGTTGGGGATCATCGGGCCGATTCCCTTGAGCGAGTTCAGCCCCGAGTCGATCCAGGCCAAGATCGACGCCAGTCCGCTGACCCGTGGCCGGCCGCCCAAGGTCAAGCTGGCGGTGGTCACCAACTCCACCTATGACGGCCTGTGCTACAACGCCGAGCTGATCAAGCAAAGCCTGGGCAACAGTGTCGAGGTGCTGCATTTCGACGAGGCCTGGTATGCCTACGCGGCCTTCCACGAATTCTTCGCCGGGCGTTACGGCATGGGCACCTCGCGCTCCGCTGACAGTCCCCTGGTGTTCACCACCCATTCCACCCACAAGCTGCTGGCGGCTTTCAGTCAGGCGTCGATGATCCATGTGCAGGATGGCGGCGCCCGACAACTGGATCGGGACCGCTTCAACGAAGCCTTCATGATGCACATCTCGACGTCGCCGCAGTACAGCATCATTGCCTCGCTGGATGTGGCCTCGGCGATGATGGAAGGGCCGGCGGGGCGCTCGCTGCTGCAGGAAATGTTCGATGAAGCCCTGAGCTTCCGCCGGGCCCTGGCCAATCTGCGGCAGAATATCGCCGCCGATGACTGGTGGTTCTCGATCTGGCAGCCGGAACGGGTCGAAGGCATCGATCAGGTGCGCACCGGCGACTGGTTGCTGGAGCCCGAAGGCGAGTGGCACGGTTTTGCCGGCGTCACCGACGACTATGTGCTGCTCGATCCGATCAAGGTGACCCTGGTGATGCCTGGGCTTACCGCTGGCGGGGCCTTGAGCGAGCACGGAATTCCCGCGGCTGTGGTCAGCAAGTTCCTTTGGGAGCGCGGGCTGGTGGTGGAAAAGACCGGGCTCTATTCGTTCCTGGTGCTGTTCTCCATGGGCATCACCAAGGGCAAGTGGAGCACGCTGCTCACCGAGCTGCTGGAGTTCAAGCGCAACTACGACGCCAATGTCAGCCTGGCCAGTTGCCTGCCCAGCGTGGCCGGGCAGGACCCGCAGCGCTATCAGGGCATGGGCTTGCAGGATCTGTGCGACCAGTTGCATGCCTGCTACCGCAGCAACGCCACGGCCAAGCACCTCAAGCGCATGTACACCGTGCTGCCGGAGGTGGCGATGAAGCCTGCCGATGCCTACGACCAACTGGTGCGCGGCGAAGTCGAGGCGGTGTCCATCGATCAACTGCAGGGGCGTATCGCCGCGGTGATGCTGGTGCCATACCCGCCGGGTATTCCGCTGATCATGCCCGGTGAGCGATTTACCGAAGCGACCCGCTCGATCATCGACTACCTGGCCTTTGCCCGAGCTTTCGACAGCAGTTTCCCGGGGTTCGTCGCCGATGTGCATGGCCTGCAGCATGACGACCAGGGCCATGGCCGGCAGTACACCGTCGATTGCGTCAAAGCATGAGGAGTTTTCCTGCTATGCAACCTGTGGTGAATCCCAAGTATCCGGGACTGGCGATCCGTGTGGCCGACGAGGGCTTCGCCGCCTACGTCTGGGGCAGCGACTTCAGCTTCGAAGTCAGTGCCTACGCCGAGGCTGAGCGGGGCATGCCGGTGGCGGACTGGCCGCTGCGCAGGATCGTGCCTTACCGCAAGTGCTATGGCATCGATCCCGAGGAATTCAGCAGTTACCGCAACGCCGCGGACAGCGAGATCTTCATGGCCTACCTGGACGATCAGCCCGTGGGGCACGTGGTGGTCAGCACCAATTGGAACGGTTACGGGCATATCGACGAGTTGGCGGTGCATGCGCCGGCCCGACGGCACGGCGTCGCCAAGGGGCTGCTGGAGGTGGCGCAGTTCTGGAGTCGCAAGAAGCAGTTGCCGGGGGTGATGCTGGAAACCCAGAACAACAACCTCGGCGCCTGTCGCCTGTATGAGCGTTGCGGCTACGTGGTGGGCGGGGTGGATCACCTGCGTTATCGCGGCATCGATCCGAATACCAGCGAGGTGGCGATTTTCTGGTACCGGCTGTTTGCCGATGAGCCTCAGGCGTAACGGTCCTAGCCGGCCAGCAGCGTTTCGGCCTGCTCGGTCAGCAGTTCCAGCAGGGCGCCGAGCAGGGGCGAGTCCTCGCCGGAACTGCGGCGCAAGGCGTACAGCGTGACACTGATGGGGGGTGACAAGGGGCAGGCATCGAGCCCGGCGCCACGGGCACCCACGGCGGTGAACGGGTCGACGATAGCCAGGCCCTCACCGGCCTCCACCAGGCTGCGCATCATCTGGTAGGTCTGTACCCGGGTCTGGATTACCGGGCTTGGCCGCAGATTCTGCAGCTTGCTGGTGAGTATCACGCTCAGCGGGTCCTGGCCCTCCAGGCCCACCATGGCCTGGCCCGCCAGCTCCTGCAGGGCCACGTATTTCTGTTTGGGTTGCAGCCAGCCATGGGGCGCCAGCAAAAACAGCTTGCCCTGAGCCAGGGCCTGGCTGTGGATGTCCGGGTGTTCGGGGTCATGCAGGCTCAGGCCCAGGTCACAGTCGTGCAGCAGCAGGCTGTGGACCATGTCGCGGGTGCTCTGGCTGAGGAGGCTGCAGGGCGTATCGGCGAAGCGCCGGCGCAGGGCCGCGATGCATTGAGGCAGCAGTTGCTGGACCAGAGGGGGCGTGCCGACGATGCGCAAAGGCGGTGCCTGATGAAACCTCAGGCTGTCAGCCAGGCGTTGTACCGGTTCGAAAGCGTCGTACACCCGGTTGATTGCCGGTTGCAATTCCCGGGCTTCGCGAGTGGCCTGCAAGCGCCCGCGCACGCTGGCGAACAGCATGAACCCCAATTGGCTTTCGGCATCGCGTAGCAGGGCTTCGACTTCAGCCACCGAGAGTTGCAGCAGCTCGGCGGCGGTGCCCAGGTGGGCGGTTTGCAGGAGCGCCTGAATCACTTCGATATGACGTAAACGCATGCTTGAAGTCCATGTCCAGCCGGTTAGGGAGTCAGGCGTTGAATCCTACCCCAAGTCCGGGCCGGCGGGCATGATCACTCACTGACATAGGTTTCCGGCTCCCGCACGATGGTGACGTCCGATTGCACCAGCAGGAATTGATTGTCATCGAGCTTCTTGACCCGGTCGCCAATGGCCAGGCGGTAGGTGGTAACGGGCTCCGAGCTGGCCTGGTCGCCCTCTGCGGGCATGGATTCCTGGAACTCGTGCACTGAATACACCCGTCCCTCGGCATCTCTTGCATGGAATTGTCCGACAAGTACTGCTGCCATCTTTAGAGCCTCTGGAGATAAAACACGCAAATTCGGTGCTGTAGACCCGACGTGTGCAAGGTAAGTTTTGCCGGCCGGAAAAAATAATCCGCCGTCGCAGCGCACGGCCTCCCAGGTCTTGGAGCTTATGCAGGGAAATGGTTTGTGTGGGGTAGCAGGCGACCCCCAGGCTCATCTATAACTAACACCTTCTTCAAGCCAAGGGTTGGAATGCAATGAGCAATGTCTACAAAGTCGCAGTGCTGGTCGGCAGTCTGAGAAAACAATCCCTGAATCGCAAGGTAGCCCTGGCGCTGGCCGAGCTGGCGCCGGCGAACCTGCAGTTGAGCATCGTCGAGATTGGCGATCTGGCGCTGTACAACGAAGACATCGACGTGACGCCTCCCGCGGCCTACACCCGCTTTCGCGAACAGATCGGCGCTGCCGATGCGGTACTGTTCGTCACCCCGGAGTACAACCGCTCGGTACCGGCAGCCCTGAAGAACGCCATCGACGTCGGTTCGCGTCCCTATGGCAAAAGTGCCTGGAGCGGCAAGCCCGGAGCGGTGATCAGCGTTTCCCCCGGGGCCATCGGCGGCTTCGGTGCCAACCACCACCTGCGCCAATCCCTGGTATTCCTCAATGTGCCGTGCATGCAGCAGCCTGAAGCCTACCTGGGCGGCGCCGGCTCGGCGTTCGACGAAGCGGGCAAGCTGTCGGAAGCGACCCGGCCGTTCCTGCAGAACTTCATCACCGCCTACGGCCAATGGGTCGAGCAGCACAAGAAGGCTTGAGTGCTGTCTGTCACCCACATTCTCCTGCTGTGGTAGGCGCCGGCTTGCCGGCGAACGGGCTCCTGGGGCTTGTATCAGCCTCAGGTGCACGGTCGCTGGCAAGCCAGCTCCTGCGCTAGCCCCCTCTTTATTCAAGATGTCTTAGTCATGTTGATTGCAGTATCGATTTTCTTGCTGACCATTACCCTGGTGATCTGGCAGCCCAAAGGCCTGGGCGTCGGTTGGAGCGCGGTGTTCGGCGCGCTCCTGGCCCTGTTGTGCGGCGTGGTGCAACTGGCCGACATCCCGGTGGTGTGGCAGATCATCTGGAACGCCACCGGCACCTTCGTTGCGCTGATCATCATCAGCCTGCTGCTGGACGAGGCCGGGTTCTTCGCCTGGGCGGCCCTGCATGTGGCGCGCTGGGGGCGGGGCAGGGGGCGACGGCTGTTCGCCTTCATGGTGCTGTTGGGAGCCCTGGTGTCGGCACTGTTTGCCAACGACGGCGCGGCGCTGATCCTCACGCCCATCGTCATTTCCATGCTGCTGGCCTTGCGCTTTTCTGCCGCCACGACCCTGGCTTTCGTCATGGGGGCCGGCTTCATCGCCGACACTGCAAGCTTGCCGCTGGTGGTGTCGAACCTGGTGAACATCGTCTCGGCGGACTTCTTCGAGATAGGTTTCAACCGTTATGCGGCGGTGATGCTGCCGGTCAATCTGGTGAGCGTCGCGGCGACCCTGGCGGTGCTGCTGTGGTTTTTCCGCCGGGACATCCCCGAAGAATACGATCCGCGCCAGTTGGCCGAACCCAGCAGCGCCATCCATGACCGGGCGACCTTCATCGCCGGCTGGTGGGTGCTGCTGATCCTGCTGCTGGGCTGTTTTGCCCTGGAGCCGCTGGGGATTCCCATCAGCGCCATTTCCGCGGTATGCGCCACCTTGCTGCTGGTGATCGCGGCGCGTGGGCACAAGATCTCCACCCGCAAAGTGCTCAAGGAAGCGCCATGGCAGATCGTGATTTTCTCCTTGGGCATGTATCTGGTGGTTTATGGCTTGCGCAATGCCGGGCTGACCGGGTACCTGGCGGGCTGGCTCGACGGCTTTGCCGTTGGTGGCGTCTGGGGGGCGGCGCTGGGCACCGGATTGCTGACGGCGGGGCTGTCATCGGTGATGAACAATTTGCCCACGGTGCTGATCGCTGCCTTGTCCATCGATGCCAGTCAGGCCACCGGAGTGGTCAAGGAAGCGATGATCTACGCCAATGTCATTGGCAGCGACCTGGGGCCGAAAATCACCCCCATCGGCAGCCTGGCCACATTGCTTTGGCTGCATGTGCTTGAACGCAAGGGCATCCATATTGGCTGGGGTTATTACTTCCGGGTCGGCATCGTGCTGACACTGCCGGTGCTGCTGGTGACCCTGGCGGCCCTGGCGTTGCGGCTTTCCCTGGCATAGCGAAACCCCACCGAGCCGGCTTGCCGGCGAAGGGGGCGGGAGATGTGTGCCCGGCGGGGGAGGACTTTCGCTGGCACGCCAGCGCCTACGCAGGTTGGGCTCTGGGCGCAAGGGGCTGGGTTGCGGGGACGTTGGGCCAGAGGTCGGCCACCAGGAACAGGCGTTCGGCTTCTTCCCAGCCCCCTTCGGCTGTTTCCACCAGCCGTACCAGCAGTTGCGCCGGGGCCTGGGCGTCCAGTTCTGCAAGCCATTGCTGCAGTTGCCCGGCCGTCCAGGCCTGTTCGGCCGGATAGTGAGCCGGAGCCAGCCAGGCGTGGCGGGGCAGGGGCTGCCAACGCCCGGGTGCGCTCTGGGCGATGAAGGCGGGCCAGTCCCGCTGGTGCAGCCAGCGCCCTCGCAGGTGCTGCGGGTGAGCGCCTTGAGGCGGTTCGGCGTGGCCCGGCCAGGGATAGAGCAGGTAGCCCCCCAGCCACAGGTGGGCGCTGAACTGCTGGATGTCCAGCGCCGCCAAGGCTTCGCGGCTTTCGGCGCGGGCGGAAATCGGCAGTTGGTGCTCGTCCAGGTGCGCCAGCTTGCGGTCCAGGCGGTCGTGGCAGCCCGGGCCAAGCCATTGCGCGCTGTCGCGGCCGTTGCCGTGCTGCGGGCCCAGGTACAGCTTGATCGCCAGCTCCAGGTGATGCACGCCTTCGCGGTCGCGCAGCAGCATGTCCAGTTCACCGAGGGTGTGCCCCTCACGGCGGATCGGCAGGTTGGCCGCCAGCAGTTCCACCCCCGGTGCATGCTGCACGGCAAATTGCCAGAGGCGTTCGTAGTACAGGCCCAGGCGCCGGGTCCGCCCCTGATTCAGCCAATGGCGCAAGGCGCGGCTGTCCAGATCCTGGCATCGCAGCCAGTGGGCCAGCAGTTGTGGCGCCAGCACCCAGTCGCTGCCGGCCAGGGGGTGGCGCTGTGGCCAGGGCGTATGGCTGAGCATCGGCGGCGCGAGGATGACCCAGGCGAGGTCGCGGACTTCAGGTTGACGCAACTGGCGGGGGAGGCTGAGCAAATCCGGGAACAGGAGCATCTTGCGAGCATAGACGCAAACCTGTGGCGTTCGCGATAAATGCGTGCCACTCGCAGTTGCATCGCCCGCTCCTAAGCGCCAGTGGCTGAAAGGATTTTGTCTAACGCCGGGTTTCGCCCATAATCCTCCGTTTCGCCCGTACCCGAATTCCGCAGGAGCCCCATGGAGCAGTTTCGCAATATCGGCATTATCGGTCGCCTGGGCAGTTCCCAGGTGCTGGACACAGTTCGCCGACTGAAGAAGTTTCTGCTGGCGCGCCACCTGCACGTGATCCTTGAAGACACCATCGCCGAAGTGCTGCCGGGCCACGGTCTGCAGACCTCCTCGCGCAAGCTGTTGGGCGAGGTCTGCGACATGGTCATCGTGGTCGGCGGCGACGGCAGCCTGCTGGGCGCCGCCCGGGCCCTGGCCCGGCACAATATTCCGGTGCTGGGGATCAACCGCGGCAGCCTGGGCTTTCTCACCGACATCCGCCCCGATGAGCTGGAAGTCAAGGTCGCCGAGGTGCTCGACGGCCACTACCTGGTGGAAAACCGCTTCCTGCTGCAGGCCGAAGTCCGCCGTCACGCCGAGGCCATTGGCCAGGGCGATGCGCTCAACGACGTGGTGCTGCACCCGGGCAAGTCGACGCGGATGATCGAGTTCGAGATCTACATCGACGGCCAGTTCGTCTGCAGCCAGAAGGCCGACGGCCTGATCGTCGCCACTCCTACCGGTTCCACGGCCTACGCGCTGTCCGCCGGCGGTCCGATCATGCACCCCAAGCTGGATGCCATTGTGATTGTGCCGATGTACCCCCATACCTTGTCTGGAAGGCCGATCGTGGTCGATGGCAACAGTGAGCTGAAAATCGTCGTGTCCAAAGATATGCAGATCTATCCGCAAGTCTCCTGTGACGGGCAGAACCACTTCACCTGTGCCCCGGGCGACACCATCACGGTCAGCAAGAAGGCGCAGAAGCTGCGCCTGATCCATCCGCTGGACCACAACTACTACGAGGTCTGTCGGACCAAACTCGGCTGGGGCAGCCGACTGGGCGGTGGAGGCGACTGATGCTCGATCCCGCGCGTAGCTACGACCTGATCGGTGACGTGCACGGTTGCGCCCTGACCCTGGAGCACTTGCTGGATCGGCTCGGGTACCACAAGCAGGGCGGCGTCTGGCGGCATCCGTCGCGCATGGCGGTGTTCCTCGGTGACATCATCGACCGCGGCCCGCGAATCCGTGAATCCCTGCATATCGTCCACGACATGGTCGAAGCTGGTCAGGCGCTGTGCATCATGGGCAACCATGAGTTCAACGCCCTGGGCTGGAGCACTCCGGCGGCGGCCGGCAGTGGCAAGCAGTTCGTGCGTGAACACACGCCGCGCCATGCCCGGCTGATCCACGAGACCCTGACCCAGTTCGAACACCACCCGGGCGACTGGCACGACTTCCTCGAGTGGTTCTATGAACTGCCGCTGTTCGTCGACGCCGGGCGCTTTCGCGTGGTGCACGCCTGCTGGGATGCGGGCCTGATCGCCCCGCTGCGCCAGCAGTACCCCAACGGCTGCATCGACCGCGAGTTCCTCCAGGCCTCGGCGCTGCCCGACAGTTTTGCCAGCACCGCCTTCGATCGCCTGCTGCGCGGCACCGACATGCGCCTGCCCCACGGCCTGACCATGACCAGTGGCGACGGCCTGACCCGGGCGTTCTTCCGCACCAAGTTCTGGGAAGACGACCCGCAGACCTACGGCGACATCGTCTTCCAGCCCGATGCCTTGCCCGATCCGGTGGCGCGCACGCCGTTGTCCCCGGCCGAGAAAAACAGCCTGCTGCGCTACGGCGCCGACGAACCGATGCTGTTCGTCGGCCACTACTGGCGCAGCGGCAAGCCGGCGCCGATCCGGCCCAACCTGGCGTGCCTGGATTACAGCGCGGTGCTCTACGGCAAGCTCGCCGCGTATCGCCTGGACCAGGAAACCCGCCTGGACCCGAATAAATTTGTCTGGGTCGACGTCGAGCGGCCCGAGGTGTTGCGATGAGCGCGGTAGCGGTTTTGCGTCTGCCCCTGGCCACGGATCTGAGTGGCTTCGTCAAGCTGCTGCAGCGCATGCAGGTGCCGCACCGGGTCAGTGAGGAGGCCGGCGAGCAGGTGCTCTGGGTGCCGGAATCCATCAGTGAGGATGTGCGGGGCCTGTACCAGCGCTTTCCCCAGGGCGATCCCGAGCAGCAACTGGATATTCCGCAGGCGGCCACCCCGGCCCGCGTCGGCCTGGGGGAGCAGTTGCGCCGCAGCCCGATGACCGCGCTGATCCTGCTGCTGAGCCTGGCGGTGTGCGGCATCACCCTGCTGGGGGACAACCTGCAAACCCTCGGCTGGTTTACCTTCCTCGAGTTCCGCGTGGTCGGCGACTACATCCAGTTCAGTTCCCTGGCCGACAGCCTGGCGGCGGGGCAGTGGTGGCGCCTGGTGACGCCGATGCTGATCCACTTCGGCATCCTGCACATCGCCATGAACGGCATGTGGTACTGGGAGCTGGGGCGGCGTATCGAGTTGCGCCAGGGCAGCATCAACCTGCTGGGCTTGACCCTGCTGTTCAGCCTGGTGTCCAACTACGCCCAATACTATTTCAGTGGCCCGACCCTGTTCGGCGGCCTGTCCGGGGTGCTCTACGGTCTGCTCGGGCATTGCTGGATCTACCAATTGCTGTCCCCCAACCCCATCTACCGCCTGCCCCGGGGCGTGCTGGTGATGATGCTGGTGTGGTTGCTGCTGTGCCTGTCCGGGCTGGTGTCGATGATCGGTTTCGGCGAAATCGCCAACGCCGCCCACGTCGGCGGGCTGCTCGTCGGTTGCCTTACTGGTTTGTTGGGCGGCTTGTACAGTCGCCGTAAACTGGCCCTTTGAACGCTGGAGTCTTGTATGTCGTCCTTTGTCGAAATGATCGAAAACATCACCCCCGAGATCTACCAGAGCCTGAAGCTGGCGGTAGAGATCGGTAAATGGTCCGATGGCCGCAAACTCACCGCCGAGCAGCGCGAGCTGTCTCTGCAGGCGATGATCGCCTGGGAAATGCAGAACCTGCCCGAGGACCAGCGCACCGGCTACATGGGCCCGCAGGAATGCGCTTCGAAGTCGGCGCCGGTGCCGAACATCCTGTTCAAGTCGGATGCCATCCATTGATCGAGATTGGCCGCGGCTCCATCAGCAAAATGTCGGCACGCCTGGACGGGCCGAATGTTCAGTACGCTTTTCGCCTGGGTGACAGCGAGGTGCCAGTCAACCCCCTGATCGGTACCCGGGTGCGCCTGGAATACCTGGGGGCGATCCACTGCACCCACTGCGGGCGCAAGACCAAGACCAGTTTCAGCCAGGGTTACTGCTATCCGTGCATGACCAAGTTGGCCCAGTGCGATATCTGCATCATGAGTCCGGAACGTTGCCACTACGACGCCGGCACCTGCCGCGAGCCGTCCTGGGGCGAGCAGTTCTGCATGACCGATCACGTGGTCTATTTGGCCAACTCCTCGGGGATCAAGGTCGGCATCACCCGCGCCACCCAGTTGCCGACCCGCTGGCTCGACCAGGGCGCCAGCCAGGCGCTGCCGATCATGCGCGTGGCGACCCGCCAGCAATCGGGCTTCGTCGAGGATCTGTTGCGCTCCCAGGTGGCGGACAAGACCAACTGGCGTGCCTTGCTCAAGGGCGATGCCCAGGCGGTGGACCTGGTGGCGGTGCGCGAGCAACTGTTTGAATCCTGCGCCGAGGGCCTGTTGGCCCTGCAGGAGCGTTTCGGCCTGCAGGCGATTCAGCCGGTGACCGATATCGAGCCCCTGGAAATCCGTTACCCGGTCGAGCAGTACCCGGCCAAGATCGTCAGCTTCAACCTGGACAAGAACCCGATTGCCGAAGGCACGCTGCTGGGGATCAAGGGCCAGTACCTGATCTTCGACACCGGCGTGATCAACATTCGTAAGTACACGGCCTACCAGCTCGCCGTGCATCAGTAGAAGGAATTCGCCATGCGCACCGATCAACCGAAGATGATCTACCTGAAGGACTATCAGGCCCCCGAGTACCTGATCGACGAGACCCACCTGACCTTCGAGTTGTTCGAGGACCACAGCCTGGTCCATGCGCAGCTGGTGATGCGTCGCAATCCGGCCCGTGGCGCCGGGCTGCCGCCGCTGGTGCTGGATGGCCAGCAGCTGGAGCTGCTATCGGTGAGCCTCGCCGATCAGCCGCTGAGTGCTGACGACTACCAGCTGGACGACAGCCACCTGACCCTGCACCCCACCAGCGCCAGCTTCACCCTGGACACCAGCGTGAAGATCCACCCGGAAAGCAATACCGCCCTGGAAGGCCTGTACAAGTCCAGTGGCATGTTCTGCACCCAGTGCGAAGCCGAGGGCTTTCGCAAGATCACCTATTACCTCGACCGCCCGGATGTGATGAGCAAGTTCACCACCACCGTGGTGGCCGAGCAGCACCGCTACCCGGTGCTGCTGTCCAACGGTAACCCGATTGCCAGCGGCCCCGGTGAAGACGGCCGGCACTGGGCGACCTGGGAAGACCCGTTCATGAAACCCGCCTACCTGTTCGCCCTGGTGGCCGGCGACCTGTGGTGCGTGGAAGACAGCTTCCGCACCCAGAGCGGCCGCGATGTGGCGCTGCGCATCTATGTCGAGCCGGAAAACATCGACAAGTGCCAGCACGCCATGAACAGCCTGAAAAAGTCCATGCGCTGGGACGAAGAGACCTACGGCCGTGAATACGACCTGGACATCTTCATGATCGTTGCGGTCAACGACTTCAACATGGGCGCCATGGAAAACAAGGGCCTGAACATCTTCAACTCCAGCGCCGTGCTGGCCCGTGCCGAAACCGCCACCGACGCCGCCCACCAGCGGGTCGAGGCCATCGTTGCCCACGAATACTTCCACAACTGGTCGGGCAACCGCGTGACCTGCCGCGACTGGTTCCAGCTCTCGCTCAAGGAAGGCTTCACGGTGTTCCGCGATGCCGGTTTCTCCTCGGACATGAACTCGCGCACCGTCAAGCGCATTCAGGACGTGGCCTACCTGCGCACCCACCAGTTCGCCGAAGACGCCGGCCCCATGGCCCATGCCGTGCGCCCGGAAAGCTTTATCGAGATTTCCAACTTCTACACCCTGACCGTGTACGAAAAGGGTTCGGAAGTGGTGGGCATGATCCACACCTTGCTCGGGGCTGAAGGTTTCCGTAAGGGCAGTGACCTGTACTTCGAGCGCCATGACGGTCAGGCCGTGACCTGTGACGACTTCGTCAAGGCCATGGAAGATGCCAATGGCGTCGATCTGACCCAGTTCAAACGCTGGTACAGCCAGGCTGGTACGCCACGGCTGGCGGTCAGCGAGTCCTACGACGCCGCCGCCAAGACCTACAGCCTGACCTTCCGCCAGAGCTGCCCGCAGACCCCGGACAAGGTGGAGAAACTGCCGTTCGTGATCCCGGTGGAGCTGGGCCTGCTGGACTCGAAAGGGGCGGGCATGGCCCTGCGCCTGTCCGGCGAAAACGCCGCCCAGGGAACTTCCCGGGTGATCTCGGTGACCGAGGCCGAGCAGACCTTCACCTTCGTCGACATCACCGAACAGCCGCTGCCTTCGCTGCTGCGCGGCTTCTCGGCGCCGGTGAAGCTGAGCTTCCCCTACAACCGCGACCAGCTGATGTTCCTCATGCAGCACGACAGCGACGGTTTCAACCGTTGGGACGCCGGCCAGCAGTTGGCCGTGCAAGTGCTGCAAGAACTGATTGCCCAGCATCAGCAGGGGCAGGCGCTGGTGATGGACGAGCGTCTGGTGACCGCCCTGGGCACCGTGCTGGCGGATGACAGCCTGGACCAGGCCATGGTCGCGGAAATGCTGTCCCTGCCGGGCGAGGCCTATCTGACCGAGATCAGCGAAGTGGCGGATGTCGAGGCGATCCATGCAGCGCGCGAGTTTGCTCGCCAGCAACTGGCTGACAGCCTGTTCGATGCGTTGTGGAAGCGTTACCAGACCAACCGGTCAGTGTCCAAGGCCACGGCCTACGTGGCCGAGTCCGAGCATTTCGCCCGTCGCGCACTGCAGAACATTGCCCTGTCATACCTGATGCTCACCCACAAGCCCGAAGTGCTGGCGGCGGCCATCGAGCAGTTCGACAGCGCCGACAACATGACCGAGCGCCTCACCGCCCTGGCGGTGCTGGTCAACTCGCCGTTCGAGGCCGAGAAGACCCAGGCTCTGGCAGTGTTCGCCGAGAACTTCAAGGACAACGCCCTGGTCATGGACCAGTGGTTCAGCGTCCAGGCCGGCAGCCCGTTGCCGGGCGGCCTGGAGCGGGTCAAGGCGCTGATGCAGCACCCGGCGTTCAATCTCAAGAACCCGAACAAGGTGCGGGCGTTGGTGGGGGCCTTTGCCGGGCAGAACCTGATCAACTTCCATGCGGCGGATGGTTCGGGTTATCGCTTCCTGGCGGATCTGGTGATCCAGCTCAACGGCTTCAACCCGCAGATTGCCTCGCGGCAACTGGCACCACTGACTCGCTGGCGCAAATACGACAGCGCCCGCCAGGCGCTGATGAAGGGCGAACTGGAGCGCATCCGTGCCTCCGGCGATCTCTCCAGCGACGTGTTCGAAGTGGTCAGCAAAAGCCTCGCCTGACGGCGGCAGCGGCTACACCTGTAGCCGCTGCTGAGCCTGCGAAGCTGCGCCAAGGTCCGCAGGACCTTGCTTGGCGATCGCTGTCACACCTCTGCCGGTCTTGAGATCGGACGCAGTGCCGCCCAGACCGTTCGCAGCCTGCGGCAGCGGCTACAGGGGGGGCAGTGCGCTGCTCAAGTCGCGGTGATAGTTCTGCGCGCCAATGGCGTGCAGGATGCCCACGCGCTCAAGCTTGGCATGCACCTTCAGGTTGGCTTCGCACAGTTTCACCACGATCCCGCGCTTGTGCAGCTGACCTATCACTTCCTCCAGGGTCTGCAGCCCAGTGATATCCATGAACGGCACATGCTTGAGGCGGATGATCAGCAGCCTGGGATCGCTATGGGTCTGGGCCAGGGCCCGTTCAAAGGTTTCGGCAGCGCCAAAGAACAGGGGGCCTTCGATGGTATAGATCAGCACCCCAGCAGGCAGGTGCCCGCGTCCTTTGCCGCGCAATTCGTTCTCCAGATCCTCCCCCACCACCTGCTGCACCTCCACCGAGGAGGCCATGCGCCGCAGAAAATGCAGCATCGCCAGGATCACCCCGATGTTCACCGCAATCACCAGATCACTGAACACCGTCAGCACAAAGGTGCACAGCAGGATTGCCACATCCGCCCGGGGCGCGCGCTGCACCATGCGCTTGAAGTGGTGCAGCTCACTCATGTTGTAGGCCACCACGAACAGGATCGCCGCCAGGGCGCACAACGGGATATTGGCCGCCAGCGGCGCGAGAAACAGGATGATCAGCACCAGCACCACGGCGTGGGTGATGCCGGCCAGCGGGCTGCTGCCGCCGTTGCGGATGTTGGTGGCGGTGCGAGCAATGGCACCCGTGGCGGCGAACCCGCCAAACAGCGGCGTGGCCAGGTTGGCGATGCCCTGGCCGATCAGTTCCTGATTGGAGTCGTGGCGGGTGCCAGCCATGCCGTCGGCCACCACCGCCGACAACAGCGATTCGATGGCTCCGAGCATGGCGATGGCGAAGGCCGGTCCTATCAGGTCGAGTATCCGTGGCAGGCTGATCTCGGGCAGTTGCAGGGTCGGCAAGCCCTGGGGAATGCCGCCAAAGGCACTGCCGATGGTGGCCACGCCCTGGAACTGGAACAGTGACTGCAAGGCGGTGGCCAGGACCATGGCCACCAGCGGCGCCGGCAGGCGCTTGAGCGTGGGGATCTTGGGTACCCACAACAGCAGCGTCAGGCTGAGCAAGGCCAGCAGGGTGGTGGCCAGATGCAGTTCGGGAAGGGCTTGCAGCAGGTGCCAGAGCTTCTGGTGGAAGTGTTCGCCCTGGACGGCGGGCAGGCCGAAAAAGTCTTTCCACTGGCTGACCCAGATGATCACCCCGATCCCGGCGGTGAAGCCGAGAATCACTGGGTCGGGGATGAATTTGATCAGGGCGCCCAGGCGGCTGATGCCCAGCAGGAACAGGATGATCCCGGCCATCATGGTCGCCAGTTGCAGGCCGTCGACCCCGTATTTGGCGGTGACCCCGGCGAGAATCACGATAAAGGCCCCGGTGGGGCCGGCGATCTGCAAGCGACTGCCGCCGAACAGCGACACCAGCAGGCCACCGACGATGGCGGTGTAGATGCCCTGTTCCGGCTTGACCCCGGAGGCGATGGCAAACGCCATGGCCAGGGGCAGCGCCACCACGCCGACAATCACCCCGGCCACCAGGTTGCGAGCCCAGTGCCGGGGGCCGAGCAAGCCAGCCTTCCACGCCTCGCGTATGGCAATCATGCGTCACTCCTGAAGGTCATCGGGCTCGCCACCCACGCAGCTCATCATAGTCAACACTGGGTAGCAGCGGCTTATGCCCTGGATCAGCCTTTGGTCGTGTACCGGCGCTACACGCCGACAGGTCGCGCAAACCTCAGCTAGATTGACAAGCTTTTCGTACCGGTATCAACGCTTCCTCGCCTGCTGCAGAGGAGCATCGATCAGCCCAGCGAATGCCCGAGCATTCAGGGGCCTGGCCAGACGCGGTGATTAACAAAAGATAACGTGGCGTTGATTGTCAGACCTTTCCAAAGCCCGATAGGATAGCCCGCAGCTGAAGGGGCTCTAGAGTGCAGGTTTCAGGACGATCTTCACGGTCGGTCCAGGCATCGAAAACCCCTGAAGGCGCCCTGAGAGGTCAAATGACCTGACAATAATAATGGGGGAATGGTCTATGAGTGAGCCTGTCATGGGTGTAGTTGTTGGCCGCCCGCCGGCGCTGCGCACGTTCGCATTGCTGGCTACAGCGCTCTCGCTGTTGGGTGTCGTGACGCTGTCGACACCGGTCCTGGCCGCTGCCACCGCAGCGGATACTGTCTATTCCATCGAATCGCCCAAGGCGGCGAAAAGCCTGATGCTCGATGTGGTCCACGCCGGCAAGCGCCTGGTGGCCGTGGGCGATCGCGGGCACATTCTCTATTCCGACGATCAGGGAGCGTCCTGGGTGCAGGCCAAGGTGCCCACCCGGCAACTGCTGACCGCGGTGTATTTTGTCGATGACCAGCACGGCTGGGCGGTGGGCCACGATGCCCAGGTCCTGGCCAGCACCGATGGCGGTGTCACCTGGAGTCGGCAGTTCCAGGACCTCAAGCGTGAAGCGCCCTTGCTCGATGTCTGGTTCAAGGACACCCGCAACGGCTACGCCGTCGGTGCCTATGGCGCCTTGCTGGAAACCACCGACGGTGGCCAGCACTGGGAAGACGTCAGCGATCGCCTGGACAACGAAGACCAGTTCCACCTCAACGCCATTGCCCAGGTCAAGGATTCCGGACTGTTCATCGTCGGCGAGCAGGGCAGCCTGTTCCGCTCCGCCGATGACGGGCAGACCTGGGAACGCCTCGAAGGTCCCTATGAAGGCTCGCTGTTCGGCGTGATCGCTACCGGCCAGCCGGCGACCCTGCTGGTGTTCGGCCTGCGGGGCAATCTCTATCGTTCCACGGATTTCGGCAACACCTGGGAGCAGGTGGAGTTGAACGCTGCCCGTGGCGCCCTGGAGTTCGGCCTGTCGGGTGCTACCTTGCTGGACGACGGCTCGCTGGTGATCGTCGGCAACGGCGGCAGCGTGATCCGCAGTACCGACCACGGCCAGACCTTCAGCGTATTCAACCGTGCGGACCGCCTCTCGCTGTCGGCGGTGACCGCTGCCGGCAATGGCAAGCTGATCCTGGCCGGGCAGGGCGGGGTGCGGATCTCTGCGGCAACCGGCGCTGACGTCGGCAAATAAGCCGGGCACATAATAAGAAGGTGGGGAATTCCATGAGCAGTCATCACCAGGACAAGGCGAACTTTCTCGAACGCCTGATTTTCAACAACCGCCCGGCAGTGATCTTCATTTGCCTCTTGGTCAGCGCTTTTCTGTTCTGGCAGGCGACCCTGATTCGGCCTTCCACCAGTTTCGAAAAGATGATCCCGCTCAAGCACCCGTTCATCGAGCGGATGATGGAGCACCGCAACGACCTGGCCAACCTGGGCAACACCGTGCGTATCTCGGTGGCAGCCCGCGACGGCGACATCTTCACCCAGGAGTACATGGAGACCCTGCGGCAGATCAACGACGAGGTGTTCTACATCTCTGGCGTCGACCGCTCCGGGCTCAAGTCGCTGTGGAGCCCCAGCGTGCGCTGGACCGAGGTGACCGAAGAGGGTTTCGCCGGTGGCGAGGTGATTCCCCAGAGCTATAACGGCTCGCCCGAAAGCCTCGACCAGTTGCGCAACAACGTCCTCAAGTCCGGCCAGGTCGGGCGCCTGGTGGCCAACGATTTCAAATCCAGCATCGTCGACATCCCGTTGCTGGAGTCCTACCCGGACCCTCAGGACCAGGGCAAGCTGCTGGCCCTGGACTACCAGAAGTTCTCCCATCAGCTGGAAGAAAAGATCCGCGACAAGTTCGAAGCGCAGAACCCCAATGTGAAGATCCACATTGTCGGCTTCGCCAAGAAGGTCGGCGACCTGATCGATGGCCTGATCATGGTGGTGATGTTCTTCGGCGTGGCCTTCATCATCACCCTGGTGCTGCTGTACTGGTTCACCTGGTGCATCCGCAGCACCATCGCGGTGCTGATCACTACTCTGGTGGCGGTGGTCTGGCAGTTGGGGCTGATGCATGCCTTCGGCTTTGGCCTGGACCCGTACTCGATGCTGGTGCCGTTCCTGATTTTCGCCATCGGCATCTCCCACGGGGTGCAGAAGATCAACGGTATCGCCCTGCAGTCCAGTGACGCCGACAACGCCCTGACCGCGGCGCGGCGGACCTTCCGCCAACTGTTCCTGCCAGGGATGATCGCCATTCTCGCCGACGCCGTGGGCTTCATCACGTTGCTGATCATCGATATCGGGGTGATCCGCGAGCTGGCCATCGGTGCCTCCATCGGTGTGGCGGTGATCGTGTTCACCAACCTGATCCTGCTGCCAGTGGCGATTTCCTACGTCGGCATCAGCAAGCGCGCCATCGAACGCAGCAAGAAGGATGCCTCCCGCGAGCATCCGTTCTGGCGCCTGCTGTCGAATTTTGCCAGCCCCAAAGTGGCGCCGATCTCCATTGGCCTGGCCCTGCTGGCCTTTGGCGGCGGCCTCTGGTACAGCCAGAACCTGAAGATCGGCGACCTCGACCAGGGCGCGCCGGAGCTGCGTCCCGACTCGCGCTACAACAAGGACAACAACTTCATCATCAGCAACTACTCCACCAGCTCCGACGTGCTGGTGGTGATGGTCAAGACCGCGTCCGAAGGCTGTTCGCGCTATGAAGCCATGGCCCCCATCGATGAGTTGATGTGGAAGATGCAGAACACCGAGGGCGTGCAGTCGGCGATCTCCCTGGTGACCGTGTCCAAGCAGATGATCAAGGGCATGAACGAGGGCAACCTGAAATGGGAAACCCTGTCGCGCAACCCCGATGTGCTCAACAACTCCATTGCCCGGGCCGATGGCCTGTACAACAACAACTGCTCCCTGGCGCCGGTGCTGGTGTTCCTCAATGACCACAAGGCCGCGACCCTGGACCGCGCGGTGCATGCGGTGCAGGAATTCGCCGCGCAGCACAACAAGGATGGCCTGGAGTTCATCCTCGCCGCCGGCAACGCCGGGATCGAGGCGGCCACCAACGAGGTGATCAAGGAATCCGAGCTGACCATCCTGATCCTGGTGTACATCTGTGTGGCCGGCATGTGCATGATCACCTTCCGCTCCTGGGCGGCGACCCTGTGCATCGTCCTGCCGCTGGTGCTGACCTCGGTGCTGGGCAACGCGTTGATGGCCTTCATGGGCATCGGCGTCAAGGTCGCGACCTTGCCGGTGGTGGCGCTGGGGGTGGGCATCGGGGTCGACTACGGCATCTATATCTACAGCCGTCTGGAAAGCTTCCTGCGTGCTGGACTGCCGTTGCAGGAGGCCTACTACCAGACCCTGCGTTCCACCGGCAAGGCGGTGCTGTTCACCGGCCTGTGCCTGGCCATCGGCGTGTGCACCTGGATCTTCTCGGCGATCAAGTTCCAGGCCGACATGGGCCTGATGCTGACCTTCATGCTGCTGTGGAACATGTTCGGTGCCCTGTGGCTGCTGCCGGCCCTGGCGCGGTTCCTGATCAAGCCGGAGAAGCTGGCGGGGCAGAAGGGCAACTCGCTGTTCGCTCACTGATCCAGGCGTTTTGAACACCAAGCCGCGCCCTCGGGTGCGGCTTTTTCATGCCAGCTCCCAGGGCATGAACAGGCTGGCGCCGCAGGGCATGGCCAGACCCCTTCGACAGTGCCCGCAGGCCACACCGGCGGCGAGTGATGACTGGGCGCAATACGGGCCCGATCCTTGGGCGCCGATCAGCTATGATTGCGCCTTTCCAATTGATGATTGATTGCTATGACCGCTGCTACCGACACCTTGCTCACCGCCCTTGAAGCCTGCGACATGCTGGAAATCGACGGCCTGCACGCCTTCGACTTCACCCTCGACGAGCAGCGCCTGCTGATCGAGTGCATGGATGGCCGTGCCGCCAAGCGCTGGAGCTTTACCCTGGCCCAGGTGCAGGCCGCGACTTTTGATCAGGCGCTGCAGAGCTGGACCCTGGTCGCTGATTCCGGCGAGCACCGCCTGGTGTGCATGAGCGCGTTCAGTGCCCGCGACGAAGAGGAGAGTGAGCATGAAGATGCGTAATTTCTGGCCGCTGTTGATGGCCGGCAGCGTTGGTGCCATGGCGGTCCAGGCCGCGCCGGCACAGACCCAGGAACTGCTGGTGGGTTCCTACACCCAAGGGCAGAGCCAGGGCCTGTATCGCCTGCGTTTCAACGAGGGGACCGGGCGGATCGATGCCAAGCCGTTGCAGGTGGTGAAGAGCTCCAACCCGTCCTGGCTGACCCTGTCCAAGGACCAGAAATTCGTCTTTGTGGTGAATGAAAACAGCCCGGGGCAGGTTGACCCCATCGGTCGTGTCAGCAGCTACAGCCTGGCGCCCAAGACCCATCAACTGAACCTGATCAACCAGGTGCAGAGCCAGGGCAACGAGCCCACTCACTCCAGCCTGAGCGCCGACGGCAACTACCTGTTCGTCAGCAACTATTCGGTGGACGTGGACCCGGGCGGCAGCCTGGCGGTGGTGCCGGTCAGCGCCGACGGCCATCTGTCGCCGGTGGTGCAGCTCACCAGCCATCCGGGCAGCCGGGTCGATCCCGAGCGCCAACAGTCGGCCCACGTGCATTCGTCGGTGTCGTCCCCGGACGGCCGGTTCGTGTTCGCCAACGACCTGGGGGCAGACAAGATCTTTGTCTACCGCTATGACCCCAAGGCCAATCCGGAGCACCCGCTGACGCCCGCCGAACCGGCCTTTGTCCAGTTGCCCCCAGGCAGCGGCCCGCGCCACTTGCTGTTCAGTGCCGATGGCAAGCGTGCCTACCTGACCCTGGAGATGAGCGCCCAGGTGGCGATCTTTGACTATCAGGACGGCAAGCTGACCCAGCGTCAGTTGCTGGATCTGGCGGCCAATGGCTCCAAGGAGAAAAAGGCCGCGGCGGCCCTGCATGCCTCCAAGGACGGCCAGTACCTGTATGTCAGTAACCGTGGCACGGCCAACCAGTTGCTGGTGTTCGCCATCGACCCGAGCAATGGCCAGCTCAAGGAGATCCAGCGACGTTCCGTGGAAGGCGATCACCCGCGGGAGTTCAGCCTCGATCCGAGCAATCGCTACGTGCTGATCGGCAACCAGAAAAGCAATGAAATCGTGGTGATCGAACGTGACGCCAAGACCGGTTTCCTCGGCAAGACGGTGCAGAAACTGCCCTTCGAAGCCCCCAGCGACATCAAGTTCCTGGTGCGTCAATAAGCCGCAGGCCCCGTGTTACGGGGCCTGACTGCTTCTATCAATCACGCTGATAATAGCTACTGCCGCAAAGCATTTTTTCCCGCCAACCCTCGGGAGTAAGTTTGCTCTACAGCCCACACGGGCAAGCAAGCCAACTGAATCCGAGGGTTATACCGATGAATTTCAATCTCTTCTCCGTGATCGCCGCCTCCGCCATTTCCGCCAGCGTGGCCCTGCCAGCCAGCGCCAACGTGGAAATCAGCCGCAAGACATCCTCCACCAACACCTACACCCAGAAGTACCTGCAACAAAGCGCCAACTTCTACGCCGCCCTGGATCACAAGAGCCACGGCTGATCGGCTAGCGTTACGCCTGCGCTGGCTAGCCACCTGGCATGTCCAGCGCGATATCTAGGTAGTCCCGTAGCCACTGAGTTCCCCACACGATTTGCGCCCAAGCCGGCATGGCTTGCCGACCTTGCGATCGACAAGGTCTGCTGCATGTCATAGAGGAGGGCGCAAGGGGAAGGTTTGTTCAGGCCTGGCTGATGTCCAGCAATCGAGGCATGGCAATCGCCAGATAATCCTGCGTATCAAGCACCATCGACGCATCCAGCCGCCCCGCGTTGAAGGCTATTTCTGCATAGCCTGTGGTCAAGGCCGGATCGACGATCAATTGAATCCGCTCATCGAAAACAAAAGGAGGGATGGCGCCGATCCGGCACCCGGTCAGTTCCATGGCGGTTTCGGCCTTCACCAGCTCGGCTTTTTTCCCGCCCAGGGCCGCTCCGACTTTCTTCATGTCCAGCTTCTGGTCGCCCGGCAGTATCACCAGGGCATAGGGTCCGGGCTGCCCCTTGAGGGAGCAAAGCATGGCCTTCGCGCCTTGGCCGGGCTCGGTGCCACGGATTTCGGCGACGCGCGCCGACTGGCCCTCGGCATCGTGCATCAACACCCGGTAGGAGGCTGAGCGGGCATCGAGTAGTGCCACGAGGCGATCGAACATCGGATGCATGTAGTTTTCCTCTGGTTTACAGGAGCATGTCGTAGGACAGTTTGCTGATCAGAATCACCAGCAACACCAGGAATAGCGCCCGGACAAAGGGCACGCCCTTATGAACGGCCAGCCAGGTGCCAGTGAGCGCGCCCAGGATGTTGAATGCCGCCATGGGGATGGCGATCAGGTAGAGCACGTTACCCGTTGGGATGAAGAACATGAGTGCCGCTACGTTGGTCGCGATGTTCACCAGCTTGGCCGATGCCGAGGCATGCAGAAAGTCGAAGGCGAAGCAGCGGATAAACAGGAAGATCAGGAAGCTGCCAGTGCCGGGACCGAACAGGCCATCATAGAAACCGATGGCGCCGCCGATGACGATCGCCAGCAGTTTTTCCTTGGTACCGATGCGCATGGGTTTGTGCAGGGCGCCGAAATCTTTCTTCCAGAAGGTGTAGATCGCCATCAGTACAATCAACACCAGCACCGCCGGCCGGATCATCGACTGAGGTACGAACGACACCGTGGCGGCTCCGAAGAAGGCCATGACAAAGGCCGCGCAGGCGGCGGGGATCACAAGCCCCCAGTTGATCACCACCTTGCGCACGAAGGATCGGGCCGCAAAGGCAGTGCCGCAGGCGGCCGCGACCTTGTTGGTACCCAGCAGCGCCGCCGGTTGAGCGGTGGGAAGCACGTTGAATAGCGCGGGAATCTGGATCAGTCCGCCGCCGCCCACCGCCGCATCGATCAGGCCGGCGGCGAAGGCGAACACGCAAAGGATGACAATATCGACCATGAAATCAGGCTCTGCCTATGTAGGGTTGATGAGGGGCCAGCGGCACTACGCGTGCCGGATCATTGACCCCGAAGACCCGCAACATCCAGCGATCACGGCCGTCGTAACGGGGGGTAAAACCATCTCGGGCATGCAGGGTTTGCTGGTTCTTGAAGATCAGCATGTCCCCTGGTTGCAGCAGTATGTGGTGCACGACATCGGGATGATTGGCGGCGGCGGCGAACAGTTGGAGGGCAAACTGCGCATTGGCGCAGGTCGCTTCGACACTCGCTTTGTTGTAGCGGCAATACAGGCCATCGGTTGCGCTTCTGTACAGCAAGGGGACGTTTTCCAGCACATTCCCCTGTTTGCCGAAGGAGGCCGGTCGGCGAACAGTGAAGTTCGGTCGTAACAATTCCTCTTCGACACAGGCCGGCAGAATGGCCAGCACCTCGTCAATGGCGACGATGCGCGTCGGCACATCGAGCTCGCAGCGCAGGCCGGTCAGGGACAGGTACTCCGGACAGGCCGACAACTGCGAGACGGGTTCGCAGGTCAAAGGCAGGTGAGGGTTGTCGACGTGCATGCCCAGGTCAGCGCGCGAGCCATAGGAACTCTTTTCGGTCTCTCGCTTGTGCTTGGGCGAAACGTGACGGAATACGGTGTCGTCGCTTTCACCCTCGTAGGCCACTGGGCGGGTTTGCAGGGTTTGCAGCACGGACAAGATAGCCCCGGCCAGCGTCGATACGTTCTCGATACCCGGCTCCAGGTCATAGGGCGTGGCCGGCAGTTGCGGGTCCAGCGGCAGCCCCCTGACGATCATCGCCACGTCACGGGCCTGTGGAAAATTGCGTAGCTGCTGGATTTTCTCCGGGCACAGGGCACTTTCCAGCAGCCGCCCCAGGGCCGGCATGTGGCGGATACCCGAGGCGCTATCGGTCACGTCCAACGCTGCCAGACCGGCCTGAAGTGTGCGTTGTTCTTCGAGCGACAGATGAATTTGCGGTATCTCCCGTCGGATCGAAGTCACTGATTTTTCTGCCAGCCATTCATGAGTGACTTCATCAACACAAGCTGCGGCTTTACCGATTACTTCATCCAGCTTTGACACGTCCTTGCGCTCCTGTTTGCCCCATCCTTGTGGGTTGAGCGGGAAGGTTAACGGAAGGGCCTTTTTTTGTGTTGCAATGCCGCGTTGTGAAAAATGCAATGAGGTGGACAGTGGCATTGAATATGTTGGGGGAACTTGAAGCCTTCGCGACCGTGGCTCGCAAGCGCAGCTTCGTCGCCGCGGCACGGACGCTGGGGCGCTCCCCCAGCGCGCTGACCCGTGCCGTTCAAGCCCTGGAGGAAAGTGTGGGGCTCAAGTTGTTCAATCGCTCGTCCAATGCCGTGAGCTTGACCGAAGCGGGTGAATGCCTGTTGCCCCACGCGTACAAAATGCTCGACCTGCAACGTGAGGTGGATGAAGACCTGTCCGGTCTCAGCGGCCTGGCCTCCGGCTGGATCCGTTTTTCCGCCCCCGAGTTTCTCGGACAAGGGGTATTGCCCCGGCTGATCGCGCAATACTGCGAGCGTTATCCAGACGTTAATATCGATGTGATTTTCACCGATGAGATCATCGATCCGGCCAAGAGCAAGCTGGACTTCTCGATTCGCGGCGCGTTTCCACAATCCAGCGACCTGATCGGCTTTGCGCTCTGGAGTTACTCACGTTATCTGTACGCCAGCCCCGGCTACCTGGAGCGCAACGGCATGCCCGAGTCCATCGAGGCACTGGAGGCGCATTCGCTGATCCTGCATACGGCGCCACGGATTCTCAAGGAGTGGAATTTTCGCAGTGAGGAGCAGGCCATCAGCTTTCGGGTTCATCCCAAATTTCGTTTCAGCTCCGGTCTGGCGGTATTCCAGGCAGCCCTGGCGGGCGTCGGGATCGCCCGCTTGGCGGATTGGATGGCGGAGCCCGAAGTGGCAGCGGGGCGCCTGATCCGGGTTTGTCCTGAGTACAAACTCACCTCCAGCAGCGGTGAGAGCCCACAGATGCACGCGGTGTACCCGGCCGGAAATTTGCCGCTGCGGGTGAAGGCATTGCTGGAGATGATCCGCGACTTAGGTGAAAGCCTCGAATGTAAACGCGGCTCAGCACAAATTATGCTTGGCAGTGGCACATAGCCATGTGTTTAAATTTGACGCTGAATTATTGACTCTTTCCCGAGCAAGGATCGAAAGCATGCTGACGCGTCTGGCTGTGGTTCTGCTGTTGCTCTATTCCACCCCCATCCTGTCTTCTGCCCAGCCTGTGGAAGGCGAGCCAGAGACCTCTCGCGAGCGTTTGACCAGCCTGTTGCAGGACTGACGTTCGAGGTTGGATTGAGCGTGGCAATCAGGCAAGGAACGGGTCCCGGAATCGGGACCCGTTTGTCTGGGTTCAGTCCTTGGACGAACCGCGTTTTACCAGTTTCATGACCACCACGAAGAACACCGGGACGAAGATCACCGCCAGGGTCGCGGTGATCATGCCGCCGATCACCCCGGTGCCGATGGCCTGCTGGCTGGCGGAACTGGCGCCGGTGGCAATGGCTAGGGGCACCACGCCGAGGATGAAGGCCAGGGAGGTCATGACGATCGGCCGCAGACGCAGGCGTGCTGCCTGCACCGTGGCGTCGATCAGGTCGTGGCCTTCGTCGTACAGGCTCTTGGCGAACTCGATGATCAGGATCGCGTTCTTCGCCGACAGGCCAATGATGGTGATCAGGCCGACCTTGAAGAACACGTCGTTGGGCATCCCGCGCAAGCTCACCGCCAGCACCGCCCCCAGCACCCCCAGGGGCACCACCAGCAGCACCGAGGTCGGAATCGACCAGCTCTCGTAGAGCGCCGCCAGGCACAGGAACACGATCAGCAGCGACAGGCCCAGCAACAGCGGCGCCTGACTGCCCGAGAGGCGTTCCTGCAGCGACAGACCGGTCCACTCCAGGCCCAGGCCGGCGGGCAACTGGCTCACCAGTCGCTCGACTTCCTGCATGGCTTCACCGGTGCTGTGGCCCGGAGCCGGTTCGCCGGAAATGGCAATCGCCGGGTAGCCGTTGTAGCGGGTCAGCTGGGCCGGCCCCAGGGTCCAGGTGGCGCGGACGAAAGCAGACAGCGGCACCATCTTGCCGGCGCTGTTGCGCACGTTCATCCGCAGCAGGTCCTCGACCTGGCTGCGTTGATCGCCTTCGGCCTGGACCACCACCCGCTGCATGCGCCCCTGGTTGGGGAAGTCGTTGATATAGGCCGAGCCCAGGGCCGTGGACAGCAGGTTGCCGATATCGGCGAAGGACACGCCCAGGGCGTTGGCCTGCTTGCGGTCGACTTCCAGTTGCACCTGGGGCGCTTCGGCCAGGGCACTTTCGCGGACGTTGGCCAGGATCGGGCTCTTTTCCGTGGCAGCCAGCAGCTCGGTCCGGGCCTGCATCAGCGCGGCGTGGCCGACGCCGCCACGGTCCTGCAGACGGAATTCGAAGCCACTGGAGGTGCCCAGGCCGTCGATCGGCGGCGGCAGCACGGCGTACACCACGGCGTCCTTGATCGCACTCAGGGCGCCGTTGGCGCGGTCGGCAATGGCCATGGCCGAGTCGTCGCTGCCCCGTTGCGACCAGTCCTTGAGGGTGGTGAAGGCCAGGGCCGCGTTCTGTCCGCTACCGGAGAAGCTGAAGCCGAGGATGATGGTGCTGTCGCCCACCCCCGGTTCGCCGGCGTTATGCGCCTCGATCTGTTCCACCACCTTGATCGTGCGGTTCTGGCTGGCCCCGGGCGGCAGCTGGATGTCGGTGATGGTGTAGCCCTGGTCTTCCACCGGGAGGAACGAGGAGGGCAGGCGGCTGAACAGCAGCGCCATGATCGCCAGCAGCGCGACGTAGATCAGCAGGTAGCGGCCGGTGCGCTTGAGGGCGTAGCTCACGCCGCCCTCGTAGCGGTTGCTCAGGCGTTCGAAGCGCCGGTTGAACCAGCCGAAGAAGCCCTTGCGCTCATGGTGCTCGCCGGCGGCGATGGGCTTGAGCAGGGTGGCGCAGAGGGCCGGGGTCAGGGTCAGGGCAAGGAAGGCCGAGAACAGGATCGAGGTGGCCATGGACAGGGAGAACTGCTGGTAGATCACCCCCACCGAACCCGGCATGAAGGCCATGGGAATGAACACCGCCACCAGCACCAGGGTGATGCCGATGATGGCCCCGGTGATCTGCTTCATGGCCTTGCGCGTGGCTTCCTTGGGCGACAGGCCCTCGGTGGCCATGATCCGCTCGACGTTCTCCACCACCACGATGGCATCGTCCACCAGGATACCGATGGCCAGCACCATGCCGAACATGGTCAGCACGTTGATGGAGAACCCCAGGGCCAGCATGGTGGCGAAGGTGCCCATCAGCGCCACCGGCACCACCAGGGTCGGGATCAGGGTGTAGCGGATGTTCTGCAGGAACAGGAACATCACCAGGAACACCAGGGCCATGGCTTCCATCAGGGTGTAGATCACTTTGGTGATCGAGACCTTGACGAAGGGCGAGGTGTCATAGGGGATCTTGTATTCCACCCCGGTGGGGAAGTAGCGCGACAGTTCGTCCATCTTGGCGCGGATCAGGGTCGCGGTATTCAGCGCGTTGGCCCCGGGGGACAGCTGCACGCCAACAGCGGTGGAGGGCTTGCCGTTCAGGCGTGTGCCGAACTGGTATTCCTGGCTGCCGACTTCCACCCGCGCGACATCGCCGATGCGCACCGTAGAGCCGTCGGGATTGGCCCGCAGGACAATGTCGGCGAACTCCTCGGGGGTGGTCAACTGGCCCTTGACCAGAATGGTCGCGGTGATTTCCTGGCTGGAGGGGTTGGGCAGGTCGCCGATGCTGCCGGCCGGCACCTGGGCGTTCTGCGCCGCGACCGCAGCATTGACGTCCGCCGGGGTCAGGTTGAAACCGATCAGTTTCTGCGGGTCGACCCAGATGCGCATGGCCCGTTCGGCGCCGTACAGCTGGGCCTTGCCAACCCCGTCCACGCGACGGATCTCGTTCATCACGTTGCGCGCCAGGTAGTCGCTGAGGGCCACATCGTTGAGGCGCCCGTCATTGGAGGTCAGGGTGATCAGCAACAGGAAGCCGGCGGAGACTTTCTCCACCTGCAGGCCTTGCTGGGTCACGGCCTGGGGCAGACGCGGTTCCACCGCCTTGAGGCGGTTCTGCACATCGACCTGGGCCAGCTCCGGATTGGTGCCGGGCTGGAAGGTGGCGGTGATGGTGGCGCTGCCCAGGCTGCTCTGGGAGGAGAAGTACAGCAGGTGATCGGCGCCATTGAGCTCCTGCTCGATCAGGCTGACCACCGATTCGTCCAGGGTCTGTGCCGAGGCGCCGGGATAGACCGCGTAGATCTCGATCTGCGGCGGCGCCACGTTGGGGTACTGGGCCACCGGCAGTTGGGGAATCGCCAGGGCGCCACCCAACAGGATGAAGAAGGCGACCACCCAGGCGAATACCGGGCGGTCAATAAAGAATTGCGGCATGTCGTACTACCTACTGGCCAGGATTCTGAGCGAGCGGAAGGGGCGTGTCGTCGATCTGCACCAGCTCGCCGGGACGGGCGTGCTGCAAGCCTTCGACGATGATGCGGTCACCGGGCTTGAGCCCTTCGGTGACGATCCAGCGGTCTTTCTGTACCCCGCCCAGTTGCACCGGGTGTTGCACCACACGGTTCTCGGCATTCACCAGCAACACTTGGGCGACGCCGGCGCTGTCACGCTGGATGGCCCGTTGCGGCACGCTGATGCCCTGCTGGTTGACGGCCTGCTCCAGGCGCACGCGCACGAAGCTGCCGGGCAAGAGATCGAGGTCCGGGTTGGGGAACTCGCTACGCAGGATGATCTGCCCGGTGCTCGGGTCGACGCTGATGTCGGCGAACAGCAGTTTGCCCGGCAACGGATAGAGGCTGCCGTCGTCCTGGATCAGGGTGGCCTTGGCCTGGTCCTTGCCCACCTGTTGCAAGTGCCCGGCCCGCAAGGCCCGGCGCAGATCATTGAGCTCACGGGTGGATTGGGTCAGGTCGGCGTGGATCGGGTCCAGTTGCTGGATCAGCGCCAGAGGCGTGGTTTCGTTCTGGCCCACCAGGGCGCCTTCGGTCACCAGGGCGCGGCCGACGCGACCGGAAATCGGCGCGGTAACGGTGGCGAAGTCCAGATTGAGCCTGGCACGTTTGACTGCGGCCTGATTGGCCGCGACTTCGGCATCGGCCTGGCGCCGGGTCGCCCGGGCGTTGTCGTATTCCTGGCCGCTGATGGCCTGGTCGGCGATCAGCTTGGCAAAGCGCTGTTCCTGCAGGCGCGCCTGGAAGGCGCTGGCCTCGGCCTTGCGCAGGTTGGCCCGGGCGCTGTCCAGGTCGGCCTGGAAGGGCGCCGGGTCAATGCGAAACAGCACGTCACCCTGCTTGACGTCGGAACCCTCGTGGAAGGTCCGTTGCAGCACCACCCCGGCCACTCGGGCACGGACTTCGGCGATCCGCGGTGCGGCAATGCGCCCGCTCAGTTCGCTGGTGATGGACAGGGCCTGGCTCTGGATCGTCTCGATCCGCACCGTGGCGGTCGGTGGTGTCTGTTCGCCTTCGGTTTGGCCGCAGGCGCTCAGCGCCCCTGCCAGAACCAACAGGCAGAGTGGCGCGAAGAGTTTATTCGACATGCTGATACCCCAATAATGACCTCGGCATGCTAAGGGCATGGGTCAAGGCCCGCTGTGAAGCTGTGTAGGTGCTGTGTGAAAAAGTGTGAAGCGGGCGCGCCCGGGCTGCCGCTGTTGTATATCCTTGGCGCCTCGCTGGTTGTAGCCGGTGCTCTATAAGAAACGCCGGTACTCTGTATTTCTTCAATAAAGACCTCAGCTCATGCCCAATATTCTTCTCGTCGAAGACGACTCCGCCCTCTCGGAACTGATTGCCAGTTATCTGGAGCGCAATGGCTATCAAGTCAGTGTGATCAGTCGTGGCGATCAGGTGCGGGAGCGGGCCAAGACCAATCCGCCGGACCTGGTGATCCTCGACCTGATGTTGCCGGGGCTGGACGGTTTGCAGGTCTGCCGTTTGTTGCGCGCCGACTCGGCGACTTTGCCGATCCTGATGCTGACCGCGCGCGATGATAGCCATGATCAGGTCCTGGGTCTGGAAATGGGCGCCGACGACTATGTGACAAAACCTTGCGAACCGCGAGTGCTGTTGGCACGGGTGCGTACCTTGTTGCGCCGCAGCAGCCTGAGTGAGCCCCAGACCGCCAGCGACCAGATCCTCATGGGCAACCTGTGCATCGACCTCTCCGAGCGCACCGTGACCTGGCGCGAGCAGTTGGTGGAACTGTCCAGCGGTGAGTACAACCTGCTGGTGGTGCTGGCCCGACATGCCGGTGAAGTGCTCAGTCGCGACCAGATCCTCCAGCGCCTGCGGGGCATCGAGTTCAACGGCACCGATCGCTCGGTGGACGTGGCCATCTCCAAGCTGCGACGCAAGTTCGACGACCATGCCGGCGAGGCGCGCAAGATCAAGACCGTCTGGGGCAAGGGCTATCTGTTCAGCCGTTCCGAGTGGGAATGCTGAGTCCATGCTGCGCATCCTGATCCGGCTGTACCTGATCACCATCGTCGCCTTCAGCGCAGCGATCTACCTGATTCCCGACCTGGTGATCAAGGTCTTCCACGAGCGTTTCCTGGACTACAACCTGGATCAGTCCCGGGGGCTGCAGAGCTTGATCGTCAAGCAGTTTCGCGCCCTGCCTGCGTCCCAGTGGCCGACCCTGGCCGAGGAAATGGACGAAGAGTTCCACCCGCTGCAGGTGGCTCTGGTGCGTATCGACGATCCGGACTTCAGCCTTTACGAGCGTGAGCGCCTGGAACGCGGCGAGAAGGTCGTGCGCCTGGGAGACTGGGGCTGGCGCACACTGGCAGTGTCGCCGCTGGATGACCAACTGGCGGTGAAGCTGGTGGTGCCGCCGGACCCTCTGGACGTCAACCTGCTGTACTGGAGCATCAACGTGCTGATCGTCGCGGTGCTGCTGGCCTGCCTGCTGCTTTGGGTCAGGCCCCACTGGCGCGATCTGGAACGCTTGAAGCGCACCGCCGAGCGCTTCGGCAAGGGCCACTTGAGTGAACGCACGCAACTGCCCGGCAGCTCCAACATCGGCAGCCTGGCCCATGTCTTCGACACCATGGCCGGGGACATCGAGCAACTCCTGAACCAGCAGCGGGACTTGCTCAATGCGGTGTCCCACGAGTTGCGCACGCCTTTGACCCGACTGGATTTCGGCCTGGCCCTGGTGCTCTCCGACGATCTGCCTGCCGCCAGCCGCGAGCGTCTGCAAGGGCTGGTGGCGCATATTCGTGAACTGGATGAACTGGTGCTGGAGCTGCTGTCCTACAGCCGCCTGCAGAATCCGGCCTGCCTGCCGGAGCAGGTCGAGGTGTCGCTGGACGAGTTCATCGACAGCATCCTCGGCAGCGTCGACGATGAACTGGAATCGGACATCGTCATCGATGTCCTGCTGCACGGCACCCTGGAGCGTTTCACCCTGGACCCGCGGCTGACTGCCCGGGCCCTGCAGAACCTGCTGCGCAATGCCACCCGTTACTGTGAGAAACGCATTCAGGTGGGCGTGCTGGTCAGCGACGAGGGGTGTGAAATCTGGGTCGACGACGACGGCATCGGCATTCCTGACGACGAGCGCGAGCGGGTATTCGAACCCTTCTACCGCCTGGACCGCAGCCGCGACCGCGCCACCGGCGGATTCGGCCTGGGCCTGGCCATCAGCCGCCGGGCCCTGGAAGCCCAGGACGGCACCCTGACCGTGGAAGCCTCGCCCCTGGGTGGCGCGCGTTTTCGCCTGAGCCTGCCGCCCCCGACCACCCGCTGAACGGCGCCCACGGCCTTTTAGCCGCTGCCGAACCTGCGCGGCTGCGAACGCCGACGCAGTCGGCGCAAAGCTGCAACAACGCGGCGTCTGCTCCAGCGTGCCCTCAGGGCCCGTTCGCAGCCTGCGGCAGCGGCTACACAAACCGGCGTGCCTTCAAGGACGCGCGCCAGCCTGCGGCCAGTCCCGTTTTTGGCCAATGCGCTGCCTTACGGTGCGCCGCCGCCACTTGCTATAGTTCGGCCCTCATTTTCCGCCCAGTAAAGGATCACTGCCATGTCCGAATACCAAGCCTTTCGCGTCGAACTCGCTGACAACATCGCCCATGTGCAGATCAATCGCCCGGAAAAGATCAATGCCATGAACGCCGCGTTCTGGAGCGAGATCGTCGAGATCTTCCGCTGGATCGATGACACCGATGCGGTGCGGGTGGTGGTGCTCAGTGGCGCCGGCAAGCATTTTTCCTCAGGTATAGACCTGATGCTGCTGGCCGGCGTGGCCAACGAACTGGGCAAGGACGTGGGCCGCAACGCCCGTCTGCTAAGGCGCAAGATTCTCCAGTTGCAATCCTCCTTCACCGCCGTGGACAACTGCCGCAAGCCAGTGCTGGCGGCCATCCAGGGTTATTGCCTGGGAGGCGCCATCGACCTGATCAGCGCCTGCGACATGCGCTATGCCGCTGACGATGCCCAGTTCTCCATCAAGGAAATCGATATCGGCATGGCGGCGGATGTCGGCACATTGCAACGTTTGCCACGTATCATCGGCGACGGCATGCTGCGCGAGCTGGCCTACACTGGGCGCACCTTCGGTGCCGAGGAAGCGCGCAGCATCGGCCTGGTCAACCGCACCTACAGCGATGCCGCCAGCCTGCTGGACGGGGTCATGGAGATTGCCCGGGAGATTGCCGCCAAATCGCCGATCGCGGTCAGCGGCACCAAGGAAATGCTCAGCTACATGCGTGACCACCGGATCGATGACGGCCTGGAATATGTCGCCACCTGGAACGCCGCCATGTTGCAGTCCAACGACTTGCGTGTGGCCATTGCCGCCCACATGAGCAAACAGAAACCCGAATTTCTGGATTGATTGACGATGATTGCACGCTGGACCACCGCAGTACTCGACACCGACCTTCCTGGCGGCTGGGCCGTGGCCCGCGGCCCGGAAGGCTTTCTCCATGACGACAACGGCGCGCTGTTTCCGCGGCACTGGCTCAAGGGCCAGGACCTGCCGCTGCTGGCGGAACACGGCATCGGCCACCTCGATGGCGAGCCGGTGTACCTGCTGGAACTCAGTGGCCGCGCCGAGGTGCCGGGCTGTCGCTGGAAAAGCCTGCGAGCCTTCATGCTGGAGGGCGATCACACCCTGTACAAGGTCCTGGGCTACGCCGCACAGATCGGCACCTGGGCCCGGGAACATCGCTTTTGCGGCAGTTGCGGCCGGGCCACGCGGCAAGTGCCGGGGGAGCGGGCAATGTATTGCGAGCCCTGCGATCTGCGGGCCTATCCGCGCATTTCACCGAGCATGATCGTGCTGATCACCCGGGGCGACGAGATTCTTCTGGCCCGTTCTCCGCGTTTCGTTACGGGTGTCTACAGCACCCTGGCCGGCTTTGCCGAGCCCGGTGAGTCGGCGGAGGATTGCCTGATCCGCGAAGTGCGCGAAGAGGTGAGTATCGAGGTCAGGAACATCCAGTACGTGGGCAGTCAGTGCTGGCCGTTCCCGCATTCGATGATGCTGGGCTTCCATGCCGAATACGCCGCTGGCGAGATCATCCCCCAGGAAGACGAGATCGAGGATGCCCAGTGGTTCAGCGTGCACGCGCTACCGCCGTTGCCGGCCTCGCGCTCGATTGCCCGCTACCTGATCGACCTCTATGTGGCGCGCCGTCTAGGCCACGCTGAACCAGTGCTGCCAGGCTAGGCGCACGGTCAACCCCAGGACCACGGTGATGAACACCGGGCGAATGAACTTGGCACCACCGCTGATGGCGGTGCGTGCGCCGAAGAACGCCCCGACCATCACCGACAGGCCCATGCACAGGCCGATGATCCAGTCCACCTGCCCGGAGAACACGAACACCGACAGCGCTGCGATGTTGCTGACGAAGTTCATGCTGCGGGCCACGCCGCTGGCCTTGACCAGGTCGATGGGGTAGAGCAGCAGGCTGCTCACGGTCCAGAACGCCCCGGTGCCGGGCCCAGCCACGCCGTCATAGAAGCCCAGGCTGAAGCCCTGGCTCGATTGCCACTTCTTCTTGATGGGCGCGTCGCTGTCCAGCGGCGCCTTGGGCGTGCCGCCGAACAGCAGGTACAGGCCACAGGCGAAGACGATCACCGGCAGCATCTTGTTCAGCCACTCGGCCGGCAGGTAATGGGCGACGATGGCCCCGGTCAGCGCCCCCACCAAGGTACCAACAATAGCGTGGGTCCATTGCCGGGGGTGGAACAGCTTGCGGCGATAGAAGGTGAAGCTGGCGGTGGCGGAACCGAAGGTCGAACTGAGCTTGTTGGTACCCAGGACCAAGTGCGGCGGCAGCCCGGCCGTCAGCAGGGCCGGCGTGGTGAGCAGCCCGCCGCCGCCAGCGATGGCGTCGATGAAACCGGCGATGAACGCTACGAGGGCGAGAATGGCGAGGGTGGTCAGGTCTACGCTGAGTTCGAAGGGCATGGATTCGGCTTATTGTTCGGCGGGAAGCGCAAAAGGGGGCTGCGCGAAAGGTCGCCATCTTACCTGCAACCCTGCCCGCTGCGCGACCGCCTCGACCTTGGTCTGGTACCCCTATCCCAGGCGCCGGCTTGCCGGCGAGTGAGCCCTTGAGTCTTGCGCACGATCGGAGGGCGCCCTCACTGGCAAGCCAGCTCCTACGGACGGCGCAGGGCCCGGAAAGCGTAGGAGCCGGCTTGCCGGCGAATGAGCCCTTGAGCCTTGTGCACGACCGGAGGGCGCCTTCGCTGGCAAGCCAGCTCCTACGGACGGTGCAGGGAAGGGTCAGCGTTGCGGGCCGTTGCCGATCTGCCAGACAAAGGGCGGTTCGCTGCCGTTGATACGCCAGTCACCGACAATCCGTGCCTTGTAGATCACCGGGTTATGGGACGACACGGTCCGCGCATTGCGCCAATGCCGATCCAGGGCCTTGCCCTGGCGAATGTCCGAAGCCCCCAGGGCATTGAACAGTTCGCTGGTGGCGCGCTGGATCAGTTCGCTCACCACCACCTGGGCCGTGGCCGATTCGATTTCCGCGGCCACATTGGCTTCACGTTCCTTCACCTGATCCCCGGCAAAGCGCGCCAGGTACGCTCGTTGCGCCGGTGCCGCTGCCCGGACTGTCGCCGCCTCGGCGGCATACACCAGGGCTGCAATCTCGCCCACCACCTGCTGCACCTGGGCGTCGGCGCTGACCTGCGGTGCGTTGCCATGGCTGTAGATGCGCTTGCGCACCCGCACTTCGTGAGCCACATCGCGCAGTGCAGCGCGGCCGATCCCGGACAGGGTCGCCAGCAGCACCAGCTGATAGAAGGCGGTCTGGTATTTGAAGCGGGTGGCGAAGTCGATGAGGTTCTCGGCCTCCACTTCGGCGTCGGTAAAGCGCGAGGTGCCACTGCCGGTGGTGCGCTGGCCGAAACCGTCCCAGTCATCGCTCTGCTGGATACCGCTCTGGCGAGTCCTTACGGCGGCAATCACATCGGCGCCGGTATCGCTGCGCTGGGCGTAGACATCGATCCAGTCGGAGAAAATGCTGCCGGTGCTGTAGAACTTTTCGCCATTGAGGCGCCATTTGTCGCCGTCCGGCGTCACCTTGGTGATCACCTGGCCAATCTCCACCGCGCCGATTTCAGTCCAGGCGCAGCCGACGATATCGCCCTCGACAAAACGCTTGAACCACAGGTCCCGGGCCGGGCCAGGGGGCGCATTGAGGCGATCCTCGGCAAAGGCGAAGTGCCCGCGCAGGGCCTGGGGCACATTGGCATCGGCCTCGGCCAGCTCGATCAGCAGTTGAAACAGCTGGGGCAGGGAGGCGCCGCCGCCACCGTACTCCACCGGCACCCGTAGCGCGCCGAAGCCGGCCTCCTTGAGCCATTGGATAGGTTCATAAGGCAAGGTACGGCTGTGCTCGCGCTCCACGGCACCGGCGGCGATCTTCTGGAAGATTGGCCGGAAGCGCTCGGCCAGGGCTTCGTAGTCGACGCCTACGGACAGCGGATTGATTACCTGATGTTCGGTCATGGTGTGGCTCCTGGGGCAGGCAGTAAAAAACGGTAGGTGTCGAAGCTGATTGCACACAGCATGCCGGAATCCCCAGTGCCGGTTTGCCTGGGCGCGGGCGGGGACGAGCATCCGGCAACTGTTGTCCGGGCAACAGTTGATCAACAAATCGGTTGATTGCGGGTTTTTTGGATGGCCTGTCGCAGCTGTTGCAAGTGGTACTTGCAGGGGCAACGAAGTCGCCCCTGCAACCCTGGCAAGCCGCTGCGGGCCTGGCCCTGCGCCGCGAGGCTGTGCCTTGCCCGGGCTCCGGAACAAGGCTTGCGCCGGCGCTGTCGGGCGCTGGCACGCTTGCTGCTCTGGTCCTTGCACCTTAATCAGTCCCGAGGACCGAACCATGAGTCAGCAAGCCGTCAAATTTGCTTATTGGGTGCCTAATGTCAGTGGCGGGCTGGTGGTGAGCAAGATCGAACAGCGCACCCACTGGGGCATCGACTACAACCGCAAGCTGGCGCAGATCGCCGAAGCGGCGGGCTTTGAATATGCCCTGACGCAGATCCGTTTCACCGCCGGCTACGGCGCCGAATATCAGCATGAGTCGGTGGCCTTCAGCCATGCGCTGTTGGCGGCAACCGACAAGCTCAAGGTGATCGCGGCGATCCTGCCCGGGCCCTGGCAACCGGCCCTGGCGGCCAAGCAACTGGCGACCATCGATCAACTGACCAACGGCCGCATCGCGGTGAACATTGTCAGCGGCTGGTTCAAGGGCGAGTTCCAGGCCATCGGCGAGCACTGGCTCGAACACGATGAGCGTTATCGCCGCTCCGAGGAGTTCATCCGTTCCCTGCGCGGGATCTGGAGCCAGGACCACTTCACCTTCAAGGGGGACTTCTATCGCTTCGACAATTACAGCCTCAAACCCAAGCCCCTGGGGCAACCGGAAATCTTCCAGGGCGGCAGTTCGCGGGCGGCCCGGGACATGGCCGCGAGGGTGTCGGACTGGTACTTCACCAATGGCAACAGCGTCGAGGGCATCAAGGCCCAGGTTGACGATATTCGTGCCAAGGCCGCCGCCAACCAGCATTCGGTGAAAGTCGGGGTGAATGCCTTTGTGATCGCCCGGGACACCGAGGAAGAAGCCCGGGCGGTGCTGGCGGAGATTATCGACAAGGCCGATCCGGAGGCGGTGAATGCCTTTGGCGATGCAGCCAAGCAGGCCGGCAAGGCCTCTCCGGAGGGTGAGGGCAACTGGGCCAAGTCCAGCTTCGAGGACCTGGTGCAATACAACGACGGCTTCAAGACCAACCTGATCGGCACCCCGCAGCAGATTGCCCAGCGGATTGTCGCCTTGAAGGCGGTGGGGGTGGATCTGGTCCTGGCGGGCTTCCTGCATTTTCAGGAGGAAGTTGAGTATTTCGGCCAGCGCGTACTGCCGTTGGTGCGCGAGCTGGAAGCCCAGGCCCTGCTCAAGGAGCAAGAAGCCGCGGCGTGAACCCGGCCTTGCTTGCCGGCGAAGAGGTTCACCAGCCTGATGCAAGGCTGGAGACTTCTTCACTGGCAAGCCAGCTCCCAGGTGGTGTGGGAGGGGTTACAGGCCCAGGTCGCTGAGGCCTGGATGGTCATCCGGGCGCCGGCCCAGGGGCCAGTGGAATTTGCGCTCGGTTGCCTTGATCGGCATGTCGTTGACGCAGGCAAAACGCCGGGCCATCAGCCCTTGTTCGTCGAACTCCCAGTTCTCATTGCCGTAGGAGCGGAACCAGTTGCCCGAGTCGTCATGCCATTCATAGGCGTAGCGCACGGCGATGCGGTTGTCGGTAAAGGCCCAGAGTTCCTTGATCAGGCGGTAATCCAGTTCCTTGGCCCATTTGCGGGCGAGGAAGGCCTTGGCCTCTTCGCGGTTGTGGGCAAACTCGGCGCGGTTGCGCCATTGGGTGTCCAGGGTATACGCCAGGGATACCCGTTCCGGGTCCCGGGAGTTCCAGCCATCTTCGGCCAGACGGATCTTTTCAATCGCCGACTCGCGAGTGAAAGGTGGAAGGGGCGGGCGCACTTGAGCGTTAGACGACATGACTTGTCTCCAATAAAAGTTGCTGTTCAAACAAAGCAGTTGCTCTTGTTTAAAACAATCAGAGGTCCAATAACTTTCGCGCCATGCATTGCGCATTATCAGCAGCACTGTGATCGCCCATGACAAGGGCAACGGTAATGGCGCCATCGATCAGGATCAGCAGTTGCGCTGCCAGTTCCTTGGGATGTTGCACGCCATGTTCCTGGCAAAGCTCGGTCACGTAATCGAGCAGTTTCTGTTTATGTTGTTTGGCCACCTGGCGCACCGGGTCCTGGGGATCGCCGGTCTCGCCGCTGGTGTTGATAAAGGCGCAGCCGCGGAAACCTTCGGACCCGAACCAGTCCCTGAGTACGCTGAACAGCGCCAGCAGCCGCTGTGCAGAGCCTTCGGCCTTGCCCACTTCAGTCCTGTACCAGTGCATCCAGCGCTGGTCGCGACGTTCCAGGGCGGCCACCACCAGTTCGTCCTTGTTGCTGAAATAGCGATAGACGCTCTTTCTCGAGACCCCGGCGGTCTTCACCAACAGATCCATGCCAGTGGCGGCAATGCCGCTCTTGTAGATCAGCTTCTCGGTGACGTCGAGGATGATGTCGCGTGTTTCAGAGGGAGTGATTTCGTTCATGGGGCAAAGAGTAGAACGATCGTTCTCCTTGGTCAATCCTGTTGTTCAAACTTTTATATTCAGCGGTCTTTCTCACAGGTGCAGGCTTGCTGGCCAAGGTAATTTCCTGGGCTGTGCAAGACTCAAGATGCTTTGCGCCGGCAAGCCGGTTACTTCAGAACGGGCTGGCAGGGGACTCAGCCTGTTCCATGGTGTAAGCTCTTGCGCTCTTTGGATTTGAGCCACTGCGAGCCCTATGCCGTCGCTTTTCAAACGTTCCTTGCTGCCCAAACTGCGCAGCTTCCCCCTGGCTGCCGAAGCCTTCACCACTCTGACTGGCGCTGCGCAATTTCGTCGCACTCTGCTCGAGCAAATTGCCCAGGCCCGGCGGCGTATCTATATCGTCGCGCTGTACCTGCAGCAGGATGAGGCCGGTCAGGAAATCCTCGATGCCCTGCATGCCGCCAAGGCCGCGCGCCCGGAACTCGAGGTGCTGGTGGTGGTGGACTGGCTGCGGGCCCAGCGCGGCCTGATCGGCGCCGGCAAGCAGCCGGGCAACTCGGCCTGGTATCAGGAAATGACCCGTACCCACGCTACCGAAGTGCCGATCTACGGCGTGCCGGTGCAGACCCGGGAGCTGTTCGGGGTCCTGCACCTCAAGGGCTTCGTGATCGACGATTGCGTGCTCTACAGCGGCGCCAGCCTGAACAACGTGTACCTGCACAAGTTCGACAAGTACCGCTTCGACCGTTACCACCTGCTGCACAACCGCGCCCTGGCCGACTCCATGCACCATCTGGTGCAGCACGGGCTGGTGGCGTCGCGGGCGGTACATCGCCTGGACCTGCCGAACCTGCCGACCACTCGCAGTCTGCGTAACGACATCGGCGACCTGCGCAGTCGACTCAAGCACGCCACCTACGACACCACCGCTGGTGGCCTGGACAAGAGCGGGCTGTCGGTCAGTCCGTTGCTCGGTGTCGGCAAGGGCAACCCGCTGAACCGGATCATCTGCGAACTGATCGCCGGGGCCCGCCAGCAACTGACCATCTGCACCCCGTATTTCAACCTGCCCTTGGTGGTGACCCGGGAAATCAATCGGGCCCTGGAGCGCGGGGTAAAGATCGACATCATTGTCGGCGACAAGACCGCCAACGACTTCTACATCCCGCCCAGCGAGCCGTTCAAGGTCATCGCGGCTCTGCCTTACCTGTACGAGATCAGCCTGCGACGCTTTGCCAAGCGCCACCAGAAAGTCATCGACAGCGGCCTGCTCAACCTGCACCTGTGGCGTGACGGCGACAACACCTACCACCTCAAGGGCCTGTGGGTGGATGAGCGCTACACCTTGCTCACCGGTAACAACCTCAATCCCCGGGCCTTCCGCCTGGACCTGGAGAACGCCCTGTTGCTGGACGATCCCAAGGGCGAGTTGCTGGAGGCGCGTCGTGCCGAACAGGCCGAGATCTACCGCCATACCCGGCGCATCGAGCACTTCCAGTACCTGGACAGCCTGGTGGACTACCCCGAGGCGGTGGGCAAGTTCCTGCGTCGGGTCAGCCGGGTGCGCATCGAACGCCTGCTCTACCGCATGCTTTAGCCTGTAGCCGCTGCCGAGCCTGCGAGGCTGCGCAAAGGTCCGCAGGACCTTCAGCGCTTCCAGGAATGACGCCTCTTGCAGAGCCGTTCGCAGCCTGCGGCAGCGGCTACAGGGATCGGGGGGTTGGCCAGATGGCGATCAGTACCAGCAACACCGCTGCCAGCAGGTAGGGCAGGCGCGGTTCGATGGCGTAGATCAGGCTGCCGGCCATGGGGCCGATGACCACGCCCAGGCCCTGGGCCGCGCCGATGCTGCCAGCAGTCGCGCCCTGTTCCGAGGCCTCTACGGCATTGGCCGCCAGCGCCGAGAACGATGGAAACACCCCACCCATGCCCGCCGCCGAGACAAAGAACGCCAGCCACAGGCCCCAGGCGCTGTCCACCAGCATGCTGCCGGCATAGCCCAGCGCCGACAGCAGGGCGCCGTAGCGGATCATCCGCAGCGGCGGCCATTCCAGCTTGCGCACCACCAATTGCGCGCAGATCAGCGCTACGCCGACCATGGCCAGGGCCACCCCGGCCGTCTGGGCGGCATCGGCGGGGCTCATGCGCAGCCGGTCCAGGGCGTAGAAGCTGACGGTGATCTGGGCAATCGACACACAGAGCATGGCGACAAAGGCCACCACCATCGGCCGGCGCAGCCGTGGGTCGCCCAGGCGCACCCGCGTCGGGGCCTGGGCCAGGTGCAGTTCCTGGCGTGGCAACTGGTAGCGCAGCACCACAAATGCCAGTAACGGCAGCAGCGCCATGGCGTAGAACGGCAGGCTGAGGCTGTAGCGGGCCAGCAAGGCGGCCACCGCAGGACCCACCACCAAGCCCACGGCGTTGGCGGCGCCCAGGGTGGCCATGGCACGGGCGCGGTGCTGGGGTTCGACGTTATCGGCGATCAGGGCGAAGCCGCCCACCGGGATCGCCGCATAAAAGGCGCCGATCAGCCCGCGGCCCAGCATCAGGCCGAGAAAGGCCATGGCGACGCTGGGCAGCGACTGCAGCGACAGGTCGATGAACAGGCACAGGGCCCAGTAGGCGAGGGTGAAGCCGGCCGTGCCCAGCAGCAGCACCCGACGCCGGCCGAAGCGGTCACTGGCCTGGCCCCAGGGGCGTGCCAGGAGCATCCAGATCACCCCGGAAACGGTCACGGCGGCGCCCGCATGCCAGGTTTCCAGATGCAGGGCCCGGGAGATCGGGCCGATCAGCGAGACGAAGGCCATCATCGACATGGTGCAGGCCATGTAGGCGGCCATCAGCGGCAGCAGCGAGAAGGGTTTGGCAGCCAGCGGCGTGGCCGCTGCTGTGGAGCGAGACATAGTGGGTCTTCCATGAAAGCCGTTGGGCCGTGAACGTTATCGGGATAACCGGCCACCGCCCAGCCTTATCTGCGTCGGTGATGGCAGCACCCTTGAGGCGCCGGCTGGTCGGTGAAGCGGGTGACCAGGACGAAGAAGCCATTGGGGCCTGTGTTGTTCTGGGCGTCGCTTTGGCTGGCCAGCCAATTCCTGCACCCGCCAACTCCTGCATGAGCTGGCTCAAGTGAGGGTGGGCTCAGTTCAGGCCCAGTTTGCCGCGCAGGGTGGAGAGGTCTTCGGCCAGGGTGTTGACCGGACCGATCAGGGCCTTGCGGTCGTTTTCCTTGACCTTGTCGTAGGTCATGAAGCCGCCGTCCGGGGTGTTGTACTTGGCGAGGATCTTGTTCACCGTGGCGAAGTTCTTGTCCACCTTGGCGACAAAGGCCGGGTCCTGTTTCGCGATCTGCCCACGGAACAGGTCGACGATTTTCTTTGCGCCGTCGATGTTGCCCTGGAAGTCGTAGAGGTCGGTGTGGCTGTAGCGGTCTTCTTCTCCGGAGATCTTGGTCGCGGCCACTTCCTCCAGCAGCGCGGCGGCACCCCCCACGACCTTTTCCGGTGGGAAGGTCAGGCCGGCGACGCGGGTTTGCAGGTCCTTGACGTTCTTGTTCAGGCCGTCGGCCAGCTCGCCCAGGCCTTCGGTGCTGTTTTCCGAGAACAGCGAATATTCCAGGCGGTGGAAGCCGGTGAAGTCTTCGGCCTTGACGCCTTGCTCGTGGTCGTCGACCCGGGAGTCGATGGCGGCATCGAGGTCGCTGAAGAGTTCGGCGATGGGCTCGATCGACTCGTAGTACACCCGGGTCGGTGCGTAGAGCTTCCTGGCGCTGGCCAGGTCGCCCTGTTTCACCGCATCGGTGAATTGCTGGGTGTGGCTGGCCAGTTCATCGAGCTGCTCGGTGACGTAGATCTTGTAATCGGAGATCGGCCCCACCAGCTCCAGGGGCGCAGCGGCGGCGAACGCCGACAGTGGAGCGTGGAGCAAGCCAAGGGTCAGCAACACAGCGAGAGGCGACTTTTTCATGGGACTTTTCCGTGGGGGTTGAAGTGTCATGGGGTTCAGGCGGTGGTGTTCGGTCGGGTGGCTTCGAGCAACGAGCGACCGATGAAATCGCCGGCGCCGGTGACCCCTGGCAAGCTGAAGAAATAGCCGCCGCCGGTAGGCTTGAGGTACTCCTCCAGAGGCTCGCCGTTGAGGCGGGTCTGGACCGCGATAAAGCCTTTTTCCAGGTCCGCCTGGTAGCAGATGAACAGCAGGCCCATGTCCAGCTGACCGTTCTTGTTGACCCCATTGGAGTAGTTGAACGGCCGGCGCAGGATCAGGTTCTGCCGGGTCTGTGGGGTGCGCGGGTTGGCCAGGCGGATGTGGGCATCGAGCTTGGTCAGCTTGCCGTGGGGGTCACGGGCGTAGTCGGGGACCTGGGTTTCCTTCTGGCCATCCATGGGCGCGCCCGTGGTCTTGATCCGGCCGATGATGCTTTCCTGCTCCTGCAGTGGGGTGCGGTCCCAGCGCTCGACAAAATTGCGGATGATCCGTACCGCCTGGTAGCTGCCGTGGGTTGCCCAGGCCGGTTCGTCGCTGCCGGGCTGGACCCAGACGATCTGCTGCATGGCTTGCTGGTCATTGGAGTCGGGGTTGGCCGAGCCGTCGCGAAAGCCCAGGAAGTTGCGCGCGCTTTGCGCCGGCTCCCCGGGCTTGGCCGGCGCCTGGGGCGGCACGCTGCCTTCCTGCTTCCAGCGCACCAGCAGCAGGTCGGGGAGGTTTTTCACGATGTCGCGCAGGGCGTGGATATTGGTGTCGGCGGTGTTGGAGCAGAACTGCAGGCTCAGGTCGCCATGGCAGCAGGCCGGCTCCAGGGCATCGTTGGGAAAACCCACCATGCGGATCAGGCGCTTGGGTTTGGCGGCGGCCAGGCCAAAACGTTCGTCGAACAACGATTCGCCCACCGACACGGTGATGGTCAGGTTGTCCGGGGGCACCACCGGGCCGAGGATGCCGGAATCCAGGGGCGGCAGTTTCGGGTCGACCTGGGCCACCGGCCCGCCGCTCATGAGAAAGGCGATGCGCTCGTCGAGGGTACGGAACAGTCGCTCCAGGTCGTCGCGGTCGCTGGCCAGCACATCGAAGGACACCAGCATGCCCGAGGTCGGGCGCGGGGTGACGATGCCGCTCTGGTGCTGGCCGTGGTAGTCGTGGCGGTCCTGGGTCCTGTCGCTGCTGGGGGCCTGGGTGACCTGGGCTGCGGCGCCGGCGGCCATGGCCGGGCCACTCAGGCTGCTGCCGGCCAGGGCCATGCCGGCGGCGCCCATGCCCAGCAGCACACGCCGGCGCTGGGCGCAAAAGCACGGGTTGGATGGATCGGAATCGTTCATTGAAAACTCGTCTGGTTACAGGCCGGAGAGGCCGAGTGCGGGATCGATGGCGTCGAGAGTGTCGGCCAGGGCCTTGGCCTTGTCGGCGATCTCTTTGCGTTGTGCGGCGCTGACCTTGTCGTAGTCCAGGTAGCCGAAGCCGTCGCGCAGGCTGGCGAGACGGGTGTCCAGGGCGTTCGCGGCGTTGTCGACCTGGGGCAACAACCGGGCAGCGGACTTGGCCAGCAAGGGGCGCAGCAGGTCGATGACCTTGCGGGTGGTCGCCAGGTTGGCGGCAAAGCCGTTGAGGTCGCTGTGGCTGTAGCGTTCTTCTTCGCCGCTGCTGGCCCGCAGGTCGGCAAGGCTGCGCAGGTTGCGTGCGACGATGCTCACCAGTTCTTCGGGCGGCAGGGTTTGGGCCAGCAGTTGCTCCTTGAGGCGCGAGACGTCGCTGGACAGCTGCTTCGCGACCGGAGCCAGGCCGGCCAGGTCGCGTTTCTGGAACAGGCCGTATTCCAGGCGGTGGAAGCCGCTGAAGCCCGGGTCCTGTTCCCGCTGTTCGAAATAGTCGGCGCGGGCGTTGATGGCGTTGTCCAGCTCGGCCAGGCGCTGGGCGGCCGGGGCCAGTTGCTGGTAGGCGGCGCGGGCCGGCAGGTACAGGGCTTGGGCCTGCTTCAGGTCACCGGCATCGATGGCCTGTTGCAGAGCGTTCACCGCCTTGATCAGGGCACCGCCCTGGGTGCTCAGGTAAACCCGGAATTCCGCCAGCGGGCCGATAAAGGCCACCATCGAAGGCCGGGCCTTGGCCTGGGCCTCGGACTGCGCGGTCGGGGTCACGTGCAGGGTGCCGCGCGGGTTGCTCAGCAGCCCGCACGTGATGGCGTAATCACCCGGTTGCAGGGTGGCGTTGATCACCTGGCTCAGGCCCGGAGCGATGTTCTCCCGCTCCTCGACCACCAGCACGCCATCGAGGATTTCCCATTCCACGGCGCGGTCCGAGCGGTTGACGATACGAAAGCTGGCGTGGCCTGCCGGCACCGTCAGCGCGTTGGGCTTACAGCTGTGGGGATGGAGGGTCACGGTGATTTCGCCCTGGTGGGCCTGGCGCTTGCTGGCGGCCCGTTGCGAGGCGTAATAGAACAGCCCGCCGGCGGCGATCATGACGATCACCGAGCCGGCAACCGCCCAGCGCAAGGCGCGGGGCGGCGAGGCCTGGGGAGAGGCTTGCTGGGTCATTGAGGGAGCCTTACTGACTGGAAACGGAAGATGCTGAGCCGGGCGCCTTGGCCGGGGCGCCGCCGGGCAGGAAGAACAGCACCAGGGTCACGCCCAGGTACAGCACATAGGCGCCTAAGGTGCTGAGGGTGGGCGCGTCCTGGTAGCCGAACATGCCGGCCAGCACCGAGCCCAAAGGGCCATCCATGGGCAGGCTGGCGCTGACATCGAAGAGCACGCTCTGCAGGTGGTTCCAGACTCCGGCTTCATGCAGGGCCTGCACCGAGTTGGCGAGGATGCCGGCGGCCACCACCAGGATGAACAGCCCGGTCCAGCGGAAGAAGGCGGCGAGGTTCAGGCGCATGCTGCCGGTATAGATCAGGAAACCGACGATGATTGCCATGATCAGCCCCAGCAGGGCGCCGAGCGGCGCGCCCGGGCCTTCGCTCTGCTGGAACACCGCCAACAGGAAGAACACGGTTTCCAGGCCTTCCCGGGCGACGGCGAAGAACACCATGGCGATCAGCGCGATGAGCTGATGCCGGGAGCCAGCCAGGGCCTGGTCCAGGGACGCTTGCAGGGAGTGCTTGATCGAGCGCGCCACCTTGCGCATCCAGAACACCATGGAACTGAGGATGCCTACGGCCACCAGGCCGACGATGCCCTCGAAGAGTTCCTGCTGCTTTTGCGGGAATTCGGCGCTCATCAGTTCCAGGCCGCCGCCCACCAGCAGGGCCAGGGCTGCGGCGAGAAACACTCCGATCCACACCGCGGGCATCCACTGGCCACGGCCGGTCTGCTTCAGGTAGCTGGCGATGATGCCAACGATAAGCGCGGCTTCAATCCCTTCGCGCAGCATGATCAGAAATGGAACAAGCATTCAGCACCGGCGGGGCAATGGGTAGGGAGCTAACTTGTAACATAATGATACTCATTGCCAAATGAAGATTATTGACAACTGCTGAACGAAGCCTGAACGAGATTTATTTACCAGTGTTCGCGCTCTGTAGGAGCCGGCTTGCCGGCGAAGAGGCCCCTGAGCCTTGTGCAGGACGTTGGACCGCCTTAGCTGGCAAGCCAACTGCTACGGGGCGGGGCGATCAGCCCAGGTTCTGCTCGGTCAGGCGTTGCACCGCCAGGCGGCGGTAGTGGGAAGGGGTCATGCCCTTGAGTTGCTGGAAGCGGCGATTGAAGTTGGAGATGTTGTTGAATCCCGATTCGAAGCACACATCGGTCACCGGCTTGTCGCCATCGGCCAGCAGTTCGCAGGATTTGCTGATCCGCAGGCGATTGACGAACTCGATGAAGCAGCGCCCCGTGGCCTGTTTGAACACCCGGGAGAAGTAGGTGGGCTTCATCCCCAGGTACTGGGCCACTTCCTCCAGGGGCAGCTCTCGGGCGTAGTGGGCAAAGATGTAGTCCACGGCACGGTTGGTGCGATCGACACTGTGTTCGTCCGCCAGTTGCACGCGGGTGGCGCCGGACAGCAGTTGATAGTCGTCGCAGGCCGCCAGCAGTTCCATGAGGATGAAAAAGTGGCCGAGGCGGGTGATGCCGCTGGAATCGGCAATGCGCTGCATCAGGGGCAGGGCCTGGGCGATGGTGTGCTTGCAGCGGAACTCGATACCGTATTGCGCCCGCTCCAGCAGTGGGCTGAGGTTCTTCAGTTCGGTGAACACCTGGCTGCCGCTGTCGAACAGCTCGTCGGTGAAGTTCACCAGCATGTCGCGCTTGGCCACGACCTCGTCCTCGGCCACCTGGCTGATCCAGTTGTGGGGCAGGTTGGGGCCGGTCAGGAACAGCGTCTGCGGATAGAAGTTGCCAATGTAGTCGCCTATGAACACCTTGCCGGAGCTGGCGACGATCAGGTGCAGTTCGTATTCCTTATGGAAGTGCCAGCGCACCAGGGGGCAGGGGAAGCCGTGCTGGCGATAGATGATCGACAGGCCGTTATGGTCGTCCATCAACTCGTAGGAGGGGTCGCTGATCTTGCCGGTTCGACTCATGGCGCGGGACTGTTCTTGTTGTTGGCCGCGCTGATAATGCCTTGTGCCCCGCCCGCGCACCAGTAGGAGCTGGCTTGCCAGCGAAGGCGTCCTTGAGGGCGATGCAGGGCTTGTGGGCCTCTTCGCCGGCAAGCCGGCTCCTGCATGGAGTTTGCGTGTCTCGCCCGTAGGAGGAGGTCATGGGGCAGGGCGGTTCTTGGCTTCGATCCATTGCGCCATGTATTGGGTGCTCTTGTGATGGTGGTGTCGCAGCATGGCGCCGGTGAAGTTGTCCCGGCGCAATTGTTCCAGGTGCTGGCGGCAGTCTTGCAGGCGCTGGATCAGGGCCGGGCCGTGGACTTGCTGGCGGTAGCGCGCCTCAAGCAACCGCCGGCCATCGGTCTGGGCCTGTTCCCACAACTGTTGGTCCTGGTACAGGCGCACGGCCGCGGCCGCCAGGGCGCTGGCCGATTCGGCCACCGCGCCAGGCCAGGGCAGGCCATCCTGGGACATGGATTCGCTGCCCACCGGCGTGGTGACGCTGGGCGTGCCGCAGAGCATGGCGTCCAGCAGCTTGCCCTTGATCCCGGCGCCAAAACGCAGGGGGGCCAGGCAGATCCGCGCGGCACTCATCACCTGCAGCGCGTCTTGCGCCCAGTTCATGATGTAAAAACCCTGGGCCGGGTTGTGCAGGGCTGCCGCCTTGGGCGGTGTGTAGGCGCCGTACAGGTGCAACTGGGCGCCGGGCAGTTGTTGGCGGATCAATGGCCACACGCGGTTTTTCATCCAGAGCACGGCGTCCCAGTTTGGCGCGTGGCGGAAATTGCCGATGCTGAGGAAGTGCGCCCGCTGTTCGAAGGGCGGGAAGTCCTGCGGCAGTTGTTCCAGCATCAAGGGGCACCAGTGTAGCAGCGCCGGTGGCAGGCGGAACTGCTGCACCAGCAGTTCGATCTCCACCTCGGAGATCATCAGGCTCAGGTCGCAGCGGTAGATGGCGGCGATCTCGCGCTTGGCCAGGTCGGTGTCGGCCATGTGCTGGAACTCTTGCGCCGCGGCCTGGGTGAACAGAGCGCTGAAGTCATCTTCGTCGGCGCAGGCCTTGAGCTGATCCTTGAGGCGCTGATGCCGGGCATGGCGCAGGCATTGCAAATCCGAGGTTTCCAGGACCCGCAGGGCATTCGGGCAGTGTTGCTCGACCCGCCAGCCGAACTGTTCCTCCATCATGAACTGGTCGAACAGCACGATGTCCGGGGCCAGTTCGGCGACAAAGCGGTCAAAACTGCTGTTGTTGAGCTCGATCGGGCATTCGCGGATACCCAGGGCCGCGAGGTCCTCCTTGTGTTCGCCCTCCTTGGCCGGGCTGCTGAAGGTCAGCTCCCAGCCCTGGTCGAGGAAACTCTGGAGGATCTGCATCATGTGCCCGCCGGCGGCGGAGGAGCGGGGTTCGGGCCAGACGTAACCAATGATCAGGACTTTGGTTGCGGCGGTGGGACTCATGAGGGGCGATTCCTGGCAGGCAAGGGCAAAAAAAGGCCGCCATTAAACCACAGCGCGCCAGCGGCGGATCAGGCCGCTGCCGGGCTCAACCGAGGATGCTGCGCACCTTGTCCCGCAACTGATCGATAGAGAAGGGCTTGCCGATCACCGACATGCCGGCAGGCACGTCGATGGACTCGGCATAGCCGCTGGCAAACAGCACCGGCAGGTGCGGACGCAATTGCCGTGCGCGTTCGGCCAGTTCACGGCCGTTCATGCCGGGCAGGCCGACATCGGTCATCAGCAGGTCGATGGTCTGTTGCGGGTTTTCCAGCAGGCTCAGCGCGGCGTCACTGCCATCAGCCTCCAGGACGCTGAATTCGAGCTCTTCGAGAACATCGACAATCAGCATGCGCACGATGGCATCGTCTTCGACGACTAGGATGGTGGAGACGCTGGCGGGCATAGGGACTCTCTCAAGAAGTGGGTGGTACGGGGCGCTGCGACAGGCGGCCCTGTGCATCAGTAAGTGGCGACTGGCCACAAGTTCCCGAAGCTGTACAGAAAAAGGCTGTTGTACAAGCGCCGGCAAGAATAACCGCTTCCCTTGTCCCAGGGCAGGTCCAATCGCAGTTGTGAACCCGTGGGTTATAAAAAATAGCTGCGATGGCCGAATGTGGGGCAAACTTCGTTTTTTTTCCTGCGCCAAGGTCCATCAAATGATCCGTCCGTCATCGGTTGATGAACAGAGTTTTCGCAAGCTGCTGACCCGCAACATCAGCCTGCCCCTCGGTGTAGGCGTGCTCAGCGCGGTTTTTTTCGTGTCCCTGATCACCTATCTGCTCTCGGTCATCCAGTGGGTGCAGCACACTGACCGGGTGATCAACAATCTCAATGAGGCGGCGCGTCTGACCATCGACCTGGAAACCGGCATGCGCGGTTTCCTGATCACCGGCGATGAGCATTTCCTCGACCCTTATGAAGTGGCCAAGCCACGCATCCTCAGCGAGCTCAATGGGCTGCGTGATCTGGTCGCCGACAACCCGCAGCAGGTCGACCGCCTCAAGCGCCTGGAAGCCCTGCAGCTGGAGTGGAACAACTTCTCCCAGAGCATGATCGAGCTGCGTCGGCAGAACGGCGACTACCGTGGCGCGGTGCAGGCCGGGCGGGGCAAGCGCCTGACCGACGAGATCCGCAAGGAATACGAGGATGCGGTGGTCATGGAGCAGCAGTTGCGCCTGGAACGCAATGAGAGCGTCAGCCGCACGACCATTTTCAGCGTGATCCTGTACCTGTTGTTCGTGGTGGGCATCAGCGGCTTGCTGGCCTATGTCGGGCGTCGGGATCTGCTGGCGCTGTCCAAAAGCTACAGCGACAACCTCGAGGCCCAGGAAAACAGCGCCCGGCGCCTGGAACAGCAGGCCTGGCTGCGCAACGGCCAGACCGAACTGGCCGAACAGATGCTCGGCCAACTGACCCTGAACCTGCTGGGGCGCAATATCCTCCAGTTCTGCGCCCATTACCTGGGGACACCGGTGGCGGCGCTGTATGTCCGTGAAGATCACGGCGGCCTCAAGCGTGTGGCTTCTTATGGATTTTCCCGGGAGCTGGAGCAGCAAGAGCAGTCGCTGTATGGCGATGAGGGCCTGGTGGGCCAGGCCGCGCAGCACAAGCGCCTGATCCGCCTGGACGATGTGCCGGCGGATTACTTCAAGGTCAGCTCCGGCCTGGGTGAGGGCGCGCCGCGCAGCGTGCTGGTGGTGCCGACCCGTGATGACAACCGGGTCAATGGCGTGATCGAGCTGGGCTTCCTGCGGGCGCTGAGCGATCGCGATGTGGAGTTGCTGGAGCTGATTGCCGGCAATATCGGCACCTCCATCGAAGCTGCGCGCTACCGCCAGCGCCTTCAGGAAGTGCTGGCCGAAACCCAGCAGCTCAACGAAGAGTTGCAGGTGCAGCAGGAAGAGTTGAAGACCGCCAACGAGGAGTTGGAGGAGCAGTCGCGGATTCTCAAGGAGTCCCAGGTGCACCTGGAGACGCAGCAGGTGGAACTGGAACAGACCAACGAACAGTTGGCCGAGCAGGCGCAGATCCTCGCCGAGCAGCGCGACGCCATGGACCGCAAGAACAGCGAGCTGAACGAGGCGCAGACCCAGCTTGAAGAGCGCGCCGAAGAACTGCAGCGCTCCAGCAAGTACAAGTCCGAATTCCTCGCCAACATGTCCCACGAACTGCGCACACCGCTCAACAGTTCGCTGATCCTGGCCAAGTTGCTGGCGGAGAACCCCCAGGAGAACCTCACTGCCGAGCAGGTCAAGTTCGCCGAGTCGATCTATTCCGCCGGCAACGACCTGCTGAACCTGATCAATGACATCCTGGATATCTCCAAGGTCGAGGCGGGCAAGCTCGAAGTGCGTCCGGAAAATGCCAGCGTGCCGCGCCTGGTGGACGGCCTGCGCAGCCTGTTCCAGCCGTTGACCGCGGACAAGGGCCTGGCCTTCAAGGTGGAGCTGCAACCGGGGGCGCCACAGAGGCTGTTCACGGATCGCCAGCGGGTCGAACAGATACTCAAGAACCTGCTGTCCAACGCGGTCAAGTTCACCGAAAGGGGCCAGGTCAGCCTGAGCGTTGGTGCTCAGCCGGGGGGCGGTATCGCCTTTGTCGTGCAGGATTCGGGGATCGGCATCGCCCAGGACCAGCAGGAAAGCATTTTCGAAGCCTTCCGCCAGGCCGACGGCACCACCAACCGGCGTTATGGCGGCACTGGCCTGGGGCTGTCGATCTCCCGGGATCTGGCGACCTTGCTGGGGGGCTCCATCAGCGTCAGCAGTGAGCCGGGGCAGGGCAGCATTTTCACGTTGGTGCTGCCAGAGCAGTACAGCGAGGCGGCCGAACCGGTGCTGGCGCCAGCGCCTGCAATGATGCCGGTGGCGGCGCCTGTTGCACCCAGTGCGCCGTTGCCGGTGGCTGAAGGGCCTGGCAGTGAGATCCCGCGCTTTGCCGATGACCGGGACAAGGCTCCATTCAGCAGCCGCTGCATCCTGGTGGTGGAAGATGAGCCGAATTTTGCGCATATCCTCTTCGATCTGGCCCACGAACTGGGTTACCACTGCCTGGTGGCCCATGGCGCCGACGAGGGCTACAGCCTGGCCGAGCAGTACATCCCGGACGCCATCCTGCTGGACATGCGCCTGCCCGACCATTCCGGCCTGACTGTGCTCCAACGCCTCAAGGAACATGCCCAGACCCGGCACATCCCGGTGCACGTGATCTCGGTGGAAGACCGGGTGGAAGCGGCCATGCACATGGGCGCCGTGGGCTACGCGGTGAAACCCACCACCCGCGAGGAACTCAAGGACGTGTTCGCCCGCCTGGAAGCCAAGCTGACGCAGAAGGTCAAGCGCGTGCTGCTGGTGGAGGACGACGACCTGCAACGCGACAGCATTGCCCGGCTGATCGGCGACGACGATATCGAGATCACCGCCGTGGGCCTGGCCCAGGATGCCCTGGACCTGCTGCGCGAGAATGTCTACGACTGCATGGTCATCGACCTCAAGCTGCCGGACATGCTTGGCAACGACCTGCTCAAGCGCATGTCCACCGAGGACATCTGCTCCTTCCCGCCGGTGATCGTCTATACCGGGCGCAACCTGACCCGGGATGAAGAGACCGAGCTGCGCAAGTATTCCCGTTCGATCATCATCAAGGGCGCCCGCTCGCCGGAGCGCCTGCTGGATGAAGTGACGTTGTTTCTGCACAAAGTCGAATCCCAGTTGTCCCATGAGCGGCAGAAGATGCTCAAGACCGCCCGCAGCCGTGACAAGGTCTTCGAGGGGCGCAAGATCCTCCTGGTGGACGATGACGTGCGCAACATCTTTGCCTTGACCAGCGCCCTGGAACACAAGGGCGCGGTGGTGGTGATCGGCCGTAACGGCCATGAGGCCATTGCCAGACTCAATGAAGTCGAAGATATCGACCTGGTGCTGATGGACGTGATGATGCCGGAGATGGACGGTTTCGAAGCCACGGTGCAGATCCGCAAGGACCCGCGCTGGCGCAAGCTGCCGATCATCGCCGTGACCGCCAAGGCCATGAAGGACGACCAGGAGCGCTGCCTGCAGGCCGGTTCCAACGACTACCTGGCCAAGCCCATCGACCTTGACCGGCTGTTTTCCCTTATCCGCGTGTGGCTACCGAAGATGGAAAGAATTTAGTGGAGCGCAATACCGAGATCGAACTGCGTTTGCTGATCGAAGCTATTTATCTCAAATACAGCTACGACTTCCGCGACTACTCCGGTGCTTCGATCAAGCGCCGGGTCAACCATGCCCTGCGTCAGTTCGAGTGCAAGACCATTTCCGCGCTGCAGGAGCGGGTGTTGCACGACCCGACGGCGTTCATGCAATTGCTGCAGTTCCTGACCATTCCGGTGAGCGAGATGTTTCGCGACCCGTCGCACTTCCTGGCGATCCGCCAGGAGGTGGTGCCGCTGCTCAAGACCTACCCGTCGATCAAGATCTGGATCGCTGGTTGCAGCACCGGGGAAGAGGTCTACTCCATGGCCATCCTGCTGCGCGAAGAGGGGCTGCTGGAACGCACCATCATCTACGCCACCGACATCAACCCCAGCTCCCTGGAGAAGGCCAAGCAGGGCATCTTCTCCCTGGAGAACGTGCGGGCCTACACCCACAACTACCAGCAGGCCGGTGGCCAGCGTTCCTTTGCCGACTACTACACCGCCGCCTACGACTACGCGATCTTCGACAAGACCCTGCGCGAGAACGTGACCTTTGCCGATCACAGCCTGGCGACCGACAGTGTATTCTCGGAAACTCAATTAATTTCGTGTCGTAACGTATTGATTTACTTCAATAAAAAGCTGCAGGATCGGGCCTTTGGGCTGTTCCATGAGTCGCTCTGCCACCGTGGTTTCCTGGTGCTGGGCAGCAAGGAAACCCTGGAATTTTCCGCCTATGGCAAGCATTTCGAACCCTTGGTCAAACAAGAACGGATCTACCGCAAGACATGAGCCAGGAAAGTGTCGCGCCGCATCGCCGGCCTCGGATCGAGGCTGTCGTAGTAGGCGCCTCCGCGGGGGGCGTCGAGGCCTTGTTGAGCCTGTTCGATGAGTTCAGCGCCAGTTTCAGCCTGCCGGTGATCGTGGTCCTGCACCTGCCCGACGAGCGTCGCAGCCAATTGGCCGACGTCTTCGACCGGCGCCTGGCGCTGAGGGTGAAGGAGGCCGACGACAAGGAAGCGATCATTGCGGGCACCTTGTACGTCGCGGCACCCGGTTATCACCTGTCGGTGGAGCAGGACCGCACCTTGTCCCTGAGCCAGGAGGAGCGCTTGCATCACTCGCGGCCGGCCATCGATTACCTGTTCGAGTCCGCCGCTGATGCCTACGGGGAGCACCTCGTGGCGGTGCTGCTGACCGGGGCCAATCAGGACGGCGCCCAGGGCCTGGTCGAGGTCAAGCGCCAGGGCGGGCTGACCATCGTCCAGGACCCCGGCGAAGCCAGTGTTCCCACCATGCCGGAAGCAGCCCTGGCCCTGCAGCAACCGGATTACATTCTCCCTTTGCGCGGCATCAGCCGTCTGCTTGCCGAGCTGGAACGAATCGCATGTTAAGTACTATTCAAGCCAAGCTGCTGATCGTCGACGATCTGCCGGAGAACCTGCTGGCCCTGGAAGCGCTGATCAAGCGCGAGGACCGCCTGGTGTACAAGGCGCTGTCGGCCGACGAGGCCTTGTCGCTGCTGCTCCAGCATGAGTTCGCCATGGCCATCCTCGATGTACAGATGCCGGGCATGAATGGCTTCGAGCTGGCCGAGTTGATGCGCGGCACCGAGAAGACCAAGCACATTCCCATCGTTTTCGTCAGTGCCGCCGGACGCGAGCTCAACTACGCCTTCAAGGGCTACGAGAGCGGGGCGGTGGACTTCCTGCACAAGCCCCTGGACATCCACGCGGTCAAGAGCAAGGTCAATGTGTTCGTCGACCTGTACCGCCAGAGCAAGGCCATGAAGCAGCAGGTCGAGGCCCTGGAGCAGAGCCGGCGTGAGCAGGAGGTGTTGCTCAACAAGCTTCAGGCCACCCAGAACGAGCTGGAGCAGGCGGTGCGCATGCGCGATGACTTCATGTCCATCGTCGCCCATGAAGTGCGCACGCCCCTCAACGGCCTGATCCTGGAAACCCAGCTGCGCAAGATGCACCTGGCCCGGGAGAACGCTGCCGCCTTCAGCCTGGACAAGATGCACGCCATGGTGGATCGCGACGAGCGCCAGATCAAAAGCCTGATCCGCCTGATCGAAGACATGCTGGACATCTCGCGGATTCGCACTGGCAAGCTATCGATCCGCCCGTCCCGGTTTGACCTGGCGCAGTTGGTACGCGGATTGGTGGAGAACTTCGCGCCCCAGGTGGAAGCTGCGCAATCGTCCCTGAGCCTGGAAGCCGAGCAGCCGTTGCAAGGCCACTGGGACGAATTCCGCATCGAACAGGTGATTTCCAATCTGCTGACCAATGCCTTGCGCTACGGCGCCAAGAGCCCCATCCAAGTCCGGGTCTATGCCCAGGACGGCGAGGCCCGGGTCGAGGTGCGCGATCATGGGATTGGCATCAGCGAAGAGAACCAGAAGCGAATTTTCCAGCAGTTCGAGCGGGTCAGTGCCAGCCACGTGGCGGCGGGCCTTGGGCTTGGGCTGTTTATTTCCGAGCAGATCGTCACTGCCCATGGCGGCACCATCAGTGTTGAAAGCCGGATCGGCGAGGGCGCGCTGTTTCGCGTGAGCCTGCCCTTGTCGGCGACCGACGAATGACTAAAAGCGTAATGCTCACGCAACCTCTGCGTGACCCAATGGTCGAAGGGGCAGCAATTGATCGAGCAAAGGTTTTCCATGAGTGAAGATGCACAAGACGTCGTACTGATCGTCGAAGATGAACCCGTCATCCTGATGCTGCTGGCCGACTATCTGTCGGGCCTGGGCTACCGGGTACTCCAAGCGGAAAATGGCGAGCAGGCGTTCGAGATCCTGGCCAGCAAGCCGCACCTGGATGTGATGATCACCGACTACCGGCTGCCTGGCGGCATTACCGGGGTAATGATCGCTGAACCGGCGGTGAAGCTGCGTCCGGACCTCAAGGTGATTTTCATCAGCGGCTATCCCAACGAAATCCTCGAATGCGGCAGCCCCATCACCCGCAAGGCACCGATCCTGGCCAAGCCCTTCGACCTCAACAGCCTGCAGGAGCAGATCCAGCAACTGCTGGCTTGAGCCGCTCCTCAGTCGCGGATCATCTCCTGCACCTTGGCGGTCAGCAGGTCGAAGGTGAAGGGCTTGGTGATCAGTTGCATGCCGGGGTCGAGGAAGCCGCCCCGGGCGGCGGCGTGCTCGGCGTAGCCGGTGATGAACAGGACTTTCAGTTGCGGGCGGATCTGCCGCCCGATCTCCGCCAGTTGCCGGCCGTTCATGCCCGGCAAGCCCACATCGCTGATCAATAGGTCGATGCGTTGCCCCGAATCGAGGATCGGCATGGCGCTGCGGGCGTCGCCGGCTTCGACAAAGGCGTAGCCCAGCTCGCCGAGTACCGCGCTGACCAGCAGCCGGACCGCCGGATCATCCTCGACGATCAGCACCGTCTCGCCGTTCTGCGCGGTGCCCGACTGTTGCTCCAGCGGCTGTTCATCCAGCTGCGCACTGCCCCGATAGCGCGGCAGGTACAGGCTGACCTCGGTGCCTCGGCCCAGGGTGCTGTTGAGGGACACGTGGCCGTGGGACTGCTTGCTGAAGCCATAGATCATCGACAGCCCGAGCCCGGTGCCCTGGCCGATGGGCTTGGTGGTGAAGAAGGGGTCGAACACCCGATGGATGATGGCGTCGGGCATGCCGCAGCCGTTGTCGCTGACTCTCAGTAGCACGTAGTCGCCGGGTTCGAGGTTGTCGTGGGCCTGGGTGAAGTCCGGGCCCAGGTGCTGATTGAGGGTTTCCACCAGCAGCCGGCCGCCATTGGGCATGGCATCCCGGGCGTTGAGGACCAGATTGAGCAGGGCGCTTTCCAACTGGTTGGGGTCGGCCTCGGCGACCCACAGTTGCGGGCACAGTTGCATGTCCAGCTGGATGCTTTCGCTGAGGCTGCGTTGCAGCAGTTCGCCCATGGACGTCACCAGGGCATTCATTTCCACTGGCTTGGAGTCCAGCGACTGGCGCCGGGAGAAGGCCAGCAGGCGATGGGTCAGGCCGGCGGCGCGATTGGCCGAGGTGACCCCCAGGTCGATCAGTCGGTCCAGGTCTTCGGTGCGGCCCCGGGCCAGGCGCCGGCGCAGCAGCTCCAGGCTGCCGATGATGCCGGTGAGCATGTTGTTGAAGTCATGGGCGATGCCGCCAGTGAGCTGGCCCACGGCTTCCATCTTTTGCGACTGGCGCAGGGCTTCCTCGTTGTGCCGCAGTTGCGCGGTGCGCTCCTGCACCTGCTGTTCCAGGGTTTCCAGGGTGCATTGCAGGCGCAGTTCGCTCTGGCTCAGGTCGATCAGCCGGTCCCGGGCTTCGTATTGGCGACGGCGTCCGCGCAGGGCGGCGCTGACCAGGCTGATCAGGGTGGCCGGATGGAAGGGCCGTTCGAGGAAACTGACGTTGCCCAGGGGCACGCTGAAGCCTGAGGCCGGGTTCTGCTCCGGACCGCCGTGCTGGGTCAGCAGCACGATGGGCAGGTCGGACCAGGCCGGTTGTTGTTGCAGATGGCGCAGCAGGGGGGCCAGGTCGACCCCGCGCAAAGCCTCGGCGGCGATGATCACCAGCCCGGCGCCGTGCTCCAGCTCTGCGCACAGGGCCGGCAGGTCCGGGCAGATCAGACTGCGAAATCCCGCCTCGTTGAGCATCATCTGCGCCAGCTGGCTGTCACGGCCGTGGGGTGTGAGCACCAGGGCGCGTTCGGAAAATGCCAGGTCCTGGGTCATCGCCCCTCGTCCCGCAGCAGCGGTTTGCTTTCGCCCAGGTAGGTGGGCACGCCTCGCAGTACGCCCTGGAAGGCTTCCAGGGGTTCGCCGATGGTCAAGCCGCGAGCGCCGATGCGGTACTCACGGATGGTGGACTCGTGGCTGCCGGTGCGTTTCTTGATGATGGAGATGGCCCGACGCACCTTGCCCAGGGCCTCGAAGTAGCGCAGCAGGACCACGGTGTCCGCCAGGTAGGTGATGTCCACCGGGGCCTGCATGTCGCCCACCAGGCCATGCTGGGCCACGGTCATGAAGGTCGCGGCGCCCTGGCGGTTGAGGTACAGCAGCAGTTCGTGCATGTGCAGCACCAGGGCGTTTTCCTCGGGCATGGCCGCCTGGTAGCCGTTGATGCTGTCGATCACCACGGTCTTGATCCGTTGCTGGTCGACACAGCGCCGGACCCGGTAGGACAGTTCCCCCGGGGACAGTTCTGCGGCGTCCACTTGCTCGATCACCAGGTTGCCTGTGGCTTGCAGGGCCTCCAGGTCGATGCCCATGTTGCGCATGCGTTCCAACAGCAGCCCCAGCTCTTCGTCGAAGATGAACAGCGCGGCTTTCTCGCCCCGGGCTACTGCGGCCGCGGCGAAGATCATCGAAATAAGCGATTTGCCGGTACCGGCGGGGCCGAGGATCAGGGTGCTGGAACCGCTTTCGATGCCGCCTCCCAGGAGCGCGTCCATTTCCGCAATGCCGCTTGTCAGGGTCAGGCGCTCGTTGCGGCCGCGGTGTTCGGCAGCCACCAGCCTTGGGAAGACATGGACCCCGTCGCCCATGATGGTGAAATCATGGAAGCCGCCGCGGTACTTCTGGCCACGGTATTTCACCACCCGGACGCGCCGGCGCTCGGCGCCGTAGCTGGGGGTCAGCTCTTCCAGGCGGATCACCCCGTGGGCCACGCTGTGCACGGTCTTGTCCAGGGATTCGGTGGTCAGGTCGTCCAGTAGCAGCACGGTGGCGTCATAGCGCACGAAGTAGTGCTTGATCGCCAGGATCTGTCGCCGGTAGCGCAGGGAACTCTGGGCCAGCAGGCGGATTTCCGAGAGGCTGTCGAGCACCACCCGCGTCGGCTTGACCCGTTCCACCACGTCGAAGATCTGCCGGGTGGCTTCCCCCAGCTCCAGGTCCGAGGAATACAGCAGGCTTTGCTGGTGCTCGGCGTTGAGCAGGCTTTCCGGTGGGGTCAGCTCGAAGATGTGGATGTTGTGGTCCAGCTGCCAGCCGTGGGACTGGGCGCCCTGGCGCAGTTCGCGCTCGGTTTCCGAGAGGGTGATGTACAGGCAGCGCTCACCGGCCAGGGCGCCGGCACGCAGAAAATGCAAGGCCACGGTGGTCTTGCCGGTGCCGGGTTCGCCTTCCAGCAGGAATACATGGCTGCGTGATAATCCTCCAGAGAGAATATCGTCCAGGCCTTCGACGCCAGTGGCGGCTTTTTCGCTGAGCAACGCAGATGAGGTCGACAAACAATGCCCTCGCACATATGGGTCCAGGTGATCGGCGATGGCGACGAACGCCTTGATATCGCTGATAAATCACTTGACCGTCTGCCGTTGCCACGGTTCAACCTTTTGTTGTGTAGCCGCTGCCGCAGGCTGCGAACGGCTTGGGCGGCATTCCGACGCAGCAGGCGCGGGGATCTTGAGGGCGGCAAAGGTTTGGCTGGGGATCGCCAGGCAAGGCCCTGCGGGCCTTTTCGCAGCCTCGCGGGCTCGGCAGCGGCTACAGGTTTTGTGCGGGCTCTTGTAGCCGCTGCCGCAGGCTGCGAACGGCTTGGGCGGCATTCCGACGCAGCAGACGCGGGGATCTTGAGGGCGGTAAAGGTTTGGTTGGGGATCGCCAGGCAAGGCCCTGCGGGCCTTTTCGCAGCCTCGCGGGCTCGGCAGCGGCTACAGGTTTTGTGCGGGCTCTTGTAGCCGCTGCCGCAGGCTGCGAACGGCTTGGGCGGTATTCCGACGCAGCAGGCGCGAGGATCTTGAGGGCGGTAAAGGTTTGGCTGGGGATCGCCAGGCAAGGCCCTGCGGGCCTTTTCGCAGCCTCGCGGGCTCGGCAGCGGCTACAGGCCCTGCTGCAGGGCCGGGTCGTCGGGGTTCTGCTGTTCCAGCTGGGCCAGCAACACCTGGACGTTCTGCAACTGGCCGCTCTCTTTCCAATAGTTGATCAGCAGCACCCGCGCCTTGCGGTTGTAAGGCTGGCGCTGGACGATTTCCTCCAGTTGCTTCTGCGCCGCCTCCAGCTCCTGCTGGCTGTGCAGGGTGGTGGCCAGGTCGTAGCGGTAGGCGGCGTTGTTGGGTTCCAGTTCCACCGCCCGTGACAGGCCCAGCAGGGCAAATTCGCCCTGGCCGTGGTGCAGCAGCCAGAGCCCCAGGGCATGTTGCAGGTAGGCGGAGTCTTGCTGGGCCTGCAGTTGCTTGGCCAGCAACTGGCGGGCGGCGTCGCTCTGGCCTTGCTTGTCCAGCACTTCGATCTGCAGCACCACCGCTTGCAGGTTGTCCGGTGCCAGGCGCAGGGCCTGTTCCAGGGTCTGCTGGGCCTTGCTCAGGTTGGCGTTGTGCAGGTACAGGCGGGCCAGTTGGTATTGGGCCTCGACGTCATCACCCCGGGTCTTGAGCACCTGGGTGTATTCGTCGATCACCTGCTGCAGCGGGCCGAAGTACAGGCCCTGGTCATCCGGGCTCAGGCCGAGCAGGGCGTCTACCGCGGCAAAGCGCACGCTTTGCACGTGATCGTCGAGCAAGGGGCCTATCAGCAGGCTGCGCTGGCCACTGGGAACCAGGCCCAGCACGCTCTCGATCGCGGCTTTGCGCACCTCGGGCGAGGGATGATAGAGGTCGGCGTCCGCCAGCTTCAGGGCCTGGGGGCTGGGGTAGTTGGGCAATACCGCCAGCAGGCGGGTGCGCTGCTGGTCATTGAGGTCGGGGCGCGCCAGTTGCTGGTACAGCACCCGTGCTGCGCCCGGCTGGCCGTTGCGGGCTTTCTCCAGGGCCGGGCCGTAGCCATGCTTGATCGCCTCGGGAACCGCTGGCGGGCTGCTGCGCAGAAAGGTCCAGGCCAGGGCCAGGGCGATAACGAGCAACAGGCTGATCAGCAGATAGCGACGGGGCAGGGGCATGCAGGAATCCGGAAGCTGGCGACTTTTGGAAGGCGCAAGCTTCGGTCAGGAATGGGCCTGAGTCAAACCCGGGATCAGGTCAGTACGTATTCCTGGGGGTGCAGTGGCGGCGGCAGGTCCCGGTGCCCCAGCGCGGCCAGGACTTCACGCTCCAAACCGCGCAATAGAGCGTTGCACGGCAGATCGTTGTCGTCGTAGCCAAAGGGGTCTTCGAGGTCGTTGCCGATTTCGTCGAGGCCCAGGAAGGTGTAGCTGACGATGGCGGTGAAGATCGGCGTCAGCCAGCCCAGGGGCTCGGCCATGGCAAATGGCAGGAGGATGCAGAACAGGTAGATGGTGCGGTGCAGCAGCAAGGTGTAGGGGAAGGGCAGCGGGGTGTTCTGGATGCGTTCGCAGGCGGCCTGGACCAGGCTCAGGCTGACCAGGCGGGTTTCCATCTGGGTGTAGCGCCATTCACTGATCAGCCCCTGCTGCGCCCACTGCGAGCAGCGCTGGCCGATGCGTTGCAACTGGGCATCGGTGAGGTTGGGGTGCTGCGGGTCGATGTCGGCCTGGGCCCAGGGTTGCAGGGCGCGGGCTTCGTCTTCATGGCGCAGGCGGGCAATCAGGCTGTGGGCGAAGCCGCAGAGGTCGCGCAGCAGGCCCTCGCGTTGGGGATGAGCGTCGATGATCAGGCTTTCGCGGATCAGCGAACGGACCTCGATGATCAACTGCCCCAACTGCTTGCGGCCTTCCCACCAGCGGTCGTAGCAGGCGTTGTTGCGAAAACTCATGAAGATCGACAGCGACAGGCCCAGCAGGGTGAAGGGCGTGGCATTGACCTTGGAGAAATAGGTGGGCTGCAGGGTTTCCACCAGGACGATGACCGACGCCAGCAGGGTGATCAGCACGCAGCGCAAGGCAATGCGCTTGGCGATCGAGCCCTTGAGGGCAAAGAGGATGCTGATCAGGTTGGGCTTGGGGCGGACGATCATGATGGCTGAGGCCAGGGCGATTACTCGGCGAGTGAAGAGTAGGAGCGCGCTGTAGGGCTGTCCAATCGCAATGATCGACCGAATGATCGATTGCCTCTATCGGCCAACGACCCTGTAGCCGCTGTCGAGCCCTCGGCGAGGCTGCGAAAAGGTCCGCAGGACCTTGCCTGACGATTGCCCGCGGAGTCTTGAGCGGCTTTGCGATCCTGGCGTCCCTTCGGGCCGTTCGCAGCCTGCGGCAGCGGCTACAGGGAGCTGTGTAGCCGCTGTCGAGCCCTCGGCGAGGCTGCGAAAAGGTCCGCAGGACCTTGTCTGACGATTGCCCGCGGAGTCTTGAGCGGCTTTGCGATCCTGGCGTCCCTTCGGGCCGTTCGCAGCCTGCGGCAGCGGCTACAGGGAGTTGTGTAGCCGCTGTCGAGCCTGCGGCGAGGCTGCGAAAAGGTCCGCAGGACCTTGCCTGACGATTGCCCGCGGAGTCTTGAGCGGCCTTGCGATCCTGGCGTCCCTTCGGGCCGTTCGCAGCCTGCGGCAGCGGCTACAGGGAGCTGTGTAGCCGCTGTCGAGCCCTCGGCGAGGCTGCGAAAAGGTCCGCAGGACCTTGTCTGACGATTGCCCGCGGAGTCTTGAGCGGCTTTGCGATCCTGGCGTCCCTTCGGGCCGTTCGCAGCCTGCGGCAGCGGCTACAGGGAGTTGTGTAGCCGCTGTCGAGCCTGCGGCGAGGCTGCGAAAAGGTCCGCAGGACCTTGCCTGACGATTGCCCGCGGAGTCTTGAGCGGCCTTGCGATCCTGGCGTCCCTTCGGGCCGTTCGCAGCCTGCGGCAGCGGCTACAGGGAGCTGTGTAGCCGCTGTCGAGCCCTCGGCGAGGCTGCGAAAAGGTCCGCAGGACCTTGCTTGACGATTGCCCGCGGAGCCTTGAGCGGCCTGCGGCAGCGGCTACAGGGAGTTGTGTAGCCGCTGTCGAGCCTGCGGCGAGGCTGCGCGAAGGTCCGCAGGACCTTGCTTGGCGATGTCGTGGCAAAAAAAAGCCCCGCGACCGAATGATCCACGGGGCTAAACATTGGTTGGTTGCGGCCAACCAAAGGAGCTCGTTGCTATGCCTTAGCGGCTGGCCACCGTCGCTGGCTGCCAGCCACCGCCCAGGGCCTTGTAGATGGCGACAATGCCGCGGTACAGGTCGACTTCGGCCTGGGCCTGGGCGTCTTCGGCCGCCAGGCGTTCACGCTGGGCGTCCAGCAGCACCAGGAAGTCCACGGTGCCTTCGCGGTAGCGGATCTCGGCCAGGTCCGCCGCGGCGCGGCTGGACTCGCTCTGGCGGATCAGCGAGATCAGCCGTTGCTGGCGCTTGCCGTAATCGCTGAAGGCGTTTTCCGATTCTTCCAGGGCCAGCAGTACTTGCTGCTCGTAGCTGGCCAGGGCGCCGTCGGCATTGGCGTCGGCACCCCGCAGGCGGGCCCGCACGCTGCCCAGGTCAAAGGCCGCCCAGGTGATGCTCGGACCCAGGGCCCAGGCACTGGCCGCCGAGGAGCCGATCTGTGAACCGCGTCCGGCGGTGAAGCCGAGGAAGCCGCTGAGGCTGACCCGTGGAAACAGGTCGGCCTTGGCCACGCCAATCCGTGCGGTGGCCGCCGCCAGCTGGCGTTCGGCGCTGAGAATGTCCGGCCGGCGTTGCAGCAGCTCGCCCGGGTCGCCAATCGGCAGGGCCTTGGCAATCGCCGGTAGTTGCGCCGGCGAGAGGTCGACGCTGAGCTGGTCCGGACGCTCACCCAGCAGGGTGGCGATGCGGTTGCGCTGACGGGTCTGCTCGGCCTGCAACTGCGGCACGCTGGCTTCCACCGAAGCCAGGCGGGCATCGGCGCGCACCACATCGAGCTGGTCGCCGACCCCGGCGTCGCGCAGGCTTTCGGTGATCTTGCGCGAGGCCTGCTGGTTGTCCAGGTTGGCCAGGGCGATCTTTTCCCGCAGTTGCGCGCCGCGCAGCTGGCCGTAGGCGTCCACCAGCTCGGCGATCATGGTCACTTGCAACTGATACAGGTCGGCCTCGGCGGCTTGCTGGTCGGCGTCGGTGGCTTCCAGGTTGCGCTGGATGCGGCCGAACAGGTCCAGCTCCCAGGCCATGTCCAGGCCCAGGTCGTAGCGCTCGCTCTTGACCCGCTTGGTGGTCTGCCCCGGAATCTGCCCCTTGGCTTGGTCGCTGCTGGCGCGGCTGGTGATGGTGGGCATGGCGTCATTGCTGGCGTCATCGCGAATTGCCCGGGCGGCCCGCAGGCGGGCGAAGGCCACCCGCAGTTCACGGTTGCCCTGCAGCGATTTGCTCACCAGCTGGTTGAGGGTCGGGTCATCGAACTGTTGCCACCAGATGCCTTCGAAGCGTGCGCGGTCGAAGTTCTTCTGGCCCGCAGCGCCATCGGTGGCGGCGCTGATGTGCGCCGCCTCGGTGGTTGGGCTTTGGTAGTCCGGACCGACGGCGCAGGCACTCAGGGCCAGCACCAGCAGGCTCGGCAGGAAGACTTTGGCACTCATTGTTGCGTCTCCAGTTGCAGGGCGCGGGCGGCTTTGCGGGCCTCGTTGCGCTCCACATAATTGCGGATCAGGACATAGAACACTGGGGTCAGCAGCAGGCCGAAGAAGGTCACCCCGAGCATCCCGGAGAACACGGCGACGCCCATGGCATGACGCATTTCCGCACCGGCGCCGCTGGAGATCACCAGGGGCACCACGCCCATGATGAAGGCGAAGGAGGTCATCAGGATCGGCCGCAGACGCAGGCGGCAGGCTTCCAGTACCGCCGCCAGCGGGTCGAGGCCTTCCTCTTGTTTGTCCTTGGCGAACTCGACGATCAGGATCGCGTTCTTGCAGGCCAGGCCCACCAGTACGATCAGGCCGATCTGGGTGAAGATGTTGTTGTCGCCACCGGAGATGATCACCCCGGTAATCGCCGACAGCAGGGTCATCGGCACGATCAGGATCACCGCCAGCGGCAGGCTCCAGCTCTCGTATTGCGCGGCCAGTACCAGGAAGGCCAGCAGCACGCAGAGCGGGAAGACGAACAGGGCGGTGTTACCGGCGAGGATCTGCTGGTAGGTCAGCTCGGTCCATTCGTAGGTCATGCCGTTGGGCAGTTCTTCCTTGAGCAGTTTCTCGATCGCCGCTTCTGCCTGCCCGGAGCTGTAGCCCGGGGCGGCCGCACCGTTGATTTCCGCGGTGACGAAGCCGTTGTAGTGCATCACGCGGTCGGGACCGGCGGTGTCGCTGACCTTGATGAAGGTCGCCAGGGGGATCATCTCGCCCTTGTTGTTGCGCACTTTCAGTTGGCCGATCTGTTCGGGCTCGAGACGGAACTGCTGCTCGGCCTGGACGTTGACCTGATAGGTGCGGCCAAAGCGGTTGAAGTCGTTGGCATACAGCGAACCCAGGTAGATCTGCAGGGTGTCGAAGATGTCGGAAATCGCCACGCCGTGGGTCTTGGCCTTTTCCCGGTCGATGGCCGCGTCCACCTGAGGCACGTTGACCTGGTAGCTGGTGAACAGCCCGGCCAGTTCCGGCACGCTGCGGCTCTTGGTGATGACGTTCTGCACTTCTTTATACAGCTCGTCGTAACCCAGCCCGCTGCGGTCTTCCACTTGCAGGCGGAAGCCGCCAATGGTTCCCAGGCCCTGTACCGGCGGCGGTGGGAAGATCGCCATGTAGGCGTCCTGGATATCGGCGTATTTGCCGTTCAGGGCACCGGCGATGGCACCGGCTGACATGCTCGGGTCCTTGCGCTCATCGAAGGGCTTCAAGGTGACGAAGACGATGCCGTTGTTCGGGCTGTTGGTGAAGCCGTTGATCGACAGGCCGGGGAAGGCCACCGCGCTTTCCACGCCGGGCTGCTTGAGGGCGATGTCGGACATGCGCTTGATCACGTCTTCGGTGCGGTCCAGGCTCGCCGCGTCCGGCAGTTGGGCGAAGGCCACCAGGTATTGCTTGTCCTGGGCCGGCACGAAACCGGTCGGGGTGTGGGCGAAGCCGAACCAGGTCAGCACCATCAGGCCGGCATAGAGGAACAAGGCGATGCCGCTACCGCGGATGACCCGGCGTACGGTGCCGACGTAGCCATGGCTGGCCCGGTCGAAGAAGCGGTTGAACGGCTTGAACAGCCAGCCCCCCAGCAGCTTGTCGAGGATCTTCGAGAAGCGGTCCTTGGGCGCATGGTGTTCCTTGAGCAGTACCGCGGCCAGGGCCGGCGACAGGGTCAGGGAGTTGAAGGCCGAGATCACCGTGGAAATCGCGATGGTCAGGGCGAACTGCTTGTAGAACTGCCCGGTCAGGCCGCTGATGAAGGCCGCCGGTACGAACACCGCGCACAGCACCAGGGCGGTGGCGATGATCGGGCCGGTCACTTCGCGCATGGCGCGCTGGGTGGCCTCCACCGGGTTCAGTCCCAGGCCGATGTTCCGTTCGACGTTCTCCACCACCACGATGGCGTCGTCCACCACGATACCGATGGCCAGCACCAGGCCGAACAGCGACAGGGCATTGAGGGAGAAGCCGAACAGGTGCATGACCGCGAAGGTGCCGATCAGCGACACCGGTACGGCCACCAGCGGGATGATCGAGGCGCGCCAGGTCTGCAGGAACAGGATCACCACCAGCACCACCAGGATCAGCGCTTCGAACAGGGTGTGCACCACCGCCTCGATGGAGCCGCGGACGAAGATGGTCGGGTCGTAGACGATGCTGAAGTCCATGCCCTGCGGGAAGTTCTGCTTGAGTTCGGCCATCTTGGCCCGCACTTCGTTGGAGATCTCGATGGCGTTGGAGCCCGGGCGCTGGAAGATCGGGATCGCCACTGCCGGCTGGTTGTTGAGCAGGGAGCGCAGGGCGTACTGGCTCGACCCCAGTTCGATGCGGGCGATGTCTTTCAGGCGAGTGATCTCACCGTCTTCGCCTGAGCGAATGATGATGTTCTCGAACTCTTCCTCGGTGACCAGTCGGCCCTGGGTGTTGACCGACAGCTGGAAGCTGGTGGCGCTGGGCGCAGGCGGAGCGCCCAGGGCACCGGCGGCGACCTGGCGGTTCTGTTCGCGGATCGCGGTGACCACGTCGGTGGCGGTCAGGTTGCGCGAAGCGGTCTTGTTCGGATCGAGCCAGACCCGCAGCGAGTAGTCGCCCATGCCGAACAGCTGTACATCACCCACGCCGCCCAGGCGCGCCAGCTCATCCTTGATGTTGAGCAGGGCGTAGTTGGACAGGTAGAGCATGTCGTAGCGTTGGTCCGGCGAGGTCAGGTGGACCACCATGGTCAGGTCCGGAGAGGCCTTGTCCACGGTAATACCGATGCGCGTCACTTCTTCCGGCAGCTTGGGCTGGGTGCGGGTCACGCGGTTCTGCACCTGCACCTGGGCGTTGTCCAGGTCGGTGCCCAGGGCGAAGGTGATGGTCAGGGTGATCTTGCCGTCGGCGGTGGATTGCGAGGACATGTAGAGCATGTTCTCGACCCCGGTGATCGCCTGTTCCAGGGGCGCGGCCACGGTTTCACCGATGACTTTCGGGTTGGCCCCGGGGAAGTTGGCGCGTACCACCACGGTGGGTGGCACCACTTCCGGGTATTCGCTGATGGGCAGTTGGAACAGCGAGATGGCGCCGGCGATCAGGATCAGCAGCGACAGCACCGCGGCGAAGATCGGCCTTGAAATGAAGAACTGGGAAAAATTCATCTTGAGAGTCGTCCCTTAACCGCGCGGTGTCGCAGCGGCGAGTTTCACAGCCGGAGCCGCCTTGGCAGGGGTGACCTGCGGCAGGTTGCTGGCTTCCAGTGCTTGGCGTTGTTGGGCCAGGGCGGCGAGGGTTTCCTGGCTGGCCATGGGGATCACTTCAGGCGTGACCGGGGCACCGGGACGTGCCCGCTGCAAGCCCTTGACGATGATGGTGTCGTCCTTGCTCAGCCCGTTGCGCACGATGCGCAGGCCCTCGATCTTCGGCCCCAGCTCCACGGCGCGGTAGGCCGGCTTGTTGTCGGCGTCCATCACCAGCACGAACTTCTTGCCCAGGTCGGTGCCCACGGCTTCGTCGTTGATCAGCATCGCCGAGTAGGTGCCGCTGCCCACCAGTTTCAGGCGCGCATACAGGCCCGGGGTGTAGCTGCCGTCACGGTTGTCGAACACGGCGCGGCCGCGGATGGTGCCGGTCTTGGGGTTGACCTGGTTGTCGACGAAGTTCATCTGGCCCAGGTGCGGGTGGCCTTCTTCATTGGACAGGCCCAGGTACACCGGGGTGGTCTGGCCGCGCTGACCCTGGCGGGCGAGTTGGGTGTACTTGAGGTACACGCGTTCGTCGGCGTCGAAGTAGGCGTAGACCTTGTCGGTGGACACCAGGCTGGTGAGCGCGGTGACATCGGCGGTCACCAGGTTGCCGGCGGTGATCTGTGCGCGGCTGACGCGACCGCTGATGGGGGCCACCACCCGGGTAAAGCTCAGGTTGAGCTTGGCCAGGTCCAGTTGAGCCTGGATCGCATCGACGCCGGCCCGGGCTTCCTGGGCGGCGCTGCTGCGGGTGTCGGCCAGCTCGGCGGAAATCGCGTTGCTGGTCAGCAGGCGCTGGCCGCGCTGGGCTTCGTTGGCGCTGCGGGTGGCGGTGGCCCGGGCTTGTTGCAGCTGGGCTTCGAGGCGGCGGACTTCAGCCTGGAAGGGGCGCGGGTCGATCTGGAACAGCAGGTCGCCTTTCTTCACCAGGGCGCCTTCGGTGAACGCCACCTGATCGATCTGGCCCGAGACCCGTGGCCGGATTTCCACGGTTTCCGGGGCTTCCAGGCGTCCGGTGAACTCATCCCATTCGTTGACCGGCTGCTCCAGCACCTTGGCCACACTGACCTTGGCAGCGGGCGGGGCGGAGGCGGTTTCCGGGGCTTTGCCGCAGGCACTCATGACCAGAACGGCGAGGGCGGCTAAGGGGTAACGCAAGAGTTTGACTGACTGGTCCATGGTTCATCCGCCAAGGTAATTTGAGATGGGCGGATGATGCTCGGCAGGGTGGTATCTCACGAATCGAATGAAGCGAAGGTAACTATCATTCGGAATGATATAAGCCCCAAGCGAGCCCTCTAGCCTGCGCCTTTCGTTAGGGTGCTATCAATCCCCTGGTATGCAATTGATTGTTGTCGCATACGCAACATTGCCCGCCGGGGCAGGGGGGCAGCTGTCGGCGAACAGGCTCTCCTGTCTTTGTATTCGGGCATTGCAGAGATTGTTTGAACGGCTCGCAGGCGCCTGTCGCGCAGGGACCTTCTGCGGGTCATGCGGGGCGTGTTGAGCGCTTTTTGCAGATGACTCCACTTGACAGCGAAGGGTTTGAAGACGCGTAATATGTCGCAATGTTAACGTTAACCTAGATAAGAACAAGAGGGTCGTCACATGCAGCTTGCCGCCAAACGCGAGTACTGGCTTATCAGTGGTTTATTGTTTTTCTTCTTCTTTTCGTGGTCATCCAGCTATTCGCTGTTCTCTATCTGGCTGCATCGAGTCATTGGCTTGAATGGCACGGAAACCGGGTTCATTTTCGCCGCCAACGCCATTGCGGCGTTGCTGGTTCAGCCCTTCTACGGCGCTCTTCAAGACCGCCTCGGGCTGTCCAAAAAACTGTTGGTATGGATTGGCATCTTGCTCTGCGCCGCGGCCCCGTTTGCCATTTATGTCTACGCCGGCCTGTTGGCGCAGAACGTGGTGCTCGGCGCCTTGGTCGGTGCGGCGTTTCTGGCGCTGGCGATGCTGGCAGGCGTGGGGGTAATCGAGTCCTACACCGAGCGTTTGTCACGTCATGCGGGGTTCGAGTTTGGAACCACCCGAATGTGGGGATCGTTGGGCTGGGCCAGCGCGACCGGCGTGGTCGGCGTGGTGTTCAACATTGATCCTGACATTGCGTTTTACATGAGCAGCGCCGCCGGCGTCGTGTTCCTGCTGATCCTGTCCCGCCTGGACCTTGACCGTTTGAACCCGCCGGCTGCGCAGGCGGGCAGCGTTGCCCACCCCGTGCGCCTGAACGATCTCTGGAAGTTGCTGACACTCCCGCGATTCTGGGCTTTCAGCCTGTACCTGACAGGGGTGTGCGGGATCTACATGATCTACGAGCAACAGTTTCCGGTGTATTTCTCCTCGTTTTTCCCGACCCCGGAGGAGGGCACCCGCGCCTATGGTTACCTGAACTCGTCTCAGGTGCTGGTCGAGGCGGTCTTGATGCTGTTTGCACCCTGGGTGGTCAGCCGCACAGGCGCCAAATACGGGCTGATCCTGGCCGGCAGCATCATGTTTGTGCGCATCCTTGGCTCCGGGATGGCAACGCAGGCCTGGGCTATCGCTGCCTGCAAGATGTTGCACGCCTTGGAGGTGCCCATCCTGCTGGTCTCGATATTCAAATACATATCGCTGAACTTCGACTCTCGGCTGTCCGCCTCGATCTACCTGGTGGGATTCCAGTTCGCCCAGCAATTGACCGCCATGCTGCTATCCCCGCTGGTGGGCTACGGCTACGACCATCTCGGTTTCTCCAGCGTCTACGTGCTGATGGCAGGCCTGGTCGGCGTTTGCCTGTTGCTGTCATGGACCTTGTTGCGCAAGGACCCCGTGCGCGGCGCCGCTCAAGACCGGCCTGGCGATTCGCCGGAGCTGCCTGCCATCGCTCAATCTGCCCTTCGTTATGAACCCTAGACAGGAACCGGCCATGCACGCTGCACTGTTAGAGCAAGCGCATCGCGCTATCGAAAAAAAATTGCCCGAGCGGGAGGATGACTATCGCCTGGCCTATCACCTGGCGCCGCCGGCAGGATGGATGAATGACCCGAACGGCCTGGTGTTTTTTCGCGGTGAATACCATGTGTTCTACCAACATCATCCCTATTCGGCCAAGTGGGGGCCGATGCACTGGGGGCATGCCAAGAGCCGCGACCTGGTGCACTGGGAGCATCTGCCCATCGCGCTGGCGCCTGGCGACGCCTATGACCGCGATGGCTGCTTTTCAGGATCTGCGGTGGTCGCGGACGACAGGCTGTACCTGATCTACACCGGGCATACCTGGCTGGGTGCGCCGGGTGATGAGCGGCACATTCGTCAGGTCCAGTGCCTGGCCAGCAGCATCGATGGCGTTTCGTTCAGCAAGCACGGGGCGGTGATCGATGCGGCGCCTGAGCCGAGCATCATGCATTTTCGCGATCCCAAGGTGTGGTGGCGAGCAGGGCAGTGGTGGATGGCCTTGGGCGCTCGCCAAGGCGACGACCCGCTGCTCCTGCTCTATTGCTCCGACGATCTGCATCACTGGAAGTACCTCAGGTGCGCGCTGCAGGGGCGACGCGAGTCGGACGGCTACATGTGGGAGTGTCCGGACCTGTTCGAACTCGATGGCAACGATGTGTTTCTCTATTCGCCTCAAGGCCTGAAGCCCAGCGGTTATGACAACTGGAACAAGTTCCAGAACAGCTATCGGATGGGCCTGCTGGACGACCGTGGATACTTCAGCGAGTGCGGTGAGCCGCGTGAACTGGATCATGGTCACGATTTTTATGCGGCGCAGACCCTGCTGGCGCCGGACGGACGCCGCCTGTTGTGGGCCTGGATGGACATGTGGGAGAGCCCGATGCCGAGTCAGGCGCAGCACTGGTGTGGTGCGCTGTCGCTGCCTCGTGAACTGAGCCGTAATGGCGAACGGCTGCGCATGCGGCCGGCCCGCGAGCTGAAGGCGCTACGCCAGTCGCAACGGACACTGGCAATCGGCGTGGTCGAATCCGGCAATTGCCTGCTCGATGAGCGAGGGACGTTACTGGAGTTCGAACTGTCCCTGGACCTGGCTGGCAGCACTGCTGAGCGCTTTGGGCTGGCGCTGCGTTGCAGTGAGGATCAGCAAGAGCGGACCCTGGTGTATTTCGATGCGATGGCGCGCCGCCTGGTGCTGGACAGGCAACACTCGGGAGTGGGGGTGAGCGGTGCGCGCAGCGTGCCGATAGCCAAGGGACAAACGCGGATAGACTTGCGGATTTTCCTTGATCGTTCGTCTATCGAGGTGTTTGTCGATGACGGCGCTTATAGCTTGAGCAGCCGGATCTATCCTCGTCCGGACAGTCAGGCGGTCATGGCGTTTGCGGTCAATGGCAGCGCTGGGTTTGGCGATGCGTCGGTCTGGCACCTGGCTGATCTGCGCCTCTGACCCTGCTGATCGGCCATGGGCGCACGACGTCTGGCGATGTGTTGTCATGCTTTTGCCAAGCATGACATGATGCCCGGCCACACAAGCATTGGCACCTGCGAATGGCCTCAGTTAAAGATGTCGCGCACCTCGCAGGGGTTTCCTTGATGACGGTGTCCAGGGCGCTCAATACCCCGGAAAAAGTCAATCAGGAAACCCTGGCGAAGGTTCTGCAAGCGGTTGAGACCCTGGGTTATGTCCCCAGTCTTTCTGCCCGACAGATCCGCGGCGGCGCTTCCCGTAGCAAAACCATTGGCGTCTTCGCGCTGGATACCGCCACCACGCCCTTCGCCGTGGAAATGCTCCTGTCCATGGAGCGCACCGCCCGGGAACACGGCTGGAATGTCTTCATCCTCAACGTGTTCGAAGTGCCGCCGAGCCAGCAGACCATCGACCTGATGCTGTCCCACCAGCCTGACGGAATCATCTTCAGCGCCATGCAGCTGCGGACCATCGAGATCCCCCCGGCGTTGCGCAGCCTGCCGCTGGTGCTGAGCAATTGCATGAGCCTGGAGTCCGGGGTGGCCTGTTATGTGCCTGACGATGCCGACGGCCAGTATCAGGCTGTGCGGCATGCGCTCAAGCGTGGCTACCGCAGTCCGTTGTGCATCAACCTGCCACAAGCCAGCCTGGCCTGGGAGCAGCGCCAGCTTGGATTGTGTCGAGCCCTCACTGAGGCTGGAATATCCGTGGCCGATGTTCCGCAATACAGCCTGTCCCAGGATGACGCCTATCAGGAAACGATCGCCGCGCTGGAGGCGCAATTGCAAGCGTCGCAAGGAGCGCCAGCGTTCGATCTTCTTATCTGTGGTAACGACCGCATCGCTTTGGTGGCTTACCAGTACTTGCTAAGTCGCGGTCTGCGTATTCCGCAGGACGTGGCGGTTCTGGGGTACGACAACATGATCGGTGTTGCCGAGCTGTTCTACCCGCCGCTCAGTACCGTGCAGTTGCCGTATTACGAAATGGGGCGGCGTTCTGCGCAATACCTCATCGAGCGCTGGGAACAGCCGACGATTCACAGGGTTGCGTGCCCGCTGGTAGAACGCGAATCCTGCTGAACGGCATGGCTGACAGGACCATGCGCACACCCGGCGGGTGCTCATGATCCTGGCGCTGGAGCTGGCGAATCGTCGACCGGTCTTTACATTTTTTGACTGTAGATTCACTGATTAATACAACTCCGGCTTCAGCAAAGTTTGATACTGCGCGCTCTACCGCCCCGAAGGATTCTCCGCTCGGGGTATCGCTCCAAATGCACGAAAGGAATCATCCGGATGTATCTCTCTCATAGGCTCACGGGGATCGGTCTGTGTGCCGCGTTGTTTGTCCTGGCAGGTTGCGCGCCCACTTCAATAGCCGGACCCGGGGCCAACAATGTGCGCATCACCCACAACGAACCGGGACGTGAATGCCAGTTTCTTGGTGATGTCACCGGCAGTCAGGGCGACTTTTTATTGGGCAGTATCACGGGTAACGCCAATCTCGAAACCGGCGCCCGCAACGACCTGAAAAACAAGGCCGCGGCGCTGGGGGGCAACCGGGTTTACCTGCTCACTCAACGCGCAGGGCAGACCGGTTCGGATAATCGCCTGGAGCAAACCAACGTGACGCTTTCGGGCAATGTCTATCGCTGCCCCGAGTCCTGAGTCTGCCGCTGAGCGCTGAACAGCTTTGCCCCGCCAATGGCAGAGCTGTCAGCGCTATGAATGTCGGCATTGGTTCGGGAGCGGTCAGCGCCGGGATTTGCGTCCGCTGCTGCCGATGGTCATGCGCTGGTGATGTGTTGAACGGAGCGCTAGGCCATTTCTGCTGCCGAGCCCGCAGCAGGATGATGCTTGCAGCGGGCGCTTCAGGAGGGGAGGGACAGCAACCAGGCGCTGAATGTCTTGAACGCCGGAAAGTGCTGGTAGCGCGCGGCGCAGGTCAGGTAATAGTTGCGACCGCTGTCCATGGGGCCGAACAGCTTGACCACGGCTCCAGACTCGATTTCCTCCTGCACCAGGATATCGGGAACCAGCCCGATACCTATGCCTGCGGCCACCGCCTGGATCAGGTGGGCGGTGAGCTCGAAGCTGGGGCCCGTGCGCATTTTCTGGTGATCCAGGTTGTTGAAGTCGAACCAATCAGACCAGCCGTTGGGGCGAGACACCACGTTCAGCAGCAAATGATGGGGGAGCTCGTCCAGCGATAGCTCGGGGTTGCCTGCCAGGGCCTTGGGGCTGGCGATGACGATCAGTTTTTCTTGCAGCAGCAGGTGCGACACGTAGCCCGGCCAGTCCCCTTTTCCCGCACAGATGATGGCCTGCATGTCGCCCACGCTGGAGGGGTTGTCGGCGTGAATGATCCTTGAATGGATATGCACCAGGTTCCTGGGATGACGGGCATAGAACTCATGCATTTTCGGCAGCAGCCATTTTGAGCCGAACGTCGGAAGCACCGCCAGGTTCAACGGACCATCTTCTTCCTTGAAGGCAATGGTCTGCAGGGTGGCGCTGCGAATGCGCCCCAATGCGGCGCTGAGTTCATGCTGGTACAGAGCGCCGGCGGCGGTGAGTTCGATTTTTCTGCCCTCGCGCTTGAACAGCGAGATCTCCAGCTGCGATTCCAGGGCCTGCACTTGCCGGCTGACCGCGCTTTGGGTCAGGGCCAGTTCGTCCGCAGCTTTGGTGAAGCTGCAATGGCGGGCGGCGGCCTCGAAAGCGACCAGCAGGGACATTGAAGGGGTCAGTCGGCGTGGGTTCATTCATAAAGCTCATGCAAAAGCTGCAGGTTTTACGTTTGTGTGAAACGTCTTGGCCCCACAAAATCGTGGGTGCGCCCCTTGCCATGCAGCAGCTGTCGGGGGGTAAGCATACATAACGAGAATGCTCAGATTAGCGGTATCGCCAGTAGGAATTCCAGCATGATTGCCCGGTTGTCTCCCCATGAAGTCAAAAACCCAGCCTGTGAGTTGTTCCTGGCTCGCCTGGAACAGGAGGGTTTCCAGGGAGAAATCGCTCGCGATCATGGGCTCAGGACCGTGCTGGCGACCGACAACTCGATCTATCAGCGCCTGCCGCAAGCCGCGGTGTTTCCGCGCAATGTGCAAGATGTTCAGCTGTTGGCCCGCCTCGTGGCGCTGGCGCCATTCAGCTCGGTGGTACTCACGCCGCGGGGCGGAGGAACCGGCACCAATGGCCAATCGTTGACCAGCGGGATCGTGGTCGACTTGTCGCGCCACATGAACGGCATCCTTGAGATCAACGTCGAGGAGCGCTGGGTGCGGGTGCAAAGCGGCGTGGTCAAAGACCAGCTCAACGCGGCGTTGAAACCCCATGGACTGTTTTTTGCGCCCGAGCTGTCGACGTCAAACCGGGCCACCATCGGCGGCATGATCAACACCGATGCAAGTGGCCAGGGAAGCTGCACCTATGGCAAGACCCGTGATCATGTCCTGGCGCTGTCGACCATTCTCATTGGTGGCGAGCGGCTCGACAGTGTGCCTCTGGACCCTGACCAGTGGCAGGCACAGGCCCGTCGCGAAGACAAGGTTGGCGCGATCCATCGCTGTGCATCGCAGATCGTGGAGCAATATGCCGAGCTGATCGAACACACCTTTCCCAAGCTGAACCGTTGCCTGACGGGGTACGACCTGGCGCATCTGCAGGAGCCCAACGAGCGACTCAATCTGAACAGTGTCCTGTGCGGCTCCGAAGGCTCGCTGGGTTTCATCGTGGAAGCCACGCTGAATGTGCTGCCCATTCCCCAGTATTCGATCCTGGTCAATGTGCGGTATGCCGGCTTCATGGACGCACTGCGCGACGCCAAGGCGTTGATGCAGCTCAAGCCGCTGTCCATCGAGACGGTGGACTCCAAGGTCCTCGGGCTGGCGATGAACGACATCGTCTGGCACGGCGTCGCCGAATACTTTCCCCAAGACCCCGATGTGGCGACCCTGGGCATCAACCTGGTTGAATTCAGCGGCGACGACGAGGCGGTCTTGCTGCAACGCGTGGATGAATTTGTCCTGCACCTGCAGCGTGACACCCGCGTGGTGCGATTGGGGCACACCCTGGCCGTCGGCGCCCAGGCAGTGCAGCGGGTCTACGCGATGCGCAAGCGGGCCGTGGGGTTGCTGGGCAACGTCAAAGGCTCCGCCCGGCCCCAGCCGTTCGTGGAAGATACCGCCGTTCCTCCCGAGCACCTGGCTGATTTCATTGCGCAGTTCCGCGAGTTGCTTGATGGCCATGGCCTGGAATATGGCATGTTCGGTCACGTGGACGCCGGGGTCCTGCATGTGCGGCCGATCCTGGACATGAAAGACCCCGCTCAGGCGGCCCTGATCCGGCCCATTTCCGACGCCGTCGCCGAACTCACGCAAAAGCACGGCGGCTTGCTCTGGGGCGAGCACGGTAAAGGGTTGCGGTCGCAATATGTGCCCGACTACTTCGGCGAACTCTATCCGGCCCTGCAGGAGCTCAAGGCGGCTTTTGACCCGAACAACCAACTCAACCCGGGCAAGATCGCCACGCCCAAGACGCTGCCCGGCGCCCGGTTGACCCGGGTGGACGAGGTCCGGTTGCGGGGCGAGCTTGATCGCACCATCGATGAGCGGGTCTGGTCGCACTACGACGCCGCGGTGCATTGCAATGGCAACGGCGCCTGCTACAACTTCGACCCCGATGACGCCATGTGTCCGTCCTGGAAAGGCACCCGCAATAGACTGCACTCGCCCAAGGGGCGCGCGTCGCTGGTGCGTGAGTGGCTGCGCTTGCAGGGCCAGCAAGGTGTCGATGTGCTGGAAGTGGCTCTCTCGTCCAGGTCCGAGCTGCTCGGCCTGCCCAGGCGTGCGGTCAATACGCTTGCACGGAAGCTGGGCCAGAAAGACTTTTCCCATGAGGTCTACGAGGCGATGGCCGGGTGCCTCGCCTGCAAGTCCTGTGCGGGGCAGTGCCCGGTGAAAGTCAATGTGCCGGACTTTCGCTCGCGGTTTTTGCAGCTGTATCACAGTCGCTATCTGCGCCCGTTGAAGGATTACCTCATCGGTTCCCTTGAGTACACCATTCCCCACTTCGCCCGCGTGCCGCGTTTGTACAACGGCATCATCGGCTCGCGGATGGTGGGGGCGTTTCTGCGGCGGGTGGCCGGAATGATCGACAGCCCGCTGCTGAGCCTGCTGGATTTTGATGAGGTTTGCCGGCGGTGGAACGTGCGCGTGGCGTCGCCTGCGCTGCTTGAGGGGATGGACGAGGCGCAACGGGCTCGCAGCGTGATTCTCGTGCAGGACGCCTTTACCCGTTACTTCGAAACACCGCTGCTGGCCGATTGGATCGAACTGATTTCCAGGCTGGGGTTTGAGGTGTACATCGCGCCGTTCGCGGCCAATGGCAAGCCGCTGCAGGTCCAGGGCTTTTTGAAAGCCTTCGAAAAGGCTGCGCATTACAACGGCCGAACGCTGCGCCAGCTGCACCGCTATCAGATTCCATTGGTGGGTCTTGATCCGGCGATGACCCTGGTTTATCGGCAGGAGTACGCCAAGACCCTGGGGCAGGATCAGGCTCCGAGCGTGCTGCTGCCGCAGGAATGGCTGGCGCAGGTACTGGCGCCGTCAGCGCTGGGCGCGGACCAGGAGACTTACCACTTTGTGCCGCACTGCACCGAGAAAACCAACGAGCCTGGCAGCGTGGCGCTGTGGCAGACGATCTTCGCCCGAGTCGGCCTGAAGTTGCAGGTGCAAGCCAGCGGCTGCTGTGGGATGTCCGGAACCTATGGTCACGAAACCCAGAACGCCGGGACCTCGGAGGTTATTTACCGTCAGTCCTGGGGCCCCTTGGTGGCCCGTCTCAATGGGGCCGGGCGCCTGCTGGCGGACGGCTACTCGTGCCGCAGCCAGGTCAAGCGCAAGGACGGACAGACCGTCCAGCACCCGCTCCAGGCCTTGCTGAAGTTGCTGCGCGGCGCCGACCAGACCTCAGGCGCTTGAGCGGCGCGGGCATGGTGCGGTTTGACCGCCGCGGCTGGGTATCGGCGTGGACTGGTGCTTATGTTTTCGTTGAGCACTGGTGCGACCAGCTCGCTGGGCGTCTTCAGAAGCCGTAGAGCTGGGCCGGGTTGTCCACCAGGATCTGCTTGATCAGCGCGTCATCGTTTTCTACCCAGTCGAACAGCATCTCCAGCAGGCTGGCGTCGTTGGGCATCGGCACCGGTATGCACGGATGTGGCCAATCGCTTGCCCACAGCAGCCGGTTCGGATTGGCTTCGATCAACGCCCGGGCGTAGGGCGTTACGTCGTCGTAAGGAAAGTCCTTCGACGCGGTAAAGCGATAGGCGCCGGAAAGCTTGACCCACACCCGGCCTTCTTGCAGCAGGCGCAGCAGGTCGGTGAATCCCGGGTGGTTCAGCCCGCAACTGGTGGGCATGTGCCCCATGTGGTCGATGACGACTGGCACGGGCAGGCTGGCCACGGTTTCGTACAAGTCGGCGAATTCGGTGATATCGATCAGCAACTGAAGGTGCCAGCCAAGGGGCGCGACTTTTTCCGCCAGGGCCGCAACATCCGATACCTCGACGCCACTTTTAAAGATCAGGTTGACGCGCACGCCGCGAACCCCGAGGCGATGCATCGCCTGCAGGGTTTGGCTATCGGTGTCGGTATCGATCACCACAACCCCGCGCAATGCGCTGCCCCCTTGCTTCAGCGCCGCCAGGGTGGTGCTGTTGTCCGCCCCGTAGACACTGGGTTGGACGATGACTGCGCGACTCAACCCCAGGGTTTTCTGGACGTGCTCAAAGGCCTCCAGGGGAGCGGGGGGCGGCGTGTAGGAACGGTGAGGGGAGAACGGTTGCCCATGCTCGTCACCAAAGACGTGGAAGTGGCAGTCGCATGCCCCGTCCGGCAAGGTGCGTTGCAGTTTGCGCGGCTCGGGATCCGGGCCTGCGCATTGCGGGGCGTAGGTTTCGCCCAGCGAACTCATGCGAGTGATTTCCCAGCCTTGCAATCCCCGCAACCCATTGCGTTCGGCGGAGTTGATGATCTGTTGCCAGGTGGCGCGTCTGGCGAGGTCGGGGTCGCCGAGCTTGATGGCGTCAAAGATCGCCTGGTGTTCGGCCAGCAGGGTTTCGCCGAGGTCGCTCGAACGCACCAGGCGGTTCTCCAGCAAGGCCGCTTCGTAGACGTGGCTGCAGAGAAAGATGATGAAGTTGCGAAAGTAGTCATTGCCTGTGGCGTCGGCAATGGCCCGCTTGAACTGCAGGCTGTGCTCCAGCATGTCCTGAGGGTTTTGCAGGCCGTCGCGCAGGGTGTCCAGCGCCGCCGCGATCTTGTTCAACTGAATGAGTGAGCGACGTCGGGCGGCCATGGCGGCTGCGGCGACTTCGAGGTCCAGGCGCAGTTCGTAGAGCTGGCGCAGCTTGGTGCTGTCGGTCAGTTCCTCTTGAGTGATGCGGAAGCTGCTCTGGTTGGCTTCGGTGGCAACAAACACCCCAAGCCCTTGGCGACTGATGACGAGGCCAGCCGAATTGAGCCGCGCCACGGCTTCACGCACGACATTTCGGCTAACGGCGAAGGCTTCGGCTAAGCGGCTTTCGGTGGGGATGCGATCACCGGGACGGAGTCGACCTTCACGTATTTCACTTTCCAGATAACGAAAGATCTCAACCGAGAAGTGATCACGTCGGCCAATTGCTTTTATAGTCATTTTTCTCAGTCATCGAATGTCGGTTTCAAAAGCTTGAAACATAGAACGCCCGCGTAAGGAACGATACGCGGGCGTTACTCTAACAAATGATGTCTGGTTCAGTGCAATTGCTTGCCCCTGGTTTCCGGGAGGAAGCAGGTCACCACCAGGACCAGGCAGTAGGCACCTCCGGCGAACATCGCAATCGCAGTGCCCAGGCTGTATTGGGCACTGATGAAACCGACGAGTCCCGGGAACAGTGCGCCCACCGCGCGCCCGAAGTTATAGGAGAACGCCTGGCCGTTGGCCCTCACTGCCGAAGGATAAAGTTCTGTCAGAAAGGCCCCCATGCCGCTGTAGATACCGGATGCGGCGAATCCCAAGGGAAAACCGAGAATCAGCATCTGGGTATTGGTCAGGTTCAGTTGCATGTAGCAGATCACGCTGATGGCCGACAGGACGGCGAAGAGGATGAAGTTGGCGCGGCGCCCCAGCCGGTCAGACAGGTAGGCACCGCAGACATAGCCGAAGAATGACCCCAGGATGACCACCAGCAGGTAGCTGCCGGTGCCGAAGACTGACAGGCCCTTCTCCAGCTTCAGATAGGCCGGCAACCATGTGGTGATCGCGTAGTAGCCACCTTGTACTCCCATGCACAGCAGCGCGGACAACAGGGTGGTACGCAGCAGCGAGGGGGAGAAGATGTGCCAGAAAGCCACCCTGTTGCCTGTTTCGCTCTGGTGCTTTTTGCTCTGCAGGAACACCTCGGGCTCTGGCACGTATTTACGAATGTAGAGCACCAGGAGTGCAGGTGCGATGCCGATCCAGAACAGCGAGCGCCAGGCAAGGTCTTCGGGAAGGTAGCTGAAGGCCACTGTGTAGAGCAGCGCGGCCGCGCCCCAGCCAATGGCCCATCCGCTCTGCACGATACCCACGGCCTTGCCGCGATGTTCCGCTCGGACCATTTCGCCGATCAGCACCGAGCCCACCGCCCATTCGCCGCCGAACCCGAGGCCCTGCAGCGCACGAAGGACAAACAGTTGTTCGAAGTTTTGCGCGAAGCCGATCAGTACGGTGCAGATCGAGAACCACAGAATGCTGATCTGCAGCAGCCGCACCCGACCGTAGCGGTCAGCCAGGATCCCCGCTCCCCATCCGCCAATGGACGAAAACAGCAAGGTCACGGTGCTCAGTAGTCCTACTGATCCCTTATCGATGTGCCAGAGGGTCATCAAGGAGGCGATGACGAAGGTGAACACCATGAAGTCCAGGGCGTCCAGCGCCCAGCCACCCAATGCGGAGTAGAAGGTGCGTTTTTCAACGGTATTAAGTTCGCTAAACCAGCTCATTATTGTTCTCCGTGCAGCACCTTAGTGCCGCTGGGTTATTGTTTTTGTTATTTGAAGTCGTACAGAACGGCGGGGTTATCGACCAGGATGCTCTGTCGCTGGCGTTCATCGGGCGCCCATGAGTACAAGCGATCCAGTAATGAACCGGTGTCGGGCGTGCTTTCGAGCGCTACGTGGGGCCAGTCGCTGCCCCAAACCATTCGTTCGGGGGCGGCGCCCAGCAAGGCATGGGCCAACGCATCCGTATCGGCATAGTCCGGATGCCGCTCACTCAGGCGATAAGCGCCCGACAACTTGACCCACCAACCGTGTTCCGCCACGTTTCTCAGCAGCAACTCGAACCCTGGCTCCTTGACGCCCAGGCGGGCCGGGAAGTGTCCGAAGTGATCGATCACCACGGGGCAGGGCAGCCTGGCTATCCGTGCCTGCAGCTCGCTTAACAGCCGGACATCAATCAAAAACTGCAGATGCCAGCCAAGGTCGGCAACTCGATTGGCAAGACGCTCCATCAAGTCCAGATTCACGCCGCCGCGAAACAGCACGTTGATGCGAACTCCACGCACACCCAAGGCGTGCATGTGCGCCAGTTCGTCATCGCTGATTCGTTCATCGACTACCGCGACGCCCCTCAGTCGATCGTGATGACGTTGCAACACCTCGAGCATGTAGCGGTTATCGATGCCGTAGACGCTCGGCTGCACCAGAACCCCGCGCTGCATCCCCGTGGCCCGCAACATGTCCAGATACAGCGCCTCAGGTGCGGGAGGCGGGGTGTAACTGCGCTCGGGTACCAGGGGATAGCGCTCAAAATCAGCGCAGATCACATGCGCATGGGTGTCGCATGCACCTGGCGGCAGCACGAAGCTCGGGGCTTGGATCGTTTCTCTCGGGGCGGCGCAGGAGGGCGGCCAAGCTGTGGCGGATTTGGGGTGAGGCATGGATTTCATCTCCTCGACAGCTCTTCGCACGCCTTGGCGCTTGCAGAGCTGTACTTGTTGGTTGTTGGTTGTAGGTTGTCCAACAAGTACTGGCATGTTGAATTTTTGCCCTGGCCTTGTCAATGGATGCCAGTGGGGATTTCGCGCGACGCGCTTCGGTGATGGCTACGGCGGGGGAATAGCGGCCTTGGGTGCTAATGGGAATTTGTATTAATTGCGAATGGTTTTGTATAGCATGCGCCGGAGTTTTTTGGCGGTTTCACCCCTTGTATTGGCCTATTCGTAAAGGTTTTTTCTCTCCATGCGCCGAACCCTGCTTTCCATTTGCGTGCTGCAAGCGTTGTCGTCTACCTCATGGGCTGAACAAGCGCAGGTAAAGCCCTCAACCCTTGAGCTGGGCACGGCCGATGTCATCGGCACCGCGACTTACGAAAGGGCAGATGGTCCGGTGCAGGGTTATCGCGCAACGCGCTCGGCCAGCGCCACGCGGACCGATACCTCGATCCATGAAACCCCGCAGTCGATCAGTGTGGTCGCCAAGGATGCAGTGGAGGATCTTGGAGCCACGCGTTTGCAGGACGCGCTGGACTACGCCGGGGGCGTGGGGCGGGCGAACAATTTTGGTGGGCAGGGGCTGACCACGTTTACCGTCCGTGGCTTCACCACCGGCGAGTTTTACCGCAACGGTTTTCCCATCAATCGCGGCTATCCGAACATGCCGGATGCCAACACCATTGAACGTCTTGAAGTGCTGCGCGGCCCGGCAACCATGCTTTATGGCCGGGGTGATCCTGGCGGTACTTTCAACGTGGTTTCCAAACAGCCGTTGCCCGAGCGCACGGTCACCCTGGGCAGTCAACTGAACGACCAGGGCATGAGGCGCGGCACGTTGGACGCTTCCGGGCCGCTCGACGAAGACGGGCGCCTGGCCTATCGACTGAACGTGGTGGGCGAGGGCGGCGACACCTTCCGCGATCATGTCGACACCGAGCGCTACGGCATTGCGCCGGTGCTCACCTGGCAGGTCAGCGATGCGACCAGGCTGATGTTCGAAGGCGATTTCATGCGTAACAACGCGCCTCTGGATCGAGGCATGACCCGTTACGCGAAGCAGGTTGGCAGCGCTTCTCGCGACAGTTTTTTCGGTGAAAAAGACGTTGGCAAACTGCACAACGACAACAACATGGCGCAACTGCGCTTCGAACACCTGCTCAACGACGACTGGACCCTGGGGGGTGGTGTGCAGTGGCTCGATGGTTCGCTCAAGGGCAACGCGGTCGAGGCCAACGGTATTGCCGCTGACGGCCGCACCTTGGGGCGCAATTTCAACTATCGCAAGCTGGAATGGACCGACCGGGATGCCCAGCTCAACCTGACCGGCCATTTCGATACCGCCGGTTTGCAGCACACTTTGCTCACCGGTATCGAGTACGAAGACTACGACTATCAGTCGATCATTCAACGCTCCAGTGGTGCTGTCGGTGCGTACCCCATCGACCTTTTCGATCCGCTGTACGGCCAGCCGCGTCCGGCCCTGACCCGCACGCCGACTCATGACCAGGAAAACCTCAAGACTTATGCCGCGTTCGTGCAGGATCAAGTGGCCCTGACCGACAAACTGAAAGTGCTGGCAGGGGCGCGTTTCGAACGCTTCGAACATGACTATGAAACCTATGTACCCGGCGGCAAGAGTTGGCAGGCCAGTGACAACGCGGTCACACCGCGCATTGGCGTGAGCTACGACTTGACCGAGACCTTGGCGCTCTACGCCGATACCGCTCGCTCGTTCAAGCCCAACACCGGCGCCAGCCGGCTCGGCGGCGGGTTTGCGCCGGAGAAGGGCAAGTCTTATGAAATGGGTCTCAAGTGGGAAGCACTGGATCAGCAGTTGAGTGTCGACGCGGCGATCTATCAGATCGAAAAGCGCAACGTCTTGACCACCGACCCTGTTGACTCGACCTTCAGCGTGGCCGCCGGTGAAGTGCGAAGCCGTGGTTTCGATGTCAACGTTGCCGGCAACCTGACGCCCGAATGGCGCGTGATCGGCGGCTACGCCTATGTCGATGCCGAAGTCACCAAGGACAACGTGCTGCGCTCTGGCACGCGGCTGCTGAACATCCCGAAAAACAGCTTCAGCCTGCTGAATATGTACGAGTTCCAGGACGGCATGCTCAAGGGCCTGGGCCTGGGGAGCGGACTCAAGTACGTCGACGAGCGCGCCGGGCAAACCACCAATACCGGGTTTTCGATGGGCAGCTACACCGTTGTCGATTTGCTCGGTTTCTACAAGGTCAATGACAAGGTGCGGCTGAATCTGGACCTGAAAAACCTGTTTGACCGTGATTATGAAGAGGGCGCGTTCGGCAACGTTTACGCCTATCCGGGGGCTCCGCGAACGCTGCAGGTCGGCATTGCCTACACCTTGTAGCGGGTGTGTTTTGCTGGTACGGGCCGAGCTTGTTCCGCTGACACGATGGTAATCCTGCCTGTTTGCAATAAGACCTTGTACCGGTGATACACAGCAACGCCAAAACCGAGAGAGCCTCGAAATGAGTCGACCGTACAATTTCCTTGTCGCCCATCTGAAAAAGGAGGGTTTGGCACAACTGCCTGCCGACAGCGTCTCTTTAAGAGAATGGTTTGGGCCGTTGGGAGTGGCCATTGAGCGCTTCGGTAACAATGCCGTGAAAGTCGTCAAGTTCTCTGAGGAAAATCATGAAAAGAACTTGCTGGCTCCCGATTCCGCAGGAGTAACGCTTTAATTCGAGCGAATCTGGTCAAAGGATGAATGCGACGAATCGATGAACTGTCATGTCAGTGCCGTTTTCCTGCACGACAATGGCTTGCTCTTGAGCGTCGCAGACGAGGTCATGAGTCTCGAGCAACTGATCGAATCGTTCTGGCGTCTGGAGGCGATGTGCTCGCCGCCTTCTCTGCATGAGGGCCGAGTGTTGGCATTGATGCGGAATTGCCCCACCTGCTGAGATCAAGACTGCCCCAACATGGATAGGTAGATACCGCGCACAGACGGCCGTAGCCTTGAAGGCTGCTTGGGTCAGCGATTTTTCGGCAGATGGGTCAATTCTTCATCAGCGCCTACAACCCTGGCACCACGACCTTGGATTGCAGCACTCATCCAATAATCGGTGGATGTTGAAGGCGACACTGGTCGATCTCAAAGGCTATCCGGATCGCCAAAGAACATCTGAATCCGCGAACGCAACCAGCGCTCTCCCGGGTCATTGTCCTGTGAACCGCGCCAGGCCATGTGCAGCTCGAAGCTGCGCACCGGCAGGGGCGGGTCTTCGGCGCGTACGCCGCCGGCGGCGGTCAGGGCCTCGGCAGTGTAGTCCGGAACGGTGGCGAGGATGTCGGTGCCGGCCAGCAGGGTGCTCAGGCCGTTGAACTGTGGCACGGCGAGTACCACATGGCGCTTGCGTCCGAGCTTCTCCAGTTCTTCATCGATAAAACCGCTCAGGTCCCCGGCGAACGACACCAGGGCGTGGGGGCGGGCGCAGAAGTCGTCCAGGCTGAGGGCGCCCGGAACGGTGTCGGCACGCAGCAGTTTGGGCAGGCTGCGGCGCAGGACTTTGCGTTTGGCGTTGGCCGGCAGGTCGGCGGTGTAGCTGACGCCGATGGAGATTTCACCGGAGGCCAGCAGCGACGGCATCAAAAGGTAGTTGGCCCGGCGCACCACCAGCACGATGCCTGGGGCTTCGGCGCGCAGGCGCTTGAGCAGCATCGGCAGGAGGGCAAACTCCGCGTCGTCGGACAGGCCAATGCGGAACACTGTGGTGCTGGTGGCCGGGTCGAACTCGGCGGCGCGGCTGACGGCGGTGGAGATCGAGTCCAGGGCCGGTGAGAGCAGGGCGAAGATTTCCACGGCCCGGGCCGACGGCTCCATGCTGCGGCCGGTGCGTACAAATAGCGGGTCGTCGAACAAGTTGCGCAGCCGCGACAGGGCGGCACTGATGGCTGGCTGACCGAGAAACAGCTTCTCGGCGGCGCGAGTCACACTGCGTTCGTGCATCAGTGTCTCGAACACAATCAATAGATTCAGGTCGACACGACGCAGGTCATTACGATTCATCTGGAGTCCTGGCAGAGTCAGCGAACTTGACGGGAGCGGCCATATCGGAACAATGGCCGGCGTGAATCTTACGGGTAAAGGCTGGTACTCTGCATCGGCTAAATGTTGTTTGTTTGTGCTCAGGCTGCGGCCCGGCACGCTGTCCGCCCCGATTTTCAAGGGCACGGAATCAATGACAGACATGTCGACTATTAATAGGCACTGATAGTCTTGCTTTCAAAGCCCGGATAAAGTTCGCGGCATTAGAGGTTAATTTGACGAGGTTTGCGATGTCCCGCACGATTCGTTTTCACAAGTTTGGACCGGCCGAGGTGCTCAAATGCGAAGAGCATGCGGCCTCGTTGCCTGCGCCAGGCGAAGTGCAGGTACGAGTCGAAGCCATCGGTATCAGTTGGTACGACGTGCTCTGGCGGCAGAACTTGGCGTCGTCCCATGCGCGTCTGCCGTCTGGCCTCGGGCATGAAATGGCCGGTGTGGTCACGGCGGTAGGCGAGGGCGTCGACGACCTTGCGGTCGGTGACAAGGTCGCCAGCTTTCCCGCGCAAAGTCCCAATGACTACCCGGTGTATGGCGAGCAGATCGTCCTGCCACGCTCGGCCCTGACCCGTTATCCGGATGTGCTTAGCCCTATCGAAGCCGCTGTGCATTACACGCCGCTGTTGATTGCCTATTTCGCCTACGCTGACCTTGCGCGGGTCAAGCCCGGGCAGTTCGCCCTGGTCACCGATGCCAGCCACTGTGCCGGCCCGTCTTTTGTGCAGTTGGGCAAGGCCCTGGGTGTGCGGGTGATTGCCGCTACCAAGACCGCTGAAGAGCGTGAGTACCTGCTGTCCCTCGGCGCCGAGAAGGTGATTGTTACCGAAGAGCAGGACCTGCTGATGCAGATCAACAAGCTCACCGACAATCGCGGGGTCGATGTGGTGTTCGACGGTCTGGGTGGCCCGCAGATGTCGATGCTCGGTGATGTCCTGGCGCCTCGCGGCAGCCTGGTGTTGTACGGCCTGCAAGGCGGCAACCAGACTCCATTCCCGGCCTGCGCGGCGTTCCAGAAGAACATCCAGTTCTTTGTCCACTGCATCGGCAACTTCACCGGCAAGCCGGAGCTGGGGATCATTCAGGATCAGGTGGCGTTGCAGCGTGCGCTGCGCGACATCAACCAGCTGACTGCGGATCGAGTGCTGGTGCCCTTGAAGACCCGAGTCTTCCCCTTCAGCGAGTTTGTCGAGGCGCACCGTTACATGGACGAATGTCCATGTCGCGAACGGGTCGCACTGCAGGTCGAACCGGCCTGATTCCCCCAACGCCAGGCCAAGCCTGGCGTTTTTGTATCTGTATCTTTGTCGGCGCCGGCTTGTCGGCCAATGGGGCCTGAACCTCGTGCAAGCCTTGAGGCTGTCTTCCCCGGCAAGCCAGTTCCTGCGTAAGCCAGGCCTGCTTCAGTCAGCTGAGAAAGGCGGGGTTGTTCTGGGATAGATTTCGTCGCGCGGTGGTCAAACTGCCAGTAAACTGCGCTCCATTCCCGAACCATCCTTTTTCAGAGGTTTTGCATGACTCTCAGTCCTTTTGCGGGCAAGCCGGCACCCGTTGAGTTGCTGGTCGATATCCCGCGACTGGTTACGGCGTATTACACCGGTCAGCCCGATGCATCGGTGCCCACCCAGCGTGTGGCTTTCGGCACCTCCGGGCACCGCGGCAGCTCGTTCGATCTGAGTTTCAATGAATGGCATGTCCTGGCCATCAGCCAGGCCATCTGCCTGTACCGCGAAGCCCAGGGCATCACCGGGCCGCTGTTTGTCGGCATCGATACCCACGCACTGTCGACCCCGGCCGGGGCCAGTGCCCTGGAAGTCCTGGCGGCCAACGGCGTGACCGTGATGATCGCTGCCGGTGACGAGTACACCCCGACCCCGGCGGTGTCCCATGCCATTCTCTGCTACAACCGCGGCCGGACCTCGGGCCTGGCGGACGGTATCGTCATCACGCCTTCCCACAACCCGCCACAAAGCGGTGGCTACAAGTACAACCCCACCAATGGCGGCCCGGCCGACACCCACATCACCAAGTGGATCGAAGCCAAGGCCAACGAACTGCTGGCGGCCAAGCTGGCCGGGGTCAAGCGCATCAGCTACGAGCAGGCGCTGAAGGCCGACACCACCCATCGCCACGACTACCTCAACACCTATGTCGCCGACCTGATCAACGTCATCGACCTGGATGCGATCCGCAACGCCAAGCTGCGCCTGGGCGTGGACCCGCTGGGTGGAGCAGGGGTGCGCTACTGGTCGGCGATCGCCGAGCACTACCGCCTTGACCTGGAGGTGGTGAACAAGCAGGTGGACGCCACCTTCCGTTTCATGTCGGTGGACTGGGACGGACAGATTCGCATGGACCCATCCTCCAGCTACGCCATGCAAGGGCTGATCGGCCTGAAAGAGCGCTTTGACGTGGCCTTCGCCTGCGACCCCGATCACGACCGTCACGGCATCGTGACCCCTAGCGGCGGCCTGCTGGCGCCCAACAACTACCTGGCGGTGTCCATCGACTATCTGTTCCAGAACCGTCCGCAATGGCGGGCCGATGCCGCCGTGGGCAAGACCGTGGTCAGCAGTGGCTTGATCGATCGGGTGACGGCACGCCTGGGCCGTCGCCTGTACGAAGTGCCGGTGGGCTTCAAGTGGTTTGCCGATGGCCTGTTCGATGGCTCTCTGGGCTTTGGTGGTGAAGAAAGTGCCGGTGCCTCTTTCCTGCGCAAGGACGGCGGCGTCTGGTGCACCGACAAGGACGGCCTGATCCCGTCGCTGCTGGCCGCTGAAATGACCGCGCGCACTGGCCGTGATCCAAGCCAGGCTTACCGCGCGCTGTGCGACGAGCTGGGCGAACCTTTCTCGGTGCGGGTCGATGCCAAGGCCAATCCGCAGCAGAAAGCCTTGCTCAGCAAGCTCTCCCCGCAGCAAGTGACCTCGACCCAGTTGGCTGGCGAGCCGATCCAGCAGATCCTCAGCCAGGCCCCGGGTAACGATCAGGCCATTGGCGGCCTGAAAGTCATGACAGAGAACGGCTGGTTCGCCGCACGCCCGTCTGGCACCGAGGACATCTACAAGATCTACGCTGAAAGCTTCATCGGCGACGACCACCTCAAGCAGCTGGTGCAGGAAGCCCAGACCCTGGTGGACACCGCCATCAGCGGCAACTGATTCACGTTAGGAGCCGGCTCTCCGGCGAAAAGGTCCTTGAGACGGACACAGGTCTTGCGGATGCGTTCGCTGGCAAGCCAGCGCCTGCGGTCGTTGTTCATTGCACGATCTGTGTAGCCGGCTAGCGGGCAAAAAAAGGGGCGACCAGCATGGTCGCCCCTTTTTAATTGCCGCTGCGTTTCAAGCCAGGTCTACCAGCACGATTTCGCTGTCTTGCACGGCGCTCACCCGCAGCACCCGCTCATCTTCGATTGCAACACCGTCTCGAGCTTCGGCACGCAAGCCGTTGATCTCGATCACCCCGGTCGCTGGTACCAGATAAGCCCGACGCCCTGCGTCCAGGTGATACTCGGCGGTTTCCCCAGCCTTCAGGTTGGCCGCCACCAGCCGCGCATCGGCGCGAATACGCAAGCTTTCCTCATCGCCTTCCTTACCGCTGGCCAGGGTCACGAACCCTTCGCGCAACCCCTTGGGAAAAGGCTTGGCGCCCCAAGACGGCGCGGAGCCGGCCTGGTTGGGAATGATCCAGATCTGGAAGATCTTGGTCGGCGTGGCTTCCAGGTTGTATTCGCTGTGGGCGATCCCGGTCCCCGCACTCATCACCTGCACGTCACCGGCTTCGGTGCGTCCCTTGTTGCCCAGGTTGTCCTGGTGGCTGATGGCGCCTTCGCGAACGTAGGTGATGATTTCCATGTCCCGGTGCGGATGCTGGGGGAAGCCAGTGCCGGGAGCGATCACGTCATCGTTCCACACCCGCAGGTTGCCCCAGTGCATGCGCTTGGGGTCATGGTACTCGGCGAAGGAAAAGTGGTGATGGGCATCCAGCCAGCCGTGGTGAGCGCCACCCAGGGAGTTGAAAGGTCTGAGTTCAAGCATGATCGTCTCCTCAAAAGGGCTCGTAATGGCTCGTTGGACCCGGGCCAAAAAACGATAACCGTTGGTTGATGGCGTGCATCTTCTATCAGCTATTGATCGATAAAAAGCGCAAAAAATGCCGTAATCCAATCGTAAAATTAGATGGTTTTTTTGTCGCAGAGCTGGTGTTAAACCTTCGGTTCATCGCTTAAGTTAATGACCCGCAAGCAATTCGCTGGATACCGTGAAAAAATCCGGCGACCATTACCGCTCAGTCTCATCCCCTGGAGTCCGCGTGTCGCAACACAGCCCCGATCTGCCACCTGATCTTTTGCCCCTGGCTCAGATGCCCCTGTTGAAGCGCTTGGCGGCGCGGTTTTTCGGCCATGGCCTGAATCGTCTGCGGGCTCAGCATCGTGCGTCCTGGCTGCACGGTCAGGCCGACGGCTTTCGCAGCGGGCACACGGCAGGAGTGGAATACGGCTACCAGGAAGGGCGGCTCGAAGGGCTGGAGGAAGGGCGTCAGGTGCTGCTGATTCGCGACAGTCGCAACACCGAGCACCGGCCGCCAGGGGTGGATGACCGGCTGTTCGACGACTGGCGTCTGCCGCTGAGCGCCGAGTTGAAAAAACGCTTCAAGGCCGATGTCGCTCGTTTGCTGGCGCCGCAGTCCCAGCCCAGCGCTGCCCAATGGAAGATGATTTTCAGCGACACGCCTGCCACTGCAGTGATTGCCGGGGCCGGGGCGGGCAAGTCGACTTCTTTGGTATTGCGCCTGCTTTTGCTCAATCACTACCTGGGATTCGAGCTGGACTCCATGACCGTAGTGACCTTCACCCGGGAGTCACGCAAGGATTTCATCAACAAGCTGGTGCAGGTCTTTGCCCTGTGGGGCCGGGCGCTCAGCCCCCGGGAAGCCCGGGATCTGGTGCGCACCTTCCATTCGCGGATCTTGCCCATGGTGCGCAGCCTGCCGGGGTTCGAACGCCTTCAGGCCTTCGAGAACCTCAGTGAGCGGGTGCAGGGTGCCGAAGACGAGGTGGACAGCAACCCCTTCGACCTGCGTATCAACGACGCCCAGCGCAAGCACCTCAATGCCTGCTACCAGGCGCTGTACCGCAGCGACGAACGCTTCCGCCTGGCGCTCAAGCCCTTGTTGCGCCACGCCTTGCAGCTCAAGGAGCTGGAGCGCGATCACCCCGATGTACAGAAGCGCGTGGCGGTCACCGAGTTGGCAGCCAAGCGTGATGAGGAGCTCTGCGACACGCTGGAAGACCTGTGGTTTCGTGCCGGGGCCTGGCCGATCAAGGGCATCGAGCCTCAGCGCCAGAGCTTTGAAATCAACGGCTCGACCTTCCATTGCCATGGCTATGCCGCTGAGCTGGATGCCTGGGTGGTACTGGGCTTCGACCCGCGGGAGAACCCGCAGATCAGCCGACCCGGAGCCAAGCTGACGGTGCGGGCGGAGTGGGCGGTAAAGCGCACCCTGTTTCAAGCTTTCTGTCGTAAGCCATTGATTTGGTTGGATAGTTACGAATCATCCAAGCGAGCTTTGGGCGCCTTTTCTGCCGAGGTCAGTGCCGGCCCGGGCTTCGACTACAAGGTCAAGGGCGAGCTGGCTTCGGCGCCGTTGCTGGATTGTTTTGTTGCCGCCGCCGGTTTTATCGAGAACCTGGGACTGGATGTGGGCGATGCGGTCGGCAACATGAGCTTTGCCCAGGATGATCCGGACCGGTTCTTCTTCGAGGCCTTGAGCCTGTTCTGGCGAGCCCTTGAAGACCACTTGCTGGATCAGTCGCCGCCGATCATGAGCTACAACCGGATGTTCGCCCTGTTCAGCGAGCGCTCCCCGGAAAACTTCAAGCTGCTCAGCGACAGTTGCCTGAGGCCGATGTCGCATCTGATGATCGACGAGTTTCAAGACGTTTCGCCGCAGATCGTTTCCTGGATCAAGGCCAGTCTCAGGGAGATTCGCAGCCGTGGCGCGGCCCTGCACGTGGGGCGTGGAGCCCAGCATTCTTCCTTGCTGTGCGTGGGCGATGACTGGCAATCGATCTACGGCTGGCGCGGCAGTTCGCCGAAGTACTTTATCGAGTTCAACAAGGAGTTCCCGTCCCCGGGCACCAATCGAGTCATGCTCAGCGAGAACTACCGCAGTCACCAGCATGTGATCGATGCGGCGGAGCATATTGTTCGCGCAGCCCCGGCGATTGCCGGGAAGAAGGCCAAGGCCAGTGGCGAGTCCAAGGACCTATGGCCGGTGCAGGTACTGGATCGTGACGATCAGGGCCTGGCCCAGCGCCTGGCAGAGCACTATCGGCAGGGTGATTCAATCTTGATTCTGTTTCGAAAAGCTAGCGATAAGTTATTGATAGAAGAGCATATTTCGCCAATAGTTAATGTTGATTCTAGCTTGCCGCCCGCGGCTCGTCGGCTCAAGCAACTCACCTATCACAGTGCCAAGGGCTTGCAGGCGGACGCGGTGTTCCTGCTGGGGGATTGCCAGCACCTGAGCAGCTCGCCCTACAAGAATCAGGTCTATCGCATGGCCGGGCTGGGCAAGGATGGCGACGCCGAACCCTACGACAGCGCACAAAAGGACGAGATCCTGCGCCTGGCTTATGTGGGGATCACTCGGGCGGCCAAGCACTGCTACTGGTACGTCGATCGCCAGGAGGCGGCGGCGGGTAATGCGCCCAAGGCTTCGGATCGGGTGCCCCGAGACAAGCCTTATTTCCGCGACCTGCGGCAATGAAGACGAAAAAAGCCCGCCGGTCAGGCGGGCTTCGGTCGATGGGGCCTGGCGTCAGGCCTTGAGTGTCAGGGACGGAGCAAAGGCCTCCAGTTCATCTTCCACCGCCTCGATTATTCGTTCGACATCCGCGGCGCTCATCACCGTGGCACAGGGAATGCCGGCGATGGCGATCATGGTTTCGCCGCTGGCACGGTCGAAGAGCCGGGCGATCATGCTGCCTGGCGCATCCATGCTGGCCTCGAAGCCCAGGGGATGAAAATGCCAGCGCATCAGCTGGCAGGCGTTGGGAAAGGTGACTTTACTGGCCCAGACTCTGTTCATCGGTGGCCCACCTTGATTCATTGAGCGCTTCCTTGTGCTCGCGGTAGGAACGATCGGGCCGTCAATGGCCCGATCAGTCAAGGGTTTAAAAATAGCACCGGCTTGTGACCGCTCGCAGTTTTTTTGCCCACCGTCCGGCGGTTCACTCGCAGATTTTTGATGCATGTCATGTATTCGCCCAAATGGGGCTGGAGAACCCGGGTCCTTGGCTGAAGGACGGTCGTTGATGCCTCTGCCGAAGTTCGGCAAGCTGCGTTTTTTGGCTGCTCGAGATCCTTATGACTGCCCCTGACGACGGGCCTCTGCAAACCCAGGCCACCGGTGAAACCGTGATGCGTTATCACCTGTGCTGGAAGCACCGCGACCTTGATGGCGTGATGGCGCTTTACCATCCGCAAATCCAGTACAACGACTTTTTCCAGAATCGCACCCTGGGCCTGGCCGAACTGCGGGAATACGTGCGTGTGAGCATGCCCCGGGCCCCCGATGAGGCCCTGGAGCACTGTGATCGCATTCGCTTGGATGGCAACACGGCCTTTATCCAGTATCAGGTGACCCTGCGGGGTGGCCAGGGCCTGGTGTCGTTCCGCTCCAGTGAAGCGATTACCGTGCGCGACGGTCTGATCTGGCGGGTCAATGAATATGCGTCCCTGGTGCGTGAGTCGGCGCCGAACAGCTCTTCAGCCAGCCTGCGCCCGGCGGTCAGCCGCCTGGGGCTGTCGCCGCGCCAGTTGAGTTTCATGGCCGAGGACTTGCAGCAGTACTTCCACCGCCAGCAGCCTTACCTCGATCCGCAACTGGACCTGCAGCGGGTCGCCCGGGAGTGCGGCTACAGCCGCAATCAGATTTCCTACCTGCTCAATCAGGTGCTGGGCCAAAGCTTCTACCGCTATGTGAACCAGGCGCGCCTGCAGCATGTGCTGGCGGCCCTGGACAAGGCCGCGCCGCCGCTACGGGTCGACGAACTGGCCTTTGCGGCCGGGTTCAATTCCCTGTCGGCGTTCTACAGCTGTTTTCGCCAGCACACCGGGCAGTCGCCCAAGGCTTATGCCAAGCAAATTTCTTTGCGTGCACGCGCGCAAGACAGCCCCTGAAGACAGGGACTAGGATCGCCGCATTCGAAGTTCGGATTGCGGAGTGCTTGCATGCCAGCGTGGCGCAGTATCAGTTTGTGGATGGACCAGTTGGACGAGCCGCTGTTGCCGCGCCCGTCCCTTGAGCAAGACCTGGATCTGGACGTGGCGATCATCGGCGCCGGTTACACCGGGCTGTGGACGGCCTATTACCTCAAGCGCCAAGCGCCGCAGCTCAAGGTGGCGGTGATCGAGGCCCAGACCGCAGGTTTCGGTGCCTCAGGCCGCAATGGTGGCTGGCTGATGGGCAATCTGCTGGGAGAAGACCGCCTGCTGGCAGGGCTGGCGCCGGAGCAGCGTCGAGCCTCTTTCGACCTGCTGCATGGCATTCCCGATGAAGTGGCCAACGTCATCGAACGCGAAGGCATCGACTGCGATTACCGCAAAGGCGGGGTGCTGTATTGCGCGGCCCGCTATCCCGAGCAGGAAACCAGCCTGCGCCAGTACCTGGACAAGCTCTACGCCCAGGGCCTGAACCAGGACGATTACCGCTGGCTGAACCCCGAGCAACTGGGTCAGCAGTTGCGGGTGGCCAACGCCTATGGCGCTATCTATGCCCCCCATTGCGCCACCATCCAGCCGGCCAAGCTGGTGCGCGGGCTGGCGCGTGCGGTGGAGCGCCTGGGGGTAAAGATTTACGAGAACAGCCCGGTGACCCATTGGCAGGCCGGCAGCCTGCAGACCCGCCACGCCGCGGTGCGCAGCCGTTGGATAGTGCCGGCGGTGGAGGGGTACTCAGTGACCTTGCCGCCCCTGGGTCGTTATCAGTTGCCGGTGCAAAGCCTGCTGGTGGCCACCGAGCCCCTGCCGGAATCGACCTGGGACGAAATCGGGCTGAGCCAGGGCCAGGCCTTCAGCGAAAGCAGTCGCCAGGTCACTTACGGTCAGCGCTCCATGGATAACCGCCTGGTGTTTGGTGCCCGGGGTGGATATCAATTCGCCAGCAAGCTGCGCCACGATTTCGACCTGAGTCGGGACGAGGTCGAGCTGCGTCGCTACCTGTTCGGCGAGCTGTTCCCGCAATTGAAGAATGTGCGCATCACCCACTCCTGGGGCGGCAACCTGGGCATGTCCCGGCACTTCATGCCGCATATGCTGTGTGACCGGCGCAAGGGCATCGCCCTGTCCGGTGGCTACGGCGGCGAGGGCGTCGGCGCCAGCAATCTGGGTGGCCGGACCCTGGCCGACCTGATTCTCCAGCACGACAGCCCGCTGGTCCGCCAACCCTGGGTGTTGGCGCAAAGCAGCCTCGACGCCCTGCGGGTCTGGGAGCCTGAACCCTGCCGCTGGCTGGGTTACAACGCGATCATTCGCAGCTTTGTCCATGAAGACCAGACCCTGGCCAACCCGGCTTCGCCTGCGTGGCGACGGCGTCTGGCCAGCCGGGTCGCCGGGTTCATGGAAGGTTTCATGCACTGAGTCGGGTTTCTTGCACCGAACGATGTCCGTTCGGGTTTTTCAACCAAAGGTAGAGCCATGAGCATCACGCAATTCAAGCACACCGCCACGGTCACCCTGGACGAGTCGGCGCCGGTCGCCGTGCCCCTGGGGACGCCCGTGGCCGTGACATCGGTGACTGCCGTCGAACGCAACGACGGGGTCGAAACCGGGATCTGGGAATGTACTCCGGGGCGCTGGCGGCGGCAGATCGTCGCCCAGGAGTTCTGTCATTTCATCCAGGGCCGCTGCACCTTCACGCCCGACCATGGCGAGCCCCTGCACATAGAAGCCGGCGATGCACTGATGTTGCCGGCCAACAGCACCGGCATCTGGGATATCCAGGAAACGGTGCGCAAGACCTACGTCTTGATTTTCTGATCCCTTGATTGCCTGCCAATAACAAAACCAGCCACAGGTATCGACTCATGATCCACAAGACTTGCACTTTGCTGTTACTCAGCCCCTTGTTCCTGGGCGCTTCTCTGGCCCAGGCCGCCGACACGGTCAAGATCTACAACTGGTCGGACTACATTGCCCCGGACACCACCAAGCAGTTCCAGAAGGAAATCGGGACAGGTTTCACCTATGACGTCTACGACAGCAACGAGACCCTGGACGGCAAGCTGATGACCGGTAAATCCGGTTACGACGTGGTGTTCCCCTCCAACCATTTCATGGCGCGGCAGATCCAGGGCGGGGCGTTGAAGAAGCTCGACAAGAGCCAGTTGCCCAACTGGAAGAACCTCAACCCGGCGTTGCTCAAAGCGCTGGAGGTCAATGACCCGGGCAACCAGCACGGTTTTCCGTACCTGTGGGGCAGCACCGGGATTGGCTACAACGTGGCCAAGATCAAGGAAGTGCTGGGGGATGACGCACCGCTGGACTCCTGGGACCTGATCTTCAAGCCCGAGTACATGCAGAAGCTGCAGAAGTGCGGCGTGGCGATTCTCGACAACGGCCCCGAACTGATTCCCACAGCCTTGAATTACCTGGGGCTGCCACACCACAGCAAGAACCCGGCGGACTACAAGAAAGCCGAGGCGCTGCTGATGAAGGTCCGGCCTTATGTCAGCTACTTCCATTCGTCGAAGTACACCAGCGACCTGGCCAACGGCAATATCTGCGTAGCGGTGGGGTTCTCCGGGGACATCCTGCAAGCGGAGAGCCGGGCCAGGGAAGCGAAGAACGGGGTGGAGATCGGCTATTCGATTCCCAAGGAAGGCTCGCCGATCTGGTTCGACATGGTGGCCATGCCCGTGGACGCACCGGATGAGAAGGCCGGGTATGCCTTCATGAACTACCTGCTGCGCCCGGACGTAATGGCCAACATCAGCAACTACGTGCATTACGCCAATGGCAACCTGCAAGCCGATGCTCTGGTCGACCCAGCGATCAAGAACGACACCAAGGTTTACCCGAGCCCGGCCATGATGGACAAGTTGTTTGCCCTGGAAGCCATGCCGCTGGACATCGACCGGGTCCGCACCCGCTTGTGGAACAAGATCCGCAGCGGCAACTGATCCCCATCACCCCAGACGGTGTAGGAGCCGACTTGCCGGCGAAGAGGCCTCAGAGACAAGCACCGCCCTTGAGGACGCCTTCGCTGGCAAGCCAGCGCCTACAACTGGCTGTTTTCCGGGAGCAGGGCGCCGCCGTCCACTATCAGGGGCTGGCCGGTGATGCAGCCGGCCTGTGGCGAGGCCAGGAACAGCATGGCGCAGGCAATGTCCTCAGGCGTTCCCAGGCGCCCGAGGGGAATGCCCCTGGACAGGGTCGCGGCGTCATCAGGTCATGGCGGGCGGCGCCGATCGCCGTACCCTGGGAATACCCGTGGCCGTGACATCGATGACTGCCGTCGAACGCAGCGACGGGGTCGAAACCGGGATCTGGGAATGCGCCCCCGGGGTGCTCGCGACGCCTTTGATCGGCTCGCCTCTTGCAAAATCGGCGGTGGATGAAGTCAGCCCAAAATACACCGCTACGTCAGACCACCCTTGGCGGCGGGCTGATTAGGCGCAAAGGACCTCCGCAACACCTTCCTCTATAGCCAACGCCTTTGCATTTTAGAAATGCTAATTCGGAAACAGAATTTGCATCGCTTTTGCGGCCGGCTAGAGTCAACCCGAACAAGCACATTGATGTGGCTCTTGCACGGATGCACGGAGACTGGCGGCCTCTACCTCATGGTCGGCAGTTCGCCTTGAAACAAGGAGTGTTATGAACAAGCCGATCAAGAATATCGTCATCGTGGGCGGTGGTACTGCGGGCTGGATGGCCGCCTCGTACCTCGTCCGGGCGCTCCAACAGCAGGTAAACATCACGCTCATCGAGTCTGCGGCGATCCCCCGGATCGGCGTGGGCGAGGCGACCATCCCGAGTTTGCAGAAGGTGTTCTTCGACTTCCTCGGGATACCGGAGCGGGAGTGGATGCCCCAAGTGAACGGCGCGTTCAAGGCCGCGATCAAGTTCGTGAATTGGAGAAAGCCTCCCGACCACTCGCGCGACGATTACTTCTACCATTTGTTCGGCAGCGTGCCGAACTGCGACGGCGTACCGCTTACCCACTACTGGCTGCGCAAGCGCGAACAGGGCTTCCAGCAGCCGATGGAGTACGCGTGCTATCCGCAGCCCGGGGCGCTTGACGGCAAGCTGGCACCGTGCCTGCTCGACGGCACCCGCCAGATGTCCCACGCGTGGCACTTCGACGCGCACCTGGTGGCCGACTTCTTGAAGCGCTGGGCCGTCGAACGCGGTGTGAACCGTGTGGTCGACGAAGTCGTGGAGGTTCGCCTGAACGACCGCGGCTACATCTCCACCCTGTTAACCAAGGAAGGTCGGACGCTGGAGGGAGACCTGTTCATCGACTGCTCCGGCATGCGGGGGCTCCTGATCAATCAGGCCCTGAAGGAGCCCTTCATCGACATGTCCGACTATCTGCTGTGCGACAGCGCGGTCGCCAGCGCCGTGCCCAATGACGACGTGCGCGAGGGGGTCGAGCCGTACACCTCCGCGATCGCCATGAACTCGGGGTGGACCTGGAAGATTCCGATGCTGGGCCGGTTCGGCAGCGGCTACGTCTTCTCGAGCAAGTTCACCTCGCGCGACCAGGCCACCGCCGACTTCCTCAACCTCTGGGGCCTCTCGGACAATCAGTCGCTCAACCAGATCAAGTTTCGAGTCGGGCGCAACAAGCGGGCGTGGGTCAACAACTGCGTCTCGATCGGGTTGTCGTCGTGTTTTCTGGAGCCCCTGGAATCGACGGGAATCTACTTCATCTACGCCGCGCTTTACCAACTCGTGAAGCACTTCCCCGACACCTCGTTCGACCCGCGGTTGAGCGACGCATTCAACGCCGAGATCGTCTACATGTTCGACGACTGTCGAGACTTCGTCCAGGCGCACTATTTCACCACGTCGCGCGAAGACACGCCGTTCTGGCTCGCGAACCGGCATGAGCTGCGGCTCTCGGATGCCATCAAAGAGAAGGTTCAGCGCTACAAGGCGGGACTGCCGCTGACCACCACGTCGTTCGACGATTCCACGTACTACGAGACCTTCGACTACGAATTCAAGAACTTCTGGTTGAACGGCAACTACTACTGCATCTTTGCCGGCTTAGGCATGCTGCCCGACCGGTCGCTGCCGCTCTTGCAGCACCGACCGGAGTCGATCGAGAAGGCCGAGGCGATGTTCGCCAGCATCCGGCGCGAGGCCGAGCGTCTGCGCACGAGCCTGCCGACGAACTACGACTACCTGCGGTCGCTGCGTAACGGCGATGCGGGGCAGTCGCGCAACCAGCGCGGGCCGACACTCGCGGCGAAGGAAGGCCTGTAGTGGAACGCACCTTGAACCGGGTATCCGCATTCGCGGCCACGCACGCCGCCGTGGCGGCCTGCGATCCGCTACAGGCGCGCTCGCTGGTTCTGCAGCTGCCGGGCCTGAATCGTAACAAGGACGTGCCGGGCATCGTCGGCCTGCTGCGCGAGTTCCTTCCGGTGCGCGGCGTGCCCTCCGGCTGGGGCTTCGTCGAAGCCGCCGCCGCGATGCGGGACATCGGTTTCTTCCTGGGGTCGCTCAAGCGGCACGGACATGAGCCTACTGACGTGGTGCCCGGGCTTGAGCTGGTGCTGCTCGACTTGGCACGCGCGACCGACCTGCCGCCGCGCGAGACGCTCCTGCATGTGACGGTCTGGAACCCCGCGGCGGCCGATGCGCAGCGGAGCTACACAGGGCTCCGCGACGAAGCGCACCTGCTCGATAGCGTGCGCATCTCGATGGCGGCCCTCGAGGCGGCCATCGCGGTGACCGTCGAGTTGTCCGATGTGCCCCTGCAGTCGCCCGCGTTCGCGCAAGGGTGCGACGAGCTAGCAGCCTATCTGGAGAAAATGGTCGAATCGATCGTCTACGCGTACCGCTTCATCTCGCCGCAGGTCTTCTACGATGAGCTGCGCCCCTTCTACGAACCGATTCGAGTCGGGGGCCAGAGTTACCTGGGCCCTGGAGCCGTAGAAATGCCCCTCTTCGTGCTGGAACACGTCCTGTGGGGCTCGCAATCGGAAGACCAAGCTTATCGAGAATTCAAAGAGACGTACCTGCCCTACGTGCTTCCCGCGTACAGGGCGGTCTACGCTCGGTTCGCTGGGGGGCCGGCGCTCATTGATCGCGTGCTCGCCGAGGCGCGAGCGGTCGATGCACGAGGCGAGTCCGTTCGGGCTGGGCTGACAGCCCTCGAACGGGTCTTCAAGGTCCTGCTGCGCTTCCGGGCGCCTCACCTTAAATTGGCGGAGCGGGCGTACGAAGTCGGGCGCAGCGGCCCCGCAACGGGCAGCGGGGGGTACGCGCCCAGCATGCTCGGCGATCTACTCACGCTCACGTGTGCCGCGCGGTCCCGCATCCGCGCCGCGCTCGACGAATCCTGACGCGCACGGCCAGGTCCTATCTGACAAGGAGAGTTTGCCCCATGACTCAGCAGAGCCCCGCGAACGGGCGCGATAGCAACCATTTCGACGTGATCATCCTCGGCTCCGGCATGTCCGGAACCCAGATGGGAGCCATCCTGGCCAAACAACAGTTTCGCGTGCTGATCATCGAGGAGTCGTCGCACCCGCGGTTTACGATCGGCGAATCGTCGATCCCCGAGACGTCGCTCATGAACCGCATCATTGCTGATCGCTACGGCATTCCGGAGCTGGGCCACATCACGTCGTTCTACTCGACGCAACGTTACGTCTCGTCGAGCACGGGCATCAAGCGCAACTTCGGCTTCGTGTTCCACAAGCCCGGCCAGGAGCACGACCCGAAGGAGTTTACGCAGTGCGTCATTCCCGAGCTGCCGTGGGGGCCGGAGAGCCATTATTACCGGCAAGACGTCGACGCCTACCTGTTGCAAGCCGCCATTAAGTACGGCTGCAAGGTTCGCCAGAAGACCAGCGTGACCGAATACCACGCCGATAAAGACGGCGTCGCGGTGACCACCGCCGAGGGCGAACGGTTCACCGGCCGGTACATGATCGACTGCGGAGGCCCGCGCGCGCCGCTCGCGACCAAGTTCAAGCTCCGCGAAGAACCGTGTCGCTTCAAGACGCACTCGCGCAGCCTCTATACGCACATGCTCGGGGTCAAGCCGTTCGACGACATCTTCAAGGTCAAGGGGCAGCGCTGGCGCTGGCACGAGGGGACCTTGCACCACATGTTCACAGGCGGCTGGCTCTGGGTGATTCCGTTCAACAACCACCCGCGGTCGACCAACAACCTGGTGAGCGTCGGCCTGCAGCTCGATCCGCGTGTCTACCCGAAAACGGACATCAGCGCGCAGCAAGAATTCGATGAGTTCCTCGCGCGGTTCCCGAGTATCGGAGCTCAATTCCGGGACGCCGTGCCGGTGCGCGACTGGGTCAAGACCGACCGCCTGCAGTTCTCGTCGACCGCCTGCGTCGGCGACCGCTACTGCCTGATGCTGCACGCGAACGGGTTCATCGATCCGCTTTTCTCCCGGGGGCTCGAGAACACCGCGGTGACCATCCACGCGCTTGCGGCGCGTCTCATCAAGGCGCTACGCGACGACGACTTCTCCCCCGAGCGCTTCGAGTACATCGAGCGCCTGCAGCAAAAGCTTTTGGACCACAACGACGACTTCGTCAGCTGCTGCTACACGGCGTTCTCGGACTTTCGCCTATGGGACGCGTTCCACAGGCTGTGGGCGGTCGGCACAATCCTCGGGCAGTTCCGGCTCGTGCAAGCCCACGCGAGGTTCCGCGCGTCGCGCGACGAGGGCGACCTCGATCACCTCGACAACGACCCCCCGTACCTCGGGTACCTGTGCGCGGACATGGAGCAGTACTACCAGTTGTTCAACGACGCCAAGGCCGAGGTCGAGGCCGTTAGCGCCGGGCGCAAGTCGGCCGAGGAGGCCGCGGTGCGGATTCACGCCCTCATCGACGAACGCGACTTCGCCAAGCCGATGTTCGGCTTCGGGTACTGCATCACCGGGGACAAGCCGCAGCTCAACAACTCGAAGTACAGCCTGCTGCCGGCGATGAAGCTGATGTACTGGACGCAGACCCGTGCGCCGGCAGAGGTGAAAAAGTACTTCGACTACAACCCGATGTTCGCGCTGCTCAAGGCGTACGTCACAACCCGCATCGGCTTGGTTCTGAAGAAGTAGTCGGCCGAGGACGACACAAAAGCGATGAACAACATTCAACTGGATCAAGCGAGCGTCAAGAAGCATTCCCCGGGGGCGTACGACGCGACCACGCGCGTGGCCGCGAGCTGGTACGTCGCAATGCGCTCGCACGACCTCAAGGGCAAGCCGAAGGAGTTGACGCTCTTCGGCCGTCCGTGCGTGGCGTGGCGCGGAGCGACGGGGCGGGCAGTGGTGATGGACCGCCACTGTTCGCACCTGGGCGCGAACCTGGCTGACGGGCGGGTCAAGGACGGATGCATCCAATGCCCGTTTCACCACTGGCGGTACGACGAGCAGGGCAAGTGCGTTCACATCCCCGGCCACAGCCAGGCGGTGTGCCGGCTGGAGCCCGTGCCGCGCGGGGCGCGCCAGCCGACGTTGGTCACCACCGAGCGATACGGCTACGTGTGGGTCTGGTACGGCTCCCCGCAGCCGCTGCACCCGCTGCCCGAAATCGCCGCGGCCGACGTCGACAACGGCGACTTTATGCACTTGCACTTCGCGTTCGAGACGACGACGGCGGTCTTGCGGATCGTCGAGAACTTCTACGATGCGCAGCACGCGACCCCCGTGCACGCGCTCCCGATCTCGGCCTTCGAGCTCAAGCTTTTCGACGACTGGCGCCGGTGGCCGGAGGTTGAGTCGCTGGCCCGGGCGGGCGCGTGGTTCGGTGCCGGGATCGACTTCACCGTGAACCGCTACTTCGGCCCTCTCGGCATGCTGTCGCGCGCGCTCGGCCTGAACATGTCGCAGATGAACCTGCACTTCGATGGCTACCCCGGCGGGTGCGTCATGACCGTTGCCCTGGACGGAGACGTCAAATACAAGCTGCTCCAGTGTGTGACGCCGGTGAGCGACGGCAAGAACGTCATGCACATGCTCATCTCGATCAAGAAGGTGGGCGGCGCCCTGCGCCGTGCGACCGACTTCGTGCTGTTTGGGCTGCAGACCAGACAGGCCGCGGGGTACGACGTCAAAATCTGGAACGGGATGAAGCCGGACGGCGGCGGTGCGTACAGCAAGTACGACAAGCTCGTGCTCAAGTACCGTGCGTTCTACCGGGGCTGGGTCGACCGCGTCGCGGGTGAGCGGTGATGCATGAGGCCGAGCCGGTATCGGCCGCGTCGCTCCGCCAGGCGCTCGCGAACCTGGCGAGCTGCGTCGCGGCCACCCGCTTCGCGTCGGCGTCGCTCTTTCCGAGGTACTCATGACCATCTGGCTGTTGCAACTCGTGCTGGTGATCGCGCTCTGCAATGTCTGCGGCCGCATTGCCGAACGCCTCGGCCAGTGCGCGGTCGTCGGCGAGATCGCGGCCGGCCTGCTGTTGGGACCTTCGCTGTTCGGCGTGATCGCACCGAGTTTCTACGACCTGTTGTTCGGCCCACGTACGCTGTCAGCCATGGCGCAAGTCGGCGAAGTCGGCCTGATACTGCTGATGTTTCAGATCGGTCTGCATATGGAGTTGAGGGAGACGCTGCGCGGCAGGCGCTGGCGCATACCTGTCGCGATCGCGGCGTGCGGGCTCATCGCGCCGGCCGCGATCGGCATGATCGTCGCCAGCGTCTCGAAAGATACGCTTGCCAGCGACGTGCCGGCGCTGCCCTACATACTCTTCTGCGGTGTTGCGCTTGCGGTATCAGCGGTACCGGTGATGGCGCGCATCATCGACGACCTGGCGCTCAGCGCCATGGTGGGCGCGCGGCACGCAATGTCTGCCGCGATGCTGACGGATGCGCTCGGATGGATGCTGCTTGCAACGATTGCCTCGCTCTCGAGCGGCCCTGGCTGGGCATTTGCGCGCATGCTCGTCAGCCTGCTCGTGTATCTGGTGCTGTGCGCGCTCCTGGTGCGCTTCGTGGTTCGACCGGCGCTTGCGCGGCTCGCATTGACTGCGCATGCGGCGCGCGACCGCTTGGCCGTTTTGCTTTGCTTCGTAATAGCGTCGGCACTCGCGACGTCGCTGATCGGATTCCATAGCGCATTTGGCGCACTTGCGGCGGCGCTGTTCGTGCGGCGCATGCCCGGCGTCGCGAAGGAGTGGCGCGACAACGTCGAAGGCTTCGTCAAGCTTGTGCTGATGCCGGTGTTTTTCGCCTATGCGGGGCTGCATGCCTCGGTCGGCACGATCGATGACGCGGCATCCTGGATGTGGTTCGGTGTATTCCTCGCGGGCGGATTCATCGGCAAGTTCGGCGGCAGCTATCTGGGCGCGCGTGCCACCGGGCTTGTGCCACACGATGCGATGCTGGTGAGCTCGTTGATGAATACGCGCGGCTTGATGGAGCTAATCGTCCTGTCGATCGGTCTGCAGATGCAGATCCTTCCACCAAAGGTCTACACGATCCTCGTGGTGTTCGCGCTGGTGACGACGGCGCTTACCGCTCCGCTGATTCGATTCACGCTGCGCGTGCAATCGCGCGCAATGAGCCAACAGGCCATCTGAGCCAGCTTGAGGGGAGAGATCACCATGAATGCTGCCACCGAAACCAAGGCTCAGGATTTGCTCGATGCCGAGGGCTGCGATGTTCACGATGTCCGCGAGCTGCGCAACTTGCTGGGGCAGTTTGCTACCGGTGTGACCGTGATCACCACGCGCACCGCTGAGGGCCGCAACGTCGGTGTGACAGCCAACTCGTTCTCTTCACTCTCGCTATCGCCGGCGCTGGTGCTCTGGAGCCTGGCACGCACCGCACCGAGCCTGAAGTTTTTTTGCTCGGCGAGTCACTTCGCCATCAATGTGCTGGGCGCGCACCAGCACCACTTGTCGGAGCAGTTCGCACGGGCAGCCGCTGACAAGTTCGCCGGTGTAGCTCATTCCTATGGCAAGGCGGGATCCCCGGTGCTGGACGATGTGGTGGCAGTGCTGGTGTGCCGTAACGTCACTCAGTACGAGGGCGGTGATCACCTGATCTTCATTGGCGAGATCGAACAATACCGATACAGCGGCGCAGAACCGCTGGTCTTCCATGCAGGCCAGTACCGGGGTTTAGGGAGCAATGAAACAGAAAGTGCAATCAAGCTCGAATAGCCCGGTTTGTGTGATCCTTTGGCGGTGGGTGGCACTGATCTGCGTCCGGATTGCGTAGTGCCACAGTTCATCTTGGGCAATTTCCCAGCGCCTACAACTGGCTGTTTTCCGGGAGCAGGGCGCCGCCGTCCACTATCAGGGTCTGGCCGGTGATGTAGCCGGCCTGTGGTGAGGCCAGGAACAGCATGGCGTAGGCAATGTCCTCAGGCGTTCCCAGGCGCCCGAGGGGAATGCCCCTGGACAGGGTCGCGGCGTCGCCGAGGTTGTCCATGGCTTGGGTGGCGATAAGCCCCGGCTCGACGCCGTTGACGGTGATTCCATACTCCGCCAGTTCCAGTGCCGCAGCGCGAATGAAGCCATTGACCCCTGCCTTGGACGCCGCGTAGTGGGCCAGTCCGGGAATTGCCGTGCGTGGGCCGGTCACCGATGAGGTGACGACGATCCGCGGTGATCGGGCCCGGCGTAGCGCCGGCAAGGCTGCCTGGGTCAGCCAGAAGCAGCTTTTCAGATTCACCGCCAAGGTGCTGTCGAGGGTCTGCTCCTCAAGCTCGGCCAGCTTCTGCATCGGAAAGATCCCGGCGTTGTGCAGCAGCAGGTCCAGGCCGCCGAAGGCGTCCAGGGTCGCCGCTACCGCCTGTTCGGCGGCTGCCCGGGTGCCGAGGTCCAGGGTCAGCAGCTCCGCTGTTCCGCCGGCCTGACGAATCAGGCGTTGGGTTTCGGCGCCTGACGCAGCGCTGCGGGTGGCCAGCATGACCTTGGCGCCCCCGGCGGCGAACACCTGAGCGATCGCCCGGCCAATACCCTGGCCCGAGCCGGTGATCAGGGCGATGCGCCCGCGGTCATCCTGGCTCATGGCTGGGCCCCTGGCAGGACCTGGGCCAGGCACTGGTCCAGCAGCCGATTGTGCAAGTCGACCTGCGCCTCGCGGGTGGCCGGACACACCAGGGCCATGTTGTGGAATGGGGTCAACAGCACCCCGCGATTGAGCAGGTACAGGTGCAGGTACGCCTCGATCAGAGCATGGCGGGCGTGGTGGGCTTCGCCACCGTTACGCGGGGCCTGCTGCATGAACAGGTATTCGACCCGGGCACCGATGCGGGTCACATGCCAGGGCAAGCCGTGCTTGCCGATGATGCTGTCGACGCCCGCTCGCAGGCGCTCCGCGAGCAGGAACATGCGTGCGTAGTTTTCATCGTTCATCACTTCGCTGAAGGTGGCGCGCATGGCGGCCATTTGCAGGGCGTTGCCGGCCAGGGTTCCACCGAAGCCGAAGTGGTTGATCGCCTGGCCCGGCTGGAAATGCGGCAGTACCCGCCAGATCCGTTCGGCCATGGCCTGGCTGCAGCCCCAGACGGCCGTGGGAATGCCCCCGGCGATGGATTTTCCCAGGACGAAGAAGTCCGGCTGCAAGCCCTGTTCGCCGCAATAGCCCCCCGGTCCACAGGACAGGGTATGGGTTTCGTCAATGATCAGCGGTACGTCATAGCGCTGGGTCAACTGCCGCAAGCCGTCATGGAAGCCCGGGGCCGGAGGCACCATGCCGACGTTGGTCATGAAGGGTTCGGTCAGCACCGCGGCCACGTCGCCATGGGCCAGCGCCGCCTCCAGGGCCGGCAGGTCGTTGAACTCCACCAGTCGGGTGGTGGAGGCGTGCTGCAAGCCGTTGGCGTGCACGCCGTCTCGGGGAATCATCTGCCCCTGGGCGTCGAATTCCACCTGGGATTCGTCGACGCTGCCGTGGTAGTTGCAGTTGAACACCAGGACCTTCTGCCGTCCGGTGATCATCCGGCACAGGCGCAGGACAAAGCGGTTGGCATCGGTGGCTGAAGTGGTGACTTGCCAATAGGGCAGACCAAAACGCCGGCTCAGCTCCTTGCCGACCCACAGGCTGTCGGCGGTGGGCAGCATCAGCGTCGAGCCATGCAGCGCCTGTTCGGCAATGGCTGCGGCTACCGCCGGCTGGGCATGGCCGAACATGGCGCCGGTGTCGCCCAGGGCAAAGTCCACGTACTCGCGGCCGTCGCAATCGGTGAGGGTCGCACCATGGGCATCCGCCACCATGATCGGGTAGGCGCCGGGCCATTGCTGCATCCAGTGCAACGGCGCGCCGTACAGCCAGTGCTTGAGGTTTTCCTGATAGAAGGCGCCGGAGCGCGGGTGTTGCTCGACAAACAGCTGCAGTTCGGACTGATAGCAGCTGGCGACGCGTTGCAGATCAAGGCCCAGAGTCATGGAAGTATCCTGTGAAAAGCGCTGCCGGCTGGCGCTCGGACAAGCCTGCAGCGGTGTGGAATCAGGGGTGCAGGGTTCGGTTGAGGACCTGGGCCAGGGCGCCCACCGGGAAGTTGGCGGCATGGCTGAAGTCTGCACCCTGGTAGCCGAATATCTTGCCGTCGCTACGCCCGGCCTTGAGGTCGATCAGCACCAGGCCCAGGGTCGGGACGATCTTCTCGCGCCAGACAAACAGGTACAGCTGCTCGGCGATCTTGTAGTAGTGACAGCGGTCGGTGTCCGCCAGGCCTTGCTCGACACCCCTGAGGCACTGCCAGCTATAGAAGTTGGCATTCAGGTAGATGTGCTCGTAGGCCTCGCTGGCGCTGTAGACATACTGGTTGCGCAGGCCGATCAGTTCGGCGGTGGGCGCATGTCGCGCAGTCTCGGCCGTGGGCAAGGCATCGATTGCACCATGGAGGAACTGCGCCTTGACCGAGGTCAGCTCGCCGCCGGCCAGCGCCCGGCTGAACAGGTCGACGCCGCATTCGGCCTGGCTCGGCATCTGGCCGATCACGGCGGTGAAGCACTGGCGCTCAAGATCGAGAATCAGGCTCACCGAATGGGGCTGGCCTTGCTCCCGCTTGAGGAAGTCCACCAGGTAGATACCGGGGCGTATCGAGGTGGCGCGATAGGGCAGGTCGTCACTGGGGCTCTGGCCGAGGCTGTTCCAGCGCAGCGTGTCGAGCGCGAAGTGGTGTTCGATCTGCCAGCCGTTGTCGAAGTGCAGGGTCAAGGTGCGACCGGACAGATCATCCACCCCCGCAAGGATGTGATTGTCGTCTGCAAAACCGTCCGCCAGGGCGCCGACGGTGATCCACTCAGGTTGCTGATTCATGGCAAGGCTCTTTGTCCAGGAAAGGAGAACCCCATGTTCTGCCCGGGCGCCGCTGCTGCCCATCAACCAGATGGTTGAGCCGGTGCTCCGTTACAAGAACAGCGTGCTCACCAGCTCCGTGCGATTGCCGACCCCGACCTTGCGAAACAGGTTGATCAGGTGGGTCTTGACCGTGGGCAGCCCCAGGTCCAGGCGCCTGGCGATGCTCTTGTTGTCGGCACCATCGCGCAGCAGCCAGGCGATCTCCCGTTCCCTGGGAGTGAGGTTGGCCAGACGTTCGTCGACCTGGGAATAGGGCGCCAGGGCAGCGATTTCCAGCAGGCCCTGCAAGGCATGCAGGGTGCCCAGTTCGTCGACGCTGAAATGCCCCAGGGCGTTGTCCCGCAGCAGCGACAGGCCGGCGATGGGGCGTTCACCGTCACAGGCGAGAATCTCCACCACATCCAGTACCCCGTGGCGTTGCAGGAATCCCTGGTAGACCTCGGTTGCATGACGGCCCTGCTGGGCCATGCCCATGTGCAGCGACAGCACCGGGCGCCCGGCGGCGGCACAGTTGCGTGGCTGCAACGGGTCGTAGTGGCGGTAGCGTTGCAAATAGGCCTGGTGCATCTGCTCGGGCATGCGGTACAGCGAGAAGTCCCGGGCCTGCAGGTTCGGATCGATGCGGTAGAAAGCGCAGAGGGTGGCGGGTACCACTCGGGTAAAGGCGGCGATGCAGCGTTGCCCCAGCTCATGGGCCCCGGGCAAGGAAGTGGGCGCAATCATCGGATAGCTCCTGGCTGCCGGCTGGGCAGTGGCTCGGGTGGTTGGGGGCTGCGACGGGTGGCGCGGTCCGTGTCAGGGCGAGCGAAAACCACGAGCGGGGTGCCTGGCAAGCAGGGATGCAGCACAGGCTGCGGTCGCTGTTTGATTGACCGCAGCCGGTTGCAACGATCAGCGCTGGGCCTTGCTCAACCCCTCGGCGAGGGCATCGACTATGGCATCCACCTGTGGCTGCTGGATCACCAAGGGCGGCGAGAGAATGATCTTGGTGCCCACCGGTCGCACCATGACGCCATTGTCCCGGGCAATCTGTGCCACCTGATTGGCATAGCCGCTCATGGGGTCGATGGGTTCGCGGGTGCTCTTGTCCGCCACCAGATCCAGGGCCAGCATCAAGCCCTGGCCCCGCACTTCACCGACGGTGTCGAAGCGCTCGACGAAGGGCCGCAGCTTGCCCAGCATGTAGTCGCCCATCTTCGCCGCGTTGGCCGGCAGGTCTTCCTTGACCACGATGTCCAGGCAGGCCAGGGCAGCAGCGCAGGCCACCGGGTGCCCGGAGTAGGTGTAGCCGTGCATGATGGCGCCGGTGAAGTTGGCGTTTTTCTCGAAGGCGGCCTCGATCCGCCGGTTGACCACTGTCGCGCCCAAGGGGATGTAGCCCGAGGTGATGCCCTTGGCCAGGCACATGATGTCGGGTTTGACGCCCCACAGACGGCTGCCGAACATCGAACCGCTGCGGCCGAAACCGGTGACCACCTCGTCGGCGATCAGCAGGACGCCGTACTTGTCGCAGACTTCGCGGATCAGCGGCCAGTAGTTGGCCGGTGGCACGATCACGCCGCCGGCGCCCTGGATCGGCTCGGCAATGAAGGCGGCCACGGTGTCCGGGCTCTGGAACTGGATCTCCCGTTCCAGCAGGTCGGCGCAGATCTTGCCCAGCTCTTGCGGGTCCTGGCTGTAGGGGTTGCGGTACAGCCAGGGCGTATCGATGTGGTAGCAGCCGGGCAGCAGGGGCTCGTAGTTGCGTCGGAACACCGTGTTGCCGTTGACCGAGGCGCCACCGAAGTGGGTGCCGTGGTAGCCCTGGCGCAGGGAAATGAACTTGGTGCGGTCGGCCTGGCCTTCGAGCTTCCAGTACTGGCGGGCCAGCTTCAGGGCGCTTTCGATGGCATCCGAACCGCCGGAACTGAAGGACACCCGGCACATGTCCTCGGGCTCCAGCAGGTTCATCAGCACCCGGGACAGTTCTTCGGCACGAGGGTGGCTGACCCCGTCGAACAGCTGGAAATACTCCAGCTCATCGAGCTGAGCGGTGATGGCCGCTTTCACTTCCTTGCGGTTGTGGCCGACGTTGACGTTCCACAGCCCGGCGACGCCATCCACCAGCTGGTGGCCCTTGTCGTCATAGACATAGCAACCATCGCCACGGACGATGCGGATCGGTTCGCGTTGCTTCATTTCGTTGGGGTGCAGCATGGGGTGCCAGAAACGGCTTGCTTGGCTCACGTTGAGTCTCCTGAAAACGCACGGACAGCGTGGAGCTATTAGTGCGTCATTTGCGGGCTCCTGGCTTGCCTCTGTGTGCCAGGACATTTGACCCAGGCTGCCAGTGGCGACTTGGCGGGTCTCGCTGCCGGCCATTGGCAGGGGCTGGCTTGCCAGCCCAGGCGCCGCTGGCGTTGGCAGCCAGGGCCAAGTTTTGCGGCAGCCAGGATCAAGACGGCATCCGACTTTGGGCTCAAAGTCCACCTCGAACAAGGTCCACCTGCGAGGAATCAAGATGAGCGTTGCCATCGACCCACGTGTCGCTGCATTCATAGACAGTCAGCACGGCCTGCTGATTGACGGTCTCAGCCAGCCCGCGCTTTCCGGAGCACGGATGCCGGTGTACAACCCCGCCAGTGGCGAGCAGTTGACCCAGGTTGCCGCCGCCGCCCAGGCCGATGTGGATCTGGCGGTGGGGGCCGCCGCGCCGGGCCTTCGAAGGCAACTGGAAGGCGTTGCGTCCCGCCGATCGCGAGCGCCTGCTGTTGAAGCTGGCGGATCTGCTGGAAGCCAATGGCGAGGAGCTGGCGCAGTTGGAGACTCTCAACAACGGCCAGTCGATCCATCTGGCCCGGGCCCTGGAGGTGGGGGCGGCGGCGGAGTTCACCCGCTACATGGCCGGCTGGGCCACCAAGATCGAAGGCAAGAGCCTGGATGTGTCCATCGCCGCGGTCCCGGGGGCACAGTACCGGGCTTATACGGTGCCGGAACCGGTGGGCGTGGTGGGAGCCATTGTGCCGTGGAATTTTCCGTTGCTGATGGCCATCTGGAAAATCGTCCCGGCCCTGGCTTGCGGCTGCACCGTGGTACTCAAGCCCGCCGACGAGACTCCGCTCACCGCGCTGCGCCTTGGCCAGCTTTGCCTGGAAGCGGGGATCGCCCCCGGCGTGGTCAACGTGGTGACCGGCAGTGGCGCCCAGGCCGGTGCCGCGCTGGCTGCCCATCCGGGGATCGACAAGCTGGCGTTCACCGGCTCGACCCAGGTCGGCAAGCTGATCGGCCACGCGGCGGTGGACAACATGACGCGCTTTTCCCTGGAGCTGGGTGGCAAGTCGCCGGTGATCGTCCTCGACGACTGCGACCCGCAGACTGCTGCCGCCGGGGCGGCCGGGGCCATCTTCTTCAATCAGGGACAGGTCTGCACGGCGGGCTCGCGGTTGTATGTCCAGCGCGGGATCTACACCCAGGTGCTGGAGCGTCTGGTGGCCATTGCCGAATCCTTGCGCATTGGCCCGGGGCTGGACGAGCAGGCACAGATCAATCCGCTGATTTCTGCCAAACAGCAGAAGCGCGTGCTGCAGATGGTCCAGCGCGGGGTCGAGGAGGGCGCCAAGGTGCTCTGCGGCGGAGTTGCCCATGGTGAGCAGGGCTTTTATGTCCGTCCCACGGTGGTGGCCAACGTCAACGCCAACCTGCCGCTGGTGCGCGAGGAGATTTTCGGCCCGGTGGTGGTCGCGACGCCTTTCGATTCTCTGGAGGAAGTGGTGGCCCTGGCCAATGACAACCAGTACGGGCTGGGGGCGAGCATCTGGTCCAACGATCTGAGTCAGGTCATGCAACTGATTCCCCAGATCAAGGCCGGCACCGTTTGGGTCAACACCCACAACATGCTGGACCCCTCGATGCCCTTCGGCGGTTACAAGCAATCGGGCATGGGCCGCGAGATGGGCCATGCGGCCATCGAGGCCTATACCGAGAACAAGTCGGTGTGCATCGCTTATTGAGCACGCCCCATGCAGACGCCTTTGCCGGCCAGCCGGTTGACTGTAGGAGCCGGTTGGCCGGCGAAGACGCCCCCAGGACAGGCGTCATTCTCATGGACGTCTTCGCTGGCAAGCCAGCGCCTACAGGGCGTGAACATGATTTCAGCTGCGTCAGACAGCCAAGCTCTGCGCCCTTGCCGGGCGTGCCCTTGAAATGCCTAGAACAACAATCATCAACCCATGCTTTCGAGGTTTACCATCATGTCGCTCAACGACAGACTCAAGCACCACCTGGATCAGGGCGTGGTCGGCTTTCCCACCGCGCTGGCCAGTGCCGTGGGCCTGATCATGGCCAGCCCGGTGATCCTGACGGCTACCACCGGATTCGGTATCGGTGGTGGAGCGTTCGCCGCGGCGATGGTGATCGCCCTGCTGATGATGCTGGCGCAATCCACCACCTTCGCCGAAGCGGCCTGCCTGTTGCCCACCAATGGCTCGGTCTATGACTACCTGGCCTGTGGCCTGGGGCGTTTCTTCGCTATCACCGGGACCTTGTCCGCCTACCTGATCGTGCATGTGTTTGCCGGGACGGCGGAAACCATTCTCAGCGGCGTCATGGCCCTGGTGAATTTCGAATCCCTCAATACCCTGCTGGAACAGAGCGGCAGCGCCTGGTTGGTGGGTGTCGGGTTGGTAGTGTTCTTCGGCCTGCTCAACGCCGTGGGCATTACCGCCTTCAGCCGTGCCGAGGTGATCCTGACCTTCGGCATGTGGACCACCCTGATCATCTTTGGCGTGCTCGGGGTCATCAAGGCTCCGGCAGTGGAACTTGATGGCTGGTTCGGTGCTTCCAGGGTGGGGACCGATCTGACGACCATCCTGTCTCTGGTGGGCATGGCCATGTTCATGTTCGTCGGCTGCGAGTTCGTCACCCCCCTGACACCGGATGTACGCAAGGCAGCCAGGACCATTCCCCGGGCCATGGCCCTGGGTCTGGTAGGCGTCGCGGTGTGCATGTTCATCTACGGCGCGGCCATGAAGCGCCAGGTGGAAAACATTGCCTTGAGTGAGGACGGCAGCGTGCATTTGCTGGATACGCCCATGGCCATCCCGCATTTCGCCGAGCAGATCATGGGGCCGTTCGGCCGCATCTGGCTGGGGATCGGCCTGCTGTTTGCCGGTGCCGCGACTATCAACACGTTGATGGCCGGCCTGCCGCGAATTCTCTATGGCATGGCCCTGGACGGGGCATTACCCAAGGTTTTCACCTATCTGCACCCACGCTTCAAGACACCGCTGCTGTGCATCGCCGTGGCGGTCCTGATTCCCTGCCTGCATGCCTGGTGGCTGGGTGGCAGCACCGACAGCATCATGCACCTGGTGCTGGCGGCGGTTTGTGCCTGGAGCACCGCCTACCTGCTGGTCACCTTGTCGGTGGTGATGTTGCGCATTCGCCGGCCGGATTTGCCGCGGGCTTATAAATCGCCATGGTTTCCGTTGCCGCAGATTCTGTCCTCGGTGGGAATTGTCCTGGGCATGTGGTTCATCACCCCCCCGGGGATGAATCCACGGGATATCTATGTGCCCTTCGGCAGCATGTTGGGCCTGACCGCTATCTACGCGCTGGTCTGGACCTTGCTGGTACAGAAGGTCAATCCGTTTCGTCCGGTGCCGGTGGAGGAGGTGCTGGAACAGGCACTGAGCCTGTCGCCGGATGAAACCCCAAGCCCTCGGGAGAACCTGTCTGATGAATCTTTCAAGCTGGCGACAAAACCTCTTTGAATTCTGGCACCGGGCACCTTCGGGCTATCGCCCGGGGGTCACCCTGGGTCAGGTGCGGCGGGATCTGGCGGGCCTGGATTTCACCCCTCGCTCTGCTGGGCTGGGGGTTTTCCATTGCCCGCAAAGCGCTCTGGAGTTCCAAGTGCGGGAGCGTCCCCAGGCGCAGTTCCTGATGCATATCGTGGTCTGTGAGTGGCGTCTGCAGGTGCCCTGCGAGCGTCCCGGGCAAGCGCGGATTGGCCTGCGCCACACCGGGGCGATTCGTCGACAGGGCGTCGCCGCGCGATTGCTTGCGGGGGAGGCAGAGCAATGGGCGCCCTTGCTGCAGAAGCTGTGCAGTGATCAGTCGTTGCTGGAGCGGCTGCTGCCGCTGGACTTCAAGCACCTTGAGCTGTGGCGGGATGAGCAGGGCTGGCAAGTGCGCCTTGAGCACTTTGGCGCCAGCGAGGTGGTCAATCGTTTACCGGGGTTCAGGCGCTACATCCGCTTGAGTCCCCAACAGCGGGCGGCGCTGTTGGGCAGCTTCACTGAGTTGTACAAGCTTCTACGAGAATTCTGACCGACATAACCGTTAGTACTGGCATACACCCTGCTTAAGCCATAACAGACTATCCATGCTGTCAGGCTCCTTGCCTGGCAAATAGATAACATGTTAATGATATCGCCATAACAACAAAGGCGGTCTGAACCGGCTTATGGAGGTGCACAGTGCTTGCTTCGCATAGTTTCAGTTCCTGGGTAGGTGCCCTGCAGGGTGTCTGCGGTCGATTCGACGCCCGCCCGGCGCGCAATCCCGCCTTGTTTATCGGTGAAGTGGGTTTGCAGGATTATGCCGGGCTGGAGGTGGCGCAGATCCGCACCAATGCCGGGCTGATCTCCCGCCAGAGCACCAAGGTCGACCATGAGGACGATCGTCATTGTTTCCTGATCATCCAGCGCAGTGGCCACGCTCGCCTGAGCCAGGATGGTGAGAGCATTGAGCTGGCTCCCGGCGACATGGCGTTGCTGGATTCGGCCGGTGCCTGTGAAATCGTGCCCCACGGCCTGATCGAGCACGCCTCGTTCCACCTCAGCCGGGAAGAGGTTTACCGGCATCTGCCGACCCCGCAGCGCAAGTTCGGCAAGTTGTCGCAAAACTGTGCCAGTGGTCGCCTGATGCGTTTGCTGGTGGAGCAGATCTGCGCCGGCGATCTGCAGGGGTGTGCGGCGCAGCAGGAGGGTCAGGCCCTGCAAGAGGCCCTGATCGCCTTGCTTGGGCCGACCCTGCGTCAGACGGCCAGCACCCTGGATGGCTTTGACGACAACCTGCATGGTCAATGTCTGCGTGATCAGGCTCGGCAACTGATCAATCAATCCCTCAATGAGCCGGGCCTGACCCCGGTATCCCTGGCCGGGCAGTTGAATATTTCGGTGCGCCAGCTGTACCGACTGTTTGAGGAGCAGGGCGACAGCGTGTGTCGCTTCATCCAGCGCTCCCGGCTCAAGCGCAGCGCGGCGGACCTGAGCAACCCGCAGCTGCGCAACGAATCCATCACCGATATCGCCTTCAAGTGGGGCTTTACCGATTCGGCGCATTTCAGCCGGACGTTCAAGAAGCACTTCGAACAGTCGCCCCGTGACTTCCGCGCCCGCTCCCTGAACGCGTAGGCGCCGGAGTTTCGCATAGCCCTCAAAACGGCAACGCTGGCTGCGTAGGAGCCGGCTTGCCGGCGAAGAGGCCCTTGAGTTTTGCGTTGTCCTTGAGGACGCCTTCGCTGGCAAGTCAGCTCCTACGGCAAGCGGGCAAGCAGGTAGGCAAGAACGCAAGGCCGCGAAAAGACCGTGAACAGCAGCCTGAACAGGGGCGTCAGGGATTTTCCAGATCATGCCCCAGGGATTGGATGAACAACGAAAACAACTCGGGCTGGCTGGAGATGTCCAGCTTGGCGTAAAGGTGGCGGCGGTGCACCTTGATGGTGTCCGGCGAGATTTTCAAACGCTCGGCCATGGCTTTGGAAGAAAAACCCCGGAGGATCAGTCGGGCGATCTCCAGCTCCCGATCCGACAGCACCGCGCTGCCGAAATGGCTCAGGGCATCGCGAATCTGGCTGGCCATTTCCTCTGCAACCGGGGCCTGGGGACGTATCTGGCTGTGTTGCCAATGCTGTTGCATCAGTGGCAGCACCCAGGCCGCGAAGGTCGTGAGCTGGCCGATTTCCTCGCGATTGAAGACCCGTTGGTTGCCCAGTGACAGGGACAGGGTGCCGGTATCGGGCAGTTGCAGGATGAATTGCACTTCATCTTCCAGGACATTGTCGTGGAAGTAGCTGAGAAAGTACTCGCTCTGGCGGAAGTGGTCCGGGGCCACTTCTTCCAGGCGGTACAGGCCGCTGGGGTAGCCCTCGCGACAGGCCTGGAAGAACGGGTCCAGCAGGTACAGGCCATTGAGGTAGGTGAGCATCGACGCCGGTTTGCTGCTGGGCTCCGCGTCATATTCCTCAAGGGCCCGGGGCGGGCCATCCACCGGGTAGAAGATCGCCAGGGCATTGTCGAACGGCGTCGCCTGGTGCAACAGCAGGATCAGCTGTTTCCAGAATCGCGGGTTGCCGATCAGCGTAAGGGTGCGACCCAGGCCGGCGTGCATGCCGACCTCCCTGAACAGATTGCTCAAAGACCTTGCTCCATTGATGCGTCGAAAGTGCCGTAGAAGGGTTTCGTCGATTTGCCTGTTGCCGTCAAGGGGAGTACTCCAATAGGGGAATTGGTCGCAGTCATGTGACTGCCTAGAGTAGCTCCCAGCCAGTGCGTCCCAGAGCGCACCCGCCCGATGGATTTCGTTTCTGCCTCAGACCAACAATAAACACGAGGATAACGATATGAGCTCTCCCTCCGCGCCCGACGGCGCGCTGAAACCAACCCTGAGTGTGTTCGATGTGGTGGCTATCACGGTCTCCGGCGTGACCCCCGCCAGTTCCGTGTTCGTGATCGCGCCCTTTGCCATCCACCAGGCCGGCAGCGGGGTGTTCCTGGCGTTCGTCATGGCCGGGTTGCTGGCACTGATGTTTGCCTTCTGTTACGCCGAGCTGGGCCGGGCCCATAACAGTGCCGGCGGTGAGTACGTGTATGCCAAGCGCGTGTTTGGCGGCATGGCCGGCTATGCCACCTTCCTCACGGTGCTGGTGATGCTGCTGTTCATCCCTCCGGTGCTGGCCACTGGCGCCGCCACCTATTTGAACAACGCCCTGGGTACCGACTTCGACTCCCAGACCGTAGCCCTGGTGATAGTGGTCTGCAGCTACCTGCTGGGCATCCTCAACATCAAGCTCAATGCCTGGATCACCGGCACTTGCCTGTTGCTGGAGGTGGCGGCGTTGCTGGTGATTGTCTGGCTGGGCTTTGGCAACGCCACGCAACCGGTGAGCATTCTTTTGCAACCGCAGATCGTCGATCACGGTGCATTGCAGATGGCGCCCTGGGCCCTGGTGATCGGTGCGGTGGGCATCGGCCTGTTTTCCTACAACGGCTACGGGCCGGCGGTACTGCTGGCCGAAGACATGAAGTGCAAGGGGCGCGGCGTGCACAAGGCGGTGCTCTGGTCCCTGGTGCTGGTGGTGATCATCGAACTGGTGCCGCTCACCGCGCTGCTGATCGGCGCGCCGTCCTTGAGCGCGATGCTGGCCAGCCCAGATCCCATCGGCTACCTACTCACCAGCCATGGCAATGAAACCCTCGCCAGGGTGGTCAGTGGCGGGATCTTCCTGTCGGTGTTCAACGCCATTGTCGCGATCGTCATCCAGATCGGCCGGGTGGTGTTCAGCAGCGGCCGCGACGCCCTGTGGACGCCCACCATCAACCGCCTGTTCACGCGGATTCATCCACGCTGGGACTCGCCATGGCTGGCTACGTTGTTCCTGGCGATTCCTTCGGCAGTACTCAGTTTCAGCTCGAATCTGGCGGACCTCACGTCCTTCAGTGTGTTGCTGATCATGCTGGTGTACCTGATCGTTGCCCTCAGCGCGCTGATGAGCCGGGTGCTGCTGCGCGACCGCGAGCATCCCTATCGCATGCCCCTGTGGCCAGTACCGGCGCTGCTGGCGGTGATGGGCGCGGGGTATCTGCTGATCAATCTGTTCCTCGAGGCGTCCCTGCGGGACATCATGGTGATTATCGGGCTGCTGGCACTGTCGGTGATTCTCTATGGCACCAATGGCCGGTACAGCCCGGCGTTTCAGAAATTGTAAGGAGTGGTTATGCGAGCACGTCAATTGGGCATCAGCCTGGGTCTGGGGACACCAGGTCCGTTCAATGCGATCACCGACGTACCCGGGGTACGGGTGGGGCACAGCACTCTGAAAGCCAGCGTGGGCGGCAAGCAGGTGCGCACCGGGGTCACTCTGGTCCAGCCCCGGGCCGGGCATGCGCGGCAACAGCCCTGTTTCGCCGGTTGCCATGTGCTCAACGGCAATGGCGATGCCACGGGGCTGGAGTGGATTCGCGAGGCGGGCACCCTGACCACGCCGCTGGCCATTACCAATACCCACAGCGTCGGCGTGGTGCGCGACACCCTGATCGCCCTGGAGCGCGAGGCCCTTGCGGACACCGCCGTGTACTGGTGCATGCCGGTGGTGATGGAAACCTACGACGGCCTGCTGAACGACATCTGGGGGCAGCATGTGGGGCCGCAACAGGTGCGCGAGGCCATGGCCAGCGCCGAGTCCGGGCCGGTGGCCGAAGGCGCGGTAGGCGGCGGCACCGGGATGATCTGTCATGAGTTCAAGGGCGGGATCGGTACCGCCTCCCGGCGGCTGGCGGCAGAGCAGGGCGGCTACACCGTCGGCGCTCTGGTCCAGGCCAACCACGGCAAGCGTGAAGAGCTGCGGGTGGACGGTTACCCGGTGGGGCGTCATCTGGGAGGGATTGCCTCACCTTTTGCCGAGCGCGGCACCCCGGGCATGGGCTCGATCGTGGTGATCCTGGCCACTGATGCGCCGCTGCTGCCCCATCAGTGCCAGCGCCTGGCCCAGCGTGCTTCCATCGGCATTGCCCGCACCGGTGGCGGCACCGAAGATTCCAGTGGCGATATCTTCCTGGCCTTTGCCACGGGAAACCGGGACTTGCCCGCTGCGGATTATGGACGCAAGGACCTGGCGTTCACTGCGCCTCTGGCGATGCTCAACAACGATCACATCTCGCCGCTGTTCAGCGCAGCCGCCGAGGCGGTGGAGGAGGCCATCATCAATGCCATGCTGGCAGCCGAGCCGATGAGCAGTGCCGACGGGGTGCAAGTACCGGCGCTGACCCCGCAAGTATTGAGGCAAGCATTGGAACTAACTGGTTGGAACATGAAATAACCGACTAAGAAGTGCGACGCAATCGACATAATTTTCTATATGGATATTTAATAATTAAATTGTAGATTGTCGGACAATGTCTAGCGCTAATCGGCTGGAAAAGAATCTTTTAAGTGCACGGTCATTGTTTGCGGGAGTTTGTCGGAACAGTGGAATTTGACGTCAAAAAAGTAGTGGACGCCTGATTTCAAACTGTGTCAGCTTGCTTTCGCCTGCTTAGGGCGAGTGATAGGACGATCTCGCCAGGGATTGTCGCTATCTGACAAAAACTGTTCCATTGATTACAAGGAAGTGTGTTTATGTCGACAATAAAAAAGAGCGCTATTGCATCTGCCGAACAGCAACTCGAGCCATTGGCCGCAGCAAGTTCGGCGTATAACCAGATCAATAGCTTTAGCCACCAATACGATCGTGGCGGCAATCTCACGGTTAACGGCAAGCCTTCGTTCTCAGTCGATCAAGCCGCCACGCAATTGCTGCGTGACGGCGCTGCGTTCAAGGACCTGAACGGTAACGGCAAAATCGATCTGTCCTATACCTTCCTGACCTCGGCTTCCTCGAGCACCATGTACAAGCACGGTATCTCCGGGTTCAGCCAGTTCAGCGCCCAGCAGAAGGCCCAAGCAGTGCTGGCCATGCAATCCTGGGCCGATGTGGCCAATGTCGTGTTTACCGAGAAAGCCTCGGGTGGTGACGCTCGCATGACCTTCGGCAACTACAGTGGTGGCCAGGACGGCGCGGCGGCCTTCGCCTACCTGCCGGGCACCGGTGCCGGTTACGACGGTACCTCCTGGTACCTGATCAACAGCAGCTACACCCAGAACAAGAATCCCGACCTGAACAACTATGGCCGTCAGACCCTGACCCATGAGATCGGTCACACCCTGGGCCTGGCTCACCCTGGCGACTACAACGCAGGCGAAGGCAACCCAAGCTACAAGGACGCCAGCTACGGCCAGGACACGCGTGGCTACAGCATCATGAGCTACTGGAGTGAAAGCAACACCAGCCAGAACTTCAGCAAGGGCGGGGTCGTGGCCTATTCGTCCGGTCCGCTGATGGACGATATCGCAGCCATCCAGAAACTCTACGGGGCCAACTACGGCACCCGTGCCGGCGATACCACCTATGGCTTCAACTCCAACACCGGGCGCGACTTCTACAGCGCCAGTTCGTCTGCCGACAAGCTGGTGTTCTCGGTGTGGGACGGTGGTGGCAACGATACCCTGGACTTCTCCGGATTCACTCAGAACCAGAAGATCAACCTCAATGAGGCCTCGTTCTCCGACGTTGGCGGCATGGTGGGTAACGTCTCCATTGCTCAGGGCGTGACCGTGGAGAACGCCATCGGCGGTTCGGGCAACGATCTGCTGATCGGCAACAACGCTGCCAACGTGCTCAAGGGCGGTGCCGGCAACGACATCATCTACGGTGGCGGTGGCGCCGATAAGCTCTGGGGCGGTTCGGGTTCGGACACCTTCGTGTTCGGCGCCAGTTCCGACTCCAAGCCGGGCGCGGCCGACCAGATCATGGATTTTGTCAGCGGCCTGGACAAGATCGATCTGACCGGTATCACCAAGGGTGCAGGCTTGCATTTCGTCAACGCCTTCACCGGCGCGGTGGGTGACGCCATCCTCACTACCTCCGGGGGCGTCAGCACCCTGTCCGTGGACTTCTCCGGACAGGGCGTGGCGGACTTCCTGGTCAGCACCGTTGGCCAGGCAGCCGTCAGTGACATCGTGGCCTGAGTGAAGTAGGCGGAAGGCGGCGCCGATGCGCTGCCTTCCGTTCTTGCATTGGCCCCGGGGCTGAGCGAGTCTACCGGGCGGACGGAGCACCCTATGACCCCACACACCTTGAGTTGCAAGGCGGCCACCTGGCTGCTGGCGACGCTGACGATCTTTTATGGAGCAATAACCATGGCAAGCAGCCTGCGCTTGGCGGACCCCTCGGAACTGGTTGGACACTGGCAGTTGCAGCAACAGAGCGAACCTGGCGCCGCCTGTGCCCTGGACCTGTTGCAAAACGCAGCCCTGGGAGACGGCGCCGAGTGCCTGTCGAAGTGGATCGGTGAGGCGGCGGTGGGCTGGTTTCCGGAGCCCGACGGTATTGCCATCACGGGGCGGGAAGGTTCAAGGATTATCTTTTTCAGTCGACAGAGAGAAGGCCTGTACGAAGCGCGCCTCAAAGGCGACGGTTTGATCGTGTTACAGCGTGCTGGCTAATTAAGGCAGCAGGCTGTTCGTTTAATCTTGGGTGGTTGTGGTTTTAGTTTTTCCACTCTTTTAATCGACAGGTTTTTAACCGGATGACTGTTAACTACAGTTGTCTGGTTTGGGTGTGTCCGCAGACTTTGAGACTAAGGGGCACACATCTTTAGTTGCGCCGTATATGAGGTGCTCGCGTTCGGCGCGCAGGGTCGGCTCAGGGAAATGTTGAAGATGCTGAATAATAGTCATCCTGCACCACTGTTCAAGGCATTGGGCGAATACAAGGGCATCCTGATCAGTGTCGGCTGTTTCACCGCGTTGATTAATGTGCTGATGCTGGTGCCCTCCATCTATATGTTGCAAGTCTACGACCGGGTGCTGTCGTCGCAGAATGAGACCACTCTGGTGATGCTGTCGCTGATGGTGGTGGGCTTTTTCCTGTTTATCGGGCTGCTGGAAGTGGTGCGCAGCTTTATCGTCATCCGCATCGGCAGCCAGTTGGAGCGCCGCTTCAACCTGCGGGTGTATCAGGCTGCATTCGAACGCAACCTGGCCCGTGGCGAAGGCCATGCCGGCCAGTCACTGGGCGATTTGACCCATATCCGCCAGTTCCTCACCGGGCCGGCGTTGTTCGCCTTCTTCGATGCCCCCTGGTTTCCGATCTACCTGCTGGTTATCTATGCTTTCAACGTCTGGCTCGGCGTGTTCGCCACGGTGGGCGCGGTGTTGCTGATCGCCCTGGCGTACCTGAATGAAGCCATGACCAAGAAACCCCTGGCCGAGGCCAGCGGTTTTTCGCAACGCTCCACTCAATTGGCCACCAGCCATTTGCACAATGCCGAGACCATTCAGGCGATGGGCATGCTCGGTGCCTTGCGCAAGCGCTGGTTTGCCGTGCACTCGCGCTTTCTCGGCCTGCAGAACGAGGCCAGCGACACAGGTTCGGTGATCAGTTCCCTGAGCAAGACCCTGCGTCTGTGCCTGCAATCCCTGGTGCTGGGCCTGGGCGCCTTGCTGGTGATCAAGGGCGACATGACCGCGGGGATGATGATCGCCGGGTCGATCCTCATGGGCCGGGTCCTGAGTCCCATCGACCAGTTGATCGCGGTGTGGAAGCAATGGAGTTCGGCCAAGCTGGCCTATGGTCGGCTGGACGCGCTGCTGCGCGAGTTCCCACCCAGTGACAGTGCCATGTCGTTGCCGGCGCCCAAGGGCCAGGTGAGTTTCGAGCAGGTCAGCGCCGGGCCTCCCGGACGTCGGGCGGCGACCCTGCAGCAGGTGAGCTTCAGTATCAATGCCGGTGAAGTGCTCGGGGTGCTGGGGGCCTCCGGTTCCGGCAAGTCGACCCTGGCTCGGGTACTGGTGGGCGTCTGGCCGACCCTGGCCGGCACGGTGCGCCTGGACGGCGCCGACATTCATCGCTGGAATCGCGATGAGTTGGGTCCCTACATCGGCTATTTGCCCCAGGACATCGAACTCTTCACCGGCAGCATCGCCGAGAACATCGCACGCTTTCGCCAGGCCGACCCGGAGCAGGTGGTCCAGGCCGCGCAGCTGGCCGGAGTGCACAAGTTGATCCTGCGCCTGCCTCAAGGCTACGACACCGTGCTTGGCGATGACGGCAGCGGCCTGTCCGGGGGCCAGAAGCAACGGGTGGCCCTGGCCCGGGCACTGTATGGCAATCCCAGCCTGGTGGTGCTCGACGAGCCCAACTCCAACCTCGACACCGTGGGCGAGAGCGCCCTGGCGGCGGCGATTGCCCAGCTCAAGGCCCGGGGGACCAGCGTGGTTCTGGTGACCCATCGCTCGTCGGTGCTGGCCCTGGCCGACAAGCTGCTGGTACTCAATGAAGGCCGCCTGCAGGCCTTTGGCCCCAGCCAGGAAGTACTCAAGGCGTTGGCCGGTGCCCAGCAGCCCCAGTCACTCCAACCCCAGGAACCGGCCAGACCCGCCGCTGCAGCCGCACCCGGTGGCTTGAGCATGAGCCGCCAGTATCAGGCCCCGACACGGAACAAAGGCGCATGAGCAAGGACAGCAACATGATGATCGAAGAGGGTTACGCGCCGGAACGGGTTGAGCGTGATGCGGGCTTTTTCGCGCGCATGGGCTGGATACTGGCCCTGGTGGGGGCCGGCAGTTTTTTCATCTGGGCCGCGCTGGCTCCACTGGATCAGGGGATTCCCGTGCAAGGCACGGTGGTGGTGTCCGGCAAGCGCAAAGCGGTGCAGTCCATGAGCAGCGGCGTGGTCAGCCGGATTCTGGTGCGCGAAGGCCAAAGCGTGAAGCAGGGCCAGCCGTTGTTTCGCCTGGATCAGACCCAGGTGGCGGCGGACGTGCAGTCGCTGCAGGCCCAGTACCGCATGGCCATGGCCAGCCTGGCGCGCTGGCGCAGCGAGCGCGACAACCTCAAGCAGGTGGACTTCCCGCTGCAGTTGAGCAACAGCGACGACCCACGCCTGGCCCTGGTGCTGGAAGGCCAGCGTCAGCTGTTCAGCAGCCGCCGTGAGGCGTTCTCCCGCGAGCAGGCGGGCATCCGCGCCAATATCGAAGGCGCCACCGCGCAACTGGCGGGCATGCGCCGGGCGCGCACCGACCTGGCCAGCCAGGCCGAGTCCCTGCGCCAGCAACTGAGCAACCTGCAGCCTTTGGCCGACAACGGCTACATCCCGCGCAACCGCTTGCTGGAGTACCAGCGCCAGTTGTCCCAGGTGCAACAGGAGCTGGCGCAGAACACCGGTGAAAGCGGGCGCATCGAGCAGGGCATTCTCGAGTCCCGGCTCAAGCTGCAACAGCACAGCGAGGAGTACCAGAAAGAGGTCCGCAGCCAATTGGCCGAAGCCCAGCTCAAGACCCAGACCCTGGAGCAGCAACTGACCTCCGCCGGCTTCGACTTGCAGCACAGCGAAATCATCGCCACTGCCGACGGCATCGCGGTCAACCTGGGGGTACACACCGAAGGCGCCGTGGTGCGCCAGGGTGAAACCCTGCTGGAAATCGTGCCCCAGGGCACGCACCTGGAAGTGGAAGGGCGGTTGCCAGTCAACCTGGTGGACAAGGTCGGCCCCCATCTGCCGGTGGACATCCTGTTCACCGCCTTCAACCAGAGCCGCACGCCACGGGTGCCGGGGGAAGTCAGCCTGATATCCGCCGACCAGATGGTCGACGAGAAGACCGGCATGCCGTACTACGTGCTGCGCAGCAGCGTCAGCGACCAGGCCATGGAGAAGCTCAACGGCCTGGTGATCAAGCCCGGGATGCCGGCGGAGATGTTCGTGCGCACCGGCGAGCGTTCACTGCTCAATTACCTGTTCAAGCCTCTGCTCGACCGGGCCAGCTCTGCATTGACCGAAGAATAAGGATGTCGCGTCGTATGAGTAAGCTTTCCATTCTCGCCGCGGCCTTGTCCTTGCTGGTGTGCCAGGGGGCCCAGGCCATGGGTCCGTTCCAGATCTACGAACAGGCGCTGCGCAATGACCCGGTGTTCCTCGGCGCCATCAAGGAGCGCGATGCCGGCCTGGAAAACCGCGCCATCGGCCGCGCCGGTCTGCTGCCCAAGGTGGGCTACAGCTACAACAAGGGCCACAACAACTCCAAGGTCACCTACCTGGACACGGTGCGCGGCAGCGTCAGCGAAAAACGCAACTACGACAGCTACGGCTCGTCCCTGACCCTGCAGCAGCCGCTGATCGACTACGAGGCCTACGCCAACTATCGCAAGGGTGTGGCTCAGGCCCTGTTTGCCGACGAGAACTTTCGCGGCAAGAGCCAGGAGTTGCTGGTGCGGGTGCTCAGTTACTACACCAAGGCCCTGTTCGCCCAGGATCAGATCGAGATCGCCCTGGCCAAGAAGAAGGCCTTCGAGCAACAGTTCCAGCAGAACCGGCACATGTTCGAGCAGGGCGAGGGCACCCGTACCGACATCCTCGAGGCCGAGTCGCGCTACGAGCTGGCCACCGCCGAGGAGATCGAGGCCCGGGACGAACAGGACGCGGCCTTGCGTGAACTGGGGGCGCTGATTGGCGTGCCCGACCTCGACGTGCGCGATCTCGACCCCTTGCAGGAAAACTTCCAGTCCTTTGCCCTGAGCCCGGCCAATTACGACACCTGGCATGAGATGGCCCTGAGCAACAACCCGGTGCTGGCCTCCCAGCGGCAACGGGTCGAGGTGGCGCGTTATGAAGTGGAGCGCAACCGCGCCGGGCACCTGCCCAAGCTCAGCGCTTACGCCAGCGTGCGGCAGAACGAATCGGAAAGCGGCAACACCTACAACCAGCGCTACGACACCAACACCATCGGCATCGAAGTCAGCCTGCCGCTGTACGCCGGTGGCGGGGTGTCGGCCTCCACTCGCCAGGCCAGCCGCGCCATGGAGCAGGCCGAGTACGAACTGGACGGCAAGACCCGCGAGACGCTGATTGAACTACGCCGGCAATTCAATGCCTGTCTATCGGGGGTGAACAAGTTGCGGGCCTACCAGAAAGCCCTGACCTCGGCCGAGGCCCTGGTGGTTTCGACCCAGCAGAGCATTCTGGGCGGCGAGCGGGTCAACCTCGATGCGCTCAATGCCGAGCAGCAGCTCTACACTACCCGGCGTGACCTGGCCCAGGCTCGTTACGACTACCTGATGGCATGGACCAAGTTGCATTACTACGCAGGAACCTTGCGAGAAGAAGATCTGGCCAGGGTCGATGAAGCCTTTGGCCAGCGCACAGCGCCGTAGACGGCCCGGGATCGGACCTGCCGGCGCTGAAATAACAAGGAGAAAGGAATGAGCATCTTCGACTACAAAAATGCCCTTGGCGGTGCCGGCAAAGCCCAGTACAGCGATGCCATCACGCTGGCCTTGTATGCTTCATCGCCCACCGGTGAAGCCCTGCCGGGCACCTCATGGCGACCGATCAGCGCCTCGCAACTGGGCTACCAGGGCAACATCAGCGCCCAGGGCACCATTTCCGGCGAGCAGTCTTCGGTCGGCGACGCTCAGGTCGAAATCCTGGGCAAGTACGATGCCGCCGGGCAGTTGCTGTCCTTCGGCATCAGCTTTCGTGGCACTGATAGCCTGGCGGACGGGATCAACGACCTGCAGGCGGCCTTTGTTCCAGGTTTTGCCGACAACTACAGCCGCTTGGCTTTCGACCAACTGCTGGGCAAGGTTGCCGCCTTCGCCAACGCTCAGGGCTTGAGCGGCAATGATGTGCTGGTCACCGGGCACAGCCTCGGCGGCCTGGCGGTCAACAGCCTGGCGACCATGAGCGCGGAGCATTGGGGCGGGTTCTACAAGGACGCCAGCTATGTGGCCTTTGCCTCGCCGACCCAGAGCACCGACAGCCAGCAGGTGCTGAACATCGGTTATGAAAACGACCCGGTGTTCCGCGCGCTGGACGGCACCCATTTCAACGCCTCGTCCCTGGGCACCCATGACAGGCCACAGGAGTCGGCCACCAACAATATCGTCAGCTTTACCGATCACTATTCGTCGTTGTCCGGCAAGCTGGTGCCCCAGAGCATCCTCAACCCCTGGTCCTGGTCGGCCCATAGCGCGGTCGACTACGCCGCGGGGCTCAACCGCGTGATCAATTCGGACTTCTATGACCTGACCCGTCGTGATTCGACGGTGGTGGTTTCCAACCTGTCCGAGGACAAGCGCGACCAGGTCTGGGTCAAGGACCTGAATCTCTACGCCGACCAGCACAGCGGCAGCACCTTCATCATCGGCACCCAGAGCAACGACCTGCTGCACGGCGGCAAGGGTAACGATTACCTCGATGGCGGGGCCGGTGATGACCGTTTCCGCGACGACGGCGGCTACAACATCATCCATGGCGGTTCGGGTCATAACGTTTTGCAGCTGCAGCAGCCGCTGAAGAACTTCTCCATTGCCAATGACGGCGACGGCACTTTGTACATCCGCGATGCCTATGGCGGCATCAGCATGACCCGGGATATCGGCGCCCTGGTCAGTCACGAGGCCGGGAGCTGGTGGCAACTGCTCGGCAAGGACGTCAGCTATAGCGTGACCGCCGACGGCTTGCAGAACGGCAACCAGTGGACCGCCTACAACCACTCCCTCAATGGCGATGCCTATGGCAATGCGCTGGTGGCCAGCGTCAATGGCGATTGGCTGTTCGGCCATGGCGGCGACGACCTGCTGAGCAGCGATAAGGCCAACGTGACCTTTGTCGGCGGTGCCGGCAACGACGTCATGTACTCCAGCGGAGGTGGCAGCAACACGTTCCTGTTCAGCGGCAACTTCGGCCTCGACCTGATCCACGGCTACCAGAGCAACGACAAGCTGGTGTTCATGGGTGTGCCCGGCATCGATGCCCATTACGACTACAGCCAGCACCTGTCCCAGAGCGGCAACGACACCTTGCTCAAGGTGGGCGACTACTCGGTGACCCTGGTGGGCATCGGTATGGAGGGGCTCAACGGTTCAGGCATCGTGTTCGCCTGATTCCGCCTCGGCCGGGGGAGCGCAGGATTCGCTCCCCCGGGCTTTGCGGACCTTGAACCCAGAGGGCATCGGGGTGGCTCCCCTGAAGTCGCCGGCAACACCCTGATCCGTCCTGGATGGACGATCGAACAACAACAAAAAACGAGAAGTCATCAACATGGATGTCAGATGTCATCAGTTCAACAGGCTGGCGGGCACTCTGTGCCTGGCGTTTACCGCAGGCCTGCCGTTGACGGCCGCCCAACGCCGTTCGGCACACCGGCCAGTGGGGCGTTCCCGCCCCCATGCCATCGGCGCTCTGGCGCCAGCCATGGCACCTTTCCCTTATCTGAACAACCAGCAAGCCCAGCAGGTGCTGCCCAGTCCCGTGCGCCTGTGCGGCTGCGTTGGCGCGCCTGGGGTGTTGGTGAGCGACACAAGGGTGTCGGAGTCAATCTGCAATGGCGTTTCCACGACGTCATTCGAGCGGCGGGCAGGGAGCCTGTCAGGGTCATTTCGCAACACAACTAAGGAAGGTCGTAGTGAAGCAAGTCAAACGCAAGGATGGCGCGGTGCTTGGGCAGGAACGTGGGTGGTTGCCCCTGGCTCCGGCCCTGTTGGGTTGGATGGCCTTGATGGGCACAGCCCAGGCGGCGCCCTATGTGGAGAACGGCCGCCGCGGTGATGCCGCGAGCTGGCGCAGCAGCGAGTTCAAGGCCGATTGGGGCCTGGGGGCGATTCATGCCGACAGTGCCTATGCCGCCGGTTACAGCGGCAAGGGTGTCAAGCTGGGGATCTTCGACCAGCCGGTGTATGCCCAGCATCCGGAGTTCGCCAGCCCGGGCAAGGTGCTGACCCTGGTCACCAGCGGCACTCGTCAATACACCGATCCCTATATTCCGGTGCGGGCCGGCGATGCCTTTGTCTATGACGGCCGACCTTCGGTGGGCTCGGACGGCAAGCTGGGGTCCCACGGCACCCATGTCGGCGGGATTGCCGCCGGTAACCGCGATGGTGGGGCGATGCACGGGGTGGCCTTCGACGCCCAGATCATCAGCGCCGACAACGGCGATCCCGGCCCGGAGGACGGCATCATCCTCGGTAACGATGGCGCAGTGTACAAGGCCGGCTGGGACGGCCTGGTGGCCAGTGGCGCGCGGATCATCAACAACAGCTGGGGCATCGGCATTACCGAGCACTTCAGCAAGGGCGGTCGTGATCCGGCGTTCCCGCACTTCACCCTGGACGATGCCCGGGCGCAGTTCGCGCAGATCCAGCCGTTGCTGGGCAGCTTGCCGGGCGGCGCCTACGACGGGGCGATCGCCGCAGCCCGCAGCGGGGTGCTGACGATTTTTGCCGCCGGCAACGATTACAACCTGAACAACCCCGACGCTATCGCCGGGCTGGCCTACTTCGTGCCGCAGATTGCCCCCAACTGGCTGACCGTGGCGGCCTTGCAGCAGAACCCCGACACCAGCAGCGCCGATCCCTATGTCATCAGTACCTTTTCCTCGCGTTGCGGCTACACCGCGAGCTTTTGCGTGTCGGCCCCCGGCACCCGGATCTACAGCTCGGTGATCGGTGGCACCAGCCTTGCGAACATGACCCTGGGCTACGCCAACAAGAACGGCACCTCCATGGCCGCGCCCCATGCGGCCGGTGCCGCGGCGGTGCTGATGGAGCGTTTCCCCTACATGAGCGCGGCACAGGTGGCCAGCGTCCTGCGCACCACGGCCACCGACCTGGGTGCCCCGGGCATTGATGCCTTGTACGGCTGGGGGATGATCGATCTGGGCAAGGGGATTCGCGGGCCCGGCATGCTGGTGACCGAAGCGGATATCCCTGAGGAGTTCCGTATCCAGGGCGGCTACGGTTCGACCCAGTTCGTCGCTGACCTGCCGGGCTATGGCGCGCTGCTGGATGTCGGCAAGCCGACCCAGCGGCGCTGCAATGACATCAGCTGCGTACTGGATATCTGGAGCAACGACATCAGTGGCCACGGCGGCCTGACCAAGCAGGGCGTCGGCACCCTGGTGCTCAGCGGCGCCAACACCTACGCCGGGCCGACCCTGGTCAATCAGGGGCGGCTGGCGGTCAACGGCTCGCTGCTGTCGGCGGTGACGGTGAACGCTGGTGGCATCCTCGGTGGCACGGGCCGCGTGGGCGCACTGACCGCCAACGCGGGCGCGATTGTGGCTCCGGGCAACTCCATCGGCACCTTGCATGTCAGCGCCGATGTGAACTTCCTCCCGGGTTCGACCTACGCGGTGGAGGTGTCCCCCAGCGGCAGCGACCGGATTGTCAGCGACGGTCAGGCAACCCTCGGCGGGGCCAGCCTGGCTCTGGAGCTGGAAAACCCGGGATTGTCCCTCAATGCACAGCGGGTCCCGAGCCTGGTGGGGCGGCAGCTGGATATCCTCCAGGCCGCCAATGGCGTGCAGGGCAGCTTTGGCCCGGTGCTGTCCAACTCGCTGTTTCTGGGGGGCAACCTCAATTACAGCGCCGGCGGTGTACAGCTGGCGGTGGCGCGCAATGCCACCTCGTTCAGCAGTATCGGCCTGAGCCCCAACCAGCGTTCGGTGGCCGATGCTGCCGAGCAACTGGGGGCGGGCAACCCGGTGTATGAAAGCCTGCTGCTGGCCGCCAGCGCGGCCAGTGCACAACAGGCCTTCGAGCAACTGTCCGGGGAAATTCATCCGGCCGTTGGCAGCCAGTTGCTCAATGACAGCCGCTACCTGCGTGACGCGATGGGTGAGCGGCTACGCCAGCAGGATGGGGGCGCGGTGCCTACCGTCGAGGGCGGCGAGCAGGGGCTGTGGCTCAAGACCCTGGGCGCCTGGGGCAAGGCCGACGGCGGCCAGGATCGAGCCGGCTACACCAGCTCCATCGGCGGCCTGCTGGCCGGTGTCGACGGGCAAGTGGACCCGAGCACCCGCCTGGGCGTGTTCACCGGCTACAGCGACAGCTCGCTGAGCATGGGCGATGGCCGGCATTCTTCGGCCAGCATCGACAGCTACCACCTGGGCGCCTACGCCGGACGCGAGCTTGCGCAACTGCGCCTGAGCCTGGGCGGTTCCTACAGCTGGCACCGCATCGCCACTCGGCGCGAGCTGCAATACGACGAGGTTGCCGATCGCCAGAAGAGCAAGCGTGATGCCCGCAGCCTGCAGCTGTTCGGCGAGGCGGCGTGGCACCTGGATCTGCAGCCCATGGCCCTGGAACCCTTTGCCAGCCTGGCCTATGTGCAGGTGGACAGCGAGCGTTTCAAGGAACACGGCGGCGCCACGGCACTCAAGGGCGATAGCGACAATCGCGAGGCTTGGCTCTCGACCCTGGGCATGCGCGCCGGCAAGCAGTTGCAGTTGTCTTCCGGGCAGACTGTGGAACTGTCCGCTACCCTCGGCTGGCAGCACAATCTGAGCGCCACCGGCGCCGACCAGCATCTGGCGTTTGCCGACGGTGGACAAAGCTACAAGGTGCAGAGCCTGTCACTGGACCGCGATGCGGCGGTCGTCGGTGCACGGGCGGGCATTGCCCTGGGTCGACAGACCCGGGTCAATCTGGATTACAACGGGTTGCTGGGCAGCCGTGACCGGAACCATGGGGTCGGCTTGACCCTGGACTGGACTTTCTAAGACCCAGGCAACGGATGTGCAAGGTGTTGTACAGGTCCTCCAGACCCGGAAACGGGGCCTGCGAGGGCCTGAGCTTTCTCTGACAATTCCAACAAAAGAGAGGCAATACCATGGGTGTCTTTGACTACAAGAACTTCACCGCAGCCGATTCCAAGGCGCTGTTTTCCGATGCGCTGGCGATCACGCTGTATTCCTATCACAACCTCGACAACGGCTTCGCCGTGGGTTACCAGCACCATGGCTTCGGCCTGGGCCTGCCGGCGACCCTGATCACCGCGCTGATCGGCAGCAGCGATTCCCAGGGCGTCATCCCCGGTATTCCCTGGAACCCGGACTCGGAGCAGGCCGCCAAGGACGCGTTGCACCAGGCCGGGTGGTCCACCCTCAGTGCCCAGCAACTGGGCTACAGCGGCAAGGTGGATGCCCGGGGCACATTCTTCGGCGAGAAGGACGGCTACGGCACGGCCCAGGTGGAGATCCTCGGCAAGTACGATGCCCAGGGCCACCTGAGTTCCATCGGCATCGCCTTTCGCGGCACCAGCGGCCCTCGGGAATCGGTGATCGGCGACACCATCGGTGACGTCATCAGTGACCTGCTGGCCGCCCTGGGACCCAAGGACTATGCGAAGAACTACGCCGGTGAGGCCTTCGGCAAACTGTTCGCCGATGTGGCGGCTTTTGCCCAGGCCAATGGCCTGTCGGGCAAGGACATTCTGGTCAGTGGCCACAGCCTGGGCGGGCTGGGGGTCAACAGCCTGGCGGACCTGAGTGCCGATCGCTGGTCCGGGTTCTACAAGGATGCCAACTACATCGCCTATGCCTCACCGACCCAGAGCAGCAGCGACAAGGTGTTGAACATCGGTTATGAAAACGACCCGGTGTTCCGCGCCCTGGACGGTTACAACTTCAACCTGTCGTCCCTGGGGGTGCACGATGCCCAGCAGGACTCGGCCACCAACAACATCGTCAACTTCAACGACCATTACGCCTCGACCCTGTGGAACGTGCTGCCGTTCTCGATCCTCAACATCCCCACCTGGATTTCTCACTTGCCCACCGGCTACGGCGATGGCCTGACCCGGGTGCTGCAGTCGCAGTTCTATGACTTCACCAGCAAGGACTCCACCATTGTCGTCGCCAACCTGTCGGACCCGGCCCGGGGTAGCACCTGGGTCCAGGATCTGAACCGCAACGCCGATACCCACAAGGGCAGCACCTTCATCATCGGCAGCGACGGTAACGACCTGATCCAGGGTGGGGGCGGCAACGACTACCTGGAAGGCCGCGACGGCAACGACACCTTCCGTGATGACGGCGGCTACAACATCATCCTCGGCGGCAAGGGCAGCAACACCCTGGACCTGCAGCACTCGGTGAAGGACTACAGCTTCGCCAGCGACGGCGCCGGGACCCTGTACGTGCGCGACGCCAGCGGCGGGATCAGCATGACCCGCGACATCGGCGCCATTCAGAGCAAGGAGCCGGGGTTTCTCTGGGGCCTGTTCAAGGATGATGTGGTCCACCAGGTCACCGACCAGGGGTTGAAGGTGGGCAGCCAACTGACCCAGTACGCGTCTTCGGTGAAGGGGGACGGCGGCGACAACCTGCTCAAGGCCCATGCCGGCGGCGATTGGCTGTTCGGCCTGGATGGCAACGATCACCTGATCGGCGGCAAGGGCAACGATGTCTTCGTCGGTGGCGCCGGCAATGACCTGATGGAGTCGGGTGGGGGCAACAACACCTTCCTGTTCACCGGTCATTTCGGCCAGGACCGCATCCTCGGCTACCAGAGTGGCGACAAGCTGGTGTTCATGGGGGTGAGCGGCGTGCTGCCGGACCAGGACTATCGGGCCCACGCCAGTAGCAGCGGCAATGACACCGTGCTGACCTTCGGCCATGACTCGGTGACCCTGGTGGGTGTCAGCCTCGCGCACCTCAACGGCTCGGGCATCACCCTCGCCTGATGGACCTGCAGCGTGGGGCTCGCAACGGGCTCCGCGCTGACTTGGCAAGAAAATCGTGACCTGTCGGTCGGTTGGCGACTCAAATACTTGTAAAACCCAAGCCTGGTCATGCGTTACCCAAGGTATTGAGCAGTAATCGATTCAAGGAAAAGGCAGGAGAGTGTTGACAGTGAGTAATAGCAAGAGGTGTGCGGGCGGACTGGTGCTGGCCCTGTGGGCGCTCATGGCATCGGCCGAAGAGCTGCCTCAGAGCTCGATTCTGAAACGTTACGGAGTCACCCCGGATCAATTGCCGGCCGGCCAGCCGGCGCCAGCCGAGAAAGAGGAGCCGGCACCCAGTCGCTTCAATCTGCAGCCGGAGCAACCCATTGCAAATTTCCGTCTGGGGGACGGCAAGGCGCCAGAGAGCACGGGCAACATCAGTATCGATAACGCCGAAGCCCGGGAGCGGCAGCGCTGCCAGCAAGTGCGTGACGAGCTGTCAAAGCGCGGCAAGCCCCTGGGGATTGTCTGCGAGCCGGGGCAGGGACCCTTTCCCTGGTCGCACTGAGGTGCACGGCTGAATCATTGTTCCTGGCGAACGGTGGCGACATCGTCCGCCTTGACCCGGATGGTCTTGCCGGAAATGTCCTGGAATTCGTAGAAGCCATCAGCGGTCTTGGTCTTGGGCTGGTCCCGGGTCAGGTACTGGGTACCGTTCTGCAAGGTCACCACGGTGGGTGAGGCGCAGCCGGTCAGGGCCAGGGCGGCGACACTGGCCAGGAGCAATCCCAGGTTCTTCACATTCATATAGACCTCTTATCGGTAGGGGTATCCGTGTTGCGCCGGACACTATAAGCATGGCCCCTTGGTGTCGTGAAGACGACGAAAGTTCGCCTGGGCACTGGAAAAATCTTCTTCCCGCCATTTATCCAATAGTGTTTGCCAGACCGGGGCGTCGGCTGTTATCTGTACGCATAACCAGTATCAGTCCAGCCGTGGCGCCTTCGTTCAGTGACTTCCAATCCCCTCGAGAACCCCTTTTATTACCTGCACAACTTCCAGCAAGTCCTGAACTGGCTGGAGCTGCGCTATGCCGATGTGCTGCGCGATGAAGAGCAGTGTTTCATCACCGATTTCGCGCAGTTGCCCCAGCCATCCCAGGCCTTGCTGGTGCGCATGGTGATGCGCAAGGGGCGGCATTTTCGCCTCGGCAAGTTGCGTTACCCGGAGATCGGCGACAGCGCCCGGGCCCTGCAGCCGTTGCTGGCGTTGGGCTGGATCGATGAGCAGGCGCCCTTGGCCCTGGACGAGTTGTTCGGCCTGCTGCAAAAGGCCGAGATCCTGCAGTGCTTCAGTGACCAGGGGCTGGTGGCCAAGGCCAAGAAGAACCAGTGGCTGGAGACCCTGCAGGCGCTGTACCCGCAACCCCGGGCTTTCGGCCAATGGTGCCCGGCACTGGCGGACCGGCTGCTGAGCCTGACGGTCATGCCGTTGTGCGATCGCCTGCGCTTGATGTTCTTCGGCAATCTCTACCAGGACTGGTCGGAATTCGTGCTGGCGGACCTGGGGATCTACAGCTACGAAAAGGTCGAGATCAGTGCCGATGCCCGTGGCTTGCGCAGCCGTGACGATGTGGACGGCTTCATCTACCTGCACCAGTGTCAGGAAGCCTTCGAGGCCGGGGAGGAGGTGGACGCGGTGCTCGCGCGCATCGCGGCTTTCAGCACCGCCAACCCCTGGCTGGAGAAACGCCGCGGCAAGCTGTTGTTCCAGCTGGGGCAGCATTGCGAGCGGTTGACGGACTGGCGGCAGGCCCGGGAGATCTACCAGCAATGTGCCTACCCCGGTGCTCGCCTGCGGTTGATCCGGGTCCTGGAGCTCAGTGCCGAGTATCAGGCGGCGCTGGCGCTGGCCGAGCAGGCTGCGGCGGCGCCCCAGAGCGCTGCCGAGGCCCAGCAGCTGCTGCGAGTCATGCCCCGGCTGCGGCGCAAGCTGGGTGGCCCGCCGGCGCCCCGGACGGTCAGCCGCGAGGTGGCGCGACTGGATCTGTGCCTGCCCCGTGACGCCGATGGCCTGGCGGTGGAGCTGCATGTCCAGGCCCATCTGCAGCAGCCCCAGGCGCCGGTGCACTACGTGGAAAACAGCCTGATCAATTCGCTGTTCGGGTTGCTGTGCTGGCCGGCGATCTTCGCCCCCTTGCCCGGGGCGTTCTTCCACCCGTTCCAGCGCGGGCCGGTGGATCTGCTGAGCGAGGACTTTCATCAGCGGCGCAGCGATCTGTTCCAGGCCTGCCTGGAGGAGCTGGACGATGGTCGCTACCGGGACAGCATCCGCCAGCGGTTTGTCGACAAGTGGGGCCTGCAGTCGCCCTTCGTGTTCTGGGGGGCCTTGACCGAGGAGTTGCTGGAGCAGGCCCTCGACTGCCTGCCGGCCGAGCACCTGAAACACTGGTTTGAGCGCCTGTTGCTGGATATCAAGGCCAACCGGGCCGGTATGCCGGACCTGATCCAGTTCTGGCCCGAGGCCAGGACCTACCGGATGATCGAGGTCAAGGGCCCGGGGGACCGCCTGCAGGACAACCAGCTGCGCTGGCTGGACTTCTGCCAGGAGCACCGGATGCCGGTGGCGGTGTGCTATGTGCAATGGCAGGACCTGTCGACGTGAGCTACCGCATTGCGGTGCGGGCCCTGTGCGAGTTCAGCGCCAAGAGCGGCGACCTGGATCTGCGTTTCACCCCATCGCCTACCGCCCTGGAGGGAATAGTCGGGCACCGCACCGTGGCGTCCCGGCGCAATCCCGGCTACCAGAGCGAAGTGGCCCTGGAGGGTCAATACGGCGAGTTGCTGGTCAAGGGCCGGGCGGACGGTTATGACCCGGCGCAGAACCTCCTGGAGGAGATCAAGACCTATCGGGGCGACCTGGCGCGCATACCCGACAACCACCGGCAACTGCACTGGGCCCAGGCCAAGGTCTATGGCTGGCTGTTGTGCCAGAGCCTGCAGCTGCCGAGTATCCGAGTCTCGCTGGTGTATTTCGACATCCTCAGCGAGCAGGAAACCGCCCTGGTGGAGGAGCACAGTGCCGAGGCATTGCAGGCGTTCTTCAATCGACAGTGCGCGGTGTTCCTGGAGTGGGCGCAGCAGGAAATGCGCCACCGCAAGGCCCGGGACCAGGCCACTGGGGCCCTGGTCTTTCCCCATGGCGAGTTCCGCCCTGGCCAGCGGCACCTGGCGGAATCGGTGTACAAGGCGGTCAGCACCGGCCGTTGCCTGCTGGCCCAGGCGCCCACCGGCATCGGCAAGACCCTGGGCACGATCTTTCCCATGCTCAAGGCCATGGCCCCGCAGCAACTGGACAAGCTGCTGTTTCTCACCGCCAAGACCCCGGGGCGGCAGTTGGCGCTGGATGCGGCCCGGGTGTTGTTCGCCAGCCAGTCCCAGCTGCCGTTGCGGGTCCTGGAACTGGTGGCCCGGGACAAGGCCTGCGAACACCTGGACAAGGCTTGCCACGGCGAGTCCTGCCCGCTGGCCAAGGGGTTCTACCAGCGCCTGCCCGCGGCGCGTCAGGCGGCCAGCCAGGTACCGATGCTGGATCGCCAGGCGCTGCGCGAGGTGGCCCTGGCGCATCAGGTCTGTCCTTACTACCTGAGTCAGGAGATGGCCCGCTGGAGCGATCTGGTGGTGGCCGACTACAACTATTATTTCGATTTCAGCGCCTTGCTGTTCGGCCTGGCCCAGGCCAATCAATGGCAAGTGGCGGTGCTGGTGGACGAGGCCCATAACCTGGTGGAGCGCGGGCGTGGCATGTACAGCGCCAGCCTGGATCAACAAACGCTGGCCAGCGTGCGCAGCACTGCGCCCCAGGCGCTGAAAAGTTCGTTGCAACGGCTCAACCGCGAATGGAACGCCTTGCACAAGGAACAGCTCGCGCCATACCAGGCCTATGGCCAACTCCCGACGGCCTGGCTCAGGGCGCTGGCCTTGTGTGTCGCTGCCCTGGGGGACTACTTCAACGAGCAGCCTCAGGGCCTTGACGTTGGTTTGCAGGGGCTGTATTTCGAGCTGCTGCAATTTGCCCGGGTGGCGGAGTTGTTCGATGAACAGCAGTTCATCTTCGATATCAGCAAGCGCTCCCTGAGTGCCAGGCGCAGCCTGTCGCGGCTGAGCCTGCGCAATGTGGTGCCGGCGCCGCTACTCGGGCCGCGACTGACGGCGGCTCGCAGCACCGTGCTGTTTTCCGCCACCCTCAACCCGCAGCATTACTACCGCGACCTGCTGGGATTGCCCCAGACCACGGTGTGGCTGGACGTGGAGTCGCCGTTTGCCGCCGCGCAGCTGGACGTGCATATCGTCAGCCGCATCTCCACCCGCTATGTGCATCGACAGGCGTCCCTGGCGCCCATCGTCGAACTGCTGGCCCAGCAGTTCGCTGCGCGGCCGGGCAACTACCTGGCGTTCTTCAGCAGCTTCGATTACCTGCAGCAAGTGGCCGAGCTGTTGGCTCGCGAGCACCCGCAGATTCCCCTGTGGTTGCAGTCCAGGGGCATGGATGAAGCGTCGCGCCTGGGCTTTCTCCAGCAGTTTCGTGCAGAGGGGCAGGGCATCGGGTTCGCCGTGCTCGGCGGGGCTTTCGGCGAGGGCATCGACTTGCCGGGCTCAAAACTTATCGGCGCCTTTGTCGCCACCCTCGGGCTGCCTCAGCTCAACCCGTTGAACGAGCAGATGAAACAACGCATGGCCCGGCTGTTTGGCTCCGGGTACGACTACACCTACCTCTATCCCGGACTGCAGAAAGTGGTGCAGGCGGCAGGGCGGGTGATTCGCAGCCAGGCCGATCGGGGCGTGTTGATGTTGATCGACGATCGCTTTGCCGAGCCCAGGGTGCGGCAGTTGTTGCCGAGCTGGTGGGCCGTGGACGCCCAAGACCCGGCGTCGGCTGGTGAGATTTCGAGGTGATAGCGCGGAGCTGAAGCCGCTTGCCACCGGCGCTTGTGCGCCGGGGGCGAGGGTCACTGGCCCTGGCGGACCCGGACGAAGCGCCGCAGGGTCTGGCCCGGGCCGGTGCTGAAGCGGGTTGGCCGGGGTTGACCTTCATCGGCGGCGATGAACACGAAGTCGTCCTCAGTCAGCTCATAGCTGGCGGGCAAGGGCTTGCCCGCATCCGCGCCGATGGAGTCGATCCAAGTGATCGACTTGGGGGTGGTGCTGCTGTCGAGGGTGAAGCTTCCGGCCAGCAGCACGTCTCCCGCCACCGTCAGCACGCGAAACTGATCACCTTCGATCAGGGTCAGGGCCCCGGGCGCACTGTGTTCGTCCGGCGGATTCAGCACGCCGCTGTCCTCCATTGAGATTTGCTCCCAGGCTCCCTGCAGGCGCTGAAGTTCCAGCGAGTCGTTGCTCCTGGCTGAGGATGCAGTATCCATTGTCGATCAACTCCTTGTGGGGGCGTTCAGTTGAAGATATTGCGGCCTATGCAGTAGGTCAGCAGGTCCTGGTCGCTCTGTACCTCCAGCTTGCGCATGGCGGAGATCTTCTGGGCACTGATGGTCTTGGAGCTGCGGTTCTGGCTGCGGGCGATGTCGCTGACACTTTTGCCGGACACGAACAAGCGGAGGATTTCGAACTCCTTGGGCGACAGGGTGGAGATGCGCTCATCGATCGCCACATTGGATTCCATCACCGAGTTGGAAGCCGGCTCCAGACTGCGGTAGACGCCTTTTTGCGCGATGGCCTTGAGGGCGGTCTGGATCTCTTCGTGCAGCTGGCTTTTCTGGATGACCCCGACCACGCCCAACTCGTGCAGGCGGGTGAGGATCAGTTGGTTGGAAATCATGGTGAGGATCAGGATCTGCAGGTGCGGAAAGTTACGCTTGAGGTATTCCACCAGCTTCAGGCCATCACCGTAGGGTGAGTCTCCAGGCATGTTGTAGTCGGTGATCACGATGTCCACCTGTTTGGCTTCCAATTGCTGGATCAGGCCTTTGGAACACACCGCTTCACCGACGATTTCAAAACGTTCGTCGCGCTCCATCAACTCGCGTACGCCCAGCAAGACAATAGGGTGATCGTCAGCAATGACTACTTTCAGTTTTTCCATGGCAAACACACCCGTGTAATACGCAAATGAGTAAAGAAACATGAGACTGACGGTACATTAAACCCTGCCACTCATTATTCAAGGGGCAACAGGAGTTCCGACAAGTGCTGCATCAGTTGCCTGACTTGAGCTACTAGTGTCGGGCTCAGGGTGCTTTCCAGTAATTGGCACTCCAGTTCGGCGCAGGCCCTGGCCAGCGCCCCGGCCTGCACCGCCCCCATGGCCCCGGCAATACTGTGCAGACGCTCGGCCGCCGCCTTGCCGGAGCCGGTTTCCAGGGCTTTGGCCAGCCGTTGCAGGTCATCGTGCATGGTGCTGAGAAACAGCGGTCGCATCCGCTCCGAGACCTGAATTCGGTCTCTGACGGGGTGCGGTGACACGGGCCGGTTTTCGCTTCGCAACCCAGGTCTGGCAGCGAGCGGGGCGCTTTTGCCGGGCACCTGGCAGAGTTTCGACAATTGCCCCCGCAGGGTCTGCAGGCTCATGGGCTTGACGATCCAGCTGTTCATTCCGGTAGCCAGGCAACGGCGGCCTTCCTCGCGCAAGGCGTTGGCAGTGACGCCGATGATCGGCAGTTCCGGCTCCCTCAGACGCAACTCTCTGGCCAGGTCGTAGCCGTTCATGACCGGCATGTTGACGTCGGTCAAGGCGATGTCGAACCGGTGCGGCAGCCACTGTTCCAGGGCTTGCTCACCATTGGCCGCCAGGGTTACCTGGCAACCCAAGGCCTCCAGCTGCTCCTTGATGATGGCCTGATTGATGGGGTTGTCTTCCGCCACCAGGATGTTCAGGTTCAGGCCTTGCAAGGTGTCGGCTTCGCGCTGTGCCAGATGCAGCGGCTGTCCCAGGCGGGCCAGCGCTGCGGCCTGGGCGATGGCTCGGATGTCGTGGGCGTCGACCTCCCAGTGCGCCGGCTGCAAGCTGCTGCCGTGCCAACGACCGCTGGAACTGGCACTGACGCAGGGGCCGGGCCAGGTGGGCTGGGCGTCCCGGGGCAGCATGTCGATCAGGACGCTGCTCTGGGGGTTGTCATCCCAACTGGTGGGCAGCGGATAGGCCTGGACCCCCAGGCGGTTGAGCCAGTCGCATGTGCTTTTCATCAGTTCCGGCACCGGTGCGCGGACATACACAGGCGGCCCTTCGGGCAGTGGCTCGGCTCCCGACAAGGTCCCCGGCAGGCGTTGCAGGGTCAGGCGCAGGGAAAAGCTGCTGCCCAGCCCTGGCTCGCTGATGACCTGCATCTGCCCGCCCATCATGTCGCTCAGGCGCTGGCAGATCGTCAGACCCAGCCCGGCCCCGGCTTCGCTGGAAGCGTCGCGGACCTGATAGAAGGGGTCGAACAACTGGGGTTGCTGCAAGGGCGAGATGCCAATCCCGGTATCGGTGACCTGCCATTCGATGCTGGCCTGGCGGGCGTCCTGCTCCAGTACCCGGACGCGCAGTACCACCCGGCCGCAATCGGTGAACTTGATCGCATTGCTCAGCAGGTTGCTGAGAATCTGCTGGATACGGTTGGCGTCCCCCAGCATCAGGTCCGGCAGGCTCGGGTCGATGCAGGCGTAGAACAGCAGCCCGCGGCGTTCGGCAAAGGCGGCGTAGGCGTGCAAGGCATCTTCCACCAAGTCCAGGGGGCAGAACGCCTCCGGGTCGATGCTCATCTGCCCGGATTCGATCTTGGAGACGTCGAGAACGTCGCTGATCAGTTGGAACAAGGTGCTGGAGGAGCGCTGGATGGTTTGCAGGTAATCGCTCTGGCGCGGATCCAGTTGGGTCAGGCCCAGCAGTTCAAGGGTGCCGAGCATGCCATAGAGCGGGGTACGGATCTCGTGGCTCATGGTGGCGAGGAACAGGGTCTTGGCTTCGTTGGCCGCGTCCGCCGAACGCCTGGCCTGTTCCAGTACCTGGGCGTCCTCGACATGCTGGGTGACGTCGTTGAAGGTGCAGAGCAGCACCTCCTGGCCCTGGTAGCGGGTCGAGACCAGGCCAATCTGCAAATGGCGTCCGTCGACATCGAGGCTGGTCTCGTCGTTGTCCATCAAGCGCTGGTCCTGCTGCAGCAGGGCCAGCAGTTTTGTCGTGCCTTGCCATTGTTCGGCCTGACGATTTTCCAGCAGCACTTTGAAGTCTTCCCGACGCACCACACACAGGCCCGTGGGCGCGGTGTCGAGTACCACCCGGCTGAAGGCTTCACTCTCGGCAATGCTCTGGTGCGCCAGTTGCGCCGGCGTCACTACCTTGTTGCGATACCAGCGACTGGCGGCCCAGCCGCTGAAGAAGGCGCCCAGGGCCAGGGTCAGCAGGCCGGCCAGGGTCCACAGGGCGTAGCCGAAGTAGCTCTTGTAGCTGATGCTGTAGATCCCGGTCCAGAGTGCCGGGGTGTGGCTCGTCACCTTGAAGGCCATTCCTTGCCAGCCGAAGTTGAGGCCCTCATGCAGGGCGTCGGCACGGACGTGGGAGCCGGTGAGGACGCTGCCGGAAGGTTCGATCAGGGTGAAGTCGTCATAAATCGACCAGTTCATGAGGCGTTCGATGTTATTGACGTCGTCCAGGTTCAGCAGCGAGGCGACCACCATCGACTCGTGCGTGCCCTGGGTGCGCAACTGTTGCGGCCCTGCATGCAGGCTGATGTAGGCCAGCAGCTTGGGGGAAAACTGCGCCGAGGCCGGCACATGGTATTTCTCCCAGTGGACCTGATTGTTCGGAAGGTCGTTGTTCTTCACCGCCAGGTGCTGCAGGACCCTATCCACCACGCTGCTGTAGGGCATGTCGCTGTTCCAGGGAGTGCCGCGGGTGTGCCGCGCTGCGGGTACGCTGATGTCGAAGTTACCGAAGGTGTTGAAGAGGAAGGTGCGTGGTGCTTGATAGTGCGAGGTGGACCAGAAGGCACCGTAGAACGTCGACAGGTGCATGCCCAGGGCGAACACCTTGGGCAGCTCGCTGGAGGCCAGTTGCTGGTGATTGAAGTTCAGGCTGAAAGGCGTCGAATAGGGCGCTTGTTGCCCTTCGTAAGCGGTTTTTTCCTCGCTGGGCAGGGGCTGCTGCAGATACTGCGCAGTGGGTTCGTCGGCCAGCAATGCCTGTATGGACGGGTGGCTGGCCAGGCGCTGGAGGAACAGCTCTTGTTCCTGGATGTTTTCCATCAGTCCGGTGAAATGCAGCTTTACCGTGCTGTCCTGTTCATTGATCAGGCGTTGGGCGGCCCAGTAGAGAAGGGTGAACAGCAGCAGCGCCAGGCCCGCGAGAATCAACAGACCCTTGTTCAACCGGATCGAGCTTCGACTGAGACTCTCCAGGAAGGTGTCGCGGTATTTCATCACTGAATTCCCAAATGCATATAAGGGCCTCGATTCCGAGATTCCTCTCTCTGAAGCAAGGCCGTCAGCGATGAGTGAAGGTTGCGTGGGTGAGCAAAGGGCTCATCGGCTAGTACAGGGTCGCTGGTCCGTCTTGGGCCAGTAGCTGTTGAAACTGTTGCGAGGACACCGCGTGGGAAATCAGGAAGCCCTGCACCTGGGTGCAGTCGATTTTGCGCAGCAGGGCCAGTTCCTGTGCGCTCTCCACGCCCTCGGCGACCACTGTCAGGCCCAGTTGGCGGCCCAGCGCAATGATGCTGGTCAGGGCCTGGGCGATTTCCTCGTTGTTGTGGCAGCCCTGGACCAGGGCCCGATCGATCTTCAGCTCGGTAAAGGGCGTCGACACCAGATTCATGTAGGAGCTGTAGCCCTTGCCGAAATCGTCCTGGGACAGGCCGAAACCCTTGATGCGCAGGCGGCAGGCACCGGCGTAGAAGTTGCTGATGTGTTCCGGAGTGGAGCACTCCATCAGTTCGAAGCAGATCTTGCCGGGTATGCCCTGGCGCTGGATCACGAAGTCATGCAGTCGATCGGCCAGGTCGGCGCTGTTGAGCAGGTGGGTTGGCAGATTGATCGACACCGGAATGTCATAGCCGTCTTCCCGCCAGCGCACCTGAGCTTCCAGAGCCTGTTCGAGGATCAGCCACAACAGCTCCTCTTCGAGTCCCGCCTCGGTGAGTTCCGGTAGAAAGTCGCAGGGCAACAGCATGCCGTGTTGCGGGTGCATCCAGCGCACCAGCGCCTCGGCGGCGACGATGCGGCCGTTGTTCAGAGCTTTCTTGGGCTGGAACCAGGCTTGAATCTGCGAATTGCGCAGGGCGTGTTGCAGGGTCTCGGTACTGCACTCGACCCAGATCGCTGGCGGCGGCTCGCTGCTGATCAGCTCCGGTAGCTGCGCAGTGAGGTTGCGCAGTGCCGCCAGGCTCACGGGTTTGGAAATCAAGCCTATGACCCGCAGGCCCAGGTTTCGAGCCACCAGGCTGGCGCCCATCAACATGCGCCGGGAAGAGGCACTCATGATTGCCAGGGCCGGGCGTACGCGGTGCTTGGCCAGACCCTGGATGAACTGCACACCGTCCATGCCAGGCATCAGCAGATCTGTCAGTACCAGATCGAAATGCCGTTGCTTGAGACGTTCGAGAGCCTCGGAACCGTTGCTCGCGACCTCCAGCTGGTAAGGCCCCAGCTCGTTGAACAAGTGTTGCAGGTACATGTACTGAAACGGCTGATCTTCGACGATCAAAATGCTACAGGACTTCATGAGGGGCTCTTTCATAGGGCGCCAGATAGTTGAACAACGCTCTTAGTGCAAAGGGCTTGACCAGGCAGTGGTTCATCCCGGCTGCAAGACAGAGCTCTTCTTCTCCGCGCATTGCATTGGCCGTCGCCCCGATGATCGGGATCGAACAGCCTTGACGTCGAAGCTCCTTGGCCAGTTCATAGCCGTTGAGCTTCGGCATGTTCACATCAGTCAACACCACGTCGAAGTGCCCGTTTCTCCAGATGGACAAGGCATCTTCTCCGTTCGAGGCCAGTTCCACGCTGCAGCCCAGTTCCTCCAACTGGTCCTTGAGGATCAACTGGTTGATCACGTTGTCTTCGGCCACCAGCACATGCAGGCTGAGTTTTTTCAGTTCGCGGCTGTCGGTATGTTCCTCGCTCTGGGCCACCCAGACGCCCTGTGCCTGGCTCACCGCCTGGTGGATCGCCCGCAGGTTGTTGGTGTTCACCTGCCAGCTGCCGCCACGGATCCGCGGTTCGTTGTGGCCGTCACCACTGGCGAGCACCAGAGGGCCCTGCCAATCGGGCTCCAGGCGATGTTCGACGATCCCCGGGTGCAGCTCGATCAGCACGTTGCCGCGGCTGCGATCCGACTGAGTGGGCAGGCTGAACTGGGCCCGGGCGCCCCAGCGACGTAACCACCCGGCCACGGATTCCGCCAGCTCGCGGACCGGGGACACCACATAGATCATCTCCGGCAAAAGCGGGCTGATCAGCGGGGTGTGGGACACCATGGGGCAGGCTTCCAGGGGCAGGGTGAGGGTAAAGCTGCTGCCCAGTCCGAGTTCGCTGACCATGCGGATGTTGCCGTTCATCAACTGTGTCAGGCGCTGGCAGATCGGCAGGCCCAGGCCCGTGCCGGCGATGACATTGGTGTTGCCTTCGGTCTGGTAGAAGGGTTCGAAGATCAGCGCCTGGTCGTCCTGGGCGATGCCGCGGCCAGTGTCAGATACCTGCCAGAGGATGTTGCTGCGTTCGCCGTCACGACTGTCCACTCGGACTCGCAGGACGATACGTCCTGAGTCGGTAAACTTGACTGCGTTGTTCAGCAGGTTGCTGAGGATCTGGCGGATCCGTGTGACATCACCAAGAAGAATTTCCGGCAACTGCGGGTCCACGCAAGCATAGAACTGCAGTCCCTTGGCGTGGGCGGCAGCGGCATAGCCCTGGATGATCTCGTGCACCAGATCCAGGGAGGAGAACTCACTGAGCTCCAGGGCCAACTGCCCGGCCTCGATCTTGGACACATCCAGCACGTCGCAAATCAGTTGCAGCAGAGTACCGGAGGAGCCTTCGATGGCCCGCAGGTAATCCCTCTGCTGGTTGTCCAGGTGGGTTCGGGAGAGCAGCTCAAGGGTGCCGAGCACGCCGTACAGCGGTGTGCGGATCTCGTGGCTCATGGTGGCCAGGAACAGCGTCTTGGCTTCGTTGGCGGTATCGGCCAGGCGTTTGGCTTCTTCCAGGGCCGCTTCGATCTGCTTGCGTGCGCTGATATCGCTGAAGGCACAGAACAGCACGTCCTCGCCGTTATAGCGGGTCGGTGCCGAGCTGAGATAGAGATGGCGGCCATCGGCGGTTTCAAAGTAATCCGAACTATTGGGGCGGCTGGGATCGAAGGCCTGTTCGATCCAGCCGGCACAGAGTTGATCGCGCTCGGTGCCATTGCCCAGCCATTGCTGAGACAGGGTGTTCTCCAGCACCACCCGGCCATCGCTGCGGCGCAGCACGCACAGGGCTACCGGAGCGATCTGGATCACGTCGCGACTGAAAGCTTCGCTTTCGATCAAGGCTTGGATCCGGTCCAGCGCTGGAGCGATCAGGCGCACCTCGACCCAGTGGGTCAAGAAGCCGATCAGTGCCATGCCGAACAGGCTGATGAGCAAGGCTACAAACAATTGCGGCCAAAGACTCTTGAGCAGATTGTGCAGGTCGAAGGAGTACACCAGTTGCCAGTCCGATGACCCCAGTTGCTTGCGGATCACCAGATGGTCGGGCCACCAGCGGCCGCCGAGAAAGCCAAAGAAGCTGCCGCCCTTGACCTGCTGCACGTCCTCGCTCAGTTGTGCGCTGGGGGTGCTGCTGAAAATCAGCCCGCCCTGGGAATTGAACATCATGAAATCCCCGGCGCTCTGGTCACTGAGGGCCGCGGAGACACTCTTGCCGTCCATCTCCAGACCCAGCCAGCCAGAGTTGGCGTAGCGCTCGTCAAGGCGGGTGAAAATGTACAGCTGGGCAGTGCCCGAGGAGTGATCCATCAGCCACAACTCTTCACCCGGCGGGACTTCGGAGAACTTCAGCGTGGCCAATTTGGCCAGCAGCGGTCCGGGCAGATACGCCGATTCAGGCTGGGTACTGAACAGCCGTTGCACTTGGGATGGCTCGCCGCCGGAGACATACAGCAGGTTCAGCTGTTTGCTTTTGAGATAGTCGCGCATGCGCTGGGTAAGCCAGATCGACCATTGGTTTCCCTGTGGCCCACCCAGATGCAAGTGGATTTCCTCCGCCGCGTCGGCACTGGGCTCGTAGGCCTCGTTCTGCCGGGATTTGTGTACGGCGGACAGGCTCAGGCTTTCCAGCAGGGCTTCACGGCTGGTGAAGAAAGTCTGGGCTTCGGCAATGGCGCTGCTCATGTAGCTGCGCCGTTGTGACAACTCGTTGCTGATACTTGAACGCAAGAAGTTGTAAACGGCACCCAGCAGGCCGATCAAAAAAATCAGCGCCACGACACGAAGCAGCCGACGGGCTGCTTCAGGACTGGAAAAAAGGGGATTGATCTGATGCAGGTAGCTTTTTAATCTCATCCGCCAACTGTAATTGTGGGGCATGCCAACCAGGGATCAGACAATTCTTAAATAGCTGGGTGCAAAGTAGCTTTGTGGTGTTTATGTTTATCTGGAACTTAGTTGTTCGTCTGAAACAGCAACTTTCCTCTCAGCCATTTTCTTGCAACTAGTCTTTTGTAAATTTTCCTGAAATCGAGAGTTTCTTATTCCGTTACAGCGGTTTCAGACCATCTCCAGGTGCTGTTTACGCCGGGGCGGAGTAAACACTTGATCCAGGGCTTGCAGGTCCTGGGGTTCCAGTTGCAGTTCACCGGCCTGGGCGTTGAGCCGCAGGTGCGCCGGGCGCACTGCCTTGGGAATCACCAGCACCTGGTCCTGGCGCAGCAACCAGGCCAGGGCAACCTGGGCTGAGGTAACCCCGTGGTTCCGGGCAATCTGCTGCAATACCGGTTCGGCCAGCAAGGCGCCACCCTGGCCGATCGGGCAATAGGCCATAAGCGGCATCCGTCGCTGCTGGCAGGCGGGCAACAGGTCGAACTCGATACCCCGCGACTCCAGGTTGTACAGCACTTGATTGGTGGCGCAGGCCGGTGCATCCAGTTCCTCCAGGTCAGCCACGTCGAAGTTGGAGACCCCCCAGCGGCGAATCTTGCCCGCTTCGCGCAGCCGTTCGAAGGCCTCGACGGTTTCCGCCAGCGGATACTGTCCGCGCCAGTGCAGCAGATACAGGTCGATGACCTCGGTACCCAGGCGTTGCAGGCTGCGTTCGCAGGCCAAAGGCAGGCCCTTGCGACTGGCATTGTGGGGATACACCTTGCTCACCAGGAACACCTGATCGCGGCGCCCGGCAATGGCCTGGCCGACCACCTCCTCGGCGCCGCCTTCGCCGTACATCTCCGCGGTGTCGATCAGGGTCATGCCCAGCTCGATTCCACTGCGCAGCGCGGCGATTTCCTGATCGCGCTGCCGGCGATCCTCACCCATGCGCCAAGTGCCCTGGCCAATGACCGGAACCTGAGTGTCCGCGAGCTCGAGCGTGCGCATGCTGCCTCCTGGGATCTGTAGCGAGTCGGATGGGGAGGGCACAGGGAAACAAAGCCTTGGGCGGTGGTCAAGGCCTGCCAAGCCCAGGGCGAGGGCGGAAATCATATATTCCTAAAAAGAATAAAATTCTAATTATTTATTCCTTTGAAGGCTTTGGCTAAAGGTGCATGTTTGTCACCAGCCGCTCAATTCCAGAGTCCGGTGCCAGCAGAGGAATTTTCAGCATGACCATTCAAGCGATCAACGTACGCAACCAGTTCAAAGGCGTGATCAAGGAGATCCACGAGGGCCAGGTGGTTTCGGAAATCGACGTGCAGACCGCTTCGGGCATTGTCACCTCGGTGATCACCACCCGCTCGGTGCGCGACCTGGAACTGAAGATCGGCAGTGAAGTGATCGCCTTCGTGAAGTCCACTGAAGTGTCCATCGCCAAGCTCTGAGACACGCGCCTCGGACGTCATCAATTCACAGGGGAGTGAAACATGCCGCACTCGCTGGATATCACCGCGTTACCCGTGCTCGACCTGAGCCAGTTGGAGGGGCGCCCGGAGCAGCGCCAGGCCTTTCTCCAGAGCCTGCGCCAGGCGGCGCGGGATGTCGGGTTCTTCTACCTCACCGGGCATGGCATCGACAGTGACCTGCTGCGTCGGGTGCAGGATCAGGCCCGGGCCTTCTTTGCCTTGCCCGACGCCGACAAGGCGGCGGTGGGCATGATCCACTCGCCGCATTTTCGCGGCTACAACCGCGCGGCCTCGGAGATCACCCGAGGCCAGCCGGACCTGCGCGAGCAGTTCGACCTGGGTGCCGAACGCCAGGCCTTGCCGCTGGACCCGCAAAGTCCACCCTGGGCCCGCCTGCAAGGTCCCAATCAGTGGCCGGCACAGTTGCCGCACTTCAAGCCCCTGTTGTTGGAGTGGCAGCAGGCAATGACCGGCATGTCGCTGCGCCTGCTGCGAGGTTTTGCCCAGGCCCTGTCATTGCCGGAGCATGCTTTCGATCCCTTGTACGGCGAGCGGCCCAATGAACATATCAAGCTGATCCGCTATCCCGGACGCGCCCCGGGACAAAGCAACCAGGGCGTAGGCGCCCACAAGGATTCCGGATTCCTCAGCTTTTTGCTGCAGGACCAGCAGGCCGGTCTGCAGGTGGAAGTGCAAGAGGGCCGCTGGATCGACGCACTCCCCAGGGACAACACCCTGGTGGTAAACATCGGCGAGCTACTGGAACTGGCCACCCACGGCTACCTGCGGGCCACGGTGCACCGGGTGCTCTCGCCACCGGCGGACCGCGATCGCTTGTCGATTGCCTTTTTCCTCGGCGCCCAACTGGACGCCCGCGTGCCGCTGTACCCCTTGCCTGCAGCCCTGTTGCAGGAAGCCCGGGGCCCGGCCAGCGATCCGGACAATCCATTGTTTCGTGAAGTGGGCTGGAACTACCTCAAGGGCCGCCTGCGTTCCCACCCCGATGTCGCCCAGCGCTTCTACCCCGATGCCCTGGTCCCCAAGGCCCTGAGTGCCTGACCCCGATTCGCCGACCCAAGGACATAACCATGTTGAACAAGAACCTGTTTGCCCTGGCGCTGCTGGCCAGCCTGGGTCACCTCCTGCCGGCGGTTGCCGCACAGCCGTTGCGGGTCGCGGCAGACCCGGTACCCCACGCGCAGATCCTCGCTTATGTGCAAAAGCTCGACCCGCAACTGGCGTTGCAGATCATCGAGATTCCCAACGGCGTGAACTCCAATGAGTTGTTGGCCCACGGCGATGTGGACGCCAACTACTTCCAGCACCTGCCTTATCTCAAGTCCCAGGAACAGGCCCTGGGCCAGCCGTTCGCGGTGGCCGCCAGCGTGCACATCGAACCCCTGGGCATCTACTCCCAGCGGCACAAGAGCTTCGATCAGGTACCACAGGGCGGCACAGTGGCGGTGCCCAACAATGTCACCAACCTGAGCCGCGCCCTGTACCTGTTGCAGAGTTACCAGCTGATCCGCCTCAAGCCCGGCTTCAGCGATCCGGCCCGTGACCAGGCCACCCCCAAGGACATCGCCGACAACCCCAGGCAGTTGAAGATTCTGGAAATCGAATCACCGCAGATTCCCCGGGCCCTGGAAGATGTCGACCTGGCGGTGATCAACGGCAACTACGCCCTGGAAGCGGGCCTGGTGCCAGCCAAGGATGCCTTGGGGCTGGAGCAGGCCGAACACAACCCCTACGCCAATATCCTGGTGACCACCCCCCAACTGCAGGACGACCCACGCATTCGGCAGTTGGCCAAGGACCTGGGTTCTCCTGAAGTGGCCAAGTACATCACCGAGTCCTACAAGGGCTCGGTGATCCCGGTCGCGGGCCGCCAGCCATGATCCAGGTGGAGCAGGTCAGCAAGGTCTATGGCGAAGGCCAGCCGCCGGCCCTGGATCGGGTGTCACTGACGGTTCCCGACGGCGCGGTCTACGGCATTCTCGGCCGCAGCGGTGCCGGCAAGTCGACCCTGCTGCGTTGCCTGAACCTGCTGGAGCGCCCCAGCAGCGGGCGCATCCTGATCGATGGCCAGGACCTCGGCACGCTATCCGAAGGCCAACTGCGCAGGCAGCGCCAGGGCATCGGCATGATCTTCCAGGGCTTCAACCTGCTGCATTCACGCACGGTGCAGGACAACGTCGCCGTGCCCCTGGAAATCGCCGGCCTGGGCAAACCGCAGCGACAAGCCCGGGTCCTGGAACTGTTGGATCTGGTGGGGCTGAGTGATAAGGCCCAGGCCTTTCCTTCCCAACTGTCCGGTGGCCAGAAGCAGCGGGTAGGCATTGCCCGAGCCCTGGCCGCCGGTCCCCGTTATCTGCTCTCGGATGAAGCCACCAGCGCCCTGGACCCGGAAACCACCGCCTCGATCCTGCAACTGCTGGCGCAAATCAACCGCGAGCTGGGGCTGACCATCGTGCTGATCACCCACGAATTGGAGGTGGTCAAATCCATCTGCAGCCATGCCGCTTCCCTGGCCCAGGGCCGGTTGCTGGAGTGCGGTGCGATTGCCCAATTGCTTGCGGACCCGCAATCGGCCCTGGGTCGCGCCTTGCTGCCGGGCTACAACCTGCCGTTCAACGGCAGCCAGCCCGAGGCCGAGCTGACATTTTTCGACAACCAGCGTGCCGCGCCGCTGCTTGCGCAACTGAGTCGCCAGCAGGGGCTGGAACTCAAGGTGCTGGCCGGCGGGGTCGAGTCGGTGGGCGGCCGGCGGGTAGGGCGCCTGCGCATCGCTGCCGCCGGTGCCGACCACGGAAAATTCCAGCAACTGCTGACGGCCCTGGCCCAGCGAGGCATCCGGAGTGAACGCCTGTGAACCGCACTATTGATTGGCAGGAACTGGCGCAACTGCTGATAAGCGCCACTGGCGAAACCCTGTACATGGTGCTCCTGGCCTCGCTGTTCACGGTGCTGATCGGCCTGCCTCTGGGCGTGCTGCTGTTCGTCAGCCGCAAGGGCGGCCTGCGCCCCATGCCGCGGATCAATCGCCTGCTGGGCACCCTGGTCAACCTGGGACGTTCCTTGCCCTTTGTGGTGCTACTGATCGCCTTGATTCCCCTGACCCGGCTGGTGGTAGGCACTACCCTGGGCAGCACCGCAGCGGTGGTGCCCATCACCATCGGTGCCTTTCCATTTTTTGCACGGATCGTCGAGAACGCCCTGGATGAGGTGGACAAGGGACGGATCGAAGCGATCCTGGCCATGGGTGGGCATATCGGCCATGTGATCTTCAAGGCGCTGCTGCCGGAGGCCTTGCCGGCACTGCTGGCGGGGCTGACCCTGACCCTGGTGATGCTGATCGGCTTCTCCTCCATGGCCGGGGTCATCGGCGGCGGAGGCCTGGGCGACCTGGCGATCCGCTACGGCTATCAGCGTTTCAACAACCAGATCATGGTGGCCACGGTGCTGGTCCTGGTGTTGCTGGTGCAGGGAGTACAGAGCGCCGGCGACAGGCTGGTGCGCTCCCTGGCGCACCGCCGTTAAACCCTGTGCGGTGCGACTCAGCGCCCTTCATGCTGCTTGCGATAGGCCCCGGGCTGCAGGCCCACGGCCTTGGTGAAGGCCCGGGTGAAGGCGGCGATGGATTGATAACCCACGCTCGCCGCCGCCTGTTCCACGGTCTGGTTGGCCTTGAGCAACTGGCAGGCATGGCGCATGCGCAGGGCCAGCAGCACCTGTCCCGGGGACTGCCCGGCCAGTTCATTGAAACGCTTGAAGAACGCCGAACGCGACAGCCCGGTCAGGGCCGCCATGCTTTCCAGGGGCCAGGGCTGGCCGGGCTGCTGGATCAACTGTTCCAGCAGCGGGGCGAATCCCGGGTGCCGAGCCAGGGCCACCAGGCCGCCCAGGTCCTGGTTGTCGCTGACCTGTTGGCGCAGCACATAGAGGAACAGCAGGTGGCTGAGGCGCTCCAGCAAGGCCGAGGACGGTGCCGGGGTGCGCTGGCACTCGTCGAGAATCAGTTGGAACAGTGCGCGGGCGGCGCTGAGGGACGGATCGCCGGCCCGCAGGATCAGCCAGCCCGGCAAGCCGTCGATGATCAGCGAAGACAATCCCGACTTGAAGTGGAAGAAGCCGCAGACCAGGCCCACGCCATCCTGGGCGCTGGAATCCAGGGCCGTCATGGCCATGCGCGGCAGTTGTTGCGCCACTGCGGACTGCTGGGCGCTGGACAGTCGATAGCCCAGGTCCTGTAGCAGAAACACCGCATCCCCGGCGTCCAGGCGCAGCGCCTCGGGCACGCCATCGATGTGCAGCCAGCAATGGCCCTGGACGATCAGGTGAAAACTGGCCCGGGCCAGCCCCTGAGTGCTGGCGTGCCAGCCACCGCAGTAACGCCCGACATGAAACAGGCTGGCATCCAGTTCCAGGCCTTCTAATAACCAATCAACCAAGGGGCTTGATGAAATCATCTAAGGGAAACACTCAGGAGCAAGTAATCGCTACTTTAGAATATGGATCGGAATTCTTATAACCAACAGACTTGACGCACACTTACATACCAGGAGTCCACTCCATGTCCCGCGTCACTCTACACACCTTGCACAGCGCCCCAGAAGCCGCCCGGCCATTTCTTGAAAATGCCCTGAAAAATTCCGGCTACATTCCCAACCTGCTGGGCATCCTGGCCAACGCCCCGGCCGCCCTGGAGACCTACGTCACGGTCTCGGGCCTCAACGCCAAGGCTGATCTGAGCCTGGCGGAGCGGGAGGTGGTGCAGTTGATCGCCGCCACCACCCATGGCTGCGATTTCTGTGTCGCAGGTCATACCGCGGTGGCCCTGAACAAGGCCAAACTCCCGGACCCGGTGGTCAGCGCCCTGCGTGAGCAGAGCAACTTGCCCGAGGCCCGTCTGGAAGCCCTGGCGGCCTTCGCCCGGGAAGTGATCGCCACCCGGGGCAAGGTCAGCGACCAGGGCTATGCCCGGTTCAAGGCCGCAGGGTACAGCGAAGGCAACGCCCTGGAAGTGATCCTGGGCATCAGCCTGGCGACCCTGTGCAATTTTGCCAATGTGTTCGCCGGGACCGAACTGAACCCCGAGCTGGCCCAGTATCGCTGGTCGGCCCAAGGTCAATGATTCAAGGCGCCGGTTATCCAACGGCGCCCCCTTCAAGGAGAAAACCACATGCTCAGTGCGCACTTGAGTGAATGGCTGGATGCCCAGGCCCAGGCGCTGGACCAGGGTCACTGCGATCCTCAGCAGGTACTCGCTCGACTGGCCGGGGCCGACGTGCTGCGGGTCGGCATCGACCAGGAACTGGGAGGCAGCGGCGGCGACCTGACCGATGCCCTGGAAGTCATGGCCGCGGTGGCCAGTCACTCCCTGGCGGCCGCCTTCGTGTTCTGGGGCCAGCGGGCCTTTATCGAATACCTGCTGCACAGTCCCAACCAGGCGCTGCGCGAGCGCTTGCTGCCCTCGTTGCTCAGTGGCGAGCTGGCCGGGGCCACCGGGCTGTCCAACGCCATGAAGTTCCTGTCCGGGATCGAGGCGCTGCAAGTCAAGGCGCGGGACCAGGGCCAGGGCTGGAGCCTCAACGGCCGCCTGCACTGGGTCACCAACCTGCGCAAGAGCGGTTTTGTGGTGGCGGCGGCCATCGAGCACGAGGAGGGCGGTGCGCCCTTTATCCTGGCACTCCCCGATGCCTTGCCCGGGCTGCAGCGCTCCGACGACCTGCAACTGATGGGCCTGCAATCGAGCAACACCGCGGCCCTGGACTTGAGTCAGGTGCAGGTTCCGCGAGACTGGCTGCTGCACGAGGACGCCCGAGTCTTCCTGCCAGCCGTGCGCCCGGCCTTTCTCGGTCTGCAATGTGCCCTGGCCATCGGCCTGGCGCGCCGGGCTCTTAGCGAAGTGCAAAGCCATGTCCAGGGTGCCCGCTCGATTCTCATGGAGCCGTTGCATGAGCAGCGCCAGCACCTGGAACAGACCGTTGCCGAACTCAAGGAGGGTCTGCTCGACGGGCGTTTCCTGACCCAGCCCGCAGCGCTGTTCCGGGTGCGCATCGCCTTGGCCGAGGCCACTGCCAACGCCGTGCAACTGGAGTTGCAGGCCAGTGGGGGCAAGGCCTACCTGAATGAATTCGGCAGCGGCTTTGCCCGGCGCTGGCGCGAGTCGGCCTTTGTGCCCATCGTCACGCCAAGCCTGGTGCAATTGCGTGCCGAACTGCAGCGCCAGGCGCGTAACGCAGCATGAGCCCGTTGTTGAATGCGCAGAACATCAGCCTGGGCTATCCCGGGGCCGAGGGCTGGCACGTGGTGCTGGAAGACTTCGAGCTGCAACTGCAAGCCGGTGAGGTGGTGTCCATCCTCGGCCCCAGCGGTGTCGGCAAGTCCAGCCTGTTGCGGGTCCTGGCCGGCCTGCAGCAGCCCAACAAGGGGCAGGTCAGCCTGCTGGGAGAAGTGCTCAGCGGTCCCCATCCTCGGGTCGCGGTGGCCTTCCAGGACCCCAGCCTGTTGCCCTGGCTGACCCTGGAGCACAACGTCGCCTTCGGCCTGGATTTTGCCCGCCAGCCGCACTTGAGCCAGACGCAGCGTCAGGCCCGTATCGACCACGCCATCGCCGCCGTTGGCCTGGACCATGCCCGTCGACAGTACCCGGCCCAGCTTTCCGGCGGCATGGCCCAGCGCACCGCCCTGGCCCGCTGCCTGGCCCGGCAGCCGCAAGTCTTGCTGTTGGACGAACCCTTCGGCGCCCTGGACGAGGTGACCCGGGCCGACATGCAGCAACTGCTGCTCAAGGTGATCGGCCAGCACCGCACGGCCGCGCTGCTGATCACCCACGACATCGACGAAGCCCTGCTGTTGTCCGATCGGGTGCTGCTACTGGGTAACAGCCCGGCGCGCACCCTCGGCCAGTGGCACATCGACCTGCCGGCGCCCCGTGCCGAACGGATCGAGGAGCTGGGCGCCTTGCGTATCGAGATTCTCAAAACCCTTCGGCGGGCGAGCCGCAACCCCCTTAATTCCCCATTGCCTGCACCGTCGGAGATTGACCATGTGCCTGGACGACTTCACTCACACGCGTCGTGACTTCCTCAAACTCAGCGCGCTGCTGACCGCCGGCGGCGCCTTGCCGCTGCTCAACAGCCTGCACGCCCGCGCTGCCCAGGAGCCGGATGCGCCGGTACGCATCGGCTACCTGCCGATCACCGACGCCACGCCCTTGCTGGTGGCCCACAACAACGGCCTGTTCGAGGCCGAGGGCATCAAGGCCGAACGCCCGGTGCTGCTGCGCAGCTGGGCGCAGGTGATCGAGGCGTTCATTTCCGGGCAGGTCAATGTCATTCACCTGCTGTCGCCGATGACCGTCTGGGCCCGCTATGGCAGCCGGGTGCCGGCCAAGGTGGTGGCCTGGAACCATGTCGGCGGCTCCGGCCTGACCGTGGCCCCGGGCATTACCGAGATCAAGCAATTGGCGGGAAAGTCGGTGGCGATTCCGTTCTGGTACTCGATCCACAACGTGGTGGTGCAGCAACTGTTTCGCGACAACGGCCTGGTGCCGGTGAGCAAGGCCGCTGGCAGCGCCCTGGGGGCCAACGAGGTCAACCTGCTGGTGCTGCCGCCATCGGACATGCCGCCGGCCCTGGCCAGCCAGCGCATTGCCGGCTACATCGTCGCCGAGCCCTTCAACGCCCTGGCCGAAGAGCTCAAGGTGGGGCGGGTGCAGCGCTTTACCGGGGACGTCTGGCGCAATCACGCCTGCTGTGTGGTGTTCATGCATGAGCACGACCTGAACCAGCGCCCCGAGTGGTCGCAGAAAGTGGTCAACGCCATCGTCAAGGCTCAGCTCTGGACCCGGGATAACCGCGCGGAGGCTGCGCAGTTGCTGTCCAAGGACGGCAGCAATCGCTACACGCCCCATGCGCCCCAGGTCCTCAATCGAGTGCTGGCGCCGGCGGCCAGCGACCGCGAGGCCTACCTGGCCAGCGGTGCGATCCAGCACAGCCACTGGGACGAGTCGCGCATCGACTTCCAGCCGTATCCGTTTCCCAGTTACACCGAGGAACTGGTCAAGCGCCTCAAGGACACCCTGATCGAGGGCGACAAGGGCTTTCTCGCCAACCTCGACCCGGTGCACACCGCCCAGGACCTGGTGGACGATCGCTTTGTGCGCAACGCCATCGCCGCAGTGGGCGGGCTCAAGGCGTTCGGCCTGGCGGACAGCTTCGAACGCAGCGAGGAGTTTGGTCTTTGATGGGCAAGCAACCTTCCTCCCTGAGCCATTGGGTCCTGGGCCTGGCGGGGCTGCTGAGCCTGCTGCTGGGCTGGTGGCTGGGGGTGCACCTGCTGGGAGGCGGCAATGGCCTGGCGGCGCGTTTCTCCCCCGAGGCGACCTTCGCCAGCCTGGTGGAACTGCTGGGGCGCGGCGAGCTGTATGAGCATGTGCTGGTGAGCCTCAAGCGCATCTTGGTCGGGCTGCTCCTGGCCTTGCTGATCGGTGTGCCCCTGGGTCTGCTGGTGGGCAGCTACCGGCACCTGGAGGCGGCGACCACCCCGGCGTTCCAGTTCTTGCGGATGATCTCGCCGCTGTCCTGGATGCCCGTGGTGGTGATGCTGATGGGGGTAGGGGACCAACCGATCTACTTCCTCCTGGCGTTTGCCGCCCTGTGGCCGATCCTGCTGAACACCGCGGCCGGCGTGCGTCAACTGGACCCGCGCTGGCTGCAACTGAGCCGCAGCCTCAGCGCCACCCGCTGGGAAACCTTGCGCAAGGTGATCTTGCCCGGGGTGGTGGGGCATGTCCTGACCGGGGTGCGACTGTCCATCGGCATCCTCTGGATCGTCCTGGTGCCTTGCGAAATGCTCGGTGTCAGCGCCGGCCTGGGCTACTTCATCCTCGACACCCGGGACCGCCTGGCCTACTCGGAACTGATGGCCATGGTGCTGTTGATTGGCGTGCTGGGGTTTGCCCTCGACGCCCTGGCCCGTGGCCTGCACCGACGCTGGTCCCATGCCTGATCCGGCTCCCTTTCCCGCAGGCGCCGGCTTGTCGGCGAACAGGTCATGGAGACAGTCGTGCGTGTCGCCACGCCTTCAAGCCGGGTCAGCGCTGCTCTGCTCCGGCTGAACCTGGGCCTGACGGGCCTCTTGCAGCAGGTTCACCCACTCCTCGGCAAAGCGGTGACAGTCTCCCGGCCAACGCGCGGTCAGCAGGTTGCGGTCGCGCACCACAAAGCCGCGCTCGGGGTGCTGCGCTGAATCCCGGCGCGGCAGCCAGGGCCCGGAAAGAAAATCCGCCGGGCTGGCCAGTACCTGCTTGATCTCGTGCTCGACGCTGTGGTCGTAGGTGCGGTAATAGCGCCCCAGCCACGGCGCGGTGACGATCCAGGCCGCCAGTTCCATGGGGCCTGCGAGCAGGGCGGTGACCTTGCGTCCGTAGAGCACCGAGCGCCCGCTGTCGGGGTCGATGCAGCGGGCCAGCGCGAGTGGGCCGTGACACACCGCGGCCACGGGTTTGTCGGCCTTGAAGAACGCCAGGATGATTCGCCTCACATCCGCGGACTCCAGCAGGCTGCGCATGCCCCGGGCATGCCCGCCCGGAATCAGTAGGCCCTCGAAGGCTTGCGGATCGACGTCGGCATAGTTCAGGGGGCTGAGAAACGCCGGGTCGCGGGTCATGCTGTGGTAGTGCTCAAGGTCGGCAGCGGGGGTCATCAACAGCGGATTGAGTGGGCCGAAGCCCAGGCTCACCAGGCGCGAGTCGGCGTAGGCCGGGAACCCCAGGGGCGTGGCGAATTGCGCGTCAAAGCCCGCGTCCCTGGCGGCCTGCCAGGGCAGGCTGCTTTCGGTGGGGTCGTAGTCGGCGTGGGGCAGCAGGATCAGGATCATGGCGCGCGCTCGCAGCACAAAGGGTGCGCTGCAGGTTAGCAGCCCCTGGCGTGCGTGCAGGCGCTCATGGCACGCCGCTGTTGCCGCGTGTCACGGCTGCCCACTTGGCCGGTCACTTGGCCGCCACGGCGGCGCGGGTGCGTTCGATCTCTTGCACCAGGCCGTCGATGCGTTGCAGCTGCTCGCGGTTGTCGTGGTCCCAGGGATGGAAGCCCGGCTTGAAGAATTGCAGCCAGGGCAGGGCGATGCGTGGGAACACGCCCTTGGGACCGTAGAGGTACTTGATCACCTGCCACAGGCCGCGCCAGTGGCCACCGCGACGGCGGTCGGCGATGAGCATCCGCACATGGAAGTCGAACACCACCAGCCAGAAGGTCAGGGTGGTGAAGAGCATGGTCCCGGTGCGGATCAGGTAGCGCTTGGGCCCGGGCTTGAGCACGCTGTTAAAGACGTCGTAGGACACCGATTTGTGTTCGGTTTCCTCCAGGGCGTGCCACAGCCACATCTGCCGGTAGCCTTCCACCGAATCGCCGAAGCGGCTGGGGTCGCGCAGCAGCAGGTCGGCAAGGATCGCCGTGTAGTGTTCCAGGGCCACAGTGATGGCCAGGTTGAAGGCCGCAGGAAAGTGCTTTTTCTGGAAGTCGAGGATCATCCGCAGCCGCCGATCCAGCAAATGGGCCGGCAGCCCGGCGTCCTGCAGCAAGTCGTTGTAGCGCACGTGCTCGCGGCTGTGCATGGCTTCCTGGCCAATGAACCCCTGGATCTCGCGCTTGAGCTCGGGGTCGTGAATCTGCTCGCGGTAATGGCGCACGCTGTCCATGAAGAACAGCTCGCCGGCAGGAAACAGCAGGGACAGGGCATTGAAGAAGTGGCTCACGTGGCTGCCTTGTTCGTGCCAGTCGCAGGCACGTTCGGCAGGCAGTTCGACCTGGATGTCGCGGCGGATGGGCAGCATGGCTGGCGCTCCTCTAGACATGAAATGGGTACGCGGCGCTACAGGCCGCGCTCGTCCTGGGCCTCGTAGACTGCCGGCCGTTCCTGGCCCGGCTTGGGCGCCATGCGCCGGCTGATCCACACCACCAGGGCCTGATAGGCGCCGGGCAGCAGACGCACCAGCAGATCGAGGAAGTGCGCATCGCGCCCGATCAGCACCCGGCGCTTGTTTTTGCGCACCCCGTGCAAGATCACCTTGGCGGCGGTTTCGGCGCCGGTGATGAAGAGCTTTTCGAAGTCGTCCCGGGCCTGCTGTTCGTTGTCGATCAGGAAGCCCTTGACGTTGTCGCTGATGCGGCTGCTGCGGGCAATATCGGTACGGATGCCGCCCGGGTGCACGCAAGTGGCAGAGACGCCGTTGCCTTGCAGGTCCAGCTCCTGGCGCAGGGATTCGGTAAAGCCGCGTACGGCGAACTTGGTGGCGTTGTAGCCGCTCATGCCCGGTTGGGAGAACAGGCCGAAGACGCTGGAGGTGTTGATGATGTGGCCGTCGCCGGATTGCTTGAGGTAGGGCAGGAAGGCCTGGGTGCCGTGGACCACGCCCCAGAAATTGACGTCGACGATCCACTCCAGGTCCGCCAGGCTCGAACCTTCCACGGTGCTGGACAGGGCCACGCCGGCATTGTTGAAGATCAGGTTGATCTGCCCGTGTTCGGCGGCGCTGGCGGCGGCCCAGGCGAACATCGCTTGGCGGTCGCCGACGTCCAGTTCCTGGCTGCTGATGCGCAATGGCAGCAAGGTCGCGGCCCGGGCCTGGGTCACGGTCTGGGCCAGTCCCTGGGGGTTCTTGTCGGCCAGGGCCAGGTGGCAACCCTCGCGGGCCAGGGCAATGGCCAGGGCACGACCCATGCCGGATGCGGCGCCGGTGATGGCCGCGACTTTACCGTTAAAATTTTTCATCGATGGCGGCCTCTTGCAGGTTCAACGGGCGCGCTGCGGCCGGCGTGGCGGCAGTCCCGGGGTGGAGCAGGTGAGTGGTCAGGTAGTCCTGGAGCTGGAAGTGCTGCACGGTCTTCCTGAAGCTCCAGGTAGAGCCGGGCCAGAGGGTGGTGTTCTGGCCGCTGCGGGGGTCCAGGTACCAGCTGCGGCAACCGCCGGTGGACCAGATGGCCCCGGCCAGGCGCTGTTGCAGACGCTGGTTGTACTGGCTCTCGACCTGGGGCTTGACCTCCAGGCTGGCGATGCCGTCCAGGCGCATCCGTTCCAGGGCCTTGAGGATGTAGTCCACCTGAGCCTCGATCATCAGGATCATCGAGTTGTGCCCAAGACCGGTGTTGGGGCCGACGATCATGAACAAGTTGGGAAAGCCCGGCAGGCAGGTGCCGAGGTAGGCATGGGCGCCCCCGGACCAGGCATCCATCAGGTCCTGGCCCCGACGGCCGAAGAGCAGGCCCTGGGGAATCGGGTCGGTGGCCTGGAAACCGGTGCCGAAGATGATGCAGTCCACCGGGTGGCGGGTGCCGTCGGCGGTGATCACGGCATCGCTGTCGATGCGCTGGATGGCATCGCTGATGACCCCCACATTGCCTCGGGAGAGGGCCGGGTAGTAGTCGTTGGAAATCAGGATGCGCTTGCAGCCGATGGTGTAGTCGGGCGTCAGGCGTTGGCGCAGGAGCGGATCGGCGACTTGCTTGCGCAGGTGCCGCAGGGCCACGCGCTGTACCACTCTCATCAGTTTCGGCCTGCGGGCGAAGGCGATCACCCGGCTTTCCAGGGCCCAGTACAGCGCCGAGCGCACCAGCCGCTGGGTGAAGGGCAGGTGCTTGAAGGCCCAGCGTTCCGCCGCGCTGAGCGGGCGGTCGGGCTTGGGCATGATCCACGGCGGGGTGCGCTGGAACAGCTTGAGCTGCGCCACCCGGGGAGCGATTTTCGGGACGAACTGAATGGCACTGGCACCCGTGCCTATCACCGCCACGCGCTTGCCTTGCAGGGAGTAGCGATGGTCCCACTGCTGGGAGTGAAAGCGCTTGCCGGTGAAGGTGTCCAGGCCGGGAATCTGCGGGATCGCCGGACGCGAAAGGCCGCCCATGCCGGACACCAGCACCCGCGCGCTGACCTTGCGGCCATTGCCGAACCTCAGTTGCCAGCGCTCTGAAACCTCATCGAAGACCGCCTGCTCCAGGCCCATGTTGAAGTGCAGAAAGGGCGCCAGGGCGAAGTCCCTGGCGCAGTTCTCCAGGTACTCGCGGATTTCCGCCTGGGGCGCGAACTGCCGGGTCCAGTTCGGGTTGGGCGCAAAGGAAAAGGAGTAAACGTGGGATTGCACGTCGCAGGCGCAGCCGGGGTAGTGATTGTCGCGCCAGGTGCCCCCCAGGGACGCGGCTTGTTCGGCGACCAGGAAGTCTTGCAGCCCGGCTTGCTTGAGCTTGATCGCCATGCACAGCCCGGCGAAGCCGGCGCCGATGATGGCGATGTCAACGACCTCGGGGTCGTTGGGTGGCGAGTACGCATTCATGGTGTGTACCTCGATTGTGGTGATGCTTGGGGTGACTTTCGTCGGTGAGTGAAACCTCAGGATTGCACAATTTAAAATAATGTTTTAAAAATTAATTTAAATAAATCACCTGAAAAAGTCACCTACGCCATTCGCTTGTGGATCTTGCAGGGCTCATCCGGAGCCGGGATGAGACGCCACAGGCGCTACCGGGCCAAGGCGACAGCCACTGCGGCGGATCATCCTGGTCCTGCAGCGCGGCGCAGGGAAGCTGAGGGGACGGGTTATGCAGTGGCTGGTAGCGGCGGCGGTATTTCTGGCGGTCAGCGCGGTGCTTTGGGTGGTGAGCTTGCGTATCAACCGCAGGATCGAACGCCAGGTGCCGATCAACGGGCGCTTTCTCGAAGTCGGCGGTGAACGCCTGCACTACACCGACGAGGGCCGCGGCCCGGCACTGCTGATGATCCATGGCCTGTCCGGTTGCGGTCGCAACCTGACCCACTCCCTGGCGCCGCAGTTGCGTGAACGGTTCCGGGTGATCACCCTCGACCGCCCCGGCTCAGGCTATTCCACGCGGGCCCGCGGTGCGGCGGCGGACCTGCCGGCCCAGGCCAGTCTGGTGGCCAAGTTCATTCGCACCCTGGACCTGAGGCAGCCGCTGGTACTCGGGCATTCCCTGGGCGGCGCCGTGGCCTTGTCTTTGGCGCTGGATCATCCGCAATCGGTGTCCGGGCTGATCCTGGTGGCGCCCTTGACTCATCCGCAACGCATGCTGCCCTGGGTGTTCCTGTCCCTTGGAGTACGTCCGGCCTTCCTGCGTCGCTGGATGTCCCTGACCCTGGCGGCGCCCATGGCGATGCTCGGTCGTCGCGGTCTGGTGAAGGCGATATTCGCCCCGGACCCGGTGCCCGAGGACTTCGCCGAGCGTGGCGGCGGCTTGCTGGGGATGCGTTCGGACAACTTCTATAACGCCTCCAGCGAGATCGCGGTGGTCAATCGCGCCTTGCCGGGCATGGTCAAGCGCTACCCCAGCCTGAAGCTGCCGGTGGGGCTGATCTATGGTTCGGCGGACTCGATACTCAATTGCCGCCGGCATGGCGAGGCCATGGTGGGCAAGGTGCCGGGGCTGCAACTTGAGATCGTTCCAGGTCGAGGGCACATGCTGCCCATCAGCGCCGTCGAGCGAGTGGTGGCCATGGTCGAGCACATTGCTGCACAAGCCGCACCGCAGCGCAGCGCCACCGTGCTGCGCCCGCCGTTCGCGGCATCCCGAGCAGGCTAGGGGCGTTGTAGGTGGTGATTGCGATCGTCGCGCAACGACTCTGGCAGCAGCTGTAAAGGCTTCACGGGCGACATTCAAAACAGACCGAGAAAATAGTTGACGAGCTAACGAACCCGAGCTATTTTTTTAAAAAAATGTTTTGAATGTTTTTTTTGAAAGTGCAATTGAGCGATTAAAATAATGAAAATAACGCCATTTCACGCTTTTGTTTTTTCGTCTGTTCACGCTCCGTACAGCGCCGTCGCGCTGTTCTCTATGGCATCCCTGCCGACGGCCATCCTGCGGAGGCTGCCATGACTGTCTCCGTGGCGGCACCCGGCGTCTGGACCGATGGCAAGCGTCACCTCTGGTGGCTGGGCACCTTGCCGATGATCACCCCTTTGCTCGCAGGCCTGTTCGCACTGACCACCGGTGTCCAGGTGTTCTGGTGGAGCGGGGTGGTGGTGATCTTCGGCCTGATTCCCCTGATTGACGGCCTGCTCGGAGAGGACGCCAGCAACCCGCCGGAGTCCGCGGTTCCCGATCTGGAAAAACAACCCTACTACCGTTTCATCGTCTACAGCTGCGCCGTGCTCTCGGTGGTGTCCCTGGTAGTCACCGCCTGGATGGCCATCAAGGGGGTCGACTGGATCCTGGCCGGTGGCTTGTTGCAGCTTAGTGAACAGCTGCACCTGCAGGGCAGCCTGGCGAGTTTCGCGGCCTTTCTGACCGAACGTGCGCAACTGCATGGCAGCGTCGGCTGGTTCACTTACCTGGGCATGGCCATGTCCACCGGTGCCGCCACCGGTATCGCCATCAACATTGCCCATGAGCTGGGGCACAAGAACCGCGGGATGGCCAAGTTCCTGGCCAAGCTGGCCCTGGCCTCGACCTTCTACGGGCACTTCTTCGTCGAACACAACCGTGGCCATCACGTGCGCGTGGCGACCCCTGAAGATCCGGCCAGCTCGCGCCTTGGCGAGTCGTTCTGGAGTTTCCTGCCGCGCACCGTGTGGTTCAGCCTGCGCTCGGCCTGGCACCTGGAAAGCGAGCGCCTGCACAAGCTCGGACTGCCGACCCTGCACTGGAAGAACGGCGTGCTCAGTGCCTGGCTGTACAGCGTGGTGCTTTGGGGCGTGCTGATCGCCTGGCTCGGCGCGGCAGTGATTCCCTTCCTGGTGATCCAGGGCATCTACGGTTTCTCCCTGCTGGAAGTGGTGAACTACGTCGAGCACTACGGTCTGCTGCGGCAGAAACAGCCCAACGGCCGGTATGAGCGCTGCTCGCCACGCCATTCCTGGAACAGCAACCGCATCGTCACCAACATCTTCCTGTTCCAGCTGCAGCGTCACTCTGACCACCATGCCAACCCGACCCGTTCGTACCAGGCCTTGCGCCACTTCGACGAGTCCCCGCAACTGCCCTATGGCTACGCCACCATGATCGTCTGGGCCTATGTGCCGGCGCTCTGGCGGCGACTGATGGACCACCGGGTCCTGGCCCATTACTCGGGGGATGTGCGGTTGGCCAACCTGCATCCGGCCAAGCGTGCCGAACTGCTCAAGCAATACGGTTTCACCGACACCGATTGAGACACCGCTCTTTAGTTGGACCGCTCACTCCTTCAAGTGCCCGTGAACCGCCTGCGTTTGCCTGCTTGAAGGGTGAGCCCCGAATACAGAAGTCCTTGAACACGTTGACCGACAACAACAATAAGCAACTGTAAGGAAGTCACGGATGTCTATTTCACCTCTGCTCGCTGCCCGTCTGTTCGTGGTCATGCTGGGTGTGTCACTGATGGGCGCCGCCGATGCGGCGCGCATCGAGCCGGCCAACACCGAGTTCACCGCCAAAGGGCCCATCAGCTTCGCCAAAAGCATCATCAATGCCGACTGCACCATCCAGGTCAGCGGCAAGGTCAGCCCCGACGGCAGCTTCGCCAGCGTCGAGAAAGTCGACTTCAGCGGCGGCCTCAAGTGTGGCCAGGTGGAAGCCACGCACCTGCCCTGGAAGCTGATTGCCAAGGATGAAACCAGCGGCGCCATGTCCGGCATCCAGGTCACCGTACACGCCCCCCTGGTGGGCGGCGATTGCGGGCCGAGCACCGCCGAAGGCAGTTGGAACAACCGCACCGGCAAGCTGGAGGCGACCCAGGTCAGCCTTGAGGGCGGCTGCACCATCAAGACCGTATCGATCCAGATGCCGCCCACGTTCCGGGTTGCGCCCTGAGTCACAACAGATTCCATGGAGGGACGCTGATGAACGTGCGATCAAGTAGTCCGAAAGCGCCGGCAGCTCAAGCCCGGTCGGTATCGCCATAGCGTGCTCCAGCACCGAATTCGGTCGAACTGGAGAGCCGATGGCGTCATCGACACCCTGGCGAGGCTGATAACCCCCTGGCAACTGCCTGTTGCCTAAATCTTGAGGAAAACAACAATGCAAAGCATCAAGACTCTGGTATCCGTAGCTTCTTTCGCCATCTGCCTGGGCGCCGCGTCGATGGCCAACGCTGCCACCATTGCACCTGCCGGTGCGTCCTTCTCGGCACCGGGCACCATCTCGGTGTCTTCGCCGGCATCGTTTGGGATTCCGGTCAATTGCAACATCAACTTCACCGGTACCGTGGCGGCCGACGGCTCCAATGCCTCGATCACCGGCGCCACCGTCAGCGGTAGCAACTCGCTGTGCGGCGTGCCGGTTCTGCTGAACCTGCCTTGGACCCTGACCGCCTCCAGCGCTACCGCGGGCACCGTGACCGGGGTCAACTTCAAGATCCTCTCCAACTGCAGCAGCACGCCGGTGACCATCAACGCCACTTGGAACAACGCCACCAACACCCTGAGCATTCCTTCGGCGCAATCCGTCGGCAGTTGCAAAATCACGGCGTTGAGCGTCAAGCCGAACCCAGCCTTCACCGTAACCCCTTGAAGTTGATCTGACTTCAGCCTGTTGATCACTTGCTGAAAAAACAGGCGCCTCGTTTGAGGCGCCTGTTGCAACGCCCTGGGTCGGTGGTGGCCGATCGCGGTCGATAATAATAAGGAGTGGGGCATGAATAATAAGAAACACAAGATCCAGGCCGCTATTGGCTTGGCGGTGCTGGGTGGCCTGATCGGTTCCGGGTCGGTGCAGGCGGGTGGTTTCTCTACTCCGACCTATGGCGCTCCAGGCTGGGGTCGGGCGTTTGGTGGTGGTTCGCTGTTCAAGAATGATCCCAGTGCTGCGTACAACAACCCGGCGGCCATGGCGTTCATCGATCACAACGTGGCACAGATGACCGTGGATTACGCGCGGATCAAGATGAAGTTCAAAGGCAACGTCAACGACTATCAGGGGAATCCGGCCTCCATCACTCCCGTGGATGACACCGGCGCTCCCAGTGGCGCGGCGATGCCCCTGACCGGCGATGGCGGGGAAGGTGGTTTCACCGCCTGGTTGCCCACCGGTTTCATGGTGATGCCGATCAACGATCGCTTTGCTTTTGGCCTCAGCCAGGTCGTGCCCTTGGGCATGCGCAGCACCTGGGACGAAGGCTGGAAAGGTCGTGACTTCGCCGTGGATACCAAGATTGAGACTGTCGGCCTCACTGGGGCCCTGTCGTTCAAGGTCCGTGAGGACTTCTCCATCGGTGCCGGGGTCATCGTGCAGCACAGCAAGGGCTTCGTCAGCCAGAACCTCAACGTCAGTGGTTCGGCGGGCATGTCGGTGCTTCCTGGAGCGCCCTCGGGCATTGGCTCCAACCTGATGCGGGTCAAGGTCGATAACACCTCGGTCGGCTGGTTCACCGGCATCACCTGGAAACCCACCGAGCAGGACACCCTGGGCCTGAACTATCACGCCAAGATCAAGAACAAGATGGAGGGCAAGTACAACATTCGTGCCGACGCCCTGGGCCGCAATTTCATGACCCAGCCGGCCGGTCCCAACGGTGAAACCCTGACCGAACTGGCCTATCCGGGCCTCAAGCTAAACCCCGATGGTGCCAACGCCAGTACCCAACTGGACATTCCGGCCACCGCCGGCCTGGACTGGGTCCACGTGTTCAACGATCGCTTCACCATGGGTGCCAGTCTGCTCTGGACCCAGTGGTCGTCGTTCAAGGACCTGACGCTGAAGTCTGATGGCAACACCCTGGTGGCGATTCCTTACAACTACAAGGACTCGATGATGTACTCCCTGGGTGGCGACTATCGCTTCACCGATGAGCTGACCCTGCGCGCCGGTGTGGCCTTCGACCAGACCCCGACTCGCAATTCGACCCGTGACCCACGGATTCCGGATAACGATCGCTGGTTCACTTCCATCGGTTTTGGCTATGACATCAAGGCCATTCCCGGGCTGACTATCGACGGCGCCTATTCCCGACAGTTCGTCAAAGAGGCCAAGCTCAAGACCGTCAACGTCGACCGTCTCGGTGGTTCCACCATCGACGGCAAAGTCGACTCCAAAGGCGAAGTGGTGAGTCTCTCCGCGACCTATCACTTCTGAGGTCTCGCGCTTCATCCATGCCTTGAGATAACGGCAGTACCAAGGGAGTGTGCGACTGCCGTTGGCTGGACGGGTCACCTCAGGACCCGTCTCGACCTGCCTGCTTTTCCGACCTTTGGCTGACATCGTTCAGCCGTTATGCGTTACCGAAAACACTCAAAACAATATTTAAAAATAAAATTTGAAACATGCTTCTTTCCTTTGTAGGGTGATCGTCGAGGGGTCGGCACAACGCCCGGGCTCCCAGTGGTTGTCTCGTTAGAACAAGAGAGGTATTCCATGATTGTCTGGTTATTGGTGGGACTCGCCGCAGCCTGTGCACTGGCCTATCGCCAGGCCGCCGCGGCCCTGTGGCTGGGCGGCGGCCTGGTATGGCTGGCGGCAGGTTATCTGTTCAATCTGGTGGGCACCCTGGGACTGACCCTCGGCGTGCTGCTGGTGCTGGCGCCGGCCGCGCTGCTGAGCATCAAGCCCCTGCGCCGTGCCTTGCTCACCCGCCGCGCCCTGGCCATGTTTCGCAAGATCATGCCGGTCATGTCCGACACCGAGCGCGCCGCCATCGAGTCCGGCACGGTCTGGTGGGACGCCGAGCTGTTCAGCGGCAAGCCCGACTGGCCGCGCCTGCTGCAGGCCGCCCCGGCCAGCCTGAGCGCCGAAGAACAGGCGTTCATGGACAACGAAGTGGAAACCCTGTGCAACATGGCCAACGACTGGGAAACCACCCAGATCTGGCAGGACCTGTCGCCCAAGGCCTGGCAATACACCAAGGACGCGGGCTTTCTGGGGATGATCATTCCCAAGCAGTACGGCGGCAAAGGCTTCTCCCATTACGCCCATTCCCAGGTGGTGATGAAGCTTTCCACCCGCTGCTCGGCAGCGGCGATCTCGGTGATGGTGCCCAACTCCCTGGGCCCGGCCGAGCTATTGCTGCACTACGGCACCGAGGCCCAGCGCCAGCATTACCTGCCGCGCCTGGCTCGCGGCGAAGACATTCCGTGCTTTGCCCTGACCAGCCCCTATGCCGGTTCCGACGCCGGGGCCATTCCCGACGTCGGGGTGGTGTGCAAGGGCCAGTTCGAAGGCCAGGAGGTGCTGGGCTTTCGCGTCACCTGGGACAAGCGCTACATCACCCTGGGCCCCATCGCCACGGTGCTGGGCCTGGCGTTTCGCGCCGAAGACCCGGACGGCCTGCTGGGCAGCAAGGGCAGCCTGGGGATTACCTGCGCACTGATTCCCACCACCCATCCGGGGGTCAATACCGGGCGTCGCCACTGGCCGCTGAACGCGGTGTTCCAGAACGGCCCGACTACCGGCAAGGATGTGTTCATTCCCCTGGAATGGGTGATCGGCGGCGGCGCCCAGGTGGGCAACGGCTGGCGCATGCTGATGGAGTGCCTGGCCGCCGGGCGCGCCATTTCCCTGCCGTCGGCCAACGTCGGCCTGGGCAAGGTGGCGGTGCGCGGCACCACCGCCTACGCGGCGATGCGCAAGCAGTTCGGCTTGCCCATCGGCAAGTTCGAAGGGGTTCAGGCGCCGTTGGCGCGCATGGCCGGGCACCTGTATGCCTGCGATGCGGTGCGCAAGGTCTCGGTGGCGTCCCTGGATGCCGGCGAGAAACCTTCGGTGATCTCGGCGATTGCCAAATACCACGTCACCGAGCGGGCCCGGGCCATCGTCAACGACGGCATGGACATCGTCGCCGGCAAGGGCATCTGCATGGGCCCCAACAACTTCCTGGCCCGGGCCTACCAGCAAAGCCCGATTGCCATCACCGTGGAAGGCGCGAACATCATGACCCGCTGCCTGATCATCTACGGCCAGGGGCTGATCCGTTGCCATCCTTATGTGTTCCGTGAAATGGAAGCCGCTCGCGATGGTGGACGCAAAGGCCTGGAAGCGTTCGACAGCGCCATGTTCGGCCATATCAGCTTTGTCTGCGCCAACACCGTGCGCGCCGCGGTGCATGCGCTGACTGGCGGCCGCCTGATCAAAGCCCCGGCCAACACCGACAAGGCCCTGGCTGGCTATTACCGGCAGATCCAGCGTCTGTCGGTGGTGCTGGCCCTGGCTTCGGACATTTCCATGGGCGTGCTGGGTGGTGCCCTCAAGCGCAAGGAAAGCATCACCGGACGCCTGGGGGACATTCTTTCCCAGCTGTACATCCTGTCCTGCGTGCTGAAGCGTTTCGAGGACGATGGCCGGCCCCAGGCCGATCTGCCGCTGGTGCATTGGGCGGCCCAGGATGCCCTGCTGCGGGCCCATGAAGCCCTGGCCGAGGTGCTGGACAACTATCCGTCCAGAGCGGCGGCGCGGATTATTCGTGGTCTGAGCTTCCCCCTGGGCATTCCCCAGCACAAACCCAGCGACCGCTTGCTGGCCGAGGTGGCCGAGCTGGTGCAAACCCCAGGCGCCACCCGGGACCGCCTGTTGGCCGACTCCTACATCCCGCAACCGGACATCGACAAACTGGCCTACGGCGAACTGGCGTTCCGCCTGCAACCGCAAGTGGAACTGATCGAGGCCCGGCTCAAGCCGGCGATCAAGCAGGGCGCCCTGGCGCCGTTGCCGATCTCCCGCGAGGCCTTCGGCGTGTGGCGGGTCCAGGCTCTGGAACAGCAGTTGATCAGCCAGGACGAAGACGAGCTGCTCAGTCGTTACGTGGAATACGGCGATCACGCGATCCAGGTCGACGACTTCCCCCAGGACTTCGGGCTGCTGGAAGCCTTGCAACAGCGTCAGGCGCACTTCGAGCAAAGCGCCAAGCCGGCCTCGCGCAAACGTGCCGCCAGCAGCGAAGACGCGGTGCTGGCCAGCGATTCGGCCTATTGAGCCTCTACTGGATTGGATCGGGATCTCTTTATGTCTGACGGTTATCTTTCGTTCGTCAATTCCGGGTGGGGCCGCTGGCTGGCCCAACGGACCGGCCTGCCGCAACCGCTGCCGCTGCAACGCCAGCGCGAGGGGCAGGGCGGCAACCTGATCAACCCGGTGGTCCTCGCCGCGGCGCCCGAGGGGCGCCTCCTGGGCGAGCTGCAACGGATCTTCGCCGCCACCGACACCGTGGCGGCCCAGGCCGCAAGCATCAACGCGCCCTCGACCGTGAAGGTCCAGGGCCTGGTCTTCGACGCCAGCGGGCTGGCGGACATCGCCCAGCTCGATGAGCTGTACCGCTTCTTCCATGCCAATGTCCGGCGCCTGACCGCCCACGGTCGGGTGCTGGTGCTGGGCACGCCGCCGGAGCACTGCAAGGCGCTGGCCCAGGCCGTGGCGCAGCGGGCCCTGGAGGGTTTCGTGCGCTCCCTGGGCAAGGAGTTGCGCCGGGCCATTACCGCGCAACTGCTGTATGTCGAGCCCGGTGCCGAAGCTGAACTGGACAGCAGCCTGCGGTTTTTCCTGTCCCGTCGTTCGGCCTATGTCTCGGGTCAGGTGGTGCGCATCGGCGAGCCGGTGGATGTGCCCCGGCACATCGACTGGGCCCAGCCACTGGAGGGCCGGCGGGCCCTGGTCACGGGGGCCTGTCGCGGCATTGGCCTGGCCATTGCCCAGGTCCTGGCCCGGGAAGGCGCCCAGGTGGTGTGCCTGGACATTCCCCAGGTCGAGGCTGAGTTGCAGCAGGCGGCAGCGGGCCTCAAGGGCAGCGCCCTGGCCCTGGACATCACCGCTTCTGGTGCCGGGCAGCGGCTGCTGGAGTTCGTCGGTGAGCACGGTGCTTTCGATATCGTCGTGCACAACGCCGGCATCACCCAGGACAAGACCCTGGCGAAGATGACTGAAGCCGCCTGGCGCAAGGTCATGGCCGTCAACCTGGAAGCACCGCTGCTACTGAGCCAGGCGCTGCTGGAGGGTCAGGGCCTGAACCCGGGGGGACGGATCGTCTGTGTCTCGTCGATTTCCGGGATCGCCGGCAACCTCGGGCAAAGCAACTACGCCACTTCCAAGGCCGGGGTCATTGGTCTGGTGGAGAGTCTGGGGCCACTGGCGGCGCGTCAGCAGATCACGGTCAACGCGGTGGCACCGGGCTTCATCGAAACCCAGATGACCGCGAAGATCCCGCTGCTGATTCGCGAGGCCGGACGGCGCATGAACTCCATGAACCAGGGCGGTCAGGCCGTGGATGTGGCGCAAACCATCGCCTGGCTGGCCCATCCGGCCTCCGGCGGGATCAATGGACAGGTGGTCCGCGTCTGCGGACAAAGCCTGCTGGGGGCCTGAACCATGAATGCCGACTCCGCCATTCGCATCATCGAACCGCCGCCGTCCCGGGGCCAGTTGCTGTACGACGGCATCCGCAGCTTGCGCAAGCCCAAACTGGAGGTCGCCCCCAAGCTGCCCAGCGAGCGTCTGGTACGCCCGGCGGTGGAGCTGCAGGCCGCCGAAATCGCCCGTTATGCCCAGGCCTGCGGCTTTCGCCGGGAGCACGGTGTGCCGCTGGCCTTTCCCCATACCCTGGCTTTCCCGTTGCATCTGTTGTTGCTGACCCACCCGACGTTTCCCTATCCGGCCAGCGGCATGGTCCACCTGGCCAACCGTATCCGTCAGTACCAGAAGCTGGAGGAAGGGCAGGCCCTGCGCCTGGAGGTGTTTGCCGAGCGTTGGCTGGCCCATCCCAAGGGCCAGGCGTTGTTGATTGCCACCCGGGCCCACAGTGGCGGCAGCCTGGTCTGGGAAAGCGACAGCCTGTATCTGCGCCGAGGCGTCAGCGCGCCCATTGGTGAGCCCTGGCAAGGCTCGCTGCCGCTGGATGAACAGGCCCTGGTGCGCACTCAACGTTGGAGCCTGGGGGGCGACCTGGGGCGGCGTTTTGCCCAGGTCAGCGGCGATTTCAATCCGATCCACACCTCCTGGCTCGGCGCGCGGCTGTTCGGTTTCCGTCGGCCCATCGCCCACGGCATGTGGACCCTGGGCCGGGCCCTGGCAGCGCAGCAGCCGCCCCATCCACTGGCGGCGGCGGAGCTGGACTGCGAGTTCAAGCTGCCGATCTTCCTGCCGGCGGCGGTGACCCTGTGGAACCGTCTGCCCGACGGTCCGCGCCATGCGTTCGAAGTGCGCAACAACGCGGGGGACAAACCCCACATGCGCGGCCTATTTATCTGGGGAGCTGGGCAATGACTGAGTACAGTTTCAATCCGGCGCCGGTGCGCCGGGTGGCGATCATCGGCGGCAACCGGATCCCGTTCGCCCGCTCCAATACGGTGTATGCCAACGACAGCAACCAGGACCTGCTGGTGGCGGCGTTGCAGGGGCTGGTGGATCGTTACGGCCTGTCGGGCCAGCGCCTGGGGGAGTTCGCCGCGGGGGCGGTGATCAAGCATTCCCGGGATTTCAACCTGGCCCGGGAAAGCCTGCTGTCCACCACGCTGTCGCCGCAGACCCCGGCCTACGACGTGCAGCAGGCGTGCGGCACTGGGCTTGAGGCGGCGCTGCTGGTGGCCAACAAGATCGCCCTGGGGCAGATCGAAGTGGGCATCGCCGGTGGTGCCGACACCACTTCCGATGCGCCCATCGGCATCAACGAAGGGCTGCGGCGGACCTTGCTCCAGGCCAATCGCGCCAAGGGCGCCGGCAACAAACTGCGCAGCTTGCTCAAGGTGCGCCCGGGGATGTTGTTCAAGCCGCTGCTGCCGCGCAACGGCGAGCCGCGCACCGGGTTGTCCATGGGTGAGCACTGTGAAGAAATGGCCAAGCGCTGGCATATCAAGCGTCTGGCCCAGGATGAACTGGCCCTGGCCAGCCACCAGCAACTGCAGGCCGCTTATCAGCGCGGCTTCTTCGACGACCTGATCACCCCGTATCGCGGCCTGACCCGGGACAACAACCTGCGGGCCGATGCCAGCCTGGAGAAGCTCGCCGGCCTGGGCCCGGCGTACGACCGCCACAACGGCACCCTGACCGCCGGCAACTCGACCCCGCTCACCGACGGTGCCTCGGTGGTGCTGCTGGCCAGCGAGGAGTGGGCCGCCGCCCACAACCTGCCGGTGCTGGCCTACCTGCGGACCGGGGAAACTGCCGCAGTGAACTTCGTCGACGGTACGGAAGGGCTGCTGATGGCTCCGGCCTACGCGGTGCCGCGCATGCTCGCCCGGGAAGGCCTGGGCTTGCAGGATTTCGACTTCTACGAGATTCACGAGGCTTTCGCCGCCCAGGTGCTGTGCACCCTCAAGGCCTGGGAAGACGCCGATTACTGCCGGGAAAAACTCGGCCTTGAAGGGCCGCTGGGCAGCATCGAGCGCAGCAAACTCAACGTCAACGGCGGCTCCCTGGGCTGCGGGCATCCCTTTGCCGCCACCGGCGGGCGCCTGCTGGCGACCCTGGCCAAGGCGATCCACCAGCGCGGTTCCGGCCGCGGGCTGATTTCCGTTTGTGCAGCCGGCGGGCTGGGTATCACCGCCATCGTCGAAAAATAAAATAACCAGGAGACTGCCAATGAGTGTCGTGAGCCTGCAACCCGCCGAGCGTATCTGGCTGAACGCTTACCTGCCGGGTGTGCCCAGCGATATCGAAGCCGACATCGACCGCTACCCGTCGCTGCGGGAAGTGTTCCTCGAACACGTGGACAAGTACCGCCACCGGGTGGCCTACGTCAGCATCGGCACCGAGATGGGCTACGACCTCTGGGAGAAGCGCGTATTCGCCTTCGCCGCCTGGTTGCAATCCAAAGGGGTGAAGAAGGGCGATCGGGTGGCCCTGATGATGCCCAACTGCCTGCAATATCCGATCTGCCTGTTCGGCACCCTGTTGGTGGGGGCGGTGGTGGTCAACGTCAACCCGCTGTACACCGCCCATGAACTGCGGCATCTGCTCAAGGACAGTGGCGCCGAAACCGTGGTGATCTTCGAGAACTTCGCCCACACCCTGGAGCAGGCGATGCCGGGCAGCCAATTGAAGAACGTGGTGGTGGCCGCCATTGGCGACTTGCTGGGCACCTTCAAAGGCGCGGCCTTGAACTTCGCCCTGCGCCATGTGCAGAAGCAGGTGCCCAAGTTCAACCTGCCAGGCTCGATCCGCTTCCCGGCGATGATGAAACTGGCCGCCGTGCTGGAGCCCCGTCCAGTGGAGCTGAAGCAGGATGACATTGCCTTTTTGCAATACACCGGCGGCACCACCGGCGATGCCAAGGGCGCCATGCTCAGCCACCGCAACATCCTCGCCAACCTGATGCAGGCCAAGGCCTGGGTTGGCGACCAGTTGGACGAAAACCAGCAGGAAACCAACGTCACCTTGCTGCCGCTGTACCACGTGCTGTCGCTGACGGTGAACTGCCTGATGTTCATGTGCCTGGGCGGGCGCAACATCCTGATCGCCAACCCGCGGGACGTGAAGCGGGTGCAGATGATCCTGCGCAAGGAGAAGTTCAGCGGCATCGTCGGGGTCAACACTCTGTTCAACGGCTTGCTGGAGAACGAAGAGTTTCGTGGCCGTGACTTCTCCGACCTGAAGCTGGCCATCGCCGGTGGCATGGCCACCCACACCGCCGTGGCCCGGCGCTGGAAGGAGGTCACCGGGGTGCCGATCATCGAAGGCTACGGCCTCACCGAATGCTCGCCGGTGGTGAGCATCAGCCCGATCGACATCGCGCGCATGCGCGAGGGTGACTTCACCGGGACCATCGGCGTGCCGCTGCCGTCGACCTGGGTGCGCTTCGTGCGCGAGGACGGCGAACTGGCGGAGCTGGGCGAGGAGGGCGAGTTGCAGGTGCGTGGCCCCCAAGTGATGAAGGGCTACTGGCAGCGTCCGGAAGAGACCGCCAAGGTCCTGGACCGTCATGGCTGGCTGTCCACCGGGGATATCGGGGTGATGAACGAGCAGGGCTTCATCCGCCTGGTGGACCGCAAGAAGGACATGATCCTGGTGTCCGGCTTCAACGTGTACCCCAACGAGATCGAGGATGTGGTGGCCTTGCATCCGGGCGTGGCGGAAGTGGCGGCGATCGGGGTCGAGGATGGGGTGACGGGGGAGAAGGTGAAGATCTTCGTGGTGCGCAAGGACCCGAACCTGACCCAGGAGCAGTTGCTGGCCCACTGCCGCGAGTACCTGACCGGCTACAAGGTGCCGCGCTACGTCGAGTTCCGTACCGAAGAGTTGCCCAAGACCACCGTGGGCAAGGTCCTGCGTCGGGCCCTGCGTTAGCGTCCGAGGTTGTTCGGAAGATCGTCAAGCAAGGCCCTGCGGGCCTTTTCGCAGCCTCGCCGGGGCTCGGCAGCGGCTACCGCCACGGCGATCACTGTAGCCGCTGCCGAAGGCTGCGAACGGCCCGCAGGGGCGCAAGCGTCCCGAGGGCGCTAGAGGTTCTTCGGGTGATAGCCAGGCAAGCCTGAACCTACAAGGCGTTGGGCAGGCGGACCTGGCCCGGCTGCAGGCCGAACACTTCGATACCCTCCGCCGTCGATTGGCCGACGCTCACCGGCAGCCGTTGTGCCGGCTGATCGGCGCTCGCCCGATATTCCACACTCATGCCATCTGCGCCGCGCTGGATCGCTGCCGGCGGGATGACGATTGCCTGATCGTTGCGGTAGGTGATGATGGTCAATCGCGCGCTCATGCCCAGGCGCACCCGCTGCAGTTGTTCCCGGGTCAGCGTGGGGATCGACAGGGTCACCGGGAACTGTGCGCTGGCGCCGCTGGCGTCGCCGGGCAGGGCCAGGCTGCTGACGATGTCCACCTGGCCATTGAGGCGTTCGCCATCAAAGCCGTCACCGAGGATTTCCACGCTTTGGCCCTGACGCAGCTGGTTGATGTCCAGCTCCGAGACCTTGCTGACGATCTTCAGTTGCTCGATGTTGGCCAGGCCGAACAGGGCCTGGCCCTGGCCGACCTTGCTGCCGGTCTGCACCGGGCCCGAGGCCCCTGCCGAGGCGATTTGGCTCAGGTTGACGCCCGGCGCCGGCACCACGATGCCGGCAAACGGCGCGGTGACGTCCTTGCCCGCCAGCAGAGCGCGCAGGGCTTCGTATTTGACCGTGGCATTGGTCAGTTCCATCTCGGCAATCTGCCGGTATTCGCCCTTGCCCTGATCCAGGGCCTGTTGCAGCTCGCCCTGGGCCGCGCTCAGGTCCAGGCGCTGGGTCTGCAGTTGTTGGGTCAGGTCGTCCAGTTCGTTGCGGGGAATGATGCCCCGGGCAAACAGGCTCTGGCTTTCACTGAGCTTGCGCTCGGAATTGCTGACCGCCATCTGCGAGGAACGCAAGGTCCGCCGGGCACGGGTGACCTGGGCGCTGTTGTTCCAGTCCTGCAGTTCCTGGACGCTGCGTCGGGCCTTGAGCTGGACCGACAAGGCTTCGCGCAACTGGATCTCGATCAGGCTGGGGTCCATTTTCAGCAGGGTCTGGCCGGCCTCCACCCGTTGGCCCTGTTCCACCAGGTTGGCCAGGACAATGCCGTCGAACGGCGCGGTCAGGCTGATGGTGCGCTGGGGTTCGATCTTGCCCACCAGGCCGATCTGATGAATCAGCGGCGCACTGCTGACCTCGATCCAGCGGCCCTTGTCAGTCGCTGTGTGGTCCGGGGCGTGGTAACCGATCAGGGCCACGCCGGCCAAGGCCAGCACCACCAGCGCCGCTCCCCCTTGCAGGTAGCGTTTGCGCGAGCTTTTCTGCTCAGTAGTCATTGAGCGCAATGTCCCAGGTCTCCAAGGTCGTGCCCAGGGTCAGGTCCAGTTGGGTCTGGGCGTTGAGGTAGGCGATAAGTGCGTTGAGGCGGGCGTTTTCACTGGTGCGCAGGTCGCTTTCATAGCTCAGCACCTGAAAGTTGCTGGAGCGTCCGGCGCTGAGTTTCTCCCGTTCGATCTCCAGTTTGCGCTTGGACAGTTCCACGGCGCGCTGGGCAATTTCATACTGGCGCCAACGGGTGCCGAGGTCGCGCACCACGTCATTGACACTGCGCTCCAGGGCCTGGCGGGCATCGGCCAGGACCAGCGCCTGGTTTTCCACGTCGACCCGGGCGTGGACTTCCGCCTGGCGGGTACTGAGGTCGCCAATGGGGATCTGCACCTGGACCCCGGCATAGCTGTCCCAGGTCCTGCCCGCGCCATTGCCGCCGTCGTTGTCGTAGCGGTTGCGCACCTGGTTGGCACCGGCCACCAGGGACACGTCCCAACGGCCCTGGTCCTTGGCGATCACCAGGTTCAGATCGGCCTGCTGGCTGCCGAGCAAGGTCGCCAGGTAACTGGGTTGCTGGAGCTGGGCCAGGCGCAGGGCGTCCTGCTGGTCGATGTTGATCCTGGCGGCCTCCAGGGCGTCGCTGGCGCGAATGCGCGTGGACAGGTCCAGGGCCAGCAGCCGCAGCAGCGACAGGCGATTGATGTCCACCTGATTGCGCGCTTCTTCGACCCCCAGTTCCTGGCTGGCGATATCGGCTTCGGTCTGCACAATCTCGAACTCGGCCATGCGCCCGGCAGCGATCAGCGCCTTGTTCACCTGGAGCAGGGCATTGGCGCGCTTGAGGGCATCCTCGACGATTGCCAGCTGTTGCTGGGCCCGCAGCAGCTCGCGGTAGGCGCCGATGATGTCGCTGATGGTCTGCGCCACGTTGGCCTTGAGGTTGAGGCGATAGGCCTGTTCGTTGATCCGCGCCAGGCGTAGCGGCGCGGTGGTCACATCCCAGCCGGCGCCCTTGAGCAGGGGCTGGATAATCGCCAGGTCGAGGCCGTCGCGTCGGTAGTAGCCGGCCCGATTGGCATTGCTCAACTCTTGCCGCCAGGCCATGTTCAAGCGGGTGCCGTACTCCCCCAGCAGACTGGAACTGGGCGTGAGCATGGCGTTGCGTACCCCGTCGTGGCTGCCCTTGTTGGCCTGATAGGTGCCACTGAGGAGCAGTTTGGGATTGAAGGCATCTTCCGAGACCCGCAGGTCGAACTTTTGCGCCACGCGCTGCAAGTAGGCGCTGCGAATCCCGCGGTTGTTGCGCAGGCCCAGGTAGACCGCGTCGGCGAGGGTCAGGTCGGTCTGCTGCTGGCTCAGCAGGACGCTGCGTTCATAGCCGCTGTGCAGGGTCGGGGCTGACGCTTGGCGAGCCACATTCATGTCCTGGGAGGCGGCGTGCCCCAAGGGGCTGATCAGCCACAGCAGCAACAGCCCGGCGCGTTGGCGATCATTCATCGCGCAGCGCCTCCACCGGTTGCAGGCGCGAGGCCGAGATGGCCGGGTACAGGCCGAAGAACAGGCCGATCAACAAGGTGCTGCCGATGCCCAGGGGCAGGGATGCAGAGGCCAGGGAAAACTGCCAGCCGGAAACCCGGGCATAGAGGTAGGCGGCGCTCATGCCCAGCACCGCCCCGGACAGAGCACCGACCGCCGTCAGGGTCACGGCTTCGAGCAGGAACAGGTTGCGGATATCCCGGCGCCTGGCGCCCAGGGCCATGCGGATGCCGATCTCGCGGCGCCGTTCCGAGACGTTCATCAGCATCACGTTCATCACCCCGACCCCGCCCCCCACCAGGGAGATGCCCCCCAGGGCCATCAGCAGGTAACCGAAGGTGCGGCTTTGCCGGGTCATGCCGTCGATGATCTTTTGCGGTATCTGTACTTCCACGCCCCGTCCCGGTAGCTGTTTTTTCAGCGCATCGCCCAGGGCCGTGGCCAGTTGGTTCATGTCCTGGGAGGGAGCGGCGCGGGCTATCAGGTTGCTGATCTGCGCACTGGAGGATATTCGCCGCATGCCCTCCAGAGGTACGAACAGGGATTCGTTGGTCTGTACCGGGATCAGCACGGCAGCCGGTTGCGAGTGCAGGATGCCAATCACCTGGAACAGGTAATCGTTGATACGGATTCTGTCGCCCAGGCGCAGTGGGGCATGGGGCTGGCTCAGGGCCTGGGCCACTTGTGCCCCCACCACCGCGTAGGTTTCGGCGGCATCGAATTCCGAGAGGAAGCGTCCTTGCTGCAGTTGCAGGCGCATGGCGTCGTTCAATGCAGCGGTGCTGCCCACCAGGTTGGCGTTGGTGGTGCGTCCCTGGAACACCACCGGGCCGCTGAACAACGCCACCGGGGCGATGTGCAGCAGGTTGGGCAGGGCCTTGTACAGGGTGGCCAGGTCCAGCGCCGCCGGCATGGGCGTGCGCGTCCCCGAAGTGTCGGGGAACTGCACTGCCAGGGTGTCGGTGCCCATGTCCTGGAAGATGGCCGCGGCGTCTTCGGCGGCGTTATGGCCGATATTGATCAGGGCCACCACCGATGAACTGCCGATGACGATCCCCAGCAGGGCCAGGATCGAACGCTTGCCCAGGGTGCGCAGGCTGACCAAGGCCTCGTGCAGCAACTGGCTGGCGCTTTGCTCGACCTTGAGGCTCATGCCGGGCAGACCTCCTGGACCACGCCGTTGGTGACCCGGATCTGCCGGTCCAGGCGCTGGGCGATGCCCGGGTCGTGGGTGACGATGATCAGCGTCACCTGGCGCTCGCGGTTCAGCGACAGCAGCAGGTCCATGATCTCCTGGGCGGTATGGCTGTCGAGGTTGCCGGTGGGTTCGTCGGCGAGGATCACCGAGGGTTCGCCCACCAGGGCCCGGGCAATCGCCACCCGCTGGCGCTGACCGCCGGAGAGGTCCGCCGGGCGGTGGTGGGCCCGTTGCCCCAGGCCCACCTGATCGAGCATGTGCTGGGCGCGTTCCAGCGATTCACGCCGTGCCACTGCGCGATAGCTCAGGGGCAGGGCGACATTGTCCAGGGCACTGAGGCGCGGCAGCAGGTTGAAACTCTGGAAGACGAAGCCGATCTGCTGGTTGCGGATCGCCGCCAGTTGGTCGGGGCTGGCGCGGAAGATATCGTGCCCGGCAAAGCGGTAGTCGCCGTTGTCGGGCAGGTCCAGCAGGCCGAGGATGTTGAGCAGGGTGCTCTTGCCGGAACCGGAGGCACCGAGAATGGCGCAGCTTTCACCGGCTTCGATGGACAGGGAAACGTTCTTGAGAATGTGGAGCGGTTGCTCCGCCAGCCGATAGCTCTTGCCTATGCCTTGCAGGGAGATAAAACCTGGGTCGATTATCGTCGCTGTCATCGCTTACCGCGCCGGCTGGCTCGACTGAATGCTTGAACACTCCCACCGCGTACGGCTCGTGCAGCGGGGGTTCAGGGGCAACGCCAAGCTCTGGTTTTATTTATTATTTTAAAAAATTTGTTTGAATAGTAACTGCGTTCATCCTGGCGCGCCAGCTGTCTGAACCGGGTAATTGCGGGCTTTTTTCGGGATTTTTCGACCAGGAACCGGCGGGTCACAAAACGGCCTCGGGCCGCAGGGGACGTCCCTGGGACGCTTGCTTTTAGGGCTTCTCGCGGGTATAAAAAATCAAATTTTTTTTTAAAACACTGTTCGAACGGTCAGTTTTTCATCCCAGCAAAGGTTAGTCCTCCATGGTCGCCAAGAAACTCAGTGCCCCCAATGTCACCAAGACCCGACTGCTGGAAGCGACCGAGGCATTGTTCATCAAGTACGGCTACGACGCCGTGCTGCTGCGTCAGATCACCGAGCGCGCCCAGGTCAACCTGGCGGCGGTGAACTATCACTTCGGCGACAAGGATTCGCTGATGAAGGCCCTGCTGATGCAGCGCCTGGGCCCCCTCAACGATCAACGCCTGGAACTGCTGGCCAAATGTGAAGAGCAGGCCCAGGGACCGCTGGATTGCGAGACCCTGCTGGGGGTGCTGTTCGCCCCGGCCATGGGCCTGGAGCGCAGTGATGAAAGCGGTGGCCTGGAAGGCCGGTCGTTCATCCGTTTCCTGGGGCGGGTGTACAGCGATACCTCGCCGTTCATTCAGGAATACCTCAAGGAACACTACCAACCGGTGTTCGAGCGCTTCTTCAAGGCCTTCGCCCTGGCGCTGCCGGACCTGCCGCGCAACGAATTGGGGGTGCGCCTGCAGTTTGCCCTCAAGGCGATTTCCGGGGTGATGGCCGGCACCGAACTGCGCTTGCTGATGCAGGCCATGAGCCTGGGCCGTCCGGCCACCGACGCCGAAGTCATGGCCAAGCTGATCAGCCTGGTGTCGGCAGCGATTCGTGCGCCCATGCAGGACCCCGACTCCGAGCAGGCCCTGGAAAAGGTCTTGAACACTCAGCGCCTGATTCGCCAGCACAGCCAGTCCCAGGTCGGAATGATTCCTGTCTGAGGAGCTGCCGCTCCTGCCAGCAGCGCACCGTGCCGGCAGGAGCGGCAGTGTCATTCGAAGCATCAATATTGCTCAGGGCTGCGGCCGCCATGTGCCAGGTTCCGCTCCTCGCATCTACCCTGGAGCGCCCGGCATTCAGAATGAGCAGCCACAACGGGTCAATGCGCTGTTGCTGGATTTTCCGCAGTGACGGTCTCCTGGAGAACCTGCCCGCCCCATAGCAAGCGGGGTGGGCCGGCGAAGGCGGGCGGTCAACCGAGCATTTCCCGCATCCGGTGCCAGAGCATGCCCAGGGCCAGCAGCGGTGCGCGCAGGGCTGGGCCGCCGGGGAAGGTCATGTGTGGGACGGCGCTGAACACATCCAGGCCATGGCTGTGCCCGGCATGGATGGCTTCGGCCAGCAGCCGTGCAGTCCAGTGGGTGACATTCAGGCCATGACCGGAATAGCCCTGGGCGTAGTACACGTTGGGGTACTGGTGCAGCCGACCTACCTGGGGGAAGCGATTGGCGGTGATGCCAATCTTGCCGCCCCATTGGAAGTCGATGGCCACATCGTTCAATTGCGCAAATACCTTGAGCATCTTCGGCCGCATGTAGGCGCCGATGTCCGCAGGATCACGCCCTGAATAGTGGCAGGCACCGCCGAACAGCAGGCGTCGATCCGCCGTCAGCCGGTAGTAGTCCAGGCCCACTTTCTGGTCGCACAGCGCCAGGTTCTGCGGGATCAACTGTGTCGCCAGCGCCTCAGGCAATGGCTCGGTGGTGATGATGTAGCTGCCGGCGGGCAATACCTTGCCGCTCAGGCGCGGTTCCAGTTCATCCAGGTGGGCGTTGCATCCGAGCACCACGCTGGCGGCGCGCACGGTGCCTGTGGCGCAACGCACCTCGACGCGGTTGCCATGCACCAGTTCCAGCACCGGGCTCTGTTCGAAGATCCTCACCCCCAGGGAGGCCGCGACCCGCGCTTCCCCCAACACCAGCTTGAGTGGGTGCAGATGCCCCGAGCCCATGTCCACCAGGCCCCCGGCATACACCGGGGAGTCCACCACCTGATGCATGTCCTGAGGCGCCACCAGGCGGGTAGGGTGGCGGTAGCCCAGGCTCGCCAGATGCTCCTGTTCTGCCTGGAACGCCGCGAACTGGGCCGGGGTATTGGCCAGCTCGCAGAAGCCCCAGCGCAGGTCGCAGTCGATACCGTGCTCGGCGATGCGCTGACGCACCACGTCCACCGACTCGATCCCGGCATGCTCGAGGTATTTCACCCCTTCCTTGCCGACGTAGCGGGCAAAGCCGCTGACGTCGTGGCCAATGCCGCGGATCAGCTGGCCGCCGTTGCGCCCACTGGCGCCCCAGCCGATGCGCCGGGCTTCCAGGAGAATCACCGACAGCCCGCGCTGGGCCAGCTCGATGGCAGTGTTGACGCCGGTGAAACCTGCGCCGATGACACAGACGTCGGCGCTCAGGTCACCGTCCAGGGACGGATAGCCAGGCAGGCTGCCGGCGGAGGCGGCGTAGTAGGAGCGGGCATGCCCGGTGGCACTGCCAGAAAGGTTTGGCTGAATCATTTGTTGGACTTCACTTTGCTCCAGGAGCGGGTCATCAAGCGCATGATGGCCGGCGACTGGGTGGTGGAAATGTACAGTTTGTCGAGCACGTCCTGAGGCGGGTACACCTCGGGATTGTTCACCAGCTCGGCGTCCATGTACGGCTGTGAACCCGGGTTGGGGTTGGCGTAGCCGACGTAGGCGCTGACCTTGGCGATCACCTGCGGGTCCAGCAGGTAGTTGATGAAGGCGTGGGCTTCCTTGACGTTGCCGGCATCGGCGGGAATCGCCAGCAGGTCGAACCACAGGTTGCTGCCTTCCTTGGGAATCGAGTAGGCGATGTTCACCCCGTTCTTGGCTTCCTTGGCCCGGTTGGCGGCCTGGAACACGTCCCCGGAGTAGCCGAAGGCGATGCAGATATCACCGTTGGCCAGGTCCGAGACGTACTTGGAGGAGTGGAAGTAGGTGATGTACGGGCGCAGGGTCAGCAGCTTGGCCTCGGCCTTCTGGTAGTCCTCGGGTTTTTCGCTGCGCGGGTCCAGGCCCAGGTAGTTGAGCACCGCCGGGAACACTTCATCCGGCGAGTCCATCATCGACACCCCGCATTGCTGGAGCTTCTTCAGGTTTTCTGGCTCCAGCAGCACCGCCCAGGAGTCGATGTGGTCGATGCCCAGCACCTGCTTGACCTTGTCGACGTTGTAGCCGATGCCGTTGGTGCCCCACAGGTAGGGCACCGAGTACTGGTTGCCGGGGTCGTTCTGCTCCAGCAGCGCCAGCAGCTTGGGGTCCAGGTTCTTCCAGTTGGGCAACTGCGAGCGGTCCAGCTTGAGGAACGCGCCGGCCTTCACCTGGCGCGCCAGGAAATGGTTGGAGGGCACCACCACGTCGTAGCCGGTGCGCCCGGCCAGCAACTTGCCCTCCAGGGTTTCGTTGGAGTCGAACACGTCGTAGATCACCTTGACCCCGCTTTGCCCCTGGAAGTCGGCGAGGGTGGTCTGGCCGATGTAGTCGGTCCAGTTGTACACGCTGACACTGGGTTGTGCCTGGACGGCGGCGCTCATCAAGGCCGCCAGTGCTGCCGGGATCACTGTTTGCAAAAGACGCATGTCGACACCTCTTCGGGTTGTTTTTGTTGATTGCGGACTGCGGACAAATCAGACGCTGAGCAGCAGGAACTCACGCTCCCAGGAACTGATCACGCGCTTGAAGTTCTCGTGTTCGGCGCGCTTGACCGCCACGTAGCCGCGGACGAACTTGCGCCCCAGGTAGTGCTCGATGGTCGGGCAATCCTCCATGTGCGCCAGGGCGTCTTCGATGGTGATCGGCAGGCGCAGGTTGCGCCGTTCATAGGCCCGGCCTTCCACCGGGGCGCTGGGCTCGATGCCCTCGACCATGCCCAGGTAGCCGCACAGCAGGCTGGCGGCGATGGCCAGGTAGGGGTTGGCGTCGGCGCCGGGCAGGCGGTTTTCCACGCGCATGGCTTCCGGGCTGGCGGTCGGCACGCGCAGGCCGACGGTGCGGTTTTCCTCGCCCCATTCGACGTTCACCGGGGCCGAGGTGTCCGGCAGGAAGCGGCGGAACGAGTTGACGTTGGGGGCGAACATCGGCAGCACCTTGGGGATGTACTTCTGCAGGCCGCCGATGTGGTGCAGGAACAGCTGGCTCTTCTGGCCGTCGGCATCGACGAAGATCGGCTTGCCGGTGGCGATGTCCACCACGCTCTGGTGCAGGTGCATGGCGCTGCCGGGTTCGTCGGCCACCGGCTTGGCCATGAAGGTGGCGGTGACGTTGTGCTTGAGCGCCGCCTCGCGCAGGGTGCGCTTGAACACGGTGATCTGGTCCGCCAGGTCCAGGGCGTCGCCGTGGCGGAAGTTGATTTCCATCTGCGCCGGGCCGTCTTCGTGGATCAGCGTGTCCAGGTCCAGGCCCTGGGCTTCGCACCAGTCATAGACGTCTTCGAACAGCGGATCGAACTCGTTGGCGGCATCGATGGAGAACGACTGGCGGCCGCTTTCCGCGCGACCGGAGCGGCCCAGCGGGGCCTTGAGCGGCAGGTCCGGGTCTTCGCAGCGCTGGGTCAGGTAGAACTCCATTTCCGGGGCGACGATCGGCTGCCAGCCCTTGTCGGTGTACAGCTGCAGCACTTTTTTCAGCACGTTGCGCGGCGACAGCTCGATGGGGTTGCCGAACTTGTCGAAGGTGTCGTGGATGACGATGGCGGTGGGTTCGATGGCCCAGGGCACCAGGTAGATCGATGACGAGTCGGGGCGGCAGACCATGTCGATGTCCGCCGGGTCCAGCAGTTCGTAGTACAGGTCGTCGTCGACAAAATCCCCGGTTACCGTTTGCAGCAGGACACTTTCCGGCAGGCGCATGCCGCGCTCGTGCAGGAACTTGTTGGTGGGCGCGATCTTGCCGCGGGCAATGCCGGTCAGGTCGCTGACCACGCATTCGACTTCGGTAATCTTGTGATCTTTCAGCCAGGAGGACAGCTGATCGAAAGGGGCGTTCATAAAGACCTCGATGATTGTTCTTGTCTGCTCCGAGGTGAGCGGGAGTATCCCGGCAAGGCTTCCCCTGCGGCGCATTGGCGACTATCTTGGGCGAGCCTTGTTGTTCCATCTATCCACTTTAAGCAGTACCAAAGCGCACCAAAAGAGTGCGCAAGGTCCCCCGATGACAGCGTCCAATCCGCTTCAGGTTCAAGCGTTCAACACCTTCGATGTCGCCGATCAGATCCGTGCCACCCCGGGTTGGGTGCAGCACTACCAGCAGATGTCCCCCGGGCATTTCAACGGCCTGGTGCGCTACCTCGACCTGCAGGGCGTGGAGATCTACGAGGAGTACATGAACACCCGGGTCGAGCAGAATTTCAGCGCCCCGCAAGGCGCCCTGGCGTTCTGTTTCGACCGCAGTGACAACGCCCTGTACCTGCTCAATGGCGAGAGCCGCAATATCTGGATCACCCCGGAGAACTACCAGGAAGTGGCGGTGGTGTTCGGCCCGGAGTTCGTCCAGGGCCAGTGCCTGGGGCTGGAACGCCTCGACGGCCTGTTCATGGCGCCGCTGGGCAGCCAGCAGAACGCGCTGTTCTGTCGCTGGCTGAGCGCCACCTTGACCCGCCTGTCCCAGACCTTTGACCCACCCAGCCGCGAAGCCCTGACCCAGCAACTGCTGGACGACTGCCTGTACATCCTCGACAACGCCTGCGTGCGCCTGGACCCGGGCGGCCTGCAACGGCGCAGCGAAGAGCGGGTGATCATGCAGCGGGTGGCGCAATGGGCGGCCGACGTCCCTGAGGAAACCCTCAATCTGCTGGAGCTGTCCCAGGTGGCCGGGGTTTCCCTGCGTCAGTTGCAAAGCGCGTTCAAGGCCTTTACCGGCATGGCCCCCAGCCAGTGGCTGCGCCTGCGCCGGCTCAACAGCGCGCACCGCGAACTGCTCAGCCGCGGGCCCAGCGAGACCACCGTGGCCGAGGTGGCGATGCACTGGTCGTTCTGGCACCTGGGACGGTTTTCCAGCAGCTATCGGGCGCTATTCAAGGAGTTGCCCAGCCAGACCCTGAAACGTCGCCCGAGCTGATCGGCAGCACTGGCCGCAGAAACTGGTTTGCCAGCGAAGAGGCCCGCAAACCCTGCATCACTCTCAGCCGTCGTCGGCAAGCCGGCTCCTGCAAGGCGCTGGGCGGCCGATTCGCGAAAGCGCCGGCAGCGCTCTATTCTCGGTGTGGGCTGTCTTCCTGGGGCGTGCAATGCTTGAAACCATCGACCTGACCAACGCCGCCGCGGCCCTGGGGATCGGCATGCTGGTGGGCCTGGAGCGCGAGCGGCGCAAAGGGCAGGGGCCTCAGCGTGGCAGCGCCGGGTTGCGTACCTTCGCCATCACCGCGCTGTTGGGGTTCATCGGCCAGCGAGTCGGCGGTCCGCTGCTGTTGGCCTCGCTGGCCATTGCTGTGGCCGGGTTGGTGACGGTGGCCTATTGGCGCAACGAGCAAGAGGACCCGGGGGTCACCAGCGAAGTGGCGCTGCTGGCGGTGCTGATCCTCGGGGCCTTGTGTGGCACGGCACCGGAGCTGGCGCTGGCCATCGCCGTGGTCATGACCGCCTTGCTGGCCTATCGACAGACACTCCATCACTTTGTGCGCAGTCAGTTGAGCGACCGGGAAATCGCCGACGGTCTGACGCTGCTGGTGGCGGCGCTGGTGATCCTGCCCCTGGCGCCGGATCGTTTCATCGGCCCCTATGAGGCGTTCAACCTGCGCACCATCGGCACCCTGACCGTGTTGCTGATGGCGGTTGGGGCCCTGGGCCACGTCGCGGTGCGGACCCTGGGCGCCCATTACGGTTATGCCCTCAGCGCCGTGGCGTCGGGATTCGTTTCCAGCACCTTGACCATCGCCTCCATGGGCCAGCGGGTCGCCAAGGCGCCCGGGCAGGTCAGGGTTCTGGCCGCCGCGGCGCTGCTGTCCAACCTGGCCACGGTGACCCAGATCGCTCTGATCCTGGTAACGGTCGACAGCGCACTGCTGCAAACCATGTGGCTGCCCCTGGTGCTGGGGGGGCTCTGCACCGCGCTGTATGCCGCTTGCCTGGTGTTTCCCCGCAGCCAGCCCAGCAGCGTCGAACCGGTCAGCGACAAGGGCGCGTTCAATCCCAAGCTGGCCTTGATCGTGGCCCTGACCATGAGCGCCATAACCTTCGCCTGTTCGCTGATGCTCAATTACTTCGGGCAGTTGGGCCTGATGTTGAGCGCCTTGATCAGCGGCTTTGCCGATGCCCATGCGTCTACGGCGTCCATTGCTTCGCTGGTCAAGTCCGGGCAACTGCCCGGCAGTGCCATTGGCAGCGCGGTGATGCTGGCGGTCAGCAGCAACTCCCTGAGCAAGTGCATGCTGGCGGCCCTCAGCGGTGGATGGCGCTTTGCGCTGTACGTCGTGCCCGGGCAGGCGCTGCTGACCCTGGCGATGTGGATCGGTGTCTGGCTGCCATAAGCGGCTGCCGGGTCGAAAAAAAGCCGCGACGCCTGATAAAGATCAACTCGTGCCTGGCCATTGCGCTCAGTCTTGAATGACCCCCTAGCGGTTTCTTCAAGCTCCAGTGCCGAGGTGAACCATGTCGCAAACTCCGCGTTTACTCTTGATCGCGCCCCAGCAGATGCAGCGCACGCCGGCGTTCGAACGCACGGAGCAACTGGCCCTGGCCATGCAATTGCCGGTGCATATCGTCGCCCTGGATCATCTGCAGGCCCTGACGCTGGCCGGGCTGTTCGAGAGCCGTGAGGCCGAGCAGTTGCAGGCGGCCTATCTGGAACAGCACGGGCAATGGCTGGAGCTGCAGGCGCAAGGCATGCGCGAGCGTGGCCTGTCGGTGACCTGCGAAGCGCGCTGGGCCAGCCAGCCGTATCAAGAGATCCAGCTGTTCGCCAACGAGATGCCCCTGGCCCTGATCATCAAGGACGCCCATGCCGAGTCGGCGATGCGGCGGATCTTCTATACCCCGCTGGACTGGCAGTTGCTGCGCGATTGCGTGCTGCCGGTGCATCTGGTGACCGAGGCCCGGCACCCACGGCCACGCCGAGTGCTGGCCATCATCGACGTGCTGCGCAGCGAAGTGCAGGACTTGCAGTTCAACGATCAGATCGTCGACGCGGCGGTGAAACTGGCCGAGCAATGCGGCGCCGAGCTGGACCTGCTGCATGTGTATGACTGGGTGGCCGTCTATGCCAAAGACACCGGAGCCGGCGCGCTGTCCCTGGCCAGTGGTTTGTATGAAGCCCTGGGCGCGGCGCAACACGATGTCTATCGCGCTCTGGCGGAGCGCCACGGCGTGCCCCCGCAACGCAGCCACTTCATCGAGGGCATGCCGCTGCAGCAAATCTGTCGTTTCGCCGAGGAGCACCAGAGCGATGTGATCGTCATGGGCACCACCCAGCACCGCGGCCTGCACAAGCGCCTGGGCAGCACCGCCGAACATCTGCTGTTGCAGGCACCCTGCAGTATCTGGGCGGTCAAGCCGCCGCGTGACCCCTTGCCATGAGCCGCACCAGGCCACGCCGGTGCCACACCGGCGTGGCACCGCCGGTCACAGGAGCAAACGATGCACCACCTGATGGGCGTCGTCAGGGTCGGTGTGGGTGGTGAAACCCAGGTGCGCGGCCAACTCGCGCATGGCCTGGTTGTTCACGCTGTCCACCGAATACATCTGCACAAACCCATGCTGGCGGGCGGCGCGGATCAGATGGGTCATCAGCAATGACCCCAGACCCAGATGCTGCCATTGATCGGCCACGGTGACGGCGCATTCGCATTCATCGTGGGACGTGGCGGCATAGCGGCTGACACCGATCTCGATCAACTGGCCCTGTTCATGCACCAGGGCGATGTAGGCCAGACGCTGCTTGCCGTCGACATCCATCAACTGCTCGAGCATGGCGGCGTCGGGCTCCTTGATCTGCGCCAGAAAGCGCATGTGTCGCGATTGCGGGGACAGGCGCTTGATGAAGTTGTACTCGCGCTCGCGGTCTTTCTCGGCCAAGGGCCGTATCAGCACGTGGCGGCCGTCGTTAAGCGCCTCGATCCAGTGCAGGCCGGTCACGGTGCCGTAGGCAGCGGCGGCCTGATCGTTGTGTTCCTTGATGCTGAACATGGGGCGATCCTCTGGGGACGATGAAGGTGGGCCCGCGACCCGCGGCCGCGTGCTGACTATCCTTTACCCCTGTTGCCCGGGGCAGGATCTGATCTGGATCAGATGCGGCCCACCGCCGCGGATATTGACTGCCGGCGCGGGCTTAACCCGAGGCTTTGTGACTTTTGTCAAATCGGCGGCCCGAGCGGCGCGCATCATCGGCGCATCGGCTCGGGACTCCCGGGCCGTTGTCCAGTGCGCCGCCCGGGAGGTGCTCATGTCCACACTGCAACGCGTGTTGTTGATCGCCCCCACGGCGCTGTCCCGCACGCCGGCTTTCGACCGGGCCAGTGCCCTGGCCCGGGCCATGGGCGCCAGCCTGCACATCGTCGCCTTCGACTTCATCGAAGTGCTGGAGGTCGCCGGGCTGTTCGATCACCAGGCCATGGCCCAGGCCCGGGAAGGCTACCTGCAGGTGCATCGGCAGTGGCTGGAGCAACAGGCTCGCTTCGAACGGGCCAATGGCCTGCGGGTGACCACCGAAGTGTTGTGGGCCAAGGCCCGGCTGCAGGACATCCTCGATTATGTGACCGACTACCACCCGGACCTGGTGATCAAGGACGCCCAGCCAGTACCGGCCCTGCGGCGGATTTTCTACAAGCCCCTGGACTGGTTGCTGCTGCGCGAGCTGCGCCAGCCGTTGCACCTGGTGACGGACTGTCGGCACCCCTTGCCGTTGAAGGTATTGGCCGCCCTGGACCTGTCCCATCTGGAATACCTGACCCAGGGCCTGAACCAACGCATTCTCGAGATGTGCGCGACCCTGGCCAAACACTGCGGTGCCCGGGTGCACTTGCTGAATGTGGTGGATTGGGCCACTGAGAACGCCACCGGCCTGCCGATCTACAGTCCTGACACCAACATCAGCTTGCGCGATGCGGTGAATGATGCGCAGCAGGAAGCGTTCGAGACCCTGGCCGAGCGCTACGCCATTGCCCCTGAGCACTGCTATCGCCTGGAGGGTGTGCCGCATCAGGTCATCGCACGCTTTGCCGCCGACAACGATTTCGACCTGATGGTCCTCGGGCGCGCACATCGCCGGGGCTTGCAACGCTTCATCGGCTCCAGCGCCGAGCAACTGCTGTATCACACACCCTGCAGCCTGATGCTGGTGGAGCCCCAGGAGTGAGGTGCGGCCATGCCCCGCAACCTCGCCCGACACGAAGGAGATGGAGATGCGCCTGAGCTTTCTCGGTGCCGCCGGCACCGTCACCGGCAGCAAATACCTGTTGCAGCATGAGGACCGGCATGTGCTGGTGGACTGCGGGCTGTTCCAGGGCTACAAGCAGCTGCGCCAGCACAACTGGGAAGCCTTCGGCCTGCCGCTGCGCGAGCTGGACGCCATCGTGCTGACCCATGCTCACTTGGATCACAGCGGCTACCTGCCGCTGCTGGTGCGCAATGGCTATCGCGGGCCGGTGTATGCCACGGCGGCCACCTGCGAGCTGGCCAGGATTCTGCTGCGCGACAGTGCGCGCCTGCAGGAAGAGGAGGCGGCTTATGCCAACCGCCATGGCTTCTCCAAGCACTCTCCGGCATTGCCGCTGTACACCGAGCGCGATGCCGAGCAGGCCCTGAAACTCCTGCATCCGCTGCAATTGCACCACCGGGTGGAAGTGCTGCCGGGGCTGCACATCCAGTTGCGCGGCGCCGGGCACATTCTCGGCGCCGCCACGGTCCAGGTCGACGCCGCGGGCATGAGCCTGGTGTTTTCCGGTGACCTGGGCCGCATGCAGGACCCGCTGATGTTCGCCCCCGAAAGCATCGAGCAAGCCGATTATCTGCTGGTGGAGTCGACCTACGGCGACCGCCTGCATCCCCGGGACGACCCCGAGCAGCAACTGGCCGATGTCATCAACCGCACCGCCGAGCGTGGCGGCATCACCCTGGTGCCGTCCTTTGCCGTGGGGCGCGCGCAACTGCTGATGTACCACCTGTATCGCCTGCGCCAGCGCCAGGCGATTCCCGACCTGCCGATCTACCTCAACAGCCCTATGGCCACCGACACCACCCATCTGTACCAGCGCTTTCGCAGCGACCATCGACTGTCCCGGGAGGAGTGCGAAGGCATGTGCCATGTGGCGCACATCGTGCGCAGCACCCAGGAGTCCATGGCCCTGGACCAGCTCAAGAGCCCGGCGGTGATCATTGCCGCCAGTGGCATGGCCACCGGTGGCCGGGTGCTCTACCACCTCAAGGTGCTGGCGCCTGATCCGGCCAACAGCCTGCTGTTTCCCGGGTTTCAGGCCGGCGGCACCCGCGGCGCGCAGATCATCGCCGGCGCCGAGTCGGTGCGCATTCATGGCCGGGAGGTGCCGATCCGCGCCGAAGTCACGGCCATGCAGAACCTCTCGGCCCATGCCGATGCCGACGAGATCATGCAATGGCTGCGAGGCTTCAAGCGCCCGCCGAAACACACGTATGTGGTCCACGGCGAGGCCAACGCCGCCGACACCTTGCGTCGGCGCATCAGCCTGGAACTGGGCTGGTCGGTGTCGGTGCCGGAATACCGGGACAGCGTGGAGTTGCAGCCTGGCCCGGCGACCTAGTCCCTGGCCGCGTTCTGGCAACCCGCGACCCGCTGCTTCAGGCCCTCCAGATCGAGGATCTCCACCTGCTTGCCGTTGATGGTCACCAGGCCCTGGTCCCGCAGATGGGCTATGCCCCGACAAACGGTTTCCAGGCGCAGCCCCAGGTAGGAGCCGATTTCCTCGCGGCGCATGCGCAGGATAAAGGCCCGCGACGAATAGCCCCGCAGGCTCAGGCGCTGGGACAGATTGAGCAGGAATGCCGCCAGGCGCTCGTCGGAGTTCATGTTGCCCATCAGCAGCAACATGCCGTGATCACGCACGATCTCCCGGCTGAGGATCTTGTTCAGGTTGTGCTGCAGCGAAGGCAGGGCCTGGGACAAGTGCTCCAGCTGGGCAAAGGGAATCGGGCAGACCTCGCAATCCTCCAGGGCAAAGGCGCTGCAGGCATGCTGGTTGGTGCTGATGGCATCCAGCCCGAGAATCTCGCCGGCCATCTGGAACCCGGTGACCTGCTCGCGGCCATCCACCGACAGCACGCAGGTCTTGAAGAACCCCAGGCGCACGGCGTACAGCGAATGCAAGGGGTCGCCGGCGTGATACAGCGCATGGCCTTTCTTCACCTTCAACCGTTGCAGGATCAAGGTGTCCAGGCACTCCACTTCCTGGTGGCTGAGGCCGATGGGCAGGCACAACTCCTGCACGCTGCAACTTGAGCAGGCGGTCTTGAGGTGCTGTACCTGAATCGGGCGTGCTTCGAATGGCGGCATGGGGGGCTCTCGACGGTTGAGCCGGCTCGGCAAGGGAGGAGGGCAAGCCTGACGATTAACTGTAGACCGATGCGATCGGTGCTGCTTGATGTCAATCGGAGGTCATGAACGAAGAAGTGGCAATGGGCCATAAAGTCATTAAAGTGAGCGTCCCCCACCCTCGTTCAAGGATTGACGATGCGCCCAACCGGATTCTGGACCCGCTGCCAAACCGCCGTATTGACCAGCTGCCTGCTCGGCCTGCCGCTGGCCGTTCTCAGCCCTGAGACTCAGGCAGCGGAGCCTGATTTCATCACCCTGGTGATCGAGAACGAAGGCGACTATCCCATCACGTTCGAGCCGCCGTTCCACGTCGATTCTTCGGATTTCGAGCGCAAATACCCGGTAAGCGTGCCCAAATACGCCACCGCCAAGGGCTTGGAGTCCGGTCCCGTGGTGATCGGCGCGCGCCAGCAGGGCATGCTGGTGATGGCCTTGAGCAAGCCGATGTTCAACATCCTCGATATCTTCAGCAAGGACTGGGGGTTCAACCTCAAGTTCTGCCAGGAACGTGGGGCCTGTGACGAGGCCCGGCTCAGCGGCACCATCCGCTCCACCACCAGCTTCAACTGGAACCAGTCGAACAACTTCAGCCAAGCCCAAGTCAGCGATATGACCAACGACGAGCTGGAGGCCTATGCCAAGACCAAGGCCATGATCTCGGGCATTCTGACCACCCTGGGCAGCGTACTCGGCCTGCCGATCGGTGCGGGCGGCATGATCGGTGGCCTACCGGATGCGCAGAACTTCAAGGTGACCCTGAAGCAGCAATGCAATGCACGCTTCTCGATGAACCTGGAGCCCTCGCTGGCACAGAACGGCGATTTTCTCGTCGACTTGCGGGTCAACCGCGTGCTGCCCAGCGACATGACCAACTTCAACGGTTTTGTCATCGACGACAGCGCTGTGGTCGGCAAGGGGTTGCGCCTGGTGGAAAACAACTGCCGCGATGGCCGGCAAGCCCAGTGCCTGATCAGATTCAACGGCGGCACCGACATCAAGAACCTCAACACCACCGAGTTCTCCGTCACCGATCGCGCCGGTTGTATGGCCGGCGACAAGCTGGCCTATTCCCAGGGTGCGTTCATGCTCAGCAACAAGGTCGGCTTCCCGGTGCGCTACACCCTGTTCATCAAGGACCGCATGGTCGACAACGGCGAAGTCTGGCCCGACCAGAACAAGGACCTGCGCCAGTTGGTGGGTCAAGTCATGGCCACCGTTGGCGACCAGGAATGCCCGCAGGCCCAGGACCCCTGGATGGGTGGGCGGCGCATGGGTGTCTGCCCGTTGCGCCTGGAAGTCCAGGGTGACGGTGGCCCGGGGCTCAAGGGCAGCCTGCGTTGCAGCCTGTCCATGCGCCAGGGCACCGTGGGCGACCCCAATGCCGACTACATGAACCTCTACAGCCTGACCGGTTGCACCCCGGCCATGCCGGCGTCCATCAGTCCGGTGGCCGGTTTCTACCAGATGGACGTCAAGCGTCTGGTGCCCCTCAGTGGCATGCACAAAATGATTTCCATCGAGCTGATCAAGCCGCAGCAGTAAGGACGTAAGCAGATGTCAGCCACACAGGCTTTTTCCGCCCCGGGCGGGCACGACGCGGCGCTGACCCGACGCGACGACGACCTTCTGGACCGCTGGCCGGTGGCCAAGCTGGTCTATCGCATGATCACCGCGACGCCCTTGGGCTGGTCGGCGCGGATCGGCCTCTATGGTCAGTGGGGCAGCGGCAAGACCAGCGTGCTGAATTTTCTGCAGCTCATAGCCGAGGAGAAGGACGACATCGTAGTGCGGCTTCCCGCGTGGCGCACCACCGGGGAGCAGGAGTTCATCGTCCAGTTCTATCTGGCGCTGGCGGATACACTGCAACGTTCAGGTGTTGGCGAACCCTTCAAGCACTGGACCAAGCGTCAGTCGAAAAAGATCGCCGAGATCCTGGAAAAAGCCGCCAATAAAACCGCTGACCTCAAACTGCCCGAGTCGGCCAGCTACAGCGAAATCGTAACCTTGGCCGCCGGCGCGGCAGGGCTGGTCTTCGAGAAACTGAGCGAAATACTGCAGCTGGAAAAAAGCGACCTGGATGCCCTGCGCAAGCAACTGGGCGATAGACGCATCATTGTTTTTGTCGACGACCTCGACCGTGCCGATCCCCGGATGCTCCCGACGACCCTGTTGACGCTGCGCGAGCTCCTGGACTGGCCGGGATTCGTCTTTGTCCTGGCCTTCGACAAGGACGTGGTGGGCAAGGCACTTCGCTCCTATTCCGAAGCCTTCGGCGAGTCGGCCCTGCACTTTCTGGACAAGATCATCGATGTACCGGTGACCCTGCCCGAGCCAAGCCCGAAGCAGGTGCAGCGAATGGTCGCCAGGAACCTGAAATACTGCTGCCCATTCCTGCCGGACACGGCCATCGCGCAGACCGCCGAGTGGTTTCCCACCAATCCGCGCCAGGCCAAACGCATCTGCCGCAGCTTGTCGGTGTTTGGCGCGGCGGCTGATCGACATGCCGATGGGCAACTGGACTGGCGCGGAATCATCCTGCAAACCCTCTTGCGTGAGACCGAACCCAAGGTGGCCCAGGTGGTTGAAGAGCACCTGCTGGGTTTCCACTCGGCCTTCAGAGCTAACATGTTCGGCAATGCCAATACCAAGGAACAGGAGCAGCACAAGCAAGTAGCGCTCAACGCCGCACAATCTCCCAAGGATGAGATTAAGAACAAGCGCCTGCTGAAGTTGATCGAAGAGCTGGGTCATGCCAGAAGCAAACTGTCTCTGGCAAACATTCACTATGAGATGAGCCTGGCGGTCCGCGAAGTGGAGTTCACCATTCCCGAGTTTTCCCGGTTGGTGAAATCCTGGGGTGAATTCCAGAACGTCCAGACCCTCAACGACTTCATTCGTGATGCGGCCAGTCGTAGCGATGAAGGTGAGGTTGCCGTGGCCAGGGCGATGCTCAACATGGCGAATTTCCAGTATGGCGAGCAGTTGGGCAGAACCGCCTCGTTCTACTCACGGGAAGCCTTTGAGCGAGCGTTGAGCCGTGCCGGTGAGCTGCTGGGGTTGATCGAGTTCTGTTACACGGCCGATCTTCAGGGCGCCATATTCAAGGCACGCAGCGAATATGACGTGTGTATCGGCTTTATCAGGAGCTTTTATGGGAGTGTCTCAAAGGACGGCAGCCAACCGGAAAGAGCACTTCGTGAACGCGAGCTGCGATTGGCGGCGATCATTGCCGCTCAGTGCGATGATCCACAGCGCCTGTATCTGGATGCCGAGCCTATACAGGGCACGCTGCGTGTTCCTGCCTTGGAAGTTGCCCGAGCATATGAGCACTATGTGGATGCGTTGCGGACGGTGCTCGCGCCGCCTCTGATACACAGTGCCATCCAGGTGTTCGTCTTGCCCAATGGCGTAGCGAATGCACTGGGCCAGGATGATGCGCGACTAAAGTGGGTACTGACTGAAGAGCGCTCACCCCTGTATACCCAGGCCAGTAAAGACTTGGGATGCGCAGCCTTGAAGGAACTGATCGGCAGCACCCAGGAGCTGGGCGCCAGGGAAATACTGGCGAAGAACGCCTTGTCCTACCTTGGTGCGTTTACTGATCGATGGGAGTCTTCCTCTACCTGTGCAGAGCAGGCCACGCGCTACCTGGAATATATCCAGCTGGCTTGGCAAGCCCTCTGCCAGCTGGAGCCGACCATCCAGACCCGGGTGTATCTGAAGAAGTTGAAGTCGCAGCTTGAAAAGCAGGTGGCAAGCCCGGGGTTGCTTGACACTCCCGACTGGTGGAGTGGCAAGCCCGATGACATCGAGCACGAACTGCGAGGCATTTGACTCCGCGCGGCCTCCGCTCAATAGCGCGAGAGGCCATTGCCCCGGGTTTCGTTGACGTGCCTTGGCCCTGGGCGCAGGGGGCTTGGTGCACTCACCCCGGCGGCAGCAACCGCAACGGGTCCACCGGTACGCCATTGGCGCGGATCTCGAAGTACAACTGGGCGCGGTCGGTGTCCTGGGACCCGGCCTCGGCAATCTTCTGGCCCTTGATCACCATCTGGCCTTCCTTGACCACCAAGCGGCTGTTGTAGGCGTAGGTGCTGGTGTAGGAGGGGCCGTGCTGGAGGATCATCAGGTTGCCGTAGCCGCGCATGTAACCGGCGAACGCCACTTTTCCGCCCAGGGTGGCGTGGATGGGCTGGCCCTGGGTGGTGGCGATGCGGATGCCCTGGTTGAGCTTGCCGGTGGGGGAGAAACGGCCGATCAGCACCCCGCGCAGCGGCCAACTCCAGCCTTGCAGGGTGACCTTGGGCATGGGCGGGGCGGGCGGTGCGGCCTTGACCTTGCTCTTGCTGGCGGTGCTGCGCGACTTGCTGCTGACTACGCGGGTGGTCCTGGTCGCGCCGCCAACTCGCAGTACCTGGCCGACTTCCACGGTGTAGGGCGCCTTGAGGCCGTTGAGCCGCGCCACTTCCTTCCAGTTGGTGCCATTGCGGCTGGCGATCGAATACAGCGTGTCGCCACGCTTGACCCGGTATTCACCAGCCTTGAGCGGCCCAGTGCCGCCAGGGCTGGAGGAATTGGAGCTGCAGGCCGATACCGCCAGCAGCAGTGCAATCAATAGAAGTCTTACCAACACGCGGCAACCATTAAGTCCTGACCAAGTCCTGTAGCCCAAGCCGCCTGTAGCGCGCCGGGCAAGCCGGCAACTATACCCGTTTGCCGGACAACCGGCGCGTAATAGACAGTGTTCGGTGCCGTTAAATTCCATCAGGACTCAGGGCGTGGCGGAATTCCCGGGCCGCCTCGGGCGGGCTATTGCCGTCGATAGACTGCCGCACTCCAGTAGCGACTGCCGTCGCTGTGCTGGCGTTTCCAGCCGGCCGCGGCCAACTGCTTGCCGATCAGGCGGTTCATCCAGCCATGACCGAGCAACAGCACCGGCTGTTGCCCGGCCAGGGACTGCAATCGATGGGCGGCGACAGCGGCGCGCTGGCGGGCCGCAGCGGCCGATTCGACCTGCCTTGAGTAACCGCACACCCAGAGGATTCTCAGGATCGCGGCCCAGGTAAAGGGCGACAGGCGTGGTCGTCTCCAGCGTGCGTAGGGCAGTTGCGCCTCGCCAAACACCGGGTCCACCAGGGTTGGCTCCCTCCTGAGCGCCTGGACGGACGCCAGGGCCCGCGGAGCGTTGCTGGAGACAATCACCCCAGCGCTGGCGGCCAGTTGCAGGCTGGAGGGCGGGGCCGGTTGCCCGCCGATGTCGGAACGTTCGTAGTCCTGTATCCAGCCCTGCATGTCGAGGGCGGAAACTTTCCGGGTGGCGATACCTTGGGGCTGACCGTGACGCATGAGAATGATGGTGTTGTTCAACGGCTTTCTACGTCCTTGTTGGTGCTGCTTGAGGAGGCGGGGGCAGCCTGGGCGATCCAGCCGTGATCCCGGTACCAGGCCAGGGTATCGCCAATGGTGCGTTCCAGGGAGCGAAAACTCAGCTCGAGTTCCTGTTCGCTCTTGCTGGGGTCGAAGTGGCTGCGGTCCGCTTCCCGAAGCATCAGGCGCACGGTCGCCAGGCTCAGCAACACCGGCTTGCCGGTCAGGCGCGCATAGACCTCCTGCACGGCGGCCAGGGTATAGAGCAAGGGCACCGGCAGCGGGCGTGTCGGCGTGGCGACCCCGGCGATACGCCCGATGATGGGCACCAACTGGGCCATGGTCATGTGCCGGCCCGCCGCCAGGTAGCGTTGGCAGCGGCGTCCGTAGCGGGCAGCGGCAATCTGCGCCAGGGCCACATCCCGGGCGTCGACCAGGGAGAAGCTGCCGGGAACCAGTCCCGGCAGGCGGCCGCGCACCACGTCCATGAGCAATTGCCCGGCGGAGGTCGGCCCGATATCGCCAGGGCCCCACATCCAGCCGGGCAGGACCATGCACCCCTGCATCTGTGGATGGCTGTCGAGAAAGGCCAGCAGGACGCGATCGGCGAGGATCTTGCTGCGGTAGTAGTGGTCCGCGCCTGCCGGGTCGCGCAGGCAGGTTTCATCGATCAGGCTGCCGGGCGCGCCGTTGAGCACGGCAATCGACGAGGTCTGCACGACGCGGCGGATGCCGGCGCCGTAGGCCCGCTCCAGCAAGTGCTGCGTGCCCAGGACGTTGATCTTGTGCAACTGCTCCCAGTGGCTGCCGCCCTTGTAATTGTCGCGAAAGAACGCTGCGGCATGAAACAGCGTGTCGCAGCCCTGCAACGCGGCGGCGAACCCGTCGACATCGGCCAGGTCGCCGACCACCAGTTCCAGGCCGTGCAGGGGACCGAACTGTTGTTCGCCCTTGGCCCTGGAACGCACCAGGGCCTTGACCTTGCAGCCTCGGGCCAGCAGCTCGCGTACCAGGTTGTTGCCCAGCAGGCCGGTGGCACCGGTGACAAAGGTGCAGTGCATTTCAGGGCAATAGCCGCTATCGGTGTCTGTGGGTACAGGGTGTTCGGGGGCGTTGCTCATTCAATCCGTTCCATGGGGAGGCGAGGGCGCTAGATATACCTTGGACGAGACCCTGGAAAAATGGCGAGTCCTGCATAATGGCTTTGCGAATTTGCACAGCTGACGGCAGGGAGTAGCACTTTGGAAGCCAATTGGGATGATCTGCGCCTGTTGCTGGCGGTCTGGCGACGGGGCAGCTTGCTACAGGCCGGGCAGTTGCTGCAGGTGGCGCCGTCGACGGTGTCCCGGCGCTTGAGCCAGCTGGAGGCGGCCCTGGGCGAGCCGTTGCTGGAGCGGGGCGTCGAAGGCTGCTGGTTGACCCCTCGGGGCCAGGCGCTGGTGGACGTGGCCCTGGCGGCGGAGGCCGGGCTCAGGCGACAGCGGGCCCTGGGCAACCCGCCGCGACAGAGCGAACTGCAGGGCAGCATCCTGGTCAGCGCCGGGGAGGGGTTTGCCTCCAGTGTGCTCGAGGCGGCCCGGCGCCTGACATCGGTCCACCCTGGATGCTCGGTGGAATTGCAGGTCAGTGCCGAGTTTCACAAGCTGGCTCGCGGTGTGACGGATATCGCCGTGCGAACCGCGCATCTGGGAGAGCCGTCGCTGATCTATCGAGCCCTGGGCAAGCTTGAATACGGGGTGTTCGCCAGCCCGGAGCTGCTGCGCCGCTGCCCGGGCATCACCCCGGCCACCGCCCCCACCATCGGCCTGCTGCCGCCCCTGGACAACCTGCCGCCGATGCGCACGGCCAAGGCCGCAGGCCTTGACGGCAAGCAGATCCGGGTCAACTCGTTCAGTGCGCAGGTCGAGGCGGTGCGTCAGGGGATGGGGGTTGCGGTGATGCCGCGGATTTTGGCCGGGGATCTGCTGGAGGTGTTTGCGCCCATGACATTTGCGCCGCTGGAGGTCTACCTGGTGACCCGGCCGCAAGCCTTGAAGCAGCCGCACATCAAGCAGTTTTTCGCGGTGCTGGAGCAGGTGCTGGGTGAGCGGCTGTCGGCTGCTGCAACCGGCGCAACCGCTTAGGGTTGCGCCGGCCCGGCACTCAATGCGGTGCGCGGGGGATGGTCTTGAGCAGGTCTTCGGGGCTGATGTGGCCGACGACGGCTTCGGCGGCGGCGCTGCCGGGCAGCGGCAGGTCGAGGATGTGGCCCTTGATCTTGCCCACCACGTGCATCTCGCAGGGCTTGCAATCGAACTTCAGGGTCAGCACTTCGTCACCGTGCACCAGTTGCATCGGCGCCACCTTGGTGCGCACCCCGGTCACGCCCTTGGCCTGCTTGGGGCACAGGTTGAAGGAGAAGCGCAGGCAGTGCTTGGTGATCATCACCGGCACGTCGCCGTGCTCTTCGTGGGCCTCGAACGCGGCGTCGATCAGTTGCACGCCGTGACGGTGGTAGAAGTCCCGGGCCTTCTGGTTGTAGACGTTGGCCAGGAACGACAGGTGCGACTCCGGGTACACCGGCGGCGGGTTGCTTTCGGCCTTGCGCGTGCCCCGTGGATGAGCCGCGACGCGGGCCGTGTCCAGCGCTTCGATGACTTCCCGGCGCAGGGCCTTGAGCTGGGAATTGGGGATGAAGTACGCCTGGGGCGCATCCAGCTTGATGTTCGTGGCGTGGTAGAGGGTGGTGCCCAGTTGCCCCAGCAGGTCCTGCAGTTGCCCGAGGGCCTGCTCCGGTTTGTTGGCCACGCCGAACGGACCGTCCAGGGCGACGCTGGCGCTGATGCCTTCTTCGCTGGTGGCAGTCAGTTGCAGGCGTTCTTCCCGCAGGGTGGCCAGCCAGGACAGGCCAATGCGCCGCTCGGCGGAGGTACGGGTCAGGGCCTGTTGCCAGTTGTGATCGAGGTTGCGGCTCAGCGGATGGTTGGGCCGCAGGCGCTGCAGGGCTTCGGGCATCTCGTTGGGCTCGACCCGATAGCGGTAACGTTTCTCACCGTCTTCTTCGAACTCGCCGCGGGCTTCAGCGATGTTGGCGCGAAAACCCACCACCTCGCGCTTGACCAGCAGGTTGAGGCCGTCGCCGTTGGACAGCGGCTCGAAGGTCACCACTTGCAGGTCGCGCTTGCCGACTTTTTCCACGCTGCCCACTGGCAGGCCGGTAAAGGTCGGCGAGTCGAAGGCGCCGATGTCGATCTTGCGCTCGCTGACGAAGTAGTCGGTGCTGCCACGGTGGAAGGTCTTGTCCGGATCGGGGACGAAGAAGTGCGCGGTGCGGCCGCTGGAGGCGCGGGCCAGGTCCGGACGGTCTTCGAGGACGTCGTCCAGGCGCTGGCGGTAGTAGGCCGTGATGTTCTTCACATAGGCCATGTCCTTGTAGCGCCCCTCGATCTTGAACGAGCGCACGCCGGCTTCCACCAGGGCGCGGATGTTGGCGCTCTGGTTGTTGTCCTTCATCGACAGCAGGTGCTTCTCGTAGGCGATCACGCCGCCGTGCTCGTCTTTGAGGGTGTAGGGCAGGCGGCAGGCCTGGGAGCAGTCGCCGCGGTTGGCGCTGCGACCGGTCTGGGCGTGGGAGATATTGCACTGGCCGGAAAAGGCCACGCACAAGGCGCCGTGAATGAAGAACTCGATGGCCGCGTCGGTTTCGGCGGCGATGGCGCTGATTTCTTTCAGGTTCAGTTCACGGGCCAGCACCAGTTGGGAGAAACCGGCCTGGTCGAGGAACCGGGCCCGCTCCAGGGTGCGGATATCGGTCTGGGTGCTGGCATGCAGCTCGATGGGCGGAATATCCAGCTCCATCACCCCCAGATCCTGGACGATCAACGCATCGACACCCGCGTCGTACAACTGATGGATCAGCTGGCGTGCCGGCTCCAGTTCGTTGTCGTGGAGGATGGTGTTGAGGGTGGTGAACACCCGGGCGTGATAGCGGCGGGCGAACTCCACCAACTGGGCGATCTCGCCCACCTCGTTGCTGGCGTTGTGACGGGCGCCGAAGCTCGGGCCACCGATGTACACCGCGTCGGCGCCGTGCAGGATGGCTTCGCGGGCGATGGCCACGTCGCGGGCAGGGCTGAGCAGTTCCAGGTGATGTTTGGGCAAGGACATGTTTTTTTAGTCAGGCTTATCAGGGTCAAGGCGCGCATTGTAGCGGCGAAACGCGTGCCCGGCATCCGTATGCTGCCCGGTGGCGGCCACGCGTTGCGCGCAGCCGCCGGTTACAGCCGTTGCGTCAGGCCTTGGCGGCCATGGCGGTGACTTCCACGCGCATGCCTTCCACCGCCAGAGCGGCCACGCCAACGGCGGCGCGCACCGGCCAGGGCTTGGCGAAGAAACGCTGGTAGACCTCGTTGAACGCGGCGCGGTCGGCCATGTCGGTGAGGTAGATGGTCAAGTGCATGACCCGATCCATGGAACTGCCGGCCCGTTCCAGGGCCACTTTCAGCGCCTGCAGGGTGCATTCGCTCTGCAGGGTGATGTCCCCCAGTTCCAGGCTGCCGTCGGCACGGGTCGGGATCTGGGTGGAAACCAGGATGCCGTTGAACGCGGCGACGTCGGAGGAGATGGAGTCCGCGTCCGGGTCGGGGGTGAAGATGAGGTCTGGGTTGGCCATGGGGGTCTCTTGTTCGAGGGAAAACGGTTCGCAAGGATGAGTGGGTGCCGATTGAAGTTCAAGTTGTGAGGGTCTTTTTCCGGTCCTCCTCCCATGCATCGTCCAGGTCACGCTTGCAGGCTCAGGCGCCTGTGCAAATCGCGGGCCCGTTGCGCGTCGGCTGCGGGAGCGCTTTTGAGCATGACACTGAGCTTGTCGTCAGCGAACTTCATTCCCGGCTACCGGCCTGGAACAGTTGCAGGAAGCCTTGCAGGGTGTTGTCGACGAAGCGCTGGTCGGAGGTGCCGGCGGGAAAGTGCAGGACGCCATGGATCACCAGCGACGCCAGGCCGTGGGTATAGGACCAGCCGGCGAGGGCGGCCCGACGGACCTCGGGTTGTTCGATGTCCAGTTCGAGGATCTCGGCAATGATCCGTCGTAGCTCGCCAAAGGCTTGGTTGCGGGCATCGAGTAAGAGGGGCGGCATCTCGCCAGTGGCGAACTCGGGGCCGAACATCAGTTGGTACAGCGCCGGGTTGGCGCGGGCAAAACTGAAGTAGGCCAGGCAGGCATCGCGCAACTTGTGCTGACCGCTCTGGGTACTGTCCCGGGGCAACACCTGGGCCAATTCGTGAAAGCCTTGAGCGGCCAAGTGGCCAATGAGCTCCGCGCGATTGGCGTAATGGTGATAGGCCGCCGTGGCACTGACCCCGACCCGTTCGGACACAGCGCGCAGCGACAGCTTGGTCGGGCCGACTTCCTCAAGCATGTCCCGGGCCGCATCGAGCAGTTGCGGTGCCAGATTGCCCACGTGGTAGGAATCCCGTGAGCGCGAGGAGTGCTTGGTCATGTTTGGAAGGCCCCGAATGGCGTCGACGGAAAGGCAAAAAAAACGCCGAAATCTTATCATGAGCCATAATCTTGACGGCGCTAAGATTGGCTCGTAGCCTGGGCGCCACAACAACAAGACCGCTTAAGGAAGCCCCCTATGTCAGAACTGAAACTGCAACCCCAGGCCGCTGTATCCTTGCAACGCTGGCACGCCATGGTCGCCGGGCAAGACCTGCACGACTTGCCCGGACTGCTGGACCCCAAGGTGGTGTTTCGTTCGCCCATGGCCCATACCGCCTACCCGGGAGCCCAGGTCGTGGCGACCATCCTTGGCACGGTGCTCAATGTCTTCGAGGATTTTGCCTATCACCGCGAGCTGGCCACCGCCGATGGCCTGAGCGTGGTGCTGGAGTTCAGTGCCCGGGTCGGCGACAAACAGGTCAAGGGGATCGACATGATCCGCTTTGACGAGGGCGGCAAGATTGTCGAATTCGAGGTCATGGTGCGGCCCATGAGTGGGCTGCAGGCCCTGGGAGAGGAAATGGGCAAGCGTTTGTCCGCCTACCTCGCCGCCAGCAAGGGAGCGCCGTCGGCACCCTGAGAAGCCGGGTTATTCGAGGTTTCACCGGCGGCCGGGCTCAACCAGGTCGCCACCACCCGCCGATCCAGCTCTTCCCAGTCCGCCATTCCCAGCACCCGAGTGGTGTTCAGGCCGCGCAAATAGCCGCGCAGTTGGTAGGCAACCGCCTGCAATGCCTGCGGTTCTGCGCTGTCGTCGCGCAATACGCTTTCATACTCGATCAGGTAGTCGGCCACCCGCTCGCGAAATTCGGGCAGGACGGCATCGCGGATAAGGTCAAAAGTTCGCACGCAAGAATCCTTTTTAGTTGTAGTTGGACTGCCGGGCAGTCTGCCGGAGGGCAACTATTGGTTCAAGTGATAGTGACAATCAAAAAACAGCTATTTTGTCGGACGCGTCAACCGTGGAAAATCGCCGCCCTCGATAGCGCCCGCAGGGTTCAACCCGTGGCGCCCTGTACCGCGTTCTTGACTCCAGGATTTGTCCGATGCGCCTTTTACCCCTGTTTGCCATGACTTCTGCCGTTCTCGTGCTGGCCGGCTGTGCCTCCGCGCCGAACGACCCGAGCCTGGTCATGCAGACCCGCAAAACACCCGCCCAGTACGCCGATTGCGTGATCCCCAAGCTGCAGAGCAACGACCAGACCGCCACCGTTTCGCAGTCGCAGCGCGGCTACCGGATCGTGGTCACCAGCAAGGTGGTGGCGGACAACGTACTGGAAGCCTACAAGGCCCCCAATGGCGGCAAGGTGTTCCTCTATGAGCGGCATCTGCTGGCCTCCAGCTTTGCCCCGTCCCATTTCGAAAAGGCCGCGCAAGACTGCCTGTAGCCTGCCCAGGGCTCATGGCTGCCTGGCGCGGGCGCTGCGGCGACAGCGTTCGGAACACCAGCGCACCTCATCCCAGCAACGCGCCCAGCGCTTGCGCCAGGTAAAGGGCCGGCCGCAGGCGGCGCAGTCCTTGCGCGGCAGTTCGGACTTCTTCACAGGGCCTCTCCAGCGTCCAGGCGCGCCAGTAACTCCTCGCCCCGTTGCCAGATGGCGTCCCGGCGCGGGGCGTCCATGCGCTGCAGGTTGCGATAGGTCAGCGCCAGGCGCGGATTGGCGCTCAGTTGCTCCTGGTGGCGCATCAGGAAATGCCAGTACAGGGCATTGAACGGGCAGGCATCGCTGCCGGTGGCCTGGTCCACCCGGTAACGGCAGCCGCCGCAGTAGTCGGACATCCGCTGGATATAACGACCGCTGGCGCAATAGGGCTTGGAGCCCAGGTAGCCGCCGTCGGCGTGCATCACCATGCCCAGGGTATTGGGCAGTTCGACCCAGTCGAAGGCATCCAGGTAGACCGCCAGGTACCAGTCGCAGATGGCCTTGGGGGCGATGCCGGCCAGCAGGGCAAAATTGCCGGTGACCATCAGCCGCTGGATATGGTGGGCGTAACCCAGTTCCAGGGTCTGGCCGATGGCCTGGGACATGCAGCGCATGTCGGTGGCGCCGCTCCAGTAGAACTCCGGCAGGGCCCGGGTATTGCCCAGGCCGTTGAGCTCGGCGTATTCCGGCATGCGCAGCCAGTAGATGCCGCGTACATATTCACGCCAGCCGATCAGTTGGCGGATGAAACCCTCCGCGGCATTCAGTGCCACCCGGTTCTCGCGGTAGGCACGCTCGACATCGGCGCAGAGCTGGCGCACATCCAGCAGGCCGATGTTCAGCGCGGCGCTGATCCGCGCATGAAACAGAAAGGGCTCGCCCTCGGCCATGGCGTCCTGGTAATCGCCGAACGCGGCCAGGGAAAAGTCGAGGAAGTGCTGCCACAGCTCCTGCGCCTGCTCGTGGGTCACCGGATAGTCGAAGCGCGCCAGGTCACCGTAGTGATCGCTGAAGCGCTGGCCCACCAGTTGGAGTACCTCGCGGGTAATGGCGTCGTGGCCGAAGCGCGCCGCAAAGGGCCCGCGCAAGCCCCGGGGCAGGGCCTTGCGGTTGTCGGCATCGAGGTTCCAGGTGCCACCGCAGGGGCGCCCGTCGGGCTCCAGCAGCAGGCCGCTTTGCCTGCGCATCTCGCGGTAGAAATATTCCATGCGCAACGACGTCCGCCCGGCCGCCCAATCACGGAACGCTTCGCGCGAACACAGGAACCGCCGATCCACATGAACGGTCAGGGGCAGGCCGGCATCGCGCAGGGCCTGTTCCAGTCGCCATTCTCCGCACTCGGTGACATGCAGTTGAGCCGCGCCGAGGGCCGTCTGCCAGCGCCGCAACTCGCCAGGAAGGCTGCCGCTGTTGTCAGGGTCGTCCAGCTTGACGTAAATCACCCGCCAGCCTTGCTCGCGCAAGCGCTCGGCAAAGTGGCGCATGGCGCTGAAGATCAGCAGGATTTTCTGTGGATGATGCCGGACATACCGCGCTTCGCTGTCGACTTCGGCCATCAGCAGTGTGTCGTGGGCCGGGTCCAGGACCTTGAGCAACTCCAGGTCGAACGACAACTGGTCGCCCAGCACCAGCCCCAGTCGGCCGCCAGTACCGGCGCTTACCATGGCAGACGCTCGCCGTCGTAGGCAAAGAACTGGCCGCTGTCGGCCGCACTCAGGCGGTCGATCAGCGTCAGCAGCTCCCAGGCCGCCACGCTGGCCGGCCGCGCCGCCGCGGAGCCGCGAAACGGTTGCGACAGCTGCGACACCACCGTGCCGGGATGCAGGCTGAGCAGGCGGGCCCCGGGCCGGGTTCGCGCCAGTTCGATGGCCGCGGTTTTAACCAGCATGTTCAGCGCGGCCTTGGAGGCGCGATAGGCGTACCAGCCGCCCAAGCGGTTGTCGCTGATGCTGCCGACCTTGGCCGACAGCAGCGCCATCGCGCCCTGGGGCGCCAGCAAGGGCAGAAAGTGCCGCAGGACCAGGGCCGGGCCCACGGCATTGACCTGGAACACGGCCTTGAGCGCCTGGTCTTCAAGGGCGGCGTAGGTTTTTTCCGGTTTGATGTCGGCGCGATGCAGCAGCCCGGCGGCATGCACAATCAGCTGGTAGGGCGCCTCATCCGCCAATTCGGCGGCGGCCCGGGCAATGCTGTCGGGCTGTTCAAGGTCGAGCGCGGGAAGCGTGCCGCGGGACAGGGCGCGCACCCCGGCGCAGCGCGGGTCCTCTTCGAGCCACTGGCAAAAGGCCGAGCCCAGCGCGCCGCTGGCGCCAATCACCAGAGCACGATAGCCCGCACCCAGGGACTGCATGTTCAAGGTAGTGCTCATTGTGTTTTACCCACCGATTGACGTGGCAGCGAGCCTGACTCCCTGCTCGCACTGTCAAAATCCATGAGTAATAGTTGTACATAAAATTTGATTTTGTACAGGATTTTTGCAGCGATTGCGGCTAAAAAGTCTTCAGGGTGAAGCCGCTGCCGGCTTCGGCAATGGAAGGAGAGGGCAATGTGGGGTTTTTGCTTGATGCTTGGCCTGGTATTGGTCGTGGCGCTGTTCCTTTGCCTGCGCCGGCGCTGGCCGAGGGTGCGGCGACCGATGCGCAAGGCCAGTGCCTGTCTGGGCGGCGAAGAGCAGCAGCCGCTCGATTAGGTTGTACGTGTGCGATTGTGCTGTACAGCTTTGCTCTATGGCTGTGCTGATCATGATTCGCCCGCCGGCACAGGAGTCCGGCGGGCGGAGCGCTCCATCAAGCAGCAACCCCCAGCCAAGGCAGCGCCAGGTACAGCTTGATCACGATGGCGTTGCTGATGTCGATAAAAAATGCCCCCACCATCGGCACCACCAGGAATGCCATCGGCGATGGCCCGTAGCGCTGGGTCACCGCCTGCATATTGGCAATGGCCGTCGGCGTCGCGCCTAGCCCGAAACCGCAATGGCCGGCAGCCAGGACCGCAGCGTCATAGTTGCGGCCCATGACGCGGAAGGTGACGAAGATCGCAAACAGCGCCATCACCAGGGTCTGCACGGCCAGCAGAATCAGGATGGGCAGGGCCAGGCTGGCCAGATCCCACAGCCGCAGCGACATCAAGGCAATCGCCAGGAACAGCGAGAGGCTCACGTTGCCCAGCAGCGACACTTCCTGATCGAAGACCTGATGCCAGCCCAGCGCCGACAGGCCATTGCGCAATACCACCCCGACGAACAGCACGCAGACGAAGGTCGGCAGTTCCAGCGCCGTGCCCTGGATCAAGCCGCTGAGAAAACTCCCGGCCTGGAGGCTGATGGCAACCAGGGCCAGGGTCTCGATGAAACTCAGCGCGGTGATCTGCCGCTCCTTGTAGGGCTGCTCATAGCCTCTGGGCAAGCGCGGTTCGCCTTGTACGGCCCCAGGGGTTTGCACCCGCTTGACCAGCAGGCGGGCGACCGGACCGCCGATCAAGCCCCCCAGCACCAGGCCGAAGGTGGCCGAGGCCATGGCGATTTCGGGGGCCGAGGCCAGGCCATATTGCTCCTTGAACACTGCGCCCCAGGCTCCACCCGTGCCGTGACCGCCGGACAGTGTCACAGAGCCGGTCAACAGCCCCATCAAGGGATCAAGCCCCAGCGCCTTGGCCAGACCGATGCCCATGGCGTTCTGTACCAGCAGAAAACCGGTCACCAGCAGCAGGAATACCGTCAGGTTGCGCCCACCTTTTTTCAGGCTGGCAAAGTCTGCGCTCAGGCCAATGGTGGCAAAGAAGGCCAGCATCAAGGGCGCCTGGAGCGAGGTATCAATGCTGACTTCCATGTCCCCCATACCCCGCAGCAGCAGAAGCAGCAAGGCCACCACCAAGCCTCCGGCCACAGGTTCGGGAATATTGTAGGCACGCAAGAAACCGACTCGGGTGACAAGGCCACGCCCCAGTAACAGCACCAACGATGCGGCCACCAGGGTTCCATAGAAGTCCAGTTGGACCATTCGCACACTCCTCAGTCTGGGTTTCTGGACGCACTGTCAGCCAGTCGCGCCAGCGGCTAGGGTTGAGAGGCCTCAACCTGATTGATTGCGGGCTGGACGGCGGTTACTGGCTTGCGACCTGCACGGATAGCCACGCACATTGCCTGGCGCCGATCAATCAAGTCGGGCCGTTGGATAAGGCTGTTGCACGCAGCGGCAGGCGCATTGAGTGGTCGCGCCGCGGCCGGTAGTCGGTCCGGTGTTCTGCGTGGGAGGTTTTCAAGCCATTGATTCACGCCTGCACTTTGCGCCCGCAATGGCGGGCTGATTGCATTGCGCTGGCGTTAAGAGCGGATTAACAGAGGCCCCGGCGTGCGTGGAAAGCGGTTTTTTAAGAAATGTCTGATCAGGGGCGAGATCAGGCGAGGGCGCATTCCCGAGCAGGATCGATTTGAACTACTGGTTTTGCAGGCACTCCACGGCAGAAGGAACAAGATTTCTTCGTCCAGACGTGTCGCCACCAGGGACAAACCATGAAGTCCGTCGATGATTTCCGGCTTGAGGCGTACAAGCTGCTACTTGAGCTGGATGCTGCAACGACGAGCATGATGATGCTGGTTTCCGCACGACAGACCTGCGGGCCGGAGTGGGAGAACGCAACCCGCAGGCATCAACAGGCTTTTGAGGCCTGGACGCTGTTTCTCAGCAGCCAGGCCCCGGAGCCCTCTTTGTAGGGACAGGGCCGCATGCAATAGCGCTTCTATACGCGGCTATAGGGTGTACCATGGAATTCTTCTCACTCACTATCAGCCAGCCATGTCCACGCTAAGCGAAGAGAGCCGCCAGTTCGTAGCTTCTCTGGCGCGAAGTGTTGGCCCGGAGGCTGACGTTGCAAGCATCGCTCAGGCGATTGTCTCAACCTTGCAGCGCATGAGCCTCGCCCTTACGCCGATTATCGGTGAGCAGGGAGTTGCCGCTCTTTACTGCCGCAGCCTTCATCTGTGCATCTCGGCGCAACCGCGCCTGGCCGGCCTCTATGACGGGCTACAGGCCGAATTGAACCTGACGGCCCTCAAGTCGGTACTCATAGAGCAAAGCCCGGCCGAGGCCCTGTTTTTCGGTGAAGTGATGCTCACCACCTTCTATGAACTGCTGACCACGCTGATTGGTCCCTCGCTCACTGCACGCTTGCTGAGTGGCGTGTGGGAGCCTTTCTTGAGCGATCCCCCTTCGCAGGAACATGCGCCATGAGCAGCAAAGTCACGATCAATCGCTTGGCCACTGGCGTGCCAGGACTGGACGAGGTGCTGGGCGGAGGATTGCCGGAGTTTTCGTTCAATCTGATCGCCGGCCCGCCGGGCTGCGGCAAGACCACCCTGGCTCACCAGATGATGTTCGCCCTGGCGACGCCGCAGCGTCCGGCGCTGTTCTTTACGGTGCTCGGGGAGCCGCCGTTGAAGATGCTCCGCTATCAGCAACAGTTCGACTTTTTCGATAGCGCAGCGATCAACCAGTCGATTCACTACATCAACCTGGCCGACGACACCCAGGCCGGCGACCTGGATGAGGTACTGCGGCGCATCGTCAGTGAGGTCCAGGCTCACTCGCCGGGGTTGGTGTTCGTCGATTCCTTCCGTTCGGTGGTGCTGGCAAGCCAGACCCGGGACAACCCCAACAACAACCTGCCGCTGTTCGTCCAGCAGTTGGGCATGTTGATGACCACATGGCAGGCGACCACCTTCCTCATCGGTGAATACTTCAATGAAACCGACACCAACCCGGTGTTCACCGTTGCCGACGGCTTGATCTGGTTGCGTCAGAGCGTTCAGCGCAACTCCATGGTGCGCAAGATGGAAATCATGAAGATGCGCGGCCAGCCGACGCTGCCAGGACTGCACACTTTTCGCATCGCCACTTCGGGAGTCCGGGTCTTTGCACCGGCGGCCATCGGCACCGTTGAAACGCCACTGGAGTTCCCCATCAAGCGCCTGAAGATGGGCGTTGCGCGTCTTGACGACATGCTCGGTGGCGGCCTGCCGCAGGGGTATTCGCTGCTGGTGGCCGGACCGTCGGGCTCGGGCAAGAGCATTCTGGCGGCGACCTTCCTCGCCGAAGGCGCGCGCAACGGTGAAACCGGCGTGATTGCGGTGTTCGAGCAACGACCCAACCATTCGCAGAACCCCACCCTGGCCGCCCTGATCCACAGTGGCCAGGTTGGCCTGGTGGACAGCCGGGCCGCTGATTTGTCGATTGATGAAATAGTCCATCTGCTGTTGACCGAAATCACCCGGATCAAGGCGACCCGAGTGGTGGTGGATTCTCTGTCCGGCTTCGAGCTGGCCGTGGCGCCGACGTTTCGCGAGGATTTTCGCGAATCTCTGGCGCGGATGGTCAGCGCGCTGACCAGTGCCGGCATTACCGTGCTGCTGACCTCGGAGTTGGAAGATCGCTACACCGACCTGCGCTTCAGTCCCTACGGTACAGCGTTTCTCACCGATGCCATCATCGTCCAGCGCTACATCGAAGTGCAAAGCCGTTTGCAGCGCATCATGGCGGTGGTCAAGGTGCGGGCCAGCGCTCATTCCGATGAGCTGCGCCTGTACCACATCGATGATGACGGCTTGCAGATCGGCGAAATGCTGCCTGATCAGGAAGGCCTGCTCGGCGGTCGTCCCACTCGGCAGCACGTGGACAAAGGCGAGGTGTGAGTAGAAAACGATGAACGAGGTCAATGGCAAGACCGACCAGGCCGCCACGGCGGCTCGTGAACTGTTGCTCCTCGGCCAGAAAATCGTCCAGGCGCGCGCAGTTCTGGCGTCGTTGCAAAAAGAACTGGGCGAAGCCAGCACCCGGGTCGGCGATAGCCAGTACATCGAGCAACTGATCGAGGCCAATCAGCAACTGGTACAGGCCATCCTGCTGGCGCAGTCCAGCGCGCAGGAAGCCCTGCGCATCCAGCAGGAGCAGCCGTTGAGCCTGGAGATGCGCGAAGCCAATGAGCAGTTGGTGATTGCAGCGCTCAGCGCGCAACACCTGCAGGCCACCGCCGAGCAACTGCTGGAGCAACAGCGGCACATCCTGGTGCTGGTGGCCCATGAACTGCGCCACCCACTGACGCCCATCAGCATGATTGCCGGCCGCCTGGCCCGGGTCCCCAGTGAAGAGCTGCCACGAATGCAGGCACTGATCGAAGGTCAGGTGCAGCATATGTCGCGACTTGTGGATGATCTGCTGGATGTCTCTCGGGTCAGCACCGGCAAGCTGCATCTGGATCGCCAGGTGCTGGACTTGAGGCAGATTGTCGATGACGCCATCGAGACCTGCAGACCCTTGATGAAGGCCCGGCATCTGCACTTCAGTGCCCAGCGACCGGATGACCCATTGCCGGTCGAAGGCGACCCGGTGCGTCTCAAGCAGATTCTCGGCAACCTGCTGGGCAATGCGGCCAAATACACCCCCGCAGAGGGGCAGGTGACGCTTTCGGTCAGCACCCGGGGCGATGCCGTGCAACTGACGGTTTGCGATAACGGTATTGGCATTTCTGCCAAAGCCCTGCCGTTTATCTTCGAACCCTTCATTCAGGACGCCCATGCTATCGGCTTCAATGGCGCCGGGCTGGGCATCGGCCTGACGGTGGTGCGCGAACTGGTGGAAGCCCATGGCGGAACAGTGCAAGGCATGAGCGAAGGCAGCGGCAAAGGCAGTCGCTTCGTCGTGATTCTGCCCCTGGTGAGCGATTTAATTTCCACCCCCAACCCGTAGCGGTGATCGCCTGATGCCATCACTGTCAAGGCTGACAGCCTTGATCCAGAGCCTTGAAACGCTAAATCGTCAATATATTGGCCTCTGTTTAGCTCTGTAGATGAAAAAATAATAGATCGACGCAATATTGACGCAACAGTCTTTTTATCCCAGTATCCGGCCGCTGAACGCTTGATTTTGTTGATGTTTTTTTGACGTCATGGTTTCGGGAGTTCTTCCAGAAACGCGTTTCAGCCTTTGAATAAGCGTGAGTAACCAGGGAAATATTGGCCATAGGGGCTAATAGCCATGGCGTATTCAGTGGGTGTGCTAGTTTCAAACGGCGCAGCTGCGATATTTTTCTTCGGGATGATCTATGTCTACTGAACGGATACTGGTGACAGGGGGCGCAGGCTTCATCGGTTCTCACCTGGTTGATGCGCTGTTGGCCAAAGGCTATGGGGTCCGGGTTCTGGATGACCTTTCGACCGGCAAGGTCAGCAATCTGCCGATGGACAATCCGCAACTGCAACTTGTAGTGGGGGATGTGGCCGATGCCGCGGCCCTGGCAGAAGCCATGCACGGCTGCGGCGCGGTGGTGCACTTGGCGGCTGTCGCTTCGGTCCAGGCCTCGGTCGAGGACCCGGTGCGCACCCACCAGAGCAACTTCATCGGCACGCTGCGGGTGTGCGAGGCCATGGTCGCCGCCGGCATCCGTCGAGTGGTGTTTGCGTCCAGTGCTGCGGTCTATGGCAATAACGGGGAGGGCACCCCGATCAACGAAGACACGCCCAAGTCTCCCCTCACGCCCTATGCGGCGGACAAGCTCGCCAGCGAGTACTACCTGGATTTCTACCGCCGCCAGCATGGCCTGGAGCCGGTCATCCTGCGCTTCTTCAATATCTTCGGGCCGCGCCAGGACCCATCGTCGCCGTACTCCGGCGTAATCAGCATCTTCAGCGAACGGGCCAAGAGCGCACGCCCCATCACCGTGTTCGGTGATGGTGGCCAAACCCGCGACTTTGTCTATGTTGAGGACTTGGTGAAGATCCTGGTCCAGGGCCTTGAACACCCGGCACCTGCAGCCGATGCCACCAACGTCGGCCTCAGCGGCGTGACCACCCTCAATGACCTGATTGCCGCCCTGGAACAGATCAGCGGCCAACCTCTGAACGTCAGCCATGGGGCGGCCCGTTCTGGCGATATCCGCCATTCCAAGGCTGACAACCGGCGTTTGTTGGAGCGCTTCGACCTGGGCACGCCCACCAGCCTGACCGAAGGCTTGGCTAGGCTGTACCGCAGTCTTTAGCTTTGCGGGCTTGCACAGACCCGTTTCCGGGGACTTGAACGTTTGCTGTTGTGCGGATTGATCTATTTGAAGAGTGAGTGATGGACATGGAGTTTCGCCGGGGGAGTGTCTGCACAGTGGTTCGGCGTCTGTTTACTGCATTAGCTTTATGTGCCGGCCATTCGCTGGTGCAAGCCGCCCCGGTGGCTCCCGCCAGCGTCGGTTTCTGGTACGCCGAGCAACCGCCGCTGCCGGAGCTGGCGCAGTTCGAGTGGGCGGTGGTCGAGCCCGGTCATATGGCCCCAGGGGATGTCGCTACCTTGCGCAAGCTGGGCAGCCAGCCGTTCGCCTACCTGTCGGTGGGCGAGTTCGATGGCGATCGCGCCGCACTGGACAAGGAAGCCCTGAGCCACGGAGCCAGCGCCATCCGCAACAAGGCGTGGAACAGCCAGGTGATGGACATCGCCACCCCGGCCTGGCGCGAACACCTGTTCAAGCGTGCCAAGGCCTTGCAGGACCAGGGTTATGCCGGTCTGTTCCTCGATACCCTGGACAGCTTCCAGTTGCTTCCCGAAGCCGATCGCGAACCGCAACGCCAGGCCCTGGCGTCGTTCCTGCGGGAACTGCACAGCCGCCTGCCGAACCTCAAACTGTTCTTCAACCGGGGGTTCGAGGTCTTGGGCGAACTCGACGGCGTCGCCTCGGCCGTGGCGGTCGAATCGATCCATGCCGGCTGGGATGCCTCGACCAAGCGTTATCGTCCGGTGTCCGAGTCCGATCGCAACTGGCTCGAAGGCGAACTCAAACCACTGCGGGCAAAAAACATTCCACTGGTGGCCATTGACTACTTGCCGTCCAACCGTCGTGAAGAGGCGCGCAAGCTGGTGCGCCAATTGAGTCAGGAAGGCTTTATCCCGGTGATCACCACCCCGGACCTGAATGCCATCAGCATGAGCACCGTGGAAGTACAGCCGCGGCGCATCGCCATGCTCTATGACCCGCGTGAAGGTGAACTCTACGACCACGCCGGGCACCGGATGCTGGGCGGCCTGCTGGAATATCTGGGCTATCGGGTCGACTACCTGCCCGCCGATGACAGCCTGCCGTCCTACAACTTCGCCGGCCTCTATGCCGGGGTGGTGCTGTGGATGACCAGCGGCCCGCCCCAGGACAGTCGTGCCTTTAACAGCTGGATTGGCCAACGCTTGGACGAACAGGTGCCGTTGGCCATCATGGCCGGGCTGCCCATCGAAGATCGCGCACTGCTCAAGCGCCTGGGGCTGAACCTCGCAGCGCCGGGGGCTCGCGGGGCACTGCAGGTGCTGAGCCAGGACAAGACGCTGATCGGTGGCTTCGAAGCGCCGGTCGTGGCCCGTTCCCGTGAACTGACCCGGGTGACACTGCTGCCCGACGGGCCGAAACCGGCACTGTTGCTGGGCGATGACAAGGGAGGCAAGTACGCCCCCGTGGCCATCGGCGCCTGGGGCGGCATGGCCTTGGCGCCTTATGTGGTGGAGTCCAATATCGAGCGCAGCCGCTGGATTCTCGACCCCTTCGCCTTTATCCAGAAAGCCCTGCGTCTGCCGGCGCAACCACGCCCGGACACCACCACCGAGAACGGCCGGCGGATCGCCACCGTGCATATCGACGGCGACGGCTTTCCCTCCCGCGCCGAAGTGCGCGGCACCCCGTATTCCGGGCGCCAGGTGCTGGATGACTACATTCGTCCCAACCCGTACCTGACCTCGGTGTCGATCATCGAAGGGGAGATCGGGCCCAAGGGCATGTCGCCGTTTCTGGCCAGGGAACTGGAGCCGATCGCCCAGGAGATCTTTGCCGACCCCAAGGTCGAAGTGGCCACCCACACCTACAGTCACCCGTTCTACCTGCAGCCGGAGAAGGCCAAGAAGGACGAGGACTTCAGCGCTGAATACGGCCTGCGCCTGAATATCCCGGGGTACAAGAACCTGGATTACAAGCGCGAGATCCTCGGCTCGCGGGACTACATCAATAGCCGCCTGACCACCGCGCAGAAGCCGGTAAAGCTGCTCTTCTGGCCGGGGGACGCGCTGCCCAGCGCCGAGACCATCAAGCTGGCCTACGACGCCGGACTGAAAAACGTCAACGGCGGGCAGACCATCCTGACCAAGGCCAATCCCTCGCTGACCGGCCTGTACCCCTTGCTGCGTCCCACCGAAGGCGGCTTGCAGTACTACGCGCCGGTGATCAACGAGAACATGTACACCAACCTCTGGAAAGGCCCGTATTACGGCTTTCGCGACGTGATCGACACCTTCGAACTGACCGACAGCCCACGGCGCCTGCGGGGCATTCACCTGTACTACCACTTCTATTCGGGGACCAAGCAGGCATCGATCAAGGCCATGACCGACATCTATCAGTTCATGCGTGGCCAGCAGCCGATGTCCTTGTGGATGAGCGACTACCTGGATCGGATCCATGGCCTGTACCAGGCCAGCCTGGCCCGTACGCCCAATGGTGACTGGCAGGTTCGCGGCATGGATGGCTTGCGCACCCTGCGCCTGGACCCGGCGCTGGGCTGGCCGGACCTCGGCCGTTCCCAGGGCGTAGCGGGGGTCCGCGATCTGCCTCAGGGGCGTTATGTGGCCTTGAGCCGCGATCATGCGCTGCTGGCCCTGCGGCCTGAGCGTGATCCACGTCCGGCTCTGGAGCTGGCGAACATTCCCCTGCGGGACTGGCGTTATGTGAGCGACCGACAGGTGACATTCTCATTTGCCGGTCAATTCAACCTGGAGTTCTCGGTGCGTTCGGCCAGCCCCTGCCGGGTCGAGGTCCAGGGCCAACGCTATGCCGGCAAGTCCGAGCAGGGCCTGTGGCATTTCCAACTTCCCATGAAGCAGGTGAGTGATGCCCAACTCTTCTGCAACTAAGGCCCCACGCGCGCGGCTGCTCAATCCCTGGGCATTGCTGGTGGTGGCGATTGTCGTCGGCGTGCTGCTGTGGGCGACCTATCGCAACGAAGATGCGTTCCGTCCCAAGGGCGGCCAACCGGACGAAGTGTCCGCCAGCTATGCCGAAGTCCTGCTGGCGGCCCACCCGGACAACAACGAGTTGCGCACCCAGTTGCTCGACCTGCTGATCCAGCTGGGCGACTACCCGAGGGCGGAAAAGCACCTGGCGCAGTGGCCACAGCCCGATCCGGCATTGAAGGCCTACTACCGCTTGCAACTCGATGCCCTGGCGCTGAACAACAGCACCGACAGCGCCGCGTTGCAGGCCCTGGCCGAGCGCTTCAAGGCCTTTGACTACAAGACACTGCCCAGCCCGCAGCTCGAGCGCCTGGCCACGCTGGCCTTGAGTGCCCAGGCCCCGGGACTGGCGGCGGATGTCTATACCGAACTGGCCCGTCGCGATCCCAAGCAGCGCGATCAATGGCTGCCCGAGGCGGCCAAGTGGTACCAGGCCAGCGAGCAACCCGGACGCGCCGCCGATCTCTATGTGCAACTGCTCGATGCCAGCCAGACGCCGCAAGCGCGTCGCCAGTTCCTGGAGAAAGCCTTCAAGAGCCTGGTGGCAGCGGATCGTGGCGATCAGGCCGCCGAGCTGCTGGCCCGGGAGCTGGCCACCCAGCCGGAGGCGCTGGATGCGGCGCTGCTGGATCAGGGCGTCGACGTGGCGGTGGCGCACAACCGCAGGGACCTGGCCGAGCAGTTCTTCAGTGCCTGGCGCAAGTTGCAACCCGACAGCCCGGAAGTGCTGGCCAAGGAATTCAAGCAGCGCCTGGCCTTCGGTGACCTCGAAGGTGCCCATGCCGTGGGCACGCAGTTGCTCCAGCTGCATCCGGATGATCCGCTGCTGCTGGAGCAGATGGCTCATCTTGCCGAATGGCAGGGCGATTCGGCCTCGGCGCTGGGCTACTGGATCAGCCTGAGCAAGCTGCGCAACAACCCGGCCGAGTTCGAGCACACCTGGCGCCTGGCGATGCAGACCTACGATTTCGACCGGGGCATTCCACTGTTGGCGGGGATCATGAACACCCGGGCCTTGAGCGATGTCGAACTCGATGCCCTGGTGTACGCCGAAGAGTCCAGGGGCACGCCCGAGCAGGCGGAACAGTGGCTGCGCCGCTATGTCGGCAAATACCCGAAACATCGTCTGGCCTGGGTCCGCCTGTTGCAGAACCTGGAAAACACCGCGCAGTACCCGCAGCGGCTGGCGGTCTGGAAGCGTTTCGCCGGCCTTTATCCGTTGACCAGCACCGAGCGGGTGGACTGGGCCAACAACCACCTCAAGCTGTTTGACAGCCCGTCGGCCTGGAAGGTGATCACCGCAGTCGACGGCAACAAGATCGATGACTTCAACTACTGGCAGTCCCGTGCCGCACTGGCGTGGGACCTGGAGTTGGACGATGAACTGCAGCTGGCACTGGAGAAGATGCTGGCCATCAAGGGCTCGCTCAATAGTGGCGACGAGAGTGAGTTGATTGCCCTCTATCGCGTCCGCGATCCGCGCAAGGCCTTGCAGTTGACCGTTGACAGTTGGCGCCGTGAGCACAATCCGCAACGCCTGATTGCGGCCCTGCAACTGGCCCAGGAGCTTCAGGACTGGCCACTGGTGGTCGACCTGCTCAAGGAAGCCGACCAGTACCCGGATGCCTCCGACCGCTCCCAGGTCCTGGCTGCCCGCGGTGCGCTGGCGGTGCAACAAGGCCGTACCGACGAGGCCCTGCGCCTGTATCGCCTGGGCTTGAGCCGCTTCCCGGATGACAACACCTTCCGCGAGCGCCTGATGTGGCTGTATGTCGACCTGGGCCGCACCGGCGAGCTCAAGCCGCTGTTGCAGCAATGGCGCTCCCTGGCCCGCGGTGACAGCACCCTGTGGTTGCCGTTTGCCGCTGCCAGTCAGTTGCTCGGGCGCAATACCGAGGCCCTGGCCTGGTACCGCCTGTACCTGCGGAGCAACCCTCAGGACTGGATGGTCCAGGCGGCCTACGCCGACGCCCTGGAAGGCGCGGGTTATGCCGACTCGGCCCAGCGCCTGCGGCTCAAGCTCAACCGTGAAGTGACGCCTGAGCAGATCCGCGCCACGCCTCAGGGCTATGCGACCTGGCTGCGCCTGGTGGCCAGCAGCTACTCGTCGCGCAAGGCGCTGAACAAGGCGATGCAATGGCAGGACGGCTCCAAGCCGATGCTGCAGTTGTGGTTCGAGCAGATGCTGGCCCGCCTGGATGAGATCAATCAGTCGGCGCAGAAAGATGACTGGCTGGCCTGGGCCCGCGCCCGTGGCCTCAAGGTCAATCGCTACGAACAGATCCAGGAAGCCCTGCGCGGCAACAACCGCCAGGCCCTGGAACGCCTGGTGGCCAGCGACGACCTGGACCCGGCGCAACGGGTCGAGGCCCTCAACAGCCTGGGGCGCAGTGGCGAAGCGCTGGCCGTGGACCTGTCGGCGCTCGGCGAGGACCAGTCTGCGTCGCTCCGTGAGCAATTGCGGCGCCAGGCCATCGAGTTGACCGAGCGCACCCCCCAGGGGGTGCAGATCGCCTGGGATCGCCAGGACTACGGCGGACTGGTGTTCAACGGCCCGCGCCTCACCGCGGCGCGTTACCTGAACGACAACTGGTACGCCAAGCTGGTACTGGAGCAGGGTCGATACAGCGGCGATGTCCTCGACCCATCGCGCCTGGGCAACGAGACCAACACCGAATTGACCTTGCAGCGGCAGTTGGAGAACGGCAACTACAAGCTGATCTTCGACAGCAGCCTGCGCAAGGACGATGACCGCAACGGCCTGGGCGCCAGCCGCACCTGGCAGGTGGACAGCGGCAACGAACTGGACGTCGGCGCCGATTGGCATCGCAAGAACGAGGACAGCGGCTACATGCGCACCTTCGGCCGGCAGAATGATGTCTGGGTCGGTGGGCGGCATCGCTATTCGGCCCGTGACCAGTTGTCCTGGAGCCTGGCCCAGCGCTGGTTCTCGACCCGCGGCGGCGATGACCTGGGCAATGGTCAGGCGTTGAAGATCGAGTTCGACCACACCCTGCAGTTCGAAGGGCCGAACTGGCAATTGCGCAGCGGTATCGACTACCAGCAAAACAGCCTGAACAACCGTTCGCTGCCCAACCTGGCCAATACCCTGGGCGGGGGCATCGACCTGATCGGGGCCGAACTCGACAATCCGGACCAGATCAACAGCCAGACCCTGCTGCAGAAACACTACGGCCAACTGTTCTTCGGCAGTTCGTGGCGGCGTGGCTTCCCGGGAGCATTGAACCGCACGCGCGGGCAATACACCTGGCTGGTGGACGTCAGCTCCGGCTGGCAGTGGACCGACAACACCATCAACTACGCCATCAGTACCGGTATCGGCACCGAGGTCATAGGGGATGACGAATTGGCAGTGACCTTCGGCTACCAGTCGGCGCCACAAGGCGGAACTGGCCAGTCCGGTGGCACCGCAGGTGTCAGCTACAGCGTGCGTTTCGGACGCTGATCATGGAATTCAAAGAGGAGTGAACCTTATGCAATCCATTCGTTGCGTGAGTCTGGCGATGGCCGCTTTGCTGATGGCCGGCTGCACCAGCTTTACCGGTCAAGACAGCCCTGAACTGTCCAAGAGTGCGCGCTGGGGCGTGTTGCCGCTGGTCAACTATTCCCAGACGCCCCAGGCCGGGGAGCGCAGTGAGCAGATTCTGCTCAGCGTGCTGAGCAGCCGCGGCCTGCAACCCCAGGTCTACAGCGGCGCGCCGGGGCAGGGCGAGCAGGCCTTGCTCGACGACAACGAGCGTCTGGCCGGTGCCATGGATTGGGCCCGCGAGCAGAAGCTCGACTATGTGGTGTCCGGCAGTGTTGAAGAGTGGCAGTACAAAAATGGCCTGGATGGCGAGCCGGCGGTGGGCATCAGCCTGCGGGTGGTTGAGGCGGGCACTGGCAAAGTGCTCTGGAGCAACAGTGGCGCCCGTGCCGGCTGGTCTCGTGAAAGCCTGGCTGGCGCAGCGCAGAAGGTGCTCGACAAGCTTGTCGGTGGCCTCAGGATCGAGTGACTGTCATGAGCTCTCCACACATGGACTACGCGCTGGCGCCCCGCGCCAGCGGTCCGGCGTCATGGCTGGAAACATTCCTGGTGACCGCGCTGGTCATCGGCTTGGGGCTGTGGCTGACGCCGCAGGACCCTTTGCAAGTACAGGCCGAGTTTCCCTGGCCGGTGCTGGCGCCGTTGTTGCTGGGCGTGCGCTACGGCTTTGTCCGCGGCCTGATCAGCGCCAGCCTGCTGGTGGCGGCGTTCTTCATCCTGCGTCAGTCGGGGCTGGAGGCTTATGCGCCTATCGCTTCGTCCTACATCGTCGGCGTGCTGGTCTGCGGCATGCTCGTGGGCGAGGTGCGCGACCTGTGGGAGCGGCGCCTGTTGCGCTTGCAGATGGCCAACGAGTATCGCCAGTACCGACTCGACGACTTCACCCGGGCGCACCAGATCCTGCGGGTGTCCCATGATCGCCTGGAGCAGCGTCTGGCCGGCAGCGATCAGAGCCTGCGCAGTTCCTTGCTGGGCCTGCGCGAGCGCCTGCGTGCGGTGCCCAATGGCGATGATTCGCTGACCCTGCTGGCCGAGCCGGTGCTGACCCTGCTGGGCCAGTACGGCTCGTTGCGGGTGGCCGGGCTGTACCGTGTGGAGCAGGCCGGCAGCGCGCCTCCCACTCTGACGCTGCTGGCCTCCACCGGGACCATGGGGCCCCTGGACAACCAGGACCTGCTGGTGCGCTTGTGCCTGGAGCGCGAAGAGCTGGTGAGTGTGCGTGAAGAGCTGCTCGACAGCGGCGGGCAGGCGTCGGTGTCGTCCCTGCAGGCCTGTATTCCCTTGGTCGATACCCAGGGGCGGGTGCTGGCGATTCTCGCGGTGCGGCAGATGCCGTTCTTTGCCTTCCAGGAGCGCACCCTCAGCCTGCTGGCGCTGCTGGCCGGGCATATCGCCGACCTGCTGCACCCGGATTCACAGGTACTGCAGCTGGAAAACGCCGACGCCCAGCACTTCACCCGCCAGCTCAAGCGTTCGCTGGTGGATGTCGAGCAACACGGTCTGTCCGGATGCCTCTACGCCTTTGAACTGACCCAGCCCAACGATGAACTGGCGCGGCTGTTCGAGCGCAGCCAGCGCGGGCTGGACCTGCACCTGAGCCTGGTCAACAGTCGCGGGCACGGGCTGTTGCTGGTGCTGTTGCCACTGACCAGTGCCGAGGGCGCCCAAGGCTACCTGGCGCGCCTGGGCAAGCTGGTTCACGAGCACTTCGGCATGAACGTGGACCTGGCCAGCCTGGGGGTCGCGGTGCTGCCTTACGACCTGGAGTCGGCCCGGCAACGCGATGGGCTGCGTAACTTCCTGTACAACGAGTGTGGCCTGAATGATCAGCAAGTGGCTGTTTAGCGGAGCGCTGTTTTTCGAGGTGGGGAGCTGGGCCAGTCTGACGACTCAATTGCCCGACCTGCAGATCGCGCTGCTGTATGCAATGTCCCACGGTATCGCCTGCGGCCTGCTGACGGCGGCGGTGTGGCTGCTGTTGCCGGCCCGCTATCGCCGGCCGTTGCCCTGGAGTCCGCTGTTCATTTTCAGCCTGGCGTTCTTTGTACCGCTGCTGGGCTCGGTCGGGGTGATTGCCGCGATCTTTCCGGCGCTGTATCTGCCGCGCAAGCGCGAGACGCAGATGTGGCAGGCGGTTGGCATTCCCGAACTGCCGTTTCGCGCCCAGACCCATCTGCATTCGCCGACCTTCGGCGACAGCGGCTTGCAGGACGTGCTGCGCCACGCCCCGGACCCCGACCAGCGCCTGGCAGCGCTGCTCGCCACCCGCAAGATGCCGGGCAAGGAAGCGGTGCCGATCCTCAAGCTGGCCCTGGGAGATCCCAGCGACGATGTCCGCCTGCTGGCCTATTCGATGCTCGACAAGCAGGAAACCGACATCAACCAGCGCATCCAGACCGCCCTCGAACAGCTGCCCGGTGCCGCGCCGAAGAAGGCCGGCGCCTTGCATGCCACCCTGGCGCGCTGGTACTGGGAACTGGCCTACCTGGGCCTGGCCCAGGGCAGCGTCCAGCAGCACGTGCTAGGGCAAGCCGGCGAGCATGCCGAGCTGGCGCTGGAGGCGGGAGAGGGCGGCGAGTTGCTGTTGCTGGCCGGGCGTATCGCCCTTGAGCGGGGCGACATCGGCAAGGCGCGACTGCACATGCACCAGGCCCAGGAAGCGGGCATGGACCCGGCCAAGGTCCTGCCGTTTCGGGCCGAGATCGCCTTTGAAACCGGCAACTATTCAGAGATTCCCGCGCTGCTCAAAAGCTTGCCGCCGCAGATGCAACAACGTCCGCCCTTTGCCGGGCTGGTAAGGACCTGGACATGAAAACCGCCGTCAACCCAACGCCCATTGCCGATGTCTGCCTGTTGCTCGAGGGCACCTGGCCTTATGTGCGCGGCGGTGTGTCCAGCTGGATTCACCAGATGATCCTCGGTCTGCCGCAACTGACCTTTTCCGTGCTGTTCATTGGGGGGCAGCGCGAAGCCTACGGTCAGCGCCGCTACGAGATCCCGGCCAACGTGGTGCACATCGAAGAAGTGTATCTGGAGGAGGCCTGGCGCAATCCCAAGCACAAGCGGGTTGCCCACACGGCGTCCCTGGAGGAATTGAGCAACCTGTACCGTTACCTGCACAACCCGGAGAAACCGGCCGCCGAGCTGGGCATTGGCGTGCTCGATTCCCTGGCCCAGGCGCGTATCACCCTGGATGACGTGCTTTACAGTCGTCCCAGTTGGGAGGCGCTGACCGAAGGTTACGAACAGCACTGTGCCGACCCGTCCTTCGTCAACTATTTCTGGACCCTGCGCACCATGCAGTCGCCGTTGCTGATGCTCGCCGATGCCGCCCGGCACATGCCGCGGGCCCGGGTCCTGCACTCGATTTCAACCGGTTATGCCGGGCTGGTGGGCTGCATTCTCAAGCAGCTGTGGGGCTGCCAGTTGCTGCTCAGCGAACATGGGATCTACACCAAGGAGCGCAAGATCGACCTGGCTCAGGCCAGCTGGATCGCCGAAAGCAGCAACCAGGCGCTCAACGACAGCATGGACGCAGGCTCCGGTTACATCCGCATGCTCTGGGTGCGCTTCTTCGAGCGCATCGGTCATCTGGTCTACGAAAGCGCCGACCAGATCATTGCCCTGTACGACGGCAACCGCCAGCGCCAGATCAAGGACGGCGCGCCGGCCGAGCGCACCCGGGTGATTCCCAACGGCATCAACCTGGACGTGTGGACCCAGGCCCTTGAGTCCCGGGCCGACGGCATCGCTCCGGTGGTCGGGCTGATCGGCCGGGTGGTGCCGATCAAGGACGTGAAGACCTTCCTGCGGGCCATGCGCGGGGTGGTCAGCGTCATGCCCCAGGTCGAAGGCTGGATCGTCGGGCCGGAAGAGGAAGACCCCGAGTACGTCGCCGAGTGTCGCAGCCTGGTGGCCAGTCTCGGGCTGGAGCAAAAGGTGCTGTTCCTCGGGTTCCAGAAGATCCAGGACATCCTGCCGCAACTGGGCCTGATGGTGCTGACCTCCATCAGCGAGGCCCAGCCCCTGGTGATTCTCGAAGCCTGGGCCGCCGGCACGCCGGTGGTGAGCAGCGACGTGGGCTCCTGCCGTGAGCTGATCGAGGGCGGCGAGGCGGCCGACCGCGATCTGGGGCTGGCCGGGGAAGTGGTGGCCATCGCCGATCCCCAGGCCACGTCCCAGGCGATCATCGACCTGCTGCGCAGTCCCGAACGCTGGAAGTCCGCCCAGGCCGCCGGTTTGCTGCGGGTGCATCGCTATTACAGCGAAACCCTGATGATCGAACGCTATCGTGCGCTGTATGACACCGCCATGGGCACCGCACACAAGGAGGCTGTGTAAATGGCCGGCATCGGTTTTGAACTGCGCAAGATTCTCTCCCGCGACTCCTACACGGCGACGCTGCACGCCTATGTCTATGCCGGGCTGATCAGCTCCGGACCCTGGGTGCTGTCGATTCTCAGCGTGATGCTGGTGGGGGTCATCAGCCTGGGGCTGGTGATTCCGGAGGTGTTGATCCGCCAGTTCCTGATCACCGTGACCTACCTGATGGCCACGTCGCTGATCCTCACCGGCGGTTTGCAGCTGTTCTTCACCCGTTTTGTCTCCGACCGCCTGTTCGAGCGCAAGTACGAGCAGATCCTGCCGAACCTGGTGGGTGTACTGCTGCTGGTGACCCTGGGCTCCGGGGTGCTGGGCATCGTGCTGTTGGGCACCCTGTTCGACCAGCCGCTGCTCTACCGCCTGCTGACCCTGGCCAACTTCGTGGTGCTGTGCAACCTGTGGCTGGTGATCATCTTTCTCTCGGGGATGAAGGCCTATAACCGCATCCTGCTGGTGATGCTGGTGGGCTACGGACTGATGGTCGGCAGCGCATTCTTCCTGCGCCACATGGGCATGGAAGGCTTGTTGCTGGCGTTGCTGCTGGGGCATAGCTCGCTGTTGTTCCTGTTTCTCTACGACATCCTGCGCGAGTACCGGGCGGAAAAGCTGGTGGCCTTCGACTTCCTCGACCGTCGCCAGGTGTTCCTCAGCCTGCTGTTGACCGGGTTTTGCTACAACCTGGGCATCTGGATCGACAAGTTCATCTTCTGGTTCAACCCGGACACCTCAAGCCAGGTGATCGGGCCGATGCGCGCCTCGATCCTCTACGACTTGCCGATCTTCCTCGCCTACCTGGCGATCATTCCCGGCATGGCGGTGTTTCTGGTCAGGATCGAAACCGACTTCGCCGAGTGGTACGACCGGCTGTTTCGCGCGGTGCGCGACGGCGAGACCCTGCAGCATATCGGCTCGCTGAAAGCCGAGATGACCTTCTCGATCCGCCAGGGCCTGCTGGAAATCTGCAAGGTCCAGGGGCTGACGGTGGTGCTGCTGTTTCTCTTCGGTCCGCGCCTGCTGGAGTGGCTGGGGATGTCCAGTTATTACCTGCCGCTGTTCTACATCGACCTGATCGGGGTGAGCATCCAGGTGGTGTTCATGGCGATCCTCAACGTGTTTTTCTACCTCGACAAACGCGCGATCGTGCTGGAGCTGTGCCTGTTCTTCGTCGCCCTCAACGCCGCCTTGACCCTGCTGAGCCTGCACCTGGGGCCGAGCTACTTCGGTTATGGCTTTACCCTGTCGCTGCTGATCTGCGTATTGCTGGGGCTGGCGCGGCTGTCGACGGCGCTGGATGACCTGGAGTACGAGACCTTCATGCTCTCGCGTTAAGGCCGTGCACGGCCTCTCCAGGCTCGCAGTCATGACGCCAGCGCAAGCCGGGTACAGGGCCGAGGTGATGCAGTGCACTGCGTGAGTTGCCCCCTGGCGCGAGGTGCTGATTGACCTGCGCCGGGGCAACGGATCACCGCTCTTTCAGGTAAGCGTTTTTTATCCGCTCCAGCGTGCCGTCCTTGCGCAGTGTCTCGACTGCCGCCTGCAAGTGGCGCACGAGTAGCGCATCGCACTGTCTGGAGCAGGCCAGATACAGATCGGTCTTCATCAAGGACGGACTGACCTGCAACGTCCTGTTTGACAGCTTGCGCCAGATAGCTTGCGTTTCAGGAATGCCGTTGAACCAGGCATCGACGCGCCCCATCAGCAGCAATTGCGCCGGATTCTCACCAATCTCAAACGGATAAATCTGGGCATCGCTAAAGCCCTCTGCCCGCAGTTTTTGCTCTTGGGCGCTGCCTCGGCCAACGGCGATGCGGGCAAAGGTTTCCCGTGCCTGCTGCATGCTCTGGACGCGTTTATCGAGGCTGAAAAACGCTCTGTCCATGGTCATGATGGGCGCGATCCAGGTGTAATCAGCCTCTCTTTCTGGCGTGCGCGACAGCGGAATGATCAGCTTGTCGACGCCTTTGCGTACGCTTTGCTGGGCTCGTGCCCAAGGCACTTCGACAAAGTGCAGCGCATATCCGGCCCGGGTCGCCGCTTCCAGTGTCGCGTCGCCGACGATGCCATGCAGGCCGGACTGATCCAGCATCGATAAAGGCGGCGCTTCGGCGATGTACAGCTCGAAGCTACGGGACTCTGCGCCAGACACTGCGGGCCCCCAGGCCATCAGCGCGAGCAGCGTCGTCAGGATCAGCGCCCCCCGCTGGCGCAACGATTGACTCACCTGAGTCATGGCAGTAACTCAACAGACAGTGGCATTTCATGCTCTCGGATTAACGCTGCGTATTCGACACCTACAAAGACCGACCGCAACGACCTGCAAAACGTGCCGCCAAGATTAGAGGGTTATGTGCAGAGATGGATGGATTTGACGGATTATTTTGACCGCTGATTGCCATCACGGTTCAGGGCTGGCGCAACCGGTGAGGGCAGCGACTGGTACGCGCTGAGACTCAGGTTGAACAGCCGTGGGCAGCGCTGTATCAGTAGCCTCGTCAGCCTGGGGCCAGGTCCCCCTGCATGCGCAGCCTGGGCATGCCGGGGATTTAGGGGACAGCTTTAAGTTTTAGTTAAAACGCTTCAATCAAACTGCTGATTATCATTCGCAATTAGCTGACTCAGACTGCGTTCGTGCCTCCACGCTCCCTGGAGCAAGCAACGAGCGGTCTATGCCAGTCACTATTGCACCACCCCGCAGTCTGTTTTTTGCGGACGCGCCGCTATGACGACGCTGTCTGCCACCTCATCCGCGGCCGACACGGCCGTTCAATCAGCCTTGGCCTGTTGCCATCTGCTGCTGCAACTGACCCAGGAACGCCTACCGCCAGCTGCGCAGCCGCCATCCCAGGAGCAGTCCCCCTCGCCGGACCTGCGCCAGGCCCTCAGGGACTATGCGCGCAACGCCGGCGTTGATCTGCGCCTGGAACGCCTGGCGCTGGCCCGACTGACGCCGAAGATGCTGCCCCTGGTCTGGCGCAACCACAGCGGCGAATTCATGCTGCTGGCGCGGCTCTCGGACACCCAGGCGCTGGTGCAGCGACCTTCAATGCCGACTCCGGACATGCTCGATCGCCAGCAGTTGGCCGAGCAGTGGAGCGGGGAGGTGATTCGCCTGCGCCAGAGCGGCCTGCGCTTCGATCTGTCCTGGTTCGTACCGGAGCTGCTGCGCCATCGGCGGATACTCGGCGAAGTGTTGCTGTGCTCGCTGTTGCTGCAGGTGCTGGCCCTGGCGACGCCGCTGTTCTTCCAGGCGGTGATGGACAAGGTCATGGTGCACCGGGCGCTGTCGACCCTCGACGTGCTGGTGCTGACCCTGGTGCTGGTGGGCCTGTTCGAGGTGCTGCTCAAGGGCTTGCGTGAATACCTGGCGGCGCACACCGCCAATCGCATCGACATCGGCCTTGGGGTCAAGCTCTTGCGCCATCTGCTGGGCCTGCCGTTGCTGTACTTCAAGCAACGCCAGGTGGGGGCGATCATCACCCGGGTCCAGGAGCTGGACAGCATCCGCGAGTTTCTCACCGGCTCGCTGCTGACCCTGTGTGTCGACGTGGCCTTCACCCTGGTGTTCTTTGCGGTCATGGCCTGGATTTCCTGGCCCTTGACCCTGCTGGTGCTGCTGACCCTGCCGCTGTATGCGCTGCTGGCCTGGTTCAGCACCGGCCCGCTGGAGAAGCGCATCGAGCGCCAGTTCTACAGCGCGGCGCGCAACACCGCCTTTCTCAATGAAAGCGTCAGCAGCAGCGAAACCATCAAGAGCCTGGCGGTGGAGCCGCGCATGCAGCGTCGCTGGGAGTCGCAGACGGCGCAGATGGTCGAGGCCGGGTTTGCCAGCCAGACCCTGGGCAGCGCCATCAGCCAGAGCGTGATGCTGTTGCAGAAAGTCACCGCGGTGGCGGTGATCTGCTGGGGCGCGAGCCGTGTCATCGACCTGCAGATGAGCATCGGCCAGTTGATTGCCTTCAACATGATGCTGTCCCACGTCAGCCAGCCTGTGGCCAAGCTGATCGAGGTCTGGCAGCAGTTCGTCCGGGTGCGGGTGTCGGTGGACAAGCTGGGCGACATGCTCAACCTGCCGGTGGAGCAGGCCGAGGGGGATTTGCGCCCGACTCAGGCGCTGCGTGGCGAAGTGCGCATCGAACAGTTGGTGTTCCGCTACCGCCCGGAACTTGCATGGGTGCTGCGCGGCCTGGACCTGCATATCGCCGCCGGGCAGACCTTGGGTATCGTCGGCCCGTCCGGCTCCGGTAAGAGCACGCTGACCCGCCTGCTGCAGAAACTCTACACCCCCGATGGCGGGCGCATCCTGATCGACGGCTTGCCCCTGGATCAGTTGCAGCCGGCCTGGCTGCGCAGCCAGATTGGCGTGGTGCTCCAGGAAAACTACCTGTTCAACCGCAGCGTGCGCCACAACATCGCCCTGCGCCATCCCACGGCTTCCCTGGAAAGCGTGATTGCCGCGGCGCGCCTGGCCGGTGCCCATGATTTCATCCTGCGCCTGCCCCTGGGCTACGACACGGTGCTGGCCGAAGCCGGCAGCTCGTTGTCCGGCGGCCAGCGGCAACGCATCGCCATTGCCCGGGCACTGATGGGCGACCCGCGCCTGCTGATTTTCGACGAGGCCACCAGCGCCCTGGATGACGAATCCCAGGCGCTGATCCAGGACAACATGGCAAGCATCGCCCAGGGACGCACGGTGATCATCATTGCCCATCGCCTGTCTGCGGTACGGCATTGCCAACGCATCATCGCCCTGGAACAGGGGCGTATCAGCGAATCCGGCAGCCATCAGCAACTCTTGGCCAACGGTGGTTGCTACGCGCGCCTGTGGGCGTTGCAGCAGGCGCTGAGCAAGGAGGCGTCATGATGTTCGGCACGCTGTTGTCTCGCGCACGTCGCGCCTGGCAACGCCTGGGGCAGGCGCGGACGCGGCTCAAGCGCAGCCGCGACGAGTACGAGTTCCAGCCCGGCTACCTGGAAATTGTCGAGCGGCCACCGGCGCCCTGGGCGCGCTGCACGGCGCTGCTGCTGATCCTGGCGATCCTGCTGGCCCTGGGCTGGGCGATCTTCGGTTTTCTCGACATTCATGCCAGTGCCGCCGGACGCCTCATGGTGTCCAGCTACACCAAGGTGATCCAGGCCCACGAGGCAGGTGAAGTCCGGGCCATCCATGTGCGTGACGGGCAGCGGGTCAAGGCCGGCGAGGTGCTGGTGGCGCTGAACCCGATTGGCATCGACGCCGAACTGAGCGAGTTGCGCACGCAACTGGACTTCAAACGTCTGGAGCTGGCCCGGGCTCGCGCACTGCTGACCCCGGAGCCCTTGCACAGCTATCAGGCGCCGGCGGGCCTGGATGCACAGCAGGTAGCAGCGGCCCGGGAGCAACTGCTGAGCACCTGGAAGGAAATCAGCGCCAACCTGGACAGCCTCAATGCCGAGATCGCCATCAACCAGGCCAATCAGCGGGCCCGGGGCAGCGAGATCAGCGCCCTGGGCAAGCTGTCCAGCAATGTGCGCAAACGGCTCCATGCACGCCGGGCGATGGCGGCTGAACAATTGATGCCCATGGTCGAGTTGCTTGAGCAGGAAAAGGAGCAACTGGAAGTCGAGCGTTCGCTGGCCCAGCAACAGGCCGAGTTGCAGGTGCTCAAGGCCCAGGCGCAGAACCGTCGCGAGCAGCGCGACAGCTTCCTGGCCAGGACCCAGCGCGAGCAGCACGAACTGCTCAACCGCAGTCAACAGGAGATCGCTGTGCTTGAGCAGCAACTGATTCGCGGCCGCGACCGCCAGCGCCTGCAAACCCTGCTGGCACCGGTGGACGGCGTGGTCCAGCAACTGGCGGTGCATACCCTGGGCGGCGCCGTGCAAGCGGCGCAACAGTTGCTGGTGATCGTGCCCGAAGGGGCCGAGCTGGATGCCGAGGTCATGGTGCTGAACAAGGACGTGGGCTTCGTCAGGGCCGGCCAGCCGGTGGAGATCAAGGTGGATGCGTTTCCCTACACCCGCTACGGCACCTTGCGCGGCACGGTGGAGCATGTCTCCGGTGATGCCATCAAGGACGACCAGCTGGGGCTGGTGTTCCCCACGCGGATTCGCCTGGAGCGTGCGGCCATTGCCGCGGGGCAGGGCTGGATGCCCTTGCAGGCGGGGATGAGCGTGACCGGCGAGATTCGCACCGGCGAGCGGCGGGTGATCAATTACCTGCTGAGCCCGATTCGTGAGTATCAGTCCGAAGCGTTGCGGGAGCGTTGAACATGACCCGCGCTTTCGATGCCGCCTCCGAACCCTCAGCGACGCTGCTCGACACCGGCCTGCACGCCCTGGCCTGGGCCGCCCGGCGCTTCGACCTGAACATCAGCGTGGCGCAACTGACTCACCGCCTGGGACGGGTTGAAGGTCCGGCCGACAGCCTTGACCTGCGGCGCTGCGCCGGCTGGATCGGCCTGCGCGCACGGGCGGTGCAGAGCCGGGTGCAGCGCCTGCATCACCTGCCGCTGCCGGCACTGTTGAACACCCCTCACGGCTGGGCGGTGCTGGAGGCGGTAGAGGACGAGCAGGTCCGGGTGTTCTGGCCGTTGCAGGGGCAATGCCAGAGCCTGTCGCGCCAGGAGCTGGCGACGCTCTGGCAGGGCCAGGATCAGCGAACGGGAGAGGTGCTGCTGCTGGCCGAGCGGCACGTGCAACTCAAGACCGGTGGTTTCGGCGTCTCCTGGTTCCTGCCGTCGATCCTCAAGCATGGGCGCCAGTTTCGCAGCGTGCTGCTGGTGTCGCTGATGCTGCAAGGGGTGGCGCTGGTCACGCCGCTGCTGTTCGAGAACATCATCGACCGGGTCCTGGTCAGTCGCGGCCTGTCGAGCCTGCAAGTGCTGGGGATCGCCATGTTGGCCCTGGCGCTGTTCGAGCCATTGTTCGGCTTGTTGCGGTCCTGGCTGTTCAGCAATGTGGCGAGCAAGATCAACGCCGAGTTGTCCGCGCGCCTGTACCAGCACCTGATCCAGTTACCGCTGGAGTATTTCCAGCGCCGCCAGAGCGGCGAGATCATCGCCCGGGTCGGCGAGATGCAGCAGGTCCGCCAGTTTCTCACCGGCTCGGCCTTGACCCTGGTGCTGGACCTGGCGTTCTGCGGGCTGTTCATCGCCGTGATGTACAGCTATGCACCGCTGCTGACCTGGGTGGTGGTGGGCTCCCTGGCCCTGTATTTCCTTTTCTGGCTGTGCGTGGGGCCCTTGCTGCGCAGCCGGGCCTTGCGCGAATACGAGTTGAATGCGGCCAACACGGCGTTTCTCACCGAGACCGTGAGCGGCATCGAGACCATCAAGACCGGGGCCATCGAAAGCGCCTTCCAGCAGCAGTGGCAGCGCCAGCTGGCGGCCTATGTGCGGGCGGCGTTCCACACCCGCATCGTCGGCATCTGGGCCGGGCAGGGCATCGGCCTGATCCAGAAGCTGACCGCGGCGCTGTTGCTCTGGTGGGGCGTAATGCTGGTGCTGGACGGCCAGTTGAGCCCCGGCCAGCTGGTGGCCTTCAACATGCTGGCCGGGCATGTGGTGGAGCCGATCCTGCGCCTGGCCCAGGTCTGGCAGGACTTTCAGCACACGCTGATTTCCCTGCGCCGCCTGGGGGACATTCTCGACAGCGACTGTGAAAGCGGTAGCGGCGGTCTGGCCTCGGTGCCGGCGTTGCAGGGCGCCGTGAGCTTCCAGGGCGTGCGCTTTCGCTACGAAGAAGACGGCCAGGAGGTGCTGCGCCAGCTGGATCTGGAGATCCAGCCGGGCGAGTTCGTCGGCATTACCGGGCCCTCCGGTTCCGGCAAGTCGACCCTGACCCGCCTGCTGCAGCGCCTCTATGTGCCCCAGCACGGCCGGGTGCTGGTGGACGGCATCGACCTGGCCATCGCCGACCCGGTGGCCCTGCGCCGCAACATGAGCGTGGTGCTCCAGGAGAGCGTGCTGTTCGCCGGCAGCATTGCCCAGAACATCCGCCTGTGCCGGCCTCAGGCCAGCGATGCCGAAGTGCGGCACGCCGCCAGTCTGGCCGGGGCGGCGTCCTTTATCGAGGTCCTGGCCCAAGGCTACGAGACCGAGGTGGGCGAGCGGGGCGGCCAGCTCTCCGGCGGCCAGCGGCAACGCATCGCCCTGGCCCGGGCCCTGCTGACCAACCCCGGCATCCTGTTGCTGGATGAAGCCACCAGTGCCCTGGACTACGAGTCGGAAGCAGCGGTGATGGCCAATCTGCAGGGCATCGTCCGCGGCCGCACGGTGATCAGTGTCGCCCATCGCCTCAACACCCTGCGCCACGCGGACCGGATTCTGGTCATCGATCAGGGCCGGGTGCTCGAACAAGGCACACATCAACAGCTGCTCGCCCTGGACGGCGTGTATGCCCGGCAATGGGCACTGCAGATGAAGGATTGACCCCACCCACGGCAGGAGGACTCAGCCACCCGTCATGTCTCCCCACTCCGCATATCCATAGGCAGCCCTGCGCAATACGCAGGGCCCGGCTCAAAACAGACAAAGGATCATTGCAATGGCTTTTATGTCCAAGGACTTCACGCGCCTGCTCAATACCCTGATCGACCAACAGATCAAGACGGCAGGGCGGCAAACCGAATGGTTCCACATGAGCGCCGACGAGCGCGCCGAGTACATCGGCCAGGTCGGCGAGCGGCTGCTGGAAATGCAGCAGAGCACCCTGAGCGTGCTGGCCGCCCAGCACTACCAGATGCAGGACAACCCGGTCTCGGTGAGCGACCAGTTGCAGGTGCTGCAACAACGCCGCAAAGAAATGAAGGCCATCGCCGACACTCCGGCCACCCTTGCCTACAAGCAGCAACTGGACCGCGACATCCAGCTGTACAGCCGCCAGGACACGGCGATCAGCCACTATGACAGCACCTGGAACAAGGCCCTGCGGCTGCTCAGTCCTGGTGGCGCCAAGGCCGAGGTCCTGCAAGCCGATGCGCCGGCCAAGCAGAAAGAGCTCAAGGGCCGGATCAATCGCCTGGAGAAGCTCCTGAGCGTGCAGGTTGCCGACTCCACCTTCAGTCAGGCCTACGTGACCCTGTTCTCCGAGCTGCAGGCCTACAAGGAGGTGAGTACTCGCTACAACGCCTTGCTCAAGGCCGCACCGCAGCAGCAGGCCGCGAGCCTGGCGGCACTGGTCAAGCCGCCTCGGGCTTCCGACGAGCTGCCGGTGAACCTGTCACTGCTGATGATGGAAGAGCGCCCGGGCTATATCCGCATGAACGTGGCACTGGTCAATGCCAGTACCGATGGGCGTTTCAAGGACTTCTACCTGGACCACGGCCGGCTGGTGGTGCCCACCGACGGCGTGCTGAATTTTTCCTTTGGCACCGCGGCCCGGTCTCTGGCCTGGCAGCAACAGTACCGGCTCAAGAGTGAGCCGCCGTCCATGCGCTCGCCGACCTTTGCGCCGATTCGCTCGGTGCTGGTCAAGACCGGGTTCGTCGAGCAGTACTTCGCCAACCATCTGGTGTCGGAAAGCTCCCTGCGTGAAGGCTTCAAGGCCCAGTTGCTGAGCAACGGCCACAAGCTGCTGTTGACCAACGTCGATCGCAAGGTGCCCAACCAGGTCGGCATCCAGGTATCGGGCCAGTCGCCCGGCACCAGCGTGCCTCGCGAAGTGCCCCTGGCCGGCGCCTTGAGCGAGCTGATCAACCAGAACGCGGACCTCAGCAGCTTCCAGACCCTGGGCGTCGAAGACTATCGGCAGCACAGCTACCACCCGGACCGCGACGGGCTGTTCGTCAATGTTCATGAGCTGCAGCGCTCGGTCGGCTTTGCCGAGCACCAGTACCTGCTGGAAATGCCCCAGGGCGACGCTTTCCGTTCGGCGACGCCGTTTGCCCTGATGACCGTCGAGGGCGACAAGGTCAGCAGCAGCCACCTGAGCAAGGCCCAGACCGAGGCTTTGTACCAATACAACGCGGCGTTTTTCGAGCGCCTGGAACAACTGCGCGACAAAGGCTTCAAGGCCAGCCGGCTGTTCGAAGGCAGCAGCGAGCGCGCCACCTTCGTGCAACAACTGACGCGCTTGCTCGAACGCAACCACATCACCCCGGCCGGGGTGCTGCTGGCGCAACACAGCCGCCCGAGCCTGCGGGATATCAAGGGCAACAACCTGAACAAGGTGCTGTGGGAACAGGCCTTCGCCGCGTCGGTCTGGCAGAGCCACGACAACGATCAACTGTTGTTCGACCTGGGGCAGAACCTGGTGCAGAGCCAGGCACTGGGCAAGGTCCTGCAAGGCGGCTATCTGCAAAGCGACATTGCCCAGGCCAAGTTGCTGCTGGCACCGCTGTATGAACAGTGGCGCGCCCAGGCGATCGAGTTGGAAACCCAGCGTGTGGCCAGCGCCAACGCCGCGCAGCATCCCGGCAACCCGAAGGTGCATGTCTTCGATAAGGTGACGCTGGAGCGCGGCCTGGACAGCAAACTGCTGAACCTGTTGTTGAGCGGCCCCCAGGGCCTGGCGCCGGCCGACGGCGCCTTGCGCCCGACGGTCGAGGCGCTGTTGTCCGGCGACCAGGGCCGCAGCCTGCGCAAGCAGGCGTTGTTCCATGCCCTGCGCCCCGTGGCCGACAGCTTTTCCAAGGCCGCGGTGCCGGTCAATGCCCATGCCGCGCTGACGCCGAAAACCGGCGCCGACAAGGTCATGATCAACAACCGGCTGAATCAGCCCGACCCCTACCTGATCCTCAATACCCACCCGGAGCAGGCCCAGACCGATACAGCGCTGCTGATCCAGGACGACAAGTACCGCAGCTACAGCCAGTTCCGTCCCGATCCGAACAATGAAGCCACGCGCTACATGAACGATTTGGACACCCCGTTCGTGGGGGGCATTTCCGGCACCACCCAGACCGTCAGCAATGCCTTGCCGGAGTTGTTCGGTCGTGTGCCGAGCGTCAAGCAGTACTGGCAGTTCCAGATGGCCAACGCGGCCTTCATGATCCGCAACGGCTATCACTCGTTCTTCGAAACCCTGTATGTCGCCGCCCGTTATGAACCCCAGGGGCCGGACAGCATCGGCCAGGACCTGCTGCAGACCTTCGACCGCTACCGTGCCCAAGGGCGCCGCGAGGCCTTGCACGGGGAGCTGTACGACGCGGTGATGGCCCGAGTCCTGCCCATCGTCAATCAAGGCCTGGCGCCGAGCGAGGAGTTCCATCCGCCGCGCTTCACCGACCTCGGCCCGCTGCCTGCGCTGTTGGGGCAGGCCGACAAGGACCGGCAACTCAAGGGCGGACTGACAGCCCACGAGGCCGGCTTCGAACCACGCCAGGGCAGCGCCGACATTCATCAGTTTGCCGCCGACCCGGTGCAGTTCGCCCAGACCCACACCCTCAGCGCCGAGGCCCTGGTCAAGGCCGGACGCTTGCCAGCCCAGGGCCACGTGCAGTTGGTGGAAGTCGCGCCCAAGCTGTATGAGCTCGAATACACCGAGCACAGCGCCAACTCCGTGAGCACCGCGAGCGCGGACAGCGTGCCGGCGTACTTCCTCGGCTACAACGGGCCGAACCAGGCCAACGCCGCGCCGGCCTATGTGGACATTCCCCGGCAGGCGCGCCCGGGCAGCTTCCTGTTTACCGGCACCTTGTCGGGCAGCTCGCTGGTGGTGACCCGCCTGGACGCCGATACCTATCGGGTCTATCACGACGGTCGGGTCAACAGTTCGCTGCTGTACGACAACGTGGTGATGGCGGTCGACTACAAGGACTACCAGGTGGCCGGCACGGCCGAGGGCCTGGCGGCGGCGTACATGCAATTCGTCGACGGCCAGTGGCAACTGGTGTTCCAGCGCCAGGAGTACCAGCGCGAAGGGCAGATGGTCTGGCCGAAGTTGCGCGAGGGTGCAGAGCCGCTTGCCATCCAGACCGCCGACAACCAGGTGCAGGAACGCAACCGGATCCAGTTCGCCGAGTACCGCGAACAGGTGCACCAGAACCTGAAGAAAGTCGCGAGCCAGTTCGGCGTGTCCAGCGAAGGGGTGGCCGATGGCGTCTACAACGGCGGCGATTTCTCTGCCGAGCATCCGGCCATTGCCGCCTGGAATCGGCTGCGCGAAGCGGTCCATGCCAGGGTCAGTGCCGACATCGAACAGCTCAGCAATCAGCGCTATCAACTCCAGGAGCAGCGGCGCGGGGCGGGCGACAAGCGCCTGATCGACCAGCAGATCAAGCAGCTCAACCTCACCCAGGATTTCTACCGGGCGCAGTACGAGCCGGTCTTGCGTGAGGCCGCTTCGGTAGAAAAGACCTGGCTCTGGCAGCAGATCCAGGCCAAGCAAGGCAGCGCTGCGGTGGTGCGCACCGACGACACGGCGATCCAGGGCGGGGGCGATGAGCGCAGCACCAGCATCGGCGAGCGCTACGCCATTGCCGAAGCCTATCAGCGCGGGGCCCGGGGCACGGCCTTCAGCGATGGCGTGCGGGATTTTCGCGAGATCAAGATCCCCGGGCTGGACGGCAAGCAGTCGGCCCTGGAAATGAAGCGCCTGTTTCTCGACGGCCAGTTCACGCCTGGGCAGCGTGGCGCCTTGAGTGCTCGCATCAGCGAAACCAGCCAGGCCGAATACGTCGACAAGGTGCTGCGCCAGACCGCGACCTTCAGTGAAGACTTCCAGGGCGCCGGCAGTGTCTTCAGTCAGTTGGCACCCCAGGACTTTTACCTGTCGCTGGTGGGGGATCGCTCCGGCGGTCGCTGCTACCCGCTGGTCCGGGCCATGGCCGTGGCCCTGGCCAATGGCGGCGAGGCGGGGGTCAACAGCCTGGTGCAGAAGCTGTTCCTGGCCTCGGCCGATCCCCAGGCCGGCAGCTCGACCTTGCTCAAGAACAGCCTGATCCGCCTGCATTCCAATGTCGACGCGGTCCAGGCCTCCAAGGCGCTGGGGCAGTTCCAGTTGTCCGACGTGGTGGCGCGGCTGGCCAACAGCGGCAGCGACTCGATGTTTGCCCTCAATACCCGGAACCACTCGATGCTGGTGGGCAGTGCCCAGGGCCCCGAAGGCCGTCGCTACTACTTCTATGACCCGAACGTGGGGATCTTCGCCTTCGATTCCAGCAAGGGCCTGGCCAAGGCCATGGAGCAGCACCTGGTGCGCCGAAAACTGGCGGCGCACTACAGCTCGTTCGGCAGCCAGTCGCAGCCGGCCTTCAACCTGGTCGAGATCGACACCCACAAGATGGCCGAGGTGCCGCTGGGCAGCGGGCTGAATGTCGCCGATCTGTCCCGTCCCGAGGAACTGGCCGGCGTCATCGGCCAACGCCGTCAGGTGGAGCAGGCGGTAGGTGCCCAGCAGCGTGTCAGCCAGGACCTGCGCCTGGGTGCGGCGCTGACCACCTTCGACGCCGAGCAATGGGGTGCGCGCTTCGATGCCGCCAGCACCCGACTGGCCCAGGAGCACCAGCTGAGCAGCCAGTGGATACCGATCATCGCCAACACCGAGGCGCAGCCGGAGGGCGGCTATCGGGTGCAGTTCATCAACCGTGACCAGCCCGAGCAGACCCGCTGGCTGAGCACCGACGACGGCACCTTTGTCGAATTCCGTCGTTTCGTCGATGAGCACATGAGCGTGCTCAGCGAGCACTTCACCCTGGAACACGGGCAGATCCGGCCCCGCGCCGGGGTCGGCGAAGCGGCGCATGTGGACGGCCTGAACGCGGGCTTTGCGGTCCAGACCCTGATCCAGTGGTTGGCCGACAAGAACCGCAAGGACGCAGCCCAGGGCGTGGTGTCACCGGACCTGGCCACGGCCCTGAAGATCCATAGCTACCTGGGCCTGGCGCAGATCGGCCACGGCACCGTGCAAGATGTGGCCAAGGTCACCCAACTGGTGCAAACCGCGTTGCGTGGCGAGGCCCTGGCCGCCGAGTCCTCGCTCAAGGACTTTGCCTCGACCCTGGGGCACACGGTCAACGAGGGCGCAGGCGTGCTGTTTGGCGGGGTCATGGTCGGCCTGGATGCCTATGAGCTGGCCCATGCCGAAAACGATGTGCAGAAAGCCGTATTCGGCACCCAACTGGCGTTCGATTCGGCGAGCTTCGTCAGCGGCGCGGCGGGTATCGGTGCCGGGTTGGTCGGCGCCTCGACCACCGCGGCGGTGCTGGGCGGCGCGGGGGTGATCCTCGGCGGCCTGGCGGTAGGCTTCACGGCCCTGGCCCAGGCTTTTGGCGCGGTGGCCGAAGACGCCAAGGCGGTGGGACGTTACTTCGATACCCTGGACAAGGCCTATCAAGGCAACGGCTACCGTTATGACGAGAAACAGCAGGTGCTGGTGCCGCTGCCCGGAGCGGTGGTCAAGCGCCTCGACCTGCGCTCAAGCGAGGTCGGTTTCGACAGCCAGTACATCTACCGCACCCATCACGGTTCCACCGGCTCCGGGGCGATCAACTACTTCTTCTGGGTTGGCGACTTCCCGCGGATGATCAACGACCGCGCCCAGGCGATCGAGGTGCGCAGCGGCATTGGCCACGGCAACCCACCGCCCAAACTCGACCACGGCGACAGCCGGACGGTGATCCTGCCGGGCACGCCCAAGTCCTACATCAGCTACGAGTACATGATCCTGCCGGGGGCCACCACCCGGCATGACACGGGCTTCGATGTGATTCGCAGGCTCGAGCAGGACCGGCGCTTCGACTACGACTTCTACATCTTCCCGAGCGAGGAGACGATCCGGCGCATTCACCAGGAGTACGTCGAGACGCCGGTAGAAGTGCTGCTGGATGGGCGCAACCGGCAATTGGTGGTACCGCAATTGCCCAAGGAACTGTACGGCTACCTGCGCTACGACATCCAGGGCGCCGGCGGCGAATACCTGATCGGCCTCAATGAAGGCACCGAGGTCAGGCTCAGCAACGAGGCCGGCCGTCAGCCGTCACGCTGGATCATCGACAGCAGCCAGCTGGAGAGCGACAGCATTACGGTGGCCAAGGACCATTTGCTGGTGGGCGGGGTCAAGGTCAAGCTCGATCCGGCCCAAAGCGGCCAGGTGCTGCTGGTCAACGCCAAGGGCGAAGTGCGGGCAGTCGATTTTGTCGGCCAGACCACTGACGTGGTCAAGGAAGACGCCAGCCAATGGCAAGTGCCCGGGCAGCGCATCGAACAGCACCTCAAGGACCTGGCCCAGGCCCATCAGTTGCACGGCCAATACGTGCTGGTGGAGAACTACAAGCACGGTGAGCGCAATGTCGGTCGGGCGTACTACGACGTCGCCAAGGACCGCATGCTGTTCACCGACACCGATGTACAGCAGGCCGGCAACGCCCAGCTGGGCGCGGTCATCGGCGAGCATGCCTACTTCGTCGATGCCCAGAACGCCGCCGCCTGGCGGGTCGAGATTGCCAGCGGCAAGGTCGATGCGCAGTTCGCCCCGTCGTTCAACCAGAGCGCCGGCCAGATCAGCCGGTTCTGGCAAGAGGGCGACGCGGTGTATCTGGCCCGTCGTTATCAGCTCAAGGAACGGGAAGCCGAGCTGAGCTTCCGCATCCTCGGTGACCGGATGGAGCTGGTGGGGGTGGTCGGCGATGAGTCGCTGCTGCAACGGTCGGCAAGCAACGGTCAGCATGGCAGGGACGCCAAGACCCTGCTCAGTACCCTGCTCAAGGGTTACGAGGCTCAGACCACCCCGCGCGACACACCGGTGTACAGCCTGGGCGCGCCCCTGCTGGAGCCGACCGCGGCAGAGCTGATCACGGTGTTTGGCCTGGATAACGCCAAAGTCGCGCACCGCTACTGGGTGCGCAGCAGCGATGGTGTGGTGATCAAGCCGAACCTGGCGCCACCGGCCGGGCAGGCGCCGAGTGCCGATGCGTCGGGGCAGGTGCAAAGTGCCTGGAAGATTCCGGCGGACCTGGTGTTGGCCGGCAGCCTGGCCCAGCCCGGTGGCCAGGAGGTGTTCTATTTCTACAGCCAGGCGCAGCAGGTGCTGTTCCGCCAGGAAGGGCCGGGGCAGCAGGTGCTCGATGCCGGCCAGCCAAGCGCCTTGCGCCTGACCACGCCGCCCCTGGCCAATGTGCTCAATCTCAACGGCCATCTGCTGGCCGTGACCCAGGACGGGCGCATGGCGCGGATCGAGGCGACCGGGCGCCTGAGCTATGAGGCGGTCAACGAGCATTGGCTCAAGGGGCGCAGTAGCTGGTGGAAGGACCTCGCCGAGGTCGCCGGCAGCAACGCCACCCTGGCGGTATTCGGGGTCAAGGCCGCCGACGGCAAGCGTGCGTTGCCAGTGTGGTACCACAACGCTCAGGTGGTGGTGGCGTCGTCCGCGCTGCAAGACAAGCCGCTGCAGTTTCTCGGCTTCGACGGTGCCAGTGGCAGTGCCCGGCTGTTCGAGCCCGAGAGCGGCAAGCTCTATCTGCAGCCGCCGCTGACATCCCAGGCACTGCCGAGCGCGTTTGGCAACGATGAGGTGCTTGAGGCCTCGGCCCAATTGCCGGCCGCCATTGACTGGATGCCCACGCTGCAACTGCGCTCGGCGGTCCAGGTCGATGCCGGCTTGCGCCTGACCACCGTGCAGGGCGAAGTGCTGCTGCGCAGCAACAACGGCGATGCGCAGTTGGTGGCCGTGGACAAGGGCTGGCAGCAGGCACATCTGGGCAATCTGCCCCAGGCCCTGGCGACCGTGGCTGGACAGTGGGGCGCCAAAGGTGTGTTGACCTTGCAGGATGGCGCCAGCCGCGGCTGGTTCGATATCGCCAGTGGGCAGATGTTTGCCAGCAGCGGTATTGCGGGCAGCGACCTGCGCTTTATCGGAGTCGCCGCCGGGACGCCGAACTCGGCCTATGTCTATAGCCCGACCGAGCAGGCGCTGTATCAGCTCAAGGACGGCCAGGCACAGCAGCTTGGCCACTACGCCAATGTCGAGCGTATCGGCTCCTCGCTGCTGCTTCAGGGCGCCAGCGGCAATGGTCATCAGGATGATCTGGCGCCGCCGTTGATTGCCGGGGTCGACAGTTTGGTGCTGCACGGCGGCGCCGGGGGTGACACCTACCGCCTGACTCCGGCGATGTGGGCGCATTACCGCACGGTGGTCATCGACAACGACGATCCGGGCCTGGCTCTGGACCGGGTGATCCTGCCGGTGGCCGATGGCAAGCACATGCTCGTCAGCCGTCGGGGTGAGGACGTGCAGTTGACCGACACGGGCAATGGCACCGCCCTGGTGCTGCGCCAGGTGCTGGGCAGCCAGGCGGCCGCCCATGGGCATTTGCTGATCGAGCTCAAAGGCGATGCGTCGATGCTCAGCGTCGAGCAGCTGCTCAAGGGCTTTGGCCCGAGCGGATCAGCCCGGGACAGCGTGTTCGAGCTGGCCTGGAGCCAGCGCGAGACGCTGCCGGCGGCGAATGCTCTGAGCTCGGCGGCGGCTGGGCTGGACCCGGCGGCAGATGGCCAGGGCCCCAGCCTGGCAAAACTCAGCGGGGCCATGGCGGCCTTCGCTGACACAGGCGGCGCTCGCGAACAGCTGCCCAAACACCATCAGGCCGCGCAGGCGGTGCTGGTGCCTTCACTGACCTGACCACGCAGCAGAAACACAGGAGGGGCGCAAAGCCTCTCCTGTCTGCGGCTCCCTCTTTTCCCGGTGTTAGATCCAACCATGAGCAAACCCATGAATTCGCGGCAGCGAGCCTTTGCCGGCTGGCTGCTTGTCGTCCCGCTGTTGGCGGCGCCCCTGGTGCAGGCGCTGCCATTGCATCAGCAAGACCTGCCACCAGACTCAGCGCAGCATCCGCCACCCCCTATGCCACAACAGCGGCCCCAGGCGCTGCCCAGTGACCTGTGGCGGGTGTACCTGGATGCCCGGCAGAACAACAGCGAGCTGGCGGCGGCCCAGGCCGATCAGGCGGCCCGCGCCGAGGCGGTGCCCCAGGCCAGGGCCGGCCTGCTGCCGACGCTGTCCGCCAGCGCCGATCTGAATGCCACCCGCACCTCCCTGCAGCAGCCACGGCAGGACACCCGGCGCAGTGGCAACAGTTATCAAGCGGTGCTGAACCAGCCGATATTCCGCGCCGATCGCTGGTTCGCCCTCAAGGCGGCGCAAGCCGAAGACCAGCAGGCCCAGCTGGAGCTGGCCGCCGCCGAGCAGAAACTCATGTTCGACAGCGCCCAGGCCTACTTCGGCCTGCTCAAGGCCCAGGACGCCCTGGCGGCGGCCAAGGCCGAGGAAGCGGCGCTCAAGCGCCAGCAGCAACTGGCCGAGCGCGGCTTGCAACTGGGCCTGTCGGACCGCACCGATGTGCTGCAGGCCCAGGCCGGGCATGACACCGCGCGGGCCAACCGCATCGTCGCGCAGAAGCAGACCGACGATGCCTTCCAAGCCCTGGACACCCTGACGCATCAGCAGTACCAGGCGATCCAGGGGCTGCGCCACGACATGCCGGTGCTGTTGCCCGAACCCAACGACGCCCGGCGCTGGGTGGACACCGCGGTGCGCCAGAACCTGACCCTGCAGGCCAGCCAGTACGCCCTGGAGGCGACGCAGCAGACCCTGAGCGCGCGCAAGGCCGGGCACGCGCCGACCCTGGATGCGGTGCTGCGCTACCAGATCGGTGACAACGACAGCCTGGGTTACGGCAACAGCGATATCCGTGGCAACGGCTACGGCGGCAACGTCGAGCAGCGCACGGTCGGGCTGCAGTTGAATATTCCGCTGTTCAGCGGCGGCCAGACCCGCTCCCAGGTGCGCGAAGCCCACCAGCGGATGAACCAGCGCGAGTCCCTCAACGACGGCTTGCGGCGTCAGGTCGTGGAGCAGACCCGCAACCTGCATCGTGGCCTCAACAGCGGTGTCGATCAGGTGCAGGCGCGGCGCCAGTCGATCATTTCCAACCAGGGCGCGGTGCTGGCCTCGCAGATGGGCTTTCAAGTCGGAACCCGCAATATCGTCGATGTGCTGGAGGCGCAGCGTCAGCTGTACAACGCCGTGCGCCAGTACAACAACAGCCGCTATGACTACATTCTCGACACCCTGCGGCTCAAGCAAGCGGTGGGAACCTTGTCGCCCCAGGACCTCAAGGCGCTTTGTGATTACCTCAAGGCCGACTACGATCCGGACCTGGATTTTCTGCCGCCGGAGTTTCCACGCCGGCTGGCCAAACGCTGACAGGGCCTGGCAAGGCACCGGGCCAGGGTTGGCGGGCAGGGTTTTTTTCAAGGTAAAGGGGCGAGCGGTTGTACGGGTTATTGGACTTCTTCGACAGTCACAAACGCTGCTGTTATGCCTTGGGGGTGGTGATCGCGGTCGGCGCCGCAGTGGCGTTGGGCAACTACTACCGGGTGCAGGTCGAAGACGTCTACCGGGCCAGCGTCCAGATGCAGACCCAGGAGCAGGCCCAGGACCTGGAGCAATGGAAATCCAACGGCTTTGCCATTGGCGCACTGTCGATCCTCGGGCGCCACAACCCCTGGCTCAAGCGCATCGTCCTGGAGCCTGCGCCCTCTGCCGAGCTGATGGAACGGGCCACCCTGCCGCTCAAGACCCTGTCCCTGGTGGTGGATGCCAACCATGCGTTTGTCCTCAACCGGGACGGGGTGGTGGTGGCCGCCTACGACCAGCAGGGGCAGACGCCCCTGGGGCTGAATGTGGCCTTCCGTCCCTACTTCAAAGTGGCCCTCAATGGCGGCAGCAGTGTCTACGGCGCCATCAGCACCAGTACCGGCACGCGCATGTTCTACATGGCGGTGCCGATCTTCGAGTCGCGTACGCGCCAGGACCAGGTGATCGGGGTGCTGGTGGCGCGGTTTGACGCCGATACGCTCGATGCCAGCTTGAGCAAGCCGTACAGCGCCGATCTGCAGATGATCCTGTCCCCCAGCGGCGTGGTGCTGGCCGCCAGTTCCCCGGACTTGGTCCTCAAGTCCGACCGCGCCTGGCCCTGGAACCGCTTCACCGGGGAGATCCGCCGCCAGTTCAGCGACTATCGGTTTGCCAACGGGGTGCCTGAGCGCTTGCCCTTCGATGCCCACCAGCCGGTGGTCCGGCTGGACGGCCGGCGCTACAGCCTGTCCCGGGTGGATTTCGACTGGAATGACCCGAGCGGTCCCTGGACCCTGATCACCCTGGGCGACCTGGACGCACTGTTACCGGCGGAACAGGTGCTGCTGATCGAGGGAGTGAGTGCCCTGGTGTTCTTGCTGTTGCTGTGGGGCGGCCTGCGGCGTCTGGCCGACGCCCGACGACACAAGCGTGACGTGGCGCAGATCGAGCAGAGCGAACAGCGCCTGGACATGGCCCTGCAAAGCGGGGCCCTGGGGCTGTGGGACTGGAACCTGCGCCTGGGGACCGTCATCAACAACGATGTCTGGCTGCAGATTCTTGGCTACAGCAAACAGCAGATGGAACAGGCCTTCGGCCATGGCCTGGAGCGCTGGACCGCTCTGGTGCACCCGGACGACTACGAGCCGGTGATGGCCCGGCTCAAGGCGCACCTGAACGATGAAGTCGGCGAATACCGCGCCGAATACCGCATGCGCAACAAAGAGGGGCAATGGCTGTGGGTCATGGACATCGGCAAGATCATGCAGCGCGACGCCAGTGGCGCGCCGACGCGAGTCACCGGGGTGCTGCAGGACATCAGCGAACGCAAGGCGGTGGAAGCGCAAATCCAGCAATCACGGCGCGATGCCGAGCGGGCGACCCAGGCCAAGTCGGAATTTCTCGACTGCATGTCCCATGAAATCCGCACGCCGCTGAACGCGATCATCGGCATGGCCCACCTGGTCCAGGACTTGCCGTTGGAGCCGGTGCAGCGCGACTACATCGAAAAGATCGACCGTGCGGCCAAGCACCTGGTGGGCACCATCAACGGCGTGCTGGATCTGTCGAAGATCGAGGCCGGCAAGCTGAGCATGGAGCAAACCGGCTTTGACCTGCGGGAGCTGGTGGACGATGTGTTGCTGCTGGTTCGCCAGCGCGCAGAGGAAAAGGCGCTGCGGCTGCAGCTGGATATTCCGGCGTCGCTGCCGCGCCGTTACGTCGGTGATCCACTGCGTCTGGCCCAGGTGCTGACCAACCTGGTGGACAACGCGATCAAGTTCACCGAGGCCGGCCATGTCTGTATCGGTGTGTGCCTGGTGCGCCAGTGGGATCATCAGGCCCTGCTGTGCTTCAGCGTCACCGACACCGGGGTAGGCATCAGCGACGAGCAGCAGGCCCGTTTGTTCAATGCCTTTGTCCAGGCCGACCGGTCCATCAGTCGGCGTTACGGCGGCAGCGGCCTGGGGCTGACCATCTCGAAGAAAATCGTGCAACTGATGCAGGGCGATATCTGGGTCAATAGCCGGCTGGGGCAGGGCGCGACGTTCAAGTTCAGTGTGCAGCTGGGGCTGGCGCCGCCAGCGCTTGAGCAAGGGCACGCTTCAAGCGGCACTGCGCCTGCCGGGCCATCGATGGGCGAGGTCGCGGGGCCGGGTCTGGTCAATGCCCCGGCACGCTGGCTGGCGGGGAAACGGGTGCTGGTGGTCGAGGATAACCGTCTCAACCAGGAAGTGCTGCTGGGCCTGCTGCAGCGCGTCGGGGTCCAGGTGGTGCTGGCGGTCAATGGTGCCGAGGCCTTGCGCCTGTTGCTGGAGCAGGGGCATTTCGATGCGGTGCTGATGGATTGCCAGATGCCGGTCATGGACGGCTTCGGCACCACGCGCAAGATTCGTGGCTACCCCCATTTGCAGTCCCTGCCGATCATTGCCGTGACCGCCAGTCACCAGACCGATGTGCAGGGCAGGGCGCTGGCGGCCGGCATGAGCGATCTGCTGAGCAAGCCCCTGGAGGTCGCGGCGCTCTATCGGACCCTGGTGCGCTGGATTGCAGGCACGGACATGCCACTCGCGCAGAGCGCAGCGCTACCGGATGCAAGCGTCTTGACCTCGACCTACGAAGGGATCGACACCGCGCTGGGGCTGGCGGTGGTCAACCAGGACCTGGCTCTGCAGCGCAAACTCTTGGTCGACTTTCGTGACGGCCAGCAGCAGGTCATCGAGCGCTTGTGGCACGCCCATGCCGCCGGGGACTTGGCCGCCATCGGCTTTCTGGCCCACAGCCTGCAGGGCAATGCCGGGAGCATCGGCGCCACGGCGGTCAAGGAAGCCGCTAGACAACTGGAGGAACAGGCGGCCGGGCCGGCAGCGCTGGGGCCGCTGATCGAGCATCTGGCGCAGTGCCTGGAGCCGGTACTGGCCGGCCTGGCTTCCCTGCCAGTGGCGAACGAAGATCTGGTAGCGCCGAGCCTGGGACTGGACGCTGAGCAGGTGCTGGCGCTGGAGCGGCTGGCCCAGCTGCTGCGCAAGCATAATGCCCAGGCCCTGGCGCTGATCGATGAGCTGTACGAGCAATACCCGTGCGGCCCGCTGCGGGCCATTCAAGAGCGGATCTACCGCTTGGAGTTCCAGCAGGCCCTTGACCTGCTAGTGGACTTGCAGGGCTAGCGGCTGTTCTGGCTCAGGGCCTGATAGCGGGCCATGCGGTCAGTGCAGTGCTCGACCAGGCATTGATGCAAGGCGCGCAACGACGAAGTGATCTGCGAGCGGTGCGATACCACCAGATTCAGCGGCGCAGGATCGGATTGCCAGCCCGGCAGCAGCGCCAGCAAGCGACCGGCGAGCAGGTCCTCGACGACATTCAGCAGCGGCAGGTTGACCACGCCGTGGCCGGCCACGGCCCAGCGCCGTGCGGCATCGCCATCATCACAGCAAAAGTGCCCTTGCACCGGCACGTCCTCGACCTTGCCGGCGCCATGGAAACGCCAGCGACTCTCCGGGCGGCCGATGCTGTGACAGATGATGCATTCGTGTTCGCTCAACTGTTGCGGCGCCTCAGGCTGGCCATGTTGCGCCAGGTAATCGGGCGCGGCGCAGGCGATGAAGTAATGCTGCTTGAGCACCGGCAGCTCGACCAGATCCAGCGCCTGGTTCTTGCCATAGCGCAACGCGGCATCGAAGCGCCCCTTGAGCAGGTCCTCTTGCTTGTCGCTCAGCGCCAGCTTGATGTACATGCGCGGCCGCTCATGCTTGAGCCGGGCGAGCATGTCCAGCAGCAAATTGCGGCCCAGGTCGGAAGACACCGTGAGTTCCAGCATGCCGTCATCGTGGCGCAACGAGCGCTTGCCGTTGGCCAGGATCTTCAACGCGTGCTGGGCACTGTCCAGGTAGCGTGCGCCTTCGGGGGTCAGCTTCATGGTGCGAGTGGAGCGGGTGAACAGCCGCACCCCGAGGCGACTTTCCAGGCGCTTGAGCCCCAGGCTGGCGGCAGCCGGGGTGATCGACATGACGCGGGCAGCGGGGGACAGGCCCTGCAGCTCGGCGATCAGAATGAACAGCTCCAGATCCGCGAAGTTAGGCATTGGCCAGGCTCACCGTCCGCTCACCGGCCAAAAAAGGTCTGTGACGAACTGAGCAAGGCCGCCGACAGTGCCTGCGGGTCGCCGCCGATGCATTGCTCGAACCCGGGCTGGCGGTACAGCTGGTCCATGGCATGCGCATGCCGACTGTGGAGGTCCTCGGGCGCGCTCTGCAGCAGGCTCAGGTGGTAGTTCAGCGCCAGGGCAAACAGACGGGCCGAGAGTGGCAACTGCTCGCCGCTGGGCAGCTCCCCAGGGCCCTTGAGCAAGGCGTCGGCGTGGGTCATTTTCCAGGCGAGGTTGAGGATCGGATCTTCCGGCTCGGCGTGGGCGAGAATCTCTTCGATCAACAGCCTGCTGTGGCCCAGGGCCTGATCGATGCGGCTGCCCGGCTGATTGAGGCCCATCAGCGCCAGGCAGGCGGCGCTGCGAAAGGCCGCGGGGTCGCGCCGGCTCAGGCTGCTGCGCAGCACAATCGACAGGCTGTCGAGCAGGGCTTGGAGGCGGATCAGCGGATTGCCGGCCAGTTGCAGGGTCAATGCACTGACAAAACCGTCGCGCATGTCGCTGCCGGCGCAAGGTCCGGGCGCCGCTGGCAGGCCATGCAGGGGCTTGTTGCGGTAGCCCAGTTGTGTGGCCACCCGGGCCAGTACCACCGGCGGTGAAATCGGCTTGGCGATGTAATCGGCGGCGCCCAGCAGCAGCCCCAGGCGTTCATCTTCGACGCTGCTGCGCGAGGTGAGGAAAATCACCGGAATGGTTGCAGTCGCCGGGTCGCTCTTGAGCGCGCTGAGCACCTGGAAGCCGTCCATCTCAGGCATCAGGATGTCGAGAATGATCAGGTCGGGACTGGCACTGCGCGCCAGGGCCAGGCCACGCTCGCTGTTCTTCGCCAGCAGCACTTCATACTCGCAGGTCAAGGTTTTCGACAGCACGATCAACGACTGCGGATCGTCGTCGATCGCCAGGAGGGTATAGGGCTTGGAAGCATGCTCTGCGGGCATGACGAGGGGCCTGAACAAAATAGGCCGGCAGTCTAACTGATTTGCGTTATGGGCTCCTAGCGTCCAGCTGCCGCAGTCAGCGTACCGATGGTTTGACGGCCGTGCCCGGTGCTGGGTCCGACCTCACTCCAGCCTGTCACACAGGTGCTCGGCCTTGATGATGGTTTCGCCCAGGGAGCGAAAATAGGCGCGCCAGAATTCCACGGCTTCCTGTGCGGTTTCCCGGTCATTCACGCATTCGATTTCGAAGATGTCCGTGCCTTGCAGCGCCGTACCCTCGCGCCAGACCCGCAAGGCCGGATCGGGCGTTTGCTGGATGCGCTGCAGCAAGCTGTTTTCGTGATCCTTGATGTCGTCCAGGACATAGTCGACGAACAGGCAGTAATCAGTGGGGGGGCAAACGCCAAAGACGTGGAAACGATCCGTGTTGGAAGTACTCATGAAGGTCATCCTTTTCATGATGGCATTGTGCCGAAAGCCGATAGGCACGTAGATCGTCAGCCTAATACCGATCTGGAAAATTGCCATTGGCAATTTTTCTGCCTGCCGCAAACAGGCCCTTTCGATCCGCTGAAAGCGCTGGAGCAGAGCCGCGCCGGGGGCTTGAGTGACGCTGGTCGGGTGTCGCCCGACAGGCCATCCGTCCATCCTGTGTAAAGTCTGGGTCTGTGAATTTGACAGCTCATTTTTGCCTACTACGCTCGTACCGTTGCCTTGCAGCAAGCGACACCAAGCGGCAGGCACCAGCGAGAAAATACGACCCAAGTAGTGTGAGTAAACAACGAAGCAAGGCATGCACCGTTGTCTCTGGCAATCTTCAGGCACTCACTGGTAAAGGGAATTACTGTGTTCAGGAACACGGATGTGTTGGTCTTGCTCCTCATCGAATCCACGTTGAACAGCCCCAATTCTTGCCGCTGCGGCGAGGCTGTGGGCGGCTTTGCGCATTTCCTCTCCTGGGCAGGTGCCTGTGAGTGGGACGCCCCGGTCCCTTCAAGGACGGTCGGCTTGCGGCTCTACGCGCCGTTGAGTCCTTAAGCGGCACAGCCAATCCGAACACTCCTGGGTATCGATCTGACGTCGCCTGGCAAAGCGCCTACTCAAGCGTGCCGCGCTGACGCAATGACACGGATGAACAGTCGCCGATGATCTCGGCCCAACCTGACAGGGAAGTCGCGCAGTGCCAGACAACAACGCCACCAATGACGGTCCACAGAGCTCTCCGCGCGCAGCGCAACCCGCTGATCGGACTGCCGAAGCCGCGCTCATTGCCGGCTGGAACCAGACCCACTACGCGTATCCGCTGGACCAGTGCCTGCAGCAGTTGATCGAGCAACAGGTGCAGCGCAGCCCCGATGCCGTGGCGGTGTGTTTCGACGATCAGACCTTGAGTTTCTGCCAGTTGAATCGTCGGGCCAATCGCCTGGCCCACTACCTGCGCGAGCTCGGTATCGGCCCCGACAGCCTGGTCGGGGTGCAGATGGAGCGCTCGCTGGAGCTGATGGTCGCGTTGCTGGCCATCCTCAAGGCCGGTGGCGCCTACCTGCCGCTGGACCCGGGTTACCCCGAAGAACGACTGGCCCTGATCATTGACGATGCCGCGGTCAGCGTGGTGCTGACGCAGCAGCGCTTTGCACATCGGCTCAAGGCCCAGGCCGTTGAAGTGATCTGCCTGGACGATCCGGCAAGCGAAGAGCTGCACCCAAGCGAAGACAATCCCGCCTCGATCAACAGCCCCGGCGATCTGGCCTATGTGATCTACACCTCCGGTTCCACCGGGCGTCCCAAAGGCTGCATGTTGCCGCACAAGGCCATCTGCAACCGTCTGCTGTGGATGCAGCGCCATTATCAGGTCGGGCCGGCCGAGCGGATCTTGCAGAAGACCCCCTTTACCTTCGATGTCTCGGTCTGGGAGCTGTTTCTGCCGTTGCTCAGCGGTGCCTGCCTGGTCATGGCCAGGCCGGAAGGGCACAAGGATGCCCATTATCTGGTGCAGATCATCCAGGCACAGCAGATCACCATCTGCCATTTCGTGCCCTCCATGCTGCGCTTCTTTCTCAAGCATCCGGCCGTCGCCGAGTGCCGCTCCTTGAGCCAGGTGTTCGTCAGCGGCGAGGCCCTGACCCACGATCTGCTGCTGCAATTCTGTTCGCGACTGGATGCCCGCTTACATAACCTGTATGGCCCGACCGAGGCTGCGGTGGACGTCACTTGGTGGCCCGCCGAACCAAGGCCCGACCAGCGCGTGCCCATCGGCCGGCCCATCGACAATATTCAGATTCATATCCTTGATGCCCAGTCCCATCCCGTGCCGATTGGCCAGACCGGCGAGCTGTGCATTGGTGGTGTCGGCCTGGCCCGGGGGTATCTCAATCGCCCCGAGCTGACGGCGGAAAAGTTCATCCGCGACCCGTTCTGCGCGCAGCCCGATGCGCGGCTGTACCGCACCGGCGATGAGGCGCGCTTTCTCGACGATGGCCAGATCGAAGTGCTGGGGCGTTTCGACTCCCAGGTCAAGCTGCGGGGGTTTCGCATCGAATTGGGCGAGATCGAGAACACCCTCAAAAGCCATCCAGGGATCAGTGATGCCGTGGTGCTGGTCCAGGACCCCGGCAGCGAAGACCCCAAACTGGTGGCCTATGTCGTGGCCCAGGGGCTGGACAAAAAGACGATCCGCGACTTTGTAAAGGCCCGCCTGCCGGAGTACATGACGCCCAATCGGGTGCAGTTCGTCGAGCAGATCCCGGTCACGGCCCACGGCAAGACCGACCGCCAGGCGTTGCTCGCCGCTGATGGCATCGCGCCCGCCAGCGTCCGTGCACCGGCGCTGGAGCCCCAGGCACTCAGCGCCTGGTTGCAGCAGTATTTCATCGAGGCGCTGGGGATCGAGGCGCTGGGGGTCGACGATGATCTTTTTGATCAGGGCGCAACTTCTTTCACCCTGGTCCAGGCCGTCCACAGCATTCACCAGCAGTATCAGGTCACGCTGCCGGTGGAGGTGTTTCTTCAGCAGCCGACCCTCGCCGCCGTCATCGCCTACATCCTCGATCAACAAACTGTCGCCGCCGACCAGAACGGCGTGGCGCAGGCCTTGCCGGCGCCGCGAGCCAGCATCCAGGCGTCAATCTGCCTGCAAGCCGTACCCTTTGATCCAGGCGCCTATCGGCGAACCACCGACGTGGCAGCCCCCAGCCTTCAACGGCTGGGGGGGCTGCTGTCGTTGCTGCGTGAAGTGACCCTGGAGGGCAAGGGCAAGTACCTGTATTCATCGGCCGGGGGCCTCAACGCCATCCAGTGCTATCTGTATGTGGCCCAGGGGCAGGTCGAGGGCTTGCCGGCAGGCGCCTGGTACTACCAGCCACGGCTCAACCGCCTGTTGCCGGTCCGTCTGCCGGCCGAACTCGATGCGCACGCCCTGGCTGCGTCGCCGCTGGCGGCAGCCGGTCTGGCACTGTTTCTGGTGGCGGAAATGGCCGCCATCGAGCCCATCTACAACCACGCCGCCCCGGCGCTGCTGGTACTCGAAGCGGGTTATATCGAGCAACTGTTGCTGTCGCGCCAGGCCGACTTCGGCATCGCGCTGGCCCCGGCCTATGGCGTGGACGTGGCGACGCTTGGGCCACTGTTGCAACTGCAGCCCAGCCACCGTGTGCTGCATTGCCTGATGCCGGCCCAGGCCTCTGTGCTGGGCAGCGGGCAGCCCGGCGCCTTGTTCGCCGACTTTCTGGCCGGTAACAACAACGGCTTCGACTTGCCGGGCAAGGATGCACTGGAGCAGCTGCACCGCCAACAACGGCAGATTCGCCGCGATCTGGCGGAGCAGGGGGATGGGGTCATCGAACTGCCGGCAGCGCCGATCAGCGTCGATGCACTGCAACTGCGGGCCGCCAAGCGTCAGTACGGCGGCGAAGCACTGAGCGTGGCGCAGTTGAGCCGGCTGCTGAGCCTGTTGCGGGCCGAGCCGGACAGCGGCTGCCTGTACCACACCGAGCCCGCCCTGCCACTGAAGATCTACCTGCATCTGGCCGGCCCGACGGATCAATCCCCGGGCCAGGCGCAATGTCCGCCCCCGGGCATCTACCGCTACCACAGCGACCGTCATTGCCTGAGCCGCATCGGCGAGGCTGAGCCGCAGGCGTTCAACGGCAGCTACACGCCGTTCAATCGCAAACATGCACAACAGGCCCGTTTGCGGATATTCGTCATTGGCGCTCGCTCTGCGGCCTACGGCGCTGACAGCCGCTATTTCAACCTGCTCCAGGCAGGAAGAATCGGCCAGTTGCTGTTGGACCATCAGACGGAGTTCGGCGTCGGGCTGTGCCCCATCGGCTCGATGTACTTCGACAAGGTTCGCGGCGCCTTCGACCTGGAGGAGGGCGATGAGCTGTTGCACAGCTTCGTTGGCGGCACCGTCAGCCAACGGCTGCCGCTGGGCTGGCCACGGCTCGAACGCCAGGCTGATGAACCACCAGGCGCCGCGCCCGAGGGTGAAGGCGCACTGGCGATCATCGGCATCAGCGGTCGCTATCCTGGCGCCGCCAATCCTCAGGAACTGTGGCAAAACCTCAGTGCCGGACGTTCGTCGATCCACAGTGTCAGCGGCCAAGCGCTGCTGGCTGGCGACCCGCCCACGGCGGATGCGCCGCAGTGGGCGGTGGGCACACTGGCCGACAAGCAGCTGTTCGATCCGCTGTTGTTCAACATCACCCCCGCCGAGGCGAAAACCCTGGACCCCCAGGAGCGGCTGTTCCTGCAAACGGTCTGGCATTGCCTGGAAAACAGCGGCTATACCGCAGCCGGTCTGCGCCGCACGGCGCAACGGGTTGGCGTGTTCGTCGGGGCAATGTGGGGCGATTACCAGCACCAGCGGCCAGGGGCGCAGGGAGAGCGAGCCACCTCGTTCCATTCGGCCATTGCCAACCGCGTCTCGTACTTCAATGACTTCAATGGCCCCAGCGTGGTGTTCGACACCTCGTGCTCGTCCGCGATGACCGCCCTGCATTTCGCCTGCGCGAGCATTCGTCGCGGCGAATGCCAGGCGGCGATTGTCGGCGGCGTCAACCTGATCAGCCATCCGTCGCACCTTGAGCTGCTGACATCGCTGCAACTGTTGTCCGCAGAGGGCCAGTCGCACCCGTTCGGCCGCAATGCCAATGGCTGGGTGGCGGGTGAGGGCGTTGGTGCCCTGCTGATCAGGCCACTGGAGGCTGCCCGCCGCGAAGGCGACCAGATCCTCGGCGTCATCCGCGCCACGGCCATCAGTCACAGCGGCAAGACCTTTCGCTACGGTACACCCAGCGCCGAGAGTCAGGCTGCGTCGATGCGCCAGGCCCTGGAGCAGGCGGGACTGCCCGCCGAGGCCATCGGCTACGTGGAGGCTGCGGCGCCCGGCGCCAGCCTGGCGGACGGCGCCGAGTTCGCGGCGCTTGGCAAGGTCTTCGGCGAGCGCCCTGGCCAGACGCCGCTGAAAGTCGGCTCGATCAAGGCCAATATCGGCCACCTTGAATCGGCGTCGGCCCTGTCGCAGATCACCAAGGTCCTGCTGCAATTGCAACACGGCCAGATAGCACCGACCCTCGGCTGTCATCCGCTGAGTCCGTTGATCGGACAGGGGCCGGGCAATCTGGCCATCGCCGACACCTTGAGCCCATGGCAAGGGCCGCCGCGGGCCTTGATCAATGCCTTCGGCGCCAGCGGTTCCGGCGGTCATCTGATCCTCGAAGCAGCGCCCCCCGTGGCCGCGCCGAGCAAGGCCGTCGGGCCCTGGCTGTTTCCCTTCTCCGCCGCCAGTCAGGCTCAGCTTGAGCAACTGCTGGCGGCGTTTGCCGATGATCTTCAGGCTGGGCGCCTGAGCGCCGCAAGCCTCGGCGACATCAGCTACAGCCTGTGTGTTGGACGGGTAGCACAGGCCCAGCGTGCGGTGCTGGTGGCTGACAGCGAAGCCCAGTTGCTGGCGCTGCTCAACGCCGCCCAGGGCGACTCAGTGCTACGAGGCCGCCTCGACAGAGCCGCGCCAGCGCCGACCAGCGAGGCGGACCTGCGTGGCCTCGATCGCCAGGCCCTGAACGCCATCGCTCGCCGTTGGCTGGCGGGTGAGACCGAGCTGCTGACGATTGCCCGGCACGATTGCCGGCGCGTGGCGTTGACGGCGTACCCCTTTGCCGCCATCGACTGCCATCTCGGCCACAGCCCCAGGGGCGATATGGTCGCGCCGCCTGTGCCCGATGAGGGGCTGCAAACGGCCCTGGAGGGCTACCTCAAGCAACACTTCTCGAAGGTATCGGCCATTCCCGAGGCCAGCATCGACAGCCTGGAAACCTTTGATCGCTACGGTTTGACCTCGCTGATGATCACCGAGCTCAACCAACGGCTGGCGCAAGGGTTCGGCGAGTTGTCCAGCACCCTGTTCTTCGAACACCAGAGCATCCGTGCACTGGCGATCTGGTTTGCTGCCGAGCATCCGTCGCGCAGCCGCCAATTGCTGGGGCTGCAAGCGCCCGTTGCAAGCGCTGCCGCCCCCCGGCAGGCCGCACCCGGCACCGACATCGAGCGGCGTCAGGCCTGCGATGAGCCCATCGCCATCATCGGTCTGGCCGGACGCTTTCCGGGGGCCCCGGACATCGAGCACTTCTGGGACAACCTGAAGAACGGGGTCGACAGCATCAGCGAGATCCCCGCCGAGCGTTGGGCGCACCCGCAGTACTACAGCCGCGACCGCAGCCTCAAAGGCAAGATCAACAGCAAATGGGGCGGCTTTATCGACGACGTCGACCGCTTTGATCCGCTGTTTTTCAACATTTCGCCGCGGGATGCCGAGCGCATGGACCCCCAGGAACGGATCTTCCTGGAAACCGCCTGGCACACCCTGGAAGACGCGGGCTACGACCGGGCCGCACTGCAGCGTCATTACCAGGGGAAAATGGGCGTGTTTGTCGGGGTGATGCACGGCGAATACTTGCTCTATACCCGCTCGGCCGCTGCCGACTGCACCGATGATGCGGTGGACGCTTCCTTTGGTTCGATTGCCAATCGGGTGTCCTACGTCTTCGACTGCAGCGGCCCGAGCATGGCCATCGACACCATCTGCTCGTCGTCGCTGACGGCCCTGCACCTGGCGGTGCAAAGCCTGCAACGTGGCGAGTGCCGGGTGGCGCTGGCCGGTGGCGTCAACCTGTCGTTGCACCCGAACAAATACTTTATCCAGTCGCAGCTGACCATGTCCTCCAGCGATGGCCGCTGCCGCAGTTTCGGTGAAGGTGGCGACGGCTTTGTGCCGGGCGAAGGCGCCGGCGCGGTGTTGCTCAAGCCACTGTCCCAGGCACAGGCCGATGGCGACAATATTTACGGCGTGATCCGCGCGACGTCGATCAACCATAACGGCAAGACCCATGGCTACACCGTGCCTAGTCCGAATGCCCAAGGCGCCATGATCGCCGAGTCCCTGGAAAAGGCCGGGATGGATCCCCGGGAACTGAGTTACATCGAGGCTCACGGCACCGGCACCGCGTTGGGTGATCCGATTGAAATCAGCGGCCTGCAACAGGGCTTTGCCCGGCGCAGCGCAGCCCTGGGCAGCGAACCGGCGCCGGCGCAGCAGTGCGCACTGGGCTCGGCCAAGTCGAATATCGGCCACCTGGAATCGGCCGCCGGGATCGCCGGGGTGGCCAAGGTCCTGCTGCAGCTCAAGCATCGGCAACTGGCACCGTCGCTGCATTCAAGCCGGCTCAACCCGGGCATTGCCTTTGACCAGTCGCCGTTCCACATCCCGCAGCAACTGCAGGAATGGCGCCGACCACGGCTCAACCTCGACGGCCGGGAGCGCGAGTACCCCTTGGCCGCTTCGGTGTCGTCGTTTGGCTCCGGCGGCTCCAACGGTCACGTGATCCTTGCCCAGTACCTGGCGCCCGAACGGGATGAACCGGTTGCCGGACAGCCCGCGATCATCGTGCTGTCGGCCAGGACCCCGAGCCAGTTGCAGCAGCAGGTCGAACGCTTGCAGCAGTTCCTGCAACGGCGCGAGCAGCAAGGCCAACTGCCGCGTCTGGCGGACCTGGCCTTTACCTTGCAGCAGGGCCGCGAAGCCCTGGAGTATCGCCTGGGGTTCAGCGCCGCCTCCTTCAGCGCGTTGCAGGAGCGTCTGGCACAGGGCCTGGCGCAACTGCTCAAGGCCCCCGAACACTTCGGCTGCTTTGACGGCCTGCATCTAGGCCGGGTGCAAGAGAACAAGGCGGCCATGGCCGTGCTGGCCCACGATGAAGACATGGCGGCGACGCTGGCGGCCTGGGCCGACAAGGGCAAACACCAGAAGCTGCTGGAGCTGTGGGTCAAGGGGCTGAACTTCGACTGGGCGCTGCTGGGGATGCCCATGGGCAGCGTCCGGCGGATCAGCCTGCCGGGTTACCCCTTCGCCCGCGAGCGGATCTGGGTGTCCGGCGATGTCCAGTTTCCGCTTCAGGTCGAGTCCCTGGGCGAGGCCCGTCTGCACCCGTTGCTGCACCGCAACGTGTCGGACCTTGCGCAACAGAAGTTCACCGCGGTGTTCAGCGGCGCTGAGTTCTTCCTGCGCGATCATCGCGTGGGCAGGCAGAAAGTGTTGCCCGGCGTGGCCTATCTGGAGATGGCGCGAGAGGCCCTCAGTCGCTCCCTCGGCGACCGCGCCACCCGCGCGACCCTGAGCCTGTGCCATCTGGTGTGGTCGCAACCGTTGACGCTCAGCGAGCAGGGCACCGAGCCCGCTACGCTCGAGATCCACATCAATAGCCTGGCCCCCCAGCGACTGACATTCGAGATTCGCCAGCAGCCACAGCGCACCCTGTGCTGTCAGGGCGAGGCCCTGTTGCATGACAACGCCGTCCAGGCGCCGGCCTCGCTGGCGTCGCTGCAAGGCGCAATCCACGGCCATCGTCTCGACGCCGAGGGCCTGTACCGCCTGTTCGACAGCATCGATATCCATTACGGCCCCAGCCACCGGGCGGTCCGCGAGCTGCGCATCGACGGCGGCCAAGTGCTGGCGCAGATCCAGCTGCCGCCGTCACTGAGTGCCGGCCACGGGCAGTTCGTCCTGCACCCCAGCCTGATGGATGCGGCGTTGCAGTCCACCCTGGGGCTACTGGTCGCGGATCAGCTGGACCAGGGGCTTGCACCGCAACTCGAACACACCGCTGTGCCCTTTGCCCTGGAGCAGTTGCAGCACAGCGGCGCAGCACTGGGCGAACAGATATGGGCCTGGGTGCGACCCGGCGCGCAACGCCGGGAAGCGGGGCAGTCGAGCGTTGATATCGATATCTACAATCACCAGGGCGAGCATTGCGTTGCCCTGCAGGGCTTGGTCCTGCGCGAGCTGAAAGCACCGTCGCCACTGCAACTGATGCTCGACGACCCATCGCGGACGGACGCCTATCTGCTGCAGCGATGGCGCCGGGTCACTGTGCAACCGGTGCCGTCCAGCGGCGCCCGGCTGCTGTTGATCGCCAACGATCCCCAAGGCTTGCAACAGTTGACTGCCCGCTATCCGCAGGCCGCGACACTGTTGCTCGACGGCAGCGAAACCAGCGACAGGATCGCTGCATTGCTGGGCGAGGCCGGCCCCCTGGAGCATCTGCTGTGGCTGGCGCCAGGCGCGGGGGCAGCAGATACCAGCGCCGACGGCATGATCCGCGCCCAGCAACGCGGCGTGCTCGGCTGCTTCCGCTTGATCAAGGCATTGCTGGCCCTGGGCCTGGACCAGCAGCCGTTGGCCTGGACCGTCATCACCCGGGCCACCCTGACCGTGTTCGCCGAGGCCAGCCCGCTGCATCAGGCCGCCAGTGAGCCGGTGGCGCCGGCTCACGCCAGCGTCCACGGGCTGATCGGGGTGATGGCCAAGGAATACAGCCATTGGCCGGTGTGCCTGCTGGACCTGCCGGCGGGGGACAGCTGGCCGGACCAGGACCTGCTGTCACTGCCCGCCGATCCACGTGGCGAGGCCTTGGCCTGGCGCCAGGGTGTCTGGCATCGCGCCTATCTGGCGCCGTGCCTGGTGCCGGCCGACAGCGCCGCCGAGGTGGGCAGTCTGTATCGCGACGCCGGTGTGTACCTGGTGGTCGGAGGGGCCGGCGGTATTGGCCGGCTGTGGAGCGAACACCTGATCCGTACCCGGGGCGCCCGGATCATCTGGTTGGGGCGCCGTGAGCAAGACAGCCGGATTGACGCGGCCATCAGCGAACTGGCCCGACTGGGCCCGGCGCCGCGCTACATCCGCGCCGATGCCGGCAACCACGCTGCGCTGCAGCAGGCGGTGAGCCAGGTGCTGGCCGAGCATGGGCAGATTCACGGGGTGATCCACGCGGCGATCCAGCTTGAGGACCAGAGCCTGGCCCGCATGGACGGGCAGAAGTTCGCTGCGGGACTGGCCGCCAAAGTCGATGTCTGCGCCCGTCTGGCCGAGGTGTTCGAGCACCAGCCGCTGGACTTCATGCTGTTTTTCTCCTCGTTGCAGAGCTTCACCCGGTCGGCGGGGCAGAGCAATTACGCCGCCGGCTGCACCTTCAAGAACGCCTTCGCTCACTACCTGGCGCAACAACGCGGCTACCCGGTGAAGGTCATCAACTGGGGGTACTGGGGCGAGGTCGGCTCGGTGGCCAGCAACGACTATCGACGGCGGATGGCCGCGGTCGGGCTGGGTTCCATCGACGGCGAATCGGCGATGCAGGCCCTGGACGTGCTGCTCGGGGCCCGTGATGACGGCGCGCCGTTGAGCCAATTGACCTTCCTGCGCACCTCGCAGCGCTTGAGCGACACCTTCAGCCAACTGGGGCTGGCCCAACATCCCGGCGGCACCTTCGGCGTGTACGGCGAAGTTCGCCCGCCGGCTTACCCGGCGCTGATCGAGCGGTTGCAGCGCAATCTGCAGCCGAGCAATCAGCAGGTGCGACATGCCACCGGGCAGCTACAGGCGCAACGGGCAGTGATCGACGAATTGCAGCGTGGCCTGCTCTACGCCCAGTTGCAGCACCTGGGCTGCTTCAGCCAGGACGGCGAATCCGTAGCTCAGATGCGCCAGCGTATCGGGCTGTTGCCGATGTACCAGCGTTGGTTCGACCAGAGCCTGGAGGAGCTGGCCCAGCACGGCTACGTCGAGCGTGCAGGCGATAGCTGGCGTGCCAGCCACCCGCAGCCGTTGATGCTTGAGCAGCTGTGGCACGAATGGGATCGGCAACAGCCGGGGTGGCTCGAATACCCCGGTCTCAAGGCCGAGACCCTGCTCGCAGCAGCGACCCTGCGCGAGTTGCCGCAGATCCTCGATGGCCGGATTGCCGCCACCGACATCCTGTTCCCCGACGCTTCGATGTCCCGGGTCGAGGGCATCTACAAACACAATCCGGTGTCCGACTTCTTCAACGAAGTGCTGCTCGATGCCCTGCTGGAGTTTGTCCGCGCTCGCCTGGAGCAGTCGCCGCAGACGCCGATCCGCATCCTGGAGATCGGTGCCGGCACCGGCGGCACCAGCGCGCGAGCCTTTGAAAAACTGCGGTCGTTCCAGGCGCAGATCGCCGAGTACTGCTACACCGACGTCTCCCAGGCATTCCTGATCCACGCGCAGCAAGCCTACGGCCCGCAGACGCCGTACCTGCGCTATCAGCTGTTCGATGTCCATCAGCCCCTGGCGGCTCAGGGCATCCAGCCCGACGCCTATGATCTGGTGATCGCCACCAACGTCCTGCACGCCACGCCGGACCTGCGCCGGGCCCTGCAAAACGCCAAGGCCGCGCTCAAGCACAACGGCCTGTTGCTGATCAACGAGATTGCCCGCAATGGCCTGTTTACCCACCTGACCTTCGGCCTGCTCAAGGGCTGGTGGTTGTTCGACGATCCGCAGTTGCGCTTGCCCGGTGGCCCGGCATTGGCCCCAGCGCAATGGAAGCAGGTGCTGGAAAGCGAAGGCTATCGACAGGTGTATTTCCCGGCGCTGGCCGAGCATGACCTGGGGCAGCAGATCGTCATCGCCCAGAGCAATGGCCTGGTCTGGCAGGAGCCTATCGACGCCGCCCAAGCGCCCGCCATCGCGCCTAGCAAGCGCCACCAGCCGGCGTCCCAGGCATTGCGTGCGCCACAACCTGGGGTCATCGCCGCGCCGCTGGGCGAGGTCAGCAGCGCCCGGCTCAAGGCCGAGACGGTGCGCTACCTCAAACAGGTCATTGGTGGGCTGTTCAAGATCGAACCCGAGCAGATCGACGCCCGTGAAGCCTTGGAAACCTATGGCATCGATTCCATTCTGGTGGTGCAACTGACCAACCTGCTGCGGGACAAACTGACGGGGATCAGCAGCACGCTGTTCTTCGAATACCAGACGGTCGACGCGCTGGCGGAGCATTTTGTCGCCACCCAGCAGGATCGGCTCAAAACCCTGCTGGGCCTGGGGCAGGTGCCGTCAAACCCATCGCCATCAGCAACAGCAACAGCAAGCGTCGAACCAGCGGCCCCGTCTCGCTTCAGGGTCATGTTGCCCGACAACACCCCGGCCGCTGGCCGCGATTCAGACGTCGCCATCGTCGGTCTGGCGGGGCGCTACGCCCAATCCGATAACGTTCGCGAGCTGTGGCAACACCTCAAAGCCGCCGAAAGCTGTATTGCTCAGGTGCCGGCGGACCGCTGGGACTGGCGGCAGTACTTTGATCGGACACCGGGCACCGAGGGCCGCGTCTACAGCCCGTGGGGCGGATTCATTGGCCAGATCGACCAGTTCGATCCACTGTTCTTTCACCTGTCGCCCCGGGAAGCGCTGAAAATGGACCCCCAGGAGCGGCTGTTCCTGGAAGAGGCCTATCACTGCATCAGTGATGCCGGTTATACCCCCGCACGCCTGGCCGAGCGGCAGCGAGTCGGGGTGTTTGTCGGCGTGATGAACGGCACCTACAGCCGCCAGTCCAGCTACTGGTCGGTGGCCAACCGGGTGTCGTATCAGTTCAACTTCCAGGGTCCGAGCCTTGCAGTCGACACCGCCTGTTCGTCGTCGCTCACTGCGCTGCATCTGGCCGTGGAAAGCCTGCACAACGGTGTCAGCGACTGCGTGCTGGTGGGCGGGGTCAGCCTGCTGGTGGACCCGGTGCACTACATCGGCCTGAGCGAAATGAAAATGCTCTCTTCGGGCCAGCACTGCAAAGCGTTCGGGGCCGATGCCGACGGCTTTGTCGCCGGAGAAGGGGTGGGCGCCATGCTGCTCAAGCCGCTGGCACAGGCCGAGGCCGATGGCGACCGCATCTACGGTGTGATCAAGGGCAGCATGATCAATGCCGGCGGCAAGACCAACGGTTACACCGTGCCCAACCCCCTGGCCCAGAGCCGTTTGGTGGTCGATTCCCTGGCCCGGGCCGGGGTCGACCCCAGAGCCGTGAGCTATGTCGAGGCCCACGGCACCGGCACCGCGCTGGGTGACCCGATCGAGATCGCCGGTCTGGCCCGGGCATTCAATGCCGACGCCGCCACGCCGCTCAAGCAGTACTGCGCCATCGGCTCGATCAAATCCAATATCGGCCATTGCGAAAGCGCAGCCGGTATTGCCGGTATCACCAAGGTGCTGCTGCAACTGCAGCACCGCCAGTTGGTGCCGTCGCTGCACGCCGCTACCGCCAACCCGCACATCGATTTTGCCAACAGCCCGTTCGTCGTACAGCAATCGCTGGCCCAATGGTCGCGCCCGCAGGTGCTGATCGACGGGGTGCAGCAGACGTTCAAGCGCATTGCCACGGTGTCGTCCTTCGGTGCGGGTGGCGCCAATGCCCACGTGGTGATCGAAGAGTACGAAGACCTGCGGGTACGGCCACAGATCACCGTCAACCACGAGCAACCGGCGCTCATCCTGCTGTCCGCCAAGACCGGCGAGCAGTTGCTGCAGCAAGCCCGACTGTTGCGCGAGGAACTGGAGCGGGGCGTGCTGGTTGACGCCGACCTGCCGGCGCTGGCCTTTACCCTGCAAGTCGCTCGTGAAGCGATGGAACATCGCCATGGCTGGCAGGTTGCTTGCCTGGCCCAGTTGCACAAGTGCCTGGGGGACTTCATCGACCACGGCGCGACCCAGGCCCGTAGCCGGCTCAAACCCGATACCCAGGCACCGAGCCTCGACATGGCCAGTGCGCTCCAGCGCGGTGAACAACAAGGCCTGCTCGACGCCTGGCTCGAGGGCGCGACCCTGGATTGGCGTCTGATGTATCCCCAGGGCACGCCGGCGCCCCTCAGCCTGCCGGGTTATCCCTTTGCTCGCGAGCGCTATTGGCAACCGACGCAAGGGGCGGCCACGGCGATTGCCACAGGGGGGGAACGCCTGCACCCACTGCTGCATCGCAACGTCTCGGACCTGCGCGGCTTGCGCTACCTGAGCCGCTTCAGCGGTGATGAGAGTGTGCTGGCCGAGCATCGGGTCAATGGCCAGGCGGTGCTTGCGGGGGCCGCGATGATTGTCATGATCCAGGCGGCGTTGACCGATGCCCTGGGCGGCGCGGTGCCGGCGGGCAAGGGGCTGGTGATCGGCGATCTGAGCTGGCGGCAGCCGTTCAGCGTTGATGCGGCCAACAATGGCGAGCTGTTCCTGGAACTGTCGATGCCGGCCGCGGGCGACTATCGGATCGGGATCTACGCCTATGACCAAGCCGCGCAGTTGCAACTGCATTGCCAGGCCCGAGCCAGCACCGCAGAGGTCCAGGCGGCCCGGCTCGACTTCAGCAGCCTTGGCGCGCAAGTGGTGGACGTCGAGGCCTGCTATCAGCGCTTTGCCGCCATGGGCATCGAGTATGGCGTGGGCCATCGTCGGCTGCTGTCGCTGGTGCGCCAGGGGGATCAGGCGCTGGCGCGCATCGCCCTGCAAGACCCGGCGCAGAACAGCGGTTTCGCGCTGCATCCGGCCTTGCTGGATGCCGCCATGCAAGGGGTCATGGCCTTGCTCCTGGATGAACTGGAGGAGCGCCCGGCACTGCTGTTGCCCGCCGGCCTGGGGCAATGTGTGCTGTTGGCCGATTGCCCGGCCAGCCTGCAGGTGCAGATACGCCGTGCCCCGAGCACCGCGCACGACTATTGCTTCGATCTGGCCTTGTTCGACGACCAGGGCCAGTGCTGCGCGATCCTCAATCAACTGTCGTTCCAGCCCCTGACGGGCGCCAGCCTCGCCGCCGGCCCCGGCGCCACCATCGGGCTGCTCTGCCACAAGCACTGGCACGATGCGCGGCCGGCGCCAACAGCTGCCGCGCCAGGGCTTGCGCATCAGGTACTGACCCTGGGGCGTCATCAGGCTTTTGCCGATCTGGCGCCGCACCTGGCGGAGCGGGGCATCGGTCATGTCGCCTGGCCGGAGCTTGACTATGCACAGGCCGCGCTGGCCCTTGCCGAGCAGCTCAAGCCCTGGCTGCACAGCGCTCAACCTTGCCTGATTCAACTGCTGGTCGCAGCCGACGACGCCCATGGCTATCGCGGCCTTGGCGGCCTGTTGTACAGCGTCAGCCGTGAGCAGCCGGCCTTGATCTGCCAACTGATAGAAGTGGCACCGCAGCTTGCCGCCCAGCCGCTGTTGACGGCCCTGGTTGCCGAGGCCGCCGACCCCGCTGAACGCCAACTGCGCTATCTGCAAGACGCCGGCACACTGCGCCGCCAGCAACTGAGCTGGGATCACCAGCCCCTGGACACGGCCCCCGCACCCTGGCGGCCCGAGGGCGTGTACCTGATCACCGGTGGCTTGGGCGGTGTCGGCACGGTCCTGGCACGAGAGATCAGGGCGGCAGCGCCCCGGGCGCGTGTGGTGCTCTGTGGCCGCACGCCGGCCACCGCGCCCTCGGTGCTGGCCAAACTGGAGCAACTGGGAGCCGGCGTTGACTACCGCGCCGTGGATCTGGCCAGTGCCGACCAGGTTGAACAACTGATCGCTGAGCTGGTGCGCGATGACCGTGGGCTGCACGGGATCATCCATTGCGCAGGCGTGACCCGCGATGCCTTGCTGGCAGACAAGTCCATTGAGGACTTTGCCGCGGTGTTCGCCGCCAAGGTCGACGGCGTGCGCCACCTGGATCGCTACAGCGCCGGGCTGGCCCTGGATTTCTTCGTGTTGTACTCCTCGATCGCCAGCGTTCTGGGCAACCCCGGGCAGACCGATTACGCCGCGGCCAACGGCTATCTGGACGCATTCGCCAGCCAGCGCGAGCAGCAGGTCGCGGCGGGTACGCGACACGGCCGCAGCCTGGCGATCAACTGGCCGCTATGGCTGGAGGGCGGCCTGCACATGAGCGATACGGCGCGACGCCTGTTGGCACAACGCAGCGGCATTGAAGCGATGGCCAGCGCCACCGGGGTCCAGGCCCTCTATCAGGCCCTGCACAGCGATCAAGCGCAGTTGATGGTGCTGGCCGGTGACCGCGAAAAACTGCTCGCCTTGCTCAACCCAGAGCCGGCCGCAACCCCCGAAGCCGGCGCTCTGGAGGGCGATGACCTGCTGGCCTGGTTGCGCCAGCTACTGGCCAAGACCTTGAAGATCGACCCAGCGCGGCTGGACAGCGAGGTGCCGTTCGAACACTACGGCATCGATTCGCTGATGATCATGGAGATGACGGCGGTCTTGGAAAAACGCTTCGGCGCCTTGTCCAAAACCCTGTTTTTCCAATACCCCAGCCTGCAAGGCCTGGCCGAGCATCTGGCCACGCGGCCGGTTCGCAAACCGCCCCAGAACGCCTTGATCAACTCGTTGCGCGACCTGCTTGCCAGTGCCTTGGACCTGCCGCCGCAGCAGATCGACGAGCAGCAGTGCTTCGAAGACTATGGCCTCGACTCGTTGCAGATTGTCGAACTCACGCGCCGTCTGCAGCAGCGCTTTGGCGCGCTGCCGCCGGGGTTGCTGTTCGAGCATTCCAGCCTGCAGGCCCTGGCGCGTTACCTGACGGCCAGGGCGGCCAAGGCACCTGCCGAAGCGGGCAACCCCAGCCAGGAGACTCAACGCCGGCTGTTCGACGGGCCGCCGCAACCGCTGCTGCCGGCCGCCCAGCCACGGGACGATATCGCCATCATCGGCATCGCCGGGCGCTACCCGGAGGCTGCCAATCTTGAGGCCTTCTGGCAGAACCTCAGCCAGGGCAAGAACAGCATTGGCGAAATTCCGCCCGAGCGCTGGGACTGGCGCGACTATTACAGCAATGACCGCAGCCTGAGCGGGGTGCACAACAGCAAGTGGGGCGGCTTTATCGACGGCATCGATCAGTTCGATCCGCTGTTCTTCAATATTTCCCCCCTCGAAGCCGAGCTGATCGACCCCCAGGAACGGCTGTTTCTGCAAACCGCCTGGTCAGCCATGGAAGACGCCGGCTACAGCCGAAAGCTCGGCGCCGAGCAGGCTGACCCGGCGCTGCAGGTCGGCGTGTATGCCGGGGTGATGTACAACGAGTATCAACTGCTGGGTGCCGAAGCCAGCCTGCGCGGCCAGCGCATGGGCTTTGCCGGTTCCAGCGCGAGCATCGCCAACCGGGTGTCGTTCTGCCTCAACCTCCAGGGCCCGAGCCTGGCGGTGGATTCGATGTGCTCCAGTTCGCTGACAGCCTTGCACCTGGCCTGTCAGGATCTGCACAGCGGGCGCACGGCCATGGCCATTGCCGGCGGGGTCAACCTGACCCTGCACCCCAACAAATACCTGATGCTCAGCAGTGGTCAGTTCATCTCCAACCAGGGCCAGTGCGCCAGCTTCGGTGAAGGCGGCGACGGCTATGTGCCGGGGGAGGGGGTTGGCGCGGTGGTGCTCAAGCGCCTCGCCGATGCCGAACGCGACGGCGATCAGGTCTATGGCCTGATCAAGGGCAGCTACCTCAACCACGGCGGCAAGAACACCGGTTACAGCGTGCCCGATCCGCGGGCGCAGCAGGCCGCCATCAGCGGTGCGCTCAAGGACGCCAAGGTCGATCCGGCCGCCATCAGCTACATCGAGGCCCACGGCACCGGCACCCGGCTGGGCGACCCGATCGAAATCGCCGGCCTGGCCAGCGCCCTGGGCCCGCGCACGCCGGCTCAGACCTGCTGGATCGGCTCGGTGAAGTCCAACATCGGCCACTGCGAGGCGGCCGCCGGAATTGCCGGGTTGACCAAGGTGCTGTTGCAGCTCAAGCACGAAAAAATCGTACCTTCGCTGCACTCACGGACCCTCAATCCCTTTATCGACTTTGCCGCCACGCCGTTCGAGGTCAACCAGCAGTTGCGGGACTGGCCGCAGCCTTGGCACCAGGGCCAGCCGCTGCCGCGCATCGCCGGGTTGTCGTCCTTTGGCGCTGGCGGCTCCAACGCCCACCTGATCGTTGCGCAATACCTGTCCAAGCGGCCGGTACCGGCGCCTGACGGCCAGCCGCAAATGATTCTGCTGTCTGCCCGCGAGCCCGAACAGTTGCGCCAGATCGCCAGCCGCCTGCTGGCCAGACTGGAGCAGGCCCCGGTGGCCGCAAGCCTGGCGGCCGTGGCCTGGACGCTGCAGGTCGGACGCGAAGCCATGGAGCATCGCGCGGCGCTGATCACCAGTTCCCTCGCGAGCCTGCTTCAGGCCTTGCGCGCGTTGGCCAATGACGACTGCAGTGGCTGGATCTGCGGTGACACCCACAGCGGCAGCGAAACCTTGCAGGCGTTCAAGCACCGTTACCGCAACTCGTGGCATGAACAGCTGGCCCAGCTGTTTGCCAAGGGCGAGCGGCAACAATTGCTGGCGTTGTGGAGCGCCGGGCTGCGTATCGACTGGAACGCGCTGCGCGCTGCCAGCGGCGAGCGCCCCTCGCGTATCAGCCTGCCGACCTATCCCTTCGCCACCTGTCGTTACTGGGCGCCCGTTGCCACCACGGGGTTGCCGTCGGCGGCGACGACCTTGCATCCCTTGCTGCACCGCAACAGCTCGACCTTCGACCGTCAGCAATTCATCAGCCTCTTTCGCGGTGACGAGCCGTGGCTGCTTGACCACCAGGTGCAGGGGCGCAAAACCCTGCCCGGGGCTGCCTGCCTGGAAATCATCAGGGCCGCGGCGAGCCATTCGCGGGCGCCCGGCGAGGCCGGGGGCATGGTCATCGAACAGCTGCATTGGCTGGCCCCCTGGACGCTGGAGTCTGCGCCCCGGAGTCTGCGGGTCACGCTGCAAGCGGTCGATGATCAGTTGGCCGTGACCTTGCTCAGCGATGACGGCGAGCAACCGCTGGTGCATTGTCAGGCCCGAGTGACGGCCGAGGCAGCGCCTGTCGCCGAGCCCCTGGATCTTGGGTACTGGCGTAATCGCCCTTGGCAGCGGCGCCTTGATCGCGACGACGTCTATCGGCTGTTCGACGCCATGGGCCTGGCCTACGGCCCCAGCCATCGCGGTATCCAGCAGTTGCTGATCGCGGAGCAGGGCGGTCGTCGCCAAGTGCTGGCAGAGGTGCGCCTTGAGGCGGTCGCTGGGGCCAGCGACTGCTGGCTGGAGCCCGGCATCACCGACAGCGTGCTGCAGGCCGCCGTCGGTATGCTGCTGCCACTGGATTCCGAGCCGACCGAGCCCTTGCCACTGATGCTGCCCTTTGCCCTGCAGCGCCTGGAGATCATCGCCCCCTGTGCGCGGCGGATGTGGGCCTTGTTGCGCAGCGACTCGGGCGACCACCCGAACCAGCGGATCGACATCGAGCTGAGTGACGACCAGGGTCGTCTCTGCGCACGCTGGGTCGGGTTCGCTGCCAGAGCGCTTGCCGTGGCTGCCCCCAAAGCGCCGACACCGGCCATTGAGCAACTGCTGACGCCGATCTGGTCGGTTGTCGATGAGCCGCTCGCCGGGGACGGCACCCGCAGCAACCCGCCTAGGGATCGGCAGGGGGCGATGCTGATCTTCGGCGCGACCCCATGTCGTCATCAGGCCCTGGCCGGGCTCTATCCCCAGGCGAGGCTGGTGGACGACTGCCCGGTCAACTACGACGCCCAACTGCAGGCCGGCCCCGAGCTGGCGGACGTGATGTGGCTGGCCCCCCCGGTTGATGGCAGCGAGGACCTGATTGCCGCCCAGGACCTGGGGGTTCTGGCGCTGTTGCGGCTGATCAAGGCGCTGCTGCGCCAGGGCTACGGCCGACGGCCGCTGCGCTTGACCCTGGTCACTGCTCAGGCCATCAGCCTGCGTCCTGGGGAGCCCAGCCATGTGGCGCATGCGGCGGTGCATGGTCTGGCCGGCTCGCTGGCCAAGGAATACCCGCACTGGCAGGTGCACCTTGCCGACCTGGAAGACGCGCAACTGCCGCGGTTGGCCAGCGCGCCGTTCACGGCAGTGCGGTCTGGTGAAGTGCTGGCGCTGCGCCAGGGACAATGGTGGTTCCGCCAATTGGCGCGGGTGCAGGCCGATGCTGCGCCGCCTCGTTTGCCGGTCTATCGGGACGGCGGCGTTTACCTGGTCATCGGCGGCGCCGGCGGGATTGGTGCCGTCTGGAGCCAGCAGATGATCAGCCGGCATCGTGCTCGGGTGGTGTGGATCGGTCGCCGTGAGCGGGATGCGCAGATCGAAGCGAAGCTGGACGAATTGACCGCCGTCAGCTTGATGCATGAGGCCCCGGCCCCGGTTTACCTGCAGGTCGATGCCACGGACGCAACGCAACTGGCGACGGCGAAACAGCAGATTAACGAGCGTTTCGGTCCGATCAATGGCGTGGTGCACGCGGCCATCGTGCTCAAGGATCAAAGCCTGGCCAACATGGACGAGGCGACCTTCAGCCAGGTACTCAACGCCAAGGTCGCCACCAGCGTGGCCCTGGCCCAGGTCTTCGGCGACAGCGCCGCGACGCTGGATTTCGTGCTGTTTTTCGCCTCGATGATGTCCTTCACCAGCGCCGCCGGGCAAAGCAACTACGCCGCAGGCTGCACCTTCGCCGACGCCTTTGCCGACCAGCTCAGGGCCCAATGGGCGTGCCCGGTCAAGGTGATCAATTGGGGCTACTGGGGCGGCGTCGGTTCCGTCAGCGACCCGCGCTACCGCGAGCGCATGAGGGCCCTGGGCCTGGGTTCCATCGAGCCCGAGGAGGGCCTGCGGGCACTCGACCAGCTATTGGCGGGCGGCCTCGATCAACTGGCGCTGCTCAAGCTGTTGCACACCCCCCAGGTCGCCGGATTCGACAGCCTTGCCGGACTGCTTGGCAACGAACAGATCGTGCTGTGCGCCGACAACCCCGGGGCCATGGTGGCCATGCAGGACAGGTTGCAACACAGGCTGGCGGCGTTGGCCGCGATCACCTAGGGCTGCGGCCCCTCGTTCATTCACTTACAGCACACGCGTCACAGGGAAGTTGAAGCATGCAAACAGCCGCACATCAGACCAGCGCCGGCGCCTTTGGTGAACTCGATGCACTGGCGCGCCGCCTGCTGGCGAGCCAGCTCCAGGCGCTGGGACTTGGCCATGCCGAGGACCTGCAACACCTGGCCACTCGCCACGGCCCTGTCACGCCGGCTTACCTGCAGCGGTGGCTGGCCGAGAGCCTCAAGTATGTGACCGGTGTCGAAACCGCCGACGCCGGGGCCCTGTGGCAACAGTGGGATGAAGCTTTGTCCGGATGGCGCCAGGACCCGGACCTGGCGCCCAGGGCGTTGTTGCTCGACGCCTGCCTCAAGGGTTTGCCGGGGGTGCTGCGCGGCGAGCAGAGCGCCCCCGGCCTGCTGTTTCCCGATGGCTCGATGTCCCTGGTGGAAGGGGTCTACAAGCACAACCGGGTTGCCGACTATTTCAATCAGGTGCTGACCGAGGCGGTGCTGGCCTATATCGAAAGCCGCCCGGCGGACGCCGAACCGCTGCGCATCCTGGAAATCGGCGCCGGCACCGGCGGCACCAGTGCCGGCCTGCTGGCGGCGCTGGCACCCTGGCGTTCGCAGATGGGCGAATACTGCTACACCGATCTGTCACGGGCGTTTCTGCAACACGGCAGCGACCAGTTCGCTGCCCAGCATCCGTTCCTGCACACCCGTCTGTTCGATGTCTCGCGCCCTTGCGCCGAACAGGGAATCGATACCGATCACTACCACCTGGTGGTGGCGACCAATGTGCTGCACGCCACCCCCGACATCCGCCAGACCTTGCGCAATGCCAAGGCCCTGCTTTGCAAGGGCGGTTTGCTGATGCTCAACGAAATCAGCGAGGCGTCGTTGTTCACCCACCTGAGCTTCGGCCTGCTCGAAGGCTGGTGGCTGTATCGCGATGGCCCTCTGCGGCTGCCCGGTTGCCCTGGACTGTCGCCGGCGGGGTGGCAGGCGGTGCTGGAGCAAGAGGGATTCAGCCCGGTGCTGTTCCCGGCCCGGCAGGCCCATGCCCAGGGCCAGCAAATCATCCTCGCCGAGAGCGACGGCATCGTCCGTCAGCCGGTCGTCGGCCAGCAGCGGCCGGTGCCGGCGGCGGCTGACGCCCGCGCGCCCCGGGAGACCTTCAGCCCAGGCCCGGATCAGAGCAGCGCGGACGCTTGGCGGCGTCGGGTCGCCGATTTCCTGCGCCATCTGGTCAGCGCCACGCTGAAGATCCCGGCCGACAAGATGAGCCTGTCGCGGCCACTGGAAGACTATGGCCTGGACTCGATTCTGGTGGTGCGGCTGACCCATGCCTTCAGTGAGCACTTTGCCGCCGTGGACAGCGCACTGTTTTTTGAAGTCCCGACCCTGGCGGCGCTGACCGAGCACTTTATCCAGCAGCGTGGCGAAGAACTTCAGCGGCTGTTGGGCCAGCCCGAGGCCGAACAGCCCGCGCCGCAGGCACCCGCCAGCACACCGCACAGCAGCGCCAAGGCCCGGGAGCAGGGCGCGGGCGGCTCTATCGCGATTATCGGTCTCGACGGCCGCTATCCAGGGGCGCAATCGATGAGCGACTTGTGGCGCAATCTGGCGGGTGGTCATTGCGCCATTGGCGAAATCCCCGAAGAACGCTGGGACTGGCAGCGCTATTTCTCGGCCGAGAAGGGGCAGCCCGGGCACCTTTACACGCGCTGGGGCGGCTTCATCGAGGGCATCGATCAGTTTGATGCGGCGTTTTTCCGCATTTCGCGCACCGAAGCCGAACGGATGGACCCCCAGGAGCGGTTGTTCCTGCAAGTCGCCTACCACAGCATCGAAGACGCAGGCTACAACCCGGCAACCTTGCATCAACAGGGCGAGGTCGGGGTGTTTGTCGGCGTCATGAACGGCAGCTACAACCCCATCAGCAATTACTGGTCGATTGCCAACCGGGTGTCTTATCAGCTGGATCTGCAGGGCCCGAGCCTGGCGCTCGACAGTGCCTGCTCGTCATCGCTGACCGCCATCCACCTGGCTGTCGAGAGCCTGATCAGTGGCAGCTGCGATCTGGCCATCGCCGGGGGCATCAACCTGATCGTCAACCCGCAGCACTACCTCGGCCTGTGCGAAATGATGATGCTGTCGCGCGGCGAACACTGCCGGGCCTTTGCCGATGATGCCGACGGCTTTGTCGACGCCGAAGGTGTGGGTGCGGTGCTGCTCAAGCCGCTGGAGCGGGCCCTGGCCGATGGCGACCGGATCTACGCGGTGATTCGTGGCGGGGCGATCAACGCCGGTGGCAAGACCAACGGCTACACCGTCCCCAGCGCCGGGGCTCAACAGCGTGTGCTGGAAAAAGCCCTGGCGCGGGCGGAGGTCAATGCCCGGCAGATCAGCTACATCGAGGCCCATGGCACCGGCACCGCGCTGGGCGATCCGATTGAGATCAGCGGCCTGAGCCGGGTCTTTGCCAGCAGCGATGGCGCTTCCTGCGCCATTGGCTCGATCAAAAGCAATATCGGTCACTGCGAAAGTGCCGCCGGCATCGCTGGCCTGAGCAAGGTGCTGCTGCAATTGCAGCACCGCCAGTTGGTGCCGTCGCTGCATGCGGCACAGCCCAACCCGAAGATCGATTTCGCCCACAGCCCGTTTCGCCTGCAACAGCAACTGGCGCCCTGGAGCACCCAGGGCGAGCCCCGTATTGCGGCGATTTCCTCGTTCGGCGCCGGTGGTGCCAATGCGTCGCTGATCGTTGAAGAACACCTCGCCAGCCCCGACTCGCGCCCGGCCATGCCCGGCCCCTGGCTGATCCTGCTGTCGGCCCGCGACCAGCAGCGCCTGAGGCAAGCGGTGACGCGCTTGCAGGACTTTCTCGCCACACAAGACGCACAACAGGTGGCCCTGGCCGATCTGGCGTGGACCCTGCAAGTCGGCCGCGAAGCCATGGCCGAGCGCTTGGCGCTGCAGGTCGATTCGCTCGCCGAGCTGCAGCGTCGGCTGGCGCAATGGCTGGCAGGCGAAACCCAAGAGCAGGTGTTGCAGGGGCACAGCGACCCCTATGACGAGACGCTGGAGGAGCCGGGCACGCAGCTGATCGAGCAATGGTTGCAGCACCAGCAACTGCGCGAACTGGCCGCGGCGTGGGTCGCAGGCGCAGTCGTCGATTGGCCCAGGCTCTACCGACACGACGCCTACCGGCGCCCGCTGCGGATCAGCCTGCCGGGTTATCCCTTTGCCCGAAACAGCTACTGGATGCCCGGGCTGGCACATCCGCCCGCCCATGAGGTCCGCAGTGCAGAACCCTCGGACCAAGATCTGAACGGCTGCTGCTACCTGCCTCGCTGGCAGGCGCAAAGTGCCGACGAACAGGCTCAGGCGCCAGGCACCGGCGCGGTGCTGCTGGTCACGCTGGGTGAGTCTGCCGCTGCCAGCGAGGGGCTGTTGGCGGCGCTGACCGAGCACTATCAGGACCGCCGCCAGGTGCTGCGGATCGATTGCACCCTGGGCACTACGGCGCAACTGGCGGCGGACCACTGGCGCTGCAGTGCTGCTGATCCGGCTGGCTGGGCAACGATTCTGGCGGCACTGGGCCCGGTGGCGCAGTTGCTGGTGATCAGCGGGCAAAGCGCCGACGAGCTGTCGCCGGCGGCGCTCGCCGACAGCCTGCAACACCACGAGTTGCCGCTGCTGCGGCTGTTCAAGGCGTTGCCGAGCCAAATGCCAGCGGGTCACGGCATCGACTGTTTCCTGTTGTCGTTTGGCCGCTACGCCTTTGCCGGGGCGCCACAACGGGGCAATCCGCTGGGCGCGGGCATGGCCGGCCTGGGGTATGCGCTGGCCCAGAGCGAGCACCGGGTGCACCTGCGCAACCTGGACCTCAACCGCGACGAGCTGGAAACCCCGGACAGCCGTCAACGCCTGCTGGCACAGATCCTCGCCGAGCCGGCGTCCCAGCGCGGCGAACCGATCAAGCTCAGCCGGGGCGAGCGCTTTGTCCAGCAGTTGATTCCGTTGGCGCTGCCGGCGAACCGCGGCAGTGCCTCGGCGCTGCAACACAACGGGGTCTATCTGATTCTCGGCGGCAGCGGTGTGATCGGTCAGGTGATCAGCCGTCAGTTGATCGAGCACTATCAGGCCCGGGTGATCTGGCTCGGGCGCAAGGCCGCCGACAGTCCGCAACTGCAGCAGAGCCTGGGGCACGAGCAGTGGCGCGGTCGGGTCGATTACCTGCAGGTCGATGGCACCGACCTGGTGCAATTGCAGCAGGCCGTGGCCCTGGTCAATCAGCGGTATGGACGCATCAATGGTGCGGTGTTTTGCGCCATGGTCTTCGACTTCGAGAACAGCATCCAACACAGCAGCGAGGCGCAGTTTCAGCACATTCTCGAGATCAAGAGCCGTGGCAGCCTGAATTTCTATCAGGCGCTGGCCGGGCAGGCGCTGGATTTTCTCTGCTATTTCTCCTCCGGGCAGGGCTTTGCCTTTTCCGGCGCGGCCAAGCTCTCGGCCTATGCCTGTGGCATCACCTTTGCCGACGCCTTTGCCGAGGCCATTGGCCCGCGCGCGCGCTTTCCTGTGGGGGTGATCAACTGGGGGTTCTGGCGCGCCTCGCTGCAGGCGCAGGCGGTCAGCGAGCACCTGGATGCCCTGGATGATGACCAGGGGTTTACCTGTTTCAGCCGTTTTGTCGCGCATTTGGCCGGCAGCTCGCTGCGCCGCTTGCTGTGCATCAAGGCCTCGCCGGCCGTGCGTCAGTTGATGGCCGTGCCCGAGGGCCTGCAAGGGCGCCTGGAGCCCGGAGCGCTGGCCAGTGCCAGGTTGCCGGGGGGCGAACTGCAGCCTGCCGAGCATGAGCGCTTGCAGCAGCTGTTTGACCCGCAAATGCTCGATCAATCGATTGCCGTGCTGCTGTTGGTCCAGTTGCAGACCCTGGGGATCTTCACCAGCCCCGAGGTGCAGAGCGCCGAGCTCTGGCGCCAGCAGGCGGGTATCGGCGAGCGCTACCGCCGCTGGTGGCAGGAATGCCTGGCGATTCTGCTGGAGCACGGCTACCTGCGCCAGCAAGGCCAAGGCCTTGGGGTGGCCACGCCGATTGCCCGCTCACGGCACGCGGCGATCCTCGCGGCCTGGAAAACCCAGTGCGAGCACTACCTGGCAGACCCCGAGCGCCGGGCTCAAGTGACCCTGGTCGACGCGTGCCTGATGCACCTGCCGCAGATCCTGACGGGGCAGATCCAGGCCACGGACCTGCTGTTTCCGGACGGCTCGATGGACCAGGTCGAGGGCATCTACAAGCACAACAGCCTGTCGGACTTTTTCAACGCGCAACTGGCCTCGCGGGTCAGCGCACAGGTGCAACGGCTGGTCGCAGCCGAACCCGGGCGGCCGCTGCGCATCCTGGAAATCGGCGCGGGCACCGGTGGCACCACAGCCCCCTTGCTGGCCGCGCTGGAACCTTGGGCCGAGCACCTGGGTGAATACTGTTACAGCGATCTTTCCCACGCCTTCCTGCAGCACGGGCACGCCAGCTTCGCCGCCGGCCGGCCTTACTTCACCACGCAAATCCTCGACATCAGCCAGCTCCCCGGCAACCGCCAGGGGTATGACATTGTCGTGGCCACCAATGTGCTGCACGCCACCGCCAACATGCGCCACACCCTGGCCCATGTCCGTTCGTTGTTGCGCAGCGGCGGCCTGCTGGCGTTGAACGAACTGAACCGTAAGACCTGCGCCGCCACCGTGACCTTCGGCCTGCTCGATGGCTGGTGGCTGTACGAGGACCCCGGGGTGCGCATCCCCGGCTCGCCACTGATCGCCGAGCAGACCTGGCTTGAGTTGCTGTGGAGCAGCGGCTTTGAACAGGTCGATCTGCATCTGCCGGAACCACTCGCCCTGGGCCAACAGATCATCACCGCCCATGGCGACGCCCTGACCCTGCACAGCGTTGCGCCACCGCTGCCGAGTACCGCCGCAGAAGACAAGGAGTCTGGATTGAACGAGTATCCTGTAAGCGCGACAGCCACCGCAGCACCTGTTGCCGACAGATTGCAGCAGGTGATCATCCAGGCCCTGGCCCGGACCCTCAAGGCCGATGAGCAGAGCATCGGCCTGCGTACGCCGTTTTCCGACTACGGCGTCGACTCGATTCTCGGGGTCGGCTTCATCAAGCAGCTGGGCCAGCAGCTGCAGATCAAGCTCAACAGCGCGCTGCTGTTCGAGCACGCCACCGTGAGCAAGCTCCAGCATTACCTGCAACAGGCCCACGGCCCGCAGATCGCGCAGGCGCTGGCGGCAATCCCGAACAGTGAGGCGAGCAGCGAACAGGCAGGGGAGGCGCCAGCCGTCCCGCCAGCCGTACCGAGCAACCCGGTACTGGCCGCAGCACTGGCGGGCAATCAACCCGCGAGCCAGCCCGGGCGCAGCGGACTCGGTGCGATTGCCGTGATCGGCATGGCCGGGCAGTTTCCCGGCGCCGCTGACGTCGACGCCCTGTGGGACAACCTGCTGGCCGGACAGCACAGCGTCCAGGCGCTGGGGCCGGACTACCTGCAACCCGAGGCCTACAGCGCCGACCGGCAGCCGGGCAAGAGCTATTGCAATCGCGCCGGCATCCTCAAGGACCGCGACTGCTTCGATCCGCTGTTCTTCAACCTCACGCCCCATGAAGCCGAATCCATGACGCCCCATCAGCGCCTGGTGCTGCAGGAAAGCTGGAAGGCGCTGGAAGATGCCGGGTACAACCCGATGACCCTGGCGGGGCAGGCGGTCAGCCTGTACGTCGGTGCCGAGCCCGGTGGCTATCACCATGACTCCTTTACCGGCAGCTCCGAGGCCATCATCGCCTCGCGACTGTCCTACTTCCTCGACCTCAAGGGCCCGGCCATGGTGGTCAACACCGGTTGCTCGTCCTCGGCGGTGGCGATCCACCAGGCCTGTGAAAGCCTGCGCCACGGTGAAAGCCGCATGGCCCTGGCGGGCGGGGTCTATGCATTGCTGGACCAACGGGGGCTGATCAGCCTGTCGGCCATCGACATGCTCAGCCCCAGCGGCCAGTGCCACGCCTTCGATGCCGCCGCCGACGGCACGGTGATTTCCGAGGGGGTCGCCATGGTCGTGCTCAAGCGCCTGGAAGACGCCGAAGCCGAGGGCGACCCGATCTACGCGGTCATCGAGGCCTCGGGAGTCAACCAGGACGGGGTCAGCAACGGCATCACCGCGCCCAACGGCGATGCACAAGAGCAACTGCTGCGCGACACCTGGCGCAGGTTTGGTGTCGACCCCGGGCACATCAGCTATGTCGAAGCCCATGGCACCGGCACCCGCCTGGGGGACCCGGTCGAGGCCAATGCGTTGATCCGGGCGTTCCGCGGTTTCACCGACGCCCAGGGCTACTGCGTGCTGGGCAGCGCCAAGGCCAACCTCGGCCATGCCGCCGCCGCAGCCGGTGTGATCGGCCTGATCAAGGTGCTGCTGTCGATCCGCCACCGCACCTTGCCGGCCATGCCGGGGTTTGAGCGGATCAACCCGCTGATCGAGCTCGAACACTCACCGTTCTACATCAACCGCCAAGCACAGGCCTGGCAAGCCAGTGGCGGCCAGCGACGGGTCGCGGCGCTCAATTCCTTTGGCCATAGCGGCACCAACGCACACCTGGTGATTGCCGAATACCCGGAGCTGCCGTCCCCTGTGCCCAGTACCGCAGCAGACGTTGTCAGCCGGGTCATAGTGCTGTCGGCCAAAACCGTCGAAAGCCTGGGCGACAACGTCCGCGCCCTGGCGCGCTGGCTGGACAGGAGCGAAGCGCCACTGAGCCATATTGCCTTTACCTTGCAGACCGCCAGGGAACCGATGGCGGTGAGGGCCGCATTGGTCGTCAGCGACCTGGACCAGTTGCGCACGCAACTGACCCGGCTGGCCAACGGCGACACCCCGGCGATGGCCAGCGACGACAGCGGGCGATTGGCTCGGGACTGGCTGGCCGGCGGCTCTATTGACTGGGCGGCCCTGTGGCCGGCCGGTTCGGCCCGGCGTATTCATCTGCCGGGGTACCAGTTTGCCAAGGAGCGCTACTGGGCCGAGCAGACGCCGACTCCCCTGGTCCAGCCCGCCGTGGCGCAGCGGCTGGAGTCGCCTGCCACCGGGCTGTTTCTGGCGCGTCCGGTGTGGCAGGAGCCGCTCAGTAGCGGCGCTGATGCAAGTGCTGAGCTGGGCCAGTCTTTGCTGCTGTGGGTCGGCTTCAACGACGCCCAAGTGGCACAGTTGCAAGCCCTGAGCGCCGCCGCAGGCGTCAGCGGCGAGGTGCTGGCGTGCGCCAACAGCGGCCCGGCAGCCTGTTATCAGGCGCTGGCGATTGCGCTGCTGCAGCGTTTGCAGGCCCTCAAGGGCCGGGTTCACCTGGAGCTGATGATCGCCGAACAGACACCGGAGGACCGTCTGTACGCCGGCCTCGAAGGCCTGCTCAAAAGCGCCTGCCTGGAACAACCGGCCCTCAGTGCCAGGTGCCTGCTGGTCAACACCGAGGACGAGCAGCCGTTGGCGGCCGCGCAACTGGCCCTGTTGCCTGGGCTACTGGGGGCCCGCCGTCTGCGCGCCCGCTCGGTGTTGCAGCGCCTCGACCTGCAAGGCCAGCACCAGGAACTGCAGTGGCAAGAGCTGGCGGACGATGTCGCCGCCGGTCGCACAAGCGATCGCCCCCTATGGAAAGACCGCGGGGTGTACCTGATTACCGGCGGCGCGGGTGGCCTGGGGCTGATCTTTGCCCGGACGATTGCCGAGCAATGCCGGGATGTCACCCTGATTCTGGTTGGCCGCTCGCACCTTGATTCACGCCAGCAGGCGCAGTTGCAGGCCATTCGCGACCTGGGCGCCACGGTGGTTTACCAGCCACTGGACCTGACCGACGGCCAAGGGCTGGAGCGGCTGATCGCACAGATCTGCACGGCCCACGGAGGCCTCGACGGCGTGCTCCACGCCGCCGGGATCAACCGCGATCGGCTGCTGGCCCAGAAAACCCCGCAGGACGTGGTGGAGGTGTTTGCCGCCAAAGTGCTAGGCACCGATCTGCTGGACCGCGCCTGCCGCCGGTTGTACCTGGACTTTTTCGTGCTGTTTTCATCCTGTTCGGCGGTGCTTGGCAGCGTCGGGCAGGCCGATTACGCCGCGGCCAACGCGTTCATCGATCAGTTTGCCGAGCTGCGCAACCTGCGCGTCGAGCAGGGCCTGCGCTTCGGCCACACGCTGTCGCTCAACTTTCCCCTCTGGCGCGATGGCGGCATGCAGATCAGCGGCGCCGACCAGGCGCACATCCGCCAACAGACCGGCATGGTGCCGATGCAGTCGGTGCATGGCATCCAGGCGTTGCAACTGGGGCTAAGCGCCGGCCTGGCGCGGCTGTTGGTGATCGAAGGGGATCTGGCGCAGATTCGTGGTCAGTTTGGCGCTGCTGAGCCGGTCGAAGCACCACCGGCGCCTGGCTTGCCCCGGGTGACGGTTGACCCTGCGCAGCTGTCGGCGGCGGTTCTGGAACGCCTCAAGGCGGTGTTCTGCGCCGTCACCAAGCTGCCGCCGGCCCGGGTCGAATGCGACGCCCCGCTGGAGCATTACGGCATCGACTCGATCATGATCATTCGTCTCAACCGAGCGCTGGAGGAGCGGTTCTCGGCGATGACGCAGTTGCGTCCGGCCGAGCGCCTGTTGTCGAAAACGCTGTTTTTCGAGTACCCCAGCCTCGACGCCCTGAGCGCCTACCTGGTGGCCGAACATCAGCGTGCCTGCCTGATATGGAGCGGCCTGGCCGAGGAGGCGCCAATCGCGGCGCCGGCCGTTGGCCAGGCCAGCCCAGTGCCTGCGTCGATGGCCATGGCCGCCGCCGAACCCATCGCCATCATCGGCATCAGCGGGCGTTATCCGCAGGCCGCCAACCTCGACGAATACTGGCGCAACCTCAAGGCGGGGCGCGACAGCATCACCGAGATCGCGCCGCAGCGCTGGCCGCTTGAAGGCTTCTACGTGGACTCGGTCGCCGAGGCCCTGAAGCAGGCTCGCAGCTACAGCAAATGGGGCGGTCTTATCGACGGTTTTGCCGATTTCGATCCGCTGTTCTTCAATATCTCGCCCCGTGAGGCGGTCAACATGGACCCCCAGGAGCGGCTGTTCCTGCAGTCCTGCTGGCAGTCCCTGGAAGATGCCGGGATCACCAAGGCGGATCTGGCGACGAAGTATCAGGGCAATGTCGGGGTCTTTGCCGGGATCACCAAGACCGGTTACGGCCTGTACGGGCCGGCGCTGCGCGAGCAGGGGCAACTGGTCTTTCCGCGCACCTCGTTCGGCTCCACCGCCAATCGGGTTTCCTACGTTCTGGACCTCAACGGACCGAGCGAGCCGGTGGACACCATGTGTTCGTCGTCGTTGACCGCGCTGCACCGGGCCTGTGAAAGCCTGCGCCGCGGCGAGTGCCGCATGGCTTTTGCCGGCGGCGTCAATCTGTACCTGCACCCCTCCAATTACGTTGAGTTGAGCGCCGGGCAGATGCTTTCCAAGGATGGTCGCTGCCGCAGCTTCGGTGAAGGCGGCAATGGCTTCGTGCCGGGCGAGGGCGTCGGTTCCTTATTGCTCAAGCCCTTGTCCCAGGCCCTGGCGGACCGCGACAACATCCACGGGGTGATCCGCGCCGTGGCGGTCAATCATGGCGGTAAAACCAACGGTTACACCGTGCCTAACCCCCAGGCCCAGGCCAAGGTGATCCGCCTGGCCATCGATCAGGCCGGGCTCGACGCCAGCCAGATCAGCTACATCGAAGCCCATGGCACCGGCACCGAGCTGGGCGACCCGATTGAAGTCAGCGGCCTGACCCAGGCTTTTGCCCTTGACCATGTAGCCCTGGGCCACTGCGCGCTGGGTTCGGTCAAGGCCAACATTGGCCATCTGGAGGCTGCTGCCGGGATCGCCGGGGTCAGCAAGGTGATTCTGCAGCTCAAGCATCGGCAACTGGTGCCAAGCCTGCACGCGGCCACCCTCAACCCCAACCTGCGGCTGGACGCCACGCCGTTTTACCTGCAGCAGACCCTGGACGATTGGCATCCGGCCAACGCCGGACCGCGGATCGCCGGGGTCTCATCCTTCGGTGCTGGCGGTGCCAACGCCCATGTGCTGCTCCAGGAACACGACGAATACCGGCCGATGCCGCACGCCAGTGACGCCGAAGTGATCCTGCTTTCCGCCCGCGACGCGGACCGCCTGCGGGACTACGCCCAGGCCCTGCTGGCCTATATAGAGGCACGTCCGGGGCTGTCGGGTGCCGACCTGGCAAACCTGGCGTACACCCTGCAGCAGGGTCGGGAAATGATGGCGGCGCGGCTTGGACTGATCGTTGATAGTGTCGCCACGCTGGCGACCCGGCTGCGCCGCTTTATCGACCAGGACACCACGGCGGATGCCGATTTTCATCGCGGCGACCTGCAGGGCAAGCGCCCGGCGGCCCAGGCCGATGCCGAAGCGGCCACGCAGGTCAGCCAGTGGGTCGAGAGCGGCCAGTTGCACCAGTTGCTGCAGTCGTGGGTCAAGGGCGCGGTCATCGACTGGTCGCTGCTGCAGGCCCGGCGCAGCGGAGCGCTGCCGTACCGGATCAGCGCGCCGGTCTACCCCTTTGCCCGGGAAAGGTACTGGTTGCCGGCTGTGCAGCCTGGGGCCAGCGCGGTCACGCATACGCCAGCGGCCCCGGCGCCGGCTGCCGCAGCCAGTGATGGCCTGAGCTACCTGGCGCGCTGGCAGGCCGTGGGGCAGGGCGCTGAAGCGTCGAGCGTCGAGCCCGCGCCTGTGCAACAGCGCTGCGTGCTGATTGTCGCCGAGGCTGCGCTGCGGCCGGTGGCGGAGGCGATCACCGCGAACTACCTGCTCAGCGCCGGTTTTGCCACCGGCGCCGGCCGGGTGATACGCCTGGAACCGGGCAGGCACACGGCCTGTCTGGCAGCGGATCACTGGGCGCTGGATGCCACTGATCCGCAAGCGCTGGAGCAATGCCTGGGGGCGGTGCCGGCCATCGATTGCCTGTATTTCTTCGCTGGCCACGCCGCGGCCGCCGACTGGCAAGCGCAGCTCGACAGCCCGCAGAACCACGAAATCCTGCTGCTGCGCTTGATCAAATGGCTCAAGCAGCACAGCCCTTGCCAGGCCATCGACAGTTACATCATCAGCCAGGACAACTTCGACATCAGTGGCGAGGCGGTGAGTGCCATGGGGGGCGGCCTGACGGGCATGGCCTATGCGATTGCCCAGGGCGAACACCGGTTCCGGGTGCGCAACCTGGATGTCGCCAGCCGCGAGCTGGCCGACAGCCGACGCCGCCCGCGCTTGTTGCACCAGTTGCAGAGTGAGGCCGGGTTGGCTCGGGGAGAGGTGTTGGCCCTGCGGGACGGCAAGGCCTATCGCCAGCGCCTTTTCAGGTTGAGCTGGCAAGCGCAACCCTCGGCAGTCGACGGCGGTTTTGTCACCCCGGCGCTCAAGCAGGGGGGCGTCTATGTGATTCTCGGCGGCAGCGGCACGGTGGGCAGCATTATCAGTCGTTATCTGCTGGCCGATTATCAGGCCCGGGTCATCTGGCTCGGTCGCAGCAGCGCCGACGACCCCAAGGTGCAGCAGCGGCTCGCCAGCTGTGTGCAACGGGTTCAGGGCAGCGTGCAGCCGTCGCAGTTGCACTACCTGCAAGCCGACGCCAACGATCCGGCCTCGCTGCAACGGGCCGTGGCCTGGATCAAACAGCACCATGGGGCGATCAACGGGGCGATTTTCTCCGCCGTGGTGTTCAACCATGAAGACCCGATCACCCGCATCCCCGAGGCGCAGTTCGACGCCATCCTGCAGGTGAAAAGCCGGGGCGGCATCGAGTTCTACCGGGCCCTGGCCGACGAACCGCTGGATTTCATGTGCTACTTCTCCTCCGGGCAGAGCTTTGCCTTCTCGGGTGCGGCGCGGCTGGGCGCCTATGCCGCGGGCATCACCTTCGGCGACACCCTGGTGCGCAGCCTGCGACAACAGTCGGCGTTCCCGGTGGGGGCGATCAATTGGGGGTTTTGGCTGTCATCGCTGACCGAACAACAGGCCGCGGACCCGACGGCGCAACCCATGAGCCGCCACGCCGGGGCTCTGCAGGACCGCGAGGGTTTCGAGTGCTTTGCCCGCTTTATCGATGCCCTGAGCCAGGGCCAGCTCGATCAGCTGCTGTGCATGGCCGCTTCGGCGCCGGTCCAGCAGTTGATGCAGTTGCAACCTGAGCCCATCGTCCTGGGCCAGAGCGCCGGGCACGCGGCGGACGACGGCTTCGAGCGTTATCGCCAGGCGGCGGCGCCGTTGCTTGCGGCCCATGACCCGGCGCCGTTTGACCGTGCCATGGCGGCCATGACCCTGGTGCAGCTGTGTCGCATGGGCCTATTCAGCCAGCCGGGGCAGTTCGCCGACAGTGACGGGCTGCGGCGCCAGGCCGGTATCGGCGAGCAGTACGCTCGCTGGTGGGCCACCAGCCTGGAAATGCTGCAACAGCAGGGACTGCTGGAACGCCGTGGCACGCAGGTCGCACTGACCGCGCCGGTGGATCTGCAGGCACTGGAGCAGCACTGGTGCCAGCTCAGGGATCAGTTGCTCGCCGAGCCACAACGCAAGGCCCAGGTGGAACTGGTCGATGCTTGCCTGCAACAGCTGCCGGCCATACTCGGCGCACGGACCCAGGCCACCGACGTGATGTTCCCCCAGGGTTCGATGCACAAAGTCGAAGGGGTTTATCGTCACAACGCCTTGTCCGACTACTTCAATCAGGTGCTCGCCGGGGTGGTGCAACAGCACCTGGAGGGGCTGTCGATCCGTGAGCCGCAACGGCAGATCCGCATTCTGGAAATCGGTGCGGGCACCGGCGGCACCAGTTCCATCGTGCTGCCGGCTCTGCAGCCCTGGCGCGAACGGATGGCTGAATATTGCTACAGCGACATCTCCCAGGCGTTCCTGATGTACGCCAGGAACACTTACGGTGCGGCCAACCCGTTCCTCACTTATCAGCTGTGGAACGTCGAACAGCCGCCGCAGGCCCAAGGCCTGGAACTGGGCGGCTATGACATCGTGATTGCCGCCAATGTGCTGCACGCCACCGGCAGCATTCGTCGCACCCTGGCCCATGCCGCGGCATTGCTGCGGCGCGACGGCATCGTGCTGCTCAATGAAATCAGTGACCGGTCGCTGTTCGCTCACCTGACGTTCGGCTTGCTCAAGGGCTGGTGGCTGTACGAAGACCCCGAACTGCGCATCCCCGGCACCCCGGCCCTGTACCCGCAGAGCTGGGCCCGGGTGCTGGGCGAGAGCGGTTTCCACAGCGTGGCCTTTCCGGCGCAATGCGCCCACGGCCTTGGCCAGCAGATCGTCGTGGCGCAGCGCAACGGCGTGGCCCCGGCGGCGCTGTTCGTGCCCGACGAAAAGCCCCAGCACCAGCCCCAACCTGTGCCGCTTGCCACACGGCCACTGGCCGCGACTGTGGCCTCCGAGCCCCTGCCATCGGCGCCTGCAGCCAATGGCGGCGGCCGCGGGGCGCTGACCGCGTTGGCGCTGGACGGCCTGGCCAAGACCCTGCAGCTGGAACCGGGGCGGATTCAGGTGGATCAGCCGTTTGCCGACTACGGCATCGATTCGATCCTGGGCGTGAGCTTTGTCAGCCACATCGGCGCGGCCCTGGGCATCGAGCTCAACACCGCCTTGCTGTTCGACTACCCATCGCTGGAGAGCCTGGTGGATTACCTGCTCGCTCAATACCCGGCGCAGTGCGCGGCCTTGGTCGGTGATGCCGCGCCAGCGGCGGCAAGCGAACCGGCGCCATCGGTGGGGCAACTGGAAGCGGCCTTTCTCTGCGGAGAACTGGCCATCGATGAATTGCTGCAACTGGTCAACCACAGCACTAGCGCACACCACGACGCAGCCCAGGCTACGGCCGGTAAAGGACAATCATGAGCAGCCAAGCATTTCACTCCATCATCGCCCGGCTGCAACAGCGCCAGATCAGCGCTGAACAGGCCCGGCAACTGCTGCAACAGCTCAAGGCCAGCGCCGAAACCAGCACCGAGGCCCGCGCCGAAACACCCGCGACGGTGCCGCCGCAGCTGCACGACGACATTGCCGTGATCGGCATGTCGGGGCAGTTTCCCGGCGCCGAGAACGTCGAACGCTTCTGGCACAACCTGAGCACCGGCGCCGATGGCGTGGTCGAGTTGGGCGAGCGTTACCTGGACCTGCAACGCAGCTATTCGGCCGAGCGCCAGCCCGGCAAGACCTACTGCAAATGGGGCGGTGTGCTGGCCGAACGCGACGACTTCGACCCGCTGTTCTTCAACATCTCGCCCCGGGATGCGGAGTCGATGAACCCCCATCAGCGGCTGATCCTGCAGGAGAGCTGGAAGGCCCTGGAAGACGCCGGCTACAACCCGAAAAGCTTTCGCGACCAGGCGGTGGGCATCTTTGTCGGGGCGGAGCCGACCGGCTATTTCCACGAAACCTTCATCGGCGCCTCCGACGCGATCATTGCCTCGCGGCTGTCCTACTTCCTGGATTTCAAGGGGCCGGCGCTGGTGGTCAACACCGGTTGCTCATCCTCGGCCACGGCCATCCACCTGGCCTGTGAAAGCCTGCGCAACCAGCAAGCCGATCTGGCCCTGGCCGGAGGGGTCTTCGCCACCCTGGGCGAACCCGGGCTGATCAGCCTGGCGCAAATGGACATGCTTTCGCCCACCGGGCGCTGCCATACCTTCGATCAGCGCAGCGACGGCATTGTTCTGTCCGAGGCGGTGGGCATGGTGACCCTCAAGCGTCTTTCCCAGGCCCTGGCCGATGGCGACCCGATCTACGGGGTGATTTGCGCCTCGGGAATGAACCAGGACGGTGCCAGCAACGGCATAACCGCCCCCAGTGGCCAGGCCCAGGAGCGCTTGATCTGCGAGCTGTATCGGCGTTTTGCCATCGATCCCCGGCAGATCAGCTACGTCGAGGCCCATGGCACCGGCACGCCCCTGGGTGATCCGGTGGAGGTCAATGCCCTGGTCCGGGCGTTCCGTCAGTTCACCACCGACACCGGCTATTGCGCCCTGGGCAGCGCCAAGGCGCACATCGGCCATGCGTCGGCGGCGGCCGGGGTGGTCAGCCTGATCAAGATCCTGCTGTCGATGAAGCATGGCCAGTTGCCGGGGCTGTTGAATTTCCAGCAGCTCAACCCGCGGATCGAACTGGCGGGGTCGGCGTTCCATATCCACCCCGAGCCCCGGGAATGGCTGGCCGAGGCGCCGAAAATGGCGGCGCTCAACTCCTTTGGCCACAGCGGCACCAACGTGCACATGGTCATCCGACAAGCCCCTAAGCCTGCGGCCGCGCCGCTCGGCCACGAGCCGCGCCTGTGCCTGCTGCCGTTGTCGGCACGCACCGCCGACAGCCTCAAGCGCTATGCCCGGCGTGTGCGCCAGGCCCTGCGAGATCCGGCGCTGCGCCTGGTGGATCTGGCGTACACCCTGCAAACCGGGCGGCAGGCCCATGCCCACCGCTTGATCATCCTCTGCTCGGACAAGGAGCAACTGCGCCAGCAACTCAATGACTGGCTGGACGGCCACGCCTCCCGCGACGTCTATTGCGGGCAGATCGACACCGCAGAGGGGGGCGACATCGAGCTGCCGGACAGCGCCGAGCCACAGCGCCTGCAAGCCCTGGCTCAAGCCTGGGCCGCGGGAGGCAAGCTCGACTGGGACAGCTTCAATCGCCAACACCGGGGCGACGCCCGCCGAGTGCACGTGCCGGTCTATCCCTTTGCCCGGCAGAATTTCTGGATAGCGCCGGCGCAACGGGGCGCGGCGGCGGGCACGGTCAGCGCCGAGGGCTCTTGCGTCCCGCGCCAGTTGCATCCATTCCTGGCGCGCAACACCTCGGACCTGCAGCGTCAGCGCTTTACCAGCCGCTTTGATGGCGAGGAGTTTTTCCTCAAACAGCACGTGGTGGGCGGGCAACGGATTTTTCCTGGTGTCGCCCATCTGGAAATGGCCCGGGCGGCGGTGGCGATGGCCACGCCAGGGCAACAGCCAACCCTGACTCAGGTGGTGTGGCTGCGGCCCTTGATCGTCGGCGCCCAGCCGCGCCAGGTGGATATCGAACTGATCCAGGATGAGGACGGGGCGATCCGCTTCGAGATCTCCAGCCGCGAACTCGATCCGCTCACCGGACAAGCCACTGCACAGGCGTTGCTGCACAGCCAGGGCCTGGCCGCTTTCACTTCGCCGCCAGCCCGGCAGGTGGATCTGGCGGCGCTCAAGGCGCGGATGAACGGCGGCCAGTTGAGCGCCGAGCAGTGTTACGAGGCCTACCGGGCCATGAGCTTTGCCCACGGCCCGGCCTATCAGGGCCTGGAGTCGGTGCACCTCGGGCAGGGTGAAGTGCTGGCGCAACTGCGATTGCCCGCCTGTCAGCGCGTTGGTTTTGAGGACTATGTGCTGCATCCGTCGCTCATGGACTCGGCGCTGCAAGCGGCCATCGCCCTGAGTCTGGGGGCCGACGTGGTGCTGAGTGAGGACCAGCGGCAGCACTTGCCGCCGTTGACCCGACCAACCCTGCCGTTTGCCCTGGAAGGCTTGCAGATTCTGCAACCCAGCAGCGAACGGATGTGGGCTCGGGTCAGCTACGCCGAACGCCGCGACGATCAGCAGGCCGATAGCGGTTTGCAGCGTCTGAACATCGAGCTGTTCGATGCCCAAGGCACCCTCTGCGTCTTGATGCAGGGCTTTACTTCAAGGGTGCTGAGCGCCCCGAGCGAAGCACCAGGCGCCGAGCCTGAGTTGCTGGAAACCCTGTTGTTCCAGCCCCAGTGGCTGGAGCAGGCGGCTCCGACGCTGCCCGCGCCGATCCTTGGCCAGCGCCTGATCCTGCTCAGTGGCTTTGATCCGCAGTTGGCCGCCCAGGTGCAGCAGCAACTGAGCACCCAGGACGGCGCTTGCCAGTGCACGGTGCTGGAGGCTCCCGATCAGGACTGCGCGGTGGACTATCAACAGCTGGCCCTGGCGCTGTTGCAGCAGATCCGTGGGCTGCTGGCCGGCGGTGGCGGACGCCGCCTGCTCCAGCTGGCGGTGCATAACCCGCGCGGCGAGCGGATGAGCGGCGGCCTGGCGGCAATGCTGCGCAGCTTGCAGCTGGAGGCGCCGCAGGTGCGCGGCCAACTGATCGAGCTGGATCAACCATCGTCACTGGCACAACGGCTGGCGGAAAATATCGCCGCCGGCGATGTCGCCATCCGCTACCGGGAAGGCCGGCGCCAGGTTCAGTGTTGGCGGCCATGCCCGCCGGTCGACCTGGCGATCGACGCGCCGTGGAAGGACCGCGGGGTGTACCTGATTACCGGTGGCCTCGGCGGCCTCGGCCGGCTGTTTGCCCAGGCCATCGCTGCCCGTGTCAGCGACGCCACGCTGATTCTCACCGGCCGCTCGGCATTGGCCGCAGGCGGCTTGGCCGGGATTGATGCGGGCCGCAACCGGGTTCACTACCAGTCGCTGGATGTCAGCGACGCCCAGGCGGTACAGCGGTTGATCGACGGGATTGTCGCCGAGCACCACGGCCTCGACGGCGTGCTGCACTGCGCCGGGGTGATCCGCGACAGCCTGCTGATCAACAAGCAGGATGACGAACTGCGCCAGGTGCTGGCGGCCAAGGTCGCCGGCAGCCGCAACCTGGACCTTGCCAGCGCTGGGCTGGCGCTGGATTTCTGGATCTGCTTTTCCTCCGGGACCGGTGTCGTCGGCAACGTCGGCCAGGCGGACTACGCGGCCGCCAACGCCTTTGTCGATCACTACGCCGCTTACCGCCAACAGCTCACCGCCCAGGGCCTGCGCCAGGGCCAGAGCCTGGCGATCAACTGGCCGCTGTGGAAAGAGGGCGGCATGCAGGTCGATGCCGCCACCGCGCAGCACATGGCCCAGAGTACCGGCATGGTGGCCATGCCGAGCAACGCCGGGATTCACGCCTTGCGCCAGTGCGTGGCGCTGGCCTTGCCCCAGGTGCTGGTGATGCACGGCCGGCGCGAGCCGATGACCGCGCTGGTCAACGCGGCCACCGCCGCGGCAATGCCGGAGCCACAGCCACAAGCGCTCTCAGCGCAGCCGGCATCGTTGTCGGCTGCAGCGCAGCAGGCGGCGCCGCTGACTGAAGCCTTGCAGCGGGCGCTGATCGAACAGGTGTCGGCGCAGATGAAGATTCCCGCTGGCGATATCCGTCTGGATGTCGAGTTCAGCCAATACGGCTTCGACTCGATCAGCCTGACCACCCTGGCCAATACCCTGAAACAGCAATGGCGACTCAACCTGGCGCCGACGATCTTTTTTGAACACGCCACAGTCGGCCGTTTCTGCGCGTACCTGGAGCGCGAGCATCAGGCGGCGCTGGCTCCACGATTCGCGCCGCAGGCCAGCGCAGCGCCAGCCGCCGCGGCCCAGCCCCGGCAGCAAGCGCTGCCAACGATGGCCCCGGGGCCAGGGGACGGCGTCAGCGGAGTCAGGCAAACGCCACCGGCAAACCGCATCGATGACGAGATCGCGGTGATCGGTATCAGTGGCCGCTTTCCCATGGCCGAGGACGTCGAGCAGTTTTTCCATAACCTCAAGGACGGGCGCGACTGCATCAGCGAGATTCCCGCCAACCGTTGGGACTGGCGCGAGTACTACGGCGATCCTCATCGCGAAGTCGACAAGACCAACGTCAAGTGGGGCGGTTTCATCCACGGCGTCGATCACTTCGACCCGCTGTTCTTCGCCATTTCGCCACGGGAAGCGCAGTTGATGGACCCGCAGCAGCGGCTGCTGATGACCTATGTCTGGCTGGCCATTGAAGACGCGGGCTACGCCAGCGCCGATCTGGCGGGCAGTGACACCGGGATCTTCGTCGGCACCGGCGTGACCGGCTACAGCAGCCTGATCGCCAAGGCCGGGATACCGGTGGAGGGCTACAGCGCCACGGCGATGGTGCCTTCGGTCGGCCCCAACCGCATGAGCTTCCTGCTGGATTTTCACGGCCCGAGCGAGCCCGTGGAAACCGCCTGTTCCTCGTCCCTGGTGGCGATCCACCGCGCCGTTCAGGCGATCCACAGTGGCGACTGCGCCATGGCGGTGGTCGGTGGGGTCAATACCCTGATCGCCCCCGAGGCGCAAATCAGCTTCAGCAAGGCCGGGATGTTGGCCCTGGACGGGCGCAGCAAGACCTTTTCGGCCCAGGCCAACGGCTATGCCCGTGGCGAAGGCGTGGGGATGATCGTGCTGAAAAAACGGGCCCAGGCCGAGGCCGATGGCGACAACATCTACGCGCTGATCCGCAGCACCGCGGAAAACCACGGCGGCAAGGCCAACTCACTGACGGCGCCCAACCCGCGGGCCCAGGCCGAGCTGTTGAAGTCGGCCTACCGCAAGGCCGGCGTCGATCCGCGCAGCGTCGGCTACATCGAGGCCCATGGCACCGGCACCGAGTTGGGCGACCCGATTGAAATCAACGGCCTGAAAATGGCCTTCCGCGAACTCAACCAAGAGCTGGGCAACGAGGCGTTGGCGCAGGGCTACTGCGGCGTAGGCTCGGTGAAGTCGAACATGGGGCACCTGGAGCTGGCGGCCGGGATCGCCGGGGTGATCAAGGTGCTGTTGCAACTCAAGCACAAGACCCTGTTCAAGAGCCTGCATTGTGAACAGCTCAACCCTTACATCGAACTCGACAACAGCCCGTTTTACGTGGTGCAGCACAATCGTCCATGGGCGGCCATCCAGGACCGCCAGGGCAACCAACTGCCGCGGCGGGCGGGGGTCAGCTCCTTCGGTTTTGGCGGTGCCAATGCCCATGTCCTGCTGGAGGAGTACCGCGCACCGCAGGTGGAGCGCCCGCTGCTGGCAACCGGCGCGCGAGCGTTTGTGCTGTCGGCCAGAACCCCGGAGCGGCTGCGTGAGGCTGCCCGTCGCCTGGCAGCGTTCATCGGCGCACGAGCGCATCAGGAGCCGCTCGAAAGCCAGGCCTACCTCGATGATCTGGCTTATACCCTGCAAGTGGGCCGCGACGCGATGCAGGAGCGGGTGGCGCTGTTGAGCGATTCCCTGAGCGATCTGCAACGCCAGCTCGATGACTTTGCGGCGACCGGCAAAGCCCTGTATCGCGGCGTCTCCGAGAGCGACAACCCGGCCCTGGCACTGTTTCGCCAGGACGAGGACATGGCCGGTGCACTGGCGGCCTGGATCGACAAACGCAAGTACCCCAAGTTGCTGGAACTGTGGGTGCAGGGCCTGCAGATCGACTGGCGTCAGCTCTATCCAAGCAATCGCCCGCTGCGGCGCCTGAGTCTGCCGGGCTATCCCTTCGCCCAGGAGCGCCACTGGGTCACAGACCTGGCCGGCGCTGCAGTGCCCGGCCGTGGGGCGCCGGCGGCGTGGCTGCACCCGATGCTTGAGCGCAACACCTCGGACTTCTACCAGCAGCGTTTCAGCAGCCGCTGGCAGGGCGACGAGGGCTGGTTCGTCGACCATCGGGTCAACCAGTGCAACACCATGCCCGGCGTCGGCTATCTGGAAATGGCCCGGGCCGCGGTGGAGCGCTCGCTGGATCGGCAGGCAGCGCAGAGCGGCACGCTGCAATTGAACAACGTCGTCTGGTTGACGCCCTATACGCCGACAGCGGAGCACAGCGAGCTGCATGTCGCACTGACACTGGAGCAGCACAAGATCGACTTCAGGATTTATTCGGACGCCGAGGGCGGGGTGCTTGAACACTGCAAGGGCAGTGCCCAGGTGATTGCCGCAGCCCAGGTGCCGGCGCTGGATCTGGCCACGCTGTGCGCGGCGTCCTGGCAGCGCAGCCTGGAAGCGCACGAGCTGTATCCGCTGTTTGCGGCGATGGGCATTGACTACGGCCCTGGCCATCGCGGTGTGTCCCAGCTGTGGTTGGGCGAGGGCAGGGTGCTGGCCCGCCTGGAGCTGGCGGCAGAGGGTTTTGCGGGGGATTGGGTGTTGCATCCGGGCATGCTCGATTCGGCGGTCCAGGCCTCCATCGGTCTGTTGCAAGACCACCAGGGCACAGGCCAGACGCTGCTGCCTTTCGCCCTTGAGCACGTGCAGGTGTTTGCCCGGTGCCAAGCGCAGATGTGGGCACTGATCAGCCTCGACAGCCGTCACCCGGGCAGCGCCGTGCAGCGGATCGACATCCAACTGTGCGACGCCCAGGGCCAGGTGGCCGTGGCGCTGCGCGGTTTCAGTTCCCGGCCCATGCGCGATGGCCGCGGACAGCCGCTGGCGCAGGACAGCGAGCCCGTGCTGCCGGCAGGCTTGAGCCTGCTGGCCCCGCAATGGCTGATCGCCGACAGCCCGGCCAAGGTGATGCAAGCCTTGCCGACGCTGGCCATTGGTGCGTCCGGTGATCAGCGCGACTGGCTGGCCGGGCTGCATCCACAGATTCAGTTCATGCCGACCCAGGCGTCCACCCTTGAGGCGCTCAGTGCTCAACTGGCCGCTTGTGCACCGTTCCAGCGCCTGATCTGGCTGGCTCCGGCGCAGCAGAGCACGCTGATGCTGTTCCGCTTGATCAAGGCCCTGCTGCAGTCGGGGTTTGCGCAACAGGCCTTGCAGCTGCAACTGATCTTCAACACCAGTGTTGCCGTGCACCGCGATGAACCCCTGGCGCCGGAACAGGCCGCCTGCCACGGGCTGGCCGGGTCCCTGGCCAAGGAGCAAACGCTGTGGCGGGTGGAACTGATGGACCTGCCGGCCCACGGCCAGGCACTGCCACAGACGCTGCCTGAGCCCGAAGTGGCCGGGGAATGCCTGGCCTGGCGTGACGGCCAATGGTTCTGCCAACGCTTGTTGCCACTGGCCGAGCGCGAGCCGGCCGAAGCGGGCGCCGTGCAGTACCGCGAAGGTGGCGTGTATGTGGTGATCGGCGGCGCCGGAGGCATTGGCCAAGTGTGGACCCGGCATCTGATCAGCCATTGGCGGGCCCGGGTGGTCTGGCTCGGCCGCCGCACCGCTGACGACAGGATCAAGCACTCATTGGAGCAACTGGCACGGTTGGCCCGGCAACACAACGCCGCGCCGCCGCTGTACATCCAGGCCGACGCCACGGACATCGGGCAATTGACCCAGGCCCGGCAGCATGTGCTCGAGGCCTGCGGGCCGATCAATGGCTGGGTGCATTCGGCCCTGGTACTGGACGATGGACGTCTGGCGCAGATGGACGAAGCGCAGTTCAGCGCGGTGTTCGATGCCAAGCGCCTGAGCAGCAGCGCCCTGGCGCAGGTCTGTGCCGCGGTGGACAACCCGGCGCTGGATTTCGTGCTGTTTTTCTCATCCATGATCGCCTTCAGCCGCGCTGCCGGTCAGAGCAACTACGCCGCCGGCTGCGCCTTTACCGATGCCTTGGCAGCCCAGCTCAGGCAGCGCGGCGGCTGCCCGGTCAAGGTCATCAACTGGGGTTATTGGGGTTCCGTGGGGGTGGTGGCCGATCCGGGCTACCGGGCGCTCATGACCGCCCAGGGCCTGGGTTCCATCGAACCCCAGGAAGGCATGGCGGCGCTGCAGCGGTTGCTGGCCAGCCCCTTGCCGCAATTGGGGCTGGTCAAGTTGCTGGAGCCCCGGGCGATTGCCGGCATCAACGGCCACTGGCAGCTCGATTGCTACCCGGCGCAAGCCGTACTGGCGGGCGCCGACTGGGTGCAGGTTGCCCAGGGCGCGGGCCCGGCGCCGCAACATCATCCGGCGGCCAACGAGATGAACCGGCTGTTGCTGGCTCACATCTTCGCCTGCCTCGGCGCCCTGGCCGCCGGCGGGCCGCTGACCGAGCAACGGATCGCGGCCGATCCGGCGGTGGCGGCCAATCTGCGGGCCCAGCCGTTCTATCGCCGCTGGCTGCGCGAAAGTCTGGATTGGTTGGTGCAAAACGCTGATATCGATGAGCAGGGGCAGTTGTTGTCGGCCCTGCCTGATCAGGCGGCGTTGTCGGCGCAATGGCAGCTGGCCAGTGAACAATGGTGCCAAGACGCCGACCTGCAGGCGCAAGTGCAACTGTTGCAGACCTTTGTCCGGGCATTGCCGGGCATTCTGCGCGGTGAGCAGTTGGCTACCGCAGTGATGTTCCCCAACGGCTCGATGGACCTGGTGGAGGGCATCTATAAAAACAATCGGGTCTGCGATTACTTCAATGCCGTGCTGGGCCAGGTGGTCGTTGATGTCGCCCGCCGTCAGGCCGCTAACGGCCAGCCGCTGCGGATTCTGGAAATCGGCGCCGGCACCGGCGGCACCACTGCGGGGCTGATAAACAGCCTGGGCCCGTGGCAGCAGGGCATTGCCGAATACTGCTACACCGACCTGTCCCAGGCGTTCCTGAACCATGCCCAAACGCATTTCGCGCCGCGGGCGCCTTACCTGCGCACGGCGATTTTCGATGTGGGCAAACCCTGCGCCGAGCAAGGCATCCGCCTGCAGCACTATGACCTGGTGATCGCCACCAATGTGCTGCACGCCACCCCCGACCTGCGGCGCACCCTGCAAAACGCCAAGACCGCGCTGCGCCGGGGCGGGCTGCTGGTGCTCAATGAAATCAGCGACCGTTCGCTGTTCACCCACCTGACGTTCGGCCTGCTCGAAGGCTGGTGGCTGCACAACGACACGGCGCTGCGCATTCCCGGCTGCCCTGGTGTGTACCCCGAACGTTGGCGGCAACTGCTGCGGGACCAAGGTTTTGAGGACGTTGCCTTTCCGGCCTCGGCCAGCCATTCCCTGGGCCAGCAGATCATCGTTGCCGCCAGCGATGGCGTGGTCTGCCTGCCGGCCCGGGTCGACGTCGCGCCGCTGCCGGTCGCGCCCCAGGCGCCAAACCCCGGCCCCGAGGCCGAGATGGAAGAAGAGGTACTGGCCGGACACTGCCGGCAACTGATCACCGAGGTGCTGGCCAAGCTGGTGAACATGGCGCCCGAGCGTTTGCAACGCGACACCGCGTTTGATCGCTATGGCATCGATTCCATCCTGCAGATCAGCCTGATCCAGGCGCTGGAAAAAAGCGCCGGCGAGCTGTCGCGCACCCTCTTGTTCGAACACAACACCATCAATCAGCTGACCCGCTACCTGGTGGCCGAACACCGGCCGGCGCTGACCCGTCATTTTGCCCCGCAACTGGCCGAACGCCCGGCACCGCTGGCACGGGCCGAGGTGCCGCTGCCGGCCCGTGGTCACACCCAGCTGCGGCCCGCGCCGCATGCCTCAGGCAGGGTCGAGCCTCGGGCTGGGAGCCGCGACATCGCGATTATCGGGGTCAATGGGCGCTATCCGATGGCGGCTGATCTGGACGGGTTCTGGGACAACCTGCGCAACGGTCGCGACTGTATCAGCGAGGCCGGCGCTCAGCGTTGGTCAGCGGCCTTGAATGGCGATCAACGCTACTACGGCGGCTTCCTGGACCAGGTCGAGGCCTTTGATCACCAGCTGTTCGCGATTTCCGACGCCGAGGCGCAGCACTGCTCGCCGCCGCTGCGGCAGATGCTCGAAGTGGCCTGGCTGACCTTCGAGAGCGCCGGATACAACAGCGATGCCCTGGCCCGGTTCCAGCAGGACGACACGCAGGCCATCGGGGTGTTCATCGGCTCGATGTACAACCCGTCCTCGCTGCGCGAGGACCCAGCTGCACAGGCGGCGATCAAGGCCAATGTCACCGACTGGCAGTTGCCCAACCGGATTTCCCACGCGTTCGATCTCAAGGGCCCGAGCCTGGCGGTCAACAGCGCATGCGCCAGTTCCATGTCGGCGATACATCTGGCTTGCCAGAGTCTGTTGCAGGGCGAATGCGCGATGGCCATGGCCGGTGGCGTCAACCTGATCCTCGATCCGTCCCGCTACCAGACCCTCAAGCTGGCCAATCTGCTGGGCAGTGGCCAATCGTGTCGCGGCTTTGGCCAGAGCGACGGCATGCTGCCGGGGGAGGGAGCCGGCGCCGTGCTGCTCAAACCATTGGCAGCGGCCGTGGCCGATGGCGACCGAATCCATGGGGTGATCAAGAGCACCGGCGTCAATCATGGTGGCGGCAAGCTGCAGTACTCGGCCCCCAATACCCGCCAGCAAGCCCGCCTGATCGCCCAGACCATCCAGCGCGCAGGCTTGCAGCCGGCGCAGATCAACTACGTGGAAGCGGCGGCCAATGGTTCGGAACTCGGCGACCCGATTGAAGTGGCAGCGTTGAAAAAAGTCTTTGCCGAACTGGCGCCGGGCAGCTGCGCGCTGGGCACGCTGAAGTCGAACATCGGTCACCTTGAGGCCGCCTCGGGGATCTCCCAGCTGACCAAGGTGCTGCTGCAACTGCAGCATCAAATGTTGGCGCCCTCGATCAATGCCGAGCCGTTGAACCCGCATATCCGTCTGGACGGCAGCGCCTTTTACCTGCAACAACAGGCGTCGTCCTGGGCCACGGATGACAGCGGCCAGCCGCGCCGCTGCCTGATCAACTCCTTTGGCGCAGGCGGCACCTACGCCAGTCTGGTGCTGGAGGAGTATCAGCCAGCGCGACCAGCACTGAGCCCCATGCCCGGCGAGCAACTGCTGATCGTCGCCGCAGCCAGCCGGGGCAGCCTCTTGGCCTATCTGAACAAACTTCAGGGATTAATCGATGGGAATCGGCCTATCGATCTGTCAGATCTGGCCTACAGTTTAGCCCTGCGCGAACAGCGTCTGGCTCATCGCGCCGCCTTGGTGGTGGATGACTGCCAGCAATTGCGGGCACGCCTGACATTGTTGTTGGCCGGCACGCCGGATAACGGCTGCTGGCTATCACCGCTGGATGGCATTGAAGAGGCTGAGCCGCAAATCGCCAGCGGATCACTGGCGCAAAAGGGCGAAGCCTGGTGTCGCGGCGCCGAACTGGATACTTCGGCGCTGTTTCCCCAGGGCGGCAATCGAATGCAACTGCCCGGTTATGAGTTTGAGCATCCACCGGCGCCGCCCCAGTCGGCCACGGCGCCCAGCGCGTTGTTCTCCAGTGATCTGTACCGGCGCATCAGCGGCGGTGAGCTGGACGCCGCGCAGTTTGCCCAGTTGCTCACCGGCACCACCACTGAACAGGGAAGGTTATGAGCCAGATTGAAGACACCACCGCAACCGCGCAGAGCACGGCCGACGCTGCCCAGCCGCGGCTCAAGGCTGCCCGACCACTGGCGGCCAGCATCAAGATCAAGGACGGATTCCCGGTGATGCCCGGCAAGATCCCCTTTCTCGGGCACGTGCACAAGATTGGTAAGGACGCCCTCGGCGAGTTGCGTCAGGCCGAGGCCGCGTGCGGGCCGATGTTCTGGACCTATTTCGGCAGCCAGTTGCCGGTGCTGCAAATCGTCGACGAGGCGGGGCTGGCGATCCTGCAGAACAAGTACACCGACAATTCATTCCTGCGTGAACAGATGCCGGTGATTACCGGGGAGGCGATGAACGCCTTCGATGGCCCGCGCCACCGCAATGCACGCAAGGCCAGCACCGATGCCTTCACCCCCAAGGGCCTGACCCGCGCCAAGGTGGGCCAGTTCATCGTGGAAACCATCGATCAGCGGCTCAAGCACTGGAGCCGGGAAAACCAGCTGGCGATTTTTCCCCAGACCAAGGACATCGCCCTGGAAGTGGTATTCCGGATTCTGGGGATTGCAACCCACGAGCTGGAGTTGTGGCGTCACCAGTACGAGGAGTTCTTCCTCGGCATGATTCCGTTGAAGATCAATCTGCCCGGTTTTCCGGCGTGGCGCTGTCGCAAGGCGCGGGGCTGGCTGGAGCAGCGAGTGGCGCAGATTGTCGCCACCACACGGGCCAACAATGATCACGACAGCCTGGTGGGGGCGATGATCCTGGGCCGCGATGAACAGGGCAACGGCCTGTCCGAAGTCGAACTGGTGCACAACATTCTCGGGCTGGGGTTTGCCGGTTCGGAAACCACCGCGGCGGTGATGGCCTGGTCGGCGCTGATGCTGTCGCAGCATCCGGATGTCTGGCAGCAGCTGTGCGAGCAGGTCGCCGGGCTGGAGAGCCTGCCGGTGACCCACGAGGAACTGGTCAGGCAAGTGCCGCTGGCTGAAGGGATATTCCGTGAAACCATGCGCCTGTACCCACCGGCGCCCTTTGAAATGCGCAAGGTGCACACCGAGTTCGAGTTGCTCGGGCAGAGGATTCCCGCCGGGGTCATGGCCGGGGTCAGCCTGCTGCACGTTTCCCGCAATCCCGAACGCTACCCGGACCCCGACAGCTGGCGACCGGAGCGTTGGCTGGGCCTGGACCGTGCGCTGAATCAGGTGGAAACCTGCCAGTTCGGCGGCGGCCCCCATGCCTGCCTCGGGCGCCATGTGGCGGCGCTGGAGATCACCCTGTTTATCGCCATGCTGGCCCGGGAGCTGGGGCCCAAGGGCAACGTGCCGCGCCTGGTGGGCAAGATGCCGCCACCGGCCTACCTGCCGTTCCTGCGGCCTTCGAACAAAGCCTTCCTCGACTTCAGCGGCGCCTGAGGCGGCAAGGCGCAGAGTCGATTTCGTATTGCGAGCACTATCAGAACCAAGGATTGGAGAGAGCAGTGGACAGTAAAATCAGGGTTCTGCATGGCAAGATCCAACGGCAGGAAATCAGTGTCGAACAAGCGGCGCTGGAGTTCGAAAGGCTAAGGGCCCAGGCGCTGCAAGAGCCGGCGCCACGACGGATCGAAGCGCCACCGGCCAATGCCGAGCTCAGCGCCGCCGCCGTGTATCACTACGATGAACCGTGCCTGCGCGATCACCAGTTCAATCACCAGCAGATACTCCTGGGGCTGACCTACGCCAGCCTGGCGCTGGAGCACGGGCTGGGCCAGCTCAGCGAGGGCCAGGTGCTGCAGTTGCAGAAGCTGACGTTTGCTGCACCCATGGCCCTGGCCGCAGGCGAACAGCTTGAAGTGGCGATCCGTGCCGGGCAGCCCGGGTTCGAGGCCGTGTGCCGGCGCACGCCGCTGGAGCCCTGGCAGGTGGTGGCCAGTGGCGAATTGTTGGCGGTCGCGGCGGCGTCCCTGCCAATGAGCTCCCCGTCAGTGCCGCCAGCTGAGCTGCGCGCCGGCATGACCGCGGTGGAACTGGAGTCGATCTACCGGATCAGCGAGCAACTGCACATTGGCCAGAGCTATCGCACCCTGCAAGCGCTCTACCTGCAAGCCAACGGCCGTGAGGCGGTGGCGCGGGTGCTGCTCAAGGATGAGCGCCACTACGCCTTGCATCCATTGCTGATCAACAGCGCCTTCATGACCCTCATTCCCCTGTTGGCCGCGGAGCAACTGGCCAGTCATTACATTCCCCTGGGGATCAAGTCCCTGACGTTTCATCGGCACCAGGCCCCGGCCAGCGGTTGGATTCATGCCCGTTTGCTGAAGAACTCCGGCGAACTGCTGTTGTTCGACGCTGACTTGTACAGCGACGACGGCGCATTGATTGCCCAGTTCAAGGGCTGCTCGCTCAAGCGCCTGCGCAGCGCCGACCTGGTTGCCCCTCAAGCGCCGCACCGGACCGGCAGTGCCGCCGCGGTGGAAGACTATCTGCTGGCTCAGTTGCACGGCATTGGCGCGAACCAGGTGGGCAAGCAGCAACGCCTGCGCAACCTGATGGACCTGGGGCTCGAATCCGTGCAACTGGTGCAGTTGGCGCAGTGCATCGCCAGCGCGGCGCAGATCGAACTGGAAGCCACGGTGTTCTTTGAGTACCCGAGCCTCGCCGAACTGGCGACGTTTCTCTGGCAGGAACACCCCACGGCGTTCATCAGGCTGCTGGAGGAGCAGAGCGGGGCGGCGGTGCAAGTGCAGGTCGACTGGCCAGCGCAGCCTGTGACGGGGCCCGACGTGATCAGCCAAACCCAGGCCACGCCCCAGGCGGGCAAGCTGCCCCAGAGCGATATCGCCATCATCGGCCTGCACGGGCAGTTCGCCGAAGCCGGGGATCTGGATCAGTTCTGGCGCAACCTCTGGCAGGACCTGGAGCTGATCAAGCCGGTGCCGGCAGATCACTGGGACATCGAGCCCTGGTTCGACGCCGATCCCGAGGCCCAGGACCGGACCTATTCGCGCTGGGGCAGCTTCATCGCCGACGTCGACCAGTTCGACGCCGGCTTTTTCAACCTGTCGCGCCGCGAAGCCCAGTGGATGGACCCGCAAGTGCGGCTGCTGCTGCAGAGCGCCTACACCTGCGCCGAACATGCCGGGGTGATTGCGGGGCTGCGCGGCAGCAACACCGGGGTGTTCATCGGCTCTTGCTTCAACGAATACCTCGACAAGATCAGCGAACTGGGTCTGCCGATGGACCCCTACATCGCCACCGGCAGCGGCACCATCGCCGCCAACCGGATCTCGTTCTGGTTCGACTTCAAGGGGCCGAGCCTGATGTTCAACACCGCCTGCTCCTCGTCGCTGGTGGCGTTGCATGCCGCCTGCATGGCATTGCGCAACGGCGAGTGCGGGATGGCCTTGGTCGGCGGCAGCAACTTGCTGCTGTCGTCCTGGCACTATCGCTACTTTTCGGCGATCCGGGCGCTGTCGCCAACCGGCCGCTGCCACACCTTCGACGCGCGCGCCGATGGCTATGTGCCCGGTGAGTGCGTCGCCACGCTGTTGCTCAAGCCACTGGCACAGGCACTGGCCGATGGCGATCCGATCCATGGCGTGATCAAGGGCTCGGCGGCCCTGCATGGCGGCTACACCCCCTCGCTCACCGCGCCGAGCGTGGCCGGGGAGGAAAACGTCATCGTCCAGGCCTGGCAGAACGCCGCGATCGATCCGCGCACCCTGAGTTACATCGAGGCCCACGGCACCGGCACCCGGCTCGGCGACCCGATCGAGATCAACGCGCTCAAGCGCGCCTTTGCCCGCTACACCAGCGACCGGGGTTTCTGCCATATCGGTTCAGTGAAGGCCAACATCGGCCATACCGAGGGCGCTGCCGGCATTGCCGGGGTGCTCAAGGTGCTGCTGCAGATGAAACACAAAAAGCTGCCGGCACTGGGGCATTTCCAGCAGCACAACCCCCATATCAAGCTCGAAGACTCGCCGCTGTTGATCGACACCCAGGGCTGCGACTGGCCGGAACAAGCCACGCCGCGGCGCGCGGGCGTCAGTTCATTCGGTTTTTCCGGGACCAACGCCCATGCGGTGCTGGAGGAGTATCGCGAGCAACGCACGTTCGCCACGCACCAGGGACAGACGGTGCTGGTGCCCTTGTCCGCGCGCAATGAACAGCGTCTGCAGCAGCAGGTGGTGCGCCTGCTCGACTACCTCAAGCAACACAGCCCTGACCTCGCCGCGCTGGCCTACACCCTGCAAACCGGGCGCGAAGCCATGGCGGCCCGGGCGATTTTCAGCGTGGACAGCCAGGAGCAACTGCAACAGCAACTGCAAGCCTGGATCGATGGCCAGCGCGCCGACCCGCCAGCCGTGCCGCTGATGACCTGCGAACAGGCCCTGGCTGCGGCTGACTTGGGGCAACTGGCGGCGCTGTGGCTCGCGGGGGCAGACACTGAGAACGGCATCGACTGGGCGCAGCTCTATGGCAGCGGACGCCGTCCCGCGCGCATCGGCCTGCCGGGCTACGCCTTTGCCAAAGACCGTTACTGGCTGGAAGCGCCGACACCCACCGGCGCAACCACGACGCCTGAGACCTCGCTGCTCACCTGCAGCGAACAGTGGCAGGACGTCGAGGAACCCATTGGCGGCGCCGGGATCAAGCGGCTGATCTGCCTGTTGGCCGAGCCAGGTCTGCGTCGGCAACTGGCCGATGAGGTCCAGGCCCTGAGCCCGGACACCGAGCTGCTGTTCGTCGCGCCCGGCCCGCTCAATGAACGTGACCAGGAGGGCCATTACCGGGTGGCGGTGCATCACCCGCACCTGCTGCAGCAAGGGCTGCAGCAGGTGCTGGGCAGCGCCGTTGCGACCCGGGTCCTGTATCTGTGGGGCATGGACGATCGCCGCTGGATCAGCGACAGCAGCCCGATTGTCGCCTTGCTCAAGGCCATGGCTGTCACCGCCGCGCCGGTGGCGCGACTGTTGCTGGCAGGCCGGGCCAGCAATGGCCTTGAGCGTTGTCACCTGGAGTCCTGGATCGGCTTTGAACGCTCCCTGGGCAGCCTCATGGCGTGCGCCGTCGAGGTGGCCATCGACGTGCCCGGCGCGGGTGCCGACGAGCGTCGCTGGTTGCAGCGCCTGTGGCGGCAACTGAGCGGCCAGCCGGCGGGTAGCCGGCTGTACCGCGGCACGCGGTCCCAGCGCCCGGTCCTGATAGCGGCCCCCGTGGAAGCTGCCGCCGAGCCGCTGGCCCTGGACCCACTCAATACCCTGCTGATCACCGGCGGCCTCGGCGAACTGGGCTTGTTGCTGGCGGGCGAGCTGTCGAACCGCGCACGACTGCGCACTGACGGTCGATTGCAGTTGTTGCTTAACGGTCGCTCGCCACTGTCGGCCACCACCCGGGCACGGATCGACGCACTGAGCCATGAGCACTGCCGGGTGTTCCATGTCCAGGCCGATTGCGCGGATCGCTCGGCGCTGACGGCGGCATTGGCCCCGGTACTGGCGCAGAGCGGGCCGATCGATGGCCTGATTCATGCGGCCGGTCTGCAGGCCAGTGGCAGTGTTCTGGCCAGTTCGCCAGAGGCATTCGCCGCAGTGCTCAATGCCAAGATCGGGGCCACTCAGGTGCTGGACCAGGTGCTGGCGGAGCAACCCCTGGCGTTGATCTGTCATTTCTCCTCCAGCTCGGCGTTGCTGGGGGATATGGGCGCGTGCAGCTACGCAATGGCCAACCGTTTCCAGCAGGCCTATGCCCGTTACGTACAGCGTGGGCGTGCCCGGCGGGTGGTGGCGATCAACTGGCCGCTGTGGCGCGAGGGCGGCATGGCGCTGGGCGAGCGCGAGTCCACCGAGTTCTACCTCAAGTCCAGCGGCCAGCGCATGCTGGAAAGCGCCGAGGGCCTGGCATTGCTGCGCCAGATTGTCGGCAGCGATATGCCGCAGGTCCTGGTGCTGGCAGGCCAACCGGCGCGCTTGCAACAGCTGCTGGAGGGGATCAATCAACCGGCGGCCAAAGCCGCGGCTGGCCGCCCGGCCGCCGTTCTGCCACGCGCCCCGGCCCACAGTCGCCCCGAACTCAAGGGCTTGAGCCTGGAACAAGCCCTGGCCTGGGACCTGCGGGAACTGGCAAGCCGGCCGCTGCAGGCCGAACGGCAGAGCCTGGGGGAGGCGTGCAACCTCGCCGACTTCGGTTTCGACTCCATCAGCCTGGCCGAATATGCCGGGCTGTTGAACCGTCACTTCGGCCTGACGTTGACCCCGGAAGTGTTTTTCAGCCATTCGACCCTGGCCAAGCTCGCCGCGCACTTGCTGGCGCAGCACCGCCAGGCGGTTGAAGCCTGCTACCTGCACCCCGCGTCTGGCCCGCAAGCCGAGCCAGAAGCACAAGCAGAAGCACAGCTAGAAACACAGCCAGAACCACAACCCGAAGCACAACCGGCAGCACTGACGAGCTCTGCCAGCGCCTCCGCCCCGGCCACCGAGGCCATGGCCATCATTGGCATCAGCGGCCGCTTTCCCGGTGCCCGCACAACCGATGAGTTGTGGCAGGTGCTGGCCGAGGGCCGTGACATGGTCGGCGAGATTCCGCCCGAGCGTTATGACTGGCGCGAGCATTATGGCGACCCCCGGGAAAACCCGACCAAGACCCGCTGCATCTGGATGGGCAGCGTGCCGGGGATCGACGAGTTCGATCCGCTGTTTTTCGAGATTTCACCCCGCGAGGCCACCCACCTCGACCCCAGGCAGCGCCTGCTGTTGCAGGAGTCCTGGAATGTCCTGGAGGACGCCGGCATCGGCCCGCGTCAGCTGGCAACCCAGCGCGTCGGCATGTTCGTCGGGGTCGAGGAGGGCGACTTCCAGCGCCTGGCAGGCGAAGAGAGCCTGACCTCCAGCCATAACGGCATTCTGGCCTCCAGGCTGGCGTACTTTCTCAACCTCACCGGGCCCACCATGGCCATCAACACCGCCTGCTCGTCGGCTTTGGTGGCCTTGCATCAGGCGGCCTCCAGCCTGCGCAACCAGGAATGCGAGATGGCCATCGCGGCCGGCGTCAACCTGATCTTTTCCGCGGATGCCTTTATCGGCATGACCCAGGCCGGGATGCTCTCGCCGGATGGCAAGTGCTTTGCCTTCGATCATCGGGCCAACGGCATGGTGCCGGGGGAAGCGGTGTGCTGCGTGCTGCTCAAGCCCCTGGCCCGCGCCGAGGCCGATGGCGACCGGATCTACGGCACATTGCGCGCCAGCGGCCTCAACTACGATGGCAAGACCAACGGCATTACCGCCCCCAGCGGAGTGTCCCAGCAGCGTTTGCTGGAAGAGGTTTATCGCCGCGCCGGGATTGATACCCAGGCGGTGGACTACATCGTCACCCACGGCACCGGCACCCAGTTGGGCGATCCGGTGGAGATCAACGCCCTCAACGATGCCTTTGGCGGCAACAGCCCCGGCCATTGCGCCCTGACCTCGACCAAGACCAACCTGGGCCATACCTTCGCCGCATCGGGGCTGGTCAGCGTCATCAGCCTGTTGCAGGCGCTGCGCCACGAAACCATTCCGGCCAGCCTGCATTGCGAGCAGGAAAACCACTACATCCAGTGGCAACAGAGCCCGTTCTACGTCAACAAGGCCAACAAACCCTGGCCCCAGGCCGGACGCGACCGCGAACGCCTTGGCGCGGTCAGTGCCTTCGGCATGAGCGGCACGAACGCCCACGTGGTTGTGCAAAGCTACAGTCAGCGCGCCGACGACGCGGCACTGCGGCGTCCCTGCTACGTGCTGGTGCTGTCGGCCAAGACCGCCGAGGCCCTGGAGGAAAAAGCCGCACAACTGAATGTTGCGCTGGAGCAGGGCGGTTACCAGGATGCGCAGATGCCTGCAATCAGCCATACCTTGCACGAAGGGCGGCATCACTTTCGCTATCGCCTGGCACTGGTGGCCGCGGATCTGGAAGAAACCCGCTACGGCCTGCAGTGCTACCTGGCCGGCGAGAAACGGCCCAACCTGTTTGCCGGTGAAGTGGAACGCGACTTTGCCCCGCGCAAAACCGTGGTGCGCTACATCGAGCAGTTGCTGGACGACAGCCTGACCTGCCATGACGACGAGCTGCGCGAACTGTTGTCGGGGCTGGCGGACTGCTACCGCCAAGGTTATGAGATCGACGGCCGGCGCCTGTTTGCGGCGCCGCCCACTCGGGTTTCGCTGCCCGGTTATCCGTTTGCCCGCGTGCGCTACTGGCCCCAGGCGCGCCCGCGTTCGGCCGCCGCTGCCGGGCAGGCCAAAGAGCACCTGCACCCACTGCTGCAGCGCAATGTCTCAACCCTGGCGCGCCAGTGTTTTGTCAGCCGTTTCAGCGGTCGGGAGCGCTTTCTGGCGGATCACCGAATGGGCGATCAGCTGATTTTCCCCGGCGCCGCGTACCTGGAAATGGCTCGCGAAGCGATTGTCCGGGCCAGCGAGCGGCCCATGCAGCAGGTCACGCTGCGCAACCTGGTGTGGTTGCGGCCGCTGGCCTTTGCCCAGGGCGCAGGCGCTGGCGAAGTCGAGCTGTTCTGTGAGTTGACGCTCAGCTCGGGGGACAGCCTGTCATTCAGGATCTACAGCCTCGACGGCTCGGTGCAGCAGTTGCATGCCCAGGGCGACGCGCTGCTGGCCGATGTTGCCCCCCCATGCCGGCGGCGCTGGATCTGTCGCAACTGGCCGCTGAGTGCAACCTCGGCGAGCGTAGCCATGACGCGTTGTATCGCGACTTCGAGTCCATGGGTGTGCATTACGGCAGCAGCTTCCGGGCGGCCGGGCAGATCCTCATTGGCCAGAACCGGGTGCTCGGCCAGTTGTCCAGCGCAGCCCTTGATCCGCAGATGGATGGCGTGCCCTTGCCCCCGGGGATACTCGACAGTGCGCTGCATATCGCCACGACCCTGGGTGCCGGGCAACAGGCGGCCGCTGCGGCACTGCCCTTTGCCCTGGAAAGCCTGCGTCTGTACGGCTCGCTCGAACAATCCCTGCGCCTGGCGCCGTTGACGGTGATCGCCAGCCGCCGCGCCATGCCGGATGGCGCGGCGGTGGACAAGGTGGATCTGCAGATTTGCAACCATGCCGGCGCATGCCTGCTGCACCTGGAGGGCTTCAGTTCGCGGCGCACCGGCGTTGACGCCCCGGCGGTATCCACATTGGCGCCGCCGGCGAGCGGCGAAGCACTCGGCCGTTTGATCCGCACCCCGTACTGGCAACCCCTCGACAATCCAGGTCAAGCGCTGCCCAGCGATGCCCGGCCCCAACTGCTGCTGTTGGGGCTGCCGGACGCGGTCGTAGCGGATGTGCGGCGTCAGTTCGGCCCGCAAGTCAGCGTATTGCCCGGTGCACCGGGGGCGAGCGGCGCGGCGCACTACCAGACAGCGGCACTGGCCCTGCTTGAGTGCTTGCAGCAACGCCGCGCCGGGACTGGAGATTACCTGCAACTTTATGTCGGCCAGGGTCAGGACGACCTGCGCCTGACGGCCCTGGACGCGTTGCTGAGTACGGCAATGATTGAAAACTGCGAACTCAAGGCCCGGCTGGTGGCGGTGGACCCTGACATGGGCGACGCGGCCATGAGCCAGGTCATCGCCCGGCAGAGTCGCTTTCATTGCGGGCAACGGGTGCGGGTCTTCGCCAGCGGCAGCCTCTACGCCCATCAATGGCGCGAACTGGCCGTGCAGCCGGCGCACGCCGATGAACCCGGGGCATTTCGCGATGGCGGGGTCTATGCCATCACCGGAGGGGCCGGCGGCCTGGGCCTGGTCTTCGCTAGGCAGATCGCCAGCAGTTGCCGCAACCCGGTGCTGTACCTGGCGGGGCGTTCCCAACCCAGTGCGGCGGCTCAAGGGATGTTCGAGCAACTGCAGGCGCTCGGTGCCCGGGTTGTGTACCGGTCGCTGGACGTCAGCGACGCCGCGGCGGTCAGCCAGTGGATGGACGGCATTTACGCTGAACAGGGCCAGTTGCACGGGCTGATCCACAGCGCGGGGGTCATCCGCGACAGCCTGATCATGCACAAGTCCGCCAGCGACTTTGCCCAGGTGCTGGCGGCGAAAGTCGCCGGTATCGAGAACCTGGATCAGGCCATCGGCGAGCGACCGCTGGACTTTATGCTCTGCTGTTCGTCCCAGGCGGCAATGGGCAACCTGGGGCAAGCGGACTATGCCAGCGCCAATGCCTGGATGGACGCCTACATGCATTACCGGCAGAACCTGGCCGCCGATGGCAAGCGCAAAGGACGCTCGCTGAGCATCAACTGGCCGTTGTGGCGCGACGGCGGCATGGGCCTTGCGCCGGTGATCGAACAACAGCTGCGCGAACAGTTGGGCATCGTGCCGATGCCACAGGCCGAGGGCCTCGACAGTTTGCGCCAGCTGTTGAGCCAGTCGGTCCACCCTCAGGCCTGGGTGGTGTATGGCCAGTTGTCGCGGCTGGCGGGCATTGGCCTGACGCCCGCTGTCCCGGCGCCGGCTGCGCACCAGCCTGCACCGCAGCCGGCCAGCGGCGCGGCGCAGTTGAGCGACAGCGAGCTGCGCACCTACATCGCGGCTTTTGTCACCCGGATCATCGCCAAGGTGACTCAGATCGATGAGGCGAAAATCCATCCGGCAGAAAAGTTCGAGGTCTACGGCTTTGATTCGATCATGGCCGTGGGGGTGACCCATGAACTGGAAAAACACCTGGGCTCACTGCCCAAGACCCTGTTGTTCGAACACGTCAACATTGCCGGCATGGTGGAGCACTTCGCGGTCAAGTATCGCCAGCGCTTTGCCGCGCTGCTGGCAGATGAGCAGCAACCGCTGCCGGCCGCCGGCCCTGCGGCGCCTTCAGCGCAGCCACTGGCTGGCAAGCGTTTCGCCGTTGCCAGCAGCACGGCCACCTCGCCCGCCCCAGAGCCGGTGGAGGACAGTGACCTGGCGCAGTACGTCGCGGTGATCGGCCTGGGCGGCTATTACCCCGGTGCGGACAGCATCGACCAGCTGTGGCAGAACCTGGCCAACGGTGTCGATTGCATGAGCGAGTTCCCCGCCGAGCGCTGGGATCACCGCAAGCTCTACTACAAGAACCGTGATGTGCTGGGCAAGAGCACCTGCCTCAACGGTTCCTTCATCAAGGACGTGGACAAGTTCGACTACAGCTACTTCAAGATGCCCAAGGTCTATGCCGATCACATGTCGCCGGAAGTGCGACTGTTCCTGCAGACGGCGGTGCACACCTTCGAAGACGCCGGTTATTCGCGCGAAACCCTGCAAAGCCGCTATGGCGGCAACGTCGGCGTGTTGCTCGGTGCCATGAGCAACGACTACCACTACTACGGTTTCGAACACAATCTGTCCGGCGGTTCGATCGCGTCCGGCTCGGGCATGGCCACCATCCCGATGACGGTGTCGTATTTCTACGGCCTGACCGGCCCCAGCCTGTTTATCGACACCATGTGCTCGTCGTCCTCGACCTGCATTCATAGCGCCTTCCAGATGCTGCGCCACGACGAGACCATGATGGTGCTGGCCGGTGGCCTGAACCTGATGTACCACCCCTACACGGTGGTCAACACCTCACAGGGCAACTTCACCTCGATCACCTCGCAATCGGTCAACAGTTATGGGGTGGGCGCGGACGGCACGGTGATTGGCGAAGGGGTGGGAGCGGTGCTGCTCAAGCGCCTGGACCGGGCGATCGCCGACCGCGATCAGATCTACGGGGTGATCAAGGGCTCGGCGATCACCAACGCCGGCGAACGCAACGGCTTCAATGTGCCCAACCCCGACCTGCAGACCCTGGCGATTCGTCAGGCAATGGAGCAGGCCAAGGTGCACCCGGCGTCGATTTCCTATGTCGAGGGCCACGGTTCCGGCACCCGCCTGGGGGACCCGATCGAGGTGCTGGGGCTCAAGAATGCCTTTGCCGTCGACACCGACGATAAGCAGTTCTGTTACCTGGGTTCGATCAAGTCGAACATCGGCCACCTGTTGGCCGCCTCGGGCGTGGCCGGGCTGACCAAGACCCTGCTGCAACTCAAGCATGGGCACATTGCGCCGTCGATCCATTCCGGTGTGCTCAACCAGGACATCGACTTTGCCGATACGCCCTTCATGGTGCCGCAGCAGTTGACCCAATGGCGTCGCCCGGAGCGGCTGATCAATGGTGAACTGCAGCGCTTTCCACGGCGGGCCGGATTGACCTCGATTGCCGCCGGGGGCATGAACGCTCACCTGATCGTCGAGGAATACCCGCAGCCGGCAGACGCCGCCGGGCAGATCGCCGAGGAGCACCTGGCGTTTGTGTTCTCGGTGCACAAGCTGTCGCTACTGGTGGAAAACCTCAGCCGTCTGCGCGACTGGCTGGCCAGCAGCGACGCCTCGCTGGCACAGATCGCCTACACGCTGCAGGTTGGCAAGAACAACCTGCGCAACCGCCTGGTGATCCGGTGCGACAGCCGCCAGGCGCTGCTGGAGGCGCTGACCGCCTGCATCGACGGGCAGTACGGCGGCAACATCTTCTACCGCTTCCAGGAAACCGCTGCGGCGCAGCTGCCCGAGGGCGACGGGCCTTTGACTTCACGCTTGAAGCAGTGGCTGGGGGGAGACAATCAGGTCGATTGGGCCAGCCTGTATCAGCGCCAGCCTCAGCGCATCAGCCTGCCGGCCTACGCGTTCGAAAAAAACCGCTGCTGGTACACCGAACCGGACTACGAGTCGGCCATCATCAATCCGCTGATGTTCACCGGAAAACTGCACCCCCTGGTGGCCGAGAACTGCTCGACAACCCAGCCCGGCGCACTGTTTCGCACCGACTTCGTCCCGGCGCAATTGCTCGATTACCTGTACCAGGCACCCGGTGGGCAACGCATCAGCGCCTTCAACTTTGCCGATGTGGCCCTGGCGATGCCGGCGCTGGTGTCAGGGTTTGCCGGCTGCACCCTGTCGGTGTCCTGTGCGTTCGAGCACTTCGTCGCCGACTGGGCAAGCGTCAGCGGGCTCGCGTATCGCTTGCTGGAAATCGATGAAGGGCAGTTGGAGCTCGAGTTCGATGTGCAACGTCCGGGGCAACCGTCACTCAACCTGGGGTTTGCCCTGATCAACCCGCTGACCGGCAACGAACCGGCACTGGCCCAGTCGCTGCTGGACGCTGCCAGTGAGTTGCTGAACCAGACGCAGGCTGACGCCAGCTTGAGCGACGCCGATATCAGCCAGCGACTGGCCCAGGCCGGTTACGACTTTGCGCCTTACCTCGATCACCAGGGCAGGGGGGCCATCAGCCGCAGCGGCTTGCTGCTGGAGGGCCGGCCACCGATCAATCGGCACAATCACCATGCCGACAACCTGCAGCTGTCGCCCTACCTGGCGACCACCCTCGACAAAGCGCTTTATCTGCTGCTCGAAGAACTGGGACTGCCACAGGCTCGGGTCATCGTGCGCAACATCGAGCAGCTGTGTTGCTACGAGCCGCCCGCCGGGCCGTTTTCGGTGGTGCTGACGCAGATCGACCTCAGCGGCGACGCCCTGGGGTTCAGCGTGCTGGTGCTCGATCAGCAGGCGCGGATCTGCCTCAAGGCCGATCGGGTCAGCTTGCACCTTGGCGAACAGGAGCGGGCGCATGTCCATCGGGATCACCCCTGGCTGGCGGGGGCGCTTGCCAACGACGCCGGCGTGCCGGTCGCTCCCAGGCCGCAGCCCGTGGCCACCACGCCCCCGGCGCAGGATGGCCAGGCTGAAGCCGCCTTCGGCACGCAGATTCTGGCGTTTATCCAGCACCAGTTGCAGCACAAGCTGGGGTTTGCGCCGCAGGAGATCGGCGAGTCGGCGCAGGTCCATGACCTGGGGCTGGATTCGATCATGGTGATGCAGCTGACGGACAGCCTGAACAAACACTTCGGCACCCGGCTGATGCCGGACCTGTTCTATGAAAAGCAGCAGTTGGGCGAGCTGGCGGCAAAACTGCAAGCGGTCCAGGAACCATTGCATTGATCTGAAGAATTGACCCGGCTGGCCAGGCCGCCGGGTAAACCAGGACGGTAAGGGCATTCAGAACAATGGATAACACGACGTTGAACGATACACAGGACATCCGCCTGCCTAATCAGCGGCCCACTCAGCAACCGCCGCACACCCAGGCACCCAGGCCGCGGCGGCAGATCGGCGCGGGGCCTCAAGGCGCCGTAGCGGCGCCCGTGCAGCCTCCCAGGGTGGCGATTGTCGGCTTCTCCGGGCGTTTTCCCGGCGCCGACACCGCCGAGCAGTTCTGGCAGTTGCTGCTGGAGGAGCGTTCGTCCATCAGCGAGTTGCCGTACTGGCATCTGCCGGGCATTGCCGAGCGTGTGCAACTGCGCGAAACATTCAGCTGCCCGGGCGGCTTCATCAACGACCCCAGCGCTTTCGACGCCGACTTCTTCAAGATTTCCGCCCGTGAGGCCGAGGCCATGGACCCGCAGCATCGGCTGGTGCTGGAGCAGACCTGGGCGGCGTTCGAGGACGCCGCCATCTGTCCGCACGAGCTGCGCGGCAGCAACACCGGGGTATTCATCGGAATCTCGTCCGCCGACTACAACGGCCTGTTGGCCCGTTCCGAGGCCGGGGCCCACGACGCCACGGGCAATGCCCACTCGATCATCGCCAACCGCATCTCTTTTATGTTCGATTTTCACGGCCCCAGCGCCCCCATCGACACCGCCTGCTCCAGTTCGCTGGTGGCGGTACACAGGGCGGCGCAGTCGATCCTCAATGGCGATTGCACGGTGGCAGTCGCCGGCGGGGTCAATCTGTGCTTCGAGCCCATGGTGTTCATCGGTGCGCTCAAGGCCGGCATGCTCAGCCCCACGGGGCGCTGCAAGGCCTTTGCCGCCGATGCCGACGGCTATGTTCGCGGCGAAGGCGTCGGTGTGCTGATCCTCAAGGACTATCAGCAGGCCCTGGTCGACGGCGACAATATTGTCGCGGCGATCATCGGCTCGGCGGAAAACCACGGCGGCCATGCCAACTCGCTGACGGCGCCCAACCCCAGAGCCCAGGCCGACCTGATCAAACAGGCCTGCCGCGGCATCGATATCAACAGCATCGGTTACATCGAGGTTCACGGCACCGGCACACGCCTGGGGGACCCGATCGAAATCAGCGGGCTCAAACAGGCCTTTGCCGAGCTGGGGGCCGACCCTGAACAGCGCTGTTACCTGGGCTCGGTGAAAACCAACATCGGCCACCTTGAATCCGCCGCCGGGATTGCCGGAGTGATCAAGACCTTGCTGGTCCTCAAGCAGGGCTATCTGCCCAAGAGCCTGCACAGCGAACAGCTCAATCCCTACATCGACCTGGCCGGCAGTCCGTTCGCGGTGTTGCAGGCCGGGCGGGAATGGCCGCAAGTGTCCGACCGCCAGGGGCAAGCGCTGCCACGCCGGGCCGGGGTCAGCTCCTTCGGCTTTGGCGGCGCCAATGCCCATGTGGTGCTCGAAGCGGTTGAGCCGGTGATCCCGGGGAACGAGGCGCAGGGGGCGGCGTCGGTCTTTGTGCTGTCGGCCAAGACCCCTGAAGCGCTGCAGTCGCGGATCGATCAGTTGATCGACTTTGTGCAGCGCCAGCCGCAACTGCAGTTGGCGGAGCTGGCCGTCAGCCTGCAACTGGGCCGAGAGGCGATGGAGTACCGGTGCGGGTTCGTCGCCCACAGCCGCGACAGCCTCTTGAGCCAGCTGCGCGACAGCGGCGCCGGGGAGGGGGCCCCGCCTGCCGGCAAGATCGCGCCGGAGCCATTGCAACGGGCCCTGCAACAGCGGGATCTGGGCACCTTGCTCAGCCTGTGGCAGCAGGGCGCGACCCTGGACTGGCGGCAGCTCTATGAACAACCACGGCCACGGCGAATCTCGCTGCCGACCTATCCCTTCAGCCGCGAGCGCTACTGGATCAGCGAAGCTCCCGCCGCCTTACCCACGGGCGCCGCCTCGTTGCATCCTCTGGTGCAGCGCAATACTTCGGACCTGGCAGGACAGCGTTTCAGCAGCCGGTTTGACGGCAATGAATGGTTTTTCAGCGGGCACCGGGTCAACGGCCGCAAGGTCCTGCCCGGTGTGGCTTACCTGGAAATGGCCAGGGCGGCCGTGGAGCGCTCAATGGTCGATGCCGACGCTGTGGTGGCCCTGAAGCATGTCGCCTGGCGCCAACCCATGGTCCACGACGGCGGCGACCTGGACATCGACATCGAGCTGGTGGAGCAGGGCGAGGGCCAGATCCGCTTCGAGATTCGTGGCAGCGCGGCCGATGGCCCGAGCTATTGCACCGGCGTCGCCCTGGTTGGCAGCGCCGAACGCCTGGTGCCGCTGGACCTGGGCTCCATCGCTGGCGTGACCAACCAGCAGCGACTGACCCCAGAGCAGTGCTACCAGGTTTTCGGCGAGATGGGACTGGCCTATGGCGAGTCCTTTCGCCGGATCAACACCCTGCAGGCGGGCAACGGCCAGGTACTGGCCAGCTTGCTGCCTGGCGAGCGAGCCCCGGGCTGCGAACTGCCGCCGGGCCTGCTTGATTCTGCCTTGCAGGCGGCGCTGGGGCTGGCGTTGCTGGAGCCGCTCCAGGCGCAGCGGGAGCACCAGCCTTTGGTGCCCTTCGCCCTGGACCGGGTGGTGTTGGGCGAGCTGGATCTGCTCAAGCAGCCCTGCCAGGCCTGGGTGCGCTACAGCGCCGATCATCAGCCGGGACGCCTCAACAAGCTGGACCTGGACATCTGCGACGAGCAGGGCCGCATCGCACTGCGCCTGCAAGGTTTCTCGTCGCGAAAACTAGCGGCGGCACCCCCGTCCATGCTGGCGATGACCCCGGTCTGGCGCGACAAAGCCCTGATCGACCCGCCGCAGCGCAGCCTTGCCCGGCAACTGATTGTGCTGGCCGGCGCTCAATCCCAGGACCTGGACCTGTTGACCCAGCACTGTCAGGCCCTGGTGGGGAACCGTCGGCAGATCCACGTTGTGCCTTTGCCGGTGGTGACGCAGGACCCGGCCATTGCGCTGCCGGCCTTGGCCGGGTTTGTGATCGAGCTTGTGCAGAAAAGCCCGGCAAACAGCCAGGTGCAACTGGTGCTGGCCGACCTCGAGCACGCCGGCCCGGTCTTCGCCTCGTTGCTGGCCCTGTTGAAGACGGCAAAAAACGAAGGCCTGATCGACGCCGCGCAGTGCATCGAGCTGCAGGGCAGCCTGCAGCCGCAGTGGCTGGTGGACAATGCCTTGCAGGACGACGAGCGGGTTCGGTACCGCGATGGTCAGCGTCAGGTGGCGTCCTGGCAGGAAACCCAGCTGGCCCAGGGCACCGCGCTACCGTGGCGCGAAGACGGGGTTTACCTGCTGAGCGGTGGCAGCGGCGGCCTGGGCTTGTTGCTGGCCGAACAGCTGGCCCGACAAGCGCAGGGCGTCAGGTTGATCCTGGCCAGCCGTTCGGCCGGGCAACTCTCACCCGAGGCCAGTCAGCGGGTCGCCGCGATCAGGGCCTTGGGGGCCCAAGTGCAACTGCACGCGCTGGACATCGCCGACCGCGGCGCGGTCGAGGCCTTGATTGCCCAATGCGAGCAAGAATGGGGCACCCTCAACGGGATTTTCCACTGCGCCGGAATCACCCGCGACAGCCTGCTGCAGCACAAGAGCGCGACCGATCTGGCGGCCGTCCTGGCGCCCAAGGTGGCGGGGGTGCTGAACCTGGATCGGGCCAGCGCCCATCTGCCCCTGGACTGCTTTGTGCTGTATTCGTCGGTGAGTGCGGTGATCGGCAATCCGGGCCAGGGCGACTACGCCCTGGCCAATGCGTACCTGGACGAGTGGGCCGGCTGGCGTGGGGCCCAGGTGCGGGCCGGCCGCCGTCAGGGCCGCACGCTGGCGATCAACTGGCCGCTGTGGCGCAACGGTGGTCTGCAGATCGATGGGCAACGCCAGCAGCAGATGATCGAGCTGACCGGGATTGAACCCTTGAGTGACAGCGGCGGCCTGGGGTTTCTGCAGCAGGCGCTGGCCCAGGCCAGCGACGCCGAACGCTGGATGGTGCTGGAAGGCGACATTGCGAAGATCAAGCGGTTTATCGCCGGGCAGTGGCAGCCGGACAGGTTCGAGGCGCCACCAGCGCCGCAGGAGATGCCTGCAGCGACAGCCCTGGCGCCATCGACACCTTTGGTAGCGAGCGCGGAGGGCGCGGAGGGCGATCTGCAGGCGCTGGCGATCCGCTACTTCAAGCAACTGCTGTCGGCCACCCTCAAGCGGCCGTTGGAGAAGATCGACAGCGATGCGTCGTTCGAGCGCTACGGGGCCGACTCGATCATGCTCGCCGAGCTGACCCGGCAGCTGGAGCGCCTGTTTGGCTCGCTGCCCAACACCTTGTTGTACGAGTACCAGACGGTGCGCGAGCTGAGCGCCTACTTCATCGGCCAGCATGCCCAGAGGCTGGAGCAGTGGCTGAGGCCCGAGGGGACCAAGGCCAGCGCACCCCGCGAAGAAACCAGCCTGATTGCCCAGGCCCCGGTCCGCCAGCGTGCGCGTAACCGGCAACAATGCGAGACGCCCGCCGTGGCCGGCAACAGTCGCGATCTGGCGATCATCGGTATCAGCGGTCGCTACCCCGGCGCCGCAGACCTGGAAACGTTCTGGCACAAGCTGGCGGGTGGGGAAGACCTGATCAGCGAAGTGCCGAGCGCGCGCTGGGATCACCAGGCGTACTTTGACCCGGCCCGTGACCGCTTCGACAAGACCTACTGCAAATGGGGGGGCTTTCTTGACGGGGTCGAGGACTTCGATCCGTTGTTTTTCAACCTCTCGCCCCGGGAGGCCCACATCATCAACCCCAATGACCGGCTGTTCCTGGAAACCTGCTGGAACCTGCTGGAAAGTGCCGGGCTCACCCGGCAACAGATCCAGCAACGCTATCAGCAGCAAGTGGGTGTGTTTGTCGGGGTGATGTACCAGCAATACCAGGCGTTCGAGTCGGATCTGGTCCGGGAGTCGCTGGTGTCAGTGACGTCCTACAGTGCCATTGCCAACCGGGTGTCGTATTTCTTCGATTTTCAAGGGCCGAGCCTGGCGATCGACACCATGTGCTCGTCGTCGATCTCGGCGATTCATGCCGCGGGCGAGGCGCTGCGCAATGGCGACTGCCGGCTGGCGATTGCCGGCGGCGTCAACCTGACCCTGCACCCGAAAAAGTACATCGGCCTGAGCGTCGGTCAGGTGTTGGGCAGCCACGCCGGCAGCCGCAGCTTTGCCGATGGCGATGGTTATCTGCCGGCTGAAGGCGTCGGCGCGGTATTGCTCAAGACCCTGGCCGACGCCGAACGCGACGGCGATCCGATTCTGGCGGTGATCAAGTCCACCGCGGTCAACCATGGCGGCCACACCCATGGCTTCTCGGTGCCGAGTGCAAAACTGCAGGCGGCGCTGATCGACAGCAACTTCAAGCGCGCCGGGATCGACCCGCGCACCCTGAGCTACGTCGAGTCGGCGGCCAATGGTTCGGCGATGGGCGATGCCATCGAGCTGAGTGCCTTGAGCCGTGTGTTCAGCGCAGCGGGAGTCGCCCCTCAGTCCTGCGCCATCGGCTCGGTGAAATCCAACATCGGGCATGCCGAGGCAGCTTCGGGCATGTCGGCGCTGAGCAAGCTGGTGCTGCAGTTGCAACACCGGCAGTTAGCGCCGTCGCTGCTGCTGGGTGAGCTGAATCCGAAGCTGGACTTTGCTCACTCGCCGTTCGTGCTGCAACGCACCCTGGCCGAGTGGCCGCAGCCGGTGCTGGAAATCGACGGCGTGGAGCAGCCGGTGCCGCGTCGGGCATGCCTCAGTGCCTTTGGTGCCGGGGGCTCCAACGCCCACCTGATCATCGAGGAGTACCCGAGGGCAGCGACTCCGGACCTGGCAGCGTCAGAGCCGGACCTGCTGCAGATCGTGCCGCTGTCGGCCCACAGCAGCGCAGCCTTGCAGCAGGGGCTGGAGCGGTTGGCGCGGCACCTGGATCGGCATCCGCAGGTTCGACTCCAGGACCTGGCCCATACCCTGCAGAACGGTCGTGAAGCGATGCCGCTGCGGCTGGCGTTGCGGGTGAGCAGCACGGCGCAATTGCGCGGGCTGTTGGCCGAGATCCTGCAGCGGCTGCAGCAGGGCCAGGCCCTGGCCAGCCTGGACAGCGCGGATTTGCCGCTGGCCCTGGGCAATGTCGACGAGGTGCCGGCGGCCCTGGCCAGCCTGTTGTCCGGCCCAGGTGCCGCGGCCCTCAGTGCAGGCCTGATTGCCGCCGCTGACCTGCAGCAACTGGCGCTGCTCTGGACCCAGGGCGGCGAGATCCCCTGGCACGCATTGGGGCACAACACCGGCGCGGTGCTGATCCCGCTGCCCACCTATGCCTTCGACAAGCAGCGTTACTGGCTGGAGCAGCCCTCGGCGGTCAAGGCGCTGCACGAGCCGCTCACGGCGGCCGCCAGTACGCCCCATGTGGTTGGCCAAAAACCGCCGACGGCTGCCGAGCAGGGGCGCCAGCTGCTGGCCGACTTGCTGGGAATGCAGCCCCAGGACTTGTCGCCGAGCAAACCCCTGAGCGCTTATGGCGCCGATTCCATCGTGATGTTGCAGTGGGCCATGCAGGTCCAGGCGCAGATTGATCCCGGCTTGGCCCTGGCTGACATCCAGCAGTGCCAGACCCTGGGGGATGTCCTGCAACGGCTGAGCCGGGACGCCACGCCGGCCAGCGTGGCGGAGTCGGTACTGCCCGCGCACATCCTCGGTTTGCTCAGCGGCTCGACGACGCGCTTCCCGGAGTTGCAACGGCTCAACCCGGTGCAACAGGGGCGGCCGGTGTTCTGGTTCCATGGCGCCCTGGGGGGCAGTGAGATCTATCAGGGCCTGGCCCAGCATATTCAGCGGCCATTTTTCGGGCTGCAGGCCAGAGGCTGGATGACCGATCGGGCGCCTTTGCAGGGGATTCAGGCCATGGCGGCCTACTACGTCCAGGTCATCCAGTCGGTGCAGCCACAGGGGCCCTATGACCTGGGCGGCTATTCCCTGGGCGGCATGCTGGCCTACGAAGTGACCCGACAGTTGCAGGAACTGGGGGAGACCGTCAGCAGCCTGGTGATGCTCGACTCACCGGACGTGACCGGTGAACGTTGCGCACGCCTGGCCGACAAGACCCGCCTGTTGCAGACCGTCAACATGTCCTTGCAGATGACCCTCGGGCCGACGCCGGAGCGCTTCGCCGAGGTGCTGATCCACCGCGACGAGATCGATCTGGCACTGTCGCCAGCGGACTATCTGCAGCAGTTGACCGACCTGGCCCGACAGCGCGGCCTGAAGACCAGTGACCAGCGCTTGCAGCAGTTGCTGGCGCAAGTGACGCAGATCCAGCAGGCGTATCAGGTCGAGCATTATCGGATTCAGCCCCTGCCCAGGGCCGCAGAGGTGGCCTGCTATTACTTTCGCAACGCCAGCGGTTTGTGGATGGGGGACCTGGAGCCGTTTTTCTCCACCGACAGTCAGGAGTTTGCCGCCTTCAACCATGCCGACTACTGGCAGGAGTGGCAGCGGCAATTGCCGAACTTCGAGATGATCGAGGTGGCTTCGGCCAACCACATGACGTTATTGACCCAGCCGGAGGTGTTCAGGGTGATCGCGCAATTTTGCGCGGCCCTGTATGGCCAAAGGCGTGTGGAGAATGCCGTTGGCTAGTCTCCCGAACGGCTTCTCCACGGGCTGGCGCAAGGGTTCAGGCGGCCTTTTGCAAACGCCAGTACTTGTACGCCAGATGGCCGTTTTTATAAGCCTTGATGCCGCTGTCGTCGAAGAAGTGGAACAGGGTATCGAACGCGTGCCAGACCTCGGGCGGCAGCGGCTCACGCTGCTGCTTTTTCTCCTCTACCAGGCTTCTGAGCAGGTGCTTGAGGTGGCCGTCCTGGCTTTCGAAGGCCCTGATCACGCCGTCGGAAATGTCACGGTGTTCTTCCACCTTGAAACGGGCGTGCTCAATCATGGCCTGGTGCTGGGCCAGCACGTTGCTGAAGAAGTCGACGCCGATGCTGTCAGGCTCGGACAGGGCGCTGGTGTTGTCGCCTTTCATGGTGTCGGCATAAAAAAAGCGCCCGTCCTGCTTCAACACCCGCTGCACCTCTGCACCAAAGGTGTTGAGGTCGGGGTAGCAATGGGACGACTCGATGTTGATCACGACGTCGAATTCGTTATCGGCAAACGGCAGGGCCATCGCGTCGCCACCGACGAAGCTCAGCCCGGGCAAAGCGTGCACCCGGTTGCACAGCTCGATATGGGCCGGGCAGAAGTCCAGGCCGGTTACCGACGCCGCGCCGGTGTAGCGGGCAAGGTAGGAGCAATTGCCGCCCCGGCCCGAGCCGATTTCAAGGACCTTCTTGCCGCGCAGGTCGCTATCGCCCAACAGCGTGCGAATCAGGTTGACCGAACATTTTTGCTCAAGGTCTGCGTCGTTGATCCAGTCGAAGTCGCTGTCTTGGGCCAGGTAGCCGTAGTTGAGGAAGGTCAGGCGTTGGTCGGGGAACATCCGGGTCATCATGTCGTACCACTGACTGATCGGCGATACGGTTTCGGGTGCTGGTGTCGTCATGTCTACCTCCGTGTAAGAAAACCCAAATGGGGATGCTCGAGGAGCATAGCGGGCGCAAGGCCTGGCCCCGGAAGATTTTTTTGTCGATGTCGCAGGCCCTTTCAGATCGGCTCCTATACTGCGAGCCGTCACCTCAGCCATCCATTTCAGGACGAAATTTATGCCGTATCTTTTTCAGGGACAGACGTCTTGCGTGGTGTTCATGTTTCCTGGCCAGGGTTGCCAGTTCTATCAGATGGGCCGCGAGCTCTATCAGAACAATGCCGTGTTCCAACGCTGGATGAACGAGCTCGATACGCTGATTCGCGCCGAACTGGGCCAGTCGGTGATCGCCGGGATCTACCACGACAACAACCCGCGCTCGCAGGTGTTCAATGACATTCGCCTGAGTCACCCGGCGATCTTCATGATCGAGTACGCCCTGGGCAAGACCCTGATCGAACATGGGATCACCCCCGATTACCTGCTGGGCGCCAGCCTTGGCGAACTGGCCGCCGCGGCGCTGGCCGGGGTGATGACGCTGCCTGAGGCGATTCGCCTGGTGGTGCGCCAGGGGCAACTGTTTCATCAACACCAGGCGCCGAGCGGAGAGGGCGCGATGCTGGCGATCCTGGCCTCGCAGGCGCTGTACCAGCAGATGCCGGTGCTGCACGAACACTGTGACATCGCGGCTTACAATGCGCCGTCGCTGATTGTCGTGGCCGGCCCGTCCAGCCGCGTCGCCGAAGCCGAGCGCCAGCTCAATGCGCAGGACATCGTGTTCCAGCGTCTGCCGGTGAATCAGGCCTTTCATTCGCGTCATATCGATGTGCTCAAGCCGCCAGTCGAGGCGCTGTTGAGCCAGATTCGCCTGCAGCCGGCACAGATCCCGGTGATTTCCTGCCTGAACACCCAGACCTTGCAGGTGTTGGACCGCGACCACTACTGGCAGAGCATCCGCCAGCCGATCCGCTTTTCCCAGACACTGCAACGGATCGAGGCTGAGGCCGCCGAGCGTGGCCAATCGATGATCTACCTTGACCTCGGCCCCAGCGGCACACTGGCCAACCTGATCAAGCAGAATATTCGTGACCGCGCCTTGCCGACGATCCACGCGGTGCTGAGCCCGTTCGGGCGCGACCTGGAAAAATTCGACGAGGTGCTGACCCTGGGCCGGGCCTTGCAGCCGCTGCCGGCCAAGGCCGAGGCGATAGCCGTGCCAGTGCCGCCAGTGGTGGCCCTCCAGCCGAGTCCGGTTGCGGCGCCGCTACAGGCAGCCGCGCAGGCGGTCTTTGAGGTGCAGCAGCCGAGCCGCCTGGTACAGCGTCCCTCGGCGCCATTGGCGTCCGGGCCCAAGCGGGTCTATGTGTTTCCTGGGCAGGGCTCCCAGCGGCTGGGCATGGGCGCCGAGCTGTTCGAGCAGTTCCCCGAACAGGTGGCGCAAGCGGACCGCATTCTGGGCTATTCGCTGAAAACCCTGTGCCTGGAAGACCCCGAGCAACAACTGTCCAACACCCGCTTCACGCAACCGGCGCTCTACACCGTCAGTGCCCTGGCGTTCCTGGCCAAACAGCAGGCCGACCCGCGCAAAGCCGACTTTCTCGCCGGTCACAGCCTGGGGGAATACTGCGCGCTGTTTGCCGCGGGGGCTTTCTCTTTCGAAACCGGGTTGAAGCTGGTGAAAAAACGCGGCGAACTGATGGCACTTGCCAGCGGCGGCGGCATGGCGGCGGTGATTGGCCTCAGCCCTGAGGAGGTCAATTCGCTGCTGGTGCAGCACGGCCTCGGCGCTCTGGACGTCGCCAACTACAACTCGGCGTCCCAGGTGGTACTGGCCGGGCCCGTCGAGGCACTCAGCCATGCGCGGGAAATCTTCCAGGCGCTGGATATTACCTTTGTGGTACTGCCGGTCAGCGCGCCGTTCCACTCCCGCTACATGCACAGCGCAATGGGCGCCTTTGGCGATTACCTCGCGACGTTCGACTATTCGCCGCTGCACACCCCGGTGATCGCCAACATCAACGCCGCGCCGTATCGGGACCAGGACCTGGTGGCCAACCTGACCCGGCAAATCTGCGGCTCGGTGCGCTGGCTCGACACCGTGCAGTACCTGATGCGCCAAGGGACCTTCGAATGCGAGGAGCTCGGGCCGGGCGAGGTGTTGACCAAGCTGGTCAAGAGCGTGCAAAACACCGCCGCCTTTTCGTGACAGCACTCGCCAATGGACGCCTTGTCATGGAAAGGACTATGAACGCCAGTTTCACCGATCAGTTGTTTGTCATCGCCAGTGTGCTGAGCCTGGAAAGCCGGCAGTTGATCTCGCGCCAGGCCATCAACCAGCCGTTCGACTTTGCGCCTTTTGTCGCCGCGGCTGCGGTCAATCCCGGGCCGCTGCGGGTGACCTTTGATGGCCTGAAAGCGTTTGGCTGGTTGAGCCAGCCCAGTGCCGAGCAGTATTTCTTCAATGGCCGGGCCTCGGCTATCGGCGCGCTGCCCGCGCAGGTGATCGAACTGTTTTCCTGGTTGGCGCCGCAGCGATTGCCACATGGGGATGACCTGCCGTGCCTGCGGCGTTGGCTGGCGCTGTCGGCGCTGGACTGGAATCTGCACTGTCCCGGGTTTGTTCATGGGCTGAACCAGTTGCTGTCGCTGGTGCTGTTACGCCGCTTGCAACTGCACGGGGCGATTGACCTCGACAGCGGACGGGTTGATCTGCGGCGCATCGACCATGAGCCGGTCGACCCCGATGGTATTCGCCTGTTGAGTGACTTTCTGCGCCGCCAACAGTGGATTCGCCGCCAGGAGCGGCACCTGGTGCTGAACCCGCAGCATCAAGCCTGCCTGGCAGAGCGGCTGAGCGAGCCTTTCCTGGCTTACTACGCCAGCCTGCCGGCGATCCTCGAAGACTTGCTGTTCAGTCAGGGCCAGCCATGGGCAGAGGTATTGCAATGGCTCAAGGGGGCAGGGGAACTGCAGCTCTGGCCGGGGGATCGGCCGGCGCTTGAGCGGCTGCTGGGCGAGATCTTCGATGCGCAGCCTTTGTCCTCGCAGCCGGACTGGATAATCGGCTTCGGCCGCCATCCCGGGGTTTGCTTGAGTGAGCTGTGGCAATGGTTGCGACAACACAGCGCCCGGGGCCAGGTGCTGGACAGCCAGCCGCTGCGCTGGCTGGTGCTGGAGGACGGGCTGGCGGGCGACCCGCAGTCCCTGCGCCAGCGTCTGCGCGACGCGGGTGTCGCGGCCACTGATCGGGTGATGTGGCTGGCTATCGGCCAGCAGAATCTGCAACCGCTGGAAGCGCTCTCGACGCCACAGCTGCCAGTGCCTGCGCAGCGCTTCTACCTGGGTTTCGACGGCTCAGCGGTGCCGGGCGCCACGGTGCTGGGCAATCTGCAGCATTCGGCCAAAGCACTGGCCGCGTTGATCGGCGATCAACCGCTGGTGCTCAGCGAACGTCACTGGCGCCCGGACGGGCCAGTGGCGGATCACTTTGCCTGTTACTACCCGGTTGAGGCGGCGCAGTACCTGATGGCCCTGGCAGGGGCCGGGTTGTTTGCCGATCCGGGCATGCTGCACACGCAGCTCCAGGGCGGCGTCGATTGCGTGGCCAGCAGTGGCTGCTACAGGGCGCGTGATTATCAGGTGCGCCACGTGACGCTCGCGGACATGCCCGCGCTGCTGACCCTCGAACGCGCCTGCTGGCCCGAAGGCGGCCGGGTCGATGAAGCCATCCTCCGGCGCCGCTTGAGTCAGGACCCCGCCGGGCAACTGGCATTGGAGTTCAGGGGCGAGTTGGTGGGGGTGATCTATTCCCAGCGCATCGCCCATAGCGACGGCTTGTTCACGGTGGATTTCGCCAGCGTCGACCAGCTGTTTCACGGCAAGGGCAGCACCGTCCAGATCCAGAGCCTGAACATTCTCCCGGCGCATCAGTACAGCGGCTACGGCGATCAATTGCTGGAGTTCATGCTGCAATATTGCACCCTGCGCCATGGCGTCGACACCGTGGTCGGCGTGACTCGCTGCAAGGACTATCCCAAGTACCGCCATCTGGCCCTGGCGGACTACATCCACAGCCGTGACGCGCGCGGCGAGCTGCTGGACCCGGTGCTGCGTTTCCACGAGTTGCACGGTGCCGGTATCGAGCGCCTGGTGGCCGGGTATCGTCCCGCCGATGCCGACAATGGTGGGCATGGGGTTCTGGTGCGCTACGACCTGGCGCGCCGTCAGCCCCAGAAGGCTGCAGCGCTCACCGCCATGGTCGCTCAGCCAACCATCGCCATCGACGACGCCGTGCGCCAGAGCATCAATCATTGCCTGGGGCACGCCCGGGACAGCCGGGTGTCGCCGCGCCACAGCCTGATGGAACTGGGGCTGGACTCAGCCGACCTGCTAGGGCTCAGTGAACAGTTGGGCATGACCTTGGGACTGCCCCTGGAGCCCAGCTTCTTCTTTCGCCACAACAACGTGGAAACAATCATCGCCGCGCTGCAAGAACGCCGCGCCCCCCAGGGGCCGTCGCCCATCGACACTCAGGCAGCCCCAGGCGAAACCGCGCCGCCAACGCCCACCGGCCTGGACCCGGACTTTGCGGTGATCGGCATCAGCGGGGTATTCCCCGGTGGAGAGCTGCAGGAGTTCTGGGGGGCGATTCGCAATAGCCTCGGGCAGATCCGCCCGGTGCCCGGCGAGCGCGCCATGGCCGGACCGGTGGCGGGCTACATCGATGGGATCGAGTGTTTCGATCATGGTTTTTTCGCCGTCTCGGCGGCAGAAGCGGCGCTGATGGACCCGCAGCAGCGCTTGCTGTTGCAGCATGCCTGGTTGGCGCTGGAGGATGCCGCCATCGCGGCGCCTGACTTTGCCCGCCACCCCACGGGGGTATTTGTCGCAGCAGCGCCGAGCGAGTACCGCGAGGTCGTCGAGCTGCCCGGCACCAGCCCGTTTCTGCTGACGTCGTCTTCGCCGTGCATGTATGCCAACCGGATTTCCTGGTTTCTCGACCTGCGCGGGCCCAGCGAATATTGCAACACTGCCTGCTCGTCGGTGCTGGTGGCGCTGCATCGGGCCATGCAGGCGATCCGGGCCGGCGAGTGCCGACAGGCGCTGGTGGGCGCGGTCAACCTGCTGCTGTCGCCTGATGAAACGGCCGGCTACCGGCAGATGGGATTTCTCAGCGAACAGGCGCAAACCCGCTCATTCCAGGCCGGGGCCGATGGTTATGTGCGGTCCGAGGGCGTGGGCGTGTTGTTGCTCAAGCCACTGGCCGATGCCCTGCGTGACGGTGACCGGATTCATCTGCAGATCAAGGGCAGCGGAATCGGCCATGGTGGGCGCGGGCTTTCGCTGACCGCCCCCGATCACGACGGCCTGCAAGCGGCAATGGTTGCCGCTTACCGCAGCGCCGGGGTGACGCCCGACAGCGTCAGCTATGTGGAGGCCCATGGCACCGGCTCGGCGATGGGCGATGCCATCGAGGTCGACGCGATCCAGGCGGCACGCCGTCAACTAAGTGCTGGCGAGCAAGCCGGCACGCCCTGGAACATCAGTACCTTGAAACCGCTGATCGGGCATTGCGAGCTGGCCTCTGGCATGGCGGCCTTGTTCAAGGTGATCGATGCCGTGCAACAGCGCTATCTGCCGGGAATCCCGGGGTTGCAACAACTGGGCCCGGCCATCAGGCTCGACCCGCAGCAACTGTCCCTTGCTCCCGAGAACCGGCCATGGCCGGCCCTCAAGGACGGGCAGGGGCAGGCATTGCCACGCCGGGCCAGCATCAACAGCTATGGCTTTGGCGGCGTCAGCGCCCATCTGGTGGTGGAAGAGTTTATCGCCCAGCCCCGACAGACGCCTGCGGTGACCGGGCTGCAACTGATCCTGTTGTCGGCACAAGATGCACAACGGCTGCGGGAGCAGGCGGGGCGCTTGAGTCAGGCTATCGATCAGCTGGCGCCAGTGTGCCTGGCCGACATCGCCTACACCTTGCAAGTGGGGCGCACAGCAATGGCATGCCGCTGGACCTGCCTGGTGGACAGCGTCGCAGCTCTGCAACAGCAGCTTTCTGAGCTGGCCCAAGGTTTGCGCGACGACCTGGTGCAGGTTGACGAACCGGCGAGCGCTGTTGACGGCGCACTGGCCCAGGCACTGGCACAACCGGACTGGCCGGCATTGGCCGAATACTGGCGACAGGGGGGGACGCTGGATTGGCACAGTCTGGCGCGCCAGGGGCAGCCCCGGCGCATTGGCCTTCCGGGCTACCCCTTTGCCCGACAGCGCCATTGGTTGGCGCCGCGACGGATTGCCCCCCATCAGCCGGCTGACCCCGGCACCGCGCCGTCAGCGAACAGCTTGCGCCAGGTCCTGGCCCAAGTGCTGGGTTGTGATCCGCAGAGCCTGGCAGGTTGCGAGTCACGGAGCCTGGCCAGCCTGGGCCTCAACTCCCTGGGCGCGGTGGGCCTCAAGGCCAGGCTGGAACAGCAACTGCAGGTGTCGCTCTGCCTGGCACAACTGAGCCCGTACTTGAGTCTCGCCGAGGTCGAAGCCACTCTGGCGGCCCGCGAACCTCATGCGGATGCTCAAGCCGGACCGGTATTGCAGCCGGCCCCCGACGCTGCCCATCAACCTTTTGCACTCAACGACATCCAGCAATCGTTCCTCTCGGGACGCACGCTGCTGGCTGAGTCTGAACGGGTCGGTTGCCATATCTACCTGGAATTCGACTGGCCGGAACTGGATGTCTACCGGCTCAATCAGGCGTGGAATCGGCTGTTGCTGCAGCACGATGCGCTGCGGCTCCGGGTGCTGGATGACGGCCGGCAACAGGTCGGCGAAGCCAAGCCTTATGGCTTCAACATCCGTGACCTGCGCCGCTGCGATCCCCAGGACCGCGAACGTTCCCTGGCGGCGCTGCGCGGATCGATGTCGCACAAGGTGTATCTGGCCGGCGACGACAGGCTCTTTGAAGTCGCCGTGTCGCTGCTGGATCGACAACACAGCCGGGTGCACTTGAGCATCGACGAGTGGATTGTCGATGCCACGTCCCTGGAGGTGCTGCTGCAGCAGTGGTTGATGTGGTACCGGGAGCCTGATGCCACGCTGGCGGATCAGGGGGTGTCGTTGCGTGACTATCAACGGGCGCTGGAGTCTTGCAAAGACTCACCGCGCTACCGGCGCGACCTGCAGTACTGGCTCGACAAACTGGCGGCGGCGCCGCCGGGCCTGTACTTGCCCAAGGCACCGCGCCCGGCCGGCCGCCAGCGCCAACGGCTGACCTCGACCCTGGAGCCGAGCCGCTGGCAGCGCCTGAAAGAGCGGGGGGCGGCCCTGCAGGTTTCAGGCACGGCACTGTTGCTCAGCCTGTTTGGCCTGATCCTGCAACGGGCCCATGCCGGCCAGGCGTTCTCCTTGATCACCACCAGCTATGGCCGGTTGCCCCTGCACCCGGACATTGAGCGTCTGGTTGGCCCCCTGATCTCGACCCAGTTCTTTGCCTTTGCCGCAGCCCGGGAACAAAGCCTGGGGGAATGGGTTCAAGGGGTGCAGCGCCAGTTGCTGGAGGACCTTGACCATGCCAGCGTCGGCGGCGTCGCGGCGCTGCGGGAAATCCGTCGACGTGGCGAGCCATCGCAATCTTTCAAAGGCGGCGAGGTGGTCTTCACCTCGATGCTCAACAACCCGGTGCTCGACGCTGCCCCGAGCTTCGGCGATGCCCAGCACTACTGTGTGACCCAAACCCCACAGATCAACCTTGATCACCAACTGCGCGAGCGTGGCGGCGCACTGAGCCTGAGCTGGGACGTGGCCATCGACTGCTATCCCGACGGCCTGATCGAGCAGCTGTTTACCGACTATTGCCAGCTGCTGTGCCGGTTGGCGGACGCTGACGATCACTGGCAGGCATTGAACTCCGCCGATCTGCTCCCTGTGGCGCCTGTTCAGCTGGCCTCCAGCGCGGAGCCAACCCAGCCCTTTGCACTGACGGATCAACAGCAGGCATACGCCTTCAGCCGCTCGCTGCACCCAGGACAGGGCGGTTCACAGCTCTACCTGGCCTTGAGCATCCCAGCCCTGGATGTTGCTCGACTGGCCCGGGCCTGGCAGCAATTGCAGGCTCACCATCCGCTGCTGCGCACGCGGGTTCTGGCCAACGGCACCCAACAGATCATGCAAAGCCCGCCAGGAGGGCAACTGGAAACGCTGGGGCAGGGTGTCAGCCCCGCCCAAGTCGCCGAAGAGCTGCTCGGCCGGGTGACTGCACTGGGTGACTGGCCCTATGCCGTGCTCAAGGTCAGCAGCGCCGACGCAGGTCAGAGCCTGGTGCATCTGGCCGTTGACCTGCTGCTTGTCGACCTGCCCAGCCGAGACCTGTTGATCCGGCAACTGCTCAAGCTCTACCAGGGCGCAACACTGCCCGCGCTGACCATCCACTTCGCGGATTACATCGCAGCACTCGGACAGCACAAACGCAGCCCAGCGGCGCAAGACGCTGCGCTTTACTGGCAGGAAAAATTCCGCCGCCTGCCTCAGGGACCGCAACTCAACGCCAACCGCGACGTCAACGGCCTGTACCTGAAATACGAGCATCGCCTCGACTGCTGGCCACTGCTGCGCAAACGCATCGAACATGCGGGCATCAGCGCCGATGCCTTACTGATCAGCGTCTATGCCTTTTGCCTGGCAAAACACTGCGCACTGCCAGCCTTCACCCTGGTGGCCCCAGGCTGGAAACGCCCCCCCGTCCACCCACAGATCGACGCACTGGTCGGCGACTTCACCACCTTGAGCTGGATCGACTTCAACAGCCAAGCCCTGACGTTCATCGAACAAGCCCGCCGTTGCGATCGGATCTTCACCGAGGATCAACAACACAGCGCCATCAGCGGCTTGCAGGCACTGCGCAAGGTTGCAACGGACAAGCAGCACCCACGCACCCTGGATTTCCCGGTGGTGTTTACCCGACTCAACCCACAAGGACCACTGGACCTGCCCGAAGGCGTGACCCTGGTTGACAGTGCAAGCCGCACCCACGGCGTGGCGCTGGACAATCTGAGCATCGAGACGCCAGGGGCCTTGTTGATCCATTGGGATCTGGCGACTGATCGCCTGGCGGCGGCGCAGGGGGAGGCGATCTTTGGGGAGTATTGTCGATTGTTGGAGCGGTTGGCGGTGGAAGAGGGAGAGTGGGGGCCGCGCTAACCACCAGGTGTCATCAGTAAAGTTGAAAAAGCTACCCAACTCGCTGGGTAGCTGATTAAACACAACGGTGTATTTTCGCTGGCTCGTTGCCGCGGCGGCTGGGGACTGTCATTGAACTTCGCCAGGACGCCAGGAACCGCAGCATTCAATAGCGCCAGAAAACCGGGGTAATCAGTACCAGCACCGTCAGGATCTCCAGGCGCCCCAGAAGCATGCCGATGGTCAGCAGCCATTTCGCCGCATCAGGCAGCGATGAGAAGTTGCCGGCAGGCCCGATGATGCTGCCCACCCCGGGGCCGACGTTGCACACTGCGGTTGCAGCGCCGCTCAATGCCGTCATCCAGTCAAGGCCGATCAGGCCAAGCCCCAGGGCCAGTAGTGCGATGGTGATGGTGAAGAAGAACGAGAACGTCAGCAGCGAGCGCACAATATCCTCGTCGATGGGATGGCCGTTGTACTTTTTCTGAATCACCGCCCGTGGGTGAATCAACTGCTTCAGACTGCTGATCAGCAGACTTGCAGCGACCTGGAAACGGAAAATCTTCAAACCACCAGCCGTGGAGCCCGAGCAGCCGCCGACAAAGGTCAGGTAAAAGAACAGCAACACTGCAAAACTACCCCACGTGGTGTAGTCACCCACGGCGATGCCGGTGGTGGTGACCACTGACGTCACATTGATCGCCACAATCCGCAGTGCGTCCCACCATCCGTAATCGCTGTGCCAGGACAGCCAGGTTCCCACCGCCAGGGAGATGACGATGAGGAAACCCAGGAAGCCACGGACCTGATGATCCTTGAACAGTGCACGCCGATTGCCTCGCAACGTCGCCACATAGAGCGTGAAGGGCAGGCTGCCGAGGATCATGATGACCACCGCGATCCAGTGTATGGCCGGTTGAGTCCAATGTCCGAGCGAAGCATCGGAAGTCGAAAAACCTCCAGTTGAAATCAGTGACATGGCGTGATTGACCGCTTCGAAAGGCGTCATCCCGGCAATCCACAGCGCCAGGGTGGCCAAGCCGGTGAGCCCCAGATAGACCAGCAGGATCGACTTGGCTGCAACGTGGGAGCGAGGCGCAACCTTTTCCGACCAGTCCGAGGATTCGGTCTGGAACAAGCGCATGCCCCCGACCCGTAACAATGGCAGCACCGCCACTGCCATGCCGATGAAACCGATACCGCCCAGCCAGTGCAGCATGGAGCGCCAGATCAGCAGACCAGGCGAGGCCGAGTCCAGCCCGGTAAGGACGGTCGAGCCTGTGGTCGTGATACCAGACATCGTTTCGAAGAAGGCATCGGTGTAGCTGATGTGGTGAATGAACACCATGGGCAATGCGGCAAAGATACACACAACCAGCCAACTGCCTGTGGTCAGCAGGTACATGTCGCGGGGCCGCAGTTGAGTGCCTTCGCGGCTGCGCTGCATAACCAGCAACAGGCCCGTGACAAAGGTAATCATGCTGGACCAGAGGAACGCGGACAGCTCCTCGTTGCGGTCATGGATCAGTAACGTGATCATCGGAATAGCCATGCTGATGGCCAGGGTGATCAGAAAAATACCCAAGATAAAACCGATAAGTCGCATTGCCGCGATGGACATAAAAACCAGCCTGCTGAGTGATAACCGCGCAGCATCGGATATCTGTGCCTGGAGCGCTATAAAGTTTCAGTAAATTTTTGCCGCGAGGGCGCTTACGCCATTGAAGCCCTGCTTCATCCGTTGTGTTGTTCGATGTTAAAGTCGCCGCCATGAAATTGTCCCGACCCGACCGTTCGCTCATTGCCTGGACTCTGTATTTTTGTGTCCTGTTCAATGTGTTCGCCTGCGGTTTGGGGCACGGCCAGATGATGGGCTTTGCCCTCAACGGCGTGGGCGGGCAGTTCTGCTCCTCCCTGGGCAGCAAGGCCCCGGTGCAGACATCCGACTTCAGCGACCAGAGTGCCAGTACCTGGGCCGGCAGTTTTTCCTGCCCGGTCTGTTCGGGAGCCGCGCTCAGTCTGGTCCTGCTGTTTTGCCTGAGCTGGCTGCTGCGTATCGGCCAGCTCCGGCGCCGTACACTCGAACCGCGCTGCAAGGCGCACCCGCGCTATTCCTGGCCTTCGGCCAACCCCAGGGCTTCTCCCCACGCTTGCGCATGACCTTTGTTAATCGCACGTCCCCCGGTCAATGGGCCGAGGACCTGTGCATGGTTATGGCTGAGATGGAAAGGAGCACGAGATGCCTCGAATCATTCAAGGTTGGCAACAGCGCCTGCTGCCTGTAGCCCGCAAAGCGGGCAAGCGCCGCTGGAGGCTGACATGCGCGCACTAGCAATCCCTTCTGGCGCCTCCCGTCTGGTGAGTAAAAGCACACGGGTAAATAACCACGGCGACTTTCTGCTGCCGTTTCCCGATTACCCGAGCAACGCTCGCAGCTTCGTGCACCTGGATGCGCGCCTGTTGCCGTACTGGCACACCCTGTTCGATGTCTGTCCGGGGCTGCTCAAGCTTGATCCTCCGGATGGCTTGAATATCTTCCGCGGGTTCATGACCTGGGCCTATCGCAATCATCCGCCGCTGAACTGGACCTATTACCTGAGCCTGTGCCGCTGGCTGCTGGGTTCACGCTACCAAGCGCGGATCAACGAGGAGCACATAGAGGCGTTCATGAGCGCAGCGGCTGCGCGCTGGATCAACACCGACGACAGTCAGGCACGCGGCCTGGTGCTGGCCTGGCGCGAGTCACCGGACTGGGTGTTTGACTGGAAGGTGGCATCGCGTTCGGTGCCGGCGGGCAATGGCGAGCCGGAAGAATATCCGCCGGTGCCTTGGGACTTTGCCTGGTGCCCGTTAAGCGCCAAAGGGGGCTCGGGTTTCCGGCGCTGGTTGCCGATTCCCTGAGCCCGGCATCGGTCCAACGCCTTGCGGTGCTTGCTGAGCGGCCTTGGCGCAAGCGCTGACTCCCGGCAGACGCAAGGTCTGCCGGGGTCCTTGCATTACTGCGGCAGCAGCACGCTGTCCACCACATGAATCACCCCATTGGACTGCATGACATCGGCGATGCTGATCGCAGCCTTGGCGCCTTTGGCATCGATGACCCAGAGCTTGCCTTCATAGGGTTTGACGGTCAGCGCTTCGCCCTGGACGGTCTTGAGCGTGACCTGTCCGCCATTTTGCTTGGCCTCGGCCATCAGTTGCCCGGCGGTTTGGGTTCCGGGCACCACATGGTAGGTCAGGATCTTCGTCAGGTCGGCCTTGTGCTCAGGCTTGACCAGGGTCTCGACCGTGCCGGCCGGCAGCTTGGCGAACGCCTCGTTGGTGGGCGCAAACACGGTGAACGGGCCTTTGCTGTTGAGGGTGTCCACCAGCCCCGCGGCCTTGACCGCCGTGACCAGGGTGGTGTGGTCCTTGGAGTTGACCGCGTTCTCCACGATGGTTTTGCTGGGGTACATCGCAGCGCCACCGACCATCACCGTATCGGCGGCAAAAGCGCTGAGGGGGGCAGCGACGGAGAATACGGCGAAGCAGACAGCGGCCAGGCGTTTGCTAAAGGTTTGCATGATGCAGCTCCTCGATTATTCGGCCCTCCTGATGAGGGTGCTGAATGTACGGTGCGCATCGGCAAACGGATGCAGCGCTGGCCGATTTTTGCGGCCAGCGCTCGGTCAAGCGACTCGCAAGCGCCATCCCGGGCTGCGCGGCAAGCGCAGAACAGGGCAGGGCGCGCGGCGCCTTACTTCGACATCCAGCTGATCACTGCTTGGTAATCCTCGGCGCTGCAATCCATGCACAAGCCACGGGGCGGCATGGCATTGAAGCCTTCGGTCACGTGCTTGACCAATACCTCAGTGCCTTGAGCCAGGCGCGGCTTCCAGGCTTGCTGATCGCCTTTTTTCGGCGCCATGGGCAACTGCCCGCTGTGGCAGGCGGTGCAGGCGCGGTTGAACACTGCCTGTGGGTCCTGGGCGGCGTGAGCACTGGTGAATGCGAGTAAACAGGCGGCGGCCAATAGGGTCTTCATGACGGTCCTCATCGTGTTCTTATCATCAGGTTGTCGTGCAGGTGCGCGATCGAGGCAGTGTAGGGAGGGGATTCTTACGCACCCACTGCGACAGCCAGCCGCAGGTGCCGGCGGCGAGTGCTCGGTTGGGCGATCCGTCTGGAGGTGACCGTCGCCCTATGGCAGGTTGTCGCACATCAGGCCGGCAAAGCCTGCGTGCTACATTGCCGGCCGACGGGATGCTTTCTCCAGGCAGGGTTACATCACGTCACTGAGTGCCGGTGTTTCGCGAGGAGCCCGGCACTCTCATGATCTACTAGCGGCACCGCATGCGGCAGGTTTTCAACAGCTTGTGGGTGGCGCTTCAAGGCCGTGCCGTCGGCGTCGAACAGATGCAGGTTGTCGACTTCCAGCTGCAGTTCGACCCGATCACCCGCCTGCCATCCGGCACTCACCTCACAACGACAGACCAGGGGCTCGTCCTGACCTGTTTCGAGGTGCACATAGGTTTCGCTGCCCAGGTATTCGACCCCGGCCACGACGATGCCGGCGGCTCCCTCAGCCGCTTTGAGCGAAATGTGCTCCGGGCGAATCCCCAGGCTCAGCGGCGTGCCTGCCGCCAGGTTCGAACTGTCGAAGGGCAGGGAGCGCATACCCCAAACGGGGGTGTCGACCAGGCTGGTTTGACTAGGTGTATGCAGGTGCGCCGCCAGAAAGTTCATTCTGGGCGAGCCGAGAAAGCCGGCGACGAAGCGACTGGCCGGACGTTCATAGAGTTCGCGCGGTGAACCGACCTGCTCTACGCGACCGCCGTTGAGCACGACAATTTTGTCGGCCAGGGTCATGGCTTCCACCTGATCGTGGGTGACGTAGATGATGGTCGAGCCCAGTCGAGCATGCAGGCGGGCGATCTCGTTGCGCATCTGTACCCGCAAGGACGCATCCAGGTTGGAAAGTGGCTCATCGAACAACAGGATGTCCGGTTCCCGCGCCATGGCTCTGCCCATGGCCACACGCTGACGTTGCCCTCCAGACAGTTCTTTGGGCTTGCGTTGCAGCAGTTTGTCCAATTGCAGGATGTGCGCCGTTTTCAGCACCCGCTCGCGCAAGCTGCTCTTTTCAGTCTTGGCCAGTTTGAGACCAAAACTGATGTTGTCGTAGACGCTCATGTGCGGGTATAGCGCATAGGACTGAAACACCATGCCGACGCCACGCTCGCGCGGCTCCAGGTCGTTGACCCGTCGCCCATCGATCAGCAGGTCGCCGGCGCAGATCGAATCCAGTCCTGCGACCAGTCGCAGCAGGGTCGACTTTCCACAGCCCGAAGGGCCAACGAAGACCACGAATTCACCCGCAGCGATCTCCAGGCTGACATCACGAAGAATCCGCACGCCGCCCAGTTGTTTGTTCACGTTGTCTAGCTTCAGTTTGATCACGATGCTGTTCCTTGTAGTTGTTGGGCATCAACCCTTGAGCGCCCCGGCCGTGAGACCGGAAACGATTCGGCGCTGGAAGATCAGCACCAGAATCACCAGGGGCACGGTGACCAGCACGGATGCGGCCATCAACAGTCCCCAAGGCAGCTCATGGGGACTCCCGCCGGAAATCAGGGCGATGGCGACCGGCACCGTGCGCTGGGTATCGGTGAGGGTGAAGGTCAGGGCAAACAGGAACTCGTTCCACGCGGCGATAAAGGCCAATAAGCCCGTGGTGACCAGTGCCGGCCAGAGCAGCGGCAGCAGCACACGAGTCAGCGCGACCCAGGGCGAAGCGCCATCCATGATTGCCGCTTCTTCCAGTTCGTGAGGGAGTTGCCCCATGAACGTGGTCAGCACCCAGACCGTGAAGGGCAGGGTGAAGATGGTGTAGCTCAGGATCAACGCCCAAGAGGTGTTGTACAGACCCAGGGCGCGGATCACTTCGAACAGCCCCGACAGTACAGCGACTTGGGGAAACATCGACACGCCGAGCACCATCATCAATACCGTGCCGCGGCCACGGAACTTCACCCTTCCCAAGGCATAGGCGGCCGTCACACTGAGGAACAGCGCCAGGGTCACCACGCACAGTGCGACCATCAGCGAGTTGCCGATCGCCCGCAGGAATGAGGCTTGGTGAAGTACCGCCGCGTAGTGGGAGAAGTCGGGGCTGTCGATCCAGTAGCTGACTGCGAACAAGGCACTGGATGGCTTGAGTGAGGTCAGGATGGCGTAATAGAAAGGGAACACCGCATACAGCAACAGCACCCCGATCAGGCACCAGAATCCGCAGCGCAACAGCGCTTTTTTGAGGAGGCGCGGGCTCATGCTCGAACCTCCATCTGACGGCGTCCGAGGTACAGGTAAAGCGTGGCGATGAGCGCCACGACCAGAAACAGCAGAGTCGAGGCCGCGCTGCCATAGCCAACATCCTGGAACTCCACCAGGTGTTGGCGGGCATAGACCGACATGCTCATGGTGCTGGACGAATTCGAGGTCAGTACATAGATGACATCGAATACCCGCAGGGAGTCGAGGAGGCGGAAAATCGCGGCCACCAACAGTGCCGGCATCAACAGTGGCAGCGTGACGCGCCAGAACACTTTCAGCGGATGAATCCCATCGACCCTGGCGGCTTCGTAGCAATCGCTCGGCAACATCTGCAAGGCCGCCAGCATCAGCAGCGTGACAAAAGGCAAGGTCTTCCAGACGTCGACGATGATCACTGCCCACATCGACAGATCCGCATCTGCGGTCCAGGCCAGAGGAGCGTCTATCAGCCCGAGGCTGAGCATCAGGTGATTGATGATGCCGAACTGGTCATTGAGCATCCATGACCAGATCTTGGCTGAGACAATGGTAGGAATCGCCCATGGAATCAGGATCAGCGCACGCATCAGGGAACGGCCTGTGAACTGGATGTTCAGCAGCAACGCCACCAGCAGCCCCAGGACGACTTCCAGTCCCACCGACACCAGGGTGAAATACAACGTGTTGCGCACAGCGTTCCACCACTGTGGATCGACCAGGATGCCCGACCAGTTGGAACCGTCGTGGAACAGATAATTGCTCAAGCCGACAAAGGTGCCGCCAGCGGTGTCTGCCAGGTTGGCGTCGGTCAGGCTGAACCAGAATGTGCGCAACAGCGGCCAGGCCGCCACCAGGGCCAGACACAGCAGCATTGGTGTCAGAAACAGCCATGCGGCGCGTACTCGGCGACGCTGTAGGGGCGTCTCCCGGGTGAGCAGGAGCGCGTCACTGGAGACGTGGGTAGTAGAGACAGACATGGTGATTTCCTTCCCTGTGGCTTACCAGTTCCGACGTTTGATGCGTGTGAGTTCGCTTTCCAGTTCGGCCAGTGCCTGGTCGACAGGCAATTCGCCCGCCAGCACGCCATGCACGCGATCGAAGAACGCATTGGAGACCCGTGGATAGCGATCGGCGGTTATGGCGGCGGGGCGCATGACCCCATCGTTGAGGATACTGTGCAGCTGAGCGTAGTAAGGCATGGCCGCGAGCAGTTCGGGATCCTGATACAGCGACTCGATCACCGGGTTATAGGCGCCTATCAGGGCACGGTGTTTTTGCTGTTGGGCGCTGGTCAGGTAGCTCACCAGCTCTGCGGCCAGTTTGGGCTGGGCGCTGTAGCGCGATACCGCCAGGCCCCACCCGCCGAGGGTGGATGCATGGTTGCCGGTCTCGCCGCCTCGGGGCAGGGGAGCGACCCCAACCTTGTCTTTTACGGCACTGTCCTGGCTTTGCACCAGGGCCCAGACATAAGGCCAGTTACGCATGAACAGCGCATTTCCCGACTGGAATACGCCACGTCCTTCTTCCTCGGTGTAATTGAGCACGCCACGCGGGGAGATGTCTCCTACCCAGCTTTTGGCCAGGGTCAAGGCAGCTTTTGAGGCCTGGGTGTTAACGATGATGTCTCCTCGTGGATTGACCAGTCCGCCTCCCGGCTGGCTGCTGATCCACTCCAGCGCATTGCACGTCAGCCCTTCGTAGGCGCGTCCCTGAAATATGTAGCCCCACACATTGGGGTTGCCGGCATTGCGCTCGGCCTGTTGCACATCTCTGGCGGTAGCGGTCATTTCCTCCCACGTCTGAGGAACCTGCTTGTTGTACTTCTCGAGCAAGTCCTTGCGGTAATACAGCAGGCCCGAGTCGGTGAACCACGGCATGGTCACCAGTCGTCCGTTGACCGTGGCGTTATCAATCTGGGCCTGGAAGTAGCCCTGGGTCGCGTCGGCTGGGAGCCCCTCGCGCAGATCCATCAGATGTTTGGCCAGCATCCCCGGCCACACCATATCGATTTGAATGATGTCGATGTCGGTGGACTGCGCACTGAGGATCTGTTGGTAGAACGACAACCTCTCGGTCGCCGAGTTGGGCGTGGAAACCACCTCGACGTGGTTGCCGGTCTGCTTCGACCACGCTTCGACTGCCTCCTTGCAGAGTTGCAACTCTGCACCTACCGCACCGCACGAGATCGTCAAATCAGCTGCGCTGGAGACAGACACAAGTCCGGCACCGAGGGTGAGCAGCACTGCCGGAAGGAGAGATTTCAGCTGTTTCATGAAGGCCTCTTTATTTTTGTTTTTAGAGAAGTTAACGTTAACACGGCAAATGTAACAGCACATTTTCGATAAGGCATCTTTTTTGTCGATTTGGACCCTCACCACTCGCGAAAAAGCGCTCTGTCGCTGGAACAAAACAATAAAAATAAAACAGGGAAATCCACATGCAGAAAGCATCAAGATGGCTACTTGCAGGCGTGCTCAGCAGCTCGGCGGCGACCTCTCAGGCCGCGACTCTGGAAGAGCGCATGGCCGCGTTCGAGGCCCGCGCCAGTGCAGCGGAAAAGCGCGCAGCCGCAGCCGAACAGCAAACCCAGGCACTCGCCAGAGAATTGCAACAGATCAAGCTCGCCACCTCCGCTTTGCAGCCCGCAGCATCCACTGCATCCCAGGCCACGAATCCCGTTGTGGACACCCGACTGGCAAAACTCGAAGCCCGCCAGCAAAGCATGGAAAAGCAGGCCAGCACTTCAAACCTGGCTGATGGATTCAGCTTCAACGGCTACGCCCGTTCCGGATTGCTGATCGACGAGGGGCTTGGTGGTGGCCGCGGCGGCCCTTATACAACTCCGGCCGGATCGGTGGGGGGAGCAGTCGGGCGGCTCGGTAACGAAGACGACACCTACATGCGCATAGACCTGTCGAAAGAAATCTATGCGCAGAATGGCACCCGTTCCAAATTCACGGTCTCCATCGCCGACGGAGTGGAAAGCTCCAACGACTGGACCGCCGACGAAAGCAAACTGAACGTGCGCCAGGTGTTCACAACGCTCGACCATATTGCTGCGTTCAAGGGCAATCCCGTGTTCGAGAACGCCACCCTGTGGGCAGGCAAGCAATTTGACCGGGATAACTTCGATATCCACTGGATGGACTCGGACGTCGTCTACCTGGCCGGTACCGGCGGTGGAATCTACGACGTGCAGATGAACAAGGATTGGCGCTCGAATTACTCCTTGATCGGGCGTAGCTACGGGGATTTCAGTCAAGGGGGGCTCAATGCCGATGTGGCGAGTTACATCCTGACCTCCAACCAGTTCTTCGAGGAGGGTCAGTGGCAGTGGATGTTCAATGGCATCGGCGCAAAGAAAAACGATTTCGGTACCCGCACCAATAAAGCGGGTTTGACGCCTGCGGATTCCGGCTTGCACAGCATGCTGGCCAATCACCAGAAAAACTTTTTCGGCAGAGAAGGCTTCTTCAAAACGGCACTGCTCTATGGGCAAGGTCTGGGGGCAGAGGTCAAGAACCTGGGTTCGGATGGTGAACTGATTGACGAGGCCCGGGCTCTGCGTCTTGCTCTTTACGGCGAGACCCCGATTGCGCCTGACTGGCGCATCGGCCCCAGCTTGCTGGCCGAGCAGAGCAAGGATAGATACGTCAAGGGTGACGACTACCGCTGGCTGACCCTGAACATGCGCTTGGCCAACACCATCAACAGCAACTTCGAGATGGCCTACGAACTGAGCTGGCAAACCATGGACCTCGACCCCAAGGGCTATCTACAACGTAATGCGGTCGACGGTAACTTCTGGAAATTCACCGTCGCCCCGACATTCAAGCTTGACGTTGGAGACCTTCTCACACGTCCGGAAATGCGCGTGTTCGCAAGCTACATGAATTGGTCGTCAGATCTGGACAAGTACAGTACCTCAGACGCCTTCGGCAAGACGGACTTCAACGCCGGCGGTGTATGGCAATACGGCGTACAAATGGAAACCTGGTTTTAATAGTTGAACGCGCCGGCAAACATGCCTTCAGTGCATCTGCCGGCTGTTGTTGCACTGAGTAAGAAACTACCGGTCGGAACTGATCAGCCAGCAGTTATCCCGGTACCAAAACATTGAGGAAATGAGATGGTATTGCCTCGCGCGGTCATATTTGGCGAAGCCCTGATCGACCTTGTCCAAGGCACGCCTGGACAGTGGAAGGGTTACCCTGGTGGTGCCCCCTGGAACGTTGCACGAGCCTTAAGTCGCTTGGGTGTCAGCAGCGCTTTTGCTGGGTCGGTGAGCTTGGATTCGTTGGGTGACGAGATCGTTTTGCAGTCGGAAGCGGCAGGATTGGATAGGCGCTTTATCCAACGAGTCGATCGAGATCCTCTGGTTGCCATCGTTCCATCGAGCCGTCCTCCAAGGTACTTTTTTGCTGGAGAGGCCGATCTGTTTTTTGATCCGGATCTGATGCCCGAAGGATGGCTCGAGCAAGCAGAGCTGTGTCATTTCAGCTGCATCAGTTTAGCTCGGCAGCCACTTGCAGATACGCTGGTTAACATTGCTCAGCAGGCCAAAGCAGCCGGTAAACGGGTTAGCTATGATCCGAACTGGCGCAATTTAATGGGTAGTCATTATCGGGAGCAGACCTTCCCGACCATGACCAGCCTTGCTGACATGATCAAGCTGTCCGACGAAGACCTGCGGCACATTTATCCAGGGCTGAGCGAACAGCAGGCAATGCATGAGCTTCGCGCGCTTAATCCTCAGGCGCAGATATTGTTGACCCGTGGGGAACACGGGATGACCCTCCACACCCCGGACAGCCAACTCGATCAGCCGGCTATTGCCGTGAACGTGCAAGACACGGTTGGAGCAGGGGACGCTTGTATGGCCGGTTGGCTGGCTGCAGAGTTGTTGGGGATCGCCGGCTTGAGAGAGCGCCTGCGATTTTCAGCGGCTTGCGCATCCATATCCTGCCGCCATGCCGGAGCCCATGCTCCTTCGCTAGCTGATGTGGAAGGTTTGCTCACTACCTAGCGTTCAGTTGCAAGCGTTGCTCAATCGCTGAAGCTCAAGTTGCCTGGCGGCACTGGCTTCGAGGTTGGCACGCTCTTCATCCAGATACTGATAAATGCTCTGGAGGTTGGCGATCTTCTGTGTGATTTCTGCCATCTTCTTTTCGATTAACTTAGCGCCTTCAGCACAGTCGATCTGCTTGTTGCGTTGTGCATCCAGAATCTCGCCTATTTCCCCCAGGGAAAACCCCATGCTTTGCGCGCGCTGGATAAAGTCCAGATCTTGCAGGGTTTGCGCTGTGTAAACGCGATAGTTGTTCGTTCGCCGCTGCGATGAGATCAGGCCGATTTGCTCGTAGTAACGCAGCGTATGGCGACTGGCGCCACTGCGGGCCTCGATTTCACCAATCTTCATAAAACATCCCTTGACTGTAGAGTTGGGTCGATAGTTTGCGCTTGATTTCTTACCTTAAACAAGGAACGGGGAAATGAGCGTGGAGTGCTTTGTCACGGGGGGTACCGGCTTTATCGGCCAGCATCTGGTGGCTCATCTGAGTGCAAAAGGTCACACCGTTCGGGTGTTGTGCGGCGCCCAGAGCGACTGACCGAATTGCGCGAGCAAGTGGTCAAATTGGGAGGGAGTGCAGCCCGGGTATTTGCCGTAGCTGGCGATCTGGAGCGGGACAACCTCGGTCTGAGTCCTGCTGACCGAGTGCCGTGCCCGGTACCGCCAAGCACTGGCTGCCGCTGGTCACCGTGGATTACCTGGTTGAGCTGATGGTGGTGAGTGCTTTTGATCCTGCCATGGTGGGCCAGGAACTGCTGGCGCTGGATGAGCAAACGCCCAACTTGCGAGAGCTGCTGGTACAGGTGGCACAACCTTTGGGCTTGAAGCCTCCCAGGCATCACATTCCGCTGCGATTGCTGAAGTTGCTGCTGAGCATTCCTCCCGTTGCCCGGTTTATGAATACAAAACCCGAAGCCTTGGACTTTATCCAGACCACTCGTTTTGATACGGCGGCGGTCGAGCAGTTTGCCAACAGCCATGGAATCGCCAAGCCGGATATACGTCAGTCCTTGCAGCACACCGCAACGTTCGTCAACTCATGCTGCATAGCCAAGGGCTAAGCCCGCCGAGTTCGCCCTTCGGGGCGACACCGCAGTCATCCGCACTATGCTGCGGCAGGTGCGGTGGTGCTGATGGCAGTATCGAATCCAAGGCGTGCGGCTGAAGTACGCCTTTACACTTCAGAGGGCGATCAGCTTCCTGCTCGGGTCTTGCTGCATAAAGAGCAGGATGTCGAAAACCCGACCCGGTTCGACTTGAAGGGCAGGGTGATCGCTCTTCTGAACGGCCTTGATCAATAACTCCTTGTTTTGCCCCCAACAGTGGCCAAGCGAGAAGGGCAGTCTGCAGAGCTTTTGACCGGCAGCTTTGAGGGTGTCGCTGGGGAGCAGGTACTGAGTGCTACTGAATCCTCGAAAGCCCGCGTGCTTCAATCCATTCCTGACCTGGCTATCCAGTGCTGGCATGAATCCCGTTATGAGGAGTAATGCTTTCATGGGGTAGGTGACATTGGTGTTATTAGCGAACAGCGCGTCTGCCAACATCCTCAAGACCCCGAGCAGCTCTACATCAAAGTGAACCGCTGACGGATACATCCCCTCGGTGGTGAAGATCCGTCGATCTTCGGATGACAGCGCGAATGCCCCCAGTGGATGAGTATCAAAACGGACAAGCTTGGCGTGCAGGTTCGGATTGCAAAGCCCGGCTGCGGCTTCAGCCGGCAGATGCAGTATTGGGGCTTTGCGCGAGCCAGCGCCCCAGTTCAACAAAGCATTTCGAAGCTCGTCGGCTAATAATTCGGCGTTATGCGGTGTAAGTGTCGCCAGGTAGGCCTTGGAGACCTCCCTAACCCGAAAGAAGTCCTCATGGTAGGAGGAATTGAAGCTGTTGATCGCTGAACGGATATCTTGCTCTTCACCAATCACTCTAAGCATGTCTGATCCATTGAATAAGGCGGGCAAGCACTTTTGATTTGCGCCCTGGGGGTGATGAAATAGCGCAGCGTCCGGCGCCTTGCTCAAACTGTGGAGCTGAATGCTCATGAATTGATGTTCATGAGCATTCAGCTCCCTATGGGGCGGCCTCTTTTTCGGGTCGCTTTTTTCGGGCCGCTGCAGCGCGTGCAGATTGAATGCGCTTGTCTCATTCGTGCTAGACCGACGCAGCTCACCCCTGGGTGATTGACCCTGCCTGCTCTTGATAGCCTTTGCGCAGTTTCTCCGCGATCAGCTTTTCTGCTTCACGCAAAGCGCGTTCGGGACTGTCGAGGGACTTGATCAGGGTCTGGCCCTTGGTGCCGATACGGCCGAAATTCACCGTCACCTCAGCCTCGGCGACGCCGATACGCCAGAACTTGTTGGAATTGCCCTCACCAAAGGTGAACTCGCGCATCAAGGGTGTCGCTTCAGCGGTGACTGGCGGCTGGGCTTGGATCTCGATGGTTTCCTCTGGCTGTTGCGGTTCTGGAAGTGCAACGGCTTCCTCGCCCCTGAGTAACGCTTCGATGCGATTGAGCACCTCTTCTTGGTCGCGCAGCCAGTCATTACTGAGCACGTCGATGATCTTCCAACCAAAGCTGCGCAGCACCGTCGGGCGGAAAATGTAGCGCTCACGTACGTCAGGGGCGGCCGCGGTATCACTGTCCAGCAGTACGCCGAGGCTGAAGTGTTCACCACTGGCGTCACTGATCGCGAGGTCGCAACGGAACTGCGAACGTCCGACATATTCCTGAACCGAATGCCCGCGCTTTCGCAACGCGGCAGCGAGGGCACCGCGCAGGTGATCCTTGGGCAGGCTGACGGCAAAGGACTGCTTGGCGCCTGGATTGAGGTTGGCGAGGATACCCTGGGAGCGCGGCGCATCCCCGCTGGCGCTGGCCTGGGCGAACTGCAGGAACGCGCGCAGTGCGGCGGCACCATCGTTGTGGGTGTTGGTGATGGCTTCGGACTCTATGCTGGAGACAATCGCCATGCGCTTGCGGGCGCGACTGAAGATCACATTGAGGCGTTTTTCCCCACCACGCTGGTTGATCGGGCCGAAGTTCATCAGCATCTTGCCGTTCGGTCCTGGCGCGTAACAGATGCTCAGGATGATCACATCACGCTCATCCCCCTGGACGTTTTCCAGGTTCTTGACGAACAGGCCATTGAATTGCCCGGCATCTTCACGCACGTACTCGCGCTCAAGCCGTGTGGCAAAGGCCGAGTCGCCGCTGGCCAAGTCTTCTAGGGCCTGCTCGATGGCGCCTTGCTGGGCCTCGGAAAAGGCCACGATACCCAGGCTCAGACCCGTTTCCCGTTGCAGCAGCTCCCGTACCAGGTTGGCGATGTACCGCGCTTCGGCCAGGTTGCTGCGGCTGAGGTAGACACCGTCGGTCATCTTCAAGAAGCTGATCGGGCTGTCCTGCAGCGCGTCGGCGCCGCGGATGACGGCCTGGGCGTCCGTGGAGTCCAGTGCGGTTTGGGCCGGGGCAGGGCGCTCGATACGACGGTCGGGAATGGTGATCAGCCGGCCTTCGTAGAACGCCGCGTTAGAAAAGCTGATCAAGGCTTCGTGGCGGCTGCGGTAGTGCCAGGCCAGGAGGGTTGCCGGCAAGTTTCGCGCGGCTTGGCTCAGCAGGCTGTCGGCATCAAGGTTGATTGCGATCTGCTCACCATCCTCCATGGCAATCAGTTCGTTGTCGTCCTGGTCGCCGGCACTGGAGAAGAAGTTGGTCGGTGGTAATTGCATCTCGTCACCGACCACAATCACCTGCTGCGCACGGCTCAGTGCCGGCACGGCTTCTTCGCTGGGGATCTGACTGGCTTCGTCGAAAATCACCACGTCAAACAGGTCCGGGGTCAAAGGCAGGGTGTCGGACACTGACAGCGGGCTCATCAACCAGATGGGTTTGAGGTCGTTGATCACGCGGCCACTGTCGCCACTCGCCATTTCGCGAATGGAGCGATAGCGCATGGTCTTGCCCAGTTCATGTTCCAGTTCACGTCGGCCTTTGGCGTAGGCTTTCTTGAACTCCCGGGCCTGGGCGTCGAGTTGAGTCACCGACATCGCCGATTGCTTCACATGCTCCAGAAAACGCTGGTGCAACGTGGCGCTAAGCACCTGCGCGTTGCTTTTGAGCAGGTTGCATTCAGCCTGGCTGACCTCGCGCGCGGCCAGACTCAAGGCCGGGCCGTCGAAGCGCGCCAGCTGCGGATTGGCGCGGTACAGGCGGGTCAGGTTTTCCTGGGCAATCAAACCGTCCAGTGCGCGTTGCGCCAAGGCGTACTGTTGCACGACCGCCAGGCAGACAGGATCGGCTTGGTGCAGCTCATTGAGCAGGGGCAGGGTGTCGGGCAGCTCGTCGAGTTCTTCACGCAGATCGCGCAGGTACTCGGCCAACTCGACCAGGCTCAGCGCCGGGTCGAACACACAATGTTGCGCGACCAGCTCGGCCAAGCGCGCCACCGGCTGGCGCAGGCTGGCTTCCTGGCGTACACCGGACAGAGCGTCGGGATCACCCCGCAGGCCCTCAACCCATTGGCGCAACAGCGGTGATGCGCTCAGTTGCTGGAGCAAGGCTTGCAGGTTGTGCAGGAACAGGTCGACATCCGGGATGCCGTAACGCGCTTGCAAGCGTTGCTGCTCGGCGTGCAGCTCGGCAGTGACGCGATGCTCGCGGGCCAGGTTGTCTAGCACGCTCCCGAAACTGGGTCGAATCGCGTGCTGACTGAAGTCGTAGCGTCGTTGCAATTCACCGCGCAGCCGCCACCAGGCCGGTTGCAGCCAACGCAGCAGCGAGCCTTCCAGCCGCTGTACCAGATCGATGGCAGCCTGGGTGTCCTGGGGCGCGAGTTTTTCACGCCAGTGGTGGGTGGATTCACGGGCGTTGTGTTGCTGTACGGCCAGTGCGTGCATCGCGGCCTGCTCGGCGTGCAGCGCTTGGGCGCCGGATGAGCCCGGTTCCAGCAGGTCGAGGTGCGCTGCCAGGTTGGCGCTGGTCAATTGTTCGGCGGCCTGGGTCAGCACGCACGCATCCGCCAGGCGGGTGTCCCCGGACAACAGGCTCGACGATGACTCCAGAAACTGCTCGACGCTGTCCATCAGCCCACTGGCTTCATCCAGGAACGCCTTGAGTTGGCCGTAGGCATGTTCGTGGGTAATCAGGCTTGAGGCCAAATGGCTGAAAGGATGACGTGCGAAGCTGTCGAGGCCGAAACGTTCTTTGATCGCCTGATACACGCGCCCCGTCAGCTCGCTTTGTGCCTGCCACTGACGCCATTCGGGTAAACGTTCCAAGGCTTCGGGGGGCAGCTTGGCAGCAACGGGCGGCAGTTCGATCAGATGCCGTACCAGCTCGCGTACCGAACATGCCAAGGACTCCGGCGCCCCACGCATTGCCTGTTCAAAACGCTCGATCAACCCCAGCTGTTGACTCAGGCCAGCCAGCAAGGCGTCGCGCCGGGCTTGCAATTGCGACGACTGCGCATCACCGGCGATCCAGCGCTCATAGCACTCGCGCAGGTTGCTCACGAAGGCCTTCTTGTCGGTCTGGGAATCATGAATCAGGCAGCACAACTCACCCAGTTGACTTTGTTGCAGGCGATGGAACACAACGTCCAGCGCTGCACGCTTTTCACAGACAAACAGCACGCGCAGGCCACGAGCGGCGTAGTCCGCGATCAGGTTGGTGATGGTCTGGGATTTGCCGGTGCCTGGCGGTCCCTGGATGATGAAGTTACGCCCGGTACGGGCCAGGCTGACGGCAGCATTCTGCGTGGCGTCGCCCGCCACCACGTTCCACTGTTCGGACAACGGGGTCGGCTCGGGGGCCTGGACCTCGACGTCCCGAGGCTCGATGGAGAACATCCGGTCAAAGGCTTCGTTCTGCGCCGGTTCGTCGATCAACTGCGCATAGTCACGCACCAGCGACATCTTTCGATAATTGAAGTTGGCCAGGGTCACCTGGGTCAGGTCTATGTCCCAGGCGTAGCGATGCCCCTGGTTCTCGGGCATGGCGAAGGTGCTGTTTTCGGCGCTGCTGGCAACCATCTGAGGGTGTTGGTTGCGCAGAACGGGCTTGGCGCCTATGGCCAGACGCAGCGGCAACTCGCTGGGCAGCACCTTTTGCTGGAACAACTGCAGGCCCAGCGGACGGAAATCTTCGCGGTCGTAGCTGAAATCCGGCTTCACCAAAGGCGTCGACATGCGCTGGCGGGCACGACGGCGCTGGAAGTGGTGCAGATGCTGCACGGCTTTTTGGTGGATCAGTTCGATTTGCGGTTTGCTTTGCAGGTGTAACTCGACGCCGGGTTCGGTCAGTTTGATCTGGCGCGCAATATCGGCGTGGATGTCTTCCACCGAAGTCTTTTGCAGGTCGACGGTTTCCGGCAACTGGATGTCGTAGAGCTGACGCAATTGATGACGCAGTACCGGGTTGAATTCGGCCTCGGTTTCGTCGCACTGCAACACGAACTGGTCACGCACCCCTTTTTTGCGACTCAACTCTACCGGCAACCACAGCAGCGGGGTGACGATGCGTTCTTCCGGCGTGTCCTTGAGGTTGTGCCAGCGCATGAACGCCACCACCAGGCGAAGGTTGCTGAAGCCGAATTCGGCGCGGTCGCGACGGGTTTCCTGGATGATGCGCTCCAGCGACGCCTGCAGCCAGGTCTGGTCTTCGAACCGTAGCCATTGCTGCAGGCCGACAGGTTTGCCGCCCAGCACTTGTTCGCAGAATCCGCCGAAGGTGGGTTGCCAGGTACACAGCGCTTCGGGCCGGATACTTTCAATGCGCATCACCAACGGAACGCTGGCCACGGTCAAGTTGACGCTGGTCTGGGTCGGCCGGAAATACAGCAGGCGATTGCGACGCGAAAGGTCAAACAAGCGGTTGCGCAGATGTTCCAGCACCACAGTGCGTCGCGAAGCCGGGCCTTCGGCCTGGGCCAACACACGCTCGACATCGAGGCTGGCCGGCTGTTCGCGCCAGGACTCCAAGCGGCGTGCCAGCGAGCCCACATCAGTGGCGCGTTCATGGCGGTTGAGCTCGGTCATCTCGACGATCAAGTTGGCCAGCACCGGGTTGAGCCGGCCATTGAGCTGGAACAGGTTGCGCCGGTGCGCGGCAAACGACTTGAGGTCGTTGATGTCGGCAAAATCCAAGCCGCAGGCCAGGCACGCGAGCAACTGACCGAGCTGGAAAATATCAGTGATTTCGTCGTGATGCCCGAGCCGATGTTCCCAACTGTGCAAGTCCGTGAGGAACACCGGATGGTTGATGGGCTGTTGCGGGTCTTCCTGGACTTGCAGGTCGGTAATGGCCACGCCGGTTTCCGAATCCCGGGTCAGGCGGACCTTGCCGACGATATTCAGCGCCGACTCTGGATTGGGCTGCACCTGCCTGATCGCCTCCAGCGCCAGGCGCGGCGACTGGCCGTCGGGGTGGCGCAGTTGCAGGGTGCGTTCCGGGCCTAGCACCACATCCAGGTAACTGAGCTGGGCGACATGCCCCCGCTCATGCAATTGCGCCACCTGGCGCAGCAGCGGCAGCGCCAGGAACAGCACATCGTCGATGGGCACGGCGGCGCCATCGTGACTCTGCAGCAATTGAGCGAAGTTCAGCGGTTGAGTTATTGGGTCCATGTGTCGACCTCCGCCTTGAGCGCACGAACAATCGGGTCGAGCTCACGTTTGGGGAATTTGATATCGCGCTTGAGCACGTTGATGAAGTCGTCGGCGCTGCCGAGTTTTTTCGCCGTGCGCGCGGCATGCAGCAAGGCTTCATCCCGCAGGTCACGGTCGACCAGGCACAGGTCGAGCATGATGTAGTGCAGGTATTCGTGAATGCTCGCGTCGATGCGCTCGGCATTCAGCGTGCCGAGGTCCAGCGGTGTTTCAGGCGCCTTCCAGTCGGGAAAGAAGCCGCGCACCTGATTGAGCACCGCCTCGGACTGCAACACCGTGTTGCCGATGAAGCGGGCGATGAAGCCGCGGGTGAGGGCGGTCAACTCGACCTGGTCGGTCACGTCCAGACGGTTGAGCGACAAGGGCCCGCGCAATCGGCGGTGCAGCCAGGCGTCGGTATCCGGGAGCTGTCGCCACCAGCTTTCCACCGCTTGGGAACGCAGAAAAGTCTCCGGATGGGAAACGCCCTGGGACAACGGCGCATCCTTGCCATCCAGTTCGCGGGCCTGCTGCAGATAGCTGGCGGCATCGACGCTGAGAATCCCGGTGTGGACCTTGACCAGCGAGGTGATGGAGGCTTGCGCACAGCCAGCCGCCAGCGCCGCCCCGCGGTCGGCGTAGATTTCGGTGTGCAGGCTATATAAACGTGCGGTCTGTTCCAGGCTCGCAGGCGTATACACATCGGCCATCGCGTGATTGAGAATCCGCTCGGCGGTGAGGTAGTCGCCCTCGTGCTCCGACCACAAGCGGTAATGCGCCAGTTCATGCCCCAGCAACGCCAGCAGCTCCTGAGCATCGAGCCGTTCAAGGATCGGCCCGTAGAACACCACATGCACCTCACCGGCCAGGTAATACAGGCTGGCATTCATGGTGCCATCGCCGGCCTGGTAGAGGGTCGCGGGGGCCTCGATCTGCAGGCGTTGCAACGCCGTCTCACAGGCCTGATAGGCCTGCGAGTGAGTTTCCGGGCTCAGGCGATAGGTGTCTCGCAGCAATTGGGCGCGCACATCCTGGGCGTGTTCCTGCTGAACGCCCAGCGACGAGGCCCAAGCCCACACCGCAGGTTCACTGGTTTTCAGGTAGTCGACCACCTGCTGGTGGTAAGGCAGTGGCGTGAGGCTGGCGATATCCAGCGCGGGGGTACTCATCGTTCAAACATCCTTGAGGATACGGCTCCATGAGCTGCGCCTGCGCAGCAGAGGCTTGGGCTGGCATCCCGGTATCAGTGATCAGCAATAAAAAGCGGAGCATACCTAGGGGTTGCTGAAATTACTTGTGAAAGTGCATAACCCTTTCGATCGACGCAAAAGCTGCTCCAGCTCATGGCGCCCAGTGGCCCGATTCGCTTGAATACGCGCCCGCATCGCCTGGCCAAATAAGAGGGCCGCCGGAGCGCAACCAAACACAAGAACGCAATACTTCGAAAGGACCCGGCATGTCGTTATCGCGCTGTCTATCTGGCCTGTCCAACTTGTTGCACTACCGCCGCGAATGGTTTCGCGCCGACCTGCGGGCCGGGTTGTCCGTGGCGGCTATCCAGATCCCGATCGCCATCGCCTATGCGCAGATTGTCGGCCTGCCGCCACAGTACGGGCTCTACGCCTGTGTGCTGCCGATGATTGTCTATGCCTTGATCGGCAGCTCGCGGCAACTGATGGTCGGCCCCGATGCTGCCACTTGCGCCATGCTCGGCGGGGCCGTAGCGCCTTTGGCCATGGGCGACCTGCAGCGTACCGTCGAGTTGTCGATGATCGTCACCGTGCTGGTGGGCCTGATGCTGATCGCCGCCGGGATCGCCCGAGCGGGTTTTATCGCCAGCTTCTTCTCGCGGCCGATCCTCATCGGCTACCTCAACGGCATCGGTCTGAGCCTGATCGCCGGGCAAATGGGCAAGGTGGTGGGCTTCAAGATCGAAGGCGACGGCTTCATTCTGGGATTGGCGGACTTTCTCCAGCGACTGGGGGAGATCCATGGCCTGACCCTGGCCGTTGGCCTGGCCAGCCTGGGCCTTTTGATCTGGCTGCCGCGACGCTACCCGCGGCTGCCGGCAGCGCTGCTGACGGTGGCGCTGTTCACCTTGCTGGCCGGGCTCTTGGGCTTCGACCGCTTCGGGGTGGCGATCCTCGGCCCTGTGCCGGCCGGGATTCCCGAGTTGTCCTGGCCCAAGACCAGCCTGGAGGAAAGCAAGAGCCTGCTGCGCGACGCGCTGGGCATCGCCACCGTGAGTTTTTGCAGCGCCATGCTCACTGCCCGCAGCTTCGCCGCGCGCCATGGCTACGCGATCAACGCCAACCATGAATTCATCGCCCTGGGCCTGAGCAACCTGGCGGCCGGAGCCTCCCAGGGCTTTGCCATCAGCGGCGCGGATTCGCGTACCGCGGTCAATGACATGGCCGGAGGCAAGAGCCAGTTGGTGGGCATCATCGCTGCCCTGGCGATTGCGCTGATTCTGCTGTTTTTCACCGCGCCCATGGCGTGGATTCCGCAGCCGGCCCTGGGCGCGGTGCTGTTGATGGCGGGCTGGGGCCTGCTCGACGTCAAGTCCCTGAAGCAAATCTACCGCCTGAGCCGCTTCGAGTTCTGGCTGTGCCTGCTGACCACTGTCAGCGTGCTGGGCCTGGGCGTGCTGCCGGGCATCATCTTCGCCGTGACCCTGGCCATCCTGCGCCTGCTGTACAGCATCTACCAACCCACCGACGCGGTGCTGGGCTGGATGCCGGGCATCGAAGGCCAGGTGGACATCCGCCAGTACCCGCAAGCCCACACCGTGCCCGGCCTGGTGGTGTATCGCTTCGACGACGCGATCCTGTTCTTCAACGCCGACTACTTCAAGATGCGCCTGCTCGACACCGTGCAGCGCGAGAGCCAGCCCGAGGTGGTGCTGTTCAATGCCGAGGCGGTGACCGATATCGATGTCAGCGGCATCGCGGTGCTGCGGGAAATCCGCGAAACCCTGGCCGCCCAGGGCATCTACTTCGCGATCGCCCGTGCTCGCGGTACTTTCCTGACGATGCTGGAACGCTCGGGGATGACCCGGGAAATGGACCGCCAGTTGCTGTTCAGTTCGGTGCGTTCGGGGATCAGGGCCTACCGCATATGGCGCAACAGCATGCGCGGCAAGCAGTGATGCAGAGGAGGGCGGCCGGCAGGGAGCGACCCCGCCGGCGCTTGACCGAAGTTCAGCCGAGCCGGCACGGCCTTACTGGGTGATGGTCATGCTGCTGGTGGCCTGGACCGAGCCGTAGCGGATACGCGGATAAGTCGGATCGGCGTAGCTGAAATCCATCACCGTGCCGACGGAGCCGAAGTACAGGGCCTGGCAACTGAAGTTCACCGCCACCTGGCCGCCGTAAGGGGTGACCCCGATGGCGACCTGGGTCGGCCCGGTCCATTCGATCTTGCACCCCAGCGTGCCGCCTGCTGCGCCGGCGTTGTATCCGCGACAGTTCAAGGTGGCGTTGCCGTTGCTGGTACTGGGAAAGCCTGCCCATTTGGCGATGGCCAGGTTGGCCGAGCAGGACGTGTTGACGCTGCTGGCGCCTGGGGCGAGCTTGTAGACCCCGGACGGTGGCGCAAGCGTTGCCGTGACGGGCGTCAATGGCAGGGCGGCAAGGCTCGATGCCGCCTGGTTTTCCACCACGGTGGTGGGCGACGGCGGGAGCTTGCACACCACCACGGCGCCGACGTCGTCGGACTTCTTCAACTCACCCAGCGCCGTGATATCGGCGCCGCCCTTCGACTCGCAGAAGAGTTTGCGTAACTGGGCTTTTTCTTCGCTGTCCGATGTGGACGAGGCCTGGGCCAAAGGTGCAAGGGCCAGGCCAATGACGCCAGCCATCAGCACGCTTGAAAGTTTCATGATCGATTCCTTATCGGGGTTATGACTGGCTGCACCCTATGAGCACCAGGCGGTTTTTTTCATGACAAAAGCTCGGGTGTTGCGCGCAAACAGGGCCGCGGGGGTTTTGCCCTTTCGGGACTTGACCTGATGCCGCTATCTGCTGTTGAATGCGCGCCCTAAAGCCTCTGCAACCTTTTCTCCAAGTGGTGAAGCCAGTGCCCTACGCCAGCCAACACGCCTGATACCGACGACGGTCCATCCTGCCTGATGGCTGCCCGTGCCTATGCGCGGCGGCGCTTGATTGCCATGCCTGCCTGATCCTGTCGTTGGTTTTTCTCTGTTTTCGAGGACAAACCCATGCACATGGATATTCGTGCCACCGCGCACAACCTGGAACTGCTCAAATACCCCCGCACGCCCCATCTGCAAGGCTCGCGCCTGCAAGATGGCGACACTGACACTGGCCAGGTGCGCTATGCCGCCCTGGCCGGGCAGTGGCTGGTGGTGGAAGAAAAACTCGATGGCGCCAACGCCGGCATCAGCTTCAGCGCAAGCGGCGAGTTGCGCCTGCAATCTCGCGGTCACTACCTCACCGGCGGTGGGCGCGAGCGCCAGTTCAATCTGTTCAAGCAGTGGGCCGTGGCTCACGAACACTGGTTGCTGGAGCGCCTGGAAGATCGCTTCGTGCTGTATGGCGAATGGCTGCACAAGAAGCACTCGGTGTTCTACGACCGCTTGCCACATTATTTCTGCGAGTTCGATGTGTGGGACCGCGCCACAGGGCTGTTCCTCTCCACCGCGGCGCGCCGGTGCCTGCTCGAGGGAGGGCCGGTGCTGTCGGTGCCGGTGCTGTACGAAGGCCCGGCGCCGCGCCGGCATGCCGAGCTGATGGCGCTGGTGGGCGATTCGCTGGCCAAGACCGAGCGCTGGCGCGAGGTGTTCGAGCAGGTGGTGCGCCGCGAAGGCCTCGACCTGGCCCGTGCCTGGCGCCAGTGCGACCGATCCAGCCGCATGGAAGGCCTGTATCTGAAGCTCGAGGACGAGCAGCAGACCCTCGGCCGGCTCAAGTGGGTACGCCAGGACTTCGTCCAGGCCATCATTGATGCCGACCAGCACCATGCCAACCAACCCTTCATCCCCAATCAACTGGCCGACGGCGTCGACCTCTATGCCCCGCGCCTGTCCATGGACTGGCAGGGCCCGCGCCACGGCTATTGAAGGAGCATCCCGATATGGATATTCGACAACTGCAACAACTGGTCCCCGAGCCGGGGCGCGATATGGACGCCGCCGCCTGCCTGGCGGCCATCCCGGCCCTGGCGCGCCTGGCCGATACACCGCAAGACCCGACCTACCACGCCGAGGGCGATGTGTGGATTCATACCCGTCTGGTAGTCGAAGCCTTGCTGGCCCAACCCGCCTACCAGCAGGCCAGCGCCGAGCAGCGCTTTGTGCTGTTCTTCGCCGCCCTGTTGCACGACATCGCCAAGCCCGATACCACGGTGATCGACCCGGATACCGGGCGTATCGGCCAGCCCGGTCATTCACGCCGGGGCGCAGTGGACGCGCGGCTGCTGTTCTGGCGCGCCGGTGTGCCGTTCGAGTTGCGCGAGCAGATCTGCCGCATCATCGCCGTGCACCAGGTGCCGTTCTTCGCCCTGCAGGGTGATCGCAGCGGCCGCAGCGCTGAGTTCCTGTTGCACAAACTGTCCTGGGAACTGCCGCTGTGGATGCTCTGTGCCGTGGCCGAGGCCGATATGCAGGGTCGCAACTACGCCGGCAAGGCCGATGTACTGGACGCCATCGAACTGTGGCGCGAACTGGCGCGGGAGGAGGGCTGCCTGCACGGGCCGCGGGCCTTTGTCGACGACTACACACGCATTCAGTACCTGCGTGGCGCCCGGGTACATCCCGACTACCCGCTGCACCCGCCGCAGGGCTCCTCGGTGGTGATGCTCTCGGGCCTGCCGGCCAGCGGCAAGGACACCTGGACCGCGCAACATTACCCGGAGCTGCCGGTGGTGTCGTTCGACGACGCGCGCCAGGCCCTGGGCCTGCGCCACGGACAGAACGAAGGCGCCGCTGCGCATTACGCCATCGACCGGGCCAAGGCCTTGTTGCGCGAGCACAAACCCTTTGTGTGGAACTCCACGCACCTGTCGGCGCAGATGCGCAACCGCACCCTGGACTTGCTCTATGGCTACGGCGCCGAGGTGGAAATTCTTTACCTGGAACGGCCCGAGGACGAGATCATGCGGCGCAACCAGAAGCGCGACACCTCACTGCGCAACGAAGATATCCGCCGCATGTTGTTCAAGTGGGAAGTGCCGCTGCCGACCGAGGCGCATCGGGTGGTTTATCAGGCGGTGACGGGGTGAGTGGCACTTACGTTCCTAATATAAGTTCGCTCTTCATTAAAAGCTTTCAAAGTTCTATAGCAGGGCAAAAGAAAATAAATTAATAACTTAACAAGTACGGATGGAGCCCCTCCTGAAAATGAAGCTTACAGATATCTACAGTAAAATAATCAGCGAAGAACCGTACAACGACATGGATGTATTCTTCGAGAGCTATGAAAGCTTTGAAGAAATTCCACTTGTGTCAAGATACAGTCGCTTAAAGCTCTTAAAGGATGAGCTGGGCGACAGCGGGGCTTCTAACTTTCTGACAGGGCTCGCTGTGTTTCTTTTGAATACTTTAAGATTGTTAGAAGTATCTAGAAGTGAAAGTGTGTTTTTTGCCGTGACCTTTACAGACTTTGCGGGATTGGAGGAACAAGGCATTCTCATACCTAATATATTTATTTATCCAAAGCCGGCCTCAGTCGGTTTTTTGGAAAAAATACGAGAAAATAATGGAGATCTTGAGTCATGGGAGTTGCAGCAAGTAAAAAGGTATTTTTCCAACTACGGGGTAGAAACTGCTTTTGATTTTTATGAAAGTAGATTTCATGACGCCGTTTGCTCTGAGGAATCTGTAAGGGTCTTTGCTGTTCCCAGGACTTTTTGAGTGCAAAGAACTCGTCACGATGATCAACACGCTGAACTGCGTCGTCTGCGACCAGAACTCAAGCGCGTCACTGAAGGCCGCCGCGTACTTGGTTGTCTGATCCGCAATCTGCACGCGCTAAAGACGATCAGCGATTACTGGGTTTGATCAAACATTCCTGGCTGGAGAGCGGCGGCGTTTATGGCTATCGCAAAATCCATGACGATCTGCGCGAGGTCGGTGAGGATTGTGGTCATCATCGTGTGGCGATGGCGGTTTGGAGGCGTAAACCTAAGCAAGAGGTGATAGTCGCCGAGGCAACTACATCGAGATGTTCTACAACGTAAAACGTCGGCATGGCTTCAACGATCAGCTGTCGCCGGGGGAGTTTGAAAGCGTTACGCAATGAGTTTGCAAGGTGTCTAGAGAATCCGGGGCGATTCAGTGGCATATGATTTAACATAATATACATTATGCGCATCATAGTATTAAATCGACTGACCTACGTTGCTCTGGTAGAAACCAGGAATACAGGCCCCGACCAAGGATTGATCATGGAAGCCAGAACCCTGTTCATCAAAGCCAGCCGTATCACTGAGTCGACGCTCGATCCCGTTCACATTGCCCGTAACAAGTCGGCGAATGTCGAGACGACTATCTCGCTGGACACCAACATGCTCATCAGCATGGAAAAAGTCGTCAAGCATGGCAACAAATGGGCGTCTGTCAAAAAACAAGGCCTGCAGAATCTAGTGAAGCTATTGCATCGTTGCCCGCCTCAAAGTGTTTGCTTGTCACCTGGACTGGCCCTTAGCGAAATGCCCCCAGAGCTGGCACGTCAAGCAAGTGACGCCTATGAGCTTTTCTGCGCCCAACACCTGCCTCAGTTCATTGATACGCCGAATGCAGTTCACACCTTGTTCCAAGGCAAAAAAAAAGATTACGGTTATGACGACTTGTCGTCTGACGCCAAGGTTACGCTTGCAGTACCGTATGCCAGTCTGATTTATCTGAACGTTGCCGATCGAATGAAGTTGAAGCCCTTCGACAAGTTCAAATGGTTCATCGATAACCTTGAGGCGCATGTCGATATTCTGAGCGCCACTGAAATAGAAATCGCCAAATACTGCTTCGCAGAGCCCGACGCACATTCCCGGGAAACCATTGAGTTACGGCGCAAGGTCAGAAATAACTTCCTCAAAACTAGTGAAGAGAAACTGCCGACAACCGTGGCGGATGTAAAGGCGATTGCCTTCAACGGAGCCTCTGATATACGCCTCCTGCATGCCGCCAATATAACGGATCAGAACGGACTTGATGGAGTTCAACAAGACTGTTGGATAGCCACCAAAGACAAAAAACTGGTAGATTTCTGCAGTGTTTTCCATCATTTGAAAGCTGATGGTGAAGCCGGCAAATATGCCGCAAAGATGGTACATGCCGAGCATGTTGATGACCATTACTGGTTGGATGTCGATCGTTATGCGATTGAACGCGTAATGCAACGTAGTCATCACCATGACAAACGTGAATTCGATCACCGGCAACTACTCAATACTGTCGATAGCGCGTTAAATGCAGCCACTTTGGCATTTGGCTAATACTGCCCTCCTACTCTGAGCACGGTTATGGGTTAACTCAACTAAATGGTTGTTTAGTTGAGTTAACAATATCTCCTATTCCCTACATGTCCCCTCATCCCGAAACTCTCTGCTTAGTTGATGTTTCACCCTGCCCGTGCGGGACGCCAACGCAGAACTCGGGAGTGTCCAACTATTTTGTATTAACAGTGATAACAAAACGCTATTAGAGGCCTTGTTCCTCGAACTCGCATTCAGGCCAAGAGCCTTTAAGTTATGCGGTCTACAGCGCTAAACGCGGTGTGTCCGGAGCATCGCCAGAGGGTCAAAAACGCCTTTCGAACGCTGGGTCAGCGACCTCGACAGACCAGGAAGCACACCTAGACTCTCACCCGATTCAGCCAGCTGAATCATGCCCAACACACGAAAAGGATATTCAACATGACCGCCTTCACCTCGGTAAACACCGTCACCACCCCCCTGACCATCAACAGCCAGTCCACCGCGACCTACAACGGCGACCCCAACCAGACCACCAAAGTGACCTTCAGCTATCAGAACAACCTGCTGTGGGCCACCCAGGTCAACAACACCGCAACTGTCCAGACTCTCAGCGCCGACTCCTCCGCCGGTCCGGTCATCCTGCGCAAGGGTGCCCAGGTCAAGCTGCAGAACGTGGGTTCGGCGTTCAGCATCCTGTTCACCGGGGAGATCGTCGACAGCGGCTCGGAAACACCGTTCAACAACACCAACATCGGGACCTTCACCCTGTCGTGATCGACTCGGGCTCCTAGGCCGGAGCCCATTTGCGAGGCCGGCAACGCCGGCTTCGCTTCATGCAATACGGGACATGGACGGTACCCTCGCGTGACCAGGCAACGGATGCTCTACACCCGGATTCTCTGGGCAACCCTCGGCGCGATCCTGGCGACTGCAGCGTGGTTGATGACCACCGGCAGCCGTGCGCCAGTGGTGTCCAGCGACGGCCACGAGCAAGTCCTTTCCAGCACCGATGCCACCTCGCCCGCCGCGGATTGCGTCGACCTCTCGCCCTCCTCCTCTGCCGCCGCCAATGATCCTTGCGTACCGGGCCCCGTGCTGCTACCCGGGATGAAGGTCAATCGCCAGGTCGGTCCGGTGATGTTCGTGCTGGTGGTGGACAGCCACGAAGCCCGGGTCAATGCCCAGGTTTCCCTGGGCAACGCCGCCCTGACCGGCTTGAACATGACCGCCGCCGCTCCCACCGCCGACTTCGATCTGGCCAACGGCGATGGCCAGCGGGTCTGGGGCAGCCTGGGCGCCTTTTTCTGCGCACCACCCAACACTTCGCACCTGCTGGCCGACTTCACCATCGAGAACCTGCGCGACAGCGGCAAATCCGTGACCCAGGCCTATCGTGGCGACCTGATCCGCTGGCAGAGCCCGACCACCAGTGTCCTGGCCCGCTACCGCCAGCCCTTGCTGCCGGACCTGCAGGTGACCGTGGAACTGCTGGACCCTTACAAGGCCGACAGCAGCAACGCGCTGACCGCCCAGGTGAGCTTCTATTACGCCAGCGATCTGATCGACCGCTACACCCTCATGGCCACCGCCACCCCGGTGAGCCTGCGTCAGTCCAGCGTCGGACCGGTGCGCATCGAGGGCGGACTCCTGGACTTTCGTCCCGCCACCCAGGAGCAGCAAGGGCAGCTCAGCCTGGATGGCACTTTCCAGTCCGGTCACAACCCACCGAACCACTACGTCGGCAGTGTCGCCGACTGGTCGTGGATCCGTGGCCGCGCCGACAATTGCAGGGGATAGACATGACCAGCACGTCCGACTACCAGCAGATCGCCCACAGCGCCGCCTACGCCCTGCCGGATGCCAGCGGCTATGGCTGGCGCGGTTATGTCATGCCCAAAGGCACCGCGCCCGGCAGCCTGCCGGCCAGCCTGAGCCCGGCCGATGCCTTCGACAAATATGCCGGCCATTACCTGTTCGCCCCCAGCGAACCGGCCGCCCTGCGCAGCGACCCCACGGCCTTCATCAACGCCCTGTACGACTTTCTGTTCGCCGTCGACCAGCGCAACTTCGTCGGCCGCGCGTTGCTGTGGTTGCCCGGGTCCAGCCTGCCGGCGCCCCAGGCCTTCAACAGCTACGGCCTGCGCATCAGTGTGGCGGCCCCCAGCCAGGTGCAGAACAACCTCAACCTGCGGCTTGGCGATCGCCTGACGTTCTTCGTCAACTTCGGCACCTATGTCAAATACGACCCGGACTTCAACGCCCTGCGCCTGAAATCCACTACCGGCATCACCATGGGCTTGAGCGACAAGCTGCAGGCCGACAGCGGCCTGCAACTGACACCGCCGCAACAGCCCCTGGCCTACGTGCCCCTGGACGGCAATCAGGCCGGCAGCCTGACCTACGCCTTGACCTACAGCAGCCAGCCCGCCCTCAAGTATTTCCCGACCGGCTTTACCTATGTGGCCAACACCACAGGCGGCCAGAGCGTGCTCAATTACCCGGTGTTCAACCCCAGCGGCATGCCCGCCAAACTGACCATGGGTGGCGTGCTCGACCCGCTGGACCCGCTCAATCAGAACATCGCCGCGGCGCAACTGGCCGCCGGACTGATCCGCACTGCCATCAGCTTCGCCAACACCGGCACGACCGCGTTGCCCAGCCAGTGGCGCAGCACCGCCGGCAACCCGATCAGCCTGATACCGCTCAATGGCCTGGACGCCAACGGTTGGCCCCGGCCCTACGCGGCCAGCCTGGTGTTCTCTGCCCAAGGCGGCAGTTACAGCCTGACCCTGGCCGGCGACTTTGGCTTGAGCCTGCCGGCTGCCGGCGCCGGGCAGACCCTGCTGTGCGGGATCTTTGGCACCGAATGGCTGAGCTTCAGCCCCTACAACAGCTCCTTGGGCCCGCAGGACAACGACCGCTTACGCCTGCTCGCCGCGCAACCGGCCTATGCACCGGTGTTTCCGTTCCAGGCCAGCAGCCTGGTCACGCCCACCAGTGGCGCGGTCAGCGCCCTGCTCAACGGCGAGCACCGGACCTCCTGGTGCAGCCTGGTGGCCGGCGCCTCCACCCCGGCCTACAGCGCCCAGCCCGATGGCAGCCCGCTCTATGGCCAGGGCCGCGGCAACGGCGCCACACCGCTGCTGGCTCCGGCCGCGCCGAGCACCCCGCTGCCCCAGGACGCCGGGTTTGCCTTCCCGCTGGTGCCGTATGCGGGGGTGAGTAGCAATGCCAGCCTCAACCTGACCCAATTCGAAAGCGAGATCCTCGCCGCCTCGCGCAAAAGCCTGATCAGCGCCGCGACCCTGCCGGGCAAACAAGCGGCGCGGGCCCGGCGCCTGCAACGGCTGCTGACCACCGACGCGGCACCACCCAATCGGGCGACCACCCCGCAAGGCCTGCTGGTGGACCTGGACGCCGACGGCATCGGCTACGCCAAGGTGCTGCTGGCCCGCTCGCCATCCACCCAAGGACCGCTGGACTTTGCCTTCGTGCAGCCCAGCGAGGCCCTGCACGAGGCCTTGCAGACCAACCAGCTGTTTCTGGTGGGGGTCAATCCGCAGCCGTTCTTCACCCAGGGCGCCAGCTTCAGCAACCGCATGGACATCGCCGACTGGCGCTTTATCGCCAACATCGGCGTCGGCGTGCAAACCACCAGCTACCGCAATGTGCTGATCATGAAGTACTGCGCCGGCAGCCTGAAGGAGCGCATCGACAACCCCAATCGCTGGACCATGCCCGAGACGTTCTCCAAGACCGCGGACCTGGCGCCGGGCCTGGAAACCCTGGCCTACACCGGTTTGTCCCAGTGGCTGCAGGACTTCATCGCTGTCGCCGAGGCCAAGGCCGCGGCCAGCCCCGACAGCCTCTACGCCGACTTCGTGGCCCAAGTCAGCGACCCGGCCTGGAACGGCTTCATGGTGCTCAACGCCGACCTGCCCCTGGACAGCCTGCCCGAGCAACTGGCGGGCATCGCCGCCGGCATCGACTACAGCCGCTTCCTGGCCCACCACTTTGGCGCCAGTGTCAGCCGCATCAGCCAACAGGGCGACACCCTGGATATCCAGGGCATCTCCACCCTGTTCGGCCTGATCGACTACCAGAACCCCGCCTATGAGCAGGCCCAGGCCAATGGCGCGGCCCCGGACATGCCGGTGGCCCTGAGCACCAGCAACGGTTACGCCTTCAGTGTCCTGCAGCTGCAGGCGCTGTTCCGCCAATCCCGCCTGGTGACCTTCAACAGTCGCATCCAGCTGAGCCTGGACCTGCTGTTCGGCTCGCCGATCCGCGCCACCCTGCGCGCCGGCCAGCCCAGCGCGGTGAACGCCATGGTCCTGGACGGCAGCGCCCTGCAACAGAACGACACCACCACCTACGTGTTCGAGCAGAGCCAGAGCTACCTGTTCAACCTCGACAGCAACGTGCTGCCGGCCGCCTCGGTCAACCGCATTCAGTTCAACACCCTGGGCAGCCCGGACGGCGGTGTCACCACCGCCAGCCGCTTCCTGCTGTGGGGCAAGCTGGATTTCACCCTGCTCAAGACCGCGGACGGGCCATTCGATCTGCTGTCCTTCGGCAGCGCCGACGGCAGCGCCGACGGCAGCCCGAGCAACCAGGGCCTGGCCTACACCAACCTGGAAATCGCCATGGCCTTTCCCAGCGCCACGCCCAATGCCGTGGGCTTTGCCTTCAACCCCGACAACCTCGGGTTCGACCCGGCCACCAGCCAGGTGCGCGGACAGAGTCTGTACAAGGGCTTCACCCTGCAGCTCAAGCAGTTCATCCAGGCACCGGCGCAGAAAAAGCCCGCGGACTATGGCTTCCTCCCGGTGCTGCCGCAGAACCTGGCGCTCAAGGCGCTGTCGGGCGCCTGGTCGGGCATCGTCTACAAGGTCACCATGGGCTCCCCCGGGTCCCTGGTGTCGGGCACCGGTTTCGAGTCCGACCTGCTGATCGCCTGGTCGCCCGGCAGCAAGAGCAGCGACGCCAGCCCAATGCTGTTTGTCGGCCTCAGCCTGCCCGGCGCCGCGCCGTCGGCCAGCGTGTTTTCCCTGCAGGGCATCATCAAGGTCTCCACCGGGCCGATCAAACTGCTGTACCAGACCATCCCCGGTCAGACCGACACCCAGGCCAGGTTCTTCAACCTGCAACTGACCGATATCGGCATCAAGATCCTCGGCATCGCCAAGTTGCCGCCGGGCGCCACCCTGCAGTTCTTCCTGTTCGGCGACCCGCAGTCCTCCGGCAGCCTGGGCTGGTACGCCGCCTACGTCAAAGACCCGCAGAGCAAGTCCGCCAACCTGCTAGCGATGGAGTCGGGCCAGTCCACGCAACCGGCATTGTCCGGACCATCGGAGGTGACGCCATGACTCGGGTCCTGTACTGGAACATCGAGAGCTTCGGCTACAACAAGATCCGCCCGCTGAGCACCAAGCGCGATCGCAACGGTGCCTTCATTCCCGACCTCGACGCCGCCGACCGCCTGGCCCTGATCCTGGCCCATATCACCGCGTTCAACCCGGACATCTTCGTCGTGGTGGAGACGGCCAGCGGTCCGAGCCACGGCCCCGGATCGCTGATCTCCCCCACCGGCGGCTGGCAGGGCTGCGCCGAACTGCTGCTGCGCATCCGCAACCAGACCGGCGTGCCCTGGAACCTGGTGCCGCCCCTGGTGGTCGGCCAGGCCGGGCGCGCCGAGGGCGTCGCGGTGTTCTACAAACCGGTGATCCCGGCGGGCGGCGGCGTGGCGGCGGGCAAGCGCCTGTTCACCGGCCCCAACGCCTGGTCGCCGGCGGGCAATGGCATCAGCTTCAACCCCCACGCGGCGGCCCCGCCGGCCGCTGGCAACTACCCGCTGCTGCAGACCCAGACCTGCTTCAGCGTGCCCAATCGGGCCATTCCGGCCACGGCGCTGAACCCGGGCAACCTCAACGAGAGCCGCTGCGCGGCGCGGGTCGCGTTCGTCGACAATTTCGGCGCGGCGATCAACTACGGCGGCTTGCGCGAACCCTACATGGTGACCTTCTGCGAAACCGTCGACGGCCCGCCAGTGGTGGTGCAGCGCAACCTCACGCTGTTTGCCATCCACTCGCCACCGCAATATGTCGCGGCCAATGCCTACCTCAACGCCCTGGCCAATGTGCGCGACATCAGCGCCGCCCTGGGGGCGCTGGAAACCCGGATCATCACCGGCGACTTCAACGTCAATCTGTTGAGCCAGAACGGCAACGATCCGGGGCGCTATGGCGCCCTCACCGCCCTGGGCTACGGCTTGCAACTGCAAGCGCCGGCCCTGGCTCCACCGCCGGCGCTGGAGGCCTACACCGGCTACTTCGCCACCCACCTGCGCAGTCGCAACGCGAGCATTTTCTGGTCAACCAACGCCGGGGCCGTGCCCTATCCGGGCTACCGCTACATCGGTTCATCCAACAGCAGCAGCCTGTATTCCATCGACAACATCCTGGTGCGCGGCGGCGCGGCGGGCAACTTCACCATCGCCAATAGCGTGGTCGGGGTGCCGCTGAACGTGGTCAACCCCGCGCCCGGCGGTGCGCCCATGGGCCTGGTGGCCATGGCCAGCGATTTCCAGGCCCCGCCGCCCGCCTGGGTCCCGGCGCCCCCCGCCCCCGCCCCGGCATTCGCCGCGGGCGATCGGCAACGCTACCGCGGCTGGCGCAACCTGGGGCACATCCGCTCCACCAGCGATCACCTGGCCCTGTTTGTGACGGTCTGAACAAGGAGAAGACAGATGGCCAACAGCCCCCTGAGCAACCTCGCCGCGGCCCTGACCGGCGATGCCGGCGCGCCGATCGTCCTCACCCGCGACTACCTGATCGCCGGCCTGGCGGACGCCACGGTCAACGTGTCCGCCACCCTGGACAACGACCTCAAGGCGGCCTTCCAGTCGCCGGTCGCCGGGCTCACGGTCAACCTCACGGCGCAGAGCGTGCAGCCGCTGAATCCCGCCACCCAGACCTTCAAGGTCACCGGGGTCAGCGCGCGCTTCCTGCAACAGGACATCCAGCAGGGGCTGGTCCTGACCTTCGGCCTCACGGGCGCTGCCGGGGCCCAGAGCCTGAGCCTGGAAATCGTCACCACCCCGGCCAGCTGGACCTGGGCCGACCTGTCGAGCTTCGCCACCGGCATTCCCTTCAAGTGGACCGCAATCAGCAACGCGGTCTTCACCTTCAAGGCCAGCCAGGGCCCGCGCCAGGGCTTCGCCGCCCAGCTGACGCCGCCGCCCCAGCTCAGCACCGCGGTCGCGGTGGTGCAGAACCTGGGGTTCCCGACCCTGGCCCTGCCCTTCACCGGCAGCATGGACTTCGCCAAGGTCGACGGGGTCGAGGTGTTCATGCCCACCACCACCTTGCAGGCGCCGTTCCTCAACGTCAGCGGCGGCCTGAAGCTGCTGTACCTGAACGTCGATACCCCGGTGTTCGGCCTGATCATCGGCCCGCCGGAACTGCAGGACGGCGAAGACCCGGCCGAAGCCTTCTACGACCAGCAGGTCAGCCTGTATTTCGGCCTCAACCTGAGCCTCACCGACCAGAACGGCCAGTCCGTCGACTACCAGATGCGCGCCCTGGCCCAGATCAACAACGGCAGCGCCTTCAATTTCTACCTCGGCCACAGCGATGACGGCAGCGCCCTGCTGACCCCGGCAACCATCATCGGCCTGCTGGACAACAACGGCAGTTTCTTCAGCGGCACGCCACCGGTGTTGCAACAGTTCCTCTCCGGAATCGGCCTGCGCAGCCTCGCCCTGAGTGGCGTCACCCGCCCGAAACTGGCCCTGAGCACCGCCAGCGTGACCCTGGGCGCCGACCCCACGGTGATCAATGTCGAGCATCCCTGGGTGCCCCTGCAGGACCCGACCAACCAGCTGGTGTTCGGCGTCACCGATTTCGAACTGGTGTGGGGGATCAACTTCCTGCCCGAGGGCAACGCCCAGAGCTTTCTGTTCCAGACCCGCTTCCTGCTGTTGCCCGAGGTGTTCAAAGGCAAGACCGCCGACGAAAACGGCCTGTTCTTCGTCCAGTTCAATTCCGACCTGCAACTGCTGGCGCGCTTCGACGGCACGGCCAACCTCAATGACCTGATCGCCACCCTGACCGCTCAGTTGATTCGCATCCCCAAGAGTTTCGTCGACGCCTCGCTGTCCGACGTCGGCCTGAGCCTGGACGTCGGCGCCAAGAGCTACGCCTTCAACGCCGGTTTCGAGCTCGACCTGAACCTGTTCACCTTCGCTGGCCAGCCGATTCTCTCGGTCACCGACGGCCAGCTGTACATCAAGGCCACCACCCCCACCGCCGCCAGCGGCACCAACGCCCCGGCGGTGACCACCTACCAGGCGGGGATCGGTGGGCTGGTGGGCATCGGTCCGTATTTCGCCAATGCCAGCCTCGACTACGACGGCAGCAAGACCCCGGCCACCTGGCAAGTCGCCGCGCAACTGGCGCAGCCGGTGGACGTGCAGCAGCTGGTCAGCCAGTTCCTCAGCTTCGGCGGGACCTTCACCTTCCCGGATTTCCTGCCCGGCCAACTGCTGGTCAACACCCTGGAGGTGGACGCCAGCCTGAGCACCGGCAACACCCCGCTCGACAGCTACACGGTGGCCGGCAGCCTGCGCTGGACCTTCAACCTGGGCCAGGCCTTCAGCGTCGATACCCTGGCCACCCTGAGCCTGAGCTACGACGCCAGCAAGCCGGCGAACCAGCAGTACAGCGGCAGCGCCACCACCCTGTGGGATTTCAGCTTTCTCAACGACAGCGTGCTGCTGGGCTACAGCTTCGCCCCCGACAACCAGGGCAGCAACGCCCAGCTGACCCTGTCCTGGGAAGGCCTGACGGCGATCTATCAGGTCGACAAGAAGACCCTGACCTTCACCCTGAAGAACTGGAGCCTGGGCCGGCTGATCCAGAAACTCATGCAATCGCTGAGCGACCCGTATTTCACCCTGAGCTCGCCCTGGGACGTGCTCAACCAGATTTCCCTCGACGGCCTGTCGCTGATCATCAACCTGGAAAACAGCAGCGGCAGTAGCGTGCCGAGCATCAGCGCCAAGTACACCCTGGCGAGCAAGATCGACCTGGGGTTCATGAGCATCGACGGCCTGGTGTTCGAGCGCAAAAAGGTCAATGGCGTGGACAAGATCACCCTGGGCATCGACGGCTCTTCGGTGTTCAAGGGCAACAACCCCCAGGAGCAGCAGGACTGGAGCAACCTGCTGGACCCGAGCAAAGGCCAGCCAGTGGACAAGCTGCCTACGGTGCCGGGCCAGGGCACGGACTACTTCAGCCTGCCGCTGCTGGTCCTCGGCCAGCGGGTGGCCATCAGCGGCTACGACAGCTTTGCCAACACCAAGGCGGTGATCGACGCCCTGAAGGACGTGCCGTCGACTACCGGTTCCAGCAACCCGCTGAACCCCAGCGACAGCGGCAGCAAGGGCGTGCCCTACTACAACCGCAACAGCGACTGGCTGATCGCCGGGCAACTGTTGCTGCTCAAGACCGGCAAGGACTGGACCGTCGACCTGATGCTGGTGTTCAACGACCCCAACCTCTATGGCCTGCGCCTGGCCCTGGCCGGGGAGAAAGCCAAGGCCCTGGGCAACCTGGTGCTGGACATCCTGTACAAGAAGATCACCGACGACGTCGGCGTGTACCAGATCGAATGGACCTTCCCCGACAGCATCCGCAACCTCAACTTCGGTGCGGTGTCCGTGGTGCTGCCGGAGATCGGGGTGAAGATCTACACCAACGGCGACTTTCTCATCGACATCGGTTTTCCCTACAACCTGGACTTCACCCGCTCGTTCTCGATTTCCGCGATCGTCTACGGCGTGCCGGTGCTCGGTGCCGGCGGCTTCTACCTGGGCAAGCTGTCGTCGGTGACCGCCACCCAGGTGCCGAAAACCACCCAGGGCACCTTCGACCCGGTGATTGTCTTCGGCCTCGGTCTGCAGTTGGGCCTGGGCTACGACTTCGTCAAGGGGCCGCTCAAGGCCGGTTTCGCCCTGACCGTGTTCGGCATTCTGGAAGGCACCATCGCCGCCTTCCACGCCTATCACCCGTCCACCGCCCTGGTGCCGGCCGGCAAGAGCGTGCAGGACGACTACTACTTCAAGATCCAGGGCACGGTCGGGGTCATCGGCCTGCTCTACGGCAGCATCGACTTCGCCATCATCTCGGCCGCGGTCAACGTGCGCATCACCCTGTCGCTGTCCCTGACCTACGAGAGCTACAAGCCGATTCCGATTGCCGCCCGGGCCACGGTGGAGGTCAGCGTCAAGGTCAAGATCGACCTCGGCCTGTTCAGCTTCAGCATCAGTTTTTCCTTCCATGCCGACGTCTCGGCGCGCTTCGAGATCAACGCCATCGAGAGCGGCCCGGCGCCCTGGGCCGAACCCGGCCTGCTGCTGGCGCGCCAGGCCCGCCATGTCCAGCTGGCCAGTGCGCGGCGGGCCACCACGCCGCAACCGATGACCCTGCTGCGCGCCGCCGGCAAACCGCTGCTGAACGTCTACGCCACGCCGCAATTCACCGTGCTGTGCAACGAGGGCGCCAGCGACTACGCCGACCAGCAAGGAGCCTTCGTGTTCCTGCTGACCATGGACGCGCCCTCGCCGACCCGGGCCTCGGCCGACAGCGCCGGCAACAGCAGCTTCGAACGCCTGTGCGCCGACTACCTGCCCTGGCTCGTGGGCAGCCTGGGCTCGGCCAGCAGCGACCAGGACACCCTGGCCGACATCCTCGGCACCCTGGTGGACAAGGCCATGCTTGTGGAGGACATCAGACGCCTGGCCGACCTGGCCAACCCGCCGTTCGGCATCAGCGAGCTGCTGACCTTCCTGTCGTCCTTCGAGGTCAGCATCACCCTGCCCGACGCCTCCAATCAGGCGCAGATCCAGCAGGTACTGCAAGCCGGCTCGGTGCTGTTCCCGGTATTCGACGGTCTGTCCCTGAGCGTGCCCCTGGCCAATGCCGGCAGCGCGACCGTGGATTTCGCCCACTACGTGGGCACCAACAGCACCTACCGCAGCAATGTCGCGCAGATGTTCAAGGAGCTGGCCGCGCTGGTGACCGACGAGGAAACGCCGACACCGACACTGCGGGCCGCGGCGGACGACAGCGAATCCATGGCCGCGGTGATCTTCACCGACGCCTTCATGGTCATCGGCCGGCAACTGTTGCAGGTCGCGTTGAATGCCTTTGACGACTACGCCTATGCCACGGCCAACGGTAACTCCATCAGCACCATCCTGAGCTGGACCAACGACCAGCGCGGCAACAACCTGACCCTGGACGATATCGTCCGGCCCAACGCCGAAGTCGCCCTGAGCGACGGCCTGACCCTGGATATCCCGCTGCCGGCCTACACCCTGCAGAGCAGCGACACCCTGGCCAAGGTCGCCGCGGCCTGGTCCGACAGCGGCGTGCCGGCGCGCTGGAGCACCAGCGCCTCGGGGCTGATCCTGGCCAACGGCAATTCGTTGGTGATCGCCGCCAATCAGGTGATCAGCCTGCCGGTGGGCAACGACATCCATCAGTACACCACCGGCCCCGGGGAAACCTTCAACAGCCTGGCCCGGGCCCTGGGCGTGACGCTGGCGCAACTGGCCCAGGACAGTGCGCTGTACGCCATGCCCGGGCTATTGCTTGCCGGCCAGCCGCTGCTGCTGCCGAACCTGGCGTACCGCACCGCCGGCGACAGCCTCAACAGCGCCGGCGCGCGCTTCGGCGTCAGTGCCATGACCCTGTTCAGCGACCCGGCATCGGCCAACTTCGGGGTGGCGCCCCTGTTCGCCACGCCGCAGATCACCCTGACCTCACTCAACAGCCTGTACACCGAGGACCTGTGGAATCTGCTGGTGACCACCGACCAGCTGTCGCAACTGGCGGGCATGCTCTCGCGCTTTCTGGCCTACGGCCTGCGCCTGCCGGCGAACCCGGCGGGCATGGGCGGCCTGAGCCTGAGCCCGGCGTTTCTCTACCCCGCCAAGCAGAACGCCTATGGCCTGTACCAACTGACCGGGCAGCAGTTCCCGACCCCGGCCGGCCAATTGTCCGGCAGCGATTTGCCCATCAGCCTGAGCCGGGCCGCCACCAGCCACGGGGTCGACCTGTCGTTCGTGCAGATCGCCGGGGCCAGCAGCGGCTCGATGAACCTGAACCAGGCCTACAGCAACCTCTGCGGGGTACTGGCCTACGCCCGGCAAGGCAAGTTCCAGCCGGCGCCGCGCATCGACCTGTTGCCCACCGTGGCCCGCAGCCCGAAAGACTACGCGGTGAAAAGCGTGTCCCTGTGGTCGACCGCCGACCTGCAGCAGTTGCGCGACCTCTGCCAGCCGGGGCTGCGGGCCAGCAGCGAGGGCGGCGCCAGCGTGCAGCCCATGCTCTGGTCCCTGCCCGACGGCCTGATCCAGCTGATCAACCAGCGAGTCGGCAACCTCGCCCGGCAGTTGCCGCAGCTGGCGCAGCAAATACCCTACCTGCCGGCGTTCACCCCGTGCGAGGTGTCCACCGACCCGGCGACCCTGGAAACCACCAGCCGCGAGATCCCGGCCTACAGCTACGCGACCCGGGTCGACTTCACCATCAAGCGCCTGCCCCAGGCCGAACCCGGGGCCATCGCCGGCAGCGGCAGCAACCTGTCCTACACCTATGAACTGCTCGGCCCTTCGGCCACCGACGCGCAGTTGCTGGAACGCCTGCTGATCGCGGTCAGCGAGCTGGGCAGCGCGATCATCAGCGGCCAGTTCCTGCTGATGCCCCAGGGCAACGCCAAGGCCAGCAACCTGCTGAGCCAGGCCGCCAGCGACTTCCTGGCCTTCCTGACCCAGACCAACCTGTCCACCGAAACCAACCCGCCGCCGGCCTTGATGGCCGCACGCCTGGCCGAAGAAGCCGGGCCGCGGGGCATCCTCAATCCGCCCGAGGAAGTGGTCAAGCTGCTCTGGGAACTGTCCACCGTGCGTTCCGGCGGCTACTACCTGAGCTACTACGATGCGATCGCCACCGCCGGCCTGCCCGACAGCATCTTCGACGACAGCGGCACCGCCACCCTGACCCTGGTGGTGACCTACCCCCGCGACGCCCTCGACGGCCGCCTGGGCAACTTCGTCAACGCCTTCGTCAGCACCGACACGGTGATCCAGCAAGGCAGCCACATGACCCTGCGCTCGGCCGCCACCGCCGACCGCAGCCAACCGACCAGCGCCGGCGACAGCCTGGACAGCCTCGCGGCCTTCTACGGCATCGGCACTGGACGCATCGCCGAGCTCAATGCCGCCGTCACGCTGAGCAAGGCGGCGCAGGTGCCGGTGGACGGCATCATCCACCTGGTGACCCCGGCCGAGGCCAGCGCCGGCAACGGCCAGAGCGCGAGCATTCTCGACAACCTGGCGCGCTACTACTCGATGGGCGCGCTGCAACCGATCAGCGCCACGCAGATCGCCAACCTCAACCCCGGGGTCAGCGCCGCCAACGGCGTGGCGCTGTTCATCCCGGCCCTGACCTATGTCGTCGACGCCAGCCTGGCGCCGGGCAACAGCCTGCAATCCCTGGCTACCTACTACGGCCTTGACCTGGACGCCCTGGCGGTGGGCGCCGCGCAGGTCACCGGGCTGTTCAGTGTCGGCAGCAGCCTGAGCATCGACACCCAGACCTTCGATCTGCAGGCGGTGTTCAAACAGGGCAACGCAGCCTTCAGTGTGCTGCGCAACAACCCACCGCCGGTGGATTCGCCAAGCCAGGACCCGGACGGCTACGCCAGCGCCTACCTGTACAACCTGTACTCGGTGCTGTCCGCCGGGCTCGACGGTTCGCCCTGGTTCAGCGCCAGCGAGCTGGCCCTGCCCTTCGGCCCGCAGCGGCCGGACAGTGGCGTCGACTCGCCCGAGGCCCAGGCCCGCCGGCGGGCCATGCGCGATCCGCAAAGCCGCGCCCGGGCCCTCAACGACCTGGCCGAGGACAGCCAGTACAGCTACCAGCAGACCCTTGGCCTGGCCCGGCGCGCCACCAGCAATGCCGCACCGACGCCGGCCCGGCCCGGGCTGCCGAGCGCGGAGGACAACCCCTACCGTGGCGTGGGCAGCTTCGCCCAGGTCAACCTGACCTGGCTGGACATCTTCGGCAACATCACCGTCACCCCCTTCCAGGCCCCCGCGCCCGGGTATCCCGGCAGCCTCAATCACCCGCCGCTGCCGCTGCGTTACTGCGACCGGCTGATCGCCCTGTCGGCCTGGCCCAACACCCGCAGTTTCTATACCTACGAAGCCGTTACCGGCGGCGCGCAACTGGTGATCAGCCTGAGCCTCGACACTTCCAGCTATGACCCGGCCGGCGGTGACAAGGTCAAGGAGCAGGCCAAGAAGGACCTGGCGATGTTCAAACTGATCTACTACCAGCTGAACCAGTCCTACAAGGATCTGCAGTTGCCCTGGTGCCAGGGCCGCGCAGTCAGCGTGGAGCTGGTCAACAGCCTGTTCGCCCAGCCCCTGAGCCGACTTGATGACAACCAGGCGCAGCCACTGCTGGACTATGTCAACGGGGTGATCCTGTACCTCGCCCAAGTGGTCCAGGGCACCCGCCCCGCCGCGCCGGCCACGGTGCAACTGAAGCTGGCGGTGGACATCGACGCCATGGCCCCGGGCTCGATCCTGCCCCTGAGCCTGACCCTCAGCCTGCGCCGGGTGGCGGCGCTGGTGGAGCCGGATGTCGCCGGCCTGGAAGGTGGTGTGGCGGTGACCAGCACCCTGCTGCCGGTCCCCGACGCGCTGAGCGCCAGCACCAGCGGCTACAGCCAGTTCGCCCGGGCCTTCGAGGCCCTGTTCCAGCGGGCCGGGGCCTGGATGACCCGGGTCGGCAGCGGCACCGCGGACCCGGGCAGCACCCCGGACGGCCGCAGCCAGACCCTGTGGGCCGCGCGTTTTGCCCTGAGCGACGGCAACGACGGCATCCGTTACCGCATCGATCCGGCCCCGGGCTACTTCGCCGCCCAGCCGATCGCCCGCAGCCTGACCTCCGACAGCGTGCAGATCTACCCCAACTACCAGCCGGACCAGCCATTCCCGAGCGGCGATCCCGTGATCCTGACCCTCACCGGGGTCGATCAGAACCTGTGGTTCGAAACCGCCCTCAAGGCCATCGACGGCTTCCTCGCGCCGACCTACGCGCCCTCGGTGTTTCTGCTCGACACCCTGCTGGGCAGCAAGGACCCGCTCAAGGACGGCAACCTGGGGAAAATCCTCAGTGCCAAGCAGACCCTGGCCGACGCCATTGCATCGACCATCAAGCCGGTGCTCTCGGCAGGCCCGCAGGATGGCCCGGCGCGAGCCGCCGCGGGCGAGAAGCTGCGCCAGACCCTGCTCAACCAGCTGTATTCGGCCTACAGCACCACCGCCATCGTCGGCTTCTCGGTGCAAGGCAGCGCCACCGGCGAGCCCCTGTCGCTGTACGGCCAGCCGACGGTGACGAGCGCCGCACCTGCGGCGCGCACCAGCGACCCAGCGGTGGCCGGCAACGACAACTACGCCTTTGGCAGCGGGCGCATCGCCCTGCCCGACACCCCTGGGGAAAGCGCCCTGGCGTTTGTCTTCAACTCGCGCAACGAGGCGGCAAGAAGCTACGTGCCGCTGGACCTGGAGCTGCAGATCAGCCACCTGGAGCATGACGTGCGCAACGTGCCGGGCATCAGCGGCTACACCCAGTCGAACTGGATCTCGCTGATCTCCGGCCCCTTGCGGGTGCCCCTGGCCGACGGCCAGACCCTGAACCTGCCGGTGCTGCTGCGGGCCCTGCCCGAGCCGCCGACCATCCAGGGGCAGACCGCGACGGCCTGGGCCCCGGTGCCGCAGCAGGTCTCGGACCTGAGCAAATGGACCTACGCCTTCGACTCGCTGGTGCGTGGCACGGCCCAGGACAGCCTGAACGTGGCCATCGCCCTCAACACGCCAACCGTCGATGGCGCGCTGCGCAGTGCCAACAAGAGCCTGGTCACCGCCCTGGCGCAATTCGTCAGCGTGTACCCGAGCATTGAAGTGGCGATGCAGGACAACCTCAGCGCGATCAACTTCGGCGAGCCCACCGCGGTGCAGATTGCCGCGGCGCAACAGGCGGTGGAGGCCTTCGTCTACATCGTCCAGGAGGTCACCGAGGCCTACGATGCCTGGGCCCGGCCGCTGCTGCGCAGCGCGGCGGCGTTTGTCGCGCCCCAGGCCCTGACCTGCAGCTTCAGCCAGGTACTGGCACCGGTGACGGTGGATGGCCAGGAGCGGGCCGAAACCCTGCTGCTGGATGTCAGCATCAATCAGGTGGCGGCCAGCTACGATGCGGCCAGCGGGCAGATCAGCGCCACCCTGCCCCAGCTCGGCAAGGTCAGCCTGCCCTTGCCGCTGGTGCAGATCGCCCCGCAACAGTACGACGCGGTGAGCGTGGTCGATCCGAGCAACCCGGGGCTGATCGCCTACCGCTACCGACTCAAGGGCAGCCAGCCAGCCGTGTGGCTCGACTACGCGGATGCACTGCTGATCGACGAGCGCCGCACCAGCCTGCCGGCCCTCAACCTGTTCGACCACCAGAACGCCTGGGCCTCGCTGTCGGTGGAGCGCAACCGCATCCTGTTCCCCGCGGCGGACATCGGCACCCTGCAGACCAACCCGCTGTTCCGCTTCTCGACGCCGGTGGTGCGCTTTGTCGAAAGCATCAGCCCGCACATCAACCAAGGCGCCTTCTCCCTGGACAACCTGCAGGTGCCGAACGCCAGCCTGGACGACTACCTGGAGGTGTTTTTCGCCGCCCTGGGCGCCGGCAGCAACGGCACCACGGTGCAGGTCGGCATGGAGGGCCGCTACAGCTACGAGGTCGCCGCGCCCGGCGTAGTCGCGCGCACCGTGCTGCCGGCGGCGCTGCTGTTGCCGGTGGCGACTTCGCTGAACAGTCCACCGGCCTTCACCAGCGCCTTCAGCCAGGCCATCGATCGCTGGCGCCTGGCCGAACAGGTCACGGTGCAGGGCAACGCCCGGGTCGACCTGACCCTGCGGGCCTTCAGCGCCGACGATCCGGCACAACTGGCGCAAGGGGCGGTGGCCGCGGACAACCAGCCACCGCTGCTGAGCATCGAAACCCTCTGGGTATCCGCAAGCAAGGTTCCACCGGAACAAGGAGGTGCATGAGGCCACCACTACCGCGCACTGTTGATGAAGATGACCGCTTTAAATCAAACCTATTGGAGTACACCACATGAACGGACACACCAATCCCTCCTTTGACGAAGCCATGCCACTGGGGGTGTCTGATGCGCAATTCATCAATGACCTGCATGAGCTACTGGAGCGCCACGGCAACCTGGATCGCTTCGGACTCTGCCTGCTGCACGATCACTTCGCGGTCGCCGAGGACGAGATCCTGCTCGAATGCAACGACCATGAAGCCCGCACCCTGCACCTGGATGTGGTCAAGCGCGGCGCGCTGCCGGAGAGCAAGTTCACCAGCTGGCGCATTGGCGGCCCTCGGGCCGAGGCCCTGACCGCCTGTGCCATGGATAAATGCAAGGTCGAAGCCTTGACAGCCTGCGCCATGGACAAGTGCAAAGTCGAAGCCCTGACCGCTTGCGCCATGGACAAGTGCAAGTAGTTCCAGGTCCTGCCGATGGCCAGTGGCGGGCACGGGAGGCCGATCGGCTGCCGTGCTCGTCCTGGCTCGCGCAGTTTTATCAGCGGCGCCACGGTGCCTTGGTCGGTTCCGGCACCGCGGCGCTGGAACTGGCGTTGCGCCAACTGGGGGTCACCGCCACCTGGCGGGTCGCGGTTCCCGCCGCCACCTGCCATCAAGTGGTGGCCGCCGTCCTCAATGCCGGCGCGATACCGGTGATTATCGAAAACGCTGCCGACCTGCTGCTCAGCAGCGAGGCGCTGGCGCCCCATATCCATGGCCTGGACGCGGTGATCGCGGTCCATCAATACGGCTTGCCTTGCGACATCCCGGCCTTGCGCCAGTTACTGGGCCCGCGCCTGCCCATCATCGAGGACAGCGCCGGAGCCTGGGATCTGTGCTGTCCCGGCGCATCGCTGGTGGTCACCTCCCTGGGCCACGGCAAGGCCCTGGACATTGGCGGCGGTGGCGCGCTGTTCGGCGATCTGCCGGTGGATGGCGACATCGACGTCTGGTCGCCCGGCCAGCGTTCCCGCGCCTGCCCGGCCTTGAGCCCGGCCCTGTCGATTCATGCCCTGCCGGCGCTGATGCCTGCTGTCGCCAGGGCCCAGGCCCGTAGCCAGCGCCTGCGGCAGCAGATGCCCGGGCTGCTGGCGCGCTTGCGCGATGCCGGCCTTGAGCCCTGGGCACCGGCCGGATCGGCGCCGCCCAACGGTCAATACCTGGCGATCCGCACCCGCGAACCGCAGTTGTTCGAGCGCCTGCGCCACAGCCCCCATGCCGACGCATTGGGAGTCTGCGCCCCGGCGCCTGGCGCGCTGCGGGAGCTGCCCATGCTGCGCGGCCGTGGCGAGGTGGCCCAGGGGCCGCAAGCCAGCCTGGAACTGCGCCGCAACTGGGTCCTGCTGGACCCGATCGCCGCCCTCGACTACCCCGGGCGCCTGGATGCCTGGGCCGGAGACACTCGATGAACAGTCCCGCCGCCTGGCAACCCCAGCACGATCTGAACCAGCCTTTTGCCCCGGGCCCACGGGTGCAACAACTGGCCGACTACGCCCAGAGCGGTCAGACGCTGAGCACGGAACAACTGCTCGGGGTGGCCGGTGCGCGGGTGCTGTTCGCCAACTACCCGGTGCTGCGCGCCGACTTCGACGCGCCCTGGGAGGGAGCCACGGAGGCGGCCATCGATCGCTGGCTGCTGGACCACGCGGCTTTTATATCCACCAGCCAGGCAGCGGCCCAGGGCATCAACACCCCGATTACCCTGGACGACCGGCGGGTAACGGCCTGGCGTCCGCCGCGTTATGGGCGCGCCGCGGTGCTGTGCGCGCCGGCCAGCGAGCAGGTGCTGTTCGACATCAAGGGCATTGGCGTGCCGCCGGACGAAGCCCCGCAGTTGCCCCATTCCAACGGTTTGCTGACCCTGGCCGAGGCGGTGCATGAAGTACTGATGGAGCACCTGGTGTTCGCCGCCATGAACCACGCCGGCGCGGCGATCACGCCATTGCCGGCCTATGCCCTGATCGACCTGGGCTTCGATGCCTTGTGGCATGACGGGCGTGCGGCGGAACCGGCGGTGCTGCTGTTGCGTCGGGCCTGCACCCGTCCGCGCTGCCAGTGGCAGCGCTACTGGCAGGGCCCCGAACTGGCCGGGGCCCTGATGCAGGCCGAGCTTCTGCTGCGGCGTTATGGCTTGACCGCCAGCAGCTGCGGCGCGGTGCGCTTTCACCTGTGCCAGGAGAACGGCGGACTGCAAGTCAGGCGCGATGAGCAAAGGCTGGCGGTCAGTGCTCAGGTGGCCGAGACGCTGCACCGCTTGTTGAGCGCCAACCGGGGGGTGCCGTTACTGATCGATGGGGTCAATGTGCAACTGGCGGGGGTGTCCAGCGTGGCGCCGTTGCAACTGCAGGTGATGGACTTTGGCCGCTATCGGTTTGCCGAAAGATTCGAACATCACCTGTATGCCTGGATCGACGCCGATTACCAGAACCTCAACGGCCTGTACCTGGCGCCGGACGATCCGCGCTACGTCCAGCCCGATCCGCGCCTGAGCCTGGCCCGCAGTGCCGAGGGCCGGTGTTTCGCCGAACTACAACGCCAGGTCGCGGGGTTTCGCCAGGGCGGCGATCCCCAGCGTCTGTGCCAGGCGTTGCGCGCCGCCCTGGAAGAAGCCTGCCGGCCATTGCGCGGCCAGGCCTGAGTCCCGGGGCTGGACGGGGCTCAGTGCTTGACCATGCCTGTCGCGGGGCGGCCTCCACGATCAGGGTGATCGCGCTCGATGAAGCGGCGCAGTCCTTCCTGGGTTTCAGGGGCATGGATTGAGCGATTGAAGCACTGGGCTTCTATCTTCAAACCTTCGGCCAAGGGCAATCCGTAACCGCGGATAGCCGCTTCCTTGTCCGAGCGCATCGCCGGTTGCGGCAGACCGGCCAGCACCTGGGCCAATTCCAGCGCGCGCTTGAGGGAGCGTCCGCTGGGCACTATTTCGTTGACCAGACCGATACGGTAGGCCTCTTGGGCATCAATCACCTTGCCGGTCAGAATCAATTCCATGGCCCGGCCCATGCCGACAATCCGCGGCAGGCGCTGGGTGCCGCCGTCCGCCAGGCCGATGTTCCAGCGGCGGCAGGTAACGCCGAACGAGGCATGCTCTTCGGCAATGCGCATATCGGCAAAACAGGCCCACTCCAGGCCACCGGCATAGGCCACGCCATTGACGGCCGCGATCACCGGTTTATAGACGTCGACCCAACGGCTGGGGCCGATGATTCCGGGGCGTTCGCCACGATCATGGGCGGCCATTTCCTCGGCGCTCGACGGCACCAGTTGCGCGGCGGCCTTGAGGTCGCCGCCGGCACAAAAGGCCCGATCGCCGGTGCCGGTAATGATCGCTACCAGGGCCGTGTCATCGTCGCGAAAACGCGTCCAGGCGTCGATCAATTCAAGGTGGGTCACAGGGCCGATGCAGTTGCGCTGCTCGGGGCGATTGAAGCGGATGACCACTACGGGTCCGTGCTGCTCGTAGGCGATTTCCTTGAAGTTCATGGCAGCTCCTGTTGCAGGTCGTGGCGCGGTTGAGCAAAACCCGAGTGCAGTATAGGCAGCCCTGGCGCGCGCTCCCGTCCGGCATCCGCGCTCAGCGCAAACTGGCACCCTTGCAATCCACCCTGTTAGCCTGCTCATCCGTCCCCTTACCACAGAGCTGCAGCATGACGCCCTCAGCGCAATTCTGGCGCGACCCGAACCTGCCTTACGTAGAAAGCCGCCGAGCCTGTGACAGCCGCGCCAACTACAGGGCCCACAGCCACCCGACAGTGTCCATCGGCGCCGTGGACCGTGGCATCAGCCTGTTCAGTGGCGGCGCCGAGGGACCCACCCTGATCCAGGCCGGCAGCGTGGTGTTCGTCCCGGCCCATTGCGCCCATGCCTGCAATCCCCAGCCCGACACGGCCTGGAGCTACCAGATGCTGCACCTGGAGCCGCGCTGGGTCGAAGGCGTGCGCCTGGAAGCACAGCAGCAGGCGGCATTGGCGCCTGGCCAGGTGCTGTTGAGTCACGACGGGGATCTGTACCAGTGCTTTTGCCGCCTCAACGACCTGCTGTTCTCCACCGCCAGTTGGCAAGACAAGGAAGCTGCGCTGATCGAGTTCATTGGCGACTTTCCGCTGCAGGGGCAGCCGGTGATTGCCCTGGCCGCCGATCCGGGCCTGGCCGGCGCCGGGGTCCGGCGGGTCATGCAATTCCTGCAACAGGAGGCGCAACAGGCTCACCCGCTGCAGCGCCTGGCAACGCTGGCAGGCCTCAGCCGCTACCAACTGATCCGGGCCTTTCGCGCTGCTACCGGGATGACGCCCCACGCCTACCAATTGAACCAGCGCATCATCCAGGCCCGCACCTCGCTGCAGGCCGGCGAGGCCCCGGCGGCCCTGGCCCAGCGTTTGGGCTTTGCCGATCAAGCGCACTTCCAGCGGGTGTTCAAGGCCCACGTCGGGGTCACCCCGGGTTTGTACAAGCGCTGAAGGTCGCGCAATTTTCTTCAATACCCCAGTGCTGACGCCCGGCAGACTTCCAGCCCCTTCTCGCCTCTGGAAGTCTGCCTTCATGATTCAACAGTTCCTGCTGGTCGCCGCCGCGCATTTTCTCGCCCTGCTCTCCCCTGGACCGGACTTCTTCCTGGTGGCGCGCCTGTCCATGGCCAGCGGCTGGAAACCGGCCACCGGCGCCTGCCTGGGCATCGCCCTGGCCAACGGTCTGTTCATTGTCCTGGCCTTTGGCGGGGTCTCGGTATTGCGCCCCGACAGCTGGCTGTTCCTGGCGATCCAACTGGCCGGTTGTGGCTACCTGCTTTACCTGGGCTGGCTGTTCATCCGTCACGCTGGCACCCGTTCCCTGGCTGCGGTGGCTGCCCAGGACGACAGCCTGGCGCTGCACCGGGCCACCTGGTGGCGCGGCCTGGGCGCGGGTCTGCTTTCGGGCCTGCTCAACCCGAAGAACGCCCTGTTCTATGTCAGCCTGGCGTCCCTGGTGGGCGCCCAGACCAGCACCGCCTGGAAGCTGGTCTATGGCGTATGGATGTTCAGCGTGGTGCTGCTGTGGGATGTATTGGTGGCGCTGGCCATTGGCAATAACCGGGTGCGGCGGCGCTTCTCCCGCGCCCTGCCCTGGCTGGAACGAATCACCGGGGTGATCCTGATCCTCATGGCACTGGCCGTGATCGCGGCCACCTTGTTGCGCCACTGAGCCGGGCACTTGAGTCAGGTTTTGAACCGGGCACTAGATCGACGGCCGTCCTGCACGTTGAAAGTTACAAATAAACAACAAAGCAACACGCGGTTGTCATCCTTGACAGTCGATAGTGTGCGAAGCCCACAGCAACTGCCGGGCAGGACCACGGGGCTTGCCCTTCTCCCCAACGCACAGGAGTACAGCCATGCCACAACAGCCTCGCCTGGGATGCGGCGCCGCTATCGTCCGCGATGGCCAGTTACTGCTGGTCAAGCGCCTGCGGGACCCCGAGGCCGGTTGCTGGGGCTTGCCCGGAGGCAAGGTCGATTGGCTGGAGCCGGTGGAGCAGGCCATGCGCCGTGAAATCCTCGAAGCGCTCGGACTGACCCTGCAAGGCGTCAGCCTGTTATGCGTGGCAGACCAGATCGACGCCGAACGGCAGGAACATTGGGTTTGCCCGGTGTACCTGGCCTCCGCCCCGGCCATGGCGCCGCGTAACAACGAGCCGCACAAGCACAGCGACATCGCCTGGTTCGAGCTGGACCGGTTGCCCAAGCCCCTGACCCTGGCCACCCGCGCTGCCGTGCGGGCGCTGGTGCAGATCGCGGCGCTGGAAGATTGAACGCGCATATCACCCAAGGCCCAGAGGTTGATCGTCCGGGGCATGGCTGCAACCGCAGGACCCGCCTCCGGGCAGCGCTCGACACTTGGCTGTGAGTCCGGCTCGATCCACCACCCAGACTGCGACCGATGGCCGCAGGCATTGGTCTAATTAGCCCGCCGCTGCTTTCGTCTGTTTGCTACCATGCGCAGGTTTTTGCCTGTCTGGCTGTTCAAAGGGCGTTATTTCATGAGTGTTTTGCTGACTCGCCGCACCCTGCTTACCAGCGCCGGGGTGCTCGGCCTGGGCCTGCTCGCCGGTTGCGACAACAGTCCCCGACTGTCCTTCAAATATGGCAAGGACCTGAGCAATCAGATTCTCGGCCGCACCTTCAAACTCACCGATTCCCAGGGCGAAACCAAGTCGCTGTCCAGCTACCGTGGCCTGATGCCGATGATCTTCTTCGGCTTCACCCAGTGCCCGGCGGTCTGCCCCACCACCCTGGCCCGCGCCGCCCAGGCCAAGAAACTCATGGGCCGCGACGGCGACCGCCTGAAAGTGGTGTTCATCACCCTGGACCCCGAGCGCGACACGCCCGAGGTGCTGGACGCCTACGTCAAGGCCTTCGACCCGAGCTTCGAGGCGCTGTACGGCAGCCTGGAAGAGACTGCGGCCACCGCCAAGGAATTTGGCGTGTTCTACGAAAAGATCCCCAGCGGCTCGACCTACACCCTGTCCCACACCGCCACCAGTTTCGTCTACGACTCCCGGGGCACCTTGCGCCTGGGTCTGTCCCAGTCCCTCAACGCCCAAGAGTGCGCGGAAGATCTGCTCACCGTCATGGAGGTCTGTTAATGAACTCGCAACGTCGCCCATCCCGGATCAAATCCGCCCTGCTGATGCTCTCCCTGCTGGGCCTGGCCGGCACCGCCAGCGCCGCGACCCAAGTGGACAACGCCTGGGTCCGCGCCACCGTCCCTGGCCAGCACGCCAGCGGCGCCTTCATGGACCTCACCGCCAGCAGCGACAGCAAGCTGGTTGAAGTGCAGTCGCCCGTGGCCAAGAACGTGCAGATCCATCAGTCGAGCATGCACAACGACGTGATGAGCATGCAGCAAGTAGACGCCATCGCCCTGCCGGCCGGGAAGAAGGTCAGCCTGGACAGCCACGGCTATCACGTGATGCTCATGGAGCTCACCGGCCAGATCAAGGCCGGCGACACCGTGCCTCTGACCCTGATCGTGGAAAACGCCCAGGGCGAGAAGGAGTCGATCAAGGTCCAAGCCCAAGCCCGGGCGCTGAATGCGCCGGATCACGGCATGATGAAGCACTAAAGTGAGCTGAAACACAGGCCCCCGGGCCATAAACAAGCCGCGCCAGAGACAGCAAGCGCGGCTTTTTTTTGCCTGGATCTCAACCGCGCGGAGCTATTTCCCCACGCCGATCCGTATGCCACTCTACGCGCCACTCGCCAAAAAACATGGCTAAAAGCCATTTCCCCGTGTTGACCCGATCGATCATCGAGCACGCCACGACCTGGGCAAGCACCATCAAGGATTCGATATGTCGCCAGACCGCACAGTGATTCATGTGCTTTTTTTCGCCGATAAGCCAGGGCAACCGGTGGTGTTGCCGCTCACCGACGACTATGAAGTGGCTTTTGAAAAAACATCTCCGATCACCGACCAGCCTTCTTACTGCCTGCAGATTGCTCGGCGGTCGACGCCGGCAGTCTCTGCCGAATTGAGCGTTGCGTCATTCACCACGCTTTACGGCGAAAATGGCAGTGGCAAAACCGCGATGCTGCTTGAGTTGTGCGAGGGCCTGGTCAACTGGAGTAACGACTCGAACATCAGTGTGCTTTGGGAGGACCGGACTGGCCTGCACCTGGCAAAAGGCACCTCGCTTCAAGGCGTCGAACTGCAAGCTGGTGAGGTGATGAAAGAGCTCAACAGATCCGCGATGCCTGATTTTTTCACGGCCTTCTATACGACCTCTCCTTTTGAAAGAGCCAGACTGAATCGTTTGAAGGCGCGGGGAGTCAAGAACCTCAGCACCCAAGCGTGGCAGGCCAGGCAATCGGACCCGATCGCAGCATTCAGTGCCTATCCCTACCTCAAGGGGCGAGCCGATTTTGTTTCCAAGACCCAGGTCAACATAACGGTCAAGCCGATCTCTCTGGTAGAAGCGCTCAGGACCTACGGCAGGCGCGGTACTCGGACGTACAGCGATCTGCAGCCAGAACTCAAGTCCTATATGAAAGAGTTGGATCGAAGCGCTTCGCTCGCAACCAAGTTCATCTTGTCCTTTACCCTGTTGAGGGCTGCCGACAGGTTTTATGAACATCAACGTCATGAGTTGATAGATGCGTTGGTAACGATGATCCGAGAAAACCAGCCTTGGTTGGATGATCACCTGACATCCAACCTCGAGCAGCTCAACCTGCTTTCGAACGACCCATTGCTGATGGAACTGTTATTCGAGGCACAACAGGCCCTGGAGGTGGTCGCGAAACTCTTTGACGGTCTTCGCCAATGGAACCGCAGAGCAAGCCTGTCATACCTGAATCGACAGATCGGTCGGCAGATCCGCCGGCATGAAGGCCTGCTTTCTGAAGTCGCGGCACTCGGTCTGCTGGAGCTCTCCTTTGAAGCACTGAGCTGCGGCCAGGCCAGCATGATGTCCCTCTACTGTTCGGTGGCCAAGGCCATCGGTGAGTTCGAGCTCCAGTCTGAAGCCAGCAGCCTGGTGTTATGCCTGGATGAAGCCGAGTTGTTCATGCACCCCAAATGGCAGAGCCTTTACGTTCACGATTTGCTGGAATTCATTCAGCAGTTCGCAAGCGTTGCCAAACGCACCCACCTGTTCATTTCAACCCACTCGTTGCTTGTTGTAGCGGACACCCCCGCCAATCGCCTCTTCGACCTGGACTGCAAGCGATTGGACAATGCGTTCGGGTACACCGCCAAGCAGACCCTGACGAAGGTGTTTAAGGTCGACAGTTTCACCGGTTCCTGCAACGCCCAGCGACTGAGCGAATTGTCCAGCCTCCTCAACCGGGGCAGGCTCGACTCCCAGCAAATGAACAGGGCCTTGAGTATCACCAAAACCCTGGCCAGTGAAACGCTGCAATCCCACGTCATGGATCAACTGTTGGTGCTGGGGATGAAATCAGATGCTCAAGTTTAAGGCCCTCTCTCGCGAGGTCGAAGAGCTGCACTTGAAAACCCTGGGAAAACGTTTCGACGAGGTACTCAATCACTGGACGGAACTCGACGACTACCCGGCCTGTGCCACTAAATTGCGCGAAAGGTTGAAAGACAGGCGCCGGGATATTCTCATCGGCGGCGTGCAGGAACTCCGGAGTGTGATTGATCAAGTCGAAGACGATGCGCCAGATCTATTGAAGTATTTAGTAAAGCGTCCTCGAGGCAAGAAAAGGAAAGATCATCCGCAAATGGAGCTTCTGATTAAGAAGCTCAATGAACTATTCAACTACGCGAAATTCGACGATAAGGATGACGGATGGAATGCCTACAAGCTGGTAGCTCAGCACTCTCTCCGTATCTGCCCTTATTGCCATATGAACCATGTGAACTACCACGAACAACGGGCAAAGAACTCAGGGGAGCTGGAGCTGCGCCCACCTCTGGATCATTTCCTGCCTCAATCGATCTACCCGTACCTGGCCGTTTCGCTGTACAACCTCATCCCCTGTTGTGACCGCTGCAACTCCACGACGATCAAGGGCGCCAAGGACCCCAAGCAGACGATTCCGCACCCATTCGACGATTCCGCTCTCAGGATGAGTTTCAAGGTGGAGGGCTCCGCACTGGGAATACACGGACTCACTGATGAAGAGCTCGGACTGAGTGTCACCGGCGATGGCGCCTGGCAGAATTTCGCCGAATTCTTTCGCCTGCAAGAGCGTTATCAATGGCATCGCGCCGAAATGAACGACATGCTCCAGCGCATCCAGATCCTGGAGGAAAGTGATGATGTCCTTGAAAAGTTGATGATACGTCCGTTGTTCATCCTTGGTTTCGCCCCGTATGACGTTGAAAAACGTGCTCTGGGCATCTGCCTGCTGGATATCGCCAAAAACCTCAAGGCGCTTTGAGCCTCAGTAAATCCCCCGCGCCAACCACACCGTCAGCCCGCAGCACTCCGGGTCTTCACTGACCTGCTGCACCACCTCGAAACCGTGGGTATCGAGCAAGGTGCAGTATTCCCCCGGGTCCAGGCTCGCGTGGTACAGGGCCTCGCCTTCGAACTCGCCGATGGCCTCCCCTGCTGCAGGTCCGCTGGTGAACATCAGGGCGCAGCCTGGGCCGGCATGGCGTTCGAACACGGCGAACATGGCGCGCTGATCGTCCGGGCTCAGGTGGAACAGGCTGTTCCACGCCAGAATGCCGGCAAAGTCCTGATCCAGGGCCAGACCGCGCATGTCGGCATTGATCCACTGCTGCTCGGGAAAGCGCTGGCGACACTGATCCAGCAAGGCGGCGCTGCTGTCGACGCCCGTGACCGCGTATCCATGTTCCACCAGATAGCGCGCTACCGGCTCGCCACCGCCACACCCCAGGTCCAGTACCTGCCGGCCAGCCCCCATGACCTGGCGAAAGCGTTCGAACCAGGCTTGTTCACTGTGAAATGCCTGGGTGTTGACCCGGCGCGCCTGGTCCCAAGCCTGGGCATGACGCTGGTACAGATCGACGATGTGACGTGCGGATTCGTGCATCCACAGGCTTCCTTGTGCTGTTTGGTGGCCGCGGATTACAGCACAAGGGCGCCAGGCAAAGCGAAGTTGGCGGTACGGCGTTATGTGGCCTGGCCGTTGGCATCCCAGGCCACCGGGGCCTGGCCGAGGAACTGACGCAGTTCGGCCAGCAGCTTGTCGCTGGAATGGCTGCTGGGCCGGTCGGCGACAAACCTCAGGCCCGGCATGATTGCCTGCACCCCGTCGTAGTGCCACTGCCCAGGAGTGCGCTCCGTTTCCTGCAAGGCCCGGGCGAAGATCGCCAGGTCCCGACGGGCCCGGGGAATGCCGCTGCTGCGCTCGACCCAGCTTTCATAACGCTGGCGGATTTCGATACGCCCCTGATTGACGATGGCCAGCACCGCACAGCGGGTGCGATTGTGCAACGCCACCGGCGACAGGCCGAAGTACTCGCCCTCGCCCTGCCATGCGCCGTCAGGCAGGCGAAAGATCGCCAGATCGATGCCCGGGTACTCTTCGATCCGTGTGGCGGCATGCTCCACCAGCGCCGTGCTGCGCTGCAGCTCCTGCATGGCCGGGTCGTACAGTTCGGCGTAACGCCGGGTGTTATCCAGCACATCGGCCAGTTGCGGCAGCAGTGCGGTGAAACGCGCCATGAGTTGCCGGTCGTTGCCACCCTGGCTGTCGCTGCGCACCCGGGCGGCCAGGGCATGCAGGGTAAAGGCGCAGTGCAGGGCCTGGGGCGAAGTGCCCCGGGTGAAGTCGCCGAGTCGTGCGATATCGATCAGCAATTGACGGTGCCGCAGGGCCTGCTCGGGGGCCAGGAAGGCGTAGACCGAGGCTAGCCCGTCAAGATCGAAATGATCGCTGGTGATCACCTGCGCCTGTTCCACCCTCAGCCCTTGTTGGAGAAAGATCAGGGCGCTGGTGGTGGACAGGTTGGCCTTGTAGGCGCTGGGGGTCTTGTTGGCCGGCCAATGGGACAGGGTCAGCACGGTGGCCGGATTGTCGATGGAATCCAGGGAGATATTGGATCGTCTGTGGGTCTGGCCTAGGGGCAGGAATCCATAGGGGCTGTGGGGCCCCAGGCGCCAGGGTTGCAAGCCAAGCTCCAGCGGCGCAACACCTGCGCCGGGCGCCAGTCGCTGATGCAACTGCCGGGGCAGTTCCCGCAGCACCGGCGTAGCGCTGCTGAGTTCGCCCGAACCGTCCAGGCGATAACTGAACTGGCGCAGGTTCTCCCGGCGCAGGTCCCGGGGGTTGCCATTGCACACCCCGCAGCCGGGGCCGCCGAGGACGCTGAGCAGATCGGTGAACTGATTGTCGGCAATGCCGATGGCGCGCCCCCCCAGCAGGCGAAGGTCCAGGTGCGCGAACAATGGGGCGACTCCCGGATCGAAAAGGAAGCCCTGTTCCTGGCAAGCGGTATTGAGGCTGTTCATCTGTATGTCCTTGAAGTGTGATGAGTCAGGCAGGCCTCAGGCCTCGGCCAGCGCCCGGGTATGGTGGCGCCGGACCTGACGCATGCTGATAAACAACAGGGCCGATACCCCGGCGTAGAGACCGAACAACCAGGCCGCGGCCTGGGCTGCACCGGCAACACCGGCGCTGGAGCTGAGTCCGGCCAGGTTGACAATCATCCCCGCCAGCGCCGCGCCCAGGGCCGTGGCCACCAGTTGCACCGTGGTGATCGAAGCGCCCGCCAACTCCTTCTGGTCATCGGCCGCGTTTTCCAGGACTCGGGACAACAGATGGGGCCACGCCAGGCCGATCCCTGTGCCCACCAGCAACATGGCCAGGCACACCGCCCCCAGGCTCAGCAGCGGCGTGGCCGTGGCAGGCATGAACAGACAGGCCAGGAGCAGGCCGGCCACCACCAGAAACGGCCCGCTGGCGATGGCCCGGGCCGCGCCCCGGGGGCTCAGGCCGGAGCTGAAGATCGCCCCCAGGGTCCAGCCGGCCGCCATCAGCGCGGCGATGTAACCCGCCAGCAAGGGCGTCTGCTGATGCAGCTCTTGCAGGAACAGCGGCACAAAGACCTCGCTGGTCATGCCCACCACCAGCAGCGCCATGGAGATGTACAGCGCCAGCAAGGGGCTGCCGGACTTCAGGCTGTCGCGGGGCAAGAGACGTTTGCCGGAACGGTTCTCCAGCACCACCACCAGCAGCAACAGGCCCAGACCGACGCCCAGCCCCAGGACGTTGTACCCGGGCGAAGTTGTGATGCTGCCGATGGAGATCGCCAGCACCACTGCGGTCAGCAACACCAGTTGCAGCCCGGGAATAGGACTGCGCGGCGCCGTTTCGCGGCTTTTGCCCGGTAACAGGGCGATCGCCAGCAGCATGAACAGCAAGGTGCAGGGCACAAGCACCCAGAACGCCGCACGCCAGGCTCCGTGTTCGGCGAAGACCCCGCCCACGGCAGGGCCGATCAGGGTGGCCGCGCCCCACATGGCGGAAATCAGCGCCATCGCCCGGGGCCACAGCGGCTCGTCGAACACCAGGCGGATCATCGCGTAGGGCAAGGCGAACAGCAGCCCTCCGCCCAGGCCCTGAACACTGCGCCCGATGATCAGCCAGCCCATGTCCGGGGCCAGGGCACACAGGCCGCAACCGAGCATGAACACCAGGCCGGCCAGGGCATAGGCGAGCTTCGGCCCCAGTATCCCCAGGGCCCGGGTGGACAGCACCGAACCTATGATCGAGGCCACCACGAACAAGGTGGTATTCCAGGCGTAGTAGTCCAGGCCGCCGATATCCTTGACCACCGAAGGCAACAGCGTGGTGACCAGGTACACATTGATTGCATGCAGCGCCACGCCACCGGCCAGGGCTGCCGAGCGCAGTCCGTTCTTGCCCAGTAACAGTGCTGACCATCCGCTTGTCGAAGCCATGCCTTGCTCCCTTAGGGTGTTCGATAAAGCCGCACTGTATTACACAAGCAAACACTTTGATAATTAATTTTTCATTGTCTCGCTCTCTTGCCCAATCCGCCGTTCAAAGCGCGACAATCGCCGGGCCCCTTGGCCGGAGCCTGTTATGCTTGCGCAGTAAGCCGCGTCCTGCACGCTCTCGATACCCCACTTACACATTGGTTAATGGCCCAGCATGTCCTCGATATCCTCCCCTGCCGAGAAGAAGAACCCCGGCGCCACCGCCGAGCGAATTCTGTTTCTGCTGAAAACCCGCGGCCCCTTGAAAACCGCCGACCTGGCCCCGCTGCTCAAGGTGTCCCTGGAAGCCACCCGCCAGCAGCTACAGAAACTGCTGGACGCTGAACTGATCGCCGGGCAGATGATGCCGGCCCAGGGCGCTGGGCGGCCGTCGCAGAAATGGGTGTTGACCGAGCAGGCCCAGGCCCGTTTTCCCGACACCCATGCCCACCTGACCCTGCAACTGATCGATTCGATTCGCGCGGTCTATGGGGCCGACGGCGTGGAACGCATCGTCACTGACATGGAGCGGGTCAACACCGCGCAGTACCTCGACGTCTGCGCGCCGCTACCGACCCTGGAAGAACGGGTCCGGGCCCTGGCGCAGATCCGTGAAGTCGCCGGCTACATGGCCAGTGTCGAGGCCGACGGCGAGGGCTGGCTGTTGATCGAGAGCCACTGTCCGATCTGTGTCGCGGCCCAGCAGTGCCAGGGCTTCTGCCGCTCCGAACTGCAAGTGTTCCAGGCCGCCATAGGCGACCTTGGGCAGGTGCAGCGCGTGGAGCACCTGATCACTGGCGGTCGACGCTGCGTTTATCGCATCAGCGCCCTCCAACCGAGTCCCTGCCCGTGATCGCCCCGACCCTGTCGCGCCTGCTCAAGGGTGGCGCGCTGATCCTCGGCGTTGCCGCACTCACCCTGCTGGCCTGGCGTGCCTACGACAGCGAGCGGGGTCCGGCGCTGCAACCCTGGCACCTGCGGGTGCCCCATGAACTGAGCATCGAACAGATCGATAGCGCCGATTGGGCGGTCTGGCTGCAGGCCGAGGAGCGTTTGTTTGCCGAAGTCCGGCGTGAAGTCAGCGACCGCCTGGACCCGACCCAGGTCCCGCCCTTCAACCGTTATCGTGTGGACAGCCGGGTCTACCCGCCCCGCTTTGCCACTGACTGGAACCGCTCCTACCTGCTGCGGCCCTCAGGCACACCACGGGGCGTGGTGGTGCTGCTGCATGGTTTGACCGACTCGCCCTACAGCTTGCGCCACGTTGCCCGGCGCTACGTCGAGCACGGTTACCTGGCCATCGGCCTGCGCCTGCCCGGCCACGGCACCGTGCCGGCCGGCCTGACCGACGCCCACTGGCAGGACTGGCTGGCCGCCACCCGCCTGGCCCTGCGTGCCGCTCGAGCCGAAGTCCCGGCGCCGGCACCCTTGCATGTGGTCGGTTACTCCAACGGTGGTGCCCTGGCGGTCAAGTACGCCCTGGACGCCCTGGACAATCCGCAGTTGCCCCAGGCCCAGCGCCTGGTGCTGATTTCGCCGATGATCGGCGTGGCCCCGTCGGCGCGCTTTGCCGGTGTGGCCGGCTGGCCGGCGGTGTTTCCGGCCTTCAGCAAGGCGGCCTGGCTGAACCTGCGCCCTGAGTACAACCCGTTCAAGTACAACTCGTTTCCGGTCAATGCCGCGCGCCAGTCGTGGCTGCTGACCGATGCCCTGCAAAGCCAGTTGCTGGCCCTGGTGGGCGACCCGCGCCTGAACCGGTTACCGCCGATCCTCAGCTTCCAGTCATTGACCGATGCCACGGTCAGTACCCCTGCCCTGGTCACCGGCCTGTACCGGCAACTGCCGGCCAACGGCAGTGAACTGGTGATTTTCGACCTCAACCGGGACCGGGACTTCGAAGGCCTGCTGGACCCCGCCAGCCTCACCTCCCTGGCCAGCCTGCTGCCGGCAGCGCCGCGCAACTACAGCACCCGGGTGCTGACCAATGAAGGCAGCGGCGGCGCGACCCTGGCCGAAGTCAGCACCCCCGCCCTGAGCCTGGACAGCCAGCGACGGCCCCTGGACCTGGCCTATCCGGCGGGGGTGTTTTCCTTGTCCCACGTGGCCTTGCCGTTCCCTGTGGACGACGGCTTGTACGGGACCCAGCCCGCTCCCGGAGAAGACTTCGGCGTGCACCTGGGCACCATCGCCGCCCGCGGTGAACGCGGCGTGCTGGTGGTGCCCATGGAGGAGCTGATGCGCCTGACCGCCAACCCGTTCTTCCCCTACCTGATCCAGCGCATCGAAGCCGATATAGATCAAGCAACAGTTCAATCATTGATTCGCTGAATAGCCGGATGTTAGCGTCTGCCCCCTTTCCCCCCCCCTTGATTTCCGAGGGGGCACGACTGCCGCGATGGCAGGGAACCCTGATGAAAGCAATGCTTCGAACCCAAGCCGCAGGCCTGGCCCTGCTGCTGGCCGCCGCCAGCCAGACGCTGCAAGCCGCCGCGCAACAGGACTACTGGTACGTGCAGACCAGCGTCTACACCAACCACTGGAGCAATGATCCCGACCACAACAACCACCAGGATCTGATCGGCCTGGAGCGCAACTACGCCGACGGTCAATTGTGGGGCGTGAGCACCTTTCGCAACTCCTTCTCCCAGCGCTCCTACTACGCCTACGTGGGCAAGGCCTGGGAACACGCCGACTGGCCGGTCTACGCCAAGCTCAGCGGCGGGCTGATCCAGGGTTACAAGGGCGACTACAAGGACAAGATCCCGTTGAACCACTTTGGCGTGGCACCGGTGCTGATTCCGGCGGTGGGCGTGCACTACGGGCCGGTGGGCACCGAGCTGGTGGTGCTGGGCGCTGCCGCAGTGATGGTCAACGTCGGCTACCGCTTCTGAGCCCCGGCAAACTCGCACAATCGTACAAGACGCTGTCCCGCTGCCTTTCCTAGACTCCATCGACCAATGACTGGGGCGCCGCTCCGTCGGTAATGAGCAAAAGGCGAGCAAACCTATGCAGGTCGAGCAACAGATGCCGTTCACACAAAGCACGTCAGGTGCTCTGCGCAGGGTGGCCCCGGCCGCGTTGGCCATTGTCCCGGTGAGCATGCTGTTCGGCCTGCTGGCAGGTCGCGCCGACTGGTCACTGCTGGAGGTGGCACTGGTGGGGCTGCTGGGATTCACCGGCAGCGGTCAGTTCGCCGCCCTGCCCCTGGCCCAGTCGGGAGCCGGGTTCTTCACCCTGCTGCTGGTCTCGGCTTCGATCAACAGCCGTTACCTGCCCATTGCCTTCACTTCCAGCCCACGGTTGCCCCGGGGGTTCCTGCAAAAGGCCGGGGCGGCCCATATGCTAGGGGACGAGGCCTACGCCACCGAGCACGAACGGGACAATCCGGTCACGGTGCTGGTGATACGCGCAACGATCTTCCTGACCTGGGCACTGGCCGGGGTGCTGGGGGCATGGCTGGGCAAATGGCTGCCGCTGCAGTGGATCGGCACCGAGGTCAACCTGGGTTACCCGGCCAGCGTGGTGCTGATGTACCTGTCGCTGGCGCAGTTGCGCAGCCGCTTGAGCCTTGCGCACGAACGTCGTCTGGCCGTCTTGTCGATGGTGGCGCTCTGTGTCGCGGTGACCCTGGTATTGATCATGCTCCTGGGCACCCTGTACTTCTGGATTCCCAGTGTGCTGCTCAGCACTGTCCTGCTTTCCAGGGCCAAGCTATGAGCGATTCGGCCTGGGTCACCATCGCTGCGCTACTGGCCACCAGTTGCCTGGTACGGATCATTCCGGCGTTCGTCAGCATCCGCCTGCAACCCGGCCTGCAGCGTTGCCTGGAGCGGGTGCTGCCGGTGGCGGTGTTCATCAACTTTGCGGTGTACATCGCCTTCAGCGAGATGAGCCGCGAGCCCCTGGCAGCCTCGGTGTCCCTGTTGCTGGTGGGGCTCATTGCCCTGAGCAACAGCCTGGGCCTGATCAGCACCGCGGCGATTGGCACGGCGGCCTATTTTACGGTCCTGCACCTGAGCGCTGCGGCCTGATGCAGACCGGTTTCGGGACTATGGTTGATCCTCGCAACCCAGTCCCTGGCGCTGGGGTTCTTCGTCCGCCAGGGTCTTGCCGGTACGGGCCATGATCTGCCCCTGCAAGGCCCGCAACTCACTGCCGTCCAGACGCTTGCAGCTGTTGATTTCCCAGACATCGCCGGTGGCGGTGCTCACCGAGAACAGCCCCCAGTACTCAGTGGCGCCGGCCTTGGGATCGTTGTAGCCGAGGCTGAAGTCGAAGTAACCCGGATGCGGCGGCTGGCCGCTGTCGTCCTGCAGGTCACCATCGACAAAGACCCCGGGTTTGCTCAGTTGATAGTCCTGATGCTTCAAGGCTACCAGCAGCACTTCCTGGGCCTGCTCGCGGGTCAGGCCCGTGGCCTTGACCTCATCCGGCTGCAGCACGGTACCGGCACAGGCGACGAGTGCCGCGCAGGCCAGGGGCAGGCCCAGCAGCCATGCGTGGGGATTTTTTCTCAGCACGCCATGCGCCCTCTGACCGCGACAATGATCTTCGCCAGGTACTCGGCAAATCCGTTGCGGCCACCGGAGGCCGCGTCGCCACTGTTGTAGCCGCTGCGCACCAGGGCCTGGGCGAACTCCATGGGGTCGCGCTTGCTGCGCACCGACGAGCCATAGCGCAAGGCGAAGGACTGGGCACACTTCTGGAACGAGTCGAACTTCGCCACCTTGATGCTGGCGTTGCCCTGAGGCGCCTCGGCCCCGCTCTGCAGGGGCGCTGGGGCATGCAAGGAGAAATAGTTGTTGAGCTCGCGGGCAATGCGTCCGGCGCCGTACTGGCTCTCCTGGGCCGCCAGGCCAAGGATGTTTTCCACCGGCAGGTCCAGTTGATCGGCGATCGGCTGGCAGGCTGCCTTGTATTTGCTGACAAAGGTCACAGCATTGGTGTTGTTGCACAGTTTGGCGCTCAAGATTGCTCCCTCATTTGACTGGTCGATTCCATTTGCCACAGGTGAAACATGCCGATTATAGAGCAGCATCCAGGCCTTGCCTCAGGCCTACTCATCGATACCAATGACTGATTTCAGGCAAAAAATTGACGCTTTTTTCTCGTTATACACTCTAGATTGCAAGTGATTTCTACGTGCCGCGCCTCTTCCTCATGAGCGGCGCCACTTTGAACAAGGACCGCACGATGAACAGTCCTGCCAGTGAAGCAGATGAATACTTGATGATGCAGGCCGCCCACTGGTGCATCCGCCTGCGTGAGGCCGATTGCAGCCTGGATGAACGCCAGGCGTTCGAAGACTGGCTGCAGAGTGACCCAAGCCACGCCTTTGAGTACGCCAAAATGCTCGAGGCCTGGGACCTGACCGGGCATCTGTCCCCTTCCCGGCCGACCTGTTGAACGGCTGACACTCACAGGTCGAAGCGGTCGATGGCCCGACGTCGTTCATTGTCATCACGCATGTCGTAGCTGGCGGTGGTCTGGATATTGGTGTGGTGCGCCAGCTTCTGGGCGATCGACAGGTCATGTTCCTCGATCACCCGGGTAATGAACGAACGGCGAAAGTCGTGGGGCATGATGCGCACGCCAACCTGGGCGCCCCGCTGGCGGGCGATGTAGTAGATGGCGTGCTTGCTGATGCGTTCACGGGTGATATGACCACCGCGACGAATCCGGTTGAACAGGAAAGCGTCGTCCTCAAGGCCCGCCGGCAAGTCTGCGCGACGCAGGTCCAGCCAGGCCTGGAGCTTGTCGAAGGCCCAGGCCGGGGCGTACTTGATCAGCTGTTTGTTGCCCTTGGCCAGCACCTGCAGGCTGCGCTGGACGAAGTCCACCTGGGCCAGGTCCAGGTTCACCGATTCGGACTTGCGCATGCCCGAGCCATAGAGCACCGCGATGATGGCCGCGTCGCGCACGCCCTGGGGCCGCGGGTCGGCGGCACACACCGCCATCAGGTCCTGGATCAGCCCACGCTTGAGATTGCGCCCCCGGGACAGGCGTGTACCGCCCATGGCCTTGACCGAGCGCATTTTCAGCAGATGGTCCTGGCTGATCAGACTGCTGCGCCAGGCCTCGTTCATCACCCCGCGCAGGGCATTGACGTACAGCGACGAGGTATTCGGGGCGTAGCCGTCACGGCGCAATGTGGCCACCAGCGCCGTGACCTGTTCGGGTTGCAGGTGGTGCCAGGGGATGTCCTCAAGGTTGAGTTCGTCATACCCCAGACGATCGGCGGCGTCCTGCAGCACGTAACGCAGGGTCGACTGGCTGGACGGCGCCAGACGGGCCAGGTACAGGCGCAACGGGTTGGCCTTGTGCGCGTTGTCGGCAACGGCCGGTTGTTCCTGCGAAGTCATGCTCCCCCCGAAGGCAAAGACGATGCCGGAGCGCAGTTCCCTGCGCCGTTCATGGCCAAGTTCAAGACACCGTTCAAAGCCTCCTGCAAGCGCGCTTTAAAGTGCTTCTTCAAGCCCTTGAAATGGCTGCCGGCACCCCGTCGCGCTACAACCTTGACAACAAACTGAACACTAGCTGTCTGGCCCGCGGAAAAACGGACTTTTGCCCTATTTTTCATATTCGTTTCACATTTTTCCGCTTAATCTCAGCCACCAACAAGCCTCCTGCCGAACGCAGTGCTTTATCAGGTTGTCAAGATAACACCTTGATCTGCATTTACTTTTAACAAATACCTTCTTTACTCAAACGCTGCATGGATCGCCACCCCGGCCCAATAACTGGATGAGCCTTGATGACTGCATGACCTCCCCGCGCTCCATCAATCGTTCGTTCGCATCACCCCGTATTTCCGGCATCAGCTAAACCCGAGGTAACCATGAACCAGGCTTTCCTTCCTTTCTCGCGCCCGAGTATCGGCGACGAAGAGATAGCTGCAGTGGAGCAGGTTCTGCGCTCCGGCTGGATCACCACCGGCCCGAAAAACCAGGAACTTGAACAGCAATTCGCCGACCGCGTTGGCGCCCGCCACGCCGTGGCCCTGTCGTCGGCCACCGGCGCCATGCACATCACCCTGCTGGCCCTGGGCATCGGTCCGGGGGATGAAGTCATCACTCCGTCGCAGACCTGGGTCTCCACCGCCAACATGATCTGCCTGCTGGGGGCGACCCCGGTATTCGTCGATGTCGATCCCGACACCCTGATGAGCGACGCCGCCACCATCGAGGCGGCCATTACGCCACGGACCAAGGCCATCATCCCGGTGCACTACGCCGGCGCCGCCTTCGACCTGGACCCGCTGTACGCCCTGGCGGACAAGCACGGCATCCCGGTGATCGAAGACGCCGCCCACGCCGCCGGCACCACCTATCGCGGCCGCGCCATCGGCGCGCGGGGCACGGCGATCTTTTCCTTCCATGCCATCAAGAACATGACCTGCGCCGAAGGTGCGATGTTCGTCAGCGACGACCAAGCCCTGGCCGACCGGGTGCGCATGCTCAAGTTCCACGGTCTGGGGGTGGACGCCTACGATCGCCTGACCCACGGTCGCAAGCCCCAGGCCCAAGTGATCGAGCCCGGATTCAAGTACAACCTGGCGGACATCAACGCCGCCATCGCCCTGGTACAGCTGCAGCGCCTGGACGACATCAACGCCAAGCGCGAAGTGCTGGCCAAGGCTTACCTGGAGCGCCTCGAAGGCCTGCCGGTGCAACCCCTGCACCTGCCCCAGTACCCGCAGCAGCACGCCTGGCACCTGTTCATCCTGCGCATCGACGCCGAACGCTGCGGCCTGGACCGTGAAGCCTTCATGAAGGGCCTGCAGGAGCAGAACATCGGCACCGGCATCCACTTCATCGCCACTCACCTGCATACCTATTATCGACAGCGCTTCGCCGATGTGCGGCTGCCACACACCGAATGGAACTCGGCGCGTCTATGCTCGATCCCACTGTTCCCGGACATGACCCTCGACGATGTCGAACGGGTCTCCGATGCCATTGCCAACCTCCTGGACTGAAGCCTTTGAAACCTTACCCAATCCAGTTCGTGTCGATCGTGATTCCGGTCTACAACGAAGAACAGAGCCTGCCGGAGCTGCTGCGTCGCACCGAAGCGGCCTGCCGCCAGCTCAAGCACGACTTTGAAATCGTCCTGGTGGACGACGGCAGCCGCGACCAGTCGGCGACCCTCCTGCAAGAAGCCGCCGAGCGCGAAGGCAGCCCCGTAGTGGCGGTGATCCTCAACCGCAACTACGGTCAGCACGCGGCGATCATGGCCGGCTTCGCGCAGTGCCGCGGTGACGTGGTCATCACCCTCGACGCCGACCTGCAGAACCCGCCGGAAGAAATCCCGCGCCTGGTGGCCCAGGCCGAGCTCGGCTACGACGTGGTCGGCACTGTGCGCAACAACCGCCAGGACTCGGCCTTCCGTCGCTGGCCGTCGAAGCTGATCAACCTCGCGGTGCAGCGCTCCACCGGTGTGGCCATGAGCGACTACGGCTGCATGCTGCGGGCCTACCGCCGCACCATCATCGACGCGATGCTGGCCTGCACCGAACGCAGCACCTTTATCCCGATCCTGGCCAACAGCTTCGCCCGGCACACCACCGAGGTGCTGGTAGAGCACGCCGAGCGCGAGCACGGCGACTCCAAGTACAGCCCGATGCGCCTGATCAATCTGATGTTCGATCTGATCACCTGCATGACCACCACCCCCCTGCGGCTGCTGAGCATCATCGGTTTCGGCATGGCCGGCGTCGGCGCGCTGTTTGCCCTGATGCTGATCATCCTGCGGCTGATCTTCGGTGCCACCTGGGCCGGCGACGGCACCTTCGTGCTGTTTGCGGTGCTGTTCGTGTTCACCGGTGGCCAGTTCATCGGCATGGGTCTTTTGGGTGAATACCTGGGACGCATGTACAGCGACGTGCGGGCCCGCCCGCGCTTCTTCATCGAAAAAGTCTTGCGCAGCCAGCCGGCGGTCCCCGCCCCGGCTGTCACTGTCGACGGTTTAACTTCCACTCATACTGATCAGGTTTCGCCATGAGCAATAAAGCTGTTGTCTTCGCCTACCACGATATTGGCTGTGCGGGCATCGAAGCCCTGCTCAATGCAGGCTACGAGATCGCTGCCGTGTTCACCCACGCCGACGATCCCAAGGAGAACACCTTCTACGGCTCCGTCGCCCAGCTGTGCGCCCGCAAAGGCATTGCCGTGCATGCCCCGGAAGATGCCAACCACCCGCTGTGGATCGAGCGCATCAGCAAACTCGACCCGGACTACCTGTTCTCCTTCTACTACCGCAATCTGCTGAGCGAACCCCTGCTGGCCACCGCCCGCAAAGGTGCGTTCAACCTGCACGGCTCGCTGCTGCCGAGCTACCGCGGCCGCGCACCGGCCAACTGGGTGCTGGTCAAGGGCGAAACCGAGACTGGCGTGACCCTGCACCGCATGGTCAAGCGTGCCGACGCCGGGGCCATCATCGCCCAGCAGCGCGTGGCCATCGAACGCAGCGACACCGCCCTGAGCCTGCACCACAAACTGCGTGACGCCGCTGCCAGCCTGCTAGGCGACACCCTGCCGGCGCTGGCCCAGGGCAAGATCACCGAGACCGCCCAGGACGAATCCAAGGCCAGCTACTACGGTCGCCGTACCGCAGCCGATGGCAAGATCGAGTGGAAGCGCCCCGCCGAAGAGCTGTTCAACCTGGTACGCGCAGTGACCCAGCCTTACCCGGGCGCCTTCTGCGCCGTCGGCGAGCACAAGCTGATCGTCTGGAGCGCCGAAGTTGCCAAGGGCAACGAAGGCCAGGCCCCGGGGCGGGTCATCAGCGTCGACCCGCTGCGCATCGCCTGTGGCGAAGACTCCCTGGTGATCACCTCCGGCCAGCGCAACGCCAACGGCCTGTACCTGGGTGGCCCGCAACTGGCCAATGAGCTGGGTCTGGTGGACGGCTCCCTGCTGCGCGGTGCCGAGTCCGGCCGCAAGCCACGCCGCACCCGTGTGCTGATCCTCGGTGTCAACGGTTTTATCGGTAACCACCTGTCCGAGCGCCTGCTGCGTGACGACAAGTACGACGTCTACGGCCTGGACATCGGCTCGGACGCCATCGAGCGCCTGCGCAGCCATCCGAACTTCCACTTCGTCGAAGGCGATATCAGCATCCACTCCGAGTGGATCGAATATCACATCAAGAAGTGCGACGTGGTCCTGCCGCTGGTGGCCATCGCCACCCCGATCGAATACACCCGCAACCCACTGCGCGTGTTCGAGCTGGACTTCGAAGAGAACCTCAAGCTGGTTCGCTACTGCGTCAAGTACAACAAGCGAGTGATCTTCCCATCGACCTCGGAAGTCTATGGCATGTGCCAGGACAACAACTTCGACGAAGACAGCTCCAACCTGATCGTGGGTCCGATCAACAAGCAGCGCTGGATCTACTCGGTGTCCAAGCAGTTGCTGGACCGGGTGATCTGGGCCTACGGCGCCAAGGGCCTGAACTTCACCCTGTTCCGTCCGTTCAACTGGATGGGCCCGCGCCTGGACCGCCTGGACTCGGCCCGTATCGGCAGCTCCCGCGCCATCACCCAGCTGATCCTCAACCTGGTGGAAGGCACCCCGATCCGTCTGTTCGACGGTGGCGAGCAGAAGCGCTGCTTCACTGACATCGCCGACGGCATCGAAGCCCTGGCGCGCATCGTCGACAACGACAACGACTGCTGCAACGGCCAGATCATCAACATCGGCAACCCGGACAACGAAGCCAGCATCCGCCAGTTGGGCGAAGAACTGCTGCGTCAGTTCGAAGCTCACCCGCTGCGCAGCAACTTCCCGCCGTTCGCCGGTTTCCGCGACGTCGAGAGCAAGGCGTTCTACGGTGCCGGCTATCAGGACGTGGAACACCGCAAGCCCAGCATCGCCAACGCCAAGCGCCTGCTGAACTGGGAGCCGACCGTGGAGATGAGCCAAACCATCGGCAACACCCTGGACTTCTTCCTGCGCGAAGCCATGCTGGAAATCGCCGATCGTTCCAAAGAAGAAGCTCGCTGATGCAAGCAGGTCTGCGCATTGATGTCGATACCTACCGCGGCACCCGGGAGGGGGTGCCACGGCTGCTCGAATCGCTGGAGGAAGCCGGGGTCAAGGCCACGTTCTTCTTCAGCGTCGGGCCGGACAACATGGGGCGCCACCTGTGGCGCCTGATCCGTCCGCAGTTCCTCTGGAAAATGCTGCGCTCCAATGCCGCGGGCCTGTACGGCTGGGACATTCTCCTGGCCGGCACGGCCTGGCCGGGTAAACCCATCGGCCGCGACCTGGGGCACTTGATGCGCCAGACCCTGGCCGCCGGTCATGAAGTCGGCCTGCACGCCTGGGATCATCACGGCTGGCAGGCCAACACCGGGCGCTGGAGTCAGGCACAGCTGATCGAACAGATCCGCCGTGGCGTCGACAGCCTCAACGATATTCTCGGGCAAGCGGTGAGCTGCTCGGCGTCTGCCGGTTGGCGCGCCGATGAACGCGTCATCGAAGCCAAGCAACAGTTCGGCTTTCGCTACAACAGCGACTGCCGTGGCCAGAGCCTGTTCCGGCCAAGACTGGCGGACGGCAGCCTGGGCGCCCCACAGATTCCGGTGGACCTGCCGACCTTCGACGAAGTGGTCGGGCCGGTGGTGGCCGCCAAGGATTTCAACCGCTACATCCTCGACCGGTTCAGTCCGGACAACCTCAATGTCTACACCGTGCATGCAGAAGTAGAAGGGATTCTCATGGCCAATGATTTCCGCCAGTTGCTGGCCAGCGCCAAGCAACGCGACATCCACTTTCAACCCCTGGGGCAGATGCTCCCGGCGGATCTGGCCAGCCTGCCGGCAGGCAAGGTCGTGCGTGGCGCACTGCAAGGCCGGGAAGGCTGGCTGGGAGTGCAAGGCGCATGACCAGACGTTGGGCCCTGCCGCTGCTGCTGATCGCTTTCGGTCTGTTCTACCTGTTGCCCATGGCCAGCCACGGCCTGTGGATTCCCGATGAAACCCGCTACGCACAGATCAGCCAGGAAATGCTCCTGACCGGCAAATGGGCGTCGCCGCACTTCATGGGCATCCGCTATTTCGAAAAACCCGTGGCCGGCTACTGGATGATCGCCATCGGCCAGGCGCTGTTTGGCGACAACCTGTTTGGCGTGCGCGTGGCGTCGGCCCTGAGCACCGGCTTGAGCGTGGTCCTGGCCTACCTGTTGGCCCGGCGCCTGTGGAACGACCCGCGCAAGAGCCTGGCCAGCGCCCTGCTCTACATGAGTTTTAGCGTGGTGGCGCTGCAGGCCGGCTACGCCAACCTCGATCCGCAGTTCACCTTCTGGGTCAACCTGAGCCTGGTGGCACTGTGGTTCACCTTCGACTGCCAGAGCCGACGCGGACAGATCGGCGCCTGGGTGCTGCTGGGCCTGGCCTGCGGCATGGGCTTCATGACCAAGGGCTTTCTGGCCTGGCTGCTGCCGGTGCTGGTGGCCCTGCCCTATGCCATCTGGCAGAAGCGCCTGCGCTCGCTGCTGACCTATGGCGGCATCGGCGTGCTGGTGGCGATTCTGGTCAGCCTGCCCTGGGCCCTGGCGGTGCATGCCCAGGAGCCGGACTACTGGCGGTTCTTCTTCTGGCATGAGCACATCCGCCGCTTTGCCGGTGAAGACGCGCAGCACGCCTCGCCCTGGTGGTATTACCTGCCGTTGCTGGTGGGCTTCTGCGTGCCTTGGGTGCTGCTGTTGCCGGCCAGCCTTAAGCAGGCCTGGGAACAACGGCGGCTGAACAGCAGCGGCTTCCTGCTGCTGTGGCTGGTGCTGCCCCTGGCCTTCTTCAGCCTGAGCAAAGGCAAGCTGCCGGCCTACATTCTGCCCTGCCTGCTGCCTGTGGCCCTGCTGATGGGGCACACCCTGACGGACCGTCTGGCCACCGGCACGACCCGGATCCTCAGCCTCAATGGTGTGCTCAACCTGCTGGCCGGCCTGTTGGCCCTGCTGGCCCTGGTGTACTTCCAGCTGAAGAAGCCGGTGTATGTGGACGAACCCCAGCACCTGGTCCTGGTGTACATCCTGTTGCTGGGCTGGATCATCAGCAACCTGTTGCAGGCCATGCGCCCCTTGAGCCTGTGGGCCGCCCCGGCCCTGGGCAGCCTCCTGCTGGTGGCCCTGGCCCCGGCGGCGCTGCCGAACAAGGTGGTCTACAACAAGATTCCCGACCAGTTCATCATCGATCACGTGGCCGAACTGGGCCAGGCCAAGGCCCTGCTGAGCAACGACCTGGGCGCTGCCGCTGCGCTGGCCTGGCGCCTGCGTCGCCCCGACGTGACCCTTTACAACACCCAGGGCGAAGTGAAGTACGGCCTGGGCTACGAGGACACTGCGGCGCGCAAGGTCGACCTGAACCAAGTCCAGCCGTGGATCGAGCAAGCCCGTAAGCAAGGCTCGATCGGCGTGGTGATGCGGGTCAAGAGCAGCGACGAGGAACATGAAGTCGAGCTGCTGCCCAAGGATGCCAAGCGCTACGAGCAAGGCAATATCGTGATCTTCATCATTCCCCAGAGTCAGCCATGAGCCTGTTGTTGCTGTTGCTCGCCTGCGCTCTGACCTGCCTGGGCCAGGTGGCGCAGAAGTTCGCCGTGGAAAGCTGGCGTGACCAGCCCTCCAGCATCCTGCAAAAACTGCGTTCGGGCTGGCTGTGGCTGGCCCTGTTCAGCCTCGGCCTGGGCCTGTTGGTGTGGCTTTTGGTGCTGCAACGCATGGAGGTGGGCGTGGCCTACCCGATGCTCAGCCTGAATTTCGTGTTTATCACCCTGATCGCCCGCTTCGTCTTCCATGAGCCCATCGACCGCCGCCATTGGCTCGGCGTGGCCCTGGTCATCGGTGGCGTGCTGCTGTTGAGTCGCCACGCATGAGCCGGGTCAAGGGTTTTGCCTTCGCCCTGGGCAGTGTGGCGCTGGTCAGCGGCGCCCAGTTGGGCATGCGCTGGAGCATGACCCGCCTGCCCGCCCCGGATCAGTGGCTGTCGGCGCTGAGTATTGGCAACGTCGATCTCGCCGCCCTGGCGGTGGTGATCACGGCCATCGGTGCCTACGCCCTGTCGATGCTCTGCTGGCTCCTGGCCCTGCGCGACCTGCCGCTGGGCCGGGCCTATTCGCTGCTCAGCATCAGCTACGCCCTGGTCTACCTGCTGGCCGCCAGCCTGCCGCTGTTCAACGAACCCTTCACGCTTGGCAAAAGCCTCGGGGTGGCCCTGGTCATCCTTGGGGTCATCACCATCAACTCTCGATCTGCACCCGCAACAAGTCCCAGGAATACCCCATGAAAATCAGTGTATTTGGAAGTGGTTACGTCGGCCTCGTACAAGCCGCCGTATTGGCTGAAGTCGGCCACGATGTCATCTGCATGGACATCGACGAGCAAAAGGTCAAACAGCTGCAACAAGGCTACGTGAGCATCTTCGAGCCGGGGCTGGCCAGCCTGGTCAAGGAAAACCTCGAAGCCAAGCGCCTGCACTTCACCACCGATGAAAAGCTCGCGGTGCAACACGGCCAGGTGCTGTTCATTGCCGTGGGCACGCCGTCCAGCGAAGACGGCTCGGCGGACCTGCGCTATGTGCTGTCGGTAGGCGACGCAGTGGCCCGCCACCGTGAGAAGCCGGTGATCCTGGTGGAAAAATCCACGGTGCCGGTGGGCACCGGCGACACCTTGAAGGCGCACATAGAGAAGGTCCTGGACGGCCGTCCGCTGCAGTTCGATATCGTTTCCAACCCGGAATTTCTCAAGGAAGGCTCGGCCGTCACCGACTGCCGCCGTCCGGACCGGATCATCATCGGCTGTGAACGCGAGGAAGTGCGCGACGTGATGCGCAACCTTTACGCGCCGTTCAACCGCAACCACGACCGCATCATGTTCATGGACCTGCGCAGCGCCGAGCTGACCAAGTACGCGGCCAACTGCATGCTGGCCACCAAGATCAGCTTCATCAACCAGATCGCCGAGCTGGCCGAGCACCTGGGGGCGGACATCGAATCGGTGCGCTTGGGCATCGGCGCCGACTCGCGGATCGGCTATCACTTCATCTACCCCGGTTGCGGCTACGGCGGCTCCTGCTTCCCCAAGGACATGCGCGCCCTGATCCACAGCGCCGAGCAAGCCCATTGCTCCAGTGACCTGTTGCAAGCGGTGGAAGCCATCAACGAGCGGCAGAAAAACAAGCTGTTCGAACGCATCAAGGCGTTCTACAAAGGCGACCTTGAAGGCAAGACCTTTGCCCTCTGGGGCCTGGCGTTCAAGCCCAACACCGACGACATGCGCGACGCACCGAGCCGGGTGCTGCTGGACGCGCTGTTCGCGGCCGGTGCTGAAGTCCGGGCCTTCGACCCGGAAGCCATGCAGGAAACCCAGCGTCTGTACCCGGACGAATCGCGCCTGATGCTCATGGGCACTCCGGAATCGGTGCTCCATGGCGCCGACGCGTTGATCATCTGCACCGAATGGCAGCAGTTCAAGGCGCCGGATTTCGACCTGATCCAGCAGCGTCTCAAGGCCCCGGTGATCTTCGATGGACGCAACCTGTACGACGCCGAGCACCTGGCGCGCAACGGTTTCACCTACTTCCCGATCGGTCGCGGTGAATCGCGCAACCTGCCGATTCCACACCAGCAGTGGTCCACCGAGGCCTGAATGAACCCGCACTCCAGTTCCCCTGCGAACACATTACTTTGGCAATCGTTGGGGCTGGGGCTGCTGGCCTTGCTGCTGTTCTGCGCCGGCGCCGGCCACGATTCGGTCATCGGCTTCGACTCGCGCTTTGTGCTCTTCGCCAAGGAGATGCTGCGCCATGGGCCGGGGTTCTTCCCTACCACCTATGGCCAGCCCTACGCTGACTATTCCAGCGCCTCGACCCTGCTGGTGTGGCTGTTTTCCCTGCCCACCGGGCAGGTCACCAGCTTTACCGCCTGGCTGCCGACGGCCATTGCTTCGGCGCTGATCGTCAGTCTGATCTATCGCCTGCTGGCACCCTACTCCCGCACCTGGGCCCTGCTCAGCGTGGCTTTGCTGCTGCTGAGCAATACCTTTATCAGCGAAACCCGTGCCGTCTCCCTGGACCAGATGCTCGCCGCGGTATCCCTGGCGGTGTTCTACCTCGGCTATGCCCACGACCATTTCGGTGCCCGTCGGCACCTGGGCTGGATCTTCCTCTTGCTGGTGCTGGGCTTTGCCATTCGCGGCCCCATCGGCCTGGTGATTCCCACCGGCATGCTGTGCAGCTACTACCTGCTGGGCGGTCAATGGCGCCGTTTGTTCGGCGTCGGTTTCAGCGCGCTGTTGCTGCTGGTGGCCTGCGTCGGCCTGCTGCTGTGGCTGGCCAAGCTCAGCGGTGGCCAGGCCTTTGTCGACGAGGTGATCCGCATGCAGTTCATGGGACGCATGGACGGCAGCGAAGGCTCCAGCGACGTCTTCTACTACTTCACCAGTTCCCTGGGCAACTACGCCCTGGCCTATCCCCTGGCGATCCTGGTTTGGGTTGCGGTGCTGCTCAATCGCCCTGCGGAACAGGGCCCGGCCCTGAAACTGTTGCGTCTGTGCACTGCTGCCGGGCTGATCGTGATGATCGGCCTGTCGATTCCCCAAGCGAAAAAGGCCCGCTACCTGCTGCCGATGCTGCCCATGGCGGCGATCGTTGCGGCTTATCCGTTCCAGGCCGGACGCGGGCGGGTCATGGGCTGGCTGCGGGTGCTGATCCAGGGCCTGTGGGTGCTGCTGCCCGGGTTGCTGATGGTGGGACTGCTGGTACTGCGGCGCAAATTCCCTGAACAGCTCACCCACCTCTTGCCCATGCTGCTGATCCTCGGCCTGTTGCAAGCGCTGTCACTGGGATTGCTGTTCAAGCGCCAGTGGCGCGCCGTGGGCCTGGCCTACAGCGCGGTGCTGGCGGTCTGGGCCTGTTACATCGGGGTCTTCGAACCGGTGGAGCACCGTCTCTATAACACTCGCGCCTTCAGCCTCGGCGCCATGCAACTGATCGAGGCCGACCCGGCACCGCTAGTCCTGCACCGCATGGGCAAGGACGCCAAGGCGATCAAGTTCATGGTCAACCTGGATCGAGACCTGCAGCCACAGTTCACCGATCAGGCTGCCGCCCTGGCCCAAGTGCCGGCCCCGGCCTGGGTGATTCTTGATCAGAGCGACCTGCCCAGCCTGCAAGGCACGCCCCTGGCCGGGCTGACTCCGGTGCTGAGCGGGCGTTTCGACAAGAACGACTTCGTCTTGCTGCACCTGCCCAAGAGCGCTGCCACGCCACCCTGAAAGCGTTGCGCAACCCCTTGGCGGCTCCTTACACTCGCGCCCATGACTATCCAGATCCGCCGGGCGCGGGTGGCTGACGCGGCCTTCCTCCCCGCCATTGAAACCTCGGCTGCGGCACTGTTTCGCAGTGATCCGCAACTGGCCTGGCTGGCCGACGCCGAGGTGGCCGATGCCCAGAGCCATAGAGAAAACATCCAACAGCACCCGGTCTGGGTTGCGCTGACAGAGGACGGCACCCGCTGCGCCTTTCTCACTGCACAGGTCTGCGACCAGGAACTGCATGTGTGGGAAATTTCCGTTGCCACTGGCCACCAGGGCCAAGGCATTGGCAAGCGCCTGTTGCAGGCGGCGCGCGAGTTCGCCCTGGAACAGCAGCTCACGGCCCTGACCCTCAGCACCTTCCGCGAACTGGCGTGGAACGAACCTTTCTACCAGCGCCAGGGCTTTGTCACTCTGCAACCTGCACAACTGAGCCCGCGCCTGCGCCAGGTCCTGGCCGACGAAACACAGCACGGCCTGCCCGAATCACGCCGCTGCGCCATGCGCCTGACCTTGTAAAAAACGCACTGCCACAGCTGGCTATGGAGCTGGCTTGCCAGCGAAAGCGCCCTCAAGACCCGCCCCCAACTCCAAGCCCTCTTAGCTCCCTTCGCCGGCAAGCCGGTGCGTCATACAGCAAAATAAATGCACTTAAACGGCATTATTATGAATTTGTCAGCTGCACCAATGCTCGGCACACTGTGCCCGTTCCTCCCCCAAATGTTGGAACGTTCAAGGGCTTTCTGGTGATCCAGGCAAGCCCTTCTTTTTGCCCGTCGTTCAGCCCTGGACCGTTCTTGCCGATGTTTGCCCGCTGGAAACCCGCCGCCATCAATACCCGCCCCCTGGAATGGAGCCGCGCCGCCATCGGCATGGCCCTGGGCACCCTGTTCAGTGTCTGGCTCTGCGCCCAGGTGTTCGGCATGCCGGTGGCGCTGCACCTGATCGGTCCGCTGGGGGCCTCGGCGGTGTTGTTGTTTGCCGTGTCTTCCGGGGCCCTGGCCCAGCCCTGGTCGATCCTCGGCGGCTACCTGTGCGCCGGGGTCGTGGCCTTGCTGGTGGCTCATGTCCTGGGGCGGACCCTGGGCAGCGCCTGCCTCGCGGCGGGCATGGCCCTGGTGCTGATGTGCTGGTTGCGTTGCCTGCATCCCCCGGCCGGCGCCCTGGCCCTGACCCTGGTGCTGGCAGACCCGGCCAGCGTGGCTTTGGAGTGGCGGGAACTGGGTCCGGTGATGCTCGCGGCGGCCAGCCTGTTGGCCAGTGCCCTGGCCTACAACAACCTGACGCGGATTCGTTACCCCAAGGGCCCGAGCGATACACCAATGCTGCTGCCCTCGGCGGCCCCCGCCGACAGCCTGGCGATCACCGCCGAAGACCTCAAGCAGGCCCTGGCCGAGATGGAAGAATTCTTCGACGTCACCCCTGAAGACCTTGAGCAACTGATCCACGCCAGCGAAGCCCACGCCCGCCGGCGCAGCATTGGCCAGGTCCTGTCCTCGCGGCCCTGATAGCGCCCTAACCTTCGCCCTGGCTGGTGCTGACTTGCCAGCCAAGACAGCTTCAGAAGCGGCGCACGCTTCAAGGGCCTGTTCGCTGGCAAGCCGGTTCCTGCAAGTGCGATGCCAGGCTCAAGTCAGTTGGTTCAAACCATCGGCGACCAGCGCTGGGACCAGTCGTGGTCTTGTTCGATCACCTCGCGCAATACCGCAAAAGCCTGCTGCAGCTGCACCGAGTCGCGCTCCCGGGCATACAGCAGGTAAGTGGGAAAACTGAACTCCGGGGCCCTCTCCACTCGTTCCAGCACACCGCTGTCCAGGTAGCTCTGCACCACCCGGGTGCGGAAATAGCCACTGCCACCGGCGTCGAGGATGAACTGCAGCGCCAGGGGCCCAAGGTTGAAGCCCACCGCGGCCTTGGCCTGTTCCGGCAATGCGGCGTCGTGCTGACGGCGAAAATCATCGCCCCAGTCGATGTACACATAAGGCTCGGGACGCCCCGCCAGGCGCACCTGGATCAATTTCTCCTCCAGCAATTGCTCGACCTGCAATCCCGCGCAATACAGCGGCTGGAACACCAGCGCCGCGTCCAGTACGCCCAACTCCAGTTGCCGTTGCAGGCTCGCGCCTTCGGCAATCTGGGTGCGTACCGCATGGTTGGGCAGTGCCTGGCGCAGGCCTCTTACCCAATTGAGCATCAGCGGATTGCACAGGCTCAACTCACCGCCGATGTGCAGCACATTGCGATAGCCCGCCAGCAACGGCAGGTCACGCTGGGCGGCCTCCCAGGTCTGCACCAGCTGATTGGCATAGGCGATAAAGGCCTCGCCATCGGCGGTGGGTCGGGCGCCGGCGCGGTTGCGTACCAGCAGTTTGCAGTTGAGCTGGCCTTCCAGGTTCTGCACCCGGGCGCTGATGGCGGTCTGGGTCAGGTGCAGGCGTTCGGCGGCGGCGATCAGGCTGCCGCTGCGGACGATTTCCAGGAAGGTGCGGGCCAGATCGATGTCCATGGTGCCTCGCCGGCAAAAAAATTCGAGCGCCATTGTAGCGGCGCTCGCGCCGTCGTGCCCTTAGGCCGCGGACATTCGCCGGATCGGTACGGGCGCTGCGGGCCAGAGCGCTGGCGCAAGATTGAGGGCGGCTTTTTCAACATGCAAAAATGCACAGTCAACCTGCAGTTTTCGGGGTTGTACTGGGCAAAATTGCACTGTTACGATCCGTCGATGCTCGCGCGCGAGCCTCATATAAAAAACAATAAAAGCAGGGAGTTAGTGATGACTGCTCAGGTTTCATCCCAGGCGACACAGGACCTCGACGCCACCCCCGGCGAAGTACTGGTCGAGGTGCGCAACCACATCGGTCACCTGACCCTCAACCGCCCCGCCGGTCTCAATGCCATCACCCTCTCGATGGTGCGTACCTTGCAGCAACAACTGGACACCTGGGCCCAGGACCCGCTGATTCACGCGGTGGTGCTGCGCGGCGCCGGTGAAAAGGCTTTCTGCGCCGGCGGCGACATCCGCTCGCTGTACGACAGCTACCAGAGCGGCGATACCCTGCACGAGGATTTCTTCGTCGAGGAGTACGCCCTGGACCTGACCATCCACCATTACCGCAAGCCAGTGCTGGCCCTGATGGACGGCTTTGTCCTCGGCGGCGGCATGGGCCTGGTGCAAGGCGCCGACCTGCGAGTGGTCACCGAGCGCAGCCGCCTGGCGATGCCGGAAGTGGCCATCGGTTACTTCCCGGATGTGGGCGGCAGCTACTTCCTCTCACGGATTCCCGGCGAACTGGGCATCTACCTTGGGGTCAGCGGCGTGCAGATCCGCGCCGCCGATGCCCTGTACTGCGGCCTCGCGGACTGGCACCTGGAAAGCGACAAGCTGAGCCTGCTGGACCAGCGCCTGGATCGCCTGCACTGGAGCGACTCTCCACTCAAGGACCTGCAGGGCCTGCTGGCCAAGCTGGCGGTACAGACCTTGCCTGATGCGCCACTGCAAGCCTTGCGCCCGGCCATCGACCACTTCTTCGCCCTACCGGACATGGCCAGCATCGTCGAGCAATTGCGCAGCGTGACGATTGCCGATAGCCACGAGTGGGCCAAGACCACCGCCGACTTGCTGGAAATCCGCTCGCCCCTGGCCATGGCCGTGACCTTGCAGATGCTGCGCCACGGCCGCCACTTGAGCCTGGAACAGTGCTTCGCCCTGGAGCTGCACCTGGACCGTCAATGGTTCGAGCGGGGTGACCTGATGGAAGGCGTACGCGCCCTGATCATCGACAAAGACAAGACCCCCCTCTGGAATCCGCCGACCCTGGCAGCCCTTGAGGCTGAACGGGTAGCGAGTTTCTTCAGCGGTTTCGACGGCAGCGGGAGCTGAACTCATGCACGACATCGAATTGACCGAAGAACAAGTGATGATCCGCGACATGGCCCGGGATTTTGCCCGGGGCGAGATCGCGCCCCATGCCCAGGCCTGGGAAAAGGCCGGCTGGATCGACGACGCCCTGGTGCGCAAGATGGGCGAACTGGGCCTGTTGGGCATGGTGGTTCCCGAAGAATGGGGCGGCAGCTACCTGGACTACGTGGCCTATGCCCTGGCGGTGGAGGAAATCTCCGCCGGCGACGGTGCTACCGGCGCGCTGATGAGCATCCACAACTCGGTGGGCTGCGGGCCGATCCTCAACTACGGCAGCGAGGAACAGAAGCACGCGTGGCTGCCGCGATTGGCCAGCGGAGAAGCCATCGGCTGCTTCTGCCTGACCGAGCCCCAGGCCGGTTCCGAAGCCCACAACCTGCGCACTCGCGCCGAGCTGCGCGATGGCCAGTGGGTGATCAACGGCGCCAAGCAGTTCGTCAGCAACGGCAAGCGCGCCCAACTGGCCATCGTCTTTGCAGTGACCGACCCGGAACTGGGCAAGAAAGGTCTCTCGGCGTTCCTGGTGCCCACCGACACCCCGGGGTTCATCGTCGACCGCACCGAACACAAGATGGGTATTCGCGCCTCCGACACCTGCGCAGTCACCCTCAACCAGTGCACCATCCCCGAAGCCAACCTGCTGGGCGAACGGGGCAAGGGCCTGGCCATTGCCCTGTCCAACCTCGAAGGCGGTCGCATCGGCATCGCCGCCCAGGCCCTGGGCATCGCCCGCGCCGCGTTTGAAGCGGCCCTGGCCTACGCCCGGGAACGGGTGCAGTTCGACAAACCGATCATCGAGCACCAGAGCATCGCCAACCTGCTGGCCGACATGCACACCCGCCTGAATGCCGCACGCCTGCTGATCCTGCACGCCGCGCGCCTGCGCAGCGCCGGCCAGCCGTGCCTGTCCGAAGCCTCCCAGGCCAAGCTGTTCGCCTCGGAAATGGCCGAGAAGGTCTGCTCCTCGGCGATGCAGATCCATGGCGGCTACGGGTATCTGGAGGACTATCCGGTGGAGCGCTACTACCGCGATGCGCGGATCACCCAGATCTACGAAGGTTCCAGCGAGATCCAGCGCCTGCTGATTGCCCGCGAGTTCAAGCACTATCAACTCTAGGCGCTAACGCCGCCCACAAAAAAATCGCAGCCCAGGCTGCGATTTTTCATGGCTGCTCCCCCGGAGCCGGCTTGCCGGCGAAGAGGCCTTTGAGTTTGGCGGCGCCCTGCTGGACGCCTTCGCTGGCAAGCCAGCGCCTACACAAGCCTGCCCCTTCGCAAGCGGCTTTCTACAACAATCGAGGTTCAACGGTCATGGTGGAAGCCTTCCTGGCTGAGGTATAAGCCGCCACGGGCGTGGCCGAACTGGCAAAGCAACGTCCAGAGCTCAGGGGCTGTTCAGCGGCTTGAACCCAGTGACTGAGTAACAACAGGCAGCCCATCAACAACACTATGCGGTGCATCGAAACAGCCCTCTCCCTTTGACTCAGGTCTTCAGCGCAGCTTGATCAGCCAGCGCTAGAGATCATCCATCCAATTGTCCTTGGGCCTCAGCTCAGCCAGAAACTCTTCCAGCGTGTAGTCCTCTTCCACAACCGGCATCCGCGATGCGGCAGGAGCAGCCGGCGCAGGGTTTACCGAGGCTCCGTCATCACTGCTGGCGGTTTGAGGCATCAGGTTGATGCCAAATTTGTTGCCAATGGGCTTTTGCCCCGGTGTCGGCGAGGTGATGGTGATAAGGGTTGCTTGGTCCTTACGGCGCAGAGGCATGACCACGCTGGTATCGGCATTCAGATAACTGGCCATGGTCGCCAGCGCGATACCCACGAACGGCGAGGCGGCGCCGGTATCACCCAAACGCTGAGTCAGGTCGTAGCCCTCACGGGAGTCGAGCAAATCCAGCGAGCTGCGGGCAGCCGTCAACGCAGGAAGCAATTCGGCCAGTGGCGTGCTGTTCAGGCCGCCGTCGTAGAACACCCGGGCCGGCGCTGGTGTAACGGCGTCAGTGGCTTTGTTCCAGCCAGCGGCCAGTTGAGCGGTCAAGGCTTCGCGCTTGAGGCGCTCGCCGTTATCCGGGCGCTGCAGGGAAACCGTGACCGGGCGATAAATCCTGGCCAGCACTGGCAAGGCGTCCCATTGTTCAAAAGCGCGCTCGGTCCAGGGCTGCGGGATGAACTCCGAAGGTTGGAACTCCACCGCCGGTTTACGCCAGCCCCAACCGGTGAATTCGGGATCGATCTTGTTCTTGTTGACCTTGGTGAAGGGGGCGTAATAGCGCAGCCATTCGACACGTTCGGGGCGACCGACGACCAGGGCGACCATTGAATCGGTGAGTTCACCTGGTTTACGTGGCCCTGATCCACCAATCAATGGGGCTTTTTTGGCAGAAAGCGCATAGGACATGCTGAAGCCTTCATTGGTGTAGACCAATACAGCAGGAAGGTCAGGGTTACGCTCGAACAGTTGGAACAGGTTTTCCAGCAAAGTTTCAGGAGTGTCATTACAGATGATGCCATCCTGCAGGTTACGAATGCGATGCCAATGAAGTCCCGCAGGCGTTCGCATGTCATTAACCATGACAGATAAGCTGCCCCGGGTTCTTTCAGGTGTAAAACGAAGGTTCGGAGTTTTAGGACTCCAACCTGAAACCACAGTAATAGTGGGAATCGGCCACTTCTCTAAAAAATCCCTTAATCCCAGCTCCAGTGCATCCGTTTCCCGTTTTTCATATGCCATATCCTTATCATCGGCGGTTATTGGATACTTCTTCGGATCCATAGGTAGGATGCTCCCTACATGTAGTGCTTCCTCTTGTTTTAAGTTTTTTTCCTGCAACTCGTTCCAAATCTGCCCCTGCCTGAACACATCCAGACTTATGCCAATGCTGAGTACATCCAGGGTTTCCAAACGAGGCGACGTAGTGGGGGCACGGTAACGAGGTTCAACGGTCATGATTGAGTCCTTCCTGGACGAGGTATAGGTAGTCACAGACGTGGCCGCACTGGCAAAACAACGAGTCGATGTCAGTGAAGTTTCGGCTGCCTGAACCAAGTGGCAGGTCAGCAACACAGCAGTGAAAAACCAAAATTTAAGCTCTCGACGCATCAGGCGCTTCCCCCAAAACGAACGGCGTGTCCCGCTCTTTGCTCCTTTAGAGACTGTGCTGCTATCAAGGAAGGCATGTCATCTCCGACAGCCGTCGGCAATGCACCACTCTTCCGGTACGTTACTGTGGAGTTAATCAATTCCCGGCTACTAGCGTCTTCTTGAAGAAAGAATTCCGATACCGCTTCATCTGGAAGGTCCTGTTCTGTCTCAAACTGAGAGTTAGCACTAGCTCGTGTTCTCTGCCAATCCAATCGCCAATCCGCCACCCGACACAAATACGCATAAAACGTCACATCATCCACACTCTCCCCCGCCCCTATCGCCACGTCATACGCCAGCACTCGACGGCTGTGTTCAGGGTTGTTTGGAATGGCCGAGTGGAAAGACAGCGCCTCTTCGTGCTCCTTGTCCTTGCCGCCACTTTGCAGGCGCATGCGTGCCTCGTAGGGAGTTTCCGAACGCGTCACCAGCACCTTGCCGCCATCGGTCGCTCGGGCGGCAAACACGTGGGTGGTTTCAGATATCTCCTTGCCTTCGTTGAGGGCCTTTTGAACGCTGGCAATGTCGCGTCCGTGCTTGAAGGCGACGGCCTCATCGATCGCCTCCAGCCGGCTGTGCTGGGTGCTTTCGGGGGTCCAGGCTTTATTGCTGATCGCAATGGCGGCGTCGATGGGCGCCAGTTTGTCCTTGATCTGATAGACACCGCTGTTGGAGTCCGCTCCCGGCATGACCACCGTGCCATCGGCGTCAAAGTTGGTTTCAACGGGCACTGGCAATAACGGTGCGGTCAGCATCACCGACTTCCCTTGCTCAAGGGAGGCGCGGGCCACGGACATCCGCTGCTTGTACGGCAGACCGGCGTCTTCCCAGGTGTTCTCCCCCTTGAGCAGCAATGGGTAGGCATGGGGCGGCGTGCGCAGACCGATCAGTTCCTTTTCGCCACCGCGCTTGCGCAGGGTAAAGATTCGCTGGTGAAAACTCAGCGGCAAGGTCCGGCGCAGTGGCTTGCCATACAGCTGCTCGTCAACACCCTGCCAGCCGATCCCCTGGACGTTGGCCAGGCCAACGGTCTGGTCCTGAGGGGTGAAATACAGGTAGACACTGCCTCGGTTATCGCGCTCGTTGAAGGCAATGCGCTTGGCGTCAATCGTGGTTTCGCAGGCGCTGCCACCGCTCCAGCCAGGCCCGCCAATAGCGCCATAACCCTGGCAGTTCTTGAGGGCGATACTCGACAAGGCCGGGTACGGATTGGGCGCTGCGGTCATGAACTTGAGGATGGCGTCAAGGGTCGCCAGGCGGGCCTCGGCCGTCTGCTGCGCGCCGAAGCCCTGAAGCTTCTCCATGTTGGGTTCGCGCAGGCTGTAGGGCGAGTTGATCATCACCACGCCGTCGGCCGGCCGCACCTTGTCCTCATTGAGAAAGGCATGGGCCAATAACGTGATGAGCGTGCCTTGGCTGTGGCCCACCACATTCACCGTGTCGTTGGGGTAGCGCTTGCGGATGATCCTGATCAGCATCGCCAGGCGCATCGCCGCCAGCACCATGTAGCGACGTCCAGGCGCGGAGAACAACGGGTGAGTCAGCTCGCCGGCAAACAGATCCAGGGAAATGAAGCCAAACAGCTTGCCGTTGAAGCCCTTGCCCCACATGTCCGGCAGGTTGGTGGTGGCATTGACGAAATGTCCCCCCTCCAGCGTGCCCGCCTTGTCCAGGCGGTTTCTGTTGCGATCCATCCACTCGCCGTGGGGCGCATCCTTGATGATGTGCCGCTCTTCCTCGCGAAAGCCCCAGTAGAACGGAATGACCACGCTGCGGGCGTCGGCGCCGTTGGCCGCCGCGGCGAACTTGCGCCGGTAGTACACCGCGTCGGGGTTGCGGGCCTTGCCGTCATCGTCCTCGGGCAGGCTGTAGCTGGCCGGACGCAGAAAGCCCGGGTTGCTCACGCCATTGGGCAGGGTCGGCGACATGTCCAGGCGCTCGTTGAGCCCCTCGCACAGGCCGCGCTCGATGCGCTCGTAGCAACCGGCCAGGTCGTTGACGCCGTGCACTACGATGGTCACGCAGGGCTTGGGCGGCGGCGCGATCAGGTGGACGTCGCCACCGCCTGGCAGGGTGATCGCTTCAGCGGTGCAAATGGTCCTCATCCGAACGGCGTCATTCATTGTGCAGGTCCTCCTTGATGTTGCGCTGCGATCCTTCGAGCCCGACCTTCCTAGAGATCATCCATCCAGTTGTTAGGCCTCAACTCAGCCAGAAACTCTTCCAGCGTGTAGTCCTCTTCCACAACCGGCATCCGCGATGCCGCAGGAGCAACCGGCGCAGGGTTTACCGGGGCACCGTCGTCACTACTGGCGGTTTGGGGCATCAGGTTGATGCCAAATTTGTTGCCAACGGGCTTTTGCCCAGGTGTCGGCGAGGTGATGGTGATAAGGGTCGCTTGATCCTTGCGACGCAGAGGCATGACCACGCTGGTGTCGGCATTCTGGTAACTGGCCATGGTCGCCAGCGCGATGCCCACAAACGGCGAGGCGGCGCCGGTATCGCCCAGGCGCTGGGTCAGATCGTAGCCCTCGCGGGAGTCGAGCAGGTCCAGAGAGCTGCGAGCAGCCGTCAACGCAGGAAGCAATTCGGCCAGTGGCGTGCTGTTCAGGCCGCCGTCGTAGAACACCCGGGCCGGCGCTGGTGTAACGGCATCAGTGGCTTTTTTCCAGCCAGCGGCCAGTTGCGTGGTCAAGGCTTCGCGCTTGAGGCGCTCGCCGTTATCCGGGCGCTGCAGGGAAACCGTGACCGGGCGATGAATCCGGGCCAGTACTGGCAAGGCATCCCACTGTTCAAAAGCACGCTCGGTCCAAGGTTGCGGGATGAATTCCGAAGGTTGGAATTCGACAGCAGGTTTACGCCAGCCCCAACCGGTGAACTCGGGATCGATTTTGTTCTTGTTGACCTTGGTGAAGGGAGCGTAATAGCGCAGCCACTCGACACGTTCGGGGCGGCCGATGACCAGGGCGACCATGGCATCAGTGAGTTCACCTGGTTGTCGTGGGCCGGTTCCTACCCCGATGGGTTTATTAGCTTTGCTGCTCAACGCCAAAGCCATGTTGAAACCTTCATTGGCATATACAAGCAATGCAGGAAGGCCGGGATTTTGCTCGAAAAGCCGAAACAGATTTTCTACCAAAGCTTCAGGGGTGTCGTTACATACGATGCCGTTTTGCAGATTACGAATACGATGCCAATGCAACCCTGCCGGTACTCGCATGTTGTTGACCATGACAGACAGGCTTTCTCGGGTTCTTTCTGGCGAGAAACGCAGATTGGCGGTCTGGGGATTCCAACCACGGACCACCGTGACGGTAGGAATAGGCCATTTCTCCAGAAAATCTCGTAGCCCTAATTCAAGGGCATCCGTCTCGCGCTTTTCAGAAGCCATATCCTTGTCATGTGCGGTCACCGGATACTTCTTCGGGTCCATGGGCAGGATACTGCCAACGTGCAGGGACTCTGGTTCTCTCGCATTTTGCTCTTGCAAGGTTTTCCAAATATCTCCTTGGCGAAAGACATCTAGACTCACACCAATGCTGAGCACATCCAGGGTTTCCAGGCGAGGCGAGACGGTTGGTGCACGGTAGCGACTGTCATTGGACATTGAGGCGGCCTTCTTGGCAGGGATGTAGGCTTTGGCGGGCTCGGTCGAATTGGCAAAACAACGGGTAGTCATAAGCGACTTGTCGGACGCTTGGACCAGAGGAGCGTTCAATAACAAGCAGGCAATGGATAAATACGGGATTATGGAGCGCATCAGACCTTCCCTCCGAAACGAATGGGATGACCGAACTTTTCCCCACCCCAAGTCTGCGTGGCAACCAAGGAGGGCATATCGGTCTTAAGCACGATATCCGGCAGTACTCCAGTCAACCGGTATTCCACAGTGGAGTTGATCAGATTCTGATTCATGCGCTCCTCTTGAAGGTACATCTGCTCTACCCTCTCACTGGGTAAGTCACTAGCTATGTCTAAGTCACGCTGTTCCCTACCGTTAGCTCGAGTACTCTTCCAATCCAACCGCCAATCCGCCACCCGACACAAATACGCATAGAACGTCACATCATCCACGCTCTCACCTGCTCCAATCGCCACGTCATAGGCCAGGACTCGTCGACTGTGTTCCGGGTTGTTAGGAATCCCCGAGTGAAACGACTGCGGCTCTTGATACGCCTCCCTTTGCAGGCGCAAACGAGCCTCATAGGGAGTCTCTCCACGCGTCACCAGGACCTGGCCATCACCCATCGCCCGTACCGCAAACACGTGAGCGTGCTGGGACACCTCGTAGATCTCGTCGCGGGCCTTTTTAACGCTCGCGACATCACGGCCATGCTTGAAGGCAATGGCCTCCGCCATCGTCTCCTGACGGGCGTATTGCGTGTCCTTCGGGCGCCAGGCCGACTTGATACGCAGCGACTTGTCATTGCTCAGGCCAATAGCAGCATCGATGGGGTCCAGTGTGTCCATTATCTGGTACACGCCACTGTCCGAATCCTCACCAGGCGCAGTCATGACGCCATCAGTGGCGAAATCGGTTTCTGCCGGTATGGGCAATTGTGGAGCCGTCAACATCACCCGTGCCCCCGGTTTGAGATTGGCCCTTGCGCTGCGATCCAGCAGCCCTAAACCGGTGTCCTCCCAGGTTGCCTCCCCCTCAAGCAGCAGTGGGTAGATGTAGGGGGGAACCTGTTTGCCGACGGCTTCCTTTTCGTTGTTGCGCTTGCGCAAGGTAAAGATCCGCTGATGGAAACTCAGCGGCAGCTGCGTTCGCGCCGGCAGGCCATCCACGGTGTCGCCGACGCCCTGCCAACCGATACCCTGGACGTTGCCCAGGCCCACGGTTTGGTCCTGAGGAGTGAAGTAAAGGTAAGTGCAGCCACGGTTGTCACGTTCATTGAATGAGACGCGCTGCCCATCGATTGTGCTGTGCGACGCGGGACCGCCGCTCCAACCCGGCCCACCAATGGCGCCATAGCCCTGGCAGTTTCTCAGCGCGACGCTGGACAGTGCCGGAACCGGATTCGGTCTCTGGGCAACGAACTGGAGAATACCCTTGAGGGTGGCAATACGCGCCGGTGTGGTTTGTTGTTCGAGCCACTTCTGGGTCTTTTCAGTATTGGGCTGGAACAGGCTGTAAGGCGAGTTGAGCATGATGAAGCCATCAGCCGGCCGCTCGTCCTGATCCTTGAGAAAGGCATGGGCCAACAACCCGAGCAAGGTGCCCTGGCTGTGGCCCACCAGATTCACCGTGTCGTTCGGGTAGCGCTTGCGGATGATCTTGATCAGCATTGCCAGACGCATCGCCGCCAGCACCATGTAACGACGCCCCGCGGCGGCAAACAACGGGTGAGTTCGCGTTCCACCGATCAAGTTGAGCGGGACGATGCCGAATGGATAACCGTTGAAGCCCTCGCCCCACATGTCCGGAAGGTTGGTGGTGGCATTGGCGAATTGTCCGCCTTCCTTGGTGCCCGCCTTGTCCAGGCGGTTTCTGTTGCGATCCATCCACTCGCCGTGGGGAGCGTCCTTGATGATGTGCCGCTCTTCCTCGCGAAAGCCCCAGTAGAACGGTATGACCACGCTGCGGGTGTCGGCGCCGTTGGCCGCGGCGGCGAACTTGCGCCGGTAGTACACCGCGTCGGGGTTGCGGGCCTTGCCGTCATCGTCCTCGGGCAGGCTGTAGCTGGCCGGACGCAGAAAGCCCGGGTTGCTCACGCCATTGGGCAAGGTCGGCGACATGTCCAGGCGCTCGTTGAGCCCCTCGCACAGGCCGCGCTCGATGCGCTCGTAGCAACCGGCCAGGTCGTTGACACCGTGCACCACGATGGTCACGCAGGGCTTGGGCGGCGGCGCGATCAGGTGGACGTCGCCACCGCCTGGCATAGTGATTGCCTGGCCGGTGCAAATGGTCCTCATCCGAACGGCGTCATTCATTGTGCTAGTCCTCCTTGATGGCACTGATGCGGCGCAAAACAAAGCCGGCGCCGCACCATAACAAAGGACCAGGACGATAAATCTAGGAGTTCTCTGAAAGGCACTCGGACTCGGGGCGCCTGATTGTCACAGGTGCCGCCGAGGCAAAAAACATCGATTTGCCGGCGATCAGCGCGGTGCGTTGAAAAAGATATTCAACGCAAGATCCGGAGTTCCGCGCCGTTCGCCGCGGCCTAGGGTTGGCCCAACGCTCAGGCAAAGGAGGTCAATCATGAAACAACTGCAAGACAAAGTCGCGATTGTCACGGGGGCCACGTCGGGAATCGGTCAGGCTGCCGCCCGGCTGTTCGCCCAGGAGGGCGCGCGCCTGATAGTGACCGGCCGTCGGGGCGACGCCCTGGATGCGTTGGTGGCCCAGATCCAGCAAGCCGGTGGCGAGGCACTTGGGGTTGCCGGTGACATTCGCAGCGAGGCACTGGCCGAGCGCCTTGTGGCGCTGGCGCTGGAGCGTTTCGGTGGCTTGGATATCGCGTTCAACAACGCCGGAATGACCGGTGAAACCCGGTCCGTCTCCGAGCTGACCCTGGACCAGTGGCAGGCCGTGCTCGACTGCAACTTGACCAGTGCCTTTCTTGGGGCCAAGTACCAGTTGCCGGCTCTGCGCAGCCGGGGCGCAGGGTCGATCATTTTCACTTCCAGCTTTGTCGGGCACCACGTCGGTTTTCCCGGCATGGCGGCGTATGCCGCGAGCAAGGCCGCGCTGATCGGCTTGACCCAGGTCATCGCGGCTGAAGAAGGCCCCCATGGCATTCGCGCCAACGCGCTACTGCCCGGAGGCACCGACACGCCCATGGGCCGAGCAGCCACCGACACGCCTGAGAAACGCGCTTTTGTCGAAAACCTGCATGCCCTCAAGCGCCTCGCCCGTCCCGAGGAAATTGCCCGCGCGGCGCTGTTCCTCGCGTCGGACGCCGCCAGTTTCGTCAGCGGGACAGCGATGCTGGTTGAGGGGGGAGTCTCCATCAACCGCAGCTAGGGTCTGCGGTTGAGGCTGCTGGGACGCTGGATGGACGCCGCGTCCTGCCAGGGGCGGTGCGGTTACTGATCCTTGAACTGCGGATCACGCTTGGCGATGAAGGCGGCCATGCCCTCTTTCTGGTCCTGGGTGGCGAACGCCGCGTGGAACACCCGGCGTTCGAAGCGCACACCTTCGGACAGGCTGACTTCGAAGGCGCGGTTCACGCTTTCCTTAATCATCATGCTCACCGGGATCGATTTTGCGGCAATCAGGGCGGCGACTTTCAGGGCTTCTTCCACCAGGTCGTCCGCTGGGACGATGCGCGCGACGATGCCGCAACGCTCGGCTTCCACAGCGTCGATAAAGCGTCCGGTCAGGCACATTTCCATGGCCTTGGCCTTGCCCACGGCGCGGGTCAGGCGCTGGGTGCCGCCCATGCCCGGCAGCACGCCGAGGTTGATTTCCGGCTGGCCGAACTTGGCGTTGTCACCGGCCAGGATGAAGTCGCACATCAAGGCCAGTTCGCAGCCGCCACCCAGGGCGAAGCCGTTGACCGCGGCGATGATCGGCTTGCGCCGGTTGGCCACGCGGTCGCTGTCGCTGAACAGGTCGTCGAGGTAGATCTGCGGGTAGGTGAGTTCGGCCATTTCCTTGATGTCGGCACCGGCGGCGAAGGCTTTCTTCGAGCCGGTGATGACGATGCAGCCGATCTGCGGGTCGGCTTCCAGGCGGTCCAGGGCCTGGTTCACCTCGCCGACGATCTGCGCGTTGAGGGCGTTCAGCGCCTGGGGACGGTTGAGGGTGATCAGACCGACACGGTCCTTGATGTCCAACAAAATGGTTTCGTAGCTCATGAATCAGCTCCTGCTATAAGTCAGAGATTGCGCGAAATGACCATGCGCTGGATGTCGCTGGTGCCTTCGTAGATCTGGCAGATGCGCACGTCGCGGTAGATGCGTTCCAGCGGGAAGTCGCTCAAGTAGCCATAACCGCCCAGGGTTTGCAACGCCGCCGAACAGACCTTCTCGGCCATTTCCGAGGCGAACAGCTTGGCCATCGAGGCTTCCACCAGGGCCGGCTTGCCGCTGTCGCGCAGGGCGGCAGCGTAGTGCACCATTTGGCGCGCCACGGCGATCTGGGTGGCCATGTCCGCCAGGCGGAACGCCACGGCCTGGTGCTCGATGATCGGCTTGCCGAAGGTCTCGCGCTCACGGGCGTAGTCACGCGCCGCTTCGAACGCCGCCCGGGCCATGCCCACCGACTGCGAGGCAATGCCCACGCGCCCGCCTTCAAGGTTGGCCAGGGCGATCTTGTAGCCCTCGCCCTCCTCCCCCAGGCGGTTGGCCAGCGGCACCTTCACATCCTCGAAAAGGATCTGGCAGGTGTCGCTGGCGTGCTGACCGAGCTTGTCCTCGATGCGCGCGACCTTATAGCCCGGCGTATCGGTGGGCACGATAAAGGCGCTGATGCCGCGCTTGCCGGCCGCCGGGTCGGTGACCGCGAACACGATCACCACCCCGGCGTTCTGCCCCGAGGTGATGAACTGCTTGCAGCCGTTGAGCACATAGTGATCGCCATCGCGACGAGCCCGGGTTTTCAGGCTGCTGGCATCGGAGCCGGCCTGGGGCTCGGTCAGGGCGAAGGCGCCGAGCATGGCGCCGCTGGCCAGGGGCTTGAGGAAACGCTCTTTCTGCTCGTCATTGCCGAACTTGAGGATCGGCACGCAGCCCACCGAGTTGTGCACGCTCATGATGGTGGAGCAGGCACCGTCACCGGCGGCGATTTCTTCCAGGGCCATGGCATAGGCCAGGTAGCCGGTGTCGCAGCCACCCCACTGTTCAGGCACCAGCATGCCGAAGAAGCCCAGCTCGGCCATTTCGGCGATGGCTTCCTTGGGAAAGCGGTGCTCGCGATCCCACTCGGCGGCGAAAGGCTTGAGGCGTTCCTGGGCAAATTGCCGGGCGGCGTCGCTGATCTGCAGTTGTTCGTCATTGGGCAACATCGGGATTCCTCGTTACAGGCATTCAACGGCCATGGCCGTGGCTTCACCACCGCCGATGCAGATCGCGGCCACGCCACGCTTGAGGCCTTTCTGGCGCAGGGCCGACAGCAGGGTCACCAGAATCCGCGCGCCGGAAGCGCCGATGGGGTGGCCCAGGGCGCAGGCGCCGCCGTGGACGTTGACCTTGGCGTGGGGGATTTCCAGCTTGCTCATGGTCACCAGGCTGACCACAGCGAAGGCTTCGTTGATCTCGAACAGGTCCACGTCCTGCAAGGACCAGCCGGTCTTTTTCATCAATCGCTCGATGGCACCCACCGGCGCCACCGGGAACAACCCCGGGGTGTCGGCAAAGGCCGAGTGGCCATGGATCACCGCCAAGGGCTTGAGGCCGCGTTGCTCGGCTACGGAACGACGCATCAGCACCAGGGCCGCGGCACCGTCGGAGATCGAACTGGAGTTGGCCGCGGTCACCGTGCCACCGTCGCGGAACGCCGGCTTCAGGGTGGCGATCTTGTCCAGCTTGGCCTTGGGCGGCTGCTCGTCATCGCTGATCAGCTTCGACTCTTTACCGATCATCACCTGCAGAGGAACGATCTCGTCCTTGAACAGACCGTCCTTGATCGCCTGCTGGGCGCGGGTCAGGGAAGCCACGGCAAACTCATCCTGGGCCTGACGGGTGAAACCGTTGGCCTCGGCGCAGTCTTCGGCGAAGGTGCCCATCAGGCGGCCCTTGTCGTAAGCGTCTTCCAGGCCATCGAGGAACATGTGGTCCAGGACCTTGCCGTGGCCCATGCGGTAGCCGCTGCGGGCACGGTCCAGCAGGTATGGGGCGTTGGACATGCTTTCCATGCCACCGGCGATCACCACCTCGGCGCTGCCGGCCAGCAGCATGTCGTGGGCCAGGATGGTGGCCTCCATGCCGGAACCGCACATCTTGTTCAGGGTGGTGCAACGGGTGCCTTTGTCCAGGCCCGCGCCCAGGGCGGCCTGGCGCGCCGGGGCCTGTCCGAGGCCGGCAGACAGCACGCAGCCGAACAGCACTTCTTCTACTGCGTCAGCCGCAATGCCGGCGCGCTGCACCGCGGCGCGGATGGCCTCGCTCCCCAGTTGCGGGGCGCTGAGGCCTTTGAGTTCACCCTGGAAACCGCCCATGGGGGTGCGGACGGCGCTGACAATGACAATCGGATCGTGGGCAATGGACATGAGAATTCCTCCTTACTTGGCGGCCATGCGCAAGGCACCGTCGAGACGGATCACCTCACCGTTGAGCATGCTGTTTTCAATGATATGCCGCACCAGCGCGGCGTACTCGGCGGGTTTGCCCAGGCGCGGCGGAAACGGCACGCCAGCGGCCAGCCCGGCCCGTACTTCGTCGCTCATGCCGGCCATCATCGGGGTTTCGAAGATCCCCGGGGCGATGGTCATCACCCGGATGCCGAAGCGTGCCAGCTCACGGGCCACCGGCAGGGTCAGGCTGGCAATGGCACCCTTGGACGCCGCATAGGCGGCCTGGCCGATCTGCCCGTCGAAGGCGGCGATGGAGGCGGTGTTGATGATCACCCCGCGCTCGCCCTCGGCGTCGGCAGTGCTTTCGGCGATGGCCGCCGCGGCCAGGCGCAACAGGTTGAAACTGCCGATCAGGTTGACGTTGATCACCTGGCTGAAGCTGGCCAGAGCGTGGGGGCCATTCTTGCCGAGGATTTTCTCGCCCCGCACGATACCGGCGCAGTTGACCAGCCCGTTGAGCTTGCCAAAGGCCTTGACCGTGGCCTGCACCGCCGCTTCGGCCGCCGCTTCCTGGCTGATGTCCGCCACCACGCTCTGGCAGCCCAGTTGCTGGGCCTTGGCCGCCACGGCCTCGGCGTTGAGGTCCACCAGCATCACTTTTGCGCCGGCGGCGACGAGCATTTCAGCGCTGGCGGCACCGAGGCCGGACGCACCGCCACTGACGAGAAACACCTGGTTTGCAATGTCCATCATTCAAATCCTGTTCATGCGGTAGCTGTTGACGCCGCGGCCTCTTGAGCCTTGGCGATTTCCTGGTTGCGCAAGATAAAGCGCTGCAATTTGCCGCTGGGGGTTTTCGGCAAGTCGCTGACAAATTCGATTTCGCGGGGGTAGGAATGGGCCGCCAGGCGCTTGCGCACGTGCTGGCGCAACTCCTCGGCCAACTCCGGGGTGGCGCGGTACTGCTCGCTGAGCACCACAAAGGCTTTCACCAGCTCGGTGCGTTCGGGATCGGGCTTGCCTACCACCGCCGCTTCCACCACCGCCGGGTGTTCGATCAGGGCGCTTTCCACATCGAAAGGGCCCACCCGATAGCCGGAGGTGGTGATCACATCATCGCTGCGGCCGACAAAGCTGATGCTGCCGTCCTGGTTCAGCTCGACGGTGTCACCGCTGAGGTAGTAATCGCCGACAAAGGCCTTGGTCGGCACCCCGGCGTAACCGGCGAACCAGCACATCGGCGACTGCCTGCGGTCGATGGCCAGGATCCCCGGCTGACCGACACCCAGCTCCCGGTACTCTTCGTCCAGCACCACGATGCGGTGGCCCGGCGAGGCAAAGCCGGCGGCGCCGACATGCACCGGGTGGTCCAGGCCGTGGTGGTTGCACAGCACCATGCCCAGCTCGGTCTGGCCGTAGTGGTCGTGGATCACCACGTCCAGCTGCTCGGCGAACCAACGGATCACTTCCGGGTTCAGCGGCTCGCCGGCGCTGCTGACGATGCGCAGGCGGCCCTTGATCGACCGGGCGAACTGGTCGCCGCCGGCGATCAGCAGGCGGTAGGCCGTGGGCGAACCGGTGAGGTTGGTGATGCCGTACTTGTTGATCACCCGGCAGGTGCTTTCCAGGGTGAAGGGGCCGTCGTAGAAAGTGATCGGGTGGCCCAGGCCCAGGGGCCCGGTGACGCCGAAATAGATGCCATAGGCCCAGCCCGGGTCGGCGACGTTCCAGAAGGCGTCTTCCGGGCGCAGGTCCACGGCGTCGCGGGTGTAGGCCTGGAACGCGACAATGGCCTTGAGCGGCACTTCCAGGGCCTTGGACGGGCCGGTGGTGCCGGAAGTGAACATCAGCAGGAAGGGGTCTTCACCACTGAGCAGCACCGGTTCGCACTGGGCCGGGTACTGTTCCAGCTCGGCCCAGAAACTGAAATCGCCGCGCACGATGCCCTGGCCCTTGGCGCCTCCCACTGTGACGACAGTGGGGCAATCGGCGACCTCCAGGAGCTTGGGTCGGTTGACCCCGTCGGTGACCACCACCTTGGCCTGGGAACTGTTCAAGCGATGCTCGATGGCCTTGGGGCCAAAGGCAGTGAACAGCGGCTGGTACACCGCGCCGATACGCCAGGTGGCAAGCACCGTGATCAAGAGTTCGACATTGCGCGGCAACAGTCCGGCGACCTTGTCGCCCTTGCCGACCCCCTGGGCCAGGAGGAAATTGGCCAGGCGAGCGGCCTTGTCCTGCAGTTCAGTGAAGGTGTAGGTGGCGCTGCTGCCGTCCCGGCCTTCCCAGAACAGCGCGATACGACCGGGCAATGCATGCCGGTCACAGCATTCGACACAGGCATTGAGCGCCGACAGCGAGCCTGCAAGGGCGGCGTCGACGGTGTGCTGATAGTTGAACTCTTTGATAGCGGACAGGTAATTGCGCATTGCCAGAATCCCTCGCTGTTCTTATTAGGATGGGAACCTCATGAAAACCGGGGAAATACTGGCGCCAGAGCCCTTGCGGAACAATGGTCAAAGCTATCAAGTTGCGTGACCGGTTTGGCCAAGCGCCCGCGCTGCCCCGGCGAGATGGCCGGATCTGTCGGAGCGGCGCATGGCTAGCGGCCCCTTTGTCGGCAAGCCGGTTCCTACGAGAGGTCCGGGTCGTTGAGGATCAGGCTGCGATAGTGCCCGGGGTTGGAGCCGGACCATTTGCGAAACGCCTTGTAGAACGAGCTGGTGTCGGCAAACCCCAGGCGCCCGGCTATCTCGGCGAAACTCAGTTGCGGCTCCGCCAGCCAGACAATCGCCAGTTCCTTGCGCACGCTGTCCTTGAGGGCCTGGTAGCTCTGGCCCTCTTCCGCCAGGCGCCGGCGCAGGGTCGAGGCGGACATGCACAGGCTCTGGGCCAGGCTTTCACTCTCCGGCCACTGCTCCCCCGGCAATTGCCGCAGTTGCTGCTTGATGCGGCTGGCCAGGCTTTCAGGATCGCGGTATTTCACCAGGATATTGGCCGGGGCATGGGCCAGAAAGCGCTTGAGTTCCGCCTCGCTGCGCTTGATGGGCAGGTCCAGGCAGTCGGCGGCGATGATCATCCGCGTGCGCGGCCGGTCAAAGCGCAGGTTGTCGGAGAACATCACCCGGTAGTCGTCGCAGAAATCCGGCTGCGGGCAACGCAGTTCGATGGCCAGGATCGGAATCCGCCGACCCGCCAGCCAGCAGGCCACGCCGTGGACGATCATCCAGTAAGTGAAGTAGGTAAAGGCCCGCCGCGGCTCGTGTTCATCCTCCAGCAGGACGATTTCCGCCAGGCTCTGCTGGTGCACCAGTTGCGCCGGCAGGCGCTCGAACATCAGCGACAGAAAGCCCAGCACCGAATCCAGCCCCATGGCCAGGGTCGGCTGGGCCATGGCCGAGCGACAGAGAAAGGCCAGGCTGCCGGACTTCAGCTTGCGCGGGTCCATACCGAAGAACTCGTCATCCAGACGCCGAGCCAGCAGGCGCCAGAGCCGCGCATAGGCACTGGCCGGGACCCGTGCCCGGCCCTGCTGCAAGCCCGCCGGATCGATGCCGACCTTGTGCAGCACTTCATCGGTGGCCGCGCCCGGAGCGCAGCTTTGCAGCAGCGCCTCACGCACCAGTTGCATGGAGATGGTGTCTTTTTCGGACATCGTGGCCAAGGGTTTCCTGGATCGGGGTTTAGGACGGCCATCTTAGGCAGTGATCGGAAAAATGCCAGTGGGCTTTGGGCTAAGAGTCGCCTCCCGCCCCCCTTGAAACCGATACGGATTCGCGGGCTCCGTAGCGGCTTGAACCCGGGGCAAGCCCTGCAAATCGAGACCCGAGCCCTGGCAGCGCCAGCAAAGCAGTGCAAAAAAGTATCAACTCCAGTGTCATGGATGATTTGTCAGCGCCGCGTTTGAGGGCTGTAATCAGCCCACATTCTTCCTCTCTGGCGGAAGACATAACAACAATAACCGTCCTTCTGTCGTCAGCACTGGCGCAGAAGAGGAGTGACCGATGAAACCTTGCACCCAAGCCCTGCTCCTCAGCACCTGCATGACCCTCAGCAGCGTCACCTTCGGCGCCCAGACCCTGACCATCGCCACCGTCAACAACAGCGACATGATCCGCATGCAACGGCTGTCGAAAACCTTCGAGAGCCAGCACCCGGACATCCAGCTGAACTGGGTGGTGCTGGAAGAAAACGTCCTGCGCCAGCGCCTGACCACCGACATCGCCACCCAGGGCGGCCAGTTCGACGTGCTCACCATCGGCATGTACGAAGCCGCACTCTGGGGCGCCAAGGGCTGGCTGCAACCGATGCAGGACCTGCCCGCCGCCTATGACCTGGACGATGTCTTCCCTTCGGTCCGTGAAGGGCTGTCGGTCAAGGGCACCCTCTACGCCCTGCCGTTCTATGCCGAAAGCTCCATGACCTACTACCGCACCGACCTGTTCCAGGCGGCCGGCCTGAGCATGCCGGAGCGGCCGACCTGGGAGCAGATCGGCGCATTCGCCGCCAGGCTCAACAAGCCCGAGCAGGAGCAATACGGCCTGTGCTTGCGGGGCAAGGCCGGCTGGGGCGAGAACATGGCCCTGATCACCACCCTGGCCAACAGCTACGGCGCGCGCTGGTTCAATGAGCAATGGCAGCCCGAATTCAGCGGGCCGGAGTGGAAGAACGCCCTGACCTTCTACGTCGACAACATGAAGAAGTCCGGCCCGCCCGGGGCCTCCAGCAACGGTTTCAATGAAAACCTGGCGCTGTTCAACAGCGGCAAGTGCGCGATCTGGGTCGACGCCAGCGTCGCCGGCTCCTTTGTCACCGACCAGAGCCAGAGCAAGGTCGCCCAGCAGGTGGGCTTCACCTATGCGCCACACCAGGTCACCGACAAGGGCAGCGCCTGGCTGTACTCCTGGTCCCTGGCGATCCCCGCCAGCTCCAAGGCCAAGGACGCCGCGAAGACCTTCACCACCTGGGCCACCTCCAAGGAATACGCAGCCCTGGTGGCCGAGAAGGACGGCATCGCCAATGTGCCGCCGGGCACCCGCGCCTCCACCTACAGCCAGGCCTACATGAGCGCCGCGCCGTTCGCCCGGATCACCCTGGAATCGCTGAAGGCGGTGGACCCGAGCAAACCAACCCTCAAGCCGGTGCCCTACATCGGCATCCAGCTGGTGACCATTCCCGAGTTCCAGGCCATCGGCACCCAGGTCGGCAAGCTGTTTTCCGCGGCGCTGATCGGCCAGACCACCGTGGACCAGGCCCTGGCAGCCGCGCAGCAGAGCACCGAGCGGGAAATGAAGCGCGCCGGCTACCCGAAATAACCCGGCACGCCTGGTAGGAGCCGGCTGGCCGGCGAAGAGGCCCTTGAGTCTTGCGCAGTGTTCAAGGACGCCTTCGCTGGCAAGCCAGCTCCTACGCGCAGCCCGGCCACGCCAGCGCAGTGTCGCGCCCCCTCATACCCAACTGGTTGTGATCCTCATGAATACCTCGACTGCCAAGCTCCATCTGCCAGTGCAGGCGGCCCCCCGCAAGCGTCGCCTGGCCAGCCCCGGCTGGTTCCTGGTCAGCCCCTCGGTGGCGTTGTTGCTGCTGTGGATGATCGTGCCCCTGGGCATGACCCTGTACTTCTCGCTGATCCGCTACAACCTGCTGTACCCCGGTGAAAACCAGTTCGTGGGCCTGGAGAACTTCAGCTACTTCCTCAGCGACTCGGGCTTTGTGCCCGGGGCCACCAACACCCTGTTGCTGGTGGGCAGCGTGCTGCTGATCAGCGTGGTGCTCGGAGTGCTGATCAGTGCCCTGCTGGAGGCCAGCGAATTCCTCGGCCGGGGCATTGTCCGGGTCCTGCTGATCTCGCCGTTCTTCATCATGCCCACGGTGGGCGCGCTGATCTGGAAGAACCTGATTTTCCACCCGGTCTCGGGGATTCTGGCGGCGCTGTGGAAGCTGTTCGGCGCCCAGCCAGTGGACTGGCTGGCCCACTACCCGCTGCTGTCGATCATCATCATCGTCTCCTGGCAGTGGCTGCCGTTCGCCATCCTGATCCTGATGACCGCCATGCAGTCCCTGGACCAGGAACAGAAAGAGGCCGCACGCCTGGACGGTGCCGGCCCTATCGCGATCTTCTGGCACCTGACCCTGCCCCACCTGGCGCGCCCCATCGCCGTGGTGGTGATGATCGAGACCATCTTCCTGCTCTCGGTGTTCGCCGAAATCTTCACCACCACCAACGGCGGCCCGGGCTACGCCTCCACCAACCTGGCCTACCTGATCTACAACCAGGCGCTGGTGCAGTTCGACGTGGGCATGGCTTCCGCCGGCGGCCTGATCGCCGTGGTCATCGCCAACATCGCCGCGATCATCCTGGTACGGATGATCGGCAAGAACCTGACTGACCAGAGCTGAGGTGCCTGCCATGACCCTGCAACAATCCCGACGCCTGCAAAGCCTGCTACTGGGCACCCTGGCCTGGGCCATCGCGATCCTGATCTTCTTCCCGATCTTCTGGATGGTGCTGACCAGCTTCAAGAGCGAAATCGACGCCTTCGCCACGCCGCCGCAGTTCATCTTCACCCCCACACTGGAGAACTACCTGCACATCAACGAGCGCAGCAACTACCTGGCCTTCGCCTGGAACTCGGTGGTGATCTCCTTCAGCGCCACCGCCCTGTGCCTGCTGATCGCGGTGCCGGCGGCCTACTCCATGGCCTTCTACGAGACCCGCAACACCAAGCGCACCCTGCTGTGGATGCTCTCCACCAAGATGCTGCCGCCGGTGGGGGTGCTGATGCCCATCTACCTGCTGGCCAAGAGTTTCGGCCTGCTGGACACGCGCATCGCGCTGATCGTGATCTACACCCTGATCAACCTGCCGATCGTGGTGTGGATGGTTTACACCTACTTCAAGGACATCCCCCGGGACATCCTCGAAGCCGCGCGCCTGGACGGCGCGACCCTGGCCCAGGAAATGCTCCGGATGCTGATGCCCATCGCCAAGGGCGGCCTGGCCTCCACCGCGCTGCTGTCGCTGATCCTGTGCTGGAACGAAGCCTTCTGGTCGCTGAACCTGACCTCCTCCAATGCCGCCCCGCTGACCGCGCTGATCGCCTCCTACTCCAGCCCCGAAGGGCTGTTCTGGGCCAAGCTCTCGGCGGTCTCGACCCTGGCCTGCGCGCCGATCCTGATCTTCGGCTGGATCAGCCAGAAGCAACTGGTGCGCGGCCTGTCCTTTGGCGCAGTGAAGTAACCCTCGAATTGTTGGAGACACCCCATGGCTCACCTGAAAATCAGCAACCTGCAAAAAGGCTTCGAAGGCTTCGAGATCATCAAGGGCATCGACCTTGAAGTGAACGACAAGGAATTCGTGGTCTTCGTCGGCCCCTCCGGCTGCGGCAAATCCACCCTGCTGCGGCTGATCGCCGGGCTGGAGGAAGTCAGCAGCGGCAGCATCGAGCTGGACGGGCGCGACATCACCCAAGTCAGCCCGGCCAAGCGCGACCTGGCCATGGTGTTCCAGACCTACGCCCTGTACCCGCACATGAGCGTGCGCAAGAACATGTCCTTCGCCCTGGACCTGGCCGGGGTCGACAAGGCCCAGGTGCAACAGAAGGTCGACGAGGCGGCGCGCATTCTCGAACTGGGGCCGATGCTCGAACGCAAGCCCAAGCAACTGTCCGGCGGCCAGCGCCAGCGCGTGGCCATCGGCCGGGCGATTGTGCGCAACCCGAAGATCTTCCTGTTCGACGAACCCCTGTCCAACCTCGATGCCGCGCTGCGGGTGCAGATGCGCCTGGAGCTGGCACGCCTGCACCAGGAGCTGCAGGCCACCATGATCTACGTGACCCACGATCAGGTCGAAGCCATGACCCTGGCGGACAAGGTGGTGGTGCTCAACGGCGGCCGGGTGGAACAGGTGGGTTCGCCCCTGGAGCTGTATCACAACCCGGCCAACCTGTTTGTCGCAGGCTTTCTCGGCACACCGAAGATGGGCTTTCTCAAGGGCAGCGTCAGCCAGGTGGACGGCCAGGGGTGCGAGGTGCAACTGCAGGCCGGAGCGCGCCTGCGCCTGAGCCAAAGCCATCCGCAGCTCAAGGTCGGCAGTCCGGTGACCCTGGGCATTCGCCCCGAACACCTGGAGCTGGGCGAGCCCGGCCCCGGCAGCCTGCCAGTCACCAGCGACGTGGCCGAACGCCTGGGCAGCGACACCTTCTGCCATGTGCGCAGCACCTGCGGCGAGGCCCTGACCCTGCGCATCCGCGGTGATCTGGCCAGCCGCTGTGGCGAGCAACTGCACCTGCGCCTGGACCCCGAGCACTGCCACCTGTTCGATGCCCAAGGCGTCGCTGTTCCCCGTTCCCTGCGCGCCGCCGCCTGATGGCCGCCGCCCGATTACCGAGAGCCCTTGCATGAAACTCAATCGCTTGAACCTCAGCCAGCTCCCGCCCCAGGTGCAGGTGCCGGCCTACAGTGCCGCCGACACCCGCCAGGGCATCGTGCACATCGGCGTCGGCGGTTTTCACCGGGCGCACCAGGCCTATTACACCGACGCCCTGATGAACCGGGGCCTGGGCCTGGACTGGAGCATCTGCGGGGTCGGCCTGCGCGCCGAGGACCGCCGCGCCCGGGACGACCTGGCGGGCCAGGACTGCCTCTACACCCTGTTCGAACTGGGGGACGGCAACGACCACGAAGTGCGGGTGATCGGCTCCATCAGCCAGATGCTGCTGGCCGAAGACGACCCCCAGGCGCTGATCGACAAGCTGGCCAGCCCAGCGATCCGCATCGTCTCCCTGACCATCACCGAGGGCGGTTACTGCATCGATGACAGCAGCGGCGAGTTCATGCTCCACCTGCCGCAGATCCAGCACGACCTGGCCCACCCCCAGCAGCCACGCACGGTGTTCGGCTTCCTCTGTGCCGCCCTGGCCAAGCGTCGCGCCGCGGGCATTGCCGCCTTCACCCTGATGTCCTGCGATAACCTGCCCCACAACGGCGCCGTGACCCGCAAGGCACTGCTGGCGTTTGCCGCCCGGCGCGACGCCGACCTGCACGACTGGATCGCCAGCCAGGTGAGCTTCCCCAATGCCATGGTGGACCGCATCACCCCGATGACCAGCACCGCCCACCGCCTGCAACTGCACGACCAGCACGGCATCGACGATGCCTGGCCGGTGGTGTGCGAGCCCTTTGTGCAGTGGGTCCTGGAAGACCAGTTCGTCAACGGCCGCCCGGCCTGGGAACAGGTGGGCGTGCAGTTCACCGACGATGTCACGCCCTACGAAGAGATGAAGATCAAACTGCTCAACGGCAGCCACCTGGCCCTGACCTACCTGGGTTTTATCAAGGGCTACCGCTTCGTCCACGAAACCATGAACGACCCGCTGTTCGTCGCCTACATGCGCGCCTACATGGACCTGGACGTGACCCCGCAACTGGCGCCGGTGCCGGGCATCGACCTGGCGGCCTACAAGGACACGCTGGTCCAGCGCTTTTCCAACCAGGCCATCGCCGACCAGCTGGAGCGGGTGTGCAGCGACGGCTCGTCGAAATTTCCCAAGTTCACCGTGCCCACCCTCAACCGCCTGATCGCCGATGGCCGCGATACCGAGCGGGCGGCCCTGGTGGTGGCCGCCTGGGCCCTGTACCTGCGGGGCGTGGACGAAAACGGCGTGCGCTACACGATTGCCGATCCTCGGGCTGAGTTCTGCCAGGCCCTGGTGGCGGACGACACCCTGCTGACCCAGCGCCTGCTGGGAGTGGAGGAAATCTTCGGCCCGGCGATCCCCAGGTCCGCCGAGTTCGTCGACGCCTTTGAGCGCTGCTTCAACAGCCTGCGCGAGCATGGCGTCAGCCGGACCCTGGAACGCCTGCTGGCCAAACCAGCGCGGAGCGCAGGATGAGCACAGCCGCGCTGTACCTGGGTCTCGATTGTGGCACCCAGGGCACCAAGGCCCTGATCCTCGACAGCCACAGCGGCGCCGTCCTGGGCCTGGGCGCCGCCCCCCACAGCCTGATCAGCGGCGCCAACGGCCGACGCGAGCAAGACCCCGGGCAATGGCTGCAAGCCTGCATCAGCGCCACCCACCAGGCGTTGCAGGCGGCCGGGGTCGATGGCCGGGACATTCTTGGCCTTGCGGTCTCCGGCCAGCAGCACGGCCTGGTGCTGCTGGATGACCAAGGCCAGGTGCTGCGTCCGGCAAAACTGTGGTGCGACACCGAAACCGTGGCCGAGAACCAGCGCCTGCTGGATCACCTGGGGGGCGAGCAAGGGTCTCTTGAGCGCCTGGGTATCGCCCTCGCGCCGGGGTACACCCTGTCGAAGCTGCTGTGGACCCGGGAACAGCACCCCGCCCTGTTCCAGCGCATCGCCCATATCCTGCTGCCCCACGATTACCTCAACTTCTGGCTGACCGGGCGCTGCTGCAGCGAGTACGGCGACGCCTCCGGCACCGGTTACTTCAATGTCCGCCGGCGTGACTGGGACCGGGCCCTGTTGGCCCACATCGACCCCGAGGGCCGCCTGGAGCGTGCCTTGCCGGAACTGATCCAGGCCCAGCAGCCGGTGGGGCCGATACTGCCGCAGATGGCCGGGCTCCTGGGCATCAACCCCCAGGCCCTGGTGGCCAGCGGCGGTGGCGACAACATGCTCGGGGCCATCGGCACCGGCAATATCGAGCCGGGCATCATCACCCTGAGCCTGGGCTCTTCCGGCACCCTGTATGCCTATGCCGAGCAGCCACTGGTCAGCCACGCGTCGGTGGCGTCCTTCTGCTCGTCCAGCGGTGGCTGGCTGCCGCTGATCTGCACCATGAACCTGACCAACGCCACCACCCTGGTGCGCCAACTGCTGGAGCTGGACCTGGACAGCTTCAACCGCTTGGCGGGCCAGGCGCCGATCGGCGCCGAGGGCTTGTGCCTGCTGCCGTTCTTCAATGGCGAGCGGGTCCCCGCCCTACCCCAGGCCCGTGGCAGCCTGCTGGGCATGACCCTGGACAACCTGACCCAGGCCAACCTGTGCCGCGCGGTGCTGGAGGGCACCACCTTCGGCCTGCGCTACGGCCTCGACCTGTTGCGGGCCAATGGCTTGCAAAGCCAGAGCATCCGCCTGATCGGCGGCGGCTCGAAAAGTCCGCTATGGCGGCAGATGGTCGCCGATATCATGCACACCCCGGTGATCTGCACCCGCGAAGCCGAAGCCGCCGCCCTGGGTGCGGCGATCCAGGCGGCCTGGTGCCATGGACGGCAGACGGACCCGGCCTTTAGCCTGGCGCAACTCTGTAAACGCTGCGTGAGCCTCGACCTCGACAGCCAGACCTGGCCCCAGGCCGAACAGGTGAAGGCCTACGAGCCGGCGTATGCGCGCTATCAACAGCATCTGGCAACCCTTTGAAGAGCGAATGACTATGTATCTGGTGTGTGGCGAAGCGCTGTTTGATTGTTTCAGCGTCGATGACGCAAGTACCCAAGCCAATAAAGTGCAGTTCCAGGCCATTGCCGGGGGCTCGCCCTTCAACGTGGCGCTGGGCCTGCGCCGAATGGGCATTGACGTGGCCCTGCTGGCCGGGCTGTCGCGGGATTACCTGGGCCAACGCCTGCGACGGGTACTGCAGGACGAAGGGGTCAACACCCGGTACCTGCAGGAGTTCGACGCCCCCACCACCCTGGCCATGGTGGCGGTCGGCGCCGACGGCTCGCCCCACTACAGCTTCCGTGGCGAAGGCTGTGCCGATCGCCAGCTTCTGCAGGAACACCTGCCGGAGCTGGACCCGAGCGTGCGCGGCTTGCATATCGGCTCGTTTTCCCTGGTGGTGCAGCCGATTGCCGACACCCTGCTGGCCCTGGTGCACCGTGAGCGGGGGCAACGCCTGATCAGTCTCGATCCCAATGTGCGACTCAACCCGCAGCCGGATATCCAGCTGTGGCGCCAGCGTATCGGTGAACTGGTGCAGCATGCCGACCTGATCAAGGTCAGCGACGAGGACCTGGCCCAGTTGTATCCCGGGCAGGCGCCCGAGGAACTGATCCAGGGCTGGCTGCAAGAGCATGCGCAGTTGGTGTTCCTGACCCGTGGCAGCCAGGGCGCCACAGTATTCAGTGCACGGCATGGCAACTGGTCGGTGGCCTCGCCCCAGGTGCAGGTGGCCGACACCGTGGGCGCCGGTGACACCTTCCAGGCGGCGTTGATCGCCTGGCTCACCGAACAGGGCCTGGACTCGCCTCAGGGCCTGGGGCAACTGACCCCTGCCCAGATCGACAGCCTGCTGCGATTTGCCGTCCAGGCCGCGGCGCTGACCTGCACCCGCACCGGCCCGGACCTGCCCTACCGCCATCAACTGCAACCGCTGTAGGAGCCGGCTTGCCGGCGAAGAGGCCCGTCAGCCTTGCGCCGATTCGGACGACGCCTTCGCCGGCAAGCCAGCTCCTGCAACTTTCAGCGCCACCGTGGTGCTTTTCCTGGGCCTTGGTCAGAGCAACGAGAAGTTATAGCTGACGATCAGGCGGGTCTCGTCCATGTCACGGGCGATCTTCTGGTAGTTGCTGCGGTAAGTGGCGTTACGCAGGCGCAGGCTCACGTCCTTGAAGGTGCCGCTCTGCACCACGTATTTGAGCTCGCTGTCGCGTTCCCACTCGCGACCTTCACGCAGGCTGCCCGGCACCTTGATGTGGTCACCGCTGACGTAACGGGTCAGGAAACTCAGGCCATTGAGACCAACGGCCTTGAAGTCGTAGTCGTAGCGCAGTTGCCAGGAACGTTCCTGGATCGCGGCGAAGTCGTTGACCTGGACGTAGTTCACCAGGTACGGGTTGCTGCCATCCAGGTAGGGCATCGAGTTGTCGCCGTACATGCGCTGCCAGCCGGCGCTCAGGGTGTGACCGCTGAGGCTGTAGCCGAGCAAGGTGCTCAGGGCGCGGTTATCGATGCCACCGGCGCGCTCGGCGCCGGTGTCGGCACTCTTGAGCAGGCGCAGGTCACCCTTGAGCACGCCAGGGCCCAGGGGCTGGTTGGCCAGCAGGCCGACAAAATGCTGGCGGTAGATGTCTTCCAGCTCGGCGTAGTGGTACTGGCCGGTCAGGCGCTCATTGAACTGGTAGTCCACGCCATAGGTGTCGAAGTGGTCCGCGGTGGTGTTGCAGGCATAGCGCTTGTTCTTGCAGTGCACGCGAATGTCCTGGGCATCGGTGGAGTCCCGGGCGGTGTAACGGTTCAGGCGCGCAGCCGTCAGGGTCAGGCCCTTGACCTCCTTGGACGTGAGCACGGCACCGTTGAACATCGTCGGCAGCAGGCGCCCGTCGTTGTACTTGAGCAATGGCAGGTCCGGCAGTTGCGCACCGTATTTGAATACGGTCTGGGACATTCGCACTTTGGCGGTCAAGCCCAGCTTGGCGTACTGGTCCGCAGAACCCCGTGGGTCGTGTCCACTGGACGGCAAGAGACCACTGTTGCTGCGGTCAGGGCTGGAATCCAGCTTGATGCCCAACATGCCCAAGGCATCCAGGCCAACACCCACGGTGCCTTCGGTGTAGCCCGATTGCAGGTTGAGGATCAAACCCTGGGCCGACTCTTCACGCTTGGAAGCCCCCTGATCAGTGCGGGTGTGACCGTCGCGAAAGTCCCGATTGAAGTAGACCGTACGTGACTCCAGCTTGGCGCTGCTGTCCTCGAAAAAACCACCGGCCTGGGCCAGCGGGGCAAATCCTGCGCACAGGACGACAGCTCCGAGGCCCAGGAGCGGGCACGGATTGAGTAACGCAAAAGGGGGACGCATGAACGGGCTCCAGCAGAAAATCAGTGACGCGAGGTAAAGAAAGACCCAGGTGAAATCCATCCCGCGAATCAAAATCCGCAGGTTGAATTGATTGAATCAATGAAGGCCGGCAATGATGGCAGATGGCCCGCCCCGCCCCCAACCCGACTTTAGTCTGACTCCTCCAGTCGCTACGACTGCACTCACTGCCCATGCCGTCGAACAGCCATAACCAGCAGAAAAGCTGTCAATTTTGATAACTATCAGCACGATAAGACCGGTCAAAAAACCTGACTAAATAATCAGAAAACCACCTGACCAAGACAGTGCAGTAGTCAATAGTGGCGAAAAAGCATCATATTTTTTACGTTTTTGCCTACCGTTCGTCGGTTTTATTATTCTTTCTGAACAACTGATCAAGTATTTGACGCTTTCCATTATGACCATCATTAATCAATCTAACTTATTGTTTTAAAAGGATTTGTTATCAACATCAGATTCGCCGAAAACGCCGGCGTCATTTATGCATCACTGCAAAACGTCAATTAAACGTCTCAGCCTTATGGTAGTGTCAAAAAAAGAGCGTGATAGCGGCCATGTGCCACACGCCTTTTCAGAAGGTGAGGCATGCCCTCACCCCAACACTCATCATGGACGAGGTCGTTCCCTTGGAAGTCAGCGTTTTTGGTACTGGCTATGTCGGTCTGGTGCAAGCAGTTGCCCTCGCCGATGTCGGGCATAACGTGGTCTGTGTCGATATCGACAGCCATAAGATTGCCCAGCTGCAACGTTCCATTCCTCCGATTCACGAGCCGGGTCTGGCGACCCTGATCGAAGAGAATCAAAAGGCCGGCCGACTGCACTTCACCACCCAGGCCAGCGATGCAGTGGGCCATGGCCAGGTGATTTTCATCGCAGTCGGCACGCCCTCCAACGAAGACGGCTCGGCGGACCTGGACCATGTCCTGGCGGTGGCCCGCAACATTGCCAGTCTGATGCACAGCGACAAGACCCTGGTGATCAAATCCACCGTACCGGTGGGTACTGCTGACCTGGTGATCGAGACGGTCGCCGAACAACTGGCGGACCTGGGCAAGTCCCAACTGCGGGTGCACGTGGTCTCCAATCCGGAGTTCCTCAAGGAGGGCTCGGCGGTGGCCGACTGCATGCGTCCGGACCGGATCGTCGTCGGCTGTTCCCACGAACGGCCCCGCCAGCAGTTGAGCGAGCTGTATGCACCGTTCAACCACAACCATGACCGCCTGATGTTCATGGATAACCGCAGCGCCGAGCTGGTCAAGTACGCCGCCAACGCGATGCTCGCCACCCGCATCAGCTTCATGAACGAAATGGCCAACCTGGCGGAACGCCTGGGGGTGGACATCAACGCCGTGCGCAAGGGCATCGGCGCCGATCCGCGCATCGGCTACCACTTCATTTACCCCGGCGCCGGTTTCGGCGGCTCCTGCTTCCCCAAGGACCTGCGGGCGCTGATCCACACCGCGGAAAGCCACGGGCTGGAGCCGCACATGCTCAAGACCGTGCGTGACGTCAATGAACAGCAGCGCCATGTGCTGTTTCGCAAGCTCAAGGCGCACTTGGGGGACAACCTCAAGGGCAAGGTCATTGCGTTGTGGGGGCTGGCCTTCAAGCCCAACACCGATGACATGCGCGAAGCCACCAGCCGCTACCTGATGGAAGCGCTGTGGCAGGCCGGGGCCAAGGTCCATGCCTACGACCCGGAAGCCATGACCGAATGCCGACGGCTGTACGGCTACCGCGACGACCTGCAGCTGTGCGCAACCCGTGACGACACCCTGCAAGGCGCAGACGCCCTGGTGATCTGCACCGAGTGGAAAGCCTTTCGCGTGGTGGACTTCAAGCTGCTGCACGACACCCTCAACGATCGCCTGATCGTCGACGGCCGCAACCTGTACAACCCGCAACAGGCAGCGGACGCCGGCCTGCATTACCTGAGCATCGGCCTGCCCTACCGCGTACCGGAGGCGCTGCGCGCATGAATATCCTGATCACCGGGGCCGCCGGTTTCATCGGCGCCCATACCGCACTGCGCTTGCTCAAGGATGGGCATCAGGTCACCGGACTGGATAATTTCAACGACTACTACGACCCCCAGCTCAAACGCGACCGGGTGCGCTGGGTCGAACAGCAGGTGGGACACTTCCCCCTGCAACGCCTGGACCTGGCGGACAGCGAGGGCCTGGAGCGGCTGTTCGCCGAAGTCCGGCCCCAAGTAGTGATCAACCTCGCCGCCCAGGCCGGGGTGCGCTACTCCCTGGAAAACCCCAAGGCCTACCTGGACAGCAACCTCTCGGGCTTCCTCAACCTGCTGGAAATGTGCCGGCGCTACCCGGTGGAGCACCTGATCTACGCCTCATCGAGCTCGGTGTACGGGGCCAACCAGCAGACGCCGTACAAGGTCAGCGACAACGTCGACCACCCGTTGTCGCTGTACGCGGCGAGCAAGAAAGCCAACGAGCTGATGGCCCACAGTTACAGCCACCTGTTCGGGGTGCCGGCCACCGGCCTGCGCTTCTTCACCGTCTACGGTCCCTGGGGCCGGCCGGACATGTCGCCGATCCTGTTCGCCGACGCCATCAGCCAGGGCCGGCCTTTGAAGCTGTTCAACTACGGCCTGCACCAGCGCGACTTCACCTATGTCGACGACATCGTCGAGTCCCTGGTACGCCTGCTGGGCAAGCCGCCGGCGCGCGACCCGCTGTGGGACCGCGAACAACCGGACCCGTCCACCAGCATGGCGCCCTGGCGTCTGTTCAATATCGGCGGCCAGCGTCCGGTGGAACTCAAGGAGTACGTGGCAACCCTGGAAAAGCTCCTCGGACGCCAGGCCCAGGTGGAGTACCTGCCCCTGCAGCCCGGTGACGTGCTCAACACCTGCGCCGACGTCAGTGCCCTGGAAAACCTCACCGGCTTCGGCCCCCAGGTGACCCTGGAAGAGGGCCTGAAGCACTTCGTCCAGTGGTACCTGAGCTACTACCCGGGCGGCGCGTCCTGAGCCCACACCCCTGGGCGTTTTTACCCAACCTTTGCTATGGAAGTATTCCCGGTGGATATGGAAAGACCCTTCTCATTGCCTGCAACCGAGGTGCCGGCGCCTGCTCGCATCGACCGGCGCAACGATCCGTTCCGGCGTAAGGTCCAGGCCGCCATCGAGCTGCAGCAGCATGGCTGGATCAGCGGCCGCGACGGCGGCCGGCCCTGGACCCTGTCACGCAGCAAACGCCTGACCTCGGCGCTGCTGGCGGCGACGCTGCTGGTGCTGCTGTCGCCCGTGCTATTGACGGTCGCGCTGTTGATCAAGCTCACCAGCCCCGGGCCGGTGTTCTTCGTCCAGTTGCGCACCGGTTTTCGTGGCCGGCGCTTCGGCATGTACAAATTCCGCACCATGGTGGTCAACGCCGAAGCCTTGAAGGACTCGGTGCGCCACCTGAACAAGCACGGCCCGGATTCGGTGGACTTCAAGATCGATCGCGACCCGCGGATCACCGGCATCGGCGGTTTCCTGCGGCGCACCAGCCTCGACGAATTGCCGAACCTGATCAACGTGGTGCTCGGCCAGATGCGCATCGTCGGCCCGCGCCCGACCTCGTTCCACGCCCAGACCTACAAGGAACACCACCTCGGGCGCCTGAGCATCTACCCCGGGATCACCGGCCTGTGGCAAGTGTCCGGACGCAGCGACGTGGACTTCGACGGTCGGGTCACCCTCGACATGACCTACATCTTCCAGCAGAGCCCCTGGCTCGACCTGAAGATCCTGATCAAAACCCCTTTCAAGGTCCTCAATGGCCATGGAGCAAGTTGAAATGGCGGCAGCAACCCTAGCCAGTCTGAAGATCCAGCGTCCCAGCGAAAGCAACCTGGCGGTGACCGTGCTCGACCGGGAACTGCGGGTGATCCTGCTGACGGCGGCCAACCGCAACAGCGGCATCACCAGCAGTAGCCTGAGCATGGCCAGCGAACTGGCGCGCACCAGCCGCGGCCGGGTCCTGCTGGTGGACACCAGCCTTTCGGACAACAGCCTGACCCGGCGCCTGGACCTGGGCGAACGCCCCGGCTTTCTCGACCTGGCCCTGGCCGATACCCCGCCGCTCCTGGCGCAGTGCATCGAAAGCAGCGATGAACTGGGCTTCGATTTCCTGCCCCTGGGCCGCCGCCAGCAATACGCCGAGCGCCTGACCCCGGAACTGCTGCAGGAACTGTTGCAGGCCCTGGCCGCGGACTATCGCTTCGTGATCATCGACGGCGACCCGGTGTACAGCAGCGGCGACATCCTCACCCTGAGCACTCAGGTGGACGGCGTGGTGCTGGTGGTACGCAGCGAGGAAACCCGCTGGGAAGTGGCCCAGGCCGCGGCGCAGCGCTTGATCCAGGCCGAGGCGAAGCTGATCGGCAGCGTGTTCAACGCCCGCAAGTACTACATGCCCAAGTGGGTTTATGACCGTCTCTGACCGGCACAAGGACCGTGTAACCATGAACAAGCCAAGACTCTCCCTGCTGGGCCTGTCGTTGCTGGCCGCCCTCGGCGGCTGCGTCAACCGCGAGCCGCAGCAGATGCCGGTGCAGATCCTCAGCGCCCCGGCCGACCAGGCCCAGCTCACCGAGGTCATGCCCATCGAACAGGTGCTGCGCCCGCAGGACGTGCTCGATGTGATCTTCCATATCGGCACCACCAGCCAGCAGCCGTATCGGGTGCAGCCCGGCGATCAGGTGGACGTGAGCTTCCTCACCGCGCCGGAACTGGGGGGCAGCAAGCTGGTACTGCCCGACGGCAGCATCGACATGCCCTACGTGGGCAACATCCAGGTCGCCGGACTGTCCGCCGAACAGGCGCGCCAGGCCCTGGAAGCCCAGTACGCCAAGGTGCTGAAGAAGCCGCAGATCACCTTCTCGATCTCTCACGCCATGGCCCAGCTGGACAACCTGCGCACCAGCCTGACCAACCCGGCCACCGGCCTGAGCCGGGAGATCGTAGTGGGTTCCGATGGCCGCGCCAGCTTTCCGCTGCTGGGCAGCCTGTCCTTGCAGGGCAAGAGCCTCAGTGAGCTGCAGACCCTGATCAACCAGCGCTACGCCAAGGAAGTGGGACAGGTCAGCGTCGACGTGCTGCTCAAGACCACCGCCGCCAACGAAGTGTTCGTAATGGGCGAAGTCGGCCAGCCCGGGGCCTACCCGATCCGCCGGCCGATCTCGGTGCTTGAAGCCCTGACCCTGGCCAAGGGCGCCGGACCCACCGCGCGCCTGGACTCGGTGGTGATCATGCGGCGCAAGGGCAATCAGGTCGAAGCCCGGGTCTATGACGCCGATGCGGCGCTGGACGGCAAGGCCCTGCAGTTCGCCTACCTGCAACCGGACGACATGCTCTACGTGCCCAAGACCCGCCTGGCCAAGGCCGGCGCCCTGAGCAAGCAACTGGCGGACGTGATCATGTTCCAGGGTGTCGGGTTCAGCTTCGGCTACCGCGTCGACAACAAAGAAACGAACAACAACTGAGTTCCCTCTTGATGACCAAGATCGAAAACTACCTGCACGAGTTTCTGCTTGTGTTCTTTGTCAATCGACGCCTGATCAAGCGGGTGTTCCTCGGTTTCGCCCTGATTGCGCTGGTGCTGCCGCTGGTGCTCAAGCAGAGCTTCGAGATCACCGCCGAAGTCATTGTGCAGTCCAAGAAACTGTCGCAGACCGACGCCAACACCGTGCTCACCCCGGACAGCGACAAGTTCATCCCACCGTCCCTGGCGGACATGGAGACCGAGAGCAATATCCTGCGTTCACCAACCCTGATCCGTACCACGATCGAGCAGCTGCGCGGCGAAGGCCAGTTCGGCGGCAGCGAAGGCCTGTTGACCCGGCTGATCTTCAAGCCGATCCGCAATGGCCTGATCGATCCGCTGCGCAACCATGTGATCAACCCGATACGCGGTTTCTTCGGCCTGGCCGTGGACCCGGTGCGTGACACCAGCCTGGATGCCTTCACCGATCAGGCGGTCAAGGACCTGAAGATCGGCACCCTGCCCGGCTCCAACGTGATCTCCATCGTCTACGCCAGCCCCAATGCCGCCGAAGGCACGCGCTTCGTCGAGCGCCTGCTGGCCAACTACCTGAAGAACCGCCAGGACCTGCAATCCAACGAACTGCCCGAAGCCTTCTACGAGCAGAAGAAGGCCCAGTACCAGTCGCGCCTGGATGACCTGGAAGGCAAGCGCCAGGCGCTGCTGGAAGCGGCCCACGCCTCCGACCCCAAGGAGGAGATCACCTTCCGCCTCAATGCCATCAACACCGAGGAACAGTCCCTCAACGGCTACCGCGACCAGGCCCTGGAGAACCAGCGCCGCCTGGACTACCTGCAGAAGAACCTGGCGGCGGCACGCAAGGCCGGCATCACCGACTACACCTTCCCCTTCGCCTTCGCCAACACCGTGGACAACGTTGCCTACGAAGACCGCGAGATCAAGCAACTGGGCGAACAACTGACCAATCTGGTGAGCCAGTACGGCACCACCGCCGACACCTACCGCGCCGACAGCGTACCGATGCAGCAGCAGCGCGAGCAGATCGTGCGGGCCCGGGCGCAGTTCCTCAAAGTGGTGGAAAACCGTGTTCGCGAGCGCAGCAGCGACCTGCAGATCACCCAATCGGTGATCGCGCAGAAAACCGCGCGCATCAACGACTACAAGGCCCGGGTCCGCGACCTGCAGGAAGTGCTGAGCAAGCTGCGCCAACTGGACACTGAAATCGACGCCTTGCACAAAGCCTTCTTCACCTACACCCAGCGCTACGAAGAGAGCCGCGGCGAACGCCTGATCAGTGGCGAGCTGTCCAACGCCCGGGTGCTCAGCCAGCCTTACGAACCCAGCGAAGCGGCCTTTCCCAAGCCTATGCTGATCATTCCCCTGGGCTTGCTCACCGGCCTGCTGCTGGCGATTGCCCTGGGTTATGTCTACGAGTTCTTCGATCACCGCTTCAAGCACCCGGCCCAGGTCAGCGATCACCTCGGCCTGCCGGTACTGATGGTGCTCAACGCGGTTGAAGAGCAACAGGTCAATCCCTATCCACGCTGGACCTGGCGCTGGGCCTGGTATTGGGCCAAACAGTGAACGACCTGAGCCTGGCTGCACAGCCTATCGTGCACCTGATCCACAGCGGCGGCTTCTATGGCGCCGAACGCATGCTGCTGGATCATTGCCGGATCACTCCGGGACAGCATCGGGTGGTGTTCATCAATGCCCCGCAGAGCTTGCTGCAGCGGTTCAGCGAGGCCGGTGTGGCCAGCCATAACTGCCACTGTCTGAAGGCGCTGCTGGCGCATCTGCGGCAGCAGCCCGGCCTGCTCAACGCCCACAACTTCAAGGCCCAGGTGTTCGCCTGGGTCTGTGCCCGGCGCCTGCAACTGCCCCTGGTGTTGACCCAGCACGGCTTCACGCCGCGCAGCCTGAAACAGAAGCTCTACACCTGGATCAGCCTGCGCCTGTGCCGCAGCCCTCAGGTGCGCCGGGTGGCCTGTGTGGCCCAAAGCATTGCCCAGTTGCACCGCCAGGCCGGCGTGGCCGAGGGCAAGCTGCGGGTCATTCCCAACGGCCTGCCCGAGCCCAAGCGGGTGCTGCCGGTGAACCAGGATGGGCCGCCGCTGCGGGAGGCCGAAATACGCCGCGACGAGATGGAGCCGATGGTGGGCTTCGTCGGACGCCTGAGCGCGGAAAAGGGCCCGGACCTGTTTCTCGACGCACTGATCAGCCTGTGCCGGCAGCGCCCCACGCTTAAGGCGGTGTTGCTCGGTGACGGCGAACAGAACCAGGCCCTGCGCCAGCGCATCGACGCCGCCGGGCTGTCGCTGCGCATTCTGTTGCCCGGTTACCAGCAGGACATGCAGCCCTGGCTCAAGCGCCTGAATGTGCTGGTGCTCAGTTCGCGCACCGAAGGTACGCCGATGATCCTGCTGGAAGCTATGCAAGCCGGCACCCCGGTGGTGGCCTTTGCCGTGGGCGGCATTCCCGATGTCCTGCAACACCGGCAGAACGGCTTGCTGGCCAAGCCCCTGGACAGCGTCGATCTGGAGCGGCGCATCGGCCAATTGCTGGATGACCCGGCCCTGGCCGAGGAACTGGCCCAGGCCGCCCGCGTCACCCAGCGCAAGCACTATCACCTGCCCACCCTGGCCCGCAGCTGGGATGAGCTGTATCGCCTGGCCAGGGAGAGCACCCCGGTATGATCGCCGCCCCGTTTCTCGGCCTCCTCTTGGGCCTGGCCAGCCTGCTGCTGCTCGCCAGCCCCTGGCCGTTTCTGGCGCCGCTGGTGGTGGTCGGGCTGGTGGGCCTGGCCCTGCTCTACCGCCGCCCGGGTTGGGGCCTGCTGGGCATCTGCGCCCTGGTGCCCTTCGAGGGCCTGTTCAAGGACAGCGCGTTCTCCGGGGCCAAGCTGCTGGGGGCCTCGCTGATCCTGATCATGCTGTTCAAGCTGCTGTTGCGGCACATCCCCGATACCCGCCTGCGTAGCAACCTGTGGCGGGCCCTGGGGCCGTTCCTGCTGTGCCTGCTGCTGAGCCTGATGTACAGCGAAAACCTGCTGGTGTCCCTGGACAGCCTGCGGGAGCTGGCCGTGGGCCTGGTGCTGTTCTTCGTCACCTTGCTGATCGCCCGGGAAACCCACCTGCTGATGCTCTGTCGCCTGCTGGCGGTCAGCGTGGCCATCACCTGTGTGATCGCGCTGATCTCCGCCAAGTACCAGGTCGGCGGCCGGGCCATCGGCCTGCTGCAGGACGCCAACTACTTCGCCCTGCTGATCGCCATGGCGGTGCCGCCGGCGATCCTCCTCGCCCTGCGCTCGTCCCACTGGCCGGGGCGACTGTTCTGGGTCGGCATCAGCCTGACCCTGATGGCCGGGATGACCAAGACCGACTCGCGCTCCGGCCTGTTGGTGGTGCTGTTCACCATCGCCATTGGCCTGTGGCACTACCGCGACCGGCTCAAGGGCCTGCGGCCCAAGCACCTGGGGTTCGCCATGTTCGCCGTGGCGATCGTCGTACCCCTGGGCATCGCCGTGCTGCCAGCCGAATACGTGGCGCGAATTCAGTCCCTGAGCATGCTCAAGTCCGGCGCGCATTCGGCGGACACCTCCCTGGGCCGACGGACTTCCTACCTGGTGGTGGGCGGCCAGATGATCCGCGAGAACCCGCTGCTGGGCTCGGGCCTGGGCACCTTCCCGATTCATTACGCGCAGACCGGCTTCGCCAGCAGCTTCTCGGAAAACATGAACGAGCCCGACCTGTTCCGCCGGGCCCACAACACCTACCTGGAACTGTTCAGCGAACTGGGCATTCCCGGCGGTTTGAGCTTCGTGGTGCTGATGCTCATGGGCCTGCGCAACTTCGAGCGGGCGCGCCAGGGCTTCCTCGCCCGCGGCCAGCGTGAACAGGCGGACATCGCCACCCACCTGGGCCTGAGCCTGTTGGCCATGGCGCTGTTCCTGCTGTTTCTCAGCGCGCCGAACCACAAGTACCTGTGGATCTTCCTGGCCCTGTCCAGCGTGCTGCGGCTCGAAGCCGAAGAAGATCCGGCGCCCACCTCATAAATGCAAACCTGGCCAAGGGAGGCAAAGATGCAAAGGATCAGCGTGATCGTGCCCATGTACAACGAGGCACGTCACATCACCCGGACCCTGGACAGCGTGATCCTCGCCGCCCGGGTCGCAGCCATCGACTACGAGTTGATCGTGGTGGACAACGGCTCCACCGACCAGGGGCCGCAACGGGCCCGTGAGCTGGGGGCGCGGGTGCTGCTGTGCCCGGGCCTGGGCATCGGCGCCTTGCGCAATCGCGGCGCCGCCGTGGCCACTGGCGATTGCCTGGCGTTTCTCGACGCCGACATCGAGGTGCCCGGCAACTGGCTGCAACTCTGGCAGCAGGCCCTGGCGGACAACCGCGCCGAGGTCTTTGCCCTGGACTGCGCCGCCCCGGACTGCGCGCCCTGGTTCGCCCGGGCCTGGCAGCGCCGCAGCCTGGCTGGCAGTCAGCCGGCGCGCCTGCTGCATTGGATGCCGACCCCCAACCTGTGCCTGAAGCGGGTCTGGTTCGAGCGGGTCGGCGGCTTCGACGAACACTTGCGCACCGGCGAAGACAAGGACTTTGGTCTGCGGCTGCACGCGGCCGGCGCCCGCCAGTTGAGCCTGTCTGAGCCCCAGGTGCTGCATTGGGGCTTTGAAGGCAGTTGGGGCGAATGGGCCGGCAAGGAGCGCTGGCGCCAGGGCAGCCACCTGCAGTTGCTCCAGGGGGGCGGCCTCAACCTGCGTCTGTTGCGCTTTCCCCTGCTGTGCCTGAGCTGTGCCTTGCTGAGCCTGCTGGCGCTGTTCGGCCTGCTGCTGGGCCAGCCGGGCGCCGCCGCGCTATGCCTGCTGCTGGGTTCCCTGGCGCCTCTGGTCCTGGCCCTGCGCCAGGGGCTGCGCCAACGCGATCTGCTGTTTGTCCTGCAACTCTGGCTGCTGCATTGGGTGCGCCTGCACCTGGGCGCCGTGGCCCTGGTGCAGGGTCTGTTCAACCGTTCTGTCGTGAGACCTGACCGTGGCTAACACTATTTTCTGGCTGTGCCTGTTACTGCCCTTCTATGCCTGGATCGGTTATCCGCTGCTACTGGCCCTACTCAGCCTGTTCGTGCGGCCGCGCCCGCTGCAGACGGGTGAGCCGCTGTCGGTCAGCGTGATCATCGCCGCCCACAACGAAGGCCCGCACATCGAGCACAAGCTGCGCACCTTGCTGCAGCAGGACTACCCGGCCACGGACCTGCAGATCATCCTCGCCAGCGACGGTTCCAGCGACGATACCGTGGCCACCGCCCTGGCGGTGCGCGACTCGCGGGTGCTGGTCCTGGACCTGCCCCGGGTGGGCAAGGCCGGGGCCCTGAACGCCGCAGTGGAACTGGCGCGCAACGACATCCTGGTGTTCACCGACGCCGACAACCAATGGTCCGGCGACACCCTGGGCAAGCTCCTGGCGCCCCTGGCCGACCCACAGGTTGGCGCCTGCGGTGGGCACATGATCATCCCCGACCCGGGGCACAACCTGAGCCTGGGCGACAGCCTGTACCGGCACTACGAAGCCTGGTTGCGCCAGGCCGAGAACCGCACCGGCTGCATGGTGTCCGCCGACGGCGCGCTGCTGGCCTTGCGCCGCGAGCTGTTCCAGCGCATTCCCGCCGAGGTCAACGATGACTTCTTCATCAGCACCTGCGCCCCGGTGGCCGGCAAGCGCATCGTCTATGTGGAGGAGGCCCAGGTCCTGGACCAGGGCGTGGACGAAGCCGGCAAGCAATATCGCCGGCGCCTGCGGGTCACGGTCGGCGGCCTGCAGAGCCTGGCTCAGCGCCGCGAACTGATGAACCCCTTGCGCCACGGTGCCTACGCCATTGCCCTGATCAGCCACAAGCTGATCCGCCGCCTGGCCCCGGTGCTGTTGCTGCCATTGCTGTTGAGCAATCTGTGGCTGTGGAACGCCGGCGCCTTCTACAGCCTGGGCCTGGCGGCCCAACTGCTGGGTTACGCGGCCGGCGTGATGGGGCTGCTGGACAGTCGCGGGCGCCTGCCCAAGGTATTTCGTCTCGCCGGCTTCGTGCTGGTGACCCTGGCCGGCATGAGCATGGGCCTCTGGCAGTTTCTCCGCGGGCGGCGCTACGCCCTGTGGAACCCACAACAGAATCGCTGACATGGCCATCAAACAATCCTTCAAGCGTCTGCTGGGCAGCGCCTATCTGCACAGCTTCGGCCGTATCCGCCTGAGCGACGCCGGCGCGGTGCTGATGCTGCACCGGGTAGTGGCCGATTCCGCGCAAGCCAGCCTGCCCCATCGGGCGCCGCTGTGCGTCGGTCAGGGGCATTTCGAACACTTGCTGCGCTGGCTGCGTCGGCACTTCGACTGTGTGCCCCTGCAGCACCTGCTGGAGTTGCCTGCGGGCGACCGGCCCCGGGTGGCCCTGACCTTCGATGATGGCTGGCGGGACAATGCCGAGGTCGCCTATCCCCTGCTGGAGCGCTACGAGATGCCGGCGAGCATCTTCCTGTCCACGGACTTCATCGGCAAGCGCCAGGGTTTCTGGTGGGAGTCCATTGGTGAAACCCTGTGGCAACAGGCCGACAGCGCCGCCGCTCAACCGCTGTTGACACAGTTGCGGGCCCTGGCACTGGCACCACCACCGGAGCTATTGCAACCCGGCGCCAGCCGCGCTCGCAGCAGCATCCTCGGGGGCTATCTGCAACAGCTCAAAGGCCTGCCGCCCCAGACCCTGCAAGCCCTGGCCGACAGTTGCCCCGACGACAGCGCGCCCCACAGCCTGGACTGGGCCCAGGTCCAGCGCCTGGAACGCTCGGCACTGGTGCGCTTTGGTCCCCATGGTGCCAGCCACGGCATTCTCACCCGGCTTGACGGCGCCGCGATGCGGGCCGATCTGCAGCGCTCCCACCACGCCTTGCAGGAGCACTGTCAGGCGCCGCTGGGGGTCTATTGCTACCCCAATGGCGATCACAATCCCGAGGTGCGCGCAGCGGTGGCCGAACTGGGTTATCGCTATGCCCTGGGCACCCGCCCGGGGCTGATCGAGGCCGATGGCAATCCGCTGCTGGCCCTGCCCCGCATCGATGTCAGCCACGCCAGCGCCGGACGCCCCGGGCTGCTGGCCTGGCGCCTGCTCCAGGGAGCCCGGGCATGAAGCGCGGCGGCTACCTCTGGCACCTGGCCCTGAGCATGGGCACCCGACTGGCGATGATCGGCCTGCGGCTGCTGCGCAACGTGTTGCTGGCGCGCCTGCTGGGCCCGGCGGATCGCGGCCTGTTCGCCCTGCTCAGCACCCTGCCGGACCTGATCGCGGCCCTGACCAGCGGCGGCCTCAATACCGCCGTCGGCTATGAAGCCGCCCGCCAACGCCCCATGGGACTGTTGCTGACTCAGGTGCTGGTCTACGGCTGCCTGCTGGCCAGCCTGCTGACTCTGGCCGGGCTGGCCCTGATGAACACTTGGGGCAGCCACTGGGAACTGAGCCTGCAACTGGGCGACCTGGCCTGGCTGTTGCTGCTGGCGGTGCCGATCACCGTGCTCAAGAGCGGTCTGTTGACCCTGCACAACGCGGACGGCCGGGTCGAGGCCTTCAATGCCCTGCGCCTGCTGGAATCCCTGGTGCCGCTGCTGCTGTTCGTCGGGCTGTGGTGGGTCTGGCGCGACCAGCCGCTGTCGGCGGCCCTGGTCAGTTGGCTGGGCGGCACCGTGCTGGTGGTGGTGGTCGGCTGGTGCTGGCTGCGCCGCTGGCATGACCTGCGCTTGCGCTGGCAGGCCGGTGAGCAGGGCAAGCTGCTGCGCTACAGCGCCCAGAGCCACCCGGGGGTGTTGTCGCAACAGTTGATGCTGCGCTCGGACTACCTGTTCATCGGCGCCCTGCTGGACCCCGTCGCCCTGGGCTGGTACGCCATGGCCAGCGCCGCCGCCGAACTGCTGCTGATCATTCCCGAGGCGGTGACCACGCCGCTGATGAAACGCCTGCTGCAGCAAGGTTCCGGTATCGAAGAACTGACGGCCCTGGCCCTGCGCCTGACGGCCACGGTGATGCTTGGCGCCTGCCTGGGCATGGCGCTGATCGGCCAGTGGCTGATCGTCACCCTGTTCGGCGCCGCCTACGCCCCAGCCTACGACGCGCTGCTGGCCCTGCTGCCGGGGCTGTTCGGCCTGTGCTACGCCAGCATCCTGCGCCTGGACCTGCTGGGCAAACAGCGCCCCGGCAGCCTGTCGCTGCTGCTGGCCGGGGGCGCGCTGCTGAACCTGATCCTCAACGCGGTATTGATTGCGCCACTGGGCATCGTCGGCGCCGGCCTGGCCTCGTCGATGGCCTACCTGGCGGTGAGCCTGGTGATGCTCGGCCTGTACTGCCACCTCAGCGGCGTGGCCTGGTACCGCACCCTGATCCTGCTACCTGGAGACATTGTCTACGTGCGCCATCTACTGCGCCCTAAGGAAACGGCCTGATGAAACCCTGTTCCCTGCTCGCCCTGATGCTGATCGCGGCGGCCTCATCCCTGCACGCGGAGCCCATGCAATGGGGGGATATCCGCGACGGCAGCCTGTATCTGCAAGCCGACCGCGCCGACACCCTGCAACTGCGCTGGAGCCCGGCCTGGCAAAGCGACGCCAACCAGGAACAGCTGTACCTGCTGCAACCGGACGGCCAGTTGCTGCAACAGCTGGACATCCGCGCCGACCAACCTTACGGCCAGCGAGAGATCCAGCTGCCCGCCGCCCGCGGCGACTATCGCCTGCAAGTGCCGGGCTACAGCTTTCGCAACTTCAAGGTCGGCCACGACCGTTCGACCCTGGCCCAGTTCGAGCCGGCCAAGGTGCATTTCAGTGCCGATGTGCCCAGCGGCGTCGAGCTGTACTTTCGCGTGGCCGCTGGCGAGCAGGCGCTGCTGGCGGGCAAGTACTACGGCGGGGTCAGCGTGCTTCAGGCCACGCGCCTGAGCGACGGCCAGCAGGTCCGCCTGCCGTTGGTGGAGCACCCGCAATATGGGCAATTCGACCAGAGCGCCTTGCCGGTGGCCCAGCAGGACGAAGTCTGGCGCCTGTCCCTGGGCGGCTCCGGCAAGGTGGCGTTCTGGCTCGACGGCACTGCCAACCTGTTCGCCCAGGACCTGCGTCAGCTGCACCCGCTGCAATGGACCCCGGCGCGGGTCGAGCTGCGCCTCAAACCCCAGGTGCGCGGTCCCAGCCCGCACCTGGGGATCGCCCTGCCCTATGCCGAGCCGCCGTCGTCGACCTTCGAACTGCTGCGCGCCCTGGGCCCGCAGGCTGCCAACTTCTACAGCTTCGTCGATGTGATCCAGCAAGAACCCCAGCGGGAAATCACCTTTCGCCGGCTGTACCGCGAAGACTTCAAGATCGAGCGCGACATCACCTTGCTGGCCGGCACCGGCCGCCGGGCCGTGCTGGACGCCGACAGCGCCACCCTGGCCGGGCTCGACGCCTGGCTGGCGGACAGCGTGCGCCTGGGCAACCAGGGCCTGCATTACCTGGCCTTTGCCGACGAACCCAACCTCAACTTCCCCAGCTACGCAGCGTTTGCCGCCTATTTTGCGCAGATGCTGGAACACACCAAGGCCAACTCCGACGCCCGCGCCGCCGGAGTGCGCATTGCCATGCCGGTGAGTTCACGACTGCTGGACGGTCCCTTTCGCATTGGCGCCGGGCAACGCCGGGGCATCGACTGGGCCCGGCAATTGCTGGCCGAACACGGTGCCGACATCGATGCCCTGGCCTGGCACGAATGGATGGTCCGCGACCTGCTGGCCACCCGTCGCTATCGCACCAGCGTGCGCGCCGCCGCCGATCTGGTGGGGCTCGATGAGCAGGGCCGGCCACGCAAGGCGCTGTTGCTGAGCCAGACCAACATCTCCAGTGGCCCGGACCTGAGCCCTTATCAGCAGGACACCCACTACGCCGCCCTGTGGTGGACCTCGGTGGTGATCAACGCCTCCCAGGACGGCCTGCTCGACATGCTCAACTGGTTCCAGGCCGCCGACGAACCCGACTACCCCAAGGGCATGCTGTCGCAGCAGGATGCACAGCGCTTCAGCCTGAAGCCGGTGGCCGTGGCCCAGCAGTTCATCCGGCAGCATTGGCTGGGCCAGGTCCAGGCCCTGGACAACCCCTCCTTTGAGGTGGATGCCCTGGCCCTGCGCGACGGTCAGCGCCACAGCCTGCTGGGGGTGGCCAAGACGCCGCGCACGCAAAACGTCGAACTGGGCGACGCCACCATCTGCCAAGCGAGCCCCACCCTCGAACTGCTGGGCGCCGATGGCCGCAGCCGTCACACCGAGCTGCACTGCAGCGATGGCCGGGCCAGCTTCCAAGTGCCCGGTGAAACCCTGTTTGCCTTGACCTGGACAACCCTATGAGTCGCTTGACCGGCCTGTTGGCCAAAATCCGCCGCAAGGGCCTGCGGGGCAGCCTGCGGGTTTTTTCTGAACGCTTCTTCTATTACCACTGGGAGCTGCTGACTCTGGAGCGCTCCCTGGCCTTGCCGGTGCCCTGCCCCATCAACCCCAGCCGCTGGCCCCAGGTGCCCATTACCCGGGAGTTGCTGCCGGCCTTCGACAAGTACTTCAAGGCCCAGTTGCCGGCCATTCGCGGCCTGCTGGACAAGGGCAACCGGGGCAGCGCGCACCTGGACCCGGACGGCAACGTGATGATGATGGTCTGGGTCAGCGAGCGCGATTACTACGACGATCAGCTGTACCGCTGCTGGATGCGCATGCCGCCGGGCTGCCTGTATCAGTTCGCCGGTGAATGCGCGCCGCCGTTTCGCGGCTCGGGGGTGGTGATCCTGGCGCAGAAGATGCTCTGGGACGAGTACCGCGAGCGAGGCTTCAAAGCCACCCGGGCCCTGGTCAATGTGCGCAACGAGCCGGCGCTGAAGATGCACATGCGCCTGGGTTTCCAGGAAGTCGGCGAATCCCTGCACGTCTACTGCCTGCTGCGCTGCCTGCATTTCCACCGGCGTCGCCCTTATCACCAGACGCGCCTGCATCACCTGCGCCGGGGTCGCCTGGCCGAGTCACCGGCCCCAGCCACTGAAATAGACAAGGAGCGAACGTGAACCTGCGTTGGCAATGGTGCACCAGCCTGAGTGCCCAGGATTTCCCCGTAAAGGCCTATGAACAGCTGCGACAAACCGTCGAGCAGGCCACGCCGTTCAATCGTTTGAGCTGGTTGCGAGGCGCCGAACAGGCACTGCAGGATCAGCAGCTGCAGATTCTGCTGGGCTGGCAGGACCAGCGCCTGCTGCTGTGCCTGCCGCTGATCCGCGGCCGCGAATCCAGGGCCGGGCTGACCCTGCAGGTGGTCCGCCACCTGGGCCATCCCTTGAGCGACCGCCTGGCGCTGCTGGTGGCCGCTCCAGCACAAGACGCCATGCCCGCGGCCCTGCGGGAAATCCGCCGGCAACTGCCCCATGACCTGCTGCAATTCCATGAACTGGTGGATGCCGCCCCCCTGCTGGCGCCCTGGCGCCGGGCAAGCGGGTACAGCGAACAGTCCCTGAGCTGCCGCGCGCCAGAACACCTGATCGTCCCCAGCGACCAGGAGGAAGCCAGCGGCACCCTGCGTTACGAGCTGCGCCGGGCCAAAAAGCGCTGTGCGGAGATTGACGCCCGGGTGATCCGCGTGACGCCCCAGGCCGACGGTATCGATGCAGTACTGGAGATGCTCCGCGAGGTGGAACAGGCCAGCTGGAAAGGCGCCGACGGCCTGGGGATCTTCTCCGGAGCACAGCGCCAACAGTGGATGCACACGGCGTTGCATGGCCTGGCGGCCGAGGGTTGCGTGCGGGTGGTGATGCTGGAACACCAGGGCCGCTGCATCAGCTATCGCCTGGGCCTGCTGGAGCGCGGTCGCCTGTATGACTACAACATCGCCTTCCTCGCCGACTACGCCAACCTGGGCAGTGGCCGCCTGCTGCTGGACGAATGGATTCGCTGGGGCCTGGAGGAAGGCTGGCAGTGGGTGGACGCCTCCCGGGTCAGCCTCAGCCGCTCCAGCCATCAGTTGCATGAACGCATGAGCGGCCTGGTGGAGCACCAGCGCTGGAGCTTCTACTCCTGGCGTCCCCGGGGCCTGCTGGCCGGTGTCGCCGAGCGCCTCTGGCAACAGCTCAAACCTCATCTCAAGGCCTGGCGCGAGCGCCGCCAGACCACCACCGCACAAGGGGCTCGCCCATGAAACACACCCTGACCGTCACCCGAGCGCAGCGGGTCATCGTCAACGCCGACGACTTCGGCCTCGACCCGGACTACAACCAACTGACCCTGCGTGCCTTCCAGCGCGGGGTGATCAGCTCCGCCACCCTGATGGCCAACATGCCGGCCTTCGAGGATGCCTGTCGCCTCAGCCACGAGCACGCCCTGCTGGGACGCATAGGCCTGCATTTCAACCTGACCTACGGCGCGCCCCTGAGCCAGGGCATCCGCAGCCAGGCTCTGTTCTGCAATGCCCAGGGGCAGTTCGACCTGAACCTGTCGCGCTCCGTCCTGCGCCTGCCGCCGGCAGCTGCCGAGGCCGTGTGGCAGGAACTGGCGGCGCAATGGCAGCGCTGTGTCGACCAGGGGCTGCGACCCAGTCATATCGACTCCCACCAGCACGTGCACAATCTGTGGCCGGTGGCGACCATCGTTGCCCGCTTCGCCGCCCGCCAAGGGGTGCCGGTGCGCCTGGCGCGCAATGTCGGCGGCAATATCGGCCCCCTCAAGCGCCTGTTCAAAAGTGCGTTGAACCGGCGTATTGGCTGGCTTGCGGGACGCTGGGTGAACACGGTGTGTACGCCGAAGGATCTGCTGGACGGCTTCATCCCCGCGGGGGTGGTCGAAGTGGTAGCCCACCCGACGCAGTTGGCCGACGGCGATTTTGGCGACGATTACCTGCCCCCGGAACAATCCCTGGAGCAACTGTTGAACCGCGCCTTGCCCAGTCATCAGCGGATTGCCTACAGCGAACTGTGAAACCGGACCGGGCGTGACCCGGGAGCAGTCGCTCGCTGGATCGTATATGGGACGGGAACTAAATATTTCAAAATCTATCAATTACCTCTTAATGATAGATTAATCCTAAATCAGCACTCTGTTCCGGAGCGCACTGGCCCGCAACGCTTTTAGGGCTTCGTGCAGCGGGTTCAGTCCCCAGACTGAACCGTCATTGCCTGTAATGGAGAACCAGTATGAACACACCCAAGCGCTTTGCCCTGGCCGCCCTGGCCCTGTGCGGATTCAGCGGCCTGGCCCAGGCCTCGGATGTCAATGTCGAGGTGGTGCCCTATGAGTACGGCATGCGCCTGGACGTCGCCAAGGTCATCTCCATGACCGAGCCGCCGACCAGCCGCTGTGAGGTCGTGACCGCCAATATGCGCTACATCAACAAGGCTGGAGAACTGGCGGAAATCTCCTACCAGAAGCACGCCCACGCCTGCATGTACGAAAACTGATGCGCCGTGCCCTGGCCAGAGCGGCACGCGCTGGTGAGCGTTGTCAGGGGACCGCGCTCAATGGGCCCTGCGCTTGAGGCCAGACAGCCCGCCCGGGGCATTGGCCAGGTCGTAGCGCAATTCGGCGATCAGTTCGTTGATTTCCCGGCAGCCATTGAGCTGCGCAGCGTCGATACCGCTGACCACCAGCTCGACCCGGTCGGTTTCATGGTCGCCATAGACCTTGACCGTCATCGACAGGTCCGGGCTCAGGGTGCATTGGCAGCGTTTGGGCAGAAAGCTGCTCTCAATGATGTTGCGCAGTTCCAGGGCAGATAAAAACATGCTGACGCTCTCCTTTTATTCAACACGACCAATGATTGGGCGAATGCCTGCTGGCCGCGACGTCCATGTTCGCTAGCGATTCTGGCTCAGGTCCGTTTTGTCCTGACAGACGAAGCCAGAGTACAGAGTAAGCGGCTTTGGCGATCTTGCTAAATTCGATTTCGCTCTCAGTACCAGGGGTTTTGACTTTAACGCCGGGAATGGCAGGCGGTTGCGCTGTTGGTTTGCCGCCCCGCAGAATGCCCGGGTCGTTGTGCCAGCCTTGCTCAACAGCGTGGCCCGCTCGAAGAGTCACACCTGATACAACGCTGATCCTTGCCCTCGCCCGGAGTTCCCTCCTTGATTACCTGCCATGTCAAATACGTGATCGATCCCTACCAACTGGCCGAGTTCGAAGCCTATTCCAAAGCCTGGATCGCTGTGGTCAGGCGTTTGGGCGGCACCCATCATGGCTATTTCCTGCCCTCGGAAGGGGCCAGTAACATTGCCTATTGCCTGTTCAGCTTCCCGTCCCTGGCCGATTACGAAGCCTACCGCCAGAGCGCTCTGAGCGATCCGGACAGCGTGGCCCTGGTGGCGTCGGTGATGAAGAAAAAATTCATCCTCAGTTACGAGCGCAGCTTCCTGCGCCCGCTGCTCTCCTGAGAACCAGCCGGGCGGCGTTCCGCTTGCCGGCGAAGAGGCCTTAAAGGCGGATGTCGCCCTGGCCGGCATCTTCGTTGGCAAGCTCGCGCCTACATCGGGAGGCTGCTCAAGGCGGCGCGTTCGACGACGTGGCGCAGGCTGTCGAAATTGATGTTGGCGCCGGAGTCGATGGCCACCAGGGTCTGGCCGCTGCTGCCGCTGCGGGCTACGTATTCCTTGATCCCGGCCACCGCCAGGGCGCCCGACGGCTCGGTGATGGAGCGGGTGTCGTCGTAGATGTCCTTGATTGCGGCGCACAACTGGTCGTTGCTGACGCTGATCACCTGATCCACATGATGGCGGCAGATCTGGAAGCCATGCTCGCCGATCTGCGCCACTGCAACGCCGTCGGCAAAGGTCCCGACCCGGGGCAATACCACCCGTTCCCCCGCGGCGAGCGCCTGTTGCAGGCAATTGGAATGCTCGGATTCGACACCCACGATACGGATCTCCGGCCGCAGGTATTTGACGTAGGCGGCGATCCCGGCGATCAACCCACCACCGCCCACCGGGACGAAGATCGCGTCCAGCGCCCCCTGTTGCTGGCGCAGGATCTCCATGGCCACGGTGCCTTGGCCGGCAATCACATGGGGGTCATCGAAAGGCGAAACAAAGGTGCCCCCAGTGCGCTGGGCCAGGCTCAGGGCGTGGGCCAGGGCAGAGGGAAAGCTTTCGCCATGCAGGATCGCCTCGGCGCCACGACTGCTGACGCCCAATACCTTGAGCTCAGGAGTGCTGTCGGGCATGACGATGCTGGCCTTGATCCCCAACTCCCGCGCGGCCAGGGCCACCCCCTGGGCATGATTGCCGGCGGACGCGGTGACCACCCCGCGCTGCCGTTGCTCGGCGGTGAGCTGGGCCAGACGGTTATAGGCGCCGCGGATCTTGAAGGAAAAGGTCGGCTGCAGGTCTTCGCGCTTGAGCAGGATCTGGTTGCCCAGCCGCTGCGACAAGGCGGGCGCCGCCTGCAGCGGCGTGCAGATCGCCAGGTCGTAGACCGGCGCGGCGAGGATCATCTTCACATAGCGTTCCAGCAGGGCCATGTCGGCGCTGGGCTGGGGCGTGCTGGCAAGACGGCTGGGGCAATGCATGATGGATCTCCTGGCTGTGTTCGGAGCCCGGGAGACAGAGAGAAAAAACCCGCCTCCAGGGCGGGTTGGGTGCAGTCGTCAGCAAGCCCGCCAATCAGGAATGGCGGTAATAATGCTTGGCTGGGAACGATGGGCAGAAAAAGTCATGGACCGGAAACTAACCGCGCCAGCCCCTGGCGGTCAACGCATTTCTGCGAGGCTCACGCACAGCAACACATCTCCCCCACCTGCTCCCCGCTTGCGGCTGACTATACGAAACATATACGATTCATATATTCCCTCAAGAGAGCCCCCTATCAACATGGGTATCGTCAAAATCTCCGATGAACTGCACCAGCAGATCCGCGTCGCCAGCGCCGCCATGGACCGCTCGATCAACGCCCAGGCCGAATTCTGGATCAAGATCGGTCTCTTGGCCGAGCTCAACCCACACCTGGCCTACAACGACCTGATCAACAAACTGCTGCTGAACAAACCCGACCTGCTCAGGGGGCGCCCATGACCCAGGCCCTGATCAAGACCCCGGAACAACTGGCGCTGATGCGCGAATCCGGGCGCCTGCTGGCCCAGGTGTTCGACTTTCTCGACGGTTTTGTCGCCGCCGGCCTGTCCACCCTGGAGCTGGACAGCGCGGTGGAACATTTCATCCGCCACGAGCTCAAGGCACGCCCGGCGAGCAAGGGTCAGTACAACTACCCCTACTGCATCAACACCTCGATCAACGAAGTGGTGTGCCACGGCATGCCTCACCCCAAGGCGGTGCTCAAGGACGGGGATATCGTCAACATCGATATCACCCTGGAGAAGCACGGCTACATCGCCGATGCCAGCAAGATGTACCTGATCGGCCAGGTCGGCCCCAAGGCTCAACGCCTGGTCGACACCACCTTCGAGGCCATGTGGGCGGCAATCAAGGTGGTGCGTCCGGGCGCTCGCCTCGGCGATATCGGTCATGCCATCCAGTCTCATGCCGAAGCCAGGGGTTACAGCGTGGTCCGCGAATACTGCGGCCACGGCATTGGCCGGCAGATGCACGAAGAACCGCAGATCCTGCACTTCGGCCGCCCGGGCACCGGCCTGGAACTGCGCGAAGGCATGGTCTTCACCATCGAACCCATGCTCAACCAGGGCAGTGCCCGGGTCCGCGGGCTCAAGGACGGCTGGACCGTGGTCACCCGCGACCATGGCCTTTCCGCCCAGTGGGAACACACGGTGGCGGTGACCCGCGACGGCTTCGAAGTGCTGACCCTGCAAGCGCCATAAGGCTCACACGACCTTGTCGCCATGGCCGGTGAGCCGGCGCAGCCCCAGGGACATGGCCCCAGCGGCCAGCAACATGGCCAGCAGCAACAGCGAGTAGGCGATCCACCACGGCGTGCCTGCGGTCATCATGCTGAATTCGGACATGCCGCCGATGCTGGCAATCAGGTTCAGCGGCAGGAACACCACGTTGATCAGGGTCAGTTTGCGCAGCAACTGGTTGGTGCTGTTGTTCATCAGGTTGCCCCGGGCATCCATCAGCCCGGCGAACACCGTGGAGTAGATCTCCGCCTGCTTGTAACACTGGTTGTTCTCGATGATCAGGTCGTCGATCAGGCCGATGGCCTGGCTGCCGAACTGCTCCTTCTCGGCGTGATTGCGCAGGCGGGTCAATAGCGCGCCGTTGCTGTGCAAGGCATTGAGGTAATAGATCAGGCTCTCGCTGAGATTGAACATCTGCATCAGGTGGCGGTTTTCCATCGAGCTGTTGAACTTGTGCTGCAGCTCCCGGGCCACCAGCTTGATCACCTTGAGGTGGCCCAGGTAGTGATGGATGTTGTTGAACAGCAGGTCCAGCAGCACATCCAGCGGGCTGTGCAGGTTGTGCCGCGCACCCAGCCCTTGGAGCGGCGTATCGTCGGGAGCGATCACCAGCAACCGGTCCGCAGAAAACAGCAGGCCGCAGGACGACACCTCGAAGGACAGGCTGCCGCCGCCGGAATAGTTTTCCGGGCGCTTCCAGATCAGGAACAGGTAATCGGGATGAAACTCGATGCGCGACACCTCGTCCGGGTCCAGCGCCGAGGCCAGGGCGTGCTCATCGAGCTTGAAGGCACTGTGCAGCAAATCACGCTCTGCCAGGTCCGGGTTGCTGAACAGCATGACCTGGGCATCCAGTTCCGGGACGGCTTGCAGGCCGCCATGGGCCAGTCGATAGCTGTGGATCATCGCCGCCTCACCAGGCCTGGCCGCGACGCTTGAGCTCCAGGCGGCGCACGAACTCCTCCAGTACCAGGGAATACAGGTCGTCCTGCAGGTAGGCGTCCTCGATACCGGCGTCGAGATTGGGGTTGTCGTTGACCTCGATCACCACCACCTTGTCGCCGGACTGCTTGAGATCGACCCCGTACAGACCGTCGCCGATCAGGTTGGCGGTCTTCACTGCCAGCTCCACCACGGCCCGCGGCGCCTCGTGTACCGCCAGGGTGCGGCACTCGCCGTTGATGTCCTGGCCCTTGGCCTTGTGGTTGTAGATCTGCCAGTGGCCCTTGGACATGAAGTACTGGCAGGCAAAGATCGGCTTGCGGTTGAGCACGCCAATGCGCCAGTCGTACTCGGTGTAGAAGAACTCCTGGGCCAGCAGCAGCACCGAGTGCTCGAACAGTTCGGCGGTGGCCGCCAGCAAGGCCTGCTGGCTTTCGACCTTGATCACGCCTCGCGAGAAACAGCCATCAGGAATCTTCAGCACCAGGGGAAAGCCCAGGCGTTCGCCGACCCGTTCGAAGTCTTCCGGTCGCTCCTTGTAGAGGATCTCGGTGGCGGGCATCCCCAAGTGATGGCCCTTGAGCAGGTCAGTGAGATAGACCTTGTTGGTGCAGCGCAGGATCGAGGTGGGGTCATCCATCACCACCAGCCCTTCACTCTCGGCCTTCTTGGCAAAACGATAGGTGTGGTTGTCGACGCTGGTGGTTTCGCGAATCAGCAACGCATCGTATTCGGCAAGACGGGAGTAATCCTTCTTCTCGATCAACTCCACATCGATGCCCAGCCCCTTGCCAACCCGGATGAAGCTTTCCAGCGCCCGGGCATTGGAAGGCGGCAGGACTTCTTGGGGATCGTGAAGTATCGCCAGGTCATAACGGGCCAACTGCCTTGAGCGTGGAATACGCCAGACCTTGCGACTGAAACTGTCCAGGGAGTTGGCAAATTGATCTTCCTGATCCTCTCGCAACTTATGCAAGGCACCGGACTTCACACCTTCGATACGCCATGTGTTAGTTCTTTTGAAATCAACTAACAAGATCGGACATGGAAACAGCTCGAACAACTGACGAGCCAGTTCCTGCAAGGGCTCGATATGGGTCCGGCCAAAATACAGCGTCAGGGTAAAACCTTCGGTATCACTGTAGAGGTGATTGCTCAGGGCTTTTTCCAGGGCCTTGTCCAGGTCGTCCAGGGCCAATCCATAGAGGGCCTTGCGGGTCAGTTCACTGATGGTCCGTACCGATGGAATCACCCGGTGGCCGCGGGCTTCAGCCAGCAGCGAGCAGTAGTAGCCGTGTCCCAGGTACTTGTAGCTGCGGCACAGGTTGATCACCTGAACCCGTTTTCCCGGAGCACGTTCGCGGCTCTGCTCGAGGTACTCCTGGGCCGTGAGAATATCTTCACTGGGAAAGTAGGAAGCCCAGTCTTCCTTGCGTTCGACAATGATAATCACCTGACTTGAAGCTTTATCCCCGGGGGAAAAATAACTTGCCGAAGTGATTGTCGCCGGCAAACTTTGCTCGGATACTTCTCGCCAATGACCTTGTACCGCTGACATAAAGTTCGCTCTCGCTTAAGAACCTGACCCTTTCTATTAAGCACGAACTTTTTTCGAAGTCTCGTTTCGTTACGCAACTTTTACGGCGGTTATATGGATCTTGTCTTTCGCACTGCAACCCCCGACGATCTGCCGGCGCTGGTGGCCCTGGAACAGCAATGTTTCACCAGCGACCGGCTGACTCCACGCAGCTTCCAATGGATGATCAGCCGCGCCCACGGGCAACTGCTGGTGGCCGAGCATCAGGCGCGATTGCTGGGCTATGCCGTGGTGCTGTTTCATCGCGGCACCTCGCTGGCGCGGCTGTATTCCATCGCCATTGCCGAAGACGCCCGGGGTCTGGGCCTGGGTCGGCGCCTGCTGCAACGGATCGAGGCCTGTGCCCTGGAACACGACTGCGCCTATCTGCGCCTGGAAGTGCGCACCGACAACCCGGCCGCGATTGCCCTGTATGAACGCTATGGCTACCGGCGTTTTGCCCGCATCCACGACTACTACGAAGACCACGCCGACGCTTTGCGCCTGGAGAAACGCATTCTCCAGCACCGTGAGACCCGCAGCATCCGCGTGCCCTACTACCAGCAGACCACCGACTTCACCTGCGGTCCGGCCTGTTTGCTGATGGCCATGGCCGCCCTGCAGCCATCGCGGCCCCTGGAGCGCCGAGAGGAACTGCAGATCTGGCGTGAAGCCACCACCGTATTCATGACCGCCGGCCATGGCGGCTGCAGCCCCCAGGGCCTGGCGCTGTCCGCCTGGCGCCGCGGCTTTGGCGTGCGCCTGCAGGTCAACAGCGCCGGGCCGTTGTTTCTCAGCGGCGTGCGCGACGAGCATAAAAAAGACGTCATGCGCCTGGTCCACGACGAGTTCTGCAAGGAGCTGGATGCCAGCGATGTGCAACAGGTACTGGGTGGCCCTCTGGACCTGCCGAGGTTATTGAGTGCGGGCGGCCAGCCCCTGGTGCTGATCAGCAGCTATCGCCTGACCCGCTCCAAGGCGCCCCATTGGGTGATAGTCACCGATTGCGACGAGGACTTTGTCTACCTGCATGACCCGGATGTCGACCATAGCCAGCATCGCCAGCCGATGGACTGCCAGCACCTGCCGGTCAGCCACAGCGAGTTCGACAAAATGTGCAGCTTCGGCAGCAGCAAACTGCGGGCCGCCGTCATCCTCTCCACGCGCGCCCAAGCGTAGGAGCCGACTTGCCGACTTGTCCGCGCCGCCCCCTTGGCTGGCGAGCCCGCTACAGCAGCGAGCTGGCTCGGGGATGGGGATGGGGATGGGGATGGCGCGGATTATTCCAGGCCAACCTTGTACAGGCCGCCCTGATCCTCGTCGGTGAGGATGTAGAGATAACCGTCCGGGCCCTGGCGCACGTCTCGGATGCGCGCATTGAGCTCGCCCAGCAGGCGCTCTTCATGGGTGACACGGTCACCGTCAAATTGCAGGCGGATCAGTTCGCGGCTGGCCAGGGCGCCGATGAACAGGTTGTGCTGCCAGGGTTTGAAGCGATCACCGTCATAGAACGCCATGCCGCTGATGCCGGGAGACTTCTCCCAGACATGATGAGGGCCCACGGTGCCTGGTGCTGTCTGGCCGCCGGCCTCGGGAATCGGCTGGCCGGAGTAGTTGACCCCGTGAGTCGCCAGGGGCCAGCCGTAGTTCTTGGCCCGTTCGATGAGGTTGATCTCGTCACCGCCCTTGGGTCCGTGCTCGTTCTCCCACAAGGTGCCGCTCCAGGGGTTGAGCGTCGCGCCCTGTGGATTGCGGTGGCCGTAGCTCCAGATCTCCGGACGCACCCCGGGCTGGCCGACAAAGGGGTTGTCGTCCGGCACCCGGCCATCGGCGTACAGGCGCACGATCTTGCCCTGGAGTTTGTCCAGGTCCTGGGCGGTGGCCCGGTTGTTGTTCTCGCCCAGGGTGATGAACAGGTAGCCATCGCGGTCGAACACCAGGCGAGAACCGAAGTGGTTGCCGGTGGACAGCTTCGGCTCCTGGCGGAAGATCACCTTGAAGTCCTTGAGCCCGCTGAGGTCGTCGGCCAATCGGCCCCGGCCGACCGCAGTGCCGGCTGTGCCGTTCTCGCCACCGCCTTCGGCGTAGGACAGATACACCAGGCGGTCCTGCTTGAAGTCCGGCGACAGCGCTACGTCCAGTAAGCCGCCCTGGCCATTGGCCCAGACCTTGGGCACCCCGTTCAAGGGGGCCGAAAGCTTGCCGTCCGGGCTCACCAGCCGCAGGCTGCCGGGACGCTCGGTGACCAGCATGCCTTGGCGATCCGGCAGGAAGGCCAGGGCCCAGGGGTGGTTCAAACCTTGCACCAGCGGCGTCAGGCTCAGAGTGCCCTGCTCGCTGGGAAACGACTGTTCGCCCGCCGCCGAGACCGGCAACGCGCTGCCCAGCAGGACGCTGGCGCACAAGGTGGCGAAAAGGGTTTTACGCAACATGCTCGCTTCCTTCTGTGGATCAAGAAATTCCCTCGCGCCCCCAGGCAGGCGGCGCCGACAACGCAGCACACCGGCATCTTAGCGCCGGTTGTTCGGATCGTTGGCTCGGGGGCTTTGCACTCGGGGATCGGGGTTGGGTCGCTGCACGCCGCCCCGGGGATAACCGTTGCCGATACCGCCGTTCTCCAGGGTGGGCCGCCGGACGCTGGGGGCGGTGCCAGGGCCGCGCACAGGCGGACTGATGGGCTGGGTGCCCTGCATGCTGTTGGGATTGGCCCGGCGAATGGGGTTGCTGTAGGGATCGTTGTTGCCACTGTTGGGCAGGTTCTGCGCCAGCAGCAGAGTGCTGGGCAAGTGCGGGGATGGGAGCGGTTCAGGAGCGGCGGCCCAAACGGCGCCACTGGCCCAACTCAGCGCGATGAATGTGGCAAACCTGCGGGCCAGACTGTTCATGACAAGCCTCCTGAAGAGCGACAAGGTATCGAATTCGATTCCACGCTACGCCCAGGGTTCGGCTTTGTTAATTAAATATTCCTGCAGAACATGTAACACCCGGTATCCGCGGCCCGCCATTGGCGGCGCCGCGTTACCGCTGTGCAGAAGGCGGATGGCCCATCAGATATAGATGAACAGCAACAGCAGTGCGGCGAAGATCGCCCACTTTTCCAGGTAGTAACGGGTGCGGTTGCGCTTCTTCAGTTCCTTGCCCCGCAGGCGGATCTTGTACAGCTTGTTGAAGGCACGGTTCAGGCCACCGGTCTTGTCCCCGGCATCGTTGGGCGAACCGGCAGCGGACATCACCGTGCGACTGAACCAGCCGTTGAACGCCGCAGCCCAGCGATACTTCATCGGCCGCTCCACGTCGCAGAACAGAATGATGCGGTTCTGATCGGTGGTGTTTTCCGCGTAGTGGATGTAGGTCTCGTCGAACATTACCGCTTCGCCATCGCGCCAGTGATAGCGCTCGCCATCGACCTCGATGTAGCAGCCTTCGTTGTTCGGCGTGGACAGCCCCAGATGGTAGCGATAGGAACCGGCATAAGGATCGCGGTGACGCACCAGCTTGGAGCCCGGAGGCAGCTCGGCAAACATCGCTGCCTTGATCGAGCCGATGCTCTGCACTAGCTCGGTGGTGCGCGGGCACAGCTTCATCGCCGAAGGGTGGCTGTCGCCGTACCACTTCAGATAGAAGCGTTTCCAGCCGGTCTTGAAGAACGAGTTGAAACCCACATCGTTGTACTGATCCGAGCGCTTGATCTCACCGGCCTGCAACAGGTTCTGGCCCTCGGCACGAATCTCCTCCCAGTGTTCCTGCAGCTTGTTCATCTCGGGAAAGTCGGCCGGGTCCAGGTAGGGCCGGTTGGGAAACTTGGAGAACAGATAAAGGAAGCAGTTGATGGGGGCCAGGAAGGTGGAGTGATCACTCAGTTGGCGACCCAGCTTGTGGCGCACGCGCCCCCGCAGGTGTACGTACGCAATGGATAAAACGTATACAGCGGCAATGATGAGTTTCACGGAAATTGTCACACTTCAGAAGAGAGCATGCTGCGCCCCTGAAAGCCCGAAGGGCCAAAGGCAAATGGCAGCGTCTGAGTTGAAAAAAGCGCAATCGGCGAACATCTTCGTCGTCGATCCGACCCTCGGCGTCCGGCCGTCGGGTCGCATTTTAGCCACAGTTTGTAACCAATGGTTAACTCAAATTTGTGAAAAGCTGCGCGACTTCTGTCGAGATTTGCCTGTATTGCGCCAGGTTTTGCTTCAGCTCAATAAAATGCCCTCCAGCCCTCTGGCCAGCACAAACGAGCTGTGTTGGCCGGACTCCCGAGGTATCCTGCCGGGCGCTTTTTTTCTTTGTACCCAGCAAGGATCGCTGAATTGATCGACCCCACACCGCTCCCGATCCTGGTCCTGCTGCCTGGAATGGATGGCACCGGCAGCCTGTTCGCCCCCCTGCTCCACGCCCTGCCCCCGAACCTAGCGGTGCAGGTGCTGCGTTATCCCACCGATCAGGTGCTGGACTACCCCGCCCTGGTAGAGCAGGTATGGCAACAACTGCCGCTGGACCGTGCTTTCGTGTTGCTGGGCGAGTCGTTTTCCGGGCCGGTGGCCGTCAGCATCGCCGCCCGACGACCCAGCGCCATGCTGGGGCTGGTGCTGTGCTGCAGTTTTGTGCGCAATCCGCGTTCGGCACTGGCGCCGCTGTCACCGTTGCTCAAGCTGCTGCCCTTGCGACACCTGCCGTTCTGGCCGATGGATGCCTTGTTGCTCGGCGGTTTTTCCACCGCCTCCCTGCGCAGCGCCCTGGCGGCAGCCATCGCCCAGGTAACGCCCCAAGTACTGCGGGCCCGGTTGCAGTCAGTGATTGCAGTGGATGCAAGCCAGGCCCTGGTGGCCACGGAGGTACCGCTGCTGTACCTCCAGGCCCGCCACGACCGGCTGGTGCCGGCCTCGGCATCCATCCTGATCCGGCAACTGCGCAACGACGCCCGGCTGGTGGACATCGACGGCCCTCACTGCCTGCTTCAGGCCGCCCCCACTGAGGCCGCCGCACACTTGCAGCGGTTCATGCACGCGTTGGCTCAGGCCCGGGTTGCACTTAACGGCAGTTGAACATCGGCCATTGCGGCGAAAATCCCTACCCGAGCGTCATACAACTGCTCGGTTACATATGCGACAATGCGCACAAATTCCAACATGCACCCCGCACTCTTCGCTCAGCAACCCGGCCCCGTCGCCGGAATGTTGCGCTCGACGTACGCCCGCTGGCTCAGTTCCACACCCAGACCGGCCCGACCTGGAAGGCTCCAGATCGCGCTTCGTGGATTCAAGGCTGGCGCTAAATCATTGGTAGGTAAGTAATTGATCTCCACAGCTAACATCACCATGCAGTTCGGCGCCAAGCCACTGTTCGAGAACGTTTCGGTCAAGTTCAACGGTGGCAACCGTTACGGCCTGATCGGCGCCAACGGTTGCGGCAAGTCGACCTTCATGAAAATCCTCGGTGGCGACCTCGAGCCGTCCGGCGGCCAGGTCATGCTGGAGCCCAACGTGCGCCTGGGTAAACTGCGCCAGGACCAGTTCGCCTACGAAGAATTCACCGTGATCGACACCGTGATCATGGGTCACGAAGAGCTGTGGAAGGTCAAGGCCGAGCGCGACCGCATCTACTCGCTGCCGGAAATGACCGAAGAAGACGGCATGGCCGTGGCCGAGCTGGAAACCGAATTCGCCGAGATGGACGGCTACACCGCCGAATCCCGCGCCGGTGAGCTGCTGCTGGGCCTGGGCATTCCCCTGGAACAGCATTTCGGCCCGATGACCGAAGTCGCTCCAGGCTGGAAACTGCGGGTGCTGCTGGCCCAGGCGCTGTTCTCCGATCCGGAAGTGCTGCTGCTGGACGAACCGACCAACCACCTGGACATCAACACCATCCGCTGGCTGGAAAACATTCTCACGGCGCGTAACAGCACCATGATCATCATTTCCCACGACCGGCACTTCCTCAACAGCGTCTGCACCCACATGGCCGACCTGGACTACGGCGAGCTGCGCCTGTTCCCGGGCAACTACGACGAGTACATGATCGCCGCGACCCAGTCCCGCGAGCAGCTGCTGTCGGACAACGCCAAGAAGAAAGCCCAGATCGCCGAACTGCAGACCTTCGTCAGCCGCTTCTCGGCCAACGCCTCGAAAGCCAAGCAGGCCACGTCCCGGGCCAAGCAGATCGACAAGATCCAGCTGGCCGAAGTCAAGCCGTCGAGCCGGGTCAGCCCGTTCATCCGCTTCGAACAGACCAAGAAGCTGCACCGCCAGGCGGTGACCCTGGAGCGCATGTCCAAGGGTTTCGATGGCAAGACCCTGTTCCAGAACTTCAGCTTCACCGTCGAAGCCGGCGAGCGCGTGGCGATCATCGGCCCCAACGGTATCGGCAAGACCACCCTGCTGCGCACCCTGGTGGGCGAGCTGACCCCGGACGCCGGTACCGTCAAGTGGACTGAAAGCGCGGAAATCGGCTACTACGCCCAGGACCACGCCCATGACTTCGAAGACGACGTCAGCCTGTTCGACTGGATGGGCCAGTGGACCCAGGGCGAGCAGATGATCCGTGGCACCCTGGGCCGCATGCTGTTCTCCAACGACGAGATCCTCAAGTCGGTGAAGGTGATTTCCGGTGGTGAGCAAGGCCGCATGCTGTTCGGCAAGCTGATCCTGCAAAAGCCCAACGTGCTGGTGATGGACGAACCGACCAACCACTTGGACATGGAATCCATCGAGGCCTTGAACCTGGCCCTGGAAAACTACCCGGGCACCCTGATCTTCGTCAGCCACGACCGTGAGTTCGTCTCGTCCCTGGCCACCCGCATCATCGAGTTGAGCCCAAGCGGCGTGACCGACTTCAGCGGCACCTACGACGACTACCTGCGCAGCCAGGGCGTGATGTTCTAAAGCGGCAGCGAGCGTCAAGCGACCAGAAAAGAGCCCCGTCCAGTGTGACGGGGCTTTTTCATTTGGGCCTCGCTGGCCGGTGCAGAAACCTTCGAACCTTGTGCACTATCGATCAGCGTGTTCGCCGGTAAGCCCGCGCTTGCAGGGCTCGCAGCGCCGCTGGGCTTATCGGCGAAGCAGCCTTCAGGCCTTGCACATCAGCGGTCTGCGAGGCGTTGGGGAAAGATAGTTAGCCTGCTTCCTTTTATGATCGCGGCACGCGATGATGCGGCTCTCTAACCGCCGCCCGCGAACGAGCCTTCATGCCCGAGCCACAGACCTCCGCTCAAAGCTCCATGGCGATCACCCTGCAGATCGTCTCCATCGTCTTCTATACCTTTATCGCCTTCCTCTGCATCGGCCTGCCAATCGCCGTGCTGCCGGGCTACGTCCACGAACAGCTGGGCTTCAGCGCGGTGATTGCCGGGCTGACCATCGGCGCGCAATACCTGGCCACCCTGCTCAGCCGGCCCATGGCCGGGCGCATGTCGGACACCGTGGGCACCAAGCGCTCGATCATCTACGGCTTGCTGGGGATTCTCCTCAGCGGGCTTTTGACCCTGATTTCAGTGTGGCTGGAACACTGGCCACTGCTGAGCCTTGCCGTGCTGTTGGGCGCACGCCTGCTGCTGGGCGTGGCCCAGGGCTTGATCGGGGTCGGCACCATCAGCTGGTGCATGGGCCAGGTGGGCGCGGAACACACGGCCCGCTCGATTTCCTGGAACGGCATTGCCTCCTACGGCGCCATTGCCATCGGCGCGCCGTTGGGAGTGGTGATGGTTGAGCAATACGGTTTCACCAGCCTGGGCATCGCCCTGTCGGTTCTGGCGGTGCTGGCCCTGCTGCTGATTCGCAACAAACCCTCGGTGCCGGTGATTCGCGGCGAGCGCCTGCCGTTCTGGGCGGTCTTCGGGCGCATTGCCCCCTTCGGCGCCAGCCTCAGCCTGGCCTCCATCGGCTATGGCACCCTGACCACCTTCATTACCTTGTTCTACCTGAGCCGCGGCTGGACCGGCGCCGCCTATTGCCTGACGGTGTTCGGGGTGTGCTTCATCTGCTCGCGGTTGCTGTTCATCTCCAGCATCAGCCGCTTTGGCGGCTTTCGCTCGGCCATTGCCTGCATGTGCGTCGAGACCCTGGGGCTGACCCTGCTCTGGCTGGCGCCGTCCACGGCCTGGGCGCTGATTGGCGCCGGGCTCACCGGCTTCGGCTTGTCGCTGGTGTACCCGGCGCTGGGGGTGGAAGCCATCAAGCAAGTGCCCAACAGCAGCCGCGGTGCCGGTTTGAGTGCCTATGCGGTGTTTTTCGATCTGGCCCTGGCCATCGCCGGTCCCTTGATGGGCGCGGTGGCCCTGAACCTGGGGTATTCGTGGATTTTCTTCTGCGCCGCCCTGCTCTCGATCACCGGCCTGGGACTGACGCTGCTGCTCAAGCGTCGGGCCGGTGCCTGAGTTACTGGTCGGCAGTCTGCATCCCTGCCCGGCTCGGCCGGCCCAGGGTATGGGTGAAGAACCTGCCGGCCTCGGCAATCAGGTTGCGATGGATATCCTCGCGGTCGACGCCGTCGGCATCGGTGCACAGGGCCGGCATGGCCGCCAACTGCTCGGCGCTGCACGGCGCCATGAACACGAAGTGCCCGGCACCGGCCAGCAGCTTGAAGTCCGGGGCCACGGGCAGCTTGCGCGCCAGGGCCGCGGCATTCTTGTCCAGGGCCACCAGCTGGTCGCCATCGCCGCTGTAGAGCAGCACGGGCACATGCACCCCGGCCAGGGTCTGGCGACCGAATTTCAGGCTCAGGGGCGCCATCAGCATCAGTGCATGCACCCGCGGGTCGGCCACTGGCTGCAGATCCTCGCGGTCGACAATCAGTTCGCCCTGGGTATTGCAGGCATCGCGATCATCGGGACGTTCCTGGCAGTAACGCCGCAGGCGGTCCAGGTCAGGCGTGGCGCCGGACAGGATCAAGGCGGTCTCGCCGCCGGCGGAATAACCGATGACCCCGACCTGATCGGCATTGACGAAGGGCGACAGCATGGGGTCGCCAAGGGTGGCGGTTATGGCTTCGGAAATCTGGATCGGCCGTCCGTAGAGGTTGCTCAAGGTGCCCAGGCGGCTGTGGTCCTTGGAGTTGTCACCGGGATGAATCACCGCCACCACGACAAAACCCTTGCGTGCCAGGGACGTCGCCAGGTCGTGCAGGGCCAGGGGTGTACCGGTATTGCCGTGGGACAGCATCAGCATCGGAAAGCGGCCGATGGCGACCTTGGCATCCCGGGATGCGGCGATCTGATACCCCTCGACCAAACTGGGGTGCTCGATGCCGGTGGACGGGTAAAAGGCAATGGCGCGCATCGGCTGCCGGTCCAGGGGATCGAGAAAACTCATTTCATGGAAGCCGACGCTCCAGTGCGGGTGGGGCGCAGGAGCGGCCTGCACTGAAATCGGGCTGCCGAGCAGGTACATCAGTAACACTGCACAAACACGTTTCATCACACGCCCACCTTTGCCGCCGGATCGAGAAAGCCCGTTACCCCTGCCATCCCTTGCTGCCAAGGCCTTGAAGCCAGATTGGCCCATCAATGCGAATGCACCGCCAGGGAGCACGACTCCCGGCCTCGAAAAACCTGCATAACCTGGGCCAGCAACACTGGAAACGCCCACAAAAAAACTCCGCATTCTGATCACTTCAAGCAGTCATCAGAATACGGAGTCTAGTGGCGCTTGCCGTGCCGGAAAGCGTCTTTACACAAGCCTTACGCCGCGGCGAAAAGCTGCTCGCTGATCTGCGCCTGGGCGTCGCTCATGGCTTTGTTGCGCACGTCTTCACCGTACCCCAGGCCGTGAGCGCGAACGAATTCGATATCGGTGATACCGAGGAAGCCGAACAGCACCTTGAGGTAGTCCTCATGAGCCGCCCCAGTGGCCTGGCCGACGTGCAAGCCGCCGGAGGTGGAGACCACCAAGACCTTCTTGCCGCCGCACAGGCCTTGCGGGCCGGCTTCGGTGTAGCGGAAGGTCTGGCCGGCCACGGCGATGCGGTCGATCCAGGCCTTGAGCTGGGTCGGGATGGTGAAGTTGTACATGGGCGCCGCGATCACCAACGCGTCGGCGGCCTGGAATTCGGCCAGGGCCTGGGCGCTGAGTTCGGCTTCGTGCTTTTGCGCCGCATCACGCAGCTCGGCGGCGGTGCCGGCGGCCACCAGGGTCGCAGCGGAGAAGTGGCTGATGGCATCGCCGGCCAGGTCGCGATAGGTCACTGCCAGGTCAGGCTGGGCGGTTTTCCAGGCCTGGACCACGGCGTGGCTCAGTTGGCGGGACGCCGAGTTGTCACCCAGGATGCTGGAATCGATATGCAAGAGTTTCATGTGGGATCTCCAAGTGAGGACCGCCGCTGGGCGATCGGATGCTGGCAATCCTACAGATGAATTCAATAACTGATTAGTCGGCATAAATGCGATAGTTCGTCCTACCAATAGGACAATCGAGCCTTTCCCCATGCAAGACCTCAACGATCTCTATTACTTCGCCAAAGTGGTGGAAGCCGGTGGCTTCGCCGCCGCCGGGCGCCAATTGGGCATTCCCAAGTCGCGTCTGTCGCGGCGCATCGCCGAACTGGAGGAGCGCCTCAAGGCCCGGCTGCTGCAGCGCACGACCCGGCAGCTCAAGCTCACCGCTGTGGGCGAGCGCTACCTGCGCCATTGCCAGGCCATGTTGCTGGAAGCGGAGATGGCCGACGAAGCCGTGGCCAGCATGGCCAGCGAGCCTCGGGGACGCCTGCGGGTGTCGAGCCCGGTGGGCCTGGCCCATGAATTGCTGACGCCACTGGTGAGCAGCTTTCTGGAGAAATACCCGCAGGTGCAGCTGGAGATGCTGTTGCTCAACCGCCGTGTCGACCTGGTGACCGAAGGCATAGATGTGGCCCTGCGAGTACGCGAGCAAGGCGACGAAGACCCTTTGTTGGTCACCCGGCGCCTGCGCCCGGCGCAGACGGCGATGGTCGCCTCCCCGGCCTTCCTGCGGGACAACCCGGTGACCCACCCGCAAGACCTGAGGCACCTGCCCATACTCGGCGCCCTGGAGGCCGACCGGCTGGTACACCTGCGGCTGCTGGATCAACAGGGCAACGCCTGCGACCTGGCCCTGGAAGCGCGCCTGGGCATCGATGACTTCATCGTCCGTCGCGCCTGCGCCCTCGCCGGCCTGGGCTGCACCGTGCTGCCGATGCTGTACTGCGAGGCCGAACTGGCCAGCGGTCAGCTGGTGCAACTGCTCCCCCAATGGTCACTGCCCGGCGGCTGGCTGCAAGCGGTGTATCCTCACCGCCGTGGTGTGCTGCCGGCCGTGCGGGCCTGGATCGAACACCTGAGTGAATCCTTCGAACGTTGTGGAGAACGTGCCCTGTGAAAGCTGCAACCCTGAATGAAGAGCAAGTGGCGCAATTCTGTCTGGGCCTGCCAGGCGCGCGGGAAGACTACAAATGGGGCGGCGTGCGGGTGTTCTCGATTGCCGGCAACAAGATGTTTGCGTTGCAGAACCTGCGGGGTGAGTCCCTGGCCTTCAAGGTCGACCGGGAACTGTTTCTTGGCCATGTCGACCGTCCGGGCATTGCCCCGGCGCCCTACCTGGCCCGGGCTCACTGGATCATCATGCACAGCCCCTACCCGCTGGGGGCCGATGAACTCAAGGCCCTGCTGCAAGCGTCCCATCAATTGGTGGTGAGCAAGCTGCCCAAGCGCACCCAGGTCGGCCTGCTGCTCTAGAACAGGCTCAGCAGGCCGCTTTCCAGGAACAACCGATCAATCCAATAGACCTGATGCAAGGCCACGATCAGCCAGAACAGCGTCTGATAGGACACCTTGCGGGTCTTGTGCCGCAACAGTTGCTGAGCCAGCAAGGCACCGGGCCAGCCACCGGCCAGCTCCAGAGCGTGCAGGACCTTCTCCGGCGTGCGCTGCCCCTGGGCCCTGGCCCGGCGCTTGTCGTGCCAGTACAGCAGGAAGGTCAACAGGCTGACGGCGCCATAGGCGACCAGGGGGATGATCGAGATTGCTCGCCACCACAGGGATAACGAGCCGAACAACGGCAGTGCGCACAGCAGGCCCCCTACCAGCAACTTGAGCTTCAGATTGTGGATGTGCGCGCCACTGCCGGCGCGCGGTTCGCTGCGGCCCGTCGTCACGGCTTAACTGCCGTCCAGTCGACCCAACCGAACTGCCAGGTCGCCAGGATCAGCAGGCCGAAGGCAATACGGTACCAGGCAAACGCCGCATAGCTGTGGCTGGCAATGAACTTCAGCAGGCCCTTGACCGCGATCATGGCAAAGATGAAGGCCGTGACGAAGCCGATGGCGAACACCGGAAAATCATCCGGCTGGAACAGGTCGCGGTACTTGTAGCCGGAGTACACCGCGGCCCCCACCATGGTGGGCATCGCCAGGAAGAACGAGAACTCGGTGGCGGTCTTGCGCGACAGGCCGAACAGCAGCCCGCCAATGATGGTCGAGCCGGAACGCGAGGTCCCCGGGATCATTGCCAGGCATTGGGCGCAACCGACCTTGAGCGCGTCCTTCCAGGTAATGTCGTCCACCGTCTCGGCATGTACCTGATGCTGCCGGCGCTCGGCCCACAACATGATGATGCCGCCAACCACCAGGGCCGAAGCCACGGTGATGGGGTTGAACAGGTAAGCGTGAATCAGGTCGGCGAAGATCACCCCCAGCACCACCGCTGGCAGGAAAGCGATCAGCAGGTTGACGGTGAAGCGCTGGGCCTTGGGTTGGGTGGGCAAGCCCAGCACCACATCGAAGATCTTGCGCCGAAATTCCCAGACAACCGCAAGAATCGCCCCCAGTTGAATGATGATGTTGAAGGCCATCGCCCGCTCGCCCCCGAAGTCGAGCAAGTCGGCGACGATGATCTGGTGCCCGGTACTGCTGATGGGTAAAAACTCGGTCAGGCCTTCGACAATCCCAAGTATCAATGCCTGCGCGGCGGTCCAAAAATCCATCAATCCCCCATAAGGCGATGCTCCAGGCATGCCTCTTTTTTAAGTATTCAAAGCCATTGCTGCGACGAGCGTAGCCGAGTTTTCGGCGCCCATAAGATCAACACAAACCTATGAAAATTCTGTGAAAAATTCAGAAAGGTTCAGGTTTTGCGTGAAGGCGCCGAAATCCTAACAGACAGGCGCAAAATGCGCCTGTGGTGTTATTGGACTTCCGTAGGGTTGGCGCTCGAAGGCAGGCGTGCTTGGATGCTCACGGCCTTTTATGACAAGAACAAGAATCTGGAGTGACCGGATGATGAATAGCTTACGCAAGATGTCCATCAGTCAGCGTTTGTGGCTGATCCTGATCGTGGCGGTGCTGACCCTGGTGACCCTGGGCGTGATGATGCTCAAGCAGATTCATGGCGACCTGTACCAGGCCAAGGCGCAGAAGACCCAGCACGTGGTGCAGACCGCCGCCGGCGTGCTCACTTACTACCAGGGCCTGGAAGCCGCCGGCAGCATGAGCCGCGAACAGGCGCAGAAACAGGCGCTGCAGGTGATTCGCGGGCTGCGCTACAACCAGAACGACTACTTCTGGATCAACGATCTGGCGCCGGTCATGATCATGCACCCGGCCAACCCCAAGCTCGACGGACAGAACCTGGCGGCAGTCAAGGACCCGGACGGCTTCGAAGTGTTCAACGAAATGGTGGCCCTGGCCAAGTCCAAGGGCGCCGGCATGGTGGACTACCGCTGGCCCAAGCCCGGGGCCGAGCAGCCGGTGCAGAAGACCTCCTATATCCAGCTGTTCCAGCCCTGGGGCTGGATCATCGGCTCCGGGATCTACATCGATGACCTGCAACAGGAGTTCTATGCCCAGGTACTGCGGGCCTCCTCTGTCGGCCTGGTGATTGCCCTGCTGATGGCGGGCCTGGTGGTGCTGATCGTGCGCAGCATCGTCAGCCCGCTGCGCGAGACCGTTCACGCCATGGCCAATATCGCCAGCGGCGAAAGCGACCTGACCCGCAGCCTGGATACCCATGGCCAGGATGAAGTCACCGAGCTGGCCCGACACTTCAACGGTTTCACCGCCAAATTGCGTGGGGTCGTGACGCAGTTGCAGACCAGCGCCGCGGCCCTGGAACAGTCCTCCAGCGAGCTGGGCAGCAATGCCGCCGAGGCCCAGGAGCGCAGCCAGCAACAGTCCCAGCAGATGGAACAGGTGGCCGCAGCCATCAGTCAGGTCACCAGTGGCGTTCAGGATGTTGCGAAGAATGCCGAGCACGCCGCCAGTGAAGTGCGCGAGGCCGAAGCCCAGGCCCAGCAAGGCCAGGTCAATATCGACGGCAGCCTGCAGCAGATCGATCAGCTGTCGAGCACCATCGATCAGGCGGTGGAAGTGATTCGCACCCTGGCGGCAGAAAGCACCCAGATCGGCACTGTACTGGAAGTGATCCGCTCCATTGCCGAACAGACCAACCTGCTGGCCCTGAACGCCGCCATCGAGGCGGCCCGGGCCGGGGAACAGGGTCGGGGTTTTGCCGTGGTGGCCGACGAGGTGCGCCTGCTGGCCCAGCGCACCCAGCAATCGACCGCAGAAATCCAGGGCATGATCGAGCGCTTGCAGAATCACTCGGAAGCGGCGGTCAAGGTGATTGGCGACAGCAGCCGCGCGTCGCAGTTGACCATCGAGCAGGCAGGCCTGGCCGGTACCAGCCTCAATGCCATCGGCCAGGCACTGCGGACCCTCAACGGCCTGAACGCCTCGATTGCCAGCGCCACCCTGCAACAGGCCCATGTGGTGGAAGACATCAACCACAATGTCGGCCAGGCGGCAGGCCTGTCCCAGGGCACCGCTCTGGCGGCCCAGCACTCCAGCGCCGCCAGCCGCCACCTCAAGGAGCTGTCGGAACAGCTCAATGGCCTGCTGCGTCAGTTCCGCGTCTGAGTCACTTCAGGGTCTGGGCCCCGGGCTGACGCCCAAGGCCCAGACTGGGTACAATCCGCCCCCTCCTCCACTTCCCCAAGGAACCGCCATGTCCGGGCTTGAACTGTTTGCCGCTGCGCTAGGCGTCATCGCCGTCTGGCTGACGGTTAAACAGAATCCCTGGTGCTGGCCCATCGGCCTGGTCATGGTGTTGCTCTACAGCTGGATCTTCTACGAGGTCAAGCTCTATTCCGACATGCTGTTGCAGGTGGTCTACGCCGTGCTGCAGCTCTATGGCTGGTGGCAGTGGACCCGTGGCGGCGACCAGCATCAGGGGCGCCCGGTCAGCCAGTTGCAGCCCGTCGGCTTGCTCCAGGGCCTGGCCCTCGGCGCACTGGGCAGCCTGATGCTGGGAGCGGCCATGGCCCACTGGACCGATGCCGCGCAACCCTGGCTCGACGCCGCCCTGACCGCCTTCAGCCTGGTAGCCCAATGGTGGATGGCGCAGAAGCGCGTGCAATGCTGGCCGCTGTGGATCGCCGTGGATGTGATCTTCGTGGGTCTGTTCATCTACAAGGAGCTGTACCTGACCGCGGCCCTCTACGCCCTGTTCACCCTGCTGGCGGTCCAGGGCTGGCGCACCTGGCGCGCCGACCCGGCGTTGCAGCCTTGAAGGTACTGGTGCTGACCGGCCCCGAGTCCAGTGGCAAAAGCTGGCTGGCGGCCGAGCTGCAAGCGCACTTCGGCGGCATCCAGGTGGGTGAGTACGTGCGCCACTTCATCGAGCAGGAGTGCCGCGATACCTGCCTGGCGGACATCCCCGAGATCGCCCGTGGCCAGTTGGCCTGGGAAGACCAGGCCCGGGCCCGGCAACCCGCCCTGCTGATTCTCGACACCCACCTGCTGAGCAACCTGCTGTGGAGCCGGACCCTGTTCGGCGACTGCCCGCCGTGGCTGGAAACCCAGTTGCTGGCCCGGCATTACCACCTGCACCTGCTGCTGTCCCCGGAGGATGTGGCCTGGAGCGACGACGGTCAGCGCTGCCAGCCGCAACTGGCGCAGCGTCAGGCTTTCTTCGACGCCACGCAGCAGTGGCTGGACCTGCACGCGCAGCCTTATCGGGTCATTCGCGGCGATTGGCAGGAGCGCCGGCAGCAAGCCTTCGCCCTGGTTCGGCAACTGCTGCTGGACTGATCCCGCCGCAGGTGCGCGCCACCCCGCAGAGTGTCCATTCCTGAAACACTCCCCTGGCGATCAGGCCGCCATTTTCGGGGGCGGCGCCCACTGTCGGCGAAACTGTTGCGCCACTGATACACCCTCGCAGCAACCCTTGTTCCAGAGCATTGTCCCGCTTATGGCCAATGGCCGTCGGTGGCGCCTGTCTCAATCCTGAAACACCTGCTGCGCCCTTTCCCCCCAGCATTTTCCCAACCCATTGATTCTTCGCAAGAAATCAAAAGCGGCACGGCTTCTGCTCTCTCCCTCTCAACGCTGACTAGGGCCAGCACTGAGAAGAAGGAATACCGCCGTGGGGACTCTGAACAAAAGTTTCACCCGCCTACTGCTGATCGGTTGTGCCGTCAGCGCGGTGTCCAGTCTTCCGGTTCTGGCGGCGGGCAATGGCGAGATCATCATCCAGCGCACCTTACAGGCACAGCCCATTGGCCGTGCGCCTCTGCAGAAAGACCCCAATCCGGTTTCGGTCAATACCAACCCTTCGGCGTTGGTCAATCAGATGACCGGCAATGAAATGACCGATGGCGATTTCGCCGGCATCAGGACTGGCGCGCTGATCCGCGGCACCGTGCTGTCCGGCAACAGCGGTGTACCGGGGATGAATGTCCTGAGCAATAGCAATGGCCATGGCCTGCCAGGCATGGCAGTGGGTCATGGTGGCGGTGCCGGGGCCAGTATTTCCGGCTCGATCAATCGGAGCATCAACACCGGCATGGCTCCCTTGAAAAATATCGGGGGCCAATAAGATGAATCACTCAGTCCTGTTCCTTGCCTTGCTCGCCTGCTCCGGGGCCATGGCCGACTCCGCCAATCAAGCCGCCGCCACCTCCAGCATCCAGAACTCCGGCACCGGCTACACAGGCAACTTCAACGTCAACCAGGCCGCCGGCGACCAGCAACAACAGACCAACGTGCGGGCCATTGCCATCGGCACCAACGCCACGGCCACCACCAGCGTCAACCAACGCATCACCACGCCAGCCGACCGCTCGGTCAATACCAGTAGCACCATCGGCGGCAACTCTTTCAGCAACGGCAGCGGCGCACTGGGCGTGAACCAGTCGGCCGGGGCCAACAACCAGATGGCCAATGCCCTGCGGATCAGCATCAGCGCCAATCCGCAAAGCATTGACGACAGCGCCCTGTCCCAACAGAACGTGGCGCTGTTACCAAACTCGGGAGCAACTGGCGCTCAACAAGGCAGCCGCCAGGTCGTTACCAGCGACCAGGCCTTCACCGGCAGCCGTGGAGTGATTCAGGTGAACCAGAGTGCCGGGGTGGGGAACCGAATGGCTAACACCCTGAGCATACGGGTCGCAGATTGACCCCTCGTAGTGCAATTAGAAAGTACCAACACTTAACCAACTAATAAGCACCGGAGAAACACCATGAAACCTACAATGGCTCTCAAACCACTGGTTTTCGCACTGGCCGCAGTCATGGCAATGGCCGCCCAGGCAGGTGGAAATAACAACGGTCACAACGGCGGTCATGGCAATGGCCATGACGATCATGATAGAGGTCCAGACCTCGGCACTCTGCTGCAAATCACCGCCGGGGCCGGTGCTGCAGTGATCGACGTGCAGACCAGCACCTCCAACGTGGTGAAAAACCAGGGCACCAACAACAACGCCAAGATGGACAGCTCCCTCAACAACTCCAACGGCAACATGGGCGCCAACGTCGCCGCCGGTGACGGCAACCAACAAGACAACGCCGCTGCTCTGGCAACCGCTGACGAAAGCTTCATCTTCGGCAGCGCCGTGGCGGCTTCCAGCGCCACCCAGATCAATAGCAACAACCATGTGAAAAACTCTTCGACACAGAACAACGCTGTGTTGAACAACTCCGGCAACAACGGTTCCGGCAACATCGGCATCAACGTCACCGCCGGCAACTTCAACCAACAGAAAAACAACCTGGCCATCGCCGTGTCCGGCGGCCGCGTGGCAACCGCAGCAGCGGCGGCCAACCAGTCCTCGACCAATCTGGTCGTAGACAACAAAGGCGTCCAGGCCTACAAAAAAGACACCCTCTCGGGCGGCTTCGTGGCCTACGGCACCTATAAAGGCACCGGCAGCGGCAAGATCGAAGGCGACGATCATCACGGCGGCGGCTATGGCAACAACAACCGCGGTGGTGGCCACGACAACGACGATCAAAAATTCACCTTCAAGGAACAAGGCACCATCGAACTGGCTGGCTACTGGACCCAGCAAGTGCTGACCAAAGACGGCTGGAAAAACCCAGTGGTCAACAACGCCAGCATGACCAACTCGATGAACGGCTTCTCCGGCAACGGTGGCGCCAACGTCTCGGCCGGTGTGGGCAACCAACAAAGCAACTCGCTGTCCATCGCCGCTGGCTGCAAAGCCTGCATGTAATCGCGATCGTAACGAAAGCCCCGGAAACGGGGCTTTTCCACAGTCCGACTCAGGCGTAACGATCATGCGTACTGCGATCCTCTCCCTCCTGCTGTGTCTCTGTGTTCCCGTTGAGGCTGCGCAGATGGCCGTCGCCGGCCTGCCCGGTGGCAACCTGATCTTCAAACAGGTGCAGAGCGTGCGTGAACGCAAGTTCAGCGACATCGTCGAGCAGAAGACCGACTTCAGTTGCGGCGCCGCCGCGCTGGCGACCGTTCTGCGCCAGGCCTACTGGCTTGATGTCGATGAGGAGCACGTCATCAAGGGCATGCTGGTCAATTCGGATCAGAATCTGGTCCGCACCCAGGGCTTCTCCATGCTCGATATGAAGCGCTACGTGGAAAGCATCGGCATGCGCGCCCGAGGCTACCGGATTCCGCCCGACAAGCTCGAAGCGGTGACCATTCCGGTGGTGGTACTGATGGACATTCGCGGCTACAAGCACTTCGTGGTGATGCAGCGCGCCCAGAAAGGCTGGGTCTACATCGGTGATCCGGTGTTGGGTCACAAGCGTTACACCCATGAAGATTTCGTCAAAGGCTGGAATGGAATCGTGTTCGCCATCATCGGTCCCGGCTACGACAAGACCAACGCCTTGCTCGACCCGCCTGCCCCGCTGACCGCGAAAAACAAGCTCGATGGATTCTACCCGGTCAAAGACTCGGACCTGATGGACTTCGGTTTCATTCAGAGCGACTTCTTCTAGGAGCCCGAACAATCATAAAGGGGCAGGACGCTCCGGGAGCAGCAAGCAGATGAAGACTTCATACTGGCTGGCCGCCGCTTGCCTGGCAGCAGCTCTTCCAGCCCATGCTGGTTTCAAGCCCGAACTTATCCAGGATCAGGAATTATCGCAGTTACGGGGCCGTTACGTGATGCCGGGGCGGATTATCAGCTTCGGCATCGTCATGAGCAGTACCTGGCGCAACGCCAGCGGTGACCTGATCGGCGCGACCACCTCGCTGCAGATCCAGCAAGCCACCATCAAACCGGAGTTCTACGTCTCCACCATCACCCAGACCGGTGACGGCACCACGCCGCCCCCAGGCACCGGCAATGTGATCGGTGGTGCAGGCCTGGCCAGTGGCCAGGGCGTGACCCAGAGCGTGAGAGCCGCCGGGGATGGCAATTCTGCCTACAACAACATCAGCATCAATGTCACAGAGGCCAACCAGGCGCCCGCCTTGGCCGCTGGGGCCGGCCAGGCCTTGATGAGCGGCCAGACCATCACCGGCAGCAACGCCGCCGGTAGCGTGGCGGTATCGGCCCTCAATGGCGGTATCCAGATGGCGATACAGGCCAACGGCAATCAGGGCAGCGCCCTGCAGCAAGTGGCCCAGGGCAATCTGTTGCAGAACACCCAGTTGATGGGTAACAGCAACCTGGTCAACAACCTGACTCAACTCAATGTGGTGCTCAGAAACAACGGGCCGAGCAACGGTGTTTTGGACTGCAACCTGACAACGCTCGACGCTCTACGCAAATTCTGATCTTGAACTACGCTGATTCTCGACCATTGGGGTTCAAAAGGGACGGTTTATTTCATGTATCGATCGGTTTCACTGCGCGCAGTCATCTGTTTAAGCACTCTATTTCCAGCGGCGCTGGTTCAAGCCGCGCCGGATGCCGATGTAGAGACCCTGAAACGCGAACTTCTGGAGCTCAAGCAACGTTACGAAGTGCAGCAGAAGGCCCTGGCGGTACTGGAGCAGCGGGTCCGGCAGGTAGAAGATCAACCCGCGGCACCACCGCCCAAGCGCCTGGCCAAATCGCCAGCCGATCTCAGAGGCAATCAACAGGTTGCCGGCACTGGCGCCGCAGCGGCGTCCGGAGGAGCAGCCGGGGGCGCTTCCTACGGTCAGTCGCTCAAGGATGATTCGGCTCCGGCCCAAAGCGTCAGCAACCTGTACGACGAGGCCAGTGGCTTCTTCGGTGGCGGCAAGTTCAGCGTCGAGACCGGCTTGACCTACGCCCGCTACGACGCTCGGCAACTCACGGTCAACGGCTTCCTTGCGCTGGACTCGATCTTTCTCGGCAACATCAACCTGGACCGGATCAAATCCGATACCTGGACCCTGGACCTGACCGCTCGCTATAACCTCAACAACCGCTGGCAATTCGACATCAACGCCCCCGTGCTGTATCGCGAGTCCACCTTCCAGTCCGGTGGTGGCGGCGGTGCCGGCACCCAGACCACCGAAGAATCGGTGACCCGTGACCCGACATTGGGGGACGTGAACTTCGGCGTGGCTTACAAATTCCTCGACGAATCGGAGTTCTGGCCCGACGCCGTGGCCACCTTGCGAGTCAAGGCCCCCACCGGCAAGGAACCGTTCGGGATCAAGCTGGTGCAATCCGCGGGCAACAACAACCTGTACGTGCCTGAAAGCCTGCCGACCGGTAACGGTGTCTGGTCGATCACCCCCGGGATCTCCCTGGTCAAGACTTTCGATCCGGCGGTGCTGTTCGGCACCCTGGCCTACACCCACAACCTGGAAGAGTCGTTTGACGACATCAGTTCCACGGTTGGCAGCAAGACCCCTGGCAAAGTTCGCCTGGGCGACAGCTTCCAGATCGGCGCCGGTGTGGCTTTCGCCCTCAACGAGAAGATGAGCATGTCCTTCTCGGTGTCCGACCTGATACAGCGCAAGAGCAAACTCAAGCAGGATGGCGGCGATTGGCAATCGGTGGTTTCCAGCGACGCCAACGCCGGTTACTTCAACGTCGGCATGACCATTGCGGCTACCGACAACCTGACCATTGTGCCCAACCTGTCCATCGGCATGACCGAGGACGCCCCGGCCTTCACCTTCAGCCTGAAATTCCCTTACTACTTCTGATCCACCGGCAGAAACGCCAAGGCCCGCGGCGATTCCCCAATCGCAGCGGGCCCTGGCGTTTTTGCCGCCCTAGCGGATCTGGTGTTTGTGCAGCAAACGGTAAAAAGTCGGACGCGAGATGCCCAGTACCCGGGCGGCAACGCTGAGGTTGTCACTGTGCCGGTTGAGCACGTCGCACAGGGCCTGACGCTCGGCGCGGTGCTTGTAGTCCTCCAGGGTGCCCATGGGCAGTTCCTGGGCTTGCAGGCCTTGCAAGCCCAGATCACTGGCCTGAATCTGTCGGCCTTCGGCCAGTACCAGGCCCCGGCGCACCCGGTTGGCCAGTTCGCGGACATTGCCCGGCCAGTCGTGCTTGCCCATGGCCACCAGGGCGTCCTCACTGAAACTGCGTGGCCGGCGTCCAGTTTCCTGGCTGTAGAAGTGGGCAAAGTGGCTGGCCAGCATCCCCAAATCGCCATGACGCTCACGCAGTGGCGCGGTAATCACCTGCAGCACGTTCAACCGGTAATACAGGTCCTCACGGAAACGACCGCTGGTGATGGCCGCCTCAAGGTCCACGTGGGTCGCAGCCAGGACCCTGACATCCACCGGTATCGGCTGGCTGCCGCCTACACGCTCGATGTGCTTTTCCTGCAGGAAGCGCAGCAGATTGGCTTGCAGCTCCAGCGGCAGATCGCCGATCTCATCGAGGAACAAGGTGCCGCCATGGGCCGCCTCGATGCGCCCGACCTTGCGTTGGTGCGCCCCGGTAAAAGCGCCCTTTTCATGGCCGAAGAGTTCGGACTGGATCAGGTGTTCGGGAATCGCCCCGCAGTTGATCGCCACAAATGGCTTGTCGTGACGCTGGGACTGGCGATGCAGGGTACGCGCCACCAGCTCCTTGCCGGTGCCGCTCTCGCCGCGGATCAATACCGGCGACTCGGTGGGCGCCAGCTTGCTCAGCAGCTTGCGCAGGTCGCGGATGGGCCGGCTGCTCCCCAACAACTCGTGCTCGGGCTGGTCCACATGGACCGCGCCCTGGCCCCTGAGGCGGGCCATGCCGAAGGCCCGTCCCAGGGTCACCTGGACCCGGGAGACGTCGAACGGCAGGGTATGGAAGTCGAAAAACCATTCGCAGACAAAGTCACCGACCTTTTGCAGGCGCAGGACCTCCGGACTCAGCACCGCGATCCACTCGGTGCCGCTGTGGCTGATCAGGTCCTTGACCGCTTCCGGACGCTCCAGGTGAAAGGGTTGCAGGCGCAGCAAGCCGACATCGCAGGAGCGCTCGCGGGCAGACTCCAGGTCACAGCTGTCCACATCCCAGCCGATAGCACGCAGCCCGGGCAGAAGACGATGGCAGTCATCACAGGGGTCGACCACCAGCAAGCGGCGCTGCACGGGAGCTTCGAGCATGACTGGTCCTTGGCGCCAAAAGAGGGAAAAGTTATTAGAAACAGTGGTTTGGCAAACCTGGCTGTAACGTTAGCAAGAACTTGACGCTTGAATGTATCAATTGCTTATAGCGCTGCTTACCAAAGGAACTAAGGCGCTACCAGAACTTCGTCCCGAGCGACTGATTGTCGCAGTCATTTTTTAAGAACCCCGTAACTAATGGCGTTGTCACAGGGCCCACGTACGAGAGTTGTAAAAACTTGTTTTTCAGTGTGACCCGATCACTACCTCAGTGCATCAGTACAAGTGACCAGCCGAACGGTAAGCCCAACCGACGGCACATCATCTGATTGGGCACATAGAGAGAAGACCCCATGAACGCCCCGCTCCGTAGAAACGAAGCACTTTTGATCGCCGACCGCGCATTCAAGCCTTTTCAATGCGTGGCCTGGGCCCCACAGGACGGGAACGGCGAGCTCAGCCTGAGCGTCATCGACCGTACCAGTACCCGTATCGGTCACACCCAGATTCCCAGCAGTGCCTACTCCGATCCAGCCCAACTGGAAGACCTGCTCAAACAAGCCCGCGCTGAACTGAGCCAGGAAGGTTATATCTTGCAGTCCTGGGCCATGCCCAAGTAAGTGATGCTGTTAGCGGATCACCCGAACAGGTGATCCGCTATTTAGGCAAAACAACTAAGCACGCTATCTATTTTTCCCTCGCTGCAACTTTTATCTGTAGCGTAGTGGTTGTTTTCGCTAGTGCAGAAGCTGCACCTCCTCGCTATTTCCAACTAGTGTCCCTTGTGCTTCATCGATGCCCTCTCAGGGCCGCCCCATCAGCGGGTCACTGATACTGTGTGCCCCGGTTTCCAGTCGTCCGGCTACCCTGCGCAACCAGCCTGCGTCACTGCGCAGGGTCAAGTCATACCAGCCACCACTGGACTCACAGGCGAAAACCTGGCGCACCTCTGCTCCCCCAGGCACGACCAGGGTCCATGGCCCCTGTTGGGTATAAGGGCAGCGATCGATAGTGACCGATACCCCATGCGCACCCGGGTTGCTCAGGGTGAATTGCAGTTGGTTATTGCTGGACGTCACCAACAGCTCAGGCTGGAGCTGTTGCAGCTGGCCGCTGAAGCTGCGGTGGAAGCCATTGGGTCCCAATACCCACAGCTGGTAGCGCTCCACCACAGGCCAGCTGTCCTGCAGCGCCTTGCCGGCCTCCACCGTGTAGCGCCGCGGGATATCGCTCAGGTGCAGGCCGTCGTAGACATGCAACACCGCGCCCTGCTCGCCAGTGTTCTGCAGGCTCAGGGACAGGGTCTTGGCCTTGAGGTCCACCTGGCTGTCGACATGCAGACGATAAGGCAGTGCCCGTGAAGGTCGGGCCAGCCGCGGCTGGTGCGGTGGCAACTGCTGGCTGGCCAAGGGTAGCGGCACCTGGAGCAGCTTCTCCTGGCGCTGGCGCAAACCGTCGGCGGCCTGCCGGGTGGTGGTCTGCAGCGCCGGCAATGGCTCATGGTTGGGGTCGACGAAATTCAACGCCGACGTCAGGTCGCCACATACCGCCCGCCGCCATGCACTGATGTTGGGCTCGCGCACGCCAAAGCGTTTTTCGAGAAATTGCAGCACCGAGGTGTGATCGAACACCTGGGAATTGACCCAGCCTCCCCGGCTCCAGGGAGACAGCACCAGCATCGGTACCCGCGGCCCGGGGCCATACACACCGCCATCGGGCAGCGGTTGCTGGGTCGAACCGGGTGGCGCCGGATGCTTGAACAGTTCGCTGTCGAAACCCAGCGTGGACTTGCCGGCAAAGCTGCCATCCTGACGCTGGGAAGGTGCCGACGGCGACGGCATATGATCGAAGAAGCCATCGTTTTCATCGTAGGTCAGTAACAGCACGGTCTTGCTCCAGACCTCGGGATTGCCAGTCAACGCCAGGAGAATCTCCTGGGTGAACCAGCCGCCCTGGACCGGACTCGATGGGCCGGGATGCTCGGAATAGGCGGCCGGCGCCACAATCCAGCTGACCTGGGGCAACTTGCCGGCCTGCACGTCATTGCGAAATCCACCAATGATCGCCTCCAGATTGCTGCCGCTGCTGGCCGGCAAGGTATTGCCATTGCCCTTGTACAGCGCAGCGACGGCGTTCAAGGCATCGCTGTAAGGCACAAAGGCATTGAAGTCCTTGGGCGGTTGGGCCGGATTGCCCACCTGTACGCTGGCGGCGCGGTACTGACGGAAGCCGGCCAGGGGGTTGTCGCCGAAATTGTCCGGCAGGTGCTGGTAAACCTTCCAACTGACACCCTGCTCTTCCAGGCGTTCGGGATAGGTCTTCCAGCTGTAGCCGACGTTTACCGCACCCGGGCCATCCCATTCGTTGACCACCGCGGCGACCTTTGCCGCGCTCGGGCCGTTGCTGCCGGTCCAGAGAAACAACCGGTTGGGGTTGGTCCCGGCGTGTACCGAACAGTGATAGGCGTCGCACAGGGTGAAGGTGTTGGCCAGGGCGAACTGGAATGGCAGCTCCTGCTCACGGTAATAACCCATGGACGTCGCTGTCTTGTGGGTCGGCCAGGCACTCATGCGGCCGTTGTCCCAGGCCGAATGGGCATCCACCCATGAATGAGGCGTGCCACTGACGCGCTGGGCGTTGCCTTTGCTGCTGTCCAGGTGATAGGGCATCACCAGCCGGCCCTTACCCTGTTGCTCCCAGACCGTGCGCTGACCGGGCAGTGGAATGGTAAAGCGGTCGCTGAAGCCCCGTACCCCGGGAAAAGTACCGAAGTAATGATCGAAAGAGCGATTTTCCTGCATCAGGATCACTACGTGTTCGACATCCTTGATCGTCCCCGTACGGTTATTCGCCGGTATGGCCAGGGCTTGGCGAATAGCCAGGGGCAAGGATGAAAAAAATGAACCGATAGCGGCCGCTTGCAATAGCTTCCTGCGTGAAAGACTGGGCATGGGTCTTTGAATCCTTGTGGTTGCAGCGCGATATATGACGCTGCAAGCAAAAGTATTCATTTCAAATAACAAGGCAGTGACATTGCCATTGCAATTACATCAAGCCGGTATTGCCCAGACCTGAGACTTCGCAAATAGACCATTTTTTCAAAGTTGCAAAAGAATGTTTCATGAAGAAAACACCCGAGCCTGCAAACTTGTCATCAATGGCCAGGTCCAGAAACAATATCGACCCGTTGCCTTACTGAAGATTGTCCGCCACTTCATTGCGTTGAACCCGCAACGGATTGAACGCCAGCCGGATAAACTGCGGGTCCCGCGCGAGTTTGTAGTCCGGACCGACAAAGTACTCCTTGGCCCCCGGATCATTCTTGCCGAGATATAGAATCCAGGCGGTTGTAATACCGGCGAACTCGTTTTCCCGGACACTGCGCACCGGACTGAAATGGGTGGCGTTATGGGCCGTGGCACTCCATCCCGGCACCGCCTTGATCAACCCGCCCTGCCAGAGCCGCGGCCAGGCCCAGGCCGGCACCACCACATCCGCGGCCCCGGTAAGCACCAGGGTTGGGGTCTTGACGGTGGAGCCCAGGCCTATGGGCCCAGGTTCGATGGGCAGCGAGCCGATGTAGCGCAGCTGTGGATCGATGTCCTGCAAGGTGCCAGGCAGCAGGCTCGACGAGAGGATCGACGCCCCGCCGCCAGCGGAGTGCCCCGCCACTATGGTGCGAGACAGATCGACCTTGCCGAACAACGCTGAGGTTGGGTCCTGGTTGAGCTTGCTCAGCTCAAGGGCACCCAGGACATGCATGGTGGGCGCGGTATTGATGAAGTCGGAGGAGATGATCACGATAAAGCCGTAACTCGCCCACAGCCTCATCAAATCGGTGTATTGCCCCTGATTGGAAAGGATGCCGCCAACAAAGTTGACCACCGGCAACTTGTCCAGATTCCTTATATTGCTCGGGTAATAAACACTGGTGGAGACCGGACTGGCAAATCCATAGGGAAAGGACGAATTACATTGAACGCTGTTGTCCAGCAGCATGATCCTCGCCAATACACCCAACAGACCGCGACAGTCACTCAAGACCGCATTGGTAGTGACCTTGTACGGCCCTGGAGACTTGGCATATTGATCATTGGCCAGCCCCAGTGCCGGAACAAGTTGCGAGGCACCGGCCAGACTCCCAAAAGCAACTAAGACTCCAGCCAAACATAGTTGCACTGCCACCTTGCGTATCGATCTCATTGATAGTTCCTTTATCTGCCTGCTTTCCCTGCAAGACCGGATACTCCCTCTGGCCGTGCACTCACTACTGCCAATCACCTGAACTTCATCTCACTGCAACAAGCCTGAAACACTCAGCCTTAGTTGCCCAGCGGACTCTGGCGACCCTAGAACAAGACAAATTCCAAGGTCAATCCTTATTCAAGCTAGAGCAGCCCACCGAAGCGCCGATAGAAGCTTTCCCCCACATCCGGTAGCGGTCCATCAGCGCTCTCCAGAGCCGTGGCCAGCCACTCCTCAGCCTTGGCCTGGATCAAGCGATAGATGTTGCGACACAGCTGGCGCGCTGCACGACCCTCCCAATCGCCGGGAAGCAGTTCGTCCGGCAACTGCGGGTCGCGCAGCAACAGCTTGCGGTACTCATGAATCAGCAGCAGGCGAGCCAGGAAACAGTCGGATGGTTGCAACTGCTCCTGCTCGCGCAGGGCCTGCCAGAGGGGGCGAAACAGTTGGATGAATTCACTGTAATGGGCTGCCAGTTCGTCAATGTTCCAGCTCTCGCGCACCTGCTGGCGCAGGGCTCTGGAGCCGAGCACGTCCTCGGGTGCAGTGGCAAAGACAATGGTGTCGTCCTGGGCACCAAGCTCCAGCAAGGTGGCATTGATATCGGCGCGATCGCTGCGCGGGCACGCCAGCATCAGCGGCGACATCGCGGCAAACCCTTGCCACTCCAACTCTTCACGCACTTGCTTGCGCAACTCCGGTTGCAATTGTCCGAGCATTACCAGGCTCCAGGAACCATCCCAGGCCGGCACACCGGCGCTATAGACCCGCTTGAACGCCTTGTCGAATCGCCGGCGACCGGCCAGGGTCAGGCTGTAGTAACTGCGGCGCCCGACCTTTTCGGCAGTCAGCCAACCCTCCTTGCTCAGGCGAAAGATCGAAGTGCGGATCAGCCGCTCGTTGATCCCCATGGGCTCCAGCAGTTGAATCAGGCTGCCCAGCCAGACGGTGCCGCCATGGGGTTCGATGGCATCGCCGTACAGGGTGATGATCAGCGAACTGGCGCGGATCGGGGTCTGCTCCTGAAAGCGTTTGATCAGGTGGTTCAGTGGCGCTAGGGACGACATGGGCGTACCGGAAAAAAAGGAAGGAATATAGCCGGTTTCAGGCCGTCGCAGCGGCCCGGGGTGTTCATTGGCCGGCCTTGGGACGAAAGCCGCCGTCGGCGATTCGCGGCCGATCAACCTCGACCCGAGACAGCGGCTCACAGACTTGCATCTGCTCCAGGCAGCGACGGGTCAAGTGCTGGTACTCCCGAGTGCCGGCCAGCTTCCAGGCCACTTCCTCGTCGCTCAACTGACGCGTGACCCGCGCCGGCGCGCCCATCACCAGCGATTGCGGCGCGCATTCGAAACCGGCCTTGACCAGCGCCGCCGCCGAAACGAAGGAACGCGGTGCAATGAAGGCGTTGTCCATCACCACCGCATTCATGCCCACCAGCGCGTCGGCGCCAATTCGGCAACCGTGCAACACTGCGCCATGGCCGACATGGCCATTGCGCTCCACCACCGTGTCGCTATCGGGGAAACCATGCATCACGCAGGTGTCCTGCAGATTGGCCCCCTCTTCGAGGACAATCCGGCCAAAATCCCCCCGCAGGCTGGCCAGGGGGCCGACATAGCAACGGGGGCCGACTATCACATCGCCGATCAGCACCGCCGAAGGGTGCACATAGGCACTGGGATCGACCACCGGAATCAAGCCATCAAGGCTGTAGCACGTCATGCTGCTTCCCTCTCTGATCAGCAGAAACTGCTGTTGTTGGAGCGGCTGGGGGGCGCTGCACTTGCCCGCGAATACAACGCCGAGAATGCACGACGCCACCCAATCCAGGATACCGATACAACGCGGACGGCATTTTGTATCAGGTTATTCTCGGTACACAACCGTTCTCCAAGACACAGGCCTGGCTCGCCACAGGCGCCACAACCCGCAAAGCATAAAGGATACGGCCTCAATTGCCGGCCCAAGTCAGCATTCCGTCGACCTGCCGCCCCGAATAGAACACAGCTGAAGCCGAAAGATAGGACACATTAACAATCCATTAATCTTGATTTTATGTATCACATTGGCGATATACTCGGCGAAAACCGGCTCCCGGGCCGACCCGACAATCGAGCCGGCAACCGGCCGCATCACTCCGAGGACATCCACCATGCCTCAACACCCGACCATGAACTTTGCCACCATCCTGTTCTCCATCAGCGAGGGCGTCGCCCTCCTCAGCCTCAACCGTCCCGAACAGCTCAACAGTTTCAACCCACAGATGCATGGCGAGGTGCAGGCGGCCCTCAAGCACGTGCGCAACAACCCCGAGGTGCGGGTCCTGCTCCTGACCGGCGAAGGCCGCGGCTTCTGCGCGGGGCAGGACCTTGGCGAGCGCGACGTCGCCCCCGGCGATGCAGCGCCTGACCTGGGGGAATCCATCGAACAGTTCTACAACCCGCTGGTGCGTGAGCTGCGCGACCTGCCATTGCCGGTGATCTGCGCGGTCAATGGCGTGGCCGCCGGCGCTGGCGCCAACCTGCCCCTGGCCTGCGACCTGGTGCTGGCGGCGCGCTCCGCGAGCTTTATCCAGGCCTTCTGCAAACTCGGGCTGATTCCCGATTCCGGCGGCACCTGGCTGCTGCCACGGCTGGTGGGCATGGCCCGGGCCAAGGCCCTGGCCCTGCTCGGCAACCGTCTGAGCGCCGAACAGGCCGAGCAATGGGGACTGATCTACCAGTGCGTGGACGACGCCTTGCTGCGCGATGAAGCCCTGAGCCTGGCCCGACACCTGGCGACTCAACCCACCTATGGCCTGGCGCTGATCAAGCGCAGCCTGAATGCCAGCCTGCACAACAGCTTCGACCAGCAACTGGAGCTGGAGCGCGACCTGCAACGCCTGGCGGGACGCAGCGAAGACTATCGAGAAGGTGTCAGTGCCTTCATGGACAAGCGCCCTCCTGTGTTCAAGGGGCGCTGACATGGCCCCGCTGCGTCGTACCGCAGAAACTGCCGCAGTGGGTGCCGGGGCATGGGCACCACCCTGATCCTCCAGAGGCGCCAGCCCGCGCCTGCAGAACTCCCCGCAAGCCCTTCGTGCCTCTTGCGGGTCATGCACTCAGAACCCGCAGTGACGGGTTGAACGACAACAACAATACGAGTGACACCATGAAAATGCCGATAGCCAGAACCGTGCCCGAAGCGCCGCTGGACCCGATGGAAACCGCCAGCATCGACCACTTGCGCCAGCATCAGCTGGAGCGCCTGCGCTGGAGCCTGAACCACGCCTACGCCAACGTCCCCCTGTATCGCCAGCGCTTCGACGCCCTGGGCGTGCACCCCCAGGACATCCAGCGCCTGGAGGACCTTGCCCAACTGCCCTTCACCACCAAGTCCGACCTGCGGGACAACTACCCCTACGGCATGTTCGCGGTGCCCATGCAGGAGGTGGTGCGCCTGCATGCCTCCAGCGGCACCACCGGCAAGCCCACGGTAGTGGGCTATACCCGCAACGACATCGACACCTGGGCCCAGGTGGTGGCCCGGTCGATCCGCGCGGCCGGCGGCCGGCCCGGCGACAAGGTGCATGTCTCCTATGGCTACGGCCTGTTCACCGGCGGCCTGGGGGCGCACTACGGTGCCGAACGCCTGGGGTGCACCGTGATTCCCATGTCCGGCGGCCAGACCGAGAAGCAGGTGCAACTGATCAAGGATTTCCAGCCGGACATCATCATGGTCACGCCGTCCTACATGCTCAATATCGCCGACGAGATCGAACGCCAGGGCCTCGATCCCCACAAACTGGCCCTGCGCCTGGGAATCTTCGGCGCCGAACCCTGGACCGACGAACTGCGCAGCGCCATCGAGCAGCGCCTGGGCATCCGCGCCCTGGATATCTACGGGCTGTCGGAGATCATCGGTCCGGGAGTGGCCATGGAATGCGCCGAGACCCGCGACGGCCCGACCCTCTGGGAGGATCATTTCTACCCCGAAATCATCGACCCGCTGACCGCTCAGGTGCTGCCCGATGGCGAAATGGGCGAGCTGGTGCTCACCTCCCTGAGCAAGGAGGCACTGCCGATGATCCGTTACCGCACCCGCGATCTGACCCGCCTGCTGCCGGGAACGGCGCGGCCCATGCGGCGCATCGACAAGATCACCGGGCGCAGCGACGACATGCTGATCATTCGCGGGGTCAATGTGTTTCCCACCCAGGTGGAGGAGCAAGTGCTCAAAGCCGTGCACCTGGCCCCCTGTTACGAGATCCATCTGTATCGCCACGGCAACCTCGACAGCGTCGATATTCACGTCGAGCTCAAGAGCGAGCATCAGCAACTGGGGGATGAACAGCAAAGGGCCATCTGCAGCGAGCTCAGTCGCCACATAAAGACTCATATCGGCATCAGCTCGCGTATCGTTTTACAGCCCCCCTTCAGCATCAAGCGTTCGGAAGGCAAGGCCTGCCGCGTGGTCGATCGCCGCAAATAGCGTTGCCGCAAGCATTGGAGCCCCGTCATGACGGGGCTTTTTTTCGCCTGCCATTCAAGTTGTGAGGCAAAGCGATACAGAAACAAACATGACACGTTATTTTGTGTTTGATATTTATTTATGTATCACATATAAACATTCACAGCCTCACCCACACCTGCAACCCGGGAGACACTCATGTACGCACAGCTGGTAGAGACGGGGATCAAGCGCATCAAGCCGCTGGCAGAAATGTCCGAGCAGGAGCGCACCTTCCAGGAAAAAATCGACGGGGAAATCAAGATCGAGGCCAAGAACTGGATGCCCGATGCCTACCGCCAGACGCTGATCCGGCAGATCTCCCAGCACGCCCACTCGGAAATCGTCGGCATGTTGCCCGAAGGCAACTGGGTCACCCGCGCCCCGACCTTCAAGCGCAAGCTGCAACTGATGGCCAAGATCCAGGACGAAGCCGGTCACGGCCTGTACCTGTACAGCGCCATGGAAACCCTGGGCGCCGACCGCGACGAGGAAATCGCCAAGCTCCACAGCGGCCGGGCCAAGTATTCGAGCATCTTCAACTACCCGACCCTGAACTGGGCCGACATGGGCGCGGTGGGCTGGCTGGTGGACGGTGCCGCCATCGTCAACCAGGTGGTGCTGCAGCGCACCTCCTACGGCCCCTACGCCCGGGCCATGGTGCGCATCTGCAAGGAAGAGAGCTTCCACCAGCGCCAGGGCTACGAAATCCTCCTGACCATGATGCGCGAGGGCAACCAGGCGCAGAGGGAGATGGTCCAGGACGCCATCAACCGCCTGTGGTGGCCGGCACTGATGATGTTCGGCCCCAGCGACGAACACTCCCCCAACAGCGCCCAGTCCATGGCCTGGAAAATCAAGCGCCAGAGCAACGACGAACTGCGCCAGCGCTTCATCGACCAGACCATCCCGCAACTGGAATTGCTGGGCTGCACCTGCCCCGACCCGGAGCTGAAGTGGAACGCCGAACGCGGCCACTACGACTTCGGCGAAATCCAGTGGCAGGAATTCTACGAGGTGCTCAAGGGCAATGGCCCATGCAACCAGGAGCGCCTGGAAACCCGCCGCCGGGCCATCGACGACGGCGCCTGGGTGCGGGCCGCCGCCGTGGCCCACGCCCAGAAGAAAGCCAACAAGAACGCCGCCTGAGCGCGCCTGCCTGATACGGAGTCAATCCCATGTCTGAATGGACCCTTTACGAAGTCTTCGTGCGCAGCAAGCACGGCCTCAATCACAAACATGTGGGCAGCGTGCACGCCGCCGACGCCGCCATGGCCATGACCAACGCCCGGGACCTGTACACCCGGCGCAGCGAAGGCGTGAGTCTGTGGGTGGTGCCCTCGGCGCAGATCGTTGCCTCCTCCCCGGATGACAAGGACCCGCTGTTCGATCCGGCCGACGACAAGGTCTACCGTCACGCCAGCTTCTACCAGCTGCCCCCTGAAGTCGGACACATGTGAGGCCGGCCATGAACCCTGCAAACCATCTGATCAACCACCTGCTGCGCCTGGGCGACAGCGCCCTGATCCAGGGCCAGCGCCTGTGCGAATGGTGCGGCCGGGCGCCGGCCCTGGAAGAAGAACTGGCGCTGATGAACGTCGGCCTCGATCTGGTGGGCCAGGCCCGCAACTGGCTGGACTATGCCGCCGAACGGCTGGCCGATGGCCGCGACGCCGATCACCTGGCCTTCCGTCGTGACGAGCGGGCCTACCGCAACCTGTTGCTGGTGGAGCAGCCCAATGGCGATTTCGCGGTGACCCTGCTCAAGCAGTTCTTCTACGACGCCTGGCACCTGGAAACCCTCAAGGGCCTGAGCCAGTCGGCGGACGAGCGGATGGCCGGCATCGCCGCCAAGGCCCTCAAGGAAGTCACCTATCACCTGCGGCGTTCCAGCGAATGGGTCGAGCGCCTGGGCGACGGCACCGAAGAAAGCCACCAGCGCATGCTGCAGGCGATCCCCCGGCTGTGGCGCTTCACCGGCGAGCTGGTCGAGCACCACGCCACGGAAATCGAGCTGCACCGGGCCGGCCTGTGGGCCGATCCGGTCCAGGTGGCCGAGGCCTGGCGCGCCACCGTCGAAACCCACTTCGCCCGGGCCACCCTGCCCGTGCCCGAGGCGCCGAGCCATTTCTACCTGGATGCACGCCGGGGCCTGCACACCGAGCACCTGGGCCCACTGCTGGCCGAGATGCAATTCCTGCCGAGGGCCTACCCCGATGCGGTCTGGTGAACTGATCGGCAGCGACCAGGGCGCGCGGAGCCTGCAACGGGGCGACCTGGACTTGGCCTGGAGCACCCTGGATCAGGTCATGGACCCGGAAGTGCCGGTGGTCAGCGTGCTCGACCTGGGCATCGTCCGCGACCTGGACTGGCAGGCCGGCCATCTGCAGGTGGCGCTGACCCCCACCTACTCCGGCTGCCCGGCCACCGAGGTGATCGAGAACGACATTCGCCAGGCCCTGGAACAGGCCGGCTTCAAGGCTCCGCGCCTGGTGCGCCAACTGACTCCGGCCTGGACCACCGACTGGATCACCGAGCGCGGTCGCCAGCGCCTGCGGGCCTACGGCATCGCGCCACCCTCGGGCAGCAGCAAGCGCAGCCTGCTGGGGGACGCGCCCCAGGTGCACTGCCCGCAATGCGGCAGTGCCCACAGCGAGCGCCTCAGCGAGTTCGGCTCCACCGCCTGCAAGGCCCTGTACCGCTGCCGCGACTGCCTGGAACCCTTCGACTATTTCAAGTGCATCTGAGCCGCCCGCGCCTCAGAGGAGAATCACCATGAGCCAGTTCCACCGCTTGACCATCAAGGATGTACGCAGCGAAACCCGCGACGCGGTGTCCATCGCCTTCGAGATTCCCCGGCACCTGCAAGGGCAGTTCCACTTCACCCAGGGCCAGCATCTGGTACTGCGCACCGAACTGGAGGGCGAGGAAGTCCGGCGCTCCTACTCCATCTGCAGCGGGGTGAATGACGACGAGCTGCGCATCGCGGTGAAACGCGTCAGCGGCGGGCGCTTTTCGGCCTTCGCCAACGAACGGCTCAAGCCCGGGCAGTCGCTGGAGGTCATGCCTCCGGCGGGCCGCTTCCATGTCGAGCTTGATCCGGCGCGTCACGGCCACTACCTGGCGGTGGCCGCGGGCAGCGGCATCACGCCGATCCTGTCGATCATCAAGAGCACCCTGGAAGGCGAGCCGCTGAGTCGCATCACCCTGCTCTACGGCAACCGCTCCAGCGCCTCGGCGCTGTTTCGCGAACAGCTGGAGGACTTGAAGAACCGCTATCTGCAGCGCCTGAACCTGGTGTTCGTGTTCAGTCGCGAACAGCAGGACATCGACCTCTACAACGGCCGCATCAACCAGGACAAATGCCGGCAATTGTTTTCCCGCTGGCTCGATGTCAGGCAACTGGACGCGGCCTTCATCTGCGGCCCCCAGGCCATGACCGAAACCGTGCGCGACAGCCTCAAGGCCGCCGGCATGAAGGCCGAGCGCATCCACTTCGAGCTGTTCCATGCCGCCGGCGACGGGCAGAAGCGCCAGGCCCGGGAAGCCGCCCGCGCCCGGGACCCGCAGGTCAGCCGGATCACCGTGATCAGCGACGGTCGGGCCCTGGCCTTTGACCTGCCGCGCAACAGCCAGAGCCTGCTGGATGCCGGCAACGCCCAGGGCGCCGAACTGCCCTATTCGTGCAAGGCCGGGGTCTGCTCCACCTGCAAGTGCAAGGTCATCGAAGGCGAGGTGGAAATGGACAGCAACCACGCCCTGGAAGACTACGAAGTGGCGGCCGGTTATGTGTTGTCCTGCCAGTCCTATCCCCTCAGCGACAAGGTGGTCCTGGACTTCGACCAGCCCTGAACCCAGCGTCGGTATGCGTGCCCCAGAACAACAACAAGAGAGAACCCGCCCATGAGCCCGCAAGAAATAGACCGCATCACCCGCCACCCGGACTTTATCCAGCTGGTCCGGCGCAAGCAGCGACTCTACTGGTCCCTGACCCTGGTCATGCTCCTGGCCTACTACGGCTTCGTTTTGCTGGTGGCCTTCAATCCCGGCCTGCTGGGCCGCTCGCTGTCCGGCGGGGCCACCAGCGTCGGCATGCCGGTGGGCGTGGCGATGATTCTCCTGGCCTTTGCCCTCACCGGTCTTTATGTGTATCGCAGCAACCGGCTGCTGGACCCGCTGAACGACAAACTCAAGCGCGAGTACCGGTCATGAAGCGCGGTGCAGGAGTCATCCTGCTGCCCTGCCTGCTGGCCTGGGACCTGGCCCTGGCCGCCGACGACAGCGCCCGCCCGCTGAACTGGAACGCCATCGGCATGTTCCTGGTGTTCGTCCTGCTGACCCTGGGCATCACCCGCTGGGCCGCCCTGCGCACCCGCTCGGCCAAGGACTTCTACACCGCCGGCGGCGGCATGAGCGGCCTGCAGAACGGCCTGGCGATTGCCGGTGACATGATCTCCGCCGCGTCCTTCCTGGGCATCTCGGCCATGATGTTCCTCAACGGCTACGACGGCCTGCTGTACGCCCTCGGGGTGCTGGCCGGCTGGCCGATCATCCTGTTCCTGATCGCCGAACGCCTGCGCAACCTGGGCACCTACACCTTCGCCGACGTGGTTTCCTATCGCCTGGCCCAGACGCCGGTGCGCCTGACCTCGGCGTTCGGCACCCTGACCGTGGCCCTGATGTACCTGGTGGCGCAGATGGTCGGCGCCGGCAAGCTGATCGAACTGCTGTTCGGCCTCAGCTACCTCCACGCGGTGATGCTGGTGGGCCTGCTGATGGTCTGCTACGTGACCTTCGGCGGCATGTTGGCCACCACCTGGGTGCAGATCATCAAGGCGGTGATGCTGCTCTCGGGCACCAGTTTCATGGCCTTCATGGTGCTCAAGCACTTCGGTTTCAGCAGCGAGGCGCTGTTCGCCCGCGCCAGCGAGGTGCACGCCAAGGGCAGCGCGATCATGGCTCCCGGCGGGCTGCTGTCGAACCCCATCGACGCCATTTCCCTGGGCCTGGGAATGATGTTCGGCACCGCCGGGCTGCCCCATATCCTCATGCGCTTCTTCACCGTCAGCGACGCCCGGGAAGCGCGCAAGAGCGTGCTCTATGCCACAGGCTTCATCGGCTACTTCTATCTGTTGCTGATCGTGGTCGGCTTCGGCGCGATCGTCATGGTCGGCACCGAGCCCGAGTATCGCGACGCCAGCGGCGCGATCATCGGCGGCGCCAACATGATCGCGGTGCACCTGGCCCAGGCGGTGGGCGGCAACCTGTTCCTGGGTTTCATCTCGGCCGTGGCCTTCGCCACCATCCTTGCGGTGGTGGCCGGGCTGGCGCTGTCGGGCGCCTCGGCGGTGTCCCATGACCTGTATGCCTGCGTGATGCGCCAAGGCCAGACCAGCACCCAGCAGGAAATGCGCGTCTCGAAGATCGCCACCCTGTGCATCGGTGTCCTGGCGGTGCTGCTGGGGCTGCTGTTCGAGTCGCAGAACATCGCCTTTCTCTCGGGGCTGGTGCTGGCGATTGCCGCGTCGGTGAATTTCCCGGTGCTGTTTCTTTCCATGTTCTGGAAAGGCCTGACCACCCGGGGCGCGGTGGGCGGCAGCCTGGCCGGGCTGATCTCGGCAATCGTCCTGCTGATCCTCAGCCCGGCGGTCTGGGTCAATGTGCTGCACCACCCCCAGGCGCTGTTTCCCTACGCCAACCCGGCGCTGTTCTCCATGAGCCTGGCGTTCTTTGCCGCTTGGGCCTTGTCCGTCAGCGACCGCTCGCCCCGGGCCGAGCTGGAGCGCGGCCGCTACCTGGCGCAGTTCATCCGGTCCATGACCGGCATCGGCGCTGGCGGCGCCAGCCATCACTGAGTTGTCTCCCGGCGCCCGGTACGGTGCGCCGACCCCCACTTGACCCTTCGGAGCCTTTCTCCCATGCCACAGTCTCCTACCCTGCAAAGCTTTATCGGCGGCCGCTGGATCGGCCAGCACCCGGCCCAGGCCTTGCGCAGCGCCATCGATGGCCATGAAGTGGCGCGCACCCATGAAGAGCCCCTGGACTTCGCCGAAGCGCTGCAACATGGGCGCGTGAACGGTGCCCGGGCCCTGCTCGCCCTGGATTTCCAGGAGCGCGCCCGGCGCCTCAAGGCCCTGGCGCTGTACCTTGGCGAGCGCAAGGAACAGCTGTACGCCCTGTCCCACCACAGCGGCGCGACCCGGGCCGACAGCTGGATCGACATCGAGGGCGGCAACAGCACCCTGTTCAGCTATGCCGGGCTCGGCGCCCGCGAGCTGCCTTCGGGCAACCTGCTGCACGAAGGCCCGGCACAGACCCTGAGCAAGCTTGGCAGTTTTGCCGGCACCCATATCCTGGTGCCCCGTGGCGGCGTGGCGGTGCACATCAACGCCTTCAACTTTCCCATCTGGGGCATGCTGGAAAAGTTCGCCCCCTGCTTCCTCGCCGGCATGCCCTGCATCGTCAAACCGGCCAGTGCCACCAGCTACCTGACCGAGGCGGCAGTGCGCCTGATGCACGAGTCCGGCCTGTTGCCCGAAGGCAGCCTGCAACTGGTGATCGGCGGCACCGGCGATCTGCTCGATCGCCTGCAAGGCCAGGACCTGGTGACCTTCACCGGCTCGGCGGTCACCGCCGCCACGCTGCGGGCCAACCCCAACCTGATCCGCCACTCGGTGCCCTTCAACGCCGAGGCCGATTCGCTGAACTGCGCGATCCTGGCCCCGGACGTGACCCCGGACGACCCGGAATTCGAGCTGTTCATCAAGGAAGTGGTGCGGGAAATGACGGTCAAGGCCGGACAGAAATGCACCGCCATCCGCCGCGCCATCGTTCCGGCCAAACAGCTGGATGCCGTGGCCACGGGCTTGCGCCAGCGCCTGTCGAAGGTGGTGGTCGGCGATCCGTCGCTGGAAGGCGTGCGCATGGGCGCCCTGGCCTCCCACGCGCAACAGCGGGACGTGGCCGAGCGCCTGGAAAGCCTGCTGCACAGCAGCGACCTGTTGTTCGGCGCACGGGACGGCTTCGAGCCCCGGGGCGACAACGTCAGCCAGGGCGCGTTCTTTGCCCCGACCCTGCTGCTGTCCCGTGATCCCCTGGCCCAGGGTGGTGCTCACGATATCGAGGCCTTTGGCCCGGTCAGTACCTTGATGGCCTACGACGATCTGGACCAGGCCCTGGACCTGGCCGCGCGCGGCAAGGGCAGCCTGGTGGCCAGCCTGGTGACCAAGGACCCAGGCATCGCCGCCCAGGTCATTCCCCGGGCCGCGGCCTGGCACGGCCGCCTGCTGGTGCTGGACCGCGAGTGCGCCGGCGAATCCACCGGCCACGGCTCGCCATTGCCGCAACTCAAGCACGGTGGCCCCGGTCGCGCCGGTGGCGGTGAAGAGCTGGGCGGCCTGCGGGCGGTCAAGCACTACCTGCAGCGAGCCGCTGTGCAGGGCTCGCCGAGCATGCTGGCGGCAGTGACCGGTGAATACGTGCGCGGCGCCAAGGTCATCGAAACCGAGGTCCACCCGTTCCGCCGGCACTTCCAGGACCTGCAGATCGGCGAGTCCCTGCTGACCCACCGCCGCACCGTGACCGAGACCGATCTGGTGAACTTCGGCTGCCTGTCCGGGGACCACTTCTATATGCACTTCGACGAGATTGCCGCCAAGGACTCCCAATTCGGCAAGCGTATTGCCCACGGCTACTTCGTGCTCTCGGCGGCGGCCGGGCTGTTCGTGTCCCCGGCACCGGGCCCGGTGCTGGCCAACTATGGCCTGGACAGCCTGCGCTTCATCAGCCCGGTGGGCATTGGCGACACCCTGCAAGCGCGGCTGACCTGCAAGCGCAAGATCGACCAGGGTAAACAGAGCACTCAGGGCACGCCGCAGGGGGTGGTGGCCTGGGACGTGGAAGTGACCAATCAACTGGGTGAGCTGGTGGCCAGCTACGACATCCTGACCCTGGTTGCCAAACGCACCTCCTGAGCGTAGGAGCCGGCTTGCCGACGAATGGCCCTCACGATGGCATTGCCCCTGAAGCCGCCTTCGCCAGCCAGTTGGCTCCTACAAGAATTGGCCGCAACGCTACCCACTGTAGGAGCCGGCTTGCCGACGAATGGCCCTCACGACGCTGTTGCACTTGAGAACGCCTTCGCCAGCCAGCTGGCTCCTGCAAGAGTGTGCCGACGCTTGTGCGGATGCTTGGCTCGGGCAGATTGTGGCAAAAGATTTCATGGGTTCTTGATTCTCAATCCGGCTTGCGGCAAGTTGCGCGCTTCTCACTATTAGGAGCAGCCCATGTCCGGCTCAATGGCCCAGGCGTTCGCGCACAATTTTCTCGGCCACTCACCCCGCTGGTACAAGGCAAGCATTGTCGCGTTCCTGCTGCTCAATCCGCTGCTGTTCTTCGCGGTCAGCCCGGCCGCAGCGGGCTGGTGCCTGGTGATCGAGTTCATCTTCACCCTGGCCATGGCCCTCAAGTGCTACCCCTTGATGCCCGGTGGTCTGCTGTTGGTGCAAGCGCTATTGCTGGGCATGGCCACGCCCCAGGCGCTGTACGACGAACTGGTGCACAATTTCCCGGTGATCCTGCTGCTGATGTTCATGGTGGCCGGCATCTACTTCATGAAAGAACTGCTGCTGTTCCTGTTCTCCCGGCTGCTGCTGGGGGTGCGCTCCAAGGCGCTTTTGGGGCTGCTGTTCTGCTTTCTGTCGGCCTTCCTCTCGGCCTTTCTCGACGCCCTGACCGTGACCGCGGTGATCATCAGCGCCGCGGTGGGCTTCTACTCGGTGTACCACCGGGTGGCCTCCGGCAATGACCCGCGCCAGGACAGCGGCTATGGCGACGATCAGCATCTGCCAACCCTGCACCACGACGACCTGGAGCAGTTCCGCGCCTTTCTGCGCAGCCTGTTGATGCACGGCGCCGTGGGCACGGCGCTGGGAGGCGTATGCACCCTGGTGGGCGAACCACAGAACCTGTTGATCGGCCATGAGATGGGCTGGCACTTCGCCGAGTTCTTCCTCAAGGTGGCGCCGGTTTCACTGCCGGTGCTGGCCGCCGGACTGGTGACCTGCGTACTCCTGGAAAAACTGCGCTGGTTCGGCTACGGCACGCTGCTGCCGGATAACGTGCGCAAGGTGCTGGCCAACTACGCGGCCGAAGACGACGCCCAGCGCACCGCGCGGCAGCGGGCGGCGTTGCTGGTCCAGGGGCTGGCGGCGCTGATCCTGATTGTCGGCCTGGCCCTGCACGTCGCGGAAGTCGGGCTGATCGGCCTGCTGGTGATTGTGCTGATCACCGCCTTCACCGGGATTACCGACGAGCACCGCCTGGGCAACGCCTTCAAGGACGCCATGCCCTTCACCGCCCTGCTGGTGGTGTTTTTTGCCGTGGTGGCGGTGATTCACCAGCAACAGCTGTTCGTGCCACTGATCCAGTGGGTGCTGGCGCTACCGGCGGACCAGCAGCCAGGCATGCTGTTCATTGCCAATGGCCTGCTGTCGGCCATCAGCGACAACGTGTTCGTCGCCACCATCTACATCACCGAGGTGAAACAGGCCTTTGTCTCCGGGCAGATGAGTCGCGAACACTTCGAGACCCTGGCGATCGCCATCAACACCGGCACCAACCTGCCCAGCGTCGCCACGCCCAATGGCCAGGCCGCCTTCCTGTTTCTGCTGACCTCGGCGATTGCGCCGCTGGTGCGCCTGTCCTACGGACGGATGGTGTGGATGGCCCTGCCCTACACCGTGGTGATGGGCCTGCTGGGCTGGTATGCGGTGAGTTACTGGTTGTAGCGCTGGAGGATGTTTGAAGGATTGAGGCGCTGATCCGGGTGCAACGGGGTGCCGTCCATATCGCTAAGCAGGAACGCGATGGACCGCACCTTGCCCCCCTTCACCCGAGGGCGTGCCAGACGCGACCATCCCGGGCCAGCAACTCATCAGCGGCATCCGGACCATCCTCACCCGCAGGGTAAGTCTGCACGCTCGCGTCCTGCTTCCAGGCATCGAGGAAAGGCTGCACGGCGCGCCAACCGTTCTCGATATTGTCTGCCCGCTGAAACAGCGTCTGGTCACCGACCAGGCAGTCGTAGATCAGCGTCTCGTAGCCGGTGGACGGCTGCATTTCGAAGAAATCCCGATAGGCGAAGCCCAGTTCGATATTGGCCATGTCCAGGCTCGGCCCGGGCTTTTTCGCCAGCAGGTCGAACCACATGCCTTCGTTGGGCTGGATCTGAATCCGCAGGTAAGTCGGCGACAGCTGATCGACTTCGGTATCGCGAAATTGCGCGTAGGGTGCCGGCTTGAAGCAGATGACGATTTCGGTGTCGCGCACGCTCATGCGCTTGCCGGTGCGCAGGTAGAACGGCACCCCGACCCAGCGCCAGTTGTCGATCATCACCTTCAGCGCGACATAGGTTTCGGTATTGCTGTCCGGCGCGACATTAGCCTCTTCGCGGTAACCCGCCAGGGCCTTGCCCGCCACTTCGGCGCCGCGGTACTGGCCGCGCACCGAGTTGGCCCGCGCCTCCTCCAGGGACCAGGGACGGATCGCCCCCACCACCTTGGCCTTCTCGCCGCGCACTGCATCGGCGCCAAAGGCCGCAGGGGGCTCCATGGCCACCATCGCCAGGAGTTGGAACAGGTGGTTGGGCACCATGTCTCGCAGGGCGCCGGTGTGTTCATAAAAGCTGCCACGGGTTTGGACCCCGACGGTTTCCGCCGCGGTGATCTGCACGTGGTCGATGTAATGGTTGTTCCAGAACGCCTCGAACAGGCTGTTGGAAAAACGGCTGACCAGAATGTTCTGCACCGTTTCCTTGCCCAGGTAATGGTCGATGCGATAGATCTGCTTTTCGCTCATGACCTTGAGCAAGCAGGCGTTGAGGGCCTCGGCGCTCTGCAGATCGGAGCCGAAGGGCTTCTCGATGACCACCCGGCGAAAGGCCTCCGGCCCCTCTTCCAGCAACCCCGAAGCCCCCAGGCGCTGCACCACTTCACTGAAAAAGCGCGGCGCGGTGGCCAGGTAGAACACCGCGTTGCCGGTGCTGCTGGCGGCAATTCGCGCCGCCAGTTCGGCATAGGTGGAGTCGTCGAGGAAGTCGCCCTGGACGTAACTGATGCCACGGGTCAGGCGGGCCCAGACGGCGGCGTCCACGGACGCCCCCTGGCCTTGTTTGCTCAGCACTTCATCGCGAAGGAAGTCTTCCAGCAAGGTGGCGAACTCAGCGTCGCTCACCGCGTTGTGGTCGACGCCGACAATCCGCAGCCCCTCATCCAGCAGACCGTCGCGGCTCAGGTTGTACAGCGCCGGCGTCAACAGGCGCTTGACCAGATCACCGCGGGCGCCGAACAGGAACAGCGTGGTCGGCGGCGCGGGCAACGCCTTGGACTTCTTTCGCGTAGAGGTCATTTCTTACCGGTCTCCACATGGCCGCCAAAGCCGAAGCGCATGGCCGACAGTAGCTTGTCGCCGTAGGTGCCCTGGCCGCGGGAGCGGTAGCGGGAGAACAACGAGTTGGACAGCACCGGAACCGGAACCGCCTGCTCCATGGCCGCTTCGATGGTCCAGCGCCCTTCACCACTGTCGGCCACGGCACCGGAAAAACCGTCGAGCTTCGGATCGCCGGCCAGGGCATCGGCGGTCAGGTCCAGCAGCCAGGAGGACACCACGCTGCCGCGCCGCCAGACTTCGGCGATGTCCGCCACATTGAGGTCGAAGCGCTGATCCTCCGGCAGGATGTCCGAAGACTTGGTCTTGAGAATGTCAAAGCCCTCGGCGAAGGCCTGCATCATCCCGTACTCGATGCCGTTGTGGATCATCTTGACGAAATGCCCGGCACCGGCAGGACCGGCATGGATATAGCCACGCTCGGCACGGTCGTCATCAGAAACGCGGTCCTTGGTCCGTGGAATCGAACCCAGGCCAGGGGCCAGTGCCGCGAACAGCGGGTCCAGGCGCAGCACTTCATCGGCATCGCCGCCGATCATCATGCAGTAGCCGCGCTCCAGGCCCCAGACGCCGCCGGAGGTGCCGACATCGATGTACTTCAGGCCCTTTTGCGCCAGGTCCCGGGCACGGCGGATGTCGTCCTTATAGTAGGTATTGCCGCCGTCGATGATCACATCACCCGGTTCCAGCAACTGGCTCAGGGTGTCGATGGTCTCTTCGGTGGGTGCGCCGGCGGGCAGCATGACCCAGACCGCGCGGGGTTTTTCCAGGCCAGCCACCAGGGCCGGCAGGTCGGCGGCGCCCTTGGCGCCTTCGGCGGCCAGGGTGCTGACGAAATCGGTGTTGCGGTCAAAGACTACGGTCTCGTGCCCATTGAGCATCAGGCGCCGTGCAATGTTGCCGCCCATGCGGCCCAGTCCAATAATCCCCAGTTGCATGTGCTGATGCTCCTACTGCAAAAAAATCAGATCAAAAATGTATAGCCCAAAGGGCTGGGTGCAAACGTCGAGGGGCGCAACTATACAAGGCGAGACGCTCCAAGACAGCGCAATCTTCAGACATAACGCCAGTTTTTGCGGCCACCTGCGCGCAACGCAGCGCGCCCAAGCCCGATCTCTTGCCCCTCGGCCAGCGCGAACCGCGTGGAGATTAGTCCCGGCACTGGGGGCGAAGTTTCTCAGAACTTGGGGGGATAACGACGCAAAACACCAGGAAGGCACAACGACCACGAAAAATAAAAAAGTTCCAATTGCGCTAAAAAGAAATAAAATTGCTGCCTTCAGGCTGCATGGAAACGTCACGAGTGAAGGCAAGACGGTTGCCTGACACCGTCATTTTCGCGCTGCCGACGATGGTGCTTTGCGCAAGGGATGCGACCAGCGAAGCATAGTTGAGGCACTCCATTTGCGAGGTGAAGCAATGGGCACAGTACTACCGGCACGACCAGCACAGACTCTCTACGTGACCATTCGTCGTGACGAATTGCGCCAACTCAAAGACGAGCGCGATCAACTGCAACGGGAACTCGCCCAATTGCGCCTGATGTTGCAGAACCAGGGACAAGCCCCTGCCGTAGCGCTGCAGCGCCCCTGAGCAACCTCAGCTGTGCCCCGGAACGCAGGCCCGGCCTGCGTTCCCCGCTCTACCCACTCCCTTTCCTGCCACCCATCTCCCGCCACACCTGATCCCGCTGCCTGCGACGCCGGACAAAAATCCAACGCTGCGCTAACGAACTTTTCACACTTGCCTATCGATACTCCCGGCCATTGTGGCCGTCTTGTTACAGACGGCGGCCTTCATTCGCAGCGCTGAACCGGCGCGCAATGATCACGGAACGGCGGGGAGCGCTGAATGGCATTGTTCAAACGCAGTAACACGTCTGCGACAGGTTTTGACTGGATGGGGCTGCTCTGGCTGTTCCTGTTCTTCTGGTATTTCTCCGGCATCACCCAACTGCTGATTCAACTGACGGACACGTCCGGCTTCGCCGGTTTCCGCCAGGCGTTCTTCATGAGCGCCATCTGGCTGGCGCCGATGCTGCTGTTCCCGGCACGCACCAAAGTCATGGCGGCAGTGATCGGCGTGGTGCTCTGGGCCTGCTCCATGGCCAGCCTGGGCTATTTCTTCGTCTATCAGCAGGAGTTCTCGCAAAGCGTCATCTTCATCATGTTCGAGTCCAACCCCTCGGAAGCCGGTGAATACCTGACGCAGTACTTTGCCTGGTGGATGCTCCTGGCGTTCCTGGCCCACACCGCCTTCGCCCTCTTCCTCTGGACCCGCCTGCGCCCGGTGTACCTGCCCCGGGGCCAGGCCCTGGCGGCTGCCGTGGCAATCCTGGTGGCGATTGTCGGCTACCCGCTGATCAAGCAAATCGCTCGCACCGACACCCTGGCCGACGGCCTGGAGAAATTTGAAACCCGTATCGAACCCGCCGTGCCGTGGCAGATGGTGGTCGCTTATCGCCGCTACCGTGAGCAACTGAACGGCATGCAGGGCATGCTCGACAGCGTCAGCAAGATCCCGCCGCTGACCAACCTCAAGGACAGCATGGCCAACCAGCCGGCCACCCTGGTGCTGGTGATCGGCGAGTCCACCAACCGCCAGCGCATGAGCCTCTACGGCTACCCGCGCCAGACCACCCCGGAGCTGGACAAGCTCAAGGATCAGCTGGCGGTGTTCGACAACGTCATCACCCCGCGCCCCTACACCATCGAGGCGTTGCAACAGGTGCTGACCTTCGCCGACGAAGAAAACCCCGATCTCTACCTCAAGACGCCGTCCCTGGTCAGCGTGATGAAGCAGGCCGGCTACAAGACCTACTGGATCACCAACCAGCAGACCATGACCAAGCGCAACACCATGCTCACCACCTTCTCCGAGCAGGCGGACGAGCAGGTGTACTTGAACAACAACCGCAACCAGAACGCCCGCCAGTACGACGGCGACGTGCTTGAGCCCTTCTCCAAGGCCCTGGCCGACAGCGCCCCGCGCAAGTTCATCGTGGTCCACCTGCTGGGCACCCACATGAGCTACCAGTACCGCTACCCGCCAAGCTACGACAAATTCACCGATCGCCAGGGCGTGCCGGCCGGTGTGCGTGACGATCAACTGCCGACCTACAACAGCTACGACAACGCGGTGCTGTACAACGATTTCGTGGTCTCCAGCCTGATCAAGGATTACGCCAAGACCGACCCCAACGGTTTCCTGCTGTACCTGTCGGACCACGGCGAAGACGTCTTCGACTCCGCCGGCCACGACACCCTGGGACGCAACGAAGGCAAGCCCACGGCGCCGATGTACACCATCCCGTTCATGGCCTGGGCCTCGCCGAAGTGGCGGCAAACCCATGACTGGAACTTTGCTTCCGACCTCAGCCGCCCTTACAGCAGCTCCCAGCTGATTCATACCTGGGCCGACCTGGCGGGCTTGAGTTTCGACCAGCTGGACCACAGCCGCAGCCTGGTCAGCGACAGCTTCAAGCCGCGCCCGCTGCTGATTGGCGACCCCTACTCACGCCAGAGCAAGGCGCTGATCGACTTCAGCCTGATGAAACCCAAAGCGCCGACGGAAGCGACCGTGGTCCAGAAGTAAGAACCCGACTCGGGGGCCGCAACGGCCCCCATCCCTGCTGGCGCCCGGCATGCCGGCAAAGGCGCCATCCTGCCTTGCAGCGAGCTCTGCGACACCCTCACTGGCCAACCAGTTGCTACAGGCTTTGATTGTCTGCAGACACATAATGTCAAGAATGTAATATCCCGCTCAGGCTGACGTTAACCCTCACTTAATACACTTCGCTGAAACTTGCCCCATCACTTCTTGTGCAGGGACGAAACAAGTTACCGAACACTCTTAAGTAGGAAACGCAGTATGAAACTTTCAACTTTGGTATTTAGCGGTTTGATTCTCGCCACTTCCAGCGCAGCCTTTGCCGAAGGCGGAGCCGAGCATATGCAACGCTTTTACGAGAACTTCCGCGTCAATCAGCAACAGATTCACGGCGATAAAAACCAGAACCTCGCCAAGACCGAGCAAGACAAGGCCGGTACCCACTATTCCGCGCCGGACGCCAAGCAACAACAGCCCGGCGCCTGATACCTCTTCAACGCAGTACCCACTCTGGACAATGCGCTCCTTTGGCAGAGATGGACGTTTGGCGCCCTCTACAGGGCGCCTTTTTTATATCCGCTGGCAGGCCCTCACTGTCACGCCAATGACAGGAATATTACAACTCTGTCATCCGCCACTTTCCCTGCGTGCAATCAACTAGCATGCCTGCGCCCAAGCGCTCACCCGCTATCGGCTGACCTGGCTAATCCTATGAATTAGATGATTATTTTTCTTGACCCTATAGCTACTTCAGGCTTCACCCTGCACTCATTCGATAATGCCCAAGCGGTTTGGAGAGGATCTGGCAATGCGTATTCTGGTGGTTGAAGACGAACCCAAAACAGCGGACTACCTGCATCAAGGCCTGAGTGAAAGTGGTTATGTCGTGGACCGCGCCAACAATGGCGTGGACGGTCTGCACCTGATACAGCAACAACCTTACGAGTTGGTGATCCTGGATATAAACCTGCCGGGCCAAGATGGCTGGCAAGTGTTGGAACATATGCGCGGACATTCTCCGGCCCGGGTCATGATGTTGACCGCTCGCGGGCGCTTGGAAGACAAAGTCAAAGGGCTGGATATGGGCGCCGATGATTATCTGGTCAAACCTTTTCAATTTCCCGAGTTGCTGGCCCGGGTCCGGACTTTGATTCGCCGCAGCGAACCCGTGTCCCAGCCGCAAGTATTGCAAGTGGCCGACTTGCAACTTGATCCTCGCCGGCATCGGGCTTATCGCGGCGACCGTCGGATAGATCTCACGACCAAGGAATTCACCCTGTTGCATGTATTGATGCGCCACTCGGGGGAAGTGCTGACCCGCACGCAAATCATTTCCCTGGTCTGGGACATGAACTTCGACTGCGACACCAATGTGGTGGAAGTCTCCATCAGCCGCCTGCGGGCCAAGATCGATGATGCCAGTGAGGTCAAGCTGATCCACACCCTGCGCGGTGTCGGTTATGTCCTGGAAGTGCGCCAATGACGCCCCAGCCGGCGGCGCCGACCAACAGCAGCCTGTCCATGCGCCTGGGGCTGACCGTCAGCCTGATGGGGGCGGCCCTGGTCCTGCTGCTGGCAACACTGGCCTATCTGGCCCTGAACCACGAGTTGGACAACCTGGCGCGCAAAGGCCTGGAGAGCAAGCTGGAACAGATCCAGCACAGCCTCACCAGCGACCTCAAGAGCAGCGACCTGGCCGCCCGCCCCCACTCCCTGCTGGACCTGGTGATGGGCCACGACAATCTGCAATTGAACATCCTGAGCAGCGCCCCCCTGGCCGAACCCTTGCTCAATGTTGGCGGCATCGCTGAGCAACCGCTGCCCCGGGCCCTGAGGGAGAGCAGCACCGAGGGTTACCTCGACTGGCGTGACAGCCGCGGCAATCCCTTGCTCAGCGCCACCCGGCAAATGAACCTGCGCAATGGCGAGCCGGTGCGAGTGGTGTTGAGCCTGGACCGCGGTAATGACCAGGCACTGCTCAGCGCCTACCTGCGCTCCACGGTGATTGCCCTGCCCCTGTTGCTGCTGCTGATCGGCATGGGTGCCTGGTGGCTGGTGCAAAGGGGCCTGCTGCCCCTGCAACAGTTCACCCGGGTCGCCGCCAAGGTCACCACCCAGGACCTGACCCATCGCCTGAACCTGGACAAGCTGCCCCGGGAACTGGCGGAACTGGGCCAGGGCATCAACGTCATGCTGCAGCGCCTGGATGGCGGCGTACAACGCCTGTCGCAGTTCTCCGACGACCTGGCCCACGAACTGCGCTCGCCTATCAGCAACCTGATGGGCAAGGCCCAAGTGACCCTGTCCCGCGACCGCCCCCCGGAGGAATACAAGGCCGTGCTGGAGGCCAGCATCGAGGAGCTGGAACGGGTCACACGAATCGTCGCCGACATGCTGTTCCTGGCTCAGGTCAGCCAGCCGGCTTCCCAGGCCCGCTTTGCCCGGGTGTCTCTGGGCGAGGAGGCGCGGCGGGTCATGGACCTGTTTGCCCTCAGCGCCGAGGACAGGCAACTGCAGCTGGAACTGCGCGGTGACGCCTGGGTGCTGGGGGATCGCCTGATGATCCAGCGGGCCATTTCCAACCTGTTGTCCAACGCCATCCGCCATTGCCCGGATCAGGGCCGGATCGACCTGCGGATCGAGCGCCAACTGCAGAGCGTGAGCCTCGCCGTGGGCAATCCCGGGCCGGGCATCGCCGCCTGCCACCTGCCCCATCTGTTCGAGCGTTTCTATCGGGTCGACAGCAGCCGCACCCGAGCCGAAGGCGGCACCGGGCTGGGCCTGGCAATCGTGCGCTCGATCATGAACCTGCATCAGGGCCGCACCGAGGTCGACAGCGTACCGGACAGCCTCACCGAGTTCCGCCTGGTGTTCCCCAAGCTCGACCCGGCATTGCACGACGCTTAAAGCAGTCAGCCCCGCTCCCCTACAGCACCAGGGCGCCAATCAGCCGGGGGGCCTGACATCGGACATTACAAAGCTTTGCTCCAGAACAGCATGCGGCCATGGGCGGGATCGAGCATGGCATTGGCGAAACCGCAGGCCTGGTAGGCGGCCTGGGCCTGGGCGTTGCCTTCCAGCACTTCCAGGGTGATCTTGCAGCAACCCCGTTGCCGGGCAATGTCCTCGACCTTCTGCAGCATCCGCTTGCTCAGGCCCTGGCCGCGAAAGCTGTCCAGCACCACCACGTCGTGAACATTCACCAGGGGCCGGCAGGCAAAGGTGGAAAAGCCCTCGAAGCAGTTCACCAGCCCCACCGGCTGGCCCCCGGCAAAGGCCAGTACGCTGAACGCCTGAGGTCGCTTGGCCAGCTCTGCCGGCAGTTGCTGAAGCTGGTCCGGCGCCAGGGCCTGGCCGCCGCCCATGGGGTCCTGGGCGTAATGATTGAGCAGCACGCCTATGGCTTCGGCATGCACCGGGTTGCTGTAACTGGCTTGCAGCACCACGACATCGGCAACGTCCATGTTCATCCTCGATCAATGCAGTGAAAGTGAGCGTTCAGGGCTCAGGCAGCCTCGATTGTAGGCTGGGGGATTTGACCAAACGAAGATTTTTCTCCCTCCTTCTGCAGAAAAATCCTAATGATTGGCCAGGATGAACCACAGCCGGAAGCCCTTCCCCTCAAGCGCTAGGCTGGCTGGCAAAGCGTTGCAACTGCATTTCCTGCAGGCGGCTCAGGGTGCGGCGGAAGGGAAACTCCAGGTAACCCTCGGTGTACAGCTGCTCCATCGGTACCTGGGCCTCCAGATAGAGCGGCACCTTGCGGTCGTAACATTCATCCACCAGGGCAATGAAGCGGCGCACGCTGTCGTCATGGATCGACAGTTGCGGCAATTCGCGATCCCCTGCCACCACCCGCTGGGCGCCATCCTCGGTGCCTCGGGCAATGCGTCCCGGGCGTTGCTGGGCACTGAGGTTGGGGACCTGGCTGAGGAGGATCGCACTGAACCTGTCACACAGCGCCATGAAGTCCATGGCGGAAAACGGCTGTTCGCACAGATCGGCAAAACGGCACCAGATCACGCTGCCGGCGGCCTTGACCACCTGCACCGGCCGATAGCCGATCAGCAGCGGCTCAGTGGAGACCGCCTGGCCGCCGCTCAACTGCTGGAACAAGGGTTCCAGGGCGCTGGGCTGGCCCTCGACACTGAGCCAGTAGCGTTGCGCCGCGGCCCCCGGATGCAGACGGTGATCCTGCTCGCCGTCCACCGCCACCACTTGCATGTGCTGGCTGATGGCGCTGATGGCCGGGAGGAAACGTTCACGATTGAAGCCCTCGGCATACAGCTGCTCGGGAGGCTGGTTGGAGGTGCAGACCATGACCACGCCCTGCTCGAACATCACCTGGAACAGGCGTCCGAGAATGATCGCGTCACCGATGTCGTTGACGAACAACTCATCGAAGCACAGCACCCGCACCTCTTCGGCGAGCTCCCGGGCCAGGGCCTGCAAGGGATCGGCGGTGCCGGTGAGCTGGAACGAACGTTGGTGCACCCAGCCCATGAAGTGATGAAAGTGCTGACGCCGCGCCGGCACCCGCAGGCTCTGGTAGAACTGATCCATGAGCCAGGTCTTGCCCCGCCCGACCGCACCCCACAGATAGACCCCTTGCACCGCTGTACGCCCCTGATGCAGGGCCTCGTGGCAGTTCTGCAAGGCTTGCACGGCCCGCGCCTGTGCCTCATCGGCGACGAAGCCGTCCTGCTCCAGGGCATGCCGATAGGCGCTCAAGGGGGAATCGAATGGCATGGGCCGCTGGCCTCCCGGCAAAAAAGCCGCAGTATGCCACCGCGCCCCATTCCATGGAGGAACCGGCTGCCGGCGAACCGCCCGACACACCGGTCGACAAGCCTCAGCGGGAGATATCCAGCCGTGCAATCCGTCCCTGCGGGTCCAGGCGAAAGGTGTAGCGCAGCGTCTGCGGGCTGGCGGAAAAATCCCCGCAGACCAGGCTGTCCAGCAACACCTTGCCGGTGCGCTGCTGGACCCCGAGGATCTGCAGCCGTGGACGCACGCGATGGCTGGCGTCCATCCAGCGGGCAATCTCCTGCGGCCCTACCCGGTGCTCTCGCTCGTCGAACACTTGGGCCTCGGCGGCAAAGATCGCCGCCGCCACCGAGCTGTCGCCAGTGTTGGCCGCCATCACGTAGGCGCGGATCGCCGGGGCCAGTGAAGCGTCGATACCTGACATGAGAAAAGCTCCTGATGAGTCGATGATCGCGCCATGTTAAAAGCCCCGCGCGTCATTTCCTGTCAGGAGTGAATTGACCGCCCTGCTCGTCCTTTTGCAGGCACTGGCGCCAGGCTCGCAGCCAATCGCTGCGCCGCCCCGGATAGGCCTGTCCCTGCTCCTGGGCCGCGGCAATGCGGTCGGTGCGAAAGGTCCGGTAATCGCCCCGCAGCTCGCACCAGGCGACGATCACCCGGGCCTCGTTGAGAAACCCCAGAGCCAAGGGCCAGATCAGCCGCTGGCTGGGGTTGCGATTGACGTCGGCATAGTCGATCAACAGCTTGGCCTGGTGCCGGATCGCCTGGCGGAACACGTTCAACGACACGCTGTTGTCGGGAAAGCCCCAGCCCGCGGGGCCCGGCAGCAAGGTCGGATTGCGCAGGGCATCCTGGGCCGCCGGGGCCAGCACGGCGGCGATCTTGGCCATGGCATCAGCCGCAGCCTTGCTCAGCACCTCGTCGCCACGCTGATCGACATAACGCAAGCCCAGGACCACGGCCTCGGTCTCGTCGGCATTGAGCATCAAGGGCGGCAGGAACAGCCCGCTGCGCAACACATAGCCGATGCCCGCCTCACCGTAGATCGGCGCGCCCAGTGAAGTGAGCTCGGCGATATCGCGGTACAGGGTGCGCTCGGACACCTCCAGCTCCGCCGCCAGGGTGGCTGCGGTGACGGGACGGCTCTTGCCCCGCAGCATCTGCAACAGGGTGAGTAAACGGCTGGCTCGCGACACCTTGGGTGGACTCCGGAGAAAAAAACACCGGCGCAGAATATCAGAGCCTCCTGACAGTCAGTGTCAGGAGGCTTGTGAGGCGAGACAGGCAATGTCCACGGATGCCACGGGGCCGAAGCGTGCTCCGCAACGGCTGGTGGTGGCGGTGTCGAGGGGCACGCCACCGAGGATGACCTGCTGCGGGCCTTTGCCTGGGCCGTGCCGATCCCGGGGCATGGCCCCTCAGTAGGCCATGCTCCAGCTCAGGGTGTAGGTGCGGCCACGACCCTGGTAGTCATACAAGTAGTCCGGCCCATAGGTCGGTGAGTAGAACAGCTTGGCGCGCTGGCCCCAGACGGTGCTGTATTGCTTGTCCAGCAGGTTCTGGATACCGCCGCTGAAGGTGCCGAAGTCGGTGTCGTGGCTGCCCAGCAGGTCGAAGGTGGTGTAGCCGTCGATGGTGTTGGGGGCGTCGACGCTGTGAGTGGCGTCGATAACCTTGACCGCATCGTCCTTGAGGGTGAAGGCGTGGTTGCCCTGCAAGCGAATGTTGCTGCTGTCACCCTTCCAGCCGACGAAGGCGGTGAGTTTCGACAGCGAGGCATAACGGGCGTCGCGCTTGCTCCAGCCGCCGTTCTTGTTCTCCTCCTCGGAACGCACGGCATGCAGGGTGCCACCCACTTCCCAGCCGTTCTGGAAGTGCCGGGTCAGGGCGCTCTCAAAGCCGTAGTCGCGGCTTTTCTGATCCTTGACGTCAATGGTCAGGGTGGCCTGGTCGGTGCTGATCACCTTGTCCGACCAGATGTAGTACAGCGCCGCCTGGGCCTCCCAGTCGCTATCGGAGAAGCGCCAGCCGGTCTCCACCTGGCGGCTCTTGATCCCGGCCAGGGGGTTGTCGTCGACGCTCAGGCCCGGCTTGCCGTAGAACTTGGCCGGGTCCGGCAGATCGAAGCCCTCGCCGTAGTTGACCCAGACCTGATGACCGTTCTTGAAGTCGTAGATGCTGCCCAGGTTGTACAGGTTGACCGCATATTGGTTGCTGCCACCGGGGACGTTCTTGAAGCGGCCGACATCCACGTCCATCTGCTGACGCCGGTAGCCGCCGGAAACCGTCAGGTTGTCGGTGGCATGCCAGTCCAGTTGGGCGTAGCCGGACAGGCCGTCGACCCGATAGCTGGGATAGCGCGGCGCCTTGCTCAGGGTCACCAGATCCAGACCGCCACTGTCCGAGGAAATCTGCTGATCGAAGGTGCTCTGCTCGGCATTGAAGCGCTCCCGGTCCAGGTCCACGCCGTAGGTGAGCTTGAAGGCATCGAGCTCCTTGGCCAACAGCGCCTTGAGGCTGGTGACCTCGAAATTCTGCTGCGAGGCAGCAAAGTACACGCCCTTGGAGCCAGCGGGACTGCCGCTGTTGTAGTAGGGGAACGGGAAAAAATTGTTGTCTTCCTTGCGGTACGAGGCCTGCAGGTAGAAGTCCTGACCCAGCACATCGCTGTGGTGATAGTTGGCGTTGAGCAGCAGGCGCTTGGTCCGCGGCTCCAGGTCGGTGGAATAGCCGCCCCGCAGCTCGGCGTTTTCCAGGTTGGACGGTGCCCGGTACTTGAGGTTGGGGAAATAGATCCCGGTGCTGCCGTGGTTGCCCGAGTCGTAGTACTGGGCCAGCAGGTCCAGGCTCTGCTCGTCATTGAACTGCAGGGCCAGGCTGCCCATCAGGTCCAGGGTGCGGTTGTACTGCAGGTCAGTCTGGGTGTTGTCGATGAAGATCTGTTTGCCGGCGCCGTCATAGAACGCCTGGTTCTGCTCCCCCGCCACCGCCAGCCGGCCGCTGATGGCCTCGTTGCCGCCGCTCACCGACTGGGCGACGCGGGTGCTCAGGTCATCGCTGTTGTTGAAGCCACTGCTGGCCCCCAGTTGGGTCTCGAACCGCGCCGGGCCCGGTTCGCCTTTCTTGGTGACGATATTGATGATGCCGCCGGTGGCGCCGCCGCCGTAGATGGCGCTGGCCCCGGACAGCACTTCGACGCGCTCGACGTTGAACGGCGAAATGCTGTCGAACTGCCGGGACAGGCCCCGGGAACTGTTCTGGCTGACCCCGTCGATCATCACCAGGACGTTGCGCCCGCGCATGTTCTGGCCATAGTTGGTGCGCCCTTCAGGGGCCAGGTCGAGGCCCGGCACCAGCTTGCCAATGGCTTCCTTGAGGCTGACTCCGGTACTCAATTGCTCGCGCAGCTGGCTCTGCTCCACCACCCACACCGTGCCGGGGATCTCACTGATGGCGGTGCTGGTGCGCGACGCCACGCTGACCTGGGTCGGCTTGAGGTTGAGGCTGGCGGCCGGCGCGGCGCGACGCAGGATCACCGTGCGCGAATCGCTGAAGGACCAGCTCATGCCGCTGCCGGCCAGCAGTGTCTGCAGGGCCTGGGCCAGCGTGACCTCGCCATTCAGGGCCGGTGCTTGCAGGCCGTCCACATCAGCGGTGGTGTACAGCAGGCGCAGGTCGGCCTGATCGGCAAAACGGGTCAGTGCCTGATCCAGGGGCTGGGCCACCAGCTTGAGCGCCACCCGGCGCTCCTGGGTGCTGCTGCCCTGGCTGGTGGAGCTGGCGTCCTGCGCCTGGGCCAGCAGTGGGCTCACGGCACCGGCGAACAGCGCCTGGGCCAGTAATGTGCGGCGCATGAGGTGTTGACCGCGCCCCAGTATCGACAGCTTGAACATAGCTTTCACGTGTTCCTTCCCAGCCCGTTGAAATGACGTCAATGAGAATGATTGTCTTCTCAGTCTCACTACGACGATTGGCCGGGAAAGAACTTGCAGTGCCCCAAGCAAAAAAAATCCACTCAGTGCAAAACCGCCAGCCACGGCAGGTAGGTCACCTGCAGCGGATAACGCTGCTGCAAGGCCCGCAGCGAACCTTGCGGGTCGTGCAGATCGAACACACCGCTGATGGCCAGGGCCGCCAACTGGCTATCGGAGATCAGAATGCGACCATGCTGATAACGCTCCAGCTCGCCAATCACCTCGCCCAGGGGGCGACCGTTGAAGATCAGCTTGCCCCGCTGCCAGGCGGTGAGACTGGCAGCGTCCACGGCTTGCTGGGCCAGCAGCGGCTGGCCGGATTGATACTGCAGACGCTGATCGGCCTGGAGCAGTACCGGCGCATGATCACCAGTGAACTGCACCTGGCCTTCACGCACCACCACCGTCAGCCGACTGCCCTCGCGGCGCAGGCTGAAGGCGCTGGCGGCACTGTGCAGGTATTGGCCGTCGGCCTGCACCACAAACGGCCGTTGCGGGTCGGCAACCGGCTCGAACAGCGCCTCGCCAGATTGCAGGATCACCCGGCGCTCGCCCGCCGAGTACGCCACCGACAATGCGCTACCGCTGTTGAGCGTGACCCTGGAGCCGTCCGCCAGGGTGATGTGCTGTTGCTGGCCGACCGCGGTGTGGTAGTCCGAGGTCAGGGCCGGCCACTGCCACCAGCCGACGCCGCTGGCCACGGCCAGTACCAGGGACGCCACCAGCGCCGGCCAACCACGCCGGGAACCGGTGGCTGTCGCCGCCCGGTGCTGTTCGGCGGCCCGGGTCTGGCCCAGGTCGCCCCACAGCTGCTGCGCCTCTTGCGCTGCTGCCGCGTGGGCCGGACTGGTCTGGCGCCATTGCTGATAGGCCATGCGCTGGGCCGCCGTGGCGTTGCCGGAATGCAGCAACACCTGCCATTGGAGTGCAGCGTCTTCAAGGCTTTCGGAGTGTTCGGTCATGGGGATGTCGGCGGCGGGCAAGGGGGAATCACTCATGATGCTGTTGCAGCCAGTCGCGGCAATGGCGCAGGGCCTGGCCGATGTATTTTGCCACCATGCTTTCGGAAACGCCCAGGCGTAACGCAATCTGCGCCTGAGTCAGGCCTTCCAGGCGATTGAGCAGCAAGGCCTGGCGGGCGTTGTCCGAGAGTTGCGCCAGGGCCTCGTCGAGCACCGCCAGGCGTTCCTTGGCCAGCAGCACCGCTTCCGGCGCCGGTGCCGGGTCCACCACTTCACGGTGTGGCTCAGTGTCGCTGAGATTGGCCGCCAGGCGCTGCTCGCGGCGCAGGGTATCGATGGCCAGGTTGCCGGCAACGCGAAAAATGAAACGGCGATCGTTGTGCACCTCCACCGTCTGCTGGTCGACCTTGAGCAGCTTGAGATAGGTGTCCTGGGCCACGTCCGCCGCCCGTTGGCGATCGCTCATGCGCCGGGTGAGAAACTTCAGCAGATCGTCGTAGTGCTCTTGAAAGCTGCGCAGCAGGCTGGGTATGGGCAGCATCGAGGGAAGGTCCGCAAATCGGGGAGGCGGATTATTCCACAACGGCAAATGAGAAACAGTATCTTTCGTATCCCTGCAAAATTGACCCTTTGCGCCTGTTTGCCCTTCTGACAACAGGACCTTTCTGGCATCCTGCGCCTCCTTTTTCTGACCGGGTGCGCAAGTCTTGTCCGATGCCATGACATTGCGGCCCAAGTCCCGTCCACTTTCCGGCGTGCGCCCTGGCGTTTTCGCACGCCACTGGCAGGCCTTCTCCCATGACCGCACCTGATCGTTCCCCTCCCCGCTACAAGTCCGACCTGATCTACGGCCTCAATGACCGTCCGCATTTCAGCGCGGCGATCTTCGCCGCCCTGCAACATGTGCTGGCCAGTTTTGTCGGCATCATCAGCCCGACCCTGATCTTCGGCGGCGTGCTGGGCCTTGAGAGCGAACTGCCCTACCTGATCAGCATGGCGCTGTTCGTCTCCGGCCTGGGCACCTTCGTCCAGGCCCGGCGCCTGGGGCCGATCGGCTCGGGCCTGCTGTGCGTGCAGGGCACCAGCTTCTCCTTTATCAGCGTGCTGCTCAGCGCCGGCTTCATGGTCAAGGGTCGTGGCGGCAGCACCGACGACATCCTCTCCACCATCTTCGGCATCTGCTTTGTCGCGGCCTTTATCGAGATGTTCCTCAGCCAGTTCATCGGCAAGCTGCGCAAGCTGATCACCCCGGTGGTCACCGGCACCATCATCACCCTGATGGGCCTGTCACTGATCAAGGTGGCGGTCACCGACATGGCCGGCGGCTACGGCGCCAGCGACCTGGGCGCGGCGAGCAACCTGGGGCTGGCGGCCCTGGTGCTGCTGACCATCGTCGTGCTCAACCGTTTCAACCACCCGATGCTGCGCCTGGGCTCGATCGTCATCGGCCTGACCCTGGGCTTCGTGGTGGCCTGGATGCTGGGCCGGGTGGACATGGCGGCCCTGCCCGACGTGCCGCTGGTGAGCGTGCCGGTGCCGTTCAAGTACGGTTTTTCCTTCGACCTGATTGCCTTTATTCCCCTGGCGGTGATCTTCCTGATTTCGCCCCTGGAAGCGGCCGGCGACCTGACCGCCAACTCGATGATTTCCCAGCAGCCGGTGAAAGGCCCGCTGTACATCAAGCGCATCAAGTCCGGGCTGCTGGCGGATGGTTTCAACTCGGCGGTGGCGGCGGTGTTCAACAGCCTGCCGATGGTGACCTTTGCCCAGAACAACGGGGTGATCCAGTTGACCGGCGTCGCCAGCCGCTACGTGGCCTACTTCATTGCCGGGCTGCTGGTGTTGCTGGGGCTGTTCCCGGTGATCGGCGCGGTGCTGCAACTGATGCCCAAGCCGGTGCTGGGCGGCGCCACCCTGATCATGTTCGGCACCGTGGCCGTGGCCGGGATCAAGATCCTCGCCGAAGCCGGCCTGCATCGGCGCAACGTGCTGATCGTGGCCATTTCCTTGGGCATGGGCCTGGGGGTGGCGGCGGTGCCGGAAGTGCTGCGTGAGCTGCCCAAGGCGCTGCACAACATCTTCGAGTCGCCGATTACCGTGGGCGCTTTCTGCGCGATCTTGCTCAACATTTTCCTGCCGGAGGAATTCCTTGAGCTGGAAGAGGATGAGTTCGACCCGGAAGCCGCGACCCTCAAGGTGATGCAAGACCCGGACATGAGCGGCAAAGCGAACTCCTGAGGCTGGCGGGCGTCTATGCTGCGTGCGCGGGTGTTGGGCTCTCGGCTTTGGAGGTTGGTCGGGGGTTTTCCAGGCAAGGCCCTGGGGGCCTTGTCGCAGCCTCGCAGGCTCGGCAGCGGCCACAAGGTGCCGGTCCGTCATTCATTTCCATTGTTGACAGGTATTGCATGCGTAGATTGATCGCCTTGACCCTGGTACTGCTCAGTCTCAGCGCCTGTGCGCTGTTGCCCAACCGCGACCCGCTGGCGATCAACGTGGTGGGCATCGAGCCACTGCCCAGCCAGGAGCTGGAAATGCGCTTCGCGGTGAAGCTGCGCCTGCAGAACCCCAACGAAAATGCCATCGACTACAACGGCGTCGCCCTGGACCTGGAAGTCAACGGCCGCCCGCTGGCGTCCGGGGTCAGCGACCAGCAAGGGCATATCGGCCGTTACTCGGAGGACATCCTGGTGATTCCGGTCAGCGTCTCGGCGTTTTCCGTCCTGCGCCAGACCCTGGGGTTGAGCCAGACCCAGACCTTGGACAACCTGCCTTATGTACTGCGAGGCAAGCTGGCCGGCGGCCTGTTCGGCACCCAGCGTTTCATCGATCGCGGGCAGATCAGCCTGAGCAACCCGGGCGCCTGGTAAGTCCTAGAACACCGACCAGCCGATGCGTTGGCTGAGCAGCTCCAGGGCCGCCATGCCCACGAGGGAGTTGCCAGCGCTGTTGAGTTCAGGTGACCACACGCACACCGTGAACTGCCCCGGCACCACCGCGACAATCCCCCCTCCCACCCCGCTCTTGCCCGGCAAGCCGACCCGATAGGCAAAGTTGCCGGCTTCGTCGTACAGGCCACTGGTGGCCATGATCGAGTTGACCTGCTGGGTCTGGCGCCGGGTGAGGATCTGTTCACCGCTGTGCTTGCAGAAACCGTCGTTGGCCAGAAAGCAGAACGCCCGGGCCAGATCGACGCAGCTCATGCGCAAGGCGCAGTGGCTGAAATAACTGCGCAGCACCGCCTCCACATCGTTATGGAAGTTGCCGAAGGACTGCATCAGATAAGCCATGGCCGCGTTGCGGGCACGGTGCTGGTATTCCGAATCGGCCACCCGGCCATCCACCATCACCTGACTGTTGCCCGACAGGCGCCGGACAAAGTCACGCATGGACAAGGCCGGCGCGGCAAAGCGCGACTGGTTGATGTCGCAGATCACCAGGGCCCCGGCGTTGATAAAGGGGTTGCGCGGCCGACCCCGCTCGAACTCCAGCTGCACCAGGGAGTTGAACGGCTGCCCCGAAGGCTCGTGACCCAGGCGCTCCCAGATCGCCTCGCCGGAATGACCGATGGCCTGCACCAGACTGAAGACCTTGGAAATACTCTGTACCGAAAACGGCGTGTCGGCGTCACCGGCGCTGAACACCTGGCCGTCGTTGCCATACACGGCAATCCCCAGCTGGTTGGCTGGCACATCGGCCAGGGCGGGAATGTAGTTGGCGACCTGGCCTTGGCCGATCAGGGGGCGGACTTCATCGAGGATCTGGTTCAACAGGGCTTGCATGGTCGGGCTCATCGTCACGGGCCCCGATACGGCTGCGGGGCTATGGCTGCTAGACGCGCGCCAGCGCCTGCGCAGCACACCCGTGTGCAAATCCTCCGCCACCTCGCAGGCGCCAGCCGGGCCAACGCCATCGCGGAGCCGGTTTGCCAACCCAAACACGCCCTAGCCCTGCACAGGTCTCGAAGGCCCCTTCGCCGGCCAGCCAACTGCTCCTCGCCCGTTGCAGCAATGCCCAGCACATGAAATCGAAATGTAATTGAGATTCGATCATTTTCAGCAGTCACAAAACACCGTATCGATGACCAACATCAGCTTGAATTAAGGTTCAAGCGCTAGAATGGCACCCGGTCACGCGCACAAAAACCTGTCATATCCAGCTTTACCCCAGCGCCACACCATTCCATGCATCGCTCCCTTTGGCAGCGCCCACCCGTTGCAAAGGGGCCCTTTGCGGCAGTCGATGTTCATGCCATGACGGCATTTCCTGAGCGGAGTCATGCACCCTTGAAAACCTGGCACACGATCGTCGGTGTCCTGCTGATCACCACCTTCACCCTCCTGCTGGAGATTCCTTCCGCCACCTGGCTGACCTCCGCCACCCTGAGCATGATCCTGGGCAGCACGGCCTTGGCCTACATGGCCCTGTCCTGCCTGCTGGCCGCCCGCTGGGGCTTGGTCGAGCGCCTGTGCGGCGGCCTCGACCGGGTCTACGAGGTGCATAAATGGCTGGGCATCTGGGCCCTGGCGTTTGCCAGCTATCACCTGGTGTTCAAGGCCAACCTGGAAGAATGGAACAGCGTGCCGATCCTCGAACTGTCGAAGTACTGGACACGCCTGGTGCGCCAACTGAGCTACGTGGCCCTGGGCCTGATCGTGCTCCTGGCGCTGAACCGCAACATTCCCTACAGCCAGTGGCGCTGGTGGCACAAGCTGTCCGGCCCGCTGTTTCTGATCGTCATCCTGCACGGGCTGAGCTTCAAGTCGCCCATCACCCTGGACTCGCCCTCGGGTCTCTGGCTCGGCGCGCTGTGCATCCTCGGGGTGCTCGGGGCCCTGTACAAGCTGCTGCTCTACCCTTTCGTGGCCAAGGTCGGCGAGTACCAGGTGAGCGCGGTCAAGGTGGAGAAGAACTCCCTGCACCTGGAACTGACGCCCCTGGGTCGGGGCTTTCCGTTCAAGGCCGGCCAGTTCGCCTTTTTGTCGATGCAGGAAAAAGGCCTGCGCGAGCCGCACCCCTTCACCATCGCCAGCGCCCAGAGCGAAGACGGGCGCATCGAATTCGTGATCCGCGCCCTCGGCGACTACACCCGACGGCTGCGCAAGCGGGTGCAAACCGGCATGCGCGCTGACCTCTACGCGCCTTATGGTCGCTTCAAGCGGCCTCGGGAAGCGGCGCGGGAAATCTGGATCGGCGGCGGCGTGGGCATCTCGCCGTTCATTGCCTGGCTGCAGGATTCGGCCGCCGGGCAGTTCGACAAGGCGACCCTGGTGTACTGCTACAACCCGTCCCGGGCCTTTCCCAGCGTCGACACCCTGCAAGGCATGGCCCAGGCCCGTGGCGTGGACTTCGTCGCCAACAGCGGCGGCACCGAATCCCTGGCCCAGACCCTCAAGCGCACGGCCACGGAAACCGACCCGCAGCAGATCCAGATCAGCTTCTGCGGACCCAAGGGCCTGCTGGCCCAGGTGCGGGAGTTGATGAACGAATACCGGATTCCCGAAGGCAACCTGCACTACGAGTTCTTCGAGTTCCGCTGATCAGTCACGGGCCTGACACGGGTGGCGCGGCTCATGCAACGCCACCCTCACCACCAGGGCAGCCAGCAGGGTGATGACCATCAACACCTGTAACAGCTGGCTGAATGCCTGGGAGTAGATGTGCAGCAACCCTTCCCGGGACAACGTCGGCAAGGACCCGGCACTGGCCGCCAGATCGCCACCGGCCAACTGCCGCGCGGCCAGCAGCGACTCCCCCGGCAGTGCCAGGCTTGCAAGGCCGTGCTGCAACAGCCCCGCCAGCAGCGCCACCACCAAGGCCAGGGCAATGCCCTCACCCGCCACCCGGGTGGTACTGAAGATGCCACTGGCCATGCCGGCCCGCTCCTTGGGCACCACGCTCACCGACAGCCCATCCATCAAGCCCCAGGGCAATCCGCTGCCCAGGCCGATCAGCAGCAATGGCCAGGCCCGCTCGACCGCGGCCTGCCCCGGCTCGATCCGACTGAGCCAGAACAGCCCGCCAGCGGCCACCAGCAAACCCAGGCTCGACAGGTTGCCGGCGCTGAACCAGCGGTTGAGCCAGCCCGCGGCAAAGGGCACCACCAGCATCGGCGCCGACAGGGCCATCATCAGGATGCCGGCGTCGATCTCGCTGTAGCCTTCGACGCCGATAAAGCGGATCGGCAGCAGGATCAGCAGCACCACGTAGCAGTAGCAGGTGGCGATGGGCAGCACTTGCACCCCGACAAAGCGCGGGTAGCGAAACAGCGACAGGTCAAGCATTGGCCGCGAGGCCCGGCGCTCCACACCAATGAACAGCCCCAGCGCCAGCAGCGCTCCCGCCAGCAACAACAGGACCCAGGGGCTGTCCCAACCACTCTGGGGCGCCAGCAGAATGCCCCAGGTGAGCAACACCAGGGCCAGGGTGAAACTCAAGGTGCCGGGCCAGTCCACGCCCTGGGCCTCGGGGTCCCGGGATTCCTCCATGCGCGGCACGCCAAAGCCCAGGGCCAGACCGCTGATCAGCGCTCCGGAGACAAAGATCCCGCGCCAGCCGCTGTGCTCGATCAGCACCCCGGCAAGGATCGGCCCAAAGGCCAGACCGACGCCGAAGGTGGTGCCCAGCAGGCTGAAGGCGCGGGTTCGCGCAGGCCCTTCGAAGGCCTGGGCCAGGGCGGCCGAGCCACCGGCCAGGGCAGCGGCGCCTGCCAGGCCCTGGACTGCGCGCAACAGGTTGAGCCACAGCAGCGACGGCACGAACACCAGGGCCAGGGAGCTCAGGCCGAACAGCGCCACCCCCAGGCTGAACAAACGCTTGCGACCGTACTCGTCGGCCAGGGTGCCGGCCGCCATCAGCACACTGCCAAAGGTCAGCATGAAGGCGTTGGTGGTCCAGCTCAGGGCCAGCGGGCTGCCCCCCAGTTCGCGGCCAATGGCCGGCGTCGCCACCGCCACGCCGACAAAGGTCAGGGGCAACATCAAGGCCGCCAGACAGACCGCGGCCAGTACGCCATAGGAAGCCCGCTCGCGGGCACGGGCCGGCTGCCCCAGGGGCAATTCGAGTTCAGGATTCACACACACCTCTCAGCCCTGGCAACCCGGGCGCTTTGCAGAAAAATCCATGATAGGGGTGCCGCAATAGGCGAAAAACCAGGCATTCTTCCGCTCTTTACGGACAAAAACGCTGTAATCGAGGTGAGCGATGGACAACCTTAACGGCCTGCAGGTGTTTGTCTGCGTGGTCCGCAGCGGCAGCCTGGTGGGGGCCGGCGAGCGTCTTGGACTGTCCGCCTCAGCGGTGGGCAAGGCCCTGGCGCGCCTGGAACAACGACTCGGTGTGCGCTTGCTCAATCGCAGCACCCGGCGCCTGAGCCTGACGGACGAAGGCGCGCTGTTCTACGAGCGCGGCCAGCGTATCGTCGACGAGGTGCTGGAGGCCGAGGCCGAGCTGGCGCGGATCAGCGACAAGCCCCGAGGCCGGCTGCGGGTCAGCCTGCCCGCCATCGGCTATCGCATGCTGCTGCCGATCCTGCCGGAATTCGCCGCGCGCTATCCGGACATCGAGCTGGACCTGGACTTCAACGACCGGCTGATCGACGTGATCGCCGAAGGCGTCGACGCGGTGATCCGCAGCGGCGAGCTGCCAGACTCCCAACTCAAGTCCAGGAGCCTCGGCCCCTTCGGCTTCGTGCTGATCGGCGCCCCCGGCTACTTTGCCCAGCGCGGCATCCCGCACACCCCCCAGGACCTGGAGCGGCACGCCTGCCTGCGCTACAAGTTCCCCGGCGGCAACGTGCTGCAGCCATGGAATCTGCGCCTGCCCGACGGCGCGCCACCGCTGGTAATGGGCAGCGCCCTGACCAGCAACAACCTGGAATCGTTGATCCACGCCGCAAGCCAGGGCCTGGGCATCGCCTATGTGCCCGAATTCGTGGTTTGCGGCGCCCTGGCCGACGGCAGTCTGATCTCGGTGCTGGACGACTATCAGCAAGAGCGCGGCAAGTTCTCCATTCTCTGGCCCAGCAGCCGGCACTTGCTGCCAAAATTGCGGGTCTTCGTCGACTTTCTCAGCCAGCGACTGAGGCTAGGCAACGCCCACAAGGAGTCCCGCTCATGATCGACCCTGTTCCCACCCTGCACACCGAACGCCTGCTGCTGCGCCCCCTGGAACTGGCGGATGCCGAGGCCATCCAGCAGCTTTTTCCGCAGTGGGAAGTGGTGCGCTACCTCAATGCCGTGGTGCCTTGGCCCTACCCGGCCGACGGCGCCCTGAGCTACCTGCGGGACATGGCCCTGCCGGCCATGGCCCGGGGCACAGAATGGCACTGGACAATCCGTTTGCGCAGCGAGCCCAAGCAAATGATCGGCAGCATCAGCCTGATGGACGAAGCCGACAACAACCGCGGCTTCTGGCTGGCCCCGCCCTGGCAAGGCCAGGGCTACATGAGCGAAGCCTGCACCGTGGTCGACGAGTTCTGGTTCGAAGTGCTGCAACGACCGCTGATGCGGGTGCCCAAGGCTGCGCCGAACCAGGGCTCGCGGCGCATCTCCGAGCGTGGCGGCATGCACCTGGTGCGCTCCGAGAGCGGCGACTTTGTCGGCGGGCATTTCCCCCTGGACATCTGGGAAATCACCCGCGAGCAGTGGCGCCGCCGACGCTGAACAACACCGGCGACTCAGATAAAGCGCACCCCGGATCGGGGGCGCTGGTCCACGCTCAGTTCAAACACATCCGGACGCGCATAGTGGCCGACCACATCGTAGTCATAGCGGGCCTTCACCAGGTCAGCCGTATCGATCTCGGCACTGATCAGCCCGGCACTGCCCACCAGCGGCCCGGCCAATACATCGCCCATGGGCCCCACGATGACGCTGCCACCGGCAATCAGCGGGCGCTCTGCCGGCCAATTGGCGATCTTCAGCCCCAGCTCCTGGGGCGAGGCCTGGACCTGACAGGCGCTGACCACGAAACAACGACCTTCATGGGCGATGTGACGCATGCTCACCTGCCACATCTCGCGCTCGTCCACCGTGGGCGCGCACCAGACTTCGATGCCCTGGGCGTACATCGCGGTGCGCAGCAACGGCATCATGTTTTCCCAGCAGATCACCGCGCCGACCCGTCCCACCTGGGTGTCCAGTACCGGCAGGGTCGAGCCGTCGCCCTGGCCCCAGATCAGGCGCTCGGTGCCGGTGGGCATCAGTTTGCGGTGCTTGCCCAAGAGCCCCTGCTGTGGATCGAAATACAGCGCCGTGCAATACAGGGTGCTGCCACTGCGCTCGATCACCCCCAGCACCAGATGGGCTCCGGTACGGGCCGACAGCCCGGCCAGCGCCTCGGTCTCCGCACCCGGCACATCGATGGCATTGGCAAAGTAACGGGCAAAGGCTTCGCGCCCCTCAGGCAGGCGGTAACCCAGTTGGGTGCCGAAGCCTTCGCCCTTGGGATAGCCCCCCAGCAGCGCTTCGGGCATCACCACCAACTGCGCACCCGCTTCGATGATGGCGCCCTCATAGGAGAGGATCTGCTCCAGGGTGGCGGCCTTGCCTTCTGGCAAGGCCCCGATTTGCAGCGCGGCGACGATGGACTTGGGCATGACATGACTCCTCGAACGATCAGGTGTTGCGCATTGTCCTGCCGCCGCTGATCATCGATAAACCCCAACCCAGTGCTTAATGATATGAACCAGATGAATATCGCCAGCGTCGACCTCAACCTGCTCAAGGCTTTTGAAGCCCTGCATGACGAGTCCAGCGCCAGCCGCGCAGCCCTGCGCCTGGGAGTGACCCAATCGGCCATGAGCGCAGCCTTGCGCCGCCTGCGCGAGTTGTATGGCGATCAATTGTTCGTTCGCACTGGCCGCGGCCTGGCGCCGACCCTCAAGGCCAATCAATTGAAACCGGTGGTCACTGAGGCCCTGAACAAATGTCGCCAGAGCCTGGCCATGGTTGCCCCGGACAGCGCCGATTATCAGGGACGCTCGGTGACGGTCGGCCTGTCGGATGATTTCGAGATTGCCTACGGCCGGCGCCTGATAGAGGCCGTGGCCCGCAGCGCACCCAAGTTGCGGCTGATCTTCCGCCAGACCCACAGCCAGATCGTCGCCGAGGCGCTGTTGCAGCGCAGCGTCGACCTGGCCATCAGCGCCGGTGGCTTTGCCGAGCGCCTGCTCAGCCGGCAGGTGCTGGGGGAAGGCGACTACCTGTGTTTGGCGGACCCGGCCAGCCTGGAGCCCGGGCAACGACAGATCGACCTTGAGGAGTTCGTTCGACGCGAACACCTGCTGGTGTCATCACAGGGGTTTATCGGCATCACCGATGAAGGATTGGCGAATCTGGGGCTCAGCCGCCAGGTCTGCGCCTCGACCACGCATTTTGCCGCGCTGCCCTTTCTGCTCAAGGGCAGCCAGGCGGTGGCGACCATTCCTGCCCATGCCGCGCGGCGCATCGCTGAGTTCACCGGCCTGCAGCTGCTGCCCTGCCCCCTGGCGCTGCCGCGCTATCCGATCGAACTGGGCTGGCGCACCAGCCCGCAGATCGACCCGCTGCTGGTGAAGGTACGTGAAGCGATTGTCGAGTGTTTCGCGATTACTTGTTCGCCGCCATCAGTCGATTGACTTCACTGCGCACCATGTTGGAGTACTCCGGCGGCGACATGCCGTCCAGTTCCGCGCGCACCCACTCGGCCCACTTGCCCTTGCGCTTGCCGCGCTCGCCGAACAACCGTGCCGCCTCGCCCTTGGCCTTGCCCAGGTTGCTCTGCCACAAGTCGAACAGACGGGACTTCTCGTCCTCGATGGCGGCGCGTTCGGCCAGGGTCTTGTTAGCCAGATTGAAACTCATGGGGAAATTCCTGCTGCGTAAAATAGGCGCCATCTTACACTGTAGGGGCTGACGGTTTTACTCAAGGGTGGCGAGCAAGGCGCAAAATGGCTGCAACTTTTGCCCCAGCGCCGGACTCCATTGCTTGTACCCGATGACTGCAGCCGCTGCCGCAGGCTGCTATCGACTTGGGCAATACGCCTGATACCGCAGGCGTGCCCTTGCACCACCGACCACATTTCCAAGGAAAAACTTCATGGCTCGCAAATCTGCCGCGCAAGCGGAAAACGATCAAATCAAGGACCAGGCCTTCAGCGAACTGCAGGCGCTGATCGAAGAATCGGAAAAGCTGCTCAAGGGCAGCGCCAGCCTGGTAGGCGAAGAAGGTGAGAGCTTGCGCCAGCAAGTGAGCCTCAAACTCAAGCAGGCGCTGGACTCGGTGAACAACGTGCGCGAGCGCAGCAAGCCGGTGGTGGATGCCACCGAGCAATACATCGGTGGCCACCCGTGGCAGACCGTGGCCATCTCCGCCGGCGTTGGCCTGGTGGTCGGCCTGTTGCTGGGCCGGCGCTCGTAACCGCCCCGCTCGCTCCAGGGCCAGGCGCGCCAGTGGCGGCCTGGCCTTTTTTCGTTTCAGGCCTGCGCCAGCGCCCGCAGCTGTTGCAGTTGCTCCACGCCAATGGCGATTCCCTTTTGCAGCGAACGCTCGCGCTGCTGATGCCGACGATCCCCCGGTAGGCGCTTGAGTCCCACCGCGTGCATCTGCCGCACCAATTCCTGGCTGCGCTCGGCGAAGCTCTGTCCGGCGGCCTTGCTCGGGTCGATGACGATCAGCAACTGCCCGGTCCAGGGCGTCTTGGCACCGGGATGGTTGGACCAGTCGAACTCGAAGGAGAAGTGACCTCCGGTCAGGGCCGCGGCCAGCAACTCCACCATCATCGACAGGGCCGAACCTTTGTGGCCGCCAAACGGCAGCAAGGCGCCGCCTTCGAGAATCGCCTTGGGGTCCTGGGTCGGCTGCCCCAGGCTGTCGACGCCGATGCCAAGGGGCAAGCGCTCGCCCTTGCGCGCGGCGATCTGCACATCGCCGTGGGCGATGGCACTGGTGGCCAGGTCGAAGACAATCGGCTGGCCCTGGGCCTGGGGCGCGGCGAAGGCAATCGGATTGGTGCCGAACAACGGCCGGTCGGCGCCGTGAGGCACGACACAGGTCATGCTGTTGACCACGCTCAGGGCCACCAGCCCCTCTTCGGCAAAGGGCTCGACATCTGGCCAGAGTGCGGCGAAATGGTGCGAGTTACGGATCGCCAGCACCGCAATCCCGGCGTTGCGGGCCTTGCTGACCAGCCGCTCGCGAGCGGCCGCCAGGGCCGGTTGGGCAAAGCCGTTGCCAGCGTCGACCCGGACAAAGGCCGCCGCAACGTCTTCCACCACAGGCACCGCCCGACCATCGACCCAGCCACTGGCCAGGGTCGAGACATAGCCGGGGATACGAAACACACCATGACTCTGGGCACCGTCGCGCTCGGCGGCGGCGCAGTTCTCGGCCAGGCAACGGGCCACTTCGGCGCGACAGCCATGACGCAGGAAAATCGTCTCCAGCAACTGCACCAGGGCCGGCAGAGAGAGGTATTCGCAAGGCGTTTCAACATCCAGGGACGATGCAGACATCTGAAGCTCCAGAGTAATTATTGGAGGGGGCGACAGCGTGTGACCCGGCGATTAAACAACGCTGACTGTTGGCCCTGTCAACCCGATCCCATGGCTCGCAAGGAAGGTGCCAGCGTTGCTGGCCAACCGACACGGCCGTCAGGCATGCCCATTTGTAGACACTTTGGATACATAGCGGGTTTTCAGGGCATGGCCGATGAAAATAAGTTCACTTTGATGCGCATTAGCCATGACGGCTGTTCTACAAGCCTTGCGCCGGAGGGTAGAATGCGGGAAATCAGGAAGAGTCAATGAGCGAACAGATCCTCTCAGAAGCCGAATACGACGCCATTACCCAAGCTGCCGCGCAATGGTGCATGCGTTTGCATGAAGCCGACTGCAGCGATGCGGAGCGTCTGGCCTTTCAGCAATGGCATGATGCCGACCCCCTGCACGCTTTCGAATACGAGGCGATGCGGGAGATATGGGAAGTGGCCGATCAACTGCCACCCTCCACTCTGGCGCCGGCTCCGGTCAAGCCTGCCCCCCGGCGCACCTGGCAGCATTACGGCGCGGCCGCGGCCGTCGCCCTGTGCGCCCTGCCCCTGGCCGCCTACAGCGGTTGGGAACTGGGCTGGCTGCCATCGTCCTACGAGCATTTCGAAGCCGGCGACAGCCTGCGCAACGTGACCCTGGCCGACGGCAGCCAGGTGGAACTGAACCTGGGCAGCAGCCTGACCTACAGCAACTACAAGGATCAGCGCCGGGTCACCCTGAAGAAGGGCGAGGCGTTCTTCAAGGTCAGCCACGACAGCAGCCATCCGTTCGTGGTCAAGGCCGCCCAAGGCCAGATCAAGGTCACCGGCACCCAGTTCAACGTGTGGATGTATGAGGATCAGGTACGGGTCACCCTGCTGCAGGGCTCGGTGCTGGTCACCAGCAATACCGCGCTGCCCGGCGAAGGTTTCCGCCTGGAACCGGGCATGCAGGCTCACTACAAGGATGGCGATTACGCGCCGCAGATCAGCCAGACCTACAGCAACGACAGTTCACTGGCCTGGCGCAACGGCAAACTGGTGCTGGACAACCTGGCCCTCAGCGATGCCCTGCCACTAATCAATCGCTACCTGGACACTCCGGTGCAGCTGGCCGACAGCTCGACCGGCAAGATCCGCGTGGGCGGCATCTACAACACCCGGGAAATCAGGAGCCTGCTGACTTCGTTGCCCAAGGTGCTGCCGGTCTACCTGACGCGCAATCGCGACGGCAACCCGGTGATCAATTCGTTGCCCCAGTCCCCGCCAAAAAGCTGAAGGCCGCCCCGTTACGGGGGCGGCCTCGATTCCAGTCAACCTCTGACACCCACTACTTGGCCAATGGCTGCGAATCCCGGCGTGGCTCCTGGATCAGTTGCGACTGATACTGGCCATCGGCGCGGATCTGCGCCTCGGTAAAGGGCAGCACACTCCACTGATTCCGGGCAAAGGCCTCGGTCTGGTCGCGAAAGTGTGGCGACGCCGGATCGCTGGACAGGGAAAACGCCAGCAGGCCCAGGGCCCGCGGCCCCTGCTCATCGAAACTGACCACATTCAGGTAGCTGGTGCCGCTCACCACCTCGCGCTTGCCATCGGCACCCGGCACGCTCTGGATAGCGTTGTACACCCCCAGGCTTTCCGGGCCGCCAGGCACCGGGGTCGGCCGCCCGCCCTGGCTCACCTGCTGGATATCGCCCCAGCGCACATCGGCGCCCAGCCCGGCCTGCGCCACTTGCTGCGCCGAGGCCAGCATCGCCTCACGCAGGGCCTGGGCCACTGCTGGACGGCTGATGGCCAGGCCCCGTGGCGTGTGCTGCGGGTCCTTGGGGTCGAAGGCGACACGCCAGATATCCGGACGCTGCAACAGCGGCTGCATGATGCCCTGGAAATGCACGAAGCCCAGGCCCGTCTGCAACCCGGCGCTGCGGTCCCAGGACTTGAGGCTGGCGCACAGCGCGGCCAGTCGCTGGGCGTCGGGGCCCAGGTCCTGCGCGCAGAATTGCAGCAGGTCCGGCATCACCTGACCGGCCAGGTACACCTGATCATCGGTGACCATATGCTGCAGATCGCTGACCTGGGCCTTGGGCATCCGGCTCAAGCGATCCAGGGCGAAACGCGCACGCATCTTCAGGGGTACGTCCTGCTGGCTGATCACCGGCGAGAAGCCCTGCAGCGGCGCCGCCGGGTTGACCATCCAGGCCGAGTCATTGGAGTGCTGCAGGTAATCGTTGCGCGCCAGTTGCGGCAATTGGCCAGCGGCAAAGATCCCCGGCTGGGCCGCCGCCGGGTCGATGTCCCAGGCGCAGGTGCTGCGGGAACCATCAAGGACGATGACCTGGGTGCCGACCCGCGGATCGCTGCACTGGGCGAGCTTGGCCTGGGTGACGTTGGGCACCACCGACTGGTTCATGTACAGCGCACGGCCCTGGTCATCTGCCGCCAGGGTGTTGACCCAGGGAATGCCCTGCAGCTGATGCACGCTGTCTTGCAGGCCCGTCACGCTGTCGGCCTGGTTCATCGCGTACCACTGGGCCAGCACCCGGGTGTTGTCGAGGTTGGCATCACGCAGGCTGTAGGCATGTTCGCGGTCCCAGTCCAGCTCCCCCGGCCACTGCACCACCGGGCCGAAGACCGAGCTGTAGAGGGTCCGCGACTCGCTATGCAACTGGCCATCCGCGCCTTTGACCTGCACCGTCACGGTCTGGCGCTCCAGGGGTTGCGAGCGGCCATCGAGCAGATAGCGGGTCGGGTCCTTGGGGTCCAATTGCAGGCGGTACAGGGTGAAATGCTTGGACGCATCCACCGTGTGGGTCCAGGCCAGGTGCTGGTTGAAGCCGATATTGATCAGCGGCAGGCCGGGCAAGGCGGCCCCCATCACATCCAGCTGGCCGGGGATGGTCAGGTGCATCTGATAGAAACGCATGGCGCCGCCCCAGGGGAAATGCGGGTTGGCCAGCAGCAGACCGCGACCGTTGAACGAACGCTCGCTGCCGATGGCCACCGCATTGCTGCCACGGTCCAGGGCGAAACCTTGCTGGCGGGCTGCCGCCAGTTGCCAGTGCCCCTTGCTCAGTGCCGCCTGGGCCGTGACGCCCGGGGGCGTGGCTCCCGCCAGGGCCTCGGCGAACTGCCCGGCGCCGCCTTCCACCAGCAGGCGCCGGGTCAGCTTCACCAGGTCCGAGGTGGCCAGCGGCCGTACCCAGTCACCCTGGCACTGCTCGGGCAGCCCCCGAACCCGGCGCTCCGCCAACTGGCGGTTGTAGCCCTCGACATAACCCTGCATGCGCTCACGCACCGCCGGGGTCTGTGCCTGCCAAAAGCCGGCCACCGCCTGGGGCGTGTTCAGCCAACTGAAAAACACATCGCTGCTCAGGTTGTCCCGCTGCTCCAGAGTCTGACCTTCGGCACCGAAGTACCTGGCCCGCTCGGCGTTCACCGTCAGCACTTCATTGGCCATCAGGCACAGATTATCCTGGGCATAGGCGTAACCGATGCCATAACCCAGGCCGCGCTCGTCGCTGGCACGGATATGCGGGACACCAAAGCTGGTGCGGCGAATCTCGGCACGGGTCGGTTCGGGCTGCGCCTGTGCATGGGCACCGCAACTGAGACTTAGAAACAGGGCTGCAAGGCAAAAATGCGGTAACTGCCTGGAAATGATCACGCCGACTCCTGATGCAAAAATACAGAACCAGGACTGGTGTGCAGGAAGGGTTTGGCAACGCCGCCAGTCTGGGAATCCGGCCGCGCACGGATCAACCGACGCCTGCCTGCCCCTATGGACGAATGGCCGCTGAAAAAATTACCCCCCGCAGGACAACACCGACCTGGCGATGACAGGTCAGTGACTTGATACCGACAATTTTTCTACATCCCGGGCTTCATGATTCGCCGTGCTCGTTCGTCTAGTTACTAGGATCTGTACGAAAGCTCACCGAGCAAAGATCAGGCAAGGCAAAAACAGGCGAGGAAGCGGAGTGTAGGGACCTACATGAGCATTCCGAGCCTGTTTCTACGTCGCGCCGAAGGCGCGAAGTGCGCAGCATGATCGAAGCGCAGGTCGTTTTCGGACAGAACCTAGAGCACCCATCATTCTTTTCCTGATACGGCTCTGCTAAGGAGTTTTTGCATGTACAACCCGCAACTGCCAATGGACGGCATCACCGTGAACAACACGCCTTCCCTGAATGCCGGCGCCGGTGTCTTCGGCAAGAACGCCGAGCGCAACAGTAACGAACGGATCAAGCAGCTGCTGAAAAGCTTTGGCCTGCGCACCAGCCTGATTCGCCTGAAAGTCATCGACGCCCTGCTCACCGCCGCCCAGAGCGAGCGTTCCCTGGGTGTGCGGGGGGTCCACAGTCACCTGCTGGAACTGGATATTCCGCTGTCGTTTCTAAGCGTGCGGGAAGTCTTGAAGCGCCTGTGCAGCGAGGGCGTGCTGACCCTCAACGCCGACAAGAGCTACAGCCTGCACCAGCAGGCTGCGGCGGTGCTCGACGGTCTCTCCTGAGACGGTCGAGCCACGGCTCAGGGCTTGACCTTGCGGCGCATCACGCCATTGATCACCACCACGACCACCGCCACACCAATGGCGATGTACTGGAACAGTTTTTCACTGATGACGCCGTGGTTCTGCAGGTAGGAAAGGCCAAGCATGATCCCCAGTACCACCAGGGAAATCAGGATCGAGTATTTCAAGCGTTGTGACTGGGTCATTGCGGGGTCCTGAAGCTGAAAATGTATCCGCCGTGTATCAAGAACGATGCCAAGCACCTACCCGGATTCGGGGATGCGCCGGGGAAATCGGGGTCACATGGTACAGGCGCGAAAGAGATTTTTCTCCTTCATCGTCCTGTCGAGCTCCCTGTGCCCCAACCAACGCCCGCCCTGCCGCGGGCGTTCTGCTGTCTGTGGCCCGCCTTCAGGGGCGCGAGGTGCCATTGCCAGGGCGGGCGAACAGCTCCAGCAACCAGTCGACGAAGACCCGCACCCGGGTCGACAGATGACGCTGGGGCGGATACATCGCGGTCAGCGGTAGCGACGGCACCGGAAAGTCCTCCAGGACCTCGCGCAAGACCCCGGCCCGCAACTGTCGGGCTACGTTGTAATACGGCGTCTGCACCAGTCCGTAACCGGCTTCGCAGGCCGCCAGGTAGCCGTCGGCGCTGTTGACCGCCACCTGCTTGGGCAACTCCATCGGGCGCAACTGACCATCGATGTAGAACTCCAGGCCATAACGCTTGCCGCTGACACTGGAGAAATACTCCACCATCCGATGCCCTTGCAGGTCGGCCAGCGATTGGGGCGTTCCCTGTTGCTGCAGGTAGCCCGGGCTGGCGCACGTCACTTGCTGCAACTGCACCAGCGGCCGGGCCACCAGGCTGTCATCCAGGGTCGGGCCGCCCCGCAAGGCGCAATCCACGCCCTCACGGATCAAGTCCACGGGACGGTCATTGAGGCCGATCTCCAACTCGATCAGCGGGTAGCGGGCAGAAAACTCCGGTAACGCGGGAATCACGATCAGCCGACCGATGCCCACCGGCATATCGATGCGCAAGAGCCCCCGAGGGTTGTGCCGGGTCACGGAAAATGCCGCTTCGGCCTCCTCCAGGTCCGCCAGCAGGCGCACGCAGCGCTGGTAATAGGCGGCGCCGTCCAGGGTCGGGCTCACCTGACGGGTGGTGCGGTGCAGAAGCTGCACGCCCAGATGAGCTTCCAGTTGCTTGATCAGGATGGTGACCGAAGCCGCCGGCATGTGCAGATCCTCGGCGGCCCTGGCAAAGCCGCCCAGCTCGACAATCCGGGTGAAGACACGCATGGCATTGAAACGGTCCATGAAACAGGCTCACGATTATTTAGATAATGATAATAGTGATAGCGCTTTTAGCCTGTTTATACAGTTTTTGTCGAGTAGCACACTGAGCACTCTTTCCCCCTCATCGGAGTATTGAGCGATGCACACTCGACAACTGGGCCATCAGGGTCCGCAGGTTTCCGCCATTGGCCTGGGCTGCATGGGCATGAGCGATTTCTACACCACCGGCAACGACCCCAAGGAGGCCGTCGCCACCCTGCACCGCGCCCTGGAACTGGGGATCAACCTGCTGGACACCGCCGATATGTACGGCCCCCACAGCAACGAGGAACTGATCGGCCAGGCGATTCGCGGCAAGCGCCAGCAAGTGTTCCTGGCCAGCAAGTTCGGCATCGTCCGCGATCCGGGCGATGCGCAGGCTCGCGGCGTCAACGGCCGTCCCGAATACGTGCGTGCCTCCATCGACGGCAGCCTGCGGCGCCTGGGCGTGGACACCCTGGACCTGTATTACCTGCATCGGGTTGACCCGGACGTGGCCATCGAAGAAACCGTCGGCGCCATGGCGGAGCTGGTCCAGGCCGGCAAGGTGCGCTATTTGGGCTTGAGCGAAGCCTCGGCCAGCACGCTTGAGCGCGCTCATCAGGTGCATCCCATCAGCGCCCTGCAAAGTGAATACTCGCTGTGGAGCCGGGATCAGGAAGACAACGGCTGCCTGGCCGCCTGCCAGCGCCTGGGAATCGCCTTTGTCCCCTACAGCCCGCTGGGCCGTGGCTTTCTGACCGGCGCCCTGAACAGCCCGGAGGACTTTGCCGCCGACGATTTCCGGCGTTCCACCCCGCGTTTCCAGGGCGAGAATTTCCAGCGCAACCTGCAACTGGTGAAGCAGGTGCAGCAACTGGCGGCGGACAAACAGGTCAGCGCCGGGCAACTGGCCCTGGCCTGGGTGCTGGCACAGGGCGACTACCTGATCCCGATTCCCGGAACCAAGCAACGGCGCTATCTGGAGGAAAACGTGGCAGCGCTGCAGATCCGCCTGAGTGCTGCGGAGCTGGCTTCGCTGGAGGGCATTTTCAGCCCGCAGGCCACCGCCGGTCTCCGGTACACCGAGGAGGTGATGGCGCTGCTGGATCGCTGACGCAAAAAACGCGGCGCGGGCTCGGCAAGAGCGCGCGCCGCGGCTGGATCAGGCTTTGGCGGAGACGTTCTTGTCGGTCACCGTAGTGCCGTTGCCCTTGCCATAGTTCTGCAGGCTCTGCAGAACGTAGATGGCCTTCTTGTACTCGGGAACCAGGTAGTTGGCGTACTTGTTGCCCTTGATGTTGTTGTTCTGGATGTCATCGAGCTTCATCGCGAAGTATTCCAGGGCATTGAACGGCTCATCCGGGTTCTTCGGAATGCCGAAACGGTCGAACTTGTCGCCGGCGTTGATCAGGTTCAACGCGGTGATGTCGGAAATCAGGCCGTTGTTCTTGAGGAAGGTACTCATGCCACCCAGGGATTTGGTGGTCACGTTGGTCGGGTCGAAACCCTTGATCTGCTTGTGAAGCTTCAACTGGTCCATCTTGCGGATATCCAGCACGGTGGGGTTGCTTCCCACCAGGCTCAACATCTGCCGTACCTTGGCACTTTGCGAGACCGGCTTGGAGGAACCGCTGCCACCGCCGTCCTGCACCAACAGACCCGCCTTGCTGGTCCAGCCTCCAACGTATCCGATTGCCATGCTGACACTCCTGTAGTCCGGCTTGCCAATCCTCCTGTTCAGCCTGGCCCAGAGAGGACCGAAAAAGTCTTATCTGGCGTCTGAAACTGGGTGCAAGCCGTGTTGAATCATCTGAATGGGCGCAAGTATCAACGCCAGGACGACCTCCCAACAACGCTTTATTTCCACAAATTACAATTTCTGTACAAACTCGACACAATTAGCCAGAAGGCCCGATTTAAGCGGCGCCGGCTGTTTGCAGCACCCGCAAACCGCGATCTTTTCCTGCTGGCGATCGAACCGTTCAGCGGCTGCCTGACCCTCCTCTGTGTCACCTGAGACACTTTTCAACGACATCGAAGTTTTTTTTGGACGATCGTACTAAAGAGCAGAAAAACCGCGCCGACATCCTGAGGATGCCCCGACAAGGCTCCCCCTCTCCAAATAATAAAAAACGCTCGGTAAGGACAGGTCCCATGCCCGCTTTGCGCACGATTCAAGCCCGCTACACGCTCTTTCTGGTCCTGTTCATTGTCCTGATGCTGGTACTCACGGTCGTGGGCATCAGCCAAATGGTGGCGCCCAAGCTGCGCCATACCGAGGAACAGGTGGTCCTCAATCGCATCGCCGAAGTGGCGCAGCGCATCCAGGGCGAGTTGAACAAGGTCCAGGCCCAGCAACGCAGCATCACCCAGACCGTGCCCCTGCTCGACAGCGACAGCATCGACAAGGTCCTGCCCGGCCTGGTGGACCAGTACGGCGAGCAGAAGGTCTTCGGCGGCGGAATCTGGCCCCTGCCCGGCCAGCGCACTCCGGGGCGCAACAAGCACAGCACCTTCTGGCACCGTGATGCGTCGGGCAAGCTGGTGGTCAACACCTTCTGGAACAGCGACCCGGCCCCCAACTACTACGACCAGTCCTGGTACAAAGGCGGCCTGCAGAGTGCTCCCGGCCAGTGCGCCTGGGCCGCGGCCTACAAGGACGACGCCAGCGCCGAGCCACGCACCAACTGCGCCATGGCCATCCGCCGCGACGGCCAACCCTGGGGCGTGGCCACCATCGACGTCACCCTGGGTTTCTTCAACGACCTGGTGGCCCGCCAGGAGAAAGAGCTCGACGCCCAGATGCTGATCGTCGAGGCCGACGGCAAGGTCATCAGCAACAGCTCGCGGATCAATGGCCCGATCGTGCTGAAGAACATCCGGGAACTGGCCGCCGGCTCGCCCTTCGCGGCCCAGGTGCAGAGCGCCCTGGAACGTCGCGACAACAGCGCCCAACGTATCGAGTTCGATAACGCCGGGGTGCCCAGCACCTTCTTCATGCGCGCCATCGAAGGCACCCCCTGGTTCCTCGCCAGCGCCCTGCCCACCCAGCTGATCACCGCCCAGCGCGACGATGTGCTGAGCACCCTGAGCCTGTTGCAGATCCCCATGGTGATCCTGCTGGTGCTGCTGCAGGTCTATGCGATCCGCCAACTGGTGCAGCGGATGAAGATCCTCAAGGGCAATATCGATGCCCTGGCCACCGGTGACGCCGACCTGACCCGGCGCATCGTGATCCGCGCCGAGGACGAACTGGGGGCCATCGGGCACTCGGTCAACCACTTCATCCAGTACCTGCAGAACATGATCGGCGAAGTCACCCAGGCCACCGAAGCCATGGCCGGCAGCCTGGCGCAGTTGCAGCAGACCTCGGCCCACAGCCAGCAGATACTGATGCGCCACGCCTCGGAAACCGACCAGACCGTGACCGCCATCACCCAGATGAGCAGCACGGCCGACAGCGTCGCAGCCAACGCCGCCCAGACCGCGGACTTCACCCGGCGCGCCAACGAGCATGCCGAACACTCGCGGGTGGTGGTGGGCGAAGCCTCCGGCAGCGTGATTGCGCTGATCGACGAAGTGGCCGATGCCACCCACAAGGTCGAGGCCATGCAAGCCGACGCCCAGCGCATCACCGAGATCCTCGGGGTGATCGGCGCGATCGCCGGGCAGACCAACCTGCTGGCCCTCAACGCCGCCATCGAAGCAGCCCGGGCCGGGGAACAGGGACGCGGCTTTGCCGTGGTCGCCGATGAGGTCCGGGCCCTGGCCGCGCGGACCCAGGACAGCACCTCGCAAATCAACGAAATGCTCAGCCGCCTGACCCAGGGCGTGAGCTCCTCGGTCAGCGCCATGGAAAACACCCAGGCCAGTTGCCAGTCCGCGGCGGACGCCACGGCCCGGGTCAACAGCGGCCTGGATGAAATGGCCGACTCGGTGAACCAGATCAACAGCCTGAGCACCCAGATCGCCACCGCCGCCGAACAGCAGAGCGCGGTGACCGAGGAGATCAACCGCAGCATGGTCAGCATCCGACACATGGTCGAGGAACTGGTGGAGAGTGCCCGGGCCGGTGAAAGCAATACCCAGAGCCTGTTGCAGGCCAATGCCCAGGTCAGCCACCTGATGAGTCGCTTCAAAGTCCGCTGAACGGTCTGCCGCCGCCGCTGGCACCCCCAGGCGGCGGGACTATATTGGAGGCTCCGGTCACAAGGAAGTGGGGTGCATCATGGGTCAGCGCCAATCACATCTGCTGCAAGAGCGGCTCAGCCACGAGCTGTATATCCAGGCCGATATCGACACTGTCTATTACTACGTGACCCAGCCGGACCGCTGGCCGGAGTGGCAGCCCTCCTGCCTGCGGGCCGACACCGGCTTTTGTGGCTCGCTGCCGGCGGGTCACCGCTTCAGCGAAGTCATGAATCTCCTCGGAATACAGATCCCCATGAGCTATCGCGTGCTGAACGCGGTATTTCCCAAGGAGTTCAAGGCCGTCTTCAGCTCCGCGGCGCTGGACGGCACTGTCCATTACCAACTGAACAAGCACAGCGACGGCACGCTGTTGCGGCACACGCTGGACTATTGCACCGACCTGCAACTGAGCGGCCTGCGGGCGCGCATGGAACAGCTGTCGGCCCAGGCCCTGGACAATCTCAAGCAACATCTGGAGCATCCGGGCGACTGACAAATCTGTAATGCCCGCCTCAGTTTCCTGACAGCCAGCGCTGATTAGAGTCCCCTCCAATCCGCTGACCGACTGGAAGCCTGCCATGCCGTTCCCCCCATCAAGACACAGCCCGTCCCGCCGCACCTTCGTCAAGGCCCTGGCGGCCGGAGGCGCTCTCGCCGGTCTGGGGCTGTGGCGCAATCCGGTCTGGGCCATCAGCAGTCCGGGTCAGCCCGAGGTCGCGGCAGGCACCGATTTCGAACTGTCCATTGGCCAGTTGCCGGTGAACTTCAGCGGCCAGCCGCGCCAGGCCATGACGGTCAACGGCAGCCTGCCCGGCCCCCTGCTGCGCTGGCGCGAGGGCGACCGGGTCACCCTGCGGGTGCGCAACCGGCTGCACCAGATGACGTCGATCCACTGGCACGGGATCATCCTGCCCGCCGACATGGACGGCGTACCCGGCCTGAGCTTCGAAGGCATCGAGCCCGGCGGTCTGTATCGCTATTCATTCCCGGTCAAGCAGCACGGCACCTACTGGTACCACAGCCATTCCGGGCTCCAGGAACAACTGGGGGTGTACGGGGCACTGGTGATCGACGCCCGGGAGCCGGAGCCCTTCACCTACGACCGCGACTACGTGGTGCTGCTATCGGACTGGAGCGACGAGGCGCCGGAACAGATCCTGCGCACCCTGAAAAAGCAGTCCGACTACTACAACCGGCACAAACGCACCCTCGCTGACTTCATCGAAGACGTCGGCCGCGACGGCTGGGCCGCCACTGTGGCCGAACGCACAATGTGGGCGCAGATGAACATGACCCCCACCGACCTTGCCGACGTCAGCGGCGCCACCTACACCTACCTGCTCAACGGCCAGGCACCGGACAACCACTGGACCGGGCTGTTCCGCCCCGGCGAACGCCTGCGCCTGCGGCTGATCAATGCCTCGGCCATGACCTACTTCGACCTGCGCATTCCCGGCGTGAAAATGACCGTGGTGGCCGCCGATGGCCAGCACGTGGAGCCGGTATCGGTGGATGAGCTGCGGATCGCCGTGGCGGAAACCTTCGACGTGCTGGTGCAGCCCAGCGCCGGTGCCCATAGCCTGTTCGCTCAGGCCATGGACCGCAGCGGCTATGCCCTGGGCACCCTGGCCAGCGCCCCCGGGCTCAAGGCCACGGTGCCGCCCATGGACCCGCGCCCGTTGCTGAGCATGGCGGACATGGCCATGGGCGCCATGGATCATGGGGCCATGCCGGGCATGAACCACGGAACCATGGCCGCGATGGAGCACAACGCGGTGAACGCCGCGATCCGCCACCCGGCCTCGGAAACCAACAACCCGCTGGTGGACATGCAGACGCTGAACCCCACGCCGCGCCTGAACGACCCCGGCCTCGGCCTGCGCCACAACGGCCGTCGGGTGCTGACCTACGCCGATCTGAAAAGCACCTTCGCCGACCCCGACGGCCGCGAACCGAGCCGTACCCTGACCCTGCACCTGACCGGCCATATGGAAAAGTTCGCCTGGTCTTTCGACGGCATCGCCTTTGCCGAGGCCGAGCCCCTGCGCCTGGTGTATGGCGAGCGGGTGCGGATTGAACTGGTGAACGACAGCATGATGAGCCACCCCATCCACCTGCATGGCATGTGGAGCGACCTTGAGGACGAACACGGCCGTTTCCAGGTGCGCAAGCACACCATCGACATGCCGCCGGGCACCCGCCGCTGCTACCGGGTCACGGCCGATGCCCTCGGGCGCTGGGCCTTCCACTGCCATCTGCTGTACCACATGGAGAGCGGCATGTTCCGCGAAGTCCGGGTCGAAGAACGGGAGGTGCCCCATGCCGATTGAGACGCCCCTGCTGCCACTGCTGCCGGGCGGGCTGACCGGTCTCGGCCTGGGCATCGTCCTGCTGGCCTGGCCCGGTATCCCGGCCCATGGTCAGTCCATGCCCGGCATGGACCACGACACCCGGTCACCACAACAGATGCCCGGGCACGACATGCGCGGCATGGATCACTCAGCAATGCCGGACCTGCCAGTCACAGCCCCCTTGCAAAGCCGTACGCCGATTGCGCCGTTGACCGATGCCGATCGCCGGGCGGTCTATCCAAGCGCGGCCGGTCACGTCCTCCACGGCAAGTCGCTGAACAGTTTTTTCCTGGTGGAGCGGCTCGAATGGCAGGACGCCGAGCGCGGCACGAGCCTGGGCTGGGAGGTCAATGGCTGGATAGGTGGCGACCGTGACCGGCTGTGGCTGCGCAGCGAAGGTGAACGCACCCGGGGCGTCACTGAGCATGCCGAGCTGCAAGCCCTCTGGGGCCATGCCATCGGCCCCTGGTGGGATCTGGTCAGCGGCCTGCGTCAGGACTTCAAGCCCGGCACGGCCCAGACCTGGGCAGCCCTGGGCCTGCAAGGCATGGCGCTGTACAACGTCGAAAGCCAGGTCACCGCCTATCTTGGAGAAGGCGGCCAGAGCGCCTTGCGGGTCGAGGCCGACTACGACCTGCTGCTGACCCAGCGCCTGATCCTGCAGCCGTCGGCGCAACTCAACCTGTATGGCCGCAACGATCCGCAACGGGGCCAGGGCGCCGGCCTGGCCGACAGCGAAATCGGCCTGCGGCTGCGCTATGAACTGCGCCGGGAATTCGCACCTTATATAGGTGTGACCTGGAACCGCAGCCACGGGCGGACCGCCGACTACGCCCGCAACGACGGCGAACCGGACAACGGCGCCCGCCTGGTGCTGGGGCTGCGAATGTGGTTCTAGAACCCTTGCTGCGCGCCCGGGGCTTGGTATCAACTTGAAACAAAAGCCGTCGGCAGCTGGCAAAAAAAGCCGCAAAATGCACCACCCCCCAGCGTGTCCCCACAAGGGCCGGCCCTGCCAGCGCCCCTTATTCAACAGCGACAACGAGACTTTCGATGAAAACTTCACTGCGTCTGGCGGCCCTGTCCGCCCTGCTGATCGGCTCCCTGGCTCAGGCGAGCGAACTGATCCCCATCGACGTGCACCGCGACGCCAACTGCGGCTGCTGCAAAAAGTGGATCGAGCACCTGCAGGACAACGGCTTTGCCGTCACCGACCACGTGGAAAGCAACATGAGCGCGGTCAAACAGCGCTTGGGCGTGGCCCCGCGCCTGGGCTCCTGTCACACCGCGGTGATCGACGGCAAGTTCGTCGAAGGCCACGTGCCCGCTGAACAGGTCCTGGCCTTGCGCAAGCGCGACGACCTGCTGGGCATCGCCGCCCCGGGCATGCCCATGGGCTCCCCCGGCATGGAAATGGATGGCATGGGCGCCGACGCCTTCCAAGTCATCGGCCTGACCCGTGACGGCCAGGATGTGGTGGTAGCGGACTACCCGGCCCGTTGATCGCCAGCGCCTACCTCGGCCTGTTTCTCGCCGCCTTCGCCGCCGCCACCCTGCTGCCCCTGCAGTCGGAAGCGCTGCTGGTGGGCCTGCTGCACAACAGCCAGCTGACGGTACTCGGGCTCTGGCTGGTAGCAACCCTGGGCAACGTCCTGGGCTCCCTGGTCAACTGGTGGCTGGGGCAGCGCCTTGACACCTACAAGGAGCGTCGCTGGTTTCCCGTTAGTCCGAAGCACCTGGAGCGGGCCCGGGTGCACTACCAGCGTTACGGCCACTGGACGCTGCTGCTGAGCTGGATGCCGGTGATCGGCGATCCGCTGACCCTGGTGGCAGGCGTCATGGGCGAACCCCTCAAGCGTTTCCTGCTGATCGTCAGCCTGGCCAAGGGCGCCCGCTACGCCGTGCTGGTGTGGCTGACCCTGGGCTGGCTCGGCTGAGCCGCTGCGTGCTCAACCGGGCCTTGGGTCGCCAACAGATCCCCGGGGCCCTGCCCATTTTCGGGCAAGGCCACCAGCGATCTGCACCAACCCCTGGCGCGCCCTCACCGTTTTCGCGCCGAGGCCATTTCAGCCGCGCTCTGCTGCGGTGCACGGCCGACCTTTCGTCGGGATGGATCCGTCGCCCTGCGCCCACGCCAAATCAACGCCCCGCCCTGCCCGACGCCGCTCTAGGTTCTGTCCTAGACTGATTTTCGCATTGTGACCGAGCGGTCACTTTGGCATTGAAAAAGTCGAAACTTTTCGCGTCGGCCCAAGGTCAGGTTAAAGGTAGGGTCGCTGCCACTGGTGCATTCCTTGCAACGGCTCCTCCACCCTTTCTGCTGCAGCGCTCGAGCAGCTCAGGCTGATCGATGTGTGGCGCAATTGCGCCCGGCCACAGGAATGGCCCGACAGTAGCGTTTGAGACAGCAGAACAGATCAATAAAACGGGAGAGACCTATGATCAGCGCCGCATTGGACACTCAGGGAGAGCATCCTCAACAGCAGGCCGGTGAACGTGCCCCCCAGGCGATTTCCATCCCTGGAGGCAAGACCCTACTGCCGCTGGCTCGTCAGAATCCCAACCGCAAGCGGGTGCTGTTCGTCACTTCGGAAATCGCCGATCTGGTGAAAACCGGCGGCCTGGGCGACGTCTCCGCCGCCCTGCCCCGGGCCATGGCCCACCTGCACGATGTGCGGGTGCTGATTCCCGGCTATCCCCAGGTGCTGCACAGCGAGAACCCCATCCATATCATCGGCGAGCTGGGGGGCCACGCGGCGCTGCCGGCCTGTAAGATCGGGCGCATGGACATGCCCGACGGCCTGGTGATCTATGTGCTGATCTGCCCGGAGCTGTACGAGCGCGAAGGCACGCCCTACGGCGCCAACAATGGCCGCGACTGGCCCGACAACCACATTCGCTTTGCTCGCCTGGGGCTGGCCGCCGCCGACATCGCCGCCAACCTGGCTCAGATCCACTGGTGCCCCGACCTGGTGCACGCCCACGACTGGCCCGCCGGGCTGGCCCCGGCCTACATGCACTGGCGCGGGCAGCGCACCCCGACCCTGTTCACCATCCATAACCTGGCCTACCAGGGCGTGGTCAGCCTGGCCTCGTGCCCGGAGCTGGGCATCCCCGAACACGCCCTGCAACAGGAAGGCATGGAGTTCTACGGCAAGCTGTCGTTCCTCAAGGCCGGCATGGCCTACGCCAGCCACATCACCACGGTGAGCGCCACCTACGCCCAGGAAATCACTACCCCGGCCTTCGGGTGCGGCCTCGACGGTTTTCTCGCCAGCAAGACCCAGCAAGGCTTGCTCAGTGGCATCCCCAACGGCATCGACGAAAGCTGGGACGCCGCCACCGATGCGCACCTGTTCTGCCCCTTCAGCATGGGTGATTGGGACGGCAAGGCGGCCAACGCCGCCCATGTACGGCAGATGTTCGGTCTCGATCCCAGCAACGGCCCGCTGTTCGCCGTGGTCTCGCGGCTGGTCTACCAGAAGGGCCTGGACCTCACCGAAGGCGTGGCCGAATTCATCGTCGCCAACGGCGGCCAGATCGCCATCATCGGCCGCGGGGAACCGGAAGAGGAACAATCCATGCGCGCCCTGGCCCGGCGTTTTCCCGGGCGCATCGGGGTCAACATCGGCTTCAATGAAACCGATGCCCGGCGCATGTTCGCCGGCAGCGACTTTCTGCTCATGCCGTCACGCTACGAGCCCTGCGGGCTGAGCCAGATGTACGCCCAGCGCTTCGGTTCGCTGCCGGTGGCACGCAACACCGGCGGCCTGGCGGACACCATCGAGAATGGCGTCACCGGCTTTCTGTTCGACGAATCCACGGTGGCCAGCTACCAGGAGGCGCTGACCCGGGCGTTCAAGGTCTTCGCCTATCCAGCGCTGCTCAACGCCATGCGCTGCCGGGCCATGGCCGCCCCGTTCAACTGGTGCAAGGCGGTGGAACCCTACGCCGAACTCTACGAACAGCTGGTGGCCAAGGCCCTGGGGCAGGCCACCCGACAATAAAGGGGCCTGCACCCATGCCATCAAGCACCCTGCACAGCTGGAGCCACGGCGCAGTGATGCTGGATAGCGAGCACACCCGGTTCGCCCTGTGGGCACCGGATGCCCGTGAGGTCAGCGTTGCACTGGCGGACGGCCGGTCATTGCCGATGCGGCCCGAGGCCGACGGCTGGTTCGTGATTCAGGCCCGCTGCCCGGCGGGCAGCCGCTACCGCTACACCATCGATCGACAGATCCAGGTGCCGGACCCGGCCTCCCGAGCCCAGGACGGCGATGTGCATGGCCCCAGCCTGGTGGTCGACCACAACGCCTACGCCTGGCAGCAGCCCCAGTGGCGCGGCCGGCCCTGGCACGAGGCGGTGATCTACGAACTGCATGTCGGGGTCATGGGCGGCTACCTGGCGGTGCAGCAGGCCCTGCCGGCCCTGGTGGACCTGGGGGTGACCGCCATCGAGCTGATGCCCCTGGCGGAGTTCCCCGGCGAGCGCAACTGGGGCTACGACGGCGTCCTGCCCTACGCCCCGGAAGCCTCCTACGGTGCTCCCGACGACCTCAAGGCCCTGATCGACGCCGCCCACGGCCTGGGCCTGGCGGTGATCCTCGACGTGGTCTACAACCACTTCGGCCCCGACGGCAACCACCTGCAGCGCTACGCCAAGGGCTTCTTCCGCGAGGATCTGCACACCCCCTGGGGCGCGGCCATCGACTTCCGCCGGCGGCAGGTGCGCGACTTCTTCATCGACAACGCCCTGATGTGGCTGCTGGAGTACCGTTTCGACGGCCTGCGCCTGGACGCCGTGCACGCCATCGACGACCCGGACTTTCTCCATGAACTGGCCCAGCGGGTACGCCAGGCGGTGCCGGCGTCGCGCCAGGTGTGGCTCAACCTGGAAAACGAGTTCAACCAGGCCAGCCTGCTGCAGCAGGGTTTCGACGCCCAGTGGAACGACGACGGGCACAACGCCCTGCACGTGCTGCTCACCGGGGAGACCGACGCCTACTACGCCGACTTCGCCGACGACCCCACCGCGCAACTGGCCCGCTGCCTGAGCCAGGGCTTCGCCTTCCAGGGCCATGCCAACCGCCACGGCCAACCCCGGGGCGAACCCAGCGGCCACCTGCCCCCCAGCGCCTTTGTGCTGTTCCTGCAGAACCACGACCAGATCGGCAACCGGGCCTTTGGCGAGCGCCTCAACCAGCTGGCGCCGACCCAGGCGCTGCAGGCGGCCACGGTGTTGCTGCTGTTGTCACCGATGATCCCGCTGTTGTTCATGGGCGATGAAGTGGCGGCCCAGGAGCCGTTCCTGTTCTTCACCAGCCATCAGGGGGAACTGGCCGAAGCCGTGCGCCAGGGCCGGCGCAACGAGTTCGCCGCCTTCAGCGCCTTTGCCGACGCCGCCCAGCGCCAGCGCATCCCCGATCCCAACGCCCCCTCGACCTTCCAGGCATCACGGCCCCGCCCCCAGTCGCAACAGGCCGAGACGACCCGCCAGCTGTACCGCAGCCTGCTGCGTATCCGCCACCGCGAACTGATCCCGCGCCTGCCCGGCGCCCAGGCCCTGGATACCCGGGTACTGGCCGAAGGCGCCCTGAGCGCACGCTGGCACCTGGGTGACGGCAGCCTGCTGCGCATCGACCTCAACCTCAGCCCACACCGGGTCGAACTGGAGCCCGAAGCAACAGCACAACTGTGGTTTGAACACCCACCGCGGGCCCTTGAACACTGGCAGCAGGGCTGGTTACCCGCCTTCAGCGCAGTGGTGCAACTGCACAGCGGGCCCTGCCCCACCGCCCCCCATGGAGAACGCCGATGAGCGATGCGCAACTGGAAATACTCGCCAGCCGCGCCGGCCTGGCAGTGGACTGGATCGACGCCAACGGCCGACCGCAAAAGGTTGAGGCCCGGGTGTTACGGGCCGTGCTGGCGGGCCTGGGCCACCCTGCCGACAGCGACCAGGAAATCGCCGACAGCCTGCAGCAGTTGCATCAGCTGCAGCAAAGCCGGCACCTGCCACCGCTGCTGACCGCCGACGTCGGCCAGGGCCTGGACCTGGCCCGGTACTTCGCGCCCGGGGCCCGCTGTGCCATCGAGCTGGAAAACGGCGCACCGCTGTCGTTGCAGCTCGATGAACAGAGCGTGCTGCCAGGACAGATCCCGGTGGGTTACCACTCGGTGCGCATCGAGGAGGAACACTTCACCCTCGCGGTGGCCCCCGCACGCTGCTACAGCGTGGCCGACGCCGTGGGCCAGCCGACCCCGCGAGCCTGGGGCCTGAGCGTACAGCTGTATGCCCTGCGCCGCCCCGGTGACGGTGGATTCGGCGATACCCAGGCACTGGAAGAGCTGGCCCGGCAAGCCGCCGAGCGCGGCGCCGATGCCCTGGCCATCAGCCCGCTGCACGCCATGTTCAACAGCGATCCTGAGCGCTACAGCCCCTACTCGCCCTCCAGCCGGCTGTTTCTCAACAGCCTGTACGCCGCTCCCGGGGCCATTCTCGGCGACCGGGCCTGGCGCAGCGCCATCGAATCCTGTGGCCTTGGCCAGACCTTGCAAGCCCTGGAACAGCAACCACTGATCGACTGGCCCCAGGCGGCCCAGGCCAAGCAACAAGCACTGCGCGCCCTGTACGAAGGCTTCTGCCACGGCCAGCACCCCCTGCACGAGGACTTCGCCAGCTATCGCCGCAGCGCCGGCGAAGCCCTGGAAAACCACTGCCGGTTCGAGGCCATCCAGGCCGAGCGCGCCGCCCGCGGCGAAGACCTGGACTGGCGTCACTGGCCGCAACACTGGCGTAACCCGGCGAGCCCGGCCCTGGCCCGGTTCGCCGAGGAGCAGGCCCATGAGATCGGCTTCCATGCCTTCTGCCAGTGGCTGATCGCCCGCAGCCTGGAACGGGCCCAGAGCGCGGCCCACAGCAGCGGCATGGGCATCGGCCTGATCGCCGACCTGGCGGTGGGCGCCGACGGCGGTGGCAGCCAGGCCTGGAGCCGCCAGGAACAGTTGCTGGCGTCCCTGACCGTGGGTGCGCCACCGGACATCCTCAATCGCCAGGGCCAGGGCTGGGGCATCTGCGCCTTCTCTCCCGAAGGTTTGCAGCGCCATGGTTATCGCGCCTTCATCGAAATGCTCCGGGCCAACTTCGCCCATGCCGGCGGCTTGCGCATTGACCATGTGATGGGCTTGCAACGGCTCTGGGTGATCCCGTCGGGAGCGCCGCCCTGCGACGGTGCCTACCTGTACTACCCGGTGGACGATCTGCTGCGCCTGCTGACCCTCGAATCCCATCGGCACCAGGCCATTGTCCTCGGCGAGGACCTGGGGACGGTGCCCGACGGCCTGCGGGAAAAGCTCGCCGCCCGGGCCATGCTCGGCATGCGCGTGCTTTTGTTCGAACAGGACCACAACTGCCACTTCAAGCCGATCCTGGACTGGCCGGACAACGCCCTGGCCACCACCAGCACCCACGATCTGCCCACCCTCAACGGCTGGTGGCAGGGCCGCGACATCGACTGGAACCTGCGCCTGGGCATGGTGGATGAACAGGGCGCGCGGCAATGGCGCGAACACCGCCAGCGCGAGCGTGACGGCCTGCGCCAGGCCCTGGCCCAGGACCCACAGAACGTTCACCAAGAGGCCCACGAAGCCGACCAAGTGCTGGACGCCAGCGTGCGCTTTCTTGGTCATACCCGTGCGCCCCTGGTGCTGCTCCCCCTGGAAGATGCCCTGGGCATCGATGAACAGGCCAACCTGCCCGGCACCCTCGACAGCCACCCCAACTGGCGCCGGCGCCTGGCCAGTGCCAGCCGGCGCCTGCTGGACGACAGCGATGCCGCGCGGCGCCTGGAACTGCTGGCCTGTGCCCGGCAACAAGCCCTAGAGCGTGACCGATGAACCTGCCGTCCCTGCCCTTGCTGCGGGCCAGCCTGCGCCTGCAGTTTCATCAAGGCTTCACCCTCGACGACGCCGTCCCCCTGGTGCCCTACTTCGCCCGCCTGGGCATCAGCCATCTCTATGCCTCACCCCTGCTCCGGGCCCGGGCCGGCTCCCAGCACGGCTATGACGTGGTGGACCCGACCCAGATCAACCCGGATCTGGGGGGCGAAGCGGCCCTGCGGCGCCTGGTGGCGGCCCTGCGTCAACAAGGGATGGGGCTGATCCTCGACATCGTGTCCAACCACATGGCCGTGGGCGGCAGCGACAACCCCTGGTGGCTGGACCTGCTGCAATGGGGGCGGCTGAGCCCCTATGGCGAATTCTTCGATATCCAGTGGCACTCCGCGGACCCGCTGATGGAAGGTCAGTTGCTCCTGCCGTTCCTCGACAGCGACTATGGCGTGGCGCTGCAGGAAGGCCGCTTGAAGCTGCGCCTGGACGACGACCTGGGCGGCTTTCACGTACAGCACCACGACCATTGCTTTCCCATCTGCCCCTGGGACTACGCACCACTGCTGCGACTTGCGGAGCCGCTGGATGCCGAGTCCAGCGGCGCCCTGAAATCCCTGGCCGACGATTTTGCGGCGTTGCGCTTCAACGGCGCCGCCCATGCCCAGGCCCGGCCCCTGCAACAGGCACTGGCACAGCAACTGCGCCAGCCGTCAGTGCGCCAGGCCATCGACGCCCACTTGCAAGGCTACGACTCGCGCCAGGCCGACGGCTTCACGCGTTTGCATCAGTTGCTGGAACAACAGAGCTACCGCCTGGCCAGCTGGCGCACCGCGGCCGATGACATCAATTGGCGGCGTTTCTTCGACGTCAATGAACTGGGGGCCCTGCGGGTCGAACGCCCGGCCGTGTTCGAAGCCACCCACGCCAAGGTCTTCCAGCTGATCGAAGAAAACCTGGTGGATGGCCTGCGCATCGACCACATCGATGGCCTGGCCGATCCCCGGGGTTACTGCCGCAAGCTGCGGCGCCGGGTCGACCGCCTGCGTCCGGGCCAGCACCTGCCGATCTACGTCGAGAAGATCCTCGGCGCGGGCGAGACCCTGCATCGCGACTGGGGCGTGGACGGCAGCACCGGCTACGAATTCATGAACCAGCTGTCGCTGTTGCAACAGGCCCCCGCCGGCCAGGCGCTGCTGGCAGAGCTGTGGAGCCGGCACAGCCAGCGGTCGCCGCAGTTCGGCGAGGAAGCCCTGCAGGCACGCCAGCAGATCCTCAACGGTTCCCTGGCCGGTGACTTTGAAAACGTGGCCCAGGCGCTGCTGCAAGTGGCGCGGCTGGACCTGATGAGCCGCGACCTGACCCTGGGGGCCATCCGCCGGGCGCTGCAGGAGCTGATCGTGCACTTTCCGGTGTACCGCACCTACATCGGTGCCCAGGGCCGCGGCCCCCAGGACCAGCGGTTTTTCCAACAGGCCATGGCCGGCGCCCGAGGCCGCCTGAGCGAGACCGACTGGCCGGTACTCGATTGCCTGGAGCGCTGGCTCGGCGGCCAGGGCTGGCGCCGGCAACCACCGGGCCGGGCGCGCAAGCTGCTGCGCCACGCCTGCGTGCGCTTCCAGCAACTGACCTCGCCGGCCGCGGCCAAGGCCGTGGAGGACACCGCCTTCTACCGCTCGGCGGTGCTCCTGGCGCGCAATGACGTGGGCTTCAACAGCGAACAGTTCAGCGCGCCGATCTCGGCCTTCCACAGCGCTTGCCAGCAGCGCCTGGACAGCTTCCCCGACAACCTGCTGACCAGCGCCACCCATGACCACAAGCGTGGCGAAGACAGCCGCGCGCGCCTGGCCCTGCTCAGTGAGCGGGCCCCCTGGTATGCCCGCCAAGTGGCCAGCTGGCGGCTGTTGGCTGCCCCCTTGCACCAGCACCCCGACGCCCCTTCGGCAGGCGATGAACTGATCCTCTATCAAACCCTGCTGGGCAGTTGGCCCCTGGATTTGCGGGCCGAGGATCAGCCGGGCCTGGAGCGCTATGCCCAGCGCATCTGGCAATGGCAACTCAAGGCCCTGCGTGAAGCCAAGCTGCACAGCAGTTGGGCAGCCCCCAATCCTGATTACGAAGAGGGCGTTAAGGCGTTTGTCAGCGCGGTGCTGGTCTCGCCGCAAGGCCTGGCCCTGCGCCAGTCGCTTGCGGCGGCAGCCAACAGCATCGCCCCTGGCGGCGCCCTCAACAGCCTGGCGCAAACTTTGCTGCGCATGACCGTACCAGGGGTGCCGGACCTGTATCAGGGCAACGACTTCTGGGACTTCAGCCTGGTGGACCCGGACAACCGCCGACTGCCGGACTACCCGGCCCGGCAACGGGCCCTGGACAGCCCGCGCGATCCTCGGCAGTGGCTGGCCCAGTGGCGTGACGGACGCATCAAGCAGGGCCTGATCGCCCGCGTCCTGGGCCTGCGCGGTCAATACCCGGAGCTGTTCCAGCGCGGCAGCTACCAGCCGCTGACGGTGCTGGGGCAGGAAGCCGGCCGGGTGCTGGCGTTCATGCGTGAATACCAGGAACAACGAGCCGTGGTGATAGTGCCGATCCAGGTCGCCGGCCTGCTGGATGACAGTGCAATCCCCAAGGTGGATGCGCAGCGATGGGGCGATACCCGGGTGCAACTACCGTTCACCGCTTCGGGCCGCAACCTGAATGGACTTTTTTCAACCGGAGCAGTCACACCCCACAAGGAATTGCTGATCAGCGCCGTATTGCAAGACTTTCCACTCAACCTTTTGATCCAACATTGAGTTCAGTCCAGGAGCATTGCGATGAGTACCGACGACAAACGCACACGTGAATTCGCCTATCAGATCTGGGAGTCGGAAGGGAAACCGGAGGGCCACGAAGCCCGACACTGGGAAATGGCCCGCAAGCTCGCCGAGGCCGAGGCCCTGGCCCCGAGCCAGCCGCCCAAGGGGGCCAAGAACAAATCTGCCGCCGCCAGTGCGCCCAGCAAGAGCGCCAGCAAACCCAAGGCCAAGTCGGCCGCCGCGGTGGTAGTGCCGCCAGGAGAGAAGCCTGCGGCGCCGAAGAAACCCCGGGCACCGCGCAAGCCGCCAGCCCACTGACGACACTCCCGCCTCTCTATCGCCCTGAACCGGTGGCGCGCCCGCACGCCACCCTGGATGGCTTCGCCCTGAAAAACCCACGGCCGGCCCCCTGATCCTTTTTGCAGGAGCAACCATGAGCAGATCCAAGCAGACTCCGCCGACTCCCGAGAACGAACCCTCGCGCATCCGTGAAGGCCTGCCCTTCCCTCTGGGCGCCACCTGGGATGGCCTGGGCGTCAACTTCGCGCTGTTCTCGGCCAATGCCACCAAGGTCGAACTGTGCCTGTTCGACGCCGCCGGCGACGTGGAGCTCGAACGTATCGAACTGCCCGAGTACACCGACGAAATCTTCCACGGCTACCTGCCCGACGCTCACCCCGGGCTGATCTACGGCTACCGGGTGCACGGCCCCTATGAGCCGGCCAACGGCCACCGTTTCAACCCCAACAAACTGTTGATCGACCCCTATGCCAAGCAGCTGGTGGGCCAATTGAAATGGTCCGAGGCGCTGTTCGGCTACACCATCGGCCATCCTGACGCCGACCTCAGCTTTGACGAACGGGACAGCGCGCCCTTCGTGCCCAAGTGCAAAGTCATCGACCCGGCCCACACCTGGGGCCACGACCATCGGGTCAGCGTGCCCTGGGACAAGACCATCCTCTACGAGACCCACGTGCGCGGCTTCACCATGACCCATCCCGCAGTGCCGGAACACCTGCGGGGGACCTTTGCCGGGCTGATGGTGGACGACGTGCTGGAGCACATCCGCAAGCTTGGCGTCTCGTCGGTGGAGCTGCTGCCGATCCATGCCTTCGTCAACGACCAGCACCTGCTGCACAAGGGCATGACCAACTACTGGGGCTACAACAGCATCGCCTTCTTCGCCCCCGACCCGCGCTACCTGGCCAGCGGCAAGATCGCCGAATTCAAGGAAATGGTCGCGCACCTGCACGAGGCCGGACTGGAGGTGCTGCTGGACGTGGTCTACAACCACACCGCCGAAGGCAACGAACAAGGCCCGACCCTGTCCATGCGCGGCATCGACAACGCCTCCTACTACCGCCTGATGCCCGACGACAAGCGCTTCTACATCAACGATTCCGGCACCGGCAACACCCTGGACCTGAGCCATCCCTGCGTGCTGCAGATGGTCACCGACTCCCTGCGCTACTGGGCCACGGAAATGCACGTGGACGGTTTCCGCTTCGACCTGGCGACCATCCTCGGCCGCTACCACGATGGTTTCGACGAGCGCCACAGCTTCCTCGTGGCCTGCCGCCAGGACCCGGTGCTGCGCCAGGTGAAGCTGATCGCCGAACCCTGGGACTGCGGCCCCGGCGGCTACCAGGTGGGGCGCTTTCCGCCGGGCTGGGTGGAATGGAACGACCGTTTCCGCGACACCGTGCGGGCCTTCTGGAAAGGCGACGACGGCCAGTTGGCGGACTTCGCCGGGCGCATGACCGCCTCCGGCGAGATGTTCAACCAGCGCGGCCGGCGGCCCTATGCGTCGGTCAATTTCGTCACCGCCCACGACGGCTTCACCCTGCGCGACCTGGTGTCCTACAACGACAAGCACAACCAGGCCAACGACGAGAACAACCAGGACGGCAGCGACAACAACCTGTCCTGGAACCATGGCGTCGAAGGCCCCACCGACGACCCCGAGATCAACGCCCTGCGCCTGCGCCAGATGCGCAACTTCTTCGCCACCCTGCTGCTGGCCCAGGGCACGCCGATGCTGGTGGCCGGCGACGAATTCGCCCGCACCCAGCACGGCAACAACAACGCCTACTGCCAGGACAGCGAGATCGGCTGGATCAACTGGGAGCTGGATGCCGACGGCAAGGCGCTGCTCAAGTTCGTCAAGCGCCTGATCAAGCTGCGCCTGAGCTACCCGATCCTGCGCCGCGGGCGCTTCCTGGTGGGCAGCTACAACGAGGACCTCGGGGTCAAGGACGTCACCTGGCTGGCCCCGGACGGCAACGAGATGAGCACCGAACAATGGCAAGACCCCCACGGCCGTTGCCTGGGCATGCTGCTGGACGGCCGCGCCCAGGAAACCGGCATCCGCCGCCCCGGGGCCGACGCCACGGTGCTGCTGGTGGTCAATGCCCATCACGACATCGTCAATTTCCGCCTGCCCGAGGTGCCGGCCGGCGAGTTCTGGAGCTGCATGCTCGACACCAACCAGCCGGCGGTGCGCGGCCAGGAGCGCTTCGCCTTCGGCCACAGCTACTCGGTGACCGGGCGTTCACTGCTGCTGTTCGAGTTGCAGCATGAGGAAGAAGACTGAAATGGACCTGCAAGCCTTCCTGCGCCATTACCCCGACCTGGGGCACGCCGATGCCCCGGCGCTGGGCCTGTGCCTGGAGGCTCTGGTGGCCGCCGGCCTGGATCGCCTGCCGCGGCCGGCGGGCGGTGCCACCCTGCAGCGTTGGCAGGCCCTGGCCCGGGTCGCCGGACATGACCTGGGCCTGTGCAAGCTCTACGAGGGACACACCGATGCCCTGGCGATCATGCAAGAGCTGGACTGCGTCGTCGCCCCCGGCACCACCTGGGGCACCTGGGCTGCCGAACCGCCCCGGTCCCGGGTTCAGGCCGACGCCGACGGCCCGCACTGCCGCTTGCGCGGGACCAAGGCCTGGTGCTCGGGAGCCGCGGTGCTCAGCCATGCCCTGCTCACCGCCTGGGACAGCGCGGGGCGCCAGCGTCTGGTGGCGGTGGCCTTGGACCAGCCCGGGGTGCAGGTCGAGCGCGGCGGCTGGCAGGCGGTGGGCATGGCCAATACCGACAGCCGGCAGGTGCGGTTCGACCAGGCACGGGGCCATTGGGTCGGCGGGCCGGACGACTACCTGCAGCGCCCGGGTTTCTGGCAGGGCGCCATGGGCATCGCCGCCTGCTGGCTGGGCGCGGCCCAGGCCATCGCCCTGCCGCTGCGCGAACACTGCGCCAAGCGCGACGAGCCCCACGCCCAGGCGCATCTGGGGGCGGTGGACAGCGCCCTGCATCAGGCCGCCTGCGTCCTGCGCCACAGTGCCCGGCAGCTGGACCAGGCCCCCGACGCCGATTGCCAACTGCTGGCCCGGCGCACCCGGGCCGTGACCGAAGCCAGCGTCGACAGCCTGCTGCGGCATGTCGGTCGGGCCCTGGGCGCGGGCCCCTACTGCCTGGACCGGCACTTCGCCCGGCTGCTGGCCGACCTGCCGGTATTTATCCGCCAGAGCCATGCCGAACGCGACCTGGCCCAGCTCGGCCAACAGTTGGCCGGCGAAGCCGCTGCGGCGGACCGGGGAGGATGGTGCCTGTGAAAGCCAATCCGATTGTCGGCCGCGGCACTTCACTGAAGGCCTGGCAGGCCTCCTCGCACCTGCGGACGATGGCCTGCGTGGATATCCAGACCCTGGTTGCGCCCGGTTCGCGGGCGGTGATCGTGGCCCCGCACCCGGACGACGAAATCCTCGGCTGCGGCGGCCTTCTGCAATTGCTGGCGGCCGCGGGACGGGAACTGTTGCTGATTTCGGTCACCGATGGCAGCGCCAGCCATCCCGGCTCACCGCGCTGGCCCATCGAGCGCCTGAGCCTGGTGCGGCCCCAGGAGTCCGCCGAAGGCCTGCGCCGCCTGGACCTGCCACTGGCGCGGATCACATGGCTGCGCGGCGGCTTCCAGGACAGCCGCGTGGCCCGGGACGAAGCGCCCCTGGCGCGCTACATCCAGGCGTGCCTGCGGCCGGACGATGTGCTGTTCAGCACCTGGTGCGAGGACGGCCACTGCGACCACGAGGCCGTGGGCCGGGCCAGCGCCCTGGCCGCACGGGCCGCGGGCGCGCGCCTCAGGGAGTTGCCCATCTGGGGCTGGCACTGGGCCGATCCCGAGGGCCGCCAGTTGCCCTGGGAGCGCGCCCGCAAGGTGCTGCTCAGCCCCGCCCAGGTGGCACGCAAGCGTCACGCCATCCACGCCTTCACCAGCCAGCTGGAGGGCGACCCGGACATTGGCCTGGCACCGGTGCTGGCGCCACACATCATCGAGCGTCTGCTGCAACCCTTCGAGGTGGTATTCCTATGAGCGTCGACAGTCACTATTTCGAAGGGCTGTTCGCCCGGGACCAGGATCCCTGGGCCTTTCGCCGACGCTGGTACGAACAGCGCAAGCGCGCCATCACCCTGGCCAGCCTGCCGCGGCGCCATTACCGGAGCATTTTCGAACCCGGATGCGCCAACGGCGAACTCAGCGCCGAACTGGCGACCCGCTGCGACAGCCTGCTGTGCTGCGACACCGCACAGACTGCGGTCGGCCTGGCCCGGCAACGCCTGCGCTCGATGCCCCAGGCCCGGGTGGAATGCCGCGCCTGCCCGAGGACTGGCCCGACGGCCCCTTCGAGCTGATTGTCATCAGCGAGCTTGGCTACTACCTGGACCCCGGCGATCTGGCGCGCCTGGTGACTCGGGCCCTGGGCTCCCTGGCCGCCGACGGTCAGTTGCTGGCCTGTCATTGGCGTCCGCCCATCGCCGGCTGTCCCCTGGAGGGCGGGCAAGTGCATGCAATGCTCCACCGGCAGTTGCAGCTGCCACGCCTGCTGGAACATCAGGACGCGGATTTTCTCCTCGACCTCTGGGGTCGCGACGCGGATTCGGTCGCGACCCTGGAGGGCCTGCGATGATTGGTGTGGTGATTCCCGCCCATAACGAAGAACAACTGCTGGCCGACTGCCTGCAATGCGCCCTGACAGCCGCCAGCCACCCCGACCTGAAGGAGGACGTGCTGATCCTGGTGGTGCTCGACAGCTGTTCCGACCGCTCCCTGAGCATCGCCCGCCAGTACGCCGTGCAGCACCTGCAATTGCAGGTGCGCAATGTCGGACGGGCGCCGCGCCGCCGGCGCGCAATGGCTGCTGCAGGCCGGGGCTCGCTGGCTGTCGTGCACCGACGCCGACAGCCGGGTGCCCGCGGACTGGCTGGTGGCCCAGCTGGCCCAGGGCACCGACGCCGTCTGCGGCACGGTCACCGTCGACTGCTGGAGCGAAGGCTTCGCGCCCCAGGCCCAAGCCCGCTACCACGATGCCTACCAGAGCGCCGATGAGCATCGGCATGTCCATGGCGCCAACCTGGGCATCAGCGCCGCGGCCTATGTTCGCGCCGGCGGTTTCGAAGCACTGGCGTGTCACGAGGACGTGCAACTGGTGCGACAGCTGCAGCGCAGCGGCGCCAGCATCGCCTGGAGCCGGCACCCGCAGGTGATTACCAGCGGGCGCCTGGACAGCCGGGCCCGGGGCGGCTTTGGCGATTACCTGCAAAGCCTGGTCGAACCTTGAAGGGCGAGGAAGTTGCGCACGACTTTCGTCTTGTGGCCTCCCCCGGGGAGCAATTGCCGTCTACCCTGTGACAGGGTTCGTAATGCTCGAACAAAGCTTGGGCCGCCCCTACGTGGACGGTTCCAGGCTGTGTATGATGAGCCCCGCATCGCGGCGCCCCAAAGGGATGGAGCGCCGGTACTTCACGCTGAGGCGGATGCCAGAATCAGCGTACGTGCAAACCCAGGGTCGCCACTGAACGGATGTTCAGGCCTCATTGCCGTGACCCGGAAAACAGGGATGTGACACCTCATGAAAGCCATAACCGCAATAGACAACAGCTGGCCCAGCCAGATCTGGAACGGCGCCCGCCACCTGGCCGACGTTCCCCCCATCAACCTCGGCAATCTGGTTCCCCCCGGCTCTCGGGCCGTGATCATTGCCCCTCACCCCGGTGATGAAGTGGTAGCCAGCGGCGGCCTGCTGCAAGTGCTGGCCCACCATGGCCACCCCCTGCAACTGATCTCCATCAGCGACGGCAGCGCCAGTCACCCAGGCTCCGAGCTGTGGCCCAAGCGCCGCCTCAGCGTGTTCCGGCCCCAGGAAAGCGCCGAGGCCCTGCGCCGCCTGGGGCTGCCCCTGCACAGCCTGAAGTGGATTCGTGGTGGCTTTGCCGACAGTGCCCTGAGCGAGCGCGAACAGCAATTGGCGCCATTCATCAGCCGTTACCTGCGTGACAGCGATGTGGTGTTCAGCACCTGGCGCGGCGACGGCAACCTCGATCACGAAGCCGTGGGCCGGGCCGCGGCCAAGGCGGCCGGCCAGGTGGGCGCACGCTTCTACGAGATTCCGATCTGGGCCTGGCACTGGTCCTCGCGCGAGGAGCACCAGATTCCCTGGCAGCGGGCACGCAAGCTGCGCCTGGACACCTGGACCGTGGCCCGCAAGCGCCACGCGGCCCACGCCTACGCCAGCCAGCTGCAGGGCGAACCGGAAATCGGCCTGGAACCGTCGCTGTCGCCGATTCTGCTGGAGCGCCTGCGCCTGCCCTACGAAATCATCCTGATGTAGGCCGGGCCCGGGCGGAAAATAACCTGAACGCGAGTGCCGGCCATCAGTCCCATGAGAAACCGTCACTGATTCACAGGAGTGAGCGTGAGCAGCGAGTCCACCCGCCAGCCCCAGCCGGAAAGCATCCAGCGTCTGCAGATCCTGACCGTCAACACCCACAAGGGTTTCACCGCCCTCAACCGACGCTTCATTCTCCCGGAGCTGCGCGAAGCGGTACGCAGCACCCAGGCCGACTTGGTGTTTCTCCAGGAAGTGCTGGGCGAGCATGAACGCCATGCGTCGCGCCTGGACAACTGGCCGCAGCAGTCGCAGTACGAGTTTCTCGCCGACAGCATGTGGAGCGATTACGCCTACGGCCGCAATGCGGTGTACCCCGACGGTCATCACGGCAACGCCCTGTTGTCCAAGTACCCGATCCGCCAGTACCGCAATCTGGATGTCTCCATCACCGGCCCTGAGCGCCGCGGCTTGCTGCACTGCGTCCTGGATGTACCCGGATATGCCGAGGTCCACGCCATCTGCGTGCACCTCAGCCTGTTGGAAAGCCACCGGCAACTGCAGCTGGCACTGCTCTGCCAACTGCTCGAATCCCTGCCCGAGGAAGCTCCGGTGATCATTGCCGGCGACTTCAACGACTGGCAGATGCACGGCAATGTCGCCCTGGGCCGGCGCGACGACCTGCACGAAGCCTTCGAACGCCATCACGGCCGCCCGGCCAAGACCTACCCCGCGCGCTGGCCCTTGCTGCGCCTGGACCGGGTCTACCTGCGCAATGCCAGCAGCCACCGGCCACAGATCCTCGGCAACAAGCCCTGGACCCACCTCTCCGATCACCTGCCCCTGGCGGTCGAGGTGCAACTGCCGCCCGTGGCCGCACCGCGAGCATCGAGCGATGAACGCTAAAACCGCGATCGTCCCGGCTCACGGATTGCGGGGCGGTGCCGCCCAGTGGCAGCAGGTCTGGTCGACCTGCTGAACCCTGGCGACGAGCAGATCCACGCGCTGGAGTCGCCCCTGATCCCCCCGCCCGCCGCACATCCCTGGCATTCGGACAAAGTGCCATTTTTCAGTGATTTGGCCACCCAAAAATAACCCTTCCGTTTGTCAGTCATTTTCTTGACGAGCCCCCTGCTCTCTCCTTAGCTACCAATGACCACCCCTGGAAAAAGTAACCGGGAAAAGGCCGAAAACACCTGCTGCAGAGCGGGTCGGCGGACTTTACCCGATTGAATCCGGCTGCCTCTCGAACGGGGGTGGGAGAGGCGCCCCAACGAGATAAAGCATGCATTTGCAAGGTAGACCTCCATGAATACCTCACTCACCTCAAGCCCTCTGCCATTCGCCTTGTGCAGCCTGTACACATCCTTGCTGTTGTGCTCCATGGAGGTCGCGGCGTCCCCGGGGGAGGACACCGACAACACCGGGTACCCCCCAACCCTGAGCAGCCTGCCGATCAGCGCCTCACCCCTGGGCAGCCCGCGCCCGAGCGACTTCGCGGTTCTGGACCGGCCCGGACTGCCGACGCACCTTGAAGTCGGCTACCTGGCGCTGCCCGGCGCTGGCGGCGAACCGCGCAAAGGCCCCCTGCTCTACAGCATCCAGAACAACGGCACCACCCAACAGATCGGCCTGCTGAGTACCCCCAACACCTACACCCTCACCCAAGGCGGCGCCCCGAGCACCGTCAACGACCCCCGCAATGCCGGGCTCAGCGTCCAGGGACAAGGCCTGGGCGCCTTCTGGCGCCTGCAGGGTGCCGAGGGCTGGCACCTGGACATGTCCGCCAGCGGCGGCCGGGTCAGCGGTTTCAGTCGCAATGAGCAGGGCCGGGGCATGACCACCGACGGCAACGCCATGACCTTTTCCGTGCAGGGCGGCGTGGCCATAGGCCTGAGCGACAACTGGGTGATCGAACCCCAGGCCCAGGTGATCAACCAACGCATTCGCCTGGACGGTGGCAATAGCAGTAACGACCTCAACGCCTGGAGCGGCCGGGTCGGCGCGCGCCTGCAAGGGCGCTATGACGTCCATGGCCTGCCCCTGGAACCCTATGTGCGCACCAACCTCTGGCATACGGTCTACAGCGGCGAGACCCTGAGCCTGGACCAGGTGGACAAGATCAGCAGCAGCCGCAAATCCTCCACCGTAGAGGTTGGCCTGGGTCTGGTGGCCAGGGTCACCCCCGCCGTGAGCCTGTACGTCAGTGCCGACTACAGCAGCGATGTGGATGACAACGACCTCAACGGCCTGATCGGCAGCCTGGGCGTGCGCATGCGTTGGTGATGCGCCCAGGAAGGTGCCGGTAATGGCCTGATGTTGACCATTACCGGCCACCCGCGGCTAAAGGCTGTCGGGGCGCAGGATCAACACCGCCAGGGGCGGCAGGTTGAGCACCAGGGACAGGGCCTGGCCATGGCTGCCCTGTTCTTCACTGAAGGCTTCGCCGCCATTGCCATAGTTGGAACCGGCATAGAGTTGCGAATCGCTGTTGAGCAGCTCGCTCCAGCGTCCCGCCATTGGCACGCCGACGCGGTAGGCCTGGCGCGGTACCGGGGTGAAGTTGGCCACCACCAGCAAGGGCTCGCCGGTTTTGCTCCAGCGCAACCAGGCATAGACGCTGTTGATCGCATCGTCGCCGATCAGCCACTGGAAACCCTGGGGCACGTCGTCCTGGTCATGCAACGCCGGGTACTGGCGATACAGCCGGTTGAGGTCGCCCACCAATTGCTGCACGCCCCGGTGCTCCGGGTACTGCAGCAGGTACCAATCCAGTTGCTGGTCGTGGTTCCACTCACGCCACTGGCCGAACTCGCAGCCCATGAACAGCAGTTTCTTGCCCGGATGGGCCCACATGAAGCTCAGGTACGCCCGCAGGTTGGCGAACTTCTGCCAACGATCGCCCGGCATCTTGTCGATCAGCGAATGCTTGCCGTGCACCACCTCATCATGGGAGATCGGCAGGATGAAACGCTCGGACCAGGCGTACACCAGGCCGAAGCTCAGTTCGTTGTGGTGATGGGCGCGGTACACCGGGTCCTGCTGGATGTAATGCAGGGAGTCGTGCATCCAGCCCATGTTCCATTTGTAGGCAAAGCCCAGGCCGCCCTGGTCGGTGCGCTGGCTGACCCCGGGCCAGGCGGTGGACTCCTCGGCGATCACCAGGGCGCCCGGCGCTTCCAGGGCCACCACATCGTTGAGGTGGCGCAGAAAGTCGATGGCTTCCAGGTTCTCGCGGCCGCCGTGGCGGTTCGGCACCCATTCACCGGCCTTGCGCGAATAGTCGCGATAGAGCATCGAGGCCACCGCATCCACCCGTAGACCGTCGACATGGAAATGCTTGAGCCAGTGCAGCGCCGAGGCCAGCATGAAACCGTGCACTTCTGTGCGCCCGAGGTTGTAGATCAGGGTGTCCCAGTCCTGGTGAAAGCCTTCCAGGGGGTTGCCGTACTCATAGAGCGCAGTGCCGTCGAACTGGGCCAAGCCATGGGTATCGGTGGGAAAGTGCGCCGGCACCCAGTCGAGGATCACGCCGATATCCGCCTGGTGGCAGGCGTCGACAAAAGCGGCGAAATCCTGGGGCGAGCCATAGCGGGCACTGGGGGCGAACTGTGACAGCGGTTGATACCCCCAGGAGCCGCCGAAGGGGTGTTCCATGATCGGCATCAGCTCGATATGGGTGAAGCCCAGGTCCTTGACGTAGGGGATCAGGCGTTCGGCCAGCTCGGCCCAGCGGTACTGGCGGGCCACCTCCCCCAGGTCATCCACTTCGCACTGCCAGGAGCCGGCGTGCAACTCGTAGATGGACAAGGGCGCATCGGTTCGCTGATGTTCGCCCCTGGCCTGCATCCATGCCTGGTCCTGCCAGTGGAATTGCAAGGGCTCGGCGACCCTGGACGCGGTGTCCGGCGGCAACTGGGTGGCCAGGGCCATGGGGTCGGCCTTGAGCGGCAGGATGCCCTGGGGCCCGAGAATCTCGTACTTGTAGGCCTCTCCAGGTTGCAGGCGCGGAACGAACAGTTCCCAGACCCCGGAGGGATGCCGCAGGCGCATGGGGTGGCGCCGCCCGTCCCAGATATTGAAGTCCCCCACCACCGAGACCCGCCGGGCGTTGGGCGCCCAGACCGCAAAGCGCACGCCCTGGACGCCGTCCACGGTGGTCGGTTGCGCCCCCAGGCAGGAGCCGAGGTCACGATGATTGCCTTCGGCGAACAGATACAGATCCATCTCCCCCAGCAACGGGCCGAAGCTGTAGGGGTCTTCACTGACCTGCTCGCCACCGGCCCACTGCACCCGCAGCAGATAGGGCCGGCTCTGGCTGAAATGCCCGGCAAACAGCCCGGGCACTTCGGCGGCGTGGAGGCTGCCGAGCACTTGCTGCTGCTCCCGGTCCAGCACCTGCACGCTCAGGGCGCCGGGCAGATAGGCCCGGATGAATTGCCCGCCGGCACCGTCTCCGTGGGGCCCGAGCACAGCGAACGGATCAGGATGCTCGGCCCGCACCAGGGCATCGATGACCTCGGCTGACGGGAGCAATGCCGGTTGGTTCTTTCCCTGTTCCTTGTTCGAGACACTCATGACTGCTCTCCATCACGCTCAAGATCGGAAAAGGGTTCCAGTTCACGCAACAGCCCCACCAGGCCGTGCAAGGGCACAGGCAGCCAGGTGGGCCGGTTTTCCGCTTCATAGACCAGCTCATAGGCGGCCTTCTCCAGACTGAACAGGGCCAGTGCGGCATCCGCAGCCGCCGGGTCCTGCCACTCATGGGCAAGACTAGCCGTCGCCAGCCGATACGCCTGGACAAAGGCTTGCCGCGCCTCCTGCAGATAACGACGGACCACCCGTTGCCGGGCCTGCTCGGCCATCTGCGCGCCCTCCACCGCTGGCGTCTCCAGGGCCATGGCGGCAGCGTAGTCGAAGGAGCGCAACACCCCGCTGACATCCTTGTATGGGCTGTGCTTGCCCCGACGCTCTGCCAGAGGCCGCGCCGGCTCACCCTCGAAGTCGATCAGGTAGGCATCGCCCTTGACCACCAGCACCTGCCCCAGATGCAGGTCACCATGCACCCGGATCCGCAGCCCACCCACCAACTGCCTGGCCAGTTGCTGGATGTGACCGAGGATTTTCGTCTTGTGCTGCAACAATCGGCTCACCCGTTTCTGGTCGCCGGGACTCAGCTCGCCCTGACGCTGCTGGAGCAACTGCAACCCCCGTTCCACTTGTGCCGCCACCTGACGATTCCAGGCCTGAGTGTCCTTGAGGGTGCTCACTTGCGGTGCAAAGTCCGGGGGGCTGTCGGGGGCCGCCAGCAACAGGTGCATTTCTCCCAGACGCTGCCCCAGCAGGCCGGCGAAATCCTCAAGCTCCCCCAGGGCGTTGTAGTGTTGTTCCTGCTCGGACATGGCCTGCGCCCACTCATCGCGGATGGCCCGCTCCAGGTTGTTCTGGGTCCATTCCCAGGCATCCCCCTGATTGCTCAGGTAGCCCTGGGCGATCATCAGCAGATGATCCTCGCCCTGCTCATCGCGGCGCACCACCGAGCCCAGCAAGGGCGAGATATGGCGGAATCCGGCGGCAGTGAGGAAGGCGCCCATTTCCAGTTCCGGGTGAATGCCTGCTTCCACCCTGCGAATCAGCTTGAGCACCAGACTGCCCCCCACCACCACCGAGCTGTTGGACTGTTGCGCCGAGAGGTAGCGCACCTCGGAGTCAGCGCTGAGCCCCGACTCGGCCAGTAACCCGGTACCGTCGAAGCGGATCTGCCCGGCAGCGCTGTCCAGCCGGGTCTGCGCCTGCAGGGCCAGCAGCACGTTGCGCACGAAACTGTCCAGGGCGAAAGCATCGGTGATCAGCCCGACCTGGCGTCCGCGCCGCACCCGGGCCATGGCCAGTTGCTGAGGCAAGGCGCTGCCGAGCGGCTCTTCCCCGAGCAGGCCGAAGGGCAGTTGATAGCGCTGGCGCTGCCCATCGCTGGTGACCTCGATCTCGCTGAGCAGCACGGGATGCTGGGGATCGCCAAAACCTACACCGTAGGCGATCTGTGCCTGCTCGATGGCGCTGTCCTTGCCAGCGAACCAGCGGCGCTTGGGCAGCCAGTGGGGCAAGACGCTGTGCTCCAGCGTGGTGCGCGATGGCGCTTCAAGCAATTCTTCGAGGCGTTTTTTCAGCACCAGGGTGGTGAAGTCCGGCAGGCTCTGGGCCGGTTCCACATGCCAGCTGGGCATCTGGTTTTCTGCCGCCAGAACGAACCAGTAGAAACCGTAAGGCGCCAGGGTCAGGAGGAAATGCATCTGGCCGATAGGGGGAAAGGCATTTCCGCCGAGCATCTCCACCGGCACCATGCCGGCGAAGGCCGACAGGTCCAGTTCCGCCGCCTGGGCACTGCGCGAGACGTTGGCCACGCAGAGGATGATTTCCTGCTTGCCGTCAGGCCCCGTGTATTCCCGGGTATAGGCCAGAATCCGCCGGTTGCTCGGCGACAGCATCTTCAGCGTGCCCCGGCCAAAGGCCTTGGACTGCTTGCGCACCGCCAGCATGCGCCGGGTCCAGTTGAGCAACGAGTGGGGATCGCCGGACTGGGTCTCGACGTTGACCGACTGGTAGCCATACAGCGGGTCCATGATCGGCGGCAGCACCAGGCTCGCCGGGTCGGCGCGGGAAAAGCCGCCATTGCGGTCGATGGACCACTGCATCGGCGTGCGCACGCCGTCGCGGTCCCCCAGGTAGATGTTGTCGCCCATGCCGATCTCGTCGCCGTAATACAGGGTCGGGGTGCCGGGCATCGACAGCAGCAGGCTGTTGAGCAGTTCGATGCGCCGCCGGTCGCGCTCCATCAGCGGTGCCAGGCGCCGGCGAATCCCCAGGTTGATCCGCGCCCGGCGGTCGGCGGCGTAGTAGTTCCACAGGTAGTCGCGCTCCTTGTCGGTGACCATTTCCAGGGTCAGCTCATCGTGGTTGCGCAGAAAGATCGCCCACTGGCAGTGGGCCGGAATCTCCGGGGTCTGGCGCAGGATATCGGTAATGGGGAAGCGGTCTTCCTGGGCCAGGGCCATGTACATGCGCGGCATGAGTGGAAAGTGGAACGCCATGTGGCATTCGTCGCCGTCGTCGCCATTGGTTGATTGGCCAAAGTACAGCTGGGTGTCCTCCGGCCACTGGTTGGCCTCGGCCAGGAGCATGCGGTCCGGGTAGTGGGCGTCGATCTCGGCGCGGATCTGCTTGAGCACCTCGTGGGTCTCGGGCAGGTTCTCGTTGTGGGTGCCATCGCGCTCGATCAGGTAGGGAATGGCGTCCAGGCGCAGGCCGTCGATGCCCATGTCCAGCCAGTAGCGCATCACCGAGAGCACCGCCTTCATCACCTGGGGATTGTCGAAATTGAGGTCCGGCTGGTGGGAATAGAAGCGGTGCCAGAAGTACTGCCCGGCCACCGGGTCCCAGGTCCAGTTGGACGTTTCGGTATCCAGGAAGATGATCCGCGTGCCGGCGTATTTCTGCTCGTCGTCGGACCACACATAGAAATTGCGCGCCGCCGAGCCCGGTTTGGCCTTGCGCGCCCGCTGGAACCAGGGGTGCTGGTCCGAGGTGTGATTGATCACCAGCTCGGTGATCACCCGCAGCTCGCGCTTGTGGGCCTCGGCGATAAAGCGCCGGACGTCGGCCAGGGTGCCGTAGTCGGGGCTGACCCCGCGGTACTCGGCGATGTCGTAGCCGTCATCACGGCGTGGCGAGGGGTAGAACGGCAATAGCCAGAGGGTGTTGACCCCCAGTTCCTTGATGTAGTCGAGCTTGGCGATCAACCCGGGAAAGTCGCCGATCCCGTCGTTATTGGAATCGAAATAGGACTTCACATGCACCTGGTAGATCACCGCGTCCTTGTACCAGAGCGGGTCCTTGATAAAGGTCGCTGAGCGGGGTTTCTTGGCCATGTCGGTCTCCTGAAAAAATGAATTCGCAGCCGCCACACAGCACGCCCTTGGTTGGGGTTGGCTGGCCAGCGAAGGCGTCGCCCGGCCTGCACAAGGCTCGCGGGCCGATTCGCCGGCAAGCCGGCGCCTATGAGGAAAAACGCGGCAAGCCGCCGTCTACGTGGGGGTGATGCGCCAGATGCCGAAGGGCTGCGCCGGTTCCAGGCGCATGAATTGGGTCTTGCCGTACCAGGTCCAGCGATGGCCGTTCATCAGGTCCTCCCCCTGGGTGGCGGCATCGTCGGCCAGCCCCAGCTCCCACAGCGGCAGTTCGAAATGGGCCTCCTGGGCATTGAAGGGATCGAGGCTGACCGCCACCAGGACGAAGTTGTCGCCCTCGGCGTTGCGCTTGCCGAAGTACAGGATCTGATCGTTCCAGGCGTTGTACAGCTTGAGCCCCAGGTGACTGTGCAGCGCCGGGTTCTGCCGGCGGATGCGGTTGAGCTGGGCGATCTCGGCAATGATGTTGCCGGCGGCGTTGAAATCCCGGGGCCGGATCTCGTACTTCTCCGAATCCAGGTACTCCTCCTTGCCCGGCACCGGAGCCGATTCACACAGCTCAAACCCGGAGTACATGCCCCACAGTCCCGAGCCCATGCTGGCCAGCACCGCGCGGATCAGAAACCCCGGGCGCCCCGAGTCATGCAGAAACGCCGGATTGATGTCCGGGGTGTTGACGAAGAAGTTCGGCCGGAAGCACTCGCGCCACGGCGACTGATTGAGCTCGCTGAAGTAGCTGGCCAGCTCGCTCTTGGTGTTGCGCCAGGTGAAGTAGGTGTAGCTCTGGGTGTAACCGACCTTGCCCAGGCGCGCCATCATCGCCGGGGTGGTAAAGGCCTCGGCGAGGAAGATCACCTCCGGGTACTGGCGGCGCACGTCGCCGATCAGCCATTGCCAGAACGGCAGCGGCTTGGTGTGGGGGTTGTCCACGCGAAAGGTCTTGACCCCCTCCTCGACCCAGCCGATGACGAGGTCCCGCAGCTCCAGCCACAGGCTGGGTATGGCATCAGCGGCATAGAAGTCGAGGTTGACGATGTCCTGATACTTCTTCGGTGGGTTCTCAGCGTACTTGATGGTGCCGTCCGGGCGCCAGTTGAACCAGCCCGGGTGCTGCTTGAGCCAGGGATGGTCCTGGGAACACTGGATGGCGAAATCCAGGGCGATCTCCAGGCCGTGGTCGGCAGCGGCGGCGACCAGACGACGGAAGTCATCCAGGCTGCCCAACTGCGGATGGATCGCCTCGTGGCCGCCCTCCTCGCTGCCAATCGCGTAGGGACTGCCGGGGTCGTCCGGGGCCGCCGTCAACGCGTTGTTGCGCCCCTTGCGGTGGCTGCGGCCAATGGGATGGATGGGCGGGAAATACAGCACGTCGAAGCCCATGTCATGGATCATCGACAGTCGCGAGTGGACGTCGTTGAACGTGCCATGGCGAGACGGATGCTCGGTGATCGAGCGGGGAAACAGCTCGTACCAACTGGCGAACTGCGCCTGTACCCGCTCCACATCCAGGGGGTATTCGGGGCTCAGGCTCAGGTAGGGCCGGTGGTCGGCCTCGGCCATCAGCCGGGCACTGGAATCCTTGAGAAACAGGGCGACCTGCTCGGTCTCCAGCAAGCCGGCAAGCTCTTGTTGCAGCGCCAGCAACCGCTCGCGCAACGGCCCTTCGCTACGCTCGGCGGCTTGCTGCACCGAAGCCCGCCCCTCTTGCAACTCCAGGCTCACCGGCACCCCGGCCCGGTGTTTTTTCTCCAGTTCGTAACAGAAGCTGGCGAACTGATCGATCCAGGCTTCGATACAAAAACGATAGCGGCCCACGGTGGGCACGGGAAAGCGCCCCAGCCAGCCATCGTTGCCCTGGTCCTCAAGGGCCTGGCTGCTCCAGGCGTCCTGCTGCTCCTCGCGCCAGCGCACCCGCACGGCCAGTTTGTCGTGGCCGTCGGCGAACACCTTGCACGTCACCTCGACCTGTTGGCCGGCCACCGCCTTGACCGCGAACTGCCCGCCGTCGAGGACCGGGCGGGTGTTCTCGATGGCAATGCGCGGCAGCAACAAGGCCTGAGACAAGGGCAACTGCGCCTGGTATTGCTGTTCAGTCGGTTTTTCTGCAGTCATTGAGCATCACCCCTTTAACGCGCCATGGACGCTCTGGTCGCAGGGCGCCCAGCGCCCCGATGAATCAATGCACCTTGTTTCCGAGCCACCGGCATCGGCGAAAGTTCACCGCGATCGCTGGCCAAATCGACGGGAATCAATTCCCTGCTCCCAGGGTCCACCCAGAGAGCCCGTGCATCGACAAGCACAAAGGAGGCCACAGCGATGAATATCCCGATCCCGGCAGAAACTCCCGATCCGAACATCGACCAACCGACCCTGCCCCCCAGCGAGCCGCAACCGGTTCCCGAGCAGGAACCACCAGAGACCACCCCACCGCCCAAGGGCGATCCTCCCAATACCATGCCGCCGGTGGTGGTCACGCATGGAGCGTCGACCCGCTGACACCACAGCAGCCAGCTTGCCGGCCAAAACGCCCGCCCTCTTGACGGACCTGTTCGCCGGCAGCCGGCTCCTGCACCCGCCGGCCTGCAACGACCACCGTTGATCGCCGCGACCGAACCCTGGCCAGGCCCTGCAGCCCAATCTGTACGCCCATTGCCAAGAGGTACGCATCATGAGCCTGCGCATCGAAAACCAGACCTGCTACATCGACACCGACACCCTCCACCAACGCCTTCCCGCCAGCGCCCTGACCGTCATCACCGACGCTGCCAAATCCATGTCGGCGGTGGAGCTGGCGGGAGAACGCCTCTACATCACCGAAGCAGAAGCCGATGCTTTGACCGTAGCAGGCGCCACCGACGGTCGGCGCCATCTGAAGGCCACCGACGGTGATTCGGTGATTTGACTGATCTGGATCAGGGCTCGCCGCGAAGGCCTGTGCCAGAGGCCCCTGCGGCCTTCCCTGGTGGCTCTTGAGGGGGTGCAGCAAGTTGTCGCAGGGGCACCGTAAAGGCTCATCTGATACGGTTTTTTATCAAATACCTGAGTCTGTTATGCAAACAGATCCGTGGTCATAGTTGCGCGGCCTGATGGAGGCTGATGAGCGAACGACCATGAGCGAAAGAATCCCCGTCCGATTAGTAGAGACCTTCGAACCTTCACCCCCTAAACAGATGAAGTCGAAGACCACCGACAAACACGTTTACACCCGCAGCTTCACCGGTTTGTTCCGTACCCTGCGCATGACCGGCGCAGGTTTCCTGTTCCTGCTGTTCTTCGGCACGGTCTGGTTGAACTGGGGCGGCCGCCAGGCGGTGCTCTGGGACCTGGCCGAAAGCAAGTTCCACATCTTCGGCGCGACCTTCTGGCCTCAGGACTTCATCCTCCTCTCGGCGCTGCTGATCATCTGCGCCTTCGGCCTGTTCGCCATCACGGTGTTCGCCGGCCGGGTCTGGTGCGGCTACACCTGCCCGCAAAGTTCGTGGACCTGGCTGTTCATGTGGTGCGAGAAGGTCACTGAAGGTGAACGCAACCAGCGCATCAAGCTGCAAGCTGCACCCTGGGGCCTGAACAAGCTGGCCCGCCGGGCCATGAAGCACACCTTGTGGCTGGGCATCAGCCTGCTCACCGGCCTGACCTTCGTTGGCTACTTCACCCCGATCCGCCCTCTGGCCCAGGAACTGCTGACCCTGCAGATCGGTGGCCTGAGTCTGTTCTGGGTGCTGTTCTTCGCCGCGGCCACCTACATCAACGCCGGCTGGCTGCGCGAGGCGGTGTGCATGCACATGTGCCCTTATGCGCGCTTCCAGAGCGTGATGTTCGACAAGGACACCCTGACCATCTCCTACAACCCGGTACGCGGTGAAAGCCGCGGCCCGCGCAAGCGTGACGTCAAGCCCGCCGACGTCGGCCTGGGCGACTGCATCGACTGCCAGGTGTGCGTGCAGGTCTGCCCTACCGGCATCGACATTCGCGACGGCCTGCAGATGGAATGCATCGGCTGCGCCGCCTGCATCGACGCCTGCGACTCGATCATGGACAAGATGGGCTACGCCCGGGGCCTGATCGCCTACACCTCGGAACACCAACTGCAAGGGGGCAAGACTCACCTGCTGCGGCCGCGCCTGGTGGGCTACAGCGCGGTGCTGCTGGTGATGATCGGCGCCCTGGCCCTGGCCCTGGTGCAACGGCCGATGGTGTCCCTGGACGTGAGCAAGGACCGTGGCCTGTTCCGCGAAAACGCCCTGGGGCAGATCGAGAACATCTACAGCCTGAAGATCATCAACAAGACCCAGGAGCGCCAGAACTACCGCCTGGCCCTGGTGGATGGCGACGGCTTCGAACTGCAGGGCAAGACCGAACTGAGCCTGGCCCCGGGCGAAATCACCGACCTGCCGGTCTCGGTGGCGATGACCCAGGACCGCCCACAAAGCAGCTCCCAGGCCATCAGCTTCAAGGTCGCCGACAGCGATGAGCCAAGCGTTTACGCCATCGCCAAAAGCCGTTTTGTTGCGCCGATGAACCGCTGAGCCTCTAGAATGCCGTGGCCAGGGAGCCTGCTGCCGTCCCTCGGCCACGGGAACCCTGTACTCGACGCCGCCATGGGCCCCACCCTGGCCGTCGAGCCTTCCCTTGCGAATCTGAACACCTAGACCCGATGACCAGACTGGATCTTGCACCGCAGATGAAACGCTACGAAAAATTCGCCGACGACATCGCCGAACTGATCCGCTCCGGGGTACTGGGCCCTGGCCAGCGCGTGCCTTCGGTGCGCTACGCCAGCCAGACCTACGGGGTCAGCCCGTCAACGGTGTTCCAGGCCTATTACCTGCTGGAGCGTCGCGGCCTGATCCGTGCCCGCCCGCGCTCCGGCTACTTCGTCAATGCTCACGCACCGAGCCCGTTCTCCGAGCCGGTGATCAGCAGCGAAGTCAACGAATCCACCGAAGTCGATGTCAGCGAACTGGTGTTCTCGGTGCTCGACTCGATCAAGGACCCGAGCACCGTGCCCTTCGGCTCGGCTTTCCCCAGCCCGACCCTGTTCCCCTTGCAACGCCTGTCCCGCTCCCTGGCCAGCGCCAGCCGCGAGATGGACCCGCGGGTGGTGGTCACCGACATGTCCCCGGGCAACCCGCAACTGCGCCGCCAGATCGCCCTGCGCTACATGGTGGCCGGGCTGATGCTGCCCATGGAGGAACTGCTGATCACCAACGGCGCCCTGGAGGCCCTGAACCTGTGCCTGCAGGCCGTGACCGAGCCCGGCGACCTGGTGGCCATCGAGGCCCCGGCCTTCTATGCCAGCCTGCAAGTGCTGGAACGGCTCAAGCTCAAGGCGGTGGAAATACCCGTGCACCCGCGAGACGGCATCGACCTTGGGGTCCTGGCCCAGACCCTGGAGCGGCACCCGATCAAGGCCTGCTGGTGCATGACCAACTTCCAGAACCCCATGGGCGCGAGCATGCCCGAGGCCAAGAAGCAGGAATTGGTGGAACTGCTGCGCCAGCATCAAGTGCCACTGATCGAAGACGACGTCTACGCCGAGCTGTACTACGGCCAGCAAGCGCCAAAACCGGCCAAGGCCTTCGACACCGAAGGCCTGGTGATGCACTGCGGCTCCTTCGCCAAGAGCCTGGCCCCCGGCTACCGCATCGGCTGGGTGGCCGCCGGGCGTTACGCGCAGAAAATCGAACGGCTGAAACTCATGACCTCGCTGTGCGCCTCGATGCCGGCCCAGGCAGCGATTGCCGACTACCTGCAGCACGGCGGCTACGACCGCCACCTGCGCAAACTGCGCTACGCCCTGGAAGAACAGCAGAGCGCCATGCTGGCGGCGATCGCCCGCTACTTCCCGGCGCAGACCCGGGTCAGCCAGCCGGCGGGCGGCTACTTCCTGTGGCTGGAACTGCCACCGCAGATGGACTCGTTGAAACTGTTCCAGATGGCCCTGGCCCAGGGCATCAGCATCGCCCCCGGGCCGATCTTTTCCCCGACCCAGCGCTTTCGCAACTGCATCCGCCTGAACTACGGCAGCCCCTGGAACGAAGCGGCGGAACAGGCCATGGAAACCCTGGGGCGGATCATCCGCTCCTTTTGAGTGGTGCAGGCGCACGGGGAGTCGGGCGATGGGGTGTATCAGGTGCATCGGGGTGGCAGGTTTAGCGCCTGCTGCGTCGGCCGTTCGCAGCCTGCGGCAGCGGCTACAGGGTCCTATGTTGTTCTGTAGCCGCTGCTGAGCCACGGCGAAGCTGCGAAAAGGTCCGCAGGACCTTGCCTGACGATCGCCGCCGATCTTGGGCAGCCTCAAGATCCCCGCGTCTCCTACGGAGCCGTTCGCAGCCTGCGGCAGCGGCTACAGGGTCCTATGTTGTTCTGTAGCCGCTGCTGAGCCACGGCGAAGCTGCGCAAAGGTCCGCAGGACCTTGCCTGACGATCGCCCGCCGATCTTGGGCAGCCTCAAGATCCCTGCGTCTCCTGCGGAGCCGTTCGCAGCCTGCGGCAGCGGCTACAGGGTCCTATGTTGTTCTGTAGCCGCTGCTGAGCCTGCGAAGCTGCGAAAAGGTCCGCAGGACCTTCGGCCCTGCCAAGCGCAACGTCGCCCTGTAAAGGACAAATGAAACCAGGCCGGTAGGCCGCCGTCTTGCTTAGGCTTTTGATCTGCCTGCCCCTTTAGACACGATGGTCGTTTGTCTGGGTCGGCATTCCAGCCCCTGTAAAGAACCAAAACTCCCTTGCCCCACCCCCTCGTTTCCTTCAGCATCCGCACTCCAATTTTCCAGGGAAAGGAACACGTCATGGTCGAAGACCTGTATTACGACGACTACCCAGAGGCCAAGGCCGAACTGCTCAAGGCCATCGAACGCGGCCGCCTGCCCCTGCTGACCCAGGAACTCAACGCCTACGACTGCATCCAGGCGATCTTCGAACTGGACGCCATCAACAACCCCAAGGACGAGGAAGACGCCTTCTTCGACCTGGCCCTGGCCCTGATCGGCTGGATCCCCGGCCCGGGACAAGGCCTGAAGATCCTCCTGCGCCTGATCAACCGCGCGCCCCAGCGCCACGCCGAAAAGCTCTTCGACATGATCCGCTACGCCCTGATGGCCTGCCGCCTGAAAACCAGCCCCGAACAGCTGCTGGAAAAGTGCCTGGACCCAATGCGCCTGGCCGAAGAACTGCCCGAGATCATCCGCGGCGTGAGCGCCTCCAGCACCTTCAACGGCCTGACGCCCCAGCAGCAGCGCCTGGTGCTGCACAACCTCAACGAAGCCTGCGAACACACCGAATTCCTCATGGCCTCGGTGCAAGAGCGCATCGCCCCGTGGATCGCCGAGCAGCGCAACAACTCGGCCGCCGCCCACAGCCGCGGCCCGGCCCTGGTGCCCAAGCCGCAGTCTTCCCTGGAGCCGCGCGCAACCACCCTCACCCCCGCGCCGCAGCCGGCAAGCCAGGACGCCGCGAGCCTTGCCCAGGATATCAACCAGGGCCTGGAACACCTCACCGGCGAAGGTCACTGGCTGGAGCTGAACCTGCACTACCCCAACCTGGAACCGGTGTCCGGCGCCGCTTACCGAGCGGTGTTCAGTGACGGCTCGCAAGCCGAGGGCAGCCTCGACGAAGAGGGTTTTGCCCGCCTGGAAGGCATCCCTGAGGGCCCGGTGAAGATCTACTACGGCGAAGACCCGCGCCCCTACCTGCGCCAGCCGATCAAGGCCCTGGCGGCCGATGCGCAGCAACTGGAAGAAGAGCTGGAAGAGCTCGACCTGGAGCCCGCCGAAGTCGACCTGGCGACCCTGCTGCTGGAAACCTCGCAGCGCAAGGCGCCCTTCACCCTGATTCCCGTGTACTGAGACAAGGCACCGACATGAACCGCAGACAAGTGTTTCTCAGCCACAAGCAGTACCACGACTTCCTCGAAAGCCTGGCCGGCGAAGAGGCCCATTGGCAGACCCATTCGATGATGGCCGACAGCCCCGAGCAGGAAGCCTCCCTCAAGGCCTCCACGGTGCGAAGCGCGCGCCTGCACCATTTGATCCTGGGCTACACCGGCGGTGCCCCCATGGAGCAACTGGCCCGGGAGCTGGACGGGGTGATCGAAGGCTACGAGGACTACCAGCGCAAGCTGGAGGTTTATGAAGAACGGCCGGATATCGCGCCACTGAACATCGAAGACTACCCCGACGAGTACGAGGAATATGTCCAGGTGATCAGCCTGTGCATCCTCCTGCAACGCAGCGACCTGCTACCGCGTCTGGTGCTGCTGCAGGACCGCGCCGGCTTTGGCGGCCAGGACACCCTGATCGAGGACCTGCTCAAGCCCTACCTGCCGGATCGCGCCGAGCTCGATGAGTGGTACCACAGCCTCTACTCGCCCCTGATCTGGGCGATCTACAGCGAAGACCCGGACGAGCCTCGGGAACTGCTGGTGGAGTACTGCAACCAGTGGTACGAGGCGTTCGAACAGGCTCCCTGGCACGACTCCCACCTGCAAGGCGACGAGGGTTCCTACTTCGGCTACTGGGCCTTTGAAGCCGCTGCCGTGGCCTACCTGTTCGGTCTGGACGACAGCGCGGTCAAACACATGATCTTCCCCCGGGAGATGCTCGAATACGCCCGACGCTTTACCCCGCCAATTTCCCAAGGGGTGATACCGGACTGATACGCCCCGTTGACCTCCCCTGCTTAAAAAAGGTGATGCACTGCCCATGAAATCCTGGATCAAGACCCTGCTGATCACTCTGCTTGCGGCGGCCTTGTGCCTGCTGTTCGCCCGCGTTGTCCTGCCACTGCTGCTGTCGTTCCTGGTACCGCCAAGCTTGGAAGGCGCCCCCTGGTACTGGATCAATCTGCTGCTGGCCGGTTTCTTCGCCGGGCTGCTGGTGGCGCCCCTGCTGCGCACCCGGCGCTACTACCCGGTGCCTCTGCTGCTGTTGTTGTCGACCCTGGTGGTGGTGGGCAGTTGGGCGCAGAGCCGCTGCAACGAGGCCCAGTTGCAGGCCATCGAACAGCTGGAAAGGCGCAGCGCGAGCCATTCGAACCTGGGGTTCTCCGAGGAGCAGCCCGAGCCTTCGGCCCCCGTGGACCTGGGCGCCACACCGGACGTCTGGGCCCATGAACAAGGCTACGGATATGGCTACAGCTGCACCCGTCCGGGGGAAACCCTGGGGTACCTGGCGCCGTTGTTGATGGGCTTTGCCATCAACGTGCTGGGGCTGTTGCTGGCGTTGCTGATCGGCCCCGGCCGCCGCCGCGCCAACTGAAGGAACCCGCAGGAACTGGCTTGCCAGCGACGAACCCTGCAAGGTCGGCACAAGGCTCAAGGGCCTCTTCGCCGGCCAGCTGGCTCCTGCAGGGAAGCGCGGTCGGGACTCAGCGGCCGCCGCCCAGGTCGACGAAGGTGCCGGTGGCGTAGGAAGCCTTGTCCGACAGCAGCCAGAGAATGGCTTCGGCCACTTCGTCGGGACGTCCGCCACGGCCCATGGGAATCGCCGTTTCCAGTTTGCTGACCCGGTCGGCATCGCCGCTCAGGGCATGAAAATCGGTGTAGATGTAACCCGGGCGCACCGCATTGACGCGTATACCCTCACCCGCCACTTCCTTGGACAGGCCGATGGTTAAGGTGTCCAGCGCGCCCTTGGAGGCGGCGTAGTCGACGTACTCGCCCGGAGACCCCAGGCGCGCGGCCACCGACGACACGTTGACGATGCTGCCACCCTGCCCGCCATGGCGCGGCGACATGCGCAGCACCGCGTGCTTGGCGCAGAGGATCGGCCCCATGACATTGGTCTTCATGATCTTCTGGATACGGAATTCGGACATTTCGTCGAGACGGGACTTGTGCCCCACGGTGCCAGCGTTGTTGACCAGTGCAGTGACCCGGCCCAGTTCGTTGTCGACCCGGTGAAACAGGCCAATGACCTCGTCCTCGATGCTGACATCGGCCCGCACCGCAATGGCCTGGGCGCCCAGAGCGCGGACCTGCTCCAGAACCTGCTGAGCCGACTGTTCATCGGCCTGATAGTTGATGCACACCTTGAAACCCTGCTGAGCAGCCAGCAACGCCGTGGCTGCGCCGATTCCCCGCCCGCCACCGGTGATGACGATGACTTTGTCCATGCTGCCGACTCCCTGACTGATCGTTTCAACGCCCGTCATTAAACACTGCACCGGCAGCGATGAAAACCGCAGTGACATCAATCAGCCCTCATCCAAAGGTCGCAGGAACTGCAGCCAGGGATTCGCTCAGGACTTGTGTTCAGCCAGCTGAATGCCCTGCATGAAGCCTTCGGGCGGCAATGGCTGGCCCAGGTAATAGCCCTGCAACGAATCGCAGCCCAGTTGGGTGAGGAAGGTCTGCTGCACCCCGGTTTCAACCCCCTCGGCGACGATGCGCAGGCCAAGGGCCTGCCCCAGGGCGACAATCGCCGAGACGATGGCGGCGTCGTCGCTGTCGTGCTCCAGGTCGCGGACAAAGCCACGGTCGATCTTCAGCTCGTTGGCCGGCAGGCGCTTGAGGTACATCAGGCTCGAATAGCCGGTGCCGAAGTCGTCGATGGACAGGTCCACCCCCATGTCCGCCAACTGCTGCAGGACGATCATGCTGACGTCGGCGTCGTTCATCGCCGTGGTCTCGGTGATCTCCAGGGTCAGGTTATTGGCCGGCAACTGGTAGCGCTGCAAGGCCTCCTGCACGCTCTTGACCAGCCCCACGTGACAGAACTGCAGGGCCGAGAGGTTCACCGCGATCCGCCAGTGGGTATAACCCAGGACATACCACTCGCGCATCTGTCGGCAGGCTTCCTGCAGCACCCAGTCGCCGATGGCGATGATCAGCCCGCTCTTCTCCGCCAGTTCGATGAACTTGTCCGGCAGCAGCAGGCCGTGCTGCGGATGTTCCCAGCGCAACAGGGCCTCGGCCCCCACCGGACGACCATTGCTGGCATCGAACTTGGGTTGGTAATACAGGCGGAACTGCTGATGTTCCAGGGCATTGCGCAGGTCCTGAAGCAACTGCAGTTGACGCCGGGCATTGGTGTTCATCGATGCGTCGAAAAAACTGTAGCCGTTCTTGCCGGTGGCCTTGGCGTGATACATGGCCGCGTCGGCGTTCATCAACAGTTCCTGGGCGGTCAGGCCATTGCCCGGATACACCGCGATGCCGATGCTGGCGGAAATCTGCAAATCGTGGTCGGCCACGCGGAACGAACGGGACACCAGGCCCACCTGGCGTGCCGCCAGCCGCAGGGCATCTTCCGGCTCGCCGAGCTGTACCAGCAGCACGAACTCGTCGCCACCGATCCGCGCCAGGGTGTCCTCAGTGCGCAGGTCCTCGCGCAGGCGCTGGGCCACTTCTCGCAGCAACTGGTCGCCCATGTGGTGACCGAAGGCGTCATTGACCGGCTTGAAGCCGTCCAGATCGATGAACATCAGCGCAAAGCAGCCACCATGGGCGGTGACCCGGTGCATGGCCTGATCGATGCGGTCCGCCAGCAGGATGCGATTGGGCAGCCCGGTCAGGGTGTCGTGCAGGGCCAGCTGGGTCAGCTCTTTGTTGGCCTCGGTCAAGGACTGCGCCAGCACCGCGGTGCGGGCTTCCAGCCGCGCATCCAGCACCGAAGTCAGCAAGGCAATGATCAGCACCGCCAGGGTGGTGATCAGCACCAGATTGTCCAGGCCGTTGCCGCTCAAGCCATTGCCCAGCGCACCGCAGAAGCTGCCATCGGCGAAACGCGCCGCGGCCATGCCGGTGTAGTGCATACCGACAATGGCAAAGCCCATCACAATCGCCGCGCCGGTACGGGCAAGACGCACATGGGGCGTGTTCTGGCGCAGGTGAAAGGCGATCCACAGCGCCGCCAGCGAAGCACCAAAGGCAATCAGCAACGAGGCGCTGAACAGGCTCGGGTCGTAGTCGATACCCGGCTGCATGCGCATGGCCGCCATGCCGGTGTAGTGCATGCCGCTGATGCCGGTGCCCATGATCAAGGCACCGAACAGCAATTGCCCCAGCGGCAGGCGCGGCTGGCTCACCAGCCACAGGGCAAAACCACAGGACAGGATGGAAATCAGCAACGACAAGGCGGTCAGCACGATGTCGTAGCCCAGGTCGATGGGCAGCGAGAACGCGAGCATGCCGATAAAGTGCATCGACCACACACCAACGCCCATGGCCAGGGCTCCGCCGCACATCCATAGATAGGCTGCACGGCCTTTGGTGGTGGCAATGCGACCGGTGAGATCAAGGGCGGTATAGGAAGCGAGGATCGCCACGAAAATGGAAATCACGACCAGTGCGGGGGAGTAACTACCGATGAGCATGGGGCATCTCTTGGTCGTTGTGCCGACAGTTTGCTCGGCGGGAAAAAGCGCAGATTGTACTGATTGCGTAGAAGAACGCATCTACAAAGTGAGCAAAAAGCCAGTAGCCAGACAGAACGTCTGGCACCGGCCCTTAATACCCCTACAGCCCTTGTGGCCAAAGGCTTTGCCCATGTCGCAGGGGGCATGCATCTGCCCCTGCGCAAAGCCCTGGCGGCGGCCTATTTCTGCCCTTCGCCCTGCACCTGACCATCCCAGCCCCCCCCCAGCGCGGCGATCAATTGCACGCTGGCAATCAACCGGCTCTGCAGCAGGCTGAGGACGCTGCGTTCGTTGCTCAGGGCAGTGGCTTGGCTGGTGACCACGTCCAGGTAGGCGATCAATCCGGCCTTGTACTGGTTCTCGGTCAGGCGCAGGGCCTCACGCGCCGAATCCAGGGCCTGCTGGCGCACCTGGGCTTCGTCTTCCAGAACCTTGAGCTGGATCATGTAGTTCTCCACCTCGCGGAAACCGTCGAGCACAGTCTGTCGGTACTTGGCCACAGTCTGGTCGTAGGCGGCTTCAGTGCGATCCACTTCCGCTGAGCGCTGGCCACCGTCGAACAGGGTCATGGCCAGTTTCGGCCCCACCGACCAGAACCGGTTCGGCACGCTGATCCAGTCGGCGTAGGTACTGCTGCTGTAGCCTCCGGCCAGGCTCAGGGTGAGGTCCGGGTAATAGGCGGCCTTGGCCACGCCGATATTGGCGTTGGCCGCGATCACCGAACGCTCCGCCGAGGCGATGTCCGGACGCCGCTCCAGCAACTGCGAGGGCAGCGCCAGGGGCACCTGGGGCAGCGCCGGAATCTGCGGGGTTTCTGCCAGATTGAACTGCGCCGGCGGCACGCCGATCAACACCGCGATGGCGTTCTCGAACTGCGCCCGCTGCCAGATCAGGTCGATCAGGTCGGCCTGGGTGCTTTTGAGCTGGGTCTGGGCCTGGGCCACCGCATCCTTGCCGGATACCCCGGCCTGATACTGGTTCTGCGTCATGGTCAGGGAGCGCTGGTAAGCCGCCACCGTGGCTTCCAGCAAGCGCTTCTGCTCATCGATCACCCGCAGTTGCAGGTAGTTCTGCACCAGCTCCGACTGCTGGCTCAGGCGCATGGCCGCCAGATCGGCGAAGCTCGCCTCGGCACTGGCTTGGTTGGCCTCCAGGCCGCGGCGCAGCTTGCCCCAGATGTCCGCCTCCCAGCTCACCCCCAATTGGGTGTTGTAGGTGTCTCGAATGCCGCTGCTGGAACTGCTCAGCCCCGAGTTGCTGCTGCCGGTGCCCTGGCTGGCCCGGGTCTTGCCGGCGCTCAAGTCGACACTGGGAAAGAACGCTCCCCGGGAGCTGCGCACCAGGGCCTGGGCCTGACGGTATTGCGCTTCCGATTGGGCGACGCTCTGGTTGGAGTTGTTGAGCTTCTCGATCAGGCCATTGAGCTGCGTGTCACCGTACAGCTCCCACCAGGCGCCACGGGCCAGGGCATCGCTGGGGTTGGCCTGACGCCAGCCCTGGGCCTCCTTGTACTGCACCGGTTCGGCCACCTGGGGCCGCTGATAGTCGGGACCGATGGCGCAGGCACTGAGCAGCGCCACGCACAGGCCCAGGCTCAAGGCCCGCGAACCCCGGGCCATGGCCAGGCGCTGGGCGGACAGCGGAGAAACAGGACGGGACGATTGGTCGGTCATAGCGGCGTTTCCAGAGCAGCATCGGTACGGACCCCACGCCAGTGGTTGAACTTGTGGCGCAGGCGATCGAGGTAGAGGTAGACCACCGGGGTGGTGTAAAGGGTCAGGATCTGACTGAAGACCAGGCCGCCAATGATGGTCAGGCCCAGGGGCTGGCGCATTTCCGAGCCTTCGGCGTTGCCCAGCAACAGGGGCAAGGCACCCAGGATCGCCGCCAGGGTGGTCATCAGAATCGGCCGCAGGCGTTGCAGGCAGGCGCTGCGGATCGATTGCAGCGGGTCCAGGCCCTGGTGGCGCTCCAGTTGCAGCGCCAGGTCGATCATCAGGATCGCGTTCTTCTTCACCACCCCGATCAGCAGGAACAGCCCCAGCAGCGAAATCAGGCTGAACTCGCCGCCCAGCACGTAGATCGAGAGCAAGGCGCCGACCCCGGCCGACGGCAGCGTGGAGAGGATGGTCAGCGGGTGAATGTAGCTTTCATAGAGCACCCCAAGCACCAGGTACACCGCCAGCAATGCCCCGAGAATCATGAACGGCTGGCTCTTCTGGGTGGCGGCGAAGGCGTCGGCGGTGCCGGCCATCTTGACGATCACGTCCTCGGGCATGCCCAGCTTGGCAATCGCCCGCTCGATGGCCGCGGTGCCCTGCTCCACCGTCACGCCTTCGGCCATGTCGAAGGAAATGCTTTCCGAGGCGAACTGCCCTTCGTGGCTGACCCGGTCGTCTTCCAGGCTGTTTTCATAATGGGCGATGGTCGACAAGGGAATCCGCGCGCCCTCGCTGGTGATCACCTGCACCTGATTCAGGGTAATCGGGTCCCGGGCGTATTTCGGGTTGACCTCCATCACCACCTGATACTGGTTGAGGCTGTCGTAGATGGTGGAGATCTGCCGCTGGCTGTAGGCGTTGTTGAGCACGGCGGTGACCATGTCCATGTCCACCCCCAGGCGCTTGGCCTGGTCACGGTCGACGATCAGAGTCACTTGCTGGGCGCCGTGGCCTTCGCGGGCGTCGATGGCGGTCAGCTCAGGCAAGGCGCGCAGCGCGGTCACCACTTTCGGGTACCACTGGCGCAGCTCGCCCAGATCGCCGCTTTGCAGGATGTAGGAGTACTGCGAGGTGGTCTGCTCGCGGCCGCCGCCGAACTGCAGGTCCTGGTCGGCCATCAGCATCAGTTGCGCGCCGGGCACCTTGGGCATTTCCTTGCGCAAACGCTCGATGACCTTCTGCGCCGAGATGTCGCGCTCCTTGATCGGCTTGAGGCGCACCAGCATGAAGGCGTTGTTGGTGCCGTTGCTGCCGCCGATAAAGCCGGCCACGCTTTCCACCGCGGCGTCCTTGAGCACCGCGCGGCGGAAGATCTCCATCTTCGGCTGCATCACGCTGAAGGACAGGCCGTCGTCGCCGCGCACGAAGCCGATCAACTGGCCGGTGTCCTGCTGCGGCATGAAGGTCTTGGGCACCACCACGTACAGGGCCACGTTGACGCCGATGGTGACCAGCAGGCTGAGCAGGGTCAGGCGCTTGTGCCGCAGCACCCAGTCCAGGCTGGTGGCGTACTTGCCCACCATCCACTCGTTGCTGCGCCGGCTCCAGCGTTGCAAGGCGTTTTCCTGGCCCGGGGTGTGGGGCTTGAGCCAGCGCGCGCAGAGCATCGGGGTCAGGGTCAGGGACACCACCAGGGACACCACGATGGCCGCTGCCAGGGTGATGGAGAACTCACGAAACAGGCTCTCGATGATCCCGCCCATGAACAGGATCGACAGGAACACCGCCACCAGCGACACGTTCATCGACAGCAGGGTGAAGCCCACCTCCTTGGCCCCCAGGTATGCCGCCTTCATCGGCGCGATACCTTCGTCGATGTGCCGGGAAATGTTCTCCAGGACCACGATGGCGTCGTCCACCACCAGCCCGGTGGCGAGGATCAGCGCCATCAGCGACAGGTTGTTCAGCGAAAAACCGTACAGGTACATGATGGCGAACGTGCCCACCAGGGACACCGGCACCGCCAGGGTCGGGATCACCGACGCGCGGAAATTGCCAAGGAACAGGAACACCACCAGGATCACCAGGGCCACGGCGATCAACAGGGTCATCTCCGCCTCGTGCAGGGTGGCCTTGATCACCGGCGAGCGGTCCATGGCCAGGTTGAGCTTGACGCTGGCCGGCAGCACCGCCTGCAACGCCGGCAGCTGGGCCTTGATCTCGTTCACCGTCTCGATGATGTTGGCCCCGGCCTGACGGTTGATCACCAGCAGCACCGCCGCATCGTCGTTGAAGAAACCGCTGTTGTAGCGGTCTTCCACGCCGTCGCTGACCTTGGCCACGTCTTTCAGACGCAGGGCCGCACCGTCCTTGTAGTGGATGATCAGCGGCTCGTAGTCGCGAGCCTTTTCCAGCTGATCGTTGGCCTGGATCTGCCACAGCCGCTGGTCATCCTCCACCGAGCCCTTGGGCCGACGCTGGTTGGCGTTGGCAATGGCGTTGCGCACGTCGTCCAGGGCCACGCCATACTGGTTGAGCAGTTGCGGCTCCAGCTCGATGCGCACCGCCGGCAAGGAGCTGCCGCCGATCTGCACTTCGCCCACGCCCTGCACCTGGGACAGGCTCTGGGACAGGATGGTCGATGCCAGGTCGTAGAGCTGGCCCTTCTCCAGCACATCGGAGGTCAGCGACAGCACCATGATCGGCGCCTGGGACGGGTTGACCTTCTTGTAGGTGGGCATGCTGCGCATGCCGCTGGGCAGCAGGTTGCGCGAGGCGTTGATGGCCGCCTGCACTTCCCGGGCCGCACCGTTGATGTCGCGGTCCAGGTCGAACTGCAGGATCACCCGGGTCGAGCCCTGGCTGGAGCGGCTGCTCATGGTGTTGACCCCGGCAATCGCGCCGAACGAGCGCTCAAGCGGCGTGGCCACGGTGGACGCCATGACCTCGGGGCTGGCTCCGGGCAGGCTGGCCTGGACCACGATCACCGGGAAATCCATCTGCGGCAGCGGCGACACCGGCAGCAGGCCGAAGCTGACCCCGCCCAGCAGCATGATCGCCAACGACAACAGCATGGTCGCCACCGGGCGTTTGATGAAAGGTCCGGACAGGTTCATGGCTGAACGCCCCGGGCTGGAGGCTGGCTGCGGCCCTTCATGCCTCCACCTCTTGGGCGTCTTCACCTTTGCCGAAGCGCCGACCCAGGCGGTCGAAGTACAGGTAGATCACCGGCGTGGTGAACAGGGTCAGCACCTGGCTCACCAGCAGGCCGCCGACCATCACCAGGCCCAGGGGCTGGCGCAGCTCGGCACCTGAACCCGTGGCCAGCATCAGCGGCACGGCGCCGAACAGCGCCGCCAGGGTGGTCATCAGGATCGGCCGGAACCGCAGCAGCGCCGCCTGGTAGATCGCCTGCTCCGGGGCCATGCCCTGGTGGCGTTCGGCGTCGAGGGCGAAGTCGATCATCATGATCGCGTTCTTCTTGACGATGCCGATCAGCAGGATGATGCCGATGATCGCGATCATGCCCAGGTCATTGCCGCTGAGGATCAGCGCCAGCAAGGCCCCCACTGCCGCCGAAGGCAGGGTGGAGAGAATGGTGATGGGGTGGATGTAGCTCTCGTAGAGCACCCCCAGGACGATGTACATGGTCACCACCGCCGCCAGGATCAGCAGCAAGGTGCTCGACAGCGACGCCTGGAAGGCCTCGGCGGCGCCCTGGAAGCGGGTCTGCACCCCCACTGGCATGCCAATGTCCTGCTGCACCTGCTCGATGACGTTAACCGCCTCCCCCAGGGCCACACCGGGCGCCAGGTTGAAGGACATCATCACCGCCGGGAACTGGCCGATATGGGCGATGGCCAGTTGCGCCTGGCGCTCCTCGACATGGGCCAGGCTCGACAGCCGCACCTGCCCGCCGTCGGTGGTCTTGACGTGGATCTGCTCCAGGGCCTGGGGTCCGATGCGCTCGCCAGCCTGGGCCTGGAGCACCACCCGGTACTGGCTGGCCTGGGTGTAGATGGTGGAAATCTGCCGCTGGCCGAAGGCGTCATACAGGGCGTCGGTGATGTTGGCCACCGAAACCCCGACCCGGGACGCCGCATCGCGGTCGATCACCAGGTACACCTGCAGGCCCTTGTCCTGCAGGTCGCTGGCCACGTCGGTGAGTTCCGGGCGCTGGGCCAGGGCTTCGCTCAGGCGCCCGCTCCACAGGGCCAGCAGCTCGGCGTCCGGCGAAGACAGGCTGAACTGATACTGGGTACGACTGACCCGGTCCTCGATGGTCAGATCCTGCACCGGCTGCATGAACAGGCGGATGCCCAGCAGTTTGTCGACCTCGGGCTGAATCCGTGCAATCACCTGGGCCGCGCTCAGGTCACGCTGGTTGTGGGGCTTGAGGTTGATCAGCAGACGGCCACTGTTGAGGGTCGCGTTGTCGCCGTCGACGCCGATGTAGGACGACAGGCTTTCCACGGCCGGGTCCTGCAGGATGATCTTCGCCAGGTCTTGCTGGCGTTGGCTCATGGCGGCGAAGGACACCGACTGCGGCGCCTCGGAAATGCCCTGGATGACCCCGGTGTCCTGCACCGGGAAGAAGCCCTTGGGCACCACCAGGTACAGGAACACGGTCAGGCCCAGGGTGCCGACGGCCACCATCAGGGTCAGGAACTGGTGCTTGAGCACCCATTGCAGCTTGCGCCCGTAGCTTTCGATCAACCAGTCGATCCAGGCGCCGCTGGCGCGGTAGAAGCGCCCCTGCTCCTCAGGCTTGGGCTCACGCTTGAGCAACCGCGCGCACATCATCGGCGTCAGGGTCAGGGACACCACCAGGGAAATCAGGATCGCCACCGCCAGGGTGATGGCGAACTCGCGGAACAGCCGGCCCACCACATCCGCCATGAACAGCAGCGGGATCAGCACCGCGATCAGCGACAGGGTCAGGGAGATCAGGGTGAAGCCGATCTGCTTGGCGCCCTTGAGCGCCGCCTGCATCGGGCTGTCGCCCTCCTCGATAAAGCGCGAGATGTTCTCCAGCATGACGATGGCATCGTCCACCACGAAACCGGTGGCGATGGTCAGGGCCATCAGGGTCAGGTTGTTCACCGAAAAACCGGCCAGGTACATCACCCCGAAGGTGCCGATCAGCGACAGCGGCACGGCAATCGAAGGAATGAGGGTGGCGCTGGCCCGACGCAGAAAGAGGAAGGTCACCATCACCACCAGGGCGATGGCGATGAACAGCTCGTGCTGCACATCCTTGACCGAGGCGCGGATGGTCTGGGTGCGGTCGGTGAGCACCGTGACGTCCAGGCCCGCCGGCAGGTTGTCGGTAATGCTCGGCAGCAGCGCCTTGATCCGGTCCACCACCTCGATCACGTTGGCCCCGGGCTGGCGCTGGATATTGAGCAGCACTGCCTGGTTTTCGTTGGCCCAGGCCGCCAGGCGCTCGTTCTCGGCGCCGTCGACGATCTCGGCGACATCCTTCAGGCGCAGCGGTGCACCATTTTTGTAGGCCAGGATCAGCTCGGCGTAATCCTTGGGCGAGGTCAGCTGGTCGTTGGCATCGAGCATCGAGACCCGGGTCGGGCCGTCGAAGTTGCCCTTGGGCTGATTGACGTTGGACGCGGCAATCAAGGTGCGCACGTCCGCCAGGTTCAGGCCGTTGGCCGCCAGGGCCTCGGGGTTGACCTTGATCCGCACCGCCTGGCGCTGGCCGCCGGCAATGCTGACCATGCCGACGCCGCTGATCTGGGCGATCTTCTGCGCCATGCGGGTGTCCACCAAGTCATTGAGCTTGGGCAGCAGCATGGTCTTGGAGGTGATGGCCAGGGTCAGCACCGGGGTGTCCGCCGGGTTGACCTTGTTGTACACCGGCGGCGCCGGCAGGTCCTTGGGCAGCAGGTTGGTGGCGGCGTTGATGGCCGCCTGCACCTGTTGCTCGGCCACGTCCATATTGATGTCGAGGCTGAAACGCAGGGTCAGCACCGAGGCGCCACCGGAGCTGGTGGAGGCCATCTGGGTCAGGCCGGGCATCTGCCCGAACTGGCGCTCCAGGGGCGCGGTGACCGCGCTGGTCATCACGTCCGGGCTGGCCCCGGGGTACAGGGTCATGACCCGGATGGTCGGGTAGTCCACCTGGGGCAAGGCCGAGACCGGCAACAGGCGATAGGCGATCAGGCCGGCCAGGACAATGGCCAGCATGCTCAGGGTGGTGGCTACCGGACGCAGGATGAACAGTCGCGAGAAATTCATGCGCCGACCTTTTGCGCCTTGCCATCAACCGGCTTGCCATCCGCGGCCGGCGCAGCGGCGGGCTTGCCCTGCAGGTGTTCGGTGGGGCTGGTGGGCACTTCACTGCTGTCGTTGACCACTTCCACCTCGCTGCCGTCCTTGAGGCGGTCGGTGCCTTCCATCACCACCCGGTCGCCGGCCTTGAGGCCGTCCTTGATCACCGTCAGGTCGCCGTTGCTGTCGCTCACCTGCAGTTGGCGGATCTTCACCTTGTTATCACCATCCAGGGCGTAGACGAAGGTGCCGTTGGTGCCGAACTGGATCGCGGCCGAAGGTGCCAGCACCACATTCTTCAGGGTGTCGGCCAGCAGCCGCACATTGACGAACTGATTGGGAAACAGGCCCTGGTCGCGGTTATCGAAGCGCGCCTTGAACTTCAGGGTGCCGGTGGTGGTGTCGATCTGGTTGTCCAGGCTCTGCAGCATGCCGCTGGCCTGCAGCTTCACATCGCCCCGGTCCCACGCTTCCACCGGCAGCTTGGCGCCGCTGTGGTAGCGCTTGAGCACGGTGTCCAGGCTGTTCTCCGGCAGGGTGAAGGCCACGCTGATGGGCTGGGTCTGGGTGATGATCACCAGTGCCGTGGTGTCATTGGCCGACACCAGGTTGCCTACGTCCAGCTGACGCAGGCCCACGCGCCCGGCAATCGGCGCGCGGATATTGGTGAATTCAAGGTTGAGCTTGGCGTCGTTGACCGCCGCCTGATTGGTCTTGACCGTGCCCTGGTACTGGCCCACCAGCGCCGCAGCGGTGTCCAGGGTCTGTTTGGCGATGCTGTCCTGGGCATACAGGCCGCGATAACGCTCAAGGTCGACCTGGGCGTTCTTCAGCTGGGCCTGGTTCTGCAGCAGGGTGCCCTCGGCCTGGAGCAAGGCATTCTGATAAGGACGCGGATCGATCTGCGCCAGCAAGTCGCCGGCCTTGACCATCTGCCCTTCCTCGAAGTTGACCTTGACCAACTCCCCCGCCACCCGGCTGCGCACATTGATGGTGTTGAGTGCCGTCACCGTGCCCAGGGCCTTGTAGTACAGCGGGAAGTCGCCCTGAGTCACCGGCGCCACCCGCACCGGGATCGGCCCGCTGGCACCGCCGAAGCCGGGGCGCAGGCTGCCGCTGCGTCCGGTATGCCCGGCCGCGGCCTTCGCCTGTGCACCCTCTTTGGGGGCGCTGCCGGCGGGCCAGAATTTCCAGCACAGGCCGATCACCAGCAGCAGGACAAACAGGCCGAACAGCCAGCGACGAGAGTTGCGGGGAGCAGAGGATTGCATGGAGTGATCAACCATTGGGCGCGTGGGAGTCTTCTTTGGGGAAGGCTGAAAGATAAGCACTAGAGCGGTTTTAGCAAAGCGCCTTTACCGGCAATTTACCTTTGACTGACGTTTCAAGGTGCGGCGCTAAGCCACTGAAGCACAAATAAAAACGGCCTGGACAGAGCCAGGCCGTGAATAATTGTAAAACCTGTTACTTGAGCACGGCCAGGGCAGCGTCGTAGTTCGGCTCTTCGGCGATTTCCTTGACCAGTTCGCTGTGCAGCACGGTGTCGTTTTCATCCAGCACCACCACGGCGCGGGCGGTCAGGCCGGCCAGCGGGCCGTCGGCGATGGCCACGCCGTAGTTCTCGATGAACTCGCGGCCGCGCAGGGTCGACAGGTTCTGCACGTTTTCCAGGCCTTCGGCGCCACAGAAACGGGCCTGGGCGAACGGCAGGTCAGCGGAGATGCACAGCACCACGGTGTTGGCCAGATCGTTGGCCTGGGCGTTGAACTTGCGTACCGAGGTGGCGCAGGTTGGGGTGTCGACGCTTGGGAAGATGTTCAGCACCTTGCGCTTGCCGGCGAGGCTGCTCAGGGAGACATCGGCCAGACCGGCGCCTACCAGGGAGAACGCAGGGGCTTTGGAACCCACTTGCGGCAGCTGGCCGTTGACCTGAACCGGGTTGCCTTTGAGAGTGACTTGAGCCATGAACGGAGTCCTTTATTGAACAGTGATGATGGAACAGCAATGAGAAATTCTTGAGAGGCCGAAGTTAAGCATGAAACGGCGCGAGCACCTATTGCCCCACGGATAAATTGTCCAGCAACCTGGCCGACTGCAGGGGGCGGCGTGCAGGCGAAGGCGGTTTCCAAGCTTAGGTCCGGCTCGCGGGCCTCTTGGCCGGCAAGCCGGTTCCTGCAAGGCGGTGCTCAAGCGTGCAGGTGCGCCAGCAGCAGGTCCGCCACGGGGCCTCCGGAGGCCGGGTTCTGCCCGCTGATCACCCGCTGGTCTTGCACGGCAAACGGCGCCCAGGGCTCGGCGGCCTTCTGGTACAGGGCGCCGCGCTTGAGCAGTTCGGTCTCGGTCAGGTACGGCACGTACGAGTCCAGCTCGGCGAGCCGCTCTTCTTCATTGGAGAAACCGCTGACCTGTTTGCCGGCGATCAGCAACGAGCCATCGCTGAGCCTGATGTTCAGCAGGCCCACCGCGCCATGGCAGACCGAGCTGACGTAGCCGCCCTGCTCGTAGATGTCGCGACTCAGGGCCTGCAACTCGGGGTTGTCGGGAAAATCCCAGAGCACGCCATGACCACCGGCGTAATAGATGGCCACATAGTCCCGGGCCTGGACCTGCGACGGTTGCAAGGTCGCTCCCAGGCGGCTCATGAAGGCGCTGTCCTGGTACCACTGCCAGTCGGTGTCGTCGGCCATGGCCAGACTGTGGGGGTCGATGGGTACGTAGCCGCCCTTGGGACTGACGTAATCCACCTCGAACCCGGCCGCTTGCACCTTCTTCACAAAATGCACCGCCTCCCCCAGCCACAGACCAGTGGCACGGTTCAGGTTGGGGTATTTGGCCACGCTGGTCAGGACCACCAGTATCTTCTTGCTCATGGGCATGCTCCTTGAACTTGAACTTGGAATAGAAATGGGCAAACACGGCATCGCGGCGCCGTCACCCCAGCAAGCGCAACATGTTGCGGTGCCGGGCATCGAAAATCCGCGCCATGTAGGCGTTGACCACCAAGCGTTCCAAAGGTGCGCCACCGATGGCCCGATAAGTCACGCGGTCGGTGTACAGGGTGCCCCCTTCGGCGGCCTCGACCCGATGTTCGTGACGAAAGGCGCGCAGTGGCCCCTTGAGCATCTCGTCGACAAAATGCCGATCGCTGACCTCACGTATAACCACCGTCCATTTCGCCGGTATGACACCGAACATCCAGTGCAGGAAGCTGAACTGGCGTCCGACACTGATGCGCAGGTCATTGATGTCGATGCCCCCCAAGGGGGTCACGCGCTCGGGAAATATCTTGGGAAAGTTGGTCCCTTCGAGGCAGAAATCCAACACCTGGGCCGGGCTGCGGCCCGGCAGAAAAGTCGTGCGTTCCACTACAGGCATAGTTAATAGCTCCTTGCTCAGCCAACGAAATAATTACAATCAACATCACATAAACATCATAAACAATTGTTTTTATTGTAATTTTATAACCTAGAAACAACATTAACTAAACCATGCACAAAGCATGGAAATAATCACAAATCACTTTAACAGCCATTTTCCACTGACGGCCATCCGCTCGGACCTGCCCCACGCCCGCCCGACGCAACAGAGCGCGGCACAGCAGAAGCCGCGCGCCCCAGCCACCTGGGCTGAATCGCCAGACGCCTGCCGCTGTTGCTTAGACGGATTCGAGTCGAGGGACTTTTACCCGGGAAACCGGTAGGGTGCGCCATTTCCTCCAGTCATGTCTGGATGTTGCCAAGGGTTGCATGGAGTTCTATCGCCCAATGAGTTGCTGGACCCTACTCGGCCTGCCGGTCACCGCTGATACCCGGACCATCAAGCGCCACTACGCCAAGCTGCTGAAACAGACCCGTCCGGATGAAGACCCGCAAGCTTTCCAACGCTTGCGCGACGCCTATGAAGAGGCGCTGGCCCATAAGGATTGGGAGCAACAGAACGAGCCCCTGGAAACGCTCGAGACCTGGGCCGGCAACGAGCCGGTAACGCTGGCGCTGTCACCGGTGCAGCGGGTGGCCATGTTGCTCAAGGAGCTGCCTGTCGATCAGCTCGACCAGCGCTATCAGCAGGCCCAGGAGCAGGCGTGCGCCTATGAGTTCGAACTGGCCCTGCTGCGCTATTGCGTCGAACACCCGGCGCAAGCCGACGCGGTGTTGCACTGGGGGTTCGAGCGTCTGCGCTGGATGAGTGCCTGGCAACGCCTGGATCTGCCGGAGTATCTGGTGCAGGAGTTGCAGCAGCAGCTCTATCAGCGAGTACAAGAGCCACTGGCCGCAGCCCTGGAGGCCAAGGATGAAGCGGCGTTCCTGGAGGCCTACGCCCAGCGTTCAGCCCACGCCTGGCTGCTGCACCTGCAGCACCGACAATGGTTCAACCAATGGCTGGCACAGACACTGGCCAACAGCCCTTATTGGTCGGTGGCGGTGTTCCAGGCGGTCTGCGCCGGCCAAGGCTGGCACACCAATAGTGCAGACAACTGCCCGGAACAGCTCTGGCCGCGGCTGTTGAAACGCCATCAGGCACCGCTGTACCTGGCCCACCAGCAACAACTGGCGAGCGAACCGCCGAGCACCCCGGAACACCGTGCGGCACGCTTGTTGCTCGCGCCCCTGAGCTTCAGTCAGCGCCGCGCCTGGGCCCGACACCTGGGCAACCTGGACTGGCAGGCCTGTCACAAGCTGGCTGCAAGCCTGGCGGCAGACTACCCGCAAGTCGCCGCCGGCATGCCCGCCAGCAATCCCTACTTCTGGCGGGACTGGGAACACGCGATCAACAGCTGGCCGATGCTCCTGGGGGTGGTTCTGGCCTGCCTCACCGGCGCAATGGCCGATTACGCCGGGCAAGACAGCAGCCCCTGGGAGATTATCGGCGTCACGCTGGTCTGGGCTCTGTGCTTCTGCGCCGCGGGCGAAGGGCTGCAGCGACTTTGGCGCCCCCTGAGCCAACGCCTGTTCCAGTGGGACGAGCGCCTCAGCCAACACCTGCCTCGGCACCAGACGCCCTATCACGACGTGCAGCTGATCCGCGACCTGCTGCCCGCGGCGCTGCTGGGCGCACTGCTGGGCGTGGTGGTCCACCCGGTGGCCACTATCACTTATCTCGGGGTCCTGCTGCTGGTGGCCCTGGCCCGTCAGCGCCAGATCGACCCGCTGAACGCCTGGCAACGCATCAATCCCTGGCCGCGTCGCCTGCTGCTGAGCACCGCACTGGTGCTGCTGGTGGCCGTAATCGCCACCCTCAAGTGGTTCGACGGGCGCCACACCGCCGGGCGTTATCAGGGCCTGCAGCCCTGGACCGAACGGCTGTGCGCGCGCATGCCGGCCGATACCCCCGAGTGTGCAGCACCGGCCACCCAGGAGCAGTGGTACCCCAAGGAGGAGCGGCCATGAGCCAACGCCCCTTGTTGCTTTTCGGTTGCACGCTGATTTTCGGCCTGTTTGCGCTCCTGGCTGCCGGAGCGCCGATCGCCCGCTTCGAACTGTGGCTGGCCGGCCTGGACAGCCCCGCCAGCGCCCAGGCCGCGGCCAGGGCGCCGCTGATCGACTGCGTCAACCAATACGATGTGCCTTGGCGCCTGGGCTACTACACCTACGGCACTCAAGCGGCCTGGCGCGCGGCGTTCACCGACCTGCTGAACAATGCCAAGGACTTCGCAGACGGCGCGAAGACCGACATGGATACCCTGCCCGCCCGCGACTGCGAACCGCGCATGCTCTATCGGCTACGCCACCTGCAACCCGACGCCCCGCTGATCGACCTGGCCGAGCGCTACATCGACGCACTGCACCAGGCCAACCTGGCCCGTCGCGCTCATTCCAGCGCCGTACCCGGTGCTTACATGCCGGCCGAGGAAGACGCGGCCACTGTTGCCCTGCTCAAGCCCAAGTTCGACCACTACCTGCAAGCCTCCGCCGACCTGCGCGCTGCCCTGGCGAGCGCAGACATCGGCGCCCGACGCGAGCAACAGCGGCTGCTTGAGCAACGCCTGGGGCAGGACATCCACTGGCACCTGCTGGACTACATGATCCAGGCGCGGCTCACAGTGGAGCAGATCAGCCAGGGCATGCGCGAGAAAACCCTGACCCCGGCGCAACTGGCACAGGCCAGCCAGGACCTGCAACGGACCTGGGATGCCGGGCAGCCCTTGCGCAACCGACCACAGAGCAGCCGCACGCAACCGGCCTATTACCTGTGGAGCCAGATCACGCGACCGGCGCAGCGTTATCAGCAAGCCTTGCTCGCCCTGCATCAGGACTGGCAGAAACAGGCTGAGCCACAGCATCTGAGCGAGGACTATCACGCCATCATGCGGGCCTACGACTCGCTGCTCAGCTACTACAACAAGCAGGCCCAAGTGGACTATTGAAGCGGCAGCGGCCCTGTTGGCCGCCGCCGGACAGTCAGGCCCTAACGCCCCTTGAACTTGACGAAAGACTGGTGGAAGTCAGCCGCCCAACCGTCGATGACGTTCTTCACGTCATCGGCCTTCATCACTTGCGTGTCGTTTTCCAGGGGCTTGCCAGTGCCCTTGCGCACCACCTGGGCAATGACCTTGCCGCTGCTGCCATCGAGAAACACGGCCTCGGTGCCCAGCGTGGTTTGCTGGTCGCGAATTCCGCTGGCGGTGCTGACCGCCGCTGCCACCAGGGCCACAGGAATGATTTCATAAGGCTTCAGGCCTTCGGTTTTACTGCTGACCGCCGTGATTGCCGCCCGCACCACCAGCACCCCCGACCCGGGGCCTTGAGCCAGGGGCAGGCTGCGCGCCGCCTCACGCCTGAGGGCCTGGTCGTAGTACTGATTGATACCGTCGAGGGTGCTCTGGGGAATCTTCGCCGTGGCTTGTGGCTGCGGATAGAACTGGGTGGGTTCGATGTAGATCGACCGGTACCGGCCTACATCCAGCTTGGGATCGATCCAGCGCATCACCTCCACCCCGGAGGGCGACTTGGCCTCCTTGAGTCGGCTGTAATCCTGGAGAAACCCGGAGTATTCGTCGGGCTGGGTCACGTTGCTGGAGCAGCCGACCATGGCCAAAGAGGCAAGGCACGCCGTGCCGATCATCAATGCAAGTTTCATGGGTAACTCCTGTAGGTGAAACAGCCAGGAACTGGCCAGGGGAGTTACAGGTATAGCCAAAGGATGGTTGCCGAGCAGGGTGTTTTCAGGATGAAAGGCCACCAGGGACCCCGACAAACATCATCTTCGGGGTCCCGTTGCTGGCACGCCGGCGGTTACCTGCGGCGGAACAGCGGCCGGGGTTCGATCACTGAGCGGCCATAGAGCACGCTCATGCCCACCAGCCCCTTGAGGGCGTCCTGGGCGCATTTGTCTTCGCGCACGGCAAAGCTGTCGAAGCCGCACTGGCGCATATGGCTCAGTTGATCGCGCAGCACGTCGCCAATGGCCCGCAACTCGCCCATCCAGCCCAGGCGGGTACGCAGCAGGTAGGCCTGGCTGTAGCCCCGGCCATCACGAAAGCTGGGGAAGTCCACGGCAATCAGCGGGATCAGCTTGAGCCAGGGCTTGAGGCTTTCCACTTCGTCATCCGGGCCGATCCACACGCCGTCCCGGGCCGGGTGATGCTCGATGCGACGCATCAGCCACAGGGCCAGGGGCAGGATCAGCGGCCCGTCGGGCAGCGTATCGTCAACCCCGCGCACCAGGCTCCAGGCATCGTCCTCGACCAATTGGGCTTCGCCCTCGCACAGCCGCAGCAGATTGTTCATGCCAGCGCCTCCAGGGCCTTGGGATAGACCCGCTCCTTGAACGGCTCCAGGCCGATGCGCTGCAGGGTCTCGACGAAGGGTTCGTCGCTTTCCCGGTAGCGCACGAAGGTGGCGATGATGCGCTCGATCACTTCGGGGATTTCCTCGGCGCTGAAGGACGGCCCGATCACCTTGCCCAGGGCGCTGTCACGGCCCTTGGCGCCACCCAGGGTGACCTGGAACCACTCGCTGCCGTTCTTGTCGACCCCGAGAATGCCGATATTGCCGATGTGGTGGTGGCCGCAAGCGTTCATGCAGCCGGAGATGTTCAGGCTGATATCCCCCAGGTCGTGGAGGTAGTCCAGGTCCTCGAAGCGCTGCTGGATGGCCAGGGTAATCGGCAGCGACCGGGCGTTGGCCAGGGCACAGAAGTCGCCGCCCGGGCAGGCGATGATGTCGGTCAGCAAGCCCGCGTTGGCGGTGCCCAGGCCATGCTCAGAGGCACACTGCCAAAGCTCGAACAGCTGCGACTTGGGCACATCCGGCAGGACGATGTTCTGTTCATGGGCAATACGAATCTCGCCGAAGCCGAAACGCTCGGACCAGTCGGCCACCGCCTCCATCTGCTGACCGGTGACGTCCCCCGGCGGCGAGCTTGGCCCCGGTTTGGTGGACAGCACCACGCAGGTGTAACCCGGCACCTTGTGCGGGTGCACATTGCGCGCCACCCAGCGGGCGAAGGCCGGGGACTCGGCCAGGTGGCTGCCGTAATCCAGATCGGTGTCCGCCAGGCGCTCGTAGATCGGCGGCACAAAGGCACTGGCGACCCGTTGGTACTCCTCGTCGGTGAGCTGCGCCGGACCATCCTTGAGGTGCTGCCACTCCTCCTCCACTTCCTTGGCGAAGGCCTCGATGCCCAGGGCCTTGACCAGGATCTTGATCCGCGCCTTGTACTTGTTGTCACGCCGGCCATAGCGGTTGTAGACCCGCAGCACCGCCTCGACGTAGGACAGCAGGTGCTGCCAGGGCAGCCCGTCACGAATCTGCAGGCCAAGGATCGGCGTGCGCCCCAGGCCCCCGCCGACGATCACGCGCAAAAGCATTTCGCCGCTGCGGGCACGATAAAGATACAGGCCGATGTCATGCATCATGATCGCCGCGCGGTCCTGCCTGGCCGAGCAGATGGCGATCTTGAACTTGCGCGGCAGGAACAGGAATTCCGGGTTGATGGTGGACCACTGGCGCAGGATCTCCGCCAGGGGGCGTGGGTCCAGGTACTCATCGGCGGCGACCCCGGCAAAGGCCTCGGTGGTGATGTTGCGCACGCAGTTGCCGGAGGTCTGGATGGCGTGCATCTCCACCTCGGCCAGGCGCTGCAGGATGTCCGGCACCTGGGCCAGCTCGATCCAGTTGAACTGCAGGTTCTGCCGAGTGGTGAAGTGACCGTAGCCGCGGTCGAAGTCCCGGGCGATGCTGGCCAGGGTGCGCATCTGCCGGGCGCTCAGGGTGCCGTAGGGAATCGCCACCCGCAGCATGTAGGCGTGCTTCTGCATATACAGGCCGTTCTGCAGGCGCAGGGGCAGGAACTCCTCCTCGCTCAGTTGGCCGCCCATGAAGCGCTCGACCTGATCACGAAACTGCGCCACCCGCTCAAAGACCAGGGCCCGGTCATAGTCGTCGTACTGATACATGTGCCTACCTCATCCTCATCGGTGCTGGTCGTGCTCGAAACGGCGCGTATTGTGAGGGGGCGACTATGCGCGTACGGCGCAGAACGTTACAGATTCAGGTAAAAACTAAAAAACCATATCAGCCGCCACCATAGTGCCGTGGACATGAGATAAATCTGATCCGTATTAATGCAGTTTTTCTGAGCCTGTTTTGTTTCCCCGCTGATTCCTACAGTGCACCCCGTGCCAGACCGGGTGGCCTGGCAAGACTTTGCAACCGTGGAAGCATTGACCATGAACTCAGCAACAATCGGACAGGCCTACAACTACAAGGTGGTTCGCCAATTCGTCGTCGCAACCGTGGTATGGGGCGTGATCGGCATGGCCATGGGGGTGTGGATCGCCTCGCAACTGGTGTGGCCGGAGATGAACCTCGATCTGCCCTGGAGCACCTTCGGCCGCCTGCGGCCGCTGCACACCAGCCTGGTGATCTTCGGCTTTGCCGGCAGCGCCCAGTTCGCCGCCAGCTATTACGCCGTACAGCGTACCTGCCAGGTGCGGCTGTACTCCGACACCCTGGCCGCCTTCACCTTCTGGGGCTGGCAGTCGGTGATCGTGATCATGCTGATCACCCTGCCCCTGGGCTACACCACCACCAAGGAATACGCCGAGATCGAATTCGCCGGCGCGGTGTGGATGGCGGTGGTCTGGGTGGCCTATGCCATCGTCTTCTTCACCACCGTGGTAAGGCGCAAGAGCCAGCACATTTATGTCGGCAACTGGTTCTTCGGTGCCTTCATCCTGGTGATCGCCATGCTTCATGTGGTCAACCACCTGTCGATCCCGGTGGACTGGTTCAAGTCCTACCCGGTGTATTCCGGGGCCACCGACGCCATGGTCCAGTGGTGGTACGGGCACAACGCCGTGGGCTTCTTCCTGACCACCGGCTTTCTCGGGATGATGTACTACTTCGTGCCCAAGCAAGTGGGACGCCCGGTGTACTCCTATCGTCTGTCCATCGTGCACTTCTGGGCGCTGATCACCCTGTACATCTGGGCCGGCCCGCACCACTTGCACTACACCGCCCTGCCAGACTGGGCGCAGTCCCTGGGCATGGCCATGTCGCTGATCCTCCTGGCCCCCAGCTGGGGCGGCATGATCAACGGCATGATGACCCTCTCGGGCGCCTGGCATAAGCTGCGCACCGACCCGATCCTGCGCTTTCTGGTGCTGTCCCTGGCGTTCTACGGCATGTCGACCTTCGAAGGCCCGATGATGGCGATCAAGACCGTCAACGCCCTGTCCCACTACACCGACTGGACCATCGGCCACGTGCACGCCGGGGCCCTGGGCTGGGTGGCCATGATCACCTTCGGTGCGATCTACCACATGGTGCCCAAGGTCTTCGGCCGCGAGCAGATGTACAGCGTGCCGCTGATCAACCTGCACTTCTGGCTGGCCACCATCGGCACCGTGCTCTACATCGCTTCGATGTGGGTCAACGGCATCACCCAGGGCCTGATGTGGCGCGCGGTCAACGAAGACGGCACCCTCACCTACTCCTTCGTCGAGGCCCTGGTGGCCAGCCATCCGGGGTTCGTGGTGCGCTTTGCCGGTGGCGTGTTCTTCCTCAGTGGCATGCTGCTGATGGCCTACAACACCTGGCGCACGGTACGCGTGGCCGATGAAGAACTGGCCCTGAGCGACGCACAGATCGCCTGAGCCAGTTATTGCCCGCCGGTCCCAGTGACCGGCGGCTTTTTTAGGGAGCCGGATGGCGATGGATATTCTGTTCAATCTGCTGGGGGTGGCGTTTCTCTACCTCAGCATCGAGTACTGCCTGCGCCACCAGAGCGCCAAGAGCCTGGATGACGCCAGCCTGATTCCCTTTGCCGACGACCCCGACGTAGCGCATCGCGTGGAAGTGGCCACCGGCAAGAAGATCAATGCCGTGGCGCCGGAAGAGCCCAAGCCGGGGTGGATCAACCTGGACATGTAACGCACTCCGTAGGAGCCGGCTTGCCGGCAAAGAGGCCCGCAAGCCTTGTACATGGCCAGAGGCCGCTTTCGCTGGCAAGCCAGCGCCTACAGTTGCCGGTGCTGCGTGTTGCCCCATAAGAGCCGGCCTGCCGGCGAAGGGGCCCGCAAGACCTGCACATGGCCGGCGCTCGCTTTCGCCGGCAAGCCAGCGCCTACATCAGGCGCGCTCGCGGGGGATCAGGCTCTGCAATTGGGCCGCCAGGAAGTTGCCGTCGAAAACGAAGGTGTCGGGGTCCTTGAGGCCGTTGGTCTTGCGCCATTGCCAGGCGCCGCTGGCCTCGCCCACCAGGGAAACACTGCCCAGGCGCGCCGCCGTCAGGCCGATCACCGCCAGGGAAATCTGCCCATTAGGGCCCATCACATCCGGGACGAACTCCACGGGTTTGCCAGCGATGACAATGGTCAGCTTCTCGCTGTTAAAGGTGGAACTCTCCACCGGCAATGCCGGGCTGAAGGCCACATAAGGCTCACGGTGCAGCTCCAGCAGATCCGGCAGCAGCACCGGTGCCAGCCACTGTTCAATGTGCCCGAACAGCTCATGAATACGCCGGGCCCAAACCACCGACTGGCTGTCGAACAGCTGCTTCTTGTGGGCTTCGCTGGCGGCGTAGTGGCGGAGCATCTCGCCCAGTTGCTGGATATCGTCCATTGCGGTGTGTCCCTGGCATCGACCTTTGGGAACTGCAGGTCGCCGGTCTTGATCATGGCAGATGCCGGTCCCCGGCGTTGGGGTGTTTACCCCAGGGCCAACCCATTCCTCTAGCCGCTGGCTCCGACCTTGCCCCGCCATGTCGCTGCGGACCGTTTACTGCCCGCGGCTGGGAGACCGGACAGGTACAGGGAGACAGGAGTGAAAACGCAGCCGGTACTGGCGCGGGGTCAGGCCGAGGCTTTTGCGCAAGGCGCTGCCCAGGTGCGATTGGTGGGCAAAGCCGCTGTCGTGGGCAATGGCCGCCAGGGGCAGGTCCGTGCGCTCCAGCAAGCGCCGGGCTGCCTGCAGCCGCACCTCGGTGATCCAGGCATGGGGCGTCATGCCGACGGCGCGGTGAAAGTCCCGCAGCAGTCGCAGTTCGTTGTGACCGTAAGTGAGTGCCAATTGCGCCAGGGACAAGGGCTGGGCGTACTGGTCGGCCATCTGCTCCAGCACCTGCCCCAGCCGTGGTAACGGCGCCGTGGCAATGTGGCGGGACTGGGACAGACCGACAAAGGCCAGGGCACAGTGCTCCAGGGCCAACTCATCGATGACAGGCGCCAACAGCAGGCGCCGGGCTTCACGCCCCAGGGCCAGGGCCTGGGCATGCCCCGAACGCTGCAGGCGGCGCTCGCCGGGGATCAGCGGCGTCTGCTCCTGCCAGCGCGCCAGCAGGTATTCGCCGCCACGGGCAGATTCGGAGAACACCTCAACGCCCTTGGGCGTCAAGGCCAGGGTGCCGGGCCAGGTGTCGAAATCCTCGCGCCGATCGGAATCGATGGCATGCACCCCGCGCTGGCGTTCCAGGGTCACACCCAGGGTCTGCCACTGCGCCGGATCGCGCGCGCTGTAGGCGGCTGCGGGCAACAGTTGCAGAAGCAGCCGACCGCCCAGCAGGCGGTGTTCGAGGACCTCGGGCATGTGAAATTTCCTGATAGATCGCCAGCTCAGGCGAGACGAAACTGAAGCTCACTCACCCACACCACAGAGGAGTTGCCCATGCGCACCATCGGCCTGATCGGCGGCATGAGCTGGGAGTCCAGCGCCGAATACTACCGCCTGATCAATCAGCAGGTTCGCGATCAATTGGGGCCGCTGCGCTCGGCGCGGTTGCTAATGTACAGCGTCGACTTCGGGCCTGTCGAACAGGCCCAGCACGCCGGGCGCTGGGATGAAGCGGCGCGGATTCTGATAGACGCCGCCCAGCGATTGCAGGCCGGCGGCGCCGAGTGCCTGGTGCTCTGTACCAACACCATGCACAAGGTGGCCGAGCAGATTCAGGCGGCCACGGCCGTGCCCTTCCTGCATATCGCCGACCCAACGGCCCAGGCCGCGCTGGCGGCCGGCACCCTGAACGTCGGGCTGCTGGGCACCGCCTTCACCATGGAACAGGAGTTCCTCAAGAGCCGCCTGAGCCAACAAGGACTGAATGTGCTGGTGCCCGATGCGCAGGAGCGCCAGGCGGTGCACCGGATCATCTACGAGGAATTGTGCGTGGGGATCATCAGCGACGCGTCGCGCCGGGTGTACCAGCAAGTGATCGAATCACTCAGGGCCCGTGGTGCCCAGGCCATCATCCTCGGCTGCACGGAAATCGGCCTGCTGCTCAAGCCCGAGCACAGCCCCCTACCCCTGCTCGACACCACCGAATTACATGCCCGGGCGGCGGTGGATTTTGCTTTGCTGGAGTGAACCTCAAGGCCCGCAGGGCCTTGCTTGGCGATCGCCTGTCAATCTTGGGCGGCCTCAAGATCCCTGCGTCTCCTGCATCGGAATGCCGCCCAAGCCGTTCGCAGCCTGCGGCAGCGGCTACACAAGCCCGGCCTCAACGACGCAGCCGGGCCATGCTCAGCACGTCGACGTATTGTCCGCCACGGATGGCGTAGTCCCGCAGCTGGCCTTCGGTTTCAAAGCCGAACTTCTGGTACAGGCCAATGGCCGGCTGGTTATCGGCATACACCGTGAGTTCGACCCGGCGCAGGTTCATCCAGTTATCCGCCACCTCCAGCACCGCCGCCAGCAGACGGCTGCCGACGCCCTGGCGCTGCCAGGAGGGGGCAACCCCCATGCCAACCTCGGCGCAGTGGGCCCGGCGCACACGCCTCACCTGCATCAGGCTGCAATTGCCGATCACCATGCCCTGGTGCAGCGCCACCAAGGCAACCAGCCCCTCGTTGTCCTGCCCCTGCGTTACACGCTTGCGCCACAACTCGCGGGACTGATAAGGCAGTTGCAGGGTCTGGGCCGCCACGCTGGGTTCGCTGTACAGCGCGGTCAGGCCGTCGATATGGGATTCGTTGCAACGCTCGATAACGATAGTGGGATTGGCGTTAGGCATGGCCGGTCTTCCTTGAAGTGGAAATGGCCATCGAGTGTAAGGGCATGAATGCGACTCTGGCGAGGCACTCAAGCGCAGAGCGGCACAGGCCTCAGAAACCATTGCCCTACAGCTCGGGCGACTGACTGTGCTGGCGACACAGATCCTCGGCAAAGCGACGCCATGGAACAAGCCCTGCTTGTAGCTCGTGGCACTCCCCGGGCTGAAGCGGCGGCGATCGTAGAAGCACGCAAACAACTGCAAGACGCCTACCGGGGCGATCCTGGTGTCAACCCGGCGCCAGGGGTATGGATCAACCCAGAGGGCGAGGACCTTGAGGGTGACGTGCCGGTAAACCGGCAGGAGGCCATCAAAGCCAACGCTATCGCCAAAGACCTGCTCGGCGACGAGTTCAGTACCGACACCCAGTGGAACATCGCCCACTTCCCCGACAAGAAGACCAGCACCGCCGAAGTACAAGACGACTGGGAGGATCTGATGATCCCTGACACCAAGGCATGAGCCTGAGTGCCCGGTCCGGACAGCGCCAAGCGTTCGGACCGGGCCACCCCTACGGGGCGGCGCGCCTCAAGCAAACCAATCCTCACGCTCGCTGAAGGTGTTGAGGATCAGCTCCACCAGTTGCTGCACCTGTTCCTCATGCTGCACCTGGGCATTCACCGCCAGCCAGGCCCGGCGCTGCATGGGCTCGCTGAACAACCCCGGCAAGGCAGTCAGGCCGCGGTCGAAATGGCTGATGTACTGAGGCAGCAAGCCGATGCAGGCGCTGCAGCGGATCATCTCCAGCATCAGTTCATAGACATGGACGTGCACCACCCCTGCCAGGCGTTGTTCCACCAGGCTGTTCCAGGGCCGGAACGGCTCTACCTGAGAGTCGTGCTGCCACTGCACCAGCATGTAGTCGGCCAGGTCGTCGAGGCTGTCGGGACGGGCCGCCACCCGGGAGTAGCGCTTGGCGATATGTGGCAGGTAGTCGATGCGCGCCAGGGGCAGCGGCTCGCGGGTGGCGAAACTGGGCCCCGGCAGCGGTGAGTCTTCGGCCGCCAGCCACAGCACCAGATCGGCGCTCAGGGCTTGCAGGGACAGGTCGCTGTCGATGGAAATGATCTCCAGGCGGGCGCTGGCATTGCGCCGCAGCAAGGCGATCAGGTCGCGACCGAGAATGTCGTGGAGAAGGGTTTGCGCCACGGCAACCCGAATCAACGGCTGCTCGATCACCGGCAGCCGCCGCTGGTGGGCCAGGGCAATCAGTTGTGCCTGCAGTTGCAGGCCCTCGCGGCTCAGGCTCAAGGCACTCCCCTGATAGCAGAACAGTGAACGGCGCAGGTGCTCTTCCAGCAAGGCCAGTTGCTTGCGCAACAGCGTGGCCTTGATGTTCAGGCTGCGGGCTGCCTGCATGAAGCAACCGCAGCGGGCACTGACCAGGAAATACTGGGCGACCTCAGGATCGACCCCGGCGGCCAGGGCCAGCCAGGCTTCCCGGGGTTCCTGGGGCGCAACGTAGGGTGCGACACCCTGGTGTGGAGCGGGTTCGAGAAATGACATTGGTGACTCCCTGTCTTGTTGAGTGTTGCTTCCTTGGCGGGCGGCGGGGACCGTGAGACCGCCTTCGCTGGCAAGCCAGCGCCTACGGTTGCCGGGCCTGCGTGTTGCCCCGTAGGAGACGGCTTGCCGGCGAAGAGGCCCGTGAGGTCACCTTCGCTGGCAAGCCGGCGCCTACAACGTGTCCTCCAGGACCTGATTCAGTACGGCGCCGTCAATGCTCAGGGTCGCGGTGTTGAGCATGCCTTCCAAATAGGCCTTGGCGATCTGCTCCTGGCGCTGGGCGCGCAGAGCCTGGGTCAGGCGCTCGCGCAGCTCATCCAGGCTGGCGGTTCGCGCCGGCTGCTGTTCGGTGAGCTTAAGCACATGGAAACCCGCCGCGCTCTGCACCACCTCCGAAACGCCACCGACCTTGAGCCGGGCCACCGCGCTGCGCACTTCCGGCACCAGTTGCTGCAAGGGTTGCAGCCCCGCGTCGCCGCCGCGCTGGGCGCTGCCCGAGTCCTGGGAATACTGCGCCGCCAAGGCGGCAAACTCCCCCGGCGCGGCCTGGGCCTTGCGGCTCAGCTCCTGGGCCTGGCGCCGTACCTGATCGACAGCCTGCGGGTCGGCGACGGCGAGGAAGATCTGGCTGACCCGGTACAGCGGCGGGGTCAGCCACGCCGACTTGCCGCTGTCATAGGCCTGCTGCAGTTCGGCGGCGCTGGGGTAGTCCGCCGGCACCTGGCTGACCGACTGCAGGTAGTCGCGAAACACGATCTGCTCGGTGGCGGCGCGGGTCTGCTGCTCCACCTCCGGGCGCTGGCGCCAGCCCTGGGCATCGGCCTGTTCCAGCACGGCCTTTTCCGCCAAGCGCGAACGTATCCAGGCTTCCAGGGCCGGGCGGTTGCCGCGCAATTGCCCCCGGGACTCCTCGGGCAGGCTGGCGAACAGCGCCTTGAGTTCCTCGGCCGCCACCTGCTGGTTGCCCAGGCGCGCCACCGCCGGCGTGCTCGCCGATTGCTGCAACACGGCCGGTGCCGGCTGCTGCGCCGCCACCGGGTCGTTACCCGGGCGCAGGGCCAGCCCCAGCGCCAGGCCGAGCAGGGTCAGTGCCCCGGCACCGACCACCAGGGTCGGCTTTTTCACAGGCTGGCCACCTCTTCCTGGGGTTGGCTTTGTGGCGCCTGGGGCTGCTCGGCCTGGGCCTGCAACTGGGCCGCCTGCTGGCTGTATTCGCGCAGGTAGACGATGAACTCCTGCAACAGCCGGTCCCAGAGCTCCAGCTGGCTGCGCAGGTGAGTCTCGCCGACCCCGGCCACCACCACGTCCATCTCCATCACCAGGAACTCGCCCTGCAGCGACAGCCGGGCAAAGCGCCGCGAGGCGTTCCACAGCTCCGCCAGCCCCGCCGGCAATTCGCCCTGCACCCGCAGGGCGCAACTGTAGGTGAAGTCCACATAGTGCCCGGCCTCGCTGCCCGGGTTGCCGAAACGCACGGCGTAGCCGATGCCCTGGCTGGCGCTGAGCAGTTGCACGATGCCGTTCTGTTCGGTCTGGTTGACCCGGTAGCCGGCGCCTTGCAGCAGGTCGGTGAGGCTGTCGGTGGTGACGCTGGTAATCAAAGTCATGGTCATCTCTTCCCTGGTGATCAGTGGGTGCTCGCCGCCTGCGGGGCGTCGAACTGGGTCTGGTAAAGCTCGTCGCCAAAACCCTGGGCCAGTTCCTCGAACTTGACCCGGGCGCTGCCGGCGAAGGGCTGGCGGATTTTCACCAGCTCAGCCACATCGATCTTTTCGTAGGCCGCCAGGATCTGTTTGGCGATGCCGTACATCTGTTGATTCTTGACCGCGCATTGCTGCACTTGTGTGTCACGTTCGCTCAATTGCGCCTGCAATTTCGCCCGCTCGGCTTCCTTGCCCCGGGCCAACACCAGCAAGTCCTCGTAGGCTTTCTTGAACTTGCCCAACTGCTCGCTGCTGGCCGCCGCCTGGGCTTGGGCCTGGCTTTGCAGGTTCTGCTGCTGGCCGGCCAGTTGCTCGGCCACGCCGCGGGTCTTGGCCAGCTCGGCGCTCAGTTGCTTGACCTCGGCCTGGGCTTGCTTGGCCGCGTTCTCGGCGGCGATCCGCGCCGCCGCGGCCTGGGCCTGCTCGCTTTGCAAGGCCTGCAACTGCTGGGTGGTGCTGCGCAACTGGGTGCGCAGGCGCTCCTCCATGCCTTCGGCGCTAGCGCTGGCGCTGGCCAGCACGCCCCAGGCCACTAACAGGCTGACCGCCCCTGCCCTCGCTCGGCTGTTCATAACCTTCCTCCTGATGCTTAGAAGCGCGTATTGAGTTCAAGCTGCATGACGTCGACTTCATAGCGCGGCCCGTAGACTTCCGAGGCGCTCATGTAGCGGGCCGTGGCGTAGATGTTCTTGTCGATGCCGTAGTTGCCGCCGACGAAATAGCCCTTGGCGTTGGTGCCGCCCAGATGGAACGAGGAATCGTTGAAGCCGTCGGGCAAGGCGTCGGGCTGGATGTACTTGTAGCCAGCCAGCAGGTTCCAATCGCCGGACTTCTTCATCTCCAGGGCGTTGCCCAGGGTGAACTGCACCAGCAGCGCATTGCCGCCACTTTCGAACTGGCCGTTGCGGTTGATGTTATTGACGATCTCGCCCTCGCTGCGCTTGAGCATCTCGCCCTTGTCGTAGGCCAGGTTGCGGATGAAGTTGGTCTGGCTGCGCAGGCGCAGGTCGTCCGGCAGCTCGGTGTCCCAGGCCAGGTTCAGGTCGAGCACGTCGAACTTGGAGGCCAGGCCGACGAACTGCGGCTGCGGGGTCAGGCCCGGGGTGGCCGGGTTGGGGGTGATGTCGCGCAGCAGGAACACGCTGTTGCCCTTCTGCATGAAGGCCACCCGCGAGCCGTCAGTGTCGCAGCCCGGGGCCCCGGCCCAAGGCGCGCATGGGCTGGAGCGCTGGCCTTCGATGTCGTCGAAGCGGTAGTAGGCCAAGGCGCCCTTGAGGCTGTTGCTGCGGTTGATCTTCCAGTTGGCGCCAATCTGCCCGCCGAACAGCCACTTGGTGTCGCTCTCGTTCTTGTCGAAGCCGTTGCTGGTGGCGGTGTCGTTGGTGTACTCCACCGGGAAGGCGCCGAGGGTGCCGAACAGGCCCCAGTCGCTGCCCAGCTTGTGGTTGAAGATCGCCGCCACGCCGTCGAAGTTCAGGTCGTTGGAATACAGCATGTCGGTGGAATAGAACGGGTTGGCGATCCGCCCGCCAGTCAGGGTCAGGTCCTGGGTGGCCTTCCAGGTCAGGTAGCCCTGGTCGAGCCAGATGTCCTTCTTGCCGAAGCCGCCGCCCAGGGTCTGGGTGGTGGACACCGGGTTGTTGTCCGAGCCGGTGCCGATGCGGATGCCGGCGGTCCATTCCGGCGAGATCACCGCCTTCATGCCCAGGCGCGCCCGCAGGCGGAACAGGTTGTCGCGGTCCTCGCGGCTGTTGAGCAGCGGCGGCAGCTTGCTGTTGGTGTCCTTGTTGACGTCGTAGGGGCCGTTGTCGTTGAGCTTGGCGTAGTCGACGAGCTCGTTGCTGTTGTTGTCGGCAAAGAACCGCGACTCCTGGCGCAGGCGGATGTCACCGTCAAAGCTGATGCGCGAGACCCAGTCCGGGAAGGTGTTGGGCTGGGCCCAGTTTTCCTGCTTGGCGGTGGCCATGACCTCGGCCTTGACCTGATCGCGGATCTGCTCGCGGACGATGGCCGGCACATATTGCACCCGCACATCACCGGGCGCCGCAGCGGGGCCGGTAGCGGCCACAGCGGTGGCGGCGCGGGCCTGCTGGGCCTCTTTCTCGGCCTGGGCAATCAGCCCGTCGGCCTGCTCCTGCTTCAATACCCCCTGCTGCACCAACAGACGGATCAGGTTGATCGTGGCGTTCTCCGAAGGCGCGGCGGCAGCCGCGGCCTGTCCGGCCAGGGTCAGGGCGACCATGCCGAGCGCCAGGGTCAATCGATTCACGGTGGAAATCATCTGCACACAACTCCTGTAGAAACTGCAAATAGGGGTTCGCTCATTCCGGACGCCGGCCCTTGAGGGACAGGCGCACCGGCAAGGTCAGGGAGGCCGGCATGCGCTCTTTCAGGCGCGGCGTGGCCCGCAGCGCCGCCAGCACCTGCTGGTCGGTCTCGGGATTGCCGCTGGAGCCGGCCAGTTCGGCGCGGGTCACTTGGCCGTCGGCGCCGAGCCACAGGTCCACCTGCAGCGCATAGGCCTTCTTGCGCAGCTCCGGGTCCTCGCGCAGCGCGCGCTGGAAGGTCGCCGCCAGGTACTGCTTGTAGGTGCCGGTGCCCAGCCCGCCACCACCGGCGCCGGCCATGCCGCCGCCCTTGCCGGCGCCGACGTTGAAGCCGTCGTTGCCGGCCTGGGCATCGCCGTCGATCTGCATCGGGTTGGCCAGATCGTCCGCCGGCGAGGGCGGTGCTTCTTCCTCGGGCTTGACCTCCTCGGGGGTGGGCGTAGGTTCGGGTTCCGGGATCTTTTCCTCCACCGGCTCCGGCTCCTTGGGTTTCTCCGGAGGCGGCGGTGGGGGTGGTGGCGGAGGCGGCAGCGGGATGATGGTCGGCACCTTCGGTGCTTCCCGACGCACCCCGGCCATGTCATTGGCCCACTGCCACAAAAACCAGGCGGCCACGGCCCCCAGCAGCAATCCGGCGCCCCACTTCAGCAGGCGCACGGCTCGCGGTTTGTTCTGCACCGGAGGCAGTTCGATGGGTTGTTGTGCGGTCATGGCTCAGCCCTGGCTCGGTTTGCCGGTGACCAGGCCGACCTGGGACAACTCCAGGCGGCGCAGCAGGTCGAGGACTTCGATGACCTTCTGGTACTGCACCGTGGCATCGCCACGGACGATGATCGGGAAGTCCGGGTTCTGCGCCTTCTCGATGCGCAGGCGCTCTTCCAGCTCGCCCAGGGTCACCGGGTAGGCGTCGAGGAACACCTGGCCGCCGTCGTTCACCGAAATGGCCTTGGTCTTGGCCTCGGACAGCGACACCGAGGCGCTGGCCTTGGGCAGGTGGATCTGGATGCCCGAAACCTGGGCGGTGGCGGTGAGGATGAACATCACCAGCACCACCATCAGCACGTCCACCAGGGGCGTGATGTTGATGCTGTCGACGGCGGCATCGTCTTCGTCGTCATGGGAAGCGTTCACGGAAGCCATGGCAGTTCTCCTCAGGCCGGAACCGACGCGTTGCTGTGACTGACCCGCCAGTGGGCGTTCTCGCTGTGCTGGCTCTCGCCATGCAGCTCCGCCAGCCGGGTGATGAACTCGTCGACGAACACCCGCATGTCGGCGCCGACTTCCTTGTTGCGGGTGATCAGGCGGTTGTAGCCAAACAGCGCCGGGATCGCGACGAACAGGCCCATGGCGGTGGCCAGCAAGGCCGCGGCCATGCCCGGGGCGATGGCGTTGATGTTGACGTCACCGGCCATGGCGGTGCCGAGGAACACCACCATGATCCCCAGCACCGTGCCCAACAGGCCGATGTAGGGGCCGCCGGCAATGGCGTTGGACAGGGTCGAGAGCTTGGAACTCAGCTGCTGGTTTTCCCGGGTGCGCACCCCGTCCATGGAGCAGCGGATGGCCTCGATGGTGGCCGCCGACACCGAGGAGGTGTCGGCGCCCTGCTCGCGGCGGGTGCGGATCTCTTTCACCGCCACCAGGTACAGGCGCCACAGCGAGGAATGCTCCAGGCGGCTGGCCAGGACCTGGTCGTCGGCGAACATCTCCAGACGCGTGCCGACCTTGGCGAACTGCTCGCGGAACAGCGCATTGGCGGCGCTGACCCGGCCGACCATGCGGTTCTTGCGCAGCATGATCACCCAGGACTGGATCATCATCCCCACCAGCACCAGGATGATCACCCAGGCATCCACCGGCACCGCCTTGAGCAGGAAGCCCAGGCTGCCGAAACCAAAACCCGACTGTTCTTCATCGACGCCATAAGCCACCAGCTTCGACTCGGCGCCCTGGGCGCTGGCATCAGCCAGGATCAGCGCCGCCGGACGCGCCACCTTGGACAGGCGCAGCTCGTCCAGGGCCCCGGTGAACGGCAGGAAATGGCTGGCCTCGGCGCCAGCGGCGGGCGGCAGGTCGGCACCGATGGCCAACGGCGAATTGAAGGTCGGAATGGCCTGGGCCAGGCTCGCGGTTTCGCGGCCGTTGACGTACAGCGCCAGGCGGCTGCCCTCGCCGCTCAGGGCCAGGTGCTGCCACTGCCCCGGGTTCAGCGGCTGGGTGGAGGCGGCGCGCTGGCCGTCCACTTCGACGAAGGGCAGGCCCTGGTTGATGCCGATCAGCAGGCTGCCGGCGCCTTCGCGGCGGGCCAGCAGCAGTTGCTCACCGCTGGCCTGATCCAGGCGCACCCAGGCGCTGAAGGTGAAGGCGCCGCCGGCGTTGTGCTGCAGCGACGGGCTGGCCGGCAGCAACAGCGGCTGGCCGCTGAACTGCAAGGCGCGGCCGATGACCCCGTCAATCGCCGCGCCGGTGGCGTTCTGCGCGGTGTTGCCGTAGGCGGAGGTGTCTTTGGCCGGGGTGCCGTTGCTGCCGTCGAAGTGGTAGATGGCGGTGTAGCTGGGGTCGAAGGTCAGCTGACCATTGGCGGTGCTCGGGGCCTTCTGGTTGCCGTAGTACATCCAGATGTCCTGGCGCTGGCCGCCTTCGACCTTGGGCACATCGACCCAGATCAGCGCCATGCCCATCAGCGGGTCGAAGCTTTCGATCTGGTGGTTGAGCAGGGTCTTGTCATCGGCGGCGACAAAGCGCAGGTCGGCGCCGTCTTCCTTGACCCCGTCGAAGGTGAAGTTGCCGGTGTGCAGGCGCACCAGCAGCGCGGTGCGGCCCAGGGCCTCGTTGATGGCCGCGCCCTGGGGCGTGGTGTCCACGCTGATCTGCTTGCGGTAATGCCAGTCGTCCTGCCACCAGGCATGGGCCGTGGCCGGGAGCACGAAGCCCAGGCAGATCAACAGGCTCAGGAATAAGCGTTGCATGGGAAGGGTCTCCGTAAAGTCAGAACGTCGCTTGCACACTGAAGTGCAGGCGCGGGTCGTATTTCTGGGTGTTGGGGCCGTCTTTGAGCGGGTAGCCCCAGTCGAGGCTGCCGGACAGCCACTTGCTCAAACTGGCGCGGGTGCCGAGGCCAACGCTGGCCAGGCTGTATTGGTCCTCCTGCTCGGGCAGCGGCTCGTGCAGGGACAGGTGCGCGCCTTCGGCAAAGGCATAGAAACGCCACTCCTGCACGTAGCTGCCGAGGAACTTGGCCAGGGACGGCGTGCGCAGTTCCTGGGAGAACAGGTAGCCCTCATCCCCGGTACGCTCGGCGGCCAGGTAGCCGCGCACCGAGGTGGCGCCACCGGCGGAATACTGCTCGTTGGACACCAAAGGCCCGGAGGCCAGCTGGAAGGCGGTCTTGGACGCCGACTGCCAGTCGTTAGCGAAGGTGTAGGTGAAATTCAGGTCGCCCTTGAGCACCGAGAAACTGGCGCTGGCCTCGTCGCGCTTGTAGTGGAACTCCTCGGCGTCGCTGCCGTAGCCGAAGAAGCGCCGGGTGCCGACGATCAGGTTCAGGCCCAGGCCCAGCTGGGATTTTTCGCTGTAGCGGTAGCCGTTGTAGCCAAAGGTCACTGGGGCGTACTTGAGCGGAATCTGGTCGCTGCTGCGGCCAAAGCGCATCTCTTCCTCGAAGTCCTTGAAGTCCACCCCCACCGACAGCGAGTTGGCCCAGTTGCCGGCCGCGGGCAAGCTGTAGATCGCCGACACCCCGTAGGAATGGCCCTTGCCCAGCACGTTGCTGCCGCCGATGGTGGCGATGTTGCTGTCGGACTGGTAACCGGAAAACTGCAGGGCCCAGCGCTCGCTCAAAGGCGCGCTGTAGGAACCGGACCAGACCTTGGCGTTGTCGGTGTCCTGGGGCGCGGTGAAATAGGTCAGGGAAATGCTGTGGCCCAGTTGCCAGAGGTTGTCGTAGCCGACATTGACCACCGTGCGCAGCTTTTCGGTGTCGGCGCTGTAGTCGTTGTTCAGGCCGACGCTGGCGTGCCAGGGGTTCTGGTCTTCCACTTGCAGGTCCACGTCCATGGTCCCCGGGCGCTGGCCTTCGCGCACCAACGGCATGACCTGGCGCCCGGCGCCGCGGTTGAGCCCGGCTAGCTGGCTTTGCACCGTGGCAAAATCCGGCACCTGGCCTTCTTGCAGCGCCGGCACCTGATCGCGGATCTCCACCGGCGAGTAATGCTTGGCCCCCACCACCCGCACCCGGCCGACCTTGGTTTCACTGACCTGCAGGTAGACGATGCCGTCCTCGACCTTCTGCTCCGGCAGCTCGACGAACACCGACTGGTAGCCGCGTTCCTGATAGACCTTCTGCAGCGCATCCCGAGCGCCTTCGATATCGGCCAGGGCCTTCTGCGGCCCGAGGAACGGGTACACCGCCTCCTCGATGGCCCGGGCATCGAGCACGGTATTGCCGCGCACGAAGTATTCATTGACGTCCACCAACCGCGCCGCAGCCGTGGCCTCGACCGGGACCGCCTCGCCCTCCTCGGCCTGCACCGCCGGCGCCAGTGCCGCCAGCGTCAACCAGCCACACAACGGCCACCAGCGCCCGCCACTGCCGGGTCGCCCTGATTTGCCCAGATGCTCCACACCGCCCCCTAAAAAACTGAAAATTGGCGCGCGCACGCGCATTGCCGTCGCCGTCTGCACAGCGTTTGGCCGCTTCAATTGCTGCTGATCGAGGTGTTTTCGTGGCGCGCCAGCCAGGTGTGCAACAGCGCAAAATTCAGCGAGAACTCGGGCATTTGCAGCAGCGCGCCGCAAAACACTTCACCGATGATTTTCTGGATCAACTGCACCGCCCGCGGATTGTTCAACAGCGTGGCGATGTCGCGACTCAGGACACTGAAGCTCCAGACCTTCTGGTTCAGATCAAGACCGACGAACCAACGGAACAACAGGTTGTAACTGAGCTGTTCATACAGCTGCTGCTCGCTGGGCACCGAATACAGCAACTGCAGCAACAGAATGTGCATCACCGTACGCGGCGCGATGAGCATGCCGGGCTCGGCATTGAGGCCCTGGAGCAGATCGCGGTGCTGATCCAGCAACTCATCGATCTGCGGACGCAGCAGCACCAGCGAATGCCCCGGCGGGATATAGCTGGCCACCTCCTTCAAGGCGCCCTGCCAGTCATCCTGGGACACGATCCAGACCCACGGCGCCCCGTAGCGATAGACCGACACCGGCTTCTTGCGCGCCGCCTCGACGATCTTCGACAGCCGTTGATCCAGCTCCTGCATGCCCACTTTCGAGTAGCGTTCCATAGTCCCCATAGCCTCACTCCCGGCGTCCCGCCTCGGCTTAAAAAAGTGGCCTGGCGGCCCCCTCAAGCGCGTTACATACCCAAGACGTGCGTGGCCATGTGCTACCGAACTTTTGTCATAAAAGCTTCATTCACAAACCAGCGCTGCCCTGCCGACAAGGCGGCAAACAGCCTGCGGGGACGCGGGGATTTCAAGGGTGCTAGAGGTACGGCGGGAGAGTGCCAAGCAAGGTCCTGCGGACCTTGGCGCAGCCTCGCCGAAGGCTCGGCAGCGGCTAGAGGGGGAATGTCGAGGTGTTTTTTGTAGCCGCTGCCGCAGGCTGCGAACGAGCTGGGCGGCACCCCGACGAAGCGGTCGCAGCCGTTCTAAGGGCGCCAGAGCTTCAGAGCGCTAGCCCTGACAGACCTCGGAGCGACACCACAAAGAGCGAAACCTCAGGCGTGGCCAAACACCGCCTGGATGTCCTTCAACAACCTGAAGTGGTCGCTGACCGCGTACAGACCGATCGCCGGCTGCAAATGATCGACACGAGGAGCCGGCACGCCACTGGCAATGACCTGAAACTGATTCGCCCGATCTGGCAGATCCCGCAGCCCGTAAGCCGCATACAGCGAGATACGCTCCACGCCGTCGTTATAACGCTGCCCCTTGGCCTGACACTCACGGATGTCTTCTGGCCCGGGCCGCTGGCGCGAGGCGAAATCATAAATCTCGACAATGGGCGCCTCGTGATTACCGACGATGCTCTGCACGTAAATCGCGTAGAACCACTCGCCGATCTGCACCGAAGCAGCATCACCCGCCCTCCAGAAGGTCTGGTTCTTGCCGGTGGCGGGACGCCGACTCAGCGCTGTCGGCGGCGAAACAACCAGGGCCTTAATCGCCTCGCGATGGCGATAAAAAGTGTCGCTCAAAACCACCTTGTCGTTGAGCCGATCGATCGCCTGCAGCGCAGCCTTGGTCAAACCGTCATCCTGAAACCCATGACGGTGCAGCACCACGGCCAGGGTCAGGCGCACCAGATCCTTGTAATGCTCGCTGACCTCATCCCCCGGCGCGTCCAACACACAATTCCAGCGCAACAGCAGCGGAGCGAGCACCCCTGCCGCGAGTGCCTCAGGCGCACTTCTTTTCGCGCCCAGCATCGCCCACGCCGTGAGCCGCGCAACGTCATGCACCACTGGATCAACAAGATCACGCGGCAGATAACCCAGTAGTTGTTTGTGATTCAAGATCCAGTGCCTGTGCCGTGGGAGGGGGACGCGAATCTTTACGCAGATGCAAAAGCCGGGTCAAACGGAGCGCTACAAGACCTCGAGTGCAGCAACGGATATGTACCCCAACCCCCGAGCAAAATTGGCCGGCTCACAGGTCGCCAAGTTCACCTCTGCGATCCTACAAAACTTGCAGACGCGTCTGACTTGTCCCCCCAAGACCCAACATCCATAGTCCCCACTCGCCCTAATGGCGACCGGGTTTGGCGACCTGGCAACTCACCCACAGGCACTTCCGCTTGCAAGCTTTGCCGAGGACCCTTTATGTTCACGGCGATCTTTCATGGCGGCTGTACGCGGGAGATCCTCGGATCTGCCGATTATTGTGGGATGAGTCGGCTCGCCAACCCGCGTATAGCTGCCACCTATTCGACTGGCGACGACAGGACAGCTCCCTTACCCACAAGCGGAGGTTCCCATGACTCAGCAATACATCCCCATCACCGGCATCGACTGCCTGATTCCCTGCCTGTTTATCGACAAGACCGCACCATTGGACGTGCTGCATGCCAACGGCACCGCACGTTTACTGGCCGTGACTCAACTGCTGGAAAGCCTCTCCCGCGCAGAACTGAAGAACGCTGACGACACCGATCTGCGACATATCTCCAACGCAGCGGCGATTCTGCTGCGTGACAGTTGCGACCTGTTGGGAGTGATGGGCTGGCGCCTTCAAGCCTGACGCGTTGTGCTCCGCGCTGCTGGGCGGCGCGGAGCGTTTCAAACACATTCGGCCAAGTACAGGCAATTAGACTATATGCTAGACAGATTAATAGGTGCCAGAATTACCATTCTAATGTTTATACTTCAAACCACGACAGAGCACAGAAACCAGCACCCTCTGCTAGTTCAATCTTCAGGATTCAATTAATGCCCTGCTACTCAAGTTGTTCTTGCGAATGTTTGGAAGCACCACCCTATTTTGATGCATCCATTGAGGCGGAGACACTTTTCATTTGGCGCCTACATGATGTATGCCACTCCAATATCGGCTGGTATACTGACAAAACAATAAGCGATCTACACCTTCTCAACGAATGGATAACTAAGGATGCGTTTGGCATTTACGTGCTATGGCATAAGGATGATTATTGTGATATTCACAATACTTTCCACATGAGAGCGCTGTATGTCGGAAAGGGGCAGATAGCCAGGAGACTGCTGGCACACTGGAAGACAAAGGACTTTTCGGAAGAAATGCTCGTTTACTGGACTTTTCTTGAGATGCCAAATCGCCAAGCAAAATACTGCGAACAACTACTCTTGGATATTTATCATGTACCTCTCAACAAAGCTGAATCAGCTGGAAAGCTATCGCTATGCACACACTTCATACAGTCAGAAGTTGATTAGAAACAGCACGTACCACCTTCCTAAAATATTAGACACCTCAGTATCCCTGGCCAATATAACCGCAGAAACCTCTAACAACCCTCCTCAACTAATTCTATTAAAAACATGCATTAATTGCGCACTAAAAACGATGCATCGATGAAAACTCGAATGACCAGCACCCACAAACAATATGCCACTCGGCAAAATATAGGACTCTTGAGTTACTTTATTCGCCATTTCACTTCAAGTCCCTCCACCCAAGGTAAAACTGACCACCTCATTGACCTCAAATACTTTTATAAATTCCCAAACCCCACAATGTGACCTAACGCTTGAATCTGAGATGAGTTTCAGCCTTTCCCTCGTGAGCGATCACAACCACTCAATCACAAAAAAACTTATCAAACCTGCTGGATTTTTAGTCCTTCAACACCTTTACATCTTCTGCAACTTTAATTATTTTTTCGCATGAGTATTTTCTAGCACAAAAAAGCATAGCTTTCAGACAGGCTCACTTTTTAAACCCTACCCTATACATGTTCCAAATATTCCAAGAGAACCTCGCCACCGAGGTAAGGGCCGTCATTACTGCAATCCATTGCCGGCTCGGCAAAATCAATCCATACACTGGTAATAATCCTGTCTTTTCCAGCCATAGTTCGTTGAGTGCTAGATAACTCCACTTCACCACCTAAGGCTTCCTTTACATATTCTGGAGGTAACGAAACCACTCCAACCCCGCCATTCGGCCACCACACGTGGGGCTTAACTTTTACCCTGTCACCGTCATTGAATTTCATTTATTTTCGGCCATGCTACCGACTTTAATTTGCCATTTGACGCTTGGTTAAGGGACGGGTTTTAACCCATCTCGGTGAGCGACGCGAACGACTTGAACCCGTTGTCAAATGCTCAACTTCGCCCGGCAAGTACAACACAAAAAACCGCCCTCCGACTCGGCTAACCGCGTCGCCGTGCCAACAACACTGCCATCTCATACCGGCCCGTTCACCCGCCCTCCATCAAGAGATCAAGCCACCCTATGCACTGTCACAACTTCCTCCTGGGCCATATCGAAGTCGAAGTGCAGGGACGCGCCTACGATCTGCATAACTTCTACAACGCCGAGGCTATCCGACACGACGTCCTGAAAGGCTCGCTGACACTGACCTTCAACCGTCTGCAGCAAGACTGGGTGCCCGTCGAAGAGGCACGCCAGATCATTCTCAGCTTCAGTCAACTGAGCTACTTCTGCGCCGATGCCAGGGAGATGAACGCCTTCGAGAGCGACCTGGGCTGCGTGCATGCCATAGGCGTGGTGGAAGCCGGCGCCGCCACCGAGACCTTCTACCTCTCGGACCAGTTCCCTGCGGATCATCATCTGGTGATTGAGTTCACCTCGGGCCTGATCCTGCGTTTGCGGGCGCAAGAGGCGCAGTGCGCCTTATTTTTCTAGCTGATGGGCTGCTTTTGTGGAGCGATAGCAGCCAACCAAATGGATCTTTTTCAGGTGCTTTTGGCCGTGATATGAAGCGGCTCATGTATTAAAAATAAACCTGCGTGCATTTTCGGCTCAGGTTTTTGCCAATGACCGGTGGCGATTCAAAGCGTGAATGGGAGCGCTTTCTCAACTGCTACTGCTGCAGCCAAAGCAACATGCTCGTGCCAAGGTCGCGCGACGATCTGCACCCCCACCGGCAAACCCGTATCGCTAGTACCGGCACGAATTACCACGCTGGGCCAACCTGCCAAACTGTAGGGCAACGTGTGACTGAACAGGGTAGGCCGTGCCTCTCCCACGCACGGCGCCGGTGCGGCGTCGACAGGACAGAGAATGATGTCGTAGCCCTCCATGAACCCCAGCATTGCACTGCGAAATTGATCCCAGTCTGCCAACAACTGTACTAACTCCGCCCCGGAGCCTTTGCTCATGGCCCAATAGCGTTCGGTAATGGCTCTGGAATTGGCCAATGCCTCCGGGAACGCCGAAGAGAGCACGGCACCTGCCTCCTTCAATATCTCGGCCACCGACTGCAGAGTCGTCTGCGTGATGTCGTCAATAGGTGCAATGCCGCCCTCGCCGTACCAAGCCACTCGCAATCCGCGTAGTTCGACAGTACTCATGGCGCAGAGCGGCATCGGTATCACGCCGGCGTCCCGACCGTCCTCACCGGCGATCAATTGCAGCACCAAAGCCAGATCCTCGACATGTCGGGCCATTGGGCCAATCTGGCTGCGGTAGTCGCTGAGCCCGCCAAGATGGTCGAATACACCGGTGTTGGGTACACGGCCACTGGTGGGTTTCAACGTACTGATACCGCAAAAATGCGCAGGCACACGCAAGCTACCGCCGGAATCACTGCCTAATCCCAATGGTGAAAGGCCGGCGGCGATCGCAGCAGCTTCGCCACCGCTGCTGCCTCCTGGGCTGTGGGATAGAGAATGCGGATTACGCGTAGCACCATATACGGGGTTATCAGTGACGCCCCCGCCGCCCCCGGGTGGGCAATTGCTTTTGCCAAGCAAGATCGCGCCGGCAGCTTTCATGCGCCTAACCACTACAGCGTCCTGCTCGGGTACGTATCGAGCCCGATCGACCAAGCCGACTGCTGACACCACACCGCGAGTATCCATAACATCTTTAACGGTGAAGGGGACGCCATGCAGCGCTCCCCAATACTCACCTTGGGCAACTGCACGATCGGCCTCCCAGGCGCGTGCCAACGCAGCCTCGCCACATACCTGCACCAAGGCGTTGAGTGATGGGTTAAGCGCTTCGATACGTGCCAGGTAGGTGGACACAATGGATGTGGAGGAGAGCTCGCGCCGTTGAATCAATCTGGCAAGTTCAGAAGCTGAATGACGTAGTAATGAATACGGTAAAGGCAATTGTGTTTGCTCCAATACATTTACATGCCTATAGCATCATGGCAGCGCATAATTTCAGGCGAGGGGGGGCAAAGTCCGCCAATGACCGCTCCTGGCCGAAAGCGATTAGCCCCCAAACGACAAAGCGCCGACACAGCTGAATCCAGACGGGTAACTGCCAGGGCCACAGACACTTAGGTAAGGCTCCGACCAGGGATAGAGTATTGGCTCTCTCCGTCTATCTAGAAGCCTCTCAACTGGCATTAAACGCCCTTTCAGCGAAGATCGCTGGCCTGGCCTCCGCTTTCGATAGCGCCCTATCGCCCTACCCCAACTGCAAAAAGAACCGACCAATCCCCGCGCCTGTCCTCTCTGAAAAGTCCTCATCCAGAAACAGATACCCCATGCCATCCGAAAGCACGCCTTTGTGCTCAGGCAGCGCTCTATCCAGATCGCCCCCATAAATGGATACCCTTCTGCGCCCTGCCCCCGCTGAAACAGGCGCCTGCAGCCAAGCGTCCACGCCATCCAACTTCGAGGCCAGGTTTTCATCATCGTCCACGTCGGCGTTCATCCCCAGCCGCACTGTCCCGCGATCTGAAATCGGCTGAACCGCCTCATTCCGCTCGGAACCGGCTCGAACATAGCCCATGACAATTGCTTGCGAACGACCGTCAATGGCGCGCAGCTTTCGATAGTGAGCCACGTCACCCAGCTGATAAGGCATAAAAACCGAAACCCAATACACCCCATCAATCAAGGCCTCTGAAAACCAACTTCCAGGAAAGGCCATGAGGTGTGTCAGCGGCACGCCATCAGGCGAACAGGGCCATGCCAGATCAGTCGGCAGACAGGCCCCGCCACCGACATAGGCATCATCTTTTGCAGGCATTTCACAGGTAAAGATCAGTTCATCAAACATCCGTATCGTTCCGATCAGTCATGGGCGCAGCATCCGTTAACTGCCGCTCGCCACTATACATCGGACACAGTACAGTCCCTTCCCGGCTTCTCTGACGATTGCAAATCATGGATGACACTCACTTCACTCCCGAACAACTGGCCAATAGAACCGGCACAGCCGACGTGGACCATCAGGCGCCAATCCCCATGAAATTCACCTCGGCCGACCAACTCATCGACCCAAAAACCATCGGCTATCGCAGCCTGGGCTTCGGCGAGGCGCTGACGATCCCAGCAACGCCCTATGAACTGCGCATCCACCACCGCGATCTGCCGCAATGCTTTCTTGACTGCGCCGACACCTTTGCCGCCGAATGCAAAACCGACGATATCGACCAGGGTTTTGTCGACATTCCGCAGCTGGCACAGCTGGGCTACCCAAGCTTCAGGGCGCTCTTGCAAGATCATCCCGATCTGGCGGCGCGCCTGGTCCAGGACTACCTGTATTTCGAGTTGTTGTTGTCGCTGTTCCCGCATTCAAGCGGCCTTAATGTCGTGATCAACAGCATCACCCGCGTCAGCTCAAAAGAAGGCGTCCTGCTGCTGACTGGCGAGACCTACGCTGCCAAACAGTCATGAAGAAGACCTGGCCTCAAGATCGATACCGGGAATCAGGCCGATGATGTCAAACAACGCATCACTGTCGAGCGCGGTCCGAGCCCTCTGCCTTGCGGCTTGATGCGCCTTCAAGGCGATGCAAGATCCACCGCCTCAAACAGTGCAACCTCAAGTACCGAGAACATCAACAATCGATGTGTACTGCGGACTATTCTCAACAGCGATTTCTCGCACCTTTTTGGTGCGATCGCACCTTTATTGTTCGCAAAAAAAAAATGATGACACGTTAACTAAGACTGGATACTCTCCTGTCCGAGAGAAAGGATTCTCGTTGTACTAGTACACCCCCATTGGTATCGGACAAGGATGTGACATACATGTCTTCCCTAATTACCTCGCCTGCCACTCTCTACGAAACCGTCGGTGACGGCGTAGAGTCGAGTAATGCCTCATGGAGTTTCGGAGGCAGTACTCCGCAACACTTTGACTCCCATGTTTCGAAGTCCGTACCTAAATATAAGGACGGGCATAACATCGTGCTGTCGCTCAGCGACTTTTTTGTAAAGAGCGATAGCACCTGCTACGAACTGGGTAGTTCCACCGGCACCCTCACTCGACAACTTGCACAGCGCCACTGCGCCTCGGTGAAGTGGGTGGGCATTGATGTGGAAGAGGCCATGACGCGCAAGGCGAATGAGCTCTTGAGCGCGTCGCCGCAGCACAACGTCAGCTTCGTTACCGACGACATCCTGACCTTTCCCTATGAAAAAAGTGATCTGATAGTTGCTTATTACACTATTCAGTTCGTGCACCCGCGCATTCGCCAAGCCTTGTTCGATCGTATCTACGAGACCTTGAACTGGGGCGGTGCTTTTATCATGTTTGAAAAAGTACGCGGCCCAGACGCACGCTTTCAAGATATCCTCAGCAGCCTGTATGTAGATTATAAGCGCGACCAAGGTTATAACGCCGATGAAATCCTGGCGAAGACCAGAAGTTTAAAAGGTGTCCTTGAGCCTTTTTCCACGGCCGGCAATATCGACATGTTATCCCGCGCCGGCTTCAAGGATATAACCAGTATTTTCAAATATATTTGCTTTGAAGGCTTCTTCTGCATTAAGTGAATGGAGCTTCATTGTGAGTACAACTATAGAACAACAGTATTTGCAACTATTGCAAATGCCTGAAACCTTTCGTGCGCAGAAAATGGATTGTGAACTTTGCAATTCCAAAGATCATCGGGTGTTGCTGGAAAGTGTCCAGGGCCCCGGTGACCAGGCGGTGGCATTGCCAGTGCTCGGCTGCCAGGATTGTGGGCATATTTTCCAGCAATACCGCTTCGACGAAGCCTTCTACAGCGCTTACTACGACAAGTTCTACCGCCTGAGTTTGTTCGGCAATACGGAGCCGGAGCGCGCCTTCTTTCTGGACCAGGTACGCCGTGGCGAACACCTGTATCAGCACCTGCAAGATGTGCTTCCCGCCAAAGGCAAAATGCTTGACGTCGGTTGCTCCGCCGGCGGCCTGATGATTCCTTTTGCCAAGCGCGGCTGGACAGTCAGAGGCAATGACCCTGACCGGGCCTACGTCGAATACGGCAAGAATATCGGCCTGGACATCGACCTGGTGGGCGCCGAACACATGAGCCCCACGGGTGATTACAACCTGATCATCATCAACGGTTCGCTGGAGCATGTGCATGACGTCAACCAGGTCATGCAGCTTTGCCGGCAGGCCAGTGCCGAGGATGGATTGCTGCTGATTGAAGGTCGCGCGTTGGGTTATGGCATCAAACAAGGGTTTCTAACCCATAACCATCGCCGCTACTTGAGTGCCAGCAGTATCGAGCACCTGATGTACCGGCATGGTTGGGAGCCGATCCAGACTACCCATGAGCCCGTGTGCGGGCCGACCCGACCGGGGGCGGTGTTCGTGCTGGGGCGAGCCTGTGCCCAGCCTGCCACCGAGCACCTCGAAAGCATCAAGGCTCAGGGCCGCAAGGCACTGCAGGAGTCCTACATGCCAAGCCTGCACTCGATGCGACCCCGCACATGAGTGCCTCGGCCTATGCCCTCGAAAAGTCGAGTGCCCGCGTCCATTCCTGCTTCAGGGATGATCTGGTCGTGACACCACCGCCAGCAGACGCGGTCACCCGGCGCTACAACCTCTACGACCCCCGTAGTGATATCGGTTTTGAACTGGGCCAGGCCGAGTACTCACTTGCCTTGCTCTTCGATGGCCAGCGAAACCTGCAAGAGATTGTCGACGCCGCCCTGGCGCAGCATCGAATCAAGGTCAGCCCCGAGAAGCTTGCGCAGTTCGAGCGCAAACTGCTCAACCTGAAACTGCTGAGCAGCGAGCAAACGGATCATAAAAAGGACCTGCGCGATCCCGCCACGGGCATAACCTATGGCCCGCTGAAAGAGCATTTGCTGATTAACCTGGTTAAAACCAACCCGCAGCCATTGCTTGATCGTCTTTACCGGTTGGCGCCCTGGTGCTGCCGCGCGGCATTCATTTTGCCGCTGCTGGCCTTGTCCCTGTTGAGCTTCGTGTACCTGGGCGCGCACTTGGACAGCTTCATGGCCGATGCCAGCGCCACCTATATCCAGAGTTACCGCTGGCTGCTCTGGCACTTCCCGGTGATCCTGACCTCCATCGCCCTTCACGAACTGGGGCATGCGATGGCCTGTCGTCACTATGGGGTCAAGGTCAACGATTTCGGGATCGGCATCTACTTGTTGCTCGCCACCGGTTGGGTACGTCCGGTGCAGACACAATGGTCGCAGCTACCGCTGAACCAACGGGTGATCACCATTCTGGCAGGCCCCTTGGTCAGCCTTCTGTATGCGGGAGTGGGCATTGCCCTGTGGGCGATGTTCCGTGACACCCAAGGGGTTTTGCCCGCCCTTTTCGTGGTGATGATCGTGGCTTCGTGCATTTCCCTCATCCCCACCCTGCTGCCCATCTTCAATGGCGACACCTACCTGGCGATTACCGAAGTGCTGGGGCAACCACGCCTGCGCCAGCGTGCTTTCAACTATGTAAAGCGCCATTGGCGCAGCGCGCCGCAGGAAACGGTTTCTCCTGCATTGCGCAGGCTCTACTGGGGCACATTCCTGTTGACCTGCCTGGGCTGGGTCATCGCCTGGAGCTTCATCGCAGCCACCCTGATTCGCCTTTTCAACCACCCATAAGGACAGTGTCATGACTCAACCTACAGTGACTCCGGCGATTGCCGCCATGGATGAAGCCACCACCACAACCGCCCCGGCCGACGTCGCGCCGCAAGCCCTTACCGATGCACCGTTCGAGGAGTTCGACCTCGACGATATCGAAATCATCGAAAGCAAAGTGTTCGCCTGATCGCTCCGAGCTTCCTCGGCTTGACGTCGAGGAAGCCTTCCCTTCCTCAAACTGGGCAACCACATGGCTCACTTCGTTAAGCCCGAACCGATTGGTGTGGGTATCCAGTACAACCCCGAGATCCTCGACTGGTTTCCATTTGAGGACATCGAAGTCGATGTGCTGGAAATACTGCTCGACAACATCATGGCCCCTATGGACGGCCCCCAGATCATCAAGCCCGCGGCCCAGGCGATGATCAATCGGCTGTCTGAGAAATTCACCTTGCTGGCGCATTCCAACTACGGTTGCGACTTTGGTTTCAGCCCTCTTGAAGAAACCGCCGCTGTGCAACGCCATGTGCCCCTGGCCAAGATGCTCAACAGCCCATGGGTCGCCAACCATTGTTTTTATGGCGACAACTCCTGGCTGGATATCTGGAGCAGCCCGCTGCAGTTTTCCAATGCAGAGGTTCTGCGCTGCGCCGAACGCGCGAAGGCTTTGCAGGCACATTATGGGATGCCACTGGCCCATGAAAACGCCGCCTATTACTTGCAGTGCCCGGGTGCAGAAATGCGCGAAGCCGAGTTCCTGGCCCGTCTCGTGCAGCAGTCCGGCACCTTCTTGCATCTGGACTTGCACAACATCTACACCAACCACTTGAACCTGAAAGACTTCGACTTGCGCGACTACCTCGACACCTTGCCGTTGGACAAGGTGATCTCTGTGCATCTGGCAGGTGGCAGCTGGCATGAGGGGCTCTACCACGACTGGCATGACTCGTGTGTGCCCGAACCTGTTTGGGATCTGTACCAGGAACTCATGTCCCGCTGCCAACCCTCGGCGATCATCCTCGAATACCAGGGGCAGGCTCACCACGCACTGACTCGCGTGATGGACGCCAACGACGAACACATGATCGTCACCGATGTGCGGCGCGCACAGAACATCTGGAATCACTACACAAAAGCGGCACAGGAGCTGACGCATGGATGCTGAGCAGGTCTGGAAGCTGTGGCGACGCCTGCTACGCGATGAAACACTGCAGCAGCAGTTGTTCGAAGCTCAAGGCGCGACTCAATGGCTGGAACACTTTCCTGATAACGAGCGGGTGATTCTGCAGGCCTATGGCAGTCAGTTTGAACGAGTGAAATGGTTCGTCGAAAACTATCAGTTCCGCTTGGTCAATTCCTTTATCAATGCGCTGGAAACCGGCGCGCCATTGACGCTGCGCGCGCTGCTCAATATCGGCCTGGACCTGCCGGCACTGTCCAAGGCATTCCTGCGCCAACAAGAGTGGTTCGACTACGGGCCAAGAGTGTATGGCTATTGCGACGCGGCATTGGGCTTTCTGCTCGAGCGCCAGGAACTTGCCGACTACCCGCAGATTCGCGACCTGATGGGCCTTGAGCGCGAATCTGTGCGCCTCTACATCGGGCTGGTGGAAACCAGTGCCGCAGTGCCGGGCACTTATCAACGCACCGACGGTGCACGCATTTACCAGAGCCGCTATGCGCTGTCGCACTGGTTGCGTGATAAAAGCCTACTCGGGCGTAGCAGACCGGAGGAAGCCTGCGAGCACATCTTGGTGTATTTGCCCAGCCCTGAGGCGCGCCACAAATTCACCCTGATCAGCCCGCGCGCTGCGTACCTCTATCACTGCCTGGAGCAACCACAGTCACTCGTCAGCTTGATGCAGATACTGGGTTCCAGCGCCGCACAACCCAGCGGTGAAGACTTGGCACTGCTCGATAAGCTGCATCGACTCAACGCCATCAGGATGCCGGCCTAGACCATGGAAAGCTCACAGTACTTCTGGCTGCGCTCGACCGGCTTCCCCATTCATCACTTGACGGATCTGGGCCGATTCGCCGACCTGCCGGCGTGCCGCGCCTTCGAGCAAGACTTCCGCTCCTTGCAGACGCTGAAGGCGACGCTACTTGAAAAGGCCAACGCGCATTCGCCCCAGGCCTGCCGCAAATTCATCCGCAAACTCAACGAGAACCAGGCCCTGCAACCCACCGATCTGCCAGAAGTACTGCGCGAACCTCTCGGTGAGGCTTTGCAACACTGGAATGCTTTGCTCGCGCGAACGTCAGCGCCTGAAGAAGCCGCCCGTGAATATGACGCCTATCTGGAAAGCGCCCGCCAAGGACTGATCGACTTCCTGGATGACGATGCGGTGGCCGAGGCCTTGTTCATCTCCAACCCGTCGGCGTTGACACGCATCCGTGAGCTGATCAGGGATCGGCACAGCAGGAACGACACCCGCAAAAAGCAGAAGCTGCGCTTGGGCTGGAGTTACGCGCAACGTTTCTGCGCCAAGAACGATACCTCCAGTTTTTTCGGACCTTTGGCCTGGGGCCGGTTCGATACCCGGCAGACAGCCAATGTGCATCTGACCCAGGATGACACGGCGTGGATCAAGGATCGCCACACCTTCTTCGAGAATTGGGTGGTACAGCGGTTGGTCGAACAGATCAACCAGCAATGCCCAGACACCGACCGTATGCCCTTGCAGCTCAATACCGGTTGCTACCTGCACGAACAGACCCTGTTCATGCCGATTGGCAAAAGCCAGCGCCTCAACCCGCAAACCGCCCAGGTACTGCAGTACATCAGCGAGCACCAGGATCGAGCCGCCACTTACGCGGGGATATTGAACGACTGCCCGCAAGACGCGGCTGGCACATTGCGCGATCTGCTGGAGCACCTGGTGAGCAAACGTATCGTGCGCCGGGGCTGGCAAATGTCGCCCCGTGAGCGTCACCCCATCGTGCAGCTGCAACGCTGTTTGGCCAACGCGGGGGTATCCGACCCGTTCAACCAGCTCTGGCAATCGCGCCTTGAAGCGCTGGAGGGCTTGCGCCATGACTATGCCCACGGCGACCTGATGCGTCGGACCGAATGCCTGGAGCGCTTGAACCAACTGCTTGGCGAGGCCGGGGTCGACCTCAGCCGAGAAACCGGCGCCATGTATGTCGGCCGTTACCCGCTGTACGAAGATTGTTCGAGAAACATGAACATCAGCCTTGGGCAAGCCATGCTCGACCAAGTCAACCAAGAACTGGCGCCGCTGATGCGCATCAATCAGTGGCTGATCAAAGCCATCGCGCACCAGCTCAATCAGGCCTTCATTGAGGTCTGGGAGCAGCGCCAGGTGGCCAACCCCGGCAAACCGGTTGATTTTCTCGACCTGCTCAACACCCTTGCCCCTCTGTTGCCTGCACTTGAGGCGCGCATCATCGGCGACCTCGATCAGCGCCTGGAAAGCGCTTGGGCGCAACTGCTGCAGGACTTCCCGGGGCATGCCGAAGTGCGTCTGTGTGCTGCGGACGTCGAACGCCTGATCAGCCTGCTGAACAGCCGTCTGGATGTCGAAGGCTTCGAGGTGTTCGGCAGCGACTTTCACTCTCCGGATATCCTGCTCTCCAGCGCCTCGGTCGAGGCTTTCAATCGCGGCGACTACGAAATCATCGTCGGTGAAGTGCACCCGGCAGTTCATACGCTGAGCCAGCCCGTTGCCGCCCCGTTCGGCCCCTTCAATACGCAGATAAACCAACAGGTGGAGGCGATTTTCCAACGCCCTCGCCTGGTACTGGCTGACTCGCCCGAGAGCTATCAGCGCTCCCACATCGACTGGCCACTGCAGCCCTCCTACCTGCAATTGGTGCTGCCGTCTGGCGGCGGTTGTGTCGCAGCGCACCAGCAGTTTGCCGCTGGCAGGGCAAAAGTGCTGCGGGTGAACGGTCGTCTGCAAGTGGTCGACGCCCTGGGTCAGTTCAGCGAAGACTTGCTGTGCGTGTACTCCACGCCCTTGCATCGGCTGGGCTTCGCCCTGGCCGGCAGCGCCGTGGCCAAACACGATCACCGCCGTATCTGGTTGGGCCGGACCCTCTACAAGCGCGCTTCCTGGCTATTTGCCCGCGATCGCCTGCCGGAACCGAAGGGCTCGATCGACGAGCTTGAACACACCCTGCAATGGCGTGCCTGGGCTGGCGCTCACGGTTTGCCCCGCTATGCCTTCGTCAAGATCGATACCGAACCCAAACCGCTGTTCCTCGACTTCGACAACCCTTTGTCCTTCGACGGCATCAGCAATGCGCTGAAGAACGCAGGCCACGTCAAGTTCTCGGAAATGCGACCGTGCCCCGATGAACTTTGGCTTGAAGAGGCACGAGGGCGTTTCTGCTGTGAAATACGCACAACCTTTTCCCCATGCGAGGCTCTTGCGACATGAGTAAAGAAAATGCAGCCTCTTGCGCCAAGGCCGACCAGGAAATAAAGCACACCTTTGTGTACCTGTTTTTGACCATATTCATTCCCTTTGGCCTCGGCCATTTCGTCTCGTACCTGTTTCGCACGGTCAACGCTTTGATCTATGTGGACCTGGAGCAGGAACTGCACCTGCCCGCCAGCAGCATGGGCCTGCTGACCGGCGTGTACTTTCTGACCTTCGCCGCGGCGCAGATTCCGCTCGGCGTCATGCTCGACCGCTACGGTCCGCGCAGCGTGCAGGCCCCCATGCTGTTGTTCGCGGTATTGGGCTCGCTGATTTTCAGCTTCTCCCACACCGAGCTGGGTCTGATCATCGGTCGCGGCCTGATCGGCCTGGGGGTTGCCGGTTCGCTGATGAGTGCGATCAAGGCGTGCACCATCTGGCTGCCGGTCGAGCGCCTGCCGCTGAGTACGGCGTGCCTGTTGTCGGTAGGCGGCCTGGGCGCCATGGCGTCCACCACGCCGCTGCATGAACTGCTCAAGTGGATCTCATGGCGTGAAGCGTTCTTGATTCTGGCGCTGTTGACTCTGTTCGTCAGCGTGGTCATTCACCTGAGCGTGCCGCGCACCTACAAACCCAAGCACACCACTCTGGCCGAAATGTCCAAGGCCGTGGGGACGCTTTACTCCTCGTGGGTATTCTGGCGACTGGCGTTGTACTCGGTGTTTGCCCATGCGATCTACATGTCGGTGCTGTCGCTGTGGATGGGACCGTGGCTGCGCGATGTCGCCCAGCTCAGTGAGTCGAGCATGGCCAATACCTTGCTCTGGGGCACCGTGGCGATGGTGGCAGGCTCGCTGGCCTTCGGCTCGATCACCGACTACCTGCGCCGCTTTGGTGTGCAGCCGATCATGGTGTGCGGCGCCGGGGTTGCGATCTTCATCGTGTTTCAATCGCTGATGATCAGCGGACTGCCGGTGTCGCCGCTGCTGATTGCCATGGGGTTCAGCTTCTTCGGCACCTCCACCACCATGAACTACGCGATCGTAGCTCAGTCGGTATCGCCTGAACTGGCCGGGCGGGTCAGCTCGTCGTTCAACCTGGTGGTGTTCGTGCTGGCGTTCGCCTTGCAATGGTTGATGGGAGAGATCCTGAACCTGTGGCCGGCCAATGGACAAGGGCATCCGGTGGAGGCTTACCAGTGGTCGCTGGGCGTGATGATTGCCTTGCAGGTACCTGGGGTGTTGCTGTGGCTGAGTTTCAAACCGTGGCAACTGAAAACAGCGACGGCGCGGTAAACGCTGGCGGCCAGCTCGTCTTCGTTGACCACAGGTCCGTCAAGCCGCCGCAAAAACCCGTCAGTTGCGCTGCGTATGAACGAGCAAGGCAGGCTCAGCATCGAATCACTGACAGCACAGGCAACCGCTGATCAACGGTTGATCGGGGTCGCTTTCAAGAAAGGTGACCCTGACTTCCACGCCCGTTCGCAGTGGCGTCAATTCACACTGCCAATTGGCAGCGCCCCCTAGCCAACAGCTGCTTTTGTCGTCAAACCGACCTTCCCGATCCCAGGGAAACTTGACCTTGAGCCTCGCGCAGCGCCCATCAGTGCGCAGCGCTTCATCTTCCATGGCAATAACCAGCGCAGTCTGGCTGGGCACCTGCGGTTTCTCGTGAGCCAAAGGCGGACGATAGAGCGCATCCCCCGGCACAAGCATGAAGCGATTGCAGTAACCCGGATGCCGGTCATCGTCAGCCGGGTCGCCACTGGCGGACTCATTCAATACCTGTGGCTGTCTGCCTTCATGGATGACCCGAGTCAGTAGCCATGGCTCATGGCGCTCCTGGCCCGGCGGGCCGGGGATTTCCACAACATGGCCACTGGCTAGCCCGGTTTGCTGACCTTGGCTTTCAAGCGGACGGTAGGCCGCGCGGCGGTGCTCGCCGGCCTGCGGGGTGACCTGCCTGGCGGGCTTGATCAGTCGCTCAGTGGCCCGGCTGTCGCCCTCGGGGGCGACAGCCGTGGCTTGCTCGATCCTGGGAAACACCGCCTGATGATCGCCAAACACCAGCACATGACCTTGAGCACTGTGCTGGAAGTGAAAGTGAATCCCCTCCTCCTCACACAAGCGCTGGATGAAGTGCAAATCCGTTTCACCAAACTGGGTACAGCAATCACGCTCGGGGTAGGTCGAGCCCAACTCGAAGCGGTAGGCATCGCCCAGAATCCCGTGTTCTTCGAGAATCAGGGCAACGATGGCCGGCACCGAAAACTGCTGATAGATCCTCTGGTTGGTACGGTGGCGCAAGTAGGACAGGTGCGGAACCAGGGCCAGGTTGTAGCACTGGGTGTCCGCACATTGGGCGATGTGATAGATGCGCCCGTGAATGCCATGGCCGTGGCCATCGAAAGCCAGGAAGGCCTCCCTGTCGACCAGGCTTTGCAGTTCCAGGTCGGGTCGTTCACTCACACACTCCACCTTGAAAAAGTAAGGCTTGCTGATCGCCTCTTCCCCGGTGAATGCGAGCACTTGAACCTCATGCGCAAAACCGTCGATGGTCAAACAGAAGTGCGTTTGATTGGCTGGGCTGAACATCCACTGTGCTCCTCTTGGATCAGGTATTGAATGGACACAGGCGCATACCGCCAGGCGGGAAAGTTAATTTCCCGCATGACGAATACATTTCAACGAATGTTTTAAATAATGAGCCCGCACTCGCTATGAAACGTGCATGGCGCAGGAGAGGAAGAGTCAAACCCGATCAGATACTGCTCTTCACCTTAGTCCAGACCCGCGTCCGGATGCGCTCCAACTTCAATGGCAGCGGTTCAAGCGGAACCAGTGTTGCGACGGTTGCCTTGTCTGGATATATCCATGGGTTATCGCGCAACTTCTGCTGGACAAACTCGGTGGCGTCCTTATTGGCATTAGGATACAGCGTGTGATTTGACGTTTTGGCAATCACTTCCGGACGCATCATGTAGTTGATAAACGCCAGGCCTTCTTTTGGGTGAGGCGCGTCTTTGAGCAGCACCAGGTTTTCCGACCAGACCAACGCACCTTCGCGAGGCAGGCTGTAGCTGATCGTGCGTCCGGTGTTGGCGCTCTCGTTGGCAGCCTGCGCCGCCAGGGCACCATTGGCCCAGCCCACCACGACACAAATGTTGCCGCCTGCCAGGTCCGTATCGATTTTCGACGAGTCGAAATAAACGATATAAGGCCGGATCTTCAACAGCAGTTCCTGAGCCTTCTGGTAATCATCCGGGTTCTTGCTATTGCTGGGGAGCCCAAGGTAATTCAAGGCAATCGAAATGATCTCGCTGGGCGAATCCAGCATGGCCACACCGCAAGACTTGAGCTTGCTGATGTTCTCTTCCTTGAAGATCAAGTCCCAACTATCGACCGGCGCATGATCACCCAATGCCGCTTTGACTTTATCCACGTCATAGCCAATGCCGGTGGTGCCCCACAAATAAGGCACAGCGTAGCGATTGCCTGGGTCGTTGACCGCCAGTTGGGCCAGGATGGCCGGATCGACGTGGGACAGGTTACTCAGCTGGGCAGGGTCCAGCGGCTGCAGCACCCCCGCTTCGATCAGGCTGGGCAACACATTGGAGGTCGCCACCACCACGTCGTAGCCGGTGCGACCGGCCATGACCTTGCTCTGCATGATCTCGGCACTGTCGAAGGCATCCATGTGAATTCGGGTGCCCGTGGCCTGTTCGAACTCTTTTGGCGTTTCCGGAGCCAGCAGCCCGAACCAGTTGTACAGGTACATCCCTGGCTCTACTGCACCTGCGGATGTACTGATTCCGGCGCAGAGCAACGCGACCGAAAAAACGGTTCGCAAAGGTGATTTTCTCATGCAACATCCCTGTCTAGACGACGTGCCCTCATGGCTGTCGTAAACCTTGAAGGCGAATATACCGAGCCTTGGGCAATAGTAAATACCTACGATTACTTACCCTTGACCCACGATTCCCTAACCCTAAAGGGGTAGAAAATGCCACTCGACCTGCATAGCCTGGCTTGGCACCGCTCGATTGGAAAACTGATCATGCAGCTGAACCGTCCAGACTTCTGGAGTTCGCTTATTCGCACACTCAATGAATATGTGCAGATCGATAACTGGGTCGTGCTGATCTTCAGCAATCAACAAGTACAAGTGGTCAGTCTTCCCGAAGTAGCCGATGTGGAAGAGGTGGATGCGTTTATTCACCTGTATGTAAAGGGGCTATATCTGCTGGACCCCTTTTATATCGCCAATCGAGAAAACCCGCAGAGCGGATTCTTTCACCTGCTGGATATTGCACCGGAGTACTTTCGGGAAACCGAGTACTACCACAAGTACTTTGCGCAATACATTTCTGTCGATGAAGTGCAATACAACATCCAGCTCGATGCCGACAGAACCCTGTGCATCTCCATTGGCAGCGGCGTGCACTTCAATCAAGAACAGATCACGATGCTGGATCTGATCAAGCCGTGGGTCACTGCATTGATGCATCAGCGCATGTGCTTTGAAACAGATGTCGAGAAAAACCTCAGCGCCCCGCCGCAATGGCCCGAAACCATTAGCCAGCTAGGCACACAAATAACCACCCGCGAGAGCGATGTGCTCAGGCTGTTGCTCAGTGGCTTTTCCAACAAGGAGATCGCTGGCAAACTTTCCCTCTCGGCAGAGACGATAAAGGTTCACCGTCGCAACATTTACGCCAAGCTGAACATCAAGTCGCAATCCGAACTCTTCGCTCGATTCTTCATGCCAAAACAGGATGTTCTCTCTTGACGCTATCGACTTCGATGACGATCCCTGCCGGCAAACCGTAAGCAAACCACTGCATAGCCTGGATAACCCCGCATTCCATCAGCAACACCCTCCAAGCCCCTCTCAACACGGATGTCGAACACCCCATGTTTAAAGCCATTCTCTTCGGCCTGCTCTCCTGCGCCCTGGTGCTGCCTGTTTTCGGGCTGGTGATTTCACAGTTTCTCCCGCCTGGGTTCGTTGCCCTTGGCGAACCGGGTTGGAAACAACAGCACAATCAACTGGTCAGCCTGCATAGCGTTCAATGGCTGACGGTGCTGAGCTGGGCCCTCATGGCAGGGCTGGGGGGATTTGTCAGCACCCGGACCCACGCGACCCGCTCCTTGCGTCCCGCCCTCTGGGTCGGGGTCATCATCCTGCTGGTCTGGGGCATTCCCGTGGGGATCTTCTCCTTGAGCCAGATAAGCTGGGTGCATATCAGTTGCTGCCTGGCCATCATGCCGGCGGTGCTGGCGGGGGGTGCGCTGGCGCGCAGAAAGCTGAATCATTCGTCTGAACATCAACAGTGAACAGGTAGCCCTTCGATGGATATCCAATTTCGCGGCAACGCAATGCCTGACAACCCCGCTGCCGGCACCTGCGATGAGTACAGCCTGAGCGGCATTTCCAGCCTGGATGAGCTGATCGACGTCTACCGCCAGATCGCCGACAAGCACCCGGGCTTCAGGCCCCTGCTCTCGCTGGATGACCTGCCCCAGGCCCGCTACACCTGCGGGCATGCACGCAACAACCTGGGGCTGGATGAGGCCTCGGAACAGGACATTGCCCAGTTACCTGCCGAATGCTTCGAACAGGGCGAATACCTGGGCTATTCCACCACCAAAGCCGAGTTCCCGATCTGCTTGCGCAACTTCACCAAGCTGGTGGCCGGCAGCTCGTTCGAAGAGGCTTGCGCCCACGGCCTGACCCTTGACCAGCCCGCCCTGCAGGAATGGATGGACTATCAGGACAACCCGGTTTCACTGCTCGACCAGCCTCTCTCGGCGCTCCTGGTTCCGGTCGAGCATGCCTGCCAGGCACTGGCTGCGTTTCCCAACGGCTATTTCAGTTGCGACCTGGGCCCCGCGCAAAACTATGCGCTAGCGCGCCATTTTGCTCAGGCCCACGGTTATGAATTGATCGGGGTTGGCGCGTCTTACCTCGGTTTCCTGCGTGCAGCGCCTGCCGACCTGCACGTCGCCAACGCCGTGGCGAAGGATTTTTGTGCGCTCTACAACACCCCTGAAGAGAACCGGCAAGCGGTGACTTCAGCGGTCGTCCAGGCGATCCGCGAGCGGACACACCTGTGGCTGCGCTACGTGGAATGACGCCGGGAGAAAGGGTGTGGATTCACAGGCTCAGCCGCTTCTCCATCGGCTGATAGATCAGCCCGGCAAACTCACCCTCCTCCCCAGCCAAGGCAAAACCGTAACCTTCGTAAGCGGCCACTGAGGACAGAGACGCTCTGACGGTTACCACATCGGCTCTGGCCTGCTCCAGAGCTGCGCTCACCAAGCGTTTGCCAACGCCGCGACGCTGCCACAGCGGCGCAACGAACAGCATCGCCACATGGCGCCCTTCCTTGAGCTCGATCAGTCCGACCAGGGTTCCCTCTGCGACACAAACCAGCATCAGGTTGTCACTCGCCATTCGTTCGGCAAACGCCTCCTTTGCCGCCACCTTGGCGAAGGTTTCCACGCCCTGCGCTGACAGCGAAGGCGCAACTGCCAGCATGAACGCTTCCAGGCAAAGGGCTGTGGCGCTCGGCAGGTCTTCGTGAGTCATCTTGCGTATCTGCACAGTCGTCGTCCTTGGCTTGAGTGGAGTGTTTCTATACCAGAACACCCAACCTTGCGATACGCAGCAACGCCACGGCAAACAGACACCTCGTTCAGCGATGTCGCTGCCTGCTTCGGCAGGGTCGGCATAACCACGCCGCCACATGCGTTCCCTTTTCAAGCTCAGAAAAAAGTGCTGCATCGCGAAGTGGTCCCGGCGGGACTGTTGCGACTCAAACCTTGCTGCGGGCCATTTCGCGCCAGTAACAATCAGTTTCCTTCTTCACTGGATGACTTGCGCCAAGCGCAGCGCCAGCGTCGATGCCTGTTCGGCACTGGCAACGTTGGTGAAGCCCATCCCCAGCCCCTGCCTGGACTGGGCCTCCAGGTACCACTGTGACAGCGGCTCAACCGCGATGCCCACCGCCCGGGCGCGCTGGGCGAACTCGACATCATTCCCTTGCCCAAGACCGGCGACCAAGTGCATGCCGCCTGCTTGAGGGTTTATCTGTAAACCCTCGGCAAACTGTTGATGCAACGCATCGATCAGCCATTGACGGCGTCGCGCGTAGAGGCCGCGCATTTTATTTAGATGCCGTGCGAAGTGACCCTCGTTGAGGAAGGCGGTGACGGTCGCTTGAAGCAGGTGCGGGCAGTGATTGTGCAGACGATCCGCCTGACGGGCGAACGCTGGGGTCTGTTCGGCGGGCACCACCAGGTAAGCCAGGCGCAGCCCTGGAAACAGGACTTTGCTGAAGGTGCCGGTGTAGAGCACGCGGCCCTGCTGGTCGAGGCTCTTGAGGGCCGGCAAGGGCTTGCCCTGGTAGCGGTATTCGCTGTCGTAATCGTCCTCGATGATCCAGCTGCCTTGGCGGTTGGCCCAGTCCAGCAGGGCCAGGCGCCGCGGCAGGGACAGCGACACCCCCAGCGGGCTCTGGTGGGTCGGGGTGACCACGGCAAAGCCGGCCTCTGGGGCGCGGGCGATGCCTTGGGCGACGTCCAGGCCCTGATCGTCCACGGGCACCGGCACCAACTGCGCGCCGGCTTCCAGCAGTGCGTTCCTGGCCATGAAGTAGCCGGGCTCCTCCAGCCAGCAGGTGGCGCCTGGACGCATCAGGGTGTGGCTGATCAGGTCGAGGCAGGCGCGGTAGCCGGCGCAGACGAAAATCTGCTCCGGGTGGCAGGTGATGCCGCGGGAAATCCCCAGGTAGGAGGCAATGGCCGCCCGCAACGGGGCGTAGCCGCGAGCGTCCGGGTAGACCAGGCCTTCGACGCCCGCCTGGCGCAGTTGCCGGCCCGCCAGGCGGGTCCAGAGTTTGCGCGGAAAGGCGTCCAGCGCTGGCAGGCCCATTTGCAGTGCCAAGGGCGACATGCCGGCATGGGTGGCTTGATGGGTCGTTGCAGCCACCGGGGCGCGCTGCGTGGGCGCACAAATCGGCGCCAGTTGCGGGGTGACAATGGTCCCGGCGGCCCCGCGAGCAATCAGGTAGCCCTCGCCTATCAGCAGTTGGTAGGCGGCTTCCACAGTGCCCCGCGCCAGGTTCAGCTCCGCCGCCAAGGCGCGAACCGCCGGCACGCGGTCTCCCGGACGCAGGCGGCCATCGGCGATGGACTCGCGAAACCGCTGGTACAGCTGGCGATAGATCGGCGCCGTCTGGCTGCGGTCCAGTTCGAAAGGAAGGATCATGGCCTAGTCATTTATGCATTTTTTGGCCCTGTAGCTTAAGCCATTGGCCTTCTACAGTGGGTCATCTCTTTGCAGCGGATGACGGACATGCCCTACACCCTTCAACACCTCGATAGCGAAGCGGCCCTGGCGGCCAGTTTCGACGTGATGCGTGTCTTGCGCCCGCACCTCACCCACCCGGCGGCCTATGTCGCCCAACTGGCCCGGCAAACCGAACAGGGCTACCGCTTGCTCGCCGCGTGGGACGCCGAGCGCATCGTCGGCCTGGCCGGTTACCGCGAGCTGGAAAACCTGCTCTACGGACGCTTCATCTACGTCGATGACCTGGTGGTGAGCCCGGAGCTGCAGCGCAGCGGCCTGGGAGCGCGGCTGTTGAGTGCGGTGCGGGATGAGGCCGTGCAGCGTCAATGCGATCACTTCGTGCTGGATACCGGCCTGCATATGCCTCTGGCCCAGCGCTTCTATTTCCGCCAGGGGTTGCTGGCCCGCGGCATGCACTTCACCCAGCGGCTTCGTGGTGGGGAGCCGGCATGAACACTGTCCTGTTGATCAACGCCAGCCCCCATGGCCAGGTTTCCCAGGGGCACCGGCTGGCACTGGAGCTGCTGAGCTCCCTGCGCCAACGCTATCCGCAGCTCGCACTGGTCGAGCGCGATCTGGGGGCGCAGCCGTTGCCACCGCTGGGCCTGGACTACGCCCACGCCCTGACCACCGCCACGCCCTTCGACGCGCCGTTGTTCGAGGTGTCCGAAGGGCTGATTCGTGAGTTGGAGCGCTGCGATGTGCTGCTGATTGCCACGCCCATGCACAACTTCACCCTGCCGGCGGCGCTCAAGCTGTGGATCGACTACGTGCTGCGCATTCACCGCACCTTCAGCTCCGGCCCAGAGGGCAAGGTCGGCCTGCTCAAGGACCGCCCGGTGCATGTGCTGGTGAGTTCCGGCGGTTTTCACCAGGGCGAACGGGCACGCCAACCGGACTTTCTCACGCCTTACCTGCGCCAGGTGTTGAACACTCTTGGCCTGTTCGACCTGCAGTTCACCTATCTGCAGGGCTTGGTGTTCGGTGACGAAGCGGTGCGCGCAACCCTCGACGAGGCCCGCAGCGCACTGTCCTTGCAGCCCCTGTTCAACCCCCTCGTTTGTGCCTGATCACTTTTTTCCATATCGGAGTTTCACCATGAGCCAACTCAGACTGCCCTTTGCCACTTTGTCGCCGGCCGCCTATCAAGGCCTGCTCGCCACCAACACCGCCCTGGCCGCCAGCCCCCTGGGCCTGCCCTTGCTGGAGCTGGTGTATTTGCGCGTGTCGCAGATCAACGGCTGCTCGTTCTGCCTGGGCAAGCACTCACAGACCCTGCGTGAATGTGGAGTCGCCCAGGACAAACTGGATTGCCTCGCTGGCTGGCGCGTCAGCGAACTGTTCAACGACCGCGAACGCGCCGCCCTGGACTGGGCCGAAACCCTCACCTATGTCCACGACAAGGGCGCGCCGGACGCACTGTACGAACCGCTGAAAGCGCACTTTAGCGAGGTCGAGATTTCCGACCTGACCTTGGCCGTGTCCTTGATGAATGCCTTTAACCGGCTGGCGGTGGGCATGAAGCTCTAAGAGCAAGCAGAGCCCAGCAGCCTCAATGGTTCAGCCGTTAACCGTTCGCGCGGGTGCGTCCACCGCCGGGGCTGCTGCGGGTGCTGGTGCGCCACACCACTATCGGCTTGAATCGTCGCCCTTCACGCCGGCTGGTCTTTATCAACCGGCAACGAAGCAAACATCTCAGCGCGGCACACCTCAAGAATCTCATCCGCCAGCGCCGAATCATCCGGGCAGGCACGGGACAAAATAATCGCACCGACCGCACGCGACAGCAGGTCGATCATTTTCTGCCTGCCCTCACCCGGTGCGGCATCCGGCCGGGTCGGGTATTTGTCCCCCAGGGTTTTCAGGGTGTGCTCGATCCCTTCGGCAAACCTCGCTTTCACATCATCCGATTGACGCGCCGCGTCGCCACCCAATGCGGCCATGGTGCAACCGCCGCCACGTTCGTCGCGGTGTTCTCGGGTCACATAGACGTCGATGAAGCCAGGCACATCGAGCGCTTGCAGGCCAGCCAGCGACTTGGCAAGGCTGCAGGCCGAGGCCTCGGCCATGAGGTCGGCCTTCGAACCGAAATGCTTGTAGAAACCTCCATGGGTGAAACCGGCCGCCGCCATGAGGTCCGACACCCCCACACCGTCGAAGCCGCGCTCACGGAACAACTCTGAGGCCGTTTCAACGATGTGCTCTCGATTGGCCTGCGCCTGAGCCTTGCTCACTCTCACCTGCAATACCTCCTATACATCGGAAAATCATGGGCCCGATCATACATAGATGTCGATCATAATCAAAACCGTTGACAGCTTAGATTTCGATCATCATCCTAATTGCACGCACCACCGACCTCCACCCACGGGCACGCAAGAGACACCAGATGACCGATCAGAACCTGTTCACCCCTTACACCCTCGGCGCCCTCGCGCTGTCGAACCGCATCGTCCTCGCGCCACTGACCCGCAACCGCGCCGGCGCAGGCTCTGTTCCCAGCGAATTCGCCGCCACCTATTACAGCCAACGCGCTAGCGCCGGCTTGCTGATCAGCGAAGCCACGCAGATTTCCCAACAGGGCCAGGGCTATCAGGACACCCCCGGGATCTACACCCAGGCGCAGATTGAGGGCTGGCGCACCGTGACCGACGCCGTGCACGCCAAGGGCGCAAAGATCTTTGCGCAACTGTGGCATGTCGGCCGCGTATCCCACGTTGACCTGCAAGAAAACGGCGCCGCCCCCGTGGCCCCTTCCGCGTTGCGCGCGGCCACCCAGGTGTTCGTCAACAACCGCTTTGAAGACGCCAGCGAGCCGCGCGCACTGGACATCAGCGAACTGCCGGGGATAGTCGCCGATTTCCGCCAGGCCGCGGCAAACGCCATTGCCGCCGGCTTCGACGGCGTGGAAATTCACGGCGCGAACGGCTACTTGCTGGATCAGTTCCTCAAGGACAGTGCCAACGTGCGCACCGATGCTTACGGCGGCTCGATTGAAAACCGTGCGCGCCTGTTGCTCGAAGTCACCGCAGCCGTGATCAATGAAATCGGCGCAGATCGCACCGGGGTGCGCTTGTCGCCGGTGTCGCCGGCCAACGGTGTCTCCAGCAGCAATGCGCAGGCGCAATTCGATTACCTCGTCGATCAACTCGACGCCCTCGGCGTGGTTTACCTGCACATGGTCGAAGGCGCGACCGGTGGCCCGCGTGACGTGGCGCCATTGGATTTCGCCGCCCTGCGCCAGCGCTTCAAAAACACCTACATCGCCAACAACGGCTATGACCTGGAGCTGGCGACCTCGCGGCTCGCCGAAGACCAGGCCGATCTGATCGCCTTCGGTCGCCCGTTCATTGCTAACCCGGATCTTGTGGAGCGCCTGCAAAGCGGTGCGCCGCTGTCCGCCTTCAATCCCGCCACGCTCTATGGCGGCGGCGCGACGGGCTATATCGACTACCCGACCTTGGCCGAGTCGGGCGCCGGCGCCAACTGAGCCCTACCCGCTCACACCAGTTGCCTGTCCCTTTCCTGAAAGAGAGATACCCCCATGAACACTCGCCCTACCGTTCTCATCACCGGCGCCTCCAGCGGCATTGGCGCCACCTACGCCGAGCGCTTTGCACAACGCGGCCACGACCTGGTGCTGGTCGCCCGCGATCAGGCGCGCCTGGACGCACTGGCCGCCCGATTGCGCAGCGAGCACGAGGTCGCCGTCGAGGTGATGAAAGCGGATTTGACCCAACTCAGCGATCTGACCACCGTTGAAGCCCGCCTGCGCGACGACGCCCGCATCGGCATCCTCATCAATAATGCCGGCGCCGCCCTGTCCGGCAGCTTCGTCGAACAAAGCACCGACAGCGTTGCGCAACTGGTCGCCCTCAACACCACCGCGCTGGTGCGCCTGGCCAGTGCCATTACCCCGCGCCTGGCCAAGGCCGGCGATGGCGCGATCATCAACATCGGTTCGGTGGTGGGCCTGGCGCCGGAATTCGGCATGACGGTGTATGGCGCGACCAAGGCTTTCGTGCTGTTCCTGTCTCAAGGCCTGAGCCTGGAGCTGGCGCCCCGGGGCGTGTACGTGCAGGCCGTGCTGCCGGCGGCGACCCGCACGGAGATCTGGGACCGCTCCGGCGTCGACATCAACACCCTGAGCGACATCATGGAAGTCGGCGATCTGGTGGATGCCGCCCTGGTCGGTTTCGATCGGCGCGAACCGGTGACCATCCCGCCGCTGCAACAGGCCGAACGCTGGGATGACCTGCAGAACGCGCGTCAGGCCCTGCTGGGGCAGATCCGTCAATCCGAGGTTGCCCAGCGTTACCAGGCCCAACAATGATCGTCAGATAGCGAGCATTCGCGGCGGATTCGCGGCAGGCACTGCGACGAATCCGCTCCGCTGTTCGGAGTAGCAATGAATCCCATACAGACAACTCGCGCCCCGGCTAAGCAGACCTCGTTCATCGACGCGGCGAACCAGTCGATCATGGTCAGGGGCATTCCCTTCGCCTACCGCGATACCGGTCCCGTGGGCGGCGTGCCCCTGGTGCTGTTCAACCATTGGGGCGCGGTGCTGGACCACTTCGACCCGGCCATCATCGATGGACTGGCCCAGACCCGGCGGGTCATCACCACCGACTATCGCGGCATCGGCGGCTCGGGTGGCAGCGCGCCACTGACGGTCGGCGAAATGGCGCAAGACGCCATTGAGTTGATCCAGGCCCTGGGGTTCAAGAGTGTCGATGTACTGGGCTTTTCACTCGGCGGCTTCGTTGCTCAGGAGATCGCCCTCAAAGCCCCCGAATGGGTGCGCCGCTTGATTCTCACCGGCACCGGACCGGCCGGTGGCAGCGGTATCGACAAGGTCGGCTCGGTGACCTGGCCCTTGATGCTCAAAGGCTTGCTGACCTTGCGCGATCCCAAGGTCTACCTGTTCTTCACGTCGACGGACAATGGTCGCCGAGCCGCCTCGGCGTATCTGCAACGGCTCAAAGCACGCCGAAAAAATCACGACAAGGGCCCGACGCCGAGGGCTTTCCTGCGGCAGTTGCAGGCCATCACGGCATGGGGCAAACAGACGCCGCACGACCTGCAACACCTGAAAACGCCGACGCTGGTGGTCAACGGCGACAACGACCTCATGGTGCCCAGCGTCAACTCGCGCGCCCTGGCTGAGCGCATCCCCCATGCGCAGCTTGTGCTGTATCAGGACGCCGGCCACGGCAGCATTTTCCAGCACCACACGGACTTCGTGACCCGGGTATTGAGGTTCCTTGATGACTGACAGCACCTGGCCGCAACCGCAACAGCCCCCTACTGACGCCAACCCAACAGAGCCGCATACCCATGAAGGCATTTTCAATTGATCGCTACGGCAAGAACAGCGGACGCCTGAGCGAAGTCCCCACGCCCGAGGTGGGCCCCCACGATGTATTGATCGAGGTTCATGCCAGCAGCGTCAACCTGCTGGATTCGAAAATCCGCCAGGGCGAATTCAAGCTGATCCTGCCTTATAAATTGCCGCTGATATTGGGCAATGACCTGGCAGGGGTCGTGCTCGAAGTCGGCCCGCAAGTGCGGCGTTTCAAACCCGGCGATGCCGTTTATGCTCGCCCGCCGCAAACGCGGATCGGCACCTTTGCCCAATGGATCGCCGTGCATCAGGACGCGGTCGCTCTCAAGCCGGCCAACATCGACATGGCGCAAGCCGCGTCCATTCCCCTGGTGGCCCTGACTGCCTGGCAAGTGCTGGTGGAAACCGCGCAACTGAAAAAAGACCAGAAAGTGCTGATCCATGCAGGCTCAGGCGGCGTCGGCACCCTGGCCATCCAGCTTGCCAAGCACCTCGGCGCCTTTGTCGCGACCACCACCAGCACGGGGAATGTCGAATGGGTCAAAGCCCTGGGCGCCGATCAGGTGATCGACTACAAGCAGCAGAATTTCGAAAGCCTCTTGCATGGCTACGACCTGGTGTTGAACAGCCTCGGTGCCGATGTGCTGGAGAAATCCCTCAAGGTCCTCAAGCCCGGCGGCCAGCTGATTTCCATCTCCGGGCCACCCACGGTGCAATTCGCCCAGGAGCAAGGGCTGGCCTGGCCGTTGCAGCAGGTCATGCGCCTCTTGAGCTTCGGTATCCGGCGCAAGGCGCGCCAGCGGGACGTCCGCTACGCCTTTGTGTTCATGCGGGCCGATGGCGCCCAGCTGCAACAGATCACCGCGCTGATCGAGGCCGGCATCATCAAGCCTGTGGTTGACCGCAGCTTCAGTTTCGAATCGACGGCAGAGGCCTTGCAGTACGTCGAGCAGGGACGAGCCAAGGGCAAGGTGGTGATCAAGATCAAATGACCACAGCGCCTACCGATGACCCGACTGAATCGACGACAGCCCCTGAACCCGACGAGGCAACGCCAGCGCAGGCGCCGGACAAACCTGCACCGCAAGTGCCGGCGGATGTTGTTGCACCGCCGATTCTTTGGCGCCGCTTGATGCTGGAGCCGTAGCGAAACCGCGTGAGTTCGCCCGGGTTCCGGTCGTCACCCGGGCCGGCTAAACCTCGGCAGACGCCCCCTCATCGGCTTCGCGCAGAATCCGTTCAAGCGCCGGCCGCGTCCACTTTTCCCAAGGCAACTCATCCTGCCCATCCCCCGGGTGACGATACTCTCCGGCATCAAACGCGAGGTAGATGGAAAAGGCCGGCTCGGGCATGTCAGCGTTCAAGGACAGATCAACAAACACCTACACCGCACGAACCACGGTGTAAGTGAGGGTGGCGGAAAACAGCGCCAGAACGACGGCGGTGCCCCGGGAAAACAGCGGTCCAGAAACCCGCCCCAGGTATTCGGCTCGAATGCCCGCCCCCAGCGAGACCCAGAGCAAGGCTATTGGCGCCAGTGCCAGGAAGAAAGCGCTTAATGACGGCAGGAACCCTCCCAGGCTGGCGAATGAGCTGGCCGGGAAGATCACACTGGCGAAGATCAGCCCCTTGGGGTTGAGCAAGGTGGCAATCAACAGGTGCCGTGGCCAGCTCTCAAAGCGCTCGGTGTGCTGGGCTCCGGTGGTGGAAGTCTTCCAGGTCTTCAAGGCCAGCGCCGCGATGTACAAGGCGCACAGCAGCTTGATCAGGTGGATCAGCCACGGGTAGTCGTGGGACAGCAGCACAAGCCCCCAGCCCCAAGTGCAGATCGAAACGGTGTAGCCGAGCATTTCGATCAACACCAGTGGCAGCGAGCGCAACACGCCGAACTTGAAGCCCGAGGCCAGCAGCAAGGTGTTTGAGGGCCCCGGCACTACCAGTATCAGGGACGAAAAAAGCGCGATCTTGTAGAGGTCATCCATTTGCATGGCTTCCTATTCCGTTAGGAAAGTGGGTCTGTGGGGAGTGCTGCCAGAGGCAGCGTTTCAGGGGCTCAGGTGGAATGCCTACCCATGGATTTGTAAATGCTGATCAGGTGAGTACGCAGTTGACTGTCGCTATTGACCAGGTCGCGCTGCGCCTCCAGCACGGTGCGCTGCGCTTCCAGTTCCTCCAGGTAGCTGGCCTCCCCGGCCGCGTACCGGACGCGGGTCCACTCATAGGTGCGGGCCTTGCTGTCATAGCTGTCCTTGAGGTGCGCGGCACGCTGGTATTCGTTGTGGTAGCGGCTCATGGCATCGTCCACTTCCTGCCAGGCTGCCAGTACGGTCCGGTGAAATGCCACGGCCGCCTCTTGCTGTTCGAGAGTGCGCAGGACCACGGTCTTGCTGCGCCGCCCACGGTCGAACAGCGGCAGGTCCAGGCGCGGCCCTACCGACCAGGTGCGGCTGCTCCAGTCGGCAAACTGGCCGCTCTTGTAGGATTCGAAGCCGAAGTCGGCCCCCAGCATCACGCTCGGGTACAGTTCGGCCTCGGCCACTCCGATGCCCGCCGTCGCCCGGTGCAAGCGGGCCTGGGCCGCGCGGATGTCCGGACGCTCCCGGGCCAGGTCGCCAGGCAGGCCCAACTGCAGGTTGGGCAGCGGGCGGCTCAAGGCATTATCAGGCCGCTCCGCGAGCAAGGTTTCCAGGGCTCCGGGATGCTCCCCCAGCAACAGCGCAATACGGTTGCCCGCCTGGGTGTGCAGCGCCTTCCAACCCGGTATCTGTGCATGCAGCGAGGCCAGCCGTGCCTCTTGGCGTTCCACCGCGAACCCGTCTTCCTCGCCCTCCCGGGCCTGGACGGCAACCACTTGCAGGTGCGCGGCCAGGATCTGTGCCTCCTGCTCCAGAAGACGGGTCTGGCGCTGTGCGGTACGCACTTCGAAGTAGTTTCGCGCCAGCTCGCTGGAGACACTGAGCAACACGTCGTCCAGGGTCGCGGCCGCACCATCGACCTCGGCCTGGGCGGCTTCACCCAGGCGTGACACCCGCCCCCAGAGATCCAGCTCCCATGAAACGTCGAACCCGGCCTGGTACAGGCTATAAGGGTCGGTAAGCACCTTTTCCAGGGCATCACTGTCGCTGCCCAAGGCTTCAAGCATTCGATTGTTCGGCGCGTACCGGCTTTGCCGGTTTCGCGAAGCCGCCGCGGAAAAGGACACTTCGGGCGTTTCCAGGGAAGCGACTATCTGGCGTTGCAACCGCACCTGGGCAAACCGCAGCAAGGCCGTGTGCAGGTCCGGGCTGCCTTCGCGCACCTGGGCCTGCAGCTGGTCCAGCACCGGGTCGCCAAACACCTGCCACCAGTTGCCGTCTGCGGTGTGCGAGGTGGTCGCCGGGGCTTTGCCCGGCACCGAAGAGGCTGGCGGGCCACTGTGCCAATCCGTCCAGCGTTCCGGGCTAGGTACTGCCGGCGCCTTGAAATCGGGCCCGACGGTGCAGGCGGTAATGGCCAGCAGCATGGCCAGCGTCAGCCCATTACGCAGGTATCCAGAGTGAGTAGTTTTCATGACGTTCCTTATCACACCAATCGATTGCGAAACAGCCACGCAGCCAGCGGCAGGGTCACCAGCGCAACGGCAAACATGGGCACCAGGTTCCAGGACACATCCGCCAGCGTTGCCCCCTCCAGGTAGATCCTCCTGACCAGGTCGATGGCAAAGCGCAGCGGATCGAGATAGGTCAGCAGTTGCAGGGCCTCGGGCATGCTGTGCACCGGGGTGACCAGGCCGGAGAGCAGGATCAGCGGCATCATCAGCACGAAGGTGTACACCATGGCCTGCTGCATGTTGGCCGACAGCGCCGAGATCGACAGCCCGATGCCCACGCAGGCGCTGGTGAAGACGAACAGCCCCAGGTACAGGTCCAGCACGGAGCCGATCATGGGGATCTTGAACCAGAACAGGCCGATGAGGAGGATCAGGCTGGACTGCAAAAGACCGATCAGTACCGACGGCAGTGCCTTGCCCAGCAAGATCACGAAAGGCGTCAGCGGAGTCACCAGCAACTGGTCGAAGGTGCCCTGCTCGCGCTCCCTGGCTACCGACAACGCCGCCAGCATCAGGGTCTGGATCATGCTCAGCGCGGCGATCAGGCCCGGCACTATGTTCCAGCGGGTTTGCAGGTTGGGGTTGAACCAGGCACGGGTCTCCAGGCGGATCGGCGCGTTGTCCACCGCCAGGAACTGCTGGTTGAAGTCAGCCACCAGGTTGGCGATATGCCCGGCCGCCATTCCCGCGGTCGTCGAGTTGCGACCATCCAGGATCAACTGCAAGCCGGCGTTTTCATGCCGGCTCAGGCGCTCGTCGAAGTCTGCGGCGATATGCAGCACCAGCAAGGCACTGCCCCGGTCGATCACCGGGGCGATCTCATCGACGCTGGTCAGGGTCGACACTCGGGCAAACACCCCGGAGGCATCGAAGCGGGCCAAAAGCTCTGTCGAAGCGCGCCCCTGGCTCTGATCCAGCACGGCATAAGGCACGTAGTTCAGGTCGTAGGTGGCGCCGTAGCCGAACAGCAATGACTGGACGATCGCCGGGGCAATCAGGATCACCCGGTTGGCCGGGTCCTTGACGATGGCCAGGAACTCCTTCTGAAACAGGAACAGCAACTCGCGTAGGAAATTCATTAGCTTGTCCATGGCTTCAATCCAGCTTCTTGCGGGTGCACAGGCGTGCAGCGTTCAACAGGAACACGGCGTAGGCCGCGAGGATTGCGAGGTTCTTGGCGATCAATGGCCAGTTGTTGCCAGCCAGGAACAGGGTCTTGACCAGTTCCATGAAGTAAGTCGCCGGCAGGATCGAGCCCACCACGCTGATGAACGTCGGCACATTGCGCAGATCGAAGAGGAACCCCGAGAGCATCAGCGCCGGCAGGAAGCTGAAGATGATCGCGATCTGGCTGGCCAGGAACTGGTTGCGTGTCTTCGCTGAAATCAGCAGGCCAATGCCCAGGGTGACCAGCAGGTAGAGCATGGAGCTCAGCAGCAGGAGCACCAGCGCCCCCTGGATCGGCACCTCGAACAGCAGCCGCGCCGAAACCAGGCACATCACCAGGCCCAGCAGGCCCACCAGGAAATAGGGAATGATCTTGGCCAGGAGTATTTCGATCGACCTGACCGGGGTGACGAACAGTGATTCGAGCGTGCCCCGCTCCCACTCCCGGGCCAGTACCAGAGAGGTCAGGAAGGCACCCACCAGGGTCATGATCAGGGCGATGAGCCCGGGCACCAGGTACCAGGTACTGCTGTTGGCGGCGTTGAACCACATGCGTTCGACGACCAGCACCCGACCGGCCGACTGGGGCTGCCCGGAGCGGTCGAACTGCTGCTGTTGCCAGACATTCAGCGCGCCCCTGACATAGCGTCCAAGGGTCGCCGCGCTGTTGGCATCGGCGCCATGCAGGAGCAATTGCAAGCGCGCATCCTGCTGTTCGAGGCGCCTGGAAAAATCCGCCGGCACGCGAACGATGCCGTCGACCCGACGCTTGTCCATCAGTGCTTGGGCCTCGGCCATGCTGGTCACCTGGACCACCGAGAAGTAGTCCGAACTCGCAAGCTTCGCCACCACGCTGCGGGCGCTGGGGGAGCTGTCTTCCAGGACCACGGCCAGCGGCGTGTTGCGAATGTCCAGGGACAGGCCGTAGCCAAATATCAGGATCAGTACGATGGGCAGGACAATGCCTATCGCCAGGTTGCTCTTGTCGCGCATCAATTGGCGCAACTCCTTTCGGGTGAGCGCAATGAGCCTGCGCCTGAACCCTGAGGCGGATCGATTGGAGTCAGTCATGGTCATTCCTCACTGCACCGGGGCGCTGGCCTGGGCCCGAGCACGCTCGACCACGGCAATGAAGGCGCTGTTCATGTCGGCAAGCGACTCGCTGCCCTGGTGGCGTACCTGTTCCGGAGTGCCCAGGGCCAGCAGCCGTCCGGCATCCTGGATGACGATACGGTCGCAGTACTCGGCCTCTTCCATGAAGTGGGTGGTGATCACGATCGTCGTGCCGCTTTGCGCCAGGGCGGTGATACGGCGCCAGAACGCCCGGCGGGCCAAGGGGTCGATACCACTGGTGGGTTCGTCGAGAAACAGGATCTGCGGCTCGTGCAGCAGCGCGACCGCCATGGCCAGGCGCTGCTTGTAGCCACCGGGCAGCTCGCCGCTGCGCAGGTGCTTGTGTTCGTCGAGGTCGAACTGTTCGAGCATCAACGCCACCCGCGCTTTCAGCTTCGCGCCGTGCAGGCCATAGGCGCCGCCGAAGAAGCGCAGGTTCTCCAGGGCCGACAGGTTCGCGTACAGGGCGAACTTCTGCGAGACGTAGCCGATCTTGCGCCGCGCCGCCGCCCGTGCGGTACGCAGGTTGACGCCAGCCACCTCAAGGTGCCCGCTGGAGGCGGGAAGCAAACCGCAAAGCATGCGAAACGTGGTGGTCTTGCCGGCTCCGTTGGGGCCCAACAAGCCGAATATCTCGCCCTTCAACACCTCGAACGAGGTGCTGGCAACCGCGGTGAAGTCCCCGAACTTGCGCACCAGGTCGCGGACCTCGATGACCACCGCACGCCCAGAGGCAACGTCGCCCTGGCCGTCGCTGGCGGGCACCTGCGCCGGCTCGTCCAGGCTTGCAACGCTGCCAACCTGCTGCCGGAGCAACACCATGAAGCCATCTTCGAGGCGGGCCTCCAGCGCCTGGGGAGAGGCCTGGCCAGCCAGGGATGGAATGGCCTGCAGAGGCACCTGGGCGCTGCGGATAAAGCGAACCATGCCGCCTTCGGGCACGGCATCGATGATGTGTTCATTGTCGTCAAGCAAGCGCGCCTGCAACAGCCTGGCCGGGGTGCCGGCCTCGGGGTCGACGCCATAGCACAGGCCCTGCGCCAGATGGCACAACTGCGCCGGTGGCCCCTGGGCGATCAGCCGCCCCTGGTACAGCACAAAGACCTGGGCGCAACGCTGGGCCTCGTCCATGTAGGCAGTGCTGATCAGCACCGTGAGGTTTTCCTGCTCGATCAGTTGTTCGATGATGCTCCACAGTTCCCGCCGCGACAGCGGATCCACCCCCACGGTGGGCTCGTCCAGCAGCAACAGTTGCGGTGAACGGACCAGGGTGCAGGCCAGCCCCAGTTTCTGTTTCATGCCGCCGGAGAGCTGTCCGGCCAGCCGGTCGCGAAAACGCGTCAGGTCCATCATCTGCAGCAAGCGGGAAAAGCGCTCCTCGCGCTGCTGGGCGCGCACGCCATGCAGGTCGGCATAGAGTTCGAGGTTTTCCTGGATCGTCAGGTCTTCGTACAGGCCGAACTTCTGCGGCATGTAGCTGATGAGGTCCTGCACCTGCTGCGGATCTGCGGCGACGTCCAGCCCCAGCACCTTCAACAGCCCTTCGTCGGCCTTGAGCAAGCCGGCAATCATCCGCAACAGGGTGGTTTTTCCGGCCCCGTCCGGCCCCACCAGGGCACTCAACTTGCCACTGGGCACCTCCAGAGAAACCTGCTCCAGAGCCAACTGCTCTCGCGTTCCACTGCGAAAGCGCTTGACCAGTTCAACAGCCTGAACCGTTACCGCTGGCGCACTCATGGCGTGGCCCCGGCCACCGGTGCCTGGTCAAGGTAGACGGTCGCCGGCATACCGAGCCGCAGGCGATCGTCAGGGTCCTTGACCAGTACCCGGATCTCGTAGACCAGGCTGGTGCGCAGGTCTTCCGTTTCCACCGACTTGGGGGTGAATTCGGCAACCGAGGAGATGTAGCCGACTTTGCCGTCGATGGCCTGGTCAGGAAAGCTGTCGGTGTAGACCCGCGCCCTCTGGTCCGCACGTATGTGGCCCAACTGACGTTCGTTGACATAGGCCCGTACCCACTTGGGGTCGGTCAGGGCCAGGGCAAACACCGGGCGCTGCGGCGAGGCCATATCCCCCGGCTCCAGCAAGCGCGTGCGGATCCGGGCCTGGGTCGGCGCCTTGAGCTGAGCGCGCGCCAGGTAATGTTCCAGCAGGTCCAGGTCGGCCCTGGAGGCTTGCAGGTCGGCCGTGGCCTGGGCGATGTCTTCATTGCGTGGGCCGATCTTGGCCAGGGTCCAGGATTCGCGCTGCTCCTGCGACTGGGCCTTGGCCACTTGCAAGCGGGCGGCTGCCTGGTCCAGGCGTTGCTGGCTGACGCCCTTGCCCTGGGTGTCGTCCGCGATCCTGCGCAGGCGCTGCATGTGCAGTTGAGCCAGCTGCATTTGCGCCTGGGCGGCATCAAAACGTGCCTTGGCCTGCTCGACCTCTTGAGGCCGTGTGCCATTCTTCAAGCGCAGCAGCGCCTGTTCCTGGGCGCCGATCCTGGCCTTGGAGCGATTTATTTCCAGGCGCAGTGTGCGTGTGTCGAGTTCCGCCAGGACCTGGCCTGGCTGCACCAGGTCGCCCTCTTCGGCATACAGCGCGGCGATTCGCTCACTGCCGTCGAACGCCAGGGACACCTGGCGAATGTCGACGTTGCCATGGAGCTTGAGGTGGTCGTTCTGCTTCTCGGGGCGAAGGAGAAACCAGGAAACACCCGCTGTGGCCACCAGCAGTACGGCAACCCCTACAATCAACTGCTTCTTCATCCATGAGTCCTTTGTTTGCCAAGGCCTAATTAAAATTCAATTTGAATTTAAATTAGAAAATAACAGATACTGGCCATGAAGCAACCCCCCGCTCAGACCACGAGGAACATCATGAACACGCGACGCAGAACCAGCAGAAGCGACGGCGAACACACTAAAATCCGCATTCTCGATGTGGCTGCCCGCCTGTTTGCCCAGCATGGCTATGCCAACACCGCGAGCAAGCTCATCTGTGAAGAAGCCGGCGCCGACCTCGCCGCCATCAACTACCACTTCGGTAGCCGGGAAGCCCTGTACAAGGCAGTGCTGATCGAGGGACACAAGCAGCTGGTGAGCTTCGAAGCCCTGTCGCAGCTGGCGCAAAGCGAAGAGCCGGCGCTGATCAAGCTCGATAGCTTCATCGATGCCATCGTCACCCGGGTGCTCGATGAGCAGAGCTGGCAAAGCAAAGTCTGTGCACGGGAAATACTGGCGCCCACTGTCCATTTCACCAGCCTTGTGCAAGAAGAAGTGATGCCCAAATTCCGTCTGCTGGAAGCGCTCATCAGCGAGATCACCGGCTTTCCGATCGGTGACCCGGCGCTGGCGCGTTGCACCATCAGCATCATCGCGCCCTGCCTGATGCTGGCGGTGATAGATCGCCAGCAGCCCAGCCCGCTGCAAGCCGTCCTGCAACACGACGCCAACGCCCTGAAAGCCCACTTCAAGCTGTTCGCCAGGTCCGGCCTCGCGGCCATTGCCCAATAGTCGGCTCACACCGCCAGACTGCCAGGCTGATTGTGCAGGGCGCTGCCCAGCACAGTTTTGACCCGCGACATGACCTGGGCGTCGAGAAAGAAATGGCCACCGGCAAACACGAACTGCTCGAAGCCGCCCAGGGTGTAGCGCCGCCACTGCTGCATCTGCGCAGGCGGCGCAATCAGGTCCTGGGCGCCGCTCAGGCAGATCATGCGGGTGTCCAGCGGCTGCGGCTGGGCACCGGCGTAGGAGTAGACCATTTGTATGTCGGCCTGAATGATGGGCAGGTACATCTGCATCAGGTCCTCCTCGGCCAGCACCACCGCCGGCACGCCCCCCATGGCCTGCAGCGCGGCGATGGCCTGCTCTGCCGGCAGCTGGTGCAGCGGTGCTACCCGTTGCCGCACATGGGGCGCAACCATGCCCGAGAGCATCAGTTGCTGCGGCATTGGCAACCGCCGCTCCTGCAGCACTCCGGCGACCGCAAAGGCCAGCAAGGCGCCCATGCTGTGGCCGAAGAAACAGCAGGGGACGTCATCACCAAACTGCTCCAGGCAGTCGGCCACGTCATTGGCCGCCGCCTGCATGTCGCTGTAGCAGGCCTCCTGGCTGCGACCCTCGCGGCCCGGCAGCTGCAAGGCATACAGGTCGACCTGGTCGTACAGGGGCAGGAACCAGCGATGAAAGACCGAGGCCCCACTCCCGGCATAGGGAAAGGTGAACAAGCGCATCTTGCCCCGAGGCCGGCTGGCATAGGGAAACCAGGCGTCCTTGGCCACGCGTGATGGAGTTCCCATGGGTCAGCCCTCCACCTGCCTGGCCAGGGCGAAGCGATCGACCTTGCCATTGGCGTTGCGTGGCAGTGCATCCAGGCACAGCACCTTGTCGATGATCATGTAGCGAGGCAGGCGCTGGGCGCAGTGGCGCTTGAGGTCGATCAGCGAAAGAGCGTCCCGGGTGTGAGCGACCAGCACGCCCCACAACTGCGCGTTCATCCCCTCCCCGACCACCAGTACGGCGGCCTCGCTGACCTGGGGATGGGCCAGCAGCGCGGCTTCGACTTCCCCGCGCTCGATCCGGTTGCCACGCACCTTGAGCATGTCGTCACGACGCCCCAGGTATTCGTAGTTGCCGTCAGGCCGCTGCCTGACCATATCGCCGGTCTTGTAGGGCCCCTCCTGAGCCGGCTTGGCGAAATAGCCCAGCATGACCGTAGGCCCCTGCACCACCAGCTCACCTTCTTCACCCACTGCGCAGCGGCTGCCGTCAGTCTTTTGCGCCCACACCTGGTTGCCGGAGGCGGCCGTGCCGATGGGCACCGGGAGCACGCGCTCGGGATCGATGGCGCCGACCTCGAATGCGGTGCACACATTGGTTTCCGTGGGGCCGAAGAGATTGGCCAGACGCACATCGGCATAGGCCGCGCGCAGGTCACGCAGGTGCTTGATCGGAAAAGGCTCGCCGGCGAACAGCAGCACCCGCAGGGTGTCCTGGATATCGCTGAGCAAGTCGCCGTCTTGCATCATCATCATGAGTACCGAGGGCACCGAGTACCAGATGCTGATTTCGTGCTGGCGGATGAAGTCGGTCAGCAGCCGCGGCGAGAACGCGATCGACTCGGGAACCAGGCACACCGTCGCGCCCACATTGAGCGCGCAGTAGATGTCCAGGACCGACAGGTCGAAATGCAGGGGGGCATGGTTGGCGAACCGCTCGCCAGGCTGGAAGCAATAGCGCTCGCACGCCCAGTCGACGAAGGCCAGGGCATTGCCGTGGCTGAGCGCAACCCCTTTGGGCACGCCGGTGGAACCGGAGGTGTAGAGGATGTAGGCCAGATCGTCCGGCTGGATGTCCAGCGTCGGCACGAGGCTGGAGCCGGTATCGATGTTGCGCCAGTAGCCGGCGCTGGCCGGGTCGTCCAGGACCACGCTGCGCACCTGGGCAAGCGCGGAGCCGGCGAGTTCTTCCAGGCGTGCCGCGGTGCAGAGAACCAGCACGGCCTGGGAATCCCCGGCGATCTTTTCCAGGCGCGACACCGGGCTCAGAGGGTCCACCGGCACATACACCACCCCCAGCCGCAGGGCCGCCTGCATGACCGCCACCAGGTCCACCGACTTGTGCGCCCAGAGCAGGATCCGCTGCCCCTGCCCGACCCCCAGGGCACAGAGCATTGCCACGAATTCCCGGGTCCTGAGCTCCAGTGCCTCGTAGCTCAAGGCATCCTGCTCATCCACCACCGCCGTCTGCCGCGGGTAGCGGGCAAGGCTGTGCATCATCCGTTCATGGAGCAGCTTCATAGCTTCAGCTCCCGGGCAATGATCTCGTGCTGCATGTCGCTGGTGCCGGAAAAGATCGTAGTGCCGATGGAATCACGCAGCATCGCCTCGATCCCGAAAGATTCCAGGCAGCCCCGGCCGCCGAAAATCCTCACCGCATCGATGCTCGATGCCAGCGCCCCCTCACTGATGGCCAGTTTCGACAGGGCAATGTTGAGCTGCCCCGGATCGCCCTGGTCCATGCCCCAGCACGCCCGGAACAGCAGCAACCGCGCCGACTCCAGGCGCAGCTTCATTTGCGCGATACGGTGCGAAACCGCCTGGTTGTCGCCAATCGGCTTGCCAAACTGGCGCCGGGTGCGCGCATGCTCGATGGCCTGTTCCAGTTGCCGCTCCATCATCCCCAGGAACGCTGCGAACAGGCAGGCACGTTCCCAGCCCATGGAACTCTGGAACACCTGCCGGCCCTGCCCCTCCTCACCCAGGCGGTTGACCTCAGGAACCATGCAATCGTCAAAGAACACTTCACCCGCGGGGCAGCTTCTCAGGCATACCTTGTCCAGGGGCTCACTGACCCTGAGCCCCGCAGTGCTGCGGTGGACGATAAAACCGCTGACCCCCAGGGCACCGTACTCGGGCTGGGTGGTGGCATAGGTCACGAAGATGTCGGCAATCGGCGCATTGCCGGCAAAGCTCTTGTGGCCGTCAAGGCGATAGCTGCCATCGGCCTGGGGCCAGGCACGGCTCTTCAAATTGCTGGAGTCGGAGCCGGCCTCGGGTTCGGTGATCGCGTTGGAGCCGATGAATTCACCGCTGGCGAGTTTGGGTAACACATCGCGTTTGGTTTCCGGTGTTGCGAACTCGACGATCGGCATCGCACAGGCAAACTGGTGGGCCGCCGCCGCGAACACCAGGCCCATGTCGGTGCAACCCAGGCCAAAGGCGTGCATGGCAATGGCCGTCGACAGTGCACCCAGGCCCTGGCCACCGTATTCCCGGGGAATCGACAGCCCCAGCAACCCGGCCTCGCCGCAGATCGCCCATTGCCGGGCGGTGAAATACCGCGAGTGTTCATTGCCACAGGCCGCCAGTTGCTCGGCACACACCTGGGCGATCATGGCCGCATGTTTTTTCTGGGTATCGTCGTAGTTGAAGTCCATTTCAACTCTCCTTGCGCAGGGAAGGTTTTCTGAAGGATCGATAGAAAATCAGCCGTCCGACCTCTGAGGGCACTTGCATCAGGCCCCACCAGAGCGCCTTGAGCTTTCTCAAGGTGGTCAGTTGATAGACACGAGCGTGAGGATTAGCAAAATCAAAAATAGGCGGCACAAAACTGGCGTTGGCAAGCTCCGTAAAGATGCTGCTCGCCGCCTGCGCAGCTGAGACATTGGCGCTTTTGACGTCATCACAAAGGCCCAGCGTAGTGTTGAGAATATCCTTGTACCCCTGATACAGAGGCATCCAGAAACCGTCCTCTGCGAGCTGGTCGATTTCATCGAACACTCGCGGGTCCAGGTCCTTGGCAAAGGCATCGTTGATCTTGCGCGCGGTGATGGTGGCGGCAATCGACTGCAGCAGCCAGACACGGGCGAAGGCATTCCACAGTTCGGGGTCGCGAAACGACACATAGGCCGCTGAGGCGATCCGGTCACTCAAGCTGATGATGCTGTCCTGGATCAGGACAAAATCATTCAGGGCCGGGCTGCGGTAGTCACCGCTGTGCGCCGCCTTGATCAACCGGTGCCCCAGGGCCAGGACCAGTTCCGCAGCATTGGACAGCTTGCGCGAGAACAACAGATCGTTGCTCGCGGCGCCCTCATCGAACATCAGGCAGCGGCGTTCGAGCGCCGTGCGATAGACCTGCCGGGGCGGCTGGCGCAGCGCCCACTCGCGTACCCGCCGGGCGCCGGACAGGTGTCGCCCCAGGCCGGGGTACAGCTCGATCAGGCCGGCCAGGACCTGATCGCCGTCCATGCTCGGGCAGAGGTCCTCACGCAGTGAAACCAGCACGCTGACCAAAGGGTTGTGCGAGTGCTGGTGGTTGTTGAACGGGATGACCCCCACCCAGCCCCCATCGAACACGTGATGCAGAGTGCCGCCATGCCACTGGCCGGGAAAATCGCCCTGCACGCACTCATCGAACGGCACCACCCCGAGCATATGAGTGGAGAATTCCAGGGTCCGGGTCTTCTGCATCGAAGGCTGGCTGACCAGGCCCGCCTGCCGCGCCAGCACCTGGCCACCCTGGCTGCCATCGACCATGAAATCGGCAGTGACCCAGCGTCCCAGCGCCGTAGCTACCTTGACCCCGCTGTCCTCGACCAGCACCTCGGGGCTGTTGTCGATCTCCACCAGCTGCGCGCCATAACCGATGGCCGCCGCCAGCAGGTAGGCGTCGATGTCGGGCCTGAACAGATGGTTCTCGCCATGCTCGGAAGGCACGTTGAATTGCAGCGCCTGGCCCAGGTCCACCGCCCGGCTGCGCTGGTGATAGATGAACCCGAGGTTCTTCTTGACCCCGGAAGACGGCATCACCTTGTGCTGGATATCCCGGGTGCGGGCGATGTTCTTTATTTCCGGCACGCCATAGCGGTCGGCAATCAGCTCGAAAATCATCGAGGTATAGGGAATCGTCGCCTCACCGGTAAGGTCGGGGGGCATCTGCCGGTTGCGCAACAAACCGACCCGGACCTTGTTCCGGGCCAGGCAGGCGGCGAGCATGATCACGCTGATGCTGTTGCCCGCCAAGAGAATGTCGTAATGCTCTGGCGCCTTGCCAGACTGCACATCGTTCATAACCACCTCAATCACAGATCATGGGTCTGGGTTGCACTGCCTGCGGCCCGTCAGGCCTCGGCCACGCAGCCCTGTTCCTTTATCGAACGGGCCAGGAAGTCCGGCCACATCAGGCCCGGACACTCAAGAAACTCGCGGGCCTTGATCTCCAGCTTCAGATCGCGCCGGCAGCGGGCGACCATGTCCATCACCAGCAGCGAGTCCAGGCCGAAGTCCATCAGGCTGCCGCCATCCTCGAGCTTGGCCCGCACCTGTTCGGTCTTGACCCCGAGCAACTGCGCGTACTGCTCCCACACGTAGTCATCCAGCAATGCCAGGGCGGCGGCTTCGTCGGCGCCCGCCAGTTGCTGCAGGATCTCCACGTTGCTGCTGTCGCCGGCCCTGGCGGTCGGAGCCTGGCTGCGGATGTACTGCAGCAGCGGTTGCGGGCCGCGGGATTCGAGCAGTGGCTTGAAGCGATTCCAGTCCACCCCTGACACCACCAGCTGAGGCAGCTCGCTGGCCAGAATCCGCGACAGCAGGCCGACGTTCTGCACTGGGGCGATCTGTTTCAAGCCAACGCTGGTGAGGAAATTCAGCACCTGCTCGTCGAACAGGTGACTGCCGCCGGCCCACAGTCCCCAGTCGATCACCAGGGCACTCAGGCCCATGGCCCGACGCTGCCACGCCAGGCTGTCGAGGAACTGATTGGCGGCTGCGTAGCTGGCGACATGCTGCGAACCCCAGACACTGGCGATGCTCGAACACAGGGCAAAGAAGTCCAGGTCCAGCCCCAGGGACAGTTCGTGCAACAACCAGGTGCCCTCGACCTTGGGCCGCATCACCTGGTCGAAACTGTCACGGTCGACGTCCTTGAGGTCCTGCGGAATTGAAATCCCGGCGGCATGGAAGATGCCCTTCAGGCTCGCGCCCGACGCCTCCAGACCGCAGAACAGCCGCTGCATGTCCTGGGGCGAGGTGATGTCGGCCTGGACGTAACTCACCCGCGATGCCGCAGCGCCGAAGCGCTCCAGGCCCGTAGCAACATCCTCCAGTGGCCGCCGGCCGGTGATCAGCACAGCGCCAGCGCCTTTATCCAGAAGCCACTGGGCCATGGCCAGGCCAATTCCGCCCATGCCGCCGGTAATCAGGTAACTGCCCTGCGGGCAAGGCGCATAGGCCTGTGCTGGCAACTGCGCAGCGCTGAAATGGTTCAGGCGCTGGACATAGCGCTTGCCCGGGCGCAGGCAGATCTTGTCCTCGCCATCGGGGTCGCTGACTTCTTCGGCCAGGGCCCTTGCCCAGTGAGGATCGTCGGGGGCCAGGTCGATCAGCCCGCGCCAGTGTTCGGGGTGCTCCAGGGCGAGCGTCTTGCCCAGCCCCCACAACGGCCCGGTCGCCACTTGCAAGGGCTGGTCGCGATCCAGGCCAACGGCGTTTGCCCCTTGGGTCACCAGCCACAACCGGCCACCGCGCGGGCCCAGTTCGATGAGCGCCTGGACCATCTCCAGCAACGGGTGGAACAGTGTCGCCTGCAGGCTCGACAGGCTCTGCAGCGTGGTCGAGCCGGCATCCTCGATGTCTTTGCCATCGAGCACGATGATATCGGCGGCCAAGGCCTCGCCTTCATCGGCCAATGGCTGGCTCGGGTCCTGGGCCAGCACCCTCCGTGCGCTATCGAGCAACTGCTGCGGGCACAGGACCCGGGTACGATGCCCGCCACGCTGCAGGTGTTCGACCAGGGGAGCGGCGGTCTCTGGAGAGCGGCTGACCAGGGTGAACAAGCGGTCCTGCTGCGGCACTTCGGCGCGCTGGCGAGGGCGTTCGAGCCAATCCAGGCTGTAGAGCACGTCGGGCTGGTAAAGCATGCCGCGCAGCGCCTCCTCACTCGGCGCGGCAGCCAGGGTCAGCCCTTCCAGGCTGCCTACACACTGGCCGTGGGCATCGTACAAGGCGCAGTCGAACTGCTGCGGATGTGCCTGGCTCGTGGCAATCACCAGGCTTTGTGCCCGGGGCGAAGCGGACCGGCTGGCGACCCAGCGGCGGATGCCGCTTATCGAGCCCGGCGCATCACCCGGCGCCGCCTGCCCCAGGTACTCGAGGACCTGCCCAAGGCGATTGCCGTGCGGATCGGGTTCTGCCGGCAACTGCATGTGATAGACAAAGCCTGCGTCCTGGGCGGCGGCATGGCCCGGGTCCGGCAGGCCGCCACGGGTGACCGCCGGCATGCCCTCCAGGGTCAGCGACAGGACCGGCTGCCAATCGGCACCGGCAACCTTGGCCGCTGCGCTCAGGGCCGAGCAGTTGACCTCCCAGGCCGCCCCGGGCAGCGGCTTGAGTTCGGTAAACAGATGCAACTGGTCATCGACATGGAACGCCAGGGCCGGGGTGATGCTGGCGAGGCTCACCCCATAGGTGTCCAGCTGCAAGTGCCCGGCCAGCTCATCGCTCAGGGCTGCCAGCAACCGGTCAGGACGCAGCAGCGCCAGGTCATCGCGGATCTCGCCGCCCACGGCCTGCAGGAGCGCGCTATCCAGCGTCGACTCGAATGCCGGAGTGGGTGCATTGACCGAGTGCCCCAGCAGCCGGCCGACCGCTCCCGCAGCGACCTGTTGCAGGGGCGAGCCGCTGGCGTTGTCGAACCAGTAGCGCTGGCGCTGAAACGCATACCCGGGCAAGGCCTGGCGCAAGGCCCCGTCATGCTCGTGCAGCCGGGCCCAGTCGAGGTTATGGCCGCCCACGTAGAGCTGCGCGGCGGCCAGGCGCAGGTCCCTGGGCGGATCGCCGGCCCGGCGCAGGCTGGCCAGGACCAGGCTGTCGTGCGCCAGGGGGTGACGGCCGATCAGCGGCGTCAACACAGCATCGGAGGCCACTTCAAGGAAGGTTTTCACCCCCAGCTCTGCGATCAGGGTGTTGACCCCTTCGCTGAACCTCACGGCCTGGCGGGTGTGCGTACACCAGTAATCGGGCGAGCTCAGGCTGGAGAGCGTATGCACCCGGCCAGTGACACTGCTGATGACCGGCAAGCGCGGCTCGCTGAAGGTGATCTGCGCCACCGTCTGGCGGAACGCTTCAAGCATCGGCTCGGTGGCTGCGGTATGGAAGGCATGGGAAACCGCAAGCTTCTTGACCTTGCAGCCGCTGGCGAGCGCCGCTTCGGCCAGCGCCTGGACCTCGGCCTGCGGCCCGGCCACCACCACGTCCTGCGGGCTGTTGACCGCCGCCAGTTCGATTGCGCTGCCGGGCCGGTCCTTGAGCAGCTCCAGCAGTTGCGCCTCGCTCATGCCCAGTGCGTACATCGCGCCGCCGGCCGTCATCAGTTGCTGGGCCAGGCGCCCACGCGCCTCCACCATACGCAGCGCGTCAGCCAGGGATACCGCCCCGGCCACACAGATGGCACTGATCTCGCCGAAACTGTGTCCGAACAGCGCATCGGCAGCGACCCCCCAATGCATCCACAACCGCGCCAGGGCATATTCAACCGCGAATATCGCCGGCTGGGCATAGCGGGTCTGTTGCAGGTAGCTGTCACTGGCCGCACCCGCGTCCAGCACCAGGGTCAGCAGGTCCACGTCCATCAGCGGCTGCAACAGGGCGCGGCATTCATCGATCTGCGCCTTGAAGAATGGTTCGCTGTCATACAGTGCCTGGGCCATCGCCCGGTACTGGCAGCCCTGCCCCGGAAAGAGCATCACCAGCGGCGCCGCCGCTCCCTGGCAGCGCCCTTCGAATACATGGCCCACCACCTTGCGTGACGCATAGGCCGCCAGTTGCTCGCGCAGCCCCTCACGGCTATCGGCCACGGCCGCGAAACGATGGCCAAAGTGCGCCCGCCCGACGTTCGCCGTGTAGCACAGGTCCTTGAGTTCGAGCTGGCTGTTGTCGGCGATAAAACGTTCATAGCGTCCGGCAATCTGGCGCCGGGGCGTCTCGCCCTTGGCCGACAGAGTGATCAGCTGCCAGGGATTGTCGCGCCCCTGGGCACGTTCGCGTAGCGGCGCGTCGCCCACTAGCACATGGGCGTTGGTGCCGGTGACACCAAACGAACTGACACCGGCGTGCCGCGCCTTGCCCTGGCGTGGCCAGGGCGTGGATTCGGTGACCACCTTCAGGGCCAGGCGATCCCATTCGATCCGCGGATTGGGCGTGTTGAAATGCACCTGGGGCACCAGGGCCTCTTGTTGCAGGCACAGCAGGACCTTGGCCAGCCCGGTCACCCCGGCGACCGGTTCGAGATGCCCCATGTTGGCCTTGATCGAGCCCACCAGCAGCGGCGCATCCACGGGCCGCTGCTTGCCCAGTACCGCATGCAGGGCGTGCAGTTCGATCGGGTCGCCCAGCGCGGTGCCGGTGCCATGGGCCTCGACATAGTCGACCTCGCTGCCCTGGAGCCCGGCCTGGCCGAGCGCCAGCCTGATCACCTCTTCCTGGGCGTGGATGTTGGGCACGGTGATGCCGCTGCTGGCGCCGTCATTGTTGACCGCACTACCCTCGATCACGGCCAGCACCGGGTCCTGGTCGCGTACCGCATCACTCAGCCGCTTGAGCGCAAGGATCACGCAGCCTTCGGCACGCCCGTAGCCATCGGCCGCAGCGTCGAAGGTCTTGCAGCGGCCATCGGGGGCCACGGCCCGCAGCTTGCTGACCAGGATGAAACCGTAGGGCGACAGGATCAGATTGACCCCACCGGCCAGCGCCAGCTCGCTCTCGCGGCTGCGCAGGCTGTTGCAGGCCTGGTGCAGGGCCACCAGGGATGAGGAGCAGGAGGTGTCGAGCACCACCGCCGGGCCCCTGGAGCCCAGGGTGTAGGCAATGCGCCCGGCCACGAAACTGGTTTCGCCATAGAACTGGTAGGCGTTGACGTCCTCGACCGCGCCCAACTGCTGGCGCAGGCGCACGTAATCATTGGTACTGACCCCCATGAACACGCCGAGCTTCTTGCCATGCAGGCTGTCGGGGGCGATCGCGGCGTTCTCCAGGGCCTCCCAGGCGACCTCCAGGGCCAGGCGCTGCTGGGGGTCCATGCCTTCGGCTTCCTTGGGCGAAATGCCGAAGAAGCCCGGGTCGAACTGATCCACCCCCTCGATGAAGCCGCCACGCATGACGTAGGCCTTGCCGGGTGCCTGGGGATCAGGATGGTAATAGTCGGTGCCGTACAGACGGTCGCGGGGCATGTCGCCCACCGCATCGGTGGCATTTTTCAGCAGGCTCCACAGCCGCTTCGGTGTGTCGGCACTGCCCGGCAGCCGGCACCCCAGGCCCACTACGGCGATCGGCTCGACAGGCGCCGAGCTCTTGCCGGCCACCTTTTCCTTGAGCGCACGGATGGTGGTGATTGCCTGAGCAAGACTCTCTTGCAGCTGTTCCTTGCTTACATCGCGGACATCGTTATCCATAAAGGCCTCGATCAGTGATTCTCTGGCAGTGGTCATCCAGCCCCAGGGCTAGTAATTGGCGATATCGCGCAGCTCGTCTTCGAGAGCACCAATCAGCTCGGCCCGTGACAGTTCATGCAGGTCCTGATGCCGCGACGCTGGCGACACAGGTTCGGGCGCCGTCACCGGCTCCCGGGTTTCAGGCGCCAGGAGCTGGCCCATGAGGTAGTCCGTGACCTGTTCGATGGAGGTGTATTCGAAGCCGAAGGTCGAAGGCAGGTCGATGCTCAACGCCCGGCCCAGCCGTGAGCGCAGGTCCAGCGACATGACCGAGGACATGCCCATGTCGAAGAAGCCCTTCCTGACATCGAGCTCCAGGCCATCGGCAACGCCGAACACTTGCCCCACTACCTCGCAGACCAGCGCCTGCATGGCCCGGCGCTGCTGCAGCGGTGGCAGGCCAATCAGCTCGGCCAGACGCTGATCCGCGGCGCTATCCGCGGCGCCCAGGTGTTCGAGCAGGGGCCAGCGCAGCACGCTCAGGTACAGCCCTTTGAGTTGTTGCCAGTCGACATTGAGCAGCCCGCACTGGCCCTGGCCGCCCAGCACGCGAGCTATGGCTTGCACTATCTGCGAGCGCTGCAAAGGCTGCAGGCCGCTGCCTTGCATGGTCGTGCGGGCGGCGGCGTCCTGCTCAAGCTCCTGTTCGCTCTGCGTCAGGTGCAGCAGCTGGCAGTTCAACCCCTGGCGCCGGCGCTGTGCATGCACCCACGAGGCATACGCATCGGCAATCGCCGAGCGGGCGAAGCCGGCCCCGCCAAGCAGGGAAGACACACTGCCCAGGATCAGGAAGAACGCTTCGGGGTCATCGATCAGTTGGTGAAGCTGCTGCAAGACCTCAAGCGGCCGAGCGCTTTCCTGCATTCGCACGACAAACTCTGGCTCCTTGAGTGCAACCGTGCGCCAGTCAAGATCGAGGTGGATAAAGCCGGCGATGCGGTCTTGCGCTCGCAGCGTCGCGAAGGTGTCAGCCAGGTTTTCCCGGCTCAGGTCCGAGAGGCTGCTGATCGCCATCGCCCCGGGCATCCGCTCAGGCATGTGCAGTTGCCCGGGGGCCTCGCAGAGCAGCAGCACACGCTGCACACCCCGCTGCCCGAGTGCCGTCAGCACAGGCTCCAGGTCACATCCCGGGACGGCATGCAGCACAACGGTTCCGTTCAGCGCCGGCGGCTCCAGGCGCTGGAGCGGGTCGGTTTGATCCTCCACCAGGTATTGCACCTCGACCCGGGCGCCGCTGATCGCAAAGTGATCATGGCCAGGTTGGCCGTGCAACAGCCGGCAGAGGCTGGCGTAGCTTCTTCCGTCGCTGCCCTGCAAAGTCACCAGACCGCCCCACCAGGCAGGATGCTCCAGGGCGAAGATATGCGCGGCGCCCTGCCAGGTGGCCTGGACAGCGCCCATGGCCGGCGATGCAGCATCCCTGGCATGAAGGGCGAACCAGACCGGCTTTGCCGGTGTTCCGACGCTGGCAATCGCACCGGCGAAGGCCTGTACCAGCGCCGCAGAGGCCACCAGGGATACACCGAGGTCGTCGGCCTCCTGAGCATCAGCGCCGGCAACGATCACCCCCAGGCAGGACGGATCGGCCACTGCCCCGCGCAACGCCGAGGACAGTTGGCGGGCCAGAGGTTGTTGCCCGGCGTGCAGCTCGATGACTTCGACCGGACGCTGTTCAGCCGCGAACGCCGCAGCCAGTGGCTGGACTTCGGCGGTGCTCCAGGCCAGCACCATCCAGTAGCCCTCGCGTTGCCGAGCACCCTCGCCCGGCATCGGATAGTCCTGCCATTGGCGAACGATCATCGGCAGGTCGAGGGGTGCGCTCTGGAGGTCGGGCAAGTACCACGAACCAGGATGGCCAAACTGCGGACCTTCGAACAGTGCCAGCTGGCAACCCCGGGCATCCACTACCTGCAGGCTGTCGGGTTTGTCGGCGTCATGGCCGGCCAGCACAATCCATACCTGCGCCGGCAGGTCTGCCCATACCTGGAGCCCGGAGAACCCGACCAGCGCGGCGGCGTGGGCGCCTTCAAACAGCTCGACCACACTGGCCAGCAACTGGGTCTGGCGCTCGGCCGCCGTCAGGGAGTGGGCAAAGCGGTACAAGGCCCGCTGCCCGCCCGTGGCCGCACACCCGGACCATGGGCACAGGCCAACGTCCGGCGCCGGCGCTGAAGGCTCATCGAGCATCGACACCGCGCGCAGGGTTTGCTCCTGCAACTGCGCTGCACAGTCGACCAGGGTTCCGCTCATGCAGACCTGGCGGCGCTCGTCGCCGGCCCCTTGCAAGGCCAGTTCGAAGCAGGCGTCAGCGGCCTGGCTGAGGTGGATGCTCAGGTGCGAAGTGAGGTGCTGTTCGCCGCGCAGACGCAGCTGGGCAATCTGCAAGTCGCGGATCTGCTGCACGCCCCGCGGTGTTTCCTGCACCGCCTGGAGCACGGCATCCAGCAACAGGTGAGTCTTGACCCTGTACCCCTGTTCGCCCAGCGGGTCGTAATGCCCGGCCTGGGGAGCGAGAGCCCCCGACCAGTACCAGAGCTGCCCGGCCGGCCGTACCAGCATCTGCAGGCAAGGGTGGCCCGAGGCTGCCCGGGCGGGCTGCACCGCCGTGGCCGGCTGCCCAGCGTCGATCCAGTAGTCGTTGAGCTGCCACGGATAGGTGGGCAACCCGATGGCCTGACAGCCGTCCGGCAAGCGCTCGGGGCCCGGCGCCTGGACGCCGCGGCCAAAGGCCTCGGCCAGGGTTGCCCAGGGTTCGCCGGCCGCGGGTTTGCGGTCATTGGCGATGGGGCTGCCGGCCAGCCAGGCCTGTAGTGCCTGAGCCAGCTCGCGGCAATCCTGGCCCTGGACGACCAGGCGTTCCTTGAACGCCGTGCGCCGCAGCAGCGCGTTGTAGCAGATGGTCTGTGGGCAGTGCTCGGTAGTGCCCAGGAAGGACACATAGCGCTGGGCCAGCTCCGCCAATGCCGCCGGGGTGGCCGCGGACAGGCACAAGGCCACTGGCGCGGTGGCGGGAGGCAAAGGCGCTGTCGCGGGCGCCGTGTAGCCCTTGAGCAGCACATGCACGTTGGTCCCGGTGAAACCAAAGGCACTGACCCCGGCCACCCGCGACTCCGGCCGGCCCGGCCAGTCCATGGCCTGATGCGCCAGCTTGAGGTTCATGGCCGCCCAATCGACACGGGTGTTGGCCCGCTGCAGATGGGCTTGCGGGGCAATCCGGCCGTGCTCCACCACCAGGCAGGCCTTGATCAGCGAAGCGATGCCCGCTGCCGCCTCGAGGTGCCCGATATTGGCCTTGACCGAGGCCACCGTCAGCGCCGGACTGTCGGGGCTGGCCTGGCGATAGGCGTTGTGCAGGGCGTTGAGCTCGATGGGGTCACCCAGCACCGTACCGGTGCCATGGGCCTCGACGTAGCTGACTTGCCCCGGATGCACGCCGGCGTTGGCCAGTGCTTCGCTGATCAGCGCCTCTTGCGCCGGACCATTGGGCACTGTCAGCCCGGCACAGGCACCGTCGTGATTGACCGCCGAACCGAGAATCGTCGCGACAATCGGGTCACGCTCCCGCTCGGCCTGGGCCTGGCGCTTGAGAATGACCACGCCGCAGCCCTCCCCTCGACCGTAACCGTCGGCACTGTCGTCGAAGGCCTTGCTGATGCCGTCCGGGGCCAATGCGCCGGCCTGCCCCATGGATTGAAAGATCGATGCCGAGGCGATGACATTCACCCCACCGACAATCGCGATGTCGCACTCCGCGGCACGCAAGCTGTTGCACGCCAGATGGATGGCCGTGAGCGATGACGAGCATGCGGTGTCCACCGTCAGGCTCGGCCCACGCACGCCGAGAAAATGTGAGAGGCGCCCGCAGATCGCCGAAAACGAACTGCCAGTGCCGTAGTGGGCATCCACGCCTTGCGCGCTACCCAGGACCCGGGTTTCGTAGTCGTGGGCGTTGGCCCCGACAAACACCCCGACCCTCTGTTCCAGCAGCTTCTCCTGAGGGATACCGGCCCGTTCCAGAGCCTCCCAGGCCACCATCAGCAACAGCCGTTGCTGGGGGTCCATGCTCCGGGCTTCCTTGGGGGAAATGCGGAAGAACGCTTCGTCGAACCCTTCGGGGCGCTGGATAAGGCTGGCAAACCGCGGGAAGGTTTCCTCCGGTTTGGCGCCGGCGAGCCGGGACGGCGGTACCGGCCCTACGGTGTCCGTCTGTTCCAGTATCAGCTTCCAGAGTGCCTCGGGGCTGTCGGCCTGGGGAAACCGGCACGCCATGGCCACCACGGCGATGCTCCCTGCGGCGTCGGTCGCCCCGGGATCGACCGTTACCGGGGTACTGGCCGGCTCCCGGGACAGCAGCCCTTCCAGGTACTGGCCCAGCCGGTTGATGGTGGGATAGTCGAAGCCCACGGTCGCCGACAGCTTGAGGGCGAACTGGCGTTCCAGCATGCGCTTGAATTCAACCAGGGAAATCGAGCTCAGGCCCAGTTCGAAGAAGCCTCGATCCGGGTCCGGGTCGGCACAGGCCACGCCGATGATCTGCGTCAGCAGTGCACCAATCTGCGCCCGCACATCCCCCACCGGCTGCGCCGCGCCGGGCACCTTGGCCGGTGCCGGCACTGCGACTTGTGCCAGCTGCGGCACGCTCAGCGCCACATCGTTGGCCTGGGCGCAGAGATTGCCCTGGGCGTCATACACCAGTACCTGCGCCCGCAGCTGGGACACGAGTCCCGCCGGCTGCGGCCGCGGCGCCGGGGCAAACCAGAAACGCTCCTGCTGCCAGGGATAGGCCGGCAGCTCCAGCGCCGCCTCCCTGGGTTGGAAGGCTTGCCAGTCGGGACCCGCGCCCCACTCGTACAGGCGGGCAACAATACTGGCCAGCTCCAGGGCGGCGTCGCCCTGCTTGTGCAAGGCGCCGCACACCAGCCCGTGGGTTCCCTTGTCGGCCAGGGCCTGGTTGATCGACGCCACCAGCACGGTGTGCGGGCCGACCTCGACGAACAGCCGGTGCCCCTGCTCGATCAACTGTTCAATGGCGCGATCGAAGCGCACGATGCCACGGGCATTCCTCGCCCAGTAGTCGGCATCTGCCAGGATCGGCTCCTCGGGCATCGCGCTGGTGGAAATCCAGGGCGTGTGCGCGGCAACCACCGGCAAATCCTCCAGCCCCGCGCGGATCTGCGTCAGGCACTCATCCATCTGGTAGGAGTGGAAGGCATATTCCGCCGGCATCAGGTAAGTGAAGATGCCTTCGTCACGCAGTTGCTGATCCAGAGCCTGTACAGCCTGCGGGCTGCCGGACACCACACAGCTGTTTCGACTGTTGACCACCGACAGTTCCAGTTGCGGGTTGTTCGCCAGACGCGACTGGAGCGTCGGCGCGGGCAAGCCCACCACCAGCATCCGCCCCTGCCCCAGGGTGTCCTTCATGGCCTGGGCCCGATGGTGGATGACCCGCACCGCCGACTCCAGGTTCAGTGCTCCGGCGCAATAGGCCGCGGCCACTTCCCCCATGGAGTGGCCGACCACCGCCGCCGGGATCACACCCCACTGGCGCAGGCATTCACTGATCGCCACCTGGATGGCAAAGATGCAGGGCTGGGCAAATTCGGTCAGGTGCAGGCGGGACCCACTGGCGTCGCTGCGCAGCTCGGCCTCCACCGACCAGTTTGCCCACTGGGCCAGCGCCTGGTCGCAACGCCGGATCATCGCCAGGAAGGCCGGCTCCCGTTCAAGCAGGTCGCGGCCCATTCCCACCCACTGGGCGCCCTGCCCGGTAAACACCAGCACGGGCCCGCGCCGATCCTCTTCGTCCGTCGCGCAGGCCAAGGTCGGGGCCGGCAACTGCTCCAGCTGGCTCTTCAATTGCGCGGCGTTCGCACCCACCACGGCCGACCGGTAGGGAAAGTGATCACGACGATGAATGGCGCTGGCGACAAAGGCTTGTAATTGCCCATCGTCCTGCTGCGGCAGATGAATGGCATAGGCCCTGGCCTGCTCCACCACGGCCTGCGCGGACCTGGCCGATACCGGCAGGACCCAGGGCCGGCCCGGTGCCGATGGTTCCTGCTGCGGCTGTGCCTGCCGATAGGCGCTGGCATCTTCGAGAATCATGTGGACGTTGGTGCCACTGAGCCCGAAACCGCTGATTCCAGCCAGGCGCGGCCGGTCGGGCAACGACTCGATCGCCGTGGGCACCGCCAGCCGGGAACGCTTCCAGTCCACCAGTGGGTTCAACTGTGCGAGATGCAGTTGCGCAGGCACCTCGGCGTGCTTGAGAACCATCATGGTCTTGATCACGCTGGCCATTCCGGCGGCCGCATCCAGATGGCCCATGTTGGCCTTGACCGAGCCCACCCACAGCGGTCGCTCACGCCCCTGGAAGGCACGGTCCAGCGAAGAGAGTTCGATCGGATCGCCCAGGGGCGTACCGGTGCCGTGGGCCTCGACATAGTCGATGTCGTCCACGCTCAAGCCGGCCACTTTCAGGGCCTGGCGGATCACCGCAGCCTGGGCATTGGCGTTGGGCACGGTCTGGCCGGCACTGGCGCCATCCTGGTTGATCGCCGAGCCCCTGATCACAGCCTGGATCGGGTCGCCATCGCGCAGGGCATCTGCCAGGCGCTTGAGCACCGTGACCCCGCAGCCCTCGCCCCGGACGATCCCGTCGGCCGCCGCATCGAATACCCGGCAGCGGCCACTGGGCGAGATCGCCCTGATCTGGCTCATGTAGATCGTCAGGTCCGGCGCCAGCATCAGGTTCACCCCTCCAGCCAGGGCCATGTCCGCCTCCCCTGCCTGCAAGGCGCGACAGGCCAGGTGCATGGCCACCAGGGACGAAGAGCATGCCGTGGTCACGGTCATTGCCGGCCCATGAACACCCAGGTGGTAGGCAATACGCCCGGCGGCGAAGCTGAATTCCTTGCCGGCGGCATAGTAGGGATTGATCTGTTCGATGCCGGCCTCGCGGGAATGCAGCGCCAGGTAATCCATGCCCAGCATGCCGACATAGACCGCGGTCCTGCTGCCTTTGAGCTGCTCGCGGGTCAGGCCGGCCCGGGCCACACTTTCACAGGCGACCTCCAGCAGCAGGCGCTGCTGCGGGTCCATTTCCTTGGCTTCAGAGGCCGAGATGCCAAAGTAATGCGCATCGAAGCGGTCGATGTGCTCGAGGAACGCCCCCACCTTGCTGTAGGTCGTACCGGTTTCAGCAGCGTTCTCATCGTAGATCGCTGCTGTGTCCCAGCGCTCTGCGGGAACCGGTCCGACAAAATCGGTCCCAGCACGAAGGAGCTCCCAGAATGCCTCGGGGGTCGATGCACCTTTGGCAAAGCGGCATCCACTCCCGATGATTGCAATGGGTTCAAAATCCATGGGCGCACGAGCATCCATTCAGTCATCTCCTTCGACTGGGTGTTTAGTGTTTAGAACGCGGGTTTGGCGGTAGGAACCTGCATGTCGCCCAGGTACTTGTGCCAGAGGTGTTCAGGGTCGCTTTCAACCGCAGCGATGATTTCGCGCATCTTGTCCAGCACTTCCAGGCGCTTGCCGCTGTAGACGTCCCCTTGCAGCAATTGCAGGATGTCCAGGCGGTAGCGTGGGTCTTGAACGAATGCGGTGAAGAGGATGTTCAGGCGGTAATAGAGCGTGATGAACTCATACCAGTTCTTGATGCCATTCCTGATCATGCCTTCGTAGTGAGTGAAACTGGACTTGCTGAAGTCGTTGTTCTTCACCGCCTCGATGATGTCGCCGCTGGCGATGCGCGCACTGTTGAGTGCAACGCTGACGCCGCTGGAGAAGATCGGGTCGACGAACCGAGCGGCATCGCCGATCAGCACGAAGCTGTCGCCACAGACTTCTTTCATGCCGTAGCTGTAGTCCGCCTCTTTCTTGAACGGGCGGACCTGCTCCGAGGCCTTCAGCGCGTCATGCAGGTTTTCCCGGGTCTTCACCGCTTCCCAGAAGAACTCTTCATAGGTGAGGTCGGAGTTGGTGTAGTTCTGCTTCTGCGTAACCACGCCCACGCTGGTAATGGTTTCGGTGATCGGGATCTGCCAGACCCAGGTATTGGTCATCGGCAGGAAGTGAATGAAGATGTAGTCGACCTTGTCCGGGCTTTGCGTCGCCGACTTGCGGTCGAAGTTGTCGAACCAGGAGTGAATCGCGAACTGGTTGAAGACCGGGTCCTTTTCTCGCAAGCCCAGCCGGCGGCCCAGCAGCACGTTGCGACCGCTGGCATCCACCACCATCTTCGCCTTGATCTCGACGCTGCGCTTGCCCAGCTTGGCATTGACAATGACATTGCCCGGGCTGAGAAACTCGACGTCAGCGATCTCCACGCCCTGGAAGACCTTGGCCCCCAGCGAACCTGCGTGCTCCAGAAGAATGCGGTCGAACTTGCCGCGGTCGACGTGGAACGTGAAGTCGCGATCGACCCCTTCCTGCTTGCGCTCGTTGAAGAGGATTTCCGCCGAACGGAAATCGTGGTCCAGCCCCTGGAAGCCCATCTTGTCTTCGGGGCCGGAATCTGCCGAGGTCCAGGCAGCGCCGAACTTCTTCGGGAAGTTGGCTTTCTCGATCTTTTCCATCACCCCGATTTCCAGCAGCACCGGAGTGGTGGCCGGTACCAGCGACTCGCCAACATGCTCGCGCTCGAACAGTTCTTTTTCGAACACCGCGCATTTGACACCGGCTTTTGCCAGGTAGGAGGCCATGGTCGAACCCGCCGGCCCGCCACCGATAATCACTACATCATAATCATGATCGCTCATTGCCCACTCCCTGTTAGGCGCACTCGGCCTTTAGTTGCTCGACAGTCCTGGATATTGCATTCAGGTCTTTGAAATATTTGCCGGTGATATGGGTACTTGGAATCGAGACACCCATTTCATCCCTGATGTAGACCATGAGCTTGACGATATTCATCGAGTTGAGAATGCCCCACTCCAGTAGTGGAGTCTGGTCATCAAGCTCATCTTCCTTTGCACTTGGCCCGATCAAATCTTCCATGATGTAGCGACGAATCTTTTCTTTAACTTCCTCTCCGTCCATAGACGTACGCTCCTGCACTCGACAATCGTGGGTTGGGAAAACCCGTCTACAATCCTCAATCAGAATGCACTTGTGAATAGCCGGTTTTGCAAAAGGCCTTTGCATATCCGCAAAGGCAAAACAGCCCCGACAACATCGAAACCAACACAACTTAACGGTGTTCCACAGGCCTGTATGACGATCTTCAGAAAGTCATTTTCGAGCGCCAAAGCATAGTTTTGGCGCTCTGCGCAATTGGCCACTAGAACTATTTTTGTATCCAGATAGTGCAAACCAAGCCTTGCACTTGGGCGGTGTTCCGCTCTGCGCCGGGTGGAGCTGCGGAGCCTGAAATATTATGAATCAATTTTATCAAAGCCAACTAATCAAGGGCCCAGCACTGCTTGACAAACAAAAAGCCTAGCCGTACTAAGGAGGCTGTCATGATCTATTTGTAATTTGTCTTTACAAAAACAAGACACTAAAAACTCTAAAAGGATTTAGTAATGAAGGCGCTAGGCGTTGTCAATGACATAGACCTTTATATATCCGTAACTAAAACTGGTAGTTTCTCCGAAACAGGAAGACTATTTGGCATCCCACCTTCTTCGGTGATGCGCAGAATCAATAGCCTCGAAAAAGAACTTGAAACCTGCCTATTCAATCGATCGACAAAATGCTTGGTACTTACCGAAACAGGCCTGCTCTTTCTCGAACATGCAAAGAACATCTCGAGATGCATTGGGCATGCTAGATCAGAAGTAAAAGAACACACTGCATCGACCCTTGGCATTCTCAAGGTTTCAGCACCCGTGGCCTTTGGACGGCGCCATGTAGCGCCTTTGTTGAGCAGAATACTGAACCATCATCCCGGTTTGAACATTGAATTCTCGCTTAACGACAACGTTCTCGACCCCAGCATCGATAACGTCGATATCTGTATCAAGCTGGGCATATTGCCGGACAGTAATCTGATTCCAACGAAACTTGCGGATATGCGGCGCGTGCTCTGCGCAAGCCCGGAATACATCCGGCAACACGGCTGTCCGCAAACTCTTGAAGACCTGTACCAACATGCCTGCCTGATCCACAGCACCTGCAGCAACTTCTCACTGACTTGGCAATTCAAGGTCGATGGCCTGTTCAAGAAGCTCATGCCCAGCAGCCGGCTATCGGTCAACAGTTCCGAGTTGCTGGTGGACGGCGCCCTTCAAGGCATAGGAATCATCCACGCACCCACCTGGCTGGTGCATGAACAGATCGCCAGCGGCCAACTGGTGTCGCTGCTCGACGAATATTGCGAGGCCGATCCGCAACAGGGAGCGATCTACGCACTGAGGGCACGCAGCAGCGTTGTCCCGGCCAAGACCCGCCTGTTCATCAATGAGTTGAAACGCTCGATCGGCAGCACGCCTTACTGGGACTTGCCGTTTGAAAAGGAAATACCGCAGACCCTGGCCACCCTGCATTTCGATACGGCAATGCATTCAGCGCTTTCCAGAGCCACCACCTTGCACGACAAGAGCCAGACATCATGAATCAGTACGACGTCATTATCATCGGTAGTGGTATCGCCGGCGCGCTGACCGGCGCCGTCCTCGCGAAGTCCGGGCTGAACGTACTGATCCTCGACTCGGCCCAGCACCCACGATTCTCCGTCGGCGAAGCGGCAACACCGGAAAGCGGTTTTCTGCTGCGCTTGCTCGCAAAGCGCTTCGACATCCCTGAAATCGCCTACCTCTCGCACCCCGACAAGATCATCCAGCACGTCGGTTCAAGCGCCTGCGGGATCAAGCTGGGCTTCAGTTTTGCCTGGCATCAAGAGAACGCGCCGTCGTCCCCCGACCACCTTGTGGCCCCGCCGCTGAAGGCGCCGGAAGCCCATCTTTTCCGGCAGGACATCGACTATTTCGCTCTGATGATTGCCCTGAAACACGGCGCCGAATCCAGACAGAACATCAAGATCGAGTCGATCAGCCTCAACGACGACGGGGTCGAGGTGGCATTGTCCAACGCCGCCCCCGTCAAGGCCGCGTTCATCATTGACGCTGCTGCCCAGGGCTCTCCGCTCTCCCGCCAACTGGGCTTGCGCACCACCGAAGGGCTGGCGACCGACACCTGCTCATTCTTCACCCACATGCTCAATGTGAAGAGCTACGAAGATGCCCTGGCTCCGTTGTCCCGCACTCGTTCCCCCATCGAACTGTTCAAGAGCACCTTGCACCACATCTTCGAAGAGGGCTGGTTGTGGGTCATCCCCTTCAATAACCATCCGCAGGGCACCAATCAGTTGTGCAGCGTCGGCTTCCAGTTCAACAACGCCAAGTACCGTCCCACCGAGGCGCCGGAGATCGAGTTTCGCAAACTGCTGAAAAAGTACCCGGCCATCGGCGAACACTTCAAGGATGCGGTCAATGCCCGGGAGTGGATCTACGCGCCGCGCATCAACTACCGCAGCGTGCAAAATGTCGGGGATCGCTTCTGCCTGCTGCCGCAAGCCACAGGGTTTATCGACCCGCTGTTCTCCAGGGGATTGATCACCACCTTCGAGTCCATCCTCAGACTGGCCCCCAAGGTGCTGGACGCCGCCCGCAGCAACCGCTGGCAACGGGAACAGTTCATCGAAGTCGAGCGCCATTGCCTGAACGCGGTGGCGACCAATGACCAGTTGGTTTCCTGCTCCTATGAAGCCTTCAGCGACTTTCACCTGTGGAACGTGTGGCATCGGGTCTGGCTCAGCGGCTCCAACCTGGGCAGTGCCTTTCTGCAAAAGCTGCTGCACGACCTGGAACACAGTGGCGACGCCCGCCAGTTCGATGCAGCGCTTGAGGCGGTGCGCTTCCCTGGCTGCCTGTCCCTGAACTCGCCCGCCTACGAAAGCCTGTTCAGGCAGTCGTGCCAGGTCATGCAACAGGCCAGGGAGCAAGCCAGGCCGGTGGCCGAAACCGCCAACGCGCTGCATGAACTGATCAAGGAGCACGAAGCCGAGTTGTTGCCCCTGGGCTATTCGCGGATATCCAATCGTTTCATCCTCAAAGCCTGAATGCCTGAGTGATACCCGGGGCCGGGTGCCGGTGTCTGTGACCGGCAGCCAGCCCTGGCGATCCACCCGTGCGCCGAAAACCGCAACACTTCCCGCGCAAAATCCCGGATAATGCCCGCCATTTTTTGCTTTGTGATGCCGGTGCCCTCCATGGAAATCAAGGTCAACTTTCTCGACAACCTTCGACTTGAAGCCAAGTTCGACGACTTCACGGTGGTGGCCGACCAACCGATCCGCTACAAGGGCGATGGTTCGGCGCCGGGTCCGTTCGACTATTTCCTGGCTTCTTCGGCGCTGTGCGCGGCGTACTTCGTCAAGCTGTACTGCCAGACCCGCAACATCCCCACCGACAACATCCGCCTGTCGCAGAACAACATTGTCGATCCGGAAAACCGCTACAACCAGATCTTCAAGATCCAGGTCGAACTGCCGGCGGACATCTCCGACAAGGACCGCCAGGGCATCCTGCGTTCCATCGACCGTTGCACCGTGAAGAAGGTGGTGCAGACCGGACCCGAGTTCATCATCGAGGAAGTGGAAAACCTCGACGCCGATGCCCAGGCGCTGTTGATGCCGCAATCGGGCACCAGCGCAGGCACCTACATTGCCGGCAAGGACCTGCCCCTGGAGCAGACCATCGCCAACATGTCCGGCATCCTCGCGGGCCTGGGGATGAAGATCGAAATCGCTTCATGGCGCAATATCGTGCCCAACGTCTGGTCGCTGCATATCCGCGATGCACAGTCGCCGATGTGCTTCACCAACGGCAAGGGCGCGACCAAGGAAAGCGCCCTGGCGTCGGCCCTGGGCGAGTTCATCGAGCGCCTGAACTGCAACTTCTTCTACAACGACCAGTTCTGGGGCGAGGAAATCGCCAACGCCGAGTTCGTGCATTACCCGGACGAGCGCTGGTTCCAGCCGGGGCGCAAGGACGAGCTGCCCAAGGAGATCCTCGACGAACACTGCCTGGCCATCTACAACCCGGATGGCGAGCTGCGCGGCTCCCACCTGTACGACACCAACTCGGGCAACATCGAGCGCGGCATCTGCTGCCTGCCCTACGTGCGCCAGTCCGACGGCGAGGTGGTGTACTTCCCCTCCAACCTGATCGAGAACCTGTACCTGAGCAACGGCATGAGCGCCGGCAACACCCTGGCCGAAGCCCAGGTGCAGTGCCTGTCGGAGATCTTCGAGCGGGCGGTCAAGCGCCAGATCCTCGAAGGCGAGCTGGCCCTGCCGGACGTGCCCCAGGAAGTGCTGGCCAAGTACCCGAGCATTCTGGCGGGCATCCAGGGCCTGGAAGAGCAAGGCTTCCCGGTGCTGGTCAAGGACGCGTCCCTGGGCGGTGAGTTCCCGGTGATGTGCGTGACCCTGATGAACCCGCGCACCGGCGGCGTGTTCGCCTCGTTCGGCGCCCACCCAAGCTTCGAGGTGGCGCTGGAGCGCAGCCTCACCGAGCTGCTCCAGGGCCGCAGCTTCGAAGGCTTGAACGACCTGCCGCAACCGACCTTTGAAAGCCAGGCGCTGATGGAGCCGAACAACTTCGTCGAGCACTTCATCGACTCCAGCGGCGTGGTGTCGTGGCGTTTCTTCAGTGCCAAGGCGGACTTCGAATTCGTCGAGTGGGACTTCACCAGCCAGAGCGGCTTCAGCGAAAGGGAAAAAGCCAGCGCCGAGGAAGCCGCGACCCTGTTCGGCATCCTCGAAAGCCTGGGCAAGGAAGTCTACATGGCGGTGTACCAGCACCTGGGGGCCACCGCCTGCCGCATCCTGGTGCCGGACTATTCGGAAATCTACCCGGTGGACGACCTGATCTGGGACAACACCAACAAGGCGCTGTTCTTCCGTGAAGACATCCTCAACCTGCACAGCCTGGACGAAGACGGTTTGCGCTCACTGCTGGAGCGCCTGGAAGAAAGCGAGCTGGACGACTACACCGACATCACCACCCTGATCGGCATCGAGTTCGACGACAACACCGCCTGGGGCCAGTTGACCATCCTCGAACTCAAGCTGCTGCTCCACGTGGCCCTGGGGCAGTTCGACCCGGCCAAGGAACTGGTGGAGATGTTCCTGCAATACAACGACAACACCGTCGAGCGCGGGCTGTTCTATCAGGCCTTGAACGCGGTGCTGGAAGTGGAACTGGACGACGAACTGGAGCTGGGCGACTACGAAGCCAATCTGCGGCGCATGTTCGGCAACGAACGGATGGACGCGGTGATCGGCTCGGTGGACGGTAGCGTGCGCTTCTACGGCCTGACCCCGACCAACCTGCAGCTCGAAGGCCTGGACCGTCACCTGCGCCTGATCGACAGCTACAAGAAGCTGCACGCGGCACGGGCCAAGTGGAGCGCAGCCAACCGCTGACACAGCGCCCCGTACCTGTAGCAGCGAGCTTGCTCGCGAAGCCCTCAAGAACGCCGCGTTCCCCAATGAACGCGGCGTTTTCGTTGGCGACCATCGCCAGCCGGCTCGCTTCTACAGTGACTCGTCAGCCATCGCGCAGCCCGGGCGGCCAGGGCTTGCGGTCCTCTCTATCAGGCGGGCCATACAGCTCCTGCTCCCAGTCCTCGAACGCCGGCGATGCGCTGTATCCCGGATCGCAGTACTGGCGAATGTATTGGGCGGCACGGTACTCGGCGTACTTGGCATTCACCGGTACGCCCTCTTCGTCCAGCTCCAGCACATTGGCAAAAATCGCGTAGGCCATCTCCAGCATGCTCGGCTCTTCGCTCAGGCAACTGCGATAGTCGACACCCTCCAGCAGCGGGTAGCCGAGGGTGCCGTTGGCGACCCAGAAACTGAAGGTGCGCAACGCCCCGGAAAACTCCGGGCTGAGTTGTTTCGGGTAAAGCATGCGGCTTGCCTCTGCTAGGTATCGGACCGGGAGGATTCTCCGGTACTGGCCGCTGTGCAAGCAAGTCGACGGCAGCCGCCGTGTTCAACTGACGGCCAGCGAGCGCTGTTCGGTTACCACGCAATTACGTCCCTTCTGCTTGGCCTGATACAACAACTGGTCGGCCTTTTCCAACGCAGCGGTGATCGAACCACTTCCCGGCTGCCACACGCTGACGCCCAACGAAACCGTAATGTGCCCGACAGTATCGATCTGCGCCGCGGCGATCGAGGCTCGCAGGCGCTCTGCGACATCGGTTGCAGCCCGTAGCGAACTGTTCGGCAAGAGCAGGACAAACTCCTCGCCGCCCACCCGGCACGGCAGGTCGTCAGTGCGCGAGTTCTGCTTCATCAGGTCGGCAATCGCTCTCAGGGTTTCATCCCCCACGCCATGGCCGAAGGTGTCGTTCACCCGTTTGAAGTGATCGATGTCCATGGAAACGATGGCAAACGGCTGATTGGCCTGTTGCCAATGCGCCAGGGTGTCCTGCATCGCCCGCCGGTTGGCCAGCCCGGTCAGCGCATCACTTTGCGCCTGCTGGTTGAGCCGGCCGATCTTTTCCTGGAGCAGGCTGGTGCCCAGCAGCAGCGCCCGACGTATCTGCCAACTTTCAGAATACTGCGCCGGGATCGCGCTGATGCGCTCATAGCTCTCAGGGCTGTCCAGGCGCCTGGCACTCTCGGCCAGCCGCGACAGCGGCGCCGAAATCCTCGTCCCCAACCACCAGATCAGCACCAGGCCGAACAGCGCCAGCGGCAGTATGCCCTTGGCGACTTTGGACATGGTTACCTGCAGCGTGGCCTGGATGTTGCCGAGGGGCTGCTGGGCGATCACCCCCCAACCGCTGCTGGGCACATGGGTGAAACCCGCGAGCATTTCCACGCCCTGGGCATCCAGCGCCTGCAATGCCCCCCCGCCCTGGCTCAAGGCCGCATCGACGATCGGGTCATCGGCAACGATCTGGCCGATCTGCTCGGGATAGGGGTGATAGAGAACCCGCCGATTACTGTCCACCAGATAGACATGGGCGCCATCCTCACGGACCTGCCGGTCCATCAAATCTTGAAGGGCGTTCTTCTGTTCAAGTCGGATGCTGCCGCCGACCAGCCCCAGGTACCGCCCTTTGCCGTCAAACACCGGCTGGGATACAAAAACCAGCAGATTGCCGGCAATGGACTTGAAGGCCTTGCTGATGATCGGTTGACGCAGCCTGAGCGGTGTCTGGTCTTGCAGGGACTGGCCATTGAGATGCAGGTGCTCGGGCATTGAGGCGATGATGGTGCCGGTCGCGTTGGTGATCAGTACCGAGTTGAAGCTGTTGTCCTGCCCCAGCAAGCGCTGGGCTTCGCCGGCCAGTCGTTGCGAATCGTCAAAGTCTCCACCCAGAACAGCGGCGGCATACTTCAAGCGATCCTGATCGGAACTGAGCACCTGCTCCACACCGGAGGCGATCCGAGCGGCATAGGCCTGGTTGACTTGCAGGGCGTTTTCAATGAGCTCCTGCTACTGGATCTTGAACATGACCCAGAAGCTGTTGGCCAGGGTGGCCAATGCTGCAAACAGTACGAAGACCAGAATCAGCACACGAAGATTAAGCTTGGGCTTGGGCCGGGTAGGCATGTAAAAAAGTCCGGATGAGCAAGCAGACAGTGGATTTCGATGTTGCGCCAACTGCCTGCCGGCTATGGATCATTCACGTCCGTGCGCCCTAGACACATGGATAATCATCCGTCGAACATCGTCGAAACGCCTGCACTGTTTGGCTATAAAGGCGTCAGTTATTAGAGCCGCGCAGTCTACCCGGGTTGCTCCGATTGGCAATCGATAAAATGACCAGGCGTCCAGTGGCGCACGGCCCATGGTTTTCACACCAGCCCCAACCCGTCACAATGCGCCGCCTCAGGCCAGAGTTGCCCCCAAACCGCCCGCCTCACTGATCGCAAGGACCGCCCATGAGCGTCTTCAGCACCTTGTTCGACCCTCTCGAAAAGCCGGCACCGTCGGCCACTGACACACTCCAGGCGCCCCATGAAGCGGATGCAACGCCCGATCCGGTCCAGCCCCAGGAACAGGCCGGGGCCGCCAACCGGGCCCTGCTCGAGGCCGCCGATGCCTACTTCGCCTTTCACCTGTTCGCCGCCCCCTTCCCCAGCCAGGCCGAGGCTGAACGGTTCGCCTTCGAACAGTGGGAGCCCGAACCTGCGGCGGATGCCAGCGACGCCGAATTCAGCGCCTGGGAAGAACGTAATCCCAGCTGGCGCCTCAGGCAGGAATTGGGCTACTACATGGACGCCGATTTCGTCGAGCTGATCGGCAAAGACGACTGCCCGCAATACCTGGAATCGCTGATCCGCAGTGATGCCGAGCAACAACGGCTGCGCTCGCGGATCAAGGCGCATTACAGCCACTTCATCATCGTCGGCAGCGAGTCGATTGATGGCGACCAGCGATCGGTTGCCTCCGGGCCCAATCAGCGCCCGCCGCAAAGCACGCCGACACTGGACTACCTGGGCGAGTTCAACGGTTCCTCTGCCCCGCACTAGATGCTAAAAAGGCCCACAGTTTTCCCTTGCACCCCTTGTCGTGCCCAGCCGTACCACGAGAATCACCATGCACAGCCATTACCCGAACACCCGCGCTCCGTTGCGCCCTCTTGACCTCCTCACCCACCAGCCAACGGCGGTAGCCCCATGATCGAAGTCACCGAAGTGTCCATTGCCGACCTGCGCGCCGCCCTGGAATCAGGCCGGACCACCGCCGTGGAACTGGTCCAGGCCTATCTGGCGCGGATCGATGCCTACGATGGCCCGCAGACCGCCACCGCGCTGAACGCCGTGGTGGTGCGCAACCCCGAGGCCCTGAAGGAGGCCGCAGCGTCCGATGAGCGTCGCGCCAAGGGCCAGACCCTGGGCCCGCTGGACGGCATTCCCTACACCGCCAAGGACAGCTACCTGGTCAAGGGCCTGACCGCCGCCTCGGGCAGCCCGGCCTTTGCCGAGCTGGTGGCCTACCGCGACGCCTTCACCATCGAGCGCCTGCGGGGCGCCGGGGCCATTTGCCTGGGCAAGACCAACATGCCGCCCATGGCCAACGGCGGCATGCAGCGCGGGGTGTATGGCCGCGCGGAAAGCCCCTACAACGCCGCTTACCTGACCGCGCCCTTCGCCTCGGGCTCCTCCAATGGCGCCGGCACGGCCACCGCCGCCAGCTTCGCCGCCTTCGGCCTGGCCGAGGAAACCTGGTCCAGCGGGCGTGGCCCGGCCTCCAACAATGGCCTGTGCGCCTACACACCATCGCGTGGAGTGATTTCGGTGCGCGGCAACTGGCCGCTGACCCCGACCATGGACGTGGTGGTGCCCTTCGCCCGGACCATGGCCGACCTGCTGCAAGTGCTGGACGTGGTGGTGGCCGAAGACCCGGACACCCGCGGCGACCTGTGGCGCCTGCAGCCCTGGGTGCCGATCCCCAGCGTGAGCTCGGTGCGCCCGGCGTCCTACCCGCAACTGGCGGCCGACGCCACGGCGCTCAAGGGCAAACGCTTTGGTGTGCCGCGCATGTACATCAATGCCGACCCGGAAGCCGGCACCAGCGACAAACCCGGCATCGGCGGCCCCACCGGCCAGCGCATTCACACCCGGCCCTCGGTGATCGACCTTTGGCAACAGGCGCGTCAAGCCCTGGAAGCCGCCGGCGCCGAAGTGCTGGAAGTGGACTTCCCCCTGGTGTCCAACTGCGAAGGCGACCGCCCCGGCGCACCGACCGTGTACAACCGCGGCCTGGTCAGCAAGGAGTTCCTCCATGACGAATTGTGGGAGCTCTCGGGCTGGGCCTTCGACGACTTCCTGCGGGCCAACGACGACCCCAAGCTCAACCGCCTGGCGGATGTCGATGGGCCGCAGATCTTCCCCCACGACCCCGGCACCCTGCCCAACCGCGAAGACGACCTGGCCGCCGGCATGGACCAGTACGTGACCATGGCCAAGCGCGGGCTCAAGACCTGGGACCAGATCGCCTCCCTGGCTGACGGCCTGCGCGGCCTGGAGCAGACCCGGCGCATCGATCTGGAAGAGTGGATGGATCGCCTGGGGCTGGACGCGGTGCTGTTCCCCACCGTGGCCGACGTTGGCCCGGCCGATGCCGATATCAACCCCGAGTCGGCGGACATCGCCTGGAGCAACGGTGTGTGGGTGGCCAACGGCAACCTCGCGATCCGCCACCTGGGCGTGCCCACGGTGACCGTGCCGATGGGCGTGATGGCAGACATCGGCATGCCGGTCGGCCTGACCTTCGCTGGCCGCGCCTATGACGATTCGAGCCTGCTGCGCCTGGCGTCGGCCTTCGAATCCACCGGCAGCAAGCGCCTGATTCCACCACGCACGCCGGCCTTGTCACTCGCTCGCTAAGCGCAAAGGTCCGAGGCGCCCATAAGGCGCCCCGGGCCTTTACCCGCCTGACAGCGCACCACAGCGACGCACCGCCAGGGGCGCGCGACGGTATGTTGCGCAGGCTATTTCAACTGATTGGCGAAACGCCCCACGGCCCCCACAACCTGGCGCGCGCCCTCCTGGATTTCGAGAATCACCGAGCCGGCCTCGTTGGCAAGTGCCAGGCCTTCTTCAGCCTGCCCGCGACTGTTGGCCATGCCGCTTACGGCTGCATCCGCCAGACTCTGGTTCTGCTGTACAACGCTGACGATTTCTTCGGTAGCGGCACTGGTGCGCCCCGCCAACTGCCTCACTTCATCGGCGACCACGGCAAACCCCCGGCCCTGCTCACCGGCCCGCGCCGCCTCGATTGCGGCGTTGAGCGCGAGCAAGTTGGTCTGTTGGGCGATGCCGCCAATGGTCTGGACAATCGAGCTGATCAGCAGTGATTGCTTGCCCAACGCTTCAATCCCGGCGGATGCCGCCTGCATTTCATCCGAGATCATGCGCATCGTTTGCACGGTGTTCTGCACCACGTCGGCGCCTCGGCGGGCGCTGATGTCGGTTTGTTGGGAGATCTCGAACGCGATGGTCGCCGCCTCGTTCACCTGCTGCTCGCGAGCCACTTGCTCGGTAATGACCGTGGCGAACTTGACCACCTTGTAAAGGACGCCCTGTGCGTTGTGCACCGGGTTGTAGGTCGCTTCCAGCCAAACGACTCGACCATGGGCATCGACGCGCTTGAAACGGTCAGCCACGAATTCACCGCGATTGAGGGTCGCCCAGAACTCCTTGTAATGACTGGACGCGGCATCGGCTGGGTCACAGAACATGCTGTGGTGCTTGCCTTTGATTTGCCCAAGTTCATAGCCCATTGAGCGCAGAAACTGCTCGTTTGCTTGCAGGATATGGCCTTGAAGATCGAACTCGATCACCGCAGTGGAGCGCAGCAGCGCTTGAATGAACGCCGAATTCTCCGCCGAAGTGTCAACGGTCTCGGTGATGTTCGAACCAAAGGCATGAATACTTTCCAATTGCCCCTGTTGATTGACAATCGGCTGCCAGAGGCCGCGAAACCACGACAGTCCACCATCGGGACGCTGAAAACGGTAAGTATCGATAACCGCGTCGTGGTTGTTCACGCTGTCGAGCAAACGACGATAGCAATCCATCTGCCGTACATACTGCGGAATGAAATTGTCGATCGGTTTGTTCAGTACTTGGTTGGCGCCACACCCCAACATGTTCAGAAAGCCTTCATTGGCATCTATAACGTTGTAGTTGGCGTCAAGGACCGCACGCACAAGGCAAGTCTCAATCCCCTTGAGCAACTGTCGAGCCACTGAAAGCTCCGACTGAAGGGACTGCAACTGCATTTTCAAACGAGTATTGAACATGGGCGCATCCTGCTAAAGGAGAGACTCTTTGCTATCGGCAACCGTTGGGGGTTTGTTTTCAGCTTTTTTTGTGCTGCAAAAACACTATAGAAGCATTGTTTGCAGCGCTCCATTTTCTCCCCTGATATAAAGCCATGCACCCAGCCTGGTGGTTACAATCCCCGCGCCACGCCACTAGCGCCCTTCCCCATGCACCGCCCGAGCCGGACCACTCACCATGACCACACACCGCATTACCCTCGCCAACGGCTGGATTGCCGAATTTGCCGAACAAGGTGAATTCCGCATGGGCGCCATCAGCTGGAACCTGCACCTGCGCGGCCCCGAGCAACAGGCCATCCGCTATTTCGAAACCCAGATCGTGCTGGTCAACGATGAGGATGGCGAGCAGGCACGGAACTTCATCAGCCTGTCCGAGGACGGGGTCTACGGGTACCTGGGCAACGGCATGAGTCACGGTTGGGTGATCGACTTCTCCCGCTGCATGATCGCGCCCCACCGGGTGACCATTTCCCACTACCACTACGCCTATGACGAATACATCTCGCTGCTGGAGCAACCGGCGTACAAGCGAGTGCGGGAGTACATCAGTGTCATCGGTCGCACCGTCTACCTGACCTTTCCCTTCACCCGGGACGAGGACTTTCCCAAGGTCTGGGAGGAGTACCTGGTGATCCGCCGGCGGCAGCTGGACGAGCTGTATTTTAGGAACTGAGTCAGCGCAAGCTCCAGGACACACCCAGGTACACCCCCAAGCCTTCTCCCGGGGTCGAGCGCGCCGCGTCCAGCCCCTTGTCGTCGTAGCCCGGAGTAACGGTGGCGGCGTAGCGCTTGTCGGTCAGGTTGCGCACATCGACCCAGGTCTGCCAGTCGTTCTTTGGTGCGTTGTAGCCCAGGGTGGCGCCGAACAGCGCGTAAGGGTCGGCGTAGTAACTGTTGGCGTAATCCACCGCCACCTTGGACACCAGTTGGGTGTTGACGGCGGCGAAGAAACCCAGGGGCCAGTCGTAGCGCAACTCGCCCTGGTAATAGTGCATCGGCAGGCCCGGTAGGCGGTTGTCGCCAAAACGCGCGTCATCGCGATAGTGGAAGTCGCTGAAGGTGTAGGCCTGGCGCAGGCTCAGGCGGCCGACGCCTGGCTGCGACCACAGCTCACTCTGCAGGCTGGCCTCCACGCCTTGGTGCACCGTGGGGCTGGCGTTGAGTTCGTAGGGCATGGTGGCGTTGGCGTCCGGCCATACCGAGAGCAGTTCGTGGCGCACCTGGGCGTAGTACCAGGCCAGGCTCCACTCGCCCAGGCTGCTATCGCCGCGGCCGCCCAGCTCCAGGGTGGTGGCGGTCTGGTTGCGCAGCTCGATCGGATCGCGCTGGGCGCCCGTGGCGACGCCACTGCCAGCCGGGAAGCGCAGGTTCGAGCTGTAGATCAACGACCAAGGGTGCGGTGCTTCCACCGAGCGGCTGAGATTGCCAAACAGCTGCACATTCGGTGTCAGCTGGTAGCGCAGGCCCAGGCGCGGCGCGTAGTCCCAATCGCCGAGGCTGGTCTTGCCGCCGCCCTCGGGGTAGGTCACCGCACTTTCGCGCCGGGTGTAGATGGCCGCCAGGCCCGTGGTCAGCCACAGGTCATCGGCAACTTCCAGGTCATTGCCAAAGTGCAGGACGGTGTCCGAGCCCTGGTAAGTGAAGTTGCGGATTCGCGTGCCTGGCGCATAGCTGGCGGTATTGCCTGTGGGAATCCGCACAAACTCGCTGGCACCGTCATTGGGCAGGTGCTTGGTGACCCGCAGGCCCAGGGTGCTGCGGCTTTCCCGGCCCCAGAGAGTGTCGCGGCGCTTGTAGTCGAAGGTGCCGCTGACGTCGCTGTAGGCCACCTTCAGGCGGTTGGGACCTTCGCGCAGGTCCATGGGGTAATCGTGGTAGACCAGACCGGTCTGGATGCTCGAATCGTCGTCGATGTAATAGGTGGTCTTGTTGCCGACAAAGGTACTGCCCGGCTGCTTGCGCCGGTCGTCGCGGTTGACATAGGCCGGGTTGGCCGCCCGTGGGTCGTGCTCGATGGAACCTTTGCTGACCCGCCCGGCCAGATCGTTGTCGGTCTCGCGGTAGCGCAGGTAGAAACGGGTTTCCAGGTTCGGGTTGAAGCGGTAGCCGAAGTTGCCAATCAGCCCCTTGCTCTGGCTGCGGGTGTGGTCCTGGTAACCGTCGGCGTTGGCGTCGGTCAGCGACACGTAGTAGTCGAAATTCCCCAGCACTTGCCCGGAGCTGAGCTGACGCTGCTGATAACCGTGGCTGCCAGTGGCGTAGCGCACCTGCAACAGCGGTGCGTCGTAGCCGGTGTGGCTGATGTAGTCGATGGCGCCCCCCAGGGCCAGGGCGCCACGGTCGAAACCATTGGCGCCGCGCAGCACCTCTACGTGATCGACCCACAGGGGCTCGAGCAATTCATAAGGGGTGCCGCCGGGGCCGGTCAGGGGCAAGCCGTCGAGCATGGTGTACAGCCCCGAGGCATGGGCCCCCGGCGCGCGGTTGATGCCCGAACCACGGATCGAGATCTTCACCCCTTCGTTCCCGGCGGACTGGGCATAGACCCCGGGCTGATAGGCCAGCACATCCTGGTTGCTGGCCACCCGCCCCTGCAGCGGCCGGCGCATGTCCACCACATTGCTGGCGCCCGGCACCTGGGCCAGCCGCGCCTCGGCCTCTGCCACCTGCTGTCCCTCAGCGCCCTGCTCCTGCCCCAGGACCTGCGCCGGGGCCAGCTCCACGCTCCGGGTCTCGGCGATTGCCGGGCAGGCAAGGGCCAGGCCCAACAGGGCCGTGGGCAAGGATTTTGGCGAAGACATCGAGAAAACTCCGACAGGCAGAAAGGGGGCAATGCAAGTTGCGACGCAGGAAAGAACCAAGAGAACACAGGGGAATTGGGCTTTTTTTCGCCAGGAAAGCGGATGTCGGCAGTCACGCCTTCACTGGCGAAGCCACAGCGTCCAGCACGCAGCGCTAAGGGGTCTTGGCCCCCGCCAGAAAGTGCGCCACCAAGGCATTGGCATGACCATGCCCCATGCCGTGTTCGGACTTGAGCCAGGCCACCAGTTCCATGTGCTTCTTGCCGCTGAGGGCGCCAAGAAGCTCCAGCCAGTGGCTGATGGGCTGACCGTAGTTTTTTTCAATGGAAGGAAAGTACGACGCCGGGCCTTTGACCTGGCTGGCTTGGCTCTTGTTGTCTTGGGTCTTACCGTCTTTGCTCATGCTTCACCCTGTGCTTTTTTACTGCCCTTGATGTTTTCGATCAGATCGACCACGTAGTTCTGGTTGAAACCGGCAACGAAGGACCAGAACAGCAACTTGCCGTAGGCGGCGTAGCCGTCAGCGTGCTGGCAGAAAATCACATAGAAGCTGTTCTCGGGGTAGTTGCAACTCTTGTCCCTGACGATCTCGGGAAACAGTTCCCCTTGCACCACGCCGGAGATGAACAGGATGTACAGCAGGCCCGCCAGGATGCCGCCAATGAACGACGGCAGCAGCACATTGAACCAGGAACTGCACAGGCTGATGATCTCCTCCTCGCAAAGGTGTGACAGTTGCCGGTGAAACCCCACATAACCACCAATATTGCCGACGATGAACACCACCGAGGGGATGGTGTAGCCGTCGGCCAGGGCGACCGCTCCCAGGGACGCCGCCAACAGCAGCACAAAGATGATGAACAGTCGCTTCCATAGGATGTTCAGTGCTTCCTGGCGGTTCATGTTCAGCTCGTCGGTTCAGGTTTTCGGAGAGATCCGTCTACCTTGATGACGATAGATGAGCCTTGCCCGGCAGGACCTTTTTTTTCGCCAGGGAATCCTTGCCCCGGCGACCTGCGCCTGCCGTGTCCTCAGGCCGGATACCCGGTGATCTCGCGGATGCTCTGGTACAGCGGCTTGAGCTGGCGGTACATGCGCAGGTAGACCTCGCTGTACAGCCGCTGATACATCTGCTGCGCTTGCGGCTGTGGCTCGAACACCGCGCCGACCCGGGTCATGGCGCTGATGGCCGTGGGAAAATCCGGGTACAGGCCCAGGCCCACCGCACAGGCGATCACCGCCCCCAGCCCCGAGGCCTCATAGACGTGGGGGCGCTCTACCGGCAGGCCGAAGATATCCGCCGTCAGTTGCATCGCCGCATCGCTCTGGGAGCCACCGCCGGCCACCCGCAGGCGCGTGATCTTCAGCTTGGAGCGTTTCTCCATGCGTTCCATGCCCTGGCGCAGGGCATAGGCCAAACCTTCGAGGATCGCCCGGTAGATATGGGCCCGGGTGTGCACGTCGCCAAAGCCGATCATCGCGCCCTTGGCTTCCATGCCCGGCTCGCGGATGCCCGGCGACCAGTAGGGTTGCAGGGTCAGCCCCATGGACCCGGGCGGCACCGCCTGGACCAGGGCATCAAACAGCTGTTCCGCCTCCAGCCCCTGCTCGGCTGCCTGCTGCACTTCCCGCAGGCCGAACTGTTGCTTGAACCAGCTGACCATCCAGTAACCGCGGAAAATCATCACCTCGCAGTTGTAGTGGTTCGGCACCGCCGCCGGGTACGGCGGAATCAGCGGCACCACTTCCAGATAGCGGGAACGGGTGGTGGTGATGGTCGCCGTGGTGCCGTAGGACAGGCAGGCCGTGGTGGAATCCTGGACGCCCGAGCCCAGGACTTCGCAAGCCTTGTCGGCACCGGCGGCAATCAGCGCCAAGCCCTCGGGAATACCGGTGTGGCGACTGGCTTCGGCGCTGATCCGGCCCAGGGTTTCGCCGGGTTTGAGCAGGGTCGGCAACTGCTCCTGACGCACCGCCAGGGCCTGCCATTTCCAGTCGCTGGGGGCGGCCCAGCGCAGGCGCTTGTAGTCGAACGGCAGGTACGCCACGCAACAGCCAACGGAGTCGACGAAGTTGCCGGTCAGGCGATGGGTGAGAAAGCCCGAGAGCAGCAGGAACTTGTCAGTGGCTGCCCACACCTCGGGTTGCTGCTGGGCCACCCAGTTGGCTTCGGCCTGGGCCCGAAAATAGTCCACCGTGGCCTCGGCGCCGATCAGTTTGAACAGCCAGCCCCAAGGCCCCTTGATCCGACCCTCGACCTCGGCCTGGCGCTGGTCGAGCCAGAGAATGGCCGGACGCAGGGCCTTGCCCTGGGCGTCGACATTGATCAGGGTGCCGCGCTGGGTGGTCAGGGACACGCCGCGGATCTGCGAGCGGTCGATGCCGGTCTGCTGCCAGAGCAATTGGCAGGCTTCGCCGAGCTTGGCCCAGTAATAGTCCGGGTGCTGTTCGGCCCAGCCGGGCTGGCTTGAAAAATAGGCCTCCAGCTCCACCTTGCCCTTGCCCAGCAGGTTGCCCGACAGGTCGAACAGCAGCGCGCGCACGCTTTGGGTGCCGTTGTCGATCGCCAGCAGGTAGTCCTGCTTATTGTTGTTGTGCGTGTCCATGGGGCTCTCTTGGTTGGGGCTCAATCGGTGACGGGGGGCAGGCTGTGATGGCGCTGCCACAGGTCGCGGTAGCGCTGTTCTTCGGCCAGCCAGCGCGCATCGTCCCAGCCCAGGCGGGGCTGGCACAGGCGGCGGATGGCCGGCAGGTACTGGGCGGCGCCCTCGGCCAGCAGCAGGCCGATGCGGGTGCGGCGCAGCAGCAGGTCGTCCAGGTGCAGGACCATTTCCGCCTCGGCGGCAAAGGCCAGCTCGGCCCACAGGGTGTCGCTGGCGCCGACGCAATCGCCGCCCAGCTCGGCCACCCGCTGCGCTACGCGGGGCAAGTCGCGGCCATGGCGCCCGGCCAGGCGCCGCAACTGAGCCGCGCTGAGCCCGGGAATGTCCACCGGCGCCTGGGGGGCGAACACCGGCTCGCGGTCGTCCTCCACGTTGCGCCCGAGCATGGCGCCACAGGCTTGCAGCACCTCGATGGCCTGGGGCCGGAAGGTGGTGAGCTTGCCGCCGGCCAGGGTCACGCAGCCGGGCTCCTGCCACAGCACATGCTCGCGGGTTTCGTTGGACGGCTTGCCCTGTTGCTCCCCCCCCGCGCCGGCCACCACCGGGCGCACCCCGGCCCAGGTCGAGAGCACATCGGCGGCGCTTACCTGAGCCTGGGGAAACTGCTGGGCACAGGCGGCCAGCAGATAGCGCAGTTCTTCCTGACTGATGCTGGCGCTCTGGTCCAGATCGTCGCGGTGATCAAGATCGGTAGTGCCCACCACCGTGGCGCCTTCCCAGGGGAAGACGAACACCGGCCGCCGATCCTCGGCATGCATGAAGCTCAAGGCCTGGGCCACCGGCAGGCGCCAACCCGGCAGCAGCAAATGACTGCCGCGCAACGGGCGCAGCTGGCGCGGAGCCTGGGCCGGACGCAGGCGCTCGGCCCAGGCCCCGGTGGCCACCGCCAGGGCCGCGCAGCCAAGGGTGTGCACAGCGCCCGTTTCACTGTCCTCGATCGCCACCCCGCACACCCGCCCGTTCTCCCGCAGCAGGCGGGTCACCCGCAGGCCATTGATGGCCACGGCGCCATCGGCCCGGGCTTCGGCCAGCACCCGCATCACCAGGCGCGCATCGTCGGTCAGGGCATCCAGGAAACAGGTGCCCCCCAGCAGGCCCGGCTCCTTCACCCCCGGAACCAGGAAGCGCAGGTGCGCGGCATCGTGAAAGCAGTGGTTGCGGCGCCCGGCCAGGGCGTCATACAGGGTCAACAGGCCACCGAACACCTTGGGCCCGGGGAACCTGCCACGGTAATGGGGCATCAGGAAACTCATGGGTTCCACCAGCCCGGGGGCTTCCTGCAGCAGGCGCTGGCGCTCGCGTACCGAGTCCCGGGTCAGGCGCCACTGGCCCTTGGCGATGTAGCGCAAGCCGCCATGGACCATCTTCGAGGAACGGCTGGAGGTGCCCCAGGCAAAGTCCCGCTGCTCCAGCAACAGGCAACGCCAGCCGCGCCGCGCCGCTTCCCGCAGGATGCCGGCGCCGCTGATGCCACCGCCGATCACGATCAGGTCCCAGGGTTGCGCCCCCAGCCCGGGCAGCGCCTGTTGGCGCCACTGGCCGTTCCAGTCCTGGCTCATGGCGTTACTGCTCCAGCAGGGTGCCGGGGTTGAGGCGCCCGGCGGGATCGAAGTGGCGGCTCAAGGCCTGCAGGGTGTCGACGGCCAACGCGCCCTTCTCCCGCAGCAGGTACGGCGCATGGTCCTTGCCCACTCCGTGCTGATGACTGATGGTGCCGTGGTGATTGACGATGGTCTGGCTGGCGGCGTGCTTGAGGGCCTGCCAGCGCGCCAGGGTCGCCGGGTACTGGGCGTCGGGGCGGAATACGTAAGTGGTGTAGATGCTCGACCCTTCACCATAGACGTGGGACAGGTGGGTGAACACATGCACCTGCTCGCCCTCGGCGGCCAGGCCATCACGCAGGCTGCCCTCGATGCGTTGCAGCAGGCGATCAACGTTGCTCCAGTCGGTGGCCGTTTCCAGGGTGTCCACCAGGTAGCCGGCATTCCACAGGCTTTCGCGCAGGTAGGGAAAGCGAAAGCGGTTCTGCGCCCACTTCTTGCCCAGCAACGTCCCGGTAAAGACCCCGCCAAACCCCTTGAGCTGGCGCCGGGCGTGACGCAGGGACAAGGCATTCTGCTGGCGATTGCCGGTCACGCCGAAAGTCAGCAGGCACTTGCCCGGCCCCGCACCGCGCAGGGACAGGTATTTTTCCAGCCAGGCGATCTGCGTCGGATGGCCGGCCAGGGCCAATTGGGTTTCGGTCTCCAGGGCATTGGACAGGCGCAGCATCGACAGCGGCACCCGGGCCTGGGCCAGGGCGCGCACCGCTTGCAGCGCCTGGGTCCAGTCCGGCAGGAACACACCGTAGAAGCGCTCGTCGTCCGGCAAGCGGCTGACCCTGACCTTGACCTCGGAAATGATCCCGAAGCGCCCTTCGCTGCCCAGTACCACTTCCCGCAGATCCGGCCCGGCCGCAGACGCCGGAAAGGTGGCGATGGCCATCGGCCCGGCAAAGGTCTCCAGGGTGCCCCCGGCGAACAGCTGCTCGATGCGCCCATAGCGCAGCGACTGCTGGCCACTGGAGCGGCTGGCCACCCAGCCGCCCAGGGTCGACAGCTCCCAGGACTGGGGGAAGTGCCCCAGGGTGTAGCCGCGAGCGCGCAGTTGGCTCTCCACCTGCGGGCCACTGGCACCGGGGCCGAAAGTGGCCAGCAGGCTGTCTTCGTCCAGCTCCAGCAGGCGGCTCATGCGCGCCAGGGACACCGTCAGCACCGGCCGCTCGGACCAGCCCGGATTGATATGCCCGGCCACCGAGGTGCCGCCGCCGTAGGGAATCAGGCACAGGTCGCGGTCCTCGGCCAGGGCCAGCAACTGGCGGATCTGCTCGGCGGTTTCCGGAAAGGCCACGGCATCCGGATAGACCCCCAGCTCGCCCTCGCGCAGGGCCAGCCAGTCCGGCAGGCTCTGGCCGCGGGCATGCAGCAGGCGTTCCTGGGGATCGATGCAATACAGCGGGTGGGCAGCAAGGCGTGAGGCCGGCACCTTGGCCAGCGCCTGTTCCAGAGTCGCCTCCGGCAAGCGGCGCCCCGGGCCCAGGCGCTCGGCGAGAAATCCCGCGCCCTGGGCCGGCAATTCGACCACCGTGGATACATCCCCCCAGCCGTTCCAGCGTCGCATACGTGTGTCCTTGTGCTGTTCTTATAGGTCTTGCTTCAGGCTCCCTATACTAGTGCGCGGCTGAACGCTGTCACGGTCGCATCGCGCCAGAGGATGTAGCCGATTGAGTCAGGCACAGGTGACATCCGGCGCCAATTACCGAAGAATCCTCACCCTCCCCATCACAGGCTCGCGTCCATGCCGGCACCCCTGAAAACCTGCGCCCCGCTGTTCTGGTCCACCGACCTGGGCATCGACTACGGCGCGCCGACCTTGCACCTGCACGACTTGCTGCCCGTGGTGGGCGAGGAACACTCGGCCTTCTTCCAGCACCGGGACGACATCCTGATCGGCGAAACCCTGCAACTGATCTGGTGCCCGCCGGTTGCCGACCTCAATGGCTGGAACGAGCAGCCTTCGGAAATTGCCCTGAGCCAGCTGCTGCGGGTGCGGATCACCGGCCCGGCGCCCGAGCCGCCGACACCACGCAATGCCATCCACCATGGCCGGCCGAGGTACCGCTTCCTGGTCCTGTCCTGCCAGCCACTGCCGACGGCCCTGCGCGCCCAGCCGCTGGCACAGGACGCCTGGCACATGCCGCTGATCGAGAATGGACAGGGCCGTTGCCTGACCTGGGAGGCCATCGACAACTGTGGTCGCGCCGAGGTCCAGGGGCTGATCTACCTGAGCGCCTACCGCCGCGACGAAACCTATATGGAAATGTTCATCGAGGACCTGGGCGGACAACTGTTCGGGCTGCTTTCGGTGCACCTGGGCCCGGGGGGCGACGACTATGATTTTGGCCGGCGCCTCCTGCAAGGCGCGGAGTTGCGGGCCATCCGCCGCGCACTGGCCATGGCCCGGCCCCTGAAGGATTCACAGCCCGGCTACCTGGCCCCCTGAAGCCCCAGGGCGGATAAAAGCGCTCAGAAAAAGACTAAGCAGCTGTTTTCAAACTCATTTTTTTGCATTGGGGGGCTTCACAGCCCGTCTATAAGTTGATAAATTTGCGCCCGTTCTTGCAGCGGCCCTCCCCGGACCGGCAGTCAAAGCAAGTAACGTCGCAACAGCTACAGGGGCGTCGCCAAGCGGTAAGGCAGCAGGTTTTGATCCTGCCATGCGTTGGTTCGAATCCAGCCGCCCCTGCCATTTTTCTTCATGTTCATCCCCCCAGACTCCGTTCCAGCACCTCCAGCAATGTACTGACCTTGGGCAACCCCTGCCGGTTTTTCAGCCACAGCAGATGAATCGCCTGCCCTTCGCTGGCCCACTGCGGCAGCACTTCGACCAGGGTGCCCTGCGCCAGCTGCTGCTTGACCAGCCACGAAGGCAATTGCGCGATGCCGTAACCGTCCAGCACGGTCATCAGCAGCCCCTCGCCATCCCCCACCACGCAACTGGCGGACATGACCCGGCGCTCGCTCTCGCCCGGACGTCCGGTCGCAAAGTTCCAGGGGCTGACCCGGCCGTCCACCCAGCCATAGGCAATGCACTGGTGCCGTTCCAGGTCCTGGTCGGTCAGCGGCGTGCCATGGCGCCGCAAGTAATCGGGGGAGGCGCAGAACAGGTGCCACTCGCGGCCCAGGCAGCGATGCCCCAGTGCCGCCGGCCACAGCTCCGAACCGCCGAGGCGCACGGCAATGTCCACGCCGGCTTCGAGGGGGTCGATGGCAGAATCGGAAAAGGTGATGTGCGGCTGCAAACCGGGGTGTTCCCGGGCAAACCGCAACACGGCAGCCAGTACCTGGGAGCGGCCAAAGGTCCCGGGCAGATCGATGCGCACCCGCCCGCGCAGCTCGGTGTGTTCCGCGTTCAGCGCCAGCTCGGCCTCTTCCAGATCGGCCAGCACACCGCTGCAGGTGCGGTAGAAAGCCATCCCCGCGTCGGTCAGCGCCAGGCTTCGAGTGGTGCGCTGGAACAGCCGTGCCTGCAACCGCCCTTCCAGCCGGGCAATCGCCTTGCTGACGGCGGAAGCGGTGAGGTTGAGGCGCTCGGCCGCGGCCTTGAAGCTGCCGCAGTCGGCGACGCAGACAAATACATCGATCCCCTTCAAGCGCTCGGAAGAAAACATCGGTGCCTCGCATTCATGAATCTGATTCCATTCATTGGGTAAAAATCATCATAAAACAGAATCAGATTCCCCAGTAAGCTGACTGGCATTCTCCCAAGACCCTGCTACAGACGATGAGGCACGGATGCTGCGCACCCTGAAAGGCTACCCAAAGGCGATCAACCTGCTGCTCACCGGCACCCTGGTGCTGACCCTGGCCCGGGCCATCACCCTGCCCTATCTGGTGATCTACCTGAACAGTGCTTTCGGCCTGCCGGTCAGCGACATCGGCCTGGTGATCGGCAGCAGCCTGATCCTCGGTTCGCTGCTGAGCCTGTATGGCGGATTCCTGGTGGACAGGACCCCCAGCCACCGCCTGATCCTCGGCTGCTGCGCGCTGTTCACCCTGGGTTTTGTCGGCACCTTCACCGCCCGCCAGCTGTGGCTGTTCTACCTGTGCCTGGTGCTGATCAACCTGGCCTACGCGGTGATCGACATCGCGATCAAGGCCGGCTTTGCCCAGCGCCTGCCGGTGGAGCAACGCAGCGAAGCCTTCTCGATCAAGTACACCCTGACCAACATCGGCTACGCCGTGGGCCCGTTTCTCGGCGCCGGGCTGGCGCACCTGAGTATCAGCCTGCCGTTCCTGATATCCGCCGCCCTGGGCGCCGGGTTCCTGGCCATCCACCACCTCTGGGGCGACAGACAGCTGGATGCCGCTGGCGCCACATCCACGCCACTCTCCTTCCCGACCCTGGGCAAACAGCTGCTGCGGGACTACCGCCTGGTGTGCTTCACCCTCGGCGGCCTGCTCAGCGCCGTGGTCTTTGGCCAGTTCTCGGCCTACCTCTCGCAGTACCTGGTGGTCACCACGTCCCCGGAGGCCACCTACCGCATCATCAGCACCCTGGTGGCGACCAACGCCCTGCTGGTGATTGCCTTGCAGTACAGCATTGGCCGCAGGATTTCCCCGCGCCATCTGAACCGCTGGCTGGCAACCGGGCTGGGGCTGTTCCTGCTGGGGATCAGCGGGTTTGGCCTGTCCACCAGCCTGCCGCTGTGGGTGCTGTCGATGGTGGTGTTCACCCTGGGGGAAATCATCGTGTTTCCCGCCGAGTACATGTTCATCGACCTGATCGCCCCTGAGGCGTTGCGGGGCCTGTACTACGGCGCCCAGAACCTCTCCAGCCTCGGCGGCGCCCTGGGCCCGATACTCTGCGGCATGGTCCTGGCCAGCCAGCCGGCGCACTGGATCTTCTACATGCTGGGAGCGTTCATTGTCGCCGGGGGGCTGTTCTACTGCCTGGGCGCGGCCAACCTGAGCCAGCCTGTAGCCAGGGAGGCGGATTGAGGCTTGATCCTGTGCTGGCACAACCAGCAGATTCACACCCGCCCCCTTCCGCACGTTCCTCTTTGCACCCCCAACAAAGAGGAATACCCGATGAAAAACACCGACCTCAGCCAACTCATCCTCAGCGACCACGCCCGCATCGAAGCCGCCATCAGCACCGGCGCCGCCTGGGAGGTGTGGTTTCAAGTGGAGTTTCTGATGCTGCTGCGTTCGGCCCATGTGGCCGCCGCCCGCGAAGTGCCCTATCCCAATCCGAATTCAGGCCTGCGCCTGGACGTGCTGGCCCAGCAAAACGGTGAGAACTACGCCATTGAGCTGAAGGTGGAAAGTGCCACCAACGCCGGCAACAAGCTGCTGGCCGAAACTCAGAAGGACATCGAAAAACTCACCAAGTACACCAGCCCCGTCGCGGCACGCTGGGCTGTGGCCTTGGGGTACAGCGACGTTGCCAAACGTGGCTTGCGGGACTTCGCCAACGCCCACAACACCCGGGTCATCTACCAGGAATCCGGCGCCATAGGGTGCATGATCGCCACGGTTTGACCACCCGCTGCAAAACGGCCCCGCCACGGCGGGGCCGTCGCTGCCCAGGGCCATACGCCCCCTGGGCAGCACCTTCATCCCACGCCTTGCTACCACGAGAGCACCTTACAGCGTCAGTTGCCCACGCTCCTCATCGGTCAGGCGCGCCCGGGCCTGTTCGCTCAAGGGCCCGGCCCCCAGTACCTGCACTGGGCTGTCGGGGTTGTAGCCCGGGGCGCGGCTGGCTTCTTCACGCTGGCGTTGCACCGGTTCGGAACCAAAGCCCAGCACTTCCACGGTGACGATGGACGCCCGGCCCTGCCTGGCTGCCGCCTGCTGATTGCGCGCCGCCTCCTCCGCTGCCTGGGACGCCGCCGAACCCGCGGCACTGGCCGAGCTCATGGCGCCGGTATTGACCGCCGCCGTGACCGGCACCCCGGACGACTTGCCCTGGGTCTGGATGTTCGCCGCGTTGACCACCCGCAGTGCGGCGATATTGACGTTGCCCGAGACCCGGATACCCGCCTCGCCGGCATCGATGGTGCCCAGGGGTGCGATCAGGTCGATGTCGCCGGCCGCCACCTCGGGAATCGGGTTGAGGGTGGCGATCCCGGCCCCGGTGCTGGGCACCGACGGTGACAGGCTGACGTTGCCCCAGGTGTCGTAGACCCGCTTGGGCGGGGTGTAGACCACGGTGGTCTTGGAGCCCCGGCCGGCGTTGATGTCGCCCGCCGCCGACCAGCCCATGATCGAGCCGCCGAAGGTGGTCATGATCCGGCTCTGGCCCAGGAGGATGCTGCCCAGGGAGTACAGCTGGATGTCCCCCGCGCCCTGGGTGATGACCCCGGCCGAGGCCGGCGGCGCGGTGCCTTCGATGCCGAAGGTCTGGTGGCCGCCCGGGGTCAGCATCTGAATATTGCCGCCGAAATCGGTGTGCACCCCGGCGCCGCCGAACAGGGTGATATCGCCCTTGTAGGTGATCGGGTTGCCGGCCACATCGGTACTCGGGAACAGCCCGGCAATCGCCGCCCGACCCCGGGCGTAGCTGCCCTGGCGTATCCCGCCGTCCTGGGTGTACTCGCGCCCGGCGGCCTTGAGCTCGGCAAAATACACCTCCCGGGCAAACACCCGCTGCTGCTCCGCCGGCAAGGCCGCGTAGTAGGCCCGGGCCTGGGCGCTGTCGCCGACAAAGCCGAAGCGCTGCGCCAGCCAGTCCAGCAGCTCACCCTCGTAGGTCTTGGCCACCTTGCCCGCCGACAGGCTTTCGCCAGGCTGAGCCAGGCGGCTCGGGTCCAGATAGGCTTCGACAAAGCGTCGATAATCCGGGCCGCTGGCACCGACCCCGGCCTGCATCACGATGCTCGCCCCGGGACGGCTGTCCCCCGCCGCCACGGCGCCGAGGCTGGTGACGCTGACCCGGTCTTCCATGAGGATGTTGCGCCCCGCGGTCAGCTCCAGGGTACCGGGGCCGGCAACGTTGAAGCTGCTGTAGAGAATGTCGCGCCCGGCACTGGCGATGGAGATGTCGTTGGGGTTGTGGTGCACGAACAGGTTGCCGCTGAAGGTGTATTCGCCATAGGTGCTGTTGCCGCCCTTGGCCCCGCCAAGACCGGTGCCGCTGCTGACGATGTCCTGGCCGGCCTTCATCCAGACTGCGCCACCGCCTTCATAGTAGGTCTGCCCCAGGCGTGGGTCGGACGCCGTGGTGAGGGTCAGGACGCGGCCGCTGCTGACCCCCAGCAAGTCGCCGTTGATGGCATAGAACCGCGACGGCTCGGTGTTGCCCGCCCACTGGTTGGTCGCCGTGTTGGGACCGAAGGCAAACAGCGGGAACACCCCGCCGCGGGCCCGGTTGCCATCGGCGGAGAGATTGCCGCTGGCCGCCAGGGGAATCCCTTCCAGGGTCGCGCTGGTGGCCATGAAGGCTGGGTGCTCGGGGGTCGCCAGCGCCTGCGCCGAAGCGCTGGAGCGGCTGACGGTCAACTCGCCACCGTAGATCGAGTCACCGGCCAGCAGCTGCAACTGACCGTACAGCGAAGGCGCCAGCACCAGTGCCGCCGGAACCACCGCCGCCCCCGCCTCATACAGGCTGGATTGGCCGTAGTAGAGGCTGCCGCTGGCCGCCACGGCGCGCAGGGTCGGCGGGTAGACGGTGGCCATGTCGGTTTCCGTGCCCCTGGTCAACGGCGTGAGGTTGCCCCCGGCCGAGTACAGGTCGATGGCGCTGCGCTCGGTCCACAGGGAGAACCAGCTCTGGCCGATACCGGTGGCCCCGCTGGCGCCCTGGTAGGCCCAGCCATTGGCCAGGGCGCGCGCGCCGGGGTCGGCCACGGTCTGTAGCACCAGGTCGCCACGGGTCGACAGGCTGAAGGTGGCATCGCCCGGCATCAGGGTCATGCCGCCTGCGGCCACCGCCAGGGTCGCCCGCTGCGGCTCGAAGGCCCGGGTTTCGCTGCGGCTCTGGTCCGCCGCCTGGGCGCCGTAGTGCAGGTCCAGGCTGCCCAGGGCTGCGCTGCTCAGTTGCGCATGGCCGCGCAGGTTCACCAGGGCGCCGTTGAACACGCCAAAGCCGACCTGGCTGTAGGGGTTGACCTGCCCGCCGACGCGCAGGGTCAGGTCGCCACCGCCGGTCACTTGCCGGCTGCCATCGGCGGCCACCCGGCCGGTGCTGCCCACCGCCAGGATCAGCCCGGTGCTGCGCGGGTTGACGTAGCTGGCGTAGACCGGCGCCGCCATGGGCGCCAGGGCACCGGCATCACCGCCGACCTCGACCTCCAGGTTGCCGCCGCCCAGGGTGCCGAAGCCGGTGAAGCCGACCATCTGATCGGCACCGCCAGCGCTGTTGGCGGTGTAGGTGCCGAAGTTGATCCACCAGGCCGTGTCCCGCGCCACGCCGCCGCTCAGGTCATTGCCCTGGCGCCACAGCCAGTTGCCCACGTTGCTGGAGTCGTTGCCGGTGTCGCTGGCCACCGGGCGGCCCGGGGGCAGTTGGTTGGGCAGGGTCACGATGTTGCCGCCGAGGTTCGCCCCGACCTTGATCCGCAGGTTGCCGCCGCCGTCCGGGTACCAGGTCCGGTAGACACTGCTGGCGCCACCGTCCACCAGGGACTCGTAGCCGCCGGCGACGTTGTTCAGTACTTTCTGGCCGTTGCCTCCCCGCGCCAGGTTGTAGGGATCGCTGGCCGAGGTGGCGCTGGAGGAGGTGCCGGCGGTGTACACGCCGAACAGCGAATCCATGCTCAGGTTGCCCGCCGCCAGCAGGTCGAGGTCGGCGGCACCGGTGCGCACGACGCTGAACCGGGTGCTGCTGGGCACCAGGGCGTAGGAGTCGCCGACGGCGCAGTAGCTGGGGGTGTTGTCGCACAGCGCAGGGTCACCGAACTCGTCGAAGTTGACCGGCTGGCCGACCATGCTGTCGTCGCCGAAGAAGTCCAGGGAGCCCTCTTCGGTCCAGACATACTGCGCCTGACCGAACATCCCGTAATGGCTGTCCGCCAGGTGCAGGTTGCCGGCCGTGGTCTGGCTCTGCAGCACGCGGCTGTCGGCCGCCGCGGTGTCGGCCCCGGCCACCAGGCGCAGGGACCAGGACTGTGCGCCCTCTGTCAGCATCGGCGCGATGGCCCAGAGCTTGCCCTGGCGCCCGCCGTTTTCCGGCCGCAACAGCACCGAGGCCACCCCGCCCGGCAGCTTGATATCGGTGCCCGAAGGAATCAGCGCCCCACGGGACAGCTCTTTGCCACCGTCGAGCACCACCAGGTTACGCGCCCCGGCAACGCCCGGCAGGGGCACGCCCTTGGGCCAGGTCAGGGCATTCACCGCAGTATTGGCGGTCAGCAGTGTGCCGGCCTCCAGCACGCTGCCCGGGTTCAGGGTCAGGCTCTGGTTCAACAGGGTGCCGGCGGCGAACAGCAACGAACCGTTGCTGTCGCGCACCGCGGCGGCCAGCACCGTGCCCGCCGGCAGCACCAGGCTCTCGCTGAGGGTCGCCGCCACCGGCAGGCGCGTGCCCTGCGGCAGCGTCAGGGCCTTGATCGGCAAGTCGTAGTTGAGGGTGCTGCCCCCAGGGAACAGGGTGCCGTCGGCCAGGGACAGGCCGCCCCCCGGGATCACGATATCGCCACCGGTGAAGTCGATGCCGGCCCGCAAAATCCAGCCATTGTCGTCATCGGTGCCCGGCGGCGGGGCGAAACCATCGTTGATGCTGCCGTAGACGTTCAGGTCGCCACCGGCGCGCAGGCTCAGGCTGCCCACTTCACCGGAGCCGTAGACGTTGTCGTCCTTCTGGGTGTGGGGGTTGAGGCTGGCGTAACGGTAGCCGGACAGGTCCAGGTCGCCCTGCACCACCAGGTCGCCGTCGGCGGTCTTGCTGACGATCTGCACCCCGGGCCGCAGGTGCAAGGCATCGGCGTAGGTGGCGTTGTTCAGGCCGGCCAGCTTGTTGTGCAGCAGGTCGTTGTTCTGCAGCGCAGCGTTGATAAAGGCGGTGCTTTGCAGGTGCTTGGCCTCCAGGTAGGCCTGGGTGATCTCCTGGTAAGGGCGCCCGCTGGCGGTGGCGTCGGTTTTTTCCGGGGCATCGTCGTAGCTGATCATGCCGTTGACCGCGATCGAGCGCGCGCCCTGGATATCCAGGCGGCCACGGGCATCGATGTCGATGTCATTGCTGCTCTGGTCCGCCTGGACGATGCGCGGCGCGTTCAGTTCCAGGGTGCCGCGGCTGCGGCCGTCGTTCTGCCCCGGGGCGCTGCCCGACGCCACATCGGTGCCGTGGCGCAGGTCGATGCGCGCGCCGTCGGCCAGGGTCAGGCGGCCCTGGCCCGAGCTCAGGACCACGCTGGCGCGGTTCGGCGAGTCGATGATCTTGCCGAAGCTGTCGACCCGCAGCGTGCTGCCGTGGGCGTCCAGCAGCGCGCCGCTGTCCAGGGTCAGGCCCTGGCTGGCCGCCAGGTTGATGCTGCCGACCCGAGCGCCACTGGCGTCCACCCGCCCACTGACCCGCAGGCTGCCATGGTCCAGCGAGACGTTGATGCTGCTGGCCTTGACCCCGTCGCCAATGGTCAGGTCGCCCTGCTTGAGCTGGAAGCTGCGGGCGCCAAAGACCTGCCCCTGGTTCAGGCGCTGGTTGAGGGCGGCGAACTGCTCGTCCAGGCTGCCGCTGCTACCCAGGTGCTGGGCCTGGATTTCCACCGCGCCGCCGAGGAACGGCACCAGGGTGCCGCCGGCATCGTACTGGCCACTGCTGCCGCCGAGGATGCTGCCCGCCAGGTCGACCCGCCCGGCCGCGCTGTCCAGCGCCACCACCCGCAGCTTGCCGGCCTGGTTGTGGCTGGCCGAAAGATCAATGGTCGAGCCGGCCGCCTGCAGCACGTTGCCGCTGCGGCTTTGCAGCAACACTTCGCCGCCGGCGCCGTATCGGGTCAGGTCGTTGAACGCGATGGCGCGACCGGCCACATCGACCCGCGCCGCGTCGGTCAGCAGCACATCGCCACGGGCGCCCAGGGTCACCTTGCCGCTGGGCAGGACCACGGCGCTGGCCAGACGGATGCTGTCGCCCTGCAGGGACAGTTCCGCGCCCTGGCCATTGGCCGCGCCACGGGGGCCCGCCGAGGCGCCGATGTCGATGGCGCCACCGGCGCTGATGCGGTTCACCGAGCCGGCCTCGCCAGTCATCAGCGGGGTGAGGATATTCAGGTTGCCGCCACTGTAGGCAAAGCCGCTGAGCGGGTCGAAGGCGCCCTGGCTCTGGTAGACCGCCAGGCTGCCCTTGTGGTTGGCGGTGATGCGCTGGCTGGCATTCAGGTTGACGTTGGCAAAGCCCAGGGCCAGGCGGTCGAAGCTCTGGGTGGTGCTGGGCTGGGCGAAGGCGCCGTAGCCGAACTCGATGCGCTCGGCGTCAATCTGCAGACGCCCGCTGCCGGTCCCGGCCCCTCCGGCCACCACCGCCCCGGCCGGGGTCACCGCGCCCTGCCAGATCAGGTTGGCGGTGTGGATGCTGGCCACGTCATTGGCCCCGCCCGCGCCGTAGATCGCCGGAGTGGAGAGCATCAGGTTGCTCAGCAGCGACTTGCCGGTCAGCGGGTCGTAGGTGTCCAGGGTGGCGCTGCCGTAGAAGTTGAAACCGTCCCGCGCCGAGAGCTGCAGGGTCTCCAGGGCCGGCGCACCGAACTGGGTGTCGCCACGCAGCAGGCGATCCAGCACTTGCTGGGTCAGGGTCATGCCACTGGGCAGGCGGTTGCCCGCCGCCGCGGCCGCCAGGGCTTCGGGGCTGCCGACATTGATGTTGTTCAGGCCCAGGTTCAGGTGGCGGGTGCCGTAGCGCACCTGATCACCCAGTTCGAAGGTGTTGTCAGTCAGGGCGACGATGCTGCCTTCGGAATACAGCGCGGTCTGCCCGCTGCAGGGCGCGCTGGCGCAGGAACCGACCTTGATGCCGCCGCTGCTTTGCCCGCCGGCCTGGACCTTGCTGATGACATTGAGCAGGCCATTGGACACCGCCAGCATATTGGCCACCTGGTAGGTGAAGCCGTCCCGGGCGTCATAGCTGGCCTTGCCGCGACCCAGGGTGTTGATGGAGGCGCCCTGCTCCAGGACGATCTCGCCGCTGTTGCTCACCAGGAACACTTCCGGCGCGGCCAGGGTCACGCCTTCGCGCAAGGTGATGGAGCCCTTGGGCGCGTTGATGCCTTCGGCCAGGGTGATGTAGTTGCCGCCCTGGCCGTACTTGACCAGCGTCAGGCCACCGAGCATCAGCCGCGCCGCGCCCAGGGTATTGAGGCTGTCCGCGTCCAGGGTGACGCCGCTGAAGCCGCTGGTGGCCGACTTGCCGGCGGCCACCACTTCAATGCCGCCGCTGCCCATGTTCAAGATCGCCACGGTGCCGCCGTAGCCGCCCTGGGCGGCGTCGAAACGACCGATGCCGCGGAAGGAGAAGGCCTGCTCCCCAGCCCCCGCTTGCAGCGCCAGCTTCAGGGTCTTGGCGTCCACCGGCAGCATCGGCCGGGGCACTCCGAGGCGCGCCGCATCGGCCAGGGCGAACTGGGCGTAGCCGGTTTCGTTGTACTGGGAATAGCGCCGCAGGGTATCGGCCGAGGTCAGGATCAACTGGCTGGCCACGCTGTTGCTGATCCCGGTGTTGGCGATCGACAGGCGCCCGGCGGTGGACCAGGAGCCATTGCGCAGCTGCTGGGCAGCGCTTTCGCTGCCAAGCCCGGCCAAGCCGTTGATTTCGACGCGAAAGGCCCCCGGCATCAGCGCATAGGTGGACGGCATCAGGGTGTAGGTGCCCGCCGCCAGCCCCGGCACGCCACTGCCGATGGTGATCTGCTGGCCGATCAACGGGTCCACCGCGCCGCCTTCCGGAGCCACCGGCGCATAGCCCGGCTGTGCCCCGGGGACGATGGCGTAGATCGGGTTGCTGCCCAGGCCCGGCAGGATGAAGCTGCCGTTGGCGCCGATCTGCACCAGCGGGCTGTAGCGCGCATCGGTGGAACCGCCGCGCCCGGAAATGAACCCGGCCCCCAGCAGCTCGCCGCCACCGGACAGGTCCACGGTGGCGTTGGGTTGCACCTGCACCGACTGGCCCCCGAGGATCACCCCGACGCTCAGGTCGCTGTTCTCATTCACCAGGGCGCCCTGGCCGAGGAAGGTCACGGTCTTGCCGTTGTACTTGTAGACCTGACCGTCGACGGTGCCGCCGTAAGGCAATACCAGGCCCTTGCCACTGACCGAGGTCAGGCTGGCGGGCAGCAACTCCACCTGGCTGGCGCCCAGGTTGCCGATCTCGATCAGGCCCAGGGGCGCACGAATCACCCCGCCCTGCTTGATGCTGGCCGCACCCAGTTGCAGGCGGCCGAAGGCCGAGTACGGCACCGCCGGGTCGCCATTTCCGGTGCGGCCGATGGTCAGGGTACGGCTGGGGTCGAAGTTGATGCGGGTGCCGGAGATATCGTTGAGGTAACCGGCAATCACCCGGGCCCCGACCTCGGTGGCCGGGTACAACTGCGCGGCCCGCAGGGTCATGTCGCCCTGGGTCAGCAGCTGGGTGCTGATGCCCTTGGCGATCACATCGACACCGGCCCCGGCGAGGAAACGCATATCGCCCTGGCTGGTCAGTTGCACATGGTCGAAGCCACGCCGCTCGACGCTCAGCAGGCTGTTGTCGGCCTGGCGCAAGGTGCCCTTGCTGCCGAACACCACGTTGCCGCGCACATCGATCAGATTGGCGCTGGCATTGAACTGCGCCTGGGTGCCCCGTTGCGATGGCGTCCCGGTGGACACCGGGCGCAGGTACTGATCCTTGGCCTCCAGTGGCGCAAGGATGCCCGCCAGCAACAGGTAGGGCGCCGACAGATTGACCCGGGCGTTGGCCGCGGCACTCTCGCTCAGGTTCAGCGCGCCGCTGTACAGGCGCAGGCTCTGGCCCATGTTCAGCGACACATCGCCGTCAAAGCTCAGCAGGCCGTTGCTCAGTAGCGCCAGATTGTCAAAACCGCCGGCCGTGACCTGATCCACCCCGAGGCGGCCATGGCCGTACTCCAGGCTGGCGGCTGCGGCGTCGGCACTGGCCGGTAGCCCACTGCCCTGGTGGACCTGGCTGAGCACCAGCTCCCGCGCCTTGAGCACCCGGTCGTTGACCGCGTTCTTGATGTAGTACGGGCTTTCCAGGGCCAGGGACAAGGTGCCCCCCGCCGCGCCGGCGCCCCCGGCCCGGGCGACGAAGCGGCCGTCCAGGTACAGGCCGTTGTTGGAAGCGAAGCTGATGCTGCCACCGTTGCTGACCACCTGCACCCGGCCCTGGCCGGGAATGTCCAGGGCCGCCTGGGCCCCGGAAGCGTCAAGACGCGCACCGTCGCGCACCACCACAAACAGGTCGCTGGCCTTGGCAATGCCGCTGGCCAGGTCGATCTCGCCGCCGATGGCGATCTTGCCGCCATTGCGCACCTGACCGTAATGACGGCCACGGTTGTCCACCGCGCTCACCGCCCGCGCCGCCACGTCGATCAGCGCCTGCTCGCCGACCCAGATCGAACGCCCGTGGCCGGCGGCATTGGCGGCCTCGGAACTGGCCACCGTCAAACCACCGAGGCTGACGCTGCCGCCCCAGGCATTGAGGGTGCCGTTCATCGTCAGTTGACCGACGCTGCGCAGGTTGATGGCCTGCCCCGGGTCGACACTGATCACCGCGCCCTGCCCCACGGACAACGCCGTGGTGGCCAACTGGGCCGCCGTGGAGTACTGATTGCCGGCGCTCAGGGTCAACCCGGCGCCACGGCGCTGGGTCAGCACCCCCTTGGCCGCGTCTTGCTGGTACAGGTCCGGCAGCCAGGGCTGCAGAACGCTGGCCGGATCGCTGCCAGTGGCACTGCTGCCAGCCTGGGCAGCGAGGCGGTAGACCGGCATCTTGACCTCGACCTGGGCGCCGTCGGCCACCGTCAGGCCTTCATTGCCGGTGATGTCGTAGGCACCGAAACCCTTGTTGAAGAAGTCCCCCGCCAGTTGCAAGGTTCCGGCTGGCGGGGCCACATCCTTGGCGCCGATCAGCACCTTGTGCGCCTGCAGGGCCAGGGTGCCGCCACCGTTGACTCCATGGCCGCGCAGCTCGCCCTTGAGGTCGAGCTGGCCATCGGCGGCCAGGGTCACGTCGCCGCCCTTGCCACCGCTGGCCTTGCCGTCGTAGCCGAGGCTGGCGCCGGAGCTGGCATCCACCAGGGTGCCGTTGCCCAGGTTGAGGTCGCCGCTGCTGCGCAACGACAGCTTGCCACCGTTGATAAAGGCCAGGCCGCTGCTGTCCGACGGGTCCAGGGCCAGGTTGCTCCAGCGTCCGCTGACATCCAGCTTGACCCCATCGGCCACCTCGACCCGGGCCTGGGCGCCGCCGCTGGGCGCGAGGATCACATCGCCGACCACGAAGTTGCGGTTCACATCCACCTGGTTCAGCACGTTGCCGGCGTTGATGCTGCCGCCGTGGGCCGTGAGGTTGGCGTTGAGCTGGACCTCTGGTCCGAACAGGGTGATATCGCCACCGTGCGCCACCTGCAGCGCGCCGTTGACCTGAATCTGCTGTTTGGCGCCGACCTTGATCGCCCCCAACTGGAAGCCGTTGAGGGTGTCGCTGTCGAGCACCAGCTGGCCCTGGCGGTTGGCCGGCAGGGCTGTGGCGAGGTCCAGGCCGGCGGCAATCTGCTGCTGGTTGGCCTCGATCAGCACCTTGTCCACGGTTGGGCTCAGGGCATAGCGCAGGGTGCCGCTGGCCTTGTTGTAGATCGGCGTGTAGTTGCCAATGATCAGTTGCGCGCGCTGGGCCGCGGCCTTGTGCGATTGCTGGTAGCCGTCGAGGTTGACGTTGGGCGCCTGGGTCTGGCGGTCGCCCTTGAACACTTCGCTGACCAGCTGGCCTTCAAGCACTGCGTTGCCGGTGCCGATCACCAGCTTGCCGGCGTCGCGGCCGACGCTGTAGCCGGCCTCGTAGCGGCGCTGCTGGGCAATCAGCGGGTTGTAGTAGTAATCGGTGCGGCCCCAGCGCGGGCTGCTGTCCACGTAGCCTTTGTAGATGCCGGTGTAGAGCAAATCCCCCGGGGCTCGGGACAGCTCGTACAGGCGCCCGTCAACGCCCTTGAGCCAGGTCTGCTGGATATAGCCGGCCTGCACATCGACGGTGCCGCCGGACAGGTTCAACTGGGCCCCGGACTGGGTCACCACCTCCTTGCCGGTGAAGGTCAGGGTGCCGCCCTGGGCCATCCACTCGCCAATGTTGTGGCCCTGGGTGCCCAGGTAGCCGCCCACTTCCAGCAGGCCGCCGGCGGTGTACCAGCGATCAGTGGCATAGCCGTTGGTACCGGCCGGAACGAACACCAGCTCGCGCAGGTCGACCCAGACATCGTTGTTGATCAACTGGCCGCTGTCGCGGTTGCCCGCCGAGTCGCGCTGCTCGTTGCCCTGGACGTTGATCTTGATGGTGTTGGACTCCATCGCCACCTTGACCCCAACCGCGCCGGCCACGTCGATCACCGCACCGTCGCGCACCAGGCTGCGCTGCCCGGCACTGACCGCCACCTGGCCACCGGTGGCCAGGGTGATGGAGCCGTTCTGAAAATCCACGGTGCCGCCGCTGACGATCTCCACCCGCGACTGGTCGCTGCGGTCGGCCACGCTGCTCAAGTTGTTGAACGGCCCGCTGATCAGGTTGGTCGGGGTGCCGTCGAGGTTGATCAGGCCATTGTTGCGCTGGCTGTCCAGGGCGGTGTTGCCACTGCTGTCCAGCAGGATCGCGGTGGTGCTGCCCTGCCCCAGGGTCACGCTGCCGCTGCTGTCGCTGGCGGCGTTGAGCAAATGGATGGTGCCGCGGGTGTCCACCGAGGTGCTGGCCAGGGCCACGCCGTTCTGTTGCACCCGGTGCCCGGTCAGGGTGATGTCGCCGGTGGACGCCATGATCAGGCCAGTGTTGCTGACCGTGCCCGCCGTGCTGCCGGGCTTGAGCGAGGTGGCGACCTCGTTGCCCCGTGTCGTCGAGTGCTGGTTGCCGCTGGTGCCGACCCCGCGGCGGATGTAGAAACTGTCGCCGGCCGCCAGGGTGGTCTGGCCCTTGGCGGTGACAATGGTGCCGGCGTTTTCCACTTCCGACCCCAGCAGCAAGGCGTAGCCGCCAGACTCGGTGGAGCTGGCTGCCGGGTGGGTCTGGATCAGCGCGCCGCGCTGCACCTGGACCTTGCCCAGGGCATCGGTGAAGGTCGGCTGGGTGCCGTTGGCGTCCACATAGAGGCCTTGCTTGGTGAACTGCTCGTCGCTGATGGTGGCCGCAGCCGCCACCAGGTTGCGCACGTTGACCTGGCTGGTGCCGCTGAAGATCACTCCGTTGCGGTTCATGATCATCACCGTGCCGGCGCCCTTGATCTGGCCCTGGATCTCGCTGGGCCGACCGTTGGGGTCATTGACCTTGTTCAGCAGCGCCCAGTTGGACTGCTGCTGAAAATCCACGGTGGTGTTGCGCCCGACGTTGAAGGTCTCCCAGTTGAGGATGGCTTTGTCGGCGGTCTGTTCGATGGTTACCGTGGTCTTGCCGCCGGACTGGCTCTGCACCGGCCCCTTGGCGTTGATCCAGCCCTGGGCCAGGCTGTTGTCGACCTTGAGCCCGCCCTGGCCGAGGCCATCGGGAATCTGGCTCACCGTACCAAAGGCCGCCTGACGCGCTGCGGCCTGGGCCGCCTGCTGGGCGGCAATGGCGGCGACGCTGGCGTTGAGATTGCTCAAGGAACGCTGCAACTGCTGGTTGGCCCGGGTCTGCTGGGACAACGACGGAATCCCCGGCACCTGGCCGTTGGTGCGCGCAGCGGTGGCGGCCTGGGACGCGCCCTTGGCGGCGAACCAGCCGGAACTGAAGGCCGTGGCGCCATGGGCACTGCCCGCCACCATCAGCAAGGCAATGGCCTGGGCCAGGGGCTTGAGCCGCAGGCTCGGCAACTCGCCATCAAGGCGCTGGGCTGGGGATTTGACCGGTGGTTTGCAGCGAACCATGACTACTCATCCTTTGTTATGACGCCCACGGGAGCGCGACGCTTGTAGGCTTTGTACGAAAAGCCTTGATACTCGGTGATGCTGCGTTGAAAACGGTCTCGGAATGCTCATTTACAACCCGTAAACTCCGCTTCCTCGACCGTTTTCGCCTTGCCTGACCTTCGTCTCAAATCTTTTCGTACAGAGCCTAGGGCCCAGGGCACGCGTCACTGCTTTAGGGGATAGGCCGTTGGCGCGGAGCGCGACCGAACGGATGTCACGAAAAATTCATCTAGCGGGTGTAATGCAGGCGACGTTGGGCTCCGGCAACGGCCCAAGCCGCTGCCGGAGCCCGCTCACAGTGGCCGGCCGATGCCGTTGCAGACGTTGGGATTGCCGATGCTCAAGGCATTGGTGGCGCTCAGGAAGTTGGAACGCACGGCGGCTTTCCAGGACGGGTGCAAGGGCAGCATGCCCTGAGCCCTGATTGCCTGGTCATTGTTTCGAGCCTCAAGCGCGCCATAGTGGCGAGCCAAGAAGTCACGGACCTGATTGCTTTGAGTGGCATCGGCATAGCACTGGCTGAAGATCAGGTTGGTGTAGCCCAGGATCGGATAGCCACTCTGCGGATAAGGCAAGACGCCCTGTTCCCAGTTCCTGCCGAACACCGGCACCCACTTGTCCGGGTTACTGCGCTCGGCGATGGGAGGCAGCGCAACGCTATTGATGGCATTGACAATGTTGGCCGGCGCCGGCGAGACGCCGGTAATCCTGGCCACCTTGTTCCCGTCATCCAGACCGGCCAGGGTCGGTGCCGCAAGGGCCGGGCTCATGAAGGTGATGGCGCCATCCCAGGCATTCACCGCCGTCATGATGGCGTCACCGCTATTGGCCGCCAGCGCGCCGGCCGGCAGCCCGCCCGAATAGCTGGAATCAAAGTAGGTGGTCACGGCAAAGGTCCCGGTTTCATTGCACTTGGCATTCAGGAAACGCGTGAACAGCTCGGTGAAGCCGCTGCTACCTTTGGGATAAACCACGGTGATCGGGCCGCTACGTGCGGAACCCTGGATCCACTCCCAGCGGGACAGACGCCCCGAGAACACCCCACACAAGGTGTCGATGCTCAGGTCCAGTTCATGGCTGCCGGGCTTGTTGAACGGAATTGCAACGCTCGTGGCTGCCGAAGGCACCTGGATCAGCTTGCCGAACTGCGCCTGATAGGCCAAGGCGTAGTTGCTCAGTTCCACCGCGCTCAGCCTCGACTCACTGGCCACCCAGTGCACGGTCTTGGGGGCTGCGCCAGGCACCAGCACGCTGTAGTTGTTCTGTAGAAAAGCCACCTTGTCCCGGCCCTGATCCGCGCCAATGTAGGGCGCAAACCCCGCGGTCAACACCCCGGCGGTCTGATACAGCGGCCGGGTAAAGGTCGAGCCTCCACCGTTGATATCCGCCTGGGCCTGCTGGACGCAGAACGCGCCGTATAACAGTGAAGCGATCAACCATTGAGCTTTGGGCATGACAAGACTCCTGTCCTATCCGGTGATGTCACTGGCCGTTCGGAGGGCGTAAGCCCGCTGGATGCGCGCTCTGAACAGATGCTGGATGAAAAAAATCAGCAACGGCCGAAACCGTTGCTGATCGGGTGTTGCCGCTCGGTGGGGTTCGCCGTTACAGCGGACGACCGATGTTGTTGCAGACGTTGGTGTTGCCGATGCTCAGGGTGTTGGAAGCGGTCACGAAGGTGGTGCGGATCGCGGTTTTCCAAGCGGTAGGCAGTGGTACGAAACGGTTGGCGGTGATGGCCGCGTCGTTGTTGGTGGTCGCGCCGTAGTGACGGGCGAAGAAGTCACGCACCTGGCCGCTCTGAGTGGCGTCGGCATAGCACTGGCTGAAGATCAGGTTGGTGAAGCCCAGGATTGGGTAGCCAGTATCGGGATAAGGCACGGTGCCGGTTGCGCCGGCCTTGCCGAAGACAGGTACCCACTTGTCCGGATTGCCGCGATCGGCCGCAGCTGGAACCGGAACGCCACCGATGGCGGCGGAAACGTTGGCAGGTGCAGGCGAAACGCCGGCCACCTTGGCCACCTTGGTGGCGTCGTCCAGACCGGCCAGGCTCGGCGCGGCGTAGTCCGGGCTCATGTAGGTGATGCGGCCGTCGCCGGCGTTCAGGGCATCCATCACGCCTTGGCTGCCCACAGCGGCCACAGCGCCGGCAGGCAGGCCACCGGTGTAGCTGGTAGCGAAGTTGGTGGTCACGCCGAAGGTGCCGGTCTCGGCGCATTTGGCGTTCAGGAAGCGGGTGAACAGCTCGGTGGTGCCGCTGCTTTCGTTGCGGTAAACCACGGTGATGGCGCCAGTACGGCCTGAACCGGCGATCTGGCTCCAGTCGGAAACACGGCCGGAGAACACGCCGCACAGGTCATTGACGCTCAGGTTGACCGCAGCAGTGCCGGCCTTGTTGAACGGAATGGCTACCGAGGTGGCCACCGAAGGCACCTGGATCAGTTTGCCCCAGGCCGCTTCGTGACCGGTGGCGTAGGCGCTCAACTCAGCAGCGCTGAGCTTGGAGTCGCTACCCGCCCAGTGCACGTTCTTGCCGGTAGTGCCGGCCACGAACTTGGTGTAGTCGTTGTTCAGGAAGGCAGCCTTGCCGTTGCCGCTGCCTACGCCGATGTAGGGAGCGAAGCCGGCGGTCAGTACGCCAGCGGTCTGGTACAGCGGTTGTGGCAGGGTGGCGCCACCGCCGTTGATATCAGCCAGAGCAGCCTGTGCCGAGCACAGGGCAGCCAGGGTCAGGGATGCCGCGAGAACGTTGCGCTTAAACATGAAGAATCTCCTTTCGTCGTGTTCGTACGTTGGGTGAATAGCTCTTGCATGACGCCATGGCACTCGGGCCAGAAGCCTTGATCCAGAGGGCTTGAGGGGTGAGGCCATGGAGAGAGAAGTTCGCAGCTTCCGGTGACAGATAAAGGAAAAAACCTCGGGAGAAACCGACTGTTTTGGCAAAAGATTCTCGGGTGTTTGGCGCCGTTTTCCGGGCCTTTCCCGGGTCGCTGAGCGCCAGTCTGTCCGAGCAGGCGCCGACATCGCTCTGCAAGCGCCGAAGCGGGTGCAGACAGCGCCGGAACATGACAGAACAAGGAACCCGAGCTTGGCCGATTGCCAGGTCGGGAGTGAGGCAGGCCGCGTGAAATTTTCTGGCTGCCCTGCCCTGCGCTTCGGAGCACACCTTCGCTACGCCCCTCGTAGGAGCCGGCTTGCCGGCGAAGGGGCTCGCGAGACCTGCATCGCCGGGACCGACGCCTTCGCTGGCAAGCCAGCGCCTACGGACCGGACCGGACGCGGTCAGGTCAGGTCGGGATGTGCGGTTCAGGTCACCAGCTGGTTGATCTCGATGATCGGCAGCATCACCGCCATCACGATCACCAGCACCACACCCCCCATGACCACGATCATCAGCGGTTCGAGCAACGCGGTCATGCCCATGGCCCGGCGTTCGATATCCCGCGACAGGGTCAGGGCCGCCCGCTCCAGCATCGGCGGCAAGGCCCCGGTCTTTTCACCACTGGCGATCAAGTGGATCAGCACCGGCGGGAAGACTTTCTCCACCCGCAGCGCAGCCGCTAGGTTGGCCCCCTCGCGCACCTTGGCCGTGGCCTCGCTGACGCTCTGGCTCAGGCGGTCGTTGGACAGGGTCTGGCGCGCCGCGTCCAGGGCCCGCAGCAGCGGCACCCCGGCGCCACTGAGAATCGCCAGGGTCGAGGCGAAACGCGCGGTGTTCAACCCCAGGACAAAACGCCCGAACAGCGGCAGGCGCAGAATCCGGCTGTGCCAGCTCAAGCGTGCCCGGGGGTTTCGCAGGTACAGCCGCCACCCCCAGAACCCCGCCACCAGGGCGCCGAAACACTGGATGCCCCAGGCACGAATGAAGTCGCTGGCGTTGAGCATGGCCAGGGTCAGCCCCGGCAGGTCCTGGCGCGCCTGGGAAAAGGCGCTGACCACCTGGGGCACCACATAACTGAGCAGAAAGATCACGATGCCGATGGACACCAGGCCCACCACCCCGGGGTAGATAAAGGCAGTGAGGATCTTGCCCCGCAGGCCGTTGCGCTCCTCGATATAGTCCGCCAGCCGCTCCATGACCTGGGCCAGGTCGCCGGACTCTTCACCTGCGGCAATCAGTGCCCGGTAGATTTCCGGAAAGTCCCGGGGCCGCGCCGCCAGGGCCTCGGCCAGGCGCATGCCGCTGCGCACATCCGCGCGCACCGCGCTCAGGGTCTGGGCAATGTGCTTGCGCTCGGCCTGCTCCACCGTGGCACTGAGCGCCGCCTCCAGAGGCAGGCTGGCCCCCAGCAGGCTGGCCAGCTGGCGCGTGGCCCAGGCCAGGTCGTTGTCGCTGAGCCTGGGGCTGAAGAGCCCCCCAGCTGCGCCGCTGCCTGGGTTGCTGTCCAACTGCACCTGCAGCGCGGTCAGGCCGCGGCTGCGCAGGCTGGCGAAAGCCGCGCCCTGGCTGTCGGCTTCCAGGTGGCCGGACTCGATCTTGCCGAGGGCGTCGGCAGCTTCGTAGCGATAGCGATTCATCAGGCGTCCCGTGTCACACGTAGGATTTCTTCCGGTGCGGTGGCGCCGCTGCGTACCCAGCGCTCGCCGTCCTCACGCATGCTCAGCATCCCGGCCCGCCGCGCGGCGGCCCGCAGGGCCTGCTCATCGGCGCCCTGGTGGATCAGGCTGCGGATGTCATCGTCGATGCAGAACAGCTCATGAATCCCGGTGCGGCCGCTGTAGCCGATGTGGTTGCAGGCCGGGCAACCCACCGGGTGCCAGGTGCCGGGATTGGCCGGATCGGCTTGCTTGCACTGGTTGCACAAGCGCCGCACCAGCCGCTGGGCCAGCACCCCGAGCATTGACGAGGCCAGGAGGAACGGCTCCACCCCCATGTCGATCAGGCGGTTGACTGCCGACACCGCGTCGTTGGTGTGCAGGGTGGCCAGCACCAAGTGCCCGGTAAGCGAAGCCTGGACCGCGATCTGCGCGGTTTCCAGATCGCGAATCTCGCCGATCATGATCACGTCCGGGTCCTGGCGCAGGATCGCCCGCAGCGCCAGGGCGAAGGTCATGTCGATCTTGGCGTTGACCTGGATCTGGCTGATGCCCGGCAGGTCGTATTCCACCGGGTCCTCGACGGTGAGGATATTGCTGGTGCTGGCATCCAGCCGGGCCAGGGCGGCGTAGAGACTGGTGGTCTTGCCGCTGCCGGTGGGCCCGGTGACCAGGACGATGCCGTGGGGCTGGCGGATCAGGCCATCCAGACGCGCCAGCAGGTCCGGGTCCATGCCCAGGGTTTCCAGTTGCAGGCGCCCGGCCTGCTTGTCCAGCAGCCGCATCACCACCCGCTCGCCATGGCCAGTGGGCACCGTGGACACCCGAATGTCGATGGGCCGGCCGGCCACCCGCAAGGCGATGCGGCCGTCCTGGGGCAAGCGTTTTTCGGCGATATCCAACTGGGCCATGATCTTGATCCGCGACACCAGCGCCCCGTGCAGCGCCTTGCGTGGCGAGACCACATCGCGCAGGGTGCCGTCGACCCGGTAGCGCACCACCGAGTGGGTTTCAAAGGGCTCGATATGGATATCACTGGCCTCATCCCGCGCGGCCTGGGTGAGCAAGGCATTGATCATGCGGATCACCGGGGCGCCGTCCTGGGTGTCCAGCAGATCGGTGATTTCCGGCATGTCCTGCATCAGGCGGTCCAGGTCCACCTCATTCTCCGCGGCCCCGACCACCGCTGCGGCGCTGCCGGTGTCGGCGTAGGCCGTGGCCAACAGACCGTCGAGCTCGTCGTCGCGGATGCGTTCCAGGCGTGCGGGGCCGAACTGGCGGCGGGCTTCGCTGATGGACCAGCCGGGGGTCGAGGGGCAGACCAGCAGGGTGGCGCCCTGCTCGCTGTGGCGCAGGAGAATGCGTTGGGATTTGGCCCAGGCGTAGGGGAGCTGGGTGGTCATTGCTTGTGCCTCCTGGTGGGGTGCATATCCGGTGGTGCGGGTGGGGCCGTTTGTGGGGCCGCTTTTACAGCGGGGTTGGGTACATATCCGTTCTTGCGGGTGCGGCGGCTTACGGTTCCGCTCTTACAGCGGGTTTGGGTACATATCCGTTCTTGCGGGTGCGGCGGCTTACGGTTCCGCTCTTACAGCGGCTCACTTTTGAAAAGCGCAAAAGTAAGCAAAACGCTCTGCCCCTCCACTCGGTGCCTCGCCTAGGCTCGGCATGCCCGAACTCCGGCATTGATCCGTGGGCCGCCGCCACCGGCCATCCATGGCCGGGTGGCGGCTAACCCGGCATCCCTGCCGGGTTACCCACGGCTCAATGCCTGCGTTCGGCCATCGTGGTTAACGGGGCGTTCAGATCAAGATCAAAATCTGACGGCGGCCTACCGGCCGGCCTGTTTCATTGCCGTTCGCGTTACATGTAGCCGCTGCCGAAGGCTGCGACCGGCTCCGCAGGAGACGCTAAACCTGCCTCCCCAATGTTCCTGAACCACCGCGCCGCCTGGTTTTGCGAGCGCGAGCGCTCGTTCGCAGCCTGCGGCAGCGGCTACAAGGAGCCGGCCTGCGCACCTTGGCTTTTGATCTTGATCTTGATCTTCAGGCCCCTTCCCAGCCGGCCGAGCGTAGGTGTTGCGTAGGGGGCAGCTCGGCATGGATGCCGAGCTAGCCGCCACCCGGCCATGGATGGCCGGTTGGCGGCGGGCCCCCGGAGCAATGCCGAAGCGAGGGAACCCCGAGCCCCAGCGAGGGGCCCATGGAGGGGCAAGCGTTTTTGGTTCCTTTTTGCTGGGCCGGCACTCCGGCGTTTGTAAAAAGGGACTCGCCGTAAGGGCGAAACCATAAGCAGCCGTTACCGCAGCACCGGATATGTACCCAACCCCCAACCCCCAAGCCATCAAGACAAACCCGCCAGCCGCCAAACCCGCAGCAGCAGATAGGCACTCCATCCCCCTCGCCACAGAGGCGAAACTGCCAGCTACGACAGCAGCGGATATGCCCCACTCCCCGCCATAACGAATCAACTCCCCATTCATTGCACCGGCACCGCCCTGATCGTCGCCCGCGGCCCCTGCCCAACCCCAGGCGTCTGCAACGAAACCGGCACCGCCCCCGGAATCGCCTTCGCCGCCGAAGGCAACTGCGGCGCCTGCATATCCGGCATCGCCCAACTGCGCTCCGGCTGCAACTCCCCCTGCGCCCGGCGCATGAAGTCGTAACGATTGAGGGTAATGCTGCGCCCCGCGCCACTGTCACGAATGATGTAGGGCCGCAGGAACACCATCAGGTTGGTCTTGGTAATGCTGCGCTTCTCATTGCGAAACAATGCCCCAAGTCCAGGAATACTCGACAACCACGGCACCGCGTCATTGCTCTGGCTGTAACCGTCCTGAAGCAACCCCCCCAGCACCATGATCTGCCCGTCATCCAAGAGGATGCTGGTATCGATCGCGCGTTTGTTGGTCACGGTCCCGGCATCCACCGAGGCGCGAGGATCAACGCTGCTGACTTCCTGGTAGATGTCCAGCTTGACCGTGCCACCCTCGGAAATCTGCGGCCGCACATTGAGCTTCAGGCCCACTTCTTCACGCTGCACGGTCTGGAACGGGTTGTTGCTGGTGCCGCCGCCTCCGGTGACATAGCTGCCGGTGACAAAGGGAATGGTCTGGCCAACAAAAATGCTCGCCGCCTCGTTGTCCAGGGTCAAAAGATTCGGCGTCGACAACACGTTGGTCCCGCCCTTGCTCTTCAACGCCCGGGCCAGGACCTTGAGGTCCAGCACCTTGCCGATCCCCGGGATGTCCACGGTGCCGTTGACCACGCCGATGTTCAGGCCCTTGGGCAAGACGTCGATGCTGGTCTTGCTGGCCGGTGTCCCCAGCAGCCCGCTGCCGCCGAGGTTGACCCCGCCAAAGCCACCACGCCCACCCAGGTTGCCGGCCTGCCACTGCACGCCGAATTCGCTGGCGTCGTCCTCGCCCACTTCGACGATCAGGCTTTCGATCACCACTTGGGCGCGACGCTGGTCGAGCTGGTCGATGACTTCCCGCAGGTTGCGGTACAGCGGGTCCGGGGCGGAAATCAGCAAGGTGTTGGTGGTGGCGTCGGCCTGGATGGTGACCCCGCCGGCGCTGAAGGCGGTGTTCTGATCCGTTGCCTGGCCAGTGCCGCTCAAGCCGCTGCCGGAGTTGCTGCCCTGGCCGTAGGCACTGCTGCCACTGCTGCTGACGTTGCCGCTGCCGGTGGGCGTGCCGCTGCTGTTCTGGGTCGGGCTCTGGCCGCTCTGGCTGTTGCCGCCCATGCCGCTGAGCATGGCCCGGGCGCCGTCGCTGCTGCCACTGTCGCTTTCGCCGGTCAGCAGCCCGCGCAAGGCCTGGGCCAACTTGCCGGCCTGGGCGTTGCGCAGGTAGACCACGTGCAGGTTGCTCGGGTTGCTCTGGGCGTTGTCCAGTTTGTAGATCAGGTTGCGCGCCAGCTCGGTGCGCTCCGGGCTGCCGGCACGGATGATGATGGAGTTGGAACGCGGGTCGCCAATCACGCTGATTTTCTGGGTCTGGTCGGCGCCCTGGGTTTCCAGCAGTTCGGCCACCATGGTCGCGATGTCCACGGCGATGCCGTTCTGCACCGCTACCACATCGGTGTCGATGGCGCTGGGGGTGTCGATGCCGTCGATGATCTGCGCGACTCGCTGCAGGTTCTCGGCATAGTCGGTGACCACGATGCTGTTGTTGCCCGGGTAGGCGTTGATCGGGTTGTTCGGCGAAACGATAGGCCGCAGCACCGGGATCAGGTTCACCGCATTTTCGTATTGCAGGCGAAAGGTGCGGGTCAGCATGCCGTTGCCCGCTGGCTTGTCGGCGCTGTAGATCGGTCCGCCCAGCAGCTTGGCATCGGCCTCCGGCACCACCTGGGCCACGCCGCCCACGTCCACCACGGAAAAGCCCTGCATGCGCAGCGCCGCCAGCAGCATGTCGTAGGCCTGGTGGGCCGGCACCTGGCCTTCGCTGACCAGGGTCAGGCTGCCCTTGACCCGCGGGTCCACCAGGAACTGCTGGCCGGTGGAGCGGGACAAGGCCCGCACCACCGCCTGGATATCGGCGTCGACGAAGTTCAGTTGCACCGGCTGATTGCCCAGGGGGTTGCGCGGCACGCTGGTGCTGCGCGGGCTGCTGTGGCCGCGACTGCTGTTGGTCACCGGATGCAGGACTTTCGGCCGCTGAGCCTGCTGTGCCTGCAAGCGCTGGCGATCCAGCAGGGCATCGCCGCTGCGCTGGGTATTGGCCAGAGGCTGGCCCAGTTCGCTGTCCACCAGCAAGGGCGGCGGCGTGGTGGACGGGGTGTTGCTGCAGGCCCCCAACGCCAGCAGCAGAAAAGGTGCGGCCTTGCGACACTGGCGCACGTAATTGCAACCTGACCACTTCATGAAGCTTCCTTAGCGCCCTGCGCCTGATCCATGCGAACGGTCCCGGACAGTGTGCCTGCCGAGTCTTGGGCGGCGGCCGCGGCTGCGCGTTGCAGACGGGCCTCCACCACCTGCAGTGAAAGCTGCCGGGGAGCCCCCAGCAGCCAGCCGACCACGGCATCCGCCGGGGCCTGCTCAAAGGTCAACCGCCAGCTCTCGGGGCCGGCTTCATCAGGCTGTTGCAACTGGTAGTGGTCCTTGAGCCCGGCGCCGTCCAGGGTCTGGCGCAAGGATTGCTCAAGGCTCGCGCCCCGGCTGTCAGGGCCCGCCGCCTCGTGCAACAGCACTTCCAGGGCCTCGGCCTGGGCGCGCAGCTTCGGCGTCTCGGCTTGCCAGTAATCGATCGTCTTCAGCGGCGGCTGGATCAGCAGCCACCACAGCAATAGCCCCAGCACGCCCAGGGCGGTGGCGCTGAGCAGGCGTTTTTCCCGCAGCGCCAGAGTGTTCCAGTGGGCCTGGAACTGGGTCCGCAGACGCGACCAGCGCGCCTGATACTGCGCCAGCCTGGCCTTATTCATCTTCAGCTCCCGGGGGGGTGTCGGCGACGTTGGCCGGCTCGTCTGCGGCCGGGCTCAGGCTCCAGCCATTGCCCTGCGCCCGGACGCTGTAGCCGGCCTGGGTCAAGGCGCCCTGCCAGGCGCTGTCGGCGCTCTTGGGCGTGTCCGGCAGCAGCTCCAGCTGCAAGCGGTCCTCGGCGAAACTCAGGCTCTGCACGCTGCCCACCATGAAGGGCATGGCGCTGCCGGCCTGCTGCAACAGACGGCTGAACACCTGGGTCGGGTCAGCCGCCCCGCTCTGCTGCGCCGCCAGTTGCTGGCGGGCCTGTTGCAGGGGATTGAGCACCACCGGTAACTGAGGGAACACCTGCTTGACCCGCTGACTCATCTGCGCCTTGAGCCGCTGGCCCTGCTCGGCCTCACGGGCGGCATACAGGTTCAGCCCCACGACCCAGACCAGCACGGCCAGGGCGCAGCACCCCAGGGCCCGGCCCCAGCCTTGGACCTTCACGCCCCCCGCCACAGCGCCAGCGTGCAAGCCCCATCCCGGCAGCGGGCCGCTCCAGCGTTGCTCGCCCGGCAGCAGTTGGCAGGCCGGCGGCGCGGCATCGCCGATCCAGCCCACCTCGCAGCCCGAAGCCCGCAACTGCTCCAGGGTTTCTTCCACCAGCGGCTGCACGCTGCCCTGCCCGCTGCTCTGGCGCAGCAGCAGCTGGCCATCGAGCAGGCACAGGTTGGCTTGCCCCGGCGGCGGCACCGGCAAGGCATAAGGCGCCGGGTACAGCCCCTGAAGCTTCAGGCCGGCCTGTGCCAACAGACGCCCCAGGGCTTGCAGTGCGGTCTTGGGCAACCAGCTCAGGGCCACCTGCCCCTGGGCATCCCGGGCGCCATGGGCCACGTGCATCTGCTCACTGGGGCCGAGGATCAGCGCCTGGGCGGCGCAGTCCACCGCGGCCTTGATCCGCGCCGCCGGCAACTGAGGCAATTCGATATGGGTCAGCAGGCTGTCCAACGGATGCAGGAAGCACTCCACCGGCACCGGCTTGCCACCCTGGGCCAGTTGCCCCAGGGGACAGCGACCGATCTCCCCCGCCCGGCCACTGCGATCAAGCCGGGCGAAGTCCACCGGGCAGGCCAATGGCGGCTCAGCCGCGATCAGTTCGGCCAGGGGCGGCAAGGCGATGCGCAAGCGACTCATGCCCCCACCCGCGACCAGATCACCTGGGGCATGCGGTCCTCGGGACGGTGCAACAGGGCCTCCAGGCTGACGCGGCGCTGATCGCGGCGAGCCCGGCCCTGGAGCAGGAACCATTCGCTGGTGATGCCGATCTTGATCTGCTCCAGGGCCAGGTGCGGCATGCGTAGCCGGTTGAGGAAGTCGCCACGGTTGATGAACCAGTGCCCGGCATCACGCTCCGCCACCAGGGCCTTGGCCCGGGACAGTGGCAGCCCCGGCACCGCCGCCGTGAGTACCTCGGCACTGGCGGTGTTGCCGTTGATCCAGGTGTTGCCCGGCAGGATGCTGACGTAGGGTTCAAGACGGGCCAGCCGGGCCTCGTCCAGACCCTGTATGCCCCGCAGCTCGTCCAGGCTGCGCAGCATCGGCTGACGGGGCGGCAAGGTCTGGGTCGCCGCGCCCGGAGACGTCAGGCGACCGCTGTTAAAGCTGCCCGCTTGGCTGGCGGCGTGCGCTGTGCTGCCCAAGCGCTGGGGATAGGAAGCGATCACCCGCTGGCTGATGCGTCGGCTCAGGGCGCTGTCGATGCCGATCAGCTGACACAGCTGTTCGAAGGCCTGCAACTGCACCGGGTCCACTTGCTGGTTGAACACCAGATTGCGCAGGTTGAACTTGCCTTGCAGGTCTTGCAGGCGGCCCTGGAACCCCGCGTTGAAGCCGCCCAGGGCCTGATCACCGATGGGCCGCGCCCAGGCCTGGTCGAGTCGGGTCAGGACGTCACGCTGACGGGCGTCCCAGAGCAATTGCCGGCTGTATTCCAGGCCGCCCTGCAACACCCCGATCCCCACCACCCGCGCCTGCTCGGCTTCCACGCTGCGGGTCAAGGTGCTTTGCCGGGAGAGCATGGCGGCGGCCAGCACCGCCACCACCGCGGCGATCAGCAAGGCGCTGATGATGGCCATGCCACGCTGCTTCGCCGCATCGGGCGAATGGCTGTTCATGGCCGGCCTTACAGCTGCCAGGAGCCGATATCGGCATTCACGCCGTCGCCATCGGGCTGGCCGTCGGCACCGAGGGAGAACACATCCACCTCACCATTGGCCCCCGGGTTGAGGTAGTGATACGGACGGCCCCAGGGATCGTTGGGCAGCCGCTCCAGGTAGGAGCGCCAGTTGCTGTCCTTGGCATTGGCCGGACGCTCCACCAGCACCTTGAGGCCCTGGTTCATGTTCGGGTAGCTGCCGTGGTCGAGGCGATACAGCTTCAAGGCTTGCATCAGGCCGGCGATGTCCTGCTTGGCCGCCGTGGCCCGAGCCTGGTCCGGACGGTCCAGGACCTTGGGCACCACCATCACGGCCAGAATCCCGAGGATGACCACCACCACCATGATCTCGATCAGGGTGAAGCCACGCTGGCTTCGGGGTGCTGCGGTTGAGGTGACAGGCGCGATATCCATCTCGACATTCCTTGGCTTGAGTTCGATTCGTCGCGCAGTGTTGCAAGAAGATATGTCAGTGGTATTGAAAAACCTCGGGAGTTTCAGTCGCCATTCGGTCAAGCCCGCAGGCTAGTCTGCGAGGCTGTTTCCCAGTCGCGAGGGGCCCATGCGAGCCGTGTCCAAACAAGCTGGATTTACCCTGATCGAGGTGCTGGTGGCCCTGGCCATCATTGCCGTGGCGATGGCCGCGGCAGTGCGCGTGGCCGGGTTGATGACCCAGAGCAACGGCCTGCTGCGGGACAAGTCCCTGGCCTTGCTGGCGGCGCAGAGCCGGCTCGCCGAGTTGCGCCTGGAAGGCCGTTTGCCCAGCGGATTGAAGAGCGTCGATTGCGACCAGGGGCGCCTGAAGCTGCGCTGCGAACAGGCGATTGGCGCCGCGACCGCGCCCGGGCTGGTGCGGGTCAGCGTCCAGGTGCACGAGCGCAGCCGCGAGGCGCCGCCCCTGGCCCGCCTGGAAACCCTGATCAGCCGGCCCCAGGCGCCGCGCCAGTGAGGGTCAGCGTGTCAGCCGTGGCAGCAGCGGCGAGTCCGGCAGCTTGCTGACCTTGATCCGCGACTGTTCGCCGCCGCGCTCGATCAGCACGCCGTCGGCCTCGACGGCGGCCAGGCGCACCCCTTGGGTCAGTTGCTCGCCGGCCAGGAAGCTGCGCGGCGGACCGTCGTTCAGGCTCAGGATCGCCACCGCGCCACGGGCGCCGGCCATGACCCCGGACACCTTGATATCCACCTGCACCGGCTGGTTGGCAAACCACTGCAAGGCCGGGTTGTCGGAGCGCGCGGCGAGCACCTGGGGCGCCACTGCCGGGGGTTGGGATTGCGCCGGGGTCAGCAGCAGCGACGACCAGGTGGCAACACCGGCCAGGGCCGCCAGCAACGCCGCGTATTGCAGCAACCGGGGGGCGTCAAGGCGCGACGGAAATGACATGGCACGTAGCATCGGCGGGACCTCCTGTTTGTCCGTTGCCACAGCCTACCGCTCAATTCTCACGGTTTTATTTCACTGCACGATCATCTGCGTCGGGCACGCCAGTCCCGTCGCCAAGGAGCACAAGGTGCGACACACAGGCAAGCAACAGGGCTTTACCCTGATCGAACTGATGGTGGTGCTGGTGATCATCGGCATCGCCAGCGCCGCCGTGGGCTTGAGCATCCGCCCCGATCCGCTGCAGACCCTGCGCCAGGACGCCGAAGGCCTGGCCCAGTTGCTGCAAGTGGCCCAGGCCGAAGCCCGGGCCGACGGCCGGCCGATCACCTGGCGGGCCACGGCCAAGGGCTATACCTTCAGCCGCCGCGAGGACGAGGGCAGCGGCATCGACGACTTTCGCCACGACCGGCAACTGCGGCCACGGCAGTGGCAAAGCCCGACGCTGCAGGTGCATATCGAGCCCAGGCAGCGCCTGGTACTGAACGCCGAATGGATCAACCCGCCACTGCAGGTGGTGCTGTCCGACGGCCAGAACAGCTTGCGGGTAGAACGCAGCGCCAGCGGCCAGTTGCGGGTGGTGAGCCAGCCATGACGACACAACGCGGCTTTACCCTGATCGAGGTGATGGTGGCGATCATGCTCATGGCGCTGGTCAGCCTGATTGCCTGGCGCGGCCTGGACAGCGTCACCCGGGCCGACAGCCATCTGCGGGCCAGTACCGAACAGACCGAGGAACTGCTGCGCAGCCTCAATCAGCTGGAGCGCGACGTGGCCTTGCGGGCCGCTTCCCAGTTGCGCGAACCGAACCTGGGCGAGACCGACGAAGCCGAACCCGACAGCCCCGCCCCGCTGAGCGTGCGCAGTTCCGACAGCAAGGGCTTTCGCCTGGAAGTGATCCGCAGCGCCCCCGCCCCGGGGGTTGGCTTGCAACGCGTGCGCTGGTGGCTCAAGGGCGACACCCTGTACCGCGCCGAGGCCGAGGTTCGGGACCGCTATCCGTTGCCGGCGCCCAAGAACGGAGTGGCCGTGCTCGGCCGGGTCAGCGACTTGCAGGTACGGGTCTGGAACCCTGACAAAGGCTGGCGTCAACTCAGTGGCAATCGCCAGGACAATCCCCCGGGCCTGGAGATCCGCCTGGTGCGGCAAACACCCCAGGGCGAAGAGCGCTACCGGCAAGTGCTAGGGCCCTTGCTCTAACACGCTGCGGGTTCGAAGCGCTGAGGGTTCTACGCGAGATCGCCAGGCAAGGCCCTGCGGGCCTTTTCGCAGCCTCGCCACAGGCTCGGCAGCGGCTACAGGCCAGTGCCGAATCAGGTTTGTGTAGCCGCTGCCGCAGGCTGCGAACGGTTTGGGCGGCATTCCGACGCAGGAGACGCAGGGATCTCGCGGGGGGTCAGCTGAGCAGTACCACGCCACCGGGCAGCTCGGTGCATTTGGCGCCATAGGCGTCGCGAATCAGCAAGGCCACGCCCGCCAACTGGTTGAGGTTGAAGCGCGCCTGGACCTTGCGCTGGCCCAACTCGGCATTGAGCAGCACCAGCATCCCCGGACGATAGCGGTTGATCTCGCTGATCACGGTGTTGAGGCTGGCGTTGTCGAACACCAGCACCTGCTCGCGCCAGGCGATCACGCTGCGGGGGTCCACGGCGATCGGCTCGCCCACCGCCCTGGCGTCGTAGGTCAGTTGTCGGCCACTGTCCAGGCGAATGCTGCGCCCCGCCACTGCCACTTGCAGGCTGCCTTCGATGCAGGTCACGCACACCTGATGATCGGTGTTGCGCAAATTGAAGCGCGCCTGGCGCGCACTCAGCCAGCCATCTCCGGCCTGGACCTTGAGCGCCTGGGTGCTGTGGCTGAAGACTTCCACCTCGCCCTCCAGCAGTTCAATGCCCTGCTCGCCCGCGCCTGGGTCGCGGCGGCTGATGCGGGTCTGGGTATTGAGCTCCAGGCTCACGCCCTCGGCCAGGTCCACCCGCCGCTGCTCACCGACGTCGGTGGCGAAATCCGCGGTCAGCCCGGCAAAGCCGCCCGGGACAGTGAACCGCACCATGAACAGCGCCGCCGACGCCGCAATCGCGCCACCCAGGAACGCCCGACGCCCCAAGTGCCGGGGCCGGGACTGTTGCTCCAGCTGCTGGGCTGCCGGTTGCAGGCAGTGCCACAGGGCCTTGGTGTGCTCGAAGGCGGCCGCGTGCTGCGGGCTTTGTGCGCACCATTGGCGCAGCGCCCGGGCGTCGGCCACGGTGGCCCGCCCCGAAGTCAGGAGGACCAGCCAGTCCTGGGCTTCCCTCAGCAGTTGCGGGTCCGCCGAGGCCTGGGGGGTGCAGATGCTAAAAATGTTCAAGCGCGCAGGTACTCACGGATTGATCAGGGACTCTTTGTCTAGGACAGTTTTCCGGCCCCGGGACCGAACCGCTGAATGACTTTTCTTTCAAGGCGCAAGGCGCAATGGCCCAGGGCAGCCTTGATTTCTTTCTCCACCATCCGTGTGGAAATGCCGAAACGCTGGGAAATTTCCAGGTGCGGCGCCTCTTCCAGGCGCGCGGCGATAAAGATCTTGCGCCGCCGCGCCGGCAGTTCGTAGAGGGCTTTGAGCAGGGTCTGGATTTCTTTCTGGCCGCCCACCACCCGCGACGGGTCCAGGGTGTCATCGGCGATGTGCAGCAGTTCCTCGACCTCGTCGCCGGTCAGCAGCCGGGCGTCGGACTGGCGGCGGTCGGCGGCAATGTTCAGGGCCATGCGATAGAGGTAGGCATTGGGTTGCAGCAGGTTGGGCGGCTCTTCCATGCGGTCGACCCGCAGGTAGGTTTCATGCAGGACGTCGTTGGCCAGGTCCTCGGAGCCCAGGCGCCTGCGCAAGCGCACCCGAAAGTCCTCGTAGGACGTCAGGAACAGCCTGACCATCGCACTCTGTGCGGTATTTTTCATACCCCGGAAGCTCCTTCCCATTCCCTGCAGTCCATGCGTTTCCCTGTTGTGTCCGGTATCAAGAGTAAGGTCAGCGGCTGGCGCAGCGAGCTGGGCGCCTGGCGCTGAACCCGGGTGTCGGCCAGGCGCTGCACCAAGGCTTCATCGCGCTGCAGATCGCCGGTGGAGCTCACCAGGCGGCTGTGCTGCACCCGGCCATCGGCGCCGATCCACAGTTGCAGCAAGGCGCGAAAGCGGCCCGGACGGGTCAGCGCCGAACCACACAGACTGTGCTCCACCGCCTGTTGCACGGCACTGGCATAACTGCTGTTGAGCCGCGCCGCCCGGCTGCTTCCCGCACCCGGTAGCGGCGTGGCCGGCGTGGCCTGCGGCACCTGCAGGGTGAAGGCATCGCTGCGGGCATAACGGGCCATCAGGCCACTGCCCGCCAGCAGGCGACTCAAGCCCTCCTGAGCGCTGTAGCGGCCCTTGATCCCCACCGACCGCCGCCCCCGGGTCAACTCCCGATCCACCAGCACCGCCATTCCTGTGGCGCGACTGAACAGCTCCAGGGCATCCACCAGGTTCTTCGCCGGAATCTCCAGCGTCAGCAAGGCCTGGGAATCCACCCGGGGCGGTCCCTCGACAGCGGGCTGGCCCCAGCCCTGCGGCATCAACGCCAGCAGCACGAACCCCAGCACACAGGTCGCCAAGCCCCCGTGCAATGAAGTCCATCGCCCGACCTGCGCGCTGCGTCGCTGCACTGCAGTCCAATCCCTAAAAGCGTCATCCTGAGGCCAGTTTATGAATCTGGTGTTACGGCCACGGCAAAAAAACCATCACTTTTTCAGTCATCGGTTTGCACTACACTCGGCCGGCATCGAGGCCCGCTTTCCCGGGTCTGCCAGGAGGCCAGGATGAATCGTTCAAGCCAATACGCCGCCACCTTGTTGCTGTGCGCCCTGCCCTGGACGCTGCAGGCCGAGGAGGCCCGCGAGGGTTGTGTGGAAGTCAGCGTCGGCGGCTACAAGGCCCCCGACTACAACTGCCTGAGCAAACAGATGGGCAACGCCCCGGACGCCGTCAAGGCGGCCCAGGCCAATCAACAGGCCATGGAGGACCCGGTGCACAAGCGCCCGCCGAACCAGGTCGGGCTCTCGACACCGGCCGCCACCAGCGTGCGCATGGGGAATACCTTCGGCACCTCGGTCAAGCCGCAACGGCCCTGAGGGCCAGTTCCTCCGCCCTCAAGCGGCCACTATCGGGATTGCGCCCCTATACCGGCCGTTAACCTCGGCCGCGCTAGATTGCTGCACCCAAACACCGGTGCCAGCAACCTGCCACGCCGCCATTCGTGCACGCGTTCGAGTGCTGGCCACCATACCGTCGGCTTTTTTGTGTGTTGTGAACATGGAAAGCGTTCAAAAACAAATCTGGCAACGACCCGGCCTGAGTATTTTCCTGGTGGCCCTGGTGCTGCTCATGGGCCTGCAATACAAACCGGCCGTCCTCAACTACACCACGCGCTTCGTCGACTTCGCCGACTACATGCTGCAGCACGGCATGACGCTGTTCCCCATCGCCGAGGATCTGCAGCCGTATCCCGACTACACCGTTGTCAACACGGTGCTGGTCTACCTGGCGTCGCTGCCCTTCGGCCAGCTGTCCGTGCTGTCGATGGGCCTGCCCCTGTGCATTGCCGCGTCGCTGATGCTGGTGTTCATCTACAAACTGGGGGCCCTGCATGAGCAGAAATGGGGCGTCTGCGGCGTGCTCTTTGCGCTGTTCACCTGGGCGTTCCTGGACAGCGTCAACTCCCTGGCCCTGGACATCTACCCCGCCCTGATCACCGCGGGCTGCTTCTACCTGGCCTACACCGCCGATCTCAAGCAACAGCGCGCACGCCTGGCGCTGGTATTGCTTGGGCTGATCCTGGGCTTTGCCCTGCGCGGGCCGATCGGCATGATCGGCCCGGCACTGGTGGTCGGCACCTATTACCTGCTGAGCCGGCAGTGGCGGACCCTGGTCGGGTTCTCGCTGCTGAGCGGCCTGCTGTTCGCCGCCGGGGTCGCCCTGCTGGCCTGGGCCGCCCAGGTGCAGGGCGGTGACGCCTTCATGCAGCAAGTGCTGGAGATGCAGGGCCTGGGCCGGATCGCCAGCAATCACTCGCCACGCTATTACTTCTACTTCAGCGTCGGGCTGATCACCTACAGCTTCACCGCGTTCTACGCCCTGTGCGTCATGGTCAGAAGCGCCAGGCCGGGGTTCAGCGCGCCGCCGCCGTCGGCACCGCGCCTGCTGCTGTACCTGGGCGCCTGGTTCTTGGTGCTGATCCTGTTCTTCAGCATTCCCAACTCGAAGAAGGCGCGTTACATCGTGTCCATCACCCCGGCCATTTCCCTGCTGGCGGCCTATCTATTCGTCGACCCCAACGGCCTGTTCAGCGCCACCCGCAAACGCCTGCTGCGCCTGTGCCTGAACCTGCCGGCCTGCGGCGCGGTCCTGGCGCTGCTGGTGCTGGGCTACAACGCGTTTGCCGCCCAGCCCTTGCAGCCCAACTTCGCCGGTGTGTTCGCAAGCTTTGTCCTGCTCAGCGGCGTGCGCTACTGGATCGGCCGGCAATACGCCGAGCACCGGCATTACGAGGTGATCGTCCTGGCGTTCGGCGTGGCGGCGTTTCTCTTGCTCGATGGGTTCTTCTTCAACGCCATCACCTATCACCTGGAACTGGCCAATGAACCAACGCCCAAATTCCTGCCTTACTGGTTCTGGTAAGCCCGGGACACTGGGCGGCGGGCAATCCGGGGCGCTGCTTGCAACGCGCGCGCAAGATTTGGTAACACTCCCGCTGGCCAGCGACCATGAAACCGAACTGGCACAGTGCTGTCACATCGCAATCGGTAACGGCAGCGGTCGTCCGGCGGCGCCCTGCCCAGGTGGCGGGCGCCGCGCATCACTGCCACAGGTTACCGGCCTGGGCCTGCCGCCCATGCGCCAGGCCATACTCCATCAAGGCTGAAAGAGCGAACCATGAAGCAAAACATCCTCCTCGTATCCGTCTGTGCCGCCCTGCTCCAGGCCTGCACCCCGGCGTCCACTCCCCCTGAAGGATCCTCTTCCATGCCCGCCAGCACTGCCTCCGTCAGCGCCCAACCAGCACTGACCGCCTACTACTGGCAACTGGTCTCGGCCAGCGACGCGGCGGGCAAACCCGTTGCCGCCCTGGACAAGGGCATCGAGCGCCAGCTGCGCCTGACCTTCACCGGGCAGAACCTCAACATCAGCGGCGGCTGCAACCGCCAGTTCGGCGGTTTCCAGTCTGAAAACGGCGTGCTCAAGGTCCAGCCCCTGGCCTCGACCATGATGGCCTGCGACCCCAGCCTGATGACCCTGGATGCCGAAGTCGGCCGCCTGTTCAAGGGCGACCTGCGCACCACCTTCGGCGGCGACGAATCGACTCCGACCCTGCAACTGACCACCCAGGACGGCACCCAGCTCAAGTTCGTAGGCCAGCCCACCCCCGAGACCCGCTACGGCAGCCAGGGCCAGACGCGCTTCCTGGAAGTGGCGGCCCAGACCGTCAAATGCAGCCACCCGCTGATCCCCGACTTCCAGTGCCTGCAAGTGCGTGAGCGCCGCTACGATGCCGCCGGCCTGCAACTGCCGACCCAGGACGCCTGGCATCCGCTGTACCAGTCCATCGAGGGTTACGAGCACCAGGACGGCGTGCGCAACGTGCTGCGGGTCAAGCAATACGAATGGAAGAACCCGCCTGCCGACGCCCCGTCCACGGTCTACGTGCTGGACATGGTGGTCGAGCAGGACGCCTCGGCCAAGACCCGCTAAGCCTTACCCGACAACCGCCTGCCGGCACCGACGCCAGGCACCGACGCCAGGCAATAAAAAAGCCCCGTATCTTGCGATACGGGGCTTTTTTTGTTCAGGGCGGGGTCAGGCCGTTACAGCACCGACTGACCGCTCATGGCCAGGTCCAGCAGTTCCCGGTTGGCCACGGCATACATGGCGTAGTCGGTGCCGCTGGCGGCACGGATTTCCACCATCATGGCGCGCCAGCGATCAGCCATGCTCGCGTTCTGCTCCAGCCACAGGGCCACGCGGGCTTCCATGTCGTCCGGCGCATCGGCCATCTGCAGCACCTTGATGGTGATCGCCCGTTGCTGCCAGTCCACATCGTCGCGGAAGGCTTCACGGGCCTGGGCCTGCCAGTTGTTGCCCACCGGCAGATCGCTGATCTGCTGCAGGTACCACGGCAGGTCCAAGGCGCTGCCCACGGCGAAGTAGGCCTTGGCCACATCGGCCGCGCTCTGACCAGTCACGTCGGCGGCTTCGATGATCGGCAGCAGGGTGTACAGGTGAGTGGTGCCTGCAACCATGCGCGCCAGCAACTCCGGTACGCCGGCTTCGACATAGGCCTGGTAACGGTTCTGCCAGCCTTCGCGGGTCGGGCCTTCCAGCAGTTCGTCGAGCTTGAGGCCCAGGGCCGCCAGGTGCGGACCGAAGTGGGCGACATCGCGCGCGGCATCCTGCTCGTTGCGACGGCTGCGCAGGAACCAGCGGGTCGCCCGACGGCCCAGACGCATCAGCTCGTCCATCAGCTCCAGTTGCACCTGGGCCGAGACCTGGTGATCCAGGGCTTCGATCTGACGGAACCAGTGCGGCAGGTGGAAGATGTCCCGCACGATCACGTAGGCACCGGCGACGTTCGCCGGGCTCATGCCGGTGGACTCCTTCAGGCGCTGCACGAAGGTGATGCCCATGTGGTTGACCAGGTCGTTGGCGATCTGGGTGCTGACGATCTCGCGCTTCAGACGATGGCGACGCATGGCTTCGGAGAACTTGGCCACCAGGCTCGGCGGGAACGCGGTCTCCATGTCACGGGTCAGGTAGTCGTCATCCGGCACCAGGGACTTGAGCAAGGCTTCCTTGAGGTCGATCTTGCTGTAGGAAATCAGCACCGACAGCTCTGGACGGGTCAGGCCCTTGCCGGTCGCGGCGCGCTCGGTGAGCTGCTCCTCGGTCGGCAGGTACTCGATGGCGCGATCCAGCTTGCCACGGCCTTCCAGGTCGCTCATCAGGCGCTTGTACTCGGCAGCACGCTCGTAGGCACGGCGCGCGGCTAGGGACAGGGCCTGGGTCTGCTTGTAGTTGTTGCCCAACACCAGGCCGCCGACTTCGTCGGTCATGCTGGCCAGCAGCTGGTTGCGCTGCTTGTCGGTCATGTCGCCGGCCTGCACCACTTCGTTGAGCAGGATCTTGATGTTCACTTCGTGGTCGGAGCAGTCCACGCCACCGGCGTTGTCGATGAAGTCGGTGTTGGAACCGCCGCCATTGAGGCCGAATTCCACACGACCCAGCTGGGTCATGCCCAGGTTGCCGCCCTCGCCCACCACTTTGCAGCGCAGCTCGTTGCCGTTGACGCGCAGGGCGTCGTTGGCCTTGTCGCCGACGTCAGCGTGGCTTTCGCTGCTGGCCTTGACGTAGGTGCCGATCCCGCCGTTCCACAACAGGTCCACCGGCGCCTTGAGCAAGGCGTTGAGCAGCTCGGTCGGGGTCAGTTTGTCGGCCTGGATGTCGAAGCGCTCTTTCATCTGCGGCGAGATGGCGATGCTCTTCGCGCTGCGCGAGAAGATGCCGCCGCCTTCGGACATGATGCTGGTGTCGTAGTCGGTCCAGGCCGAACGCGGCAGCTCGAACATGCGCTTGCGCTCGACGAAGCTGGTGGCCGGGTCCGGGTTCGGGTCGATGAAGATGTGCAGGTGGTTGAACGCCGCCACCAGTTGCAGCTTGTCGGACATCAACAGGCCGTTGCCGAACACGTCGCCGGCCATGTCGCCGATGCCGACCACGGTGATGCTGTCTTCCTGGACATTGATCCCGCGCTCGCGGAAGTGGCGCTGCACGCCGACCCACGCGCCCTTGGCGGTGATGCCCATCTTCTTGTGGTCGTAACCGGCGGAACCGCCGGAGGCGAAGGCGTCGCCCAGCCAGAAGCCGTAGTCGATGGCAATGCCGTTGGCGATGTCGGAGAAGGTCGCAGTGCCCTTGTCCGCCGCCACCACCAGGTACGGGTCATCGTCGTCATGCCGCACCACGTTGGCCGGTGGTACCAGGGCGCCGTCTTTCAGGTTGTCGGTGATGTCCAGCAAGCCGGAAATGAAGATGCGGTAGCAGGCGATGCCCTCGGCCGCGATCTCGTCCCGGCTGCCGCCCAATGGCAGGCGACGGGGCAGGAAGCCGCCCTTGGCGCCCACCGGCACGATCACCGAGTTCTTCACTTGCTGGGCTTTTACCAGGCCCAGGACTTCGGTACGGAAGTCTTCTTCACGGTCGGACCAGCGCAGGCCGCCGCGCGCCACGTTGCCAAAGCGCAGGTGCACGCCTTCAACCCGTGGCGAGTAGACGAAGATTTCGAACTTGGGCACCGGCTTGGGCAGCTCGGGGATCAGGTGCGGGTTGAACTTGAAGCTGAAGTAGGACTTGTTCTGGCCGTTGGCGTCGGTCTGGTAGAAGTTGGTCCGCAGGGTGGCCTTGATCAGGTCCAAGTAGCGTCGCAGGATGCGGTCTTCGTTGAGCACCTGAACGTCGTCCAGGGCGGTGAGGATCGCTTGTTCCAGACGCTGCTGCTTGTCTTCCAGGTCTTCACTGGTGAGCTTGCGCGCCAGGTAGAAACGGGTCTTGAACAACCGGGTCAACTCGCGGGCGATGTCGGTATGGTTGTTCAGGGTGCTGGCGATGTAGCCCAGGTCAAAGCCCAGACGGATCTGCTTCAGGTAGCGGGCGTAGGCACGCAGCAGCGCCACGTCGCGCCATGGCAGGCCGGCAGTCAGCACCAGGCGGTTGAAGGCGTCGTTCTCGGCATCGCCACGGACGATGTGGACGAAGGCGTCCTGCAGCGTGTCGTTGAGCTGCTGGATGTCCAGGTCCAGGCCTTCGGCGGCGGTGAAGGCGAAGTCGTGGATCCAGTACTCGCGGCCATTGTTGTGGCGCAGGCGGTACGGGAACTCACCCAGCACGCGCAGGCCGAGGTTTTCCAGGATCGGCAGCACGTCGGACAGCGCCAGCGGGGTGTCGGCGTGGTACAGCTTGCAATGCAGCTCGCGCTGGCCGGACACCTGGCCCAGGGGCTGGTAGAAGCTCATCACCAGCGGGTTGGCTTCGGTGAGGCTCAGCAGGTGCTGCATGTCCACCACCGCCGAGTGCGCGGCGAAACGCTCGCGGTAACCGGCCGGGAAACCTTTCGGGAAGTCCGCCAGCACGTTGGTGCCGTGGGCTTCGCCGAAGCTTTCCACCACCAGGCTGGCGTAGTCGTCCTGCCAGCTGCGGCAGGCCTGCACCACTTCTTTTTCCAGCAGCAGCGGGTCGATGTCGATGCGTTGTTTCGGGTCCACCCGCAGGATCAGCTGCACGCGGGCCAGCACCGACTCGGAGAAGAAGGTCCAGAACTCGCAGTCCGTGGCTTGCAGGCGATCCATCAGCACTTGCTGGATCTTCTGCCGCACTTCGGTGGAATAGATGTCGCGCGGCACATAGGCCAGGCAGTAGCAGAAGCGACCGTACGGGTCCTTGCGCAGGAACACGCGGATCTTGTTGCGCTCCTGGATCTGCACGATGGACATCACGGTGCTGAACAGCTCGTCCACCGGGGTCTGGAACAGATCGTCCCGTGGCAGCACTTCCAGGACCTGGGCCAGTTCCTTGCCCAGGTGCGCCTTGGCCTGGAAGCCCGAGCGCTGCTCGATGACTTCCACCTTGCGGCGGATGTAGGGAATCACTCGCACGCTTTCGCCGTACACCGAGGAGGTGTAGAGGCCCATGAAGCGGCATTCCTTGATCACCTTGCCGTCGGCATCGATCTGACGGATCGAGACGAAGTCCGGGTAGGCCGGACGGTGCACGCGGCTGGGGTGCGCGGCCTTGGCGAACGACAGCGGCGTCGGTTCGCGCAGGTAGTTGACGGCGTAGTCTTCGATGCGCAGGTCATCGCTGGTCAGGCCGGCGCGCAGCAGCTTGGCCAGGCCGAGGAAGGAGCTGGGGTCATAGTCGATATGCCCGCCGTCCTGATCGGTGCCGACCACGAATTCTTCATAGCCGAGGAAGGTGAAGTGGTTGCCCACCAGCCATTCCAGGAAGCTCTTGATCTCGGTCTTTTCATCGGCAGCGATGGCGAACTGGCTGTTGTCGATGCTTTCGATCAGTTCCTGGACCTTGGCCTTCATCGGCTCGAAGTCGGCCACGGCGACCCGCACTTCACCCAGCACCTGCTCCAGTTCCTTGCCCAGCACGCTGAGTTCGGCGGCATTGGCGCAGCGGTCGATCTCCAGGTACATCAGCGACTCTTGCTGCACGCCTTCGCCCTGGGTGCCCTTGGGCAGGATTTCTTGCAGCTCGCCCTTGCTGCCACGGCGCACGCTGAGCACGGTGGTCTGCAGGGTGTGGATGCTGTAGCCGCGACGGTTGAGCTCGGTACGGACCGAGTCCACCAAAAACGGCAGGTCGTGGTGCAGGACTTCCACCGCGGTGTGGGTCGACTGCCAGCCATGACGTTCGTAATCGGGGTTGTAGACGCGCACTTGCGGTTGCGCGTGATCGAAGCGCTCAAGCAGGCGCCAGGCAGAAAGGGTGCAGCCCGCCAGGTCGGACATGCGACGCTGGGTGAGTTCGTCCAGGGAAATGATGCCGAAGAATTGTTCAGCGAACAGCGCCACTTGTGGCAGTGCCTGTTCACTGATGTGCTGGGCCAGTGCCGCTTGCAGTTGGTGCTGAAAGTCGGCCTTGCTGGCTGCGGTGAAGAACGCCATCTGTGGTACTCCGCTTGGGCTTGTTATTGATGGTAGCGTCGCGTGCAAACCCCTTGCGGGGCGGTGGTGCATGCTGCTCCTGGTCTCGGGCAGAGGTTGCAGGATGCCAGGTGGGTGAAGCTGGACGAGACGCGCAGGTCACATTCACCTTCCCGGGATGGGCATCTGCAAAAACGACTGGCGCTTGCAGAGCGCGCAATGCCTTTACAGGTGACCATCACCCTTCGGACGCCCCCCCAATTGCACTTGAGAACAAATTGTCCGCTGCGCAGCTTAACGAGTGGAACGCGACAGCTGCTTGCGATGCTGCGACATATTCGGTCAACGGCACGCAACTGGCGGACGGTGCCCTGAACAACACTAGCAGGCGACGGAGAAAAACCAGGGTTTTTCCCCGGTTTCACGGTACTTGCGTACCAGAAGTGACGCTGCAGGTGATGACTGTTCACGACCTGTTCTCTGACAGACAAGCCAGCAGAAATTCCCTCGGGCTGGCAGAATTGTTTCTTTGTGCCCTGTCCGGCCGCTGCCGGCCCCGCCCCAGGAATGCCCCCATGCTCATGACCACTGCCCACCTGATCGCCAACCCTTGCGACGACGAAGAAGACAACATGGCCATGCTCTGCTGCCACAGCAGCCAGGGCGAGATGTTCCTGATGAGCCGCTACCCGGATGAGGACGAGCTGGAAATCACCCTCGACGGCGAGCCCTCGACCCTCGATGGCGTCAAGGTCACCCTGAGCCCGACCACCCTGCTGATCGAAATCGCCGCGGCCGACGCCGACGCCCTGAACGGTTCCGACCACCTGGAAATCCGCCACAGCACCGCCGCCTCGGACCTGGCCGAAGTGGAACTGACCCTGCAGAACATCCTCAAGGGCACCGGCACCTACATCAGCCAGCTGCCCTGACCCGCCGTTGAACCTGCGGCGCCCTCAAGATCCCCGCGTCTCCTGCGGAGCCGTGCGCAGCCTGCGGCAGCGGCTACAACAGCCCTGGCAACGCCTGTAGCCGCTGCCGAGCCTGTGGCGAGGCTGCGAAAAGGTCCGCAGGACCTTGCCTGACGGCCTCCCGCCAAACCTCGGTGGCGCTCCAGATCCCTACGTCTCCTGCGGAGCCGTGCGCAGCCTGCGGCAGCGGCTACAACAGCCGCACATCCTGGCAATGCCTGTAGCCGCTGCCGAGCCTGTGGCGAGGCTGCGAAAAGGTCCGCAGGACCTTGCCTGACGGCCTCCCGCCAAACCTCGGTGGCGCTCCAGATCCCCGCGTCTCCTGCGTCGGTATGCCGCCCAAACCGTTCGCAGCCTGCGGCAGCGGCTACAGGAACCGCCCGCGGGAATCGGTGGATGGCGGTGTTTTTTTTCGACTAATTGGCTAAATCAGGTTTTCCCCGTTAGTCGCCGACCCCCGCTATGGATTAAAGTATCGCCCCCAGCCCCGACGTTAGTTCAACGCCCGGGGCGCACCCTCTCCAGGAACAGTCACCGATGGAACATCGTGAAGCGCTATTGGCGCTGCGAACCTTTCTTTCAACGCAGATTCTCGGCCAGGAAAAACTCATCGAGCGCTTGCTCATCGCCCTGCTCGCCGACGGCCACATGCTGGTCGAAGGCGCTCCAGGACTGGCCAAGACCAAGGCCATCAAAGAGTTGGCCGAAGGCATTGAAGCGCAATTCCATCGGATTCAGTTCACCCCCGACCTGCTGCCCGCCGACATCACCGGCACCGAGATCTATCGCCCGGAAACCGGCAGCTTCGTGTTCCAGCAAGGCCCGATCTTCCACAACCTGGTGCTGGCCGACGAAATCAACCGTGCCCCGGCCAAGGTCCAGTCGGCGCTGCTGGAGGCCATGGCCGAGCGTCAGGTCAGTGTCGGGCGCAGCACCTATGAACTGTCGCCCCTGTTCCTGGTGATGGCGACCCAGAACCCCATCGAGCAGGAAGGCACCTATCCCCTGCCCGAAGCCCAGCTCGACCGTTTCCTGATGCACGTCAAGATCGGCTTCCCGGACGCCGCCGTGGAACGCCGCATTCTCCAGCAGGCCCGCGGCGAAGCCTTGAATGGCGAAACCAAGCCCGAGCGTCGGGTCAGCCAGCAGGCGATCTTCGCCGCGCGCAAGGAAATCCTCGGCCTGTACATGGCCGACGCGGTGGAGGAATACCTGGTGCAACTGGTGATGGCCACCCGCACCCCGGCCAAGTTCGACCCGGAAATGGCCGAGTGGATCGCCTACGGTGCCAGCCCCCGCGGCTCCATTGCCCTGGACCGCTGCGCCCGGGCCCACGCCTGGCTCGCCGGGCGCGATTTCGTCAGCCCGGAAGACATCCAGGCGGTGCTGTTCGACGTGCTGCGCCACCGCATCATTCTGTCCTTCGAGGCTGAAGCGGCAGGCATCGACCAGGACCGTGTGGTACAGCGCATCCTCGACGTCGTTGCCGTCGCCTGATCTCCATGACTCAAGCCATCGCCGAACCCGGCATTCGCATCACCCTCGGCGAGCTGATCGAGATGCGCCACCGCGTGCGCGAGGTGCAGCTGTTCTCCACCCCCAGCCAGCGCAGCCCGCTGATCGGCTTGCATCACTCCAAGCTGCGCGGACGCGGTGTGGACTTCGATCAGGTGCGGGTCTATCAGGCCGGAGACGACGTGCGCACCATCGACTGGCGGGTCACCGCCCGTACCCAGGAACCCCACACCAAGCTGTTCCACGAGGAGCGCGAGCGGCCGATCTTCATCATGGTCGAGCAAAGCCGCCAGCTGTTCTTCGGCTCCGGGCTGATGTTCAAGTCGGTGCTCGCCGCCCAGGCCGCGAGCCTGATCGGCTGGGCCGCCCTGGGTCATAACGACCGGGTCGGCGGCCTGGTCTACGGCGACGACGAGCACTACGAGATCAAACCGCGACGCAGCAAGCAAAGCCTGTTGCAATTGCTCAACCGCCTGGTGCGGGTCAACCAGTCGCTGCACAGCGAAGCCCAGCCCCAGCGTGATGCCCTGGGCACCGCGCTGCTGCGCGGCCGTGAAGTGCTGCGCCCCGGCAGCCTGGTGATCGTGATCTGCGACGAGCGCGCCTTGAGCGACGCCGCCGAGCAACAGCTGAGCCTGCTGTCGCGGCACTGCGACCTGCTGCTGATGCCGCTGTCCGACCCCCTGGACCATGCCCTGCCCGCCGCCGGGCTGTTGCGCTTTGCCGAGCGCGGCGCGCAGTTGGAACTGGACACCCTGAACTACGAACTGCGCCAGGCCTACCGGGCCCAGAGTGAAGCGCGCATCGCCCGCTGGGAACGCCTGGCGCAAAAACTGCGGGTGCTGCTGATGCCCCTGAGCACCCAGAGCGAAATGGTCGAGCAGTTGCGCGAGTACCTCAATCCGCAGCGCCCGGGAGCCGGCCGATGAGCAGCCTGGAACAACTGCAACCGCTGCTGCCGCCGCCCGCAATCGGCCTGTGGCCGCCAGCACCAGGCTGGTGGCTGCTGGCGTTGCTACTGCCGGTGCTCGGCTTCGCGGCCTGGCGTTGGCGTCATCTGTGGCCACGCAAAGCTGCGCGCGCGCGCAGCGAACAGCCCCTGGACCCGGTGCGCCTGGCCGCCCTGGCGGAACTGGCGCTGCTGCCCAAGCCCTATGACGGCGCCCCGGCCGGCGCCTGGCTGCAGGCCCTCAACGCCCTGCTCAAGCGTCTGTGCCGCAACCACTATCCCTACAGCCAGAGCCACACCCTCAATGGCCGCAAGTGGCTGGCGTTTCTCGACAACCGCTGTCCGGCCGCCGGTCTGACCCGCTGGATGGTGCTGGTGGAAGGCGCCTACAAACCCGAGTGCAAGCTCGACGACAAAGCCATCGCCGGCCTGACCCAGGCGGTGGACACCTGGATTCGCAAGCATGTTTGAGTTCGCCTGGCCGTGGATCTTCGCCCTGCTGCCGCTGCCCTGGCTGCTGCGCCTGGTGCTGCCGGTGGCCGACAGCGGCGAGCCGGCGCTGAAAGTGAGTTTCCTCAGTGACCTGGAAGGCCTGTCCAAGCGCCGGGCCCGGGCCCACCTGCCGGCCTGGCGCCAGCAGGCCCGCTTCATCCTGCTCTGGGTCCTGCTGCTGTTGGCCGCGGCACGCCCGCAATGGCTGGGGGAACCGCTGCCGGTGGCCGCCAGCGGCCGCGATCTGCTGGTGGCGGTGGACGTCTCCGGTTCCATGGACTTTCCCGACATGCAATGGCAGGACGAAGACGTCAGCCGCCTGAGCCTGGTCAAGCACCTGCTGGGGGACTTTCTCGAACACCGCGAGGGCGACCGGGTCGGCCTGATCCTGTTCGGCAGCAAGGCCTATCTGCAGGCGCCCCTGACCTTCGACCGGCGCACGGTGCGGATCTGGCTGGATGAAGCGAAGATCGGCATCGCCGGCAAGAACACCGCCATTGGCGACGCTATCGGCCTGGCCCTCAAACGTCTGCGCCAGCGCCCGGCGCAGAGCCGGGTGCTGATCCTGGTCACCGACGGCGCCAATAACGGCGGCGAAATCCCGCCCATTACCGCTGCACGCCTGGCCGCCGAGGAAGGGGTGAGAATCTATCCCATCGGCATCGGGGCCGACCCGGACCAGGGCGCGACCCTCGGCCTGCTGGGGCTCAACCCGAGCCTGGACCTGGACGAGCCGGCCCTCAAGGAACTGGCCGAAGTCACCGGCGGGCGCTACTTCCGTGCCCGTGACGGTCAGGAGCTGCAAGCCATCAAGGACACCCTCGACCAACTGGAGCCGGTGGCCCAGCAACCGACCCAGGCCCGCCCGGCCCAGGCCCTGTACCACTGGCCCCTGGCCACGGCGCTGCTGCTCAGCGTGCTGCTGGTGCTGCGCGAGCGCTGGCCGCACAACCCGCTGCAGCGCTTCTTCAGCGAGTCGAGCTTCCTGCTGCCGGCCCATGACTGGCGCCAGCGGCTCAAGCGCCTGCGCTTGCGGAGGCGTCGATGATCAGTCTCTGGCCCCACTGGTTCCGACCCGGATGGTTGCTGGTGCTGCCACTGCTGGCGCTGCTGCTGTGGAAGCTCTGGCACCGGCAGAAGCGCGCCGGACGCTGGCAGATGATCCTGCCACCGGCCTTTCACGCCGCCCTGCTCAGCGGCGGCAACGGCCGCGAAAGCAAACTGCCCTGGGTGGCCCTGGGCCTGGCCTGGCTGCTGGCGGTGCTGGCCCTGCTGGGCCCGAGTTGGCAGCGGGTGGAACAGACCAGCCAGAAACCCGCCGACCCGCTGGTGGTGCTGCTGGAGCTGACCCCGCAAATGCTCGCCAGCGACGTGCCGCCCAACCGCCTGGAACAGGCCCGGCACAAACTGCTGGACCTGCTGCAATTGCGCAGCGACGCCCAGACCGCGATCGTCGTCTACGCCGGCAGCGCCCACACCCTGGTGCCGCTGTCCGATGATCTGGCCACCAGCCGCAACCTGCTGGACGCCCTCAAGCCATCGATCATGCCCCAGGCCGGGCAGCGCGCCGACCTGGCCCTGCTCAAGGCCCTCAAGCTGCTGGACCAGGGCGCCCTGGGCCAGGGCCGGGTGTTGCTGATGGCCTCCTCCCTCAGCGAACAGGAACGCCAGGGCATCCGCCAGGCGCTTGACGGCGGAACACCGCAATTGCTGATGCTCGGCCTCGGCAGCCGCGACGGTGCCCCGGTGGCCCTGGAAGACGGCAGCTACCTCAAGGACGACCTGGGGGCGATCCTGGTATCGCGCCTGGACAGCCCGGACCTCAAGCAGTTCATTGGCGAAGTGGGTGGCCGTTACCGTCAGGCGCGCCTGGACGACAGCGACCTCAAGGGCCTGGGTCTGACGGGCGGGCCGCAAGGCGTGCGCAGCGACGGCCAGACCCTGCGCCTGGACACCTGGGCCGACCAGGGCTATTGGCTGTTGCTGCCCCTGTTGCTGCTGGCGGCCTGCGCCGGACGCCGGGGCTGGCTGTTCTGCCTGCCGCTGCTGCTACTGGCCGCGCCGCAACCCAGCTACGCCTTCGACTTCAACGACCTGTGGCTGCGCCCCGACCAGCAAGGCCAGCGCCTGCTGCAACAGCAGCGCCCGGCCGAGGCTGCACGACACTTCCAGGACCCGCAATGGCAAGGCGTGGCCTTGTACGAGGCCGGCAACTACAATGCCGCCGCCGAGCGCTTTGCCGAAGGCAACGACGCCCGCGCCCACTACAATCGCGGCAATGCTCTGGCGCGCAGTGGTGAGCTGGAAGCCGCCATCGACGCCTACGAACAGGCCCTGGAACAACAGCCCGAGCTGCAGCCGGCGCTACACAACAAGGCCCTGGTGGAAAGCCTGTTGCAACAGCAGCAAGCCACCCCGCCAACGCCGCCGCAGCAGCCGGAAAACCCCGACAGCGACGACAGCAACACCCCCGGACCCAGCGCGACGGCCACCCAGCCGGCCACCGCCAGCGAACCCCCGGACAACCCCGGGCAGCCTGCGGCCAACGAGGGCCAGGCCACAGCGCCCGACCCGCAGCGCAACGGCTACAGTGAGGTGCCCGGCAGTGAGCTGGACGACCAGCACACCACCACGCCCCTGCGTCCGGCCCAGGACAGCCTGGACGCCGAACACCAGCAGGCACTGGAGCAATGGCTGCGCAAGATCCCGGACGACCCGGGAGAACTGCTGAGGCGTAAATTCTGGTACGAACAGCAACAACATCAGGATCAGGGAAAACTTCGATGACCCGCTGCACCGCCCTTCTGCTCGCCCTCGCGCTCTGGACCTCGGCGTCCCAGGCTGCCGGGCTGCTCGCCAGCCTGGACCGCAACCAGGTGAACTCCGGCGAGACTGTCGAGCTGACCCTGGAGTCCACCGACGTCACCCAGTTCGGCAAGCCCGACCTGACGTCCCTGGACAGCCAGTTCGAAGTGCGCGGTACGCGCCAGGTCAACCAGCTCAACAGCCTTGGCGACAGCCACGCCAGCACCCGCTGGATCGTCACCTTGCTGCCGCGCCACACCGGCACCCTGGAAATCGCCCCGCTGCAACTGGGCAACCTGCAGAGCCAGGCCCTGACCCTGCAAGTCAACGCCAGCCCGGTGCAGGATCAGGACAGCCGCCTGGAACCGGTGTTCATCCACGCCGAACTCGATCAGCCCAAGGTCTATGTCCAGGCCCAGGCCCTGCTGACCCTGCACATCTACCATTCCGTGCCGCTGTTCGACGACAGCAGCCTGAGCCCGTTGCAACTGAGCGATGCCCGGATCGAGCAACTGGGAGAGCCGCGCACCTACGAAAAACTCATCAATGGCGTGCGCCATGGCGTGATCGAGATGCGCTACGCCGTCTATCCCCAGCGCAGCGGCGAACTGCTGATCCCGGCGCTGACCTTCACCGCCACCCCGGCCAACCCGAGCACCGGTCAGGAGCCGGCGTCCCAGACCCCCAAGCCCGGCAAGCTGATCCACGTCAGCTCCGCCGAACTGAGCCTGCAAGTGCTGGCCAAGCCTGCCGCCTACCCCGCCGATATCCCCTGGCTGCCGGCCCGCAGCCTGAGCCTGAGTGAAAGCTGGAGCCCGGAACCCGATCACCCGCAGGTCGGCGATTCCCTGACTCGCAGCCTGACCCTGAGTGCCGAGGGCTTGTCCAGCGCCCAACTGCCCCCACTGCCCCAGGCCGAGATCAATGGCCTGCGCAGCTACCCGGACCAGCCGCAACTGAGCAACCAGCACATCGAGCACGGCCTGCTGGGGATTCGCGAAGAGCGCCAGGCCCTGGTGCCGACCCGCACCGGCGACCTCGAACTGCCGGCCCTGGAGATCACTTGGTGGAACACCCTGGAAGATCGCCTGGAACAGACCAGCCTGCCGGCGCGAACCCTGCAAGTGGCGAACAACCCCAGCCTGGTGGTGGACACCCCGGCGGGCAACGCGCCGATCAGCGTCGACAGCGGCAACCTGTGGCTGTGGCAACTGAGCACCCTGCTGCTGGCCTGCACCACCCTGCTGGGCTTTGGCCTGTGGTGGCGTGCGCGATCGCAACCGGCGGTGCTGCGGGCGGCCCAGACCGGCCCCAGCCCACGCTCGCTGCTGGACGACCTCAAGCGCGCCTGCCAGGCCAACGACCCCCAGGCCACCCGACAAGCCCTGGACGCCTGGGCGCGCCAGCAACCGGAAACCCTGGCCGACATGGCCGCGCGTTTCATCCCCCTGTCCGATGCCCTGGATGGCCTCAACGGCGCCCTCTACAGCGAGACCGGCCAATATTGGCAAGGTGAGGAACTCTGGCGAGCGATCCGCGCCATCCCCATCAACGAGCGAGTGCAAACCCCAGTGGCGGACACCACCAGCCTGCCGCCGCTGTACCCCAAATAACAGCAGCCGTGCAGCCCCCTGCGGCGTAGGAGCCGGCTTGCCGGCGACGAGGCCGGTAAGTCATGCAGCGCCTGGGCGGGCCCTTTCGCTGGCAAGCCCGCTCCTACAGCCACCTCCCTGGAGCCAAGCCGCTGGGCCAATCGCGCCTGCATTTGCCGCAGCGTCGGGCATAAACACGCGTTTGCCAGTAAACTCTCGACCCTTTCGCCGCGGTCATCTTCTGTGCGGCCAGCCTTTTTCATGCGGAGTTTGCCTTGCGTCTGTTTCACACCTCCGACTGGCACCTGGGCCAGAACCTCCACGGCCAGGAGCGCGACTTCGAACATGCCTGCTTTCTGGAGTGGCTGTTGCGCCAGCTCAAGCACGAGCAACCGGACGTGCTGCTGATCGCCGGCGATATCTTCGATACCGTCAACCCGCCGGTCAAAGCCCAGGAACGCCTCTACGACTTCATCGTCAGCGCCCACGAACAGCAGCCGGCCCTGACCATCGTGATGATCGCCGGCAACCACGATTCCGGTTCGCGTATCGAACTGCCCGCCCCCTTGATGCGCCGCCTGCGCACCCACGCCCTGGGCCGGGTGCTGTGGCTGGATGACGGCCAGCTGGACGCCGAGCGCCTGCTGCTGCCCCTGCCCGACGCCAGCGGCGCAATTGTCGGCTGGTGCCTGGCCCTGCCCTTCCTGCGTCCGGCGGAAGTCACCGGCCCGCAGCTGGGAGACGACTACCTCAAGGGCATCGCCCAGGTCCATGAATGGCTGATCGCAGCGGCCAATGCCAAGCGCCAGCCGGGCCAGGCCCTGATCGCCGTGAGCCATGCGCACATGGCCGGTGGCTCGGTGTCCGAAGACTCCGAGCGCAGCCTGATCATCGGCAATGCCGAGGCGCTGCCCGCCAGCCTGTTCGGCGCGGACGTCAGCTACGTGGCCCTGGGGCACCTGCACAAGCCGCAGAAGGTCAATGGCGAGGAGCGCATCCGCTACAGCGGCTCGCCGATTCCCCTATCGTTTTCCGAAATCGACTACCCGCACCAGATCCTCGATGTGCGCCTGGACGGCCAGACCCTGGTCAGCGTCGAACCGCGGCTGATTCCCCGGGCGGTCAACCTGCAACGCCTGGGCCCGGCGCCCCTGGGGGAGATCCTGAGCCAGCTCGGCGATCTGCCGGACATCGACCTGTTGGCCGAAGAACAGCGCCAGCCCTGGCTGGAAGTGCGGGTGCGCCTGGACGAACCGCAACCGGACCTGCGCCAGCAAGTGGAAAGCGCCCTGCAAGGCAAGGCCGTGCGTCTGGTACGGATTGCCGCCGAATACGCCGGTAACGGCGGCCGCGACGCTGAAGACAGCGGCGCCGAGCTGATAGAACTGGATCAACTGAGCCCCGAAGAACTGTTCCGCCGGGCCTGGCGCGACGCCTACGCCAATGAAGTGGACGACGCCACCCTCAAGGATTTCGCCCTGCTGTTGCAGGACGTTCAGCAAGAAGGTGAACAGCCATGAAGATCCTGGCCATCCGCCTGAAGAACCTGGCCTCCCTGGCCGGTCCGTTCGAGATCGATTTCACCGCCGAGCCCCTGGCCAGCGCCGGCCTGTTCGCCATTACCGGGCCCACCGGTGCCGGCAAAAGCACCCTGCTGGACGCCCTGTGCCTGGCGTTGTTCGGCGCGGTGCCGCGGCTGAACAAGATCGCCAAGGAAAACAAGGTTCCCGAGGTCGACAGCGATATCTCCACCGGCGACCCACGCACCCTACTGCGCCGTGGCACCGGCAGCGGGTTCGCCGAAGTGGACTTTGTCGGCATCGACCGGCGCCGCTACCGCGCCCGCTGGGAAGCCAACCGCGCTCGCGACAAGGCCAACGGCAAGCTGCAAGCCAGCCGGCAGAGCCTCACCGACCTGGACAGCAATCAATTGCTGGCCAGTAGCAAGCGCGACTACGAACAGCTGATCGAATCCAAGCTGGGCCTCAACTTCGAGCAATTCACCCGCGCCGTGATGCTGGCCCAGAGCGAGTTCAGCGCCTTTCTCAAGGCCGACGACAAGGAACGCAGCGAGCTGCTGGAAAAGCTCACCAACACCGCGATCTACAGCCAGCTGGGGCGCCGGGCCTACAGCAAGAGCAAAGAAGCCGACGAGGCCCACAAGGCGCTCCAGGCCCAGGCCAGCGGCATCGTCCCCCTGGACCCCGAGGCCCGGGCCGAACTGGATCAGCAGTTCAACGACGCCCAACAGCAGCTCAAGACCCAGCAGGCCCAGCTCAAGCAGCTGGAAGCCCAGCACAGCTGGCTCAAGGAATTGCGCCAATGGCAGGAGGCACAGCAGGACGCCAGCGAGCAGTTGCAACAGGCCGAGCAGGAGGCTCAGACCCTGGCTCCGCAGCGCCTGCGCCTGCAACGGCTGGAGCAACTGGCGCCGCAGCGTCACCAATTCCTGCGCCAGATCGAGCTGCGCCAAGCCCTGGAGCCCCTGCGCCAACAGATCGAGCAGCAGGCCGCGCAACAGGTTGAGCTGCAACAACGTCACCAACAGCTGCAACAGCACGTGCTCGACGCCGATAGCGCCCTGACCCAGGCCCAGAGCCAGCACAGCGACAGCGTCCCGCTGCTGCGCGAAGCCTTTGCCGAACAGGGCAACCTGAGCCGTCTTGGCCAGAGCCTGAGCGACGCCGGCGAAACCCGTGACCGCGCACAAAGCGCCAGTGCCCAAGGCCAGCAAAGCATTGCCCAACTGCTGGAGAAGCAGCGTCTGGTGGGTGAGCGCCTGGAGCGGATCGCCGGGCAGTTGGCGCACAGCGCCGCCCTCGCCCCCTTGAGCGAAGCCTGGACGCTCTACCGCGAACGCCTGCAGCAACTGATGCTGATCGGCAACCGTCTGAATCAGGGCCAGAGCGAACTGCCAGCCCTGGAACAGCGGGCCAGCACCGCGGCTCAGCAACTGGCCGAACAACGTTCCCACCTTGAATTGCTCTACAGCGAAGCCGGTGCCGAACCCCAGGCCGTGGCCGAGCAGATCCAATTGCTGGACGGCCTGCTCAAGGACAACCGCAAGCAACAACGGGCCACCGAAGAGCTGGCACGGCTCTGGGCCCAGCAACAGGAACTGGACCAGCGCGGCCGGGCCCTGCAAGACAAGCAACAAGCCGTGGCCGCCCAGCGTGAAGCACTGAACCAGGCCGGTCTGCAAGCCAAGGCCGAACTGAGCGTCGCCGAGCAGACCCTGAGCGTCACCCAGGCCCTGCTGGAGCGCCAGCGCCTGGCCCGCAGTGCCAGTGTCGAGGAACTGCGCGAGCAGTTGCAGGACGATCAGCCCTGCCCGGTGTGCGGCAGCGTCGAGCACCCCTATCACCAGCCCGAAGCCCTGCTGCACAGCCTGGGGCGCCATGACGAGAGCGAAGAAGCCAACGCCCGTCAGGCGGTGGACAGGCTCAAGGAACAGCTCAACGAACTGCGGGCCCAGGTCCAGGGCCTGATCGCCCAGCAGAAAGAATTCCTCCAGCAACAGGAACAACTGGCCAGCCAGCAACAGGCACTGGCCCCCAGCCTGCAAGCCCACCCGCAGAGTGCCAGCCTGCTGGACCAGGACCCGGCGCGACGCGATGCCTGGCTGCGCCAGCAACTGGAACAGTTGCAACAGAGCATCACCCAGGATGAGAGCCGCCTGGATGCCTTGCTGACCCTGCAAAAGGACGCCACGCGGCTCCAGCAGCAGTTGCAGCAAGCACAAGACGCCAGCCAGCAGGCGGCCCAGCACCTGCACAAGCAGCAGGAGCAATTGGCCGCCGACCAGCAGCGTCTAGAGGAAGAACTGGCCAGCTTCAACAACCTGCTGCCGGCCGAGGTGCTCGAAGGCCTGCGCCGTGACCCGGCCAGCACCTTCATGCAACTGGACCAGCAGGTCCTGCAGCGCATCGAACAGCTGCGCGAGCGCCAGGACGAAACCGAAGAACAACAGCAGCGCCAACTGCTGCTGGACAAGGAACAGGACCGCCAACTGACCCGCCAGCAGCAACTGAGCGACGCTCAGCAGCAGCTCGACGCCCTGAGCCAACAGCAGCAGGCCTGCCAGGACCAGCTGGCCGCCCTGCTGGGGTCGCACCCTAGCGCCGAGCTCTGGCAGCAGCAGCTCGATCAAGCCGTGGAACAGGCCCGCAGCGCCCAGGCCAAGGCCCAGCACGAGCAGCACGAGCTGCAGCAGCAACTGATCCAACTGAGCGCCGAACTCAAGGCCCGGCAAGAGCGCCTGCAAGCCCTGGACAGCGAACAGCAGCAACTGGCCGGCAGCATCGAGCAATGGCGCGCCCAGCACCCGGAACTGGATGACGCCGGGCTGCAACAATTGCTGGAACTGGATGAGGACCAGATCCAGCAACTGCGCCAGCGCCTGCAGGCCAACGACAAAGCCATCGAACAAGCCAAGGTCCTGCTCCAGGAGCGCCAGCAACGCCTGCAACAGCACCAGGCCCAGCACAACGGCAACCTGGAGGCCGGGCAACTGGCCCAGGCCCTTGAAGAGCTGCAGCAACAAGCCCTCGCCAGCGAACAGCAGGTGGCGGAACTGCGCGCCCGGCAAAGCGAGGACCAGCGCCGCCAGGAAGCCAACCAGGCCCTGAGCCAGCGCATCAACGAGGCCTACCAGCAATGGCAGCGCTGGGCCCGCCTGAATGCCCTGATCGGCTCGGCCACCGGCGACACCTTCCGCAAGATCGCCCAGGCCTACAACCTCGACCTGCTGGTGCACCACGCCAACGCCCAGTTGCGCCAGCTGGTGCGGCGCTACCGCCTCAAGCGCGGCGGCAGCATGCTCGGCCTGCTGGTGCTGGACACCGAGATGGGCGACGAACTGCGCTCGGTGCACTCGCTGTCCGGCGGCGAAACCTTCCTGGTGTCCCTGGCCCTGGCCCTGGGTCTGGCGTCCATGGCCTCCAGCACCCTGAAGATCGAATCGCTGTTTATCGACGAAGGTTTTGGCAGCCTCGACCCCGAGTCCCTGCAACTGGCCATGGACGCCCTCGACGGCCTGCAGGCCCAGGGACGCAAAGTGGCGGTGATTTCCCACGTCCAGGAAATGCACGAACGGATTCCGGTGCAGATCCAGGTCAGCCGCCAGGGCAACGGCCTGAGCACCCTGGAGGTGAAATGAGCACGCGGCCTATGCCCGAGGCGACCCTCTACTCGTTCCGCCGCTGCCCCTATGCCATGCGTGCGCGCCTGGCGCTGCGCTATGCCCAGGTGCCGGTGCGGATCGTCGAGGTCAGCCTCAAGGCCAAACCACCCGAGATGCTCGCGCTGTCGCCCAAGGGCACGGTGCCGGTGCTGGCGGTGGATGGGAGGGTGATCGATGAGAGCCTGGAGATCATGCACTGGGCGCTGGAGCAGCATGATCCGGACAACTGGCGGCTCATCGGCGCCCCCGAGGCCCAGACACAGATGGCGGCCTTGATTGCCGAGAATGATCAGGTGTTCAAGGTGCACCTCAATCGCTACAAGTACGCCGAGCGTTATCCCGAAGCGCCCATGGAGCATTACCGGGCCCAGGGCGAGGTGTTTCTGGCGCAGTTGGAGCGCCTGCTGCAGGAGCGACGCTATCTGCTGGCGGCGCATCCGAGCTTGGCGGACATGGCCCTGCTGCCGTTTGTTCGCCAGTTTGCTCATGTGGACCGGGAGTGGTTTGCGCAGACGCCTTATCGTGCGTTGCAGGAGTGGTTGCAGGGGGTTCTTGAATCGGAGTTGTTTGTGGGGGTCATGGCCAAGACTTTGGCGTGAGTTTTTTGTTGTGGGGTTGGGTACATATCCGGGGCTGCGGGTGCGGCGGCTTATGGTTCCGCTTTTACAGCGGGGTTGGGTACATATCCATTCCTGCGGGTGCGGCCGCTGGCGGTTTCGCTCTTACAGCGAGTTTGGGTACATATCCGTTCTTGCGGGTGCGGCCGCTTACGGTTCCGCTCTTACAGCGGGTTTGGGTACATATCCGTTCCTGCGGGTGCGGCCACTTAGGGTTTCGCCCTTACGGCGAGTCACTTTGGAAAGAGCCCAAAGTAACCAAAAGCTCTTGCCCCTCCACTCGGTGCCTCGCCTAGGCTCGGCATGCCCGAACTCCGGCATTGATCCGTGGGCCGCCGCCACCGGCCATCCATGGCCGGGTGGCGGCTAACCCGGCATCCCTGCCGGGTTACCCACGGCTCAATGCCTGCGTTCGGCCATCGTGGTTAACGGGGCGTTCAGATCAAGATCAAAAGCCAGAGCAAGATCAACATCTGACGGCGGCCTGCCGGCCGGCCTGTTTCATCACCGTTCGCGTTACATGTAGCCGCTGCCGCAGGCTGCGACCGGCTCCGCAGGAGACGCTAAACCTGCCTCCCCGATATTCCTGACCTATCGCGCCGCCTGGTTTTGCGAGCGCGAGCGCTCGTTCGCAGCCTTCGGCAGCGGCTACAAGGAGCCGGCCTGCGCACCTTGGCTTTGGCTTTTGATCTTGATCTTGATCTTGATCTTCAGGCCCCTTCCCAGCCGGCCGAGCGTAGGCGTTGCGTAGGGGGCAGCTCGGCATGGATGCCGAGCTAGCCGCCACCCGGCCATGGATGGCCGGTTGGCGGCGGGCCCCCGGAGCAATGCCGAAGCGAGGGCACCCCGAGCCACAGCGAGGGGCCCATGGAGGGGCAAGCGTTTTTTGGTTCCTTTTTTTGGCGTTTGAAAAAAAGGGACTCGCCGTAAGGGCGAAACCATAAGCAGCCGTTACCGCAGCAACGGATATGTACCCAACCCCCAACCCCCAAGCCATCAAGACAAACCCGCCAGCCGCCACACCCACAGCAACCGCTATCCCCCCCTATCCAAATCCCCCTACATGCTAATGTTCCCCCACTGCCCTGAAGCTGCGAGCCCCCATGCCTTTCGTGATCCGAACCCACCCCCGCCTGACCTTCGGCGTGCTGATCGGCTGCGCCGTCGGCATCCTCGCCCCCGCGCACACCCTGACCAGCAAGCTCCTCATCGGCTGGAACGCCGCGGTCTGGACCTACCTGGCGCTGATGTTCTGGCTGACCGTGCGGGCCCGGGCCGAGGACGTGAAACGCATCGCCGAAACCGAGGACGAAAACGCCGGGCTGGTGCTGTTGATCGTCTGCGTCGCCGCCATCGCCAGTCTGGTGACCATTACCCTGGAGCTGGTGGGCAGCAAGGACCTGGATACCCCTCAGCGTCTGCTGCATTACGGCTTCACCGGGCTCACGGTGATCGGTTCCTGGTTGCTGGTGGGGGTGATCTTCAGCGTGCATTACGCCCGCCTTTACTACACCTGGAATGGCAAGGAACCGGCCCTGCGCTTTGCCGAGGAACTGACCACACCGAACTATTGGGACTTCCTCTACTTCTCCTTCACCATCGGCGTGGCGGTGCAAACTTCGGACGTCGGCGTGGCCACCCGCGAGCTGCGCAAGATCGTCCTCGCCCAGTCCTTGATCGGTTTTCTGTTCAACACTGCGATCCTCGGTTTTTCCATCAATATTGCCGCCGGGCTGTTCAGCTGAACCGGTACAAGACGGCTTGAGCCCAGTCCTGGCAGCTTCGCGGGATCGTCAGTGAGAATCGCGACGGCTTCGTCCGGGGTGCCATATAGCAAGTGTCAGGCTGGGTAACCCTAGTTGATCTAATTCGAACGACCGCCAACACCAAGCAACTAAATTCAGTTGTGCTGATCGACCTTCCGAACAAATCGCCCCAACACTTCAAGAGCAATTTAAGAATCATCTTAAAGACCCGCCCTCTCACTAAAAATAAAATAGCCGCCTTTTACAGCCCTGGATTTAGCCAACTAACTTCTTAACGTTAGTCCCTCGCCTTCAACTAACCCCCCTTTTTTCCCGAACCTGAAGTTTGCCGACCTCGCCATGTCCAAATGACGAAAGCACTTGCAATAGAGCGCCCGCGCACCCAATCCATGGGCCCAACAGCAAACAGCCACCCCCAAAGCAGCCTGTAACTTCCACAGACTGTTGTGTTTTCTGCTTCGCCAAAAGGTTACAACGTTGAAATACCCATCCGTAATAACAGCTATTACCCTGCTATACAGCGTCGTTTATTCAGTACAGTCCCATGCGATCACTGCAATCGACAGCATTGATTTAGGTTCTTTGAGTAACGAGTACTCTATGGCCTTCGGCGTCTCTGCCGACGGTCGTCTAATCGCGGTAAACAAAACATTACCCACAGGCCAAGATCGCGCATTCAAATACAGCGATGCGACTGGCATGGTCGATCTGGGGACCCTGGGTGGAAACCATGCCTATGCCCATGCCATATCCGCCGATGGCAGTGTGGTCGTGGGAAAATCGGACACCCCTGACTCGACTCACGCCTTCAAGTACTCCGATGCGACCGGCATGATCGATCTGGGCACATTGGGCGGCGAATCATCCAGCGCCAACGGCGTATCCGCTGATGGCGCCGTGGTCGTTGGATACGCCTCGAATCTCCTGGGGAGTGCTCGTGCCTTCAAGCACACGGAGACGACCGGCATGATCGATCTGGGGACCTTGAAGGCAGACAACAGTGGCGACTCCCTTGCAACTGCGGTGTCCGGCGACGGTAGCGTCGTCGTGGGGCAGTCGGACATCGATACGGATTCGAACGTACAACACGCGTTCAAGTACACCGATGCCAACGGCATGACCGACCTGGGCACCCTCGGCGGAACATCTTCCCAGGCTCTGGGAATATCCGCCGACGGCCAGGTGGTCGTGGGCAGTTCGGAAACTATCACCGGCGGTACTCAAGCGTTTAAACACACTGACGCCAACGGCATGGTCGAGCTCGGCTCCTGGGGGGGCGACTCCAGCGCTAGCGCGGCATCCGCCGACGGCCGCGTTATCGTCGGTTTTGCCACTACCGCAGAGGGCGATAACCACGCCTTCAGACACACCGATGCCGACGGCATGATCGATCTGGGCACGTTAGGCGGCCAACATTCGGCAGCGACTGCCGTGTCCGCCGACGGCAATATTGCCGTCGGCCTGAGCCTCACGGCGAGTGGTGACCTACACGCCGCACTGTGGAAGATCACGGAAACCGGCACTCACCTGCTTGATCTGGACAACACCCGGACCGCGATGGCCAAAAGCGCCAATCAGGCATGGGGAGTCCTGGACCTGCGCAGTGCGCAACTGGATCGGTTGATGAGCCAGGAGTGCCAGATCGACAGCGGCTCGTTCTGTATAGGTGTTGGTCCCAGCTACAGCAGAAACCGCGAGACTCGCCAGACCTCCACGAGTCTGACCCTGGGCGCCCGTCCTAGCGACCATCTGCGCGTAGGCATCACCCTGGACCAGAACCTCGATCAACAGTTGCCGGACAACTACACCAAGGCAGGGTCCAACGCACCCGCAGTGGCAATGTTCGTTGCCGTGGACGAATCGGGCCAGGGCCTGGGTTGGCAGGGGCGTCTGGCTGCGGCCTACCTGTCGTCCAAGGTCGATATCCGCCGTGAGCAACTGGCTTATACCGAAGCCGGTCAAGGGCGTTCGAGCCTGCGTGGCAGGGCCTTCAGCATCGAGGGTGCCTATGGCCTGCGGCTCGATAGCCTGACCGTGACGCCTTACATCGGCCTCAGCCAGACTCAAGTCAGCCGCCAGGGCTATAGCGAGCGCAGCGGCGCCGTCATGGCGGCCAGCTACGCAAAAATGCAGCGCTCGGTGACCAGCCTGAATGCCGGCGTACGGACGGCCAAACGCCTGACAAAACAGCTGGAGCTCAATGCCAGCCTGGGCCTGATCCAGGACCTGGACAAAGACCAGGATGCCTTTCAAGCGCGCATGGACTACCTGGGCCGCTATACCTACCAGGCCGATAAACAGCACGACACCCGTTTTGCCGCGGGCACCGGGGCAAGCTATGCCTTGAACCAGAACAGCGCCGTGCATGCCGGTGTGTTCTGGACACAGGAGCCGGGCGGCAACGACACGACCGGTATTCGAACCGCCTTTACCTACCAGTTCTGATAACGGCTCCTGCCCTGTCTCGCGGTATCCACATCAGCCCTGGCGCACCGCCAGGGCTGTTGCTGATCACTACCTCGACAAGCCTGTAGGCGTGAAGTGCGCCCGGGCAGTCGTCACAGTGCAAAAGCCGGTCGCTACAGAGCGTTTCCCGGGCCATCGGGGCCACGTAAGGTGGCCAGTACGGCGCAACAAGACGCCGCTCTGAACAACAAGCCACCTGCCGGAAGAGATCCTCTGATGAAAACACCGTTCAAGCGTTGTTTCCTGCTCCTCTGCGCCACTGCACTGCTCAATTCCCCCACCTGGGCCGCCGAGCCCGCGTCCTGCAAGACCGTGCGCATGGGGGTGGTCAACTGGACCGATGTGATCGCCACCAGCGCCGTGGCCGATGTCCTGCTCACCGGGCTGGGCTACGACAGCAAGCAGACCAGCGCGGTGCAGCAGATCATCTTCGCCGGCATCCGCGACCAGCGCCTGGACATCTTCCTCGGCTACTGGAAGCCCGCCATGGACCAGAACATCGCGCCCTTCCTCGAGGCCGGGCAGGTCAAGGTCATGGCCCAGCCCAGCCTCGTGGATGCCCAGGCAACCCTGGCAGTGCCGGACTACGTGGCCCAGGCGGGCCTGAAAACCTTCGCCGACATCGCCCGTTTCAAGGAGCAGCTGGGGGGCAAGATCTACGGCATCGAGCCAGGCAGCGGCGCCAACACCACGATCAAGACCATGATCGACACCGACCACTTCGGCCTCAAGGGCTTCAAGCTGATCGAATCCGGCGAGGCCGGGATGCTGGCGGCGGTGCAGCGGGCGATCAATCGCAAGGAGTTCGTGGTGTTCGTCGGCTGGACCCCGCACCCGATGAACATCAACATGGCCATCACCTACCTCACCGGCAGCGAAGACGTGTACGGCCCCAACGAGGGGGCGGCCACGGTGTCCACGGTCACCGCGCCGGACTACGCCGAGCGTTGCCCCAACGTGCATCGGCTGCTGCAGAACCTGAGCTTCAGCGCCGCCCAGGAAAGCCAGCTGATGGTACCGATCATGCAACGCAAGGCGCCCCAGGAAGTGGCCCGCCAGTGGCTGCGCGAGCACCCAGAAGACCTGCAGCGCTGGCTGACGGGGGTCACCACCTTCGACGGCCGCGAGGGTGTGGCTGCGGTCAAAGCGAACCTGTAACCGCCCGGCGCAGGAGTCGGCTTGCCGGCGAAGGCGGCCTCAGGGCCCTTCGCCGACAAACGCAACGCCCTGCGGCGGCTCTTTCGGTCAGGCGCTGCAATGATGACGATTTCCCGGGCTCGTTCGCCGGCAACCCGGCGCCTACCCTCCAGGACTGTCCATGAGCCATTACCCGCTTTCTGCCGAGCTGGCGGCCTTCGTCCAGCGCACCCTGAGCTACACCAGCGCCGACAGCAGCCTCAAGGGCCTGCGCGACAGCTATGAGCGCATGTGCCGGGACTTCACTCCGGCCCATCCGCCCGGCCTCGCCGTGCATCAAGGGCAACTGGCCCAGGTGCCGCTGCGTTTCTATCACCCCGACCGCGCCGCCCCGGAGTGTGGCTGGCCCTGGCTGCTGTACCTGCACGGTGGCGGCTGGGTGCTGGGCAGCCTGGATTCCCACGATTTCATCACCGCCCATCTGGCCCACGAGTTGCAGGCGCTGGTGATCGCGGTGGACTACCGGCTGGCCCCGGAACACCCGTTCCCGGCCGCGTTCGACGATTGCCTGGCGGTATGGCGGGCTCTGGAGCAGGGGCTGGGCCCTGTGCCTCTGGATCACCGCCGTCGGCTGGTGATGGGCGACAGCGCCGGGGGCAATCTGGCCGCCGCCCTGTGCCTGGCCCTGCGGGATGCCGCTGAACCCTTGCCCGCCGCCCAGGTGCTGGTCTATCCCGGGCTCGGCGGTGCCGCCAACCTGCCCTCGCGCAGCCAGTGCGCCGATGCCCCGCTGCTCAGCAGCAGTGACCTGGACTGTTTCCAGGCGCTGTACCTGCCGGAGCCCGAACCCACCTCGCCCTATGCCCGGCCGCTGCGGGCAGAGAACTTCAGTCACCTGCCGCCGGCCTTTATCGCCCTGGCACAGTTCGATCCCTTGCGCGACGACGGCCAGTGCTATCACCAGCGCCTGCTGCAGGCCGGCGTCGCCAGCCAGCTGTACCCGGGCCTGGGCCTGGTGCATGGCTGCCTGCGGGCCAGAGGGCTGGCGGCGGAAGTCGATGGGCTGTACGACGCCCTGCTGCGGGCCCTGCGCGAGTTTCTTGAGCCAACCCGAGCCCTACCGTTGGTCAGCCAACTTGAGCCCTGATAGCGATTTATCGACGTTGCGCCCTTGACGGCAGAATGGGTTTTGCGGTTTCCTGAAACCGGTTTCAGCACCGTACCCGGAAGCACTGCAAACCGATAATTCCAAGAATAAGGTCGTTGCCCGTGAATCAGTTTTCCGCCGCCCAGCGCAACCGCGTCACCATGCTCGATGTCGCCCGCCACGCCGGAGTCTCCAAGGCCAGTGTGTCGCGCTTTATCGGCGAAGACCGCGCCCTGCTCTCCGATGCCATTGCCTTGCGCATCGAGCAGGCCATCAGCGCGCTGGGCTACCGCCCGAACCAGATGGCCCGCGGCCTGAAACGCGGGCGCACCCGCCTGATCGGCATGCTGGTGGCCGATATCCGCAACCCCTACTCGATTGCCGTGATGCATGGCGTGGAAACCGCCTGCCGCCAGCACGGCTATAGCCTGGTGGTGTGCAACACCGACCGTGACGACCAGCAGGAAGCCCAGCACCTGGCCAACCTGCGGGCCTACAACATCGAAGGCCTGATCGTGAACACCCTGGGTCATCACCTGGAGCAGTTGCAGGAGTTGCAACAGGAAATGCCCATGGTCCTGGTGGACCGCAAGCTTGAATCACTGCACGCCGATCTGGTGGGCCTGGACAACCCGGCGGCAGTGCACAGCGCCATCGAACACCTGGAGCAACAGGGTTACCGTGACCTGCTGCTGGTCAGCGAACCCCATGACGGCACCAGCTCACGACTCGAACGCAGTGCCGCCTTCCAGGACGAAGTCGCCCGGCGCCCGGCCTTGCGTGGCCAGTCACTGGAGACCGGCGCGGCCCTCGCGCGCCACCTGAAAGACTTTCTCGACGCTCCCGGTCCTGGCCCCAAGGCGCTGTTCTGCGCCAACGGCGTGGCGGCCCTGGCGGCGACCCGGGTCCTGCGTGAACTGGATTGCCCCTTGTTCGAAGGCATCGGCCTGATCGCCCTCGACGACCTGGACTGGTACCCCCTGGTGGGCAGCGGCATCACGGCCCTGGCCCAGCCCACCGAAGCCATAGGCACCGCCGCTTTCCAATGCCTGCTCAAGCGCCTGCGAGGCGATGCCGGCCCGGCGCGAGTACTGGACTTTGCGGCGCAACTGATGGTTCGCGGCTCCACCCGAAAACCCCCTGTGTAATCCCGAGCCCCCTGCATCGCAGCGTGTCCCGGGTTTTCTCGAATAAAAATGAAACCGGTTTCAGAGGTCTGAAGCATGCATCAATCACCCGTCTCCATCAGTCTGTCCAGCTACGGCGCGGATCTGGTCCGCCAGCACGGCCAGGGCCATTTCATTTCCCTGGTGGCCGCCGCCGGCGCTTCGTGCATCGAGTGGCGCGAAGAACTGCTGACCCACGAGAAGCCCGAGGAACTGGCCCGCAGCGCCCGGGAACATGGCCTGGAAAGCGTATTTTCCTCGCCCCTGGAGCTGTGGCTGGCCGAGGGCTACGAACCCAACCCCGAGCTGTCCGCCACCTTGCAACGGGCCCGGGCGTTCGGCGCCAAGCGTCTGAAAGTGTCCCTCGGCCACTTCACCGAGCATCACGACCTGGGCAGCCTGGCCAGCCTGCTGTCAGGCCAGCCCCTCACCCTGCTGGTGGAAAACGACCAGACCGTGCATGGCGGGCGCATCGAGCCCTTCCAGGTTTTTTTCAACGCCGTGCAAGGGTGGAACCTGCCCCTGCGCATGACCTTCGACATCGGTAACTGGGCGTGGCAGCAGCAGTCGGCGCTGGAAGCCGCGCGCCTGCTGGGCCGGCATGTGGATTACCTGCACTGCAAGGCGGTCCGGCTGCGGGACGACGGCAAGCGGGTGGCCCTGCCGCCCGGCACCGCAGAGTTGCAGCAGTGGGAACACCTGCTGCGGCACATGAATCAAGGTCTAACCCGGGCCGTGGAATACCCCCTGCAAGGCGACGACCTGCTGCAGGTGAGCGCCGAGCAGGTCGACCTGCTGGCCCGCCTAGGCCAGTCGCGACTGGAGCCAGCCCATGTCTGAGATCGATATTCTGTCCTTCGGGGAAACCATGGCCATGTTCGTCGCCGAGCACAGCGGCGACCTGGCCCGGGTCGAGCACTTTCACAAGCGCATTGCCGGGGCCGACAGCAACGTGGCCATCGGCCTGTCGCGCCTGGGCTTCAAGGTGGCCTGGCTGAGCCGGGTCGGCAACGACTCCCTGGGACGCTTCGTGCTCGACACCTTGCAGGCCGAGGGCCTGGACTGCCGCTTCGTGCGCCGCGACCCGCTGCACCCTACCGGCTTTCAGCTCAAGTCCCGGGAAGACACCGGCGACGACCCGCGGGTGGAGTATTTCCGCCGCGGCTCGGCCGCCAGCCACCTGAGCCTCGACGACCTGGCCCCGGCCCTGCTCCAGGCCCGTCACCTGCACGCCACCGGCATTCCCCCAGCCCTCTCGGATTCGGCCCGGGAACTGTCCGGCCACCTGATGCAGACCCAGCGCGCCAGCGGCCGCAGCGTGTCGTTCGACCCCAATCTGCGTCCCAGCCTGTGGGCCAGCGAGTCCCAGATGATCCGCGAGATCAACCGCCTGGCGGCCCTGGCCCACTGGGTGCTGCCGGGCCTCGGCGAGGGCCGCCTGCTCACCGGGCGTGACGACCCGGCGGACATCGCCGCCTTCTACCTGGACCAGGGCGCCGAAGCGGTGGTGATCAAGCTCGGGGCCCATGGCGCCTACTACCGCACCCATCTGGACGCCGGCTTCGTCGACGGTGTGCCGGTGGCCAAGGTGGTGGACACCGTCGGTGCCGGCGATGCCTTCGCCGTGGGCCTGATCAGCGCCCTGCTGGAAAGCCTCAGCGTGAGCGAGGCGGTGCAGCGGGCCAATTGGCTGGGCAGCCGCGCAGTACAAAGCCGTGGCGACATGGAAGGCCTGCCCAGGCGCCACGAACTGCCCGACCAGGCAGCGCCCCTGAAAACCGCCTGCGCCTCATAGCAGTTGGCGTACCGGCTCATCCGGGAAACGAACACCCAGAACCACCTGTTGCGACAAAAACAACAAGCTCAGGAGAACTTTCATGGACACGCTCAAACTCGCCGCCCGCCGCTGGTGGTACATCATGCCCATCGTCTTCATCACCTACAGCCTGGCCTACCTGGACCGCGCCAACTACGGCTTTGCCGCCGCCTCCGGGATGGCCGACGACTTGCAGATCACCCCGGGGCTGTCCTCGCTTTTGGGGGCGCTGTTCTTCCTCGGCTACTTCTTCTTCCAGGTGCCGGGGGCGATCTACGCGCAAAAACGCAGCGTGAAGAAGCTGATCTTCGTCAGCCTGATCCTCTGGGGCGGCCTGGCCACCCTCACCGGGATCGTGTCCAACGCCTACACGCTGATCGCCATCCGCTTCATGCTCGGGGTGGTGGAGGCCGCGGTGATGCCGGCGATGCTGGTGTACCTGTGCCACTGGTTCACCCGGGCCGAACGCTCCCGGGCCAACACCTTCCTGATCCTCGGCAACCCGGTGACCATGCTTTGGATGTCGGTGGTCTCAGGCTATCTGGTGGAGCATTTCAGCTGGCGCTGGATGTTCATCATCGAGGGTTTGCCGGCGGTGCTCTGGGCCTTTATCTGGTGGCGCCTGGCCGATGACCGGCCCAGCCAGGCCCAGTGGCTCAGCGACCAGGAGAAGCAGGACCTGGAAAGCGCCCTGGCCGCCGAACAGCAGGGCATCAAGGCGGTGAAGAACTACGCCGAGGCCTTCCGCTCGCCCAAGGTGATCATCCTCGCCCTGCAGTTTTTCTGCTGGAGCATCGGGGTCTACGGTTTCGTCCTGTGGTTGCCTTCGATCCTCAAGCACGGCGCGCAAATGGACATGGTGGAGGCCGGCTGGCTCTCGGCCCTGCCCTACCTGGCGGCGGTGATCGCCATGCTCGGGGTGTCCTGGGGCTCGGACCGGACCCAGAAACGCAAGCGCTTCGTCTGGCCGCCGCTGCTGGTGGCCGCCATCGCCTTCTACGCCTCCTACCTGCTGGGCGCCGAACACTTCTGGTGGTCCTACGGGCTGCTGGTAATCGCCGGAGCCTGCATGTACGCGCCCTATGGGCCGTTCTTCGCCATCGTTCCGGAGATTCTCCCGGCCAACGTCGCCGGCGGCGCCATGGCCCTGATCAACAGCATGGGCGCCCTGGGCTCCTTCGGCGGCTCCTATCTGGTGGGTTACCTGAACAGCGCCACCGGCTCGCCGGGGATGTCCTACCTGCTGATGAGCGGCGCCCTGCTGCTCTCGGTGCTACTGACCCTGCTGCTGACACCCGGCGCCGGAGCGCCTCGGGCCAAGGGCCTGCCCCTGCCGCGCCGCCTGGCCCACTCCTGAACTGCCACAGAGAACCGTCATGAAAAAACACCTGGTGCTGTACAAGAAACTCTCGCCGTCGCTGATGGCGCGCCTGCAGGAACAGACCGAGGTCACCCTGATCGAGGACCTGGGCCCAACCGGCCTCAAGGCCCTGCGCCAGGCCCTGCCCAGCGCCGACGGCCTGCTGGGGGCCAGCCTGCGCCTGGACGCCGAACTGCTGGACCTGGCGCCGCGCCTGCAAGCGGTGGCCAGTGTCTCGGTGGGGGTCGACAACTACGACATCGACTACCTGACCCGACGCGGGATTCTGCTGAGCAACACCCCGGACGTGCTCACCGAAACCACCGCCGACACCGGTTTCGCCCTGATCCTGGCCACCGCCCGGCGCGTGGTGGAACTGGCCAATCTGGTGCGCGCCGGGCAATGGAACCGCAACATCGGACCGCTGCATTTCGGCAGCGACGTGCACGGCAAGACCCTGGGCATCATCGGCATGGGGCGCATTGGCGAGGCGTTGGCCCAGCGTGGACATTTCGGCTTCGGCATGCCGCTGATCTACCACAGCAACAGCCCCAAGCCGGCGGTGGAGCAACGTTTCAATGCCCGCTACCGCAGCCTGGAGCAACTGCTGCAAGAGTCCGACTTCATCTGCCTGACCTTGCCCTTGACCGAGAAAACCCAAGGGCTGATTGGCCGTCGTGAACTGGCGCTGATGCGTCCGCAAAGCATCTTCATCAATATTTCCCGAGGCAAGGTGGTGGACGAAGCGGCCTTGATCGAAGCCTTGCAGGAACGACGGATACGCGGCGCCGGGCTGGACGTGTTCGAGCGCGAACCGCTGGACCACCGCTCACCGCTGCTGCAATTGCCCAATGTGGTGGCCACGCCGCACATCGGTTCGGCCACCCACGAAACCCGTGAAGCCATGGCCCGCTGCGCGGTGGACAACCTGCTGGCAGCCCTGTCGGGGCAGCGCCCTGCCAATCTGGTGAACAGCGCCGCCTGGACCGCTCCATCGCAGCGTCAGGCCTAACCGCCGCGTGCCCCTGGCGAACACCTCTGCAACCGCGGGCTTGCCGGCAAACGCGTTCGCCAGGGCAGTGCATGACAGGCAAGCCGGCGCCTACAGGTGGAGGGTTGCGGGGCGTTGTTCGAGAATCTGCTCGGTGCAGCGGGCAATGCGCCGGCAGGCCTCGGCCAGGCGCTCGCAGTCCAGCACCAGGCCGATGCGAATGTGGCCCGCGGCGCTGGGGCCGAAGGCTTCACCGGCCAGTACCGAAACGCCATGCTCGTCCAGCAAGCGGTCGGCAAAGCCCTGGGCGTCCAGCCCGGTGCGGCGTACATCCACCATGACGAACATGCCGCCATCCGGGCAGATCGGGGTCAGCCCCGGGCACTGGTCCAGCAGCGCGCACACCAGGTCCCGGCGCCGTCGGTACTCGTCGCGCATCTGCACCAGCTCCGGCAGGTCGCTGTCCAGGGCCACCACTGCGGCGTTCTGCACAAAATCCGGCAGGCCGTACAGCATGCACAGGGCCAGGTTGCTCAGGTGCCCGGCCAGGGTCGGCGGGGCAATCACCCAGCCCACCCGCCAGCCGCTCATGGCATGGGACTTGGACAGGCTGTTGATGGTGGCCGTGCGCTCGCCCATGCGCGGCAGGCTGCCGGGGCTAAAGTGCTGGCCCTGGTACAGCAGGTCGCAATAGACCTCATCGGAAATCAGCCACAAGTCGTGGGCAAAGCACAGCCGCGCCAGGGCTTGCCAGTCGTCGAGGGACAGGCTCGCGCCCGACGGGTTGTTCGGGCTGTTGAGCAACATGGCCCGGGTGCGCGGGGTGATCCGCGCCGCCATGTCCCGCGGATCGACGCGAAAGCCCTGCTCGGCCCGCACCGGCACCGGCACGATGCGGGCCCCGCAGGCGCCGAACACGCCTTCGTAGGTGACGTACATGGGCTCGGCCACCAGCACCTCGTCCCCGGGATTGAGCAGGCACTGGGCCACGGAAAACACCGCGCATTGGGCGCCCGGCAAAACCACCACATGCTCGGCGTCGACAATCTGTCCGCAGCGCTGATGATGGCGCCGGGCAATGCAGCTGCGCAGCGCCAGGTTGCCGCGCACGTCCGAATAGTGGGTATCGCCGGCCAGCAGGCTGTCGATCGCGGCCTGGACCACGGGCCTGGGGGTATCGAAATCCGGGTCGCCAATGGTCAGCAGCAACACATCCCGCCCCTGCTCGCGCAGGGCCAGGGCCCGGTAGTGGATGTTCCAGGCAGCGGAACCTTCTCCGACAATCCGTTGGGTCAGGGCTGAGTAGCGCATCGCTTTCTCCATGCAAGATGCTTCAGCCAAAACCCTAGGTGCTGGCGGGGCACTCGTCGAGCGCCCCGCCCCACCGTTCGCGCCCTTAGACCACGAAGCGCGCCACCATGGCGTTGAGATCCACCGCCAGGCGCGACAGTTCATGACTGGCTGAACTGGTCTGGTTGGCCCCGGCCGCCGACTGGATCGCCAGGTCACGGATGTTCACCAGGTTGCGGTCCACCTCGCGGGACACCTGGGCCTGTTCTTCCGAGGCACTGGCGATCACCAGGTTGCGCTCGTTGATCTGATTGATGGATTCGGCGATCTGCTCCAGGGACTCGCCAGCGGCGCGGGCCAGCTCCAGGGTGCTCTGGGTCCGCCGGTTGCTCTGCTGCATGGACTCCACCGCTTCGCCGGTGCCGTTCTGGATACCGGCCACCATCTTCTCGATTTCCTGGGTCGACTGGGCGGTGCGATGGGCCAGGGCCCGCACCTCGTCGGCCACCACGGCAAAGCCACGCCCGGCCTCGCCGGCACGGGCCGCTTCGATGGCGGCGTTAAGCGCCAGCAGGTTGGTCTGCTCGGCGATGGCGCGGATCACGTCCAGCACCTTGCCGATGTCCCGGCCCTGGGTCGCCAGGCCTTCGATCATCACCGAGGTGTTTTGCACGTCATGGGCCATGGTCTGGATCGCCTCGACGGTCTGCACCACACGGTCGCGGCCTTCGCGGGCGGCCTGGGTCGACTGCTGGGACGCCTCGGAAGTGGACACTGCGTTGCGTGCCACCTCTTCCACTGCTGCGGTCATTTCGTTGACTGCGGTGGCGGCCTGTTCGATCTCGGTGTTCTGCTGCTGCACGCCGCGAGAGGCTTCCTCGGTCACTGCGCTGAGTTCTTCCGAGGCCGAAGCCAGCTGGGTCGCCGAGCCGGCGATCTGCTCGATGGTGCGGCGCAGGCTGGCCTGCATCTGCGCCAGGGCGCGCAACAGGCGTGCCGGCTCGTCCTGACCGTCGACCTCGATGGCCTGGCGCAAGTTGCCGCCGGCGATCACCTCGGCGACGTTGAGGGCCTTGTTCAGGGGGGTGACGATGCTGCGGGTCAACAACAGCGCCAGCACGATGGTCAGCAATGCGGCCAGCAGCGCGACGATGACGATCCCGGCAATGGCACTGTCGTAGTGCTCGCCGGCCGCCTTGGAGGCACTCTTGGCGCCCGCGGCATTGATCGCGATGAGCTTGTTCAACTGCTCGCCCATCTGATCGGTGCCGTCCTTGATCCGGGTGTTGATCAAGGTGCGCAGTTCCTCCAGCTTGTCCTGGCGTGACAGCTCGAGCATCTCCTTCTGCGCCAGCAGGTAATTGTCCAGGGTCGCGCTGAAGGTCTTGTACAGCGCCACTTCCTCCGGGCCCGCCGGCAACGCCGCGTAGCTGGCCTGGGCCTGCCTGGCCTTGTCCACCAGCACACCGATGCGGGTCTGGGCTTCGGCAAGGCCGGCCGGCTCGCGGTTCACCAGCACGCGAAATGACAGAATCCGCAGGCGCAGGACGTTCTCGGTCAGGTTGCCCAGATAACCGACGCTGGGCAGCTGATTGCTTTCCATTTCCAGGGACGCGTCGCGGATGATCGACATGCGGTTCACCGCAAACACGCCCAACACCATGACCAGCAGGGCAATAAAGGCAAAACCGAGGAAAGCACGCGGGGCGATATTCAGGTTACGCAAGGACATAGGACGAGTCTCGAAGGAGAACGGGGCGGCGAGCATCCATGCCCTTATCGGCCGACGCATCAGGACTGCATCGACGAGGGACACCACGGAAAGAGCGTCCATGGGCCTATCAGAGATATCGGCCGAACTTGAGCTTTCATCTGTCTGATTGGCAAAAATATTTCGAAATGTGCCCCCTGTGTCAGGCCTGAGACAACACAACGCGAAGTGAATCGATAAAGCCGTGATTCGCCGCGCCAGAACAGTGCGCCGTACCCAGCCCGAGAGCGCCAACGCGCCCTATGAAAAGTGCAATTCATTCGCCGTAAAAGCCATTTTTTCAGCGCCCGCCCCTGCCCATCATGGCCCCAGTCAATAAAAACAACGCCGAGACTGGATATGAAACCTGAAGACTTTCGTGCCGCAACCGACCGCCCGCTGACCGGTGCCGAATACCTGGCCAGCCTGCGCGATGATCGTGAAATCTACATTTATGGCGACCGGGTCAAGGACGTCACCACCCACCCGGCCTTCCGCAACTCGGCGGCCTCCATGGCCCGCCTGTACGACGCCCTGCACGACCCGGCCACCAAGGAACAACTGTGCTGGGACACCGACACCGGCAACGGCGGCTACACCCACAAATTCTTCCGCTCGGCGAAAAGCCCCGATGAACTGCGCCAGCAGCGCGACGCCATCGCCGACTGGTCGCGCCTGACCTACGGCTGGATGGGCCGCAGCCCCGACTACAAGGCCGCCTTCGGCAGCGCCCTTGGGGCCAACCCGGAGTTCTACGGGCGCTTCGCGGACAACGCCCGCACCTGGTACAAGCGCATCCAGGAAGCCTGCCTCTACCTCAACCACGCCATCGTCAACCCGCCCATCGACCGCGATAAGCCGGTGGATCAGGTCAAGGACGTGTTCATCTCGGTGGACCAGGAAGTCGAGGGCGGGATCATTGTCAGCGGCGCCAAGGTGGTGGCCACCAACTCGGCCCTGACCCACTACAACTTCGTCGGCCAGGGCTCGGCCCAGCTGCTGGGGGACAACACCGACTTCGCCCTGATGTTCATCGCCCCGATGAACACCCGCGGCATGAAGCTGATCTGCCGCCCGTCCTACGAACTGCAGGCGGGCATGACCGGCTCGCCCTTCGACTATCCGCTGTCCAGCCGCTTCGATGAGAACGACGCGATCCTGATCATGGACAAGGTGTTCATCCCCTGGGAAAACGTGCTGATCTACCGCGACTTCGAGCGCTGCCGCCAGTGGTTCCCCCAGGGCGGTTTCGGTCGGCTGTTCCCCATGCAGGGCTGCACCCGGCTGGCGGTCAAGCTGGACTTCATCACCGGGTTGCTGGTCAAGGCCCTGCAATGCACCGGCTCCCTGGAGTTTCGCGGGGTCCAGGCCCAGGTCGGCGAAGTGGTGGCCTGGCGCAACCTGTTCTGGTCGCTGACCGACGCCATGCACGGCAACGCCAGCGAATGGATGAACGGCGTCTACCTGCCCAGCACCCAGGCCCTGCAGGCCTACCGGGTGCTGGCGCCCCAGGCCTACACCGACATCAAGAAGATCATCGAGCAGGTGGTGGCCAGCGGCCTGATCTACCTGCCCTCCGGCTCCCGCGATCTCAAGGACCCGGTGCTCAACCAGTACCTCAGTACCTACTGCCGCGGTTCGGGGGGCATGGGCCACGAAGAGCGGATCAAGATTCTCAAGCTGCTGTGGGACGCCATCGGCACCGAGTTCGGCGGCCGCCACGAGCTGTACGAGATCAACTATGCCGGCAGCCAGGACGAGATCCGCATGCAGTGCCTGCGCCACGCCCAGGCCAGCGGCTCGATGAAGGCCATGACCGACCTGGTGGACAAATGCCTGGGCGACTACGACCTCGATGGCTGGACCGTGCCGCACCTGAGCAACCCCGACGACATCAACATGCTGGACCGCATCCGCCAGTAGCCACGAGGCCGGCTCCTACGGAAAAGGCCAATGTCCACCTGTTGTCGTAGGAGCTGGCTTGCCAGCGAAAGCGCCCGCCAGAGCACCACAAGCTCCTCTTCGTCGGCAAGCTGGCTCCTGCAGCGCAATGCCCTGCGTCCATGAGGAATTCGTCATGTCTGTACTCGATCCCAAGCAACTCGCCTTCCGCAACGCCATGGCCCACATGACCGCTGCGGTCAACGTCATCACCAGCAACGGCCCCGCCGGCCGTTGCGGCATCACCGCCACCGCGGTCTGCTCGGTCACCGACAGCCCGCCGACCCTGATGGTCTGCGTCAACCGCAACAGCGCCCTGAACCCGGTGTTCAAGGGCAACGGCCATTTGTGCATCAACGTCCTCAGCGGCGAACACGAGGACGTGGCGCGGCATTTTGCCGGCATGACCGAGGTGGCCATGGACCAGCGCTTCGGCCTGCACCCCTGGCGCGACGGTCTGCAGGCCCTGCCGGTGCTGGAGGGCGCCCTGGCCAGCCTCCAGGGACGCATCACCGAGGTCCAGGAAATCGGCACCCACTCGGTGATGCTGGTGGAACTGGATGAAATCAGCGTGCGCGAGCAAGGCGACTCGCTGGTGTATTTCAGCCGCTGCTTCCATCGCCTGCAGCGCCCTGGCCAGGCTGCCTGAACGCCTCCCAGCCCTGGCTAGGATTCAAGGGGGTCCGGCTGATGCAGGCCGAAGCACACGCCCTGGGGATCATGGCACTGGCAGAACCGACCGAAACCGGGCTCGTGGGGACTGATGTCACCGGCCTGCCCCCCCAGAGCCCGGACCCGGGACACGCTGTCGGCCATGTCGCTGACCCGGAAATACACGACCATGCGCGACTGCGGATCGTCGCCATGGACGCCGACCCGGATCGAGGGCGTCTGCAACCAGGCATCCTCCGTTGCACCCAACCGCTGCGGCGACCAGTCGAACAGGCGCTGGAAAAAAACCAGCGACTGCGGAGCGTCGGCAACCCCGATTTCCACATGAGAAAGACTACCTGGCATACATCCTCCACGTTCACAGAGACAGAGCTGTCACTGTCCGCTGCAAAGGCTCGGCGGGTCTTGAATAAAACTGACCGGGTCACTCAATTCTCCCGGCCTTCGAGCAACGATGCCGGTTTGCCAGGAATATCGGCCCAGCCGCTTCGGGCATAGGCTCCCGGGGAGCAGCCGGCGAATGCCTGGAACTCCCGGGTGAAGTGGCTCTGGTCGCTGTAGCCGCACAGCACCGCAACCTGCACCAGCTCCAGCGCCGGTAGCGATTCCAGCAACTGCTGGGCGCGAGCAAAACGAATATGCCGGGCGCAGGCTTTGGGCCCTTGTCCCAGATGGGCCTTGAAGCGACTGGCGAAATGCCGTCCGCTGCAGCCGGCCTGCTGACTCAGATCACCGATCGAGGTACCGCCAGCGCTTCGCTGCAGTTCCTCCCAGGCCCGGCGCAGCATCTCGGGCAACTCACGGCGCGAGTTCTGCAAACGCTCGGCAAGAAAGGTTTCGACCCGCTGCAATCGACTCGTCCAGCAAGGGTTTTCTTCCAGTGCCTCGACCAACAAGCACACCGACGTGCCCCACAGTTCCCGCAGATCCAGCCAAGGGCTGGCAAGCACTTGGCCATCACCCTGAAACAGGCGGTACGCGGCCCAGGGCGGTAGCTCCACCTCGATGCATGAATGCACACCGCTCTGCTCGACGATCACCGGAGCTGCCGGGCGGCTCACCACGAACGCCTGGCACCGCTCCTCGCGCCCATTGGCGGCGAGCCCGTAGGGGGACGCCAGCCCGATGACCAGCTTGACCTGTGGCTGCGCGACCTCAAGCCGCCGCACGGTGCCCGGCAGTGTTTCGCTGAAGCCGTACAAGCGACCGCCCCAGGGCCGCAGCCTGATGGCATCAAACCCTGTGACGCAGTGCGAAACAGAGAAAGGCTGCATTGGCATCGAACTCACTCCCAATAGTGATCATGGTTGACCAGCTGAAGCATAAGCGACCCGCGCCGCTGGGCCATGGGCCACCTCCTGCATCTGTAGGATGGCGGTGGCCGGCCAAGCCATCGATACTCGCACCAGGCCCTGCCCACGTCCCCCAGGCGTAATGGTCCTCAACCCCTTCCGTGACGAAAACAATAACAACGTCGCACAGAGGTACAGACCCATGAACCGACTCGATCACGCTCCGGCCAGCCTGTTGCAGGCCTTCAGCGAGCTGACCCTGGAACTGCAGCAACTGGCGCAGAACAAGGACATCGAAAACCTTCACCAGCATGCCCTGGCGCGCATCTGCAAACTCTTGCCCTTCGACAGTGCCTGGTGGGGCCGCGCCGCATTGGTCGACGGCTTGCCGGATGAACACAGTTGCTACCTGTACCGCCTGCCACCGAGCTACCTGGCGGACTGGCAATCGATCCGCCACATCGACGTCACCGTGAACCGGGTGCACGAAGTGCCGGGACGGGCGGTGATCGTCGACATGGCCGATCCGCACAACGGCCCCGGACTCAACTGGCTGGGGCGCCAGTACAACATCGGCGAGCTGCTATGCGTGGTGCACATCGATCCCCATACCCAACTGAGCAACCACCTGGCCCTGTACCGTGCCCCTGGCGCCCCGGCCTTTACCCGGGACGACTGCCATGTGCTGAACAACCTGATGCTGCACCTGGTGGCAGCGGTGTCGGCCAATCAGATCCGCACCCTGGTGGCCATGCGCGAGAAACTCACCCGCCCGCGCAATCTGGCCCTGGCCGTGTGCGACCAGCGCGGTGTGCTGCAGTGCGCCGAGCGCGGCTTTGTCGATCTGCTGCTGCATGAATGGCCGCAGTGGAACGGTCCGCAACTGCCCATGAAGCTCGATGGCAACGGTTTCGAGGGCAAGCGCCTGCAGATCGACTGCTCGGCCGTGGGCGACCTGTACCTGCTGGCGGCCCGCAGCCGCAGCCTGCTGCCCAAGCTCAGCCCCCGGGAAAACGCCGTCGCCCAGTGCTTCGGTGATGGCAAGACCTACAAGGAAGTGGCTCGGGACCTGGGCATGTCGCCCAACACCGTGCGCCATCACATCCGCGCCATCTACAGCAAGCTCGGGGTCAAGGACAAGGCGCGCATCGCCCAGTTGCTCCACGCCCCGCCCGACTGACCCCACCCCCTGACCTGCGCTGATTTGCGCCGTCGTATTTGACGGCCACGGGCAGCCTTTGCCCTTTTTTTGCCCCACTGCCGTGTGCCGGCGAGCCCTTCGCCGAACAACAACTCCAACAAGAGACGCACCGCCCATGACAAGGCTCATTACCCGCACCACCCTGGCCCTGGCTGGCACCCTGGCCAGCCTGTCGCTCAACGCCGCGGACCTCAACGCCCGGGACTTCTTCGCCGCCCCCGTGGGCACCCGCCTGGGGGTGCTGTACCTCCCGGCCACCCGTGCCGGCGACTTTCACGGCCCGGCCGACAGCAGCGGCAAGGCCGAGCTGCGAGTCAATGCCATGGCCTACCGCCAGGTGTTCTTCAGCGACCTGTGCGGCACCCTGTGCACCCCACAGTTCATCGTGCCCTTCGCCGACATCAACGCTCGCTTGCCCGGCGCCGAACGCCATACCGGTGAGAGCGGTTTCGGTGATCCTCAGGTGGGGGGCACGCTGTTTTTCATCAACCAGCCGCAAACCCGCACCTACAGCGGCCTGTTGACCCTGGTCACGCTGCCGCTGGGCGAGTACCACAGCCGCAACCCGGACGTCTCCCCGGGGGCCAATCGCTGGGGCGCGACCTTTGTCTACAACTACACCCAGGGCCTGGGGGAAAAATGGGTGCTGGAGGCCAACCTCGAAGCCCAGTTGTACGGCACCAACGACGACTATTTCGGCAGCGACCTGAAACAGGACCCGCTCTATCGCCTGCAAGCCTTCGCCTCCTACGACTTCACCCCTGCGACCTACGGCGCCCTGCGCCTGATCCACGCCGATGGCGGCGAACTGCGGATCAACGACCGACGGATCAACGACACCCACAAGCGCTACACCCAGGCCGGATTCGAGGTCGGGCACTGGCTGGACAAGCGCAACCAGCTGATGTTCAGCCTGTCGCAGAACGTCGCCACCGATAACGGTTTTGCCGGCACCGACGCCTTGCTGCGCCTGGTCCACGTGTTCTGAACCCCTTGCCTTTGGAGCCTGTCCATGAACACCCAGAACGCCGTTTTGAGCGCCACCGCGCCAGCTACTCGCCACCCCCTGGGGCTGCTGGCCGCCATCGTGCTGTTCGCCGCCATCACTCCCGCGGTACTGCTGATGGCCCCGGCCATCGCCGCCCAACTGGCCAGCCAGTGGCACTTGAGCCCCACACAGATCGGCGACCTGTTCTCCGCCGAACTGGGGGCCATGAGCCTGGCCACGTTGCCGGCCATCTGGTGGCTGAAACACATCGACTGGCGGCGCGCCGCACTGTGCAGCGCCGTGCTGTTCATCGTTGCCAACCTGCTGTCGATGCTGGCCCACGACTATTCATTGTTGCTGATGGCGCGCTTTGGCAGCGCACTGGCAGGCGGCTCGCTGATGATCATCTGCCTGGCCAGCGCCGCCGCCAGCCCCAGTCCCAGCCGGGCCTACGGCTTCTGGGTGATGGGCCAACTGGTGCTGGGCGCGGTCGGCCTGAGCCTGTTGCCCATGCTCTTCCAACGCTTCGGCCTGGGCGCCTGCTACCTGATCCTGGCGCTGCTGATGACCCTGTGCCTGCCCCTGGCCCGCTGTTTTCCAGCAGGCGCTGCGCGCCCGGCCGCCGATGCCGCGCAAGCCCCAGCGATCTCCTGGCTCAAGGCGAGCCTGGGAATACTCGGCATCCTCACCTTCTACATCAGCCTCAGCGGGGTCTGGACCTTCATCGGCGCAATCGGCAGCCAGTCCGGCCTCTCGGCGCAGACCAACGGCGACATCCTGGCCATCGCCACCTTGATGGGCATCGTCGGCGCGTTGTGCGCCACCCTGTTCGGTGACCGCCTGCCCCGCAGCGCCCTGCTCCTGCTGGGCTACGGCCTGATGGCGGGCTCGGTGCTGGCGCTTCTGGGCCAGCCGCAGCTGGCGCGCTTCGCGCTGGCGGCGCTGATGTTCAAGTTCACCTGGACCTTCATCCTGCCGCTGATCCTGGCGCGCATGGCCGAGATGGATCGCAGCGGGCGCTTGATGAACGCCTCCAATCTGGTGATCAGCGCCGGCCTGGCCATAGGCCCGACCCTGGCCGGGCGCCTGATCGAAAGCAGCGGCGGCTTCCAGGGCCTGTTGCTGGGGGGGGCCGTCATCACTTTGCTGTCCCTGGCGCTGGTACTCAGTTGCCGGCCCGCCCTCCAGGCCCCTTCCCAGCCCCAGGGGCGATGACGGCCAGCGGGCAGCACCGCCGCGTCCTTGAACAACACTTTCCTTGAAAAATGGATATCACCATGACCTGTAGAACGGCTTTTTTCTTCGATGAACGCTGCCTGTGGCACAGCGGCAGCCCCCACGTCCTGACGCTCCCGGTAGGCGGCTGGGTCCAGCCGCCGTCTGCCGCGGGGCATGCTGAATCACCGGAAACCAAGCGCCGGCTGAAAAGCCTGATGGATGTCTGCGGACTGACCCGTCAGTTGCATCTGCGCAGTGCCCCTGCGGCCACCGAGGACGATCTGCTACGGGTCCACAGTGCCGCCTACCTGCAACGTTTCAAGGCCTTGAGCGATGCCGGCGGTGGTCAACTGGGCGACGAGGCGCCTGTGGGACCCGGCAGCTATGAAATCGCCAAGCTGTCCGCCGGGCTGGCCCTGGCCGCCGTGGACGCCGTGCTCAGCGGTGAGGCCGACAACGCCTACTCGCTGTCCCGTCCACCGGGACACCACTGCACCCGCGACCAGGCCATGGGCTTCTGCTTCCTGGCCAACATCGCCATTGCCATCGAGGCCGCCAAGGTCCGCCATGGCCTGGGCAAGGTAGCGGTCATCGACTGGGACGTGCACCACGGCAACGGCACCCAGTCGATCTACGAAGAGCGGGCCGACGTGTTGACCCTGTCCCTGCACCAGGACGGCTGCTTTCCACCGGGTTACGGCGGTGAGCACGACCGTGGCCGCGGCGCTGGCCTGGGCTGCAACATCAACATCCCGCTGCTGCCCGGTGGTGGCCATGATGCCTACCTGTACGCCATGCAGCGCATCGTGGTACCGGCCCTGGAACGCTTCGAGCCCGAGCTGATCATCGTCGCCTGCGGCTATGACGCCAACGCCGTGGACCCATTGGCGCGGATGCTGCTGCACAGCGACTCCTTCCGCGAGATGACCCAGTGCCTGCGCGACGCTGCCGAACGCCTGTGCCGGGGACGCCTGGTACTGGTGCACGAAGGCGGCTACTCCGAGGCCTATGTGCCTTTTTGCGGGCTGGCGACCCTGGAAGCACTGTCGGGCATCCGTACCGCGGTCCAGGACCCGATGCTGGAGTTCGTGCGCCAGCAGCAGCCCAAGCAGGACTTCACGGCCTTTCAGCGCCAGTTGCTGGACCGTCAGGCCGTGGCCATAGCGACCGCCGCTCGCTGACCCGCCCGGCGCCCTCCCAGGGCTGATGTTCAGCGGCCTGACGCCGGACATCAGCCACTGCCTGCCTTATCAGCTCTCGCACACGTTATTGCGCCACGCCAATGGCCGCGGCCCGAGCCCCGTCCCCCCGCTCCTCTGCCTGCCGCCTCGCGCAGCCCTCCGGCACATTCGCCCTGACGATGGCCAAAGGTTTTCTATTCTCTCCTCAATAACCTGACCCACGGGTCCGTTTTTTCGCCGTTCACCCCAGGAAGAACTCTCGCGTGTCGTAGCAACGCGCCTTTGCCTTCGGGATCGGGTGTGTCGTGCGCCGGGGCCTGTCCGTCTGCTTGCCCGCTATCCCCGGTTGCCGGGATTTCCCACTGATCGGGGGCTTGCCTATCCGCTGAGACAAAGGAGATGTCCATGGACCGCAAGACCAAGCAATACCTCGACGAGATCTACTTCTGGCAGAGGGCCCGCGCCCGCCTGTTGCAGCAAGCGGCACAACTTCACGAACCTCCCCCCGGCCCAAGGGAAACCACCGTAGCCGATACCGCCAAGCAAGCGCTGGACGATCTGTTGCACAGCTGCGGCCTGGCCGCACTGCGTCGCGGTTCCGAACAGGCTGCGCCACCCGGGCACGGGTCCGCCGGGAGCACGCCGCCGACGGAACCGGCGGACTGAAGCACCGCGGGCAATGCCCTGGCTATAACGGCTCCAGGGCCCGGGCCTCACTGGGTGTCTGCTGATAACGGGCCTTGAACGCCCGGGCAAAATGCGCCTGGCTGACAAAGCCATGACGGTAGGCGATTTCACTGATGTCCAGGCTTGCCCCCTGGCTGCTGCAAAGCAGCTGGCGGGCCTGCTGCAGGCGTTTTTCCAGGATGAAGCGGCTGGGCACGGTGTTCTCCATGGCGAACAGCCGGGCCAGGTGCCGGGTAGAAATGCCGGTCTGGGCCGCGACCCGTTCGCAGCTCAGGGCCGGGTCCCCCAACTGTTCATGAATGCACTGTTTGGCCGCCAGCAGGTAGGAAGCGCTCAGGGCATTGATGGGCCGTTCTCCAACCTGCCCGGCGATGATGCTGGCCAGCAGTTCGAAGGCCTGTTCCTGGTAGGTCTCGGCCTCGCCACACAGCGGCTGCTGGAAAAACGTCCGGGTGCGCTCGCCAAGGGTGCGCAACAGCAAGCGCTGAACTGCGCTGTGCACGCTGATCTTCAGCGTCCGGTCGAAACGCTTCAGGCAGCGCTCGGCAAACTGCTCCTGGGGAATGTCGAAAATGAACTGGCGCATCGCCCCGCAGAAGCCGAACAGGTAAGGCTTGTCGGTGCGGTAGACCACCAGCTCCCCAGGTTCCAGCACCTGACAGGCGCCGTCCTGATAGAAGAACGAACCGCTGCCGGTGACCAGGGACACGAAGATCGAATCCTTGGGTACACCGCGGATCATCGACGTATCGCGTTCCACCACGTGTTCATTGCCCACGATGCGCGCCAGGCGCATGGCCCCCAACTGCAGGTTGTCCTGGCGGGCGGTGAAACCCTCGTCGGCGTAGGAGTTGCACTTGAGCCCCACCAGGGTGCTGGCGTTGTAGTCCTCCCAGAAGCTCAGGCGGTGATCCGGGTCGACCGCCTGGGTGCTGGCGTGCCGGGTTTCGAGCAAGGCGCATGGAGACATTGTTGTTCTTCTCATGGGCGGCTGGATATTCCCCGGACGGCAAGGCTGTGTCCGGGCACCTGGGGCCGCATGATCTGCGGGCTGCGGCCATTCATTAACATCTGAACCATATAGCCTGTCAACTTGAAACGCCGTGAGAGCCGTTCGCCGGAACGGCCTCGTCACCTCGCTATTTTCGGTAGGAAAAATCCCCGTCCGAAACAGACAACAAATCGGTCCGATTCAATCAAACCGGCGTCCAGCCGTAGGCCTAAAGTCGCCTCAGTCATCCCCATGACGCCCCCCTATCACAACAATCGAGGTCGACCATGCCTGAAGCCGCCACCCGTGAGTTCTGGAAAGACCTGCAGCCCATCGCCCACTGTTTCAAGCCCGACGCCAAGCCCGAGGTCTACCTGCCGAATGCCGCCAGCGACGACCTGAGCCTGTACGTGCCCTTCACCGAAACCGTGTCGTCGCGACCGCTGTGGATTTCCCCCAGCGAGAACCGCTGGTGCGACATCCTCATGGCCCGCAGCGCCGGGCTGGTCAACCGCCACTACCACCCTCACGAAGTCTTCGCCTACACCCTGTCCGGCAAGTGGGGCTACCTGGAGCACGAATGGACGGCCAGCGCCGGCGACTTCGTCTACGAAACCCCGGGCGAAGGCCACACCCTGGTGGCCTACGAGCACGAGCAACCGATGCGGGTGTTCTTCATCGTCAAGGGCCCTTTGATCTGGCTCGACCAACAGGGTGAGCCCGACGGTTATTTCGACGTGCACTCCTACATCGCCCTGTGCCGCGAACACTACGAAAAGATCGGCCTGGGCGCGGCCCATATCGACACCCTGTTTCGCTGACCTGCGCCGCTCACACCTCCTTTGGAGAACCACCATGGCTTATAAAAACAACAAGGCCAGTTACCAGAACACCTTGCTCGGGGTGCTGTTCCTGACCTTCGGCTTTGTCTTTTTCGATCGTCTGGCGCTGTCCTTCCTGTTCCCTTTCATGGCCGACGAACTGCAATTGAGCAACCGCCACCTGGGCATGCTGTCGTCGGTGCTGGCCCTGGCCTGGGCGGTGTCCGGCGCCCTGGTGGGCGCCTGGTCGGACCGCCGTGGCGTGCGCAAGCCGCTGCTGATTGTCGCGGTGATCCTGTTTTCCCTGTGCTCGGCCCTCTCCGGGCTGGTCACCGGTTTCCTCAGCCTGCTGTTGTTTCGCGCCATCATGGGACTGGCCGAAGGGCCAATCCTGCCCTTGTCACAATCCTTGATGGTGGAGGCTTCATCGCCCCAGCGCCGGGGCCTGAACATGGGCCTGCTGCAAGGCTCGGCGGCCGGGCTGCTGGGGGCGGTGATCGGCCCGCCGCTGCTGATTGCCCTGGCCGAAGCCTATGGCTGGCGCCACGCTTTCATCCTCTCGCTGGTTCCCGGCCTGCTGATCGCCCTGCTGATCTGGCGCTACGTGCACCCGGACCCGCCACGGAGCGAATCCCGAACCAACGCCGCACCGAGCAAGGGCAGCGGACATCGGCTGGCCTTGCTGAAAAGCCGCAACATCGTGCTCTGCACCCTGATCAGCTGCGTATTCCTGACCTGGTTCATCATTCTGATTTCCTTCACCCCGACCTTTCTGGTCAAGGTCCGCGACTACAGCCCGGCCAGCATGGGCACGGTGATGAGCTGCCTGGGCGGCGCCTGGGTGCTCTGGGGCTTCGGCGTGCCGGCGATCTCCGATCGCATCGGCCGGCGACCGACCCTGGTGCTGTTCTCGCTGATCGCCGCCTGCTGCCCCATGGCCCTGCTCTATGCGTCTTCGCCCTGGATGCTCGGCGGGCTGATGCTGCTGACCTACACCGGCCTGGGCTGCTTCACCCTGTTCATGGCCACCATTCCGGCGGAAACCGTGCCCCGTGAAGTCATGGCCACGGCCCTGGGCCTGATCATGGGCATCGGTGAACTGGTGGGCGGCTTCGTCGCCCCGACCGTCGCCGGGTTCGCCGCCGACCGCTTCGGCCTGTCCATCGTCATGTGGATGTCCTGTGGCGGCGCCTTGCTGGCAGCGGTACTGGCGCTGTTTCTCAAGGAAACCGCTCCGGCGGTGCTGGCCCGTCAACAGCGCCAGCACACCTCCTCTGTCCTGCAAGGAAACCAGCCATGAACGCACTGCGTTGGCACGCCGCCCGGGACCTGCGCCTGAGCCAGGTGCAACTGCGCCAGCCCGGCCCCGGGGAAGTCCTGCTGCAGGTGGCCTACTGCGGTATCTGCGGCAGTGACCTGCATGAGTACGCCGATGGGCCGCACTCGATTCCCCAGCACGCGGCCCACCCGCTGTCCGGCTGCCGGGCACCACTGACCCTGGGCCATGAGTTCTGCGGTCAGGTGGTGGCCCTCGGTCCCGGTGTCGATCCGAGCCTGCTGGGGCAACGGGTGGCCGTGGAGCCGGAGTATCGCTGCGGCGAATGCCAATACTGCCGCATGGGCCAGTACAACCTCTGTGAGTCCATGGGCTTTATCGGCCTGATGGGCGACGGCGGTTTTGCCGAGCAGGCCCTGGTGCCCGCCTACATGCTGCACCGGCTGCCAGAGCGCGTCAGCTTCAAGCAGGCCGCCGTGCTGGAGCCGGCGGCGGTGGCCTACCACGCCCTGAACCAGAGCAGCCTGCTGGCCGGCGACAGTTGCGTGGTGTTCGGTCTGGGCCCCATCGGCCTGCTGCTGATCCTGCTGGCACGGTTGCGGGGCGTGGAGCGCATCTACGCCGTGGACCTGGACCCCGAGCGCCGGCGCCTGGCCCTGGAATTCGGCGCCAGCGCCGCCCTGGACGGCGCCGACCCACAGTTGCAGGAGCGCCTGCGGCAACTGAGCGACGGCGGCCTCGACACAGCCTTTGAGGCCGCCGGCAGCCAGCAGACCCTGAGCCATGCCCTGCACTGCCTGCGCAAGGGCGGTGAGGCCGTGCTGGTGGGCCTGATGGGCCAAGTGCAGGTCGACGCCTTCCACCTGGTGAACAACGAACTGCGCCTGCTCAGCAGCGTCGGCTACCGCCATGTGTACCCCCAACTGATCGAGCTGCTGGCCAGCGGACGCCTGGACCTGTCGCGGCTGGTGACCCGCTACCTGGCCCTGGAGCAGGCGGTGGAACAGGGCTTCGAGGCGCTGTTGCACGACAAGAGTCAGATCAAGGTGCTGATCAACCCGACGCCGGCCCTGGCCGAGGCCTGACCCATCGCTTTCAACACTCAAGACAAAAACAACAAGAAACGAGTACCCGACATGAATGCTTCCTATGCGCTGTGCCCGCTGTTGGCAGCCTTGCTGCTGCCCCTTGATGGCTTCGCCGATGCCCCGGCTGCGCCCCGCAGCGGGCCACTGTCCGGGCTGGGCGACTACCTGGCCGACCAGGGCATTACGCCCCACGTGCAGTTTCTCAGCCTGGCGATGAAGAACCTCGATACCGGCCCGCGGCCCCACAGCTTCGGCAACAGCGGCGACCTGTTCGTCGGCGCCGATATCGACCTGGGGACCTTCGCCGACCTCGACGGCGCGGCGCTGCACGTCGAACAGACCCTGTTCATCCTCGACCAGCAGACCGGCGTACCCACCTCGCGCAACTGGCAAGGCGCCGCCGGCAGCTACTTTGGCGGCGCGCCGATCCACAACGACCTCACCAGCCACCAGCTGAGCCTGCTGACCTACCAGCAGACCTGGCTCGACGGCCGGGTCGACCTGAGCCTGGGGCGGACCAACGCGCGGCGCTACTTCTATATCTACAACTGCGAAAGCACCATCACCTGCAACGACCCGATCATCGACTCTTCCACCGGCATCCTGCCGCCGCCCTACGGCAGTTGGGGCGGCTACCTGAAGTACCGGCTGACGCCCCAGTGGTACGTGCACGGCGGCGCCTTCGAATCCAACCCGGTGGACTACCTGAAGGAGCGCAAGGGCCTGGATTTCAGCACCGACGACGCCAGCGGCACCAGCCTGCTGCTGGGCCTCGGCCGCCAGAACCAAGAGGCCTACAGCGCCCACTACGAGCTCAACGGCTACTACAACACCGCCAAACAGGTGGATCCGCTGACCGGGGCCACCGCATTCGGCAGCGGCGGCGCCTTCTTCAAGTTCCAGCAGGCACTATGGCGCGCCGACGCCGGCACCGGCACCGCGCCCCAGGCCTTGCTGCTGTTCGGTTCGCTGTCGGCGGCGGCCGACGACAAACAGCCCTTCAGCCAGTTCGCCGAAGCCGGGCTGACCTATCTGGCGCCCTTCGACCGGCCCCGGGACAAGCTCAACCTCAAGGCCAGCTACCTGCGCCTCAACGATCATCAACTGCGCTTCCAGCAACAGGCACGGACCGCCAACGGCGGCGATCCGCGCCTGGGCGAGCGCAATGTCTATGCCCTGGAAGCCAACGCCCACATCGCCCTGACCCGGCAACTGGCCCTGGAGCCCAGCGTCCAGTACCTGATCAACCCGGACAATTTCTACAACCCCGAAGCCCGCGAGCTGAGCGGCAACGGCTTTGTCGTCGGCCTGCAAGTGACCCTCGACGTCGGCTCGCTGCTGGGGCTGTGAGATGGATTTCTGTGACTGCCCAAAGAGGTATCCCCATGACTGAACACACCACGCAAACCTTCGACTACATCGTGGTCGGCGCCGGCTCCGCCGGTTGCGTGCTGGCCAACCGGTTGTCCGCCGATCCTAAGCTTCAGGTGTGCCTGATCGAGGCTGGCCCCAGCGACCGCAGCCTGCTGCCGGCGGCCTATGTGCGTACACCGGCGGGGATCATCCGCCTGATCGCCAACCCGCGCTGGAACTGGATGCATCAATTCAGCGCCCAGGCCGCCAGCGGCGACCAGCCCATCCCCTGCCCCCGCGGCCGGGTCTGGGGCGGCTCCAGCGCCATCAACGGCATGATCTACATCCGTGGTCATCGCCAGGACTTCGACCGCTGGGCCGCTGCCGGCAACCAGGGCTGGAGCCATGACGAACTGCTGCCCTATTTCAAGCGTTCGGAGCATTTCGAACCGGGGGATTCGCCCTGGCACGGCCAGCACGGCGAGCTCAACGTGGCCGAGCAGCGCAGCCCGAGCCCGGTCAACCAGGTGTTCTATGAGGCGGCCACGAAGCTGGGCTGGCGCTACAACCCGGATTTCAACGGCCCGGAACAGGAAGGCTTCGGGCCCTTCCATGTCACCCAGGTCAACGGCGAGCGTTGCAGCGCGGCCCGGGCCTTCCTGCACCCGATCCTGCAGCGGCCGAACCTGACCGTGCTGAGCAACACCCTGACCCACCGGGTGCTGCTGCAAGGCACTCGCGCCAGCGGCGTGGAGATCAGCCAGAACGGCGAGGTCCGGCAATTGCAGGCGCGCCGGGAAGTGATCCTGTGCGCCGGGGCGATCAACTCGCCGCAGTTGCTGCTGCTCTCCGGCATCGGCCCGGCGGAGGAACTGAAATCCCACGGCATCCTGCCGCGCCACCCGTTGCCCGGGGTCGGCCTGAACCTGCAGGACCACCAGGACATCGTGCTGATGTACCGCAGCGACCCGGAGCTGGGCTACGGTCTTTCGCCCAAGGGCCTGTTGCCCCTGGCCCGTTCGCCCTGGCAATACCTGACCCGGCGCCAGGGCCCGCTGACGTCGAACACCGTGGAGTCCGGGGCCTTTCTGCGCCTTACGCCCGAAGACCCGGTGCCGGAGCTGGGGCTGATCGTCGCCCCGGCCCTGAAGAACCAGCCCCGGCGCCTGATTCCCGTGGGCCATGGCATCAGCCTGCATGTGGCGGTGATGCATCCGCAAAGCCGAGGTCGAGTGCGCCTGAACTCCGCCGATCCCCACGACAAACCGCTGATCGAGGCCAACTTTCTCAGCCACCCGGAAGACTTGCGCAAACTGGTGGCCGGCTTGCGCCTGGTGCGCCAGCTGGCTTCGACCCGGGCCTTCTCCCGGCGCCTCAAGGGCGAACTGCTGCCCGGTCCGCAGGTGCAGAGCCAGGAGCAGATCGAGCAATGGATCCGCCAGCACCTGGGCACGGTGTTCCACCCGGTGGGCAGCTGCAAGATGGGCCATGACGAACTGGCGGTGGTCGACGATCAACTGCGGGTCCACGGCCTGCAGGGACTGCGGGTGGCGGACGCCTCGATCATGCCGAGCCTGATCACCGGCAACACCAACGCGGCGGCGATCATGATCGGGGAAAAGGCCGCCGACCTGCTGCTGGGCTCGTCACTGGCACAGCCGAGCGCCGAGCCCCAGGGCCACGCGTGCGCCTGAGGCCAGGGTTCAGGGGCGCTTCGGCGCCTCGGCACTCCAGAGCACCGGCCAGTTGTCATAGCCCAGGCCACTGCAATTGGGCATGCGCCGGTAGTCGGTGAGCTGGAAGGCCTGGCCGTCGAAGTGCCAGCTGGCCATTTCCCCGCAGTCGCCGATCCCGCGGCCCATGAGGAAACTGCTGAGCGTCCCGGTTTCGGGGTCATAGTTGATGCCGCCAGTATGGTCGACGCTGCCGTCCGGCAATGCCTGCATCAGCAGGGGCTGTAGCGCATAGGGCGCGGTGCGCGAGCGGCTGCTGATGTCGAACAGGCAGATATAGGCGCCGCAGTCGGAGAACTCGAACACCAGCGCCTGCTGCGCCGTCAGCGGATAGAGCTCGATGCGCGCAGGCATGACGTAGTCGTCGTCCTCTTCCGACTTGGGCGGAGGGAGTGTTTTCTGCACCGCCGCCCGCAGCCCCCTGCGCTCCCGGGCACTGAGCGGCGTCACCCCGGGATAGGGGCGCAGCGCCGGGGCCGCCTGGACCCTGGGCACCGCGCTGGCCGGTTGTTCGCCGGGCGTGGCCAGGGCGCTGAGCGTGCCCTGGCGGTGCTGCACCTGATCGACCTGTTGCAGCAATTCGGCCAGCCCGGTCAGAAGCACCCGGGCCGGTTGCGCCCCCGGCAGTTCCAGCACCTGCCCGCTGCGCAACCGCGCCAGCCATTGCCGGGCCAGGGCCTGATCGTCAACCCGGTAATACTGCTGCTGCCGGGTACTGTCGGGGGCTTCCACTTCCTGCACCAGCGCCGCCAGCAAGGCGGGCTCCAGCGGGCGGCCGTCCAGGCGCAGTGCGTTGGGCTCGATAGGCGCGCCCTGGTGCTCCAGTTGCAGCTGCAGCCGGCCTTCGGGACCGGCCTGGCTGCGGATGATCAGGGTCAGGTGGTTGACCGGCTCGGCAAACCCGATGTTCGGCGTGTAGAGCAGCTGGCAGTCGCGGCGGTTGTCGCAGGCGCTGATCCAGCCCTGCTGCTGCACCCACAGCGGGGTCAGTTCCGGAAGCTCCTGGGCCAGGCAGGGAGCGGCGCCAAGCACCAGCAAAGACAGCACAGCGGGACGCAGCATGACGACGCTCCTGGTCAGACAAAGGCGCGGATTCTGCCACGCTCGCCCAGGTTCGAATACCGCCATCGCCAGCGCCCCGGGGCGAGGCATCGCAGCCGCGCCGAACGGCCCGGCGCCAGCGCTCAAGGGCCTGGCGCGTCGGCCCCTGGCGGGTTGGTCTGGCCCTGGCGCGCGCGGTATTCCCCCGGCGCGGTCTTGGCGTAACGCTGGAAGAAGCGGCTGAAATAGGCCGGGTCCTTGAAGCCCAGCTGGTAGCAGATTTCATTCACCGAACTGGCGGTGAACAGCAGCAGGCGCTTGGACTCCTGCATCAGGCGCTCGTACACCAGGCGCTTGGACGGCAGGTCGGCAATGCGTCGGCAGACGTCGTTGAGCCGCGCCTCGGTCACCCCCAGGGTGCTGGCGTAGCGCGCCAGGGGCCAGTGCTCCAGGTAGCGGGCCTCGATCAGCTCGTTGAAGCGATGGAAGATCTGCAGGTCTTCGTGGCGTGCCGGACGGGCCTTGAGGGAATTGGCCGACAGCCTGAGCAGGCTGATCATCAGCAGCCGGGTCAGGGCTTCCAGGGCCGGCTCGCGCCCCGCGTCCTGCCCGGCGATTTCCTGCTGCAACTCATGGAACAGGCACTCCAGGCGCCGCACCTCGCCGGCGAACTGCGGCCCCAGCCGCGCCAGGGCCACGCAGGCCGGTGGCACCAGCGGCGCGGGGGCCAGCGTCGGATCGGCGCCGATCAGCTCCCACACCAACTGCTGGCGCACGGTGAGCACGTGGCCCTCGCTGTCGGCCTCGGTGACAAAGGCATGGGGAATGGTCGGCGGGGTCAGGAAGAACATCGGTCCCGACTCCAGGTACTGCTGGTCATCGAGGTAGACCCGCACCGCGCCGCTTTGCACGTAATGCACCTGGAAAAAACGGTCGTGGCGGTGCACCGGCATGTTGCGCCCGAAGAAGCCGGCGAGGTTGCTGAGTTTGTCGTAATGCACCTGGGCATCGGCGTAGCGCTGATCGTAGACCTGGCCGATGTTGATGTTGGGAATGGGTTGACGTGGGTTCATGGCACCCTTCTGTTTTTTATTTTTCAGCACGCAGAGCGTTGGCATCCTGCGCGATTCGCGGCTGGCCCGCCAGGGCAAGACGCAATCGTTCAGGCTGGCGCTTGACGATCATTAACATATTAAATATAACGTTAATACATTAACGAATTCACCCCGCCAGCGGCAAGCGCACTGCGGGGCCCCACACCAGGAACCAGGAGACGCTCGATGAGCCGTGCACTGAACGATCACGCCGGCGGCACCCTGTTCGGCGTTGCGCTGAACTACCAGGGCTTGCTGCAGAGCCATCTGCAAAGCTTCACCCAGCCGCCCTACCAGAAGCCTCCGGTGAAGCCGGTGCTGTTCATCAAGCCCCCCAACACCCGCAACAGCCATGAAGCACCGGTGGTGTTTCCCAAGGACGTCGAACGCCTGCAACCGGGCCCGGCCCTGGGGGTGGTGATCGGCAAGCGTGCCAGCCGGGTGAGCCTGGAAAACGCCCTGGAGCATGTGGCCGGCTACACCATCGTCAACGAGTTCAGCCTGCCGGAAGACAGCTACTACCGCCCGGCAGTCAAGGCCAAATGCCGCGACGGCTTCTGCGCCATCGGCCCGCAGCTGGTGCCGGCCGCCCAGATCAGCGATCCCCACGACCTGAGCCTGGAGCTGTTCGTCAACGGCGAGCGGGTGCAGCACAACAGCACCGCCAACCTGGTGCGCAACATCCCCCAGCTGATTGCCGAGATCAGCGAATTCATGACCCTGCATGCCGGAGACGTGCTGATCACCGGCACTCCCGAAGGCCGGGTCGATGTGCGGCCCGGCGACCGGGTCGAAGTACAGATCAGCGGCCTGGGCCGTCTGGCCAACAGCATCGTTGCCGAATAAGGAACCGACATGAAACACGCGCGCATCCGCTATCAGGGCCAGGTCCACGACGCTCGGGTCACCGGCCCCAACACCCTGCAACTGGAGGACGGCCGGGTCCTGGCCGAAGACCAGGTGCAGTGGCTGCCACCGGCCACCGGCACCCTGTTCGCCCTGGGCCTGAACTACGCCGACCACGCCGCCGAGCTGGCCTTCAAGCCGCCCACCGAGCCCCTGGTGTTCATCAAGTCGCCGGGCACCTACACCGGCCACAAGCAGGTGACCTGGCGCCCGGACAACGTCGCCTACATGCACTACGAGTGCGAGCTGGTGGCGGTGATCGGCAAGACCGCGCGCAACGTCAAGCGCGAGGACGCCCTGGACTACCTGGCCGGCTACACCCTGTGCAACGACTACGCGATCCGCGATTACCTGGAGAACTACTACCGGCCCAACCTGCGGGTGAAGAACCGCGACGCCACCACCCCGGTGGGCCCGTGGATCATCGACGCCGCCGAGGTGCCCGAACCCAACAAGCTGACCCTGCGCACCTGGGTCAACGGCGAACTGCGCCAGCAAGGCAGCACCGCCGACATGATCTTCGACATCCCCTACCTGATCGAATACCTGTCCAGCTTCATGACCCTGCAACCGGGGGACATGATCGCCACCGGTACCCCCGAAGGCCTCAGCGATGTAGTGCCCGGCGATGAAGTGGTGGTGGAGATCGAAGGCGTCGGCCGGCTAGTCAACCGTATCGTCAGCGAAAGCGAATTCTTCGCCCATCACGCCCACCCAGAGCCCACCGCCGTGGCCAAGGAGCACGCATAAATGATCAAGCACTGGATCAACGGCCGCGAAGTCGAAAGCCGTGAAGTCTTCACCAACTACAACCCCGCCACCGGCGAAGCCATTGGCGAGGTGGCCAGCGGCGGCGCCGAGGAGATCGCCCAGGCGGTAGCGGCGGCCAAGGATGCCTTTCCGAAATGGGCCAATACCCCGGCCAAGGAGCGCGCCCGGCTGATGCGCCGCCTGGGCGCCCTGATCGAGGAGAACGTGCCGCACCTGGCGGAGCTGGAAACCCTGGACACCGGGTTGCCGATCCACCAGACCCGCAACGTGCTGATTCCCCGGGCCTCGCACAACTTCGATTTCTTCGCCGAGGTCTGCACCCGCATGGACGGCCACAGCTATCCGGTGGACGACCAGATGCTCAACTACACCCTGTACCAGCCGGTGGGCGTGTGCGCCCTGGTGTCGCCATGGAACGTGCCGTTCATGACCGCCACCTGGAAGACCGCGCCCTGCCTGGCCCTGGGCAACACCGCGGTGCTGAAGATGAGCGAACTGTCGCCGCTGACCGCCAACGAGCTGGGCCGGCTGGCGGTGGAAGCCGGGATTCCCGCCGGGGTGCTGAACATCGTCCAGGGCTACGGCGCCACCGCCGGCGATGCCCTGGTGCGCCACCCGGACGTGCGGGCGATCTCCTTCACCGGCGGCACCGCCACCGGCAAGAAGATCATGCAGACCGCCGGCCTGAAGAAGTACTCCATGGAACTGGGGGGCAAGTCGCCGGTGCTGATCTTCGAGGACGCCGACCTGGAACGGGCCCTGGACGCCGCGCTGTTCACCATCTTTTCCCTGAACGGCGAGCGCTGCACCGCCGGTAGCCGGATCTTCATCCAGGAAAGCGTCTACCCGCAGTTCGTCAAGGAGTTCGCCGCCCGGGCCAAGCGCCTGCTCGTCGGTGACCCGCAGGACCCCAAGACCCAGGTCGGCTCGATGATCACCCAGGCCCACTACGACAAGGTCACCGGCTACATCCGCATCGGCCTGGAAGAAGGCGCGACCCTGCTGGCCGGCGGCCTGGAACGCCCGGCCAACCTGCCGGCGCACCTGGCCCGCGGGCAGTTCATCCAGCCCACGGTATTCGCCGACGTCGACAACCGGATGCGCATCGCCCAGGAAGAAATCTTCGGCCCGGTGGTGTGCCTGATCCCGTTCAAGGACGAGGCCCAGGCCCTGCAACTGGCCAACGACACCGAGTACGGCCTGGCCTCCTACATCTGGACCCAGGACATCGGCAAGGCCCATCGCCTGGCCCTGGGCATCGAGGCCGGCATGGTGTTCATCAACAGCCAGAACGTCCGCGACCTGCGCCAGCCCTTCGGTGGCGTCAAGGGCTCGGGCACCGGCCGCGAAGGCGGCGAATACAGCTTCGAAGTGTTTGCCGAGATCAAGAACGTCTGCCTCTCCATGGGCAGCCATCACATCCCGCGCTGGGGCGTGTAAGGTTTACAACCGTCCCGGATCACGCCAACAAGAAGATGTTTCAGGAGAAGCACCATGGGCGAAGTCGTCATGGCCGCCAAGGTCTGCCACGTTCCATCGATGTACCTGTCCGAACTGCCGGGCAAGCACCACGGCTGCCGTGAGGCGGCCATTGCCGGGCACAAGGAAATTGCTCGCCGCGCCCGGGCGCTGGGGGCCGACACCGCGGTGGTGTTCGATGTGCACTGGCTGGTCAACAGCGGTTACCACATCAACTGTGGTGAAGCCTTCAACGGCACCTACACCAGCAACGAGCTGCCGCACTTCATCAAGAACATGACCTACGACTACCAGGGCTGCCCGGAGCTGGGGAAGCTGATCGCCGCCGAGGCCAACGCCGCCGACGTGCGCACCCTGGCCCACAACATCCCCAGCCTGGAGCTGGAGTACGGCACCCTGGTGCCCATGCGCTACATGCACATGGACGTGCCCGCCGCCGAGCATTTCAAGGTGGTGTCCATCGCCGCGTGGTGCGCCTGGCACAAGCTGGAGGACAGCTTCACCTTCGGCGCCGCCGTGCGCCGGGCGATTGAAAAGAGCGAGCGCAAGGTCCTGGTGCTGGCGTCCGGCTCGCTGTCCCACCGTTTCTCCAACGACCGCGAAGCCGAGGCCAACATCCACAACTGGACCCGGGAATTCGACAAGCAGGTGGACCAGCGGGTGGTGGAGCTGTGGCAGCAGGGTCGCTTTCGCGAGTTCTGCGCCATGCTCCCGGACTACGCCACCAGTTGCCATGGCGAAGGCGGCATGCACGACACGGCAATGCTCCTGGGGCTGCTGGGCGGGCCGGAACACCAGCGCCCGGCGGAGATCATCACGCCGCTGTTCGGCAGCTCCGGCACCGGCCAGATCAACGCCATCTTCTAGAAGCAGCGGCAAGTTCCAGCCACTCGCTGCAAGACACAATCGAACGCAGTGCCAAGCCACCAGCCTCAAGTCACAGGAGTCCGCTCTTGTGGCTTGCAGCTTGACGCTTGCCGCTGCCTCCCAAGGAGACTTCCCGTGCCGCATTTCATCGCTGAGTACACCGACAACATCGAACAGGCCGCCGATCTGCCAGGGCTGTTCAGCAAGGTTCATGACTACCTGGGCGCCACGGGCGTGTTTCCCCTTGGGGGCATTCGCAGCCGCGGGGTACGCCTGGACACCTGGCGCATGGCCGATGGCAAGCACGACTACGCCTTTGTCCATATGCGCCTGCAAGTGGGTGCCGGTCGTGACCTGGCCACCCGGCGCCAAGTGGCCGAGGGGCTGTTCGACATCATCAAGGCCCACTTCGCCACGCTGCAGGCGCAGCGCTTGCTGGCCCTGTCGTTCGAGATGAGCGAGCTGGATGCCGAGCTGAACTTCAAGCACAACAACGTGCATGAGTTCCTGCGCGGACAGGCCTGAGCATTGTGCCGGCCCTTTCGCCGGCAAGCCGGCTCCTGCACAACGCCCATGCCACCCGTAGGAGCTGGCTTGCCAGCAAACAGGCCCGCAAGCCAGGCGCCAGCCCCGAGGCAGACTTCGCTGGCAAACCGACCCACACAAGAACAATAACGAGATCTCCCCATGTCCCATCCCGCAATCGCCGAGGCTCCTGTGGCCGAGGTCAATGACTGCTATCGCAAGATCACCTGGCGGCTGATGCCGCTGTTGTTCGTCTGCTACATCTTCGCCCACCTGGACCGTATCAATATCGGCTTCGCCAAGTTGCAGATGACCCAGGACCTGGGCTTCAGCGACAGCGTCTACGGCCTCGGCGCCGGGCTGTTCTTCGTGGCCTACGCGCTGTTCGGGGTGCCCAGCAACCTGGCCCTGGAGCGGGTCGGGCCACGGCGCTGGATCGCCTTGCTGATGCTGGTCTGGGGCCTGCTGTCCAGTGCCCTGATGCTGGTCGACAGCGCCTGGGGCTTCTATGTGCTGCGCTTTCTGCTGGGGGTCGCCGAGGCGGGTTTCTTCCCCGGCATCCTGGTGCTGCTCAACCGCTGGTTCCCGGCCAGTCGCCGCGGTCAGGTCACCGCGCTGTTCGCCATCGCCGTGCCCATGGCCGGAGTGATTGGCGGGCCCTTGTCGGGGTGGATTCTGGAAAGCTTCCACGACTTCGGCGGCCTACGCGGCTGGCAATGGATGTTCCTCATCGAAGGCTTGCCCGTGGTGTTGCTGGGTCTAGTGGTGCTCAAGGCCCTGCCGGAAAGCATCGAGCAGGTGAACTGGCTGACCCCGGCGCAGAAAGCCCAGCTGTTGCAGGCGCTGCAACAGGAAGAACAGCGCAAGTCCATCAACCGCTTCAGCGACATCCTCACGGAGCGCCATGTCTGGCTGCTGGTGTGCATCTACTTCGCGGTGATGCTGGCGGTGAACACCATCGCCTTCTGGATGCCGACCCTGATCCACCACGCCGGCATCGCCCGGGACAGCAACGTCGGCCTGCTCAGCGCCCTGCCCTATCTGGCCGGTTGCCTGTTCATGCTCGGCGTTGGCCGTTCTTCGGACCGCCTGCGCGAGCGCCGCTGGCATTTGGCGATACCGCTATTGATGTCCAGCCTCGGCCTGACTCTCACCGGGCTGGCCCCGGGCGACCCGTGGCTGGTGATGTTCGGCCTGTTGGTGGCGGGCATGGGCGCCAGCGCCGCGCTGCCGATGTTCTGGCAGTTGCCGCCGGCCTTTCTCGCCAGCAGCACCCAGGCCGCGGGCATTGCCCTGATCAGTTCCTTCGGCAGTGTGGCCGCCTTCCTCGCGCCCTACCTGATCGGCGTGGTGCGCGACGCCACCCAAAGCGCCAGCCTCGCCCTCTATGCCCTGGCCCTGCTGATCGCCCTGGGCGCCTGGCTGGTGCTGCGGGTGCCAGCCCATATCGTCAACCCTCGGGAGAAATAACCATGCTCAGCCCTTCGGATATCCAAGAAGCCGCCGCGCGCCTCAATGCCGCCGAACGCAGCCGCGAACAGATCGGCCAGTTGTCCCTGCAATACCCCGACATCAGCATCGAGGATGCCTACGCCATCCAGCGCAGCTGGGTGGAGCAGAAGATCCGCGACGGCCGCAAGCTGGTGGGCCACAAGATCGGCCTGACGTCCCGGGCGATGCAGGTATCGTCGAACATCACCGAGCCGGATTTCGGCGCCTTGCTGGACGACATGCTGTTCGATGAAGGCACGGACATTCCCTTCCAGCGCTTTATCGTGCCGCGGGTCGAGGTGGAGCTGGCGTTCATCCTCGGCAAACCCCTGAAAGGCCCCCACTGCACGCTGTTCGATGTGCTGGACGCCACCGACTGGGTGATCCCGGCCCTGGAGATCATCGACGCGCGCATCCAGCAAGTGGACCCGCAGACCCAGGCCACGCGCAAGGTGTTCGACACCATTTCCGACAACGCCGCCAACGCCGGGGTGGTAATGGGCGGCCGCGCCGTGCGCCCAGGGGATGTGGACCTGCGCAAGGTGCCGGCGGTGCTCTACCGCAATGGCGTGATCGAGGAGTCCGGGGTGTCTGCCGCGGTACTCAACCACCCGGCCAAGGGCGTGGCCTGGCTGGCCAACAAGCTGGCGGCCTACGACGTCGGCCTGGAGGCCGGGCAGATCATTCTCGGCGGCTCCTTCACGCGCCCGGTGGCCGCCCGTCCCGGGGATGTCTTCCACGTGGACTACGATCAGTTGGGCAGCATTGCCTGCCGCTTTGTCTGAGGAGACAGCCATGGACATGCCTCTGAACCTGTTCAAACAACGACTGCAACACAGCGAACCGCAGATCGGCCTGTGGCTGGGGTTGGCCGACGGCTACTGCGCCGAGCTGGCGGCCAACGCCGGTTTCGACTGGCTGGTGCTGGACGGCGAACACGCGCCCAACGATCTGCGCAGCCTGCTGGCGCAGCTGCAGGCCATCGCGCCCTACGCAGCCCAGGGCATCATCCGCCCGCCCATTGGCGATACCGCGCTGATCAAGCAACTGCTGGACATCGGCGCCCAGACCCTGCTGATTCCCATGGTGGAAAGCGCCGAACAGGCACGTCAGCTGGTGCGCGCCATGCACTATCCGCCGCTGGGGGTGCGCGGGGTCGGCAGCGCCCTGGCCCGGGCATCGCGCTGGAACAGCATCGCCGGCTACCTGGATCAGGCGGACGAGCAGATGTGCCTGCTGGTGCAGATCGAGAACCTCGAAGGCCTGCGCAACCTGGATGAGATTCTCGCGGTGGACGGAGTCGACGGCGTGTTTATCGGCCCGGCGGATCTGTCGGCGGCCATGGGCCAGCGCGGTAACCCCGGGCACCCCGAGGTGGTGGCCGCGATTGAAGACGCCATCGTGCGGATTCGTCAGGCGGGCAAGGCCGCGGGGATTCTCAGTGCCGATCAGCGTCTGGCCCGGCGCTGCATCGAACTGGGGGCGAATTTTGTTGCGGTGGGCGTAGATACCACGGTCCTGATGAAAGGCTTGCAGAGCCTGGCCGGCCAGTACAAGACCCTGGACACCCCTACCAGCGAAGGCGGGGTTTACTGACGAACGCTGGCTGGTAGCCTCTTCGCTGGCCAGCCAGCTCACTGTCCCCACTGCTTCAGGCCGGCCGCAAGGCCGCCGTCTGGCTCTTGATCTTGATCTTGATCTGAACGCCCCGTTAACCACGATGGCCGAACGCAGGCATTGAGCCGTGGGTAACCCGGCAGGGATGCCGGGTTAGCCGCCACCCGGCCATGGATGGCCGGTGGCGGCGGCCCACGGATCAATGCCGGAGTTCGGGCATGCCGAGCCCCAGCGAGGCACCGAGTGGAGGGGCAAAGCCCTTTGGTTACTTTGGGGCCCCAAAGTGACTCGCCGTAAGGGCGAAACCGCCAGCCGCCGCACCCGCGGAAATGGATATGTACCCCAAACCGCCACTGTAAGAGCGAAACCCTGAGCGGCCATTACCGCAGCAACGAATATGCCCACCACCCGCGCAGGTTAACGAACTTCGCTGGCCAGCCAGCTCCAGCGAGTATCTAGCGGGCGTTGCGGGCCAAGCGCCAGACGCGGGCGATGTCGGCGGCGCGTTCGCGCAGCAGGCGCGGGGCCTCGCGGCAGGCCTGCTCCAGGCTCATGGGGCCGCTGGTCAGGGCGAAGGCTGCGTCCACGCCGTGGGCGTACATCTGCTGGTAACCCTCGCCCAGGGTGCCGGCAATCACGATCACCGGAACGCCCTGCTCCCGGGCAATGCGCGCTACGCCAAAGGGGGTCTTGCCGCGCAGGGTCTGGGCGTCAAAGCGGCCCTCACCGGTAATCACCAGATTGGCACCGCGCATGGCCTGTTCCAGGCCCACCAGCTCCGCCACCACTTCCACCCCCGGGCGAAATTGCGCGCCGAGGAACGCCTTGGCGGCAAACCCCAGGCCGCCCGCCGCGCCGCTGCCGGGTTCGTCACGCAGGTCCTTGGGCAACACCTGGGCACACAGGTCGGCGAAGTGCCCCAGGGCCCGGTCCAGCGCTTGCACCTGTTGCGGCGAGGCACCTTTCTGCGGGCCGAAGATCGCCGAGGCACCGTGCTCGCCACACAGCGGGTTGTTGACGTCGGCGGCGATTTCAAAACGTACCTGGGCCAGACGCGGGTCCATGCCATCGAGCTCGATACCGGCCAGATCAGCCAGGGCCAGACCACCCCGGGGCAGTACCTGACCCTGGCGATCCAGCAATTTGAGACCCAGGGCTTGCAGGGCACCGGCGCCACCGTCGTTGGTGGCGCTGCCGCCGATGGCCAGGATGATGCGCTGGGCCCCGGCCTCCAGCGCGGCCAGGATCAGTTCCCCTGTACCGAAGGTGCTGCTGTTGCAGGCATCGCGCTGGTCCAGCGCCAGTAATTGCAGGCCGCTGGCCTCGGCCATTTCAATGATTGCCGTGTGGCTCTGGGGCAGCCAGCCCCAGCGGGCTTCGACCGGCGCCCCCAGCGGTCCCTGGACCCGATGGCTGCGCAGCTGCCCGTCACAAGCGGCGAGAATCGACTCCACCGTGCCCTCGCCGCCGTCGGCCATCGGGCATTGACGTAGCTCGGCGTCGGGCCAGACCTCGGCCAGCCCCAGGGCAATGGCCTGGGCCACGCCTGCGGCACTCAGGCTGTCCTTGAACGAGTCGGGGGCGATGATGATCTTCATGGGGTGTTCTCCGGTTCTTGTGCCGCCATGCTGCCACTTGGCGCAGGCGCTGGCCCCGGTCCGCTGCACAAGTCCGGGGGCGCTTTATTGTTCATTGCTACAACGGCGCAGCCTCGCCTAGCGTTGAAACCGCTGCCGCAGGCTGCGAACGGGCGCGGAGCGCTCGCGAGGGGCTTGAAGGCGATGCAGGTTTGACGGGAGATTGCCAGGCAAGGCCCTGCGGGCCTTTGCGCAGCCTCGCCATGGCTCGGCAGCGGCTACAGGGGATTGTGTTGAGCCGTGTTGGGGGGCAGCAATTGCACCCCCAGGTACAGGGCCAGCATGCCGTCCAGGCGCAAGGGGTCGACGCCGCTGAGTTCGGCAATCCGCTCCATGCGGTAGCGCAGGCTGTTGCGGTGGATGCCCAGGGCGTCGGCGCAGGCCTGGCTCTGGCCATCGTGGTCGCACCAGCTGCGCAAGGTCGCCAGCAACTGGCCGTTGCTGTCCTTGGCCAGCACCTTGCGCAACGGGGTCAGCAACTCGTCCAGGGCGTCGTCGTTGCGATGGCGCCAGAGCATCACCGGCAGACGGTAGCGGTTGAGGGTCAGCAGGCGCGAGTCCGGCAGCAGGTCGCGGCCGTAGGCCAACAGGTCGCCGACCCGACGATAGCAACGGCGCAATCCGGCCAGGCCATCGGCCTGCCCGCCCACGGCAACCCGCAGGATGTTCCAGCCCTGGCCGTCGAGTTTTTCCAGCAGGCGCGGGTTGTCCAGGCTGAAGTTCGCCGGGCGACACCAGAGCAGGGAGGTCTTTGACGAACTGACGCACCAGCTGTCCGGGTAGCGGCTCATCAGCCAGGTGCTGAGGGTCTCGACGCCCTGCCCCACGGGCTGCTCCGGTGCCAGTTCGAACAGGTAAGGGGTGCGCGCCAATTGCGGTTTGAGGCCCATCTGCCGAGCTTCATCCACCAGCCGTGGCGAGTCGCCGCTGTCGCTCAACAGCAGGGCCAGCAGATCGTCACAACGCTGGCGCCGCCATTGCTGTTCGGCCTGTTGGTGGCGCTGGCTCACCAGCATCTCGGCGGTCATGCGCACCAGTTCGGCGTAGGTGCGCAGCAACGCCGGATCGCCGGTGATGCCCAGCACGCCGATTAGCCGCTGGTCGTGCAGCAACGGCAGGTTGATCCCCGGCTGCACCCCCTTGAGCTGGCGTGCGGTGGGCTCGTCGATCTCCACCACCCGGCCGTTGGCCAGCACCAGTTGCGCGCCTTCGTGGCGGGTGTTGATGCGCTCCGGCTCGCCACTGCCCAGGATCAGACCCTGGCTGTCCATGACGTTGACGTTGTAGGGCAGGATGGCCATCGTGCGGTCGACGATGTCCTGTGCCAGGTCATGATCGAGTTCGAACATAGAGGGAAGGTCCTTGGACGTTGTTCAGTGGCACAGGGTCGGCGGCCAATCGCTGTGCGCCGGCACAAAGACAGCGACCTCGGTGTGACTGAGACTCTCGGGGCGGTCAACGTTACCCTTGCACCGCAAAAAATCATAATAAAGAGAGACACTCCATGTCACAGAGCGCCGCTGCCCCACTGGCCCAGGCTGACGACAAGCACGCCGTCTACAAGCGCATCACCCTGCGCCTGATCCCCTTCATCTTCGTTTGCTATCTGTTCAACTACCTCGACCGGGTCAACGTTGGCTTCGCCAAGTTGCAGATGCTCGATGCCCTGAAATTCAGTGAAACGGTCTACGGCCTGGGCGCCGGGATCTTCTTTATCGGTTACGTGCTGTGCGGCGTACCGAGCAACCTGGCGCTGAACCGGTTCGGCCCACGGCGCTGGATCGCGCTGATGATGATCACCTGGGGCACCCTGTCCACCTGCCTGCTGTTCGTCACCACGCCGACCCAGTTCTATACCTTGCGCCTGTTCACCGGAGCCGCCGAAGCCGGCTTCTTCCCCGGGGTGGTGCTGTACCTTTCACAGTGGTTCCCGACCTTCCGCCGGGGCCGGATCATGGCCCTGTTCATGTCGGCGATCCCGGTCTCAGGGTTGTTGGGCAGCCCGTTTTCCGGCTGGATTCTCAATCACTTCGCGGCCGGACAAGGCGGCCTCGCCGGCTGGCAGTGGATGTTCCTGCTGCAGGGCATTCCCACGGTGGTACTCGGCGCCCTGGCGTTCTTCCTGCTCAGCGACAGCTTCGCCCACGCCAAGTGGCTGACGCCGGCTGAACGCGCGGTGCTGGAGGCCGACCAGGCCGCGGACGCCGCCAACCAGCCGAAAACCACCAGCGATTCCCTGGCAGCCGTGTTCAAGAACCCGGCGATCTGGGCCTTCGGCCTGATCTATTTCTGCATCCAGAGCGGGGTCTACGCGATCAACTTCTGGCTGCCGTCGATCATCAAGAACCTGGGCTTTGCCGACAATCTGGTGATCGGCTGGCTGAGTGCGATTCCCTACCTGCTGGCGGCGGTGTTCATGCTGCTGGTGGGCCGTTCGGCGGACCTGCGCAAGGAGCGCCGCTGGCACCTTGTGGTGCCGATGCTGATGGGCGCCGTGGGCCTGCTGATCGCGGTGAACTTCGCCAGCACCCCGGCCCTGGCCATCCTCGGCCTGACCCTCGCCACCATGGGCGCCCTCACCGGCCTGCCGATGTTCTGGCCGGTGCCCACCGCCCTGCTCAGTGCCGGAGCCGCGGCCGGTGGCCTGGCGCTGATCAACTCCATGGGCCAGATGGCCGGCTTCCTCAGCCCTTACCTGGTCGGTTGGGTCAAGGACAGCACCGGCTCCACCGATGCCGCGCTGTACCTGCTGGCCGGGGTGATTGTCGGCGGTAGCCTGCTGGCCCTGCGCATGACCCGCACCCTGAACCGCTGAACCCCGGCAACACACCGCCCAGCAACGAAAAAAGCCCGTTCGAGCCTCTGCTCCAACGGGCTTTTTCATGGCCGGCCTCAGCTCGGGGCGCCACCGTGCCGGGCGTAGTCGTGGCTGATGCTCAATTCCCCCGCCGCCGGGGCATCCAGCTCCAGCACCAGGCCGCCGGGCAAGCGGACAAAGATCTGCCAGATGCCGTCTTCCGGGACCTGCGCCACCTGATGCTCCAGGCCACTGGCTTGCACTCGCCGTAACACGGCGTCGGCCGCCTCCTGGGTGCTGAAGGCGATGTGGCTCAGTTGCGGCTCGGGGCTATCGGCCTGTTCGATGACGTGGACCAGCGCCTGCCGGTCCTGATACAGCCAGCGCCCGGGAAAGGGAAACGGGGGACGCCGTCCCGCTTGCAGGCCCAACAGATCGGCGAATGCCTGCTGCAACGCCTGGCCCTGGGCACAGTTGAACGCCAGGTGATCGAAGCGCCAGCTCATAGCAGGCCACCGCCATCGACGTCGATCAGGCTGCCGCTGATAAAGCCGTTCTCCATGGCCAGGATAAAGGCCGCGGCGATGTCATCCGGCTGGCCGACACGACCCACCGGCAGGCTGGCGGCGGTGCGGGTAAACATTGCTGCCCGGGCCTCTGCCGTCAGACCAGCATAGGCTTCGGTGGCAGTGACCCCAGGGCTGATGACATTCACCCGGCGTGGCGCCAGTTCCTTGGCCAGGTGCTTGCCCAGGGCTTCGAGAGCGGCATTGAGGGTGGTCTTGAGCACTTGTCCGGGAACCATTTTGCGTGACAGCAAACCTGAGGTCAGGCTGATGCTGCCTTGAGCCGCCAGATGGGGCAGCGCCGCCTGGACCGCGCGCCACACGCCCCAGAACTTCACCTCGAACGCCCGCTGGGCATCCAGCAGATCGGTGTCGGCCAGGGGCTTGGCGGTGATCGCCGGACCGGCACTGATCACCAGATGGTCAAAGGCGCCCACGGCGCTGAACAGATCACCGAGGCTGGCGGCGTCGGTGATGTCCACGGCGAGGCTGCGGGCCGAGGGCGGCAACTGCGCCTGCTGCCGTTGCAAGGCGTCGAGGCTGCGCCCGGCGAGTACCACCTTGGCCCCGCGTGCGGCCGCCTGACGGGCCACGGCAGCACCGATGCCGCTGCCGGCGCCAATCACCACCACGGTCTTGTGCTGCAAGCTTGGATTGGAAAGAGTCATTGCGATCCCCTGGGTCATGTAAAGGTGATTGCATCTTCACAGCTTGCCAATCGAGGAAAAATCCCGCTAAAACGCAAAGATCTTTAAAGGATTTTTACTAATGAGCTCAATCCTCGACCTGGAAATTTTCGTGCGCACGGCCGATTCCGGGAGCATTTCCGCCGCCGCCCGCTCCCTGGGCATGACGGCCGCTGCGGCCAGCATCGCCCTCAAGCGCCTGGAAACCCGCCTGGGCAGCCGCCTGCTGGCGCGCTCCACCCGCAGCATGCGCCTGACCGAAGAGGGGCGCCGCTACCTGGAAAGCGTGCGTCTGGCCCTGGCCACCCTGGAGGACGGTGAGCAGGCGCTCAAGCAGCAGAGCCAGGGCCTGGCCGGTGTGCTGCAACTGTCGGCGCCCTCGGATTTCGGACGCAACGCGCTGCTGCCCTGGCTTGACGAATTCAAGGCCGAGCACCCGCAACTGCGCCTGCAACTGCGGCTCAATGACCGCCACGCCGACCTGTTCCGCGACACCGTGGATGTGGCCCTGCGCTTTGGCGTGCCGGCGGACTCGAGCCTGGTGGCCCTGCCGATCCTCCCCGAACATCGTCGCCTGGTGTGCGCCAGCCCGGCTTACCTGGCCCGTTGCGGCACCCCGCAGTCCCCCGAAGACCTGTCGCACCACAGTGCCCTGCTCTACCTGCGTAACGGCCAACCCTATGACAGCTGGCGTTTCAGCCGTGGCGCCGAGACTCGCGAGGTGCCCGTGCGCGGCGACTACCTGTGCGACGACGGCGAAGTGGCCCGGCGCTGGGCCCTGGCCGGCCACGGCATTGTCTACAAGGCCCGGCTGGATGTGGCCGAGGATATCCGCGCCGGGCGCCTGGTGCCGCTGCTCGACGACTGGCAAGGGGAACGGGCGCCGTTCAATCTGCTGTGCCCCCATCGCCTGCAGGTTTCCGAGCGGGTGCGCCTGCTGCACAGCTTTGTGTTGCAGCGCTGTCGGGCGCTGTGCCCGTGTTGAGCGCCGGTCCGGGGGCGGCTGGCCGGCAAGCCGGCTCCTGCGCAATGTCCTTGCAGGCGATCTCATGGGCCTCTTTGCCGAAAGGCCGGCCCCGGCGAGGAGGCGCCATTCAGGCATTGCGCTAGCCCGGCGTTGTGGTATTTGATGGTCGCCCCCACGGCCGGAGATGCCCCGGCCACCCTTCTAGCACAAGGATTTCGCCCATGAGCTATCGCACCCTCGGCCATTCCGGTCTCAAGGTTTCCAGCCTGACCCTGGGCACCATGATGTTCGGCGAGCAGACCAGCACCGAAGACTCGCTGCGCATCATCGACAAGGCTTGGGACCAGGGGATCAACTTCATCGACACCGCGGACGTCTACACCCAGGGCCGCTCCGAGGAAATCGTCGGTGAAGCCATCGCCCGCCACCGCCATGAGTGGGTGCTGGCGTCCAAGGTCGGCTTCGGCCCGGCGGATGGCGTGCCCAACCGCAGCGGCCTGAGCCGCAAGCACATCTTCAACGGCATCGAGGCCAGCCTGACCCGCCTGGGCACCGACTACCTGGACATCTACTACCTGCACCGCGAGGACCACAACACTCCGCTGGAGGTGAGCCTCTCGGCCATCGGCGACCTGCTGCGCCAGGGCAAGATCCGCTACTGGGGCCTGTCCAACTACCGAGGCTGGCGGATTGCCGAGGCCATTCGCGTAGCCGACCAGTTGGGGGTGGACCGCCCGGTCATCAGCCAGCCGCTGTACAACATCGTCAACCGCCAGGCCGAGGCCGAGCAGATCACCGCGGCCAAGGCCTATGGCCTGGGCGTGGTGCCTTACAGCCCACTGGCCCGTGGCGTGCTCAGTGGCAAGTACGCGCCGGACACGGCCCCGGACAGCAGCAGCCGCGCCGGACGCCAGGACAAGCGCATCCTGGAAACCGAGTGGCGGGTGGAATCCCTGCGCATCGCCCAGCAGATCCAGGCCTACACCCAGGACCGCGGGATCGGTATCGTCGAGTTCGCCATCGCCTGGGTGCTGAACAACCAGGCGGTGAGTTCAGCGATTGTCGGTCCGCGTACCGAAGCCCAGTGGGACGCCTACACCCGGGCCCTTGAGGTGAAGATCAGCCCAGAGGATGAAGCCTTCATCGACGCCCTGGTGACCCCGGGGCACGCCTCGACGCCGGGCTTCAACGATGTGAGTCATTTCGTCTCCGGTCGTTTTCCGCACCTGGGCTGAACGCTGCCGGTGGCGGCGCAAAGGTGCGCGCCACCGGCCTTGGGCTCAGCAGGCTCGGCGGCACTGTGGCCATAAACGAGAAAAAATCCCGCCACGATGGCGCAATCAGAGCAAAAAACTCGCGCCTGACCCTCTATATTCCCCCTCGCTTCTCCCCCCTATTTCTATGTGTCCCGAGCGTTCGGGTATTACGAGGACAGTGTGTCTAAAGGAATTGCCTTATCGGTCCTGGCGTCGGTGCTGTTTGCCGTCATGTATTTCTACACCTCCCTGCTGACGCCCCTGACCGGGGTGGAGATTTTCGGCTGGCGGATGCTGCTGACCCTGCCCTGCATGACCCTGTTCATGATCTTCAGCGGCGAGTGGCACCGGGTCGGCCAAGTGCTGCGCCAGGTGGCAGGCAAACCGCTGCTGAGCCTGGTGTTGCTGCTGTCGTCGGCCCTGGTGGGGGTGCAGCTCTGGCTGTTCATGTGGGCGCCGCTCAACGGCTACAGCCTGGATGTGTCACTGGGGTACTTCCTGCTGCCGCTGACCATGGTCCTGACCGGACGCATCGTGTATGGCGAGCGTCTGTCGCGCCTGCAGAAAGTGGCCACGCTGCTGGCCTGCCTCGGGGTGCTCAACGAGTTGTATCAAGTGGGCAGTTTTTCCTGGGCGACCCTGGTGGTGGCCGTGGGCTACCCGGTGTATTTCGTCCTGCGGCGGCGCCTGGGCACCGATCATCTGGGTGGCCTGTGGCTGGACATGGCGCTGTTGATCCCGGTGGCACTGTGGTTTGTGCAAGGCGGCGAACAGGGATTTGCCGTGGTGGACAGCCATCCCGGCCTGTACCTGCTGATTCCTCTGCTGGGGGTGATCAGCGCTTCGGCGCTGGCGTGTTATGTCATTGCCAGCCGCTTGCTGGCCTTCAGCCTGTTCGGCCTGCTCAGCTACGTGGAACCGGTGTTGCTGCTGTTTGTCGCGTTGCTGCTGGGGGAAAGCATCAAGGCCGGGGAATGGCTGACTTACATCCCGGTCTGGCTGGCGGTGCTGGTGCTGGTGCTCGAAGGGGTCAGGCACCTGCTGCGCCAGCGCCGCAACTGATCGACGCGCCCGCATGGGCCTGGGCAGCCCAGGTTCGGGCGCCGTTGGGGATCAGGGTTTGATCTGCTTGAGCTCATTGAGCAGGGCCAGCAAGGCCTGCATCTTGTCCTCGCCAAATTGCTGCTGGATTTTCTGGTAGTTGATTTCCATGTCGCCGCTCATGGATTCGAAACAGGCCTGGCCCTTGTCGGTCAGGGTGATGAACAGGCGGCGCTGGTCTTCCGGGGATTTGCGACGGCTGACGTACTCGTCACGCTCCAGGCGGGTCAGCACGCCGGTCATGCTCGGTGGCAGGATGCAGGCCATCTTTGCCAGTTGGTGGCTCTCCAGCTCGCCGTTCTGGCGCAGGATGCGGATCACCCGCCACTGCTGCTCGGTCAGGTCGTGCTGGTTCAGCGAGGGGCGGAAAAAGGCCATGGCGGCCTCACGGGCCTGCAACAGGGTCAAGGTCAGGGACGGTCTGGGTGTGTTCATCGAGGCATCGGTCAAGGGCTGGGAAACAAAGGCGGAAACATTAACACATTCACTATCGTCAACCGACAGGCAATATAAAGCCCGATCAGGCATGGCCTGATCGGGCTCTGTGTTCAAGCCTGCCGAGGGTTACTCGGTGGCCAGTACCCCGCGACGCACCTGGTCGCGTTCGATCGATTCGAACAGTGCCTTGAAGTTGCCCTCGCCGAAACCATCGTCGCCTTTACGCTGGATGAATTCGAAGAATACCGGCCCCATCAGGGTTTCCGAGAAGATCTGCAGCAGCAGGCGCTTGTCACCGGCTTCCGAGGAGCCGTCCAGCAGGATGCCGCGGGACTGCAACTCATTGACCGGCTCGCCGTGGTTCGGCAGGCGGCCTTCGAGCATCTCGTAGTAGGTTGCCGGCGGCGCGGTCATGAAGCGCATGCCGATCTTCTTCAGCGCGTCCCAGGTCTTCACCAGATCGTCGGTGAGGAAGGCCACGTGCTGGATGCCCTCGCCATTGAACTGCATCAGGAACTCTTCGATCTGCCCGGCGCCCTTGGACGATTCCTCGTTCAACGGGATACGGATCATGCCATCCGGAGCGGTCATGGCCTTGGAGGTCAGGCCGGTGTATTCGCCCTTGATGTCGAAGTAACGGATCTCGCGGAAGTTGAACAGCTTCTCGTAGAAGCCGGCCCAATAGGCCATGCGCCCGCGATACACGTTGTGGGTCAGGTGGTCGATGATCTTCAGGCCGGCACCCGGTGGGTTGCGGTCCACGCCTTCGAGGAACACGAAGTCGATGTCATAGATCGAGCTGCCTTCACCGAAACGGTCGATCAGGTACAACGGCGCGCCGCCGATGCCCTTGATTGCCGGCAGGTTCAACTCCATCGGCCCGGTTTCAATGTGGATCGGCTGGGCGCCCAGTTCCAGGGCACGCTTGTAGGCCTTTTGCGAATCCTTGACCCGGAACGCCATGCCGCATACCGACGGGCCGTGTTCAGCGGCGAAGTACGAGGCAACGCTGTGGGGTTCGTTGTTGAGGATCAGGTTGATCGCACCCTGGCGGTACAGATGCACGTCTTTTGAACGATGGGTCGCGACTTTGGTGAAACCCATGATCTCGAAGATCGGTTCGAGGGTATTGGGGGTAGGCGATGCGAATTCGATGAATTCAAAGCCCATCAGGCCCATTGGGTTTTCGAAGATATCTGCCATGGTTGGCGCCTCATCATATTTTTAGAATTAACGGATCGTTAGTTGCTATCAATGCTGAGGAAAGAAGGCGGTGCGCAGGAGATGCCCCGCACGCTGCGGGCGAGGAAGTCACCGTAGATCAGTTGAAACCCGAGAATCTTCATTTCGACCCTGTCTTACAGGCTGGGGGACGAGGCTTCTGCTGCCAGAAGACTTTATTATTGTATGCGTAACCGGATTCTACACAGCGTAAAAGCCTTTGTCCGCATTCTCTATAAAATCGCCTTTTTCGCCTGGCCCGCAAGGGGTTTGTTGCACTGGTAGATGCCGCCGAGAATCAACACCCCGCCCATTCCCATCACCAGGCTCAGTTGCTCTCCCAGCAACAGTGCGCCCAGCAGGACTGCCGTCAGCGGGTTGAGGGCAATGAATACTCCGGAGCGGGTGGCACCGATGCGTCGCAGGCCGTCGTAATACCAGATATAGGCCAGCGCGGAACCCAGGACGCCCAGGTACAGCAGGCTCAAGCCCTGGCTCAGGTCCAGGCGGACAATGGCATGCAGGTCGAACTCACCCCGGGCCAGGGTTGCAGCCCACAGCATCAGGGTTCCCATCAGGATCGAATAGGTAACGGTCTGCAACGGGCCAAGGTGCTGATTGAGAGCTTTGGAACACAGCGAGTACACCCCCCAACCCAGGACGCAGCCGAGTATCAGCAGGTCGCCATACCAGCCCCCTGCCCCGGCAGCCAGGGCCGAAGGATCGCGACTGCAGATCACCAGGGCCGCGCCACTCAGGCACGACAGGATGCCCAACAACTTGCGCCGGCTCAGGCGTTCCTTGAACAGTGCCCAGGACGCCAGGGCAATCACCGCAGGATTGAGCGCCACGATCAGGGACGCCCGCGAGGCGTTGACCTGTTGCAGGCCGAGGAAGAAGCACAGGTTGTAGAAGAAGATGCCGAAGAACCCCAGGAGCGCCAGTTGGCCGAGCTGCTTGAGGCTGGGTCTGACCAGGGCAATGCGCGCCACCGCCATGAAGCCAAGCAGGGCCAGGCTGGCGAGCAAGAAGCGCAGACTGGCAGCCAGCCAGGGGGAAAGCCCGCCGGCCAGGTAACGCCCGGCGACGAAGGTGCCGCCCCAGATCATGGTCACTGCCACCAGTTTGCAATAGACCGACAGGTCTGCGTGATCGGCCGCCAGGGCGCCGCTAATACTGCTTTCACTCATGATCATGCTGCTCTGTGGTCGTGGATTTGTGCTCTGAGGTCATTCTTTGTCTAATGACTAATCATCGTAAAATGAGCTTTTACTCATGACCCTGACCCAATTGGAGATCTTCTCCCGGGTGGCCGAACTGGCGGGTTTTACCAGCGCCGCCACGCGCCTGGGCATCACCCAGTCGGCCGTGTCCCACGCCATCAAGTCCCTGGAACAGGAACTGGGGGTCGAGTTGTTCCGCCGCCATCAGGCCCAGGTCGAGCTCACCGATATTGGTGGCCAACTGTTGCTGCGGGCCCGGGCCATGCTGGGGCTGGCGGCGACCTTGGAACAGGAGGCCGCCGACGCTCGGGGCATGAAGCGCGGCACCTTGCGCATCGGCTCCTTTGGCCCCACCTCCTCCATGCGCCTGTTGCCATCCATCCTCGAGGAGTACCGGCGCGAGCATCCGGGGATCGAGGTGCATATCGACGAGGGGCCGGATCGCCAGGTGCTGCAATGGCTGGAGGAGCGACGGGTCGACGTCGGCTTCGTGGTGTTGCCCGAGGAGCGTTTCGATACCTTCGCCCTGATCGAGGACCAGTTGATGGCGCTGATTCCCGCAGGTCATGCCCTGGCCCGGGAGCAAGAGATCCGCCTCGAACAGCTGTGTCACGATCCCTTCGTGCTGACCGAAGCCGGCTCGGCCGAGCTGGTTACGCGCCTGTTCATCGGCGCCGGCCTGAGCCCCAACATCCGCTACCGCAGTTCGCAACTGCTCAGCACCCTGGAAACCGTGGCCCGGGGTGACGCCTTGAGCATTCTGGCCGAGCTGTCCTTGCCCCCGACTGCGGACGCCCGCTATGGGAGCAAGCCCCTGTCGCCGCCGGTGCGGCGCCAAGTGGGGATCGCCGTGCTCGATCGGCGCCAGGCATCGCCGGCGACACTGGCCTTCATCCAGCATGCGCAACGTCTGTATCGTCATCCAAAGCCGTCTATCCTGCGATGATCCAGACAATGTCAGGAGGCTGCCGCCACCGCTGCGGCAGCCAGACGCTGGCCCGCCCCTCCTCCGCCACAGGTTCGATCCATGCCCCTGACCGCCAAAGGTCCGCTCAAGCGTTCTACCCGCAGACTCTGGACAGTGTTGGCGATTGTGCTTCCCATCGGACTGGGGGCCGTCATTTTCTACGCCCAGGCCGAACGAGCGCTGGTGCGCAGCAGCCTGGAAACCGCCGAGGAAGCCATCCGCCAGTTCGACCTGATGCTGGACAACACCGATATTGCCGCCAGGGCGCTGCTGCCCCAGGCAGGCCTGGAGTGCGACGAGGTACGGCAACTGGCCCTGAGGAACCAAGTGACTCGCCGACCATTCGTGCGCTCGACCAACCTGGTGTGGCGCAACAACAACTATTGCAGTTCATTGCTGGGCAGCTATCCGGTGCCCCTCGATCCCCGGGATTACGTTGACGGCCGGCTCTGGCTCATGAGTGGCAACCCCGTCACCCCCAACACCGCGCTGCTGATCTACCGCTTGAGTGAGTTGGAGCGCTCGGCCCTGGCGACCATCGACGGTTATCACCTGACCAACGCCCTGCGCCTGATCAGCCGCTTCGCTCATCTGCGGCTGCAGGTGGGCGAGCATTGGCTGTCCAGTGATGGCGGGGTCCACGACGGCGCACCGCCACTGGCAGCAGTGGCCCCCCTGCATCTGAGTTCATCGCGTTATCCCTACAGCGTCAGTACAGGATTTCCCGAGGGGGACATCTGGAAATACATGAAAAGCCAGTACCCGGCGTTGTTCAGCCTGCTGGTCTTTCTCGGTGCCGGCGCCGGTGTCCTGGCCCACTGGTTGCAGAAGCGCTCCGCCTCTCCCAGCCATGAATTGCGCCGGGCACTGGAAGCCCGGGAGTTCATCCCATACTTTCAGCCGGTGGTGCGCGGTGACACGCTGCAATGGGCCGGCATTGAAGTGCTGATGCGCTGGCAACATCCGCGAGAGGGACTCGTGCGTCCGGACCTGTTCATCCCTTTCGCCGAACATTCCGGGCTGATCGTGCCCATGACCCGTTCGCTGATGCAGCAGACGATGCAGGTGCTGGCCCCCCACGCCGCTGGCTTCACCGACGGTTTTCATATCGGCATCAACATCACTGCCAGTCACTGCCATGACTTGCAGTTGCTGGAGGACTGCCGGGAGTTTCTCGCCGCCTTCCCTCCCGGCAAGGTGATCCTGGTGCTGGAGTTGACCGAACGCGAACTGATCGAGCCCACAGCCACCACCCAGCAGCTGTTTGCCGCTCTGCATGAACTCGGGGTAATGATCGCCATCGACGACTTCGGCACCGGGCATTCCAGCCTGGGTTATCTGCGTCAGTTCAATGTCGATTACTTGAAGATCGATCAAAGCTTTGTCGCCATGATCGGTGCCGACGCACTGTCGCTGCATATACTCGACAGCATTATTCAACTCTCGACCAAACTCGATCTGGGCATCGTCGCCGAAGGTATTGAAACTGCCGAGCAGCGGGATTACCTGGCGGCTCAAGGCGTGGATTTCCTGCAGGGTTATTTATTTGGGCGCCCCATGCCCAGTGCGGAATTTGTTGCGGCCCTGGCGCGCCATTAAATAGCCATACCAGAACATTAAGTGCTCGACTACGGTAACTCGGGATACGCACCAATTTGATTCAATTGGCAAATACAGGCTTGAACAAGAACAACCTGATTTACTCTCGCGCCATTAACTACTACAATTTTTCCCGCCTGTACAAGATTCACAGGTAGGCCACTTAATCGAGCCTTAACCGGCTTATGGCTTATAGCTTTGTTTGTGGTTTGTATCAGCCAAAATAGACTATTGGAGTGAAGATATTGTCCAGACTTGCTGAATTTCGTGCTGCAGAAAAAGCACTTCAAGAACAGCTCGCGCAGCTTGAATCCCTGAAGAACGACGCCGGACTCAAAAAGGAAATCGAGTTCGAAGAGAAACTTCAGGCCCTGATGAAATCCTACGACAAGAGTTTGCGTGACATTATCGCAATCCTTGATCCCAACCTGGGCAAAAGCGGCCTGCCACAAGCCAACGCCCCTAAACAGCGCCGCGCACGTGTGGTGAAGGTCTATCAGAACCCGCACACCGGTGAACTGATTGAAACCAAGGGCGGCAATCATCGCGGCCTGAAAGCCTGGAAAGAACAGTACGGTGCTGCCACTGTGGATTCCTGGCTGCGCGCTTGAACAAAGCCGCCACCTGAAAAAGGCCCTGCATATGCAGGGCCTTTTACATTGACAAGAGTATTCTTATTACGACTTGAATCTAAGGGAAGATCCAGCCCAACCGATGGCAATCAGCCATCTCGCGATAGGCTTTGCTATAAAGCCAGCCCCCAAAGCAACTAGTCGCTTAATGCCTTTCTCGAAAACGAACTCGCTACACGCGAAAAGCAAACCGACTGTTTCAGATTTTTCCTTAAAGTTTGAGGCTATTTCGTACAGCCAGTATCTGATCCTGACTATCGGCATAAGCCGCCGCCTGACCGGCGTATGAAAGTACATAAGCCTTATCCTCATCCAGTGCCGCCACCAGTGTTTGCGACAACACATGTCGCCCATTCTGGGTAATGGTACAAGTGGTCTCCAGAGCGTCCAGACGACTCAACTGCGCAGCATGAATCTTGTTACAGACACTCTGATATCCACTGCGGGCAAAGTCTTTCTGCACTGACTTGCGCATCTCCAGCAATACCCCTTGAAGATTGACTACATGCCCGCGTTCCACCTGGGTCATGGTCAACTCCATGACCAGTTGCGGATTGCCCGCGGCATCATTCTTCACCGCCCGCTGCCGGGAAACCTGGGCAGCCTGATCCGCCTCCTGGACCGGCACTGGCTCCACAGTCCAGCCCTCGGGCCAGGCAACCTCCGGTTGCGCCTGGACAACGCCCGCAAACATCAACAGTAAAACGGCCACAGCCTGGGCTCTAAGCGACTCGATCATGGATTGGCACACTAAAGAAACGGGCCTTGAAGTCTGAGCCCGGCGCCAGGAATGGGCAATAGATCAGGAGCTTTGGGTTTGGCGCCATCCTGTCCAGTTGCGTATCATTGCCCGCTTCCAAGGATGTCCGAACCATTGCCAGACAAGGACTTCCCCGCCCTCGCGGGCAGCCTTTGCCGCACTTTCTTCTGGAGGGCCCATGAGCCTCAACGAACTCAACACTTTCCCTGGCGTGACCGCCCAACCGGACGCAGCCACTGCTCGTTTCGTCTTCAACCACACCATGCTGCGGGTCAAGGACATCACTCGCTCCCTGGACTTCTACACTCGGGTCCTGGGCTTTTCCCTGGTGGAAAAACGTGATTTCCCCGAAGCCGAATTCAGCCTGTACTTCCTCGCACTGGTGGACAAGTCGCAGATTCCGGCCGACGCTGCGGCCCGTACCGAATGGATGAAGTCGATCCCCGGGATTCTCGAACTGACCCACAACCACGGCACCGAGAACGATCCGGATTTCGCCTACCACAACGGCAACACCGACCCGCGTGGCTTCGGCCATATCTGCATCTCGGTACCGGATATTGTCGCTGCCTGCGAACGTTTCGAGACCCTGGGCTGCGACTTCCAGAAGCGCCTGAATGATGGTCGCATGAAGAGCCTGGCCTTCATCAAGGACCCCGATGGCTACTGGGTCGAGATCATCCAGCCAGCGCCGCTGTAACCCGATACAGGTGCAGAGCCGGCCTGTGTAGGAACTGGATTGCCAGCGAACGCATCCGCAAGGACTGCGCCAGGCCCAACAGCCTCTTCACTGGCAAGCCGGCGCCGACCCAGGCAGCCATAAAAAAACCCCATGAGCCAGGCTCATGGGGTTTTGTTTGTTCAGCGGCCGATCAAGCCGGTGCTGATGTGCGGATCAAGTGATCGAATGCACTGAGGGAAGCCTTGGCGCCCTCACCCACCGCAATCACGATCTGCTTGTAGGGCACGGTGGTCACGTCTCCGGCAGCAAATACGCCGGGCAGCGAAGTCTCGCCACGGGCATCGACGATGATCTCGCCGCGAGGCGACAGTTCTACCGAGCCCTTGAGCCAGTCGGTGTTGGGCAGCAGGCCGATCTGCACAAAGATGCCTTCCAGGTCCACCGTGTGGAATTCACCCGAATCGCGATCCTTGTAGGCCAGGCCGGTGACCTTCTGCCCGTCACCCTTCACTTCACTGGTCAGGGCACTGGTGATGACCTTGACGTTGGGCAGGCTGTACAGCTTGCGCTGCAACACGGCGTCGGCCCGCAGCTTGCTGTCGAACTCCAGCAAGGTGACGTGGCTGACGATACCCGCCAGGTCGATAGCCGCTTCGACGCCGGAGTTACCGCCACCAATCACCGCCACCCGTTTGCCTTTGAACAGCGGACCATCGCAGTGCGGGCAGAAACACACGCCCTTGGCCTTGTACTCCTGCTCACCCGGCACACCCATTTCACGCCAGCGGGCACCTGTCGCCAGGATCACCGACTTGGCCTTCAGGCTGGCGCCGCTTTCAAACTGAATCTCATGCAGGCCGCCCACTTCCTTGGCCGGCACCAGGGCACTGGCTCGCTGCAGGTTCATGATGTCGACGTCGTATTGCTTGACGTGCTCTTCCAGTGCCGCGGCCAGTTTTGGCCCTTCGGTCTCTTTCACCGAAACAAAGTTCTCGATGGCCATGGTGTCCAGTACCTGGCCGCCGAAGCGCTCGGCCGCGACCCCGGTACGAATGCCTTTACGAGCGGCGTAGATGGCTGCCGAAGCACCGGCGGGACCGCCGCCGACCACCAGCACATCAAAGGCCTCTTTGGCGTTGAGCTTCTGCGCTTGCTTCTCTACCGCACCGCTGTCGAGCTTGGCGAGGATCTCTTCCAGCCCCATGCGGCCCTGGCCGAAGTTCACGCCATTGAGGTAGACACTGGGCACCGCCATGACCTTGCGCTCATCGACTTCGGCCTGGAACAGCGCGCCGTCGATCGCCACATGACGGATGTTCGGGTTGAGGACCGCCATCAGGTTCAAGGCCTGGACCACGTCCGGGCAGTTCTGGCAGGACAGCGAGAAGTAGGTTTCGAAGTTGAACTCGCCTTTGAGCGAGCGAATCTGCTCGATCACTTCAGCACTGGCTTTCGACGGATGGCCGCCCACTTGCAGCAGGGCCAGCACCAGGGAAGTGAATTCGTGGCCCATCGGAATACCGGCGAAACGCAGGCTGATATCGCCTCCCGGGCGATTCAACGTGAACGACGGCTTGCGCCCATCGGTACCGTTGTCGAGCAACGTAATCTGGTTGGAAAGACTGACAATGTCTTTGAGTAACGCGAGCATTTCCTGGGATTTCGCACCGTCGTCGAGGGAGGCGACGATCTCGATCGGCTGGGTGACCCGTTCCAGGTATGACTTCAACTGAGCTTTAAGATTGGCGTCCAACATACGGGCGATTTCCATGTTCTGAATAAAGAGATGGTTCGGTAAAAAAAAACGCCCGAGCGAATCTCGCCCGGGCGTTTTAGGGGCGGTGCAGCTGACTTAAGTGCGGATCACCGCCCTTGGGTAATGCATGGACTTAGATCTTGCCAACCAGGTCCAGGGACGGAGCCAGAGTGGCCTCGCCTTCTTTCCACTTGGCTGGGCAGACTTCGCCTGGGTGAGCGGCAACGTACTGAGCGGCCTTGATCTTGCGCAGCAGCTCGGAAGCGTCACGACCTACGCCGCCATCGTTGATTTCAACGATCTTGATCTGGCCTTCCGGGTTGATCACGAAGGTGCCGCGGTCAGCCAGACCGGCTTCTTCGATCAGCACGTCGAAGTTGCGGGAGATGGCCAGGGTCGGGTCGCCGATCATGGTGTACTGGATTTTGCCGATGGCTGGCGAAGTGTTGTGCCAGGCAGCGTGAGCAAAGTGGGTGTCGGTGGAAACGCTGTAGATCTCAACGCCCAGTTTCTGGAATTCGGCGTAGTTGTCGGCCAGGTCTTCCAGCTCGGTTGGGCAAACGAAGGTGAAGTCAGCCGGGTAGAAGAACACGACAGACCATTTGCCTTTCAGATCAGCGTCCGACACTTCGACGAATGCGCCGTTTTTGAATGCGGTAGCTTTGAACGGTTTAACTTGGCTGTTGATGATAGGCATCGTTGACTCTCCATCAGTGGTTGAAAACATTGGGTGAAAACTTGATGGGGAGAATCCTAACCAATGACTTGCCGCTTGGCTCATTGGCAAACCTGATGCTATCGATTGGCTTTGACTATCAGCCGACAGTATTAATAGAAGAAACCTTTGATTACCGGCGGACCGGCTGCGGATCAATCAGCGCCATGCCCATGAACGGGCTGGCCTCCACGTAGCGCATGGCGGACTTCAGGTCCTTCCAGCCCACATAGCTCATCAGGGACTTGAGGTCCCACCCGCTGCGATGGGCCCAGGTGGCAAAACCACGGCGCAGGGAGTGGCTGGTGTAATGCTCGGCATCAATGCCGGCGCGCTCCAGGGCCTGGCGCAGTAACGGAATCACGCTATTGGCGTGCAACCCCTGTTCGCTCAGGTGGCCCCAGCGGTCGATGCTGCGAAACACCGGACCGCGCACCAGTGCGGCGCTGTTGATCCAGTCGACATAGGCCTGCACCGGGCATAAGCGCTGCAGCGCCGGCGTGTGAAAAGTGCGCCCCAGGTTGTCGCGATCACCCTTGCTGCGCGGCAGATAGAGGCTGATGCCGGAACCGGCCACAGCCTGCACATGCTCGATCTGCAAGCGACACAGTTCATCACTGCGAAAACCCCGCCAGAACCCCAGCAGGATCAGCGCCCGGTCGCGGCGTGCTCGCAACAGGTCGGCCTGACGGCCTTCGGCGGCAGCGGCTGTGCCCTCCTCGTCAAGCCAGCCAATCACCTGCTCCAGGTGCCGTAACTGCAAGGGCTCGGCTTGTTTCTCACGCACTGGATGCAATGCACGAATGCCCTTGAACACTTGGCGTACCACCGGCGCCTTGGTCGGATCGGCAAAGCCCTGGCTGTTGTGCCATTGAGCCAGGGCAGAAAGGCGCAACTTCAGGGTGTTGATCGACAACTCCACGGCGTAGGCCGCGAGATAACGGGCCACGCTCTCCGCCGTCGTCGGCAGGAACCCGCCCCACTGCACCTCGAAATGCTCGATCGCTGCCCGATAACTGCGACGGGTGTTATCGCGGGTAGCGGCTTGCAGGTAACGATCCAGTTCACTCATGACAATTCAACCCCGGCAGATGTACGGCCACAAAAGACAAAGAAGCGCCGCATGCCCCATGACACTGGGTAATACTACAATATCCCAGGTCATATTTTCTCTATCTAGCAGCTTCATCCATCTGTACAATAACCATCAATTACATACCATGTATCACAGTATCAAATCGTTGGAGGAGCCATGGCTCGCGGAGGCATAAACAAGGCGGTGGTGAAGAAAGCGCGTCAGGCGATTCTTGCCCGCGGCGAACACCCCAGCATCGATGCAGTACGCATAGAAATGGGCAATACCGGTTCGAAAACCACCATCCATCGCTATTTGAAGGAGCTGGATGACGGCACCAGCCGCCGAGATGCGGGCCCGATACCGCTGGATGAAGAGTTGAGCGAACTGGTGGGACGACTGGCTCAACGCCTGCAGGAGCAGGCCCAGGAACCTCTGGAACAGGCCCTCGCCCACTCCGAACAACAGAAGCGGGCCTTCGAGCAGCAATTGGAGCAAGCGCGGCAGACCCAAGAGCAACTGCAACAGCAGCTACAAATCCAGGCCAGCGCCCTGGCCGGGGAAAGTGCCGCCCTGCAAGACACCCGCTCCATGCTGCAGAGCGAACAGACCCGCAACGCCGAACTCAATCAAGCCTTGAAGGATTGCCATCTGCGCCTGGAAGACAAGGAGCAACAGATCCGCTCCCTGGAAGAAAAGCACCTGCATGCCCGGGACGCCCTGGAGCACTATCGCGCCGCCAGCAAGGAACAACGCGAACAGGAACAGCGTCGCCACGAAGGCCAGATCCAACAGGTGCAAATGGAGCTGCGCCAGGCTCAGCAGAGCGCACTGGTACGCCAGGACGAAATCACCCAACTGCATCGTGACAATGAACGTCTGCTCAGCGAGCAGCGAGCCACCCACAAGGAGCTTAAGCTGGCCCAGGACGCCGCGAGCAAGAGCACCGTATCGCAAGCACTGCTCAGCGAGCAGCTGGCGCGTCAGGACAGCGCCGTCACCCTGCTCCAGGAACGCTTGCGCGTAGCCTCGGAGGAGATTCAGGCACTCATGGAAAGAGCCGACAACCAGGCTCGATTGAGCAAGGAAATGGAGTTGCGCGCCGCCAAGGCCGAGGCCGGCCTTGAGGCGCTGCGCCTGGCTGCGGCAACCAAGGCGCAGCCAGACACGCCTGCAGACGCGTGATCAGTCCGCGACAGGGGTACGCAGGGTAACGAACTCTTCGGCAGCCGTCGGATGCACGCCGATGGTTTCGTCGAAGTCGCGCTTGGTGGCTCCCGCCTTCAGGGCAATCGCCAGGCCCTGGACAATTTCCCCGGCATCAGGTCCAACCATGTGGCACCCCAGCACCCTGTCGCTCTCGGCATCCACCACCAGCTTCATCAGGGTGCGCTCCTGGCAGTCGGTCAGCGTCAGCTTCATCGGCCGGAAACGGCTTTCGAAGATCTGCACCTTGTGCCCCGCCTCGCGCGCCTGCTCTTCGGTCAAGCCAACGGTGCCGATATTCGGCAAGCTGAAGACCGCCGTCGGAATCATCCGATAATCCACCGGGCGATACTGTTCCGGCTTGAACAGACGCCGAGCCACGGCCATGCCTTCTGCCAGGGCCACAGGTGTCAGTTGCACGCGACCAATTACATCGCCAATGGCCAGGATCGACGGCTCGCTGCTCTGGTACTGGTCGTCGACCTCGATAAAGCCGCGCTTATCGAGTTTGACACCGGTATTCTCCAGCCCCAGGTTGTCGAGCATCGGCCGACGCCCAGTGGCGTAGAACACGCAATCTGTTGCTAGCTTGCGACCGTCCTTGAGGGTGACCTCCAGACTGCCATCGGCCTGCTTGTCGATGCGTTCGATATCCGCATTGAATTGCAGTCCCAGGCCGCGCTTGGTCAGCTCTTCCTGCAAATGCTTGCGCACCGCGCCATCAAAGCCACGCAGGAACAGATCACCGCGATACAGCAACTGGGTATCGGCACCCAGGCCGTGGAAGATCCCGGCAAACTCCACCGCAATGTAACCACCGCCCACCACCAGGACACGCTTTGGCAAAGCGTTGAGGAAGAACGCCTCATTGGAACTGATGGCATGCTCGCGACCGGGAATATCCGGAATCTGCGGCCAGCCGCCTGTGGCAATCAGGATGTGCCTGGCACTGTAGCGCTGGCCATTGACCTCCACCTGATGAGGATCGATCAACTTGGCATGGCCTTCGTGCAGGGTCACGCCACTGTTGACCAGCAGATTACGGTAGATGCCATTAAGGCGATTGATTTCGCGATCCTTGTTGGCGATCAAAGTCGCCCAATCAAAGTTCGCCTCGCCCAGTGACCAGCCAAAACCCGAGGCCTGCTCGAAGTCTTCGGCGAAGTGGGCTCCGTACACCAGGAGTTTTTTGGGCACGCAGCCGACGTTGACACAGGTACCGCCCAGATAGCGGCTCTCGGCCACCGCGACTTTCGCCCCGAAACCCGCAGCAAAGCGTGCGCAACGTACACCGCCGGAACCGGCACCAATTACATAAAGATCAAAATCGTAGGCCATTTCACTCTCCCAGGCAGACTGACAGCATAACCGCAGATGGCGATCGGGTCAGCGCCGTGGCTTTACATAAGGGCGGGCAATGAAAAAGCCACCCGAAGGTGGCTTTTTCCGACAACCCCGCGAGGCGACTATCAGTACGCCTTGCCGGTCTTGTAGAAGTTCTCGAAGCAGAAGTTGGTCGCGTCGATGTAACCCTCGGCGCCACCGCAGTCAAAACGCGTGCCCTTGAACTTGTAGGCCATTACACAACCGTTCTGCGCCTGCTTCATCAGGGCATCGGTGATCTGGATTTCACCCCCCTTGCCCGGCTCGGTCTGCTCGATCAGATCGAAGATGTCCGGCGTCAGGATGTAACGACCGATGATCGCCAGGTTCGACGGGGCGTCTTCCGGCTTTGGCTTCTCGACCATGCTGTGAACGCGATAGATGTCGTCGCGAATCATCTCGCCGGCGATCACACCGTACTTGTTGGTTTCCTGCGGGTCGACTTCCTGGATGGCCACGATCGAGCAGCGGAACTGTTTGTACAGCTTGACCATCTGGGTCAGCACGCCGTCGCCTTCGAGGTTGACGCACAGGTCGTCTGCCAGTACCACGGCGAAGGGTTCATCACCGATCAGCGGGCGACCGGTCAGAATCGCGTGGCCCAGACCTTTCATTTCGGTCTGGCGAGTGTAGGAGAACGAGCACTCATCCAGCAGTTTGCGGATACCAACCAGGTACTTTTCCTTATCGGTGCCCTTGATCTGGTTTTCCAACTCGTAACTGATGTCGAAGTGGTCTTCGAGGGCGCGTTTGCCACGGCCGGTCACGATGGAGATTTCAGTCAGTCCAGCATCCAGCGCTTCTTCAACGCCGTACTGGATCAGTGGCTTGTTCACCACCGGCAGCATTTCTTTAGGCATGGCTTTAGTCGCTGGCAGGAAGCGAGTACCGTAACCGGCTGCTGGGAACAAGCATTTCTTGATCATATGAGTCCTTAAAAAGGCTGTGCGTACGAGTTTCGGCGCAGTCTAATCAGGCCGCGTGCACCTTACAATGCCCCGCGCTGGCTAACCGCTGCCATCATAGAGAAATAAAGCGCCAGATAGTTCCGCAGCATCCTCCAGATAGCGCACGGCGTAAACCTTCATCACCTCACAGGGCTTGTAAACCGCCACCTGGAGCCTTGACCAGCCAGATCGAGATGCTTCCCATGCGAGCCCGCAAAGGCACAGACAATTGCATTTTCCACGCAACACTGATGGCACCGTCGACGGCAACGAAATAGCCCTTGGATTCCCGACACAAGAGCTGCTATATCCAGATGCGGCACTTTTCGGCAATGCCTGCGGACTAAGGTGATGCGCTGTACCGAAATGGCTATTAGCTATAGCATCGCCACATCGATACCCGCCTCCCAACACATCCCCCTCCCAGACAACGAAATCCCCCCATGAACAGACTTCTCGCAGTCACCGCTGTACTGGCTCTGACCGGATGCGCCACGGCTTCCAACACCTATCTGACCAATGGCGAACAAGGCCTGAGCATCGACTGCTCCGGGGAAGCCGGCTCCTGGGCCAGCTGCTATGAAAAAGCCGAAGCGTCCTGCGCCGGCACGGGCTATCAGATCGTCAGCACCGAAGGCACACCCGCCCCCAAGGAAAGCGACAAGACCCTGGGAGTCGACGTTGGCAACTACAAAAGCCGCAGCGTGATAGTCGTCTGCAAATAGCGGGCAAACGCCCCACTACATGTGAATCTCGGCAAACTTGATGCCCAGGCCGCGAATGGTTTCGATCAGATCGTCAAGACGGGAAAAGGATTCCACCTCGTCGCTCTCATCCACCAGAAAGTAGCTGCGTCCGGCACTCTTCTTGAAAAACACAATCCATTCCCCGGAGTTGGCCGGGTTCTGAATCACGTGAGTGGCAGAGATCAAGCCCTCTGCATGCTTTTCCCTGACGTGTTCCCGCTTCATGCTTTCTCCCAAAAAGACGATGCCGCCAAGGCTTGAACCCGGGCGGCATCGTTGACGATAGGGGATAGTTTATCGGATGCCCTGGCCTATCAGCACGCCCTCTACTGTCTGACCGTACAAATTTACCCCGTCATTGGCGTGAAACTTGATTCGGGTCTTCTCGATGGAGCCCTCCACCAGGCGCGGGTCCTGGGGCCGCTCGTGGCTGTTGACGAAGGCCGCCACATCCCAGGCCTGCTGGTCGCTCAGGCTGCCGCCCTTGCCCAGGGGCATGTTGTGCTTGATAAAGGACGCCGCCGTATTGATCCGATGCATCCCCGCGCCCCAGTTGTAGGAATCCTTGCCCCAAAGCGGCGGCATCACATAGTCCGCGCCAGCCTTCTGGCCCTGACCTTGCTCGCCATGGCAGACCGCGCATTGCGCCTGATACACCGCCGCGCCCCGCTTCAGGTCATAGCCCTTGGCAGGCTGGGCCACATCCGGATACCCCCTTCCAGGCAGCTCCACGCCCAGGGGCGCCTTGCTCGCCAGCCAGTAGGCATAGACCGACAGCGCAGTAATCTCCGGACTGTCCGCCGCCGGCGGCTTGCCACCATTCATGCTGAACTGGAAGCAGCCCTGCAAGCGTTCGGCAAAGGTGTTCACCTTGTCGTTCTTCTTGCGGTAGGCGGGATACATCGGATAGGCGCCCCAAAGCGGCGCGGAGTTGGCCAGGCGGCCCTGGTCAAGGTGACAGTTGCTGCAATTGAGCCCGTTGCCCACGTACTGCGGCGCCAGGCGCTTGGTGTCGACAAACAAGGCATGACCTTCGCGCACCAGCTTGCCGTAGGCATTGTCCGGTAACTCGCCCTCGGCCGGCGGCTGGAAGTACTGGGTATGAGCGGGAGCGCTTGGCGCCGGTATCTGCGACTGATCCTCCATGGCGATGGAGGCGGCCTGAACTTGAACGGCAAGCAATGCCATCAACGGCCCGGCAATCAATAGTTTCATGGCCGCGCCTCCTGAGGTTGCAAGCTGGCAAAGTAGTCCGCCACTGCGGTGACTTCTTCGGCACTCAAGGACTTGGCGACATGCCCCATCAGGTCGTTGGGGTCGTTGTGCCGACTGCCATCGCGCCAGGCATTGAGTTGCGCCACCAGGTAGCCGGCCGGTTGCCCGGCCAGGGGCGGAAAAGCCACACCGACACCGACACCACCAGGCCCGTGACAACTGACGCATTCGGGAACCTGCCGCTCCCAGGCGCCCCGCAAGGCCAGGCGTTCACCGACACCGCTGGCGGCCTGGCTACGGCCGATCGCTTGGGTTTTCGGCCCGGGCATGGCCGCGAGGGTGGCGGTCACGGCGGTGATTTCGTCTTCGCTCAACGCCTTGGCCAGAGGCTGCATGACCGGACTGCTGCGTGCACCGCTGCGAAAGTCACGCAACTGCTTGGCCAGATAGCCCGCCGGCAAGCCGGCAAGACGCGGGAACCCGGCGGGGGCCAGGCCCATCGCGTCCGCTCCATGACAGGCCAGACAAGCTGTTGCCCCAGGCTGAGTGCCGCCTTGGGTGAAGACTTTCTGCCCATCCACGGCGTGTGCAGATTGCGCAATCAGCAGCATCAGGCCACTCAATAGCATTCGATCCAGTGGGATCATATGGACTCCATTATTCTAGTTATATGCTTAGACCCAGCGGGTATAAGCACACAAATAGTAGGGCAATCGATCCATAGCGACAATGCGAAATTGGTGCGGGTATCTGATGCTGCTCACGAGAGCCGTTTCGGGCCCTGGCGCGGCCCTGGGCTTGGGGTCAGCCGGAGATGCAGGCCTCCCCCGCCTTGCGCACGTCCTGTGGCCGCAGGGGGTTGTTGGACATTTGCTCATGCAGCTTGATGCTGCTGCCGCCAGAGCGCTCATCGATGTAGAACACCGCCGCCGGAGCCGCCGACAGGCTCTGCGGGACGATCACCCGGTAACCTTCCTTGCGCGGCTCAACCTGCAGTGCGCCACGGCTGCCGGAGAGCTTCCCAGACAGGCAATTGGCGTACTCCTGGGGCTTCTTGCCAGAGATGACACTCAGGGTCGGCGGCGTCTGGTTGATATCCGAGACGGAGGCACAACCGCTGATGGCCATGGCCAGAACCCACACCCAGCGCTTCATATAAAATCTCCAATAAAAATCCATCCGACAGCACAGGCGCTGCTTTTCTCCAGAGGCACGGCTTTATCGCCGATAAAAATCCAAATAACTGTTTTAAATTGTCAAAGCCCGAGGCCGGGGCCGAATAATAACCCTTTGGGCCTGATAAACTGCGCCATCGCCCACGCCAACGTTTTGTTTTTGTAGATATAGCCCTTCTGGAGGCGCCCATGAAATTCATCCACCAGCGCGAGCACCTGAACGAAGACGATATCGTCGTCATCGAATGCTCCCAGGTCTGCAACATTCGCCTGATGAGCGACGCCAACTTCCGCAGCTTCAAGAATGGCGGTCGTCACACCTATCACGGCGGAGCCTTCGACAAGTTCCCCGCCAAGATCACCGCCCCCAGCACCGGCTTCTGGAACATCACCATCGACACCGTCAATCGGCGCCCCATCAGCGTGACCCGCAAGCCGAACCTGACTCACTCGATCCGCATCATTCGTCGCTCCAGCTCGAAACTGCGCTAAGCCCCAACCTCCTCGCGACAACAGGTAACCCCGTGCCTCAGACCACCAAATACGTCATCAAATACAAGCTCAATGGTGAGCGCCGCTTCGAATTTGCTCAGCTTGAAAACGGTACCCAGGAAGAAGCCCGGGCCGCCCTGGAAGCCCTGCATGGCCAGTCCGACGACGTCATCAGCGACGTCAGTGTCAGCAAGGCCTTGTAGGCCGTCTTTGCCCAAGACCGATTCAAGCGCAAGCAGCGGAGTGTGCATGGGGTGCCTGAGCCCCAGACTGGAGGAAATCTCTTGCACCCAGGACACTCCCGCCATGCCTGTTTCCTCGCTCCAGGATCGCCTGCAACAACTGGACTGGGCCCGTATTGAGCAGGCCCTCGACCAAGACGGCTGCGCCCGCCTCGAAGGCCTGCTGAGTGCCGGCCAATGCCAGTCCCTGAGGGATCTGTACAAACACCCTGCGCTGTTTCGCTCGAAAGTGATAATGGCCCGCCATGGATTCGGCCGTGGCCAGTACCAGTACTTCCGTTACCCCTTGCCGGAACCGGTCGCCGAGTTGCGCCAGCAGCTGTATTCGTATCTGGTGGACCAGGCCAATCGTTGGAACCAGAGCCTGAATATCGACATCCGCTACCCGGCAGAACATTCGGCATTCATCCAGCGTTGCCAGAGCGCGGGACAGCAGCGCCCCACTGCGCTGTTACTGCAGTACGGCCCCGAGGACTACAACTGCCTGCATCAGGATCTGTATGGCGAGCACGTATTTCCCTTGCAAGCGGCCTTCCTCCTGTCCCAGCCTGGAACGGAGTTCACCGGCGGCGAACTGGTGCTCACCGAGCAGCGTCCGCGTATGCAGTCACGGCCACAGGTCATTGGTCTGAAGCAAGGTGATGGGGTGATATTCGCCGTGCATCATCGGCCGGTAAAAGGTTCCCGCGGGTACTATCGAGTCACCCTGCGCCATGGCGTCAGTCGCGTACACAGCGGCCAGCGCCACACCCTTGGAGTGATTTTTCACGATGCCTTGTAGCCATGAGCCGCCCGGCAGCCTCGGGCTTTTCGATGAAAGCGATCTGCAACAGCCGGCACGCATCGAGGTGCTTGGCCCCCAGTCCCGCGTCCTGCGCGGCTTCGCCCTGCCGTGGATCGAAGGGCTACTGCCACAACTTGAGGAAGTGCTGGCCGCGGCGCCGTTTCGCCACATGATCACGCCCGGCGGCTTTACCATGTCCGTCGGCTTGAGCAGTTGCGGCCTGTTGGGCTGGACCAGCGACAGCAAAGGCTATCGCTACAGCCCTATTGATCCGCAAAGCCTGCGTCCCTGGCCGGCAATGCCCGAGGTGTTCCGCCAGTTGGCGCAGACGGCAGCCGAAACCGCCGGCTTCAAAGGCTTCAACCCCGACTCGTGCCTGATCAACTGCTACCGGCCCGGCGCGAAGATGTCCCTGCACCAGGACAAGAACGAGCGCGACTTCAGCGCCCCCATCGTCTCCCTGTCCCTGGGTCTGCCGGCAATGTTCCTTTTCGGCGGCCAGCAGCGCGGCGACAAAAGCCAGCGGGTGCCATTGCTGCACGGCGACGTGGTGGTCTGGGGCGGCGTCGATCGCCTGCGCTATCACGGGGTGCTGCCCCTCAAGGACGGCAGCCATCCCCTGCTCGGCCAGCAACGGATCAACCTGACCTTTCGCCGTGCCGGCTCAGAGGTAGAGTTCAACCGCAAGCCCCGGAGTGCCGATCAGGCACCGGGCCGTTAATCTGGCCGCCACTCCGCGCCGAGCACCGACCATGAATGCCCTGACACGCAAACAACAGATTGAACAGGACCCACGCTGGCAAGCCGTGCTCAAACGCGACGCCCGCGCCGATGCGACGTTCGTCTATGCCGTCCGGACCACCGGGGTGTACTGCCGCCCCAGCAGCCTGTCGCGCCTGCCAAAGGCGGAAAACGTCGAGTTCTTCGACAGCGCCCAAGAGGCCGAGGCGGCGGGTTATCGTCCGAGCAAGCGTCAGGCCAGCGACCAGACCCAGGTGGCCGCGCACCATGCGGCACTGGTGGCCGCGGCTTGTCGGCAGATCGAGGCCGCCGAGTCGGCCCCCAGCCTGGAGCAACTGGCGCAGCATGCGGGCGTCAGCAGCTACCACTTTCACCGGGTATTCAAGGCCGCCACCGGACTAACACCGCGGGGCTACGCCAATGCGCAACGCTCGCGCAAAGTCCGCAGCCATCTGCAAAGCGGGCACACGGTGACCACCGCCCTGTACGACGCCGGCTTCAACTCCAACAGCCGTTTCTATGAAGCTGCAGATCAGTTGCTGGGCATGAAACCCAGTGACTACCGCGCTGGCGGGCCCAACACCGATATCCGCTTCGCCGTGGGCCAGTGCTCCCTGGGCGCGATCCTGGTGGCCCAGAGTCACCGGGGCGTCTGCGCCATCCTCCTCGGAGACGACCCCACCCCGTTGGTGGAGGAACTGCAGGACAAGTTTCCCCGCGCCAACCTGATCGGTGCCGACGCAGATTTCGAACGCCTGGTCGCCCAGGTCGTGGGCTTTGTCGAGGCGCCGGCCATCGGCCTGGACCTGCCCCTGGACCTGCGCGGCACCGTATTCCAGGAACGAGTGTGGCAGGCCCTGCAAAGCATTCCCGTCGGCAGCACCGCCAGCTACGCCGAGATCGCCCAGCGTATCGGTGCCCCCAAGGCCATGCGCGCAGTGGCCCAGGCCTGCGCGGCCAACACCCTGGCGGTGGCGATCCCCTGCCACCGGGTGGTGCGTAGCGACGGCAGTCTTTCCGGCTACCGCTGGGGCGTGGAGCGCAAGCGTCAGTTGCTGGAACGCGAAACGCTGTCCGAGGCCTGAATCCCGATGTAGATCGCCAGCGAATCGGCGCTGGTATAGACCTCAAAGTCCGTGGCAAATGCCCGATCTTGAGCACCCCCGGGAAAAGTCAGCTGGCCGAGGACGCCCCTCTCCTGCTAAAAACCACCGGCTGCCTCGTCCAATCCTGCCGCCGGAGAACCATGCACATGAGCCAATGGACCGATAGTCGCCTCCTCGATCTGCTGGGCATCGACCTGCCCATCATTCAAGCCCCCATGGCGGGCGCCAACGGCTCCGCCATGGTGATTGCCGTGTCCCGGGCCGGCGGTCTGGGCTCGTTGCCATGCGCCATGCTCACCCCGGAACAGATCCGCCAGGAAGTGCAGGTCATTCGCTCAGCCACTCGGCAGCCGCTGAACCTGAACTTCTTCTGCCATCAGGTACAGGCCGTGGACAGCGCGCAGGAGAGCCGCTGGAAGAACGCCCTGCAACCCTACTACCGCGAACTGGGCGCCGACTTCGATGCACCGACGCCGGTCAGCAATCGGGCGCCCTTCGGCGAAGCGGGTTGCCAGTTGGTGGAAGAGCTGCGGCCCGAGGTGGTGAGTTTTCACTTCGGATTGCCAGAGCCGACGCTGCTGGCCCGGGTCAAGGCCACCGGGGCCAAGGTGCTCTCTTCGGCCAGCACCGTGGACGAAGCTCTATGGCTCGAAGCGCGCGGCTGCGACGCGGTGATTGCCATGGGCTACGAAGCTGGTGGCCACCGGGCAATCTTCCTCAGCGACGACCTCAACACCCAGGTGGGCACCATGGCCCTGGTGCCGCAGATCGTCGATGCACTGAAGGTGCCGGTGATCGCCGCCGGTGGCATCGGCGACGCCCGGGGCATTGTCGCGGCAATGGCTCTGGGCGCCTCGGCAGTCCAGCTGGGCACTGCCTACCTGTTCACTCCAGAAGCCAACATCAGCGCCGCCCATCACCGGGCCCTGCGTACCGCCAAGGAAAGCCAGACCGCACTGACCAACCTGTTCACCGGCCGCCCCGCTAGAGGCATCGTCAACCGGGTGATGCGCGAAATCGGCCCCATCAGTTCCCTGGCGCCAGCGTTTCCCCGCGCTGGCGGAGCCTTGCTGCCGCTGAAGGCCAAGGACGATGCCGACTTCGCCAATCTCTGGTCCGGCCAGGCCCTGCGCCTGGGAGTGGAGCTGCCTGCCTACGAGCTGACCCAGCGTCTGGCCGAACAGGCCCTGGCGCAGCTCAAGCGGCGCTGACCGGCCGGCGCCGCGACCACGGTCGCGGTGCTGGTTGCCGCACCGGTTGATGTGCCGGTTGCAGCCCTTTGCCAGCGAGGCCTGCGGCACAGTTCCGCTGATCGAGAATTCGCTATATATTTCGCTATACAGCGACACTCGCTGCCCTGGGTGCAGACTCCCTCCGAGCATTCGCTGCCCAACGCGCCCTTTTCTCCAATGGAGCTGTTCGATGAACCTTAGTGCTTCAGGTTTTGCCCCGACTTGCCTCGCTAGCCTGCTCGCCCTCTTCGCCTTCGGCTCGGCCCAGGCCGCTGAAGTCCAGGTGGCGGTCGCTGCCAACTTCACCGCACCGATCCAGGCCATCGCCGCCGACTTCGAAAAAGACACAGGCCACAAGCTGGTGGCCGCCTACGGTGCCACCGGGCAGTTCTATGCCCAGATCAAGAACGGCGCGCCTTTCGAGGTCTTCCTCTCTGCCGACGACAGCACCCCGCAGAAACTCGAAAGCGAGGGCGACATCGTCAAGGGCTCGCGCTTCACCTACGCCATCGGCACCCTGGCCCTGTGGTCGGCCAAGGACGGCTACGTCGACAGCCAAGGCCAGGTGCTCAAGGACAATCAGTACCAGCACCTGTCCATTGCCAACCCCAAGGCGGCGCCTTACGGCCTGGCCGCGACCCAGGTGCTGGCCAAGCTGGGCCTGACCGACAAGGTCAAGGCCAAGATCGTCGAGGGCCAGAACATCACCCAGGCCTATCAGTTCGTCTCCACCGGCAACGCCGAACTGGGTTTTGTCGCCTTGTCGCAGATCTATAAAGACGGCAAAGTCACCAGCGGCTCAGCCTGGATAGTCCCGGCCCAGATGCATGATCCAATCAAGCAGGATGCGGTGATCCTCAACAAGGGCAAGGACAACCCGGCCGCCAAGGCGCTGGTTGACTACCTCAAGGGGCCCAAAGCCGCCGCCGTCATCAAATCCTACGGTTATCAACTGTAAATGAGCCTTTCGAGTGCCGATTTTTCCGCCATCTGGCTGACCCTTAAACTGGCGTCCCTGACGACCCTCATCCTGCTGGTCATCGGTACTCCGATTGCGTTATGGCTGTCGCGCACCCGCTCCTGGTTGCGCGGGCCGATCGGCGCCGTGGTGGCATTGCCCCTGGTGTTGCCACCCACGGTGATAGGTTTCTATCTGCTGCTGGCCCTCGGGCCCAACGGCTTCTTCGGCCAGTTCACCCAGTCCCTGGGGCTGGGCACCCTGACCTTCAGTTTCAGCGGCCTGGTGCTGGGCTCGGTGATCTATTCCATGCCCTTTGTGGTGCAACCGCTGCAAAACGCCTTTTCTGCCATTGGCAGCCGCCCTCTGGAAGTGGCCGCCACCCTGCGCGCCAATCCCTGGGACACTTTCTTCTCGGTGATCCTGCCTCTGGCCCGGCCGGGCTTCATCACCGCCTCGATTCTCGGCTTTGCCCACACCGTCGGCGAGTTCGGCGTGGTGCTGATGATCGGCGGCAACATCCCTGACAAGACCCGGGTGGTCTCGGTGCAGATCTACGATCACGTCGAGGCCATGGAGTACGCCCAGGCCCACTGGCTGGCCGGCGCCATGCTGGTGTTCTCGTTCCTGGTGCTGCTGGCGCTGTACTCCAGCCGCAAGACCCGTGCTGGCTGGAGCTGAGTCGATGAGCATTCACGTCAAGCTGAACCTGGACTACCACGACTTTGCCCTGGACCTCGACCTGCAACTGCCGGGGCGCGGCGTCACCGCGCTCTATGGCCATTCGGGCTCGGGCAAGACCACTTGCCTGCGCTGCATTGCCGGCCTGGAAAAGGCCGGACGTGGGCGGATCCAGATCAACGATGAAATCTGGCAGGACAGCCAGCGCCAGCTGTTCATCCCGCCCCACAAGCGCTCCTTGGGTTATGTATTCCAGGAGGCCAGCCTGTTTCCCCACCTGTCGGTCCAGGCCAACCTGGAGTTCGGCCTGCGCCGCATTCCCCGGCAGCAGCGCCGGGTGGACATGGCCCAGGCCACCGAGTTGCTGGGCATCGGCCACCTGCTCCAGCGCCACCCGCAGAACCTCTCGGGCGGCGAACGCCAGCGCATCGGCATCGCTCGAGCCCTGCTCACCAGCCCACGGCTGCTGCTGATGGACGAACCCCTGGCAGCCCTGGACTCGAAACGCAAAGGTGAAATCCTGCCCTATCTGGAGCGGCTGCACGACGAGCTGGATATCCCGGTGCTGTACGTCAGCCACTCCCAGGATGAAGTGGCGCGGCTGGCCGACCATATCGTGCTGCTCAGTGACGGCCGCGCACTGGCCAGCGGTCCCATCGGGCAAACCCTGGCACGACTGGATCTGCCCCTGGCTCTGGGGGATGACGCCGGGGTCGTGGTGGAAGGCCGGGTCAGCGACTATGACGCGACCTACCAACTGCTGACCCTGCAACTGCCCGACAGTCAATTACGGGTTCGCGTGGCCCACCAGCCCCTGGCGCTGGGCAAGTCCCTGCGTTTCAAGGTCCAGGCCCGGGACGTCAGCCTAAGCCTGCAGGCCAGCGAACACAGCAGCATTCTCAATCGCCTGCCGGTGACCGTCAGCGACGAGATTCCCGCAGATAACGCCGCCCACGTCCTGGTACGCCTGGACGCGGCCGGCACCCCGCTGCTGGCCCGCATCACCCGCTACTCCCGGGATCAGCTCGACCTGCACCCCGGTCAACAACTCTGGGCGCAGATCAAGGCGGTGGCGGTACTGGCGTGACACCGGGCAAGCCAGCCCTTCGGCATGCGCGCCGAACCGGTACCGATCGCCTGAACTTCACGTTGAAACGCGCCTGGATATAAAAAAGAGGTCTCCACACTAGAACGGGTTCGATTACTTCATCGTAGTTGCCCTGGAGTCTCGATCCATCGAGCAACTACGACAAATGACAACACTATTTCAGAGGGAAATAGTTCAGGTAGTAAATTCAACCACTCCGCCGCTCAAGTGATACATGGCACCGACTATTTTTATTTTTCCTTCTTTTTCCAACTGGCTCAGCATGGAACTTTCCTGGCGAATTTCATTGATGGTGTTCTGCACGTTGGTCTTGGCCACTGCATCCACAAACTCATCGTTCTTACTGCTGCGTTCTCCAGCGTACTTAGTTGCACCGATGGCCGGTTTGATCTTGTTCAGCAGCCCGGTCAGGCTACCCAATTCGACATTGTCGATAGCACCTTTGATGGCGCCACATGCAGTATGCCCCATCACCAGAATGACTTTGGCCCCGGCGGCCGCACAGGCGAACTCCAGACTGCCGATCAGGTCACTGTTGGCGACATTCCCGGCGATACGGGCATTGAAGGTTCAGCGGGCTTGTCAGCCAGATAATTCCGCGGTTAGGCTACGCACCTTCTTTCCCGTCCCTGGACGATTGCCGACGTGAACAACTAAGCCTTCCCAAAATGTCTTCGCAATGAGCCCTGCAAGTGCTCATTGGCCTGCTAACACATTTTCCGGAGGTGCTGATGACTCACGTCACCCGGCTGCCTGCGCTGGTTTCACTGAACCAGCTGACTTATCAATTCGCCAATGGCGAAACCTTGCTCGATGCCCTGACCCTCAGCTTCGATCGCCTGCCCACGGCCATAGTCGGGCGTAATGGCATGGGTAAATCCCTGTTGCTGCGCCTGATCGCCGGAGAACTGCAGCCCTCTTCCGGCAGCCTCAATTGCGCCGCCAGCCTCGCCTATGTCCCCCAGGACCCGCTGCCTGCTCCGCAGCAGACGGTGGCCCAGGTCGCAGGCGTCGCTGATGCCCTGAGGGCCCTGCAGCGCCTGGCAGCCGGTAACGCCGACCCGGAAGACCTGCTGCGGGTGGATGACCGCTGGGACCTGGCCGAGCGCCTGCGTCAGGCTCTGGATGAGGCCGGCTTGCAACACCTGGAACCGGATCATCCGGCGGCGAGCCTGAGCGGCGGGCAACTGGCCCGAGTGGTGCTGGTCGGTGCTCTGCTCAGCGACGCCGACCTGCTGTTGCTCGACGAGCCCAGCAACCACCTGGACCGTGCCGGACGCTGCTGGCTGATGGCGCAACTGCGCCACTGGCGCGGCGGCTTGATCCTGGTCAGCCATGACCGCCAGTTGCTGATGCAGGTACAACGCATCGTTGAGCTCAGTCCCCAGGGAGCCCAGGTCTACGGCGGCAACTACGCGCTGTACCAGGCTCAGCGTCAGGCCCATGACGATGCCGCCCAGGCGGCACTGGAACATGCCCGCACCCAGCGCAGCCGTGAACACAAGCGTCTGCAACGCGAGCACGACACCATCCAGCGCCACGCCGCTACATCGCGTAAATACGCCAAGACCGCCAACATCTCCAGCTTCGAGCGAGCCAAGATACTCGGCGCCGCCCGGGACATCATGGGTCAGGTGCGTCACAGCCATCAGGGGCACAAGAGCGCCCTTGATGAGCAAGTACGCAGTGCCTATGCCCGGGTTACCGCGCAACAACCGACCCTGCTGACCCTGCCCGATACCACCCTGCAGGCAGGCCAGCCAGTGCTCAACCTGCAGCAGGCGCAATTGCCCTGGCTGGACCGCCGGTCGCCGGCGTCCTATCTCACCTGCAACATCAGCGGCCCGGCACGCATTGCCCTGATCGGCCCCAACGGTTGCGGTAAATCCACATTGCTGAAGATGCTCGCCGGTCAATTGCAACCCCTGAGCGGCGACTGCCGGGTGACGGTGAACAGCGCCTATCTGGACCAGCACCTGCTGCAACTGGCCCCCGGCACCTCATTGCTGGAGCAACTGGCCAATGCCGCTACACCACTGGAGGAAAGTGCCTTGCGCACCTGCCTGGCACGCCTGCAACTGGATGCTCGGCGGGTGCAGCAACCCTGCGCCCTGTTGAGCGGCGGAGAGCGGCTGAAAGCGGCGTTGGCGCTGGCATTGTGGGGGGGCAGCCCGGCGCGCTTGCTGCTGCTCGACGAGCCAACCAATCACCTGGACCTGGAATCGGTACAGGCCTTTGAACAAGCCCTGCGGGACTACCCCGGGGCACTGGTAGTGGCGTCCCACGATCAGGACTTCCTCCAGGCCCTGGCACCGACCCATGAGCTGCAATGGTCCCCACGGGGCTGGGAGTTACTGGAGCGTCGCCAATAACACAGTGCCTTATCGCAAAAAACCGCGGACAGGCGCGTGCCCATGCTAGATTCGCGTCCTCTTATCCATAGACAAGGAGCGTCACGCCATGCAGTTCGGCTACACCATCATCTATGTGCCCAAGGTCGAAGATTCCCTGGCCTTCTTTGAGCAGGCTTTCGGCTTCAAGCGGCGGTTTCTCCATGAGTCCGGCACCTACGGTGAACTGGAAACCGGTGGCACCACCCTGGCCTTCGCCGATCACGACCTGGCAGAACTGAACTTCAAGGCTGGCCACGTCGCCGCCCATTCCTCGCCGCACCCTCTGGGCATGGAACTGGGACTGGTAACCGACGACGTCCATGCAGCCCATGCCCGAGCCCTGGAACAGGGCGCCCAGGAACTTGCGGCCCCCAGCAGCAAACCCTGGGGGCAGACGGTGTCCTACGTGCGTTGTCCGGATGGCACCCTGGTGGAGCTCTGCACCCCAGTGGGTGCTTGAGTCCAGGGAGTACGGGAGGAAGTCGGGCAGAACGTTACTTGAGCTTGACGGCGGTCCCGGTGGCAAACACCACCACCATGCCGCCACGCCCAGAAGGCATGCTGATCTCGAAATCCACGCCGACCACTGCGTCGGCGTTGAACTGACGGGCCCGCTCCTTGATTTCACTGGTGGCCTGGATCCGCGCTTCCTTCAAGGCGCGCTCCAAGGTCTGAGAGCGACCACCAAAGAAGTCGCGCATGCCGGCAAAGAGATCGCGGACCACGTTGATACCCTGGACGGATTCAGCACTGACGATGTCCAGATACGCGGCAATTTCCCGACCTTCGATATGGGCGGTGGTGGTGACAATCATGTATTTCTCCCTTGAACAGACATTCCGTCCCGAGCTCCCGGGACATTAAGGCTGGCGATGGTATCAGAGCGACGGTGAGGGTCGGTCATGGGCGACAATGGCGTCGCCACACACAACAGCCCCGCTCTGGAGCGGGGCTTGGGATCAGGGCTTCAAGGGACGTTCTTCGTCCAGTTCCGACAGGCTCTTGCCATCGTCCGGGTGTTTCCAGGTTTGCGGTGGCGGCTCCTTGTGCTCGACCTGGTACTGCGCCGCCTCGTCACTGCGCTCCTGCTCATAAGGGCGTTGCTGTTGTGTTGCCATGCCCACCTCTCTTCCTGAAGGGATTTTTGACTCGCCATTTCAGGTTAGAACAGATCCGGTAATGGCTCGTTTTTGCCGACAAAACACACCCTGAGCAAGATGAAACTTCTTTCACCCAGACGCTAACTCCGTCTGTGTATAGTTGCTTCGCTCATTCAAGCAACTACAGTTCGCCCGCGCGCTCGCGCGGGCTTTTTTTTGCCTCAAGCCCCTCTGCGGGGGAGCTGTTACTGCGGATCAATCTCCTGGCAGTCCTTGAGCAGTTGCTGCTCCTTGGCGGTGTGATCTGCCTCCAGGAACGACAACACGCCCAGCTTGCCCTTGGTGTGCCAGCGAAAGCTGTTCTGTTCATCGTCTGCCACATACAGCGCGCCGGAAGCCGAGCGAGCAATGTGCATGGGAATCAATTGCTCCTTGTAGTAGAGCGTGGCAAACGAGGTGCCATTGTCGATATTCAGGTAGGCCGCATCGATGCGGACATTACCCTCGCACTGATAGCGCGCCACCTGGCTCTGATAGGTCGGCTCAGGGGCGGGCGCCTGCGCCTGGGCAGCCTCGGTCAAAATCGGCAGGGCCGAAGCCAGAGCCGCGGCGCAGAGCGTTGCGAGACGAGTTTTCACGGTATTTCCCCCGAATGGTCAAAGATGCCCCATGGGACTGGTGATAGCGATTTTAGTTCATGCCCGAGAGGCCTTCGCCCGGTCCTGCCGACCGCTCCAGAGCAGAGGGCTCGTGTGCAGGGCTGAAGCTTGCGGAACCAGATATTGATGCATCGCCCCACCCTGCACGTCGCCGTTACAGGTGCCTGATCCCATCAGCTAGAACAGCTCGTCCAACTGTTCAAAGAAGATCCGCCTTGAAGGATTGTCCGGGAGTCCCAAGCCTTGGAGAAACTCAGCCGCGTCCGCCTCGCAAAGCACTTCGCGGAGATCGCGTTGGATAAAGGCGATGTCCAGCCAGCGGTCGGCCAACCCGCCCCGCCCCAGATCGATGAAATACAGCTCATCGCGACCATCGATGAAGATGTTGCTGTCCCCCAGATCACCATGGGAAAAAACCAGGTCTTCAATGGGCCGGGTACGCTGCAGATGCGTCCGCAGGGCCTCGGGGCCGGCCAACCCAGGCCATTGGGCCAGGTCATATTCCGCAGCGCACAGTCCCTGGGCCATCAGGTAATCCAGCTCGGCGAGGCGCATCGAGACTCCGGCATCGAATGGACACTCGTCCACCGCCACTGACTGCATTTGATGCAGCGCCTCGCGAAACAGCGGCAGTGCCGGTTGGCCGGCGGCTATGCAAGAGGACAATGGAACACCCGGCACAGAGCGGGTAATCATAAACTCGCCTTCACCCCCCGACTCCACCAGCACCAGTTCGGGAACCTTGAGGCGCCCGTCCAGCCAATCAAGTACACGAGCCTCCCGCAAGACGCTGTAGGTGGTGGGGGCATAGAGAGCCGCCGAGAACTTGAGGAAGAAGCGCTCGTTGCCGCGAAGGAAGCTATACACACGGCAAGGCGACTCACCCACGGTGTCCGGGACTAGCTGCGCATCACCAATGAAGCGCGCGATGGCCTCAGGCAGTTTCAATGTCATGGGGGTCACACTGTTTCCAACCATTTTTATCAGACCGATACCGGGGGCTCGACCCGATCGCGGGGCATCAGGGTCAAGTAGTCTTCAAGGGAGTCCGAGGACAGCGGCTTGATCATGATGCGCACCCTGTGCCGTAACTGGCCCAGCTCTATCCCGTCACGGGTACGGGCCTCGACATAGCCACAGGCTCTCCAGAAACCCTCGGCCCGGACGTTCTCGAACACCACGCTCAACCGCAGCCAGCGCGCGCCCTACCCGGCCGCCCAGTCTTCAAGCTCGCGGTGCAACTGCCGGGCAACGCCCCGGCCCTGCAGCGAGCTGGCCAGCAATCCAGTGGTTGAATGAGGCAATAGCCCTTGTGGCATGGGGTAAAACTCCTAAAGGTCCACAAGACCCGTGCATGAAAGGGCGATCCTAGTGCTCCCTGCCCCCCCGGGGACATGGTCAATTTGTTGAAAAATGTGTAGGGCACTGTGCCGGACCAAGACTCAGGTAGGCGACAGGACTTATCATCGACGCCCCTCGCCAGCGGCTCAGCCCGGCCCCACCCAACAGCGGATTCCAGCCATGCCTACCCCTTTGTCCTCGCCGGGTTACCAGCGCCTGCTGGACCTGCAGCAACGCATCCATGGCTTCACCCGGGACCAGGCAGCCGAGCGCGACGACCACCCCGAAGACCTGACGGGGCCGCTGTGGGTCAGTGACTACAACTACCTGGCCCTGGCCCCAATGCGTGGTGGCCTGCATCTGGAGTTTCATGGCGACCTGTGGGAAGAGCCCTTTGCCTGGACCCTGGAATGCCTCGCCGACCAGGCAGTGGCCGACACCCTCAGTTCCCTGGCCTTTTCTGGCCCGGACCAAGGGTCAAACGGCACCCGCGAATGGGAGTTCACGCCCTTGTTGGACAGCGACGTGAACTTTCCCATTCTCAGGTCGCTGTCGGTTCGCCCCAGCGAGCCCCAGGATCACAATGCCTCGCTGATCCAGAAAGCCGGCATGCTGATGGAGGAAGCAGGAGAGATCGCCCGCTTTGTCGCCAAGGCGCCGCATCTGAGCGAATTGACCCTGCCCAATGCCCCCGACTCGAGCTTCTTCCAGGTCCATCTGCCGCACCTTACCAACCTGCGTATTGGCGGCCATTGGGACACCCAGCACTTCATTGCCAACCTGGCCAGCTCGGACAATCTGCCGCGGCTGAGCAACCTGGACTTCACCGAATCCAGCGCGCTGCAGAACAACTGGGCGGATCAGCGCGAAGAACAGTCCGTCACCTCCTTCGCCGACTATGAACAACTATTCGCCAGTACTGCCTGCGACCCTTTGAGGGCGCTGCGCCTGCGCAACACCTGCCTGAGCCTGGAACAGCTCGAGAGCCTGCAACAACTGCGCCCTGCATTGCAGTTCATGGTGATCCAGGCCACTGGAGGCGGCTACGTAAAGCATTTTGCCCGGCAAGTATTTCCCTGGCGGCATCTAGTGCAGCCGGATCCGGGACAACGCTGAAACAGCCAAGGAACAGCAAGCGACAATCAGTGCTAGGTTTAAGCGTCGATTAATTGAGTTTCCACTCTGGGCGCAAGTTTGCAGTCTCCGCCATGACCGAAAGGAATCGTTCATGAACGCGGACTACAAACTGAAAAAAACAACCGGAAACACTGCCAAAAACCTGCTTTATCTGCTCTACAGCCTCTGCAGCTACGTGATTTTTCTCCTGACCTTTCTCTACTTGATTGGTTTTCTCTGTTCGTTGTTGGTACCAAAAAACATTGACTCAGGGGTATATCACCATGGGCTGGTTGCAACAGTTATAGATATCGCCCTTATCACCCTGTTCGCGGTCCAGCACAGCGTCATGGCCCGCGAAGGCTTCAAGAAAAAAATAACCAGGATCATTCCCGCCCCCATAGAGCGAGCGACTTATGTTCTATGCAGCAGCCTGATGCTGATCCTCTTGTTCATCCTGTGGCAACCCATCCCGGCCGTGGTCTGGACCGTTCAGGCCGAGGGTTTCAGAGGGTTGCTGAACGGCTTGTACTGGGCGGGATGGGGGCTTGCGCTAATGGCAACCTTTCTGATCAGCCATCTTGAGTTATTTGGTTTGAAACAGGCTTACCGTGGCATCTACAAAACCCAGCCGGAGCCCCTCAACTTCATCACGCCCTTTCTCTACAAGGTTGTTCGCCACCCCATGTACCTGGGCTTTCTCATAACCTTCTGGGCAACGCCTGAGATGACTGTCGGACACCTCGTGTTCGCACTGACCTGCACCGCCTACATATTCGTGGGAACCCATCTCGAAGAGAAAGACATGGCCAGAGTCTTTGGCAAGCAATACCTGGCTTATAAACAGCAGGTTGGCATGCTGCTGCCTTCACGCAAAAAAACCTGAGTTGCGAAGAAGGTTGAACGCTCTTGAAATCCTGATTGGGAGGACGTCTCCAACAGTCACTCCCCTCCCCCACAGGTCCTTCAAGAGAAACGCACCTGCCGTCGACATGGACCTGATATGACCAATACGTCGCTATTGAAGAGGCGCGACAGTCACATCGGTCTGCCCGCTCCGGGCCAGTGCGGCCTTGACGAATCCTTCGGCCTTCTTGCGCTTGATGAAGTCCCTGACATAGGTCGCGCCTGCTTCCCGCTGCCGCGGCACTGCCATGGCCTGACGAATAGCCGTAAACGCACCCTCCAGTACACGATAACCCGGAGTGTTGGCCGCCATCTGCTCCAGGGATTGGCGCACGCCGGCCGCCGCATCAAGATGCTGTTGAAGATAAAGCTCGACCGCACCCGCCGAAGTTTCCGCCCGTTCAAGCTGAGCATGTTTCAACGTACGAGACAGAAACAGGTCGTAGGCCGCACCTTTGCCCACTGCCAACCGCAGGCCTGGCTGGTCAAGATCCTCGACCGCCTGGAAAGGTGAATCCGCCGCCACCAGATAGGTGCCCTCAATGATGACGTAAGGCTCGCTGAAGGCGATCTGCTCCTCACGCACTGGCTCGATAGCCAGAAAAGCGACATCCCAGATGCCCTCCTCCAACGCCGCAAAGACCTTGCCGGCAGCATCGAAAGTGGCCATCTGCAAACTTACGCCGAGCTCTTCAGCCAGAGCGCCTGCCAAGGCGACCGACACACCTTGCGGCGAACCATCACTACCTTTTTGCGCCAGGACTGGGTTGCCAAAATTAATCGCGGCCCGCAGCACGCCTTGCGGTGCCAGATCGTCCAGGACCGCTTGGTTGATAGCACTCATGTTTTGCTCCGTGAATGAGGTTCAGAAAAAAGCAGGACCGGTGACCGGCAACAGCTAACTGATGGACTCGGACTCGCGCATCACTGTCTTTGCACTATGAGAACAGCCGCCTCAACCCTTTCGCCGTTGCGACCAACCGATCATCATAAAAACGCTCCCGGGTATCCAAAAACCGGGGTTAGAGGTGCCCATTCCCACAGCGAGCAGGGTCATGCCAACTACGAACAATGGTTGCCTGAACAGATTTTCCATAACAAAGAAGCTCCTGTAAAAACCAGCCTCATTTAATCAGAACCGCGCCGTTTGAGTGCGGTAAACAGCACATACCGTCTAGCGTACTCGGTTGGCTCCCCTGCCGATCTTTTCTCAAGGCAATAAAGAACCCGCTCAGGGCGGGTTCCAAGGGGGGCACGCTTAATAGCCTGCTTGAGAGCGGACAGTGCCAACTTCAGAAAGCAGGTCCGGATTCAACCGGACCTGCCAGATGACCTGCACTAAGGGCATTCGCAAGTAGAAGGACCAAACACCGGACCGCTGCACGGGTCCTTGGATGGGCCAAATACCGGGCACGCAGCCTGGGCAGTCAGGGAAAAACCACAGAGCAGCAGCACAGCCAACATGACTTTCTTCATTTGTAACCTCCTGGTCATTAGACGAGCAATCCATGCCCACTATCGAGGGCACGAGCAAACACTTAGGGGCACTCGCAAACCGTAGGTTCAAGAACCGGGCCCCAAACACCCGTCCCTCACGCGCCTGCCACCAGATCGGTCAGCGAGCACGCCAAAGGACCCGAAACAGAAAAGACCAGTCACGTCGGTTGCGCCAGTGTGGTGCATTGTCGCGCCAGAGACGAAGCGAACCCGCAGTCATCACTCCTATCGGATAGGCTAAGACCTTTCGAAGGTAGTCCAATCGATAACGCCACCTACGTGACAGTGAACAGACAAGCCCACTCCTGAGCCCAAAGGAAAAAATGATGCAACTACTGCCACTCGCCCCCTCAACTATTGGTGAAACGCTTGAACTGCGCCCACTGGAAAATGATGACTTCGAAGCGCTGTACCGTGTGGCATCCGACCCTCTGATCTGGGCTCAACATCCAAGCCCAACGCGCTATCAGGAGCCCGTATTTCACCATTGGTTTAACGAGGCACTTGCTTCAAAAGGCGCGCTTATCGTTATCGATCGCAGCCATAACCAAGTGATCGGTTCCTCTCGTTATTACGAGTTCGATGAGAAGAAGCGAGAAGTGACGATCGGGTACACCTTCCTGGCTCGTGATCGTTGGGGAGGCGGAACCAATAGAGAGTTGAAACATTTAATGCTGACCCATGCATTTCAATGGGTGGACACCGTTTGGTTTCACGTTGACAGCCAGAACGTTCGCTCTCAACGCGCCATGGAAAAAATCGGCGGGCACCTCTCCCATCGCGCCATCAGACAACTCACTGATCGCACTCAAGAGTACCTGCTCTACAAAATAGAGAAGCCGAGTCGCCTTGATTAATACAAAAGCCCGGCATTTGGCCGGGCTTCGCATTTCACAGACAGGAGCATTCAGCTATGTACCACCAATACACTTCCTGTCTATTTCAAGCTCACCGCGAACCTTGATTTCTCGCAAATCAATCTCGGTTGCTCGTGAGCCCTTGACTCCAGCAGAGCGCTCACCATAGATCTGTGAGCCTTGCACACCCGAGTATCTCATGCACTTGTACATGATCAGTTACTGGCAATGAAGGATGCCACGCCCCCTTATAACTCTGTACACGCGCCTCTTCTAAAAATCATCGGCTTTTTAAAATCACACCACTCATATATTGATTTAAATCGCGAAAATCATTAACCCGCCAAGAGAATGGCGATAGCTTTACACCATTCTCCCGTAAAGTTCTTGGAATCAAGTCGCCATTGGGTCGCAGTATGACTGATGAAACAATAACGCCTGGATAATCATTTAGGCGCTTTTTAAATGCGGATGTCGTTAGATCAGGCGTGGGCGGATTGCTTTTATTTGCCAACGGCCCCGTCCCCTTGATATCTGCTCCGTGACACATAGCGCATCGCTGTAAATAGAGATTTTTTCCATTGGCATTATCCGCGAAAGATAGAGATGCTTGAATCAACGACATAACCCCTAGCGAAACGATGAGTAATACTTTTGCTTTCATTTTTTATGTGGCCTTATTGGAAAAACCAGATCTGAATCGAAGGAAAACCCCGGTCATACCTCTACAACATTCAACTCTCTCGAGAACATCTAGACCGAGATCATTCATTAGCAAGACGCTTCCCCCCGAGAAGTAAACTTCAGACCAAAGGGTATTTCGTTTGACATGCCCGAGCACTAGCCTGATATCAGCTCGTTGATTTAACAGAACAATCCCCTCTAGAACTGGCCGACGTCATCAGCAGCACGCAATTCAGTGGTGACGCACCGCACGCCAGGAAACTGGGTGAGCTGGAAAAAGGTTAAGCCCGCACGCGCCACGCCCACTCTGTCTCGTCCAATCGACTATAACGCTCATGGCTGGAGTAACGCCCGCAGTTGCAAAGGAACTTCAATAACTTCTCTGGTAATCGGTGAGACGCAAACGTGTGTAAGGCTAGAAGTAAACGCCATAACATCTGGCGTCAAACTGCCCTCGACTAAAAATGCGAACGAGTGAAGCCCAACACTGGAAACACTTACCTTAATTGAAAGCTCATCATCCCAAGTGACCGGATGAAGAAACTCCAGCGAGAAGGCCCTTGCTGGAGGCAGTAAATTAAAACCTAGCAGCGTTCTTAATCCGGGTCCGGACAGCCAAACTGTAAGTGCATCATGAACGGCCTCAACCACAAAGTACGAAAACCTAGGTGTATAGACAATCCCCTCCGGATCACAGTCGCCGAACAATACCTTCCTCTTGATAATCACTGAGTTCGGCACAAGATCAATCCTTAATATTGAGTGACGAAGTTATAACAACCAACTCGCAGCTGCTGTTTGCCCAAGGACACGATACCTCCCTCCCTTCTCCACTGCATAGACGGTATAGCGGCCAAGGACGAAGTCATTTCTGAAAAAAGTCGTGATGCAGCAATCCCCAGAAGCCGCGAGCATCTAGACCGTGACCGGCTGGGTCGCCGCCGATGGACGTGTCTGGGGTAACAATGAGCGTATGCCGCGCTGGCGCGGCGCTACGTGGCTTCAGCAAGCGTCAGCTCAAGGGAATGCTCCACTTTGAAGGTGTCGTGCGTGGCCGTCAGACTGTTCAGCAAGGAAAGACCAAGGCTAAACGCCATGTTGAAATCACTGACGAGCTGAAGATTGTTCTTGATCGAATAATGGCAAGGAAGAAATCCCACCAGCTCCACTCGATGCGGCTGACCGTGGCAGAAGCTGGCACGCCATGACGACGGCGATGTTACGCAGGCGCGTTTGATATGACCAGAGAGGCCGCAGGAGTTGAAAAACCCGACTTCCAGATGCGTGATTTGCGCGCCATTGCTGGCACAGACAAGGTGGAGTCGAGCGGCAATATCATGCAGGCCAACGATCAACTTGGGCATACCACCGTAATGATGACCGAGCAGTACATTCGCAACCGTAAAGACAAGAAGGTCTCACCCACAAAGCGAATTGCGGGCCATTGGATAACTTCTGAGCGGAAAGGTACAGGCATCTACACCGGCTTTCGCTCGTAAACCCTTGATTTTAGATGGTGCCCGAAGCCGGAGTCTAATTCAGGCAAAAAACACCCGACTTTGCTGGGCCAACCTCAAAAGCACGACTTCCGATGTACTGCCTGCTGTACTATTTTTCCGGCGCTGGCTCATGTGCTGAAACTGATCATCCCTCTTCCTCTGGCGTCCTGCCGAACGAGAAAATCTCTTCGGAACCTGAGACAATGCTCCAATCGAGGACAGGTTAACCTGCATTCCCTTATCCAACACTAAAGGCAAAACTCTTCCTGTGAGAAATACTGCGATCATCCTGTTTGTAGTCCTTTCGCTCATATCCATCCCGGGAGTACTTAAGTACAAAAATCCTAGAGCCATAATCAGCTGCTGGGGTGACTCGCTGACGTCCGGTACTGCAAAAGGAGTTTCAGCACCATACCCCAAAATATTGCAAACCCTGGCGCTTAAGAATTTGGACATCAGGGCCGTCACAAACAACGGTATCGAGGGAATGACATCCACCCAGATAGCTTCGAAGTTCGGCGCGAAACCACCGCTGATGACCGTAGCAGGTGGGGTCATCCCCGCATCAGGCGAGGTTGCCATTGAGTCAACGACCCACTCAAATCTGTCCAGCAAGTCGAACTACGGGAAGCTGAAGTATTCGGGCTCGCTGGCGGGCGTGCCGGGCACGCTGTCCGTCGACTGGAATGAGCAAGCACCAGACCTGGCCGGGACAACCAAATTCAAACGCGCGAAGTCAGGCGATCCAGTCGCCACAAGCCCTAATACCCCCTTCATCATCGATCAGGCCGACTGGACAAGCAGCGTCGTCGTAATCTGGTCAGGTCGGAATGACATCCTCAGCAAACTCTCAAACGAGACCATAGTTGAAAACATTGAACTCATGATTAACTCGCTGAAAGACAACGACCACTTTGTTGTCATGGGGGTTACTGATGCAATCTTTGAATCATCCGAGAGCGCCGAGTTTAAGCAAATAGTCGAACTCAACAAGCAACTTTCCGAAAAATACCCAGAGCACTGGATTGATATAAGAGAGACTCTTGTAGGTAGCTACAATCCTGCATCATCTGACGACATGGTCGCGTTCAACTCCGGCAAGATCCCGCCATCGCTGCTGATTGACGGCCTTCACTTGAATGATGCTGGAAACAAGATCGTTGCCAGTACTGTTTACGACTTCATCAAAGCAAAGGGCTGGTAGTCAGCCACTGCAAGCGCGCTTTTGTTGCATCATCCATCGTGTAACCCTGATCACTCAATCTGCATGCGTGCGATTCTGGTGTGATGACGATCAGTTGGTGTCGGCGCGGTACTGGAAGGACACGGGCACGGAGTAGTTGGTGTCTCCCTGAATGCCGGGGCCCTGGTCTGGTGGCATCATGGTCACCACCGTCAGGCCGGCCTTCTCGTTCCGCTCATACAGCGAAAACAGAGCGCTGATCTCGTCAGCCAGACCGCCGGCCGGACCGCGATACTTGCCAGATGGCACTACTACGCTGGCCTGGAAGACGCCGCTGTACATCCGGTGATGCCACCCAGGGTGTTGCTCGCAGTGTCCGTCGGCAACGTGTAGGCTTCGTTCTCGACGACCACTTTCACCGGTGGAACTCTGGCTTTCGCCCAGGCAATAACCCGGGCCTGGTAGCTAGTGGCGACCACGTTATGGCTCATACCTGGTTGTTCCTGATGGCTTCGTCGACGATCTGCTGGAACCTGGCCAACGTGATCCGGACCATGCCTCCGGGGCCCTGCTTTGAATGCCCGTATTCAAGCGGCACCGCATAAGGCAAGTTGTTCACGATGTAGGCTGTCTGGCTTGCTGTCAGCTGCCCGACCTGCAGCCGCAGCTTGGCCAGGGTCACACCTCCAGAAGGATCGACCTGATCCAGCGTACCGTCGGCGGGTGTATCGATCGAGGACTGCCAATTCCCCCGGAAGCGGCCGCCGACATAGTCCTTGCCGGCGACCAGGCCGCTGACGCTGAAGTTCTGGTCACGCTCGGCCTTGGTCAGGGGCTTAGCGTACTTCATGTCGCAGCTTGCCAGACTTGGTAAAGTTGCTTTCGTCCAGGTTGATCAGCGTGTTGCGCACCGAGACCTTGAAGTCGTAGTCGTCGGCTGTCCGCGTATTGGCCGCACGGTGCGCCACGTTGGCCGTCCAGATCTCTGGGGTTCCCACTGGTGACATGCGAATCACGCTGCTGCCAATCTCGATCACGATCTCGCGAACGGTAGCGTCAATGCCGGCCTGGGCCTGCTCGGCGAACTGGCGGATGTTCTCGGCGAAGCTGCCGTTCCTGCCCGCGTAACGCGAAGACATGGCTGAACACCTCCCTGATCATCAGTCGTAAAAAAGCCCGCTTGGAGGCGGGCTTTCGAATAGTGGAGGTCATCGCATAAGAGAATAGTGACTCAGTACTCACCTAAGGCTTTCGCCGCCTCAAGGTCCTGATCGACGCATTCTTTCACCATACTGTATCCGTACTTACGCATCTGCTTCATGCAGCGTGCAACGGTATTCTTATGCTCATCTGGGATTTGCTTAAGGCCAGTGACCGCTTCTAGATCTTGGTCAACGCAGGCTTTCACCATCACTGATCCGTACTTATCCATCTGTGACTTGCAGCGATCAACGATCTCTTTTTTGATCATCAGTGTCTGCATGTGCAGCGACTGAAAAGAAAACAGCCGCGCCAACAGCAAATACAATACCGCGCATATCCATATACTTTACTCACAGCCGGAAGATAAAAGCACAACGCCGTTACGGCATCGAGTCGTTGCCCACCCATCAATACAGGTAGTGCGAAAGCCACCTTTCGAAGCCTACGCCTTACAGGCAACTCCAGGGTTTATCTTAACTGCCGTCATCATTCGGGCCGGCTCATGAACGCACCTGCAGCTCGTACAGAATCGGCGTACCTGCCGGGTTGATCTCTTTCAGCGGCGGAACGATGTACCAGGTGCGGCCTTGTATGACCACCTTGTTCAGCAGATCCGGCGCCCACTCCAGCCCCTGGGCGTCGACCTTGAGCTTCTTGTCGCCCTGCTTGATGAGGCTGTTGTTCTGGAACTCCAGGCCTGTGAAGTCGAGCAGAATGCCCTTGGCCGTCTGCTCGATGATGGTGTCAGGGCCGGCCGAGTCGGTATCAGGATCGTACTCGGCAGGCTTGATGTCGCGGATGGTTACCTCCCTCCCCCTTCAAAGTCAGCCGCTATGGCGGCCAAAGACGAAGTCATGCCTGAAGAAATCAAACTGATCCAAGCAGCACCGGTCGTTCGCGACGAATACGGAATGTTCCAGCACCCCGAGTTGCCGGATTTCGACGAGGGCGACGGCGAAAAGTGCAAGGCTTGGGTCGCACAGCAGGGCCTGAAGCTCGTCATGATCAGCCTGGAGACAGACGCACCGGAAGAGGTGCAGATCGCTACTTCCAGTCCGACGAGCCGCACTGCGGCTACTGGGAGCCGGGCAAGCCTGAAGGCGAAGGCTGGTTCTGCTTGGCTATCCATGACACCGACGACGGCCCGGTCTGCTACTGGGCGCGTCGGGAGGTGCAGCCATGTCCTCCCCGCCCTCTACATGCTCTACCGGATCTACACGGGACCAAGGCCATGAATGACGTTGCCGAACCTGCGCGGCCTAGACCAAATCCAGCGTTACCCATAACCGTAAATGCACTTTTAGTTCATTGCCCGAGGTTAGGCTGGACCGGAATCAGATCCTGAACTTTTGCGCAAGAGTAGGTGTTGGAATAGTCGAAGAATTTCGGCCTTAATTCGGAGCCGTAGCTCATACATTGGAACGCAGACGAGCCTTTTTGCAAGATTAGAAAGTGAACCGTGCCGACTCTTGCTGGCGACTGGTAGGCGGCTTTGATCTCATAGCCACTGCTTAACAGATCGGTCACCTTTTGAGTTTCTGCCAAGGTCAATGTGCTAGTGACTAGTAGGCCCAGCAGCGAGATGCTCAGGGCATTTTTTGCAATACGATTCGTTCTTGGCATGAGTCCGTCATCCGTGAAGGGAAAATGCCAAGTTACCTAAGTTCAACAAAACCGTCACGGCCCAAGCCAGCTGAGTCGTAAAACTCAGCGGACGGGTCACACTCCGACAGGACTGGTCCAGAAGAGTCCACCCGACCCGAGAGCCCTGGACTTGAAATGAAGGACTAGGCCGGGCGAACGCTGCAAACCACAGCCAGGCGCAACGCCAGGGCAAATCAGCACCATCTGAAACAACACCCTCACAATCGGAAAGCCTGCCGGCGATGGCGGGCGGGAAACACGCATGTCCGACATAAAAGTTCAGTGCTGCCGCTGCAAGAACAAGGACATGGAAAGCGAGCGGCTAAAAGTGCCAACCAAGAAGTACGGCTCGGGCGTCAGCGACATGATCTGTCCAAGGTGCCGGTGCACCACCTACTACCGGCTGCAGGCCGAGTAACCACCTTCTGCCGCTACGTGCGGCGTGGATATCCGCGATGGCCGCTTAGCTGTTCAACAAGGAAAGACCAAGGCAAAGCGCCGCATCGAAATCACTGGCGAACTGAAGATAGTTCTTGATCGAATAATGGCGAGGAAGGACTCCCACCAATTCCGCTCGACGCGGCTGATCGTTTTGGAAGATGGCACACCATTGACGGTCGCAATGCTACGAAGAAGATTCGACCTTGCTCGAGAGGCGGCCGGGGTTAAAAAGGCTGATTTTCAAATGAGGGATCTGCGCGCAAAAGCAGGCATGGAGAAGTTCGAAGCTAGCGGAGATATTCTGCAGGCACGCGACCAGCTTGGGCACACAACTGTCGTCATGACCGAGCACTACATTCGCAATCGGATAGGTAAGAAGGTCTCGCCAACAAAGTGAATTGCGGAGCAGTATTTGAAATTGCGGAGCAGTTAAGGATAAGGCTCACTCAAAAAAACCGTGCAAGCCCTTGAAATAGATGGTGCCCGAAGCCGGAATCGAACCGGCACGCCCTTACGAGCGGGGGATTTTAAGTCCCATGCGTCTACCAGTTTCGCCATTCGGGCGGTAGCGCGATCACGCGGCACTGGAACAGTCAATCGGCATCAGACCGGCCAGTGCTTAAAGCAGGGTGTGGAATATATACATCCAGTCCTTGTGAAGCAAGGTCGAAGCAGGCAAAAAAACCTCTCCCTTCACTCTGAGTCCTGTGTAAAAAAACACAGTAAATCAGCAGCCTACAGCGGCGGTCTGATCATCCTGGATAGGGTCATCAAACATCGCGTCGACTTGTTAAGCGGCGCCAAGACTAACACGGAGAATTTATCCAACCAACTGATTTATAAAGACTTATCACCAGCCACAAGTTCATTCGAGAGGGGCGCCAGTCAAACCATGCAATGCGTTCAGCGCGAAGCGGGCCCTTGGCAGGTCTCAAGCCTCAGCCAGAAAATTCAACGATAGTTTGAGTTTGTGCGGGTCGTCCTGGGAGACGGCCAACTCGGTTTCCAGGTGAGTCGAAAACGCCTGTTCCACTGGCGCCTCGGGGCCCTTGACCTGGGTCGCTGTGCGGTTGTTTTCCAGCACCTTTGACAGTTGTGCGTAGGTGTAATTGGCGGGAGGCGTATTGCCTATGTTCATGGAGGTCGTCCTTGATATCGAGTCAATCCGCAAGGACAGATCGAAGAGTCAAAAGTCATGGCATGCCGCGTCCCGGTTCATTGACCAGATACTGACGCTGCGATGGGATACTACAGGCCCTGGGCTGGATATAAGCACATCGATAGCCAACGGAGTTCGCCCAGTACACATGACCTCGCCATCCATGAACCGGTAAAGAGTCATAGATACCGGGCGAACGCCACAAAACTATGCGTTCGGAATGACATGTTCAACTGTCACCAATGACAACTGGGGGGTGTTAACCAGCGTAGTTGGTAAAACCACCGGCAAAGCCTCTGCGCCCTGCCCGCAGCTCAGTACGCAACTCGCCGATCAGGTTGGAGATGTCGCGCACACTGGTGAGCTCGGCAGTCGAGACTCCGGTTAACAATAAATCCACCCGGCCTGAATCGGCATCGTAGATCTTGATCGTCAGGGAGCCGCTGGGATGCACGCTGCAGACGCAGGAAAGCGGGAGAAAGCCGGACTCCAAGATGTGGCAAAGCTCGCTGGTGGAGAGCATGGCTTATCGCCTGTGTGGAATTTTGTGGATTTTTCCCATTCAGAATAGGTCAGCGCCTGATCCTTTGTATCGAAAAAACACACAACAAATGCTAACTACCTCTCAGTTCTACTGCGCAGATTCTGCGCCAGGCCACGCACTGATCGCCTGGGTCTACCTGCTTCTCCAGCGTTATTCTGCGCTGTGCTTTTTTCCGTCAGTTGTGTAAGTTTCAAACCTATGAACCTGAATCTTCAGTCCCGCCCCGCCGCGATTATGACCGCCTGCATCAGCAAGGTGGGCTAGCGGTCGTTCAACCCCTAATCATCCCGCCTCGGAGGCGGGTTTTATCACCCGTCTTCTGAAGCGCAAACCCCAGGAGACAAACATGAGCCACTCACCCCCTGCTGTTCTACACCTGCTGTGCGGCAAGATCGCCTCGGGTAAATCCACACTGGCCAAGCGACTGGCCCAGGCTCCCGGCAGCGTGTTGATCTGTGAGGACCAATGGCTGGCGCAGTTGTATCCGGGCCTTATTCATTCAGTTGCTGACTATGCGCTGCATGCCCAGCGCCTGAAAAACGCGCTGGAGCCTTTGCTGATCAGTCTGTTGCGTGGTGGCAACAATGTCGTACTGGACTTCCCCGCCAATACTTTGGCCCAACGCGCCTGGTTGCGAGCCTTGGCAGATCAAGCACAGGTCGAGCATCGACTGCACCTGTTGAATGTCGATGAGGATGTCTGCCTGAGAAGACTGCGGGAACGTAACAGCCAGGGAGATCACCCCTTTAGTACCAGCAAGGAACAATTCGAGCTGATCTGCCGTTACTTCGAGCTTCCACAGACTGAAGAAGGACTGCACATCCTGGAGCATTGAATTGCGGGATTGTCGCCCGTAATGCCGGGCCGGCTTCTGAAGCTTGCGTAGGAAGGGTGCGTCGAGAAAGGCGGCGGAGACAAATTTCAGGCAAAAAAAAGCCCAAGTAGCTGATGGACACTTGGGGCTAAAAATGCATAAACCGTGGTAGGTGAACGCGGAGCTATAGTAACGGAACAGTACATTCTGTAACAAGATATTTTGAAGAAAAAAACGCAAATAAAATCACCTAAGTCATTAAATATCCACACTTTTTTTGAGTACTTTAGTTTCATGTCACGCCTTCTCGCACCTTTTTAGGCACCAAGATGATGCGCCTGAATTGCCCATCACCGCAGTGCGAGAGTCCGTCCACCGTTAAACGAAAATGCGCTGAAAATTCACAGAATCGCAACAGACAGACAACGTTGCTCACCTTAAATTGCCGGCACTTGCCTGAATGGAATGTGTGGGTATGAATGACTTTCTCGACGCCCTGCCCCTGATGCTGTGCCTGTCCACCTTTGCCTGGTGTTGCTGGGGCTAGGCTTTGTACGAAAGTGATACTGCGTTGAAAACGGTTCCAGCCCTCTTCTCACGCCGACTCGACGACTGCGGTGGTACTGAACAGTGCCTGCCCTAGCGCTCGTGCCCGCTCCAGGCAAGGCGCCACATCGCCGCTCTCCGAGTCAAACATCAGTTGCGAGGTCAGTACCCTGGCGCCGCAGTAGTCGAAGATTCCATGGTCGATCTGGGTCTGCATCGCGCCGAGATAACCATGTCGCTCATAAGTGCCAACGTCGGCCCCGGCAACGCCTATCAGGTGCACGCTCAGACGCCCTAGCTTCTTCTCCAGCTTGGCGTCCGCGCGAAAATCGAAGGCCCAGCCATTGGAGAACACGCGATCAATCCAACCCTTGAGCAGCGCCGGCATGGACCACCAATAAACCGGATAGACCAGCACCAGAGCATCGGCGCGGTCGATCCGTGCCTGTTCGGCGAGCACATCGGCGGGAGGAAGCACCTGGGTACGATGCACAGCAATATCGGCAGCACCGAAGCGTGGTTCGAACCCTTCAGCCCAGAGATCGGCAATCTCGAATGAATGCCCGGAACCGCCCCCCAGCCCCTCGGCAATCTGCGCCGCAAGGCTATGGGTGAGAGACTTGGGATCATGATGGGCGACAATAATAAGTGCATGCATGGCGAGTACTCCTGCGGACGGATTGCGCTGGGGGATTGAGCTTTATATACTTTTAGTAAGTTACTGCCGATAAGTTACTTTTGGTATATAGCCATGTCAAGCAGTCAGAAAACCGATTCCACTTCATCGCCGCGACGGCGCCTGTCGCGGGAGCAACGCCTGCAACAACTGATGGCCGTCGCCTGGCAGATTGTCCGTGAGCACGGCACCGAGGCGCTCACCCTGGGATATCTGGCGGAACAGGCCGGCGTCACCAAGCCGGTGGTCTACGACCATTTCGGCACTCGAGCGGTGCTCCTGGCGGCGCTGTATCAGGACTTCGACCAGCGCCAGACGCTGCTGATGGAACAGGCCCTGCAAACCAGCGAACCGACCCTTGCCGCCCGCGCGGCAGTCATTGCCACGTCCTACGTCGACTGCGTGCTACTGCAGGGCCGCGAAATCCCCGGGGTGATTGCCGCCCTGGCCAGTTCGCCGGAGCTTGAGATCATCAAGCGCGAGTACCAGGCAATATTCCTAGAGAAATGCCGCCATGCTCTGGAACCCTTCGCTACCGGAGCCGTGATCGCAAGGGCCGGGCTGCGCGCCATGCTGGGTGCGGCCGAAGCGGTTTCCCACGCGGCGGCGCTGGGAGAAATCACTCCCGCACAAGCCCAGGAAGAACTCTGCGCCACCATCGTGGCCATGGTTGAAAGAGCACGCGCCAGCACCTCTGCAACCCAATGAGCCACTGCCCGGATATCAATGACCGGCCCCAGCGCCAGTCCTGCAAGGGAAAAGCAATGTTGCTGACACGATTGGAACCGCTGGATCAATTGCTGGAACGCTATCGCCAAGAGTTGGGCAAGGACTTCACCGGCTATCGCAACCACGTGTACCGGGTCATCAACTTCTGCAACCTGCTCATCAATGCCGATGCCCAGCAGTTGCAGAAACTGGCCATAGCTGGCGCCTTCCACGACCTGGGCATCTGGACCGCCAAGACGTTCGACTACCTACCGCCATCGCTGCGCCTGGCTGAAAACCACCTGGATGAAATAGACAGGTCCGAGTGGAAAGCCGAAGTGCTGGCAATGATCGAACAGCACCACAAGATCACCGCCGCCCCACCCCCAGGCAGCCTGGTGGAACGTTTTCGCCGAGCCGACTGGATAGATGTGTCGCTGGGAATGTTGAATTTCGGCCTCTCGCGAGACGATCGCCGCCGGGTATTTTCAGCCTTTCCTGATGCAGGCTTTCATCTGCGCCTGGTTCAGCTGTCTTTCAAGCAACTGCTGATCCGCCCCTGGAAACCTTTGCCCATGCTGCGCCTCTGATCCTCCGGCTATCCGGCCCGCGGCTAAAGGCTGGAGCGCGTAAACTGCATCCATTACTGGCAATACCGGCCGCGAATCAAGCGGCTGCAACCACCGAGAACAGCTATGTCGCCCCCCCCTAAGACCCTGCCGCCCCTGAGCGCTGAGGCTGAAACACAGCCGCTACCCCCGGACACCGTTGGACTCAACGCCGATGCCAACCCAGTGCTTTCGGTATTCGACTTCGACGGAACCCTCACTCGCCACGACAGTTTTGTGCCCTTTCTGAAGTTTGCCTTCGGGCAACGCGGGTTCAACCAACGGATACTCAAGCTGGCGCTACCCAGTCTGGGTTACCTGACTCGTCGCGTTGACCGCGACCGACTCAAGGCGCAATTGATCAGCACCTTTCTCAAGGGCATCGAGGCGGCGTGGCTCCAGCAACAGGCCGAAGCCTTCTGCCTGAAATCCTGGACCCGACTGATGCGCCCGAGTGGGCTGCAAGCCGTAGCCGGGGAACTGCGTTCCGGAGCGCTGGTGACCCTGTGCTCGGCGTCGCCGGCCCTGGTGCTGCAGCCTTTCGCCACACGCTTGGGCATCAGCCTGATCGGAACCGAACTGGAGGTGGTCGATGGCGTGCTGACCGGCCGCATCGCCGGCCACAATTGCCGTTGCGAAAACAAGGTACTGCGCCTGGAAAGTGTCTACGGCCCATTGAACCAATATCGACTCAGGGCCTGGGGCGATACCCGGGGTGACCGCGAACTCCTGGCGGCGGCACAGGACGCGCACTGGCGACACTTCCACCCGGCCTGGCGCCGCGGGCTTGGCGCTCGCTGACACCCGCCGCCCCCCTACACAACACCCGACCAACGGCAAACGGCCAGGAAAAAGATTCGCTATACCCAACAGCAGGCGCCCCTGCGGCCATGAGCCGGAGGGCGCCCGCGACGTCAAGCAGCCTGGAGACAAGAGCGGCCTCGCAGACCAAGGAAAAACAGCCGCCCACACAAGGAGAGGGCCTGCCACGATGAAAACCAATGGCTATCTGCTGCGTACGCTGGCCGTGTTGCTCGCGACCGGCGCACCCGCCGCCCTACTTCTGAGTCACCCCACCCCTCCCTCGTACCTGACAGTTGCACCTGCATTCGATTGGCCACGCCTGGGCGCCTGGGCCAGTTGCCTGGCCGGCCTGTTCGTCTTGTTCGTCCTCGCCGGTCTGCGAATTCGCGGACGGGTACTTGGGGTGCTGATTGACGAGCGCAACCGGTATTCGCTGTCACGCCTGCAAATGACCCTGTGGACACTGCTGGTACTGGCCACTCTGTATACGGTGTACATCGGCAACATTGTCCGGGGAAACGCCACTACGGCGCTGATGGTGGACCTGGACTACAACCTGATCGCGTTGATGGGCTTCAGCCTGGCCAGCTTCGTCACAGCCCCCATGGCCTTGAACCGCAAGGCCGAGCAGCCTGCAGACACCAACGCTCTGGCAACCACCGGCCAGCAGTTGCTCGACAGCCAGAGCCTGGTCGCCTTGCCGTCAGCCAAAGGCCAGGTACTGATGAAGAGTGACCCGAAGGATGCGCGATTGGCCGACCTGATTCGCGGCGAGGACGTGACCAATGGCGTCATCGTCGACCTGCCACGCCTGCAGATGCTGCTGATCACCATGGTGGTGGTGTTTGTCTATGGCGCCGCCGTCGGCCATAGCCTGGGCTCAGGCAGTTGGGTGCTGGAGGTGTTGCCGAAACTGCATAACACACTGCTGTTGCTGGCCCTGATCAGCCACAGCGGCTACGTGGTAGGCAAATTGATCCCCAGTAACCTCAATCCTTCCGTCCTTCTCCCGGGACCCACCGTCCAGAGCGAGCCGCCCGGCAGCGCAGCCGCTCCACGGAGCCAGCCCCAAACCGGACTCACTCCACCATAGCCATCAGTCGCTGACGCATGCCGACGCTGGCAGCAGGTCCCGCCTGTACCGTGCACGCCTGCAACGGCACCAGATGACCATCGGCAACATCCACCATCACTGGCTGCACAGGTCGTCCGCTCTCACGCTCGACCAGTTGCACGCTTTCGCCCTCGGGCGCGTAGTGGCGATTGCCCCAAGCTACAATGGCCATGAGTACGACACGGAAATCCTCGCCCTTGGCTGTAGGCACATATTGATAGCGCAAGGGGCGCTCGCTGTAGGCCTGGCGCTCCAACAGCCCCGCCTCCACCAGTGAGTTCAAGCGTCGGGTCAGCATGTTCGGGGCGATCTCCAGGCTGCGGGAGAATTCGTCGAAGCGCCTCAGGCCATGCAGCGCGTCGCGCATGATCAAGATGCTCCACCATTCGCCGACCCGCTCCAGGCTGCGGGCAATGGGACATTCAGCGTCGATCAGACTTTTTCGTTGCATGGCTGGCTCCTGCGATGCACCTCAGTATTTGTGGATTCGGATGTTACTTTCATGATGATAGTATCGTCCACGTTTCGTTGTTCCCCACGCAAACCAACTAAGGAGCAGGACCCGCATGAGTAAACGCATCGTAGTCACCGGTATGGGCGCAATCACTCCACTGGGTTGTGGGGTCGAGCAGGTCTGGCAGCGCCTGCTGGCGGGACAATCCGGAATCCGTCAATTGCCGCAAGAGTTTATCCAGGAGCTGCCCACCACCATTGGCGGCCAGGTGCCAGACGCGCTCGAGGATCCCCAGGCCGGCTTCGACCCGGATCGGCTGCTGGCCCCCAAGGAACAGCGCAAGATGGACCGTTTCATCCTCTTCGCCCTGGCGGCGGCCGAAGAAGCCCTGGCCCAGGCCAACTGGAAACCCGATAGTCCCCAGGCCCAGGAACGTACAGCCACCATCATTGCCTCTGGTGTAGGCGGCTTCCCGGCCATCGCCGATGCCGTGCGAACCACCGACAGCAAGGGCCCGCGGCGCCTGTCGCCGTTCACCATTCCGTCATTCCTGAGCAACATGGCGGCAGGTCACGTTTCGATCCGCCACGGCCTCAAGGGACCATTGGGAGCGCCAGTCACTGCCTGTGCTGCCGGAGTCCAGGCCATTGGCGACGCCGCGCGGATGATCCGCGCCGGTGAAATCGACATCGCCGTCTGTGGTGGAGCTGAGGCGGCGATCCATCGGGTCAGCCTGGGAGGCTTCGCCGCAGCCCGAGCGCTGTCCAGCGAGTACAACGACACCCCGGAACGGGCTTCACGCCCCTTCGATCAGGCACGGGATGGCTTTGTCATGGGTGAAGGCGCCGGACTGCTGGTCATCGAAGAGCTGGAACATGCCCTGGCTCGGGGCGCACAGCCCATCGCGGAGCTGGTGGGCTATGGCACCAGCGCCGACGCCTACCACATGACCGCGGGGCCGGAAGATGGCGACGGCGCCCGGCGTGCCATGCAGCAAGCCTTGCGCCAGGCCGGCGTGCAAGCCTCTCAGGTCCAGCACCTGAATGCCCATGCCACCTCCACGCCAGTGGGCGACAAGGGCGAACTGGCTGCCATCAGGACTGTATTCGGCACCGGCAGCGGCCTGGCCATCAGCGCCACCAAGTCCGCCACCGGGCATCTGCTGGGTGCCGCCGGCGGCATCGAGGCGATCTTTGCCATCCTCGCCCTGCGTGACCAGATCGCGCCCGCAACCCTCAATCTGGACAACCCGGACAGCACCGCCGAGGGCCTTGACCTGGTGCGCAACCAGGCACGCAAAATGGCCATGGAATACGCACTGTCCAATGGTTTCGGCTTTGGTGGGGTCAATGCCAGCGTGCTGTTCAAGCGCTGGCAATAACGCTTCGAGAAGACGGACTCGATGTTGAGATTTCAGCCACGACAGGCTGAAACCTCAACAGGCCCGCCAATCAGTTGAGGACGTCATTGAGCACTTCGTAGATGATCCCGCTGGCGATAGCCACCAGAATCAGGTCGGTTCCGGCCTGCCGCCATTCATAACCGTCATAGCGAGGAAGCTGCCCCAACAGCCGGTGGTCCAGCTTCTTGGCAATTCCCGGGGGCAGAGGTTTGCCCCGAGCCAGGTTTTTCTGAATGCCTGGAGGCAGCGCCGGTCCCGGGCTCCAGTAGTCACGGTGCCCACCCAATATGCCCAGGACACTGCCGCGATCGACACTGGGGCCATGACTCCAGTCATCGGCGTCTGACTTCTTCCCCTTGCCATGCCCCCCCTGGTCACCCTGAGAACTGTGTTTGGAATGCCCCTGCCCCTTGCCATTTCCGGGGTCGGCCAACGCCAGAGGGGAAGCGCCAGCCAAGAGCACGCCGGCAAGAACAGCGATCAACAAGCGAGACTTGAGCATGTCGGTTCTCTTTGGGAAGCCAAGGTCACACTTAACTGTAGACGGTCGTCTCTGTCAGTGATCGAAGGTCAGACACACAGAGGCCGCCATGAGTGAGCGGCAGGTCATCGGCCAGCTCAAGATCAAAGCGTGCAGCTGTACTGATATTCGAAGGGAAACATCAGCGTATCCACCACGCCGGAGAATGGAGCATCCAACGCCAGAAAAGGCCAGAGCACACCGTTGTTCTCCTTAGCCAATGCCCAATCCATGCGCACGCCGATATAGGGGCAACTCATGGGAGTAGTGCGAGTCATCAGGGCCGTGCATCCACTCAAGACAAAGCTCAACACCAGCAACAACAGACTTCGCAACACATAACTTCCTTATTACGTTCAGGACATGAGCGCTATGGACTCGGCAGCCGAGCCCAGGACGGCGGTTCCTGGCTATCAGGCCTTGTAGTCGCAATGAATCTGCAGGCTTTCCGTGTGATTGCGATGAATCTCGAAACCGTGACGCTTCAACAGGTTCTTGACCTCATCAACGACAGCCGAGTACCGCCCTTGCAACTGTTGCTGGCGCGCCGGCGGGGTAAACACCCCCAGTGGTAAAAAGCGCAGGCGCTTGCCATTGAAGACAATGGACACATCGATATGAGTGCCATCCACATCATGGCCATTGGAACCGAAGATATCCTCCAGTTCCTCTTTACGCCCTGGATAACACAGGCAGAACAACCTGATCCCCAGCCAGCGTGACAGCGTCCTGAAAAACCCCAGGTAACTGCTCTTGCGCTCGTAGCCCCGGGTCACCAACAACTGCACCGAACGCGGCAGGCTGGACTGGACCTTGAGCAGTTGCACAAAGACTTCGCGCTCCATCAACACCTTTGCGGACGGCCAGCGCGGCCCTACCCTCAAGCCCTGGTTGTCGCCCTTTTTCAATATCAGCATGCAGATTGCCTCTGGTGCTTTTTTCGCGGGCAGCAATGGTACACAGGGCTGCCACAGGCGTGCTGAAAATTCAGAAGCGCAAACGCCTATCAGCCCGCGACACCGCCCATCTTCTCCCGATGACAGCGCACCTGCCGTTTAGTTAAAATAATCATGGCTCATAGCCACTACTCATAAGCACAGTGACCATAGGGGCTGTATGTACGACTTAACGAATCTGGTCATTGTCGATAACCGCTTTGGATTGAATGTCCTGCAAGTCACCGCAGACCTGGTGGCCGGCGCCCTGGATGAACTCCTGGCCAATTGCGCAGACGGCGCCAACATCACCCAAAAGCTGGATTACTCCATTCTGACGATCTATCAGGACAAACTCGCCGCGGCCATTCGCGACGTGGGCCTTCCACCCCTTTCCATACCCTCTCCAGCCGATAGCCTTTGCTGAATAGTGCAACTTGCCACCCCGTGGCAAGTTGAGCCCGGGGCCGAATCACCGCCAATGGCCAAACTTGCATCGTCCCTAGTGAAGCACGCGCAACATCGTTCACCTGGAACCTTTTCCGTCAATGAGGATCAGTGCTGGACATTTCCCTATCAAACAGTGAGCGAGTGCCAGCATGGCCCTGAGAAAAACCGTCCTCTACATTGCATTGGTGTCCGTCGGCTTCTTTGCCGGGTACGCGGCAAAACCAACAAGTGGACTACAGGTCACGGCGGGGCAACTGATAAGTTGCGGCAAAAGCACCATGCCAACTATTGAGATGTGATTGCCAGGCAACGCAGCACTCAGTGACACAACGCCCAATACTCAGCAATACCGCGTCTTTCCAGAACCACAGTTTCCAGCATCAGGCCGCCGGAAACGAAAAAGCCCGGCAAGAGAACCGGGCCATAAGCAATCGTGAAGACTCATTTGGAGGACATGAACAACCAAGCGACCACAGCTGCGCCGGCCGCCATATAGGTACCGACCGTCTTGGTCTTCTCCCAACCATCCTTCTCGGCCCAGGACTTGCCTGGCTCAGGCGAACCTTGCGGTTCTTTGTGCTTGGTCTGCTTAGGTGTGATCGAAGCAACAAGCTGCTTCAGATAAGCGACTACTTGCACCCCGCCCTTGCTGAAGTCTTCAAGATCCACCTCGACAACACGCTCATGAACCGCCTTGTTGCGCACGCTCGCAATCCAGCGGATCTTTTTCGCCATTGGGGGGCTGATCATTCCCTCAATGGAACTCAGTTTTTCATGCAGACCTCGGCCTGATGCCCCCAGCTGCAGGAGCAACGATTCGACCTCTGTCGAGATATCCAGTATCTGGCCCCGCATCCCGCTCTCCCTTTTCAGTGGCGGCACTTTAACACCGCACCTGTGCATGCCCAAGGTTCTGATCATGCAGACGACCGCCACTCACAGGTTTCGTTGACCCGATCGATAACGGCAATGCGCCATTAGCACATCCGCCCTAATCGACCGCTACTGCCGGCCAGACCTATATTCCTTCTTCTGGACGGTCCCATGCGGCCACGGACAAGCCCCATCAAGGAAGGAAATATCATGGCGATTCCATTCCCCCGCGCCAGATGGTTGCCGCTATCACTCATCCTGCTGTGTACCAGCGGCACGGCACTCGCCACGCCTCAAGGTGAATACTGGATCGTCTACGGCAAGGGCGAGCGTTACCACAACGAGGTATTCGTCGCCGATGCCGCCGGCATCCTGCAAAAGCCCCAGGGGGTGCAGTCGGCCATGATCATGCAGATCTTCGAAGACCCGGCGATGCCCGTGCTGGCGGCCTACGAGATCCAGTACAAGTGCAAGGAGCGCAAAGTGCGCTTCGACAGCGCCCGCGCCATGCGCCGCTTCGACCACGCCATGAAGGACGTGACCACTGCCCAGGGCTGGATCGCCCCGAAAGACTACTGGCTGCAGCGCACCTTCGCCTTCGTCTGCGCAGCAGGCAACCGCGAGAACAACCAGATGCTGCCAATGGGCAAAATGGCCGCCGGCCGCATGGTCGAGACCGTCCAGGCCATGTTCCAGCAACTGTACGGCATCCAGGCCAACAGCGAGGCCGTGCAGAGCCTGGACGCAATGCTCGGCAACAGCGCGCAATGAAGGAGGCCGTCATGACCCGGCACCTACTTGCCCTCGGCCTGCTGTTGCCTTTGCTGAGCGGCTGCATTCCCACCCTCCCGGAATACAGGGCCGGCCAGCAATGGAAGGGACGCGATGCCAAGGAAGCCATCGACTTCTTCGGCCCGCCCGGACGCATGCAGCCCTCGCCCGACCGCAGCGAGGTGCAAATGCAGTGGTACCGCGACACTTCCTACGTGAAAAAGGAAGTGGTCGGCAGCTCCAGCGAGATGCAGGGCGGCGTGATGGTCCACACCAACTACTGGGACGATGTCACTCACACGAGCGGCTGCACCCTCTCCATGACTGTCGACAAGGCCAGACAGATCAAGGACTTCTCCATTCGTGGCCGCTGCACGGGCGTCGCCTTGGCGCCTTAGTGGCTGGCCCGACATAGATAGTTCAAGGACTGATACATGAGACTGTTCCGACTGCGTTTTGCCCTTCCCACGGCGTTGCTTCTCTCCCTATCTCTCTGCGGCTGCGTCTCCGATCTCGATTCGGGTGCCTACGGCAGCATAGACGATCCGCGCTACGCGCAGCTGTTGGACCAAGTGGACGCAGCACTCAAGGCAAACATGGCGGTAGTGCTGGTGGCGGACGTGATGCCGCACAAGTCGCTGAGCGATGCGCTGACCATGACGCAATGGACGCCAACGGTGATCTGGGAATACGAGAAAAATCCGAAGGTGACCTTCGGCCGCAAGTTCCAGACCAACGCGCTGCAGAGACCGCCTGGCGAAACCTACCTGTTCAAGGCCTTCGAGGTGCATATCCTGCCACCCGGCAAATACTTGCTGACCGGCGGCGATGACTACCAGCTCCGCGGTTTGCTTGACCAGGTCGGCGCCCGCAGCGGTCCACCCGGTTCGGGCCGTGGCGCCAACGGGACCGCCTACCTGTCCCCTGAACTGTATCGCGAGTACTACAGGGAAGAGGTCTGGAAGGACGCTACCTATGGCAGCGAGACCAAGACCGAGCGTGTCTGTACCGCTGTAGTCAGGGCCTCGGGTGCCTGCGTGAGCTGGGGTGAACAGCAATATACCCAGACGACGGCGGGCTCCCCGGCCGGTTATTACCAACAGACCGACTCTCGCGACATTCCCGCGATCAAGGTCCAGGCGCGCCTGCCGGTCGACAAGGCGCTCGCCAGTTTCACCATCCAGGGCGGGCAATTGCTGCTGGCCCCGCGCATGCATCTGAAGACCCCTGGCTACAAGTACCAGCAGTCGAAGTGCCGAGCGATCGATCCGAAAAAAATCGAGTGTCCGCTCGACAACCTGACCGTCTACACCTGGCCGGCACCCATGAGCTTTTCGCAGCACCTCATCGAGCAGCGCAACCTGAGCGAGAAGCACCGGCAACTGCTGTCCAGGCTCCAGCCCATGCAGATCACGCCGCTGGGCAAACAAGGCATGGAAGATCCCATCTGGGGGGTGCCGTTGTCGCTGTCCAAGTAAGGCAAGTCCGGGGGTATGCGGGGCAGGATTTTGATTGCGGAACTGATTTCTTAGGGACTTCCAATGCTCAAAAGGGGTCAGTCATGAACGGCTGCTTTCAGGTCCGGCGATTCGTTGAGCTGAACTTCAATTGCTTGAAGCTCTTTCATTTGCGTCTTCAACTTGACGATTTTCTCTTCCAGCCGCACGGCGCTGGGCTCGGAGACTGTTGGTTCTTGCCGATCGGCAGCATCAAGTGCCGTCAGGTAACGGTTGATGCTCGATTCAATTTCTTCCATTCGCCGCTTCAGTTTGGCGCTGGTGAAATTGCGTTGAGCCTCTCGCTCCAGGCGCCGGGGTTCTCGACAATGTTTTGTTCACGATTTCAGGCCAAAAATAGATCCCACACTTGACCTACTCCGGATCGTGACAACAGACGCAAAGCTTGTTTCCTTCAGGGTCTCGAAAATACGCCCCATAAAAATTCGGGTGGTATTCGGGTCGCGAGCCCGGAGCGCCTTCACATGTTCCATCCAATGCCAACGCCAGGGCATGGGCGTTGTCTACGCGCTGTCGATTAGGTGCCAGCAGAGCAATCATTTGCCCATTGCCTAGCGCCGCAGATTCGCCGTCGAACGGCTTGCCCAGCACGAAAAGAGGGCGTGCAGTGTCGGGGTGTTTCCAGCCCGCCCATGGGCGTTCAAGGTCTGTGAACTTGAGATCAAGTCCGAGCATCTGCATGACCCCTTGGTAAAACACAAGTGCTCGATTGAAGTCATTCACTCCGATGAATACATGTGAAATCATTTTTTTGTCCTAATAAGAGGAAACCGTCTCGCACCATACCAAGAGTTTCCAGGCTGTTTTCAACTCCTCTCCTGAAACATACTCCGCCGGTCTTGGAAGCGGTTTTTACACACTCTGGGCCAACTGCATAAACTCCGCGCTCGCGAACCGGTAAACCGGAACGCCTGCGTTGTCCACGCTCCTGAAAAAAGACTCAGTTGCCCAAGCACTTTAACAACAGGGCCAACACCCAGTCTTCTTGCAAAGCCAATGCCGCGCTGATCTCCTCGCATCTCCCATTCAGAGACAGCAGGTCGCCAGCCAGTATTTCTCCACTGGACATGCACATATCCAAAGCAATACTAAAAACTCCGCAACTTACCTGCTTGCTCTCAAAAACAAGCTCAACCTCTTTAGGGAAGATCGTCACGTAGACGAAGAGTATTTCATCCGCGTATGTGTAGTGGCCAAGATTCCTTTTGAGGAAAACACTCTGGCTTTTCGAAGCCTTCTCATAAACATTATCTAGAAAACTTTGAAGGATGAACAAAAGCTCTGGCTTTTCAGTGCTCATTGGATTCCCTTGCGAGCAATAGACTTCAACACGCCATTCTAACCAACATCGACGGTGCCCGAGCTGCACGATGCGCAGGGGCGATTCAGTTTGGCGTATGGATTACTCCATTTTTGCCCCACAACCTCACCTCCCTAGCCAACAACCAGTTCGCCAAATGCAACCAGGGTCGCGAAAATAGAGATTCGAACCCCTTCCCGAATCTGCTCAGGCCGCTTTAGGCCGATTGCTGCTGCGCGATGAGAGTAAAAGCTGGAGCTGTATAATGATTGATAGCCTGGAGGTTCAAGAGTTTGATTGCCTTGAAGAGGCGTTATTTGAAGCGAGCGTGTCTTTCGGCGAAATGAAACGTCAGTACGCTCGCTATTTGCTCAGTCTGATTGACGGTGGTGTACTTGCAACCATTTCTGATTCTAAGTTGAAGGTGCTGACTCCATATATTGAAGATAGTATCCTGCGAGAGCGTATAGAAAGCGATGGATATCTCCGGAGAAAGCTTGTACTAGAACTCTGGGCGGTAAAGAAACAGCACCGTCAATCAGATGAAAACTTTTCGTTCCTCATACGCTCTGTTCTTTTTTGCTTTGAAACTGAAGAGCGCTGGATAGAGGCAGGCACAGGTGACACAACTCCTATCTATCTTTACTTTCTGATTCTAAAAAAAAATTGCCCGACATAAGACAAGGCTTTATTAAAAGCTTTCAAGATTTTATTGCAGCCAAGAGGAAACATAAGCTCAAAGAATAGATCGGCCAGGCTGGGCATCTCCAGGCACACATCGGCGGTGCTGCGCTGAAACGCAGCCAGGCGGAACTGATAGCGGCTCACGTCGCCGCGGGTGGTGGTGACGGAGCCAAGAGCTTTGCCGCTCGTGGATTGGCCCGGCCTACCGAGGCTGCACCAAAAGTTTGCCTTCGATACTTGGCTGATGACCCTCCTGAACTGGACATTCCCCTTCCCTCCCTTGATAGAAAACTCCACTCAAAGATCATAATTGAAAGGAACTACGCGGCCTCTCGACGAACCTCCAGAACACCGTCAATCCAAGCCACGCAGGCCTTCCAGAGCTGACGAGTCCTCTCTTCGCCGAACTTCTTTTTTTTGCCGATTTCCACCAGAAAGGTGTCTCGGCTGGTGTGGTACCGCATCAAGGGGCAGAACGATACAGCGCTGATCATTCTGAATGTAATCGGCTTCATCGAGGCTTGAGCGCTTGACTGGTTCGTGCTTGTGCTCGTGCTCGTGCTCGGCAAAACGATGATTTACTCGAACTAGCCGGGATGTTCGCCATTACTCGCGGTATATCTTAAAATGGCCGGCTGCCGACGAACCGTAATGACCATAGCCATGGCGGGCTTCCATCCTTTACAAATAAGTGTGGTTAAGATGAACAAGCCTTTCATTTCGCTGTGCCCTGAAATTACTCGGGCGCACGCGCTGACGTTGATGGATTGGTTGGAGGATGAGCGCGTTACCTGCTATCTGAGCGATTCACGCGATGTCTCTCGCTCCATCGAGCAAGTCATCGATCGAACTCAATTGCCGATCCTGACCCATCTGTTCAACCGGGGCGGCCGATTCTTCATGGCCTATGACCGGCATGACGCGCCGGTGGGCTTTGTCCGTCTGATCAAGACCGGCTCCAATTGCGAGATAGTTCTGGTCATCGGAGACAGCGACAAATGGGGCCGAAACCTTGGCGCTCGCACCATCCGCGAAGGCATGAAACTGGCCTTCCTCGACATGCGGGCCGAGAAGCTCATCGCCAAGATTCACCCGGATAACACGCGCTCGCTGAAAGCCTTTCAGCGCAGCGGCTTTCTGCTTGAAAGCGAAACGCCGACATTGACATCATTTTCCATGACGGCGGGGCGCTATCTCCAGTTATTGCGCGAAGGTACCCTTGCCGACTCCACTGAGATCTACATCACCGAAATCGACAAGGCCAGGCTCGAGAGCCTGATCGCGCTCGAGCAAGGCCCGGCCGTTTTTGAACTCGAACATGAGCTTGAGCGAGCCATTGTCGTCAAGCCGCAGCAGGTGGCGCGCAATGTCGTCACGATGAACTCCAGGGCCCTGCTGCAACTGGACGACGAAGAGATCGAAGTAGCCTTGGTCTACCCTGAGGACGCGGACAGCAACGCAGGGAAGCATTCCGTGTATTCCGATATAGGCGCCGCCATCCTTGGCTATCAGGAGGGGGACACCATCGACTGGCGGATTTCTGATCGGACCCGCCGGATTGAGATCAGGAAAGTGCTTTACCAGCCGGAGGCTGCGGGCGATTTCCACCTATAATTGCGCCTTTCGCTCGGTGTTCACCCATCAGAGGCGAGGACTCCCCAACCCAAAGGACGGCGCCTCGCGTTCTGTGCCTGAGCGGCTCGTTGTAGGGGCAAGGGTGGGCGCGGAGCCCGTTGCGAAAGCAGGAGTCGGCAGAACGGATCTAGCCGACTCCTACGACAATTTGAATTCTCTAAATCGACGGATTCCCGTAATCCCCCAACCCAAATCAAATTGCCACCACCGGTCACGGAGGGCGGCGCCTGCAGCATTGAAGAGCAAATAGGAAACTGACTAATTTATTGCTTGCGGCCTCCTCCCAACACCGAAAGCACCGCCGCCGACAGTGATCACACTGCGACCTTTCTTCTTTTTTTTGGGGGGCTGAATAAGGGTCGCAGACATCTGGCTCTGCCGGCACCAGCCAAGCCACAAACTCTCATGCCTTCAGGGCCTTTGCATGTGTCGAGATGTTTGCGTAAGCGCTTAAAATTCTCGATTTAGGCGATGCAAGCCGGTTTCTCGGACACTCGAAACAGGAGACTACGAAGAAGATTTACGTTCGCGTCCGAGACATCGCGAGCCCGACGAAATAGGAAAGTTTTGGTGCGCCAGCACTTTCAAGCGGGCAATAAAAAACCCCGTAGACGTTAATCTACGGGGTTTTCAAGGGTGGAGGCCGAGGTCGGAATCGAACCGGCGTAGGCGGATTTGCAATCCAGATAAAACTTCATGATTTTCAGTTAGTTAGTGACATATCCGTTCCGCAAGTACCATTGCCTAGAAAGGCTGCAGCCCACGGCCTACGCGGGTCCTGATTTTGATTGCGGAACTGATTTGCGCCCCTAAGAGGCTCAGAACACAACGACAGCCGCTGCTCGATAAGCCTCTAGTGTCGCGAGCGGGTAGTTCGTTTTCTAATCTACAACGATATACTGTGCACCCCTTACCCCGATATGGTTCCAGGCTTGCCTCGTCCAGTTGCTTACTTTGCACTGCAACCCACCGACGTTCTTACGCTTCAAGGTTGGCTGCGCATGAGTACCCTGAGCAGAGCCTTGCTTAGCGTGTACGGATACTGCTTTTGCTTAATGAAGTGGTGACTCCCATTGCCATCTGTGGCAGTTACTGATCACGACACCGACCGTGTTCAAGTGGCGAAAGCGTTATTTGGAGTCGGGCATCGACGGCCTGAACGACCTCCCGCGTAGCGGTCAGCATTTGAAGCTGGGCGCTGAGAAAGTCAAAGAAATCCTGACCCTGACAACACAGCGAATTCCCAAGGAAGCTACGCACTGGAGCGTCAGGTTGATGGCCAAGTACGCTCGCGTTACCACCTAGCAAGTCCGACAGATATAGGCTGTGTCCGATCTCAAGCTGCACCGACTGAAGACATTCAAGATCAGCAACGATCCGCACTTCGCCGAGAAAGTCATTGATGTGGTTGGGCTCTTCCTGAGTCCTCCGGACAACGCCATGGTGCTGTCGGTTGACGAGAAGACTCAGATCCAGGCGCTGGATCGTACTCAGCCAATGCTGCAACTTCGGCCTGGGCAGATTGAGCGGCGAACCCATGATTACAAGCGCCATGGCACGGCGAGCCTGTACGTCGCGTTCGACATCATAACCGGTGAAGTAATGGGCCGGATTACCCAGCTGCACCGGGCCAAGAAGTTTCTGGATTTCCTCCGGCAGATTGATAACAACACACCTGCCGAGCTGGATCTCCATGCGATCCTGGACAACAATTCGACCCACAAACCGCAGCGATTAAGACCGGTTGGAAAAACATCCGCGCTTCAAGCTGCACTTCACGCTGACCAGTGCGTCCTGGCTAAACGCGGTGGAAGGCTGGTTTTAACAGCTGGAGAGACGTGTGCTGTATCGAGGTGTCTTCACCAGTGTTACTGCTCATAACGAGCATTCAGCCAAGTCGTTCAAACGTACTAAGACCGCAGCGACCATCATCAGTTCGATACATATGGCAAAGCTGAGTGTGATAAAGAATAAGCTAATGAATTAAGCGCTCAGAACACTAGGAAGCCAGCAACTAAGTCAGGTTGAAAAAACCTATTTCTGCGACCCCGAAAGTGAGTATAGCCCACCTAAATATTTAGGTGTAAAAGTTTAGCGCTTCAGGCTTGGTTTATTGATAAATAATGGTAAATTGCATTGATGCATTGGCCGCACCGCCCGTCACCGAGTCGGATGATTTATAGTAGGCCGCTTTCAGAGGAATAGTGTGGTTGCCTGCGGAGACGTTACTTAGGAACTTACGGATTTCCCCTAACCCTACGGATGCACCATTATCATCCATAATTTTGATACCGACGCCTGTAGCGCCATTAGGATCAAGTGCAAGGATACCGCTTTTAGCGTCTAGGGCAGTATTTACCGGATCAAGACGATAACTTATGCTATTGATACCAGCCGGACAGTTATTGAGCTTAATACTGAAATTCCTTTCGCCGATGGTGGAGCCAACCCCCTTAAACTTACCACTGTACTGGGGTCCAAGATTAACATTTATTGAAGGTGTCTCGCAGCTACGTACAACAGCATTTATGGAATTGTCTAGCGCTATAGAATACATTATTTGATCTTGCACATAAAAATGGCCTAAAACACCTGCATCTACGGATGATATCTCGCTCATTTTATATAGAACAATACCAACTTTACGGTTCGTCTCATAGGGGCCACCCTTATAATATGTTTTTCCGCTCGGATATTGCTTGGCATAATCATTGTCAATCCACAACCTCCAGCCCAGCCCCGAGCTTCCTATTGGGCTTGGGTCGGAATTTCCTGTGGCTCCTCTAATTGATCGATAACCGGAAGCACCGGGCGCGTCACAAATAATAGCAGCGATAGCGCCAAGCGATATTGTATCCGAGCGATATATTTCAGTGCCGTTGGGTGTGTCTCTAGGAATACTCAGAGTCGGCACGCTAAAGTTATATCTAGGCACCCCCGGCGTCATCGGCTTGCAGTATGCCCATGAGGCTGTTGAATCCAGGGCAAAAAAAACTCCCGCTACAGCACCAACCCAGGACTTAGATCTGAATAATAGTGCCTTCATAACCCCTCTCTGTATAATCTCACAATGCAGTGGCTTTGGCTGCTTATCAATACAGTCCTCATTGCACTGCGCACGTGCTGTCCAATCGAGTATAGCCTCGCTGCTTAGTATTTACGGCCGCCAGAACATAATCGACACTACAACTTTCAAACTCTTTGTTACCCCAACGGATCACCAATTGACCCTGGGTCTTATCCGTCCGAATGAACAACCGTCCACCCTGGCCCACCATGGTCAGGTAGTTGCCCTGATTGTCTTCAACCTGGGCACCCATCGGCAGGCTTTTGCCGTCGTCACGGGTGACGTGCAGTAACACTGGCGTGCCGGAAACGGTCGCGTATTGCACCCGTGCAATGGCCCCGTAACGCGGTGCGATCATTTGCGATGTGCTTTCGAGCTCAACCGAGTCATCGGTGTTTTTTGGGTCGATAGACATGTCGTTCTGGTGATAAGGCACCAGCCCCGGCACCAGCGCATAACCATTGCTGTCGATCACGGCAGTCGAGCTGTTATTGACCCGTGCCCCGGCGGCTCCTTTGGCTTCGATCAGTGCCATGGTTTCACCTTGCTCTGAGCTGAACGTCACCCCGCCCGTATGGGTCACCAGGCTGCCGCTGATACCCACGTTGGCCTGCTTATAGTCTTTTCCAGTGTCCACGCCAGCACTGATTTGGGCTTTATTTGTACGGTACTGCACGGTCGAGCCCGCACTCGTGGTAGAGGCTCCCGCGTTTTTGTCTGCTGAGCCGTAAACGTTGTAGTTCAACCGGTTGTCATCGCCCGCGCTGCCGCCCAAGTTGACTTGGGTATTGCTGTTGCCATTGTCGGCATAGCGCATAGTGGTGCTGACGTAATTGGAGCGGGTGCGACCGAACGGAATGTTGAAGCCAACCGTATATTGAGTGTCAAACGCGCCTTGATAGTCGCTGGTCCGGCTGGCGCTGAGGTTGAATGAGCCCCAGTTATAACCATTGCTGTACCCCGCCTGATACGTCACGTTGCTACGCTGTTCGGTATTCCAATAGTTCTGTGCCGAGCCGGTGAAGTAAACACTGCCGCGTCCATTGCCCAAGGGCTGATTGACGTTGATCTGAAAACGGCTGCGCTGACGTTGCCCTGAAGCGTTATCGCCGCTTTGCAGTTGGGCGTAGTCGCTGAATTTCAGGTAGCCCTCGCTGGAAAAGCGATAGGCGGCCACGGTGAAGTTGGTCTGGGTCGCGGCCAGCAGTTTGCTGTAGGTCAGCCGATAGCTACGACCGCGCATGGTCGTATCGAGGTTTGCTTGGGTCTTCGCCCAATCGCTAGCTTGGGACTCCGTCACGTCCAGTGCCATTGCCCCCCAAGGTGTACTCCAGGCAGCACCGCCTTGCACGGCCATGTAGCGTTCAGCGATGATGCTGCCGGTGTAGGCGCTCCACTTATCTGACAAACCGCGCTGATACGTGCCCTGAATGAAGTTCGGCGTTTTGCTCAAAAACTCATCGCGGTACTTACCGACGCTCACGCTGAATCGCGAAGTACCAGGGCGAAGCAATTGCGCCACGGAGGCGAAAGGCACCACGAATGAGCGAGCACGCCCATCTGCCTCAGTGACGGTCACCGACAGATCGCCTGAGTAGCCGGTGCTGTACAGGTCATCTATAACGAAAGGGCCTGGCGCCACGGTGGTTTCGTAGAGAATACTCTCGCCCTGGCGGATGGTGACTTTGGCGTTAGTGTCGGCCACACCACGCACAGGCGGAGCAAAACCGCGCATGGAGTCAGGCAGCATGCGGTCATCGCTGCTGACTTGCACCCCACTGAACGGCACGCTGTCGAACAGCTCGCCGGGGGTGTAGTACTGGCCAAGGGTCAGCTGTGACCTCAACCCGGTGAGGTCACGTTGCACGTAGCTGCTGTTGGACGTGTAGCCACTCTGCGAAGCGCTGCGGGCGGATCGCTTGTAACTATAGGACCCGTTATGACGCAAGCGCCACTCGTCCACGTTGATGCCTGTGTTCACCCCCACATAAGACTGAGTACTGGCCACACCTTGGGCCTCGCTCTGATACAGGTTGGAGTTGTAGTTCACAAAGGCTGCGTTCATGCCGCTGTCCCAGTTATTGGGGTCCACGTAACCGCGTGAAACCCGCTTAAGATAAGCTTGGGAGATGGTCAAGTCCGCGCGTAATTCGCTCATGTCCACGTCGACTTGGATATCAGGCGCTAGGCGTGACAGCTCGACGCAACCGGTATCGTGCAGTAGTGAAGCCAAGGTAGCTTGGTTGGGCAACGAGTCGAGGTTCAAGCCCCACCGCTTGAGGGCTTCGAGCTTGAAGCAAAAATGTGCTGCCGCACCAGCACGCTCTTTGGTGATGATCAACGACTCACGCCCCTGCCATTTACCGTTGAGGTAAATGTCGGTGCGGTAGGTCCCTGGGGTAAGCGGGTTGCCGTTTTTGAAAGCAGAAAGGTCCATCAACCGACCCTCGCTATCAGTCATGAAGCTAGGGTTGAAGTCGACTTGTTCGTCGTCATCTGCCAGTACCACACAGGGGGTTAGCATAGCGATAAGCAACATGCTTGTACGGAGGTGCTGCGCCTTGATCTGCGCACGCAGAAGGCTGAGTTCAAACATCGCTGGGAGTCCTGAGCCGGCCTGCTACATAAAAGCAAGCAATCACAGCGCAGCCGCATAGGCTGACTCTTAATTGGGTTAAGTGCGTGGGGATATGCGTGGACTAATGCAGCTAGTGTTAATCGCCCAGCTTGGTCTCAACCGACTTAGCCGCGCCGTAGTCGTTGATCCATTCGTAACGAACAGTGGCGCTGCCCTGCGGGCGAGCTTGCAGACCTTCCAACGGGAATTCGAAGACGCCTCTGGCCGGAATCAATCCACCGTTGCTGCTGTAGGTTTTGCTACCTACCAACAGCTCGGTTTTGTTGTACGAAGCGCTGAATACAGTCGGGTTAGTGCCGCGTAAAGCAAAACCTTCGCCGTGCGGGACCAGCTTCCAGGTCACTGCCGCAGGTGTGTCATCGGCATAACCTGTCAAGCCTTCCGGCCGGAAGAACACCTTGATGCGGGATTTGAAAGCCACCTGCATAAAGTTGTTATCGGCACTTTTGGGTAGCGGTGGGACGTCCAGTATGTTTAGCCAGAACACAGACTCCACATCCTGCGGCAACGGATCACCGGTGTAAGTCATCCGCAGCGTTTGCGAGCGTTTAGGCGAAATGCGTGCCACAGGTGGCATTAGAAGAAAAGGGGCATTGGCCTGATCGGCTCTTGAGTCCGCATTGCCACTGTCGACCCACGCTTGTACCAGCGCAGGTTCATTGCCAACGTTATCCAGCTTGATGGTGATTTCGCGCTCATTGGCGGGATACACCAAACGAGTGCCGGCAATTACCACATTGGCCGAAGCAGTGTTCATAGCACTGAGCAGTAAACCGCCAAGCGCCATTGCGGCAAAGCAAGCAAGACAGGTTTTCATAAAATTGGCCCTGAAAGCGCTCGCAGCTAGGCTGCGAGCGTTAGCACTCAATTGTAGTCCATCGAGAACTGCACGCTCGAAGTCACCTGACCGGCTGTAGCAGCGGCTGTTGCTGCCACATACTGCGCATAGAATTTCACGCTAGCTTCTTTATCTGTGATAGCAGTCGACAAAGAGTTTGAGTTGGTCTGTAAGTTGATCGGTTCCATGTTGGCATTCAGGAGTTGGATCTGAACGTTAGAACCACCAGCGGTCTGGTTGATCAAGTTACCGGTGGCTGCGTCAACCGTGGCGCCTTGTTCAAAACGCACTAGTGCACTGGAGCCTGTGCACGCGGTGAGCTCCAAGGTGAAATCTTTGCGGCCGGCAGTCTGGCCTACGGCCGCCATCGACGAAGCAGCTACCTGATCCATGGTCACGGTTTTGGCGGTGGTGCCAGTGTTGCCTTCAATGGTGCAGGTCTGGTTACTGACCGAGCCAGTGAAATTGATGATGCCGTCAACAGCAGAGGCACTGAAGGTGCTCACTACAGCTGCGCTAGCAGCGAGGGTTATAAGAATTTTTTTCATTAGGAGTTTCTCGTGATCTCACTATCAGAATGATAAATTAACGGCTTCATGCCCTTTATCTAGTCCATTGCCACCTGAATGATAATTTCAAGATTTCTCTCAATAAATAGGAAGATTCTTATAGTGAATTGTTGTGAATAGCCCTTGGTTTTGTAAGCACCTCTTGGACTTAAGGGTTCTCCGATCAAGTTCAGTACAGCATCCGCTTGCTGTGCTGAAATAGCTCACTCCTTTCGCTACGAGCACCAGCCAGTCCCACGAATCAGATGAGCTTTTCCGATTTCGAGTATGCCGGCAAGCGCCAGCAGACACGTCGCGAGCGACTCCTGGCCGAGATGGAACAGTTCGTTACCTGGAGCGGACAGGTGGCCTTGATCGAACCTCATTACCCAAAGGCTGGCGGTGGTCGCAGCCGTATCCATTCGAGACCATGCTGCGCATTCATCTGCTGCAGAACTGGTTTTCTCTCAGCGACCCCGACATGGAAGAAGCGCTCTATGAAATCACCTCAATGCGTCAGTTCGCCCGGCTGACGCTCAGCGCTCCGATCTGCGAAGACACCACGATCATGAATTTCCGACATCTGCTGGAGAAGCAGTAACTGGCATTGGGCATCCTGGACGTCATCGATCGCTGCTTGCAGAGCAATGGCATGGCCGAGAGCTTCGTGAAGACGATCAAGCGGGATTACGTCGCGCACATGCCCAAGCCGGATCGAGAAACGGCGCTGCGTAACCTGGCAATTGCATTTGAGCATTACAATGTGAGCAGCATCCGCACAGCGCATTGAACTATCGCTCGCCGAGGGAGTTCAGGCGCTTGGCAGCTGCATCAGTTTAACGGGGAGTTGGTGTCCGGTTTTGTAGGGGCAAGTCCAATTTGTATATGTACTATCCTAGGGAATCCATCAAACTAGGAAGCAATATCCCATGTCACAGTACTCCGTCTATTTGAGCGGTAACAAACGTATTGTTGATGCCCTCCCCACAGACTACCTTTCCGTGCTTCGGAACAAGATCGGGGCGGCGGCGGATGATTACAACTTCATATATTACAATGGGTTCACTGAACAAAAAACCATCCTGAACGATCGCTCCGTAGAGGCCCGCAAGCCCATTTCAAGCATTGCCTTTCCCGACCCCACGACAAACACCAACACCATCGTGCAAATGGCTTTGGTGGCCGGAAACAAGACCGACCTTTTTGGCACCCAGACGGATTGGCTCTACAACCGGAACGCCGGGGTTCGGATCACTCTGAATAAGAGTGACAGCAAGGCCATAACCGCCAACCAGGGAAAATTCGATCCCATCATGCTGAGGGATGTTCAACCGACCAACGAGCAGAGCAACGCCTTCTACGATCGGGTTGTCATCTGCGAGAAAGGCTCAGTGGTGAACTTCGAAATCAGTTCCTGGGGCGCGGCTGGCTTTGGTTATTCGGTGAGCAGCGAAAAGGACACTATCTGCAGCTCCCTCTACAATACATATGGGGACAACCCCAACCATCAATCCTTCAGTACCCTGAGACGCTATCAAAGCTCTAATAATTCTATCCAAATTGAGAGTACGGCATCACTCAACATACCAACACAGGAAGTTGTGTATTACCAAAAAATTACGGTGAAAACATGGCGTCTTACTAGTTATAAAAAAAATGGCAAAACCTACACCAGTAACATGGAAGCGCCCGCGCCCACCGCCCCCCGATCGATGGCTTTTCAGGGCGCGAGCCTAAATCTCAAGAGCGTGGCGGCAAACGAGCGATTCACTCCAGGAGACCCGTCCGGGGATGTCTACGTACCGGGCGATTCCATCGAGACGGGCGCCCCCTCGCGCGGCCCCCAATCAGACCAAACTTTCGGCTCGATCCAGGTTCTCAAAGAAGATGACCCCAACCAGAACGTCATTGGCGCGGTTATCTTTTACTTCTTCGTCTTCAAGGACAAGGAATCCGCTGACAAGGTCATTAATGTCCTGAACACGCCCGGTCCTTGGGCCGTGGATTGAAAACGATCACTGCACCTCATATCAAATGAGATGAACGCGCCCTACCGCCCACCACGATACTTACCACCTCTAGGGTAATTGGATTATCCCCTTTAAAGATACACATAAAAAAGGAATAAGACATATGGCAACTACACTTGTTTTAGTCGAACGCACCGATGGTCAACGTCGCAACGTGGCCCTGGATCTGAACGCCTCATTAACGGCAACCCGCGAGGTTCTGACCAGCAAAGAGCTTATGACCTCCGCCGATGATTTTCTTCTCCGCGGCGCCCCGGTCGATCGGGATGACGAAGACGACGTGCACTTGTCGGCCTTGGTCGGCGCCGATGGCTCCGGCACGCTCATGATTGGCGTGGCGTCGACGGGCCTGGAGGATCCGGACAAGACGGTGGACCGTTACAATCATCTCACCACCAGCCAAAAGCTGGCCCTGTTCAACGAGATTGAAATCTATCGGGGCATCACGGCGGCGGAAGACAAGGGGTTTTATCGGACCTTCAAGCCCTGTATCGCCTCATGGAACGCCAACCAGCTCCCCGCGTCGACCAAGCCCACCTACATGAGCGAGAACCGCGTCATCTCCACCTTTTCCGAGGTGGGGAACACCTTGGCCCTGACCACTTCCGACAAAAGCTCGGTATCGGTGACAACCCCCATCGGCGGAGGCCAGACCGACTTCTCCTATGCCCAATCCCATACGACGACATCGAAAAAAGTAAAACAGTACCTGCTTGGCAAGTACATGGTGAATAAGGTCGCCCTCTCCCAAGAGCGCGCGAACCTCGTCCTGGTTTCCGATTTCGAAAGCGCCATCGCCACGGCCATCTCGCCAAGCTACGAAATTGACGCCTATGTCAACTTGATCGAAACCTTGAACAGCCGCGGCTACTATGTCGCTCGGACCTTCACCCTGGGCGGCATGCTGGTCAGCGAGGAAAACGCCGAGGTATCGGAATACACGGAATCCCGGTCGGAGGAAAAGGAGTTCTCGGTCGGCTTCAAGTTGGCCATCAAGGGCTTCGGTGGTGGCTCGGACTACACCCATAGCGAAGGCCATGAGGAATCGGAATCGAATATCAGCAAGTACGAGAAGACGTCCCTGACCAAAATTGGCGGATCCGTCACCGCGAACACCTATGATGCTTGGACGGAATCATTGAAACCCGCCATCAATTGGGACGTGATCGATCACATGGAACTCTACCCGACCCTGGCGCTTCTCAGGGATATGCGGGTGGCGCGACGTTGCCTGAAATTGATGGACGAATATCATACCTATAATACGGTCAGAAACCGGCAGACGGTGATCGATATTGGCAAGTATACGACCCACGTGCAGCAGATTCTGTTCAGCAACGGGTGATGAACCGCGCCAGTTTTGCCGGGGGCTGACTGCTCTTCGTGACGGGGGCTATGGCCGGAGTTTCCAGAGCGGTGCAGTGGTTTGCTTCGGCCTCCGCGGGCGGGATGCTTCCGATGGGCCGAAGCACCTCATCTCGCCGCGCTTTATGTACAGAGCAAGAGCCTTGGCGGGACTTGCAGAAACTTTCTGCGAGGACAGCAGCCGGGTTAGATGTTGACGCATCTGGCCCGACCGCTCCTTTTTACTTCGTTGAAACGATTTCTTTGATATAGCTCTGGCAGGCCGCCAAAGCGATCAATCCTTGGTCACCGTCTCCAGCGATGGTGACAATTCGTTGAGCAGCCGCTGGGTCAAGTTCGGCTCGCGCTCTTCCATGAACCACGCCGCAGGTGCTGGCGGTGGCTGACACCCCACCACTACCACCCGAGGCGGCGGTGTTGAGTAGGACTGACAGCCGCAGGTCAGCAGTAGCAAGCCGATCACGCAGGCGAGCCTGCTTCGTTTGAGCATCGCGCAGCTCCTTGTAATGGGTTTCGTCATTCGCCTGCAGGCGGTCCTCCAGCGCCCGGCGGGCGTCCTGCTGGGTTTCCTGCCAGTTGATCACCGCCGTGGCGGCCTGCTCGCGATCAGTGCTGTACGCCTCGGCCTGATCAGCGAGATCCTTGCCGTAGGCGTTGGCCTGCCACGTCCAGGCCAGCCAACCACCCAAGGCGAACCCCAGCACCAGGGCCAGGACCGGCAACAGCCAGGCCGGGGCCTTCAAGGCAGCACCTTCAATGCACGCTGATACAGCGCCTCGCGATCCGCCAAGCCGTTGGTTCCGCCGTTGATGCGCTTGGTGATGGTGAGAAAGTCGCCCTTGTCGGCCAGAGTGTTCAGGCTCGCCCGCTGCCAAAACCAGCCCGCCGACAGCGCGGCATAGACTGGGGTTTCCAGCAGCTCCGGGGTGTTGAGCAGTCGAGCATCGCTGAACAGCGCTTCGCTACAGGCTTCATAGTTCGCCCGGCCCGTGACCTGAATCAGCCCCCGGCCCCGGTACTTCTGGCCGTCGCCATCCGCTTCGGGGGTATTGCCCAGACGCTTGGCCAAGGTGCCGGTGTCGTACTTGCTCAAGTACTGATCGCTGCCCAGCTCGCGCACGTACAGAAGCTGGCCGGACTCGTGACCGATCTGCGCGATGAACGCCGCCATGCGCAGGCGGGTGACGATGCCGTACTTGCTCATGGCGGCGTTGAGAGCAGGAACAAAAACGCCGGCTTTAGCGCCGGCGTTGGGGAGGATCTGCAGCAGTTGCTGCGTTGTGATGGGCATAAGTAGAACCTCGTAGGTCAGAAATGAAAACGCCCCGTCGGTGCGGGGCGTCTACTCGACTTGCTCAGCGATCCAGGGCAGCGCCACTGGTCGGTGCTCGGCTTGTGGGAAGTCAGATGACTGCGGCCAGTCGCGCAGGGCCTGCATGTACAACAGCAGCTCGTTGAACTGATCACCTGTCAGCGTGGTAGCCGTGCCTATTTCGAGCTGGTCACGGTGACGCTCGCGCAACCACATCACCGAGGACAGCTCATCGTCGCGCCACTCGCGCTCCAGTGCTGCCGGATCTGGGACCACCTCAGGGGCATCGACAAGGTATGGCAGACCGCGTTCATCGTGAGCGCGAGCTTTGCCTGCAGGAGGGTTACCGACCACCGCAATGTAAAGCTCATCAGTGATTTCGACTGCATCTGCCGGCATCGACGCGTGCATGCCGCGCAGGTACGTTGTTTGAGTTGTCTGACTATAAAAGCGCATATGGCCTCCCTCAGTTGCCGACTGCGATGTATTTTGCGCCGTTAGGTGCGGCGCCCGCGTTGGTCCTGAAGCTGACCCCCGTCTGCGATAGCCCAAACGATGCGACAGCGTCTTGGGTCGGCGCGGCATTCGTTGCCCCTATGTGAGTAGTGGCCACTACCGCAAAAGCAGCATTAGGAAATGCCATCGGGAATGTCACAGCGACAGGGGTGGAGCTGAAACCTAGGGATGCACCCCACTGAAGAACCAGTCCGCCAAGCCAGGAAGGAAACGCAATGTATCCATTCGCCGCGAGACTGATCGAGAAGCCCCAACGCAGCTTCTTCGGTGTCGACAAAACAAAGTCGTTCGCGCTATCAAGCATTTGCGCTGTGGTGGCGACTTTTGCTGTGCCCTGATTAATCTCAGTCGCTTGGGCGGCTAGCGAGGCCAGCGCCGCAACGTCAATGTTTCCCTGATTGACTGGGGCGTTCCACGCCTTGATGCACCACATAACCGCCAGATTGCGCGGTCGAGTTTCGGTTGCCGTTCTAACAACTTTTGAGGAATCGAACACAACACTGGTAAGGCGACCAGGACCGGTCGCGAAATTGCCCGCTTCGCTGACAGTGGAAAACGGTCCGCTCGGAGTTACAGAAGCGGTGTCATTGCGCACTCCCCCGACGTTACCTGTAATGATTTCCATCGCGTCAAGCTGCTTGCTGCCAAGCCCCCGACCAGCATCAACCCCACGCCCATGGTCCCAGCCGCGCAGGAATTCACCCCGGGAATCAGGCAACCGGAAGTTCCCCGCCCCTTCGTTACCCTGGTTGAATGTGGTCCCCAGGTACGCCGCCAGGTCGGGATAGGTCACCGCGCTCTGCACGCTGCCATCCACCTCCAGAAAGCCCGCCGGCACAGTCCCTTTTGGAAACGGCACCATGGCACCCACAGGCAGCGCTGACATGTTCTTGAGCAGCGCCTCGACCTCTGCCTTTGTGTACGTCACCGACTTGGTGTAAGCGTCGGTAATGCCGTACTCAGCAAGCGTCGTGCGGATCTTCTCCGGCGGGATCGAGTCCCGCACAATGGCCTTGATCGCGGCCAACAGCTGGTCATTGTCGTTCTCTGCTGGCTGCTCACCACCGGCCTGAATGACGTTCAGCAGCTCATCAGTTACCGCATTGCCCCAGCTCGACGGGATCAGCGAGCCGACTTGCCCGGTCGCGGTGTTCTCGTCAACAAACTTGCCATTGACCAGCCCCACGTTCGGTACGCTTCTCGGATAGTCCATCTACACACCCACCCCATAATTGATTGATTCCAGTGCATGCGCCGGGGCGCTGCGACGAATGACACACTCCAGGGCGCCGCTCGGGTTGACCCCGAATCGCTCGCCCCAGTAGCTGGCACCGAAGCGCCGACCCAGGCGGCGGCGCGGGCCGGTGTTGAGCGTCCACATAAACTGTGCTGACCAGGTGCCGAAGTGGGCTGCGCCAAAGCGGGAGCGGCCAAACCGCGGCGCCCGGCGTTCCGTGATGGTGGGTTCGGGGTAGCCGAGGCGAACCGCGATCTCGATAAAGTAGCCACAGGATTGTCCGCCGACTGCCGTCAGCCGTTGGCGCACTGCCAGACGGCGGTCCTCAAATACGGGCTCAAGCCCGATGCAAGGATCTGGCAGCCCCATGACGCGCTCCCAGTCAGGCACCAGCTCATTCACGCCGCCGGCATCCATCTCATTCAGCAAAGCGAAAGCCCGGGCCTCGATGCGCGCCAGCTCCTGCGCCAAGCCCGTCAGCACTAACGCCAACTCAGGGACGCGCTCAGGCTCCCAGGCCGGCCCCGCGGGAAGCAACGCCCTCAACTGGGCGCGGTACTGCTGCGCCGTTCTCAAGCCAGCCATAGGCAGCCCCCATACGTCAGCAGCTCGTTAGGCTCGGCTGCTACATCAGTAACCGGCGCCACCAGTCGGTGGTCCCATTCACCAGCGGCCCCGCTGATGGCCTCGGCGATGTGAGTCAGCAAAAGAGCCTCACCCAGCGCGGCCTCACGCGCATGCAGGTCACGCAACTGCGCCTCGACTGCAGCTCGAACTGCAGAGGTATCCGGGTTCAGCCGGATGCTGTACACCACCTGTTTGCGCGTTGGGGCCAAGACGTACACCTCAGCCGTTACCGGTCGTCGCGGCTCGATGTACTGCTTCACCTCGGCCAGTTGTTCAGCTGTTGGCACCGGATCGGTATCGTCGTCGCGCATTACGAACACCGCCACGGTGCCCGGCCCCAGGTACAGCCGTCGGGTCCAAGCCCGGGTAATGCCTGGGCATTCCAACGCCCAGGTTTCATAGTCATCCGCCGAGCCGCCATGAGGTATCACGCGATAGGACTGAATGACGCGGGCCCGCAATGACTCCACGCTTTCCTGGGCCACACCACCCAGCAGGCCGGGGGCTAGGACGACAAACGAGTCAGCTACCCCCTGGACTGGCTGAACGAGGTTTAGCACCAGGCCAGCGTCCGTGTTACCCAGCGTTCCAGCGTCCACCGCTTCAAGCGCTGCGGTGTTGGTACCGGCAACGGTGGTTACTTCAGCAGTGACGCGGTAACCCCGGCCATCACTGGCCTGCAATACCGTGTCAGCATCCAGCACCGCGCCGGCAGCTGCGGTAAAACTGGCCGTACCGTGGGCCGGCTGGGCAGCCTTCCTTGGCTGATTAAGGCGAAGGGAGGCGATCCGCTCCAGTGTTTCGACTTCAGCCGTGTCCGGCAGAATCTGCTCGGCGATCCAGCCCAGGTAACCGTACAGGCCGAAGGCAGCACCGCTCAGCGTTCGGGCCAACACCTGAGCATCGGAGCGCCGCAACGCATCGCCGGCCAGGTCGCTTTGTGTGCGATTGACCAGCACGGGAAGCGTGGGGGTTTCAAACGGCATAAATCACCTGCCATAGCTCTGTTGGGTGGATCTCCAGGCGTTCGCCCGTGGAGATGGTCAGAATTACACCGAGGTTCAGGCGGCTGTCCGTGGCCCGCTCGCTGCGGATCTCGATGCGAATGACCTCGCCGTCGTCGAGCAGCCATTGCAGGGCCTCCCGGGCATAGAACTCGGCATCGAGCTGGGTTTCTCGGGTGAGCTTTACCCGGCGCAACAACCACAGGCGGGAGCCGATCCGATCATCGACCACCGCCGGGAAGCTATCGCCCCACCAGCCGAAGCGCTCTTCATCGTCAATCGGGTCATCGGTCGCGGCACGGCGCCAGGTAAACAGGCTGATCACCACAGCCCGAACAAGCGAGGTTTCAAGGGTTCCCGATATGATCATCGTCAGCCCCCTGGAACAGGCGCGGTGGTCTGGCCCGGGCCAGGCATGACGCCGCCGTGAACGTGCTTGATCTGGCTGACGCCGCCAGCAATCTGGTCACCCTGTGAAACAATCTTCCCTGTCTGTGTGAGCAGCGGTGTATCGATGTTCACGGCGCCACTGGCGGTGATGTTCAGCGTCTCGGTGACCACCTCGATCACCCGTCCGCGCTTGAGGTGCACCTTGTCGCCTTCGTCGCTGTAAATAGCGACCTCACCGGGCTTCAACTCCTGCACGCGGTACCGGCGATCTGAAGCCACCAGTACCACCCCATGGGACCGATCCCCACCGAGGAACGCCGTCAACACCTCAGCGCCCGCCAGTGGGTGGCTGGTGAGGCCATAGGGTTCGAAGTGTTCAACCTTGTCCTTCACTTCTCCAGCCGTCAGCCGCACCTGCAGGGTTTGCAGCTTCTTCGCCGCGTCGGCCAGTACCACCGTGCCGCGGGCAAGCATCTTCATCAGGCTCATTTTTTAGGCTCGTAGTCAGCGGGAATCAGGTATTCGAAGTTGTCGCCCTTGCCGCCCTTCTTCAGCTTGCGGTTCTTGTGTGAATCGTCCGGCTCGGGCTCGAAACCATCCGGCGGGCCGACCAGCATTTTCGTGGTCATGCCCTGGTCGCTCAGGCTGTAGGTGATCTCGGCGATCAGCATGTCGCGGTCGAAGCCAATGATCGGATCTACAACACGGACGATCATGTTGTGCTTCCACAGCTGGCCGTTCGATTGCCGCCAGCCCTGCACCGTGTAGGTTGCGGAAAGCGCTTTGCCCATTCGCGTGCTGCGCTCCCAGTTGGCCCGGGCCTGGGCCAGCTCCTGGGTGACCTGTCCCGACTCCTGAATGATCTTCACGCGCCGTCGGGTCGTTCGTTCGTCCGTAACCTTGGCCGACACTTCCGCCGCTGCTTCGCCGAACTCTTCATCGGTACCGGTCTTTTGTCCCAGCACCTGGTACTCCGAATACACCCCAGAGAAGTCGAGCGGAGCATCGCCGGCTTTGATGTTCCGCCCCACGGCCAGCGCATCGAAGGCCCGCCCCTCGCTGCCCGGTTTGGCGAGCACCGCCCTACCGCGGGCGTCATCAGTGGAGAACACCCGGAACAGCGTCAGTAGTCGGTCAATGGACTCAAACGCCGACTCGCCGGGCTCAATGGTGTGGTCGGACAGCTTCGAGCTTTCGGGGATCTCGCTGCGCACGGCGATCTTGTAGGGCGCGGCCAGCGCCTTGACGATCGACAGCACGCCCTGGCTATTCCACTGCCCCGGCTTGTTCACCGCGGCGCAGTCCACCAGATCCGCCGGCAGCGACCGCCCGGTGACCGACCGAGTGATCTGCTTGTCGTCATAGCTGATCGGCGTACCGAACACCCAGCCGGTTAGCACCAGGTCATCGCCGATGCTCACCTGACACTTTGCACCCTGTTTGATCGGCACCTCGATCTTCTGATCGCCCCACTTCCAGGTAATACCCAGGTTGAAGTCCCGGGCCTGGCGCTCCAGCCCTGCCGAGATCTCCACTGATTTCCAGCCGCTGTAATCCACACCGTCAACCGTGAGGCTGACGACGTTCTGTGTATCGAGCATGGGTTACTCCCGTGCGATCTTGAGCGGGACCGGCGGCACAAAGCCGGGGTGTTGAATGCGGTTGCGCTGCACCACCTCCCCGGCCCGCGTGGCGTCGCCGAAGCGCCGATACGCCAGCACCAGGGCTGGCAGCGCTTCGGCGGGGGTGATCTCCACCAGGCGCACGCCAGACTGGGCTACGGCAGTCAGGTGCTTCACCAGCGTCTGGCGTAGGTTGGTCAGGGCCTGATAGTGCTGCGGGTCCGCCTTGAGGGAGGCTTCATAGATCGCCTCGCTCAGGCTGTCCCGCAGCTCAATGACATCATCCGCCACGGGCACCTCGGGCCGTTCAACTGGCTGCACAGCCTGCTGATCAACCGATGGGGTGGAGTCGTTCGATACCGGCTGACTCGCCACCGGCATCTCGCTGACGATCAGCGCCACCTGCACCAGCAGTGCGTCCTGCACCAGATCAGCCGTAGCCTGTGCGGCTGCGTTCGTGTCAGCCCCTGCGGCCTGGCTCACCGTGTTGATGCCCGTCACCGCCTCGCTGTGCTGTGTCGCGGAAGCAATGGAACCGCGATAACTGGATCCAGGGCTTGAGAAGTCCAGGCCGGTGAAGTCGCTGAAGTAGCTGGAGAACAACGCCCCCAGCGCTCCGGGCGAGTTGATCAACGACTGCACAAAACCATTGAGGTTCGTGAACAGGCCCACCAGCGGCGCGAACTGCTGCTGAATCACGCTGTAAACGCTCGACAAGCTATTGCGCAAACCGATGATGCCCAGGCGAGCCTGGTCAACTTTCGCCATCGCTGCTTTGTACCGGGCCAGCGCGGAGTCCAGCAGACCTTCCGACGACTTGACCACCTGCTGCTGGGTGTTGACCCGGGCCACCGGAAATTGCAGCGGCTTATCCGGATAAAACACCACGTCGAAGGCGACCAGGCCGCCCTCGCGTCGGCTGTGGTTCATCTCACATTCGCCAGCCTTGACCTGCATTCGCCCGAGCCAGGGGTGCACCAGTTCCCCTGCTCCCCGGGTTTGGACTGCCTCGAGAAATTTGTCACGCCGCTCGAAACAGTCGTCACCGATGATCCACACCGTCAGGGCGTGAACCTGCGACTGCCGGCCCAACTGCTCAAAGTACGGCTCATCCCGCTGGGGGAATTCGTGCAACTGGCCTTTCATGCCCACCGGCACCGCGGCCCGGTCAATCAGAAAGCTGATGCCTCTGAATGACGCCGGCAGCAGTTCGTCGCGCCATGTCCTTTCCATTCTGCTACCTCTCTGCACCGACAGTGCGCCGCCCAACGTTCGGCTTGATGTTCAGGCCGCGCTGGTTGGTTTTCGACTCTTCGACCGTGGACCCGGGCGGCGCGCCGTTGAGGTTGATATCGATCTGGCCCTTCAGGCTTTGGGCGTTTGCTGCGGCAGTCTGCTGCAGCAGGCTACCCGGTGGCGGAACCTGGCCCGGCGCCCGCAACAGATCGCCGGCACTGGCCCCGCCCTGGGTCTTGTTCAAGAACGATTGCCGCTCTTGCATGACCTTCGCAGCGTCCGAGCGCAGGAAGTCACCGGTACCGCCGCCCTCCCCGGCATTGCGCTTGCGCTGTTCCTCAGCGAAGGCGTTGGCCTTATCGGTCGCGGTCTTGATGATTCCGTCACCACCCTCCCCGGCGCCCATAAAGCGCAGGATCGGCTCAATGATGGGTTTGATTTTTTCCCACAACCCCTTGAACCAAGCGGTGATCGGCTCCCAGTTCTGGATGATGATTCCCAACGGGGACCAGTCGAACATGTGCTTTATGAGATCCCAGGCCGGGCCAGAGATCGCAACCAACACTCCCCAGATGGCCTTGAAGAACTCGGTCAGCGGCCCCCAGTTTTCGATCACCAAGCCCAGCGGAGTGAAAGCGAAGGCTTGTTTAAACCAGCCCCACAACACCATGGCCGGGCCCTTGATCTTCTCCCACAGCGCCTGGAAGTACGGCCCGATGGTGGACCAGTTGGCGATAATTAACCCAACAGCCATAGCAATCAGTGTTGCGATCCTAACCATGGGGTTAGCTTTAATCAGTGGGTTAAGCACCTTCGTTGCAGCAACCGCGGCCCAAACACCCACGCTCATTGCTGTAAAAGCAATGCCTGCCCCCAAGACACCTTTGATTACCTCAGGATGCTCTGCCGCCAGTGCTGATACCTGGGAGATCAGCGGACCGACCGCCGCAAGCAGACTATTAAGCGGCGGTAAAAGAGCTGCACCGACTTCAACCCCCAACCGATTCACCCGGTTCTGCATCAGTTGCAAGGCGTTGGCCGTCGTCTTGGATCGCGTCTCATACTCAAGCTGCATCGAGCCAGCAAACTTGCCTTCTTTCCCTACCGCGGAGAAGCTGGTTTTCAGCAAGTCCAAGTTGGTCAGCATGGGGGCAATCGCCGACACCGACTCAGTGCCGAAAAGCTGTGTGAGCAAGCCTGCCTGCTTTGCTGGGTCAACCTTCGCGATGCGATCAAGAACGTCCTCAATCGTGCCCTGAGCGTCTTGCTGCATGCTCTTGGCAACTTGTTTCACATCGAGGCGCAACGACTTGAACGCCTGTGACTGCTGCTTGGTTGCCGCGCCGCCCTTGGTCAGGGCCAGCATAAAGTTCTTCATGCCTGTTGCAGCTACTTCGCTCGGCACGCCCACACCCGCCAGGGTGGCACCCATGGCAGCGATCTGCCCCGAGGAAAGCCCCGCGATGCCACCCAGCGCGCCGATGCGGGTCACGATGTCCGCTACCTGCTGCGCCGATGAAGGCCCTGTGTTGCTCAGGTAGTTGATCTTGTCCGCCAGGGCCACAACTTCCGGCTGGGTCATTTTGAAAGAGGTTCGCCACTTGGCCATCATGTCGCCGGACTGGTCGGCGGTCTGATCAAAGGCAACCCCCATCTTTACCGCGTCTTCAGCGAACTGTTTCAGCTCTTCCCGAGCAAAGCCCGCCTGACCGCCCGCAGCAACAATCGCGGCAATGCCGCTCGCCGCCATCGGCATCTGCTCAGACATCCCGAGCACATCCTGGCCCATCTGCTTGAACTGCTCCGGGGTGTCGAAATCCACCACCTTGCGCACGTCCGCCATGGACGATTCAAAGTCGATGGCCGCCTTCGCTCCAGCAACAAAGGGCGCGGCGAATGCCCCGCCCTGCAGCAGATCCCGGAAACCAATCTTGCCCAGGCCGGAGCTTTCCATCTGTTTGCGAAAGCCCGCGACGTTCTTGCAGATCCCGGTGAGCGTTGGCGACAGCTTGTCAACGCCCGTGATCAACGCCTTGAGCTGGAACTTGTCCGCCATCACTGCACCTGCTGGGATTGGTTTATCCGCTGGGCGTGGCTCAGCGATTCAAGAATGAGGTCCAGGGGCCTGGCCATCATCTGTTCGGGGTCGATCTTCCAGAACCAGGCCAGGTCGTAGGCCAGCGCGATCAGGTCGTCGATGGCGTGGACGCCGCAGTCATGAAAAAACTGGCCACCGCCCAGCTCAAAGCGTTCAGATCGACCAGATCCAACTGGTTGACCGACGAAGGCGGGATGCCTGCACACACCGCGATGTATTTAGCGGCGACGTCCATGTCGAGGCCGACCTCTTCGCTTTTGTCGATCTTGTAGGGCAGCGCCTTGATGGCCCGCACCTCCTGCACCGTCGGGCGGCGCAGGGTCAGCTCGGCCAGCGTTTCACCGTGCGCTTCAATCGGCACCTGCAGCTTGATTGGTTGACTCATTGCCAAGTCCCCTTGATGCCGTTGAATTCAAATTCGGCGGTACCGTCATCGCCCTTGTAGGAGGGCTCCCCGACCAGATAGGCCCCTGCCAACACGAACACCTTGCCGTTCTTGAACTCGCAGGTGACCGTCATGTCACGCCCGTTGACGATCTTCTTGAAGTCCAGATCCGGGGACAGGATGGCTGTCATCTTCAGGTACGGCGGCAGGTCTTCTTCCTTGTAGAAACCCGTCGCGACCGTCTCTCGCTTCACCGTCATCAACGGAGCCTCAGCCCCGCCAGTGATGGTGAGCTGCGCACCGTCGACTTTGACGTAGGCGGTACCCGCCACTAATTGACCCATGGTCTTCTCCCGAATGAAAAAGCCCGCTCATGGCGGGCTGTAGGTGCAATGACTGCGTTACGCCGCCGCGTCGTACTGCAGGCGGAACTGATTGAGCAGCGCAAAGATGCGCAGGCCATTGATGTAGTCCGGCGGGAACAGGACGTTTACACGACTCGGGTCACGCGAATCACGCTCGACCACCAGGTGCTCGGCAAACAGCTCGGCGTTTTCCACGTGCCCTTCCAGCTCAAGCTTGGCGTACTGGGCAATCAGCTCACCGCGGATAGTGCTCGGCGTGACAATCGGCTGGCCGGCGCCAAACCGGGTACCGTCGTTCGCCAGCTTGTGGCGCCCATACTTACTGGTGATCACGCTTTGCATCCGGCGGATGATGAACGCCGACTGGTGCATGGTTTCGCTGTCCAGGTAGGAGTTATCAGCCTGACCGTAGGCGTTCTTCTGGTAGGTGGTGATCGAACGCTGAATGCGCACATAGCCCCCCTCGTAATACGCCGTCGCGATCCCGTAGCTCAGCAGTGACTGACGCTCAGTGAGGGTGAAACGCTCACTGGCCGGGGCCGGATCCAGGCCCGGCAGCGAACCGCTTTGCGTGGGGCGACTGGCATCGGCGGAAATGAAAACTGACGTACGTGCCGCCAGAGCCGCGGCCTGGACCCACACCGGCTGCGGCACACCGCTTTCCAGGGCCTGGATGGTGATGTGCTGATCGTTGCGCGCCTGACCGGCGGCCACCAGGGTGCCGACGGTGCCCCGCTTCGCGCTGTAAACATGACCGAACAACTGCTTGGCCCAGCTCCAGCGCCCCACGTTGTCATCCATGACCGCCTGCCACTGGTTCAGCGTGGTGGTATCGGACCAGGGCACACAGATGAATTCAAAGGGCTCATCACCCAACGCGGCAATGGCGTCAACCTGATCCGGAACGCCCGCGCCACCCAGCATCTGGGTCAGCTCAACGGTCAGCCCCGCCGGGGTAAATTCGCCATTGGTCTTGCCCAGGCGGTTCAGGACGATGCCAATATCGTTGCCGCTCTCACCCGACCATTTACAAGTGAGCGTCACAACGCCGCCAGCAGCGCTGGCAGTCACTGGCAGATCGGCGGCTGCGTTGATTTTTACCGCGAGTGCCGAGGCAGCCACCGCGGCAGTTGCTGCCGCTGTGACGGTGGCCTGAACACGAACACCGCCTACATACAGGCTCAACAGACCGGACTCGGTGGCAGTGCCGGACAGAGTGACCTTGGCCGCTGCCTTGACCCCCTCAGTGCTCAGCAGCGGCAAACACCAGATCTCGCCAATGGGATCTGCCTTGCGCCAGGTGTCGTACATCGCGGCGAGCATCGAACCCTGGCCGCCAATGCTTTTCGCCAATGCCACGCTGGGCACCAGCACCAACTTGCCGGCACCTTCGCTGGGTGCGTTGTCGTTCACCTGGGCGACGATCAAGCGGCGCATGGCCGAAGCGGCGGTGTTTGCTGCGGAGTTGTCCATTTCCGCATAGAACAGCGGAACGCGGATATCCGCGGGGATGTTGCTGAATCCGATAGCCATTACTTCGGCCCCTCTTGAGTCGCCGCGGCGACGGCCTTGGCGGGTTTGGTTGGCTTGAGCGTTACGTCGCCATCCAAAAAGCGACGTCGCCACCAGGCGTTATCCGGAACTTCCCGCCCCTCAGCCGGCAACAGATCACCGGCTTCTGGGTCAGGCACTGCGCGGCCCGAGGCCGGTACCACTGTGATGCGCTGGGTCATGGTGTTGCGTCTCCTGAAAATTTGACTTCGATGCGCCCATCCGGGCCGGGCCGCTTCAGGTTCGGATCCGCCGGATCGATGCAGTCCATGTTGAAAGTCGCCCCCTCAAACGGCACCAGGCCATCCGCTGCCAGCTCGGCCCAGGTTTCGCCAAGCTCTTGGGGAAGGTTGCGGCCAAGCTGGAAGGACGCGACGAAGGTCATCTGATACACGACCCGAGCGCGGCTGATGTGGAGCAAGGCGCCCTTGCCGTACTCCAGGGGCGTGTACTCGGGCGCTGGCTTCCAGCCAATCAGCGAACGCCACAACTCGGCCCTGATGTCGTGCAACAGGTCGTTGGCTTCCTGCCCTCGTTCGTCCGTGGCCTCAAGAACGACGACAACGGCGAACTGGTCCGTGATTCGCTGAACCACGGTGTTCTGAGCCACGTTATCGTCTGCCGCATCGGCGGAAGCGATCACGTAGGCGGCAGGCAAATCCAACTTGGCGCTGTCCGCCACAGCATCCCAATCAATGCCGCCCGTGACCCGATGGGCAAAGGTCGGACAGGTCGCCCGCAACTGGGCAACAACAGGGTTTAATTTCATTAGGGATAAACTCCGAAATCGAGTCAGGTGTTCGAGAGACTGTGATCGCTCAGAGAATGCGTTGACCTGGCGCGACTGCAAAACACTCGACAGCTCGATAGCTGAAGGGGTTCGGCCCGTATTGTGAGGAAGGGCATGGCCTAGTAAACGAAACGTTGGTATAGCTATACTTCCACTAGAGACCGCTTAAATGGTGGTCCTCGTACACATGGAGGGTATGTAAGTGGTGCAAAATACAGATCTTGATCCCAGGTCTTCCTCAGACCAGGAGACTGAACAAGTCACCAAACCAAAAAGCCCGACTTCGAATCCAGACGTGACAATGCTCGCCACAACCATCGGTGGAGCAGCAGTCGCTAACCTTTTTTTTCCAGGTATCGGCGGGGCTCTTGTAGGAGCAGTTATTGGAGCAATGATCGGCAGGAGCGCCGCTAAGGATGAGACCAATGGAGATTGAGCTAGACGGCGCAGCTTTAATCTTTGCCGTTGGATCCATCCTGCTATTAATTATCTACTTCATCATTTCTTGGAAGGTTCGCGCGAAACCAGATCTTCAACATGCAGTAATTATCTGTACAGCATGGGGTAGTTTTGCACCCGCATTATATTTAGGGTTCCAGACTTGCGTTGCGAAGGCTTCCGACCTTGGTGTTCTCTCAAGTCAGCGAGCAACAATTTTGCTCGGCGTCGCGGCTGTTATGTGGGTTTCAGTAACGACTGTTTACGGCGTGTTCGCCAATTTAAATGAAACAGGCCAAAAAGTAGCTGCAGTTTCGAACTAAGGGAACTGCGCCGTATTAGGCGCAGCTCAAAACGATTTACAAATCAATCAGCTACTTCCCCCTTATTGCACATAGCGCACAGCCACCGGTTTTCCCGCCATCGCTATCCTCAGCAGCAGGTCAACTACCAAGCCCTGCAAACCTTCTGACTGAGGATGCTCAAACCACAGAGCCCTGAGCCGAGAAGATGCTAATTCAAACATGATGCACGTCTTAAGGATTACAGTGGTCTGCTACCTGATGTAGCGCATGTTCAGAACAGGCATCACCATCCTTCAACGCAAGGCGTTGGCGAAGGCCGCACTGAGAATGCCCTTCACATCAGAACTTGAGTCCTGCAGCGCATCAGCCATGTAGTTGTCACGAGGCTTGATACGCCACTCACCCGCCGCACGCTCTGCCAGGGCCGCCGCACGAGCACCAGCAGCTCGCCGGTTGGACTTGCCCTTGCCCTTTCCTGGCGCCAGCTTGCCCAGGCGCCTGCCGCGCTTCACCCCGTAGTGCAGGTAGGCTGGGTAAAACTCAGCCATGGCCGCAGTTTTCCGGGGGGCGATCTTCACCAGAAAACCCGAGCGGGACACCTTGAAAGAAATCGACTCCAATGTCGCCCCGGTGCGATTGACCGGGTAGCCTTCCTGGCCCTTTCCTAAGGCGAGGTTCATCTGCGCCCGCTGGGTGACCAACCGGCCAACCTTGCGCATCCCGGCGCGGATCGCCTTCTTATCGAAGGCATCGCGCTGGAATTCGTCGAAGCCTTCGAAGTGCAAGTAGCCATCAACTGAAGCCGAGTTAGACATAGATGTTGCCTCCTGCCTGAGACTCGCCCAGCTCCTCCACCTGCAGCAGCGTAAAGCGATGGCTGCCGTTCATATCGGCACTGCGCTTGACCCGGTAGAGGGTGCTGCCGTGTACCACCTCATGGTCACTGGTGACCCCCTTCAGGAACCGCAGGGTTATCCAGTGGGTGAATTTATTGTCGGTCTGGATGCCATCGACATACACACCCGTCCCTGCCGGAACGATCATCGCCCAGCGCCATTTGCTTTCAGAGAAAACAGAGTCGAGTCCAATATTGTCGGCGGGCAAATCCGACCGGCGACGGACACGCACCCGCCGATTCAGCTCGCCCGCCCCGGGTTCGCGTAAGGCCATCTCAGATCCTCGGCGGAACGGTGATACCCGCCAGCAAGGTCAACAGGTAACGGTCTGGCAACTCGTTGAGGGTTTGCCCAAGTACCAGCAACTCACGATGCCGGTAAGCCCAGGCGGCGGCCAGGAGTAGATAGTGCCGAACAGAGGGGTGGTCCTCGATCTCGATGCCCGCCTGATAGGTGACCATCAATCCCTGAGGACAGCTACCCACCACATCCCGCCACGGCAGGCCCTGCTGAGTGTAAACAAACGACTCCTTACCACCGTTGACCAGGTAGGCCGCAGCAGGATCAAGCAACGCCGCCCCCGCCGTGGCACCAAGGGCAATACTCTGCAACTCGAAAGCCTGGCCCTTGGTGGCAGCAAAAGCACTGCCTGCAGGGACTTTCGGCAGATGTTCACGATACTGCCCCTTGCGGATCGCTGCACCGGTTGCCTCCTCTGCCAGCCCACGGGCCGCAGGGATAACAATCCGTTCGATCAGATCACGCTCGGCGGTGTCATCGTCGTCGGGATCCAGCCGGCACTGAGCGACCACATCGTCATACGTCAGCGGCTCCGGCCCGGTGTAGCTGATCAGCATGGCCATGACTAGGGCTTCTCATCGTCGGCAGACTCATCCTTTTCAGGATCAGCATCGCCAGCGTTGTCAGCCCCGCCTGCCCCCTCACTACCAAACTCTGCACCGGTAGCGGGTGAGTCGGGAGCGCCTTCAAGCTTGTCCTTGGTCTGAGGCTTGGACTTCGCCGGGGCTTTGGCCCGAGTAGAAGACTTGCCACTGGCGGCGGGCGACCGACCCTCCGCGCCGGTATATTCCTCTGCAAAACCGCCCTGAATCAGCCCCTCGGCAGTATCTTCATTGAAGCCGGCAATTTCGCCTGGGGCGTAGCCGCGCCAAGCCTTGATGAACAACACGATGATTAACGCTGCAACGGACATGAGCTGAACCTCTAATCGGGAATTGGGTTGGCCCGGCAAACCGGGCCGATAGGGTTAAAGGGTGCTGCCCCATTTGACCTTGGTCATGACCGCTACCGACTCGACATGACGTGGGCCGAAGTCGTGCTTGGCAATCACCCGCACCAGGGTCTGATCCCGCTGGAAGGCGCTCACCAGGTTGCCGCCGGCATCCTTGTAGGTGGCCTCCTTGCTGAAGTCGATGACCATTGCGTCATCCTCTCCAATGAAGCAGTCGGCGAAGTCAGCAAAATGGATTTCCGACTCATCACCGCCAGCCCCCAGGTTGATCGGCACTTGAGTGGTGGTCGCCACCGGGAAGCCCTTGAGCTTGCCTTCTTCCAGCTCCGGATAGGCTTTTGCGCCCTTACCGTCGTCACCAACACGCAGCGCCGACAGCCAGCGCTTGGTGCGAGGCGCCATCACAAACCCCGGCGCCAGCATGTTGGAGTTGGCGTTTTCCAGCCGCAGGATCAGGGCGGAAAGCGCCAGCTCGACCGCAGCGAGGGTCTGATCAGTGGGTGCATCAAACACGTTGAAAGCAGGCGCCCAGAACCGCAGCCCCTTGGGCAGGTTGCCGGTGCCGGCACCTCGCAAGAAAGAGAGATCCTCGGCCAGGCCCACGGCGCTGGTCAGATCGTTCACCACCAGGCGATCCACATTCGGGTTTACGCCCGAGTAGCTCAACAGATCGTTGCTGATGGGCACCAACGCGGCCAGCTTTTTCGCCGACAGCTTGAGGTCATCGAACTGCATGCCAGTGGCGGGCATGTCCTCTTCACTGCCGATGTAACCGACGATTGCACCGCCCTTGATCCGCGGAATAGTCAGGCTGCCGTTCTGCAGCGGCAGCGAAACCGCACCCATGCTACGCACCACCGACTTCGGCCGTAGCAGTTCGATCACCTCGCTGGAGAAGCCCTGCGGCACCAATACACCGCCAGCCCCCGGAGTCACAGTGCTGAGGGCCATGGCGATTTCAGGGTTCATCCCGGAGTCGTGAGCCATCTTGGCCGCGGCGTGCTGATCGCCCCGAGTGGCGGCCAGTACCCGCACCATTTGCGCCATGTTGGCCCCCGGGACTGGCTTGGCTGCATAGGGGCCAGCGACACGGGGCGGCCCGTTGATGCCCTGAGCACCCTCCTCGACCGGTGTCGCACTGGCCGCGGCAGCACGTTCGGCCGACTCGGCGCGAGCGATCTTGTCGCCCAGGGCATTGAATTCAGCCCCGAGCTGAGTGAACTGAGCGAGCTGCTCGACAGACAGCGAACCACCGTCGGCTTCGATCTTGGCCAGCGCCTGGATCTCGCCGTTGAGCCGGGCGCGTTCGCTACGCAGTTGTGTGACTAAAGACATGCTGTTGCCTCCTGGGCAATAAAAAACCGCCGATTGGCGGTTGGGTATCACTGCCGCGAACGCGGTCAGAGTGAGTGAAACTCAAGCCTGGGCTTGGATTGCAAAGGCCGCGGCCTGTACGGCGATGCGTTGCCGCGCTTGGGCGACGGGCGAGCGCTGGGCACGGCTGAGCGCAACCGCACGGGCGATGCCATCCACCGCCATCTGCGGCGACTCCAGCCTGTCCGCAAGCCCGATCTCGACAGCGGCCTGCCCCCAATAGCAGGCGGCCTCCGTGGCAATAACCTGGGCCACGTCGAGGTTGCGATACTGGGCAACCGCCCCCGTAAACAGCTGATAGTTTTCCTGCACCACGGCATTGAGAAACGCCAACGACTGCTCGCTCAGCGGCTCGTTGGGGTTCAGATCGTTCTTGTGGGCGCCGGCGTAGACCGTGGTGACTTTCACCCCAGCCCCTTCAAGCATTCGGGAGCGGTCCATGTGGCTGGCAATCACGCCAATCGAACCCACTCCCGAGGTCTGGCTTACCACCACTTCGGTGCAAGCCGCAGCAATGAAATAGGCCGCCGAGTACGCCGAGAAGTTGACCAGGCCCGTGATGGGTTTGATCAGGCTCGCGGCGCGGATATCAGCGGCCAACTCGAAACAGCCCACCGCACTACCGCCAGGGCTGTCGATGTCCAGCACGATGCGCTCGACCATAGGATCGGCAACGGCCTGCTTGAGCGAAGCGCGCAGCCCCTCATAGCTGGTCATGGTTTCGCACACGTTCAGGTGATTGGCGCGACTGACCAGAAAGCCATGAACCGGAATCACCTCAACGCCTGTCTGAGCAACGGCGGAGCGCCGCTGCTCTTCAAGCCGCTCGGCAGGACTCGGGCCGTCGTCGTCATCGTAGAAACCCAGCTTTGGACCCGGATCTGCTCCAGCACCGGACAAGTTGAGGTTGACGATATTCAGGCTCATGGTTTGGTTGGCCCAGCGGACAGCCAGATCGAGCATGTCCGGGGTAATCAACAGCGGCTGATTGAACAGCAGACTGGCGGCGCGCAGGTGTTGTTTCATGCGGCAAGCATCCTCACTATGTCGTCGCGCTGCTGTTCAAGCTGGGCACGGACGTCGGGGTTGTGCAGATTCGGCAGCCCGTGGGCCACGTCGGTCATATTGAGCGGTTGCAGGTAGCTGTCACCGTTGGCCACTGGTGGCATGTTTTCCAGGCGGCGGATGTCGTTGATCGACAGCCAGCCCCACTGGCGCCCCACGGCGTAGGAGTCGTAGCGACTTTTCTGGTCACCGCGCAGCAGGCCGGACAGGTTGTGTTCAATGAAGTATTCACGGCGCTCGGCCGGCAGCAGGAAGTCGCGCATCATTGCTTCCTCATGCCGTTTGACCCAGGGCAGCAAGGCGAAGATCACATACTGGATCAGCAACTGCTCCAGGCTGTTGTAGCTGGCCTTCTCCAGGTCGTTGATCATGTGCGGGGGGATCTTGTAGATCCGCGCCAAGTCGGTGCCCGTCACCTTGAGAATGCCCAGCAGCTCGGCATCGACGTTGTTCATGGACACCGGTTTGAAGGTCATCCCCTCCTGAAGCATCGCGACCTTTTTGGCGTTGTCGATGCCAGAGAACTTGCTCCCCCACTGATCAAGAATGTGATCAATCGCGGCCTGACTCTTGATCGCTACAGCCTCCTTTGGCCGCTCGATCACGCCGCTGACAGCCGTGCCGTTTTGGAAGGATTTGCCGGCGTACTGCCGTACTGCCTGGGCCAGCCCCACAGCATCGGCATGTAGCTCAATCGGCGACATGCCCGTGTAGTGGTTCTTGGTGTGCCAGCGAACATGGTGAATCAGCCGCATAGGCACCGGATCCTGCGCCCCGATCCGGTAATACGGCATCAGGTCAGCCCCTTTCAGCACGCTGACCTTATCGTTGTGCAAGGGGTAGAGTCCCTTCACCGATCCGTCGTCGTGCCGGTCAATGAAGCTATAGGCATTGCCCCGCAAACCCACCGCAAGCTGGCTGCACTCCCGGTACTCATAAGGCGTCTGCCAGGGGTTGGGCTGGTAGCGCAGCACGTCATACAGCGGATGATTCAAGGCGGCTTCACGCTTGCCCTCCCCCATGCGCCGGTACATCTCCAGCGGCAGCTGCGCCACACTCTCGGCCAACAGCGTGACGCAGTTCTGCAGAACGGTAATCGCCAGCGCGCTCTCCGCGGTGACCTTCACCCCCGCCGCAGACCGGACAGAGCCAATGAGGCTGCTCCACAATCCGGCACCGTCATTGACAGTAAGCCCGTCACGGGGCCCCAGCAGATTGCTGAAGAACATGATCAGCCACCTCCGGGGGATTGTTTGTTGTGCAAGGCCGCGGCGGCCTTATCGGCAATGTAGGCCCAGACCAGCAGGCAGAGCCCGGCCGCGATGAACGCCGCCGGAATGTGGATCAACGCGATACCGGCAATGAACAGGCCGAAGCCCAACGCGCCAGCGAGCCAAGCGGCCCATGCGATAAGAGTCAAATGCTTACCCCTTCGTCGTAGATGGATTTACCCGAGGAAGCCACAGGGACCGACCCACTGATGCCCGTCGCCATGATGCTGGCGACAATGCCGTCAATGCGCCCGATGGCCTTGGACTTGTCCGCCTTGCGGTTGTTGGCCGGGTCGGCGGTGATGACCGCGTTGCTCGCGCACCAGGTCATGACCGGGTTGTCGTCGTGCCGGAGTGGCTCAACCAGATCGGCCACCGTGGCATCGCTGATCAACTCGGCGTCTTCGGCGTCCGGATCAAGCACAGGTGGCGCACGCTCGATGTTGCCCAGCAGACGCCGCTCGAACTCGTCCACCGCGGGGCCCATGTCCTTGTAGCCCTGACCAAAGGGCGCGATCTCCGGCAAGCAAATGTCATGTTCATCCATAAGTTGCTGGAGATCCTCGATACGCCAGCGGTCATAGGCGATCTTGCGCACGTCGAAGTAGCCGCAGATGGTCTGCAACCGCCGCAGCACAAACAGCTTGCTGATGGCCTTGCCCGGCGTGGTTTCCAGCTCCTTGGCCTTGATCCAGGCCAGGTACGGCACCTTGTCGCGCTTCTCGCGATCAGCCAGCTGGAAATCTGGTATCCAGAAATACGGCAGCAACCGCCAGTGCGGATCCTCGTATGTGGGGAAGAACAGCAGCACAAAAGCCGTCAGGTCCGTGGTACTGGACAGGTCAAGTCCGCCCACACAAGGGCGGTTACGCAACACCGACATCCGCACCCGCTGCGCGGCCTGACTCCAGACGTCCCACGAGATCCACGGCGCAGAGGCTTGGGTCCACTCGCAGAAATTGAGCCGCCGGACCACCGCCTCTTTTGATGGCATACCGCGGGCTTCGGCGACCTGTTCACGCAAGTACTTGCGACCCGGGATCCCATCGACCTGGCCGTCGAGGGCAAACTCCAAGCTTGGGTTGACCTTGGGCCAACAGCTTTCGTCCTTGAACGGATCGTCGCCCTTGTCCAGGCTGCAGATGAAGGCGAAGACACTGTCGTTGTCTTCCTTGCCTGCACAGATCCGCGAGCCCAGTTCGTGGTGCTCCCAGCAAACGCTGGTCTTGTCCGAGCCGCTGTTGGTGATCATCACGATCAACGCCTGTTTCCGGTGCTTGGTACCAGCGCGCAGCATGTTGATGACCGTCGCGGTCTTGTGCTCATGCACCTCATCCAGCAACCCGATGTGCGGACGCGGGCCGGACTGGCCATCGTCGGCACTGATCGGCTTGAAGAACGAACCCGCGTTCGGGTAGTACAAGTTCCAGACCTTGTCCCCGGTACCCGAACGATGCAGCCGAGCGTTGAGGTGCGGCGACATGTCGACCATCGACACCGCATCACGGAACAGGACCATGGCCTGATCCTTTTTCGTGGCTGCAGCGTAGATCTCAGCCCGAGCCTCGCCGTCCGCAACCAAGCCATACAGGCCGATGCCCGCCGCCAGGGGCGACTTGCCACTGCCTTTGGCCGTCTCGATGTAGGCAATCCGAAAGCGCCGGTAACCGTCCTGAGTCTTCCAACCAAACAGACTGCCAACGATGAAGGCTTGCCACGGGGCCAGGATGAAGGGAAGTCCTTCATACTCGCCGCCGTTGAGGCAGAGGACATCCTCAAAAAAGCCGATGGCCCGATTGGCTGACTCCAAGTCGAAGACCAGGCCACGCTTGTGCCCGCTACGCAGGTCGCGCATGTGCCGACGACAGGCATTGCGAACATCGGGGCCAGCAACGATTTGCTTGGCAATGACCGCCCGAGCGAACTCGGTGGCACGGTCCAGATCAGCTGAAGTACTTGCTGGCGGCGTCTTTTGGCTCATTAGGGAACAGCTCACCTTGTGGCGCCGTGACTTTCAGATTGCGACGCGCCATAGGCGAGAATCCGAATTGCGCCCCGGCGGCGTTGGCACGTTTCTCGGCGTCGTTCGCCAACTGGCGCCAGATGGATATCTGCTTGGCTCCAGTGGCGAAAGTTTGGATGTCGCCTTGTTCCAGGCCGGCGTGCTGGGCATTGACCTCTGCAATCCGGCGACGGAAGCTCTGCCAATCGGCGACGGCTTCGCAGTAACTGGCGAGCGCCATCATGTCGAGCTTGGTCACCAGTCCGAGAACCAGCAGGTCTGGAATCAGGCGTTCCCACTCAGCGACCGCACCATCGGAAAGGCAGTCGGGCATCGGCGGGGCCTGAACCGGAATCGCCGAGGATGTCAGGTCATCCATCAAGGCGCCGAAGTTCTTCTTGCTCTTGTTGCCATCCAATAAATGCAGCACTGTCGGCTTGGCCGTCCGACCTGAGTTGCCGTTTCCAGCCATGTGAACCTCCTTGAAAATCGGGCCTTAACCCCCTGACCTTTTCATACCCCCCCTTGCCATTTTTCCCGGCGTTGCACAGAGAGAGGGGCGAACGGTCTAGAACGTTTTCGGGAAAGGATTTTTTGCCCCCCCTCCCCGAAAAATGGTCATTTTTTGCACAATTTTGGTGCGCGCTCACCGATTCCAGTGATGGCCCGGATCCAGGGGCTTTCCGCCCTGATCGCAGCCAACCTCGCGCCCGGATTTCTCCAGCCGCTGCTTGTACGAGTTGTGGCAAGGGATGCAGAGCGACTGCCAGTTGTTGCGATCCCAGAACAGGGTCATGTCGCCGCGATGAGGAACGATGTGGTCAACCACACCGGCCGCCTCGACGATGCCGCGCCGCTCGCAATTGCGACACAGCGGATGCTTGCGCAGAAAACCTTCACGCGCTTGTTGCCACCGGTAGTTGTAGGGGCTGATGACCTTCGCTGGCATTGCTGGTGCGGGCATCAGTTCATCCTCCTTTACCAACTCAAGCCGGAAAGCCCTGGTTATGGACCCCTGCGATGCTCAGACCGCTCCATCGCCGGAGGGCGGTTGCGAAACTCCAATCCGCCTGGCCGCCCACCGCTCGTACAAGCCAATGGCGACATCCGCCCCAGCCATCGCCGTCAGGCAACCGAAGGCGCCCGCCGTCCAGATCGAAACCCCTGCACCAATCAGCAACATCATCGCCGCCATCCCGCAGGCGATGCAGGCACCGGAACGCAGCGCGAGACGCCGAACCAATGCCCAACCTCGCGCCCCTTCCTTGTCTGCCCGCCACATCTCGCCGGACACGCCGCCCACTAGGGCCAGGACGATCACTAACCAGATCGGCATCTCTGCCAGTGCTTGTTGCTCGTTCGTCATCGCCTGCCCCTTAAACGCAAAAACCCGGCGCAAGGGCCGGGTTTGGTGTGTGGGTGCCTGCCGCTCTCTGCGGTCGCACCTATCGAAGATGGCTACTTTTTACAGGTGGATTTTACTGGCAGCAACCCTGTTTTAACGCCACCCGGTGAATGTCTAGTGAACGCCTAGGCAATGTCGGCGAATATCTTTATTTCGGCTATCAGCGCCTTGGGCGCTGTCCTGCCTGTCCCACTGATAGTGAGTCAGGCAGGACAGCTACAGGCCCCGAAATACAAGGCTCTGACCTACTGTCCTACCTCTGTTTTTCCTTTCTCGCCTGTAAGAAGAAATTGAAAGGCACGCGTGCGCGCCCACGGCGCGTAGTGTGTGCCCGCTGCGCTCATGTGTGCGCATGACGCGCTGAGCGGTTGGACAGTAGGACAGCCCACGAATGACAAGGCCCGCGCTTGTCCTGCTGCGTTAAAACGCGGTCGGACAAGGCGAGCCAGTAGGACAGCAGCAGACGCAGCCAGGGTAAGGCTCAAGCAGCCCTCCCCATGAGCAATCCGTCGATGTACACGTGAGCCTCATGCAAACGCAGGTAGTACGTCCTGGCACTACAGCCGCAGTGCAGCATCTTCTGCGAAAGCAGGCTGTCGTGATTGCAGTAATGCTCCATCACCACCAGTGCCAGCTCGGGCGGCAGGTGCTTGTTGACGATCAGCTCGATATCGGCTGATTCATCCAGCAGCACCCGACTGCCACGGGTTCCCCGTATCAGCTCGCCTTTGCACTCCATCAGCATGGCGATCATGTTGCCGCCGCCTGCGGTGCCGATGGCCTGGGTCGTGGGCATGTGCAGATCCTGAGCCCAGAGTTTGAGCATCTCGTCGATTCGCTTAATCAAAGCAAGGCTCCTCCTCCATCGGCGCCACCTGCAATGCAGAGCCGCGCCCCCAGCTGGTCGGCTTCTGATAGGCCCACGGGCGCACGCCGCTCTTCGTCAACGCTGGCATACGCTTCTTGCGCCACCCCAGCCGGTGCATGATTGAGCCGACACGCATCTGCGCTGGCTTGTCCCAATGGCTAGGGTCGATTTTCAGAACCTCGGCCAGGATCTGACTGCCGGTGGTGGTCTCCCCCAAGTGCGACTCTTCCAGCCACTTCAGAATTGGCACCTCCCATTCATCCACCACAAAGCGCTCTTCCTGCGCCTCGGCGAACAACGGCGCTTCGTCACGGATCACCCACCAGATATCACCCGCCTGATAGCAGAACATCGCCTCGGCCCAGAGCTGGTCGCGGATCTGCCGCAGTTGCTCTAGGTCGACCTTGGTGCAGGCCACAGGCCAATAACGCCGGTTGCCGGTGGCGTCCTTGAGGTATTCATCCTGGTTGGTGGTGCCCACGAAAACACACTGGCGTGGCACGTCCATCGTTCTGCGGCCGTAGCTCTCGCGGTAGGTGTCCACCGAGGCCGAGAAGAACTGTTTGGCCTTGGTCGACTCGGCCTTGTTGAAGCTGTCCAACTCGCCCAATTCGATAATCCACTTGCCCCGAATCGCCTGGAACGCATCCTTGTCACCCAGGGTAAACGGCGTGTCCATAAACCACGAACCACCGAGAATGCTCATGGCCGTTGACTTACCGGCGCCCTGTGCACCTTCCAGAATCATCACCGAGTCCGCCTTGCACCCCGGCGCCATCACCCGGCCCACCGCCGAAACCATCCAGCGCTTGCCGACCTTTGAGCTGTAGTCGGTCGGCTCCACGCCCATGATCTCGGTGAGCCAGGAGTCGAGCCGGGGCACGCGGTCCCACTCCAGGCCGCGCAGGTAATTGCGCACCGGATGAAACGCCCGATAGTGCGCCACCACGCTCACCGCCTCGATCACGTTCCCGACCTTGACCCGCAGGTTGTACTGCTGCGCGAGCCACTTCATCACCAGCATGTCGTCGATGTCGGCCCAGTCGCCGGTGTCGCCGCCATAGGGCGGTACCCGCAGCTTGACGATCTTGGCGCTGAACGAACAGAAGCCAATCACCCCGGCCCAGCGCTCATCATTGCTCAGGATCAGTTCAACGTTCTGCATGTGCGCGATCAGCATGCCGCTGTCGCTGCGAGCCAACAGATCCCGCCAGCCACCCGCAGCGGGTGGCCTGACCACCGCCAGCACCTGACGACGCACTGCCTCCAAACCTTCGGCGCAATGCAGGTCGTTGAAGTCGGTCCACTTGATCTCTCGCTCGCCGGAAAAGATCGGCGCCACCACCTGGCCGCCGACCACCGCCGCTGCGTTCTCCGCTCGTTCCTTGCCGGGATTCCAGGGTTCTCCGTTAGGACGTGTTGTCTTCCAGTCATCATCCCGACAGACAATGATCGGACGACCCGGAAAGCGCTCCCGCATCGCTTTGGACACCTGCATGAGGTTGCCGGCATCAAAGGCAATGGCCACAGTCAGCGAAGTCGCCATATGCAGGCTGACGCCGGTCGCGTACCCCTCACAAACCAGAATCGGCTCACCCGGCTCCGGGTGTGGACCGACCAAATGAAAGGCCCCATCCTTCGACATCCCGTAAGGCCAATAGGACTTGTCGCGGCCAGTGTTCTGCTGCTTCTCAGGATAGATAACCTGCAGGCCCACAATCTGGTCGCGCACGTTGCTCATGGGCACCAGAAAAGCCCCCGAGCGCGGTGCATAGCGCACACCGAAACCAACGATCTGCTTTCGGTCTAGGTAAGCGCTTTTGCCCTTCTCCGGCATCCGCTTGAACAACCCGGCGGCACGCTTTGCCGCACGACGCGCTGCATTGGCGGCGACTTCCGCCGCCCGGCGTTTCGCCTCTTCCTGCCGGGCGCGCATCACCTCACGCTCCTCGGCACTCATCCGCCCGGGTTTGACCTTGATCTTCTGCGTCACACCCGAACGCCAATCGCCAAAGCTGCCGAAGATCAGTGTTTCGCCCTTCTCGGTGTAGTGCTCATGCACCACGTACCAGCCGTTTTTCTCCTTGCCCTTATCCTGCGCCGTTTTGCAGCGGGTGAGCTTGCCGAACACCAACGGCTGCGCGGGCTCCAGGCCGTAATCGGCGAACTGCCCCAAGACCTCATCAAGCATGGCGGGCCCTCCGCACATCATCGATCTCCTGACAGGTCACACACATGGTGCAACCCGGCTGCGCCAAGCGGCGCGCTTCGGGAATAGGACCGTCACAGTCTTCGCAGATGAGGAAGGAATGCGCCGCCAACTCAGGTCTCAGCAACTGACGCGCCGCAAGCGCTTGATCGAGGCGTTCTTGCACCAGATCGTTGGCAAAATCCGCAATGTCAGCCATGGTCCGCCCCCCGAGTGGTCTGGTTGACGTAGCAGGCACGGTTGAACATGCCTAGCAGCCCCTGTATGCCGCGAAATACCTGCAGACGAATTTCGGCCAGCTCGGCATCACTTACCACGCCATCGCCGATGCTCTTGGCCCAGGTGTCGGCCAGGTCGGCGACCTGACGGAAGTACACCGCGATGCCCGTGGTCAGCGTCTCCGGCATGTCGTTGGTGTAAGCCTCGGCCAACTCCTGCCAGATCGTGTCCCCTACCAAGGCATGCACCGCGTCGAGAATGCGCCGGTCCTTGGTCAGCTCCAGGATTTCGCCAAATTCTTGAATGTTGATGCTGTGGCTAGGGTGGGTGGGAGACAGCTTGTGCTGTAGCGTGGTCGGGTTGCGGCCGGTGGTGGCGGCGATGGCTGCGGCGCCACCAGGATAGTCCCGGGCGGCATGGTAAAGCGCGAGATCGAGCGGCAAGACTTCCCGCTTGGCCCGCTCAACAGAGTTCAAAGCGATACGGCTCATGGCATTAATCCTTAAAAGTTGCCAGTGCCGCGCAGCATGCAGTGGTGATACATTTGCCGCGTGGCTTGAAAGGGCCCAAACGCCGGCGAGATCTTCGGGATCGACACCGGCACCGTGCCGAGGCGAACAATCCGTTGTTCACCTCTGGCGCAACAGCTGCCCTATCTGTGGTGGAGAAGGCAGCAACCCAAGGCTTCCGAGCCTTGAAAGCGCGGTTGAAGTAGACGTTTTTGCATGTGGTGTGCACGCCTACCTAAACCGCGACCTGGCGACACTGTGGTGGTGTGTGCCGGGAGGAACTGGGCGATCTTCGGATCGCCTTTTTTCTAAGCTGCTTGAGTTCCACCTAAATCAGGCGGAAAAACGTCATCAAGCGAACATGCAGCGCCAAGCTTGTTTAGCGCACGAACAATTGCTCGACATTCCGATAGCCCAGCATTGCGCCGCCCGGCCTCGTAATTGCTAACACGCGTCTGCGTCCAACCAAGCTCAACCACCAAATCTCTTTGCCTAATACCTGCTTTCTCTCGGTGCTCAGCAATACGGTTCATAAGGGGTCTCCGATAACACGCGGCAATCTTAAGCACGAAACGTGAACTTTTCAACACGCAAAGTGTGAAAAATAAATTTCATATCGTGGTAAAAAAAGCACATGAACACACTAGGCAATCGCATCAAGCAATTAAGAAAGGCTACCGGCATGAGCCAACAGGCTCTTGCTCATGCCTGTGGGTGGGAGTCCCAATCTCGTATTGGCAATTATGAGAAAGGAACACGCCAACCTAATCTGCAAGATTTAGAAATACTGGCTACTGCCCTCGGGGTGTCATTACCCGACCTAGTGGCGGGCCGCGATCGATCCGAAATTGAATCGCTACCCGAGCACATCCAAGGCCGTGTTCGCTCTGAGGATCGAGCTGTCAGGGAGTTCGGCCGCTCTAGCGACAAAGGGCAGCCTGTAAGCAGCAATATAGGATGGGCAAAAGACGGGACAGTCCCCGTTACAGGCAATGCCCAGTTGGGTAATGAGGGCTATTTCGAAGAGCTCGCCTTGCCACCTGGGCATGATGATGGATATCTGAATATCCACAGCGATGATCCCGATGCTTATGGGCTCAAAGTGACAGGCGACAGCATGTTGCCCCGAATAAAAAACGGGGAATTTGTCCTAATTGAGCCCAACAAAAGCTTTTACAGCGGTGATGAGGTGATGGTCCGAACCGCATCAGGTAAAACAATGATCAAAGAGTTCATCTACCTGCGTGATGGGATGTACAGGCTAGACAGCATTAATGGTCTGCACGCCCCCATTCACGTGCCAGAAGAAGACGTTTTAGACATTCACCTTGTGGGGGGAATTTTGAAGTCATCACGCTTTCTCCATAACTCGGCCGATATTTAATCACACAACGTATTGACACGGACAAACACACTGCGTGATATTTGCCTCACTCTTCCACCACAGAGCGAGGCAATACCATGCACACCACCGCGACACTGCACGTCCATCCGGCATGTGCCAGAAACCCAAAACTGATCGAGCAGCTGCAATCCAATACCGGCTGCCTGGTTGTCCTTCACGACAGAAAACTTAAGCTCGTGGCAAAAAAACGCGGGCCCTCCCCCTTCGATCCGAACGGCGGAGGCGACGCGGCATGAACAAATTCAGAGTCGACAACCGCACGCTGCAACTGCTCAAGGCCCAGGTCAACCTGAGCGAAACCTTCCACCACACCCTGCGCGATTCACCACAGCGCACGGCGCTGAAGCTTCGGCTGAAGGTTGATCGCACCCAGGCAGACGTCACTTTTGTGGTCGAGGTCGGCAGCGAACGCCACACGCTGACCCTGGCCAACGACAAGAAAGCCCACTTGAAGCTGGCTGACTTCATCGAAGAAATCGCCAACGGCCCAATCGATCCTAACGCCGAGCTGGCTCCACCACGACACGCCGAGCGCGTGTTCGGAGCCTTCAGCGCCCAACAGCGCGAGCAGGTGTTTGGTGTGGTGTGCCTGGGTGGCTTCCTCGATCTGGATCTCGGATTTGAACTGCCGATTCGTCTGGCCGTGCACCGCACCCGAACGCGCAAGGGCGTCACCGTTATCCTGAGCATCGGCATCAAAAGCCCACGGACCAAGTGCTTCACCGTCTCGGGTAGCGACGTGCAGATGTACCAGGACGTCTGTGAATCCATCCTGCACTTGGCAGCGCTGGCGACTCCCGCCGCGCACGCTGCTTAGGAGGCGGTCATGGAACGCAACCTTGAAAAGACCGCCAAGTACTTCGGCCTCACTCGTCCTGCCCTGATCAAGCTGATGCGCGAGAAGCACCTGCTCACCGAACACAACCTGCCGGCCTTCCCGGTGCGGGATAGGGAGTACCTGCGCATCAAGGACGGCAATTGGTACCACGACAGACTTGGCATGCAGTACAGCCAGTCAACACGGGTACGGCAGGCCGGCATCCCATGGCTTGCCGAACAACTGGGCCTCGCCCTGCCCGCTATCCCGGCAGATCGCCGTGACGTGGCCTAGGGAGTACGCCCGCCAGATCATCGCCTTACGGACCAAAGAGGAGCGCAACGCTGCGCTCCTTGAGGTACCCGAGCATCTGCGCGAGCTGACCAAAGCCCACTGCCTGATTACCTGGAACCACCCGAAACGCCGCCAGCGCATGGAGAGCCAGCAAGCCAATGAGTAACGCCAACCAGACCCCGCTGCGCCTGATGCCAGCACCGGAAACCGCCACCGTCGAGCTGCTGTATCGCACCTTCGGCGATGTACTGATCCCGCTGGAAAAGATCCGCGTGCAGTACTTCCGCAACCTCAACGAACAGTCGTTCGCCGCCGAGATCAGCAGCGGCCGCATTCAACTGCCCGTCACCACCCTGGATAGCAGCCGTAAAGCCCCGAAGTACGCACACATCCGCCACGTTGCCGCTCTGATCGACATCCGCGCCTACCGGGCAGATGAAGAACACGCCAAGCAACAGCACGACGCCAACGAGCACGACCAATAACCCAAAGGCTGCCACCACCAGCCAAACCCACCGGAGCACACCACATGACCCACATACAGATCATTGCCCTGATCGGCCTGATACTCACCATCGCCCTGCTCTACTGGGCCGGCTACCTGATTGGCCGGAGCAATGGCCGAGAGGCCGGGATCGAGGAAGGCAAAGCCGTTGCCGAAGCGGACAACGCAAGAGTCCTGCGCGAGCTGAAAACCGCCCTCAAGTTCGTGCGAGCCGATAACCAACGGCTTGCGAAACTCTACGAACGCCTGCAGGACAGCCAAACCCTCAAACCAGCACATCGGCAGACCTTGCTGGCCATCGCAGATCTGCTGCGCATCGCCGCCGATACCTTCAGCGCCTTCAAAACCGGAAAAAAACTCGAAAGAGACTCGCGCTCGCTGCGCGATCAAGCCCTGGCCATGGCCGCCCTAGTGGAGCCAGCAGCAAAGGAGGAAGCGGCATGAGCCAGCAGATCGGTGGACCAACCCGCTATCAGAAACCGGAGGAAAGCGGCATGCCGCACGCTCAGCCCACCGCCCAAGCCATGACCGCTTTGCTCCGCAACGCCGCCAGCGTCGACGCGCAGAAAACAAAGAGCCTCTGCTGCGCAGCAGCAGGCATTACTGCCCTTGCCAGCAGCACCACCGAGGCGCGAACACCCCACGAAAAGCTGCGCGGGGCAGCCACACCTGGAGCAACGCTGAACGCTCAGAGTGGGCCGCTCGCGCAGCCTGTCGAGGGGTATAGAGGTGCACTAGGTGCCTGCACTTATCTCCATAACACCGTCCTCCAAACTGACAATGTAGGGAGGAAGACAATCATCGATAACGTCCAGCCTTCCTACAAGATTGGTACGATGACCATCACCACACACGTCGTGAGGCCTGATCATTCCAAGAAAATCCAAGACAATCAGCCGAGTGTCATAGGTGCATTTGAGCAAAACCTTATCAGAGCGGCCAACCTCCAAAGAGCTAAGACGCTGGAGGATGTCCCTCATCCCAGCTTCTACAAGTACTACGCCCGAACCAAAGGAGTTAGGGGATTTAACTCCCCTGGCAAGCAGATGCTTAACTTCCTCGATCAGGCGTCTCAGCTGGAAGCAGTCCGCAATTTTTTGCTGCATCTGATCTGTTTCTTTGCGTCTTGCTTCAAGTCGCCTTTGCCAGGCTGGAACGGCACCAGCGGCCAAGATGGCACCTATAGACCCAATCGCCTGAACCCAAGCAGCGGCGTCCTTCTTGGAGTCAAACGCATCAAGCAACACAAACAGCGCCCACCCCAGCACTCCTATCGCCATAAATACCCAAACGACCCAAATACTGGCGATCCTCATCTCCGGAGGCATGCTGAAACTTTTCATGCGTTATGGCTCCCAGCCATCAAAAAGAAAAGAGCATGCCCATTCCCAGACGTCGCGTCTATGAAGGAGGTTGCGTGAATGAGTTGGCACTTTTCGCAGGGGCTGGTGGCGGCCTTCTCGCAGGAAAACTCCTTGGGTGGATACCCATTTGCGCCGTGGAACTCAATCCCTTCTGCGCTAGACGACTGCTCCAGCGCCAAAATGAAGGAAACCTTCCACCATTCCCCATATGGGACGATGTTCGTACCTTCGACGGATACCCATGGCGCGGGTTTGTTGACGTGGTTTCTGGGGGGTTTCCTTGCACCGACATATCCCAAGCAGGAAAAAAAGCCGGTATTGAAGGGGAAGCGAGCTCCCTCTGGCGGCACATGGCAAGAATCATTAGCGAAGTACGACCCCGATTTGCGTTCGTGGAGAACTCGTCAGCTCTCACTCACCGAGGACTTGGAACAGTGCTCGGTGACCTGGCCGAGCTGGGGTTTTCTGCTCGATGGGGAGTGCTGGGATCGAACCACGTTGGCGCCCCCCACACCCGAACCCGTTGCTGGATCGTGGCCGACTCCATGCCATGGCTCCAGCCGCTGGGGCGGAACCTTTCAGGAGGTAGGAGGAAGCCAGAACAAGCTTCGTGGAACACCCACCGGCAAGCTCTATGTGAACCCGGATTTCTGGGAAAGCCTCATGGGATGGCCGATCGGATGGACAGGAACCGCGCCATTGGAAACGGCCAAGATCCAAGAGTGGCAGCAACTGCATTTCTTGAGCTTTCAAAGTGAGGTCGCCGCATGAGCACTAAGAACGCCCCATATGCAGTTAACTCATTACAAAGCGAAACCCTGGCCGACGAAGAACTCGCAACCATCACGGGTTATCAGCTCCCGTCCAAACAGATCCAATGGCTGACCAACAACCATTGGGAGTTTGTTCTGACCGGTGCACGGCGCCCCATCGTTGGCCGGGTTTACGCCAGGATGAAGTTAGCCGGCATTAAACCCTCTGCAGCTAGTGCCGTGACTGAAGTCTGGACACTCAACCTTGCGAATGTGAGCTGATACATGCGCAAGAGAACCACAGCCAACCGCGACCTGCCGCCGCGCATGGTGCGCCGTATCAGAAAGGGCAAGAACGGCCAGATCTGGACGGCGTACTACTACGACGGCAGGGACGCCGCCGGCAAGCGCAAGGAAATCCCACTGGGCACCGACCTCGATCAGGCCAAGGTGGAATGGGCCAGGCTGGAGCGCAGAGCGCCACCCAAGCCCAACCACCTGATGAGCTACGTATTCGATCGGTACGAAAAGGAGATCATCCCCGGCAAATCGATCCGCACCCAGTCGGACAACCGCAAGGAACTCAAGCAGCTCAGGAGAGCCTTTGAGAACGCGCCTATCGAATCGATCACCCCCCAAGTGATCGCCCAATACCGCGATGCTAGAACCGCCAAGGTCCGGGCCAATCGAGAAATCGCCTTGCTCTCTCACGCGTTCACCATTGCCCGAGAGTGGGGCCTGACCGACAAAGCCAACCCGTGCTTCGGCGTCCGCCGCAACAAGGAAAAACCCAGGGACTACTACGCAGGCGAGACCGTATGGAATGCCGTCTACGCTGAGGCGGTGCAGGAACTGAAGGACGCCATGGATCTGGCCTACCTGACCGGCCAACGCCCCGCGGACGTGCTCAAGATCGCCGCCACCGACCTGAACAATGGGTTCTTGCTGATTGGCCAGGGCAAGACCGAAAAGCGCCTGCGCCTGCGGCTGGCGGAGGAAGGCGTCCAGTCAGGGTTGAGCGCCTTTATCGAGGATCTGCAGGAACGCAGGGCCATCAACGGTATCAGAACGTCGACGCTGATAACCAACGCCTCAGGGCTACGGATGAGCCAGCAAATGCTTCGTAACCGTTGGGACGATGCGCGGGAGAAGGCCGCCATCAAGGCTGCGGCCGATGGCGATCCGGCACTGGCGGTCAGCATTCGGCAGTTTCAGTTCAAGGACATACGGCCGAAGGCGGCCAGTGAAATTGAGTTAACGCATGCAAGTCGGCTCCTCGGGCACTCAACCGAGGAGATGACCAAGAAGGTCTATCGCCGTGTTGGCGAGATTGTTAAACCTACAAAATAGGCACATACCACCAAAATTATGATTTGCAACATACAGCCAAATGCGGCTTTCTAATTCTTTAGTGTCTGCAGCTCATTTGTGCTTGCCAGAACTCGAACGGTTTGAGTCCGCGTTAGCTCTTGAACTCTTCGCTATACATTCGTCCTGCAAGACTTTTTAGCTTAGCGCTGACGATGGAGACAAAATAGAGTAGGAGCGTGAATTCACGCTTTGACTCAATTTTTTGTTTCGGCTGTGATAGCCATTAACTCGGGATATTGACTAGCTAAGATATCGCTAATTTTTTCGGTCACTAGATTAGTTGCTTGAGGCATGAATGGGAGGCCACCAATCTCCACCTGCTCGATACTCTTGAAGAACTTGTGTGAGCGATACGCGGCCTCATTTGGGTAAGGAAACAAAGTAACGGCCCCAATAACCGCCCCCTTTTCCCAGGCTCCTGCTTTCATCGGGTGTGGAATGGCGATGGCATCGCGGTAACGGTGCATCGTATTCACATCATCAGTCGTCGGCCCAACCCCCCCATATTGATTGATATAGTCGTAGTCGAATTGAATCCGGTATTTAGCATCAAAAATGTAGAAGCGCTCAGCACTAGCGAACTGAATAACGTTGTCAGGCTGCTGGGCAATCGTAGGTAACTTACTGAAGAGCCGATTATATATTAGGAACATTTCGCCCCCGGTCGGCTTATGTACGAACCGCATTGCTGACTGCTTTCCTTTTTTAAGAGCGACCGTCATCTTAAGTCGTCGGAAAGCAACCACGCTTTGTTCAGCCAGGTCGAAGCGGCTACGTAGTAGCGCGACAATTTTCAGAAAGCACCAATACTCGTAGAGCTGTGAAGTCTCTTTTATGCCAATGGGCACTATGTCGCCGGCAAACGATAGGCCGCCGTTGAGTAGTCGACATAACTTATCGAATCGAGAGTATATCGGGTGCTTATGCAGGACCATCGAGTTGGGTCGCATAAGCCCTACATCTGTGACCAGGTCGAGAAATGGCGAGCGCAGGACTGACTCCACCTGGCGTTCCATTGCTTTGAGCCGAGGACGTATAGATTCGAAAAATTTGGCCTCTGCGGAACGATTAGCATCTTCGTCACCAGAGTTTTCGGTTTTGGAGAGCGTACGAATGTTTCGGTAGGTTTCTTTGACCAGCGCTTTATAGTAACGGTTTTCCGGCGTGTCAAAGGTGGATGACGAGACGCTTTCGCCTATTTTGCGTGGTAGGGCTATGCCGAGGCATGGAACTACAGAACCTCCGTTTTCTCGGCGCAAAGCTCGACCAATGGTTTGTCGAGTGACACGGCGCGCTCGTTCAGTAGCAACGAGCGCAGTCTTCTTCATCAAACCACTATGCGGATTTCTAGCGATGGCATTGGCCAGTTTGAAAAACTCACCAAAGTGCGACTCTACCAAGGCAAACCACTCAACTAGCGTAGGGTTGCGGTCTTTAGCTGGAGCTGCAAGGCCGTAGGTACGTGCGTTGGCCGCCATCGCCAAATTGCGTAGCATGCCCGACACTTCATCGCGCATTGCAATGTAGTCTGTACGATAGTCAGCCTTACGCGAAAATACCTCAATACGCAGGCTTCCATTTCCCGTCGCGCTCGAGGCTCGGAGATCGGCGAATCCTACATTGTTGCCAAAATTGAGTGTGTGATGCTCACTGTTCGAGCGTATACGCCGAGCCTCTGACCCGAGGGGTAAAGTAAGCTTTGCGGAGGGATCGATCTTCTCGAAGTGAATGTCATACGAAATAGCCTCGAAGAACAATGGTTCTATCGGAGTACCAGACGCGATAGGGCGCATGATTCCTGTTACGCGATCCAGCATCTCCACTAACACCTCCCCCTCGACCAAAATGGTCGTTTGCGGCGTAGTCGCAATGAAGGGCGGAAGGTCTGGCAGTTTGCCAATGATCTCGATCTTCCAACCCATACCCTCGACTTGGAGGAGCAGTGGCATCAAGCACCCCAGAAGCGCGTAGCGCCGTCAAGGTCAAGAAGCGCTGCCATCCGCTCGGCTTTGCGGATGCTTCGGTCAAGTTTGCCAGCAAACTCTGGAAATGGATCACCCACTTGCGGTGTCTCGTGGGCTGTTAGCCACGCCACGAACGCCTCTAACGCTTCTGCCAAAGCCTCCCCACTGCCAGCCACTTTGGGCAAAATTTTCTGCAGGATACAGAAGTCCAAGGCGGCGTAACCGCTCATGATGTCCGCCAACTCGTGCTTGCGCCAAAAATGCAGGTAAAGAAGGATCGCGTCGCGAGTGCGGTAGCCAAATTTGATACCTGCGGGGGCGAGAATTTCTTGAATCTCGGCAAGCATCCCAGCAATGTGCTCGAAAAGTGGCTGGCTCTCAGCGCGGGCTTCCTGAATCGTGATTGCATTGGTCTGTTGGATCATTTGGGCAGCAAGCACACTGAATGCCGTGATATCTGGTTCCGTACTTTTCGATGTGGCGCTGGCAAAATCAGTCAAAACCGGATCGTCGAGCTCGATGGTGAATGCACGATCCAACACTTTGGGGCTAAATGTGTGTGTGGATTCGTCCATATTCGCGGTACCCACAATACGTAAGTTTCCTGGAAGCTGAGTGTCACGAAGATCGGCATAGGGATCCTCAGTTCCAATGGCAATAGGTGGGAGCTCAATAGGAAGAGAATCTGTCTCGATATGGCCGCCTACTCGTGAGCGCGTCTCAGCGACACTGAGAAAATCGCTGAAATAGTGCTCGACAGGAGCTAGATTCATTTCATCTAGCAGGGCGATCACAAGCTTGGAGGGACTTGCCTTGGCTTCTAGGAGACTTTTGGTCAGAGCACCATCAATATACTTGGTAGGAGCTAGAGTCGGGACATAACCAAATAGATCACTGTTGTCGGTCCACTGAGGCTGTACGGGGATGGAGTTGAAACCAGAGCTTGTGAGCTTAGCGAACTTACGCGGCAATAAGCTCTTACCAGTGCCAGAGATACCCGAGAGTATGACTAGAGGGCTCACAATCATCGCTAGATAGAAATTAGCAAGTTCGGCTGCGGAGATCATGTAGCCTTCGGCATCCATAGCAACCCGGATGCCCTTCAAGCGCTCGCTAGATGAAACTGCACTGCCGGCCGGAGTTGCAGTAATTGACGGAACAAGCTTGGGGCCGAAGCGATACTCGGCAGTTGAGCTACCGGCACGTTGCGATGACTGCGCACGCGTCATGCCGCCAGTCTTTTCAAGGTAACCCGCTTTCATCAATCGCGCTGGCTGGTGGGGACGGGACGTGCTCGGGACATCCACGCCGACATTGACCGACGCTGGCATGTATTGCCAGATCACGTCGGACGGAAACTTATACTCGGGACCATGCGCAGCCAGCATCGCTTTGAGGGCAGAAATGGCGTGGTCGAAAATCTGATCATTAGATAGTGACATTGTCGTCCCTTAAGTTTCTATTTTTCTTCGCTTCCTGGCTGCTTCATTCTGGGCTGGCTAGTTGAGGCTGCTGGCGACTCTCGACTTGTCGCTCAACGGTGACCTGATTGAGATATTGTGTGAGTCGAGCTGTTCTGCCAAATGCGTGGCGATAGCCTGAGAAAGCAGAGGAGGTACCGCCTCGCCAATCATATCCATGCCTATACCAGTGCGCGTCGTATCAGTTACATCATTAAAGGAAGTGACGAAGCGGAAGTCATCGTCAAATGACTGTAGGCGGGCAGCCTCACGCATAGTAATACCTCGCATCTCTGTGGGGTGAGAGAAGCGGCCCGACCCTAAGAAGTTTGCGTTTGCTGTTATGGTCAAAGCCGGAGCGTCCCAAGCCAAGCGCGTGTATGCACTCCAGTAGTAGTCCTTATAAAACGCTGGGTTGATAGAGCCCGCCCGCTCCAATGTAAACCGGGCAAGCTCAGGAGAGACACCTTCCTCCTTTACCATTTCTGCAATAAGTTGAGCGTATTTGGCTCGCATGCGCTCGCTCTCCGCATCCCAGGTTTTACCAGGTCGCATCTCTTTGATTATGTCCAGCACCGAGGGCTTGTAACTTCGGGTGATATGATTGAAAGGGAAGGCTTCGGAAGTTCGCATCAACTGGGCGTAGGCGCTAGGATCATTCCTGTACAAATCGAGCGACCCACCCCCAAGTTCGTCCACGCTTGTTGAGGGCTCACATAGATCGCCTATTGCATCCGCAACTGTCACCCATGGCTTTCGGCCTTGGGCCAATAGGATTGGTTTAGACGGATCGGCGTGAGTGGGTGCAGGGAAGGACGCTGCACCAACTGAGCTTGCAATGAAAACTGCACGCTCGCGAAGCTGAGGAACGCCGTAATCGGCGCAATTCACTACAGCCAGTTCGACCTTATAGCCTAGGTCGCGCTCAAGCATTTGGATCACTAACTCAGAAAGCTTTCCCAGACGACCCTCGAAGCCGTGGTTGAGCATCTGGGGAACATTTTCGATTACCAAGAATTTTGGACGCAAGGCCTCTGCAACTTCCAGATAACGCAGTACCAAGTCGTTTCGAGGATCGTGCGCCAATTGGCTGTAACCGCTGAATTTGACAATTTTCCCCTTGTCACGTTGCTCAGTGCGACGCAGTTGGGAAAAACCTTGGCAAGGCGGTCCTCCGATCATGCAATCTAGATCACCTTGTGCGATGCCCTTGTCCTTGAGCCTGGCATGAATTGTGTCCATATCAAGCAACCGGATATCTTCGCAGATGGTCGCGGGAGGGAGATCATCATCCCGATGGTTGAATTCAAATGTCTTCAGCGCTTCAGGTTTCACATCGTTACCCAAAGCTACGCTGAAGCGCCCAGACCGCGTAAAGCCTCGAGAGGTGCCGCCGCAGCCGCAGAAAAACTCCGCGAGAGTGTATTTTTTCTGGTTCATTTTTCCGTGTTTCTTCTAATGCAATGCGTCTTACGCTTAACCGCATATTATCGCATACGCCACCGCAGTAATGCGTAGCCATTTTAAAGCATTCAATTCGCTGCACTGTATACAGAGGGAAACACAAGAAAAGAAAATGCCCGCCGCCGCTGCCCCACCAGGAACCTAATCTGAATGCAGCTATGACCAGGGTGCGGAAACATATTATTAATCAACATCCACAGTCAATTCGCATCCAATTGCGGAAGCGATCCAAAAAATTGCGGAAGTGATTGCCCAAATCCCAGGCAATAAAAAACCCCGTAGACGTTAATCTACGGGGCTTTCAAGGGTGGAGGCCGAGGTCGGAATCGAACCGGCGTAGGCGGATTTGCAATCCGCTGCATAACCATTTTGCTACTCGGCCCCAAATGTCCAATGCCCGAATGACAACACTGAACACGTACAAACTGGAACGGTTTTCGAGATCAACCTCATCTCGCAACTCTTTGATTTCTAAAGAGTTTTTCCGTTTCCTCGCTGAGGAATGGTCGCAATTATGGACATGTTTTCCATTCCTGGCAACTCCTATTCGATATTTTTTCTGCCGGGCTGTTTCTACAGGTTTCCGGGCGGGCAAATACGCCTCGAAGTCGCCGACGGGGCTGGATGATTGCATAAATCAAGTCCGATAGCTCGCCCTTGCCTGTTCCTCGCTCACCTACCCGATCGGGTTATGGCGTGTGTGCGGCCGCTCGCGGACAGTAGCGCCAACGGCTCGACCCGGGCTCCTCCCATCAGGCTCAAGGCGGAATTCCAGCATGCGTACAGCATTCCCTGCGGTGTTTGGCGTGGTTCTGATAGTGGCGGCAGCCTGGGTGCAGGCCGAGGAGCCCGCAAGCAAGACGCTACGGCTGTACAACTGGTCGGACTATATCGGCGAGAACACCCTCGCCGGCTTCGAGAAGGCCAGCGGCATCAAGGTGATCTACGACACCTTCGATTCCTATGAAACCGTACAGGGCAAGTTGCTGCCCGGGCGCTCCGGCTACGATCTGGTGGTACTCAATGCGGCGCTGGTACCGCCCTTGATCAAGGCGCGGGTGTTCCAGCCGTTGAACAAGCAGTGGTTGCCCAGTTGGCAGAATCTCGATCCCCAGGTGCTGACAAGCCTGGAGAACTACGACGCCGGGGTGCAGTACTCGGCGCCCTATACCTGGGGCAGCAATGGGGTGACCTATAACGTCGACAAGATCCGTGAGCGGATGCCGGACGCGCCCATCGGCTCCCTGGCAATGCTGTTCGATCCCAAGGTGGTGTCGCGCTTTTCTGATTGCGGAGTGACGCTGCAGGACTCGCCTACGGACATTCTGCCGCTGGTGCTGGCCTGGCTGGGGCGCAATCCCAACAGCGCCGAGCCCGCAGACCTCAAGGCCGCGCAAGATGCCTTGATGGCCATACGGCCCTATATCCGCAAGTTCGACTCCACCAGCTACCTCAATGGCCTGGCCAATGGCGACCTGTGCCTGAGTGCGACCTGGTCCGGCGATTACGCCACCGCCCAGGCCCGGGCCAATGAAGCGGGGGCACCGGTCAAGCTCGACTATTTCATTCCCAAAGAAGGTTCGCTGATCTGGTTCGACAACTTCTACATTCCCGCCGATGCACCGAATGTGGCCAATGCCCATGCCTTTATCGAGTACCTGTTGCAGCCGCAGGTGATGGCCGAGGTCAGCGACTACATCCGCTATGCCAATGCCAACCTCAAGGCCATCCCGCTGCTCGCTACCGAGGTGCGTGACAACCCGGCGATCTACCCCGATGCCCAGACCCGGGAGCGACTGTTCACCCAGAAGATCCAGTCCCCCGCCAGCACCCGCCTGATCACCCGCACCTGGAACATGGTGAAGATCGGCAAGTGATCCATGCCTACCCATTCCACGGACGTCGCGTCCAATGGTTCAACCCGAGGTGAAGCCCATGGCCATCCAACCCGAAGCCTTTTTTCAACAGTTCGACGACCCACAACTGGTGGCCGCCGACAAGGCCCATTACATGCACGGCTTTCATATGTTCGACGAGCACCGCGAGCAGGGCTCGCTGAACATCGCTGCCGGTGACGGTGCCTATATCTATGACACCGCCGGCCGGTGCTACCTGGATGCAGTCGGCGGCATGTGGTGCACCAACATCGGCCTGGGCCGTGAGGAAATGGCTGAAGCGATTGCCGATCAGGTACGGCAGTTGGCCTACTCCAATCCGTTCTGCGACATGGCCAACGTCAGCGCCATCCAGCTCTGTGAAAAACTCGCCAGCCTGGCACCGGGGGACCTGGACCACGTGTTCCTGACCACTGGCGGCTCCACTGCGGTGGACACCGCCTACCGCCTGGTGCAGTTCTATCAGAACAGTCGTGGCAAACATGAGAAGAAGCATGTGATCTCGCGGATCAATGCGTACCACGGCTCGACCTTCCTGACCATGTCCATCGGCAACAAGGCCGCCGACCGAGCTCCCGAATTCGACTTCATGGGCGACCTGTTTCACCACATCTCCTGCCCCAACTACTACCGCGCCCCGGCCGGTATGAGCGAGGCGGATTTCCTCGATTTTCTGGTGGCCGAGTTCGAGGACAAGATCCTCACCATCGGCCCGGACAAGGTGGCCGCCTTCTTCGCCGAACCCATCATGGGCTCAGGCGGAGTGATCATTCCGCCCGAGGGTTATCACCGGCGCATGTGGGAAATCTGCCAGCGCTACGACCTGCTGTATGTCGCCGATGAGGTGGTGACCTCGTTCGGTCGCCTGGGCACCTTTTTCGCCTCCCAGGACGTGTTCGGCATGCAGCCGGACATCATCACCACCGCCAAGGGCCTGACTTCGGGCTACCTGCCCCTGGGGGCCTGCATCTTCTCCGAACGCATCTGGCAGGTGATCGGCGAGCCGGGCAAGGGCCGTTGCTTCACCCACGGTTTCACCTACAGCGGGCACCCGGTCAGTTGCGTCGCGGCGCTGAAGAACATCGAGATCATCGAGCGGGAAAACCTGCTGGCCCATGTCGAAGAGGTGGGGGTCTACATGGAGCAACGCCTGCAGACCCTGGCGCAGTTGCCCCTGGTCGGCAATGTACGCTGCAAGCGGCTGATGGCCTGCGTCGAGTTCGTCGCCGACAAGCACAGCAAGAGCCTGTTGCCGGAGGCCCTGAACATTGCCGAACGCATCCACCTGCGAGCCCAGGCCAAGGGCTTGCTGGTGCGCCCCATCGGCCATCTCAACGTCATGTCGCCACCGTTGATCATCACCCGTGCGCAGATCGACGAAATCGTCGATACCTTGCGCGAATGCATCCTCGAGGCTGCAGCCGAGCTGCGCCGTGACGGCCAGTACCTGGGTTGATGAACCGACAACGGGCACCGACAGCACTGCGAATCGGGGTCTTACCCGGCCTGCGCCCGGCAGTTAAACTGCCGGGCATGAGCGCATCTGCCAATCCCCCCAACGCCCCCCTCTCCCTCCATGCCCTGCAGGCCTGGCATGCCGGCTTGGCCAAGGCATTCGACAGCGTGGACGATGAGGCCTTCCTCAGCCATCTGGCGGCAGCGCTGAATGCCCTGACCCCCATCGAATCCATGATGATCAGCCTGGAACGCAAAGGCTTGCCACCCCAGTTGCTGCATGAGCAAGGCATTGTCGGCGCGTACCGCGACGAGATCATCAACCGCTATTTCTCCCGCGGCTACCTGCTCGACCCCTTTTGCCTGGCGGTGGCAAACGGTCTGGCGGAAGGTTTCTACCACCTCTCGGAAATCGCCCCGGACGACTTTTTCGCCAGCGAGTACTACAAGACCTACTACCTCAAGACCGGGGGCGCCGAAGACAGTTACTACATCGTCGACCTCGACCCGCACAGCAAGATTTCCCTGTGCATGTTCCAGGGCTTGAGTGGTGCACGCTTCGCCAGCGAACCCTTGGCGCTACTGCGGGCGGTGGAGCCGCTGGTGCGCGAACTGATCCGTCGTTTCGGCACTGCCGGCGGCCTGCAGCAACTGGTGCGGCACGCAACTCAGGGCTCGCTGCCGGCCCAGGCACCGGCCGACCTCAACCAACAGATCGAAGCCGCCTTCATGAGCTTCGGCACTCCGCTACTGACGGTGCGTGAACGGGAGATCGCCCACCTGATCCTGCGCGGTCACTCGGTGAAATCCACGGCCAAGGTGTTGGAAATCTCTCCGGAAACCGTGCGCATGCACCGTAAGAATCTCTATACCAAGCTGGCCATCAGTTCCCAGGCGGAGCTGTTTTCATTGTTTATCGACTGGCTGACCCAGCGCCCTCGAGCCCCCGCCCATTGAGCCGACGGGTGTGTCCAGCTCGCCGCCGCACCAACGCCGTCAGATCCCGTCAATCGGACTAGGGCCTGCACAGCTTGTGCAGGCCCTTTTTTCCTCAGTGCATCAGTGAGGCGTTCAACGGGCCGCCCAGGCGTTGAAGCGCTGTTCCAGCTCCTCGCCATGGTCGACCCAGAACGCCGCATCCACCGCCCGCGCGCCTTGCAGGTTGGCCTCGTAGGTCGGCAGTTGCTGCTGCACCGCCTCAGGCAACAGGGGCAGTGCCTGACGATGCACCGGTCCATAGGGAATGTTCTGCGAGAACACCTTCTGCGCCTGGGGCTGGCTGGCGAACAGGATGAAATCTTCGGCCAGGGCCTTGTTCGGCGAGCCTTTGACTACCGCCCAGTACTCCGGATCGTACAGGCTCTGGGGCCAGAGGATACTCAACTGCATGCCCTCCTTCTGGGCCATGGCAATGCGTCCGTTGTAGGCCGCGCTCATGACCACATCACCGGCCACCAGCCATTGCGGAGGTTGCGCCCCGGCTTCCCACCACTGGATGTAGGGCTTGATCTGATCCAGCTTGGCGAAGGCCCGGGCCACGCCTTGCGGGGTGTTGAGCACCTGATACAACTGGGCCGGCGCCACACCGTCCGCCAGCAGGGCGATTTCCAGGGTGTACTTGGCGCTCTTGCGCAAACCGCGCTTGCCGGGGAAGTCCTTGAGGTTCCAGAAGTCGGCCCAGGACCCGGGCGCCTTGGCCAGCTTCTGCGGGGCAAAGGCCATGACCATCGACCAGACGTAGGTGGCCACGCCGCACTCGCTCAGGGTGCCCGGGACGAACTGCGCCGGATCACCAAAGCGGGCCAGGTCCAAAGGTTCGAACAAGCCCTCGTCACAGCCGCGCAACAGCTCCGGGCTCTCCACTTCGACCACATCCCAGCTGGTCTTGCCGACATCGACCATGGCCTTGATCTTCGACAGTTCACCGTTGTACTCCCCCGCCACCACCCGGGCTGCCCCGCTCTGGTTGAAGGGTTGGAAGTAGGCTTTTTCCTGAGCCTGTTTGGTGGCTCCGCCAAAGGAAATGACGGTGAGGTTCTGCGGTTGGGCCCAAGCCCCGGTGCACAGCAGAACCCACGACAATGCAACGCCGCAACGCAAGGTGTTGGACATAAAACCCATCCTCAAGAAAGCCGGCTCGCCCGCACGAACCTGCACAGCAGGAGCCTGGAAGCGACCGTATTCACGGGCGGTACTGCACCAGGCACTACGAGTCTTGGTCAGCGGTGCAAGGCACCTGGCAGCAAAGGCCGGGTAGCCGGATCGTCACCGTTGCGGGCTCTTTGGCCCCGTTCGCTTGGAGTGTTCGCAACCGGTCCGGAGTGAGCGGACGCGGTCTTGCTCGAATGGCGGTTCATCGCTTGCTCCCTGTTGTTTTTGTAGGAAGAACAAATCGATCGGCAGTGCATCGCAACAACGTCCCGGGCAGTCGGGCAGGCGTATGCAGGGGTTTATTGTTTGCCCAACCCGAGGCATTGCGAAACGAGGTTTTTCTGAGGCACAGGCAAGGGAAAAGCTGCCTAGACGGCAGACTCGGCCCGAGATCGACGAAGGGAATGCGCACACCGAGCGGCGCGCCTGGACGGACAAGCAAGTCCGCCGGAGCAACAACAAAAACCCCGCCAGGGCATCACCCGGGCGGGGCGTTTTGACAACTCATGGGTCAAGGGCGCCGCAGCTCAATCCAGCACGACCAGCAACCCCGAGATCACCCCAATGCCCATCACCGCCGAGAGCAGCATGCTGCTGGACACCTCGATCTCGTAGGTCTTGTAGCGCGAGGCCAGGATAAAGACGTTCACCGCCACTGGCAGCGCCGCCATGATCACCGCGATCTTGACCAGGAAATCTCCGAGGCCGAACACATAGCGGGCGGACACGAACACCAGCACCGGCAACACCACCACCTTCAACAGGGCCAGGGCCAGGGAGTCGCCCTTGATCAGGTTCTGCTGGCGGTGCACGGCAAAGGCAGCACCCAGGGCCACCAGCGCCAAGGGGCCGGTGGCGTTGGTCATCTGCGTGGCGAAGATCTGCAGCGGACCGGGCAAGCGCCACTGCAAGGCAATGCACAGCGCCGCCAGGGCCACCGCCAGAATCAGCGGGTTGCTGATGATCGACTTGCCGGTGGTCAGCAGCACACGGGCCAGATCCGGCTTGGCCCGGGCTTCGCGCGGCTCGGTGAGTTCCATGATCAGGGCGCCCCCCGCCAGGATCACCAGGTTGTCGGCCATGGTGATCATCAGCGTGGGCAGCGCCGCTTCATCGCCGAACGCCATGACCATCAAGGGCAACCCCATATACCCCACCACCCCGGAGATGGACGACAGCCCGCGCAGGCCGGCCACCCGCGCGTTGCCGCCCCAGATCATCCGCCCGCCCACGGCGGCGATCATGAAGGTCACCAGGCAGGCCAGGTAATAGGCGCCGAGCAAGGCCCAATCCAGCTCGCCATGATCCCGGGTGCCGAGGGTCTTGACGAAGATGAAGCACGGCAGGAACAACCAGAACACCACCCCCACCAGGCCCTTGACCGTTTCCTTGCCGATCACCTCCAGCCGCACTATCCAGTAGCCGGCGAAAATCATCGCAAACAGCGGCATCACCACCGTAAAGACCTTATCCATGGGCCGGTTGCTCCTGAAGAAGCTGACGCTCGGCATAGCGGGCCAGGTGCATCGGGCTGTAGGTGCAGGAGCGATAGAACTCCATCACCCCGGCCATCGCGTGCTGATAACGGACCTCGATGTCCGACATCGAGGCCCGCATTTCCTCTTTCAGACTCTCGACGATGGGCCACAGCTCCTCATCGGCAATCTCGGCCACCTGGGTGCTCAGCGATGAATAATCGGCCAGGGCCTGACGGATGGTCTGCGGATGCAAGCCCACATAATTGACGAAGTAAGCCTTATCATCCTGAGTTTCCAGAAAGTCCGGAATATTCAAGACGCCATAATTGGAAAGTGTTTCAAACTTGCCACTGACCGGACGATAGACACCGGGCAACTGCAGCAACTTTTCCTCACAGTAACGAGCGGCGCCGATCAACTTGTCCAGATCCAGCGGCTGCGCGCCCAGCTGTATATTGTTGTCCCGACACAACTTCACAACTTGCTCCAGCGGTGCAATTCCGGAGCGGTTGCCAAATCCGGCCAGGGCCCCTTCAACCATCTGAAAACCGCATTGAATCGCCTGCATGGTATTGGCCAGGGCCAACCCGTTGTCGTTATGGGCATGCAGGCAGAACACCAGGCGGGGGTAATCCGCCACCAGCTTGGAGCACAGCCAGCGGGTCACATGGGGTTGCAGCGAACCCACGGAGTCGTTGATGCGGATGATGTCCACGCCCAGGTTGACGGCCCAGTCGATCTGCCGGCAGATCTCGGCATAACGCTGCTCGCACACTCCATTGCGGAAGTTGTTGAGCACGCTGGCCTTGAACTTGACGGCGCCGAGCTCGCGAAACGCCCGGATTGCATGCTCGAATTCACCGTCGCTCTGCCTGTAGGTGATCATGCCGAAGCTGAAGACGGTGTCGGCAATCCATTCCCGTCGATGGGCCCGGGCCTTGAAATAAGCCAAGGCGGTCTCCCAGCAGTTCAACAGGACGATGAACGTGGCCTGGGTATCGGCCGGCAATTCGCCGGCTTGCCGTGCCCGATGCAGGCGGTCCCAGACCAGCGGTTCCTCCGGTCCGCAGCCCACCACGAAATCCCGTAGTCCGGCCTCGACCATGGACTTGAGGATGGATAACTTGGCGTCCACCGTGATGGGAAAGGCTGTGCGCTCAATCCCCTCCCGAAGTGTTTCATCCACCAGATAGGGGACGGAAAAATCACGGTAGCGAATTCCATTTTCAAGTTTCATCGCCCTGCTCCTTTTTATTGGTTTTTTTCGCAGCCCACACTGTTTTGCTTGGCACACAAGACCTGCAACAACCGCCACACCATATAACAGCGAGTAAAAACCCGACCTAAGAAATACCTTAAAAAACAGCGCAAACAGGGTTCGAAAAAAACGCCCAAAGCGAAACATTCGGCACTCCAAATATCCCTATTTAAATAAACAGGCGTCAGGGCTCGTTCAAGCCGCCCCGCGCTCGCCACAAATGCTTGCGACCGCCACGCCGACCAACGGCCCACCCCGTTATTCCCTACCGGATGCCCGCGCAAGCGCTAGAATCTGCGCTACCTTTCCCAGGCGACGAGAGCCGTTCATGAGCTTCGATTTCGACACCCTGCACCCCCGCCATGGCACCGGCAGCACCAAATGGAGCCGCTACCCCGAAGATGTCCTGCCGATGTGGGTGGCGGACATGGACTTCGCCGTGGCCGACGGCATCCTCCAGGCCCTGCGCCAGCGCCTGGAGCACCCGCTGCTGGGCTACAGCGTGGCCCGCGACGAATTGCGCGACGCGGTGGTCGCCGACCTCCGGGACAAGTACGCCTGGCGCGTGCAGCCCGACGAACTGATCTTCCTCCCCGGGGTCGAGCCCGGCTTCAACATGGCCCTGCACGCCTTCGTCAAACCCGGGCAATCGGTGGTGTTGCAGACCCCCAACTATCGCCCGCTGCGCCTGGCCCCGGGCAACTGGGGCCTGGACAAGGTCGAAGTGCCGTTCCAGCTCACCGAGCAAGGCACCTATGTCACCCCCATGGATGCACTGCGCCAGGCCCTGCAAGGCGCCGGGGCGATGCTCCTGAGCAACCCGCACAACCCGCTGGGCAAGGTTTTCCCCCGGGACGAACTGCAAGCCGTGGCCAACGCCTGCCTGGATCAGGGCGCACTGATCATTTCTGACGAGATCCATGCCGAACTGTGCTTTGACGGCCGCCGGCACATTCCCACCGCGTCCCTGAGCCCGGAGATCGCCCGGCGCACCATCACCCTGATGTCGGCGAGCAAGGCCTACAACATCGCCGGGATGAAGACCTGCTTCGCCATCGTCCAGGACCCGGCCACCCGCCTGGCCTTCAACAACGCCCGCGCCGGCATGGTGGACAGCGTCAGCCCCCTGGGCCTGGAGGCGACCCTGGCCGCCCTGACCCACGGCGGCCCCTGGCTGCAGGCGCTGCTCGGCTACCTGCAAGCCAACCGCGACTACCTGCTGCACGCGGTGCAGACCCGCCTGCCGGGCATCCGCATGCACGCGCCCCAGGGCACGTATCTGGCCTGGCTCGATTGCAGCGAGCTGGGGCTGGACGATCCCCATGGCTACTTCCTCAAGGAAGCCAAGGTCGGCCTCAGCGCCGGGCTGGAGTTTGGCGATGACTGCGGGCAATTCGTGCGCCTGAACTTCGGCTGCCCGCGGGCCATGCTCGAAGAAGGCATCCAGCGCCTGCAGGACAGCCTGCAACGGCGCTGATCGCCGCACAAACCCACCCCGCCAGCGCAGCCGCCAGGTTCCCGCCCCTGGCGCTGCGCCCTCCTGGCCCAGCCCCGCAGCCACGCCCCACCCTGCCCCGGCGGTGCGCTGACACGCGCCCAATGGATCCATAAAAATCACACCATTGGATCCACAAACCTCTAAAACCTCAAAAATAGCCGATTATCGAACAGAAAATCCGCGCATTCATTTGACACCCCCAGAGCACGAACCCTTTAATGGATCCATTAAATAAAAACAACAAACGCCTGGAGAGACGTCATGTACCCCAAGAATGCCTGGTACGTTGCCTGCACCCCCGATGAATTGCAGGGCAAGCCCCTGGGCCGGCAGATCTGCGGCGAACGAATGGTGTTCTACCGCGCCCACGAAGGCCGGGTAGCCGCCGTCGAGGATTTCTGCCCCCATCGCGGCGCCCCGCTGTCGCTGGGCTATGTCGAGAACGGCAACCTGGTGTGCGGCTACCACGGCCTGGTGATGGGCTGCGACGGCAAGACCGTGGATATGCCCGGCCAGCGGGTACGCGGCTTCCCCTGCAACAAGACCTTCGCCGCGGTCGAGCGCTACGGCTTCATCTGGGTCTGGCCCGGCGACCAGAGCCTGGCCGATCCGGCACTGATCCATCACCTGGAATGGGCCGACAACGAACAGTGGGCCTATGGCGGCGGGTTGTTCCACATCCAGTGCGACTACCGACTGATGATCGACAACCTGATGGACCTGACCCACGAAACCTACGTCCACGCCTCCAGCATCGGCCAGAAGGAGATCGACGAGGCGCCGCCACAGACCACCGTGGACGGCGATCAGGTGGTCACCGCCCGCCATATGCACAACGTCATGCCGCCGCCGTTCTGGCGCATGGCCCTGCGCGGCAACCAGCTGGCCGACGACGTGCCGGTGGACCGCTGGCAGATCTGCCGCTTCAGCCCGCCCAGCCATGTGCTGATCGAAGTCGGCGTGGCCCACGCCGGCCACGGCGGCTACGACGCCCCGGCGGCATTCAAGGCATCGAGCATCGTGGTGGATTTCATCACCCCCGAAAGCGACACCTCGATCTGGTACTTCTGGGGCATGGCGCGCAACTTCAACCCCCAGGACCAGGCCCTCACCGCCAGCATCCGCGAAGGCCAGGGCAAGATCTTCAGCGAAGACCTGGAGATGCTCGAACGCCAGCAGCAGAACCTGCTCGCCCAGCCCCAGCGCAGCCTGCTCAAGCTGAACATCGACGCCGGCGGCGTGCAGTCGCGACGGGTACTGGAACGCCTGATCGCCCAGGAGCGCGAGCCCCGGGAAGCACTGATCGCGGCAAGCCGTTAAGCCCTTCTCCGCCCCCGACAGCCAGCCGGCCCGGATGCGGCCACTGGCGAGGACCGACAATGATCGACGTACTGGTGGTCGCGCGCCACAACGAAGCCCTGGACATCTGCAGCTTCGAACTGGCCGCGGCCGACGCAAGCCCCCTGCCCGCCTTCAGCGCCGGCGCCCATATCGACGTGCATCTGGCCAACGGCCTGGTGCGCCAATATTCATTGTGCAACCACCCCGAAGAACGCCACCGCTACGTGATCGGGGTGCTCAAGGATCCGGCCTCGCGAGGCGGCTCAAGCAGCCTGCACCAAGAGCTGGAAGTGGGCACGCGCCTGCGCATCAGCCAGCCGCGCAACCTGTTTGCCCTGGCCCCCGGCGCGCGGCGCAGCCTGCTGTTCGCCGGCGGCATCGGCATTACCCCGATCCTCAGCATGGCCGAGCACCTGGCCCACGGCGGCGCGGATTTCCAGCTGCACTACTGCGCCCGTTCCGCCGAGCGCGCGGCCTTTGTCCCGCGCCTGCGGCAATCGCCTTTCGCCGAGCGGGTCAGCCTGCATTTCGACGAGCAGCCCGAGACGGCCCTGGATATCGCGCACGCCCTGGCCGCGCCGCAGGATGATCTGCACCTGTACGTCTGCGGCCCCGGCGGGTTCATGCAACACGTGCTGGACAGCGCCAGGGCCCTGGGCTGGAAGGAACAATGCCTGCACCGCGAGTACTTCAGCGCCGCGCCCGTGGACCACGGCAGCGACGGCAGCTTCGCGGTCAAGCTGGCCAGCAGCGGCCAGGTGTTCCAGGTGCCGGCCGATCGCAGCGTGGTCCAGGTGCTGCAGGACCAGGGCATCGAAGTGGCGATTTCCTGTGAACAAGGGATCTGCGGCACCTGCCTGACCCGGGTGCTGGAGGGTGTGCCGGAGCACCGCGACCTGTTCCTCACCGAGGAAGAACAGGCGTGCAACGATCAGTTCACGCCCTGCTGTTCCCGCGCCAAGACTCCGTTACTGGTGCTGGATCTCTAGGCGTTGCACGAAAGCCTCGATACTCGGTGATGCTGCGTTGAAAACAGTCTTGTGCGCGAGTCCGATCGGAATGCTCATTGACACCCCGTAAAGTCGGACGCGCCCCCCGGCCGCTCCTCGACCGTTTTCGCCTTGCCTGACCTACGTCTCAAAACTGTTCGGACAGCGCCTTGCGCCTCACGGCGAGGGCAGGATCAGCTTCATGCGCTCGTCGGCCACGGCCGAGCCGAAGATCTCGGCGTAGCGCAAGGTGGCGTTGGCATGCTCGCGCATCAGCGCTTCGGCCCGCGCGCCCTGGCCATTGACCAGGGCGTCGAACACCGAATGATGCTGCATGTGGGCGTAGTTGAAGCGCCGGTATTCCCGGGCCATGTCCTGGCGATCCACCGCCAGGGCGGTGACCGAGGCGAACGGCAGATGGTCGTTGCGCGCCAGGGCATCGGCGATCGCCGGGTTGCCGCTGCCCGCCACGATCACCTGATGAAACCGCATGTTGAGGTCGTGGTAGACCTCCAGGTCTTCCTCGTTGACATAACCCTTGTCGAACAGCGCATCGCCCTCGACCAGGCAACGTTCGAGAATCGCCCGGCCCTCGGCCGACAGCCCGCGCTCGGCGGTCTGGCGCGCCGCCAGGCCTTCCAGCACCCCGCGCACCTCCACCGCCCCGGCAATGTCCTCGGCGCTGACCGACCGCACCTGAAAACCGCGACCGCCGAAACGCACCAAGAGGCCTTCCTGCTCCAGGGTGCGAAAGGCCATGCGCACCGGCATCCGCGACACCCCGAAGCGCTCGGCGGTAGGCACTTCCATCAAGCGCTCGCCTGCCGCCAGCTCGCCCGAGGCGATCATCTTGCGCAGCGCGACCAGCACCGTTTGACCGGGTTTGCTCATCCGGGCAGCTTCCTTAAAAAAGGTGGGCGGCCATAGTAACGCAAGGCCCGCCACAACACGCCCCCCGACAATACCTGTAGCCGCTGCTGAGCCCGCGAAGCTGCGCAAAGGTCCGCAGGACCTTGCCTGGCGTTCTCCCGCCGAACCTGCAGCACCTTCGAAACCGCCGCGCCTCCTGCGACGAAGTGCCGCCCAGAGCGTTCGCAGCCTGCGGCAGCGGCTACAGGGTTTTCAGAGTGCCAACGGGTAGCTGACGATCAGCCGGGTCTGGTCGAAGTCGCTGTTGAAGCTGCGCCGATTGGTGGCGTTGTTCAGCCGCAGGCTGAGGTTCTTCAGGATGCCGCTCTGCAGGGTGTAGCCGATCTCGGTATCACGTTCCCACTCATGGCCGTCCTTGCCGGCCTTGGTGGTGGCGTTGTCGCCTCGCCCGTAACGCACCATGGCCAGCAGCCCGGGAACCCCGGAAGCGGCAAAGTCATAGTCGTAGCGCAGCTGCCAGGAACGCTCGCCGGCGTTGCTGAAATTGCCGTTGAACATGTCGTTGCCCAGGGTCCGGCCGCTGCTGCCATAGACCGACATCCAGGGGCTGTCGCCGCTGACCTTCTGCACCCCCAGGTACAGCGTGTGCCCGGCCCGCGCGGCGGAAAACAGGCCATAGGCGGTGTGGCTGTCGACCCGGCCGATGCGCGCGCTGCCATCGTCGCGGTCGATGAAGTAGCCCAGGTTGCCCCCCAGCACCCAGTCGCCCAGCGGCTGTTTGTGCTGCAGGTTGAAATAGCTCTGGCGGTAGATGTCCTGCAGTTGCGAATGCCAGGCGCCGAACAGGGTGCGCTGCTGGTTGAAGCGGTAGTCGGCGCCCACGTAGTTGAAGCCATCGGACTTCACCCCCGGCGCGGCCCAGGCCGACAGGTCCTGCATGTCCGACGAGTTGCGCAGGCTCACCGCCCGGTACTGCCCGGCCTGCAGGCCCAGGCCGTCGATCTCGCGGGACACCAGCATGGCCCCGCGAAAGGTCTGCGGCAGCAGGCGGCCATCGTCATAGCGCAGCAGCGGCACGTCCGGCAGCAGTTCGCCGAGCTTGAACTCGGTGGCGGAAATCCGCGCCTTCAACGCTGCCCCGGTGCGGCCGAAATTGTCCGCCGCGCGGCCGTCGTCGTGCACCGGCAGCAACTCCGAACCGCTGACCCGGCGGCTGCTGTCGAGCTTGAGGCCGAACAGGCCGATGGCATCCAGGCCAACACCCACGGTGCCCGGGGTGTAGCCGGAGCTGAACTTGAGGATGAAGCCCTGGGCCCACTCCTCGATCTGCCCCTTGGGCGCGTCGTGGTCGCGAAAATCCCGGTTGAAGTAGTAGTTGCGCAGCAGCAGGTCGGTCTTGCTCCCCTCGAAGAAACCGCTGTCCTCGCCAGCCCAGGAAGGGGCGCACAGGCCCGCTGACAGACAAGCCCCGACCAGGGAACGGCAAAGCATCGGATGACGGGTGTTCATTATTATTGTTCTCCGTTTTTCATGGACGCAGCCGTGCCCCGACAGGCCCGTGACGGCCCGTCCATTCACGGATGCTCAAAAACCCGGCCAGGGCGGCCGGGGTTGTTCAGGTCAGCCCGTCAGAAGGGATACTGACGCGGCCGGTGTTGCACGCTGATCCAGTGGTCGCGGGTGAACTCGTCGATCGCCCAGTCGCCGTTGAAGCGCCCCAGCCCGGAGTTCTTCTCGCCACCGAACGGCGCGTTGGCCTCATCGTTCACCGGCACATCGTTGATGTGGGTCATGCCCGCGCGCACCTGGCGGGCGAAGTTCACCCCGCGTTCCAGGCTGCGGGTGAACACCGCGCTGGACAGGCCGAACTCGCTGGCATTGGCCAGCTCCAGGGCATGGGCTTCATCCCGAGCGCGCAGCAGCCCCACCAGCGGGCCGAAGATCTCATTGCGCGCCAGGTCCATGTCGGCCCGCACCTCGCCGTAGACATGGGGCGCCAGCAGATTGCCGTTCACCCCGCCCTCGTACAGCGGCTCGGCGCCCTGCTCCCGGGCCAGGGCGATCTTGTCCTGCAGGCCCTGCAACTGGCGGGCATTGATCACCGGGCCGATCACCGTCTCCAGCGATTGCGGATCCCCCACCTTGAGTTGCTTGACCCGGGCCACGAAACGCTGGGCAAAGGCTTCGTAGAGCCGCTCATCGACGATGATCCGGTTGATCGCCATGCAGATCTGCCCCTGGTGCAGGAACTTGCCGAACACCGCGGCGTTCACCGCCTGCTCCAGGTCGGCATCGTCGAGCACCACGAACGGGCTGTTGCCCCCCAGCTCCAGGGCCACGTGCTTGAGATGCTCGCCCCCACTGGCGATGCGGCCGATACCGCGCCCTACCGGGGTCGAGCCGGTAAAGGTGATCAGCGCCGGCACCGGGTGCTCGACAAAGGCATCGCCAATCTCGCTGCCAGCCCCCACCACCACGCTGAACACCCCGGCGGACAGCCCCGCTTCCTCGAAGATCCTCGCCAGCAGCAGGCCGCCGCACACCGGGGTATCGCTGGCCGGCTTGACCACCACCGCGTTGCCCAGGGCCAGGGCCGGAGCGATGGAACGCTGGGTCAGGTGCAGCGGAAAGTTCCACGGGCTGATCACCCCCACCACCCCCAGGGCGCTGCGGTACACCCGGCTTTCCTTGCCCGGTACATCGGACTCGACAATCCGCCCATGGACCCGCGCCGGGAACGACGCCGACTCCAGGGTAATGGCCCGCGCCGCGCCCCACTCGGCCAGGGCCTTGATCCGCGTACTGCCGGATTCGCGGATGATCCAGTCGACGATTTCCTCCTGGCGCCGGTCGAAGATCGCCACCGCCCGGTGCAGCACCGCCGCACGCTGCGACGGGCCCAGGGCCGCCCATTGCGGCTGCACCTGGGCGGCCCTGGCGTAGGCCGCATCCAGGTCGCTGCGGTTGGCCTGGGCCACTTCCAGCAACAGCGCGCCATCGTAGGGGTTGGTCACCGCCAGGGTCTTGCCGGCGGCACCGGCGCGCCACTGCCCGGCGATGGGTTGCAGATGCAGATCGCGATAGACCGCGTTGGATTCACTCATGAAAAATCTCCTCAAGAAACAGCATTCATAAACCGATGTGTCACCCAAAACCCGGCTTGTATGGGGCGGGCTTGTGTAGGAGCTGGCTTGCCAGCGAAGACGCCCGCAACAAGCACACAAGACCCAAGGCCCTGTTCGCCGGCAAGCAGGCGCCTACACGGCAGCGCGTTGCTCGATCAGCCGCAGCAGGCCGAGCAGGGTTTCGGTGTGGGGCACCGCCACCCCCGCCTGCCGCGCCCGGGCCACTACCTGGCCGTTGATCGCGCCGATTTCCGTGGGCCGCCCGGCCAGCACGTCCTGCAGCATCGAGGGCTTGTGGCTGCGGTGGTTGGCCATGGCAAAGGCCACGCTGTCCAGGCAGCGCTGGGCATCCAGCACTATCCCCTGGGCGCCGGCCACGGCCACCACCTCCATGACGATGGCCCGGGCCAGCGCCACGCCTTCCGGCGCCGCGTCCAACTGGCCGACGGTGCAGCCGGTGGCCGCGCACAGGCTGTTCAGCGCCGCGTTGAAGGCGACCTTCTCCCAGATCGACGTCCACACCTCGGGGTCCACCGCGCAGCTCAGCCCGGCCGCATCCAGTACCGCCGCCACTTCAGCGCTGGCCTGGCGCTCACCCTCGTCGAGGGCCAGCACCCGGACCATGCCCTGGCCATGGGAATGCACCTGCCCCGGCCCGAGCAGGTCGGCCGGCCAGTTGGTCATGCCGATCAGCACCTGCTGCGCGGCCACGTGCCGCGACACGGCTTCGGCGTTGCCCAGGCCGTTCTGCAGGGTCAGCACCCGGGTGTGCCGGGTGATATGCCCGGCAACGCTGCGCAAGGCACTGTCGGTGTGCAGGGTCTTGGTGAAGACCAGCAGCAGGTCCGGGTGCCCGCTGGCCTGTTCCGGGCGGCAGGCGTTCAAGCCCCGGATGCGCCGCTCGCCGTGGTCGGTGGCCAGCAACAGGCCGTCACGCTGGATGGCCGCCAGATGCGCGTCGTTGATGTCCAGCAGCGTCACCTGCTGCCCGCTTTCGGCCAGCAGGCCGCCAAACAGCGAACCCATGGCGCCCGCGCCGAGAATGGTGATGTTCATCGAACCTCCTGATGGAATGAGCCTTTCAAGGGCCACGTTCATGACTGGCCCGGCAGGCGCCGGGGAATGTGCCGGCGCACGATCAGCAGCGCGATCAGCGCCATGAGCATCACCGCGCCCAGCAGTGTCAGGTAGCCCTGGGCGCCGCCCCGGGTGATCACCAGGGCCCCGGCGAAGGCACTGAGGATCGCCCCCAGGCGCCCGAAGGCCAGGGCCGAGGCGGTGCCGGTGGCGCGCACGCCGGTGGGGTAGATAAAGGCACACAGCGCATACATGGTGGACTGCACCGCGTTGACGAACAGGCCGTGCACGCCGAAGCCGAAGATCAGCAAGCCGGTGTGCTGATGGATATCCACCCCCTGCAAGGCAAAGGCGCTGGCCGCGCCGCCGGCACAGCAGATCAGCAACGGCCAGAACGAGCCCCAGCGGGTGATGGCCACCGCACAGACCAGCGCGCCGATGACCCCGCCGAGGTTGTAGGCGGTCAACCCGGAACCGGCCACCGACAGCTCCAGGCCTTCAGCCAGGAGCATGGTCGGCAGCCAGCTGAAGGCGCTGTAGACTGCGGTCAGGCACATGAAGAAGGCCACCCAGAGGGCCAGGGTGTCGCGCCCGTAGCCCCGGTCGAACAGACTGCGGAAACCGCCCTGCTTCTCGCTCTTCTGCTCCAGGGCATCGCTGTAGCTCACCCCTGCGGCCATGGGCCGGCCCATGCGCCCCAGCAACGCGCTCAACTCCCCCCAGCGCTGCGGTCGGCGCGCCAGAAAGCGCGGCGACTCCGGCAGGGTCACCAGCAACAGCAGGGCGAGCACCATGGGCAGGCTGCCACCAATGAAGAACAGCGTGCGCCAGCCATACAGCGGCAACACATGGGACGCGAACAGCCCCGCCAGCATACCGCCCAGGGGCACGCAGACGATGGTCGCGGTCACCGCCAGGGTGCGCCGCCGCGCCGGGGTGAACTCCGCCGTCACCGTGGTCGCGCTGGGCAGCGCGCCACCGATGCCCAGGCCGGCGATGAAGCGCAGGACCGCCACCGCCAGCGCATTGGGCGCCAGGCCAATGGCGCAGGTGGCCGCGCCGAACACGAACACGCTGGCGATGACCGCCATGCGCCGGCCGAAACGATCGGCGAACAGTCCGGCACAAGCACTGCCGATGCCCATGCCGATCAGCCCGGCGGCTACCGCCGGGGCGAACGCCTCGCGGGTGATGCCCCATTCCTTGATCATCAGCGGAATGGCAAAACCGATCAGTTGACCGTCGAAGCCGTCCATGACGATGGACAGCGCCGCCAACAGCACCACCAGCTTCTGCATGCCGGTGAAGGGGCCCTGGTCGAGCAAGGTGCCGATGTCGGCATGGGAGGGAGCGCAACGCGCCGACTGGGGCGCATCGTCTATCGCTGCTGTGACCGAAGTCGTGTTCATATCCACCTCTTTTTATTCTTCTGGTGAGTCCGCAAGCTGCGGTGGGCAAGGCCGGGCACCGGGCCCGGCGACAAGGCTGTCTTCAGGGTTCGATGGTCAAGGTCGGCACCTCGATCAGTACCGGGCGCTGGCCCGCCAGGGCCGCGGCAAACGCCTCGGCAAACGCCTCGCGGGTGTTGGCCTGCACCGCGTGCACACCGTAGCCGCGGCCGATGGCGCAGAAGTCCAGGCCCGGCACGTCCAGCCCCGGCGCATCGCTGACCTGCAGCACATCGGCGAACCAGCGCAGGGCGCCGTAGGTGCCGTTCTTGAGAATGATGAACACCACCGGGATCTGGTACTGGGCGGCGGTCCACAGCGCGGTGATGCCGTAATTGGCCGAACCGTCGCCGATGATCCCGATCACCCGCCGCTCGGGCCGGGCCAGTTGCACCCCCACCGCCGCCGGCAGGCCGAAGCCCAGGCCGCCAGCCGCCGGAAAGTAGTAACTGCCGGGCTCGCGCATTTCCACTCGCTGCCAGAAGGCGCCGACGGTGGAGGTGGATTCCTTGACGTAGATCGCATCCCTGGGCGCCAGCTCGTTGATCACGTCGAACACGGTTTCCGGGCGCAGCAGGCCGCCGGTTTCCTCGACCGGCGCCGGTGCCGGCAAGGCTGGCGGCTGCGGCCGGTCGCACTCCGGCAGCGCCCAGACCAGGGCCTGCAGGGTCTCGGCAATGTCCCCTACCAGCGCATCGCCCATGGGCGAGCGTGCTGCTTCGCCGGGGTCGCAAGTGATGTGCAGCAGCTCGCACCCCTCGGGCAGGTAGTCCCCCGGGGCGAACTGGTGGTAACGGAACACCGGGGCGCCCACCACCAGGATCAGGTCATGCTCCGCCAGGCAGCGGCTGATGCCGGCGATGGCCGCCGGCAGCACCCCGCGAAAGCTCGGGTGGCGGGTCGGGAACGGGCAGCGGGACGCGGACGGCGCGACCCAGGCCGGCATGCCGAGTCTTTCCGCCAGTTGCACCGCCAGGTGGTTGCTCTGGCTGCCGTCCACATCCGGCCCCAGCACCAGCACCGGGTTGCGCGCCGCCACCAGACGCTGTACCAGCTGGCGCAATTGTGCCGCCGAAGGCAGCCCGGCCGTGGCCACCTGGCGCCGGGCCAGGTGCTCGACCCCGGCCGGGGCGGCACGACCCCAGTCGTCGTAGGGAATCGACAGGTACACCGGGCCCTTGGGCGCCTGGCTGGCCATGTGGATGGCCTGGCTCAGGGCCCGGGGCACATCCTCGGCGCAGGCCGGTTCATGGCTCCACTTGACCAGGGGCTTGGGCAACTGCGCGGCATCGACATTGGCCAGCATGGCTTCGACGCCGATCATCGAGCGCACTTGCTGGCCGGCGGTGATCACCAGCGGGCTGTGGGAGTACCAGGCATTGGTCAGCGCGCCCATGCCGTTGCCGGTGCCGGCCGCCGCATGCAGGTTGACGAACGCCGGCTGGCCGCTGGCCAGGGCGAAGCCGTCGGCCATGCCGACCACCGCGCCTTCGTGCAGGCCGAGGATGTAGCGGAAGTCTTCGGGAAAGCCCTTGAGAAAGGGCAACTCGTTGGAACCCGGGTTACCGAACACCGTGGTCAGGCCGTGTTGCCGGAGGATGTCGTAGGAAGCGCTATGGACGGTTTTCATAGGGACCTTTGCCGCTGCTTTTTTAGAATTTGAGTTACTCTTGCAGCCGCGATGAAATTGATCAAATCGATACTATTTCTATTAAAAATAAGATCCATCTATATCCATGAGGCAGCATGAGCCACATCGATCTGAACCTGATCCGCACCTTCGTCACCCTCTACGAAGCCCGCAGCGTGACCCTGGCCGCCGAGCGCCTGTTCGTCACCCAGCCCTCGGTCAGCTACGCCCTGGCGCGGCTGCGGGACCTGTTCGACGACGGCCTGTTCAGCCGCAGCCGCGACGGCATCCAGCCCAGCCAACTGGCCGATGAGCTGTACCCGCCCCTGCGCGAATCCCTGACGCGGATCGAAAACACCGTGCACAGCACCCGGCACTTCGACCCGGCGACCACCGAGCGACGCTTTCGCATCGCCCTCTCCGACCTCGGCGAAATGGGCTTTCTGCCGCTGATCCTGGCGCGCCTGAACCAGCAGGCCCCGGAGGCCGAAGTCGAGGTCCTGCCGCTGCAGGTGGACCAGGCCGGGGAATGGCTCGGCAGTGCCAAGGTCGACGCGCTGATCTGCCGCAAGCCCCTGACCGGCACCCGCAGCCAGGTACTGATCCGCGAGCGCTACGTGTGCCTGCTCAGCGACCGCCACCCGCGCATCGGCGAACACCTGAGCCTGGAACAGTTCCTCGCCGAACGGCACATCGCCGTGACCCGCACCACCGGCCACGGCAGCGTCGAGGACGTGCTCAAACAGATGAACGCCACGCGCCGCATCAGCCTGCAGGTGCCGCACTTCTCGGTGCTGCCCAAGGTCCTGCCCGGCACCGACCTGCTGGCGGTGCTGCCGGCGCAGATCGCCCGCCTGTTCACCCTCGAAGGCGGCCTGCGGCAACTGGAGCTGCCGTTCCCGGTGGGGGAGTTCGACGTGTCCCTGCACTGGCACCCCAACAGCGACAGCTCCGCCGCCCTGACCTGGTTCCGCCAGACCGTGGCCGCGGCGATCATCGACGGCCAGGCGTGAAGCAGCGCCCGCGGGCGCATCCGGTTGCGCAGGCTAGGCCAGGGCCGCTTGCGCCTGCGGCGGCGCCGGGCGCAGCAGCAACAGGCAAGCCGCCGCCAGCACGAAGACCACGGCAAACACCCCGTACAGGTGCAGCGGCTGCCAGCCGGCATCCAGCAGCACCCCGGCCACCGTCGGCGAGACAATCGCGCCGATGCGCCCGATGCCGATCCCCCAGCCCACTCCGGTAGCCCGCACCGAAGCGTCGTAGACCACCGGCGACAAGGCATACAGCCCGGCCACGCAGCCGTTGGCGAACAGCCCGATCAGCAACCCCAGGCCCAGGGCCGCGGCAATCGACGAGGCGCTGCCGACAAACAGCACCAGGAGTCCGGCGGTCACCAGCATGAACAGCGACAGCACCCGGGTCAGCGGCCAGCGCGAAGACAAGCCGCCGATCAGCGCCGCGCCGAAGATCCCGCCGACACTCAGCAGCACCCCGCCGGTGATCCCCTGCTGCGCCGAAAGCCCGGCGGCCACCAGCAGTTTCGGGGTCCAGCTCATGACGAAGTAGAAGCCGAACATCACCAGGAAAAACAACAGCCAGATCAGCAGCGTGGTGCGCCGCATCGGCCCGGCGAACAGCTGGCCGAAGCCGCTGCCGGCGCCCTCCTCGCGCAGCGCCGCCGCGGGCAGCCGCGCCAGCGTCGGGTGCCCCAGGCGCTGGGCCAGGCGATTGACCCGCGGCAACGCATCGGCCGGGCGCCGGGCCAGGAGAAAGTCCAGGGATTCAGGGAGCCAGAGCAGCACCAGGGGGATCACCAGTAAGGTGACGACGCCGCCAAACACAAACACCGAGCGCCAGCCCCAGTGGCTCAGCAGCCACACCGCCAGCAAGCCGCCCAGGGTCGCCCCCAGGGCATAGCCGGTGGATTGCAGGCTCACCGCCAGCCCCCGCCAGCGGCGGCTGGCGTATTCGGCGGCGATCACGTTGCTGCTGGCCAGGATGCCGCCGATGCCCAAGCCGGTCAGGCCGCGCAACAACGCCAGTTGCAACGGACTCTGGCTGGTGGCCGAAAGCAGCATGCCGATACCGGACAGCAACAGGCACCCCAGAATCAGCGGCCGGCGCCCGAAGCGATCGGCCCAGGGCGCGATAAACAGCGAACCGCCGGCCATGCCGAACAACCCGGCACTGAGCAGCAGGCCGATCTGCGCGCCGTTGAGTTGCCACTCGGCGGACACCGAGGCGGCGGTGAAGGCCATCACCAGCACATCGAAGCCGTCGATCATGTTGAGGACGATGCAGATACCGATCGCCAGGCACTGGAACGCACCCATCGGCCCCTGATCGAGCCGTTGCTTGAGATCACCGTTCATGGCCGCACCTGCCGTTCGGCCACGAGCCGAAGCGCAACACCCAGCGAACCTGTGCACACAGACAGCCAGCGCGCGCCAGCCAGGTGGCTGCACGCCGTCGAAAAGACATTCATGACGAAACCCTTTTTGTTGTTTTTATTGCGGACGGTCAGGAGGGCTCCTGCCATCGCCAGGTCGCCAATAAAGCGCTTAATGGATCCATTGGCAAGGGATAAGCGGGCTGAAAAGGCTGCTCAAAAACCCCTTGGCCAGCCATGGGCGGGGTCAATTTCCATAAGGATCAAACGCTTAGGTGCCCGACACGGCGCCGGGATTAGCGGGCGATTATCGGCCAACCAAGCATGTGGCGAGTGGGCTTGCTCCCGTTCGATGGCACAGCCATCGCACAGCCTGCGGGTGCGGTAGGCCTGGAAACGCTCGCCGGCCAGCGCTGGGGGCGCTGCGCACCCCAGCGGGAGCAAGCTCCCTCGCCACAAGGTTTGCCCCCTTGATTGGATCCAATAACCTGCATCACCTCAGATAAACGCCAACCCTGCCCGGGCGTTGCGTACCGCCGTCATCCGCGGTTCGACCTGGGGCAACAGGTAGCTGAAAAAGAACCCCGCCGTCTCCAGCTTGGCCCCACGCAGCGGGTCGCCCTCGGGCAGCCTGCGCGACACCCGTGCCGCCCGGGTCCAGGCCAGTGCCAGCAGGCTCAGGCCACACAACGCCAGAAAATCCCCGGCCGCGCGATACGGGTACTCGGCATCCTCCAGCGCCCACTGCTGCACCTGGGCCACCAGTGCCTGCAACGCCTCGGCCAGATCCGCCAACGACCGGGCGAACCCCGCGCACTCGGGCACCTGGGCGCTGTGCCCGGCCTCATCGCGCAATTGCTCAAGCAACAGCGCGAAGCCCTGCCCACCATCCCCCAGCACCTTGCGCAACAGCAGGTCGTTGGCCTGAATCTCGTTGCTGCCTTCGTAGATCATGGCGATGCGACTGTCGCGCAGGGTCTGCTCGATGGCGAACTCGGCGACGTAGCCGTAGCCGCCGAAGACCTGCAAGGCGTTGCTGGCCTGACGAAAGCCCTGCTCGGTAAAGAACGCCTTGATGATCGGCGTCAGCAGTTGCGCCAGCTGATCGGCCTGGCGCCGGACCTGGGGTTCAGGGTGATGCTCGGCCTGATCCAGCAAGTGCGCGGCCCAGTAGCCGATGGCCCGCAGGCCTTCGCTGGTGGCGCGCAATTCCAGCAGCACGCGGCGCATGGCCGGGTGGTAGCGAATCGGGTCGGCGGCCTGGGCAGCAACCCCGGCGGGACGCAAGGGCGCACGCATCTGCTGGCGTTCGCCGGCGTAGTCACGGGCGTTCTGCCACGCCGCTTCGACATGCCCCAGGCCTTGCAGGCCCACGTGCAGGCGCGCCGAATTCATCATCACGAACATCGCCGCCAGGCCGCGATGGGCCTCGCCCACCAGCCAGCCCTGGGCCGCCTCGAACACCAGGGAACAGGTGGCGCTGCCCTTGATCCCCATCTTGTGTTCGATGCCGTCGCAGCGCACGCCGTTACCCTGGCCCCGCTCCAGGCGCTTGGGCACCAGGAACAGCGAGATCCCGCGGCTGCCCTCCGGCGCGCCCGGCAGCCGGGCCAGCACCAGGTGCAGGATGTTGTCGGTGAGGTCATGCTCGCCGCCGGAAATGAACAGCTTGCTGCCGCTGAGGCGATAGCTGCCGTCGGCCTGGGGCTCGGCGCGACAGCGCAACAGGCCGACATCACTGCCGGCCTGGGGCTCGGTCAGGCACATGGTGGGCAGGCTCGCGCCGCTGATGATCCCCGGCAGGTAGCGCTCCTGGAGCCAGGGCGCGCCGTGGGTCTTGAGGCACAGGTAGGCGCCGTGGGCGATGCCGGTGTACATGGCCCAGGCGTGGTTGCTGGCGTAGAGCATCTCTTGCAGCGCCGCGTCCAGCAGCTGCGGCAGGCCCTGGCCACCCAGGGCTTCGGCGCAAGCCAGGGCCGGCCAGCCGCCCTCGACATAGGCCCGGTAGGCCTCGGCAAACCCCTGCGGGGTGCTGACCTGCCCGTCCGCCCACCGGCAGCCCTGGCGATCGCCGCTGGCGTTCAGCGGCGCCAGCACGTCCTGGCTGAAACGCCCGGCCTGCTCCAGCACCTGCAGCGCCAGGGGCAGGTCCAGCGCCTCGAACGCCGGGCTCCGACGCCACGCCTCGGGGGCCTCCAGCCAGTGCTCAAGGACAAATTGCATATCGCGCAGCGGCGCCTGGTAGCTCCACATGGGGACACCTCATCGAGTAGAAATAGAATGACCCGCCAGGGGCGGCGGGCCGGTCGGGCTCAGCCGCGCCAGGCCGGGTTTTCGATCAGCAGCGCCATGCCCTGGCCGCCTCCCACGCAGGCGGCGGCGATTCCGTAGCGCAGGTTGTGCTCGCGCAGTTGCCGGGCCAGGGTCAGCACCAGGCGCAGGCCGCTGGCGGCCAGGGGATGACCCAGGGCCAGGGAGCCGCCCCGGGTATTCAGGCGGTCACTGTCCAGCTCCAGCTCCCGGGACACGGCCAGTACCTGGGCCGCCTGAGCCTCGTTGATTTCAAGGCGACCGATCTGCTCCAGGCCCAGGCCGCTGCGCTGCAGGAGCAGGCGGATCGCCGGGGCCGGACCGATGCCCATGCACTCCGGCGCCACCCCGACCACCGCACTGCCCAGCAACAGCGCCAGGGGCGTAGCACTGCAGGCCGACGCCCGCCCGACCAGGGCCGCCGCCGCGCCATCGACCACCGCGCAACTGTTGCCGGCGGTCTGCACCCCGCCCTCGTGGATCGTCCGCAAGCGCGCCAGGGCAGACAACTCACTGGGACGCGGATGACTGTCCCGGCTGACCGTCTCGACACCCCGTGGCAGGCGAATGCCGCGCGGTCGATAGCCGTCGAGCTCGAAGGTCTGCTGGCTTACGGCGACGATTTCCGGCGCGAACCAGCCCGCCTGCTGCGCCGCCAGGGCCCGCTGATGGCTGGCGCAGGCATAGCCGTCCACGGCTTCGCGGGTCAGGCCATAACGCCGCGCCAGATTGTCGGCGGTGGCAATCATGTCCAGCCCCGGCGCCCGGTCGTACAGCGCCTCCCATAAGAAGTCCTTGAACTGCACCGCCGCCCCCAGGCGAAAGCCGCCGCGATGGGTGTAGGCGGCAATCGGGTTGCGCGACATCGATTCACTGGCCACGCACAACGCCAGTTGCACCTCGCCCCGCAGCTGCTCGGCCGCCTGGCGCAACAGCTCGAAACCGGTAGCGCAGATGCGCTGCACCCCCAGGGCCGGCACCGCTTGCCCGACGCCGCTGTACAGGCCGATGTGCCGGGGCAGCAGGTAGGCGTCGAAACTGGCCTGGGCCATGGAGCCGGCCAGCACGCTGTCCACCGCCCGGGCATCGATGCCGGCGCGCTGCAGTACCTCGCGGCCGACCTTGATCCCCAGATCGATCGGCGAGATCTCCGCCAGGTCCCCGCCAAGGTCGACCCAGGGCGTGCGCAACGCCTCAAGGATCGCCACATCGGCAAACTCGCTGTACTGCCCGGCACCGTTCATGGCTTGGGCTCGGCGCGCAGGATCGACGGTTCGCGGCCGCGATACAGGTCCTCGACCTGCTCGGCGCGCCACTGCAACACCGCGCGCTGGTTGATCGAGCCCTTGTCGGTGATTTCCCCGCGGTCGATGGACGCCGGCTCCACCTGCAGGGCGATCCACTCCAGGCGGCTGGCGTTGCCGCTGGCCTCGCGGTTCAGGCGCTGCAACCAGTCGCCGAACCACTGGCGCACCGGCGCGCTGGCCAGCACCTGGGCATCGCTGGCCTCGGCGCCCAGCGCCGCCAGCCGCCGGCATTCATACAGCCGCGGGAACACCAGGGCCCCCAGGCACTCGCGGTCCGGGGCGGCCACCACCAGGTCCTGGACATAGGGCGAGCCTTCGAGCACCGCGCGATTGCGCAGCGGGCCGACACTGACAAAGACCCCAGACGACAACTTGAAATCCTCGGCAATGCGCCCGTCGAACATCAGCCCCAACTGCGGGTCCTGGGGGTCGGCGAGCTTGAGTGCATCCCCCGAGCAATAGAAGCCCTGGGCGTCGAACACTTCGGCGGTCTGCTGCGCCGCGCGCCAGTAGCCGGGCATGATGTGCGGCCCGCGAAAGCGCCCCTCGAGCTTGCCGTCCACCGGCACCAGGCGCACTTCGCACCCCGGTGCCGGCAGGCCGATGTAGCCGGCCATCGACAGCGGCCCGGTGGTGAAGGTGCAGGACGGCGCGGCCTCGGTCATGCCGAGCCCGGCCATCATGCGGATGCGTTCGCCGCAATGCTGCTCGGCGACCCGGTCGAGACGGTCCCAGACACTTTGCGACAGCCCGGCGGCAGCGAAGAAGAACAGGCTCATGCGCTTGAAAAAACACTCGCGCAGCTCGGCGTCCTGCTCCAGGGCGTTGACCAGTTCCTCCCAGCCCTTGGGCACGGTCAGGTAGGCGGTGGGCGAGATCTCCTTGAGGTTGCGCAAGGTCTCGGCGAAGCCCTGGGCCGTGGGCTTGCCGTCGTCCAGATAAAAACTGCCGCCGTTGTAGAGCACGATGCCGACGTTATGGCTGCCACCGAAGGTGTGGTTCCAGGGCAGCCAGTCCACCAGCACCGGCGGCTCTTCGCCGAACACCGGGAAGGTCTGCAACAGCATCTGCTGGTTGGCGCAGAGCATGCGCTGGGTGGTGATCACTGCCTTGGGCAGCTTGGTCGAGCCCGAGGTGAAGAGAAACTTGGCGATGCTGTCCGGCCCGGTGGCGGCAAAGGCCGCATCGGCCTCGGCCCCACCGGGCTCGGCCAGCAGGCTGGCGAAGCTCGCCTGGCGTCGCCCCGGCACCTGGCCACGCACACAGATCAGCGGCGTCTCGGGGGGCAGCACCGCGTCGATGGCCCGCTGGTAGGCGCCAGCATCGCTGACAAACACCAGCCCCGGCTGCAACAGGTCGCAGACGTGGCGCAGCTTGGCAAAGTCCTGGGACAACAGCGAATAGGCCGGTGACACCGGGCAATAGGGAATCCCGGCGTACATCGCGCCCAGGGCCAGTTGCAGGTGTTCGATGTCATTGCCCGAAAGCAGCGCCAGCGGCTTGTCGGCGGACAACCCGTAGCCGAGCAGGCCCTGGGCGATGGCGCGCACGCTGTCGAGCATCTGCCCATAGCTGACCCGGCGCCAGTCGCCGCCGGCCTCGCGGGCGGCAATGAAGGTCTGCTCGGGGCGCACCCGGGCCCAGTGCAGCAGGCGATCGAGCAAGCGCTGCGGCAAGGGCGCCAGGGGTTCCAGGGAGCGCATGTGCAACACGCCCTGCTCTTCACTGACGGCAACCGCCGGCCGGCCGATGGACACCTGGCGGTAACGCGGCGGCTCGGCCGCGGGTGGGGATGGCGCTCTGAATTGGCAACTCACGTACATGTCCTCCATCAAGGCACGCCTGCGCCGCGCACGCAGGGCGACGGCTGGCAAGCGTGGCAGCCGGGGGCTGCGGCCTTGTTATTGTTATGCCCTGCCTGCACACGGGCCGCGTGCTCAAGAACCTGCTTGCGATCTGCTGCGCTTGGCTGACGCGGCGTTAAAAAGCGTTGTTCGCCAGATCGAAAGCCGGTTCAGAGGGCACCGCGCCCGTGGCGACGGATCAGATCGGGTAGTACCGCGGGCCGTTCTGCAAGGTGACCCAGCGCAATTGGGTGAAGTGTTCGATCGAGGCCTTGCCGCCAAAACTGCCGTAGCCGCTGGACTTGACGCCGCCAAACGGCATCTGCGCCTCGTCGTGCACGGTGGGCCCGTTGATGTGGCAGATGCCCGACTCGACCCGTTGCGCCAGGGCCAGGGCCCGCCCGGTGTCGCGGCTGAAAATCGCCGCCGACAGGCCGAACTCGGAGTCGTTGGCCAGACGCAGCAACTCTTCATCGCCGCTGCCGCGCAGCAGCACCGCCACCGGTCCGAAGGACTCCTCGCGGTACAGGCGCATCGATGCGGTGATGCCGTCGAGCAGGGTCGGCTGCAGAATGCTGCCGTCCAGTTGCCCGCCGACCACCAGCCGCGCGCCCTGCTCCAGGGCATCGTCGATCAGTGCCCGGATACGCGTGCCGGCGCTGGCATCCACCAGCGAACCGAGCACCGAATCTGCGGCTGCCGGGTCGCCGGCGCGCAGGCTCTCGACCTTGGCCGCCAGCTTGGCGACGAAGGCATCGGCCACCTTGGCATCGACGATCAGGCGCTCGGTGGACATGCAGATCTGCCCCTGGTTGAAGTAGGCGCCAAACGCCGCGGCCGCGACAGCTGCATCCAGGTCGGCATCGTCCAGCACCAGCAGCGGCGCCTTGCCGCCCAGCTCCAGCAAGGCCGGCTTGAGGTGGCGCGCCGCAAGCTCGCCGACAATCCGCCCGACATGGGTCGAACCGGTGAAGTTGACCCGGCGCACCGCCGGGTTGGCGATCAGCCGCTCGACAATCGCCGCGGCATCGGCCGGGGCATTGCTGATGACGTTGACCACGCCATCGCCCAGGCCGGCGTCCTGCAGCACCTGGCCGATCAGGCGATGCACCGCCGGGCTCAGTTCGGAAGCCTTGAGCACCACGCTGTTGCCACAGGCCAGGGGCATGGCGATGGCCCGGGTGGCGAGAATCACCGGGGCGTTCCACGGGGCGATGCCCAGCACCACGCCACAGGGTTGGCGCAGGGCCATGGCGAAACTGCCGGGGACATCCGAGGGAATGACTTCGCCGTTGATCTGGGTGGTCATCGACGCCGCTTCACGCAGCATGTTGGCCGCCAGGCGCACGTTGAAGGCGTACCAGTTGGCCATGGCCCCGGTCTCGCCGGCGGCGGCGATGAATTCCTCGCTGCGGGCCTGCAATTGCTCGGCGGCCCTGAGCAGGCGGCTGCGGCGTTCGTTGGGGGCCAGGGCCGCCCAGGCGGGGAATGCGGCCTGGGCCGCGGCCACGGCGGCGTCGGCATCGTCCAGGGTCGCGGCGGCCACGCGCGATACCACCGCGCCGGTCACCGGGTTGCGGCGTTCGAAGGTTCGACCGTCGCCGGCGGGGCGCGACTGGCCACCGATCAGCAGGGGCACGTCCAGCATGGTGATTCCTCTTGTTGTCTTTGTCGGGAATGCAGCGCAGCGGTGTAACAGTAAGGCCAGGGGCATGGCGAACGGCGGGATGGGCCCGCCGTTCGCCGGCCGGGCTCAGCGTTTATACGCCTGCAGGCCGGGCTTGATGCTCTTGTCGTCAAGAAACTGCTTCATGCCCTGCTCGCGGCCGCCTTCGGTGTCCAAAAGGCGCGACTGATCGAGCTTGGCGTACAGGTAGTCTTCGTTCTGCTCCCAGGTCAGCTCGCGGCAACGCTTGAAGCCGTGCTTGGCGGCACGCAGCACCACCGGGTTTTTCTCCAGCAGATTGCGCGCCAGTTCAATGGTGACTTCACGCAATTGCGCCAGGGGCACGCTTTCATTGACCAGGCCCATCTCGGCGGCTTTCTGCCCGCCAAAGGTCTTGCCGGTCATGATGTAGTACAGCGACTGGCGATGACCCACGGTGTCGGCCATGGCCTTGCTCACCAGGTTGCCCGGCGGGATGCCCCAGTTGATTTCCGAGAGGCCGAAGGTCGCCTCATCGGCGCAGATCGCCAGGTCGCAGGCCACCAGCGGGCTGAAGCCGCCACCGAAGCACCAGCCGTTGACCATGGCGATGGTCGGCTTGGCGTACATGCGCAACAGTTTCCACTGCCACTGGGAGGCTTCGCGACGGATTTTTTCCTGAAGGATCTCCGGGCCGGCATCCACCTCGCGAAAGTACTCCTTGAGGTCCATGCCGGCGGTCCAGGCTTCACCGGCGCCAGTCAGCACCAGCACGCCGGCGGCCGGGTCCTGCTCCAGGGTTTCCAGCACGTCGATCATTTCCCGGTTCAGGGTCGGGCTCATGGCGTTGCGTTTTTCCGGGCGATTGAGGATGACCCAGGCAATGCCCTCTTCGATTTCGACCTTGACCGTTGTCCAGCGACCTTCGTAGTTGCTCATGGCGATGCTCTCTTGTTCTGGCTTGAAGATGGGTCGAAATTAAACCGCAAAAATAGTTATGTCAATTAACTATTAATTTGATTAACCATTTTTCTTCACCGCGGAAAAATCCTTCTGCAACGCCTGCCAACACAGGCAAACGTAGCTATCAGCGGCCGACCCCGGCAAACTGGATAGCCTTGTTAACCGACCCAGGATGTTTTTGTCATGGCCAAGCCCGCTCCCCTCGCCGACCCGCGCGAGGCCCCACCCGCCAACGCCGAGGTCCAGGCGCCGCTGGATTCGGCCCTGGACGAACTGATTGGCTACGCCATGCGTCGCGCCCAGCTCAAGCTGTTCCAGAACCTGATCGGCCGGCTCTCGGTCCACGACCTGCGGCCCGCGCAGTTCTCGGCCCTGGCGATCATCGACAGCAACCCGGGGCTGATGCAGGCCGACCTGGCTCGCGCCCTGGCCATCGAGCCGCCGCAAGTGGTGCCCCTGCTCAACAAACTGGAAAGCCGCGCGCTGGCGGTACGGGTGCGCTGCAAGCCGGACAAGCGCTCCTACGGGATCTTCCTCAGCAAGACCGGCGAAACCCTGCTCAAGGAGCTCAAGCAGATCGCCGCGCAAAGCGACGTCGACGCCACCTCGGCCTTGAGTGGCGAGGAGCGCGAAGAACTGCTGCGCCTGCTGAAGAAGGTTTACCAGGACCAAAGCCAAGGTGCCGGCACAGGGTCGGCACGCTGAGGCGGCAAGGTGCTTGCGGGCCTACCAGATCGGCAAGGTGTAGAGCACCAGGAAGCGGGTCTGGTTTTCATCGCGGAACGCCGCGCCCGCCGGGAAATCATTGCGATAGATCGACTTGCGCGCCACCAGCCCGAGGTTCTTCAACGGACCGCTCTGCAGCACGTACCCCAACTCCATCTGAAACTCGCGCTCCTTGCGGTCGCTGGCATTGAAGGCCGCCAGCTCGATATGGTCGCCGCGCACGTAACGCAGCCGACTCTTGAGCCCGGGCAGGCCGGAGGCGGCAAAGTCATAGTCGTAGATGGCTTGCCAAGTGCGCTCCTTGGCGTTGAGAAAGTCCGAACTCATGGTCAGCTCGCTCATGCCCATCAACTCGGTGCCGGAGATGTAGGGCGTGGCCGTGTCGCCGCTGGAATGCATGTAGCCCAGGCTCACCCGGTGCCCGCCGAACGTGTAGCCGAACAGCGCCGAGAGGTTGCGGTTGTCGACCCGACCGGCCTTGGCGCTGCCGTCTTCCCGGCTGAAAAAACTGCGCAGGTCGCTGCTCAGCACGCCATCGCCCAGGGGCAGGTTGTGCAGCAGGGCCAGGGTGTCCTGCTGGTAGAGGTCGGCCACCTGGGCGTGATAGGCGCGCAGGCCGAGGTCCTTGTTGACCTGGTAGTCGCCCCCCAGGTACGCCAGGTGCGAGGTGCTGGCCGTGGCATTGAAACGCCGGTTGGGCGAGGCAATGGTCATGGCCTGGTAGTCGGTGGAGTCGCGCTTGTTGATGCGGTCGATGTAGCCGGTGTTGAGGGTCAGGCCGTCGATGTCCCTGGAGCTCAGGGTGGTGCCGCGAAAGGTCTGCGGCAGCAGGCGCGACGGGCTGGCAAAGGCAAACGGCAGGAAGATCGAGACATCGCCGGTCTTCACCGTGGTCTGGGCAAAGCGCAGTTTGGCGGTGGGCGCCAGCCGCGAGTATTCATCCGCGGCGCGCTTGTCGCTGGCCGACACCGGCAGCAGTTCGGTGCCGCTGCGGTCCGGCGAGGAGTCGAGCTTGACCCCCAGCAGCCCGCGCACATCCAGGCCGAAACCGACGCTGCCCTCGGTGAACCCCGACTCCATGTTCATGATGAAACCCTGGGCCCATTCCCGGGCGGCGGTCTTCGCCCCATCGTCCTTGTAGTCGCGATCCAGGTAGTAATTGCGCAAGGTCAGGGTGCCGTGGCTGTCGTCGATAAAACCCGCCGCCCGGACTGGGCCGGGCAACAGGCTCAAGCCCAGCAAGGCCAGAGCCAGCCGCGTGGGGAGACTGGGCACACAGGAAGCTGACGCCGCAACGGCGTTGGTGGGGAGATTTGGCATGTCCGATGTCCATTTTTTGTTGTTGTTTTAGGGGGCGAACGAGGGCCTGGCAGCCGACGTCGCGGACAGAGAATGGAAACAGCCCAAGCCTGACGTCAACCACAAATGACCGATAATCGAACATTAATAATATTATCTATTTTTACAGGTAATCCTTATTGATAGTTTATCTATCTGATTTAAATGGCTTTATTTGCATTTATTAGCCGAAATCAAGGCGCTGTTCATTTTTTAGTTATCTTTGTTATCTTAATCGCCAGCCACCAGCGCCGGCGCATTCAGGCCCGGCGTCCGACTGGCCACCACAACAAAAACAACAATGAGGTTTGCCCATGGACAGTCCATCGCGTCGTTCGACGCTGACCATCGCTTTGTGCTTTATCGTTGCGCTGATCGAGGGGTTCGATCTGCAGGCGGCCGGCACCGCCGCCGCCGGATTGCGCCAGAGCTTCGCCCTGGATCCGAAGATGATGGGCTGGGTGTTCAGCGCCGGGATCATCGGCCTGCTGCCCGGGGCGTTCTTCGGCGGCTGGGTCGCCGACCGTATCGGGCGCAAGAAGATCCTGGTCGGCGCGGTGCTGCTGTTCGGCCTGTTCTCGCTGTGCACGGCCTACGTCGAGAGCTATTCGAGCCTGCTGCTGGTGCGCTTCATGACCGGCCTCGGCCTCGGCGCGGCGCTGCCCAACCTGATCGCCCTGTGCGCCGAAGCGGTCAGCGAACGCCGCCGGGGCACGGCCATCAGCGTCATGTACTGCGGCGTGCCCCTGGGTGGCGCGCTGGCGGCGGTGGTGGCGATGTTCTCCAGCGAACATTGGCAGACCACCTTCATCATCGGCGGCCTGGCGCCGCTGCTGGTGGTGCCGCTGATGGCCGGGTTGCTGCCCGAATCCAGTGCCTTTCGCCAACACACCGCCAGTGCCGGCACCCAGCGCGCCTCCACCGCCCAGGCGCTGTTCGGCGCAGGTCGCGCGCGCACCACGCTGGCCCTGTGGCTCAGCTACTTCTTCACCCTGACCGTGATGTACATGCTGCTCAACTGGCTGCCCTCGCTGCTGCTCGAACAGGGCTTCAGCAAACCCCAGGCGGGCCTGGTGCAGATGCTGTTCAACATCGGCGGCGCCCTCGGCTCGCTGCTCGGCGGCCTGCTGCTGGACCGCTGCAACGGGCTCAAGGTGGTGCTGTTCGTGTACGCCGGGTTGCTGGCGGCGCTGGCCGGGGTCGGGCTGTCGCAGGGCATTGCGCCCATGGCCCTGGCCGGATTTGCCGCGGGGCTGTTCGTGATGGCCGCACAATTGGTGCTCTACGCGCTGGCACCGCCCTCCTACCCGACCGCGGTGCGTGCCACCGGCGTGGGCGCTGCCGTGGCCATCGGCCGCCTGGGCTCGGTGGCCGGGCCCCTGGCCGCCGGGCAGATCCTCGCAGCCGGCGCCGGCACCGCCGGGGTTTTGCTGGCCACCTCGCCAGGGCTGGTCATCGCTGCGCTGTCGATCCTCACGGTCATCGCCCGGGCCAACGCCACGCCCGAGCTCAAGCCTGCGCATTGAACCTTGCACAGGGCGGTTACCGGGCTCCCGGTAACCGCGCCAACAAGCTTGGCCCGCGACTGCGCACTGTTCGAGGACGGCCCTAGAACCCCACCGTCGCCGACACCAGCCAGGTGCGCGGCGTCGACAAGGTCAACCCCGCCGCGCTGTCGGACGAGCTTGCGGCCGAGGCCCAGTAGGCGGTGTTGAGCACGTTCTCGACACTGGCGCGCAGGGTGATCGGTTTCTTGCCCAGCTCGAAGGCATAGCGCGCCCCCAGGTCATAGCGCTCCCAGCCGGGGATTTTCTGCTGGTTGGCCGGGTCCAGGTATTGCGAGCTGGAGTGAATCGCCCGCGCGGTCAGGGTCAGGCCGCGCAGGCTGTCGATGTCCCATTCGGCGCCAAGGTTGGCATTGACCACCGGCGAGCCGGTGCCGCGATTGCCGTCATACAGGCCCTGGCCGGTTTCGGTCTGCACGCTGTCGAGCAGCATCAGCCCGCCCAGCAGGCGCACGCCGTCATGGGGCTCGCCGAAGACATTCAACTCCAGGCCCTGGTTGCGCAACTGACCATCGGGCTTGTAGTTGTTGTTCTCGTCGTAGACATAGGACGGCTGCTGGATGCGAAACAGGCTGGCGCTCATGCCGAAACGGCCCAGGTCGTACTTGGCGCCGACCTCCACCTGTTTGCTGCGATACGGGGCGAACACTTGGTTGGCATTGGTGGCGGTGGTCGGGGCGGTTGCGCCCTGGCTCAGGCCTTCCATGTAGTTGCTGTACAGCGACAGCTGATCGGTGACCTTGACCACCAGGCCCAGGGCCGGGGACAGGGCCTTCTCGTCATTCACCGGTTCTTCGCGCACGCCATCGCTCCAGGTGCTGACCTGGACCCGCTGCAAGCGTGCGCCCAGGGTCAGCAGCACCCGGTCCTCGGCAAGGCTCAAGGTGTCGGCCAGGGCCAGGCTGGTGAAGCGGTTTTCCGTGTGGGTGCTGGTGTCGAGGCGATTGGGACGCCCGGGCAACGGCAGCTCCACCGGTCGGTAGAGGTTGCTGACACCGCGCAGGTAGCGCTCGCCGGCGTTGTCGAAATCCATGTTGAAGCGGTTCAGGCTCAGGTTCACGCTGTGCCCGACCGGCCCGGTCTGAAACCCGCTGCGCAGGCCGATGACGGCGGTCTTGACGTCCTCGTCGCGACGGAAGGTGCGCGGGGTCACGGTGAAGTCGCCGGCGCTGTTGGTCACCTGCACCGCATGGCGCAGAAAGTCGTAGTTGCCTTTGCGCGCCCCCAGGGCGGCGTACACCATCAATGAATCGCTGAGGTCATACTCGCCGCGCAGCGCGCCGAAGCTGTCCTTGGAATGGGCATAGGTCCAGGACTGGGCGATGTTGTGGCGGATGTCTTCGGCCTTGGGCATTTTCGCCGTGGCCGCCACTTCGACCCGCTCGATCGGCGCGTCGGCGTGACGTTCCTGGTGCCCCAGGTCCAGGGACAGGCGCAGCCGCTCATCGCGCAGGTCGAGGCCGATGACTCCGGTTTCGCGCTGGAGCTGCTGGTGGTCCCACTCGGTGTCGCCGGACTGGCGCACACCATTGAAACGCAGGCCGAAGCGGTTGCCCTCGCCAAAGCGCCGGCCGATGTCCACCGCGCCACCGGTCTGCCCGGCGGACGCATAGAGCGCGGTGAACTCGGTCAGGGGGCTGTCCGCGGCACGCTTGGGCTCGATGTTGATGCCGCCGCCGACGCTGCCCCGGGGCGCAATCCCGCCCAGCAGCATGCCCGGCCCCTTGAGCACATCCAGGCGCCCGACCATTTCCATGTCGATGGCGTAGGTCGGCAGGATCCCGTACAGGCCGCCGTAGGACACGTCACTGTTGAACAGGCTGAAGCCGCGCACCGAGAACTGCTCGAAACGCCCGCTGGCCGGGTTGGTGGTGCGAACCGAAGGGTCGCTGGCCACGGCGTCGCCCAGGGTTCGCGCCTGCTGGTTCTTCAGCGCCTCGGCGGTGTAGGACGTGAGGTTGAACGGGGTGTCCATGAAATCGCGGTCGCCGAGCAGGCCCTGGCCGCCCTTGCGATCCACCTGGCCCCCGGCATAGGGCTCGCCGCTGACAGGGAGATCGCTGCCGAGAATCGAGGTGGCGGGCAGCGCCAGGCCGCCGGCCTCGGGGACCGGCGCTAGGGTGTAGGCCTGTTCACCCACCGCGTGCAACTGCAGGCCCGAACCCTGCAGCAGCCGGGCAAAGCCCTCCTGCACCGCGAACTCACCGGAAAGCCCGGGGCTGCTGCGCCCTTCGACCAGCCGCGGGTCCACCGCCAGATCGACTCCGGACAGCCCGGCAAAGCGGGTCAGGACAGCGCCCAGGCTGCCGGCCGGCACCTGGTAGCTGCGGCGGCCACCCTCCTCGGCCCAGCTCAAGGGAACCAGCAACGGGCTGGCGCTCAGGCTCAGCAGCAGACTCAGACGCAACAAGGGACGCACAGCAGCAGGCATGACGCAGGGCATTTGAAGAGGCTCTCTTTTTCGTTCACTTACCTGCAATGACAGGCACCTGGAAAAAAGGGGACAGCCCTCAAGCGAGTTTTTTACGCGAACGCAGCGTGACCCAGAAACGCGTCCGCGCCTGCACCTCCAGCGGCAGGCTGGCGGCCAGCAAGGCCAGCACCCGGTCGGTGTCCTCGACACGGAAACTGCCGGTGACCCGCAGCGCCTCCAACTCCGGGTCCCAGCGCAACACGCCGCGGCGGTAACGACTCAACTCGCGCAAAAAATCCCCCAGCGGCTGGTCCTGGGCCAGCAACACCCCTTCGCGCCAACCGGGTATCGCGCTGTCGAAGACCTGCGGCAACCCGGCGCCGGAAGCCTGCAGACTGACCTGCTGCCCGCCGTGCAGGGTCAGGGCCGGCCCCTGCAAAGGCTGCACCTGGACCACGCCGCTGACCACCGAGACCCGACAGCCGAGGCGCTCCTGGCGCACGCAGACTTCGCTCTGGCTGACCCGCACCCGGCCGAAGTCGGTGTACAGGGTCAGGGCCGAATGGCCCGGCACCCTGAGCGCGATCTCGCCCTGCACCAGGGTCAGGCGGCGCGCCGCCAGGTCCAGGTCCAGCGCCGTGGCGGTATTGAGCTGCAGGAAACTGCCGTCGGCCAGGGACAGCTGCCTGCGCTCGCCGGTGGCGGTGTGCAGGTCGGCGCGCCATGCCTCCAGGGGCAATTGCCGGCTCAGCCACCAGGCGCTCGGCACCAGCAGCGCCACCCCCAGGCCACGCTTGAGCAGGGCCCGACGTCCCACTTGTGGGCGGTCGAGGCTGGCCAGGGCCAGGGCCGGGGGCAGCTCGGCGAAACGTTGGCGCAACAGTTGGGCTTTCTGCCAGGCCTGTTCGTGGCTGGCGCAGCGCTCGCGCCATTGTTGCAGGCCCTGCTGGTCGCTCTCGCTGGCGCTGCCGGACTCCAGCAAGGCCAGCCAGCGCGCCGCGGCGCGGGCGACCTGACGCGGATCGCTGCCGGTGGACGAGGTCACAGCTCCACCAGCAGGCAGTGTTCGTAGGCTTGGGCCATGTAGCGCTTGACCGTGCGCTCGCTCACCCGCAGGCGCTCGGCAATCTCGCGGTAACCCAGGCCTTCCAGCTGGCTCCAGAGAAACGCCCGGCGCACCGGATGGGGCAGGCCATCGAGCAGCTCGTCCAGCGCCTGCAGCGCTTGCAGGACAATCCAGCGCTGTTCGGGCGAAGGTACGCAGGCCTCGGGCAGGGTCGCCAGGGCGTTGAGGTAGGCCTGTTCGAGGCTGCGCCGCTGATGGAAGTTGATCAGCAAGCGCTTGCCCACGGTCAGCAGGTAGGCCCGCGGCTCCTGCAACTGGGCCAGGGGTTGGGCGCTGCCGAGCACCCGCAGGAAGGTGTCCTGGCTCAGGTCGGCGGCATCCCAGGCGTTGCCCAGGCGTCGCCGCAGCCAGCTTTCAAGCCAACTGCGGTGCTCACGGTACAGGTTGTCGAAGGTGTGCTCCGTTGGCAGTACGGCGTCATTCATGGCAAGGGCACCCGGCGTGGCACGTTAAATCAAATGAGACTCATTCTATTTAATATCGCTCGCCGGCACACCTTCTTTCGTTGCCCTGGTCCTGGCGTGCCCTGCCCCGCTCATGCCCCATCGGCGCACTGGCCAGGTTCAGACCGGCGCCGCGCAGCCGCCTGGCGTCCCCACGCCACAGCCGGCTACCACAGCGCAATATGGGAGTCCGCCCGGGGCTCGGTGCCGCCACAGAACACGCCGCTGACCGGGTCGCGCAGGATGATCTGGCCGCGTCCGTAGTTGAGCGAGTCGTGGGCGATCTGCACCTGATGGCCGCGCCGGGCCAGGGCGTTGGCCAGATCGCCCGAGGCGCCCTGCTCGATGCCCACGCGCATGTCCCCCAGCCATTGCCAGCGCGGCGCATCCAGTGCGGCCTGCGGGTTGAGGCCGAAATCCACCAGGTTCATGACCATCTGCACATGGCCCTGGGGCTGCATGTAGCCACCCATCACGCCGAACGGCCCGAGGGGCACACCGGCCTGGCTGAGAAAGCCCGGGATGATGGTGTGGAAGGTCTTCTTGCCCGGCGCCAGGGCGTTGGCGTGCGCCGGGTCGAGGCTGAATTCCTGGCCGCGGTTCTGCAGGGCGATGCCGCTGTCCGGCAGCACCACCCCGGAGCCGAAGCCGTGATAGTTGCTCTGGATGAACGACACCATGTTGCCCTCGGCATCCGCCGTGGCCAGGTACACCGTACCGCTGGCATGGGGGTCGCCGGGTTTGGGCGGTTGCGCCTGTTCCGCGATCTGCCCCCGCCGCCGGGCGCTGTAGGCGTCGCTGAGCAGATCGGCCACCGCCACGCGCATGTGCGCCGGGTCGGTGATGTGGTGCAGGCCGTCGCTGTAGGCCAGCTTCATCGCCTCCAGCTGGCGGTGCCAGGTCTGCTGGCTGTCACGCTGGTCGAAGTCGAAGCCTTCGAGGATCTTCAGCGCCATCAGCGCCACCAGCCCCTGGCCGCTGGGAGGGATTTCCCAGACTTGATAGCCGCGGTAATCGACCTTGATCGGTTGCACCCACTGCGCCCTGTAGCCCTCAAGGTCACTGGCCCGCAGGTAGCCGCCGGTGGCCCGAGAATGGGCATCCAGGCGCTGGGCCAGTTCGCCGCGATAGAAGCTCTCGCACAGGCTGGCCGCCAGTTCCTGCAGGGTCCGCGCCTGGGCCGGGTTGCGAAACACCTCCCCGGCCCGGGGGGCGCGGCCGTCGATCAGGAAGGTGTCGAACCAGGGTTGCAGCAGCCGGTCGCGGTGGGGAGCGAACTCCTCCAGGGCGATCTGCCATTGCCGGGCGACCACCGGCGACAGGGGGAAACCGTCCCGGGCCAGTTCGATGGCCGGTTGCAGCAACTGGGCAAAGGGCAGCTTGCCGAAGCGCCGGGACAGCTCGGCCCAGGCCGAGGGGCAACCCGGCACGGTGACCGGGGTCCAGCCATACAGCGGCATCTGCGCGTGCCCGGCGGCCCGCACTGCCTCGATGCTCAGGGCGGCCGGGGCCTGGCCGTTGGCACTCAGGCCATGCAACTGGCCCTGGGTCCAGACCAGGGCAAAGGCGTCGCCCCCCAGGCCGCAGCCCGTGGGTTCGACCACCGTCAGCACTGCGGCGCTGGCAATCGCGGCGTCGATGGCATTGCCACCGCCACGCATGATCTCGATCCCGGCCTCGGCGGCCAGGGGCTGGGACGCGGCGACCATGCCGCGACGGGCATACACGCTCTGGCGTTGTGAGGCGTAGGGGTACTCATGGGCAGAAAAATTCAGCATGGCAAAGGCTCGTGCAAGGGTTGAGGCCGCAAAAAATCACAGCACACGGCTGAGAAAGGCTTGGGTCCGCGGGTGGCTGGGGCGGCTGAAGATCTGTTCCGGCGGCCCCTGCTCGATCAGTTCGCCCTGGTCGAGCACCACCACCCGGTCGGCCACCTCCCGGGCAAAGCCCATCTCGTGGGTGACCACCACCATGGTCATGCCCTCTTGTGCCAGCTGCTTCATCACCTGCAGCACCTCGCCCACGGTTTCCGGGTCCAGGGCGCTGGTGGGCTCGTCGAAGAGCATGGCCTGGGGTTTCATCGCCAGGGCCCGGGCGATGGCCACCCGTTGCTGCTGGCCGCCGGACAGCATCGACGGGTAGTGCCCGGCCTTGTCCGCCAGGCCGACCCGGGCGAGCAAGGCCTGGGCCTGCTCCACCGCTTCGGCCCGGGGCACGCCGAGGACCTGGATCGGCGCCTCGATGATGTTTTCCAGGGCCGTCATGTGGGGAAACAGGTTGAAGCGCTGGAACACCATGCCGATGTCCCGGCGCTGGCGGGCGATGTTGCGCTCGCTATCGCGCACCAGGCTGCCGTCGGCGCGCTCGCGATAGCCCATGGCCCGGCCGTTGACCCGGATCAGCCCGGACTGGATCTGCTCCAGCAGATTGATGCAGCGGATGAAGGTGGTCTTGCCCGAGCCCGAGGCGCCGATCAGCACCACCACTTCACCGCGGCGTACCGACAGGGAAATGCCCTTGAGGATCTGCAGGGCGCCGAACGACTTGTGCAGGTCCCGGGCCTCGATGATCAGGTCTTCACTCTGGTGTGCCATGTTCAACGTCCCCGCAGCAATTTGAAGGTGTGGCGCCCGAACATCCGGTGGCCGGCGGCCGGCGGCGCGGGTCGGTCACTCTGGCCGAAACGCTTTTCCAGCCAGCGCTGGAAGAAGCCCCACAGGGTGGTCAGCAGCAGGAAGTAGAGGGCCACCACCAGGTACAGCTCGAACACCCGGAAGGTCGCCGAAGTGACCATCTGCGTGCTCAGCAGCAGCTCCTGCACGCCGATCACGCTGACCAGGGTGGTGTTCTTGAGCATCACGTTGAACTCGTTGCCCAGGGGCGGAACGATCACCCGGAACGCCTGGGGCAGGACGATGCGCCGCATCAGCTTGGCGAAGGTCATGCCCAGGCAGCGCCCGGCCTCGTACTGGCCCTTGTCCACGGCGCCGATCCCGGCGCGGATGATCTCCGCCATGTAGGCGCCTTCGTTGAGGCCCAGGGCGATGATCGCCGCCTGGATGTTGCCCGGCACCACCAGGCCGAACAGTTGCAGGTCCTCGAAGCGAAAGATCCCGCCAGCCGCCAGGGCGGTGTAGAGAAAGACGATCTGCACCAGCAACGGCGTGCCGCGCATCAGCCACACGTAAAAACGTACCGGCAGGTACAGCAAGGGGTTGCGCGACAGGCGCAGCAGCGCCGCCGCCAGCCCCAGGACACAGCCCAGCGCCATGCCCAGGACACTGATCACGCACGTCAGCCAGAGCCCGGTGAGGTACACCCCGCTGGGTTGCAGCAGGTACTGCCAGAACACATCCCAATTGAAATTCATCGCGGCGCTGCCTCAGTTCAGGGTGTCGCTGCTGACCTGCCACTGGCTCAGCAACCGGGCATAGCTGCCGTCGCTGCGCATGTCGTTGATGATCTGCTGCACCGCAGCGCTCAACTGCGCATCGTCCTTGCGGATGCCCAGGCCGGTGAGGATCCGGCTGAAGGCCGGCACCCCTTCCTGAAACAGGTCCGGGGCCATGGCGGCGTAGTAGCCGGCGGTTTCCACGGTGGTGCCGTAGGCGTCCACCTGACGGATACGCAAGGCCTGGAAGGCATCGGTGTCGCTGTTGTAGACCACCAGTGTCATCGGTGCCTTGCCAGCCTGGGCGAGGCTGGCGTTGTGGGCGTCCAGCAGGGTATTGATGGTCGAGCCATTGAGCACCGCAACCTTGCGCCCGGACAAATCATCCAGGCTCTTGATCGCCTTGGGGTTGCCCTTGGGCACCACCACCGACTGGCTGGAATACATGTAGTTGACGATGTCGATCACTTCGCGCCGTTCGGGCTTGTCGAACAGCTGGTCGACGATCATGTCGCACTGCCGGGCCAGCAGCGCCGGGAGCAACCCGGAGAACGGAATCACCCTCCATTGCACCTCCTTGTTGCCCAGGCGGCGAGCGATTTCCAGGCCCAGGTCGACGCTCAGCCCGCGGGGCTTCTGGGCTTGGTCGAAAGACACCAGGGGCGGTGAATCCATCCCCGAGCAATAGGTGAGCTTGTCGACCTGTTGCAGGCGCTCCGGCACCTGGGGCGCGGCGGCGGCCCACTGTGCACAGAGTCCCAGGGATACGGCCACCAGCAAGGCGCGGCGTTTATGCATGACCAGACACTCCACTTCGTTGAACAACGGGGGCAGGATTCAAAGTCAACACAAGGGGCGGGCTCGGGCCCGCTTCTATTGTTCCGTTTGCAGAAACTGGATCAGCGCCGGCACCGTGCCCTCGATGTGCTCGCGCACCACCGCTTCGGCACGCTCGGCATCGCCGGCGCGAATCGCATCGAGGATCACCGCGTGCTCCTGGCGGGCGCTGAGGGGTTTTTCGCCGTGTTGCAGCCACAGGCGCATGGGCGCCTCCACCAGCGAATAGAGGGCCGAGATCTGCTTCATCAGCCGGGGCCGGCCGCTGAGGCTGCACAGGTATTCATGGAAGGCCCGATGGCGGCTGACCCACTCGGCGCTCTCGTCGCGGTAGTCGTCCATCTCGTCCAGCAGCCGTTCCAGGGCCGCCAGCTGGCGCTCGCCGATACGCCCCACCGCCACCCGCACCGCCAGGCCTTCGAGGGCGCTGCGCATCTCGAACACTTCGTGCAGCTCTTCGATGTCCAGGCCGCTGACCACCGCCCCGCGATTGGGCCGCAGGGTCACCAGGCCCTGGGCATCGAGGCGGCGAAAGGCTTCGCGCACCGGCATGCGGCTCATGCCGATCTCGCTGGCGATGTCCTCGGCGATCAGCCGGTCACCCTTGCGGTAGCGGCCGCCGCAGATCGCCTCCAGGAGAAAGTTGTAGGCCTCCTCCTCGGCAGTCAGCGGCTGGCGGTCAACGTAGGCGGGAGCGAATTGCATAGAGGCACCTTTTGTATTTTTGTATCCAATTATCCATAGATACAAAAAAGCAGAATGCGTGCCAGCTTTGCGCAAGCGGACTCAAGTCATTGATTTGCCGAACCAGTGCTCGATGAGCAGGAAGGTGCCAGGAGCGCGGCCAAGGCCAGGCTGCTACGAAAACGCGCAGGCAGTGAGTCAAAGTGGGGCATACAGGTTGCGCCCGGTAACAAGCGCCATCGGGGCTGCGGCAACCCCCGGAGCCACCCGGGCGTTGCCGCGATCAACGCCTCAGAACGTCAGGCAGATTTTCCCCAGGTGCGCGCCCGAGGCTTCATGGGCGAAGGCCTTGGCGATCTCTGCCAGGGGGAAGGTGCTGTCGATCACCGGCTTGATGCCGGTGGCTTCCAGGCCACGGACCATCTCGATCTGCTGCTGGCGGCTGCCGACGATCAGGCCCTGCAGGCGTTGTTGCTTGGCCATCAGCGCCGCCGTCGGCACCGGGCCGGACCAGCCGGTGAGCACGCCGATCAGGGCGATATGCCCGCCAATGCGGCAGGCCGTGATCGACTGCGGCAAGGTGCCCGGGCCGCCGACTTCCACCACGTGATCGACGCCGCGCCCGCCGGTGAGCTTGAGCACTTCGTTGCCCCACTCAGGCTGGGTGCGGTAGTTGATGGTGTGGTCGGCCCCCAGTTCGCGGACCCTGGCCAGCTTGGCGTCCGAGGACGAGGTGGCAATCACCGTGGCGCCCATGGCCTTGGCCAGTTGCAGGGCGAAGATCGACACCCCGCCGGTGCCCAGCACCAGCACGGTTTCCCCGGCCTTGAGCGCGCCATCCACCACCAGCGCGCGCCAGGCGGTCAGGCCGGCGGTGGTCAGGGTCGCGGCTTCGGCGTGGCTGTAGCCTTGGGGCGCGTGGGTGAACCAGTGGCTGGGCTGGATCACCACTTCACGGGCGTAGCCGTCGACGCCATCGCCCGGGGTGGTGCTGAAATCGGCAATCGCCGGGCCGCCATCGTGCCAATGGGGGAAGAAGCAGGACACCACCGCATCGCCGACCTTGAACTCGCTGACGCCCTCGCCCACCGCTTCCACCACCCCGGCACCGTCGGCCATGGGAATCCGCCCATCGGCAGTCGGCAGCGCGCCGGTGACCACGGCGTAATCGTGGAAATTCAGGGAACAGGCATGCAGGCGCACGCGGATCTGCCCGGCGCCGGGTTGCCCGGGATCGGCCAGCTCCACGGTTTTCAGGTTGTCCAGGGATGCCGGCAGGCTGAGCTTGATGGCTTGCATGGAATGGGTCTCCACAGATCGATAATTGTCCAGGGGGCTAACCCTACCACCAATACCGGCGATCTGTAGCCGCTGCCGCAGGCTGCGAACGGCTCCGCAGGAGACGCAGGTTTTCAGTGCCGCTAGGGGCTCGGCTCGGGACTGCCAAGCAAGGCCCTGCGGGCCTTTGCGCAGCTTCGCAGGCTCGGCAGCGGCGACAACGCTCAGCGGGTTTCAACGCTCCCCCACCCTGGCTCGCACAAAACACTGCTCGGTCACCGTCGCACCCCACTGTTCGCCCACCTGCTCCTGCGCCAATACGAAGCCGTGTTGCTCATACAGCGTGCGCGCCGCGTCCAGGCCCTTGAAGGTCCACAAGCGGGTGGCGGCAAAACCCCACTGGTCACAGAACGCCAGGGCCTCGCCCAGCAGTCGCCGGCCCAGCCCTCGACCGCGGGCAGCATCGTCGAGGATGAAGCAACGCAGGATCGCCTCGCCGCCCTCGCCTTCCCCATCGATGGCGATGGACCCGACGATCCGCTCGCCCCGCAGCGCCACCCAGACCTGGTTGCGCGGGTTGTGCAAACGCCCCATCAGCTCGGCCATGTCCGCCGCCACCAGGCTTTCGAAGGGCTGACAGAACCCGGCCCGGGCGGCGTAGTAGCAGGCATGCATTTCGGCAATGCGGCCAATCACCCCCGGCCGGTAGCCAGGGGCGATGGACCAGCACTCGGGCGGCTCGGGCGCCTCGCCCAGACGCACCGCACGCAATGCCCGGGCGTAGTCGGCGATGCCTGTCGAGGCACAAAGCTGCTGGTCCGCGCTCAGGTGCGCCAGGGCCGCGGCCACCTGGGCCTGGGCAAAACGGTCGATGCCGGCCAGGGTCTGGCGTCCCTGGGCGGTGAGGTGCAGCCGCTTCGAGCGGGCATCCTGGGCATCGGCCTGTTCGCTGAGCTCGCCCGCCTCCACCAGCTTGCGCACCAGCCGGCTGACGCTGGATTTCTCCAGGCCCAGCAGCGTCACTAGGTCACTGGCGGTCAAGGCATTGCCCAGGCCGATTTCCAGCAGCGCGTGCACCGCCGAGGGCGGGTAGTCGGTGGCGGCCAGGGTGCTGTGCATGAAGCCCAGCTCGCGAACCATCTGCCGGGAAGCCTGGCGCAATTGAGGGATGAAACCTGCGGATGGGCTCGACATAAGCGTGACCTCGTTCGTGGACTTTTTAGTTGTAGCTTACAACCATATAGCCGACAAGCCCGATGTGCTCGGGCCCTGGTCGGCAGCGATAAAAACTCGAGCACGCACTAATGAGAAGCATTACCATAAACGCCCTTTTCGCCCGCCTCGGTCCCGGAACCTCTATCGATGGTGCCCAATTCTTCGCTACAGCACGCCGTGGGCGAGCTCTACGTCCAGCATCACAACTGGGTGGTGCAGTTGCTGCGGCGCAAGCTCGGCAACCAGGACCAGGCCCTGGACCTGGCGCAGGACACCTTCCTGCGCATTCTGCGCAGCGAGCAACTGCCGCTGTTGCGTGAACCTCGGGCCTACCTCAATACCGTGGCCAGCCGCCTGTGCGGCCAGTATTTCCGCCGCCAGGCCCTGGAGCGCGCCTACCTGGAATCCCTGGCGCAGCTGGAGCCACAGCACCAGCCTTCGCCGGAAACCCGCCTGCTGGTGCTCGAAGCCCTGGACGCCGTGGGCCAGGTACTGGATGGCCTGGGCGCCCGGGTGCGCGAAGTGTTCTTGCTGTCCCAGCTCGAAGGCCTGACCTACCCGCAGATTGCCGAGCGCCTGCAGCTCTCGGTCAACGTGGTGCAGAAAGCCATGCTCAAGGCCTACCGCCATTGCTACGCGGCGGTGTACCCGGGATGAACGCCTTCCAGCCGGTGGACGATCAGGGCGCCGTGGAACAGCAGGTCCTGGACCAGGCCCTGGAGTGGCTGGTGTTGCTGCAATCGGGCATCAGCAACCCCGAGCAGCAGGCCGCCTGCCTGGCCTGGCGCCGGGCCGAGCGGCAACACGAACTGGCCTGGCAACGCCTGGTCGGCATCGGCCAGGACCTGCGTGACAGCACCCGCAGCCTGCCCGCGCCCCGTGCCCGGCAGCTGCTGCAGGCCCGCAGCCACCCCGGGCGGCGCACCCTGCTCAAGGGCATCGTCGGCCTCGGCGTGGTGGCCGCCAGCAGCTGGAGCGTGCGTGAACGGCTGCTGTTGCCGCAGCTGTTCAGCGACTACCACACCAGCACCGGCGAGCGCCGCCAACTGCAACTGGCCACGGGCGCCAGCCTGCAACTGGACACCCGCACCAGCCTCGATCAGCAGCACAGCCCCCTGGGCCTGCAACTGCGGCTCAACACTGGCCGCCTGCTGTTGACCCTGGGCAACGCCGCGCCGCTGCGGATCGTCACCGCCGATGCGTGGATACTGCTGGCGCCCCAGTCGCAACTGATCCTCAGCGTCGGCTGGCCGGGCAGCCACGGCACCCGGGCACAGGTGCTCGCCGGCAGCGGCTCGCTCAGTAACGCCCAGCACCCCGCGCTGAGCCTGGGCGCGGGCCAGCAAGTGGAAATCAACCAGCAGCGGATCGGCGCCCTGACCACAGTGCCCGCCACCGCCAGTGCCTGGACCCAGGGCCTGCTGATCGCCGAGCGCCAGCCCCTGGGCGAGGTGATCGCCGAGCTCGACCGCTATCGCCCGGGCCTCTTGCGCTGCGCCGCCGAGGTCGCCGGGTTGCGCGTCTCCGGCTCGTTCTCCCTGGACCAGCCGGACGCCAGCCTCGACCTGTTGGCCAAGACCCTGCCGATTCGCATCCGGCGGGTGATGGGTTACTGGGCCACCGTGGAGGCCAGCTGATTTTTTCCGTTTTTTTTTCCGAAGCGGCGGCAGTTTTTTCAATCTCGTGCATCAAGACCAGGGAAGAAGCTGGAAAACAGCTCAGCGCCAACCCTTCTCAACCCACGGATTTCCCTTATGCACATTCGCCTTACGCCCCTTGCCGCGGCCTTGCGCCCGGTGTTCATCGGCCTGTCCATCGCCAGCACCAGCCTGCCGCTGATGGCCGCCGAAGCCGGCGCCGCCGTGACCGACCGCCAGCAGCGCGACTACGCCATCGCCCCGGGCAACCTGGACCAGGTGCTGGGCGCCTTCGGCCAGCAATCGGCAAGCATGATCGCCATCGATGCCAGCCTCAGCGCCGGCAAGCGCAGCACCGGCCTCAATGGCCGCTTCAGCGTGGACGAAGGCCTGCAGCGCCTGCTCAAACCCCTGGGCCTGCAAGCCGTGGCCGAGGGCACGGGCTATCGGGTGGTCCAGGCCAGCGGCGGTGAACGGGTCGAGCTGGGGGCGACCACGGTCAGCGCCAACCAGTTGGGCAGCGTTACCGAAGGCACCGGTTCCTATACCCCAGGCACCATCGCCACCGCCACCCGGCTGGTGCTGACCCCGCGGGAAACCCCGCAGTCGATCTCGGTGGTGACCCGCCAGGTGATGGATGACTTTGGCCTCACGGCAATAGACGACGTGATGCGCCACACGCCGGGTATCACCGTATCCACCTACGACAGCGAACGCACCAACTACTATTCCCGCGGTTTCTCCATCGTCAATTTCCAGTACGACGGCATCCCGACCCTGCGTGACGCCCAGTACTCGGCCGGCCAGACCATGACCGACATGGCGCTGTACGACCGCGTCGAAGTGCTCAAGGGCGCGACCGGCCTGCTGACCGGCGCCGGCGGTCCTGGCGGCACCATCAACCTGATCCGCAAGAAGCCCACGTCCGAGTTCAAGAGCAGCATCGAGCTCGGCGCCGGCTCCTGGGACAACTATCGCACCCAGATTGATGTCAGCGGGCCGCTGACCGACTCCGGCAACGTCCGCGGCCGGGCGGTGGCCGCCTACCAAGACAAGAAATCGTTTCTTGATCACTACCAGCGCAAGACCAATGTCTACTACGGCATCCTTGAATTCGACCTGTCACCGGACACCCTGCTGACCCTGGGTGCCGACTATCAGGACAGCGACCCGAAGGGCTCGAGCTGGACCGGCACACGTACCGTCTATGACCCGGACGGCAATTATCTGAACCTGCCTCGCTCGTTCAACAATGGTCCGAAGTGGAGCAGTTGGGAACAATACACCCGTACCGTGTTCGCCACCCTGGAGCACAACTTCGACAATGGCTGGGTCGCCAAGGCCCAGTACAACCACCAGATCAACGGCTATAACGCGCCCCTGGGCTACGTCTCCCAGGACACCGCTACCACCAGTTCGATCTACGCTCGCAAATACACTGGCGAAACCACCAGTGACAGCCTCGACGTCTATGCATCCGGACCTTTCGAACTCTTCGGTCGAGAACACCAGCTGGTAGTGGGCCAGTCCCTGTCGATCTCGGAATGGAAGGGCAAGGACTATTCCGACGCCACCTATTTCGACAACGCCTATGACTTCTACAACTGGCACGGCGAAGCCATCGAGCCCCTGTGGAACCAGCCGACCAAGATCAACGATGAAACCACGCGCCAGACCGGCACCTACCTCACCGGCCGCTTCAGCCTGATGGACGACCTGTCGCTGCTGCTCGGCACCCGCGTCGCCAATTTCCAGGTCACCGGTACCAGCGACACCAAGGAGAGCGGCAAGGTAGTGCCCTATGCCGGCCTGGTCTACGACCTCCACGACAATGTCTCCGCCTACGCCAGCTACACCGAGATTTTCCAACCGCAAACCCAGTACCGTGACCGCACGCGCAAGATGCTCGAACCCAACGAAGGGAAAAACTACGAGATCGGGCTCAAGGGCGAGTTCTTCGACGGTCGCCTGAACTCCAGCCTCGCCTACTTCGAGGTACACGAGGAAAACCGTCCAATCGCCGACACCATCTACAACTCCAATCCTGGGGTCGACTTCTCCTATATCGCCACCAAGACCAAGACCAAGGGCTACGAAGCGGAGATCTCCGGTGAGCTGCGTCCTGGCTGGCAATTGCAGGCCGGCTATACCCACAAGGTCAGCCGTGATGCAGACGGGGTGAAGGTGGCCACCTGGGAACCGCAAGATCAGCTCAGTTTCTATAGCAGCTACAAGCTCGGCGGCGGCCTCGACAAACTGACCCTGGGCGGTGGCGCCCGCTGGCAGGGTGAGGGCTGGCAAACGCTGTACAACCGTGGCAAAGACCGTTACGAAAAGTTCTCCCAGGACCCGTTCTGGCTAGTGGATCTGATGGCGCGCTACCAAGTCACCGACAACCTTTCGGCGACCCTGAACGTCAACAACCTGTTCGACAAGTCGTACTACACCAACATCGGTTTCTATGACTCGGCCTACTACGGTGACCCACGCAATGTGATGGTGACCACTCGCTGGGACTTCTAAGACCTAGTCCCCCAATCGGTGCACCCTGCCCAATCGGGCAGGGTCGGGCCGCTGACAATCACCTGGTATCGGGTAGCCCGATGCGGCGACCACGGCAGCAAAATCACTACAGCCATCCGCACACTTCTGTTAAAACTCCTGGCTGATCGTTCCGTGGTGAAGCCTTCCATGTCCCCAACCCTGTCCCAGCGCCTGCGCCGTCGCTGGCTTTCCCTGCTGTGCCTGGCCGCGCTGATCGTCGGCCTGCCGGTGAGCTGCGCGGTGCTCGAACACCAGGAGCGCAAGTTGGTGTTTCGCATCGAGCCGGGCACCGCCGGCTGGTATCGCGGCCTGCCGAGCACGGTGCAGGAGCTGGAACTCAAGCCGAAAAGCTTCAAGGCCGGGCAGAACCTCCACGCCTGGTGGTGGCCGGCCACGCGCGCCGACGCTCCGGCGATCCTCTACTTGCACGGGGTGCGCTGGAACCTTACCGGCCAGCTGTTTCGCATCGAGCAACTGCACGCCCTGGGCTACTCGGTGCTGGCCATCGACTACCGCGGCTTCGGCCAGAGCCACGGCGACCTGCCCTCGGAAAGCAGCGTGTATGAAGACGCGCGCATCGCCTGGGAGCGGCTCAAGCTGCTGCAACCCGACGCCCGCAAGCGCCTGATCTACGGCCATTCCCTGGGCGGCGCGGTGGCCATCGACCTGGCCGCCGAACTGGGGCGCACGGCCGCCGCCGAGAAAACCCCGATTGCCGCCCGCGGGCTGATCGTCGAATCCACCTTCACCACCCTGGCCGATGCCGCCGCGGCGGTGACCAAGACCTCGCTGCCGGTGCGCTGGGTGCTGTCGCAGAAGTTCGACTCCGTCGACAAGATCCGCGACATCGGCATGCCACTGCTGGTGGTGCACGGCCTGAAAGACGACTACGTACCACCACGCTTGAGCAAGGAACTGTTCAAGGTTGCGCTGCAACCGAAAAAGCTGTTGCTGGTGCCTGGCGGCACCCACAACAACAGCATGCGCCTGGCGGGCAAGGACTACGGCCAGGCGATCAATGCCCTGCTGCGGGCCAAGCCGGCGTCCAGCGTCGCCGGCCCGACGGCCAGCACCGCGCCCACTGGCTGAAGCTGCTGGCTAGGACGCGAGGCCGGGGCTTGGCTGGGGTCGCCAGGCAAGGCCCTGCGGGCCTTTGCGCAGCTTCGCGGGCTCAGCAGCGGCTACAGGAAACCCTCTGTGTAGCCGCTGCCGCAGGCTGCGCAAGGCACCGAAGGGGCCTCGACGCCCTCAGGATCGCTGCACACCTGCGGCTCGTTCGCAGCCTTCAGCAGCGGCTACAAGGCGCTCTGCCCGCCGCTCACGGCCACGCTCGGCAAGGCCGCTGGCGGACACAACGCGTCGCCAATGGTGCGCAACTTCAGGCAGGTTTCCTGGTACTCACTCGCGGGGTCCGACTCACCGACAATCCCGCAACCGGCAAACAGGTGCGCCTGGTTGCCGCGAATCAAGGCCGAGCGCAGGGCCACGGCAAACTCGCCATCGCCCTCGGCGTTGAGCCAGCCCACCGGGGCGGCGTACCAGCCACGGTCCAGTTGCTCATGCGCGCGGATATACCCCAGGGCCTTGACCCGGGGCAGGCCGCCCACCGCCGGGGTCGGGTGCAGGGCGTCGACCAGTTGCAGCAGGTCCACCTGGGGCCGCAACCGCCCCAGCACCGGGGTCAGCAGGTGCTGGACGTGGGCCAGGCGGTGCAGTTGCGGCTGCGCAGGAATCTCCAGCATGGCGCAATAGGGCTGCAGCGCTTCGCGCAGGGTCTGCACCACCAGGGCGTGCTCGTGGCGATCCTTGGCGCTGTCCATCAGGCCCTGGCCCAATTCGGCGTCCTGTTGCTCGTGCTGACCGCGGGCGCAGGTGCCGGCCAGGGCCACGGTGTTCAAGGTGCCCCGGGCCACGCGCACCAGACGTTCGGGGGTGGCGCCGAGGAAGCAACTGTCGCCGCGGCTGAAGGCAAACAGGAAGGCCTGGGGATAGGCCGCCCTGAGGTTCTCCAGCAAGGGGCCGCAGGGAATGCTGCGCGGGGCCCGCAGGCAGACTTCCCGGGCCAGCACCACTTTGCTCAGTTCACCGGCGTTGATCCGGCCGATGGCGCCGGCGACGGTGGCCTGCCACTGCTCGGCGCCCGGGGCGTCGTCGTCCTGCCGGGTGCCCACCGGCACCTGCAGTGACGGTGCATGGGCATAGCGGACCTGCAGCAGGTTCCATTCCGCCGCAAGGCCGGCAGCGCAATGGGCCACATCGGCGCCCGGCTCGATCCACAGGCTGAACAGCCAGTGCTGCTGTTCGCCTTCGCGCAACAACAGAATCCGTGGCAGCACCAGGGAGGTGGCGGCGAACGACTGCCACTGAGTACTGCGCGGCCCCTGGGGATCGAAGGCGAAGCCGCCGCACAGATAAGCCTTGCGCGGGCCGACCTGATGGGCCTGCTCCAGCAGCTGGCGCCAGGCCTGGGTACTGGCGGCAAAGCGCTCGGCGGCCGGCGGGCTGATTTCCTCGGTGCAGCCGAACCCGGCCAGGGCCAGAGCACCCTGCTCGCTGGACCAGAACAGGCTCTGGCCGAACACCTGGCGGTTGGCGGCAAACAGCCGCAGTGGCTCCAGGCGCTCGGCGGCCAGGCTGAACACCACCAGTACCGCGCGACTCTTGCGCCGAGCCTGGGCCTCGCCTTCACGCAGGGCCTGGGTCAGTCCGGACAGGCACGACTCATTCATTGCCGACTCCTTGCTCAAGCCCGCGCTGAACGCGCCAGTGGCGCACTTGCTGGGCGATGTTCCAGTGGATGATCTGGGCAAACAGCGGCACCACGAACATCGGGTCCAGGCCCGCCTGTTCGGCCCATTGCTGACGCTGCGGGAGCATCGCCGCGACCCGCTCCGGCGCGGCGATGCTGTCCTGGGTCGGCTTGAATTGTGCGGCCGCCTTGACGTAGGCCAGGCGTTGGCCGAGGGCCTGGATGATCTGCTGGTCCAGGGTGTCGATCGCCCAGCGGATGTCTTCCAGGGCGCTGCATTGCTCGGGGGTTTTCATGTTGATGACTACCAAGGGAAAATTCACGGGGTCGAGGGCCAGCAGTGCCACGGCTGCTCGCCGTGGCCGGCCAGCAGCCGGGTCAGGTGCCGCAGCACTTCAGCTTGCTGCTCGCGCAGATAGAAGTGAGCACCGGGGAAACTCTGGAAGTCGGTGACCTGGGCGCTGACCTCGGCCCAGGCATAGGCTTCGTCCGCATCGACTTCAGGGTCCTGGCCCCCCAGGCACACGCTCAGGGGCAGGTCCAGGGCGCGGCCGATGTCGCCGCGATAGGACTCGATCAGCCGATAGTCGTTACGCAGTGCCGGCAGGTACAGGTCGCGCAGCGTCGGGTCGTCCAACAGGGACGGCGCGCCATCGGACAGGCGCCGTACATCCGCCAGCAACGCCTCGTCCGACCCCAGGTGCAGCTCGCTGTGGCGCTGGCGATGGGGCGCCGGGTGTGCTGACACAATCAGGCGCTGAGGGGCCGAGCCTTGCTGCTGCATGCGCCCCGCCACTTCATAGGCCAGGGCCGCGCCCATGCTGTGGCCGAACAGCACCAGCGGCCGGTCCACCAGGTCCGACAGGGCCCGAGTGATAGTGCCCGCCATCCACTCCAGGCTGCCGGGCCAGGTCTCGTTGAGGCGCTCTTCACGCCCCGGGTACTGCACGCTGATCAACTCGATATCGGCGGGCAACAACGCCCGCCAGTCATTGAAAAAACTCGCGCTGCCCCCAGCATGGGGCAGGCACACCAGCCGGCAGCGCGGCGGTTGCGGCTGCGGGTAACGGCGCAGCCAGGCACTGGGAGCCTTTCTCACAGCACACCCTCCTCTAGCTCGGCCAGTGGCGTACCGGCGCTCAGGCCCAGGCTGACCCGGGTGTCCGGCAACCACTGACAGATCTGCTCCAGGCAGGCTTGGGCATCCAGCACCTGGGCCGCGTAATGCAGGCCTTGGGGCAATAGCTGCCAATGCAGCGCGCAAAACGCCGCGACGCTGCCGGTCAACCGCGAACCGTCGCCGGCCCGCAACCAGGCACTGGCCTGCTGCGGGCGGCCATCACGCAGGCCGTCGAGCTCCACCGCCAGCAGTTGGTACGGCCGCCGTCCGGCCACATCCAGGGCACTGGCCTGAACCAGCGCGGCGATGTTCTGCGGCGTGTTGCGCGCCTCTGGCGCCGAGCCCTGGATACGCTGCAAAGTCGCCGCCAGTTGCCCGCCTTCGAACAGGTTGAAGCCCTGTCCATGGGGCACTTGCAGGTCACTGAACAAGCGCTGCTGCTCGGTGCTCAGGTAGGGATAGGCCTGTACCCCAGCCACCGGCAGCCAGTCCCGTTGCAGAGGCTGCCGGGCACTGCCCGTGCTGCGCACCACCCGCCCCTCGCGCCAGCCGCACTGGGCCTGGCCGAAGCCATTGCCCAGGCTCAGCAGGAAGTCTTCGGCGGCCGTGGCGGACAGCCGTCCCAGGCCGCCGGCATAGCAGCGCATCTCGTCGACTCGCTGGAAGGACTGCGCCAGCAACCGCGGGAACACCCCCGACAGCCCCGGCAGCATGCCCGCCGACAACAGCACCCGGCGCCCTGCGGGCACTTGACCGGCCAGACGCTCGTGCACCGGGTCGTCGCCGCCCACATCCAGGTAATCGGCGCCCGCCGCCAGCGCGGCCCGGGCCACCCGGTCGAGAATCCGGTAGCTGGGCCCGGCGCAATTGATCACCAGGGTGCAGCCGGCGCAAAAGCTGGCCAGGCTTTGCTCATCCCACAGGTCCAGGGCGCGCACATCGGCGCACGCCCCCAACTGCTGGTTCAACTGCTCGGCCTGCTGCCGGTCGCGTCCGCCCAGGCGCAAGGCAAGCCTGGGTGCCAGCAGTTGCGCCACCTGACGGCCGACGCTGCCATACGCGCCGACCAGACCAATGAGCGCCCCACTCATGCCGCCACCTCGGCGGCGTCGAAGGCCCGGGCCACGGCTTGCACCTGGGGCTGCTGCATGCAACTGAAGTGATCCCCAGGCACATCCACCACCCGCAGTTCGCCCAGGCACAGAGCCTGCCAGTAAGCGCTCATGTCGCGGTGCATGCCCGGCAGCACCTGGACCTCGCCGCTCTGGCGGATGAACAGCAAGTCGCCCTGATACGGCGTGGCCTCATGCAGGGCCACCGCCGCCAGACTGTGACGCAACACCTGCAATTGCTCGCGCAGCCAGTCCAGGTCACTCAACTGCGAACCGGCGTGGCGCATGGCTTCGGCAATCGCCTGCAGGCGCTGCTCGGGGGTCTTCTCTGCCAGGCGCCGCAGACAGGCCAGGGCCGAGGTGCATTGGCCATCGTCGCTCAAGGCCAACAGCGAACCCTGGGGCACCCGTCCTGGGGTCTGGGCCAGGACCCGGGCGATGCTGCGCTCCATGGCCTGCTCGTCCTCGGGATACCCCAGCACCAGCGGATCGGCCTGCATCACCCGGGCGAACACGTACTCGGCCAAGAGGTCGTCCTCGATCATGAACGGCACCCGGTAGCTGCTGATCACGCTCAGCTGCAGCACCTCGATGGAACGCGCCGCCAGGCACGCCGCCAGTTCGGTGGCCAGCAACCCGCCCAGGCAGTAGCCGACGATGCTCACCTGGCGCCGGCCTTCGGCCTGCAGGGTGTCGGCATAGCGCTCGGCCAACCGGCGAATCGCCGTGGCCGGCTCCAGCGCCAGATACCCCGGCACGTCGTTGAGCACCAGCCCTTCCAGGGGCACGTCTTCCCCCAGGGCAGCGAACAGCGCGCGATACGGCGCCAGGGTGCCGCTGCCGTCGTGGACGAAGATCCGCGTCGGGCCCTGCACCTTGTCGCTGATGCGCACCAGCGGTGAATCGCCTTGCCCACCCTGCCCGCGCAGGTAGTCGGCCAGGGCCGCCACGGTGGGCTGGTTGATCAACTGCCGCAGCAAGTCGCTCCAGGGCAACTGCCGGGCCTGGGGCAAGGCTTCGCGCAGGCGACCCACCACTTGCGCCACCAGCAACGAGTCACCGCCCAGCTCGAAGAAGCCCTGCTCGCGGCCCACCGCCGGCACCCGCAACAGGGCCTGCCAGACCTCGGCGATGCTGCGTTCCAGATCGTCCACCGGCGCCGCGCCGCTGTTGACCTGTTGCTCGGGCCCGGCCACACCGATCCGGGCCAGGGCCTGGCGGTCGACCTTGCCGTTGGCGGTCAGGGGCATCTCATCGAGGATCTGCCAGTCCGCCGGGATCATGTAGTCCGGCAGACGCTGGGCCAGATGGGCACGCAGTGGCTCGGGCTCCAGGGTCTGGCGCTCGCTCTTGAAGCGGGTGATGAACAGGTGCTGTCCGATCTGCGACATGGCGTCATCGGCCTTGGGCAGGCACAGCGGGGTTTCGCCCCCGGCCTCCAGCAGCAACTGCTGCCACTGCTCGCGCCGGATGAAGGTGGTGTCCAGTTCCGCACGGAAATCTTCGAAAGCGGTCAGGCCTTCCTTGAATTCCATGGAGGCCATGATCTGGTAAGTGTCGCGGGTGGCCTCGATGAAGATCAGCCAGCCGCCCGGGGCCAGCATCTCCCGCAGCCGCGCCAGCACCCGGCTGGCATGCCGCGAGTTGTGCAGCACGTTGGCGCAGAGAATCACGTCCTGGGAGTTGGCGGCCACGCCCTGGGCCCAGTGGTCCTGGTTGAGGTCGAACAGCCCGTAGCTGACCCAGGGATAGGCGGCGAAATGTTCCCGGGCCTCGTTGAGGAAGAACTGCGACAGGTCGGTGAACTGGTAGTCCACCGGCAGGCCGTCCAGGGCCGGGATCAAATCGGCGCTGGTGCCGCCGACCCCAGCGCCGATCTCCAGCAGGCGCAGGCGCTGGCCGGCAGGACGCTGGCGGATGATCTCCTGCACCGCGGCGCACACCGCCTGGTTCAGGTACTGGCTGATCAGGTTCTTGCGGTAGGCGCCCTCGGCGGTATCAGTACGGCCCTCGGGGAACAGCAGGTGCAGCGGGTCCAGCTGATCGCTCATCAGCGCCGGCAGTTGCTCCTGGCTCTCGCGCAAATAACGCAGGACCTCGGCGCCCCAGCCTACGCGAGGCTCCAAGGCGTCGATGCGCTGCCACAGCTGAAGGTATTCCTCGCGCTGCACCCGCAGGTCCGAGTAACCACCGGACTGCCGGTCATGCTGCACCAGCCCTTCTTGGGCCAGGGCCTGCAACCAGCGCCGGATCAAGCGCTGGTTGCGCGGCGCGACCTCGCTCAAGGCCCATACCTCTTCCAGGGAGTGACACTGCCCCGCCTGCTGGAACAGCCCGGGACGCTGCAGGGCCAGGCCCATGGACAGCAGCGCGGCGCGCTCGACACAGGCCGACATCTCGCTGACCAGGGCATCGCTCAGATCACCGCGCACGGCCTGGGCCGCGGCCTGGGTACGCGCCTCCAGCTGCTCCGGCCAGGCCAGCGGCATGTCCCGCAGACTGGCCCGCAAGCAGGCCTGCAGTCGCCGTTCGAAAGCCCCTTCGCCAGCGGCCACCACCACCGCGGACTCCACATGGGGATGGCTGAGCAGTGCACTTTCCACTTCCGCCAGCTCGATGCGATGACCGCGCACCTTGACCTGGAAATCCTCGCGACCAAGGAACTCGATCAGGCCATCTTCCAGGTAGCGGCCCAGGTCGCCGGTGCGGTACAGGCGCTCGCCGCTGCGGGGGTGATCGACGAAACGCTCGGCGGTTTTCTCGGCGTCCCCCAGGTAACCCAGGGCCAGGCCGCTACCGGCGATGTACAGCTCACCGGCCACCCCTTGAGGACGGTCGCGGCCCTGCTCGTCGAGGACCATGAAGCGCTGGTTGGCCAGGGGCGCGCCGTAAGGAATGCTGCGCCACTGCGGATCGACCTGGGTGATTGGGTAGTAGATCGACCAGATGGCCGCTTCCGTGGCCCCCCCGAGGCTGATCAGCCGCAACTGCGGCAACAGCTGGGCAGCCTCCGCCGGCAGGTTCAGGGGAATCCAGTCCCCCGACAGCAGCGCCAGGCGCAAGGCACCGGGCGCCATCGACGGCACTGCCTGCAGGTAGTGGGTAAGCATCTGCAATTGCGCCGGCACCGAGTTCCACAGGGTTACCCCGTGCTCCCGGGCGCACGCCGCCCAGTGCGAAGGATCGGCGCGGCGTTGCGGGTCGGGCAGCACCAGGGCGCCGCCCACGGCCAGCAGGCCGAAGAGGTCATACACCGACAGGTCGAAGCCCAGGCTGGCCAGGGCCAGGACCCGATCCTCGGCGCCGATGGCAAAGCGCTGGTTGATGTCGACGATGGTATTGAGCGCCGCCTGATGGCTGATCATCACGCCCTTGGGCACCCCGGTGGAGCCGGAGGTGTAGATCACGTAGGCCAACTGCTGCGGATCGATGTCCAGCACCGGCAACGGAGCTTGCGCCGCCAGCGGGCTCTGATCGACCTGGATCACCTGGGTCACCCGTGCCGGCCAGCACAACTCATCGCTCAACCAGGACTGACTGAGCACCCGGCCGACCTCGGCGTTATCCAGAATCAACTGGCGCCGGGCCTCGGGTTGGTTGGTGTCCAGGGGCAGGTAGGCCGCCCCGGCCCGCAGAATGCCCAGCACCGCAATCACCTGCTCCAGGCCCTTGTCCATGCACACCGCGACCCGCTCTCCCGGCTGGCAGCCGGCGTTCAGCAGGGCCTCGGCCACGGCCTCGGCGCGTCCGGCCAGTTCGCCGTAGCTCAGTTGCCCGGCGCCCTGGATCAAGGCCACACGCTGCGGCGCTGCAGTTGCCTGACGCCAGAACGGCTCATGCAGCCCGCCGGTGGGCAACGGCGCCGCTGTCTGGTTCACCAGCTCGCGTTGCAGGCGCTGGGCCGCCGGCAATTCCAGGCAATCGTCCAGGGTCCAGGCCGAGGGTTCCCGGGCCAGGCGCTTGAGCAGCCGTTCGAAGGTATCGAACAAGTCGTCGAGCAGCGCCTCGCTGAACACCCCTTCGCGAATGTCCCAGTTGATCGCCAGGCCGTTGTCCCGTTCGCTGACCTGACAATCGATCAGCACCTGGGGCGTCTGGCTGATGCCGAACACCAGCTCGGCTCCCGGCATGAAGGCCCCGCCGCCGCTTTCGCCGCCGGCACCCAGGGTGCTGGTGAAGGCGTACGGCATCAGCGCCGCATCCTGGCCCTTGCGCCGCGCCAGCTCGCGCAGCACTTCGATGCCCGAGCACAGGCGATGGTCCATGTCCTGCCACAGCCGTTCCTGCAACTGCTGGCTGCGCTGGCCGAAACTGCCCCCTTGCAGGGTCTGCACTTCCAGCAGTTCCACCGAGCTGAAATCCCCCACCAAGCGGTCGACCTGAGGGTGCAGGGACAGGCGATTGAGCAGGGTCAGGCTCAGGCAGAAGTGTCCGCGCCGACTCCAGCGCCCAAGGGTTTCGGCGTAGGCCGAGAGGATCGCCGCCGACACGCCGACCCCGGCGGCGGCCGCATTCAGGCGCAGGGCGTTGCAGTCCCGCGCTTCCAGGCTCATGGCCCGGCGCTGGAAGCGTGGCCCGGTGGGTGCCCCCAGCAGCGGCAGCTCCGGTGCCCCCGGCAGGCTGTCGACCCGCGCCCACCAGTAGTCACGGTCGCGCTGGTAGCGCGGTTGCTCGCGCAGGCGCCGCTCGCCCAGCACGTAGTCGCGGAAGCTGATCTGCGCCGGTGCCGGCAGGGCCTCGCCGCGGTACAGCTGCTGCAACTCGGCCAGCAGCATGCGCACGCTCTGGTAGTCGCACACCAGCAGGTCCACCGACAGGTGCAGGCGCGAGGTGTCGCGGCCCTGGCTCACGCACAATTCGATCAAGGGCCATTGCTGAGGCGTGGCGCGGCGCAGTTCCATTCGCTCGCGCAGGGCCTGCAAGGCACTGCCGTCGTCCTGGCTCAGGTCGTGGTGCGCAATGGCGTAATGGGGCACCTGGGGCAGGATGCGCTGATAGCCCTCCTCCAGCACCACGGCGCGGAGCATCTCGTGACGGGCGATCAGCTGGTTCCAGGCCTGTTCCAGGCGCAGCGGGTCGAGGTCCTGCTGGGCGAACTCCAGATAACCGTGGCAGGCCACGCCGCCAAAGCTGAAGGCTGTGGTGCGGCCCAGCAGATAGGCCGCCTGCACATCGGTCAGCGGGAAGGGTTCTTCCCGGGCCGGCAGGTCGGCCTCCAGGGTCGGCATCTGCGCCGCCTGCAACTGTTGCAGCAACGCGTCCTTGTGTTGCCGAAGTTGCTGCAGGCGCGCGTCGTCCATGACCCCAGCCGGGGCCCGATAACGCAGGCGGCCCTGTTCTTCCCAGAGCTCCACGCCCAGTTGTTGCAGATCCTGTTGCAGTTGCTGCAGCGTCATAACACGCCCTCCACCATTGCGTTCTGAGTGACGGGCCGCTGTTCCCGGCGCGAGGCGAGCAACTGCCCCAGCAGGGCCACGGTGGCCGCGTTGAAAAAGTCCTTGAGCGACAGTTCCACCTGGAACTGCCGAGCGATGCGTTCGATCAGGCGGGCGGCCAGCAGGCTGTTGCCACCCAGGGCGAAGAAGCCCTGGTGCCGGCCCACCTGTGGCACCTCCAGCAACTCCTGCCAAAGGGCGGCCACGGCCTCTTCCCACTCCCCTTGAGGAGGCTCGGCGCTGTGCGGCGCGATGCCACGCCGCTGCTCCTGCAGCAACCACAGCAAGGCCGCGCGATCGACCTTGCCGTTGCTGCTCAGCGGCAGCTCGGCCAGGGTCAGCCAGCTGTCCGGAAGCATGTGTTCGGGCAGCCATTGGCCCAGCCACTGCCGCAGGGCCTGGGTCGAGGGCAGCGGCTCATGGGCCACCAGCACCACCGCCAACTGTGGCTCGCTGCCGGGCAGCACCAGGCTCAGGGCGCGACTGATGGCCGGGTGGCGTTCCAGGGCCAGGTCGATTTCCGCCAGTTCGATGCGAAAGCCGCGGACCTTGACCTGATGGTCCAGGCGTCCGAGGAACTCCAGGGTGCCGTCGGCCCAGTAGCGACCCTGGTCGCCGGTGCGGTACCAGCGCGCGCCGTCATGCTCGACAAAGCGCTGGGCACTCAGGCTGGGCAAGCCGCGATAGCCCGCGGCAACCCCGGCGCCGCCGATCCACAGCTCGCCCGGCACCCAGTCGGGGCAATCCCGGCCCTGGCTGTCCACCACCCGGAAGCACTGGTTGTCCAGGGGCCGGCCATAAGGGATCGAACGCCAGTGCCCGGGCACCACGTCCACGTCCTGGCAGTTCGACCAGATCGCCGCCTCGGTGGCGCCGCCCAGGGCCACGAACTGCAGCTCACGCCCCGCCGCCTCTCGCAAACGGCGTGGCAGGTCGAGGCCGACCCAGTCCCCGGAAACCATGGCCAGGCGCAACGCCGCCAGGCCGCCAGCGTCCCGTACCTGCAAGGTCAGCATGTCCAGCAGCGCCGGCACCGAGTTCCACAGGGTGACCTGCTGTTCGCGGATCAGGCGCAGCCATTCCTGGGGCTCCTTGCGCAAGGCGTCGGCCGGCAGCACCAGGGCGCCACCGACACTCAGGAGGCCGAACAGGTCGTACACCGACAAGTCGAAATCCAGAGCCGAGACGCCCAGCATCCGATCCTCGGCGCTGACCCGATAACGCCGGTTGAGCGCCTCGATGGTGTTCATCGCCGCCTGGTGCGACAGCTCCACCCCCTTGGGTTCACCGGTGGTGCCGGAGGTGAAGATCACATACGCCAGGGCATCGGCCGCAAGCGGCAAAGGCTGCGCCAGGGCGGCTGCCGGGCGTGCCTGGGCCAGGGTCACCACCCGCAGTGCGGCGAGCCAGATACCGCCGTCGCGGTGAGCCGTGTCAGTGAGTACCACACGCACCCCGGCACGCTGATAGATCATGTCCCGCCGGGCCGGCGGCTGCTCGATGCCCACCGGCACGTAGACCGCACCAGCGGCGAGAATCCCCAGCACCGCGATCACTTGTTCGCGGCCCTTGGGCAGGGTGATCGCCACCGCCTCGCCGGGTTGCACGCCCCACTCCACCAGGGCGCCCGCCAGTTGCAGGGCTTGCCGGGCCAGCTCGGCATAACTCAGCTGGCCCTGGTCGCAGATCAGCGCCAGCCGCTCGGGATGGGCCTGGGCCTGTTGGAAGAAGCCCTGGTGCAACAGCCGGGCCGGGGTTGCGTGCCGGCAGTCGTTGACCGCGCTGCGCACCCGCTGCTGGTCGGCCGGCAGGGGCAACGGCGCCACCTGTTGCCAGTCATGCTCGCAAAGCCACAGCAGCAGAGTGCGATAGGCTTCGAACATCTGCTCCAGCAGGCCCTCGGGGAACAGCCCCTGCACCGCGTCCCAGTTCAGCAGCAGGCCGTCGGCCATCGGGTAGCTCTGGTGATCCAGCCACACCTGGGGCGTCTGCGACAGCGCCCAGCCGGGCTCGCCCAGTTGCTGGCGGCAGGTGTCATCGACAAAGGCCGGGCCCAGGTTGCAGGCAAACACCACCGGCGCCCCCTGACCACCGCCCTGACGCAGGCGCGCACGCTCGCGCAGCACCTCGACCCCGGGCCAGGCGCTATGGGCGATATCCCGGTGCAACTGAGCCTGCAGCGCCAGGGCCTGCTGGCAGAAATCCAGGGGCTGGCGCTGATCCACTTCCAGCAGCACCAGATTGGAGAAATCCGCCAGCAAGTGGGGCACGCAAGGGTGCAGTTCCTGGCGGTTGAACAGCGGCACGTTGAGCAGGAAATGCTGACTGGCGCTCCAGCGCCCCAGCACCTGGGCATAGGCACAGGCCAGCACGCTGGCCAGGGTCAGGCCGTGCTGCCGGCCCTTGTGCTCCAGGGCCTGCAACTGGGCTGTATCCAGGCGCATGGCCAGACGCTGGAAGCGTGGCGTACCCAGTTGCTGCGGCTCCCGGGCCAGGGGCAATTGCGGGCCGTCGGGCAACGCCTCCAGGCGCGGCAGCCAGTAGTCCCGGGCCGCCGCCAGTTGCGGCGCCCGGGCCGCCTGCTCGGCTTTCAGGTAGTGGGCAAAGTCCCACTCCAGCACCGGCAGTTGCTGTTCGAGACCGGCATGGATCAGGGCCAGATCCCGCAGCAGGATGCCAATGCTCAGGACATCCGCCACCAGCAGGTCGATGTTCAGGTGCAGACGGCTACGGCCTTCGGGCAGCAGACTCAGTTGCACATCGAAGACCTCCCCGCGACTGACCTCCAGGCAGCGGTGCGCCAGGCGCTGACGAATCTGCTCCAGGGTCTGGGCCACACCCACGCTGGAGGCCTGGCGCAGGTCGTGGACGGTCAGACCGGGCCAGGGGCTCTGGGGCAGGATGCGCTGGCAGGTATCGTTGACAAAGCAGGCCCGCAGCATCGGATGACGCTGGCACAGGCGGCGCACGGCCTGCTCCAGGCGCTGGGGTTCCAGGTCCTGGCCATCCAGTTCCTGATACAGGTGGCAACCCACGCCCCCCAGGGGCATGCCCGGATCGCGACCGAACCAGTAGGCCTGTTGCAGCGGGGTCAGAGGAAAATCAGCGTTGTCGCCGGCGTCGGCTACCGCCTGCAAGCACGGCGCCGCAAGGCCCCGGCGGACCTCGATCAGCGCCCACCAGCCGTCCAGGGTCGGCTGCTGGATAAGCTCGGCAAAACTCAGGCTCACGCCCTCGGCGGCCAGCAACGCCGGCAGGCGCATGATGCTCACCGAATCGAGACCCTGCTCGATCAGCGAAACATCCGCCTCAAGCTCCTCGGGCGCGTAGTCGAGCAGTCGGGCAATGCCCGCGCAGAGGCCTTGGGGTGAATGACTCAGGCCGGCGTGCGCTGGATGAGCGCGTGCCAGTGCTGGGTTATCAGTCATGGTGGACGGTCCTATGGGGTACGGAAGGGGTAGGTCGCAAGCGCCAGCGATTGATCGCCTCGCGCTCGTGGAACAGTTCGCGATAACGGCCGGTAGCCGCCATCAGTTGGGCATGGGTGCCGCGCTGGGCCAGGCGGCCCTGGTCCAGTAGGAGGATCTGCGCGGCATGCGGGGCCAGGGTCGGCTTGTGGGTCACCAGCAGCACCGTGTGCTTGCGCGCCAGTTGCAGCAGGCTGCGGTTGACCCGCGCCTCACTGATGGCGTCCAAGGCGGCGGTGGGTTCATCCAGCAGGATCAGCGTGGCGTCCTTGAGCATGACCCGGGCCAGGGCCAGGCACTGGCGTTCGCCGCCGGAGAGGCTGACACCGCCCTCGCCCACCCGGGTCTGCCAGCCCTGGGGCAGACGCTGAGCCAGGCGGTCGAGGCCGGTGGCGTGGGCGGCGGCCATCAGTTGCGCCTCACTGGCCTCGGGGCGGCCCAGGCGCAGGTTGTCCAGCAGGCTGGCGGCCAGCGGCGGACAGTCCTGGAACATCAGGGCAATGTCCTGGTCGCGCTGCCGGGCCGAGAGCTGGCGCAGGTCCACGCCCCCCAGCAGGATGGCGCCGTTGCTGACATCGCAAAAGCGCGCCAGCAAGCGCAACAGGCTCGACTTGCCGGAGCCCGAGGCCCCCACCAGCAGGTTCAGGGAGCCCGGTTCCAGCTCGAAGCTGATGTCCTGCAGCAGCGCTCGGCCCTGGCGCACCAGCCCCAGCTCCCGCACCTCGACCCGTTGCCCCTGCGGCGTCTGGGGCTCGCTCGGCTCCGGCAGGGGCGGCAGGTTCAGCAACTGGCACAGGCTGTCCACGCCGTGGCGGGTCTGGCGCAACGTGGTGCCCAGGTTGACCAGGGCGCCCATGGGCTCCACCAGGCAAGTGGCGAGCACCGCCAGGGCCAGGTATTGCACGGCCCCGAGACTGCCACCGAGGACCGCGTAGAGCCCGCACAGCAACACGGCGGTGTAGCCGGCCTGGAGCACCACCACCAACCCCAGGGCTGCCGGAAAGGTGCGCCAGTGGGCCTGGCGCTGGGCCTGACGCTGTTGCTGCAAAGCCTCGCCCAGCAGGCTGAAACCTTCACCGTTGCGCCCGCTGGAGCGCAGCAGCGGCTGCTGCCGCAGGAACTCCAGGACCCGCGCCGCCGCTTCGCCGGCCGCCGCTTCGCTGAGGCGCTCGGCCTGCCCGCCCCAACGCACGCCCCAGTGATAGAACAACAGCAGCAGGGGCACACTGGCCAAGGCGGCCAGGGCCATGGAGCGGTCATAGAAAAACAGCGCCAGCAGCAACGCCAGGGGCGTGAGCAAGGCGTTGGCCATGGGCTGCAGCAGGTGCGCCGGGGCACTCATGATCTGCGCCACGGTGTGGGTCACCAGGCGGTTGAGCTCGGCGCCACGCCGCTCGACGAACCACTCCAGGGGCAGGCGCGCCAACTGCTGGCCGATGCGCAGGTTCAGCGACTGCGCGGCCGCCGCCCCGGCCCTGTAGCCGGCCAGCTGGGCATGGCGGCGCAACCCCAGGCACAGCCCGGCGAACCCGGTAAAAGCCCCGGCCCAGAGCCAGGGCGCCTTGCCCGACGCGGCGTCGAAGACACCGGCAAACGCCATGGGCAGCAAGGCCAGCGCCAGGCCCTGGGCCAAGGCACTGGCCGCCATGGCCAGCAGCGCCCGGCGCAGCAGGCCGGCTTCCTTGGGCTGCAAGCTGCGTAACAGGGCAGCGATCATGACAGGGCCCTCGTCAACGGGGCCGCGCCAAACTGCTCCGCCGCCCAGAGTCCGGCATACACTCCCTGCTGATCCAGCAAGGCCTGGTGCCGACCGCACTCGCGCAATTGCCCGCCCTGGAGCACGGCGATCTGGTCGGCGTCCTGGATGCTGCTCAAGCGATGGGCGATCACCAGCACCGTGCGCCCCGCTGCCAACCGCGACAGCGCCTGCTGGATCGCCGCTTCGGATTGCGGATCGCTGGCCGCGGTGGCCTCGTCGAGCACCAGGATCGGTGCCTGGCTGAGCATGGCCCGGGCAATGCCCAGGCGCTGGACCTCGCCGCCGGACAACTGCACGCCGGTCCCCAGCAGGGTGTGATATCCCTCGGGCAAGGCGCAGATGCGCTCGTGGATCTGCGCGGCCCGAGCCGCCTCTTCGACCTCTGCGAGGCCGGCCTCGGGGCGCCCCAGGCGCAGGTTGTCGAGGACGCTGGTGCGCAGTAGACGCACCTCTTGAAAGACAAAGGCCACCTGGCGATACAGGGTCGCGCTGTCCATGTCCCGCAGGTCGACACCGCCGATGCGGATCGCCCCGGCGCTGACATCGGCAAAGCGCGCGAGCAAGGTGGCCAGGGTGGATTTGCCGGCCCCGGAATCCCCCACCAGGGCGGTCAGGGTGCCGGGCTGCAGGCACAGATCGATGCCCCGCAGCACCTGAGTGCCGTCGGGGTAGCTGAAGTCCACGGAATCGAAGGTCACCAGGGCACCTTCGGGCTCTCGGGAGAACGCCGGCTGCGCCAGCACCGGCGTGCTCAGCACCGCGCTGATGCGCTGCGCCGCCGCCCGGCCCTGGACCAGGGAATCGGCGCCATGGCCCAGGGCCGCCACCGGCGCCGCCAGGGCCGGGCCCAGCAAGGCAAACGCCAGCAACTGCGCCGGCTGCAGCCAGCCGCCGGCAATCAGCGCCACCCCGGCCACCAGCACCAGGGCCAACACCAGCAGAGGCGAAAGCAACACTTCGACACTGGCCCCCAGGCCGGCCCAGCGCTCGACCCACTGGGAGAAGAAACGGCCGAAATCCTCTACGGCCTTGAAGAAGTCGTCCTGCACCCGCTCCACCCGGCCAAAGGATTTGACCATGGCAATGCTCTGCACAAAGTTCAGGGTCGCCGTCGACAGCGTGCCCATGGCCGCGCCCAGGCGCTGGCGCTCGGCGTGGTACGCCGGGGTACGCATCACCCGCAGGCGCCACAGCGCAACCAGCGGCGGCGCCAGCACCGCCAGGGTCATGGGCAGGCTCACCGTCAGCAGGTAGATCAGGCTGGCCAAGGGCACCACCAGGGCCGCCACCAGATTGTTGGGCAGGTGCGCCACCAATTGATGCAGGGCGCCGACATCCTCCAGCAACACCCGCTCGGCGGTTTGCCGCTGGCCACCCAACCAGGCCAGGGGCACCCGCGCCAGATGGGCAGCGATGCGCTGGCGCAGATGGCGCTGCAGGTCACTGTCGGCCAGATGGGTGATCTGCAACCCCGCCGCCAGCCCCAGCAGACGCAGGAGCAAGGCCCCGCCCCCGGCCAGCAGCCAGAAGCCCGCGCGGTCCATATCCAGCTCGCCCGCCAGCAGCAGCGGCGCCAGTTCGGCCACGGCCATCAGCGGCAGCAGGCCCACCAGCGCCGCCAGCACCTGCAACAGCATCGCCGCCAGCAGACGTCCGCGCACCGGTTGCAACAGGTCAGTCAATCCTGGTTGTTCAGCCACGGGCATCAGTTCCCACCCGGCCTTGGGCCTCAGCACCGAAGTACAAGGCCTGAATGGCCTCACGCAGGTGTTTGCGGCTGACCTTGCCGACCCCGGTCTGGGGAAAGGCCGGGATGAACTCGAAGCGATCCGGCAGCTTGAACGCCGCCAGGCCCTGGGCCCGCAGATGGCGCAGCAGTTCCACAGCCCGGGGCGCCTGGCCACGGGCAATAACGAAGGCGCAGGTGCGCTCGCCGAGGAAGGCATCGGGCATCGCCACCAGGGCGATGTCGGCCACCGCCGGATGGCTCAGCAGCAGGTTCTCCACTTCTTCGGCTGCGATCTTTTCACCGCCGCGGTTGATCAGGTCCTTGTCCCGCCCTTCCACCATCAGGTAGCCGTCGGCGGTGAGCTGCACCCGGTCACCGGTGCGATAGAAGCCGTCGGCGGTGAAGGCCTGGGCGTTGTGCTCGGGATAGCGGTAATAGCCGCGGATGGTGTAGGGGCCACGGGTCAGCAACTGGCCCACCTGGCCCACCGGGACGGGCTGGTCCTGCTCGTCCACCACGCGGATTTCGTCCGCCGGCGACAGGGGCCGGCCCTGAGTGTGCAGCACCCGCTGGGGCGGGTCTTGCGGGTCGGTGTAGCAGATCAGCCCTTCGGCCATGCCGAACACTTGCTGCAGGCGGCAACCGAGCACCGGTTCGATACGCCGCGCGGCCTCGAAACTGAGCTTGGCCCCGCCCACCTGCAGCAGCTGCAACGAGGAAAGTCCCCGTCCGCGAGCCTGGGCCGCTTCCATCCAGACCAGGGCCAGGGGCGGCACCAGGGCGGTATGGGTGACGGCTTCGCGCTCGATCAGTTCGAAACAGACCTCCGGGCTTGGCGAGTGGCCGAGCACCACGCGCCCGCCGACCGACAAGGTGCCCATGAACCCCGGGCAGCACATGGGAAAGTTGTGGGCCATGGGCAGCACCGCCAGGTACACGCTGGCACTGGACAAACCGCAGCGCTCGACGCTGGCCCGCAGGTTGTAGAGGTATTCGTTGTGCCGCCGCGGAATCAGCTTGGGAATCCCGGTGGAGCCGCCGGACAACTGGAAGCAGGCCACGGCATCGGCACTCGGCGCCGGGAAAGCCGGCGACGGGGCCGGGTCATACAGGCCATCAAGGGCGGTGAATTCCTCGGCCTCGCCGGCCACTATCACCCACTCCAGGTGCGGATTACCGGCCTTGAGATCCCGGGCCATGGCCCGGTAATCGAAGCCGGCGTCACAGTCGGTGCACAGGTAGGCCCGGGCCTGGGCGAATTCGCAGAAACGACCGATCTCCAGATGCCGGTGCGCCGGCAAAGCGAAGATCGGCCGCACGCCGAGGCGATACAGGGCAAAGCAGGTTTCGACGAAAGCGCTGCGATTGGGCAATTGCAGGACCACATTGTCCCCGGCGCGCAAGCCCAGGCGGTACAGGCCGGCGGCCAGTTGATCGACCCGCAGGTCCAACTGCCGATAGCTCAGGCGCTGTTCGCCATCGGTCAGCGCCTCGCGCTCGGCAAAAGCCTGGGCCGCCACCCGCAGCAGGTCGCCAAAGGTTTCATCGCGCCAGTAACCGGCCTGGCGATAGCGCTGGGCAAAGGCCTCGGGCCAAGAGGGGCAATCCTGCAGATCATCGAAAGTGGACATGCTGTCTCCTGAGTTTTTTGACGCAAAAAGCGGCCCTGGACCTGAGGTGCCAGGCCCTTGGAATGAACGGGAAAACGTCGTCGGCGCTAAAGGAAATGAAGGTCCACAGGCGCTCCTGCGGTGCTGTTGCGTGGGGTGTCGTCCATGAAGGGCTGCCGTGCTTGCAAATGAGAGTGATTATTAACCGGCAATTTCCAAGGCCCGGCAATCGGCAGGACATTCGTTTGCGCGGCTTTTTCTTTTGATTGCGCGGCGCGGCCCCGGCAGGCCCTGACAGGACGGGGCGAGAAAGCTAAAGGATAATCATTCTTAATTACAGAGGCGGATTTTCCTGATAGCTTATGGCCTCTTTTTCGGGTTCACAGGGAGTTCGCCATGCTCAGCCCCCACGCTGCGCCGCAGCCTGTCCAAAGGGATTTCACCCTGCAGTTTCCCAATCCGCAGCACGCCGGCACGGCGGCGGTGGTGCCGGAAATCACCTTGTCCACCGGGACAGTGCTGATGGACAGCCAGATGTGGATGCAAGAGCCGCTCTGGCAAGGTTTGAAAATCATCCTGGTGCTCAGCGGCCAGCTCAATTGCCGGGTCGAGGGCCAACCGGAAGTGGAAATTCGCGGCCCGACCCTGTGCGCCGTGGCCAACCAGGGCGAGCACTGCGGCGACCACCTGTTCGCCCGTGGCGTACCGGTGCGCTACACCACGGTGCAGCTGGACTTCCCGTCGATCCGCAATGCCGGCCTGGAACCCGAGCGCCTGCTGGACCCGCGGGGCGGCGGGCCGATGCTGTTCTGCCAGCCGGCCAGCAAGCCACTGCTGGCCCTGGCCCAGCAGATCTTCACCTGCCCGCTGCAAGGCCCGACCCGCTCCTTCTACCTGGGAGGCAAGGCCCTGGAGCTCACCGCCCTGGGGGTCGAGGGCATCCTTGCCCATGCCGAGTCGCGGCCGCTGCAGGACAGCCCCGGCAGCGCGGCGGACATCGAACGTATCCACGCCGCCCGGGACCTGCTGCTCAACTCATTGCAGGACTCGCCGTCGTTGTCGGAGCTGTCGCGTCAGGTGGGCCTCAATCCGCGCAAGCTCACCGCCGGCTTTCGCCAGGTGTTCGGCACCAGCGTCTATGCCTACCTGCAGGAGCAGCGCCTGGGCGAGGCTTACCGCTTGCTGGCCAGCGGCGAGACCAATGTCTCCAGCGCGGCCTATCGGGTCGGCTACAGCCCGGCGCATTTCTCCACCGCCTTTCGCAAGCGCTTCGGGGTGTCGCCCAAGTCCTTGCGCTGAATCGCCCTGGTCTTGCATGCCTGGAACCATGAACAACGCCGCAGCCCGGCGCTGTCGAACCGCGCGCCTGTTGCCCCGGGCGCCCTGCCCGCGCGGTGCCGCAAACGAAAGAAATGGTCGCTCAAGCCAAAGTTTTAGCCGGCAACCCAGGCGCACAAATGAGATACGTTTGCATTCTCATTTAATCCCCATCACGGAGTGAAGCATGGGTAGCCGCGTTGCGCACCAAAACACCCAAGGTTGGCCGGCCGATTGTCCGGTCCTGCGTCCGGCGCTGCGCCGCAGCCCGCTGGCGTGCCTGATCCATGGCCTGGCCCTGGGCCTGTCGCTGACCCAGGCCGGCGCCGCCCTGGCCGCCGATGGCGAGGCCGACAAGGACCACACCCTGACCCTGGACACCAGCGTGATCAGCGCCACCCAGGTCGACTCCCCCACCGGCCAGCAAAGCGGCTACGTGGCCAAGCGCAGCCTCAGCGGCACCAAGACCGACGCCTCGCTGAGTGAGATTCCCCAGGCGATTTCCGTGGTCACCCGCGACCAGATGGATGCCCAGCAGGTGCAGTCGGTGAACGAGGCGCTGCGCTACACCGCCGGGGTCCAGGCCAACACCACCGCCGCCAGCCAGCGTTTCGACACGATCTCGATCCGTGGTTTCGACGTCACCACCGGCATGCTCCGCGATGGCCTCAAGGGCAACACCGCCCAGGCCTGGCCCAAGGTCGAAGCCTATGGCCTGGAACGCATCGATGTGCTCAAGGGCCCGGCCTCGGTGCTGTTCGGCCAGAACTCGCCCGGAGGCGTGGTCAACCAGATCAGCAAGCGCCCACTGGAGCAGCCCTTCCATGAAGTGCAGATCCAGGGCGGCAGTTTCGACCGGGCCCAGGGCCAGTTCGACTTCAGCGGCCCGCTGGACGATGAGGGGCAATTCCTCTACCGCCTGGTGGGCCTGGAACGTGACAGCGGCACCCAGTTCGAGCACATCAAGGACGACAAGCAGTACTTCGCGCCCTCCTTCACCTGGAAGCCCAACGACGACACCCGCCTGACCCTGCTGGCCGACTACACCCAGGATGCGTTCGGCGCACCCAGGGTGTCCCTGCCGGCCCAAGGCACCCTGCTCGGCAACCCCAATGGCAAGCTCAAGCACAACGTCTTCCTCGATGAACCGGGGCTGGACAACGACCGCACCCAGTACTCCCTGGGCTACCTGCTGGAGCAGCGCCTGAACGATGTCTGGAGCCTCAATTCCAGCGCCCGCTACGGCCACGTCAACCTGCTGACCAACACCGCCAGCGGCATGTCCCTGGCCCCGGACCTGCGCACCTTGAACCGCGCCGCCTATCGCTTCCGCATCGTCGGCGACACCTACTCCCTGGACAACAACGTCCAGGCCCGCTGGAACCTGGGCAATACGCAGATGGTGTCGCTTTTGGGGGTCGACTACCGGCGCACCCGCGAGGACTACTACCTGCGCGGCGGCGCTGCCTCGTCCATCGACATCTACAACCCGGTGCATGGCGGCGTGTTCAACCCCAACACGCCGTTCACCAACACCGTGCAGCGCGCCGATCAGGTCGGGGTCTACGCCCAGCAGCAGTTCACCTTCGACGAGCATTGGGTGCTCAGCGTCGGTGGCCGCCAGGACCGCTCCAGCGCCCGTACCGATAACCGCATGAACGACAGCGGCAGCAAGCAGAACGACGAGAAGTTCACCTACCGCACCGGCCTGGTGTACCTGGCGGACAACGGCCTGGCGCCGTACATCAGCTACTCCACGTCCTTCGACCCGGTACTGGGCACCAACTTCTACGGCACGCCGTACAAGCCCACCAGCGCCAAGCAATCGGAAGTGGGGGTCAAGTACCAGCCACCGGGGATCGACAGCTACATCACCCTGTCGCTGTTTGACCTGACCCAGGAAAACGTCAAGACCGCCGACCCGGCCCAACGCCTGAACACCCTGCAGACCGGCGAGGTGAACGTGCGCGGCATCGAGCTTGAAGGCAAGGCCAGCCTGGCCCGGGGCCTGGACCTGCTGGCGGCGCTGACCTACAACGACGCCGAGGTGAGCAAGAGCAACAACCCGCTGGAGAAAGGCCAGCGCCCCACCGACACCCCGGAAAAGATGGCCTCGCTGTGGGCCGACTACACCCTGCCCGAAGGCCCGCTCGGTGGCCTCGGCTTTGGCGCCGGCGTGCGCTACATCGGGTCTACCGAAGCCGATGCCGCCAACACCGTCAGCGTGCCCTCCTACACCCTGCTGGACGCGGCGGTGCACTACGACTTCGACAAGCTGATCCCGGCGGCCAAGGGCCTGCGCCTGGCGGTGAACGCCACCAACCTCACCGACAAGCGCTACTACGAAGGCTGCTCGCTGACCAATTGCAGCGCCGGTTATGACCGCAGCGTCATCGCCAGCCTGCGCTACCGCTGGTAAGCCGCCGATGCTGCCCATGCGTGAACTCTGGCTGCGGCTGCATCGCTGGCTGGCCCTGAGCCTGGGGCTGCTCCTGGCGTTGTTGGGCCTGAGCGGCGCCTTGCTGGAGCTCAAGGGCCCGATCCTGCGCTGGGAGGTCGGTGCAACGATGCTGCAACTGGCCCCCGGCGAGCACGGCACGCGGCTGGAACAGGACGCCTGGATCAGGGCCGCCTCCGACGCCTACCCGCAGCTGCACAAGGTCTTCGGCGCAGCCCCTCCGCGCCAGGGCTTTCTCGAATCGGACAACGTGATCGTCTTCGGCGCCCTCAAGGAGCGTCCCGGCACCGGCATCGCCATGATCGATCCCTACAACGGCGCGCCCCGGGGCTTCTTCGTCTTCGAGGACCTGTGGCTGGCCAAGCTGGTGGCGCTGCACCGCAGCCTGCTGTTGCCGCGGGCCTTGGGCTCGACCCTGGTGCTGCTGTGCGGCCTGGTGCTGCTGGGCTCGCTGGGCAGCGGCCTGTACCTGTGGTGGCCGGGCCGCCGCAGCTGGTGGAAAGCCGCCAGCCTGCGCCCCGGTAGCCAGGGCCCCCGGCGCCTGCGCGAATGGCACAACCTGGCCGCCGCGTGGCTGTGCCTGCCGCTGCTGCTGATTGCCGGCAGCGGCGCCTGGCTGGCGCGCCCGGAGCTGTTTGGCTGGCTCACAGCCACGCCGATGGCGCTCAAGCCGCTGTTTTCCGCCGCCCACGGCCATCTGCTGCTGGGGGCTCCCGGCGCCTGGCTGGGGTTTGTCTGCGGCCTTTCATTACCCCTGCTGTACATCACCGGCCTGTTGTTGTGGTGGCGCAAGCGCGTCGCCCGCCGGGCCGTTCAATCGTTCAAGGAAACCTTACATGACACACCGTGATTTCTTGCGCCGCGCCCAGCGCGGGCTCTTGCTCGGCCTGCTGCCCCTGGGCCTGCTGTGGGCCGCCACGGCCAGCGCCGCGACCCTCACCGATCTGGCCGGACGCCAGGTCCAGGTGCCGGACAAGGTCGAACACATCCTCCTGGGGGAAGGCCGGATGATCTATTCCCTGTCGCTGCTCGAAGGCCAGAATCCCTTCGCCCGTCTCGCCGGTTGGCAAGGGGACTTTCGCGGCCTCGACGTGCAGGGCTACGAGGCCTATCGCAAGGTCTTCCCCGAGGCGGACAAGGTGCCGCTGGTAGGCGGCACGTCCGCCGAAACCTTCAGCGTCGAAAAGGCCCTGGCGGTGCACCCGGACCTGGCGATCATGGCACTGAGCGGCGGCCACGGGCCCAGCCCCGACAGCGAAGCGGTGCAGCAGCTGGAAGCGGCTGGAGTGGCGGTGATCTTCGTCGACTTCAGCGACCATCCCCTGAGCAATACCGTGCCCAGCATGCGCCTGCTGGGGCAGGCCCTGGGCCGTGAACAGCAGGCCGAGGCGTTCATCGCCTTCTACCAGCAGTCCCTGGCCCGGGTCAGCGACACCCTGGCCAAGGCCGGCAAGGTCCAGCAGCCGAAGATCTTCGTCGACATGCTCGCCGGCTTGCAGGATTGCTGCGGCTCTCCGGGCACCGGCAACTTCGGCGAAATGATCAAGCTGGCCGGCGGGCGCAACATCGCCGACGGGCGCATTCCCGGGCCCATTGGCGTGCTCAACGTGGAGTACATCCTTTCCAGCGATCCGGATGTGTACGTCGCCACCGGGGTCTTCGCTGCCGGCCAGGGCGGCGTGACCCTGGGTTATTCCGCCACCCTGCAACAGGCCCGGGACAGCCTGCGCCAGGCCGCCCAGCGCCCGCCGCTGAACGAGCTGCGAGCAGTGCGCGAGGGCAATGTGCATGGCCTGTGGCACATTTTCTACGACTCGCCGGAGCACCTGATCGCGGTCCAGGCCCTGGCCAAGTGGCTGCACCCGGAGCTGTTCAAGGACCTGGACCCGGACCAGACCCGCCGCGAGCTGTACCAGCGCTTCATGCCGATTCCCGCCAGCGGCGTGTTCGCCACGAGCCTGCAACCATGACCCGGGCCGCCACCGAGGTGCAGGACAGCATCGCCAGCGGGCATTACCGCAAGCGCCATGGCCGCCGGGTGCTGCTGTTGTCCGGGCTGGCCCTGGCCTTGCTGCTGTCCCTGGCCCTGGACATCACCACCGGGCCTTCGGGCATGAGCCTCTCGCGCCTGCTGCAGGTGCTCTGGGACCCGGGCTCGATGCCCCGGGTCGAGGCGGTGATCGTGTGGAACGTACGCCTGCCCTACGCGCTGATGGCGGTGCTGGTGGGCGCGGCCCTGGCCCTGGCCGGAGCGGAGATGCAGACCGTGCTCGACAACCCGCTGGCCAGCCCCTTCACCCTCGGCGTGTCCGCCGCCGCGGCCTTCGGTGCGGCCCTGGCGATTGTCCTGGGCCTGGGCCTTCCCGGGGTGCCGGCGCAGTACCTGATCTCGGCCAACGCCTTCCTGTTTGCCCTGGCCTCGGTGGCCTTGCTCTACCTGCTGGCGCGCTGGCGTGGCTTCGGCGTGGAAAGCCTGGTGCTGTTCGGCATCGCCCTGGTGTTCGCCTTCAACGCCCTGGTGGCCCTGCTGCAATTCGTCGCCACCCAGGACAGCCTGCAGCAACTGGTGTTCTGGACCCTGGGCAGCCTGGCCCGGGCCTCCTGGGAAAAGCTCGCCCTGCTGGCCCTGGCCCTGGCCCTGTGCCTGCCGTTTTCCCTGCGCCAGAGCTGGGCCCTGACCGCCCTGACCCTGGGCGAGGAACGGGCCCGCAGCTTCGGCATCGACGTCGGCCGCCTGCGCCTGCTGGCGTTGCTGCGCATCAGCCTGCTGTCGGCCCTGGCGGTGTCCTTTGTCGGCACCATCGGCTTTATCGGCCTGATCGCCCCGCACATCGCCCGCCTGCTGGTGGGCGAAGACCATCGGCTGTTCCTGCCGGCCAGCGTGCTCAGCGGCGGGCTGATCCTGTCCATGGCCTCCATCGCCAGCAAGGCCCTGATCCCCGGGGTGCTGGTGCCGGTGGGCATCGTCACCGCCCTGGTGGGCATTCCGTTTTTCATGGCCATCGTCATGCGCAACCGTCGAGGTGTCCTGTGAGCCTTAACGCCCCCTCCACGCCCGGGCTGTGCACAGCCGGCCTGAACATGCATTACGGCAGCCACCAGGTACTGCGCGACGTGAGCCTGCCGCCCCTGGCCCCCGGCAGCCTGACCGCGCTGATCGGCCCCAACGCGGCGGGCAAATCGACCCTGCTGCGGGGCATCGCCGGGTTGCAGAAAACCAGCGGGCAGGTGCTGCTCGATGGCGTCGACCTCAACCGCCTGCCCCAGGTGGAGCGGGCGCAGCACATCGTCTACCTGCCCCAGAGCCTGCCGGAACGCACCCGCCTGTGCGCCTTCGAAGCGGTGCTCAGTGCCGCCATGGCCGGGCATCGCGGTGCCGGCTTCGCCCCCGGCCGACCCAGCGCCGCGGTGCTGCACGGGGTCGAACAGGTGTTGCGGGACCTGGACCTCACCGCCCTGGCCGACCGCCCGATCGATGCCCTCTCCGGCGGCCAGCGCCAGTTGGTGGGGCTGGCCCAGGCCCTGGTGCGCCAGCCTCGGGTACTGCTGCTGGACGAACCCACCAGCGCCCTGGACCTGTACCACCAGTGCCAGGTGGTGGAGGCCATTACCCGGGCCACCCGCGAACGCCAGTTGATCACCCTGGTGGTGGTCCACGACATCAACCTGGCCCTGGGTTTCAGCCAGCAGGTGGTGGTCCTGCACAACGGCCGTCTGGCCGCCGCCGGACCGGCCCTGGAGGTGATCAACCAACAGCTGCTGCGCGACGTCTATGGCGTCGACGGCCGCCTGGAGCAGGTGCGCGGTCGACCGCTGGTGATGGTCGACGGCCGCCTGCCCTCTCACTCAACCCTGGGATAAATCATGAGCGACATGCAACAGCTGCCCTTCGACACCCTGGAAACGCCCCAGGCCGCCCCGGCCTTCAACCTGCGTCCACTGCTGCTGGCCAACCTGGCTTGCACCATGGCGATGATGGCCTTTGTCTCGCTGATCGGTCCCATTGCGCGGATTCTCGGCCTGGCCACCTGGCAGGCGGGCATGGCGGTGACCGTTTCCGGGGTGATCTGGATGCTCCTGGCCCGGCCCTGGGGCCGGACCAGTGACCGCCTGGGCCGACGGCAGATCCTGCTGCTGGGCACCGGCGGCTTCACCCTGGCCTTTCTCGCCCTGAGCCTATTCATCGACCTGGCGCTGCACGCCTTGCCCTCGGCCATCCTGGCCTTTGCCGGGCTGCTGCTGGGTCGCGGCCTGATCGGGGTGTTCTACGCGGCGATTCCGGTGGGCGGCTACGCGCTGATCGCCGACAACATCGAGCCCGAGCACCGGGCCCGGGCCATGGCCTCGCTGGGGGCGGCCAACGCCTGCGGCCTGGTCCTGGGCCCGGCGATTGCCGCGCTGCTGGCCCGCTACAGCCTGAGCCTGCCGTTCTATGTGCTGGCACTGCTGCCGCTGCTGGGCTTCGCCTTCCTCAAGGCGCGGCTGCCGCGCCAGGAGTTGCACCTCAAGCAACCGCCCAAGTCGGTGAGCCTGACGGACCCGCGCCTGCGCCGGCCGCTGCTGGTGGCGTTCGTCTCGATGCTGTGCGTGGCCATGGCGCAGATCACCGTCGGCTTCTTCGCCCTCGACCGCCTGGGCATGGGTCCGGCGGAGGCGGCGCAGACCGCCGGTGTCGCCCTGACCCTGGTGGGGCTGGCGTTGATTGCCTCGCAACTGCTGGTGCGCAAGCTGGAGTGGCCGCCACTGCGGATGATCCGCGTCGGCGCCCTGGTGGCCGCAATGGGCTTTGCCGCGAGCATCCTCGCCGCTCACGCCTGGGTGCTGTGGCTGGGGTTCTTTGTCTCGGCCGCCGGTATGGGCTGGATCTTCCCCTCCTTTGCCGCCCTGGCCAGCAACGCAGTGGACGCTGCCGAGCAAGGCGCCACTGCCGGCTCCGTCGGCGCGGCCCAGGGCCTGGGGGTGGTGGTCGGGCCCTTGGCGGGCACCCTGATCTACGCGGTGGAGCCGCGCCTGCCCTACCTGCTGGCGGCGCTGCTGCTGGTGCTGGTGGCCTGCTGGCCCGAAGCCCGACGCCGCTGACCTTGGCGGGCGGACGGCGCGCATGCTCGACATCGCCCCACTGTAGCCGCTGTCGAGCCTCTGGCGAGGCTGCGCGAAGGTCCGCAGGACCTTGCTTGGCGATCGACCGCCGAACCTCCGGCGCCTGCAAGGCCGCCGCGTCTCCTGCGGAGCCGTTCGCAGCCTGCGGCAGCGGCTACACAACCCCGCTGTAACCCGAGGCTGCGCAAAGGTCCGCAGGGCCTTGCCTGGCGATCTCCCGCCGAGACTCTGGCGGTCTCAAGACTTTGCGTCTCCTGCGGAGCCGTTCGCAGCCTGCGGCAGCGGCTACACGTTGCTGCGGGCCATGCGCCGCAGGGCCAGGCTGTAGAGCAGCAAGGCCAGGCCCGCCAGGGCGCCGCCCGCCAGCCCGACATAGGCAAAACCCAACTGTCCGCCGACCCAGCTGCCCAGCAACGCACCACCGCCGATGCCGATGTTGTAGATCCCGGAGAACATCGCCATCGCCACGTCGGTGGCGTCCGACGCCAGCACCAGCACCTTGGATTGCAGGGCCAGGCCGAAGCCCATGATCGCCATGCCCCAGACCACGCTCAGCGCGACCAGGGACCAGACATGGCCGTTGAGGGGCAGCAGCAGGCTCAGGCACAGCGCCAGCAGGGTCACCGCCGTCAGCAGGAAGCCCTGGGGGCTGTGGCGGTGCAGCCAGCTGAACAGCAGCGAGCCGATGATCCCGGCACCGCCAAACACCAGCAGGATCAGGGTCACCACATCGCCCCCCAGGCCCGCCGCTACCTTGATGAACGGCTCGATGTAGCTGTAGGCGGTGAATTGCGCGGTGACCACCAGGGCCGTCAGCCCATAGATCGCCACCAGCGCCGGGCGTTTGAACAGCAGCGGCAGGCTGCGCAGGGAGCCGGAGTTCTGGCTGGGCAGCAGCGGCAAGGTACGGATCAACCACAGCACCAGCAAGCCGGCCATCGCCGCGATCACGCCGAAGGTGGTACGCCAGCCCAGGGCTTCGCCCAGCAGACGCCCCAGAGGAATGCCCAGGACCATGGCCAGGGAAGTGCCGGTGGCCAGCAGGCCCAGGGCCTGCACTTGCTTGCCCGGCGGCGCCAGGCGCACCGCCAGTGACGCGGTGATGGACCAGAACAGGGCATGGGCCAGGGCCACGCCGATGCGGCTGAGCATCAACAGGCCGAAGCTGTTGGCCAGGCTGGACAGCACATGGCTGACGATGAACAGCCCGAACAGCACCGTGAGCAACCGGCGCCGCTCGACGTTGCGGGTCAGCAGCATCACCGGCAGCGAGGTCAGGGACACGATCCAGGCGTAGATGGTCAGCATCAGCCCGACCCGCGCGGTAGGCAGGTCGAAGCTGGCGCCGATGGCGCTGAGCAGCCCCACCGGCACGAATTCCGTCGTGTTGAAGACAAAGGCCGCCAGCGCCAACGCGATGACCGGCTGCCAGTTACCTTGAGGTGTAGCCGCGGAGTTGCTCATGGGCGGGTCGTAATACTCTATCGATGATCGAACAGGTCCAGGACCCGATAAAAATGCACAACCCGGGCCAGGAACCATGACCGGGGGCTGCCCGCTTGCGCAGTTGGCGCACGGTGTCGCTGCCTGTTTTTTTGCGCGACACAGGCTGGCAGGCGCCTGGTCAGTTGCCCTGCGCCGCCTCGAAGACCGTCATGGCCAGCGCCACCCCTTTGAGCAGGCGCGCCTGGGTGACCCCGTCCCGGGCCTGTACCGACAGCCCGTGCAGCACCGTAGAGTAATAATCCCCCAGGGAAGTTGCATCGGTGTGTGCCGGCAGTTCGCCGGACTGCACCGCCGCTTCCAGGCGCTGGATGATGCTGGAGGTACGGGCCCGGCGATGCTCGGCCAGCCACTCACGCACGCCGTCGTTGTCACTGGAGCAGTTCACCGCCGAGGACACCACCATGCAGCCCTGGGGATGACCGGCCCGGGTGTAGAGCGCCACCGCCTCTTTGAGCATGCGCTCGATGGCGACATAGGCGCTGGCTTCGCCCAGGGCCTGGTCGGCAAAACCGCCCTCGTGGCTTTCATAGAGTTCGATGGCCTCGCGAAACAGCGCCTCCTTGGAACCGAAGGCGGCGTAGATCCGCGCCGAGGCGATCCCCAGGGCCGCCACCAGATCGGCCATGGAAGTGGTTTCAAATCCACGGGCCCAGAACAGCTCAAGCGCTTGGCGCAACGCCTGGTTGCGATCGAATTCGCGGGGTCTTCCAGCCATGGGGGTCGGGTATCTCGTCAGGACAAGGAAACTGACCGGCAGGGGCCGGTCAGTGGGTTGGCGCAAGGCGCCGCGACGAAATGATATTAGATTTGCACCGGCCCCGGCCATTTTCCATGGCCCGGGACCGCCTGCCCTTTGTTCAGTCGGCGCCCTCCTGAAGAAAGGGCAGCAGGTGAGCGAGGAACTCCTCCGGCGCCTCTTCCATGATGAAGTGCCCGCAGTCGGGCACGATGGCGCCGCGCAGATCCGTGGCGTGACCCTGCAGGGTCAGCAAGGGTGCATCGTTGGTGGCGTGCTCGGCGCCAATGGCCAGCACCGGCATTGCCAGCGGTCGCTGCGCGCGCAACTGATTCTGGCGCACGGTCTCGGGAATCGCCCGGTAGTAGGCAAAGCCCGCACGCAGGCCGCCCGGCGCGGCGTACGCCTCGATATAGACCTCGGCGGCCACCGCCTCGCGGCGATGGGACCAGTGATCGAATATGTAATTCAGGTAGGCCCGCTCGCGTCCGGCGATCAAGGCTTCCGGCAAGTCCCGCAGCTGGTTGAACATGAAGTGCCAGAGAAAGATGTTCTGCTCTGGCGCGACGAAGATCGGCGGCGCCGCCGCCAGCCCCGGGATCACCGCTTCGGTCAGCGCCAGGCGCTCCACCGCCTGCGGATGATCGCTGGCCAGGGCGTAGGCGATCCACATGCCGACGTCGTGGCCGACCACGCTGTAGCGCTCGAAGCCCAACTGCCCCATCACCTGGTGCAGCACCCCGGCCACATGGCCGGTGTCGTAGCCCTGCTCCGGGCGGTCGGACTGGCCGCTGCCCGGCGGGTCCACGGCAATGGCCTGGAAGCCTCGGGCGGCCAGGGCCTGGATCACTTCGCGCCAGGCGTACCAGGTCTGCGGCCAGCCGGGAATCAGCAGCACCGGGCGGCCCGTGCCGGCGCTGACACAGTGGATGCGCTGGCCGTCGATGCGCACATAGCGATGGGTCAGGCCGCCAGTGTCGGCCTGGGTGTTGTCGGTGAATGCAGTCATGGGGATTCTCTTGATGAAGGGTTCAGGCAATGCCGAGCATGCGGTTGATCTGTTGGCGGTCGATCCCGGCCCCGGCGAAGTCGTCGAAGATCCGCTCGGTGACCTGGATCATGTGGCGGTTGATGAATTCGACACCTTCCCGGGCGCCGTCCTCCTGATCCTTGAGGCAGCACTCCCACTCCAGGGTCGCCCAGCCCGGGTAGTCATATTGCGCCAGCTTGGCAAAGATCCCCTTGAAGTCGACCTGGCCGTCGCCCAGGGAACGGAAGCGCCCGGCCCGCTCGACCCAGGAGCTGTAGCCGCCGTAGATGCCCTGGCGGCCGCTGGGATTGAACTCGGCATCCTTGACGTGAAACATGCGGATGCGCTCGTGGTAGATGTCCAGGTAACTCAGGTAGTCCAACTGCTGCAGCACGAAGTGGCTGGGGTCGAAGAGGATGTTGCAGCGCGGGTGACGGTCGACCAATTCATAGAAGCGTTCGAAGCTGGTGCCATCGTGCAGGTCCTCGCTGGGGTGGATCTCGTAGCACAGGTTGACCCCCTGCTCGTCGCACAGATCGAGGATCGGCCGCCAGCGTCGAGCCAGTTCCTCGAAAGCGGCCTCGATCAAACCTTCTGGACGTTGCGGAAAGGGAAACAGATAGGGCCAGGCCAGGGACCCGGAAAAGGTGCCCATGTCACCGAGCCCCAGGCGGCGCGAGGCCTTGGCCGCCAGCTTCATCTGCTCTATGGCCCAGGCTGTTCTGGCTTGGGGATTGCCCCGCAGCGCCTGGGGCGCGAAGTTGTCGCACATTGCGTCGTAGGCCGGATGCACTGCCACCAGCTGGCCGAAGATATGACTGGTCAGCTCACTGATCACCAGACCCTTTTGCGCCAACTGACCCTTGAGGTCATCGCAGTAATCCTGGCTGTCCGCCGCAGTGGCGACATCGAACAGACGCGCATCCCAGGCAGGAATCTGCAGTGCCTTGAAACCCAGATCAGCAGCCCACTGGGCGATGCCCGACAGGCTGTTGAAGGGGGCGGTATCGGCACTGAACTGTGCCAGGTGCAGGCTGGGGCCCTTGAGGGTTTTCATCGCATTGCTCCCTATTCTTTGTTGGTCGACAAAGAATAGGGAGCCGCTGTTGCCACGTCAATCATCGGTGTGCAGAAAAATGCTTTGGGGACGGGCTGATCACCGGTAGCAGCTGGCTTGCCAGGGATGGCGCCGTTCTGCAAACGCGAACGCGCCGGGTACATGAACGGGAAGCGCATGGCGCTTCTCCACACACTCGCCAGCTCGCACACTTTCAGTTGTTTGTTTCGCCTATCAATGAATCCTGCGGGCAATAGACTTGTACAACTGAATGAACAGCACATCATGAATGTGACTAAAGACTCAGTGAAATCAATTCATTTCCTCTCAATTAATAGCCCGGCATAAAATGCAGCTCAATGATCGATAGCTTAGAAACACCACTAAGCAAAAGAACCTAGCAATAACATTGGAAAGTACAGAGAACCGATAAATAAATTCAGGTTCCATCTCGGAAACCAGGACGCCATGAACAAAGAGCTTACATTCACCATCAAAAGCATTTGCTTCGACGAAAACTATCACCCCTCCGAAAATACACGTATCACTACCAACTTCGCCAACTTGGCCCGTGGCAAAAGCCGCCAAGACAACTTGCGCAATACGTTGAAAATGATTGACAACCGCTTCAATGCCTTGGCGCACTGGGACAACCCCAAAGGCGATCGTTACGCTGTCGAACTTGAAATCGTTTCCGTTGAAATGGACATTGACACTGCAAACAGTGGCAACGCCATCCCTTTGATTGAAATACTGAAAACGAACATTTTCGACCGAAAGACCAACGAACGCCTGGAAGGCATTGTCGGAAACAACTTCTCCTCTTACGTACGAGATTATGACTTTAGCGTTCTGTTATTGAACCACAACAAGGACCAGCCAGAATTCAGCACTCCCGACAACTTTGGAGAGCTGCATGGGAAGCTGTTCAAGCACTTCATCCACTCAAGCGCCTACAAGGAAAACTTTAACAAACCACCGGTTATTTGCCTGAGTGTTTCCAGCAGCCGAACCTATCATCGAACTGAGAACCAGCACCCTGTCTTGGGCTTTGAATACCAGCAGGATGAATACTCTCTAACCGATGAGTACTTCAAGAAGATGGGATTGAAGGTTCGCTACTTCATGCCTGCGAACAGCGTTGCGCCTTTGGCTTTCTACTTCGTCGGTGACTTGCTCAGTGACTACACCAATCTTGAGTTGATCAGCACCATCAGCACGATGGACACCTTCCAGAAGATTTACCGCCCTGAAATCTACAATGCCAATTCTGCAGCAGGAAAATCCTATCAACCCAGTCTGAAGCACCAGGATTACTCACTGACTCGTATTGTTTATGACCGAGAGGAACGTAGCCGCCTGGCTATTGAGCAGGGGCAGTTTGTTGAGGAGAACTTCATCAAGCCGTACCAGGCCATCCTTGAGCAGTGGTCCGCCCATTGCGCTCTTTGACTCATTGAAATCACAAGGCTATTGATGATGAAAAAACTGTTACCCACCTCAACTGCCGGCAGCTTGCCTAAACCCTCCTGGCTTGCACAACCTGAAACACTATGGTCGCCCTGGAAGTTGCAAGGCGAGGAATTGGTCGAGGGCAAACACGATGCTTTACGTTTGTCACTGCAGGAACAGCAACAGGCCGGTATTGATATCGTCAGTGATGGCGAACAAACACGCCAACACTTTGTCACTACCTTTATTGAACACCTCAGCGGCGTTGATTTCGCGAAACGTGAAACCGTTAGGATTCGTGATCGCTATGATGCGAGCGTGCCAACGGTGGTGGGTGCTGTTGCTCGGCAAAAACCGGTATTTGTTGAAGATGCCAAGTTTTTACGTCAGCAAACCAAACAACCCATAAAATGGGCGCTGCCAGGCCCCATGACCATGATCGACACGCTTTATGACAGCCATTATAAAAGTCGCGAAAAACTGGCTTGGGAATTCGCCAAGATCCTCAATCAGGAAGCCCGAGAGTTAGAGGCTGCCGGTGTGGATATCATCCAGTTTGATGAGCCCGCCTTTAACGTTTTCTTTGATGAGGTGAATGATTGGGGAGTGGCCACTCTGGAAAGGGCCATTGAAGGCCTCAAGTGTGAAACGGCGGTCCATATTTGCTATGGCTACGGCATCAAGGCCAACACCGATTGGAAAAAGACTCTGGGATCAGAGTGGCGACAATATGAAGAGGCTTTCCCCAAGCTGCAAAAATCCAGTATCGATATAGTCTCGCTGGAATGTCACAACTCTCATGTCCCAATGGATCTCATTGAACTCATCAGAGGCAAAAAAGTGATGGTCGGAGCCATTGACGTGGCATCCAACACCATTGAAACACCAGAGGAAGTGGCCAATACCCTACGCAAGGCACTGCAGTTCGTAGAGGCCGACAAACTCTATCCATGCACCAACTGTGGCATGGCGCCACTAGCTCGCGAAGTGGCAAGAGGCAAGCTAAAGGCATTAAGCGCTGGTGCAGACATTATCCGAAGAGAACTCTCGAACCCGTGCTGAGCTGAAGCCGGCAATGCTGTGCGGGAGGATTGAAGCAGTGGATTAAAAAGTTACCGGGCTGCTTCAGGCCCTCCTCGACACTTTCGAGCAGCACCCGATATTTAGGACCCTCCATGTCACTTCCCAGAACGGCTATCGAGCCATTGAGCTTTCGCGAAGCGCTCGGGCACTACGCATCCGGTATCACGGTGATTACCTCGCAGATTGCTGGCGAGCCGATCGGCTTTACCTGCCAGTCGTTTTATAGCGTGTCGATGAGCCCGCCACTGGTGTCATTCAGCGTCATGTCCGGCTCGGCCAGCTATCCCAGGATTCGCCAGGCAGGTCGATTCGCGGTCAATATCCTGTCCGGTGAGCAGGTCAGGATTTCCAACCAGTTCGCTCGTAAAGGCACGGACAAGTGGCATGGCGTCCAATGGCAGGAATCGCCGCTGGGGAATCCGATCATTGCCGGCAGCCTGCATTGGCTGGATTGTGAAATTCACGCCGAACACGCCGCAGGTGATCACCTGATCGTGATTGGTGAAGTGAAAGCGTTGAACCTGCAACAAGCGGCGGCTGCGCAGCCACTGCTGTATTTCAAAGGGCAGTATTGCAACCTCGCAGCCCATGGCTCGGTTTGAAGCCTTGAGCTGCGCGGTGCTCTTTCGCTGAGGGCCTGTTGCAGGCCACTGGCTTGCTGGCGAAGCAGACAGACGCCGTTGCCGCGGCCTCTTGGCGATAGTGCCGAACCACGATAGCCGCCAAACGTCCGCACCTCCCTCATTACTCTTGTACCGGAATCTGCCGCAACGGTTTCACCGACTTGAAGGAAAAGCTCGAGTAGATTTCCTTTACCGCCGGCAGGGTCTGCAGCACCTCTCGGGCAAATTCGCCGAAGGACTCCAGGTCCTTGGCCAGCACCTCGAGAAGAAAGTCATAGCGCCCGGAAACGTTGTGGCAGGCGATGATTTCCGGGATTTCCAGCAGCCGCTGCTCGAAAGCCCGAGCCGTCTCCCGGGAATGGGACTCCATCATCACGCTGACAAAGGCAGTGACCCCATAGCCCAGCGCCTTGGGCGAAAGGATCGCCTGGTAGCCGGTGATCACCCCGCTCTCTTCCAGCAACTTGACCCGGCGCCAGCACGGCGAGGTGGTGAGGGCCACGCTGTCCGCCAGCTCGGCATTGGTCAGCCGGGCATTGTCTTGCAGGGCAATCAGCAGGGCTTTGTCCGTACGATCCAGGCTCTGGGGCATGTTTTGCCTCTTTATCTTGTTTTTATGATGTTTTATTCCAATCAAGTGCTTTTTTTGGAGCTAGATTAGAATTTATTGCGCCGGATTTGAGCATAGCATTAGGGAAAATCCGAGAGTGTTCACCATGAACAATAAAAACAGTGACCTTGGTTTTTCCACCCGAGCCATCCACCACGGCTATAACCCTCAGGAGCATCAGGGCGCGCTGATTCCACCGATCTACCTGACCTCCACCTTTACCTTCGCCACCGCCGAATATGGCGCTGGCTGCTTTGCCGGCGAACAACCCGGCTACTTCTACACCCGCATCGGCAACCCGACCCTGGCGTTGCTGGAAGCGCGCATGGCAGCCCTGGAAAATGGCGAAGCTGCAGTGGCCTTCGGTTCCGGCATGGGCGCCATTGCCGCCACCCTGTGGACCCTGCTGCGCCCCACCGACGAAATCATCGTCTGCCGGACCTTGTATGGCTGCACCTTCGCCCTCCTGCACCACGGCCTGGCCGAGTTCGGGGTCAAGGTGCGCCATGTGGACATGAGCGATCTGGGCAACCTGCGGGCCGCCATCAGCCCGGCCACACGCATGATCTATTGCGAGTCCCCGGCCAATCCCAACATGCAACTGGTGGACATTGCCGCCGTGGCCGAAATCGCCCGCCAGCATCCGCGCATCACCTTTGCCGTGGACAACACCTATTGCACCCCTTACCTGCAGCGTCCACTGGAGCTGGGGGCCGATCTGGTGGTGCATTCGGCGACCAAATACCTCAACGGCCACGGCGACATCACCGCCGGTATCGTGGTCACCCGCCAGAGCCTGGCGGAGCGCATTCGCCTGCAGGGCCTGAAGGACCTCACCGGTGCCGTGCTTTCGCCGCAGGACGCCTTTCTCCTGATGCGCGGCCTCAAGACCCTGGCCCTGCGCATGGAGCGCCACTGTAGCAACGCCCAGATCATCGCCGAGTACCTGCAAGAGCATCCGCGGGTGCAGTGGGTCTCCTACCCCGGCCTGCCGTCCTTCGCGCAATACAGCCTGGCGCAACAGCAGATGAAATTGCCCGGCGGCATGCTCGCCTTTGAACTCAAGGGCGGCCTGGCCACCGGTAGCCGCTTCATGAACGCCCTGCAACTGTTCAGTCGTGCAGTGAGCCTGGGGGACGCCGAGTCCCTGGCCCAGCACCCGGCGAGCATGACCCATTCCACCTACACCCCGGAAGAACGGGCCGAACACGGCATCGCCGAAGGCCTGGTGCGCCTGTCGGTGGGCCTGGAAGACGTCGCCGACCTGCTGGCCGATCTCGCCCAGGCCCTGGATGCCTGTGTCGAACCCGCGGCGCCGCTACCGGCCGTCGAGGCCGTGGCCAGGATCGGCAAGGCCCTTCCTTGAGCCGGGTCAACGCCGTTCCGGGCTGCCCGGTCTACAACCCCGAGTTGCCGATGCGCCGCTGCCTGCGGCGCATCATGCATCCAAGCAACACCCGCAACACCCTTTGAATCGTTACCCACAGGAGTGGAACAACCCATGAGTCGTATCAATAACAAAGCCACCCAACTGCTCAGCGCCATGATCCTTGCCGGTCTCGCCTGCCATTCCCTGGCAGCCGACAGCATCCGGATCGGCATCGCCGGGGCCAAGACCGGCCCGGTGGCGCAATACGGTGACATGCAGTTCAGCGGCGCGCGCATGGCCATCGAGCAGATCAACGCCAAGGGTGGCGTCGACGGCAAGCAACTGGTGGCCGTGGAATACGACGACGCCTGCGACCCCAAGCAAGCGGTGGCCGTGGCCAACAAAGTGGTGAATGACGGCGTCAAGTTCGTGGTCGGGCACCTGTGCTCCAGCTCCACTCAGCCGGCATCCGACATCTACGAAGATGAAGGCATCGTGATGATCACCCCTGCAGCCACCAGCCCGGAGCTGACGGCCCGGGGCTACAAGATGGTGTTCCGCACCATCGGCCTGGACAACGCCCAGGGCCCGGCGGCGGCACGCTACATCGCCCAGCTGAAGCCGACCAATGTGGCGGTGCTGCACGACAAGCAGCAGTACGGTGAAGGCATCGCCAGCTCGGTCAAGGACATCCTCGGCAAGGAAGGCATCAAGGTCGCGATGTTCGAAGGCATCAACGTCGGCGAGCGCGACTACTCGTCGATCCTGGCCAAGCTCAAGCAGGCCAATGTCGATTTCGTGTACTTCGGCGGCTACCACCCGGAAATGGGCCTTTTACTGCGCCAGGCCAAGGAAAAGGGCCTGACCGCGCGCTTCATGGGCCCTGAAGGCGTAGGCAACGACTCGATCTCGCAGATCGCCAAGGACGCCTCCGAAGGCATGCTGGTGACCCTGCCCAAGTCCTTCGACCAGGACCCGGCCAACAAGGCCCTGGTGGAAGCCTTCGAAGCCAAGAAGGAAAACCCCAGCGGTCCGTTCGTGCTGCCGTCCTACTCGGCCGTGGAAGTGATTGCCGGGGGCATCGCCGCGGCCAAGAGCGAGGACCCGGAGAAAGTCGCCGAGGCGATCCACAAAGGCACCTTCAAGACCCCCACCGGGGACTTGAGCTTCGACGAGAAAGGCGACCTCAAGGACTTCAAGTTCGTGGTCTATGAATGGCATTACGGCAAGCCCAAGAGCGTAGCGGCAGAAAGCGCCGGGCTGTAAGCCGGTAACGGCGCGCCGCTCATCCCCGGGGAGCGGCGTCCCGCTGGCGTCAAAAAAAACAACAACCTCAAACAAAACAGGGTCTTAGAGCAAAAAACTTTACTACTGCGCCCCCCGCCAAAAGAATACCCTACTTATCAACTTGGGAATAACCACCCCACAACAGCAACTAAGACCTGTTACCGCTACACTTCAAGCATGCTGTAAATCCGCCAAACCCCAGACTAGACAACCAATACTTTCGGCGTAGATCGTTAGCACGCTTAGTTACTTGACAATGAACTTACGATTTCGAAAAGCCGAACTCAAAAGCCTGCAACCAGCCTGGACATCCCGCCCTCACCCCGCCCCCGCTGGACATAACGCCCTGAACCGAGCGACAACCAGCAACACTGTGAAAGACTTCCTTCTTGAAATCTCTTAGCCGGAGCGTCAACTACCTGCTAATAGACGAGCCCTCCGTTAATTACCACCAAACAACTTGAAATAACATTTGCACACTAAATTCACTTTTGTTTATTGTGCGCCTACGCACTTGCTAGTCTATTAGTAAGAGACGGATTCCCGGCGTCAAAAACTTGTTCAAGGAGAAAAGAACGTGGATCCTTTTATCGGAGAAATTCGCTTGTTCCCTTGGGGCTGGGCACCTGAGGGTTGGCTCCCTTGCGAGGGCCAGGTTCTACCCATCAACACCAATGTGGCGCTGGCTTCCCTGCTGGGCAAAACCTATGGCGGTGACGGCAGTACGACGTTCGGCCTGCCGGATCTGCGTGGCCGGGTCGCTCTGGGGCAGAACTACAGAGCCTCCACTGTCGATCCGATCATGGATGTGCACGCGCTGGGCACCAAAGGCGGTAGCGAAACCGTGACGATGCCGCAGAACTCGGTGGCCCAGCATAGCCACGCCACGCATGTCTCCAACGATCCGGGCAACGATGACCCGGGCGGCAACATTCCCGCTGTCAGCTCGAACACCAAGGGGGTCCCGGCAAAACCGACCTATACCTCGGCAACCGGCACTCTGATCGCCCTCAACAGCGCGACCGTCACCCCAACGCCAGGCATGCCCATGCCGAATGTGCAGCCCTCCATCGTGGGCTATTTCTGCATTGCTACGACGGGCATCTACCCACCTCGCCAGTAACGGCTGTCTACAGACCCTCAAGCAAGGAAACTGACATGTCTGAAGCTTTCGTCGGAGAAATCCGCATGTTCGCCGGCAACTATGCGCCAGAGAATTGGGCGTTCTGTGACGGATCGCTGCTGCCCATCAGCAACTTCCAGGTCCTCTACTCGTTACTGGGCACCCTGTACGGTGGCAACGGCATCACCAACTTCGGTCTCCCGGACTACCGTGGCCGGCTCCCCGTGGGCCAAGGCACCGGCACCGGACTGACCCCAAGGACGCTAACGCAGAAGTTTGGCGTGGAAACCGTGACCATGAGGCCGGAAAACACTGCCCCCCACACCCATGGCTTTATGGTGAGCGCCCAAGATGCCACCTCGGCAGTCCCATCCCCAGCCGCAACGCCCAATAGCATGACCTTTGGCAAATTCCCGGGCGCGGGGATCATCACCGGGCTGTACAGCGCAGGAACCGGAACATCCACCGCCGTCCCGATGAACCCGCAGTTTCTCGACTCGGCACTGACCCCGAGCGCTGGCGCCGCGACCCCCCACAGCAACCTGATGGGTTCGTTGGCGATCAACTACATCATTTGCCTGGTCGGCCTCTATCCGACCCGACAGCAGTGACCCCCTCACTCAATCTGGAATGACCGATCATGGACGCTTTTACCGGTGAAATCAGACTGTTCCCCTACAACTTCGTCCCGCAAAACTGGGCGTACTGCGATGGCTCGCTCATCACCGTCCAGCAGAATCCGGCCCTCTATTCGGTGATTGGCAACCTGTATGGCGGCACCCCCGGACAGAACTTCAAGCTGCCCAATCTCAACGGGCGCGTGGCCATGGGGGCCGGGCCCGGCCCCGGGCTGACCGACAGGCCAGTTGGCACGGCCCTGGGAGCCGACCGGATAACCATGGTGGCCAGCAACTTCGCCCCGCATACCCATCAGGTGTTGGCCAAGGACGGCAGCGAATCGGCGGCCGCTCTGGATACTCCCAACAACACCGCCTACCTGGCACAACCCCGCAACGTCCGCCTGTACAACAACACCGCACCGACGGCGACAAACCAGACACTGGCGGCCATCACGGTGGGCAACGCCGGTAGTGGCACAACGTCGACGGCCTTGCGCAACACCATGCAACCCTTCCAGACGCTGTCCTACTGCATCTGCCTGGAAGGCGAGTACCCGATCAGAAGCTCATGACTCACATCACCGCTCTCCATTTGCCGGCAGGCAACGTGGCTGTACTGCGCAAGCAGAACAGCCACGACCTGGGGTTTCTCCAGGCGCTGTACGCCTCACGCCGCTGGGCCGAAGTCAGTGCAGTGCCTGGCTGGAACGACGCCCAGCGCCGGGCTTTCCTGCACTCCCAGGCCGAGCTGCAACGCCAGCACTATGAAAAGCACTTTCCCGCTGCGGACTTTCTGATCGTCGAGCAGGCCGGCAGCCCGATCGGGCGCCTGTGCGTGCAGTACGCGGCCGACGATGTGCGCATTGTCGATATTGCCCTGCTACCGGACTGGCATGGCCGGGGCATCGGCACCGACTTGCTGCGCACGGTACTGGCCAAGGCCGACGCCCAGCGTCAGACCTGCAGCCTGAGCGTCGAACAGGGCAGCCGTGCCCGCCGGCTGTATGAGCGGCTGGGCTTCCGGGCCGGTGCCGACAGTGGCCTGTACACCCAAATGCAGCGTCCCGCGCGGATGGCCGCCCGGGAAGAGATCGACAGTCCCTGAGCATCAAGTAATACCTGCCCCCCAAGGGGCCGGCTGTAGCCGTGCTGTAACCGCTGGACCTTTATCAACACTTACGCTGGACACGACCCTCAAACCGGTCGCAAGGCAGGAAGCCCTCATGAGAACACCACTGACCACGCTAGGTATCTGGCTGACACGCCCGCTGATTTCGCTGTTCCTGCTCCTGGTCATGTTGACCGTGAGCAGCCAGGCAATGGCCGCCGCTCCCGTGATCACCAACCCGGCTACGGGCAGTACCTTGCCCAGCGTGGCGGTGGGCCAGCCCATGAGCATCGTCATCAATTCCGTCGGCGGCGCACAACCACTGGACCAATGGGTGGAGTGCGACGCCAATGACCCGGACTACGACGGCGTGACGCCCTGCCTGCCGCCGGGCCTGATCCTCGATCCGTCACCGGGCAGCTCGAACACCCTACTGCACGGCACTCCCACCACCGCCGGCACCTACACATTCAGCATCACCCTCAATGACGGCCTGAATCAGGGCGGCGTCGCCACCTATACCCTGGTGGTCACCAGCTCCGCGACCCCGACCCTGACCGCCGTCAACCCGAACACCGGCAGCACCGCAGGCGCCACCTCCGTCACCCTCACCGGTACCAACCTAACCGGTGCCACGGCGGTGAGCTTTGGCGGGACAGCCGCCACCGGTTACATCGTCAACAATGCCACCACCATCACCGCCACCACCCCGGCCCACGCCGCGGGTGTGGTTAACGTGGTAGTCACCACCCCAGGGGGCACCGCGACTCTGACCAACGGCTATACCTACAACGTGCCGCCCCCCACCGTCGGCCCGGTCAGCGCCACGGTGGCCGCCAACAGCAGCGCCAACCCAATCACCCTGAGCCTGAGCGGCGGCGCCGCCAGCAGCGTGGCCGTGGACACTGCCGCCAGCCATGGCACCGCCACCGCCAGTGGCACCAGCATCACCTACACCCCGACCGCCGGTTTCTCCGGTTCCGACAGTTTTACCTACACCGCCACCAACGCCAGCGGCACTTCCAGCCCGGCCACCGTGACCATCACCGTCACCGCGCCGACCCTGGCGATAACGCCGACGACACTGCCCGACGGCACTCAGGGCGCAGCCTACAGCCAGACCCTGAGCGCCACCGGCGGCACCGCGCCGTACACCTACGCGATCAGCGCCGGCAGCTTGCCGGCCGGCCTGAGCCTGAACACCAGCACAGGCGTGATCAGCGGCACGCCGAGCAGCAGTGGCACCAGCAACTTGACTGTCACCGCCACTGACGCCAACAGCGCCACCGGTTCCCGCGCCTATAGCCTGGTGATCAACGGCCTGGCGCCGGTTGCCGGCGCCGTCAGCGCCACGGTGGCGGCCAACAGCAGCGCCAACCCGATCACGTTGAATATCACCGGCGGCGCTGCCACCAGCGTCGCCGTGGCCAGTGCTGCCAGCCATGGCACCGCCACCGCCAGCGGCACCAGCATCACCTACACCCCGACTGCCGGTTTCTCCGGTTCCGACAGTTTTACCTACACCGCCACCAACGCCAGCGGCACTTCCAGCCCGGCCACCGTGACCATCACCGTCAGCGCCCCGAGCATCGTCCTGAGCCCCGGTTCCCTGAGCAACGGCAGCGTCGGCACGGCCTACAACCAGACCGTTACTGCCACCGGCGGCACCGCGCCCTACACCTACGCCATCACCGCCGGCAGCCTGCCGGCCGGCCTGATCCTGAACACTGCAACCGGCGCCATCAGCGGCACACCAATGGCCAGCGGCAGCCTCAGCCTGACCATCACCGCCACCGACGCCAACAGCGCCACCGGCTCCCAGGCCTACTCGATCACCATCGGCGTCCAGGCGCCGGTGGCCGGCGCCGTCAGCGCCACGGTGGCGGCCAACAGCAGCGCCAACCCGATCACTCTCAACCTCAGCGGTGGCGCGGCCACCAGCGTCGCCGTGGCCAGCGCGGCCAGCCATGGCACCGCCACCGCCAGTGGCACCAGCATCACCTACACCCCGACTGCCGGTTTCTCCGGTTCCGACAGTTTTACCTACACCGCCACCAACGCCAGCGGCACTTCCAGCCCGGCCACCGTGACCATCACCGTCAGCGCCCCGAGCATCGTCCTGAGCCCCGGTTCCCTGAGCAATGGCACCGTCGGCACGGCCTACATCCAGACCGTTACTGCCACCGGCGGCACCGCGCCCTACACCTACGCCATCACCGCCGGCAGCCTGCCGGCCGGCCTGATCCTGAACACTGCAACCGGCGCCATCAGCGGCACACCAATGGCCAGCGGTAGCCTCAGCCTGACCATCACCGCCACCGACGCCAACAGCGCCACCGGTTCCCAGGCCTACTCGATCACCATCGGCGTCCAGGCGCCGGTGGCCGGCGCCGTCAGCGCCACGGTGGCGGCCAACAGCAGCACCAACCCGATCACTCTCAACCTCAGCGGTGGCGCGGCCACCAGCGTCGCCGTCGCCAGCGCGGCCAGCCATGGCACCGCCACCGCCAGCGGCACCAGCATCACCTACACCCCGACTGCCGGTTTCTCCGGTTCCGACAGTTTTACCTACACCGCCACCAACGCCAGCGGCACTTCCAGCCCGGCCACCGTGACCATCACCGTCAGCGCGCCGACCCTGCTGCTGACCCCAGCTTCCCTCGGCGCCGGTACCGCGGGCAGTGCCTACAGCGCGACCCTGAGTGTCTCCGGCGGCACGGCGCCCTACAGCTACAGCATCAGCAGCGGCAGCCTGCCGGCGGGCCTGAGCCTGAACACCGCCAGCGGCTTGATCAGCGGTACGCCCAGCACCAGCGGCACTGCCAACCTGACCATCACCGCCACCGATGCCAACGGCGCTACCGGCTCCCAGGCCTACTCAATCACCATCGCCGCGGTGGCAATCAGCGTGCCCGCCTCCAGCCAGATCCTCGCTGCGGGCCAGTCAGCCACCGTCGACCTGACCCAAGGCGCTACCGGCGGTCCATTCACCCAGGCCATCCTGGGCTCGGTCACCCCGGCCTCGGCCGGCCAGGCGAGGATGATGGGCCCGTTCTCGATGCGCTTCGTACCGTCGGCCGCTTTCGCCGGCACCGCGATCGTCAGCTTCAGCCTGCAAAACGGCAGCGGCTCCAGTGCCTCGAGCACCGTCACCTTCACCATCCAGGAACGTTCGGACCCCACCAAGGACGCCGAAGTGATTGGCCTGCTCAACGCCCAGACCCGGGCCGCGGAACGCTTTGCCAGCACCCAGATGGACAACTTCAACCGGCGGCTGGAGCAACTGCACCAGATCAGTTGCGACCGCAATTCGTTCAACGCCAGCCTGCGCAAGGAAGGCCGCGAGGTGCCGCTGGGCGAGATCGCCAAGGCCGTCCAGGACCAACTGGGGGCCTCGGCCAACCAGACCGAGCAGGAAAAACGCGAAGCCGCTGCCGCCCTCAAAGACAATTGCCAACAGGATGCCCTGGCGTTCTGGAGCGACGGCTTCGTCAACGTCGGCTCGACCCACGCACGGGGCGCCCGGGACAACAGCTTTACCACCCTGGGCCTGAGCGCCGGGGTCGACTATCGCCTGTCGCCCACGGCCATTGCCGGGATCGGCTTCGGCTACGGCAACGACCGTAGTGACATCGGCAAGAACCACACCCGCAGCGACGCGGACGCCATCGGCATTGCCACCTACCTGAGCCTGAACCTGGCCCCGCAGGTGTATGTCGACGGCCTGCTGGGCTACAACCGTATCAGCTTCGACTCACGCCGCTACATCACCGGCAGTGCCGATGACTATGCCCGTGGCTCGCGGGATGCCGACCAGTTGTTCGCCTCCCTGACCGCCAGCTACGAGTACCGCCAGGGTCCGCTGTCGCTGACCCCTTACAGCCGCCTGAATGCCAGCACCACCCGCCTGGACGCCTACCGTGAAAGTGGCGGCGGCATTTATGGCCTGTCCTACGACGAGCAGCGCCAGCAGAACTTCACCTCCTACCTCGGCGTGCGCTCGGGCTACGACCTGATGACCCCTGTCGGTGTGGTCACGCCCAAGGTCGGCCTGGCCTGGGGCCACAACTTCAGTAACAGCAGTGACTACAAGATGCGCTACACCGACCAGGGCGACGAAGGCACCCTGTACCGGCTCAAACCCGATGCCCTGGACAGCGATTTCGCCAGCCTGGACATGGGCGTGGACTTCAACCTAGGACGCGCCTGGCAACTGGGCGTCTCGTACAAGACCGCCCTGGGCTCGGACGAACGCAACGACACCTTCCGCCTGGGTCTCAACGGTAAGTTCTGAACGACACGTTCTGAACCCTGGCCACAGATTAGTGGCCCAGGGCTGAACCCCACAGATGGAAATGGCTCCCCTTGAGCCACGGCAACAAAACAACACCCCGCCAGAGTCGGACTCTGGCGGGGTGTTGTGTTTTAACAGCGCCGACAAGCGCTCGATCCAGCAGCAGCCCTCAGGCCGTTGGCAGTTGCCCGGCCTCGATTTCCTGGGTCGTGCGTTCCACCGCGCGCCGGGTCTTGTCGATCAACTCATCGATATCACCGCGGGTGGCCACCAGGGCCGGGGCCATGATCATGCGCCCGAAGGTCGAGCGAATGATCACGCCTTCTTCGAAGCCCAGGGTGCGACAGCGCCAGGCGATGTCGTTCTCGTTGGCAAAGCGTTTGCGCGTGGCCTTGTCCTCGGCGAACTGCAGGGCCGCCACCAGCCCGGTGCCCTGGATCTCGCCGATCAGCGGATGCTTGCCGAACACTTCGCGCAGGCATTGCTGCAGGTAGGGACCGGTGTCGTTCTTGACCTGGCTCACCACGCCTTCATCGCGCAGGGCCTTGAGGTTAGCGATGGCCACGGCGGCCGCCACCGGGTGCCCGGAATAGGTCAAACCGTGGGCGAACACCCCGCCCTGCTCCACCAGCACCTGGGCGATGCGCTTGCTCAGCACCAGGCCGCCCATGGGGATGTAGCCCGAGGTCAGGCCCTTGGCGATGGACAGGGTATCGGGCTCGAAACCGAAGTGCTGGTGGGCGAACCATTCCCCGGTACGGCCGAAACCGCCGATCACTTCGTCGGCACACAACAGCACGTCGTACTGGCGGCAGATGCGCTGGATCTCCGGCCAGTAGCTGTCCGGCGGGAAGATCATGCCGCCCGCGCCCTGGAACGGCTCGGCGATGAAACCGGCGACGTTCTCGGCCCCCAGTTCGAGGATCTTTTCTTCCAGCTGACGGGCGCAGCGCAGACCGAACTCGGCGGGCGTCAGGTTGCCTTCGTGGGCGAACCAGTAAGGCTCGTCGATATGCGCCACGTCCGGGATCAACCCGCCCATGTCGTGCATGAACTTCATCCCGCCCAGGGCGGTGGCCGCCAGGGTCGAGCCGTGATAGCCGTTCCAGCGGCCGATCATCACCTTCTTCTGCGGCTGGCCGAGGATCTGCCAGTAGCGGCGCACGCTGCGGATCAGCACCTCGTTGGCCTCGGAGCCGGAGTTGGTGTAGATGGCGTGGCTGTAGTGCCCCGGCAACAGGCTGAACAGCAACTCCGAGAGTTCCACCACCGCCGGGTGGGTGGTGTGGAAGAACATGTTGTAGTACGGCAGCTGTTCCAGCTGGGCGCTGGCGGCGGCCGCCAGGTCCTTGCGGCCGTAGCCCAGGTTGGTGCACCACAGGCCGGACATGCCGTCCAGGTAGCGCTTGCCGTCGTTGTCCCACAGGTGCAGGCCCTGGCCCCGGACGATGACCCGCGGGCCTTCGGCATTCAGCGCCTTCTGGTCGAGAAAGGCATGGATATGGTGCGCGGCGTCGGCGGCCTGGTAGTCCTGGGTACTGCGTTGCGGGGCGTTGTCTGGCTGAGGGTTGGAAGCGCTCATGGTCATTCTCCTGCACGGCAAGTGGGTTCAAGGGAAGAGGTTGCAGCGGGCCCCGGTTCGAGGGGCAACAGCGGCTCGGGAACAAACAGTGGCTTGCGCATCACCAGCTTGATCCAGAGCACGGCAATCACCGAGATCACCCCGAGCACCACCCCGGCGCTGCCGAAGATCCGCGCGGTCATCTGCGGCGACGGTGAGACGTGATAGATCGCAAACAGCATGCCGATGATGCCCAGCACCTGGGGCCAGGGGTAGAAGGGTGAACGGAACGGCCGTGGCGCCTCGGGGTAGCGACGTCGCAGGGCGATCACGTCGATGTGCACGATGATGTAGGCCAAGAGCCAGGCCAGGGCCGCGGCCAACAGCAGCAGGCTGATGGAGTCCGGGTCCTGGCCCAGCAGCAGGATCGGCAGGCCCGTGAGCGCGGCAATGAACAATACCGCCACCCAGGGCGTACGGGTGCGCGGACTCAGGCGCTTGAACTGGGGAAAGGCCTGGCCGTTCTGAGCCATGCCGTAGAGCATGCGCGGCAGCGCCGCCAGGGACGAATTGACCGTGCTGCAGGTCGCGGTGATCACCGCGCCCACCAGGAACAGTTTGCCGGCCTCACCGAACACCGAGGTGGCGAAGAGGAAATGCGGCAGCGGGTTGCTCGCCAGTTGCTCCCGGGGAATGCACAGCAGTGCGCCGAGGCAATACAGAGTGATCACCAGGAAAATGATGCTCAGGCCAATGATCATCGAGCGCGGGATATTGCGTTCCGGGTTGCGGGTTTCTTCCACCAGCGGGCAGACGAACTCGGCACCGACAAAGCCCCAGATGGCCATAGCGGCCAGCGCCAGCGCCCCCACTTCCATCGGGTTCCAGCCCTGATCCAGCGGCAGTTGCAGATCCGCCTGCGCGCTGCCGATGGCGCCCAGGCCCAGGGTCAGCAGAATCACCACCATCACCACCGCCAGGACCGTCTGCAGCTTGGCGAAGACGTCAATGCCCAGCAGATTGAGCAAGGTGAAGGTGCCCAGCACGCCATAGGCCACCAGCATCGGCGGCAGCGCGCCGGGGTAGACCTTGCCGATGATCAGGTCCAGGAGCAGCAGTTCGGCGGACAGGGCGAACATCGCCACCACCATGTAGCCGGAGAAGGTGGCGAGGATCGCCGGGAAGTGCCCGATGGCCACTTCGGTGTAGCTGCTCAAGCTGCCGGCCCGAGGCACCATCAGCGCCAGTTCGGAAAAGGACAGCGCGTAGGTCAGGGCCATCAGATAGGCCAGCAGCAGGGGCATGAAGAAGCCCAGCCCGGCCATTCCCGCCCCTTGCAGCATCAGCACCATCACTCCCTGGGACACCACCAGGCCGACGGCTACCGAGACCAGCGAACCCAGGCCCAGGACCCGGCGCAAACCGCCGCGTTGCAGGGGGCTTGCAGCCCCGATGGAGACACTTGCAGTCATGGCACACACTCCGCTTTTTATTGTTGTGGGCCTGCCGCCGAAGCGGCAGGTAAAGACGCGCTCTGACGGCGCGGCACTGGACCTGGCGAGCAGGTCGCAAGGCATGGCTCAGCGCAACTGGAACCAGGTGGTTTTCAGTTGGGTGTACTTGTCGAAAGCGTGCAGCGACAGGTCGCGACCAAACCCCGATTGCCGACCGCCGCCAAAGGGCACGGTGACGTCCAGGGCGTCCACGGTGTTCACCGACACCGTGCCGGCCCGCAGCTGCCGGGCCACCCGGTGGGCACGGTTGAGGTCATCGCTCCACAGCGACGCCGCCAGGCCATAGACGCTGTCGTTGGCCAGCGCTACAGCTTGTTCCTCGTGGTCAAAGGCGGTCACCGCCAGCACTGGGCCAAACAGTTCTTCGCGAAACAGGGTCATCTGCCGATCCACGCCCGTGAAAATGGTCGGTTCGATGTAGTTGTCGCTGCCATCGATGATCAGTTGCCGGCCGCCGCACGCCAGCTCGGCGCCCTGCTCCCGGGCGCCCTTGATATAGCCCATGACGCTGGCGGTCTGGCGGGCATCGACCATGGCCCCGGCACGGCTGGCCGGGTCCAGGGGATTGCCCGGCCGCCAGTCCCGAGCCTTGGCTTGCAGGCGCTCGACGAACGGGTCATGAATGCTGCGTTCCACCAGCAGCCGCGAGTTGGCCGAACACACCTCGCCCTGGTTGAAGAAGATGCCAAAGGCGGCCTTCTCGGCGGCCAGGTCCAGGTCCTGGCAGTCGGCGAACACCAGGTTCGGGCTCTTGCCGCCACATTCCAGCCAGACCTGCTTGAGGTTGGATTGGGCCGAGTACTGCATGAAATACTTGCCCACTTCGGTGGAGCCGGTGAACACCAGGCAATCCACATCCGGGTGCAGGCCCAGGGCGCGACCGGCCTCGACGCCCAGGCCCGGCACCACGTTGAGCACCCCTTCCGGCAACCCGGCCTCCAGGGCCAGTTCGCCCAGGCGCAGGGCCGAGAACGGCGACTGCTCGGCGGGCTTGAGCACCACCGAGTTGCCCACCGCCAGGGCCGGCGCCAGCTTCCAGGCCGCCATGTCCAGGGGGAAGTTCCAGGGCACCACGGCGCCGATCACCCCCAAGGCTTCACGGCTGATGCTGGCGTGGCTGGTGCGGGCGCCGGGGGCCACCTGATCGTAAAGCTTGTCGACGCTTTCGGCGTACCAGGCGAAGACGTTGGCGGCACCAGGCACGTCAATGTTCCAGGCATCCATCACCGGCTTGCCCATGTTCAGGGATTCCAGCAGGGCCAGCTCCTCGCGGTGGGCAAGCATCAGCTCGGCCAGACGCAGCAGTACCTTCTTGCGTTCCACCGGGGCCATGCGCGCCCAGGGCCCCTGGTCGAAGGCCCGGCGCGCGGCGGCCACCGCCAGGTCCACTTCGGCGGCGCCACAGGCGCTGACCCGGGCCAAGCGTTGATTGGTGGCGGGGTTGATGGCATCGAACGTGGCGCCGGACTGGGCGGACAACCGTTGGCCGCCGATCAGCGCCTGGTCAATGAATGTTTGCCGGGCAGCTCGCTGCTGCCAGTAACCGAGATCGAACACGCTGCACTCCCTCGTCGACCGTGGTAACGGCCTGGTTGTTAGGTAGGTAGGGAGGATGGTGCGTCACCGCGAGCGAGAGGAAAAATACTAAAAATATGCTCCGGCACCATGAAAAAGCTCGGTAGCCAAGGCCCTGGGCCGGGCCGCACAAACGCCAACGCCCAGGCCATCCGGAAGATGGCCTGGGGCGTGAAACAAGACTCGTCAAGCGCTGGGCAAGGTCAGGTCGGACGCTCCAGCCAATCCCCCAGGCGCCGCAGCATGGCGTCGCAGGCGTGCAACTGCTCAAGGCTGATGAACTCGTCCGGCTTGTGCCCCTGGTCCATGCTGCCCGGGCCACAGACCACCGTGGGGATACCGGCCTGATGAAACAGCCCGCCCTCGGTGCCGAACGCCACAGTGCCGAACGCCCGCGAACCACTGAGCAACGCCAGCAGTTCGGCGGCTTCGCTGTCGGCGGCGGTGGCCAGCCCGGGGTAGGCGCTCAAGGGTTGCAGGGCGATCCCGGTGTCGGCCTGTACCGCCTGCATCTGCGGCAGTAATTGGTCCTGGGCATAACGCTGCAGTTCATCCACCACGGCCTGGGCATCGAACTCCGGCAGGGTGCGCACCTCGAAATCGAACTCGCAGTCCGCCGGCACGATGTTCAGCGCCCGGCCGCCCTTGATGGTGCCGGTCTGCACCGTGGAAAACGGCGGATCGAAGCGCGGGTCGTGGTGTTCGGGACGGGCCAGTCGGCCGCCGATCTCCCCCAGCTTGCCGATCAGCCGCGCCGCGTACTCGATGGCATTGACACCATATGGTGCATAGGCCGAATGACAGGCCGCGCCACGCACCTGGCAACGCATGGCCAGCTTGCCCTTGTGGCCCAGCACCGGGCGCAGTTCGGTGGGCTCGCCGATCAGGCACAGCAACGGCTTGTGCCGGCGCTGCTGCAATCGTTCGAGCATCGGCCGCACGCCCAGGCAGCCCACCTCCTCGTCATAGGAAAAGGCCAGGTGGATCGGTATGCGCAGCTCTCGCCGGACCAAGCCCGGCACCGCCGCCAGCACCGAGGCGATAAAGCCCTTCATGTCGGCGGTGCCACGGCCGTACAGGCGCCCTTCCCGCTCGCTCAAGACAAACGGCTCGACGCTCCAGGCCTGGCCATCCACCGGCACCACGTCGGTGTGCCCGGACAGCACCACACCGCTGCGATCGCTGGGGCCGATGCTGGCAAACAGATTGGCCTTGGTGCGCTGCGGGTTGTAGATCAGTTCGCTGTCCACCCCATGGCCCGCCAGGTAGTCGCGGATAAAACCGATCAGCTCCAGGTTGGAGTCGCGGCTGACCGTGGCAAAACCCACCAACCGCGCCAGCAGCTCGCGGCTCGAATGCTCACTCATTGCCCGGCACTCCGTAGCTGGGCGCCGCGGTGGGGTCCAGGGCCCGGGTCAGGTAGTCCTGCATCTGTGGGCGATAGGCCTGCCAGAGGCCGGCCAACTGGCCGATAGGGTCTTCATCGGCCCAGTCCACCCGCAGATCGACGATGGGCCAGGTCAGGTCGTCCACCACGCTCAGCGCCGCCGAATGCACCGGCCCCGCCTCGCCCCCGGCAGACATCGCCGCGTGCATGGCCGCCAGCAGGCGCTCGACGAGAATCCCCGGCGTCTGTTCGAACGCCTCGACCATGGCCTCGATCACGCCTGTGCCCGCCAGCAGGTTGCCGGCGGCCACGCATTGTTCGCCGGCCAGCGCGTTGTGCAGGCCCAGGGCTTGCTGGCCACTGAACAGCGCTGTGCGCCCCTGGCCGTCGATCACCGTCACCTGGCGGTACTGGCTCCAGCCGTTGCTGCCCAGGGCCTTGTCCAGGGCCGTGCCGGGATCGAGCTTGTGGTTCTCCAGCAGATCGAGAATCTGCGGCCCCAGGGCCGGCAGGGTCACGTTCTGGGTGGCTACCGCCCCCACTCCCGCTCGCACCCAGGGGCAACGAGCACCGACGGCGATGCTCGACGAACTGATGGCGATGCCCAACTGGCCGGTTTCGGCACAGCGGCCAACGATGGAAAAAGTCATGGCAACTCCTTGGCCCACTGGGCCTGCATGGACGCTCGACTCGGCGCCGCTGGAAACAACCGCACAGGGGTCACTCGGGAATGACCGCGATCACGTCGATTTCCATCAGCCACTGCGGCTGGCCGAGGGCCGAGACCACCAGGCCAGTGGAAATCGGGAATACACCCTTGAGCCACTTGCCCACCTCCTGATAGACCGGCTCGCGGTAACGCGGGTCGGTGAGGTAGGTAGTGGTCTTGACGATATGGGAAAGGTCGCTGCCGGCTTCTTCCAGCAGTTGCTTGACGTTTTTCATCGCCTGTTCGGCCTGGGCTCGCGGGTCGCCGAGGCCCACCAGCCGGCCGTCGAAATCAGTGCCGACCTGACCGCGCACGTACACCGTGTTGCCGGCACGCACCGCCTGGCACAGGTCATTGTCCAGGGACTGGTTGGGATAGGTGTCCTTGGTGTTGAACATGCGAATACGGGTATGAGTAGGCATCAGTGGGCTCCCACGCTGTCGAGGTTGCGGATCGGTGTCTCTGGTTGCGCTGAAGTCTGCGTCGAGGACTGCCGGGCTTGGCTGTAGGCCAGGTATTTGCGCTGGGTCGCGATGTGATCGGCGACGTGCTTGGCGTCGTGCCAGACGCCCCAGATAAAGGAGGAACCCCGACGCGACAGCCAGGGCAGGCCGAGGAAATAGACCCCGGGTTCGCGGGACACACCGCGCTGGTGCAGGGGCTTGCCCTGTTCGCTGAAGGTATCCACCTGCAGCCAGGAAAAGTCCACGGCATAGCCGGTGGCCCAGATGATCGAGGTGACCCCGGCCGCCAGCAGGTCCAGCTCCAGGATCGGCTGTTTCACGCACTGCGGATCAGGGACTGGCTGCCGAGCCTCGGGCTCCGGCGGCAGGTCGAGGCCGTTGCGGGCGATATAGGCATCGGCCGCGTCCAGCAGCGCCAGGTAGTTCTCGTCGCCTCGGGCCAGATTGTCCACCAGGTCCGCCCGGAAGGTTACGCGCTCACCGTCGAAGGCCTGGGTCAGCCCCACCAGGGTGATGCCTTGATGGGCCAGGGCGCGGAAGTCGATGGTCTGGCCGCCGCGGGCACCACTGACAGCAATGGTCACGTGCTCCCGGCCCGGTTTGGCAATCTCCGCATCCCATTCCCCCAGCACCCCGAGCCACCAGCAGAAGTCCCGGCCACGGTAGGAACGCGGCGGACGGTCATGGGCCCCCACCGACAGGTAGACCTGGCGCCCCGCTCGCTGCAGCTCATCGGCGATCTGCACGCCGGAGGAACCCGCCCCCACCACCAGCACCGCACCCGCCGGCAGTTGCTGCGGATTGCGGTAGGCGGCGGAATGGATCTGCTCAACCCGTGCATCCTTGGGCGCAATCGGCGGAATCACCGGGCGCTGGAAAGGTCCGGTGGCGGCCACCACGCGCTGGGCCTGGATCACCCCCTCGGAGGTCTCGACGGTGAAGCCGGGGCGTCCGACATTGCGCTGCACCTTGCGCACTTCCACACCGGTGCGGATCGGCGCATTGAACTGGCGGGCATAGGCCTCGAAGTAGTCCGCCACCTGATCCTTGGCCGGGAAGGCATCGGCAGGTGTATCGAATTCCAGGCCGGGAAAGCGGTCATGCCAGGCCGGCCCGTTGGCCACCAGCGAGTCCCAGCGTCCGGTGCGCCAGGCCTCGGCGATGCGGCTGCGCTCCAGCACCAGATGGGGCACCCCGAGCTTGCTCAGGTGTTCGCTCATGGCCACGCCGGCCTGGCCCGCGCCGACCACCAGGGTATCCACTTGTATTTGTTCTACGGTCATGTATGTGTGTCCTTCTGCAAGACGAAGGGCGTCAGCGCAAGCGCTGGACACCTGGTTCAGAACCCGGGTGTGAGTCGGATGCAGCAGATGGTGCGACAGACGTCGGCGAAGGAAAATGACTAAAAATGTGCTCCCTGGATAAGAAAAAACGAGGCAGCACGAGGGCCTGCGGCCCCGGGTTGCACGAGGCCGGACCGTGGTCGGGGACGTCCGGGCGCTGACCCACGGCCATCAGACTGATCAGTTTGGCCGTTCAGATGATTACCCGGCGAAAATGCATTTCCGTGCTTTCGATCTGCAGGCACTGAGGGCACAATGCCTACCTTTTTGGCTGGCCCTGCCGGAGACCCTGAAATGATCAAGACGCCGTACTACCTCATCGACAAGCAGAAGCTTTTGAGCAACATGCAGAAGATCGCCTACGTGCGCGAGCAGTCCGGCGCCAAGGCCCTGCTGGCCCTCAAGTGCTTCGCCACCTGGTCGGTGTTCGACCTGATGCAGCAGTACATGGACGGCACCACCTCCTCGTCGCTGTACGAGCTCAAGCTCGGCCGGCAGAAGTTCGCAGGCGAAACCCATGCCTACAGCGTGGCCTGGGCCGACGACGAGATCGAGGACATGCTCGCTAACTGCGACAAGATCATCTTCAACTCCATCAGCCAGCTGCAGCGCTTTGCCGATGCCTCCAGCGGCAAGGTCCGCGGCCTGCGGGTCAATCCCCAGGTGAGCAGCTCGGACTACCTGCTGGCCGACCCGGCGCGCCCGTTCAGCCGCCTGGGCGAGTGGGACCCGGCGAAGATCGAAGGCGTGATCGAACACATCTCCGGCTTCATGTTCCACAACAACTGCGAGAACGGCGACTTCGGCCTGTTCGACCAGATGTTGACCACCATCGAAGAGCGCTTCGGCCACCTGCTGCACAAGGTGGAATGGGTCAGCCTCGGCGGCGGCATTCACTTCACCGGCGAGGACTACGCCCTGGACGCCTTCTGCGCGCGCCTCAAGGCGTTCTCCGAGAAGTACGGCGTACAGGTCTACCTGGAGCCGGGCGAAGCCGCCATCACCCAGAGCGCGTCCCTGGAAGTGACCGTGCTCGACACCCTGTACAACGGCAAGCACCTGGCGGTGGTGGACAGTTCCATCGAAGCCCACATGCTCGACCTGCTGATTTATCGCTTGAACGCCAAGCTGTCACCAAGCACGGGTGAACATACCTACATGGTGTGTGGCAAATCCTGCCTGGCCGGGGACATCTTCGGCGAATACCAATTTGATCGTCCGCTGGCCATCGGCGATCGACTGTCGTTCATCGACGCTGCGGGTTACACCATGGTCAAGAAAAACTGGTTCAACGGTCTGAAAATGCCGTCCATTGTCGTGAAACAACTCGATGGCAGCATCGACGTGGTGCGCGAGTTTGGTTTCGAAGACTACCTGTCCAGCCTTTCCTGAGCGGACAGACACGAGGAGAAGTAAATAAATTGAAGAAGAATGTTCTTATCATTGGTGCAGGAGGTGTCGCCAAGGTGGTGGCCCACAAGTGCGCGCAGCACAACGACGAACTCGGTCGTATTGCTATCGCGTCGCGCAACATCTCCAAATGCCAGGCCATCATCGACAGCGTCAAGGCCAAGGGCAGCCTCAAACAGCCCGCTGAAATAAAAGCCTTCGCCCTCAACGCGCTGGACATCGAAGCGACCAAGGCGCTGATCCGCGAGACCGAGTCGCAGATCGTCATCAACGTCGGCTCCGCGTTCCTCAACATGTCGGTGCTGCGTGCCTGCATCGATACCGGTGTGGCCTACCTGGACACCGCGATCCACGAAGAGCCGGGCAAGATTTGCGAGACCCCACCCTGGTACGGCAACTACGAGTGGAAGCACCTCGAGGAATGCCAGGAGAAGAAAGTCACCGCCATTCTCGGCGTGGGCTTCGATCCGGGCGTGGTCAACGCCTATGCCGCCCTGGCCAAGCAAGAACATTTCGACCGCATTGATTCCATCGACATTCTCGACGTCAATGCCGGTTCCCACGGCAAATACTTCGCCACCAATTTCGACCCGGAAATCAACTTCCGCGAATTCACCGGACAGGTGTGGAGCTGGCAGGACAGCCAGTGGACCAGCAACACCATGTTCGAAGTCAAGCGTACCGACGACCTGCCCGTGGTCGGCTCGCAGAACCTGTACCTGACCGGCCACGACGAAGTGCACTCGCTGTCGAAAAACCTCGACGTGCCCAACGTGCGCTTCTGGATGAGCTTCGGCGAGCACTACATCAACGTGTTTACCGTGCTGCGCAACCTCGGCCTGCTCTCCGAGCAACCGGTCAAGACCGCCGAAGGCCTGGAAGTGGTACCACTCAAAGTGGTCAAGGCCGTGCTGCCTGATCCGGCCTCCCTGGCCCCGGGCTACACCGGCAAGACCTGCATCGGTGACCTGGTCAAGGGCACCAAGGATGGCCAGCCGCGCGAAGTCTTCATCTACAACGTGGCTGACCACGAAGAAGCCTACGCCGAGACCGACAGCCAGGGCATTTCCTACACCGCCGGTGTACCGCCAGTGGCTGCCGCCCTGCTGGTCGCCCGTGGCGAGTGGGACGTGCAACGCATGGTCAACGTCGAGGAACTGGCGGCCAAGCCGTTCCTCAAGGCGCTGGACGTGATGGGCCTGCCGACCCGCATCAAGGACGAGCATGGCGATCGTCCTTGGGACGCCACCATCTGATCCTGCCCCACCCACAGCGGGCGCCGACCCAGGCGCCCGCTGTTCCCCGCCCTGTAACATCTTTCGTTTGTGCGCCGCTTTTGCCTTTCTGTGCGACAGATCCCACATCCGGGACTCCCGTCGCCCTCCTTCGTAGTGTTAGCTTGGGAACGTTTCTGTCTGAAACATCAGACACTTCCCACTCATAACCTGCAAAGGAATGCCCTCAACAATGGATTTTTCTCTCAAGCACCTGGCTGCGGCCACCCTGATGCTCGCCAGCCTGTCCGCGTTCTCAAGCTTCGCCCAGGCCAATATCACCCCGCAACAGAGCGCGGCCATCCTCAAGTCCTTCAGTGACCACTCGGTCAGCGACTTCCGTCAGTTCCTCGGCAGCCTGGCCAAGAGCGAAGCGGGCAAGGACGCCAACCTGGGCCCGGCCATCAGCGCCTTTCTCGACAACAAGAGCCTGTCCGCCGAACAGCAGAACGAGATCCATCGCCTGCTAGGCCTCTACGCCCGGGTGAAGTACGGCAAGGCCGCCACCGAGACCCTGCGTGAACTGGTGGCCATTCCCACCTTCAACATCGACGGTGTGCCGCAGTACAAGAACCCCGAGTTTCTCAAGATCGCCGAGAAGATCCAGGGCCTGGCCAAGGCCTTCAACCTGAACTTTCGCAACATCGACAACCGGGTCTACGAGATCTCCCTGGACGGCACCGGCGACGAAGTGGTCGGTATCCACGCCCACGCCGACGTGGTGCCGGTCACCCCGGAAAACTGGGTCCTGGAAGACGGCACCCGCCTCGACCCGTTCAAGGTCACCCTGATCGGCGACCGCATGTACGGCCGCGGCACCGAGGACGACAAGAACGGCATCGTGGTCGCGCTCTACGCCATGAAGATCGTCAAGGAAGAGAAGCTGCCCCTGGCGCGCAACTTCAAACTGCTGGTGGACACCACCGAGGAAACCAGCGGCGACGCCATCCCCTACTACTTTGAACGCAACCCGACGCCCAACTACAACCTGGCGCTGGATGGCGGCTACCCGGTGGTGATCGCCGAGAAAGGCTACGGCACGGTGATGGCGACCTTTGCCCGGCGTGCCGCCGAAGGCAAGGGCGCGGAAATGACCGGGCTGACCGGTGGCCTGGCCACCAACCAGATTCCTTCCACCTCGGTGGCCACCTTCAAGACCGACACCCCCGCCGAACTGGTGGCCAGCCTGCAGCAAGCCGGTGCCGCCTATGCCAAGGCCAACGGCGGCAACTTCCAGGTGACCGCCAAGGTGGTGGGCAAGGATGTGCAGTTGACCGTCACCGGCGTGTCCGCCCACTCCTCCGAACCCGAGTCCGGGGTCAACCCGGTGGCGCGGATGCTGGACTTCATCAACAGCCTCGACGGCAAGATCGCCCTCAAGCACAACGCGTTCACCGACGGTGCCCGCTACGCCGCCGACAACTGGGGCCTGGACTACCTGGGGAACAAGCTGGGCATCGGTTTCGCCGACGCCTTCATGGGGCCGCTGACCACGTCCCCGACCTTCGTCGGCGTGGATGACAAAGCCTTCAAGCTGGCGGTCAACCTGCGAGTGCCCAAGGGCAAGACCCCGGACGCGCTGAAGGCTGAAATCACCGACAAGCTGGCGGCCTGGAGCAAGAAGACCCAGGTGGCGGTGACGCTCGACACCTCCATCGCCGCGCCGATGTACCGCAACCCCGAAGGCGAATGGGTCAAGGCCTTGCTGGCGGTGGCCAGCGAGAACCTGGGCATGCAACACCAGTTCGGCACCTCCGCTGGCGCCACCTCGGTGCATGAACTGCCCAACGGCGTGCAATTCGGCCTGGCGCGGCCCGAAGTCAAGTACACCGGCCACACCGACAACGAGTTCAAGACCGTGGACCAGTTCCTCCTGGACTTGCAGATCGTCACCGAAATGGTCGGACGTATCGGGCAACTGCCCAAGCTTTGACACGCCTGTCGGACCCGCTGCAATGGCGGGTCCGATGGCCTTGTTCCGATTGATTGCCCAGCGCCTTCTATACTTGCACCCCATTAGCCATTGGGCAGGTTCCTGCCCGCTTTCCCGAACGTCATCAAGGTCGCGCCAGGCACTGACGAGGCCGTCATTGGGTCACGGAGCGTTCAATGAACAAGCTGGGTGTCCTCCTGCTGGCCTGTGCCGTTGGCTTGCTGGCACTGCTTGCGCCCCTGTCGCTGTCCCTCTACCTGGCCCAAAACCAGGGCCGCGAAGCGGTCATGTCCTCGTTGCACGAGGTGGCCAACGACGTTCTGGAGCGTGCCCGCCTGCAGCGCGCACAGATCAATACCGCCATCAGCCAGCTCAACCAGCAACCTCCTCAAGCCTTCTGTTCCAGCCAACAGCTCCAAGACATGCACAGACTGGTACTGGGCTATCGCTACATCGTGGGCATGGCCGGCATGGCCGGCTCGACGCTGCTGTGCAACACCCTGCAAGCCCAAACCGCCCCCCTGGCGTTGGGCGCTTTTTCGGGGCCGGACCCCAGCGGCCTGCGCTTCTGGAACAAAGTACATCTGCCCGGTCTGCCGGATCAGGTGTTTACCCTGGTGGCCCGGGACAACTACGCCGCCATCATTCACCCCGACTTTGCCCTGGACCTGCTGAATCAGCAGTCATCGGTATCCAGCGCCTTCCTACAAACCCGGCTGCGCAGCATCATCGGCCAGCGCGGCGTGGTGAAGGAGCAATGGGTACAGCGCTACAGCGGCGATGGCAAAGCGCTGGAATTCGAAGATGACGGCTACTTCGTCGTCATTGTGCCGGCGTCCAACAGCGAAACCGCGGCATTGGCCGCCCAATCCTCATCGGTGGTGGCCGAGCGGGTACGGCGCCTAGCGCTGATCATCGCGCCTTTGGGGCTGGTGCTGGGCCTGCTGTTGGCCGCTCTGGTCGCCTATCTGGCCCGGCGCCGCCTGTCCCTGAAGGGGGAGTTGCAAGCGGCCTTGGAACGCGACGAGTTTTTCATCGAGTACCAGCCCATCATCGACTTGCACAATGGCCGCTGCGTCGGTGCCGAGGCCCTGGCGCGCTGGCGCACCCAGGGCGGCAAGCTGATCAGCCCCAGTGTCTTCATTCCCATGGCCGAAGCCAACGGACTGATCCAGCGCATCACCGCCCGGGTCATGGAAATCGTGGTGCGCGATGCCGCGGAACTGCTGCGCGCCGATGAACGCCTGCACATCGCCATCAACCTTTCCAGCGAGGATCTGAAGACCCAGGACGCCGAACAGCGCTTGAAGAAACTCTCCGAAGAAGCCGGCATGGGACCGCGCAGCCTGATGGTGGAAATCACCGAGCGCGGCCTGATGGACCCCGACAAGTCCCGCGCCGTACTACTGGCGGTCAGGGCCAACGGTTTCCAGGTGGCCATCGACGACTTCGGCACCGGTCATTCCAGCCTGTCGTACCTGGCCACCTATGAGTTGGACTACCTGAAGATCGACAAGATGTTTGTCGACACCCTGGGCACCGACGCCCCCACCAGCCTGGTGACGATGCACATCATCGAACTGGCGCGCTCCCTAGGCCTGCAGATGATTGCCGAAGGCGTCGAAAATCCGCTCCAGCGCGACATTTTGCGCAAACATGGCGTGCAGTACGCCCAAGGCTGGCTGTTCGGCCGCCCCATGAGCATTCAGCACCTGCGGGAGTTCATCGATCAGCATCCGGGGGATGGGACCGGGGACGTCGCAGAGAGTCAGGCCGCCGGCGGCTTCAACGCCGGGTAGCTGACATCCCGCAGTACCGCGATGTAGCCGCCATAGAGATTCGCCGCAGGCAGCAACTGCCGCGCTGCCAGTTGTTCATGCAGACGGCGCAAATGGTAGAACGGCACACGCACATAGAGGTGATGCTCGATGTGGTAGTGAATCCCATGGGGGCCGAAGAAGAAGGTCTGCCCGTTCGGACGCACGATGCTGCGGGCGTTCTGGCTCTGGTCAGCATGGGCGGGCAAGCCGGCGTGCTCCATCAGCGCCCGGACCCGGCCCATCAAGGGCAGCAAAGTGATGGCCGGCAACAACCACAGACCCAGGTAGAGCCAGGGGTGCCCGAACGCACTCAGCAAGCCGAACAGCACGCCGTTGACCAGCAGCATTGAACAGATCTCCCAGGACACCTGCCCCGCGGACTTGTCGACCTTGGGCATGATGGCGCGGTAGTCACCCCGGGCAAATTTGCAGGCACTGATGAAGTAGCCCACCCCGAACAGGTCCGCCAGCAAGCGCCTGGCCAGCTTGCCCCGAGGCAGCGGGTAGTCCCCCATGCCAAACACCGCCATCACCGGGTCGTCATGCAGCATCGGCTGCCGGTGGTGCTTCAGGTGGCCGGCGCGGTAGGTAGCCATGGAAAGAAACAGCGGGCCAGCCGCCAACAGCTGACCCACGCCATCATTGAATGCCTGCCGGCGCAGGAGCAGGCCGTGGGCACTCTCATGCATGATCACCGCCAGGGCCAACTGGCTGCGGGCAATGATCAGCGCCGCCAACAGGTAGGTGACGGGATGCGGCCAGCGTGCGGCACAGACGAACGCGGCAGCGATCAGCAGCCAGTCGGCGAGCAGCGCCAGCATCCCGATCCAGGGCTTGAGGACAAACAGCTCAGCGGTCGGGACAAAGGCCTTGAGCGCCTGATTGTCGCCGGCGCGGGCATTAGGCTGGGACACGGGCATGGTTTCCTTGTCGTTGGGTGGCCAGGGCGCAGGCCAGGGCCAGCAGGAGGCCGCCTGCGACATCCAGCAGCGTGTGTTGCTTGAGGGTCAGGGTCGACAGGCAGATCAGCAGGCCGGTGATGCCGATCAGCCATTTGCCGGGTTGGGACCAGAGCGCACGGCAGGCCAGGCACGTTACCGCCACATGCAGGCTGGGGCAGCCGTTGGACGCCAGGTCCAGCTGCCACATGCGGCTCAGGCGCTGATGCAAAAAGGCATTGTCGAGGTTGCCAAGATCGGGCCTGGGCAGGTGCTCGGGGAACAGCCAGAAACACAGGAGGGCAATGGCGAAGGCCATCCCCGTGGCGTTCTTGAACACCCTGAACGCTTCAGCACTGGCGTAGGTCGCCGCCAGCAGCACGAAGGGAAAGAACAGCACGTACAGCCACCAGGACTGGGCAATGAAAGGAATCCATTCATCCAGCGGCGTGACCCAGGTGTAGCGCGGCGTGATCAGTCGCTGCACGCCGATGAAAATGCTCAGGCCCAGCAACAGTCCCAGCAGCGCAACCAGCGTCTGTCGATAGTTGGCTCTCGGGGTCGGGCTGGGCAAGGGATTGCTCATGGCTGCTCGCTTAGTGGGTGCAAGAGTGGATCACGGCCCACAGCGGCGCGTTCACAGGCTGAGCAGGCGGCTGACCCAGGCGTCGATCCGCCCCTGGGCCCGCGCCCGACCGGCAGCCGCTGTCGACTCGGTCCCCGCCGCTGCAGTCAGTTGCTGCGCCGCCGGAGTCACCTGGCGGCGAAAGTCCGCGGCGTCGCCGCGCCAGGTCACCACCCGATGCAGCAGCTGTAGCTGGGCGGCACGCGCCGCGTTGCTGGTCTGTTCGGGCTGATCGCTGAGCACCAGGAGGATCGGCCGCTGATAGACCCGAGCGATGGACAGTGCCGCCATGCCCGGCGCTGACACTATCAGCCGGGCCTGGGCGGCGCGGCTGGCCCAGTGCGGGTCGACCCCGAGCCAGCCATGGCGCCCGGCATAGCCCTCGCCCACCCGATGCGCGTCCAGGCCGGCGTCCTCCAGGCCCGCACCCAAGGCATCGGCCAGGCTGGGCTCGCTGAAATGCGGATTGAGGTACACCGCAGCCCCGGGGGCCGCAGGTTCCGGCATCACCGCCGCCAGGGCCACCGGAGTCGGCAGGCGATACAGCAACGGCGCCTGGGTGTCGTCCACTTCATAGGCGAAATCATGCTCGATGCGGGCTCGCGCCGCGTTGATCTGACGGTCGACAATCCAGCCGAACAACCGCCCGAACTGCCGCGGCCACATGCCCGCGAAATTGTTCAGCAATGCCACCTTGAGGCTCGCGCCGTACACGTGCACGACCTTGCGTCGCCATCCCGGCAGCATGCCCATGTACAGCAGCGCCGGATGGAAGGAGTCGTTGATCACCAGATCCACACTGCGCAGCCTGCGCCCCAGATGGAGAATGTCCCGCAGCATCCGCCCGGGACGAAACAGGTAATGGGCGACATTGCGATTGGTGGCGTGGCGCAGCATGTTCTGCTCGCTGTCGAACTGCACCGCATAGTGCCTGGACAGCAGCTCGGCCTCGATGCCGAAACGTTGCAGAAAGTGCTGCCCCTGCTCCGAGGTCGTCAGCACCTCGACCTGGGCTCCCGCCTCGCGCAGGGCATGCACCAGCAATTGCGCGCGCATCAGGTGGCCACGGGCATCGGCGGTCGCCAGGTAAAGAATCCGTTTATTCATCGGGCCGCGCTGCCCACACCGCCCAGGAACCAACCGGCGACGTACATGGCCAGGGCACCGGTCACGCCGAAACTGGCATCCACTGCGCGAATGTCCTTGAGCAACAGGTCCAGGTGTACCGACTCATGGGGCGCGACAATGCGGCGCAAGGTGTTCTCGCACAAGCGCACGTGGGCCTTCTCGTCGGCCAGGACCCGCGACAGCAACGGATACAGCTCATGCCCGGTGCCTATCACCACACAGTGGCGGCTCAATACCCGCTGGGCCATCTGCTCGGCACAGAGCCCGGTGGCGTAGGCCGGCACCAGCAGGCCATGCTCGAAATGTGCCGCATAGCGATGGGCCAGGCGCTGCCAGCGGCGGATCTTGCGCCGGCTGAGCCAGTCCGGCTCCAGGCGCACCGAGCCGTCGTCGCCCAGGCCGCGCAAAGCGTCGGCAAACAGCGTCACATGGCGACGCTCATCGGCCAGGTGCTGTTGCACCTGACGCTCGAGCCAGGGCGGTGACTGGGGGAGCAAGTCTTCCAGCAGTGTGCGCTCGGTGGCGTCTTCGCCGGCCAGGTACATGCGCAACAACAAGCGCTCCCCGCGGGGGCTACGGTGCAGGCGCCGCAGCGCAGCGCGCTTGATGCGATCCACCAGGCGCGCCTGCACCGCCCCCAGGCCCTGGGCCTGAGGCATGCTCAGGCAGCTGAAGTCCGCCTCGGTGGCGACCGCTTCACCCCCACTCATTGCGCGGACTGCGGGGCAGTGGCGGATGCCGTGGCCACCTGCTGGCTGCGGTGCCAGGCCAGGATCAGGCCGATAAAGCTGTCACGCATAAAGGCCGTTCCGGACGCCCCGGCATTGGCAAAGGGTTGTTCATGGCCGTTGTAACGCAGGTAGCCCTTGCCGTTGACCGCGCCCAATTCCAGGGTGTCGCGCTTGTTCAGGCCGCGTTGGCGCACCTCCTTGAGCAGAGGACTGTCCTCAAGGCCGAACACGAACAGTTGGCGCTGAACCACCCACAACGGAATCTGGCCGCTCAGGGCCTGCAGGTTAAGGTTCCAGGTGCCCGTTGCCAGCAACGCATCCAGCTCGCCAGTGCCCGGTTGCGTGGCGCTGAAACTGGCACGCATCACTGACTTGGACAGCCGCCCGACACCCAGGCCGATGGTGATGTCGTCGGCCGCCGGGCTCTGGGCATCGCTGGGACGCACGACCACGAAGTAACTGGCCACTCGCGCGGCGATTGACGGCTGCGCCAGGACCTTGCGCGCCTGCTCGGCGGTGAACAGCACACGCTCGCCGGTGCTTTCGCGGACGCTGATCTGATAGGGGTCGAGGACGATGTCGCTGAACTTGCCGCGCACGGGCGAGTGCACATAGGTGTCGGACTTCCACTTCGTGCCCGAGCGCCGCAACAGCACCTGCAGGCTCAGCGGCACGCGCTGGCCATCGGCGGCGATGCCACTGCCGTGCAGCAGCACGTCGCCGATCACCGTCTTGCTGTCATGGTGGTCGTCAGCGCCAATCACGATGGCGTGGGTTTGCGGGTCGACGCTGGCCCGGGCATCTGCCACATCCAGGGCAATCCGGTTGCAGTCGCGGTCGGTGCTGCGGGTGACGGTCGCGCAGCCACTGTCCGAGGCGAAGTGAAACACCCCGCGACCACTGAACTCGGAAGGCGCGGCATTGGCCTGGCCGCTCAATGCCAACAGTGCCAGGCAGGCCAGGGAGTAGCCGAATGAAGCGAGCGAAGATGTTTTCATGGGGGAGTCCTGTGGGCACGCAGGCGGCGTGCGACGATACGGCACGACGGGGATCAATCCAGGTTGCGGTGATACGACAAGGCTTCACTGTGACCGGCGCTGCGGCGCCCGACACGGATGCCCATGCCTCGCACCACAGCGCCAGCGGTGTCGAGCAACGACATGCCGATGACCACCAGCGTCGCCCCAAGACGTCGGAGCCCACGCAAGGGCGGCAAGTCCTGATGGTTGAGGGCCCGCAGGCTGTAGCCGAGGCGCCCGAGCATCACGCACAGCGGGCCGATCGGACCACTGCGCCCAAGCCACTGCAGCCAGCCCGGCATATAGGCGCGGACCAGATAGGGGGTCAGGCCGACGCTGTCACCGCCCCTGAGCCAGCGCAGCTTGAGCACTTCGCCCTGGCTGTCGGGCAGTCGATGCTCGGTATGGGCGCCTGGCGCATAGACCACCGCCACGCCCGCCGCTTGCAGGCGCAGGCCCATGACCTGGCAATGGGCGCGATAGATGCCATCGAGCGGCTCATAGCGATATTGCTCGAAGGTGTCACAGCGAAAGGCCACGTTGTTGGCGTAGAAGTTACGCGTGGCGCCGCGGCGCAAGGGGCTGGGGAAGTACATGAAGTCGATGGCGGTCAGGGCACTGCCGGCGACGCTGGGCGCATAACTGGTACGCCCGGCAACCGCCAACGGCGCGTCGTCCTCGGCGAAAGGCACGAGCAACTGCTCCAGCCAATGGCTACAGGGAATGCAATCGGCATCGGCAAAGACCACGTACTGGCAGCGCCCCTGGTCGACCGCGTCGAAACCGACATTCTTGGCATCGTAGTAACCGGTGAGGGTATCGATCTCGACAAAGTCCAGTTCCCGTCCGGCCAGTGCACACAGGGCCTGGCGCGCCACAGGATCGAGGCCATCGTGGGTGATGACCCACTGGGCAAAACTCTGCGGAGGCAGACTCTGCCGGGCAAGGCGTGCGATCAGCCGCTTGAGGCTGTTCAAGGCCTCCCGTGCATCCTTGCCGCCACGCAGGTTGTTGGTCTCCAACACCAGCGCGGCATGGGCTGCGATACCTTCCAGGCGCTCGCGCCTGTCGCTGCCGGGAGGCAGCTGCGACGTCCTGGTTGTCATTGCTTGGCTATCCATTTCACTGAATCTCTGAAAAAAGCGCGGCCACCCGGGGGCGCGACGGGCGCAATCACAGCATTATTCCCGAGATTATTCAAACGCCAAGTGCGCCCCCCTGTGATGGCCAACGCAGTCGCTTGACCCCGCTGCGATTCAAGACCCCGGATTCTTCAGGAGCACCATTGAAGTGCCCCCCACATAGTCGCTGAAATCTGTCCTGATGAAGGGATTGGATTAGGTATTCTTCGGCGCGAATCAGCTATCACTACTGTCGGACACGTTCGAGCGGGCGGAGCCCATGGGCATGAAACAGCATCACCCAGAAGTCTTTCACAAGATCACCATCCTCCTGAAACAGGACGATGACGGTTACCCACCCTGCGCTGCCGAATCCCTTTGGGGCATCAAACAAGGCGAAACGACCTACATCGTCGACAACACGCCCTATTACATTTATGGACTCAGCAAAGGCGACCTGATTGATACGCGACAGGAAAACAACGAGCTGATCGCTACCGTCGTTATTCAACAAGGAGGCCACTCCACCCTCAGAGTCTTCGCTGAAAATGCACAGGACAAAGCCAACATCATCAAGACACTGCAACAGTTGGGTGCCCACTGTTCAGTGACTCATAGCCTGTCGCTCTTCTCGGTTGATATAGCGCCAGAGTGCCGCTTCGAACCTATAGACGCCTACCTTTGCTCGATCGCAGACGATGACCAGATCGCCTATGAAGACGCCTGCCTGCAGCATCACGGGATCGACTTCGCACGACAATCGCAATGCTCATCCCTGGCATCGTTACCACGCATGACCCATTGAGCGGCCAGCTCAGTAGAAGGCAAGCGCCACGGCACTCCATGGCACGGTCTGAGAAGCCGTGACCGTGGCTCATCGATCAGCGCCAGCCCCCCTGCGCTCTTGAACACTTCGACGCCGATACCCGGCTAACGCGCCGCGCTTGCATTGGGACCGCTCGCGATCAGGCTGGCACCACACGCGGTTTTCATACCGTCAAGGGCCACCGCAATACCACCGACATCCAACAGGGCACTGCCTTCTGCAATAGGAAACACCCCTTTGCACAGAGGGCACACAACCTTGTGCCCGACACCCGCCATGGGTTTCCCGTTCAAGTCGGTCTGGCCGAATGCCTCAATCACAGTACCGCCATGACTGGTACTGTCCCCAAGTCGAATAATCTCCATGCCCACTCCTTAGCGACCTTAAAGGTCATCCATCCAATTGTCCTTGGGCCTCAACTCGGCCAGAAACTCTTCCAGCGTGTAGTCCTCTTCCACAACCGGCATCCGCGATGCCGCAGGAGCAGCCGGCGCAGGGTTTACCGAGGCTCCGTCATCACTGCTGGCGGTTTGAGGCATCAGGTTGATGCCAAATTTGTTGCCAACGGGCTTTTGCCCGGGTGTCGGCGAGGTGATGGTGATAAGGGTCGCTTGATCCTTGCGGCGCAGAGGCATGACCACGCTGGTGTCGGCATTCTGGTAACTGGCCATGGTCGCCAGCGCGATGCCCACAAACGGCGATGCGGCGCCGGTATCGCCCAAACGCTGGGTCAGGTCGTAGCCCTCGCGGGAGTCGAGCAAATCCAGCGAGCTGCGGGCAGCCGTCAACGCGGGCAGCAACTCGGCCAGAGGTGTGCTGTTCAGACCGCCGTCGTAGAACACCCGGGCCGGTGAAGGTGTAACGGCATCAGTGGCTTTGCTCCAACCAGTGGCCAGTTGAGCGGTCAAGGCTTCGCGTTTGAGGCGCTCGCCGTTGTCCGGGCGCTGCAGGGAAACCGTGACCGGGCGATGAATCCTGGCCAGCACTGGCAAGGCGTCCCACTGTTCAAAAGCGCGCTCGGTCCAGGGTTGCGGGATGAACTCCGAAGGTTGGAACTCCACCGCCGGTTTACGCCAGCCCCAACCGGTGAATTCGGGATCGATCTTGTTCTGGTTGACCTTGGTGAAGGGGGCGTAATAGCGCAGCCATTCGACACGTTCGGGGCGACCGACGACTAAGGCGACCATAGTGTCGGTAAGTTCACCTGATTGTCGTGGGCCGGTTCCTACACCTACAGGCTTGTTGTCTTTGCCTTTCGTAGTTAATGCCAAGGCCATGTTGAAGCCTTCCACGTTGTAGATCAGCACAGCAGGCAAGTCAGGGTTGTGTTCAAAAAGCCGAAACAAACTTTCTAGCAAAGCTTCTGGAGTGTCATTGCAGACCACGCCGTTCTGCACATTGCGAATGCGATGCCAATGTAAGCCCGCATCCGTCCGGTAGCTGTTCACCATACTGGTGAGCATTTCCTGAGTTCTTTCAGGTCGCAAGCGCAAGTTCGGCGTATTGGAATTCCAACCACGGACCACCGTGATGGTGGGTACCGGCCATTTTTCCAGAAAGTTACGCAATCCCAGCTCCAGCGCATCAGCTTTGCGTTTTGCATAAGCCAAATCCTTGTCATCGGCCGTCACCGGATACTTCTTCGGGTCCATCGGCAAGATGCTGCCAACGTGCAGAGCCTCTGGTTCTCTCGCATTCTGCTCTTGCAAAGTTTTCCAGATATCTCCTTGGCGAAAGACATCCAGACTCACACCGATGCTGAGCACATCCAGGGTGTCCAATCGCGGGGAAGTAGTCGGTGCACGGTAACGAGGTTCAACAGTCATGGTGGAAGCCTTCCTGTCTGAGGTATAGGCCGTCACGAGCGTGGCCGGACTAGCAAAGCAACGACCAGAAGTCAGGGGCAGTTCGGCGGCTTGAACACCCTGACTGAGTAACGACAAGCAGCCAATCAGCAACATTATGCGATGCATCGAAACAGCCCTCTCCCTTTGACCTGGGTCTTCAGCGCAGCTTGATCAGCCAGCGCTAGAGATCATCCATCCAATTGTCCTTGGGCCTCAACTCAGCCAGAAACTCTTCCAGCGTGTAGTCCTCTTCCACAACCGACATCCGCGATGCGGCAGGAGCAGCCGGCGCGGGCTTTACCGAGGCGCCGTCGTCATGGCTGGCGGTTTGAGGCATCAGGTTGACGCCGAACTTGTTGTCGAGAGGTTTTTTACCGGGTGTCGGCGAAGTCACGCTGATGATCGTAACCTGGTCCTGTCGACGCATGGGCATCACCACGCTGGTATCGGCATTCTGGTAACTGGCCATGGTCGCCAGCGCGATACCCACGAACGGCGAGGCGGCGCCGGTATCGCCCAAACGCTGGGTCAGGTCGTAGCCCTCGCGGGAGTCGAGCAAATCCAACGAGCTGCGGGCAGCCGTCAACGCGGGCAGCAACTCGGCCAGTGGCGTGCTGTTCAGGCCGCCGTCGTAGAACACCCGGGCCGGTGCTGGTGCAACGGCATCAGTGGCTTTTTTCCAGCCAGCGGCCAGTTGCGTGGTCAAGGCTTCGCGCTTGAGGCGCTCGCCGTTGTCCGGGCGCTGCAGGGAAACCGTGACCGGGCGATGAATCCTGGCCAGCACTGGCAAGGCGTCCCATTGTTCAAAAGCGCGCTCGGTCCAGGGTTGCGGGATGAACTCCGAAGGTTGGAACTCCACCGCCGGTTTACGCCAGCCCCAACCGGTGAATTCAGGATCGATCTTGTTCTTGTTGACCTTGGTGAAGGGTGCGTAATAGCGCAGCCATTCGACACGTTCGGGGCGACCGACGACTAAGGCGACCATGGCGTCGGTGAGTTTGTCAGGTTGGCGTGGGCCCGCGACAGCCCCAAGCGATTTTAAGGAAATGTCCTTGCTTGATAGAGCGCCAGCCATATTGATGCCTTCAACGCTATAAACCAGAACAGCAGGAAGATCAGGGTTGTGCTCGAAAAGTCGGAACAGGTTTTCTACCAATGCTTCAGGAGTGTCGTTGCAGACAATTCCATCCTGAACATTTTGGATGCGATGCCAATGTAAGCCCGAGTCTGTCCGGTAACTATTCACCATACTGGTGAGCATTACTTGGGTTCTTTCAGGCCTGAACCGCAGGTTCGGTGTTTGAGGACTCCAACCACGGACAACCGTAATGGTGGGAATTGGCCACTTTTCTAAAAAATTGCGTAATCCCAGTTCCAATGCATCGGCTTTGCGTTTTGTATAAGCCATATTTTTATCATCGGCAGTCACCGGGTATTTCTTCGGGTCCATGGGCAGGATACTGCCGACATGCAGAGCCTCCGGCTCTCTCGCATTCTGCTCTTGCAAAGTTTTCCAGATATCTCCCTGGCGAAAAACATCCAGACTCACGCCAATGCTGAGCACATCCAGGGTTTCAAGGCGAGGCGACATGGTTGGGGCGCGGTAGCGAGTATTGGTGGGCATTGAAGCCGCCTCCTTGACAGGGATATTGGCAGTAACGGCCGTAGCAGGGCTGGCAAAACAGCGAACTGTTATCAATGAGATTTCGTCCGCTTCAGACTGATGACTGGCCACTAGCAAGCTGGCAATCAATAAACACAGGAATAAGCTGCGCATCAGGCTTTACCCCCAAAGCGGATGGGTTTGCCAAGTTTTTCTTCGCCCCATGTCTGGGCCCCTACTAAAGAGGGCATAGTGTCCCCGACCAAACTAGGTAGCGTCCCTGTAGTTCGATATTCAATCGTGGCATCGATTAATTTTCGGTTAGTGGCTTGCTCTTGTAGATAAAACGTTTCAATCGCTTCATCTGGTTGATCAGGAGCCTGATCATCTTGACCAGTTATGACCTCATCAGTCCTCTTCCAATCCAACCGCCAATCCGCCACCCGACACAAATACGCATAGAACGTCACATCATCCACGCTCTCACCTGCTCCAATCGCCACGTCATAGGCCAGTACTCGTCGACTGTGCTCCGGGTTGTTAGGAATCCCCGAGTGAAACGACTGCGGCTCTTGATACGCCTCCCTTTGCAGGCGCAAACGAGCCTCATAGGGAGTCTCTCCACGCGTCACCAGGACCTGGCCATCACCCATCGCCCGTACCGCAAACACGTGAGCGTGCTGGGACACCTCGTAGATCTCGTCGCGGGCCTTTTTAACGCTCGCGACATCACGGCCATGCTTGAAGGCAATGGCCTCCTCCATCGTCTCCTGACGGGCGTATTGCGTGTCCTTCGGGCGCCAGGCCGACTTGATACGCAGCGATTTGTCATTGCTCAGGCCAATAGCGGCATCGATGGGGTCCAGTGTGTCCATTATCTGGTACACGCCACTGTCCGAATCCTCACCAGGCGCAGTCATGACGCCATCAGTGGCGAAATCGGTTTCTGCCGGTATGGGCAATTGTGGAGCCGTCAACATCACCCGTGCCCCCGGTTTGAGATTGGCCCTTGCGCTGCGATCCAGCAGCCCTAAACCGGTGTCCTCCCAGGTTGCCTCCCCCTCAAGCAGCAGTGGGTAGATGTAGGGGGGAACCTGTTTGCCGACGGCTTCCTTTTCGTTGTTGCGCTTGCGCAAGGTAAAGATCCGCTGATGGAAACTCAGCGGCAGCTGCGTTCGCGCCGGCAGGCCATCCACGGTGTCGCCGACGCCCTGCCAACCGATACCCTGGACGTTGCCCAGGCCCACGGTTTGGTCCTGAGGAGTGAAGTAAAGGTAAGTGCAGCCACGGTTGTCACGTTCATTGAATGAGACGCGCTGCCCATCGATTGTGCTGTGCGACGCAGGACCGCCGCTCCAACCCGGCCCACCAATGGCGCCATAGCCCTGGCAGTTTTTCAGCGCGACGCTGGACAGGGCCGGAACCGGATTCGGTTTCTGGGCGATGAACTGGAGAATGCCCTTGAGGGTGGCAATACGCGCCGGCGTGGTTTGTTGTTCGAGCCACTTCTGGGTCTTTTCAGTATTGGGCTGGAACAGACTGTAAGGCGAGTTGAGCATGATGAAGCCATCAGCCGGTCGCTCGTCCTGATCCTTGAGAAAAGCATGGGCCAACAACCCGAGCAAGGTGCCCTGGCTGTGGCCCACCAGATTCACCGTGTCGTTCGGGTAGCGCTTGCGGATGATCTTGATCAGCATTGCCAGACGCATCGCCGCCAGCACCATGTAACGACGCCCCGCGGCGGCAAACAACGGGTGAGTTCGCGTTCCACCGATCAAGTTGAGCGGGACGATGCCGAATGGATAACCGTTGAAGCCCTCGCCCCACATGTCCGGAAGGTTGGTGGTGGCATTGGCGAATTGTCCGCCTTCCTTGGTGCCCGCCTTGTCCAGGCGGTTTCTGTTGCGATCCATCCACTCGCCGTGGGGAGCGTCCTTGATGATGTGCCGCTCTTCCTCGCGAAAGCCCCAGTAGAACGGTATGACCACGCTGCGGGTGTCGGCGCCGTTGGCCGCCGCGGCGAACTTGCGCCGGTAGTACACCGCGTCGGGGTTGCGGGCCTTGCCGTCATCGTCCTCGGGCAGGCTGTAGCTGGCCGGACGCAGAAAGCCCGGGTTGCTCACGCCATTGGGCAAGGTCGGCGACATGTCCAGGCGCTCGTTGAGCCCCTCGCACAGGCCGCGCTCGATGCGCTCGTAGCAACCGGCCAGGTCGTTGACACCGTGCACCACGATGGTCACGCAGGGCTTGGGCGGCGGCGCGATCAGGTGGACGTCGCCACCGCCTGGCAGGGTGATCGCTTCAGCGGTGCAAATGGTCCTCATCCGAACGGCGTCATTCATTGTGCAGGTCCTCCTTGATGTTGCGCTGCGATCCTTCGAGCCCGACAATCTGCGCGGGTCAGGACGCGCAAGGCGTCAGATTTTTCTTCCAGGCAAAACTCGGTAACGGTGTTGTCGACCGTCTGCTGGTGCAGTCGGCTCCGCTCGTTGAAATGAATGAACAGGTTGTAACTGCCTCCTGGTTGTAAAGCCTCATGTCTGAGAACCCTTACGGTTGCTCCCGGGTAGTTGCCAAACAAGGTGAGATCCGGCCGCTGCCAACCAGCGGGGAGCGCAATGTCCCATATCGTTTCATCGCAACGCTGAGCGCCAAGGCGGCAGAGAAGCACATGCGTAATTTCTAGATTGTTGGTTTCAGCCAACAGGAGACGCAGATCAACGACAGGCTGGTTATCCCTGATCAAGACTGGGGTCGCTGGCGGCATTCTGGAAACGGCCTGGACAGAGGTTGCGATCAGGGCGATCAACAGGAATAAAGGCGATATATCAGACTTCATGACTTGGTACCCTGACGCAGTTTTTTCAATGTGAATTCGATTTTTGCCAAGGACTCAGTTGCCCCTTTGGGCGACGTCGGCAGCCCTCATCTGCAGCTCATCTTTGATCGTGCTTATCCTCATTGAGGCATGAACAGCAAGCATCCAGATTACGGGCTACACCCCATCGATTCAGGGCAGTGATTGCCGCTCTTCGGCATTTCTTCGAGCCAGGCAAAGCGCCGATTCCTGGACTTTTACCCCCTCCCCTTCGTCTATCAGACAAAACTCCAAAAAGGTGCTGGATACTGTTTGTTTATGCCAACGACCGCGCTCCTTGAAATGAATATTGAGGTTGTAACTACCCCCCGGCTGTAGCGCTTTGCGGTTCTGCGTTCTGACCAAAGCACCGGGGTAGTCGCCCAACAACTCTATTTGCGGCTGAATCCAGCCATCAGGAAGATCAATATCCCAGAGCGTTTCGTAACACTTGCTGGCGGTCCGACGGCAGAGAAGCACATGGGTGATCTCCAGGTTGTTGGTGTCCGCCAACAGAGGTCGAAGGTCCGCTATTGGACGACCGGAATTGATCGTCACTGGAGTTTCCGGAGGACGTTTGGACACGGCCCATGTTGGCCATGGCATCAGCAGAACCCCACAGGACACAGCAAACAGCAGGCCCTTCATGCTTCAGTACCCCGCCGGAAAGTTGCTCAATACAGGCTTGAGCTTCGTCAGGAGCTGAGTGTTTCCAGAATCCAGACCTCGGTAGTAATCACGCACAATGTCTCCTTGCTGCTTGATGTTGTAGTCCTTGAGCCTCTTCCTCGGCTGCACCTCATACATGTACTGGTCTCCTATCAGGAACCGCTTTGCTTGCTCGAACGCTTCATGCACACCTTGGCAATACTCATGGCATCTTTCTGCAGTAGCTGCGTTGCGCCTTGCGCATCGGTCACGCCTTCGACGATTTCGCCATTGGCCAGGGTGATCGTGTAGGGCACGTTGGGCATGGCCGACTGACCATCGATCTGTTTGAGCATGAAGCGCCGCTGGGTATCGCCCACGTTGAAGTTCGGCAACTGCGCCGCAAGACTGGCCCCGCCCACGAGGCTGTGCTTGGCCGCCTTGACCGTGAACTCCCCCGGCATGCCCAGCTCGATATTGCCGCCCTTGAGCGTCAGGTAGGCCCCGCCGCACATCAGGGTGATGTGCTCCTTGGCAGACACCAGCACGTGCTGCTGGCCCGCGCTGACTTCCACGCTCTGATCCGCTTCCAGGCGAATGCTGTTCTGTTGCGCCTGCAGCAACATCGGCCCCTGGTGGGTGATGTGGCGCATCTCGCCGCTCTGGGCGAACAGGCCCAGATCGCTACCGGCGTTGACCACGAATTTCTGCCCCGAGGTGAGCTGCTGATTCTGCTGGGCGATGCTGTCGATATGCTCGCCCGCCGCCAGGGTGATGCTTTGGGGAGACACCGCGGCAATACCCGCCTGGCCACTCAGGGCGATGGCCGGGTTGCCGCCGTTGCTCTGCTGCGACTCGTCGTTGGCGCCATGCCCCAGGTCGCGCACCGCTTCGCTGAGGGTTTGCTGTGGTTGGGTGTCGTGTCCGACGCCTTGATGGTCTTGCGCATAGTCGCCCAGCCCCTTGGCCAGTTGCAGCGCGGCCTCCAGCACCTGGATGGCCACGCCACGCTGCAGTTGCCCGGCATTGGCCTGCAGTTGCGCTTCGGTGCTGAGCAGCAGCCCTTTGGCCGCGCGCAAGGCGCCGTGCTCGTCGGTGCGCAGTTCAAAACCCTCGCCACGGGGTGCGCCCCCTTCGGGCCGGGGATGGGTCAGGTACCCCAGGTGCAAGGCGCTGCTGCCGTGGTCGCTCATCAAGGCCGCACTGATTTGCTGGGTGGTGTCATCGATGCGCAGTTCGTTGGCCCGGCTGCCCTTGTGTTCCTTGCTCTTGAGGGTGTTGAGCGTCTTGTGATCCGGCAGGCGGTAGGGCGGCCTATGGCTGGCCCTGTAGGTGCGTCCGGTAATGATCGGCTGGTCACAGTCGCCATCCAGATAATCGACTATGACTTCCTGGCCAATGCGCGGGATTGCCATATGGCCCCACTGCGCCCCCGCCCAGTTCTGCGAGACCCGCACCCAGCAGGAGCTGAAGCCGTTGTGCTTGCCCTCGCGGTCCCAAGGGAACTGAATTTTTACCCGGCCATATTCATCAGTGTGGATCTCCTCGCCTTCCGGGCCCACCACCGTGGCTATCTGCGGCCCGTCAATGACCGGCTTGGGCAGTGGCATCGGCCGCCATTCGCAGTCCTCGGCAATGATCTGGGCGCTGAAGTCGTAACTCACGCCCATCTCGGCACCGGCAGCCTCTTCTTGCTGGCTGGCGTGCTGTATCCCTTTGTGGATGATGCGCACCGAGCGCCACCAGCGGTTGAAGTCGCCCCGCGGGTGCCCGGTCAGTTGGAAGGAAAACCCCGGAATCAGCCGCGGATCATCCCCTTCCACCGTCGCCACCCGGGCATCGCGACGATGGCCCAGCAGGCGGTTTTGGGTGAAGGGTTGGCCGACGGTGCTGCTCTTGTAGCGGCCCGGGTAATCGTAGCGCTCATAGTGCTGGGCCTGATGCTCAAGGTCATCGCCGAGCATGCGCTGCTGCTGGTCGAAGGCCGGGCGCTTGAAGCTGTAGTCACGCTGCGTCTGCTCGGCGGTACGCACGTTTTCCGTGTAGCTGAAGGCGTACAGCACCGGTTGCGGGGCATCCCCGGCCGGCTGGGTGCTGTACAGCACCGGCCCGCCCGGGATGCGCTCCTGGACGTACAACTTGTCACCCTGGACCAGGGTGTGGGCGTTGGCATCGTGCTTGAAGAAATAGAACAGGCCTTCCTCGGTGGACAGGCGGTCGAACAGATAGAGGTCGGTGTCTCCGGCCTGGACGCAGTATTCACGTGGCGCATGCGGGGTGTGGATGTAGGGCTGGTAATCAAGAACGCCGTGCTCGTCCAACACCGACTTGAGGATCTCGGGCACCGTCTTCTGCTGAAAAATACGCCAGTCGGAGCTCAGGGCCAGCCGAGCTAGTTGCGGCTCCACCAGCAGGCGGTAACGGGTGCGGCGAAAGCCGGTTTTACCCTGGGTGAAGCTGCTGACCAAGCCGTGCACATGCCGCACCTGCAGGCCGCCTTTCCAGATCGTCAGCAAGGCCGGCTGGTCGAGGATCTGGCCAAAATCGATGGCACCGTTGTCGCTGGCCAGTTCGAGCGTCAGGCGAAAAGGCTCGGACAAGGCTTCTTCCAGGGTGAACTCGACGACCTCGAACGCTACCTGTGCGGTCAGCACGGAAAACGTGAACTGCAAATCCCTTTGACGCATGACACCCATCTCCACTTAGATAACCATTGGCCTTCCGAGCCCGACGAAAAAGACCGCAACCCTCCCCGCTCACGGGCTATCTTCTGCATCGCGACATCCAGCGCGATATCCAGGACGGTTGCGCGCCCAGCGCCTCACGCAGTGCCTGAAGGCCGTCGCTACGCTCCTCCACATTGAAGGCCAACGCCGCTCGCAGGGCGGGCCAGCAATGCCCCGGAAGATGCTTGGGCGCCTGCAGGGTAAGCTCCAGTCGCTGATCACGCGCCTGGGTCGACGGCAAGCCTCGGAAGGGATGCTTGCCAGAGGCCAGTTCAAAGATCACGCAAGCCACGGCATACAGGTCGGCAGCGGCCGACAAGACACCGCCCTCCAGCAATTCGGGGGCAGCGTAGCCCGGCGTCCAGGCATTGAAGCGACTGCGGCTCAAGTGAGGCAGGCCAGGCAAGACACCCGCCTCGGCCTGACCCAGGCCGAAGTCGAACAGGCGCACGCCCTCTTCACCGAGCATCACGTTGCTCGGTTTCAGATCCCCATGCAGCACGCCGCGCCCGTGGCTGTAAGCCAGGGCGTCAAGCAGCGGCACGGCCACCTCCTGCAAGGCTGTCCACGGCAGGCCCGTCGGGTGCTCGCAGAGCAGCTTGTCCAGCGTCAGCCCGCGCATCAGCTCCATGGTGATGAACGCACAGTGACATTGGGCATCCACTTCAAAGCTGTGCAAACGCACGATGTTCGGATGGCGCAAGCGGCGCGTCAGGGCGAACTCGCTATACAGCACCAGGCTCGCATCCGGCGACTCGGAAAACTCCTCGCCCAACACCTTGAGGGCGATGTAGGGATCGGGGTCGCCGAACTGTTCATGCAGCAGGTCGCGCGCGCGATAAACCGTGCCCATGCCTCCAGCACCGAGCAGCCGTTCAAGACGATAGCGACCCGCCAGCAATCGCGGCAGCGTGCCTACCGGCGCAATTTGCGCAGCTTTGGCTTTGCCACGCTTTCGCGCCCGGCTGCGGCCCTTGCCCCTGGGACGCGCCACGGCAGGCGCAGCAGGTGGGGGTTTGACGAAGGCGAAATAGGTCAGGTCGCCGGCCTCAGCCTCACCGGCCAGGATGCGCTGCATATCGGGCTTCATATCCGTCATTGGCGGATCACCACGGCCGTCAGGTTGTCTCTGGCGGCGCCGCGCAATGCCCCTTCAAACAGTCGCTCCAGGGCGATCCGTGGCGACGCAAGGCTCAGCGCCCGGCCTAAGGCATCTCCGCTAAGTCCTTGGTAAAGACCATCGCTGCACAGCAGAAAAACATCGCCCGCATGGACCTCGAACTCCAGCACATCCAGGGCCAACCGCTCGCTGGCGCCCACCGCGCGAGTCAGGGCATTGGCATCGGGATGAGCACTGGCCTGTTCCGGACTCATCCGTTGCTCGTCCACCAATTGCTGCCTCAGCGAGTGATCCTTGGACAGTTGATACAGGCACTGCCCACGCCACAGATAACAGCGGCTGTCGCCCGCCCAGATACAGGCCGCGCGGTTGCCTTGCAGCAACAACGCCACCACGGTGCTGCCAACTATGCTGTCTTGGCGCCCCACACTGACCGTCAACTCCTGGCCAAGGCGCCGGTTGAGCCAGTGCAGGCATTGGCGCAAGTCATTGAGCCGCCCCTCGAAACTGTCACGCAGCGACAACTCCGCCAGGCTGGCGACAATCAGCTGGCTGGCAACATCTCCGCACTGGTGGCCGCCCATGCCATCGGCGACCACCCAGAGCCCCTGCTCCGGGCAATCGAGAAAGGCATCTTCATTGCGCAGCCGCACCTTGCCCGGGTCGGTCCGTGCGGCGCTGCGCCAAGTGCCGGCACCCGACATCAGAGCTGCGCCGGCATACGGAATGAGCGCAGCACGCCCATGTCGAACGGGTTCGGCGTGCGCTGACTCAGCAGCAGATAGTTGGCACGCAAGCCACCCAGCTCGGCCTTGAGTACCAGCACATCACGACCGGTCAGGTACTCGGTCTGCATCAGGTCGAGCAGACGGAACAACGACCAGGGCCCGGTGTTCTTCTCGATACCGATGGGCCGGCCGACCATCTTGTCCAACACCAGGCTGGCACGCCCTTCTTCAGCATCGGTGGGCCACTTGAAGGACATCGGCACAATAGGGCCGTGCCGGTATTCCAGTTGCCGGTTGCCAAAACGGAACTCGGCCCGACTCACCGCCGGGTCGAGGGTGTAGGGCTCAAGCCTGAACTGCACCTGGGGCTCGGCCGGGTTCTCGGCGAAGAATCCCTGGCGAATCACTTGCGCGGCGACCATCTGCTCAAGGTACGCCTTGTTGATCGGCAGGCTTTGGCCGTCGATGCTGCGCAAGCGGTAGCTACCCGGATCACCACTGACGAAAGGTCGTATGTAGGTGTCGAAGAAGCGCTCGGCGATGCCCTGAGCCTTGAAGAACTCGCGAAAATCGTTGACGGCCACATCGCTGGTGCTATGGGCATTGAACGGATAGCGCTTGCGGATCGCCTTACCGTAGAAACTGTACAGCTCGCTCTGGTATCGCTGGTTGAGGTACTGGTACGAATCATTGAGCACCAGGCGCCAGGCGTCCTCGGCCAGCGAGTTGAACCACAGGCTCACCGGACGCGGCAGGCGCACCGAGGCATTGCGCAGGCTACTCAGGGCATCGCGCTGGCCGCTCATGCGCGCCTTGGCCATTTCAAACGCAGCCTGATCAGGCTGGCTGGCCCGCGCCAGGCTGGACAGCTGCAGCTGCAGGTCGTTGATTGCCAGCAACGCCGGGGTCAGGTCCGCCGCTGGGCCGTTGTTGTCGTCCAGCAAGCGGTGCAGCGGGTCGAAGCGACGTTGCAGCGCCTTCTTCGCCGTATCCGGCAGGCTCTTGGCCAGGGCCTGGCGGGCCTTACCTGCGACAGCGGCCAGCCCCTCGCCCTGCGCAGCCGGAGCTGCATCCCCGGTCTTGCCAGCCTGCGCCGTCTCGTCGGCAGCCTCGAGCACGCTCTGGAAGCGGGTGTTCTCACGGATCTCCACCAGCAACTGCAAGAGCGGCGAGTTGGCCGCGGTCAGACTGGCCAGTTGTTCGGCCCCATCGCCGGCATCGTTGAACGGCGGCAGGCTGACCCGGCCCAGGGCTTCGCTCCAGTGGTTGGCATAGTCGCGAAAGTACAGTTGCTCCAGCTCGACCATCAGCCGACGCAGATCCATGCCACTGATTCCCGAACCTTCGCCCAGCACCCAGTTGTCACGCAGGATATCGGTGACCAGCGCCGTGCCCTGGATCGAAAAATACTGCTGATAACCCTGCTGGGTATAAAAACCCGGGATCACATAGTCAGTGCCGACAAACAGATTGCCTTGTGGCCCCAGGTGCTGGCTCAGACGGTATTGCGGCAAGCTGCGAGCCTGCTCGCGCAGCACTCGGTAGACCACGTTGGCCAACGATTCGCTGCGCAACACCTGACGGGCCTGGCTCACCAGAGCCTCGTTGAGCGGATAACTGAATGGCAATTGGAGCAGGCGTTCGAAGTGCCCATTCAGACCGTTCTGCAAGGCGCTGTTGCCGGCGTAGCGGCTCGACCATTCTCGCGCCACCCAGTCCTTGAGCAAGGGCGGATCACGGCGATCCTGCAGGTTCAGCATCAGATACGCGCGCAAGCTGTTGAGCAGGCGTTCGCGATCGCGCATGTTGGCGCGAACCTGCCCTTCGAGCATCTGCGCAACCCTTGGCAACAGTTGCTCCTGCAACTCACGCTCATAGGCACGCAAGAGCACCGGACGGCTGGCATCGCCTTGATACAGCCCAACCCGCTCATGCAGCGGCACCTCGCCCCCGGGCGCAAAGACCTGGGTGGCCGCATAACGAGTGTCTAGAGGTTTGAGCAGGGCCTGCGCGTCATCCCGCGCACTCAAGGCCGCGCGTTGCTCACTCCAGCTCTGCGCCAGTGAACGCAGTTGCTCCAGGCGCCCGTGGTTGGCCGAGAAGCTCCCCGCCCACAGCATGCCAAACACCGCCAGGGCCGCCAGGGCGCCCACGTACAGGGCACGCTGGCCCCAGTGAATGCGTCGGCGCTCGCGTTGGTCCAGGCCGGCCAAGTCGGCCTCGGGAAAAATCACCCGGCTCAACAGGTGATGAATAAAGCGCGAGCGACCGCCGCGCAGGGTCGGCAGGACGGCAGCCGACATGCCCAGGGTCGCGCCGATACTGGCCGTATCTTGATCGAGCTGTTCGATCAGGTGCGGCGCACTGGTCAGGTAAAAGCCCCGCAGCTGGCTGGGGCGCTGATAGCGGTTGCCGGTGAATGCCATGTCGACGAACAGGCACAAGCGCTCTCCGATCTGTCCCAATTGGTGTGGGAAGTCGAGAATGCGCCCACGCCGCTGGGTGTCTCGCTCCTGGTGCATGCGCATGATCACCTGGCTGTTCAAGCGCCGCAGCAACTCCTCGAACTCCTGGCGAAGAACTGCCACATCGGTGCCGCTTTGTTCCTTGCCAAAGCTGGCGCCGAGTACCTGATCGCTTTCCTCACGGCTCATGTGATCAAAGAACTCGTCAAACCCCGCCAGTTGGTCGGCCTTGCTGAGCACCAGGTAGACCGGGACATCGACATGCAATTTCTGATGAACATCCTGCAAGCGCATACGCACCTGCTGCGCCAGGGTCTCCAGTTCCTGCTCGTCGGCGCTCAGCAGTGCCGCTACCGGAACCGTCACCAGCACACCATTGAGCGGGCGGCCACGACGACGCTTGCGCAACAGACCCAGCAAGGTGTTCCAGGCACTGGCGTCGACGTCGGCGGCGCCTTGGCTCAGGTAGCGGCCGGCCGTGTCGATCAGCACGCCATGCTCGGCGAAGTACCAGTCGCAGTGACGGGTGCCGCTGGTGTCGCGGGTCAGCTTGCGGCCCATTTTGTTGAGCGGAAACTCCAGGCCCGAAAAGTCCAGCAGGCTGGTCTTGCCGCTGCCTTGTGGACCGAGCAGCAGGTACCAGGGCAGGTCACTGCGCCAACGCTCGCTGCGACCGCGGTACAGGCTTGAGGTCTTTAGGGTGCGCAGCGCGTCCTTGAAGCGCTCATGGAGCTCTTTGTGCTCCTGGTCGATCAACTCGTCGCGCTGCATGCGCTGCTGCCCGGCCTCGCTGTCCAAGACGGCTTTCTTGCGGACACCGGCGCGCCAGCTGACAAAGACCATCGCCAGCCCCCAGATCAGGAACAACGCGCTGATGGTCAGCAGGCGCGAGGTTGCGCTGGCCCAGAACTTGTTGTCGTTGACGGCCAGTAGTGGCCCGACGAACCACACCAGCGATGCCACACTCAGCACCAACAGCAGCGTCCAGACCCAGGTCTGACGCAGCAAGGCGCCGGCTTTATTGAAGAAGTTTTTCATCACACGTCCCTGTCTTACTGCTGGGGCTGGACCACCACCGGGTCAAGCGGTTGATACGTCTGCAACAGGCTTTCGCGCTGCTGGCCCAGCACCCAGGCAAACCCCGAGTACATCACCAGCAGGCAAACCACGGTGAACAGCGCAACCATCCACCCCGGCACAATGCGCACCAGGCTGCGACGCTGATCGCCGAGCCCTTCCCAATGTGGCGACAGCTCACGAGGCACATCGCCCCGCAGCTGGCGGATCTGCCGGTACAAGGCGTCGCGAATCCCCTCAAGCTCGAGCACGCCGCGGGGAATGACCCGGTACTTGCCCTCGAACCCCAACGACAGGCACAGGTACATCAGCTCCAGCATCGGCAGATGCTTGACCGGGTTCTTCGACAGCCGATCCAGCAGTTGGAAGAACTTTTCGCCGCCGAAGGTTTCGTTGTGAAAGCTGCTGAGCAGACTCATTTGCGACCACTGGCTTTCATTGCCCCAAGAGGTGCTCACCACCGCCTCGTCGACCACGGTGCACAGCACATAGCGGGCGGCCATCACCTGGCTGCTCTGCGCACCGTCCTGCAGGGCTCGCGTGTCGAACTGCCTGAGGCCGGCACTCAGGCGCGTATTGAGTGCACGCAAGTCTTCGGCAGACGTGCTGTGCTTGAGGCGAACCACTTCCGACAGCAGGTCGGACGCCGCCGCCACGAGCGGGTTGAGGCTGACGCTGAAGGATTGCGCAGGGCCCAGGCGTGCGGCATAGATCATCCGTTCTTCTAACTGCTCGAAACGGGGGGGATCGGCGAAGTCGGTCAGCGGGTTGCGCTCCGGGCCATGCCCAAGGCGGTCAAGCAAAACGGTTTTATCGTCCTGAGGGTGTTCCAGATCCTTGATCATGTCGTTCAGTTCCTGATGGCCCAGAATTTCAGTTCAAGCTCGGCGAACTCACCGGAGACGTGGAAGGCGAAACCGCCCGAACGCTCCAGTTGCGCCAAGTCCTCGGGACTGAGGTCGAGGATGAAATAGGTCTTGTTGGAGTGGAATGCGATCTGTCGCGGCGCCACCGGCAAGGGCCGGACCTTGATCCCCGGCAGATGCAGGTTGACCAGTTGCCGAATGCTCTCCACCGGTCCGACCTTGAGGTGCGACGGCAAGCGATGACGCAGTTCTTCAGAGTCGCAGTTGGCACTGGCCGCAAGCACGAACGAGGCCGACTCCAGCAGCTTGTGATCATGCAGCGGCGACACCAGCACCCCGTACTGACGGGCCTGCAGCACCAGTTCGATGGCGTGCTGCTCAAGCACCATCGACAGCACCTGGCGAATGGCGTCCATCAGTTTGCGAAAGCTCGCCCCCTGGTCGCTGTGCTGATAGCGGCTGTCCAGCCGTGGACGCTTGCTGTCACTGGCGAAAGTCGCCAGCTCCCCGAGCATGACCAGCAGCGAGCGATAGAGCTCCTCCGGATGGACATGTTCAAGATCCAGGTAATGGCGCAACAGCAGTTCGGTGCGGTTGATCAGTTGCAGCATCATGAAGTCGCCCACCTCGGCACCACCGACCTTGCCGTTGGAGCGAATCCGCTCGGCGATGGTTTCCCCCCGATGACTGAGCATGCTGATGATCTCTTTCAGGCACGAAAGCAGATAGGTGCTGGCATGGGTGTGCAGGAAGGTCGGCACGAAATCCGGATCGAGGCTGATCACGCCATCGGAGGTGGCATCCAGCACTTCACAGACTTTCAACTTCACATAGGCCTGCCCGCTCTGCTGCTCGCCCAATAGCAGACGGAAGTCCGGACGGGCACAGCTGAGCTGGCTGCTGGAATCATCACCGGCGTTGGAGTCGGCGATTTCCGCCTCGTAGACGATGTAGCGCGCCAGCACATCGGATTGCTCTGCGCGCCGCGCTTCGATGTGGTTGCCCGTGACCAGCGGCAAAGCCAGGTAGACCGGCGTGCTCCCCGTGTTGGGCGGTACATCCAGGGCCAGTGGCTCGGTATCGTCCCCCAGCTCGAACAGGCTGCCGTCCGGCAAGATACCGGAGGCCCGGCTGATCACCAGCTTGCCCATGTTGAGGAACTGCAGATCGATCTCCAGCGCCAGAAATCCCCAACTGTAACTACCCAGCAGCTGGGTACGGGTTTTCATCTGGTAATCGTAGTAACGGTCGTTGTGCTGGAAATGCTGAGGCCGCAGCAACATGCCTTCCTGCCAAATGATTTTATGCACGTTCATCAATTGTCATCCGCTTGGGTGGACACATCGTTGCTGTTGCGGATGCCGGACTGGTCGAGGATCAGGCCGACCTCGGTCACCTCCTGCGGGGTGAGCTGCACCACATAACGCCACTGGCTTTCCGGCAAATCACGATAAGCCGCAAGCACGCCGACGAAACGGCTCCCGTCCTCGACCCGCAACTTGAATTCGAGGCTTTCCCCCGGGCGCAACTCCAGCTCTTCACTGGCCACCAGATCCGGTGCCAGGGACTCCCTGGCGCGCTCGTAGAGACTGAAAAAGTCGGCGTTCTCGAACGCGACGGGATGCTTGAGTTCCATCAACCGCACCACGATCGGCGACGCACGCCCATTGAGGTCGGGGTTGAGCCGGTCGCTGGCACTGAGCTTCAGGTTCAGCTTGGTCAGGGTCGAATACGGCGACATCGATGCGCAGCCGGTCAACAGCGCCAAGGCCATGAGCAGCGTCAGGGCCTTGAGTAATGGGTGGGTACGGCGAGACATGCAGGTCATCCTTGATCATCGAGGTGGAGGGTGGAGATCAGGCGGATCTGCTCTTCATAGGCCTGAGCAAAATCCCGCGCCAGCAGGCGCTCGTTCCAATCGTCGTCCTGACACAGCGCCTGGTGATAGCGGCGGTACGCTCGCCAGCGGCTACCGGAAGTCGCCAGCAACGGTTGCTGGCCATCGCGCTCGAAACGTAGCGTCAGCTGTTGCGGCGAAAAGTGTTCGAGGGTGCTACGCACTGCTGCGCGGCTGGCGCTGAGCAGCGCCACCTGGTGCGCCTGCAGGTCGCGAAAAGCGCGGGAAATCGCCTGCTCGGCAGACAGTTGCCCAGGCTTGTGGTCCAGCAGCAGGATGCCCAGTAGCGCTTCGCAATCCACGGCGAACTTGAGCGGGTTCTGACTGTTGCCCTGGGCCGTGGTGAGGGCCAGGCGCAGCTCGTTTTTCAGCTCGCTGCGGGTTCGCAAGCTCTGCTGCAAGCCCCCCATGCTCTGCTTGAACAGCCCCGCGACATTGATTGCCAGGGCCTCGCGCTGATCGTGATCGAGCGTCTGCAGATCCACCCCCAGGACCGCGCCAAAACGCGCCCAGAAAGCCTCGCTTTGGCAAGCCGGCGCCTTGGGCTCGGGTAGCGCCTGCGGCTCGGGGGGGGCCACCAGTTCCGGGACCAACAGGCATTCCCTATCGATGCGGGCATAGTCAGCTCGCTGTCCAGGCTCCTGGTGTGGCACATCAAGCGCGCTCAGCTCGTCTAGCTCTGCCCCACTGTGTTCCTGCTGGTCCAATGCGTTGAGCGGGTCGAGGTCAATGAATGCGTTATCCGGAATGATGCTGCCGGCCGATTGTGGACGACCGGCTTCAACGGCGAAGGCATCCGGGGCTTGCACCAGGCGTGCACGGATCTCGAAATCCCCCAGCAGGTAGACACTGCCCTGCTCGATACGCTGGGCTTGGCCCTTGCGCAGGCGCGCGCCACTGCCACGGTCCTGAATACCGTTGCTGCTGGTATCGGTGAGGAAAAACTGGCCATCGCGGTAGCTGACCAGCGCATGATGGTTGGACAGATGACGGTTGCTATCCGGAATCTGCCACTCGCAATCCTCTCCCCGGCCGATGGTGCCACCCGCCCGCCTGAAAGTTTTGCTGCTCACGTCCGCCGGCACGAATTGCTTGGCATTGAGCACTTCAAAAACCAGTTCCATGATGCTGCTCCTTGCGCTCACTTGCCGCGATTGACCGCCTGCGGATCACCCAGCGGGCGATAGGTGTCATCGTTGAATTTGTAGTTGCCGCTGCAGGCGCCGAGGCCGACCACAACAACCAGGGTCAAGAGGACGGCTTGCCAGTGACGAACAGACATCAGAAGGTCTCCATAGGTAGACAGTGCACAAGACGCCCTCCCTTGCAGGCGCGCCCAGAAGTACGAAAAACCAGCCAAGGCTGCATGCCTCGCTAGACCACAAAGTCATCAAGATTGATGTTCAGGCGCCCCAGGCGGTACAGCAGCGTGCGACGGGGCAATCCCAGCTCCCGGGCCGCCAGGGTCTGATTGCCGTCGTTCTTGCGCAGGCAATCGAGCAACAGATGGCGTTCGACTTTTTCCAACTGCTCGCGCAGGTTCAGACCCGACTCTTCGGGCATGACTTCAACGTTCAGGGAGAAATGCTCGGCCATCAGTTCACCGTCTTCACAGAGCAGCACTGCACGCTCCACCAGCCCCTTGAGCTCGCGCACGTTGCCTGGAAAGGCGTAACCGGACAGATGATTGAGGGCCGTCGGCGACCAGCTCACCGGGTCCTTTTGCAGGAAGGCACAGGCCTTGTCGGCAAAATGCCGGGCCAGGTCGAGAATGTCGCCTTCACGCTGTCGCAACGCCGGCAACTCGATCGGGAACTGAGCCAGGCGGTAATACAGGTCCTCACGGAACTTGCCCTCGCCCACCAGCGCCGCCAGATCGCGGTGGGTGGCGGCGATGATCCGCACGTCGATGGTGTGCGTGTCGTTGGAGCCCAACGGGCGGATCTCGCCGTCCTGCAGTACCCGAAGCAATTTGGCTTGCAGGGACAGCGGCATGTCGCCGATTTCGTCCAGCAACAAAGTGCCGCCATTGGCCGCATCAAACAGTCCGGGGCGATCGCGGTCAGCGCCCGTGAACGCCCCCTTGCGATAACCGAACAACTCGCTTTCCAGCAGGTTTTCCGGAAACGCCGCGCAGTTCTGCACCACAAACGCCTGGGAACGACGCGGGCCGTAATCATGAATGGCACGCGCCACCACTTCCTTGCCGGTACCGGTTTCGCCACGCAGCAACACGGTGTAAGGGCTGTGCAGGACCTTGCTGATCAACTGATAGGCCTGGCGCATCGCCGGACTGGTGCCGATCAGGCCATAACCACTGGTGATGACCTCGGGGGGCAGAAGCGGCGCAGGCTCGCCCGCAGGCAGGCGCAAACGCTGGAGCAACGCCCATTGTCCAAGGACAAACGCCCCCAGTTGGCCCAACGACTGGGCAAAGGCTTGCAGGTCTTGCTGTTGCGGGCTGGCACACAACAGCAAGCCTTCGACAGCCTTGCGCGCGTTGACCAGCGGTACGCATAACAGTGACTGCCACGCAGCGCCGTGCACGGGCAGGAAGCTGGTGTCGTGGAGGCTGTGGTTCAGACCCACCAGGCTCACCACCCGGTTCTGGCACAGGGCAAACTGCAGCAGTTGCTCACCGCTGTAATCGCTCGGCAGGTTGATCACTTCCCGCGGTTGCAAAAGGCCACCGAGGCATTCGGCGCGCAGTTGCAGGCAGCTATGGGTGGCATCGAGCAGATACAGCTGACTCAGTTCACAGCCACTGAGCTGTGCTGCGCCTCGCACAAAGTCTTCAAGCAGCACAGCGCCTTCCGTCGCCCGGGACAAAGCGGAGAATTGCGCCAGCAGTGCCTCTGCATAGGCCAGCGGCTGCGGCACACGAGTGAACATGATGCCCACCTCAGGCGAACTCGCAGGCCACGCCACCGCTGCTGTCGAGCGTTGCGTACACACGTTTGAGGTTCTCGCCAGTGGCCATGGCCGCCAGCAGACGGTCGGCCACCAACGGCAGGACGTGCAGGTCGAGCAAGTAGTCGATCAGGCGTGCACCGCTTTCGCTCTGAGTACAGCGTTCGGCCAAGTGATCGACCAACGCCTGGCAGTGGCTGAACTCCAGCTGCCGAGCGTTCAGCCGCTCACCCAGTCGCGCCAACTTGATTTCGATCAGTTCACGCAGCACCGGGCCACTCACCGGGTAGTAAGGCACCACGCGCATACGTGCCAGCAGCGCCGGTTTGAAATGCTTGCTCAATACCGGACGGATCGTCTGCTCCAGGGTGTCGACACTCGGGCGCTCGCCGTTCTCGCACAGCGCGCTGATCCGCTCGCTGCCCAGGTTCGAGGTCATCAGTATCAGCGTGTTGCGAAAATCGATCTCGCGCCCTTCGCCATCGTTGGCCACACCCTTGTCGAAGATCTGATAGAACAGGTTGAGCACATCCGGATCGGCTTTCTCGACTTCATCGAGCAGCACCACGGAGTAGGGTTTTTGCCGCACCGCTTCGGTGAGCATGCCGCCTTCGCCATAGCCGACATAACCCGGCGGAGCGCCAATCAAGCGTGAAACGGTGTGTTTCTCCTGGAACTCGGACATGTTGATGGTGGTGATGAAACGCTCACCGCCATACAGCAGGTCTGCCAGGGCCAGGGCGGTTTCGGTCTTGCCCACACCGCTGGGGCCCACCAGGAGAAATACGCCGACTGGTGCGTCTGGTTTATTCAGGCCTGCGGCCACGGCACGCATCGAACGATCCAGAACCTGTACCGCCTGGTCCTGACCGCGAATACGGGTACTCAGGTCAGTGGCGAAACTCGCCACCTTGGCGTTGTGCTCACGGGCCAGTTGCGCCAGCGGTACGCCGGTCCAGGCGCTGATGACTTCAGCCACCAGGCGTGGACACACCTCGAAGCTCACCAGCCGCTCCCGGGTTTGCGCATCGCTCAGGGCGCGATGGGTGTCGTTGAGTGCCGACTCCAGCTCCACCACGCCAGGCCCGGCTTGCCCATCAGTCTCCCGGCCGGCATCCGGCGAGCCTTCGCTGTCCTGTGTCGAGCGCAGAGGGCTGGCGTCGCGGGCCCTGGCCAATTGCACACGTAACTGCAGCAGGCGCTCGGCCAATGTGCGTTGCTCATGCCAGAGTGTTTCCAGGGCCTGCTGTTGCTCCGCGGCATCGGCCAGCCGCGCTTCCAGGCTGTCCAGGACCTCGTGGTCGATCTTCAGTCCGGCTTCGGCGTCGCGCCGCAGAGCCTGGCACTGACGCCGTCCCTCAGCACACTCGCCACGCAGACGCTCCAGACGCTCAGGCGCCGCTGCAAGGCTGATGCGAACCCGGGCACAGGCGGTGTCTAGGACATCGACAGCCTTGTCCGGCAATTGGCGCCCGGCGAGGTAGCGGGCCGAGAGCTCGGCGGCGGCCACCACGGCGTCATCACGCAGGTAGATACCGTGGCTCTTCTCATAGACCTGGGCCAGGCCTCGCAGAATGGTCACCGCCTCGGCAACGGTGGGTTCGTGCAATTGCACGGGTTGGAAACGCCGGGCCAGGGCCGGATCTTTCTCGAAGTATTTTTTGTATTCGCTCCAGGTGGTGGCCGCAATGGTACGCAGCTCACCGCGGGCCAGGGCCGGCTTGAGCAGGTTGGCCGCATCGGAGCCTCCGGCATTGCCGCCCGCGCCGATCAGGGTATGAGCCTCATCGATGAACAGGATGATCGGTTTGGGCGAGGCTTTGACCTCGTCAATCACCCCTTTGAGGCGCCGTTCGAATTCACCTTTGACGCTGGCGCCCGCTTGCAGCAGCCCCATGTCCAGCGAGAGCAGCTCAATGTCCTTGAGCACGGGCGGTACTTCTCCGGCGGCGATACGCGAGGCCAGACCTTCAACGACCGCGGTTTTACCGACACCAGCCTCACCGACCACAATCGGGTTGTTCTTGCGGCGACGGGCGAGGATGTCGACCATCTGCCGGATCGCATCGTCGCGGCACAGCACCGGGTCGAGTTGGCCGTCTCGCGCCTGTTGGGTGAGGTTATGAGTGAAACGCTGCAACAGCGACTCCCCCGCTGCCGCCGGCCCGCCGCCGGAGGTTCGTTGCTGCTGTGACAGAGCAAAATCCTTCAGGCGTTCGATGTCCAGTTTCGCCAGCAACGGCTGGTAGCGACTGCCGGCATAACGCATCGGGTTGCGCAGCAAGGCCAGAATCAAGGCCGCCTGCTCGACCTGGCTTTGACCCAGTTCAAGATTGGCCACCAGTAATGCGTCCTGCAGCCACTGCACCAGTTCCGGAGCGAACACCGGGCTGCGCGAGCCGCTATCGCCGACTTGCGATTGCAGTGCCTCAATCAACTCGCCGGCCTCGACTTGCGCGTCCTGCAACGCCCGGGCAAGCAGACCTTGGGGACGCTCCAGCAAACCCAGCAGCAGGTCTTCGACCAGCACCTTGTTGCCGCCACGGGCGACGCAGCGCTCAGCGGAACGCTCCAGGTCGCGGCGGGTTTCAGCGTCCAGTGCCTGGATAAGTTGTTGCAGGTCTAGGTTGATCATGGGTCATCTGTCCTTAATGAATTTTGCTGCCCAGGGTCACCACGCCGTCGGCCTTTTCATGACCGAGCCAACTGGTCCACCCCAGACGACAGGTGTTCTGTTCACCGATGCACAGTTCGCGGATTTCCTCCTGGCGCAGCACCAGGCGAATGTCGTAGTCCAGTGGATCGCGCAGGGTGAACCGCACCAGCGCGCACAAGGGCTGGTAACCGAATCCGATCGGCAGGAACTCGTGGAAGCGTTGCCAGTCGAGCTGGCTGATATGAATGCGGAACTTGCCGCTGCGGTCGCGCACCCGCTCGCCCAGTACCAGGTCCTCGGCGAGCAGGCTGTTGGCCTGCCCCAGGCAATTGCGCTGCTCGTCGAGAATCTCTACCCGGCGCTCGATGCACTGCTCGATCACCAGGTCTGCGTGCTTGAAGTAGTAGCGCAGCACCGCCTCGATCAGCGCCGCCGAATGGGCGCGCAAGCTGAGCAATCCCAGGTATGGCAGCAAGCGTTTCCAGTTCAGTTCCTTGGCCTTGCGGATCTCTTCGCCACCCAGGCCGATCAAGGCAAACAAATGCGCTGAAAACGGGTCCAGGGCACCACTCTTGAAGCTGGCGCGATAGCGGTATTTACTCCAGATCGGCAGCATCAGGCGTTGCAGGCGGTGATGGAACAGATCGAGGAAGTTGCGTGTCGGGTTGCCCTCCTCGCCATCGCCCAGGGCCTGCTCGCCATAGAAGGCCGGCAAGGGCGAGCCCGCGCCGAACAACCCGATCAGGTTGAAACGCAAACGTGCACGCATCTGGCCGCGCTCTTCAAAAAACTCCACGCGATCAACATCGCTGCCAGGGAAACCCAGGCTCGGATTGGCCTGGAACTCCAGCTGATCGTAGAGTTCCTCTTCACTCAGGTACGGATGGGCATCACGCAAGCGATCGACGACCAACAGTACGGCCTGAAACAGCGAATACTCTCGTATTACCGTGCTCAGTCTGCTTAAAGCAGGGGCTGCAGCCCCATGCGTGGCGCCCATTTGTACACCTCTCCCTGTGTACTTTTTACCCGCAGCTCATGGTAGGAATTGAGACTGGCGTAAAGAGCAAAAAACTCGTTAAGAACCGATGCGAAAACGAACAGGTCGCCTTCACCGATATAGCCTTGGGGATCGATACTCAGCTCGGTGCGTAATCCACGCAGCGGCAAACCTCGGTGCAGGCGGTCGACGTGCTCGTGACGTATCGACTTGAGCCCGCCCAGCAAACGCTTGCTGACCTTCTCCAGGTGCTGGTCGTAGTAGCGTGGCAAATCGTAGGTTTCGAGGATCACCTTCAACGCATCGACGTTGGCCAGCGACAGATAGTTGAGCGACATGTTGCTGATGAGCTTCCACAGAAAATCGCGGTTCAGCGGTGGTGCGTAGCTCGACGTGACCGGTGTGATGTTGCGGAAGCTGAGAAACTCCGGGGTTTCCTCGCACAACTGGTTGATGTCGCCGAGCTTGAGCCGACGCGGCAGGTTCTGGTTGGTGCACATCAGCTCGATCGACAGGGTTTCCTGAGCCTCGGTGTGACGGATGCCGAAGCTCAGGTAGGTATCGAGGCCGTCGTGCAGCAACGATGAGCGCTGGCGAATGCTGTAGTGCGGACGGCTGTGGGGCACGTCGAAACTCGGATCATGCTCGAACGACTCGAAGGGTACATACGCCTGATAACCCAGGCCTCCCGGCTTCCAGCCGGTGACGCTTTCAATGGAAAACACGCCGCAATGTTCCAGTTCGTACTTGGCCGGTAGCAGCAGGTACTCGTCCTGCTTGCCGTCGAGACGAATCGGCAAGGCATCGTGCTTGAACAGGTTGACGATAGGCGTGCAGTAGAGCTTCACGTTGTCCAGTGTCGGACGCAGACGTTGCACCCCACTGTTGCGAATATCGAAGCGCAACTCCAAACCGTGCATGCGCTGAAGGATGTCTTGCGCCAACCTCTGCAGCAGATCCAGACCACTGAGATCGACAAACAGGAACTTATCCTGGAGCGCAAAATACTCCTGCAAATAGCGATACCCGCGGAAGGTATTCAGCGGGTACGGGATCAAGGCCTCTTCTTCGGCAAAGCCCACAGGCTGTACACGATTGCCCGGTATCTTGAAGGACATCCCAACGCCGTTGACTCCGGCCAGCGGCTCGCCGTCCACCCCCAACGGCACCAGCTCGATGCCCTCAAGGTTGCGCAGCAGGCTGAGGTAAAGCATCTGACTGATGTAGCGCTCACCGGCCAGGTGCAAGCGCAGACGCTCCAGGTTCAGCTCACCAATATGACCGTCGCAACTCATTTCCAGACGCAGGCTCAACAGTGCACCGTCACCCTTGACCGAGTAACTCAATGCCGTCAGGTCCAGAGGCAGCACATCGGTCGGATAGCAGGTGCGAAATCGGCAGCAGACATCATCAATGGGCTTGCTCTCTACCGGCGTATCTCGCGGTATGTGCTGGGCGGGTCCGGACTGCTGTAGGGGGTCGAACTGCAAGATGCTGAACGCTGGCAATGGCCGCATGTAGTTCGGCCACAGCAGGTGCATCAGCGAGTGGCTCAGCTCGGGCAGTTCGTCGTCGAGCTTCTGGCGCAGACGTCCCGTCAGAAACGCAAACCCTTCGAGCAGGCGCTCTACATCCGGGTCTCGTCCGGCCTCCCCCAGAAAAGGTGCCAAGGCCGGACTGCGCTCGGCGAAACGACGGCCCAGCTGGCGCAGCGCGGTCAGCTCACTTTGGTAGTAGTGGTTAAAGGACATGGGCTCAGTGCCTGGTAGTAAGAGTCATGGATCACTGCGGTGGAACGCGTTGCCAGTAGCCGCGCCGCGTTACCCCACTCTCCAAAGATCCCTGCCGTGTTCGCGACGCGTACCGGATAGCCAACAAAGGTCGTGGCCTGGGTAGCCAACAACCCGGCTGGCGCAGACTGCGTGGTGTGCTGTCATCGTCGTCTCCTTAACTGACCTTGACTTGCCCGCTGCCATCCAGGCACGCGGAAAAACTGACCTGACGCTTGATCCCTTCCACCTCAAGCAAGCCTTCAATGCTGAACGCCAGCTTGAGCGGGTCATGATCACGCGGCAGAGAAACGACACGCACCTGACTGAGCCGCGGCTCGTAGGCTTCGATGAAGTGTTCGATGGCCAAACGGGCCTGGCTCAGGGCATCGTGCAAGCTCAAGCGCATGTCGTTGAGATCGGGCAACCCGTAGTCGGAAAGCGTTTGCACGCTCCCCGCACGGGTGCTGAGCATCTTGCCCAGATGGGCAGCCACCGATGCCATCGCGCCTACCTCGCGGCTCCAGCCGGCACGCTGGTCGGCCTCTGCGCTCAGGCGTTCAAACAGGCTGCCGTATCCGCTCATGACCTGGCTCCCGGTTACTCTTTATCCAGTTTGCCAACCAGAGAAAGCGTGAAGTCGGCCCCCATGTACTTGAAGTGCGGGCGCACGTTCAGGCTCACGCGATACCAGCCCGGCTCGCCCTCCACATCGCTGACGATGATCTGCGCAGCGCGCAGCGGACGACGGCCACGGACTTCGGCACTGGGGTTTTCCTGGTCAGCCACGTACTGACGGATCCATTTATTGAGCTCCAGCTCAAGATCGGTACGCTCCTTCCATGAGCCGAGCTGTTCACGCTGCAGCACCTTCAGGTAGTGAGCCAGGCGGTTGACGATCATCATGTAGGGCAGTTGGGTGCCAAGCTTGTAGTTCAGCTCCGCGGTCTTGCCTTCAGCGCTGATGCCAAAGAACTTCGGCTTCTGTACCGAGTTGGCAGAGAAGAACGCGGCGTTGTCACTGCCCTTGCGCATGGTCAGGGAGATGAAGCCCTCCTCCGCCAGTTCGTACTCACGACGATCTGAAACCAGCACTTCAGTCGGGATCTTGGTTTCGATTTCACCCATGCTTTCGAAATGGTGCAGCGGCAAGTCTTCCACCGCGCCACCGCTCTGCGGACCGATGATGTTCGGGCACCAGCGGAACTTGGCGAAGCTGTCGGTCAACTTGGTGCCGAACGCATATGCGGTATTGCCCCACAGGTAGTGCTCGTGGTTGTTGGCAACGGTTTCCTTGTAGACGAAGGACTTGACCGGGTTTTCTTCCGGATCATAGGGATTGCGCAGCAGGAACCGCGGCAAGGTCAGGGCGATGTAGCGAGAGTCCTCCGACTGCCGGAAGCTCTGCCACTTGGCAAATTGCGGGCCTTCGAAATGATCCTTCAGATCCTTCAGGTCCGGCAGGCCGGTGAAGCTTTCCAGACCAAAGAAGTTCGGGCCTGCGGCGGCAATGAACGGCGCATGTGACATGCAGGCAACGCTGGAGACGTACTGCATCAACTTCACGTCGGGAGAACTGGGCGACATGAAGTAGTTGGCGATGATCGCGCCGACTGGCTGGCCACCAAACTGGCCGTACTCCGCGGTGTAGATGTGTTTGTAAAGGCCGGCCTGCATCACTTCCGGCGAATCTTCGAAGTCGTCCAGCAGGTCCTGCTTGGAGACGTTGAGGATTTCTATCTTGATGTTTTCACGGAAATTGGTGCGCTCCACCAGTAACTGCAGCCCCCGCCAGGCAGACTCCAGCGACTGAAAGTCTTCGTGGTGGAGAATCTCATCCATCTGCTGGCTGAGCTTGGCATCGATCTCGGCGATCATGCGATCGACCATGGCCTTCTTGACCGGCTCGCCGCTGTTCTGCGGTTTGAGCAGCTCCTCGATGAAGGCTGACACTCCGCGCTTGGCGATATCGTAGGCTTCGTCGTTCGGAGTCAGACGGGTTTCGGCGATGATGCCGTCGAGAATGCTGTACTCGCTGCTCTCGTTGCTTTGGTGTTGCGCGGCACGGGTAGTCATGTGTTGTGGCTTCCTTGTCTGATGGGTCAGGCGTCTGGGGCGGCGGCGTTCAGGCCCAGCTCACCGAGCACGCGAACGCGGGATTCGTCGTCGGCGAGAACGCCTTCGATGGCTTTGCGAAACGCAGGGGCATTACCCAGAGGCCCCTTGAGTGCCACCAAGGCATCGCGCAGCTCCATCAGCTTTTTCAACTCGGGCACCTGCTCTACCAAGCTGGCCGGGTTGAAGTCCTTCATCGAGCTGACCCGCAGACTGACCGCCAGCTCATCAGCGTCACTGTCCTCCTGAAGACGGTTAGGCACGCTGAGCGTCAGACTCAGATCCTGCTTGGCCAAGACTTCGTCGAAAGTCATTTTGTCGATACTGATCGGCTTGCGATCTTCCACCTTGCGTTCATCCGGACGCTGGGTGTAATCGCCGATCGCCAGCAGTTTCAGCGGTAGCTCAATCTCCTCCTGAGCTCCGCCGGTCGCGGGTTTGAAGGTGACGTTGATGCGTTCCTTAGGGGCTACAGAGCCTTCTTTGGCCATGGTCCTTTCCTTGCGATTGTCGGCCCGTGGGCCTATTCGAGTACCACCTCGAGGTCGAGATGGCACAGCCTGCGATAAATCTCTTCCTTGCGTTCTCGCACTGCGTGGTTCTGCGGCAACAACTCACAGCAGCTATGCAGGAGGTGCAGCACTTCCAACGCAAGATCCGGCTCCCAGGCGTGCAAGCCTGAGTTCTGCAATTCTTGATCAAGGGTTTCCAGCTGGGTCTTGGCCAGCTCGTACTTCTTGGCGATGAAACACAGCCGCGCCAGGCTGAAATGCCAGAAGAACCTCACGCGACCGCCACGCGCACTCTGCAGGCCTGGCTTGAGTACTTGCACCGCCGCCTTGAGGCCATCCTTGCGCAGGATCGGCAAGACCTCTTCCAGGGCCTCCTCCCAAATCGGCTGGCTGGAGCTGGCGTCGACCTGACGCGGTGCGCTGGTGGCGGATAGGTGAGGCATGACATGGGCGCTGATCCAGCTTCGAGTGGCCGGATCGGCGAAGGGGGTGCCGTCGTGAAAGCGCAACTCAACCACTCCCGGCAGACGCTGCAGCAAGAGCGCAAAGTGAAATTCGACTTCACGCATGGCCTGGTCGGCGTTCAACGCTTGCAAGCACTCCCAGACCATGCGCTGCCCGTCGAACCAAAAGGGTGCCCTGGACAGGCTGGCTTCAAGTTCCAGCAACAAATCAGCGAACTGGCCACCGGCAAAGCGTTCCTGGTAAGCCTTGAGTTTGTCCCCTGGCAGCCCTCGCAATGCCGTGACCTGTTCAGCGTTACGCTCCGGGACAGTATCGATGGGCAACCACAGCATGGTGCGGTTCAGGCGCAGGGAGCGCACGTCGGTAGCCTTCTGCTTGAGCCACCAGGCGCACAGAGGTCGGGCATGCTCCTGCAGCGCACGCAGGACCCTCTGAGCATCCTTTTCGTTATCGATCGACGAGGCCGATGAGAAGAGCTGGGTCGCTGCCTGCTTGACCTGTGCTACCACCGTGCCGACCGCGCCGAGCTCTGGCTGATGCTCGACGGCACGCTGGATCATGCTCGACAGCCGCCGACAGATGGGCAGTAACAAAGGAGCGTCATCGCCAAGATGCTGGGTCAGTACCGCATCAAGCTTTTCCAGATTCAGCACCAGTCGACGAAACAGCGGTAACTGTTCCTTGATCGCGATGTTTTCGCTTAACGCCTGCTCCAGTCGAGGCACCAGCCAACTGATGGCGGCACCACGGGTACGCAGTTTATTGGGGTGAACCTCGACCCAATGCTGTTCACACAGGTACTGCAAGAGGCCGGAACCCGCCAGCAATCCTGCGAAGGACTCGCGCTGATACAGCGCCCAAGTGAGCCAGGCGGCCACTCGCAGATCCTTGGACTGCACACGTAGCAGGTTTTCACTGTTTTCAAGAACTTTCAGCCAGTCGATCTGACCGCTTTCATGCATGGACTGGGCTTTGGCCAACTCGTTTTCAAGGGCTTCGTATTCACTCGAAAAGCGAACATCCGCGCCCGCAAAACTCTCTTTGGAAATAGAGACTTTGGCGATCTCAAGATAATGAGCAGACAGTTTATTTGAGTAGTTCATCCATGACCTGTTTAAAGCTTTGCCGCAGAACAAATGGCTAGTGCTTTAAAAATATACCCCCTAACCCATAAGTATTAATTTAAGAAAAATCCTAAACTTACGAGAATAATTCCCTTACCGTTTCAATTTTTCCTACAAGCGCACTCCGCGCTAGGACCTTTGTTACCGACCTTTTCGCTCATGCAGTGCCGTCGCGATGCATTACCACAGATATATACCTCCATTAACCATGCTGTATCAGAAAGTAAAAACGGGGCGAGACAACCTTATTCAGCTAACGGCGCACCGAGAGATAAATATAATTAGCTCATGTTTATCAACAACATAAGAAACTTACTTAGAAACTAAAACACAACCTCCTTTCAAGGTCGCGTCCAACAAGAGGAACACTCGGCTCAAGGTGTAACTCCCTGAAATAGCGGTACAACAGCTTCCAAAAAAATGGAAACTGCTCGGCGATTCATTATGAGAGTGCAGGCTTTGCGTTGTTGTAGCACCGGATACGGGCCAGTTATTGCTTAACCTCGATGGTCCTGATGTGTTGTTTGGTCATGGCGTTTGAATGGTGAGCGGAGCCCTAGGCCTAAACATCACCGTTCTTAATTGAGGGCAGCTTTTAGACTCAGAAGTTTCAACTGACTTTACAGACCAGTCTCATATTAGCGTTTGCGTACGCTTTGCCAGTTTGAGCGCCATCTTGCATCAGAGCCAGGCAAGGTGCGGGTTAAAGCTTAAGGATGAGTCTATGTTCGCTTCAGTCGACACTGCACATTTTGTGCTGTCCATCCCTGCCGTTCGCCACGACTTCAAGGGGCTGGCCTTCAAGGGTTGCGAAGCCATCTGCGAGCTGTATGCGATCCGTATCGAGTTGATTTCGGACAACCCTATGCGTTGTACGAAAACCCTTGATACTCGGTGATGCTGCGTTGAAAACGGTCTCGTGCGCGAGTCCGATCGGAATGCTCATTGACACCCCGTAAAGTCGAACGCGACCCCGGCCGTTCCTCTAACGTTTTCGCCTTGCCTGACCTTCGTCTCGAAACTTTTCGGACAGAGCCTAATGTCGAGCTGAAAAGCCTACTCAACCAACCGGCTTCCTTGCAGTTCGGCCTGGATGGTGAAGGCATCCACGGCCTGATCGACGATTATCGAAATCGGCGACTGCGGTAAATGCATGACCCGCTATGCCAGAGAAAAACTTGGCCATGAGGCAATCTGATCAGCCGCGCATCGAAAACGCCCTCGGCCTTTCCAGCCAAAGCTACAACTTACATACCGACCAGATCGGCACACCGTAGGAAATGACCGATGTCGGAGGACTCGAGGTGCCGCGCGTACTACAAAGCATGAGGAGAACGCTATCGCAGAATCGGATTGAGCAGAATCTGTGTTTTCAGGGGGTATCACGTTTAGGAAAGAGGACTGAACTACAGCACCTTCGGTAAGACGATCCGGCGGGGGGGACGATTTCCCACGCAAGGTCCGATTGAGTTGATGGGCGGGGATAACCTACATCGACATACGCCGACAACAAACCGGTTCAGCACTTGACCAGACTTGAGCGTTTGAAACGTACTCAATTCTGGACTTAAACGCACTGGATGATGCTGGATTTGAGCGAAAAACATAGAAACGAAAAAAGGACCCGGAGGTCCTTTTTTCGATCGCAGTAGAAATCGACTGAATTCTACAACGCTATATTTGGAGCGGGAAACGAGACTCGAACTCGCGACCCCGACCTTGGCAAGGTCGTGCTCTACCAACTGAGCTATTCCCGCATCGTCTTGGTGTTGCGCATTCTATAGAAATCCGAATGCGCGTCAAGCCCTTGATTCAAAAATACTTATTTTTTCTCGTTGTCGATTTTAAGATGCGGCCAGGCGGCCCGCAGATACTGCAGCATCGACCACAAGGTTAGCCCCGCCGCTACCAGCAGCAAGGCATAGCCCACCAAGACCCAGAAGCTGAAGTCCGAAGGGTTGGCCAGGAGGATCACCAGCGCCAGCATCTGCGCTGCTGTTTTCCATTTGCCCATATTGGACACTGCCACCTGGGCCCGGGCGCCAAGTTCGGCCATCCATTCGCGCAGTGCCGAAACAACAATCTCGCGACCGATGATCACCGCTGCCGGCAAGGTCAGCCACAGGTTGCCGTGCTCTTGCACCAGCAGCACCAGGGCCACCGCCACCATCAGCTTGTCGGCTACAGGGTCGAGGAACGCGCCAAACGGCGTGCTCTGCTGCAGGCGTCGTGCCAGGTAGCCATCCAACCAGTCAGTGGCAGCCGCGAAGGCAAAGACTGAACTGGCCGCCATGTAGCTCCAGCTATAGGGCAAATAGAACAGCAATATGAAAATCGGGATGAGCAGGACGCGTAGAACGGTGATCAGATTAGGGATATTCATCGGCACAACTGGCTACGAGGTGATTGGGCATTCTACTCGCTGTGCAGGTTTGCATAAATCAACTCTGCGAGCTTTTTACTGATTCCCGGTGCTTTGGCTATCTCGTCGATGCTGGCACGAGACAGTTCTTGCAATCCACCAAAATGTTTAAGAAGGTCCCGCCGACGCTTCGGGCCAACGCCCGCCACCCCTTCCAGGGTCGAGGTACGCCGGGTTTTGCCTCGTCGGGCACGGTGACCGGTGATCGCGAAGCGGTGAGCCTCATCGCGGATTTGCTGAATCAGGTGTAACGCCGGTGAGTCGCCTTTGAGGGTGAACTCGTGGGCGGCGTCATTCAGGTACAAGGTCTCGAAACCCGCCTTGCGGGTCGCCCCCTTGGCTACGCCGAGGAGGATCAGGTCCGGTACCGCCAGTTCATTGAGCACGTCGCGAGCCATGGACAATTGCCCCTTGCCGCCATCCACCAGAAGGATATCCGGCAGCTTGCCTTCGCCTTCCTTGAGCTTGCTGAAGCGCCGGGTCAGAGCCTGATGCATGGCCGCATAGTCGTCTCCGGCGGTGACGCCCTCAATGTTGTAACGGCGGTAATCGGATTTCAGCGGCCCTTCCGGACCGAACACCACGCAGGAGGCCACTGTGGCCTCGCCGCTGGAGTGGCTGATGTCGTAGCACTCCAGGCGCTGCGGTGGCTCGTCCAGGTTCAGAACTTCAGCCAGGGCTTCAAAGCGCGCGGCTACGTGCTGGCGGTTGGCCAAGCGTGCACTCAGAGCCTGTTCGGCATTGGTCACCGCCAGTTGCTGCCAGCGGGCACGGGTGCCACGGACCCGGTGACTGATGGTCAGCTCGCGGCCCCGCAGTTCGTAAATGGCGGCGACCAGCGTCGGGAAGTCTTCGTGCACCACGTTGACGATCAACTCCGCAGGCAGATCGCGCTCAGGACTGCTGACAAAATACTGACCCAGAAAGGCCGACATGACTTGCGCTACATCTTCCTCGATGCCCACCTGGGGAAAGAAGTTCTTGCTACCCAGCACCCGACCGCCACGCACGCTGATCAGGTGCACGCAGGCGCCACCCGGGTTAACGAAGGCCGCGACCACATCCACATCACCGGTGCCACCTTCCATGCTTTGCTGGTCCTGGACTCGGCGCAGCAGGGAAATCTGGTCCCGCAACTCGGCGGCCTTTTCAAAATCCAGAGTGCCGGCGGCCGCCTCCATGGCACTGGAAAGTTCGTCGGTCAAGGCGTTACTACGACCTTCCAGGAACATGACCGAGTGGCGCACGTCGTCGGCATAGACCTCAGGCTCCACTAGGCCGACGCAAGGCGCCTTACAGCGCTTGATCTGGTACTGCAGGCAGGGCCGCGTGCGGTTTTTGTAATAGCTGTCCTCGCACTGGCGGACCATGAAGGTCTTCTGCAACAGGCTGAGGCTTTCCCGAATGGCACCGGCACTGGGGTATGGCCCGAAATATTTGCCCTTGTGCTTCTTCGCCCCGCGATGAATGCTGAAACGCGGAAAATCGCCATCCGAAAGAAACACATAGGGATAGGACTTATCGTCGCGCAAGAGAATGTTGTAGGGCGGCCGCCACTCCTTGATCAGCGTCTGCTCCAGCAGCAGCGCTTCGGTCTCATTGGCGGTAATGGTGGTTTCGATCTGCGCGATACGCGCCACCAGGGCTGCGGTCTTCGGTGCCTGGCCGGTCTTGCGGAAATAGCTGGACAGCCGGTTTTTCAGATTCTTGGCTTTGCCCACGTAAAGCAGGCGTGCATCGCTGTCGAACATGCGATACACGCCGGGACGGCCACTGCAGGTAGAAAGAAAAGCACTGGGATCAAACAGGTCAGTCATTTCAGAGGCTGGCATCAACCATGCCATGACGAACCGCCAGTAGCGTCAACTCGACATCACTACTGATCGACAGCTTCTCGAAAATACGATAGCGGTAGGTGTTCACGGTTTTCGGCGACAGACACAGCTTGTCGGAGATGATCTGCACCTTCTGGCAACCGACAATCATCAGCGCAATCTGAATTTCCCGCTCCGACAAGGCATCGAACGGGGAATCACTGGAAGGCTGGAACGATTTGAACACCAGTTGCTGAGCAATCTGCGGGCTGATGTAACGCTGACCGGCAAAAACCAGGCGAATGGCCTGGACCATTTCATTGAGGCCCGCACCCTTGGTCAGGTAGCCCGCCGCACCGGCCTGCAGCAACCGCGTCGGAAAAGGATCTTCCTCGCAGACAGTCACCGCCACGACCTTGATATCCGGATGACTGCGCAGCAATTTGCGCGTGGCCTCAAGGCCGCCGATCCCGGGCATCTTTACGTCCATCAGGACCACATCGGGCTTCAACTCCCGAGCCTTGAGCAGGGATTCTTCCCCTGACTCCGCCTGCCCGACTACTTGCAGGCCATCGATGTCAGCCAACATTCGTGTAATGCCCGTACGAACGAGATCATGGTCATCGACTACTAGCACCCTAATCAAGCAGACACCTCGCGATTTGGTCTTTATAGGTTGCCGGATACCTTAGCAAAAAGCGACGTACAAACCTAATCACAAGCGCTATATAAAAAACATCGGCAAGCGATAAGAGACGCCGCCAACCTGAAGCAAGAAAACGCTCTGGCTTCAGGGCTCGGCGATCAGGGGCTTTTGCGCAGAATCTGGATCTACGACAACTCGCCAGGGTCCTGGTCAGACGAAAGATTGCCCTCTGATCGTCCTTGAACAGTACCCTCAAGCAATTTGAACGGTTTTGAACTATGCCCGGTATTCGCATTGCCGCACAAGCCAAGCCAGGCGCGAGCTTCAAGGTAAATCGGTTCAACACTTTTCCCACTGGCAGAGGCTCGATCCCGCACATACCTTTCCACCTCTGGCAGGCCGCAAGAACAGCAAACGGGATTGAACCCACAAGGTTGCGCTCAATTGCCGCAGGAGCCTTCCAGAGAATCTTAGGCGCATGAGCATTCCATCCGCAAAAAGCACTCCTCCTCACCCACCACCTTCAACCCCACCCGCTCGTATAGACGCTGTGCCGGGTTGCCCTTGAACACAGTCAGACGCAACAAGCCCCGCCGCTCCGAGCGGGCCTTTTCCATCACCTGCAACAGCGTCCAGGCTCCGGCTCCCTGCCCCCGCCACGCCTCCAGTACGTGCAACTCACGGATGTAGACGGCGCGCAGGTCCCTGCTCAAGCTGACAAACCCCAATACCTCGGCCCCCGAGCAAATCAAAAGATTCTCGCGACCGCTCCACGCCACATCAAACGCCTCGTCAAGCCACAACAGATCATTGCGAATGTAATAGCGCAGCATCGTGGAACGAGTCAGATCCCGGGCGAAGGCCAAATCCGCCTCAGCCGCCGGACGCAATTGAAAGGCGCTCATCAACCCGCAACCGCCCGCGCTTCGACCCGCCATTGCCCCCCATCGCGCCGGGCGATCAGCAGCGCTTCGCCGACGCCTTCCACAGCACCCAGCAATTGTCCCTGGGCGCTCCAGATTGCGCTGCGCCCGGCACAGGACCAGCCGCCGCTGGGTCCGCCATGGTTGGCCATCAGCACCAGTATCCCGTGGTCCCGGGCATATCCTTGCAACAGAGCACTGTCGATGGCATACCCGCCTTCACTGATCAACACCCCGGCGGCGTAGATGCCGGCGCCAGCGTCCACCGCAGCCTGCACATGGCTGGCATGACAGAAATCCGCGCATACCGCCAAGGCCAGGACCTCATTCCCCAACTGCAACGGCGCGCCACCGCTACCCGGAGCAAAAAATCGCTCCTCTCCAGGGTGCAGATGCTGCTTGCTATAAACCGCCAGCGAGCCGTCCGCCCCCAGCACCAGTGCGCCAATCAGCACCGGGCCATCGACGGACAAGCGAATCGGCATGCCCACCACCGTCGTCAGCTTCAACTCGCGGGCCAGATTGCGCAGTGGCTGCAGCCGCGGGGAGTCGGGCGGCAGCGCCAGTTCAGCGACCAACTGCGGTTCATAGCCAGTCAGGGACAGTTCAGGAAACACCAGCAACTGCACCCCCTGCTGCGCTGCCAACCCCATCAAATGCTGATGTCGGGCCAGATTCGCCGACAAGTCTCCAGCAATGGACACCGATTGGGCGGCAGCGAGGGTCAGCACGGTCATGGACATTCCTTGGCGAGACAACGAGAGGCAGCGGCGAGTGTGGCATAAATCCTTTCACGGCTTAATCCATGGCTCATTGCATCAGCTCTCATAGAAATTACTGATTGAATCGCGGCCCCGGCCTCGAGTAAGCTCGCCCCACTTCACGGAGAAACTCATGTTGTCCCAGACCCTTTCCCTGCATCGCCACACCGCCAGCGCACTGCGTTCGGTTGCGGCTGCTCGGGTCAACGGCACCAGTGCTCCGGCGAGCTTTTATTTTGGGTATTGGTTTAGCCACTGGCGCGCCTGATACCCAACCGGCGCCCACTTTAACGGGTCGCCTACCAGAGAATTCTCAACCCCCGGTCGGCCTCCCGACCGGGGGTTTTGTTTTTTCAGGCTCGACGTTTTCAACCACGACTTTCAGCGACATACCGAACTTACCGAGGATTTTCCCCATGAACTACGCCACCTATTACCGCTACGACATGTTCTCCACCTGGCGATTTAGCAGCCTCCGCTCGGGACAGCCTGCCGCCTCCGATCGGTCACCTACCGGTGGCAATTGCACACTTGTGGCCAGTACGGCCAATTGTCGAACACCCCAGTAGGGCCGCGCGCGGGACATCACCCGCCGCCCGCCCAGGAAGACCGAACATGAACTCGTCCGTATCCGCTCTGCCCCTGTCCGCCCACGTCAGCGCCAACGAAACCCTGACCCAGCGCCTGCCCAGCTCTCTGGAGCTCAAGCAGCAATTGCCGCTGTCTCTGGCCCTGAGCCAGCAAGTTGCCGCCCACCGCCAGGCGGTACGCGCCATTCTCGAAGGCCGCGACCAGCGCCTGCTGGTGGTAGTCGGCCCCTGCTCCATCCACGACCCGCAATCAGCCCTGGAATACGCCGCCAACCTGGCCCGCCTGGCCGAAGAAGTGAGCGACCAGATGCTCTTGGTGATGCGCGCCTACGTCGAAAAACCCCGCACCACCGTGGGGTGGAAAGGCCTGGCCTACGACCCGGACCTGGATGGCAGCGACGACATGGCCGGCGGCCTGACCCTGTCCCGGGAGCTGATGCGCGAAATGCTGCGCCTGGGCCTGCCGATTGCCACCGAATTGCTGCAGCCCATGGCCGCCGGCTACTTCGACGACCTGTTGAGCTGGGTCGCCATTGGCGCCCGCACCACCGAATCGCAGATCCACCGCGAGATGGCCAGCGGCCTGGAGATGCCCGTAGGCTTCAAGAACGGCACCGACGGCGGCGTCGCCATCGCCTGTGATGCCATGCGTTCGGCTGCCCACCCCCACCGCCATTTCGGCGTCGACAGCCAGGGCCATCCGGCGATCATCCAGACTCCGGGCAACCCCGACACTCATCTGGTATTGCGGGGCGGCCACAGCGGCCCGAACTACGACCGCCAGAGCGTGGCCCAGGTCCAGCGCGACCTGCACAAGCTAAAGATACCGGCGCGGATCATGGTGGACTGCAGCCACGCCAACAGCGGCAAGGACCCACTGCGCCAACCGGCGGTATTCAACGACGTACTGGAGCAACGCCTGCAGGGCGACACTTCGCTGATGGGGGTGATGCTGGAAAGCCACCTGTTCGAAGGCTGCCAGCCCCTGAGCGGCCAGCTGCGCTACGGCGTCTCCGTGACCGACGGCTGCCTGGGCTGGAGCGTGACCGAGCAATTGCTGCGCAATGCCGCGCAGCAACTGCAGCACGCACACAAGGTCGCTGCCGTCCCCGCCTGACCGCCCCTGCTGCAGGCACTGGCTTGCCAGCGAAGACGTCCCCAAGAGCAGCGACTTCTTCGCCAGCAAGCCGGCTTCTGTAATACCCGCCGCGCCCGCAAGAGCGTGGCTGCCCGCGAAGGCGCCAGACGGCAACGCCTTGAAGGAACTTTGAGAAGAAATAGCCACCTGAATCCGGTAGGCTCTCAACTTTCTTGAAAGGAGCAACATCCATGGCCAAAGCCACTGCCCGTCACATCCTGGTTGCCAGCGAAGCCAAGTGCAACGAACTCAAAGCCGAGATCGAAGCCGGCGCCGACTTCGCCGAAGTCGCTAAAAAGAACTCCACCTGCCCGTCCAGCCGTGACGGCGGCAACCTGGGCTCCTTCGGCCCGGGCCAGATGGTCAAGGAATTCGACACCGTGGTGTTCAGCGCTCCCGTGAACGTCGTGCAAGGTCCGGTGAAAACCCAGTTCGGTTACCACCTGCTGGAAGTCACCAGCCGCCAGGACTGATCCCCTCGCGACTGCGTCTGCTCAACGGCCCGCCTCCTGGTGGGCCGTTGTGTTTGTGAAAGCGGCTGGCCAGTCACGCGCCGCTAGCGTACAAATCGTGGTCATCGATCACCCGGCTCCTAAGGCTGACAATGCGACTGCTTTCCTCCACTGTGCTTTTCACCGTCCTGCTACTGGGCGCCGCGGGTGCCCAGGCGGCACCGCAACACGCCATGACCGTCTACGGCGAACCGGCCAAGTATCCCCAGGGCTTCAGCCACTTCGACTACGTCAACCCCCAGGCCCCCAAGGGCGGAACCCTGCGCCGCTCGGCCATCGAGATCGGGCGCTTCGACCACGTGCTGCCTTATATAGACAAAGGTATCGGCGTTTCCCAGCTCGACGGCCTGGTCTATTCGCCCCTGGCCCTACGCTCCCTGGATGAGCCCTACACCGTCTACGGCCTAGTGGCCGAAAAGATGGAACGCGCGGAAGACGGCCTGTGGCTGCGCTTCTACCTCAACCCCAAGGCGCGCTTTGCCGACGGCACCGCGATCACCGCCGAGGACGTGCGCTACAGCTATGACCTGCTGATGACCCAGGGCAGCATGCGCTACCGCACCCAGTTCGAGGACGTCAAAGGCGTCACCGTGGAATCGCCACGCGTGGTGCGCTTCGACTTCAAAAGCAATGAAAACCGCACCCTGCCCCTGGATATCGCGACCCTGCCGGTGTTCCCCGAACACTGGTGGAAGAGTCGCGACTTCGCGGGTGGCGGCGGTTACGAAGCCCCCCTGGGCAGTGGCCCCTATCGCGTGGCCAAAGTGGATTCGGGCAACAGCATCACCTTCGCCCGCAACCCCGAATGGTGGGGCAAGGACCTGCCGGTGAGCCGCGGCTTGTACAACTTCGACCATTTCAGCGTCGAGTACTTCGGCGACATCGATGTCGCCCGCCAGGTGCTGCGTGGCGGCGCCTACGACTACAACCGAGAGTTCTCCGCCACCGGCTATTCCATCGGCTACGACAGCCCAGCCCTGAACGACGGTCGCCTGCAAAAGGCCCACCTGGCCCAGTCGGCGCCGCAACCGGCCCAGGGCTACGTGTTCAACCTCGACCGGCCGGTGTTCCAGGACCGCCGGGTGCGTCAGGCCCTGGCCCTGCTCTGGGACTTCGAATGGAGCAACCGGCAGATGATGCGCAACCTCTACATCCGCCAGCAGAGCTTCTTCTCCAACACGCCCCTGGCCGCCCGCAGCCTGCCGGACGCCGAGGAGCTGAAGATCCTCGAACCCCTGCGCGGACAGATCCCCGACGAAGTCTTCACCCAGGTTTTCCAAGCGCCAAAAACCGACGGCAGCGGCGTGATCCGCGACAAGCAACTGCAAGCCCTGGCCCTGCTGGAACAGGCCGGCTGGAAAGCCGAAGGCGACAAACTGGTCAACGCCGAAGGCGAGCCCCTGAGTTTCACCTTCCTCATCACCCAAGGTTCCATCGAGCGCCTGCTGCTGCCCTACAAGCGCAACCTGGCGCAGATCGGCATCAGCCTGAACATCCGTCGCATCGACTCCTCGCAGTACGTCAACCGCCTGATGGCCCGGGATTACGACATGATCGTCACCGGCTACCCGGTGACCACTTCGCCGGGCATGGAGCTGTACAACTACTTCGGTTCGGCGGCGGCCAACGATCCGGGTTCCAACAACTACATGGTGCTCAAGAACCCGGCAGTGGACCGCCTGCTCAACGGCCTGGTGAAGGCCACCAGCCAGCCGGAGATGCTGCGCTACGCCCACGCCCTGGACCGGGTGCTGCAGTGGAACTACTACTGGATCGCCAACTACTACCCGCCAGGCACCTCCACGGTGTGGTGGAACCGCTTCGGCAGGCCCAAGGTGCCGGCGAGCAACGACGAAGCCATCGAAAGCTGGTGGGAAGTCAGCAGCACCGCGCTGACCAATGAACAGATGGCCGCCGAGCTGATCCGCCGTGGCAAACCCGGAGGACGCCACTGATGCTGGCCTACATTCTGCGGCGCCTGCTGCTGATCATTCCGACCCTGCTGATCATCCTCCTGGTCAACTTCGTCATCGTCCAGGCGGCCCCCGGCGGCCCGGTGGAACAAGCCATCGCCCGCCTGCAAGGCATTGGTGGTGGCGGCAGCGTCGGCGGCTCCGCCGATGCCATGAGCAGCAGCGGCTCCCGGGCCAGCCGCGGGCTCGATCCCAAGCTGATCCAGGACATCGAAAAACAGTACGGCTTCGACAAGCCGGCCCATGAACGCCTGTGGCTGATGCTCAAGAACTACGCCCAACTGGACTTCGGCAAGAGCTTCTTCCGCGGCGCCACGGTCACCGACCTGATCCTGGAGAAAATGCCGGTGACCATTTCCCTCGGTCTCTGGGCGACCCTGATCACCTACCTGGTGTCGATCCCCCTGGGGATTCGCAAGGCGGTGCACCACGGCAGCCATTTCGACATCTGGAGCAGCACCGCGATCATCATCGGCTACGCCATGCCGGCCTTTCTGTTCGCCATGTTCCTGATCGTGCTGTTCGCCGGCGGCACTTCGCTGAACTGGTTCCCGGTGCGCGGCCTGGTCTCGGACAACTTCGAGCAACTGAGCACCCTGGGCAAGATCGCCGACTACTTCTGGCACCTGGTATTGCCGGTCAGCTCCCTGGTGATCGGTGGCTTCGCCACCCTGACCATCCTCACCAAGAACTCCTTCCTCAACGAGATCACCCGCCAGTACGTGGTCACCGCCCGGGCCAAGGGCCTGAGCGAGCGCCGCGTGCTCTATGGCCACGTGTTCCGCAACGCCATGCTGCTGGTGGTCTCGGGGATTCCCCAGGCCTTTATCAGCGTGTTTTTCGCCGGTTCCTTGCTGATCGAGGTGATCTTCTCCCTCGACGGCCTGGGGCGCATGAGCTACGAAGCGGCGGTGTCGCGAGATTATCCGGTGGTGTTCGGTTCGCTGTTCATCTTCACCCTGTTTGGCCTCCTGATAAAACTCATCGGCGACCTGTGCTACACCCTGGTCGACCCGCGTATCGACTTCGCCGCGAGGAATGCCTGATGCTCAAGCTTTCTCCCGTCGCCCGCCGACGCTTGGACCGGTTCAAGAAAAACCGCCGCGGCTGGTGGTCGCTGTGGCTGTTCATCGGCCTGTTCATCCTGACCCTGGGCGGCGAGCTGATCGCCAACGACAAACCCCTGGTGGTCAGTTACCAGGGCTCGCTGTACTTCCCGGTGTTCAAGCGCTACACCGAGCAGGAATTCGGCGGCCAGCTGCCGTTCCAGGCCGACTATCGCAGCGACTACGTGCAGCAACTGATCCGCAAAGACGGTGGCTGGCTGCTGTTCCCGCCGATCCCTTTCAGCGAAGACACGCCCAACTACGACCTGACCCAGCCGGCCCCCAGCCCGCCGAGCCAGGTCAACTGGCTGGGCACCGACGACCAGGCCCGGGATGTGGCCGCGCGGGTGATCTACGGCGCCCGAGTGTCGATCCTGTTCGCCCTGGCGCTGACCGCCATCAGCGCCCTGATCGGCATCGCCGCCGGTGCCCTGCAAGGCTATTACGGCGGCTGGGTCGACCTCTTGGGCCAGCGCCTGCTGGAAGTCTGGTCCGGGCTGCCGGTGCTCTACCTGCTGATCATCCTCTCGGGCTTCGTCGAGCCGAACTTCTGGTGGCTGCTGGGAATCATGGCGCTGTTCTCCTGGCTGGCCCTGGTGGACGTGGTACGCGCCGAGTTCCTCCGTGGGCGCAACCTGGAGTACGTCAAGGCCGCTCGGGCCCTGGGCCTGAGCGACCGCAAGGTGATCCTGCGGCACATCCTGCCCAATGCCATGAACGCCACCCTGAGCTACCTGCCGTTCATCCTCACCGGCGCCATCTCGACCCTCACCGCCCTGGACTTCCTCGGCTTCGGCATGCCCGCCGGCAGCGCTTCCCTGGGCGAGTTGATCGGCCAGGGCAAGCAGAACCTGCAGGCGCCATGGCTGGGGCTGACGGCGTTTTTCACCCTGGCGCTGATCCTTTCGCTGCTGGTGTTTATCGGCGAAGCGTTGCGCGATGCCTTTGATCCACGATCTTGAAGCGGACTGTAGAAATGCCTGACAACCTTATCGAAATCCGCCAGCTCAAGGTCACCTTCGGCGAACAGACCGTGGTCCGCGACCTGAGCCTGGACATCCGTCCCGGCGAATGCCTGGCCCTGGTGGGCGAGTCCGGCTCGGGCAAGTCGGTGACCGCCCACTCGATCCTGCAACTGCTGCCGCAGACCGGCTGTAGCAGCTCCGGCAGCGTGCGTTACCGCGGCCAGGAGCTGATGGGCTGCGATCCGGCAACCCTGCAAAAACTGCGGGGCAACCGCATCGCCATGATCTTCCAAGAGCCCATGACCTCCCTCAACCCGCTGCACAGCGTAGAGAAGCAGATCGGCGAAACCCTGCTCCTGCACCGGGGACTGGGGGGCAAGGAGGCCCAGGCGCGGATTCTCGAACTGCTGGAACTGGTGGGCATCCAGAAACCCAAGGAGCGACTCAAGGCCTACCCGCACCAGCTTTCCGGCGGCCAGCGCCAGCGGGTGATGATCGCCATGGCCCTGGCCTGCGAGCCGGAGCTGCTGATTGCCGACGAACCCACCACCGCCCTGGACGTGACCGTGCAGCGCAAGATCCTGCTGCTGCTCAAATCCCTGCAACAGCGCCTGGGCATGTCCCTTCTGCTGATCAGCCACGACCTCAACCTGGTGCGGCGCATCGCCCAGCGGGTGTGCGTGATGAAGGCCGGGGAAATCGTCGAACAAGCCGCCTGCGACACCCTGTTCAACGCCCCGCAACATCCCTACAGCTGCGAACTGCTGCACGCCGAGCCCGAGGGGCGACCGTTGTGCCGCGACAGCCGCAAAACCGTGCTGGAGGTGAACAATCTCAGCGTTGACTTCCAGATAGGCGGCGGCCTCTTCCGGCGCAAGGAATACCTGCGGGCAGTGGACGACATCAGCCTCAGCGTCGAGCAAGGCAAGACCCTGGGCATCGTCGGCGAGTCCGGCTCGGGCAAGTCCACCCTGGGCCAGGCGATCCTGCGGCTGCTGGATTCCCAAGGCAGCATCCGCTTCCAGGGCCAGGCCCTGGACGGCCTCGACCAGAAGCAACTGCGGCCCTGGCGCAAGCAGATGCAGGTGGTGTTCCAGGACCCCTTCGGCAGCCTCAGCCCGCGCATGTCGGTGGCGCAGATCATCAGCGAAGGCCTGGAAGTGCACAGCCAGTACGACGCCCGCCAATGCGACGAACAGGTGATCCGCGCCCTGGAGGAAGTCGGCCTCGATCCCAACAGCCGCCACCGCTACCCCCACGAGTTCTCCGGCGGCCAACGCCAGCGCATCGCCATCGCCCGAGCCCTGGTGCTCAAACCGGCGCTGATCCTGCTGGACGAACCGACCTCGGCCCTGGACCGCACCGTGCAGAAACAGGTGGTGGCCCTGCTGCGCCAGTTGCAGGAAAAGTACGGCCTGACCTACCTGTTCATCAGCCATGATTTGGCGGTGGTGCGGGCCCTGGCCCACGACATGATCGTGATCAAGGACGGCCAGGTGGTGGAGCGCGGTGCCAGCCATGAAGTATTCGCCAACCCGCAACACCCCTACACCCAGGAACTGCTGGCCGCCGCCCACCCCGGCTGACCCGCCGCCGACGTCCTTTTTTCGCAGCCTCGCCAAGGCTCGACAGCGGCTACAGATGCTGCATCCTGTAGCCGCTGCCGCAGGCTGCGAACGGCTGCGCAGCAGACACTGCCCTCAAGGCCGCCGAAGGTCCTGCGGCCCTTTGCGCAGCCTCGCAGGCTCGGCAGCGGCTACAGCGCAACAACCGGGGCAGACTGCGGCATAATCGCCGCGCCCATATTCAGGATGCCGCCATGAACGACAGCGAAAGCCTCAAGGATTACCAGCGTGTGCGCCAACTGGCGATCCGCTCGCTGTTCGAGATCATCGAGCAGTCCAGCGAAGGCACGGTGATCGTCGACCGCGACGCCAATATCGTCTGGATGAACGAGCGCTACGCCCGGCGCTTCGGCCTGGAATCGGCGGCCTTCGCCATCGGCAAGCCCTGCGAAAGCGTGATCCCCGGCAGCCTGCTGCGGGAGGTGGTACGCACCGGCCGCCCGATCCTGCTGGACATGCAGGACACCCCCAAGGAACCGCTGGTGGTGATGCGCCTGCCGATCCACGACGCTGCCGGCACGGTGATCGGCGCCATCGGCTTTGCCCTGTTCGACGAACTGCGCAGCCTGTCGCCGATGCTCAAGCGCTACCTGAGCATGCAGGAAGAATTGGCCTCCACCCGCTCTCTGTTGCGGGCCCGGCAGACCAAGTACAACTTCGCCCATTTCATCGGCACCAGCGCCGCCAGCCTGGAAGTCAAACGCCGGGCCCGACGCAGCGCCAGCGCCGAATCCCCAGTACTGCTGCAAGGCGAAACCGGCACCGGCAAGGAGCTGCTGGCCCAGGCCATCCATGCTGCTTCGCCCCGGGCCCACAAGCCCTTTGTCAGCATCAACAGCGCGGCGATTCCCGAGGCGCTGCTGGAGGCGGAGTTCTTCGGCACCGCCCCCGGCGCCTTCACCGGCGCCGACCGCAAGGGCCGCGCCGGCAAGTTGCAGATCGCCCAGGGCGGCACCCTGTTCCTCGATGAAATCGGCGACATGCCCCTGCCCCTGCAAAGCAAGTTGCTGCGAGTGCTGCAGGAAAAAGAGTTCGAACCAGTGGGCTCCAACGAAGTGATCCACAGCGATGTGCGGGTGATCGCCGCCACTTCCACCGACCTGGAAGCGGCGATCAAGCGCGGTGAGTTCCGCGCCGACCTGTACTACCGGCTCAACGTGCTGCCGATCCAGGTGCCGGCCCTGCGCGAACGCCTGGACGACCTGCCGGCCCTGAGCGAAGGGATTCTCGAAGAACTGCGCAGCCAGCATGAACTGGATCGCGAAGCCCTGGCCCTGCTGGCGCAACATGCCTGGCCGGGGAACATCCGCGAACTGCGCAACGTGCTGGAGCGCGCGGCGCTGCTCAGCGACGACCTGATACTCACTGCCGCGGACATTCGCGCGGCAATCGGCAGCTTCAGCCCGGCGCAACGCCATGCGGCCCCGCTGCCCGCCGAGTCGCCGAGCCAGGAAACCTTCGCCGCGGCCCGGGAACGGTTCGAGCGGCAACTGATCAGCGCCACCCTGGCGCAATGCGCCGGCAAGGTGGACGAAGCGGCCCGGCGCCTGGGGCTGGGTCGCTCGACGCTGTACAAGAAGATGGCGGCCCTGGGGATTGCCGAGTCTCAATAACGAGACAAAAATCCCAATTCAGAGACAACCGCTTGTGTGGCGCGGGAGCTTGCTCCCGCTGGGCCGCGCAGCGGCGCCAAACCCAGTGATTGCGGTCTTTCTGACACAACCCGGTGGCCGGCATGAGGAGTGCTGCACACTAAAGCGGGAGCAAGCTCCCTCGCCTCACTGTCTCCAATCAGAGAATATCTGGATAAATCACCGTCGATATATTTAAAAAGTTCTTATATTTCAATAAGTTAACTAACTGGCACAGTTCTCGCTATAACGCTCTCCACACGCAACACCCGACAACAATAACAATCCTGGAGAGACACACCATGAGTGTGATCATTGCCTTGGCAGCCCTGGCGCTGCTGATGCTGGCGGCCTACCGTGGCTACAGCGTCATCCTCTTTGCCCCCATTGCCGCCCTCGGCGCAGTGCTGCTCACCGATCCGTCCGCCGTGGCGCCCGCCTTTACCGGGGTGTTCATGGAGAAGATGGTCGGCTTCATCAAGCTGTATTTCCCGGTGTTCCTGCTGGGCGCGGTGTTCGGCAAGCTGATCGAGCTGTCGGGCTTCTCGCGCTCCATCGTCGCCGCCGCGATCCGCCTACTGGGCACCCGCCAAGCGATACTGGTGATCGTTTTGGTCTGCGCCCTGCTGACCTACGGCGGGGTTTCGCTGTTCGTGGTGGTGTTCGCGGTCTACCCGTTCGCCGCCGAGATGTTCCGCCAGAGCAATATCCCCAAGCGCCTGATCCCGGCCACCATCGCTCTGGGTGCATTTTCCTTCACCATGGACGCCCTGCCCGGCACCCCGCAGATCCAGAACATCATCCCCAGCACCTTCTTCAACACCACCGCCTGGGCCGCGCCCTGGCTGGGCGTGATCGGCACCATTTTCGTGTTCTGCGCCGGCATGCTGTTCCTGCAGCGCCAGCGCAACAAGGCGCAGAAGGCCGGTGAAGGCTACGGCACCGAGCTGCGCAACGAGCCGGAAACCGCCGAAGACCTGAAACTGCCCAACCCCTGGCTGGCGCTGTCGCCGCTGCTGCTGGTGGGCATCATGAACCTGCTGTTCACCCACTGGATTCCCCAGTGGTACGGCAAGACCCACAGCCTCAGCCTGCCGGGCATGGCCGCCCCGGTGACCAGCGAAATCGCCAAGCTCACCGCCATCTGGGCGGTGCAGGCGGCCTTGCTGGTGGGCATCCTGATGGTGCTGGTGTGCGGCTTCTCGGCGATTCGCAGCAAGCTCGCCGAGGGCAGCAAGAGCGCGGTCAGCGGCGCCTTGCTGGCCGCCATGAACACCGCTTCGGAATACGGTTTCGGTGCAGTGATCGCCTCCCTGCCGGGCTTTCTGGTGCTGGCGGACTGGCTGAAAAACATTCCCAACCCACTGGTCAACGAAGCCATTACTGTGACCCTGCTGGCGGGCATCACCGGCTCGGCTTCGGGGGGCATGAGCATCGCCCTGGCGGCCATGTCCGAAAGTTTCATCAGCGCCGCCCATGCCGCCAACATTCCCCTGGAAGTGCTGCACCGGGTGGCCTCCATGGCCAGCGGCGGCATGGACACCCTGCCCCACAACGGCGCGGTGATCACCCTGCTGGCGGTCACCGGGCTGACCCACCGCGAAGCCTACAAGGACATTTTCTGCATCACCCTGATCAAGACCCTGGCGGTCTTCGTCGTCATCGCCACTTTCTACGCCACCGGCATTGTGTGAGGTATTCATGACCACTCTTTCTGGCAAGACCGCCCTCGTCACCGGCTCCACCAGCGGCATTGGCCTGGGCATCGCCCGGGTCCTGGCCAAGGCCGGGGCCAAGCTGATTCTCAACGGCTTCGGCGATGCCTCGAAGGCCATCGCCGAGGTCGCACAGTTCGGCGGCCAGGTCGGCCATCACCCGGCGGACGTCAGCGACCCGGCACAGATCGCCGAGCTGTTCGCCTACGCCGAACGGGAGTTCGGCGGCGTCGACATCCTGGTCAACAACGCCGGCATCCAGCACGTGGCGGCGGTGGAGGAATTCCCCGTGGAGCGCTGGGATTCGATCATCGCCATCAACCTGTCCTCAGTGTTCCACAGCACCCGCCTGGGGCTGCCGGGGATGCGTGCCAAGGGCTGGGGACGGATCGTCAACATTGCCTCGGTGCACGGTCAGGTGGGTTCGGTAGGCAAGGCCGCCTATGTCGCGGCCAAACACGGGGTGATCGGCCTGACCAAGGTGGTGGGCCTGGAAACCGCCACCAGCAACGTCACCTGCAATGCCATCTGCCCAGGCTGGGTGCTGACCCCGCTGGTGCAGAAGCAGATCGACGACCGGGTGGCGGCCGGGGCTGACCCGCAACAGGCCCAGCATGATCTGCTGGCGGAAAAGCAGCCGTCCCTGGAGTTCGTCACCCCGTCGCAACTGGGCGAGCTGGTGCTATTTTTGTGCAGCGAAGCCGGCGCCCAGGTGCGCGGTGCGGCCTGGAACATCGACGGCGGCTGGCTGGCGCAATAACCCCGCGCCCTGTAGCCGCTGCCATAGGCTGCGATAAGGCGCGCAGCGCCTTCCTAGGCCCTCAAGAGCACGTCTCCTGCAGAGCCGATCGCAGCCAGCGGCAGCGGCTACAGAGCATCCGGCATTAGAATCGGTTTGCGTGCAAAGCAAGAAAAACAAGAGGCATCCCATGTCCGAAATACTCTGGCAACCCAGCGCCGAGCGCATCAGCAAGACCCGCATGGAAGCCTTCCGGCGCCTGGTCAATCACCGTCACGACCTCAACCTGTCCGACTTTCCCGCCCTGCACCAGTGGAGCATCGACCAGCGAGAAAGCTTCTGGCAGGCCATCGTCGACTTCTTCGAGGTCAGCTTTCACCAGCCCGCTGAATCCGTGCTGCGCGAAGGCCCGCAAATGCCCAGCGCCCAATGGTTTCCAGGGGCCACGCTGAACTTCGCCGAGCACCTGCTCAAGCGCCGGGACGACACCGTGGCGGTGGTGGCGATCAACGAGAACGGCCAGCGCGAACCACTGACCTACGCCGAACTGGCGGCCCAGGTCGCCGGCCTGCAGCGCAGCCTGCGGGCTGCCGGGGTCGGCCTCGGCGACCGAGTTGCCGCCTGCCTGCCCAACACCTGGCAGACCCTGGTGGGCATGCTGGCCAGCACCAGCCTCGGCGCGGTGTGGTCCAGCTGTTCGCCGGATTTCGGCACCCAGGGGGTGATCGACCGTTTTGGCCAGATCGAACCCAAGGTGCTGATCACCTGCGCCGGCTATCGCTACGCCGGCAAGGACATCGACCAGACCGCCAAGGTCAACGAGATCCTTGAGCGCCTGCCGTCCCTGGAGCAATTGCTCATCGTGCCCTACGCCCGTCAGCAAGCCCGGGTCGAGGACTACCGTACCCAGGCCCGGATCAGCCTCTGGGACGATTTCTATCAGTCAGGCGGCGAACCCGAATTCGTCCCGGTGCCCTTCGCCCATCCGCTGTACATCCTCTATTCCAGCGGCACCACCGGGGTGCCCAAGTGCATCGTCCACGGCACTGGCGGGGTGCTGCTGCAGCACCTCAAGGAACACGGCCTGCACACCGACCTGGGGCCCGGCGAGCGGCTGTTCTACTACACCACCTGCGGCTGGATGATGTGGAACTGGCTGGTCTCGGCCCTGGCCACCGGCGCCAGCCTGGTGCTCTACGACGGATCGCCCTTCCATCCCACCAACGAGCGCCTGATCGACCTGATCGATAGCGAAGGCATCAGCGTCTTCGGCACCAGCCCCAAGTACCTGGCCGCCCTGGAAAAGGCCGGCAGCCGACCGCGCCTCAGCCACCGCCTGGACAGCCTCAAGACCCTGCTCTGCACCGGCTCGCCGCTGTCGCCACAGAGCTACGACTACGTGTACCGCGAGATCAAAAACGACCTGTGCCTGGCCTCGATGTCCGGCGGCACCGACATCGTCGCCTGTTTCGTCGCCGGCAACCCGATCCAGCCGGTGCGCCGTGGCGAGATGCAGGGCAAGAGCCTGGGCATGGCCATCGAAGTGTGGAACGACCAGGGCCAGCCGGTGACCGGCGAAAAAGGCGAACTGGTGTGCACCCGGCACTTTCCGAGTATTCCCGTAGGCCTGTGGCACGACCCGGACCAGAGCAAGCTCAAGGCCTCGTATTTCAGCCTGTTTCCCGGGGTCTGGGCCCAGGGCGACTACGCCGAACAGCTGCCCCATGGCGGCTGGCTGATTCACGGACGCTCGGATGCGGTGCTCAACCCGGGTGGAGTGCGGATTGGCACCGCGGAAATCTACCGCCAGGTGGAGAAGCTGGAACAGGTGCTGGAAAGCCTGGCCATCGGCCAGAGCTGGGAGCATGACGTACGGGTGGTGCTGTTCGTACGCCTGCAGGATGGCGTGGTGCTCGATGAGCCGTTGCAGGAGCGGATTCGCCAGGTGATCCGCAGCAACACCACGCCGCGCCATGTGCCGGCGAAGATCCTCGCAGTGACCGACATTCCCCGGACCATCAGCGGCAAGATCGTGGAGTTGGCGGTGCGCAATGTGGTGCATGGCCTGGCGGTGAAGAATACCGACGCCCTGGCCAACCCCGAAGCCCTGGAGCAGTTCCGCGACCGCGAGGAATTGCGCCACTGACGACGGCCAACCACCGTCGGCGCAGCCCTTCGCGACGCAGGACCTGTAGCCGCTGCCGAGCCTGCGAGGCTGCGCAAAGGGCCGCAGGACCTTCAGCGATCTCAAGAGCAGCGCTTCCTGCGACGCAGTGCCGCCCAGAGCGTTCGCAGCCTGCGGCAGCGGCTACAGGGACCGTTCAGCCCCTCTAGACTGGTCATCTGCCGCAAAAGCAGGTGAAAATAACCCCGCCAGAAACACCTACACTCCATCCGTTTGAATATGCACGGCATGTCCATGCGACTTTTCCAGTACGCGAGCCATGACCTTGCCGCGTAACACCGCTGCGCCCAGGACACACCCGACATGAATGCCCCCCACTCCGGCAGCCAAGCCGCCCACCTGATAGCCCGTCTGGACTGGTCCGCCACGGCCCTCGGTGAATCCGGCCACTGGCCCCAGAGCCTGCGCACCGCCGTGGACATCGTGATCCATTCGCCGATGCCGATGTTGCTGCTGTGGGGCTCCGAGCTGACCCAGATCTACAACGACGGCTTCGCCCTGCTGGCAGGCAACAAGCACCCCCAGGCCTTCGGCCAGCCGGCGCACCTGATCTGGCCAGAGCTGATGGACTTCACCGACCCGGTCTACCGCGCGGTGCTCAACGGCCAGGTGCGCAGCTTCAGCGAGCAGCGCTTCAGCCTGCAACGCAGCGACGGTACTGCACACGACCTGTGGCTGGACCTGACCTACAGCCCGATCCGCGATGAACGCGGCGACGTTGCCGGAATCCTGGTGACCGCCATCGAGACCAACGAGCGCCGGCGCATCGCCCTCGAACTGCAGCAGCGCTCCGACGACAGCCTGCGGGCCCAGCACGAGACCGAGGAGCGCCTGCAACTGGCCCTGGCGGCCACCGATGCGGTGGGCACCTGGGATTGGGACATTGGCGAAGATCGCTTTATCGCCGATACCCATTTTGCCCAGCTGCACAGCGTCAACCCGCAGCTATCCCGACAATTGCCCATCAGTGAGTACCTCAAAGGCGTGCACCCGGAAGACCGGGCCATGGTGGCCCGGAGCATCAAGCACTGCATCACCCAGGGCAGCGAATACGCCGAGGAATACCGCCTGCAACTGGCCGACGGCCAGGTGCGCTGGGTGTTCGCCCGGGGTCGCTGCTACAAGGATCACCACGGCCGGCCGACGCGCTTTCTCGGCGCCGCCCTGGACCTGACCGAGCGCAAACAGATGGAGCAAGCACTGCGCCAGAGCCAGACCGAACTGCAACTGATCATTAACGCCATGCCAGTGCTGATCGGTTACGTCGACCGCGAAGAGCGCTTTCGCCTGAACAACAGCGCTTACCTGGACTGGTACGGCCTGACCCCGCAGGAGCTGTACGGCAAGACCATCCGCGAAGTGGTGGGCGACGAGATCTACGCCACCCGCGCCGAGAACATTGCCGCCGCATTGGCGGGCAAGCCTTGCAGCTTCGAAGCCAACTCGCCCCACCGCGACGGCCGCCCGCGCCATGCCCTGATGAAGTACCTGCCCCGCCATGGCGCCGACGGTGCCATCAACGGTTTCTACATTTTCGTCATCGATGAAACCGAGCGCAGACAGACCGAGGAGGCTCTGCGCAACCTCAACGAAACCCTGGAAGAACGGGTCAACCGCCGCACCGAGGCGCTGGCCGCCGTCAACCAGCGCCTGCAGAACGAAATGTTCGAACGCGAGCGCGCCGAGGACGCCCTGCGCCACGCACAGAAGATGGAGGCCGTGGGCCAACTCACTGGCGGCATCGCTCACGACTTCAACAACATGCTCACCGGCATCATCGGCAGCCTGGACCTGATGCAGCGCTACATCGACAACGGCCGCAGCGATGAGATCGGTCGTTTTACCGAAGCCGCCATGTCCTCGGCCAAACGTGCCGCGTCCCTGACCCACCGCCTGCTGGCCTTCTCCCGACGCCAGTCCCTGGACCGCCAGCCCCTGGACCCGAACCAGCTGGTGCGCTCGCTGCAGGAGCTGTTCAACCACACCAAGGGCGAACACATCCAGCTGCAGATGCAACTGGCGGACGAGGTGTGGCCGGTAAACACCGATGCCAGCCAGCTGGAAAACGCCTTGCTCAATCTGGTGATCAACGCCCGCGACGCCATGCCCGACGGCGGCCGACTGCTGATCGAGACCGCCAACAGTTACCTCGACGGCAGCGACATCAGCACCCTGGAGCCGGTCAAGGCCGGCGACTACGTGATGCTGGGGGTCAGCGACAACGGCGCCGGCATGAGCCCACGGATTCTGTCCAAGGCCTTCGACCCCTTCTTCACCACCAAGCCCATCGGCCAGGGCACGGGCCTCGGGCTGTCGATGATCTATGGTTTTGCTCAGCAGTCCGGCGGACACGTGACCATCAGCAGCGAGCCAGGCCAGGGCACCTGTGTGCGCCTGTACCTGCCGCGCCTGCACAACGCGCCCCTGGAACCGCTGCAACCCACGGGCAGCAGCGCGGCGCCCCAGGCCATGGCCGGGGAAAGCGTGATGGTGGTGGAGGACGACCCGGCGGTGCGCATGCTGGTGCTCAACGTCCTCAGCGAACTGGGCTACCGCGCCATCGAGGCCGAGGATGCACGCAGCGCCCTGCCATTGCTGGACTCGCCACTGCGCGTCGACCTGCTGGTGACCGACGTCGGCCTGCCGGGCATGAACGGCCGACAATTGGCGGAGATCGCCCGCCAACAGCGCCCGGGGCTCAAGGTACTGTTCATGACCGGCTACGCGGAAAAGGCCGCCGAGCGCCAGGGCTTTCTGGAACCGGGCATGGACCTGATGGCCAAGCCGTTTTCCATCGAAGAACTGGCGCAGAAGATTCGCCAGATGATCGGCCGCGAGTCCTGAATTCAGGCATAATCCGCGGCCGCCGATTTCCCGCTACAAGGTCACGCCATCATGAAAGCCCAAGCCCGCCACATCCTGGTGAAAACCGCCGAAGAAGCCGAGCAGCTCAAGCAGCGCATCGCCAAGGGCGAAGCCTTCGACGTGCTGGCCAAGAAATACTCCACCTGCCCGTCGGGCAAGCGCGGCGGCGACCTGGGGGAAGTGCGTCCGGGGCAGATGGTCGGCGCCATTGATCAGGTGATTTTCAAGAAGCCCCTGCGCACCGTGCACGGCCCGATCAAGAGCAAATTCGGCTATCACCTGGTGCAGGTGTTCTTCCGCGACTGACCACTCAAGCCCCGTTCTGTGGGAGCTGGCGTGCCAGCCCAAGCGCCCGCAACCGGCAAAGGCCTGTTCGTCGGCAAGCCGGCTCCTACAACGCGGGCTCCCGGGGAAGCAACGCCCCGGGATGCTGAATCACCCGACTCGCCAATCGATGCCCGGCCTCTGCGGCCTGCACCGGGCTGCCGCCGCGCAAACGACAGGCCAGATAAGCCGCGCTGAAGGAGTCTCCCGCCGCCGTGGTGTCCACCACCTGCGCCACTGGCAGCGCCGGTATCTCATGACTCTCGCCGCCGCAACGCACCAGGCACGAATCCGCCCCGCGCTTGACCACCACCTCGGCAATGTTCGGGTAGGCCGCAAACACGCCATGGGCATAGTCATGGCCAAACAGCGCCTGCTCGTCCTCCAGGGTCAACAACGCCAGATCCACATGCTCCAGTACCTGCAGATAGGCCACTCGCGCCTGCTCCACCGAGGCCCAGAGCCTTGGCCGATAGTTGTTGTCAAACACGATCTGCGCCCGACGGATGCGCGCTTCCACCAGCAGGTCAATCAGCTTTTTGCGTCCCACCTCCCCGAGCACCGCCAGGGTGATGCCGCTGAAATACAACACATCGTAATCGCACAAGTCCGCCAGGATCGGCCCCGCCGCCGCGGTGTTGAAGCAGTCCCGTACCGCCGCCTCATTGCGCCAATACAGAAAACGCCGCTCCCCCCGGGCATCGGTCTGAATGCAATACAACCCCGGCAAACGCCCGGGCAGGCGCTGAACCTTTCCCAGGCCGATACCCTCCTGCGCCCAGCTCTGGCACATGGCATCGCTGAAGCTGTCGTAGCCCAGGGCGGTCACGTAATCCACCTGCGCCTGCTGCCCGAGCTCCCGGCACAGATACACCGCAGTGTTCAAGGTATCGCCACCAAAGCTCTGTAGCAGACTGCCGTCGTGACGCTGTTGCAGCTCGATCATGCATTCGCCAATGGCGGCAATGCGCTGCTTCCCGTTCATGTTCTTGACCTCCCCTCAAAGCACACACCAGCTAGTAGAACCTGGCTTGCCAACGAAAGCGTCCTCAGAGTTGCGCCCTAACCCGGGGTCTGTTCGTCGGCGAGCCGGCTGCTACGTTCAGAAGCAGGTTTCCAGACTCTCGATCACCTGCAGGCGCTCATCCACCAGCAAACCGGTGCGCCACTTGTCGAAGGTCAGGCACGGGTGCGATGTACCAAAGGAAATGATGTCGCCAATACGCAGCTCCACTCCCGGCGCCACGGTGAGAAACGCGTGCTGATCCATCACCGCCGTCACCTTGCACGCCCCCACATCATCACTGGCACCGGCCTCGGCTCCAGCGCGGTAACGTCGCAGCGGCACCGGCAAGCCAGCGTCATAGGCGACATCGCGCTTGCCCAGGGCCACCACCGCAAAGCCCGGCTCCGGCAGCGACTGCACATGGGCCCAGACTTCCATTGCCGGACGCAGGCCTTCGTGCAGATCACTGCGTCGATCCAACACACAGCACTGAGCCTCTTTGTAGATACCGTGGTCATGGGCGACATAACTGCCCGGACGCAGCACGCTGAGGAAACGCCCCTTGGCGTTGTGGGTCTCGAAGGACTCGGCGATCAGGTCGTACCAGGCCGAACCCGAAGCCGTGATGATCGGCCGCTCGATGGCAAACAAACCATCGTTGTGCAGATCCACCGCCAGACGCACCAGGGAATCGGCAAACTGCCGAATGCCACTGATGGCCTGGTCGCCGTGGATCACCCCTTCGTAACCTTCGATACCGCACAACGCCAAAGCTGGCTGCGCCTGGATCGCCTTGGCCAGGGCCAGTACTTCCTGCTCGCTGCGGCAACCGCAACGACCGCCCACCACGCCGTACTCGATCATCACCTTGAGGGTGACGCCGCGCTGGGCGAAAAACGCCCCCAGATCGGCCACGTTGTCCGGGTGATCCACCATGCAATAGAAATCGAAATCGGCATCCGCCAACAGCTCGGCGATCAGCGCCATGTTCGGCGCCCCCACCAGTTGGTTGGCCATCAACACCCGGCGCGCGCCATGGACGTAGGCGGCGCGAGTCTGTACTGCCGTGGCCAGGGTGATGCCCCAGGCGCCGGCGTCCAACTGCCGCTGAAACAGCGCGGGCATCATGCTGGTCTTGCCGTGGGGCGCCAGCTCGGCGCCGCTGTCACTGACAAACTTCTGCATCCAGCGAATGTTGTGTTCCAGCGCCTCGCGGTGCAGCACCAGGGCCGGCAGGCTGACGTCGCTCAGCAGACTCGCGCCGATAGCAGCGGCGCCCTTTTCCACTAGGGGCAGATTCAAAGCGGAAGACATGTTGGCACTCCTTATCAAGGCGGCTGCGCACAGCCGCGACACTGTCATCAATCGTTGATACGCCGGGCCAGGCGGTTGGCGCTGTCGATCAGCACCCGGCGGTATTCCTGGTAATGGCTCTGCGCATCGGCCCTCGGCGCGACGATGCACAGGGTGCAGATGCACACCCCGCGCTCATCGCGCACCGGCGCGGCAAAACAATGGGTGAAGGTGTCGGCGACGCTGTCGAAGGAAAAGAACCCCTCCTCGGTGGCCTGACGGATTTCCTTGAGGAAGGTCGCCAGCGGCAGCCGCTCACCATTAGGCAGCATGAAGTCCTGGTCATCGATCATCTCGACGATCTGCTCATCGCTCATATGCCCCAGCAGCAACCGCCCGGAGGCGGTCCAGGGGATCGGCGCGTTCTCGCCAATGTCCGAGGTAATGCGGAAATTCCGCTCGCCCTCCTTCATCAGCGCCACGGTGTATTTGCGCCCGTTGAGCAGGCACATCTGAGCGGTTTCCCGGGTCTGGCTGACAATTTCCTGCAACGCCTGATCAGCCTCGCGGCTCAGATCGAAATGGCGCAAATGAGCCTGCCCGAGAAAATACAGCTGGCGGCCCAGGTACACATGACCGTCCTTGCCTACCGGCTCCAGCACCCGCCGCTCCAGCAAGGACGCCACCAGCTCATAGACCGTGGACTTGGGACTGCCAATGCCCTTGGCGATATCGTTGGGTCGCAGCGGCTGGCCGATCTCCTTGAGGAAATCGAGAATATCGAAGGCCCGATCCAGGCCCTTGGCCCGGCGCTTGATGCTGTCTTCACTCATCTACCCACCCCTATGCAAAACACAATCCCTGTAGCCGCTGCCGCAGGCTGCGAACGCCCTGAGCGACACGCCGTCGCCGGGGCCGCAGCGATCTCATCCACCCTGCGCCCGCGTTGCGGTCGATCGCAGCCTCGCCCAGGCTCGACAGCGGCTACAGAAGCGCACTCAAGGCTTCTTCTTATAGGCCACACAATCGATCTCGACCTTGCAGTCCACCATCATGCTGGCCTGCACACAGGCCCGGGCCGGCGCGTGTTCGGGCTTGAAGTACTCGCCGAACACCTTGTTGAAACTCCAGAAATCCCGCGGATCTTCCAGCCACACGCCAACCCGCACCACATCCTCCAGGCCGTACCCGGCCTCTTCGAGAATGGCCACTAGATTGCGCATGGTCTGATGCGTCTGCTCGACGATCCCACCGTGAATGATCTCGCCATCCAGCGCCGGCACCTGGCCGGACACATGCAGCCAGCCATCGGCTTCGACGGCGCGAGCGAAAGGACGCGGCTGGCCACCGCCTGCGGTGCTGCCGGTGCCGTAACGGGTGATGCTCATGAGCGATTCTCCTGGTTGAAGATTGACCATCTGGCCGCCCTGCCCGAGCGTCACCCGACTCGCCGCGGACTTCTGCGCAAACTCTGCCGCAGCAACCCGCGATGGCCTGGAAACGCACAGGCGTGGAACAAATAAATTCCGCTATAACAGAATAAAATATCAAATAGCGGAACAGGCGCCAGAGTGTGCCATGGAGCACAAAGGAGATAACAGGGGGGATGGAAAAACTTTCCGGAACGAGGAATGGAGAAATGAGAAACGGCCATCAGCCAATGTCAGGCATTTCTGTATTTGCTGAAGGCACGCCCGAATGCCTGGTGATGCTGCTCGCCACCTTCTACATTCCGTTGCGTCGCAGCAGTCCGCGACCGGATTTGGCCGTCCGAATCTCCATGAGCACACTTCAGTATTCCTTCATGGAGCGTCACTGCGATGGATCTCCAACCTTTCACTTGCACCACCGACCACCCCGTCGCCTTGATCAACCCACAAGCGCCGTTGCTCGACCTGCTGACCTACGCCGGCCTGCGCATCCGCGCCGCCCGGGGCATGCTGGACAGCGTTACCGACATGACCAGCCGCAATGCCGATCACCTCGACCTGAAGCGCTTCTCCAGCGAGGCGACACTGTTGTTACAGGACGGCTGCGATGTGTTGCATGCAGTTGAGCAACGGGCAATGGATCTGCCCCGGGAGTAATGGTCAGGTTTCGCAAAAAACAACACACAAGTGTTGTACAAAAATATGAATGTTGTACCGTGCAGAAATCCAAGCCATGAGGCGAGGTGATGAAATTCAGCGAATTCAGACGATGGTTGAAAGCTCAAGGCGTGGTCTTCGAGGCCGGTAAAGGCAGCCACTTCAAAGTTAAGGCCCCAAACGGCAACCAGACCACCTTCGCGGATCACGGCAGCAAGGAAATGCCCGAACCCACCCGCAAGGCAATCATCAGGCAATTGGGGCTCTAGGACTCACATCCATTCTCTGCATGCTGAAATATCGCCTCCGAGGAGTGACCATGTACGACTACGCCCTTCGCTTCGAGCAAGACCGTGCACCGGGACTGGCGGTCTTCTGCCGCGATCTGCCCGAACTCAATAGCTTTGGCGATGATCCTGAGCACGCCATCAACCAGGCCATCGACGCGCTCGAAACCACTCTGTCCCTTTACGTCGACCAGCGCCGCGCCATTCCCCCGGCCTCCGCGCCGCTACCAGGGGAACAGGTCATTCATTTGCCAATGGTGACCGTGGCCAAGATAGCGCTGTGGAACACGATGATGGAGCGGGACATGCGCAAGGCCGATCTATGCCGACTGCTCGGAATCCACCAGGCCCAGGGAGATCGCCTAGTGGACTTTCTACACAGCTCCAAAATGGAACAGCTGGAAAATGCCCTGGCAGCCCTAGGTAAACGTCTTGCAGTATCAGTGGAGGCGGCATAGCCCAAAATGGCCGAACGCAGGCATTGATCCGTGGGCAACCCGGCAGGAGGCCGGGTTAGCCGCACCGGGCCTCAATCAACATCAGCCACGCACAACACCCACCACAGATTCCGCGCCCCCTGGCAGGCGACATAGGCAGAAGAAATAGCCGCCCCCCTGGTCAACTCACACCAATCAGGACTATCGAACCGATACACCACCAGCTCGGAAAACGGCGCCGGAAACACAGCATCCAGCGCTTCGAACACCACCTGGCGGGCATTGGCCACGGACCCTCCACGGCTGGACGAATGACACCCGCCCCGCAGCAGCGCCGCCAGTAACGAGCCCTCGAACTCGTATCGATTGAGCATGGAACAGGGCCCGAATTCAGGCTCGATCTGCCCGATGGCCGTCGAGCTGGCGAGGCCGCTGAAACGCTCGAGAAACTCGGCCAGTCGCGGCCTCTCACCCAACACCTTGATGGCGGGATCAGGCTTGAAGAAGCAGGACACCACCTCGCCACACTGGGCAAGCACGGCAAGCAGTTCGGCAAGGGGCTGCTTGTCGACGACAAACTCGCTGGCAGCGGTCAATGGCGCTAGCGCATCGTGCTTCAGGTTTTCATCTTGATTCATGCTTAAGCACCGAAGGTTGATCACAAACAGGCAAACACCCCAGCGGCTACCGCATCCTGGGCTTTTGCGACCGCAGACAACTGCAACGGCACCGCTCGGAGCGAACAGGCCGGGAGGGGCGACAATGTATCGGCCGCACCGTTGCACGGCAAACCCGAAAACCATCCCCGCCCGCACCCGCCCAGCGCGCTTACGCCTTGAAGGTCAGAATCGGCGAAAACCGCGCCATCACCGACACCGTGCCCTCTTCCACCTGGGACTGGATCACCTGGCCGATTTCCTTGTAGGCCCCTGGCGCCTCTTCGATCATCCGCTCCTCCTTGGTGGTGATGCACTCCACGCCCTGCAAGCCGAGGAACGCCTTGTCCTTCTTGGCCTTGAACACGATCTCGCTGCGCGACATCGAGCGCCCGGCGCCGTGGCTGGCCGAACGCAGCCAGCGCTCATTGCCCAGCCCGGTGAGCAGGTAGGAGTCATGCCCCATGCTCCCCGGAATCAGCAGCGGCTGCCCGGCATAGGCCGGTGTCGCGCCTTTGCGATGCACATTGCCGCCCTCTTCGCGCAGCACGATGTTGTGCGGCACATCGACAATCAGCGGCGCTTCGATGCCCGCACCAAACACTTGCCGGGTGCGCTGGCGCACCATCTCGGCGATCAACGCGCGGTTGGCGTCGGCGTAGTGGGCAGCGCTGTGCATGGCCAGCAGGTACTCGTCGGCCATCTCGCCAAACAGGGCGAAGATCTTCGAATCAGGGTGCTTGATCCCCGCCGGCCACAGGGCCTTGGCCTTGTCCATCCAGCGCCGCCCGACATAGAAGCCCACGTCGCGCGAGCCGGTGTGGATCATCATCACCACCTGCCCCACCGACAGGCCCTGAGCAAAGCAGGCCTGACGATCCACCAGTTCGGTGACCACCTGGATCTCGACAAAGTGGTTGCCGCCGCCCAGGGAACCCAGGCCCGGGTCGCGGAGGATTTTGCGCGAGCGATCCTGCAAGGCTTCTGGCGCGTAGTCGGCGCTGCCGCGAGCGAACGACGACTCATGCAAACCCGACAGCTCACGTTGCAGCTGGGCGAAGTCCGCCCCGGCAAACAACCCGATCGGGTCCTGCTGCTGCACCTGGGCCCAGAAATCCCCGAGCCCGGCCTGAAACAGCGCGGTCATGGCCATTGGACTGGTGGGAATGTTGCGCGTGCCCTCCAGCAGATCGCCGCGTACCAGGGCGGTCCACTTGGCTTTCTGCGCCATGAACTGCTCGTAGTTCAGCCCCAGCTTGTGCAGGCGCATGCCGCAATTGATGTCGGTGCCGATGGCCTGCGGCACCACCATGTCGTGACTGGTGACAATCACGCTGCCCACCGGGATCGGGCTGCCGGTGTGGAAGTCCGGCGTGGCGCAGGCGCACTTCACTTCGCCGCCATGGGGGTGAGCCACCTTGGCGAAATCCATCAGTTGCAGGACGGCTTTTTCTTCGATGGCAAAGCTTTCGGGCAGCAACAGATCCACCTTGAGCCCGGCGTCATTGATCGAAGAGATGGAGAGGGAATTGGAATTCAGGCGTTCGATGGCCACCCCGGAACGGGCGAGCTTGTGCTGAATTCTTTTCAGAGGAGTCTTGGTCATTTTCAACTGCTTTTCTTGGACGCAACAAAACAACCACCCTTTTGGTGGCTGGAATTGTCTGGTCAGCAGCGAAACTTAGACGGCGCGGATAATGGGGAATGACGGCGTGGATGTAAATAGCCCGGGGGAAATTCTTTGCCCAGGCACCTGGGGAGGTGCCTGCCGGACGGCGTGGCGTCAGTGCGGTGCCGGGCCGCCGCGCCACGGCATGTATTCCACCAGCACCTCACCGCGGCTCAGGCCGTCGGGCTGACTGACAAAGCCCGGCATCTGCCGCAGATCCAGCTGCTGGCAGCGCTGGGTCAAGCGTTGGCGCAGGGTGGCGTCGGCCTTGAACGCTTCCGGCCGGAACGCGCTGTGCTCCAGGTTTACCAGACATTCCCGGACCTGCCCCTGGGCATTGGCGCTGTAGTGGAAACTGGCCACGCCGATGCTGTCGATGCCCGACCCGACGACGGCCTGCTCCCAGAAGAACCGGCTTTGCTGATAGAGGCTGGAACTCAGCCGATACGCCTGACGCTCACGCTTGGGCAATTGGCTGGGGTGCGGAAACTCCAGGTTGGCAATCGCCTTGATGACGTTCCCATCGCCAAAGGCCTCAGGCGCGGCGGCAGGAAACAGGGTGTTCCAGCACACCTGTCGGGCCAGGTGCAGCAGGGTTGGGGTGGCCAGGACCTGGGAAACATCACCGCTGCCGGGGCGTACCGTGCAGTCGAGCACTTCGTTCTGCCGATTGAGCTTGATCCGCAACTCCACCGCGCCGCTCAGGCCCTGAAGGTTGGCGGCCATGATGTTGCGCCTCAGCACTTCGCTGATGGCGACAGAGAATTCCAGGCTTTTCTGGGTTTCCAGGGCCTGGGCGGCGCTCTGCTCCGGAGTCTTGCTCTGGCAGGCGCCCAGGGTCAGCACGGCCGGAGTCAGCAAGGCCAGGGTCGAGGTGCGCAAGAATGCTAATGACATGAATAGGGAACTCATTGATCAATGACCGGGCGCAAGGGCCACGCCCCGCGCCCCGGAAAGGGTCGGCTCAATCACTGAACGAACCAATAGCCGAAGCTTTAGTAAAATCTGCATCACCAATGCGCACCAGCCAGACTCAAGGTTCAGCGCCGCTTGCCTGCACACGCTGCGCGGCCTTGTTCGGCCCGCCTTTCCACGGCGTGTAAAACACGCTGGCATGGATCGGCCGCGCCTGGCCCTGCTCGGCCGCAAAACCCGGCATCTGCCGCAGGTCCAACTGCTCACACAGTTGGGTGACGCGATTGCGCAATTGATTGTCGGGCTTGAATGACTCGGGTCGGTAGCGCACCGCCCGCAGGTTCACCCAGCATTCCTGCACCCGGCCCCGGGGATCGGCCTTGACCTCAAAACTGGCCACTCCGACGCTGTCCACCGGCAACTGGGCCAGGGTGTGCGTCCAGAAGAAATGGCCTTTGGCGTATTGAGCGGTATCGAAGGCAAACTCCTTCAATTGCTCGCCTTCCAGGGTCAAGCGAGGGAACATCAACGTCCCTTTGACCTCCAGCACGCCATCAGGCTCAAAGGCGGCGGCGGGCGCCAGAGGGAACACGGTGTTCCAGCAGACGCCCTCGAGCATCTCGCCCAGTTTCGGGTTGTAGGGATAGGCCCGCGCTTCAGGCAAGGGGCTGCTCTGCGCCGCACAACCGATGACCTGATTCTGCCGATCGAACTGCATGACCAGCTCCACGCTGCCCATCAGTTGTTCGGCATTGGCCCTGAGGCTTTCGCGGTACAGCACCTGCTGCACCGCGTTGGCATAGAACTGCGTCTCCAGCTGTCGTTGCTGCTCGTCCTTGGACAGCGGGGTACCAGGCAAGTCCGATTGGCAACCGGACAGCGCCAGAAGAAGGCCGGTCAACAACCCGCACTGAGCCGGGGTTCCGTTCAGAAAGTTGTACATGTTCAGTTCCTTTGATGGGTTCACTGACGAACCGCCCTGCACTGCGCTCAATGAAATCAAGGTGCTGGATCCTAGGCTTTGTACGAAAAGCCTTGATACTCGGTGATGCTGCGTTGAAAACGGTCTCGGAATGCTCATTTACACCCCGTAAACTCCGCTTCCTCGACCGTTTTCGCCTTGCCTGACCTTCGTCTCAAAACTTTTCGTACAGAGCCTAAGGCAGCTCGCTGGTTGAAGGCCAACGACAATTGCCGGCGATTGTCGCCAGAGCTGTAAAAGCTTCTCCAGGCACCCGGCAAAAACGGGTTACCCTGGCGCTCCCCACCCGCTCATCGCCCCAAGCAAGGAAGCTCCATGACCCGCGCCATCACTATCATCTGCGACAACTTCGCCGACTGGGAAACCGCCCTGATCAACGCCACCGGCCGTGGCTACTATGGCTTCGACTGCCGTTACGCTTCCCCCAAGGGCGCTATCGTGACCTCCATGGGCGGCCTGCGGGTAACCCCGGACCTGGCGCTGGAAGACATTCGTCTGGATGAAGTGGATCTGCTGATGGTTTGCGGCGGGAGCGTCTGGCAAAGCGACAAGGCGCCGGACATCGGCGACCTGCTGCGCGCCGCCCAGGCACGCCACCTTGTGATCGCCGGCATTTGCGACGGCACCCGCGAATTGGCTCGGGCCGGGGTGCTGGACGCGGTGAAGCACACCTCCAATTCGGCGGCCAACCTGCTGGCGGTGGGTTATGCCGGCGCCGCGCACTATGAGGATGTGCCACACGCCGTGGCGGACCAGCGCGTGATCACCGCCCCGGGCAGCGCCCCGGTGAGCTTCATGGCGCAGATTCTCGGCACCCTGGGCATCAGCGACGACAACCTGACCGCCTACCTCGGCATGCATGCCGCCGAGCACCAGCAGAAGATCTGACCTCTCCCTTGCAGGAGCCGGCTTGCCGGCGAAAGCGATCTCACGGCCGCCTTCGCTGTCAAGCCAGCGCCCAGGACGGGTGGTGGGGAAGTGGCAGTGGGGCCGTGGACTATTTCACCAGTCGAAAATCCCGGTGGCCCAACCAAGCCGCAAAGTCCGCGGCGCTGAAAATGCTCTCACCCTCATGCTCGATGATCGCCAGCCCCGCCAGAAATTCGGCATCCCGAGTGTAGGTATGGATACTGGCGCAGAAGGCCACCACGCCATCCAGACGACGGACCAACGCCAGCGCCGCCTGTCCTAGTCGTTGGTGATCCAACTGATCTTTATCCATGGCCGCCAGGCTCAGGATGCCTTCAGGGAGCCATCCAAGCTCCCCGGCCAGCCCGGCATATTCCGCCAGCTCCTCTGGATAATCGGCCCCCAGCGCGCAGAGCATGGGACTGCCTTCAACAAAAAACGCCCCCCTACCCGCCCAGGGGTGATCTGCAACCTCGGCCAAGCAGGCGCGCACCAGGCTTTCGACCAAGCCATCGATCTTGCGCGGCAACAGCACCCTGACAGTCGGCCCGGACATTGATTGATTTTCTCCAGCGGACCGCCTCCGCATGATAGGGAGCGGCAAGACAGGGTGGATTGCATCCGCTCCGATGCCCCGGAGCAGATCACTTCATTCGCCGGACCGAGAGCATACAGACAGCAACAGACGTGTACAAAAACCTGTGCCACATTGATGCGACTCAACGCCTGGAGCCATTGGCCGCCAGCACCAACTCCAGGCATGTGTCCCACACGCCCTGGCTGGACAAGCGCAGTTCCCGCTGCTTTGATTCAACCTTCGTTCCGATCGCATCGCACCCAAGGAGGGGAACATGCCTTTTAAAGTCGTGATGGTTTTCGGTACACGCCCAGAAGCAATCAAGATGGCGCCACTGGCCAGGGTGCTAAAACACTGGCCAGGTCTGCAACTGCACATTTGCTCCACCGGTCAGCACCGGGACATGCTCAAACAGGTACTGGACTCCTTCGAGCTGCAAGTCGACAAAGACCTGGAAGTGATGACCCAGGGCCAGTCCCTCAACGGCCTCTCGCAGCAACTGCTGATCCATCTGGATACCGCCTTCGAACGCCTGCAACCGGACATCGTCCTGGTGCATGGCGATACCACCACCAGCTTTATCGCCGCCCTCGCCGCTTTCCACCGCCAGTTGCCCATCGGCCATGTCGAAGCCGGGCTGCGTACCGGCAACCTCAGGGCGCCCTGGCCCGAGGAAGCCAACCGGCGCCTGACCGGGATTATCGCCGACCTGCACTTCGCTCCGACCGCCGAGGCCCGGACCAACCTGCTGCGGGAAAACGTGCCCGCCGACACCATCGAGGTCACCGGCAACACGGTGGTCGATGCGCTGCTGTGGATGCGGCATCACCAGCAACAGACCCAGTGGCGCCCCGCCGCCGATTCGCCCCTGGCGGTGCTGGAACACCAGCGGCGCATGGTGCTGATAACCGGCCATCGCCGGGAGAACTTCGGCGACGGTTTGCGCAATATCTGCGAAGCCGTGGCGACCTTGGCCCGGCGCTACCCGGACGTGCAGTTCGTGTACCCCGTGCACCTCAATCCACAGGTGCAGAGCGCGGTCCATGGCGTGCTCTCGGACACGCCCAACATCTACCTGATAGCGCCTCAGGACTATCAGCATTTCGTCTGGCTGATGGGGCGCTCGCACCTCATCCTCAGCGACTCCGGCGGCATCCAGGAAGAAGCACCGGCCATCGGCAAGCCGCTACTGGTACTGCGGGACGTCACCGAAAGGCCGGCGGTGCTGGAGGGCGGTACCGCGTTGCTGGTGGGCACCGACCGCGAACGCATCGTGCACCATGCCAGCGAACTGCTGGACGATGCCGAGCTCTATGCCCGCATGAGCCGAGTACACAGCCCCTATGGCGACGGCCATGCCAGTGAACGCATCGCTCGCCACCTATACACCTGGCTGGAGGCAAAAGCCCTGCGTGACAGGGCATGAACCTGGGCCTGAACCTCTGCGCTCAAGCCGCGCAACGGCATAGCACCTTGCAGCGCCAACTCCAGGACTTCTCCCGTCAGGCAGGCACCTGCCGAGACAGCTGGACCTGGGTCACGCGGCGCTCTTCCACCGCCATCACCTGAATATTCCAACCCTCCCATTCCAGGCGGTCGCCCTTGACCGGCAGACGGTCCAGCAGGCTCATCACCAGCCCGGCCAGGGTCTGGTAGTCCTCGGTAGGCTCGGCGCCAAAGCCGGTACGCTGGCGCACCTGGGGCAGGTTCAGGGCGCCATTGACCAGGAACCTACCCTCGTCTTCCACCACATCCGGCCCTTCGACCTCGCTGGCATCCGGCAGCTCGCCGGCAATGGATTCGAGAATGTCGGTCATGGTCAGGATGCCCATGAAGTCGCCAAACTCGTTGATCACGAAGGCGATGTGGGTCGACGCCTTGCGCATCTGTTCCAGGGCGTTGAGGATCGAAAAACTGTCCAGCAGGTTGATGGTCTTGCGCGCCAGGTGCTCAAGGTTCGGCTCGTTGCCGGCCAGGTATTCCTTGAGCAATTCCTTCTTGTGCACGAAGCCCAGCGGCTCATCCACCGCACCGTCGCGAATCAGCGGCAGGCGCGAATAGGACGAGTGCATCAACTTGGTCCGGATGCTCTCCGGGCTGTCCGTGAGGTCGATGGAGTCGACCTCGGCGCGCACCGTCATCAGCGTACGGATCGGCCGCTCCGCCAACTGCAGTACGCCGCTGATCATCACCCGTTCGCGGCGGTCGAACAGCTCGCTGCTCGGCGCATCACCGTCTTCCAGCAAATCGGCAATTTCCTCACCCACTTCTTCCGCTGCCAGCTTGCGGCCACCCAGCAGGCGCATCACCGCATAGGCCGTGCGCTCACGCATCGGGCGCAGGCCCTGCATGGACTTCTTGCGGCGGGCCCGGGCGATCTGGTTGAACACCTCGATCAGAATCGAGAAGCCGATGGCCGCGTACAGGTAGCCCTTGGGAATATGGAAGCCCAGGCCTTCGGCGGTCAGGCTGAAGCCGATCATCATCAAAAAGCCCAGGCACAGCATGATCACTGTCGGGTGTTCGTTGACGAAACGGGTCAGCGGCTTGCTGGCGACGATCATCACACCGATGGAAACCACCACCGCGATCATCATCACCGACAGATGCTCCACCATGCCCACGGCGGTAATTACCGCGTCCAGGGAGAACACCGCATCGAGCACCACAATCTGCGCCACGATCGGCCAGAACAAGGCGTAGGTTGCACTGCCGGCCCGCTGGCTGACATGCCCCTCCAGGCGCTCATGCAACTCCATGGTGGCCTTGAACAACAGGAACACACCACCGAACAGCATGATCAGGTCGCGGCCGGAAAAGCTCTTGTCGAACACCTCGAACAGCGGCTGGGTCAGGGTCACCATCCAGGAAATGCTGGCCAGCAGGCCCAGACGCATCAGCAGTGCCAGGGACAGGCCGATCAAGCGGGCGCGGTCACGCTGCTCCGGCGGCAGCTTGTCCGCGAGGATGGCGATAAACACCAGGTTGTCGATGCCCAGCACCAGCTCCAGGACAATCAGGGTCAAAAGGCCAAGCCAGGCCGTGGGGTCTGCGATCCATTCCATAACGACGACTCAAGTTCTCCAGAAAATTCAAACGGCCAGGCGCGACGAAGCACCAAGGTGCAGGACAGGTGCAACCTGGGTGACGGGCTGGTCAGTACGGGGAGTGGCAAAGGCCGGGGATGTACGGCCGGGAGAATGACTGCCTGAGCGTCTGCGTCTCAATGGGGCCGGATGGCGCGAGAAGTCATGGGGCAAAGCGAAGAAAGAGCGCCGACTGGGGGGCTCCGAGAGCGTGTTCATGCAAGTCCTGAGTGAAAAAACGGACTTGGAGGTTACAGGGGCAGCGGCACTTTTCCCCAGCGGGAAATCATTACAAAAGTTTAGCCGGGACACCCCCTCAAACCGCCTACACCCGCTCGGCAATCTCGATGAGGTTCAAGTCCGGGTCCCGCAGGTACACCGAGCGGATCGGTCCCGTGGCTCCGGTGCGCGCCACCGGGCCTTCGATGATCGGCCAGTTGACTCGGCGCAGATGGGCAATCACCTGCTCCAGGGGCACGCTGGCGATAAAGCACAGGTCCAGCGCTCCCGGTACCGGCAGGTGGGCCTTGGGTTCGAACTCCTGGCCACGTACATGCAGGTTGATCTTCTGCTGGCCGTACTTGAAGGCCTTGCGCCCGCCGGCAAAGGTTTGCAGTTGCATACCTAGCACCCGAACGTAAAAGTCCTCGGCGGCCAGAGGATCGATGGTAGTCAGTACCAGGTGGTCAAGGTGGTCGATCATCAAGGACGCAGCTCCTGAAGGAAGAGAAATAGCCCGGCGGATTATGCTCGCCGGGCGCAGTGCTGAACATGCCGTATCAGGCCGAACGCCGGTACTCGCGCTTGACCTGGTCGATGTAGCGCACTACCGCCGGCGCCTGCTCGAAACGCCGGTAAATCAGCGACAGCCAGGACGACGCCGAACTGCCGCCGATCGGCCGGTACACCACATGGGGCAGGCTCAAATGCCCCACCACCGATTCGGGCACCACCGCCACGCCCTGCCCCAGGGAAACCAGGGCCAGCACCGCCACCAGGCCGCCGGGCTGGGCACCGAGCTTGGGGGCATAGGCCCCCTGGGCCGCCACTTGCAAGGTGCCGCTGATCTGCTCAGGAAGGATGAAGGTTTCATTGAGCAGGTGCTCGGAGGCGATCTGCGGCAGCCGGCACAGCCAGGACTCGGCGGACAGCGCCAGGACAAACCCCTCGGCGTCCAGGCGAATGGCCTCCACGCCGTCGGGCAGGGTCATGGGCGAACGAATGTAGCCGACGTCCAGACGTCCGTCGGCAATCCGCGCCGGCAGGGTTGCCATCGGACACTCGCGCACATTCAGGCTGACGTCCGGGCAGTCGCGGCTGAAGCTCTGCACCTGCTTCTGCAACAACCCGGAATACACCGCCGAGGCCACATAGCCCAGCTCGATATGGCCGATCTCTCCGCGCCCGGCACGCTGGGCGTTGCGCTGGGCGAACTCGAACTGGCGCACCGTGGCTTCGGCCTCCAGGAGCAAAGTGGCACCGGCCTCGGTCAGACTGACCTCGCGCTGCTGTCGCACAAACAGCCGCGTACCGAGGGTCTTCTCCATGTCCTGGATCTGTCGGCTCAAGGTCGGCGGGGCAATCCCCAGTTGCTCGGCCGCGCGGGTAAAATTGCGCTGCCGGGCCACCGCCAGGAAGTAGCGAAAGTGACGAATTTCCATAAAGGGCATTAGCTCAAAGGTAACGAACTGACCGCCAGCAGCTAACAAAGACCCACAAAGGCCGGGATAAGCTGAGCGGACCTTCACAGTAGAGAGCCTTTGCCATGCGCGTCAAACCCCTGATTCTGGCAATGATCGCCTGCTGCTGCCTGCAGAGCGCCGTGGCCGCAGAGATCCAAGCCAACGTTGCCCACAAAGCAATCCTGCCTTTGAACAGCCCCCCAATCCCCCTCAAGGCCGGCCAGCAAACCACCCAGGCCAGAGGCTGCTCCTGTGCAGTGGTCATCCTCGATGACGGGGTACCGGTGGTGGCGAGCATCGAACTGAAAGCACTGTCCATCCTCAGTCGGCGGACAGCGTCATGAGCCGCCTGATCAATCCCCGCCTGACCCTGCTGACTGCTTCCGGGGTCTGCTCGCTGATCGTCCTGGACACCAACATCGTCGCCGTGGCCCTGCCGAGCATTGCCCGCGACCTGGGGGCCAACTTCGCCGATATCGAATGGGTGGTCAGTGCCTACATGCTGGCCTTCGCCGCCCTGCTGCTGCCGGCGGGCAGCCTGGCGGACCGCTTCGGACGCAAGAGGACCCTGCTCTGCGGCCTGGGCCTGTTCATCCTCGCCTCCCTGGGCTGCGGCGCCGCCCCCAACGCCCTGCTGCTGGACCTCGCTCGGGCCCTCAAGGGCGTGGGCGCGGCGCTGCTTCTAACCTCGGCCCTGGCCTCCATCGGCCATACCTTCCATGACGAAGCGGAACGGGCCAAGGCCTGGGCCTTCTGGGGAGCCTGCATGGGCATGGCCATGACCGCCGCGCCCACGGTCGGCGGCTTGATCACCGAGTACTTCGGCTGGCGCTGGATCTTCTACTTCAACCTGCCGGTAGGCGCCCTGCTGCTGTGGAGCGTGCTGCGCAACGTACCGGAATCCCGGGATACCCAGGCGGCGCGCCTGGACCCCTGGGGCAGCCTGGCCTTCAGCGCCAGCCTGCTGTGCCTGATCTGGGGCCTGATCGAAGCCAACCGCATCGGCTGGAGCCACCCAGCCACCTCCACCCGCCTGTTGGCCGGAGTGGCGCTGCTGGGGCTGTTCGTGCTGATCGAGCGCCTGCAACGCCGGCCCATGGTCGACCTGCAACTGTTTCGCCATCCGCGGTTCATCGGCGCCCTGCTGGGCATGTTCGCCTACGCCGGCTGTGCCCAGGTGATGATGACCCTGCTGCCCTTCTACCTGCAGAACGGTCTGGGCTTCTCCGCCATTGCCTCAGGCCTGGGCATGCTGCCCTTTGCCCTGACCATGCTGATCTGCCCACGCATCGGTGCCCGTCTCGCCGGGCGCTACAGCCCTGCCGCCCTGATGGCCGCCGGGCTGACCCTGGTGGGCTGCGGCAACCTGCTCAGTGCCTGGGCGGTGCATGCCGGGGGCTACCTGAGCTTCGCGGCGGCGATTGCCGTGACTGGTGCCGGGGCCGGCGTGCTCAACGGCGACACGCAGAAAAACATCATGGCCTGCGTGCCCCGGGAACGCACCGGCATGGCCTCGGGCATGAGCACCACCATGCGCTTCAGCGCCATCATGCTGGCCATCGGCGTGTTCGGTGCGCTGTTGGCCAGCCATACCCTGCAACGACTGCAAGGCAGCCTCAGCCAGGTGCCCGGGCCTTGGCTGGTCCAGGCGCCGGACATCGCCTCGCGGGTGGTGGCCGGGGATATGCAGGGTGCCTTGGCGAGCCTGCCGGAAAGCACCCGCGCCCTGATTGAACCCCTGGCCCAGCAAGCCTTTGTCGGCGGCTTCGGGCTGGTACTGACGGTGGCAGGCATTCTCGCCCTGCTTGGGGCCCTGGTGGTGGGCCGGTTGATGCGCAACCCCCTGCCCCAAGCCCAAGGCCTGGTGCTGAAAACCCAATGAGGCATGGGGATGCCGATCGGCTCTCTGGGCCGCCGCCCAGATGGGCAGCGGCCCGCTGCTTGCAATTTCAGAACAATAAACACATGGCTTGAACAACAAATGGCCGGCTAAGGTACGGCCTTCAGCAGACGAGGTCAGTGTGAAGCCTACAAACGTGATTGTGGTCGGTGCCGGCATTGTCGGTGCATCCATCGCCTACCACCTGGCCAGACAGGGCGCGCAGGTCACGGTGGTCGAGCAAGCCAGTCCCGGCTCCGGGGTCACCCGCCACTCCTTTGCCTGGATCAACCCCCACGGCGAGTTCCCGGCAGCCGCTCGGCCGCTGCGCTCCCTGGCGCTGGCGGACTATCGACGCCTGCAGCAGGAGTTGCCCCAGTTACAGATTCAATGGACCGGAGCACTGACTTATGCCGAAACCGGCCCGGACTCGACAGACACCGATACCCAGGGGCCGATGTCGTCCGCCCATTGGATCGACCGTGACCGGATCGGGGCGCTTGAACCCAATCTGCAGGAACTACCGCAACGAGCCCGATACGCCCCCGGCGAAGGCAGCCTCGACCCGGTAGCCACCACCCAGACGCTGCTCGCAGGGGCCCGGGCCCACGGCGCCCGGGTGCTGACCCAGACGCCGGTACAGGGGTTGCTGGTGGAGGGCCGGCGCGTGCTCGGCATCACCACTGCGGCCGGGCCTTACCTAGCCGAGCACATCGTCCTGGCAACGGGCTGCGCCACCCCTGCCCTGTTGGCGCCCCTGGGAATCCAGCTGCCGGTGCAGGCCTCGCCGTCGATCCTGATCCGCTTCGATGCCCCGCGCGGCCTGGTCAAGACCCTGGTTTCCAACAGCCTGCTGGAGATTCGCGAAGCGGCGGACGGCAGCCTGCTGGCGGCGGAAGACTACATCGACGACAGCGGTCCTCAAGGGCCCGAGGCCATAGCGCAGCAAGCCATGGCCACGATCCGCCGACTGTTCCGCGGCGCCGAGAAGATAACCCTGCGCAGCGTTGAGGTCGGTCAACGCCCAATGCCCTGTGATCAGTTGCCGATCATTGGCCCGAGCCAGCAGTACCTGGGCCTGTACCTGGCGGTGATGCATGCCGGGGTGACCCTGGCGCCCACCGTCGGCCGCCTGGTCAGCCAGGAGTTGCTGCTGGGCCAATGCTCTGCCGAGCTTGCCTCGTGCCGCCCGGCACGTCTGGGCTGACGGGGTTCAGCGGGCTCGTCATCGGGTGTCCGTTCTTCGAATCAAGCCACCCGTGAGCTTGAGCCGGGTCATGACCTGAGTGGCTCAACCATCCCTGACTCCTGGTTGCGGACAGCAAAGTCAGGTCCGGAAATTTCAAGCGACTTTCCAGACTCATCCCATATTAGTTTTTGCGCACCCTTTGCTAGGTTGAGCGCCACTTTGCACCCGGGCCAGGTACGGCGCGGGTCTGGCCTCTCTCACGCTTAAGGATGAGCCTATGTTCGCGCCGGCCGACACTGCGCATTTCGTGCTGTCCATCCCTGCCGTTCGCCACGATTTCAAGGTACTGGCCTTCAAGGGTCGCGAAGCCATCAGCGAGCTGTATGCGATCCATATCGAGCTGGTTTCGGACAACCCCAACGTCGATCTGGAAAGCCTGCTCAACCAACCGGCGTTCCTGCAGTTCGGCCTCAAGGGTGAAGGCATCCACGGCCTGATCGACGACATCGAAATCGGCGACAGCGGCAAGCGCATGACCCGCTATCACCTGATCCTGCGTCCTCACCTTTATCAGTTGCAGCACCGCCACAACCAAAGGGTCTACCAGAACCTGACGGTGCCGCAGATCATTGCCAAGGTGCTCAAGGAACACGGCATCCTCGCCGACCAATACCGCTTCAACATTGCTCCCAAGCCTTCAGTACCCAGGGTGTATTGCGTGCAATACGGGGAGACGGATTTCCAGTTTGTGCAACGCCTGTGCTTCGAAGACGGCATTCATTGGCACCACGAACACAGCCTCGACCAGCACCTGCTGGTATTTTCCGACAACCAGACCGACTACCCGATCCTCGCCACCGCGCGCTATCAGCAAGGCAGTGGCCTGGCCGCCGAAGACCCGGTGGTCAGCCATTTCGCGGTGCGTTTCAGCACCCGCACCAGCCAGGTGGTGCGCCGCGACTACAACCTGAAAAAGCCCGACCCGCGCAGCGCCTCAAGCGGCGCCCCGCTCGATCCGGTGCCCAGCACCCTGCACAGCTGCGCACAGAGCGAGGCGCTACCAATCCTTGAGGACTATCGCTATCCGGGCCGCTACAGCGCAGGCGCGGTGGGCCAGCAACTGAGCCAGATCGCCCTTGAAGGCCATCGCGCCGATTACCAGCTGGCCAAGGGGCAGAGTGATCTGTCGAGCTTTCGCTGCGGCCATCTGGTCACCCTTAGCGAGCATCCGCGCGGTGAATACAACCAGATGTGGCTGCTGGTCAGCGTTGAGCATGAGGGTCGACAACCGCAGGTGCTGGAAGAGTCGGTCACCAGCGACGACCGCCACGGTGGCTTTACCCAGGGTTACCGCAACCGCTTCAGCGCCATCCCCTGGGACACCTTCTTTCGGCCAAAAGAACCCGCCCCCAAGCCTCGCCTGAGCAGCCAGACCGCGCTGGTGACCGGCCCTGCCGGTGAGGAAATCTGGTGTGACGAATTCTCACGGATAAAGATTCAGTTTCATTGGGACCGCGAAGGCGAGCGCAACGAGTTCTCCAGCTGCTGGGTGCGGGTGGCCACCAGTTGGGCCGGTGAAGGCTTTGGCCACGTGATCATCCCGCGGATCGGCATGGAAGTGCTGGTGAGCTTTATCGGCGGTGATCCCGAACAGCCCCTGGTGACCGGCTGCGTACCGAACCAGCACACGCCCGTGCCTTATCCGTTGCCGGCGAACAAGACCCGCAGCGTGTTCAAGACCCGCAGCAGCCTGGGCGGCAATGGCTCCAACGAGTTGCGCATCGAGGACAAAAAGGGCGCCGAAGAGATCTACGTCCACGCGGAGAGGGATCAGAACATCGAAGTCGAACACGACGAAACCCACTGGGTCGGACGTGATCGCACCAAGACCATCGACCGCCACGAACGTGATCGCATCAAGCGCAACTGGTCGATCAATGTCGACTGCTTCAAGACCGAGACCATCAACCTGGCCTCTCTGCAAAACGTCGGGCTGGCCAAGATGATGAACATCGGCACGGTCTACAGCCAGAACGTCGGCCTGCACATGAACACCCTGGTGGGGATCAACCAGAGCACCCAGGTGGGCCGTAGCCAGAGCACGGTGGTGGGCACGTCCTACAGCCTCAAGGTCGGCGATGGCAGCGTGCAAAGTGCCGCACCGCCTGCGGGTGAGGAGCCTGCGCCGGAGGCCAGCGGACCAGGATCGAGCATCAAGCTGGACGGTGAAAGCATCACCTTGCAGGTCGGACGCTCGAAAGTGGTGATCACCGATGCCGGGATCTACCTCGACGGACCGGACATTCATCTGGTGGCAGGCAACACGGTCAACGCCGATGCCCCCGCAGACGTGCACCTCAACAGCGGCACCGCACAACCGGCGCCGAACCTGCCGGTGGACGCCGAAACCACCCAGCTCAAAGGCCTGGATGTGACCGATGCCATGCCGCTCTTGATCGACGGTAGCTGGTGATGGGCGTCATCCACATCGAGAACCACACCGGGCTGCCACACCTGCTGTATGAAAAAACTACCCCGGCGGGCGTGCCCACGGACATCCTGGTGATTCGCGGCACCTTTGATTTTGCGCAGGGCTTGGCCATGCCCTTGAGTGCAGATCAGAGCGCGATTGTCCTCGGCGATCGCTTCGATGGACCGATAGCCACTTTTCCCTTGCAAGCGGTGATCGCCGAAGAAGGCGATCTGCTGTTGGGCAAGCCCGGCACCGATGTGCTGCTGCAAGGCAGCGTGCACAGCGCTGAGGGGCAGTGGCGCACGAACTGGCCGGTCGAGGTGCAGGTCGGAGCGGTGCGCAAGAGCTTGCAGGTCCATGGTCCGCGCACCGTGCACAAAGGGCTGATGGGCTGGACGCTCGGTGCCCCCGATAAGGTGGAAAAGGTCACGCTGGATTACCGCCTGGCGTTTGGCGGCTGCTTCTACGACCCCGAGCCGTCACCCGGGCAGACACCGATTCCCAGCGTCAGCTACCCCAGCAACACCGCCGGTTGTGGCTGGCTGCCGAGCGCGGCTGAATTGAACACCCTGGAGGCTTCGGTGCGCCAACGCATCGAAGCACAGATCGCGCAGTTGGACAGCCTGCCCGCCCCTCAGATTGAAGACCCAGCACATCCCTACAAAGCCCCCTCGCAGCGTTTGCAGCCCGTGGGCCTGACCGCGCTGGCGCGCTGGTGGCAGCCGCGCGTGGACTTGCAAGGCACGCTGGACGCGCAATGGCTCGCTGAACGCTATCCCCTGTTGCCGGACGACTTCGACCCACGCTTTTACCAGAGCGCCCCGGCCGATCAGGTGGCCGTGCCCTATCTGACCGGTGATGAGAGCGTGCGGCTCAAGGGCTGCCTGAGCGAAGGCGACTACCTCATGCGGTTGCCCGGAGTTGCACCACTGGTGGTGTGTGAAAGCACGGACGCTGAGCCCTTCGTCAGCGTGCCGGTGCTCGACACCCTGCGCCTTGACCTGGACCAGCGCCAGGCCGTGCTGCTCTGGCGCCTGCCCGTGACGGCGGGTATCAGCCAGATAACCATGGCGCTGGTAGGCACCGCCGCGTTGCCAGGGAAGGCTTGAACATGACGGACAGATTGACAATCTCCGACAGCGCCGATGATGCGGCAGCGGAACAACGCTTGATGGATGAGCGCAGGCTCAGTGAGTTGCAGCAGCTGAAAGCTGAGCTGGACGCGCAAAAAGCCGCCGCCACTCAAGCGGTAGCCGCCGAGTCGGCGCCGGTGGATAGGGACGCGGCCGCCACCGCCAAAGGGGGCAGCAAGCGCCACGTCGCCCATGACAGCAGTGAATGGCAAGCCGTGTGCAGTGTGCCGGACTTCTGCTGGGTCGGACCGGTGGTGGTGGCTTTCGACTCGTTCGCGACATTGGACAAACCGCTGCTGGCTTCCAGCGACGTCAAGGCCCGTGGCACCAAGGTCTATCGGCTGGGGGACCTCTTCAATCAGGTCCAGGCCGATGCCGGCGCCCACGTGGTGGCCGGTACCTCGCTGGGCGCGGGCAACGTCAAGCTGCTGGAGGGCCACGGCAACGTCAAGGTCAATGGCCTGCCGCTGGCCCGGCATGACAGCGCCTGCCTGGTCAACTGCAACGCCGCCGGTGTAGGCGGCACCCTGGGCAAGATTGTGACGACGGCCCAGTCGGCCACTGCGGTTGCCAGCGAGACGAGTGACCTGGCCCCTCCCGGAGAACGCACCAGCGAACGCCTGCAAGCACTGGAGGCCGAGCGCGAAGCCCTGAAGCAGCAGCTCGACATCGATGGGCTGGATAAGTACATCGATTTTGACGGCTGGAACAAAAGCGCCGATGAAGGCATCGCCAGCATCAAGCAAGGGGCGGTGCTGGGCTCGACGCCCATGGGTCCGCTGATTGCCCATTACTTTCCGGCGGTGGCGGACGCCGATGCGCAAGTCACCCGTGGCGTGACCGGGTTTGCCAAAGACACCGTCATGGGCTTGGGTGAACTGGCCTACACCGGGGCCAAGCTGCAAGCCAAGAACCTGCAGAGCAACTACACCGCCGATGGTCTGCGCGGCCGTGCCTTGGATGCGCAGATCCTCGCGGAGAACATGCGCCTGGGCAATATCACCCCTGGGACTGTCGGAACAAGCATCAGCAACGGTGCCAAAGCCGTGGGTTCTGCCTTGGTCAAACCGGTCACCGATGCCTGGTCCAAGGGCAATCACATCGAGGCCGTGACCCGGGCGGGCGTGGAGATCCTGACCTTGCCCTGGACGCTGTTCAAGGCAGGCAAAGCGGCAGAGGCGGCTAAGGCGGCCAAGGCACTGAAGAACGCCAACCGCACAGAAACCGTGGCCCACGGCGGCGACGGCGTTCATGTCCGCCCCCAGGGCGCCGCGCACGGCAGCGCAGAAGAGGTAAAAACCGGAAGAACCTCCGATAGCGGCAAGAACTGCGAAACCAGCAAATGCAGCCTGGAAGGCGAACCGGTGGATGTCGCCACCGGTGACTACCTGCAAACCTGGCCGGTGCTGGAGATCCCCGGCAGCATCCCGCTGAAACTCTCGCGCCTGTATCGCTCGCGGGCCAGTTTTCATGGGTTACTGGGGTTTAAATGGGCCGACGACTGGTCCCAGCACCTGGTGCTCGATCGCCTGCGCATTACCTATCACACCGTCGATGGCAGCACCCTGGACTACGAGGCGCCGGACGACGAAGTCCAGGCCCACAACCGGCGCAACGGTCGCTACCTGCTCAGCGGCCAACGTTCCGGCACCTTGCGCCTGTATGACCGCGCGACCCAGCAGACCCTGAGCTTTGCCCACAGCCCGAACCACACTCGCCCCCTGACCGCTATCGAAGACGGCAACGGCAACCGCATCCGCTTTATCTACGATCCACAGCAGCGGTTGCAGCGTATCGAGCACAGCGACGGCTATCAGTTGCACATCGAGCTCAGCAGCACAGGCCTGCTGACAGGCATCACCCTGCACGACGGCGAACAACACCCGCGCCGCTTGCTCAGTTGCCGCTATGCGCAACACAACATGCTGACCGACTGCGCCAGCCATCAATTCGGCACCCTTTATCACGCCTACAACAACGCCGGGCACATGACCCAGTGGCACGACACCGACAAAACCCATTTCCACATTGCCTACGACGCCAAAGGGCGAGTCATTCGCACCCATGCCGACAGCGGGCACTACACCGATCGCTTCGAGTACCACGAGGCCAACCGCTGCACGGACTACCACGACGCTGAAGGCGGATGCAGCCGGCACTACTACAACAGCGACTTCCTGGTGGTGCGCAAAATCGATGCGCTGGGCCATGAATGGCTCACCGAGTGGGACGAATACACCAACAAGGTCGCCACCACCGACCCTCTGGGTCGCACCACCACCTACCGCTACAGCGACTTCGGCGAGCTGCTGACCCAAATCAACCCGGACGGCACCCGGCACACCTTTGACTACAACGCCCAAGGCCTGCTGACGCGCTACGTCGCCGCCGACGGTGTCACCTGGCAAATGGCGTACGACGCCCAGGGCAACCTCAGCAGCGTCAAAGACCCCGACGGGCGTACCACCACTTACCAACACGGGGCCCATGGCGAGTTGCTGAGCCAGACCTGGCCGGAGGGCACCCAGACCCTTTACCGCTACGACCGCAAACAGCGCCTGAGCGAAATCCAGCAACCGGACGGCCAGATCAGCCGCGTACAGCTGGACACCCTGGGCCGCCCTCTCCAACAGCAAGACGCATTGGGGCATATCACCCGTTATGCCTACCACAGCCAGCACGCCCATCCCCGTGGCTCCCTCAGCGCCGTGACCCTGGCTGATGGCACCGAACAACACTGGGATTACGACAGCGAACACCGACTGGCCCGCTTCATCGACGGCGAAGGCCATCGCACCCGCTACGCCTACGGCGCCTTCGACCTGCTGGAGAAGCTCACCTACCCCGGCGGGCAAAGCCTGACCCTGGACTACGACAGACTCACCCGCTTGACCCGCCTGACCAATGGCGTCGGCGACGTGTATCAATACGCCTACGACAAGGCCGGGCGCTTGATCGCCGAACGCGACTTCGCCGGCACCCTCACCCGCTATTGCTACAACGCCGTCGGTTGGCTCAGCGAAAAACACTGCGCCGACGGCGCCCGCGTGGCCTACCACTACGACATCGCCAGTGCGCGCCTGCTGAGCATCGCTCACTACCGGGCCAACGGCGAACTGAGCGAACAGACCGAGTTCAACTACAACGACGTCGGACACCTGATCGGCGTCAACAGCCCGGGCGCCCGTATCGAATACCAACGCGACGCCGTGGGCCGCCTGCTCAGCGAACGCATCAATGGCCGCCTGATCGAACACCAGTACGACCCCGCCAGCGGCCTGCCCATCGGCCAGCAAGCCGGTGCCATCGCCGAACAGGCCAACGCCCAGGAAGCCTTCGCTGCCCTGCCCCAGGTGCAGTGGCAGCACGACCGCAATGGCGGCCTGGCGCAACTGCTGATCGCCGGCCATGCACCGCTGCAGATCAGCCGCGACGCCCTGGGCCGCGACATCCAGCGCACTAGCGCCGTCGGCTTCAACCTGCACCAGCACTACAACAGCCTCAGCCTGCTGACCGAGCAAAAGGCCGGCGCAGCAGCGACCTCCTTTGTCGAACGCCACTACCGCTACGACAAAGCCTTCAACCCGATCCAGATCGACGACAACCGCTGGGGCCAGAGCCAATACCGCTACAACGCCAACCAGCAACTGATCGCCGCCCACCTGGGCCAGGGCCAGCCGCAGCAATGGCTCTACGACAACGCCCTGAATCTGCTCAGCGAAGGGCAGATCCACAGCGCAAAGGGCATGGGCGTCAAGGCCGAGCAAAAAGGCGGGCGCGTGGTCAAGTCCGGGGCCAACCGCTACCGCTACGACGCCTGCGGCCGCCTGGCCGAAAAAATCGTCGACCGCCACGGCTTCCGCCCCCAGCGCTGGCAATACCGCTGGAACAGCGACAATCGCCTCACCGACCTCTACACCCCCAACAACGAACACTGGCGCTACGAGTACGACGCCTTTGGTCGCCGCACGCGCAAGTTCAACTTCAGCCGCAGCAACAAACGCGGCACACACTACGCCCACAGCGAACAACACATCATCGGCGAGGAATACCTGTGGAGCGGCGAACAACTGCTCGAAGCCGCGCCCATCTACGCCGACGGCACCGTCGCCTTCGAACACGCCACCCGCTGGAGCTACGCCCCGGGCGGCATCACCCCGCTGGCGCAACAGCAAGGCGAAAAACTCTGGTACATCGTCACCGACCACCTCGGCACGCCCAGAGAGCTACTGGACGAAAGCGGCCAACTGGGCTGGAGCAACAGCCCCAGCGTCTGGGGGCAAGCGCGACTGTGGCAAGCCGCGAATGACGAGTTCGCCAGCAGCAATGTGGTGCCGATCAACAAGACCACCTGCCCGATTCGCTTTCCGGGTCAGTACTACGACGAAGAGAGTGGCCTGCACTACAATCGGCACCGGTACTACGATCCGGAGACTGCGCAGTATTTGAGTCCGGACCCGCTGGGGCTGGGGGGTGGGACTCGGCCGCAGGGGTATGTGGATAATCCGAATAGTTGGATTGATCCGCTGGGGCTGGCAACATGCCCAAAAGAAGCCGCAGCGAAAATCAAAGAAAATGCCTCAAATGGGAAAATTCGACGAGGAAAAGACTATCACGGGAGGTTGGGACATGATACTGAGTTGGATATTCTTAGTAATCCAGAAAACGTATATCAAGCCAAAAATGGAAATTTAGTCTTCCATAAAGACGGGAACATTGTTGTAACTCATGGTAAGGGTGGGGCTCAGGGCAACGTAATTACTAGTTATGGTCAAGGAGGTCCGCGTGGTGAAAGCGGAGCAGCCATTTATGGAGGCGCGCCTTCTGATCCCGGAATACCGATAACGTCTGAAATGATTGCATCAGGAAGCATCCCCAAACCTAATGGTGGCTTTCTACCTCCAGCAACGAAGATATAATATGCTTAATATTTCATGCATGCAGATTAAAACTTACCCCTTACCTCATACCATTTATGAGAATTTCACAATAAAGTATGCTTTCGGGGGAAACTCATCAGTCATCTCTCTCTCAAATGGAAAACCAGGCATTGGCTCTGAACATTGGATATCTGAAAACTCAGAGTTTTTTTTGTTTAATATTTATGGCGACCTCGTAAATTCCGAACTTTCCGTCCCCAATAAAAATACAAAAAATAATTTAAGTGAACACTCATCTTGCTGGGGTGAAATAAAACTTAAAAACCCAAAACATTTTTTATTAGAACCTACAAAGCTAAGAAACTTTAATGCAGAAAAAAAAGAACTGACCTGTCTAAATTTCACTCCCTCTTCAAGCGTCACTCACATACATATAAAAAAAGACTTTAGCTTTATCTTTTCAGAAAATAAATATTGCGGATATCGATTAAAAAACCCAATCCGTTACCTTTGTGGGTCAGTTGACGAAAACTTAGATCTGATCAAAGAGCCGAATCATGCAGAGTATTGCCTGATGGAAAAATATTTAGCAATCATGTCAGACAATAGACTTGACGAACTGAATCAGAGCATGGAGTCATTGGTTTTGGAGTTAAGCAAAGAAATATTACCTCACCTTAAAGCTATAAGGTGCAATCGCAGGCGGAGGATTATTGAAAAATCAATAATCGAATTGTTGGATTTTTATTTGTGAGCCTAAATAAATTTATAATTATCAATTTAAAAGTATGAGACACCCAGTGCAGCAGCACGGCTGGCTTCAACCTGCACCAGCACTACAACCGCCTCAGCTTGCTGACCGAGCAAAAGGCCGGCGCGGCCGCAAACTCCTTTGTCGAACGCCACTACCGCTACGACAAAGCCTTCAACCCGATCCAGATTGACGACAACCGCTGGGGCCAGAGCCAGTACCGCTACAACGCCAACCAGCAACTGATCGCCGCCCACCTGGGCCAGGGCCAGCCGCAGCAATGGCTCTACGACAACGCCCTGAATCTGCTCAGCGAAGGGCAGATCCACAGCGCAAAGGGCATGGGCGTCAAGGCCGAGCAAAAAGGCGGGCGCGTGGTCAAGTCCGGGGCCAACCGCTACCGCTACGACGCCTGCGGCCGCCTGGCCGAAAAAATCGTCGACCGCCACGGCTTCCGCCCCCAGCGCTGGCAATACCGCTGGAACAGCGACAATCGCCTCACCGACCTCTACACCCCCAACAACGAACACTGGCGCTACAACTACGACGCCTTCGGCCGTCGCACGCGCAAGTTCAACTTCAGCCGCAGCAACAAACGCGGCACACACTACGCCCACAGCGAACAACACATCATCGGCGAGGAATACCTGTGGAGCGGTGAACAACCGCGCAAAGCCGCGCCCATCTACACCAACGGCGCCATCGTCTTTGAACAGATCCCCCACAAGAACTCCACCCTCCTCGGCCACTCCCTTGCCACCCGCCAGCCCCCACCTAAAGAGTTCGTAAAGACTGCCCGGCCGCCACTGACCCAGCCAGGCAAATGCGCTTCAATTCTCCTTGAGCCAAGCCTGAAACGACCGGAGAAGCCCATGAGCAAGCTTGCCCGCTATCTGCAGGTCGAGGACATCCTCCTCGACGTCAATATCTCGAACAAACAGCGCCTGTTCGATCAGGTTGGCCAGCATCTTCAAGAGACTCGGCAACTGCCCGGCGATTGGGTCACGGCCAGTCTGTGGCGCCGGGAACTGGCCGCCAGTACCGCCATCGGCGACGGTGTGGCCGTGCCCCATGCGCGGCTCGCCGAGCTCGACAGCATCCATGCGCTGTACCTGCGGCCGCAGACCGCCATGGCCTTTGCCGCCCCCGACCAGCAGCCGGTGAGCGATATCCTCGTGCTGCTGGTGCCCGCCCCCGCCGATCAGCAACACCTGGAACTGCTGGCGGACACTGCCCGGTTGTTCTCCAATCCACGCTTTCGCCAAGCGCTGCTGCGGTGCCACGATGCGTCGCAGGTCAAGCAACTGGTTGACCACTGGTAGTCCCCCAAAGGTCCTGGTCCGAGGTGCCGGGCAGGTGGTGGGGCTTCCAGGTCTAAAATGCTCGCCTCAAAAGGCTGCAAGAAGGCCCCGACTGTCCGTTACCAACATGCGGCCCGAGGCTATTGCCCCGTCACCTTCCTGAAGCGCAGATTGCGCGCCACGCTGCTGGTCAACACGGCACCCTCCTCGGCAAAGCTGATCACCCCCAGTTCACCGGCGCGAAAGCGCTCCGTCGTCAGCGGCTGCAAAGGATAGCTGTGCTGGCCGATACGTACGTAGAGCTTGCCTTGCCGGGGGTAGACCTTGAGCTGTCCGGGGCTGGTTTGCAGCGCGTAGAGGCCGACATAACGACGAATATCCTCGGGTTTCCAAGCCGGGGCCAGGACGTAGGTCGAGGCCGGGTTGTTGCCGACGATCCGTGCCCCCGGTGCCGCCGCGAGATAGATCGGGATGCCGTCGTTGTCCGCCACCATCAGTTGATCGCTCTGGCGGAGCAACGGCAGGACCTCATGAAAGGTGTCCAGGACAAACCCCTTGCCGGTGCGTTGCAGCTGGAACTGATGACCGCGATCATCCAGGTAGGTGCCGGCCACCAACGTATTCAAGAACGCCTTGGGCACCGCCTTGATGCTTGGCGGCGGCGCCGGAATGCCCGTGTCCCGGGGCAACCAGGACGGGCCCAGCAGGACATCCAGCAAGCGATGCCCGCGCTCCGACGCCTCCCCTTCCGTGCTGTTGCACAGGACCACAGTGGCCACATCCAGCTTCGGGTACCAGGCCACATCGGTGCTGAAACCGGCCCAACTGCCGCTGTGGGACACCTCTTGCAGGCCCCGATAACTGCGGTTGGCCAGGCCCATGCCGTAATAGCCCGGGTCACCGTCGTTGAAGGGCTCGGTCTGGCGCATCTTCTCCACCAGCGCCGTGCCCCCGACCCGCCCCGTGGACAGGTTGCGCAACCACAGCATCAGGTCTGCCACAGTGCTGTGCACCTGACCGTCGCCGGTCTGTTCCCAGCGGGCGTCCACGGCTTCGGGGCCCTTGGACGGCTCGCCCTGTTCATAGCCCTGGGCCAGGTTCGGCAACTGCACCGGGTACTGATCGACAATGCTCGAGCGACTCATGCCCAGGGGCTCGAACAGATGGGCTCGACTGTAGTCCTTGAGGGGCATGCCGGCGGCTCGCTCGGCGATGCTCGACAGCAGTACATAACCGCTGTTGCTGTAGCTGAATTCGCTGCCGGGGGAAACATCAGGGCGTTCTGCTTGAACAGCAGATCCAGGGCCTGTTGCTGGGTGAAGCGCTGGGTCAGGGGAATCCCCGCCAACTCCGCCAGCAGCATGTAGTCCTGCAGGCCCGAGGTGTGGTGCAGCAGATGACGGATCTGGATGCCCTCGGCATAGGCCGGCAGCTCCGGCACAAAGCGCCGGATCGAGTCATTCAGATCCAGGCGACCTTGGGCTTCGAGCTCAAGGATGGCAAAACCGGTGAACTGCTTGGACACCGAGGCCAGGTTGAACAGGGTATCGGCCTGGATCGCCCGGCCCGTGGCCAGGTCGGCAGCGCCGTACCCTGCGCTCCAGATCGTTTTGGCGCCGCGCATCACCCCGGCGGCGCAACCGGGCTGGTCAGGCTTGATGTCGTCGAACACCTCGTGAAACGCCAGAGGCTCGGTGGCATGGGCCAGGGGCATCGCGCCCAAGGTGCTGATCAGCAAGGTTGCAAGCATGGAACGCATGGGGGTTTTCCTCTGGTCACGTCGATCCTTCAGGCTCCTTGGGAGGCTCCTCGCAAGGCGCACCAGTATCCTCATGGCAAACGTTGGAATCTGTCTGCAGTCAGTGATTTTCTGTGAATAAACGTGCAGGGATGTGAGGCGCTGCAGGCCCAGGAACAAAGCCTGCAAAAATGCCGTTATCATCCACCGTTCGAACGCCATCCTCACCGCGTCCCTCGACCCAGCCCCACTTTCACTTGATGGAACCTGCCAAGCACCTGCTGTATCCCAGCGACCCGTTCGACCCCAAACGCCCGGACGAGCACTACCTGGACGAGTACGAGGCAGTGCTGGCCGCTGGCCTGAACGCCTCGCTGTTCTCTTTCGAGGATTTCGAAAGCGGCCGTTTCAAGGTTTCCCCGGCCCTGCCAGGCTTGATCGGGCCCATCGCCAAGACGTCCTATGCCGAAGGCGTGCGCCGGACCTTGCAGGCGGCGCACAAAGCCCGACAGCCGTGAAGTCGCCTAGAAGACGGCCACCTGATCAGCGGAGAATTCCAGTAACCGGGGTTCGACTCAACGGGCCGGTGCCGGGGCAATTGCCAGGCGACTGGTGGCCTTGATCTCCCGCAGCGCCAGGCTCGACTGGATCGAGGCGATGCCCGGCTGGCGCCTGAGCACCTGCTCGACAAAATCGCTGTAGCTGTCCAGGTCCTGGGCCAGCACCTGCAACAGGTAGTCGGCGTCACCGGTGATCTTGTGGCAGGCCTGGACCTCGGGCAACCGCATGATCACCGCCTCGAAGTCATCCGGAGTCTGGTCAGAGTGGGTGGCAAAACGCACATGCACGAAGGCCATGATGTCCAGCCCCAGCAGGCGCCGATCGAGGTTGGCCTGGTAATCCTTGATCACCCCCTCCTCTTCCATGCGTTTGCGCCGGCGCCAGCAGGGGGTGAGGCTCAGGGACAGGCGCTCGCTGAGTTCGGCGTTGGAAATGCTCGCGTCCTGCTGCAACAGGGCGAGGATTGCCAGGTCGGTTTCGTCCAGGGACACCCTTCGAGTCATTTTTTTCACAAGTAGCCACTCAATGGAAAAATATTACCCAAAACTCTAATTCCATCAGAACAAAAAGCAAAGAAGTCGCAGCCATGCCGGAACAAACTATTTGCACCGGACAACAACAATGGATGCGTTCAGCATGCTTACCGTCTTCAGCGAATCCCACCGCCTGCACCACGGCACCGAGTTGAAGGATGGGGTGCTCAAGCCCTCCTTCGAGCAACCCAGCCGGGCCGATACGGTCCGCGACCGGGTCAGGCACGTGGGGCTTGGCGACATCATCGTCCCCCGCCGTTTCGACCGTTCCTGCTACGTCGCCGCCCACAGCGAACGCTACGTGACCTTCCTGGAAAGCGCCTGGAGCGAATGGCGCGCCACCGGCCGCAGCCACGACGCCCTGCCCCTGGTGTGGCCGGTACGCGACCTGGCCAACCAGCAGGTGCCGGAGTTCATCGACGGCAAGCTGGGCTTCTTCGCCATGGATGCCGGCTCGCCCATCACCGCCACCACCTGGAATGCCGTGCGCACCAGCGCCGATATTGCCCTCACCGGCCTGGCGCTGATCGACGAAGGCCAGGACAGTGCCTTTGCCCTGTGCCGTCCGCCGGGCCATCACGCGGCACGGGAATACATGGGGGGCTACTGCTACCTGAACAACGCCGCCATTGCCGCGCAACACGCCGTGACCCGGGGCGCGAAACGCGTAGCGGTGCTGGACGTGGACTTCCACCACGGCAACGGCACCCAGAACATTTTCTACGAGCGTGATGACGTCCTGTTCGTCTCGCTGCACGGCGATCCGGCGGTCTCCTACCCCTACTACTCGGGGTTCGCCGCGGAGCGTGGGGCCGGCGCCGGCGAAGGCTGCAACCTGAACGTCCCCCTGCCCCGAGGCACCACCTGGCAGCGTTACCGGGAAGCACTGATCCAGGCCTGCGCCCGGCTTCGCGAGTTCTCCCCGGAGCTGCTGGTGGTGTCCCTGGGCGTCGACACCTTCAAGGACGATCCCATCAGCCACTTCCTTCTGGAAAGCGAGGATTTCCTCGGCATGGGCCAGGTCATCGCCGGCGTGGGCGTACCCACGTTGTTCGTCATGGAGGGCGGCTACATGGTGGATGAGATCGGCATCAACGCGGTCAATGTGCTCCACGGCCATGCCAACCGCTAATGCACCAGCGTCGCACTGCCCAGCAGTTTTCAACGTTCTGACCGAGAGGGAAAAGACATGACCTTGTTCATCGATGTGGATCACGCAGCGGACCTGTATTCGCGCCTGGGCATAGGCCGGGCGATCCGGGAAATGGCCGGCTACATCCAGGCCGACTACCAGCGCTGGCAAGCCTTCGAGAAATCCCCGCGCACCGCCAATCACTCCGCCACTGGCGTCATCGAGCTGATGCCCGCCGACGATGGCCAGCAGTACGCGTTCAAGTACGTCAATGGCCACCCCGGCAATCCCGCCCGGCACCTGCTGACGGTGATGGCTTTCGGTGTGCTGGCCCAGGTCGACAGCGGCTACCCGGTGCTGCTCAGCGAACTGACCCTGACCACCGCGGTGCGCACCGCCGCCACTTCAGCGCTGGTGGCGCAATCCCTGGCCCGCAAGGACGCCCGCCGCATGGCACTCATCGGCAACGGCGCCCAGAGTGAATTCCAGGCCATCGCCTTCCATGAAATGCTCGGCATCAGCGAGCTGCGGATCTTCGACATCGACGTTGAAGCGTCCCACAAGCTCAAGCACAACCTGCAGGCCTGGCCAGGGCTCGAGGTGCGCATCGCCGACTCGGTGGCCGATGCGGTCAAGGGCGCGGACATCGTGACCACGGTCACCGCGGACAAGGCCTACGCCACCATCCTCACCCCCGAACTGATCGAGCCAGGCATGCACATCAACGCCGTGGGCGGCGATTGCCCGGGCAAGACCGAGCTGCACGCGGACATCCTGCGCAACGCCCGGGTGATCGTCGAGTTCGAACCCCAGACCCGCATCGAGGGCGATATCCAGCAGATGCCGGCGCAGTTCCCGGTCACCGAGTACTTCCGCATTGCCCAGGGCCTGGCGCCGGGCCGCGAGCATGAGGCCCAGGTCACGGTGTTCGACTCGGTGGGTTTCGCCCTGGAAGACTTCGCGTCCCTGCGCTACCTGCATGACCTGGCACGCCAGCACGGCATCGGCGAGCAGATTCAGCTGGTGCCCACGCCGGCCAATATCAAGGACCTGTACCAGTTGCTGCAACAGCGCCCCGCCTCCCTGGCGACGGCACCACGACGGATCACCGCCGGCTGAAAGAGCGCTCCTGTGGCCCATGAACAGGGAACCGGCCTCGTGCCCCTGTTCACGGGCAATACCTGACCCGGCTGCACCACAACAATCACAGACCGCAGCCCCCAACGACCTTCCACTGCCAAAACTCGACAACTATAAAATCAAGAGGTTTTGTGATGAATCCAGATACCTTCGGGGCCTCCGAGCACCCGACGCTGCAACGCACCCTGCATAACCGTCATATCCAGCTCATGGCCATGGGCGGCGCCATCGGCACCGGGCTGTTCATGGGCTCGGGCAAGATCATCGCCATGTCCGGCACCTCGATCATCCTGATCTACATGATCATCGGCCTGTTCGTGTACCTGGTGATGCGCGCCATGGGCGAGCTGCTGCTGTCGAACCTGAACTTCAAGAGCTTTGCCGATTTCGCCGGTGCCTACCTGGGGCCCCAGGCGGCGTTCTTCCTCGGCTGGTCCTACTGGCTGAGCTGGAGTGTCGCGGTGGTGGGCGATGCCGTGGTGGTGGGCGGCTTCTTCCAGTACTGGTTCCCCGATGTGCCGGCCTGGGTTCCCGCCATCGCCATGATGCTGACCCTGTTCGCCCTCAACGTGCTGACGGTGAAACTGTTCGGCGAGGTGGAGTTCTGGTTCGCCATCATCAAGATCATCGCCGTGGTCACCCTGATCGCGGTGAGCCTGGTGCTGATCGCCACCGCCTTTGTCTCGCCGTCCGGGGTGAGCGCCTCCCTGAACCACCTGCTGGACCGCCAGGCCGCCTTTCCCAACGGCCTGCTGGGCTTCTTCGCCGGTTTCCAGATGGCGATCTTCTCCTTTGCCGGCACCGAGCTGATCGGCACCGCAGCGGCGGAGACCCGCGACCCGCGCCGGACCCTGCCCCGGGCCATCAACGCGATTCCGCTGCGCATCATCCTGTTCTATGTGCTGGCCCTGGCATGCATCATCGCCGTGACCTCCTGGCAGCAGGTGTCGCCGAGCAAGAGCCCGTTCGTGGAGTTGTTCCTGATCGCCGGCTTTCCGGCTGCGGCGGGCATCGTCAATTTCGTGGTGCTGACCTCCGCGGCTTCCTCGGCCAACAGCGGCGTGTTCTCCGCCAGTCGCATGCTCTTCGGCCTGGCGGACCAGGGCAACGCACCACGCTTGTTCAAACGCCTGTCAGGGCATAGCGTTCCGGTGATCAGCCTGGCCTTCACCAACCTGCTGATGCTGCTGGGGGTGCTGTTGCTGTACGTGGTTCCGGAGGTGATGACCGCCTTCACCCTGGTGTCGACGGTGTCGGCGATCCTGGTGATCTTCACCTGGTCGACCATCCTCGCGTCCTACATCGCCTACCGCAAAAAGCACCCTGAACTGCACGCCGGTTCCCAGTACAAGATGCCCGGCGGCGTGCCCATGGCCTGGTTCGCCCTGGCGTTCCTGCTGTTCGTCCTGGCCTTGCTGGCCCTGCGCCCGGATACCCGCATGGCCCTGTGCGTGATGCCGGCGTGGTTCGTCTGGCTGGCCATTGCCTATCGCCTGACGGCCGGGCGCAAGGGGCGGACACCGCTGCAAGCGGCGGCGCAATATCGCTGAGGCGCGAGCCTGAAAGACTGGGCCAGGGAGCGGCACTGTCGGAGCCCGGTCCTGCGTGCAAAAGCATCGACAGAGCCCCCTCGTCTTGTTCTACTCCCGCCGCCATCGCCGTTGCCAGGGAGTGCCCACATGCAAGTCGCAGGACCCACCTTTGAAGAGGTGTTCAGGAAAAACCTCAAACGCGTCCTCAACTACTGGAGCCAGATCGGCACCGTCATCGGCCTGAGCGCCGCCGCGCTGGGGCTGTTCAGCCTGTACATGTACACCCGGGCCATCGGCCGCACCGACCTGTTCATGGCCTCCATCGATGCCAGATCGGCGCTGGTGGTCTGGCTGGTCATGGTGCTGTTTCTCATGCTGATCTACTTGCTGCTGCTTACGGTCACCACCCTGCTGTTCGGGCTGGCAAACGATGTGTTTCGCAACACTCCAGAACACATGAACGATGTGGTGGTATGGCTGACCTTGCCGGTCCTGGCAGGCTTCCTGACTCTGATCGTGCTCAGCTACTACGTGCATCTGGGTGAGGCACTGGCGTCGCTGATACTGGTGGCGGTGGTGGTACTGGTGACAGGGCTGGTGATGTCACGCCCCGCGTTCAAACGCGTGATCCACAGCAGTCTGGAGAAACACCCCGTTGCGGGCAGGGGCACCTGGGGTGGCCTGTTCGTGACCCTGACACTCTGCCTGCTGGGCACGGTGATCTCGGGGATCTTCACCAGCCTGCTGATCATCAATGCCTACAGCAACGAAGTGTCCAATGACTCGCCACACTTACCAGCCTTGTTGAACTTCCTGGGGCTGCTCTTCTCCTTGCTGCCCATCGTGTTCTTCTACTGCAAGGCCGGTAGTCCCTACAAACGGGTCTTCTATGCCCTGATGTGCACCCTGCTCCTGGCCGCAGCCTTTCTTCTGGTGCTGCCCGGGGCCATGAGCCAGATCACCTACAAGGCCGCCGGCAGCCTGGATGTGCGTCAGGACGGAGTCGAACGATTCGTGCTGCACGATGACCTCGAACTGCATGACCTGGACCCACTGATGTGGAACACCCGCCTGACCTCGAAGCAGCGCCTGGAAGTTCAGGGCTTTCAACTCTTCTCTTTCGGCGAGGCCCTGTTGATCTGCCCCAAGGGGCTGCGCAACCTGGCGCTGAACCAGATGCACCGCTATACCCGCACCTGCATCAGGACCCGCAACAGCGCGGTAACCCGCAAGCCGGCAAAACCGCTGTATGGCCAAAACCGCGCCTGTGCCGGTGCCGCGCCACCGGCGGCATGCTGGAAACCCCAGGGCTCCTGAATCCCGCACCAGCTGCCCCCCACCTGCTGAACCCCCAGGCCGCAGACGGCCTGCTGGCTCAGGGCGCCGGGTTGACCAGCAACGGGGGTGCCAGGCTGCCTGGGGTGTGCGAGCCGGGAGCGCAGGCGACAAAGTCCTCCTTGCGCAGCACCACCAGGGCAATCAACGACACCACCCCGGTGGCCACGTAGAAATACCAGGGCGAGGTGATGTCGCCGGTGAGCTTGATCAGCCAGGTGGAGATCAACGGTGCACTGCCACCGAACACTGCCACGGGAATGTTGTAGGCCACGGCAATCCCGGTGGAGCGGATGCGGGTCGGCAGCAGTTCGCTCATCAGGGCGTAGGTCGAGGAGGCGTAGAGTCCGAACAGGATCGCCACCGCCATCAGCGGCCAGAACAGCATGGCCGGGGTGGCGTTGGGCGCGGTCTTGAAGAACCAGTACATGGCCAGGGTGGCCAGGGTGCCGATCACCATCAGGAACGGCTTGCGTCCGTAGCGGTCGGTGAAGGCGCCGCCCAGGGGCATGACCAGGGCCGCCGAGAGGCTGGCGACGAACACGTAAAGCAAGGTAGTGCCGCTGTCGAACTTGAGGGTGTTGGACATATAGGTCGAGGCGAAGGTCAGCACCAGGTAAAAGATCGAGCTGTGCAGGGTGATGATGAAGAACACCAGGGCAATCGAGCGCTTCCACTGCCAGACCTCCCGCAGCGGTGCCTTGGAGGTCTCTCCGGCGTGCACCAGGGCCAGGAACTCCGGGCTGTCTTCGAGCTTCAGGCGGATGTACAGCGAGATGAACCCCAGGGGTCCGGCGATCAGGAACGGAATTCGCCAGCCCCAGTCCTGCATCAACTCGGCCCCCAGGGCCCAGGTCATGCCATTGGCCACGGCGCCGCCCAGCAACAGGCCTAGCACCGCGGTGACCATCAGCCAGCAGGTGGCAAAGCCCCGGCGCCCGGGCCCGGCGTATTCGGAAATGAAGCTGGTGATGGTGCCGATCTCGCCTCCGGCGGAAAACCCCTGCACGCAGCGGATCAGCACCAGGAGGATCGGCGCGGCGATGCCGATGCTGGCGTAGGTCGGCAGCAGGCCCAGCAGGCAGGTGGAACCGGCCATCAGCATCAGTACGGTGATCAGGGTCTTGCGCCGACCGATCTTGTCCGCCAGGGGGCCGAAGAACAGCCCGCCCAGGGGACGGATGAAAAAGCTCAGGGCAAAGGCCGCAAAGCTCGCCAAGAGGCTGCTGGTGGGGTCATCGGAGACGAAGAACGCCTTGCCGATGTACAGCGCCAGGAACCCATAGACGCCGTAGTCGTACCACTCGATCAAGTGGCCCGAGGTCGCGCCGATAAAGGCCCGGCGCCGCTGGCGCTGGGGATTGCAAGAGGTCATGTCCATGTTGGGAGACTCCTGTCGTATTGCTGTCCATGGAAAAAATCTTTCAGAGGTCGGCGATGGACCCTGTGGGGTCCTGCAACCACTGGCGCAAGCGGGTCTTGAGAATCTTGCCGTAGCTGTTCTTGGGCAGCTCGCGGCAAAACAGGTATTTCCTGGGCTTCTTGAACGAGGCCATGCGGGTCACGAACCATTGGTTGAGTGCCTGAGCATCGAGGCCGCCAGGGCAGCGCAGCACCACGAAAGCCACCACCGATTCGCCCCACTCGGCATCCGCCTGCCCCACCACGCAGACCTCGAACACCCCGGGATGCTGCATCAGCACCTCTTCCACTTCCCGTGGGTAGATATTGCTGCCGCCGGAAATGATCACATCCTTGGAGCGGTCCGTGAGGGTCAGCATCCCGCGACTGTCGAGAAAGCCGATATCGCCGGTGAGCAACCAGCCGTCCACCAGGGCCGCCTGAGTGGCTGACGGGTTGTCCCAGTAGCCGTGCATCACCGGGGCCCCGCGCACAGCGATTTCCCCGGGTTCGCCGGGGCCCAGGCGCTGTCCATCGGCATCGACTATCCGCACCTCCACACAGGACTGCGGCCGCCCCACCGAGGCCGCGATTGCGGGCCAGTCGGGATGCTCGCGGTCGGCGATCAGCTCCCGGGACAGGGCGCTGATGGTCATCGGGCACTCGCCCTGGCCGTAGATCTGCACCAACCGCGGGCCGAAGGTCTCCAGGGCCTGGCCCAGGTCCGCCAGGTACATGGGGGCCCCACCGTAGACAAGGGTCTTGATCCCCGCGCCGTCATAGCCTTGCTGCCGGGCCTGCTCGACCATGCGCTTGACCATGGTCGGGGCGGCAAACAGGCTGACCTGCCCCAGTTCCTGCGCCAACCCGAACAGCTCCTGCGCGTCGAACCCCCGTGACTCCGGCACCACATGCCGGGCCCCGCAGCGCACGTGAATGAAGTTGTAGAGCCCGGCCCCGTGCGACATCGGCGCGGCATAGACCACCGCATCAGTGGCCTGCACCGGGTCCACATCCAGCGGGTAGCACAGCGACATGGCCATCAGGTTGCCATGGGACAGCATCACCCCCTTGGAACGGCCGGTGGTGCCCGAGGTGTAGAACAGCCAGGCCAGATCATCGTCCCTGCGCGGACAGGGCTCCAGCAGCTCGTGGCCCGGGGCTGGCGCCGGCGCGGGGCTGGCGTAACCGGGCAACTCGCGGCAGTTGTCCGGCAAGTCCTTAAGCTCGAAAGTCCGCCCGCTGTCGGTATAGATCGCCCGAGCCCCGGCGTTGCCGACAATCCAGGCCGCCTCCCGCGGATGCAGCTTGCTGTTGACCGGCACCGCCACCGCCCCGCTCCACCAGATGGCGTAGAGCAGTTCCAGGTAGTCGCAACTGTTCTTCATCAGCAACGCCACCCGCTCCCCCGGGGCGATGCCGTGACCTTGACGCAGGTGCAGGGCCCGAGCCCGGACCCGGGTTGCGAAGTCCTGATAGTCGGCCACCTGGCGGCAGCCCGCGAACAGCGCTGGACGCTGGGGCCAGCGTTGAGCCGCATCCAGCAGCCAATGAGCGATGTTCATGCTCAGGTCCTGACCGCTTGCAGGACCGACGCGTAGTTGGCTACCGCCATCCCGCCCATGTTGAACAGCAAGCCGAACTCGGCACGGGGCACGCCCAGACCAATGGGCTCGCCGATCAATTGGCGAAAGCCCAGGGCATGCATCGAGACCCCGGTGGCGCCCACCGGGTGGCCCTTGGCCTTGAGCCCACCGGACAGGTTGACCGGCAAACGACCGCCCTGGCGCACGATGCCCTCGTCCAGCGCCCGATGGCCTTCGCCCTTGGGCGCCAGGCCCATGGCCTCGTAGATCAACAGCTCGGCGATGGTGAAGCAGTCGTGGACCTCGGCGAAGTTCATGTCCCCCAGGCTTACCCCGGCCTCGCGCAAGGCGCCGTGGATGGCCCGCTGCGGGCCGTCGAAGGCGAGGATGTCGCGACTGGCCATCGGCAGCAGGTCATTGACCTGGCTCAGGGAGCGGATCGCCACCTCGCGCCGGAACGAGCGGGCGCGCTGCGGTGACGCCAGGACAATGGCCGCCGCGCCGTCGCTGATCAGCGAGCAGTCGGTGAGGCGCAGCGACGGCGCAATCAGCGGATTGCTCTGGGACACATTGTTGCAATGCTCGAAGTCCATCGGCCGATGCATCTGCGCCAGCGGGTTGGCCATGGCATTGCTGTGGTTCTTCACCGCAATCGCCGCCATCGAGGCCAGCGGGCTGTGGTAGCGCTCGGTGTACTGCTGCGCGACCCGGGCAAACAGCTGCGCAAAGCTCAGGCCGGCCTCCTGCGGATCATTCTGGTAACCGGCTCCGGCCAGGGCTTGGGTGACCTCGGCGGTGGAGTTGCCGGTCATCTTTTCCGCCCCCACCACCAGCACCAGTTCAGCGGCGCCGCTGCGGATCGCGTTGACCCCGGCCTGAATCGCCGCCGAGCCCGAGGCGCAGGCGTTCTCGCAGCGGGTGGCCGGTTTGAAGCGCAATTGCGGATCGGCCTGCAGCATCAGCGAGGCCGGAAAACCGTCCGGCACCAGGCCTGAGTTGAAGTGTCCGAGGAACAGGGCGTCGATCTCGGCGGCGTCAATCGCGGCATCCGCCAGGGCTTCACGAGTGACCTGGACAATCAGGTCCTCGAGGGTCGAGCCCTGCAGACGGCCGAAAGACGTGTGGGCAGCAGCAACAATGGATACGGAAGCATGGGTCATGGTGATTTTCTTCTGTGCTTGAAGCGGGCATTCCCTACAATGGCGAGCGCCGAAATCAGACGCTAGTTGGGGCAACTACGTACAGCAGTAAGTAGTACCCCGCTCGCCAGAGCGGCGCACCGACTTCCACGAGGCAGGATGCCCCATGACCGTATATGCCCAGCAGCTCCAGGACCTAGAGCGCCTGGCCTTCCAGGTTTCCCCCGCACCGCAGTTGATCACCGGGCATCGGCGCATGCTCGATTGCAACCAGGCCTTCCTGCGCCTGTTCGGCTATGAGCGCGAACAGCTGCTGGATCACCTGACCCTGTTGCTGTACCCCTCCCAGGCCGATTACCAGAGCATTGGCGAACGCAGCGAACACTGGCTGCGCAACGGCCAGGGCGCGTCCTATACCGACGAACGCTTCATGCAGCACCGCAATGGCGAGGTGTTCTGGGCCCGGGCCCACGGCTTTTCCCTGACCCCGGACGATCCGTTCGGGCTGATGATCTGGCACTTCGAACGCCTGGACCGGCAACTGGCGCCAACCGTGCGCCTGACCCCACGCGAGCGCGAGATATCGCTGCACATCGTCAACGGCCTGACCTGTAAGGAAGTGGCGCGCAAACTGGCGATTTCCCACCGCACGGTGGAGGTGCACCGCGCCCGCCTGATGAAGAAGCTGCAGGCCAAGAACAGCGCCGAGCTGGTGTCGAAGATCATCTACATCAGCTAGGGGCTTGCCCCAGCACCTCGCTGGCGCTCAGCCGCAGCAACTTCAAGGGCCCGATCGTCCCGCCCTCCAGGCTGCCGCCCTGGTTCAGCACCTTGTTCGCCGCGTTCATCTCGGCGCTGTGTTGCGTCACGCTGACAAAGGTGCCGTGGGGCAACTCCTCGCTCCAGCCGGCTTCGAGCGTGTTGTAGGCCAGCATCAGCGCGGCGGTGAAATAGTGCTGGCTGGAAACCGGGATCTGCACCTCCTGGTCATTGTCGTCGTAGGCGACGAAGTGACCGACGAAGGTCTCCACCCCCAGGCGCTTGAGCAGCGGCCAGCTCAGGGCCGAGGGCACGAAGGCGTTGAGCTTCTCGGCGACGATGGCCGAGTAGCCACGGGCCTGGAGCATCTGCACGATCTCGTCTTCGCTGGCCTTGGGGTGGGCGCCCATCACTTGCAGGGCTTCGACCACGGCCTGGTGGGCGGTCTGGTGGTCGGGGTATTCGGCGCAATGCGCGCCGTTGGGCGGGCAGGTATCGGTCACGGGAGGCGAAGGTCCATATCGGTCTCAAAAAAAACAGCCGCAGGGTAACCCCATGACCTGCGGCCCGCCAGTGTCCGGGCGCTTACTCAAGCGCCGCCCGGGCATCCAGACGCAGCAGTTGCACGGGCTCCAGGGTGGACCCCTGCAGGGACTCCCCGGCATACAGCGCCTCGTTGGCCATGGCCATTTCGGCGCTGCGGCCAGCCACCATTTCGTAGGTCTTGCGCGGCAGCACCTCGCTCCAGCCGTTTTCGAAGGTGTTGTAGGCCAGGGTCAGCGCGGCGGTGAAGTAGTGCTGGTCGGCCACCGGAACCCGGACCTCCTCACCCTCCTCATCCAGGGCGATGAAGTGGTTGGGCAGGTGTTTCACCCCCAGGCGCTTGAGCACGATCCAGGCCAGGGCCGATGGCACGAAGGCGTTGAGTTTTTCCGCAGCGATGGCCGAGTAGCCACGCGCCTGAAGCAGTTGGACGATGTCGTCCTCGCTGGCCTCGGGGTGGTCGGCCATCAACTCCAGGGTATCGAGTACGCCCTGATGGGCATTGGCGTGATCCAGGCAGCAGCTGCAGTCCGGCGAGTGCGAATCGTCATGCATGATCGGTCGATGATCCCTATCGGTCTTGGTGAGGGCGCGCAGGATAAACCCTGCGCCCGCCTCTCCACCAGCAAGCGCCGCCTACTTGATGACGATGGGGTTCACCGGTGCCCCGCTGCCGCCGACGATCTTCAACGGCGCAGCGGTGTAGAGGAAGGTCCACTGGCCGTCGGCGGCGCAATCCTCGGCCAGGTCTTCGAGCAGCACGATCTCGGTGAAGGCGATCCCCAGGTTGCGCATCAGCGCGCAGTGCAGCGGGATCTGCACCCCGGACACCGGGTCGGTGATCACTTCGTTGGCGATGGTGTCGGTGACCAGGTTGGGGATCTCCATCTGGTTGAACCAGTCCACCAGTTCGCGGCTGTAGGTCAGCCCGGGCTCCACCAGGTCCTTGAAGAACTCGGTCTTGCCGTACTCGTAGAAGGCGCCCATGGAGCCGGTGCGGATGATCAGGATGTCGCGCTTCTCGATGGCCACGCCCTGGGCCTTGGCGGCGGCCAGCAGGTCCAGGTGATTGAAGGTCTCGCCGCGGCCCAGGTACTTCTTGCCGCGGTGCCGGGCCATGTCGATCAGCACTGCGCGGCCCACCACGCCGCGCTCGGCAATCGGCAGCACGCTGGCCTTGGCCATGCCGCCGACGGTGCTGCTGGCGTCGTAGCCGTTCCACAACTGGTTGTCGTACCAGGCGTGGCCCAGGGCGTCGTACTGGGTCGAGCCCTGCAGTTGCATGAAGATCACGTCGTCGCAGTACTCGGCACCGCCGGTCATGGACGGCTGCTTGCCGGCCTGATAGTGGCTGCGGTCCAGGGTGTTGAAGCGCATCGAGGGGTTGCGCGCCGGCCACATCGGGTCGCCGCCGGGGTGGCCGATCTGCACCTGCAGGGTGAAGGTCTTGCCCTGGCGCACCGCGGCGACGCCGCGCAGCACCTCGGCCTGTTGCAGGTAGTTGAGGGCGCCGACCTCGTCGTCCGGGCCCCACTTGCCCCAGTTCTTTGGCAGGCCTTCAAGCAGCTGCTTGGTATTGGGGTGGTTCTTGTCGTTATCGATCCCACACATGTCGAATGCACTCCATTGATTGGGTTGAAGCGGGCGAAAAGGCCCGCGGGGCCTTGCTTGGGTGATCAACCGTCAAGCCCAGGCGCCCTCTGGAACTGTGCGGCCCTGCGGGCCGTTCGCAGCCTGCGGCAGCGGCTACACCAGCCCGGATTGACACTGGCTGTAGCCGCTGCCGAGCCACGGCGAGGCTGCGAAAAGGCCCGCAGGGCCTTGCCTGGCGATCAACCGTCAACCCCAGGCGCCCGCTGGAACTGTGCGGCCCTGCGGGCCGTTCGCAGCCTGCGGCAGCGGCTACACCAGCCCGGATTCACACTGGCTGTAGCCGCTGCCGAGCCTCGGCGAGGCTGCGAAAAGGCCCGCAGGGCCTTGCCTGGCGATCAACCGTCAAGCCCAGGCGCCCGCTGGAACTGTGCGGCCCTGCGGGCCGTTCGCAGCCTGCGGCAGCGGCTACACCAGCCCGGATTTGCACTGGCTGTAGCCGCTGCCGAGCCTCGGCGAGGCTGCGAAAAGGCCCGCAGGGCCTTGCCTGGCGATCAACCGTCAAGCCCAGGCGCCCGCTGGAACTGTGCGGCCCTGCGGGCCGTTCGCAGCCTGCGGCAGCGGCTACACAAAGCACGGATTACCCGCGGGCCTGGAGGGTTTTACAGATCATCAGACGCAACGTCCACCATCCACTTCCAGGCAGGTGCCGGTGATGAACGCCGCTTCGTCGGAGGCCAGGTACAGGCAGGCGTTGGCCACGTCCTGGGGGGTGGAGAAGCGCCCCAGGGGAATGGTGGCCATGAATTTCTGGCGGTTTTCCGGGGTGTCCGGCACGCCCATGAACTCACTGAGCAGGGCCGTGGCGCCGACCACCGGGTTGACGCAGTTGACACGGATGTTGTCCGGCCCGAGCTCGGCGGCCATGGTCTTGCTCATCACTACCACCGCGCCCTTGCTGCCGTTGTACCAGACCAGCCCCGGGCGCGGCCGGATCGCCGCGGTGGAGGCAATGTTGATGAACACCCCGCCGCCCTGGCCGCGAAAATGCGGCACGAAGTGCTTGGCGCTGAGGAAGATGCTTTTCACGTTGACCGCAAACACCCGGTCGAACTCGGCCTCATCGACTTCCAGCATCGGCCGGTTGCGGTGGGTGGTGCCGGCGTTGTTGACCACGATGTCCAGGCCGCCGTATTGCTCCAGGGTGTTGCGCAGCAAGGCGCCAACGCTGGCGTCCTGGGCCACGTTGACCTCGATGAAGTGGGCCTGGCCGCCGGCGGCGCGGATCTCGTCCACCACCCGCTGGCCGCCCGTGGCGTTCATGTCGGCGACGATGACCCGGGCGCCCTGCTGGGCGAAGGTCTTGGCGATGCCTTCACCAAAGCCGGAACCGGCGCCGGTGACGATGGCAGTCTTGTTGGCTAGACGCATGGAAGTGACTCCTGTTTTTGTTGTTATGGACCGCCGTGGCGGCCGTCAGTCGTGGCGAATGGCGATGGTCTTCAAGGTGGTGAAACCCAGCAGTGCCTCGAAGCCCTTCTCCCGGCCATACCCACTGGCCTTGACCCCGCCGAAGGGCAGTTCGACACCGCCACCGGCGCCGTAGTTGTTGATGAACACCTGACCGCAGCGCAGCTTGTGGGCCATGCGCAACTGCCGCGCACCGTCCCGGGTCCAGACCCCGGCCACCAGGCCGAAGGCGCTGTCGTTGGCCAGGCGAATGGCTTCGGCCTCGTCTTCGAAGGGCAGCACCGCCAGCACCGGGCCGAACACCTCCTCCCGGGCCAGGCGGCTGTCTGGCGGCACATCGCGAAACAGCACCGCCTCGTGGAAGTAGCCGCCGCTGCCGGCCTCGGCCACCACCTGCCCGCGCGCCGCCACCGGGATGCCGGCGGCCTCGGCTTCGCGGACGAATTCGCGCACCTGGCGCAGCTGCTTCTGATTGATCAGCGGGCCCATGTCCAGGTCCAGCTCCGAGGGCCCGGCGCGCAGTTGGCCAAAGCACTGGGCCAGGCGCTCCAGCAGCGGTTCATAGAGGCTGCGCTGCACCAGCAGGCGGCTGCCGGCGGAACAGGTCTGCCCGCAGTTCTGCACGATGGCGTTGATCAGCACCGGCAGCGCGCGCTCCACATCGGCGTCGGCAAACACGATCTGCGGCGACTTGCCCCCCAACTCCAGGGTCACCGGGCAATGCCGTTCGGCCGCCGCCTTGGCCACCCGGGCGCCGGTGCCGGTGGAACCGGTAAAGGAGATATGCGCAATGCCGGGATGAGCGCACAGCGCCGCGCCGGCTTCGTGGCCGTAGCCGCTGACCACGTTGATCGTGCCCGCCGGAAACCCCACCTGGGCCGCCAGTTCCGCCAGCCGCAGCAGCGACAGGCTGGCGTCCTCGGCAGGCTTGACCACGCAGGCGTTGCCCGCCGCCAGGGCGGCGCCGACGCTGCGGCCGAAGATCTGCATCGGGTAGTTCCAGGGAATGATGTGCCCGGTGACGCCATGGGGCTCGCGCACCGTGAGCACGGTGTAGCCGGCCTGGTAGGGCAAGGTGTCGCCGTGCAGCTTGTCGGCGGCCCCGGCGTAGTACTCGAAGTAGCGCGCCAGGGCCGTGGCGTCGGCCCGGGCCACCTTCAGCGCCTTGCCGGTGTCCCGGGCCTCGATCTGCGCCAGCTCTTCGTGGTGCTCCAGCACCACCTGGCCCAGGCGCGCCAGCAGGCGCCCACGCTCCAGGGCGCAAAGGCTGCCCCAGGGCCCGTCGAAGTTGTCACCCAGGGCCCGTTGCGCGGCCTGCACCGCCAGGTCGATGTCCTCGGCGGTGCCGCGGGCGATACGCGCGTAGGCGATGCCGGTGCTGGGGTCGAGTACCGGAATGTCCTCGGCCCAGGACGAGGCTTGCCATTGGTTGTCGATGTAGTGTTCGAGGCTCATTTTCATCAGCTCCTGTTGCCAGCCAGACACTCGGCAATCGCCCGCCCGACTTCCACGGTGCTGGCGTTGCCACCCATTTCCCGGGTGCGCGGGCCTTCGGCGAGCACCGTCTCGATGCTCTGGACAATCGCCGCCGCGGCTCGCTGGTAAAGCTCATCCCCCTGCCCCAGGTGCTCGATCATCAGCGCCGCCGACCAGATCTGACCAATCGGGTTGGCCACCCCCAGCCCGGCGATATCCGGCGCCGAGCCATGTACCGGCTCGAACAGCGAAGGGTACAGACGCTCCGGGTTGAGGTTGGCCGAGGGCGCGATGCCGATGGTGCCGGTGCAGGCCGGGCCCAGGTCGGAGAGGATGTCGCCGAACAGATTGGAAGCCACCACCACATCGAACCAGTCCGGGTGCTGGACGAAATGCGCGCAGAGGATGTCGATGTGGAACTTGCGCGTGTCGACCTCGGGGTAGGCCTTGGCCAGCGCCTCCACCCGCTCGTCCCAGAACGGCATGGTGATGGCGATGCCATTGGACTTGGTGGCCGCCACCAGGTTGCGCCGGGGCCGGCGGCTGGCCAGCTCGAAGGCGTACTTCACCACCCGGTCCACGCCGTGACGGGAGAACACCGACTCCTGCAAGGCAATCTCCCGCGGGGTGCCCTCCCACATCCGCCCGCCGACGCTGGAGTATTCGCCTTCGGTGTTTTCCCGCACCACGATGAAATCAATATCCCCCGGCACCCGCCCGGCCAGCGGGCACGGCACCCCGGGCATCAGCCGCACCGGACGGATATTCACGTATTGATCGAACTGGCGGCGGATCTTCAGCAGCGAATCCCAGACTGCAATATGGTCAGGGACGATATCCGGCGCGCCCACGGCGCCGAAGAAGATCGCCTCGTGGTCGCCGATCTGCTCGGCCCAGTCCTCGGGCATCATGCTGCCGTGGGCCTGGTAGTGCTCGCTGCACCAATTGAAATGATCGAACTGCAAGGCGATGCCGAAGCGCCGGCTGACGGCTTCCAGCACGCGCAAGCCTTCGGGAACCACCTCGCGGCCGATGCCGTCGCCGGCGATCACCGCGATGCGATGGGGAGGTTTTACAGCGGGATTGATCCTGGACAAGCCGTCTCTCCTGGTCTGACGTGTTGTTGTTATCGAGGCAGGTCAAGCGTACGGGCGAGCCCATTCTGGGCATGGGGAAGCGCCCAGGGGAATTGCTCATTGTGGAAACCACCTTCGCAAAATTCGAAGGCTCGCGGCGCCAGGCAGCCAGGGGGCCGCGACTAGGGCGGCGGCGCCGCGCTGCGATCGCAGTCAGCCAGGTAGTCGAACAGCTCGCGGCTGGCCAGGGACGGTTGCTCCCGGCGTCGGCAGAGGAACATCTGACGATCGGCCCAGGGGTCGTCGATTTCGATAAAACGCAAGGCCATCTCCTTGCGAAAGATCTGCACCGCGCCCTGGGGCAGCACCCCCACGCCCTGACCGGCGGCGATCAGCCGGCACACCGCCTCGAAGCTGCGCACCTGCACCCGCAGGCGCAAGGGCATGCTCACCGCGGCCGCAGCCTCGGTGATCAATGGGGTGATGGCGGCGTTGTCTTCCAGGCCGACGAAGTCGTAGCCCAGTAAGTCCTGGAAGCGCGCATGGCTCATCTTGAACGGATGAGCCTGGGGCACGATCAGGCACAGGCGGTCACGGCAATAGGGCTTGAAGTGCAGGTCCCGGGCCTGGGGCAAGGTGGTGACGATGCCCACATCCGCGATGCCGTCGCGCACCGCCAGAAGAATCTCGCGGCTGCGCTCTTCGCGAATGTCCACGCGAATCCCCGGATGCAGCTCGCTCCACTGGGTCAATTGCCGGGGCAGTTCCTGGCTCATCGCCGAGCTGTTGGCGTACAGGCTGACCCGGCCGGTGGCGCCCTTGGCAAAGTCGGCCAGGTCAGCATGCATCACATCCACCGCCCGCAGGAGGCTGCGGGCATGTTCGGCCAGCGCCTGCCCCGCCGCCGTCGGTTGCACCCCGGTGGAGGTGCGGGTCAGCAGCGCCACCTTGAAGTGTTGCTCCAGCAGCGACAGACGCCGGCTGGCGGCCGACAGCGACAGGTGCGACTGCTCGGCGGCCCGGGACAGGTTGCCCAGGGTCAGGGCCTTGAGAAACAGCTCGATGGAAGTCAGGTCCGGAGACATGGCGGAGTCCTTGTGCGCAGTGTGTGAAAACTACGCAGTTGGCGCCGCCCTGTCCAACGCTGCTGCGACGCTTCAAGCCCCTCCCAGAGCGCCCCGCCAGCAGGCCCGCATATTGTCCGACAATCATCGTAAAAGCCCCGTACACACGGGCCGAAACATGCACTAATGGCAAACTGGCATTTCGCCAAAACTGGACAATACTGGTCGCGACGGACCTCCCTGTCCGCCTCCCAGCGAAAAGGACTTCAGCATGAAACCTCAAGAACTCGAACTCGATGTCGCGGTGGTCGGTGGGGGTGTGTCCGGCACCTACAGCGCCTGGCGCCTGCAGCATGAACAAGGTGAAAAACTGCGTATCGGCCTGTTCGAATACGGCGACCGGATCGGCGGCCGGCTGTTCAGCATCAACCTGCCGGGGCTGCCCAACGTGGTCGCGGAAGTCGGCGGCATGCGCTATATCCCCGGCCCCACCGGCCATGTGCTGGTGGACAGCCTGGTCAAGCAGTTGCGCTTGCCAAGCCAGAAATTCCCCATGGGCGCGCCGCCCCCGGTGGGCTCGCTGAACAACCTGTTCTACCTGCGGGGCAAGCGCTTTCGTTATCGCGACTTCAAGGAAGCGCCACACAAGATCCCCTACGACCTGGCCTGGTCCGAGCGCGGCTTCGGCCCCGAGGACCTGCAAGTCAAGGTGATGAACTACGTCTACCCGGGCTTCGACCAGCTCAGCCTGTGCCAGCAGATGCAGGTCAAGGTGTTCGGCAAGGAAATCTGGCGCTACGGCTTCTGGGACCTGCTGTACCGGGTCATGAGCAATGAGGGCTACCAGTTCATGAAGGACGCCGGCGGCTACGACGCCAACGTCGCCAACGCCAGCGCGGTCACCCAGTTGCCCGCCACCGAATACAGCGACGACACCGAGTTCCTCACCCTGACCAAGGGTTTCCAGAGCCTGCCCCTGACCCTGGAGGCCAAGTTCCGCAAGCTGCCGGGAATCTTGCCCGGTGCGCAACGGGTGCAGATGAACCAGCGCCTGGTGCAGATCAGCTACGCCAAGGACCGCGACTTCCCCTATCGCCTGCATTTCCAGAGCACCGTCACCGAACAGGGCAGCACGCGGGACATCGACGGCAGCCAGGTGGTCAAGGCGAAGCAGATCATCCTGGCCATGCCCCGTCGTGCCCTGGAGCTGATCGATGCGCCGCTGTTCGACGATCCCTGGCTCAAGGAGAACCTCGGCTCGGTGCTGATGCAGTCGGCGTTCAAGCTGTTTCTGGCCTACGAACAGCCCTGGTGGCGCAGCCTCGGGCTGGTGGCCGGGCGCTCGGTCACCGACCTGCCGGTGCGCCAGGTCTACTACATGGGTACCGAGTGCGAACAGCCCGGCGGCCAGCCGAATCTCAACTCGCTGTTGATGGCCTCCTACAACGACATCGGCACCGTGCCCTTCTGGAAAGGCCTCGAAGGCGGTGCACCCTTTGTCGGCCATGTGCCGGCCAGCCTCGCCGGGCAGTTGCAAGCCGCAGCAGTGGTGCCCAAAAGCGAGTTCCAGGTCAGCGACGAAATGGTCCGGGTGGCGCAGATGCAAGTCACTCAACTGCATGACCAGGTGGAGCTGCCACGCCCCTACTCGGCGGTCTACCATGCCTGGGATGCCGATCCCTATGGCGGCGGCTGGCACGAATGGAAGGCCAACTACCGGATCGACCAGATCCTGTGCCGCATGCGCAAGCCGGTGGCCGACCAGCAGATCCATATCGTCGGCGAGGCCTACTCCATGGGCCAGGGCTGGGTGGAAGGCGCGCTGACCGTGGCCGAGTCGACCCTGCAGGATTTCTTTGGCCTCAAGCGCCCCAACTGGCTGCCCAAGGACTATGCCCTGCTGCCGGTGCCGACCCCGGACGGCTGCACCCTGCCCGGCGACCAGCCGCTGCCCTGCCAGAACTGCGCCAAGACCCTGGACGGCGTCACCCAGTTCGCCTACGAGGGGATCGCCCATGGCCAGCAATGACCCCTTCAGCGTCGCCGACTACCTGCTGACCCGCCTGCAGCAACTGGGCCTGACCAAGGTGTTCCAGGTGCCGGGGGACTACGTCTCGCACTTCATGTCGGCCCTAGACGACTTCGACGGCATCGACGCGGTGGGCGAAGTCAACGAGATGGCCGCCGCCTACGCGGCCGACGGCTATGCCCGTTACACCGGGATCGGCGCGGTATCGCTGCAATACAGCGTCGGCACCTTCAGTGCCCTGAATGCCATTGCCGGCGCCTATGTCGAACGCAATCCGCTGGTGCTGATCAGCGCCAGCCCGTCGGCGCAGAACCGCGACCTGATCTGGTCCCAGGACGTGCTGTTCCACCACTCCACCGGTGATCTGGACGTGGGCCGCAAGGTCTTCGAGCCGGTGACCGTGGCCAGCCTGATTCTTGACGACAGCCTGCGCGCCCCGGCGCTGATCGACGAGGCGCTGGTCAAGGCCATCAGCGAGCGCCGGCCGATCTACCTGGAAGCCTGGCAGAACGTCTGGGGCGAACCTTGCCCGCGCCCTCAGGGCGAACTGCAACCGCTGCCCGCCCGCTGCGACGAGGACTCGATGCGCGCCGCCATCGAGGCCAGCCTGCTGCGCCTGGGCAGCGCCCGCTCGCCGCTGATCATGCTCGGCATCGAGGTGGCCCGCTACGGCCTGCAGGAGCAGGTAATGCGCCTGATCGAGGCCAGCGGCCTGCCCTTCACCACCAGCCTGGAAGCCAAGACCGTGGTCGACGAAAGTCACCCGCAGTTCATCGGCACCTACGCCGGCACCGCTTCGCGCCTGTGGACCCAGGCCTTCATGCAGGACGTGGACTGCATCCTCGCCCTGGGGGTGATCTTCACCGACGACTACCTGCAACTGCTGAACCAGGACTTCAGCCGGATCATCCTGGTCAACAGCCAACTGGCCCGCACCGGCCTGCAGTACTACCCCCACGTACCGCTGCCGGAGTACGTGCAACGGCTGCTGGGGGCCCTGGGCCTGGACAGCGACTACCCCCTGCGCAACCACGCTCCGGAACCCGCGCGCCCGCCGCAACTGCAACAGGGCGCACCCGACGATGCACTGGGTTATGACCTGTTCCTGGAGATCCTCGACGGTTTTGCCCGGCAACAGAACCTGTGGCCGGGCAGCAGCCTGATCCTCGGTGAAAGCTCGGCCCTGTATGCCGCCAGCAACATCAACGGCCTGCCTCGGGACAGCTTTGTCGCCGATGCCATCTGGGGTTCCCTGGGCCACGAAACCGGCTGCGCCCTGGGGGTGGCCATGGGCAGCGGTCGGCGGCCGATCGTGGTGGCCGGCGACGGCGGCTTCATGATGATCTGCCAGTCGCTGTCGACCCTGGCACGCAACCGGATCAACGCCCTGGTGTTCGTCATGAGCAACGAGGTCTACGCCATCGAACAGGCTTTCGTCGATATCGACGCCTTCGAACCCGGCGGCCAGTTCGCCCCGTTCGACACCCTGCCGACCTGGGACTACCTGGCCCTGGCCAAGGGGTTTGGCGCCGAGGGTTTCAAGGTCTCGACCCGGGCCGGGCTGGAACAGTTGCTGCCGCAACTGCTGCAGATCAAGGACCGCCCGGCGCTGATCCAGGTGGTGATTCCCCGGCAGGACCTGGCACCGCAGATCAAGCGCCTGGCCAAGCCGGACGGCCCGTCGTTCGTCGCCCGTCACAGCCACGACAACGACAACGACTGAACCCTCGCGCTGCAGGAGCCGGCTTGCCCGCCCACGCCTCGGCAAGCCGGCTCCACCCAGCGATTCCTGCAAGGAGCAACACAGCATGGACGTCCCCTTCCTGCGCTCGACCCTGGCCGCCGGCCTGCTGCTGGCCAGCGCCAGCGCCCTGGCCCACACCATGAACCACGGCAGCGATGAACACAGTGGCGGCTTCACCCCGGTGCCGCCGGACACGCCCTACCTGCAAGTGCTGCACAAATGCGTCAGCCCCCAGGACACCGAGGGCGACCAACTGCTCTCGGGCCTGGGCGGCACCCGTTACCCCCTGGTCAGCCTCAAGCAGCCGGAGCAGGTCCAGGCCTTCTACAGCCAGGGCATGGCCCTGCAATACGGTTTCAATTTCTCGGCAGCGATCCGCGCCTTCTATCAGGCCAGCCGCTTCGACGAAGGCTCGGCCATGCCCTATTGGGGCATCGCGCTGTCGGCCAACTCCAACATCAACAGTGTCGCCACCACCGGTTGCAACCAGTTGGCCTACCGCTCGGTTCAGATCGCCCTGGAGCACGCCAGCGCCCGGCTCAAGGACAGCGCCGCACAAGCCGCCTTCAGCCAGCGTCAGCTGCAGCGCGAGGTGGACTACGCCAAGGCGCTGCTGAGCCTGTATAGCGAAAAGGACGGCCAGGTCAGCCTCGGCGATGAGGGCAACAAGCGCTACGCCGACTCCATGAAAAAACTGTCGGAAGACTACTTTGACGACCTCGATGCCGCGACCCTGTACGCCGACGCCCTGCTCAGCCGCGACCCGTGGAAATGGTGGGACGGCACCGAGGCCGTATCCAATCAGGTCAAGCCGACCGACGCCGCCTACGAGGCCCTGCAAGTGCTCAACCGGGTGCTGGTCCAGGACCAGCAGCACACCGGGGCCAATCACTTCTACATCCACGCCATCGAGGAATCACCCTTCCCCGACAGCGGCCTGCCCATGGCCAATCGCTTCCGCGACCAGAACCCGGCCATCGGCCATCTGGTGCACATGGCCTCGCACATCTACCAGCGCACCGGCAACAACAACCTGGCCAGCGTGGCCAACTACACCGCCGTCTCGGTGGACCGCGCCTACACCCATCAGGTCCAGCCGCAAAGCCCCTATGCCTTGCACTACCTGGGGCACAACATCCACTTCCTGACCTGGACCCTGTCCATCGAAGGCCGGCAGAACGAATCCATGAACATGGCCGAGGAACTGGTGGAGAACACCACCCGCTACGCGGCCGTGCCCTTCCTTTGCCAGCAGTACCCCGAAGAGCTCAAGACCAAGAGCGACTACTTCTACGCGGTGCCCTACTACTTCGCCGTGCGCTTCGAGGACTGGGACGCCCTGGCACGGATCGAGCCGAAGATCGACGCCGGCCTGGCCACCCTCAACCAGACCTGCCGCGAGGCCAACCAGGGAACGGACAAGCCCTGGCAGGACTTGACCAAGCCCTACACCCAGCTGATGAAGGCCTATGCCCTGGCGTACCGGCAACTGAGCGCCCAGAACCTCAACCAGGACCAGGCCCGCGATGCCCTCAAGGGTTTCTGGCAGGCGGTCGCCGCCTCGCCCCTGCCCCTGACCGGCAAGGACGCCCTGCAATATGGCAACAATTCCGCGCTGCAGCTGCTGCGCATCGCCAACCTGACCCTGCTCGACCGCGCCCTGACCCGTGCCGCCGGCCCACTGGACCTCGCAGCCCTCAAAAACCTGGGCAACCAGGTATTCAACAACGCCAAAGAGGGCCTCAACGCTGACCTGCAGGCCCTGACCGGCGATGCCGGCCAGCAGCAGATTGCCGCCTGGCGCAAGGCAGTGGAGGTGCAAGACGCCCTGGCCTACAACGAGCCGCCGGACTGGTACTACACCCTGCGCGAGTCGCTGGGTTATGCCTTGCTGGCGCAGAAACGCTATGCCGAGGCGGAACAGGTGTTTCGTGAGGATCTGGCGGGCAACCGCCTCAGCGGCCGCTCCCTCAACGGCCTGAAGCTGAGCCTGGAAAACCAGCCCGGCAAACAGGTCCCGGCGTTGCTCGAGGAGCAACTGCAAACCGCCTGGCGCAATGCCACGGTGAGCCCGGCGCCCAAGCTCTAGCCACAGGCTGCCCAGCGCCTGCCCCCGTTGCAACGCCGGGCCGGGCGCTGTGCCCCCTGTGGCCGGACGGGACCTGCTTCACGGGCGCCGGCGCAGGGCCAACGGCCAGTACCATTGCGCCGGTCGCGGCCGTAACAGGCGTTCGTAGAGCATCCATAGGGTGCACAACAGCATCAACAACAGGTGGCCCTGCTCCACCAGCAGCGGCAACAACATCAGCGGCCAGCAGGAACCCACGCACCAACTTCCGAGCGTCACCCCGAACCCCAGGCAGTCACGGACAAAGCGCCAACCGAAGGCGGCGATTCGCGGTTGCCGGTGACACTGGTTCAGGCAGTGCTGCTTGAACGGCGACGCCTGCCACATCAGGCACAGGGCCAGGGCCGCCCCCAGGCTCGGCAGGGACGACAGCCCCAACCAGAGTCGGGTTACCACCACCAGCCCCAGCAACACCAACCCCATCACGCTCCAGACCGCGACAAAACCCAGCACGAACAGACTCACCGCCTGCCAGCGCTTGCGCCGCAGGCTGCGGTGCCAGACGTACCTCAGTGGCTGCACCAGCAACAACGGCGTCATGGCCAGCAGCATCAGCAGCCAGGCCAGCAACAGCGGCCCCGGAGGGTTGAACAGCAACGCCTGCTCGATGCCCTGCCAGCCCAGGGCATAACCGGCCAACGGCAGGCTGCCGCAGAACGCCGGGATCGACAGCAGCGCCGTCGATCCCAGCAACCATCCCCAACCGCAGAGGCTGGCCAGCAGCAACCAAGGCACCGCACCACGCCCCAGGCGCTGCAGATAGCCCTTCACGCCCCTCAGCCTCCCAACCGCGTGAGGCTGACCCGCGCGACCGTCACCTGATCCTCCGGACGGACCGGAGTCTTGGAGATGAAACGAACATCCAGCTGATCCGCCGAGGTGATGCCGTTCAAGTGCAAGGCATCGATGATGTCGGTGATTTCAAACACCTCGGTGATGCCCTGGCCACCGTGATCACCGTCCGCCCGGCAGGCCTGGCACAGGCCGAACAACGACAGCACACCGGCACGCAGTTGCGGATGCTCGGCCGGGTCGGCGCCCGGTGGCAGGTTGATATAGACCTGCAACACGATCGAATCGCGTTTGCCGCGGATGTTCTCCAGGTTGAGAAAGACCCGGTCCGGAGGGGTCAGGTCGGCGGCCAATAGGTTCGACTTGAGGCTGCTGAACACCTTCTGTGTACTGGCCTTGTCCAGCACCACCCGGGTCTCTGTCGAACGGCCGACGAGGTCCAGGGGTGCCTGATTGGCGCCGATCAATTCACTGCTCTGCTGATTGCTCATCAGTAGCCCCTGGGTAGAGAACTGCTGCACTTGATCGACCGCCAACCCCAGGCGCACCAGCCGCTGGTGCAGTGGATGGACGTCGGGCTTGGCGGCGGTGCTGGTGTCGTAGCGATAGTCGAGACCGGGGGCCTGGGTGTCGAGCATCTGCGCCACCTTGAATTTCCACGGTTGCCCGCTGACGGTGGGCACGACAAAGGGCCGGTTCAGGCCGGTCGGGCCGTTGTACCAGTCGGGCACATCAGGGTTCTGGTGCTCCTGGTTGCTGTCCAGCCAGACCTGCCAGAGACGGTCGATATTGGCGTGGTGCAGCCAGAAGATCGGGTCCAGGGCCGCCGTCTGCGGGTAGCTCATCAAGCCCTGAGCCGGCTGCTGGCCCGCAGGCACCGGCGTCACCTGGTCCTCACCCCCCACTTCGGTATGCACGATATTGTGCGGGCGCGCCTCCAGGCCGCCACGGATACCGCTCTTGTGCCCGCCCAGGCTGCTGGCGGTGCCACCAAAACCCGGCGGATTGCCCATGTAGCCGCCTTCGAACACTGGATCATCCAGGCATCCCAGGCCGATCAAGTCGGCTATCAGCACCACCTTGCCATCGCCGTCGGGACCGTAGCGGCGCTCGACATACAACGGGTTCTTGCCACCACCATCGGGCAGGGTCCGGGCGGCGAAACACGACGGCAGCTGCAAGGCTTTCTGCCCCAGGTTGTAGTTCCAGTACGGCAACGCCCAGTCCTTGGGGCCACCGAGCTTGACCACGGCATCACGGACAATCTGCTCGAAGGACGCCACGTAGCCGCGATGCCAGGGCAGGAACATCCAGTTGGAATGCTGGCATTGGTTCCAGTACAGCTGACGCTCGTTTTCGTCAGGCAGCTTTTCGCCCTTGTGCAGATAACCGGCGTCGCGCCACATGCCTTCGTCAAACCCGTGAATCGCCGCGAGGAACCGCCAACTGGTGTGATCGGTGATCGGTCGCTGCTGCAGGACGCCGACCGCCTTGGCATACCACAGCAAGGTGTGATCCCAGTCGCTGTTGAACTTCCATACATCACGCCGAACATGAACCATGGCCTATCTCCCTGATAAAACCGCGCTACAGAGGACGGATTTCCTCCGCTGGCAACGCTAGATCAGGTGATATCAATCTGCCTGCCCGGCCCCGGTAAAAGCGGACCGATGGCAGGCCGTTCGGCGGCTCGGTTCAGCGCCCGGAAAAACGCAGGCGCGACAGCTGGCGCAGGTCGCCTTCCAGGTAATAGTCATCGCTCCAGCGGTCGTCCACCGCCAGGGGCCGGACCTGCTTGAGGGCCAACTGCCTGGCGAAGTAGCGAAACCGGTAATGCTCATAGAAGCGCAGCAGTTCCAGGCCGTAGCGATCCGCCAGATCGGTGTCGCCACGGATGATCAGGTAGTTCTCGTCATTGCTCTGGCTGGCGCCGACGCTGAGGTTGTGGCTGCCGCTGATGATCACCGGAGCCTCGCTGGTGAAGTCGGTCACCAGCGCCTTGGTGTGCACCAGCAGGTTGCCCCTCTGGCCCTTCAGACCCTCCTTGAGCCAGCCTTCCAGGCCCTTGTTGAGCAAGGCGGTGGCGGCAAACTCGGCGGTGCGATCGGCGTGGAAGCCGGTGATGCGACTGGCCGTGTTTTGCAGGCCATAACGCAGCACATCGTCGTGGGGCTCGCCGAGCAAGGCGTCGAGAATCCTGTCGGGCAAGGCGAAGGCGGTGACGAACAGAAGGTCGCGGCGGGCGCCGTTGATGATGTCGACGAACTCACTGAGATCGCCCTGCCCCCTGCGCGGAGAAAAACCGGCGAACAGCGGTGCATCCGGCTGCATGGGATTGTCTTGGGTCAACCATTTGCGCGTGGCGCCCACGTCCGTCGGCGCCTGCCAGATCTGCTCGAACACCTGTAGATAGCGCCCGGCAATGTCCGGGTGATCGAGGCTGTGCAGCACATTGGCCTGGCGGTAGACCCCGTTGGCGGTGAAGTTGGTGCTGCCACAGAGCACCGCTTCGGGCTGACGCTGGCCGGCGGCGTCGAGGCGGCTGAGGACGATGAACTTGTCATGGAAGATCCCGTGGGTCACCCGCCCGCGTTTGCTGTGCTCGGGCAGGTGCTGCAGGCTGGCCTGGTTCTGCGTGGTGTCGTCGTCCCCGGGGCCGGCGTGGTACAGCACCCGCACGTGCACGCCACGGTCGAAGGCGGCGTTGACCGCGTCAACGACGGCCTGCAACTGGTACTCGTAGATGGCGATGTCCAGGCTCCAGCTGGCATCCGTGGCGCGCTGGATAAACCCCAGAAGCGCCTCCAGCAGACCGTTTTCCAGCCATTGCCGCGGGGCGTCGGGCCAGGATTCGATGGGCAGTTTCTTGTTGTTGCTGAGCAACGCATCCAGTTGCGGAAACTTGCGCGAGAAGGCCTGGCTGGCGGCCACGGCACGGTTGAAGATCACCTGCTGCCCCGGCGGCTGGCCGTTGTCGGCGGTGATGCTCAGTTCCAGGGCCTCCCCCAGTTGCGGCGCATCGGGGCTGCCGTAGGCCAGATGCACCCGATAGTTGAGGGTGGTGCCGGGGCGGACCGCGTAGTCGGCCCAGCGAAACTTCTGCAGCGGCGCCTGATCGCTGGGGGTGGCGTTGTATTGGGGGAAGGTATGGGTCTTGCCGGGGAAAGTCAGGCTATTGAACAGAAACAGCCAGGGCTTGCTGCCGACCTGCTTCTCGATGGCGAAGCCCAGCAGCCCCTTGCGCCGTGACGCATCCAGATCCATGGCCAGCAACACCCCATTGGTCCCGGCATAGGCCTTGACCCGGAAATCGTCCTTATCGTTACGCACCAGTACCCGCATCGCTTCACTCCTGTGTTGGCGCAGGCAGTGTAGCCGCTGCCAAGCCTCGGCGAGGCTGCGTAAAGGTCCGCAAGACCTTGCCTGGCGATCGACCGACGAGTCTCTAGTGCTCTCAGGGTTTTTGCGGCCCTGCGGGCCGTTCGCAGCCTGCGGCAGCGGCTACACCAGCCCGGATTGACACTGGCTGTAGCCGCTGCCGAGCCACGGCGAGGCTGCGAAAAGGCCCGCAGGGCCTTGCCTGGCGATCAACCGTCAAGCCCCGGCGCCCTCTGGAACTGTGCGGCCCTGCGGGCCGTTCGCAGCCTGCGGCAGCGGCTACAGGTCGATGTGTTGGTAGGTGGCGTTGAGGCGTGTGGCCAGTTCGCGGGCGCGGCCCAGGCGGATCGGGCCGCGTTCGATGTCGAGCAATAAGGTCGGGCAGTTCAGGGGCTGCAACAGCGGCAGGGTTTTCAAGCGGCCATCGGTGATCAGCAGTACGCGCTGCTGTTCCGCCGGCAGGCGCCGCTGGCGCTGTTCCAGCCACTGGGCCGCTTCGCTCAGGGCTTGTGGCAAGGGCGTGCCGCCAGCAGCACCGAGGCCATCGAGCCAGTGCCGCAGGTCCTGGGAGGCTTTCAGGCCCTGGACCTGCCAGTTCGGTGCGCGGCCACTGGCGGTAAGCAGGGCCAGGCGCGCGCGCTGGCGGTAGGCGTCGTCGAACAGTTGTGCCAGCAGGCCCTTGGCGTCGCTCAGGGCGCTGTGGCGGCGGGTCGAGGCCGAGGCGTCGACGATCACCAGCCACAGTTCATGGGGCGCGCGGCTGCGCAGGCGAAACAGCAGGTCTTGGCGCAAGCGCGGCCGGCCCTTGAGCAAGGTGCCGGGCCAGTTGATGGAACCGGCGCGGGCCTCGCGGCCTTTGCCTTGCCGGCCATGATCCAGGTGCCCCGCCCGGGGCTTGGCATCCGCCCCCCGATCAGTGCGGGGACGAATGCCTAGGGCTTTTTTGGCCAGCTGGGCACTTCACGCCGGGCGCCGGTGGGCAACGCCTGGGCCGGCATTTCGCCCCATTGGCCCTGGCCTTCACTGGGGTTGGCATTGGCTGACGCCGGCGGCTGGGGGCTGGGCTCCGATTGCGGCGCACTGGGCGCAGTCTCTCGGCGGCGGTGGCGCAAGGCAAACTCGGCGACCGCGTCGATGTCTTGCTCGGCGATAGCGCTGGCACCGCGCCAGGCGGCGTGGGCCCGGGCGGCTCGCAACCACACCAGGTCGGCGCGCAGGCCGTCGACGCCTGCAGCGAAGCAACGCTCGGTGATCAGCTCCAGGGACAGGTCATCGAGGGCGATGGCCGGCAGCAGCGCTCGGGCCTGCTGGCAACGCTCGCGCAACGCCGTTTGCGCCTCGGCCCATTGGCCGCAGAAGCCCTGGGGGTCGCTGTCGAAATCCAGGCGCCGGCGGATGATCTGCCCGCGCTCCTGCGGCGCGGGCTGGCCGCTCAAGGCGACGTTGAGGCCGAAGCGGTCCAGCAGTTGCGGACGCAGTTCGCCCTCTTCCGGGTTCATGGTGCCAATCAGCACGAACTTCGCCGAATGGCGATGGGAAATACCGTCGCGCTCGATCAGGTTGGTGCCGCTGGCGGCCACGTCCAGCAGCAGGTCCACCAGGTGATCAGGCAGCAGGTTGACTTCATCGACATAGAGCACACCACCGTCGGCCTTGGCCAGAACCCCCGGAGAGAACTGCGCCCGGCCTTCGCCCAGGGCGGCGTCCAAATCCAGGGTGCCCACCAGGCGCTCTTCGGTGGCGCCCAGGGGCAAGGTGACGAACTGGCCGCTGGCCAAGAGATCGGCCAGGCCCCGCGCCAGGGTCGACTTGGCCATGCCCCGCGGGCCTTCGATCAGCACACCGCCGATCTTCGGGTCGATGGCGGTCAGGCACAGGGCCAGTTTCAGGCGTTCGGCGCCGACCACGGCGGACAGCGGAAAATGGGGGGTGTCGCTCATGTCGGGGTCTCGCTCAAGGGTTGTGCAAACATCAGGGGGTGGCCACTGCTACAGGTTGCGATCGGCACCGCAGAGCCGTCGCGAGGAGGTTCGGGGCGGTAGCACGTGACGTCGACGTCGTCGGCGTTCGCAGCCTGCGGCAGCGGCTACAGGCTCAGCTGTCTTCTTCAATATCCAGCAACAGGTGCTCCAGGGCTTCACGATAATCGCCGGGTTCTTGCCACAGGCCGCGCTGCTGGGCTTCCAGCAGGCGCTCGGTCATGTCGCGCAGGGCGTGGGGATTATGCTGGCGGACGAACTCGCGGGTCGAGGCGTCCAGCAGGTAGGCATCGGCCAGCAAGGCGTACTGGTGATCGTCGATCAGCTCGGTGGTGGCGTCGAAGGCGAACAGGTTGTCCAGGGTCGCGGCCATTTCAAAGGCGCCCTTGTAACCATGGCGCTTGCCCCCTTCGATCCACTTCGGATTGGCCGCCCGGGAGCGGATCACCCGGTTCAGTTCTTCCTTGAGGGTGCGGATCTTCGGCAGGTCCGGCTGGCTGTGGTCGCCGTGGTAGCTGGCGGCCTTGGCCCCGCTGAGGCTTTCCACCGCCGCCAGCATGCCGCCCTGGAACTGGTAATAGTCGTTGGAATCCAGCAGGTCGTGCTCGCGGTTGTCCTGGTTCTGCAACACCGCCTGCACCTGGCTCAAGCGGGTGGCGAACTGCTCGCGGGCGGCGGTGCCTTCGTCGCTGCCGCCATAGGCGTAGCCGCCCCAGTTCAGGTAGACCTCGGCCAGGTCCTCGCGGCTCTGCCACAGGCGACCGTCGATGGCACCCTGGACCCCGGCGCCATAGGCTCCGGGCTTGGCGCCGAAGATCCGCCAGCCAGCCTGACGCGCGGCCGCGTCCTGCTCCAGGCCGGAGGCGATCAAGGCCTCGCGCTCGGCGCGAACCCTGGCCGCCAGCGGGTTCATGTCCTCAGGCTCGTCGAGGGCCGCCACCGCCTGCACCGCCGCGTCGAACAGGCGGATCAGGTTGGCGAAGGCGTCGCGGAAGAACCCGGACACCCGCAGGGTCACGTCGACCCGGGGCCGGTCCAGCAGGCTAAGGGGCAGGATCTCGAAATCGTCCACCCGCTGGCTGCCGGTGGCCCACACCGGGCGCACGCCCATCAGGGCCATGGCCTGGGCGATGTCGTCGCCGCCGGTGCGCATGGTGGCGGTGCCCCACACCGACAGGCCCAGGTGCAGCAGGTGATCGCCGTGGTCCTGCAGGTGGCGTTCGAGAATCAGGTTCGCCGACTGGAAACCGATGCGCCAGGCGGTGGTGGTGGGCAGGTTGCGCACGTCCACCGAATAGAAGTTGCGCCCGGTGGGCAGCACGTCCAGACGCCCGCGGCTGGGCGCGCCGCTGGGTCCGGCGGGGACGAAACGGCCGTTCAAGGCGTCCAGCAGGCCACGCATTTCCGCCGGGCCGCATGCGTCCAGGCGCGGCGCGACCACTTCGCGCAAGGCGTCGATGATGACCCGCACCGGCTCCCAGCCCGGCTCAGCCAACTGCGCCACCGGGCCCTGGAGCGCGGCTTCGATCAATGCTGCGGCGTACAGTTCCAGGCGTTCGCGCACATCGCCCGCCGTGCGCCACAAGGCATCGCTGAGCTGTCGCAACGGCTGCGGGCGGCGCCCGGTCCAGGGTTCGGCCAGGGCGCAGTCCAGCGGATCGAAGCCCAGGTCGAAGGCCTTGGCCAAGGCCCGCAGCAGACTGGCATGGGCGCCCTTGCCATCGCCCCGGGGAATGCGCAGCAGGGCCAGCAGGGTGTCGATGCGCAGTCGGCCGTCGGGGGATTCGCCGAACACGTGCAGGCCATCGCGGATCTGCGATTCCTTGAGGTCGCACAGGTAAGTGTCCAGGCGCGGCAGCCAGATCGCCGCGTCGGCGTCGCTGTCCAGCTGTTCGCCCAGTTGCAACTCACGGTCGATGTGGGTCTCGCGCACCAGTTGCAGGATGTCCCGTTGCAGCTCCCGAGCGCGACGTGGGTCCAGCAGTTGGGCTTCGTAGTACTCGTCCGCCAGCAGTTCCAGGTTACGCAGCGGGCCGTAGGTTTCGGCACGGGTCAGGGGCGGCATCAGGTGGTCGATGATCACCGCCTGGGTGCGGCGCTTGGCCTGGGCGCCCTCCCCCGGGTCATTGACAATGAACGGGTAGATGTTCGGCAGCGGCCCCAGCAGCGCGTCCGGCCAGCAGTTCTCCGACAGGCCGACACCCTTGCCCGGCAGCCATTCCAGGTTGCCATGCTTGCCGACGTGGATCAGCGCATGGGCGCCGTAGGTCTGGCGCAGCCAGAAGTAGAACGCCAGGTAGCCATGGGGCGGCACCAGGTCCGGGTCGTGGTAGACCGCGCTGGGGTCCACCTGATAACCCCGGGCCGGCTGGATGCCGACGAAGGTCAGGCCAAAACGCAGGCCGGCGATCATCATCCGCCCGTCGCGGAACATCGGGTCTTGCTGCGGTGCGCCCCAGCGCTGCAGCACCGCCTCGCGGTTGGCGGCGGGCAGGGCCTGGAACATCAGCGCGTAGTCGTCCAGGGCCAGGCTTTGCTGACACGGGCGCTGGTCGAGGCTGTCCAGGTCGTTGCTGACCCCGCCGAGCAACTGGCGGATCAGCTCGCTGCCGCTGGCGGGCAACTCGGCCGGCAGCGGGTAGCCTTCGGCGTGCAGGGCCTTGAGGATGTTCAGCGCCGCAGCCGGAGTATCCAGGCCGACGCCGTTGCCGATGCGCCCGTCCCGGGTCGGGTAGTTGGCCAGCACCAGGGCAATGCGCTTGTGGCCGTTGTCCAGGCGCCCCAGTTCGACCCAGCGCCGGGCCAGCTCGGCGACAAAGTCCATGCGCTCGGGCTGGCCGCGGTAGCACACCACGTCCGACTGGCTGCGCTCGCTGCGCCAGGCCAGGTCCTTGAAGCTGATGGGCCGGCTGATGATGCGTCCGTCCAGTTCCGGCAAGGCGATGTGCATGGCCAGGTCCCGCGGGCCCAGGCCCTGCTCGCTGTCGCGCCAGCCTGGTTCGTTGTCCTGGGCGCAGATGGCCTGGATCACCGGAATGTTGCGGCGGAACGGCCGCAGGTGCGGCGCCTCGGGGCTGGACTGGGCAAAGCCGGTGGTGTTGAGGATCACCCCGGCCGCGGTTTCATCCAGCCAGTCTTCCACCTGGCTCAGGCAGCCGGGCTCCTTGAGGCTGGCCACCGCGATCGGCAAAGGGTTGAGGCCCGCCGCCAGCAAACGCTGGCAGAACAGGTCGATAAAGCCGGTGTTGGCTGCCTGCAGGTGGGAGCGGTAGAACAGCAGCGCCGCCACCGCTTGACCAGGCTGCCAATCGGCCTGCCAGTCGCTGAGGGCGGCCTGGCTCTTGTGCGGGTGGTAGATCGCCGTGCGTGGCAGGGTCTGCGGTTCGCTCCAGGGGTAGTCGCGCCCCAGCAGGCCGCTGGCCAGGCAGCGGTAGAAATTCAGCGCGTTGTCCCGCCCGCCCTGGCGCAGGAACTGCCACAGGCGGTCGCGCTCGACGGGGCCCACGGTGCTCAGGTCGCTGAGCTCCGGGTCCGGGCGGTCGTCCCCCGGCACCAGGATCAGTTGCACCCCGCGCTGGGACAGCTCCACCAGCCGCTCGACGCCGTAGCGCCAGTAGCCGATGCCGCCGTGCAGGGAAATCAGGATCACCTTGGCGTGGCGCAGCACCTGGTCCACATACAGGTCCACCGAAGCGTGGTTCTGTACCTGCATCGGGTTGGCCAGGCGAAAGCTCGGGTAATCCTCGGGCAACTGCTCGGCGGCATCCGCCAGCAGCGCCAGGCTGGAGTCACCGCTGCACAGAATCACCAGCTCGGCGGGGGTTTGTCCAAGGTCGGCAATGTTGTCATCCGACACGAAACCGCCGGGCTGGGTCCTGAGCAGGTGCATGGCTTACACGCTGAGGGCGGCGCGCAGTTGCGCTTCGAGTTGGGCGGCGTCCAGTTCCTGGCCGATCAGTACCAGGCGCGTGGTGCGGGCTTCGTCAGCGCCCCACTTGCGGTCGAAGTGCTTGTCGAAGCGCGTGCCCACGCCCTGGATCAGCAAACGCATCGGCTTGTTGGGGATCGCGGCAAAGCCCTTGACCCGCAGGATGCCGTGCTTGACCACCAGCTGGGTCAGGGCGTCCAGCAGCAGGCTTTCGTCGGCCTGGGGCAGTTCGATGGAGATGGAATCGAAGGCGTCGTGATCGTGGTCGTCGTGGTCGTCATCGCCGTCGTGGTGGTGATCGTGGTGACTGTGGCGGCCGTCGATATGCTCCTCGGAGCCGGCGCCCAGGCCCAGCAGCACGTCCAGGGGCAGGCGACCGCTGCTGGCTTCGATGACTTTCACCGCCGGCGGCAGTTCTTCGGCCACTTCCAGGCGCACCTTGGCCAGGTCTGCGGGGTCGATCAGGTCGGTCTTGTTGAGGATCACCAGGTCGGCGCTGGACAGTTGGTCGGCGAACAGCTCGTGCAGCGGCGATTCGTGGTCCAGGTTGGGGTCGAGCTTGCGCTGGGCGTCCACTTGCTCGGGGAACGCGGCAAAGGTGCCGGCGGCCACGGCCGGGCTGTCGACCACGGTGATCACCGCGTCGACGGTGCAGGCGCTGCGGATTTCCGGCCACTGGAAGGCCTGGACCAGGGGCTTGGGCAGGGCCAGGCCGGAGGTTTCGATAAGGATGTGGTCCAGGTCGCCACGGCGCGCCACCAGTTCGCGCATCACCGGGAAGAACTCTTCCTGCACGGTGCAGCACAGGCAGCCGTTGGCCAGCTCATAGACCCGGCCACTGGCCTCTTCCTCGGTGCAGCCGATGGAGCATTGCTTGAGGATCTCGCCGTCGATGCCCAGCTCGCCGAACTCGTTGACGATCACCGCGATGCGCCGGCCCTGGGCGTTGTCCAGCATGTGCCGCAGCAAGGTGGTCTTACCCGAGCCAAGGAAGCCGGTGACGATGGTGACGGGAAGTTTGGCCAGTGTTTTCATCGGATGCCCCTTGGCAAAGGTGGCGGGCATACGGGACGAGAGCCGCAGCGCAGAGGCGCGCGGAGATTTCGCCACCGGATCACCCCGCCCGGTTGTAGTGAGAATCTGGGATCGAGGCAGGTCTCCTGGCTGAGGGCTTGCCAGTCGTCGGACCGGCGGTTGCTGCGCCTTCCCGCCGGCGTTCTGGACGCGCAGGCAGTGGCCTTGCAGAAACGAAACCCTTCACAGTTGCGGGGGCAGCCGCGGCATCGACCGCGTTCCCTTCTTAGCTTCGACCGCTGGCCGAAGAACCTCGAAGGCGCAAGGCTACGCAGAGCGCGGGGGACGGTCAATCGGCAATACACCGGCATCCGCAATTGACGACGTTACCCCGCCCATGATTTGCTACGCGCCTTGTTACGGGTGCCCTTCACAGGGTGAAACGGGAAACCGGTGAATCACGTGCTTAACTAAAAAGCCGTGACCAGTCCGGTGCTGCCCCCGCAACGGTAAGCGAGCGAAGTGTCAGATCCACTGTGCCAAGGCATGGGAAGGCGACACTTTTCGGCACGGTACGACATGAGTCGCCCCCTGCCCCTCGCGAGCCCGGAGACCGGCCCGCAACACACACATAACAAACCCGCGGTGGGCGGGCGCTGTTGCAAACCCTGCGTGCTCCTCACGCGGGGTTTTCCTGCGCTCCTCCCCCGCTGACACTCCAAAGGGAAGCGCCATGTCGATCATCAGCAGCACCAGCCATTCCGCCAGCAGCACCTCCACCCTGAGCCAGCGCCTGGTGGCCGCCATCGGCGCTTCGCTGCTGGGCGCCTGCCTGGTGTACTTCGCCGGTTTCTCCCATATCGAAGCGGTGCACAACGCCGCCCACGACACTCGTCACAGCGCTGCTTTCCCTTGCCACTGAGACCTGCCGACATGATCAAGCGTATTGCACAAACCGCAGGCTTCAGCGGGTTGCTGGCGGCCTTGCTGCTGACCCTGCTGCAGAGCTTCTGGGTGGCCCCGCTGATTCTGCAGGCGGAAACCTATGAACAGGCCCCGGCGGCCGAAGTCCACGAACACGCCGAAGGCGCCATGGCCGGTCACAGCCATGATGCCGAGGCCTGGGAACCGGAAGACGGCTGGCAGCGCACCCTGTCCACCACCGGCGGCAATCTGGTGGTGGCGGTCGGCTTCGCCCTGATGCTGGCCGGGCTCTATACCCTGCGGGCGCCCAGCCGCACTTCCCAGGGCCTGCTCTGGGGCCTGGCCGGTTATGCGACCTTCTGCCTGGCGCCGACCCTGGGCCTGCCGCCGGAGTTGCCGGGCACCGCTGCCGCCGATCTGGTGCAGCGCCAGGTCTGGTGGATCGGCGCTGCCGCTTCCACCGCCGTGGGCCTTGCCCTGATCGTGTTCGCAGGCAACTGGCTGCTGAAACTGCTGGGCGCCGCCATCATCGCCGTGCCTCACGTGATCGGCGCACCACAACCGGAAGTGCATTCGATGCTGGCCCCGGAAGAACTGGAAGCGCAGTTCAAGATCGCCTCGCAGTTGACCAATGCGGCGTTCTGGCTGGCCCTCGGGCTGATCAGCGCCTGGCTGTTCCGGCGCAAGAACACGGACCTGTACCCGGCATGATCGAAAGGCGCGCGGCGCCGGCCCTGGTGGTCGGCCTGGGCTGCCAGAAAGGCTGCCCGGCGACCACGCTGCGCGCCCTGCTTGAGCAGGTGCTGCAAGCCCACGGCCTGGAGAGCGGGCAATTGCTGGCCCTGGCCAGTATCGACTTGAAGCGTAACGAACCCGGCCTGCTGCAACTGGCGGATCAACTGGCCCTGCCACTGACCTGCTTCAGCAGCAGTCAACTGGCGCCTTATGCCCCGCGCCTGAGCCATCGTTCACAGATCGCCTTTGAACACAGCGGCTGCTATGGCATTGCCGAAAGCGCCGCCCTGGCCATGGCCGAACAGCTATCCGGTGGCCCGGCCGAACTGCTGGTTTCCAGGCAAAAATGCGCCCAAGCCACCCTGGCATTGGCCACTGCCCGGTAGAATCGCCGACAATTCCCTTCTTCGAACATGAGCGTTCTTCATCTGCCGCTCTGCTCCCGCCTTTTTTTTGCACAGGACACAGCCATGACTGTCTATTTCATCGGTGCCGGTCCCGGCGATCCGGAACTGATCACGGTCAAGGGCCAGCGCCTGATCCATCGCTGCCCGGTGATCATCTACGCCGGCTCGCTGGTGCCCGAGGCCGTCCTCGAAGGCCACAGCGCGATACGAGTGATCAACAGCGCCGAGCTGCATCTGGAACAGATCATCGAGGCGATCAAGCACGCGCACGACCAGGGCCAGGATGTAGCCCGGGTACATTCCGGCGATCCGAGCCTGTATGGCGCCATTGGCGAGCAGATCCGCTGCCTGCGGGAGCTGGGTATTCCCTTCGAGATCATCCCTGGCGTCACCGCCACCGCCGCCTGTGCCGCCCTGCTGGGAGCCGAATTGACCCTGCCGGATGTGTCCCAAAGCGTGATCCTGACCCGCTATGCGGACAAGACCGCCATGCCGGCCGGTGAAGAATTCGCTAGCCTCGCGGCCCACGGCGCCACCATGGCGATTCACCTGGGGGTCAACCACCTGGAGAAGATAGTCACCGAGCTGCTGCCGCACTACGGCGCCGACTGCCCGATTGCCGTGGTACACCGAGCCACCTGGCCGGACCAGGACTGGGTCCTGGGCACCCTGGCGGACATTGCCGATAAAGTCGCGGCCAAGGGCTTCCGGCGCACGGCGCTGATCCTGGTGGGCCGGGTGCTGGCAACGGACGCGTTCAGCGAATCATCGCTGTACCGCGCCGGACACGTGCACCTCTATCGCCCCTGACCCTCTTTGCAGGAACTGGCTCGCCAGCGAAGGCAATCTCGGCATTGGCGCAAGGCTCTAGGGCCCTTTCGCCGGCAAGCCGGCTCCTACGGAGGCTTATTTCGGGAGGCGTTGGTTTGCGGGCATAAAAAAACGGCGCTCACGGGGCGCCGTTTTTTTGTTCGCAGCGAACGCCTTAGTAGTAGGCGTTTTCTTTCTGCGTGTGGTCGGTGACATCACGTACGCCCTTGAGCTCGGGGATGCGCTCGAGCAGGGTGCGCTCAATGCCTTCCTTCAAGGTCACGTCGGCCTGGCCGCAACCCTGGCAACCGCCACCGAATTGCAGCACGGCGATGCCGTCGTCAACGACGTCGATCAGGCTGACCTGACCGCCGTGGCTGGCCAGCCCTGGGTTGATCTCGGTTTGCAGGTAGTAGTTGATGCGTTCGTTGACCGGACTGTCGGCATTGACCATCGGCACCTTGGCGTTGGGCGCCTTGATGGTCAGCTGGCCGCCCATGCGGTCGGTGGCGTAGTCGACCACCGCGTCATCGAGAAAGCCTTCGCTGAAGGCGTCGATGTAGGCGGTGAAGCTCTTCAGGCCAAGGGCCTTGTCTTCGGGTTTCTCTTCGCCCGGCTTGCAATAGGCGATGCAGGTCTCGGCGTACTGAGTTCCTGGCTGGGTAATGAAGATGCGGATGCCAATCCCCGGGGTGTTCTGCTTGGATAGCAGATCAGCCAGATAATCGTGGGCGGCGTCGGTAATGGTTATGGCGCTCATGGTGGTTCCTCGCAGACGTGGGCGCAGTTTACGCCAATCGACGCCGCTGACAAAGTCCTAGTATTTTTGTCGGGATAGACCTTGGTATAGGGCTTCCCCGGGGCCCGCCAGCGGGCGTCCCGAGGACAGATAGCGGCCCTGTATCAGAGGTTTTCGTAACGGTTCATGTCCATGACTCCGGCCTCGACCGGGTCGACTTCCTGCAGATAACGGGTCTGATCGTGGAAGTACTGCCAGAACTGCGGATGACTGCGGCGAATCCCCCAGCGATCGACGATCTTCTCGAAGCCGGCGGCATCCCTGGCCGCTTGCATGGCCTGGACAAATGCCGGCACCTGCTCGCTCGGAACGTTGAACATGAAGTTCGGATAACTGCTGAGAATGCCCGGAAAAATGGTCAAGGTGTCCAGACCCGGCTGGTAGCGTAGCGACTCGCCCAGCATGAAGGCCACGTTACTGTGGGCGCGATTGCGCAGCATGCTGTAGAACTCGCGCTTGCCGCTCGGGGCCTGGACCCGCAGCAAGGTGGCTTCCGGCAACTGCTCGATGACCTTGAGTCCCGCCGCCGGACGCGACGCCAGGCGGCTCAGGGCCTGATCGGCATCCTGCAACGCCGGGTCGATATTGGGCCGCGAGCAATAGGCACTGTCACAGCGATTGATCGGGTCCGGCTTGGCGTTGAGCTCGCCATAGCGGGCCAGCAACTGATGGGCGAAGTCTTTCTTCGGGTCCTTGGGGTCCAGTTTCAGGGCGCTGCGCTTGTCGTCGTCGATGGACTCGTAATCCAGCCACATCTTGAACTTGCCGCTGTTCTGGTACCAATCGTCAAGGAAATCTTCACGAGTCCCAGCGGGCATCAGGCGCAGGAAGTTCTGCTCGGCGCCGTTGCGGATCAGGTCGAAGTACAACCGGGTCTGGGCCTGGTGGGAGACGTTGCCGAACACGTCGAAATTCACCGCCAACTGATAATAGGTGCGCTCCAGCAGCGGGTAATCGAACAGCCACATCGTCTGCGGCACCTCGCCGATCAGGCCCTTGCTCACCGAAGCACTGTCGAAGTGGCGGAAGATGCTCAGCAGCGCGTTGTCGTTGCCGGCCCACAGGGTCGACCAGCTGGGGGCCGGAGAGTCGGCATAGAAGTCGCGGCGCAGGGCTTCGTACTCGTTGCGCTTGTCGCGATAGGACAGCCACAGGCTGAGCACGCTGCCGACATCGTCGTTCTGCCCAGGCATGGCCAACAGCGGTGTGGCTTGGCCACGATAGGTAGGATCGGTGATGTACAGGTCGTGTTCCGGGGCCTGGAACAGCGCCCAGAAGTTGTCGCGGATCACATCGGTGGCGATCTGCCCGCGGCACACCGGGCCACGAATGAAGGTGCGCACGAAGTATTCGGCGTTATCCAGCATGAACTGGTAGCGGGCCTTGGCCGGAATCGCCTCGAAGGTCTCGAACGGATTGGCCCGGCGCCCCGGCCCGTAGCCCGGCAAGGCGCTGACCTGCCAGTCGCCGCTGTAGAACAGGGTCTTGACCCGGGCCATCTTCGCCGCGCTCAGCGGGTAGGTGATGTGGGTCTTGTGCACGATCACCCCTTGCACCGGCCACAGGCGGTAATACACCTGGGTGCCCGGGTCGTCGTTGGGGCGCCGGGTGTTGATCAGGTCGATGGGCTGGCCGCTGGGGGTCCGCGAGCGCACCCACTGGAAGAAGTGCCCCGGCTCGCCGCCTTCGAAATAGATATGGGCCAGGAACCAGTGCTCGTAGAGCCAGCGCGCCACCAGGCTTTCCCGCGCGCCGGGGGCGTTGAGCAGGTTCTCCCACTGGGCCACTTGCAGGCTTTCCCGGGCACTGGGGGCCAGGCCCTGTTCGTCGATCGGCGCGCCGGAGGCCAGCCAGCGTTGCAGGGTCTGGTACTGCTGGTCAGTGAGGCCGGTGACGGCCAGGGGCATGCCCTCCTTGGGATGAGCACCGGCATAGGCGTCGAACTCCCCCGGCTGCGGGCACATGTTCTCCCGGCTCAAGCCCAGCACGATCTCGCTGGGCAGCTTGGCATTGGGTTGCAAGGGGGTGCGGTGGCCGAGTTCGAGCATGCGCGCCATCAGCGCTGCCTGGCTGCCCTGGGCGTCGAGCACCGAATAGAAGCCCTGGCGCTGCCAGGCCGCCTTGCCGCTGGCGTCATAGAACAGCCGCGTAGGCGCCTGGGCCTTGCTGCGCTCACCGTCGTACACCGGAATCTTCGAGGCACCGCGACCGGCCCCTTCGCCACTGCCCAGGTTGAGCTGACAGGCGGAGTCGTAGCAGGCATGACAGGCCACGCACTTCTCGGTGAAGATCGGCTGGATGTCGCGGGTGTAGGAAATGGCCGGTGCGGGACCTTGGGCCATGCACAATGAACTGAGCAGCAGCAAAGCGCTGGCAACGACAAAACGGTACGGCATGTCCCTGGTCCCGAAAGTAAAAAAAACGCCGCGATTCTACCGATGTCGCCCGGCCACCAACATGAGCGATATTCATGTAAAACCCGTACATGCCGCAAATCCATGCAGGTTTGCTATGATCCACGCCCTTCGTTATGGCCCTACCAGGTAGTTCTCATGTCTGATCGCAGTGCTCGCCTCCACGCTCTCCAGCAAGCCCTCAAAGAGCGCATTCTGATTCTCGATGGCGGCATGGGCACCATGATCCAGAGCTACAAGCTCGAAGAACAGGACTACCGTGGCAAGCGTTTCGCCGACTGGCCCAGCGACGTCAAGGGCAACAACGACCTGCTGGTGATCACCCGTCCGGACGTGATCGGTGGCATCGAAAAAGCCTATCTGGATGCCGGCGCCGACATCCTGGAAACCAACACCTTCAACGCCACACGCATTTCCATGGCCGATTACGGCATGGAAGAACTGGCCTACGAATTAAACGTAGAGGGCGCACGCCTGGCCCGCAAGGTGGCCGACGCCAAGACCCAGGAGAACCCGGACAAGCCGCGCTTCGTCGCCGGCGTCCTGGGCCCGACCAGCCGCACCTGCTCGCTGTCGCCCGACGTCAACAACCCCGGCTACCGCAACGTCACCTTCGATGAACTGGTGGAGAACTACACCGAGTCCACCAAGGGCCTGATCGAAGGCGGCGCCGACCTGATCCTGATCGAGACCATCTTCGACACCTTGAACGCCAAGGCGGCAATCTTCGCCGTACAGGGCGTGTTCGAAGAGTTGGGCGTCGAGCTGCCGATCATGATTTCCGGGACCATCACCGATGCCTCTGGCCGCACCCTGTCGGGCCAGACCACCGAGGCCTTCTGGAACTCCGTGGCCCACGCCAAGCCGATCTCGGTGGGCCTGAACTGCGCCCTGGGCGCCAGCGAACTGCGCCCCTACCTGGAAGAGCTGTCGAACAAGGCCAGCACCCACGTTTCGGCGCACCCCAACGCCGGCCTGCCCAACGAATTCGGCGAATACGACGAACTGCCGGAGCAAACCGCCAAGGTTATCGAGGAGTTCGCCCAGAGCGGCTTCCTGAATATCGTCGGCGGCTGCTGCGGCACCACCCCGGGGCACATTGCCGCCATCGCCAAAGCCGTGGCCGGTTATGCCCCGCGACAGATCCCGGACATTCCCAAGGCTTGCCGCCTGTCGGGCCTGGAGCCCTTCACCATCGATCGCAACTCGCTGTTCGTGAACGTTGGTGAGCGCACCAACATCACCGGTTCGGCCAAGTTCGCCCGGCTAATCCGCGAGGACAACTACACCGAGGCCCTGGAAGTCGCCCTGCAGCAGGTGGAAGCTGGCGCCCAGGTGATCGACATCAACATGGACGAAGGGATGCTGGACTCGAAGAAGGCCATGGTCACCTTCCTCAATCTGATCGCCGGCGAGCCGGACATCTCCCGCGTACCGATCATGATCGACTCCTCGAAGTGGGAAGTGATCGAAGCCGGCCTCAAGTGCATCCAGGGCAAGGGCATCGTCAACTCCATCAGCATGAAAGAAGGCGTCGAGCAGTTCATTCACCACGCCAAGTTGTGCAAGCGCTACGGCGCTGCCGTTGTGGTAATGGCCTTCGACGAGGTCGGCCAGGCCGACACCGAGGCGCGCAAGAAGGAAATCTGCAAGCGCTCCTACGACATTCTGGTCAATGAAGTGGGCTTCCCGCCGGAAGACATCATCTTCGACCCGAACATCTTCGCCGTGGCCACCGGCATCGAGGAACACAACAACTACGCGGTGGACTTCATCAACGCCTGCGCCTACATCCGCGACGAACTGCCCTATGCCCTGAGCTCCGGCGGCGTGTCCAACGTGTCGTTCTCGTTCCGCGGCAACAACCCGGTGCGTGAGGCGATCCACTCGGTGTTCCTGCTGTACGCGATCCGCAATGGCCTGACCATGGGCATCGTCAACGCCGGCCAGCTGGAGATCTACGACCAGATCCCGCAGCAGCTGCGTGACGCCGTGGAAGACGTGGTGCTCAACCGCACGCCAAACGGCACCGACGCGCTGCTGGCCATCGCCGACCAGTTCAAGGGCGATGGCAGCGTCAAGGAGGCGGAAACCGAGGAATGGCGCAGCTGGGACGTCAACAAGCGCCTGGAGCACGCCCTGGTCAAGGGCATCACCAGCCATATCGTCGAAGACACCGAAGAGTCGCGCCTGAGTTTCAGCCGCCCGATCGAAGTGATCGAAGGCCCGCTGATGTCCGGCATGAACGTGGTCGGCGACCTGTTTGGCGCCGGCAAGATGTTCCTGCCCCAGGTGGTGAAATCCGCCCGGGTGATGAAACAGGCAGTAGCCCACCTGATTCCGTTCATCGAACTGGAGAAAGGCGACAAGCCGGAGGCCAAGGGCAAGATCCTCATGGCCACGGTAAAAGGCGATGTGCACGACATCGGCAAGAACATCGTCGGCGTGGTCCTGGGCTGCAACGGCTACGACATCGTCGACCTCGGGGTGATGGTGCCGGCGGAGAAGATCCTCCAGGTGGCCAAGGAGCAGAAGTGCGACATCATCGGCCTGTCCGGGCTGATCACTCCGTCCCTGGACGAGATGGTCCACGTCGCCCGCGAGATGCAGCGCCAGGATTTCCACCTGCCGCTGATGATTGGTGGCGCCACCACCTCCAAGGCCCACACCGCGGTGAAGATCGAACCCAAGTACAGCAATGACGCGGTGGTCTACGTCACCGACGCCTCCCGCGCCGTGGGCGTGGCCACCCAGCTGCTGTCCAAGGAGCTCAAGGCCGGCTTCGTCGAGAAGACCCGGGAGGAGTACGTGGAGGTGCGCGAGCGCACCGCCAACCGCAGCGCCCGTACCGAGCGCCTGAGCTACGCCGCAGCCATCGCCAAGAAGCCACAGTTCGACTGGGCCAACTACCAGCCGGTCAAGCCAACCTTCACCGGCGCCCGGGTGCTGGACAACATCGACCTCAAGGTGCTGGCCGAGTACATCGACTGGACGCCGTTCTTCATCTCCTGGGACCTGGCCGGCAAGTACCCGCGCATCCTTGAAGACGAAGTGGTGGGTGAAGCCGCCACCGCGCTGTACAAGGACGCCCGGGAGATGCTCGACAAGCTGATCAACGAGAAGCTGATCAGCGCCCGCGCGGTGTTCGGCTTCTGGCCGGCCAACCAGGTGCAGGACGACGACCTGGAAGTCTACGGCGACGACGGCCAGCCATTGGCCCGCCTGCACCACCTGCGCCAGCAGATCATCAAGACCGACGGCAAGCCGAACTTCTCCCTGGCGGACTTCGTCGCGCCCAAGGACAGCGGCATCACCGACTATGTGGGCGGTTTCATCACCACCGCAGGCATCGGCGCCGAAGAAGTGGCCAAGGCCTATCAGGACGCCGGCGACGACTACAACTCGATCATGGTCAAGGCCCTGGCCGATCGCCTGGCCGAAGCCTGCGCCGAGTGGCTGCACCAGCAGGTGCGCAAGGACTACTGGGGCTATGCCCAGGATGAGCAGCTGGACAACGAGGCGCTGATCAAGGAGCAGTACAGCGGTATCCGCCCTGCCCCGGGTTATCCGGCCTGCCCGGATCACACCGAGAAGAGCACCCTGTTCGCCCTGCTCGACCCCGAGGCCAGCGAAGGCCGCGCCGGCCGCAGTGGCGTGTTCCTCACCGAACACTTCGCCATGTTCCCGGCGGCTGCAGTCAGCGGCTGGTACTTCGCCCACCCGCAGGCGCAGTACTTTGCGGTGGGCAAGGTCGACAAGGACCAGGTACAGAGCTACACCGAGCGCAAGGGCCAGGACCTGGCCGTAAGCGAACGTTGGCTGGCGCCGAACCTGGGCTACGACAACTGACCCAGACTCTGTAGGAGCCGGCCTGCCGGCTCCTACACCAGCCCGCCATCACAGGCGACATTGTCTATGCTCTGTTGACACCCAACCGTGTCGAGGGATTTATGGACGATCCAAGCAGCGACAATCAGCCCCCAACCTTCCTGCAGATGCTGCAAAGCGTGCTGGCGGCCGCCTTCGGCGTACAAAGCGGGAAAAATCGCGCCCGGGACTTCAGTCACGGCAAACCCAGTCACTTCATCGTGCTGGGCATTCTCTTTACCACCCTGTTCGTGCTGGTGCTGCTGGGCATCGCCAACCTGGCGATGCACCTGGCGGGAGTCTGAAACGGCGTCAGCGCAGCAACAGCTGCAAACTGAAGGGATAGCGGTAGCTGTCCAGCTTGCCTTGGGCGGACAGCCCGCGAAAATCGACCCGGGCACCGACCTGATCGCCCAGGCGCATTAGTTGCCGGGCCTGGTCACGGGTCAATGACTGGAACAACGACAAATGCCAGTCCGGCCCTCCCAGACGTCGAGCATCGAACCCCAGCGCATCATCATGCAGGGCCACCAGGGCCCAGCCGCCGCTGGTGAAATGTCCGGCCATCAGCACCGACAACTCCCCGTCGATCAATGCCTGCAAGGCTTCGGGCGAACTGTTGAGTCCACTGAACAGCAGATCGCGCCCCGGCTTGCGACCCAATTCCCGGGCAGCCTGCATGGCCCCCAGAGCCATTTCGTCGTTAGCCGACCAGATCAGTTGCGTCTGTGGATAGCGCTGCAACAGCTGTTGTGCTTGTTCGTGCGCCCGCTGCCGGTTCCATTCGCCATACACGAGCTGGCGCAGACGCACCTGAGGATTTTCCGCCAGGGCCCGGTGCAGCCCTTGCTCGCGCAACTGCGCGGCCGGCGTGACTTTCACCCCGGAAAAGGCCAGCAAATCGATTGTTTGCCCGGCAGGCAAAGGGCCATGCTGGCGCAACAACTCCTTGAGCATCCGATAACCGGCCTCTTCATCGTTGCTCATCATGCTGCCGATCCAATCGGAGTAACTGCTGCGACTTTGGCGGATCAACGCCCGCTGATCCTCGGTCAGTGGGCTGTTGACGATAAATAGCTTGACCCCGGAACCCTGCGACATGCGCAGGATCTGCGGAGCGACATACTGTTCGTTGACCAATATCAGGTAATCGGGCTTTTGCGCTCGCTGAAACAGCTCCCGAGCCTGATCGAGAGAATTCTGCGGATTGCGTTCGCCATAGAGAATTTGCAGGTCCATGCCCAGATCCCGGGCGGCTGCCTGCATGAACCGCGAATAACTGACCCAGAAGGTTTCCGTTGAATTACCGGGGTTGAGAAACACCACCGACGTTGCTTGAGCCACCGCCCAGAACGGCAAACTCAGACATATCACCCACTTGCACAGAACCTTGAACATTGTGAAAAGAGCCCCTGGATTATCCCAGGCAGTATAACTGGCAAATTGCTGGCCAACGGCGGCAAATTGTCCTGATTGTCCGACAATTCGGGCTCTTCTTTTACGCTCGACTACTGGTGGCTGACCCAAAACACGGCCGTACCCACGACCAGTATGATCAGAAAGAGAATGGCCCAAGCATCAACGCTACTGTCACTTTTCCTTGTTTTGGTTGGATGGCTCATAGCATCGCCTCTAGTAGATTTTGTCGGTGACTGCTCAAAGACACGACCACAGTTAAGACCAGGATTGTCCCCACCTCAAATGTGGATACTCATATACCCCTACCGTTAGTCGTTTTGGTTCTTTGCATATACTCAAACATCACTTTTGCGCATAACCACAAACTGGTATCGTTCGGCGGCTCCGACCGGAGTGCGCGGCCGTGCGCGCAGATTTGCTTACATGGGTGGGGTTGAGCGAGAACGAAGGCAGGACGAGGTGAAACCGGCGACAAGCCCCGGTCGACGCCAGTCGAAGCAACGTACCGAAGCCGTTCACCGCAGTATTTGCCAAGTGCGCTTTGGCGCCACCTGTAGCCTGAGAACTGGACCTATATGTACGTATACGACGAGTACGATCAGCGGATCATCGAGGACCGCGTCAAGCAGTTCCGTGATCAGACCCGACGCTATCTGGCAGGCGAGCTGAGCGAAGAGGAATTCCGTCCCCTGCGCCTGCAGAATGGCCTTTATATCCAACGTTTTGCCCCAATGCTGCGGGTAGCCGTGCCTTACGGCCAATTGACCTCGCGCCAGGCGCGGATGATGGCCAAGATCGCCCGTGACTACGACAAGGGCTATGCGCACATCAGCACCCGGCAAAACGTGCAGTTCAACTGGCCAGCCCTGGAAGACGTGCCGGACATCCTGGCCGAACTGGCCACCGTGCAGATGCACGCCATCCAGACCAGCGGCAACTGCCTGCGTAACGTCACCACCGACCAGTTTGCCGGTGTCGCCGCCGACGAGTTGATCGACCCGCGCCCCTGGTGCGAGATCGTCCGTCAATGGACCACCTTCCACCCCGAATTCGCCTATCTGCCGCGCAAGTTCAAGATCGCCATCAACGGCTCGACTTCCGACCGCGCAGCCATCGAGGTCCACGACATTGGCCTGGAGCCGGTGTACAACGCTGCCGGCGAGCTGGGTTTCCGCGTGCTGGTCGGTGGCGGTCTGGGCCGTACCCCGGTGGTCGGCGCCTTCATCAACGAGTTCCTGCCCTGGCAGGACCTGTTGAGCTACCTCGACGCCATCCTGCGGGTCTACAACCGCTACGGCCGTCGCGACAACAAGTACAAGGCGCGGATCAAGATCCTGGTCAAGGCCCTGACGCCGGAAGTGTTCGCCGAGAAGGTCGAGGCGGAAATGGTCCACCTGCGGGGCGGCCAGACCACCCTCACCGAAGCCGAAGTGCATCGGGTGGCTAAACACTTCGTCGACCCCGACTACAAGGCCCTGAGCAACCAGGACGCCGAACTGGCGGCCCTGGACAAGGAGCACCCGGGCTTTGCCCGCTGGCGTGCGCGCAACACCCTGGCCCACAAGAAGCCGGGCTACGTTGCCGTGACCCTGTCGCTCAAACCTACCGGCGTAGCGCCGGGGGACGTGACCGACAAGCAGTTCGACGCCATCGCCGATCTGGCCGACCGTTACAGCTTCGGCCAGTTGCGCACCTCCCATGAACAGAACGTGATTCTCGCCGACGTCGAGCAGAGCCAACTGTTCACCCTGTGGGGCGAGCTGCGTGAAAACGGTTTCGCCACGCCGAACATCGGCCTGCTGACCGACATCATCTGCTGCCCGGGCGGCGACTTCTGCTCCCTGGCCAACGCCAAGTCGATCCCGATCGCCGAATCCATCCAGCGCCGTTTCGACGACCTGGACTACCTGTTCGACATCGGCGAGCTGGACCTGAACATCTCCGGCTGCATGAACGCCTGCGGTCACCACCACGTCGGCCACATCGGCATCCTCGGAGTGGACAAGAAAGGCGAGGAGTTCTACCAGGTGTCCCTGGGTGGTAGCGCCAGCCGCGACGCGAGCCTGGGCAAGATCCTCGGCCCGTCCTTCGCCCAGGACGACATGCCCGACGTGATCTCGAAGCTGATCGACGTGTACGTGGAACAACGTACCGAAGACGAACGCTTCATCGACACCTATCAACGTATTGGCATCGACCTCTTCAAGGAGCGCGTCTATGCAGCGAATCATTAAGAACAACGAGGTCATCGACGAAACCTGGCACTTGCTGCCCAAGGACGCGACCCTCGACGGCATCTCCAACTGCGACGACCTGATCGTGCCGCTGGCCTTGTGGCGCGACCACGCCCACGCCCTCAAGGCCCGCGATGGCGGTCTGGGCGTGTGGCTGGATGCGGACGAAGAAGCCGAGGAGATCGGTGACGACGTCGAGCATTTCCAGGTCATTGCCCTGAACTTCCCGGCCTTTACCGATGGCCGCAACTACTCCAACGCCCGCCTGCTGCGTGACCGTTATGGCTACAAAGGCGAACTGCGAGCGATTGGCGACGTGTTGCGCGACCAGCTGTTCTACCTGCACCGCTGCGGCTTCGACGCCTACGCCCTGCGGGCCGACAAGGACCCCTACGAAGCCCTTGAAAGCCTCAAGGACTTCTCGGTGACCTACCAGGCCGCTACCGACGAACCGCTGCCGCTGTTCCGTCGCCGCTAAGCCCTGGCGCCAACAAAAAGCCCTGAACCGGTTTCCCGGTCCAGGGCTTTTTTGTACCTGCTTCCGACCCTGGCGCAATAGCCGGCTTGCCGGCTTCTGCAAGTGGTGGCTTACCAGAAACGCTGCTGGGTCAGGCGGCTCCACCAGGTCAGCAGCACGCGGTCGATGGAACCGCTGGCCGCCAGCCCCACACGCTCCTGCAAGCTCTTGCGCTCGGCATAGTGCAGGTGGAACACCTCGGCATTCTTGGCTTTGTCCGCCAGGTACTCATCGCTGGTTTTCAGCTCGTCCACCAGCAGCTTCTCCTGCGCCGCCACGCCCAACCAGACTTCACCGGTGGCCACTTCATCAATGGCCAATTGCGGGCGATAGCGAGACACGAAGTTCTTGAACAACTGATGGGTCACATCCAGGTCTTCCTGGAACTTCTCCCGGCCCTTCTCGGTGTTCTCGCCAAACACCGTCAGGGTGCGCTTGTACTCGCCGGCGGTGAGCACTTCAAAATCGATGTCGTGCTTTTTCAGCAGGCGGTTGACGTTGGGCAACTGGGCCACCACGCCGATGGAGCCGAGGATGGCGAACGGCGCGCTGATAATCTTCTCACCGATGCAGGCCATCATGTAGCCGCCGCTGGCCGCCACCTTGTCGATGCATACGGTCAAAGGCACCCCGGCCTGGCGAATACGCGCCAGTTGAGAGGAAGCCAGGCCATAGCTGTGCACCATGCCGCCACCGCTTTCCAGACGCAGCACCACTTCATCCTTGGGCGTGGCCAGGCTCAGCAAGGCGGTGATCTCATGGCGCAGGCCTTCGGTCGCCGAAGCCTTGATATCGCCATTGAAGTCCAGCACGAACACCCGGGGCTTGGCCTCGGCCGGTTGTTTCTTCTGTTTCTTCTCGGTCTTGCCCTGGGCCTTGCGCAAGGCCTTGAGCTGATCCTTGTCCAGCAGGCTCTGCTCCAGGCGCTCGCGCAGGTCCTTGTAGAAATCATTCAGCTTGCTGACCTGCAACTGCCCGGTGCCTTTGCGGCGGCCCTTGCTGCGCAGCGCAGCGGCAGTGATCAGCACCACCAGGATGGCGACCACCAGGGTCACGGTCTTGGCCAGAAAACTGGCGTATTCGGCGAAAAACTCCACAGGGACTCCTCAAACATGAACCGCTGCCAACCAGCAGCGCAATGGGCTCCAGCATACCGGCGCGACCGGTCGGCCACCAGTCGCGAAACCTCGTGTTACGAGGCTCCAACAAGCATTTCAAACAAGCGTATGTTTTTTCATTGACAGCTCACTGGCATCCTCATAACCTCGCAAAACTTTCAACGTACCGGGACGACACGGACGTGGGCAGCATCTATTTGATTCGACATGGCCAAGCCTCTTTCGGTGCAGACGACTACGACGTGCTGTCTGCCACCGGCGTGCGCCAGGCTGCAGTGCTCGGTGAGCATCTGGCGGCGCTGGGCATCAGCTTTGATCGCTGCCTGTCCGGCGACCTGCGGCGCCAGCAGCACACCGCGCAGGCCGCGATGGAACAGATGAACGCCGCCGGGTTTGACCACCCGCCATTGGAAATCGATTCAGCCTTCAACGAGTTCGACGCCGATGCCATTATCCGCGCCCTGCTCCCCGACCTGTTGCCCCAGGAACCCGAAGCCCTGAACATCCTGCGCAACGCCGCGCAGAACCGCGCCGAGTTCCAACGCATCTTCGCCCTGATCATCCAGCGCTGGCTGGCCGGCACCTACGATCCTCCCGGGCTGGAAAGCTGGCTGGGCTTCGTCGAGCGGGTCCAGGGCGGCCTGCAGCGGATTCTCGAAGCCGCGGACAACCAGCACAAGATTGCCGTATTCACCTCCGGCGGCACCATCACCGCCCTGCTCCACCTGATCACCCGGATACCTGCCCAGCAGGCGTTCGAACTGAATTGGCAAATCGTCAACACCTCGCTCAACCAGCTGAAGTTCCGCGGGCGCGAGGTGTCTTTGGCTTCCTTCAACGGTCATGCCCATCTGCAACTGTTGAAGGCTCCGGAGCTCATCACTTTCCGTTGAGCCCGGCTTACTGTGACCCTTGCTGTAACCACCCATAAAAGGATCGAACCATGACCTCCGTAGCTGACGCCGTACAAGCCATGCAAGCCAAGTTCAACCCAGCTGCCGCTGCCGGCCTGGACCTGGTTTTCGGTTTCCGCATCGATGATTCCAAGCACTTCTCGCTGGTCGTCAAGGACAGCACCTGTGAACTCAAGGAAGGCGAAAACCCAGACGCCCAAGTCACCCTGGTGATGGACGGCGAAACCCTGGACGGCATCGTCAGCGGCGAAACCGACGGCATGCAAGCCTTCATGGGCGGCAAACTGCGCGCCGAAGGCGACATGATGCTGGCCATGAAGCTGAGCGAGCTGTTCCCAGCCTAAGACCCCGCAAGGTCCGGCTGTAGACAAATCCCGCCCCCGTGGCGGGATTTGTCGTTTCTGCACCACGCAACGCCTCTAGCCCGCCGCTTTGCCCTGGATCAATACCACTGGGCAGCTCAGTCTTCCGGCCGCACGCTTGATTGATCTCGGTCAGTTTGTGCCTCGCCCCCCCCCTCTACTCTTGCGCCTCCATTGCGGCCAGGGACGGCACAGCCGGAGCCCTTTGCCACACCGCTATCACTCACGGAAGAGTCTGCTTATGCGATCACTGAAGATCATCCTGCTGTCCACCGCCTTCAACGGCCTGACCCAACGCGCCTGGCTCGACCTGCGCCAGGCCGGGCACCGCCCCAGCGTGGTGCTGTTCACCGGTGAAGAAGAGGTCTGCCGGCAGATCGAAGAGGCCGAGGCCGACCTGGTGATCTGCCCGTTCCTCAAGGACCGGGTACCGCAGCAGCTGTGGAGCAACGCCAAGCGTCCGGTGGTGATCATTCACCCAGGCATCGTCGGCGACCGTGGTGCCAGCGCCCTGGACTGGGCCATCAGCAAGGAGCTCAAGCGCTGGGGCGTCACCGCGTTGCAGGCGGTGGAAGAAATGGACGCCGGGCCAATCTGGTCGACCCACGAATTCAACCTGCCCGCCGGCCTGCGCAAGTCCGAGCTGTACAACGGCCTGGTCAGCGACGCCGCCATCCATTGCATCCGCGATGTGGTGGAAAAATTCCGCAACGGCTTTACCCCGGTCCCTCTGGACTACGACAACCCCGCAGTGCTTGGCCGCCTGCAACCGAACATGAAGCAGTGCGACCGCACCTTCAGCTGGCACGACAGCGCGCAGTTCATCAAGCGCAGCATCGACGCCGCTGACGGCCAGCCCGGCGTCCTCGCCAGCCTCGCCGGCGGTCAGTACTACGTGTACGACGCTCACCTGGACTCGCGCACCGGCATGCCCGGGCAACTGCTGGCGGTGCATGACGATGCGGTGCTGGTGGCCTGCGGCGACCACAGCCTGTGGATCGGCGCCCTGCGCCTCAAGCCCCAGCCCGGCGAAGAAACCTTCAAGCGCCCGGCCCGACACGTACTCGGCGAACGCCTGGCCGATGTACCGGTGCTGGACTGGTCGGTCTCCAGCAGCCCGTTCAGCACCGAGTCCTACCAGCCGATTCGCTACCGCGAGTCCGGCCGAGTCGGTGAGCTGACCTTCGAGTTCTACAACGGCGCCATGAGCACTGAGCAATGCCAGCGCCTGGTCAGCGCCCTGCGCTGGGCCAAGGCCCGAGACACCCAGGTGCTGCTGGTACGCGGCGGCCGCGGCGCCTTCAGCAACGGCGTGCACCTGAATGTGATCCAGGCCGCCGAAGTGCCGGGCCTGGAAGCCTGGGCCAACATCCAGGCCATCGACGACGTCTGCCTGGAACTGCTCAGCGCCCGCCAACTGGTGGTCAGCGGCCTGACCGGCAATGCCGGCGCTGGCGGCCTGATGCTGGCCCTGGCCGCGGACGTGGTCCTGGCCCGCGCCGACACCGTGTACAACCCGCACTACAAGAGCATGGGCCTGTACGGCTCCGAGTACTGGACCTACAGCCTGCCCCGCGCCGTCGGCCAGGCCATGGCCAAGCAACTGACCGAAGCCTGCCTGCCCATCAGCGCCCTCCAGGCCCTGCAGATGGGCATGGTCCAGGAGATCGGCCCGCGCTGCCCGGACGAGTTCGGCCTGTGGCTGCTGCAACGGGCCAACGGCGTACTCACCGACCCGCGCTACCAGCACCTGCGCCAGCGCAAGCTGGACGCCGACCCACAGTTGATGCAGCACTGCCGCAACGCCGAGCTGGAAGAGATGCACATGGACATGGTGCAAAACCGCAAGGGCTTCGCCGAGAAGTGCAGCAACTTCGTCTACAAGCGCAAGACCTGCTGCACACCGGAGCGGCTGATCGAAGCCTGGGCCAAGCCCCAGGACATCGCCCTGGTGGGTTGATCCAAAGCCTCCCCTTGCGCAACCGTCGCCCGGCTCGCCGGGCGACGCCTTCAGCCTCGTGGCTGTAACAGCAGCGCCACCAGCGCCGTCCACCCCGTCTGATGGGACGCCCCCAGCCCACGCCCGGTTTCACCATGAAAATATTCATGGAACAGCACCAGCTCGCGGTCCTCGGCCTCTACCTGCAACTGCGGATAGCCGCTCATGGACGGCCTGCGCCCTTCCTCGTCCAGCAGAAACAATCGCGTCAGGCGCTGGCTCAAGCCGTCGGCCACTTCCTCCAGGGACGCCAGATACCCCGAACCCCGCGGGTACTCCACCGAAAAGTTGACGTCGTAGTAGCGATGAAACTCACGCAGGGATTCGATCAGCAGGTAGTTGATCGGCATCCACAGCGGCCCGCGCCAGTTGGAGTTGCCGCCGTACAGCCGTGAATCGGACTCCGCCGGTACATAGCGGGCGCACAGTTGCTTGCCATCCACCTGCATGGCGAACGGCTGCTCGAAGGCCTTGGACAGGGAGCGGATGCCGAAGTCCGAGAGGAACTCGCTTTCATCGAGCATGCGCTTGAGCAGGTCCTTGGTGCGCTCGCCGCGCAACAGCGCCAGGAGCATGCGGTTGCCCTTGCCCGGTTCGTACCAGCGCGACACCAGGCTCGCCAGGTCCGGCCGGTGATGCAAGAAGCCCAGCAGGCGCTGGGCCAGCCCCGGCAGGTTCTGGTGCTCGTGCTGCTCCAGCACCTGCACCGCGAACAGCGGCATCAAGCCAACGATGGAGCGCAGGCGCAGGGGTTCGTTCTGCCCATCGGGACGGTGCAGCACGTCGTAGAAAAACTGGTCCTGTTCGTCCCACAGCCCCTCGGCGCTTTGATCCACGCGGTTGATGGCCCCGGCGATATAAAGGAAGTGCTCGAAGAACTTCACCGCAATGTCCACGTACACGCCATTGCGCTTGGCCAGCTCCAGGGCGATGCGCATCAGGTCCAGGGCGTAGGCCGCGACCCAGGCCGTACCGTCGGCCTGATCCAGGGTGAAACCATCAGGCAACGGCGCGGAACGATCGAACAGGGCGATATTGTCCAGGCCGAGAAAACCACCCTGGAACAGGTTGCGGCCCTCGGCGTCCTTGCGGTTGACCCACCAGGAAAAATTCAGCAGCAGCTTGTGGAAGATACGTTCGAGAAAGTCCAGGTCGCCCACGCCAGTCAGGGCCTTTTCCTGCTGATAGACCCGCCAGCAGGCCCAGGCGTGCACCGGCGGGTTGGCATCATCGAAGCGCCACTCGTAGGCCGGCAGCTGGCCGTTGGGGTGCATGAACCGATCCTTGACCAGCAACAGCAGTTGCTGCTTGGCAAAGCCGGGGTCGATCAGGGCGAAGGCCACCGCCTGGAAGCCCAGGTCCCAGGAGGCATACCAGGGGTATTCCCAGGTATCGGGCATGGAAACGATGTCGCAGTTGGACAGATGGCGCCAATGAGTATTGCGCAAGTGCTTGCGCTCGCTGGGGGGCGCCGGCTGCCCGGGATCGCCGTCCAGCCACCGGTTGACGTCGAAGTCATACAGTTGCTTGGACCACAGCAACCCGGCCAGGGCCTGACGCTGCACATTGCGCGCGTCCGCGCTTTCAATGCCCTGCTGCAGCGCCGCGTAGAACTCATCGGCCTCGCGCCGCCGCTGCTCGAACAGGTTGCGGGCGCTGACCGGTTCACTGCCGGCCGGGGCAAAGCGCAGGAACAGCCGCTTGCTCTCGCCGCCCGCCAGCTCCAGGACGAAATGCGCCGCCACCCGGGTGCCGCCATCGAAGGCCACCGCGCTGGCTTGCCCGTCCACCAGATAGTCGTTGATGCCGTCCTTGAACGGCCCCGGCGTCGCCAGCCCGTCCAGCTTGGGGAAGTTGCTGTCGTTGTTGCAGAACAGCCACTGGCAAGGCTCGGCGCCCCAGGCGGTGACCTGCCGCTCGGGCAGTTGCCCGTGCCGCGCCAGCACCCTGTCGCCCTCCAGGCGCAGGCTCGGTCGCGGCTCGTCGCCACCCCAACTCCAGGTGTTGCGCGCCCAGACCTGAGGCAGCACCCGCAGCCGCGCCGGCTGGTGGAAACGGTTGTGCACGGTGACGAGCATGAAAATGTCATCGGCCCTGTGCTTGGCGTACTCCACCGTCACATCAAAGTAACGGTTGTCCTCGAACACCCCGGTATCGAGGATCTCGTACTCGGCATCCTTCAGGCCGCGACGGGCGTTTTCCGCCACCAGGTCGGCATAGGGAAAGGCCGCCTGGGGGTACTTGTAGAGCATGCGCATGTAGGCATGGCTGGGCACGCCGTCGAGGTAGAAGTACAGCTCCTTGACGTCCTCGCCGTGGTTGCCCTCGGCATTGTCCAGGCCGAACAGACGCTCCTTGAGAATGCTGTCGTGCTCGTTCCACAACGCCAGCCCCAGGCACCAGTGCTGGGCCTTGTCGGAAAACCCCGCCAGCCCGTCCTCGCCCCAGCGGTAGGCGCGGCTACGGGCATGCTCGTGGGGGAAGTAGCTCCAGGCATCGCCATCGGCGCTGTAGTCCTCGCGCACCGTGCCCCACTGCCGCTCACTCAGGTACGGGCCCCACTGGCGCCAGTGCTCGGCCTCGCTGCCTTGCAGGCGCTGGCCTTCAAGGGTGTCGAGAAGGCGGGGTGCAGACTTTGCCGGCATGGGAGGTGTCCTTGGCCACGAAGATGAGTTGCAGTGTAGGAGCGAGCGGTCCCCCTGCCCCGTGACAAATGTTTCACGGTGCAAACGTCCACGGCGACGAAAACCCCGCGCAAAGCCCGCTCCAGAGCCTGTGCGGTTAAATTTTCCGCCCCTGGCTCGTTATAATCGGCAACCCTTTTATGGCCATGCGGATTCGATGATGTTCAGTTGCAAAGCGTTTTACCCCAGCCTGTTACTGATGGCAGCCTGTTCGGCCCAGGCCACCGGCCTTGACCTGAGCTACCCGCAGCCTCCGTTGCCGGCCACCGCCCAGGCCCCGGCACCGGAGAGCGACACGCCGAAGCTCAAGTTGCAGTTCAAGCCGGCCATCAGCTACGAGCACCACTGCAGCGGCCAGTGCACCTACGAAACCAATATCGACCAGCTGCACGAACGCGAAACCCGCCACAGCGCAAGCGTCGGCTTCGACTGAGCCCCGCCATTGAACCTGCGGCACGCTTGATCCACACTCGCGCTCCTGAGTCCTACAGCAAACTCAGAAAGTCCTGTCCTGCCAGTGCCTTGTCCCGTTCTGGAGTGCATGCCTATAGTCCCGGGTCGTCCTGATGACGAACGGGTTTGGCGACCCGATGACCGTGTGCGAGAGCCCTGTGCTTGTTTGCAGGGCTTTTCGCATCCGTAACGCTGCCTATATGGCGGCTGTACGCGGGAGACCTTCGGGTCTGCCGGCTCCCCGGTCCCGGTTCGCCAACCTGCGTACAGCTGCCACCTTTCGTTTGGCGACGATCCAGTGGCGCTCTCAACCGACCGAGGCGTTACTTATGAACAGATACATGCCGATCACCGGCCACGACTGCACCATTCCTTCCCTGCTGATCGATACCCAGGCCCCTGCCGATGTGCTGTACGAAGCAGCCGCCTATCGCATCCGCGCCGTCACTCAACTGCTGGAAAACTTCGCTACCCGCCCCGACATCCCCGGCGATGCGGTGGTGCTGCAAGAGCTGGCGCTGATCTGCGCCATCCCGCTGCGCGATGGCTGCGATGTGCTGGATGTGCTGGGCCGCCAGCTGCAAGCGCAGACCCGCTGAACCGGTAGGAGCGGGCTTGCCGGCGAAGAGGAGCGGGAGCCATGTGTAGACCTTTCGGCCCCCTTCGCAGGCAAGCCCGCTCCCACAGAACGTCTCGATTGGGTGAGGCCGCATTCCAATCAGGCCGAGCAATACGCCGCCGCAGTGCTCACAAAAACGCAACACCACGCTGCGTCCTTTGTGATGGTTGGGCTAAGGTTCAAGCGCTACAGTCGGGTCATCAGCAACCCGACTGACGCCCGACACAAGGATGCGTTCGATGACTGATTTGCACGATCTATCCACCGCCCAGTTGCTGGCGCAGTTCGCCAGCCGCCAGCTCTCGCCCCTGGACTACTACGACCATCTGCTGGCCCATATCGGGCGCTGGGAGCCGCATATCCGGGCGCTCTATGCCTTCGATCCGGAGCAGGTACGCCTGCTGGCCCGGGCCGCCACCGAGCGCTGGAACAAGGGCGCCCCCAACGGCCCGCTGGACGGGATTCCAGTGACGATCAAGGAACTGATCGCCACCCAAGGCACGCCGATTCCCCTGGGCAGCGCGGCCACCGCCCTGAAGCCGGCCCTGCAGGATGCGCCACCGGCCGCGCGGATGCGTGAGGCCGGGGCGATCATCCTGGCCAAGACCACGGTGCCGGATTTCGGCATGTTGTCTTCGGGGCTGTCGAGCTTCCACGGCATTACCCGCAATCCCTGGAACACTGCCTGCAATACCGGTGGCTCCAGTTCCGGGGCCGCGGCCGCAGCGGCCGCCGGTTACGGGCCGCTGCACATCGGCACCGACATCGGCGGCTCGGTGCGCCTGCCGGCCGCCTGGTGCGCTCTGGTGGGGTTCAAGCCGACCCTGGGGCGGATTCCCATCGATCCGTATTACACCGGGCGTTGCGCCGGGCCCATGACCCGCAGTGTCGAGGACACGGTGCTGCTGATGCGCTACCTGGCCAAGCCCGACGCCCGCGATGCCACCAGCCTGCCGCCCTTGACCGGCGACTGGAGCGATGAACCGGTGTCGGTCAACGGCCTGAAGATCGGCCTGATGCTGGAGCCCGGCGCCGGGCTGCAGCCGGAAGGTTTTGTCTGTGAGGCGGTGGAGCGTGCTGCGAAATGGTTCGAAAGCCACGGCGCCCAGGTGCGCACCCTGGCGCCGATCATGGATCGCGCGCAACTGGACGGCCTGGACCGCTTCTGGCGCGCCCGGCAATGGGCGGAACTCTCGGCCCTGGGCGCCGAGCAGTTTGCCAAGGTGCTGCCCTATATCCGCGACTGGGCGGCGCCGGGGGCCGAGCTGTCCGGGGTCGAGGCGGTGCAGGGCTTCAACCAGACCTTCGAGATGCGCCGCCGCGCCGCCCAGGTGTTCAGCGAGTTCGACCTGGTGCTGTCGCCGACCAACCAGGTCAACAGTTTTCCCGCGCAGTGGCCGTCGCCGAGCAACGACCCGCAGCAACCGTTCGAGCACATCGTCTTCACCCTGCCCTGGAACATGGGCGAACAACCGGCGCTGTCGATCAACTGCGGTTTCGCCGCCGATGGCCTGCCCATCGGCCTGCAGATGATCGCCCCGCGCTTTGCCGATCAATGGCTGCTGCAAGTGGCCAAGACCTATGAGAGCTGGCGCGGAGCAATCCACAGCTGGCCGAATCCGCCGTCTCACTGACACACCGAAACTGCCACCTTCACCCCAGCTCCGGGCCTTGCCGCCCGGGGCCTGGGCAACCTATGAATAAAAATTCGAGGGGCCAGTATGCACAGCCAAGCGTCCAATCCATCCGCCACACCCGAGCCCGAAACGCCCAACGCGGCGGGGGGCAAGCGCAGCGTGTTCGCGGTGATCCTCGGCAACGCCGTGGAGTTCTTCGATTTCGGGGTCTACGCCACCTTCGCGGTGATGATTGGCCACACCTTCTTTCCCTCCGACAGTGCCTTCGTCAGCCTGATGCTGTCGGTCACCGCCTTCGGCGTCGGCTTTATCGTGCGGCCCCTGGGGGCGGTGCTGATCGGCGCCTACGCCGACCGGGTCGGACGCAAGCCGGCGATGCTCCTGACCCTGGTGATGATGGCCGTGGGTACCGGCAGCATCGCCATCCTGCCCAGCTACGAGAGCATCGGCATCGCCGCGCCGATCCTGCTGGTAATCACCCGGCTGATCCAGGGCCTGGCCTGGGGCGGCGAGGCCGGCCCCGCCACCACCTACATCCTCGAAGCCGCGCCGCCGCACAAGCGCGGCACCTACGCCTGCTGGCAGGTGGTGGCCCAGGGCGTGGCCGCCATGGCCGCCGGCACCGTGGGCTACACCCTGACCCAGGTGCTATCGCCTGAGGACCTCAACAGCTGGGGCTGGCGCGTGCCCTTCGTGTTCGGCCTGCTGGTGCTGCCGATCGGCATCTACATCCGCCGCAACCTGGCGGAAACCTTCCACGGCCAGGGCGAAGAGGCCAGCACCGGCAGCCTGGTGCGCCAGGTGTTCGGCGAGCACCGCCGGGCCCTGGTGCTGGGGTTGCTGATTCTCTCCGGCAGCACCATCACCCAGTACTTCATCAACTACATGACCACCTTCGCCCTCACCGAGCTCAAGCTGCCCACCAGCATCTCCATGCTCTCGACCCTGGTGGCCGGCGCGGCGATGGCGGTGTGCGCAATTGCCGGCGGCATGCTCTGCGACCGTTTCGGCCGCCGCACCATCCTCATGGCGCCAAGAGTGGTGCTGTTGCTGGTGCTGTTCCCGGCCTTGCAACTGATGACCGAACACCCCAGCCCGACGACTTTCCTGCTGACCCTGGCGGTGCTCTCCGGCCTGCACGGCATGAGCGGCGCGGCGCTGATCGTGCTGCTGGTGGAGAGCTTTCCCAAGGCGGTGCGCTCCACCGGTTTCTCCATCGTCTACGCCTTTGGCGTGGCGGCCTTCGGCGGTACCGCGCAGATCATCATCACCTGGCTGATCGGCACCACCGGCAACCCGATGTCGCCAGTGGGCTACCTGTTGGTGGCCAACCTGGTGTGCCTGACCGCGGCCTGGTTCGCCAAGGAAACCCGCCCGCAATCACCCGGGCGCAGCCACCCGGGCCAACGGCTCGCAGAAGCCCGCGCCCGCTGAGCATTCGCCTCACGGCCCGACACCCTTTTACGGCACCGCGTTTTTCTCTACCCTGCCGGCCGCGCATGACCGCGGTCGGGCGGAGGACCGACGCCTTTGATTTGTGGGGAAGCACCATGCAACAGCCCGTACTGTTCACCCTGGCACTGGCGGCCAGTAGCGCCGTCATCGCCCAGGACAACCCGCGCCCGAGCCAGCAGGACCAGGCGCCGGGGTTCATCCAGGGCAGCCACCTGGACCTCAACCTGCGCCACTACTATTCCAACCAGCACACCCAGCGCGACACCTACCTGAGCATCAAGAAGCCCGACGGCATCGAACGCACCCGGGTGCGGGAAACCTGGGTACAGACCGGCATGCTCAAGTACAGCTCGGGCTACACCCAGGGGCTGATCGGCCTGGGCGTGGATGCCGCGCTGTTCAGCGCGGTGAACCTGGAGCGCGGTCATGGCCGGGTGGCCAATGGCGGCGACCGGGTGCTGGTGGACAGCGACGGCGACGCCCTGCCCACCTGGAGCCGCCTGGGCATCGGCGATGTGCGCTTGCGCCTGTCCAACACCGAGCTCAAGGCCGGGCGCCTGATGACCGACAACCCGGTGCTGCGTTTCAAGGACAACCGCGCCCTGCCCTCAAGCTTTCAGGGCGTGGGCCTGTACAGCAACGAGACCGACTGGCTGGCGCTGCAGGCCGGTAGTTTCGACCGGGCCATCCCGCGCACCGGCACCGGCAGCGAGCGCCTGACCACCACCTTCGGCAACCGCGCCTACAGCGGTGAGCGCATCAGCTACCTGGGGGCCACCGTGAAACCCGGCCCGGGCCTGGAAGGCAGCCTCTACGCCTCGCGCTTCGAGAACATGTGGGACCAGTACTACCTGGGCCTGACCCACCGCGCCGGGGACAAAAGCCAGCTGGCGCTGAAGACCGCGTTCAACTACTACCACACCCAAGACCAGGGCCAGCAGCGCCTGGGCTACATCGACAACGACGCCCTGAGCCTGGCGCTGACCGGCAGCCATCAGGCCCACAGCCTGACCCTGGCCTGGCAGCAAGTGTTCGGCAACGAGTACTTCGACTATGTCTGGGAGTCCACCGGCAACTACATGGCCAACTCCCTGTACTCGGACTACAACGGCCCCAATGAAAAGTCCTGGCAACTGCGCTACGACCTGGATTTTGCCGCCTACGGCGTGCCCGGGCTGAGCGCCAGCCTGTGGCACGCCAAGGGCTGGGACATCGATGGCACGCACTACGACGGCGATCGCAACGGCCGCAACCGCGGCTACAACGTGCGCGGCCTGGACGGCGCCAAGCACGACGAAAACGGCCTGATGCTGGCGTATGTGGTGCAATCCGGGCGGCTCAAGGATGCAGTGCTGCGCACCATCGTCTACAACCACCGCGCCAGCGGCGGGCAGATCGACGGCAGCTATGACGAGTTCCGCCTGGTGGGCAACTTTCCGTTCAAGTTGTTCTGAGAAATGGGGCGGTGCGATGGCGAGAGATCGCCAGGCAAGGTCCTGCGGACCTTGTCGCAGCCTCGCCACAGGCTCGGCAGCGGCTACAGCCACACCTGGGCGATTGTGTAGCCGCTGCCGCAGGCTGCGTACGGCTGCGCAGCAGACGCAACGATTTCAAATCCACCCGGTGGTGGTCGGCGGGTGATCGCCAGGCAAGGTCCTGCGGACCTTGTCGCAGCCTCGCCACAGGCTCGGCAGCGGCTACAGCCACACCAGGGCGATTGTGTAGCCGCTGCCGCAGGCTGCGTACGGCTGCGCAGCAGACGCAACGATTTCAAGTCCGCCCGGGTGGTCGGCGGGTGATCGCCAGGCAAGGTCCTGCGGACCTTGTCGCAGCCTCGCCACAGGCTCGGCAGCGGCTACAGCCACACCTGGGCGATCGTGTAGCCGCTGCCGCAGGCTGCGTACGGCTGCGCAGCAGACGCAACGATTTCAAGTCCGCCCGGGTGGTCGGCAGGTGATCGCCAGGCAAGGCCCTGCGGACCTTGTCGCAGCCTCGTCACGGGCTCGGCAGCGGCTACAGGGTCATGTATGCAGGACCTCAATCGACCAGGGCGTAGTGCTGCATTGCGCGGGCAAGCATTTCCTGGCATTTCAGGGTGGCCACCGACAAGGGGCGGTTGCGCACCACGCACAGGTCGACGCGGATCCGCTCAAGGGACTCGTCGTCGATCGGCACCGCCACCAGGCCATCCCCCAGGTCCCGGGCCTCGGCATCCACCTGGGGCAGGATCAGCACCGCCGCGCGCTGGCGGGCCAGGCTTTTCTGCACCTCCAGGGAACTGGTGGTGAACACCGGCAGAATGCTCACCCCGCGCTTCTTCGCCGCCCCTTCCAGGGCCTGGCGCACGCCGTAGGCCGAATCGGGAATCGCCAGGGGCTGGCCCTGCAGGTCCGCCAGGCGAATGCTCGGGCACTGGGCAAACGGGTGCTCGGCGCTGACCAGCACCCGGTGCCACAACTGGCAATGGGCGGTCACGTCCACCTCGGCCCGCTCCGGCAGGTAGAAGGCCAGGCCCAGATCGGCCTCGCCGCTGCACAGGGCATCCAGGGTGGCGCCGGCACTGGCGATGACGATGTTGAAGGTGACTTTCGGATGGGCCCGGTTGAACGCCGCAAGCACCGGCGCCAGCACGCTGGAAACGATACTTTCCGACACATGGATGCTGACGTTACCCGCTACCTGGCTCTGGCGACTGGCGATCACGTCGCGCACCTGATCGAAGCCGCGCAAGGTGGAACTGACCTGCTCGGCCAGGCACTCGCCTTCCACCGTCAGGCGGATGCCCCGCGGGCCGCGCTCGATCAGCGCAGTGCCAAAGAAGTGCTCCAACTGCTCGATCTGCCGGCTCACGGCGGTAGGCGTCACGTACAGGCGCTCGGCCGCCTGACGCAGGGAGGCACACCGGGCCACCTCGTGGAAGTAACGCAACGCTCGTAACTGCATGGCCACAGGCCCCCTCGCTGAACGGATCCAGCAGGCACGCAATTACTGCGCCAGCCCTTGGCCAATCGCTCCTGACTCCGCGGATGTCACACAAAAGATTGATCTGCACGGTGCCCCTGCCTAACCTGCTAGAGCGCCGACGCCTCATTCGGCAAGCACCATTCCCCGCGCCCTGGCCGGCCCGTTTGCAAGGATTTTCCATGAACACTCTGCCCCGCACCGCATCCCTAGCCTCACTTCTCGCCGCTCTGGCGCTGCTCGGCGCCTGCTCCAGCGTGACCCGGGAAATCAGGCAGGAACCCACCATCACCTCCGCCGGCATCCTGGCCTTTCGCGATATCTGCCTGAAATCCGCGCCGTCCTTCGCCGGTGCCGAAACCGCCGCCCGGGCCCATGGCATTCTTGAACTCACCGATGCCGGCTTCGCCAAGATGGGCATGAACGAGGACCAGACCCTGGGGGTCCAGGTCCAGGCCGGCAAGGAATGCGCGATCACCACCCCGAGCCAGAACGACAGCTCGCTGACCCAGCAGTTTCTGAGCATGGCCGGCAAGTTCTCCAGCACCCCGCTGGCACAGAGCGTGCCGACCAAGATCACCCTCGACGGGCAGACCTTCATCCTCATGCACGATCGCCGTGGCGGTGAAGCCTATGTGATGCTCAAGGCGCCGTAATAGCTACTGAACGGCGCCCAGGACCTGCCGCCCCGCCAGCCTCAGCCCCGAGCGGCTGAGGACACTGCGCAAACTTCCCACTTGAGTACAGCGCTCACAGACTGCGCGCGCGCCCTGGCAAGAAGCGTCTTGGATATTTACCAGTCGCTTCTTGCGCGAATCTTTTGCCCGTTTTTCTGAACTAACATGCTTGCGCTGTTTACCAAGCCTTCACTCTCTTGGGGTTACGCCGCGGTCTCCGCGACCCTGCAAAACATCGTTGACCCCATGCAAAAGAGTCATCGGGCCTATGACTTCCACAATAAAAGCAGTGACTGCCGAGTGACCCATTTTACGCAACGAGCCCTAACAGCTCTGACCAGGGTTTCTTCCGAGGACCCCATGAAAAAAAGACGCGTGCTTATCGTCGACGACCATCCCATCATCTGCGCCGCGGTCAGCGAGCTGCTTGAAGAGAACGGCTACAAGCCCATCGGCGAGTCCTCCGACGGCTTCGACGCACTGGACAAGATTCACAAGCTGCGTCCGGACTACATGCTGCTGGACATTTCCCTGGACAACCTGGATGGGCTCTCGGTCCTGCAACGCATTGCAGTGGACCAACTGGAGGTCAAGACCCTGGTATTCACCGCCAATCGCGCCAGCACCTACGGCGTGCGCTGCATGCAGGCCGGGGCCATGGGTTTCATCAGCAAGAGCGCCGGCCTGCAGGAACTGGTCAAGGGCCTGAATGCCCTGGCCGACGGCTATCTGTATTTCCCCAAGGAAGTCCTGGAGATGTACCGGGGAATCGGCCACGCCGCCAATGACGCACTGAACAACCTGACCAACAAGGAACTGGTGATCCTGCAATTGCTGGCCAGCGGCTACAGCAACCTGGAAATCGCCAGCAAGCTCAACCTGAGCAACAAGACCATCAGCGGGCACAAGATCAATGTGCTGAAGAAACTCGGGGTGCGCACCACCATCGAACTGGCCACCATCGCCAAGGAGATGGACCTGCTGTGAGCGGTGCCGGCCCGCAGTGGCACTAGCCCTGACGGATCAGCCGCAGCGGCGGGCTGTCCGTGGCCAGCAGCCGGGCCAGCGCCGCCCCCTTCATCGGCCTGTGGAACAGATAACCCTGAGCCGCATCGATTCCCAGGCGCTGCAGATGCCGGCGCTGCTTCTCGGTTTCGATGCCCTCGGCCACCAACTCCAGGTCGAGCGAACGGGCCAGCCCCACCAGGGCCTCGATGATCCGGGTTTCCTTGTGCCCCAGGGCACTGGCGACAAAGCCCGAGTCGAGCTTGATCTGGCCGAAGGGAATGTCCGCCAGACGCATGATCGACGAATGCCCGGTGCCAAAGTCGTCGAGGGACAGGCGTACCCCGCTGTTGAGCAGAACGCTGATGTTCTCGATGCTCTGCATGTCCAGGGTCAGGGCCTGGCGCTCGGTGATTTCCAGGGTGACCTGAGTCTTGGGCACCCCAGCGGCGTCGATCTGCTGCAACACCCGCGCGGCAAACTCGGGGTCGGTCAATTGACTGGCCTCGATGTTGTAGGAAAACACCAGGGCCTCGCCGCCCGGCGTGCCCTGCAATTGCCGTTGCACCTGCAGCCCCTGGTGCACCAGGCACTCGAACAACTGGCGATGCCGCGACGGACTGTCGAACAGGTCGAGGAAGAATTGCGGCCCCAGCACGCCCTTGTCGGGATGCTGCCAGCGGGCCAGGACCTCGACACCGGTGATGCGTCGGGTGCGCAGGCACACCTGAGGCTGGAAGTAGGGAATGAACTGCTGCGCGGCCAGGGCCTGAAACACATCCCGTTGCGCCACCCAGTCGTTGCTGGCGGGGGGGCGTTTCGGCGCGGCCAGGGTGCTGCTGCGGGTGTGCTTGTGCACCGCGCGCTTGACGGTCAGGGCCTTGAGCAGCAAGCCGCTGATCTGCGTGGTGTCCAGGTCGCTGTAGCTGCCGGCGCAGTACTTGCCCGAATGTGCGCGGAAATTCGCCAGCCCCCAGCGGATGGGCGCATCCAGGGCCTCGCATTCGATCATCGAGAAAAAGCCGTAGTGCTCGCAGAGCCGGCGCAGGTAGTAGATGGCCGTCAGCGACTGCAGGGAATCGCAGATCACCAGGTCCAGTTGATCCAGCTCGGGCGGGAACTGCGCCCATTGGCTTTCCTGACCGATCACCTGAACCCGGGCAACCCCGGAGGCTGTGAGTATTCTAGAAAGGCGTCGAACCCGAAAAGCGTTCGAACACAACAGCAGTACGCTCAACGTCGACATCAAGACAGCTCCGGAAAAAATCATCCTATCCAAAACAGCTTCGCTTGAACTCAGGACGCTTCCTGAATCGGAGCAAGAGCTTTCCGAGTTCATGCCCTTGCCGGCCCCACCGCCCCCAGGGGCGGGTGTGACCAGTCGCTGCGGTTACTTGTAGGTCAGGGTAAAGGCCGCCCGGGCATTGGCCTTGCCCGGCTCGGGGCCTGCCGCCGAATTGGAGGTCTGGATGTAGCGGGCCTTGAGTTCGATGTTCATTTGGCTGCCGCTGAGACGGGCCATCGATACCTCCTGCCCCAGGGTCAAGGGGGTGACGCCATCCTTGCGCAGGACCTGCACCGCCACGCCCTTGGCGGTGGAGTCCGACGTCAGGCCGAGAATGCCCCGATGGGCGTCGAGGATCGCCGAGCCCTGGACGCCCTCCAGGCGCAGGTGGGCGTTGGCGTTCTGGTAGTAGTTCCAGCCCTGATCCGTCGGGTAGGTGCCCGCCGTACAGTTGGTCAGGGGAATGACCACATCCTTGCTGTCCATGTGGCTGTCCTTGCCGTTGAACTGGCGACGCATGACCTCGCCCATGGGCACTTCGAGGTAGGTGTTGGCGCCGCCGGCCAAGGAGCACTCCGAGCGCACCACAGTGGCGAGCAGGAACACGCTGTGGAAACGGCGGTTGCCAGACCAGAACGCCACTGCCGATTGGCTGTTACTGACCTGCGAACTGCCCATGGGAATATCATTGCTGACTTTGATCAGGGTGAAGCGGGTTTCCACCGGATCAACGATACGCAAGGCCTGGGTATTGCTCAGTTTGAACGGGACCAAAGGATGTGCCCCGCTGACGTTGATCCAGTGCGTCATGCTGCGACCGGGGGCACTGATCACCACACCGACGCCGGGCACATTGGTCTTGAGGATGGTGGCCTTGCTCAAATCCAGCCCCGTGAACGGTGGCAGGGTGATGCCCGTCACTCTGGGCCAGGCATTGAGTCGAGTCTCCCACAGATCGCCATGGCGGCATTCAATCTCGCTGGAGTGCTTGTAAGTGAAACTGGCATTGGCCGTGCCGATCACCGAACCGATGGGCGCATCACGGGGCACATACTGAGTGCCCATGTCGAAGTCCAGATACTTTTCAGTATCACCACCGGTGCAATCGGCCCAGGCGCCGCCACTTATGCAACAAAGCAAAAACAATAATCGACCGTGCATTAACTGCCTCTGATGCTCTTTTCCAGCACAACTAAAAGAGTCAACAGGCTAACAAAAGCACCCGCCAAAAAACCCAAGAAGCTTCTTGTAGAAAACCAAGAACATCCTTAAAAGTCCGTCAGCGCACTGCTCTTTAGAACCGTCCAAGAGGGTGCGCAGGTATAATTCGGATGTTAAACCGGAGCTTTATCCTATACCGCTATAAACACTCTCCAAGTAAGAATCAGAATGAGGAAACCATGACGAGAACCGTACTGATCGTGGATGATCACCCGATTATCTGCGGGGCAATCAGAGTCACGCTGGAGCAACATGGCTATCAGGTCGTTGCCGAATCAACCGATGGCCTGGACGCCCTCGCCAAGATCCGCAGCCTGGCCCCGGAGTACCTGCTGCTGGATATCGGCCTCGATAGCCTGGACGGGCTGTCGGTGCTGCAACGCATCCACTCGGAAAACCTCAAGATCAAGACCCTGGTCTTCACCTCACAATTGGCCAGCACTTATGCGGCCCGCTGCATGCAAGCCGGAGCCCTGGGCTTCATCAACAAGAGCGCCAACATGGATGAACTGGTGAAGGGGCTCAACACCATCAATGACGGTTATCTTTACTTCCCCAAGGAAGTACTGGCCCATTACATGGAACACGGCCAGAACAACGAGTCGGCTTCGCAGAGACTCACCAATAAGGAAATCATCGTTTTGCAACTACTGGTCCAGGGACTGAGTAATGTGGCCATCGGTGAACGCCTGCACTTGAGCAACAAGACGGTCAGCGGACACAAGATCAACATTCTTCGCAAGTTGGGGGTACGCACTACCATAGAGCTGGCCGGCATAGCCAAAGAAATGAATCTGCTTTGACCTGCGCCCTATGAACCCCATCTACCTGACGCTACTCCTGACTCTGTTCACGGCCCTGCTGCCCGCCGTTGTCCAGGGTGCCGACCCCTTCCAGTTATCGTCACGGGGACAAGCCCTGCAGTTCTCCGCCCAGGTCACCGAGCAAGACCGGGCCTGGCTCAGCCAGCGCAAGCCGGTCAGAATCGGCGTGACCTACCCCGACTACCCGCCGCTGACCATCTTCACCGAGAAAAAACAGCTGGAGGGCATCCTTGCGGAAAACCTGCTGGCGCTGCAGAAAGTCCTCAACATCCGCTTCGAGATCAGCAGCTATCCGGACCGCATGAGCGCCTTCAAGGCACTGCAAGCGGGAGAAATCGATCTGGTGGATGCCGCCACCCAACCGGAGGCGGAAAAGTACGGCGTACAAATCTCCTCGCCCTACGCCTATACCCAGATCGCCCTGTATTCCACCACCGGCAGCCTGCTTGACGTGGACCTGCGCGATCCCGCGGCACAGATTTCCTCCACCCCCGACGGCTTCATCGACGAGAACACCTTCAAGATCTTCCGCAGCGCCACCATCAAGAACTACCAGTCGCCCTATGACGCCATCGCCGCCGTGCTCAAGGGGCAGGCCCAGGCCTACCTGGGCGACACCGTCAGCACCAACTACCTGCTGAACCAGAGCTTCAACAATCAGCTGGTGACCAACATCAGCGTCAACGGCCTGGAGGCCTACATCGGCTTTGCCTACACCGGGCAGAACCGGCGCCTGGTCTCGATCCTCAACCAGCAACTGCAGTCGCGCAGCCGCTGCCAGATCATCCGGATGGTCAACTGGTGGGTGGTGACCCTCAAGTGCAGCGATGACGAATTCGTCAGCGTGCTCAACAACGAGGAAAAGCAGCTGCTGCAGAGCAAGAGGCCCTTCCGGATCGCCGTCAGCGAAGACCTCGCGCCCTACGCGCTGTTCGACAACAGCGGCCAGTTCGGCGGCACCATGTCCGACATTCTGGAACTGGTGCGCCTGAACTCCGGACTGCGCTTCGAGATCGTCCGCACCCGCTCGGTGCACAAGGCCATGGAACTGCTCGACAAGGGCGAAGTGGACCTGGGAATCATGTCGGAAACCGACTCGCGGGATCGCAAGTACCTGTTTACCCGCCCGGTCATCACCACGCCCTATACCCTGATCACCCGAAACAACGGCCCCGAGGAGTTCAACCTCAAGGACAGTCCCGAGCAGAGCATCGCCCTGCCCACCTCCGACGCCCTGCTGGAACACATCCGCCAGAACTACCCGCACCTGAAGATCCACACCACCGACAACGTCGCCGACTCCCTGAACCGGGTACGCGACGGCGGCAGCGACTTCACCCTGACCTCCACCAACCAGGCCCGCTACTACCTGTCCTACAAATACGAGGACGCGCTGAAAGTCTCGGGCCTGCTCAAGGGCGTCAACGCACGGATCGGCCTCGCCAGCCAGCCGCAGAACAAGGTGCTGATTTCCATCATCGAAAAGGCCCTGCTGCGCATTTCCCCGAGCGAGACCGCGGCCATTTCCGGACGCTGGCGGGCCAACGCCGCCACCGACAACAAGTACTGGGAACAGGTGACCCTGCGGGTCTATCAGGTGCTCAGCGCCTCCTTCGTCCTGCTTCTGGCCACCTGCATCTGGATCCTTTACCTGCGCAAGCTGATCTTCAAGAAATCCATCGTGCGCAAGCAATTGCAGGAGCGCCTGAGCCTGATCCAGAACATCGTCGACAGCATTCCCCACCCGATCTACGTGCGTGACCGTGACGGCGAGCTGTTGCTGTTCAACACCCCCTATGCCCAGACCTTCGTCCCCGGCGCCACCTCCAGCACCAACAGCAAGGTCCTCGACGCGCTGCTCAGCCGCACCGTGGTCAATCAATGGCAGCACGACTATGAGCAGGTGGTGCGATCGGGCAGCGCGATTGCCCGAGACCAGACCCTGCACCTGGGCGGCCAGAGCCTGGATATCTACCACTGGATCCAGCCGCTGCGCGACGATCAGCAGCAGGTGTTCGGCGTGGTCTGCGGCTGGCTGGATATCGGCGATCGCCTGCGCATCCTCGAAGAGCTGCGCCAGGCCAAGGAGGCCGCCGACCGGGCCAACAGCGCCAAATCGACCTTCCTGGCCACCATGAGCCACGAAATCAGGACCCCGATGAATGCCATCATCGGCATGCTGGAGCTGGTACTGACCCGCAAGGCGCCCCAGGGCAAGAACCTCGAATCGCTGCAATTGGCCCACGAGGCGGCCGTCAGCCTGCTGGAGCTGCTGGGGGGCATCCTGGATATCTCCAGCATCGAATCCGGGCAGACCCGCCTGCACCTGGAAACCTGCACCCTGCGGCAGATAGTGACCTCGATCCGCGGGATCTTCGACAGCCTGGCGACCCGCAAGGGCTTGTCGATCATCACCCACTTCGATGCCTGCGCCGACCTGCCATTGCGCCTGGACCGGCTGAAGATCAAGCAGATCCTTTCTAACCTGATGAGCAACGCGATCAAGTTCACCGACAGTGGCGACATCACCCTGCGGGTCCAGGGCGTGGCGCTGGGCGAACAGCGCTTCGCCTTCTCCATCAGCGTGCAGGACACCGGCCCGGGCATCGATCCGGCCGACATGGCCAGCCTGTTCACGCCCTTCTCCCGGGTCACCGTCAACCGCAACAGTGGCGCCGGCATCGGCCTGTGTATCTGCCAGTCGCTGAGCCGGATCATCGATGGCGACCTGCTGGTGGACAGCAGCCCGGGCAAGGGCACCACCATGACCCTGACCGCCTGCGCCGAAGAAGCCCCCCACAGCGACACCCCACTGGCGCTGCCCAAGAGCGAACCGGCGGCGCCCATCCAGCGGCGCCTGAAGATCCTCATCGTCGAGGACCACCTGCCGAGCCTGACCCTGCTCAAGGAGCAGATCGAACTGCTCGGCCACCTGCCGATCCTGGCCCACGACGGGCTTGAGGCGCTGTTCATCTGGGAGGACAACGAGGTCGACCTGATCATCACCGACTGCAACATGCCGGAGCTGGACGGCATCGGCCTGACCGAAGAGATCCGCCGCCTGGAACAGCAGATGCGCATGCCCCCCTGCACCATCATCGGCACCACCGCCAGCGCCCGGGGCGAGGACATGCAGGCCGGCCTCGCCGCCGGCATGGATGCCTGCCTGCTCAAGCCCTTGAGCGTGTCGATGCTGGCCCGCTACGTGCCGCTGTTCAGCGAGAGCAGGACGCCGCAGGAAGTGGAAGACGGCAGTTCGGCGCTGTTGCTGTTCAACCTGCCGGAGGACAAGCGCCGCAGCCTGCTGGGCCACCTGATCGTCTGCAATCAGCAGGACCTTCACGCCCTGGAGGAGGCCATGGCCCGCCTCGACTTCAAGACCCTGGCCAGCCAGGCCCACAAGCTGAAAAGCTCGGCGCAGATGATGCAGTCCGACGCCCTGCTGCGCTTGTGCGAAACCCTGGAGCAAGCCCTGGCGGACAACGCCGCCGTCGACGCCCTGGCCCATCTGTGCCAGGAGGTCAGGACCCTGATGGAACAGCTCAACAGCACCCTGGCCACTTCCGCCCAGCCACATTGAGCCAGGGCGCACCAAGCCCGGGTGCAGAGCCAAACAAAAGCCCGCAAGCCGAAGCTTGCGGGCCGGGTCTGACGCCGGGACCGGGCGCTAGTGGCCCAAGGGCGCGCAACGCAGGTTCGCCAGCTTGAAGCCTTCCTGTTCCCGGGTCTGTTGCAGGTCCAGGGTGACGGCACATTGCTGACTGGCGGCGGTCCCCCAGACCAGGCGGAAGTCGCGACTCTCGCCCACCGCCAGCAACACCTGGCCCATGGGGCCCACGGCATTGACCTTATGCCCCGCGGCATCCAGCACCGCCGCGCCGAACGGCACCACCGCGCCCCCGGGCAGGGTCACGCTGGCCAGCACCTTCTCGGTGTGCCGGGTCTTGAAGCGCGCCAGCACCACCGCACCGCGCCGCGGGGTCACGGTGCTCACGCCGCTGTCGATGTCGGTGTTGGCGTCCAGCTTGCTGGTGTCCAGGCTGATGCGGTTGCGCCGGTACGGCTGCACATAGGGCACCAGGCTGTAGCCCTTGGCATCGGTAAAGGTGCCCGGCGCATTGTTGACCCCCACATTGGGGGTGTCCTTGACCTCCACCAGGGCCATGGTATCGCCCAGGCTCTGCCCCAGTTGCACACCACCGGCATGGGCCAGCACCGAGCCGGAGAGGCCGACGTTGGCGGTCTTGTAGGCGCTGCTGCTGCTCAGGCCGGCATTGAGGTTGGCCCAGGGCGCGCGATAGCCGACGGAGGCCGAGCCGGTGTTGGCCGAATGCTCGCTGCGCAGCATGTCCAGGTTGTAGTTGAGGTTGTGGTAGTCCCCCGCCAGGCCGCTCAGGCCCAGGCGCTGATCGTGGCTGCCGTCGGCATTGCGCTCCAGGCTGACGCTGGCGTTGTGCCGACCCAGCGGGAAACTCAGGGTCAGGCCCACCTGCACGCCCTGGTCATCGCTGTCGCTCAGGCTCTTGCTGGCGTACAGCGACAGGTTGACCCGCTGCACCTGGCCACTGACCCCGAACTGCACCTGACGTTGCTGCCGGGACGAGTTCCAGTAATCCTGCTGTGACAGGTTCAGGTACAACGACGTGCTGTCGGCAAAGGCCTGGGAAAGGTTGGCCTCCAGCCGACTGCGCCGGCTGACCCGCCGATAGCGGCCGTCCGCATCGTGATCGCCGTCCCAGGTGCTCTGGCTCACGGCCTCGCTGAAGTCCCGGTAACCGGGGGTCGAATAGCGATAGCCGGCAAAGCGCAGGTTGGTGCCGGTGGCGAACGCCTTGCCGTAGCGCAGGCCATAACTCTGTCCACTGAGCGACCCCAGCGGGGTGTCGGTCATGGCCTGGGTCACGTCCAGGGAAAAAGCGCCGAAGGTGCCCAGGCCCTTGCCCACGCCGACTTGATAGGCGCGATAGCCCTCCCCCAGCAACCCGCCCAGGGACAGGGTGTAGTCCCGCGGCATGCCATAGGCCAGGGATGCCTGGGTGAAGGTCGGCTGCTCTACCTGCGAGCCCGGCTCATGGTACTGGCCGGCGCTGAGGCTGTAGCGCCAGGTGCCGTCGCGCAGCAGGTTGCCCAGGGTCGCGTAAGGCTGGATGAAACGCCGCTCGCTGCCATCGGCCTCGGTGATGATCACCTCCAGGTCACCACTGCCGGACGCGGCGTTGAGGTCGCGGATCTCGAAAGGCCCCGGGGAGACGAAGGTGCTGTACAGCGAATAGCCGTGCTGACGCACCTCGACCCGGGCCTGGCTCTGGGCCACGCCATGGATCACCGGCGCATAGCCCTGCAGCGAGTCGGGCAGCATCTGCGTGTCGCTGGCCAGTTGCACGCCACGAAACGGCACACTCTGGAAGGTGTCTCCCGGGGTCACGCTTTCACCCAGGGTCAGGCTGCCCAGGGTCCCCGGCAGGTCGCGTTGCACATAGCTGGCGGCGCGCTCCCAGGTGCCATCCTTGCGATAGGACGAACTGGAGCGCAGGCGCCAGTCGCCGAGGTTGAGACCGCCATTGAGGTAGAGGTAATAGTTGGCCGCGTTGCGCTGCGGGTTCCTGCTCTGGGATCCGGAGAACTGATAGTTGAGAAAGCCGGCATTGACCCCGCTGTCCCACTCTTCGGACGCCACATAGCCCCGAGCATCGCGGTTCATGGCTATCTGCGGCACGCTGATGTCCAGCCGGAGCTGGCGGCTGTCGAAATTCACGCTCGCGCCTTGCACCAGCCCGGGCAAGTCCAGGCATTGCTCATCGATGCCGGGGGCCTGCAAGGGAGGCAGCTTGACTCCCATTTCCGTCAGTAGTGCCTGCGGCAGGCAGGCCTTGAGGCCCTTGTCGCCGGGGACAAAGCTGAGGTCGCGCTGGGCAAAATAATCACGGTTGAGACTGATCTCCACCAGGTAGCGGCCCGGACCCACGTCCTGCTCATGGAGCATGGCTTCGAGATCGCTTTTCAGCGCACCGCTGCCGCCAAAATCCGCCACGAATCCGCTATCGAACTCTGCGGCGACTACTGCGCTGTTCTTGAGCGCGGCCAACAATAGCGATCCGGCTAAACAACCGACCCAGTTTTTCAAACACACACACATCCCGAACTTGACCCTCTGCATGAATGCGCTGGTTTCATTCCGTAGGCACGTCATCGGCTCAGAATGTCGCACTGGACTTCAACGGATCGCTGTAACCCCCGTAGTCATTGATGATCGAGAATTCCACCGTGGCGCTGCCGGACTTGAGCCGGCGCTTGAGAGGGAAGTCCTGGGTGGACTTGGGGGCCACCATGTCGACGTCCTGCAGCTCGATCGGGGTGTCGCCATCCATCACCCGGATAGCGATGAAAGTGATGTGATAGGCACTCGGGTTGGTCACCTGCAACACCGTTCCCGACGGTTGCGCCAGGAGTTTCCAGGTCAACTGGCCGGGCGCGTCCTGAGCGCTGCCCGGCAAGTGGCCGGGCCGATAGAACAGCTTGACCCGGGTGCGCACCGCCACTTTCAGGGTGTTCTCCTGCTTTTGCTCCAGCAGGGGAATTTCCTGGGCATTGAAATAGAACACCGACTCCTGATCCTCCGGCAGTTGCCCGGGCGTCTTGATGATCCGTACCACCTGCTCCTCGCCCGCGCGCACCTTGAACAGCGCCGGCATGGCGATGAACGGGCTGAGCGAGCCCTTGCTGTCCGCGGCGTCATTGACCCAGGTCTGCACCGCGTAATCGCTGCTGGTGAGGTTGGAGACGATGGTCGAGGCACTGCGTTCATCGGCGTTGAGGATGATCCGCGTGCCATTGAGCATGATGCCGGCGCTGGCCTGGGAGACGGGCCAGAGCAGCGCCAGGGACGCACACAGCAGCGCGCCGCGAAAGCGAGGGAAAGTAGTCATATCGATCAGAACCTGAGGCAGGGAACAGGGCATGCCGAGGCCCCCAAGTCACAGGCAGGAGCCCCGGCCGGAACGCGCTTACTTGTAGTCGACGCTGAAGGACGCCTTGGCGTTGGCGGTGCCCGGCGTGGCTTCACCGGTGGCGATGTAGTTGGCGGTGAAACGCATCGGTTGAGTCAGGTCCGCGTACTCGCTGGAGGCCCGGCCCAGTTGCACGTCCACGCCCTTGGCGTCGCGAATCTGCACCGCGACGTTCTTGGCCACCCCAGCGCCGCCTGCGCCCTCCAGGGCCAGCCACTCACCGTTGGGGCCGGCGGCACCGTTCATGCTGAGAAAGCGCACGGTGGCGGTCTTGCCGGTCAGCACACAATCCTTGTCGTCCTTCGGTGCCGTCATGCTCAGGGCAAAGGAACCGGCGCCAGCGGTATCGCCGGCCTTTTTCAGTGACAGGGCGGGCGCGTTGCCCAGGGAAACATTAACGCCGGCACCGCCGTTGAGGTCGCCGACACTCACCGAACAGGTATTGGCAGTAATCGAGCCGGTGAAGTTGATTTCGCCGTCGGCCGCCATGGCCTGGGCAGCGACACAGCACACAGCGACAGACAGTGCGGACTTGATGAATTTCATGGGTTTTATACCTATCTCGTGTTTGACGTTTGCCTTGCTCCTCAAGGCCTGGAAAGCCTACAAACGTTAACTTGTGAATGAGATAGGACGGCTCTCGGGCGTGACCGAGAAGATTCTTGATTGCAAACCGGAGGCCCATCAAGACGTTCGGCCTCGAGCCCCCCGAAAGCCTTGGCCCGAAGGGCCTGCAACAACTAAGAAGCCCGCACCAGTGGCTTTTTTCGGGGCCGAGCCTGTGCTCTTCATACCTGCAGCGCAGGGGCAATCGCGCTGATATTTCCGTGCAACCACTGCCCCCGACGCCAGCTGTTGCTGGCGATGCCAGATCAGGTTGAGACGCCGGACCTTGGCCGAGCCCAGGACAATCTCCAGCGGCGATCCGAGTGCTGGATACTTCGTGGCGCGCCCCCCCGGCTGCCTGTAACGGCAACTGGGGGCACGTGAATCACTTGGCCACGGCGGGACCAGGACCCTGCTGCGGCAGGAACAAACGCGCGGTCAGCCAGCAGGTCATGGCGGCGGCCAGGAAGATCCGCAACAGCGTCACTAGCGGCGCCAACACGGGCATCAGCAACAGCTACCCCTCCCCTGACTTCGCCGAGCAAGCGCGGATTGCTGATCAGATGAGCAAGCAGCAACACGAAGTTCAGCAGGTCGAGGACTAACGGATGACATACAAGTCTTCCCGACGGATCTTTTCACTGGCTCTGTGGGCATAACCGGGATCGCTTTGCAGGATCGATGCAAAACGCTCGGCCAGTTGTTGCACATTGGCCTCCAGGCGATCCGGCCTCAGGCTCTGCACATCCTCCAGTTCGCATGCCTCCATGATCAGATTACAGAGCTCGGGCGATAGCCCCTTGTCCTGCAAAATGCTTGCGGTACGCGGCGTGAACAGGATCCACTCGGCCTCCTCCAGGGAGATGGCCTCGGTGCGCAACGACGTCAACAAGCCAATCGCCAGCGTGCACACCAGCCGGGTGGCCTGTTCAGAGCCCAGAGCTTCAACCATCAACGATATTTCCTTCACCGGGTATTACTCCAACCGTTCTTGGTCTTCACGTTGAAGACCTTGCCACTTTCACTCTGGAAATAGTGCACCGAGACCCGTGCACCCGCGTTATCGAAACCATCCTTGTACACCTTGCTCCACTTGCCGGGCTCCACCTTGCGCAAGTCAGCCAGCGCCTCCACGTTCTTGACCGCATTGCGGGTGGTTCCTCCGGCGCGCTCCTTGAAGCCCACGGGGTACTCCGGCGCTTTGCGCAGCGAATCATAGACATGCTTGATGCCGCCGTTCTGGCCGGCCCCGCCGCCAACGATACCGCGCTTGATCCCATCCGCCAGCCCCTTGGCGCCACCGCCCGGGGTGAAGAGTTTTGACCTGGGGTCCGCGGCCTCGAGGATGTAGTCGGCAGCCACCACCCCCAGGGTTCCATACTTGTCCCGCTGAGCGTTGGCAATGTAGCGATTGAGCGCGACCTGATTGTTGCCCATGACAAGATACAGATCGGTCAACTGAGCAAACAGGTCGGGCCGGTCCGATTTGCGCAGGTCGCTCATCCATTGCTGATTGGTCCCTTCCTCGGACCTGAGGCGCTCGAATACCGCCTGGCACAGTGTCGGGTTCTGCTGGCAAAGCTGCGGAAACTCCTTGTTCCGGGTCTCATCCAGATTGCGGTAGTAGTCGCGAATGCCGTCGCATTCGGTTTTCGTCGTACAGGCGCTCAGCTTGCGGTCTTTCTCGAGTATTTCCTCGTGGAACAGATAGTTGTAGGCCGTGGCCATCTGGGCAATCTGCGCCCCTTTGTCCAGGTCCTTGCCCACTGCCGCAGCTGCCACCAGGCCGGTCAATTGTGACAGCGCCAACTGCAGGTCCTTGTTGCCGTCGGCCACGCTCGCCAGTTGGTTGATCAGGGCCTCGTTCAAACCGGCTGCCGCGGCGCCGGTCTTGAAATCGCCGCCCGTGGCTTCCGCCAGCAGACCGCCCATCAGGGCGTGGGCGACGATCTTCTCGAGACCGCCATTGGGGAAGCGGACGTTGTCGCCGACCCAGTTGAACCCCGTCGCCATGGCCACGTTGCCCGCCTCGCCGAGCAAGGCCGCACCAAAGTTGTCGCCAAAGCTGCCGCCCCCGATCGCCGTGGAGATGCCGCTGGAGATCAGCGCCCGGCCCGTGGTGCGGGTCACGGTGTCGGCCGCCGTGCTCCAGCGGAAGATGTCCTTGGACGGGTTGGCATTCTGCAAGGTCGAGGCCGTGCTGCCCTCGGTGCCCGGGACTGCAGTACCCGCTCCGGCGCTGTCCGCACCGCCGAACCAGTTGGCATCGGCGTACTCGAAGGCACCGGCGGTGAACCCGGCAATGGCGGCGTTTTTCAGGCTGTCGGCGCTGAAGGTTTCCTTGAGTGCCAAGCCCAGGTTGCCCTTGTTGCTGATGGTGCTGCTGACCCCGGTGGTGGCCAGGCTGCCGGCCACCGCCGCCTGGGGCGCTGCCAGGCCAAGGCCCGCCGGGCCCATGGCCAGGGACATCAGAATCGCGACTACCAGCTTGGCCCCCGCGCCGAGACCCGAGGAGTCGTATTTGAAGCTTTCGTGGATTTCCTTGACCTGGCGCCAGTCGATATCCCCACGCGCCTGGGCGTCCTTCATCCACGCCAGGCCCGGATCGGCCTGAACCATGGCATCGATGGTCTGGCTGACCGTCTGCTGGTCGACCTGGCGGATATCGATGCGCATGCCATCGGCCGCCTTGATCAGCAGATTGCCCTGGGCCACCAGGGTGCTCTGGCGCAGGGTTTCATCGGTGCGGCCCTTGCCCTTCATCGAGTACCAGGAGAGATCGCTCTTGCTCTTGGTATGGGTCTCGTCATGCAAGTCCTTGACCCCCTCGAAGGTGATCGCGCCGCCACTGTCCAGGGTCAGGTCCTTGGCGCTTTCCAGCTTGGCCACCTGGTACTTCTGGTCGCCGCCGCTCTTGAGGGTCAGGTCGCCGCCAGTGCTGATCTGGCTGCCAACGTGGGTGACCTGGGTCACCTCGTCGTGGCGCGCTTTCTTGCGCCCCCAACTGCCCTTCTTCTTCATGTCGTACAGCGAGTAGTCGCTGTCCTGGGCGGCCAGCAGTTCCAGGTCGTCACCGGCCACCAGGTAGGCTTCGTTGCCGGCGCTGATGCGACTGGAGATCAGGCTCAGGTCCTTGCCCGCACTGAGGACCACATCGGCCCCGGCAGTGAGAGAAGTGCCGACCTGACGCTCATGATCTTCCTGGCGGGTGACCTTCTTGGTCTTGGAGTAGCTGTGCTGCTCATCCGCGGCCGAGGCCAGGGTCATGTCCCCCACGGCATCCATGGCGATGGTCCGCTTGGCCTCGATCTGGCTGGCGACTACCGTCAGGTCGCGTCCGGCGCTGACTGCGATGTCACGCCCGGCACTGACGCTGGAACCATGCTGAGTGACGCTTTCGTTCAAGTAACGATCGCGGGTGATTTTGTCGTGCTCCCGGGCCGACGTCAGGTTGACGTCGCGCCCCGCCACCAGGGCGATGTCGGCACCACTGCTGAGCACCCCGCCGACGTTATTGATGTCGCGGCCCGCCTGCACACTCAGGTTATTGCCGGCCTCGATCCGCGCCGCGCTGTTGGCGTAGTCCAGGCGCTGAGTGGTGCTCCCAGGGTTGCTCTGGAACGTGCTGATGCTGCGCTCGTTGATCACGTCCCCGCCCAGGGCGCGGACCGTCACATCGCGCCCGGCAATGATGCCGCCCGCGCGGTTGACCAGATTGTCCCCGGCCAGCAGGTTGAGGCGCTCGCCGGCCTCGATCAGGCCACCATTGACCAGGTTGTTGCCGGTGGTCGCACTCAGGTTCTCACTGGCACGCAAGGTCCCGGAGTTGACCAGGTCCTTACCGGCAATCAGGGTCACGTCCCGGCCCTGGACCAGGGCGCCGTTGGCCGCCAGGCGGTTGTTGGCGTTGGCCAGGTACAGCACCGGCACCAGCACCTTCTCGCCGTTCACCTCCTGCTCTTCGAGCCAGACGATGTCGTGGGTCAGGGCCGCCACTTGCTGGGAGGTCAGGGTCACGCCCACCGCGAGGTTGAGCGAATCCTTGCTGGCGATGGCGTTGTTCATCAGGTACTTGAACATGCCCTCGTCACTGTTCTGGCCATCGAGGAACCGCTGGCCGGTACGCGCCGTCACCGCCTGCTGGATCAGCCGCTGCTCATAGAAGCCGTCACCCAGGCGCTTGGCACTCTGGTCCGGGTCATACCCGAGGTTCGACAGCAGATAATCGGAGCTCATGAACTGTTTGAGGTCGGTGAGCAGCGGGTTGGTTTCGATCAGGTATTTGTGGGGATTGCTGCGCACGCTGCTGTCCGGCAGGCCCTGGACCCGGCTGACGCTCTGGTTGCCGGTGCCGCCCACGGGCAGCACGCCCAGCGGCGAGTCCGCCGCCGTCGCGCTGACCTGGACCGCTGCGGTGCGGCCATCGACGCCGGTGGCCTGGTGATCCTGCAGATTCAGCTCACGGGCGCCCAGGGCCACCTGCGGCAGCGGTTGACTGCTCAGGTCCCGAGGGCGGATCGGCTCCGGCCCGGCCTGACGCGAGGTCAGTTCCAGGCTGGCGCCACCCATGTTCCAGCTGTGCGCCGGGCCCGCAGGCTGCGCGGTGCCCCCCTGGCCACTCAAGCGAAACAGCCCGTTCTGCCCCGAAGGCAGGCTGAAGTTCGGCAGGCTCAGGGGATTGACCTGCTGCTGCGCCAGGTCCGGCGGCAGCTGGGAGTTGAGCACCACCATCAGCGGCTTGCTCGCCGCCCCCACGCCGGTGTCCCGGGCGCGATCGCCCACGGCAATGGCGCTCTTGATCACGCTGATGCTGCTGATGTCGTTGGCCGCCGTGAGCCGGGCCTTACCACCGGCCTGAATGATGGCCGGCGCGGAGGAAGAACTCAGGGTCGAGGTCTCTACCGGCCGGTCGATACCATAGAAGATCCCCGGGTTGAACTTGGCCACCAGGGCCGCGAAATCCTGCTGGTTGAAGGCACTGCCCTGGGGGTGCGCCCGATCATAGGCTTGCACGTCACGGGCCAGCTGGAAGAACAGCCCACGCTTGATCTTGACCCCGGCACCAACTTCATAGCCGGAAGAACCGGACGCCACCAAGGAGGCCTGGTTGGTGATAGCGCCGCTGGTGATGGTCAGGTCATTGCCTGCCGACACGGTGCTGTAGCGGTTGAGGAAACTGCTGCTGTTGACCGTCAGGTTGCCTCCCGCATTCAGGGTCGACTGCGGCGAGTCGCTGCTCACCACCCCTTCCACTGTCCGGTAGATAAACACCGGCCCCCGGACCCAACTGGCGCCGCCGCCACAGTGCTGGGCGCAGCGGATGGTCATGCGGCCATCGGTAATCTGCTGGCTGGCCTCGTATTTTTCACGATCGTTGACCAGATCCAGGGCAGCAATATTGATATCGCCACCGCTCTGGATGTTGCCGGAGATGTTCTTCAGGCTTTGGGCCGAGGTGCCGGCCGCCATGCCGGCCACGGTCAGGCCGCCCAGGCTGTAGAACTCGCCATAGCTGTTGGTCAGGGTGTTGACGTTGAGGCTGGCGTTCTGGCCGCTGAAGACAAATCCATGGTCGTTGACCAGGGTCGGGGTGGTCAGGCTCAGGTCCTGGGCGCCGCCCAGGGTGCCGGTGTTGAGCACACCGCCGGCATTCACCGTGAGTGTGGCGTTGGAAGTCAGGCGCCCGGCGTTGTTCAGTTGCCCGCCGATGTTGACCCGGGTATCAGCGCCGCCGGCGATGCTGCCGGCACTGCCCAGGTTCACCTGGGCAGCAGCGAAGGTCATGTCACCCAGGCTGGACACCCGGCCATTGCCGGAATAGGTGCCGCCGATCTGCAGGTCCAGGCTGCCATCGCTGGCCAGCAACCCGTCGTTGCTCCAGTTGCCGCCCCGGGCCTGCAAGTGCTGGCTGGCCAGCAGCTGGCCGCTGGCGGTCTGGGCGAATTGGTTGACGTTGAGGTTCAAGCGTCCGGCCTGGATCACGCTGCTGTTGGTCCAGCTGTCGGCAGTGAGGGTCAGGCCGCCACGGGTGATCAGGCTGCCGCCAGCATTGATCACATTACCGGTGGCGATATCGAAGTTGCCTTCTCCCAGGTGCAGCAGGCTGCCGCCCTGATTGAGGAAGTCCGACGCCGCCAGGGTCAGGTCGGTGTTGGCGGTTTCCAGCAGGCCGTTGCGGTTGTCGAACTGGCCACCGATCTGCAGTTCGGTCTTGCCCCCGGTCGCCAGGGCCCGCAGCTTGCCGCCCTGGTTGTCGAGGCTGGCGCCTCGCAGGGCCAGGCTCTCGCGGCTTTCAATCAGGCCGCCACGGTTGTTCACTGGCCCCTTGAAGTCCAGGTCGATGTGCTGGCCGTTGATCTGCCCCACACTGTTGTTCAGCGAATGGCCACTGGCCTTGACCCGCCCGCTGGCGTACAGCCCGCCGTTGCTGTTATCCACTCCCGCGCCACCGCTGTTGAGCAGCAGATCGCCGCCCTTGGCCGCCATGCGCCCGCCACCGTTATCGATCCCGGCCAGGGCCTGCAGGTCCAGGCTCCGGGCCTCGACCTGGCCGCCATGGTTGTTCAGTTGCCCCAAGACACGTGCCTCAAACAGCCCCTTGAGGCTCGACAGCACCCCGCCGCGGCTGTCCAGGTTGGCGCCCTGGATACGCAGGTCGCCGTCTTCGGCGATCAGCTTGCCGCCCTGGTTGTCGATGGCCCCGGTCATGGCCAGGGTCTGGGCCTTGGCGCTCTGGATCGCTCCCTGGGCATTGTTCAGGCTGCCGGCATTGAGACTCAAACCGGCATCGCGGCTATAGATCAGGCCATCACCCTGGTTGCTCAATTGGCCAGTGGTGGTGACTTGCAGCGCACCGTTGGCGGCCAGGGTGCCGCGGTTGCTGTTGTCCAGGCTGGCGCTGAACAGGGTCATCAGGTTCTGGCTGATCAGTTGCCCGCCCTGGTTGTCGATCCGGCTCGAACGCTTGAGCAGCAGCGGACCACTGGCGGCCAGCTGGCCCTGGGCATTGACCAGGGCGCCCAGCAGGTCGAGGGTCACCGCGCCTTCGCTGCGCAGGCTGCCACCCTGGTTGTTCAGGCTGTTGCCGGTGAAGCTCAGGGCACCCGCGGCGCTGAGACGGCCGCCCTGGTTGTCCAGGTCGCCGGCGCCGATGTCGAGGCTGGCGCTGCTTTCAATCAGCCCGCCCCGGGCGTTGTTCAAACCGCCACTGCCGAGGGTCAGTTGCTGCTCGCCCTTGCTGGTGACGATGCCCTTGTCGCTGTTGTCCAGGCTGGCGGCCTTGAGGGTCAGCCGACCCTGGCTGGCCAGCCCGCCTTGCGCACTGTTGAGCAAAGCACCGCTGAGGTCGATATTCAGCTCCCCCAGCAGGCTCGACAGGGTGCCCTGCTGGCGGTTGTCCAGGCTGCCACCGCTGAGGTTGAGCCCCTGCCAGCCGGAGACCAGCCCCTGCTGGTTGGTCAGCTGCGCAGCCTCGACCCCTAGCTGCTGGTTGCTGATCAGCGTGCCGGCGCTGTTGTCCAGGTTGCGCCCGGCCAGGTTGAAGCCCTGGGCGCTGGAGATTTCACCTTCGCGGTTCTGCAGGTCCCGCAGGTGGGCGATGCTCAGCACGCCCTGGGTGTTGATCAGGCCCTGGCGGTTGTCCAGGTCCGAGGTCTGCGGTCCCAGGTCGATGCTCAATCCCGTGCCACCCAATAGCTTGCCGCCCTGATTGCCCAGGCCCTTGGCGCTGAGTTGCAAGTGCCCGGCGGACTGGATCAGCCCCTGGTTGTGCAGCGCACCGGCGACCCTCAGGCCCAGGTCGTGGTCGCTGAGTAGCGAGCCGCTGTTGTCCAGGCTGCCGGCATCGATCTGCAGGGCGGCAGCGGCAATCTTGCCCTTGAGCGCGGTCAGCGCGCCGTCGATACGCAGGGTCAGCGCCTGATGGCTGAGCAGTTGCCCGGCGCTGTTGTCCAGGCTTTGCGCCGCCAGCTCGAAGGCCTGCTCGCTGGAGATTTCACCCTGGCGGTTGTTCACCGTGCCCAGGTTGCTCAGCACCAGTGGACCGGGGGCGTTGATGAAGCCGCCCTGGTTGTTCAGCGTGCCGTGATTGAGGTCCAGGCTCAGGGCAGTCTTGCTGAACAGCTTGCCGCCTTGCTGCTGCAGGCCACTGACCGAGGCCTGCAAGGCCTTGGCGCTGCCGATGCTGCCCTGGTCGTTGTTGACCTGGGTCGCGGTCAGGTTCAGTGCATCACCGCTGTTGAGGTTGCCGCCCTGGCTGTTGTCCAGTTCGCCAGTGTCCAGTGCCAGCTTGGCCTTGCTGCTGATAACGCCCTGTTGCTGGTTGTCCAGGCGCGCGCTGGACAGGGTCAGCGCAGCGTCGCTCAGCAGCTTGCCGCCGCGGTTGTCCAGGGTCTCCCGGGCGCTGATCTGCAGGGCGCCCGCGCTGGACAGACTGCCCTGGCGATTGCCGAGGTTGCGCACCTGAATGTCCAGGCCGCCTTCGCTGCTGATGCGGCCTTGATGGTTGTCGAGGTCGCCGGCAAGCGCCAGGTCCAGGCGCTGCCGCCCCACCAGATCCCCGCCCTGGTTGTCCAGGCTCGTGCCGTTGAGGCTCAGGCCCTGGTCCGCGCTAATCAGCCCCAGGCTCTGGTTGATGACCTGGGCCACGGTCAGCGTCAGGTCGCCGCTGGCCAGTACCCGCCCGGCAGCACTGTTGTCCAGGCGCTCGCCGACCAGGCCGATCTGCTGGCTGGACAGCTCACCGCCACGGTTGTCCAGTTGCCCGATGTTCAGGTCAAGCTGCCGGGTCGCCCCCAGCAGGCCGTGCTGGCGGTTATCCAGGGTGCCGGCCTTGAGAGTCAGTTGGGCGTCGGCCAGGATCACTCCGCCCTGGTTGTCGGCCGCCTCGGTGACCTGCAACTGCAGGTCGCCACGGCTGTGCAGCTCGCCCTCGCGGTTGTCCAGTCGAGTGCTGCGACTGTCCAGCGCCGCTGCCGCCATCAGGCCCTTGACGTTGACCAGGGCCTGTTCGATGCGCAGGGTCAGCGCCTGGTTGCTCAGGACCTTGCCGCCACTGTTGTCCAGTTGCCGCGCGTTCAGGCTGAAGGCCTTGGCCCCGGAGATCTCGCCACCGCGGTTGTCCACCTGATCGAGGTTGCGCAACAGCAGTTGCCCGGGGGTGTGCAGGTTGCCGCCCTGGTTGTTCAACTGTCCGTGATTGAGGTCCAGGGTCAGGTCAGCGTTGCTGAACAGCTCGCCGCCCTGCTGATCCAGACCGCTGACACTGGCGCTCAGTGCCTGATCGCTGCCGATCCGACCCTGGTGGTTCGTCAGTTGTGCGGTGGTCAGGGTCAACTGCCCGGCACTGGTGAAGCTGCCGCCCTGGCTGTTGTCGAAGTCCCCGGTGCTCAGGCGCGCGTCGGCCTTGGCGCTGATCACGCCCTTGCCGCTGTTGTTCAGGCTGGTGCTGTCCAGGGCCAGGCCTTGCTCGGCGACGATGGCGCCAGCCTGGTTGAGCAGCGCCCCGCGGCTGTCGATGCTCAGGGCCTGGGCGCCGGTCAGGCGGCCACCCCGGTTGTCCAGGCTGCCCACCTTGAGGGTCAGCAGGTCTTCGCCGCTGATCAGGCCTCGCTGGTTGTCCAGGGCTGCGCTCAGGGTCAGCAGCAAGGGCTGCTGACTCACCAGCTGGCCGCCGCTGTTGTCCAGGCTACTGCCGCTGAGATTCAGCCCCTGCTTGCTGAACAGCAGCCCCTGGTTCTGGTTGATCACCCGGGCCACCTTGAGCAACAGGCGATCATCGGCCAGGACCTTGCCGCCGTCGCTGTTGTTCAGCCCCTGGCCGTTGATCTGCAGCTCGCCCCGGCCCGACAGCGCACCGCCACGGTTGTCCACTTCCGCGACGTCCAGGGTCAGGGCCTTGAGGGACGCCACCAGGCCTTTGTCGCGGTTGTCCAGGTGCTGGCCTGTGAGGTGCAGGTCGCCCTCGGCCACCAGTTCGCCGCCCTGCTGGCGCAGGCTGTCGACCTGGGCCTGCAGGTCGCTCTTGCTGGCGATACGGCCACCGTTGTTGAGCACTTCCCGGGTCTTGAGCGCCAGGCCGGAGGTGGCGCTGAGCAGGCCGCCGCTGTTGTCCAGCCGGCGACCTTCTACCCTCACCGCGGCCTGGCTTTCCAGGCGGCCCTTGTCCCGGTTGTCCAGCTCGCGGCTCAGCAGGTTCAGGGCCTGGTCCGCCCGCATCACCCCGCCGCGGTTGTCCGCCGTCTCGCCACTGACCTGCAAGGTGTCGCCGGCGGAAACCCTGCCCTTGCGGTTATCCAGATGCCCGGCCTGTACCTCAACGACTCCGGTGGCCTGGATCAGTCCCTTGTCCTGATTGTCGAGACGCCCGGCGACCTCGGCACTGAGGCGCCCCTCGCTGCGCAGATTGCCGGCCTTGCTGTTGTCCAGGTCCCCCGCGCGCACCTTCAGCAGCTGCTCCGCCCCCAGGGCCCCGCCCTGGTTGCTGATCTTCCCGCTGGCGCTGATGTCCAGGGTGTCGCCCGCCATCACCAGCCCGGCGACGTTGTCCAGCGAGGTCACTTGCAGGGTGAGTTGGGTCAGGCTGCTCAGCTCACCATGGTCATTGCCCAGGTGGCCGACATGGGCCTTGAGCTCGCCATCACTGGTGACCAAGGCGTTGTGATTCAGCAGTTGCCCGGCTTGCAGCACCAACGCATCGCTACTGAGCACCCGGCCCTGATTCTGGTTGTCCAGGGTGCCGGCACCGAGCGTCACCTGACGTTGCCCGCTCAAGGTCCCGCCCCGATTGTCCAGGGTCTGCCTGGTCGTGACCGTCAGATCGCGGCTGGCGACGATGCTCTTGCCGCGGTTGTCCAGATTCTGGGCGGTGAGGGTGATGTCCGCGTCGGGGTTGCGGCTGTTGTCGGCATTGACCCCGGCCTCGATGATGCCCTGGTTGCTCAACTGGCCACCGCTGTCGAGGCTGATGCGGTCCCGGGCGGCGAGGGTTTTCTGGCTGCTCAGGTCGCCCCGAGTCTGCACCTTGAGCTCGCTGCCGGCGTAGACCGCGCCCTGGGCATCGAGGCTGCCGGCCTTGATCGCCACCGCGCCCTTTTCGGCGGTGGCGTCGGCCATGCGCAACTGGCCGTTGGCATCCAGTTGGATATCACCGCCACTGGCGATCAGCTTGCCGTCGAGCTTGACCCCGACCCCGGCCTCGGTGCCCACCAGCTTGATGGCCCCGGCGTACATGCCGCCCAGGGCGGATGAGTCGATCGCCAGTTGCGGCGCATCCGCCGGGTTAGCGGTGCGGGCCGTGGCGTTCAAGGTCTTGGCGTCGACATCGTTGGCCCCGGCGATCACCGCCAGGTGCTGGGCCTGGATCTCGGCGTTGATTTTCGCGCTGCGGGTGATGATTTCGAACTGGTCGATATTGCTCGCGTTGAGCCCCGCGCCTTCAATGGCGACGCTGCCTTGATCCACCTGGTAACGCTGGAGCTGGCCGTTCTCGATCACCGGTTTGCCGGTGGTCAGGGTGGCTTTCGGGGTGTTGATGAAGCCGCAGCCGTTGCAGCTCACCCCGTAAGGGTTGGCAACGATGACATGGGCCGACTGTCCAGCCACTTCGGTGTAGCCCTTGAGCTGGCTGGGGCTGCCGCCGTTGACCTCGTTGAGGATCACATTGGCCGCGCGGCCACCCAGGTTGGGGTTGCCGAGGATGATCCCCCCCAATTGGGTGGACTGGGTACGGTTGGTGGCGTTGTTGAGGATCACCCCCTGCTGGCCGACGTTGTAATCGCTGAACTGGTTATGGGACAGACCGCTGCCATTGGGGGCGGCAATGTTGACGATGGGCACGCCATTGCCGGCCTGACCCAGTGTGGTGCCGCTGCCGTTGACCACGATGCCGTCGGCCATCACCACCAGCGGCTGCCAGAACATCATGTTGGCGAGAATGAACGCCAGGCTGCGCTTGGAAAAGCCGCAGAAAGAGTCACGCGATTGCAGGGCAGCCGAAGGCTGGCGGGCCATAAAGGCGAGTTGGCGAACGTCCATGTCAGTCTCTCAACAATGCAGGAGCAAAAAACCCCAAAGGCCTTCATCCCGAAGGCCCACGGCGAGCGATAATTGATTTCGCGAGGCAAGATCGAACTGGTAATCCATCGATCCGCAGCAGAGAAAAGCGGGTCAAAAGAAACAGAACATCAGCAAAAGTGATATCAATTTGATGGCAAAATACTAAATAGCCACTATTCTGGCGTCAATCTTTCATTCACCCCGCTACCGCCTCGCCCCCCCTTTTCCCGGACCGCTTTTCACCGCCGGTTCAGCTTGATGAATACCGCTCAATCCCACTGTCCATTGGCCGGATAAAGGGGCGACGGCTACGCTGCTGCCCACAAGAACAACAACGGGAAACAGCGCTGTGCGAACCACCACCCAACACTTTCGCGAGCAGTATCGAGCCGCGGTCAGTCCGCGCTACAACCCCTGGCTGCATGGCGGCTTCGTGCTTGCCTACGGCGCGCTGTGCATTGCGGTGCTGTGCAGCACCCTGGAGCGGGTACAGCCCACGGAATGGCTGGCGGTGCCGGTGTCGCTGCTGTTCTTCAACCTGTGCATCTACGTGGTGCATCGCTGGCTGGGGCATCACAAGCAGCCTTTCGCCCGGCTGTTCTATGCCCGGCATACCGGCGACCACCACAGTTTCTTCACCCCGGGACTGATGACCTATGAAGAGCGCAAAGACTGGCGGGTGATCCTGTTTCCGGCCTGGCTGATCGTGGTCCACAGCCTGCTGTTCGCCCTGCCGCTGTGGGCGCTGCTGCGCCTGTGGAACGGCAACATCGCGGCGCTGTTCGCCAGTTGCACCTTGGTCGGCTACCTGGCCTATGAAGTTTTCCATGCCTGTGAGCACTTGCCCGCCAGTCATCCCCTGGCGCGCCTGCCCTGGGTGCGGCAAATGCGCCGTCTGCATGAGCTGCATCACCGCCGCGAGCTGATGCAGACGCGCAATTTCAATATCGTCCTGCCGCTGATGGACTGGCTGTTCGGCACCTTGCACTGGCAACCGGAAGAAGTACCGGCCCCCGCTCCCTTTCCTGACGAGTCCACGCCCATGACCCGCATGCAGCATCAGATCGAGATCCCGCGCAGCGCCGCCGCCACCCTGGCCTACGCCGCCAGCCCACGCTGCTGGCCACAATGGCATCCATCCTCTCTCAACGTGTTGGGTGACGATGGCCCCCTGTTCGCCGGGCAGGTTTTCGAGGAAGACATCCATGCCGGCGGACGCAGCGGCCACCTGAGCTGGCAGGTCCGGGAGTACCTGCCGGGGCACCGCTGGCGTGCCACCGCCCGGGGCGATCATGGCCTGGAGCTGCAAGTGACCTATGAGTGCCAAGCGCTGACGGGCGAACGCACGCGCTTTGTGCGGACCCTGGAATACCGCTTCGACAACCTGCTGATGCGCCTGGGCAATCAGCTGTTATTCAAACGGCGGATAGAGCGAGAATCCGCCGCGTCATTGCTGGCATTGTGCGAGACGGCCCAACAGGCCATCCCGCTGACAACCACCGCCCCGGCCAGCAGCCCATCCTGAAGCCGACCCTGACAGGAGTCCTTGCATGAATCAGATTGCCCCCCGACGCTTCTCCCCCGCCCGCATCCTCCTGCTGCTGGTGGTCGCGATCCTGGCGTTCCTGCTACTGGCACCGACCCGGGTCCAGCCGGTGGCCTGGACCCCGGCCCCCGCCCCCTCACTGAGCCAGGGCACCTATGCCGAGAACCACAAGCTCAAGGCGGTGCAACCCGTGGGCGCTCGGGACATCGACGGGCCCGAGGCCCTGCTTCTGGAGAAGGACCAACTGATCACCGGCCTGCATGACGGTCGGGTGATCCAAACCAGCCTCGACGGCAGCGCCCTCAAGGTGCTGGTCAACACCGGCGGCCGGCCCCTGGGCCTGGCCCGGCATCCGGATGGACGCCTGATCATCGCTGATGCCATCAAGGGCCTGCTGAGCCTGGACCCGCAAGGCCAATTGCAGACCCTGAGCACCGAAGCCAATGGCCTGAACTTCGGTTTCACCGACGACGTGGCGGTGGACGCCGCCGGGCGCTATGCCTACTTCAGCGACGCCAGCAGCCGCTGGGGCTATGGCCACGACGGCGAGGCGGTGATCGAGCATGGCGGCGACGGCCGCCTGTTGCGCTACGACTTCCAGAGCGGCACCACCGAGGTGCTGCTGGAAGGCCTGGAATTTGCCAACGGCATTGCCCTGGGACCGGACGAGGCGTTTGTCCTGGTCAATGAAACCGGGGCCTACCGCATCAGTCGTTACTGGCTCAAGGGCGACAAGGCCGGCAGCCACGACCTGTTCATCGACAACCTGCCGGGGCTGCCGGACAACCTCAGTTTCAATGGCCGGGAGCGCTTCTGGGTGGCCCTGTATGCGCCGCGCAATGCCCTGCTCGATGGCACCGCGGCCTATCCCCTGGTGCGCAAGATGCTGGTACGGGCCATGACCGTGCTGCCCAAGCCGGTGGAAAAGCGCGGCTTTGTCCTGGGTCTGGATACCCAGGGCCGGGTGATTGCCAACCTGCAGGACGGCAGCAGCGGCAACTACTCGCCGATCACCACGGTGCGCGAGTATGGAGATGACTTGTACCTGGGCTCCTTGAGTGCCAGCCACATGGCGCGGCTGCCATTGAAGGAGGCGCTGGCGCCTTGAGGGGATGAAAGCGATGCGCTGTAGCCTGCAATGGGGACAGCGCGGCGGACGTCAGGGCGGCTATGCCGCCCAGCGGGAGCAAGCTCCCTTGCCACAACAAGCCTCCTTGCTACAGCGAACAGCCGCTGCTCACTTTCCAAATCCATGAAATTGCACGAAACGCGTTGCCAGTAGAGACCTGAATAAGCGCGCTGTTTTGTAGGAGGTGAAGCCTGTTCCCTATCACAGGGCCAGAGGCCTTATAGGGTGACTTTCAGACGAGTGCAGTTTCACCCTCCCGCGTAGCAATCAAACCAGAACCCACCTAGGTAAGTTTCGGACTTCTCCTATATCGACCAACCGTGGGTTAAGTACAGCCTATCTTCAATTACGCGGCTTTTTGATTCTGGGTCCACAACACATTCAGATCGATAGACGTATCTAGGTATAGGTCCCAAGGAGGGGCAGTCAGTGCCGCTAAAGGATTCATTCCTCAAGGAAATGGACAGCCTGCGTCGATTCGGCCGGACGTTGGTCGCCAGGAATCCGGCGCTTGCTCCCTTCCTCAGCACCAGAGGCGTCGACAAAGATGTCGAGCGCCTGATTGAGGGCTTCTCCTTTCTCGCTGCACGCCTGCACCTGACCCTTGATGCCCCTCTCCCGGAGCTGACCCACCCGCTGCTTCAGCGGATATGGCCTCAATATCTGCGCCCGTTCCCCAGCACAGCCCTGATCCGCTTTAACCCAGTCGAGGGGGCACTCGACCAACAACACATCATTCCCAAAGGGACACGTCTGATGTCCCGACCGATCCGTGACGTTCAGTGCGAATTTCGTACCTGCAAGGACTTGATTCTGTATCCACTGCGCATTGATCAGGTCAGGGAGACTCACTCACACGATCACTCACTCTTGCATATTGACCTGGGACCAAACGGCAAGCTGAGCCTGGGCGATTTCAACTGCGATCAACTGGAGTTCCAGTTCACGGGGGACAAGGCCACGGCACTGCAGGTGTATTTGTGGCTGGCCAGGTATCTGAGCGAGATTCGCGTGGAATTCAACGGCAGGGCCACCAGCGTCACAGCACAGCATGTCGAGTTTCCCGGCTTTGCTCCTGACGACGCCCTGTTACCCGCACCAGACGCAAGCCTCGACGGCTATCGCATCATCCAGGACTACTTCACCTTTCCCGAACGCTTCCTCTGTTTTCGGTTGATCAACCTGAAAAACCTATGGCCTGCCGAACAGACCGAGCAAGTTCGCTTTGAGTTTCGTTTCAATCGACCGATGCCGGCTGATCTGCATCTGAACATTGATGACCTGGCCCTGTACTGCGTACCTGCCATCAACTTATTCCAGCACGATGCTATCCCCTTGGCATTAGGCGAATTGGATCGGGAGCAACTCGTCCAACCAGCGGATCTGCCGGTGGATGCATGTGAAATTTTCAGTATTGATCAAGCCCAGGGGATGCAGCGCGAACACGACGCCGAAGACGATATGCCGGTCTACCTGTTCCAGGCTTTTCACGATATTTCCCGCGATGAAAAGCGTGACAAGGTCGATCTTTACTACCAGGAACGTATCGAATCCGATCTGGTCTCCCAGCAGGCACTGCACTACGTGGCTTTCGTTCATGGCGACGGTCGTCCTTACCACGCCGAGACTGAAATTGCCTCGCTGACACTGACTTGCACCAACAACAACCTGCCAGCGGCACTGGGTATTGGCGACATCTGTTTGCCCACCAGCGAAACGCCGGTGATCGCAAACTTCAGCAACATCACTGCGCCCACTCCCACCTACAGGCCAGTGCTCGATGGTCAGCAGCAGTGGCAACTGATCTCCAATTTCGCCCTCAATCAGCAGTCACTGGCCGACAGTGCTCCGATGCGCGAAGTCCTCGAAGCCTACGACCTTTGCTCTGGGCACAACATTGAGCACGCCCGTCAGCTCAAAGGACGGCTGCACAGCATTGGCCCCGTCAACACCCAGACCATCGACCGGTTGATTCGCGGAAACCCTGTGCGGGGCTACAAGACTGTGTTGCACATGGACCCGGCAGGCTTTGCCGGGGACGGCGACCTTTTTCTGTTCGCCACGGTGCTCAGCCACTTCTTCGCCATGTACGCCAGCAAACACTCCTTTCACCTATTGAAAGTCATCAATAGCCGTAGCAAGGAAGCTTACGAATGGCCAATGCGCACCGGCAAACAGCCGACGCTCTAGCCAGGGAGGAATCTCGTGTCACATCAAATCGATCTGCGCTTTACCTTCGACATCAACGGCATGGAGCTTGATGTCGTCGAGTTCAGGTTGGAAGAAGGGCTTTGCGACCTGTATCGCCTGGACCTTGAGCTGGCCAGCAGCAATCCGGCCATCGACTTTGCCAAGGTTCTGGATCAGACAGCGCTGCTGACCATCTGGCAGGGGACACAACCGATACGCTACGTTCACGGACTGGTGAGCGAATTCAGCCAGGGCACCACGGGCTTTCGACGCACCCGCTACCGTGCAGCCGTCGAACCCCAGTTGGCACGAACGGCCCTGTGCTCGGATTGGCGGGTTTTCCAGCACAAGTCAGTGCCGGAAATCATACAGTTCATACTCAAGACCCACGGCATTACCGACTACGACAAAGTCGTCACCCAATCGCACCACGTGCCCCGCGAGTACTGTGTCCAGGCTGATGAAACCGACCTGACGTTTCTTGATCGGTTGGCCGCAGAAGAGGGGTTTTTCTATGCCTTCAGTCACTCGCCCCAAGGCCACCGGCTGATCCATGGCGACCGCCTTTACGTACATGGAGCCATCACCGGCGGTGCTGTGTTGTACAACCACCAGCCAGGAGGCGCCCAGCAGGAGCCCGCGCTACGGCGCTTCGAATACCAGGAAAAAGTCCGCACCTCGCGCCAGGTGCAGCGTGATTACACCTTCAAGCAGCCCCGCTACGAGCAGCACCAAGAGCGTGAGGCCAGCGAGCTGGAGCACCAGGACGAGTATGAACGCTACGACTATCCCGGGCGTTACAAAACCGACCAAATCGGCAAGCCGTTTACCAACACCCGGCTTTTGGCTCTGCGCCGTGATGCCAGAACCGCAAGGGTCGAAGGCGACGATCCTCGTTTGCTGCCGGGCCTGGCCTTTGACCTGAGCGGACACCCACGCGCAGACATGAACCGTGGCTGGCGCACCGTGAGCATGGTCCATAGCGGCAAGCAGTACACCAGCCAGCAGGAAGAAAGCGCCGACGCCCAGCAGAGCACTCACTACAGCTATGTAGCGGAGCTCATCCCTGACCATATCGAGTGGCGACCCGCCTCCCCTCCCAAGCCCAGAATCGATGGCCCGCTGATTGCCACAGTGGTAGGCCCGGCCGGAGAGGAAATTTTCTGTGATGAATTCAGCAGGGTCAAAATTCAATATCCGTGGGACCGCGAAGGCAAGCACGACGACCACAGTTCCTGCTGGGTTCGCGTATCCCAGAACTGGGCGGGGCAAAACTGGGGGCATATGGCGATCCCCCGGATTGGCCATGAGGTCATCGTCAGCCACCTCAACGGTGACCCGGACCAACCCATCATTACCGGGCGCGCCTACCCGGCGACTCACCCCACGCCCTACAAATTGCCCCACTTCAAAACCCTGACCACCATCAAGAGCCATGAGCACAAAGGGGCTCGGGCCAACGAACTGCGGATCGACGACACCACCGGCGAGATCAGCGCGGCGCTGATGAGCGATCACGCGGCCAGCGCCTTGAACCTGGGCTACCTGACCCATCCGCGCCCCAGTGGCGGCAAACCCCGGGGCGAAGGCTTTGAGCTGCGCACCGACAGACACGGCGCGGTACGTGCCGCAGCCGGCCTGCTGCTGACCACCGAGCCTCGGCATCATGCTTCGCAGCACCACAAGGACCTCAAGGAAACCGCCCTGCGTCTGGACGTGGCAGAGAACCAGCAGGACGGTTTCGGCATCATGGCCCGCGAGGTACAAGCCCAGGAATCAGGGGATCAGGACACCGTCGCCAAAGCCCTCAAAGCGCAAAACAAAGGCATCCTCAGGGATGCTCCAGGACGAGCTGAAGCCAACGACTACCCTGAGTTCGAGGACCCTCACCTGGTGCTCGCCAGCCCGGCGGGAATCGCTTCATCCACCCCAGGCTCCACGCACATTGCCAGTGGCAAGCACCTGGCACTGAGCAGCACCGAACACACCAGCCTGTCCATCGGCAACCGGCTGCTGGCCAGCGCCAGTCGGGGCATGCGCTTGTTTGTGCAGAACATGGGCTGGCGACTGGTCGCCGCGGCAGGAAACATCGACATTCGCGCACTCAAGGACAGCATCAACCTGCTGGCCAAGCTCGATATCACTCAAACCGCCGACCGCATCACCATCACCGCCAAGACCGAGCTGGTCATCAACGGCGGCGGCAGTGCCACCGTTTACAACGCAGGAGGCATCACCCACCAGACCACTGGCCAGTACAAAGCCCATGCCGCCGACTTCAGCTATAGCGGCCCTAAAAGTCGGGCTGCGCGTTTCCCTGCCCCCCCCAAACCCGGCAAGGGCGAGCTTGAGCTGTTCAACAACTACACGGCCAACAGAAGAGCGGTTCAGGGCGGTAGCTTTCAGGTCGAAGATGCATTGGGAAAAATTTTCAAAGGGAAGCTGGACGCCAGTGGGCACGCGCTGGTAGCGGGCGCCGCGCCGGGACCTGCACGCGTCACATTCGGCATGGACCCCGCAGACACATGGTCCGAAGGGAGCTTCATCGGCACCCAGGACTGGCCACACACACCGCCGAACGCGGCTTCGGAACAGACCAAGACACTGATAGCACAGGCCCTGCAAGCAGCCCCCAAAGAAGGGCCGGGACAATGGGTCACCATCGACAATGACTATCATGGCACCCAGAACCTCGGCGTCATGCTGATCAACCGACTCACCTCAATGGGTGATGAAGGTCGTTTATTCGGCTCCGATGGCAAGGACTACATGAACACCACACGGGACAAAATCCAGGAGTGGCAACCACTTCCTGGGGATGCAAACAAGTGGGCCACCGACAACTCGGCCACTCATACCTATGGCGAAACCCGGAAGATCAAGCAACGTTACCTTGAAGGTGACGATCCATTGCGTGTCGAAGGCCGCTCGTGGCACTGGCAACCGGTGACCGCCGACCAAGTGTTCGAGCCCAAGGAGAAACCGTGAGCAAGCGAACAGCAACTTTCGTCTTCTGGGGATGCATGGACCTGCTTTACGTCGCTCACCATGTCTGGGTCAACCTAGCCAAGGGCCGAATCCCGATCTACAACGATGTTCTGGCATTTCAACAAGTACAGTTGAGCGAACCCGGCCCACTGGCCCTGCCAATGTTCAGCCTTGGACTTCTGACGATGGTTTCGATAATCGTCTCGGCCTGGCTGTTTCTCAGTGGCAGTCGTTTTGCTCGTGCACTGGCCTATGTCCAAGTGCCATTTCGACTGATTTTCGTCATACCGTCATTGCCCTTCATCCCCTGGATTGTGCCGCTAGCGGCTACGAGCAATCCGGTGTTCGGCATCAGCCTTCTGATCCTCTGCGAAGCGCTCAAGGTTGGCACTTTGCTCTGGAGCAAAGGTGTGCAACAGCGTCAGCCAGCACCGCCCTAATCCTGCCCCCTCTCCTTTTTGCAACTCAGCAAGGCCGCCATCGCCAGATGGATGCGGCCAAGCCCTTCTCATCCCTTGAGTAAGCAGCATGGACAGCACCGATCAAGAACAAGCCCCTCGCGAACCGCAGATTGCCGTCGCGCCGTTGAACACCATTGACGCCGCCGACGTGGGCCAAGGCGCCGCCCAATTCGACGCCTGGCTACGCGCCATGAGCAATGACACTGTCACCCTGGAGCGCATCCGCAGCGTTGCCGGTGCACTGCCTGTGGTGGGCAACATCATTGCGCTGGTCGATGCATTGGGGGACATCGTCACCCTCAGCCGGGCCAGCAAGCGCGAGATGCTCGACTGGGTCAGCCTGGGGATCAACCTGATCGGCGTGCTCCCCACGCCACCGACCATGGCGGCGGCTCGCATGAGCCTGCGTCCCAGCCTGTTTCTGGTGCGTCAGGAACTCAAGGCCACCGGCAAGAGCCTGGTTGGCGATGCATTGATTGGCGTGATCCTGGCTCACCTCAACGCGACCATCGTCGGTGAAATCGACGACTTCGTGCAGCAAGCCGAGGGCAAGATCAGCGGCATCCTCAGTGATGCCGGCGAGCTCGGGCAAAATACCGTTGTCGAAATTGCCAGCGGACTCGAAGCTCTGGTTCAGGGAAAACTTGATGCCAAAGGAGATGCCGAGGCTGCAGCGCAGCAAATGCGCGAGGCTGGCGACCAGTTGTTACATGATCCCAAGACCAGTATCAGCAACTTCTTCGGCGCAGTCTGGAGCGCTTACAAGGCCGTCGGCAAAGCCGCAGCAAACACCGCCGCGAAAAACCTGCTCGACGAAAAACAACGACAACTGGCACTGAGCAAAACCAGGGCACTGCGGGAGTTCGCTCCTGAATTGCGCGAGCAGGTGGCCAGCCTGGGTGACCCCGAGACAGTCAATAGCATCGGCAACCTGCTGAAGATTCTCTCCGCATCCGTGACTGCCTGGCGTAGCCGCGGCGCCCATGGACACAGCACCAACATCAAGCCCAAGGGAAGCAGCGAGGCTCGGGATCAGCGCAGTGGCAACCAGTTGGAAGGGCAATCCCGGCAAGGGCCGGCCACCCAGGACCCATCCCCTCAAAAGGCCGGTACCTGCACCGGCACCTGCGGCAGCATCAGTTTTGCCATGGGCAGCGAGATCATTTCCCATACCGATTTCACCTTGCCCGGCCCCTTCCCCATCGACTGGACCCGGACGTACCGCTCCAGCCTGAGCGCGTACGATGACGATGAACTGGGCGCACGCTGGATCACCCCCTTCACCACACGCCTGGACCTGATTGGTGATGGTTTGCGCTACCACGCGGCCGATGGGCGCAGTTTCGACTACCCACTGCCCAAGGTGGGTGAGGCCCACGATGATCGAGTGGAAAACCTTACGCTGATTCGCGTCAGCGATGTGCAAATTGCCCTATGTCGCGGCTTCGACCGGCGGGAAACCTATCGCCGCGATGGCGAGCGTTTTTTGCTCGTGCAAATCGAACTGCGTGGCGGTGCCGGCATGCTGCTGGGCTATGAACACCGCATGGGCAAAAAGGCTGTGCTGTCCGACTTGATGACCTATCAGGACGAGCCCGGTCAGGTTCATACCCACCTCGGCACACTGGTGGATGAAGACGGGCGTATTACTGGCTTGTGGCTGATGGGTGAAAAAGAACCCCAGCGTCGCCTGAGTCTTTATCAATACGATGCCGCCGGGGACCTGATCCTCGCCCAGGACGAGAACGCCGCGACCTGGACCTACCAGTACCAGCACCACCTCATTACCCGCTACACGGACCGTAGCGGCCGCGGAATGAACTTGCGCTGGCAAGGCGAAGGCCCCAATGCTCGCGCCATCCATGAATGGGCCGACGATGGCAGTTTCGAAACGCGCCTGGAGTGGGACCGCAATATCCGTCTGACCTACGTCACAGACGCCAATGGCCACGAAACCTGGCACTACTACGACAGCCTCGGCTACCCCTATCGTGTTCTACACCCGGACGGTCTCTCGGAATGGTTCTTCCGCGACGATGCCAAGAACGTCGTTCGTCACGTTCACACCGACGGTAGCGAGGATCGCTATGCCTATGACGAGCGAGGGGTCAACCTGCTTGAGCATACGCAAGCAGATGGCAACACCGTGCACTACGCCTGGGATGCCCAGGACCAACTGATCAAGATCAGCGACGCCGAAGGGGGTCAATGGAGCCGTGACTACGACTTGCGCGGCAACCTCACCGAGGCCGTCGATCCCCTCGGCAACAAGACCGAATACAAGTACAACCAGATGGGCCTGCCCACTGCCATTACCGATGCCAATGGCAATGAAAAAAAGCTGAAGTACAACGACAGCGGGCAGCTCACCGACTATGTCGACTGCTCCGGCAAAGCCAGTGCCTGGGAATACGATGCCCGAGGTCAACTGATCTGTTTCACCGACGCCCTGGGTCAAAAAACCAGCTACCACTATGACGCCGGCCAGTTGGCCGTCATTGTTCATCCCGACAAGACCGAGGAACGCTTTGAGCGCGATGCCGAGGGCCGGCTACTCGGTCATATCGACGCCCTGGGTCAAGCCACTTCCTGGTCCTACAGCGAAGCGGGACTGCTGACCGAACGCATCGATGCCGCCGGACAAACCCTGCGTTATCAATGGGACCGGCTCGGGCGACTGCAGCGCCTGCAAAACGAAAACGAGCAATACGCCACTTTCGTTTATGACCCGGTCGGTCGCCTGCTTAAAGAAGCAGGTTTCGACGGGCACAACACCCGCTATGAATACGCCCCTGAAACAGGCCGACTCGCCCGGACCATCGATGGCCAGCGCGTCATCAGCCTCGAGTTCGACCCCATGGGCCGACTGACCGAACGCCGGGCCAGCCTCAGCGTTGACGGCGCCGACTCTTCGAAAGCCAAGGAGCAGCTTGAACGCTATGCCTACGATGGCAATGGCAACCTGCTGCTGGCCAGCAACAACGACAGCAAGTTGCAGTTCTTCCACGATGCCGCCGGCAACCTGACACGCGAGCATCAACACTACAGCTGCCTGAAACAACCTCAGGTCGCGGTCTGGCAGCACCAGTACGACGCCCTCAACCAGCGCATCGCCACCGTCCGCCCTGATGGCCACAAGGTCAGTTGGTTGACCTATGGCAGCGGGCACCTGCTCGGCATGCGCCTGGACGCGCATGAACTACTGGCCTACGAACGCGACGACCTGCACCGCGAAGTCGCCCGACACCAGGGCAACCAACTGCTCCAGACGCAAAAGTGGGACCCGCTCGGACGTCTCCAGGAACAATGGCTGGGCAGCGGCGACGGCAAGAGCACATTGATCAAGCGTGGTTACCAATACGACGCTATCGGCCAACTGCTGCAAATCGACGACAGCCGCCGCGGCACGCTGAGCTACCAATACGACCCAGTGGGTCGCCTGCTCAGCGCAACCTCGCGCCTTGGGCAAGAGACCTTTGCCTTCGACCCCGCCAGCAACCTCCTCGACCCCAAAACAGCGGATCTTCCACAACGCGGCCTGCCCCGCAGCCGCTTGCTGGACAACCTGCTGCGCGAGTACGCCGGCACCCACTACCAGTACGACGATCGTGGCAACCTCGCCCAACGCCTGCGTGACGGCCAGCGCAGCCACTTCACCTGGGACCTGTTCGACCGCCTGGTGAGCTACCGCGACGACCGTCTACAAGCCAACTATGCCTACGACGCTCTGGGCCGACGGTTGTACAAACAGACCGAGGCTCACTACCAGGACCGGCCGGAGGATGGTTCCGAACTGAACCGGCTTGAGCGCCTGAAACGCAATCGTCAGTTCGATTGCGGCGTGACGCTGTACGGTTGGGATGGCGATACCCTCGCCTGGGAAAGCCGGGCACCGGACAAGGCCGGAGAAGGTGCACGCACCACCCACTACCTCTATGAACCGGGCAGTTTTGTGCCAGTGGCCCAGGCAGTGCACAAGCGATTTATTCCGCTGATCCCGGAGCCCGAATACGGAGCGTTTTACCAACAGGAAAACGACCCGCTTTGGGCCGATGCGCCAAAACCCATGGAGATCGATGCACTGGCCTGGTATCAGTGCGACCACCTGGGAACACCGCAAGAGCTGACTGATCAGACGGGTGAAGTGGTCTGGAGTGCACAGTACAAGGCTTGGGGTGGGATCAAAGAAGAGCGATCAAGCAACGCTTTGCAGCAAGGGATTGCCAACCCGCTCAGGTTCCAGGGGCAGTATCACGATCCAGAGACTGGGCTGCATTACAACCGGTATAGGTACTATGATCCGGAGGTGGGGCGGTTTGTTAGTAAGGACCCGATTGGGTATGCGGGTGGGTTGAACCTGTTCCAATATGCTAATAATCCGCTGACTTGGATCGACCCATTTGGTTTAGCTGGTCGAAAAACAAGTAAACCTCGAATTGAACCTGGCAACCATAGAGAAGGTTGGCAGCATATTGACGAGCGTCATATAAGTGGAACTCATGCAAATGGGGCCGGCGACTTGTTCCCATCTGGAACAACACAAGATCAAGTTCAGAAAGCATGTGAATGCCTTGTGAAAAAAGGAGTACGACTCACCGATCCAAACCAACGAATTCAGATCTTTGAAAAACGTATGAAGGTGAATGGTCAACCAGACAGAGTACGTGGAGTATTTGACTCCCAAGACAACAATCGAACCATTACAGTATTCCCTGTTAGGAGCGAGTAAATCATGCTTGAATTCAATATTTATAGACGAGATTCTGGAGAAGTTTCAGGCTTCGACTTAGGGGACATAGAGCTGGCTTTTGAGAAAGACGAAATATCTTCAATGGAAAATAGCAAACTATCAATGATGATCTACCTAACACTTAGTCTACTGATCTACAGCTTATTAAAACTCAAGAAAGGAAGATCGCTTAAATTTGTAGCTGTAGACTCATCGTTCTCAGTAGACTTCAAGCTAGAGAAAGACAAAATAATAATCTCACGCAAAAAAAAATGCTTTGGAAAATATGATTTCAATATTTTCCTTAAGGCCCTTGATTCTGGAATAGAAAAATTCTTAAGCGCTGGAAATAACCTTTCAGAAACCGACCCTGCTTACGAAGATTTCTACAACTCCCTACGTGCCTTAAAGTCAGCAATTAACTAAAAATAACAAACAGCGGCCGCAATAAACCGAATGTAACCGCCGCTGATATAAAATGACTGACAGAGGAAAAATATGGCTATGAAAAATATTATCCGCTTAGGCGACTCCACCACCCACGGTGGAACGGTACTTGGAGCCTTCTCCCAAACCAACCTCAATGGGAAGCCCATAGCGGGCGTTGGTCACATGGTGAGCTGCCCATTATGCAAGGGCGTATTCCCCATAGCAGAAGGCAGCAGTACCTACAGCGTGGACGGTACACCTGTAGCTCTGGACGGTATGAAAACCGCTTGTGGCGCCAGCTTAATTGCGAGTGGCCCCAAGGGTTCCGTAATCAGCTAGTGCTCGTACGCCCCCTCCAGTCCCATGGCAATAATCCGGATCATCAGAAATACCCATTGTTTACTGATGACTAACACATAGAGAGCGATGGTGGCACATCACCGACCCCAGGGATTTGCCGCATGTGCACCTTCGCCTTTCGCTCACTCATCCCATTACCCCGCTTGTGCTTGCTGTCCGGATGCGTGGCACTTCAGTTCCCATCATCTTCAGCCGACATTGTTCCATTCAAAACAATCAAGGAAGCGATCCAGAGTAACGTGCCCGTGGTCCGTTACGGACGTTACACCCTCGTCAAGCTGGTTCCAGAGCATCACCAGCGCGACCTACTGCAGCAAGTGGTGGAAGTCACTATCCCTCCCAGATTGGATGCCGCCGTAGATGATGCGCTGCAGCATATTTTGTTGCGATCCGGCTATCAGCTCTGCGACCTGAGAGGTACAAGTCCACTGGCTACCTTGCCCCTGCCAGCGGCTCACTATCGATTAGGGCCGCTGTCATTGCGCGAAGGATTGCTGACGTTGTCAGGCCCTTGTCACAGGGGGGACTCAGGAACGGGCGGTGAGTTTCTCGGAGATTTCGTCCTTGATCAGCAGGCGCTTTTCCTTGAGTTTCCTCAGTTCGTCGTCCGCGGCGGCGGCTGCTTCGGCCTTGAGCACCTGGTTGTCGATGCTGGTGTACTTGTCGAACAGCGCATTCAGGTGGGGGTCACTGGCCCGACGCTGTTGAATGTCCTCTTTGCTGCAGCTCAGGTCCTGGTAAAGGTCGTGGATCACCGGCATGGAACACCTCCGTGGTTGATGGCAACAAGGGCTTCATTACGCCCCTGCCAGTGATCAGAATGGGCTCGGCGCCCCGGGTCTGTCGACCGCCAATCAGACCAGCGGTCACCGTTCGTCACGGGCACCTGTTCTGGATCAATTTCCGGCCAGGGCCTGGGCCAGGAACGCCGCGGTACGGCTGTTGCGCTGCGTGGCCACATGCGCCGGCGTGCCGCAGGCCACCAGAGTGCCGCCCTGGTCGCCCGCGCCCGGGCCGATGTCCATGACCCAGTCGGCCTGGGCCACCAGGCGCATGTCATGCTCGACCACCACCACGCTGTGGCCCGCCTCCACCAGTTTGTCCAACTGTTCCAGCAGACGGTCCACATCCCGTGGGTGCAGGCCGGTGGTGGGTTCGTCCAGCACGTACAGGGTGGCGCCCCGGGCATTGCGTTGCAGCTCGGTGGCCAGCTTGATGCGCTGGGCCTCGCCGCCGGAGAGCTCGGTGGCCGGCTGGCCCAGGCGCAGGTAGTCCAGGCCGATGTCGCGCAGCACTTGCAAAGCGCGACGGATGCCGGGCTGTTGCGCGAACACCGGCAAGGCCTGTTCGACACTCAGTTGCAGTACCTGGGCGATGTTCAGGCCCTGCCAGGTCACGGCCAGAGTCTCGGGGTGGTAACGGGCCCCCTGGCAAGTCGGGCACGGGGCGAAGACGCTGGGCATGAACAGCAACTCGACGCTGACAAAGCCTTCGCCCTCGCAGGCCGAGCAACGGCCCTTGGCCACGTTGAAGGAAAACTGCCCGGCGTCAAAGCCGCGCTCCCGGGCGGCGGGGGTGGCGGCAAACAACTTGCGCACCTGATCGAACAACCCGGTGTAGGTCGCCAGATTGGAGCGCGGGGTACGGCCGATGGGTTTCTGGTCCACCTGCACCAGGCGCTTGATCTGCTCCAGGCCGGCACTGACCCGGCCGCCGCTGCTCTGCGGCTCGTCGTCTTCCAGGTCCAGCTGCGGCGCCTCCTCGCCGCCGGCCACCTTACCCAGGTGGGCCCCCACCAGTTCCAGCAGGGCCTGACTCACCAGGCTGGATTTACCGGAACCGGAAACCCCGGTCACGGCGGTGAAACAGCCCAGGGGAAACGCCGCGTCCAGGTCCTTGAGGTTATTGCGGGTGATGCCCTCCAGGCGCAGCCAGCCCCGGGGCTGGCGCGGAGTACGCCGGGTCGGGGCCTGTTCGGCAAACAGATAGGCCCGGGTCTGGGAGGCTTCGATGGCGACCAACCCCGCTGGCGGCCCGCTATACAGCACCTGGCCGCCGCGCTCCCCCGCCGCCGGGCCAACGTCCACCAGCCAGTCGGCGCGGCGCATGGTCTGCACATCGTGCTCCACCACAAACACTGAGTTGCCCGCGGCCTTGAGTCGTTGCAAGGCCTCGAACAGGGCCTGCGCGTCCGCCGGGTGCAGGCCCGCCGAAGGCTCATCCAGTACATAGATCACCCCGAACAACTGCGACCCCAATTGCGTGGCCAGGCGCAGGCGCTGCAACTCGCCGGACGACAGGGTCGGGGTGCTGCGCTCCAGGGCCAGGTAACCCAGCCCCAGGTCGGTCAGGGTGCTGACCCGTTCCAGCAGATCCTGGGCGATGCGTTGCGCGGCCAGGCGCTTCTCCAGGGACAGGTTGGGGGTATGCCGCACATCCGGCGCGCCACGGTGCTCCGGGGCACCCTGGGCATGGCGCTGCTGACGCGCAGCCCGGGTCTGCGCCTGGCTCAGCACCTCATCACCGGCCGCCGCCTGCTCCAGGTAGTCGGCCGCCGCCACGGGCCTGAGCACCTCGGCCAGTTGCAGCAACGGCAGGCGCGACAGTTCGCCAATATCCAGCCCGGCAAAGGTCACCGACAGCGCCTCGCGCTTGAGGCGCTTGCCTGCGCACAGCGGGCACGGGCTGCCGCGCATGAATTGCGACACGCGCTTTTTCATCAGCGCGCTCATGGTGTGGGTGAAGGTGTGCAACACGTAGCGCCGAGCACCACTGAAGGTGCCCATGTAGCTGGGCTCCTGTTGACGCTTGAGGGCTTCACGGGTCTGCTCCGGCGTCAGCCCGGCGTACACCGGCACCGTGGGGGTTTCCTCGGTGAAGAGAATCCAGTCGCGCTGCTTTTTCGGCAGTTCGCGCCAGGGAATGTCCACGTCGTAGCCCAGGGTCACCAGGATGTCCCGCAGGTTCTGCCCCTGCCAGGCCAGGGGCCAGGAAGCCACGGCGCGCTGGCGGATGGTCAGCGAAGGGTCCGGGACCATGGTCGCTTCGTTGACCTCATACACCCGGCCCAGGCCGTGACACTCGGGGCAGGCACCCTGGGGTGTGTTCGGCGAGAAGTCCTCGGCATACAGCATCGCCTGCCCCGGCGGGTAACTGCCGGCCCGGGAATAGAGCATGCGCACCAGGCTGGACAAGGTGGTCACGCTGCCCACCGAAGAACGCGTGCTCGGCGTACCGCGCTGCTGTTGCAGGGCCACCGCCGGCGGCAGGCCGTCGATCCGGTCCACATCCGGCACCCCCACCTGATCGATCAGCCGTCGGGCATAGGGCGCCACCGATTCGAAATAGCGGCGCTGGGCCTCGGCGTACAGGGTCGAGAAGGCCAGGGACGACTTGCCCGAGCCGGACACCCCACTGAACACCACCAGGGCATCCCGGGGAATGTCCACGTCGACATTCTTCAGGTTGTGTTCGCGGGCGCCACGCACCCGGACAAAACCGGAACTGTGGGTGGGCAGCGTGCTCGTCAGAGGATCATGGGGGGCGTTGCGCGAAGAAGTCATGGACCTGCCTGGAGTCGAAATTCGGGAAGTGTCGCAAACGGCGCGAGCGGCGATCATCACACAACCTGCAGGTGCCGGGGCAAGCCCTGAAGCGGCGGTGCGCAAAGGACTCAGGCCCCCAGCAAGGAGCGCACCATGGCGCTCAGGTCCTCGGGGCCGTAAGGCTTGCTCAACAGATGAGTGTCCGGGCTGAGCTGATGATTGCGCGAAATCATGTCCCGGGTGTGCCCCGAGGTGAACAGCACCGCAATCGGCGGTGCCGGGGCAAGCCCTGAAGCGGCGGTGCGCAAAGGACTCAGGCCCCCAGCAAGGAGCGCACCATGGCGCTCAGGTCCTCGGGGCCGTAAGGCTTGCTCAACAGATGAGTGTCCGGGCTGAGCTGATGATTGCGCGAAATCATGTCCCGGGTGTGCCCCGAGGTGAACAGCACCGCAATCGGCGGTGCCTGGGTCCTGGCCCAGGTGGCCAGATCGGTGCTCTTGATCAGACCGGGCATCACCACATCGGTGAAGATCAGGTCGACCTTGAGCCCTGCCATCAGCAATTGCATGGCGGCATCGCCATTGGTCGCGGCACGCACCTGATAGCCCTCGTGCTTGAGCATTTCCACCGCTGCACTGCGCACATCGGCGTTGTCCTCCACCACCAGGATGCACGCCTGCCCTCCTGGCCCACGCGCCGGGCAGGCCGGCGCACGCTGGGCCTCCTGAGCGGCACTGCGGGCGAAATACATCTGCACCCGGGTGCCCTGCCCGGGAAGGCTGAGGATGTCGATATGGCCGCCGCTCTGCTTGACGAACCCGAACACCATGCTCAGGCCCAGGCCGGTGCCATGGCCGTCGGACTTGGTGGTGAAAAACGGCTCGAAAGCCTGCTTGAGCACTTCAGGGGACATGCCGCTGCCGCTGTCGGCCACGGTCAGGCGCAGGTACTCGCCGGGGATGATGTCCTTGCCGGTACAGAAGCTGCGGTCCAGCAGCAGATTCTCCGCGCTGATGCTGATGGTGCCCTCGCCGCCCATGGCGTCCCGGGCATTGATTGCCAGGTTGAGCACGGCGTTTTCCAACTGATTGCGGTCCACATGAATGCACCAGGGCTGGTCGGGCAGTTGCACCTTGATAGCAATGGTTTCACCCAGGGCACGCTGCAGCAGTTCACCCAGCCCCTCGTACAGATGGTGCGGGTTGTAGATCGCCGGCGACAACGGCTGGCGTCGGGCAAAGGCCAACAGTTGGGTCGACAGCTTGGCCCCGCGCTCCACCGCCGCCAGTGCAGCCCCGGTACGGCGCTGCACATTGGCGTTGTCCGGCTCATGGCGGGCCAGCAGGTGCAGGTTGCCGGAAATCACTTGCAGCAGGTTATTGAAGTCATGGGCCACGCCACCGGTGAGGCCGCCAATGGCTTCAAGCTTCTGTGCCTGACGCAACTGCTCCTCGGCGCTCAGCCGTGCATTGACCTCTTCCAGCACCCGCTGCTCGAGGTTGCGGGTCATTTGCCGCAGATCATCCTCGGCGGCCTGCCGGCGCTGTTCGGAAATCACATGGGCGGTGGTTTCCACGACGATCGCAATGACCCCGGCGGGTGCCTGGTCATCACCGGCCACCGGGCTGTCGTAGAGGTCCAGCCAGACGTTTTCCGGTTCGCCGTTGCGCAGCAGCACCAGTTCCTTGTTGCGATAGGACAAGGTGCCGCCACTGAGGCAGGTGTTCATCACGCCGCGATTGAACTCGGCCACTTCCGGCCAGCCCAGCTCCACCGCGCAGCCCAGCAGATAAGGGTGGCGCCCGCCAGCGAACACCGCGTAGGCATCGTTGTAGATCATGTAGCCCAGCGGCCCCCAGAGCATCACCATCGGCACCGGCGAGCCGAGCATCAGTTGCACCGTGCTGCGCAGGCTATGGCTCCAGTGCTGCAATGAACCCAGGCTGGTGACGGACCAGTCGAAGGCACGGATGCGTTCGGCCATCTCGCCTTTCCACCCCTGGCACCCGTGATGATCTGATAAGAACGGCATGAACGGACTCTACGAAAAACGTGATACAGCATGGGTTTTCAAGAGGTTGCGCACAGCCTCCAGAGCCTTTGAGCACGGCCCGGGCGGATGGTTTCACGGTTTTCAGCCCTGGACCGGAAAACCTGGACACGCCCGGTTCAACAGCACTGAACACACAGAATAGGCGATCCCGGCCAGTCCAGGAGGACGCCGCTAAGCGCCCCCCTGGCAAAGGGCGGATTGCCCGCCCGCAAGGCCTCAGTCGGTGCCGTATTTCGGCGAGCGCGGACCGTACAGCAGACCGGTGCGTTGCCCGGCCGACAGCAGGCGCTGGCTGGTGATGCCGGCGATCGGGTGCCCGGCGTCGGTGGAGGTGTTGATGATCTGCTTCACCGCGGCAGTGATCAGCATGCCCACCAGGCCGCCGCTGTTGCCGCTGTTGCCTTCCTCGCTGGAGGCGCGAGCGCTGCCGGTCCACAGGGTGGTGCCGGTCTTGAGGTCTACCAGGGTGGCGCTGGCGGTGACCACGGTCTCGCTGCTGATCAACATGTAGCTGGTGCCATATTCCTTGACCGTGATGTACAGCCCGGCGTCGGCACCGAAGATCTGGTTGAGCTTGGCCGGCGACAGGCCATGGATGTCCGCCGGGTTGGTCAGGCCGTTGTGGCGGAAGGTTTCATCCACCACGGCAATCGGCATCACGTAGTAACCGGCTTCGGCCAGGGGAAAGGTCACCTGGGACAGCATGCTGTAGGTGGCCTTGACGTCCGGCGACTCATTGAGTGGCGGCAGCACCAGGATCGACTTCGGCCGGGCCTGCTTGTAGGCCGAATAGTCCACGGTCTTGGGCGCGGCGCAGCCCACCAGCAGGCTGACGCTCAACAGGCCCAGGAGATTGCGCAAGGTGGTGAAGTTCATTTTGCGGCTCCCTGCTTGGCGTTCTTCAACAGAAAGTCCATGTACGAGGCGGACTCGGGGAACAGCGCCTTCTCGGTATTGAACTGCTGCACCATCTGGTCATCCTTGCCCAGGCCCGCGTAGAGCATGCCCAGGTGGGCGTGGTAACCCGGCGGCACCGCCTTGCCGGTGGACTTGATCTTCTGCAGGTCGCGCTCCAGCGCCTCGACCTGGGCCTCGCGGGCTTCCTCGCCCTTGAAGTATTCGTAGGTCTGGGCCTGGTAGGTTTCCCACTGGTACAGCGTCTTCGGCCCGCTGCAGCCGGCCAGCAAAACGCTGCCCAGCAAGGCGCCGGCCAGCAGTGGCCGCGCGGTGAAGGTCTTGAACATGCTTACGTCTCCCTGTCAGCAGTATTGATCAGCGGCCGGGTTTCCAGGCCCCGGCATCGATGGCTTCGACCATGCGGTTGACCGCCTCGCGCATGGCCAGGTCCAGCACCTTGCCGTTGAGGGTCGAGTCGTAGGAAGCGGTGCCGCCGAAGCCGATCACTTCACGGTTGGACAGGGCGTACTCGCCGGCGCCCTGGGTCGAATACACCACTTCGGAAGTGCTGATATTGACGATGTTCAACGCCACCTTGGCGTAGGCCACCTGGGTCTTGCCGCGACCGAGAATGCCGAACAGCTGGTGGTCGCCGGTTTCCTTGCGGCCGAACTCGGTGACGTCGCCGGTGACCACGAAATCCGCGCCCTTGAGTTTCTGCGCCTGGCCCTTGATCGCGGCTTCCTGCTGGATCTCGCCCATGTTGTCGCGGTCCAGCACGTTAAAACGGTTGGTCTGCTGCAGGTGGGTGATGAGGATGGTCTTGGCCTGGCCGCCGAGGCGGTCGACGCCGTCGGAGAAAATCCCGCGCATGTAGCTGGAACGGTTATCGAACTTGCCCACCGCCATCGCCACCCGGGCCCCGGTCCACACCTGGCTGGCGCTCTGGACCTTCTCCACCGGCAAGGCGCGGGAGCTTTCAGTGGCACAACCGCTCATGCCCGTCAGCACCGCCAGTGCTGCGCCGGACAACATCAACTTCGAGATCACTCTCACTCTAGGTTCCTTTTTGAGTATCCATTTGGGTGCACCGTCTCGATGCACTTTCGCCCTGCCGTAAGCCTCTGGCCCCAGTCTGTGGGGGCTGGAAAAGCATCGGCGGGACGTTCTGAAACTTGATGCAGGGGGCATCATCGGCGGCGATTATGCCAAAGCGCCACCATACCGAAAAGGAATAAAAAATCATCAGCGTCCACCTGTGTCCGCTCGCAAAACCTCGGGGCCGGGAGCTGTGTCGCCGCTGCCGCAGGCTGCGAACGGCTTGGGCGGCATTCCGACGCAGGAGACGCAAAAGTCCTGAGACCGCTAGAGGCTCGGCAGGAGATCGCCAAGCAAGGCCCTGCGGGCCTTTGCGCAGCCTCGCCAGGGCTCGGCAGCGGCTACAGGCCAGTGCCGAGCCTGACTTTTGTAGCCGCTGCCGCAGGCTGCGAACGGCTCCGCAGGAGACGCAAAAGTCCTGAGACCGCTAGAGGCTCGGCAGGAGATCGCCAAGCAAGGCCCTGCGGGCCTTTGCGCAGCCTCGCCAGGGCTCGGCAGCGGCTACAGGCCAGTGCCGAGCCAGGCTTTTGTAGCCGCTGCCGCAGGCTGCGAACGGCTTGGGCGGCATTCCGACGTAGGAGACGCAAAGTCCTGAGACCGCTAGAGGCTCGGCGGCAGATCGCCAAGCAAGGCCCTGCGGGCCTTTGCGCAGCCTCGCCAGGGCTCGGCAGCGGCTACAGGCCAGTGCCGAGCCAGGCTTTGTAGCCGCTGCCGCAGGCTGCGAACGGCTTGGGCGGCATTCCGACGCAGGAGACGCAAAATCTTGAGACCGCCAGAGGCTCGGCGGCAGTCAGCAAAAATCCCGACTGCGCACGCTGATGCCAGCCAGCAACGGGCTCAGATCCGTCAGGCGTCCGGCAATCAGGTGGCGCACTTCGCCCTCGGTTTCCAGGGTGCCGTCGACCTTGAGCAACTGCGAACCCACCAGTACCCGACGCTGGCGTTCGGCCAGGTCGCGCCAGACCACCACGTTGACGTTGCCGAACTCGTCTTCCAGGGTGACGAAGGTCACCCCGCTGGCGGTGCCCGGGCGCTGGCGCCCGGTGACCAGCCCGGCCACGCTCACCGAACGCCCGTGCTCCACCTCCAGCAGTTCCCGGGAACTGCGGCAGCGCCGGGCCTTGAGCTGCGCACGCAGCAGCGCCAGAGGATGGGGCCCCAGGGTGGTGCCGAGGCTGTGGTAATCGGCCTGTAAGTCTTCGCCGACGCTGGGCCGGGGCAGGCTCACCGGGGCTTCCTCCTGGCGTGGCAGCTCGGCAAACAGCCCCAGTTGCTTCTCCACCCCGGCCACTTCCCAGCGTGCCCGGTAGCGATCCCCGGCCAGCGCCCGCAGGGCTCCGGCATCCGCCAGCAGCTCCTGGGCGCGGACGTCCAGCCGGGCGCGCTCGGCCAGGTCGGCAATATCGACAAAGCCCCGCTGCCGGCGTGCGCTCTCGATGCGTTGGCCGTCCTCCTGGCGAAAGCCCTTGATCATGCGCAGCCCCAGGCGCACGGCCGGCTGCCCGGACAGGCCCTTTTCAGCCCGTCCGGGTTGGGCAGGGAGCGGCTCCAGGCTGCAGTCCCAGTCACTGGCGCTCACCTCCACCGGCAGGATCTGCAGACCGTGGCGCCGGGCGTCCTGGAGGATCTGGTCCGGACTGTAGAAGCCCATGGGCCAGCTGTTGATCAGGGCGCAGGCAAAGGCCGCCGGTTCGTGGCACTTGAGCCAGCAACTGGCGTAGGTCAGCAAGGCAAAACTGGCGGCATGGGATTCGGGAAAGCCATAGCTGCCAAAGCCCTTGATCTGCTCGAAGATCTGCGCCGCGAACTCGTCGCTGTAACCGTTCTTGCGCATGCCCTGGCGCAGCCGTTCGCGGTGCGGCTCCAGGCCGCCGTGGCGCTTCCAGGCGGCCATGGAACGGCGCAACTGGTCGGCCTCGCCCGGGGTGTAGTCGGCGGCGACAATGGCGATCTGCATCACCTGCTCCTGAAACAGCGGCACGCCCAGAGTTCGCTTGAGCACCGCTTCCAACTTCGGCGACGGATACGTCTCCGGCTCTTCACGGTTACGCCGACGCAGGTAGGGATGGACCATGCCGCCCTGGATCGGCCCGGGGCGGACGATGGCCACCTCGATCACCAGGTCATAGAAGTTCTGTGGCTTGAGCCGGGGCAGCATCGACATCTGCGCCCGGGACTCGATCTGGAACACACCGATGGTGTCAGCGCGACCGATCATCTGGTAAGTGGCCGGGTCTTCGGCCGGAATGCTGGTGAGGCTGTAGCGCTGGCCGCGATAGCCGTGGATCAGGTCGAAACAGCGGCGGATGGCGCTGAGCATGCCCAGTGCGAGGATGTCCACCTTGAGCAGGCCGACCATGTCCAGGTCGTCCTTGTCCCACTGGATCACCGTGCGCTCGGCCATGCTCGCGTTTTCCACCGGCACCAGATGGTCCAGGGGCTGCTCGGAAATCACGAAGCCGCCGGGGTGCTGGGACAGGTGCCGGGGAAAGCCGATCAACTGCCCGGTCAGGCTCAGGACCCGGCGCAGCACCGGGCTCTCGGGGTCGAAGCCGGCCTCCTGCAGACGCTCGACGCTGGGCGGCGTATCGCTCCAGTGGCCGCAGCAGTCGGCCAGGGCGTTGACCTGATCCGGCGACAAGCCCAGGGCCTTGGCCACATCGCGCACCGCCCCGGCGCTGTGGTAGGTACTGACCACCGCGGTCAGCGCCGCGCGGTGCCGGCCGTAACGCTGGAACACGTACTGCAGCACCTCTTCGCGGCGCTCGTGTTCGAAGTCGACGTCGATGTCCGGCGGCTCGTTGCGTTCCCTGGACAGGAAGCGCTCGAACAACAGGGTCGAGCGGTCCGGGTCGATCTCGGTGATGCCGAGGACGAAACACACCACCGAGTTGGCCGCCGAACCCCGGCCCTGGCAGAGAATGTGCTGGCGCCGGGCAAAATCGACGATGTCGTGCACGGTAAGAAAGTAGCTCTCGTAGCCCAGGTCGCTGATCAACGTCAGCTCATGCTCGATCTGCTGCAGCACCTCGGCCCGGGCTCCACCGGGCCAGCGCCGCAGAATGCCGCGCTGGGTCAGCACCCGCAGCCAGGAGCCGGCGTCATGGCCGTCGGGCACCAGCTCCCGGGGGTATTGGTAGCGCAACTGGCCGAGGTCGAAAACGCAGCGTCCGGCGATGACCAGCGATTCGTCGAGCAAGGCCTGCGGGTACAGGCCTTGCAGCACCTCGATGGGGCGCAGGTGACGCTCGCCGTTGGCGAACAGGCGCTGCCCGGCCTCGGCCACCGGCAGGTGATGGCGGATCGCGGTCATGGTGTCCTGCAAGGCCCGGCGCCCGCGCACGTGCATGTGCACATCGCCACAGGCCACGGCCGGCAGCCCCAGTTGCCGGGCCAGGGCCAGCCGCTGTTGCAGGTGCCGGGCATCGTCCTGGCCGCAATGCAGTTCCAGCGCCAGCCATAGGCGCTCGGGGAATATCTGGCGCAGCCAGTGGCTGTGGTCCGTCGCCGGGCCATCGTCCGTCAGCCACAGGGCCAGCAGCCCCGGCAAGGGTTCGGCGAAGTCCTCGCGCAGCAGGCGATAACTGCCCTTCTCCGCCCGGCGCCGGGCCCGGGTGATCAACCGGCACAGGCCCTGGTAACCCGCCAGGTCCTCCACCAGCAGCACCAGGCGCGGACCGTCCTCGACCTGCATTTCGCTGCCGATGATCAGCTTGAGGCCAGTATCGCGTGAGGCCTGCCAGGCACGGACGATTCCCGCCAGGGTGCATTCATCAGTGATCGCCAGGGCCTGATAGTCCAGGGCCTTGGCGCGCTGGAACAGTTCCTGAGCGCTGGAAGCTCCGCGCTGGAAACTGAAGTTGGACAGGCAGTGCAGCTCGGCGTAAGCCCTCATGCGAACCAGCCTTGCAGCAGCAAGGGCCCGGGCTCGCCGACCTGACGATAGGCCCAGCCCTGCTGGCCGGCGCAGGTTTCGATCAGGTAGTAGTCACGGCGCACGTCGGCGCCGTCCCACCAGCCGGACTCGATGCGCTCCGGGCCCATGAGAATCCGCACGCTGCCTTCGTTCAGGGCCTGGGGTTCAGTGAACAGCCAGCCAGGACGGCGCAATCCGGGGCTGGCCGGACAGGGGCGCGGATCAGTCTGAGTCTGCCAACTGCGCTCCGGTCGATGATCAGCGCGATGCCCCAGGCCCTGCACCGCGTCATCCCCCAGGCGTGCCCGCAGGCGTTCGCGCAACTGCTCCCAGGGCAGGTTCTGCTGCGGACGCGGATCGAACAGTTCAGTGTGCTGGGGCACGAACAGCGGCAAGTCCTCGGCCACCAGCCGCAGGTTGCGCACCGGCGCCGGCACCTGGATCTGCTCCAGGCGCCCGCGGGCCAGTTCAAACAGCATCGCCGGATCGCGCTCGGCGCTGAGCAGGCCCACCGGGATCAGGGTGTCGGCGCCTTCGGCATGTTCCAGGTGCAGGGCAAAACGCTGCACCCCGCTGTCGCGGCCACAGAGAAAGGCCGCCAGATCGGCAGTCAGCCGGCGCAGGGGAAACAGCAGCGCCTGATGGGACAGCACATCGAAATTCAGCTCGATGCGCAGGTCGAAACGGTCCGGCGGCTGATAGAACGCCAGCCCCAGCGGACGCTCACCGAGCAGGGTATCCAGGTGCTTGAGCAGGCTGCCGTCAAAACGCCGGGCCAAGCTAGACCGGGGCAGCTCCCGCAACTGCTGGAAGCTGCGCACTCCCATGCGCGACAGGGCCGTGGCCTGCTCCGGGGCCAGGCCCAGGCGCTCGATGGGCATCGCTCCCAGGGCCCTGGCCAGGGCCTCGCCGTCGGCCACCGCCAAGCCGTCATAGGCATTGGCCAGGACCCGAGCCGCCGCCGGATTGGGCGCGGCGACGATGCGATGACGAAAGCCCAGGGCCTGCAACTCCCGGCGCAGGCGCGCCTCCAACTGCGGCCAGGGGCCGAACAGGCCCAGGCTGGACTCGATCTCCAGCACCAGGGTACGGGGGTAGGCCACGCTGACCTGGGAGCTGAAACCGTAGGCCCAGGCGGCAAGAAACTGCTGCCAGTGCTCGATCTGCTGCGGGTCGTATTCGGCGCTGGCAAAGGCCTTGGTCAGGGCCTGGGCGGCGGTCAGCGATTGCCCGGGGCGCAGGCCCAGCTCGCGGGCGGCGCCATTCACCGCCTGGATCACCCGGCGCTGCGGGGTGCCACTGAGCAGCGCCAGGGGCGCCTCGGGTTCGGCGCGCTGACGCAGCACGGCGTCCAGCGCCAATTGCGGGAACAGAATGCACACCCAGCGCATGCCAACCTCAGTGCCCGGCGGGCCAGGCAATCGGGGCCGGATGGGCCAGCCCGCCCCGGCACTTGAGTACCCGCAACTGCACGGGGCGACCCTGCACGCTGATCCTCAGGGCCGCCGGCGACGGGTTGTGCGCGGCGTCCAGGGGCCGGTAGGCGAAGGCCAGGGTCTGGCCGCTTTCCGCCGCCACCTGCAAGCGCCGCAGGGCGCGGTCGTCGACTTGTTGCGGCCAGCACAGCACCGCGCCGCAACTGCCGGAACGCAGGCATTGCTCAGCGGCCCACAAGGCATCGCGCTCCCCGGCCTGGATGATCGACAGCTGGCGCACATCCACCCCGGCGTTCTGCCAGGCCTGGGGATAGGGCACGAAGGGTGGCGCCACCAGCACCACCCGCTCCCCCGCCGCGGTCAGCCGCGCCAGGCTCGGCCACAGCAACTGCAGCTCGCCCAGGCCCTGGGCGGCGATGAGGATTTCCGTCAGCGCCGCCTCCGGCCAGCCGCCGGTGGGCAGCACCGCATCCAAAGCAGCATGCCCCGTCGGCTGCAGGCTGGCCGACGCGGCCGCCGGGCGGCCTTTCCATACCCGTCCGCCATTGAACAGGGTATCCAGTGCGACCACGGCGCCCATCAGCCTGGCCTCACCAGACCGCAGAACACACCTTCGATAAACAGTTCGTGGTCGTCGGTAACCTCGATCGGCTGATAGGCCGGGTTGCGCGGCAACAGGCGAATGCCCTGCCCCTTGCGCTCGAAACGCTTGATGGTGACCTCGCCGTCCAGGCGGGCGATCACCGTCTGGCCGTTACGCACCTCACTGCTGCGGCGCACCGCCACCAGATCGCCGTCGAGGATGCCGTCATCAATCATCGAATCGCCCTGGACCCGCAGCAAATAATCCGGAGTGCGGGAGAACATCCCCGGGTCCAGCCACAACTGGCCGTGTATGTCGGCATCGACGCCAATCGGCGCACCGGCGGCCACCCGCCCCAGCACCGGGATCTCCAGCAGCTCCGGGCGCCGCGGCTGATTGAGCAGGCGAATGCCCCGGGCCTGATGGGGGTTGACCTCGATGAACCCGGCCTCGGTCAGCGCCAGCACATGCTTGCGCGCCACGCTGCGCGAGGCAAAACCGAACGCCTCGCTGATTTCAGCGAGGCTTGGGGGCTGGCCATGATCGGCGATGCGTTCGCGGATAAAGGTCAGGATGGCACTGCGGCGGGGGGATAAAGTCGTCATGGAGTACATTTGTACTCCTCTCGGATTTATCTGACAAGAACCGCCAATCAGTCCTGCCAGAAAACCATCGTCGATGCCGATGAACGCCCGCAACCGCCTGTCGTCAGGCGCCCGTCAAGGCTGAATCCGCCCACCACTTGGCATAATATGCCAACGCCTTTCCTCACACGCCCAGCCCAGGAGCACGGCATGCCAACGCGAAACGTTGTCCTCACCGCCCATCAAGAGCAGCTCATCAACAACCTGGTCAAATCCGGTCGTTACCAGAACGCCAGCGAGGTCATGCGCGAAGGTTTGCGTCTGCTGGAACAACGGGTTGCCGAGGACGCGGCGAAAATCGAGGCATTGCGCCAAGCCGCTGCGATCGGTATCGCGGACCTGCAACAAGGACGCTTCAGCCAGGTGCGGGAAGAAAACCTGCAGCACTACCTGGATGAGCTGGGACTGGAAGCCGTCGCCACGGATCAAGAGAAACACTGAGGTGGTCCAGTACCGGATTTCCAATGCAGCCCGAACCGACATCGTCGACGCTCTGCGGTTTTCCCAAAGACACTTTGGCGAAGCTGCCCGGGTTCGCTATCAGGCCTTGATCCTGCGAGCCCTACACGATCTCGCCAGCAACCCCCAGCACGTTGGCAGCCAAGAGCGTGACGACATCGCACCGGGCCTTCGCAGCTACCACCTGTTCTATTCCCGCCAACACTCCAGGCCCCCTCAAGCCCAGGTCAAGAAACCACGACATGTCCTGTTTTATCGAGTGATCGATGACAGCCTGATCGAAGTGGTCAGGTTGCTGCATGACGCCATGGAGGTTCAGTTGCACCTGCCTGCCCAATGATCGGTGCCTCCTGCAGAGCCGGCTTGCCGGCGAAGCGGCCCGAAAGACCGCCGCCATTGGCTCAGCCGCGCTGCAGAATCCGATCCATCACCCAATCGGTCTTCAGGGCTTCGCTGGCCAGGGCCGGGTGCCGGGACTCGCCGCGGATATGGGCGTTCATGCCCTGCACGTGATGCCACTGGATGTGCTCGGGGTGCTCGATAACCAGGCTCAGGGGCTCTTCGGCGTCGAGTTGCAGCGGATGCTCGTCGAACACGGAAAAGCTGATGCGCCCCTGGCTGCCGATGATCTCCACCCGGTCCACCCGGCGGTCGGCGACGAAGTTCCAGGCGCCGCTGCCCAGGGCCCCGCAGGCGAAGCGCCAGCTGGCGCTGACCGCGTCCTCGGCGGCATACAGCCCGGCCTGGCGAGTGCTGATGCCGGCCACCTCGACGATGTCCCCCAGCAGGTACTGGAACAGGTCCAGGCCATGGCTGGCCAGGTCGGCGAAATAACCGCCACCGGCAATCCGTGGGTCGGTCCGCCAGTTGGCCGCGCCGCTGCGGTCAGCCTCGGAAGCGGCCTTGCTCAGGCTCCAGTGCAGGTGCCGGACCTCACCGATGCGCCCGTCCGCCAGCCATTGCCGCACCTGGGCAAAGCGCGGCAGGGAACGCCGGTAATAGGCCACGAACAAGTGCAGCCCGGCCTGCTCGAAGGCCTGCTGCATGGCCAGGCTTTGCCCGGCATGCAGGGCCATGGGCTTTTCCACGCAGCAATGCTTGCCGGCGGCAGCCACTTGCAGGCTGTAGGCGTAATGGCTGTCGGGGGGCGTGGCGATGTACACCGCGTCCACCTCGGGGTCATCGATCAGGGCCTGGGCATCGGTGTAGTAACGGGCAATGCCGTGGCGCTGCGCATAGTCGCGCACCGCCTCGGGGCGGCGGCCCATCACCGCCACCAGCGCCGAACCCGGGACCTTGTAGAAGGCCGGGCCGCTCTTGCGCTCGGTGACGCTGCCGCATCCGATCATGCCCCAGCGCACGGTGCGCAGCGGCCCGGCCTCGGTGCTCATTTCGCCGCTTGCAGCGCGCGCAGGTCGAGCTGACCGTTGTGCAGCGGCGGGCACCAGTAGTAGCCACCGGTGATCGGCCGGCTCATGCGGTACAGGCCGTCGACGATGCCGTCCTCCAGGCCGCTCATGCGCCGCAGCTGGACTTCGAAGGCGTTCAGGCTGTGACCGAAGGCGAGGAACATCAGGCCGCCCTTGTCACCTTCGATCCAGGGCATCGAACGACGCACCATGAAGGCCTCAGGGGTGAAGCTTTCCTGGGCGGTGCGCTTGACGTGGGCCGATTCCGGCGCGTCGTCCAGCTCTTCGTTATCGCTCAGGCGCCGGCCGATGATGTGGTCGCGCTCTTGCTGGTGCATCGCGGCAAAGCCCTTGAAGTCGTGCTGCCACTGCTGGATCGCGGCAAAGCTGCCACCGCGCAGGCCGTCTTCACCCTCGGCCAGCGCCGCAGCCACGGCGGCCTCTTCATGAGGGTTCTCGGTGCCATCTTCATAACCGGTCAGGTCGTGACCGCTCTTGTGGCGGAAGGCTTCCTGCATGCCGACCAGACGAAAGGCCGGGGCCAGCGCGGCCTCCAGCTCGTTGCTGCGGTGCATCAGTTCGCCGCGCTCCTCACCGTGCAGCCAGACCCACAGCGCGTGCTGGGTCGAAGGGTTGTCGACACCGACGCCGGTCAGCGCCGGGAACGCCTTGAGCCCTTGCACCCGGGCGCCCAGGGCCTTGACCAGCGATGCGCCAAAGCCGGCCACCGCCGTTGCGCCGTCCACCCGCGCCAGCAACTGGTCGAGGGCCTGGGGCAGCGCCTCAAGGGACTCAAGGGCAAAGAACAAATGACGGGCCTGGGACGGAACGGGTGCAGCGAGGATGCCGGGCTGGTAGTAACTCATGGGAACTCCTGAATAAAGGCGGGGAGTTTACCGCTGTGCGGCGCAGGCGTCAGTGCCGTTGCGCAACGGATTGGCAACCGGCGGCAACAGCACAGCTCCGGCCTGCGCCAAGGGACTGCCCGGCCCGCCCGGCAGCCGCTGGCGGGCGAAGCCGGGGCGCCCCTAGTGGATCCGATAGTGAAAGGTGTTGCGCACCGCCGGCACCGTCACTGCCCGACCGTCGATCAGCCGAGGCTGGTAGCGGAAGGTTGCCACCGCCGCCAGGGATGGGCGCATGAACAGCGGGTGGCAGCCGTCGATGACCTTGGGGTTCTCCACCCGGCCCTGGGGGTTGACGCTGTATTCCACGGTGCAGTCGCCTTCCAGGTTCTTGTCCAGGGCTCGCTGCGGGTAGTCCGGGGCCTCCTTGCTCAGGGGCTGGTACTGGCGGCTGTCGGCGGCGGCCTGGGCCGCCTGCTGGCGCGCGCGCTCGGCGGCCAGCCGCGACTGTTCGGCGCGCTGGACCTGGGCTTGTTCCTGGGCCAGGCGTTGCTCGGCGTCGCGCTGGCGCTGTTCGGCGTCCAGGCGCTCGCGCTGCTGGCGTTGCTGCTCCTGCGCCTGCTCACGCTTCTTGTCGTCCACACGCTTGCGCGCCAGGGCCGCCTGTTCCAGCTTCTGCGCCTGCACCTGGGGGTCTACCTGGGGTTGACTCGGCGGCGGAGCCGCTGGCGCGGGCGGTGGTGGCGGTGCCACCTCGGCCACCGCCGGCAGGGGGTCGGCGGGGGCGACGGGAGGCGCCAGCATCACCAGTTGGGTGGTCAGCACCGCCGGGGCCTCGACCTGGGGTTTGTCCACCGACCAGCCCAGCACCAGCGCCGCCAGCACCCCGGCGTGCAGGGCCAGGGCCAGGGTCGCCGCCAGGCTGTTGCGCCAGAAGCCGGAGGCCTCGGGCCCCATGGGCAGCACTGTGGGGCTGTGGATGATCATCGCCGTCATTGCGGGGCCTCGGTCACCAGCCCCAGGTTGTGCACCCCGCCCTGCTGCAACGCGGCCATGGCCGCCACCACGCTGGCGTAGGCGGCGTCCTGGTCGGCACGGATGTACACCTGGGTGTCGCCGCGCTGGGCAATCACCTGGGCCACCTTGGCGCGCATCTGCTCCAGGTCCACGGCGCTGTCGGTCTGGTGCCGGGTGTCGAGTTCGCTGCCCAGGTTCCAGTAGTAGCCGCCCTCGGCCTTCACCGACAGGGTGAGGATCTGCTGGCGGCTGTCGGTGGCCAGGGCCTGGCTGGCGACCTTGGGCAATTGGATCTTCACCCCTTGGGTGAGCATCGGCGCGGTGACCATGAAGATCACCAGCAGCACCAGCATCACGTCGATGTAGGGCACCACGTTCATTTCCGCCTTGGGTCCGTGCTTGCGTTGCGGCCTGACTAACATCGGCTTGCTCCTTCTCTCAGGCGGCCACGGCCAGGTGGCTCGGGGTGCCCTGCAAGGTGCGGTGCAGGCGCACCTGCAGTTCGTTGCCAAAGGCGTAGTAGCGGGTCAGCAGGGTCTGGCTGCGGGCCGAGAAGCGGTTGTAGGCGATCACCGCGGGAATCGCCGCGAACAGGCCGATGGCGGTGGCGATCAGCGCCTCGGCAATGCCCGGGGCCACGGTGGACAGGGTCGCCTGCTGCACCTGGGACAGGCCGAGGAAGGAGTTCATGATCCCCCACACGGTGCCGAACAGACCGATATAGGGGCTGACCGAGCCCACGGTGGCAAGAAACTGCAGGCCCTTTTCCAGGCGGGTTTCCTGCTCGCTGATGGCCACGTACAAGGCCCGTTCCACACCCTCCAGCACGCCTTCAGCGGCGCCGCCGGCCGCGCCGTGCAGGTGGCCGAATTCCTCATAGCCGGCGACAAAGATCGGCTCCACGCCGCCTTCGCCGTCGGCCTTGCGGGCCACTTCGCGGTACAGCGGCAAGAGTTCGGGGGCGGCGCGAAAGCGCTGGATGAAGGCGTTGCAACGGCGCTCACGGCCGCGCAGCACGGCGCCGCGCTGGATGATCAGGTACCAGCTGAGCAGGGATGCCAGGAGCAGGGTCAGCATCACCGCCTTGACCAACAGGCTGGCATCGCTGATCAGCCCCCAGATGCTCATGTGTTCGAGTGTGGCTTGCATGGTGAAACTCCTTCGCGGGTGCCCGCCGGGGCCTGAGCCGTGCCGGCGGGGCTATTCGATGACATGCCGATGACCGGGTGATGACAGCCGCTCAGGGCAGCTTCAGGGCCCGGGTGACGTCGGCCCAGGGCACGAACTTGAAGTTCTGGGTCTGCTCGGGCATGCGCTTGCGCCCGTCCTGGACCACCAGCAGGCCCTGGCTCCAGGGCCCGCCGAGGTTGGCCGAGGTGACTTCCAGGCCGTCGGTTTCCGAGGCGCCGTCGATCCCCGCCGCGGCGTTGAGGCCGACCCGGAAGGCACCGTGGGAAGCGAACGGCGGCTCGGCGTCCAGCACCAGATAGCTGTCGTTGCCCTGGCTGGAAATCACCAGGTAGTCGCGGGCGTTGCTCTGGTACAGGGCCAGGCCCTCGACATCGGCCTGCAACAGGCCGCCGACCTTGATCACGCTGTGCAGGGTCGCCGGTTGTTCGGGGCGGGCGTCCAGGGCCCAGACCCCGACGTCCTCTTCCCCCAGGAACAGCCGCTGGCGCTGGTCGTCGGCGACGCAACCTTCGGGCTGGCTGGCCACCTTGAACTGGCGCACCAGCTCGCCCTGGGCACTGCCGGACGGCGCACTCAGGCGGTACTGGACGAAGGTGCCGTCCTTGTCGTTGGCAATCGCATAGATCTCGCCGCTGGCGGGCTGGAACAGGCACAGGCCGTAGATCGCCTTGAGTGGCGTGGGGATCTCCCCGGCCTCGCGCAGCTCGCCGCTGGCACGGTCGATGGCGAACAGGCTGAGGCTGTTGCGGTCGCGGTTGCTGGCCACGGCCAGGTCCACGGTCTGCTGGCCCAGCTTGAAGTTGGGGCGCACGTCGACGTTGTTCAGGCGCCCCACCGCCAGTTCCTGCAACAGCTTGCCCTGCAGGTCGTAGGCCAGCAGGCCCTGCTTCTTGTTGGTGCCCAGCACCCGGCTCAGGGACGGCTGCTGCGGGTGGACCCAGATCGCCGGGTCATCGGCGGCATCGCCCTGGCGCCCCACCGGTTCGCTCTGCACCGCCGCCTGCACGTTGGGCAATACCGGCGGCAGGGCCGGCGCGTGGGCCTGCCAGTCCAGCTGGCCCTGGTACAGGCGGCCATCCTCGTCATCGCGCAGCAACACTTGCAGGCCCTTGGCGCTGGCGCGCAGGGCGATGTTTTCCGGTTCCTTGAGGCCGCTCAGGGGCAAGCTGGCCTGGGCCGACCAGCCCTGCTCCTGCTGCTGATAGAGATGCAGTTGCGCGGCTTTCGGGTCCAGGCCCATTACCCCGCCCGGCACCAGGGCCATGGCTCCGGCGCTTTTCCTGATCTCGCCAAAGGGCGCGCGCAGGGCCACCGGCTGGCGTGCGGTGTCGGCTTCGGCGTGGGCCGGGTAGGCCCACCAGCCGACGTTCTGTTCATTGACCAGCAGTTGCTGGGCGGCGTCGTCCACCTGGCAGAACTTGGCCTCCGGCGGCAGCGGCAGGCCACGCACCCGTCGCGGCTCGGCGCTCAGTTGTGCGCCGTGGCCCACCAGCCACTGCTCGCCCTTGCCCTCCTCGCCCACCAGGAACAGGAACAGGTTGCTGGCCTCGTCGCGGTACAGGCACAGGCCGTTGACCGGGAAGTCGCGGGGCGGCAGGTACAGCGGCTGGCCCCAATGCCGGGCCTTCGGGTCGAGGCTCAGCAGCAGTGCCTGCTGGCGTTCGTTGTCCAGGCTGGCCACCAGCAGTTGCTGGCCGGCGGCGCGGCTGTCCAGGCCGTTGAACGAGCCCTTGAAGCGGGCCAGCTGGCGACCCTGTTCATCCAGCAGCAACAGGCCTTCGCGCTCGCTGGCCAGCAGCCGGTCGGCGCCTGTGCCGGCGGGCACGAAGCCCAGCCCGGTGACGCCCGGGGTCTGCTCGGCCCAGGGTTTGAGGGTCAGGCCCGGCACGCTGGGGGCGGCCTGGGCAGCACTGCTGGCCAGGCCAATGCACAGCGCCAGCAGGGTGGTTTTCGCGGTCGATACAGTGCTCATCACAATCCTTGGAGGTGCAGTCGGGCAGCGGCCCGGTACTTAGAAATGGGTGAAGGTCAGGCCGAGCTTGTAGGTCGGGCCGTATTCCTCGTACTGGGCGTTGTAGGAGCGGTTGCCGGTGTAGACGAAGTACGGCTGGTCGGTGAGGTTCTGCGCCTCGAAGCTCAGTTGCAGGTTCTTGCTCAGGGAATACTTGGCGCTGAAATCGACGAAGGTCTGGGCGTCCACGTGCAGGTCGTGGGCCTTGTCGCCGATCGAGGCCAGCTCATAGAGGTAGGCCGACTTGTAGTTGGCCGACAGGCGCAGACTGAGCTTGTCGTCTTCCCAACCGAGCATCAGGTTGCCCACGGTGTCCGACTGGTTGGGCAGGTCGATGTCGCGCTTGCGGTTGACCCCGGCCTTCTGGTCGAAGCCTTCGATGCTCGCGCTGGAGCGGCTGAAGGTGCTGTTGGCGCCCAGCAGCAGGCCGTTCCACGGCGCCGGCAGCCAGTCGAACTTCTGCGAGTAGGCCAGCTCCAGGCCATACAGCTTGGCGCTGTCGCCATTGGCGAAGGTGTGCGCCTCGGAGAACCCGCTCCAGGCGCCGGTGCCGGCCAGGTCGGTGTTGTAGACGAAGTTCTGGATGTCCTTGTAGAACACGAAGGCCGAGACGCTGCCGGCGCGGCCCATGTAGTGCTCGATGCCCAGGTCCAGGTTGCTCGACTCCAGGGGCTTGAGGTCCGGGTTGCCGAAGGTCGCCTCGTCGCCGTCGATGACAAAGCCCGGGGCCAGCTGGCCGAAGGTCGGGCGCACCACGCTCTTGGTCCAGGCCGCGCGCAGTTGGGTGTTCTTGTCCAGCTGGTAGCGCGCGTGCAACCCCGGCAGCCAGTGCTGGTAGCGGCGCTTGGTGTCGGTGGCGGTGAAGGCGCCGTCGGTGACCCCGGTGCCCTTGGCCTCGAACTCGGTGCCCTCGTAGCGCAGGCCGGCAATGAAGCGCCAGTCGTCGATGTCCAGGGTGTTCATGAAGTAGCCGGCGTTGATGTCTTCGCGGATCTTGAAGTCGTTGACCCGGGATTCTTCCTCGTCGTAGAAGGCCGCCGGATTCAGGCCGCCGATCAGTTGCTTGATGGCGCTGCCGCTGATGCCCGGGCCGAAGCGGCCCAGGGAATAGTCCACGCGGCCCTTCTGGAACTGCCCGAGGTTGAGCTGCTGGTCGGTGAAGCCCAGGGTGTCGAAGTCCTTGTAGACCCAGGCTTCCAGGTCGTTGTCCTTGTTGCGCCGGCTGACTTTGCCACCGAACTTGAACTGCGCGGCGTAGCCACTGAGGTCATAGTCCCGGGCCAGGTCCAGGCGCAGGTTCTTTTCGGTGTCGGTGGTGTTCTGCTTTTCCCAGTCGACCTTGTCCAGGGTGAAGTTGGCCGCGTCAAAGAAGCCTGAGCCAATCACCGGGCGCGGCTTGCCGTTGTCGTAGAAGCCGCTGTCGGAAAAGTCGCTGTTGCCCTTGAAGGTGGCCCCGGCGATATGCGCCGGGCTGTCTTCGCTGGAGCGGCTGTAGCCGGTCTGGCCGCTGAGGGTCCACAGGCCCAACTGGCGCTCGCCGCCGAACACGTAGGACTGGATCTCCTGGGTTTCCTCGCGCTGCTTGAGCTTGCGCTTGGCCTCGGCGTCGCCGCGTTCCCCGGCCGCCAGCGGGTCGGCGAACTCGATGCTGGTGGAGTTGCGCGTCTCGCTGTCCTTGTAGCGGCTGTAGAGGGTGCGCAGGTAGTAGCTGCTGCTGTCGTCGGGCTTGTAGTCGAAGTTCAGGCCGCCGCCGGCCCGCTCGCGGCTGATGGCGTAGTCGCGCTGCTCGAACTCCTGCAGCCTGGCGCCGCGCTCGAAGTCCCAGGCGCCGCCGGTCTCGACGTTGTCGGAGCCGAAATCGCGCTTCTGCCAGCTCAGGGCCGCGGCCACGCCGAAGTTGTCGATGCCGTCGCCGAGGCTGAAGCGGTTGCTCGCCGCGCCGGAGAATTTCGGGCTGGTCTGGCGGGTGTTCTGGTCGTAGCTGGCCTCGCTGCTGCCGCTGTAGAACAGGCCCTTGTGGTCGAAGGCCGAGAGGCTTTTCACGTCCACGGTGCCGCCCAGGGAGTTGGCGTCCATGTCCGGGGTCAGGGTCTTGATCACCGACAGCGACTGCACCAGCTCCGAGGGCAGCACATCCAGGGCCACGGCGCGGCGCGCGCTTTCCGGGGACGGCACCAGGGTGCCGTTGATGGTCACGCTGTTGAGGTCCGGGCCCAGGCCGCGGACGCTGACAAAGCGCCCTTCGCCCTGGTCACGCTCGATGCTGATGCCCGGCAGGCGCTGCGCCGCTTCGGCGGCGTTCTGGTCCGGCAACTGGGCCACGCCGTCGGCGTGTACCACGCTCTGGATGCTGTCCGAACGCCGTTGTTCCTTGAGCGCCTGATCGATGCTGGCCGCCTGGCCCACCACTTGGACGTGCTCGGTGGCGGCCGTTTCGGCGGCGCTCAAGCGTTCACTGGCGATGGCCATGGCCAGCGCGGTCAAGGTAAAGCTGACCAGCCCGGGACTGCTGCGCTTGTACATGAGGTTCCTCCCCAAGAGTCCGCCAACGCCGGGCAAGGGGCCCGGCAACTGGGAGGGCACGCTAGGGTTGGCGAATGACGGTTCTGTGACAGGCCTGGTCGGCAGGTCGCCAAAACAGTCGTTTTCCCGGGTTTCGCCCCGGCAAATGAGCTGAATTGACCCCTGCGGGAGCGGGCTTGCCGGCAAAAGCCATCACCCGTCGGGCGCAGGTCTTGCGGGCCCCATTGCCGGCAAGCCGGCTCCTACACATCCGTGGCGCCCCCGCCGCCCCGTAGGAGTGGGCTTGCCCGCGAAGAGGCCCTCGAGGCGGCCCCATCCAGCAAAAAAAAAACGCCTGAACCCTGAGCTGATTCGACCCCTCGACGGTTTTTTCCGCTGTCACCCCACCGTCACAAACATCTGCTGTGCTGGCGCCCTCTCACTCCTGGCAAAAAGGATCGCGGCCATGTTCTGCGTGCTCAAACCCCACCGCTGGAAACTCGCCGCGCTGTTGCTGGCGGCCAATGCCGGGCTGTTGCTGCACCTGGCTTGCGGCAGCCTGAAATCGGTCAGCGAGTGGCAATGGCTGGACATCATCGGCGAAGGCGGCTCGGCACTGCTGGCCCTGGTCTGGCTCGCACTGGTGCTCAAGAGCCGCCCCGCCGGCCGGGTCACCAACTACCTGGCCCTGGGCCTGAGCTGCATTTTCTTTTCCTGGTGGATCGACAGCCTCGACGAGTTCATCCGCCTGCCCGCCAGCATCACCTGGGACCACTGGCTGGAGTCCGGGCCGATGCCCATCGGCATGATCCTGCTGACCATCGGCATCTACCACTGGCACCGCGAACAGCTGGCCATCAGCGCGCAGATGGAAAAGAAGGAACGGCTGTTTCGCGAGCACCGGCAGTTCGACAAGCTCACGCCCCTGGCCGGCGCCGACTACCTCAAGCGCGAGCTGGCCGCCAGCCTGGAGGACAGTCGCCGCCAGCAGCAGCCGTTGTCGTTGCTGGCCCTGGACCTGGACCATTTCGCCGCGATCAACCAGGACTACGGCCACGCCGAAGGGGATGCGGTGCTGCAAGCCCTGAGCCATGTGCTGCTGCTCAACCTGCGGCGCCAGGACCTGCTGTGCCGACTGGCCGGCGACCGCTTCGTGGTGCTCTTGCCCAACACCGGCGAGAGCCAGGCCCGACTGCTGGCCCTGGAACTGCAACAGGCGGTGCAGGGCCTGGCGCACAAGACCCGGCAACACGGCGAGCGCCTGCACCTGGCGGCCAGCACCGCGGTGGTGATGGCCCTGGAGGAGACCCCGGAGGTCCTGCTCAAACGCCTCAACCTGGCCCTGGCCCGGGCCAAGCAGCCCCTGGCGAAAACCGCCTGAGGCGCCGTCATGACCGTGAAGACCCACTGGTACGAAGCCGATACCCGCTTCATCCCCGGGCACTATCAACCGGCGGCGCTGATCGACCTGGCGCTGTCGCGGGACATCGACAGCCATCGCCTGCTGCGCGGCACCGGGCTGTTCCACGAGGACATCCTGGCCGGACAGACCCGTCTCAGCCCGCAGCAGTTCCTGGCGCTGATCGGCAACAGCCGGCGCCTGCTGGACGCCGACGACAGCAGTTTCCTGTTTGGCCAGCGCCTGCTGCCCGGGCACTACGGCGCCGCCAGCCATGCCTTGCGCCATGCCCAGAACCTGCATCAGGCCCTGGACACCCTGGTGCAGCAGCAGGCCCTGCTCAGCCCCCTGCTGAGCCTACGCCTGGTGCTGGATGAGCAGCATGCCTATTGCTACTGGCTGGACAGCTGCGGCGCCGGCGAGCACGGGCGCTTCCTGCTGGAAGCCAGCATGACTTCGCTGGTGGCCATGAGTCAGTGGCTCAGCGGCCAGCGCCTGCCCTGGGAATGCAGCTTCAGCCATGCCGAGCCGCGCTACGTCGAGCAGTACTGGGTGCACCTGGGGGAACAGACCCAGTTCCGGCGCCCCCTGGACCTGATGCGCATCCCCCGGCAATACCTGACCCGGCCCTGGCCCGGGGCCTCGGCCACCGCCGGCCAGGTGGCGCGCCTGGAAGCCGACGAACACCTGCGCCAGCTGGGTTTTTCCGGGAGTTTTCTCGATGCCCTGGACCGCTACCTGCAAGCCAACGTGCGGCATGCGCCGAGCCTGGAACAGACCGCCCAGGCCTTCGCCATGAGCCCGGCGACCCTCAAGCGCAAGTTGAGCAAGCACCACAGCGGCTACCAGCAGCAGGTGGACCGGGTGCGCAAGCAGGTAGCGCTGTACCTGTACCAGATCAGGGGCTGGAGCAACGAGGCAGTGGCCGAGTACCTGAACTTCAATGACCCGGCCAACTTCCGCCGCTCCTTCAAGCGCTGGACCGGCAGCACCCCAACCCTGATCCGGCAGTTGCTGGGCGACAGCTGAAACGTTTAACCTCGAACCATGACCGCGGGTGTGCCAACTGCACAAAGCGCTAAAGCCGCAGGCCATTCAGGCGTATAAACCTTGGAGCGATGGCGCCACTGTCATCCGCGCCGGAGCCATTTCCAACACGGGGTAGAGTCATGACCACAGCCAATGTCCTCAACAACCTGTTTCCTGCTGCCGCCGACATCCCCGAAGCCTATCGCCTGCCCGATCCGGTGGAGCAGCGCGACTACCTGGTAGACGGTGAACTGCGCACCTGGAACGGCCCCCTGGCCCAGCTCCGCAGCCCGATCTACTTGAGCGGCGCCGACGGCGACCAGCAAGTGATTCTCGGCAGCACACCGCTGCTGGACGCTGATACCGCCCTCACCGCCCTGGACGCCGCCGTGCGCGCCTACGACCGCGGCCAGGGCGCCTGGCCAACGATGCGCGTGGCTGAGCGCATCCAGCACGTGGAAGCTTTCCTGGCGCGCATGCGCGAACAGCGCACAGCAGTGGTCAAGTTGCTGATGTGGGAAATCGGCAAGAACCTCAAGGACTCGGAGAAAGAGTTCGACCGCACCTGCGACTACATCGTCGACACCATCGGCGCGCTCAAGGAACTGGACCGGCGCTCCAGCCGCTTCGAACTGGAGCAGGACACCCTCGGCCAGATCCGCCGCGTGCCCCTGGGCGTGGCCCTGTGCATGGGCCCCTACAACTACCCGCTGAACGAAACCTTCACCACCCTGATCCCGGCACTGATCATGGGCAACACCGTGGTGTTCAAGCCGGCCAAGCTCGGCGTGCTGCTGATCCGCCCGCTGCTCGAAGCCTTCCGCGACAGCTTCCCGGCCGGGGTGATCAACGTCATCTACGGCAGCGGCCGCGAGACCGTCAGCGCGCTGATGGCCAGCGGCAAGATCGACATCTTCGCCTTCATCGGCACCAACAAGGCCGCCAGCGACCTGAAGAAACTCCACCCCAAGCCGCACCGCCTGCGCGCGGCCCTGGGCCTGGACGCGAAGAACCCGGGAATCGTGCTGCCCGATGCCGACCTGGACAACGCGGTCAGCGAGGCCGTTACCGGCGCGCTGTCGTTCAACGGCCAGCGCTGCACCGCGCTGAAGATCCTGTTCGTCCATGAAAGCGTGGTGGAGCGCTTTATCCAGCAGTTCAACGCCAAGCTGCAAGGCCTCAAGCCGGGCATGCCCTGGGAGCCGGGCGTGGCCCTGACGCCACTGCCGGAAAACACCAAGGTCGATTACCTGCACGCCCTGGTAGCCGATGCCCAGGCCCACGGCGCCCAGGTGGTGAACCCCCATGGCGGCGAGTCGCGGGCGTCGTTCTTCTACCCGGCGGTGCTGTACCCGGTGAACCCGCAGATGCGCGTCTACCACGAGGAACAGTTCGGCCCGGTGGTGCCCATCGTGCCCTACCGCGACCTGGACACGGTGATCGACTACGTCCTGGAGTCGGACTTCGGCCAGCAACTGAGCCTGTTCGGCAGCGACCCGGCGGTGATCGGCCGGCTGGTGGACACCTTCGCCAACCAGGTCGGGCGGATCAACATCAACGCCCAGTGCCAGCGCGGCCCGGACACCTTCCCCTTCAACGGTCGCAAGAACTCCGCCGAGGGCACGCTGTCGGTGCATGATGCGTTGCGCACCTTCTCGATCCGCACCCTGGTGGCGACCAAGTTCCAGGAGCGCAACAAGGAGCTGATCAGTGACATCATCCGCAACCGCGACTCCAGCTTCCTGACCACCGACTACATTTTCTAAAAGCGCCTGGCCGGGGCTCGCCACGCGGCGAGTCGCGGCTACTGATTCAGCCACTCATCAGCTATTGGAGAAACCGGTCTGGGCCCGTTCAAACACCTGCGGGGCATCCACCTGCCGCCCTTGCTGCAGCGCCTGCTGCGTCCCCTGCTGGACCCGTACCGGCGCTACCGTCACGCCCGCCTGATCCACGCGGTGCGGGTCGCCCTCGGCCTGATCGCCACCATTCTCCTGACCACCGGCCTCAACCTGCCCCACGGCGAGTGGGCGTCGGTGACCATGCTGGTGGTGATCGGCGGCCTGCAGCACCACGGCAACATCGGCAAGAAGGCCGCCGAGCGGGCCATCGGCACCCTGGTGGGCGCCGGGGTCGGCCTGGTGCTGGTGGTGCAGCAGGCGTACTTCGGCCATCCCTGGCTGACCTACCTGGGCATGTCGGCGGTGTGCGGCTACTTTTCCTACCACGCCATCGGCAAGGGCGGGTATACCGCGCTGCTGGCGGCGATCACCGTGTTCATCGTCGCCGGCCATGGCGACAACCAGATCAGCGACGGCCTGTGGCGCGCGGTGGACATCCTCATCGGCATTGCCCTGGCCCTGGCGTTTTCCTTCGCCATTCCGCTGTACGCGGTATATTCCTGGCGCTACACCCTGGCCAGCGCCCTGCGCGACTGCGCCCAGTTGTACGGACGGATCATCCAGGGCCAGTCGGTGACCGACGACGAACACCTCAAGCTCCTGGGCCGGGTCAACGCCGCCATGCTGCAACTGCGTTCGCTGATGCCGTCGGTGTCCAAGGAAGTGCGGATTTCCATGACCGAACTGGACGCCATCCAGCGCAATCTGCGGATGTGCATCAGCACCCTGGAGATCCTCGGCAACACCCGCCCCGATGCCAGCGACCGGCAGGCCATGGCACAGATGCAACTGGCACTCAAGGCCGAGCACCGGCAGATCCGCGTGCAGTTGATCGGCATGGCCCGGGCCCTGCAAACGGGGGGCACCCAGCGCCTGGACAAACCCCTGGAAGGCCATGCCGACAAGGCCCTGGAGGCGCCGGTGTATTCGCCCCTTGACGGTTACCGACTGCTCACCCGGCAGTTGGCCGCGACCCTGGGCGAAATGCGCCAGCGACTGGCCAAAAGCGCCCGGCACTGGAAGATTTAAAACAACTCGCTAAAGGGAATGAAACGCGCCGCCTCGCCCACCTGCAGGGTGTGGCCTTCAAGGATCTCCACCAGGCCATCGGCCCAGGAGGCTCCCAGCAATACCCCAGAGCTCTGATTCGGGTAGAGCACGGCGCGGCCGTTTTCCAGGCGCGCCCGCAGGTATTCCCGGCGGCTGCCGGCCTTGGCCCAGTTGAAGGCCACGCTGACCGGCACACTCAAGGGCGCAACCTGCTCCACTCCCTGAATCCGCAACAGGTAGGCCCGGGCCAGCAGGCCGAAGGTCACCAGGGCCGAGGCCGGATTGCCCGGCAGGCCGATCACCGGCACCTGGCCGAAGTGGCCCACCGTCAGCGGTTTTCCGGGTTTGATGGCGAGCTTCCAGAACAGCGGTCGGCCGTTGTTCCTCAGCACCTGGCCCAGGCAATCGGCATCCCCCGCCGAGACCCCGCCAGTGGTCAGGATCAGGTCCGCGCCATGCTGCAACTGTTCCAGCCTGAGCCGGGTCTGCTGTGGCTGGTCGGGAAGAATCCCGGCGTCGATGACCTCGCAGCCCAGGCTGTCGAGCCAGTGGCGGAGCAAGGTGCGGTTGCTGTTGTAGATGCAACCCGGGCGCATGGGCATGCCCGGTTCCAGCAACTCATCGCCGGTGGACAGCAACGCCACCCGCGGACGGCGCACCACTTGCAGCTCGGTGCAGCCCTGAGCGGCGGCCACCGCCAGTTCGAAAGGCCCCAGGCGCTTGCCGGCTTGCAACAGCACATCACCAGCCCGGTTCTCCTGGCCTTGAGGGCGGATGTTCTGTCCCGGTTTCAGCGCCTGGGTGAAGCGCGCCCGGCCATCCTCCAGCAACTCGACGTTCTCCTGCATCTCCACGCAGTCAGCGCCGGCAGGCACCGGGGCGCCGGTGAAGATCCGCGCACAGGTGCCCGGCTGCAAGGGGGCGCCGGGCTGACCGGCAAAGATCGTCTGTGACACCGCCAGTGGCTGGCCGTCCCAGTGCTGCAGGTTGAGGGCGTAACCGTCCATGGCGCTGTTGGCCCAGGGCGGCAGGTCCAGGGTCGCCACCAGGTCAGTGGCCAGCACCCGTTGCCGGGCATGGTCCAGGGCCAGGGTTTCGCTTTGCGTCAGACGTTGGGTATCGGCCATGGCCAGCAGGCTGGCCAGTGCTTCTTCCAGCGGCATCAAGTGGCCCTGGCTCATCCCCGGGACTCGCAGGCCTGCACCGGCTTGAGGTGCGGCACGAAATTGCACGGCCGATGGCGGGCATCCAGTTGCTCGGCGAGGATGCCTTCCCAGGCGGTGCGGCAGGCCCCGGTGGAGCCCGGCAGGCAACACACCAGGGTGCCATTGGCCAGCCCGGCCAGGGCCCGGCTCTGTACCGTGGAGGTGCCGATATCGAGGATCGAGATGGCGCGAAACAGCTCGCCAAAGCCGTCGATGTGCTTGTCCAGCAGGCAACTCACGGCTTCGGGGGTGCTGTCGCGACCGGTGAAGCCGGTGCCGCCGGTGATCAACACCACCTGGATGCGCTCGTCAGCGATCCAGGCCGCCACCTGGGCGCGGATCTTGTACAGGTCGTCCTTGAGCAGGTTGCGCTCGCTCAGGGTGTGACCGGCTTCCAGCAGGCGACTGACCAGCAGTTGCCCGGAGGTGTCCGTGGCGTATTCCCGGGTATCGCTGACTGTCAGCACGGCTATGTTCAAGGGTACAAACAACGCATCCGACTTCACGCTCATGTCATTCTCCGACCGGCAAGATAAAAATCATGGATGCAGGCTAAAGGCCCGAAACCGCGGCTGTCTAATCGTTCTGGCTGACCGGATTATCGAGGCGCTCTATCGTCAACCGCGGTTTGGCGTGGCGGTTGATAAAGCCCATCAATCGTCCATTCAACACTTCCGATTGGACGCGCCCGAAGGACAATGCCATCGTTTGCGCCACCCACCCGACATGCGCCAGACCATGACCCCGACCCGCTCTGCCCCAACTGCCTCCCCGCCCTGCTCGATCCTGCTGCTGGCCGGTGGCCGCGGCTCGCGCATGGGCGGTCGCGACAAGGGCCTGGTGACCTGGCAGGGCCGGCCCTTGATTGCCCATGTGCAGGCCACGGTGCGGCCCTTCAGCGACGACCTGATCATTTCCTGCAACCGCAACGCCGAGCAGTACCGGCCCTATGCCGATCGCCTGGTGGCGGATGAGCAGGCAGACTTTCCCGGCCCCATGGCCGGCGTGCTGGCGGGCCTGGCAGTGGCCCGGCACCCCTGGCTGCTGGTGCTGGCCTGCGACGCGCCGCGGATCGACGGCGCGCTGATCCAGGCGCTGCTGGATGCCCGCCCGGCGGACACCCTCAGCCCGTTGATGGTGCAGCAGGACGGACAGTGGCAACCCATGTTCAGCCTGATACCCACAGCCCTGGCAGCCCGCTTGCGCGCCGCCTGGGAGCGCGGCGAGCGCAGCCTGCTGCGGGCCCTCACCGCCCATGGCCTGAAACCTTTGCCCTGCGCCGCCGACGATCCGCGGCTGAGCAACTTCAACACCCCTGAACTACTGTCTGAAACAGACCCCGGGCCCGTGGCCTGAACGCCGACGGTGTGCCCCGAGGGTTCGGCCCGGGAAGACTGAACGTCTTTCCACGAACCGGACACCTGCGTTAATACTGACTCCGATTCCCTTCACCACAGGTGCCATTGTGGACATCAAGCAACTCAAGTTTCTGATCGCCCTGGAGCAGACCCGGCACTTCGGCCAGGCTGCCGCGCGCTGCCACATTACCCAGCCGACCCTGTCCATGCGCCTGCGCAACCTGGAGGATGAGCTGGACCTGATCCTGGTGACCCGCGGCCAGCGCTTCGAAGGCTTCACCGAGGCCGGCGAGCGGGTCCTGGCCTGGGCCAAGACCCTGCTGGCGGCCCATGACGGGCTGTTCGCCGAGGCCGCCGCCTGCCGCGGGCAACTGGTGGGTAACCTGCGCCTGGGCCTGGTGCCGCTGAGCGGCTTCAACCCCATCAGCTATGTGCAGAAGCTCTCGGCGAGCTTTCCCGAGCTCAAGTTCAGCCTGTCGTCCGCCAGCTCCGACCGGATCATCGAGGACATCGGCAACAACCAGCTGGACCTGGGGGTCTGCTACCTGGACCACGTCAACCCCAACTACCTGGACTTCTTCGAGATCGGCGAGACCCGGGTCGGCCTGCTCTACGACACCCGGCACTTTCATTTCGAAGGCAGCGAGATGAGTTGGGAGGACGCCGCCGAGCTGCCCCTGGGCATGCTCAGCACCGGCATGCACTATCGCAAGTCCATCGACCTGAGCTTTCGCAGCCGCGGCCTGAACCCGACGCCGATCCTGGAGAGCGATTCCACCTACCAGCTGTTCCAGGCGATCCACGAGGGCTTCTGCTGCTCGATCATGCCCCTGGACAGCGGCCTGGATTCGCCCATCGACAACCTGGCCTTTATCCAGCTGCCGGATGCCAGCGTGCTGGCGCCCCTGGGCCTGGTGATGCGCAAGACCGAACCGCGCTCGGCGATTGCCGAAAAGTGCTTCGCCGAAGCCAGGAAACTCTTTGCCATCAAGGGCGAATGAACGCCCCCGGAGCCAGCGTGCCCCGGAGTGAATCGACTGTATTGAGGTGTCGTCATGGTTTGCCGTATCGAACAATCGGAGCAACAGCCCGAGGCCAATGCACCGGCCCCCGCGCCGCAGCGCGTGACCTATCGCGAATACAGCTCCGAGGGCGGAGTGGCCGAGGCGCCGCTGGCCGCCGAGATTGCTCTGGCCATCACCTACAACGGTCTGAGCCAGGCGGTGATGATGGTGTCTCCCGGCAACCTGGAGGATTTCATTCGCGGCTTCAGCATCACCAACGACATCGTCAGCGACCTCAGCGAAATCTACGACATCCGCCTGAGCCACTTTCCCCAGGCCTGCCAGGCCGATGTGCAGATTTCCAGCCGGGCCTTCTGGGCCCTCAAGGACCATCGCCGGCAAATGGCCGGGACCAGCGGCTGCGGGTTATGCGGCGTGGAAGCCCTGGAACAGGCGCTGCCGCAACTGCAGAGCCTCGAACCTTCGCCGCTGCCCCCCGCCGAGCATCTGCAGGGCCTGCGCGAGCGCATCGAACAGGCCCAGCACATGGCCCGCAGCAGCGGCGCCCTGCACGCGGCGCTGTATATCGACGAACAGGGCGAGGTGCGCCTATGCCAGGAAGACATCGGCCGCCACAACGCCCTGGACAAGCTGATCGGCGCCCTGCTGAACGCCGGGATCGATGGCCGCCAGGGCTTCACCGTGGTCACCAGCCGCTGCAGCTTGGAACTGATCCACAAAGCCGTGCGCGCCCGCCTCGGCACCCTGGTCAGCCTGTCGGCGCCCACCGCCCTGACGGTGCAATGGGCCAACAAGCACCACCTGAACCTGATCCACGTGCCCCATCGCAACGCCCCGCGGATCTACAGCCCGGTGTAAATGCACAACGCCGGAAGACAGGCATCCGGCGTTGTTCCCCACCTTCCCTCAAGCCTCACTCACCGGCATCAGCTCAACGTTCTGCAACCCAACGTTCGGCAGCCTGCCGGTCGCTCTCACGTCCGTCGATCCAGCGTTCGCCACCGGGGGTGACTTCGCGCTTCCAGAACGGTGCGCGGGTCTTGAGGTAATCCATGATGAAGGCGCAGGCCTCGAAGGCGGCTTGCCGGTGGGCACTGGCCACGCCGACAAAAACGATGGGCTCGCCCACCTGCAACAACCCCACCCGATGCACCAGGCTCACCCGGTTCAGCGGCCAACGCTCCCGGGCCTGTTGCACGATGCCCTGCAGCGAGCGCTCGGTCATGCCCGGGTAGTGTTCCAGGTACAGGCTCTGTACCGCCTCCCCCAGGTTGAGGTCGCGCACATAACCGACAAAGGTCACCACCGCGCCGACACGGCTATCGCCGGCCTGCAGGCCGGCGTTGAGTTGATCAAGGTTGAAGGCCTGGGTCTGCACCTGAATGCTCATGCCTCAGCCCCCGGTCACTTGAGGAAAGAAGGCGATTTCATCGAAGTCCTCGATGACCGCATCGAGCTTGCACAGGTCCTGGTTCAGCGCGCACATCAGGCTGCTTTCCCCCAGCACCGTGGCCCAGGTTTCACCCCGGGCCATCAGCAACTGGCGCACGTCATCGACGGTGTGCAGGTCGGCGTCCAGGGGCAGTTTCTCGCCGCCGCTGCCCAGCTGTTCGCGGTAGCGGGCAAAGTAATTGACCAGAATCATTGCGTTTCTCCAGCGATGAACAGCCCTGATTTGCCGCCCTGCTTCTTCAGCAGTTGCAGGCCCTCGATGACCATGCCCCGGTCCACCGCCTTGCACATGTCGTAGATCGTCAGCGCCGCCACGCTGGCGGCGGTCATGGCTTCCAGTTCGACCCCGGTGGCGCCATTGAGTCGGCAGCAGGTGGTGATCTGCACCCGGTCTGGCGGCAGCGCTTGCAGTTCGACGTGGATGCCGCTGAGCAGCAACGGGTGGCACAGGGGGATCAGTTCGTGGGTCTTCTTCGCCGCCATGATCCCGGCGATGCGCGCCACGGCGAACACGTCGCCCTTGGGGTGCCCCTGGTCCTGGATCAGTTGCAGGGTGGCCGGGAGCATGCGCACCCAGGCCTGGGCCTGGGCTTCGCGCTCGGTTACGGCCTTGCAGGTGACATCCACCATGCTGGCCCGGCCCTGGGCGTCCAGGTGAGTGAGTTCGTTCATGTGCAACCTCGGATAAAGACAGTGGATCAGCTCAGGACATAGTCCACCGGCACCAGGGCCGGCGGCAGTTCAGTAGCCCCCAGGGCGTCGAGAATCTCGCGTTCGAGGGTACGCACCAGGGCGTCCATCGGCAGGTCGTTCTCGTCGTGGCCAAAGGGGTCTTCCAGCTCGTCGCCAATGGCGTCCAGGCCAAAGAAGGTGTAACTGACGATGGCGGTGAAGATCGGCGTCAGCCAGCCCAGGGGCTCGGCCATGGCAAAGGGCAAGAGGATGCAGAACATGTAGCTGGTGCGGTGCAGCAGCAAGGTGTAGGGGAACGGCAGCGGCGTGCCCTTGATCCGCTCGCAGGTGGTTTGCGCGGCGGTGATCCCGGACAGCAGATTGGCGATCAGCAGGTAGCGCCACTCGCTGATCACGCCCGAAGTCGCCAGGGCCGAGCACTGGCGCGACACCTGGCGCAGGACGCTGTCCGGCAGGTTCGGCGTCCGGGCCGCCGGCCAATGGCTGAGCCAGGTGCCTGCCGCGCTGAGCTCGTCTTCCTGGCGCAGCCGGGCCTTGAGGGCGTGGGCGAAACCGCACAGGTCCCGCAGGATGCTGCTGCGGGCCTGGGCATCGCCGAGCACCTGGGTTTCGCGGATTAGCGAGCGCACCTCGGTGAGCACCGCGCCCAGGGCCTTGCGCCCTTCGTACCAGCGGTCGTAACAGGCGTTGTTGCGAAAGCTCATGAAGATCGACAGCGACAACCCGAGCAAGGTGAAAGGCGTGGCATTGACCTTGGAAAAGTAGGCCGGGTGCAGGGTTTCGATCAGCACGATGGCCGAGGCCAGCAGGGTCACCAGCAGGCTGCGCAAAGCAATGCGCTTGGCGATCGACCCCTTGAGGGAGATCAGCACGCTGATCAGGTTGGGTTTGGATCTGACGATCATCGGGGCGAAACCTTTGCACGATAAGAAGGGAGCAATGAGCGGCGGCTCAGCCGCCGGTCATGTTCATGAAACGCACCACCTGGAGCTCATCGTTGAGCTCGAAATGGTGGCGATAGGGCTTGAGCTTCATCGCCTCGACAATGGCCCGCTGCAGGCGCTCGGCGTCACCGGGGTGGGCGCGCAGCACGGCCTTGAGGTCCACCGAGTGTTCGTTGCCCAGGCACAGCAGCAAGCGCCCTTCCACTGTCAGCCGTACGCGGTTGCAGGTGCCGCAGAAGTTGTGGCTGTGGGGCGAGATGAAGCCCAGGCGGATCTGCGGCGCCTCGGCCAGGCGCCAGTAGCGCGACGGCCCCTGGGTCGACTCGGCGGACTCCATCAGGGTGTAGTGCTCGGCGATCCGCTCACGGACCTGGGCGCTGGAAAAGAATGCATCGCGGCGGCTGTGCTCGCTGATGGTGCCCAGGGGCATCTCCTCGATAAACGAGAGGTCCAGGCTGCGGTCGATGGCAAACGCCACCAGTTCGTTGATCTCGCGGTCGTTGCGCCCTTTCATCACCACGCAGTTGAGCTTGGTGCGCTCGAAGCCCGCGGCAATCGCCGCGTCGATGCCGGCGATGACCTGGGACAGGTCACCGGTGCGGGTCAGCTGACGAAACAGCGTCGGGTCCAGGCTGTCGAGGCTGATGTTCAGGCGCTTGACCCCGGCCTCGAACAGCGGCGCTGCCAGCTTGCCCAGTTGCGAGCCATTGGTGGTCATGCACAGCTCCCGCAGCCCCGGCAATTGCCCGATGCGCTCGCACAGTTGCACCACCCCGGGACGGATCAGCGGCTCGCCACCGGTGAGGCGGATCTTGCGCGTACCCAGGGCGACGAAACGCTGCGCCAGCTGGTACAGCTCTTCCAGGGTCAGGATGCGTTGGCGCGGCAGGAACTGCATGTCCTCGGCCATGCAATACACGCAACGAAAATCGCAACGGTCGGTCACCGACATACGTAAATAGTCGACCCGTCGAGCAAAGCCATCCACCAATACTTGATCTGACATCACAGCCTCTGTCGACGCTTGCGACCTATAGGTCTTAGTTGTAATTCGCGGCCACAAACGACCGTTAAGGAGTTGTTGCCGGCAAGACTAAGAGCGATTAGAAGTTGCGTCCAATCGCTATTTACAACTGATTGATCAACGCACTCTATCAACGAAAAAACCGCCCACAATCAGCAACAAAAATTCAACTTAACTCATTGATTATCATGGCTTTTAATTCTTGATAGAGGCTTTCGATCAGCCAGTCATTAATTGCGATTAGACAGCCCATACAAGCGCCGAATAGGCTTTATTCGTGGCCCATGAAACGGGCCCTATAAGTGACTCCGTTGCCCCAAACAGATCCGAACTTAAACGGCGTCACCACAAAACCGCATTTAGCCTGTGCAGTTAAACAATCACTGACATCGATTATTTGTCGGGCGGTTGCCTGCGTGCGCTGTATTGGAGAAATATCATGAGCGAAGTTGATCGATATAAACCCTACAAGGGGGCGGCCGCCGGTTGGGGGGCACTGATCGCGGTGACCAGGAACTGGCTGGGCAGTGAAAACGCCTTCAAGAACATCCGCGCCATGCTCAAGACCAACCAGAACGGCGGCTTCGACTGCCCGGGCTGCGCCTGGGGCGAGTCGCCGGAAAACGGCATGGTCAAGTTCTGCGAGAACGGCGCCAAGGCGGTCAACTGGGAAGCCACCGGGCGCCTGGTGAACCCGGCCTTCTTCAACAAATACACGGTCTCGGCCCTGGCCGCGCAGAGCGACTACTGGCTTGAATACCAGGGCCGCCTGACCCACCCGATGCGCTACGACGCCACCCAGGACCGCTATGTGGAAACCACCTGGGACGAGGCCTTCGAGCTGATCGCCAGCCACCTCAAAAGGCTGGACTCGCCGAACCAGGCGGAGTTCTACACCTCGGGCCGGGCCAGCAACGAGGCGGCGTACCTGTATCAGCTGTTCGTGCGCGCCTATGGCACCAACAACTTTCCCGACTGCTCGAACATGTGCCACGAGGCCAGTGCCGTGGGCATGTTCGAAAGCGTCGGCGTGGGCAAGGGCACGGTGGTGTTCCATGACCTGGAAGAAGCCGACGCGATCTTCGTCATCGGCCAGAACCCCGGCACCAACCACCCACGGATGCTGGAGCCGCTGCGCGAGGCGGTGAAACGCGGTGCCCAGGTGATCTGCTTCAACCCGCTCAAAGAGCGTGGCCTGGAACGCTTCCAGCATCCGCAGCACCCGCTGGAGATGCTCACCAACGGCTCCGAACCCACCTCCTCGGCCTACTTCCGCCCGGCCCTGGGCGGCGACATGGCGGCCTTTCGCGGCATCGCCAAGTTCCTCCTGCGCTGGGAGCGCGAGGCCCTGGCCAACAATGGCGAAGCGGTGTTCGACCGGGCCTTTATCGCCGAGCACACCTCGGGCCTGGACAGCTACCTGGCCGAGGTCGATGCCACGTCCTGGAACCACATCGTCGAGCAGTCCGGGCTGACGCTGGCCGACATCGAGCTGGCGGCGCGCATGTACCGCAAGGCCAAGCGCGCAATCATGTGCTGGGCCATGGGCCTGACCCAGCACACCCATTCGGTGCCGACCATCCAGGAAGTGATCAACGTGCTGTTGCTGCGGGGCAACATCGGCCGCCCCGGCGCCGGCCTGTCGCCGGTGCGCGGCCACAGCAACGTGCAGGGCGACCGCACCATGGGCATCAACGAACTGGCGCCCACCGAGCTGCTGGATGCCCTGGAGGCGCGCTTTGGCTTCAAGCCGCCACGGGAGCACGGGCACAACACAGTGATGGCGATCTCGGCCATGGAACAGGGCCGGGCCAAGGTGTTCATCGGCCTGGGGGGCAACTTCGCCCAGGCCACCCCGGACACCCCGCGCACCCACGCCGCCCTGCGCAACTGCGAGCTCACTGTGCACATTGCCACCAAGCTCAACCGCAGCCATCTGGTGACCGGTCGTGAGGCGCTGATCCTGCCGTGCCTGGGCCGCACCGATATCGATATCCAGGCCAATGGCCCCCAAGGCATCACCGTGGAAGACACCTTCAGCATGGTGCACATCTCCCATGGCCAACTGAAACCCAAGTCGCCGCACCTGCGCTCGGAACCGGCAATCATTGCCGGCATCGCCAACGCCACCCTGGGCCAGCACCCCATCGACTGGCTGTGGACCATCGAAGACTACGGACGCATCCGCGACCTGATCGCCGACACCATCCCGGGGTTCGAGGACTTCAATCTCAAGCTGCTGCACCCCGGCGGTTTCCACCTGGGCAACGACGCCACCCAGCGGCGCTGGAACACCGCCACCGGCAAGGCGCGCTTCATTCCCAGCGTGCTGCCGGAGCACCTGGTCAGCGCCGGGGTGCGCAAGCTCAAGGTCAAGCCGGACCTGATCCTGCAGACCATGCGTTCCCACGACCAGTACAACACCACCCTGTATGGCCTGGACGACCGCTATCGCGGGGTCTACGGCATGCGCGAGGTGCTGTTCGCCAACGAGCAGGACATTCGCCAGCTGGGCTTCGAGCCGGGGCAGAAGGTCGACATCGTCTCGCTGTGGGACGACGGCCGGGAGCGTCGGGTCAGCGGTTTCACCCTGATTGCCTATGACATTCCCGCCGGCCAGTCTGCCGCCTACTACCCGGAGACCAACCCCCTGGTGCCCCTGGAAAGCTATGGCGACCGCACCTATACGCCGACGTCCAAGTTCATCGCCATCCGCCTGGAGCCGGCTGCGGCCAGCAACCTGATCCAGTCCGTTGGCGTGTGATCCAGCCTGGGGCGGTGCTATCGCCACCCCAGCCTTTACCTGTGCAGTGCCCCTGCCCCCGCCGCGAGCCCACGGGTTCGCGACGGCCGCGCAGTGCCTGCTCGGGCATCAAGCCATTACGAGGGTATCGTCATGTTTCATCTACAGGCGCTCGACCTTGCACGCATCCAGTTCGCGTTCACGGTCTCGTTCCACATCATCTTTCCCGCCATCACCATCGGCCTGGCCAGTTTCCTGGCGGTGCTCGAAGGGCTGTGGCTCAAGACCCACAACAGCACTTACAAGGACCTGTATCACTTCTGGTCGAAGATCTTCGCCGTCAACTTCGGCATGGGCGTGGTCTCCGGGCTGGTCATGGCTTATGAGTTCGGCACCAACTGGAGCCGCTTTTCGGACTTTGCCGGGAGCATCACCGGGCCGCTGCTGACCTATGAGGTGCTGACCGCGTTCTTCCTTGAAGCGGGCTTTCTCGGGGTCATGCTGTTCGGCTGGAACCGGGTCGGCCGCGGGCTGCACTTCTTCGCCACGGTGATGGTGGCCATCGGCACCCTGATCTCGACCTTCTGGATTCTCGCCTCCAACAGCTGGATGCAGACGCCCCAGGGCTTCTCCATCGTCGATGGGCGGATCATGCCCATGGACTGGCTGGCAATCGTCTTCAACCCGTCGTTCCCCTTCCGCCTGGCGCACATGGCGATTGCCGCGTTCGTCGCCACGGCGTTCTTCGTCGGATCAAGCGCCGCCTGGCACCTGCTGCGGGGCAACAACACGCCGCCAGTGCGCAAGATGTTGTCCATGGCGCTGTGGATGGCGCTGATCGTGGCGCCGATCCAGGCGGTGGTCGGTGACGCCCACGGCCTCAACACCCTGGAACATCAACCGGCAAAAATCGCCGCCATCGAAGGCCACTGGGAAAACCACGGCAGCGAACCCTCGCCCCTGGTGCTGTTCGGCATTCCCAACATGGACGGCGAAAAAACCGACTACGCCGTGGAAGTGCCCTACCTGGGCAGCCTGATCCTGACCCACAGCCTGGACAAGCAGATCCCTGCGCTCAAGAGCTTCCCCAAGGAAGACCGTCCCAACTCGGCCATCGTGTTTTTCAGTTTCCGCATCATGGCCGGGCTGGGCATGTTGATGATCCTCACCGGGGTGCTGGGCCTGCTGTTGCGGCGTAACGGCGCGCTGTACCGCAACCGCCTGTTCCTGCGCCTGGTGCTGTGGATGGGCCCCACCGGCCTGATCGCCATGCTGGCGGGCTGGATCACCACCGAAGTCGGGCGCCAGCCCTGGGTGGTGTACGGCCTGCTGCGCACCAGCGACGCCGCGTCCAACCACAGCGTGACCCAACTGAGCATCTCCCTGGCGCTGTTCGTGGTGATCTACTTCTCGGTGTTCGCGGTGGGCATCGGCTACATGATGAAGCTGGTGCGCAAGGGCCCGCAGCCCCACCACGAGCACCCGCCGACCCACCCTGTCGGCCAGGAGCCAACGCCGCGCCGTCCTCTGTCCGCCATCGCCGAGACCTTTGCGTCCAGCGACCACCACCACTGAAACAAGGGATATCGACATGACGATTCAAGGCATAGACCTGTCGTTGATCTGGGGCGTGATCATTGCCTTCGGGGTGATGATGTACGTGATCATGGACGGCTTCGACCTGGGGCTGGGGATTCTCTTCCCGCTGATCCCCGATGCCCGGGAACGGGACGTGATGATGAACACCGTGGCCCCGGTCTGGGACGGTAACGAGACCTGGCTGATCCTCGGCGGCGCAGCGCTGTACGGGGCCTTTCCCCTGGCCTACTCGGTGATTCTCGAAGCCCTGTACCTGCCGCTGATCTTCATGCTGGCGGGGCTGATCTTCCGCGGCGTGGCCTTCGAGTTCCGCTTCAAGGCCAGCCCGCAGCAGCGCCACATCTGGGACTGGGCCTTTATCGGCGGCTCGCTGCTGGCGACCCTGTGCCAGGGCATCGTGATCGGCACTTACATTTCCGGCATCCCGGTGCTCAACCGGCAGTTCGCCGGCGGCTCCCTGGACTGGCTGGCGCCGTTCCCGCTGTTTTGCGGCCTGGGGCTGATCGTGGCCTACGCGCTGCTGGGCAGCACCTGGCTGCTGGTCAAGACCGAGGGCATGCTCGAAGCGCGCATGCGCCACTACACCCGGCCCCTGGCGTTCGCGCTGATGGCGGTGGTGGCGGTGTTGTGCGTCTGGACCCCGCTGCTGCACCCGGAGATTGCCACCCGCTGGTTCAGCCATGCCCATATCGTGATCTTCGGTGTGCTGCTGGTGCTGGGTCTGCTGGCGTTGTGCGGGCTGCTGGGCACTTTGCGCCAGCATCATTCCCACTGGCCGTTCGTGTTCACCCTGGTGCTGGTGTTCCTCGGCTACATCGGCCTGGCATTCAGTATCTGGCCGAACATCGTGCCGCCGTCCATCAGCCTGTGGGACGCGGCATCGCCTCTGACCAGCCAGCTGTTCATCCTGATCGGCACCCTGTTCATCCTGCCGATCATCCTGATGTACACCTGCTGGAGCTACTACGTGTTCCGCGGCAAAGTGAGGATTGGCGATGGCTACCATTGATCGAGCGCAGTCCCTGGCCCCCCAGCCCTGGCACCGGCAAGTGGCGCACCTGAGCCTGCTGTTCATCGGCGCGCTGCTGATGCTCGCCTGCAGCGGCGCACAGATGCTGGAGCTGGCTCATGGATAAGGTCACGACCCAAGCAGCACCCGGCTGGCAGCGCCTGCTGTGGATGCTCGGCATCTGGCTGGCCAGTGTGATCGGTCTGGGACTGGTGGCCGGCCTGTTGCGGTTGCTGATGCAGGCCGCCGGAATGCACAGCCACTGAGGATGGGTATAACGCCTGGAACCCCGGCCCGCAGCAGCGGGCCGGGGTTTTGCCGTTTACGGGCCGGCGGCAGCGCGCTCGGCCAGGTCCTCCAGCAGATCGGCAGATGGCACGAAGAACAGCCCGCCGGTGACCGCCGTACTGAAATCCAGCAGGCGATCGTAGTTGCCCGCCGGGCGACCGACGAACATGTTCTCCAGCATCTGCTCCACCGGCCGTGGCGAACGGGCGTAGCCAATGAAGTAGGTGCCGAACTCCCCGGCGCCCGGACGGCCAAAGGGCATGTTGTCGCGCAGGATCTTCACCTCCTCGCCGTTCTCTTCCAGGGTGGTCAGGGAGCTGTGGGAACAGCTGGGTTTGACTGAATCATCCAGCTCGATATCCGACAGCTTGGTGCGGCCGATGATGCGTTCCTGAGCCTCCACCGTCAGCTCGTTCCAGGCCGCCATGTTGTGCAGGTACTTCTGCACCAGCACGTAGCTGCCGTTGCAGAACGACGGGTCTTCGTCGCCGATCAGGGTGAAATCCACCGCCTCGCGACCTTCCGGGTTCTCGGTGCCGTCGACGAAGCCGACCATGCTGCGCATGTCGAAATAGCGGAAGCCCTGGACCTCGTCCACCACCGTGACTGCATCGCCCAGGGGCTTGAGCAGTTGCGTGGCCAGCTCGAAGCACAGGTCCATCTGCTCGGCGCGGATGTGCAGCAGCAGGTCGCCCGGGGTGGATGGCGCGCGGCGCCCTTCCACGCCCACTTCACGAAAGTCGTGCAACGAAGCCGGACGCGGGCCGCCGAACAGCCGGTCCCAGGCACTGGAGCCAAAACCGCAGACACAGGACAGATTGCCCCCCGGCACGCGCTTGCCCACCGAACGGGTCAGGGCGGCGACATCGGCGCACCACTCACGCACGGTTTTCGCCGCGCTGGCGCCGGGGGCCAGGGTGGCGACGATAAAGATGGCGCTACGGGTGATGGGGTTGCAGATGGCTTGCGGCTCAGGCTTGCGCTCGGCCAGGGAGTAAGGCTGGGTCATTATGGTTTCCACAGGCTGCGGTCGGAAAAATCACCGACAGGAAAATAGCAGATTGTGGCCGTGGCGAGGGCGCTTGCTGCCGCTGGAAGGCTGGCGTGAAACCCTTTGCAGGTCCCCGCCCAGCGCCCCCCCCCCGCGCTCATTGCAAAACGCTGCGCCGACGCTTCAGGGTCCAGCCCTGCTGCATGCCGGCGGCGGCCAGCAGAATCGCGCCGACGCCCACCCATTGCAGCAGTCCCAGGCGATGCCCGAAGGCCAGCCAGTCGACGAAGATCGCCGCGATCGGATAGATGAAGGACAAGGCGCCGGTCAGCGCGGTCGGCAGCTTCTGGATCGCCCCGTACAACAGCACATACATCACCCCGGTATGCACGATGCCCAGGGTCAGCAGGCTGGCCCAGGCCGTGGCCTGCTGGGGTGGCTCGGCGAGGTTGGCCCAGGGCGCCAGCAGCAGGACCCCGGTGCAGACCTGGATCAGCGCGATCAGGTGCGGCGGCGTACCGCTCAGGCGCTTGATCAGCAGCGCGGCGAAGGCATAGAGCAATGCCGCGCCCAGGGCCAGGGCGATGCCCAGCAGGTAGTCGTTGCCGGTTTCGCCCTGGGTGCCGTGGGCGCTGACGATGGCCAGCATCCCGGCAAAGGACAGGCACAGCCAGAACAGCTTCTGCGAGGTGATCTTCTCCCCCAGGAACAGCGCCCCCAGGGCCACCAGGATAAAAGGCTGGACGTTGTACACCGCGGTGCCGATGGCGATCGAGGCTCGGGAATAGGAGCCGAACAACAGCACCCAGTTACCGACAATGGCCACGCCGCTGAGCACCGCCAGGATCAGCGCGCGCTTGGTCAGAATGTTCTTACGAAGAAAACCGAAAGAGCCACAAATAAGTAGCAAAGTCCCGGCGCCGAACAGGCAACGCCAGAACACCACGTCCAGCACCGGCTGCCCGGACACCAGGACGAACCAGCCGATGGTTCCGGAAATCAGCATGGCGGCGGTCATTTCCAGCGATCCGCGGCGTGTCAGTGCATCCATCATCAATCTCCTCTAACAGTGGCCAAATTATGCCCAGCGCAACCTGCCCATCGCCAGTTCAAAACCTAGGCTAGACTCAATCAAGACCTTTTTTATCAAGGCGAAACAGCCATCCTACCTAACGAGATCACCATGCTTGATGCCATCGACCAGGCACTGATCAGTGCCCTGATGCAGGACTCCCGCCGCTCCCTCAAGGCCCTGGCGCAGATCAGTGGGCTGTCCGCCCCCAGCGTCGCCGAACGTTTGAAAAGATTGGAAGAACGCGGCGTGATCAGCGCTTATACCCTGGAGATCGATGCAAGACTTCTGGGCTACCAGTTGCAGGCCATCGTCCGCATTCGCCCCTTGCCGGGCAAACTGCAGGAAGTGGAACGGCAGATCCTGGCAATTGCCGAGTTCACCGAATGCGACAAGGTCACCGGTGACGACTGCTTTATCGCCCGCCTTCAAGTGCGCTCCATGGAACAGCTGGACAGCCTGCTGGACCACCTCAACCATTTCGCCGAAACCAACACCGCGATCATCAAGAAATCGCCGATCAAGCGGCGGTTGCCGCCCATGAATTGACCCCGTGAAATGGGCTTTTTCACCGTCGAAAAAGCCCCTGAAAACGGCCTGCAACTGAGGGGTGAAAAGGCCGTTCCAGAGGCGTTTCTTACAAAAAACCAGCTGACTTCTCGAGCTCTTTTCAGAAAGTTTCCCCTTAGGCATAAGACGATTCTTAAAATCCCCCAGACGTCTTTTTGGCGTCAATTTCAGTGATACCCTGCGAATCCTCTGACGACCCCACTAGCAAAATGCCTGCTCCTTTGCGGAAGCTGCGCATTGTTGTGGGCTCATGCCTGTCGAAAAGCCGAGTACAAGAACCCATGCCGATCCGCGTGCAGATAGCCGATGACCATCCCTTGACCCTGATTGGGATTCATACCCTGCTGGAAAACCGCGCCGAACTGGAAATCGTTGCCCAGGCCCACAGCGTGGAAGCCTTGTTGGAAAACCTGCAGCGCCAGCCCTGCGACCTGCTGCTGACCGACCTGATGATGCCCGGTGGCGATCAGGTGGATGGGATTCGTCTGATCAGACGCCTGCGCTCACGCTACCCGGAGCTGGCCATCGTGGTGATCACCATGCTCGACAACCCGGCGCTGATCAGCAGCCTGCTCAAACTCGGAATCCAGGGCCTGGTGAGCAAGCGCGGCTTGCTCAACGACCTGCCCAAGGCGATTGCCGCCCACTCGCGGGCACCTTTCGTGTCGCCGTCGATCCAGCATCTGCTGGACACCAGCACCGCCTTGCATGGCAAGCCGCTGCTGCAGCCCGAGCAGTTGTCGGCCAGAGAGATCGAGGTGCTGCGTCTGTACGGCACCGGCATGAGCATCGGCGCCATCGCCCAGCACCTGTGCCGCAGCAAACAGACCATCAGCACGCAAAAGAGCAGCGCCATGCGCAAGCTTGGCCTGGACACCTCGGCCAGCCTGTTCCTGTACATCCAGGAACACGGCCTGAGCTGAGCGGTCCTCAAAACTCCGGAGCTTCCCCCCTATGCCCCTGATTTCCCGCCCCCCCCAGTTCTGGAGGCTGATCCGTGTCTGCCTGCTGTTCAGCTTCATGGTCCTGGTCAGCCTGTTTTTCAGCCTGCCCGCCCACTGCGCCGAGTCGCAAGAGCCGGGTAATCCGTCATTGGCCCGGCTGCTGGACATGCGCAGCACCCTGCCCCACAAGGTGCTGCGGGTAGCGACCATCGTGCCCCCCGAGCGGCCCTTGGAAAGCGCCGGCAACCAGGTGCTCAAGGTGATCTCCGACGAATACCTCAAGCTGATCGGCAAGCAGCTGGGCCTGCGCTTCGAGTACGTCGAGCTGGCCTCGCCCCAGGACGCGATCCGCGCCCTGCTCGAACACCGTATCGACCTGCTGCCCCGGGCCACCGCGCTTGAAGCACAGACCCCCGGCCTGTCCCTCAGCCGTCCGTACCTGAACAACCAGCCGATCATCGTCGGGCGCATCAACGACCAGAGCCTGCCACCGGACCTGGAAGACAAGCGGGTGCTGGTGCTGGACAACTACTTGGACCTCAAGATCGTCCGCAAGACCTATCCACGGGCCGACGTCAGCGGCGTGCACACCACCGCCCTGGCCCTTGAGCAACTGGCCGGCAAACAGGCCGACGCCTTTATCAGCGACCGTTTCCGCACCACCCTGTACATGCAGGCCCGCCCCGACCTGCGGTTGCACAGCAAGTTCTATCCACAGTTGCCCGACGCCGGCTTCGCCTTTGCCGTGCGGCGCGAGGATGCCACCCTGCGAGCGCTGATCGACTACGTGCTCAACGCCATTCCCGAGGAGCACAAGCGGCGGATCCAGAACCAGTCGAGCCAGGAGCCCTTTCCCTTCGCGCCGACCGAGTCGTTTTCCCTGACCCCCAGCGAACTGAACTGGCTCACCGCGCACCGGCAGATCAATCTGCTGGCGGAGGAAGCGCCGCCCTACATCTACCGCAATGCCGAGGGCCAGTGGGCCGGACTGAGCATCGATATCCTGCGCACCCTGGCCGACTCGTTCCGTCTGCAGCTCAACATTCAACCCAGTCGCTCCAGGACCGATGACCTGGAACAACTGGCCGCCGGCAACGCCGATCTGACCACCCGCGACCTGGGTCTGCCCGGCAATGCCAGGGGCATCGGCCTGAGCCAGAGCTACGGCACTCGCAACTGGGCCTTTGTGGTGCGCCATGGCGACAGTTCTCCCAGTTCCCTGGACGCCATGCTCGGGCGACACCTGGCGCTACCGCGCAACCACCCGCTGCTCGAACACCTGAAACAGCGCTACCCGGACATCCATCTGGTGCTCACCGAGGATCATCGCCAGGCCCTGAACCTGGTGCTGCAACGTCAGGTCGACGCGACCCTGGACACCCCGGTGGGCACCGAGGCGCTGTCCGGTTCAGGACTGCAGTTCGGCCTGGCCTTCGACGCCCTGCCCACGCCCCACCGCTTTGCCGCGGCCCCAGGTGCCAGGGAGTTGCTGAGCGTGCTCGACAAGCTGCTGGACTCCATGGCCAGGAACCCGCAAAGCGACATCCAGCTGATCGCCGAACAACATTCCAGCGCCGCGCTCTGGAGCTGGGTCGCCGAGCAGGCCTGGCATGTGGGCGTGGTGATCCTGATCATCTTCGTACTGTCGCTGATCTGGAACTGGCGCCTGAAGATCCAGGTGCGGGAAACCATCTGCGTGCAGACCCGCCTGCAGGACAAGCTGGCCTTCCAGTTCTCCCTGCTCAACGGCCTGCCGACGCCGCTGTATGTCTGCGACCTGAATGGCCGGTTGAGCACCTGCAACCGCGCCTATGAGGAGTTCTTCGCCACCTCCCAGGAGCAGGTCGAGGGCTGCCTGCCCACCGAGCAGCCGAACATGCCGCGCGACTTCGCCGAGGTGCTGCAAGAGGAGCATCAGCTGCTGCTGGCCAATCACCGGCCACGCTTTCTCGACACCAGCCTGTGGATCAAGGAGCAGCAGTACTGCCTCTATCAGTGGCTGGTGCCGTTCTACAACGCCCGCGGGGTCCTGCAGGGGCTGCTGGGGGGCTGGCTGGACATCTCCGAGCGCAAGAACCTGGAACTCAAATTGCGCGAAGCCAAGCAGGTTGCGCAAAAAGCCAGTGCCGCCAAAAGCGAGTTCCTCGCCTCCATGAGCCACGAACTGCGCACCCCGCTCAATGCCCTGGTCGGTCTGCTGGAACTGGAGACCAGCGCCAGCCAGGCGCCGTCGCACAACCTGCGGGTGGCCCAGCAATCGGCGACCTCGATGATCGACCTGATCGGCAACATTCTGGATCTGGACAAAATAGAGAGTGGCCTGATGCAACTGGCACCCCACCCCACCGCCCTGGAACCCCTGCTCGCCAACGGCCTGGGACTGTTTGCCGTGCAAGCCCGGGAGAAACGCCTGCAACTGAACTTCGACTATCAGGCCAGCCCCAACCGGCTGTACTGGGTCGACTCGCTACGCCTGCAGCAGATCCTGCACAACCTCTTGAGCAATGCCTTGAAGTTCACCGACCGCGGCCACATCCAGGTCACCCTGCGCGAAACCCATGTGCAGGACAGCAACAGCCTGCTGACCCTGAGCGTGCGCGATACCGGCATCGGCATTCCCCTGGCCAACCAGGCGGGGATTTTCGAGCCCTATCGCCAGGCCACCGCGCGCACCGCCCACCTGTACGGCGGATCGGGCCTGGGCCTGAGCATCTGCCACCAGCTGGTGCAACTGATGGGCGGCCGCATCTGGCTGGAAAGCGAACCCGGACAAGGCTGCTGCATCCACGTCGAACTGCCGGTGAGCTGGCAGACAGCAAACGCGGAAGTGGCGGAAAAACCGGAAGTGCCGCCGATCACCGGCAAAGCCTTGCGGGTGCTGGTGGTGGACGACGTCTCCACCAACGGCCTGGTGCTGACCCTGCAGCTGGAGCGCATCGGTCACGTGGCCGAACACGTCAGCAGTGGCGAAGAAGCCCTGCAGCTGCTGCGCCACCGCCACTACGACGTGTTGATCAGCGACTGCAACATGCCGGGCATGGACGGCTACAGCCTGGCCCGTGCGGTGCGTGAAGCCGAACAACAGAGCGGTGCCAAGCCGCGGCTGATCGTCGGCTATACCGCCAGCGCCCTGAGCAACGAAGCGACCCAATGCTCCAACGCCGGGATGAACGATCTGATGATCAAGCCGGTGACCCTGGCCCGGCTGCAGGAAGTCCTGGGCAGTCACAGCGGTGCCGGCGAAGAGCGGGTGCGCGCCTTCGACATCGACCACCTCAGGGACCTGGGGGAAAACAGTCCGACCCTGCATCGGCGCATCCTCAACGAACTGACCAAGAACCTGCAGCAGGAAATCGCCGAACTGCGCACCTGCGTCCTGGCCAATACCCCGCATCTGATCAACGACCTGACCCATCGCCTGAGCGGCGTGGCCTGCCTGATCAACGCCCAGGAAATGGTCAGAACCTGTGAGGCCCTGAGAAAGGTCGACGTGACCCATCTGCCGTCCGTGCGCAACTGCCAGCAAGCGCTGCTCAGCGCCATGGAGCAGGTTTACCAACAAGCCAGGCAGCAGCTCGCCAGCCTGCGCGAGCCGCCGCCACAGCCCACCGATACACCGCCCGAGGCGCTCCAAACGCAATCTAGTACCCGTCCCATATAGCCCTGACACAGCGCACCCTATCCTGCCCGTTGCTTTCGGAGAGGGGGGTGCCAGACAGAGGCGCCAGTACGACCGAAAGTGGCTCCCCCCTCACTTGATTGCCTGTTGAATCCATTAAAAAACCAACTAAGGATCAAGAGATGATCTCGCTACAGCGTGCGCGTACCTTTCTCAAGCTGCCCCTGGCTCTAGCCATCGGCCTGGCCTCGATCACGGCTCAGCAAGCCGCTGCTCACGGCTACATTGAGAGTCCGGCATCGCGCGTGTTCCTGTGCAACAAAGGCCAAAACACGGGTTGCGGCGTTGCCACCTACGTGCCTCAGGGCATCGAGTACTTCGCCTCCACTGGGTACGGCCACACCAGCTACCCGAGCAACGCACAAGCCTGTGATGGCGACTTCCGCACCTGCGGTCCGGCCAACGGCCGAATCGCGTCTGCCGGCCTGGGCAGCTTCGGCAAACTGGACGAGCAAACCACCAGTCGCTGGAAGAAGAACACCATCAAACCCGGCCCGAACACCTTCACTTGGCACTACACCGCCTATCACAAGACCCGCAATTACCAGTTCTACATCACCAAAAAGGACTGGAACCCGAACCAGCCGCTGACCCGCGACTCCTTCGAGATGACACCTCTTCTCGACGAACCGTGGGGCGGTCGCATGCCGAACGCAAAAACCCGACACACCGTGAATATCCCTGCCGACCGTAGCGGCTATCACGTATTGCTCGCTGTCTGGAAAGTCGATGACAACCGCAACTCCTTCTACCAGGTGGTGGACCTGAACATCGACAACCCGGGGGCGGCTAGCCAGCCGGACCCCGTCGCGGAGTCGGCCTGGACCGATATCGGTTCGGTGCAGCCCGAAGCACTGGGAGTCGGCGACAAGGTCAGGACCCGGGTCTTTACCGCGCAAGGCGAACAACTGGCCAAACAGGTGACCCTGGACATTACCTCGGCCGCCATGGCGGACAAGAACACCTGGACCCGGGAACTGGCGAAGAAGGTCAACGCCGCCAACCTCGGCTACCAGATGGGTGATCTGAACGCCAAGGACCAAGTGGTTGCCGTACTGGGCAAGAACACCATCTTCGCCAAGAAAGACAGCGGCATCACCAGCGTGCTGATCGACAGGACCCTGGCCGTCAGCCCAACCGAACTGAAAATCGCCGGACTGCAAGCGCAGTACCCGATCAAGGATGGCCAGGTCGAGCTGCAAGTGAAGGCCAGCCTTGAGGCCACGGACCCAAGCGACAGCTACTTCCTGTCCATGGAGATCTATGACGCAGCAGGCAAGCGCGTCCAGGTGGCATACGGCGATGTCGGCAGCCTCAACCCGCAGTTCTCGACGACGCTCAAAGACATCAACCCCGGCCAATACGACCTGGTCATCGTGTCCAGCTCCAAGAAAGGCCACCTGTTGCAGAAGACCGCCAGCTTCAAGGTCACGCCTGAGGTCGTCGAGCAGAAGCCGGAAAATCCGGAGGATGTCAGCGCCCAGTATGACTACGTCTTCCCTCAGGGACTGCAGTCCTACAAGGCCGGAACGCTGGTTCTGCAACCCAAGGACGGCCAGGTCTATGAATGCAAGCCGCTGCCGTTCAGCAGCTACTGCAAGCAGTTCACGACCGGCATGAACGTGTTCGAACCAGGTGTCGGCAGCTCCTGGGAATGGGGCTGGATACGCCGTTAAACCCGGTGTTTCAAAGCCTTGAGCGTGGCGCGCAAGCGCCACCTGCTCTTGACCGGCTGTAGCGGCCGCCAACGCAATGGGAACTGACACTCGTGTTCAGGCCAGGCGGCAGCACAGCAACCTCTCCCCTTTTTGACTACCCAGTGACACCCACTATTTCAAGGTAAGGATCAATACCAGATGGTTACCTCACAAAGAGCTCGCACCCACCTTAAACTGCCTCTGGTCATCGCCATGGGCATGGCGGCTCTGGCTTCGCAACAGGCAGGTGCACACGGCTACATCGAAAGCCCGAAATCCCGGGCATTCCTGTGCAGCAATGCCGGTGGCAACCTGAACAAGGACTGCGGCAGCGCAACGTATGAACCGCAGAGCATCGAGTACCTGACAGGCGGCAGCCGCGCGGACTTCCCACGCGCCGGGCAGTCCTGCCACGGCGCCTTTACCCAATGCGGCCCAGCCAACGGCACCATCGCCGCGGGTGGACTGGCCGCCTTTGCCAAGCTCAACGAACAAACCTCCACGCGCTGGAAAAAAGTCACCGTCAAGCCTGGGCTGAACACCTTCGACTGGCGCTACACCGCGGCACACGCCACGCGCAACTGGCAGTTCTACATCACCAAGAAGAACTGGAACCCCAACCAGCCATTGACTCGCGACTCGTTCGAGTCAACGCCGTTGCTCACCGATACCTGGAACAACACCATGCCGGCCAAGGCCGGGGGTAAAACCAGCCACAAGGTGAACATCCCGGCTGATCGCAGCGGCTATCACATCGTCCTGGCTACCTGGATGGTGGCTGACAACAGCAACACCTTCTATCAAGTGGTGGACCTGAACATCGATAACGCCGGCGCGCCTGCCAAGCCCGAGGCCGAAGTCGCGAAGTCGATCTGGACCGATATCGGTTCGGTGCAGCCCGAAGCACTGGGAGTCGGCGACAAGGTCAGGACCCGGGTCTTTACCGCGCAAGGCGAACAACTGGCCAAACAGGTGACCCTGGACATTACCTCGCCCGCCATGGCGGACAAGAACACCTGGACCCGGGAACTGGCGAAGAAGGTCAACGCCGCCAACCTCGGCTACCAGATGGGTGATCTGAACGCCAAGGACCAGGTGGTTGCGGTACTGGGCAAGAACACCATCTTCGCCAAGAAAGACAGCGGCATCACCAGCGTCCTGGTGAACCGCACCCTTGCCGAGCGCACCACTGAACTGAGCGTTCTGAGCCTGCATAAGGAGTACCCGATCAAGAACGGCCAGGTCGAGCTGCACCTCAATGCCGTGCTCGAACACACCGACCCGAACGACAGTTACTTCGTGTCCCTGGAAATCTATGACGCAGCAGGCAAGCGTATCCAGCAGGCATACGGCGATGTCGGCAACCTCGCCCCCCACTTCGCCACCACGCTGAAGGACATCCAGCCCGGCCAATACGACCTGGTCATTGTGGCCAGCTCCAAGAAAGGCCGCCTGTTGCAGAAGACCGCCAGCTTCAAGGTCACGCCTGAGGTCGTCGAGCAGAAGCCGGAAAATCCGGCGGATGTCAGCGCCCAGTATGACTACGTCTTCCCTCAGGGACTGCAGTCCTACCAGGCCGGAACGCTGGTTCTGCAACCCAAGGACGGCCAGGTCTATGAATGCAAGCCGCTGCCTTCCAGCAGCTACTGCAAGCAGTGGACGAGCAACATGAACGTGTTCGAGCCGGGCGTCGGCAGTGCCTGGGAATGGGGCTGGACGCGCCAGTAAACACTGATTGCCAACCCCTTGAACGTGGCGCCCCGGCGCCACGTTTTTCTGCTCCCTCTGTAGCCCCAGTCCTGCCCGCACACTCTCGTACTGGTCCCATTCAAGCGCCGAAGACGGCCTCTTACTCTGGCCACGGCCATCGAGCACTGACCATCCCCCGCCGAGCTCACTGCGAGTAACCGCACTGTCAATCGATGCCTGTTGACCCCAATAACGCACAACCAAGGATTAAGCGATGATCACGCTGCACAAAGCCCGTTCATTCCTCAAACTTCCTCTGGCAATGGCCATCAGCATGGCCGCGCTCAGCGCACAACAAGCGGCCGCGCACGGCTATATCGAAAACCCCAAGTCCCGCTCGTACATGTGTAGCGCCAAGGGCGGCAACCTGAACACCAACTGCGGCCCGGTAGCCTACGAGCCACAGAGCGTCGAATACCTGGCCAACGCCAGCCGCGACGGTTTCCCCAGCACCGCCCAAGCCTGCCACGGTGAGTTCACCCGCTGCGGCCCAGCCAACGGCACCATTGCCGCCGGTGGCCTGCGCCATTTCGCCAAACTCAACGAACAGACCGCCAGCCGCTGGACCAAGATGAGCATCAAGCCCGGGCTGAACACCTTCGACTGGCGCTACACCGCGGTACACGCCACGCGCAACTGGCAGTTCTACATCACCAAGAAAGACTGGAACCCCAACCAGCCACTGACCCGTGATTCGTTCGAAGCGGCGCCGCTGCTGACCGACAACTGGAACAACACCCTGCCGACCAAGACCGGCGGCCTCACCAGCCACAAGGTCAACATTCCGGCCGACCGCAGCGGCTACCACATCGTCCTGGCCACCTGGATGGTGGGCGACAACACCAACACCTTCTATCAGGTGGTGGACGTGAACATCGAGAACAGCGAAGTCGCGCCTTCGAGCTGGAAGAACATCGGTGCCGTTCAGCCCGAGGCCCTGAGCATCGGCGACAAGGTCATGACCCGGGTGTTCAACGACCAGGGCGAACAGTCGGCCAAGCAGGTCACCCTGAACATCGACAGCGCGGAACTGGCCAAGGAAAGCAACTGGCCCAAGGCGCTGGCGGAAAAGGTCAACCAGGCCAAGCTCGGCTACCAGATCGGCGAACTCAACGACAAGGACCAGGTGGTGCCGCAGTTCGGCAAGAACAGCATCTTTGTCAACAAGAACAGCGATATCAACAGCGTGCTGATCGCCAAGGAACAAGCCGCCAAGCCAGCTGAACTCAAGGTCTCCGGCATGCAGTCCGAGTACAGCCTGAAGGACGGCAAGGTCGACCTGCACTTCAACGCCATCGCTCTGAACGGCGACTTCACCATCACCGCCAGCGTGGTCAATGCCAAGGGCGAAACCGTTGCTCACCAGCAAGCCGACAGTGGCAACAATGCGCCGCACTTCAGCCTCGCGCTCAAAGGCGTGACAGCGGGCCAATACGATCTGGTGGTGGTGGCCAAGTCGAAGAAAGGCGAGCTGCTGCAAGAGACCATCAGCTTCAAGCTCAAGGCCGAGCCAGAGGTTGAGGAAACCCCGGGCGGCGGTGGCAACGAGGGCGGCACCACTCCCGAGACGCCGGCCAAGTACGACCACGTGTTCCCTGAAGGCCTGAAATCCTACAAGGCCGGCACCCTGGTGCTGCAGCCCAAGAACGGCAAGACCTACCAGTGCAAGCCGTTCCCGTACAGCGGCTACTGCGTGCAGTGGAAGGCCGGCGTGACCCAGTACGAACCCGGCACCGGCTCTCACTGGCAGATGGCCTGGATTCTCAAGTAACCCGGCAACTCCCCAGTTGCTCCTTGGGGCGTGACGCGCAAGCGTCACGCTCATTTTTTATCCGGCCGGCGCGCTTTTGCACGCCTGCAAAGGCCCGTCAGACGGGTCGCACCGATCCGCCAAGAGTCCAGCAAAAGCTTGTTCTAGAGCCCTTTGACTCTCGTACTCGTCCCATGGGAACACCCGGAAGCAGCACGTAGCCTGTGCTCGCTGGCAAGGCTGCCGGAACAGCGGACCTCCAAGGTGTCCCATTCTCCCATCACCGGCTCCTCGCAGCGCTTCAACACTCATTTTTCAATTGCTCAAGGCATACAGCATGATCAACTCCAACCGGACTCGCTCCTTCCTCAAACTGCCGATCGTCATCGCCATGGCGACGGCGGGACTGGCCGCCCAGCAAGCCTCGGCCCACGGTTACATCGAAAGCCCCAAGTCCCGCGCCTTCATGTGCAGTTCCGATGGCGGCAGACTGAACGTCAACTGCGGTCCAGTGATGTACGAGCCACAAAGCACCGAGTACATCGGCGTGCCCGGCCGTAACGATCTCGAGCACTTTCCAAGCAACGCCCAGGCCTGCACCGGCGACTTCAAGGTATGCGGCCCGGCTAACGGCACCATCGCCGCCGGCGGCCTGGTGCGTTTCTCCCCGATCAACGAGCAGAGTGCTACCCGCTGGGCCAAGACCACCATCAAGCCGGGCCCGCAGAACTTCACCTGGCACTACAAAGCCGGTCACGCCACTCGCTACTGGCAGTTCTACATCACCAAAAAAGACTGGAACCCGAACCAGCCACTGACCCGCGACTCGTTTGAAATGACCCCGCTGCTGGATCAGCCATGGCCGTCCGGCACCGTCCCGGCCCCGTCCGAAGGCAAAACCCATCACACCGTGGACATCCCGTCTGATCGCTCCGGTTACCACGTGCTGCTGGCCACCTGGAAAGTCAACGACACCGACGCCACCTTCTACAGCGTGGTCGACCTGAACATCGACAATGGCGCGGTCATCCCGTCGAACTGGAACACCGTGGGCGCGGTACAACCTGAAGCCCTGAGCATCGGCGACAAGGTCAAGACTCGCGTCTTCAACGCACAGGGCGAGCTCCACGCCAAGCAAGTGGTGCTGAACATCGATAGCGCCGAACTGGCCAAGGCCGACGTCTGGCCGCGCGAGCTGGCGAAGAAGGTCAATGCCGCCAAGCAGGGCTACCAGATGGGCCTGCTCAACGACAAGGACGAAGTGGTGCCGAACTTCGGCAGGAACGAAATCCTGGTCAAGAAAGGCAGCGACATCGTCAACGTGATGATCGACAAGGAACAGGCCGCCAAACCGGGCGAGCTGTCCATCACCGGCATGCAGTCCGAATACACCCTGAAAGACGGCAAGACCGAACTGCACTTCAACGCCATCGCCAAGAACGGCGACTACACCGTGAAGGCCACCGTGTTCAACGCCAAAGGCGAAAGCGTGACCTTCCAGCAAGCGCCGGCCGGCAACACCCCGCACTTCTCCATGCCGCTGAACAATGTCAGCCCCGGGGTCTACGACCTGGTGGTCGTGGCCACCTCGAAGAAAGGCGAAGTACTGCAAAAGTCCGCCCGCTTCACCCTCAAGGCCGAAGCCGGCAGTGGTGAAGGTGGCAACGAAGGCGGCAACGGCGGTGAAGGCGGCGCCAAGTACGACTACGTGTTCCCCAATGGCCTGAAATCCTACAAGGCCGGCACCGTGGTCCTGCAACCCAAGGACGGCAAGACCTATGAGTGCAAGCCTGGCGCCGTCGCCGGCTGGTGCACCCAGTGGACCAGCGGCTCCAACGCCTACGAGCCGGGCGTAGGTTTCGCCTGGCAGTCGGCCTGGAACGCCAAGTAAGCCATAGCGTCAACCACCCGAGCGTGGCGCCACGGCGCCACGCTCCTTGTTAGCGGTCAAGCCCCCCATGAGCTCAACCCCCTATTCAAGAACCCTGCTCCGGCAGGGTGAAAACCTGCCGAGGCGCCTGTGCTTATGAGCGCCCTTCGCCCCTCGCTTCGCGCTGGCCTGCTGGTCGGCGCCTTGTCGTTTCTGGCGGCCTGGCTGGCGTGGCTGGCGTACGGCAGCTGGCAGTTCCGGCAAAGCCTGAACCCGGCGAGCCAGCAGGCGCCCGCCGTGGTGCCGGCGGCCCCCCGGTCCCAGCCCGACCCGCAAGCCATCGCCCGGCTGTTCGGCGTCCAGTTGCAAGAGCACCCAAGCGACCTGCCCCGGGTGCCGCTGAGCCTGCTGGCCAGCCTGGTGGCCGCTCACCCGGAGCAGTCCCGGGCCCTGATCGAATCGCCGGAAGGCAGCCGCTTCTATGGCATCGGCGAGCCCCTGCCGGGCGGGGGCAGCCTGCGTCAGATCGGCACCGACCAAGTGCGGGTGCAACGCTTCGGCGAGGAACTGATCCTGAGCCTGCCCCAGCACGCAACGCCGTTGCTGACCCCGCAGGCAGAGGACGCCGCCGCGGCCCAACCCCATCCACAGCCAGGCAGCGGGAGCCTGCTGCAACCGTCTGTGCAATCCCCTGGAGCATCATGAATCGAGCCTTTATCGCCGGGTCCCTGCTGACCCTGGGCACCCTGATCAATCCCGTGTACGCCACGGAAAAAACCGCCGCGGCCCAGCAATGGACCCTGAACATGAAGGACGCCGAGCTGCGCGACCTGGTCAACGAAGTGGGCCAGATCACCGGCAAGACGATGATTCTGGACCCGCGCCTGAACGGCAAGGTCACGGTGCAATCGAGCACCGCCATGGATCAGCAGGGCATCTACTCGCTGTTTCTCACCGCCCTGCGCAGCCAGGGTTTTGTCGCCATGGACCAGGGCGACCGGGTGTTGATCCTGCCGGTGGCCGAAGCCAAGACCAAGGCCCACGCCGAGCCCAGCGGCGCCAGCGAAGAGTTCGTGACCCAGGTCATCGAACTGAACAACGCCAACGCCAGCGAAGTGGCCAGCGCGGTGCGCCCGCTGGTGGCCGCGGACGCCTACATGGCGCCCTCCACCACCTCCAATGCCCTGGTGATTTCCGACAGCGCCAACAACGTCGAGCGGGTGCGCCTGGTGATCAACGAGCTGGATAACGCCGGTGGCCGGCAGTTCAGCATCGTGCAGCTCAAGCACGCCTGGGCCACCGAAGTGGCCAAGACCCTGACCGACAGCCTGGCCGACAGCAACAGTGCCATGACCAGCGCCAAGGCCATTGGCGACTCGCGCAGCAACCGCCTGATCCTGGTGGGCCCGGCGCCGGTCCGCCAGCAGATGCAGCGTCTGGCGCAGAGCCTGGATGTGCCGACCAATGTCGGCGACACCGCGCGGGTGCGTCGGCTCAACCACAGCGATGCGAAGAAGCTCGAAGAACTGCTCAGCGGCATTGGCAAGCGCATGGAGTCCGGCAACCGTGGCGGCGACAGCCAGAAACCCGACAGCCCGGTGCTGGTCAGCGCCGACACCAGCCAGAACGCCCTGGTGCTGATGGCCTCGCCGGCCCAGCTGGCGACCTTCGAAAGCATCATCAACGAGCTGGATCGGCCCCGGGCCCAGGTGCTGGTGGAAGCGGCGATCGTCGAAGTCAGCGGCGACATCAACCAGGCCCTCGGCGTGCAATGGGCCGGCAACCGCGGCAAGCTGTCCGCCGCCGCCAACTTCAATAGCGCTGGACTGTCCATCGGCACCCTGCTCAACAGCCTGCAGGACGAAAAGCGCCCGAACCTGCCCGATGGCGCGATCATCGGCATCGGCGGCAGCAACTTCGGCGCGCTGATCACCGCCCTGTCCAGCGACTCCAACAACAACCTGCTGTCCACCCCGAGCCTGCTGACCCTGGACAACGAGGCGGCGGAAATCCTCGTCGGCCAGAACGTGCCGTTCCAGACCGGCTCCTACACCACCGACACCGCCGGCGCCAGCAACCCCTTCACCACGGTGGAGCGCAAGGATGTGGGGATCACCCTCAAGGTCACGCCGCATATCAATGAAGGCAACTTCCTGCGCCTGAATGTCGAGCAGGAAAGCTCCGAGCTGGCCGCCGCGCCGCCGGGCATCAACACCAGCGACGTGATCACCAACAAGCGCTCGGTCAAGAGCACCATCCTGGCCAACGACGGGCAGATCATCGTCCTCGGCGGGCTGATCAAGGACAACGTCAAGGTCCAGGTCAGCAAGGTGCCGCTGCTGGGGGACATTCCCTGGGTCGGCCGTCTGTTCAGCAGCAGCAAGGAAGTCAACGAGAAGACCAACCTGATGGTGTTCCTGCGTCCGACCCTGCTGCGCAACGCCGCCAGCACCGAGCAGATGAGCCAGCACAAGTACAACAACATGCGCTCGCTGCGCAGCCCGGACGGCAAGACCGGCGGCCAGTTGCCTGCCGACGCCCACCGCCTGTTCGACGCCCAGCGCGATGGCGATGCAGGCCTGATCGACATGCGCGCCCCCGGCGCCCAGCGCCAGCCATGATCGCCACCCACGAAGACGCGCGTCTGGCCTTTGCCTACGCGCGCCGCCACGGCGTGGTGCTGGACCATCAGGCAGACGGCGCGGTGCTGTATTGCCGCGCCAGTACGCCGCTGTCGGTGGTGGCCGAAGTGCGCCGTTTCAACGGCGCGTTGCTGCGCAGCCAGGTGCTGGACGACGAAGCCTTCGCCCAGCGCCTGGCCGCTCACTACCGCGACGGACAGAACGGCGCCAAGCAGGTGGCCGACGGCCTGGGCGAGCAGTTCGACGAAGAGTTCGATCTCAACAGCCTGGCCGAGCAACTGCCCAAGACCACTGACCTGCTGGAACAGGAGGATGACGCGCCGATCATCCGCCTGATCAACGCGATCCTCAGCGAGGCGGTCAAGAGCAAGGCCTCCGACGTGCACCTGGAAGCCTTCGAAGAACACCTGTCGGTGCGCCTGCGGGTCGACGGCCTGCTGCGTGAAGTGCTGCGCCCGCGCCGCGAGCTGGCGACCCTGCTGGTGTCGCGGATCAAGGTCATGGCCAAGCTGGACATCGCCGAGAAGCGTATTCCCCAGGACGGCCGGATCGCCTTGCGCATCGCCGGCCACGAGGTGGATGTGCGGGTTTCGACCCTGCCCTCCAGTCATGGCGAACGGGTGGTGATGCGCCTCCTGGACAAACAGGCCGGGCGCCTCGACCTGAGCCACCTGGGGATGAATGAGACGGTGCGCCAGCGCCTGGAAATCGCCCTGCACAAACCCCACGGTATTCTCCTGGTCACCGGCCCCACCGGTTCCGGCAAGACCACCACGCTGTACGCCGGGCTGGCCAGCCTCAACAGCCTGGAACGCAACATCCTGACCATCGAGGACCCGGTGGAATACCACCTGACCGGGATCGGTCAGACCCAGGTCAACGCCAAGGTCGACATGACCTTCGCCCGGGGCTTGCGGGCCATCCTGCGTCAGGACCCGGACGTGGTGATGGTGGGCGAGATCCGCGACCGCGAAACCGCGGAAATCGCCGTGCAGGCTTCCCTCACCGGACACCTGGTGCTCTCGACCCTGCACACCAACAGCGCCATCGGCGCGGTGACCCGCCTGGTGGACATGGGCATCGAACCCTTCCTGCTCTGTACCTCGCTGCTGGGGGTGTTGTCCCAGCGCCTGGTGCGCCTGCTGTGCCCGGAGTGCAAGGAGCCCCACAGCGCCGATGCCGCCGCCTGCGAACGCCTGGGCCTGAGCGCCGACGTAGCGCCGCTGCTGTACCGGCCCAAGGGCTGCAGCGCCTGCCAGCACTCGGGGTATCGCGGGCGCCGGGGCATCTATGAACTGGTGCTGTTCGACGACACCTTGCGCCAGCTGATCCACACCGGCGCCGGCGAGTACCAACTGCTGGAGCATGCGCGCCGGCACAGCGCCAGCCTGTTCGACGACGGCCAGGCCATGGTGTTGCAAGGGCAGACCAGCCTGGAAGAACTGCTACGCGTGACCCAGAGGGACTGATCATGGCCGCTTACGAATACCTGGCCATGTGCGCCGCCGGCAAAAAATCCACCGGCGTGGTGGAGGCCGACAGCCCGCGCCATGCCCGGCAACTGTTGCGCGAGCGCCAGCTGGTGATCCTCAAGGTCAGCGCCGCGCAGAGCAAGCGCGTGCGTGGCAAAGGCTTGCTGCAGGTGTCCGGAGGCGGCTTGAGCAGCGCCGAACTGGCCTTGCTCACCCGCCAGTTGTCGACCCTGGTCCAAGCCGCCCTGCCCCTGGAGGAGGTGCTGGCCGCGGTCGCCGCGCAGTGCGAGAAACAGCGGATCAAGAGCATGCTCCTGGCCATCCGCTCCCGGGTCCTGGAGGGCTATAGCCTGGCGGTGGCCCTGGCGGCCTACCCGCGGGCCTTCCCGGATCTGTACCGGGCCACGGTGGCCGCCGGCGAACGCTCCGGACACCTGGGTCAGGTGCTGATGAACCTGGCCGACTACACCGAAGCCCAGCAAGCGGCCCGTCAGCAGATCCAGCTGGCCATGCTCTACCCGAGCATCCTGATGCTGGCGGCCGTCAGCATCGTCGGCTTCCTGCTGGGCTTCGTGGTGCCCGACGTGGTCAAGGTGTTCATCGACAGTGGCCAGGAACTGCCGCTGCTGACCCGGGGCCTGATCGCCAGCAGCGCCTTCCTGCAGGACTATGGCCTGCTCATGCTGCTGCTGGTGGCGGCCCTGGTACTGGCCGCCCGCGCCGCCGTCCGCAACCCGGCCACCCGCGAGCGCTGGCATGCCCTGGTGCTGCAACTGCCGCTGCTGGGCCGGCTGATCCGGGCCAGCAACTGCACGCGGTTTGTCAGCACCCTGGCGATTCTTGGACGCAGCGGCGTGCCACTGCTGGACGCCCTGTCCATCGCCAGCGAAGTGGTGGCCAATCAGAAAATTCGTACCGGTCTGAAAGACATCGTCCGGGGGGTGCGCGAAGGTATCAGCCTCACCCGAGCCCTGGAACTCAACGGCAGTTTCCCGCCGATGATGCTCTACATGATCGCCAGCGGTGAACGCTCCGGCGAGCTGGACAGCATGCTCGAACGCGCCGCCAAGCAGCAGGAAGAACAACTGGCCAACCGCATTGCCTTGCTGGTGGGCCTGTTCGAACCGGCGATGCTGGTGTTCATGGGCGCCTCGGTGCTGATCATCGTGCTGGCGATCCTGATGCCGATCCTCAGCCTGAACCAATTGATTACCTGAATGCGGAACCCCCTACGTGCAGACTCAGAACAAACAACGCGGTTTTACCCTGATTGAAATCATGGTGGTGGTGGTCATTCTCGGGGTCCTCGCGGCCCTGGTGGTGCCCCAGATCATGAGCCGTCCCGACCAGGCCAAGGGCGCCGCCGCCCAGAGCGATATCAAGGCCATTGCCATGGCCCTGGACATCTACAAGCTCGACAACCATCAGTACCCCAGCAGCCAGCAAGGGCTCGAAGCCCTGGTCAGCAAGCCCAGCGGCAACCCGCCGGCACGCAACTGGAACCCCGACGGCTACCTCAAGCGCCTGCCCATCGATCCCTGGGGCAATGCCTACCAATACCGCGTGCCAGGCGCCCGCGGTACGGGCTATGACCTGTTCTCCTTTGGCGCCGACGGCAAGCTCGGCGGTGACGGCCTGAACGCCGAGATCGGCAACTGGGACCGCTGAGCGGTGCAACGCTCCCACGCCAAGGGCTTCACTCTGGTCGAAGTACTGGTGGTGGTGCTAATCATCGCCCTGTCCGCGGGCATGATCGGCCTGATCAACCCCGACTCCGCCAGCCGCCAGGCGCGCCGTGAAGGCGATCGTCTGCTGGCGCTGCTGCAACTGCTGCGCCAGCAGGCGGTGTTGAGCAACAGCGACTACGGCCTGCGCATCGAACCCGACGCCTACTCCGTGCTGCGCCTGGATGAACAGGGACAGTGGCTGGCCGACCGCGACTGGCGGGCCCAGAGCCTGCCCGACAACCTGCGCCTGCGCCTTGAGGTTGCCGAAGCCGACCCGGCCCTGGGCCAGGCGGTTAGTCGCAGGGCCCTGCCCCAACTGCTGGTGCTGTCCAGCGATGAAACCAGCGCCTTCACCCTGTGGATCGAGCACCGCAACACTCCGTTGCTGACCCTGTCCAGCGACGGCATACAGGAGCCCCGACTTGAAACCGCGAACTGAGCGGGGTTTTACCCTGCTGGAAGTGATGGTGGCACTGGCGATTTTCGCCACGGTGTCGATTGCGCTGTTCAGTGCGATCCAGCATGTGGCCATCAACAGCGGCAATCTGGCCGAACGCACCCAAGCCACTTGGATTGCCGACAACTACCTCAATGAACTGCGCAGCGGCATGCAGCCGCGCACCCTTGGGCGCCAGCAACGGCAGGTCGAGTTTGGCGGGCGCAACTGGTGGCTGTTCAGCGAGATTGAGGCGGCCCCGGACTCGCGGTTGCTCAAGGTCAGCCTGCGGGTCTCGGCCGAGCAAGACCCGCAACGGGCCCGGCAATACAGCCGCGCGCAGCTGCTGGGTTACGTCGAGGCCAACCCATGAACCAGCGCGGCTTCACCTTGCTGGAAGTGGTGGTGGCCATCGCCATCTTCAGTCTCCTGGGGTTGGCGACCTATCAGTTGCTGGATCGGGTGATGCGCAGCGACCAGCGCATCCAGACCCAGGAACAGCAGTTGCGCCACCTGCAACGGGCCCTGAGTCTGCTGGAGCGTGATCTGGTGCAAGTACAGCGTCACGCCCTCAAGGACGACCACAGCCATAGCCAGGCGCTGATCAGCCAGCACCAGGGGCTGCGCCTGCTGCGCGGCGGCTGGCGCAACCCCCTGGACGCTCCGCGCAGCGATCTGTTGCAGGTCAACCATCGCTTGAGCGACGGCGAGTGGATTCGCGAAACCCGGGGCCTGGAACAAGGCAGCCCTAGCCAGGTGCAACCCTTGCTCAGTGGGGTCGAGCTGGTCCACTTGCGCTTCATCGACGCCCTGGGCCTGCCCCATGACAGCTGGCCCATCGGCAGCGAGGCCCTGAGCCTGCCGGCCGCCGTGGACATTGAGCTGAGCGCGCCCGGCTTCCCGCATATCCGCCGGGTCATTCTGCTGCCCGGCGGCGCCGAAGTGGACGAGGACGCCCCCCGTGAATAAGCCTCGTGCACAGCGCGGCGTTGCCTTGCTCAGCGTGTTGCTGATCACCGCGCTGGTGACCCTGGTGGTGAGCAATATGCTCGCCCGCCAGCGGCTCAGCCTCGCCAGCAGCAGCCACCTGGTGCAACACCAGCAGCTCTGGCAACTGGCCCTGAGTGGCGAAAGCTGGGCCCGTAGCCAGTTGCAGGAAGATGCCCGCAGCGAAGGCGGCCTGCTGGTGACCCATCTGGGCCAGCATTGGGCCCGACCGGCCCCGGCGTTCCCGATCGAAGGGGGCAGGATGGCGATCCAGATCGTCGATCTGGGCGCGCGCTTCAACCTCAACAGCGCGCTGGTGCAGGACGATGTCATCCCCCGTGCCCGCTACCAGCGGCTGCTGGCCCTGGCCCAGATCAAGCCCCACGACCCGGCGGCGCTGTCGCGCCCTCTTGATCGCCTGGGCCGCCCATTACCCCTGAGCGACATCAGCGAGCTGCGACAATTGCCGGAAGTCGATCGCGCCACCCTGCAACGCCTGTCGCCACTGGTCGCGGCCTATGAACAAGCCCACATCAACCTCAATACCGCCAGCGCCCTGGTGCTGGCCAGCATCGAAGGCATCGACCTGCCGACCGCCCAGACCCTGGCCCAATCGCGCCCGAGCAAGGGCTATCCCACGGTCGCCGCGTTCCTCGCCAACCCCATGCTCCAGGGCCGGGACATTACCCCTCGCGGGCTGAGCGTCAACAGTCGCCAGTTCCGCGCCACCATCGACGTTGAACTGCATGGCCGACGCCTACGCCTGGTCAGCGACCTGCGCGTCATGAACGCTGAACAGGTCCGGGTGCAACAGCGCACGCTGCTCCCCGGACCGTCCAACGCCCATCTGCTTACCGAGTAACCATTGATGAGCCATTGGCTTTACCTTTCGCCCCATACCACCGGCGACACCCCGTGGCGTTGCCACTGGTGGTCAGCCGGCAGCACGCCCCAGCAAGGCAGCCTGGAACAGGCCGCCGAACAGCTTCGCGAGCATGGATTTGTCCTGCTGCTGCCGATGGAAATGGCCAGTTTTCATCAAGTCAGCGTCCCGGCCCGCAGCGGTCGCTGGTTGCGCCAGGCGCTGCACAGTGCCCTGGAAGAACACCTGATCGACGACGTCGAGCACTTGCACATGGCCCATGGCCCATTGCGCGAGCGACGTCACTGCTCGGTGCTGGTCATCAATCGCGAGCGCCTGCAGCGTTGCCTCAAGCGCCTGGCCGAACACGGACTGCACCCGGCGCGCATGCACATCGATGCCGACTGCCTGCCCCAGGACCGGCCACGAGCCCTGACCTGGGACGGCCGCTGGCTGTTGGGCGGCAGCGCCCCACTGCGCCTGACCCTCAGCGACCAGGAGCTCGGCGACCTGAGCCGGTTGGTGCCGGACGGGCTACTGTGGCAAGGCGCCCAGGCCCCGGGCATCGACGGCCTGGAACCGCAGCACTGGCAGGTCGAAGAGCAGCCTTGGCAAGTGCTCAGCCAGGGCAGCCTGCAGGCAATCGACCTGTGCCAGGGCCAATTCCAGCGCCGCACCCGTAAAGCGAAGCCCTGGCGCCTGACGCTACTGGTGCTGGCGATTGCCGGCGGCGCCCATCTGTTGCAGAACATCGGGCACCGGCTGTACCTGGAGCAACGCAGCGACCAGTTGCACGCCGCCAGTCAGAGTCTGTGGCAAGAGCGCTTTGCCGATGAACCGGTTACCGCCGATCTGGCGCGTCAGGTGCGGCTCAAGCAACGCCAACAGGTGCAGGAAACACCGGGCGTAGCCCTGCGTCTGTCGCAACTGGCGGAGCAATGGGTCGCCAGTGGCGGCGCGCTGTCGATGATCCAGCGTCTGGATTACCAGGCCGAGGAAGGCTGGAGCCTGCAAGTGAGCGCCCCGGCCTTTGCCGATCTGCAAATGCTGCGCGAGGGCCTGATCAACCAGGGCCTGAGCGTCAGCACCGACTCATCCGTGCGGGACGCTCAAGGCGTCTCCGCGCGTTTTCAAATCAAGGAGTAAGACGTGAATCCATCCAGCGCCACGACTCCGACCAGAACCGCCCTGGCGAACCCACTCCGACAACGCTGGCAGCGTCTGGCAAAGCGCGAACAACGGGCGGTACAAGCCCTGGTGGTCTTCGCTGGCCTGACCAGCCTCTATCTACTCTGGCAACCGCAACAACAGGCTCTGGCCCTGGCCGAGCAACGCTATACCGAGGAAACGCAATTGCTTTTAGATCTACAACGGCTGCCCGTCAGCACTTCCGCACTTCGTGGCCCAGTCATTTCCGGTGATGCCCTGCCGGGCATGCTGGCACGCTCCAGCAGCCAGGCCGGGCTCAACCTGGAACGCATGGACCAGGAGGATGAAGGGCGGGTCAACCTCAGTCTGGAGGGGCCTCTCAACGGCCTGATCACCTGGATCGACCAGTTGGAGCAGCAGCAAGTCGCCGTGCTGTCGTTCTCCATCGAGGTCAACAAGGACGCCATGGCCAGCGCACGCTTGCAGCTGCACAGCCCTTGAAACCTTGTCACGCTTGAAACCTGGACAACAAAAAGCCCGCCGAAGCGGGCTTTTTTTATTGGCTCAACAACCGGATTCAGTCATCGCGGCCCATGATGCCGAACAGCTGCAGCAGGCTGACGAACAGGTTGTAGATCGATACATACAGGCTGATGGTGGCCATGATGTAGTTGCGTTCGCCGCCATGGATGATGGCGCTGGTCTGGAACAGGATGCACACCGAGGAGAACAGCACGAAACCGGCGCTGATCGCCAACTGCAGACCGCTGATCTGGAAGAACAGGCTGGCCAGCACGGCGCCCATCAACACGAAGAAACCGGCGGTGATGAAACCACCGAGGAAGCTCATGTCCTTGCGGGTGATCAGCACATAGGCCGACAGACCACCAAACACCAGCGCCGTCATGGCGAAGGCCGAGCTAACGACTTCAGCGCCGCCCTGCATGCCCAGGTAACGGTTGAGGATCGGGCCGAGCAAAAAGCCCATGAAGCCGGTCAGGGCGAACGCCGAGACCAGGCCCCAGGCCGAGTCACGGAGTTTGTTGGTGAGGAAGAACAGACCGTAAAAGCCGATCAGCACCACGAAGATGTTCGGGTAACCGACCCGCATCTGCTGCGCCACATAAGCCATGACACCGCTGAACGCGAGGGTCAGGGCCAGCAAGCCATAAGTGTTGCGCAGGACGCGGCTAACCTCTAGCTGCTCGGCCTGCACGCCGTTGTTAACTGCGTAATCCTGTTCGCGCATGGCGACACTCCTGTTGGGGGAAACATTTAGTGGCAAGGATGATAACAGAGGCTCTGTAACTCGCGATGCAGAGAGTTTGACAGTGTGTTTCATTCGGGTATTATGGCGCCCGCAATGCGATCTGGAGGTGTGGCCGAGTGGTTTAAGGCAGCGGTCTTGAAAACCGCCGACTGTAACAGGTCCTAGAGTTCGAATCTCTACGCCTCCGCCAAATCTCAACGAGAAAGCCCTGATTTTTCAGGGCTTTTTTGTGTCTGGCGTCCAGGTTTGGTGCCATTCCACTCAAAGCGTTCCATCACTATTGTGGACGTGTTCCCTAACCAGCCCTCCTCCGGCGTCCTGCCGAACAAAAAAACACACCACATCGCTACTCGACGCGGTACCACCACGCTGGCGCATAGAGGGCCCCATCAACTTCCTCAACGCCATTGATGTCCAAGCCAAACTGCGCCATGCCAAATCTCTTCACCACTGAGCGCGCTGATGAATAGAAGCCCACAGGCGGCGCTATGCTTACGCTCCTAGCGTGAGGGCACAGCAATGTGCGGAAGACTTTCTCAGTATCGCGGTATCCACGACTTCGTCGCTGCCCTGAGCATGCCAGGGGCACTGGTCAACAGCGTTGGCGACCAGCCCCTGGGGCGCTACAACGCAGCGCCGACAATGCAGCTTGCCCTCTTCCATGTTGCCGGCGAAGCGTTGCATGCCGACGCCGTGCGCTGGGGCTGGCGGCCGCACTGGGCGGATGATCGCGCAACCCCGGTCAATGCCCGGGTCGAAAAAGTGGCCCACGGTCCGTTCTTCCGCCAGATCTGGCCGCAACGAGCCCTATGCCCGATCGACAACTGGTTCGAGTGGGTGGATGAAGGCGGCGCGAAGAAGCAGCCCTACCTGATCCGGCACCGCGACGGCTCCCCCATCCTCTGTGCCTCGATCGGACAACTTCCGGATCCAAAGCGAGGCCGCGCAGAGCACGACGGCTTTGTGATCATCACTGCCGACGCCCAAGGTGGCATGGTCGATATTCACGACCGCCGGCCGGTGGTCCTGGCGCCGGAGCAGGCCCGGGAATGGCTCGATCCGGCCACGCCGAAGGAGCGCGCCGAACAGATGGCCTTGCACCAGGGTGAGCCCGCCGACGCCTTCGAATGGTTCAAAGTCAGCACCGCCATCGGCAACGTCAGGAACCACGGGGCGGAACTGATAGAGCCTACGACCAAACCCGCCGGGGGCGATGTGGTGAACAACGGCTGATGATTGACAGGCCTCCGTATCGAGCCCGGCCCGGCACCGGGATTCTTCTATCTATACAGCGACCCACCTTGGTATCGTTGCACCACTATTCGGCAGGCAGCAAGGAAGCGGTGAGGAATGCATAAATGGAAAACTCTAGTGTTCGTTATCCTGGCATTGACCGGTGCTCAAGCCGCGGCGGAAAACAAGGGCTCCTATCAAAACTCGATGATGATGATAACGCTGGCTCCAACCTTGCTTCTTTCAGGAACAACCGGACTATCTGAGCTGGCGGTGAAGCAATTCCAGCCTGCCAAGGCTGATGCACTGGCATTCGTAGGCTCAGATGGCGAGATTCGCGGCGCTCAATTCGAGCAAGCCGTTCGCTACTACCACTCGGCCTATGGCCCGCCGTACATGACCGACGAACAACTGGCCCTGGCAATCGCTACTACGCTCTGAAGTCTGTTCTCTTGGCATAACGTGCAGCGGCACAGGACTTCATCAAAGTCATGCCTGAAATAAAATCAGCCTCCCCACAGCACTTTCCTCAAGTTCCAGCGGACGGTTAGCCAAGCCGCGTTAGCGTAATTCAGCAGGCGCCTTCATGAGTTCTGTCAGTGGCCGAACAGGATTGGCCTGCACGCGTTCAAAAAGAGGCGGGGTTTTACCTTCCATTCGATAGATGCACGCCTTGATCAGCCGCCCCTGTCTCTTGTCCTTCGGTAACTCAACAAAATGCCCGAATTTGCAGTGTTCTTCGTTGACGACATAGGCGGGATCCTCCGCCCAGAGCGAGAGAACCATCATTAGCAGAAACATTGATTGCAGTCCTTGGCGACACTTTGGGCCGGCTGTCTAACAGGCGTCGGATTCAACGGCAACCCTGCTCCCATCTTTGCGCATACAGGGCTCCCGTCGACCTGCCCAACGGACAGAATGCTGGACTTGGAATCGGCAGCCCTTATCATGCGGCGCTCTACTCGGCCCTCAGGGAAATAGACGCTGATGAACAAGGCGCGTGCCTGGTTACGCCGACCCGTTCCAACCTTGCCCGCTTGGTGCTCCGATAACGGCTTTCCAGCAACCCCTCAGAGAAGTCCATATGACCCCCAATCCGACAATCGATAACGGATTACGCGTCGCGTTGGTGACAGGATCCACTTCCGGCATCGGTGCAGCCATTGCACGTGCACTCAGCCAGGCAGGCTATGCGGTGGTGCTCCATTCGCGAACTTCTGCGGATACGGGACGCGCTATGGCCGCTGAAATGAAGCAGGCTGTTTATGTACAAGCCGATCTTGCTGTCGAAGCTGACAGAGTCAGGCTTGTTAACGAGGCGATCGCCGCGTGGGGGCAGCTCGATGTATTGGTCAATAACGCTGGTATTAGCAGAGTCATTCCCCACGGCGACCTTGCCTCGGCCAACTCGATGGTGTGGCACGAATTGAACGAGGTGAATGTCGTGGCACCGTTCCACCTCGTCACATTGGCCGAGTCGGCATTGCGCGATGCCGCCCGTCAGCGGCGAGCGGGTTGTGTCGTGAACATCAGTTCACATGCCGGTATCCGTCCTAAAGGCGCATCGATTCCCTATGCGGTCAGCAAAGCCGCGCTGAATCACATGACCCGCTTGCTCGCGTTATCGCTGGGGCCAGACATTCGCGTAAACGCTGTGGCGCCAGGCTTGGTCGACACGCCCATGACCGCAGAGTGGACCGATGCCCAAGAGTTGTGGCGAACTCGCGCCCCGATGCGCAGGGCCGCCAGCCCAGATGACATCGCCCACGCCGTGATCATGCTGGTCGAGTCGGATTACTTGACCGGCGAGATACTCCTCTCGGACGGCGGGTTGAATCTGACCTAGTTCCCAAGCCTTGCCGGCGTCGCCAATGAACAGCACCTCACCTTGCCGGTGACCATGCTCGACCGCATCGACACTTCACGGATGGTCTTGGCAAGGTCAACCACCTCGCCCAGATCACCATTGGCTCAAGGTCAACCACCGGCGGGCAACGCCAGGCATCAGGGCTGATCGAGGGTATGGCCTATTCACTCAGCGGCGCCCCCCGTCATCCCCTGGGCCCGGCTTTTGAACAATGGCGATCCTGCTTCGAAGCCTGGCAGGCCGGCCTGGGTGCGCAAGACCTCTGGAAGGCCGCCCGCAGCGTGCATTGAACAACCAAGAGACGCCGCGCACAGGCTGTTCGACAAGTGGCGTCCTCTTTTCCTTCAAGGCTCAAGTTGCACATAGTTGAACTGACGACACCTCAGCCAGGTTGCCGTCCACTGCCTTGCCGACAGCAAGAAACTGTCTGGACGCCAATGCGCTTCACCCTTATTGGCCGGCCGCTCCAGACAGGTCGCATGAAACAACGCCTCCCCTATCAGGTCCCCCATAACACCCTCACCCCAATCAACCACGCGCCATGAATTCAAGGATCATGTACCACCTCCCCCAATGCCTCGAGCGGATAAACGCCCGAAGAAGTGGCGGGATGGGCGCGCTTGGTTCATTTGTCCAGATCCGCCAGGTTATGCATCCGTTCGCCTAACGCTCCTCGCAACCACGCCGAATGAAACTCCATTTCTTCCAGAGAAGTACCCTCGGCCAATCGGTACAGCGACTGCTTGCCTCTTGGCCCCTGACACAAAACGCTGAAATGGCCATCGCGGTCATAACTGGCGAACACGTAAGGGTAGATGCCAATGATGTCGCTATATGGCACCCGTACTTCGGTGGGCTTACGGCCGCGCCGGCTGACGGTAAGGGTCAGCAGTTGCTGGTTTTCGTCGAACGTGAAGGCCAGCACTCTGGGCACAGAGAAAATCCACGCGAAGACCAGTCCCATGAGCACGATAAAGCCCAGCAGGAACTGGATGAGAAGCGCCGTTGTGAAACTCGACCCATCGCTGCGCGGTTCACCTAGCATCGCTTCGGCCCCCAGAAGGAGCAATATCGTCAGCACCAAGACCGGCAAGGACCAAAGCACCAAGAAGCAGAACCCCATGATGGCCGATGCAGCGCTGCCCATGATCGGCAAGTCCGGATCTTGCTGCCAAATAGGTGGGTGAGGAGCAAAATCGTCGTTGCCCGGCACAGCTGGAGGCGTTGTGACAAGGCGAGATGGGCATTGGCGATTCATTGAGGAAGCTCCAGGAGTGCAGCCTTGCTGATAGCAAAATAGTATCTAGACTTCAAGGCGCTTCACCTGCATTGACTGGCAGTTCTAGTTAGGTTGTATGGAACGACATAACGACTGTAAGCATTGGATAGCAGTCAATAGCCAGATCAACTAAACCTCAATCTAAAAGGAATATAGAGATGGGTATTACCGTTACCAACAAATCATCGAAAAAGATTGAAGTCTCGGTCAACAAATGGGGCAGCGACGGCGACACCACCTTCTTTGGAATCGACAGCGGCAAGCAGGAAAGCTGGGACAGATCGGACGACCGTGGCTTTGTGCTGTCCCTGAAAAGGAACGGCACCCAGGCGCCTTACTATGTCCAGGCCACGAGCAAGATCGAAGTTGATAGCAGCACCGTGAAAGACCACGGTGAGACTATTCACCCGGTCGCCTAAGGCACTAACAGCAGCCAAGGCTGCCTTCGGCGGCCTTGGCTCAACGTTGATAAGTTGCAACTCCCCTGAATAGCCCTTTACTTGTCCGAGCCCACTTTCGGCCCTCAGTTCGACAGGTCGTGCTAATCATCAATCGCTAAGTGAACCTCGACGCGAAACAACCTGGCGCGACCATCCGGTGCCTGCCTTGCTGCGAAGCAAAAAAAACCGGCGAATATTCGCCGGTTTTCATCCCTCGCTGCTGCAGAGGCCTTGAGCGCCCCTGCCCCACCTTAGTATCAATGCGGCGCGTTCAGGGTCAGGCGCATCTGGCGGTTCACATCCTTGTACAGCAGGTAGCGGAAGCGACCTGGGCCGCCGGAGTAGCAGGCCTGCGGGCAGAAGGCGCGCAGCCACATGAAGTCGCCAGCCTCGACTTCGACCCAGTCCTGGTTCAGGCGATACACCGCCTTGCCTTCCAGAACATACAGGCCGTGCTCCATGACATGAGTCTCGGCGAACGGAATCACGCCGCCCGGCTCGAAGTTGACGATGTTGACGTGCATGTCGTGGCGCATGTCGCTCATGTCGACAAACCGGGTGGTGCTCCAGCGACCTTCGGTGTCCGGCATCACCCGCGGCTCGATGTCCTGCTCGTTGGTGACGAACGCGTCCGGGTACGGCACGCCGTCGACTTTCTGGTAGTGCTTGCGGATCCAGTGGAAACGCGCCTCGGTGCCGCTGGTGTTGCGCAGCTTCCAGTCGGCCGCCGGCGGGATGAAGGCATAACCACCGGGCTTGAGGACGTGCTCCTGGCCCTGCAGGGTCAGGTTGACTTCGCCTTCGACGACGAACAGCACCGCTTCGGCGTTGGGGTCCTGCTCGGGCTTGTCGCTGCCGCCATTGGCGCCCACTTCAACGATGTACTGGGAAAAGGTTTCGGCAAAACCCGACAGCGGACGGGCAATCACCCACATGCGCATGTTGTCCCAGTGCGGCAGGTGACTGGTGACGATGTCACGCATCACGCCCTTGGGGATCACGGCATAGGCTTCGGTGAACATGGCACGGTCGGTGAGCATTTCGGTCTGCGCCGGGTGCCCGCCGTGGGGTGCGTAATAAGTGGTTTTGGACATCGAGACTCTCCTCATTGTTGTTTTGCTACCCCGTGCAGCAGCGCCGCCGGGGTGAACAAATCTGCGGAGCGACGCGCCAGGCAATGCTGCGGATCGCTGCTGGCCATCACGATATCCAGCGCCGCCTTCATGCACAAATTAAATACCGGAATCCGGTATATTCATTTATCAAATAGCAAACAGACTCAGCCACGGGTGTCCTGGGCCAGCACCCGTGACAATACCCGGGCCAGCTCCTTGACCATGGGATCCGCCGCCGGACGGTGCAGCAACGCCACCTCGAACACATCCACCGACGGCAACCCGCTGCTGCGGGCCAGGACCTGATGCCCCGCCGTCACCGCGCGCAGCGGCAGCAGGCCGATGCCCATGCCATCGGCAATCGCCGACTGCAGGCCGCTGAGACTGGAGCTGGTGAAACTGATGTGCCAGCGCCGGCCGATGGACTCCAGGGCATTGATCATTTCATCGCGGTACACCCCACGCGGCGGGAAGGTGACGATGGGCAGCGGGTCGAGGTCGATGCAGGGGTTTTTCGCGCTGTCCACCCAGCGGGTCTTCTCCGGCCAGCAGCCCAGGGCCTCGCGGCTGTTGCGCAGTTGTTTGAGCACCACCAGGTCCAGTTCGCCGCGGTCATAGCTGGCGCTCAGGTCGCGACTCATGCCGCTGGTGACTTCCAGCTTGACCTGGGGATAGCGGCGATTGAAGGCGGCCAACTGCTCGGTGGTGCGCCCCGCGGCAAAGTCATCCGGTACGCCGATCCGCACCGTCAGCGCCACCGTGGCGCCGGACAGCGCCTCAAGCATCTCGTCGTTCAGCGCCAGCAGGCGCCGGGCATACCCCAGCAGCGTGGCGCCGGCATCGGTGGGCAGGACATCGCGATTGCCACGCTCCAGCAGGCGGTGCCCGGCCATCTCCTCCAGGCGGCGGATCTTCTGGCTGACGGTGGACTGAGTCGAATGCAGGCGACTGGCCGCCGTGGTGAAACTGCCGCAATCGGCCACCGTGACAATGGCCCGCAGCAAGTCGAGGTCGAACAGGCGGCTATTGGGTTTCTCGATGTTGCTCATGCAGGTATCTGTTTTCTGAATGCGAGGGCTCTTTCTACCGGTTCTTGTCCCGCGAGACAAATCCATGCAACGGCCGTGGATATGCCATCATGCGCCACCACCGCTTACCCATCCGAGAAGGACATCAGGATGCAGTTCATCCCCCTGGTCGATGCCGACCCCGCCACCCAGGCCCATGTACGCACGCTGCGCAACCAGAAAGAGGTGCGCCAGTACATGTACACCTCCCACGAAATCAGTGAGCAGGAACACCAGCGCTGGCTGAGTTCCTTGCAGGACAATCCGGCCCAGGCGGTGTTTGTCGTCATGGACGAAGGCCAGGCCTTGGGCATCGTTTCGCTGAATGCCATCAATGCCCGACAGAAGACCGCCGACTGGGCGTTCTACCTGGACGCCAAGCAGCAAGGCAAGGGCCTGGGCAGCCTGATCGAGTTCTGGATGCTGGACTACGCCTTCACCGAAGCCGGTCTTGAAAAACTCAACTGCGAGGTACTGGCCAGCAACCCTGCGGTGATCAACATGCACCTGAAATTCGGCTTCCAACAGGAGGGGCTGCGGCGCCAGAACATCCTCAAGGATGGCCAACGCATGGACGTGGTCCTGCTGGGCATCACCAAAGCGGAGTGGCAGAGCAAACGCCCGACGCTTGAGCCCCTGATCGCCCGCCTCGGCAGATAAGCCGCCAACGCGCCCGACGGTGCTTGCCACGTATCGGGCGCCCTGTCCTGGACAGGAGCAAGCGGCGGATCAGCCCTTGTTGCGGTTTTTCGCCCCGCCCTGGCGCGCCTTGAAGCGAGGATTGGATTTGCAGATCACGTAGATCCGCCCGCGACGCTTGACGATCTGGCAGTCGCGGTGACGGTTCTTGGCTTCTTTGAGGGAGGACAGGACTTTCATGGGAGAGACTCCTTGGGGTGATTTCAAAACGTAATAACATATCTTATTTGCAAACAAGAATAATTATCAACATCAAATCAAGCCCTCCCCTCGAAAGAAGGTTCAGCTGGCGGCCTAGAGCATTGGCTCTAAAGATCAGCGCAAAGCGGTCGTTATCTTTTATTCACCCCACTCAAGGATGCAGTGACATGGAAATAAACAACCGTCCCCTTCCCCCCTGACCGCCGGCGGCTCTCAGCCCGGCATCAAGCTGCCTGACTCGGGCAAGGTGCTGACCCCACCGCCCCTGACGGCGGAACAGAAAGAGGCGCTGGAAAAACTCAGAGACAAGGCCAAGGAACAGCCTCAGCCACCGGTCACGGCGCCAAAAACCTCGTTGATCGACGAAGTCGTCTGATCCACAAACTCGGACGGACACGGCAGCGCCTGGGCCGGTCCGTCCGCCATGGGAAAGGCCAACAGGCGCATCACCAACTGCCCGACGCTCCACCGCCGCCACTGGAACCGCCGCCTCCGGAGAACCCGCCTCCCGAGCTCGAACTGCCAGCACTACCGCCGCCACTACTGGCACCACCACTGGCACCGCCGCTGGTCCAGTGAAAACCGCCGGTACTGGCAAACAGCATGAAACCGAGGAAGTAGGCGAACGGCAACAGCGTCAGCCACTGCCGGGCCGTACTCCAGGCGTCGACACCCCAGGCCATCAGCAGGATCAGCACCAGCAGCGCCCCCAGTCGCCACGCAAAGCCCTTGGGGCTCTTGCGCCAGCGGTTGCGCATCATGCGATAGAGCAGCCAATGCCCTCCCAGCACCAGCAGCACGCCGGCCGGCCAGGCCAGCCCGTAGAGGAAGGTCGAACGGCCCAGGAACCGACTGAGCAGGGTCAGCACGGCGATGTACAGCAGCAGCCCCAGCACCCCGTAGAACACCCGGCGCGCCTGCCACAGCCCGGCGAACGTCGCGCCACCCACCAGCATGCACAGCGGCACCAGGAACAATTGCACCAGCCACTCGCGACCGCCGACCGCGCCCACCAGCAACGCCACCAGCAACGCCACCAGCAGCACCAGAGCGGCCAGGACCCGGCGCCACTTCCAGCCCGCGGCCAGCATCACTCCCGCCACCGCCCCGATGATGAAGGCCAGCAGCAAGGCATAGACTTCGAGGGGGATCTGCAAGGGGATCTGCAAGGGCGCCGGTTCCGCCAGTTCGCCACCGTCCACCAGCACAATCAGGTCATCCAGGGCCTGTTCGATGCCTGCGGCGAAATCCCCCCGGCGAAAGGCCGGGGCCAGGTCCCGGGCGATGATCTGTCCGGCCAGCAGGTCGGTGACCACCGGCTCCAGGCCATAACCCACCTCGATGCGCACCTGGCGATCGTTCTTCGCCACCAGCAGCAGGAGGCCGTCATCGACCCCCTTGCGCCCCAGCTTCCAGGCACGAAACAGCTGATTGCTCAGGACCTCGATGCTTTGCTGGCCGAGGCTGGGCACCAGCATCACCGCGATCTGCGCACCGCGGCGCTGTTCCAGGGCCGCGAGTTTCTCGCTCATGCGCTGCTGCTGCGCCGCGTCCAGCGTGCCGCTCAGATCGATGATCCGCCGGTCCAGCTCAATCCTCGCCAACCCCGGTGGCACCGGCTCGGCGTAGCCCTGCGCCGGCAGCAGCAGCCCGAGAAACAACGCCAGCCACAGCCCGCGCCCTTGTTGCCACAACAGCTTGATCATTCGCGCTTCCTGCATCCTTCATCCTGGGTGGGCGGACTCTACCACCACCGCTCCCTGGGTCGATTCGATCCGCTGCCGCGCAGACAAAAAAACACCGGGCAGGTGACCAAACCTGCCCGGTGCCCGACGACCTGTCGTGTTGCTGCAATCGGCCTCAGCTCAGGCTGTTGAGGCACACCACCTTGGGCTGGGTCATTTCCTCATAGGCGAAACGCACCCCTTCGCGGCCCAGGCTGCCGTACTTGAAGCCGCCAAACGGCATGGCATCGAAACGGTAATCGGACGAATCGTTGATCATCACCCCGCCCGCCTCGATCCGCCGCGCGGCGTCCATGGCGGTGCGCAGATCGTTGGTGAAGATCCCCGCATGCAGGCTGTATTCGGGCTGGTTGGCCAGGGCGATGGCCTGATCCAGATCGTCGAACGCCTGCAACACCACCACTGGCGCAAAGACCTCGTCCTGCCACAGGCGGCTGCCATGGTCGACATTCTCCAGCACCGTGGCGGCGTAGCACGAACCCCGGCGCTGATGCCCGCAGAGCAACCGTGCGCCCTGCTGCAGTGCTTCATCCACGACCTTCTGCGCGTTCTGCGCGGCCTGCAGGCTGATCATCGGCCCGATATCCGTGCTGTCGGCCGATGGATCGCCACTGACCTGCTCCCGGGCCAGGCGCACAAAGGCCTCGCGAAACGCCTCATAGATCGAGGCCTGGACCAGCAGGCGCTGGGTGCCGATGCAGTTCTGCCCCGCCGCCCAGAACGCCCCGGACACGCAGCTTTCCACCGTCGCCGCCAGGTCACAGTCGGCCATGACGATCACCGGCGCGTTGCCCCCCAGGTCCATGGCCAGCTTCTTCAGGCCGGCGCTGCGGGCGATTTGCTCGCCGGTGACAAAGCCACCGGTGAAGGAAATCATCCGCACCTCGCGGGCCGCCACCAGGGCCTTGCCCAATTCCGCGCCGCCGGTGGCCAGGGTCACCACCGAAGTCGGCAGCCCGGCATCACGCAAGTAGTCCACCAGTTTGATGGCCGACAGCGGCGCCAGCTCCGACGGCTTGAGGATCACCCCGTTGCCCCCGGCAATGGCCGGGCCCAGCTTGTGCGCCACCAGGTTCAGCGGATCGTTGTAGGGGGTGATCGCCAGGATCAACCCCAGAGGCTCGCGAGAGAACCAGCCCTGGCGGTTCTCCGAACCTTCGTAAGCATCGAAGGGCAGCACCTCGCCGGCATTGCGCTTGGCCTCTTCGGCCGAGAGCTTGAGGGTGTTGACGCAGCGCTTGACCTCCTTCTGCGCCTGTTTCAGGGTCTTGCCCGCTTCATCGACGATCAGCCGGGCAAAGTGCTCGGCGTCGCGCTCGATGTTCAAGGCCGCCCGCTCCAGAATCCGTGCCCGCTGATGGCGCGGCAACGCGGCGCAGTCGTTCACGCCCTGGCGCGCCTGCTGCAACAGGTAGGGCACGGCACAGGCGTCAAGGCGTGGCACGGTCCCGATCAGGCGACCATCGAAGGGGCTGTAGACGTCAATCGAATCGGCGACCGGCGCCAGACGTGACAGATTCATGGACAGGCTCCTAGCGGCTGGTGCGCGACTGGTGGATGTGGATGATGTCCGAGAGCAAGGCAAAGGCCGTCTCGATGCGCCCGGCGCCCGGCCCGGACACCGTCACCGCGCCCAGCAGTTCGGTGTTGAACGACACCGCGTTGATCGCCCCGCCAATACCCGCCAGCGGATGAGCCAGGGGCAACAACCGCGGCTCGACACTGGCCTGCAGCGAGCCATCGGCCAGGCGCCGGGCCGAACCGATCAGCTTCCAGCGCGCACCCTCGGCCCGAGCCTGCTCCAGGTCGGCCGCTGTCAGGCCGGAGATGCCCCGGCAGCTGATATCGCTGACGGTCAGCTGTGCACCGAGCAGCTCATTGGCCAGGATCACCACCTTCAAGCGCACATCAAAGCCTTCGACATCCGCCGTCGGATCAGCCTCGGCATACCCCAGTGCCTGAGCCTCGGCCACCGCCTCGGCAAAGCCCAGGCCGGCGTCCATGCGGGTCAGCACAAAATTCGAGGTGCCATTGAGAATGCCCTCGAAACCCAGCAGCTCGCTGCCGGCCAGGGACTGCTTGGCCATGCGGATCACCGGGGTGCCGCTCATCACCGCGCCTTCGTACTCGAACGCCGCCTGATTGCGCTGGGCCAGGGCCTTGAGCTCGGCGCCGTGCAGTGCGATCGGCCCCTTGTTGGTGGTCACCACGTGCTTGCCCTGCTCCAGGGCCCAGCGACAGAAGGTGCTGGCCGGCTCGCCGTCCACCGGATTGGTGAAGGTGGCCTCGGCGATGATGTCGGCGCCGGAGTCCTTGATCACCTGTTCGTTGAGCGCCTCCACCTGACCGCCCGGCAGTTGCGCCAACGCGCCTTTGGTTGCCGGCAGCTTGCTCAGCAGACCGGCATCCAGCCCCTGGGGAGCCACGATGGAACCGAGGAACAGATCGCTGATGCCGACGATTTTCAAACTGAAACCCAGCTGTTTTTTCCATGCCTGATTGCGCTCGGCAATCAGTTGCGCCAGGGCCCGATTGACCCCGCCGAAGCCCACCAGGGCGATGTTGTATTCAGTCATTTTTGTTGTGTTCCATCCGGGTTGAAGAAGCTGATGGAGACAAGGTTAGGGGGCTGGCCCGGGCAGTGAAATATGCCGTTTTGCTGTATTTGCTGAGCATTTTGCCCAGCGCCCGTGACAGCTGCCGAAGGCTGCGCTCACAGGCACTGGCTACGCAAAACCCGCAACCAAGACTGCCCCCTGTAGCCGCTGCCGAAGGCTGCGATCGGCTCCGCAGGAGACGCCAAACCTGGCGGTGCGGTCCATCAGGACAACACACAGGGTTCCATTCATCGCAACATGCTGATTGACGGCGCAGGAAGGTCCTTCGGCCCTTTTCGCAGCCTCGCCAAAGGCTCGGCAGCGGCTACAGGGATTGCTGGGGCTCTAGATCGTGTAGCCGCTGCCGAAGGCTGCGAACGGGCCTTGGGCACGCAGCGACCCCACCCACGCTGAAGCCCCCTCGGGCCTTTTCGCAGGCTGCGCCAGCGGCTACAGGAGGCCAGAAGATCCGGCTCTGCGCTCAGGCCACGGAGGACAAGACAAAGGAAGTCACGGTGTTTTCCACCCCGGGCAAGGCGGCGATGTCATTCCACACCCGGTGCACCCGCTCCGCGGTGGCGGCGCTGACCCGCACCAGTACATCGAACTCGCCGCTGAGCACTTCGCACTGGACGATCTCCGGCATCGCCCGCAGGGCCTGCAACACCTCGGCGCCGCGCATGCGGTCGTAGCGGTAGACGAAGATCAGCGCATTGATCCGGGTATCCGCCCCGCGCCCTTCGCCCACGCGAATGGTGTAGCCCTGGATCGCGCCGTCGCGCTCCAGGCGTTCGATGCGCTGGCGCACGGCATTGCGCGACAGGTTGACCTTGGCCGCCAGCTCGGCATGAGCCGCCCGGGCATTGACGCTCAGCTCGGCCAGGATGCGCTCGTCCAGAGGATCCAGAATCCGCTTCATACAGCCCCCTTGAACCGGTCCATCACAGTGCCTTCAGGCAATGCAGCAATGCGGCAAAATCATCCGCCGCCAGGGTCTGCCACTGCTGCGTCGAGGGCGCTGCCACCGGTGGCGGGACCACCCCGGGAATGCCCAGCGAGCCCAGCAGCCGCGCCGACTTGGCCGGTGCGATTTCCCCCAGGGTGACCATCGGTGCCACCAGACTGCGGCGGTACAGGCGCGCCGCCAGCACCCCGGTGGCGGCGTGGGGATCGATGACGTAGCCGGTGTCCCGGTACAGGCTGACGATCTCCTTGCCGGTCTCTTCGTCGCTGACCGAATAGGAGTCGATGATCATCCGCGCCTGCAGCCAGGCCTCGTTGTTCAGGCTCATCTCGCCGCTGTCCTCGAACCCCCGCATCAGCGCCGCCACCGCCTGCGGGTCCTGGCCATACAGCTCCCAGACCAGGCGCTCCAGGTTGGCGAACAGCGACAGGTCCATGGCCGGCGACAGGCTCTGGCGGGCCTGCCCGCGGGAGTAGCGGTTCTTCAGGAACAGCTGATGCAGCGCGTCATTGCTATTGGTGGCGACAATCATCTGGGTGATCGGCAGGCCCATCTTCTGCACGATGTAGCCGGCATAGACTTCGGCAAAACTCGCCGCCGGCACGCTGAAGCCGATGGGCCGCTGACCGCCGCCCAGTTGCAGCACGGCATGGAAATACAGCACCAACTGGGCCATGACCCCTACCCAGTTGCTGGAGTTGAAGCCGATCGCCTCGTGCTCGGGCAAAGGCCACTGGCGCAGCAGGCGGCTGACCAGGGTCTGGCAGTCGTCGAAACTGCCCTGCACCGCAAAGCGCCACAACCCCGGGTGATGCGCCGCCTGCAACTGCCGCCCCTGCTGCTCGGGCACACCGTGCTGCGGGTAGAACACCAGCACCTGGGTCTGCGGGCAATCCTTGAAGGCGTCGATCGCCGCCAGCCCGGTGTCGCCGTTGCTGGCGCCCACCAGCACCCCGCGACGCTGCCGGCGCTGGAGAAAGTAGCTCACCAGCTGGGCCTGCAGGCGTGCGGCAAAGTCCTTGGCCGAACCGCTGGGACCGTGAAACAGCTCCAGCAGCCATTCGTTGCGATCAATCTGCCGCAAAGGCGCCACCGCACGATGGCCAAAACCGCTGTAGGCCCGGTGCAGCAACGCCTTGAAGTCAGCCTCGGGCAGGCTGTCGCCGACAAAGGGGCTGAGCACGCGAAAGGCCAGTTCGGGGTAATCCAGGGTCGACCAGTTGGCGATTTCCTGGGGGCTGAAACACGGCAGCCGCTGCGGCACATACAGCCCGCCATCGGCGGCCACGCCGGACAAAACCACGGATGCAAAATCCACCTGTTCGGTGGCACTGCGAGTACTCACATAGCGCATGCTTGGCTCCGGCCAGTCATTTATAGCGATGGGCCTGCTCCACCAGCCAGGTGGAGAACTTCAGCGCATCGGGGTGTTGCTCGGCATCGGCGCCGCGCACCAGATAAAAGGATTCGCTGGCCTCGATACGCTGCTCGAAAGGCTCCACCAGGCGCCCGTCGGCCAGCATTTCAGCGACCATCGAGGAACGGGCCAGGGCCACGCCCTGGCCCAGTTCGGCCATGCGCAGGGTCGAGATCAGGGTGTCGAACTGCATGCCCCGGGACGAGTCCACGCCTCTGGCGCCGGCGCGCTTGAGCCAGTAGCCCCAGCCCTCCTCATAGCCCAGTACATGCAGCAGTTGATGCCGAGCCAGATCGTCCGGCACCTGCAGCGGCAAGCGCGCCAGCAAGGCCGGGGCGCAGACCGGGAACAGGCTGTCCCAGGTCAGGCGCTGGGCCACCAGCCCCGGCCAATGACCGCGACCCCAGCGGATCTCCATGTCGTCCTCGCCGTCCAGTTCCTTGACCCAGATATTGCTGATGTAGCGAAGGTCCACTTGGGGCTGGGCCTGCTGGAAGGTCACCAGCTTGGGCGCCAGCCAGTGGACGAAGAACGCCAGGCTGCCGCGCACCTTGATCGGCCGGTGCTGGTGCTGGCCGAAGATCTCGTTGGTGCCCACCGCCAGCCGGGTAATGGCGTCCTGCACCACCGGCAGGTAGGAGCGCCCCTCCTCGGTCAGGTCCAGGCCCCGGGGCAGGCGCTTGAACAGCGCCACCCCGAGGTGGCTTTCCAGCTGGCGGATCTGCTGGCTCACCGCCCCCTGGGTGAGGAACAGTTCCTCGGCGGCGTGGGTGAAGTTCAGGCAGCGGGCGGACACTTCGAAGGCGCGCAGCCAGTTCAGCGGGGGCAAGCTTTTCTGCTTCATGGCCTGACTCTCATGGACACCCTGGAGACCGCTCCCGTTCTTCAGCCCTGAAGGGCATCGGACGAGCGTGCCAGAGGTGCCAGGGCCAGGCGCCGCTGGCGGCTACTGCGGGTAATGTAATACACGAAGTAGCACCAGGCGATGAAGGGCACACCGAAGTACAGGGCCACTCGCTGCTCGGGGTCGAAGCCGATGCCGACACAGGCCAGGGCGCAGCAGAACAAGGCCCCCAGCGGCACCCAGGGGTAGCCGCGGACACGGAACTTGAGCTCGCGCACATCACCGCCATTGGCCACGTAGTGACGGCGGAAGGCGATCTGGCTGGCGGCGATGCTCATCCACACCACCACCACCGCCAGCCCGGAAATCGACACCAGGGCCAGGTAGATGGTGTCCGGCGCGAACACACTACTGAGCAGCGAGGCCGCACCGCCGGCCATGCTCACGATGATCGCGTTGAGCGGCGTGCCCATGCGGGTCAGGGCCGAGAACTGCTTGGGCAGATGGCCCTGGTCGCTCAGGGTCCAGAGCATCCGCGAGGCGGCGTACAACCCGGAGTTGGCGGCGGACAGCAGCGCGCTGATGATCACGAAGTTCATGATGTCGGCCGAGTACGGAATGCCGATGTAGGTGAACACCGTGACGAACGGACTTTCCACCAAACCGGCCTGCTCCCGGGGCAACAGGGTGGCGAGGACGAAGATGGTGCCGACGAAGAAGATCGCCAGGCGCAGCACCGTGGTGCGGATCGCCCGTGGCACATTGCGTTGCGGGTCGCGGGTTTCACCGGCAGCAATGCCGATCAGCTCAGTGCCGGAGAAGGCGAAGGACACCGCCAGCAGGGTCATGGCAATCGGCATGAAGCCGGTGGGGAACAACCCCTCGCGGGTGAAGTTGCTCAAGCCGATGCTGTGGGCCTGATCGATGTTCAACAGGCCCAGGATTGCCCCGCCACCCACCACCAGGAACACCAGCACGGTGATCACCTTGACCAGCGACAGCCAGAACTCGGTCTCGGCGAACAACCGCACCGAGACCACGTTGGACAAAAACACCACCAGGGCGAACAGCGCGCTCCAGATCCACACCGGGGTGTCGGGAAACCAGCGGGTCATGAGGATACCGGCGGCGGTGAATTCCGAGCCAATGGCCACGGTCCAGGTCAGCCAGTACAGCCAGGCCACGGTGTAGCCGGTGCCAGGGCCGAGAAAGCGCGTGGCGTAGGTGCTGAAGGAGCCGGTCTCGGGCATCTGCACCGCCAGCTCGCCGAGGCACATCATCACCATGTACACCATCAGCGCGCCGATGATGTAGGCGATCACCGCACCCAGCGGGCCGGCCTGGTTCACCGTGTAGCCGGAGGTGAGGAACAGCCCGGTGCCGATCACCCCGCCAAGGGCGAGCATGACGATGTGCCGGGTCTGCATTTCTTGCTTGAAGCCGCCGCGCAAGTCGGTCTGTTGTTCTTGTAGGGACATGATGGTTCTCATGAAAGTTGTCAGGGCAAGTCTCAATTTCTGCGACTGTGGAAATGGGCAGAAAACAAATCGGATGCCGCCAGGTTTTTATTGTTATTCCTCTTCATGAAGCCCCCACGGGCTGCCTTGCTGTGGGGGTATTGCACGCTCTTTCAGTGGGCCACCTCGACCCGGGCATTCAGGGAAGGGACGGCGCCGGGCGCCGGATTGTGCTTGAGGGATTGGCGCAGCCAGGCAAAGGCCTGTTGCAGATCCGCCAGCAGATCATCGGTGTCTTCGATGCCCACCGAGATCCGCACCAGGCCTTCGGAAATGCCCAGGGCCTGGCGCTCTTCCAGGGTGTTCTCCACATGGCTGGTGGTGCGCGCCGGGCCGTAGATGGTTTCCACCGCCCCCAGGTTGCCGGCGCAGTGCGCGTAGCGCAGGCGCGGTAACAGCAGCTTGACGCTGTCCATGCCGCCCACCAGGACAAAACTGACGATGGCGCCGAAACCGCGCATCTGCGCACAGGCCACGGCGTGATTCGGGTGGCTCGGCAGGCCCGGGTAGTTCACCGACTCCACCAGCGGTTCGTTGAGCAGGAACTGCGCCAGCTGCGCCGCGCTGTGCTGTTGCTGGCGCATGCGCAGGGCCAGGGTCTTGATCCCGCGGATGATCAGGTAGGCCGAGAACGGATCGAGGCTGGCACCGTTGATTTCCCGGTAGTGACGCACCTGGCTCATCAGCGCCTCGCTGCCGCAGGCCACGCCACCGAGCACGTCGCCGTGACCGCTGAGGAACTTGGTGGCGCTGTGGATCACCACATCCACGCCCAGGGCCAGGGGGTTCTGGTTCAGCGGCGTGGCGAAGGTGTTGTCCGCCACCACCAGGGCGCCGACCTGTTTCGCTGCGGTGACCAGACGCTGGATGTCGACGATCTTCAGGGTCGGGTTGGTCGGGGTCTCCAGGTACAGCAGGTCGCAACCCTGGGCGATCTCGGCTTCGATCTGCTGCTGGTCGAAGGTTTCGCAGAGGGTCACGGCCACGCCCATGCGCGGCAGGAACTCTTCGAAAATCTTGTTGGTGCCGCCGTAGCTGTCCTTGGTTGACACCACCCGCTGGCCGTGGCGCAGGAAGCTGTAGAGCACGCCGCTGATGGCCGCCATGCCGCTGCTGAAGGCCACCGCCGACTCGGCGTTTTCCAGGTCGCACAATTTGGCTTCCAGGGTTTCCACCGTGGGGTTGCTCATGCGGCTGTAGATGAAGCCCGGGGCCTTGCCCAGGGCCACGTCGTACCACTGGTCGATGTCGTCGTAGCCGTAGGCGGCGCTGGCGACAATCGGGGTTTGCGTGGCGTTGTAGGGGTGACGGACTTGCTCTCCGCCCCAGACCACTCGAGTGGCGGTCCCGGGATTTTCCAGCCCTGTGCGTTCAGGTTTTTTATTCATTGCAACGGCTCACCATAGAGGGCGCGCGGCCTGTTGCCGCGCTGGATCTGGTGGCCAATATAGAGAAAAGCCCAAGCCCCGAGAAACGATGTTATCGGGGCCAAAGGGGCGGTTTTTTTAATGCCTCGCCGACCGGGAAAACGCCCATCGCGCGGAGATTTTCAAGCCACCCTTGCGCGCCGGCCATCCACCTTGCGAAGCTGACGACCGCCTGATCGAGCGCCCCACACCACCAGGAACGGCCATGAACCGCACCGAGCACCTGGGCCTGATGGCCCGCTACAACCAATGGATGAACGCCAAGCTGTACAACGCCGCCATGAGCCTGCCCGAGGGGCAGATCGTCCTCGATCGCCAGGCGTTTTTCGGCTCGATCCTCGGCACCCTCAATCACCTGCTGGCCGGTGACACCATCTGGCTCAAGCGCTTTGCCCAACACCCGACGCAGCATCCGGCGCTGGCCCCGCTGCAGCAGGTGGCCCTGCCCCAGGACCTCAAGACCCTGCTGTACCCAAACCTCGACGGGCTCTGGCAACAACGCCAATGGCTGGACCAGTTGATCCTCGACTTCAGCCAGTCCCTGAGCGAGACCGACCTGGACAGCAGCCTGCATTACGCCAACACCCGGGGCGTGGTCGCCGAGCGCAATGTGTATGCCCTGCTGGTGCATTTTTTCAATCATCAGACCCATCACCGGGGCCAGGCCAGCACCCTGCTGACCCAAGCCGGCGTGGACATCGGCGATACCGATCTGTTGCTGTTGATTCCATCAGCGCTCTGATCGGGTGCCGACTATTTATTCGAGCCTATCTAGCGTGCGCCCCAGGCTTCTGCGACGATGCGCACGGCAAAAATCTGCTCGCTAAGGAATGGCATCATCAAAGCCCTCAACGCTGTACTTCTGTTATCCGCAATATCCCTGACGGGCTGCGGCACCCTGATCGCCCGCACGCCCAACGCCCATAGCGGCTACGACTACTACAAAGGCACCCAGGCCAATATCGAGCTGCTGACCATGCGTGGCTCCAGTGGCTACGACGGCTACGCCACGGTCTTCTGCTGGGTCAGCATCGTCTGCCCGGTGGTGGCCATCGTCAGCCTGCCGGTGGATGCCGTGGCCGACACCGCGCTGCTGCCCTATGACGCGATGAATCACTGATTCGCGCCCGACCCTGTTTCGCCCCTGCGTGGAAGCCCGATCATCCGAATCCTCCATTACCTGTTGTTGCTCAACACCCTGCTGCTGTCCGGCTGCGGCACCTACATGACTCGCGGCAATGCCCTGGACTTTCGCGACGACCGCTACTACCGCAGCGTCAAGACCAATGCCCAAGTACTCACCGGCTATGACATGGGCTACGCACGCATGATCACCGGCGGCTGCTGGGTGACGGTGGTGTGCCCGATCCTGCTGGTGGCCAGCCTGCCCCTGGATGCGGCGCTCGACACCGTGCTGCTGCCCTACGACGCGTTCCAGCCGGAACGGCCCCAGCGCAACAGGCACGTGGACATGAAGGAGATTCCCGAGGAAGAGCTGCCGGCATTGCCCATCAGTGCCGAGGTGCAAGACCCGACGGCCGACACCCCGCCCATCACCCCGCAGGTTGATTGAACCCCGTCAGGCGGGCTCGCGCCGTGTCATGGCGCCACCGGGCTAGGCCTGATCCAGCGCACACCGCGGCGCCATCTGCTGCTCCAGGCAGCAGCGCCGCCCCAGCCGATCCACCTGCGGGCGACCGAACAGATAGCCCTGCCCCCACTCGCCACCACAGGCGGTGGCCAGGTTCTGGTCGCTGTCCGTCTCCACCCCTTCGATGATCACGCACGGCGCCAGGGTCTTGCACAGCTGCACCAGGTGGCTGAGGGTCTGGGCGCTGTTGAGTTCACCGCGGGCGCGCTGGATGTAGCCCTTGTCGATCTTGACGATGTCCGGCCGGGTCTGACGGATGAATTCCAGGGTGCCCAGGCCCGCGCCGAAATCGTCGATGGCCACCCGGCAGCCCAGCTCCCGCAGGCACAGGACGAACTCGCTGGCCGCCTCAATGCTCGGCGGCGTGGCGCTTTCGGTGATCTCGATCACCAGGCGCGCGGCCACTGAGGGTGAGTCGCGCAGCACCTGCAGAATCGGCAACCAGAAGCCGTCGATGATCGCGCTCTGGGCGGAAATATTGCACCCCAGGCGCAGGCGTTCATCACGCTGCAGCGCATCGATCACGCAGCGCACCACGCTTTGATCGAGCTCGCGCATCAGTTGGTGTTTTTCCAGCAGCGCCAGAGGATAGACTTCGCCGCCCTGAGCATCGATGTGGCGCAGCAAGCTTTCGTGGTACAGCACCCGGCTGCTGTCGGGCAGCCACACCACCGGCTGGAACGCCAGCATCAGGCGGCCCTGGGCCAGTTCACGATAAAAGTCTCTGACGCTTTGCATGACAACTCCCCGGGCAAGACAACGGCACCCTCGCGGCGAACCGGATGCGACGCGCTGGCCGTCACCCTTTCCAAGGGCCCTGGCCGAACATGATCGACCCCGGCACAGGCCTTGAGGAAGTGTTCCTGGATACCTTTCGCTTGTCCTCGGAAACGCGCGGCACTGCCGAATCGTCTGTGGCCCCGTGTTTATTGCAATCATGCCAACGGCCTCTCCGATATCACTAAGCCATCAGTCCAGGAAGACCTATGCATAGAATGACCAGCGCCAGCTTTCGGGTGCTTGCCGATGTCATGAATGAGGGCGGCGCCCACGTCGAAACCTTGCTCAAGCAATTGGGCAGCAGCCTGCGGGATGTGTATGAAAACCCCAAGGGCGTGAGGCTGGAACTGGTCTATCAGGTGATACAGGAAGCGGTGCGCCGCACCGGCAAGCCGGACCTGGGCCTGCTGGCCTACAGCAAGGCCCATCCGGCCAACCTGGAGGCATTGGGCTATGCGGTGATGTCCTGCGCCACCCTGGGCATCGCGCTGCAACGCCTGGTGGATTACCACGCGCTGATCAGCAACGGCTTCTGCATGTGCCTGGAGCGCAAACCGCAGATGCTGACCCTGATCGGCTTCGACGTGGCCAGCGAACCCTCGATGATGCCCCGGGCCTTTATCGACGCCGGCGCGGCCCAGACCCTGGGCCTGCTGCACTGGCTGTTGCCGCAGCACAAAGTGCAGCCCCTGGCGGCCACCTTCACCTACGAGGAGCCGCTGGACACCGGGTCCCTGCGCCAGTTGCTGGGAGACAACCTGCAGTTTTGCGCGCCCTACAACAGCCTGTCCTTCAGCAGCCAGGATTGCGCCATTGCCCTGCCCACCGCCGACCCGGCCCTGGATGTGCTGCACCTGGAGTACGCGCGCAATCGCCTCAACCTGCTGCACAACGGTTCGATGACCGCCCGGGTCCGTCGAGCGTTGTCCGAACGCCTGGCCCAGGGTGCACCGAGCGACCTGCCGAACATCGCCCAGATCGTCGGGGTCAGCACCCGCAGCCTGCAACGCCGCCTGGGACACGAAGACGTGCATTTCTCGGCCTTGCTGGACGAAGCCCGCTTGATGCTGGCCCACAGCTTCCTGCGCAACTCCATGCGCAGCGTCAAGTACATCGGTGCGCTATTGGGCTTTCGCGACCAGAGCAGCTTTCACAAGGCCTGCCTGCGCTGGTTCGGCATGACCCCGGGGCGCTACCGCGAGCAGTGAGCCGCGGGAAACGACAACGCCGAGCGAAAGCTCGGCGTGAAGGGAACGCAAGGTGGATCAGTGAGCGGCCAGCTGCGGCTGGACTTGCGGCATGGCCGAGGAGTGATGGTTGAGGATCTTCCACTGGCCATCGATGCGCTCGTACAGGAAGGTGTAGCGCGCCTGGACCTTCTCGCTCTTGCCGGACGCGTCGGTCAGGGTGAAGGTGTAGACGCCGCTGTCCAGGGCGGCATCCGGGCCCAGGTGACGGATTTCACGGTAGTTGATCTGACCTACCGGCTTGGACGCCAGGAAGTGCTCGAAGTAGTCCTGGATCTGTGCGTGAGTGCTGCGCACCTGGTTGGACACGGTCGGCTGCAACACTGCGTTCGGCGCATACAGGCTCACCACCGACTGCGGGTTGCCGGTCTGCAAGGCGCTGTTCCAGCGATCGAACAGGCCGGCGATCTCACGGTCCTGGGCCGCTTGCGGCTGCTCGGCAACGGCGCTGTAGACATAGGGCTTGACCTCGGCGGCCACAGCCAGTGGAGCGGTGAAGGCGAAAAACAGGGCCAGGGCAGTGGTTTTCAGTTTCATACGATTTCTCCAGTGGGTTTCAATGAGCCACACTTTGCCCATCGCCGTCGTCCGCGCCATCGGCCAACTGGAGCTTTCGGCCTATGCCATTCGGCAGATAGGCGTGACGTGCAGCAGCGGGTCTAATGCCCGCTTTTGTTCAACCGTAGCGCCGCCGCACTGGAGCAACGCCATGTCCACCCCATCCTTCGACCCCGCCAGCGCCCTGGCCCTGCGCAGCCAGTATCGACAGTCCCAGAGCCGCGCCGCGCGCCTGCGACTGCTGGTGGACACCGGCCAGGAACTGTTGCAACTGCCCCCCGAGCAGATGCGCCAGCGGGTGGTGCAACGGGCCTGCGCCTTTGCCGCCATGGACCACGGGCTGCTGCTGGAATGGGCCGAGGATGGCGTGGTCCACACCCGCGCCGCCCTGGGTCATGAAGAACGCCTGCAAGGCCTGCGCGCCCTGGCCGATCACCCGCAATGGCCGGAGCCGCCGCCGACCCCGGACAGCGCCGTGCTGCGCGTACTCTTGCACCGCGCCGACGGCCGCGCCTTCGGCGCCCTGCTGCTGGCCAACAGCGTGCCCATCAGCCCGCCGGACAGCGAAGACCTGGAATCCCTGCAACTGCTGGCCACCCTGCTGGCGGCGCACCTGGAAAACCATCGTCTGCTGCGCGACCTGCAAGCCCGGGAGCGCAGCATGTCGGAGCTGGTGCAACGCCTGTTCAGCGCCCAGGAAGACGAACGCAAGCGGGTCGCCTATGACCTGCACGACGGCCTGGCGCAAACCCTGGCCGGGCTGCACCAGCGCCTGCAGGGCTTCGCCGGGCGTTGTCCGCCGTTGCCCGCCGAGCTGCACCAGGACCTGCAGACCATCCTGCAACTGGCCCAGGGCTGCGTCGGCGAAGGCCGGCAACTGATCGGCGGCTTGCGCCCCCACGTGCTCGACGACTTCGGCCTGCTGCGGGCCATCGACCGCGAGGCCGACCGCCTGCGCGACGCCGGTCTGCTGGTGTACTGGGGGCAGCGCGCGCCGCAGCGCCTGCCCGACGCGGTGGAAATCGCCCTGTTCCGCATCGCCCAGGAAGCCATCAACAACATCCTCAAGCACGCCCGGGCCTCGCAGGTGCACCTGAGCCTGGCCCTGGAAGACGGCCTGGCGCTGCTCGGGGTCAACGATGACGGTTGCGGATTCGTCAGCTCGCCGGCCCCGGTGGCCGAGCAGTTGGGTCAGGTCGCCATGCATGAGCGCGCCCATCTGCTGGGCGGCCATTTCAGCTGCGACAGCCGGCCCGGCAGCGGCACCCGGCTGCTGGCCAGCGTGCCCGTGCAACCCTTGGAGCAAGCGCCATGAGTAGCCTGATACGCCTGGTCCTGGCGGACGACCATGAAGTGACCCGCACCGGCTTCGTCGCCCTGCTGGCGGGCAACCCGGAGTTCGAGGTGGTGGGCCAGGCCAGGGACGGTGAAGAAGCCCTGGCCCTGTGCGAGCAACTGCGCCCGGACATCGCCATCCTCGACATCCGCATGCCGCGGCTCAATGGCCTGGGGGCCGCGCGCCTTCTCCAGCAACGCCAGCCCGAGGTCAAGGTGGTGATCTTCACCATGGACGACAGCCCCGATCACCTGGAAGCGGCCATAACCGCCGGCGCCGTGGGCTACCTGCTCAAGGACGCCAGCCGCGACGAAGTGATCGGCGCCCTGCAGCGGGTGGCCCAGGGCGAGGAAGCCCTCAACAGTGCGGTCAGTGCGCGCCTGCTGCGGCGCATGACCGAACGCGGCAGCGGCCAGATACCCCAGGCCCAGGCCCTGACCGCCCGCGAGCGCCAGGTGCTGGGGCTGGTGGCCGGCGGCTTCAGCAACCGCGAGATCGGCGAAAAGCTTGGCATCACCACCGGCACCGCCAAGGCCCACGTCGAGCGGGTGATCGGCAAGCTCGGCGCCTCCGACCGCACCCAGGCGGCGGTGCGTGGGATCGCCCTGGGACTGGTGGCCCAGCCCAGCGGGCAGTGGCCATGAACCTGCGCAGCGCCCGGCGCTGGGCCGACCTGCCGCTGCGGGGCAAGGCGCTGGTGGTGATCTCCCTGCCCCTGGTGATCCTGCTGCTGTCCCTGGTGCTGATCTACAGCGCCGAACGCCAGACCGCCCGCGCCGAAGAAGACGTGCGCCGGGTGCTGCTGGTGCAGGGTGACATCCAGACCGTGCACACCCTGCTGGCCGAGGCCGCGGCCAGCGTGCGCGGCTACCTGCTGACCCGCAGCGAGGACTTCCTGCCCGCCTACCTCCAGGCCCGCCCGCAGATCGAAGCCGCCCTGCAACGCCTGGACCGCAACGTGCGCGACACGCGCATGCGCGAGTACCTGCACACCATTACCCCGCTGATCCAGACCAAGCTCGAAGGCCTGGTGGCCCTGCGCAACGGCAGCCGCGACGACAGCGCCACGGTGACCGCGATCCTCATCGACAACAAGCAGGTGCTGGACGTGCTGCGTGAGCAGATCAGCGCCATGCGCATCCACGAGGACGCGCTGCTGGCCGAACGCACCGCGGCCGCGGCGGCAACCCGCATGCGCCTGCTGTTCGCCACCCTGCTGGCCGCCGGTTGCGGGCTGTTTGGCGCCATCGTCGCGGTGCTGCTGCTGTCCCGGGGCATCGTCACCCGGGTGCAGCAGGTCCAGGGCAACGCCCAGCGCCTGGCCCTGGGTCAGCCGCTGCTGCCGCAAGCCCCGGAGCTGGATGAGATCGGCCAGTTGGGCACGCGTCTGGTGGAAGCCGGGCAACTGCTGGCCGAGCGCGAGCGCGCCCTGCGCGACAACGAGGAACGCCTGCGGCTGATCATCGACGGGGTCAAGGACTACGGGATCTTCGCCCTGGACACCGCCGGCATGGTCACCACCTGGAACTTCGGTGCCGAACGGATCAAGGGCTACCGCGACCAGGAAATCATCGGCCGCCATTTCTCCCTGTTCTACCTGCCGGAGGAATGCCCGCAGCACCCGGACATGGCCCTGCGCGAAGCCACCGCCCACGGCCACTACATGGAAGAAGGCTGGCGCTGCCGCAAGGACGGCAGCCGCTTCTGGGCCAGCGTGGTGATCACCGCGCAATACGACGCCAGCGGCGCCCTGCGGGGGTTCTCCAAGATCACTCGGGACATCACCGACCGCCGCGCCGCGGAAATCGCCCTGGGCACCGCCCGCGAAGAAGCCGAAAGCGCCAGCCGCGCCAAGAGCGAGTTCCTCTCGCGCATGAGCCACGAACTGCGCACGCCGCTCAATGCCATCCTCGGTTTCGCGCAATTGCTCGACATGGACTCCAGCGCCGGCCAGCGCCCCCAGGTCGGGCATATCCTGCGGGCCGGCCAGCACCTGCTGGGGCTGATCAACGAGGTGCTGGACATCGCCCGCATCGAAGCCGGGCGCCTGCCGCTGAACGTCGAACCCATGCCCCTGGCGGCGGTGCTGCATGAGGCCCTGACCCTGGTGTCGCCGATGGCCACCGACGCCGGCATCCAGCTCAGCGCCTTGCCGGAACTGCCCGCCGACAGCGGGGTGATTGCCGATCGCCAACGCCTGATCCAGGTCCTGCTCAACCTGCTGTCCAACGCCATCAAGTACAACCGCGCCCAGGGCCGGGTCAGCATCGAGGTGACCCTGGAAGAAGCGCGCCTGCGCATTGCCGTGATCGACACCGGGGCCGGGATTGCCGCCGACCAGTTGCAACGCCTGTTCAAGCCTTTCGAACGCCTGGACGCCGATCCCAAGGTCGAAGGCACCGGCCTGGGCCTGGCCCTGAGCAAGAGCCTGCTGGAGATGATGGACGGCAGCCTGGAGGTGCACAGCACAATGGGCAGCGGCAGCCGCTTCATCCTCGAACTGCCCTGTGTGCGCCTGCCCGATGCCCCGCTCGCAACGCCCCTGGCCACCCCGGCGCTGAAGCCGCCGACGCTGCCCACGCCCAGCCCCTATCGGGGCAAGATCCTCTGCATCGAAGACAACCTGCAAAGCCTGGCGCTGATCGAAACCCTGCTGCAGCGCCGTCCGGGTATTCAGTTGCTGTCGAGCATGCAGGGCCAGCTGGGCCTGGACCTGGCCCGCCAGCACTCACCGCAGATGATCCTGCTGGACGTCAACCTGCCGGACCTGCAAGGCCTGGAAGTGCTGCAACGGCTGCGGGCCTCCGGCAGCACCGCCAGCACGCCGATCCTGATGATCACCGCCGACGCCAGCGAGCTGACCCAGCGCAGCCTGCTGGAAGCCGGCGCCACGGCGATTCTCACCAAGCCCATTCACATCCCGGCGTTCTTCGCCCACCTGGACGCCTGTTTAGCGGAGCCCCTATGACTGCCGATATGCGCATCCTCATCGTCGATGATCAGCGCCCCAACCTCGACCTGATGGAACAGCTGCTGGCCCGCGAAGGCCTGCACAACGTCCTGAGCAGCACCCAGCCGCTGCGCACCCTGGAACTGTTCAACAGCTTCGAGCCGGACCTGGTGATCCTCGATCTGCACATGCCCGAGTTCGACGGTTTTGCCGTGCTCGAACAGCTCAACCGGCGGATTCCGGCCCACGACTACCTGCCGATCCTGGTGCTCACCGCCGACGCCACCCGCGACACCCGCCTGCGGGCCCTGGCCCTGGGCGCGCGGGACTTCATCAGCAAGCCGCTGGACGCCCTGGAAACCCTGCTGCGGATCTGGAACCTGCTGGAAACCCGGGCCCTGTACAAGACCCTGCGGACCCTGGTGCCGCCGGAGCAGATCGCACTGCTGCGCCCATCAAAGGCCTGACCTGCCGCGTCTGTCGCGTCTGTCGTATCGTCGTATCGTCGCACCGTCGCATCGTCGCACCTGCCGCACCTGCCGCACCTGCCGCACCGTCGCACCGTCGCACCCTGTAGCCGCTGCCGCAGGCTGCGAACGGCCCGAAGGGACGTAGGGTTCTTAAGATCGATTGAGGTTCGACGGGAGGTCGTCAAGCAAGGTCCTGCGGACCTTTGCGCAGCTTCGCGGGCTCAGCAGCGGCTACAGGAATCGCGGGGGTTCAGAGGTCGCGGAAGAACTCGCCGGGGGTGGCATCGAACTGTTGGCGAAACGCGGCGATAAACGCCGAGGTCGAGTCATAGCCGCAGGCCAGGGCCACATCGGTGACTCGCTCGCCCTGCTCCAGCGGGGTCAGGGCGCCGAGCAGGCGCAAGCGTTGGCGCCAGGCGCGAAAGGTCAGCCCGGTGTCCTTGAGAAACAGGCGGCTGAGGGTCTTCTCCGTAACCCCGAGCTTCTGGCTCCATTGACCCAGGGTGGTCGGCTGCTCCGGGTGCGCCTGCAGGCTGCGGTAGATCGTGCGCAAGCGCGCGTCCAGGGGCAGCGGCAGCATCAGGTCCAGTTGCGGCGCGGCAGCCAGCTGGTCCAGCAGCACCTGGGCCAGGCGGCCGTCGGCGCTGTCCTCGACATACTCCACCGGCAATTCGCTGAAGGCGCGGATCAGTTCCCGCAACAGGCTGCTGACCGCCAGCACCTGGCAGCTGTCGGTGGCCGCCCAGGCGGTGACGCGGCAATCCAGGTACAGGCTGCGCATTTCGGTGCGCGGCGAGCTGAACACCCGGTGCGGCACCCCGGCGGGAATCCACACCGCGCGCTGTGGCGGAGCGACAAAGCGCCCGGCGTTGGTCTGGATCTCCAGCACGCCCTGGATCGCATAGGACAATTGCACCCAGGGGTGACTGTGGCGCCGGGTCAGGGCCCGGTTGGGCAAGGATTCGGTGCGCCCGTACACCGGTCGCGGCAGACTCGGCAGCCCGGGAATACTGCGGCGGACGATCTTTTCATGTCCTTTAGGCGGCATTAATGGGCTCCTTGGCGTTAGTCGGTAAACCGCAGCCACGTTAGAGTCGCCCCACTGCACTTGGCAACCCCCGGATGAAACCGCTATGACTCGCTCACGTCTTTTGCCCGACAACTTCACCCTGACCCTGATCGGCGTGGTCCTGCTGGCCAGCTTCCTGCCGGCCAGCGGCCAGGTGGCGGTCGGCTTCGGCTGGCTGACCAACCTCGCCATCGGCCTGCTGTTCTTCCTCCACGGCGCCAAGCTGTCGCGCGATGCGATCATCGCCGGGGCCGGTCACTGGCGCCTGCACCTGTTGGTGTTCAGCCTGACCTTCATCCTGTTTCCGGTCCTGGGGCTGGCGCTCAAGCCGCTGCTGTCGCCGCTGGTGGGCAACGACCTGTACCTGGGCATGCTCTACCTGTGCGCCTTGCCGGCCACGGTGCAATCGGCGATCGCCTTCACCTCCCTGGCCCGGGGCAATATCCCGGCGGCCATCTGCAGCGCCGCGGCGTCGAGCCTGTTCGGGATCTTCCTCACCCCGCTCCTGGTCACCCTGCTGCTGAACGTGCACGGCGAAGGCGGCTCGACCCTGGATGCAATCATCAAGATCAGCGTGCAACTGCTGCTGCCATTCATCGCCGGGCAGATCGCCCGGCGCTGGATCGGCGCCTGGGTCGGGCGCAACAAGCACTGGCTGCGCTTCGTCGATCAGGGCTCGATCCTGCTGGTGGTCTACGGCGCCTTCAGCGAGGCGGTGAACGAAGGCATCTGGCACCAGATCCCGCTGTGGGAACTGGGCGGGCTGGTGGTGGCCTGCTGCATCCTCCTGGCCCTGGTGCTGCTGGCCTCGAGCTTTCTCGGCAAGCTGTTCGGCTTCGACCAGGAAGACCGCATCACCATCCTCTTCTGCGGTTCGAAAAAGAGCCTGGCCACCGGCGTGCCCATGGCCCAGGTGCTGTTCGCCGGCAGCACCATGGGCGTGCTGATTCTGCCCCTGATGCTGTTCCACCAGATCCAGCTGATGGTCTGCGCGGTGCTGGCCCAGCGCTACGCCAAGCGCCCGGAATCGGTGGCCGAGCTGATGGGTCAGGTCGACCCGTAACGCTTCCGGAAAGGCGGCCCGGCAGCTGGCCGGGCCTGCGCGCAGATGGTGATGAAGCGTGCGCAATGGCATGATGCCGCGGCGAAAATCATCAAGGACCGCCGATGTTTCCCCATCGAATTCAAGCCCCCAGCCAGGCCGACCTGGAACTGCAGGTGAGCGCCCGCCTGGAGGCCGATGACCAGGCCCAGGTCATCGTCCAGTTCGCCAAGGCCGAACAGTACAACGGCGCACTGCTGAGTCAGCTCGACACGCTCTGCGCCCGTTTCGGTGAACGCCTCAAGGTGCGTTTCTACAGCCATTACCCGGGCAGCGCGTTCGATGCCCGGGTGTTGCTGGCCCTGCCCCATGTGCAGTCCCTGAGCCTGGATTGCCTCGACAGCCTGGAGCACTTCGAGGCCATTGGCAGCCTGCACCGGGTCAGGGACTTTGCCCTGCAGGTCATCAGCGCCGAACTGCCGGGCCTGTTGGCCCTGCCCAACTTGAGGCGGTTGCAAACACTGCGCCTGTCCCTGGACAAAGGCCCGGCCATCGACCTGGCGCCACTGGCCGCCATGCCCGAGCTGCACACCCTGTCCCTCAGCGTACAAACCCATCACCTGGACGTGCTCAGCCAGTGCCCGGGCATCAGCCACCTGGACCTGCACCGCATGCCGGCCAAGGCGCCCCTGGGAATGGTCGCCGGCATGAGCGGCCTGCGCAGCCTCTCGGTGACCTTCGGCAGCCGCGAGCAGATGCCGGAGCTGCGCAACCCGCAGGTCAAGGAGCTGGAGATCATGCGGGTGCGCGGCCTCAACCGCCTGGACCTGGACGGCTTTCCACAGCTTGAAGCGCTGAAGATCGAGGACCAGGCGCAACTCGGCCAACTGGACCTGAGCGGTGCGCCGCAGTTGCGCAAGCTGAGCCTGATCAACCTCAAGAACCTGGGGCTGATCAACCACCTGCACACCTCGACAATCGCCGACCTGCGCCTGATCAAGATCCCACAAGTGGACCTGCTGGCCCTGATCGAGCAACAGCTGCCGCCCAGCCTGCAGCACCTGAAGTTGCACAGTGGCAAACGCGCCGTGGACCAACAGATCGAAGCCCGGCAACAGCAACTGGGCATCCCGGAACCCCGTGGCCCATACTGAACACCGGCTGCCCTTGCTCGCGAAGGACGTCAACGATAACCCGCACTCACAGGAAACCTGTGGCGCTTTGGAGATCATCGCGAGCAAGCTCGCTCCTACAGAACAGCGTCAACCTCACCGCTCCACCCTTTCGGACCTGATAAGGAGATCTCATGTCCTTTGTTCCCGGCTTTACCGAACTGCTGCTCAATCACCTGAAAAAAGACGAGCGCCAGCGCATCCTCAAATCCATCATGGTCAGCGCCGCTCCCGAACTCTGGTTGAGCCTGGAATCGGCGGCGTTGCTGGACATCAATCGCGAGCACTTCGGCCTCGGCGGCCAGCTGGATCAACGCGATGACTACCGCCCCAGCAACATCAGCGTTGCGCGCAGCAACGTCCCGCGCTGGCTGATCGCCGCCGAGCGGCGCAAGGTGGATATCTGGGTCGAGGACAGCTACGGCGAAGAGGCCGCAACCGCCATCGAGTTCAAGGTGGTGCACAACAACAAGAATGCCTATTACAAGATCTGGGAAATCCGCAAGGACCTGGTCAAGCAGATCCCCCGCACCAGTCCCGATGAGCGCATCGAGCGCTGGGGCATCGTGCTGCTGAGCTACTCACGCTTCTACAGCGACCAGCAAGGCAACTACAGCTACGGCAAGTTCGACAGTTGCCCGGCGTTTCTCGCCGCTTTCGAGAATGGCCTGAACGACAACAACGAATGGTATGCCGGCGCACCGGAGCTGGAACTGGTGATGAAACCAACCCGGATAGCCGACCTGGACGACGCGCATTACATCGAACCCGGGAAAGGCTCGGGGGTGTATCTGGCGCTGGTCCGGTGCAAGGCCTGAGGCTGGCCTGCTGCGCATCCATCGCGGCCTGAAACCCTGCCCATGTCCATCACCGATAACCTCCTGACCTTCGATCTGGGAGCCTTGATCGCCGTGTCGGAACTGAGTTTCGACCTGTTGAAATAGTACGGTGCGCCTACCTCGCCTGGCTGGGGCTGAACATGCTGCTGACCTTGAAGGCCAACCAACTTCGGCCCTGGCCGCACATGAGCTGTGGCAAAGAGGCGTTGCCGAGTTCTGTCATAGTGGCCCGGTTGGCGCTATTCTGCATCGTCAACCGTTGCACTAGCGGATGCTTGCCCGGAGAACGTCCATGAAAGCAAAAAACGTTTCGGACCGAGAGTTGGATGCCTTGGAGCGCCTCGTTCCAGACCAGGCCAAAAATGCGACTCAGACAGCCTATGTTCGGGCCCTATCAGTAAGCCCGCATGGGGTCTTGCGCATCGACGCCGGGGATCTGGTGCGCATGTCGCCCGATGGCAGTAAAACCGTGGTAGCCAAGGCCAAGCCGCGCCATAAGGTGAAGGTGGGTGAAGTGATCACTGTGCGTCGGATCGACGGGTAAACCGCCCGTGGCCGTGCCTAGATTGCGTGTTTTCGCGGGACCCAACGGGTCAGGCAAAAGTACCATCAAGGGCAACTTGAACCCCACTCTAATCAAGGCTTACGTGAATGCCGATGAACTCGAACGAGAAGCAAAAACCAGCGGTTGCATCGACCTGGCGATCTTCGGCATTGACACAACATTGTCGGAGCTTCACGCCTTTCATGCCCAGCACTACCTGATCGTTAGTAAAGGGCTGACTGAACAAGCTGAAAAGATTGGCCTGTTGCAGACAAAAGTCGACTACCGAGATGTTCGGATCGATTCTTATCTCGCTTCCGTACTTTCCGATTTCATCCGCCAACACCTGCTGGACAAGGGCGTCAGCTTTACCTTTGAAACAGTGATGTCTCATCCCAGCAAGGTTGAGTTCATGAGGGAGGCCCGAGCTCGCGGATACCGGACCTACCTCTACTTCGTCTCCACAGAAGATCCCGAAATCAACATTAACCGCGTGGAGATTCGTGTTCAGGAAGGCGGACACCCGGTCGAACCCGAGAAAGTCCGCGAGCGCTATGCAAAATCGCTGAACCTGCTGCCAGAGGCGGTGGCCTGCAGCAGCCGGGCCTATATCTTCGACAACTCAGGCGACAGCGCCGTCCTGTTGGCGGAGATCACCGATGGCACGCAGTTGGAGTACCGGACAGAAGAGATTCCTGATTGGTTCTTCAAATCCTACGTCGACATAGTCGACGATTGAACTGGGGTTGATTCAGCCAAGCCCGCAACCCAAGCAATTCACTCCTGCGCCAGCACCGCCCCCCGCTCCTCCAGCAGCTTCACAAAACTGCTCAAACTCTGGGACACGGTGCCGCGCCGCCAGACCAGCCAGGTGCGCAGGAAGCGAAAGCGCGGCGACAGCGGCCAGACGCTCACCGTGGCGCAGCCGGGCATGCTTTCCAGCATGCTGCGGGGCATCAGCGCCAGCCCGGCACCGGCGCTGACGCAGGCCAGCATGCCGTGGTAGGACTCCATTTCGTGGATCTTGCCCGGCACCGCGGCGTCCTGGGTGAACCAGCTTTCGAAGTGATGGCGGTAGGAACAGTTGGCGCGAAAGGCGTAGATGCTTTCGCCGTTGACCTCCCGCGCTCGGGTGATGGGCGCGTGCCCCAGGGGCGCGATCAGGACCATTTCTTCCTCGAACACCGGCAGCCCTTCCAGGGCCGGGTGGCGCACCGGGCCGTCGACGAAGGCCGCCACCAGACGCCCGGAGAGCACGCCGTCGATCATGGTCCCCGAAGGGCCGGTGGACAGGTCCAGTTCGACCTTGGCGTATTGCTGGTTGTAGGCCGCCAGCAGCGCCGGGATGCGCACCGCCGCCGTGCTCTCCAGGGAACCCAGGGCAAACGGGCCCTGGGGTTCCTCGCCGGCCACGGTCAGGCGCGCTTCGGCCACCAGATCGAGAATGCGCCGGGCGTAGTCGAGGAAGTTCCACCCGGCGGGCGACAGGCGCAGGCGGCTTTTTTCGCGGATGAACAGCTCCACCCCCAGGTCCTGCTCCAGTTGCTTGATCCGCGTGGTGAGGTTCGACGGCACCCGGTGGATCAACTGCGCGGCGGCGCTGATGCTGCCCTGCTCGGCAACGGCCTTGAAAATTTCCAGCTGGACCAGATCCACAGCATTCTCCAAACGTGAATGACTCGCTCAATATTATTCAGTTTTCAGCAAAGAGCCAGCACCGTAACCTGCCGTCATTCCCACCTTGCAGGACGGTGCCATGAACCTTGTTTCCAGCCACACCCACGCCTTGTCGATCAACCCCGCCAGCGGTGAGCAGATCGGCGCCTACCCCTACCAGTCCGAAGCTGAAAGCGACGCCGCCCTGGAGCGCGCCGCCCGCGGTTTTGCCCTGTGGAAGCGCCAGAGCGTCGCCGCCCGCGCCGCGCACCTGACCGCCCTGGCCCAGGCCCTGCGGGACAACAGCGACACCATGGCGCGGATGATCAGCCAGGAAATGGGCAAGCCCCTGCCCCAGGCCCGCGGCGAAATCGAGAAGTGCGCCCAGCTGTGCCTGTGGTACGCCGAGCACGGCCCGGCCATGCTGGCCCCGGAAGCGACCCTGGTGGAAAACAACAAGGCGCGCATCGAGTACCGCCCCCTGGGCCCGCTGCTGGCGGTGATGCCGTGGAACTTCCCGATCTGGCAGGTGCTGCGCGGCGCGGTGCCGGCGCTGCTGGCCGGCAACACCTACGTGCTCAAGCACGCGCCGAACGTCATGGGCAGCGCCTACCTGCTGCTGGACGTCATGCAGCGCGCCGGTTTCCCTGAAGGCGTGTTCGAGCTGCTCAACGTCACCCCGGACGGCGTGTCCCGCGCCATCGCCGACCGCCGCATCGCCGCCGTGACCCTGACCGGCAGCGTGCGCGCCGGCATCGCCATCGGCGCCCAGGCCGGCGCCGCGCTGAAGAAATGCGTACTGGAACTGGGCGGTTCCGACCCCTTTATCGTGCTCAACGACGCCGACCTCGACGAAGCGGTCAAGGCCGCGGTGATCGGCCGCTACCAGAACACCGGCCAGGTCTGCGCCGCCGCCAAGCGCCTGATCATCGAGCAAGGGGTGGTCGCGGAATTCACCCGCAAATTCGTCGAGGCCACCCGCGCCCTGGTGATGGGCGACCCGCTGGCCAGCGACACCTACCTCGGCCCCATGGCCCGCTTCGACCTGCGTGACGAGCTGCACCAGCAAGTCCAGGCGACCCTGGCCGAAGGCGCCACCCTGCTGTTGGGAGGCGACAAGGTCGAAGGCGCCGGCAACTACTATCAGCCCACGGTGCTGGCCGACGTCACCGAGCAGATGACCGCCTTCAGGCAGGAACTGTTCGGCCCGGTGGCCGCCATCATCAGCGCCCGGGACGCGCAACACGCCCTGGCGCTGGCCAACGACAGCGAGTTCGGCCTCACCGCGACGATCTTCACCCAGGACCTGGAACGGGCCCGGCAGATGACCGACGAACTGGAAACCGGCGGCGTGTTCATCAACGGCTACAGCGCCAGCGACCCCCGGGTGACCTTCGGCGGGGTGAAGAAAAGCGGCTTCGGCCGCGAGCTGTCGCACTTCGGCGTGCGCGAGTTCTGCAATGCGCAGACGGTGTGGCTGGATCGGCGTTAAGGTCGATCACCGGGCTTCAGCCAGCGGCCAGAGGCCCGGTTGCCAACGGCCGTTAGCGCTGGCGAGGAGCCTGGCGGCCTGGCCCCCGACTCTTGATTGAGGGGCCTGGCTCGATGGGGCGCAATGCCCGGATTCGGCCCGGCGGATCGCCAAGCCTGCTCAGCGAAACTAAGCCCGATCTTGCTGTTTTTTCAGAATTTTCTTGAAGCCCTGCCTGCCCCGACCTTTCTATGATGTTTCTTTTTGATATCACCCGAGGTCCGGCATGTGCGCCCCCGCTCAAAAATTCATCGTTCGCCTGCCTGGTGAGCTTCACACCCAAGTCAAGCGCATCGCCAAGCAGGAAAACCGCAGCATGAACAATGAAATCGTCGACCGACTGGAAAAGTCGCTGGTCGCCACCGAAGCCCGTAGCCACGACAAGAAACTCATCAATATCCTGCTGGGCAAGATTGCAACCCTGGAACAACAGATCGAATCCCTGCAAATGAACGCCCCTGAACCTGACCGGTAACGCCGTTTCTTTTCATGCATCAGGGCCGCCCCCCTCGGTAACCTGAGCCAATCCCTCTCCCGCCTTTACCCCCGCGCCGCAGCTTGTATGATGGCGCCTGCCCGACAGCACCCAGCGGCAACCGCCAGGCCCTTGCCTGATGCCCGCAGGGCTCCCGCGCTGTTCCTCACTACACACTCAGGTCGACGATCGTAGCCTTCTCAGGAACCTCCCCCGGCTTCTGCCATGGGGACAGCGTCGCCTTCTAGGATTGTTCATGAGCCGGACTCACCCGACGCCCCCCACACGCGCCAGCTCCACAGGATTGCCTTTCAATCGCCTGACCCTGGGCCTGCTGCTGGCCGGTAGCCACGCGGTGGCCAACGCCAGCGGCACCCAGTTACCGACCCAGACCGTCAGTGGCGAAGAGCAATACGGCTATCGCGCCGACAGCGCCTCGGTGGGCGGCTTCAGCGAAACGCCGCTGCTGGACACCCCGGCCTCCATCAGCGTGATCAACGAAGACATGATCCTCGACCAGCAGGCCCGGCTGCTCAGCGACGTGCTGAAGAACGATGCCTCGGTGGGCCAGAGCTACGCGCCGGTGGGCTATTACGAAAATTTCGAGGTGCGCGGTTTCTCGCTGAACGCGGCCAGCAGCTACAAGATCAACAACCGCACCATCACCGGCGAGCAGAACGTCGCCCTGGAAAACAAACAGCGGGTGGAACTGCTCAAGGGCCTTTCCGGCCTGCAAAGCGGGGTCAGCGAGCCCGGCGGCCTGGTCAACTACGTGACCAAGCGGCCCACGGACATTCGTTCGGTGACCGTCTCCACCGACGACCGCGGCAGCGGTTACCTGGCCACCGACGTGGGCGGCTGGTTCGGCAGCGAACAGCAGTTCGGCCTGCGCGCCAACCTGGCCCATGAAGACCTGCACTCCTATGTCGAACACACCAATGGCCAGCGCGACTTCGCCTCCCTGGCCTTCGACTGGAACATCAGCCCCGACGCCCTGCTGCAACTGGATATCGAATACCAGAACAAGCAGCAGCGCTCGGCCCCGGGCTATCAACTGCTGGGTGGCTCCAGCCTGCCCCACCACGCCTCGCCGAAAAGACTCCTGGGACACCAGAGCGGCTCAAAGCCTGTGACCAATGAATCGCTGAACATCGGTGGCAACTTCGAGTACCGCTTCAACGATGACTGGACCGGCAGCCTCAGCGCGTCCCGCAGCCGGGTGGTGATCGATGACTACAGTTCGTTTGCCTGGGGCGGCTGCACCACCGGCTGCATCAATGCCAACGGCAACTACTTCAGCCCCGAAGGCAACTACGACATCTACGACTTCCGCAGCCCCGACGACACCCGGCGCAACGATGAAGTGCAGGCAGTGCTCAATGGCCGCTTCGACGCAGCGGGCCTGGGCCATGAGTTGAGCGTGGGGACCAGTGCATTTCGCCGCGTGGTGGACCGGCGCGAGTCCATCAACCAATGGATTGGCACGGGCAATATCCAGAGCGAGCCGGAAAACTTCGCCCGCTACAACGGCGCCCTCAATGACTCCCACAAACGCCTCGACAGCCGCCAATACGGTCTGTTCCTCAGCGATCGCATCAGCTTCAACGAACAGTGGCAGACCGTTCTCGGCGGGCGCGAAGTACGCCTCGACGAAGAGAGCTTCGACAAGGACGGCGTGCGCGATCGCCACACCCAACGCTATGTATTCCTGCCCCAGGCCGCGCTGATCTACAAACCGATCAGCGAACTGTCGCTGTACACCCAATACAGCAAGGGCTTGAGCCTGGGCGGTCAGGCGCCCTGGTTCGCCAGTAACAGTGGCGACACCCTGGCCCCCACCGTCTCGCGGCAGATCGAAGCCGGGGTCAAGTACGACTGGCAGCGCATGAGTTTTAGCGCCGCGCTGTTCCAGATGCGCCAGGCCTACCAGTACTCGCGCCCGGATGCTGCTGGCGGTTTCACCTACGTCCAGCAGGGCCAGCAAAAGAACACCGGCCTGGAGCTCTCCGCCAACGGCTGGGCCACCCAGCGCCTGCAGATTGCCGCCAGCGTCGCGGCGATTCGCTCCCGAGTCGAGGACACCGGCACCCCGGCCCACGAAGGCCACCAAACCCTCAACGTCCCCCGCCTGCGAGCCAGCCTCCAAGGCGACTACGCCCTGCCCTGGCTCGACGGCCTGGCCCTGCTGGGCGGCATGCAATACAGCGGCAGCAAATACGCCGACCGCCAGGGCAACGTCGCCACCGGCGCCTACGCCATCTTCAACATCGGCAGCCGCTACAGCACCCGCATTGACGGTTACGAGACGGTGTTCCGCCTGACCGTGGACAACCTGTTCGACAAACGCTACTGGCGCGATGCAGGGGAATACATGGGCGACGACTACCTGTTCCAGGGCGCGCCGTTGACGGCGCGGTTGAGTGCTTCAGTGAGTTTCTGATGCAGACGGCCCCTACGGGGCCGATCGCAGCCTGCGGCAGCGGCTACAACGCCCACGAAATCCCGGGCGTTGTGGCTTGCCGGAAAAACTGCAGCGCCGGCACAGGCCAGCCATCAAAATCTCGACAAACACACCTTGCGCGTCTCCCGCCCATCCTTGGCGACGAGTCGCCACGGACAGCGTCACTGAGCGCACAGCCTTACCGGCGCTCATATCGGCAACCGCCTTAAGCAAGTCCTCTTGAAACAGCCGCATTTCCTGGCCCATGGCTACGACCTCTCTGCGTGGGATACGCCCTGGTATCGATCAGTACGTCCAGGGTTGCGCTGATGGTTATCCCACAGAACAGCACCGCAATCAGCGCCTCCAGCCTGCCTTACAGAAAAGACAGACCCTTCCTACATCCACCGCAGAAGCCGGCTTGCCGGCGAAGGCGTCCTCAAGCACGCCCTCGCCGGTAAAAAGCACACCCAACGATTGAGCAAACAAAAGGTCGGCCCGCCTCTTTCCAATGCCAGTACAAAAGTCTCAATCGTCCAACACGCTGTTGGACGATTAGCGCTCCCCCACGCCCATGCAGGCCCACACCACAGAACGGCCGCTGGAGCACTACCGGGTGCTGACTTGGTCGCTTACTTGGTCGGTTTGTTGGGTGGCATGCCCAGGCCCCGGGAAAGATCAGCAGTCCAACCACCAGTTCAACAGCGTCTCGTCCTCATCGTCATCGAGGTTTTTATAGACATTGGCGTAGTACCACTCGATCCCGGTTTGCTCGCGGAAGCGATCGAACACCGCATTGATACGGTCCATGCCATTCCTTGCAGGAACAGCGAATGACAGGTTCCCCTCGAACAGCCCGTCCAGGGTTCCGCTCAGTTCACCAGCGACCTCGTTTTCAAGCGCACTGATCACCGTCGGATCAATGTAATCGGCATAGATCTGAATGCAGAAATTCCCGCCGCGCTTCAGCACTTGCGCCGGCGCATCGGGATTGCGGATGGAAACGATATCGCCCCGCGCCAGGTTCTGCGCCAGCCCCGGTGAAGACAGCAACTCGTAGGTATCCTCATCGATGCGCCGCGCCAGCAACTCCTCGCGAACGGCGCCATCGTCATCGGCCATGTACACCTGAATCAGCACAGGGGATTGCTTGTCGTCCATACGAGGCTCCACAACTTCCAGGTTCAACACCAGACTCATCTAATCCACCAGCCGCCACGTCCCCAAAGGGCGCAAACGAACGGGCCTCAAGGCAACGGCGCAAAGCTCCCACCGCCCTCATTCCACCGAAACCCCGGAAACGTGCAGTCCTTGAAAGCAATCCGCAGTTGCTCCCCCTCACCCTGCAACTGCAAGGTATCCACCCCCTGATTCGGACAGCCCGGTGCCGCGATCGCCAGGCTCACCAGCAACTTGCCGGTGGCCTTGTCCATCACCTCCAGCGTCGTGATCCGCTGATCATTGCCCGGCATCGGCACCTGGAAATACCAGCGTTTAGTGGAAGCACTCTGCAACAGCGTGGTGACCGGCTGCGGCCACGAGCGATCCGAATCCACCAGGCCCACCAGCTTCAGCGCAATGGGCAAGGTCTTGCCCGTGCGATAACTGGTCCAGGTGCCGCGCACCTGCTCCTGCTGGCGGGAGTTCAGCAAGTCATTGAACTGCAGACGCGCCACCGGCAAGCCCTGCTCGTCCAGCTCATCCATGGCCAGCGTCTTGTTGCTGTAGCTGAAGGTCGGCTTGAGGCGGATCGGCGTGCGATAGCGCTGATAGGCATAAGTGCCCTGGTAGACCGCATTCTGGCTGCCCAGGGTCAAGACAATCGCCTGCTTGCCCAAGGTCCCCTCATACACCCCATGGGACGCCTGCGCCGGCAACAGCCACAGCGCCAACACCAGCACCACCAGCCCCCGAGCAAAATCAAACCCACGCATCAGAAACGCTCCTCGCCCGACGACAGATATTCCAGACGCTCAGGGGTGATCACCCGGTAATAATCCCAACGCCGAGTGCGCTGGTCGTAATTGATGAAGTCCTGCTTGCTGAATTCCATCTGCCCACTGGGGGAAAAGCGCAGATCGCCGTCCGCAGCGAACTGCTCCAACTGCGGATGGCGCCGATAGGTCCGCAGATCCCGGTTGTACAGGTAATACTGCGTGGGCGAGCACCACACCCGGCCATCCGCCTCCCCCACGCGATAGCCCTGGACCTGAAAGTCCATCCGCGCCTCGTCATGAAAATGCCCGAAGGTCAGCGTCCTGGTGCCCACGGACGACAGACACCACTGCCCGCCAATCTCCTGCACCCGCTTGCCAGTGGCCCGGCTGATCACCCGGATGCTATCCACCTGCGCCACCTCCTCCCCGGCCTTGCGCGCGGCATGCACACTGAAATAGAAATCCCGATCGAACACCGGCTGCAGCAACTCCCCCTCAAACGCCTCCCGCTGACTGCCGCCAAAACGCGTCACCCGCTGCAACTGCAACGGCTGCTGCGTGCCCGTGCGCAAATCCACCAGACTGCCCTGCAGCGCCTCTGCCCCCTCGGCGAACGGCTGCAACGACACCGCCGTCGCCGGCAGGGTCGGGTTGTCCATGATGTTGATCAAGAGCGCGGAGCCGGGATGGAAAGGCGTGGACTCCAACGCCATGGGCAGGCGCTCGGATTCGGAAAACCAATAGCCGGACATACCGCCGCCGTATTGAGAGTCGTAGGTGAGCGCCAGTTCAACCGGGGTGTCGCCGAGGGTGCCGCGATAGGTGGTGGTGGGGTTGGCTTGGGCGGTGGGGGTGATGAGCCCGAGGCCTAGCAGGAGTGCTGTGGTCAGACGGAACAGGAGGTGTGGCAGGTGACGCTGTTGGCCAGCCCTTGTTTGTGGACTGCTGCCAATGGGCTGGGTCATGCCTGCGTTCCTTGCGGTGGGGAAAAGGGGCGCAGGATAGCAAAATCGCAGGGAGATAGAGGGCGTTGCTGATGCTGCCAAAGCCATAAACCCTAAAAAAATGGCAAAACGCCATTGCTTGCTAGGACTGCATCACGTTAACTTTCAATCATGTGAAACATGCATTCTGTACGTACACCAAGACGATAGCACTAGCAACTCTCTGACCATCAGCAAACTCAATGTTTGGAACATTATATGTTTGACGACTACGATTACAAAGACGTTAGCACGAGAATAAAGGTTAAATTCTCTCAACGGCGAGATGAGCCCATGTACCCATGGGAAATTGCTAGCTTCCTCAAGAAACTCAACACTGTATATTACAAATTTGAACTACTAAACTCCATTTGCTCAGCAATAAATCAAGGCGTCAGCCCTGAAGACATATTCATATTTGATCACTCACTACCCTTATACGAAAGATATTCAGAAATGAACTTGCTTAGCGAGCCTTTCGCGGCAAAGCTATTCTACTCAATAGGTATGCCGATACCTTTATCGCCAAACAGCAATATTTATGAATTCAACTGCTTATATCGCATATTCAACACAGTAAATTCATTTTTAAAGAGAAACCATATAGGCCCGCTCAGCCTAAACAACATCAGCTATTTATATGAAAACCTTCAAAGTTTTGGCCTACAAGCTACTGAAGCTGCTGTCATTGACCTTGCTAACAAGCAAGCAGAAAAAAGCTATGAAGCAGCAGCAAAGCGAGGGGAGAAAAAAAAGCAGTTTTCAGACGACGATCTCAAGAAGTCACTTGAAAAATACAAAAAACAAAAAGACCAGATTTTTCTAGACATCGAAAAAATACAAAGCCTTAACGACACTCAACGTCTAGATATTTCAACTTTAGACGGACGAGAAAACATAAGACTATCTCGCCTTCTTTCTGCTTTTTTTACCACATTTGAAAAAACCACTAGACCATTGGTTTGCGCTCGTGTAGCGAACAACAAATTCAGGATTTTGGGTCGTTCGTTAGTCAACAAGCAAGAGCAAGTCGGCCTAGAACTAAAGGAAGTAAAAAGAAACAGCCCCTTAGGAGCTATTTTCGAAGGAGGGATTGCTTTATACCAGGCAATCCAACAAGAAAAACGGGCTAAAGAAATTCACGAAGTAGACATGGAAATAAAGAAGAAAGAGCTAGAGACCGCTGAAGCCAAACTTCACGGAGAGAAGATTAAAAACCTTGCTCTAGAGCTAGAACTATCAGAAAAACTAGTTACCATCGCCAACAAAACCGACGTCACTGTAATCAAAGAGCTTCCACCATCCTTTCTCAGAGAACAGGTAACTGTTGCGTATGGCGTACAATATTCAAACGCGAGCCATATGCTACACAATCAAGGCCTCTATCTTGAGCGAGATTCAGTAAACATCATCGATCTAAATGCATAAATATTTCAGCACATTATTTCTGCCAAACTTCAAAAATGCATTTGGCTGACAGCTTTTAGTAGCCATCAATCTCTCACGAGTGAATTTGATCCTAAAAATCAGACAACCAAAATATAAAAACCAGAAATAAGTCTACTCAGATCAATATGAAACGACGGGGCTTTAGAATAGCCCGCTTGGCGCGGGCTTTCATCCATCGATCCACCTCAAAGAAGAGTTTCACAACCATTCATTAACGAATACCAGTAAAAAAACTTCCTCAAAAAGCGAAATCTCCTACAATCCGTCTCTCGATTTCTGATTCAAGACCTAATTACCTAGTTCCGGTCAACCAGAGGCAAGATTGTGAGCACAGCCGTTGATACCCTTCCCCCCTTGGTCGATGTCTATCGCCTCGCAGCGGCTCTACAGCGCTTCGCAGACGATCGCGACTGGCAGCAATTCCACTCCCCAAAAAACCTGCTTCTAGCACTCACCGGAGAAACCGGAGAACTCTGCGAAATCTTCCAATGGATGAGCGAAGCCGACGCCAAGGACGCAGCCAAGCGTCCAGAAACCGCTCAAGCCGTGAAGGATGAATTGGCCGACGTACTCATGTACCTCGTACGACTAAGCACAGTACTGGGCGTCGATCTGAACGAAGCAGTGACAAACAAACTCGCGTTGAACGGCCAGAAGTACCCCGTCGACAAAGCCAAAAGCACCAGCAAGAAGTACGACCAACTCTGACCCCTTGGGCTCTAAGGACCACTTGTGATCGTTTATTCGGCGACCAAACAACAATTCCTCGATGTTTGCGACAACAACGATATTGAAGAGGTGATCCTCAAGCACTTTAAAGAAGCCACTGGCAAGAAAGTGGCGGCTTCAGAGATCCGATCTTGGCAGGGATCGCTCACTTACATGGCCAAGGTTCTACGGGATAAGGATCTGCCGGAGGATGCCGGAGTGGCCATTGAGCTACATATTCCGCAATCCATGAAACGCATCGATTTCTTGCTGACAGGCCACGACCAGAACCAGGGTAAAAATGCCGTGTTGGTGGAACTGAAGCAATGGAGCAAAGCCAGCGCCACCAGTAAAGATGCGATCGTAAAAACCGCGCTGGGTGGCAGTCATGTTGAAACCATTCATCCTTCCTATCAGGTGTGGTCTTACGCCACTTTGCTGGAAGGATTCAATGAAGCCGTCTATGACCAAGGCATCAAAATCCACCCATGCGCTTACCTACATAACTATGTCAGCGATGGTGTTATCAACTCGGCTCACTACGACGCCTATACCAGCAAGGCGCCTTTATTCCTAAAAGGTCCTGACGAGTTGACGAAACTGAGAAGTTTCCTCAAACAGCACATCTATTACGGCGACAACCAAGACGTTCTTTACGAGCTTTCTAGCGGTAAGAGCCGCCCCTCCAAAGCGTTGGCTGAAGCACTGAGCGGGCTGATGGAGGGCAAGCCTGAGTTCGTTTTGATTGATGATCAAAAGACCGTCTTCGAGTCGGTACTTGAAGCAGTCGCAGAGGCCTCTGCCGATGCTCCAAAGGTGCTGATCATTGAAGGTGGCCCAGGTACTGGAAAGACAGTAGTGGCCATCAATCTGTTGGTTAGGCTCACGGCCTTACGGCTGATGAGTAGGTATGTCTCAAAAAATGCCGCCCCACGTGCCGTGTATGAGAAGAAACTGGTTGGCACTGTCAAGCCCACCAAGTTCTCCAGTCTTTTCTCCGGCTCGGGGGCCTATACCGAGATCAAGCCTGACTTTTACGACGCGCTGATCATTGATGAAGCCCACAGGCTGAATGAGAAAAGCGGCTTTTATGGCAACGAGGGTGAAAACCAGATCAAAGAACTAATTGGGTCCGCTAAATGCTCAGTGTTTTTTATCGACGAGGATCAACGCGTAACCCTTAAGGATATTGGCAGCAAACAAGCAATCCGAGAGTTTGCTGAGGCCCGAGGGGCAACGGTGGAGGAATACACCTTGTCTTCCCAGTTCCGTTGCAGTGGCTCCGATGGTTACTTGGCATGGCTAGATGACGTGCTGGGCATTCGCAAAACCGCGAACCCAATACTCGATGCCAGTGAGTACGAGTTCAAAGTGTTCGACTCGCCACAAGCAATGCATGAGGCAATCGAACAAAAGAACCACGGAAACAAGGCGCGTGTCGTCGCAGGTTACTGCTGGCCATGGAGCAGCAAGAAAGACCCTAAAGCCAAAGACATTGAAATCGGTGAACACTACGCCCGCCAATGGAACCTGGATCAAGACGGCAGTCTGTGGATCATCGCGGATAAATCCGTGGATCAGGTCGGCTGTATTCACACCTGCCAAGGGTTAGAGGTGGATTATATCGGTGTGATCATCGGGCCAGATTTGATCGTGCGCGATGGAAAGGTAGTGACATCCCCCAAAGCGCGAGACAAATACGACAAGACAATTCGTGGCTGGAAAAGGCTGATGAAGGAACAACCCGACTTCGCACAGCAAGAGACTGATCTCATCATCAAGAACACCTACCGGACCTTGATGACCAGAGGAATGAAGGGCTGCTACTTGTACTGTACCGACCCAGAGACGGCGCAATATTTTGCCAACCGACTGGCAGAAGGCGAGTCAGCTTTGTAGGTGTCATTAGTTACGTTTCCTCTACCGGTGATGGCGTACTCAATCCTGCCATCACTGGACGGCTAACGAAGACTAACCACCTTCATCTCTACCCTTCAGGTGCCATATTCCCTACTCAGTTCACAACTCCTTGTAAGGCTAGTCCCTTTCTATTGAGCGACTTTTCCTAGAGAATCCAACCCGCTTGCGCCTGATACTTCGGCTGGCTAGGCTCGGTTCATCACTGCATATCAGTGATCGGGTTTAGCAGCTCGAATCATCACATTGGGCGCATCGACGTCACCTGTTGCAGAGTTTTTCTTCTGCTTTTTATGGTGGCTGTGCGCAGGGCACCTTCGGGTGCGCCGGTTTCCAATGTGACCGGTCTGCTAACCTGCGTACAGCTGCCACTCCTTCGTTTAGCAGCGATCGCTGGCAGCTCCATTCACATTGGAGATGCACCATGAAAAAGCTCGTTCCCGATCCGCCCCTGTCCTTACCTGGACAATTCAGAACCCCCGAACACGATCTCGACACCCAGCGCATTCGCTTGGCCTTGGCGGCGCATAGCGCTGAAACCTCGATCCTGAATAGTCTGAAAGACACCGTGCCGACGTCCGTAGGTCATCAATCCATGTTCAGTGTCCGCCCCGGCATCAATGCCGAAGAAGCCTTGGTGCATGTGTCGTTGCTGCTGGACTGTGCGGTACAGGTCAGCGATGAAATCACCGAGCGCGCCAGTGGTGTGGAGCGTGGATTGATTTGGTCGATGATCCATTCGGTGGAGATGGCTAGAGCAGTGGTGGATTCGTTGCTGGATGCCAACAGACCGGCGCAGACTCGGTAATCGACTAGATACTCAGAAGTCCGAAAAATATGGAAGCGGGGTGAAGAATGATTTGCCCCGCTTCTGTTAGGCCGCTTTCGCTGGCAAGCCAGCTCCTACCGATGCTGTAGCCCTTCGATATTGCTTAAGCTCTCTCACTGCCCAGCCACGGCCATAGACACGTGGTGAAAGGCAACGCGTCCCTCCCCTACTACGCCCCCTTTCCTACTCACTACTGAACTCCCAAACCAGTTGGGAAAAGAATATCCTTACGGCCTCTTACGCTGTTTCGTACAGCGAATCGGGAAACCTACGGATAGCCCCCCGCATGACCTCTGCACCTATCAGCAATCAATCCAACCCTGCTTGGAGCCGCGACGAGCTCGTTCTTGCCCTAAACCTGTATCTCCTTCACCGCAACGGGTTACCCGGTGTGAATCATCCGGATGTTTTGGCGTTATCACAGGCTCTCAATCTCATTGGTAATGCCACCGGAGTGAGCAAGAACCAGAGTTTTCGCAATGCCAACGGTGTGTGCATGAAGCTCAATAACTTCCGTCGTTGGGACCCGAGCTACACCAATAACGGCCGTACGGGGCTTGCGAAAGGCAATAAGGATGAGCAGTTGGTGTGGCTGGAGTTTGCCAATGACTCGGAGCGTCTTGCTGAGGTTGTGGCAGCGATCAATGCCAATGTTCAGACGATTCCAGTTAGCCCTATCGATTTAAGTGCAGCGGATGACCCGGGCTTCTTCGAAGCAGAGGAAGGCAAAGTGCTCACTCGGGTACATCGGGTACGGGAAAGAGACAAGAAAATCGTTAAGCGCAAAAAGGAAGAGGCGCTGAAGCAGCACGGGGCGCTGCAGTGTGAGGCATGTGGTTTTAACTTCAGCCAAACCTATGGTGCAGATGTGGAGGGGGTGATTGACGTCCACCACACTAAACCTCTGCACACGCTCCAGCCGGGTGACAAAACTAAGCTCGCTGATTTGGCGTTGTTGTGTGCCAATTGCCATCGGGTGGTGCATTCGCAACGCAAGTGGCTGAGCGTGGCTGAAGTGAAGGAGCGGTATCAGGCCAATCTGAAGCAAAGCCCAATGTGATGGAATGACTCCCTGGTTTAGGGCGTCAGAGCGGCTGGTTGGTAGGTTTGGTGGCGGTCTTACGGCCGCCTTCGCTGGCAAGCCAGCTCCTACACGGGCTGGCGTCAACCGATGGCTGTGCGGGGTCACCGAACATTCCGATAAAGCATCAACCGCGCCCCCTCATGCATCCCCCGCGTCAACTCCAGCAACCGTTCAAACTCCTGCGGATGCTCCTGGGCCACATCCTCCCGCGGGGTGCTCGACGCCAAATCATGCAAGGTCGCACCACTGCCGTCGTGCTGCATCTGCAACAAAAAATCCTTGGTCACGCCGCCAATCACCGGAAAGGTCCCTTCCCTCAATACCAGCGGCACCACCCGCTCCCCCTCCGGTGCAGGCTGTTGTATGTCCCGCCCCATGGCGCCATTGGTGAAGGGCATCCCGGCCATGCCGGCTACGGTGGGCAGCAGGTCGGCGAGACCGACGGCTTCTTCGATCACTCTGGGCTGCAACATCCCTGGGGCATGAATCAGCAGCGGTACGTTGTTGCTCTCCAGCCCCAGCTGTTCAAACGCGGGGGCCATGTGGGGGATCTGGCTGATGCGGGTGTTGTGGTCGCCGAAGAACACGAAAATCGTGTTGTCGTAGTAGCCCCCCGCCTTGGCGATCTCCATTAGCCGGCCGATGTTGAAGTCCAATAGGCGCACGGCGTTGTATTGCGCAAGGCTGCGGGAACCGGCGGCCTGGACTTGTTCCAGGGGTAGGTCCTGGGCTTGGAAGCCATCGTTGTCCTTGGGAATGGTAAACGGGCGGTGGTTGCCGGAGGTTTGCAGGTAGGCGAAGAAGGGTTGGTCCTGGGGGATGGCGCGCAGCAGGCGGTCGCTTTCCTTGAACAGGTCGAGGTCGGAGATGCCCCAGACGTCCACCAGGGGCGATTGCCAGTGGCTTTCGTCGTACAGGAGCACGTTGTCGATGCTCTGGCGGATCAGGCCGTTGATGTTGGCCCAGCCGGCGTTGCCGCCGATCAGGTAGAGCTTGTGGTAGTCGCTGAAGGCGTTGATCAGGCTGTGTTGGCGGGTGATCAGGGGCTGGCGGGTGGCGGTCTCTTGGCGGGTGACGTCGGGCACGCCGGTGATGCTGGCCCACACGGTCTTGGCGGTGCCGGTGACCGGGACGTAGAAGTGTTTGAAGAACCAGCTCTGGCGGGCCAGGCGGTCGAGGTTGGGGGTGGGGTTGAGCGGGTTGCCGTAGGCGCCCACGGCGCTGGTGCCGAGGGATTCGAGCATGACGAAGATGACGTTGGGCGGCCGGGGGCGGTCGATGCGGTACGGCTGCACGCCTTGTTGGCGGGTGAAGTTCAGGCGCTGTGGGTCCGGGTGGTCGACGCCGAGGTAGCGGGCCAGGGCCGGGTAGTGTTGGCGCACTTGGGCTTCGTCGTACTGGGCCTGGCCGGCCTTGAGGGTGTCGTAGAAGAACAGCACGGGGTTCAGGCCCAGGGCGGCGATCTGGCTGTTGCCGGAGAAGTAGGCGTCGCTCCAGCGCAGGGGCACGGGGTTTTCCAGGTTGAGGTTTTCCACCCGGCCCAGCAGGGCGAGGAACACGGCGGCAATGCCCAGGGTACTGACGCTGGCCAGGGACCAGCGGCCCAGGGGTTGCGCCGGGCGGTCGAGGGTCAGGCGTTCCAGGCGCAGCAAGGCGTAGCACCACAGGGCCAGGGCGCTGCCCCAGGCGAGGACGATCCACAGCACCGGGTAGCTTTCCCAGAGCATTTGCCGGGAGATCTGTGCGTCGTCCAGGTAGCGCAGTACGGTGGCGTTGATGCGCACACCGAGGTAGGCGTAGTGGCCGAAGTCGATGATGTACAGCAGCCCTACCCCGCCCAGCACCAGCAGCAGGTAGGCCCGGGCCAGCCAGCGCAAGGCCGGCTGGCGCAGCAGGTTCCAGCGCGGCAGCCAGGCCAGCAGGGCCAGGGGCAGCAGTAGCAGCAGGGTCAGGCGCAGGTCGAAGCGCAGGCCGATACCGAGGGTCTGGAGGATGGCCTCGCGCTGGTCGGCGGCGCTCAGGTCCACCCCGGAAAACCCCACGGCGAACAGCAGCCGCAGCAGTGCCAGCAAGCCGAATACCAGCCCGATTGCGCCCGCGCCGTAGCGCAGGCGGCGTGATTGCAACCCGCCCATCATTGACCTCTGTGTGGTGTTGTCGAAGGCCGCGGCGCGGCCGGTTGGTTTACCCGGCAAGGGGCTGCCCGCGGTTGCGCTGGGTGACGCGGCGCCACAGCCACAGCAGCAGCCCGCCGCTGCCGGCGATCAGGCAGTAGCCCGCCAGCAGCGGGTCCAGCAGGTAGTCCCAGTAGTTTTCCGAAGGCTTGAGACGCAGGGCGAAGGCCAGGGTCCCGGCCGCCAGCATCAGCACCCCCAGCAGGTTGCGCTGCCACAGCAGCACCAGCGTCGCCAGGCCCATCAGCACGATCATCGGCCGTGGGTTGTAGCCCCAGCGGTAGGGGTCGAAATAGGTCAGGCCCAGGGTCGCGGGGTACAGGCTCAGGGTCAGGCCGATAAACAGCAGCAGGACCTGCGCCCGGTGTTTGGCTGGCAAGGGCGCAATCACCCCCAAGTGCCGCAGGCTGACCCAGCCCAGCAGCACCAGGGTGCTGATGGCCAAGTCATCGGTGAAGCTGCGCACATAGGCCGCCAGCGGCAGTTGGTTCAGCGGGATGAAGCTGAGCAGGGCCAGCACGGGCAGCAGCCAGGGCCGCCAGGGCGCGGTCAGGCGCAGGCTGCCAAGCAGCACGAAACCCAGGAGGATAAAACACAGGTGGGCTTGCCACAGGGACAGCATCACAGGCGCTCCGCCAGCCACGCCGCGTTGAAGCTGACGTGCTTGATAAAGGTGTTGTTCCAGGAATAGACCAGGTGGTACAGGCCGTCCGCCCCGCGGCTGAAGTAGGGGTATTCGTACTCGAAGTCGCAGCCCTGGGGCTTGCACACCCGGTAGTCGAGGTTGCTCAAGAAGCGCTGTTCCAGGGGCAGGCGCCGGGCGCCGCTGGAAGCGCGGAAGCCTTCACCGATGATGTCCTTGTAGGCCTCGTGGGAAAACGGCTGGCCCAGGGGATCGGGGGACTGGTCCAGTTCCACCAGGGGGCGCCATTGGCTGAGGCCGGCGTCGGTGCCGTACAGGCTGAGTCTGAAGCGCCCGTCCTGCAGGTCGTTGAGGGCCACCAGCAGGCCCTGGTCGTCGGTGCCCACCGCCGCCAGGGACGAGTTGGGGTTGGACGGTTGCAGCGGATAGGGCTCGCTCCAGGTCTGCCCGGCGTCTTCGGTGCGGCTGGCCAGGACCTTGTGGTGGGTGTCGCCGGCGTAGCGCAGCATGGCCACGGCGCGACGTTCGTCCAGGGGCACGATGGTCGGTTGCAGGGAGTGCTTGCCACGGCTGATGCGGAATTTGTCGATCACCGCGCCATCGGCGCTCAGGTACAGGTACTCGGCGAACTTGCCCATGAACTCGTGGTACACCGGCAGGCCGATGGCGCCGTCGGCATGGAACACCGGCGCGGCGCGCACCAGGGTGCTGATGTTGAAGAACGGCGAGGTCACCAGCTGTCGCGGCGCCGACCAGCTGCGCCCCAGGTCGTCGGAGACCATCAGGTTGATGGCGCTGGTGGCCCAACCGCCCACCGACACCGAAACGTAGAACATCCACAGGCGCTGATCCGGGCCCAGGGCGATCACCGGGTTGCCGAGCTTGCGGATGTAGCGCCCGGTGCCGTCACGGGTCGATTCGCGGGTGGCCAGCACCTGCTCGGCGCCCCACTCGCCGCTCTGGGCGTCAAAGCGTGCGCTGCGCACTTGCACATCGGCGGCGCCCTCTCGGGAGCCGGCGAACCACACGGCCATCAGGTCGCCGCCGGGCAAGGCGGTCACCGAGGACGAATGCACGAAGTCATCCAGGTCCGAGGAGACGAAGCGGCTGTTGTATTGCGGCGTACTGTCGGTCGTAGCCGAATCGCTGCTGAGCGCAGCCTGGGCAAACGGCGCCAGTTGATGAGGCGGATGGCTGCGCCAGGCGGCGATAAAGACGGCGGCCAAGAGCAGGCTGCTGCAGATGAAGCTCAGGCGAAAGGACAGCGCACGCATAAAGGAGCCCGTGGCAAGTGCCGGTTGGGAACAAGGGAAAACGTCAGCGCCGCTCAGGACCCGGCAAGGGTCGGCGGCGGCCGGTGAGCATCGACAACGGCAGGTTGTCGCGCACTTGGAAGCTTTCAAAAATCGCCGCGCACACATGCAGCAGCACCAGGCCCAGCAGCACATCGGCGCTGGTTTCGTGCACTTGCAGCGGCCAGTCGGCGCCCCACAAGGCATCGACCTCCTCCATCAAGAAACCGCTGACGCCGATCAGCACCAGGGCCAGCAGCATCAGCAGCATCACCAAAGCCCCGAGGGGTGAATGCCCCAGGCGGTGCTCGGGGCGCCCGGCCCACAGCGAGCGCAGATGCCGCGCCAGCCGGGCCCGGGTCGGCCAGAAGTCGGACCAGCGCGCACTGCGCGGCCCGACAAATCCCCAGACTGTGCGCAACAGCAGCCAGGCCATGGCGTAGTAACCGAGCCAGACGTGCCAGTCGTCACCGGCTTCATTGAAGAAGTAGTTGCCGATAAAGACCCCGGCGATGGACAGGTGAAACAGTCGCACCAGCGGGTCCCACAGCCGCAGGGACGCGTGCGGCATCAGCCTTTGATCTCGGTCTTCACCGCCTTGCCGGTGACCGGGTCGTGGTAGATCTCGACCTTGCGCTGGTCCTTGTCGAAGCCGTAGATCTCGTAGCAGTTGCCGTCGGTGACCTTGAACTTGCTGATCTGGTAGCCCTGGGCCTTGAGCTGGTCCTGGAAGGCTTGCGGGTCTTGCCATTGCGAGCGTTCGGCGGTGGTGCATTGCGGGCCGGCGATGGCCAGGGGGCTGGCGAGAACCAGGGACAGCAGCAGGACTTTGCGCATAGAGAAACGCTCCGGTAATGGGGGAGATTCCACTGTGCAAAACCAAGCTTAGTGAAAGCTTAGTTGGCAACGCGCGGTAACATTTTCCCCGCCTAAACCCCCTGCCGGCAGCCCCTGGCCGGCGTCATCATGCGCCCCTTCCCTGCCCCCCGCCCAACCGAGAACACCCCATGCGCCTGCTGCTTGTCGAAGATGATCGTGCCCTCGGCCAGGGCATCCGCGTGGCCCTGAGCGCCGAAGGCTACACCCTGGACTGGCTGCAGGACGGCGCCAGCGCCCTGCATGCCCTGCGCACGGAAAGCTTCGACCTGTTGCTGCTGGACCTGGGCCTGCCGCGGCTCGACGGCCTGGAATTGCTCCAGCAATTGCGCGCCGCCCGCCAGGACCTGCCGGTGCTGATTCTCACCGCCCGCGACGGCACCGCCGAGCGCATCGCCGGGCTGGATGCCGGGGCCGACGACTACCTGGTCAAGCCCTTCGATGTCGAGGAATTCAAGGCCCGGGTCCGCGCCCTGCTGCGCCGCAGCCAGGGTCGTGCCCAGCCGCTGCTGGAGCACGCCGGTATCTGCCTCGACCCGGCCAACCAGCAGGTGCATTACCAGGACGCCGAGGTGGTGCTCACCCCCATGGAATACCAGTTGCTGCATCAGCTGATGGTGCGCCCGGGCAAGGTGGTGACCCGCGAACGCCTGTCCCGGGCGCTGTACGGCTGGCAGGACCGGGTCGAGAGCAACACCCTGGAAGTGCTGATCCACAACCTGCGCAAGAAGCTCTGCAGCGAACTGATCCGCACCGTGCGCGGCGTCGGTTATGTGCTGGAGCTCAAGCCATGAACTCGGTGCGCACGCGGATTCTGCTGCCGGTCCTGGTCCTGGTGCTGCTGGGGGATTTGCTGATCAGCTGGCTGGTGCTGCGCGACAGCCACCACGAAATCGAAGAGGTCTACGACGCCCAGCTGGCCCAGAGCGCGCGGCTGCTGCAAGGGGTGCTGCGCCAGCGCGACCCGGCTCAACAGACGGACGCGGCGGACTGGGAGCGCCTGCACCAGGCCTTCGACCAGGCCATGAGCCGGGTCGGCGTGGACGGCGCCGCCCACCCCTATGAAACCCGCCTGACCTTCCAGGTGTGGCGCGACGATGGCCAGTTGCTGATGCGCTCCGCCGAGGCCCCGCTGCTGGAGGCGCCACCCACCACCCTGGGGGCCCACGACATCCTGGAAAACGGCAAGGAATGGTGCGCCTTTCTCCTGGCCGACCCGCAGCAGGGCCTGCTGATCTGGGTCGGCGAACGGGATGACATTCGCCAGGACCTGATCCAGCGCATCGTGCGCCATACCCTGTGGCCGACCCTGATCGGCGTGCCGCTGCTGGCGCTGCTGATCTGGCTGACCATCGGCTGGGGCCTGGCGCCGCTGCGGGCCATGGCCCGGGCCATTCGCGGGCGCAGCAGCGACACCTTGCAGCCGCTCGGGCTCAAGCCCCTGCCCCAGGACCTGGAACCGATGCAGACCGCCCTCAACCAGTTACTGGCCCAGATCGACAGCCTGCTGGAGCGCGAGCGGCGCTTTATTGCCGACGCCGCCCATGAACTGCGCACGCCCCTGGCGATCCTGCGGATTCACGCGCAGAACGCCCAGAGCGCCGGCAGCCCGGAGCAACGCCAGGAAGCCCTGGATTTTCTGGTGAGCGGCGTCGACCGCGCCACCCGCATCGGCAGTCAGCTGCTGACCATGGCGCGCATCGAGCCGCAGCTGAGCAACCCGCGCCTGAGCCGCATTGACCTCAGCGCCCTGGTGCGCGAAGAGCTGGCGGAGCTGACGCCTTTGGCCCTGGAGAAGGATGTTGAACTGGTGCTCGAAGGCGACGAAGGCTGCCTGATCGACACCGACCCGGTGGCTTTGGCCATTGCCCTGCAGAACCTGGTGACCAACGCCCTGAACTTTGCCCCCGCGGGCAGCGAGGTGCGGGTCGGCCTGCGGCCCCAGGCCGATGGCGCGATGCACCTGTGCGTGGAAGATGCCGGGCCCGGTATCAACGAAGAGGAACGCGGACGTTTGCTGGAGCGTTTCTACAGCCAGGGCAACGCCCATGGCGCCGGGCTGGGGCTGGCGATTGTGCAGATGATCGTCAGCAAGATCGGTGGCCGTCTGGAATTGCGCAATCGGCCTGAGGGCGGGTTGTGTGCGTTGTTGCGGCTGGGGCCAGCGCTTTAGTCGGCGGCGCGAAGGGCCTATCCTGTGCGCCGCTCGGGAATCGGGGGGCTGGCGGCCCCTCCGCCAGCCGCATGAAATAACAATCAGGGAGACCCCCATGGCCATGCCGGAACGGCTGAAACCAACACCCGCGACGCCGAAAATACGGGCGTTGATGAAGGACTTGCTCAAGCAGATCCTCGACCAGATCTGGGACAACCAGGAACGGGAAAGCCCCGAGATCAGTGCGCTGATCCAGCAATGGAACAGCCACGCCGGCCGGCCTTTCGAGTTCCACGAATTTCGCGACATGCACAGCCATACCAGCGCGGAGAACTTTCTGCGCACGGCCTTTCATCAAGAGCGCTACGTTGACGACCTGAGCTTCGACGAAGCATGCGCCGTGGCGGATTTCATCTGCCAAAGCGAGGGCACGGAGTCTGATACGGACTACGCCCTGGGCCTGTTGGAAACCAACTTCCCCGAAGCCAATGCCTCGGACCTGATCTTCTGGCCCAACGCGTGGTTTGACGATGAAGACCTGTTGCATATCGAGCTCAGCTCGGCGCAGATCATCGGTTATCTGATGGCGCAGTCTTCGCGGCCTTTGCAGGACGCGCCGCCCATCACCCTGCCCTATGCCATTCCCCAGAACAGGTCATAGCGCCGCCTGGGCCGTCTCCACCCGCAGCTCGGCTGTGGCCATGGGTGGCAGCGGCCAGCGCCTGCTTCATCCCCTGCTGTTTTTTTTCGAGCGCCCCGCCGCGCCCGTCGTACTCCGGGCGGCCCGACACCACCAGCCCGAAGAAGTAGGGATCAGCCCCTGGGTCTTCCAGTTGTCCGGAAGATTTGTTGTGCACTTCGATCACTGAAAACAGATCGACAAGACGGTCCTGGATCTCTTCGATGTCCGCCGCTTTGAGCGTGACCATCGCGCTGTACTTGAATGATCCGGACACATTGAAATATTCGCTTTGCTCGGGCTTGGTCAACGATCGATCGATCTCGTGACGCAGGAACCGGTCCTTGAGCGCCAGGGCCTCTGCGGTTCTGGGCATTCTCAAGGTGGGGGCATGGCGCACGAAGGGTGACTGCGGGGTGCTGCGCTCCTTGGCCACAAGGCTCAGGAAGGCTTCGGTACGCGCGTCGTAGGCCAGGCCGAGCTGCTGGCACACCGCCTGGATTTCGGCCACCGAGGCGCTGTCCACCATGTACAGATAGGTCATCAACGGCAGCAGTTCGAAGTGTTCCTTGAAGGCTGCAATGATCTCTTCGGTGACGATGAACTCACGTTCGTAGCGGCTCAGGCTCAAGGCGCGGCGCAGCAGCTTGGAGTCGTGTTCGCGCACCTCGAGCATGGCGGAAAGATCCTTGACCTCCACCCCTTTGCCAAACAGCATTTCGTGCACGGGGGCCGGCAACAAGTCACGAAAGTAATGCCAGTAGTAATCGAAGCTCGACTTGCTGGCGGGGACGATGCCCAGTTGGTCATGCAGTTCGACGGCTGACTCAAGGCTCAGGTGCTTGCGTCCTGCCTCGACGTCCCGGTAGTGGTTGGCGGAAAACGGAATGTTCACGGTTTCCAGAAAAGTTGAAATCTTCAGGTGGCCGCTTTCGAGGCGCAACTGGGTGAGAAACGCGCCAAAGGCCTGCTGGTTCTCCGACATTTACTCAGCCTCTACCGCGAACGAAACAGCGACCCGGGTGGTGTTCTTCCTGATTTTCATGCTGGCAGTGACGGCCCCTATCTCTCGTGTATTGCCGACATGCACGCCACCACAGGGGATCGACCACTCGCCGCATTGCCACCAGCGATAGCCTGGTCCTTTGTCGGTGTCGGCCTGGGTTCTGACGGCATGACCGGCCGCGCAAAAGCGATTCAACTCTTGCGTAGCGCGCTCCAGGCTCTGCTCATCGAACTCGCCCATGAACTCATAGTGATTTTCCCCGCCCTGGTCATTCAACGGCGAGCGGACCGGGTGTGGAATCGAGCGCCCCAGTGTCTGCTCCAGCAGGCAGTGCATCAGGTGCATGGCCGAATGAATGCGCATCTGCTGATAGCGCAGGGACCAGTCCAGGGTCGCCGTCACCCCCTGCCCCGGCACCAGTGATTGCAGTTGCGCGAACCCGGCGTCATCCAGCTTCAGGTAATGCCTGATCTCGTCGTCCTTCCTTTTGGTGGTGGCGATCTCGATCACCTGCGGCACATCACCGGCCCCGGGTTCGCTGAGGGTCAGCAGCCCCCGATCCCCCAGTTGGCCGCCGCCCTGGGGATAGAACACCGTCTCGCTCAATAGAGCGAAGGGCGCACCCGAATCGTCCCGTTCAAGCCGGTGGATCTGGCATTGCACGGTTTGCAGGTAGGGTTGCTGATGAAACAAAGGAAGGGTTGGGTTCATGTGTGCCTCGCGTCCTTGAGCATTCACGGCCGGCCGGGGATTCCCATGAACAGCCGTTGCCTGTGTGGTGCATTAAGAACCATCTGCCGATGAATATTCAACCCCTGGATTAATAATAAATCCTCAGGATTAATTTTCGGCGCACACAATCCCCAACCTACCTCCCGTGCGAAAGCCAATCCAATACGCGATTGCCGTAAGAGCCGGCTTGCCGGCGAACGCGATCTCTCAAGCCGGCTCCTACAGGTCGGTCAGTCAGCAGGAGGTTGCCCCTCAGCCCTGGTCGCCGCCGCCCACCGGCAGCACTGTGCCGGTGATGTAGGAGGCTTCGGCGGAGGCCAGAAACAGGATGGCTGCGGCTTGTTCGTCGATGTTGCCGTAGCGTTTCATCAGGCTGCTGTCGAGGGTCTGATCGACGATCTGCTGGTACCAGACTTGCTCCTCAGGGCTTTGTTCAGCGCTGTTGCGCGGAATGCGCCGCGGCGGGGCTTCGGTGCCGCCCGGAGCGGTGGCGTTGACCCGCACGCCACGGCCGGCGGTTTCGAAGGCCAGGCAGGCGGTGAGTGCGTTGATCCCGCCCTTGGCCGCGCCGTAGGGCACGCGGTTGAGGCTGCGGGTGGCGATGGACGAGACGTTGACGATGGCCCCGCTGCCCTGCTCCAGCATCTGCGGCAAGGCGGCGTGGCAGCACCACAAGGTCGGGAACAGCGAGCGACGGACTTCGGCTTCGATCTGCGCGGGCTCGTAGTGTTCGAAGGGCTTGGCCCAGATGGTGCCGCCGACGTTGTTAATGAGGACATCGAGGCGGCCGAAGTGGGCGATGGCCGCCGCCATGATTCGGCTGCATTCGCGGTACTGCTCCAGGTCGGCGGTCAGGGCCAGGACCGGGAAGCGTGGGGTCAGTTCGGCGGCCAGTTCGAAGACCAGTTCGGAGCGGTCCACCAGCACCACGCGAGCGCCTTCTTCGGCCAGGCGTTCGGCAACGCGACGGCCGATGCCTTGGGCGGCGCCGGTGACCAGGGCGACTTGGTTGTGGAAACGGTTCATGGAAACCTCGTGGATGCAAAAAGATGGAGAGCACGCCACCCGACGTAGGAGCCGGCTTGCCGGCGAAGGGGTCCTTGAGCCTTGCAGCGCCCTTGTCGACGCCTTCGCTGGCAAGCCAGCGCCTACAGCGGCGAGGCGCCCTTCAGGCGGCGCTGGCGGCGAACTTTTCGTAGTAGAAATTCGCCGGGGCGATGCCCTGCTCGCGGATGAACTGGCTCACCGCCTCGACCATCGGCGGCGGGCCGCACAGGTACACGTCCACATCACCCTGGTTGAGGTGCACCGGCTCGATGTGCTGGGTCACGTAGCCCTTGCGCGGGTACTGGCTCTCGGGGTTGGCCACGCAGGCGCTGAAGCTGAACTGCGGGATGCGCGCGGCAAAGTCTTCCAGGCGCTCCAGCTCCACCAGGTCGAAATCGTTGCTCACGCCGTAGATCAAATGCAGCGGGTGCTCGCTGCCCTGCTCGGCGATTTTCTCCAGCATGGCGGTGAACGGCGCCAGCCCGGTGCCGCCGGCCAGCAACAGCAGGGGGCGGCGGATATCCCGCAGGTAGAAGCTGCCCAGGGGCCCGGCCAGGGTCATGCTGTCGCCGGCTTTGGCAAGACCGGTGAGGAAGCTGCTCATCAGGCCGCCGGGCACATTGCGGATCAGGAAGCTGACCTCGCCGTCGCGCTGCAAGGAGCTGAAGGAATAGGCCCGGGTCTGTTCGCTGCCGGGCACCCCGAGGTTGACGTATTGTCCTGGCAGGAACGCCAGCTGGCTCAGGGCCTCGCCCTTGATCGACAGGGCAATGGTGCTGGCGGACAGCTGGCGCACCGCGCTGATGTTGGCCTGAAACGTAGCCTGCCCGGCGCGGCAGACCTGGGACGAAGCCGGCACCCGCACCACGCAATCGCTCAAGGCGCGCATCTGGCAGGTGAGGACAAAACCCTGCTCGGCCTCATCGGCGCTCAGGGCGTCTTCGATGTAGTCCTCGCCCAGCTCGTAGCGCCCCGCCTCGGCAAAACACTTGCAGGTGCCGCAGGCGCCGTCGCGGCAGTCCAGGGGGATGTTGATGCCTTGGCGGTAGGCGGCGTCGGCCACGGTTTCGCCCGGGTTGGCGTTGACGAAACGGGTCACGCCGTCTTCGAAATTGAGTGCGATTTGATGGCTCATGGCAGTCGCCTCAGAGGTGGTAGATATCGACGACCTGGCGAACGTAGTCGTTCTTCAGGATGACTTTCTTGGCCAGGATCAGCGGGTTTTCGCCGCGCAGGTCGAGGGTGTAGAAGCTGCAGCCGAAGTAGCTGTCCACGGTCTTGTAGCGAAAGCTCAGGGTGTGCCAGTTGAAGCGCAGCTTGCACAGGCCGTCGCCCTGCTCCAGCAGCTCGATATTGCTCAGGTTGTGGGAGGTGCGGGTGTCGGGAATGCTGGCGCTGGAGCGCTCGGTCTTGATGCGGAACACCCGGTCTTCCAGACCGCTGCGGTTGCCGTACCAGATCAGTGAGATTTCCCGCTGCGGGTCTTCGGTCAACTGGTCACTGTCGTCCCAGGAGGGCATCCAGAAGGTCGCGTCCGGGGCGTAGAGTTCCAGCCAGCTGTCCCAGTCCTTGTCGTCCAGGTAGCGGGCTTCGCGGTACAGGAAATCGCGCACGGTGTCGTAGGAAACAGTCATTGCACGGCCTCCACATCGATCCGGCGTGAAGCGTCACGCTCCAGGGCCGCCAGCAGGGTCTGCTGCCAGTACTTGTGCTGCATCACGAACAGGCCCTCGTCCTCGGTGCGCACGCCGCTGAGGATCGGCTGCAGGTCAATTTCTTTCGCTGCGTCGTCCGCCCCCTGGACCCAGTGCTCGGCGCCACGGGACATGTCGTTCCAGGCCGTGGTGCTGCCCTGGTAGCCGAGCTGGCAGGAACGGAACTCCTCCAGGTCGTCCGGGGTGGCCATGCCGCTGACGTTGAAGAAGTCTTCGTACTGGCGGATGCGCCGGGCCCGGGCTTCATCGCTCTCGCCCTTGGGCGCAATGCAGTAGATGGTGATTTCGGTGCGGTCCACCGAGATCGGCCGGGCAATGCGGATCTGCGAGCTGAACTGGTCCATCAGGTAGACGTTGGGGTACAGGCACAGGTTGCGCGAGTTCTCGATCATCCAGTCGGCCCGGGCCTGGCCGAAGTCCCGGGCCAGCTCGTCGCGGCGTTCGTACAGCGGCCGGTCCTCGGGGTTGGACCAACGAGTCCAGAGCAGCATGTGGCCCTTGTCGAAGGAGTAGAAGCCACCGCCCTGCTTGGCCCAGGTGCCGGCGCTCATGGTGCGGATGTCTTCCCCGGCTTCGCGCTGCTTGCGCTGGTTCTGGGTGGCGGCGTAGTTCCAGTGCACCGAGCTGACGTGGTAGCCGTCGGCGCCGTTCTCGGCGGTGAGCTTCCAGTTGCCTTCGTAGATGTAGCTGGAGGAGCCGCGCAGCACTTCCAGGCCGTCGGCGGACTGGTCGACGATCATGTCGATGATCTTCGCCGACTCCCCCAGGTGCTCCACCAGGGGCAATACGTCGGGGTTGAGGCTGCCGAACAGAAAGCCGCGATAGGACTCAAAGCGCGCGACGCGGGTCAGGTCGTGGGAGCCTTCGCAGTTGAAACTGGCCGGGTAGCCGGCGGCGGCCGGGTCCTTGACCTTGAGCAGTTTGCCGGTGTTGTTGAAGGTCCAGCCGTGGAACGGGCAGGTGAAGGACGCCTTGTTGCCGGTCTTGTGCCGGCAGAGCATGGCGCCGCGATGGCTGCAGGCGTTGATGAAGGCGTTGAGTTCACCGTTCTTGTTGCGCGCGATGAACACCGGCTGCCGGCCCATGGTGGTGCTGTAGTAGTCGTTGGGATTGGGGATCTGGCTGTCGTGGGCCAGGTACAGCCAGTTGCCTTCGAAGATGTGCTGCATCTCCAGGTCGAACAGCCGGGGGTCGGTGAACATCTCCCGCTTGCAGCGGTAGACGCCCTGGTCGGGGTCTTCTTCAAGCAGGGAATGCAGGTATTCGGGTCGCAGGGACATGGCCGCCGCCTCCATTGTTTTTATTCAGGCAGGGCCATGCTAGGACGGGGGTTGGCAGGGCAATAGCCGATGCGTGCAGACCTGTATCCGTTTTCTGCAGATTGCTCTGTAGTCGCTGCCGCAGGCTGCGAACGGCCCGAAGGGACGCAAGGGTCTCAAGGCCGCTAAAGGCTCGGTTGGCGATCGCCAGGCAAGGTCCTGCGGACCTTTTCGCAGCCTCGCAGGCTCGGCAGCGGCTACAGGGGTGTAGCCGCTGCCGCAGGCTGCGAACGGCCCGAAGGGACGCAAGGATCTCAAGGCCGCTAAAGGTTCGGCTGGCGATCGCCAGGCAAGGTCCTGCGGACCTTTTCGCAGCCTCGCAGGCTCGGCAGCGGCTACAGGGGTGTAGCCGCTGCCGCAGGCTGCGAACGGCCCGAAGGGACGCAAGGGTCTCAAGGCCGCTAAAGGCTCGACTGGCGATCGCCAGGCAAGGTCCTGCGGACCTCTTCGCAGCCTCGCAAGCTCGGCAGCGGCTACAGGGGTGTAGCCGCTGCCGCAGGCTGCGAACGGCCCGAAGGGACGCAAGGATTCCAAGGCCGCTAAAGGTTCGGCTGGCGATCGCCAGGCACAGGTCGGAAGGGCCGGTCAGTGGCGACGCTTGAGGGTGTCGGAGGGCAGTTCGCCATATTGCTGGCGGTAGCTTTGGGCAAAACGCCCAAGGTGCAGGAAGCCGAAGTCCAGGGCCAGTTCGGTGACGTTGCGCACCGGGCTGTATGGGTCGCTGAGGCAGGCGTGCACCCGTTGCAGTTTCTGCTGGCGGATGTAGTGCTTCGGCGTGGTGCGGACGTTGCGTTCGAACAGCGCGTACAGCGAACGCAGGCTCATGCACGCCTGTTGCGCCAGCTCTTCGCAACCGATGTCGCGCTTGAGGTTGCGCTCGATGTAGTCGGCAATGCGTTCGAAGGTCGCCGCCGAGGCACTCAGGGTGCCGCGCTGGACATTGGTCTGCATCAGGCCCAGCAGTTTGCTCACCAGGATGTGCGCGTAGTGCTCTTGCACCTTGGGCATGGCCTCCAGGGCTTCGGACTCCTGGCACAACAGGCTGAGCAGAGGTACGAAGCCTTCCAGTTCCTGCAGTTGGTAACGCTGGCGCAGAAAGCGCACGCCCTGCCCCGGGTACTGCCAGCGCTGTTCCTGGCAGGCGGCTTCCAGCAGGGGCGTGGGAATCTTGATGATGAATTTTTCGCAGTCGTCGGAATAGGTCAGGTCCACCGGGTCGTCGGGGTTGATCAGCAGCAGTTCCCCCGGGGCGAAGCAGTGTTCCTGGTCGCGGCTGCGCCACAGGCAGTGGCCGCGCAGCAGCACCTGCAGGTGGTAGATGCTTTCCAGCGCCGGCGAGGTGACGCGCACGCTGCCGCCGTAGCTGATGCTGCACAAATCCAGGCTGGCCAGGGCCCGGTGCTGCAGGCTGGCCTGGGGCTGGCCGGCCCGGGGCAGGCGGATGCAGTGGCTGCCCACGTGCTGATTGACGTAACCGGACACGGCATGGGGATCGGCTTGAACAAACACGCGGCTGCGTTCACTCAACAGATGCATTTGCATGATCGGGTCACTCTGATGGTGCTTATCAGGTCTGCGTTTCAGGCACGCAACGCAGTCTCGTCAGGCCAGGCATAACGGCAAAAGCCACGGGCACCTGGGTCGGTGCTCCGTGGCCGGGTCAAGCAGGGTCGGCGTTTCAGTCCTCCAGGGCACGCACCCGTTCGTGGCGCTGCTGTTCTTGCGGCTGGGCCGAGGACTGCAGGGTGAAGTCGAAGTGAATTTCCGCGAAGCGGCCGCTCACGCCCAACTCCTTGGCCCGGGCCTGGTCCTCGCTGAAGGTGATCTTGGCGATCAGCTCGTCGCGGGTGGCGTAGGCGAAGTCGTCGTGCAGGTAGGGGTCGCCGTCCAGGTTGATCTGGGTGGTCAGGTGGCGATGGTCATCGGCGGAGATGAAGAAGTGGATGTGCGCCGGGCGCTGGCCGTGACGCCCCAGTTGATCCAGCAGTTGCTGGGTCGGGCCTTCCGGCGGGCAGCCGTAGCCGGACGGCACGATGCTGCGAAAACGGTAGCGGCCCTCGGCGTCGGTGACGATGCGCCGGCGCAGGTTGAACTCCGACTGGCTGCCGTCGAAGTAGGAATAGGTGCCGCCGGTGTTGGCGTGCCAAACATCGACGACAGCCCCGGCCAGGGGCTGGCCGGCGGTGTTGGTCACCTGCCCTTGCATGAACAGCACCACGCCCGGATCGAGGCCGTCGTCCAGGCGCGCCTCGCCCTGGCTCAAGGGCGCGCCGGCCACGTACAGCGGGCCTTCGATGGTGCGCGGGGTGCCGCCGGTCTTGCCGGCCTGTTCGTCGGCGGCGTCCATCAGCAGGTCCAGGTAGTGCTCCAGGCCCAGGCCCGCGGCCAGCAGACCGGCTTCCTGGCGGGCGCCGAGGACGTTGAGGTAGTTGACGGCTTTCCAGAACTCTTCCGGGGTAACGTTCAGGTCTTCGATGATGTTCACGGTGTCCCGCAGGATGCGGTAGACGATGGCCTTGGCCCGGGGGTTGCCGCCTTCGGTGAACTGGCCGCTGGCTTCTTCAAGAAAACGTTGAGCGCTGGCAGTCTGGGAAATTCTGACGTTCATGATTAATCCTCATCTTGTATTTATTAGAGTGGTGAACGGGCTGATGCGAACTCAGCGGTCATCCTCATGAATGGACGAAGGATGCCTGCACAGGGCGTTAACTTCGATGGCCATGTACGGGTACAGCGGCAATTGCATCAGGGTGTCGTGCAGTTCCTGCACGCTGTCGACGTCGAACACGCTGTAGTTGGCGTACAGCCCGGCAATGCGCCACAGGTGGCGCCACTTGCCTTCGGCCTGCAGGCGCTGGGCCAGGGCCTTTTCCTCGGCCTTCAGTTGCGCGGCGCGCTCGGGGTTCATGTCGACCGGCAGGTTCACGGTCATTTTCACGTGGAATAGCATGCAGCCCTCCTCAGGTGTGATGCAGCACGGGGGTGGTTTTGTCGCGACGGAAGAACGCCAGGCGCTCTTCGTCCAGGCTCAGGCCAAGGCCCGGTGCCCGTGAGACATGCAGGTGGAAATCCCGGTACACCGGCGCCTCGGCGAGGATGTCCTCGGTCAACAGCAGCGGGCCGAACAGCTCGGTGTCCCAGCTCAGTTTGTTCAGGGTCAGGAAGGCGTGGGCCGAGGCCAGGGTGCCGATGCCGCCTTCGAGCATGGTGCCGCCGTACAGGCCGATACCCGCCGCCTCGGCAATCGCCGCGGTGCGCAGGGTGGCGCGGGGGCCGCCGTTCTTGGCGATCTTCAGGGCGAACACCGAGGCCGCGCCTTCCCGGGCCAGGTTGAAGGCGTCTTCCACACATTCAATGGATTCGTCGGCCATGATCGGCGCCGGGCTGCTGGCATTCAGGCGCACCATGCCGGCGCGGTTGTTGCGGGAAATCGGTTGCTCGATCAGGTCGATGCCGTTGCCGCCGAGGATGCGGCAGGCGCGCAGGGCCACAGCTTCGTCCCAGGCCTGGTTGACGTCGACCCGCACGCTGGCGCGGTCGCCCAGGGCCTTCTTGATGGCGATCACATGGGCCAGGTCGCGGTCCACTTCACCGGCACCGATCTTCAGCTTGAAGATGCGGTGGCGGCGCAGGTCGAGCATCTTCTCGGCTTCGGCGATGTCCTTGGCGGTGTCGCCGCTGGCCAGGGTCCAGGCCACGGGCAGCGCATCGCGCACCCGGCCGCCCAACAGTTCGCTGACCGGCAGCCCGAGGCGCTTGCCCTGGGCATCGAGCAAGGCGCTTTCGATCCCGGACTTGGCGAAGGTGTTGCCGCGGATGCTCTGCTCCAGGCGCAGCATGGCGGCGTTGATGTTGCTGGCGTCCTGACCGATCAGCAGCGGGGTGAAGAAGCGGTCGATGTTGGTCTTGATGCTGTCCGGGCTTTCGTTGCCATAGGCCAGGCCGCCGATGGTGGTGGATTCCCCCAGGCCTTCGATGCCGTCGGCGCAGCGCAGGCGGATCAGCACCAGGGTCTGGTTCTGCATGGTGTGCATGGCCAGCTTGTGGGGGCGAATGGTCGGCAGATCGACGATGATCGTTTCGATCGATTCAATGGCAGAAGCGTGCATGTCCATACCCGTGAGGTTCTTGAAGTTCTGCGCTCGATTCTGTCCCGGCTTTTTCCGGGGTTCCAATATAGAATTGGTCTGGCTTGATACCTTTAAGGTATGCACATCACCACTGGAGAGCTGTCATGGAACTGCGTCATCTGCGCTACTTCCAGGTGCTGGGGGAAACCCTCAACTTCACCCGCGCCGCCGAGCGCCTGCACATTGCCCAACCGCCCTTGAGCCGGCAGATCCAGCAACTGGAAGACGAGTTGGGGGTGCTGTTGCTGGAGCGTGGCCGGCCGCTGCGCCTGACCGCCGCCGGGCGGTTTTTCTATGAGCATTCCAACCGGGTGCTGGAGCAGTTGGGCAAGGTCTGCGACAACACCCGGCGCATCGGCCTGGGGCACAAGACCTGGCTGGGCATCGGTTTTGCTCCCTCGACCCTGTACGGCGTGCTGCCGCAACTGATCCGCCGCCTGCGCAGCAACGAGACCCTGGAGCTGGAACTGGGATTGTCGGAAATGACCACCCTGCAACAGGTGGAAGCCTTGAAGGCGGGACGCATCGATATCGGCTTCGGGCGGATTCACATCGACGACCCGGCCATCGTGCAGAGGGTGCTGACCGAGGACCGACTGGTAGTCGCCCTGCCCGCCGGCCATCCCTTGCTGGGACAAGAGCTGAGCCTTGAGCAACTGGCCAACGAGCCCTTCGTGCTGTATCCGGCCAACCCGCGCCCGAGCTACGCCGACCATGTGATCGCGCTGTTCAGTGCCCGTGGCCTGAACCTGAAGATCGCCCAGTGGACCAACGAATTGCAGACCGCCATCGGCCTGGTGGGCGCCGGGATCGGCATCACCCTGGTGCCGGCCTCGGTGCAGGTGCTGCATCGCGACGACATCGGTTTTTGCCCGCTGCAGGAACCCGAGGCCACCTCGCCGATCATCCTCAGCCGCCGGGTCGGCGAGCCGTCGCCGGGGCTCACCCACTGCCTGCACCTGATTGCCCAACTGCGCAGCGAGATCGGTCGCGAACAGCCCGTGGTCAGCTGACTCGGTGCGGGTGCAGTAGGCCCCCGCCAAAACCACTGCTACTCCCCGCCCTGCGGGGATTACACTGCGCCCGACATGATGGAAAAAACTCTGGAATCGACCATGGAAGTCTCAAGAACCCGACTGATCCTGCGCCGCGCCGCCGCCTTCATGCTCGACCAGGTGCTGGCGCTGGCGGTGTATGTGCTCCTGTCGCTGAGCCTGCACGGGGTGCTGGCGTTGCAGCCGGTCAGACGCTTGCTCGACCTCGAGCAACAGACGGGGCTGGAGCCCTACCTGCACTCAATGCTGTTCATGCTGGTCTGGCCCTTGTACTTCGTGGCCTGGGAGTATTTCTTCAAGGGCCGCACGCCCGGCAAGTGTGCCCTGGGCCTGGTGGTGATCAACGCCGCCGGAACGCCGCCGACGCTGATCCAGGTACTGATCAGAAGCGCCACCCGCTATCTTGAGGCCGCGTTCGCCTTTGTCCCGCTGATGGCCTGCGTGGAATCAAGCCGCTGCCAGCGAATAGGCGATATGCTCGCCCGCACCTACGTGATCCCGCACAAGGATCTGCAGCAGATACGCAGTGAAATGCCAGCACACCCCCTGTCCCGGGCTTGATGCCTGAAGACTGCCCGTTCCCCTCAAGGAGCCCCGATGCCCGCCGATGCCCTGCACCACGAAATAGCCTTGGAAAGATTTCTCGCCGCCCGCCCCGAACTGCGCGAAGCCCTGGACAAGCTCAATCCGCTGGAGGCCCAGGTCAAGGGCGAGACGCCCGAGCAGTACCGCAACGAACGCCTGCATGAAGCCTTTGAAGCCGAAGCCGAGCGCCTGGGGCTGTTCGCCTGGGAGTTGAGCCTGCAACTGACCGCCGCCAGCCCCGAGGAATTCCACGCCCAGCGCCTTGAAGTGCACAGGGAAGTGGCGGAAATGGCCGGCATGCCGTGGGATGAATACTGCGCCCTGCATCCTCTCGATCCACAACCTTGACCTGCACGCGTCCCCCGTAGTCCCTGTTCAGGAGAACCGACGATGTTGCCTTCGACTTCCACCCAATCGGCCAGCGCCGCCCTGCAGCACACGCAGAAATGGCGCGGGCGGGTCGGCCTCGGGCTGGTGGCTTGCCTTTCGGTGCTGGCTGGCATGACCGACGCCATCGGCTTCATGGCCACCGGGGATTTCGTGTCCTTCATGAGCGGCAACACCACGCGCATGGCGGTGGCCATCAGCGATGGCGAACCGGCCCTGGTGCTGCGCCTGCTGCTGTTGGTGGCGACCTTTGTCGTCGGCAACGCCCTGGGCGTGGTGGTCAGCCGCCTGGCCGGGCACCGCGCCCTGCCCTTGCTGCTGAGCATTGGCGCCTTGCTCTGCGCCTCCGCCGCCTGGCCCTTCGAGCAGCAATTGCCGGCCCTGCTGGCGGCCATCATCGCCATGGGCATGCTCAATGCGGCGGTGGAGGAAGTGAACGGCCTGCCCATCGGCCTGACCTACGTCACCGGGGCCCTGTCGCGCTTTGGCCGCGGGCTGGGGCGCTGGGTACTCGGCGAACGGCGCAACGGCTGGCGGGTACAGCTGGTGCCGTGGAGCGGGATGTTCGCCGGAGCGGTGCTGGGGGCCTTGCTGGAACAGCACCTGGGGCTCAAGGCGCTGTATGTCAGCGGGTTGTTTGCAGCATTGCTAGGGGTGGCATCATTGAAGATTCCGCGCCGCTGGCAACTGGGCTACAAGACCCGCTGACCTGTACGTCCATCAGTCGAACAGACCGCCGCTGTCGGTATCGATGACGATCGATGACAGGCTGATGTGCCGCGGTCGGGTCAGGGCGAAGACCACCGCTTCCACCACGTCACGGTTGGTGCCCTGCTCGCCCTTCTGTCGTGCCGGAACCTGCTGCCAGGCCGGGTCCAGCGGCGAAATATCCTCCAGATACGGCGGATGCACACACAGCGAGCGCACCGGCGTGCCCTTGAGCACCTGGCGCAGACCGTCGGCCAGGGCCAGTTGCCCGTGCTTGGCCGCATAGAACGGCAGCGACACGCTGTGCAGGGGGGCATTGGGTAGGCCGCTGATGGAGCCGATGGTGACGATGTCCGGGCGCTGCGAGGCCTTGAGCGCCGGCATCAGGCCCTGGGTCAGGAGGAAGGTGCCCGTCAGGGCCGCATCGATCACTCCGGTGACCTCGGCCGCGCTGTGGGGCTGCTCGCTGGCCTCCAGCCACATGGCGCCGTTATTGATCAGAATGTCCACCTGGGGCTGACGCACATGAATCTCCGCCAGGGCCGCCTTGACGCTGTCGCTGCTGGCCAGATCCACCACCACGCAATCGGCGGCCTGGCCGGTGCGCGTCTCAATGGCCGCACTCACCTGCGCCAGGGCTTCAGGGTTGCGCCCACAGAGAATCAGTTTGCAGCCCAGGTCCGCCAGACTGATGGCCAGTGCCGCGCCCAGACCACGACCGGCACCGGTGACCACCACCACCGCCGAATTCAAATCCATCATCCCTTGCTCCTTGTCCCAGGTTGATTGAAGGCGCGAGTCTATCCCTGGTTGCTGCTTCAGGGCCCGGGCAAAGCTTTACCCGATATGTCCTGAGCTCCCGGAGCCAGAGCCTTCGGGACGAAAGGGGTTTAGCCGATCCACGGAGAAAGCTTTATCATGGCCGCAGTTTTATCCATCGAGTCCGTCATGAAGTTCGCCATCGCCCTGTTCTCCGCCGCTCACGCGCCGTCCTCACGCCGCGCCCTGCTGTTCGCCCAGGCGGCGCTGGCGGGCGGGCATGAGATTGTCCGGCTGTTTTTCTACCAGGACGGCGTCTACAACGCCGCCAACAGCATCGTCACGCCCCAGGACGAACAGGACATGCCCCGGGAATGGCGCGAATTTGTCGAGCAGCATCAGCTCGATGGCGTGGTGTGCATCGCCGCCGCCCTGCGCCGGGGTGTGTTGAACGCCGACGAAGCCCAGCGCTATCAGCGCACGGCGGTGAACGTCGAGGCGCCCTGGGAACTGTCGGGGCTCGGGCAATTGCATGACGCGGTACAGGCCGCCGACCGCCTGATCTGTTTTGGAGGGGCGTGAGATGGCCAAATCCCTGTTGTTGATCAGCCGTCAGGCGCCCTGGTCCGGCCCTGGTGCCCGCGAGGCCCTGGATATCGTCCTGGCCGGCGGCGCCTTCGACCTGCCGATCGGCCTGCTGTTTCTCGACGATGGCGTGCTGCAACTGGCGCCGGGGCAACAGGCGTCGCTGCTGCGCCAGAAAGACCTGAGCGCCAACCTGCAGGCGCTGTCGCTGTTCGGCGTCGACGAACTGTTTGCCTGCAGCGCCAGCCTTGCTGCTCGTGGTCTGGACCCGGCAACCTTGAGCCTTGACGCGGTACAGCTGCTCAACGCCCCGGAACTGGCCGGGATCATCGACCGTTTTGACCAGGTGATTACCCTCTGATGTCGACCTTGCACGTGTTGTCCCACTCGCCCTTCACCGACACCCGCCTGAGCAGTTGCCTGCGCCTGCTGGGCAGCGCCGATGGCCTGCTGCTGTGCGGCGATGCCGCCTATGCCCTGCAGCCGGGCACCACTCTTTACGGCGAACTGGGCGCCCGCAGCGGCCTGAAGCTGTATGTGCTGGAAGAGGACTTGCAAGCCCGGGGACTGGCGCTGCCGACCTGGGCCCGTGCGGTGGATTACCCAGGCTTCGTCGAGCTGTCGATTGAGCATGACAAGGTCAATACCTGGCTATGAGTACCCTGACTGTGGGCGCTCGCGCCATCGAACTGGACAAGGACGGTTACCTGGTCAATCTCGACGACTGGTCCGCCGACGTAGCCCAAGCCCTGGCCGCCAACGAAGAGCTGGAGCTGAGCGCGGAGCATTGGGAAATCCTCGAACTGCTGCAGGGCTTCTATAAAGAGTTCCAGCTGTCCCCGGCCACCCGCCCGCTGATCAAGTACACCGCCCTCAAGCTGGGCCCGGACAAGGGCAACAGCCTGCACCTGAACCGACTGTTCAAAGGCACTCCCGCCAAACTTGCCGCCAAGCTGGCGGGCCTGCCAAAGCCGACCAATTGCCTATGAACGATTTCGCCCCCCTGCTCACCCAGACCCCGCAAGAACACCCTTTTGCCCAGTTCGTGCGCATCCTGGGCAAAGGCAAGCGCGGTGCGCGCAACCTGACCCGCGAGGAAGCCCGGGAAGCCATGGGCATGCTACTGGACGACAAGGTGGAGGACACTCAGCTGGGCGCCTTTCTCATGCTGCTGCGGCACAAGGAAGAAAGCCCGGAAGAGCTGGCGGGCTTTACCGAAGCCTTGCGCGAACGCCTCAACGCCCCGGCGATCGCCCTGGACCTCGACTGGCCGACCTACGCCGGCAAGAAGCGTCATCTGCCCTGGTACCTGCTGGCGGCCAAGTGCCTGGCGCAGAGCGGCGTGCGCATCCTGCTCCACGGCGGCGGCGCCCATACCGCCGGGCGCCTGTACACCGAACAGTTGCTGGAGCCCCTGGGGATTCCCCTGTGCCGTGACTGGTCATCGGTCAGCCAGGCACTGGACCAGGGCAACCTGGCCTTCATGCCGCTAGGCGACTGGGCGCCCCAGCTGCAACGGATGATCGATTTGCGCAACATCCTTGGCCTGCGCTCACCGATCCATTCCCTGGCGCGCCTGCTCAACCCCCTGGGCGCCCGTTGCGGCCTGCAGAGCATCTTCCACCCCGGCTACCAGGCGGTGCACCGCGATGCCAGCGGCCTGCTGGGGGACAACGTCATCGTGATCAAGGGCGACGGCGGCGAGATCGAGATCAACCCGGACACCACCAGCCATCTGTACGGCAGCACCGGTGGGGTTAGCTGGGACGAAGAGTGGCCGGCATTGTCGGCACAACGCCATGTGAAGCCGGCCAGCCTGGAACCCGAGCACCTCCTGGCGCTGTGGCGCGGTGATGTTGAGGACAGTTACCCGCAACTGGCCCTGCTGGCGACCATGGCCCTGGCCTTGCGCGGTTTGGGCACGCCGCGGGAGCAGGCCTTCGCGCTGGCCCAGCAGTATTGGGATGCCCGGGACAGATCGATTTAATCGATCAAAACCGCCCATGCTTTGCGCTTTTTGTTCGAACCCAGGGGCATAGACTGCACTCCAACGCACAATAGCTGAGGAGCATTCCATGGGACTGCTGATCGATGGGCGCTGGCATGACCAGTGGTACGAAAGCGGCAAGGACGGCGCCTTCCAACGGGAACAGGCGCAACGCCGGCACTGGGTCACCGCCGATGGCCGCCCGGGCCCCAGCGGCGAAGGCGGCTTTGTCGCCGAGGCCGGGCGCTATCATCTGTATGTCTCCCTGGCCTGCCCCTGGGCCCATCGCACGCTGATCCTGCGCAAGCTCAAAGGGTTGGAACAGTTGATCGATGTCTCGGTGGTCAGCTGGCTGATGCGCGAGCACGGCTGGACCTTCGACAGCGCCTACGGCTCCAGCGGTGATGCGCTGGATCACTTTGATTTCATGCACCAGCGTTATACCGCCGACAGCGCCGACTACACCGGTCGCGTCACCGTGCCGGTGCTGTGGGACAAGCAGCAACAGCGCATCGTCAGCAACGAGTCGGCGGAGATCATCCGCATGTTCAACAGCGCCTTCGACGGCCTGACCGGCAATGACCTGGATTTTTATCCGCAGCCATTGCGCGCACGCATCGATGAACTCAACGCACGCATCTACCCCGCGCTGAACAATGGCGTTTACCGCGCTGGGTTCGCCACGTCACAACAGGCCTATGAGACGGCGTTCGATGATGTCTTTGCCGAGCTGGACGCTTTGGAAGCGTTACTGGGAAAACAACGCTACTTGGCTGGCGAGTACCTGACCGAAGCCGATGTGCGGCTGTTCACCACGCTGATCCGTTTCGATGCGGTGTACCACGGCCACTTCAAGTGCAACCTGCGGCGGATAGCCGATTACCCGAACCTGTCGAACTGGCTGCGGGAGCTGTATCAGTGGCCGGGAATTGCCGAAACGGTGGATTTCGTCCATATCAAGGGGCACTACTACGCCAGCCATAGCACCATCAATCCGACCGGGATCGTGCCAAAGGGGCCGTTGCAGGACTTCAGTCGCGGCCATGATCGGCAACGGTTGAGCGGGATGGGGGTGTGGTGCAGGGGTTGAGGACGCTTTCGCCGGCAATCCGGCTCCTACAACAGTGGGATCTGTAGGAGCCGGCTTGCCGGCGAAGCTTTTCAGACCTCGGACTGAGCGCCTTCGAACCAGGCCAGCTTCTCGCGCAGCTGGACCACTTCGCCAACGATCACCAGGGTCGGCGCGTGCACTTCGTGCTCCGCCACCAGCGCCGGCAGGTTGGCCAGGGTGCCGGTGAACACTCGCTGGTTGCTGGTGGTGCCCTGCTGAACCAGGGCCGCCGGCGTGTCGGCGCTGCGCCCGTGCTTGATCAGTTGCTCGCAGATGGTCGGCAAGCCCACCAGGCCCATGTAGAACACCAGGGTCTGGGCCGGTGCCACCAGGTCGCTCCAGGGCAGGTTGCTGGTGCCGTCCTTGAGGTGGCCGGTGACAAAGCGCACCGACTGCGCGTAGTCGCGGTGAGTCAGGGGAATCCCGGCATAGGCCGAGCAACCGCTGGCCGCGGTAATCCCCGGCACCACCTGGAATGGAATGCCGTGGGCCGCCAGTTCTTCGATCTCTTCGCCGCCACGACCAAAGATGAACGGATCGCCACCCTTGAGCCGCACCACGCGTTTGCCTTGCCGGGCCAGGTTCACCAGTTGCTGGTTGATCTGCTCCTGAGGCACGGCATGATTGGCGCGGCGCTTGCCAACGTAGATGCGCTCGGCATCGCGGCGGCACAGGTCGAGAATCGCCGGCGCCACCAAACGGTCGTAGAGCACCACGTCGGCCTGTTGCATCAGGCGCAGGGCGCGGAAGGTCAGCAAGTCCGGATCACCCGGGCCCGCACCCACCAGATACACCTCGCCCGGCGCATGGGGCGCCTTGCCGGCAATCTTGGCCTGCAACAGACGTTCGGCCTCCGCGCCCTGCCCCGCCAGTTGGCGATCAGCGATGGGGCCCTGGAATACATCCTCCCAGAACGCCCGGCGCTGCTGCACATCCGGAAACAGTCCTTTGACCTGGGCCCGAAAACGCGCCGCCAACCCGGCCAACTGGCCGTAGGTGGAAGGAATCCAGGTTTCCAGCTTGGCCCGGATCAGGCGCGCCAGCACCGGTGCATCGCCGCCGCTGGAGACCGCGATGACCAGCGGCGAACGGTCGACGATAGCGGGAAAGATCACGCTGCACAGGGCCGGCGCGTCCACCACATTGACCGGGACGCAACGCCGATGGGCATCGGCGGAAACCTGGGCATTGAGGGATTCGTCGTCGGTGGCGGCGATGATCAGGATGCAGCCGTCGAGGTCGGCCTCGACATACCCGCGCAGCAGGGACTCACCGCCGCTGGCGACGATCAGTTCCTGCAATTGCGCTTCTATTTCAGGTGCGACCACTCGCAGCTGCGCACCGGCATCGGCCAGCAGACGGGATTTGCGCAAGGCAATCTCCCCTCCACCGACCACCAACACACGACTGCCGCGAAGGTTGTGAAACAGCGGCAGATATTCCATTTAGCCGATGACCTCAAGACCACCCATGTACGGTTTCAGCACGTCCGGCACACGGATCGAGCCGTCGGCCTGCTGATAGTTTTCCAGCACCGCCACCAGGGTGCGGCCCACGGCCAGGCCGGAACCGTTGAGGGTGTGAACCAGCTCCGGCTTGCCGGTTTCCGGGTTGCGGAAGCGCGCCTGCATGCGACGGGCCTGGAAGTCGCCGCAGTTGGAGCACGAGGAGATCTCGCGGTACTTGTCCTGGCTCGGCACCCAGACTTCCAGATCGTAGGTCTTGACCGCGCTGAAGCCCATGTCGCCGGTGCACAGGGCCAGTACGCGGTACGGCAGTTGCAGCAGTTGCAGGACCTTTTCGGCGTTGGCGGTCAGGCCTTCCAGGGCTTCCATCGAAGTCGAAGGTTCGACCACCTGGACCATCTCGACCTTGTCGAACTGGTGCTGGCGGATCATGCCGCGGGTGTCGCGGCCCGAAGCACCGGCCTCGCTGCGGAAGCACGGGGTGTGGGCGACGAACTTCAGCGGCAGTTGCTTCGGATCGAGGATCTCGCCGGCCACGATGTTGGTCAGGGACACTTCGGCGGTCGGGATCAGGTACAGATCGGCTTCGCCTTCGCGAGTGATCTTGAACAGGTCTTCCTCGAACTTCGGCAGCTGGCTGGTGCCCACCAGGGCCGGAGCCTGCACCAGATACGGAGTGTAGGCCTCTTCGTAGCCGTGCTCGCCGGTGTGCAGGTTGATCATGAACTGCGCCAGGGCGCGGTGCAGACGGGCGATAGGGCCGCGCAACAGGGCGAAGCGCGCGCCGGACAGCTTGGCCGCGGTTTCGAAATCCAGCCAGCCGTGGGTTTCGCCCAGGGCCACGTGGTCCTTGATCGGGAAGTCGAAGGTGGTCGGGGTGCCCCAGCGGCGCACTTCAACGTTGCCGTCTTCGTCTTCACCCACCGGCACCGATTCGTGAGGCAGGTTGGGAATGCCGAACAGGATCGAGTCCAGTTCGCTCTGGATGTTTTCCAGCTCGGCCTTGCCGGTGCTCAGCTCGTTCCCCATGCGCTCAACGTCGGCCATCAGCGGGGCGATGTCTTCGCCGCGTTGCTTGGCCTGGCCGATGGACTTGGAGCGCGCGTTACGTTCAGCCTGCAGTTGCTCGGTGCGGGTCTGCACGGTCTTGCGCTGTTCTTCCAGCGCTTCGATGCGTGCCACATCCAGGGCAAAGCCGCGGGATGCCAGACGATCCGCTACGTCCTGGAGGTTGCTACGTAACAGTTTGGAATCGAGCATGTCGTTCTCTCGTTTATCAAAGTTTGGTCAAGGACAGGCCGGCCCAGGTAGCAAGCAGCCCGCCGAATACGCTCAGTGCCGCATAGCCCAGGGCCAGCGCCACTTGTCCGCTTTCCAGCAGACGCACGGTATCCAGTGAAAAGGATGAAAAAGTCGTCAGGCCACCGAGGAAGCCCACTATCAAACCGGCACGCACTTCGATCGGCACTTCCGGACGGACCAGGAACAGTCCGTACAACACGCCGATCAGCAGGCAGCCCACGATATTAACGGCCAGCGTCGCGGTATAGAAGTGCCGCGGCCAATTGGCGTTGATCCAGTTGCCCGTGGTGAAGCGCAACAGGGTACCGGCCACGCCGCCGGCGGAAACTGCGAGGATCAGGGGGATCACGGTTTTCTCCGCTGCAAGGGGCTGGCCCGGTCCAGGGCGGCCAGGTGCTTGAGCTTCTCGCCGATCTTCAGTTCCAGGCCACGGGGCACCGGCTGGTAGAGCGGCAAAGGCTCGAGCTCTTCGGGGAAATAGTCTTCACCGGCGGCGTAGGCATCCGGCTCGTCATGGGCGTAGCGGTACTCGTCGCCGTAACCCAACTGCTTCATCAGCTTGGTCGGGGCGTTGCGCAGGTGGATCGGCACTTCCAGGGAGCCGTGCTCGGCAGCGGCGCGCATGGCGGCCTTGAAGCCCATGTACACGGCGTTGCTTTTCGGCGCACAGGCCAGGTAGGTAATGGCCTGGGCCACCGCCAGCTCGCCTTCGGGGCTGCCCAGGCGCTCCTGCACATCCCAGGCCGCCAGGCACAGGCTCAGCGCCCGCGGGTCGGCGTTGCCGATGTCCTCGCTGGCCATGCGCACCACGCGCCGGGCCAGGTACAGCGGGTCGCAGCCGCCGTCGAGCATGCGCGCAAACCAGTACAGGGCGCCGTCGGGGTTGGAGCCGCGCACCGATTTGTGCAACGCGGAAATCTGGTCGTAGAAGGCTTCGCCGCCCTTATCGAAACGCCGGCGGGTATCCCCCAGCAGGCTTTGCAACAGATCAACGCCGATCTCGCCGCCGTCTTCCGCCAGGTCCGAGGCGTTCTCCAGCAGATTGAGCATGCGCCGGCCATCGCCATCGGCCGCCGACAGCAGCATCTGGAAGCCTTCGTCGCTCAGGCGCAACTGGCGCTTGCCCAGACCGCGCTCCTCAGTCAGGGCGCGCTGTATCAGGGTGCCCAGGGCCGCTTCATCCAGGCTCTTGAGCACATAGACCCGGGCCCGGGACAGCAGCGCATTGTTGAGTTCGAAGGACGGGTTTTCCGTGGTGGCACCGATAAAGATCAGCGTGCCGTCTTCCACGTAGGGCAGGAAGGCATCCTGCTGGGACTTGTTGAAACGATGCACTTCATCGACAAACAGAATGGTCCGCCGTCCGTATTGCCCGGCCTGCTGCTTGGCGATTTCCACCGCCTGGCGGATCTCCTTGACCCCGGCCAGCACCGCCGAGACGGTTTCGAAGTGAGCATCCGAGACTTCCGCCAGCAGCCGCGCCAGGGTGGTCTTGCCCACTCCCGGAGGGCCCCAGAAGATCATCGAATGCAGGGCACCCTGCTCCAGGGCCTCACGCAGCGGCTTGCCCCGAGCCAGCAGATGCTGCTGACCGACGTACTCGTCCAGGTTGGTCGCACGCAAGCGTGCGGCCAGTGGCTGGGCGATCGGGGCACTACGAAACAGGTCCATGGACTACCTTCGAAACCTTGCGGTTGCGGCTGCTTACTCTTGGATCACATCGGCACCCTTGGGGATGTCGAACTTGAACTTGGACGCCGGGATCGCTTCGTTGGCCTTGACCCCGGTGAACAGGATATTGGTGCGCTGGCCGACGCTGTCGATCAACTGCATGTCGTTGATCATGCCGTTGCGGAACGACAGGCGCAGGCTGTCGAACAGGGTGTCGCGGGTTTTCGGCTTGAGGGTGAAGTCCATCACGCCACCGGCCTCCTTGGAGGTGATGTCGAAGCTTTCGCTGATCTTCGACACATCACCGGACAACAGCAGGGCCGGAGTCTGGGTCAGGCGCTGGTCGAGCTTCTTGATGGTCACCTGCTCCAGGTCCGGGTCCCACAGGGAAACTTTCTGGCCGTCGGAAACCATCAGCTGTTCTTGTGGCGCATCGGTGTGCCAGTAGAACAGGCCCGGGCGCTGCAGGGACATTTCGCCGGCGGTTTCCTGCAACTGGGTGCCGCTGCCGTCCAGGGTCAGTTGGGAGAAACGCGCGGTCAGGGTCTGGGACTTTTCCAGCAACTGGGTCAGGCGCGCCACGTCTTTGGGGTCGGCGTGGACCGACAGGGAGGTCACAGCCAGTACCGGCAGCAGCAACATGCGAATCAGGCGCATGGAATTCCTCATAAATTGGATGGGTATGCGAGCGGCGTGGCATCACGCCGCTGAAAACGAAACAGGGATCAGTCGCGCATCGGGCCCGGCGCCAGCACTTCGCGGGAGCCGTTGGTGTTCATCGCCGTCACCACCCCAGCCATTTCCATGGCCTCGATCATCCGGGCAGCGCGGTTGTAGCCAATCTTCAGCTTGCGCTGTACCGCCGAGATCGAGGCCCGGCGGCTTTCCAGGACGAACTGCACGGCTTCGTCGTAGAGCGCGTCAGCTTCCGGATCATCGCCGTCGCCACCGCCGCTACTGCCTTCGAAACCGCTGCCCGCCTCTTCGACACCGTTGAGGATGTCGTCGTTGTATTCCGGCGCGCCCCGCAGTTTCCAGGCCTCCACCACGCGGTGCACTTCATCGTCGGAGACGAAGGCGCCGTGGACGCGAATCGGCAGGCTGGTGCCCGGCGGCATGTAGAGCATGTCACCGTGGCCCAGCAGTTGTTCGGCGCCGCCCTGGTCGATGATGGTCCGCGAGTCGATCTTGCTCGACACCTGGAACGCCATGCGGGTCGGGATGTTGGCCTTGATCAGGCCAGTGATCACGTCCACCGACGGCCGCTGGGTCGCGAGGATCAAGTGGATACCGGCGGCCCGGGCCTTCTGGGCGATACGGGCGATCAGTTCTTCAACCTTCTTGCCGACGATCATCATCATGTCGGCGAATTCGTCCACCACCACGACGATGGTCGGCAACTTGGTCAGCAGCGGCGCTTCGTCGTGGATGCTTTCGCGGTTGTACAGCGGATCGGCCAGTGGTGTGCCGGCGTCGATGGCTTCCTTGACCTTGGCGTTGAAGCCCGAAAGGTTGCGCACCCCCATCTTGGCCATCAGCTTGTAGCGCCGCTCCATCTCCGCCACGCTCCAGCGCAGAGCGTTGGCTGCGTCCTTCATGTCGGTGACCACCGGGCACAGCAGGTGCGGAATGCCTTCGTAGATCGACAGTTCGAGCATCTTCGGGTCGATCATGATCAGCTTGGCGTCTTCCGGGCCGGACTTGAACAGGATCGACAGGATCATCGCGTTGACCCCCACCGACTTACCGGAACCTGTGGTACCGGCCACCAACAGGTGCGGCATCTTCGCCAGGTCGGTGATGATCGGCTTGCCGCCGATGTCATGGCCCAGGGCCAGGGTGACCGGGGATTTGAAGTTGTCGTATTCCGGGGTCGAGAGCACTTCAGAGAAGCGCACGATCTGCCGGTCTTCGTTGGGGATCTCGATGCCCACGGTGGTCTTGCCGGGAATCACTTCCACCACCCGCACACTGGTCACCGCCAGGGAACGGGCCAGGTCCTTGGCCAGGTTGGCGATACGGCTGACTTTCACCCCGGCCGCCGGCTGGATTTCGTAACGGGTAATCACCGGGCCGGGATGGATGGAATCCACCGCAACTTCGACGCCGAACTCCTTGAGCTTGATCTCCAGCAGATGGCCGACGGCCGCCAGGGATTCGGGCGAATAATTGAGCTGTTTCTTTTCCGCCGGGTCAAGAATCGAGATCGGCGGCAAGGTGCCTTCCACCGCGCTGTCGACGAACAGCGGCGCCTGCTTCTCTTTCTGCACGCGCTTGCTGGGCTCTGGCGGTTTGACCGCTACCGGCGTGATCACCGGCGGCACCTGCTTCTCGCGCTCGGACATGTGCTTGCTCAAAGCCTGCTCGCGCTCGATCAGACGCTCCTTGACCTTGGCCTGCTCGCGCTTGTCGGCAATGCTCGGGGACACCACCTCATCGACCCGGGCATCCACTTCGCGCAATTGCGCCACCAGTTGCTTGCGCTCAACGCGAGCATCCCACCAACGATTGGCCGCGCCCTGGAACAGTTCGAACAAGTCGAGAGTGATCTTGCCGGTGACGTCCATCACCTTGAACCACGACAGGTCGGTGAACACCGTCAGGCCGAACAGGAACAGGGCAATGAACATCAGGGTACTGCCCTGCACGTTCAGGGCATTCTTGGCCAGGTCACCCAGGCTTTCGCCCAGGGCACCACCGGCACCGGCAGGCAGGCCGGTGGGGGCATGAAAATGGATATGGGCCAGCGCAGCGCCGGACAGCACCAGGAACACCAGGCCAATCAGCCGCCAGGAAAACAGCCAGCCGCTCCACTGCCAGGGTTCATGGCGCTGGCGGAAGATCTGGTAAGTCTTGATCGCCAACAGCAACGGGAAGATATAAGCGAAGTAACCCAACACCATGAACAGGATATCGGCGCTGTAAGAGCCGGCGGGACCGCCGAAGTTCTGCACATCTTCGATCTTGCTGTTATGACTCCAACCCGGATCATCTTTACCGTAGGTCAAAAGTGCCATCATCAAGAACAGGCACAGGGCTCCAATGGCGATCAATGCACCTTCCTTGAGCCGGTAGTGCAATTGCTGACGCCAGAGCGGAACAACAGGTTTAGGTGCTGCGGTGGATTTCTTCAAAACGCGTCTTTTCCTGCGCCATAAGCGCGTCCAACGGGTGATTGACTACAAGATACTGCTCAATCCGAGCAGGTAAATAAAGTTGACCGGCGTAACTGGGGCTACTTTTAACACTCTGCCCCTTGCTTCTGAAACGGTGCAATTCTGAATAAGCCTGGTACATCGTCGTATTGTACGGGTTTGTTCACACCATGCCACGTCAGAACAGTCTGTTAAGCATAGCCAATTGCGTAATACGCACTGTTCAATTGGAGCATGCATTCTCTTTTGTGACAAAGGCTTATGAGGTGTTTTTATGAACCAAGCGAAGCATTCACGCCTGATCATTCTGGGCTCTGGCCCTGCCGGTTACAGCGCCGCCGTTTATGCCGCGCGCGCCAACCTCAAACCGACAGTGATCACCGGCTTGCAAGCCGGTGGCCAACTGACCACCACCACCGATGTCGACAACTGGCCTGGTGACGTCGAAGGCCTGACCGGCCCGGTGCTGATGGAGCGCATGCAGAAACACGCGGAGCGCTTCGACACCCAGATCGTCTATGACCACATCCACACCGCTCAGTTGCAGCAACGGCCGTTTATCCTCATCGGCGACAGCGGTACCTACAGTTGCGACGCGCTGATCATCGCCACCGGCGCGTCGGCGCAGTACTTGGGCCTGCCATCGGAAGAAGCGTTTGCCGGCAAAGGGGTTTCCGCTTGCGCCACCTGCGACGGCTTTTTCTATCGCAATCAGGTGGTGGCAGTGGTGGGTGGTGGCAATACCGCCGTTGAAGAGGCTCTGTACCTGTCCAACATCGCCAAGGAAGTGCACCTGGTGCACCGGCGCGACAAGCTCCGCGCAGAGAAAATCCTCCAGGACAAACTGTTCGACAAGGCCGCCAACGGCAATATCCGCCTGCATTGGAACCAGCATCTGGACGAGGTGCTGGGTGATGCTAGCGGCGTGACCGGCGCCCGCCTCAAGGACAGCCACAGCGGAGCCACCAAGGACCTGGCGTTGGCCGGGGTATTTATCGCCATCGGCCACAAGCCCAATACCGACCTGTTCCAGGGGCAACTGGAGATGCGTGACGGCTACCTGCTGATCAAGGGTGGCAGCGAAGGCAATGCCACCGCCACCGGCATCCCGGGAGTATTCGCCGCCGGCGATGTGGCCGATCACGTCTACCGCCAGGCCATTACGTCCGCCGGTGCCGGCTGCATGGCAGCTCTGGACGCAGAAAAATTCCTCGACGACAACTAAGCCCTCGCCCTACGCTTGTGGCGGGCCATCATCGGCCCGCCACCGCCCTCCCCTGCCGTAAGTCTGGATGCCATGCTGACCTGGTTACAACGCAACAAGCTTGATTTCCCCCCATTGGAAAAGGCCATGCGCGAGCCCAACGGGCTGCTGGCTGCGGGCGGCGATCTGTCCGCCGATCGCCTGATTCAGGCCTATCGTCACGGCTGCTTCCCTTGGTTTTCCGAGGGGCAACCGATCCTCTGGTGGTCCCCCGACCCACGCACCGTGCTACTGCCGGACGAGCTGCATGTCTCCCGCAGCCTGGGCAAGCTGTTGCGCAAACAGCGCTATCAAGTGACATTCGACCAGGACTTCGCTGCGGTCATCAGTGCCTGCGCAGCACCTCGGGCTTATGCCGACGGCACCTGGATCAGCGAGGCGATGCAACAGGCCTATTTGCAATTGCATCAGCGCGGCTATGCCCATTCGGTGGAAGTCTGGGATCAAGGCACGTTGGTGGGAGGGCTGTACGGCCTGGCCATGGGCCAACTGTTTTTTGGCGAATCGATGTTCAGCCGTGCCGACAACGCCTCGAAATTCGGATTCGCCACTCTGGTACAGCATCTGAAGGAGTGGGGATTTGTATTGATCGACTGCCAGATGCCTACCGAGCATCTGCACAGCCTGGGTGCGCGCTCCATTTCCCGCCCCGAGTTCGCCGACTACCTCGCGCGCCACCTGGATCAGCCGAGCCGCGCCACATGGGTTTCCTAGGCGGGTTTGACGGCTGTGGCTTACACTTAATTTCAAAGCTTATTCCGAGGGTTGACTCATGACCGAGTTGGCGCGCCTGAAGTTTTATGCCACTCAACCCCATTCTTGCAGCTACCTGCCCGACGAACAGGCCACCACCTTGTTCCTCGATCCCAGCCAGCCCATGGACGTGCATGTCTACGCAGATCTGTCGGAAATGGGGTTTCGTCGCAGCGGCGATCACCTGTACCGCCCCCACTGCCAAAACTGCAACGCTTGCGTCCCGGCGCGCATTCCAGTGGCGCAGTTCCTACCCAATCGTCAGCAAAAACGCATTCTCAAACGCAACAGCGACCTGAGCGTACAAGCGGCCAAACCTGGCTTCAGCGAAGAGTACTTCGACCTTTACCAACGCTACATCGAGCAACGCCACGCCGACGGCGACATGTTCCCCCCCAGCCGCGACCAATTCTCGACCTTCCTGGTGCGTGACCTGCCGTTTTCCCGCTTCTACGAGTTCCGCCTGGAGGGGCGCCTGCTGGCAGTGGCCGTTACCGATCTATTGCCCAACGGGCTTTCGGCGGTCTACACCTTCTATGAACCCGATGAAGAGCGCCGCAGCCTGGGGCGCTACGCGATCCTCTGGCAAATCGGCGAAACCCTGCGCCTGGGACTGGACGCGGTGTACCTCGGCTACTGGATCAAAAACTGCAAAAAGATGAACTACAAGACCCAATATCGCCCCATAGAGCTGCTGGTTAACCAGAGATGGGTGATCCTCAACTAGAAGGTCTTGGCTTAAACCCCACTTTTCGGGCACAATGCACGCCGCTTTTGCCTGGCGCAGTTGCACCGGGCCATTCATTGGACACCGAGGGCTTTACTGCATGTCGAAAGAAGACAGCTTCGAAATGGAAGGCACTGTCGTCGACACCCTGCCCAACACCATGTTTCGTGTGGAGTTGGAAAATGGGCACGTCGTAACCGCGCATATTTCCGGCAAGATGCGCAAGAACTACATTCGTATTCTTACCGGTGACAAAGTGCGCGTCGAGCTGACGCCCTATGACTTGAGCAAAGGGCGCATCACTTACCGCGCTCGCTAAGCAAGTCAATACAAGACGCCCGGTTATGCCGGGCGTTTTTGTTCGTCTCGAATAAACCGGCAAACCCCAGATAGCACAAAGGCACCCTCCGGTGCCTTTGGCGGTACTGCTGCGTTACGCGGCCATCAAGCCATTTCCGCCGTGGTCTCGAAATCGAAGGTCAACTCGCCATCCTTGATGTCGATGTGTACCACACCGCCATGATCGGACAATTCGCCAAACAGGATCTCCTCGGCCAGGGGACGTTTGATCTTGTCCTGGATCAAACGCGCCATCGGGCGTGCACCCATGGCCACGTCGTAACCACCGGCGGCCAGCCAGCTGCGAGCGGCATCGGTCACTTCCAACTGTACGCGCTTGTCTTCCAACTGCGCTTGAAGCTCGGTAAGGAACTTGTCCACCACGCTCTTGATCACTTCGTGGCTCAGGCGACCGAACTGGATAATGGTGTCCAGACGGTTGCGGAACTCTGGCGTAAAGCTCTTCTTGATCACTTCCATGGCATCGGAAGAGTGATCCTGATGAGTGAAGCCGATAGAGGCTCGCGCCGCGGTTTCAGCACCGGCGTTGGTGGTCATGATGACGATCACATTGCGGAAATCCGCCTTGCGCCCGTTGTTGTCGGTCAGGGTGCCGTGATCCATCACCTGCAGCAGCAGGTTGAAGACTTCCGGATGCGCCTTCTCGATTTCATCGAGCAGCAATACGCAATGCGGCTGCTTGGTGATCGCTTCGGTCAGCAAGCCACCCTGGTCGAAACCGACGTAGCCGGGAGGCGCACCAATCAAGCGCGATACGGTGTGCCGCTCCATGTACTCGGACATGTCGAAGCGCACCAGTTCGATACCCATGGCCTTGGCCAACTGCCGGGCCGCTTCGGTCTTGCCGACACCGGTAGGACCGGCGAACAGGAACGAACCCACCGGTTTGTCCGGAGACTTCAGGCCCGCACGGGACAACTTGATGGCGGTAGACAGCGAATCAATCGCCGCATCCTGGCCAAACACCGTCAACTTGAGATCGCGTTCAAGGTTGCGCAGCAGCTCTTTATCGGAACTGGTGACATGTTTTGGCGGAATACGGGCAATTTTCGCCACGATATCCTCGACCTGAGCCACCTCGATGCGCTTCACGCGCTTCTCGGCCGGCTGCAGACGCTGGTAGGCGCCCGCCTCGTCGATGACGTCGATGGCCTTGTCCGGCATATGCCGGTCATTGATGTAGCGCGAGGCCAGTTCAGCCGCGGCACGCAGGGCTTCATCACTGTATTCGATGCTGTGATGCTGCTCGAAGCGACCTTTGAGACCGCGCAGGATGCCAATGGTGTCCTCGACCGAAGGCTCGGACACATCGACCTTCTGGAAGCGCCGAGCCAGGGCCCGGTCCTTCTCGAAGATCCCACGGAATTCCTGGAAGGTGGTCGAACCGATGCAACGGATATCACCCGAGGACAGCAGCGGCTTGAGCAGATTCGAGGCATCCATTACCCCACCCGAGGCCGCACCGGCACCGATAATGGTATGGATCTCGTCAATGAACAGAATTGCCTGAGGACGCTTCTTCAATTCGCCCAGCAACGCCTTGAAGCGCTTCTCGAAATCGCCACGGTATTTGGTACCCGCCAGCAACGCCCCGAGATCCAGGGAATAGACAACGCTATTGGCCAGCAGATCTGGAACCTGATTGTCGACAATGCGCTTGGCCAAGCCTTCGGCAATGGCGGTCTTGCCCACACCCGCCTCACCCACCAACAACGGATTGTTTTTGCGTCGACGAGCGAGGATCTGCGCAACGCGCTCCACCTCCTGCTCGCGACCCACCAACGGGTCAATCCGCCCTTGACGGGCCAATTCATTGAGGTTGCTGGCATAGGCATCCAGAGGATTGCCCGAAGAAGACGACTCACCACCCTCTTCGTCCTGCATATCCTGTTCACCTTCAGAATGATCACCATGCCCAGGCACCTTGGAAATGCCATGGGCGATGTAATTGACCACATCGATACGGGCAACGCTCTGCTGTTTCAGCAGGAAGACTGCCTGACTCTCTTGCTCACTGAAGATTGCCACCAGCACATTGGCGCCGGTGACTTCACGCTTGCCCGAGCTCTGTACATGAAAGACAGCACGTTGCAGCACACGCTGGAAACCCAGGGTTGGCTGAGTCTCGCGATCCTCGTCGTGCACAGGAATCAGCGGCGTGGTGGAGTCGATGAACTCCTGCAGGTCGTGCTTGAGTTTGTCGAGGTTTGCTCCGCAGGCACGTAAAACGGTGGCGGCGGCCTCATTATCCAAAAGAGCCAACAGAAGGTGCTCGACGGTCATGAATTCATGACGCTTCGAACGGGCCTCCTTGAAGGCGAGATTGAGGGTGACTTCGAGCTCGCGGTTTAACATAGCTTCACCTCATACCCAAGTGGTCGGCGTTAACCGTCCTTCTCGATTTCACAGAGTAGCGGATGCTGGCTTTCCCGGGCGTACTGGTTGACCTGCATGGCCTTGGTCTCGGCGATGTCGCGGGTAAACAATCCACACACTGCCCGCCCTTCGGTATGGACGGCCAGCATGACCTTGGTCGCCAGCTCGCGATTCAGGTTAAAAAACATCTCGAGCACTTCGACGACGAAATCCATCGGGGTGTAGTCATCGTTGAACAAAACCACCTTGTACATCGGCGGCGCCTGTAACGCAGGCTTAGCTTCCTGTACAGCCAAGCCAGCGGAATCGTCGTCGTGCAAGTCCGGGCGATCCTGATTGAATGTTAGTCGAATCTGGCTGATTGCATGCATGGAAAGAAAGGTTCGTCAGTTGTGCAAATACAGTGGTGGGGGCGCCCTGGACGGAATTCAACTCCGACCGCCGGGTCACCTTGACTATCGGCAAAACGGTGTTACAACCAATAGGGCCCACATTGGGTAATAAACGTCCGCGGCGTCAACCTTTTTACCAAGTTTGGCGGCGGATGAACTGGATGATACTCCAGTGATGGAGTCTGTTGCAGAGGGATATGAGTATGGCTAGCGGTAAGGTCAAGTGGTTCAACAATGCCAAGGGTTATGGCTTTATTAATGAGGAGGGCAAGACTGACGATCTGTTTGCCCATTACTCGGCCATCGATATGGATGGCTACAAGACCTTGAAAGCCGGGCAGGCAGTGAGCTTCGAGATCATCCAAGGCCCCAAGGGGCTGCATGCAATCAAAATCAGCGCCTTGAAGGTACCCGGCGAAATCGTCACCGCCGAGGTCCAGACCGAAAGCGCCCTGAGCTGATTCATCCAACATCCAGTCATAAAAAAACCGGCCGACTCAAGGGATTGAGTCGGCCGGTTTGCTTTCAGCCCAAATTCGCTTACATGTGCGAGATCAGTGCATCACCGAATGCCGACGAAGACAGCAGGGTCGCTCCCTCCATCAGACGCTCGAAGTCATAAGTCACGGTCTTGGCCGAGATGGCGCCGTTGGTGCCCTTGATGATCAGGTCGGCCGCTTCGGTCCAGCCCATGTGGCGCAGCATCATCTCCGCGGAGAGAATCAGCGAGCCCGGATTGACCTGGTCCTTGCCGGCATACTTGGGCGCGGTGCCGTGGGTCGCTTCGAACATGGCCACGGTGTCAGAAAGGTTGGCACCCGGAGCGATACCGATACCACCCACTTCCGCCGCCAGGGCGTCGGACAGGTAGTCACCGTTGAGGTTGAGGGTGGCGATCACATCGTATTCGGCCGGACGCAGCAGGATCTGCTGGAGCATGGCGTCAGCGATAGCATCCTTGACGATGACGTTCTTGCCGGTTTTCGGGTTCTTGAACTGCATCCAAGGACCGCCGTCCAGCAGGGTTGCGCCGAACTCTTCAGCCGCCACTTCATAGGCCCACTCTTTGAAGGCACCTTCGGTGAACTTCATGATGTTGCCTTTGTGGACGATGGTCAGCGAGTCGCGGTCGTTATCCACTACATACTGCAGCGCCTTGCGCGCCAGACGCTTGGTGCCCTGCAGGGAAACCGGCTTGACGCCGATACCGCAGTTTTCGTCGAAACGGATCTTGGTGACGCCCATTTCTTCTTTAAGGAACTTGATGACCTTGGTGGCTTCTGCCGTACCGGCCTTCCATTCGATACCGGCGTAAATGTCTTCGGAGTTTTCACGGAAGATGGTCATGTCCACATCGCCAGGCTTTTTCACCGGGCTAGGCACGCCTTCGAACCAGCGCACCGGGCGCAGGCATACATACAGGTCCAACTGTTGACGCAGGGCCACGTTCAGGGAACGGATGCCACCACCGACCGGAGTGGTCAGCGGGCCCTTGATGGAAACCACGTAGTCCTTCACCGCGTCCAGGGTTTCCTGAGGCAGCCAGGTATCCTGGTCGTACACTTGAGTCGCTTTTTCCCCGGCATACACTTCCATCCAGGAAATCTTGCGTTCGCCGCCGTAAGCCTTCTTAACCGCAGCATCGACAACCTTGATCATGACCGGGCTGATATCAACACCAATACCGTCGCCTTCGATGAAAGGAATAATCGGGTTGTTAGGAACATTGAGAGAATGGTCTGCGTTGACGGTGATTTTGTCGCCGACTGCTGGAACCTGAATCTTCTTGTATCCCATGCTGAACTCCGTTGTGTGGATTGAACATCTGGCTGCGTTCGAGCGTAACCCAGTTGAATCTGGACGGGAACCTCATGTTCCACCCATATGCCGTGAAAGCTGCACAGTTCGCGGCCTACAAGCCTGAAAGCAAAGGGAAAAGTGCCAAAATCGAGCACCTCGAGCGACTCTACGCCTACCCCCCGCCTGCGACCTTTAGACCAATGGACGAGAACGGGCTCCTATGAAGCATCGGCGTTTTGCTAGCTACCTATGTATAATGCCGCCGCTGACCACAGAGTCACGACGGCCGAACGCTCTGCTACCGAAAAAAACAAGCCGAGAATGGCCGCCCAAAGCCGGGTTGTTACCGCAGCCCACCCGCTTGACGCTCGACTGATGCACCCAACATCACCGCGAAGAAACCTCGACATTCGGCTCATGGATGACCTTTGAACGAAAGCGCTTACCCGGCGCACCTCGAGTTTCTGCGCACGCTTTAGCAAAGAAGAGAGTTAATCCGAATATGCCCACCCGCTCGAAGATCATCTACACCTTCACCGACGAAGCCCCGGCCCTCGCCACCTATTCCCTGCTGCCTATCGTAGAAGCCTTCACCGCTTCGGCTGATATCGCCGTGGAAACCCGCGACATCTCCCTGGCCGGCCGCATCCTCGCCAGCTTCCCTGAGCAGTTGGGTGCCAAAGCGGTACCGGACCACCTTGCCGAACTGGGCGAACTGGCCGTTACCCCGGAAGCCAACATCATCAAGCTGCCGAACATCAGCGCCTCGGTACCGCAACTGCAAGCCGCGATCAAGGAACTGCAGGCCCAGGGCTATGCCCTGCCGGACTACCCGGAAACCGTGACCTGCGACGCCGACAAAGACGCCAAGGCGCGTTACGACAAGGTCAAGGGCAGCGCCGTGAACCCGGTCCTGCGTGAAGGCAACTCCGACCGCCGCGCTCCGCTGTCGGTGAAGAACTACGCGCGCAAGCACCCGCACAAGATGGGCGCCTGGGCCAAGGACTCCAAGTCCCACGTTGCCCACATGAGCAACGGCGACTTCTACGGCAGCGAAAAAGCCGCCCTGATCGAAGCCGCAGACAGCGTCAAGATCGAACTGATCGCCCAAGACGGCACCGCCACCGTCCTGAAAGAAAAAACCACCGTGCAAGCCGGTGAGATCCTCGACTGCGCCGTGATGAGCAAAAAGGCCCTGCGCGCCTTCATCGCCGCCGAAATCGAAGACGCCAAGAAACAAGGCGTACTGCTGTCGGTGCACCTCAAAGCCACCATGATGAAAGTCTCCGACCCAATCATGTTCGGCCAGATCGTTGCCGAGTTCTATCAGGACGCCCTGAGCAAGCACGCCGCCGTCCTGCAAGAAATCGGCTTCAACCTGAACAACGGCATCGGCGACCTGTACGCCCGCATCAAGGCCCTGCCGGCCGATCAGCAAGCCGCGATCGAAGCCGACATCCAGGCCGTCTATGCAGCCCGCCCGGCCCTGGCCATGGTCAACTCCGATAAAGGCATCACCAACCTGCACGTGCCGAGCGACGTGATCGTCGACGCCTCGATGCCGGCGATGATCCGTGACTCCGGCAAGATGTGGGGCACCGACGGCCAACTGCACGACACCAAGGCAGTGATCCCGGACCGTTGCTACGCCACCATCTACCAGGCCGTGATCGAAGACTGCAAAGCCAATGGCGCGTTCGATCCGACCACCATGGGCAGCGTGCCGAACGTTGGCCTGATGGCGAAAAAAGCCGAAGAGTACGGCTCCCACGACAAGACCTTCGAAATCAAGGCTGATGGCGTGGTTCGTGTGACCGACAGCCAAGGCAAGCTGCTGCTGGAGCAGAAAGTCGAATCCGGCGACATCTTCCGCATGTGTCAGACCAAAGACGCACCGATCCAGGACTGGGTCAAGCTGGCCGTCAACCGTGCTCGCGCCAGCAGCACCCCAGCGATCTTCTGGCTGGACCCGATGCGCGCCCACGACGGCGTGATGATCGAAAAAGTTCAGGCCTACCTGAAGGATCACGACACCAGCGACCTGGACATCCGCATCATGTCCCCGGTTGAAGCCATGAAGTTCACCCTGGCCCGCACCCGTGACGGCAAGGACACCATCTCGGTGACCGGCAACGTACTGCGCGACTACCTGACCGACCTGTTCCCGATCATGGAACTGGGCACCAGCGCCAAGATGCTGTCGATCGTGCCACTGATGAACGGTGGCGGCCTGTTCGAAACCGGCGCCGGCGGTTCGGCCCCGAAGCACGTGCAACAGCTGCTGGAAGAGAACTTCCTGCGCTGGGATTCCCTGGGTGAGTTCCTGGCCCTGGCCGCTTCCCTCGAGCACCTGGGCAACACCTACAACAACCCGAAAGCCCTGGTACTGGCCAAGACCCTGGACCAGGCTACCGGTCAGTTCCTCGACAACAACAAGTCGCCATCGCGCAAAGTCGGCAACATCGACAACCGCGGCAGCCACTTCTACCTGGCGCTGTACTGGGCACAAGCCCTGGCCGCCCAGACCGAGGATGCTGCCCTGCAAGCGCAGTTCAGCACCCTGGCCAAGACCCTGACCGAGAACGAAGCGACCATCGTCGCCGAGCTCAACGCCGTACAGGGCAAGCCTGTGGACATCGGTGGCTACTACAGCGCCAACCCTGAGCTGGTGAGCCAGGCCATGCGCCCGAGCACCACCCTCAACGCGGCCATCGCTGCGCTGGTGTAAGCAGAAGCGAACACACAAACCCCGGCCCCGCGCCGGGGTTTGTGCTTCTGGGCCCACAAGCAGCCGGCTTGTCGGCGAACGCCTCCACGCCGGACATGCGGCGCTCGCTTCGCCGACAAGCCGCCGCCTAAAATGCCCGCCTCTTATAAAGGAGTGCCCTTATGGAATGGCAACCCCATATCACTGTCGCCACCATCGTCGAAGACCAGGGCCGCTTCCTGTTCGTCGAGGAATACTCGGGCGAACAGGCCGTGCTCAATCAGCCTGCCGGACACCTGGATGCCAATGAAAGCCTGCTCCAGGCGGCCATCCGCGAAACCCTGGAGGAAACCGGCTGGGACGTGGAGTTGACCGGCGTGGTCGGCATCTACCTGTACACCGCCCCCAGCAACGGCGTGACCTACCAGCGCGTGTGCTTCGCCGCCAAGCCACTGCGCCACCGTCCGGACTATCAGCTGGACGACGGCATCATCGGCCCACGCTGGATGAGCCGCGAGCAACTGCTGGAGCAACGGGCCAACTGGCGCAGCGAGCTGATCCTGCAGTGCCTGGACGATTACCTGGACGGCCAACTGCACAGCCTGGCGCTGATCCGACCAATGCTTTAACCGCAGTTTTAGCCTTGCAGGCCTCAGCCTGTTAGAATCGCGTCCTTTTTCAAGACACCCATTGAATTCCTATGCGTGATCCAGCCCCTTCTGACACCCAAAAGAAGCGCGTCATTGTCGGCATGTCCGGCGGCGTGGATTCTTCCGTTTCCGCCCTCCTGCTGATGGAGCAGGGATACCAGGTGGAAGGCCTGTTCATGAAGAACTGGGAGGAAGACGACGGAACCGAGTACTGCACCGCCATGGACGACCTGGCGGATGCCCAGGCCGTGTGCGACAAGCTTGGCATCAAGCTGCACACCGCCAACTTCGCCGCCGAGTACTGGGACAACGTGTTCGAGCACTTCCTGGCCGAATACAAGGCCGGTCGCACGCCGAACCCGGACATCCTCTGCAACCGCGAAATCAAGTTCAAGGCGTTCCTCGACTACGCCATGATGCTCGGCGCCGACCTGATCGCCACCGGCCACTATGTGCGCCGTCGCGACATCGACGGCCGCACTGAACTGCTCAAGGGCCTGGACCCGAACAAGGACCAGAGCTATTTCCTGCATGCCGTTGGCGGCGAGCAGATCGCCAAGACCCTGTTCCCGGTGGGCGAGCTGGAAAAACCCGAAGTACGCGCCATCGCCGAGAAACACGACCTGGCCACGGCAAAGAAGAAAGACTCCACCGGCATCTGCTTTATCGGTGAGCGGCGCTTCAGCGACTTCCTCAAGCAATACCTGCCGGCCCAGCCCGGCGAGATCAAGACCACCGAAGGTGAAGTCATCGGCCGCCATCACGGCCTGATGTACCACACCATCGGCCAACGCCAGGGCCTGGGCATCGGCGGCCTGAAAGACGCCGGCGAAGAGCCGTGGTACGTGTTGATCAAGGACCTGGAGCACAACGAGTTGATCGTTGGCCAGGGCAACGATCACCCATGGCTGTTCTCTCGCGCCCTGCTGGCTTCCGACATCTATTGGGTCAACCCTATCGACCTGAGCCAGCCACGGCGCCTGACCGCCAAGGTGCGCTACCGCCAGAGCGACCAGCCCTGCACCCTGGAAAAGACCGCCAACGGCTACCGCGCCACCTTCGACGACCCGCAGCGCGCCGTAACCCCCGGCCAGTCCGTGGTGTTCTACGACGGTGAAATCTGCCTTGGCGGCGGCGTCATCGAAGTCGCCGAACCCTGGAGCAGCAAGGACGTCCGTCCATGAGCCCGATTCAGGAGCAACTGACGGCGCTGGGTGGGGTATTCCTCGCAGCGGTGCTGGTGGACCGCATCGCCAAGACCGGCCAGGTCAGCGAAGCTGCCTTGAGCTGCATGCTCGGCAGCCTGCTGATCCGTGATCCGAAGGACACCCTGGAAGTCTATGGCGGCGACGACATCAACCTGCGCGAGGGCTACCGCGCCCTGATCGGCGCCCTGGAGCGCGACCCCAGCACTCTGCAACGCGAGCCGCTGCGTTACGCCTTGTCGATGCTTGGCCTGGAACGTCAGTTGGCCAAGCGCGAAGACCTGCTGGAAACCATCGGCAAGCGCCTGCCGCAGATCCAGTCCCAGGTCGAACACTTCGGCCCGGCCCACGAAAACGTCATTGCCGCGTGCGGCGGGCTGTACCAGGACACCCTGAGCACCCTGCGCCAGCGCATTCAGGTACATGGCGACATGCGCAACCTGCAGCAACCGAGCAATGCCTCGAAAATTCGCGCCCTGCTGCTGGCCGGCATTCGTTCCGCACGCCTGTGGCGCCAGTTGGGCGGCCATCGCTGGCAACTGGTGATCAGCCGGCGCAAATTGCTCAAAGAGCTTTATCCATTGATGCGCAGCAGCTGAGCTGCGCCTGATTTTTCAAGAGCTGCGCGTAAGACGCTGGTCAGTTGGCAACGGACCTGCGGATATTTTCATGTATGATACGCGCCCCATTTCGTTGCCCGACTGTCCGAGAACACCCCATGCAGCTCTCTTCGCTCACTGCGGTTTCCCCTGTTGACGGCCGCTACGCCGGCAAAACCCAGGCCCTGCGCCCCATTTTCAGCGAATACGGCCTGATCCGTGCTCGCGTCCTCGTTGAAGTGCGCTGGCTCCAGCGCCTGGCCGCCCACAGCGCCATCAGCGAAGTGCCGGCGTTCTCCGCCGAAGCCAACGCCGTCCTCAATGCCCTGGCAGAGAACTTCTCCCTGGAGCACGCCGAGCGCGTCAAAGAGATCGAGCGCACCACCAACCACGACGTCAAGGCCATCGAGTACCTGCTCAAGGAACAAGCCGCCAAGCTGCCTGAGCTGGCCAACGTCAGTGAATTCATCCACTTCGCCTGCACCAGCGAGGACATCAACAACCTGTCCCACGCCCTGATGCTGCGCGAAGGCCGTGATGACGTGATGCTGCCGCTGATGCGCCAGACCGCCAACGCCATCCGCGAACTGGCGATCCGCTTCGCCGAAGTGCCGATGCTGTCGCGCACCCACGGTCAGCCGGCCTCGCCGACCACCCTGGGCAAGGAACTGGCCAACGTCGTGTACCGTCTGGAGCGCCAGATCGCTCAGGTCGCCGCCGTACCGCTGCTGGGCAAGATCAACGGCGCCGTGGGCAACTACAACGCCCACCTGTCGGCCTATCCGGACATCGACTGGGAAGCCAATGCCCGCGCCTTCATCGAAGACGAGCTGGGCCTGGCCTTCAACCCCTACACCACGCAGATCGAGCCGCACGACTACATTGCCGAGCTGTTCGATGCCATCGCCCGCTTCAACACCATCCTGATCGACTTCGATCGCGATATCTGGGGCTACATCTCCCTGGGCTACTTCAAGCAACGCACCATTGCCGGCGAAATCGGTTCCTCGACCATGCCGCACAAGGTCAACCCGATCGACTTCGAAAACTCCGAAGGCAACCTGGGGATCGCCAACGCCCTGTTCCAGCACCTGGCGAGCAAGCTGCCGATCTCACGCTGGCAGCGCGACCTGACCGACTCCACCGTCCTGCGCAACCTGGGCGTGGGCTTCGCTCACAGCGTGATCGCCTACGAAGCCAGCCTAAAAGGCATCAGCAAACTGGAGCTCAACGCTTCGAGGATCGCCGAAGACCTGGACGCTTGCTGGGAAGTCCTGGCCGAGCCGATTCAGACCGTGATGCGTCGCTACAACATCGAAAATCCGTACGAAAAGCTCAAGGAACTGACCCGCGGCAAGGGCATCAGCCCTGAAGCGCTGCAGACTTTCATCGACGGGCTGGACATGCCGGCCGCGGCCAAGGCCGAGCTGAAGCAGCTCACCCCGGCCAGTTACATCGGCAATGCCGCGGCCCAGGCCAAGCGCATCTGACCGACTGCTCGACCTTTTGACGCCCGGCCGCGCCGGGCGTTTTTATTCCTGCTAGAAAAGTAAACTTTTTCAATAGGTTACAAATGAATCCTGACATTCCACTTCAACTTCTGGGCGGCATCACTGCACGGGAATTTCTGCGTGACTACTGGCAGAAGAAGCCCCTGCTGATCCGTCAGGCCCTGCCTGACTTCGAAAGCCCGATCGAACCTGACGAACTGGCCGGCCTGGCCCTGGAAGAAGAAGTCGAATCGCGCCTGGTGATCGAGAAAGGCGAACGTCCATGGGAACTGCGCCGCGGCCCGTTCGCCGAAGACGAGTTCAGCAAGCTGCCAGAGCGCGACTGGACCCTGCTGGTCCAGGCCGTGGACCAGTTCGTCCCGGAAGTCGCCGAGCTGCTGGAGCACTTCCGCTTCCTGCCGAGCTGGCGTATCGATGACGTGATGATCAGCTTCGCCGCACCGGGCGGTAACGTCGGCCCGCACTTTGACAACTACGACGTGTTCCTGCTGCAAGGCCACGGCAAGCGCAACTGGAAGATCGGCCAGATGTGCGACTCCGAGAGCCCGCTGCTGCAGCACGCGGACCTACGCATCCTCGCCGAATTCGAAGAGACCGAAAGCTGGGTCCTGGAGCCGGGCGATATGCTCTACCTGCCCCCACGCCTGGCCCACTACGGCGTCGCGCTGAACGACTGCATGACCTACTCAGTGGGCTTCCGCGCCCCGAGCGCCGCTGAAGTGCTGACTCACTTCACCGACTTCCTCGGCCAGTTCCTGCCGGACGAAGAGCGCTACACCGACGCCGACGTGCAGCCGGCCAGCGACCCGCACCAGATCCAGCAGGACGCCCTCGATCGCCTCAAGGGCCTGCTGGCCGAGCACATGAGCGACGAACGCCTGCTGCTGACCTGGTTCGGCCAGTTCATGACCGAGCCACGCTACCCGGAACTGGTGGTCGGCCCGGAACTGGAAGAGGACGACCTGCTGGGCAGCCTGGAACAGGGCGCGATCCTGATCCGCAATCCAAGCGCACGCCTGGCCTGGTCGGAGGTCGATGAAGACCTGCTGCTGTTCGCCAGCGGCCAAAGTCGCCTGCTTCCCGGTAAACTGCGCGAGCTGCTGAAAATGATTTGCGCCGCCGACGCCCTGCATATCGACAACCTCGGCCCTTGGCTGGCGGATGAAGATGGGCGCGGCCTGCTGTGTGAACTGGTCAAGCAAGGGAGCCTGGGGTTTGCCGATGAATAAGATTCACGTACGTGTCGCAGACTGGCAAAAGGATAACGCCGAGATCCGGCGCATTCGTGAAGCAGTGTTCATTGCCGAGCAATCGGTTCCGCCCGAACTGGAGTGGGACGCCGACGACGACAGCGCGGTGCACTTTCTGGCCTGCGAGGGTGATTTCCCTATCGGTACCGCGCGCCTGCTGCCGGACGGCCATGTCGGCCGGGTCTCGGTACTCAAGGACTGGCGCGGCCTCAAGGTCGGCGATGCGCTGATGCGCGCAGTGATCGACGAAGCCGAGAAGCGCGGCCTGAAGCAACAGATGCTCAGCGCCCAGGTCCAGGCCACACCGTTCTACGAGCGCTTGGGCTTCTCGATTGTCAGCGAGGAATTCCTCGAAGCGGGAATCCCCCACGTCGACATGGTTCGCGGCGCCTGACCGACAAGCCCCAGCGGCAATGGCCAGAGCGAACGCCCCGCCATCCCCTTGCGCCCACCAGGCGCAAGACCAGGATGCCGGGGCGTTTTGCCGTCTAGGATTCAACTTGCCCCACCCAAAGCCGACAAAGTGTCAAACTCAAGGCTTTACGCCAGCTACTCGCGGAGATAACGGATATGTCCCTACGCACCTTGCTCACGACGCTGCTGCTGACCTTCAGCTGCTCGGTCATGGCCGCCACCGAGATCGTGCCCCTCAACAACCGCACCAGCGCCGACCTGCTGCCGGTGGCGCAGAATTTTCTGGGCAAGGACGGCAAGGTCAGCGCCTATGGCAACCAACTGATCGTCAACGCCGAGCCGGGCAAGATCGCCGAACTCCGGGCCTTCATTGCGCAACTGGATACCGCGGCCAAGCGTCTGCTGATCACCGTCGACACCAACGAGAACAACTTCCAGGACAACCAGGGCTATTCGGTCAATGGTGCACCGCAAACGCGCATCATCAATCGCAGCACCGAGAGCCGCGACGGCGGCATACAGCAGATCCAGGCCAGCGAAGGCGTGCCGGCGCTGATCCAGGTTGGCCAGAGCGTGCCCCTGACCACCACCCAGACCGATCCCTACGGTCGCCTGCAAAACCAGACCCAATACCGCAACGTCACCCAGGGCTTCTACGTGACAGCCAGCGTCACCGGCGAGACCGTGCACCTGAGTATCAGCACCAACCGCGACCGTATGAGCCAGGAACGCCCTGATGTAGTGAACGTGCAAAGTACCGACACAACTGTCAGTGGGCGCCTCGGCGAGTGGATCACCCTGGCCGGGGTCAATCGCCAGACCCAGGCCGACAAGCAGGCCCTGGGCCGCAGCTACTCGACTCAAGGACGGGATGACATGACCTTGCGCGTCAAGGTCGACGCCTTGGACTAAAGCACCAAAAACTGACTGATTAGTCGTACTAGACCAAAGATGTAGTGCCATAAAAAAAGCACTACAAAACATTTGACGAGCCAAAAAACCGCGGGCATGATGGCCTCGCTCCCGCTAATCAGGGGCCCTGGCAAGGGCCTTCGGATCGCCGCTCTAACCTACCCACCTGAGCCGATTCGTGTCTGTACTGCCCACAAGGTGTGTTTGACGAGATTGCGACTGGAACGAAGTTGTCCCGAGGGACGGAAGCGTATTTAGGTCGATCGGCAACACACTGATGGAACGCACCAAGGCCCACGACGCCCGCATGCGCACCGCAGCTCGCCTTCACCTGCTCACTCTCCCCTCGAGCCCATCGTTCACCCGTCGCCATCCCCGCCAGACCCGACTGGACCGCCTAAGCTTCCTGGTCAGCGAGCAGCCTTCCACGCAACGTTACGACGCGTGATCGGCGGAGCCGGAATTCTCCAACCAAGAACGACTTTTTACACAAGACGCGACGAGGTTTATCTCCATGGCACTGACACGCGAACAGCAAATTGCAGCCCTTGAAAAAGACTGGGCTGAAAACCCGCGCTGGAAAGGCGTGACTCGCACTTATTCCGCTGCCGACGTGGTCCGTCTGCGTGGTTCGGTCCAACCCGAGCACACCCTGGCACGCATGGGCGCCGAGAAGCTCTGGAACCTGGTCACCCAAGGTGCCAAGCCGTCCTTCCGTCCTGAGAAAGATTTCGTCAACTGCATGGGCGCCCTGACCGGCGGCCAGGCTGTTCAACAGGTCAAAGCCGGCATCCAGGCCATCTACCTGTCCGGCTGGCAAGTGGCTGCGGACAACAACTCCGCCGAATCCATGTACCCCGACCAGTCGCTGTACCCGGTGGATTCGGTTCCGACCGTGGTCAAGCGCATCAACAACTCGTTCCGTCGTGCCGACCAGATCCAGTGGAAAGCCGGCAAGAACCCGGGCGACGACGGCTACATCGACTACTTCGCGCCAATCGTGGCCGACGCTGAAGCCGGTTTCGGCGGCGTGCTGAACGCCTACGAGCTGATGAAGAGCATGATCGAAGCGGGCGCCGCCGGCGTTCACTTCGAAGACCAACTGGCTTCCGTGAAGAAGTGCGGCCACATGGGCGGCAAGGTGCTGGTTCCAACCCAGGAAGCCGTACAGAAGCTGACCGCTGCCCGCCTGGCGGCAGACGTTGCCGGTGTACCGACCATCATCCTGGCCCGTACCGACGCCAACGCTGCTGACCTGCTGACTTCGGACTGCGACCCGTACGACCAGCCGTTCGTGACCGGCACCCGCACCCAGGAAGGCTTCTACAAAGTGAAAGCCGGCCTGGATCAAGCGATCGCCCGCGGCCTGGCTTACGCTCCGTACGCCGACCTGATCTGGTGCGAAACCGCCAAGCCGGACCTGGACGAAGCTCGTCGCTTCGCCGAAGCGATCAAGAAGGAATACCCGGACCAAATCCTGTCGTACAACTGCTCGCCTTCCTTCAACTGGAAGAAAAACCTGGACGACGCGACCATCGCCAAGTTCCAGCGCGAACTGTCCGCCATGGGTTACAAGCACCAGTTCATCACCCTGGCCGGTATCCACAACATGTGGCACAGCATGTTCAACCTGGCGCACGACTACGCCCGCAACGACATGACTGCCTACGTGAAGCTGCAAGAGCAGGAATTCGCTGACGCCGCCAAAGGCTACACCTTCGTGGCTCACCAGCAGGAAGTGGGCACCGGCTACTTCGACGACATGACTACCGTGATCCAGGGTGGTTCGTCCTCGGTAACCGCTCTGACCGGTTCCACCGAAGAAGAGCAGTTCCATTGATCCCAGGCCTCGCGCCTTGATCGAGCGGCCAATGCAGGCCCGGTAAAAACAACTGCATTGCTGTACAACTGACGCCCCGACTGGTTCGGGGCGTTTTTTTGCCCGCCAAACCTGCAGCAGCCAGCTTGCCGGCGAACCGCTCCCCTGCAACCCCCTCAAAAACCTCGAGACGCCCGACCCCTGCAAGAAAGCTCGCCAAACATTGATCCAGAGCGGTGTTACCCAGAGCGAAACAGGTTAAAAGGTGCGCCCCTGCTACTTGCAGTAACAGGGATATAACAAGCAACTTTCCCACTCCCCGAAGGAAAGCAGATTAAAACAACACCTAAACAATATTGATTATCATTTAGCCGCTATAACTTTCGTTGCAGCAGCAACAAAACATAATTAACAAAACCTCCCCTAATGCCCACAGGCCGCGGCTTACGGGGCTACAGAGGTGAGCTATGTCCTTATTACGATAAACAATTTCGCTTTAGAAATTTTACTTGCCCGGTGTTTAGCCATAAAATCAGCGCGATTGATTGCGCTGCGACATATCGTCACTGCTTTATTTCTTTATCAAGCTCAGAGACTCTTGCTCTCTGTTAAGGATTACCAGCATGCCCGAAGCGACAGGACTCATGGCCCACAACTGGGGCTTTGCCATTTTCCTTCTGGGTGTTGTCGGCCTTTGTGCCTTCATGCTCGGCGTCTCCAGCCTCCTCGGGTCAAAAGCCTGGGGCCGCAGCAAAAACGAACCGTTCGAGTCCGGCATGCTACCTACCGGTGGCGCCCGCTTGCGGCTCTCAGCCAAATTCTATCTGGTCGCGATGCTCTTCGTGATCTTCGATATCGAAGCCCTCTTTCTCTTTGCCTGGTCTGTGTCCGTCCGCGAAAGCGGCTGGACCGGATTCGTCGAAGCTCTCGTTTTCATAGCAATTCTGTTGGCAGGTCTTGTCTACCTTTGGCGAGTGGGGGCTCTTGACTGGGCTCCGGAAGGTCGTCGTAAGCGGCAGGCGAAGCTAAAACAATGAGGCTTTGGCGATGCAATACAATCTCACCAGGATCGACCCCGATGCTCCTAACGATCAGTACCCGATCGGCGAACGGGAAACCGTTTCCGATCCGTTAGAGGATCAGGTCCACAAAAACATCTTCATGGGCAAGCTGGAAGACGTGCTGAGCGGCGCGGTCAACTGGGGGCGTAAGAACTCCCTGTGGCCGTACAACTTCGGTCTGTCCTGCTGCTACGTGGAAATGACCACTGCCTTCACGGCGCCCCACGACATCGCGCGCTTTGGCGCCGAGGTTATCCGGGCATCGCCGCGTCAGGCGGATTTCATGGTTATTGCCGGCACCTGCTTCATCAAGATGGCGCCGATCATCCAGCGTCTCTATGAGCAAATGCTCGAGCCTAAATGGGTTATCTCCATGGGTTCGTGCGCCAACTCCGGTGGCATGTACGACATCTACTCCGTAGTTCAGGGGGTGGACAAGTTCCTGCCCGTGGACGTCTACGTACCTGGCTGCCCGCCCCGCCCCGAAGCATTCCTGCAAGGCTTGATGCTGTTGCAAGAATCCATTGGCCAGGAGCGTCGCCCACTGTCCTGGGTCGTCGGTGATCAAGGCGTATATCGCGCCGAGATGCCGTCGCAAAAGGAGCAGCGCCGCGAACAGCGTATTCAGGTCACCAACCTGCGCAGCCCTGACGAAGTCTGATCCAGATCTGTTCTGACAAAGAAACGACACTGGCTTCACTCTTTACGTTGACCGAAAGCGATAAAAAACCATGACTACAGGCAGTGCTCTGTACATCCCGCCTTATAAGGCTGACGACCAGGATGTGGTCGTCGAACTCAATAACCGTTTTGGCCCTGAGGCGTTCACCGCCCAGGCCACCCGTACCGGCATGCCGGTGCTGTGGGTTACCCGCTCCAAACTCGTTGAAATCCTGACCTTCCTGCGCAACCTGCCCAAGCCGTACGTCATGCTCTATGACCTGCATGGCGTGGACGAGCGCCTGCGCACCAAGCGTCAAGGCCTGCCGAGTGCCGATTTCAGCGTGTTCTACCACTTGCTGTCGATCGAACGTAACAGCGACGTGATGATCAAGGTGGCCCTGTCCGAAGGCGACCTCAGTCTGCCGACCGTGACCGGTATCTGGCCCAATGCCAACTGGTACGAGCGTGAAGTCTGGGACATGTTCGGCATCGACTTTGCCGGCCACCCTCACCTTTCGCGGATCATGATGCCGCCGACCTGGGAAGGTCACCCGCTGCGCAAGGACTTCCCGGCCCGCGCCACCGAGTTCGACCCGTTCAGCCTGACCCTGGCCAAGCAGCAGTTGGAAGAAGAAGCCGCGCGCTTCCGTCCAGAAGACTGGGGCATGAAGCGTTCCGGTGCCAACGAGGACTATATGTTCCTCAACCTGGGCCCGAACCACCCGTCTGCCCACGGTGCGTTCCGCATCATCCTGCAGCTGGACGGTGAAGAGATCGTCGACTGCGTTCCGGACATCGGCTACCACCACCGTGGTGCTGAGAAAATGGCCGAGCGTCAGTCCTGGCACAGCTTCATCCCTTACACCGACCGTATCGACTACCTCGGCGGGGTGATGAACAACCTGCCGTACGTGCTCTCGGTCGAGAAGCTGGCCGGCATCAAGGTACCGGAGAAGGTCGACGTCATCCGCATCATGATGGCCGAGTTCTTCCGCATCACCAGCCACCTGCTGTTCCTGGGTACCTACATCCAGGACGTCGGTGCCATGACTCCGGTGTTCTTCACCTTCACCGACCGTCAGCGTGCCTACACCGTGATCGAAGCCATCACCGGCTTCCGTCTGCACCCGGCCTGGTACCGCATCGGCGGCGTCGCCCACGACCTGCCCCGCGGCTGGGAAAAGCTGGTCAAGGACTTCGTCGAATGGCTGCCCAAACGCCTCGACGAGTACACCAAGGCTGCCCTGCAGAACAGCATCCTCAAGGGTCGGACCATCGGTGTCGCCGCCTACAACACCAAGGAGGCCCTGGAGTGGGGCGTCACCGGTGCCGGCCTGCGTTCCACCGGCTGCGATTTCGACCTGCGCAAGGCCCGTCCGTACTCCGGCTACGAGAACTTCGAGTTCGAAGTTCCACTGGCGGCCAACGGTGACGCCTACGACCGCTGCATGGTTCGCGTCGAGGAGATGCGCCAGAGCATCAAGATCATCGACCAGTGCCTGCGCAACATGCCGGAAGGCCCGTATAAGGCGGATCACCCGCTGACCACGCCGCCGCCGAAAGAGCGCACCCTGCAGCACATCGAAACCTTGATCACGCACTTCCTGCAGGTTTCGTGGGGCCCGGTGATGCCGGCCAACGAATCCTTCCAGATGATCGAAGCGACCAAGGGCATCAACAGTTATTACCTGACGAGCGATGGCGGCACCATGAGCTACCGCACCCGGATTCGCACCCCAAGCTTCGCCCACCTGCAGCAGATCCCTTCGGTGATCCGCGGCAGCATGGTCGCGGACTTGATCGCGTACCTGGGTAGTATCGACTTCGTTATGGCCGACGTGGACCGCTAAGCATGAACAGCACGCTTATCCAGACAGACCGTTTCGCCCTGAGCGAAACAGAGCGCTCGGCCATCGAGCACGAGATGCATCACTACGAAGACCCGCGCGCGGCGTCGATCGAAGCCCTGAAGATCGTCCAGAAGGAACGTGGCTGGGTGCCGGACGGCGCGGTCTACGCCATCGGCGAGATCCTTGGCATCCCCGCCAGCGACGTTGAAGGCGTGGCGACGTTCTACAGCCAGATCTTCCGTCAGCCAGTGGGCCGCCACATCATTCGCGTCTGCGACAGCATGGTCTGCTACATCGGCGGCCACGAGTCCGTGGTCAGCCAGATTCAGAGCGAGCTGGGCATCGGCCTCGGCCAGACCACCGCCGATGGCCGCTTCACCCTGCTGCCGGTGTGCTGCCTGGGCAACTGCGACAAGGCCCCGGCGCTGATGATCGACGACGACACTTTCGGCGACGTACAGCCTGCTGGCGTGGCCAAACTGTTGGAGGGCTACGTATGACCCTGACCTCTTTCGGCCCTGCGAACCGCATTGCGCGTACCGCAGAAACCCACCCCCTGACCTGGCGTCTGCGTGACGACGGCGAGCCGGTATGGTTCGACGAGTACCAGGCCAAGAACGGTTACGCGGCGGCGCGCAAGGCTTTCGCCGACCTGTCCCAGGACGACATCGTCCAGACCGTCAAGGATGCCGGCCTCAAGGGTCGCGGCGGTGCGGGCTTCCCCACTGGCGTGAAGTGGGGCCTGATGCCCAAAGACGAATCCATGAACATCCGCTACCTGCTGTGCAACGCGGACGAAATGGAACCCAACACCTGGAAGGACCGCATGCTGATGGAGCAACTGCCCCATCTGCTGATCGAAGGCATGCTGATCAGTGCCCGTGCACTGAAGACCTACCGCGGCTACATCTTCCTGCGCGGCGAATACACCACCGCCGCCAAGCACCTGCGGCGTGCCGTGGAGGAAGCCAAGGCCGCCGGCCTGTTGGGCAAGAACATCCTGGGCAGCGGTTTCGATTTCGAGCTGTTCGTCCACACCGGCGCCGGGCGTTACATCTGCGGTGAAGAAACCGCACTGATCAACTCCCTGGAAGGCCGTCGCGCCAACCCACGCTCCAAGCCGCCCTTCCCTGCTGCCGTAGGCGTGTGGGGCAAGCCGACGTGCGTGAACAACGTCGAGACCCTGTGCAACGTGCCGGCGATCATCGGCGACGGCGTGGAGTGGTACAAATCCCTGGCCCGCGAAGGCAGCGAAGACCACGGCACCAAGCTGATGGGCTTCTCCGGCAAAGTGAAGAACCCTGGCCTGTGGGAGCTGCCCTTCGGCGTAACCGCACGCGAGCTGTTCGAAGACTACGCCGGCGGCATGCGCGACGGCTTCAAGCTCAAGTGCTGGCAGCCCGGCGGCGCCGGTACCGGCTTCCTGCTGCCGGAACACCTGGATGCGCAAATGTACGCCGGCGGCATCGCCAAAGTGGGCACCCGCATGGGTACCGGCCTGGCCATGGCGGTGGACGACAGCGTCAACATGGTGTCGCTGCTGCGCAACATGGAGCAATTCTTCGCCCGTGAATCCTGCGGCTTCTGCACCCCTTGCCGTGATGGCCTGCCATGGAGCGTCAAACTGCTGATGGCTCTGGAGAACGGCCAGGGCCAGCAAGGCGACATCGAGACCCTGCTGGGTCTGGTGGGGTTCCTCGGCCCAGGCAAGACCTTCTGTGCTCACGCACCGGGTGCCGTGGAGCCTTTGGGCAGTGCCATCAAGTATTTCCGTCCAGAGTTCGAAGCCGGCATCGCGCCCACCAGCGCCGCCGTCCCGCCTCTGGCCCGACCGATCGTAGTCGGCGCGTAACACTTAGATGAGGGCGCAGGGTCCGTGCCCTGCGCTCGACGTGCGATGACGCCGTGAACGGCTGTGTTGACTCGCACGCATAACAAGATTCCATTAGCCACGCCCGCTGACACCGGGCCAACGAAGAACTTTGAACCATGGCCACTATCCACGTAGACGGCAAAGCGCTCGAAGTCGATGGGGCGGACAACCTGTTACAGGCTTGTCTGTCACTAGGCCTCGACATCCCTTATTTCTGCTGGCACCCCGCTCTCGGTAGCGTTGGTGCCTGTCGCCAGTGCGCGGTCAAGCAGTACACCGACGAGAACGACACCCGTGGTCGTATCGTCATGTCCTGCATGACCCCAGCCACTGACAACACCTGGATCTCCATCGACGATGAAGAATCCAAGGCCTTCCGCGCCAGCGTTGTCGAATGGCTGATGACCAACCACCCCCACGACTGCCCGGTCTGTGAGGAAGGCGGTCACTGCCACCTGCAAGACATGACGGTGATGACCGGCCACAACGAGCGCCGTTATCGCTTCACCAAGCGCACCCACCAGAACCAGGACCTCGGCCCGTTCATTTCCCACGAAATGAACCGCTGCATCGCCTGCTATCGCTGCGTGCGCTTCTACAAGGACTACGCCGGCGGCACCGACCTGGGCGTCTACGGCGCCCACGACAACGTGTACTTCGGTCGTGTTGAAGACGGCACCCTGGAAAGCGAGTTCTCCGGCAACCTCACCGAGGTCTGCCCGACCGGTGTGTTCACCGACAAGACTCACTCCGAGCGCTACAACCGCAAGTGGGACATGCAGTTCTCGCCGAGCATCTGCCATGGCTGCTCCAGCGGTTGCAACATCTCCCCGGGTGAGCGCTACGGCGAGCTGCGGCGCATCGAGAACCGCTACAACGGTTCGGTGAACCAGTATTTCCTCTGCGACCGTGGCCGTTTCGGCTACGGCTACGTCAACCGCAAGGACCGTCCGCGCCAGCCACGACTGGCCGATGGCACCAAGCTGACTCTGGACCAGGCCCTGGACCAGGCGGCCGACCTGCTGCGCGGTCGCAACATCGTCGGTATCGGCTCGCCTCGCGCCAGCCTGGAAAGCAACTACGCCCTGCGTGAGCTGGTCGGTGCCGAGCACTTCTACAGTGGTATCGAAGCTTCTGAACTGGAGCGCATCCGCCTGGTTCTGCAGGTGCTGAACGACAGTCCGCTGCCGGTTCCGAACATGCGCGAGATCGAAGACCACGATGCCATCTTCGTCCTTGGCGAAGACCTGACCCAAACCGCCGCACGCATGGCCCTGGCCCTGCGCCAGTCGGTCAAGGGCAAGGCAGAGGAAATGGCCGACGCCATGCGCGTCCAGCCTTGGCTCGACGCCGCCGTGAAGAACATCGGCCAGCACGCGCTGAACCCGCTGTTCATTGCCAGCCTGGCTGAAACCAAGCTCGACGACGTCGCCGAGGAGTGTGTACACGCCGCTCCGGACGACCTGGCGCGCATCGGTTTCGCCGTGGCCCACGCCATCGACGCCAGCGCCCCTGCCGTGGAAGGCCTGGACAGCGAAGCCCTGGAACTGGCCAAGCGTATTGCCGAAGCTCTGCTGGCGGCCAAGCGCCCACTGATCATTTCCGGTACATCCCTGGGCTCCAAGGCGCTGATCGAAGCTGCAGCGAACATCGCCAAAGCCTTGAAGCTGCGCGACAAAGCCGGCTCCATCAGCCTGATCGTGCCAGAGGCCAACAGCCTCGGCCTGGCCATGCTCGGTGGCGAATCCGTGGACGCGGCCCTGCAGGCGGTGATCGACGGTAAGGCCGACGCCATCGTGGTCCTGGAAAACGACCTGTACACCCGCACCGACGCAGCCAAGGTGGATGCCGCACTGAACGCGGCGAAGGTGGTGATCGTTGCCGATCATCAACAGACCGCCACCGTGGAGCGCGCGCATCTGGTGCTGTCGGCGGCCAGCTTCGCCGAAGGCGACGGCACCCTGGTCAGCCAGGAAGGTCGCGCCCAGCGCTTCTTCCAGGTCTTCGATCCGACCTACCTGGACGCCAGCATCATGGTCCACGAAGGCTGGCGCTGGCTGCATGCCCTGCGCAGCACTCTGCTGAACAAGCCGGTGGACTGGACCCAGCTGGACCACGTGACCGCTGCCTGTGCCGCGAGCACCCCGCAACTGGCTTCCATCATCGACGCGGCACCTTCCGCAGCGTTCCGTATCAAAGGCCTGAAACTGGCCCGCGAACCGCTGCGCTACAGCGGCCGTACCGCCATGCGCGCCAACCAGAGCGTGCATGAACCGCGCACCCCGCAAGACCCGGATACCGCCTTCGCCTACTCCATGGAAGGTTACTCGGGCTCCGCCGAACCGCGCTCGCAAGTGCCGTTCGCCTGGTCGCCGGGTTGGAACTCGCCGCAAGCCTGGAACAAGTTCCAGGACGAAGTCGGCGGCCATCTGCGTGCCGGTGATCCGGGTACTCGCCTGATCGAAAGCCAGGGCGACCGTCTCAACTGGTTCGCCAGCGTACCGCGGGCCTTCTCTCCGGCTCAGGGCACCTGGCAAGCGGTGCCGTTCTATCACCTGTTCGGCAGCGAAGAGAACTCTTCGAAAGCCGCTCCGGTACAGGAACGCATTCCGGCGGCCTACGTGGCCCTGGCCAAGTCCGAAGCCGATCGCCTGGGTGTCAACGACGGTGCCCTGCTCGCGGTGAACGTAGCCGGCCAGACCCTGCGTCTGCCACTGCGCATCAACGAAGAGCTGGGTGCTGGCCTGGTGGGCCTGCCTGCCGGTCTGGCGGGGATTCCTCCGGCGTTCTTTGGCAAATCCGTTGACGGTCTGCAGGAGGCGGCGCAATGAGTTGGTTTACCCCTGAAGTGATCGACGTGATCCTGACGGTCGTCAAGGCCGTCGTGATCCTGCTGGCGGTGGTCATCGCCGGTGCGCTGCTGAGCTTCGTCGAACGTCGCCTGCTGGGCTGGTGGCAGGACCGTTACGGTCCGAACCGCGTTGGCCCGTTCGGCATGTTCCAGATCGCCGCCGACATGCTGAAGATGTTCTTCAAGGAAGACTGGACCCCGCCGTTTGCCGACAAGGTGATCTTCACCCTGGCACCGGTGGTCGCCATGTCTGCCCTGCTGATCGCCTTCGCGATCATCCCGATCACCCCGACCTGGGGCGTCGCGGACCTGAACATCGGCCTGCTGTTCTTCTTCGCCATGGCTGGCCTGTCGGTCTACGCGGTGCTGTTCGCCGGCTGGTCGAGTAACAACAAGTTCGCCCTGCTGGGCAGCTTGCGGGCCTCGGCCCAGACCGTGTCCTACGAAGTGTTCATGGGCCTGGCGCTGATGGGCATCGTGGCTCAGGTCGGTTCCTTCAACATGCGCGACATCGTCGAGTACCAGGCGCAGAACCTGTGGTTCATCATTCCGCAGTTCTTCGGCTTCTGTACCTTCTTCATCGCTGGCGTGGCCGTGACTCACCGTCACCCCTTCGACCAGCCGGAAGCGGAGCAGGAACTGGCCGACGGTTACCACATTGAATACGCCGGCATGAAATGGGGCATGTTCTTCGTTGGTGAGTACATCGGCATCATCTTGATCTCGGCACTGTTGGTCACCCTGTTCTTCGGTGGCTGGCACGGTCCGTTCGGCATCCTGCCGCAACTGTCCTTCGTCTGGTTCGCCTTGAAGACCGCGTTCTTCATCATGCTGTTCATCCTGCTGCGCGCCTCTATCCCGCGCCCGCGTTATGACCAGGTGATGGACTTCAGCTGGAAATTCTGCCTGCCGCTGACCCTGATCAATTTGCTGGTGACCGCTGCGCTTGTGTTGTTGAACACGCCTGCGGGCGCGGTTCAGTGAGGATTTGACCCATGTTCAAATATATTGGCGACATCGTTAAGGGTACTGGTACCCAGTTGCGCAGCCTGGTGATGGTGTTCGGTCACGGCTTTCGCAAACGCGACACCCTGCAATACCCCGAAGAGCCGGTGTACCTGCCGCCACGCTACCGTGGCCGTATCGTCCTGACTCGCGACCCCGATGGCGAAGAGCGTTGCGTAGCCTGCAACCTGTGCGCCGTGGCCTGCCCTGTGGGTTGCATCTCGCTGCAGAAAGCTGAAACCGAAGACGGTCGCTGGTACCCGGACTTCTTCCGCATCAACTTCTCACGCTGCATTTTCTGCGGTCTCTGCGAGGAAGCCTGTCCGACCACCGCAATCCAGCTAACACCGGATTTCGAGATGGCCGAGTTCAAACGTCAGGACCTGGTTTACGAGAAAGAGGATCTCTTGATCTCCGGTCCCGGAAAGAACCCTGACTACAACTTCTATCGTGTTGCAGGTATGGCCATTGCCGGTAAGCCAAAAGGCTCCGCGCAGAATGAAGCCGAGCCGATCAACGTGAAGAGCTTGCTGCCTTAAGGAAGAACGATGGAATTCGCTTTCTATTTCGCATCAGGTGTTGCCGTTGTTTCCACGCTGCGCGTGGTCACCAACACCAACCCTGTGCACGCCCTGCTCTACCTGATCATTTCGTTGATCGCCGTGGCCATGACCTTCTTCAGCCTCGGCGCACCGTTCGCCGGTGCCCTGGAAGTGATCGCCTACGCCGGCGCCATCATGGTGCTGTTCGTGTTCGTGGTGATGATGCTCAACCTCGGCCCGGCCGCGGCCCAGCAAGAGCGCATCTGGCTCACGCCCGGCATCTGGATCGGCCCGGTGATTCTCGCCGCCCTGCTGCTGGCTGAACTGCTGTACGTATTGTTCAGCCACCAGAGCGGTGCCGGTATCGGTCAAACCACCGTCGACGCCAAGGCCGTGGGCATCAGCCTGTTCGGCCCTTACCTGCTGGTGGTCGAACTCGCCTCGATGCTGCTGCTCGCCGCAGCCGTCACGGCGTTCCACTTGGGCCGCAACGAGGCGAAGGAGTAACACGATGCCTACTATCCCTCTCGGTACTATCCCGATGGAACATGGCCTGGCAGTTGCCGGCATCCTGTTCTGCCTCGGTCTGGTCGGCCTGATGGTCCGCCGTAACATCCTCTTCGTATTGATGAGCCTGGAAGTGATGATGAACGCCTCGGCATTGGCCTTCATCGTTGCGGGCGCCCGCTGGGCGCAACCGGATGGACAAGTGATGTTCATCCTGGTGATCAGCCTGGCAGCCGCCGAGGCCAGTATTGGCCTGGCGATCCTGCTGCAGCTGTACCGCCGCTTCCACACTCTCGATATCGATGCAGCCAGCGAGATGCGCGGATGAACCTTCTCTTTCTGACTTTCGTATTCCCCCTGATCGGTTTCCTGCTGCTGTCGTTCTCCCGGGGACGCCTCTCGGAAAACCTCTCGGCCCTGATCGGCGTCGGCTCCATTGGCCTATCGGCCATCGTGGCCGCCTACGTGATCTGGCAATTCAACGTCGCGCCGCCCGAGGGTGGTCACTACACCCAGGTGCTGTGGCAGTGGATGTCGGTGGACGGTTTCGCGCCGAACTTCGCCCTGTACCTGGATGGTCTGTCCGTGACCATGCTGGGTGTGGTGGTGGGCGTGGGCTTTTTGATCCACCTGTTCGCGTCCTGGTACATGCGCGGTGAAGCCGGCTACTCGCGCTTCTTCGCCTACACCAACCTGTTTATCGCCAGCATGCTGTTCCTGGTGCTGGGCGATAACCTGTTGTTCCTGTACTTCGGCTGGGAAGGCGTGGGCCTGTGCTCCTACCTGTTGATCGGTTTCTACTACAGCAACCGCAACAACGGTAATGCCGCACTCAAGGCCTTTATCGTCACCCGTATCGGCGACGTGTTCATGGCCATCGGCCTGTTCATTCTGTTCCAACAGGTGGGCACGCTGAACGTCCAGGAACTGCTGGTGCTGGCACCGCAGAAATTCCAGGCCGGCGACTTCTGGATCACCCTGGCGACCCTGATGCTGCTGGGCGGCGCCGTGGGCAAATCCGCACAACTGCCGCTGCAGACCTGGCTGGCGGACGCGATGGCCGGTCCGACCCCGGTTTCGGCACTGATCCACGCCGCGACCATGGTCACCGCCGGCGTCTACCTGATCGCCCGTACCCACGGTCTGTTCACCCTGGCGCCGGAAATCCTGCACCTGGTGGGCCTGGTGGGTGGCGTGACCCTGGTACTGGCCGGCTTCGCCGCGCTGGTGCAGACCGACATCAAGCGGATCCTCGCCTACTCCACCATGAGCCAGATCGGCTACATGTTCCTGGCCCTGGGCGTTGGCGCCTGGGACGGTGCGATCTTCCACCTGATGACCCACGCCTTCTTCAAGGCCCTGCTGTTCCTGGCTTCCGGTGCGGTGATCGTTGCCTGCCACCACGAGCAGAACATCTTCAAAATGGGCGGCCTGTGGAAGAAATTGCCTCTGGCCTACGCCAGCTTCATCGTCGGTGGTGCAGCCCTGGCGGCCCTGCCTCTGGTGACCGCGGGCTTCTATTCCAAGGACGAGATCCTCTGGGAAGCCTTCGCCAGCGGCAACCACGGCCTGCTGTACGCCGGCCTGGTGGGTGCGTTCATGACCTCGCTGTATACCTTCCGCCTGATCTTCATCACCTTCCACGGTGAAGCCAAGACCGAAGCCCACGCCGGCCACGGGATTTCCCACTGGCTGCCGCTGGTGGTGCTGATCGTGCTGTCCACCGGGATCGGCGCGATGATCACTCCGCCCCTGCATGGTGTACTGCCGCTGAGCGTCGGTCATGCCGGTGGCGAAGCCAAGCACAGCCTGGAAATCGCCTCGGGCGCCATCGCCCTGGCCGGTATCCTGCTGGCCGCCCTGTTGTTCCTTGGCAAGCGTCGCGTTGTGACCGCCATCGCCAACAGCGGCATCGGGCGTCTGCTCTCGGCCTGGTGGTTCGCCGCCTGGGGCTTCGACTGGATCTACGACAAACTGTTCGTCAAGCCATACCTGGCCATCAGCCATGTACTGCGCAAGGACCCGCTCGATCAGACCATCGGTTTGATCCCGCGTATGGCCAAAGGGGGTCACAACTCCCTGAGCCGTACCGAGACCGGTCAACTGCGTTGGTACGCCGCCTCGATGGCAGCCGGTGCCGTGCTGGTCATCGGCGCCATTGTGCTGGTAGCGGTCTGATATGAACCTTGCGAACTTGCGAAAGGAATTGAGCCCGTCATGATTCTGCCTTGGCTAATCCTGATCCCCTTCATCGGCGGCCTGCTGTGCTGGCTGGGTGAGCGCTTCGGCGCCACCCTCCCCCGCTGGATTGCGCTGTTGACCATGACCCTGGAACTCGCTCTCGGCCTCTGGCTGTGGGCCCACGGTAACTATTCATATGCTCCGGCGCCTGGCGCCGATCCAACTTGGGCCATCGAGTTCAAGCATGTCTGGATCGAGCGCTTCGGCATCAACGTGCACCTGGCCCTGGACGGCCTGTCGCTGTTGATGATCCTGCTGACCGGCCTGCTGGGTATCCTCTCGGTACTCTGCTCCTGGAAAGAGATTCAGCGTCACGTGGGCTTCTTCCACCTGAACCTGATGTGGATCCTGGGCGGTGTGGTCGGCGTGTTCCTCGCGCTGGACCTGTTCATGTTCTTCTTCTTCTGGGAAATGATGCTGGTGCCGATGTACTTCCTCATCGCGCTCTGGGGTCACAGTTCGGCAGACGGCAAGAAAACCCGGATTTACGCAGCAACCAAGTTCTTCATCTTCACTCAGGCTTCCGGCCTGATCATGCTGGTGGCGATCCTGGGCCTGGTGCTGGTCAACTTCAACAACACCGGGGTGATCACCTTCGATTACGCCCAGCTGCTGAAGAGCAAGATGTCCACCGCCACCGAGTACATCCTGATGCTCGGCTTCTTCATCGCCTTCGCGGTGAAGCTGCCGGTGGTGCCGTTCCACTCCTGGCTGCCTGACGCTCACGCCCAGGCACCGACCGCCGGTTCCGTGGACCTGGCGGGTATCCTGTTGAAGACGGCGGCCTATGGCCTGCTGCGTTTCGCCCTGCCGCTGTTCCCCAATGCTTCGGCAGAGTTCGCACCGATCGCCATGACCCTGGGTCTGATCGGCATCTTCTACGGCGCCTTCCTGGCCTTCGCCCAGACCGACATCAAGCGTCTGATCGCCTTCTCCAGCGTTTCCCACATGGGCTTCGTGCTGATCGGGATCTACTCCGGCAGCCAGCAGGCCCTGCAGGGCGCGGTGATCCAGATGCTGGCCCACGGTGTTTCGGCAGCCGCGCTGTTTATCCTCAGCGGCCAGTTGTACGAACGCACCCATACCCGCGACATGCGTGAAATGGGCGGCCTGTGGTCGCGTATCGCCTACCTGCCGGCTATCAGCCTGTTCTTTGCAGCCGCCTCTCTCGGCCTGCCGGGCACCGGCAACTTCGTCGGCGAGTTCCTGATCCTGATTGGTACCTTCGTCAGCGCGCCATGGATCACTGCGATCGCGACGTCCGGCCTAGTGTTCGGCTCGGTCTACTCGCTGATCATGATCCACCGTGCCTACTTCGGCCCGTCCAAGTCGGACGCGGTACTGCACGGCATGGATGCTCGCGAACTGATCATGGTGCTGGGACTGGCGGTACTGCTGATCTACATCGGCGTGTACCCGCAACCGTTCCTCGATACCTCTGCCGCCACCATGCATGGCGTGCAGCAATGGCTCAGCACCGCCTTCACTCAACTCGCTTCGGCCCGGTAAGAGCGCTATGGACTTTACGATTCAACACTTTATAGCCCTGGCGCCGCTGCTGATCACCAGCGCCACCCTTGTGGTGGTGATGCTGGCGATCGCCTGGCGGCGCAACCACGCCCAGACCTTCCTGCTGTCGGTGGCCGGTCTGAACCTGGCATTGCTGTCGATTTTCCCGGTGCTGAAAGTGGCACCGCTGGCAGTGACCCCGCTGTTGCAGATCGACCAGTTCGCCTGCCTGTACATGGCCCTGATCCTGGTGGCCACCCTGGCCTGCGTCACCCTGGCCCACGCCTACCTGGGCGACGGCAGCAGCGGTTACCCGGGCAACCGAGAAGAGCTGTACCTGCTGATCCTGCTGGCCGCCGCCGGTGGTCTGGTACTGGTCAGCGCGCAGAACCTGGCCGGCCTGTTCATCGGCCTGGAGCTGCTTTCGGTACCGGTCTACGGCCTGGTGGCCTATGCCTTCTTCAACAAGCGCTCCCTGGAAGCCGGCATCAAGTACATGGTGCTGTCGGCCGCCGGTTCGGGCTTCCTGTTGTTCGGCATGGCCTTGCTCTACGCAGAAGCCGGCAGCCTGAGCTTCAGCGGTATCGGTCAAGCCCTGGCCGCCACTGGGCTGCCAAGCCCGCTGGCGCAACTGGGCCTGGGCATGATGCTGATCGGCCTGGCCTTCAAACTGTCGCTGGTGCCTTTCCACCTGTGGACTCCGGACGTCTACGAAGGCGCCCCGGCCCCGGTCGCCGCCTTCCTGGCCACCGCCAGCAAGGTAGCGGTGTTCGCGGTACTGGTGCGTCTGTTCCAGCTGTCGCCAGTGGCCAGCAGCGGTGTCCTGAGCAACGTGCTGACCGTGATCGCCATCGCCTCGATCCTGGTGGGCAACCTGTTGGCGCTGACCCAGAGCAACCTCAAGCGTCTGCTGGGTTACTCGTCCATCGCTCACTTCGGCTACCTGCTGATCGCCCTGGTGGCGAGCAAGGGCCTGGCCATGGAAGCCATCGGCGTTTACCTGGTCACCTACGTGATCACCAGCCTTGGCGCCTTCGGTGTGATCACCCTGATGTCTTCGCCGTACAAAGGCCGTGATGCCGACGCCCTGTACGAGTACCGCGGCCTGTTCTGGCGCCGTCCGTACCTGACCGCCGTCCTCACCGTGATGATGCTGTCCCTGGCCGGTATCCCGCTGACCGCAGGCTTCATCGGCAAGTTCTACATCATCGCGACCGGTGTCGAAGCGCATCAATGGTGGCTGGTCGGTTCCCTGGTCATGGGCAGCGCCATCGGCGTCTTCTACTACCTGCGAGTGATGGTCACCCTGTACCTGATCGAGCCGAACCTGCGTCGCGTCGATGCCCAACTGCACTGGGAACAGAAAGCCGGTGGCGTCATGCTGCTGGCCATCGCGGTCCTGGCGTTCTTCCTCGGCGTATACCCACAGCCGCTGCTGACCCTGGTCCAGCACTCCGGCCTGGCGGGTTGATCGCTTAGGTTTCAACGCAACAAACAGAACGGCACCTTCGGGTGCCGTTTTGCATTTCAGAGCCCTGCCCTCCCCTCTTCCCAGCGAAACTCGGAATCGCCCTTCCTGTCACGTCGGCCCGCTCCGACATTCAGCCCAATGCCGCAGGCATAGACTGTTGCCAGATCAAACGCGGCGCTCAGCGGGCCTTGACCAAAGCTGCAGCGTCATCCAGTCTATACGCAGGAAGCGTATGAAATGAATGCTCTGTTTATTGAACTACCGGCATTTGCACGATACCGAAAGGACTTCCTTGACGACGAGCTGTTCTGCGAACTGCAGATCGAGTTGCTGCGCCACCCGTACGCAGGGGTTCTGATTCAGGGCACTGGCGGCTTGCGCAAGATGCGTTTCGTCAATGAGCGACGCAACAAGGGCAGGCGTGGCGGGCTGAGGGTGATCTATTACTGGTGGTCCGGAGGGGCGCAGTTCTGGCTCTTCACCCTGTTCGACAAGGAGCAGATGGACGACCTGCTACCGCAGCAGCGACAACAGCTCAAACAACTGCTGGAACGTGAAATCGAGGCCAGAAGACATGACCAAACGTGACATCTTTTCCGAACTGGTAGAAGGCATCGACGCCCTCACCCAGGAACGCCAGGGCAAGATCACCCTGCGCAGCCATAAAGTGAAGCTGGACAAACTGCCCCCCATCACTGCCACCGAGGTGATGAACATCCGCCAGCAACTCAATCTCTCGCGCTCGGTATTCGCCATGTACCTGCGGACCAACACCCGTACCCTGGAAAACTGGGAACAAGGCCGCGCCACACCCAACGCCCAGGCCACGACCTTGATGCGCCTGGTGGAACGCTACCCGGACACAGTGGAGCGCCTCGCCTCGCTGGCCTGATCTGGCACTGTTCGAAGGGCAACAAAAAACCCGCACCAGGCGGGTTTCTTGTTGCAGCAAACGCCAGCTTAGTCAGCCAGGCGCCAGGTCGTACCGCCCTTGCCGTCTTCCAGAATCACGCCCATGGCGGTGATCTGATCGCGAATACGGTCGGACTCAGCCCAATCCTTGTTGGCACGGGCTGCCAGACGGGCCTGGATCAGCGCCTCGACCTGTGCCCCATCGACCCGACCTTCAGCACCGGCCTGCAGGAAGTCATCGGCTTCCAGTTGCAGCACGCCCAGCACGCTGGCCAGCTCTTTCAGACGCGCTGCCAGACCCGCCGCCGCATCGATATCGCTCTCACGCAGGCGGTTGATCTCACGCACCATCTCGAACAGTACGGCACAGGCTTCCGGAGTACCGAAGTCGTCGTTCATCACCTGGGTGAAACGTTCGACGAAGACTTCGCCACCGGCCGGAGCGACCTTTGGCAGACCCTTGAGCGCGTGATAGAAACGCTCCAGCGCGCCCTTGGCGTCCTTGAGGTTGTCTTCCGAGTAGTTGATGGCGCTGCGGTAGTGGCTGGCCACCAGCAGGTAACGCACCACTTCCGGATGGTACTTGTCGAGCACGTCGCGAATGGTGAAGAAGTTGTTCAAGGACTTGGACATCTTCTCGCCATTGATGCGGATCATGCCGCAGTGCATCCAGGCATTGGCGTAGGTCTTGCCGGTCGCCGCCTCGCTCTGGGCAATCTCGTTCTCGTGGTGCGGGAACTCCAGATCGCTGCCACCGCCGTGAATGTCGAAGGTCTCACCCAGGCAGCAGGTGGACATCACCGAGCACTCGATATGCCAGCCCGGACGACCAGCCCCCCACGGCGACTCCCAGCTCGGCTCGCCCGGCTTGGCGGCTTTCCACAGCACGAAGTCCAGCGGGTCCTGCTTCGACTCATCCACTTCGATCCGCGCACCGATGCGCAGGTCTTCGATCTTCTTGCGCGACAGCTTGCCATAGCCCATGAACTTACCGACGCGGTAGTACACGTCGCCATTGCCCGGAGCGTAGGCATAACCCTTGTCGATCAGGGTCTGGATCATCGCGTGCATGCCAGGGATATGGTCGGTGGCCCGCGGTTCCATGTCCGGCTTGCGGATATTCAGCCGCGCCTCGTCCTCGTGCATCGCCGCGATCATACGCTCGGTCAAGGCCTCGAAGGACTCACCGTTCTCATTGGCACGATTGATGATCTTGTCATCGATATCGGTGATGTTGCGCACGTACGTCAGGTCATAACCGCTGAAACGCAGCCAGCGGGTAATCAGGTCGAAGGCCACCATGCTGCGGCCGTGCCCCAGGTGGCAGTAGTCGTACACGGTCATGCCGCACACGTACATGCGCACCTTGTTGCCATCCAAAGGCTTGAAGACTTCTTTGCTCTTGGTGAGCGTGTTGTAGATCGTTAGCACGTTAGTTCCTTGACTGAATCACTGACCCCAGGAGTCGCGCAGGGTCACGGTACGGTTGAATACCGGAGCACCGGGTTTCGAGTCCTTGATATCCGCGCAGAAGTAGCCTTCGCGCTCGAACTGGAAACGGTCTTCCGGCTGTGCGTTGCCCAGCGAGGGTTCGGCACGACAACCAGTGAGCACTTGCAGGGAGTCAGGGTTGATGTTGTCCAGGAAACTCGCGCTGTCCTCGGCCTTCTCCGGGTTCGGAGAACGGAACAGACGATCGTACAGGCGCACTTCGCACTCGACGCTGGCGGCAGCCGGCACCCAGTGGATCACGCCCTTGACCTTGCGGCCTTCAGGGTTCTTGCCCAGGGTGTCCGGATCGTAGGAGCAACGCAGCTCGACGATATTGCCCTCGGCATCCTTGATCGCTTCGTCAGCACGGATCACGTAGCTGCCGCGCAGCCGCACTTCACCGTTGGGCTCCAGGCGCTTGTAGCCCTTTGGCGGCTCTTCCATGAAGTCATCACGGTCGATGTAGATTTCACGGGCGAACGGCAGCTTGCGCACGCCCAGTTCTTCTTTCTGCGGATGACGCGGCAGTTCGAGGTTCTCGACCTGGTCTTCCGGGTAGTTGGTGATCACGACTTTCAACGGACGCAGCACGCACATGGCGCGCGGGGCATTCGCGTCGAGGTCCTGGCGGATGCTGAATTCCAGCATGCCGTAATCGACCACGCCGTCGGAGCGGTTGGTGCCAACCATCTCGCAGAAGTTGCGGATCGATGCCGGGGTGTAGCCGCGGCGGCGGAAGCCCGACAGGGTCGACATGCGCGGGTCGTCCCAACCATTCACGTGCTGCTCGTCCACCAGTTGCTTGAGCTTGCGCTTGCTGGTGATGGTGTAGTTCAGGTTCAGGCGGCTGAATTCGTACTGACGCGGGTGCGCCGGCACTGGCAAGTGCTCGAGGAACCATTCGTACAGCGGACGGTGGCTTTCAAATTCCAGGGTGCAGATCGAATGGGTGATGCCTTCGATGGCGTCCGACTGGCCGTGGGTGAAGTCGTAGTTGGGGTAGATGCACCACTTGTCACCGGTCTGGTGGTGATGGGCATGGCGGATGCGATACATGATCGGGTCGCGCAGGTTCATGTTCGGCGAGGCCATGTCGATCTTGGCCCGCAGCACCCGTGCACCGTCCGGGAATTCGCCGGCACGCATGCGGGCGAACCAGTCCAGGTTCTCTTCAACCGAACGCTCGCGGAACGGGCTGTTCTTGCCCGCTTCGGTGAGGCTACCGCGGTACTCCCTGGCTTGCTCGGGAGTCAGGTCGCAGACGTAGGCCTTGCCTGCCTTGATCAGTTCCACGGCCCAGTCGTGCAGTTGGTCGAAATATTGCGAGGCATAGCGCACTTCACCGGACCACTCAAAGCCCAGCCACTTGACGTCGCTTTCGATGGCGTCGATGTACTCCTGGTCTTCCTTGGCCGGGTTGGTGTCGTCAAAGCGCAGGTGGGTGACACCACCGAACTCCTGAGCCAGGCCGAAATTCACGCAGATCGACTTGGCGTGACCGATGTGCAGGTAACCGTTGGGCTCCGGAGGGAAGCGGGTCACGATCTGTGTGTGCTTACCCGAGTCCAGGTCCGCCTGGATGATCGGGCGCAGGAAGTTGACCGGTACGGCCGGTCCAGTCTTGGAATTCGAGGTAGGGTCGACAGTGGGCTTGCTCATAGGATCCTTGAACGTACAAGTGCGCGGCCGGGTGCGGCCTGATAAATCAAAACGAGTATCATAGCCGATGCTGTCAAGTGCCTGACAGAGCGCAGCTTTAAAACTGCGGCTATTAATAGCGTGCAAGTGAAAAAACAGCCTCGAAATTCATGGCGGTCACGCTAAACTGCGCTCCTTGGCTGCAGGATGGCCAAATCGGTGCGGACCGCATGCGTGCCCCGCCACCCAGGATTTTCTTGAAAACGCTTCTCCTTATAAAGAGTACCGACCATGACCCAAGTCAAACTGACCACCAACCACGGCGAGATCGTGCTGGAATTGAACGCCGAGAAAGCCCCGTTGACCGTGGCCAACTTCGTCGAATACGTGAAAGCCGGGCACTACGAGAACACCGTGTTTCACCGCGTCATCGGTAACTTCATGATCCAGGGCGGCGGCTTCGAACCTGGCATGAAAGAAAAGAAAGACAAGCGTCCAAGCATCCAGAACGAAGCGGACAACGGCCTTTCCAACGACAAGTACACCGTCGCCATGGCCCGTACCATGGAGCCGCATTCGGCCTCCGCGCAGTTCTTCATCAACGTCGCCGACAACAGCTTCCTCAACCACAGCGGCAAGACCGTTCAAGGCTGGGGCTACGCAGTATTCGGTAAAGTGATCGCCGGCACTGAAGTGGTCGACAAGATCAAAGGCGTGGCCACCACCATGAAATCCGGCCACCAGGACGTACCCGCAGAAGACGTGATCATCGAGAAAGCCGAGATCATTGAGTGATACTGCTGATTTCAGATTTGCATCTGGAAGAGGAACGCCCGGACATTACCCGGGCGTTTCTGGATTTACTCGGTGGGCGCGCCCGCGCCGCCGAGGCGCTGTACATCCTCGGGGACTTCTTCGAGGTATGGATCGGCGACGATGCCATGACCCCCTACCAGCTTTCCATTTGCCAGGCACTGCGCGAACTCAGCGACAGCGGTACCCAGGTCTTCCTGATGCATGGCAATCGCGACTTCATGCTCGGCCAGGCCTTTTGCAAGGCAGCCGGCGCCACCCTGCTCAAGGACCCCAGCGTCGTCGACTTCTACGGTGAGCCGGTACTGCTGATGCACGGCGACAGCCTGTGCACCCGCGACGAAGCCTACATGCGCATGCGTCGTTACCTGCGCAACCCGTTGAGCCTGTGGATTCTGCGGCACCTGCCCTTGCGCACCCGGCGCAAGCTGGCGCGCAAGCTGCGCAACGAAAGTCGCGCCCAGACGCGCATGAAAGCCAACGACATTGTCGATGTGACCCCGGACGAAATACCGCGGGTCATGCGCGAACATGGAGTGGGCACCCTGGTTCATGGCCATACCCACCGCCCGGCGATTCACAAGTTGCAGATTGGCCAACAGGCCGCCAAACGCATCGTGCTGGGGGACTGGGATCGACAGGGCTGGGCATTGCAAGTGGACGAGCAGGGTTTCCAACTGGCTGCGTTCGATTTCGTACCCACGCAGCTGGCGTTGCCCGGTTCGTCCTGAACAGACGCCTTCGCCGGCAAGTAGCCCCTACAACAAATGCCCCACCGTAGGAGCCGGCTTGCCGGCGAAGTGGCCAGCAAGCCTTGCATCGCCCTTACGGACGCCTTCGCTGGCAAGCCAGCTCATACGACAATGGGCATCAATGCCCCGCCGACGCCGGGCCGGCCTTGGCGGCAAACGGTGGCTTGGCCAGCCACACCAACAGAATCAGGCCCATGAACCCCCAGCCCAGCAAGGTGAAATAGTCCACGGTCGAGAGCATGTACGCCTGGCTGGTGAGCACTTGGTCCAACTGCGCGTAGGCTTGGGTGCTGGCACCGCCGAGGTTGTTCAACGCGTCCCGGGTGACCGGATCGAAGATGCTCATGCTTTCGCTCATGTAGGCATGGTGCTGATCCGCCCGACGAATCCAGATCCAGGTCGTCAGAGACGCCGCAAAGCTACCCCCCAGCGTCCGCAGGAAGGTCGCCAGGCCCGCGCCGTCGGCGATCTGGTGCGGCGGCAGGTCGGACATGAGGATGCTCAGGGTCGGCATGAAGAACAGCGCCACACCAATCCCCATGAACAGCTGCACCAGGGCGATGTGCTGGAAGTCCACCTCATTGGTGAATCCGGCACGCATGAAGCAGCTCAGGCCAATGGCCAGGAACGCCAGGCCAGCCAGCAGGCGCAGGTCGAACTTGTGGGCGTACTTGCCGACAAAGGGCGACATCAGCACCGGCAAAATGCCAATCGGTGCCACGGCCAGACCGGCCCAAGTGGCGGTGTAGCCCATCTGGGTCTGCAACCATTGCGGCAGGATCAGGTTGATCCCGAAGAACCCGGCGTAACCGCCCACCAGCACGATGGTGCCGATGCGGAAGTTGCGATGGGCGAACAGCCGCAAGTTGACCACAGGATGCCGATCCGTCATTTCCCAGATCACGAACACCGCCAGGGCAATCACCGAGATCAGCGTGCCGGCGATGATGAAGTTGGACTCGAACCAGTCCAGGTCGTTGCCCTTGTCGAGAACGATCTGCAAGGCACCGACCCCGACGATCAGGCTCAGCAGGCCGATATAGTCCATCGGCTGGCGGCTGGTCACCACCGGTCGCGCCTTCAATTGCTGCTGAACCACCCAGGCAGCAAACAGGCCGATCGGCACATTGATAAAGAAGATCCACGGCCAGCTGTAGCTGTCGGTGATCCAGCCACCGAGTATCGGCCCGGCAATCGGCGCCACCACCGTGACCATGGCCAGCAGCGCCAGGGCCATCCCCCTCTTCGCGGGCGGGTAGACGGCAATCAGCAGGGTCTGGGTCATGGGATACAGGGGACCTGCTACCACCCCTTGCAGCACCCGAAAGCCAACGAGTTCGGGCATCGAGGTGGAAATACCGCAGAGAAACGAGGCCAGCACAAACAGCAGGGTGGCCCAGATAAACAGCTTCACTTCACCGAAACGCCGGCTCAGCCAGCCGGTCAGTGGCAAGGCAATGGCGTTGCTCACGGCGAACGAGGTAATGACCCAGGTACCCTGCTCCGAACTCACCCCGAGGTTGCCAGAGATGGTCGGCAACGCCACGTTGGCGATGGTGGTATCGAGCACCTGCATGAAGGTCGCCAGTGATAGGCCGATGGTGCTCAGCAGCAGGCTGGGAGGCGTGAAAGACGCGTTATTGCTCATCGCGAATCCTTAGGAACTGGGCTGGCACCCTGGTCTCTAGACGACACCAGGGTTGACGGATTGGCGAATCAGCGCTGGGCCGTCTTGCCGATGGTCGCGCTGTTGTCGTGGATCAGACGGGCGATCAGAGCATCGGCCTCGCCCAACTGACGGTCATAGACGTTGGTGCTGAAGGAAGCCTTTTGCGGTGGTTGCTGGGCCAGTACCGGGCCGCTCTGATCCCGCAGGTTGACGTTCACCAGGGTCGACAGGCCGACCCGCAGCGGGTGCTTGGCCAGCTCCTCGGCATTGATGTGGATACGCACCGGCACACGCTGCACGATCTTGATCCAGTTACCGGTGGCGTTCTGCGCCGGCAACAGGGCAAAGGCGCTACCGGTGCCGGCGCCGAGGCTATCGATGGTGCCGCTGTACTTCACATCGCTGCCATAGATGTCGGCCTCGATGTCTACCGGCTGGCCAATGCGCATGTCACGCAGCTGGGTTTCCTTGAAGTTGGCGTCGATCCACAGCTGGTCCAGGGGAATCACCGCCATCAGTGCAGTGCCCGGCTGGACCCGCTGGCCCAGTTGCACGGTGCGTTTGGCCACATAACCGGTCACTGGCGCAATCAGCGTACTGCGGGCGTTGTTCAGGTAGGCCTGGCGCAACTGCGCGGCCGCGGCCTGCACATCCGGGTGATTGGAGACTACGGTGTCGTCCACCAGGGCATTGGTGGTGTTGAGCTGCTGCTGGGCGTTGGCCAGGGCATTTTGTGCCGAGGTCAGGTCATCACGAGCGTGGGACAGTTCCTCCTGGGAAATCGCTCCGCTGGCCGCGAGGTTCTTGCGGCGATTGAAGTTGTCCTGGGCTTTCTGCACTTCGGCCTTCTGCGCCGCCACTTGAGCCCGCATGCCATCAACGTTGCTGTACAAGCCACGCACCTGGCGTACGGTGCGGGCCAGATTGGCCTCGGCACTCTGCAGGCCGACCTGGGCATCGTTGGGATCGAAGTTGATCAGCACCTGGCCCTCATGCACCAGATCACCATCGTCGGCGCCGATGCTGACCACAGTGCCGGTGACCAGCGGGGTGATCTCCACGACGTTGCCGTTGACATAGGCATCGTCGGTGCTTTCATTCCAGCGCCCATAAAGTTCGTGCCAGGCGAACACGCCCAGACCGCCGAGAATGACGATGGCCGTCAGCCCCAGGAGCATGACTTTGCGCTTGCGGGAGTTACCGGCGTCCGGGGTGTATTCGGTTGCTTGAGTGTCGGCAGTGGCCATGACAAATACCTCGAATTATTTAGTCTGAGGAACTGGGGCTGGGTCGACCGAAGCCAGGTTATGGGCACCGAAGCCGCCCCCCAACGCCTGCATCAATTGAATCGACAGATCGATCTGCTGAGCATTCAGCGTGGCCAGCTGGCGCTGGGCCTGCAGCAGTTGCTGCTCAATGCTCAGCACGTCCAGGTAGTTGCCGATCCCGGAGCCGAAACGCTGGACCACGGTGTTGTAAGAGTCCTGAGCGATGTCGGTGGCGTGCTGCTGGGCGACGATCTGCCGTCCGATTTCCCGCAGTTGGGAGATGCTGTCGCTGACATCCCCCAGGGCAGCCACCAGGGTCTTGTTGTATTGCGCGACTGCCAGGTCGTAGTCGGCATCCCGGGCGTCCAGGTCAGCCCGCAGCCGCCCGCCGTCGAAAATCGGCAGCGAGACAGTCGGCGCGATACTGAAGAAGCGACTGGCGGAACCGAACAGCGCATCCCCCAGCAACGCCTCGGTGCCCGCTCGCGCACTGAGGTTGAGGTTGGGGTAGAAACGGGTCTTGCTGGCATCGATGTTCTTGCTCGCCGCTTCCACCCGCCAGCGAGCCGCCACCAGATCAGGCCGGCGCCCCAGCAGTTCAGCGGGCAGCGTCGAAGGCAGGGCTACGGCGCTGGCTTGCAGGACCTTGGGCCGGGAGATGTCATCGGCCCGATCCGGCCCCTTGCCGAGCAACACAGCCAAGGCGATCTTCGCGCTCTGCAATTGCTTCTCGGCGTCGATCAGGCTGGCCTGGGAGCTGGCCTCCAGACTTTCGGTCTGCTGGTACTGGTACTGACTGTCGATCCCGGAGTCCAGGCGACGGCGACTCAGGTCGAGCATCTGCCGGGTACGCTTGAGGTCCTCGTTCGCCAGGTCGTACACGATATGCGCACGCCCCAGGTCGCTGTAGGCACGCGCTACATCGGCGGCCAGGGTCAGACTCGCTGCCTGGCGGTCGACTTCAGCGGCTCGGGCCTGCCCCAGCGCTGCTTCCCAGGCCGCGCGCTGGCCCCCCCAGAGATCGAAGTTGTAATTGAAGCTGGCGCCAATGTTGCGCACCGTGGAATAGGCCCCGCCCTGCCCCAGCGGGTCCTGGTCACGGGCCAGGCGCGAGCGGCTGATACCGGCACTGGCATCCAGGGTCGGCATCCGCCCGGCATCCGCGGCATAAGCCGCAGCACTGGCCTGATGGGCACGGGCACTGGCGATCTGCATGTCCGGGCTGTCCCGCAGGGCTTCCTGGATCAGCCCGTCAAGCTGGGTATCGCCCAGGCTTTTCCACCAGTCACTTTGTGGCCAGGCTGCCGGCGACAAAGTCACACCGTTGAGAGACTGTCCAGCTGCGAGGCTTTTCGCCTCAAGGCTTACGCCGGAGGTATCCAGGCCGCTGTAATTGGCACAACCGGCCAGACTCATGGCCAACAGCACCAGGCTGAGGCGGGTACGCGAGGTTTTACTGCTCATTTTTCACCTAAACGCAGGATGGTGATCGGGTCACCGGCAGCCAGCAAAATTTTCTTGAGAATCTGCTCAAGGGTGCGCAACTCCTCGGGAGAGATGGCACCCGCCAACTGGTTCATTGCATTGGCACCGATGTAAGGCAGCCGATCAGCAAGCTTGCGACCTTCCTCGGTCAGCACCAGGCGCACCTGGCGCCGGTCGTCCTCCGAGCGTTGACGCGCCAGGAAGTCCTTCTGCTGCAGGCGGTCGAGCATGCGGGTCATCGAACCGCTGTCCAGGGACAGGTGGCGGCACAATTCGGCCGGGGTATCGACGCCGAACTGGGCCATGATGATCAGCACCTTGAACTGCGCGGCAGTGATGCCGTGGGGCTCCATGTGGGTGTCAATGATCCGGTCCTTGAGCAGGGCGGCACGCCCCAGCAGCAAGCCGAGATGGCAATTGTGAAAGTCGTCGGGTTTGAAATGCTTCATCTGACCACCAGTTAGCTGCCTAGGCAGAGAGTGTGTGTCGAGATATTACTGCCTAGGCAGCCAATGTCAACGCAGTGATTAGCTTGCTGTTTATTTGCTTGATCAACGGCGCAGCGCCGCCGGCTTGAAAACCGGCGGGCGCCTTGTTCGATCAGGGAGAGGTGGTGTGGACAAGAAGGGGGCCATGCCCCCTTTGGCAGCGAGCCTTAGAAGTCGCGCTTGTAGAAGATGTCCAGGGAGCTGGCAAAACCGCTGGCCGCTTCCAGGTAGACCTTCTTGCTCAGTTTGTAGCGCAAGGCAATGGTGCTGGCGGGTTCGAAGACCCCGACGCCATAACGCAGACTGAGTTTCTCGGAAATATTGCCGCTAGCCACCACGCTGGTGCTGTTGCCACTGCCTTGGGTGTCCAGCTGAAAGTCCTGGATGCCCAGGTTCTTGGCAATGCCGCCGGTGAGCTCGGCGCTGCCCATCAAACCCAGGCCCAGGGCCGCCTGGGCCAGCATGTTGTTGTCTTCACCGGTAGAGCTCAGCGGCCGTCCCAGTACCAGGTAGGACAAGGCCTGTTCCTGACTCATGGCCGGCTCGGAGAAGATCTGCGTCGCCGGTTGCTCGGCGCTGCCACTCAAGCGGATGCCGGCAATCACGTCGTCGGTCTGGCGCACCGCCTCGATATCCAGGTACGGCTGGTCGATGGGGCCGGCAAACAGCAACCGTGCACGACGCACCGTCAGGCGCTGGCCATAGGCCCGATAACGACCGTCGTTGAGCCACAGCTCGCCGCGGGTATCCATGTTGTCGCCAATGTGCACATGCCCCCGCAGGTTGGCGGTAAGTCCGAACCCGGCAAAGCTGAGTTTGTCCTGGCCCACCTCCACATCGATGTTCATCGCCATGGCCATGGGCTTCTTACCTTCGTCGGTCTGCTGGCCGACGATGACCGTGTCATCGGAAACCTTGACCGTCGAGGGCGGCAATTCGCGTACGGTGATCTGCCCCTTGGGGATCAGCACCTTGCCGTTGATTGCCAGCTTGTCGTCTTGCAGTGAAATCTTCAGGTCCGGAGCCATTTCCAGCGCGGCATAGGGCTCGACAGTGACGGGCAACTGCGTGCCCTTGAGGCTCAGGTCCACCGCCAAGGCTCGCCCCCAGGCGATATTGCCATTGAGGTTGCCCTGCCCGGCCTTGCCGCTTTTCCAGCCGCCGTTGAGTTGCACGCTCTCGCCCATGATCTGCGCGCTCAATTGCAAGTCTTCAAGGCTGATGGGCAGCTCGGAACCGGAGACCTCACCGCCACTGAGTTGCAGATTGCCGTTGACCTGAGGCGCCAACAGCCCGCCAGACAAGCGACCACTGCCGTTCAGGTTGCCACTGAGTTTCTCCACCATGGGCACAAACGGCCGTGCCACGGACAGATCCAGACCACTGAGGCGGAACTCCCCGGACAACGGTTTGCTTTTGGGCAACGGATTGATCTGTGCCTGGACCATCAGTTCGCCCAACTTGCCGCCGTCGAACTGCAACTGGGTATCGATGCGTCGCGGGTTGAGGCGGGTGTCGAGCTTCAACGCCTGATAGGGGAAGTCCAGCCACTGACCCTTGTCCTTGACCCGTAGGGTGCCACCACTGGCATCCAGCAGGATCTGGCCTTTGGGACCGCTGGCGGGCAGGTCCAACTGTACCTCGGCATTGAGCATGCCCTTCCAGGCGAAATCCTTGGGCAGCCATTGAGCCAGGCTGTCGATGGGGAAACGCTTGAGGTGATAACGCAGCTTCGGATCGGGCATCAATCGCTGGTCTTCGCCACACAGACTGGCATCGCCGCTGGTCCAGCAATGGGCGCCAAAGTTGAGGGTGCCATTGGCCAAACGCTCCAGCTTCGCCGGGTTCTGCAGTTTCCAGTCCTGGCCGCCGGTCTGTACATCGCCACTGGCCAGGCGCCCCCGCCAGTTGCCCTGATCCAGCGCGCCGTCCAGCCCCAGGGCCAGTTTCAACAGTGGGCCTTGCAAATCCAGTTGCAGTTTCTGTTTTTTGATATCGCCCTGGCCGGCCAGGGTCAGGGTGCCAAGCTGGGTGTCTCCGGCCTGAATTCCACTGCCCTTGAGATCCACCTGGGCCTGTTGCGCGCCGTCGAGAGTCGCCCCCAGCTTGAGGCTTTGCAGGCGGTTGTCGGCAAAGGCCAGTTGCTGCCCCGAGAGGTCCACCTTGCCCTGTGGCGCCTTGAGCGTGCCTGCCAGATCTACCCGGCCATTGAGTTGCCCGCGCAACTGCGGCCATAGCTGGCCCAGACGCGGCAGCTTGATGTCCAGCTGGCCGGCGATTTTCTGCTGCAGGCTGCCGGAGCCGTTGATGCGGTTGTCCCCCAGGCGGATATCCAGGGCACTGAGGTTCCATTGCTCCCCTGCTCCGTCGGCCTTGGCCAGCAGCACGGCCGGCTGCCCCCGCAGGCGCCCCTTGAGGTCGAGGTCGGCCGTGACCTTGAGCTGTTCGTTCTTCATTTCCCCCTGGCTGCGCAAAGGGCCGGCCAGGGTACCGGGCAACTCGGCCAGCCAATAGGCCGGGTTGATGGCCGACAGTTCCAGCGCCGTATCCCAGGCCACACCGTCGGCAAATTGCAGGTTCAGGTGCCCCTGGGCCTTGCCTTGTCCGGCCGTGAGTTGGAATTGCGGCAGGAAGATCTTGCTCAGGTCGCCACTGAAGGGACTGCTCAAGCTGAAGGCGCCTGCCGGGCCATCCAGGTCACCCTTGAAGTTGCCCAGGTAGTTGCCATCCCGATAGGCCACTTCTGCATTGAAGCTGCGCAGCGCCACGGCCGGTTCTTCGATCAATGGGTAAAGGCGATGCCAGGGGAAATCCAGCCAGGCAAGCTTGGCCTCGGCCGAGAAGCCTTGGCTCCAATCAAGCTGACCGCTGAGATTGAGGCTCTGCTTGTCGTTGGCCCGCAACTCCAGCGTGGCAATCTGTGCGCCCTTGGCGTCGACCTTGCCTTGCAACAGCAGAGCCACCGGCCCTTGCTCCGCCGGCAGACTGGCCTTGCCGTCGAGCCGGTAGCCGTTTTTCAAGTCCCCCTTGCCGGTCAGTTCCAACTGATCCAGTTGCAGGGTGTCCGGCAAGTCAGCGCTGGCCTTGAAGCCACTGGCAATGATCCGCACTTGCGCCGGCAGGTTCTCCACCAGGGGTTGCAGCTCACCGCTCAACTGCCCTTGCAGATAGCCACTGCTGTCGGCCTTGAGTTTCAGGGTCTTGAGCAGATCGCCTTCGACCTGCATAGCCAGCGCCCAGGGACCACCGCCAGGAGCGGGCAAGCCGAGGGTGCCCTGAGCCGTCAGGGGCCAGTCGCCACTGGGTTGCAACAGGCCGGACAGGTCGAGGCTCAGGTCATCGCGCTGCAGGTGCACCGAGTCGATCTGCAAGCCTTGAGCGGTCCAGCGCGCCGCCAGTTGCAGCCCCTTGAGCTCTTCACTGCCGTTGAACAACAAGCGGCCGACCCGTACTTGTCCCAGCTCGATGGCCACGGGCAGACGCAGTTCCGGCAGGCTGATGGGCCCTGTGCTTTCTTCGGCATCGTTGCTGGGAGCGAACTGCAGGCTGACCTGATCGGCCTCCAACTGCTCGATGCACAGGGTCATGCGCAACAGGCAGGCAGGAGACCAGGCAAATTTCACCGAATCGAGTTCAACCCGGCTGCCGTCCTGCTGCCAGAGCAGATGGTCTGTGCTCCACTGGCTACCCAGATGGCCCTGGAAATTGTCCAGGGTCAGCCCCGGCACCAGGCCCAGGGCCCAGCGGCTGCCAGCCTGGGTCCCCAGCACCGTGGTCAAGGCCAAGAGGGTCAGGATCACCAGCGCAAGAATCGCCAGCAGCGTTATCTTCAAGGTGCGCTTCAAAGCTCTGGCCCCATGGAAAAGTGCAAGCGAATCCCACCGTCGTCATTCATCGCGTGGGCCAGGTCGACCCGGATCGGCCCTACCGGCGACACCCAGCGCAGCCCCACACCAACCCCGGTCTTGAGGTTCGGTAGCTCCAGTTTGTTGAACGAGTTGCCCTGATCGACAAAGGTCGCGATCCGCCATTTCTCGGCAATGGAGTACTGATACTCGACACTGCCAGCCACCATGTAACGACCGCCAATGCGATCCCCTTCGGAGTTCTTCGGGGACAGAGTCTGGTAGTCGTAACCACGCACGCTCTGGTCGCCACCGGCGAAGAAGCGCAAGGACGGCGGAATGGACTTGTAACCGTTGGTGGCGCTACCTCCGAACTGCACACGCCCCAGAAAGCGGTGATTGTCCCAGGCCGTTGTCAGGCCTTTGAGCAGGACCGTTCCGTACAACAGGTTGGTGTCGGAGCCCACGCCTTCCTTGGCCAGCTTGGTATCGAATTGAATGCGATAACCGTTGTGCGGATCGATACGATTGTCGCTGCGCAGGTAGGAATAGGTCAGGCCAGGCATCAGCAGATTACTCAGGCCCGAGTCGTCCCCAAGGCGATACTCCTCACGTTGATACTTCAGCGAGACCACGCGCTGCCAGCCGCTGGGCAACTTGCTGTGCCACTCGGGGCCCACTGTGAGCAGCTTACTCAGGGTATCGGTGCCGGAGATTTCTTCATTCTGATAACCACCGGCGAAGCGCAGCTTGTCGGTCAGCGGCGGGTCCAGGGGAATGTCATACCACAGGCCGACGTTCTGCCGGGGCTGGGAGACTTCAGCCTCCCAGCCATAACTGTGACCCTGGGGATTGACCCAGTGTCGGGTCCAGTTGGCCTTGACCCGGGGGCCGACGTCAGTGGAGTAACCCAGGCCAAGCCCCATAGTCCGGGGCTTGCGGGTTTCCAGCAGGACCGCCACTGGAATCACCTCGTGCTCGGCAGCAGTGGGCGCGGCATCGACCCGCACGCCCTCGAAATAGCCGCTGGACTGTAGCGCCTGGTTGAGTTCGGCAATCAGCTCGGAGTCGTAGGGAGCACCGTTCTTGAAGGGCACCATGCGCCGCAACAGGTCTTCGTCGAACAACGAGTCCCCGGTGAAGCTGACCTTGCCCAGGGCGTAACGCGGACCGCTGTCATACACCAGTTCGATGTCCGCCACCCCGGCCAGGGGGTCTACCGACAATTGCTGGCGGGTAAAACGTCCGCTGAAAAAACCGTAGCGCGAGGCCTGGTTCTGAATCAGGCGCTTGGCATCTTCGTAACGGCCATGATTGAGCACAGCGCCAGGCTTGAGCTGGTCACTGTCAGGGGTGCGGAAGGACTTGAGGGACGCTGCCGGGCCTTCGACCCGGATCGTCACATTGCGCAGATGCACCGGCTCGCCGGGGTCGATACGCAACAACAGGCGGGGTTTCTCGCCGCCGCGCACTTCGCTTTCGATACGGGGCTGGTAGTAGCCCAATGCCTGGGCGGCTTTCTTCGCCTGCTCCTCGGCGCCCCGGCTGAATCGCAGCAGGGCTTCTTCATCACGATCACCGACACCGCCAATGTAACCTTCCACATTGGCTTTCAGCTCGTCATTGGCGGGCTTTACCCTGACATCCAATTCGCTCTGCGCCAGCGCCGCACAGCTTGTGAACAACAGCAAAAAGCCGCTGGTAAATCTTCCTGGAAACTTCATAGGCGCGGATGCTATCACGAGCTTGGGGGGGCGATAGAGCGCTCAAGTGCTGGGAAAGTTCTATATCAGGCTGTTGCTCTTTGTAAGAGTTGCGGGTTCGGATGAAAGAATACGTGCTCGCGGACCGGCCCTACCGCGATCTCTCCGATCTCTTCATAACCCTGGCGTTTATAGAACTCCAGATAGCGCGGATTACCCGTATCCAGCACCACGCCCTGGGAATGCTCATCCACAGCACACCAATTGTGCACCGCCTCCAGCAGCTGTTCGCCGAAATGCTGCCCCTGGAATTGCGGGTGCACGCCTAGCAATGGCAAGACATGGACCGCATCGCCGGGCAGGCAGGCCTGCACCGCCTCGTGGTACTCCAGATATCGCCGCGTGCAACGAAACCCGGTACTCAGCACCATGCGCAACCGCCAGGCCCAGCTTTCGGTAATGCCCAGGCGGCGTTGCGGTGGGGCGATCAGGGCAATGCCGATCAAGCGGTCGTTGACCAGTAGGCCGATGGCCGGCAGGTCTTGCAGAAAATGCTGTTTCACCAGCTCACGCACCGTGGCCCGCACCCGCTGTTCATAACCGGCACGCTCGGATTCGAAAATGAAACCGAAGGTCGGCTCATGGCGATAGGCCTGGTACAGCAGCGACCGCGCTTCACGGGAATAGCCGCTGTCGAGCATATGGATATCGGCGATGGCGTTGGCGGTATCAGGCATGTCGGTCACTCTCCCCTGGGCCCGGCTCGAATGGCCGCACTCTTGTTATTACGAACCTGGCGCGGCGCTGATCGTTCCCACGCTCAAGGACATTAGCAGCGCATTCGCGGGGCTGCCATGCTGGTCGACCCGGGCGTAGTCAGCTAGCATCGCTGTTTTGCCAGGACCGCCGACCATGAAGATCGTCTCGTTCAATATCAACGGGCTGCGCGCCCGCCCCCATCAGCTGGCGGCGCTGATCGACAAACACCAGCCGGACGTGATCGGCCTGCAGGAAACCAAGGTCGCCGACGAGCAGTTTCCCCTCGCCGACGTCCAGGCCCTGGGCTACCACGTGCACTACCACGGCCAGAAGGGCCATTACGGTGTCGCCCTGCTCTCGCGCCAGGCACCACTGGCCGTGCATAAAGGCTTCGAGGGCGATGACGAAGACGCCCAGCGGCGTTTTATCTGGGGTACTTTCGCCGATGCCAACGGCACGCCGGTGACCATCATGAACGGCTACTTCCCCCAAGGTGAAAGCCGCGACCATCCCACCAAGTTCCCGGCCAAGGAACGCTTCTACCATGACCTGCAGCACCTGCTGGAAAATCGCTTTAGCAACGACCAGCCCCTGGTGGTCATGGGTGACGTGAATATTTCCCCGGAAGACTGCGACATCGGCATCGGCGCCGAAAATGCCAAGCGCTGGCTCAAGACCGGCAAATGCAGCTTCCTGCCGGAAGAGCGCGAGTGGATGGCACGCTTGAAGAACTGGGGTCTAGTAGACAGCTTCCGTCACCTGAACCCCGAGGTGAACGATCGCTTCAGCTGGTTCGACTACCGCAGTCGCGGTTTCGAGGACGAACCCAAGCGTGGCCTGCGCATCGATCTGATCATGGCATCCCAGGGGCTGCTGCCCCGGGTCAAGGACGCCGGCGTCGACTATGAACTGCGGGGCATGGAAAAGCCCTCTGACCATGCGCCGATCTGGCTCGAGTTGAGCTGATTCACAGGCACAAAAAAGCCCATCGCAAGATGGGCTTTTTACTACCGCTTACATTTGGACCACTTCAACCCGTTCAGTGGTGCCAGCTGCTGCGATGGCGTTGATGGCGCTCTCGAGAGTAGGCTCCGAGTCGTACAAATGACTGACCAGAATCACTTCCTTGCCGGCCTTGAGCTTGAAATAAGGTTTACCGCCCGATGAAATTTTCTTGACGTAGCGCTCAGGAGAAGCGCAGTGTGCGCGGAACAGGCCGAGAGCCGCCTCGGCACTGTCCCGGCAAGGGAATCGGTCGCTTTGAAGCATGGTCTGCGCCTCCTTTGTCTTCAGCAAGAATCTGCATGCACCACTGCCATACTGCTTCAGCTCGAACCAGGCACTCATTTGTAACTCCTTTGCTTACTACGAAATAGCAGCACAACACTGCCGAGGCATCTGCGGGGGGATGACGCGTTGGCAGTCGCCCCAATCCCCGCCAGACAAAGTTGCCAACTCTACGCAGCCTCCGAAGACTGGTCTTTAGGACAAGTCTCAAAAAATCTAGAGAAAACAGCTATTTACGATGTAGGACTTTCGCCATTTATCGCCAGAAAGTGCCGCTCGTCACATACCTGTCACCTCCCTGACTTAATCTCGCCAGCACTCTCCTCTTTCTTTATAGAAGGCCAGTGCCGCCATGCCCCGCGCTTCCACCGTCAGTGAACGAGATATCTGGTGCCGGACCATCAGCCTGTTTCTGATCGGCTTTGTTTGCTATGCCCTGCCTTGGTCAGTGTTCGCCGCCTTGCCCCTGGCGCCCGACAATGCCGCCGTGCTGCGTATCCAGGGCTCCAACACCATCGGCGCCCAGCTTGGCCCGGCGCTGGTCAAGGGCTTGCTTGAACAACAGGGCCTGCACAACGTCAGGATCGAGGGCGGTGGCAAGGACAATGAGAAACGCGTTCTAGGACAGAGCGCCCAAGGTCGGACAGTCAGAGTGGACGTTGCCGCCCACGGTTCGAGCACCGGCTTTAGCGCACTGAAAAACGCCCAGGCCGATATTGCGGCCGCCTCCCGACCGATCAAGGACAGCGAACTGGTGGAGCTGGAAAGCCTGGGAGACCTGAAAAGCCCTGGCGCCGAACAGGTCATCGCCATCGACGGTCTGGCAATCATCCTTCATCCGCACAATCCGCTGAGCCAGTTAAGCACCGAGCAACTGGCCCGCCTGTTCAGTGGCGAGATCAAGACCTGGGAAGAGCTGGGGAGCACGGGCGGGCCGGTCCACCTGTATGCCCGGGATGATCAGTCCGGCACCTACGACACCTTCAAGGAGCTGGTCCTCAGCCGTCGCGGCAAGGCGTTGAACCCGGCGGCCAAGCGTTTCGAGTCCAGCGAACAGCTGTCGGACGCGGTGAGCCGGGACCCTCAAGGCATCGGCTTCATCGGTCTGCCCTACGTACGCCAGGCCAAGGCCGTGGCGATTATCGACGGTGACTCCCAGCCCATGCCGCCCCTCAACAGTCTGATCGCCACTGAGGACTACCCACTGTCGCGGCGTCTGTACCTGTACTTGCCGCCCAATGGGCAGAACCCCTGGGCGGACGCCCTGGTGAGTTTTTCCCAGAGCGCCAAAGGCCAGGCCATCGTCGCCGCCAACGGCTTTGTCGCCCAGACCGTGCAAGCCATGCGGGTAACGCCCAGCCCACAGATGCCCAAGGCCTACCAGCAACTGAGCCGGGATGCGCAACGCCTGAGCGTGAACTTTCGCTTCGAGGAGGGCAGCGCCAATCTGGACAACAAGGCACGCCAGGACCTGAATCGCGTCCTGGATTACCTGCGCCAGCACGCCAAGATGAACCGGCACGTCACTCTGGCCGGATTCGGGGATGCCAAGAGCGACCCGGCACGCGCTGCCCTGCTGTCCAAGCTGCGGGCCATGACAGTGCGCAGGGAACTGGTGAAAAGCGGCGTGGTGTTTCGCGAGATCCGCGGTTTCGGCGCTGAGCTGCCAGTGGCGGCCAACAACGCCGACGAGGGCCGGATCAAGAACCGGCGCGTAGAAGTCTGGGTGTACTGAATACACAGCAACCGGCCTGCCACAGGCGTCGCCCGGCAGGCCGGCTGCATGATCATCAATGGCTGCTGCGCAGCATTTCCTTCGGCACATACTTGCCGATTTCGTACTTGCCAATGGCCGCGCGGTGTACTTCATCCGGGCCATCGGCCAGGCGCAAGGTGCGCTGCATGGCGTACATGTAGGCCAATGGGAAGTCATTGGATACCCCGGCCCCACCGTGAATCTGGATCGCCCGGTCGATCACCCGCAGGGCCACATTCGGCGCCACTACCTTGATCTGGGCAATCTCGCTCTTGGCCACTTTGTTACCCACGGTGTCCATCATGTAGGCCGCCTTGAGGGTCAGCAGCCGAGCCATGTCGATCTCCATCCGCGAGTCGGCGATCTTGTCGATATTGCCCCCCAGGCGAGCCAGCGGTTTGCCGAACGCGGTGCGATTCACCGCACGCTTGCACATCAATTCCAGCGCCCGCTCGGCCATGCCAATGGAACGCATGCAGTGGTGAATGCGGCCCGGGCCGAGGCGGCCCTGGGCAATCTCGAAACCACGCCCCTCTCCCAGCAACACGTTCTCATAAGGTACGCGGACGTTGTCGAACAACACTTCGGCGTGACCATGCGGCGCATCGTCGTAGCCAAACACCGGCAGTGGACGGACGATCTTCACCCCGGGGGTATCCACCGGCACCAGGATCATCGAGTGCTGCTGATGACGCGGCGCATCCGGATTGCTCAGGCCCATGAAGATCAGAATCTTGCAACGCGGATCACAGGCGCCCGAGGTCCACCACTTCTTGCCGTTGATGATCCACTGATCGCCGTCGCGCACCGCGCGGGCCGCCATGTTGGTGGCGTCGGAGGAAGCCACATCCGGCTCGGTCATGGCGAACGCGGAGCGGATCTCGCCACGCAGCAGCGGCTCCAGCCAGCGCTGCTTCTGTTCTTCGCTGGCATAACGCACCAGCACTTCCATGTTGCCGGTATCCGGCGCCGAGCAGTTGAACGGCTCGGGGCCCAGCAGCGATCGGCCCATGATCTCCGCCAGTGGCGCATATTCAAGGTTGGTCAGGCCGGCCCCCAGTTCCGACTCAGGCAGAAACAAATTCCACAGACCTTCAGCCTTGGCCTTGAGTTTGAGCTCTTCCATGATGGCGGTCGGCTGCCAACGATCACCTTCGGCAACCTGACGCTCGAAGACCGCTTCAGCCGGATAAACATAGGCATCCATGAACGCGGTGACGCGCTCACGCAGCTCTTGAACCTTGGGGGAATAGGCGAATTCCATGGGCAGTTCTACCTTTGTGAAGAACGGGTGTTGGGGGACTGAAATCGATGCTAGATCAGCTACGAAAATTTACCTAGCCTATTCTCGGCGTGTATTAACATTCATCACCGATATATGATCGGCTGATCCGAAAGGCCTCCGAGCCTCCCTCACAGGCCCTAACAATAAGAGTGCAGCGCCATGAATCTGAGCAAGGTCGACCTCAACCTCTTCATCGTTTTCGACGCGATCTACACCGAAGCCAACCTGACCCGCGCCGGGCAGATCGTCGGCATCACCCAACCGGCGGTGTCCAACGCGCTGGCGCGTCTGCGCGAGACCTTCAATGATCCGCTGTTCGTCAGGACCGCCCAGGGCATGGTGCCCACCCCCATGGCACAGAACATCATCGGTCCGGTGCGCAATGCATTGTCACTGCTGCGGGTTTCAGTCCAGGAAAGTCGGATTTTCAACCCTCTGCAAGCGGTCAAGACCTACCGCATCAGCATGACCGACCTGACCGAGGCAGTGATCCTGCCCCCCCTGTTCCAGCGCCTGCGCCGCCTGGCACCGGCGGTGATCATCGAGAGTTTCCTCTCCAAGCGCCGGGAGACCACCAAGGAACTGGCAGCCGGGCGCCTGGACTTTGCCGTGGACGCCCCCCTCAACACCGACCCCCAGGTGCGCCACGTCAAGCTCATGGAAGACCGTTACGTGTGCGCCATGCGCAAGGGCCACCCCCTGGCCGGCAAGGAAAAGTTCACCCTGGACGACTACCTGTCCCTGACCCACATCCATATTTCCAGCCGTCGCAGCGGCCTGGGCCATGTCGACCTGGCGCTGGGCAAGATGGGCATCCAGCGCAAGATCACCCTGCGCTCCCAGCACTACCTGATGGCTTCACAAGTGTTGCAACAAACCGACATGGTCATGACCGTCCCGGAACGTTTTGCCCGACGCCATGACCTGCAGGCCTTCAATCTGCCGGTCAATGATGTACCACCGGTGGAAACCCACCTCTATTGGCACGAAAGCACCGACCAGGACCCGGCCAACCGTTGGATGCGCGAACAGATGATCGAGCTGTGCCAACAGGTGACCGCCCACGAAAAGAAACTCGACCAGCAGACAGCCTGACCCCTTCGCCGGCAAGCCCTCACTGTAGGAGCCGGCTTGCCGGCGAACGGGATCGACGCGGATTGCTTGACGTATACGTAAACCTGCCTTTAGCTTAGCGCCAAGTCCCACCTTGAGCGCCTCCATGAGCAGCCAGACCTACAGCATCTCCGACCTCGCCCGCGAGCTCGACATCACTACCCGGGCCATACGCTTCTATGAAGAGCAGGGCCTGCTGGCCCCTGAGCGTCGCGGCCAGGAACGCATCTACTCCCCACGGGACAAAGTCAGTCTGAAGCTGATCCTGCGGGGCAAGCGCATCGGCTTTTCCCTGGCCGAATGCCGTGAACTCATCGAGCTCTACGACCCCAGCAGCGGCAACCTGAAGCAGTTGCACAGCATGCTGGCGAAAATCGGCGAACGGCGAGAGCAGCTCGAACAGCAGTTGCTCGACATCGAACAGATGAAGCTGGAACTGGACACCGCCGAAGAGCGCTGTACCCAGGCGCTGGAACAAACCATCCAGAACCAGAAAAGCACCGCACAATAATCCTTGGGACACCTGCGCCGCTCGCGCCGGCATCCGCCCTCCCTCATAGAAGGTGAACCTGAATGTCACTCCCCAGCCATGTACGCCTGATCGAAGTGGGCCCCCGCGACGGTCTGCAGAACGAAGCCCAGCCCATCAGCGTCGATGACAAGGTGCAACTGGTCGATGCCCTGACGGCGGCAGGCCTGGGCTATATAGAAGTCGGCAGTTTCGTCTCGCCCAAGTGGGTACCGCAGATGGCCGGTTCGGCCGAGGTCTTCGCCCGCATCCAGCGCAAGCCGGGGGTGGTCTACGGCGCGCTGGCGCCGAACCTGCGGGGCTTCGAAGACGCCCTGGCGGCGGGGGTCAAGGAAGTCGCGGTGTTCGCCGCCGCATCGGAATCCTTCTCCCAGCGCAACATCAACTGTTCCATCAGCGAAAGCCTGCAGCGCTTCGTGCCGATCATGGAGGCCGCCAAGCAGCATGGCGTCAGCGTGCGCGGGTATGTGTCCTGTGTGCTGGGCTGCCCTTACGAAGGTGAGGTAGCCCCGGAGCAAGTGGCCCTGGTGGCCCGTGAGCTGTACGCCATGGGCTGCTACGAAGTGTCCTTGGGCGACACCATCGGCACCGGCACCGCCGGCGCCACCCGCAGAATGTTCGAAGTGGTGAGCGCCCAGGTGCCACGGGAGAAGCTCGCCGGCCACTTCCACGACACCTATGGCCAAGCCCTGGCCAACGTCTACGCCAGTCTGCTGGAGGGCATCGCGGTGTTCGACAGTTCGATCGCCGGCCTCGGCGGCTGCCCCTATGCCAAGGGCGCTAGCGGTAACGTTGCTACCGAGGATGTGCTGTACCTGCTCAACGGCCTGGGCATACACAGCGGTATCGACATGGATCGCCTGATCGATGCTGGCCGGCAGATCTGCACGGTGCTGGGCCGTCCCAGCGGTTCTCGTGTGGCCAAGGCACGTAGCGCCGGGTGAGCCAATGTGCGGCCGGGTGTTACCGGCCGCTCTAAACGGTGGCGGGAACGAGTAACACGGAAACAGTTTGTCGATTTTATTGCGATGCAGATTGTCCTACAAAAACATCAAGCCATTGATTTTAAAGGACTTTAAAAAGTTGGCACGGCTCCTGCTATCTCTATGGCATAACAAGAATAAAAAGCAGCAAACCTAATAAAAATAAGACGTAACGACTCTGACATAACAAAAACAACACGGCAGAGACGCAGCTAACAGATTTTTTTGGAGAGGATGTGATGTGCAGGAGGGCTTGCAAGAGCCACCCGCAACCGGTCAGAGAACAATAAAACTACCCTTGAGGTAGCTCCCGAACTGGTTGGATCGCCCTGGCGACACGTTAGATCAGCGCTCAAAAAAATACGTTTGCTCTTGATCCCGGATGGGGATCGCCAAAAACAGCGGTAAAGGGCCACGGTTGCCAAAAACAACAATAGACCGCCCCTCAATAATAAAAAAAGAGCACGCAACGACAAATTAAAGGGGAGCTTCGGCTCCCCTTTGTGCTTTCTGCAATTTAGCTTTTGCCTGCCCTTCTCGCCCATAAAGCGTGCACCCGTCCAGATGCACGCTCCAGCAATGCTCACACCCTGCTCACCTGCTCGCGCAACTCCTCGATGCTGATTTCGCGCATGCGGAATTTCTGGATCTTGCCGGTTACCGTCATCGGAAACTCCTCGACGAACTTGAAGTAACGCGGCGTCTTGAAGTGGGCGATGCGCTCCTTGCACCAGGCCTGCAGCTCGACTTCATTGGCGCAATGCCCGGGGTGGAACTTGATCCAGGCGACGATTTCCTCACCGTACCTGGCGCAGGGAATGCCGATCACCTGTACATCGGCCACGGCGGGATGGGTGAAGAAAAACTCTTCCAGCTCCCTCGGGTAAATATTCTCGCCACCGCGGATGATCATGTCCTTGTTGCGCCCGGCAATGCACACATAACCCTGCTCGTTCATGGTGGCCAGGTCGCCGGTGTGCATCCAGCCCGCCTGATCGATGGACTCGCTGGTGCCCTGGGGGTTGTTCCAGTAACCGAGCATGACGCTGTAACCCCGGGTGCAGAGTTCACCGATGGTGCCCCGGGGCACCAGATTGCCGGCCTCGTCGATGATCTTGCTCTCCAGGTGCGGCTGGGTACGGCCCACGGTGGTGACCCGCAACTCCAGATCATCGGCAGGACCGGTCTGCAACGACACCGGACTGGTCTCCGTCATGCCGTAGGCGATCTGCACCTCGCTCATGTGCATCTCGCTGATGACCCGGCGCATCACCTCGATCGGACAAGTGGCACCGGCCATGATCCCGGTACGCAGGCTCGACAGGTCGAACTCACCACGCCTGGGCTGGTCAAGCATGGCGATGAACATGGTGGGCACCCCATACAAGCCGGTAGCCCGCTCCTCGGCCACGGTACTGAGGGTCAGCAACGGGTCGAAGGCATCGTTGGGGTAGATCATGGTGGTGCCGTGGGTGATACAACCCAGATTGCCCATGACCATGCCGAAGCAGTGATACAGCGGCACCGGGATCACCAGCCGATCTGCCGCGGTCAGGCCCAGGCTCTCCCCCACCATGTAACCGTTATTGAGGATGTTGTAGTGACTCAGGGTCGCGCCCTTGGGGAAACCGGTGGTGCCGGAGGTGTACTGGATATTCACCGGCTGATCGAAATCCAGGCTGTCCTGGCGCGCCTGCAATTGCTCGGCGGTGGCTCCAGCGGCAAGGGCCGTCAGTTGCGACCAGGGCAGAAAGCCGGAGGGCGGCTGGGCATCCAGGCTGATCACCCCACGCAACTCGGGCAGGCGTTCACAGTGCAATTGACCGATGGATTGCTCCGCCAATTCAGGGATCAGCCCCTGCAGCATGCCGTGGTAGTCAGAGGTCTTGAAGGCTCCGGCGCAGATCAGCCACTGGCAGCCGGACTGCTTGAGCACATATTCCAGCTCGGAACTGCGATAGGCCGGGTTGATGTTCACCAGGATCGCGCCGATCTTGGCACTGGCAAATTGGGCGATGCACCACTGGGCGCAGTTGGGGGCCCAGATCCCCAGTCGATCCCCCGTCTTCAGCCCCAAGGCCAGCAGCGCCCTGGCATGCAGGTCGACGGCCTCGCGCAGTTGCTGCCAGCTGTAGCGCAACTGCTGATGACGCACCACCAGGGCTTCCCCCTGGGGATAGGCAGCGACGGTGTTGTCGAAGGCCTGACCGATGGTCAGCGCCAGCAATGGCTTGTCTTGCGTACCACGGGTGTAACTGCGATCCGGCTGGAAACCCGAGTGTTCCATGACGACCCCTATTGTCTTTATTAGTGGGTGTTCAGGAGCCTGGCCGATGGTGCGAAAAAGCCTGGCTCCAATCGAAAGCCCTGCTACTCTGGCGCAAGTTGACGTTTACGTAAAGGGCGATTGACAGCCTTCGGTCGCAGGTTTACGTTAACGTAAAGGTGAGAGCTAGACAGCGCCGCTCTCTGCAGCCCATTCCCTCAATAAAAACAAGTTTGAAGGTGCCCCGCCATGAGTTACCCGACCCTGAACTTCGCCCTCGGTGAAACCATTGACATGCTGCGCGAACAGGTCCAGGCCTTCGTCAAGGCGGAACTGGCTCCTCGGGCGGCACAGATCGATGTCGACAACCTGTTCCCCGCCGACATGTGGCGCAAGTTCGGCGACATGGGCCTCTTGGGCATTACCGTAGCGGAAGAATACGGCGGCGCCGGGCTGGGTTACCTGGCCCACGTGGTGGCCATGGAAGAGATCAGCCGCGGCTCCGCCTCGGTGGCACTGTCCTATGGTGCCCACTCCAACCTCTGCGTGAACCAGATCAACCGCAACGGCAACCATGAGCAAAAGAGCAAATACCTGCCCAAGCTGATCAGCGGCGAACACATTGGCGCCCTGGCCATGAGCGAACCCAACGCCGGCTCCGACGTGGTGTCGATGAAGCTGCGCGCCGACAAGCGCGGTGACCACTTCGTCCTCAACGGCAGCAAGACCTGGATCACCAACGGCCCCGACGCCAACACCTACGTGATCTACGCCAAGACCGACCTGGAAAAGGGCCCCCACGGCATCACCGCCTTCATCGTCGAGCGTGACTGGAAGGGCTTCAGCCGCAGCAACAAGTTCGACAAGCTGGGCATGCGCGGCTCCAACACTTGCGAGCTGTTCTTCGATGACGTGGAAGTGCCGGAGGAAAACATCCTCGGCGTGCTCAACGGCGGGGTCAAAGTGCTGATGAGCGGCCTGGACTACGAGCGCGTGGTGCTCTCCGGCGGCCCGACCGGGATCATGCAAGCCTGCATGGACCTGGTGGTGCCCTACATCCACGACCGCAAGCAGTTCGGTCAGAGCATCGGCGAGTTCCAGTTGATCCAGGGCAAGATCGCCGACATGTACACCCAGCTCAACGCCAGCCGCGCCTACCTGTACGCCGTGGCCCAGGCCTGTGAGCGTGGCGAAACCACCCGCAAGGACGCCGCCGGGGTGATTCTCTACAGCGCCGAACGTGCCACCCAGATGGCCCTGGATGCGATCCAGATCCTTGGCGGCAACGGCTACATCAACGAATTCCCCGCGGGCCGCCTGCTGCGTGACGCCAAGCTCTACGAAATCGGCGCCGGCACCAGCGAAATCCGCCGCATGCTGATCGGTCGCGAACTGTTCAACGAAACCAAGTAAGAGCAGCCGCACGTTGCGAGCTACGAGCGGCAAGCCAAAGCTGCCGTAATACCGACTTACTTTTGCAGCTTGAAGCGTGTCGCTTGAAGCTGCCGTAGGCCCTCCCATGATTCTGAAGTCTCAGCTCAACCCGAAATCCCCCGAGTTCGCGCAGAACGCGGCCAGCATGCTGGCCCAAGTCGACGCCCTGCATACCCTGCTCGCCCAGGTCCAGCAAGGCGGTGGTGCCAAGGCCCAGGAGCGCCACACTTCCCGGGGCAAACTGCTGCCGCGCGAGCGTATCAACCGCCTGCTCGACCCTGGCTCGCCGTTTCTTGAAGTCAGCCCCCTGGCCGCCTACGAGGTCTATGGCGAAGACGTGCCCGCCGCCGGCGTGATTGCCGGCATCGGTCGGGTAGAAGGCATCGAATGCATGATCGTGGCCAACGACGCCACGGTGAAAGGCGGCTCCTACTACCCGCTGACGGTAAAGAAACACCTGCGGGCCCAGACCATCGCCCAACAGAACCGCCTGCCCTGCATCTACTTGGTGGACTCCGGCGGCGCCAACCTGCCGCGCCAGGACGAAGTATTCCCGGACCGCGAGCACTTCGGCCGGATCTTCTTCAACCAGGCCAACATGAGCGCCCAGGGCATTCCGCAGATCGCCGTGGTCATGGGTTCCTGCACCGCCGGCGGAGCCTACGTGCCGGCCATGGCCGACGAAGCCATCATGGTTCGTGAACAGGCCACCATCTTCCTCGCCGGCCCGCCCCTGGTAAAAGCTGCCACCGGCGAGGTGGTGAGTGCCGAAGAGTTGGGCGGCGCCGACGTGCACTGCAAGATTTCCGGGGTTGCCGACCACTACGCCGACAGCGATGAACACGCCCTGGCCCTGGCCCGGCGCAGCGTGGCCAACCTCAACTGGCACAAGCAGGGCCAGTTGCAGCAACGCACCCCGCTCGCTCCGCTGTATGCCCGTGAAGAGCTTTACGGCGTGGTGCCGGCCGATCCCAAGCAGCCCTTCGATGTACGCGAAGTCATCAGCAGGCTGGTGGACGGCTCGTTGTTCGATGAATTCAAGGCCCTGTTCGGCACCACCCTGGTCTGCGGTTTCGCTCACCTGCATGGCTACCCTATCGCCATCCTCGCCAACAACGGCATCCTCTTCGCCGAAGCCGCGCAAAAAGGCGCGCACTTCATCGAACTGGCCTGCCAGCGCGGGATTCCCCTGCTGTTCCTACAGAACATCACCGGCTTCATGGTGGGCCAGAAATACGAGGCTGGCGGCATCGCCAAGCACGGCGCCAAGCTGGTCACCGCGGTGGCCTGTGCCAAGGTGCCGAAATTTACCGTGATCATCGGCGGCAGCTTCGGGGCCGGTAACTACGGCATGTGCGGTCGCGCCTACGATCCACGCTTTCTGTGGATGTGGCCCAACGCGCGGATTGGCGTGATGGGGGCCGAACAGGCGGCCGGGGTGCTGGTCCAGGTCAAGCGCGAGCAGGCGGAACGCGGCGGACACCCTTTCGACGCCGCCCAGGAAGCCGAGATCAAACAGCCGATCCTCGATCAATACGAGCACCAGGGGCACCCTTACTACTCCAGCGCCCGGCTATGGGACGACGGCGTCATCGACCCGGCACAGACCCGTGACGTCCTGGCCCTGGCCCTGTCTGCGGCCCTTAATGCACCCATCGAACAGAGCCGCTTCGGCGTGTTCCGCATGTAATCCTGCGCGAGAAGAACATGAGCGACTTCAATACCCTGGAACTGCTGCGTGACCCTCGTGGCTTCGCCACCCTGTGGCTCAGCCGCGAAACCAAGAACAACGCCTTCAACGCCGAGATGATCCGCGAGCTGATCCTGGCCCTGGATCAGGTGCAGAGCGACCCGAGCCTGCGCTTCCTGCTGCTGCGCGGACGCGGCAAGCACTTCAGTGCCGGCGCCGACCTGGCCTGGATGCAGCAGTCCGCCGAACTCGACTACCAGACCAACCTCGACGACGCCCGGGAACTGGCGGAGTTGATGTACAACCTGGCCAAGCTGAAGATCCCGACCCTGGCCGTGGTGCAAGGCGCAGCGTTTGGTGGCGCCCTGGGCCTGATCAGTTGCTGCGACATGGCAATCGGTACCGACGATGCGCAGTTCTGCTTGTCGGAAGTCCGCATTGGCCTGGCGCCAGCGGTCATCAGTCCCTTTGTGGTCCAGGCCATTGGCGAGCGCGCCACCCGACGTTACGCCCTCACCGCCGAGCGCTTTGGCGGCCAACGGGCACGGGAAATCGGCTTGCTGGCGGAGAGTTACCCGGCTGCCGAGCTGGAACAGCAAGTCACCCAATGGATCGACAATCTGCTGCTCAACAGCCCCCAAGCCATGCGTGCCAGCAAGGACCTGCTGCGAGAAGTGGGCAATGGCGCCCTCACCACAGCCCTGCGTCGCTACTGCGAAAATGCCATCGCGCGGATTCGGGTCAGCGCCGAAGGCCAGGAAGGCCTGCGGGCCTTCCTGGAAAAACGCCCGCCCAGTTGGCAGTCCGAGCCCACGACCAAGGAGTCCCGCTGATGAGCGCCCCCGTTCTAGACACTTTACTGGTGGCCAACCGTGGCGAGATCGCCTGCCGCGTGATGCGCACCGCCAAGGCCTTGGGCCTGACCACCGTGGCCGTGCACAGCGCCACCGACCGCAATGCCCGGCACAGCCGCGAGGCAGATATCCGCGTCGACCTGGGGGGCAGCAAGGCCGCCGACAGTTACTTGCAGATCGACAAGCTGATCGCTGCGGCCAAGGCCAGCGGCGCCCAGGCCATCCACCCCGGTTACGGCTTTCTCTCGGAAAACGCCGGTTTTGCCCGAGCCATCGAAGCGGCGGGCCTGATCTTTCTCGGCCCGCCCGCCTCGGCCATTGACGCCATGGGCAGCAAGTCGGCGGCCAAGGCACTGATGGAAACCGCCGGCGTACCTCTGGTGCCGGGTTATCACGGCGAAGCCCAGGACCTGGAAACCTTCCGCAGTGCCGCCGAGCGCATCGGCTACCCGGTGCTGCTCAAGGCCACCGCTGGCGGCGGCGGCAAGGGCATGAAAGTGGTCGAGGACGTCAGCCAGTTGGCCGAAGCCCTGGCCTCGGCCCAGCGTGAAGCCCAATCATCCTTTGGCGATTCGCGGATGCTGGTGGAAAAGTACCTGCTCAAGCCCCGCCACGTGGAGATCCAGGTGTTCGCCGACCAACACGGCAACTGCCTGTACCTCAACGAGCGCGACTGCTCGATCCAGCGGCGTCACCAGAAAGTGGTCGAAGAAGCCCCCGCTCCCGGCCTCAGCCCCGAGTTGCGCAAGGCCATGGGCGAAGCCGCCGTGCGCGCGGCCCAGGCCATCGGCTACGTCGGCGCCGGCACCGTGGAGTTTCTCCTGGATGCTCGCGGCGAATTCTTCTTCATGGAAATGAATACCCGGCTGCAGGTGGAACACCCGGTTACCGAAGCCATTACCGGCCTCGATCTGGTGGCCTGGCAAATACGCGTGGCCCAGGGTGAAGCCCTGCCCATCAGCCAGGAACAGGTCCCGCTGCTGGGGCACGCCATTGAAGTGCGCTTGTATGCCGAAGACCCGGGCAACGACTTCCTTCCCGCGACCGGGCGCCTGGAGTTGTATCGCGAATCCGCCGCTGGCCCGGGCCGTCGGGTCGACAGCGGGGTCGAGGAAGGCGATAGCGTGTCGCCCTTCTACGATCCGATGCTGGGCAAGCTGATCGCCTGGGGCGAAAACCGCGAGCAGGCTCGTCTGCGCCTGTTGAGCATGCTGGACGAGTTCGCCATCGGTGGCCTGAAAACCAACCTGGCGTTCCTGCGGCGCATCATTGCCCATCCAGCGTTCGCCGAGGCGCAACTGGATACCGGATTTATCCCACGCTATCAGGAACAATTACTGCCAGCGCCCTGCGAACTCGGCGCGGACTTCTGGCAAGCGGCCGCACAGGCATTCACACAAAGCCAGCCGGAACGGGTGCGTAGCGACGACCTGCAGTCCCCATGGTCGGCAGTCAATGGCTGGCGCAGCGCGTTACCGGCCCAGACCAGCCTGCACCTGAGCTGTGCCGGACAGGATCAGGCCATCAGCCTGGGCGCTCGCTCGCCAGCCTTCCAGTTGCAAGGTGAACACCTGTGGGTAGAGCAACAAGGGTTGCGTCGTGAACATCGCGCCATTCGCCGTGGTGACACTCTGTACCTGCACTGGCAGGGCGAGATGCACAGCGTCACGGCTTACGATCCGATTGCTGCAGCCGATGCCAGTCACAGTCACCAGGGCGGACTTACTGCGCCCATGAACGGCAGCATCGTGCGGGTGCTGGTCAGCGCCGGGCAAAGCGTCGAAGCCGGCGCGCAACTGGTGGTGCTGGAGGCGATGAAGATGGAACACAGCATCCGCGCGCCCCAGGCAGGTGTCATCAAGGCACTGTATTGCCAGGAAGGCGAAATGGTTAGTGAAGGCAGTGCGTTGGTAGAGTTGGAGTAAACCCACCAATAAGAAAGCCCCTTCCTAGCTGTAGGAAGGGGCCTTTCAAGCAAGTTAAAACTTCGCAGTAGCTTGTACGACTACACCAATAACCCGGCACTCGTCGCTGTAGAGCATCTTCGGATAGGTGGGATTGAGGGGAACCAGATAATGCTGACTGCCCTCTTTCACCCACTTACGAAAGATCGCCTCGGCATTACCGGGACACTGTACGACCACCAACTTCCCAGGTTCGGCGGTAATAGCCGGGTCCACCAGAATCAGCATGTCCTGACTGATGCTCAAGCCGCTGGGCGCAATCATTGCGTCACCGACTACCACCAGCCAAAACGCCGCGCCTTGAGCCTGATAATCGGAAAGCTCATAGCGCTCCGGTACATAGGCTGACTTGCCATCTTCACGAACTTCCCCAGCAGCTCGCCAATCGCTCACCGGATAACGGAAGTACGGATTGTACTTGTGCAACAGTGAAGGCTCGTTCACCAGGGGTTCGCCATCGTCACCGAGCATGGGTTTCTCGCGGACCACCAGGGCAACTTCCAGAAAGCCCATGCCGATCTCTTCAAGCACCCGATTCATGTCTTCGATCTTTGGCTGACGGCGTTTGCTCAACCAATGACCGATACCACCCTGAGACATGCCCAGACGCTCGGCGAGTTTTTCCTGTGTGACCTTGCGGCCTTTCATGTTGGCTTTGACCAACTCGATCCATTTGTCCATGGACTGAACAATACGTTGTGTATTTCCGGCCTCAACACACAACTTGTAGTATTTGAAATCTCGTCACAATTACAATACGTATTAATCTAGTTCATACCCCTCTTTCCTTTTCTCAAACAGGACGGAACACTTTATGAACGCAAGCAGCAAGGACGTGCCGGAGCTCGATACAGAGACCACATTGAATTCACTCAAGGGCAGCCACGCAGCACGACGGGCGATGGACTACTACTTGAAGCCCGCGCTGACCGGATCGGACAAGGAAGAGAAGTTTTTCGAGGTCAGGCGCAACCTCAGCAGCGAGGAAGCCATGATCCACGCATCCGATCTGCTGCGCTGTGCAGCAGCCACCGCCTATGACGCGGCCGACAATCTGCGGGGGGCCAAGCGTGACCTGGCTTTTTCCGTGGTGCACATGATCGACCTGGCCAAAGCCCTGGTGGACAAGTCCCTGGAAAGTCAGCGCTTTGAGTCCAGCTGAGGCGCCGGCAAGGAAAAAACAGCGGAAACAGGAGAAATGGAAAAATATTTTCCGAAGGGCAGGGAAAAACATTTGACTTGCAAATGATAATGATTATTATTGCAAGCAACTGGTCGCGAGATCAGTCGATAGCCCAAAGGACCTTAGGTCGGACCTTTGGATTATCTCCTCATCAGGCTAATCACGGTTTTTGACCCGGCTTTTTGCCGGGTCTTTTTTTTGCCAGTTTTCTGGCTTGGCTTCAGGCTAATGAAGACGTGGATGCAGCTAAAATAATGGCGGCGATGATAGCAAAAGAATGTCCTTTTGCAAGATAGCAGCCGTGCTAAATGGCCTGGAAAGACAAAAGTAGCGCTTGAGAATCAATCGCATAGCCACTAAGCTGCTTCTGCGTCAAGGACGACGCCCCCCTTCTATTACCCCCCTCAGTGTGTAGAGTAGCGGTCATAACAATCCTATACAGGGACCGACCATGACCGTGGGTAATCACACTTCGTTTCAAATTACTGCCGACTTCGACAGCGGCAATATCAACGTGCTGGACATCAGCAATCCGCTGCAGGCACTGCTGGCCATCCGCCCGGATACCCAGAGTCCGCACTTCCAGTGGTTTCACTTCAAGGTCAGTGGCCTGCATGTCGGCCAGGAACATTGGTTCCGCCTGACCAACGCCAGCCAGTCCTCCTACAACAAAGCCTGGACCGGCTACCAGGCCGTCGCTTCCTATGACCATGTGAACTGGTTTCGCGTACCGACGATCTTCGAAGGTGACGCCCTGCGTTTCAATCTGGAGGCCACCCAGACTCACGCCTGGTTCGCCTACTTCGAGCCCTACAGTCGCGGGCGCCACGACTGGCTGATCGATCAAGCCCTGAGCAAGGCCGACACCGAACTGCTGGCAGTGGGCAAAAGCGTCGAAGGCCGGGATATCCAGCTTCTGCGCAAGGGCAGCGGCAAGGAAGGACAGCGCAAGATCTGGATCATTGCCCAACAGCATCCCGGCGAGCACATGGCCGAATGGTTCATGGAAGGCGTGATCGAACGCCTGCAGCACCGGGATGACCCGGAGCTCAACTCGCTGCTGGCAAAGGCCGATCTGTACCTGGTGCCCAACATGAACCCGGACGGCGCGTTCCACGGCCACCTGCGCACCAACGCCAAGGGCCAGGACCTGAATCGCGCCTGGCAGAACGCCAGCCAGGAACTGAGCCCGGAAGTGCTGTTCGTCCAGCAGCAGATGGAAAAGTACGGCGTCGACCTGTTTCTTGATGTGCACGGCGATGAAGAAATTCCTCACGTCTTCACCGCCGGCTGCGAGGGCAACCCAGGCTACACGCCACGCCTGGCGCGACTCGAAGAGCATTTTCGCAGCCACTTGAAGCGCCAGACCCGAGACTTCCAGACTACCCACGGCTACGCCCGGGACAATCCCGGAGAGGCCAACATGACCCTGGCCTGCAATGCCGTCGGGGAGAAATACGACTGCCTGGCGCTGACCCTGGAGATGCCTTTCAAGGACCACGACGATAACCCCAACCCCGTCACCGGCTGGTCCGGCAAGCGCTCCATGCAGCTGGGCAAGGATGTCATGAGCACCCTTGCCGACCTAGTGGACCACCTGCGCTGAACCCGACTGGCGACTGCGCGAGCATTTGCGCAGTCGTCACTCATCGGCGCCAGCCGGCACCCGTCGGCAATCCTCCGGCCCCAGCAAGCGCCCATCCGCCGCACGCAGTTCCAGCGCACGTAACGGTTGCCCGGTTTCCCGGTCGACCATTCGCGAATGCGCCTCGCCCTCCTCGTAGAAAAACGCCTCGCCCCATTGGCGCAAGCCGATGATCAGGGGAAACAGCCCCTTGCCCTTTGGCGTCAGCACGTACTCCTGGTAGGCACTGCCATCAGAGGCCGGCACCACTTCAAAAACCCCGTGTTCCACCAGGGTGCGCAAACGTGCGGCAAGAATGTTCTTGGCCATGCCAAGGTTGCGCTGGAACTCGCCAAAGCGACGGATGCCGTCAAAGGCATCCCGCACAATCAGCAACGACCACCAATCACCGATGGCATCCAGTGAGCGGGCCACCGGGCACTCGGCATCTTGCAGGCTGGTGCGTTTAACCATGCTGGGCAGTCTCCGTTCGGGCCACAGAAAAGTGGTTGCAATATAAAACCACGACCTCTACCGTACAACTGGTTTTATAACGAAACCAGATACGGAGCCCGACATGTCACGCGATCCTTCCCCTCCTGCCCCCTCGATTCTTTCACCACGGGTGGTGCTGCTGTTCGCCATCGCCTGTGGCCTGGCGGTGGGCAACGTTTACTACGCCCAGCCGCTTCTGGACGCCATGGCCCGAACCTTCGACCTGCCGCCGGCCACGGTGGGCATCATCATCACCCTGACCCAGGTGGGCTACGGCCTGGGGCTGCTGTTGCTGGTGCCTTTGGGCGACCTGCTCAACCGCCGGCGACTGATCGTCACCCAGACTCTGCTTTCAGTGCTGGCCTTGCTAATGGTGGCCCTGGCCCCCAACAGCGCCTGGCTGCTATTGGGCATGGCCGGCACCGGCCTGCTGGCGGTGGTGACCCAGGTTCTGGTGGCCTATGCCGCGAACCTGGCACCCACAGCCCAGCGTGGACGGGTGGTCGGCATGGTGACCAGCGGCATCGTGGTGGGCATTCTGCTGGCCCGCACCGTGGCCGGAACCATGGCCGATCTGGCCGGCTGGCGTTCGGTCTATCTGTTGTCGGCCGGCTTGACCCTGCTGGTGGCCCTGACCCTGTGGAGAGTGCTGCCCAGAGTTGAACAGCCACCCGCAGTGCAACGCTACGGGCAATTGCTCGGCTCGCTGCTGCAACTGTTCAGGGAAGAAAAAGTGCTGCGCGACCGTGCAGTGCTGGCGATGTTGATCTTCGCCGCGGGCACCGTCTTGTGGACCCCGCTGGTACTGCCTCTGAGCGCCCCGCCGCTGTCGCTGTCTCACACCGAAATCGGCCTGTTCGGCCTGGCCGGGGCCGCCGGCGCCCTGGGCGCGGCACGGGCCGGGCGCTGGGCGGATCGCGGCCTGGCACAGTGGACCAGCGGCCTGGCCCTGGCGTTGATGTTGCTGTCCTGGCTGCCCATTGCCTTTACCCAATCGTCCCTGTGGGCACTGCTACTGGGAGTCATCACCTTCGACCTGGGCTTGCAGGCCGTCCACGTCACCAGCCAGAGCCTGATCTACAGCGTGCGCCCGCAAGCCCAGAGCCGCTTGGCCGCCGGTTACATGCTGTTCTACTCCCTGGGCAGCGCCGGCGGCTCGATTGCCGCCACCGCCACCTACGCCTGGGCCGGCTGGATCGGGGTCTGCCTGTTGGGAGCCGCTATCAACAGCCTGGCACTGGTCTATTGGCTGTGGAGCCTGAACCCCGGGAAAGCTCGGACCGAGGCTCGCTGTGCCATTTGAACGACACAGCAGGCTTGCTCAAGGGGGACTCAAACCCGCCCCCGCAGCATGCTCTGCAATACCCCGTCTCGGCGGACCCAGCCATGGAACAGTGCCGCCGCCAGATGCAGCAACACCGTCAGGAACAGCAGATAAGCCAGGTAGCCATGGGCCTTGCGCAACAGAGCGAACACCTGGGCATTGGCCGGCAGGATCGCCGGCAACTGCAACGAACCGCTCAGCATCACCGGGTCCCCGGCCGCCGAAATCATGGCCCAGCCCAGTACCGGCAAGCCCAGCATCAGGGCGTACAGCAGCACATGGGAGGCTTTGGCCGCCAACACCTGCCAGCCCGGCAAGTCTGCCGGCAGCGGCGGTTGTCGAGTGGAAAAACGCACAAACAGGCGCACCGCCGCCAACAGCAGAATGGCGATGCCCAACGGCTTGTGCAGGTGGATCAGCCACTCATGACGGGCGGACACCGAGGTCACCATGCCGGCACCGATAAACAGCATGGCAATGATCATCAGCGCCATCAGCCAGTGCAGCAGGCGCGCCAGCGGGGCGAAGTGTTGAGGGTGGCTATTCATGGACGCGGTTCCTGGGCGGAGGGCAATTGACTGACTTCGCTGGTGCGACGCAGGTAGGAACTGGCGTAGGCAGCAGAGCGTGCTGCCAGCAGGGGATCATCGGAGGCCTGGATGCCATTGGGCAGAATCAGCGGGTCGTAATTGATGTCCCGGCACTGGCCACTGTTCTGCGGCTGGGTGCCTTGCAGCACCAGGGTCCCGGCATTGATCACCGGACGCTCTGCGGGCCAGGCCTTGCTGGCGTCATGGGTGGGGTCATCGGGCGCCGCCAGGGTGATCTGCAAACGCCAGCGCAACGGCCCTTGAGCCAGGCGCTGCGTCAGGTCTTGTTCCAGGTAGTCCGCGCCTTGCGGAGCACTGCCCGGGGCTGGCGCCTCACCGGTCTCGGGGACCACGCCCCAGCGCACCGCCTGGCGCTTGCCGCTGCCATCCACCAGGTAGAACGCGTTGATCCCGTTGTAGCTTTCACTGGCATAACTGGCTGAAGGCTTGGCGCTCTTGACCCATTGCAGAAAGGGCCCAGCCTCCGGGTGAGCGGCAAAGAACGCCGGCACCCTGGTCGGGTCCGGCTTGCCCGTGGCTGGATCAGGGGAACTGGCCTGCTGCAGTTGATAGAACGCCTCGGGAGTGCCCACCGGAAACACCGGCATGCTGTTCATTCCCGTGCGCCACTGCTGGCCGTTGGCCTGGAGGAAACGCAACGCGAGGCTGCGGATCGGCACGCTGCTGTCCGGCGCATAGGGGTTGCCGCTGGGCAGGGCAAAACGCCCCACCACCGGCGTTTGCGCCTCGCTGAACACCTGTGCCGTGGAGTAGGCCCGGGCCTCGCCACTGCTCTGGAAGTAACCGATGACACACACGCCCTTGGCGTGGTTGCGGCGAAACCCCGGATGCACGCCGTTATTGGTCTCCAGCACATCCACCAGGGCCTTGGGAGTCAGGCGTTGCGGGTCGAAGTTGCCGTGCACGTAGGCCAGCGCCGCGGCAGCGGCGGCCACCACCCAGGCAATGGCCCCCAGGCGCAAGGTCAGGCTGACAGCACTCAAGGGCGGACGATCGGGTGGCGAGGATGGGGCAACCATGGACATCTCCAGTACGCGGGGCCACAAGGGACCAGGACCAGTCAGACGCAGCCCGGTGCCGGTTATTCCACAGCCCGATATTTATTTGCGCGTCTGTGGAATAACCTGCGAGGCAGCGCGTCTTCCTAGTCCCAAGCCTAGTGACTGGCCCAGCACCTGCAGGACTTCATGAACGATTTCGACGAACAGCTACGCCTGCTGCTCCCCCGCCTCAGGCGCTTTGCCCTGTCCCTGACGCGCCAGCCCAGCAGCGCCGACGATCTGGTGCAGTCCTGCCTGGAGCGCGCCTTGTCGAGTCGGGCCCATAAACGCCCCGAAGGCGATCTGCGAGCCTGGCTGTTTTCCATCCTCTACCGGCAGTTTCTTGATGCCCACCGACGCTCCCGGCGTTACGCACGCATGCTCGAATTCTTTACCGGCCGTGACGACGCCCAGCCTTCGGTGGAGCGCACCGTAGTCGCCCAGTCGACCCTGGCCGCTTTCGACCGCCTGAACGCCGAGCAACGCGCCCTGCTGCTCTGGGTCTCGGTGGAGGGCTTGAGCTACAAGGAAGTGGCAGAGATCCTCCAGGTCCCCGTCGGCACCGTGATGTCGCGCCTGTCCAGGGCCCGCCAGGCGCTGCGCCAACTCAGCGACGGCGAAATCAGCAGCCCCTCTCTACGGATACTCAAATGATCAGCCTGCCCCCCAGCGACAGCGACCTGCACGCCTACGTCGATCACCAGCTCAGCGAAGCGGACCGCCGGGTGCTGGACAGTTACCTGGCCAACCATCCGCAGACGGCAGCTCAGGTCCAGGCCTGGCAGCAGGATGCCCAGCACCTGCGGGCCGCCCTCGGTGGCGCCCTGCTGCAAGCGCCCAACCCGGCGCTGGAGCCGACGCTGATCCGTACGCGCTACCAGCAGCGGGGCTTGCGGCGCTTGGCCAGTGCCGCGGCACTGCTCGTGGCGGTCGGGGTTGGCGGTCTGAGCGGCTGGCAGGCCCGGGAGCTGACCCTGGCCGGCAACAGCGTGCTGCCGATGACCGATGCCCTCCAGGCGTATCGCCTGTTCGCCGAGCAAGGCATCCTGCCGGCGGACTTCAAGGTCCAGGACAACGGTGCCATGCAAGCCTGGCTGGATCGCTACTTCACCCAGGCCAGCCCGCTGCCGGACCTGCACGACGCTGGCTTCAAAGCGGTCAGCGGGCGCCTGCTCAGTACCGAACAAGGGCCGGCGGCAATGGTTCTGTACCAGGATCGCGAGGGGCGCAAAGTCAGCTTCTACATCCGCCCGCCAGGACCGCAGAACACCCTGCTACCCCGTGGTAGCCGCCGTGACGGCCCGTTGCAGGCACAGTACTGGTCCGGCGGGGGCTACAACTACGCCATGGTCGGCCCGGTGGAAATACCCTTGTAGGCCTTCAGAACCCCACGTCCAGCACCACGTTGTCGATGTAGGTGCCCGCGGGCGGCGTGTTCTGGTCGGTGTAGATCCTGGCGTTGTAGTTGAAGATCTGGCTGCCGGTACCCAGGCCATTGCCCGGGTTCACTTCGGCATCGGTGCTGGAGCGTCGGGCACTGCCAACGCTGCCCCAACGGGTGTTGCCGGCACTTTTGAAAATGTCGTAGGCCAGGTAGTTGCTGCCGGAAATCATCCGCCGTCGCCCTCCCGCGCTCACGGGTTGCTGGCCGTCGCTCAAGCCCACGGTATAGGCACTGCCCTTGGTGCAGGACAGGTTGATGGTCTGCCCGGTGACCGTGGCGAAGGCACTGACCACCGGCGCGCTGCCGAAACTGATGTTCGGCGCGGTGATCACGCAATCGTTGGACACCGTCATGTTCACCGTGAGCGCCTGGGTGCCGCTGCCGATGTCCCGTCCCAGGCAGACCCCCAGTGCGCCGATCCCGGCGCAATAGTTCCAGCTCCAGAAGATGCTCAGGTTCTCGGTGTAGACACCTGCCGCTACGTTGCTGCCGGTGATGGTCCCCATGTAGATGGGCACGGTCTTGGCCACGGTGGGGCTGCCCAGCAAGCCCAGGAGGTCGATGATCGAGTTGCGCGCGAAGTCGAACTGCACGCCCCGAGTGATCGGATAGCTGGTGCTGTTGTTGGCGTACAGGGTGTAGCCGATGACATCGCCCGTGGGGCCGACCATGCCGCTGGTGCTGGACGTGATGGTGGCGTAGAAGTGGTCGTTGCTGGCCAGCAGGCTCAACAGCGAGCCAGTGCAGCTCAAGCCCGCATTGGTGGTGGAAGCCGGCTGCGAAGTGGTACGCACCAGGATCGAGCTGACAGTGCCGAACCCCGCCGGTGCGGTGCTGACAGCGTTGCACAGCGCCTGGGCCTGCAGCGTCAGCAGACTCGCCAGCAGCCCCACTATTGCCTGTCGCCATCCCTTGAACCTGTCCACCCTCAGCACTCCCTTGCCTCGTGACGCCACAACTACTGGCAGACCAGCGGGCCGATCAACGGCACCTGCTGCTGTTGCAGATCCATGTCGAACTGCGCACGGCAGCTCTGGCCATCAGCCAGGCTGACTTGCAGGCTGTTGTGTTGCGAAAGATTCTCCAGATACACCAGCCCATCCCAGCCGACCACCGCCCGAGCCCCACTCTGCTCATGGGTCACGGTGCTGCCCAGGGGCAGTTCCCGTTGCTGGGCGTCCACCAGCACCACGCTGGCGGCGATGATCCGGGTCAGTGGAAACTCCAGCAAATAGCCGCTGCCACGACGCACCGCCACTCGCTGCTCCACATTCGGCGTCTGGACGTTGGCCGGCAGGTTCAACGGATCGATCTCGTACTTGCCCCGGTAATAGGCACTGCTCCAGGGCACCAGCAAGTGTCCGCTCTTGTCAGTCTGCCCCACCAACTGGTTTTCATAGCGCACCGGGATATCCTGGTAACCATCGGTGCTGACCACCACGAAGGCATCGTCGATCTGGTTGGCAGCGAACACCTGGCGGTCCATCCACACCAGCGAGCCACTGGCATCGGCCCAGCGGGTCTCGGCATCGCGGGTGCCATAGACCCCCGCCTGCAGGCGCACCGACTGCAGGCGCCAGGTGACATCCGCCTGGCGATAGTCGGCGCCGCTGCCCGTGGCATAACCCAGGTTGTAGCCAACCCCGCCCTCCAGGGGCACCGAACGACTGAAATTGACCCGCTGGCGGTTTTCCCCCGTCTTGCTGCGTTCGTTGCTCAGGCTCAGGCTGCCGTGCAAGTCGAAGGGAATCACCAGCTGCGCCTGCATCGCCCACTGGCTATCGCCGATCTCCCGGTTGGCCGACAGGTAGAAGCTGCTGTTGTGCCACAGCGGCTTGCTCCAGGTCAGGTTCAACAACCGGGTGCGGCTCGAGTCGGCGGCCCGCACATCGAAATAGCCGGCCCCCAGGCTGCCGTAGCGATCCAGGTTGAGGCTCAGGGTCAGTTGCTCGCTGCGCTGGCTGAGGCTGATGTAGGGGCTGTCGACCACCGTCAGGTCGGCATACTGGTCACGACGTTGCATGCGCTGGTACGCCAGGCTGAAACGCTGGTTGTTGTACTGGTAGCCGAAGCTGAACTGCTGACCGCCGCTGCCGTCAAAACGGCTCTGGCTGAGCGCCGTGTTGAGCACGCCGAAGTTGCCCAGGCGCATATTGCCGCCCACCCCGCCCAGCGTCAGGGAGTCCGAGGCTTCGGCATGCGCTTCCAGGGTCAGGCTGTCGCTCAGGCCATGGCGCAGGCTGCCGGAGGTGGCACCCGGGCCGTAGCCAAAATCACGCAGGGTGTAGTCCCGGCGCAGGTTCCCTGCGGCCACCGAGAAATCCGTCAGCCCCTTCTGCAGCAGGCTGCTGGTAACGTAGAACGGCACCGTGGTCGACACTTGCCGCCCCAGGGCGTCCGTGGTCACCACCACTGCCTCCCCAGCCCCGTTGATAAAGGGAATGTTGGTCAGGGTGTAAGGCCCCGGTTGCACCTCGCTGCTGCTGGACTTGTAGCCATTGATGAACAGGTCCAGGGAGGATGGCACCGCCGCTTCACCGGCAAACTGCGGCAAGGGATAGGTCACCAGGTCCGGGCGCACGGCGAAATCCCGAGACAGCTGGACCCCACCCAGACGCACCGAACTGCTCCAGGGCAAGGCGCTGCTCACCACGTCACCCGCCTCATAGGTCAGCAGGCGTTCTTCATCGGAAAAACGCCAGGTGGTGTCATAACGCCGATACCCATTGTTCAACGAGCTGCTGGCAACGCCGGATAAGGTCCGCCGGTACTGCCCGGTATTGGACAAGGTGCCCCAGGTGTCGAACAGCCGCACTTCATTCCAGGCCGCCAGGTAGGTGCCGCCTTCATCGGTGTCATTGAGGTACAGATCGTAGTTGAGCAGCGCGCCGAAGCTGCTCAGGGCCGGTGTCCTTGGATAGGCCTGGCGACTGCCGATGAACTGCTCCGGCAGCCAATCCGGCGGCACATCAATCAGCAGGCGCTGGCCCTGACTGTCGTAATCGCTGTGCAGGCCCGGCAGGCTGTCCAGATCGACTTCGCTGCCCAGCCCCTCCGGCAGCTTGATGCCGGTTTCCTGCAGCGTCTGCACCGGCATGAACAATCGTCCGGCACGCTGCTCCACCGCCACCACCTTCCCTGTGTTCATCTGATTGATCACCAGTTCCAGAAACAACTGCGCATCGGCCAGCGACTCCAGGCTGCTGGGCGGTGGCGGCAGCTCGCCAGCTTGGCAAAAAGGCGCCAGCATCAGACCGCACAGGCCAGCCATCAGTCCTTTCCAGCAGCGCAAACAACGAGCAGCGTCCTGGCTCATGGCGGGTTCAAGTCCATTTATGGACATCTCCATCCCAAGGCGGATGCGTCACCGCGCTCGCATCCGTCCGTACCTCTTCCGAGCGCCACCTGGCAAGCGCTTGCATGACTGCAGTGGATCAGTGCGCAGGCGCCAGACTCTGCACCTGCGGCGCGCCATTGACCCGCAGTTGCAGGGTCGAATCCATTGTCAGGGGGGCCGTCACCGGCCAGCGCATGACCGCCCCGGGCAGCACGTAACCGAGCAAGCCCGGCGCCAGCGGCCGGGTCTGCCCGCCCTGCTTGAACGCCACATCGGTCAGGCGTGCGTGCACGGCCCCCTGGTTACGCAGCTCGAAAAACGTCTGGCCGTCCACCGCCACTTTGCGCCAGCTCAGGTCCGGTACACCGGCGCCCTTGGGATCGCGAGGGCGGGAAGTGTCTTCCTTGCTCCAGAGCCCGGCGCCATAGGCGAACAACGGCACCGAGTAACGCATCTGGAAGCGGATCGCCGCCGCACTCTTGGCCCCCTCTTCCGGGGTGATGGGCTTGGCCGAAGGAATCTCGTCGATGATGATCCGGTACGCCAGCTCCTGCCCCGGCGGCACCTCACGGGTTCGGGTCAGGCGCACCAGTTGCTTCTGCCCGGGTTCGATCTTCGCCACCGGCGGGCTGCCGATGACGTCGCGCTGGTTCTGGTACTGGTCGGCAAAACCGCTCTGGCTCCAGGCAAACACCCGGATCTGCAGGTTGGCGGTTTCAGTACCGCGGTTTTCCAGCCACAGTGCACTGGCTTGCTGATCCGCCTCCAGAACCGGATCGATCGGCCAGATCAGCACCGAGCTGGCGGCCTGGACCCTGGGCACGCCGGACAACACTCCGGCCAGTATCAGGTAACCGGTGGCCCAAAGGCCCCGCAAAGGTAAATGCATACTGCTACTCCTTGTCCGCCTGCCGACTGGTTGTCGACTCGCCCCATCACCACGACAGCTGCACCTGCAGCACATCGCTGTAAGTCCCCCCAGGCTGATTGCCCGGCAACTGCACCTGCCCGTAAATCGGCAGGCTGATGTTATTGGCATCGCTGTAAGCCACGGCCACGCTCTGGCCTATGCCCAGGCTCTGGCTGTACGCCGCATCGCGAAACAATTGATAGGCCACCCGGGCACTGCCGCTATTGAGCTGCATATGTCGCCCGCTGCTGTTGTACTGGCCGCCGTCCACGGTCATGTTCAGGGCCACTCCCGGTGTGCACTGCAATTGCACGCCCCCGATCAACGCCACTCGCACGGTGCTGGTGGACAGCGCCGACTGGCTGCCGAAGGACAGGCTGCCGTAGTTGCTGACACCGCCCACCACCAGACAACCGGCGGTGATGGTGGCACTGACCTGGAAGTTCTGGCTGGTGGCCGCCCAGATCCACGCCGGCCAGGCACTGGCGCAGATCAGGGCAAACAGCGCAAGACCTTGGCTGGCCATGGCATCAGAAGGTCAGCTGCACGGACACCGTATCGGTGTAGGTGCCGGCCGGCAGCCCGGCCTTGCCCACGGCCTGGCCATAGAGGTTCACGGTCTGCGCGACCCCGGTGCTCGGCGCCAGGTTGATCACCCCATTGATCGCCACGATCTGCGAGTGGCCGGAGTCGGTGTACAGGTCGTAGGGCACATAGTTGGCCACCCCGTCGTACAACGCCCGGGTGCCACCCGAGGACATACCGTCATTGTTGCCGCCCTGGATGGTCAGGCTGGGTGTGGTGCCGCTGGAGCAGAGAATCGACAAAGCCCCGCCACCGCCCCCCAGCACCTGGCCAGTGGCCGTCGTAAACAGGCTGTTGGTGGTGCCGAAGTTCAAGGCGCCGAAGTTCAGACCGGTGCTGCCGCCCACCCCGTTGACCTGGCAACTGCTGGTGAGGATCAGGGTCGAGCTGATCTGACCGGTGACCGTAGTGGCGGCGTTGGCCGTGGAAACCATGACCAGTCCCAACAAGGGCCAGCCAATCCTGGATACAAGCGCGTGCATGATGTGCGTCCTCTCGTGAGTTACCAATCCAGCGTGATGGTCAGGGTGTCGGTGTAGACCCCTGCCGGAACCGCGCGGGTATTCGCGACCACAGAGCCGAACACCGGAATGGGAATCCGCCTGCCGCTGCTCACTGCGAAATTGCGCTGCTGGCCGATGCTGTAGCTGTCGCTACCGGATGCATCGACAAACAATCGATAGGGAATGGTCTGGCGTCCGTTGCTCAAACGCCGGGTTGTACCGTCGCCGTTGAGGCCGCCATTGATGGTCACGGTGAAACCGGTGACCGAGGGATTGCAGGCCACCTGCAACTGGCCTTCGGCACTGTCGGTGAGGCTGGCCTTGATGGGGTTGACCCAGGTCGGCCCCTGCTGCCCGAAGTCGAGCATGCCCAGGTTGCTGATGGGGTTCGTGGAGGGCGCGCTGCCGCCACTGCTCACCTGACAACTGGCAGTGATCACCAGGCGCGCCTGGATCTGCCCGCTGATCGCCGCCTGGGTATCATCAACCAGCAGACACAGCGAGCCCAGGGCGACGATCGTCCAGGTCCTGCCTTTCATTGCACCCATCCCGGTTCCATCAGGACTCCCACGTGAGCCGTTCAACCTGAACGGCTGTCCCTGCTCTGCCCGGGTCCCCCGTGGCAGCTGTCATACCCCCGACCTCACCAGGTCAGGGTCACCTTCAATACATCGGAATAGCCCCCGGCCCGGGGAATCTCGGCCAGAGGTTCAATGCGCCCGTACAGGGGCAGATCCACAGTACCGGAGTCCGGCACCCGTCCACTGACCGGGACATTCACCGGCAACGCAATGCGCCGGGCCGAGTCCTGGTAGAGACGATAAGGAATGGGTTTGCCCAACGCACTGTTGCTGGCCAGGTAACGCACCTCGCCGACACCGCCATGCAGGCCGCCGTCGATGCGCATCTGATAAGGGGTATCGGGATTGCACTCCAGGCGTGGCAGACGACCACTGACCCATGCCGCAGCCAAAGGCCCCGCCGGATCGTTCAGGCGCGCAGTACTGCCAAAGTCCAAGGTACCGAGTTGCTCGACACCCGCCTCCCGCTGCTGACCCACCAACTGGCAGCCACGCTGCACATCGACCCGGACCTGCACCTGCAAATCCGCGGCCCCTGCCGTCGCGCTGAGCAACGCGCTCATGACTGCCAAACCCTTATATCCATTCAAGGCCTCAATCCTTATGAGGAGCATTCGCTGAAATCAGGTTAGCAACCGCGGGCGAAACTGCCAGTTAGCGTATTAATCGGCCTGCCCGGTGTGAATGACCGTCTATCGCCGCCATGCCTTTTCGAGATCACTGGCTGTTGGGTTTTCTATTGGTTAAATTGTCGCGCCGCTTTTAAGGTAGGCGGCCTGGAATCATCGGGGTAACCACCATTGGCCGCTTTACCGCCAACACCTGCACAGACTCAATCACCCTGGCGACGCCTGTTCGCCCGAGCCTTGCGCCGCCCGAACGGTGCCGGTGGCGTGATCCATGACTACTTTCGCCACAAGGCCCGGGACCTGGGATACACCCTCAGCCACAGCCAATTGCGGGTGATCGACTGCATGGCCCGGCAGGCCGAGGACCTGATGCAATCCCCCGGCAAGGCCCAGAGCCTGTACCTGTACGGCGCCGTCGGCCGGGGCAAGAGCTGGTTGCTGGACGGCTTCTTCCGCGCCTTGCCCATCGCCGAAAAACAGCGCCTGCACTTCCACGACTTCTTCGCCCGGTTGCACCAGGGCATGTTCCGCCATCAGCAGCAGGCCGACGCTCTGGAAACCACCCTGGATGAACTGCTCAACCAGTGCCGAGTGCTGTGCTTCGATGAGTTCCATGTCCATGACATTGGCGATGCGATGCTGATCACCCGGCTGTTCAAGGCCCTGTTCAACCGCGGCATCACGCTGTTACTGACCTCCAACTACGCCCCCGAGGGCCTGCTGCCCAACCCGCTGTACCACGCCCGCTTCAAGCCGGTGATCGAACTGATCAACGGGCGCATGCAGGTGATGGAGGTGGGAGGCCCCCACGACTACCGGAGCCAGGCCCGCTCCCACGATCAGCAGCTCTTCACCCAGGGTCACTATGTGTGGCCCGGCACCCCGGCCCAGCGCCAGGCCCTGGAACTGCCCGAGCGCCATGCCGCAGCGGCGCAACTGACAGTAGGCGCCCGGCAATTGACCGTGCGCCAGATCCAGCAGCGCAGCATCCGTTTTGAATTCAACGATGTGTGCGAACAGCCCACGGCCGTCATGGACTACCTGGAACTGAGTCGCCACTTCGACACCTGGATCATCGACGAACTGCCGGAGCTGGGAGAATGCTCGATCGCCGCCCAGCAACGCTTCATCAACCTGATCGACGTGCTCTACGACCAGGACAAACGCCTGCTGCTGATCGGCCAGCGCCCGCTGCACGAGTGTCTCGGCGGCCACGCCATCGACCTGGCGCGCACCCGCAGCCGCCTCGGGCAATTGCAGGTAATCGGTCCCGGGCCGGCCCATGGCTGAGCCAGCGCACACCTGCATGCACAGGCTGCCGCTGACTTTTTTCCAGCTGCTTGACCTGCACCTGAGCAACTTGACGCTCGAACATCCGTACCGGTTTGGCCTGCTGGCGTTCTCCCCCGCCGAATTCGCGGCAAAGGGCTACGAACTGATCGGCGACCCCACGGACTTTCACTTCTACGAAAAGAGCCACTCGACGGATTACCACCAGCGAACGCTGGAGGTAATTTTCAAGTGCTACTACTTCGGCCAGCAACGGGTTGACAGTGGCTTCAACCTGGTGCGCGGCGTCCGCCTTGCAACCTTGCTCAAGTACCTCAAAGGTTGGACCGAGCCGGGTCACAGCCTGGCCTTTTACTTCTCGCACGACAAGAAAGAAGGCGCAGTGATTCTGGATGACCGGCATGTGATGCGTTTCAACCAATGGAGCGCCAAAGGCGCCTATCTGATTGCCACCCTGGAAAGCGACTTTGACTCAAGCAACTCCTTGGGCAGGATGGCCACCGAGGCAGTCAAAAAGACCTTTGAACACCACAGCCTGGAGTGGATGCCAGGCGAGGTCCGGAACCTCAGGCACCCCGCCGCATTCCGCAGGTTGGCCAGAGCCATGCACGCTGGCCTGTAAATGCCGCGTGCTCTATCGAACGATCGTCAGCCTTTTGCAATTCCTCCAGGGTCACGGGCCGGCCCGGTGATCGGCGTTTGGCGTCAGCTCGCCCCTTCATGGGCAATTGATCGAGGAGCTGGAAGCATTCGGGGAAGCGTCGATGGATGTCGATCGAGTTGGCGTCTGGCAGGAACGGCGCACCGTTCCTGCCTGAACGATAAAACAAGCGCTATTTGGCGGCCCAGGCATTGAAGCGCTGGTGCAACTGCTCGCCATGGTCGGCCCAAAAGGTCGGATCCATTGCCACCTGCTGTTTCAGATCGGGCAGTACGCTGAGCCGTTGCTCGCTGAGCAAGGTATTGGCGCGCTGGTTTACCGGTGCATAGGCAATGTGCTGCGCGTAATTTTTTTGTTGCTCGGCTTCAAGGGTGTAGTTGATGAACTTGAGACTTTGCTCACGATTCTTCGCACCACGGGGTATGGCCCAGGCGTCCATGTCATACAGGCCGCCATTCCAGACGATGCGCAGGTTGCTCTGCCCCTGTACGGCGCTGATTCGGCCGCTGTAGGCGGAGCTCATGACCACGTCGCCAGAAGCCAGGTACTGAGGAGGTTGGGCTCCGGCTTCCCACCATTGGATGCTGGACTTGATTTCATCGAGTTTGCGGAATGCACGATCCTGTCCCGCCTCGGTGGCCAGCACCTTGTAGACCTCCTCTGGGGCTACGCCATCTGCCAGGAGCGCGAATTCCAGGGTGTACATCGGGCCCTTGCGCAGGCCGCGTTTACCGGGAAACTTCTGCACATCCCAGAAGTCTTTCCAACTGGTCGGGGCGCTGGTGAGCTTGTCGGCGTTGTAGGCCAGCACCGTAGACCAGACAAAGAAGCCTGCGCCGCAGTTTTGCAGTGCACCAGGAAGCAGGTCTTTCGCCAGGTTCGGGTCGACGCTGAATTCTTCCAGCAAGCCATCGTCACAGGCGCGAGCCAGCTCGGGCAGCTCCATTTCAACGACGTCCCAGGAGACACTGCCGGTGTCCACCATGACTTTGATCTTGGCCAGTTCGCCGTTGAACTCGCCAGCGATAATCCGCGTACCGTGTTCAGCCTGATAGGGCTTGTAGAACGCTGCAACCTGGGCGTCCTTGTTCGCTCCTCCGTGGGACACCACCGTGAGGTCGGCAAGGGCCGAAGTGGTCACGAAGGACAACGCCAGCAGCATCAATGGCAGAGTCGGTTTCTTAGTCATTATTTGCGTCTCCAGATGATTGAGGCCTAGGTCCAAAAAAGGATCTGCTGCTACCTGGACGAGTTTTAGTGTCGCCTGCCGCGTCGGCAATCGTACCAAGTTAGGATTCCGCGATTGGCCTTGGTACGTTCGTATGAGCGGGCTTTGCTGGTGGGTGTCGGGGTGGCATGCTGTGGCCCTTCAAGTCCCGGGCCTGATCGAACACGCCATGTCATTGACCGTCAGCGACATCATTCAGATTCCAGCATTGCGCACGCGCCTCATCGGAGGGGCTCAGGGGGTTGACCGACCGGTTCGCTGGGCACACGTCTGCGAGTTGGACGACCCGGCGCAATGGCTGGGGCCCGGGGAGCTGTTGATGAGCACCGGAATGGGCATCCCCGCAGGGCCGCAGGAACAGTGGCGTTATGTACACCGCTTGCAGGCGGCCGGACTCTCGGGGCTGATGATTGGCGAAAGCATGCAGGCACCGGAGGATCTTCAAGGCCTGCAGGACGCTGCCGATGCCTTGGGCTTCGCATTGCTGATGACCGAGTACGGTGTGCCGTTTTCCTCGGTGACCCGGGCCATTGTCGAGGCCACTCAACAGGAAGAAGTTGAGCGTCGGCAGGCCATCACTCGGCTCTACGAGAGTGCGCGCATGGGCATTCAGGGCTTGGGGCTCGAAGCGCTCTTGAACCGTCTGGAAAAAGACGTCAAAGCCAGCCTCAGGCTGCTCGATCCGCACACCCTGGAGCCCTATCTGGCAGGGCTTCCAGAAGTCGTTGCCGCACAACGCTCAGCGCTGCAGCAGCGCTTGAAGCCTTCGGGCAATGTGCCTGTGGTGCAACGCTGGCGCTCAGGTGACAACGATGTCCTGCTGATGTTGATGCCCAGTCGACGTCCTTGTGTCCTGGTGGCGCAGGGCGAGAACCTGCCGGACTATGGTTTGTTGCATCACATGGCGGCGGTTTTGGGTATCGAGCTGGAGCGACTGCAGGTCGAGCGGGAACGGCATCTGCGACTGACCTCGGAACTGCTTGATGATTTGTTCCAGCAACGCTTGTCGGCTCGTCAACTGACCGAGCGTCTGCGAGTGTTTGGCGCGTCGCCGGAGCATCTGCGCGTTGCGGTGATGCACAACGACGGTCGGGAACTGGACGAGCTGGACGACCTGTTGTCACGGACCGAGGCCAAGGTGCTGATGCGCGTGCAGGGTGACGAGCTGCTACTGCTGCTATGGGGGGAGCACAGCCCCCGGACCGTTCAGGTGCGCCTGCACAGGTGCCTGGGTCTGAGCAACCCACTGGGGCATGCCGAACGCGGCCTTGAGGCTTTGCGAGAGGCGCGTCTGGCCTTGGCGCATGCCAGCGCCGAGCAGCCCTTGGCATGCTACGAGCAGACCGAGACGATGGCTCCATGGCTGGCACAGAGCCTGGAGGGGGCGCACCAGACGTTTCAACGGGTACTGGGCAGTCTGCTGGAGTATGACCAACTGCAAGGCACGCAATTGCTGCGTACCTTGCAGGTATTCCTGCAGCAGAATCGCTCGTGGCTGATCGCCGCGAAGGTGTTGCATGTGCACAAGCAGACGCTGGTCTATCGCATTCGGCGCATCGAGGAAATTACCGGACGCTCTCTGGATCACACCGAGGACGTGGCGATTCTCTGGTTTGCCCTGCGCAGCGCCGAGGTCGCCGGGGTGCACGAGCGTATCGCTGCCTTCAAGGAATGATCACGAAGCTCTTTCTGACGGTTTCGCGGATGTCCCACTCGCCTTGGCAGTTTGCGGGAAAAAATACTGCATCGCCGGCGTGAATCTCTATCGCCGGGCCGTGGTCGGGTACAAAGAAGCCGTATCCGACTATGAAGTGACTGAACTCGCGCTCCAGTACCTGGCGGCGCCAGCGTCCAGGCGAGCATTCCCAGACCCCGGTCAGTAACGACGCGCCAGCATCCTCCATGCTTATGCGAGTCCTGGCCACCAACTCGCCGATGGGTTGTTTGACATCAACCGGCATTCCCAACGCCAGGCCTGAAGTGTTGCTGAAGATAATCGGGGCGCTCATGACGGCTCCTTTGATTCAAGGTTTTTTGTCTTCAAGGCCGGCGGGGGCCAGCTTGCTCAGCGAATGGGCCAGCCAGGATGGTGCACGACCCAATGCCTGCGCACGCTCCTTGCGCTTGACGGCATTGCGCACTAGCAGGCCGCCGCAGTAGCGCAAGGGTTCCGGTGGGAACCGGCGCACGGAGCGATTGACCAGGCCGCAGCGGCTCCATTGGTTGTCCAGGTCCAGAGCCAGACTGGCGAGAATCTGCCCCCCCAGATGGCTGGGTCCGACCCCATTGCCGCTCCAGCCCACGCCGTAGATGATCTGCGGCGCATCCTGCAGACGGCCGAACATGGGCAAGCTGTCATAGGTCCTGTCGATGGGACCCGACCAGCGATGTTCGATAGCCACGTCGGCAAGCTGCGGGTAGAGGCGCCGAAAGTCCTCTTCGACCTCGGCATGCAACTGTGGCAACTGGTCATAGCGAGTGCCGACCCGGCTGGCAAACGACATCAGGCCGGTGCCCTTGCCGAAGATGATTCGCCCGTCCTGGGTGGTGCGGTAATAGTCGACCATCTGTTGGGAGTCGGTAATGGCTTCGCCGCCGGTCCAGCCGATGGCCTGCAAGCGCTCGGGGATCGGCGCTGTGGCGATGATGGTGCTGCTGACCGGCAACACACTGCGGCGCAGTTGCGGTAACTCGGCAGACCAGGCATTGGTGGCCAGGACTACGCGTTGAGCTCGGAGCTGACCGTGGTCAGTGTGCAGGCACGTGGGTTGGCCGCGTTCCATTTGCCGAACCCGACTGTTTTCGAAAATGCGCACCCCCTGTTCCAGGGCCACTCGGCGCAGACCGCGTACCAGGCGAGCCGGATGCACTGTGGCATTGCCCGCCTCAAATACACCTTCCAAGTGCATGGGGGAACCGCAGCGGCGAGCGATCTCAGCGTCGCTCAGACTGCTGAACACATCCTCGCCCAATGTTGCACAGGTGTGCTGCACGCTTTGCCAGGCGCCACGTTGGGCCTCGGTTGAGGCCGTCCATAACCAGCCTGACCGCACGAAGTGCGCATCAATGGCATGTTGCTCGCAGAATATTTCAATTTCTTCAATGGCCTGCGCGGAAGCTCGAGCCAGCTTCAGTGCCTCTGCTGCGCCGCACAGCGCAGTCAGGGAGCTGATCTTGGGCCACCATGACATGACGAAGCCACCATTGCGCCCTGAGGCACCTGCGCCGCAGATGTCCTGCTCGAGGATGGCTAAGGTTTTTTCGGGAGCCAGTTGGCGAATGCGCAAGGCTGTCCATAACCCGACAAAGCCTCCGCCGATGATGGCGATGTCCACATTGCAGTGGCCTTCCAGCGCAGGCGCTGGGCTGAGCTCATCCGCTAATTCTTGTAGCCAGAGAGATCGTTGCATCGTTGATCCTGCCGATGTTTATCGAGCATTCACAGTGACGGCGAGCTGGGCTGGCGGGCAATTGAGCGAAGTACAGAAAATCCGGGCAGGACTTGTTCGAAGGTATGAAGCGTCAGCATTGCAAGCTGAAGCGGGCGACCCCAGTTCTTGATGCTGTCGGTGCTCGACACCGATTTTCTGCAGTTGCGCAAACGCCAACCGCCGCCCAGGCAGCAAAACCGGCCGATCTGCTTTATCCTCCCCGCCCTTCTCCTTCTTTCGAGTACTGACGCTGTTCATGGATACCCTTGCTCAACTGCGAGCCGGCCAGCTGGCCGGCATCAAGCGCCTGGACCTGTCCTGTGGACTGACCGAGTTCCCCCGGGAGATCTTCGATCTGGCCGACTCGCTGGAAATCCTCAACCTCAGCGGCAATGCACTGAGCAGCCTGCCCGACGACCTGCATCGCCTGACCCGCCTGCGCATCCTGTTCTGCTCGGACAACCAGTTCAGTGAACTACCGGCCTGCCTCGGCCATTGCGCGCAACTGAGCATGATCGGCTTCAAGGCCAACCGCATCGAACGGGTCCCAGCCGCCGCCCTGCCGCCGCAGTTGCGCTGGCTGATCCTCACCGACAACCGCATCAGTGAACTGCCCGAAGAGCTGGGCCAGCGCCCGCTGCTGCAAAAGCTCATGCTGGCCGGCAACCGCCTGACCGCCCTGCCCCAGAGCCTGGGCCAGTGCCACAACCTGGAGCTGCTGCGGATCGCCGCCAACCGCCTGACCGAGCTGCCGCCGTTCCTCCTGGCCCTGCCGCGCCTGACCTGGCTGGCCTATGCCGGCAATCCACTGGAATCCGAGGCCGACGCCCAGGCCTTGGAGTCCACCCGCACCATCCCCTGGCACGAACTGCGCCTGGAGCAACGCCTGGGCGAAGGCGCCTCCGGGGTGATTCACCAAGCGTGGTGGCAGCCGACGGGAGAGCCCGCCCGCGCGGTGGCGGTCAAGCTGTACAAGGGCGAGATGACCAGCGATGGCTCGCCGCTGCATGAAATGAACGCCTGTATCAGTGCCGGGTTACATCCGAACCTGATCCGGGTCGAGGGCCGCATCGTCGAGCATCCCCAGGGCCAGAACGGACTGGTGATGCAACTGATCGACCCCAGCTACCGCAACCTTGCGGCGCTGCCGAGCCTGGATTCCTGCTCCCGGGATATCTACCCGGATAACGCGCACTACCGTGCCGGCGTGATTCTGCGAATCGCCCGCGGCATCGCTGCGGTGGGTGCCCACCTGCATGCCCAGGGCATTACCCACGGCGACCTCTACGGCCACAACACCCTGTGGAATGAACAAGGCGACTGCCTGCTGGGGGATTTTGGCGCGGCGTCCTTCCATGCCAAGGACGAAACCCCGCAAAGCCGGGCGCTGCAACGCCTGGAAGTGCGGGCCTTCGGTGTCTTGCTGGAAGAATTGCTGGAGCGCGGGGATGGCTCGCTGAGCCTGGAACAGCGGCAGAAACTGGCGGCGCTGGTGCAGCGCTGCTGTCAGCCAGAGGTGCTGGCACGACCGGACTTTACCCAGGTCTGTGAGGAATTGGCGGGGCTTTAAAACAGCTTCGCCGGCCAGCCGGCTCCTACAGAGGTTTGCAGGAGCCGGCTGGCCGGCGAATCGCGGTCTTAACCCGCCAGGCCGACGAACATGTCCTGCACGTCGTCATGGTTGTCCAGGCCTTCGAGGAAGGCCTCGACTTCAGCCATCTGCTCATCGCTCAGGCCGCTCACCGGGTTCTTCGGCTGATAGCCCAGCTTGGCCGACAACACGGTGAAACCTTGCTCGGGCAATGCCTTTTGTACGGCATCCAGGTCCGCAGGCTCGGTCAGGAACAGGGTCGCGCCCTCTTCACCCGGTTCGAAATCCTGAGCACCGGCCTCGATGGCGGCCAGTTCCGGATCGGCGTCCGGGCTGTCTGGCGAGGCTTCGATCATGCCCACGTGGTTGAAGTCCCAGGACACCGAGCCCGAAGCACCCAGTTGGCCCTTGCGGAAGGCCACACGGATTTCCGCCACGGTACGGTTGATGTTATCGGTCACGCATTCAACGATCAGCGGCACCTGGTGCGGGGCAAAACCTTCGTAGGTCACGCGGTGGTACTGCACGGTCTCGCCCAGTTGGCCCGAACCTTTCTTGATGGCGCGCTCAAGGGTCTCGCGGGGCATCGAGGCCTTCTTGGCCTGTTCGACCACCAGCCGCAGGTGGGCGTTGGTGGCGACGTCAGCGCCGTTACGTGCGGCAATGGTGATCTCTTTCACCAGCTTGCCGAAGATCTTGCCCTTGGCGTTGGCTGCCGCTTCTTTGTGTTTAACCTTCCACTGTGCGCCCATTACTCACTCTCTTGATCTATGGCGTCGAGTTGGATTTGGCCGACGCGATGGGCAAGTTTATACGTCCTCAGGGCCCTGATCGACCAAAAAGTCAGCGACCGGCCCTACCCCACCAGGCTTCAGCCCTTGTCGGCCTTGCCAGCGGCCGCAGCGAAACGCGCCAGACGCACATCCAGGTGCCGCGGCCGACGCCCATGATCCTCGGCCCGCTCCTTGCGGCGAATGGCGTTGCGCACCATGAGCGAGCCCAGGTAGCGGATCGGCTCCGGGGGGAAGTAACCCAAGGGACCGTTGACCAGGGGCGAACGGGTCCAGGGATTGTCCAGGCCCTGGACCAGGGATGCGAGAATCTGCCCTCCCATATGACAGGGGCCCACGCCGCTGCCGGAATAGCCGAACCCATAGAAGAGGTTGCCGGCGCGGCTCATCTGGCCGAAGAAGGGCAACCCGGTGACCGAGCGATCCGACGGACCGTTCCAGGTCGCGGCCACCGGCACCTCGGCAAAGGCCGGGAAGAACTGCCCCAGGCTCTTGTGCAGCAACCCGGCATAGGGCGACGGCTGGTCGAACACCGGCAACATGCGCCCACCGTAGGCAAAGGTGTTGCCGCCCTTGCCGAGCATGATCCGGCCGTCGGGAGTGTTGTGGTAGTAGTGCACGAAGATCCGCGAATCCAGCACCGTCACCCCGCTGGTCAAGCCGATCTGCTGCAGCAGTTGCGGACGCGGCTCGGTGATCAGCATGTCACTGGAAACAATCGCCACACTGCGTTCGAACTGCGGAAAGGCCCGGGCCATCCAGGCGTTCATCGCCAACACCACACGCTGGGCACGGATCTGTCCCGAAGGGGTGCGCAACCGCGCCGGGCGCCCTTCTTCCAACCCGGTCATGGCGCTGTGCTCATGGATTCTGACCCCCAATTGCAAGGCCACCCGACGCAAGCCACGCACCAGCAACCCCGGCTGCACACTGGCGGCGGCCGGCGAGTACCAGCCTTCCAGGTGCTGGCTGGAGCCGGCCATGCGCTGCACATCGGCCAAGGGGCGCTTCTCGAAGGAATTGATGCCCCGGCGTTCCAGGGCCGCGATCACCCCGTCGGTGGACCCGACCTGGGCCTGGTTGGTGGCGGTGTACAAGGTACCGTCGAGGCGATAGTGAGCCTCCACTCCATAGCGCTCGCAGAATGCGCCGATGGCGTGGATGCTGCGCTCGGACTCCTTGACCAGGCGCACCGCCTCCTCGATGCCGAACAGACGCTCCAGGGTGAAGTACTTGGCCGACCAGGACAGCGCACAGCCGCCATTGCGCCCACTGGCACCGGCGCCACAGATATCCGCCTCGATCAGCAGCACATCCAGCCCGGGGTTCTGCTCCTTGAGCATGATGGCGGTCCACAAACCGGTGTAGCCGCCGCCGACAATGGCCACCTCGCAGGTGGTATCGCCCTGCAGAGGCGGACAGGGGTCCAGGGTTTCCTGTTGCAGGGCCTGTTCCAGCCAGAAAGGTCGCATGGGTGAGTCTCCAGGAAAAAAACGGCAAGTGGGTGCGCTGGCAAGCCAGCGCCTACAACACTTCGTAGGAGCCGGCTTGCCGGCGAAGGGGCAGAAAAGTCAGGAACGCAACGGCTTGATCAACAACGGTCCATTGGGAACGAGCCCGCGCACCGGCTCGCTCCCATGGGGTCGGCTGTTCCAGAACGGCATGAGCAACAGCGCCGAGACCAGGGCACAGCCGGCAAACACGATGAACACCGTCACCGTGTCGAAATAGCCCGGCAACAAGCCCCCCAGTACTGCCCCCACCGAGCCGCAGCCATTGACGAAGCCTGCGGCCGTGGCCCCGGCCTTGGCCGAACCGAAATCAATGGCCGCCGCGCCGCTGATCATCGAGTCCGGCCCGTACAGGGTCAGCCCCATGAAAAACAGCAGCAGCATCACCAGCAGCACGCTGCCGGTGTGCAGCGCCCCCATGAATAGCGCCAGAGACACTGTCAGCGCCAAGAGGCTGAGGACACAGGCCGGCATGCGCCGGGCACCGAACAGCTTGTCCGAGGCCAGGCCGATCATGATCGGCCCCAGCAGCCCGGCCAGCTCAAAGGTGGTGGGCACGATCGCCGCCCCCACCTTGCCCACCGACGGCATCTGCTCATAAACGATCACCGGTCCCCACAGCAGAATCGCGTAGCGCGCCGGTTTGAGCAGGAAGTACGACAGGCCGAGCACCAGCACCGTGCGATTGCGCAGGATCTCCCGCAACGGCTCCCAGACACTCAGGCGGCGCTCGGCGGCCTCCTCCTCGGCACTCTGTGGCGCCAATGGCTCCACCGCCGGCAAACCCACATCCTGCGGGGTGTTGCGCTGGAAGATGAAAAACAGCACCGCCGTCAGCCCCACCACCACTGCGCTGGAGATGAACGCCGCATGCCAGGTGCCGATCAGGGTATAGGCCCACCAGCCGGCAAAGGGCGACGCCACCAGCCCGCCAAAGGCGTAGCAGGAACTCCATAGCCCCAGGACCCGGCCACGCTCCCGGGCAGGAAAGAAACTGCCCATGTTCTTGCACAGCCCGGACCAGCCGGTGGACTGCGCCAGCCCCTGGATCAGCATGCACGTGGCGAACACCGGCAAGGTGGCGAAGCTGCCCATGACCAGGGCCGCGGCCGCGGAGATCAGCAGGCCGCCCAGCACCACCACCCGCGGGCCGAAACGGTCGGCGAAGATCCCCCAGGTGAACTGGCCCACGGCGTAGGCCGCCAGGTAGATGGCATCGAGGTTGGCCATGGCCATCTTGTCGAGGGTGAAGTCGGGATCGTCGGCGATCCCCAGTTTGGCAACGGAAAAGGCTTTGCGGGTGAAGTAGAACGCCGCGTAGGCGATCCAGGTGATGGCGAAAATCTGCACGCGCCAACGTTTGATGGTGCCGTTGTGCTTATTCATTGTGGTTCTGACCTCAGGGTGAGTGTGCCGGCAGAATGAGGAGCAAACGCCTGTGTTTTTTATTGTTGAGCACTGCAGCAGAGCCCTTGAGGCAGGCACTGCTGGTCAGATGAGTCCTGTTGCTTTCCCTGTTTCGGGACTTGGAGGTGCACGCACAGGCATCAGGGCCGGGTACGGGTCGACTGACGGGTCACCCGGGCCTTGAAAGATGGAAGCAATTACCAACTAATAAGTGAAATCGATTTATCGTATTTCAAATATAAGTCCAGCTTGTAAGAGGATCTGCCCATGTCGGTTTCCCACGCACAGTTGAAGGCCTTTCATGCGGTGGCCGTGCACGGCAACTTCACCAAGGCTGCCGAACGCCTGTTTCTCACCCAGCCGGCGATTTCCGATCAGGTGCGCAAGCTCGAAGAGCGCTTCGGCGTCATCCTGTTCCATCGCAACAAACGCTCGGTACGCCTCACGGATCTGGGAGAACGCCTGCTGGCCATCACCCAGCGCCTGTTCGTGGTGGAGGCCGAAGCCAAGGAACTGTTGCAGGATTCCCAGGCCTTGCAGACCGGCAGCCTGGTACTGGCGGTGGATGCCCCGGTGCATGTGCTGCCGCAGATCGCCCGGTTCTGCGAGCTGTACCCCGGGATCAATGTGAAGATCGAGACCGGCAACACCGATGAATCCCTGCTGCGTCTGTTCAACTACCAGGCCGACCTGGCCCTGCTGGGACGGGAGGTGGATGACGAGCGCCTGCTGTCCTTGACCCTGCGCAACGACCCGATGGTGGCCTTTGTCTCGCGCAATCATCCCTGGGCCGATCGCCAGTCCATCTGCCTGGCCGACCTGGACGACACGCCCCTGGTGCTGCGGGAAGTCGGCTCGGTAACCCGGCAGACCCTGGAAGAGGAAATGAACCGGGCCGGCCTGCGGATTCGCCCGACGATCCAGGTGGAGGGCCGGGAAGCCGCGCGAGAAGCGGTAGTGGTGGGGATTGGCGTGGGGGTGGTCTCGGCGGCGGAGTTCGGCGCCGACTCCCGGGTCTGCGCCCTGCCGATCATCGACTGCCAGCGGCGCATGACCGAAACCCTGGTGTGCCTGCGCGAGCAGAGTTCACGGCGGATCGTCGCGACCTTTCTCGATCTGGTACGCGAAAGCCTGGCCTCCCCCACCGCTCCGTAGGCGCCGGCTTGCCGGCGAAGGCGATCCCTCGGGCCTCTTCGCTGACAAGCCAGTTGCTACGGGGCGCTCAGGCAGGAGCCAGGGCGAAAAACGCCTGGATCAGGCGCAGGTCACGGCGCCGTTCCATGCAACCGAGCATGTGCCGGTTGATCAGGCCAGCGCCACGAATCGGCACCGTGCACACCCGCGGGTCGTGCCCCACTTCCACTGAACTGACGATCCCGACCCCCAACTGCGCCGCCACCGCTTCGGTCACCGCCTCGCGGCTGTCCAGTTCCAGCAGCACGCGGGGCTGGACCCTGGCCAACACGCAAGCCTCATCAAAGGTGCGCCGGGTGATGGAACTGGGTTCGCGCAGCACCATGATCACCTGATCCAGTTGTTCGATGGCAATGCCTTCGGGCAGCTCCAGCCAGGGATGCCCCTGGGGCACCAGGGCACACATCCGCGACTCACCCAGGCTTTGCAGGTGCAGGCCCTTGCGCGGCTCGACTTCGGTCAGCACCGCCACGTCGGCGTGTTCCGACAGCAGCGCCGCCAGGGTTTCCTGGGCATTGCCCAGGCGCAGGTTGACCGTCACCCCCGGATACTTCGCCCGCAGGCTGGCCAGCATCGGCATCACCATGTGCGGGCCATCCGCCGCCACTTCCAGGCGCCCGGTCAGCAATTGCCGGTTGGCCTCGAGCATGGCCTGGGCCTCTTCGGCCAGGCCGAACATGGCCCGGGTGATGGCCGCCAGCTTGATGCCTTCCTCGGTCAGCTCCACCCGGCGCGCAGTGCGCCGCAGCAGGGTGATCTGGTAATGCTCTTCCAGGGCCTTGATATGCCCGGTCACCGCCGGCTGGCTGATAAACAGCCGCCCGGCGGCCCGGGTGAAGCTGCCTTCACGGGCCACGGCGTCGAATGCGCGGAGTTGAAACAGGTTCATAGCTATCGGCCTCACTGATGGCTGGCATAACAACAAACAATTTGATTGATGACAAGGCAAACTGCAATTTAGTCCCCGTAGCTTCATCCCATCATTTTCGAGGACACAGCATGAGCATCGCCGAGCCAATCCTGCTTACCCCCGGGCCCCTGACCACATCCGCCCGCACCCGCCAGGCGATGCTGGTGGACTGGGGTTCATGGGATGACCGCTTCAACCAACTGACAGCCAGCCTGTGCCAGCAACTGCTGGCCATCGTCAACGGCGCCGACAGCCACCACTGTGTCCCCCTGCAAGGCAGCGGAACCTTCGCCGTGGAAGCCGCCATCGGCACCCTGGTGCCCCGCAACGGCAAGGTCCTGGTGCTGATCAACGGTGCCTACGGCAAGCGCCTGGCGAAAATCTGCGAAGTGCTCGGCCGCGACTTCAGCACCTTTGAAACCGCCGAGGACGAACCCACCACCGCCGCCGACGTCGAGCGCCTGCTCCAGGCCGACCACCGCATCAGCCACGTGGCCCTGATCCACTGCGAAACCAGCACCGGCATCCTCAACCCGCTGCCGGAGATCGCCCAGGTCGTGGCCCGCCACGGCAAACGCCTGATCATCGATGCCATGAGCTCCTTTGGCGCCCTGCCCATCGATGCCCGGGAAATCCCCTTCGACGCATTGATCGCCGCCTCCGGCAAATGCCTGGAAGGCGTGCCCGGCATGGGTTTTGTCTTCGCCCGCAAGGAGTCCCTGGCCCAGGCGGCGGGCAACGCCCATTCCCTGGCCATGGATTTGCACGACCAGCACAGCTACATGGCCAAGACCGGCCAGTGGCGCTTCACCCCGCCGACCCACGTGGTCGCTGCGTTACATGAAGCCCTGCTGCAGTACAACGAAGAAGGCGGCCTGCCGGCACGCCATGCGCGCTACGCCGACAACTGTCGGACACTGCTGGAAGGCATGGGGAACTTGGGCTTGCGCAGCTTTCTGCCGGAAGCAATCCAGGCGCCGATCATCGTCACCTTCCATGCCCCGCAAGACCCGCGTTACCAGTTCAAGGACTTCTATGAACGGGTCAAGGCCAAGGGCTACATCCTCTACCCGGGCAAGCTGACCCAAGTCGAAACCTTCCGCGTGGGCTGCATCGGTCACGTCGACCGCCGCGGCATGCAGGCCGCCGTCGCCGCCATCGCCGAGGTACTGCAGGAAATGGAAGTCCAGAACATCTGACTCCCCGCCGTGCCTGCAACAGCGAGCTTGCTCGCGAAACAGGCGCTGCGATCCCGAACCTTTTTCCGCGAGCAAACTCGCTCCTACACAGGCATTGAAACCATGAACTACAGCAACCCTTCTCAGTTGCAAGCAGCGATCCTCGACTGGGCCGGCACCGTGGTGGACTTCGGCTCCTTCGCTCCGACGCAGATTTTTGTCGAAGCCTTTGCCGAATTCGATGTGCAGGTGTCTATCGAAGAAGCTCGCGGCCCCATGGGCATGGGTAAGTGGGACCATATCCGCACCCTGTGCGACCTGCCGGAGGTGGCCGAGCGCTACCGTAAAGTCTTCGGCCGTACACCCACCGATGCCGACGTCACAGCCATCTACGAGCGCTTCATGCCATTGCAGATCGAGAAAATCGCCGAGCATTCGGCACTGATTCCCGGCGCCCTGGAAGTGATTGCCAAGCTGCGCGAGCAAGGCATCAAGATCGGCTCCTGCTCCGGCTACCCCAAGCAGGTGATGGACAAGGTGGTGGCCCTGGCCGCCAGCAACGGCTACGTCGCCGACCATGTAGTGGCCACCGACGAAGTGCCCAACGGTCGCCCCTGGCCGGCCCAGGCCCTGGCCAATGTGATCGCCCTGGGCATCGATGATGTTGCCGCCTGCGTGAAGATCGACGACACCGTGCCAGGGATTCTCGAAGGCCGTCGCGCCGGCATGTGGACCGTGGCCCTGATCTGCTCGGGCAACGCCCTGGGCCTGAGCTATGACGGCTTCCGTGCCCTGGCCAGCGACACTCTGGCCAGCGAGCGCAAGCGCATCCATAAACTGTTCGAGGCTTCGCGCCCGCACTACATGATCGACACCATTGCCGATCTGCCTCAGGTCATCGCCGACATCAACCAGCGCCTGGCCCGAGGAGAGATGCCCCAGAGCCACTGATCAGGCCCCAGCTCCACAACCAAACGGCGGCGCTCCTGGCACCGCCGTTTTTTTATCGGGCATTGCCCCGCCAGGGCCCTGGCAAGGGCGATAAAAGCCCCTGTCGACTCAGGCAAACCCTCGGATAGCGGATTACAGTTACAGCACTCCGTCATTCAAGAACGGAGGCTTCAGACCTGATGACCGAGGATGTCCCGTATGCCCTGGAAAAACACTGAGTCTCGCTACAGCAGCATGACGATCACCCTGCACTGGTTGATGCTGGTGCTCTTGGCGGTGGTTTACGCCTGTATCGAATTTCGCGGCATCTTTCCCAAGGGCAGCGGCGCTCGCACGCTGATTGTCGAAGCCCACTTCATGCTCGGCCTGACGGTGTTCGTTCTGGTCTGGCTGCGCCTGTTCGCGCGCACCCAGGGCGTCGCACCGAAGATCGTGCCCAACCCGCCCCAGTGGCAACGGCTGCTGGCGACGCTCATGCACTGGGCGCTCTACCTGTTCATGATCGCCATGCCGCTGCTCGGTTGGCTGACCACCAGCGCCAAGGGCCATCAAGTGATGTTCTACGGCTTCGATCTGCCGCTGCTGGTGACAGAGGACAAAAACCTGGCCAAACAACTCCAGGGCTGGCACGAACTGCTGGGTACCTTCGGCTACTGGCTGATCGGACTGCATGCCCTGGCCGGGCTCTATCACCACTACGTGATGCGCGATAACACCCTGCAACGCATGTGGCGCAAACCGGATCAGGCCTGATCGGCGAATCCACGGCGGCCTTGCAAGCCGCCGGTATGCACGAAGATCAACCGGCTACCCGCGGCAAAACGCCCGGCCAGGACCTGCGCCTGCAAGGCCAGCAGGGCCTTGCCGGTGTACAGCGGTTCCAATGGCAAGCCGCTGTATCGCTCACTCAGTTGGATGAACTCCCGCAACTCTGCGTCGACCTTGGCAAAACCGCCACGACTGCTGTCCAGCAGCTCATAACGCCCACTGTTCAGCCCGGCCTCCTGCAAAATATCCGCAACCTGCTGCGCCACCCCGTGATCCGCAGGCACTGCCAGTGCGCCATACACCGGGTGCACGCCAGCCTCCGCCAGCACCAACCCAGCCAGGGTGGTGCCAGTACCGACGGCCAGCCACCAACCGTGATAGTCGCTCCAGCCCAAGGCCGGTAACTGTTGCTGCACCTGTTGTAGCAACGGCCGGCAGCCTGAAGCGCCCGCCAGGCCACCGCCCCCCTCGGGCACCGGATACAGATCGGGGTACTGCGCCTGCCAAGGCGCCCAGAAACCGGGGGCATGGCGCCTCCGGTAACCGGCGTAACCCAGCCAGTGCACCTGCATGCCGAAACGCTGCAGGTCGCGCACGGTCGGGGTGTCTTGTGGATGGCCGCGCAACAGCCCGACCGTGGGGAAGGCAAAACGTCGACCGGCAGCGGCCAGGGCGTGCAGATGATTGGAATGGGCACCGCCCAGGCTGATGATGCCGGCGGCACCACACTGGCGTGCGGCTGCCAGGTGCTCGGTCAGCTTGAACCACTTGTTGCCGCTGATCAGTGGATCGATCAGGTCCAGGCGCAGCACCGCCACCTCGACCCCGGCTTGAGACAGCCAGTCCAGGTCCAACCGTTGCAGCGGTGCCTGGGGCAGCCAATCGAAGGAATCGGGAAAGGACATCGGCGTCAGGTTCAACATGCAAAGAGGCGCAGTCTACCAGTGCGCCTCTTTGCCCGCTGCGTGTCGCTGACGCCGTTACAGCTGTGCCGCCAGGCGCGAGCCCTGATTGATGGCACGCTTGGCGTCGAGCTCCGCGGCCACATCGGCGCCGCCGATCAAGTGCACATTCTGCCCTGCGGCCAGCAGGCCGTCCTGCAGCTCACGCAGCGGGTCCTGACCGGCGCAGATGACGATGTTGTCGACCGGCAGCACCTGGGGTTCTCCTGCCTCGCCAATGCGGATATGCAGACCGGCGTCGTCGATCTTCAGGTATTCGACGCTGTTGAGCATCTGTACCTGCTTGTTCTTCAACCCGGTGCGGTGAATCCAGCCGGTGGTCTTGCCCAGGCCGTCGCCAACCTTGGTTTTCTTGCGCTGCAGCAGGAACACCTGACGGGCCGGTGCATGGGGCTCAGCCTTGATTCCCGCTACGCCGCCACGGGCTTCGAGCTGGGTGTCGATGCCCCATTCCTTCCAGAACGCTTCACGGTCCTGGCTGGTGGCCACGCCCTGGTGCACCAGGAACTCGGAAACGTCGAAGCCAATGCCACCGGCACCGATCACTGCCACGCTCTTGCCAACCGGCTTGCGCTCCAGCAACACATCCAGGTAGCTCAGGACCTTGGGATGCTCCACCCCGGGAATCGCCGGCACACGCGGGGCGATACCGGTGGCCAGGATGATTTCGTCAAAACCGCCGGCCACCAGTTGCTCCACATCCACCCGGGTGTTCAGGCACAGCTCGACATGGCTGGTCTGCAGCTTGCGCTTGAAGTAACGCAGGGTTTCATAGAACTCCTCCTTGCCCGGCACCCGCTTGGCGATGTTGAACTGGCCACCGATCTCGCTGGCGGAGTCGAACAGGGTCACCTGATGGCCACGTTCAGCGGCCACGGTAGCGGCGGACAGGCCCGCCGGGCCGGCCCCCACTACGGCAATCTTCTTGATCTGCGTGACCGGCAGGTAGTTCAGCTCGGTCTCGTGGCAGGCACGGGGGTTGACCAGGCAACTGGTGAGCTTGCCGCCGAAGGTATGGTCCAGGCACGCCTGGTTACAGCCGATGCAGGTGTTGATCTCGTCGGCGCGACCGGCGGCGGCTTTATTGACGAAGTCCGGATCGGCGAGGAACGGCCGAGCCATGGAAACCATGTCGGCATCGCCCTCGGCGAGGATCTGCTCAGCGATTTCCGGGGTGTTGATGCGGTTGGTGGTGATCAGCGGAATGCTCACCGAACCGCGCAGCTTGGCCGTGACTTTGCTGAATGCGGCGCGAGGCACCTTGGTGGCGATGGTGGGAATTCGCGCTTCGTGCCAGCCGATCCCGGTATTGATGATGGTGGCGCCGGCCTGTTCGATGGCCTGGGCCAGCTGCACGATTTCTTCCCAGGTGCTGCCGCCTTCCACCAGGTCGAGCATCGACAGGCGGAAGATGATGATGAAGTTCGGACCGACCGCCTCACGCACCCGGCGAACGATTTCCACTGGCAGGCGCATGCGGTTTTCGTAGCTGCCGCCCCAGCGGTCGGTACGGTGGTTGGTGTGGGCCGCCAGGAACTGGTTAATGAAATAACCTTCCGAGCCCATGATTTCGACGCCGTCGTACTCGGCTTTCTGGGCCAGGGTCGAGCAGGTGACGAAGTCGCGGATCTGCTTCTCGATGCCTTCCTCGTCCAGCTCCTTGGGCTTGAACGGGTTGATCGGCGCCTGGATCGCGCTAGGGGCGACCTGCTTGGGGCTGTAGGCATAACGCCCGGCGTGAAGAATCTGCATGCAGATCTTGCCACCCGCCTCGTGCACCGCACGAGTGACGATCTGGTGCTTGAGGGCCTCTTCTTCGGTGGTCAGTTTGGCAGCGCCGGAATACACCCCGCCCTCGTCGTTGGGACCGATACCGCCGGTGACCATCAGGCCCACGCCGCCGCGGGCACGCTCGGCAAAATACGCCGCCATGCGCTCGAAACCGCCGGGCTTCTCTTCCAGACCGGTGTGCATGGACCCCATCAGGGTGCGGTTGCGCAGGGTGGTGAACCCCAGGTCGAGGGGGGCCAGCAAGTGCGGGTAAGGTGCGGCAGCCATGGTGTCACTCCAGATCGGGCAATCACGGAAAATGTGGAAGCTCTGCGTCTTCCATCGGTAGTGCTCCACAGACTAAGAGCACAGTATCCGGCGCTCAATGACCGTAACTGACAACTTATTGATCCAAACGCACAGCGCCCCTTGGCAAGCGTCGGCCCGGGCCCTACCCTAGTCGACGACTCCTGCACACGGCCGCTGACTGTTTCCCCATGCGCAAACTTCTCTACATCACCCTCACTCTGGCCCTGCTTGCAGCCGCCACCCGCTACGCAATCTGGACTCGCGACCGTCCAGAGGCGCACTACCTGTCGGACCTGCGCATCCAGCTCGCGGTGGATCAAGGCGTGCCAGCCGATAATGGCAACCTGCTGGCGATTCAGCCTGAACTGTTCCCCACCGACTACCAGAACATCGAACGCCTGCATCGCAAGCTGGCGGCCTACTTGCAGCAAGCCACTGACAAAGGCCTGGTCAACGCCAAGACCATCGTCGTGCTACCGGAGCATATCGGCACCTGGCTGATGGTCAGTGGTGAAAAGAACGAGCTGTACCAGACCACCTCCTTGAAAGAAGCGATGAACTGGCTGGCCGTGAGCAACCCCTTGCCGTTTCTCAAGGCGCTGATCAGCGCCAGGGGCGACAGTCGCCTGGACGATGCGTATCTGCGCATGAAGGCGAAGAAAATGGCCAAGGACTATCAGTGGCTGTTCGGCGGCCTGGCCAAGGAGTTCCAGGTGACCCTGGTGGCCGGCACCATCATTCTGCCGGAGCCCAGTGTCAGTCAGGGCACCCTGCAGATTGGCAGCGGCGCCCTGTACAACAGCAGCCTGGTGTTCGGCAGCGATGGCCTGCCCATGGGCCAGCCCCAGCGGCAGATCTACCCGACCTATGCCGAAAGCGGCTACCTGAAGGGCGATACCGAAACAGCGCTACGGGTGATCGATACCCCCGCCGGACGGCTCGGCGTACTGATCGGCAGCGACAGCTGGTACCCGGAAAACTATCGCAAGCTCAATGAGCAGAGCACTCAATTGGTGGCAGTCCCAGCCTTTGTCATGGGCCGCGACGGCTGGGACAAACCCTGGCGCGGTTACAAGAGCATCGCCACCCCCAGTGAAGTCAGCCTCAAGCCCGAGGAAGCCAGCGAAGGCGAGGCCTGGCATCGCCTGACCCTCACTGCCCGCCCGCCCAGCAGCCTGGCCAGTGCCGGGGTCAGCGTGTTCCTGCGTGGCCAGTTCTGGGACCAGCGCAGCAGCGGCCAGAGCTTTATCAACAGCAATGGCCAGACCTTTGCCGACGAGGGCACCCGGGGTGCTCGCTTGCTGAACATCTGGTTGTAGTCGATGAAGACGCCGCCGATGCGCCTGGGAGACCTCTCGGTGGGGTTCGTCCACAGCCTGGTGGACGCGGTACGCAGTCATGGGCTGGACCCGACACCGTTGCTGGAACAATACGCACTGGACGCCGCCAGGCTGGGGGAGGCCGGGGCACGCTTGTCGATCCCCCGCTACATGCGCCTGGGCCACGGGGCGATCCAGCTGACCGGTGACCCGGCACTGGGTCTGCGCATGGGCCGCCTGAGTCGCCTGAGCCAGATGGGCCTTGCTGGGGTGACTGCCGCGCAAGCCCCTACCGTGCGCGAAGCGGCTCGCTGCCTGACCCGTTTCGAGGCCTTGTACGGCTCCAACTATCGCGGCCAGTCGAGCTTTCACGAAGACGCCAACGGTGCCTGGCTGCGCTTTTATTCCATCAGCCCCTACAACGCCTACAACCGTTTCGTCGTGGACTCGATCATGTCCGGCTGGCTTCAGCAGCTGTCGAGTCTTTGCGGCCAGGCCATTCATGCCGAGCAGATCGACATCGAGTTCGAGCGCCCGGACTATCACGACGCCTATGCCCTGCTCGGCCCAACGCCCATCCAGTTCGGTGCTGAACAGAACCAGCTGCGCTTGAGCCAGGCCAACCTGGCCCTGCGCAATCCGGAGCATTGCCCCAGCACCTGGCGGCATCTGGTGCAGCTATGTGAAAGAGAACTGGAACAGTTGACCCGGACCCGCAGCCTGCGCGAACGCATCATCCAGCTGTTGGGCCCTCTGCTCAACGGTGGCCGTGAGCCGGACCTGGAAGAAGTGGCGATGCGCCTGAAGCTGCCGACCTGGACCCTGCGGCGCAAGCTGGCGGAAGAAGGGACGCAGTTTCGAGCGATTCTCAACGACACTCGCCGCGACCTGGCCATGACCTATATCCGCGATACCGAACTGGCATTCGGCGAGATCGCCTATCTGTTGGGCTTTGCCTCAGCCGAGGCATTTCAACGGGCTTTCAAGCGTTGGAACGGGCAGACCCCGGGGGAATTCCGGCGCAGCCACCGACAATTCGGCTAAAAAAAACGCCACCGGCGTTACAGCTCGGTGGCGTCTTCTGCTGGTTCCAGGGGATCGAGCTCAAAAGCTTGATACTCCAGCAGTTCCTCTTGGTATTCGTCCATGGCGGACTCCTTTTCCGTTGATTGAATAACCCTGTGCCTAATGACTGTCGGGACCAGCATAAAGTGCCGGGATGACAGAAAAAATACTACCCCCCCGGTCAAGATTTATGTCGTTAAAACGTAACAGCCCGTGAGAAATTTAAGCTGTGGATACCCATGCAACGGCAATGATTGCAGTCGAAGGCGAGCGCGATGTAAACATCGGGCCGACTTTAAAGAGTCGGCCCGAGCACCCTGGAACCGATCAGTGCCCGCTGCCCGGCAGAGCGGGAATCGGCTCGGTCGGCGGCGGCAGACTGCTGGCGGGGGGTGCAGTGACGGCTTGATTGGCAGGCGCCAGCTCGCTGCTGGCAGCCGGCACAATCGGCGCGACTTCCGCTGGTGGAGCCACGGGCTGGGAGAGCGTTGGCTCAGGCTCATTGGCGGGCACCAGCGGTGCGACCACAGCACTCGGCTCGATCACTTCGCTCTGTGGCTTGGACTCAGGCTTGGGTTCCGCCTCGGGCTTGTTTTCGGGAACCCCCAGATCAGCCTTGGGCTTCTCTTCGATATGTGCAGCCTTCTTCACTTCCTGGGGCAAAAACAGCTCGACCAAGGCAAAGTAGCGCTCATAGAACTTGGCGGACGACACCGTCTCACTGGCCACCTTGACCATGGAGTCGTCGGTGGAACCGATCGGCATCGACACCGAACCCAGCACTCCGACGCCCAGGCTCGCCGAGTTGTTCACCTTCTTGAGTGCATAACGGTCCTGCAAAGCGTTGGCAAACACCGTCGAACGTTGGTCGCCGCTGCCATCCTGGGCACAGACCACATTGAAGCTGATCTCCAGATGGGTCTCACCGGTCTGCTGGAAGCTCTTGTGGCCACTGACCAGCTTCGGGTCGTTGCTGGTGATGATGTAGCCCTGGCTCAGCAGAGCCCGGCGTGCGGCTTCACAGGAAGCGGTATCGCTGACCGGGTAATTGCGCGAAAAAGTGCCGGAATCATCGAAGCTTTCATGCTCGTAGATGGCGGTCTTGTGCGTCGAACAACCGGCGACAGCGGACAGCAGCAATGCCGTGGCTGCGGCGCGCAGATGAAATGATCTAAACATCGAAAATCCTGAGGAAAACGCTCCGGCGCGTATTGTGCAACAGATCAATGCCACACCGCGCAGGTAATTGGTGTCTTAAATTTCACACAAGTTTACTGACCGTTGTTTGCCGGAAAAAGTCGCTCGCTCAAGTGCTCGATCAACACCCTCAGCTTGGCCGCTGCATGCCGGCTCGATGGCCACAGCACCCAGAACGTGCCGCTGTGTTCCAGGTACTCGTCGAGCACTGTCTGCAACGCTCCCCGGCGAACCGCCGCCTGCACCATGAAATCCGGCAAACAGGCGATACCCAAACCGCTGCGGGCAGCGTGTTCCACAGCCTCGATGGAGCTGCTGGTCAAGCGGGTCGGCAGCAGCGGTTCCGGTAAGTGGGCCTGGGGCTTGAACGGCCACGGCTCAAGTTTGCCGGTGTGGTGAAAGGTGTGCCGCAGGCAGGCGTGCTCGCGCAGTTGCTGGGGGCATTGCGGCAGGCCGCGCTGCTTGAAATAGTCGGGACTGCCCACCAGCACCATGTGAAAGCGCCCCAATTGTCGGGCCAGGAGCCGGGAGTCCTTGGGATTGCCCGTGCGCACTACCAGATCAAACCCCTCCTCCACCACGTCCACCATGCGATCGGAAAGGTCCACGTCCAGCTCGATCTGTGGATAGAGCTGCATGAACTCCGCCAGTACCGGCATCAACAGCCCGTGAACTTGGGGAGCGCTGATCCGCAACTTACCTACAGGCGCACTGGAGGAATCGCACAGCTGGAACTCCGCAGCCTCCGCTTCGGTAGCTATCCGGCGGCAGCGCTCGAGGAACCCGGCCCCCTCGGCGGTCAGGCTGATACTGCGGGTGGTGCGATGGAACAGGCGCGTCTCCAGACGCTCCTCAAGCCGCGCGATGCTCTTGCCCACGGCTGAGGAGGACACTCCCAATAGCCGCCCCGCTTCGGTAAAGCTACGTGTCTCGGCCACCTGCATGAACACCGGAATACTGCCCAGCCAGTCCATTCTGCCTCCTGCGATTAAGGACTTCTGTGTCCGATAAGTTCGGAACCTTAGCCTATTTTTCCGCCATGCACAGAACCCTACCCTGTGAGCTTCATTTCTGCCCCTGCACAACGGTGCCCGACCATGAGCAACTCCGCCAATGCCTGTGAACTGCTACAAGCACCCGCCGAGACCCGCGAACGCCTGCCTGTCGGCGGCCTGCTGGCTCTCGCCAGCGCCGGTTTCATTACCCTGATGACCGAGACCCTGCCGGCTGGGCTGCTGCCACAAATGAGTGCCAACCTTGGCGTCTCACCTGCACTGATTGGCCAGCTGGTGACCTTCTATGCCCTGGGTTCGCTACTGGCCGCCATCCCGCTGATCATCCTCACCCAGGGCTGGCGGCGGCGCCCCTTACTGTTGCTGGCCATCGCCGGCTTTGCCCTGGTCAACAGTGTTACCGCCCTCTCCAGTGACTACAGCCTGATTCTGGTGGCACGCTTTTTCGCCGGGGTCTTCGCCGGCCTGCTCTGGGCCTTGCTGGCCGGCTATGCCAGCCGCATGGTGGCGCCTCACTTGCAAGGCCGGGCAATCACGCTGGCCATGCTCGGCGCGCCGGTGGCTCTGTCGGTGGGAATGCCCGCTGGAACCTGGCTGGGCAACCTGGTGGGCTGGCGCATGAGCTTTGCTGTCATGACCTTGCTGACCCTGGGGCTAATTGGCTGGGTACTGGTTCAGGTGCCGGACTTCCCGGGGCTGCGCGCGCAGAAGCGCTTGTCGCTGGCTCGAGTCCTGGCCTTGCCGGGGATCCGACCAGTGCTGTTCGTGACTTTTGCCTATGTACTGGGACACAACATTCTCTACACCTACATCGCGCCCTTTCTTCAGCCGGTCGGGCTTGGTGAGCAGATCGAGCGGGTGTTGCTGGTATTTGGCCTGGCCGCATTGTTGAGCATCTGGCTGGTGGGCCTGCTGATCGATCGCTGGCTGCGTCAACTGGTGCTGGTCAGTTGCCTGCTGTTCATCGGCTCGACCCTGATGCTGGGGCTGCTGGGTGACTGGCCAGTGGCGATCTATGGGGCGACCGCTATCTGGGGGCTGTCCTTCGGCGGTATGGCCACCCTGCTGCAAACCGCACTGGCCAAGGCCGCAGGCGAGCACGCTGACACTGCGCAGTCGATGCTGGTCACCCTATGGAACCTGGCGATCGCCGGTGGCGGCCTGGGTGGCGCCTTGCTGCTGCAAGGGCCGGGAGTGGCGATCTTCCCCTGGGTGATTGCCGCGCTGTTGCTGATCAGCCTGGTGGTGGCGGTGAACGCCCGGCACCAGGGCTTTCCAGTCAGACGCTGATCCTCGACCCAAGCCTTGGCAATCGGGCGTTCTCGCGGCAACGGAGCCTGCCAGGTCGCTAGCCTTCAGCCGAAGCGCCAGTCTGCAAAGCAGTATCCACTTTTGCGTGCGCAGCGGATCGGGCTTTGCGACTGCGTACCAACGGCCAGAACAGCTCCTCCTTCCAGCTCACCGGCGCCAAGTGCTCGATACCGAAGGTAACGGGCCGGCGGCGGGTGATCTTCGCGGTGCCAAACAGCACATCCCAGAGGAACAGCAAGTTACCGAAGTTGCCCTTGTAGTGGGTCACGCCATCCTCGGCGCTCAGGCCATGGTGAGCCGAATGGGTCGAAGGCGTTGAAAAGACTCGCTCCACCAGCCACATCAGTGGCCGGAGAAAACCGATGCGGTACAGCTTGTCGTCCCAGGCCACGCTGCTGTGTGCGGCGAAGATCACCGTCATCTTGAGAATCAGGTAACCGTAATAGACCGGCGCCAGCCCCAAGTAGATCAGCACCCCGGAGAACCAGATTCCTGGCATCAGCAGGTAATAGAAGCTGTTGTTGCGATAAACGATGCGAATGCTCATGTAGGGCGCTGAATGGTGAGCCCGGTGCAGGGCATACAGCGCGGGGAGACGATGGGTCAGGCGGTGCCACCAGTATTGGGTCATGTCATCGAAGATCAGGAACAACAGCAGACCAAGCACCCAGGGCGTATCCGCCAGCATGCCCTTGGCTTGTGGCAGTGCCAGGCCCATGAGCGCACCGCTGGCCCACATCACCAGGGGAAAGGTCACGCCAAGCAACAGGCTTGAGCCCACCGCCTCGATCAGCACGTCGCGGCGCTGGCCACGGGGTTGGCGAAAGGCTGAACAAGCTATTTCCAGGAGGATGAAAAACACAAAGATCGCCGAAACGATCAACAGGGGGTTGTTGGTCATCAGATCGTGGTTCATGGCATTCTCGCTCTTATCCTTATGGGCAACGCCCGACCATTAGAGATCAGCAAGGCAGCCCTCTCTATGCGCGAAATGGACAGAATCCAGCGAGATCCGGCCAACCGAGCGGCCCCGCGCTTTCATCGAGGACGCCTCGGCGAAGTCTTGCAACGCTTCCTCAATGACCAGAGCACCGCCTCGCACCAGGACTACAACCTGCTGCACCTGGAACAGCTATGGCGCGCCGCGGCAGCGTTGGAGCCGGCCATAGGCCTCAAACTGTTCGAACGCTTCACACCCCAGGACTGGCACGTTATTGCCCACGCCAGCCTCTACTGCCCGGATGTTGCCGCGTCCATGGCATTCTGGGTTCGCTATGCGCCGTTAGGCTCGGACACCGATCGCGTGCAACGGGTGACCGATGCCCGAGGTTCTGGTGTTGAAATCCATATCGACACCTCGGCGGAGTTGAGCCGCTACCTGATCGAACACTATGGAGTCATGTCCATCACTCAACTGCGGCGTGGTACTGGTCTTGCGGTTCGGCCCGTGCTGGCCTGCTTCAGCCATTCGCGTCCCGACTATCACGCGCAATACCAGCATTGGTTTGGCGACCGTATCGAATTTGATTGCCGGGCCAACCGTTTCTACTTCGACCCGCAAAGCCTGCAACTGCCACTGCAGACCCGCCACGCCGGCATGCTCGACCTGTTGAGCGAAGAGCTGGATCGGCGGGTGGCCCTGCACCAACGGCTGAGCGGTTGGCCAGCCAAGGTGGCCAGGGCCTGTCGTCAGGCCCTGGCGGCTGGCCATCCAGTAACCCTGGAAAGCCTTTGTGCCCATCTGCATCAAACCCCACGCACGCTGCGGCGACGTCTCGCGGAACAGGGGCTGAGTTTTCGCCAGTTGCTGGACCAGACCCGCGCCGAGCTGGAAATGCATCTGGAATTGCAAGGCGAATCCCGGACGCAGATTGCGCTACAGCTGGGTTACAACGATCAGGCGGCCTATCTGCATGCGCGCAAGCGCTGGCACACCACCGGCACCTGAGGTTTATCCGAGCTCAAAAAAAGACCCCGGCATTGCGGCCGGGGTCTTTTCAACACTGCGGTTCAGGCATTAGTAACGCTTGATGTCCGCCTGGTTTTCCAGCTGCTTGCGGTAGGCAGCAAAATCTTGCTGCCCTACCCGCGAGGCCAGGAAGCGACGGTATTGAGCCTTCTCTTCCTCGGTCGGCGCAGCGGCTTCATTGACGGCATTGAGCTGCAGCACCAGCAGATTGCCGTTAGGCAGGGTCACGCTAGTGAAGGTCGGTTTGTCCTTGGACTCAGGCTTGCTCATGCGGAACAACGCCTGCAGAACAGTTGGATCGATACCATCCTGACCACGGGTCACCGCTTGTGCGACTTTCCAGTTCTGGCCATCAACCGGCTTGTTCAGCGCGGTCTTGCCATCACGCAAGCTGGCAATCAGCTCTTCAGCCTTGGTCTTGGCCGCAGCACTGGCGTGCTCCTTGGCCAATTGCGTGCGAATGGCACTGGCGACGCTTTCCAGAGGCAGTTGCTCAGGTTTGCGATGCTCTTTGGCTCGCAGCACCACGACAGTTTCCGGGTCCAGTTCGATGGCGGTGCTGTTGGAACCCTCATCGAGGACTTCGGTGCTGAACGCTGCTTGCACCACTGCACGGTTGGCAGCGATACCGTCGCCACCGTCACGGCCGAATGGCGCGGAGGTGTGAACAGTCAGCTTCAGTTCCTGAGCCGGTTGTGCCAGATCGGAGGCCTCGAACGAAGAGTCCTCCAGCTGCTTGGTCGCCTCGACGAAACGCTGCTCGACCTGCTGAGTTTTCAAGTCGCGGGTCAGCTTGTCCTTGAGACTGGCGAAGCTCGGCACTTCCGGTGCTTCGATGCCCAACAGCTTGATCAGGTGGAAACCGAAGTCCGTACGCACCGGGGCCGAGACCTGATCCTTATTCAGCGCATACAGCGCCTTCTCGAAGGTTGGGTCATAAACACCTGGACCGGCATAGCCCAAGTCGCCACCGTTATTAGCCGAGCCTGGATCCTGGGAGAATTCCTTGGCCAGTGCCTCGAAGCTTTCGCCTTTGGCCAGACGCGCCTGGATCTCTTCGACCTTGGCCTTGGCCTGAGCCTCGTTCACCTTATCGTTGACTTCGATCAGGATGTGCGCGGCACGACGTTGCTCGGACAGGTTGGCGATTTCCTTCTGATACAGCGCCTGCAGGTCCTCGTCCTTGACACTGACCTGGTCAAAGAAGGCAGCCTTCTTCAGCTCGATGTAATCAATCACCACTTGGTCGGGAGTCATGAACTCCTTGGCGTGCTGATCGTAATAGGCCTTGACCTCGTCATCGGTCAGCTTGATCGCTGCCGGATCAGCCTTGATGCTCAGTGAAGCGAAATCTCGAGTCTGTTTTTCCAGACGAGCGAACGCCAGTACCTGAGCATCGGTCACGAAACCACTGCCCGCCAGACCGGCACGCACCTGACCGATCAGCATTTCCTGAGCCAGCATCTGGCGGAATTGCAGACGGGTGTAGCCCAACTGACGAATCACCTGATCGAAACGCTCAGGGCTGAATTTGCCTTCAACCTGGAATTCCGGCGTTTGCAGGATCACCTGATCCAGCGCGCCCTCGGAGAAGGCAAACTTGGAATCCTGTGCACCTTGCAGCAACAGTTTGCGGTCGATCAGCCCTTTCAACGCGGCTTCGCGCAGCATCTTCTCATCCAGCAGGGAGGCATCGAAATCTTTGCCCAACTGTTGCATCAGTTGACGACGTTGCATGTCGACGGCCTGGCTCAACTCGTTCTGAGTGATTTCCTCGCCGTTGACCTTGGCCGCGTCCTGGTTATGGGTAGTGGCCTGGAAAATGGCATCGAAACCGGTCAACGCCAGCAATGCGACGATGACCCCGATGATGGTTTTGGCAATCCAGCCTTGTGAGTTGTCCCTGATATTCTGCAGCATGCGTCCCCCAGAAACGGCTGTACTTCAATTTAAGCAACCGTGGAGTGTGGGTAGAGTCCGGATAGAAGAAAGGCGCATCCGAGGATGCGCCTTCTCGTAACTGGCGGAGCGGACGAGAGCTGAACCTGCGACCCTCGGCATTGGCCGGTGATGCACCGGCCTACTGGCGCCCCGCTGCCAGATCAGGCATGACCCCGACCCGGATGGGCAAAGACCCTGAAGAAACTTAGTTTACGGCTTCTTTCAGTGCTTTACCGGCTTTGAAACCTGGCTTTTTAGCAGCAGCGATTTCCAGAGTCTTACCGGTCTGTGGGTTGCGACCGATACGAGCTGGACGATCCGTTACGGAGAAAGTACCGAAACCAACCAGAACAACAGAGTCACCGGCCTTCAGAGCGCCAGTAACGGATTCGATTACTGCGTCCAGCGCACGGCCAGCAGCAGCTTTCGGGAGATCAGCAGATGCAGCGATAGCATCAATCAGTTCCGACTTGTTCACTCTAAGTCCCCTTACATATCTATGAGTATGATTCTAAGTTTTTTGGTGAAAGCAAAAACGAGTGCTGAATGGCCTACAGACACTTAAGAGCCGCTTTATAACAAGGGCTCTAAAAAGCTGTCAAGGAAGCCCCCCAGGCTAATGCGTACTAATGCGTGCTAATTCTTTCCTTAGAGTCAGACTCGCGTTTTTCGTCCTTTGCAACTATCTCGGGAGCCACATCCGGCAAGGGCTCCGGCGCGTATTGCAGCGCAATTTGCAGGACTTCGTCAATCCATTTAACTGGTTTAATCTGCAGATCCTGCTTGATATTGTCAGGAATTTCTTTCAAATCGCGAACATTCTCTTCAGGAATGATCACCGTCTTGATTCCACCCCGATGAGCTGCAAGTAATTTCTCTTTCAGCCCGCCGATGGCCAATACCTGACCGCGTAGGGTGATCTCCCCTGTCATCGCTACATCAGCCCGCACAGGAATGCCGGTCAGCGCCGAAACCAACGCCGTGCACATGCCTATGCCCGCGCTAGGGCCGTCTTTAGGGGTAGCCCCTTCCGGCATGTGGATGTGGGTGTCGCGCTTCTCGTGGAAGTCCAAGGGAATACCCAGGCTCTTGGCACGACTGCGTACCACGGTCAGCGCGGCAGTGATCGACTCGACCATGACATCGCCCAGGGAGCCGGTCTTGATCAACTGACCCTTGCCTGGAACCACAGCGGCTTCGATCGTCAGCAACTCACCGCCTACCTGAGTCCAGGCCAGGCCGGTCACTTGGCCGATCTGATCCTGCTGCTCCGCCAGGCCGTAGCGGAATTTACGCACGCCCAGAAAGTGTTCCAGCAGATCGGAAGTGACCTTAACAGAGAAGCGTTTTTCCATCGCATGCTCTTTCACCGCCTTGCGGCAGACCTTGGCGATCTGACGCTCCAGGCCCCGCACACCGGCTTCGCGGGTGTAGTAGCGGATGATGTCGCGAATCGCATCGGGGTCGAATTCCAGCTCGCCTTTCTTCAGTCCATTGGCCTGAATCTGCTTGGGCGACAGGTACTTGACCGCGATGTTGATCTTCTCGTCCTCGGTGTAGCCAGGCAGACGAATCACCTCCATCCGGTCCAGCAATGCTGGAGGAATATTCATCGAGTTGGAGGTGCAAAGGAACATCACATCGGACAAGTCGTAATCAACTTCCAGATAATGATCGTTGAAGTTGTGGTTCTGCTCAGGGTCCAGAACCTCCAGCAACGCCGACGCCGGATCACCACGCATATCACTGCCCATCTTGTCGATTTCGTCGAGCAGGAACAGCGGGTTGCGAACCCCAACCTTTGTCATCTTTTGAATCAATCTTCCTGGCATCGAACCGATGTAAGTTCGACGATGCCCACGGATTTCCGCTTCATCACGTACGCCACCCAGCGCCATACGCACAAACTTACGGTTGGTCGCATTGGCGATCGACTCCGCAAGAGAGGTCTTACCTACCCCAGGAGGACCGACGAGGCACAGCACCGGACCACGAATCTTCTTCACGCGCTTTTGTACGGCGAGATATTCGAGAATCCGCTCTTTGACCTCCTCCAAACCATAGTGATCGGCGTCGAGAATATCCTCGGCACGCGCCAGGTCGAGACGCACCTTGCTCTGGGCCTTCCAAGGCACTTGAACCAGCCAATCAATATAGGAGCGAACCACCGTAGCCTCGGCAGACATCGGCGACATCTGCTTGAGCTTGTTGAGCTCGGCCTGAGCTTTGGTCATCGCATCTTTTGGCAGGCCGGCGGCATCGATGCGCTTTTTCAGCTCTTCGATTTCATTGTGACCCTCGTCACCATCGCCCAGCTCCTTTTGAATGGCCTTCATCTGCTCATTCAGGTAGTACTCGCGCTGGCTGCGTTCCATTTGCTTTTTGACGCGGCCACGAATGCGCTTTTCAACTTGCAGCAGGTCGATCTCGGCGTCCAGCAATGCCAGGACGTGCTCGACCCGAGCAGACAGATCAATGATCTCGAGGATTTCCTGTTTCTGCTCGATCTTCAACGCCATATGCGCGGCCATGGTATCCACCAGGCGGCTTGGCTCGTCGATACTGTTGAGGGAGGACAACACCTCGGCAGGAACTTTCTTACCCAGTTGCACATATTGCTCAAACTGGGACAGCAGACTGCGAACAAACACCTCTGACTCACGATCAGGAGCATCTACTTCGTCAATCAGGGAGACTTCGGCACGGCAATGACCATCAACTTCACTGAAGCGTTCGACAGCGCCGCGTTGCTCGCCTTCAACCAACACCTTGACGGTGCCATCAGGCAACTTGAGCAACTGCAAGACAGTTGCAATGGTACCTACGCGATAGAGTGCATCTTCACCGGGATCGTCATCAGCAGGGTTTCTCTGTGCCAGCAAGAGAATCTGCTTGTCGCCCGTCATCGCTGCCTCGAGGGCTTCGATCGACTTCTCGCGCCCCACGAACAGCGGGATAACCATGTGCGGATAGACCACAACATCACGCAATGGCAGGAGAGGCAATTCGATGGTTGTCTTCATGATTTCGCCTCTACGGCGGCCGTACGGCCGTAAACAGATGGAAGTAAGCTTGAAACCAAGATGGGGGCTGCCTGTAAAAAAAACAAGCTTAAAGACAGCACTTTAAGACGCTAAAAGCAAAGGGGCCCGAAGGCCCCTTCTTTCAATCCAACAGCGCGACGCTTACGCGTCTGGCGCCGCCTTGGCCGTCGGCTCACTGTTTTCATAGATGTACAGTGGCTGGGACTTGCCTTCAATGACGCTTTCATCGATCACTACTTTACTCACCTCGGATTGCGAGGGGATCTCGTACATAGTGTCGAGCAGAACACCTTCGAGAATCGAACGCAGGCCACGAGCACCTGTCTTGCGCTCAAGTGCCCGCTTGGCGACTGACTTCAAGGCGTCAGTGCGGAACTCCAGATCAACACCTTCCATCTCGAACAACTTGGCGTACTGCTTGGTCAAGGCATTCTTCGGTTCAGTGAGGATCTGAATCAATGCAGCTTCATCCAACTCATCCAGGGTCGCCAGGACTGGCAGACGGCCAACGAACTCCGGGATCAGACCGAACTTGACCAAATCGTCAGGCTCGACTTCACGCAGGGACTCACCAACCTTCTTGCCCTCTTCCTTGCTACGCACTTCAGCATTGAAACCAATGCCGCCACGGGTAGAGCGGTTTTGAATAACCTTTTCCAGCCCGGAGAACGCGCCACCACAGATGAACAGGATGTTACGAGTATCGACTTGCAGGAATTCCTGCTGCGGGTGCTTGCGACCACCTTGTGGCGGAACGGAAGCAACCGTACCTTCAATCAACTTCAACAGGGCTTGCTGAACGCCTTCACCGGAAACATCCCGAGTAATCGAAGGGTTGTCAGACTTGCGGGAAATCTTATCGATTTCATCGATGTAGACGATGCCCATTTGAGCTTTTTCTACGTCGTAATCGCACTTCTGCAGCAACTTCTGAATGATGTTCTCGACATCCTCACCCACATAACCAGCTTCGGTCAGGGTGGTTGCGTCGGCGATCGTGAACGGTACATTCAACAGACGGGCCAGGGTTTCCGCCAGCAGCGTCTTACCCGAACCTGTAGGGCCGATCAGCAAGATGTTGCTCTTACCAAGCTCGACGTCGTCACTTTTCTTGTCACGCTGATTCAGGCGCTTGTAGTGGTTGTACACCGCTACAGCTAGAACCTTTTTTGCACGCTCCTGACCAATCACGTATTGATCAAGGATGCCGCTGATTTCTTTAGGCGAAGGCAATTTATGCGCGCTGCTCTCGGCCTGTGCTTCCTGCACCTCCTCACGGATGATGTCATTGCACAAGTCGACGCACTCGTCGCAGATAAAGACCGAGGGGCCGGCAATCAATTTGCGTACTTCATGCTGGCTTTTGCCACAGAAGGAGCAATAAAGCAGTTTGCCGTTGTCCTCGCCGTTGCGGGTGTCAGTCATTCGTTCGATCCAAATCCGATAGGCTTGCAACACAAGATGAAGGCTATTGCGGGCTTTTTCAAGCCCGCCACTGATCAGAACAACTGACCAAGCCTATTTTGAGCTGCTTATTTTAAGCGGGGCGTTGGTTGATTACTTCATCGATCAACCCGTACTCACGCGCTGCTTCGGCGCTCATGAAGTTATCACGATTGGTATCGCGCTCGATTTCTTCCAGAGTGCGCCCGCTATGCTTGGCCATCAGCGTGTTGAGACGCTCACGGATGAAGAGGATTTCCTTGGCATGGATTTCTATATCCGACGCTTGGCCTTGGAAACCGCCCAGGGGCTGGTGAATCATCACTCGGGAGTTTGGCAGGCAGAAACGTTTGCCAGGGGAACCGGCCGTCAGCAAGAAGGCACCCATGCTGCATGCCTGACCAATACAGGTGGTTGAAACGTTAGGCTTGATGAACTGCATGGTGTCGTAGATCGACATGCCAGCCGTTACCGAGCCGCCCGGGGAGTTGATATAGAGATGGATGTCCTTGTCCGGGTTTTCCGCTTCAAGGAATAGCAGTTGCGCACAAATCAGGTTGGCCATGTAGTCTTCTACAGGACCTACCAGAAAGATCACTCGCTCCTTGAGGAGGCGCGAGTAGATGTCGTAGGCGCGCTCGCCACGAGCGGACTGCTCGACAACCATCGGGACCAGGCCGCCTGCGGCCTGGATATCAGAGTTCTGCTGAATATAAGAATTACGGAACATGCTCTGCAGTCACTCCCAAATAGTCACGTCTTGAATACGCATAAGCCAGCGCGAAGGCTGGCTTATGGTGTGTGCTTCGAACGAGAAGAAAATCAGTCGGCTTGAGGTGCTTCTACCGGCTTGACCGCTTCTTCGTAAGAGACCGATTTGTCGGTCACGCTAGCTTTCTGCAGAACAGTATCCACAACTTGTTCTTCCAGCACAACCGAACGGACTTCGTTCAATTGCTGCTCGTTCTTGTAGTACCAGGACACGACCTGCTCAGGCTCCTGGTAAGCCGAAGCCATTTCCTGGATCAGCTCGCGAACGCGGTCTTCATCAGGCTTCAGATCGAATTGCTTAACAACTTCAGCAACGATCAGGCCCAGCACTACGCGGCGCTTGGCTTGCTCTTCGAACAGCTCGGCAGGCAGCTGATCCGGCTTGATGTTGCCACCGAATTGCTGGACAGCCTGAACGCGCAGACGATTAACTTCGTTGTCCAGCAGCGCCTTTGGCACTTCGATCGGGTTGGAGGCCAGCAGACCGTCCATTACCTGATTCTTCACCTTGGACTTGATGGCCTGACGCAGCTCACGCTCCATGTTCTTGCGAACTTCGGCACGGAAACCTTCCAGGCCGGCTTCCTTGATACCGAATTGAGCAAAGAACTCTTCAGTCAGCTCAGGCAGCTTAGGCTCGGAAACGCTGTTAACAGTCACGGTGAACTCGGCAGCCTTGTTGGCCAGATCCAGGTTCTGATAGTTCTCAGGGAAGGTCAGGTTCAGGACACGCTCTTCACCAGCCTTGGCGCCAACCAGACCGTCTTCGAAGCCAGGGATCATGCGGCCAGAGCCCAGTACCAACTGAGTGCCTTTAGCCGAACCGCCTGCAAAAGCTTCACCGTCAACCTTACCCACGAAGTCGATGTTCAGTTGATCATCGTTCTGCGCAGCGCGATCAACAACTTCAAAGCGAACATTCTGCTTACGCAGGATCTCCAGCATGTTGTCCAGATCAGCATCAGCTACGTCAGCGCTCAGACGCTCAACGGCGATGTTTTCGAAACCGGCAACCGTGAACTCTGGGAAGACTTCGAAAGTGGCAACATATTCCAGATCCTTGCCCTTCTCCAACACCTTAGGCTCGACCGAAGGAGCGCCAGCTGGGTTCAGCTTCTGCTCAACAACGGCCTCATAGAAGGAAGCCTGGATCACATCACCCACTGCTTCTTGACGCGCATCAGCCTCATAACGCTGACGAATCACGCTCATTGGAACCTTGCCAGGACGGAAGCCCGCAATTTTGGCCTTTTGGGCAGTCTGCTGCAGACGCTTGTTGACCTGGCTCTCGATGCGCTCAGCCGGCACGGTGATGCTCATGCGGCGCTCAAGAGCAGAAGTATTTTCAACAGAAACTTGCATGGATATTCCTCGTTGCACAGACGTTAGCCGGCCGTTTTCCGACCCCAGAATCAAGGGCATGCATTCTAGTGGGTCAAACTCAAGAAGTCACCCTACTGAAAACGGGTAAAAAACGGCCGACAATGTGAAGGCGAGGACAAAGGATTGAGCCTCGCCATGAGAGCAAATACTACGAATCCAACCAGAGCCTCTACACCAACCCTTCTATATATAGAAGGAGCCGGCCAGAGCTTCCCTGACAAACACCAACCAATAGCCAAGATCCCAGCATCCAGCGACCAAAGGCCAACCATTGCCCAACCCAGCCGCCCCACTGTGCGTGGAAACACCAGACATATCGGACCCAAAAACGAAAACGGCGCAGCCCTTTTCAGGTGCTGCGCCGTAATCTGCTATTAACTAGCTACTTTATTGGTGCGGACGAAGAGACTCGAACTCTTACACCTTGCGGCGCTGGAACCTAAATCCAGTGTGTCTACCAATTCCACCACGTCCGCTTAACAATCTTTTAAAGCAAAGGCGCCAGACTATTAATCTGGCGCCTTCTTCGAATATGGGGTGGACGATGGGGATCGAACCCACGACAACAGGAGTCACAATCCTGTGCTCTACCAACTGAGCTACGCCCACCATATTGCGTTACTTGTGCCAAAGCTGCCTAATGGCGCACCCGGCAGGACTCGAACCTGCGACCATCCGCTTAGAAGGCGGATGCTCTATCCAGCTGAGCTACGGGCGCCTTATTAATCTGTATTCTTTAACGATTACAAACTAATTGCTTTCAGTCGTTATGAGCCAAACATCAACTCTGCCCGACTTTCTTAACCAGTGCTAGGCTGTGCCCGACAAGTGCGACGAATGTTATAGGCGAGCCTTTAGGTCGTCAACTCTTTTTTGAAAAAAATTCATTTAATTAAAGGAGTTAGGGGAATTTGCAGACCAAGCGCCTTTGCCCTCACGTTCCGACATGCGAGAATACGTTCTCTTTTTCTCTCCCTCTCGATGGTTAATCACGCGTCATGACTGCACAACTAATCGACGGCAAAGCGATCGCCGCTAGCCTGCGCCAGCAGATCGCCAAACGTGTCGCCGAGCGTCGCCAGCAAGGCCTGCGTACTCCGGGCCTCGCGGTGATTCTGGTCGGCAGCGACCCGGCCTCTCAGGTTTATGTCTCGCACAAGCGTAAAGACTGCGAAGAGGTCGGCTTCCTTTCACAAGCCTATGACTTGCCCGCCGACACCACTCAAGAAGCACTGGCGGGCTTGATTGATCGCCTCAATGATGACCCGAACATCGACGGTGTCCTGCTACAGCTGCCACTTCCTGAGCACCTGGATGCCTCTCTACTACTAGAACGCATTCGTCCGGACAAAGACGTGGATGGCTTCCATCCTTACAACGTCGGTCGTTTGGCCCAACGCATTCCCCTGCTACGCCCCTGCACTCCCAAAGGCATCATGACCCTGCTGGAAAGCACCGGTGCCGACCTGTATGGCATGGATGCAGTAGTGGTCGGCGCATCCAACATCGTTGGGCGCCCGATGGCCATGGAGTTGCTGCTGGCTGGCTGCACCGTGACCGTCACTCACCGCTTCACCAAGGATCTGGCTGGCCATGTCGGCCGTGCCGACCTGGTTGTCGTTGCTGCTGGCAAGCCAGGCCTGGTCAAGGGCGAGTGGATCAAGGAAGGCGCTATCGTCATCGACGTCGGCATCAATCGCCAGGAAGACGGCAAGCTGGTGGGCGACGTGGTTTATGAAACCGCCCTGCCCCGCGCGGGCTGGATCACTCCAGTGCCTGGTGGCGTAGGCCCCATGACCCGCGCCTGCCTGCTGGAAAACACCCTGTACGCCGCAGAATCGCTGCACAGCTGAGTTTTCGACAGCGCACAAAAACCCGCCAATGGCGGGTTTTTTTATGCGCCAACGTTACAACACCACAGCGCTCTTTATCGCCCCTGAATCTTAGCGTTCAGGATCGCACTCAGCCTATTCTGAAACCGCAGTAGCGCTCAGGAAAAAACGGTGTTTTTTCTTGGTTTTTAAGGGTTTTCGACTGACCACTGAAGAACAATCGACAGTTCTTCAGCCATACTCATAAAATGTAACGCTTTTCCGAAAAAGCCCGTTGCCAAACGGCATATCCATTATTATCGAGTCCGCCCGCGTGAAAATTCGTCTCTCCATCCTCAGCTTATTGTTTGCTGTGTCCGGCACCTTGATCGCGCACAGCGTCGACGCCAGCGAAACCACCGCGGCGCCAAGAGACACTTCACAATTGCATATTGCATCCGGCAGCGCGCTGCTGCTGGACCTGCAAACCAACAAAGTCATCTATTCCAGCAATCCGGACGTCGTGGTGCCCATCGCTTCGGTGACCAAACTGATGACCGCCATGGTGGTTCTGGACGCCAAGCTGCCGCTGGACGAACACATCTCCATGAACATCAGCGACACCCCAGAAATGAAGGGCGTGTTCTCCCGGGTCAAGCTCAAAAGCGAACTAAGCCGTCGAGACACCCTACTGATTGCCCTGATGTCCTCGGAAAACCGCGCCGCGGCCAGCCTGGCCCATCATTACCCGGGAGGCTATCCGGCCTTCATCGCCGCGATGAACGCCAAGGCCAAGTCACTGGGAATGACCTACACCCGCTATGTGGAACCCACCGGCCTGTCGATCCATAACGTTTCCACGGCTCGCGACCTGAGCAAATTGCTGGTGGCTGCCCGCAAGTACCCTCTACTGAGCGAGCTGAGTACCACCAAGGAAAAGACCGTGGCATTCCGCAAGCCCAACTACACCCTGGGCTTTCGCAACACCAACCACCTGGTCAACAAGGAGAAATGGGACATCAAGATCACCAAGACCGGCTTCACCAATCAGGCCGGCCACTGCCTGGTGCTGGTCACCAGCATGGGCAATCGCCCGGTAGCCCTGGTGATTCTCGATGCCTTCGGCAAATACACCCACTTCGCTGACGCCAGCCGCATCCGCAACTGGGTAGAAACCGGCAAGAGCGGCTCGGTACCGGACGTTGCCTTGCGCTACAAGGCCGATAAGAACCTCAAGAACCGCCAGACTGCAGCACCTCAGGCCTCGCACTGATACTCAAGCACAACAACGGCGCCCAATGGCGCCGTTGTTGTCTGCAGGCTTCAGTGGCTATCGAGCGCTTTGCTGGCCCTGGCTGCTGCTTGCTCCTGACCGGCCTGCCCCAGTTCATCGGCGGCTTTCAACCAGCGCTGGCGATCGACCTTGGCTGGCAACTGGTTGGGCGCCTGAATCAATACCGCAAAGCTCCCGGCGCTCTTCCAGGACGACTCGAACTCACGAAAGCTCATCAGTTGCCGACGGCTTTTCGCTCCACGCAGCAACACGGTTTGCTTGTCCCGGTTGTAGCCAGCCAACACCGCATAACGCGGCTCAGCCCAGAACGTCGAACCTTCGGTAAAGCGCACCAGTACCGGATAACCTGCCGCCACCTGGGTCAGCAGGGACGCTAGATGATCGTCCAGGGGATAGACCACCATCCCGTACTCACGCGCCAGGCTTAGCATGTTCTGCTGCAATTGCGCCTCGGCGCCAGGCAGGTGCAAGGGTTTGTCCAACAACCCCGGAGTAATCACGATGCCCTGTTGCGACAGCATGCCAGCCAAGGCTCCGGGGCCACTTTGGTACATCTCTCCACGGAAAAACGGCACGCTGTTGAGCTCTACCCGCTCCGGCAAGCGCTGGATCTCGGGTTGCACGCTGCCGGCACAACCGACCAGGCTCAAGACACAGGCGCTGACCAGCAACGCCGCTCGAAATCGAGGAAATACCCGCACCATCATCGCTCTCTATATTCAAACGCCGGACGACCCGGTCCCGGCTGGGGCCTTGATCATAGGGCCCTCACGGGCGAGGGTATAGCGTTAGGCGGCAGTTAATTGAAAACCATAGAGCGAAGTGTTCGAAGACTCTCGACTATTGGTCAATAGCCTGAAACACAGAGACTACTAGACTAACCATTGGTAAGAGTGTGTGCCCTGGACAGGGCATCAAGGAGGCACTTATGAGCCTGACAACGACGATAGTGATGCTGATCCTGAGCTGGCTGGCCGTAGCCGCCGCAATGCTCTGGGGCGTGCTACGCATCACCCGCCGTCACCATCATCGGCCCCAGCAGTCCACCCCTGACATCAAGACTGGAAAAGCCGCCCGGCGCCCAGCCACTGCCCACTGATCAACATTCCCGCCCTGCCGAAAACAACACGGCCGCCTGACTCCATGGAGTGCAGACGGCCGTTTGTCATGGTTGCGAATCAGCCCTCGGCTTGCGCCGCCTGACGCTTCTGACGGACCCGACGAGCCAGTATGTTCAGGCTTTCAATGGCTGCCGAGAACGCCATCGCCGCATACACATACCCTTTGGGTACATGGGCGCCGAAACCTTCGGCGATCAGGGTCATGCCGATCATGATCAGGAAGCCCAGGGCCAGCATCACCACGGTCGGGTTGTCATTGATGAACTTGGCCAACGGCTCGGCAGCCAGCAGCATCACCAGTACCGACGCCACCACCGCAATGATCATGATCGGCAAGTGCTCGGTCATGCCCACGGCAGTAATGATGCTGTCGATGGAAAACACCATGTCCAGCAACAGGATCTGGCCAATCGCAGCAGCAAAGCCGATCGCCACGCCCGATGCCTGGGTTTTGTCCGCCTCAGGCTCCGGAGTCATGCTGTGGTGAATCTCCGTGGTGGCTTTCCACACCAGGAACAGGCCACCGGCAATCAGGATCATGTCCTTCCAGGAGAAGCTCTGCCCCATGACGTCGATCACCGGCTCGGTGAGCTGGACGATGAAGGCGATGGTGCTGAGCAGCGCCAGACGCAGGAACAACGCCATGCCAATACCAATGCGCCGCGCCTTGGCCCGATGCTTTTCCGGCAACTTGTTGGTGAGGATGGAAATAAAGATCAGGTTATCGATGCCGAGCACGATTTCCATCACCACCAGGGTGGCCAGGGCGACCCAAGCAGTGGGGCTAGCAGCGAGTTGTAAGAGGTAATCCATGGGTCAATCCTGAATCGGTTGTATGAAAGATCAGATTTCCTGAGACGACTCCGGCTTCTTCGCCGCGTCTTCCTGTGGTTTTTCCTTGCCGGTCACACTTTGCGTGGCGTCACTCAACGCTTGCTCTGCAGCCTTGTGAGTATCGTCGATGGCTTGCTTGGCAGTCTCGGCCGCCTTGTCCAGCACCTGTTGCGCGCTTTTTTCCGCCTGATCGCAAGCCGCCAGGGTCAGCATAGACAGTGCCAGCAGCGACGCTGCACCCAGTTTTTTGAATGACATACCGTATTCCTCGATAGAACGGGCGTGGCCAAGTGGGGCCCCGTCGATAGCGGGGCATTCTAAGGAGAGTAATACTTCAGGAAAATTCGTATTTTTAGCAGTTATACTTCGCTTTTCACGAACTGATAGTCACCATGCTCAACTACCGCCAACTGCATTATTTCTGGGTTGTAGCCAAGACCGGCAGCATCGTCCGCGCCTGCGAGCAGCTCAACCTGACCCCACAAACCATCAGCGGCCAGATCAGCCTGCTGGAGCAGACCTATGGCATCGAACTGTTTCACCGGGTCGGACGCCAACTGGAACTGAGCGAAGCCGGGCGCCAGGCCCTGCCCTACGCCGAACAGATGTTCCAGCTCGGTGGTGAACTCGAAGCCATGCTTCGGGCCAGACCCGACGAGCAACAGATCCAATTCCGCGTCGGCGTGGCAGACGTGGTGCCCAAGTCCATCGTCTATCGCCTGATCGCGCCCACCATGGAACTCAGCGACCCGATTCGCCTGACCTGTCGCGAAGACAAACTAGAGCGCCTGCTGGCAGACCTGGCCATCCAACGCCTGGACCTGGTGATCTCCGACAGCCCCATGCCCTCGCATCTGGACATCAAGGGCTACAGCCAGAAACTCGGAGAATGCGGCGTCAGTTTCTTCGCCACCGAGGAACTGGCGCGATTGCACGGCGCGGACTTTCCCCGGGGCCTGCACGGCGCCCCGCTGCTGATCCCGGGCCAGGAAACCGTGGTCCGCAGCCGCCTACTGCGCTGGTTCGCCGAACAGCAATTGCAACCGCGCATCATCGGCGAATTCGATGACAGCGCTCTGATGCAGGCCTTCGGCCAGTCCGGCAGTGGGATCTTTATCGCCCCCAGCGTGATTGCCGATGAGGTCCGGCAACAGTACGGCGTGCATCTGATTGGCCAGACCGATGCCGTGACTGAATCGTTCTACGCCATTTCCGTGGAGCGCAAGGTCAAGCACCCCGGCATTGTCGCCATTACCGAAGGGGCCCGACGGGAACTGTTCACCCCCATCAACCACTGATCAGGAAGGACAGGCGTGCGGCGCCTTGAGCTTCATCAGCAGCAACGCCAGGGCAATGGACAGCACAATGAAGCAGGACGCTGCAAATCCCAGGCTACCCAGCCCCAAGGTGTCGATCACCCGACCGCCGACCATAGCCCCCAGGCCAATCCCCAGGTTGGCCCCGGCGATGTTCAGCGACGCAGCGAACGCCGGCGCTTGCGGCGCCGCCTTGATCAGCCGCACATGGCTGACCAGAAACAGGGCTGCCTGGGTCACGCCCCAGACACCCATGGCTGCCGCCAACCCCAGGGTCGAATGAATGCTCGGCACCAGGGCCAGCATGCCGCCGATCATCAACCCACAGAACACCATGGAAGCGATCAGCGGATGCCGGTCCACAGCCCGGCCGCCCAGGGAATTTCCGATCAACCCCACCGCGCCAAAGCCCATCAGGCACCAGCCCACCACGGTGCCGTTGAAGCCCGCCAGGCGCTCGAGAATATCCGCCAGGTAGGTGTAGGCAGTGAACATGCCGCTGAACACCAGAATCGACAGCAGCACATGCCCCTGCATCAGCGGGCTGCGCAGGATGCGAAACTGCGAACGCAGGCTCGCCTGTTGGTTATGCGCCTTGGTTGTCGGCAGGTAGACCCACAGCAGCAAGGCCTTGCCGAAGGCCACCACAGCGAGCAGGCCAAAGGCGCTGCGCCAGCCAAAGGCATCGGCGATCAGGGTGCCCACGGGAATCCCGAACACCGTGGCGCAAACAATGCCGAAGCCGATCTTGGCAATGGCGCGCCCGGCGTAGTCCGGGCCGACGATATCCACGGCCGTTTCGCTGGCCAGGGCCCAGAACACCGGCAACCCCAGGGCCGGCACCAGTCGCGCCAGGGACATCACCCAGATATTCGGTGCGAGCGCCGCCAGGGTATTGGCCAGGCCAAACATCAACAGCACGCTGATAAACAGCTGCTTGCGCGGAAAACGCGCGAAGTAGGCGGTCAGGAAGGGCCCGAAAGCGGCGACCGTGAATGCGAACAGGGTCACCAGCAAGCCGGCCTGGGACACGCTGACCTGCAAGTCCCGGGCAATCGACGGCAACAGGCCGACGATGATGAATTCCGTGGTCAGCACGGTAAAACCCGCAGCCGACAACAGCAGGATGGGCAACAACATCAAGAACTCCAGAAACGGCGACAGCAGCGATAGCCCGAAGGGCCCGCTGACTGGATAGGAAAAGGGGGTGACGAATATTAACAGAGTGAGTACGGGTCAGGGCAACCGCCACGTCGCCGCTTTTCTTGCTGCGCCAAGTGGCAGATCGTCACATCGACGCGGGAAGCACTGGCTGCTGTGATAAAGTCCGCCCCCTGCCAAAAACAGGCCTGATCGCGCACTGCCACTTAAGTCGCCCGATCGCCGGTTGCCATTGACCACCGCAGCCATGGGTGCCGCTGCAGCCGGGCCACTTCCGGCCCGGGGCACCCGGCATGCACTGCACATTAAAATAAACAGAGATACCGCTATGAGCGCTTCCCCCCCTTCCTTTCTGCAATTCCTCAAACGCCTGAGCCTGGTAACGCAGATCGTTATCGGCCTGATTGCCGGTATCGCCCTGACCCTGCTGGCACCCGAGGCCGCGAAGTCCACCACCTTTATCGGCAAGGTCTTCGTCTCGGCGCTCAAGGCCGTGGCGCCGATCCTGGTGTTCGTGCTGGTGATGGCCTCAATCGCCAACCACAAGCACGGCCAGGAAACCCATATCCGGCCGATCCTGGTGCTCTACCTGCTGGGCACCTTCGCTGCCGCCGTGGTAGCCGTCATCGCCAGCAGCCTGTTCCCCTCCGCCCTGGTGCTGTCGACCCAGGACGTCGCCATCACCGCTCCCGGCGGCATCAGCGAAGTGCTGCAAAGCCTGCTGCTGAGTGTGGTGGACAACCCGGTCAGCGCCCTGATGAACGCCAACTTCATCGGTATCCTGGCCTGGGCCATCGGCATGGGCGTGGCCATCCGCCACGCCGGCCAGACCACCCGCACGGTGCTCGACGACCTGTCCAACGGGGTCACCGTCATCGTACGTGTAGTGATCCGCTTCGCCCCCCTGGGGATTTTCGGCCTGGTGGCCTCGACCCTGGCCACTTCCGGCTTCGCTGCGCTGCTGGGCTACCTGCACCTGCTGGCGGTACTGATCGGCTGCATGCTGTTCGTGGCCCTGGTGATGAACCCGCTGATCGTGTTCTGGAAGATCCGCCGCAACCCCTTCCCGCTGGTACTGACCTGCCTGCGCGAGAGCGGCATCACCGCGTTCTTCACCCGCAGTTCGGCGGCCAACATTCCAGTCAACCTGGAGCTGAGCAAGCGCCTGGGCCTGCATGAAGACACCTATTCGGTGTCCATCCCCCTGGGCGCCACCATCAACATGGCCGGCGCAGCGATCACCATCACCGTGCTGACCCTGGCCGCCGTGCACACCCTGGGCATCGCCGTCGACCTGCCGACCGCCGTGCTCCTCAGTGTGGTGGCAGCGATCTGCGCTTGCGGCGCTTCCGGTGTCGCCGGTGGCTCGCTGCTGCTGATTCCACTGGCCTGCAGCCTGTTCGGCATCCCCAGCGAAATCGCCATGCAAGTGGTGGCCGTGGGCTTCATCATCGGCGTGCTGCAGGACTCGGCGGAAACTGCGCTGAACTCCTCCACCGACGTGCTCTTCACCGCCGCCGCGTGCATGGCCCAGGAAGACAAGGCGCAAGCCTCAGCCTGATTCACGGCCACTAAAAAGCCCGGCCAGGGTCAACCTGGCCGGGCTTTTTTATGCGCGCTGAAAGGGTCGTGCCGCTCTTCAGCAGGACGTCTTAGAACGCGCCCATGTAGTCGCGCTTGCCCACTTCCACACCGTTGTGACGCAGGATCGCGTAGGTGGTGGTGACGTGGAAGAAGAACTGCGGCAGGCCGTAGGTCAGCAGGTAGGACTGGCCACTGAAGCGCTTCTCTTTCGGAGTGCCCGGACGGGTGACGATCTCGATGCCTTCCTTGCCATCGATCTGCGAAGGCTGGATGCCTTCGATAAAGGCCAGGACCTTGGCAATCAGCGCCTGCAGGTCGGCGAAGGTGACTTCAGTATCGTCGTACTTGGGCAACTCGACCTCGGCCAGGCGAGCCGATACGCCCTTGGCGAAGTCCACGGCGATCTGCACCTGACGCACCAGCGGGAACATGTCCGGATACAGGCGCGCCTGGAGCAGGGCATTGGGTTCGATATTCTTCGCCGTGGCGTGAGCTTCGGCCTTGTGCAGTACATCGCTCAAGGCGTTGAGCATTTGCTTGAAGACAGGAACGGAAGCGGCGTACAGGGAAATAGTCATGACAGTCTCGACATGGATGGCGGAAATACAACGAGCAGCGATTATAGCCACAGCGGCCGACCCCGGGGCCTTTATCCCGGCGGCCCTTGGCGATAGGCGCTGGGCGCGACGCCAAACCAGCGCTTGAAACTCTGGGAAAAACTCGACAGGTCGCTGAAGCCCAGCCGCTCGGCGATCTGCGTCAGGCTCAAGGCCGGGTTGCCCAATAGCTCCAGTGCTCGAGCGCTGCGGTGCTGGCTCTGTAATTGCCGGTACGACGTGCCCTCCTCCCGCAAACGACGCTTGAGGGTACGCGCGCTGGTCCGACTCAACCGCGCCATGCTCGGCAGGTCCGGTACCCTGCCGGAGGGGGCGGCCTCAAGATACTGGCGCACCAGGGCCGTAGCCCCCTGAGGCGCTGCACGACGCTCCAGCAACTGTGCACACATCTGCTCGCACATCGACACCGTCAGTGGATTGGCCTGGGGCAAGGCCCGGGTCAGGAAGCGCCGGTCGAAGGCCAGGCCATGCTGCGCGGCCCGATAGGCGGGACTCAGGCCGAGGATCTGCTCCACCTCCCCCTTGCTGCGCGCCACAGGACGGCCATTGCACCGGGTAAACCGCGTCAGGCGAAAGTCCGGGCCCACAATCTCCTTCATCAATACCGCCGCAGCGGCCATGTCCCGCTGCAGCAGAAACTCCCGTACCGCCGGGTCCGCCACCGCAGGCTCAGCAAACGTCAGCACGCCCAGCTCCTGCTCCAATCGATAGCCGATCGTGGCAAAGGCATAAGTCAGGGGTAAGAAGCGCAAGGCCAGGTTCAAGGCATCCGCTGCGGTCGTACTGCTGATCAGGCCATAGCCAAACAGGCCGTAGCTGGAGAAGTGATAGCGCGCGCCCACGACGTAACCCAAGCCCCGGGGATTGCCCAGCAAACCCAGCAGATTGCTCACCAGTTGCAGTTCCTGAGCCGCCGTCAACAGGCTATTGGGGTCCTGCAACTGCTCCAGGGACAACCCCGAACCGGCCAGCAAACTCGACACTGGCAAGCCCTTTTCGCGGCCGAAGCTCACCAGCAGCAAGGCGCTGGAAGGTCCTCGGGTGTAGGTCTGGATACTCATGGGTCGGACTCATGAACCGCTGATTTGGCCCAAATACTAAAGCACTTGTCCCGTTACAGCATGGGGCCTGCACTTTATTCCCTGCATGCTTCACTGATCGGGGCTGCACCACAGAAACAAGGACGTGGCCTCGGGAGGATCAACCCAGTGCCGCACAACAATAACAACGAGGTCGTCATGCCCCAATCAGCACCTGCCTGCACCCCACCCTCCAGCCCAACCGCGCCCCTTGAGGCCCTGATCATCGGCAGCGGCTTCGGCGGCCTGGGCATGGCCATCGCCCTGCGCAAGGCCGGGGTCGATCAGTTCATCCTTCTTGAGAAAGGCCAGGACGTCGGTGGCGTCTGGCGCGACAACACCTACCCCGGCGCCGCCTGCGACGTGCCTTCGCACCTGTACTCGTTTTCCTTCGAGCCCAACCCGAACTGGTCCCGGGTGTTCGCCCCCCAGGCAGAGATCCACGGTTACCTGCAGCATTGCGCCCAGCGCTACGACCTGCTGCGCCACATCCACTTTGGCAGCGAAGTGCGCCACGCCCGGTTCGATGAAGCCAGCAGTTGCTGGCAGGTCATCTGCCGCGATGGCCAGGAGCACTTCAGCCGCCTGCTGATCAGCGCCACTGGCCAACTGAGCCGCCCCGCCCTGCCCAATCTGCCGGGCCTGGACAGTTTCCAGGGTCATGTATTCCATTCCGCAGCCTGGGACCATCACTACCCTCTGGCCAACAAGCGGGTGGCGGTGATCGGCACTGGCGCCTCGGCCATCCAGTTCGTTCCGCAGATCGCCGATCAGGTGGCCGCGCTCAAGGTCTTCCAGCGCTCCCCGGCCTACATCATGCCCAAGGCCGACCGCGCCTACCGCCCGGAGGAAAAGCAGCGATTCGCCCGCCATCCGCTATGGGCCAAACTGGTGCGCGCCGCCTACTACCTGCATTTCGAATCCCGGGCCCTGGGCTTTACCCGCCTCAAGAGCCTGACCCAATGGGTGGTCGGTATTCCTTTTCACAAGCTGCTGAATGCCTCGGTGCCCAACCCCGAACTGCGCCAGCGCATGACCCCGGACTATCCCATCGGCTGCAAGCGCATCCTGCTGTCCAACGACTACCTGAAAACCTTCGCCAGCCCCCATGTCGAGCTGTTGACCCAGGGCATCGAGCGCATTACCGAGCACGGCATCACAACCCTCGACGGCCAGCAGCACCCGGTGGACGCCATCATCTATGGCACCGGCTTCGCCGCCACCGAATTCCTTTCGCCGATGCGCATCAGCGGCCGCGGCGGGGTCGACCTGAACCAGGCCTGGCAACATGGCGCGGCAGCCTACCTGGGGCTCAGCGTGCCCGGCTTCCCCAACTTCTTCATGCTCTACGGCCCCAACACCAACCTGGGCCACAACTCCATCATCCACATGCTGGAAAGCCAGATATCCCACGTGATCAAGGCCCGCCGGGCGCTGCTCAAAAGCGCGGCGAAAACCCTGGAGGTGGACGAGTCGCCCTACCAGCGTTTTCAGTGGCGCATCCAGCGCCGCCTGGCCACCTCGGTGTGGAGCGGCTGCCAGAGCTGGTATGTCGACGCACAGGGGCACAACAGCACCAACTGGCCCGGTTTCACCTGGAGCTACAGATGGCTGACCCGCTATGGCGGACTGTCCGCCTACCGATTTGCCAGCCCCCTGGAGGCGCCGTTTTCGCCCAGCGATGGACAGCGAGTGGCCCCACCCGGGGATTGGCTGGAACGATGCAACGCGGCTTTCTTGCGGCTTTTCCTGAGAGCCAGTTTCAGGACCCTGATCGGCCCGCCGCGGCAACTGGTGAGCCAGCGCAAGCTCGTCAACGCCCTCTCCTGGCTGATGCCCGGTGGCCTGGGCGTAATCCGCAAGCGCACGAGCCTGGGTCAGTCGGCGGTGCAGTGCGTCGAGCCCAAGGCCCGGACCTCGAACGCGGTCATCCTCTACCTGCACGGCGGCGCCTTCTGCCTGGGCAACCCGGACACCCACTACAGCGTCACCAGCCGCCTGGCCAGGGAGACTGGCTGCCGCGTCTGGGCGCCTGACTACCGACTGGCACCGGAGCATCCCTACCCGGCCGCGCTGGACGACTGCCTGGCCTGTTATGACGCCATCCGTGCCCAGGGCTGCCCGGCGCAACAGCTGCTGATTGCTGGTGACTCTGCCGGGGGCGCCCTGGCGCTGGCACTGGCGCTGACCTTGAAGCAACGCGGCGAGCCGTTCGCGGCCGGGCTGATACTGCTCTCGCCGGTTACCGATCCCGACCTGGGCGCTGACAGCCTTCAATCCCGATCCGCCGTCGACCCGATGATCCGCCGCGACTGGCTGGAACAGGCCCTCAAGGCCTACGCCGTCCCTGCACAGACGCTTTCACATCGCCCTCTGGAAGCGGACCTGCGCAGCCTGCCACCGATGCTGATCCAGGTCGGCGACCAGGAACTGCTGCTGTCCGACTCCATCCGCCTGGCCGAACGGGCACGGGCGTCCGGCGTGCCCTGCCAGCTGGAAATTCACGACGGGCGCTGGCATGTCTTCCAGTTGCAGGCCTTCTATCTGCGCTCTGCCAGGAACGCCCTGCGCAGCATCGCCCGGTTTGCCCAGCGGTGCCTGGAACCCGCCGCCAGTCCCCCAGCGCCGTCCACGCCGCGGGCCGCAGCCGAACCGGCACAAGCTGCGCAATCCAGCTGAAACCTGCCGCCGCGCCGACTGCGCGGCGGCCTTGCCTTGCTTGAACGCCGCAACCCGATCCCCGCCCCACCAAGTTCTGATGGCCAGAACCGGCTTGTGAAGGTAAAACAGAGCCCCTCGAAGAAGGCCGACTCGGCCACGGAAAACTCAAGACCGCCTTAGCGCGCCATGCACCGGGTTTTCCACGACCTCATCCATCAGTGACCAAGGGACCAGCACTTATGAGCAACGAGCACGACACCCCCAGCGAAGCACTGCGCCTGAGCAGTACCGACATCCGCGTTCTGGGTTCGTTGATCGAAAAGCAGGCCACCAGCCCGGAAACCTATCCCCTGACCCTCAATGCCCTGGTGATCGCCTGCAATCAGAAAACCAGCCGCGAACCGGTGATGAACCTGACCCAGGGCCAGGTCGGCCAGAGCCTGCGCGCCCTTGAAGCACGGGGCTTCACTCGGTTGGTCATGGGCAGCCGCGCCGACCGCTGGGAGCAGCGCCTGGACAAGGCCCTGGAACTGGTGCCGGCGCAGTTGATCCTGTGCGGCCTGATGTTTCTGCGCGGTCCGCAGACGGTCAACGAACTGCTGACCCGCAGCGGGCGCATGCACGATTTCGAAGACAGCGAGCAAGTCCTGCACCAGCTCGAACGCCTGATCGCCCGGGGCCTGGCCCTGCACATCCCGCGTCAGGCCGGCCAGCGCGAGGACCGCTACACCCACGCCCTGGGCGACCCGGCGGATATCGAAGCGATCCTCGCCGCCCGCGGCAACCCGGTGGAGCGCAGCGCCGGCGGCGCGGTTTCAGTGGAGCGCATCGAAGAACTGGAAGCGCGGATTGCCGCCCTGGAAGAACGTCTGGCCCAACTCGAAGGCTGACTCCCGTAGCCGCTGCCGAAAACTGCGATCGCCCCCCAAAAAAGGGGCGACGCCCTGGCAGACGCCCAAACCTTGTCGCAGCCTGCGTCAGCGGCTACAGGGCCCGGGCGAAGGCCACGGCCTGGCGGAACTGCTCCTCGCTCGGGCGCACGCCGGTATACAGCACAAACTGCTCCAGGGCCTGAATCGCAATCACCTCCAGCCCGGTGATGACCTGCTTGCCTTCGGCCCTGGCCCGCAGGATCAACGGCGTCTCCGACGGCACGGCCACCACATCGAACACCCGGTCCGCCGCAGCAATCGCCTCGGCCTCGAACGCCAACTGCTGCGCTTGCGGGCCACCGCTCATGCCGATCGGGGTCACGTTGATCAGCATCTGCGGCCGCAGGCTGCCCAACTCCGCCTGCCACTCATATCCCAAGGCACTGGCCAGGGCGCGCCCGGTGACTTCATTGCGCGCGACGATCACGCCCTGGGCATAACCGCCATCACGCAAGGCACTGGCCACCGCCTTGGCCATGCCGCCGCTGCCGCGCAGGGCGAAGGTCGATTCCCGTGGCACGTCGTGCTCGGCCAGCAACTGGGCCACGGCAATGTAATCGGTGTTGTAAGCCTTCAGGTGACCGTCGGTATTGACGATGGTGTTGATCGAAGCAATGGCCTTGGCCGAGGCATCCAGCTCATCCACCAGGGCGATGCAGTCCTCCTTGAACGGCATGGACACGCCGCAGCCGCGAATCCCCAACGCACGTATCCCCCGCACCGCACCAGGCAGGTCCTGACTGCTGAAGGCCTTGTAGTAGAAATTGAGCCCCAACTGCTCATACAGATGATTGTGAAAACGCAGGCCGAAGTTCCCCGGACGCCCGGACAGCGACATGCACAACTGGGTGTCTTTGTTGGGGTTCATTTGCATATTCATCTCCTCGCTGGGCACTTTCGGATAGACGGGCTTGGTCAGCCAAGCCCCTTGTGCCTGATCATATCGGCGCTGGTTTGCAGGCCCCTGCAGCGCCCAGGGATGACGGTAAAGAGGCCGGTACAGACCTTACACAATATTTACTCAGCGGCTGTGCAGATTTTCCAGAAACCGCTGTCTTAGCAGTATCCCCGCGTCAGTTCTTGAGTCTGGTGCAGACCATAAACGCAGGGGTTGAACCGAGGACCAACCATGATTTCCAAAATCCCCAAGATTGCCCTGCTCATAGGTGCACTGGCTGTCGCCGGCCAGGCATCGGCCCACGGTGGTGGCTGGGCCGGCCCCGCAGCGCTGGGCGCAGTTGTCGGTGCAGCCGTTGTGGGCTCGGTGATCGCCAACCAGGATCGTCCGGTCTACGTGCAGCAGGCGCCGGTGTATGTGCAACCCCAGCCGGTGTATGCCGCGCCACCACCGCCGGTCTACTACCAGCCAGCACCGGTCTATGTCCAACAACCGGTCTACTACCGCCCGGCGCCGGTGTACTACGGTCCGCCACGGGGCTACTACGGCCACCCTCATTACTACTACGGCCCACGTCCCGGCCGCTGGTAACCGTCCACTGAAACAACCACAGGCCCCGCCCTCGAAGCGGGGCCTGTTGCATTTTGCCATCACCCGGATGTCTGAATAATCCCGAACAATGTCGCGACTGGAACAGTATTTGCCTGCAAATCCGGGAATAGTGCGCTGATCCCACGACGGCCCTGAGCAACGCGGGACTGTCATGTTTGTGTCATTCAAGGACTGCAAGATCGACCCAGTCCGCTCGCCACAGGCCCATAACAACAAGGACGACCCCATGCCCACGCAAAACCCCCACCGCGTCGAAGGCCTCTGCACCTCCAGCCGGGTGTACGACGCCCTGACCGAACTCAAGCATCTGGAAGGCCATCGCTGCGCCAAGTTTCTCTCGCTGCTGGCCCAGAATCTGGTGCGCAAGGGCCTGCTCAATGAGCAGGAAGTGCTGCACATGCTCGATCAGGTGGTGGACTGAACGACCGCAGCCGCTAGCACCGGCATCAATGTCCACTATCAGACTGGGTGATTTTTCGTAGCACTTGAGGCTTTGTAAGGTAACTCCTCGCCAATCGAGGAGGTTGTCATGTCCAAGGTTCAGATCATGTCCGTTATCGGCAGTGCCGTCCCCGCGTCGCTCAGGCAACTGGGCTTGCTGGCCTGCTGGTACCTGGTACGCGACGGCGAAGCCGTCAGCGGCCCGCTGACCTCCCTGCCCGCCGCCCAGGCCCTGTCCAGGCAACTCGATCTGCACAGGGTCCACTACTAAGGCAACTGCACTCGAGGCCGGGTTTCGACGAACAGCGCCCAACTGGACATGAACAGCGCGGCGATCAAGGGCCCGATGACAAACCCGTTGAGGCCGAAGATCGCCAGCCCGCCCAGGGTCGAGATCAAAATCAGGTAGTCCGGCATCTTGGTGTCCTTGCCCACCAGGATGGGCCGCAGCAGGTTGTCCACCAGGCCGATCACGAACACCCCGAACACCCCCAGCACTACCCCTTGCCAGATCGCTCCGCTGATCAGGAAGTACGCCGCCACCGGCCCCCAGACAATCCCCGCCCCCACCGCCGGCAGCAATGACAGAAATGCCATCAGCACTGCCCACAACAAGGCACTGGGAATATCCAGGAACCAGAAGATCATTCCACCCAGGGCGCCCTGGGTCACCGCCACCAGCACATTGCCCTTGACCGTAGCCCTTACCACCCGATTGAACTTCAATTGCAGCCGGCGTTTCTGGTACTCGGCCAGGGGCACGGCGGTGCGGATCTTGCGCGCCAGTTCGGCGCCATCACGCAAAAAGAAGAACAGCAGGTAGAGCATGATGAAGAAGCTCACCACGAACTCGAAGGTGCCCTGACCGAAGCTGAACGCCTGGGTCGCCAGGTACTGACTGCCCTGCATCGCGCTCTTGACCGTCTTCTCCTGCAAGCCCTTGAGCTCGCCAAGGCCCAAGCGATCCAGCAGGTGCTGAAAGTAGGGTGGCAGGCTGTGCTTGAACTGGGCCAGGTAGCCGGCGATGTCCAACTGACCGCTTTCGATCTTCTTGTACAGCTCGGCCCCTTCCTGGACCAGCAACACACTGGTGATGATCACCGGCAAGATGGCGATCACCAGGCAGATCAGCAGGGTGCACAAGGCCGTGAGATTGCGCGGCCAGCCGAACTTCAATTGCAGACGGCGCTGCAAGGGAGCAAAGACGATGCCCAGGATCACCGCCCAGAACAGTGCTCCGTAGAACGGCAGCAAAATCCAGATGAACGCCACCGTCACCAGGACCAGTAACAGCAGCAGGCTTTTGTTTTGCAGGTTGTTTTGATTCATGTCCGATCCAGATCAGTCAACGCCCCATCACGGCGTCCTGAGGTTAGTCCGCAGCCGTGATGCCGAGTGCGTTTTTTCTGCATCAGACATAGATCCAGATCAATGAATGCCCGCCAGCACTGGCTTACCCTCGCGACCTTTTGCGACCGACAGCCCCATGACGCTCCTCGCCAAGCCCGAACTCCTGGCCCCCGCCGGCACCCTGAAAAACATGCGCTACGCCTTCGCCTACGGCGCCGATGCGGTGTACGCCGGCCAACCGCGCTACAGCCTGCGGGTGCGCAACAACGAATTCGACCACGCCAACCTGGCCCTCGGTATCCGCGAGGCCCAGGCCCAGGGCAAGCGTTTCTACGTGGTGGTCAACATCGCCCCGCACAACGCCAAGCTCAAGACCTTTCTCAAGGACCTGGAGCCTGTCATCGAGATGGCCCCGGATGCGCTGATCATGTCCGACCCGGGGCTGATCATGCTGGTGCGCCGGCACTTCCCGGCCATGCCGATCCACCTCTCGGTGCAGGCCAACACGGTGAACTGGGCCAGCGTCGAATTCTGGCAACTGCAAGGGCTGACCCGGATCATCCTGTCCCGGGAACTGTCCCTGGAAGAAATCGAGGAAATCCGCCAGAAAGTGCCGGCCATGGAGCTGGAAGTCTTCGTCCACGGCGCCCTGTGCATGGCCTATTCCGGACGCTGCCTGCTCTCGGGCTACATGAACAAGCGCGACGCCAACCAGGGTACCTGCACCAACGCCTGCCGCTGGAAATACAAGGCCGAAGCAGCCACCGAGAACAACCTCGGGGACATCGTCCAGACCTTCCAGCCGGAGCCGACCCTGGGCCTGGGGGCACCCACCGACCAGGTGTTCCTGCTCCAGGAAGCCAATCGCCCGGACGAGCTGATGCCGGCCTTCGAGGACGAGCACGGCACCTACATCATGAATGCCAAGGACCTGCGGGCGGTGCAGCACGTGGAGCGCCTGACCCGCATGGGCGTGCACTCGCTGAAGATCGAGGGCCGGACCAAATCACACTTCTACTGCGCGCGCACCACCCAGGTGTACCGCCGGGCCATCGACGACGCGGCGGCCGGGCGCGAGTTCGACCGCAGCCTGATGAACGATCTGGAATCCCTGGCCCAGCGCGGCTACACCGAAGGCTTCCTGCGGCGCCATGTACATGACGAGTACCAGAACTACCAGAACGGCAGCTCGGTGTCGGAACGCCAGCAGTTCGTCGGCGAACTCACCGGCGAACGCCGTGACCGTCTGGCAGAAGTGAAGGTGAAGAACCGTTTCGCCCTGGGCGATCACATGGAACTGATGACCCCCAAGGGCAACTTCCATTTCGATCTGCACGAACTGCAGAACGCCAAGGGCCAAGCCATCGAAGTCGCCCCGGGGGATGGCCACACCGTGTACCTGCCGATCCCCGATCAGGTGGACCTGCGCTTTGGTCTGTTGATGCGCGACATCAGCGCCTGAAGCGCAGCGCTCTTGCCAGCCGCCCCGGGCGGCTGGCAGAGCACAACATCAGATCCGGAACTGCCCCACCAACCGACCCAGGCGCTGCCCCAGGTCCGCCAGGCTGCGTGACGTCTGGGCCCCGCGCTGGGTTTCATCGGCCACGCTGTCCACCGCCACGGCAATCTGATGCACGCTGCGGTTGATCTCCTCGGCCACTGCGGTCTGCTCTTCGGCGGCACTGGCAATCTGCGCGTTCATCGAATTGATGGTGCCAATCAGCTGAGCCATGGTGTCCAGCGAGGCACCGGCCTCGTTGGCTTTCACCGAGGTGCCATCGCCGGCGTCGCTAGAGCGGCGCATGGCGTCCACCGCCACCCGGGTGCCCTGCTGCAGGCGATCGATCATGCCCTGGATTTCCTGGGTGCTTTGCTGGGTACGGCTGGCCAGGGCCCGCACTTCATCGGCGACCACCGCGAAACCGCGCCCGGCCTCCCCGGCCCGGGCCGCCTCAATGGCCGCGTTCAGTGCCAGCAGGTTGGTCTGCTCGGCGATGGAGCGGATCACATCCAGCACGCTGACGATCGACGTCACGTCCTGCTGCAAGCTGTCCAGGGAAGTGCCGCTGTTGCGAATATCGCTGACCAGGGCATGGATCTGCTGAATGCTGCCATCCACCACGCGCTTGGCCGCCTGGCCTTCCTCATCGGTCTGTTGCGCCGCCACCGCCGCCCCCTGGGCACTGCGCGCCACTTCCTGGGCAGCCGAAGACATTTCATTGATCGCCGTGGCCACCTGATCGGTCTCGTGGCGCTGACGCTCCATGGCCTGTTCCGAACGCTGGGCCTGATCCGAAACCTGGGTCACCAGCTCGGTGAGCTGCCCGGTCATCTCGGTGATCTGGCGCACCAGACCGTGGATCTTGTCGACAAAACGGTTGAACGAACCGGCCAGTTCTCCCAGTTCGTCCTGGCTGGTGATCGCCAGACGCCGGGTCAGGTCGCCTTCGCCGGCGGCGATGTCATCCAGGTTGGCCTTCATCAGGTTCAGCGGCCGCAGCATGGTGTTGGCCACCAGCAGGCCCAGGGCCGCAATCACCAGCAGCACCACCGCGGCGATCCCGAGGATGCTCAGGACCATGCCTTCCATGCGTTGGTTGACGCTGTCCTGGACCGCCGCCACCTGGGCGTCGATGCCGTCGAGATTGACCGAGGTGCCCAGCACCATGTCCCACTTGGGCAGGTACTCGGTGTAACCCAGCTTGGGCACCAGCACGTCGCTGCCCGGCTGGGTCGAGCTGTATTGCACATAATGGCTGCCGTCCTTGCCCACGCGCACCAGCTCGCGGTTGACATAAACGCCGTTGGGGTCGCGATTGTCCTTGAAACTCTTGCCCACGCCGTCCGGGCTGTTGCCCTTGAACAGGCGGACGGTTTCGGAGTCGTAGCCGAAGAAGTAGCCGTCCTTGCCGTAAGTGATGTTGGACAGCAGCTTGACCACCTCGGCCCGGGCCGCCTGATCCCCGGGCGCCGCCGCGTCATACAGGGGCTTGATCGTGTTCAGGGCGACTTCGACATAGCTCTGCAGCGTGGTCTTGGCCTCGCCCAGCAGACGACTACGGGTTTCCTCAACCTCTTTCTGGGCCTGCTGGCGCAACATGAACACCGTGCTCAGGCTGATCACCAGCGCGAACAGCAGTACCGGGAGTACCGCCAGGGACAGGACTTTGGCCTTCAGGCTCAAGCGCATAGTGGGCTCACTCTTGGTTTTTTATTGGTGTGATAAGCCGTTAACGGCACACCAAAACAAAAGTTGAGCCCGACCTCACAGGAGCGGGCCTGCCGGTTAGAGGGCCGGCAGACCCTGCAGCGCCTTGAAGGACGCCTTCACCGGCAAGCCGGCTCCGGCATAGAGAGGGATGGAATCAGAGGACCATGGCCGCGACCCAGCCAAAGGCCAGCAGCGGCAGGTTGTAATGCAGGAAGGTCGGGACCACGGTGTCCCAGATGTGATGGTGCTGACCGTCGATGTTCAGCCCCGAGGTCGGGCCCAGGGTCGAATCCGAGGCCGGCGAGCCCGCGTCACCCAGCGCCCCGGCGGTGCCCACGATGCAAACGATCGCCAACGGGCTGAAACCCAGCTGCACGCACAAGGGCACGAAGATCGCGGCCAGGATCGGCACCGTGGAAAACGACGAACCGATGCCCATGGTCACCAACAGCCCCACCAGCAACATCAGCAAGGCCCCCACGCCCTTGCTGTGGCCGATCCACGCCGCCGAGGCTTGCACCAGGGAATTGACCTCGCCGGTGGCCTTCATCACTTCGGCGAACCCGGAGGCAGCGATCATGATGAAGCCGATCATGGCCATCATCTTCATGCCTTCGGTGAACAGCTCGTCAGTCTCGCGCCAGCGCACGATGCCCGACACCGAGAACATCAGGAAGCCGCACAAAGCCCCGATAATCATCGAGTCCAGCAGCAACTGGATCAGGAACGCAGCGACGATCGCCGCCCCCGCCACCAGCAGGGTCCGCGGGTTGTACTGCACCGCCACCTGCTCGACTTTCTCGATCCGATCCAGGTTGTACACGCGCTTCTTGCGGTAGCTGAAGAACGCAAGCAGCAGGCCGCAGAGCATGCCCAGGGCGGGAATGCCCATGGCGTGGGTGACATTGATATGGCTGATATCCACCCCGCTGCGGGCCACGTTGGCCAGGAGGATCTCATTGAGGAAGATGTTGCCGAAGCCCACCGGCAAGAACATGTAGGGGGTGATCAGGCCGAAGGTGATGACGCAGGCGATCAACCGCCGGTCCAGTTGCAACTTGGTCAGTACATAGAGCAGCGGCGGCACCAGCAGTGGGATGAAGGCAATGTGGATCGGCAGAATGTTCTGCGAAGCAATCGCCACCACCCACAACAGGCCGATCAGCAGCCATTTGACCTGGCCGCCGCCGTGGGCGTCCTGGCGATCCACCAATATCAGGATCTTGTCCGCCAGGGCATGGGCCAGGCCGGACTTGGCGATGGCCACGGCGAAGGCGCCGAGCAAGGCGTAGGACAGGGCCACGGTGGCACCGCCACCCAAACCACTGTTGAACGCCTTGAGGGTAGCCTCGATCCCCAGGCCACCCGTCAAGCCGCCCACCAGGGCACCAATGATCAGGGCGATCACTACATGCACGCGGGACAGGCTGAGCACCAGCATCACGCCAACCGCGGCAATTACTGCGTTAATCATCGTTACCTCATTACTGCGCCGCTAAAAAAGGCGCAAAAGCCTGTGACCGACCGGAAGGCAGCGGGCTGCCGACATCGAGATGAAAGAGGTTCTTATTAGAGGGCGCGCACTTTGCAGCAGCGCAACCAGCTTGTCAAAACCCGCACCCCGCCGCCCGCAGGAGCAAGCTTGCGCGCGAAGCACCCAAGCCCACCGTAGCCGTGGCGAGGGCGCGCGTTCCCGACGGGCTGCACCGCAGCCCCAGAGCCTCACGGCTTATTTCGAACAAGCGTTTAAAGAACGCCGTTCGTCGGCCGTTACAGTGCAAAGTCTCAGATATTTATCGAATAAAGGACGCCTCCATGTCGCTCAGACAACTTTCCATCCAATGGAAGATCACCCTGCTGGCCGGACTCTGCCTGTTGGGCATCGTGTCGCTGTTGGTGGGGCTTTCGCTGTATCGCATGGAGCACAGCTCCGAGCTGGTGAAAGCGTCGAGCATGGAGATGCTCAACGAAGCAGCCCAGGCGCGGATCGAAGCCCAGGGTGAAGTCCAGGCACTGGGCATTCGCCAACAGTTCATGGACGCCTATCAATACGGCCACGGCTTTTCCCGCCAGGTGCTGTTCCTGCGGGAACAGGCCGAGAAACGTTTCCTCGACGCCTTCGACCTGCGTGAAGACCTGACCCGCCAGGTCAAGTCGGCGCTGCAGGCCAACCCCGAGCTGCTGGGCCTGTCCCTGGTGTTCGAAGCCAACGCCCTGGATGGCAAGGACGAGTTGTTCAGCGGCCAGAGCGAATTGGGCAGCAACGAAAAAGGCCGCTTCGCCCTGTACTGGTCCCAACCCACCCCGGGCCAGCTGACCTCCATGGCGTTGCCGGAAAGCGACATGAGCGACACCCGCAGCGGACCCAGCGGCCAACCGGCCAATGCCTGGTTCACCTGCCCGCGCAGCACCCTCAAGCCCTGCGTGATCGAGCCCTACTTCTATGACATCGACGGCCAGAAGGTGCTGATGACCAGCATCGTCTTCCCGCTGCTGGTCAACGGCAAAGTCATCGCCTCGCTGTCGGTGGACATCAACCTCAACAGCCTGCAGGCCATCAGCCGCGATGCCAGCCAGAAGCTCTACGCCGGCCAGACCAGCGTCAGTATCCTCAGCCCCGCAGGCCTGCTGGCCGGCTATAGCGCGGATGCCAGCAAGCTCAGCCAGCGCCTGGACAGTGTCGACAGCGTCAACGGCGCCGAACTGATCCGCCAACTGGCCGATAGCACCCAGACCCACAGCCTGCACAGCCAGCAGAAACTCAAGGTCCTCGCCCCCTTCACCCCGATCCCTGGCGGCAAGCCCTGGGGCGTGCTGCTGGATGTGCCGGAAAAGGTCCTGGTGGGTCCGGCCGAAGCCTTGAAAAGCGAACTGGACGCCAGCAACAACAGCGGCACCCTGATGGAGCTGGGCCTGGGCCTGCTGGCTGCCGTGGTGGGCCTGCTGCTGGTGTGGCTGATGGCGCGCAGCGTGACCCGGCCGATTCTCGGCGTGGCGCACATGCTCGAAGACATTGCCAGCGGTGAAGGCGACCTGACCCGGCGCCTGGCATACAACAACAAGGACGAGCTGGGGCAACTGGCCGGCTGGTTCAACCGTTTCCTCGACAAGCTGCAGCCGATCATTGCCGAAGTGAAACGCTCGGTGCAGGACGCCCGCGGCACTGCCGACCAGTCATCGGCCATCGCCACCCAGACCAGCGCCGGCATGGAACAGCAGTATCGCCAGGTGGATCAGGTGGCCACCGCCTCCCACGAGATGAGCGCCACCGCCCAGGACGTGGCCCGCAGCGCGGCCCAGGCGGCCCAGGCGGCGCGGGATGCCGACCAGGCCACGCAACAGGGCCTGACCGTGATCGACCGCACCACCCGCAGCATCGATCAACTGGCCGCCGACATGAGCGCCGCCATGACCCAGGTCGAAGGTCTGGCCGCCAACAGCGAACAGATCGGCACGGTACTGGAAGTGATTCGTTCGATTGCCGAGCAGACCAACCTGCTGGCCCTCAACGCTGCCATCGAAGCGGCCCGCGCCGGAGAGGCCGGGCGCGGTTTTGCGGTGGTCGCCGACGAGGTGCGCAACCTGGCCCAGCGCACCCAGGAATCGGTGGAAGAAACCCGCCAAGTGATCGAGCAACTGCAAACCGGCACCCGGGATGTGGTGGGGTCGATGAACAACAGCCATCGCCAGGCCCAGGGCAGCGTCGAGCAAGTCGGTCAGGCGGTCACCGCCCTGCGCCAGATCGGCGATGCGGTGACGGTGATCAGCGACATGAACCTGCAGATCGCCAGCGCCGCCGAACAACAGAGCGCAGTGGCCGAAGAGATCAACAGCAACGTGGCGACCATTCGCGATGTCACCGAGTCGCTGTCGGAACAGGCCAATGAATCGGCGCGGGTCAGCCAGTCCCTCAACAGCCTGGCCAACCAGCAACAGAGCCTGATGGACCAGTTCCGCGTCTGACCCTGTCCAAAGGCCCTTCGGGCCTTGTCGCAGCCTCGCCATGGCTCGGCAGCGGCTACACCGGCACCAAACCGGATGCTGTAGCCGCTGCCGCAGGCTGCGAACGGCACGCAGGGCCGCCAGGGTTCGGCGGTCGAGCGCCAGGCAAGTTCAGCGCTTGGGCAGCTCGACCTCCACCCGCAAGCCGCCCCACTCGCTGTCCCCCAGGTTCAGGCGGCCGCCGCAGGCATCGACTATGTCGCGCACGATGCCCAGGCCCAGCCCGTGGCCATCGGTTTGTTCATCCAGCCGTGCGCCGCGGCTGAACACCTCGTTACGCCGCGCTTCGGGAATGCCCGGGCCGTCGTCCTCCACCCGCAGGCAAAAGCCCTGCGGCCGCTCCTCGACGCTCAGGCGCACCTGGGCATCGGCCCATTTGCAGGCGTTGTCCAGCAGATTACCCAACAGCTCCAGCAGGTCTTCCCGGTCCCAGGGCAAGCGCAGCCCCGGTGGCGCCTGGTAACTCAAGTCCAGGTGCTCGCCATGGATCATGTTCAAGGTCGCCAGCAAGCCCGGCAGTTCGGCATCGCATTCGAACAGCACCCCGGGCAGTGCATCCCCCGCCAGCCGCGCGCGGTTGAGTTCGCGATTGAGGCGTTGCTGTACTTGCTGCAATTGCTCCAGCAGCACCCTGCGCACCTCGGGGTGACCCTCGAGCTTGGGCCCCGAAGCCAGACTCAGGAGTACCGCCAGAGGGGTTTTCAAGGCGTGGCCAAGGTTGCCCAGGGCGTTGCGCGAGCGGTTCAGGCTGTCTTCGGTGTGGGCCAGCAAATGGTTGATCTGCGCCACCAGCGGCTCCAGTTCAACCGGCACCTGGGCGTCCAACTGCGAGCGCTGGCCCTGCTGCAACTGGGCGATCTGCTCCCGTGCGGTCTCCAGGGGACGCAAGGCCCGGCGCACGGTAATCCGCTGCAGCAGCAGAATCAGCAGCAACCCGGCCAGCCCCAGGCCAAGACCGACCTGACGCATTCGCTGGAAGCTCTCGCGCACCGGGGTGTAATCCTGGGCCACGCTGATGGAAATCGATTGCCCGAGGCGCTTGTAGTCGCTGCGCAGCACCAGTAGCTGCTGACCTTCCGGCCCCAGTTGCAGGTCGCTTTGCAGGCCGGCGCGCTCCAGCTGCGGCAGCTCCTGATCCCAAAGGGAACGGGAACGCCAATGCACATCAGCGAAATCGATACGGAAGTAATGCCCGGAAAAGGGCCGTTGATAGGCAGGCGACAGGCGACGCTCGTCCAATTGCAAACCTTGCGGGCCCCGGACCAACGCCAGCAGCAGGCTTTCGCTGTCTTCCTGAAGTCCCGCCTCCAGGTAACGCTGCAGGCCCACCTCAAACAGCCAGAGGCTGGTCTGCGCCAATACCAGACCGACCACCAGCATCACCGTGATCAGGCCCAGACTCAGGCGCCGCTGGATCGACCTCACGAATCACTCCCGCCGAACAGGTAGCCCTGGCCGCGGCGGGTTTCGATCACGCTGCGCCCCAACTTGCGCCGCAGGTGATTGACGTGGACTTCAAGGACATTGGAATCGCGTTCGGTTTCACCGTCGTACAGGTGCTCGGCCAGATGGCTTTTGGACAGGATCTGCTGCGGGTGCAGCATGAAGTAGCGCAACAGACGAAATTCCGCGGCGGTCAGCAACACGTCCTGGCCATCACGGACCACGCATTGGCGGCCTTCATCCAGGTGCAGCCCGGCGGCCTGCAAGGTCTGCTGATTGGCCTGGCCGTGGGAGCGACGCAACAGCGCCTGCACCCGCAAGTGCAACTCCTCGGGGTGAAAAGGCTTGCTCAGGTAATCGTCGGCGCCAGCCTTCAGGCCCTCAATGCGCTCGGCCCAGGAGCCGCGGGCGGTGAGAATCAGCACCGGGGTCGCCAGACCACCGGCGCGCCATTGACGCAGCACCTCAAGCCCCGGGACCCCGGGCAGGCCAAGGTCGAGAATGATCAGGTCATAGGGCTCACTGGCACCCTGGTACAGGGCATCGCGGCCGTCGGCCAGCCAGTCCACCGCGTAGCCCTGGAGTTTCAAGCCCTCCAGCAGTTCATCGGCCAGGGATACGTGATCTTCCACCACAAGCAGGCGCATCAGTCGTCTTCCTCATCTTTCAACAGGCGCCCAGTGGCGGCATCCAGGTCCAGCTCACGGACCACGCCGTCCAGGGTCAACAGCTCAACCTCATAAATGTACACATCATGTTTTTCTTCCAGTTCGGCTTCCAGCAACTTGGCGCCAGGATAGCGGTCCATGGCTTGCTGCAGGAGTTGCTCCAGGGGCAGGATCACCCCCCGCTGGCGCAGGCGCAGGGCCTCGTCCTGGTCCAGATCGCGGGCCACGGCCAGGGAGCAGAATAGCAACAGCGCCAGGGCCACCCGGCTGCCGGCGCGCATTGTCGAGTTCATTAAGTGTCCTGATGATCCTTGAGTACCTGGCCGGTCACGGCGTCCAGCTCCAGGTCCCACTCCAGCCCTTGCGGGTCGCGCAGTTCAACCTGGTAGATGTACTTGCCGTACTCCTCTTCCAGCTCGGTTTCACTGATGCTCGCCCCAGGATGCCGGGACAGGGCCGTGGCATTGAGTTTTTCAAAGGACACAATGGTACCAGCGTCGCGCAGCCGCAGGGCTTCGTCCGGGCCCAAGTCGCGGGCATGGGCCAGGCTGGTGGTCAGAGCAATCAGGCTGGCGCTGAACAGCGCGGTCAGGGTTTTCATGGCAGGTCTCCAAGGTCAGTGGCCAAAGGCCGATGGCGCCGACGATACCCAAGGCAACTTAATTGAAACTGAATCGCCATCATGGGCCTGACAGAACTTTCACTCGGCCCCCGGCGCCCGGGTTCTCTATACTCGGCGGCTGATTCAAGAGTGAGCCCGGTATGACCGCCATCCATATCAAGTTTCCCGCCCTGACCCTCAAGGCCGGCCCTCGCGCCCTGGCCCGCATCCGCCGCCAAGGCCTGCACGCCGGTGAAGTCGGCACCTTGCCGGGCGCTGCCGGCGGCCCCAAGGCCTTGGGCATTCAGGGCCTGGACCTGGCGCTGTTCGGCGAATGGCTGCCCGCCGTGCCCCGCGAACGCTCGCTGATCGGTGCCTCGGTGGGTTCCTGGCGCTTCGCCAGCGCCTGCCTGCCGGACGCTGCCGAAGGCATCCGACGCCTGGGCCAGCTGTACAACGCCCAGAGTTTCGCCAAGGGCGTGACCATGGCGCAGATCAGCCACAGTTCGCAGCGCATGCTCGACGACCTGCTCGATGGCCGCGATGCGTCGATCCTCGACAACCCTCACTACCGACTGAACATCATGGTGGTCAAAAGCCACGGCCTGCTGGCAGACGATCACCGCGGGCGCCTCGGCCTGGGCCTGTCTTCGGTGATCGCCGACAACCTGCGCGGCCGCGCGCGCCTGTCCCGGCACTTCGAACGCCTGGTGCTGCATGACCCGCGCCTGGCACCGCCGCTGCACGCCCTGGAAGACTTCCCTTCGCGCTTCGTGCCTCTGGATCGCAGCAACCTGCGCCAGGCGCTGCTGGCCTCGGGCTCGATCCCCATGGTCATGCAGGGCGTGCGCGAACTGCCCGGCGCCGGGGCCGGCACCTTCCGCGACGGCGGCCTGCTGGACTACCACCTGGACCTGCCCTACAGCGGCAGCGACATCGTGCTCTACCCGCACTTCACCGACCGGGTGATTCCCGGCTGGTTCGACAAGACCCTGCCCTGGCGCCGGGCCAGCCCGGAGCGCCTGCGCGACGTCCTGCTGCTGGCGCCGTCGAAGGAATACCTGGCGCGCCTGCCCTACGGCAAGCTGCCGGACCGCAACGACTTCAAGCGCTTCATGGGCGATGACGCCGGCCGGCAGAAATACTGGCTCAGCGCCATGGACGAAAGCCGGCGCCTGGGCGACGAGTTCCTCGAACTGGCGGCGCAGAACCGCCTGGGCGAACGCCTGCAAAGCCTGTGAGGCTGCCCCAGGCCGCGCACTGACCCTTTAGTCAGGGTTTTTCCGCAGCCCGGGAGCCAAGCTGATAAACTCGCCGCCTGCCTCAACTCGCCCGCGGGCGACGCCACCTGACAGAGCTGACCGACACTGTGGAAATCTTCAAAGAATTTACCTTCGAATCCGCCCATCGCCTGCCTTTCGTGCCCGAGGGCCACAAGTGCGGCCGCCTGCATGGCCACTCGTTCAAGGTGGCAATCCACCTCAGCGGCGAGGTCGACGCGCACACCGGCTGGATTCGCGACTTCTCGGAAATCAAGGCCATCTTCAAGCCGCTCTACGAGCGCCTGGACCACAACTACCTGAACGACATCCCCGGCCTGGAAAACCCCACCAGCGAAGTCCTGGCCAAGTGGATCTGGAACGAACTCAAGCCGCTGCTGCCGGAGCTTTCGGCGATTCGCATCCACGAAACCTGCACCAGCGGCTGCATCTACCGCGGCGAGTAAGCCGAGCCATCTACAGGTCGCAAGGAAGCTGCCCATGAGCCCACGTATCTACCTCGCCGGTTTCGATGTGTTTCGCCGCGATGCCGTGGCCCATGGCCAATACCTCAAGCAACTGTGCAGCGCCCAGGGCCTGCACGGTCTGTTCCCCCTGGATAACCAGGCCCCGCAGAACCTCTCGCCAGAAGCCACCGCGCAGTGGATCTGCCAGCAGAACCTGGCCATGATCCGCGCCTGCGACGCCCTGCTGGCCAACCTCAACGACTTTCGCGGCCTGGAGCCGGATTCCGGCACCGCCTTCGAAGTGGGCGCGGCCATCGCCCTGGGCAAGCCGGTGTGGGCCTACTTCAGCGGCCCCGCGACCCTGCGCCAGCAAGTACCCCACGACGCCCAGGGCCGCGATGCCCAGGGCTTTGCGGTGGAAGATTTCAACCTGCCGCGCAACCTGATGCTGGCCTGCACCTGGAGCGGTCGTAGCAGCTGTGTGGAAACAGCCATCCGTGACCTCGGGCACTGGTTGAACGCAGCCCCTGCGGCCCACTGAAGATAACCAGCAGCGTCACTTTCTGCCGAAAACGACCCCGTCGGACAAAAGCCTTGTTTTGTCGCGAAGGCCGATGTTATGTTTCTAACACAAATTACAAAAATGAAACTTCAATAACATTTCCCGCGAACGCCTTGCGAGATGGTCATGGACAAGAACAGTTTCCAAGTCACCCTGGAACAGCAGTTTGCAAGCCTGACGCCCACCGGCAAGCGCATCGCCACCTACCTGTTGGCCAACCTCCAGCAGTTGCCTTTCGAGACCGCCGACAGCATCGCCCAGCAAGCCGGCACCACGGGGATTTCCGTGGGGCGCTTCCTGCGCTCGTTGGGCTACCGCAACCTCGATGACGTCAAGCAAGGCCTGCGCGGCGATGCCCCGGCCTCCTGGCTGATCACCGACCGGCTCGGCGCCTTTCGCAGCGAAGCCCATCAGGACGACGCCCTGGAGCGCTCGATGCATCGCGAGATCGAGGCCATCCAGCACGTCTACGGCCTGGCCCGCAGCCAGGTGTTCGCCGACATCGTGCGGCAGATCGTCGAGGCCGACGCGGTGTTCATCATCGGCATCCAGTCGACCCGGGGCATCCTCAACGCCTTCCACAGCCACCTGGAATACATCCGGCCCAAGGTCTATTACGTCGACGGCCTGTCGGGCATCTACGCGGAAACCCTGAACTCGGGCTTCGCCAAGCCCTACGCGATCATTTCCGACTTTCGCGCCTACTCCGCCGTCACCCAGACCTTCTGCGAAGTAGCCAACGCCAACGCCCTGCCCCTGGCCCTGGTCACCGACCTGCAATGCCCCTGGGCTCGGGACTACCCGCTGGACCTGCTGCAACTGAAAACCGATGTCGGCCAGTTCTGGGATTCCCTGGCGCCGCTGACCTGCCTGTTCAACCTGATGGTGTCCGCGGTGGCCGAGGGCTATGGCGAGCGCCTGGATGAGCGCCTGGCGAAGAACCGAGCGTTGCAGGAAGCCTTCGGCCAGTTCGAATCCTGACCTTCAAGCGTGCCCCAAGATGGAGTGAGTGAGTGAACAACAGCCCCCTTGTCGAAATCGACGCCCAGCGCCACCAACTGGAAATCGACCTGGTCTACGCCAGCGCCGACAACCTGGCCGGCCAGGTGATCTACCGCAACGCCCGCTGCCTGCTGCACAAGGACGCCGCGGCCTGCCTGTACAAGGCCAGCCAGCTGGCGCGCATGGCTGGCCTGGGCCTGCGCATCTACGACGCCTACCGCCCGGCCTACGCCCAGCAGCTGCTGTGGCAGGCTCTGCCCGACCCGGACTACGTGCGCGACCCGCGCCTGGGCTCGCACCACACCCGGGGCGTGGCCGTGGACCTGACCCTGGTAGATGAATCTGGCGAGCCCCTGGACATGGGCACCGCCTTCGATGCCATGGAGCCCAAGTCGCACCAGTTCTACAGCGACCTGCCGCCCCAGGTGCAGCGCAATCGCCTGCTGCTGCTGGGGATCATGCTCAGCGCCGGCTTCGAGGCGATCCCCACCGAGTGGTGGCACTACGAGCTGCCCAACGCCGAGGACTTCCCCCTGATCCAGGAGCACGACCAGCCCTTCGAACACTGATCTCCCGTTCCCCAACCGGCCACAACAACAGGCAGCTAACTGCCCCAAGCCGGTCGTACTGCAACACCGCTTCAGCAACAACTGCCCGGTTATAGCTTTTATAAAAAACCTGACGAACTTCCCAACATCGAATGATCAAGGAAACCGGCATGACCCCCAATCTGCGCAATAACCCTGATGTGCGTCTGTCCACCCGTGTCGCCCTGTCGCTGCTGTGCGCCGCCCTGAGCCTGGGCGCCTGGCAGGCGGCCAGCGCCGCCGCGCCCAAGGACACCCTGATGATCGGCAAGGCCGCCGACCCGCAGACCCTCGACCCGGCCGTGACCATCGACAACAACGACTGGGCCGTGACCTACCCGGCCTACCAGAAGCTGGTGACCTACAAGGTCGAGAACGGCAAGGGCAGCACCGAAGTCCAGGGCGACCTGGCCGAGAGCTGGAGCACCTCCGCCGACAACCTGACCTGGGACTTCAAGCTCAAGCCCGGCAACAAGTTCGACGACGGCAAGCCGGTGGATGCCGCGGCGGTGAAGTTCTCCTTCGACCGCCTGATGCAGCTCAAGCAAGGCCCGTCCGGGGCCTTCCCGGATGACATGAGCGTGGCCGTGGTCGACCCGCTGACCGTGCGCTTCACCCTGAAGAAGCCTTACGCGCCCTTCCTCTACACCCTGGCCCACAACGGCGGCGGCATCATCAACCCGGACGTGGCCAACAAGGGCGAAGACGTCAACGCCTACCTGTCGACCCACACCGCCGGCTCCGGGGCCTTCCGCCTGAGCAACTGGCAGAAGGGCCAGTCGCTGACGCTGGAGCCCAACAGCTACTACGCAGGCCCCAAGCCGAGCCTGAACAAGGTGGTGATCAAGATCATCAGCGAAGCCTCGGTGCGCCGCCTGCAACTGGAGCGCGGCGACCTGGACATCATCGAGGACATGCCCGAAGACCAGCTCGGCACCCTGGCCGGCAAGTCCGGGGTGGTGATCCAGACCTTCCCCTCGCTGCGGGTCAACTACCTGTACCTGAACAACCAGCGTGCGCCCCTGAACAACGTCGAGGCGCGCCAGGCACTGGTCCAGGCCATCGACTACAAAGGCATCGTCGACGGCATCCTCAAGGGCCAGGCCAAGCTGATGAACGGGCCGATCCCCGACGGCATGTGGTCCCACGACCCGAGCCTGCCGCTGATGCAGCAGAACCTCGACGGCGCCAAGGCCAGCCTGGCCAAGGTCCCGCAGAAGATCAGCAACCTGACCTACCTGTACTCGGACAAGGACGCCAACTGGGAGTCCATCGGCCTGACCCTGCAAGCGGGCCTGGCGCCCCTGGGCATCAACCTGAAGATGGAAAAACTGGCCAACGCCACCATGCGTGAACGGGTCGGCAAGGGTGACTACGACGTGGCCATCGGCTCCTGGAGCCCGGACTTCGCCGACCCCTACATGTTCATGAACTTCTGGTTCGACTCCAGCCTGCAGGGCCTGCCGGGCAACCGCTCGTTCTACAGCAACCCCGAAGTGGACAGCCTGATCCGCGAAGCGGCGGCCACCAACGACACCGCCAAGCGCATCGAGCTGTACCAGAAGGCGCAGAAGATCGTCCTCAAGGACAACGTCTACGCCTACCTGTACCAGAAGAACTACAGCCTGCCGATGCGTGATTCGGTGAAGGGCTACGTGTTCCATCCGATGCTGGAACAGGTGTTCAACATCGCTGAAATCAGCAAGTAGGACCGCGCCTGCAGTCCCCGTCGCCGGCCCCTGAACCGGGTCGGTGCCGGGTTGCCGTGTCCCCGGCGGGGCACCGCGGTTGCCCCCGCCGTTCGTCAAGCGTTAACGAGGTTGCCTCATGGCCTTCCTGAATATGTTGCGCAAACGCCTGCTCGGCCTGTTGCTGGTCGTGGTCGGGGTTTCGCTGATTACCTTCACCATCTCGCACCTGATTCCCGGTGACCCGGCGCGGCTGATCGCCGGCGACCGGGCCAGCGATGCCATCGTGCAGAACATCCGCCACCAGTTGGGCCTGGACCTGCCGCTGTACCAGCAGTACGGGCGCTACATGCTCGACCTGCTGCACGGCGACCTGGGCACCTCGATCCGCACCAGCCGCCCGGTGCTGGAAGACCTGCAGACCTTCTTCCCGGCCACCCTGGAACTGGCCCTGGCGGCGCTGCTGCTGTCGGTGCTGGTGGGCGTGCCGCTGGGGGTGCTGTCGGCGGTCTATCACAACCGCTTTATCGATCAGATCGCCCGCACCCTGGCGGTCACCGGGATTTCCACCCCGGCGTTCTGGCTGGGCTTGGGGCTGATCCTGCTGTTCTACGGCAACCTGGGCTGGCTGCCCGGCAGCGGGCGCCTGGACGAGGGCCTGGAGCCGCCGCCAACCATCAGCGGCTTCTACCTGATCGACTCGCTGCTGGCCGGGGATATTCCACTGTTCCTCAATGCCCTGCAGCACCTGATCCTGCCGGCGGTGACCCTGGGCTTCGTCAACCTCGGGGTGGTGGCGCGGCAGATCCGCTCGGCGATGCTCGACCAGCTCGGCGAGGACTACATCCGCACCGCCCGGGCCTACGGCCTGTCGCGCTGGGCAGTGATTTTGCGCCACGCCCTGCCCAATGCGCTGATCCCCTCGGTGACGGTGCTCGGCCTGACCCTGGGCGACCTGCTGTACGGTGCGGTGCTGACCGAGACGGTGTTCGCCTGGCCGGGCATGGGCGCCTACGTGGTGAAGTCGATCCAGGCCCTGGATTTCCCGGCGGTGATGGGCTTCGCGATCCTGGTGTCATTCATTTATGTGCTGCTGAACATGGCGATCGACCTGTTGTACCGGGTGATCGACCCGCGCATTGGCGAGGTAAATTGAGATGTCCGCTCCCTTGAACATTCCCCTGCCGCTGCCCGTCGCCCAGGCCAACGGCTGGCGCGCGCGCCTGGCCTACCTGGGCTACCGCGTGCGGCAAAGCCCGCTGACCATCGCCGGGCTGTGCATGACCCTGCTGGTGCTGCTGTGCATGGCCTTCGCTCCCTGGCTGTCGAGCCACGACCCCAACGCCCTGAACCTGGCCCAGCGCCTGGCCGCCCCCAGCGCCGCCCACTGGTTCGGCACCGACGAAGTCGGCCGCGACCTGTTCAGCCGGGTGCTCCACGGCAGCCGCCAGTCGGTGGGCGTGGGCCTGTTCGTGGCCTTCGCCTCGTGCCTGGCCGGGGGCCTCTTGGGCTGCCTGTCGGGGATCACCGGCGGGCGCTTCGACAGCCTGATCATGCGCCTGATGGACATCATGCTCTCGGTGCCGTCGCTGGTGCTGATCATGGCCCTGGCCGCCGCCCTGGGCCCGAGCCTGTTCAACGCCATGCTGGCGATCACCCTGGTGCGCATTCCGTTCTACGTGCGCCTGGCCCGGGGCCAGGCCCTGAGCATCCGCCAGATGGGCTACGTCAAGGCGGCCCAGACCTACGGCGCCGGGCGCTGGCACATCGTCAGCTGGCACGTGGGGCGCAACGCCATGCCGCCATTGCTGGTGCAACTGAGCCTGGACATCGGCAGCGCCATCCTCATGGCCTCGGCCCTGGGCTTCATTGGCCTGGGCGCGCAGCAGCCCACCGCCGAATGGGGGGCGATGGTGGCCACCGGGCGCAACTTCATCCTCGACAACTGGTGGTACTCGACCTTTCCCGGGCTGGCGATCCTGTTCACCGCCACCGGGTTCAACCTGCTGGGTGACGGCATCCGTGACCTGCTCGACCCACGGCAACAGGGGAAATGACCATGAGCTCATCCGCCGTTCTCAACATCGATAACCTGAGCCTGGAATTCCCCGCCTACCGCAGCAACGTGCAGGCCCTCAACGGCGTGTCGCTGCACGTCAACCCGGGGGAAATCGTCGGCGTGGTCGGCGAGTCCGGCTCGGGCAAATCGGTGACCGCCATGCTCAGCCTGCGCCTGCTGCCCGAGCGCAGCTACCGCATCACCTCCGGCAGCCTGTCGCTGCTGGGCCGCGACATGCTCGCCACCCCGGAAAAACAGCTGCTGCAGATCCGTGGCCGCGACGCGGCGATGATCTTCCAGGAGCCGATGACCGCCCTCAACCCGACCCGGCGCATCGGCCGGCAGATGCTCGACGTGATCATCCATCACCAGCGCCTAAGCCAGGACCAGGCCCGGGCCAAGGCCATCGCCCTGCTGCGCGACATGCACATCGCCGACCCCGAGCAGGTGCTGCAGGCCTACCCGTTCGAGCTGTCCGGCGGCATGCGCCAGCGGGTGATGATCGCCCTGGCGTTCTCCTGCGACCCGCAACTGCTGATCGCCGACGAACCGACCACCGCCCTGGACGTCACCGTGCAGCGCCAGGTGCTGCTGTTGCTGCGCGAGAAGGCCCGGCAACGGGGCACCGCGATCCTCTTGATCACCCACGACATGGCGGTGGTTTCGCAGTTCTGCGACCGGGTCTATGTGATGTACACCGGCGCCGTGGTCGAGCAAGGCAGCACCGCCCAGGTCATGCTCGATCCGCAGCATCCCTACACCCGCGGCCTGCTCAGCGGCCTGCCGGAACAGGTGGCCCCCGGCGCGCCACTGCTGACCATTCCCGGGCAGGTGCCCAACCTCGCCCACCTGCCCGCTGGCTGCACCTTCCGCGAGCGCTGCCCGCAGGCCATGGCGATATGTGCCCAACGGCCACCACTGCATTCGATCAACGCCGGCGAGCAGCGCAAGAGCGCCTGCTGGCTGGCCGCCCCGGAGTCCGCCCAATGACCACCACCGCCTCGCAAACCGGCAACCCGCCGCTGCTGCGGCTCAACGACGTGCAAGTGCGTTTCCCCCTGAGCAATGACTGGCTGGGCCGGCCCCGGGCCTTTGCCCACGCGCTGAACGGCATCGACCTGGAACTGCGCCCCGGGGAAACCCTGGGCATCGTCGGCGAGTCCGGCTGCGGCAAGAGCACCCTGGCGCAACTGCTGATGGGCCTGGTCCAGCCCAGCAGCGGCGACCTGCGCTGGGCCTACGCCAGCGACCGCGAACGCCACAGCCATGTGCAGATCGTGTTCCAGGACCCGCAATCGTCCCTCGACCCGCGCCTGCCGATCTGGAAGATCATCACCGAGCCGCTGTTCGCCCTGGGCAACACCCCGGCCGCACAGATGCGCGAGATCGCCGCCACGGTGGCGCAGCAGGTGGGCATTCGCGGCGAATACCTGGAGCGCTACCCGCACCAGTTCTCCGGCGGCCAGCGCCAGCGCATCGCCATTGCCCGGGCCCTGGCGTCGAACCCGGACATCATCGTCCTCGACGAACCGACCTCGGCCCTGGACATCTCGGTGCAGGCGCAGATCCTCAACCTGCTGGCGGACCTGCAACGCAGTCGCGGCCTGACCTTTGTGCTGATCTCCCACAACGTCTCGGTGGTGCGGCACATGGCCGACCGGGTGGCAGTGATGTACCTGGGGCAGATCGTCGAACTGGGCAGCGCCGAACAGGTGCTGGAGCGGCCGCGCCATCCCTACACTCAACTGCTGCTGGATGCGGTGCCACGCCTGGGCGCCCCCCTGGCGGACAGCCAGGTCTCGGCGCCCACCGAACTGCCGGGCAACCGCAAGCTGCCCAGCGGCTGCTTCTTTCTCGACCGCTGCAGCCGCCGCGGCCCAGGCTGCGAAAAGCCGCAACCGTTGCAGGGCAGCGCGACCCAGCAAGTGCGTTGCCATCGGCAAGACCTCCCGGGGTGATCCACCGGCACCACGCCGCCGGCCACGGCGTGGTGCTTGCTCCCTGCGCGCCAAGGGCTTAAAACAGGCGCCTTCTCTCTGACGCCGCAGGAACCCCACCCATGGAAAGCCACTGGCTGACCCACGCCAAACGCTTGCAAGCCATCGCCTCCACCGGCCTGCACTTCTGCAAGGACGTGCACGACCGCGAGCGCTACCAGGAAGTCGCCGACATCGCCCACGACATGCTCGCGCAACTGGGCAACGTGCCCGTGGAGCGCATCACCGATCTGGTCTCGGACTTTGCCCAGCGCTACTCGACGCCGATGGTCGAAGTGCGCGGCGCGCTGATCGAGGACGGCAAGATTCTGCTAGTGCGCGAGCAGCACGACGGCCTCTGGGCCCTGCCCGGGGGGTATGCCGACGTCGGCCTGTCGGCCAGCGAGAACGTGATCAAGGAAATCCACGAAGAGGCTGGGCTTGAGGTGTCGGTACGCGCCTTGTACGGCGTCCGGCACAAGGCCAAGGGCCCCTACAAGGCCGATCACCGCGACTTCTACAAGCTGTACTTTCTCTGCGAGCGCCACGGCGGCCCGGCGCCCGTGGCTGGCAGCGAAGCCAGCGAGGCCGGTTTCTTCGCCCCCGACCAGTTGCCGCCCCTGTCCCTGGGCCGCACCGTGGAACGGGATATCCAGGAGGCCTTCGACTTTCATCAAGGCAAGACCACCCAGGTGCTGTTCGACTAATCCACAGCGGCGTGGCGTGACTCAAGATGACGCTGCCTGCACCGCTTTCGTGCCGCTGCAGGCGCTCATTCGTGGCTCAATGCCCGCGATCGTCTATACCTGCCGGGCAGCCCCCGGTTGTCAGGCCGCTTGGCACGCTGGCTGCAACAACCGGCTATCACTCCGACCAGGGACAGGCCCATGACCCAGCACGAACCCGGCAACGACTACCCCTTGAGCGAAGTTCCAGCGCACGCCCGCAAGGGCCTGGCCTCCATGGCCATGGTGCTGCTGGGCTTCACCTTCTTCACCGCCACCATGTTCGCCGGCGGCAAGCTGGGGGTGGCGTTCGACTTCACCACCCTGCTGATGGTGATTGTCCTCGGCAACCTGCTGCTGGGGATCTACGCCGCGAGCCTGGGCTACATCGCCTTCAAGAGCGGGCTGAACACGGTGCTGATGGGGCGCTTGTGCTTCGGTGAACGGGGCAGCAAGCTCAGCGACCTGATCCTCGGCCTGACCCAGGTCGGCTGGTACGCCTGGGGCACCGCCACCGCCGCAGTGGTGCTGGGCAAGTACTTCCAGCTGGATTCGGGCGCGGTGCTGGGGTTGATGCTGCTGTTCGGCATGGCCTTCTGCGCCACCGCCTACATCGGCTACCGCGGCCTGGAGATCCTGTCGTGGATCGCGGTGCCGGCCATGGGTCTGCTGCTGGTGCTGTCGATGACGGTGGCGACCACCCAGGTCGGCGGTCTCGACGGCCTGCTGGCCCTCAGCCCCAGCGCCACCATGGACCTGTCCACCGCCCTGACCCTGGTGTTCGGCACCTTTGTCAGCGGCGCCACCCAGGCCACCAACTGGACCCGTTTCTCCCGCTCGGCGCGGGTGGCGGTGAGCGCCAGCCTGATCGGTTTCTTCATCGGCAACGGCCTGATGGTGCTGATCGGTGCCTACGGCGCCATCGTCTACCAGCAGCCGGACGTGGTGGAAGTCTTGCTGCTGCAAGGCTTCGCCATGGCGGCCATGGCCATGCTGCTGCTGAACATCTGGAGCACCCAGGACAACACCATCTACAACTTCGCCGTGGCCGGCTGCAACCTGCTGCGCACCCAGCGGCGCAAGACCGTGACCCTGGTGGGCGCGCTGATCGGCACCCTGCTGGCGATGCTCGGCATGTACGACTTGCTGGTGCCTTATCTGGTGCTGCTGGGCACGGTGATTCCGCCGATTGGCGGGGTGATCATGGCCGACTTCTTCTATCGCTGGCGCGGCCGCTATCCGCGTCTGGCCGACAGCCAGCTGCCGGCCTGGAACTGGCCAGGGCTGTGCGCCTATGGCCTCGGCACCCTGGCGGCTTTCTGCTCGCCCTGGGTCGCGCCGCTGGTGGGCATCGCGGCTGCCGGCCTGAGCTACATCCTGTTGAGCGCGATGCTGGGCGCACGCGTCCCCCAGGCCGCCGACATCCAGGCCTGATTTGCTCACCCGGCACCTTCCGGGTCTATCATGGCCCGGTCACGCAACACCCTGCCCCTGCCGCACCGCGCATTAACGCCTGACCGGGGGCCGTCCAACGACCGTGGGACAAGGACCTGCCCTGATCCGACGGCTGAACCACTGATTGCCCGACCCGAGGAACTGCTCCGATGCTGATCACCAACGCCCGCCTGCGCCACCGTGAAGGTCTGTACCAACTGCACCTGGAAAACGGCCGCATCGCCCGCATTGTCCTGCAAGGCGCCGACACCTCCGGCGCCGTCCCGGCCTTCGGCCCCGAACACCTGGATGCCGGCGGCAACCTGGTGGTGCCGCCCTTCGTCGAACCGCACATTCACCTGGACGCCACCCTCACCGCCGGCGAACCGCGCTGGAACATGAGCGGCACCCTGTTCGAAGGCATTGAATGCTGGGGCGAACGCAAAGCCACCATCACCGCCGAAGACACCCGCGCCCGCGCCCACAAAACCATCCGCTCCCTGGCCGCCCACGGCATCCAGCACGTGCGCACCCACGTCGACGTCACCGATCCCGACCTCACCGCCCTCAAGGCCATGCTGGAAGTGCGCGAGCAAAGCGCGCACCTGATCGACCTGCAGATCGTCGCCTTCCCTCAAGAGGGCATCGAATCGTTCCGCAATGGCCGCGAGCTGATGGAGGAAGCCATCCGCCTGGGCGCCGATGTGGTGGGCGGCATCCCCCATTTCGAATACACCCGGGACCAGGGCGTGAGCTCGGTGAAATTCCTCATGGACCTGGCCGAACGCACAGGCTGCCTGGTGGACGTGCACTGCGACGAAACCGACGACCCGCACTCGCGCTTTCTCGAAGTGCTGGCCGAGGAAGCCCGCAGCCGCGGCATGGGCTCGCGGGTCAGCGCCAGCCACACCACCGCCATGGGTTCCTACGACAACGCCTACTGCGCCAAGCTGTTTCGCTTGCTGGGCCACTCGGGCATCAGCTTTGTCTCCTGCCCCACCGAAAGCATCCACCTGCAGGGGCGCTTCGACAGCTTCCCGAAACGCCGCGGCGTGACCCGGGTCAAGGAGCTGCTGGATGCCGGGATGAACGTCTGCTTCGGCCAGGACTCAATCGTCGATCCCTGGTACCCCCTGGGTAACGGCAACATCCTGCGGGTGCTCGAAGCCGGCCTGCACATCTGCCACATGCTCGGCTACAGCAACCTGCAGAGCGCCCTGGACCTGGTCACCGACAACAGCGCCAAGGCCCTGGCCCTGGGCGAAAGCTACGGCCTTGAGGAAGGTCGGCCGGCGAACCTGCTGATCCTCTCGGCCGACAGCGATTACGAAATGCTCCGCAGCCAAGGCCTGCCGCTGTATTCGATCCGCCACGGCAAGGTGCTGATGCAACGGCAGATGGCCCAGGTGCAACTGGCCGGCGACTGACGGTGGCGATGCTTACTTGACCCGAAACGGCTGGGCCGCCATGAACGCCACCGGCAACAGCGGCAGGGCGAGGATCGTCAACACCCCGTCTGCGGTGAGGGTCACCGGCGTCAACAGCACTTGGCCGACCTTGCTCTTCTCCCGGTACGCCGAGAACTGCAAGGTGTAGGTGTTGTTCAACGGGTTGGCCTGATAGGCGCTGATATCCCGCTTGGACTTAAAGCGGCTGCCGCGAATGGCATAGCGGTGCAACAGGGCGTTCTGCGACCTCGCCACCACGAAACCCAAGGCCTTGGCTGCCTCGATCTGCTGGGCGTCGAGCTGGTCCAGCCCGGGAATTCTCAGGAGCAGGTTACCGTCCAGGTTCTGCCCCGCATTGACGAGAATCTGCGAAAACTCGGCCTGCATTTTTCCGTGCAGATCCGACTTGATGGCCTTGAGCAACTCGGGATCGACCCTCACGAAGTAGTGGTACTTCTTGCCAAGGATGACAAAGCTCTGCTCGTCCGCCGTGATGTAGAACTGGCTGACGGTTTCCGTATAGACCTCATTGCTGGCGCGGCTTTCGTACAGCTGGCTGGTCAGGCAACCGCCAAGGCTGCCAGCGACTAAAGCCCCCAGAGCCATAACCGAGCCTCTGAGCAAGGCGCGGCGGGGCATTCCTTTTTGCATGTCGAATCCCTTCCATGAATGCGGGCGGTATCGGGAGATAGGCCACGACTGCCGCCACGCTACATAAACCCCAGCCGTTTTGCACCCGGCCAGCGCCACGGCGGCGCCCTGCTCAGTCAGCCAGGGCCCACGCCGTGCCAAACAGGCTCACCCGGGTTAACACCCCATCGGTCTCTTGCAACAGCAACGGCGCGGTGCCGCCCGGCATCAGCACTTCGACCCGTCCGGCCTGAACCCAGCCCACCCGCCAGGCCGCGCAAGCCACAGCGCTGGCGCTGGTGCCGGACGACGCGGTGGGACCTTCGCCACGCTCGAAAACCCGGGCCGCGATGCGCCCTTCACCTGCGCGCATGGCCCATTGCAAGTTGACCCCGGCCGGACAGGGCTGGCCGTTGCCGATGGGCCGGGCGAACGCGATACGGGTCAGGCCCTCGAACAGCGGCGGTTCGAGCATCTGCGGGTTGCTCGGCAAAGCATCGGCCGCCTCCACCAGGGTCACGCAATGGGGATTGCCGATACGCACGAACTGGCTGTGCTGCCACTGCGCATTCAACGCTTGCAAGGGCGCGACCCGGCTCAGTTGGCAACCATTGAAGGTCAGGCTTTGCACCCCATCAGCTGCCACCGCCTCAGGTCCGAAGCACGGCTGCCCGAGATCCAGCCAGAACCCCGACACCCCCGCCACCCGCGCCGGCTCCACCGCCGTGATCACCGGCGAGTCGCCACCGCGCTGGTCATGATGCACCCGCAATAGCGTCTCGCCTTCGAACGCCATCAGCCCTTGTTCGGTGAGGGCTTGGGAAAAAATCGTCAGGCCATTGCCGCTGCGCTCGGCCAGGGTGCCGTCGGTATTAACGATCAGCAGATCGAAAGGCGCACCGGCCTGGAACGGCCCCACCAACAAGCCGTCACAGCGATGAGCCTTGGCCCCTTGCGGCCGAGCTCCCGGCGCCCAGTCACACAGCGCGGCGATGGCCTGCACAGCCCACCGCCGCCGGTCCAGGGCCGCCTGCGCCGCCGTATCGGGCAAGGCAATGCCCAGGCTGCGCAGCGCCTCGGGCGACACCACGCCATAGATATTGCCCCGGGCATCGTAGAACGCCGCCATCACACCGCCTCCAGAAAAAAACCGAGCCGCTGACATTACGGACAATCCAGCGGCTCGGCCAGGGGAACCAAGAAGCCTGGGTGGACACCGCGCGCTGCTGAAGAACAACCATCCGCCAGGCTAGCGAATGGGCAAGGCCATGGGCCGGATCGGCGCCGCGTCGGCACCCCGCAGTTTGAGTGAGGCGCCGATAAAGGCGAACTGATAGACCTTGTCCCGGGACAAGCCTTCCAGGTTCACCAGCTCCAGGATCGGCGCGCCCTGCATCGCCAGCAGGTAAGTGTGCAACGGCAGGTAATTGCCCTCGACCTCGGAAGGGAAGGTTTCGAAGCTGAGGTTGTCCGCTCCCACCACCATGGCGCCGCCCTCTTCCACCAGGAACTTCGCCGCATCCAGGCTCAGCCCCGGCGGGTTGGCCATATAGCGCTGGGCATTGTCGTAGTCACGCATGCGCCCGGTGCGGATCAGCACCACGTCGCCCTTCTCCAGCGCCACCTTCTGTTTGGCCAGGGCCTGTTGCAGGTCGGCGCGGGTCACCCGGTAGCTGTCCGCCAGCTGTTCCAGCCCCTTGGCCGCAGCCACATCGATCAGCACTCCGCGGGCAATGATCGGCGGCAGTTTTTCCGCCCCGGTGACGTTCCAGCCCCGGTCCCCCAGATGCTGATCGGCGCGGTAGCCGTTCCAGATTTTGCCGTTGAGGCCAAAGTGGTTGAGGGCGTCGATATGGGTGCCCATATGGGCGTACATCGATACCGCCGAACCGCTGTAACTGACGTGCTGGTTCATCGGTTCGCCGACCTGCATCGGATCGGCGACCACATTGCCGTGGGGCGTATGGGTCATCCACATCTGATAGGGCGGATCTCCAGCGGCCTGCCAGCTGGGCATGCCGACAAAATAATCCACGGCCAGGTCGTAGGCCTGCTCGCCGCTGACCCGGGCCATGATCGCCGCCCGGGACTCGGGGGTGATCAGGTTCAAGCGACCGATCTCATCCTTGGGCCCCCAAGGGCTGATCCCCACCTCGGCCCGGGCCGCAGTGGCGGCACTGCAACTACCGCTGAAAAGGGCCAGGGCGAGCACCCCAGGAAGGATTTTGGACATTGCGTGATGAGCCATGACAACACTCCTGTGAAATGAAGTGCCCATGGTATTGATGGATCAATCAGAGATAATCAGCCGATTCGTGGATAGATATTCAACCCAGGGGAAACAATATGGACGTACTGATGGCCATGCGCACCTTTCGCCGGGTGGTGGAACGGGCCAGCTTCAGCCAGGCCGCCGCCGATCTCGGGCAATCCACCGCCGCCGTCAGCAAGCAGGTGCGGCAACTGGAAGAGCGCCTGGGCAGCCTGCTGATCCTGCGCACCACCCGGCGCATGAGCCTCTCGGAAGCCGGGCAGAGTTACTTCAATGAATGCTGTCATCTGCTCGATGAGCTGGACGCCCTGGAGCGCGCCACCCAGGCCGGCAGCCACGAACCCGGTGGCCGCCTGCGGATCAATGCGCCGCTGTCCTTCGGGCTCAAGGTGCTGTCGCCGATCCTGGTGGCCTTCATGCAGCGCTACCCGCAATTGCAGGTGGACCTGACCCTCAACGATCAGGTGCTGGATGTGGTGGGCGAAGGCTTCGACGTGTCCCTGCGGATTCGCCGGCAACTGGAGGATTCGACCTTGATCGCGCGTCACCTGGGTCAGGTTGAGCAGGTGATCTGTGCCGCGCCGGCCTATCTCCAGGCCCAGGGCACGCCCAGCGCCATTGCCGACCTGCATCGCCACCGCTGCCTGGCCTACCGGCTGGCGGAGCATCCCGGGCGCTGGCAACTGGAGGGCCCGGAAGGCCAGACTCGGCTGGAGCTGCCGGTGCACTTTGCCGTGGACAACAGCCTGCTGCTCGGCGACATGCTGGTGGCCGGCCTGGGCATCGGCGCCCTGCCCGGCTTTGTCGCCCAACCGCTCCTGGACAGCGGCCAACTGCTGCGCGTGTTACCGGAACAACGCCTGCCCAGCCGCCAGATCTACGCGCTGTACCCCAGCCAGCGCCACCTGTCACAGAAAGTCCGGGTGTTCATCGATTTTCTGCTGGAGGCGCTGCAGACCCCTTGAGCCTCAACCGTCGGTGGGCACCTGGAGCCCGACCTTGACCCGGTTCATCGCCACCAGGGTCTTGAAGCGCTTGACGTTGTCATTGCCAAAGAACAGTTCGCGGGTCAGTTGGGTGTACTGGGCCATGTTGCGCACGCAGAAAATCAGCACGAAGTCGCATTCACCGGCCACGTAGTAGCACTGCTGGACCTGGGGACAGGCCTGGAAACTGCGCTTGAGCGCATCGATCTGGTCGATGCGCTCACTTTCCACTTCCACCTCGACGATGATGCTCAGCTCATGGCCGAGGGCATCCGGGGCGACTTGCGCGGTGTAGCGCTCGATCACACCCTCGTCCATCAGGCGCTTGAGCCGCCGATTGACCGCCGCCGTGGACAGGTTGACCCGCAGGCCCAGTTCGCTTTGCGCGGTACTGGCATCGCGTTGCAGCTCGGCGAGCAGCTTCAGGTCATAGGCATCAAGACTGGTGTTCATGAACGGCGCAACTCCGGAAAACAACGGCGCACAGTGGAATGATTTTGTGCAAAAGCCGCCGATTATGCGCAATAGATGCGCCCCCTGCGCACTAATATTTCCGCCAACAGCAGCGGCCGTGGAATGCCTCAAGCATTGCCGAGGCGGCGACGAATGTTCCGTTCGTGGCCCCGGTTGGGTTTTTCTGCAACCTTCAACCGTTAGTTTTGTCACAATCCCCCCGGCCACCCTCGAAGCCTTCTGAAGGCGCCACCGATACCAGGCTGCATGAACAAGGGATCGGTGCGACAGCACAACCGGTCAGCCAGCGTTGCCCCCCTCGCTGGCACCTGACCGCCAAGGATTTTTATGACTGCCAGCAACACCCACATGCAGGCCACCCCCGGCCGCCTCGAACAGATGTCCACCCGCATCGCCTTTTTCATCGCCGGTTTCGGCATCGCCGCCTGGGCTCCGCTGGTGCCCTACGCCAAGGCCCGGGCCGGGCTCGACGAAGCCACCCTGGGCCTGCTGCTGTTGTGCCTGGGGGTGGGTTCGATCCTGGCGATGCCGATTGCCGGGGCCCTGGCCGGGCGCTTCGGCTGCCGCCGGGTGATGGCCGGTGGCACCTTGCTGATCTGCCTGGCCCTGCCGCTGCTGGCGACCCTGAGCTCGATCCCGCTGCTAATGGCGGCGCTGTTCATGTTCGGCGCCGGCCTGGGTGGCGTGGACTCCACGGTCAACCTGCAAGCGGTGATCGTCGAACGGGCCAGCGGCAAGACCATGATGTCGGGCTTTCACGGGCTGTTCAGCCTGGGCGGGATCGTCGGTGCCGCGGGGGTCAGCGCCTTGCTCGGCCTCGGCCTGTCGCCGCTGGGCGCGACCCTGGTGGTGATCGTCCTGACGCTGCTGGCGCTGCTCAAGGCCGCGCCGCACATGCTGCCCTACGGCAGCCAGAGCTCGGGCCCGGCCTTTGCCGTGCCCCATGGCGTGGTGCTGTTCATCGGCTGCCTGTGCTTCGTGGTGTTCCTCGCCGAGGGCGCGGTGCTGGACTGGAGCGCCGTGTTTCTCACCGCCGAGCGCGACCTGGATGCAGCCTACGCCGGCCTGGGTTACGCCGCCTTTGCCCTGACCATGACCCTGGGCCGCCTGACCGGCGATGCCATCGTCCATCGCCTGGGTGCGCGCCGGGTGATCGTCATCGGCGGCAGCACCGCCGCCGCCGGCCTGCTGCTGGCGACCCTGGCCCCGGCCTGGGAAGCGGCGCTGCTGGGCTATGCCCTGGTGGGCGCGGGTTGCTCGAACATCGTGCCGGTGCTCTACAGCGCCGTGGGCAAACAGCAGGTCATGCCGGAGAGCATCGCCGTACCGGCCATCACCACCCTGGGCTATGCCGGCATCCTTGCCGGCCCCGCGGTGATCGGTTTCGTTGCCCATGGCAGCAGCCTGAGCATGGCGTTCGGCCTGATCGCCGTGCTGCTGTTGGCAGTGGCCGCCAGCGGCAAGGTGCTCAAGGTCTGACGCCACACCCCAGCGCCCGCCAACGGCGCTGATCCCCTTGCGTGACCGCCCCCGTACAGTGCCCGGCGCTAGCGGCTGTACCAGCGGGGTGATTCGACGAACAGGTGGGTCTGCCCAGCCACCAGCCAATCCCCCAAACACAGTTGCAGATGGGCCAGGCAATGCATCATCAGGCAGATCTCGTGATACGGAATCACCACCAACCGCAGGCTCAGCCCCATGAGTTTGCCCTGTACCGCACAATCATCCGGGAAACTCCTTTTATTTTTATATCGAACATTTATCCAATATAATGAACATCGCATTTTCTCTGCGTCAAGGGCAACAAGGATGATTTAACAGACAAATGAACGACAAAACGAACGAAGCAAGCACCCTTTCACCCATTGGCCAGCTGGCCATAGCCATCAAGCGCGAACGTCTGAACGCCGGTTTTTCCGTCTCGGAACTGGCCAAGCGGGCGGCCGTGGCCAAGTCCACCCTGTCCCAGCTGGAAGCCGGAATGGGCAACCCGAGCATCGAGACCCTGTGGGCCCTGGCCCAGGCCATGGGCCTGCAGGTCACACGTTTTTTCGAACAGCCGGCGGATCAGTTGAAGGTCATCCGTGCCCATGAAGGCACCACCGCCCACGCCGAGGACGCCCATTATGCGGCGACCCTGCTAGACCACTGCCCACCCGGAGCGCAGCGCGATCTGTACCGCCTCAACGTCCAGCCCGGCCAGCCGCGGCAATCCAAGGCGCATTTGCCGGGCACCGTGGAACACCTGGTGATTGCCCGTGGACGGGCCTTGGCCGGGCCGGCGGACAACCCGATCAGCCTGAATGCCGGCGACTACCTCCGCTACAGCGCCGACCAGCCGCATGTGTTTGAAGCTCTGGAAGCCGACACCACGGCAATCCTGGTGATCGAACACCGCTAGCCGCCCGGGCATTTATCTGCAACGCCAAGTCTGGAATCATGGCCCCCCGCCTCAACAGGAGTGAGCACCGATGCCGCATTTCTCCCGCGCCCCCCTTCTCGGCCTGCTGCTGGCCAGCCTCGCGGCCCAGGCCGCGCCGAAGCAGGACCAGGAGCCGCACGTCTACTACAGCATGGTGCCCGGCCAGTTCATGCTGATCGGCAAGGAGCCGGACGGCGGCCCGACCTACTCCGGCACCGCGGTGATCCGCTATGAAAACCAGGCCCTGACCCTGGTCAAGACCATCAACGGCAAGACCACCACCGCCATCGGCAAGGTGGAGCGGGCCACCATGGCCGAGGCCGATGTGTTGCGCTTCAGCGAGCCCGGGCACAGCGCCACCTGCCTGGTCCGTGGCGACCTGGACAACTACTCGCGCTTGAGCTGCTACTGGACCCGGGATGGCGTGGACCACAAGGAACCTGGGCTGGAGGCCTATTTCCCCACCGAAACCTGGCCCGGCCACCAGGACTGAAACCTGCCACCGGCCATACCCGCGCTCCGGTGCTCAACCCTTTATCGAGCCCACGCCATGATCCAACTCGTCGAGTACCGCAACACCCAGCACCGCCAGCCGGTGATCGAACTGTGGGAGCGTGTCTTCGGTTACGACACCGCCCACAACGCCCCGGAGCTGGCCATCGACCGCAAGCTCGCCGTGGATGACGGGCTGTTCTTCGTCGCCCTGGCCGAAGCTCAGGTCATCGGCACTTTAATGGCCGGCTACGACGGCCACCGTGGCTGGCTGTACTCCCTGGCGGTGGACCCGCAACAGCGCCGGCTCGGCACCGGCCGGGCCCTGGTGCGCCATGGCGAGCAGGCCCTGGGCGCCCGCGGCTGCCTGAAGATCAACCTGCAGATCCTCAGCAGCAACGCCGCGGTGCAGGGCTTCTACCAGGCCCTGGGGTATCAGGTTGAACCCCGGGTCAGCATGGGCAAGGTGATCACCGCCAACGTCCCCGAGCACCTGCGCGGCTGACGGCAGCCGCGCCGCCCTCACCAGTTGTTCAGGTTGCTGCGCGGCGGCGCCAGCAGTTGCTGGGCCAAACTGACGGCGGCCAGCGGCGAGGCACTGTGCAGCAGTGGGTAGCCCCAGAACTGTTCATAGGTCCTGGCAAAAGCCTCGACCTGCGCCTGGTTCTCCGGCTGCGGGGCGATGACGATCATCGCCTTGATCCAGCGGCGGATCGCCGCCTTGTTGCACTTGGTCCACATCGAGCCCTGCTTGAGCAACGCCTTGCCCTGAGCGCTGTTGCGCTGCTCGGGCTCAGGTATCAGATCGCTCATCAGGACAAAAGCCTGGGCACGCTGCGTCAGCGCCTCCAGCTGCTGGTAAGGGTCGACTACCGGCTGTCCTGCGCCTTCGGCGCGACGCATCCAGACCAGGGGAAAATGCTGATGATCGAAGTACATGGGAACACCTCCAGAAGCTGACAAACAAGAATGCTTATCATCTTCCCGAGAACCACTGTCCGCATCAGCCGAGATCGACAAGTTATTGACCAATCCAGCCAGATATTGCCACTGCCACAGGCGGCACTCTGACCTGGCGGCCACCGCGATCTTGAATTTGACCAGGCATCGCCAGGCAAGGCCCTGCGGGCCTTTTCGCAGCCTCGCGGGCTCGGCAGCGGCTACAGGGCGTGGTTTTCCAGGGCTTGCCGACGCTCGGCAAAAAACCGCCCCGGCGGCTGGCCCACGGCTTTCTTGAACATGCGGATAAAGGCGCTGGCGCTGTCATAGCCCAGGGTCAGCGCCACACACTCCACCGAGTCGCCCCGGCCCAATTGCTTGAGCCCCAGAAGGATGTGCAACTGGCGCTGCCAGCGACCGAAACTCAGGCCGGTCTCGGCCACGATCAAGCGGCTCAGGCTGCGTTCGCTGAGGCCGATCTGCTCGCCCCATTGCCCAAGGCTCAGGCGCCGCTGCGGCTGTTCAAGGATCTGCTGGGCCAGACGCCGCAGCTGTGCGTACCGGGGCATGGGCAGGTGGATCTGCTCACGGGGCGCGACCGCCAGCTCATCCAGGGTCACCGCGACCAGGCGCCCGGCGGCGCCGTCCTGGTCATACAGGAACGGCAGTTGCGCACAGCGCTTGAGCAACTCCTGCAACAGCGGCGACATCACCAGGGTGCAGCAGGCCTGCGGCAACGACCGGGCGTGCTCGGGCTCGACCAACAGGCAATAACCCTGGGCGTTCTCCAGCCCCTGGACCCGATGCTCGATCGCGCTGGGAATCCACACCGCGCACTGCGGCGGCGCCAGCCACAGGCCCTCGGCGCTCTCGCAACTGAGCACACCGCCCGCGGGAAACAGCAACTGGGCCTTGCGATGGCTGTGCCACGGCCGTTCCCAGCGCTCTTCTTGCATCGAGATGCGCAGGGCACATACCGGACGTGCAATCGCGTCCGGGTCCTGGTCCTGCTGTTTCAAGACGGGCATCCACCTTCCTCCACACTCCCGGGGCATGCCGGCCATCGGCACGATGCCGGCGCCTGCCCTGCAAGGTCGAGGATTGTGCCGGGCCCACGGGGCTGAGCCAAGCCACTGGCCACACCGGCCAGCAGCTCTGGACGCCGGGGCATTGGCGCTATTGATGAGGGCCTGCGGCCACCGCCTCCAGCAGCCAGGCCTTGAAGGCGCTCATGGCCGGGGTTTGCGCCCGCGACTGCAAGCGCGTCAGCCAATAGCTGCCGGTGACGATACCAATGTCGAACGGCTGCACCACCGCCCCGCTGGCCAGTTGCCGCTCGAACATCAGCGGCGGCGCCAGGGCCACGCCCAGGCCTTGCAGGGCCGCTTCGAGCATGCCCAGGGAGGAGTCGAAGACAATGCTCTGGGGCAAGGGGCTGCCGCCGCCCAGTCCCGCCTCCTGGAACCATTGCGGCCATTCATCGGTGCGATAGGAGCGCAACAGGGTCTGGCCCAACAGATCCGCCGGGCTATGCAACTGGTGGGCGATCTGCGGTATGCACAAGACCGACAGCGGCGCCTGCAACAGCTCCAGGGCCTCGATGCCGTGCCAGGCTCCCGTGCCAAAACGGATGGCGTAGTCCAGGCCTTCGGCGGCCACGTCGACACGGTTGTTGTTGGTGCTCAGGCGCAGGTCGACAAAGGGATAGCGCGCCTGGAAATCCCCCAGGCGCGGCAACAGCCAGCCCACGGCAAAGGTGCCTACGGCCCCCACCGTCAGCACTTCGCGGTAGTGCCCGCCCTCGAAACGCCCCAGGGTCTGGGCGATGCGATCAAAGCACTCACGCAGCACCGGCAGCAGGGTCTCGCCTTCGCTGGTCAGCATCAGCCCCCGGGGCAAGCGCTTGAACAGGGTGACGTTGAGCTGGGCCTCCAGGCTCTTGACCTGATGGCTGACCGCCGCCTGGGTCACACAGAGTTCGATGGCGGCGCGGGTGAAACTCAAATGACGGGCCGAGGCTTCGAAAGCCCGCAGCGCGTTCAAGGGCAGGTGTGGACGGAGCATGGGCATTCCCTAGTTTTTCTAATGGCTCCTGCGAAATATCGTCGTTTGCCGATCCTGCGCAGACTGCCTACATTGGCCTCGCTCGCGCAGCGCTGACCATGTCCTCCCTTCCCGGAAAGACTCCGCAAGCACTGCGCCTCCGGGGTTCGGGCAAAGAACCCCGAAGCCGGAAAGCCGCTGGGAATAGGCGGCAAAAAAAATCAGAACCCATGGAAAACAGCCCATCATGCGCCATAAAACCTCAACCGGATTAGGCATCATCAGCGCCTGCGTACTGCTCCTCGGCAGCGTCGACGCCCTGGCCGAGCCCCCCAGGACAGCCGTCTGAAAACCACCGTGGATGCCACCATCCGTCCGCTGATGCAACAGCAGGGCATTCCCGGCATGGCAGTGGCGATCATCGCCAACGGCAAGCGACATTACTTTAACTACGGCCTTGCCTCCAAGGACAATCAACAGCCGGTGGACAACGACACCCTGTTCGAAGTGGGTTCGGTGAGCAAGACCTTCAGCGCGACCCTGGCCGGCTACGCCCAGGCCAGCGGCAAGCTGGCCCTCGAGGACCACGCCAGCCAGTACTGGCCGGCCCTGAGCGGCAGTGCCTTCGACGGCATCAGCCTGTTGCAGTTGGGCACCTACAGTGCCGGTGGCCTGCCGCTGCAGTTCCCCGATGAGGTCCAGGGCGAAGACAAGATCCTGGATTACTACAACACCTGGAAGCCCACCTTCAGCCCGGGCACCCAGCGCCTGTACTCCAACCCCAGCATCGGCCTGCTCGGCTACCTCGCCGCCCGCAGCCTGGGCCAGCCCTATGATCAACTGCTGGAAAAGAGCCTGTTCCCCAAACTGGGGCTCAAGCACAGCTACATCAAGGTGCCCAAGGACCAGCAGGTGCACTACGCCCAGGGCTATGACAAGCAGAACAAGCCGATCCGGGTCAGCCCAGGTCCCCTGGACGCCGAGGCCTACGGGGTCAAGACCAGTGCCCCGGACCTGCTGCAGTTCATTGCCGACAACCTGCAACCCCAGCCGTTGGACGACACCCTGCAAAAAGCCATCGCCAGCACCCAGAGCGGCTATTACCGGGTCGGCGACATGACCCAGGGCCTGGGCTGGGAGCGCTACGCCTACCCGGTGCCCCTGGCACGGCTGCTGGCAGGCAACTCGACGCCAATGGCCCTCGAACCGCATCCGGTGCAGTGGCTGACTCCGGCCCAACCGCCCAAGGCCGACGCCTTGTACAACAAGACCGGTTCCACCAGCGGCTTCGGCGCCTACGTGCTGTTTGTCCCGAGCCAACAGATTGGCATTGTCCTGCTGGCCAACAAGAACTACCCCAACGAGGAACGGATCAAGGCCGCCCATGCGCTGCTCAGCGCCCTGGAGGCGGCAAAGTAACCGAGCTGTACAACAGCGTGTCCCCTGGGGCGCCCGATAAAAAACGCCACCGGCCTTCAACGCCAGGTGGCGTTTTTCTTGTTGCCTGGGCCATGGCGCCTAGACTCAGGAAATCCCCTTCGACCCTTGACCTCAGCCAGCTCGGTTCCCTGGAGGGCGACAAGGACCGCAGGGCCCGGATCGAGCCTGATTCAGGGGTGAGGCTGAACCTTCTGCCAGGCTTTCCGGTCGATAACTGCAACCTGGACCCACGCCGCCGCTTGCACACCGCGGGGTGTCCGGGAACCACAGCCGCCGGAGAAATGCCCCGTGATATCGACCCTGCAAATCGCCAGAATCAAAGCCTGGGGCGCCCATGGCTTCACCGCCACCGGAGTGGTCAGCGCCCTGCTCGCCACCCTGGCACTGTTTGAAAACCAGCCCAAGGCCTGCCTGCTGTGGCTGGGGGTGGCGCTGCTGGTGGATGGCGTCGACGGCTCCCTGGCGCGCAAGGTCAAGACCAGCTCGGTGCTGCCCAACATCGACGGTTCGGTGCTGGATCTGGTGATCGACTACCTGACCTACGTGTTCATCCCGGCGTTGTTCATCTACCGCTACATTCCTCTGCCGGAGTACAGCGCACTGCTGGCCACCTCGCTGATCCTGCTGTCGTCGCTGCTGTGCTTCTGCAACGTCAACATGAAGAGCCACGACAACTACTTCCAGGGTTTTCCCGCCGCCTGGAACGTGGTCGCCCTGTGCTTCTACCTGATCGAGCCCGGCCCCTGGCTGAGCTTGCTGAGCATCTTCGCCCTGGCCCTGCTGACCGCCACTCGGGTGCAGTTCCTGCATCCGTTCCGGGTACGCAAGTGGATGGGGCTGAACATCATCGTGACCTTCGTCTGGCTGCTCAGTGGCGCGCTGCTGATCCTCAGCCACCCCTTGCACAGCCCGTCGATCATGGGCCTGTGGCTGGCGGCTTCAGCCTATTTCCTGGGGATCTGCCTGTGGCGCTCGGCCCAGGAGTGGATGAAGGGCAGCCACCAGCCATAGACGGCGGCGGCCTGCATCACAGCGGCGGGTCGTTGCCGATCGCGGCACTCAAGGCCTGGGCCAGGGCCGCCACCGAGTAGGGTTTCTGCAGGAACACGAACTCCCGGGTCTGGCCCTGGGCCAGGGCCGGGCTGTAGCCGCTGGTGAGGATCACCGGCAGCCCGGGGTAATCGCTGCGGATGCGGGTGGCCAGCTCGATGCCGCTCATGCCGGGCATCACCACATCGGAAAACACCGCCTGGAACACCCCCGGCTCCTGGCTCAGGCGACGCAGTGCCTCGATAGCGCTGGTGGCCCATTCGGTCTGGTAGCCCAGCTCGTTCAAGGCCTGGGCCAGCAGCACGCCCACTTCGGGATTGTCTTCGACCACCAGCAGCGTGGCCCCCTGGCCATCCACCTGCAGCGGCCCCGGGCAAGGGGCCGCTACCGGGCTGACCACAGCTTCAGAGCGCGGCAGGTACAAGGTAAAGCGCGTGCCCTGCCCCGGCTGACTGTGGACCACCAGGCCACCGCCAGACTGCTTGGCAAAACCGAACACCTGGGACAGGCCCAGCCCAGTGCCCTTGCCCACCTCCTTGGTGGTGAAGAAGGGCTCGAAGATCCGCTCGATCTGCTGCGGGTCGATGCCGGCACCGGTGTCGGTCAGGGACACCGCGACAAAGTCGCCGTTCTGGGCGCCCTGGCTGGCGCTGGCGGGAATCTGCGCCACCCGCTCCACGGCAATCACCAGCAGGCCCTCGCCCTGCATGGCGTCCCGGGCATTGACCGCCATGTTGATCAGCGCGGTATCGAACTGGCCGGCGTCGGCATGGATGCAGCACGCTTGCTGCGGCAGTTCGATACGCAGTTCGATGCAGGCGCCGATCAGCGGATTGATCATCTGTGCCAGCAGTTGCACGCTGACGCCGACGTCGAAGGTTTCCGGGCGCAGGTTCTGCTGGCGGGCATAGGCCAGGAGCTGGGCGGTGAGCTTGCTGGCGCGGTCCACGGTGTCGGAAATCGCATCGATGTACAGCTGCCGGCGCTCCTCGCTGAGGTTGCGCCGCAGCAGGTCGGTGGACGAGCGGATCACCGTCAGCAGGTTATTGAAGTCGTGGGCGACCCCACCCGTCAGTTGCCCCACCGCCTCCATCTTCTGTGCCTGGCGCAAGATGTCTTCGGTCTTGCGCAGCGCCTGCGCGGCTTCACGCTCGGCCTGAATGTCACGCCCCACGGCATGCAGGTGCTGGGGGTCGGGCACGGCACTCCAGGACACCCAGCGATAGCTGCCGTCCTTGTGCCGAAAGCGGTTTTCCACCCGTGAAAAACTCTGACCCAGCGCCAGTTCGGTGCAGGCGTTGACCGCCGCCACACTGTCCTGGGGGTGGATGAAATCGTAGAAGCTGCTGCCTTCGAGTTCGTGCCGCTGCCAGCCCAGCAGTCGGGTCCAGGCCGGGTTCACGGCAACGATGCGCCCGTTGAAATCCGCCACCAGCATCAGGTCGGTGGACAGTTGCCAGATCCGGTCGCGCTCCTGGGTGCGCGCCTGGACCCGCTGTTCCAGGGACTCGTTGAGGCGGCGCAACTGCTCCTCGGCCTCGCGGGTGGCGGTGATGTCCCGGGAGATGCAGAGGATCTTCTCCGGCTGACCGGCCTCATCGAGCATCGGCGTGACCTGCACATCCCACCACTTGGCGTTGCCGGCCAGGGTGTTGGCGGCGCCCTGGAACCGCGCCGATTCCCCGGCCTGGGCAGCGGCGATGGCGGCCTGGGCGTCAAGGTTGCCCTGGCCCTGCCAGAAGTCCGGCCAGGGGCAGCCGGCAATGGCATTGAAGTCGCTGACCTCCATGACCCGCAGGCCACCCTCGCTCATGAACGACAACTGACCATCGAGGTCCAGCACCTTGATGCAGTCATTGCTGCTGGCCAGCACCCGGGTATTGAGCTCGCGGGTCTCGCGCAGGCGCGACTCGGTGAGCCGGGCGTGCAGCCCCAGGCGCACCCGCGCGGTGGTTTCCACGGTGTGACACAGCACCCCCAGCACCTGCTCCTGGCGCTCGTCGAATATCGGGCTCATGGAAAACGACCACCAGGTCAGTTCCTCTCCGGGATAGCGCTGCATGTTCACCGGCAGGTCTTCATGACGGCAGGACTGGCCGCGGAACGCCTGCTCGACCATGGGTTGCACATCCGGCCAGGCATCGGCCCAGAGCGTCTCGATGGTCTGCCCCAGGGCATGGGCCAGGCGCGGCCCCAGTACCGGACGATAGGCATCATTGAAGAAGAACTGCTTCTGCGGACCCCATAGCAGGTACAGGCTCTCAGGGGATTCGAGCACCAGGCTCAAGGTGCTGTGCAGCAGGCTGGGCCAGTGCTCCCGAGGGCCCACCGAGGTCTGCGACCAGTCGAACTGGCGGATGGCGGCACCGGTCTCGCCGCCGCGCCAGGTCTGGGGGGCGGCACCATCAGCAGAGGAAATAGTCATGGACTGCATCACACAAGGGGAAAAGGGGCTGCGCCGCCCATCAAGGGCCTGCGCAGGATAACTGACCCCTGGAATCCACGGAAGTTAGCAGGTGACGGCGAGCATGGCCCGGCTGGGGGCCTCAGAAGGCCAGCTTGTAGCCGATGGAGAACAGCATGACCGCCAGGCATGGGCGCAGGATCTCGTCGGAGATCCGCCCGGTCATGTGGCTGCCGATCCAGATCCCCGGCAGTGAGCCCATCAACAGGAACCCCAGCAGGTGCCAGTCCATGTTGCCCATGCTGGCATGACCCAGGCCGGCCACCAGGGTCAGGGGCACGGCGTGGGCGATTTCGGTGCCCACCAGGCGCTTGGTGGCCAGGAACGGATAGAGGATGAACAGCGCCACAGTGCCCAGGGCGCCGGCGCCGATGGAGGTCAGCGCGACCATGGTGCCGAGGATCAGCCCGGTGACCACGGTCAGGCCGTTGAGACCGCGGGGGCTTGGCTGATAGTCGCTGCCGTGGCGCTGGGCGAAGGCCATGAGCTTCTTCTTGAAGACGATGGCCAGGGCCGTGAGCAACAGGACGAAGCCCAGCCCTTGCTTGATCACCGAGTTCAAGGCTTGGGGATCGGAGTCCAGGTTGTTCAAGAACCCTAGGGTCGCCAGTACCGCCGGCACGCTGCCCAGGGTCAGCCAGCCGGTGATGCGCCAGTCGATATTGCGGTTCTTCTGATGCACCAGCACCCCACCGGACTTGGTGATGGCGGCGTACAGCAAGTCAGTGCCCACGGCGGTGGCCGGGTTGATGCCGAACCAGAGCAGGATCGGGGTCATCAGCGAGCCGCCGCCCACCCCCGTCATGCCCACGATGAATCCCACTACCAGGCCTGCGATGACAAAACCGAAATTCCCCACATCCATCAATAAAACCCTACAAATCACACGGCCAGGTAAAAAACTGGCGGCAGCATAGCGGCTAAAGCTTATGTCCATTTATATGAATAAAATCTAACGTTATAACCAGGGCCATTTTTTTCCATGCGTCAGACGCATCGAGTGCCCGCCGCCCTTGCATCCGCCACATGCCCATCCAGCCCTCCCTGAACCGCCGGTGACATACACCGCAACCTGCGCATCCGGTATTCTGCTGGGCGCTCGCCGGGGCAAGCGATCCTGAGCTCACTCAGGTCCCGCCCCTTTCGTTTTCCAAGGAAGGCCCATGACACCCGACTCGACCCTCTACCAGATCGAGCAACAGCGCATCCGTTTCAGACGCCTGAACCTGCACCAGCAAGCCCCCGGACCCAGCACGCCGCAGCGTGGCAACTGGGGCCTGGCGTTGTCCGGGGGCGGCATCCGCAGCGCCACCTTCTGCCTCGGCGTTCTGCAAGCCATGGCCCGGGCGCCGGCACCGGCGACGGCCTCCACGGCCCCACTCCAGCCCGCGCCTGAAACCGCCACCGAGCACAGTCTGCTGTCACGCATCGACTACCTGTCCACGGTCAGTGGCGGCGGCTATATCGGCAGCTTCTTCTCCAGCCTGTTCCTTCCCGGACGCCTGCGTGAGCCCGATCCCCAGGACCCGGTGGGCCAGGCCGCCCGCGATGCCTACCAGGCGCTGCGCTTCGAGCCGCCGGGACGTATCAGCACCGGCGTCGACTACGCCCAGCAGCCCGTGGGCCAGGGCCCGGGTGCCTGGCTGCGGGAAAACGGCCGCTACCTGACGCCCACCGGCTCCGGCGACATGCTCTATGCCCTGGCCATGACCTGGCGCAACTGGCTGTCGCTGCACGCCATGATCGGCATGCCGATCCTGTTGATGCTCAGCCTGCTGACCCTGTTCCAGGTGCTGAGTCAGGCCAGCCTGCTGCTGTGGCCGCTGATGGCCGCCCTGCTGTTCGCCCTGCCTTGCGCCGTGGCGTACTGGCTGGTGATCCCCCAAGGCGATCTGGACCAGCCGCCAAACCTTGGCAACCCGGCCTTGCGCTTCATGCTGGCGATCGTCACCGGCCTGTGGATCGGCGGCGCCCTGGCCTATGACGTGGCCCAATGGCAGGTGGTGGGCACCCTGGCCCTTGGGGCCGCCCTGGTCGGCAGCAACGCGCTGCTGATCACCCACCGGCTGGTCCGCCGGCTGGCGGATCACCGAGACCCGGCCAAGGACAGCACCTGCAACAACTGCGTGCGCAACTACCGGGTGCAGATCACCCGCGCCCTGGGGCGAGCCATGGCGGCAGTGGCCATTCTGGCTTTCCTGGCCCTGCTGGTGACCGCTGCCGAAGCCTTGTATCGCTACCTGCTGGACTATCAGGCCCTGGCCACGCCCCTGCTGCTGGCGCTGCTGATGTGGCTGGTGCGCCGCCTGGTGCTGCTCAAGGATGAAAAGCCGCTGCCCGGCTGGATGCGCAAATTGCCCCTGGATGTCCTGGCGCTGGTTGCCGGATGCCTGCTGATGAGCCTGCTGTGCCTGTGCTGGGCGTTGCTGGTGCAATGGGTCGCCCATGACGCTGGCGCCATCAGCTACAGCGCTGCCGCTGCCTGGCGCCTGCTGGCCCTGAGCCTGGTGACCGCCTTGCTGGTCTGCGTCAGCGGGCGCTTCATCGGCTTTCTCAACACCTCGTCGCTCCAGGCCTTCTACAGCGCCCGGCTGACCCGCGCCTACCTCGGCGCGTCCAATGGCCGGCGCTTCAACGGCCCGCCACAGCAGCGCCGCACCTACCTCAGCGTGGCCGAGCCGATGTCCAGCGACGACCTGTCGCTGCAGCAGTACTACGCCACCCCCAGTGCCGGGCCGGTGCACCTGATCAACGTCACCATGAACCTGACGGTGGACCCCGCCGAGCAACTGGTGCAGCGCGACCGCAAGGGCAAGCCTTTGTGCATCGCGCCGAACTGGGCCCCCTCAACCGAAGGCAGCGACGCCAGCGACGGTCCGGCGGAACGCTACACCCTCGATGGCAAGCCCTACCGCCGTGACCTGAGCCAGGGCCCGGCCTCGGAAATCATGAGCCCCCTGAGCCTGGGCCAGTGGATCGGCGTCTCCGGCGCCGCCTTCAGCACCGGCCTGGGGCGAGCCAACAGCCTGGGCATGTCGCTGATCCTGGGGCTGGCCAACATACGCCTGGGCATCTGGTGGCCCAGCCACTTCCTCGATCCCGGGCAACAGCACTGGAAGCCCCGTGACCTGAAGCCCTGGACCTACTTCGGCACCCAGGCCTACCTGTTCTATGAGCTGACCTCGCGGTTTCATGGACATCGACGCGACTACCAGTACCTGTCCGACGGCGGGCATTTCGAGAACACCGCCACCTACGAGTTGCTGCGTGAGGGGCGCGGGGTGGAACTGATCGTCACCTGCGACAGCGGCTGCGACCCGGATTACCAGTTCGACGACCTGGCCAATCTGGTGCGCCTGGCGCGCATCGACCAGGCCCTGGAGATCCGCGAAGACCCGGGGGTACTGGCCCATCCCCAACTCAAGGGGCTGTTCGGCAGTCTGGAAGAGTTTCGCCAGCCACCGAGCGCCGACAGTCACAAGTGCGCCTTGCTGCTGAACGTCTACGCCCATAGCCCCGACACCCAGGCGGACATCGCGGCCACGCCCCACTGCCGGATCCTGGTGCTCAAGCCGCGGCTGATCGCCGGGCTGACACCGGACGTCGTCAACTACGCCCGGGCCAACCCGGGCTTTCCCAACCAGAGCACGGTGGATCAGTTCTTCGACGAGGCGCAGTTCGAGAGTTATCGCCAGCTGGGGCTGCATATCGGCCAGCAGCTGTTTGGCCGCAGTGGCCAGTCCAACGAAATGGCCGAGGCCTTGTGGCGCTACCTGGATGATCCGCAGCCTTGAGGAAGGGCCAGCGGATCAACCTGAACCTCAGCGCGGCTGGTGCACCTTGACCGCTTCCAGCCACTGCGCCTCCAGGCGCTCCTGCTGCGGGTCGATGCCCTGCTCGGCCAGCAACGCCAGATGGCGCTCCACTTCACCCAGCATCTGTCCGTGGGCACTGGAGTTGGCGTCCAGCTGATGCATCTGGGTCAACCCCAGGTGATAGAAACGCAGCAGCTTGAGGGCCGCCGGATCGCCCGCCGCCACCCCGGCGGTGACATGATGCATGACATTGGTCACCCGCATCAGGCTGCGCTTGAGGCGCCAGCCATAGACCGCCGAGGCCATCCACGGCTGGGTCCAGAACACCGTGCGCAACAGCACGGCGCTGATCACCAGCCCGGTGAACACGCCGCCGGCATTCCACACCAGGTTATCGCCGCCGGGCTGGCCGAACACCGCCACCGCAGCGCTGGAAAACAGCATGGCCAGGGCGATGAACACCAGGGCGATGATCAGGGTGCTGCGGCGGGTTTGCCGGCGATAGAGTTCAGGGTCCTGCGGGGTGATGACGAACATGGGGGCGATGGGCTCCGGAAGCAGTAGGGAATTGAGCAGGCGGGCATTATCACCGCTGGGACCGGGAGCGGTGGCTTAAATCGTCGGCGCAGGGCAGAAATACTGCATAACCCTGATCCAGGTCGCGGTATTGCGCCCTCCCCCGCCTCAACGCCGACGCCCACGTAATGAACGCCCCAGACGGCGCCAGCCCAGCACCACACCGCTGACGCTGATCAGCAAGCCTGCGGCGCTGAACAGGATCATCCACAGGTCCCACAAGGGGCGGTTGGCCAGCAGCGGCAGCCAGTCCCAGCTGTGCAGCAGGCCGAACAGCCAGCGCGAGGCGCGGCGCGGCTGGTCCAGTTGCCCGACGATGGCGCCGGTGTGCAGGTCCAGGTGCAGCCAGGTCTGGGCCGGGTCGTCGAAGCGCACCCGCAGCACCGGCAGGCGCTGCTGCAAGTGGCCCATCATGCTGTGGGGCTCGCGGGCGTAGTAATAGAAATCGTAGGCAGCCAATTGCTGGACAACCATCGGCCGCTCGGGGCGAATGGCCCAGGCCGCCTGGCGCAAGGTGTCGGGGTTGAACTGGCGCAGCACCTGCTGATCGTCCATGGCCAGAATCCGCGTGCGTCCGGCACCGTCGTAGCCGATCACATAACCCTTGCCGCCGATCATCCGCCACTCCAGCTCCCGGGCCTGCAGGCCGTCATCGGCAAAGCGCTGCAGGGCCTGGGCCGCGCTCAGGGGAAAGGCCGCAGCGTGCAGCGGTGCGCCTTGATAGGCCGCCACCGACAGGGGCTGGGAGCTGCTGAAGATTTTCCACGGGTTCATCGACATCAGGCCGCTGAAGATCCAGGTAATCAGCAGCACGCCGAACAGCATGCCGCCCACATGATGCCAGCGGGCAAAGCCCTGGTACGGCGAGTGCGAACCATTGCGATAGGTGCGTTTGAAGCGCCAGCGCAGCACGCCCACCGCCAGGCCGAGCACGGCCATCAGGGTCGCGGCCAGGGACAGGTAAGTGACGATCGGCCCCCAGGCGCCATCGATGCCGATGCCCCGCAGCGGGTACAGCCAGTGCAGCCAGGCACCGATCCAGTTCCAGCCACGCTCGGTGGCAGTGGCATCGCGCACCACCTCGCCCGTCGTGCCGGAGACATACAGCAGACGTCGTTCGGCATCGGCGGTGGCCACCCGCAGCAAGGGTCGGTCGGCGTCCAGGGCCCGGGATTGACTCCACATGTCGCCATTCACTGTCCCGCGATCACGCACCGCCACACCGGGGGCAAACTGCCGGGCCGCGGCCAGGGCCTCGACCCGGTCAGTGGGCAGCGCTTGCAGGCCGCTATCGGCCTCGATCGCTACCTTGCGCGGTCCTGGGTATTCGAGGATATAGCGCGGGGCGCCGGCCACCGTGGTCAAGCGAATGCTTGACGGCGCCAGTTCGGGATCGGCAGCGTGCAGCACCTGCTTCAGGTCAATGGGTGCATCGCCCAGTTGCAACACAGGCAAGCGTGACCAGTGTTCGGCGGGGGTCAGTTTGGGGTAGCCGACATACAGCATCACCACCCCGGAGATAAACCACAGGGCCATGAACAGGCAGGCAACGATGCCCAGCCAGCGGTGCCAGAGGTACAGGTAACGCTTCATCACAGGCTGCTCGCAAATGCGCGGGGCGCCATCGGGCGCCCCGCTGTCTCAGGTTAAAAGCGCGTTTGCAGCGCCAGCTCGAAGGTCCGCGGCGCCCCCAGGTACAGCTGGGTTTGCCCCGTGGTACGGGCGTAGACCTGATCGGTCAGGTTGCGCACCCGGCCGGTGATCCGCGTATCGGCATTGAGCTGGTAGCCGACAAAGGCGCCGAAGATCGTGTAGGCCGGCGCATAGCGGGTGTTGGCCGCATTGGCATACATCGACGACACGTAGCGCGCATCGCCGCCCACCTGCCAGGACGGGGCAATGTCGTAGCTCAGCCACAGGTTGCCTACCTTGTCCGGGGTATTGGTGGGGCTGTTGCCCTTGCGCGACACCGGCCGGCCGCCGACGTTTTCATAGAACTCGTCGTACTGGGCGTCGACATAAGCGAAGTTGCCTTCGGCCAACAGCTTGGGCGTGACCCGCAACGAGCCCGCCAGCTCCACCCCGCGGGACGATTGCTGGCCCACCGGCTGGCTGCTGCCGGGGTTGCTCGGATCGGCGGTGGACAGGTTCTTGCGTTCGATGCGGTAGGCGGCCAGGGTCGCCGAGCCGCGGCCGTCGAGGAAATCGAACTTGCTGCCGATCTCCCACTGATTGCCGGTACTGAGGTCGAAGTCGCGCACCTGACCGTAGCTGGCGGTGGTCAGGATGCCTGCCGGTGGATCGGCAGCGGTGCTGTATTGCACGTAGACGTTGGCCGCCGGGGTCAACTCATAGACCAGCCCCAGGCGCCCGGTGGTGGGCCGGTATTTACGCTGGAAGAACGCCGGATTGGCCTCGGTGACGGCGCGGTAATTGGTCACTTGCAGGTCGATCTGATCGTGGCGCAGGCCGCTGAGCAGGGACAGGCGATCGGTCAGTTGCAGGCGGTTTTCCAGGAACAGGGCCCAGGTATCCACCTGGTTGCGGCGGTTCTTCTCGAAGCCGCGCTGCATGCCCGGCAGGTCCCAGAAGCTGCCCGGATCGAAAGCGTCCGGATCGACCCCAGGCAGCGAGCCCGACACCGAGCGCGGGTAGTTGCTCATCACGTTGTGGCTGTAATCGATACCCGCCGACCACTGGCTGTCGAGGCCGAACAGACTGTTGTGATGCAGCAGTTCGAAACGGTTGCCGTTGAGTTCCTGGGCGTGGCGCTGGAGCAGGATGCCAGAGCGCACCACCTGGCTGTTGTCACTGTTATAGGCGTAGTTTTCCAGGTTGCGGTATTCGCGATCGGCGTTGTAGTGGTACAGGGTGTTGCGCACGGAAGTGCGGTCATTGACCTGATAGTCGATGATCGAACGCAGCCATTGCACCCGCTGTTCATAACGACCATCGCTGACGTTGTAGTTCTCGAAGCGCCGGCTCTTGTCCACCTCCATCTTGCCCCCCAGCGGGCTCAACGCCGGCGTGCCCCAGTAAGGGCTGTCGACGCTTTCGTTCTGGTACTCGTAGGCCAGGGTGTGGGACAGCTGGTCGTTGAAATCCGTCAACAGGGAAAACGCCGTGGTCCAGGCATCGCGCTGCTCGCGGTCGACATAACCGTTGCTGGTGGTGTGGCTGACATCGAAACGCGCGTAGTGGCGCGGCCCGGCGCCGTCGTTCAGCGCATGGTTGAAACCCAAGGAGGTTTCTCGGCTGTCGAAGGAGCCATAGCTGACCCGCCCTTCATTGAACGACTCGGTGCGCGAAGGCAGCTTGGTGATGTAGTTGATGGAACCGCCCACCGCGCCAGTGCCATAGAGAAAGCTCGACGGCCCGCCGACCGCCTCGACCCGGTCGTAGATCCAGCTGTCCACGGGACGGGCGGCGATGGAGTCGTACTGCACGCTGATGCCGTTGAACAACTGAGTGATCTGCGGCCCGGAGAAACCGCGATAGGAAACGAAACCCGGAATGCCCGGCGATGACGCCGCGTTCATCCCCGGCACGCTGGCCAGTATGTCCTGGGTGTTGGCGGCGCCGCGCTGCTCAATCTGCTGGCGGTTGACCACATTGACCGACGCCGGGGTTTCCCGCGGGGTCAGGCCCAGGCGCGAGCCGGTGGTGGTCTGGGTATCCAGTTGCAGACCAGTGGCTTGCACTTCATCGGCGCTGATGCGCGTCTGCGGCAATTGCAGCGTGCCCTCGGCCAGGGCATTGAACGACAGGGCACAGCACAGCGCCGCACAACTGGGGGAGCGATACAGGAACTTCATGGACTCGGACTCGAAAAAAATCATCAAACACCCCGGCTGCCGTCGCCATCGCGACCGCAGACTTAAGTACCGGGAGATGAAAAGCACGCGACGCCAGGGCAATCGCGAAGCAGCGCTAGGCGCTCAGTGGGGGAGCCCGAGGATTGAGTGACGGCCAGGAGTAACGCGGCGGCGCCTTGCTGCCCCGCTCGACCTTGACCCGCGCCGAGTGCCGTACCAGCAGCAGCCAGACCAGACAGAACAGCAGCCCCAGGCCCAGGCTCACCGCCGAGCACAGGGGGCAGACAAAAGCCCCCATGGTGCTGGGGCCAGTCTTGTCGCTGGAGCTGTCATCCAGAGTCGATGCAGATTCGCCCAGGGCGTGACAGAACTGCCCACCCACGCCGGTGATTTCCAGTGCAGCCATCTGTCCATGACCCAGACCGCAGACGAACACGTTGAACAGCACGCAGAAATACAGCGTCCAGGCAATGTGAGGGCGATGTGCGGAAGAATGGGTCATGGCGGCAAGGTTAACAGTGAAAAACGCACTGGAAAATCACCTATGCATGGCGAGCAAAACTCATGGGCCCGCCTGCGGTGAGGTTGTGGCGAGCTTTATAGCCGACTCGCGAAGAGCGAAGGATCGGACCAGAACTAAAGTCGCCAGGTGAGCCCGTGCCTGGGCGGAACAATGCTGCCCATGCCCATGATGGCTTTTAGCCTTGATGCGCAAGAAGTTGCGCACTCGAATGTGAGTAAGCCTGTGGGCACATCGCTGTAAGCATGACGCTCAGGGCTCTACAGAGGAGTGCGCAAGAAGTTGCGCAGTACTGCGCAACTTCTTGCGCACTTTCTATAGGAATTCAGGCTGGAAACAGCCTGTTGAACCTTGGATTTCCATCAAGTGATTGATTGGCAAGGGGTATTGGCAAGTTGGCATGAGTCTTGAGATGTCCCAGGAGCCCGGCCGGCCATTCAGGCCTCCGGGTTTTCCGTATATCCAAGCAAGGAGAGCAACAATGGCAACCCCAGCGTACATGTCCGTCACCGGTACCAAACAAGGTCTGATCACCGCCGGTGCCTTCACCGCTGACTCCGTTGGCAACACCTACCAGGAAGGTCACGAAGATCAAGTCATGGTCCAGGGCTTCAGCCATGAAGTGATCATCCCCCGCGATCCGCAGTCCGGTCAGCCCACCGGCCAGCGGGTACACAAACCGGTGAAGATCACCAAGGTCTTCGACAAGGCTTCACCGCTGCTGCTCGCGGCCCTGACCTCCGGTGAGCGTCTGAGCAAGATCGAAATCCAGTGGTTCCGCACCTCCGCCGCCGGCACCCAGGAGCATTACTTCACCACCACCCTGGAAGACGCGATCATCGTCGACATCAAGGACTACATGCACAACTGCCAGGACCCGTCGAACGCGCACTTCACCCACCTGGAGGACGTCGAGTTCACCTACCGCAAGATCACCTGGACCCATGAAGTGTCCGGTACTTCGGGCTCCGATGACTGGCGTACCCCGGTCGCCGGCTAAACCCAGCGGCACCTTGCCACCCCATCGGTCAGCCGCACCGACCGATGGGCTTTGCGCTCCCAGGCACGCCTGAGGAGGCACACCGGTCATCCGTTGGATAGGACGAGTCTCGGGAAAACCGAGCACCGACTGCACACTCCCTGATCGCTCGTGCTGTCAGGGGGGATGAGCACTTCACGAAGTGGAGATGTGTGTCATGCGTCAAAGGGATTTGCAGTTCACGTTTTCCGTGCTGACCGCACAGGTAGCGTTCGAGGTCGTCGAGTTCACCCTGGAAGAAGCCTTGTCCGAGCCTTTTCGCCTGACGCTCGAACTGGCCAGCGACAACGGTGCCATCGATTTTGGCCAGATCCTCGACCAGCCGGCCTTGCTGACGATCTGGCAAGGCGGCCTGCAGGTGCGGCATGTGCATGGCTTGGTCAGCAGCTTCACCCAGGGTAAAACCGGCTTTCGCCGCACCCGTTACCGCCTGCTGGTGGAGCCGCAACTGGCCCGCCTGGCCCTGAGCTCCGACTGGCGTATTTTTCAGCAGAAGACGGTGCCCGAGATCCTCAAGTCGGTGTTGGACGAGCACGGCGTTCTTGATTACCAGCCCTACATCCACACCCCGCATGCGCCGCGTGAATACTGCGTCCAGGCCGGAGACACCGACCTCTATCTGTTCGACCGCCTGTCCACCGAGGAAGGCCTGTTCTATTTCTTCAAGCACGATGCCAACGCCCACACCCTGGTCCAGGGTGACAAGTTGTACGTCCAGGAGCGCATCCCGGGCGGGCCGTTGCTTTACAGCACCCAGCCGGCCGGGGATGCCCCGCAACCGGTGCTGTACGCCTTCAGCTACACGGAAAACGTGCGTACCGCCGAGCAGACGCAGCGTGACTACAGCTTCAAGCGCCCGGCCTTCGACCAGCAGCAGCGCATGCTCGGCGATGACCTTGAGCATCAGGCCCAGCACTATGAGCGCTACGATTACCCGGGCCGCTACAAGAGCAGCACCGTCGGCCAACCCTTCACCCAAAACAGCCTGCTGGGCCATCGTCGCGATGCCCGGGTGGCGACGGTGGAAGGGGATGATCCGCGGCTGATTCCGGGGTTTTCCTTCCAACTGACCGGGTACCCGCGGGGCGACTTCAACCGCTGGTGGCGCTCGGTGCGCATCATCCACAAAGGGATACAGCACGCCAGCCAGCAAGAAGAGGCTGCCGGTGCCGAGATGGGCGTGAGTTACGACTTCAGCGCCCAGATCATTGCCGAGGACTGCGAGTGGCGCCCGAGGCCACTGCCCAAGCCGGTCATTGACGGGCCGCAGATAGCCACGGTGGTGGGCCCGGAAGGCGAGGAGATCCACACTGATGAATATGGCCGGGTAAAAATTCAGTTCCCTTGGGACCGCGAGGGCAAGCACAACGGCTTCAGCTCCTGCTGGGTGCGGGTCTCGCAGAACTGGGCGGGGGCGCAGTGGGGCCATATGGCAATCCCGCGTATTGGCCAGGAAGTCATAGTCGATTATCTGGATGGCGACTGTGACCAGCCGATCATTACCGGACGCACCTACAGGGCCAGCCATAGGCCGCCCTACCGCCTGCCGGATCACAAGACGCTCAACACCCTCAAGAGCAAGGAACACAAGGGCAGCCGGGCCAACGAACTGCGCATCGATGACACCACCCAGCAAATCAGTGCGGCCTTGATGAGCGACCACGGCAGCAGCGCCTTGCACCTGGGGTACCTGACCCATCCCCGGCCTGAAGGTGGCGCACCCCGTGGCGAAGGCTTTGAACTGCGCACCGACGAGCACGGCGCCTTGCGCGCGGCCAAAGGGCTGCTGCTCAGCACCGAAGCGCAACTGCAGGCCAATGCCGGGCAACTGCAGCGTGGCGTGGCCATCCAGGTGCTGGAAGCCGCGCTGCAACTGGCCAAGGGGCTGGGCGACTATGCGCAAGACCATCAAGGCGTCGGACACGACACCCAACCACAGCAAACCCTCAGCGAAGCGGTGCGCGACCTGGGGCATGGCGCCAACGACGAGTCGCAGCAGAGCAACGGCGGCAACCCGGCCATCGCCCTGAGTGGCCAGGCGGGCATCGCCGCGGTGTCTCCCCAGAGCGTCACCCTGGCGGCGGGCGAGCATATCGACAGCGTCGCCCAGCAGAATCAGCAGCTCACCTCGGGGCAGAAGTTTGTAGTCAATGCCGGCACCGACCTGGGCCTGTTCGCCCAGAGCGGCGAGATGCGCCACATCACCCACCAGGGGCCGATGTTGCTGCAGGCGCAACAGAACAGCATTCGCCTGGAAGCGGATCAGAGCGTGGAAGTCAGCGCGGGCCAGCAGCACGTGCTGGTGTCTGCCAAGGAACACATCACCCTGATGTGCGGCGGGGCCTACCTGACGCTCAAGGGCGGCAATATCGAGCTGGGCATGCCGGGGAATTTTACGGTCAAGGCGGCCAAGCACTCCTCTATCGGTCCCGCACATGCCTCGACCACGTTCAACTCATGGGAATCGACCCCATTCAATGACGCCTATGTGCTGCGCGATGAAATCACCCTTGACCCCCTGGCCAACACCACCGTGGAACTGCGGCGCGGCGACGGAGGAGTCACCACCCTCACGACTGATGGACAAGGCCGGCTGCCCAGGCAGCAGGACCTGGCCATGGATCAAGTCCAGATGCGCATTCTGGCCAAGGGAAGTAGTCCCAACGACGACAGGGAGTCCACTGCATGAGTAGCCAAGTAGCCGATAACACTGAGGACGTCATCATTCCTCGCTCGCGCGACAATCTGGGGCGACCGGTCTACAAGACCCAACTGACCCGCACCGAGGACCAGCGTGAAAAAGTCCTGCTGGCGAGGCAGGCCGCGCCGATTCCGGTGATCTTCATTCCAGGCATCATGGGCAGCAACCTGCGTAACAAGGAGGACCAGAGCAAGGTCTGGAGTCCACCGAATGCCAGTTTTTGGCCCACTGATATCTTCCCCGCTCTCGCAGCCTTGGCTGTCTGGTGGGGCCGCGGCCCCAAGGATCGACAGATACTGCTAATGCCGGAAAACGTCGAGGTGGATGATCGAGGCTCGATTGATACGTGCTCATCCGGCCTGAGCAAAGAGGCAGCGCGCATTCGTGGCTGGGGGACGGTGATGCGCAGCGCCTACAACCCGTTCATGGCCCTGATGGAGGGCCGCTTGGACAACATCGTCAGCCGACAACAGATCCAGCAATGGTGGAGCGATGAAAGCCTGCATGAACCCGCAGCCTATGGCGAAGAACTGGGGCAGGCGACGCCCATCAGCGAAGATGAACTGCAACAGGCGGGCAAGTATCAATTCGACGTCTGGTGCGCCGGTTACAACTGGCTGCAATCCAACCGGCAGTCCGCCCTGGATGTACGTGACTACATCGAGAACACCGTCCTCGCCCACTACCGCGAACACGCAAGCGTCAGCCCTGAGCAGGCGGATCAGATGAAGGTCATCCTGGTCACCCACTCAATGGGTGGGCTGGTTGCACGCTCCCTGACCCAATTGCACGGTTACAAACGAGTGCTTGGCGTGGTCCACGGCGTGCAACCGTCAATCGGTTCATCGGCCATCTACCACCACATGCGCTGCGGCTATGAAGGTATTGCCAGCATCATCCTTGGCTACAACGCAGGCGAAGTGACCGCAGTGGTGGCCAATGCCCCAGGGGCGCTGGAACTGACGCCTAGCAACGAGTATCGGGAAGGTCGCCCCTGGTTGTTCCTGTGCGATGCCCAGGGGCAGGTCATCAAGGATATGGAGGGGAAACCCAGGGCCTATCCGCAGAACCAGGACCCCTACGAGGAAATCTATAAGAGCACCGCCTGGTATGGGTTGGTGCCGGAGCAGAACACTCAGTATTTGGATATGTCGGATGAGACTAGTACCAATACTGAAAAAAGCCCTCGACATGAATTCAGAAAGCGGATTGATGCGGTTGCTGTGTTCCATCGTGAACTAACTGCAGCAAGCTACCACCCTGAAACCTATGCCCACTATGCGGCAGATGATGATCGTCACAGCTGGCGAAACATGATTTGGCAAGGCGACCCCACCCCTCTGGAAGCGCCAGGCTCCGCGCTCAAGGATGACGAGACTGGCAGCTACAGCAGTTGGTTTCGCCGTGGCTTGCCAGCCATTGTGCCAACGCTCGAAAACTGGACAAACAAAGAGGAGGACCAGTCTGGCAGTGGTGGCGACGGCACGGTGCCAACCGACTCCGGTCAGGCCCACAAGAAGGCGGGTATCAAGGCCAGCTTCCGCCAGGGCAGCAAAGGCGCGGGACAGTACAACACCGAAAAGGGCTACGAACACCAAGAAAGCTACAACGACAAACGAGCCCAATGGGCCGCGCTTTATGGCGTGATCAAGATCGCTCAGTTGGCTGACTGGCACCCTGACGACAAGGGGGGCTTATGACGCTCATTCGTAGCTTGTTTACCGTTCTTGGCCTGGTCGCTTTAACCAGTGTGACCAGCTGTACTTCGTTCTCATCTTCTCGGAGCCCCACCATGGATAAAAGTGGATGGATCACCTACTGCTACGGACGCTTTCTGATCGATCTGCCGCCACAGGCAAAGATCAATGCCGGATATAACTTATGGGGAATAAAAATTAAGGGGCTTGAAGATACTCCCACCTCCTTAGCGGCCAAGATCGATCAGCGCGAGATTGAGCTGAAGAATCAAAAACATAAAAAGATACAGAGCAGCATGTTTCTTCGCCGAGTAGATCTTGGCGAAGGAGCTACAGGGCTACTCTCTTGGAGCTCAGATGCCAGCACAGAAATGTATCGGTTAGATACTTACTTAGTGTCTAAACCAGAAGGGCGGACATACTACCGAAAAGGAGAAATATCAGTTGATAGAGAGCGACGCGGCATTGAAATCGCTACCTCTTTGGCTCGCAACCTACGCTCTCGTGCCCCCAACGAAATCCCCGCCGAACCAGGATTCTGTATCGACCGTGCCTACATCGCGGGTGACAGCTTTCAAAGTGAAGGCTTCGGAATTGGCGTGACCTTCCCGGAACACCCGAGAACCTTTTTGGCATTCAGATCCAGCACTGGAGCCGAACGTGATCGGTTACTGGATCGAGTAAGTGGCTTTCTGATGGGTGCGGCAAAGATGGTTGCAGGCATCGAGACCCTGCGCAAAAGAGAGCGTGGCGGTTCCATTCCCGCCGATGAGTACCTGCTGGCAGGTAGCGCAAAGGGCCAGCGCACCTACACCTTCCTCTGGGAAGCTCAGGGCAAGGACGAGTCGATCAACGAGCCCCATCTCAAGGTAGAACTGAGCGTGGAGGAAGCTGATGACGATGACGATGGCAAGCCACCGGCTCCCGCTTTCAAGTCCGATAAAGCAGCACTGGAACTGTGGGACGCCATCATCGATTCGATTCGCCTGCGCCCGGTATCGGCTACTGGACGCGACAACCATGCTGGCACGCCCTCCCCGCCTAAAAGTCCGCAACAGATGGCCAACAGCCCAGCGGTAGATGATGACTACGCCCTGGGAGAGTTCCTCGCTGAGCTGAAGCCTAAAGATAACTGGATGGATGATTTGTGAGTTTCTCAAGGAAGAGAGAAATGTTGCAGGTGCTAGAGCGACGGAGCCTTGAACGCAAGGGTTGCACACCAAAAGCGCTACCACAGCACACTCGCCAATGGGCTGCATTATCTGACGTGATCAAGATCACTCAACTGGCTGACTGCCAGCTGGATGCCAAGGAGGGTTTATGAAGCGCACTCATTGCCTACTAACGACCCTTGGTCTTATCGCCATGACTAGCGTTATCAGCTGCGCATCGATTTTTTCTTCTCGGAGCCCGGCCATGGACAAGAGTGGATGGATCACTCATTGCTACGGACGTTTTTTGATTGATTTACCGCCCCAGGCAAAGGTCAAAGCAGGGTATGGCCTATGGGGCAGCAGCATCAAAGCGCTCGACGATACTGCAGCAACCTTGGCTACCAGAATTGATCAACGGGAGAAGGAGCTAAAAGGGCAACAGCATGATACGAAGGGCAGCATGTTTCTTCGTCGGCTAGATCTTGGTGGAGGCTCATCTGGATTGTTGTCCTGGGCTTCCGACGCCAGCATAGAGACTTATTACTTGAGTACCTACGTTCTTTCTAAACCGACATGGCAACCATATTCTTGGAGAGTTGAAATGTCTCCAGACAGAGAACTTCGCGGCATTGAAATCGCTACCTCTCTGGCCCGCAACCTACGCTCTCGCGCCCCCAACGAAATCCCCACCGAACCAGGATTCTGTATCGACCGGGCTTATATCGCGGGTGATAGCTATCAAAGTGAAGACTTCGGAATTGGCGTGACCTTCCCGGAACACCCGAGAACCTTTTTGGCATTCAGATCCAGCACCGGAGCCGAACGTGATCGGTTACTGGATCGAGTGAGTGGCTTTTTGATGGGCGCGCTGAAGATGGTTGCAGGCATCGAGACCCTGCGCAAAAGAGAGCGTGGCGGTGCCATTCCCGCCGATGAGTACCTGCTGGCAGGTAGCGCAAAGGGGCAACGTACCTACACCTTCCTCTGGGAAGCCCAAGGCAAGGACGAGTCGATCAACGAGCCCCATCTCAAGGTAGAACTGAGCGTGGAGGAAGCTGATGACGATGACGATGGCAAGCCACCGGCTCCCGCTTTCAAGTCCGATAAAGCCGCACTGGAACTGTGGGATGCCATCATCGATTCGATTCGCCTGCGTCGGGTATCGACGCCTTAAAGCGATGGCAATGACCGGATGCTCAAGGCTGCAATACTGCAGAAGCAGCCTTGAGCAAAGACCCTGAAAGGGCTGGCCTTAGCAGCGAAATCCTAAGCCGGCGTTACCGCAGCAACGGGTATGTCTCCCCATCCGTGTCGCCACTTCGCCGACGGCCACCACACTCTAAGTTCAAGAAGACCAGGGACTCAGGCTTTACGAGCTCGGCTCGTCCGAGCATGAGCAGACACCTCGCGGGCTAGCGTCCAGCAACGCCTCCACCACCGCCCGGGCCATCTCCACGGAATGCACCATGGACCAGATCAGCCCGCGCTCGATGCCGCTGCCCTGCTGGGTGATTTCATCGCAGACCTCCTCGGCGCATTTGAGCAACAACGACACATGCACCAACGCCTCTTCAGCACTGACGCCTGGGCGCACGCTGAACAGCGAATCGGCAGAAACAGGTTTGGCTTGGGTGTTGCGCTGGAACAGCGCGGGGTCCTGCGGTTGTCGAGCCAGAGCCACGCGCAAGGTGGCGTTGGCGGCCTTGAGTTCGGGATCGCGATAGGACGTGGGGGGATCGGGGACGAGCTTTTTCATGGTCTAACTCCTTGCAGATAAAAGGAGCCAACACCGTTCGCTTGCACACGAATAAGGTGGCAGCCGTACGCAGGTGTGCAAGACCGAGTCTGCAAGGACACCCGGCAGATCCGAAGATCTCCCACGCACGGCCGCCATAACGCAGCGGACATGAAAACGACCAATCAGTGCTGATCGTTTGTGCGCCTTTGCAGAGTTCGGACTTGCACATCCGAGCCATCGATTTGGCGATGGCTCCGGCACCCTAGCCCGCCCATCAGGCGCATTCAAGCGGCCGGCAGTTTCTCGGATTTGCCTTACAAAAGAAAGCGAATGGGCGTAGTTCCAACCAGCTTTCAGCACTCTCTGAAACAGCCACGGCTCAGTGGTGAGGGTGTTTGTTCCCACGGATTGGTTTGTCAGCGACCAGGCCGAAAACAGTCCTGTCGCCCTGTTTTCGTATCTGCGATGTGCCTGATATACCGCGCCGACTGGCCGGGCGATGCTCGCCCGTTCGCAGCCTTCGGCAGCTCCTACAAGGGAAGGTGCCCCCCATTCCCGCTCCAGGCCGGCCGCAAGGCCGCCGTCTGGCTCTTGATTTTGATCTTGATCTGAACGCCCCGTTAACCACGATGGCCGAACGCAGGCATTGAGCCGTGGGTAACCCGGCAGGACGCCGGGTTAGCCGCCACCCGGCCATGGATGGCCGGTGGCGGCGGCCCACGGATCAATGCCGGAGTGAGGGCATGCCGAGCCTAGGCGAGGCACCGAGTGGAGGGGCAGAGCGTTTTGCTTACTTTTGCGCTCTTCAAAAGTGAGCCGCTGTAAGAGCGGAACCAATATCCGCCGCACCCGCAGCAACGGATATGCCCACCAACAAGACCGCACCCTCAGGTTCCACGACCACTACGCGCCCGAGCGGGATCAAGCTCCCTAGCCACGTCAAGCCACCCAGCAGCAATGCATGATCACCCGCCTATGTGCCCCAACGCACAGACACCCTCCCCCACTCCCGCCACCGTCAAGGTTGCAGCTTTTTGCCTGAAACGTTCGTCGCGACGGTGCATCGATTTGACCGCACGCCCCGCTCCCGGCCCTCCCTCGCACCCCGTGCCGAGGGACGGCTCTGTTATGCCAAGGAAAACATGGACAGTCATTGGACCCACACATTCCTGAGGTTCTGCCGTCTGCCCGCCGCCAGATACGGCCAATGGAAGGCCTCGCGCAACAGCGTCGAATACGAAGCGCCGCTGCGCTCGGAATTGTTCAGCAGTGAACAGATGGCCAGCCACGGCACCCTGCTGGCGCACCAGCACCGCCTGAGCCACAGCCGCAACCCCGACTGGCTGCTGGCACGCCTGTCGGACAACGCCAGCGCCCTGGCCAGTTGCTGCAAAAGCCTGACCGCCGCCACCGGCAGCTCGCCCCGGGCCACCCCCGCCGCCGAATGGCTGCTGGACAACTACTACCTGCTGGAAGAACAGATCCGCATCACCCGCACTCACCTGCCCCGGGGCTACAGCCGGCAATTGCCGCGCCTGGCCAACGGCCAGTCGGCGGGTCTGCCACGGGTCTACGACATCGCCCTGGAAACCATTTCCCACGGCGACGGCCGGGTCGACAGCGAAAGCCTGGGGCGTTTCGTCGACAGCTACCAAAGCGTCACCCCGCTCAAGCTCGGCGAGCTGTGGGCGATTCCGATCATGCTGCGCCTGGCCTTGATCGAGAACCTGCGGCGCGTGGCCTTCCGAGTCATGGCCAACTGGAGCGAGCGCAATCTGGCCAACGACTGGGCCGACCGCCTGATGGAAACCGCCGAGCAGGACGCCAAGAGCGTGGTGCTGGCGGTGGCCGACATGGCGCGCTCGGCACCGCCCATGAGTGCCGCCTTCGTCGCCGAACTGGCGCGGCGCCTGCAGGGCCAGAACGCCGCCCTGGTGCTGCCCCTGGCCTGGATCGAGCAACTGCTGGGGGAAACCGGGCTGAACATCGAGCGCCTGGTACAGCTCGACGCCCAACAGCAAGCCGCCGATCAGGTGTCCATCAGCAACAGTATTTCCAGCCTGCGCCTGCTCTCGGCCAGCAACTGGCGCGAGTTCGTCGAGCTGATGAGCCGGGTCGAACAGGTGCTTCAGGACGACCCGGCCCAGGTCTACCGGCGCATGGATTTCGCCACCCGCGACCATTACCGGCATGTGCTCGAACGCCTGGCCCGCCACTGCCCCCTGAGTGAAGAACAGGTGGCCCGCCAGTGCATCGAACTGGCCCGGGCCCACTACTGCGCCGAGGCCCCGGAAGCCGTGGCCGGCCATGTCGGGCATTACCTGATCGGCGCCGGACGCCGCACCCTGGAACAACAGATCGGCGCCCGAGTCCCCCTGGCCGAACGCGGCCGGCGCCTGCTGACCCAGGCGCCCCTAGGCTTTTTCCTGGGGCCCGTGATGCTGCTCTCGGCGCTGTTCGCCTGGCCGTTTCTCGATGCCCTGTATCAGGAAGCCAGCCCCGGCCATTACTGGCTGGCACTGTGGGCGGTGCCGGCGTTGCTGCTGGCCAGCCGCCTGGCCATTGGCCTGATCAACGGCCTGGTGACCCTGACCGTGGCCCCGGGCATTCTGCCGCGCCTGGACTACAGCGAAGGCATTGCGCCCCGGGCCCGGACCCTGGTGGCGGTGCCCTGCCTGTTCGGCAACGCGGCGGATGTCGAAGAGCTGGTGGAAGGCCTGGAAGTGCGCTTTCTGGCCAACCGCGATGCCCAGCTGTACTTCGCCCTGCTCAGCGACTTTCTCGACGCCCCCAGCGAAACCCAGGACGGCGACACCGCCCTGCTGGCGCTGGCCCGACAAGGCATTGAGGCACTGAACCTGAAGTACCCCGAAGAGGCGGTGGATCGCTTCTACCTGCTGCACCGGCCACGGCTGTGGAACGCCGCCGAACATTGCTGGATGGGCCACGAGCGCAAGCGCGGCAAGCTCGAAGACCTCAACGCCCTGCTGCGCGGCCGTGGCCAGGAACGCTTCTCGCTGATCGTCGGCGATATCCAGGCCCTGCCCGAGATCACCTATGTCATCACCCTGGACAGCGACACCCAACTGCCCCGGGACGTGGCCCAGCAATGCGTGGGTGCCATGGACCACCCGCTGAACCACCCACAGACCGACCCGCTCAGCGGGCGCATCGTCAGCGGCTACGGGATTCTCCAGCCGCGGGTCGGCATCAGCCTGTCGAGCACCGCGCGCAGCGCCTATTCCCGGCTGTTCGCCAGCGATGCCGGGATCGATCCCTATACCCGCGCGGTGTCGGACGTCTATCAGGACCTGTTCCAGGAAGGCTCCTTCGTCGGCAAGGGCATCTATGCCCTGGACACCTTCGAGCAGACCCTGGGCGGGCGCTTTGCCGACAACCGGATTCTCAGCCACGACCTGATCGAGGGCTGCTACGCCCGCTCCGGGCTGCTCAGTGATGTGCAGCTGTTCGAGGAATACCCGGCGCGCTACAGCGCCGACGTCAAGCGCCGCCAGCGCTGGATTCGCGGCGACTGGCAACTGCTGCCCTGGCTCCTGCCCTGGTCGCCCAAGGCCGCCGGCGGCCTGGAAAGCAATCGCCTGAGCCCGCTGGCACGCTGGAAAATCCTCGACAACCTGCGCCGCAGCCTCGAACCCCTGGCCTTGCTGAGCATGCTGCTGTGGGGCTGGCTGGGCTCCACCCAGCCCCTGGCCTGGACCCTGGCGGTGCTGATTGTGCTGCTGGTGCTGCCCCTGTCCGCCGCCTTGCGCGAGCTGGTGCACAACACCCCGGAAGTGCCGTTGCTGCAACAACTGACCGCTGCCCTGGGCAGCGCCGGCCAGCACCTGTCCCGGGCCCTGCTGCCCCTGGCCTGGCTGCCCTATGAGGTCGCCTACAGCCTGGACGCCATGGCCCGCGCGTTGTGGCGCATGGGCATCAGCAAAGCTCATCGCCTGCAGTGGCAACCGTCCCGGGAAGCCGAGCGCGGCCCGGATGACAACCTGCTGCAGCTGTACCGGCGGATGTGGATCGGCCCGTTGCTGGCCCTGCTGCTGACAGGGCTGCTGTGGCCGCGGCCGCAACTGCTGATGGCCGCGCCCTTGCTCCTGGCCTGGCTGGCCGGCCCGGCCCTGGCCTGGTGGCTCAGCCGCCCGGCAAGCCAGGTGGCGTTCGAGCCTTCCAGCGGCCAACGGCGTTTCCTGCAGAGCCTGGCCCGCCGCACCTGGGGCTTTTTCGACCAGTACGTCGGCCCCGATGACAACTGGCTGGCTCCGGACAATCTGCAGGAACAGCCCCAGCAGCGCATCGCCCATCGCACCTCGCCGACCAACCTCGGGCTGGCCCTGCTGGCCCATCTGGCGGCCCACGACTTCGGCTACCTGAGCAGCCGCCGACTGATGCAACGCCTGGAGCAGATGCTGGCCAGCATGGGCCGGCTGGAACGCTATCGCGGGCACTTCTACAACTGGTACGACACCCAGAGCCTGCAACCCTTGCCGCCGCGCTATGTGTCCACCGTGGACAGCGGCAACCTGGTAGGCATGCTGCTGACCCTGCGCCCCGGCCTGCAGGCCCTGGTGGATAGCCCTCCGGCGCTGCTGCAGATCGCCAACGGCCTGCTGGACAGCCTCGATGTGTTCCAGGACGCCCTCACGGCGGCCGACCAGGACACCGCCCCAGTGCTGCGCTGGCGCCTGGAAACCCGCGCCGTGCATGAGCACCTGAGCCTGCATGCCGATGTGGCTCCGGATGCCTTGCTGGGGCTGCTGCAACGGATTGCCGACAGCGTCGAGCAGGCGCAGGCCGGCACAACGGACGATGTGGACTTCTGGCGCCAGGCACTGGCCGCGCAATGCCGTGACCTGCATGACGAACTGCAATGGCGCTGCCTGCCGCCCATGGCCGATGGCCGCCGCTTCGGCACCCTGAGCTGGCGCCAGTTGGCCCAGTTGGACGCCGGGTATTGGTTGCCGATGCACCATGAGCGGATCGCCGCCGTGCAGGAGCTGGCCCTGGAGCGCATCAGTTGCCTCAGTCGATTGCTGGAAGCGGTAGCCAGCATGGCGCAGATGGGCTTCGGCTTTCTCTACGACACCCGTCGTCACTTGCTGGTGATCGGCTACAACGCCGATGAACACCGCCTGGATGCCGGTTACTACGACCTCTTGGCCTCGGAAGTGCGCCTGACCCACTTTGTCGCCATCGCCCAGGGACAGTTGCCCCAGGAAAGCTGGTTCGCCCTGGGCCGCTTGCTCACCAGCAGCGCCGGCACCCCGGTGCTGCTGTCCTGGACCGGTTCGATGTTCGAATACCTGATGCCGATGCTGGTGATGCCCAGCTACCAGGGCACCCTGCTGGACCAGACCTGCCGCGCCGCGGTGGCCCTGCAGATCGAGCACGGCCAGCAACTGGGCCTGCCCTGGGGCGTGTCCGAGTCGGGCTACAACACCCTCGACAGTCAGTTCAACTACCAGTACCGGGCGTTCGGCGTGCCGGGCCTGGGGCTCAAGCGTGGCCTCGGCGCGGAACGGGTGGTGGCGCCCTACGCCAGTGTCCTGGCGCTGATGGTGGCGCCCCAGGCCGCCTGCCAGAACCTGCAGCGCCTGGCACAGCTGGGGCTGGGTGGACGCTTCGGCCTCTATGAAGCCGTGGACTACACCGAGTCGCGCCTGCCCCGGGGCCAGGACCATGCCGTGGTGCAGTCGTTCATGGCTCACCACCAGGGCATGAGCCTGCTGGCCCTGGCCTGGTTGCTGCTGGATCAACCCATGCAACGGCGCTTCGAATCCGATCCGCAGTTCCAGGCCATCGCCCTGCTGCTGCAGGAACGGGTGCCGAAAACCGCCGCCCAGTACCTGCACGCCGCCGGTGCTCCGGAAGCCGACGAAGCGGCCCGGGCCCATGAAAACAAACTGCGGGTATTCGCCGACCCGGACCGCAAGCGCCCGGCCGTGCAACTGCTGTCCAACGGTCACTACCACCTGATGCTCAGCAGTGCCGGTGGTGGCTACAGCCGCTGCAACGAACTGGCGGTGACCCGCTGGCACGAAGACCCGACCCGCGATCACTGGGGGCAGTTCTGCTACCTGCGGGACGTGGCCAGCAGCGACTTCTGGTCCGCGGCCTACCAGCCAACCCGCCGCCGCCCAGAGCATTTCGAGGCGATCTTCACCGATGCCCGGGCCGAATTCCGGGTACGTGAACGGGACTTCGACAGCCACCTGGAAATCGTCGTGTCCCCCGAGGACCCCATCGAACTGCGCCGCCTGCACCTGTGCAACCGGGCCCGGGGGCGCCGCAGCATCGAGCTCACCAGCTACGCCGAGGTGGTCCTGGCCCCGGCCCAGAGCGATGCGGCCCACCCGGCCTTCAGCAACCTGTTCATCGAAACCGAACTGCTGCCCAGCCTGCAGGCTATCGTCTGCAGCCGCCGGCCACGGGCCCAGGAGCAGCCAGTGCCGTGGCTGTGCCACCTGCTGGCGGCCCACGGCGTGGACATCGACGCCATCTCCTATGAAACCGATCGCGCACGCTTTATCGGCCGCGGCCGGGATCTGGCCTCGCCCCTGGCCCTGGACCCGCAGGTCGAACGACTCTCGGGCAGCGCCGGACCGGTGCTCGACCCGATCGTGGCGATCCGCTGCCGGATCACCCTCGACCCCGGCCAGAGCGCCACCATCGACCTGGTGACCGGGGTCGCCGAGAGCCGCGAACACTGCCTGCAACTGATCCACAAATACCGTGACCGGCACCTGGCGGACCGGGTCTTCGACCTGGCCTGGACCCACAGCCAGGTGCTGTTGCGCCAGCTCAACGCCTCACTGGCCGAAGCCCGGCTGTTCCAACAGATGGCCGCCTCGCTGCTCTATGCCAACGCCAGCCTGCGGGCCGACAGCAGCCTGCTGCTGGCCAACCGCCGCAGCCAGTCCGGGCTCTGGGGCCAGGGCATTTCCGGGGACCTGCCGATCGTCCTTTTGCAAGTGGGCGATCTGGCCAACATCACCCTGGTGCAGCAACTGATCAAGGCCCACGCCTATTGGCGGCAGAAAGGCCTGGCGGTGGACCTGGTGATCTGGAACGAGGATCAGGTCGGCTACCGCCAGCAGCTCCAGGACCTGATCATGGGCCTGGTGACCTCCGGCAGCGAAGCCAGCCTGATCGACCGTCCCGGGGGCATCTTCGTGCGTCCGGCCCAGCAATTGTCGGGCGAAGACCGGGTGCTGATGCTGGCGGTGGCGCGCCTGGTGATCAGCGACAGCCGCGGCAGCCTCGCCGAGCAGGTCCACCGGCGTCGCGCCGATCCGTCGCTGCCGCGCCTGGAAGCGCCCCTGGTGCGCCTGCCACAAACGGCCAGCAGTGCCCCGCCAGCCCCGCTGCCGGAACTGATCCTGGAAACGCCCTACGGCGGCTTCAGCAGCGACGGCCGCGAATACCTGATCACCCTCAACCCCGGGCAACCGACCCCGGCGCCCTGGGCCAATGTGCTCGCCAACCCGCTGTTCGGCACGGTGATATCGGAAAGCGGCGGCGCCTACAGCTGGCGCGAAAACGCCCACGAGTACCGCCTCAGCCCCTGGCACGACGACCCGGTCAGCGACCCCAGCGGCGAAGCCCTGTACCTGCGTGACGAAGACAGCGGCCAGGTCTGGTCGCCCACTCCCCAGCCCTGCCCCGGCAACGGCAGCTATCGCACCCGCCATGGCTTCGGCTACAGCGTGTTCGAACATGAGGAGAACGGCATCCACAGCGAGCTGACGATCTATGTGGCGCTGCAGGCGCCGATCAAGTTCTCGCGGTTGAAGATCCGCAACCGCAGCGGCCGGCCACGGCGCCTCACAGTGACCTGCTACGTGGAATGGGTGCTGGGGGAATTGCGCGGTCGCTCGGCCATGCATGTGGTCACTGAAAGCGATCCGGTCAGTGGCGCGCTGTTCGCCCGCAACCCCTACAACATGGAGTTTTCCGGGCATGTGGCGTTTCTCGACACCGACTCGGCGGTGCGCAGTTTCACCGGCGACCGCAGCGAGTTCATTGGCCGCAACGGCAGCCTCGCGGCGCCGGCCGCATTGACTCGGGGGCGCCTGTCCGGACGTTCCGGCGCCGGTTTCGATCCGTGCGCGGCGATGCAGGTGGCGCTGGAGCTGGCGGACGGCCAGAGCCAGGAAGTACTGTTCCGCCTGGGGGCCGAGGTGGACGCCAAGGCCGCAACCCGACGGGTCCTGCAATACCGCGGCACGCAGATGGCGCAGAGCGAACTGGCCGCCGTGCACCAGCACTGGCAGCACAGCCTGGGCACACTGCAGGTGCATACCCCGGACCCGGCCATCGATGTCATGGCCAACGGCTGGCTGATGTACCAGACCATCGCCTGCCGCTTCTGGGCGCGCAGCGGTTTCTACCAGTCCGGTGGCGCCATCGGTTTTCGCGACCAGTTGCAGGACAGCATGGCCATGATCCACGCCGAGCCGACCCTGGCCCGCGAGCACCTGCTGCTCTGCGCCGCCCACCAGTACCCCGAGGGCGACGTCCAGCACTGGTGGCACCCACCACAGAATCGCGGGGTGCGCACCGGCTGTTCCGATGACTTCCTCTGGCTGCCCCTGGCCACCAGCCGCTATGTGCAGATCACCGGCGACCGCAGTGTGCTGGAGGTTGAAGTGGGTTACCTGGAAGGTCGCCAGCTCAATCCCGGGGAAGAGTCCTACTACGACCTGCCCCAGGCCAGCGGACTGCGGGAAAGCCTCTACCGCCACTGCCAACGGGCCATCGAGCACGGCAGCCGGCGCGGCGTCCACGGCTTGCCGCTGATGGGCACCGGGGACTGGAATGACGGCATGAACCGGGTCGGCGAGCGGGGCCTGGGGGAAAGCGTGTGGCTGGGGTTCTTCAGCCACGAGGTGCTGCAGCGGTTCGCCGTCACCGCCGAACAGCACGACGATCCGGCCTTCGCCCAGGCCTGTCGCGAGCAGGCCCTGGCCTTGCGCACAGCCCTCGACAGCCAGGCCTGGGACGGGCAGTGGTATCGCCGGGCCTGGTTCGACGACGGCCAGATCCTGGGCTCCGCCGACAACCAGGAATGCCGCATCGACTCCATCGCCCAGAGCTGGTCGGTGCTCTCCGCTGCCGCCAGTGACGTCCGCCAGCATCAGGCCATGGAGTCCCTGGACCGGCATTTGGTGCGCCGCGACAGCGGCGTGGTGCTGCTGCTGGACCCGCCGTTCGCCCACAGCCCCCTGGACCCGGGCTACATCAAGGGCTATGTGCCCGGGGTGCGGGAGAACGGCGGCCAGTACACCCACGCGGCGATCTGGGCCAGCATGGCCTTCGCCCGTCTGGGGGACAGCGCCCGGGCCTGGGAGCTGCTGCACATGATCAACCCGGTGAGCCGACGCAGCGCCGAGCAGGTGGCCACCTACCGAGTCGAACCCTATGTGATGGCCGCCGACGTCTATGGCGTGGCGCCCCACACCGGACGCGGCGGCTGGAGCTGGTACACCGGCTCGGCGGGCTGGATGTACCGGCTGATCGTCGAGTCGTTGCTGGGGCTGCGCCGCGAAGGCGAGCAGCTGTACATCGAACCGGTGATCCCGGCCCACTGGCCGGGCTACAGCCTGGACTACCGGTTTGGCGCGACGGTCTACCACATCGAGGTGCAGCAGACTCCAGGCGCCAGCCTCAGCCTGAGCCTGGACGGACGCCCCCTGCCGGAGCTGGCCATCCCGCTGCTGGACGACGGCACCACACGCCGGGTGTTACTCACCTGGCCCGTCAGTGTCCCACCGCCGCAGACCGGGCATTCCCCGACAGCGGCCATCACCGAGTCGGCGCCATGACAGACACCGGGCAACGCCCTGGACTACCCTGAGTGAGCGCTGACGCCTTGCCATCCGGTGGTTCTGAGATGTTCGACAACCTTGGGCTCGGGCCCAATCACTTGCTCAACGCACTGCCGGCCCAGGTGCAAGAGCGCCTGCTGCCCCACCTCAAGCCGGTGCCCCTGGCCCTGGGCCAGGTGCTCTACGAGTCCGGGGATATCCCGCGCCACGTGTATTTCCCCACCGACGCGGTGGTGTCGCTGCTGTACCTGATGGAGAACGGCGCCTCGGCGGAAATCGCCGTGGTGGGCAACGAAGGACTGGTGGGCGTGTCCCTGGTCATGGGCGGCGAGAGCACCACCAGCCGGGCCATCGTGCAAAGCGCCGGGCATGCCTTGCGCCTGCCCGGGCAGCGCCTCAAGGACGAGTTCAACCGCCACGGCGAGATGCTCCTGCTGATGCTGCGCTACACCCAGTCGCTGATCACCCAGATGGCCCAGACTGCGGTGTGCAACCGCCACCACTCCATCGACCAGCAACTGTGCCGCTGGCTGCTGCTGTCCCTGGACCGCCTGCCGGGCAACCAGTTGGTGATGACCCAGGAGTTGATCGCCAACATGCTCGGGGTGCGCCGTGAAGGGGTCACCGAGGCCGCCGGCAAACTGCAGCGCCAGGGCATCATCGAGTACAGCCGGGGACGCATCAACGTCCTCGACCGGCCACGCCTGGAACAGCACAGCTGCGAGTGCTACGCGGTGGTGCGCAAGGAGACCGCGCGGCTGCTGCCGTACTTGCCGGGCAGCCAGCGCGACGAGCCGGGCTGAGGCTCGCCGCTGGCAGGGTCAGAGCAGGGGTTTCAGTTCGGGCTCAGCGCCTTCACCGCCAGGATGCTGCCCGGCATCGAGTACAGGGCGCGCTCGGTGGTGCTGCCGATCAGCCGGCCAAAACCGGTGCGGTGCACGGTGCCCATGACCACCACGTCCACCAGGTACTCATCGACGAACTGGGCGATGCCCGGCACCGGCGGCCCCATGATGAAATGGCGAAACTCCTGGGGCACGTTGTATTGATCGCCCAGGCGCTCGAACTCCTTGTGCAGGGAGTCGCGCAACTCGTCCAGGCAGTTGACGCTCCAGGCGGTGGACGCCACCGGCGCGACGCCATCAAGCATCGGCATCAGGTCGTAGGCATACAGCAGGTGAAGTTGCGCATCGCATTGCAGGGCCAGGGCGTTGGCGGTCTGGATGATCAGGCCGTTGAGGCCGCTGATCTGGGTGTCGGACTGGGCCGGGTCGACGGCGGCGACGATACGCCGGGGCAGTTTGTGCGGGGCGTCGTTGACCAGGTGCACCGGCACCGGGGCTTCACGCAGCAGGTGGCAGTCCAGGGGGGTGACGAAGACCCGCTTGAGGGCCGATTCCAGGGTCACGTCCTTGATCAGCAGATCGGGCTGGAATTCGTTGATGTAGTCCAGCATGTCCTTGAGAACCTGGGTGCTCCAGATCACCTGGGTGGTGACTTCCACCCCCTGCTCGCGCATCCACTCGGCTTCCACCTGCAGCCAGCGCTCATGGCGTTGCAGGTAGGCCTGGCGTTCACTTTCTTCCAGGTGCTCTTCCCACAGGTAGGTGCGCGCCGGCGGTTCGACGAACACCAGGGCATGCAAGGCTGCTCCGCTGGCCTTGGCCAGGGCGGCAGCGCGGCGCGCCGCGGGAGACTGATGCTGTTGGGGATCGGCAATCAGCAACAGACGCTGGTACTGGCTCATGGTTGACCTCCTTGGACGTTGATGGGCCTGAGTGTCGAGGCAGACGACCCCGGGCGCCTTGATATGCATCAAGGCCACCCGGTGCTCGGATCATGGCGTCACGGCAATCTTCATCACCCCGTCGCGCTGGCTGGCGAACAGCTCGTAGGCGGCTTCGATGTCATCGAGCTTGAAGCGGTGGGTAACCAGGGGCTTGAGGTCCACCTGGCCACTGGCAACCACCTCCATCAAGCGGCGCATGCGCTCCTTGCCACCGGGGCACAGGGTGCTGAGGATGCTCAGGTCGCCGAGACCGGCGGCGTAGGCATCCAGCGGGATGCGCAGGTCGGAGGAATAGACCCCCAGGCTCGACAGCTTGCCGCCCGGGCGCAGCACCCGCAGCGCCGATTCGAAAGTGCCCTGGGTGCCCAGGGCCTCGATCGACACATCGACCCCGCGGCCGTCGGTCAGCTCCATGATCTGCTTGACCACGTCGCCCTGCTTGAAGTCCACCACATGGGTCGCCCCCAACCCGCGCGCCACGCTCATGCGCGCGGCCACGGTGTCGACGCCGATGATGGTGGTGGCGCCCTTGAGCCGGGCCCCGGCCACCGCGCACAGGCCGATGGGCCCCAGGGCGAACACCGCCACGCTGTCGCCGATGTTCACCTCGGCGCGCTCGGCGCCGGAGAAGCCGGTGGACATGATGTCCGGGCACATCAGTACTTCTTCGTCACTCAGACCGTCGGGAATCGGGCACAGGTTGGCCAGGGCGTCCGGCACCCGCACGTACTCGGCCTGACAGCCGTCGATGGTATTGCCGAACTTCCAGCCGCCCGTGGCGCGAAAGCCATGGCGGGTGTCAGGCCCATCCTGGGAGCCGCAACCACAGAGGCAGGCGTAGCTCTGGCCGCTGGGAGTGATGGCCCCGGCGATCACCCGCTGGCCCTCATGAAAACCGCGGACCTGGGAACCCAGGCGCTCGATCACGCCCACCGGTTCGTGGCCGATGGTCAAGCCCTTGGCCACCGGGTACTCGCCGCGCAGGATGTGCACGTCGGTGCCGCAGATCGTGGTGGTGGTGATGCGCACCAGGGCGTCCAGCGGACCGATTTCGGGGATGTCCTTGTCTTCCAGGACGATGCGGTTCTTTTCGACGAATACCGCGGCTTTCATCTTGGCCATGTTGCCGATCTCCATTTCCGGGAAGGGGCTGCGCCGTTGCACAGATCTGCCTACAGGCTGCGCGGATGCGCCGGGCAACGGCTTGATCATGGTCAAACAATGGACCCTTCAGGGACGGTGCGGCGACCGCGTGTCGCAAACCCGGCTTTCATGTGCGGCGGCGCGCACCCAAGCACAGCAACAAGGCCGCCGCGCCGCACAGGCAAAGGCTCGGGCCCAGGGCCTGCCCCCAACCCACCAGCAGCAGGCCGGCGCCGATCAGCAGGTAATAGAACAAGCCGAACCAGGCCCCGGCGCTGCCCAGCCGGTCGCTGTAGGCCGCCAGGGCCGAGCCGAGAATGTTCGGAATCGCCAGGCCAAAGCCCAGCACCACCCCGAGCATCGGCAGCACCAGCCACAGGCTGTGCTGCAAGGCCAGGACCCCGCCGCCCCCGGCCAACACCGCCAGGGCTGCCAATACCAGTAGCCGCTCGCTGTGCCAGCCCCGGCCCAACAGCCGGCGGTTGAGCCAGGCACCCAGGCCGGAGCCCAAGGCCAGCAACGCGCCGCTGTAACCGAACCATTGCGCGCCCTGCCCCAGGCTACGGAACACAAAGGGCCCGAGGCTGTAATAGCTGAGCAAGGCCAGGTTGAACACCGCCACCAGCAGCGCCGAGCGCCAGATCGCGGGGTCCCGCAGCATCTGCCACAAGGTGCCGGCCAGGGGCGCCAGGGGCTGCGCAGGCGGACGGGTTTCCGGCAAGGCCCGGGCGCACCAGCCGAACAACGCCAGGGCCAGCACCAGCAACCCCGTCAGTGCGCCCTGATAGCCAAAAGCACGGCTCAGGGCCGCTCCCGCGAACAGGCCGATAGCGGGACTGGCCGCCAGCACCATGCCCATCAGCGAGAACACCCGGATCAGTTCGCGGCCCTGGAACAGGTCCCGCAGCAGGGTCTGGGTCACCACCGAACCGGCAGCCACGCCCAGGGCCGCCAGACCCTGGCACAGCAACAGCTGGGCAAAGCTGCGGGCCTGCAACTCCAGGACCAGCGCCAGGGCATACAGCGCCAGCCCGCCAAGCAAGGCCGGGCGCCGCCCCCAGCGATCGCTCAGGCGTCCCCAGAGCACCACCCCCGGCGCGAACCCCAGGATAAACACCGACAGGCTCTGGGCCGCCTGCTGCGCCGGGACGCCAAAGGCCCGACCGATATCGGTCAGGGCCGGGCTAAAGAGGGTCTGGGCGATCTGCGGGAACATCAGCAGGGCCATGGCCAGGGGCAACAGGGAACGGGGATTCATCAGGTGGGTGCTCGGCAAAAAAAACATGCCGGCGATTCTAGGCAGGCGCGGCTGGCGTATTATCGCAACCCGGCCAATAAACAGCGGAAATCGGACAAAGATGGCATGGCTCGATCCCCAGGCACGCTTCGACCCGGACCCCTTCAGCGCACCGGTGATCGGCGTTGCCGCCACCCTCGGCGATCATGACTCCGGCCTGCACCGGCACCGTCGCGGGCAACTGCTGTACACCCGCCAGGGCTGCACCCGGATCACCCTCGCCGACCGCCTGTGCCTGCTGCCGCCCTCGCGGGCGGCCTGGATTCCCGGTGGGGTGCAGCACCGGGCGCAGATGCAACAGAGCGTGGATTACCGCTCGCTGTATTTCAGTGTCGAACTCAGTCCGCGCCTGCCGGCGGACGTGGCGGTGATCGATGTCAGTCCCCTGCTGCGCGCCGTGCTGGAGCCCATGGCCCTGGCGGCGTTCGATTGCGACTGGAGCCAGGGCCGCTACCCGCACCTGCTGGGCCTGTGCCTGGAGGAAATCGGCGCTGCGCTGCACCAGCCGCTGTCCTTGCCGCTGCCCTGGGACAAGCGCCTGCAGCCGCTGCTGGAAGACTTGCAGCGCCTGCCACCGGAGCTAAAGGTGCTGGCCACCCGGGTCGGCGCCAGCAGCCGCACCATCGGCCGCATCTTTCAGCGCGAGACCGGCCTGGGTTACCAGCAATGGCGCCAGCAATGGCGGCTGATGCGCGCCATCGAGTTGCTGGCCACCGGCCGTAGCATCGGCTACACGGCCTTTGAACTGGGCTTTGCCAGTGACAGCATCTTTATCGCCTTCTTCAAGGCCATGACCGGCACCACGCCCCGGGCCTACTTCAAATGAGGAACCGCAACGGGGCACCTCAGGTGCGGCTGCGCAACCACTGCAGAAAGCCCTTCTTGGCCACAGGCTTGGGTGGCGACTGGGCCAGGCTCTGGGCAATGTGCTGGCGGAAGTCCAGCAGGGTCTTCATGGCGTCGCCGATGTCGTGACGGGCATCCAGGCAGGGTTTGAGGAACTCGTTGTCGATGCGGTACAGGCTGCAGAAGGTCTTGGCCGAAAACTCCGCGAGCGTCGCCTGCTCGGCCACCACGCCCGCCTCGCCGATCACTTCACCCGGGCCCATGCGCCCGGCTTCGAGGGGCTTGCCGTCACGCTGCATGGTCACCGACACCACGCCGGACTCGATGATGAACAGGTGATCGCTGACCGCCCCCGCCGGCAGGATGGTTTCGCCGGCACGGAAGGTCTGCAACTGCATGTTCTGGCTGAAGGTGTCCTTCTCTTCCTGGCGCAGGGTGGAAAAGATACTGGAGGCGTCCAGCAGCGCCCGAGGTCGGGACAGCGCCTGGTTCTGCACCGGCTCGTCGCTGGACAGCAGGCTGATGCCGCTGGCCTGCAAATGACGGAATGCCAGGTCGAACAGCTGGTTTCGCACTTCGCGCTTCTGCCCCATGGTGGCGACGAAGCCGCTGATCTCGTATTCCGCGCCGCTGCTGCCGGAGCTTTTCAGGGCCACGCTGGGGGCCGGGGTGCCGAGCAGGAAACGGCAGCCGAGCATGGCCCGTTCCAGGGCCTCGATGACCTTCTGTGGGCGAGCGTGGGGGCTGACCTGCACGCTGATGGATAAACCATAGATATCGCTGGGGCGGCTGAAGTTGGTGATCTTGGCCTTGGACGCCAGGGAGTTGGGGATCACCACCATGCTGCCCTGGGAGGTCTGCAGCCGGGTCGCCCGCCAATCGATGTCCACTACCCGGCCTTCGGTGCCGTCGATGGCGATCCAGTCATCGATCTGATAGGGCTTGGTGGTATTGAGGACCAGGCCGGAAAACAGGTCGCTGAGGGTGCTTTGCAGGGCCAGGCCGACGATGATCGCCAGCGCCCCGGAGGTGGCCAGTACGCCCTTGACCGGCAGGTCCAGCACATAGGCCAGGGCGGCGATGATGGCGATCAGGAAGATCACCGCGCCCATCAAGTCCTGCAACAGCCGCCCGGTGTGACCGACCCGCTGCATCATCAGGGTGCCCAGCAACACCGTCAGGGTCCGGGCGCCGAACAGCCACCAGCCGATCTGTAAACCGGTGGCCGCCAGGTGCAACGGCACATCGTCCGGCCAGGGCGCCGTCTGCATGGGGCTCAGGCCCTGGTTGAACAGCATCAGGCTGTACAGGCAGAACATCAGCACCCGCACCGCCAGCTTCCAGCGATCGCCCTGGGTACCGATCAGGTGCCACAGGGCAAGGTCCAGCAGCAACAGCGTCATCGCGGCCAACAGCAGGTGATCGGCGAATGGGGCAAACATCGAGCAACTCCAGCAGGACAGTGGCGGCAAGATCGCACGAAAGACGCTGGGGCAGGTATAGCTGGAAAAGACAAAAACCGGTGATGCGGCCATGCCACGCAACGGCGGGCGCGATGCCCGCCGTTGCCGGGGCTTTACTGGCCCTGGGTCAGGGTGTTGTAGCTGGTCATCAGGTTGCGGTAGTCGGGGATGTGGTTGGAAAACAGAGTGCCCAGGCCTTCGACATCGTTGCGCCAGTCACGATGCAGCTCGCACGCCAGGCCGAACCAGGTCATCAACTGCGCGCCGGCGTTGGACATGCGGTTCCAGGCCGAGTCCCGGGTCAGCGCATTGAAGGTGCCGGAGGCATCGGTGACCACAAAGACTTCAAAGCCTTCTTCCAGGGCCGAGAGCGCCGGGAACGCCACACAGACTTCGGTGACCACCCCGGCAATGATCAGTTGCTTCTTGCCGGTGGCCTTGATCGCCTTGACGAAGTCTTCGTTGTCCCAGGCGTTGATCTGGCCGGGACGGGCAATGTACGGCGCGTCGGGAAACAGCGCCTTGAGCTCTGGCACCAGCGGGCCGTTGGGTCCGGTTTCGAAACTGGTGGTGAGGATGGTCGGCAGCTTGAAGTACTTGGCCAGGTCGGCCAGGGCCAGCACGTTGTTCTTGAAGCGATCAGGCTCGATATCGCGGACCAGCGACAGCAGGCCGGCCTGGTGATCAACCAGCAGAACGGCGGCATTTTCCTTGTCGAGACGTTTGTAGGCGTTAGTCATGGTGAGTCCTCGCTAATGATCGATGCCGGATAACCCGGCTGGGGTTAAACCCATGGCCGCACCTGCAGCGTGAGGGCGGACATTGGGGATAGCGCGCGACTCGCAGAGCCTAGTCGGCCATGCGCGCCGCGCCAGCGCTGCCGGTCAGTGACCGGTGGCGTCCATCTGGCCGAAGCGTCCCGATTGAAAGTCGACGAAGGCCTGATGAATTTCCTCTTCGCTGTTCATCACGAACGGGCCGTGCCCGACGATGGGTTCGTCGATGGGCTCGCCGCTGAGCAACAGCACAATCGCGTCGCTGTCGGCTTGCAGGCTGATCAGGTCGCCCTCGCGTTCCAACAGTGCCAACTGTCCTTGCGCGACCCGCTCCTGGCCATTGACCTGCAGCGTGCCACGCAGCACCACCAAGGCGGTGTTGCGCCCCGGGTGCAGGGGCAGCTCCAGGTGCTTGCCGGCCAGCAGGCGCATGTCCCAGACGTCAATGGGGGTGAAGGTCCGCGCCGGGCCGCGCTGGCCGGCGAACTCACCGGCAATCAGGCGCAGGCTGCCGGCATGGCCGGGCAGCGGGAGCTGCTGGATGTCCGCCGCAACGAGGGTCTGGTAACCGGGAGCTGCGAGCTTGTCCTTCACCGGCAGGTTGACCCACAGCTGGACCATTTCCAGATTGCCGCCACGCCGGGCGAAATCGGCGGAGTGGTACTCCTCATGGAGAATCCCCGAAGCGGCGGTCATCCACTGCACGTCGCCCGGACCGATCTTGCCGCCGCTGCCGGTGGAATCACGGTGCTCCACTTCGCCGTCGTAGACGATGGTCACTGTCTCGAAGCCGCGATGGGGATGTTCACCGACCCCACGGCGGGTGTTGGTGGGGCTGAACTGGGCGGGGCCGGCGTGATCCAGCAGCAGGAACGGGCTGATGTGCTGACCCAGGTTGTCGTAGGAAAACAGGGTGCGGACCGGGAAGCCGTCACCGACCCAGTGAGGCCGGGGGCTGGTGTAGATGCCGATGATGTTTTTCATGTCGTCCTCCAGAACTATCTGATGGACACACCTTAAAACTCACACCTTTGCCGCGCTAGACTGCAAAAATCGCCCTTAGCGTTCTATTTGGAGAACGATCTTGGAAGACCTGAATACCCTCTACTACTTCACCCAAGTGGTGGAGCACCGAGGATTCGCCGCCGCCGGGCGCGCCCTGGACATGCCCAAGTCCAAGCTCAGCCGACGGATTGCCCAGCTGGAGGAGCGCCTCGGCGTGCGCCTGATCCAGCGCACCAGCCGCCACTGTTCGCTGACCGAGATCGGCCAGGAGTATTACCAACGCTGCCTGGCCATGCGGGTGGAAGCCGAGGGCGCGGCGGAAGTCATCGAACGCAATCGCTCCGAACCTCAAGGCCTGGTGCGCGTGGCCTGCCCCACGGCCCTGCTCAACTCCTGGGTCGGGCCGATGCTCACCCGTTTCATGCTCAAGTACCCCCTGGTCGAGCTGTTCATCGAAAGCACCAACCGCCGGGTCGACCTGATCCACGAGGGCTTCGACATTGCCCTGCGGGTGCGCTTCCCGCCCCTGGAAAACACCGATCTGGTGATGAAGGTACTGGGCAACAGCACCCAGAGCCTGGTGGGCCATCCGGACTTTCTCCAGCGCCTGTCGAGCCCGGCTACACCGGCAGATCTGAGTGGCCTGCCGAGCCTGCACTGGGGAGCGGCGCAACGCGATTACCAATGGCAGTTGCTGGGGCCCGACGGCGCCGAAGCCTTGATCCGCCATCGGCCGCGGATGGTCACCGACGACTTGCTGGCCCTGCGCCACGCGGTGCTGGCGGGCGTCGGCATCGCCCACCTGCCCAAGGTGGTGGTCCGCGAGGACCTGGACGCCGGGCGCCTGCTGGAACTGGTGCCCGGCTGGGCGCCGCGCTGCGGGATCGTCCACGCCATCTTCCCGTCACGCCGCGGCCTGCTGCCTTCGGTACGCAGCCTGATCGACTTTCTCGGCGAGGAGTTCAGCCACAGCGACATGGCCTGACCCCGACGCCGGCTCCATCGGCGGCGCCTTGTCCGCAGCGCAACGTAAAACGGCATCCCTGGGGATGCCGTTCTGCATAGAGCGCGATTGAATCAATTGGCACTGGCGCGCCAGCCGCCGTGCTGCAGTTCCGGCAGCCACTGAATGCCGCCCGACCTGGAGGTCCGGAACACGGGCGGATCGATCTGCTGCATCAAACGCCGGATCGCCTCGCTGTCCGGCAACTCGGCGCGGCTGGCCTGGATCCGGTGCCGCAGGCTGCTGGGGATGGGTGGAAAGCGCTGGCTGTCATAGATCAGGGCGTGGCCGAGCTGGGGGTTGTCCAGGCAGAAGTCCAGCAGATCGAAACCGCTGTGGGTGGCCAGGCTGCCGTTGATGATCAGCAGATCGAACGGATCACAGGCGTACTCCACCAGCGAAAGCAGTTCCTCCAATGTGTGCACGGGTGCAATGCGGTAGTAATTCAGTTGATTCAAGGTTCGTTCGATCTGCATGCGATGAAAATGTTGATCATCGGCAATCAGTATGCGCAGCGCTCTATTGGACATTTCTGGATCCTGCTTTTGAGACTACGACCGGCGACTGCCGGCCTTCCTCCTAGATCGGTAGAAGGCTAGGGAAGTGTCGGAGGGTTTTCTCTAGGATTAATCTGAAAACCACGCCCAGCATGCTCTTGCCGTAGTTTTTTCGGACAAGTCAGCTACTGCACAAGCCCAACCGCTAGCTCTTTCTAAGTCGCTCACTACCTTAATCGCCGCCCGGTTTTTTTAGCAGAGGGGTACGAGACTGAAAGGTCTTGTTGTTTTGTAAGGCTTTTCCCAGAACCCACTGCCGGTCTCTGAGAACAGCAAAAGACAACACGCCAGCCATCATCAAGCCCCTATCACTCGGTGGTGCTCGGGCTCCAGAACGCCTGCTGCACCAGGGCCGAGGTGGACAGCCGCGCCACCAGCGCATCCAGTTCTTCACCGTCCACCGAGGTGCTGGCCAGAGTCGCCTCGATCTCCACTTCATCGTTGCCAAAAGCATGCACATCGACATCGCTGGCCGGGTAATTGCTGCGCGTCAACTCGGCTTCCAGCAAGGCGAACACGGCCTTCTGGTTCGAACGCTGGGCAATGACGTAGACGATGTTGGTGACCTCGGCGGAGATCACGTCCAGTGGCTGGCGGTTGATGTTGTTGACGATGGGCCGCAACAGGGTATTGGCGGCCAGCACGAACAGGGTGCCCAGCAGGGCTTCGAGAACCAGATCGGCACCGGCACAGGCGCCCACCGCCGCCGAAGCCCAAAGGGTGGCGGCGGTGTTCAGCCCGCGGACGTTGCCCTCCTCGCGCATGATCACCCCGGCGCCGAGAAAGCCGATGCCCGACACCACGTAGGCCACCACCCGCACCGCGCCGTCGGCACCGCCCAGGCGGTTGGCCATGTCGACGAAAATCGCCGCGCCCACCGCCACCAGCACGTTGGTGCGCAAGCCCGCGGTGCGCTGCCGGTACTGGCGTTCAAAGCCGATCAGGCCGCCAAGGATAAAAGCCGCGCTGAGGCTGACCAGGGTATCGATCAGCGAGTCCAGGTTGATGTTGTGCAAGGCCTGCATATCGAAAATCCTCTTGGCGACTAGCGGCAAGCTACAAGCAGCAAGTTACAAGCAGTACGCCGCAACCCCGAAACTTGCCGCTGGCCACCACGACGCGGCCAGAGGAATCGAACAGTTCTCAAGCCAAGGTTCAGGAACGCCTTCGCCGGCAAGCCGGCTCCTGCAAAAAACACCCGGGATAACCCCGAACGGCAGGAGCCGGCTTGCCGGCGAAGAGCTCTGCAAGATTGTCTTGGCGCCCGTCCGCGCAGGCCACGCAAGAGCGGCCGTGGCGCCGGTCAGCTGGCGGTAGCCAGCAGCAGGTCGCGGACCGAGCGGCTATGACCGCGGGTCTTGCCATGTTCGTACAGCGAATCGGCGATCTCCTGGGCACGAATCGGCAGTACCGACAGCAAGGTGTCGCTCAAGCCATGGCTGGCCTGGCTGAAGCCCTGCATGTAGATACCGGCCTTGCAGCGCTCGTCGGTGATCACCCGATAGTTGCGGTCCACTTCGAAGTCGCCCAGGTATTCCTGCAGAGGCGCCAGCAGTTGACGATGCATCTGGCGCTCATAACCGGTGGCCAGCACTACCGCGTCGTAGTGCTCAGTGGTGCAGGCGCCGGTGGCATTGTTGCGCAGCACCAACTCGATGCCTTGATCGGTAGCCACGGCTTTTTCCACCAGGGTCAGGGTGCGGAATGCGTGACGGGCGATCCCCGAGACTTTCTGGCGGTAGAAGATCCCGTAGATGCGTTCGATCAGGTCGATGTCCACCACCGAATAGTTGGTGTTGTGGTACTCGTTGACCAGGCGCTCACGTTCGCTACTGGCTTGCTGGAACACTAGGTCGGTGAACTCGGGCGAGAACACTTCGTTGACAAAGGGACTGTCGTCGGCCGGTTTGAGTGCCGAGCCACGGATCATCATGTCCACCTGCACCGACGGGAAGCTGTCATTGAGGTCAATGAAGGCCTCCGCTGCACTCTGGCCGCCACCAATGATGGCGATTTTCATCTTCTTGCCGGCGATACAAGGTTGTTCTGCCATGCGCTCCAGGTACTGAGAATGATGGAAGACCCGAGGGTCGCCCTTGAGCGCCTTGAAAGTCTCGGGAATCCGCGGCGTTCCACCAGCGCTGACCACCACCGAGCGGGTGCTGCGGATGAACTCTTCCCCCTGGGCATTGCGCGAGATGACCCGCAGCGCCTCGACTTGCTGGTTGTGCAACAGCGGCTCAATGGCCAGGACCTCTTCGCCGTAGCGGCTCTGGTCCTTGAATTGAGCGGCGACCCAGCGCAGATAGTCGTTGAACTCCATGCGGCACGGATAAAAGGTCCCGAGGTTGATGAAGTCCACCAGGCGTCCATGGTGCTTGAGGTAGTTGACGAACGAGTAAGGGCTGGTGGGGTTGCGCAGGGTGACTAGGTCCTTGAGGAAGGAAATCTGCAGTTCACTCTGGGTCACCAGGGTATTGCCGTGCCAGCGATAATCGGCCTGTTTGTCGAGAAACAGCACGTCCAGAGGACCCTGAACCTGGCCGCGCTCCTCCAGCGCAATGGCCAGCGCCAGGTTCGAGGGACCAAAACCGATACCAATCAAATCGTGAACGATGGCCGATGCCATTGCCTGTGTCATGTCCAGTGTCCTCTGGAGAAGCCCCTCAACGCGGGGAATTACGCCGGTGACCTGGCCGGCCCCTGAGGGCCAACAGGTCGTCTGTTGAGTAGGAACGAGGACGATGAAAAAAAATTTAACCCACTGCCCCGGCTGTCCGGCAAACAAAAGTCAGCCGCCACTACACCAGGCTCAGTGCCGCCAGCATGCGCCGCTGGTCACTGAGCTTCCCACTGACGCAGGCGCACCCGGCAATGCTTCATGGCATTGACGATGTGTTTTTCCACCAGGCTGCGGGAAATGCCCAGATGCTCGGCAATCTGCACATGGGACAGACCTTCAAGCTTGCGCAGCAGAAAACTCTCGCGGCACAGCCGGGGCAGTTCCGCCAAGGCTCGCTGGAGCATCTCCAGGCGCTGCCCCTGATCCAGGCTCGCCTGCGGTGACGGACTGAAGCAGTGCTCTTGCTGGTCGAGTGCTTCCAGGGGTTCGGATTGACGCAGCTGGTTACGCCGATGGTCATCGATCACCAGATTCAGCGCCGTGCGATAAAGGAAGGCCCGCGGCTGCTCGATGGGAGGAGCGCTGGGGCGCTCCAGCACCCGCACAAAGGCGTCATGGGCAACGTCCTCGGCGGCCTGGCGGTTGCCAAGCCTGGCGTTGAGGAAGCCCATCAGCTCGCGGTAGTAACTTTCCAACATGACTCCCGACCCAGGTGGGTGATTTCTGTCCTTGAACAAGATCCGTGGCAAGGGGACTGATCCAGTCATTCAATGATGGCAGTTTAGGAGCGACGTAATTTATAGTAATTCTCATATAGATTTAAAGTACTGCTGCAGCGATCCGTAGATATTTCGTGTTCAAGCAGCTGTAACCCCATGTGTCGGGAGTTAAATTCCCCCGCGCGCTTCTCGTTTACCTGACAGCTCCCCGTATCTGCCGCCCCGACGGCAGCGCCCGGCCTTGCCTCGTGAAGCAGCAACGGCTGGATGACGGGCCGATTTCCCCTGGCCGGAACCCTGCATGAAACGTCCCCGACATACCCGACGCGCCCTGCTTGCCGCACTCTGCTTGATTCCCGTTGTAGCCATCACTGCCTGGACCTTCATTCCCCCTGGGCGCGATCAGTTCGCGACGGTGCAAGTCAGCCGTGGCGATATCGAAAGCAGCGTCACCGCCCTGGGCACCCTGCAGCCCCGACGCTATGTCGACGTCGGCGCCCAGGCCTCCGGGCAGATCCGCAAGATCCACGTCGAGGCCGGCGACACAGTCAAGGAAGGCCAATTGCTGGTGGAGATCGACCCCGCCACCCAACAGGCCAAGCTCGACGCCAGCCGTTTCGCCATTGAGAACCTGCAGGCCCAGTTGCAGGAGCAGTACGCCCAGAACCAGCTGGCCCGGCAGAAATACCAGCGCCAGCAGAACCTGGCGGCCGGCGGCGCCACTCGCGAAGAGGACGTACAGACCGCCCAGGCCGAACTCAAGGCCACCCAGGCACGCATCGACATGTACAAGGCGCAGATCCGCCAGGCCCAGGCCAGCTTGCGCAGCGACCAGGCGGAACTGGGCTATACGCGCATCTACGCCCCCATGTCCGGCACCGTGGTCGCGGTGGACGCTCGCGAAGGCCAGACCCTCAACGCCCAGCAGCAAACACCGCTGATCCTGCGCATCGCCAAACTCTCGCCCATGACCGTCTGGGCCGAAGTCTCGGAAGCCGATATCGGCCACGTCAAACCCGGCATGCAGGCCTACTTCACCACCCTGAGCGGTGGCAACCGGCGCTGGACCAGCACCGTGCGGCAGATCCTGCCCATTCCGCCCAAGCCGCTGAACGAAACCAGCCAGGGCAGCGGCAGCCCCACCAGCACCAGCAAGAGCGGCAGCGGCCGGGTGGTGCTCTATACCGTACTGCTGGACGTGGACAACGCCGACAACGCGCTGATGGCGGAAATGACCACCCAGGTGTTCTTCGTCGCCAACCAGGCAAAAAATGTCCTCACCGCCCCCATCGCCGCTCTGCAGGGCAGCACTGAGCCGGACCTGCAGACTGCCCGGGTGGTGGCCAAGAACGGTTCGATCGACGAGCGCAAAGTCCGGGTCGGTATCAGTGACCGCCTGCGCATCCAGATCCTCGACGGCTTGAACGAAGGTGATCACCTGCTGATCGGCCCGGCCAACAGCAGCGGGGGTTGAATGCAGACTCCGCTGATCGACCTCAGAGACATCCGCAAATCCTACGGCGGCGGCGACAGCCCGCAAGTCGATGTCCTGCGCGGCATCGACCTGTCGATCCACGCCGGGGAATTCGTCGCCATCGTTGGCGCCTCCGGCTCCGGCAAGTCGACCCTGATGAACATCCTCGGCTGCCTGGACCGTCCGACGTCCGGCGAGTACCTGTTCGCCGGGGAGAACGTCGCCCAGCTCGACAGCGACGAACTGGCCTGGCTGCGCCGCGAAGCCTTTGGCTTCGTGTTCCAGGGCTACCACCTGATCCCCTCGGCCTCGGCCCAGGAAAACGTCGAGATGCCGGCCATCTACGCCGGCACCCCGACCGCCGAACGCCACGCCCACGCCGCCGCCCTGCTGGAGCGCCTGGGCCTGGCCAGTCGCAGCGGCAACCGCCCGCATCAACTGTCCGGCGGTCAGCAGCAACGGGTGTCCATCGCCCGCGCCCTGATGAACGGCGGCCACATCATCCTCGCCGACGAACCCACCGGCGCCCTGGACAGCCACAGCGGCGCCGAAGTCATGGCCCTGCTGGACGAACTGGCCAGCCAGGGCCACGTGGTGATCCTCATCACCCACGACCGTGAAGTGGCGGCCCGGGCCAAGCGCATCATCGAAATCCGCGACGGCGAAATCATCAGCGACACCGCCCACCACGACCCATCGGTACAGACCAGCGCCAACGCCGGCGCCCTGCAGGCGGTGGACCTGCGCCAGCGCCTGGCCGACGGCAGCGAAGCCACCGGCGCCTGGAAGGGTGAACTGCTGGAAGCGGTGCAGGCCGCCTGGCGGGTGATGTGGATCAACCGCTTCCGCACGGCCCTGACCCTGCTGGGGATCGTCATTGGCGTCGCTTCGGTGGTGGTGATGCTGGCCGTGGGCGAAGGCAGCAAGCGCCAGGTGATGGCGCAGATGGGGGCCTTCGGTTCGAACATCCTTTACCTCAGCGGACACTCGCCCAACCCGCGCGCGCCGCAAGGCATCATCAGCCTCGACGACGTCGCGGCCGTGGCCACCCTGCCCCAGGTCAAGCGCATCATGCCGGTCAACGGCTCGGAAGCCGTGGTGCGTTTCGGCAATGCCGATCACATGAGCTACGTAGGGGGCAACGACACCAACTTCCCGCACATCTTCAACTGGCCGGTGGTCGAAGGCAGCTACTTCACCGAGGCCGACGAACGAGCCGGCGCCGCGGTCGCGGTGATCGGCAAGAAGGTCCGGGAAAAACTGCTCAAGGACGTCGCCAACCCCATCGGCCAGTACATCCTGATCGAAAACGCCCCCTTCCAGGTGGTCGGCGTACTGATGGGCAAAGGCGCCAGTTCCGGCGACCAGGACAGCGACGATCGCATCGCCGTGCCCTACTCCGCCGCCAGCACCCGCCTGTTTGGCAGTCGCAATCCGGAGTACGTGGCCATCGCCGCGGCGGACGCCAGCAAGGTCGAGGAAGCCGAGCAAGCCATCGACCAACTGATGCTGCGCCTGCACAACGGCCAGCGCGACTATGAGCTGACCAACAACGCGGCGATGATCCAGGCCGAGGCCCGCACCCAGAACACCCTGTCCTTGATGCTCGGCGCCATTGCCGCGATCTCGCTGCTGGTGGGCGGTATCGGGGTGATGAACATCATGCTCATGACCGTGCGCGAACGCACCCGAGAGATCGGCATCCGCATGGCCACCGGCGCTCGCCAGCGCGACATCCTGCGCCAGTTCCTCACCGAAGCGGTGATGCTCTCGGTGGTCGGCGGCCTGACCGGCATCGCCCTGGCCCTGCTGATCGGTGGCGTACTGATCCTCAGTGAAGTGGCGATCGCCTTCTCCCTGGTCGCCGTCCTCGGCGCCTTCGGCTGCGCCCTGGTCACCGGCGTCATCTTCGGCTTCATGCCGGCCCGCAAAGCTGCCCGGCTCGACCCGGTCACGGCCCTTACCAGTGAATGATCGAACGATGAAAACACCCCTGAGCCTTCTGGCCGCCTGCATCCTGCTGGCCGCCTGCAGCAGCCCCGCACCGCGCCCGGACAGCGGCCTGCAAGCCCCCGCCACCTGGCAAACAGCCAACACCCCCGCCGCCCAGGCCGACAACCGGCAATGGTGGAGCCAGTTCGCCAGCCCGGACCTGGACCGCCTGATCGCCCAGGCCCGCGATGGCAGCTTCGATCTGGCCGCAGCGGTGGCCCGGGTGCGCCAGGCCCAGGCCAGCGCCGTGATCGCCGGCGCGCCACTGCTACCCGAGCTCAAGGGCGGGCTCAACGCCAACCGGCAGAAACTGCTGCGCGGCAAGGGCTACAGCAAGTTGGACGCCACCAGCGACAACCAGGCCGTGGACTATTTCGATGCCAGCCTCAGCGCCAGCTACGAGATCGACTTCTGGGGCGGCCGCCACGCCTCCCGCGACAGCGCCCTGCTGGGGGTCAAGGCCAGCGAGTTCGACCGGGCCACCGTGGAACTGACCCTGCTCAGCGGCGTCGCCAACAGCTACACCCAGGCCCTGGCGCTGAGCGAACAAAGCCGGATCGCCCAGCTGAACCTGGACAACGCCCTGAACGTGCTCAAGCTGGTGCAGACCCGCTACGACTCGGGCTCGGCCACGGCCCTGGAACTGGCCCAGCAACGCAGCCTGGTCGCCGCCCAGCAACGCCAGTTGCCCCTGGCGCAGCAACAGGCCGAAGAAGCCCGGATCACCCTCGCCGCCCTGCTCGGGCAACCGGTGCAGGCGCTCAACCTGGGCCACCAGGACTTCACCCAACTGCAATGGCCGAGCATCAATGCCGGCGTCCCCAGCGACCTGCTGAGCCGGCGTCCGGACATTGCCAGCGCCGAGGCCAAACTGGCCGCGGCCCAGGCCGACGTCAAAGTGGCGCGGGCGGCCATGTTGCCCAGCGTGACCCTGAGCGCCAGCCTCGGCTCCGGTGCCAGCCACGCCCCGGACCTGCTGCGCAGTCCCTTCTACAACCTCGGCGCCGGGCTCGTGGCACCGATCTTCAACGCCGGGCGCCTGAGCGCCGAACGGGACAAGGCCACGGCCCGCCAAGAAGAACTGCTGGAAAGCTATCGCGGGGCGATCATCAATGGTTTTGCCGATGTGGAGAAGGCCCTCAACAGCATTCGCGGCCTGGACCAGCAACGCCAGTGGCAGAGCGAGGAATTGAACCAGGCGCAACGGGCCTTCGAGATCGCCCAGAGCCGCTACCAGGCCGGCGCCGAAGACCTGCTGACCGTTCTGGAAACCCAGCGCACCCTGTACGCCGCCCAGGATCAGAACGTGCAACTGCGGCTGTCACGGCTGCAGTCCAGCATTGCCCTGTACAAGGCCCTGGGTGGCGGCTGGAATCAATGAATCAGCAAAAGCTCGCATGGCCAGCGGTATCACCACTGGCCATCGTCGCAACGACGGCCGGGGCCCTGATGACCTAGAATCTGCGACCACCAACAGACGCGAGCAACACCCCCACCATGCCCATCGGAACCGAGCTGGACGCCTCCCTGGCAGACGTACTGTCGATGCTGAAAAGAGCATTCCCGAACGGAGTCAGCCCAACCGATTACCGCCCTCTTCTGGCAGCGCTATATGAACATCTGTCAGATCGAAACCTGGCGAATGTCATCTCACAGCTCACCCACAAGGACCCGGATCTGGTCCTCAACGAGATCTACGAGGCCGTGACCAGCAAGAAACCGAAAGCCCAGGAGATAGCATCGCTAACTCAGCGCCTGAACCATCACGGAGCGTCTGAAACACTGGCCGACAGCTGATGCATCGCCCCTCAAGAAGACCAGGACAATGAACTTCAGTGAATTTGAACAACTGCTGAATGCCAAGAAGAACCTCCATCCGATCTGGTTTGAGCTCCCTTCGGACAGCGCCGCCACCGAGGAGGACATCACCGAGGCTCAAAATGACCTGGCGCTGCGACTTCCTGTCGAGTACCGCCAGTTCCTGCTGAAGCATGGGGGCGGCTACTTTGCCTTGGGAATCGTCTACTCACTGGACAGAGACAGCGATTTCAACCTGGCCAGAATCAATCGACAACACCCACTGATTGGCAAGTGTCATCTGTTGTTTTCAGAGAACGGCTGCGGCGACTTCTACGGATTCCGGATTGAAAACACCCAATGCCTGGCAGAGGTGTGCTTTTTTGATCATGAAACCCAAGCATGGCAGCAGACCGGATACCCAGAACTGTTCAGCTTCCTGGCCGAAGTGGCCCTTTCGATCTGAACACCCCTAGCAACGACCTCCAGACTCGAAGTTCACGATCAGTCCGGCGCCGCTACAGCAGTCGCTGCCTGACCTTCAAATGCCGCGCATACCAGGGCCGGCGAGGCACCTTGCGTAGCAGATCGGCCAACTGCTTTTCATCCTCGATAAAGGTGATGCGCAGGGCCAGCTTCATGGTTTCCGGGTCCATCTCCACGGTCTTGCCGGTCTGCAATCCAGGGATGGTGCTGCAACCGTGGGTCACCGGCCCCAGCCAGGGATCGCCGGCCTCGACCCAGCGCCCCGGGGCGAACCAGGGCACGCCATTGACTTCCAGACGCTTGAGCTCGCCGGGATGGAAACGTTCGTGGGCGCGGAACCAGTCCTCCAGGCGGTCGTCGATCCAGCCATGAAAACGCCAGAACACCGGGCTGACATGGGAGGAGAACGGATCGCCGAGAAAGTCGTTTTCCGGCTGGTACCAGCGCGGGGAAAAGTCCGCCGGATCGCGGGCCATGGGCACCGGTGCACCGCTGGAAGGATCACGCGGCACCGAGGCCCAGCGCATGTGCAGCCAGTCGTGCAGGCCCAGCTCGATTTCCGAGCCGAACTGACCCAGGGTCAGGTTCGCCAGGTAGCGCGGGTTGCGGTACTGCGACTCCCAGACCTGGAAGTTGCTGTGGTAGGTCTCGCCGGCCTTGATGTCGCTGACCCACTGGCTGTAGTCGTCATCGTCATCGGCCAGCCACGCCGGCGGCAGGGAACCGCCGTCATGGTTGTCGAAATAGCGGGCGAAACCCAGGCGATCACGCAGCAGTTCCGGCTGCGGCAGGGGGAAATGCTGCCAGGACGGCAAGTCCTGCATGGAACGCGCCGTGCCCAGCATGTGCCGATGCATGAAGAAGAAATCGATACCCGAGCCGTTGCGATCCTTCTTCGGACCGCGCGCATCGCGCTCCTGCCCCCGAGGACCGGGCTGCCAGCCGATGCCGCGCAGGGCGTCACGCTTCTCTTCGGAAAGCCGGTGCCACTTGTCCCGGGTCGCGTGCCACAGCTGGTGGAACAACCGATGCTCGGGCGACACCAGCCAGGCCAGCAGCGTCGGGTTCAGGCCAATACGCTGGCGAGCCTCGGGAAACATCTGCTTGGTGGCGACAAAGCGGTTGTCCAAGGCGGGCAGCGCCAGGGGCCGGTCCAGGCGCTCGACACGGCCGCTCAGGGTGCCGCTGCCGGCGTTGGCGAAATCGGCCCAGACTTCATCCAGGCTCATCTTGAACTCATAAGTGGCGGCACCGTCCACCGCCGTGGCAGGAATCAATCGCCAGTACATCTCACCCGGCTGTGGGCTCACCAGGTCGGCAACGATCCGGTAGCGCGGCTCGGCGGCGCCGCGCAGGCCCTCGGCGGTATCCAGGTAGCCGCGCAGGCCACGCCCGCGCTGGGCGATGTCGAGAAACACTTCCAAGTCCTGGCGCCCCAGGCCATCGAGCCCGGCATCGGCGCCTTCAAAGCGAATGCTCCAGATGCCCCGCAACTGGTCCGCCAAGCGTTGCCCGGCGGTATCCGCCAGCTCCACCGTGGCCTCGCCCGGGGTGATCGGGAATTCCTCACGCGTCAATTCGCGATGCACATAAAACGCCGCCGGCACGGCAGCGCCAGTCAGCGCCAAGCCCGCCATGAACCCTCGTCGAGAAATCGTCATTGCCCTACCTGTGTCAGCCCTGATGCAGGCTTTATCCAAGCTAGAACGTTTATTGCCCACGGAAATTTACCGCCCGCGCAGGGGACTTAAATTTCTTCGTCACTGGCTCGTTCTTCCCAGATAGCAAAGGCCCCCGTGCCTGCACCTTGACGGCGAAACCGACTGAGATGGCAATGACAAAACCACGTTCGAAGAAGGCTCTTTACATCGGCCTGCCGCTGGCCCTGGCGATTGGCGCCGGCGCCGGCTTCCTGGCCTGGGACTACTGGTTCAGGAACAACCCGGGCTACCCGGTCAAGGTGATGAAGCAGGCCGAAGAATTGCAGGAGCGCATCCTCTCCTTCGACAGCCACATTACCGTGCCCCTGGATTTCGGCAGTGCCGGCAACGAGGCCGACAAGGACGGCAGCGGCCAGTTCGACCTGGCCAAGGCCGGACGCGGGCGCCTGTCCGGCGCAGCCCTGACGATTTTCGGCTGGCCGGAAATCTGGAACGGCGCAAATGCCCCTCATCGTCCCACGGCGGGCTTTGTCGACGCCGCGCGCAACGAGCAGGAAGCGCGCTACAAGATCCTCACCGGCATGGTCCGCGACTTCCCCAACCAGGTGGGCATTGCCTATACCCCGGACGACTTCCGCCGCCTCAACGGCGAAGGCAAGTTCGCGGTGTTCCTCAGCATGCTCAACGCCTACCCCCTGGGCACCGATCTCGACCAGCTCGATCACTGGGCGGCCCGGGGCATGCGCATGTTCGGTTTCAGCTACGTGGGCAACAACGCCTGGTCCGACTCCTCGCGTCCACTGCCGTTCTTCAACGACACCCCGGACGCCCTCGGCGGCCTGTCCGACCTGGGCCGGCAGGCCGTGCACCGACTCAACGACCTGGGGGTGATCATCGACGTCTCGCAGATGTCGACCAAGGCCCTGGAGCAGGTCAGCCAACTCAGCCGCGCGCCCTTCGTCGCTTCGCACTCGGCGCCCCGGGCCCTGGTGGATATCCCGCGCAACCTCAGCGACAGGGAAATGCAGCTGATCAAGGACAGCGGCGGCGTGGTGCAGATCGTCGGTTTCCCCACCTACATCCGTCCCCTGAGCCAAGCGACCCGGGACAAGCTCAACGCCCTGCGCGCGCGTTTCGACCTGCAACCCTTGACCGGGCTGGAAATGGCCCTGATGCCCGGCGACGCCATCATCACCGTGTGGCCCGAACAGCGTTTCGGCGAATACGCCGGCGAGCTGTACAGCATTGTCGAAGCAGAACCCAAGGCCACCCTCAAGGACTTCGGCGACGCCATCGACTACGCCGTGAAGAAGATCGGCATCGACCACGTCGGCATCAGTTCGGACTTCAACGACGGGGGCGGCCTGGACGGCTGGAAGGATGTCAGCGAGGGCCGCAACGTCACCGCCGAACTGCTGCAGCGCGGCTACAGCGAAGCGGATATCGCCAAGCTCTGGGGCGGCAACTTCCTGCGGGTCTGGGAGCAGGTGCAGAAATCCGCCAAGCCCCTGGCCCATCGCTGATCCCCCCTTTTGCCAACCAGTGAAATGAGCTCATGACCGATCGCCGTACATTTCTCAAACAGGCCGGCATCCTCGCCGCCGGCCTGCCTCTGGGCGCCGGCGCCCTGGCCGCGTCCGGCACCAGCACTAGCGCCCCGTCCCCTGCGCCCAAGGACCCATGGGCGCAACTGCGCCTGCTGTTCGACCAGGACCCGGACTCCATTCACTTTTCCAACTTCCTGGTGACCTCGCACCCAAGGCCCGTGCGTGAAGCCATCGAACGGCATCGCGCCAATATCGACCGCAACCCGGGGCTGGCCATGGACTGGGACCTGCAGGAACCCTGGAAACGCGAGGCCGAGGTGCGTCGATGGGCGGGCCGCTACCTGCAAGCCAAGCCCGGCCAGATCGCCCTCACCGGCAGCACCAGCGAAGGCCTGGCGATGATTTACGGCGGCCTTCACGTGCGGCCCGATCAAGAGATCCTGACCACGGTCCACGAACACTACGCCACCGAATACAGCCTGAATTTCCGCGTGGCCAAACAAGGCACCCAGGTGCGCAAGATCAGCCTGTTCAAGGACCCGCACCGGGTGTCCAAGGATGAAATCCTGGGCTCGATCAAGCGCAGCATCCGCCCCAATACCCGAGTCCTGGGCATGACCTGGGTGCAGTCGGGCAGTGGCGTGAAGCTGCCGATCGGCGAGATCGGCCAGTTGGTGGATGAGTTCAACCGCAACCGCGACGACAAAGACCGAATCATCTATGTGGTGGATGGGGTCCACGGGTTTGGCGTGGACAACCTGGACTTCCCCGACATGCACTGCGACTACTTCATTTCCGGCACTCACAAGTGGATGTTCGGCCCTCGCGGCACCGGGATCATCTGCGCCCGTTCCGAAGAGCTCAAGGACGTTACCCCCAGCGTGCCGACCTTTTCCGAGGACAACAATTTCGCTACCAGCATGACCCCCGGCGGCTACCACGCCTTTGAACACCGCTGGGCCCTGGATGAAGCCTTCAAGCTGCACTTGCAGCTGGGCAAGGCCAAGGTCCAGGCGCGCATCCACGCCCTCAACAGCTACCTCAAGCAACGTCTGCAGGAGCTGCCCCAAGTGGAGCTGGTCACCCCCCTGAGCCCCGAGCTGTCAGCGGGCTTCACCTTCTTCCGGATCAAGAATCAGGACTGCGACCAGTTCGCCGCCTACCTGATGGCCAATCGGGTGGTGGTCGATGCCGTGGACCGGGACGTCGGTCCGGTGATCCGTACCGCGCCTGGCCTGCTCAACGACGAACAACAGATCGATCGCTTCGTGGACCTGCTGCGCAAAAAGGTCTGAAACCGCTCCTCCTTGCGCCCTGCGTCACTTTTAAAAAGAGAGTCATGATGAAACAGCATTCACTGAGCACCGCCCTCCGCCCGCCCCTGGCCAGCCTCTCCCTGGCCTTGCTGCTGAGCCTGTTGCTGCCGACCGCCGCCCAGGCCGCCGCCTCGCCCCAGCCGGGCAAGGTGTTCAAGGACTGCAAGGACTGTCCGGAAATGGTGGTGCTGCCCGCCGGCACCTTCACCATGGGTACCCCCGCTGACGAGGTCGGCCGCCAGGAGGACGAAGGTCCGATGCATGAAGTGACCTTCGCCAAGCCATTCGCCATCGGACGCTTCCAGGTCCTGGCCGGCGAATGGGCCACCTACCTGAAGGAAACCGGCTACCAGATGCCCGACGGCGACACGCGCCCCGGTCGCGAATGCAAGGCCGGCAAACCCCGCTACCCAGTCGGCCCGCGCCAACCGGCGGTGTGCATGGACTTCAACGAAGCCCAGGCCTACACCGCCTGGCTGTCCAAGCGCACCGGCCAGCACTACTACATCGTCAGCGAAGCCATGCGCGAATACGCGGCCCGCGCCGGCAGCACCGGCCCCTTCCCCTTCCCTTTCGACGAGGGCAAGGAATACAGCATTGCCAAGCACGCCAACACCTACGGCCCGGAAGACGGCTTCAGCTTCACTTCGCCCGCCGGCTCCTTCCCCCCTAACGCCTTTGGCGTCTACGACATGCACGGCAATGTCTACGAGTTCACCCCCGACTGCTGGCATGACAGCTATGTCGGCGCCCCCACCGACGGCAGCGCCTGGACCGAGCCCAACTGCAGCGTCCTGCAGATGCGCGGCAACGACTGGACCGAAGCGCCGATTTTTTCCCGCTCAGGCAACCGCAACAACATCTATCCCACCGATCGTGGTGACTGGCTGGGGTTCCGGGTTGCCCGCGACCTTTGACCCTTCCCCTCATCGACTGACGGAGACACACCATGAAAGCAGCTTTGTTCACCCTGTCGCTGAGCGACGGTTCCACCGCCAGCGTGCATGACGCCGAAGAGAACCAGGGCAGCCTGCACACCGAGGGCTTCGCGGCACTGACCTTTCGCAGCGATGGCGAACTGATCGAGATCGCCGGCGAGATTGCCCCCAACTACCCGGCCAGCGCGCTGCTGGCCTTGTTGGGCGGACATTTCTGCTACAAGAAAAAGTCCGCCCAGGTGCGGGTTCGCCTGCGTGCCAGCCGCGACTTTGCCGTGTCAGCCATCCGCCAGGGGGTCTTTGACACCTTGCTCGCCGTCGATGCCCACCAGGTGGAGCTACAGTGCCGACGCAGTACCTTCTGGCAGCACCCGCTGCCCTGGCTCAGCGCTCCGGCCAGCGCCCACACCGCGCCCTTCTACCAGTTCAGCGGCGAGAAACGTCACCCGCAACGCCCGCCACTGCCCCAGGGCGAGGTGTACCGCCGTCGTCTGCCGGGGCTCAACACCGAGTTCAGCCTGCGCACCATCGATCCGGACCGTGACCTGCAAGCCTTCAATCGCTGGATGAACCTGGAACAGGTGGCGTTCTTCTGGGAGCAGGCCGGCAGCCTCGACGAGCACGCCGCCTATCTGCAAGACATGCTCGCCGACCCGCGGGTCCATCCGCTGATCGGCTGCTACGACGACGAGCCCTTCGCCTACTTCGAAGTCTACTGGTGCAAGGAAGACCGCATCGCCCCCTACTACGACGTGCAGGACCACGACCGCGGCTGGCACGTGGTGGTGGGCGAGAACAAGCACCAGGGCATCGGCAAGCTCAAGGGCTGGTTCAATTCGCTGATGCACTACATGTTCCTGGATGATCCACGTACCCAGCGCATCCTTGGCGAACCGCGCATCGACCATGACCGGCAGATCGACTTCCTCAAGTCCCAGGGCTTCGGTCACTTGAAGGACATCCAACTGGCCCACAAGAAAGCCGCTCTGCTGCGCCTGGAACGCGAGTTCTTCTTCGATCGGCCACTTTGAGCTGATCCAGCGGTCGCTGCAGCCTCCCGGCAGCGACCGGCGCACGGCGCGACGCCGGGCCTGCGCTAAATCCCCCCAGTGCCACTTCGTCTTCTCTGCAACGGTCTTGAGTCAAGCCCCGTCCCGAACGCGACAGCCTCCTCAAGCCCGGCATTGCAGCGCACTGCACGCCGCGTCGCGCTGTGCACCCCGGACCCTTGCCCGTATGTCGATCCATTTCAGAGGAAGCGCACCAGATGAACCCGACGGCTGCACCCCGGCCCCCATGCCCCAACGCAAACCGCCTCTCACCCGCCCTTATCCGTGCTTGAACCAGGAGTCATCATGAACAGCCCTCCGCGTAGCCGCAGCGCCATCCGTGACCTGCTGGGCCTGCTCAAACCTTTCTGGCCCACCGTGGCCGTCTCGATCGTGCTGGGCATCATCGGCGGCCTGAGCATCACCGTCCTGCTGGCGACCATCAACCAGGCCCTGAACGGCGCCGACGGCCTCAGTCGCGGCGTGGTCCTGACCTTCGCCGGGCTGTGCCTGCTGGCGCTGCTGTGTTCGATTCTGTCGGACATCGGCAGCAACTACGTCGGCCAGCACATCATCAGCAAGCTGCGCAAAGACCTGGGGGAAAAAGTCCTCAGCGCGCCCATCGAGCAGATCGAACGCTATCGCAGCCATCGCCTGATCCCGGTACTGACCCACGACATCGACACCATCAGCGACTTCGCCTTCGCCTTTGCGCCACTGGCCATTTCCCTGACCGTGACCCTGGGCTGCCTGGGTTACCTGGCCCTGCTCTCATGGCCGATGTTCCTGCTGATGCTGGTGGCCATCGTGATTGGTTGCAGCGTGCAGTTTGTTGCGCAAACCAAGGGCATCAAGGGCTTCATGGACGCCCGGGATGAAGAGGACAACCTGCAAAAGCACTACAACGCCATTGCCGACGGCGCCAAGGAACTGCGCATCCACCGGCCGCGCCGCAACCGCATGTTCAACCAGCGGATCAAGCACAGCGCCGAGCACATCTGCAACAAACAGATCGAGTCGGTGAACATTTTCATCGTCGCCAAGACCTTCGGCTCCATGCTGTTTTTCGTGGTCATCGGCCTGGCCCTGGCCCTGCAGTCCTTCTGGCCCAACAACGACCGCGCAGTGATGAGCGGCTTCGTCCTGGTGCTGCTGTACATGAAGGGCCCCCTGGAATTGCTGATCGGCAACCTGCCGATTGTCAGCCGCGCCCAGGTGGCCTTCCGCCGCATCGCCGAACTGTCCGAGCGCTTCTCCTCCCCCGAACCGCACCTGCTGCTCAGTGAAACCGCAAGCCAACCCCAGACCGTGCACAGCCTGGAACTGCACGATGTGCGCTACGCCTTCCCGGCCGTCGAAGGCAGCGCGCCCTTTGCCCTGGGCCCGGTGAACCTGCGGATCAAGCAGGGCGACATCGTCTTCATCGTTGGCGAGAACGGCTGCGGCAAGACCACCCTGATCAAGCTGCTACTGGGCCTGTACCGACCCCAGGAAGGCGAGATCCGCCTCAACGGCCGCCCTGTCACCGCCGAGACCCGCGACGACTATCGACAACTGTTCACCACCATCTTTGCCGACTACTACCTGTTCGATGACCTGGTCCAGGGTGGCGAACAACTGCCCGAAGAGGCCGAACAGTATCTGCGCCGCCTGGAGATCGGGCACAAGGTGAGCATCCGCGACGGGGCCTTCACCACCACCGATCTGTCCACCGGGCAACGCAAGCGACTGGCGCTGGTCAACGCCTGGATCGAGGAACGCCCGGTGCTGGTGTTCGACGAATGGGCCGCCGACCAGGACCCGACCTTCCGGCGGATTTTCTACACCGAGCTGCTGCCAGACCTCAAACGCCTGGGCAAGACCATCATCGTCATCTCCCACGACGATCGCTATTTCGACATTGCCGACCAGTTGGTGCGCATGGAAGCGGGCAAGGTCAGTTGCGAACTCGAACCGGCCTGATTTTTTTCGTATCGGCTTTCCGGTTTTCGGGAAGTCGAACGTCTCATAACAAGTTTGAGAAACATTCACATTTAAAACGAATTCCCATTGCCGCTTAATAAGAGCAAATGAACATGCCAGCACCTCTTGGACTCACCCCCCTGAAAAAAGCCCTGCTCATGCGCCATGCGCTGCGGCCGAGCTTGCGTCCCTATCTGCTTGGGGCCGTATTGGCGCTGCCCTGTGCCGCCCAGGTACAGGCCCAGCAAGCCAATTTCGATATTCCTGCACAGTCCCTGGGCAGCGCCTTGCAGACATTCGGCCAGCAAGCCGACCTGCAAGTGCTCTACAACCAGGACAGCGTCCAGGGCAAGCGCAGCACGGCGATCAAGGGCGCCTTGCAGCCCGACCAGGCCCTGTCGCAACTGCTGCGCGGGACCGGGGTGAGTTATCAGCGCCAAGGCAACACCGTGACCCTGGTGCAAAGCAGTGGGGCTGTGGAGCTGGGGACCATGAACATTTCCACTCAGGGGCTGGGGAGCACCACTGAGGGGACCGGTTCCTACACCACCGGACAAAGCAACTCGGCCACGCGCATGGACCTGTCGCTGCGTGAAACGCCGCAGTCGGTGAGCGTCATCACCCGCCAGCAGATGGATGACCAAGGGTTGACCGAACTGGCGCACGTCATGCAGCAGACCCCCGGGATCACGGTCAACCGCGAGAGCTCCGAAGGCTACGTGTATTACTCGCGGGGCTTTGAAATCCAGAACTTCCAGTACGACGGCATTCCCAGCCTGGGCACCGACGGCGGCAACATCCGCGACAACTACAGCATCGGCAACACCCTGATCTACGACCGTATCGAAGTGCTCAAGGGCGCTACCGGCCTGGTCAACGGCATCGGCTATCCGTCCGGGGTGATCAACATGGTGCGCAAGCGCCCCACCCGGGAATTCCAGGGCCACGTCGCCGCCGGCGCCGGTTCCTGGGACCGCTACACCAGCGAAGTGGACGTTTCCGGCCCGCTGGTGGAAGGCGGTGCGATACGCGGACGGATGGTGGCCGGCACCGGCAAGCGCAACAGCTTCATCGACTACCAGAAAGGTGAACAGAACGTTTTCTACGGCATTCTCGAAGGCGACCTGAGCGATTCCACCACCCTCAGCGTCGGCTACGACTACCAGAAGAACAACAACGACGCCACGACCAACACCAGTTTGCCGGTGTTCTACAAGAACGGTAATCGGATCAAGTTCTCCCGTTCCACCAACCCGGCGGACAAGTTCGCCTACCGCAACCAGGAAACCCAGCACGCCTTTGTCGGCCTCGATCACCAGTTCGACAACGACTGGACCTTCAAGGCGACAGTCAATACGCGCAAGTACACCTCGCGGGAAATCATCGCCGGCATGTCCAGCGAGCACGTCAATCTCGACAACAGCCAGGACTATGGCTACCTGCCGCCGGGCGGCGTGGCCAACTTCGGCTCCAACAGCGACGAGAAGTCCTTCGATGCCTACGCCAAGGGTCCGTTCGCGCTGTTTGGGCGCACCCACGAACTGGTGCTGGGCTACAACTATTCCCACGCCACCACCCGCTCCAAGCGTATCGACGGCACCACCACTGGAGTCATCGACGACGTGCTGAACTGGAACAACAGCATGCCCTACCCGACCGACTGGGCCTGGTGGTCGACCTTCGACATCAAGAGCACCCAGAAAGTCTCCTACGCAGCGGTGATCCTCAAGCCCACCGATGCCCTGAACTTCATACTCGGTGCCCGGGTCACCGACTACGACTGGCAGATAGATCGGGTCAACGCCCTGCGCCAACTGCCGAGCATCTCCACCACCAACTCCGGGGAAGTCATTCCCTATGCCGGCATCACCTATGACCTGGACGACTACCACACGGTCTACGCCAGCTACACCGACATCTTCAAACCGCAGCCCTACAGCCTGGACGTCAGCGGCAAGTCCCTGGAGCCGCTCACTGGTCAGAGCTACGAAGTGGGGGTCAAGGGTGAATACTTCGACCGTCGCCTGAACGCCAGCCTGGCGCTGTTCCAGCTCAAGCAGGACAACCTGGGCGAGAATACAGGCGTCATGGGCGTTGACGGCTTCGAGGCCATGCGTGCGATCAAGGGCGCCACCACCAACGGCGTCGAACTGGAAATGGCCGGTGAAGTGCTGCCGGACTGGAACGTCAACGCCGGCTACGTCTACCAGGAGTCCTACGACGCCAAGAACAAGCGCGTGGCCACCACCCAGCCACAGCACTTGTTCAAGGTAGCCACCACCTATCGCCTGCCTGGCGAACTGAACAAAGTCACCGTAGGCGGCAACATGCAATGGCAGAGCTCGACCTCCTTCGTCGACAACAGCTTCGTCGATGCCGCCTACAACCAACTGCCCAGCCACAAATTCACCCGTGCCAGCTACGCCGTGGTGGGCCTGATGAGCAGCTACGACTTCAACCAGAACCTCAAGGCCACGGTCAACCTGAACAACGTCTTCGACCGCAACTACTACAGCGGTATCGGCACCTACAACTCGATCTACTACGGCGACCCGCGCAACGTCATGTTCAACGTCAAATACAGCTTCTGATTCCCTCCAGTTGAACCCCTCCCTGCCCCGGTCACCGGGGCGGGGATTTTTTTGCCCGAGGCGCCAGCCTCGACCCGACGTTTCGCCCCCAGTCTTCGGCATTGCCATTGGATTTGCGCTCCGGCGAAGAGGCCCGCAAGCCATACAGCGCCCGAGCCAAAGCCTTGTTGGCAAGCCAGCTTCAGGGGAATGAGTGCGCGCGTTCAGCTTCAGGCCGGCCGCAAGGCCGCCGTCTGGCTCTTGATTTTGATCTTGATCTGAACGCCCCGTTAACCACGATGGCCGAACGCAGGCATTGAGCCGTGGGTAACCCGGCAGGGATGCCGGGTTAGGCGCCACCCGGCCGGGATGGCCGGTGGCGGCCCACGGATCAACGCCGGAGTTCGGGCATGCCTCGCTATGCGAGGCACCGAGTGGAGGGGCAACGCCCTTTGGTTACTTTGGGGCCCCAAAGTGACTCGCCGTAAGGGCGAAACCGCCAGCCGCCGCACCCGCAGCAATGGATATGCCCCCCTCCCAACCGCCAGCGGCCAGCACCGCAGCAATGGACCTGTACTCCAACCCACGCCGCAAAAGCCCAACCACCACCAGATTTCCCCCATCCAAAAAAAACGGGAGAACAGTCACCTGTCCTCCCGCCCATCACACCAATCAACGATACCTAAACCCCTAACAGCACCTCCCGCCTAACCGGCGTCCCGCCCTGCTGCGCCAACACCTGCGCCAGCGACCGCTCCGCCGAACCATCGGCCAACAGCCAGAGCATCTGCACCAACTGCAGATTCAGCGCCTCTACCGCCGCCTCGCTGAAGGCATTGAGACGATGGTCATAGTGGAACTGCAACTGCCCCTTGAGCTCGACATACAAAGTCAACGCCGAACTGGTCTGCTCGAAGCTGTGCATGCTCTCCAGACGCAAATCACCGACATCCCCACCCGCCGACGCCGCACTGACCGGATAGTTCTCGAACACGATCACCGTGTCGCTCAACTCCCCGCCCGGCAACCCGGCCCAGCGTTCGATATCGCTCAAGGCACTGTAACCGTGCTCGCGCATCAGCAGGTTGCGCCCTTGCAGTTCCTGCAGCCAATCACCCACACGCTGACCCGGCTCGATACTGGCCACCAGCGGCACATCGTTGATGTACAGCCCCAACTGCTGCTCGATGCCCTTGAGCTGTGGCGGGCGTCCGGCGATGGTGGCGCCGCAGGCCACCGTCGACTGACCGCAATGCACATGCAGGAGCAACAGCCAGGCCGCCTGCACCAGGGTGTTGGCGGTGATCTTCTGCTGCCGGGCGAAACGGGTCAGTTGCTCGGTCTGGGCCTCGTCGAACTCGAAGTAATGCTGACGATGCCCACCCCGCTGCCGATCGCCCTGGGCCATCGCGCAGGCACTGAGCAAGGTCGGCACCTTCAGTGGCTTGAGCTGTTCACGCCAGAAGCGTTCGTCGGCCTGCTGGTCACGGGCCTGCAGCCAGGCAATGTAGTCATGGTAGCCAGCCGGTCGGTGACTGATGGCCTGCCCGGTGTAGGCCGCCAACACATCGTTGAACAACTGGAACCCGCTCCAGCCGTCCAACAGGATGTGATGGTTGGTACAGATCAGCCGGTAGCGTCCCTCCCCCAGCTTGATCGCCTGCAGACGCAGCAACGGCGCCTGGGACAGGTCGAAGCCCTTGAGCCGGTCAGCCAGGGCCAGACGCTCCAGCGCAGCGCTGCTCAACACAGTGCCGTCGAGCTCCTGGAACGGCACCTCGACCTGCTTGTGGACCACCTGCAGCGGCTGCACCAGGGACCCGCCCCAGACAAAACGGCTGCGCAGGATCTCATGGGTATCCATGGCCTGCTGCCAGGCCTGACGCAGTCGCTGCGGGTCGACGCCTTGCACATCCATGCACATCTGGTTGACGAAATCCCCCGCCTCATGGTCCTGCAACTCATGCTGCAACAAGGCCTGCTGCATCGGCGCCAATGGGTAGATGTCCTCGATCTGCGCCGGCACCAGCGTCAGGGCGTCGAGCTGTTCCTGGGTCAGCCGCGCCAGCGGGAAGTCCGATGGCGTAACGCCGCCGCGGGCCTGGCAGCAATGCTCCACCAGTGCCTGCAGCGCCTGGACATAGTCCTGGGCCAAAGACTCGATCTGCGCACTGTCGAACATGCGCTGACTGAAGCTCCAGTCCAGGCGCAACTGGCCGTCGTACACCTTGCCGCTGATGGACAGCCAGTTGCCCAGGGGCGCATCGATGCTGGCATCCGCGCCATGGGCCTCGGGCGCCGGAATGAATAGCGCCTGAGGATCATCGAAACTGCCGTCGAACTGCCCCAGGTAGTTGAAGGTGACCCGAGGCTGGGCAAGCCCCTGCAACGCCTCGCGACTGGCGGTATCCCCCAGGTAACGCAGGGCACCGTAGCCGATCCCCTTGTTGGGAATGGCCCGCAGCTGCTCCTTGATCCGCTTGATCGAAGACTCGGCGCTATCCCCGGCGCTCAGGCGCACCGGGAACACCGAGGTGAACCAGCCCACGGTGCGGCTCAGGTCCAGGTCCTCGAAGAGTTGCTCACGCCCGTGGCCTTCCAGCTGGATCAGGGTCGAAGGCTGTCCGGTCCACTGCCCCATGACCTGGGCCAGGGCCGCCAGCAACAGGTCGTTGACCTGGGTCCGGTAGGCGGCTGGAGCGCGTTGCAGCAAGCGTTGGGTGGTCGCGGCATCGAGCTGGACCTGCACGCTGCCAGCGTCACGGCTCAAGGCCTGGGTGCCAGGTTCGACCCCAGGCAACGATGCCTGTGCGCCCGCAAGTTGCGCGCGCCAGTAGGCCAGTTCGGCCCGGGCCTCGGGCCCATGGGCATAGGCTTGCAGGCGTCGGCCAAAGGCCTGATAGGAACTGCTCTTGGCAGGCAACTGCAGCGCTTGCCCGGCCAGCGCCTGGGTGTAGGCGCTTTGCAGGTCCTCGAACAACAGGCGCCAGGACACGCCATCCACCACCAGGTGATGGGCCACCAGCAACAAGCGCTGAGTGGAGTCCGCCAGGGTCACCAACAGCGCCCGCAACAAAGGCCCGCGCTGCAGGTCGAAGCTGCACTGGACCTTCTCGCAGAGCTGCTCCAGCTCGGCGGCGTTGGCGGCTTCGGCCTGCCACAACAGGTCCGGACCGGGCCCGGACTGATCCAGCGGACCATGGCTGGCACTCCAGCCTGCGCTCCCCTGCTGGAACTGCAGACGCAATCCGTCGTGATGTTCAAGCAAGGCTCGCAAGCCCTGCTTCAGGGCCAGCGGGTTCAAGGGCGTGGCCGGAATCAGCAGCACCGACTGATTGAAATGGTGCCGCTGGGGAATCGGCTCGGCAAAGAACAGACGCTGGATCGGCAGCAGCGGCATGTCGCCGCTCACCGGTCCCTGGTCGATGTCGTCCTGCACCCCGCACTGCGCCACCGCCGCCAGCCCTCCGATGGTCTGTTGCTCGAACAGGTCCTTGGGGGTAAAGCGGATCGAGGCCTGACGCGCTCGACTGACCAACTGCAGGGAGATGATCGAGTCCCCGCCCAGCTCGAAGAAGTTGTCGGTCAGACCGACCTGCGCCAGCTTCAGCACGTCCTGCCAGATCTGTGCGAGGCGCTTCTCCAGATCGCTGCGCGGCGCCACATAGGCGTGGCTGGCCTGGACCATTTCCGGCACGGGCAGCGCCTTGCGATCCAGCTTGCCATTGGGCGACAGCGGCAAGCGTTCGAGAAACAGCCAATAGGACGGCACCATGTAGTCGGGCAGGCAGGCCTTCAACGTCTGGCGCAGGGTTTCACGCAACCTTTCCTGATCCTGCTCGTCCTCAAGCACGGTCGCGGCCGGCACCAGATAAGCCACCAGCCGCCGGCCATGGGCGGTGTCCTGGGCCAGAACCACCGCCTCGCTGACCTGTTCGTGGGCCATCAACCGCGCTTCGATTTCGCCCAGCTCGATGCGGAAGCCACGGATCTTCACCTGGTTGTCGATACGCCCCAGGTACTCGAACACCCCGTCACTGCCCTGGCGCACCACATCCCCGGTGCGATACAGACGTCCCCCCAAGGGGCTGTAGGGATCGGGAACAAAGCGTTCGGCGGTCTGCGCGAAACGCTGCAGATAACCTCGCGCCAAGCCATTGCCGCCGATGTACAGCTCTCCGGCGACCCCCACTGGCAAGGGATTGAGATCGGCATCCAGGACATAGGCGCTGCGCTCCCCGACGCAATGGCCGATGGGCGCATAAGCAGCCTTGCAAGGCTCACCGGCAGCGGTTTTCCACACCAGCGGCGTGACCACGGTTTCGGTGGGCCCGTAACCGTTGATCATGTACTGGGGACGCAACACCTGCTGGACCAGCTCGAAGCTGGCCTGCGGCATGGCATCGCCGCCAAAGCTGTAGAGGCGCATGGGCGGCGGATTGCCGACCCGCTGCACATGTTCCGCCAACTGATGCAGGTACGCCGGAGGAAAACCGGCCATGGTCACGCCATGGCGGCGAATCGCTTCACAGGTCTGCTCCGGGGTCCACAGGCTGTCGTCACGCAGCAGCAGGCTGGCGCCGCAGACAAAGGCGGTCAGCCAGCGTTCATGAGCGCCGTCGAAGGAAAACGACAGGAAGTGCAGTTCACAGTCCTCGGGCGTCATGCCATAGCGTTCGCCGGTGGTGCGACAGTGCATCGCCAGCGGACCATGGGCCACGGTCACGCCCTTGGGCTGACCGGTGGAACCCGAGGTGTAGATCACATAGGCCAGGCTCTCTGGCGCCACTGTTACCGCAGGCGCGGTCAGCGGATGCTGCCCGACCTCCAGGCGCGACAGATCGAGCACCGCCAGACCGGCGGCCGAAGGCAGGCGCTGCAACGACTCGGTGTCACTGAGCAACAGGGCCATGCCGGAATCCGCCATGAGGTAGGCCAGGCGGTCGGCTGGGTAGCTCAAATCCAGCGGCACGAAGGCGCCGCCGGCCTTGAGCACCGCCAGCAAGGCCACCAGCAGCCCCTCGCCCCGGGGCAATGCCACGCCGACCCGGACCTCCTGGCCGACCCCGCGGGCCACCAGTTCATGGGCCAGGCGGTTGGCCCGCTGGTCCAGTTCTGCGTAAGTGAAGCGCTGCCCGGCAAACAGCACCGCCTGACGCTCCGGCCAGCGTTGTGCGAGGGCACCGATGCTCTCGTGTACCGGCGGCTCGATCCCCGGCGCGACGGGCGCTATGCATTGGCTCGCCGTCTCGGCCGGGGTCAGCAGCTCGATGGCGCCCAGTTGCAACTGGGGGTTATCAATCAGTTGCGCCAGCAGGTGTAGCAGATGGCCGTTGAGGCGTTCGATCACCGCCGCGCTGAAGGCCTCCCGGGCATAGCCGTAGCTGATGCTCAGGCGCTGCTCCAGCGCCACCGCCACCGACAACGGATAGTTGGTGCGTTCACGACTGTGCACGGCACCGAAGCGCACGCTGGAAGCCTCCTCCTGCTCCAGGGCCTGGGCCACCGGGTAGTTGTCGAAGACCAGCAGGGTATCGAACAGCGCTTCACCGCTGCTGCCGGCCCAGCGCTGGATATCGTTGAGCGGCGTATGTTCGTATTCGCGCAGTTGCAGATTGTGCGCCTGCACCTGTTGCAGCCACTGCGCCACGCTCATCTGCGCATCGGGGGTGGCGATCACCGGCAAGGTATTGATGAACAGACCGATCTGCTGCTCGATCCCCGGCAGCTCCGAAGGACGCCCCGCCACCGTCGCGCCAAAGGCCACGGTGCTCTGTCCGGTATAGCGCTGCAACAGCAGGAGCCAGGCCGCCTGCAACAGGGTGTTGGCGGTGATTTTCTGCTGCCGGGCGAAGGCCACCAGGCGCTCGGTCCACGGCTGGGTCCAATCATGGTGGAACTCGCCATGGCCGGCATCCGCGCCCGGGTTTTCCAGGGCGATGCTGCCTGCCAGCCGGGTCGGGGTCGACAAACGCCCCAGTTGCTCGCGCCAGAAACGTTCACAGGCGCTCAGATCCTGGCGTTGCAGCCACTGGATGTAGTCGCGATAACGCCCCGGAGCCTGTGGCGGCACCACCCCGGCGTAGCGTTGCAGGACCTCGTTCATCAACTGCGAACTGCTCCAGCCATCCATCAGGATGTGGTGGTTGGTGTAGATCAGTTGGTAGTCCTGGGCCGTGGTCTGCACCAGGCACAGGCGCAACAACGGTGCACGGTCGAAATGCGCACACAGGCTGCGTTCTTCGCCGGCCAGCGCGTCAAGGGCAAGCTCGCTGGCCTGCCCGTTCGACCAGTCGAGCACCCGGAACGGCAGCACCAGCTGACGCTGGACAATCTGCACCGGTTGCTCCAGCTCCGCTTGCCAGTGGAAAGAGGTACGCAGGATGTCGTGGGCCTGCAGGGCATCTTCCCAGGCCCGGCGGAAACGCTGCGGGTCCAGGCCCTGCACCGACACCCGGAGCTGATTGACGTAATCGTCGCTGGCCTGCTCGTAGAGGGTGTGGAACAGCATGCCCTGCTGCATCGGCGACAAGGGGTACAAGTCGGCGATGGTACGTGGGGCCACCGGCAGCGCATCCAGCTGAGCCTGGTTCAACCCGGCCAGGGGGAAGTCCGATGGCGAGACGCCCGCCGAGGTATCCAGGGTGCAATGCTCGATCAGCGCCTGCAGTTCCAGCAGGTAATCATCGGCCAGGCGCTGAACCGTCTGCGGCTTGAACAACTGATGGCTGAAGCTCCAGCTCAGGGACAGTTCGCCCCCATAGACCTGGCTGTTGACCGTCAACCAATTGCTCAGTGGCGCCTCGTGGTGACGTTCGTCACCGGCCGCTTCCGGCGCCGGAGCCAAGAGTGACTGCGAGTCGAAGCTCTGGTCGAACTGCCCCAGGTAGTTGAAGGTGATCCTCGGCTGCGCAAGCCCCTGCAGGCGTTCGCGGACCGCGTCCGGCCCCAGGTAACGCAACGCGCCATAACCCAGGCCATTGGCCGGGACCCGACGCAAGTCCTCCTTGACCGCCTTGATCGAATCCGAGAGTGGCTGCGCCGGAGTCAGGCACAGCGGATAGAGACTGGTGAACCAGCCCACCGAACGCGACAGGTCGACATCGGCAAACAGTTCCTCGCGCCCGTGACCTTCCAACTGCACCAGCATCTGCGAATGCCCGGTCCAACGGCAGATCACGCGCGCCAGGACGGCCAGCAACAGGTCGTTGATCTGGGTGCGATAGGCCTTGGGGGCTTCCTGCAACAGCTGGCTGGTCAGCTCCCGAGGCAGCCGGGCATTGATCGCCGTGCCATGGCACGCCAGGTTCGCCCCGGCGGGATAGTCCAGGGGCAGGCCCTGAGGCGCCTGCTCCAGTTGCCGGCACCAGTAATCCAGTTCGTCGGTGTGCCCAAGGCGCTGCGCCCAGTCTTGCAGGTGCACGGCCCAATCCTGGAAAGCACTGGTCTTGGACGGCAGGACCGGCATCGCACCCTCGGCCAACTGCCGATAAAGGCTTTGCAGGTCCTCCAGCAGAATCCGCCAGGACACGCCGTCCACCACCAGGTGATGGATGACCAGCAGCAAACGCTGGCTGCCATCGTCCAGGTCCATCAGCACCGCGCGTAACAGCGGCCCCTGTTCCAGGTCGAGACTGCTCTGGGCCTGTTGGCCCAGTGCCTGAATAGCTGCGGCATCCGCCACCCACTGCCGCCAGAGGCTGACCGGCTCGGGATGCTCTTGGTGTTCGGCCTGCCAGAGGCCGGCGTGCTGTCGGTACCTCAGGCGCAACGCATCGTGCTGCACCAGCAGTTGGTTCAGGGCGCGCTCCAGCAGCGGCACCTGCAACGGCTCGCGAGGGGTCAGCAGCAGCGACTGGTTCCAGTGCTGGCGCTGGGGAATGTCGCTGGCAAAAAATACCTGCTGGATCGGCGTCAGCGGCATCGGGCCACGCACCGGTCCCTGATCGATGAACAAGGCCGTGCCTTGCTTGGCCACCGCTGCCAGCTCAAGAATGCTCTGGCTGCGGAACACGTCCCGGGAGGAAATCTGCAAGCCCGCCTGGCGTGCGCGGCTGACCATCTGGATGGCGATGATCGAGTCGCCACCGAGTTCGAAGAAGTTGTCGTTGATACCGATTCGCGGCTGGTTCAAGACCTCCTGCCAGATATCCACCAGTGTCTGTTGCACGGGGTTCTGTGCCGCACGGTAGAGGTCCTGCGGACGGCCCTGCTCAGGGCGCGGCAAAGCCTGGCGATCCAGCTTGCCGTTGGGGCTCAGGGGCAGCGCCGGCAGCAACAGCAGATGGCTGGGCACCTGATGGGCCGACAGGTGCGCGTTCATGTGCTGCTTGAGCCCTTCCTTGCACTGATCCGGGTCGAGCCCGGACTGGCACACCAGATAGGCCACCAACTGCTTGCCCTGGGGTCCATCCAGGGCCAGTACCGCACACTCGCGCACCCAGGGATGACTGTGCAGGCAGGCCTGGATTTCTCCCGGCTCGACCCGGAAGCCACGAATCTTGATCTGCTGGTCGATGCGCCCGCAGAACTCGATGCTGCCGTCACGGCGGTAGCGCACCTGATCGCCAGTGCGGTACAGGCGGGCGCCGCCCTGCGGGTCGAAAGGATCGGGGATGAAGCTGGCAGCGGTCAGCTCAGGGCGCCGATGGTAATCACGGGCCAGTCCGGCACCGGCCAGATACAGTTCGCCCAGGCTGCCGACGGCGGCCGGCTGGCCTTCGCTGTCCAGCACATAGGCGCGGACATTGGCCAGCGGCCGGCCCAGGGGAATCGACGCAGCCTGGGACCAGTCGCCCTCCACGGCCTGGGTCAGGGCGCCCACGGTGCTTTCGGTCGGCCCGTAGTGGTTGACGATCCGGCACTGCGGCGCCAGGCGCTGGATGCGCTCAACCAGGCTCACCGGGCAGGCTTCGCCACCCAGGACCAAGCATTGACGTGGCAGCACCGCGCCATTGTCCTCACCCAACAGCGCCGCCAGGTGCGAGGGGACAATTTTCAGCACATCGATCTGTTGCTGTTGCAGGTACTGGCCCAGGCCCGCACCGTCCACCGCCAGATCGGCGCTGATCACATGCAGCGCCTGGCCGCCGCACAGGGCACCGAACAGCACCGTGTGCCCAAGGTCCGCCGCCGGCGTGGACACCAACGCCATGCTGCGGGCCGACGCCAGCGGCAGACGCTGATGAATGGCCGCCACGTAGTTGGCCAGGGCGCCGTGGCTGATGGTCACGCCCTTGGCCCGGCCCGTGGAGCCGGACGTGAAGATCACGTACGCCAGGTGTCCGGGAGCCGTCAGGGGTTCGAGGTTGTCGGCACTCAGGGCCTGGCGTGCCGGCGAATCCTCGAGGGGCTCGATACAGAGCCCGGGCAGATCGGCAAAACGCCCGATCAGCTGCTGTTGGGCCAGCAACTGGGTAATCCCGCTGTCCTCGATCATGCCGTTGAGGCGTTCCTGCGGGTATTCGGGGTCCAGAGGCACGTAGGCGCCGCCGGCCTTGAGCACCGCCAGCAGGCCCACGATCATCTCGATCGAGCGTTGCGCGGCAATGCCCACCAGCACATCCGGCCCCACGCCGCACTCGCGCAGCTGACGCGCCAGGCGGTTGGCCTGCGCATTGAGCTGTTGATACGTCAGTTGCTGCCCGGCGCAGACCACGGCCAGCGCATCGGGGCTGCGCAGCGCATGCGCCTCGACACAGGCCGGTACCGACAGGGGTGGACGCTCAAAGGCGCTGCCGAGGTTCCACTGCTCCAGTATCTGCGTGCGCTCTGCCGCATCGAGCATCGGCAGTTCGCCCAGGCGACGCTGCGGTTCGCGCACCACCGCCTGCAACAGGTTGTGCCAATGCCGGGCCATCTGCTCGATGGTCTGCGGGTCGAACAGGTCGATTGCGTAGACCAGCGCCCCCTGCAGGCGTCCGCCTTCTTCATGGGTGTTGAAGGTCAGGTCGAAGCGCACGGCTTCGCTGTCGCTGGCCAGGGCCTCGATCTTCAGCCCGGGAATCTCCACCCGCGCGCCTTCGTTGTCCCCCGCCAGGTGGTTGTAGAGCACCTGGAACAAGGGGCTCTGGTTCAAGCTGCGCTCAGGCTGCAGGGCATCGACCAGTTGTTCGAACGGCAGGTCCTGATGCGCCTGGGCCTCCAGCACCCGGGTCTTGACCTGGGCCAGCAAGGCACTGAATGACTGCTGCGGGTCGATCTCGGCCTGCAGCACCTGGGTGTTGACGAAAAAGCCGATCAGCCCCTCGACTTCGGCCCGCGTGCGGTTGGCCACCGGCGTGCCCACGCGAATGCTGCGGGCACCGCTGTAGCGCTGCAGCAGCACCTGCAGGGACGCCAGCAGCACCATGAACAGGGTGCAGCCGGTACTCGCGGCCAGTTCGCGCACACCGCGGTCCAGGTCCTGATCGAAGACCATGGCGTGGCGCCCGCCCCGGGCACTGCGCAGCGGCGGGCGCGGCCGGTCCAGAGGCAGTTCCAGGGTCAAGGGTTCGCTGCCCAGGCGCTCGCGCCAGTACTGCAGCTGCCGCTCGGCTTCACCGGCTTCCAGCCACAGGCGCTGCCAAACGGCGAAGTCGGCGTACTGCACCGCCAGCGGCGCCAGGTCCGGCGCGCGCTGGTATTGGCGCCAGTGCTCATAGGCGCTGGTCACCTCGCCCACCAGGATCGGCAGCGACCAGGCATCACTGATGATGTGATGGGTACAGAACAGCAGCACATGTTCCTGGGGCCCGAGCTTGATCAGGGTCGCCCGCAACAGCAGGTCGTGCTCCAGGTCGAAGGGGCGTTCGCCCTGCTCCGCCACCTGTTCGGCCACCTGTGGGCCGGCGTCCTCAAGGTGGCTGTAATCCAGCCGTTGCAGGAGGAATTCGCGCTGCGGATGAATCACCTGCATCACTTGCTGGCCGTCCAGGCTGAAGGTGCTGCGCAGCACCTCATGGCGGTCGATCAGGTACTGGATACTGCGTTGCAGATCGGCGTCCTGCAGGTCGCCCTGCAAGCGCAGCACCGCCAATTGGTTGTAGGCGCTGGAGGTGGGCTCCAGTTGCCAGAGAAACCACAGGCGCTGCTGGGCATAGGACGCGCACATCAGCGTCTGGTCCTGGCTGCGCCCAGGGATCGGCAACAGGTCCAGGGACAGCCCCTGCTCGATCATCTTGCGCTGCAAGGCGCTACGCTCCTGGGGGCTGAACGCGGCGAACCGCTTGGACAGCGCCAGCATGCGCTCGGGTAACGGATTCATCACTCCTGGGCCTCCGCAAACAGGGCTTCCAAGGCATCGACCTTGTCCCCTGTCACCCCGGAATCACGATGCAGCTCGACCTGTCGGGCCAGCAGCTCCACCGTTTCGCCCTCGAAGAACACCCGCAGCGGCAAGGACAGGTTGAGCTCGCTTTGCACCTTGGAGCGAATGCGCGTGGCCAGCAGCGAGTGGCCGCCCAGGGCAAAGAAGTTGTCATGCACACCGACCCGCTCCAGTTGCAGCGCCTCTTGCCAGATGGCGGCCAGGGCGGCCTCCAGCTCGTTGCGCGGCGCCACATAGGCGCTGCCTTGCAGCTCCAGAGCGCTCAGGGCGTTACGGTCCAGCTTGCCGTTGGGGGTCAGGGGGAAACGCTCCAGGACACTGAGGAACGACGGCACCATGTACTCGGGCAACTGCTCGCGCAGCTGGGCCAGCAGGGCCTGCTCCTGGGCCTCGCGGTCGTCGACCTGGGCCAGCACCACATACGCCACCAACTGTTTGCCGGCCGCCGTGTCCCGGGCCACGACAGCGGCTTCGCGCACATTGGCAGCTTGCCCGAGCAGGCTTTCGATCTCGCCCAGCTCAATGCGAAAGCCTCGGATCTTCAGTTGGAAGTCAATCCGACCGAGGTAGTCGAGCATGCCCTGGGGCAAGCTGCTGACCCGGTCCCCGGTGCGATACAGGCGCGCGCCGGGGGTGCTGGCGAACGGGTCCGGGAGGAAGCGACTGGCGGTCAGGGCCGGACGCTTGAGGTAGCCACGGGCCAGGCCCGGACCTCCGATGAACAGCTCGCCCTCGCGACCGATACCGGCCAGTCCGGCTTCTTCATCCAGCACCCGCAGTCGCGTACCGGCGATAGCGCCACCGATGGCCACCCGCTCATCCACAGGCGGCTGCTCCACGGCGAAAGCCGAACACCAGACCGCACTTTCCGAAGGGCCGTATTCATTCACCAGCAAGGTCTCGGGCAGCCGTTCCCGGTGCCGCAGGGCCAGCTCCACCGGACAGGCTTCGCCGGCCACGATCACACAGCGCAGTGACGGCTGCTGCAGGGCTTCGAGGATTTGCGCATAGAACGATGGCAGGGCCAGAAAGTGGGAAATCCGCTGCGCGTCGATGAGCTCGGCGACCTGCTGCGGGTCCTTGTGCTGTTCTTCGCTGGGCAGGTACAAGGTCGCGCCCTGGCTCAGGGTCCAGAAGATCCCCGCCACGGAGCTGTCGAAGGAGAACGAGGACAGCATCAGGAAACGTTCCAGGGGCGCCTGGTAGAACGCGCCGCGGGCCAGGGTCGAGGTGCTGGCATTGGCGTGGGACACCATCACGCCCTTGGGTTTGCCGGTGGAGCCCGAGGTATAGATGACATACGCCAGGTTGTCGCCCGTGCTGCGGCTGGGCAGCGCTTGGGCGTTGCCGCTCAACAGTTGAGGGTCCAGGCTGATCTGGGGCAGGTCGGCCGGCAGGACGATGTCCGGATGCAGGGGTTGCAGGCTGATCAGGCAGCGCACCGCTGCGTCCTCGAGCATGAAGGACAGGCGCTCGCTGGGATAGGCCGGGTCCAGCGGCAGGTAGGCGCCACCGGCCTTGAGAATCCCCAGCAGGGCTACCACGATCTCGATGGAACGCGCCCCATAGACCCCGACGATGGCGTCGCTGTCGACCCCTTGCTGGCGCAAGCTGTGGGCCAGCTGATTGGCCTGACGGTCGAGCTCGGCGTAAGTGATTTCCCGGCCATCGACATGGATCGCGGCACGCTCGGGAAAGGCCCGGGCGGCCTCTTCGAACAGCTGGTGCAGCAGCGGTGCATCGGCGGCGCTCAGGTCCGCGCTGCGATCGAAATCCTGCAACAGGCGCTGCGCCTGATCAGCGCTGACCAACGGCAATTGCTCAAGGGTCAGGCTGCTGTCCGCGGCGGCCGCTTTGAGCCACTGGGCGAACTGTTCGAGCCAGGCGGCAGGCAGGCCGTCGGGCAGCAGACGGGGCTGCCAGCTCAGTTGCAGCGACAGCTGGTCGGCCTCGGCCCGGGCCTGCAGGTGCAGCTTCTCGAAGTACGCCCGATCGAGGAGCAGCTCCTGCACCTCGGCGCCTTCGCTGTAGGAGCAACCCAGGTCCAGGGGACGGGGCTGCTCGGCGCCGAACGCTTCCAGCTCGTTCAGGCAATCCTGCCAAGAGCGGCTCAGGTCCAGCTGATGACGGAACGCCTGCAGGTTGTCCTGCAAGGTGGCTTGGGGCTGCAACGTGACGGCCACGGGCAGGCGCCGGCTGAAATGGCCCAGGGTCTGCTGCAACTGGTCGCTGCGACCGTCCACGGTCAGCGCCACCAACAGCGAGTCCTGCTGGCTCAGCCCGGCGAGGAAACCGGCCCAGAGGAACAGCAGGCTGTCCTCGACACTCAGCTCGGCCGCACTGGCCAATTGGCGCAATGCCGGTGCCAGATCGGTGTCCAGGCGGCATTCCTGCAACTGCGGCGCAAAGTCCAGGCGGCGCTCGAACGGCAGGCGCACGCCCGGCTGCTGTCCGGCATACAGAGTGCGCCAGAACTGCAGGCCTTCGCGACCGATCGCCTCCTCCCCCAGCTCGCTCTGCCAAGCGGCGTAATCGGCGTACTGCAGGCTGTCGAACGCTGGCAACTGCCGTCCCGCGCACAGTTGCTGCAGTTCGGTCATCAGCAATGAAAGAGACTGGCGGTCACAGCTGGCCAGGGTCACGCTGATCAGCAACTGACGATCCAGCAGCGAGGCCACCAGGGGCACTTCGGCCAGGGTCAGGCGATCCTCGGCACGGGCCTGTTGCAGGCTGCGCCCCGCTTCCAGCGACAGGCGCAGGCGCACCTGAGGGGTGATTTCCTGCACCGGTTGCTTGAAGCCGGGCACCTGCCGGTAGCGGGTGCGCAGGATTTCGTGGCGCTGGCACACCTCGTTCAGTGCGGCCTCCAGCACAGCACGCTCGGGCGGCGTGTCGAAGGACAGGAGCGCCTGCGCCGCCAGCGGCTGGCCCAGGTACTGCTGCTGGGAAAGAATCGCGGCCTGCTGGGCCGAAATCTGAAACGTCTCTGCTTGGGAAAAGTCGGTCATGCTGATGTCCTTAACCAATGGCCACGTCGGTGCTTTTCAGCGGGACGGCCATGGCTGTGAGTATTTTGCGCGGGCCTGAATATTCGTTGCGGGCGTGCAGGGTGAGGATGTTGTCGAGCATCACGACGTCGCCCTTCTCCCAGGGAAACTCCACCATCACCTCGCGATAGAGCTGTTGCAGATGGGTGATGTAGTCATCGGGGATCGGGCTGCCATCGCCAAAGAAGGTGTTTTGCGGCAGGTCCTCGGGCGCGAACTCCGCCAGCAGGCTGTCGCGGATGCTCTCTGGCAGGGTCAGGGCATTGAAGAACGTCGCATGGTTGAACCACACGCTCTCGCCGGTACGCGGATGCCGGACCATGGCCGGGCCCTGTTGCCGGGTGCGCAGGCGGTTGCCGGATTTCCACTCCGGGGTCACGCCGATCTTCGCGCAATAGGCCTCGACCTCGGCGCGGTTGTCGGTCTGGAACACGGTCTGCCAGGGCAGCCCCATGCCGTCGCCATAGTTGCGCACATAGAGCACGCGCTTGCGCTGGAACTCTTCGCGCACCTGTGGATCGATCCGCGCCAGCAAATGCCGGGTGTCGCCAAATGGCGTCTCGCCGCCGGTGGTCGACGGCACGTCGCAGTAGAAATACAGGTGCAGCGGAAACACCGGGGAATAGGAGTGCTCGTTGTGGGGAAAGATCTTTTCCACGGCCGGGTAGTCGGTAGAGCTGTAGACGTTGAGTTTCTTGGTGATCTGGGTCCGCGGCGAGGCCCGGAACAGGTACTCCAGGGCACCACCGGAAATCGAATCGACGCACTGGTTGAATTCGTTGATGTCCTGCACCGCGAAGCCGCGGAACAACAACGTTGCGTGCCGGTCGAGCTTTTCCTGGAGCAGCTCGCGGTTTTCCCCGGCCCACTGCGCCAGCCCCACGCCAGGAACGTTCGGCGTACACAGCAGGGGAATCGAGCTGTTCTCGAACAGCGGCGTGAACGTCACCAGGCTGGATTGGTCCAGGCTCAAGCTCTTGCGCCGTCCCTTGCCCAATGCCGGTATGGCTTGAGACTCGAATTTCGACATGACCCACCTCCGATTCGCGGTATCAGGCGCGGCGATCGCACGCGCCTGCATGATTGTTCAATATGGCTTCACTCGACCGGCACCCGTCCTGGACGGCGCCGCTGAATCGGGTGCTGTTGCTTGAGCAGGGCCTGGCGCTGTTGCAACTGGTCTCGCTCGCGCAGGTATTGGATATCCCGTGCCTGGTTCAGCAACGCCGCCAACGGCGCCTGGGTATCGACCACCATCAGCTCGAACACCGCCTGCAACTGCTCGAACAGGCACGCCATGTCCGCGGCGGTGTAGAGCCCGGCATCGCACTTCAGGCCGAGGTAGATGCCCTGGGGCGCATTGACGAACTCGGCCACCAGGTCCAGCTCCGCGGCAGCCCTGCCGGCAGCCACCGGCTGCACGTCCAGGCCGTCGATCGACAAGGGCTGATCAAGGCTTTCCTGATAGATGAACTTGATGCTGAACAACGGCGAACGACCGGCGCGCCGGACCACCCGCAGCGCCTCCACCAGGCGCTCGAAAGGCAGGTCCTGGTGATCCGAAGCACCGATGACCGTGCTCCGTGTCACCTGCAGCAAGTCGCTGACGCACTGTTGTTCCTCGACACTTATCTGCAATACCAGTTGGTTAACGAAGAAGCCCACCAGATCTTCAACGCCGGCGTGATTACGGTTAGCGATATCGGTCCCCAGACGCACCCGCGAACTGTCGCTGCGCTGCCCCACCACCAGGGCAAAACCTGCCAGCAGCAGCATGTACAAGGTCACCCCCTGGGCACTGGCAAAGGCGCGCAGCGCCTGGCTCTGAGCCGCCGAAAAATGGAATTCGTGGAGATCGCACAAGGGTGACGGCGCCTGCCCTGGCTGCACCGTGGCACTGGCGGGCAAGCGCGTGAGGTGATGGTCATCGCCCAGGACATCACGCCAGTAATCGAGCTGACGCTGCAGCTCACCGCCTTCGAGCCATTGGCGCTGCCAGACAGCGAAGTCCACGTAATGCAGGGCCGGCTCCGGCAACGGGCTGGCCGTGGCGGTCCGATGGGCGTGATACAGGCTTACGAACTCGGTCGGCAGAATGCCGAACGACCAATGGTCGGCGACGATGTGGTGCAGGGTCATGAGCAGCAGGTGCCGTTGCGGCTCCAGCCGCAGCAGGCGTACACGCATCGGCGGGCCGGCGATCAGGTCGAAGGGCTCCGCGGCCTGTTGCTGCAACTGCTGCTGGGCCATGGTCTCGCGCTCGGCCACTGGCAAGGCGCACAGGTCATCGAACACGAACGACAGCGGCAGGTGGCGATGGACGTGCTGCCAGCTCTCGCCTTCGACCTCGCTGTAGGTGGTACGCAATACCGAATGCCGCTGCATCAGTGATTCGAAGGCTTGCCGCACCGCCTCGATGTCCAGCTCGCCACGCAACTCCAGGGCCCGGGCGATGTTGTACATCGAGCTCTGCGGCTCCAACTGCCAGAGGAACCACAAGCGCTGCTGGGCAAAGGACAACGGCTGTGGCCGCGAGTCATCCACCCGGCACAAGGCCGGGGCCGCCTCCGGAGCCTCAGTGGCGCCCAGGGCGGCGACAAAGGCCTGCAGGTCGGGCGCATCGAACAGGGTCCGCAGCGCGGCCTGCAAGCCCAGCTCATGCCGCACCCGGCTGATGACCTGGGTGGCCAGCAACGAGTGCCCGCCCAGGGCGAAGAAGTTGTCCTGCAGGCCGACCCGCTCGACTTCGAGCACGCTCTGCCAGATCGCCGCCACCTGCTGCTGCAGTTTGCTGTGCGGGGCCACATAGGCTTGTTGCAAGGCACTCAAGTCCGGCTTGGGCAGGGCCTTGCGGTCCAGCTTGCCGTTCGGGTTGAGGGGCAGGCGCGGCAACAGCAGCACGTGGCTGGGCAACATGTAATCCGGCAGCGTTTCCTTGAGCCCGGCCTTGATCAGCGCGCAACGCTCGGCCTGTGCCTGAGCATCGCCCAGGCCGTCGTCGGTATCCCCAGGCAACGCAGAGGGCACCACATAGGCCACCAGTTGCATGCCGTTGTTGGCCGGCACGGCCAGCACCACCGCCTCACGCACATCTGGCCGAGCCGACAGGCGCGCCTCGATTTCCCCCAGTTCGATGCGGAAGCCGCGGATCTTCACCTGATGATCGATGCGGCCGATGTACTCGATCGCCCCTTGCGGGTTGTAACGCGCCAGGTCGCCACTGCGATACAGCCGGGCGCCAGGCTGACCGGCAAAGGGGTCGGGAATGAAGCGCTCGGCGGTCAGTCCCGGCCGGTCAAAATACCCCTGGGCCAGGCTCGACGCAGAACCGATGCACAGCTCTCCGGTGCCGCCTTCGGGCAGCAGATTGAGGTCGCCGTCGATGATCCGCAGGGCGCGGCCGATGATCGGCTGGCCGATCGGGATGCCGTAGACCTCGCTGGCATCCTGCTCCCGGCAGTCGTGGACACTGGAGACCACGGTGGCCTCGGTCGGGCCGTAGGTATTGAGCAGGCGTACCCCCCCAAGCCCGGCGGCGTGCCACAGGCGCAAGCCCTCCACCGACATCGCCTCGCCGCCGACATGCACCTGGCGCAGGCGCCCCAGGCTGCGGATACCGTCGGCCATGCACTGCTTGGCCAGCAAGTGCCAGTAAGCCGCCGGCAGGTCGGCCAGGGTCACGCCCTGGCTGACGATCACCGCCGCCAGTTGCTCGACGGCCCAGGGCTCGTCGCCGCGCATCACCAGGGCCGCGCCGAGGCAAAGGGCTGGGTAACACTGCTCGACGAAACCGTCGAAACTGAAGGTGGCGAATTGCAGCACCTTGTCGGTGGCGGTGAGCGCCGAATAATCCGCCGCCGCTTCGCAGAACGCCGACAAGGCCCGGTGATCGATGGCCACGCCCTTGGGGACCCCGGTGGAGCCCGAGGTGTAGATCACATAGGCCAGGTCTTGCGGGCAGGCGCGGTTCTGCGGATCGGCGCTGGAGCAATGGCTCAAGCGTTGCGCCAGGCTCGGCAGATCCCAATGCAGCACGCTGTCGGGCAGCAGCGGCGCGGCCCAGGTGCCGGTGTCGCTGAGCAGCAGGCTCAGGCGGCTGTCGGCAATCATGAACGCCAGACGCTCTTGCGGGTATTGCGGGTCCAGGGGCACATAGGCCGCGCCACTCTTGAGCACCGCCAGCAGGCTGACGATCAGTTGCGGGCCGCGCTTGAGTGCCAGGCCGACCCGATCCCCCGGGCCAATCCCCTGGGCTTGCAGGCAATGGGCCAGGCGGTTGGCCTGGGCGTTCAACTGGCCATAGTCCAGTTGCTCGCCATCGACCACCAGCGCCAGCGCCTCGGGCGTGGCCGCCGCCTGCGCGGCGATCCGCTGGTGCACCAGCGGCGCCTGGGCGGGCACCACCTCGGCCAGCTGGCTGTGCTGCAGCAAGTCCTGGCGCGCCTGTTCGCTCAACAACTGCAAGCCCCCCAGGGCCGCGTCGGGATCGGCCATGAACTGCAGCAGCAAATGCCGCAACTGGGCACAGAAGCCCTGGACCTGATCGGCACTGAAACGACTGCGGTCATAGCTGAAGTCCAGGCTCAGGTGCTCGCCCAACTCGATGCCCAGGGTCAGCGGATAGCTGGTCTGCTCGTGGTTGGCCAGGCCGGAGAACTGCAGCCCGGCCGGAGCCCCCTCCTTGAGGGCCTGGGCCACGGGGAAGTTCTCGAACACCAGCAGGCTGTCGAACAAGGGGGCGCCCTGGTGCCCGGCCCAACCCTGGATCTCGTAGAGCGGCACGTGCTCGTGTTCGCGCAAGCCCAGATTGAGCGCCTGCATCTGCTCAAGCCATTGCCCCACGCTGCACTGCGAACGTGGCTGGCAAATGATCGGCAAGGTATTGATGAACAGCCCCAACTGCTGCTCGATACCCGGCAGCGGCGCCGAACGCCCCGCCACGGTGGCACCGAAGATCACGCACTGCTGCGCGCAATAACGCTGCAGCAACAGCGCCCAGGCGGCTTGCAGCACGGTGTTCAGGGTGACCTTCTGCTGCCGGGCAAAGCTGCCCAGGCGTTGTGTCAGCGCCTGGTCGAACCCTTCCAGGTGCTGCCCATGGCCGCTGCCCGACACCGGCTTGCGCACCCCGTCGGCGAGCAAGGTCGGCGAGTCCATGGCGTGCAGGCGCTCGCTCCAGAACTGTTGTGCAGCCGGGGCCGACTGCTGCTGCAACCAGCCCAGGTAGTCGCGATAGCGGCCTTGGGGCGCCGGCAAGCGAGCGCCGCCGTACAACTGGATCACTTCGGCCAGCAGGCTGGCATTGCTCCAGCCATCGAGCAGCAGGTGGTGGCAGGTGTAGATCAGGTGCCAGTGGTTGTCGGCGATGGGCACCAGCAGCAGGCGCAGCAAGGGCGCCCGATCCAGCTCGAACCCCCGGGAACGCTCTTGCGCGGCCAGTAGATCGAGATCCGCCGGGGCCGATGCCAAGACCTGCAACGGCACCTTGACCCGGTTCCTGACCAACTGATGGGCGCTGTCCAGCCCTTCCCAGTGCACGCTGCTGCGCAGGATCGGGTGGCGATCCAGGGCACTCTGCCAGGCATCGGCAAAGCGCTGGGGATCAAGGCCGTGGATGTCCAGGCGCAACTGGTTGATGTAGGCCTGTTCCTGGGGCTCGTAGAGGGTATGGAACAGCATGCCCTGCTGCATCGGCGTCAGCGGATACAGGTCCTCGATGGCAGCCGCCGGCACCGGCAGCGCGTCGAGCTGTTGCTGGGAGATCCGTGCCAGCGGGAAGTCCGAAGGCGTAGCTTGGGCCTGATCCAGCCCACAGCAGTGCTCGATCAGCAGGCGCAGCTCGGCGAGGTAGTCATCGGCCAGCCGCTGGATGCTGGAGTCGCTGAACATTTCCTCGCTGTAGCCCCACTGCAACGCCAGTTCGCCGCCATAGACCTGGCCTTCCAGGGTCAGCCAGTTGGCCAGGGGTGCCTGTGGGTCCTGAGCCTGCCCGCTGCTCTGGCTGGCCGGCGTCCACAACGCCTGCTCATCGAACTGGCGATCGAACTGGCCCAGGTAGTTGAAGGTGATCCGTGGCTGCGGCAATGCCGCCAGCGCCTGACGCTGGGCCGGGCTGCCCAGGTAGCGCAGCAAGCCGTAGCCCAGCCCCTTGCCGGGGATCGCGCGCAGTTGCTCCTTGATCCCCTTGATTGCAGCCCCAGCTTGCTCGGCCGGCTGCAGGCGCACCGGGTACAGGCTGGTGAACCAGCCCAGGGTGCGGGTCAGGTCCAGATCGTCGAACAGGTCCTCGCGACCATGCCCTTCCAACTGGATCAGGGCCGAAGCCTGCCCGGTCCAGCGGCACAGTACGCGAGCCAGGGCGGTCAACAGCAGGTCGTTGACCTGGGTACGATAGGCGCTCACAGCCTGTTGCAGCAGTTTGCGGGTCAGCCCCACATCCAGTCGCGACTCGATCTTGCGGCCATGACGGTTCTGCAGGCCGCCCGCTGGGTTGTCACAGGGCAAGTCGCCGGCTCCGCTCTGCTGCGCCAGCCAGTACGGCAGTTCGGTCTCGCGCTGCGGCGCATGCTCCCGCAAGCGCCGGGCCCAGGCCTGATAGGCACTGGTCTTGGGTGGCAGTTGCACTGTCTGAGCCTCCGCCAACTGCCGGTAGGCCTGTTGCAGGTCCTCCAGCAGCACCCGCCAGGACACCCCATCCACCACCAGGTGGTGGATCACCAGCAACAGTTGCTGGCGACCCGACTCGTGCTCCACCAGGACCGCGCGTACCAGGGGGCCGGCTTGCAGGTCCAGGCTGCGCTGGGCCTCGTCGCACACTGCCGCCAGGGCCTGGTCATGCTCGACCCGGCACTGCCACAGGTCGAAGTGGCTGGCAGGCTCGGCATAGGCCTGCTGCCAACCCTGCTGCGTGCCGACAAAGCGCAGGCGCAAGGCATCGTGATGATTGACCACCTGCAACAACGCCACCTGCAACAGCGCTGGCTGCAAGGGCTGGCGCGGGTCCAGCAGCAACGACTGGTTCCAGTGCCCCGGTCGAGGCACCTCCTGAGCCAGGAACCAGTGCTGTACCGGGGTCAACGGCACCTCACCGGTCACTGGTCCCTGGTCGATCTGCGGCTGATCGTCGAGGACCGCGACCTGGGCCAGGCTGCGCACGCTCTGGTACTGGAACAGGTCCCGGGGCGCCAGACGGACCCCGGCCTGACGGGCGCGACTGACCACCTGGATCGAGATGATCGAATCACCGCCAAGCTCGAAAAAGTTATCGTCCAGGCCTACCTGAGCGAGCCCCAGCACATCGCACCAGATGCCCGCCAGGGCCTTCTGCATGGCGTTCTCCGGGGCCACATAGGCCAGTTGCGGCGCCGTCTCGGGCAGCGGCAAGGCCTTGCGGTCGAGCTTGCCGTTGGCGGTCACCGGCAAGCGATCCAGGGCCAGCAGGTGATGGGGCACCATGTACTCCGGCAGGCTGCTGGCCAGCCAGGCCTTGAGTTCGTCGGTCCACCCCCGGGCCTGGGCCTGGGCCTGGGCGCCCTCTTGCAACACCAGATACGCCACCAGGTGCTTGGCGTTCTGCACCAGCACCACGGCCTCGCGCACGCTCGGGTGCTGCATCAGCCGGGCTTCGATTTCACCCAGCTCGATACGCAGGCCCCGCAGCTTGACCTGATGGTCCAGGCGGCCCAGGTATTCGATCACCCCATCGGCCCGCTGGCGCACCCGGTCGCCGGTGCGATACAGCCGCGCCCCCTGGTGGAAGGGGCAAGGTACAAAGCGCTCGGCGGTCAGGGCCGGGCGCCGGTGATAACAGCGAGCCAGCCCGAGGCCGCCCAGATAGAGCTCACCGGCAACACCCGCCGGTACCGGTTGCAACTGGGCATCCAGGACATGGGTACGCAGGTTGGCGATCGGCTGGCCAATCGGCACGCTGCTTGCGCCTTCGTCGGCACAGGTCCAGTGGGTGACGTCGATCGCCGCCTCGGTCGGGCCGTAGAGGTTGTACAGGCCAGCGCCCGGCAATCGGGCGAAGACCTGCTGCTGGGCATCCAGGGGCAAGGCCTCGCCACTGCAAACGATGCGTTTGAGGCTGGCGCAGGCCGACACGCCCTGCTCATGGATGAAGGCCTGGAGCATCGAGGGCACAAAGTGCAGGGTGCTGATGCCGTGGTCGATGATGGTGTCGATCAGGCGCGCCGGCTCACGGTGGGCCCCCGGGGCCGCCACCACCAGCCGGGCACCGGTCATCAGCGGCCAGAAAAATTCCCAGACCGAGACGTCGAAGCTGAACGGGGTTTTCTGCAGCACCGCGTCACTGGCGTCCAGGCCATAGGCCTGCTGCATCCAGTACAGACGGTTGACCAGCGCCGCGTGGCTGTTGCCAGCCCCCTTGGGCTTGCCGGTGGAACCCGAGGTGTAGATCACATAGGCCAGGTTCAGCGGGTCGACCGGCGTCTCCAGCGGGCCGCTGTCATAAGCCAGCAGCGCGTCCTGATCCTGGTCCAGGAGGATGACCTTGAGCGCCTCTGCATCGGCTTGGAAATCCAGCAGCGGCAGCAGCGAACGCTGGCTCAGCAAGAGGCGGATGCCGCTGTCCTCGATCATGTAGGACAAGCGGTCCCGGGGGTATTCCGGGTCCAGGGGCACGTAGGCGCCACCGGCCTTGTGGATCGCCAGCAGGCCCACGACCATTTCGATGGAACGTTCGATGCAGATGCCCACCAGCACATCCGCCGCCACACCCTGTTCACGCAGCAAGCGCGCCAGCCGGTTGGCTCGGGCATCCAGTTCGGCGTAGCTCAGTTGCTGCTCGCCGAACACCAAGGCGCAGGCGTCGGGGGTACGCCGGACCTGAGCTTCGATCAGTTGCGGCATGCTCAACCCGGTGGGGTAAGCCTGCGCCGTGGCGTTCCAATCGTGCACCAGGGTCTGGCGCTCCCGGGCATCGAGCATCGGCAACTCGCCGATGCGCTGCTCGGCATCCTCCAGCATGCCTTGCAGCAGTGCGGTCCAATGCCGCGCCATGCGTGCGATGGTGTCAGCGTCAAACAGGTCTTCGGCGTAGGTCAGGGCGGCGTGCAGCTTGCCGGACTTCTCGTAGGTGTCCAGGGTCAGGTCGAACTGGGTGGTGCGGCTCTGCCATTGCACCAGGCTCAGCTCCAGCCCGGACGCTGTCTGTACCGTGCTGATATCCGCCACCTGGGGCTGGTGGTTGTACATCACCTGGAACAGCGGTGTGTGGCTCAGGTTGCGCTCCAGCTTCAAGGCTTCAACCAGTTGCTCGAACGGCAGGTCCTGATGAGCCTGGGCACCCAGCGCCGCCTCTTTGACGGCCTGCAGCAGTTCGCTGACCCGGATCTGGCCGGTGAGCTGGGTGCGCAGCACCTGAGTGTTGACGAAAAAGCCGATCAGGCCTTCGACCTCGGCGCGGTTGCGGTTGGCGATGGGTACGCCGACGCGAATGTCGTCCTGGCCGCTGTAACGGTGCAGCAGCACATTGAAGGCGCCGAGCAACAGCATGAACAGGGTCACATTGTGCTGTTTGGCCAAAGCCCGCAGTTGCTCGGCCAACTCCGGCGCCACGGCGAAGTCATAGCGGGTGCCACGGTAGCTGGGCATCGCCGGGCGTCCATGGTCAGTGGGCAGTTCCAGCACCGGATGCTCGCTCCCCAACTGCGCCTGCCAGTACTCCAGCTGCCGTGCCTGCTCCCCCGCCTCCAGCCAGCGCCGCTGCCACAAGGCATAGTCGCTGTACTGGATTGGCAACGCCGGCAGTTGCGGCTGATCGCCCCGTTCGAAGGCGTCGTAGCAACGGATGAACTCGTCGATCAGCACGCTCATCGACCAGCCGTCAGAGACGATATGGTGCAAGGTCAGGAGCAACACGTGCTCCTCGGCGGCCAGCCTGATCAGCTTGACCCGCAGCAACGGACCGGTTGCCAGGTCGAACGGCAGCAGCGACTGCTGCTGCGCCTGTGCCGCCACCGCCTGCTCCTGTTCCGATGCGTCGGTTGCACTCAGATCCAGGTATTGCACGGCCAGCTCGACCTCTGCCGCAGCCTGTTCCAGGCGATCATCGGCGTGGCGCTTGAACACCGTGCGCAGGGTCTCGTGGCGCGCCACCAGGGCGGCGAATGCCTGCTCCAGTGCCTGGTGATTCAGCGCCCCCGTCAGACGCACCGCCCCCGGCAGGTTGTAGGCGCCACTCTCGGGGTCCAGCTGCCACAGGAACCACATGCGCCGCTGGGCGTAGGACAGTTCCTGACGGTCCTCCACGGCCACGTCGGCAGGGATTGGAAACAACGAAAAGTCGATATTTTCCGCCCGCAGACTATCGAGGAACAACCGGCGCTTCTCCAGCGGCAGCTCGATAAATCGGCGTGCAAGTTTCAGGGACTTTTCAGCGTTCATCTGGATTCATCCGTACATGTTGGGTATCGAGCGTTGGCTCGGCTATCCCTACGAAACGGATGGGCCTGGTGAAAAATTAACCCCCTGCGCGACAGGCAGATCAGGGCTTGCACGGTAAATTCCAGCGCTTGCGGCTCGTCAAATCAGGACCTTCCCCTTAATAAGGTCGCGATCATGTCCTCAGCCACTTCCCTGGCCAGCTCACTGGCAAATGGCTTGCGCAAGCTGGTAGGTGCCGGCGCCCAACAACCCCGGAGCTACCGGCTGATCAACGTCGAACTCAAGCAACGCATCGACCTCAGCCCCTCTATGACCCGCCTGGTGTTCGGCGGCGAGGACATCGCCCAGGCCCGCACCCTGGCCCCGGACCAGCGCATCAAGCTGCTGTTTCCCGGGGCCGACGGCACGCCTGCGCAATTGCCGGTGGAAGGCGACTGGCAAGCGGCCCGGCGCCAGTTGCCGGCCGAGCAGCAGCCACCGATGCGCACTTACACCATTCGTGCCTTGCGCATGCAGCCGGCAGAGATGGATGTGGATTTCGTGCTGCACGGGGTCAACGGCCCGGCCTCTGCCTGGGCCACCCACGCCCGGCCCGGCGACCGCCTGCAGATGGTGGTGCCGAACAAGGCCTACAGCGGCGACCCCGGCGGTTATGAGTGGCTGCCGCCGGCGGGGATTGGCAAGGTGCTGCTGATGGGCGATGAAACCGCCCTGCCCGCCATCGCCGGGATTCTGGAGGAGTTGCAGGATTACCCGGATTACCCGGACGTGCAGGTGTTCATCGAGGTGCCCTGCGAAAGCGACTGCATCGACCTGCGCTGCCATCCGCAGACCCGGGTCAACTGGCTGCCTCGGGACGTGCTCAATGCCCAACACGGTGAAACCCTGATCCATGCCGCCCGGGAGCTGGCCGAGCTGCCACCGCCCAACGGTGGCCGCCGGCCGCTCAAGGTTTCCGAGCGCCACGACGCGCAACGGCTCTGGGACACCGCAGCGCCAGCAGACAACCATTTCTATGCCTGGATAGCCGGCGAGTCGGCGACGGTGATGAGCATCCGCCGCCATCTGATCAACGAGCGCGGCCAGGAACGGCGCAACCTGACCCTGATGGGTTACTGGCGCCTGGGTATGTCCCTGGGTTGAGCCCACCAACCGCCCCCCTATTCCCTATAGCCGCTGCCGAGCCCGCGAAGCTGCGCAAAGGCTCGAAGGGCCTTGCTTGGCGATCGCCAGTCGAACCTTTGGAGCCCTCAGGTTTTTTGCGTCCCTGCGGGCCGTGCGCAGCCTGCGGCAGCGGCTACAGGGAGCATGTCTGTAGCCGCTAGGAAAGCGCGGCTACCGGTTGCAGGTGGCGCCGGCGGTGCACTTCCAGGTGGCCCTTGATCAGGCTCAGCACCTTGGTTTCCTGTTCGTGGATGAAGAAGTGCCCGCCCGCGAGCATGTCCACGGAAAAGCTGCCGCAGGTTTCCTGGCTCCAGCCAATCAGTTGTTCGCTGGTGGCGCGGTCGGTCGTGCCCCCCAGCACATGCACCGGGCAATTGAGCAACGGGCGCTGCAGCGGGCGAAAACGCCCGCACAGCAGGAAGTCGGCCCGCAGGATCGGCAAGGTCAGGCTCATCAGTTCCTGGTTGGCCAGCACCTCTTCGCTGGTGCCATTGAGGGTGCGCAGCTGCTCGATCAGCTGTTGGTCAGTCTTGGCCTCGGCAAACCCTCGGTCGTATTCGCTGCGCAAGGTCGGTGCCGCTGTCCCGGAAGCGAACAGCGCCACCGGTTCCGGACACCCCAGGGCGCGCAGGGCGTGGGCCAGCTCACAGGCCAGCAAGGCTCCCAGGCTGTGGCCGAACAGGGCATAGGGCGCGCGCAACGTGCTCTGGAGTTCCCGGGAAAGCTGCATCGCCAGCACCCGCATGTCGGTGTGCAGGGGCTCGGTGTAACGGGCGCCGCGCCCGGGCAGTTCCACGGGTGTCAGGTGCAGCCACTGAGGCAGCTTGCGCCGCCAGCGGCTGTAGACCATGGCGCTGGCGCCGGAATACGGCAGGCACAGCAGGTTCAATTGGGTCACGGTTTATCCCTCGACAGATGATCTGTTAAGGAAACGCAGTGCAAGGCGGAGAAATTAGGACGCGCTCGCCCCCGGCAAGCGGACGGCAACCCATGGGCCGGCGCTAACCGGTTGTCTGCGACGCCGCGTCAGCGTGGCGAGCCGGCCCAAGGTGCTCATAGCTGGAAGCGCTGGACCTGACCATGCAGGTCTCCCGCCAGGCTCGCCAACTGGTCGCTGACGCTGGAAGTCTGTGCCGCGCTGTCGACGTTGTGTGCCGCCACGTCGCGAATCGCCAGCAGATTCTGATCGACTTCCCGGGAAACCTGCGCCTGTTGCTCTGCGGTGCTGGCAATTGCCTGGTTCATTTCGTTGATCTGAACGATGCGCTCGGCAATCTGCGCCAGCCCCCCGTCAGCCTCCAACGCCTTCGCATTGCTGCGCTCGACATACTCATTGTTCGCGACCATCGCCTGCACCGCCTCACGGCTGGTGGCCTGAACGGAGGTGATCATGCCTTCGATTTCCGCAGTGGAGCTCTGGGTGCGTTGCGCCAGCGCTCGGACTTCGTCGGCGACGACGGCAAACCCTCGCCCCTGCTCGCCTGCCCGGGCGGCCTCGATGGCCGCATTGAGGGCCAGCAGGTTGATCTGTTCGGCAATGGCGCGAATCACTTCCAGCACTCGGCTGATGGACAACACTTCATCGGCCAGCCGCGTGATGGTGCCCGAGGTCGTCTGCAACCGCTGTCCCAGCTGTTCGATGGTGAGGCAGGTCTGCCCCACCTGTTCACGCCCTGAACGGGCCTCGCGCTGCGCATCACGGGTGGAGTCGAAGGTCAGGTTGGCGTTGCGAGCGACCTGATCCACCGCCAGGGACATCTGGTTGACCGCTTTCGCGGCCAGCTCGATTTCCTGGTTCTGCTGGCTGATGCCCTGTTTGTTGCTGGTCGCGGTCACACGCAGCCCCTGGGCTTGCTTGTGCAATTGCGTAGCGCTGGCCTGAATCGCCTGCAAGGTATCGCGCAAGGTGTTCTGCATGCTCTGCAGCGAGAGCTGAACCTGACTGATCTCGTCGCGACCGGCGACCTTCACCGGCTCACGCAAATCCCCCGAGGCGGTGCGGGCCACCGTCTTTTGCAGCCCATCCAAACGCTGGGTAATGCTGCGGCTGAGCAACCACGCAAAGCCGCCACCGCCACACAGGAGAATCAGCAGCAGTCCCCAGGTGAACAGCACATTGTTCTCGTAGACCCGCTTGCCCTGTTCGTAACTGCGAGACGACTCCTGCAGTTGCACGGCAATCAGTTGATTGAAGTCCTCTGACAGCGGATCAATCACCGGATACAGTTCCTGGGCGGTGAACAGCGCCAAGCCGGCCTTGTCTTCGCTGCCGAGCAAGGTCTTGAGCTTCTGCAATGGCTGCTTGGCCTGGACCATCAAGGGCTCGATGCGCTCGATCAGGCGCACCTCTTCATCGATCAGCAACGTGGCCTTGTAGGCCTTCCAGATGTCCGCGATCTGCTGCTCGGCCTCCTCCACCTGCTGCCGAGCTTCCTTGAATGACAAGCTGCCATTGCGGGCCTTGTGGCTGCTGTCGACGATATTCACCGCGTACAGATCAGCCACCTGCTTCAAGTCCCGCAAGGGCACCACACGATCCAGATAGACGCTGTTGAGCCGCCCCAGGACCCCCTCTACCCCCAGCAGACCCGAAACCCCTATCGCCAGGCTGCCCACCAGCATCAGAACGATAAGAACGATGAGCCGTGCTCGTATGCTGAAATAGTTCATGTGCAATCCCCGGCCAGAAAAAACGCGGCCGCGACGCACAGGTCAGGCAACGTGGGGCAAGTATGGTCGGGAAATACCCCCCTCGCCTGGCCGGATGAACGCACCGTCCACGCTCAGGCGTACGCCAGCAGGAGGCGCCCGCTCAGGCCGCACGCTTGCTGGTGGTTTTGAGGCGACGTCGGATTCAGCTGACGCCGGACTCAGGTGGCATCCGGCTCAGGCGCATCGCGCATCAGGCGTCGATAGCTCTGCAACGCCGCCCCCAGCACCACCGCGCCGCCGCCCAGGGCCAGCCAGAAGCCGCTGCGGGCGCCGAAATGGTCCACCAGGAACCCGGACCCCGCTGCCCCCAGGGCCACGCCAATGCTCAGGCCGGTGACCAGCCAGGTCAGGCCCTCGGTGAGCTTGGCCGGGGGCACGATGCGCTCCACCAGGGCCATGGCGACAATCAGGGTCGGGGAGAAAAACAGCCCGGCGACGAACACCGCCAGGGACAGGCCAAAGACATTGCTCGCCCAGAGCAGCGGCAAGGTGGCCAGGGCCGTGGCGATACCGCCGTACATGAACAGCCGGGGCAAGGGCGTGGCCAGTTTCAGCGCGCCGAAGGCAATGCCCGCCAGGCACGAGCCGATGGCGTACACCGAGAGCACGATGCTCGCCGCCGCCGGCTGCCCCTGGTGCTGGGCAAAGGCCACGCTGACCACATCCACCACGCCGACTATGGTGCCCATGGCCACCATCAACAGGATCAACAGGCGGATTTCAGCGGAGCGAATGATCGAGCCCGCATGCCCCTCCTCGTGGGGGTGCACCGGCGGCTCGGTGCTTTTCTGCATGACGAACACACTCACCCCCAGGGCCAGCATCAACAGCGCGGCCAGGGGCCCGGCCTCGGGGAACAGCCCCACGCACAGGCCCACCGACACCGGGGGACCGATGATGAAGCAGACCTCATCGAGCACCGACTCCAGGGCGTAGGCGGTCTGCAACTGCGGCTGGCCACGGTACAGCTCGGTCCAGCGGGCGCGGACCATGGCCGACATGCTGGGCATGCAACCGGCCAGGGCGGCGCAGATGAACAGAGTCCAGTGCGGGGCCTGCAAACGCGTGCACAGCAGCAGCGCCAGCAAGGCACCGCCTCCAAGGCCCGCGGCCAGGGGCAGCACCCTGCCCTGGCCGAAGCGGTCCACCCAGCGTGACACCTGGGGCGCGCAGAAGGCCGTGGCCAAGGCAAAGGTGGCCGCCACGGAACCGGCCAGGGCATAACCGCCATGGAGCTGCGCGAGCATGGTGATCAGGCCGATGCCGGTCATGGAGATCGGCATGCGCGCGATCATGCCGGCCAGGACGAACGCCCGACTGCCGGGGGCCTTGAACAGTTCGCGATAGGGGTTTGCCATTTATAACGACTCCTTGGGGGGCTGCAACTTGCCACAAAGTGCTCGCGCAGCAAAAATACATACGCCGCGTATGTCAAAAATCATGTAAACATACGCCGCGTATGTCAACCCACCCTTTGTTGGAGAACTGTGTTCATGAGCCGCCGCCCTCGCGCCGAGATGATCGAAGCCACCCGCGCCAGGCTGATTGCCAGCGCGCGCCAGGCCTTTGCCCGCCTGGGCTATGCCAAGACGTCCATGGACGACCTGACCGCTGAAGCCGGACTGACCCGCGGCGCGCTGTATCACCACTTCGGCGACAAGCAGGGGTTGCTGGCGGCGGTGGTGGAACAGATCGACGGGGAAATGGATCAACGCCTGGAGGCCATCTCCAGCGAGGTTGCCGATCCCTGGGAGGCTTTCTGCCAGCGTTGCCAGGCCTATCTGGAGATGGCGCTGGAGCCGGAAATCCAACGCATCGTCCTGCAAGACGCACGGGCGGTGCTGGGGGACGTCACCCAGGCCGGCGAGGATCAGTGCATCGACACCCTTGGTGCCCTGCTGAGCCGGCTGATCCAGGAGCAGGTGATCGAACCGGCGTCGCCCCAGGCCCTGGCGCGATTGATCAACGGCAGCCTGGTGGAGGCCGCACTGTGGATTGCCGCCGCCGAGCAGCCTGAGGCCCGCCTCGATGAGTCGCTGCAGGGGCTTGAGCTGCTGCTGCGCGGGCTGCGGCGGCAGCAACCGAACTGAACGCTCTGACACCCTGAGCCCGGCTCCGGTGCTGACCGAAGCGCTCAGCCCTTTGTGCCCGCCAGAAACGGAATTGGCCCCATGCCCGACTCTCCGATCAAGGCGGTGAATGGATCTGCCAGGTGCAGGACCCCTGGGGCAACTGCATCGGCCTGCGCCAGCCAGCGACGCTCGCCTGACGCGTTAACTGGCGGCACACTGACGAGCTTTTCACCCGAGCCCCAAGGAGAAACGGCATGCATCAGGTGCTGCTGATCATTGATGTGCAACCCTGTTTCAACCCACCGCCATGGCTGGTGGAAGGCATCAACGCACTGCTGGGACAGATGCCCTCGGTGGCCACGGTGGAACGCCATGATGAGAGCCGCACGCCCTTCGCCCGGCAACTGGGCTGGCAACCGGCGGCGGACGACCAGAGCCTGGTGGCCGCCGATAAGGTTTTCATCAAGCACGGCTATGGGCCAACGGCAGACATACTCGACTACCTGAAAAGCCTCTGTCCCGAACGCGTGCTGGTGTGTGGCATCCAGACCGACACCTGCGTGCTGGCCGCCGGCTTTGCCCTGTTCGATGCCGGATTGCAGCCGACCCTGCTTACCGACCTGACGGTGGGTTCATCCCTGGACCGCAGCGGCGGCCTGGGTATTGACCTGTGGCGACATCACTTCAAGCACCTGATCCGCAGCGACGAACTGTAGAAGCCGGCGTGCCGGCGAAGGCAGTGTGAGGCCATCGATACGCCAGGTGCCAAGCAGCGCTAGACTCCGCGCCTGCGCGCCGTTCGCCTACCAAAACGCAAGTGACTCCCCACCCATGAAAAGATTTGTCGCCCTGCTTGCCCTGTTGTTCTGCAACCCCGCCTTGTGCGCCTCGTTCAGCGATTCACCCGAAGCGCTGGTCCGGCAATTCATTGCCGACTATCAGCAGTGGAGCGACAGGGCCAGCGCCCGCCAAGCGGACAACGCGCCCCTGCAATCGATGGATCTGGCACAGCAGGAGTACGCCCAGTTGCTGACCAAGTTCTGCCTGCCGGGCTTTCAGGGCCAGCCCATTGCCTTCAGTTCCCCGGCCAGCCACGGCACAGCGTACGAGCAGATCCTCTCCAGCAGCCGAACCGCGGATCGCGCGCTAGTGAAAACCCGGGCAATCAGCCCCGGCGAGGGCTTTGCTGCCGATTACCACTACCACCTGATCTTCAGCGGCCAGCGCTGGTACCTCAGCGAGGTGTTCTACGTCGACCAGGACGGCCAGTACGAGTCGCTCTAGATCAGCCGTAACCGTTTTGAGCTAGGGTGTTTCAAGTCACCGAACCCCGGAGCCACCATGCCCAGCTCAGCCACCCTGCATCAGGTCACGACCCCCAGCCTGCACCTTGCCTATGAAGCACACGGCCCGACCACTGGCGAGCCGGTGATCCTGCTCCACGGTTTTCCCTACGACGTGCGGGCCTACGACGAGATCGCCCCGCCCCTGGCCGAGCGCGGCTATCGGGTCATCGTTCCCTACCTGCGGGGCTACGGCCCGACGCGCTTTGTCAGCGAGCAGATCATGCGCTCCGGGCAGCAGGCCGCCCTGGCCCGGGACCTGCTGGAGCTGATGGATGCACTGCAGTTGCCCCAAGCCACCCTCGCTGGCTACGACTGGGGCGGTCGCGCCGCCTGCATCGTCGCCGCCCTGTGGCCGCAGCGGGTCAAGGGCCTGATGAGCGCCGACGGCTACAACATCCAGGACATCCCCGGGGCCTGCGAACCCAGGGCGCCAGAGACCGAGCACCGGTTGTGGTACCAGTACTACTTCAACACTCAGCGCGGGGTGGATGGGCTGACGGCCAACCGTCGGGCCTTCTGCGAGCTGTTGTGGCGCCAGTGGTCGCCGACCTGGAAGCAGGGACCGCAGTGCTATGGCCTGAGCGCGCCGTCCTTCGACAACCCGGACTTTGTCGAAGTGGTGATCCATTCCTACCGCCATCGCTTCGGCTACGTACCCGGCGACCCCAGCCTGGAAAGCATCGAGCAGGCGTTGCAGGCACAACCGCCGATCCAGGTGCCGACCATCGCCCTCTGTGGCGCCGACGACGGGGTCGGCCCGGCCACCGAGCCGGACCCCGATATCGGCCTGTTCAGCGGGCCCTATCAGCGCAGTATCCTGCCCGGCGTCGGCCATAACCTGCCCCAGGAAGCCCCGCAAGCCACCCTCGACGCGCTGCTGGAGTTGCTCCAGAACGCCTGAGAAGAGCTGCAGGCTGCACGCCATGCCGGGGAAAAATCGGTACACTTCGCGCCTTTGATCCCCCACAGGACATGGAATGTTACCCGCCACGACTTCCCCCCGGCCCGGCCTGCGCCGGGCCCTGGTGCTTTGGCTCTACGCTGTCGGCGCCGGCCATCTGCTGGCCGGACTGCTGCTGACCTGGGCCGGCCACAGCGGCCTGTTCAACGACTACCTGGCCAGTATCGAACAGGCCTTCTGGGGCGCCGCCGCACCGGCGCCGGCCCGGGCCCAGCAGGTCTGGTGGCTGGGCCTGTTCGGTGCCACCCTGCAAAGCTATTCGTTGTACCTGCTGGGCCTGGTGCACCTGGGCAACCGCCTGCGGGCACCGGCGGCCTGGGCCTGGCTGATGGCCGGGATTGTGCTGTGGGCGCCCCAGGACATGTGGCTGTCGTGGCAGATGAACATGACCGCGCACCTGTGGATCGACAGCTTCGCCCTGCTGGTGCTGCTGCCACCGTTACTGTGGCTGCAGCGCCACGACCGCCGTACCTCTCGTCTTCCCTCGTAAAAGGACTTCACCATCGTGGCTGATTTGCCAATCCTGCAGTGGGCCATCGCCCTGTTGCTCGCCCAGGGCGTGCTCGGCGCCCTGGACACGATCTACCATCACGAACTCACCGTGGCCCTGCCGCAACGCCACGGCGCGCGCAAGGAGCTGGCGATCCACGCCCTGCGCTCGTGCTTCTACGGCGTACTGTTCATGGGCATTGCCCACCTGGCGTTCCAGGGCATCTGGGCGCTGGTGATCGCCGTGCTGTTCGCCCTGGAAATCGGCCTGACCCTGTGGGACTTCGTGGTCGAGGACCGCAGCCGCAAGCTGCCGGCCATCGAACGCATCATGCACACCGTGCTGGCGATCAATGCCGGGGCCTTCTTCGCCCTGTACGGCCTGCAACTGCTGGAGTGGTCGCGCCTGCCCAGCGCCTTGAGCCCCATCGACCTGGGCTGGCAAGGCTGGGCCCTGAGCCTGTTTGCCATCGGTGTGACGGCCTCGGGGATTCGTGACGGCCTGGCGGCGTTGCGCTTGCAACGCCAGGGCCAGGGCGCCAATCCCTTTGCCGGCGGTGCCGGCAAACGGGTGCTGGTCACCGGTGGCACCGGCTTTATCGGTGAAACCCTGGTCAACCAACTGCTGGATGCCGGGCACACCGTCAGCGTGCTGGCCCGCGATCCGCTGCGCGCCGCCTACCTGTTCGACGGTCGTGCCCGCTGCCTGCGCTCGTTGAGCAAGCTGGGCCATGGCGAGGCCTTCGACGTGATCATCAACCTGGCCGGCGCCCCGGTGGCCGGGCCGCGCTGGTCGGCCAAGCGCCAGGCGCAACTGTTGGCCAGCCGGGTCGGCACCACCGAGGCCCTGCTCAACTGGCTGCAACACGCCCAGCACAAGCCGGAGCTGTGGATCCAGGCGTCGGCCATCGGCTTCTACGGGGTGCGCGACGCCAGCCAGAGCCTGGATGAAAACGCCGAGCGCGGTGAAGGCTTCATGGCCGATCTGTGCGCGCGCTGGGAGTCCTCGGCGGAACCGGCCACCCGTTTCGGCGTGCGCCAGGTGGTGCTGCGCCTGGGCATCGTGTTCGGTCCCGGCGGCGCCTTGAAACCCCTGCTGCTGCCCTTCCATTTCGGCTTTGGCGGACGCATGGGCGATGGCCAGCAGATCATGAGCTGGGTGCACCGCGACGACGTGTTGCAGGTGATGGCCCGGGCGATGAACGACGCGTCCCTGTCCGGCACCTACAACATGGTGGCGCCGGAAGCGGTGAGCCAGGGCACCTTCGCCACCACCGTCGGCAAGGTGCTCAAGCGTCCGGTGTGGCTGCATGTGCCGGCCGCGCCGGTGCGGGCCCTGGCCGGGGAAATGGCCGAGCTGTTCTTCGACGGCCAGAAGGTGGTGCCCGCGCGCCTGCTGCAGGCCGGCTACCGCTTCCGTTACCCGACCCTGGACGCCGCCCTGCGCGACCTGACCTGAGCTGAGGAATGCCCATGAGCAAGCCCCTGTTGTACCTGCTGGCGGGCAATGGCAGCGCCGCCGACTGGTGGGACGATGCCCTGCCGCACTTTCAACGCTATCAGGTGCAGCCGCTGGAACTGCCGGGCTTTGGCGACAATCCGCTGCCTCCTTGCAATGACCTCGGCGAATACGCCGAGGCCCTGCTGGGCATGACGGCGCCGGGCAACGCGATTGTCGCGGTGGGGGTCAGCGCGTTGATCGTGCTGCACGCCCTGCAACGCCGCCCCGGGCATTTCTCGCGCAGTGTGCTGCTGTCTCCGGTGGGGGCCTTTCTCTGGCAACGGCGCCTGCCGGCACTGATGTCGCCGCTGCCGGCGCGCCTGCTGATTCATGGCTTGCTCAGCCATAAACCGACCCTGTTCGCCGGCAAGTTCTCGCGCCAGCCGTGGACCCAGGAGCAATACCAGCGCATGGGCTCGGGCTATGCCCGCTGCCGGGCTTTCGTGCCGCTGTGGGAACAGCTGCGGGCCGACACCGCGCTGCCACTGCTGGAGTGGATCAAGGACCCGGTGCACCTGGTCTGGGGCGACCAGGACCGGCTGCTGGGGATGGCCCAGGCTGCGGCCTGGTCGGCGATCCTGGCCCGGGCCGACCTGCGGATCAGCCTCAAGCCGGGCTGGGGCCATTACCCCTGGATCGATGCGCCGACGGCGTTCGTCGACTGGCTGGAGTCCGGCGACCCGGGTTTCGTCGCCCACACCAAGGGCGGCCGCCTGCGCCTGGCAGAACTGGCCGGCCAGCCGGTGCCCAGCGCCCTGTCCCTGGACAGCGCCGGCGACCCGCGCTTGCCGGCCCTGCTCGCCAGCCAGCCGCAGGCCCTGTGGGCGGTGCGTTCTTCCAGCTACGGCGAAGATCAGGCCGACTCGGCCAATGCCGGGCTGAGCACCACTTACTTGCGGGTCGCCAGCACGGACGTGCCTGCGCGTATCAGCGAACTGCGGGACGCCGGCGTCGAGGAAGTGGTGGTGCAGCGCTTCATCCAGCCGACCCTGTCGGGGATCGCCTTCGTGCGTCATCTCGCGGTGGAGCTGGAGTGGGTCGAAGGCCATCTGGAAAGCCTCGCCGACGGTCAGGTCAGCCCCCAGCGGGCGGTGCTCTCGCGGCTGGGCAGTGCCTGGGAAAGTGGCCACTTCGCCAGCACCCAGGGACTCGACGCCAGTGCCTTGTGGGACTTCCTGCAAGGGGTGCTGAAGGTCTTCCACTATGTGCCCGGCGATGTGGAATGGGCCTGGGACGGTCAGCAACTGTGGCTGCTGCAGTACCGCCCCATCAGCGACTACGGCTGGCGCCGGCACCTGACCGCAGCCAATATCGCCGAAATCCTGCCGCCGCAACCCAGCCGCTTCGTCGAGTACGGCCAGCGCCGGGCAGCGGCGAGCATCCCGGCGATCATGGCCCGCTGGGACAGCCGGGTGCTGCAGGACAACGAACCCTTCACCGCGGTGTTCGGCGGGGCTTCCTATATCAACAACGACCTGTTCCTGGCGCGCCTGGCCGATTGGGGCCTGCCCTCCTCCAGCTACGCCGGGGAAGTCGGTGGCGCCACCCCGAAGCTGCCCCTGCGCCCGCTGCGGCTGCTGCGCTCGCTGCCGCGTTTCCTGCGCATGCAGCACGTTGCCCGAGGCCATCTGCTGACCCTGGAACGCGGCCTGCGGCGCTTCGATGACGAGTTGGCGCAGTTGCATCAGAGCGCTGCCAACGGCCAGCAACTGGCGGACTGGTTCAGCCGTTTCTATGTGTTCGTGGTGCAGGGCAACCTGTGCATCGCCACCGCCCTGGCCAGCAGCGGCGGCGCGCTGCTGGGGCGCCCGCCCACCGCCTACGACAACCTGGACCACAGCCCCCATCGCCTGCCCTGGGAAACCGACCCCGGCACCCCGCGCCCGCCCTGCACCGAGTTGCCGCTGCAGGCTTTCCCGCACTGGAGCCCGGCCATCACCCTGGCCCACCGCCTGGGTTTGCCGGGCATGCGCGGCTACTACCTGCAAGTGCGCGAGTGGTACCGGGACAACCTGATGCGGATCTTTTTCCGCCTGCACCACGCCGTGCCCGAGGCCGATCGCGGCTACTGGTTCGCCCCCCACGAGCAGCCGCGCAGCCGCGGCGGCAGCTTCTGGCAGGACGGCCGCGAAGGCAGCGAGCAGGCCGCGGGCTTCATGATCTATCCGGGGCAGGTCCAGGGCGTGCTGGGGGTCGATATCCTCCTGGAAGATACCCTCGATCCCGGGCGCCACGCTCACTACCAAGCGGCCCGGGCCGTGATCGCGCGCATGGGTGGGCGCCTGTCCCACGGCTCCACGCTACTGCGGGAACTGCGCAAGCCGTCGGCGGTGCTGCCGCAAGTGGACACGGCCTGGGTCGGCCGCGAAGTGCTGTATAGCGACGGCCGGCTGAGCCTGGTCGAAGGCTGAACCGCGCCCCCGGGGCTCAGACCTGCTCGGTGCTGGCAAAACGTTCGCGGTAGGCCTGGGGCGTCACCCCCAGGGCCCGCAGCAGGCTGCGGCGCAGGGTTTCTTCACTGCCAAAACCGCATTGGGCGGCGATGCGCTTGATCGGCAGGCCGGTGTCGGCCAGCAGGCGCCGGGCGGTTTCCACGCGGATCAGTTCGATGGCCCGGGCCGGGGTCTGGCCGGTGTCGGCGCGGTAGTGACGGACGAAGCTGCGCTCGCTCATGCCCGCCTGCTGGGCCAGGATCGGCAAGGTCAGCTCGCGACTGAGATTCTCGGCAATCCAGGCGTGCAAGCCATCGAAACGCCCGCCGCTGTTTTGCAGCGACAGGGTCACGCTGAACTGCGACTGGCCGCCCGGGCGCTTGAGAAACACCACCAGTTGCCGGGCCACATCCAGCGCCGCCTCGCGCCCCAGGTCGGCCTCCACCAGGGCCAGGGCCAGGTCGATACCGGCGGTGACTCCGGCCGAGGTCCACACCGGGCCATCGTTGATAAAGATCGGATTGGGCTCCACCCGCAGCTGCGGGTATTGCTCGGCCAGTTGATCGCAGCGGGTCCAGTGGGTCACCACCCGGCGCCCGTCCAGCCAGCCACTGGCGGCCAGCAAAAAAGCCCCGGTGCAGACCGAGGCCACCCGCCGCGAGGCCGTTGCGCGCTGGGCGACCCAGGCCACCAGCTGCGGGTCCCGAGCCGCCTCGTAGACGCCCCAACCGCCGGCAATGATCAAGGTGTCGCAGGCCACCTCCGGCGCCGGCAGGGCCTCGGCCAGCAGCGCCAGCCCCGATGAACTCAGGGTCGCCCCGCCCGGGTTGGCAATGACCCTGGGGTTGTAGGGCAAGGGCAAGCCCAGGCCACGGGCCCGGTCATTGGCCGAGGCAAACACCTGCAACGGGCCGGTGACATCCAGCAACTGGGCATTGGCGAAGGCCAGGACAAACACATTTTTCGCGGAGCTGAACATGATTGGCGTAAATCGAGGGCAGGTTGGCGTATGCGCCAAATCCTAGAACGCTAGAGTCAAGCCGTCCACCCCACCCACACAAGGAACAGGCCATGACAGTGCAGATAGGTTTTCTGTTGTTTCCAGAGGTTCAACAACTGGACCTGACCGGTCCCCACGACGTGCTGGCCTCGCTGCCCGACGTACAGCTGCACCTGCTCTGGAAGGAAACCGGGCCGGTGATCGCCAGCTCTGGCATGGTGCTGCAGGCCACCACCGGCTTTGCCGACTGCCCGCCCCTGGATGTGCTCTGCATTCCCGGGGGCGCCGGTGTCGGGCCCTTGATGGAAGATCCCCAGACCCTGGCGTTCATCCGTCGGCAAGCGGCCCGGGCGCGGTATGTGACCTCGGTGTGCACCGGCTCCCTGGTGCTTGGCGCCGCCGGCCTGCTGCAGGGCAAGCGCGCCACCACCCACTGGGCCTACCACGAACTGCTGGCACCCCTGGGGGCGATCCCGGTGCGCGAGCGGGTGGTGCGTGACGGCAACCTGCTGACCGGCGGCGGCATTACCGCCGGCATCGACTTCGCCCTGACCCTGGCCGCCGAACTGTTCGACGCCGCCACCGCGCAGCGGGTGCAACTGCAACTGGAGTACGCCCCGGCGCCGCCGTTCGAGGCCGGCAGCCCGGACACCGCCCCGGCCAGCGTGGTGCAAGAGGCCCGCAGCCGGGCAGCGGACTCCCTGCACAAGCGCCGGGAGATCACCCTGCGGGCAGCTGCCCGACTGCAAGCCGGCTGAGCCGCGCAACGCCTCCTCCCTTCAAGCGCGGCGTACCTGCCCATGGCGATCATTGCTCAGCAACTGAGCAATGGCGCCGTCACCATAAGTGCGTTCGACTTTGGAAATCACCACCTGATAACCGGCGTACCAGCGCCGGTACTGGCGCTTGGCTTCCAGGTGCCTGGGGTGACGGGCAAAGGCCTGGATCGAAGCCTCATCCTCCCAGTAATAACTGGCATTGATCAGCGCCTGATCCGCGCTGGTCCAGGATTGGGCGCCGACAAAGCCCGGCAAGCTGATGGCAATTTCGTCGATCAGCGCGCTGAGGCGATGGAACTCCTCGTCCCGCTGGCCCGGCTTATAGATAAAGGCGGCGATGTACATGCTTGAACTCCGTTGAGGTGATAAGTCAGACCGGCCGGGCCAACAGTGCCAGGCGCAAAGCCAGCGCCAGCAACACCGCCGCCAGCAGCCAGGATTGCAGCCGGGCAAAACGTGCCGTCGTGCCGGAGAAGCTCCGTGTCAGGAGCGCGCCGAAGATCCCCAGGCTGGTGTGAAAGATTCCGCTGACCAGGGTCAGCAACAGTCCCAGGACAACCAGCTGCAAGGCGATGCTGCCGTGAGCCGGCCGGACGAATTGCGGCAGGAACACCATGAAGAACAACAACGCCTTGGGGTTCAGCAGGCTGTTGCACAGGGCCCGGACAAACACCGTGGACAGCGGCACCCGGACGGCATCGACGAGGTTCAAGGCGCCGTTACCCGCCAGGGCTTTCCAGGCCAGCCACAGCAGGTAGGCGACCCCGGCATAGCGGAGCAGATCGAACGCCGGTGGCCAGCTGGCCACCACGGCGGTGACGCCTGTGGCCGTGAGCAGGGTCAGGCCGATATCCGCCGCGCCAATCCCCAACCCCGACGCCACCCCACCGCGCCAGCCATAGGCCACGCCATGGCTGATGACAAAGGCCATGTTGGGCCCCGGCGACAGCAGCAACAGCAACACGGCGCCCAGGAAGATCGACAGAGTAGAAAGGTCCGGCATGTGCGCGCTCCTGCGCAAAAGCCGCTAGATTAGGCCCCCTATCTGATACAAACAAAAAAGTGTTCTAGATACACAAGGTGGCCGAGCATGCGCCGTACCCGCTACAAAACCATCGTCGATCACTTCGCCCAGCGCATCCGCGCCGGCCAGCTGTGCCCAGGCACCCAGCTACCGACGGTTCGGGCGCTGATGGCCAGCGAGCAGGTGGCACTGGCCACGGCGCTGCGGGTCTACCACGAGCTGGAAGCCATCGGCCTGGTGGTGGGCGAGCCCGGGCGCGGCACCTTTGTCCGCGACACCAGCCTGCCCCGGGGCATGGGCCTGGAACAGCACCCCGCCGGCGCCGCCTCGGTGGACTTGTCGTTCAACTACCCGTCCCTGCCCGGCCAGGCGGAAAGCCTGCGCGAGGGCCTGCGGGCGATTGCCGCCTCCGGCGACCTGGATGCCCTGCTGCATTCCGCGCCCCAGGGTGGGCGCCCCCATGAGCGCCAGACCGCAGCGCGGCACCTGCGCAACCGCGAGATCCGCGTCGCCGCCGAGCAGGTACTGATCGTCAACGGCGCCCAGCAGGGGCTGGCGGTGAGCCTGCTGGCGCTGCTCCAGCCCGGGGATATCCTGGCGGTGGACGCCCTGACCTACCCGGGCCTCAAGACCCTGGCCCAGGTCCAGCGCCTGGACCTGGAACCACTGCCGCAACACAACGGCCAGATGGACCTCGACGCCCTGCAGGCCCTGTGCCGCCGGCGCCCGGTGCGGGCGCTGTACTGCATGCCGACCCTGCACAACCCGCTGGGCACAGTGATGCCCCTGGCCGAACGTCGACGCCTGGCGCAACTGGCCCGCGAGCATGACCTGCTGCTGATCGAGGACGGCGCCTACGCTTTCCTCGCCGAACCGGCACCGCCGCCGCTGCAGACCCTGGCCCCGGAGCGCACGCTGTACATTTCCGGGCTGTCGAAAAGTGTCGCTTCGGGATTGCGCCTGGGGTTTATCGTCGCGCCGCCGGAGATGATCCCGGCCCTGGAGCGGGCTATCCGCGTGTCTACCTGGAGCACCCCGTCGCTGACCGTGACCCTGGGCTGTCGCTGGATCGAGTCGGGGCTGGTGGACAGCCTGGAAGAGCAGAAGCGCAACGATGCCCGCAGCCGCCAGCAGCTGGCCAGGCGGGTACTCAAGGACTGCGATGTTCAGGCCTGGCCATCGTCGTATTTTCTCTGGCTGACATTGCCTGAAGGCTTGCGAGCCGAGGCCGTGGTGTCGGCCCTGGAGCATCAGGGGGTGACGGTGACTTCGGCAGAACCCTTCGCCACCACCGCTCACGTGCCCCAGGCTTTGCGGGTAGCCCTGGGCTCCATTGGCCTGCCGCTGCTGGAACAGGCCCTGGTAAAAGTCCGCAACGAAGTCACCCGCTGAGCGTGAGCACTCCGGGTTGCGGCCAGCACATCACCCGCCGAACTCAACCACTATTCGTAGGAGCCGGCTTGCCGGCGAAAGCGACCTGAACAGCCCCTTCGCCGGCAAGCCGGCTGCAGGGTTTATCGAGGACTGCGGTACTGGAAAATGCAGACGAAAAAAAACCCGCCGAAGCGGGTTTTTTCCAAGACCATCATGACTTCCTGTCTGCAGCATCCGTGCTAATGGTCGATCTTCCTTGATCCTGAGCGCTTCCTGCGCTGCAGTTGTGGGAAAGAAGATTAAACACAAAGCCCGGTGCGCAGAAGGCGCATTGAATTACAGCGCGTGTAGGAAATTCGCTATAGCTCACTTACGCAAACCCCTAGCTCAACACGCCAGTGCCTGAATGGCCAAAGCCGCGACTTTGAGCTGGTGGCGGGCTCCGGCCTGGTGGTCATCCTGGAGGAACCAGGCGGCGGACAGGCCACTGAACGCCAGCACCCATTGCACCAGGCGTCGAGGGTCGAGCTGCGCCGCCGCGGCGATCACCTGCACCTGCCGGGCAAAGCGCAGTGGATCGGTGGCGCTGGGCAAATCCGGATTGCAGATCAGGTTGGCAAAGTCGAAGGTGCGCTCGCCGTACACGCGTTTTGGGTCAATCACCCGCCAGCCGCGCTCGCCGAAGTCCAGCACATTGTCGTGGTGCACATCGCCGTGCAGTACCACGAGGTCCCGAGGCGCGGCCAACAGTTGCTCGGCCATGGCCAGGCTATTGAGCAACAAGCCACCCTGCTGTTGCGCTGCCTCGCGCAGATCCTTGAACCAATGATCCAGGGGCAGCAACGCCGGCCAGGGTTGCGCACGTGGCGCATGCAGGCGCGCCAGCGTGGCGCAGACAATGTGGCTGACGGCGTCGTGCTCGCCCGCCAGGGCCATGCGCATCAATGAACGCGAGCCCAGCGCGCGTTCCATCAACAGCGCCTCATCCTCCTGGGCATAAACCTGCGCCGCGCCCTCCCCGGCCCACCAGGCCATCAGGCGGTTACCGCCCTGCTCGTCCTCATCCAGGGCGAGTTTCAGCATCGCTGGCGCGCCGTCTTCCAGGCGTACGGGCAGCAAACGGCTGCCCGGGGTGACGATGGCCTCGCCATCGGGCAGCAGACGCCAACGTTCGAGATAGGTTGCGAACAAAAGAACAGCTCCAAGCGGTAAGCGGCAAGTTTCAAACACCACGACTCGATCCGCAACGTGCCGCTTGCCGCAAACGACTTCAGCGCAGCTGCAAGTGATTTTCTATGTTGCTCATCTGCTCGTCCCAACCACGGCTGTTCATGCGAAAGGCCTTGAGCCGACGCTCGCTGGGAATGCCGTCGAAGCCCGATTCGACCACCCGCAGCAAGGTGCCGCCGCCATGGGGTTCCAGTTCGAACTGCACCAGGGTGGTGGGCTCCGCCGAGTAGTCATGGGCCGGGTCAACGGGGTAGGGATGCCAGCGAAAGGAAAACAGCTCTTCGGGCAGCATCTGCTCCACCTGCACATCCCAGGTCAGGTGTTCATAACCTGGGTAAGTGACCGCCCCCCGGGTGCGTTGGCCGGGAGCGAAATGCTGGCCCTGCAGGGCCACGCCGAACCAGCGACCGAAGGTCTCGGCTTCACTCAGTGCCGCCCATACCTGCGCCGGGCTGGCATGCAGCAGGATCTTGCGTTCGATGCGATCTGAAGAGTTCATGGATCACCTCCAGTGATGAGCACTAGCTCTGTACGGAAACTACCTGATCTTCGTTCGGCGGGTTTTCGTACAGACCTTAGACCTCTGTGAGTCCAGCGCAACCTTTATCTGGCCGAAGGCGCGACTGATCGTCCCCAACGAAAAATGCTACTGTCGCCGGCGCCACTGCACCTCTACTTTGCAAAGGATCTGCCATGCCCCTCTCCCTGATCGACCGCTACCGTGGCAGCCTGCTGGGCCTGGCCTGTGGCGATGCCGTCGGCACCAGCGTCGAATTCAAGCCCCGTGGCAGCTTCACGCCAGTCACCGATCTGCTGGGCGGCGGCCCCTTCAACCTCAAGGCCGGGCAGTGGACCGACGACACCTCCATGGCCCTGTGCCTGGGGGAAAGCCTGTTGCGCAAGGACGGCTTCGACCCGGCCGACCAGATGGGCCGCTACCTCAATTGGTGGCAATGGGGCTATTTGAGCGCCACCGGCGAGTGCTTCGATATCGGCATGACCGTGCGCCAGGCCCTGAGCGACTTCCAGGAACACGGCCAGCCCTTCGCCGGCGCAACCGACCCGCAAACCGCCGGCAATGGTTCGTTGATGCGCCTGGCGCCCGTGGTGCTGTTTCACTACCCCGACCTGGCCCGGGTCCGTGAATTTGCCGGCGCCAGTTCCCGCACCACCCACGGCGCCGCCGAAGCCGTCGAATGCTGCCAGTTGTTCGCCGGGCTGATCGCCAAGGCCCTGGGTGGCGCCAGCAGGGTGGAACTGCAACAGCTCGATGATCAGGCGTTCAGCCAGCCCAAGGTCGCGGCATTGGCTCAGGGCGGCTACCGGGAGAAAAGCCGCGAGCAGATTCGCGGCAGCGGCTACTGCGTCGACTCCCTGGAGGCCGCGCTGTGGTGCTTCCAGCACACGGACAGCTACGCCGAAGCGGTGCTCGCCGCCACTAACCTGGGGGATGACGCCGACACCACTGCCGCCATCGTCGGTCAGCTGGCCGGAGCCTTTTATGGGGTCCAGGGGATACCGCCGCACTGGCTGGCCCAACTGCACATGGGCGATGAGATCCAGGCCATGGCCGACGACCTGCTACAAGCCTCGCAACGCCACGCCTCTGCCCGACCACTCAACGGCAGTTGCCTGTGCCAGGGCGTGCAATATCAAGTGCAACGCCTGGACATGCCCATCGGTCACTGCCATTGCCGGACCTGCCGCAAGGCCCATGCCGCGGCCTTTGCCTCAACCGCCGGAGTCATGCGCGAACACTTTCGCTGGACCCGGGGCCAGGAGCTGCTGAGGGCGTTCGAGTCCTCGCCGGGCAAGCTGCGGCACTTCTGCTCGGTCTGCGGCTCTCACTTGCTGGCGGAGCGGCCGGGCCAGCCCCACGTGATCCTGCGGGTGGCGACCCTGGACGATGATCCGGGGCAGACGCCACAGGTGCATATCTGGACCTCCCACGATGTGCCCTGGCTGGCCGACGAAGCGCTGGAGCGCTGGCCCGAGTGGCAACCCAGCCGCGGCTAGACTGTTTTTTCTCATTGACCGATTGCGAGACTTTCCATGCGTCCGATCCTGCTTCTGGCCCTTGCGCCGCTGCTGCTGGCTCCATTGGCCCAGGCCTACGACTGCAACAGCAGCACCCAGACCGATATGAACCTGTGCGCCAACGTCCAGCACAAGGCCGCGGACAAGGAGCTGAATACCCTTTACCAACAGATCAACCAGCGCCTGAAAGACCAGCCACACAGCAAAAAACTGCTGGTCAGCGCCCAACGCGCCTGGCTGGCGTTCCGCGATGCCGAGTGCGGTTTTTCCACCTCGGGGGTGGAAGGTGGCAGCCTGTATCCGGTGGCCTACAGCAACTGCATCACGGCCTTGACCAAGACTCGGGTGGAAAGCTTCAAGCAATACCTGAAGTGCGAGGAAGGGGATTTGAGCTGCCCGGTACCCAGGCAATAGGAGCGGGCTTGCCCGCAAAGCATCGGTAAGGACGCCCCACAGCGTGCGGGCCTGTTCGCCGGCCCGCCGGCTCCTACCACAGGAGCCGGCGGCGGGAGACGCAGTCAGCGGATGAAGATCTGCGCGGTGGTGATGGCCATGTCGCCCCCGGGCAAGGTGATCTTGCCGATCTGCTGCATGCTCTGCACATCGAAGATCGCTACGTCGTTGAAGGTCCCCGACAGGTAGATCTTGGTCCCCGCCCGGTTGAACGAGATGCAGTAGTAGGAGTGTTCCAGGGTTGCAGCCTGGAGCAGCTTCTTCTGCTTGATGTCGTACTTGGCCAGGCGGTTGAGCACGCCGAACATCAGGTTCGGGTCCTTGGGCGAACGCATGCCGCTGAAGTAGATTTCGGTCAGGGGGCCGAAGTCGGTGGTCTCGGTCTTGCCGGTCGCAAGGTCGACGCTGAACAGTCCGTACAGCGGCTCGGCGGTGGCCGGGTCCTGCTGCTTGTCCTTGAACTTCGCGGCGGTGTAGAGCAGCGAGAAGTCATGCCGGTAGGTTTGCTGGTTCCACACGTAGAGCACGTCCGGAGCGCTGTAGTTGGGACGTTGCCAATGGCGGCTGGGGATCAGCACCTCGAACTTGCCGGTCTTGACGTCAACCTTGTACAGGTCCGGCCCGGCCACATACAGAGTACCGTCATCGCCGCTCTGCATGATGGTCAGCTGGCGCGGCGCGGGGAAGCTGCGCACCGGCTTGGCATTGAGCCCGGCGTCGGTGGCGTAGACATCCAGCCGCGGCTCCTTGACCTCGTAGCGATCATTGAGCAGCAAGGTCGGGTTGGCCACGGTGTACAGCTCCTTGCCGTCGTGGCTGACGGTGAAGGCGAACATCGAGCGCGCCTTCTCCCCCGGGTGCTGGGTGATGCTGGCGTGGAACACCTGCTTGCAGCTGTCGAGCTCGACGCCGTAGACATCCGCGTAGTGGTTGTTCAACACGTAGGCGATCTTGCGGTCCGGCGACAGTTGCACGGTGCCGGGGCCGAAGGCGTCGGGCATCTTGCAGGTCTTGTACAGGCTGTCGCTGGCCAGATCGATGACGTGCAGGTTGTTCGGGTAATTGGTGGTCACCATGTATTCGTGGCCACTGTTGAGGGCCAGGCCTTCATCGGCCAGAACGCTGAACGAGCAGGCGCCGAGAACCGCGAGTGCGACCAGGCCGCAGGCTTTGATGCTGTGCATGCTGGAATCCTTCTTCTTGTTCATCACTTGTCTTTCGGGAAGACAGTGCCGAGGTTGCGCCAGTTGTCGTTGGAGGCCTGGGCGTCCTTGTTCCAGTCGGGGTAGGTGCTCATCATGTCCGGCACCTGGGCCGGCCACCAGCACGGGTCGGAGCAGCCATAGAGGTCGGCCTCCATGGGCTGGCACAGGGACGAGACCCCGCCAAAGGCGTCGATTTCCCAGCCCGGGTCGGTGGTGGAAGCGCAACCGGCCACGGAGTTCATCGCCAGCACGTCTTCGATCCGGTCCTGGGCCGCAGCCTCGGTCAGTTTCTGAGCTTTGTTATTGATCGGCTTGAGATGTTTCATGTCAGTGGGCCTTGCGCGGAGTGATGTAACTGCTGATGAACGCAGGGTTGTGCGCCATGATCCGGCTGTAGACTTCGATGCCGAAATCCACCCAGTCACGCATCAGTTCGCAATAGTGATAGGTCGGGTGCGCCGGGTCGCCGTAGCGGGCGTAGCTCTCGTGGTAGCAGCCACCGGAACACAGGTTGCGGATGCGGCAGCTGTCGCAACCGGTGTGGGTCCGGTCCAGGCGCTGGGACAGAAAGTCGTTGAGTTGCACCTGCTTGACCCCGCCGTCATGCACGTTGCCGAAGGTCGGCAAGGATGAGCCGGTGAAGCGGTGGCACAGGTTCAGTTCGCCCTTGTGGTCCACCGCCAGCATCTTCAGCCCGGCGCCGCAGGGCAGCGCCTTCTTGTGACCTTCGTGGATGTCGGTGATCAACTGGTGCAGGTTGGAGAAACCGATATTGCGGTGCTCCAGCGCCGCCTCCAGATAACGCCGCCCCAGGCGCTTCATGCTGGCGAAGACCTCGATCAACTCCTCGCTGCTGAGGTTGAAGCTGCTGATGTCGCCCGAGGTCACCGGGGCGAATCCCACCTCGGCAAACCCCAGCTCGTTGAACAGGTGGTCCCAGATGGTCTCAAGGTCGGTGACCCCGGTGGTCAGGGTCACCCGCGCCCCCACCGGGCGGCTGTTGTAACGCGCCAGGAGCATCTGCGCCTTGCGCCGCACCACGTCATAGGTGCCCTGCCCGCCCACGGTGATGCGGTTGCGATCGTGCACGGTCTTGGGCCCGTCGATGCTCACCGACAGCCCGAAACGATGAGCGTTGAGGTAATCCACTACCTCCTCGGTCAGCAGGGTGGCGTTGGTGGTCATGACGAACTCGACGAACTTGCCGGCCGCGCTAAAACGCTGTTCGCAGTAGTCCACCATGGCCTCGATCAGCGGCCGGTTGCTCAGGGGCTCGCCGCCGAAGAACACCACGGTGTAGCGCTCTTCGTCCGGGGATTCCTGGAGCAGCATCTCCACCGAGGCGATGGCCGTGTCCAGGCCCATCTTCTTGCCTGCCGAGGGCTTGTCCAAGTCTTCCTTGTAGCAGTAGGTGCAGCTCAGGTTGCAGCCAGTGTTGACGTTGAGCACCACGGTATTGATTGCCGTGCGCTCGACCCGCTTGACGCCGATTTCCGGGGTCAGGGGCGAGCCGTCGCTGACCAGCTCCAGGGCGATCAGCTCGCGCAGGGTGTCGCTGACATCCAAGCCGTCGTAAGCGCCAGCCAGCTGTTGGATCAAGTCTTCCGGGGTACAGCCGGGCCCGCGCAGGGCATCGATGATGCTGCAGGTCAAGGCATCGCTGGCGAACAGCGAACTGCTGGGGATATGGAACAGCATGCGGTCGGCGTCCACCTGCACTTCATGCAGGTTGCGCTCCACCAGATTCAGAATTGCGCCCATTACAACCTCCTGTGCAAGCCCCGCTTTCGGGGCCTGCGGTCATTGCCTGAAAGTGTCTGTCGGTAGCGTTCGACGGCCTTCAGGGAATGGGTGGATTGTTCCAGCGTTGCACGGTGACGATCAGTTGGCCCTCGCCGGTCAGGGCCTTGCCGGCGTCATCCACGGCGGCGATCACCTTGAGGTTGCCGGCGTTGTTGGTGGACATCTTGCGCTGCGGGTTGGGCCCCGCATCGCCGGGGGTGAACACCCCGCTGTCGGCCTGCATGCTGCCGGCGTACTTGACGTCTTCGTCCTTGGCCGCCTGCTCGTCGAAGGCCTCGACCTTCCATTGCGCCGGCATCACGCCGATGCGATAGGCCTTGCCGTCGGCGCCCTGGCCCCAGGCCTCGGCATCGAAACGCCCCTGGACCTTGGGCGTCGAACCGCCGCCGTCACCCACTCGCGCCACGGCGAACGCCGGCACCACCTTGACCTCGGCGATGCGCTGGTACACCGCCAGCGTGGCGCCCTTGAGGCTGCCGACACTGACTTCGCGCAGCCCTGGCTGGGCGCTGGCCGCGGCCTTGAGCCTGAGGCGGATGCGCTCCGGGCTCTGCTCCAGCACCTGCAGCACCTCGACGCCCTTGCCGAAACTCGGGGTGCCGGAGAGGCCCGCGCCCACCAGGGTCACTTCAGCCTCTGCGCCGGCCTTCAGGTAACCCGGCTGCACCGCCAGCAGCCGGCTGCTGCCCTGCCTGGCGGCAATGAAGTCCAGGCCGCGCTCGTCGTGCTCGGCCTCGAACATCCGCCCTTGCAGGGCATTGCCCTGGGCCGCCAGCACCTGGCGCATGACCACGCCGTCGACCGTGACGTTGCCGCGCCATTCATAACCGCTGTAGAGGATCGCGCTGCCCTGGCCATTGAACGGGCTGCCATCGGCGTACTGACCCTTGACGCTGACCTTGAACTGATCGCCTGCCTCGGCGCTGACGCTCATCACCCCGGCCAGTGCGCCCTTGCCCGGTAGATGGCCACTGAAGCTCCAGTCGCCGGCCAGTGCCGCCGCTTGCGGGCGGGCCTGTTGCCAGGCCTTCCAGGCCGGGTTGTCGAGGGGGTAACGCTGGGCCAGCAAGGGCACCATGTCCTTGAGGGCGGTGGGCAACCACTCGCGGTCCCGGGACAGGGCCTGGTACTCCAGGGACGGCCACTGGCCGAGGTGGAAGTTCACCAGGCGCTCCCATTCCTGGGCCGGACGCCGTTGCAGGGCAATGCGCGCGCCAGAGTGACAACGGGCGCACATCTGGGTGGTCTGCTCGTCGAAGTGCTCGACGGTGTTCAGGCGCCGCTCCAGGGCGTAGCGCACGCCGTCGGTCTCGCTGGGGGCCAGGCCCTGGGTATCAGCGAGGTACTTGACCAGGGTACGGCGCTCGTCATCGCTGATTTGCAGCCCGTGCATGACCTGCATGCGGGCAATGCTCATCAGCCAGCCTTCCGGGGTCTTGCGCTGATGGCTGATGCGGCTCAGGGCGCCCCCGGCCTCGGGGGTGTGGCAGCCCTGGCAGGTTTCCTTGAGGATGCTCTGCGCATCCCGGGCGGCGAAACTCGAAGGGGCATGCAAGGCGCTACAGGTGGCAATGGCCAGCAGGCTGGCGCTCAGCCTAAGGCGGAGTTTTCTCTTCATCAGGGTCGAACCTCCCACGGTGCTTTCTTATTTTTAGCGAGTCGTTTTTTTGGTTTCTGCCATGTCCGGCGATACCGGCCATGGAGGCAAGAGAAACGTCTGAAGCTATGCAATACACGGAGCGTGCCAGCTTACAAACCAGCGCCCGATCAATGACTTAGACAGATGCCCGGGGCGCCATCAGGCTGATGGGTGTTACTCGACGTACAATTTCGCGACAAACGTCTCAGTCTGAGACAGGGTTTAGCGCTGTACCTGTGGTTTTCTTTGCAATTGGATCTTGCATTTATCCGGCGCCACCGCAGAATCTCCCGCGCTTTGCCCGCCCCGTGTTTCGGGGCGCTCTGCACTACCCCTCATTTACAAGGAACCTGAAGTTCATGGATAGAAGCGCCTGTGCCCGTCTCGGCTCGCTGATCCTCTCGTTGTCTGCTCTGACCCTGGTTGGATGCAAGGAAGACTCCAGTCCCAAAACCACCACCCTCGCGCCGGCCCCGGCTCCGGCGGCCATGGTCATGCCGATCTGCGCCAATGGCGAATGCGCCGTACTGGACCAGAACGGTGCGGTACTGGTCAGCGCCGACAATGACTACGACGCCGTGGTCGCCATGCCCCTGGAAAAGAGCTTCCTGTTCGCCAAGGACGGCACCTGGAACCTGGCCAGCGCCGATGGCAAGCAAATCATCAAGGCCGACTTTACCGATGACCTGCGTCTGCTGACCCCCGGCCTCTTCGGCTTCGGCCAGGACGGCAAGCTGGGGATCATCGACCAGGCCGGCCAGCAGATTCAGCCACCGCGCTTCGACGATCTGTACGTGGGCGGCAACGACGATTTCATCGTCTACGAGATCGGTGGCAAGCGCGGCATTCTCAGCGCCACCGGGCAGGTGCTCACCGAAGCGGTGTTCGACAGCAGCATGGTCCGCGACGATTTCGCCAAGCGCGGCTGGTGGATGATCGCCGAGCGTGGCAGTGACAAGTGGGCGCTGAACCTCAAGACCGGCGAGCAGAAAAAGATCGACTTCGACAGCATCGACGACTTTGCCAACCAGCATCTGGTGGTCAGCACCGAACAGGGCAAAGCCCTGGCCGATGCCAAGGCCCAATTGATCAGCGCTGCCACCTACAACTGGATGGGCGAGCCGGGAGACGGCCTGGTGGCCTTCCGCGAACAATACGACAGCCCCTGCGGCTACATGGACTTCCAGGGCAAGACCGTGATCCAGGCCCAGTTCGGCACCTGCCAGGTGTTCGGTAAGCAGGGCGCGCTGGTCACCGCCAAGAATGCCGACGGCAGCTCCGGCAAGGCCGGGTTCATTGACCGTCAGGGCCAGTGGAAGGTGCAGCCGGTCTATGACTCGGCAGACCCGGCCGGCTTCAGCCCCCTGGGGATGTTCAAGCAGGTATCGGGGCTGAACCAGGTCGCGGTGCTGCAGAACGTGTTCAGCGCCACCTTCGGCATCTTCGATGTGGACAAGGGCGTCGAGCTGTTCAAGCCCACCTACGCCCAGATCGGTGCGATCAACGCCGACCTGTTCGTCTTCAGCACCGCCAACAGCCCGACCAAGCAGGCCACCCTGTTCGGCCAGGCCACCCAAGTGCGCACCGTGGGCCTGATGGACGCCAGCGGCAAGGTGCTGGTGGAGCCGGGCCAGTACGTCGATATCCATCTGGATGCCAGCGGCCACTACCTGCTGGCCACCGACGACACCTCGCCCCTGGCCACCTCGGCCCTGTATGACCTCAAAGGCAAGCGCCTGATCGCCAGCAAGTGGCAGGAGCTGGTGGTGGACCAAGCCCGCGGCGCAATCTTCGGCTATGCCGTGGAAGGCCTGGGCGACGACCAGACCCGCAGCCTCAAGGCCCTGTATCGCCTGGACGGCACCCCGAGCTTCCAGGTCAGCCAGGTGGAATGCGGCGCCGAGCAGGTGCGTGACGGCCAGGACAAGGTGCTGTGGCCGGTCAACCCGCAGGAGCACTGCCCACAACCGGACGAAGAAGAAGACCAGGGCGAAGGCGACAACGCTCAGGGCTGAGGCCCTGGGCGAGCTGGTCACGGTGGCAATCAAGCCTGCTAGGATGCGGGCTTGATCGATTCAGCCAACCGGCCCGGATGGGGCCCGACAGGAACTGTCCCATGCTCAACGCTCTGCTTTTCGACCTCGATGGCACCCTGACCGACACCGACGCCCTGCACCTGCTGGCCCTGCAACAGTTGTTGCAGGAGGAGGACGGCCGGGTGTTCACCGAGCAAGAGTTCGCCGCCCACGTCAGTGGCCAGGCCAACGCCAACATGTGCCGCTACCTGTTCCCCGAGCGCAGCGTGGCGGAACATGAAGCCTTCGCCGAACGCAAGGAAGTGCGTTTTCGTCAATTGTCCCCCCAACTCAAGCCCATGCCCGGCCTGCTGCGCCTGCTGGACTTTGCCGCCGAGCACGGCATTGGCGTGTGTGTGGTGACCAACGCCCCGCGGGCCAACGCCGAGCACATGCTCAAGGTGCTGGGCCTTGAGGAGCGTTTCCAGACGGTCCTGGTGGCCGAGGAACTGCCCCGGGCCAAGCCCGATCCCCTGCCCTACCTCAGCGGCCTGGAATGCCTGCAAGCCAGGGCCGAGCATTCCCTGGCCTTCGAGGACTCGGTCCCCGGGCTGACCGCCGCGGTCAAGGCCGGCATCTGCACCTTCGGCCTAGCCACCAGCCAGCAACCACAGACCCTGCTGAATGCCGGCGCCCATCGGGTGATCCAGGACTTCGACGACCCGCAACTGTGGGCCGAGATTCATCGCCGCCTCAACCTGGCCTGAAGGACGGGCCGCCACCAAGCCGGGCCCCCATAAAGGCACGAGCATGGATCAGGTCTTGAAAGGAATGTCGCTGGAGCGTGCAGCGGGACGGTTGGCGCAGGCCAATCAGAGCGGAAACAACAGGTGAGGAGCGATAGCTGGGAAGCAAACAGGTGGGAAACAACAGGTGGGAAACGAGAAGCAGGAAAAGGCAGGAAGGAAAAAGTGCTCGCCCATCACTTCGGCAGTGGCACCTAAGCCGAAGTACCCCCTTTGGCTGGGCGAGCAGGGAGGAATATACGCAGGTGCTGGGGACGGTCCTATCGGACAGATCCTAAAACGCCGTGCGATCTGGACAAATGACTTTAGGCTTTTTCCTCAGCACGACCTTTTTTTCACAGGACTTTCACCTCGCCTCCCTTAGATTGATTGCCATTCCTGAACGAATCCCATTTGGCCCGCCTATAGCGGGCTTTTTTTTGTCCGGGCATCCGGCGGCCGGCACAACAAAGGGCCGGCCACGGACCTGAGTCGCTCAGCGAGTCGCGGGCTCCAGGACGGATTTCGAGGCTGGGGTGAACCTCAGCACTGGTTCCGGATAAAACCGCGCCGCGGCATTGATCACCGCCTGCACCGAAGCGGTGACGGTATTGGCATGGCACCCGGCGCCAAAGCGGGAACCGGCAACCCCTGGCCACGCCGCTTCAACAATGGCCAGCGCCTGTGCATCGGCCCCTGCTCCCAGGTTGCGCTCTTCAAAACTGTCGATGCGCAGGGGCAAGCCCAGGGCGGCCGAGGTCGCGGCGACAGGTCCGTTGCCCACTCCACGCAAGCACAGCGCCGGGTTCCCGGGGGTGGCGATCCGCAACTCGATGCCCTGCCCCTCGGGGGCATCGAACAATCGGTGACCGAGATACTGCAGGCCGGCCGTTGCCTGCGTGCAAGCCAGATAGGTGCGCTGGAACACCTCCCATAAAGCGTCACTGCTCAATTCGGCATCACTGGCATCGGCCAGCTTCTGCACGATGGCGCTGAATTCGATCTGCATGCGCCGAGGCATGACGATGCCGTGGTCGCGCTGCAGCAGGAAGGCGATTCCACCTTTGCCGGACTGGCTGTTGACGCGCACGATGCTGTCGTAGGTCCGCCCCAGATCCTGCGGATCGATGGGCAGATAGGGCACCTCCCAGAAACCGTCGGCCGCCTGGGCGGCAAAGCCCTTGGCGATGGCGTCCTGGTGCGAGCCGGAAAAGGCGGTGAACACCAGATCGCCGACATAGGGATGGCGCGGGTGGATCGGCAGCGCCGTGCACGCCTCGGCGACCCGGGCCACCGCAGCGATATCGGAAAAATCCAGCCCGGGGCTGATGCCCTGGGTATAGAGATTCAGGGCCAGGGTCACCAGATCCAGGTTGCCACTGCGCTCGCCATTGCCGAACAGGCAACCCTCGACCCGCTGGGCCCCGGCCAGCAACGCCTGCTCGGCACAGGCCACGCCGGTGCCCCGATCGTTGTGCGGGTGCACCGACAACGTCACCTGATCACGGCGCTCCAGGCGCTTGTGCATCCATTCGATCTGGTCGGCAAAGACATTGGCGGTGGCCACCTCGACGGTGGTCGGCAGGTTGATGATGATCGGGCGCCCGGGGCCGGCGTCCCAGGTGCGGATCGCGGTGTTGCACATGCGCAGCGACACCTCAAGCTCCGCCATGCAGAAGGTTTCGGGGGAGTACTGCAACACCCATTGGGTTTCCGGGTGCTGGTCGGTCAAGTCGCGCAACAGCCTTACATGGCGCTCCACCAGGGCCTCGACCTCGTCCACCGAAAGCCCGAACACCACGCGCCGCCAGACCGGGGCGATGGCGTTGTACAGGTGGACGATGACCCGGCGCTGCGCCCTGCACACTGCGTACGGTTTCGCGGATCAGGTCCTCGCGCAGTTGGGTCATCACCATGGGCGTGACGTCGGCGGGAATCCGTTGCTGTTCCACAAGCTCACGAACCACCTCGAAATCGGTACGCGAAGCGGCGGGGAATCCCACTTCGATTTCCTTGAAGCCCAGGCGCACCAGCTCCTCGAACAGGCGCAGCTTGCGCTCGCGGTTCATCGGCTCGAACAGCGCCTGGTTGCCATCGCGCAGGTCGGTGGAGAGCCAGATCGGCGCCTGGGTGATGGTACGTGACGGCCACTGGCGTGAGTCCAGGTCCACGGGGGCAAAGGCACGATATTTGGTATGGGGATGGGCGAGCATACTGACCTCGAAAGCACAATGGAGAACGCGATGGATCTCCCCCGCTTTCAGCATGGAAAGCGCTTCGAGGCCGGAGTCTGGGGGAGATCAGCCTGGGTGCCAGCTTCCTGGCAGCACCGGCAGACCCCGGCCGTAAGGCAGGGGTAGGGCTAGTAGCAGGGTCAGGAACCGGGGATTCATGGGCGGTGGCAACCGTCTGGACGAAAGGAATGACTGGCAGTCTAGGGGGCTGCCATCTGAATGTACTGCGCTAAACAGCCTTTTATTATCGCGAAATGGACATTTGAATTTATGATGGTCGCCCCATGATCCCTTCCGCTCCGGAGGCGCTGCGCTGCATGTCCGATCTGCTGGTTGTCTCGTCCATCGATAGCCTGGCGCTGCCGGTCACCAGCATCGCCGTGGATTACCCCAACGGCCATGCAATACCGGCCCACAGTCACCCTCGCTCACAACTGGCCTATGCCATCGAAGGCGTGCTGGTGATCGACACCGAATCCGGACGCTGGGTGGTACCGCCCAGTCGCGGGGTGTGGCTGCAGGCAGGCGTCGAACACCGGGTGCGGATGCGCGGCGCAGTGCGCATGCGCAGCCTGTTCATCAACGCTGATGCCATAGACGGCCTGCCCGAGCATGACTGCGTGATCGAGGTCTCGCCTTTGTTGCGCGAGCTGATCCTGGCCGCCGCCCAGGTCGGCACCCAGTATGCGCCGGACAGCCGCGACGGCCGCCTGATGCGCCTGATCCTCGATGAGATGCGCTCGCTGCCGGTGCTGCCGTTCAGCCTGCCCTGGCCCCATGAGCCGCGCATGCTGCGGGTGTGCCAGGCGCTGGCGGACGACCCGGCGGACAATCGCACCGCCGAGCAATGGAGCGACTGCCTGGCCATGAGCGCCAAGACCTTCCATCGCCAGTTCCAGCGCCACACCGGCATCACCTTTGGCCGCTGGCGCCAGCAGGCGCGCCTGCTGATGTCCCTGGAATGCCTGGCCGAGGGCATGCCGGTGGTGCAAGTGGCGCTGCAACACGGCTACGACAGCCAGAGCGCCTTCGCTGCCGCCTTCAAGCGCCAGTTCGGCACACCACCGTCGGAGTTCTACCGCTGAGGGCTCAGGCCCGGCGCAGCAACAGGCCGGCCACCACGCACAACAGCATGGCCAGCCCCGCCAGCAGGAAGGCATCGCTGTAGGCCAGCAGCAAGGCGTCGCGGTGCAGCACCTTGTCCATCAGGCCCAGGGCTTGCTGACGCAACGGCGCCAGCGCCGCCGAGTGCAGGGCCCTGGCGGACTCCACCGGCGCCTGGGCCAGCAGCCGCACCAGCTCCAGCAAACGCTCCTGGGTGGCCTGGGCAAACAGGTTGATGGACTCACCGATGCGCTGGGCATGAAGCTTCTCGCGCTCCACCACGATCTGGCTGGACAGCGCGATACCAATCGCCCCACCCACGTTGCGCACCATGGAGAACAGCCCGGAGGCCGAGCCCACCTGATCCTTTTCCAGCCCCTGGATCGCCATCACCCCCAGCGCCACCACCACCAGCGATTGGCCGATACCGCGCACCACCAGCGACGGCACGATGACGTTGACCGAGGCATCGGGGTTGAGGTGGATGTTCATCAGGCAGCCGATGCCGGTGATGGCGAAGCCGGCAATGATGATGGTGCGAGCGCTGGTCCAGCGCATCAGGCGCGGGGTGGCGAACGACATGACGAACTGGATCAGGCCATAGGGAATCATCATCAAACCGATCTGCCGGGCGTTGTAGCCATGGATCTGGGCAAAGTAGTTGGGCACCAGGAACACCACGCCGAACACCACCGCACCGAAGGTGAATTGCATCAGGCTGGCAATGCCGAAGTTGTAGCGGCCCAAGAGGCGCAGGTTGATCAGCGGCTGCTCGCGGCGCAATTCGATGGCCACGAAGGCCAGTAGGCCGAGCGTGGCCAGGACCGCGCAATTGAGGATGAAGCCCGAGGCGAACCAGTCATGACGGCCGCCCTCCTCCAGCATGATCTGCAACGCCGAGAGGCCCACGGCCATGCTGGCGATCCCGCCCCAGTCGCCCTGGCGCAACCTTGCCAGGACCATGGGCTGGGGCCGCACCGACCAGCCGATGGCCGCCAGCAGCAACAGCCCCGGCGGCACTTGCAGGTAGAAGATCCAGCGCCACGAATAGGCATCGGTGAGCCAGCCGCCCAGGGACGGCCCCGCCGCCTGGGCCACGTTGTTGGCCACCGCGAACAGGGCCATGCCCATGGGGTGCCGGGCCGCCGGCAGCTCGGTGACGATCAGCTGGAACGACAAGGGAATCAGCACCCCGCCAAAGGCCCCTTGCAGCACCCGGGCGAAGATCAGGCTGTGGATATTCGGTGCCAGGGAGCAGGCAATCGAGAACAGCACGAAACCGGCGGTGCCCACCATCAGCACCCGGCGCATGGAAAACACCGACACCAGCCAGCCGGTCATGGGAATGATGATGATCTCCGCCACCAGGTAGGCGGTGGTGATCCACGAACCCTCCTCGAAGGTGGCGCCCAGGGAACCGCGTACGTCCGGCAATGAAGCGTTGGTCACGTGCACGTTCATCCCGGCCATGAAGCAGCCCACCACGCTGCCCAGCACCGCCACCCAGGTGCGCAGGGAAATCGCCTGCGCGCCCACCTCGCCCGCGGTGTCCTGTACCGCCTGGGCACTAGTCATGACGGGTATCCACGCTCACCACCACCGACATTCCGGGGCGCAGTTCTGCCTGTCGCGCCTGCCCCGGATCGAGGCGGATGCGCACCGGCATGCGCTGCACGATCTTGGTGAAGTTGCCGGTGGCGTTGTCCGCCGGCAGCAGGGCGAATTCGGCACCGGAGGCCGGGGCAAAACTCTCCACCCGGCCCAACAGCACGTGGCCGCCCAAGACATCGACCTCGACCCGCGCCGGCTGCCCGGGGCGCATGCCGTCGACCTGGGTTTCCTTGTAGTTGGCCACCACATAGGCGTCCTCGGGCACCACCGCCAAGAGTGGCGCGCCGACTTCGACGTACTGCCCCAGGCGCAGGCGGCGCTGGCCGGCGATACCGGCCACCGGGCTGCGGATCAAGGTGCGCGCCAGATCGATACGGGCCAGCTGCCGCTGGGCACTGACCCGGGCCACGCCCGCTTCGAGCTTGTCCAGTTGCGCCCGGGCGCTTTGCTGCTCGGTATCGAGCACCTGCACCTGCTGGCGCCGCGCCGCCAGCGTAGCCCGGGCCGCCCCCAGCGCGGCATCGGCCTGACGCGCCAAGGCCGCGGCGCTTTCCAGTTGCTGCACGCTGCTGACCTGCTGGCTGGCCAGGTGCTGCTGGCGCCGCCCTTCCTGGCCGGCCCGTTGCGCCTCGGCCTCGGCAGCGCCGACCCGGGCCTGGGCCTCGGCGATCAGGCTCTGTTGCTGTTGCTGGCGGGCTGCCAGATTGGCCAGCCGCGCCTGCCCGGCACGCTGTTCGGCCAGGGCCTCGCGCAGCGCCGCCTCGGCCTGTTCGACCCGGGCCCGATAGTCGCTGTCATCGATCCGCGCCAGCAGGTCGCCGGCCTTGAGCGACTGGTTGTCCTGGACCTCGACCGTCGCCAGATAACCGGCCACCCGGGGCGCAATGGTGACGATGTCCGCCCGCAGGTAAGCGTCGTCGGTCTCCACCAGGAAACGCCCGCTGAACCACCAGTTCAGGCACCAGGCCAGGATCAGCAACAACACCAGCGCCAACCCGGCATAACCGAGCAAGCGACGGCGGGTGACGGCTTGCGCCGGGGAAACGGAAACAGGGTTCTGGGTCATGGCACAGGCTCGTCGGAAGTTCGCAGGAAAGGGTTGGCCGCCGCCCGGTTCGGCGGCGGCAGGACAATCGGCGGCGCGCTGCGCCAGCCACCGCCCAGGGCCTTGAACACCAGCACCTGGGTATCGATCACCGCCGCGTCAGCCTGCGCCGCCGCGGCCCGGGTGCGCACGGCGCTGCGCTGGGCGTCGAGGTAATCCAGGGCGCTGGAAGCACCGGCCGCGCGGGCCAGCCCGGCCAGGTGCAAGGCCTGGTGGTCGCGCTCGGCCGCCAGGTGCAGGGCCTCCTGGCGCTGCAACGCGGCCTGGTAGTCGCTCAAGGCTTGCTGCTGCTCTTTCAAGGCCGCCAGGATGCTGCGGTCAAAATCCGCCAGCGCCGCGCTTTCCCGGGCGTCGGCCTGGGCGATGCGCGCGCGGGCGGCATTGAGGTTGGGCAAGCTCCAGGACAACAGCGGCCCCAATTGCCAGACCGAAGCGTCGCGCTCATCGAAACCCGAGGGCTGGTGCGCCGACGTGTAGACCCCAGCCCCCAGGCTGACCCGCGGATAGAGGTCGGCCCGGGCCACGCCGATGCGCGCCGTGGCCGCTGCCAGCCGGCGCTCGGCCTGGCTCACATCGGGACGCCGGCGCAGCATGGCCAGGGCATCGCTTTGAGGCATGGGCGAACCCAGGCGCGGGGCCTGGTGACAAGCCTCGGCCGCCGCCGGTGCATCGCCCGGGGGACGCCCCAGCAGTACCGCAAGCTCAGCCAGGGCCCGCTGCCGCCCGGCCTGCAACGGCGGCAAGCTGGCCTGCACCTGGCCCACCAGGCCCTCGGCGCGCACCACATCCAGAGTCACCGCGGCGCCGGCCTGATACAGCTGGGCGCTCAGGGCCCGGCCCTGCTCCACCAGTGCCAGGGACTCGCCGGCCACCTGCAGGCGCTGACCGTAGCTGCAAGCCTGCAACCAGGCGCGGGTGGTTTCCGCGGCCACCACCACCCGCAGGCCGTCCTCGGCGGCCCGCGCCGCCTCGGCATCGGCCCGGGCAGCATTCGCCAGACCGTGCAGGCGGCCGAACAGGTCAGCCTCCCACTGCACATCCAGGCCAAGCCCATAGCGGCTGCCGGTGCGAATCCGCTCGCTGTCCTGCAAGGCGGCTTCCAGCTGATCATCCGCAGTACTGCCGTAGCCGGCCCGGGCCGTCACCTGGGTGGCGGGCTGGCGCAGGGTATCGGTCTCGCGCAGCAGCGCCCGGGCCTGCAGCAGGTTGGCCGCAGCCATCCGCAGGTCGCGGTTCTGGCTCAGGGCCTCCTGCACGGCGGCATTGAGCCCCGGGTCACGGTAGAGCTGCCACCATTGATCGAGCCCCTGCTCGGCCGCTGCATCCAACTGGCTCACAGGCAGGGGCACAGTGCTGCCGGGCGGCCGTTCCGGCCCCAGGGTGCAGCCGGCCAACAGGGCGCACAGGGCCCATGCAGGCCTTGGGTAAATGGGCATGGGAAGTACTCACGGATTCAAAGCGGCTACTGTAGAAACCCTCACTGGCGACCGTCTAACGAGAACCTCCTTTCAATTATCGTGAAATGGTCAACTTTCACTCTGAGCCGCTTCGCTCCAGGCGTGCGGTCATGGGCCCAGACCGACGAACCGGCGCGTCTCTTGAATCTCACCAGGCTGTCGCAGTTTGCGAAAGCCACCGCCGCGCCAGCCTCGGCAGCGCGCCCAAGCCCCCGCAATCCCGAGGCCACGCCGCCATGACGGAACTGGCATAGCCATTGCGAAAGACCCTGCCTCACCTACAACAAGAGGCTTCGCCATGGCTATTGCCCCACTGCTCGCCGCTACCACGGCGTTTATCCAGCGCGCCCCGCGCATGTTGATCGGCGCCCACTGGGTCGAGGCCGCCGATGGCCAGACCATGCCCCTGCGCAACCCCGCCACCGGCGAACAGCTGTGCCTGGTGCCCCGGGCCACGGTGGACGATGTCGACCGCGCAGTGCTGGCAGCGCGCCAGGCTTTCGACGACTCGCCCTGGACCCGCACCCGTCCCCGGGAGCGGCAGAACCTGCTGTGGAAACTCGCCGACCTGATGCAGCGCGACGCCGAACTGCTGGCCCAGCTGGAATGCCTGAACAATGGCAAGAGCGCCGCTGTGGCCCAGGCCATGGACGTGCAATTGTCCATCGACTTCTTGCGCTACATGGCCGGCTGGGCGACCAAGATCGAGGGTTCAAGCGTCGAGGTCTCGCTGCCGCTGATGCCCGACGACCAGTTCCACAGCTTTATCCGCCGCGAAGCGGTGGGCGTGGTCGGCGCCATCGTCGCCTGGAACTTCCCCCTGCTGCTGGCCTGCTGGAAACTCGGCCCGGCCCTGGCCACCGGTTGCACCCTGGTGCTCAAGCCGGCGGATGAAACCCCGCTCAGTGCGTTGAAACTGGCCGAGCTGGTGCAGGAAGCCGGCTACCCCGACGGCGTGTTCAACGTGGTCACCGGCACCGGCATCACCGCCGGCAGCGCCCTGACCCACAACCCTCTGGTGGACAAACTGACCTTCACCGGCTCCACCGCCGTGGGTAAGGAAATCGGCAAGATCGCCATGGACTCCATGACCCGGGTCACCCTGGAGCTGGGAGGCAAATCGCCGACCATCGTCATGGCCGACGCCGACCTGGGCAGTGCCGCCGCCGGGGCCGCCAGCGCGATCTTCTTCAACCAGGGCCAAGTGTGCTGCGCCGGCTCGCGGCTGTATGTGCAGCGCAAGCACTTCGACAACGTGGTGGCCGACATTGCCGGCATCGCCAATGCCATGAAGCTGGGCAACGGCCTGGACCCCAGCGTCGAGATGGGCCCGCTGATTTCCGCGCGCCAGCAGGAACGGGTCTATCGCTACATCGAGATGGGCCGGGACAGCGGCGCCACCATTGCCTGTGGCGGCGAGCAGTTCGGCCCGGGGTATTTCGTCAAGCCGACGGTGATCGTCGATGTCGACCAGAAGCACTCGCTGGTCCAGGAAGAAATCTTCGGCCCGGTGCTGGTGGCGATTCCCTTCGACGACGAGGCCGACGCCCTGCGCCTGGCCAACGACAGCCCCTATGGCCTGGGCGCAAGCATCTGGTCCAACGATCTGGCAGCGGTGCACCGGATGATTCCGAAGATCAAGTCCGGCTCGGTGTGGGTCAATTGCCACAGCGCCCTGGACCCGGCACTGCCGTTCGGCGGCTACAAGATGTCCGGGCTCGGCCGGGAAATGGGCCACGCGGCCATCGAGCACTACACCGAACTGAAATCGGTGCTGATCAAGCTCTGATCCGTGGCTGGCACAGCCTCCCCCCTCCGGACGTTCAGCGTCCTCGCCAGGGGCGCCCGATTTTTTTCGGCGCCCCCCGGCCTTCACTCAAAGCGCTGCTACGCTCAGCCCGGGCCCGCTCGACAGCTGGTACAAGGAGCCCGGCCCCTCTTCCTGTACCCCTCATACCATCGCACCGCCGAGGAACGCATCATGGGATCGAATGGAAATGATCACGACCACATCCAGTGTGGATGCCACAACCCGATCTGGGAGGCCTTGAAGCACAGCCTGAACCCCGCCGGCCATCTGACGGGCCAGCCTGCCAACGCCCATGGCCCGGGCCTTGAGACGGGCGGCGAATCCATCGTCTTCACCCATGGCCACATCTATCCGCTACGCAACGGCAACATGGACGAGCGGGTCGAGGCACTGGGCATCCACGCCGGCGATGTGGTCGCCTCAGGCACCCTGGCCGACGTCGAATCCCGCCTGCGAGCCCTGGGCATCGCCTACAGGGTCCAGTCGCTGGAAGGCAGGACCCTGCTTCCGGGCCTGGTCGAGCCCCACGCGCACATCGTGCAGAGCTGCGCCATGGAAGACTGGATACCGGTGGGCGCGTTCGATCAAGAGCGACAACGCCTGCGAGAAACCTACGATTGGAACTGGTTGGTCGAGACCCTGCGCAGTGCCCCGGTCAAAGACCCTTCGTCATGGATTCTCGGGCGCATGGTCGATCCGGCCTTGATGCCGTTCAAGAAGGTGGAAGGTGGCCTGAACCAACTCATAACCCTGGGCTGTGGCTTCGATGAAGAGATCGGTAACCTGGACAGCATCGACGCCGAGCGCCCGATCCTGCTGATCAGTGCGTCGATGCACACCGCCTACATGAACAGTGCGGCGAGCGAAGCGGTCTTTCGCAAGACCGGCGTCAAAGCCAACAAAGGCCGGTTGCAGGAGCGTGAAATCCTGCACGCCATTCGCTCCATTCCGGTCCAGCAGCAGTTGCAGATGCTGAAGATCTTCAAGCACCTCGAAGACTACTTCAACACCGCCACGCAACGCGGAATTACCCTGCTGTACGACGCCATGATGGACCCCATCTCAAGACTGGTGCTAAACGCCTACTTCCTGACTCATCCCAGGAATCTGCGGATCGGTTACGCCGCCGCCTGCGACGGCTCCGCCAAAAGCCTGCAAAGCCTGCCACCCTATCGACCCGCCACCCGCGAAGAAGCCAAACGCATCTACCAGGGCTCGGTGAAGCTGGTATCAGACGGCTCCAACCAGGGCCTGACCGGCTACCAGAGCGTGGACTATTGCTGTGAAACCACCCCCCGCCGGGGCAATTTCAATGTCTGCGACGAGCAGCAGCCAGAGCCGCAAACCCTCCCCGTGGCCTACCAGACCCTGGTCAGCAAAGCGGTCGAGACCGGCTGGCCCCTGATGATTCATGCCAACGGCGACCGAGCCATCGACTTCACCCTGCAAGCCTACGCAGGGGCCTTCAAGGACGGTAACGGCCTGGAAAAGCGCCATCGCATCGAACACTGCTCGCTGCTGAGCGCGGACAGTCTTGAGCGCATGAACCAGTTGGGGCTGTCACCGAGCTTCCTGATCGGGCATGTCGGTTACTGGGGCTACTCCTTCCAACAGGCGATTTTCGAGCAGCGGGCCGAGACCATGCTCGACCTGTGCAAATCGGCCCTCAAGCACAATCTGCGCATTTCCCTGCACAGCGACTGCACGGTCACCCCACTGGGCCCCCTGCGCTCCATGGAGCAGGCCGTGACCCGCAAGATGGAGGGCATCCGTAGCACACAATCGCCGTATCCGGTCCTGCAGAACCCTGAAGACTACCCGGTGCTCAACGCTGGCGAATGCCTGTCTCGCCAAGAGGCGCTGAAAGCCATCACCTACGATGCCGCCTGGCAATGCCACGCCGAGCGCTGGATGGGGTCGTTGCAGGACAACAACTTCGCCGACCTGGTGATTCTCGAACAGGACCCGCTCGACGAAAACATTCCGGCTACCGGCATCAGGGACATCCAGGTCTACCAGACCTGGAAAGGCGGCCAGCGGGTGTACCAGCGCTAACTGAACCTACCCTCAGGGCAGTGAACCTGAGCCCGCTCGCTTGTGCACGGCGGGTTCAGGGTCGATAGCCCTGGGCCAGCAACCAGCCCCGCACCACCCGCCCCTGCTCCGGGCTCAGGTCCGCCAGGGCCTGGTTCGGGGGCTGGTGCTGCAAGCGGCGCAACAACGGCGCCAGCTCCACACCCTGCACATGCCAGATACCCAGGGGCTGGTCCGGGGTGATCACCACTTCAGCTTCATCCACCAGGCCATCGCGCAGGACCGGGGCGTGCTCGATACGCAGGGCGGCAAAGTCCACGGCCGCGTGCGCCGGCTGCTGGTCCGGCCAGTGCCGACGGGCCTGCCAGAACGGTTGCTCGGGCCAGCGCTGCTCGTCGGCGTAGAAATCCCGGCCAATACGCGCAAAGCGCAGGAACAGCTGCTCCACCCGTTGCTGATGAAAGCGCCCGGCCAGGGCTCTGCGCTCCGGCCGCTGCAACAGGGTGTTGATCACCGCCGGTGCCTGCAGGGCCGAGGACAGGGACTGGAAGATGCCATTACCAGACAGCGGGTCCACCGCCATGGCCGCATCCCCGACCCGCAACCAGTTAGCGCCGCACACCTGGGGGCAGAGAATGGCCGTGCTGCTACGGGCGTGCAGCTGCAGATCATGTTCGGCAGCGCCGGCAAAAAAATCCGCGACCAGGGCAGACGCCTGACGGCGCTGACGGCAGTACTCCAGCAACTGCGCCTTGCCCGGCAGTGCGGCGCTGGCCACATCCAGGGTCAGTTGCCAGTAGCACTGGCCGTCGCTGCGCCGGGCCATCCAGGCCCAGCCGTCCTCCAGGCTGTGCACGGCACTGGCGGCAGTGCCAGACGGCCCTTGCCAGCGGTTGAGCAGGCTGAGGGTTTCCGGGCCTCGCCGACCGTTTCCGACGCCGTGCTGCAGGGCCTTGTCCAGCGCAGGCGCCTGACGCCCGCGGGCTTCGACCAGGAACTCGCCGAGCAGCTCCTCGTGCCCCTGCACCTGCACCCGGTGCCCGAGCGCCGTGGACTGCACCCTAAGTACACGGCCCTGGATCAGCGTCACCCCGGCCTGATGCAGGGCATCGCGCAGGCCACGGTCGAACGTCGGGCGATCCAGCAGGTATTCGATGTTCTGTGCATGCTGCGCGCCGTTCCACGCCACTTGCCGCTGGGAAGGATGCAGGGCCTGGGCCAGTGCCGACTCCAGACCGGCGCCGCGCAAGGCTTCCAGCACCCGCAGCGAGACCCCTTCCAGCGCCGCAAAACGCCGCCAGTCGCTGATCAGGGTCACCGAGTAACCGAGGCGCCGCAGCCCCAGGGCCACCGCCGCGCCGGCCGGCCCCGCCCCCAGGATCAGGATCGTTTGCATGGCACGCTCCGGCGCTCGGGCCCCTGGTAGGCGGCCTGCTCCTGCAGCCACTGGCGCACCTGCAGATTGCTCGCGCCGGGCTGGGTCTTGAGGTAGGCACCGATATGCCCGCTCAAGGCGGCACAGCCCAGGCTGGCGCCGGACGGCCCCGGGCGGCCGGCGCGCACGCAGGCGGCGAAATCGGCCTGGGCCGTGTTCAGCCAGGACCATTGCTGCGCACTGCAACGCGCATCGCCGGTAACCCGCAACACGCCGGGATAGCGGGCCGGGAATACCGGCTCGCCCTGGGCCGGGCTGGACGCGCAGAGCAGCACGCCGCGTGCCACGGCCTCGGCGCAGGCGGCGCGCAGTGAATCGCGATCCTGGCGCAGCCCGAGGCTGAGGTTGATCAGGCGTACATCCTGTTCCAGCAGCCAATACAGGGCGGCACTGACTTGCGCGGCACTGGTGACTCCGCGCTGATCGAACACCTGGGCCAGATACAGCTGGGCATCGGGCGCGCGCTGCCCGATGGCCTCGATGATCGCGCTGCCATGACCGAGGGCGTCCTGCTGCAACTCGCCCTCGCCCATGCCTTCGCCCAGCAGAAAGAAACGCCGACCGGCCGCCACCCGTTGATGAGGGGCATGGCCGCTGTCGATCACGCCGATGCGCAGCTCAGGCTTCATGGGCCACCACCACGCTGTGCAATACACCGTCGAGCAACTCGAAACGCAGGTCGGCGTCAGCCAGGGTCGAAGGCCGGTGGCTGATGAGGATGCGCGTGCGCCCGGCGAACAGGCGGTCGATGGCGTCGATCACCTCGCGCTCGGTGGCCTCGTCCACCGCCGAAGTGGCTTCGTCCAGCACCAGGATCATCGGGTCCTGGAGCAATGCACGGGCGATGGCGATGCGTTGTTTCTGCCCGCCGGACAGCTGCTGGCCACGCTCGCCCAGAGGGCTGTCCAGGCCCTCGGGCAGGGACTCGATCAGCCCCTGCAGTTGCGCCAGCCGCGCCACTTCGGCCACGGCCTCGCGGCTGGCAGCGGGCACGCTGTAGGCCAGGTTGTCCGCCAGGCTGCCGCGAAACAGCACGATGTCCTGGCTGACCACCGCCACCTGACGGCGCAGTTGCGCCAGGTCCAGTTGACGCAGGTCGATGCCCCCCAGCAGCACCTGCCCGGACTGGGGGTCGTGATGGCGCTGCAAGAGGTCGATCAGGGTGCTTTTACCGGCCCCCGAAGTGCCGCTCAGGGCGACCTTGAGGCCATAGGGAATCCGCGCTTCGATGCCCTTGAGGGTCGAGCCGCGCCCCGGATGACTGAAGTGCACATCCTTGAAGTGCAGCTCGCCGTTGTCCGGCACCGGCAAGGGCGCTACGGGGGCGCTGATGTCCGGCTCCTCACCGCGCAGCTCCATGACCCGGCCCAGGCTCACGGTCATGCGCTGGATCGCCACATACAGTCCCAGCAGGCTCTGCACCGGTCCCACCGCCATGCCCAGGTAGGTGGAGAAGGCAATCAGCGCCCCCAGTTGCCAGGTGCCCTGCACCACCCAGTAACCGCCAATCAGGAAGGCGCAGGCCCGGGACAATGAGGTCAGGGTGCCGGGCACCGCCTGGGTGAAGAACTCGGTGACCTGCAGCTTGAGCAACTGGCTCATGTAGCCCTGGCCGAGGCGGTCCAGGCGCTGAGCCTCTCGTTGCTGCTGGCCGGCGCTCTGGATGAACTTCATCACCGGCAGGGTTTCCACCATGAACGAAGACATGTCCGCGGAACGCTCGCGCAACTGGCGCACATCGCGCTCCACCTTGCGCCGCATCCAGCGCAGCCAGAGCACGTCCAGGGGAATCAACACCAGGGCCAGCAGCGAGAGTTGCCAGGACAGGGTCAGGAGCATGGCCAGGGCGACGACAAGACCGATCACGCTGGACACTGCGGAAAACAATGAGTCGACGGCAAAGCGCTGGATCTCCGCCACATCGCCGTCCAGGCGCGACATCAGGTCGCCGATTCGCCGCTGCCCGTAGAAGCTCGGCGACAGTCGTTGCAGATGGCGGTAGAGGTCGTCGCGCAGGGCGAACAGGATGCGTCCGGACAGGCGCGTATGCAGGTAGCGATTGACCCCGGACAACAGCGTGCCCAGCAGACCGGCAAGGATCATCAAGCCGGCGATCAGCACCAGTTTGGAGAAGTCCCGGGCCAGCAGGCCGTCGTCGATCAGCAGCTTGGTCAGCCAGGGTTGCACCAGCACCAGCAACGAGGCGCACACCGACAGCCCCAGCAGGCCGCCAATGGCCAGCCGGTGAGGCCGCACGAAACCGTAGAGCCAGCCCAAGGCGGCACTCAGGGCCTGGGGATCGCGGCTGTCCACCAGCCGGGTGATCAGGCGCCGCATCAGGCGCGCAACTGCTTGAGCTTGCGGTACAGGGTCGCGCGGCTGATGCCCAGGGCGTCCGCAGCCGCCGAGACATTGCCCTGATGGTTGTCCAGGGCACTGCGGATCAGCTCCAGCTCGTTCTCGCGGATGCTACCGGTCTGCGGCCGCTCGCTGGCCTGCAGATCGTCGAGCATGCTGTCGGGCAGATGTTCCAGGCCGATGTGGCACTCGCCCTCTTCGCGCAGGGCCAGGGCGGTGCGCAGGACCATCTCCAACTGGCGGATATTGCCCGGCCAGTGGTAGTCCGTCAGCAGCCGGCGCAGTTCGTCGCTGAGGCTCACGTCGGCGCCGCCGAGCCTGGCCAGCAGGCTGTCCACCAGCGGCTGCAGGTCTTCGCGTTCACGCAGGGCCGGCAGCAGCACGCTGATGCCGTTGACCCGGTAGAACAGGTCTTCGCGAAAGGCCTGGTCCTGCACTTGCTGCTTGAGGTCGCGGTGGGTGGCGCAGATCAGGGCAATGTCGATGTCCTGCTCCTCACCGGCTCCCAGGGGCGCTACCTTGCGGTCTTGCAGCACTCGCAGCAGGCGGGCTTGCAGGGCCAGGGGCATGTCGCCGATCTCATCGAGGAACAAGGTGCCACCGTGGGCCTGTTGCAGGCGTCCGATCATGCCGCCGCGGCGCGAGCCGGTGAAGGCGCCTTCGCGGTAGCCGAACAGCTCCGACTCGATCAGGCCTTCGGGAATCGCCGCGCAGTTGACCGCGACAAAGGGTTTCTCGGCACGACTGCCCGCACGATGCAGGGCCCGGGCCAGGACCTCCTTGCCGGTGCCGGTCTCTCCCAGCAACAGCACTGGCAAGCCGTTGGCCAGGCCCTGGCGGGCCATGCGCAGGGTGCGGGCGTAGCGGCTGTTGCCCCCGGCCAGGGCTTCCAGGTCCTGAGGCATGGGCGTGGCTTTCGGTGTGCTGCGGGGCGTGCGGTGCAGGTTCAGCGATGGCTGCGGTGCCCGCAGGGCCTTGTAGAACAGCTCGCCCTTGGCGGTCTGCAGGCTGCCCACGGCGCCTTGCTGCAGGCGGGCCAGCAGTTGCAGGCCGTCGAGCCCGAGGAACTCTTCACAACGCCGTCCCACCAGGGCCGCGCGCGGGGTGTTGAGCAACTGGCAGGCCTGGCCGCTGACCGCAAGAATCTGCCCGCCCAGGCTCAGGGCCAGCAGACCTTGCCAGGGCGATTCGAGGTATTGCCGACGACTGTGGAAGGCCAGGACGATCTGCTCCGGGTAGGACGCGTGGAACACTCGCGCCTCGATCTGGCTGACCGCCATGGACAACAGCGCGGTGCTGTCCTGGACGCGGCCCAGGGGGCCTTCGCGGGTCAGGTCAAGAACGCCGAGGATCTCGCCCTGGGGGCATTGGATGGGCACCGATGTGCAGGAGAAATGGCTGAGGCGATCCAGGTAGTGTTCGCCGCAATCGATCAGGGTCGGCCGGGCTTCCACCAGGGCCGTGCCCAGGGCGTTGGTGCCACGGGTTGCCTCGCTCCAGCAGGCGCCGAGGGTGATGTCCTGCACCCCGCTGTCCTTGAGCCGGTCGGCCCGGCCCTCGATGGCCAGGATGGTGGCGTCGGCATTGGCGAGGATGATCAGGCCGTCCTGGCCCTGATGCTGGGTCAGGTAGTCGATGGCCGGGGTTGCCGCGTCCAGCAACAGGCGATTGCTGGCCAGCAGCACCTCAAGGCTGGCGCCAGATTCCAGGGTCAGTTGATGCTGACTGCCAAAGTGCACGCCATGGCTGAGGCTGCGCCGCCATGAGGCATCGATTTCCGCACGCAGGACCCCGTCGGGGATCTCGCCTTCCAGGTGCAGCCGCTCCCGGGCCAGCCGGGCTTCGTGTTGCTGCTCACCCTTTATTGTTTTTATAAGAGTCATCAAGCGCTCCGAATCGGTCCGCCCGCTGTACCCGCTCCACTCCCTTGGATTGCGCGAGGCACGCAAGCCGTGGTCAATGTCTACACCGGGTTCAGAGGGCAGTAAAGGGGCTTTGCCCGGATCATCGGGCAGCCCTGCATTGCTTACCCTGTCATTCGAGATCAAGCAAAACCTGCGCCAGTGGGACGGGCGCCCGAGCATCTTGACGTTAACGTAAAGCAAATGGCAAGTACCCTACGCCTCCTGCCAGCCCCTGCTGCAGGAGCTGGCTTGCCGGCGAAAAGGCCTTCGGGCGAAACGCCGTCCGGCCGGTCCTAAAGGGACCAGGCGGCGCTGTCGGCAAAGAAGGCGCGGGCGTTGTCTTCCAGGCTGTCAAGGTGGTAACCCCCCTCCTGGACAATCAGGCACGGCAGGCCAAGGCTGCGGATGCGCTGGCCAAGGATGGCGAAGCCGTCTCGGGTCACCGCGACCTTGCTTTGCGGATCGAGCTCGTAGATGTCGAACCCCAGAGACAGCACCAGCACCTCGGCGCCGAATGCCCTCACCGCGGCCAGGGCCTGTTCCAGGCGGGCGAGAAAGTCCGCTTCGCTGGCGCCATGGGCCATCGGCAGGTTGAGGTTATAGCCCTCCCCCGCGCCACTGCCGCGCTCTTCGGCAAAACCGCTGACCCCGGGGTAAAAGTTGGTGGGGTCACCATGCACCGACACGTAAAGCACGTCGTCCCGCTCGTAGAAGATTTCCTGAATGCCCTGGCCGTGATGCATATCGGTATCCAGCACCGCGACCCGGGCGAATTTTTCCCGCAGAACCTGAGCGGCGATCGCCGCGTTGTTCAAGTAGCAGAAACCACCCGCGGCTTCGGCCCGGGCGTGGTGGCCCGGCGGGCGGCACAAGGCATAGGCAGCAGGTTCGCCATCCAGGAGGGCACGGGCCCCGGCGATGGCGCTCTGCGCCGACCAGTAGGCCGAGCGCCAAGTCTGTTCGCCCACCGGACAACTGCCGTCGGCCAGGTAGCAAGCGGCCTGGGCGAGGACCCCGCGCAGGGCATTGGGCTCACGCACGAAGATGTTGGACATGACTTCGTCACCCCAGTCCTCGGGAATTTCATTCCAGTGCGGGTAAGCCTCCTCCAGGAATTTCAGGTACGGCGCACTGTGCACCGCCAGCAACGGCTGCAGACCGGCGTCCTCGGGTTGGCACACCGCAAAGCTCAGGGAATGCGCCGCCTGCACCAGGCGCTGGGCGCGCTCGGGGACTTCCTGAGGCGTGCGCAGCTGGCCCCGGGAGTAATAGCTGCGGGGATGGTGAAGCAATTGTTCAGGGTGGAAAAAACTGCGCATCAAGGTCTCCTCAGGCCACCCGGCCGGCACGGGCCAGCACGGCATTAAGCAATACATCGGCGCCCTGGCACACGTCCTCGGGCAACACGTCTTCGGCTTCGTTATGACTCAAGCCACCGACACAGGGAATGAACACCATGGCGGTGGGGCAATAGCGCGCCAGCAAGATGGCGTCGTGGCCCGCGCCACTGACGATGGACTGATGAGGATAGCCCAGCCCGTCCACCGCCTGCTGCACCGCCGCCACGCACTCGGCATCAAAGGGCGTGGCCGGGCTGAGCCAACGGCGGTCGATGCGGACCTTGAGCCCGCGCTGCCGGGCAATGCGCTCCAGGCGTTCCTCTACCTGCTGCTCCATGGCGGCAATCTGCTGATCATGGTGGTGGCGCAGGTCGACGGTGAAGGTCAGCAACCCGGGAATGGTATTGCGCGATGACTTGGCAACGCTCAGCTCACCGACAGTGGTCAGGCCTTGCGGGGCAAAATCCGCTGCCACCTGCTCCACGGCGAGGATCATCTGCGCGGCGCCATACAGAGCATCCTTGCGCAGTGACATCGGCGTGGTGCCGGCGTGGGCGGCCCTGCCTTCAACCTGAACGTCGAGCCAGCGGATCGCCTGACCGCCACTGACCACGCCGATGCTCTTGGCGTTGTCTTCAAGGATCGGGCCCTGCTCGATATGGGCTTCGAAATAGGCATCCACGGCCCCGCCCAAAGGCCGATTGCCGGCGTAACCGGTGCGCTGCAAGGCCTGGGCAACGCTGATGCCATCGGCGTCGCGCACCGCCAGGGCGGCGTCCAGGGCCATGACCCCGGTGAACACCGCCGAGCCGAACATCGCCGGGGTGAAGCGCGCGCCCTCCTCGTTGGTCCACACCGCCAGCTCCAGAGGCTTGCGCGTCTGGACTCCGAGATCATTGAGCGTGCGCAGCACTTCCAAGCCGGCCAGCACGCCGTAGACACCGTCGAAACGCCCGCCCTCGGGCTGGGTGTCGAGGTGGCTGCCCATCATCACTGGGGCTGCGTGCGGGTCACTGCCGGGCCGCCGGGCAAACAGGTTGCCGATGGGGTCGACGCTCAGGGTCATGCCGGCTTGGGTGCACCAGTGGGCGAAGAGTTCGCGCCCGGCCCGGTCCTCATCGCTCAGGGCCAGGCGGCAGCTGCCGCCGCGAGCGGTGGCGCCGATTTCGGCCATGGCCATCAGGCTCGCCCAGAGGCGTTGGCCATTGATTTTCAACATCGATCGTGTCTCCGGACAATCAAGCGTGGGACGCCATTTCCAGGCGATGGGCGTGGGCGTGACGGCGCGACAGGGCCAGCACGCAGATCAGCGAAACGGCAGCGATCAGGCTGTAGAACAGCGCCATCGGCCACCATTGGCCGATGAACCTGTGGGCCAGCCAGGTGCCGATCAGCGGGGTCAGACCACCGGCCAGGGCACCGCAGACTTGATAGGCCAGGGAGATCGCGGTGTAGCGCACCCGCGTCTCGAACATGCCGCTGACGTAACCGGCGATCACCGCGTAGAAGGAGGCCATGCACACCACTGCCAGGGCGATGCCGAGGATCATCAGCGGCGCCTGGCCGGAACTCACCAGGACGAACATCGGATAGGGCGAGGCCATGGCCAGTACTGACACCAGGCATAGAAAGCGCGTGGCGCCGATTTTCTCGGCGGTCCAGGCCGCCAGGGGCTGGATGCAGAACTGGATGATCGCCACCACGAACAGGCATTCGAGAATCAGCGAACGGGGAATCTCCAGTTGCTGGGTGGTGTAGGCAATCATGAAGGTGTTGGTGAAATACACCCCGGCGATCCCCAGGGTGTTGGCGCCGATGCACAGCAGCAGCGGACGCCAGGCCGTGCGCAGCACTTGCATCACAGGTGCCTGTTCCTTGCGCAGCGATTTGGCCGCCTGCTCGCGGCTGGCGAGAAACTCCGGCGACTCGTTGACCCCCAGGCGAATCGCCAGGCCTACCAGCAGCAACAACGCGCTGGCGAGGAACGGCAGGCGCCAGCCCCAGCTCATCAACGCGTCCTCGGGCAGGCGGGTCACGGCGCTGAAGGCCAGTAGCGAGAGGATCAAACCCGCCGGGCTGCCCAATTGCGCGAAGGAGGCGAAGAAGTTGCGCCGGCCCTTGGGCGCATGTTCGCCGGCCATCAGCACCGCCCCGCCCCACTCGCCTCCCACGGCAATGCCCTGGACGATGCGCAGCAGGATCAGCAGCACCGGGGCCAGGGCGCCGATCTGTGCATAAGTCGGCAACAGGCCGATGCACACCGTGACCACGCCCATCATCAGCAAGGTGATGACCAAGGATTTCTTGCGGCCGATACGGTCGCCGATATGGCCGAAGACGATGCCCCCCAGGGGCCGGGCGAAGAAGCCCACGGCGAAGGTTCCGAAGGCGGCCATGGTGCTGAACAGTTTGTCGTCGGAGGGGAAGAACAAGGCACCGAACACCAGCGCCGCAGCGGTGGCGTAGATGTAGAAGTCGTACCACTCGATCATGGTGCCGATAAAGGCGGCGGCCGCGGCCCGACGTGGCTGCGGCGAAGCGGAAGGCTTCATGGTTGGCTCCTTTGGTTATTTTTGTGGCAGGAGAAAGGGTCAAGCGCAGGGGCTTCTGTGGGCGTCCGTCTGGAGGGATTTATCCGTTTCGCCGGATAATTAGTCAATTTTCTATTGGTTATCTCAATTATTATCCTTACTTATTATTCGCCTAGATCCCGATCCAGAGCCCTGCCATGTCCGACCGCGATGCCCGACGCCTGCTCAATGACCGCCTCGACTGGAACCTGCTGCGCACCTTCCGGGTGATCGGCCAGGAACTGAGCATCAGTCGCGCAGCGGCGCGGCTGCACCTGACCCAACCGGCAGTGAGCCAAGCCCTCAAGCGCCTGGAAGAACAGCTGGGACGACAGTTGATCGCCCGGCGCGGGCCGCGTTTTGCCCTGACTGAAGTGGGCGAACAGATCTTTGCCCTGGCCGGAGAAATCTACGGCCAGATGTCCCAGGTCAGCAGCGTGCTGGAGCAACCCGCCGACGAGGTGATCGGCAAGGTGCGGCTGTTGATCATCAGCCGGATCCTCAATGAGCATTTCGATGACTTTCTGGCCGACTTCCATCGCCTGCATCCGCGCGTCGACCTGGAGGTGGAGGTGATGCGCAGTTCGGATATCGTCAGCGCCCTGCAAGAGAAGACCGCGACCCTGGGCCTGAGCCTTAATCGGCGGCCACAGCCACGCCTGGAACAACGGCTGTTCCTGCGGCAGCGCTACGCATTTTTTTGCGGCAAGCATCACCCGTTGTTCGGGCGCCAGGACGTGGCCGAGGGCGATCTGCAGCGAGAGAACTTCGTCAGTTTTACCAGCGACCAGATCGGCGGCATGCTCTCGCCGCTGACCATCTTCCGTGACCAGCAAGGCTTCAGCGGGCGCATCGTCGCGTCGTCGCCGAGCCTGGAGGAGGTACGGCGCCTGGTGATCGCCGGGTTTGGCATCGGCTGCCTGCCTGAGCACGTGGTGGCGGCCGATGTCGACGCCAGGCTGCTGTGGCGCCTGCCGCCCCACGACGGCATCGCCGATGTCGACATCCATCTGCTGTGGAACCGTGAACAACGCATGAGCCGTGCCGAGGTGCTGTTCCTGGAGCTGCTGCAGGAACGCCTCACCGCTCAGTGAGGCAAGGGACGCTCGGGCGGACTCACAAGATGCCGGACAGCCCGGTGTTGCAATGAGTCAGACGTGGGGATCGCCAGGGGCCTTGGCGGGTGTAGCGTATTGCGGCTTGAGGTGGCCGTTCTGGTCCAGCAGCCAGGCGTCCATGATCTGTCGCACCACGGGCCCGGCGACCCGGCCGCCGGCCTCACCGTTCTCGATCATGACCGCAATTACGATCTGTGGGTGCTCGGCGGGGGCGAAGCCAACGAACAAGGCGTTGTCGCGGTTGCGCTCGCGGGTCTTGAGGCGGTCATAGCGTTCGCCCTGCTTGATCGCCACCACCTGGGCGGTGCCGCTCTTGCCGGCGATGCGGTACTGCGCACCGGCGGCGGCAGCACGGGCGATGCCCCGCGGGTCGTGCATCACCATCTGCATACCGTGGCTGACCTGATCCCAGTCGTGGGGGTTCTTCAGCAGGATGTTGGGCATTGGGTGCTCATCCACCGGAGCCAGGCCATCGATGGTCTTGGCCAGGTGCGGGCGGTTCCACACGCCCTTGTTGGCGATCAGCGCTGTGGCCTGGGCCAGTTGCAGCGGCGTGACCTGCATGTAGCCCTGACCAATGCCGAGGATCACGGTTTCCCCCGGGAACCAGGGCTGGCGGCGGGTGGCGCGCTTCCAGTCTTGGGATGGCATTAACCCGGGGGATTCCTCGAACATGTCCAGGGAGACTTTCTGACCCAGACCGAACATCGCCATGTAGTCGTGCAGGCGGTCGATGCCGAGCTTGTGGGCCAGATCGTAGAAGTAGGTGTCGTTGGAGCGCATGATCGCTGCGTCCATATCCACCCAACCATCGCCGCTGTGGTTCCAGTTGCGATATTTGTGATCGAAGTCCGGCAATTGATAGTAACCGGGATCGAAGACTCGGGTCGAGGCGGTCACCACGCCGGTGTCGAGGCCGGCAATCGCCACTTCTGGCTTGATGGTGGAACCCGGTGCGTAGAGGCCGCGCAGCACCCGGTTGAACAGCGGGCGGTCGATGGAGTCGTGCAGTGCCGCGTATTGCTTGAAGCTGATGCCGGTGACGAACAGGTTTGGGTCAAAGCTTGGCTTGCTGACCATGGCCAGTACTTCGCCCGTGGCGGGGTCGAGGGCCACCACTGAGCCGCGACGGTCCCCCAGGGCCTCTTCGGCAGCTTCCTGGAGCTTGATATCCAGGCTCAGGACGATGTTCTTCCCGGGGATAGGATCGGTGTGTTTGAGCACGCGCATGACCCGCCCCTGGGCGTTGGTCTCCACCTCCTCATAGCCGACGTGACCGTGCAACTCGGACTCATAGAACTTCTCGACGCCCGTCTTGCCAATGGACTGAGTGCCACGGTATTCCACCGAGTCCAGGGTCTTGGCCTCTTTCTCGTTGATCCGTCCAACGTAGCCGATGGAGTGGGCAAAGTGGGCGCCCATGGGGTAATGGCGGACGAACTGGGCTTGCACATCCAGTCCTGGCAGGCGGTACTCGTTGACCGCAAGGACGGCGATCTGCTCTTCGGTGAGCTCGTAGAACAGGGTCACGGGGACGAAGGGGTGGCGGGCCTGCTTCATTTCCTTGTCGAACAGGGTTCGATCCTCTGGCGGCAGGTGCAGCAGGTCGATCACCGTGTCCAACTCGCCTTTGAGATCAGTGGTGCGTTCGCGGGTGATGGTCAGGTTGAAGCTGGGGCGGTTGTCCGCCAGGACCACGCCATTGCGGTCATAGATCAGCCCGCGGGTCGGGGTGATCGGCAGCACGTGGACACGGTTGTTTTCCGAGACGGTGGAGTGATAGTCGAACTCCACCACCTGGAGGAAGTACATGCGTCCTACCAAGGCGCAAGTAATGGCCACCACCAACATAGCGCAGGCGAGCAGGCGCTTGTTGACCAGGCGGTTCTCTTTTTCGTGGTCCTTGATCGGAATCGCTTCGGGCATTGCTACAACTTCTCGTTGAATAGAGGTCGACGCTGATCCGTGCGGGTGAACTCAAGTCCTTAAAAAGAGCTGCACCATAGCAAAAACCACTCACTGTTTTTGAGGGGATTTCCATCACGAGTGATCAATGGTGCTGGCCCTCACTGCGGTTGTGGGGCTCTGCGTGGGCAATGTCCTTTCTGGTCGCTGTAGGACTTGGCTTTTTCTCCGCGCAAATACAAAACCCCAATTGCTTTCGCAATTGGGGTTTCGGAATTTAATCTTGACGATGACCTACTCTCACATGGGGAAACCCCACACTACCATCGGCGATGCATCGTTTCACTTCTGAGTTCGGGATGGGATCAGGTGGTTCCAACGCTCTATGGTCGTCAAGAAATTCGGTAGCCAGTCCGTTGCTTGTGCAACGTGCCAGCGAATGGGTATGTAATAGATTTGTGTGTTGTGCAAACTTTCGGTTTGTTTCGTCTTCACACACCGCAACTCGCTTGTTAAGCAAATTGCTTGGGTGTTATATGGTCAAGCCTCACGGGCAATTAGTATTGGTTAGCTCAACGCCTCACAGCGCTTACACACCCAACCTATCAACGTCGTAGTCTTCGACGGCCCTTTAGGGGATTCAAGATCCCAGTGAGATCTCATCTTGAGGCAAGTTTCCCGCTTAGATGCTTTCAGCGGTTATCTTTTCCGAACATAGCTACCCGGCAATGCCACTGGCGTGACAACCGGAACACCAGAGGTTCGTCCACTCCGGTCCTCTCGTACTAGGAGCAGCCCCTCTCAAATCTCAAACGTCCACGGCAGATAGGGACCGAACTGTCTCACGACGTTCTAAACCCAGCTCGCGTACCACTTTAAATGGCGAACAGCCATACCCTTGGGACCGGCTTCAGCCCCAGGATGTGATGAGCCGACATCGAGGTGCCAAACACCGCCGTCGATATGAACTCTTGGGCGGTATCAGCCTGTTATCCCCGGAGTACCTTTTATCCGTTGAGCGATGGCCCTTCCATACAGAACCACCGGATCACTAAGACCTACTTTCGTACCTGCTCGACGTGTCTGTCTCGCAGTCAAGCGCGCTTTTGCCTTTATACTCTACGACCGATTTCCGACCGGTCTGAGCGCACCTTCGTACTCCTCCGTTACTCTTTAGGAGGAGACCGCCCCAGTCAAACTACCCACCATACACTGTCCTCGATCCGGATAACGGACCTGAGTTAGAACCTCAAAGTTGCCAGGGTGGTATTTCAAGGATGGCTCCACGCAAACTGGCGTTCACGCTTCAAAGCCTCCCACCTATCCTACACAAGCAAATTCAAAGTCCAGTGCAAAGCTATAGTAAAGGTTCACGGGGTCTTTCCGTCTAGCCGCGGATACACTGCATCTTCACAGCGATTTCAATTTCACTGAGTCTCGGGTGGAGACAGCGCCGCCATCGTTACGCCATTCGTGCAGGTCGGAACTTACCCGACAAGGAATTTCGCTACCTTAGGACCGTTATAGTTACGGCCGCCGTTTACCGGGGCTTCGATCAAGAGCTTCGCGTTAGCTAACCCCATCAATTAACCTTCCGGCACCGGGCAGGCGTCACACCCTATACGTCCACTTTCGTGTTTGCAGAGTGCTGTGTTTTTAATAAACAGTCGCAGCGGCCTGGTATCTTCGACCGGCATGAGCTTACGGAGCAAGTCCTTCACCCTCACCGGCGCACCTTCTCCCGAAGTTACGGTGCCATTTTGCCTAGTTCCTTCACCCGAGTTCTCTCAAGCGCCTTGGTATTCTCTACCCAACCACCTGTGTCGGTTTGGGGTACGGTTCCTAGTTATCTGAAGCTTAGAAGCTTTTCTTGGAAGCATGGCATCAACCACTTCGTCACCTAAAAGGTAACTCGTCATCAGCTCTCGGCCTTAGAACCCCGGATTTACC
>NZ_CP182252.1:5832500-6862500 GCF_048072025.1 Pseudomonas sp. BNK-7
TATTCCTGCACGAATACCTTTCCCTCGCGCAATGGATGGCCATCGCCTGCATCATCCTTGCTTCCGTAGGGGCAACCCTGACCATGCGCCGCGAGTCCAAACCATTAGTTGCGGTTGATTGAGATTCAACTCTGGTAATTGCCGTTCAATTAGGCCATGTTTAGTCGGCTACTCAACGTCAGCCATGGAGTTGTCAGACAGGGATATCGCAAACGCAAAAGACCATAGCTAATGCAGTCACACTCGGGCGTTAGATCCGGGGCTAGCGATAAGGACGGGGATGAAACGATTTTTGATAATGTTGGCCGTACTTGCCATTGCAGGCTGCGCTGCGACCGCGAAAACTGAAGTCAAACGGGGTAAGAAAGGACTCCACATCAACTGCTCGGGTTTGTCTTCTTCTTGGGACAAGTGCTACACCAAGGCCACCCAGTCCTGCGGCCCCAAAGGCTACAAGGTGATCGCCAAATCTGGTGATGCCGTGGAGGACCCGGGGGATTACCCCTTCGGCCTGAACCCAGCCGGTTACACCAGCCGCAGCATGATCATCATCTGCAAATAGTGGCACCGTTCAATCTTCGGGCAGCCCTTCCAGCTGCCCAATGATCTGTTCATGGCTCGACGCCAGCACCTGCTGCTGGATACTCGGGCTCACCAGCATTCGCGCCACCACCAACGCGCCGACACACTGCGACAGAATCGACCAGGCCAGGCTCTCGCTACCTAAAGTCTGCGCCCAAGCCTGATGCAAACGGCAGATCCAGTCTTGCGCCTCCTGTCGGACTTCGACACTGCCCCGAGCAATCTCCGCACCCAATGCTGGCAACGCACAGCCCGCTCCCGGCTGCTGCAGATGCGCCACACTCAAATACTGCTTCAGACAGCGCCGCAGCTTTGCCTGATTCTGCCGCCCCTCCCCGCCCAGGCGCTCCAGGCTCTGGCTCAACTCGCGCTCGACGATGGAACCGAACAACTCGTCCTTGGACGTGAAGTGCGTATAAAAAGCCCCGCCACTGAGGCCGATGGCCTTCATCAACGCATCTACACCGACAGTAGAAAAACCGTTGTTCTTGGCCTGGGTGGCACTGCTCCGCAGTAGGCGTTCACGGGTTTCCTGCTTATGGCCGACTGAATAACGCATTCCTGATGGACTCCCCTGCTCGCTTGACGACAGAAAAATCATAGCATAACGTTCGTTTGGTTAACGATCGTTTACCCAATAGCGAGCCTCCCATGACTACAGCCTCGAACAAGAACAAAGTCGTACTGGTGGTCGGTGCCGGTGATGCCACCGGTGGTGCCATTGCCAAGCGTTTCGCCGCAGAAGGCTTTACTGCCTGCGTGACCCGACGCAGCGCGGACAAACTGCAGCCGCTGGTGGAGGCCATCCAGCAAACCGGTAGCCAAGCCCATGGTTTTGCCTGCGATGCGCGTAAAGAAGAAGACGTGGTGGCACTGATCGAACAAATCGAAACCCAGATCGGTCCGATCGAAGCCTTCGTCTTCAACATCGGCGCCAACGTGCCCTGCAGCATCCTTGAGGAAACCGCACGCAAATACTTCAAGATCTGGGAGATGGCCTGTTTTTCGGGCTTCCTCAATGCCCGCGAGGTGGCCAAGCGCATGGTCACCCGCAAGCGCGGCACCATCCTGTTCACCGGCGCTACCGCCGGGGTCCGCGGCGCTGCGGGCTTTGCCGCCTTTGCCGGCGCCAAGCACGGTATCCGCGCCCTGGCCCAGAGCATGGCCCGGGAGCTGGGGCCCTTGAACATCCACGTCGGCCACATCATCGTCGACGGCGCCATCGACACCGACTTCATCCGCACCAGCTTTCCCGAGAAATATGCCCTCAAGGATCAGGACGGCATCCTCAACCCCGAGCATATCGCCGAGAACTACTGGTACCTGCACAGCCAGCCCCGTGATGCCTGGACCTTCGAACTGGACCTGCGTCCCTGGAACGAACGCTGGTAATCCCCTTCCATAACAACAATCAGGGAATCTGCATCATGAATAAAAAGGTGGAGTTCTTCTTCGACCTGGGCAGCCCGACTTCATACCTGGCCTACACCCAACTGCCGAAGATCTGTGCCCAGACCGGCAGCCAACTGGTGTACCAACCCATGCTGCTGGGCGGCGTCTTCAAGACCACCGGCAACGCATCCCCCATCAGCGTCCCCGCCAAAGGCCGCTACATGCTGCAGGACCTGGCGCGCTTCGCCCAGCGCTATCAGGTGGAGCTCAATTTCAACCCGCACTTCCCCATCAACACCCTGCTGCTGATGCGCGCCACGACCGGAGTGCAGATGCATTTACCGGAACGCTTCATCGATTTCATCGACTGCCTGTTCCGCGCACTCTGGGTCGACAAACGCAACCTCAACGACGCCGCCAGCGTCGCCCAGGTCCTGGAACAAGGCGGTTTCGACCCACAGCAGATCCTCGACCTGAGCAATGCCGAGGACGTCAAGACCGCTCTCAGGAACAACACCGAACAGGCCTTGCAGCGGGGAGTATTCGGTGCTCCCAGCATGTTCGTGGGTGAGGAATTGTTTTTCGGTCAGGATCGGCTCGACTTCGTCCGGGAAGCCTTGAGCAAGTGACCACCAGCATCTGCGGCGACGCTTGAGTCGCCGCAGCCACCTCACCCGCGTTGCGCGGGTGAGGCCTTGCATCAGATCGCCGCAGTGCGCGCCTGCAACCACTCCAGCGCCGCCCCTTGCAACAGCGGACTAAGGCGCCGGCGAACATCACCGTGATAAGCGTTGAGCCACTCGCGCTCATCCTGAGTCAGCAACGACGGTTCCAGGCAACGGCTGTCGATCGGGCACAACGTCAGGGTTTCAAACTTCAGGAACTCACCAAACTCGGTCGTACCTGCCTCACGGTTCAAGACCAGATTCTCGATCCGCACCCCCCAACGCCCGGGACGATAAGTCCCCGGTTCGATGGAAGTAATCATCCCCGGCTGCATCGCGGTTTGCGGCGCCGGTGCGGCCTGATAGGCAATCACCTGCGGCCCCTCATGCACATTCAGGAAGTAGCCGACACCATGCCCGGTGCCATGTCCGTAATCCACGCCTTCGGCCCAGATCGGCGCACGAGCGATGGCATCCAGCAGCGGCGAAAGAATGCCCCGAGGGAACTGCGCCCGGGACAAGGCGATAACCCCCTTGAGCACTCGGGTGCAATCGCGCTTCTGCTCGGCACTTGGTGTACCGATCGGCACCATGCGGGTGATATCGGTGGTGCCGCCCAGGTACTGGCCGCCGGAGTCGATCAGCAACAGGCCATCGCCCTCGATCACCGCGTGTTCTTCAGGCGTGGCGTGGTAATGAGGCATCGCCCCATTGGCATTGAATGCGGCAATGGTATTGAAACTCAGGGAGACATAACCCGGACGCCGCTCACGGGCGGCGGTCAGGTGTTCATCAATGGTCAGCTCGGTGACTCGTTCACGCCCCAGGGCACTCTCCAACCAGGCGAAGAACTCACAGAGGGCCGCGCCGTCCTGCTCCATGGCCTGACGAATGTGCTCGGCGTCCGCCAGGCTCTTGCGCGACTTGGACAAGGTAGTGGGATTGAGCCCTTCCAGCAGCTTCACCCCGGGAAGCAGATTGTCCAGCAGGCCGCTGGTGACCCGTGCCGGATCAATCTGCAAGGTCGCGTCTTCAGGCACTGCGCGCAGCGCCGCCGCCACTTCCGAATAGTCCCGCAGGCTCACGCCATCCGCCTCCAGCACCCCACGCAGCGGGTCATCGACCTTGCTCAAGGCCACGAACAAAGTGGCCTGCTGCTGGCTGATCAAGGCGAAGGACACAAACACCGGGTTGAACGAAACGTCCGCCCCCCGCAGGTTGAACAGCCAGGCGATATCGTCGAGGGTGGCGATGAAATGCCAATCCGCGCCACGCTCCTTCAGGGTTTCCCGCAGCTTGCCGAGCTTCTCCACCCGGCTCTGCGTCGCCTGCGGCGGCACGTGTTGATACACCGGCTGATCCGGCAACGCGGGACGATCACTCCACACTTCCTGAAGCAGATCGATGTCGGTCCGCAGACGGGCTCCGCGCTCCTGCAACTTGGCGCTCAGGGTGCGGGCCGAGGCCACAGCCATCACCGCGCCATCTACCGCCACCACCGCGCCTTGCGGAGTCTGCTCCGCCAGCCAGTCCAGGGGGCCAGGCTGGCCCGGCTGCAACTTCACCAGTTCGATACCACTGCCCTTGAGCTCCTTGCTGGCCTGTTCCCAGTAACGGCTGTCGGCCCAGACCCCGGCAAAATCCGCGGTCACGATCAGCGTGCCCACCGAGCCATGGAAGCCCGACAGCCACTGGCGCCCCTGCCAGTAACCCGGCAGGTATTCCGACAGATGCGGGTCGGCCGACGGCACCAACAAGGCATGAATGCCCTCGCGGCTCATCAACTGACGGACGTGCGCCAAGCGCTGGGGGACCACTCCCTGGGTCGAAGGCTGGGTACTCATTGTGTCTCCTTAACCGGCTTATTCATTGTTATGGAAGATCGAGATCACTCGACCTTCAAGACTGGGCTCCGGCCCAGAACGCCGGAGCAGTGGCGCATGACGCCTTGATCAATTGTGCGGCGCGATCCACATCCTCCTCGGTGGTAAAACGCCCGAGGCTCAAGCGAATGGTGCGACTGGCCTGCAATGCATCGTGCCCCAATGCCAGCAGCACATGGGAAGGCGCATTGCTTGCCGAATTGCAGGCCGAGGTCGCGGAAAACGCCAGGGACGCACTCAGAGCTGCCGAATCGAAGCCCCCCTCGCTGAAAGTCAGGCTCAAGGTATGGGGAATGCGCTGGCTGACACTGCCATTCAAGCGCAGGCCGGCAATGCCCGCCAGTTGCTCCAGCAGTCGCTGGCGCAGACGGACGATGGCCGCGGTTTCTTCCTCGAACAACTCACCCGCCAGGGCAAAGGCCGCGCCCATGGCGGCGATCTGATGGGTGGCCAGGGTCCCGGAACGCAATCCGCCTTCGTGACCGCCGCCATGAATCTGCGCCAGCAGCCGCTGCTGCGCCCGCGGCCCGACATACAGCGCGCCGATGCCCTTGGGGCCATACAATTTGTGCGCGGAGAACGACATCAGGTCCACCGGCCAGTGCCCAAGATCAATCGCCACCTTGCCGGCACCCTGGGCCGCATCCACATGCAGCAGCGCACCTCGCTCACGCACCACCTGACCAATCGCCGGGATGTCGTTGAGGGTGCCCAGTTCGTTGTTGACCAGCATCAACGACACCAGAAAAGTGTCGTCGCGCAAGGCTTCACTGACCGCCTGGGCGGTGATCAACCCGTCGGCGTCGGGCACCAGATAGGTCACCGCCACGCCGGCTTCCTGCAACTGGCGGGCGGTGTCGAGCACCGCCTTGTGTTCGATCTGGCTGGTGATGATGTGCCCACCGCTCAGGCCCCGAGCCTGCATCACGCCCTTGAGCGCCAGGTTGTTGGATTCGGTGGCGCCGGAAGTCCAGACGATCTGCTCCGGCTGCGCCCCCACCAACTGTGCGACTTGCTGCCGGGCGCGCTCGACACTGCGCCGCGCCTCCTGGCCAAAAGCATGGGAACTGGACGCCGGGTTGCCGAAATTGGCGTTGAAACCCAGACATTCCAGCATGACCTGGATGACCCGCTCATCCACCGGCGTGGTGGCGGCGTAGTCGAAATAAAGAGGACGTTTGTTCATGACTGAAGACCCGCAGAGCTTGTTCCAGGATCGGCATTGGCTCAGAGAAGATGATGCACAAGCGCGCCGTACAAGAACGGCGCGTCAACAGCGGGCACTGAGCAATACGCGATCGGATGCAGTTAAAGAAGAACACCTTCGTTTAAAAGTGCGTAGGAACGCTCCTGGGACGCAGCTTAACAGGCTCGGGGCAACGCGTTGAAGCGCCGCTTAACTGATGTTTTCCAGCAGCAAGGGCGCCAGGGAAATCACCAGCAATCCGGCCATTCCCAGATTGAACAGGCGCAGCCAGCGAGGGTTGCGCAGCACATTGCGCAGCAAGCTGCCGCACGCGGCCCAGAGGCTGACCGTAGGGGCGTTGATCAAAGCGAACACCGCCGCGATCACCAGCACATTGGTGAAATAACCCTGTAGCGGGGTGTAAGTGCTGATGGCCCCCACCGCCATCACCCAGGCCTTGGGATTGACCCACTGGAACGCCGCAGCCCCCCAATACCCCAAAGGTTGCCCCTGGCCCTGCTGCTCCTCGGACATGGGCCCGGAACGGGCGATCTTCCACGCCAGGTACAGCAGGTACGCCGCTCCGACATATCGCAGCACGCTGTACAGCAACGGATAGGCCTCGAACACCGCCCCCAGGCCCAGGCCAACCGCCAGCACCAGAACGAAAAAACCGCAGCTGATGCCCAGGATATGAGGAATGGAACGGTTGAAGCCGAAGTTCACCCCCGAGGCCAGCAACATGGTGTTGTTAGGGCCGGGCGTGATGGAAGTGACCAGGGCAAACAGGGCGAACGCCAACAGCAGGTCAACGGAAAGGGTCATGAATGCAAGGTCCTGGGCAAGGGCGATCAGGCCTCGACCCTAACTCAGGGCCTGCCTGAAACCCACGGACAGTTACGCAAAACTTCGACCCGTACAGTTCTCTTCAACTGGCCGGATGGTGTCGACTGATATTGCGCTGGGCGCTCATCTCGCCCTGGTGATCGAACGCCGCAGGACGGCCAAGCAGCTCGGCCTTTTTCTGCTGGTACTCATCGAACGACAAGCCGCGGCGATTCAAGGCTTCCAGCGCCAGTTCGCGGGTTTCCTCGGCCGTGTAGGGACGCAGCTCTGGAGTGCCCGGGCTGGCGCAGCCGGCCAGCACGCTAAAAACCAACATCGACAGAACAACGGAGGAAGCCTTCATGGCGAGCACCAGGAGCGGGTTGAGAACAATGAACAAAGGCTACTCCCGCACCGGCACTGGCAAAAATCATCCAGCTCGATAGTCGCTATTGACCGTTCCAAGGCCTTGGCAGTCACCCCTTATATTCCATAAAGACCTATAAATATGGAAACAAGCTCTTTTGAGGAATAACAGCAAGCCTTTATAACAGCTGCATTGCGTTGCCCAACTGTTGCCCTGGCAACTGTTCATCCGGCAACAGTCGATCAACAAAACAGTGCCTGCGCAACAGCAGCCAATCCGCACCGGATCGCCGGAAAGCCCCGTAATACAAGGCTTTAACGGGTTGGTACAGCTCTTGCTCCCGATCCAGGACACCTGCCATTGCTCGTAGAGCCACTGTTTAAAAAGGAACCGATCATGTCCCGTCCCTTGAACGTCGTTGCCCTCTCCGGTGGAACCTGGCGCCCGTCCCGCACCCTGGTGCTGACCCAGGCCCTGCTGGACGAACTGTCCGGGCACCTGCCGATCAACAGCCACCTCATCGAACTGGGCGATATTGCCCGTCCGCTAGGCGCAGCCCTGTCGCGCCAGGAACTGCCCGCCGAGGTCGAGGCCGAGCTCCAGGCCATCGAAAACGCCGACCTGTTGATCGTTGCCGCCCCGGTCTATCGCGGCTCCTACCCTGGCCTGCTCAAGCACCTGTTCGACCTCATCGACCTGAACGCCTTGATCGATACCCCGGTGCTGCTGGCCGCCACCGGAGGCAGCGAGCGCCACGCCCTAGTGCTGGATCACCAGTTGCGTCCGCTGTTCAGTTTCTTCCAGGCCCTGACCCTGCCGATCGGCGTGTACGCCACCGAAGCCGACTTCAGCCATTACCAGATCACCAGCGAACTGTTGAAAGCCCGCATCCAGCTGGCCGCCGAACGGGCTGCGCCGCTGTTTGGCGCTCACCCGAAAAACCTGCTGAAAATCGCTTAAGGACCTGTCATGGATGTGTTCTGGTTTCTTCCGACCCACGGCGACGGCCACTTTCTGGGCACTGCCCAGGGCGCCCGCCCGGTCACCCTCAACTACCTCAAGCAAGTGGCCCAGGCTGCGGACAGCCTGGGCTATCACGGCGTGCTGATTCCCACCGGACGCTCCTGCGAAGACTCCTGGGTCATCGCCTCGGCCCTGGTGCCCCTGACCGAGCGCCTGCGCTATCTGGTGGCGATTCGCCCGGGGATCATCTCCCCCACTGTTTCCGCGCGCATGGCCGCCACCCTGGACCGGCTGTCCAACGGCCGCCTGCTGATCAATGTGGTCACCGGTGGCGACCCGGACGAGAACCGTGGCGACGGTAGCTTCCTCAGCCACAGCGAACGCTACGAAGTGACTGACGAATTCCTGCAGATCTGGCGCCGGGTGCTGCAAGGCGAAGCCGTGGACTTCGAGGGCAAGCACCTGCATGTGCAGAACGCCAAGGCCCTGTATCCACCGGTGCAGAAACCCTATCCCCCGCTGTACTTCGGCGGCTCCTCCGAGGCCGCCCACGAATTGGCTGCCGATCAGGTGGACGTGTACCTGACCTGGGGCGAGCCTCCGGCGGCGGTAGCCCAAAAGCTGGCCGACGTGCGCGAACGCGCTGCACGCAAGGGCCGCACGGTGAAGTTCGGCATTCGCTTGCACGTGATCGTTCGCGAAACCGAGGATGAAGCCTGGAAAGCTGCGGACAAGCTGATCGAACACATCAGTGACGACACCATCGCCGCCGCCCAGCAATCCTTCGCGCGCTTTGACTCCGAAGGTCAGCGGCGCATGGCCGCCTTGCACGGCGGTCGCCGCGATCAGTTGCAGATCGCGCCCAACCTCTGGGCCGGGGTCGGCCTGGTGCGTGGTGGCGCCGGCACCGCCCTGGTGGGCAACCCGCAACAAGTGGCCGAGCGCATCAAGGAATACGCCGACCTGGGGATCGAGAGCTTCATCTTCTCCGGCTATCCGCACCTGGAAGAGGCCTACCGCTTCGCCGAACTGGTGTTCCCACTGCTGCCGGAACCCTATGCCAGCCTGGCCGGCCGCGGCGTGACCAACCTGACCGGGCCGTTCGGCGAAATGATCGCCAATGACGTGTTGCCCAACAGCCGCTGAAATCCCCAAAGCTGTTGTAGGAGCCGGCTTGCCGGCGAAGGCGATCTTCCGGCCCTCTTCGCTGGCAAGCCAGCTCCTGCAGCTCGCAGTACCTTTTCCCGGCCGCCGCAACGGCCACCCACGAGGAACACCGCGTGACTGCCAAACCGCAAAGCGCCCTGTTGTCCCCCTTGCAGACCGCTCGCCAACTGGCCGCCGAGTTTGCCCTCACCGCCGTCGAACGCGATGAACGTGGCGGCACCCCCAAAGCCGAGCGTGATGCCCTGCGCCACAGTGGCCTGCTGGCCCTGAGCATCCCCACCCAGTTCGGCGGGCTCGGCGCGCCCTGGAGCGAAACCCTGAACATCGTCCGCGAGTTCGCTCGGGTCGACAGCTCCATCGCCCACGTCTTCGGCTTCCATCACCTGATGCTGGCCACCGTGCGCCTGTTCGCCAAGCCCGAACAATGGCAACCCTGGTTCGAACAGACCGCGCGCAAGAACTGGTTCTGGGGCAACGCCCTCAACCCGTTGGACACCCGCACCCTGGTCAAGAACCTCGGCGGCTGGCGCGAGTTCTCCGGCAAGAAGAGCTTCTGCTCCGGGGCCAGCGATTCGGAAATGCTCATCGCCTCGGCAGTGGATGAGAGCAACGGCGGCAAATTGCTGATCGCCGCCATCCCCAGCGGCCGCAGCGGCATCACCCTGCACAACGACTGGAACAACATGGGCCAGCGCCAGACCGACAGCGGCAGCGCCACCTTTGAACGGGTCAGGGTGGAAGAGTCGGAACTGCTGCTGGACCCGGGCCCGCTGAGCACCCCGTTCGCCTGCCTGCGCCCGCTGATCGCTCAGCTGACCTTTACCCACATGTTCCTCGGCATCGCCGAAGGCGCCTTCGAGGAAGCCCGGCAATACACCCTGAGCGAGACCCGGGTCTGGCATAAGTCCAGCGCCCAGGACGTGCGCCAGGACCCTTACATCCTCAGCCACTACGGCGAGTTTTGGGTGGCCCTTGAAGGCATCCGCCTGCTGGTGGAGCGGGCCGCCGGGCTGCTGGACCAGGCCTGGGCCAAAGGCCCGAACCTCAGTGCCGAGGAGCGCGGGCACCTGGCCACGGCGATCGCCACCGCCAAGGTCGCCGCCAGCCGCCAGGGCCTGGACCTGTGCAGCCGGCTGTTCGAAGTCACCGGCGCACGCTCGACCCACGCCTCCCTGCGCCTGGACCGCCATTGGCGCAACCTGCGCACCCAGACCCTGCACGACCCGCTGGATTACAAGCTTCACGAGCTGGGTGACTGGGCACTGAACCAGTCCCTGCCGACCCCGACTTTTTATTCCTAGCCCTATTGTTCACGGAGAGTGCCGATGCAGCTGCTGACCCTACCCCCTTCGCCCGCCCTGGCGACCTCGATCCGCGCCACCGCCCAGGTGTTCGAGGACCCGAAATCCCAGGCCCTGCTGGCGCACCTGCAACAGGTGGCACCCAGTGAAGCCAGCGTGCTGATCATCGGTGAAACCGGGACCGGCAAGGAGCTGGTGGCACGCCATATCCACAACCTCAGCGCCCGGCGCAACCGGCCGTTCGTGGCGGTGAACTGCGGAGCCTTCTCCGAATCCCTGGTGGAGGCCGAACTGTTCGGCCATGAAAAAGGCGCCTTCACCGGCGCCCTCAGCGCCAAGGCCGGCTGGTTCGAAGAGGCCGACGGCGGCACACTGTTCCTCGACGAGATCGGCGATTTGCCCATGGCCATCCAGGTCAAGCTGCTGCGGGTGCTGCAGGAGCGCGAAGTGGTGCGCCTGGGCTCGCGCAAAAGCATCCCCATCGATGTGCGGGTCCTGGCCGCCACCAACGTGCAACTGGAAAAGGCCATCAACGCCGGGCACTTTCGCGAGGACCTGTATTACCGCCTGGACGTGGTCAGCCTGGAACTGAGCCCGCTGCGCGAGCGCCCCGGCGACATCCTGCCCCTGACCCGGCACTTCATCGAGGCCTACAGCCAGCGCCTGGGCTACGGCAGCATCAGCATCAGCAAAGAGGCCGAATACAAACTCAAGAGCTACAGCTGGCCGGGCAACATCCGCGAACTGGAAAACGTCATCCACCACACCCTGCTGATCTGCCGCGACGGCGTGATCGAGCGCGATGACCTGCGCCTGTCGAACATGCGCATCGAGCGTGCCGACGACAGCCATCCCAGCCACGACGACTCAGCCGAAGCGCTGCTGGACCGCGCCTTCCAGAAACTCTTCGCCGAACAGGCCGGCGCCTTGCATGAAAAGGTCGAGGACGCCCTGCTGCGGGCGGCCTATCGCTTCAGCCACTACAACCAGGTGCACACCGCCAACCTGTTGGGCCTGAGCCGCAACGTCACCCGCACCCGGCTGATCAAGATCGGCGAACTGGCGGTCAACAAGCGGCGCCCGGTGGACGCCCACAGCGAACGCACCCTGCAGTTGTCGATCTAGAGCAGTTTGCAGTGCAAGGCATTGTCCTGGCTGCGGGCAATACTGCTCAGCACCTGGAACGAACCGAAGGTCACGGTCTTGGCCTGATGGGTCAGGATCAACTGCCAGAAATCCTGCTCGCCGCTCTCGAAACGCTCGAAGGCCGCCTCGCCGGCTTCCCGGGATTGCCATTGCAGGTAATTGAGCACCCGCCGACCGTCGTCGCTGGCCTGCACACTGGCACTGAGAAAGCCGCCATAGCCCTGGGCCAGACGCTCGGTCTGCAAGGACAAGGCCGACACCAGAGCCTCCTGCTGGTGCGGTTCGATCTCGAACTCGATCAACTGGGTGAAACTGCGGTTTCTCTCAAATGCGGTCATGAACGGCTCCTTACAGCGGTCGGACAGAATCTTGCGATTGAATGCGCTGCAGGGTAAAACCTCTAGTTAAGTCAAGGTCAAGCCTGTTTTTCATCCTGGTGCCCTTTAATGATCGAACCCGACGCCCTCCACAAAGAACTGACGGTGGGCCAGCTCTCGGCCCGCAGCGGCGTGGCCGTGACCGCGCTGCACTTCTACGAAAGCAAAGGACTGATCAAGAGCAACCGCAACGCCGGCAACCAGCGGCGCTATCCGCGCTCGGTGCTGCGTCGAGTGTCCTTGATCAAGGTGGCCCAGCGCCTGGGCATTCCCCTGGCAGAGATCGGCCAGGCCCTGGCGACCCTGCCCGCCGACCGCGCGCCCACTGCCGCGGACTGGCAGCGTCTGTCGGAACAGTGGAGCCGCGAACTGGACGAACGCATCCGCCAACTGAGCCTGCTGCGCGAGCGGCTGAACCAGTGCATTGGTTGCGGCTGCCTGTCCCTGGAAGGGTGTCCGTTGCGCAACCACGGAGATGCCCTGGGAGACGCCGGCCCGGGCGCCCGCCTGCTGGAGCCCGACGCCACCATCGACACCCCGTAGCCGGCCTCCCTCCAAGGAGCCGGCTTGCCGGCGAAGGCGGATTCACGGGCCTCTTGGCTGGCAAGCCAGCTCCACAAGGGGGAGCAGGTGCTCAGAAGCCGGGGGCAATCTGGCCTTTGTAGCGGGTCAGGATGAATTGGCGCACAGCGTCGGAGTTCAGCGCCTTGGCCAGTTTCTGAACCCGCGGGTCGTTGCGGTTGTCCGGGCGGGCCACCAGGAACTCGATGTACAGGTCCTTGCCCTTCTCTACGATCAAGGCGCTGTTGGTGTCGATCCCGGCTTCCAGGGCGTAGTTGGCGAATACGAACGCCAGGTCCACCTGGCTCACCGAGCGAGCCAGCAAGGCGCCTTCCAGTTCACGGATCTTCAGGTGCTTGGGGTTGTCGACGATGTCTCGCGGGGTGGCCTGGGTGTTGCTCGGGTCCTTGAGCTTGATCAGCCCCGCCTCATGCAGCAGCACCAGGGCACGACCGGTGTTCACCGGGTCGTTGGGAATCGACACCGTGGCGCCGTCCTTGAGCTCGGCAATGTGCTTGATCCTGGTGGAATAGGCACCGAAGGGCTCGATGTGCACCCCCACCACCGGCACCAGGTCGGTGTGCCGGGTCTTGTTGAAGTCGTCGAGGAACGGCCGGTACTGGTAGTAGTTGGCGTCGAGGTTCTTCAACGCCAATTGCTGGTTGGGCTGGATGAAGTCGGTGAAGACCTTGATGTCCAGGTCCACACCCTCCCTGGCCAACTCGGGTTTGACGAATTCGAGAATCTCGGCGTGGGGCACCGGGGTGGCGCCCACCACCAGTTTCTCGTTGGCATGCACGCTCAAGGACAGCACAGCGGCCAACATGGCCAGGGTCTTTTTCATGGAGTTGCTCCTAAGGCAGATACGGAGAGCCGTCGTGGGGCGCACGTGAGGCCGGTTTTTTTCAGGTAGTGAATACGTCGGGTCAACGTCGGCTGTAGCGCGCCACCAGGCGGTCGCCGGTCATCTGCAGGGCCTGCACCAGCACCAGCAGCAGGACCACGGTGACCAGCATCACGTCGGTCTGGAAACGCTGGTAGCCGTAGCGAATCGCCAGGTCCCCCAGCCCGCCAGCGCCGATCACCCCGGCCATGGCGGTGTAGTCCACCAGCACGATGGCGGTCACCGTGACCGCTGCCAGCAGGCCGCCTCGGGCTTCGGGCAACAACGTGTGGCGGATGATCTGCCAGGTGCTGCCGCCCATGGCCTGGGTCGCCTCCACCACTCCACGGTCCACCTCCCTCAGGGCGGTTTCCACCAGCCGGGCAAAGAACGGTGTACAGCCCACCACCAGCGGCGGGATGGTGCCCGGCACCCCGAGGGAGGTGCCCACCAGCAAGGTGGTCAGGGGAATCAGCACGATCAGCAGGATGATGAAGGGCAACGAACGCAGCACGTTGACCAGCACCGACAGCACTCGATAGATGCCCTGGGCTTCATGCAACTGGCGCTTGCTGGTGAGAAACAGCAGCACCCCCAGCGGCAGCCCCAATAGCACGGTAAAGCCCAGGGCCGCACCGAGCATGCTCAGGGTGTCGAGACAGGCTTGGGCGATATCGGCCCAATAAATGTTCTTGAACCACTCGGCCATGGCATCAGGACCAATCGTGGCGCGGTGGCTTGATGTCGTTGAGCAGCCAGTTGCCCACCACGTGGTACTTCCAGCGCACCGGGTCGTGCAGGGTGTGCACCCGGGCATTGCGCCAGTGGCGGTCGAAGTTGTGGCGCTTGAGGGTCGAGCGGGTGCCACCCAACTCGAACAGCTTGTTGCTGGCCTCGATGGCGATCTCGGTGGTCAGCACCTTGGCCTTGGCCACCGCCAGGGAAGCCCGGGCGACACTGTTTTCATCAGGTGCCGGACGCGCCGCATCCAGGGCCAGGCCGGCCCGCTCCAGCAGGGCTTCGGCGGCCTCCAGGCGGATCTCCAGGGCCCCCACCTGGATGATGGTCAGTGGATCTTCACTGGCCTTTTCCACCCCGGCGTCGATCCACGGCCGGGCGTGCTGACGAACAAAGGCGACGGTGTCCCGTAGCGCCGCCCGGGCGATGCCGGCGTCGATGGCCGCCGTGGTCAGCTGGGCGAAGGGCCCGGCCAGGGTCGGGCTTTCATAGGAGCGATAGGTGGGGAACAGGTTGAAGGCCGGCACCAGCAGGTTTTGCGCCAGCACCGTGCCGCTGGACGTGGTGCGCTGGCCGATGCTGTCCCAGTCATCGATCACCACCAGCCCTTCGCTGCCCCGGGGCACAAAGGCCAGTTGCCCGCGGCCCTGCTCGTCCAGGGCCAGCACCGCCAGCCAGTGGGCGTACAGCGAACCGGTGCAGTAACCCTTGCGGCCGTTGATCACATAACCCTCACCTGAGCGACGGATGCTGGCCTGAATGTCCTGAACGTTCTTGCCGCCGGTTTCCGACAGCGCATTGGCAAAACGGTGGCCTTGCAGGGCCAGGGCGAAAAAGTGCGCCTGCTGCTCCGGGGTGCCTTGCAGGCGGATGTCTTCCAGCAGGCAGTAGTGATTCTGCGGGATCTGCCCCAGGGACGGATCGGCGGCGGAAATGATGGCGATCACCTCGGCCAGCACCGCGTAGGACACCTGGGCACCGCCATATTCCCGGGGCACGCTGATGCCCCACAGGCCACTGTTGGAATACAGGTCGACCACCTGCGACGGCACCTCACGAGTGCGGTCGCGCTCGGCGTCCTGCTCCAGCAGGACGGCAGCCACGCGCCGGGCCACGATCAACGCTTCGGCGCCATCGCGGATCACATGGGCGGCCGGGGTATGCAGGGGATAAACGGCAGATTCAGGCAATGAAGGCATACAGCGCTCTCGGGCGAATGAAGGTTCCACCCCGCCATTGCAGCTTCTGTGCCGAAAGATCAGCCCCGTGAATTCAAGGGCTTACAGCCCGTTCCTGGCGGTTGCCCAGCGGGCCGCCAGACAAATTGCTGGAGGGCTGTTGTTGGGCCAACAGTGAGTCGCTGTTGCCTGGACGACACCTCGTCAGCCCACACCGGCACCGAAGGTTCCCGGGTATAGAGTGAACGCTGCTCGATCCAGCGACGGACCCGTTTCCAACAACATCAAGGAGAAACCCAGATGAGCGTCAAACCCATTCCCGAAGGCTTCAACGGCGTCACTCCCTACTTGGGCATCAAGCGCGCCGCCGAGGCCATCGAGTTCTACAAGCAGGCCTTCGGCGCGGTGGAAACCATGCGCCTGGAGATGCCCGACGGCAGCGTGGGCCATGCCGAACTGCGCATCGGCGGCTCGGCCATCATGCTCGGCAGCCCCTGTGAAGAAACCCCGATGGAAAGCCCGGACAGCCACAAGACGTCGGTTGGACTGCATCTGTATGTGGAAGATGTCGATCGTAGCTTCGCCCGGGCATTGGCCGTCGGCGGCACCGAGGTGTCGGCGCTCAAGGACCAGTTTTACGGCGACCGCAGCGGCAGCCTGCGTGACCCGTTCGGCCATGTGTGGTTCCTGGCCAGCCGCAAGGAAGACCTGAGTACCGAGGAAATCAGCCGGCGGGCGCAGGAAATGTTCCAGCAACAACCCCATTGACCCGCCCTGGCGCCCAAGACCCTAGGAGCGGCTTGCCGGCGAAGGTGATCTCAGGCTCCCCTTCGCTGGCCAGCCAGCGCCTACACCGATCAGCCGCCCCTGATGCACAAACCCAAAGCCCAGGAAAAAACCCATTTTTACGGGGCTTCCCTGGCTTCGTAACATTTACTTTCATATCGCCTTTCAGGATTTACGATTCTCATTCGTCTTAATTAGATGCAGCAGGCCGCGTTGGCCAAGGCTATGCCCGGCACCTTTGCGCCGGGCTCGGCCCAGGGTTCCAGTGCCGCTCCATTCCTCGAATCAAGACGCCCACTCCATGTCGAAGAAGTCCCGTTCAAAAATCTGGTTTCTGGTGCACAGCTGGCTGGCCCTGCCCATCTGGTTCTTCGTGCTGATCGTCTGTGTCACCGGCACCCTGGCGGTGGTCAGCCAGGAGATCGTATGGCTGGCCAATCCGGATATCCGAGCCAGTAAACCCAGCGATGATGCCCAGCCGCTTAATTACGACCAGATCGTGGCGGCCATCAAGCAGGCCGACCCCAGCACCCGCATCGATACCATCGTGACCCCGGACGAAAGCCATTTCGCCCTGAGCGTCAGCGTCAGCTACCCGGACGGCCGGTCCCCAACGCTGTACGTCAACCCCTACACCGGGGCGATCCAGGGCACCAGCCCAGTGTTCGACTTCCAGGGCTTCACCCGGGCCCTGCATGGCTGGTGGCTGGTGCCCTTCACCAACGGCTACAGCTGGGGTTGGTACCTGGTGTCGTTCCTCGGCCTGCCGCTGCTGATTTCGTTGATCACCGGGCTGGTGGTCTACAAGAAGTTCTGGAAGGGCTTTCTCAAGCCGACCCTGCGCCTGCGCCATGGGGCACGGATCTTCTGGGGCGACTTCCACCGCCTGAGCGGCATCTGGTCCATCTGGTTTATCACGGTGATCTCGATCACCGGCATCTGGTTCCTGATCGAGGCCGTGCTCGCCGACAACCACATCAGCATTTCCAGCCAACCCATTGTTCCGGTCATCGCCCGGGAGCAGGTGCCGACCACCACCGATGGCAGCCCCGCGCCGATGATCGGCCTGGACCAGGCCATCGGCATCGCCACCCAGAAGATCCCCGGTTTCGACATCAGCTTCGTCAGCCTGCCAAGCAATGCCTACAGCCACCTGTACGTAGGCGGTCGTGGCTGGTACCCGCTGATGTACCAGACCGCCAACATCAACCCCTACACCGGCTCCCTGGACACCTCTCACCTGCTGGGGGACCGCAACACCCTGGAGTTCGTCACCGAGTCCATGCGCCCGCTGCACACCGGAGATTTTGGCGGGATCTGGGTCAAGCTGATCTGGTTCTTCTTCGGCCTGGTGCTGAGCATGATGGTCCTCAGCGGGCTGTTGATCTGGACCAAGCGCACCGCCCTGGCCACCGCCAACGCCCTCAAGCGTGAGGAGAAGGCCGCCCGGGCGCGTCCCGCGAGCAAACCCGTGCCGACGCCCACCCCGGCCATGAGCATCGAAACTTCGGAGAGCCACCCGTGAGCCAGACCCACAGCGCAACCGCGCCTTCGCAGCTGAGCCGGCTTTGGCATAAATGGCGCTTTCACCTGAACATCCTGCTGTTGCTGATCCCCCTGGGCTTCATGCCCAAGTACCTCGCCGATGCCTCGTTGTTTCGCGGCGACAGCGGCCTGGGGGAACGGGAGATCGGTGAAATCCAGGTCGGCCCCTGGAGCCTGCGTCTGGCCGAGATGCGCAACGAAGCGCCCCGCAGCGATGGCCCCGCCGGCTACCTGAAAAGCTTCAACGCTGCCCTGTGCCAGGCCTGCATCGAACCGGTCAAGGCGACCTACCTGCGCATCGGCAAACCTCGCAGCCTGCGGGCCGCCGGGGTGATCTTCTTCGGCAGCCCGTACCGCATGGGGGCCAGCCTGCCGATTCCGGAAAAGACCAAAGCCGACGCTGAGCTGTGGATCACCCTGGAAGGCTGGGACGGCAGCATGCACCAGGCATCCATTCCCCTGAGCCAGGCGTCCCCCGCCACCGTGGCCTGGCTCGAAAAACAAGGAGGCAAATGATGATTCGCGCAGTATCCACCCGGCGCCTCGGCGCCGCTGCCCTGTTGCTGCTGGGCGCAGCCTTCAGCCACAGCGCCCTGGCCCACAACCCGATGTGCGAATGCAAGGCCATCGACGCCGAGCAGATCCGCTGCACCGGCGGTTTTTCCGACGGCAGCGGCGCGCCGGGAGTGACCCTGGACGTGATCGGCTACGACGAAACCATCCTCGTGCCGGGCAAGCTCGGCAGCGATTCGACCCTGACCTTCAAGAAGCCTTCCAGCGAGTTCTACGTGCTGTTCGATGCAGGCCCCGGCCACGTGGTCGAGATCGACCAAGCGGATATCGAGACCCCATGACTCCTGCCACCACCCAGGTCGTGCGCCCCGCCGGCGCCGGTCACGAAACCCTCTACGTCCTGTTGCTGTGCCTGCTGATTCTGTGTGTCGCCGGCAGCGTGGTGCTGTGGCGCGGCGAAACAGTCGAAACCGCCAGCGTCGCCAGCCACCAGCTCGACGCCCGCCGCGATCTGAGCGCCGGCGAACAGGGCATCTACGCCGACCTGCGAGTGACCCTCGACGAGATCCATCTGCTGCAGGCCGAAAGCCAGACGCTGCCGAGCCCGGAGCAACTGGCCGAGGAAGGCTTCGCCCCCTTCGCCCAGGACGCCAGCTCGGTGAGTCGCGGCGGCCATGCCTGGCAATTGCAGGACCAGGTCTACCTGGGCCTGAGCCAGAACCCGCAAGTGGCCGGCTCCTTCCTGATGCGCCTGGACACCGAGAATCAGGCCAAGGTGGACATCTGGCTCAACCGCGCCCCATCCGTCGCCGTGCCGGTCGATCTCAGCGACGCGACGCTGGCCGCCGCCGGCTGGCAACAGGTGGTCGCGCAATTCGATGCCGGGGTGACTCGCCAGCATCGTCACTGATCTTTTTGCATTCACCCGAGAGAAGAACGCTAGCCATGCCCATTTCATCGCAACGCCGCCCATTCCTGCGGGTGCTGCTGGTCAGCCTGCTGGCCCTGGTGCTCAGCCCCCTGGTCAGCGCCGACCCGGCCAAGCGCCTGCGCATCGGTATCACCCTGCACCCTTATTACAGCTACGTAGCGAACATTGTCGGCGACAAGGCCGAGGTGGTGCCGCTGATTCCCGCCGGCTTCAACCCCCACGCCTACGAGCCCCGGGCCGAGGACATCAAGCGCATCGGCAGCCTGGACGTGATCGTGCTCAACGGCGTGGGCCACGATGACTTCGCCGACCGCATGATCGCCGCCAGCGAGCGCCCGGACATCCCGGTGATCGAAGCCAACGAGAACGTGCCGCTGCTGGCCGCCACCGGCGTCGCCGCCCGGGGCGCCGGCAAAGTGGTCAACCCGCACACCTTCCTGTCCATCAGCGCCTCCATCGCCCAGGTCAACAACATCGCCCGGGAGCTGGGCAAGATGGACCCGGCCAACGCCAAGACCTACACCCAGAACGCCCGGGCCTACGGCAAGCGCCTGCGGCAGATGCGCGCCGACGCCCTGGCCAAGCTGACCCAGGCGCCCAACGCCGACCTGCGGGTGGCCACGGTACACGCGGCCTACGACTACCTGCTGCGTGAGTTCGGCCTGCAAGTCACCGCGGTGGTGGAACCGGCCCACGGCATCGAGCCCAGCCCCAGCCAGTTGAAGAAGACCATCGACCAACTGCGGGAACTGGACGTCAAGGTGATCTTCTCGGAGATGGACTTCCCCTCCACCTACGTCGAGACCATCCAGCGCGAATCCGGGGTCAAGCTCTACCCTCTGTCGCACATTTCCTACGGCGACTACAGCGCCGACAAATACGAGAAGGAAATGAAAGGCAACCTCGACACCGTGGTCCGGGCCATCCAGGAGGCCGGGGCATGACCGCCATCGAAACCCTGCTGCGCGGCCCTGCCATCGAGTTCGACCAGGTCAGCCTGACCCTGGGCCGCACCACCATCCTCGACCGCGTGACCTTCCAGGTGCAGCCCGGCAGCGTGCACGCACTGGTGGGGCCCAACGGCGGCGGCAAGAGTTCGCTGATCAAGACCCTGCTGGGGCAGATGCCGCACCAGGGCCAACTGCGCCTGCAATGGCCCGGCGCCCCCGGCACCATCGGCTACGTGCCCCAGGCCCTGGAGTTCGACCGTGGCCTGCCGATGACCGTGGACGATTTCATGGCCGCCATGTGCCAGCGGCGCCCGGCCTTCCTTGGCCTGAGCCGGCATTACGCCCAGGCGATTGGCGAAGCCCTGGAACGGGTCGGCATGCAGGACAAGCGCAAACGGCGCATGGGCGCCCTGTCCGGGGGTGAACGCCAGCGCGTGCTGCTGGCCCAGGGGCTGATCCCGGCCCCGCAACTGCTGGTGCTGGACGAACCGATGTCGGCCCTGGACGAAGCCGGGATCCAGGTCTTCGAACGCCTGCTCCACGATTGGCGCCAGAGCGGCATCACCCTGCTGTGGATCGAGCACGACCTTGAGGCGGTGGGTCGCCTGGCGGACCGAGTCACCGGCCTCAACCGCCGGGTGCTGTTCGACGGTCCGGCGCAACAGACCCTGACCCCGGAGCGCCTGCTCAGTCTGTTCTCCACCCATCCACGAGCCGGCGCTGCCGTTGTCTGAGGAGTACCGCCTGATGACTTATGAAACTTTTCGCCTGATGGTCCAGGGCTGGGCCTCGGCCGGCTACCTGCCCGAAGCCCTGGCCTACGGCTTTGTGGTCAATGCGCTGCTGGCCGGCCTGCTGATCGGCCCGGTGCTCGGCGGCCTGGGCACGCTGGTGGTGGTCAAGCGCTTCGCCTTCTTCTCTGAAGCCGTGGGCCATGCGGCGCTGACCGGTGTGGCCATCGGTATCCTGCTGGGCGAACCCTACACCGGCCCCTACGGCAGCCTGTTCGGCTATTGCCTGCTGTTCGGCATCCTCCTCAACTACCTGCGCAACCGCACCGGGCTGGCTCCGGACACCCTGATCGGGGTGTTCCTCTCGGTGTCCCTGGCCCTGGGCGCCAGCCTGCTGCTGATCCTGGCCGGCAAGATCAACGTGCACATCCTGGAAAACGTGCTGTTCGGCTCGGTGCTCACGGTCAACGGCAACGACCTCTTGGTGCTGTTGATCGTCGGCGCCCTGGTGCTGGGCCTGAGCCTGCCGCTGTACAACCGCATCATGCTGGCCAGCTTCAACCCGCAGCTGGCGGCCGTGCGCGGAGTGGCGGTGAAGACCCTGGACTACCTGTTCGTGATCCTGGTGACCCTGATCACCGTGGCGGCGGTCAAGGTCATCGGCGCGATCCTGGTGGGCGCGCTGCTGGTGATTCCGGCCGCTGCCGCCCGCCTGCTCAGCCAGTCGCTCAAGGGCTTCTTCTGGATCTCGGTGAGCATCGCCACCGTCAGCACCCTGTGCGGCATCTTGCTGCCGATCATCTTCGACCTGCCGGTGCCCTCCGGCGCGGCCATCATCCTGGTGGCCGGCGTGGCCTTCGCCCTGTCCGCCATCGCCCGCGGCACCGTCCCCAGCCTGAAAGGGAATATCGGATAAATGCACAGTTCACTGCGTCACTTGTCACTGCCTCAACTGAGCCTGGCCCTGATCCTCGGCGGCCTGATCAGCAGCCCGGCCCTGGCCGAGCGCGACCACTTCGAACCGATGCGCGTGGTGGCCAGCCACGGCATGGGCAATACCGCGCTGCACAGCGCCGCCTCGCAAAAACCGCTGACGGTGCTGGCCTCGCTGCCAGTGACCTTCGGCCTGGGGCAGATCCTGCTGCAGGGCACCCACGTCAAGTTGGAACGGGCGGCCCCGGCCAATCTTCCCGGCTCGCGGCAGACCGCCTATTTCACCGGGCGCGGTGCCCCGGCCCTGAGCAAGCTGGCGCTGGATGCCGACGCGGTGATCGGTCTGCGCTCGATCTGGCCGGACGACCCGCTGTACCCCAACGCCCGGCGCAGCAACATCCGCATCGTCGAGATCGATGCCGCCCGCCCGGTGGATGGCGCCCTGCCCGGGGTGGCCCTGCAACCGGGCCAGCGCGACGGGCTCAACGCCCAGCCCTGGCTGTCCAGCAACAACCTGGGGCGCATGGCGGATGTGCTCGCCGCCGACCTGGCACGCCTGACCCCCGAAGCCAAGCCGCAGATCGAGCGCAACCTGGCGGGAATCAAACAACGCCTGCTCAAACTCAGCGCCGACAGCGAAGCGCGCCTGGCCGAGGCCGACAACCTCAGCGTGCTGAGCCTCTCCGAGCACTTTGGCTATCTGGTCAGCGGCCTGAACCTGGAGCTGGTGGAAGTCGACGCCCGCGCCGACAACGAATGGACGCCCGAAGCCTTGCAGAAGCTGCAAGCCCGGCTCAAGGACAACGACGTGGCCCTGGTCCTGCACCACCGCCAGCCGTCCGAGGCACTGAAAGCCGCCATCAGCGCCGGTGGCAGCCAGTTGCTGGTCCTTGAAACCGACGGCGCCGACCCACTCGACGAACTGGAAGGCAACCTGCAGAAAGTCACCCAGGCCCTGGCCTTGTAGCCGCTGCCGCAGGCTGCGAACGGCCTGGGCGGCACTCCGACGCAGGGACGCGGTGTTCGACAGACAATCGCCAAGCAAGGTCCTGCGGACCTTTGCGCAGCTTCGCCATGGCTCAGCAGCGGCTACAGCACCCATCTCGATCCGGACTTTTGTAGCCGCTGCCGCAGGCTGCGAAGGCCTGGGCGGCACTCCGGCGCAGGGACGCGGCGCTCGACAGACAATCGCCAAGCAAGGTCCTGCGGACCTTTGCGCAGCTTCGCTATGGCTCAGCAGCGGCTACAGTCGGGGTCAGGGGAACCGGGCCGCTTACATATTTGCTCAAGATTGCGGTCATTTCCCGGTGCTAGTCTGCGCGTCGCAACAATGCCCAGACAGGAAGACCAGGCCATGAGCGAATACCTGACACTCAATAAGACCAATTGGGACGAACGCGCGCCCTTGCACGCCGCCTCGGCAGATTACGCGGTGCAGCGCTTTGTCGATGACCCGCAGTTTCTCTCCGACGTGGTGCAGTTCGACCGCCCCCTGCTGGGAGACATCCAGGGCCTGCGCGGCGTGCATCTGCAATGCCATATCGGCACCGACACCCTGTCCCTGGCCCGCCTCGGCGCGCAGATGAGCGGGTTGGATTTTTCCTCGGCGTCCCTGGCTGAAGCCCGATCCCTGGCCCTGCGCTGCCATACGCCCATCGACTACCACGAGTCGGACGTGTTCCTGGCCGCCGAGGTGCTGCCCAAGGGCAGCTTCGATCTGGTCTACACCGGCATCGGCGCGCTGTGCTGGCTGCCGAGCATCGAGCGCTGGGCACAGACCGTCGGCGCCCTGCTCAAGCCCGGTGGCCGGCTGTTTATCCGCGAGGGGCATCCAATGCTCTGGGCCCTGGATGAGGGTCACAGCGACTCGCTGCAAGTGGCGTTTCCCTATTTCGAACGCAGCGAGCCGCTGGTCTGGGACGATGACGCCACGTACGTGGAAACCGACAGCAGCCTCAAGGCCACGGTGACCCACGAGTGGAATCACGGCCTGGGGGAAATCATCAGCGCCTTGCTGGCCCAAGGCCTGGAAATCACCGGGCTGGTGGAACACCAGAGCATTCCCTGGGAGGCCCTGCCCGGGCAGATGGTGGTGGATGAACGCGGCGAATGGCGACTCAAGGAAGCGCCATGGCGCCTGCCACTGAGCTACACCCTGCAGGCCGTCAAGCGCCTGGCCTGATCGCCCGGCATGAAAAACCACCAAGCTCAAGACGCCAGCGCCTTTGTAGCCGCTGCCGCAGGCTGCGAACGACTCCGCAGGAGGCGCTGCTCTTGAGATCGCTGAAGGGCCTGCGGCCCTTTGCGCAGCTTCGCCGTGGCTCAGCAGCGGCTACACAACAAACTCGATCCGGTTTTTGTAGCCGCTGCCGCAGGCTGCGAACGGCTCCGCAGGAGGCGCTGCTCTTGAGAACGCTGAAGGGCCTGCGGTCCTTTGCGCAGCTTCGCCGTGGCTCAGCAGCGGCTACACAACAATCTCGATCCGGTTTTTTGTAGCCGCTGCCGCAGGCTGCGAACGGCTCCGCAGGAGGCGCTGCTCTTGAGAACGCTGAAGGGCCTGCGGCCCTTTGCGCAGCTTCGCCGTGGCTCAGCAGCGGCTACACAACAATCTCGATCCGGTTTTTTGTAGCCGCTGCCGCAGGCTGCGAACGGCTCCGCAGGAGGCGCTGTTCTTGAGAACGCTGAAGGGCCTGCGGCCCTTGGCGCAGCCTCGCAGGCTCAGCAGCGGCTACAGGCCTTGCAGATCAGCCGGCCACGGCCTGCTGGTCCATCTTCTGGCGCAGGCTCAGGGGCCGCATGTCGGTCCAGACTTCTTCGATGTAGGCCAGGCACTCTTTCTTGAAGCCGCTCTTGCCCACAGTGCGCCAGCCCTGGGGCACGGCCTTGTAGTCGGGCCAGATCGAGTATTGCTCTTCGTGGTTGACCACCACCTGGAACAGGATGTCCTCACGGTCGAATACTGAAGTCATTGCTTGTCTCCGTCGTTAATAAGGTGTGCCGCGCCCCAGGCGTGGCAGTTGTGTAGAAGGAACGAACCAGGGCCGAGAAAAATTAGAGGCTGGCCACCGCGGCAGCCACTGCCTTGCTGAAGATGTCCGCCACCTGATCGATCTGCGCCGCGCTGATGATCAGCGGCGGCAGGAAGCGCACCACGCTGCCATGGCGCCCGCCCAGTTCGAGGATCAGGCCGCGCTTGAGGCATTCACGCTGCACCAGCGGCGCCAGGCGCAAATGTTGCGGCGGATGGCCCTGGGCATCCGGGGCGCCGGCCGGGTCCACCAGCTCGACGCCAAGCATCAGGCCACGGCCACGGACATCCCCCAGTTGCGGGAAGTCCCGCTGCAGGATCAGCAGGTGCTCGCGCAAGCGCTCGCCCATGGCCGCCGCGTGCTCGGGCAGACGGTGCTGCTTGAGGTAGCGCATCACCGCGGAACCGGTGGCCATGGCCATCTGATTGCCACGGAAGGTCCCGGCGTGTGCCCCCGGCTGCCAGGTGTCGAGCCAGTCGCGATAGACCATCACCGCCAGCGGCAGGCTGCCGCCGATGGCCTTGGACATCACCACCACATCGGGAATGATCCCGGCGTGCTCGAAGGCGAACATCTTGCCGGTGCGACCGAAGCCGCTCTGGATTTCATCGACGATCAGCGCCACCCCGGCCTGCTCGGTGATGCGCCGCAACCCTCGCAGCCAGTCCAGGTCCGCCGGGATCACCCCGCCCTCGCCCTGCACCGCCTCGACGATGACCGCCGCCGGCAGGGCCACGCCCGCTTCAGGATCGCTCAGCAGGTTTTCCAGGTAATGCAGGTTGACCTTGACCCCCTCGGCGCCCCCCAGTCCGAACGGGCAGCGGTAGTCATAGGGAAAGGGCAGGAACTGCACACCGTTGTTCAAGAGTCCCGCCAACGCACGCTTGGGCCCCAGGCTGCCCATCAGGCTCAGCGCGCCCTGGCTCATGCCGTGGTAACCGCCCTGGAACGACAGCACGGTGCTGCGTCCGGTGGCGGTGCGCACCAGCTTCAGCGCGGCTTCCACGGCATCAGTGCCGGTGGGGCCGCAGAACTGGATCTTGGCTTCGGCGGCCAGGGCCTCGGGCAACAGGCCGAACAGGTCCTGGACGAACTGGTCCTTGACCGGGGTGGTCAGGTCCAGGGTCAACAGCGGCAGTTCATCGGCCAGCACCTGCTGGATCGCGGCGATCACCTCCGGGTGGTTGTGGCCCAGGGCCAGGGTCCCGGCCCCGGCCAGGCAATCGATGAAACGCCGGCCTTCGACATCCTCGACATGAATGCCACTGGCCCGCTTCAGGGCCAGGGGAATGCGCCGCGGATAGCTGCGGGCATTGGATTCCTGACGGCTCTGACGGGCCAGCAGGGGCGACTCCTCGAACTGGTAAAGCGCCTCGGCCGGGGCGGGAGCAAGGCCCACCGGCTGATCGTCCATAAGGCTGGTAACGGCTGACATGTCTCGAACCCTCGCGCTGCAATTTGAGCAAAACGACCACCGGCCGGATGCGCAGCCCAAGCGCGGGTGCGCACTGACAGGTTTTCCTGTTCTAAAAACGCATCAGCGCGGTCGGGATTTACACCCCAGGACGAGGAAATTGCATATACCGCCCCGTAGGAGCCAACTTGCTGGCGAAGGCGATCTCAGGGGCCTCTTCGCTGGCAAGCCAGCTCCTGCGGCGGGCAGGCGGAACGTACAAGGCCCTGTAGCAGCCCGCTTGCTGGCGAAGGCGGTTTCAAGGACCCCTTCGCTGGCAAGCCAGCGCCTGCAGCGGGCGGTGATGGGTCAGGCGGGGTGGGCAGGCAGGGTCAGTTCGACCCGCAGGCCGTCAGGACGGCTGTCGAAGTTCAGCTCGCAGCCGCAGCGCTGGACGATGGCCTGGACAATCGCCAGGCCCAGTCCGCACCCCGTGCTCTGGCTGTTGCGCCAGAAGCGCTGGGTCAGGTGCTGCAGGTCTTCCTGGGCAATCCCCGGGCCATGGTCACGCACCTGGAAACGCAGGCGACCGGCCACCAGCTCCAGGTTCAACTCCACCGGGCAGTCTTGCGGGGTGTGGCGCAGGGCGTTGTCCAACAGGTTGCGCAAGGCGGCAATCGCCAGGGTCGAGGGCATGGCCACCGGGGCCTCGGCGGCGTGCTCTCCCAGGTGCACCTTGACCCGCTGCCGGGCGCCCACGGCGGCATCCTGGATTGCCAGGCGAACCACTTGCTCGGCATTGCAGTGCACGCCGTCATCAAACGACAGGCTGCCCTCGACCCGAGCCAGCAACAGCAGTTGTTCCAGGGTCCGATGCAGGCGGTCGGCGCCCTCCTCGGCCCGGGCCAGGGATTGATCCCGGGCCGCACCGTCGGTCATGCGCGCCACCTGCAGGTGGGTCTTGATCGCGGTCAGCGGGCTGCGCAATTCATGGGCGGCATCACCAGTCAGGCGGCGTTCGCGTTCGATGGTCTTGGCGATGCGCTGGAACAGCTGGTTCTGGGTGTCCACCAGCGGCCGCAATTCGCTGGGCATGGGCCGGATCTGCAACGGTTCCAGGGAATCGGCGCTACGGCGCATCAGCGCGTCGCGAATCCGGTTCAGCGGCGCCAGGCTCTGGCCGATGCCCAGCCACAACAGCCACAGACAGCCCAGCAAGGCCACCCCCACCGGCACCGAAGCGGCCAGCAGCACCGACATGTTCAGGGCTTCGCGTTCCACCTGGCGGTCAGCGGTGGTGATGCGCAGATCACCGCGCACCAGGGTGAAGGTGCGCCAGGGCGCGCCGTCGATCATCTGGTCATGAAAGCCCAGTTTCTCGGCTTCCAGGGTGTGTTCAGGCGTGCTGTGGCTGCGTGCCAGGACCTGCCCGCGCAGGGAGCTGACCTGGCAGGCCATGCCCCCGGGAATGGTCAAGGCCGCGCTGGCAATGGGATGGGCGTGGGTGTCGGAAGGCAGCGCCGGCATCTGTTCCAGCAGGCCGGCCACCATGCGCGCCGAGGCCACCAGGCGTTGGTCCAGGGAAAACATCATCTGATTGCGCAGATCGCTGAGCATCCAGGCCGCGGCCAGGGTCCAGATCAGAATGAAGGCGGCGCCCAGGGTCACGCTCAGGCGCAGGCGCAGGCTCCTCACTTAGGACTTCTCCTGGCCATCGGCCGGCCCCAGGCGATAGCCCAGGCCGCGCACCGTCTCGACGATGCCGTTGCCCAGTTTGCGTCGCAGGTGGTGGATGTGCACGTTGAGGGCGTTGCTTTCCAGTTCGTCGTTGAACCCGTAGACGCTGTCCTTGAGCTGTTCGCTGGACAGCACCCGGCCGCGGTTGTGCAGCAGGGCCTGAAGCAGCGCCTGCTCGCGCCGGGACAGATCCACCGGCTCGCCGCCCAGGCGGGTTTCCCGGGTGCTGGGGTCGTAGGTCAGGCGTCCGTGCTCGATCAGGTTGACACTGCGCCCCGCCACCCGGCGCAACAGGGTATGCAGACGCGCCGCCAGTTCCCGCAGGTCGAAGGGCTTGAGCAGGTAATCGTCGGCCCCGGCCTGCAGGCCGTCGACCCGATCGGTCACCGAGTCGCGGGCGGTGAGGATCAGCACCGGAATCTCCAGGCCCTGCTGGCGCTGTTGCTTGAGCAACTTCAAACCATCTTCATCCGGCAGGCCCAAGTCCAGTACCATCACGTCGAAATCGGCCACGCCGAGCATGGCCCGCGCCGCCGAGGCAGAGGCCACATGCTCGACCGTCAGGCCCTGGGCCGTGAGGCCGGCGACTATTCCGCTGGCAATCAGCTCATCATCTTCACAGACAAGTACGTGCATGGTCGGTCCTGTAACAAAGGCGTTGATTAGACAGGCGGCGGATTAAGCGGACATTATGCCCGCCACTGCCGTGCAACAACCCAAGTATGGTTAATCATCGGTTAATCAGGACCCGCCATTGTGCATCCCACTTGCACCGGTTTAAGGCTTGACCATGCGTCGATTGCTCATTTTGCTGTTTATGCTGTTCACCACCCTGGCAGAAGCCAGCAACAATCCGTTCGAGGTCAAGCCCGACTTCCTGCCGGTGGACAAGGCCTTCACCTTCACCTCCGAGCGCCTGCCTTCTGGGGAAACCCAGCTGTTCTGGCAGATTGCCGACGGCTACTACCTGTACCAGAAACGCCTGAAGTTCGACGGCCTGGCCCAGGACCATCAGCCGGCCCTGCCGGACGGCGAACACCACAGCGACGAGTTCTTCGGCGAACAGACGGTGTATCGCCAGGGCCTGGAAGTGAAGCTGCCGGCAGCCGCCAGCGGCAAGATCAAGCTGGGCTGGCAGGGCTGCGCCGACGCCGGCCTGTGCTACCCGCCACAGACCCTGGAAGTCAACCTGGGGGGCGCCCCCGCCGTTGCCGCCGGCAACAGCGCCGCAACCGGCAACGGCACGGCCCAGGACCAACTGCTGGCCAACGACCTGCAACAAAAATCCTGGGGCCTGGGCCTGCTGGCCTTCTTCGGCTTCGGCCTGCTGCTGGCCTTCGCCCCTTGCTCACTGCCGATGCTGCCGATCCTCGCGGGGATCGTGGTCGGCAGCGGCGCCAGCCCGCGTCGGGGCCTGGCCCTGGCCTCCAGCTACGTGCTGTGCATGGCCCTGGTGTATGCCGGCATGGGGGTGATCGCCGCCCTGCTGGGCAGCAACCTGCAGGCCTGGTTGCAACAGCCCTGGGTGCTGGGCAGCTTCGCCGCGCTGTTCGTGCTGCTGGCGCTGCCGATGTTCGGCTTCTTTGAACTGCAAATGCCGGCGTTTCTGCGCGACCGCCTGGAGGGCGCCAGCCGCCAGCGCCAGGGCGGCAGCCTGATCGGCTGTGGCGCTCTCGGCGCGCTGTCGGCGCTGTTGGTGGGCCCGTGCATGACCGCGCCCCTGGCCGGCGGCCTGCTGTACATCGCCCAGACCGGCAATGCCCTGTTTGGCGGCCTGGCGCTGTTCGCCCTGGGCCTGGGCATTGGCCTGCCGCTGCTGTTGCTAGTGACCCTGGGCAACCGCTTCCTGCCCAAGCCGGGGCCCTGGATGAACCTGCTCAAGGGCGTGTTCGGCTTCCTGTTCCTGGGCACCGCTATCTATATGTTGCGCCCGGTGCTCGACACCAGCCTGTGGATCGGTCTGTGGGGCGCCCTGGCCCTGGTACTGGCCTATTGCGCCTGGCAGCAAAGGGCCAGCGCCGGGCGCCTGCTGCACCTGTTCGGCGCCGCCGCCGTGCTGTCTGGCCTGTGGGGCAGCGTGCTGCTGGTGGGCGCCGCCGGTGGCAGCGATGACCTGTGGCGACCGCTGAAGGTCTACAGCGGTGGCAGCGTGGCCAGCAGCGCCACGGCCCACGATGCCTTCACCACCGTCAAGTCGCCCGCGGAATTGCAACGTGCCCTGGACAGCGCCCAGGCCCAGGGCCAATGGGTGCTGCTGGACTACTACGCCGACTGGTGCGTGTCCTGCAAGATCATGGAGAAAACCGTGTTCGGCCAGCCCCAAGTCCTCGACGCCCTGAAGGACGTGCGCCTGCTGCGCCTGGACGTCACCCATGACAACGCCGACGGCCGCGAACTGCTCAGCCGCTACAAAGTGCCCGGCCCACCCAGCTTCCTGTGGATCGGCCCGGATGGCAGCGAGCGCCGCAGCCAGCGCATCACCGGCGAAGTGGATGCCACGGCCTTCCTGCAACGCTGGACCCAGACCCGGGAAGCCCGTTGATGCTGACCTTTACCATCGGCACCTTCGCCATCGCCCTCAACCACCTGCTGCTGATCAGTGCCCTGGCCCTGGCCACCCTGGTGGGTTGGCGGGTGGCCAAGCGCGGCGGCGACAACCCGGAATCGGTGCTGTTCATGCTGTTCCTGCTGGGCATGCTCGCGGCGCGAATCTGCTTCGTCATCGCTTACTGGAAGCACTACCAGCACAACCTGTGGCTGATCATCGACCTGCGCGACGGCGGTTTCCTGGCCTGGCCGGGGGTCATCTTCATGCTCCTGGCGGCCCTGGCCTGGGGCTGGAAACGCCCACCGCTGCGCCGCCCGCTGGGCGCCGGTATCGCCAGCGGCCTGGCCTTCTGGCTGCTGGCCAGCCTGTCCCTGACGCTCTACGACCAGGGCACCCGCCTGCCGGAAATGCCCCTGCGCAATGCCACCGGCGACACCGTGCAGCTCACCGACTACCAGGGTGGGCCACTGGTGATCAACCTCTGGGCCACCTGGTGCCCGCCGTGCCGGCGAGAAATGCCGGTCCTGGAGCGCGCCCAGCAGCAACGTCCGGACCTGACCTTCCTGTTCGTCAACCAGGGCGAAAGCATGCAAAGCGTGGCCACCTTCCTCGCCACCCAGGAACTGAACCTGGACAACGTACTGTTCGACAGCGGCGGCCGCCTGGGCCAGGCCGTGGGCTCCATGGCCCTGCCCACTACACTGTTCTACAGCGCCGACGGCCGTCTGCTGAGCAGTCACCTGGGTGAACTCTCGGAGGCCAGCCTGGCCCGTGCCCTGGAAAACTTCGACGACGCCCATCCGACCCCGGTCGCCCCTGCAAGGAAACTGCCATGCCCTTCATCCGCCACCTGCTGAGCCTTTCCTTGGGCGCAGCCCTGCTCAACGCGCCGCTGCTGCACGCCGAAGAACTGCCCGCACCGATCCGCAAGATCGAAGAAAAAGGCGCCAAGATCCTCGGCAGCTTCGATGCCCCGGATGGCCTCAAGGGCTACGCCGCGCAGTACCAGAACCGTGGCATGGCCCTGTACCTGACCCCGGACGGCAAGCACGTGCTGCTGGGCAACCTGTACGACGCCGACGGCAAGGACCTCAGCGCCGAGCCGCTGCAGAAACTGGTCTACGCACCGATGGCCAAGGAAGTCTGGAACAACCTGGACAAGAGCAACTGGATCGCCGACGGCAAGGCCGATGCGCCGCGCATCGTCTACCTGTTCAGCGACCCCAACTGCCCCTACTGCAACATGTTCTGGCAACAGGCGCGGCCCTGGGTGAACGCCGGCAAGGTGCAATTGCGGCACATCATGGTGGGCATCATCCGCGAAGACAGCCCGGGCAAATCCGCCGCCCTGCTGGCCGCCAAGGACCCGCAACAGGCCCTGCAGGACCACGAGAAAGCCGGCAAGGCCAGCGCCCTGAAACCCCTGGCGAGCATTCCAGCGGCGGTGCAGGCCAAGCTCGACGCCAACATGAAGCTGATGGAGGAACTGGAGCTGTCGGCGACCCCGGCGATCTTCTACCTCGACGACAAGGGCGAACTGCAACAACAGCAAGGCGCCCCGGCCCCGGGCAAGCTGACGCAGATTTTCGGCCCGAAATAAATCCCCGCCCCTGTAGGAGCCGGCTTGCCGACGAAGGCGTCCTTGCGACGGGCGCCTGGCTTGCGGGCCCCTTCGCTGGCAAGCCAGCGCCTACGACAGCAGGTGAACACCTCGCCATTGTGCAGCCTCTGTAGGAGCCGGCTTGCCGGCGAAAGCGTCCTTGCGATGGGCGCCTGACTTGCAGGCCCCTTCGCTGACAAGCCAGCTCCTGCAACGGAAGAATCGGGCTTCAACCGTGGCGCTGTAAAAACGCCAGCAAGGCCCGGGTCACGAACTCCGGGTTCTCACGGCTGGAGATATGCCCGGCCTCGGGCACCAGCTGATAAGGGCAGCCAATGCGCTCGGCCATCTCGACGGTTTCCGCCGGCGGCCGCGGCTGGTCCTGATCGCCACACAGCAGCAAGGTGTTCGGCCCATCCAGGTGCTGCAACTGCTCCAGCACATCCGCCCGGCTGAAGGTGATGCGCCCCATGGGAATCACGCTCGCGCGCAAACGCTCGGTCGGCAGCGCCGCGAGGCTGGCACGAAAATCCTGATACAGCGCCGACTGCCGATCGATACCCGGGCGGAAGAAGATCGGCACCACGATATCCAGCAGCGCTTCGGCGATCAGGCCGCTGTCCTCGATCTGCTGGAACAGGGAAAAGTAGTATTGCCGGGTCGGCTCCGGCTCGGCCCCCAGGTAGGTGTCCATCAGCACCAGGCCGTCGATGCGCTGCGGCGCCGCCAGGGCCAGACGTGCCCCCCACATGCCGCCCACCGACAAGCCCACCAACGTCACCCGCTCGATGTGCAGATGATCGAGCAAGGCCAGCATCTGCCGCGCCACATCGTCCAGCGACGCGGTGCCTTGCGGCAACGGCCCGGACTGGCCATGGCCCCACAGGTCCACCGCAATCACCCGGTACTGCGCCGACAACGCCTCGATCTGCGGCGCCCACATGCTGGTGTCCCACAAATAACTGCCGGCCAGGAACACCACCGGCCCCTGACCCTGGTCAAGGTAGTGCAACGGTTGTCCATCGAGGGTGGCGAAAAGCATCGGCTAGCTCCTGTAGGGAATGACGAAAAAGGTCCGACAGACTGTGCCGTGAACCAGGCTCAGTCAATCGGACCGGGGTGATAAAAACGTATCAGGAAATGCCCGGATTCACGGCCCGCGCTGGCCGTCGAGCAAGGCCTCCACCACCGCGCGGGCCATCTCCACCGAATGCACCATGGACCAGATCAGCCCGCGCTCCAGGCCGCTGCCCTGCTGGGTGATTTCATCGCAGACCTCTTCGGCGCATTTGAGCAACAACGCCACATGCACCAGGGCCTCTTCGGCGCTGACGCCTTCGCGCACGCTGAACAGCGAGTCGGGGGAAACGGCTTTGGCTTGGGTCGTGAGCTGGAACAGCGCGGGGTCCAGCGGTTGCCGGGCCAGGGCCACGCGCAGGGTGGCGTTGGCTTCCTTGAGGGCGGGATCGCGATAGGACGTGGGGGGATCGGGGACGAGCTTTTTCATGGTCAAACTCCTGGTAATGACAAGGAGCTGACACCGTTCGCTTGCACACGAATAAGGTGGCAGCCGTACGCGGGTGTGCAAGACCGAGTTACCAGAACCCCGGCAGATCCGAAGATCTCCCGCGCACGGCCGCCATAACACGGCGAACATGAAATCGCTCAGGCATGACTGAGCGCTTATGCGTCTGGTAACGGTCGGACTTGCACATCCGAGCCATCGATTGGGCGATGGCTCCGGAACCCTAGCCCGCCCACCAGGCGCATTCAAGCGGCCCGCAGTTTCTCGGATTTGCCTTACAAAAGAAAGCGACTAAACACCGTTCCAGCGACCTTCCAGCCCGCTTCCGAAATCACCTTGCCCCAATCGGCATTGGCCTGTGGACCTATGGAATTGTTGCCCTGTAGCCGCTGCTGAGCCTTGGCGAAGCTGCGAAAAGGCCCGCAGGACCCTGCTTGGCGATCTCCCGTCAAAGACCGCTGGCGGCCTTGAAATCGCCGCGTCTGCTGCGCAGCCGTACGCAGCCTGCGGCAGCGGCTACAAAAAACCGATTGGCATCAGCCGCAAGCATGACTCAGCGGTATTCTTCCGGCGCCTCGCGTTCGAGGATTTCCTCCAGATCGCTCAGGCCTCCGCGCGCCTTGAGGATGCCGCTGACCTGGTCGATCCACTCCTGCTCCGAAGCAATCCCCGCCCACGACTGGCTGCCGAAGCCGTGATACGGCCGATCGTCGAAGGTGCTGATCAGCAACTGGTTGAAGCGCCTGGTGTCCAGGTTGTTGCGCTGGACCTGCACTTGCAGCGCCCCCAGCACTTTCTGCTGCTCTTGCGGGTTGGGGCGATAGTGGTAGAGCCGCGGCGTGCTGAGCACCAGGAACTCCGGTGGCAGGTTTTCATCGATGGCCGCCTGCAGGCGGTAATGACCGTCGAGGATCAGGTGGCAGTTCAGGCCGCTGACGTACCACAGCAGGATCGGCGGCAAGCTGCCTTCGCGGGCTTTTTTGCGCCACCATTTCAAGCGTCCGGAATGGGGGTCAACGGCATGCAGGCCGACCACCGCCCCGCCGCCCTCGTACAACTCGACCCAGCGCGCCGAGCCGGGCTGCTGGTTGTCGAGGATGTTGCGGCCGTAGATCGCCCACTGCGGCATATGGCTCTGGGCGTCTTCGCCGCCCTTGAAGTACCAGGCTTCTGTGCCGCTGAGCAGCGGCCGCATGGGTTTCTGGGACGCCGGGCGCAAGGCCCGCACCAGCCAGGAGCCGGGGTAGAAGAAGTCCGGCTGGTGCTGCATCAGTTGCTCGACGAAGAAGCGGCTCCAGGCCTTGAGGCGCAGGGCCGGGTCGAGGCGCGCCTGTTGTTCAACCTGAGGCGAGTCGATGGGGCCCACCAGGGTTTGCGGCAGTTGCTCCGGCAGGTCATTGCGCACCAGCCACACGCCATAGCGGCAGTGCGACATGGTGCCCCAGAGCAGGGTCTGGTCCCCCAGCACCAACTGCATGCGACGGTTGTTGCCACTGAGCAGGCACAGGTTGGGCTTGCCGCCGGCCGGGCGTTTGACGTCCACGCCGAGGCCGTTCCACTGGCCGGCCAAATCCTCGATGTCACGCCAGAAAAGCTGTTCCACGATTGTCCCTAATCCTTAATCAATGACCGGCCCTGCGGCGGGCGGACGCGAATATAGCAGAGTGTTTGGGGACCTGTTCGCCGGCAAGCCGGCTCCTACACGCAGCCCCCCTGCAGGAGCTGGCTTGCCAGCGAACACGGCCAGCGCCCTATCCACGCCGGGCAATCACCGCCTCCATCTGGTCTTCCAGCCCTTGCCCGCTCAGGCACTGGCGCACCTCGTCACACCACTGCGATTGCGGCTCGTTGCCGGCCCAGGCCGGGGTAGCGCTGCGGTATTGCGGCCGGTCATCGAACGCCTGGATCAGCACCCGGTTGAGGTGCTCGGTGCTCAGGGCCGGGTTGCGCGGCACCGCATCGCCGCGCTTGCGCAGTGAATCCATGACCCGCTGCTGATGCTCCAGGCTCGGCGCGAAGTCGCACTCGCGGGTGGCGCTGAGGACGATGAATGATGGCGCGAGGTTTTCCGCGATGGCCGCCTGCAAGCGGTAATGCCCATCGATGACCACATAGGAGGCCAGCCCGCCGACGTACCACAGCAGAATCGGCGGCAGGCTGCCTTCCCGGGCCTTCTTGCGCCACCATTTCAAGCGCCCCGCCTCGGGGTCGACCCGGTGCAGGCCGATGAGCTTGCCGCCGCCGTGCCACCAGTCGATCCACTCCAGGGTCTGGGGTTGCAGGTTGTCGAGAAAATCCTCGCCGTACAGGTGCCAGCTGGGCACGTGGGTCAAAGGATCGATCACCGAGGTGAAGCGCCAGTGGTCCAGGCCGTTCGCGGTGCTGGAGGGCTCCGGCAGCAGGCCCTGGGCCAGCCAGTAACCGGGGGTGAGGAAGTGCCGGGCGCTTTCGCTGAGGCGGCTGACGAAATAGCGGCTCCAGGCCTTGATCCGTAGCTCAGGCGCCAGGGCTGCGTACTGTTGGACTGTGGGTGAATCGATGGGGGCCAGCATTCGGCATTCGGCGCCTTCCGCCAGCGGGTTGCGCACCAGCCAGACGCCGCCGTGATCCCAGGCGAAGGTGGCCCAGAACAATGGCGTGTCGTGGTGCATCAACTTGATCCGGGCATTGGCGCCGGTGCGCAGGTACAGCGGCGGTTTGTCCGTGGCATTTGGCTGCACTTCGACACCCAGACCGCTCCAGTTGCCCATCGTATCTTCGATGTCGTGCCAGTAAAGCGGCTCTGCCATGGTTCCGGTCCTTGAATGAAAACGCCCGGCGCAGGTGCTTGGACCTGGGCCGGGCGCGATCATAACAGAGGGTCCAAGGGCCTATGTACCATCAACCCGACTCCTGTAGGAGCTGGCTTGCCAGCGAAGCCGACACCTTGGTTACAAGCCCTCCAGCTCGGCCATCAGATCACTCAGCCGGTCGACCTTCTCCTCGCTGATTGCATTGGCGCCCAGTCCTTCGATGTACGCGGCCAACTCCTGCACCGTGCTGCATTCGAACATGGCCCGCAGCGGTACGTTGCGTTGCAGGGTTTTCTGTACCCGCGAGGCAATCTGCGTGGCCAGCAGGGAATGCCCGCCCAACTCGAAGAAGTTGTCGCGCACGCCCACCCGTTCGACCTTGAGCACCTCGGCCCAGATGTACGCCAGGGTCTGCTCCAGCTCGCTGCCCGGGGCTTGGTAGTCCTGGCTCTGCAACTGGCCGATCTCCAGGGCCGGCAGGGCCTTGCGATCAAGCTTGCCGTTGGCGTTGAGGGGCAGGCGCGCAAGCCACAGCCAGTGCAGCGGCACCATGTATTCCGGCAGTTCGGCGCGCAAGCGCGGTTTGATCCGCTCCAGGCATTCGCTCGGGCTCAGGCTTGAGTCACTGGCCACCAGGTAGCCCACCAGGTGCTTGCCGTTGGCCCCTTCCTGCACCGCCACGGCGGCGTCGCGGATTTCCGGCTGTTCGTGCAGGCGCGCTTCGATCTCCCCCAGCTCGATGCGGTAGCCGCGGATCTTCACCTGATGGTCGATCCGGCCGACGTATTCCAGTACGCCGTCGCTGCGCCGGCGTGCCAGGTCGCCGGTGCGGTACAGGCGTTCGCCCGCCGCACCGAACGGATGGGGCACGAAGGCCAGCGCGGTGCGCAACGGGTCGCTGACGTAACCGCGGCCAACACCAGTGCCGGCCACGCACAGCTCGCCGACCGCGCCCAGGGGCACCAGCGCCAGGGCATCGTCCATCAGGTACAGCTGGTTATTGTCGGTGGGCGTGCCGATGGGCAGGTAGGCGCCCCGGGTCGAAGCCAGGTCCACCCGGAAGAAGGCCACGTCATCGGAACATTCTGCCGGACCGTAGGCGTTGACCAAACCGATCTGTGGATAACGCAGCAGCCATTGGTGCGCCAGTTCCGGCGGCATGGCCTCGCCGGTGGGCAGCATCCAGCGCAGGCCATCCAGGGCAATGGCGTCCTGGGCGAGCATGCCCTGGATCAGCGACGGCACGCTCTCCAGCACGGTGATGCCCTGCTCCTGGACGTGAGCCAACAGGCCCTGGGGATCGTGGGCGATGGCGTTGGGCACGATGTCGACCCGGGCGCCGAACAGCGGCGCAGCAAGGAACTGCCAAACCGAAATGTCGAAGCTCTGGGACGCGGTCTGGGCGATCACGTCAGCCTCGCTCAAGTGCAGGTACGGCACCTTGCTCAGCTGGTTGTTGAGCATGCCGCGCTGCTCCACCATCACGCCCTTGGGCAGGCCGGTGGAACCGGAGGTGTAGATCACGTAGGCCAGGTTGTCCGGCGCGCTGTAGCGCCCCGGGTTGCTTTCGGCATGCCCGGCGGCTTGCAGCTCTTCCCAGACCAGCAACCGTGGCCGTGCGGCACAGGCGAACTCGTCCAGCAGGGCCTGGGCCTGTTCGCGGCAAGCCGCGGTGCAGACCAGGATCGGCGTGCGGCTGAGCTCGATGATGCGCCCCAGGCGCTGGCTTGGCAGGCCCGGGTCCAGGGGCAGGTAGCCGGCCCCGGCCTTGAAGCTGCCGATGATCATGCCCAAGAGTTCCAGGCCGCGCTCGGCCAGCAAGGCCACTGGCTGATCAAAGCCCACGCCGTTGGCGATCAAGGCATGACCCAAGCGGTTGCTGTAGCGGTTCAACTCGGCATAGCTGTAGCGCTGGTCCAGGCAACTGGCGGCGATGCGCTGCGGATGGGCCGCCACCTGGGCCTCGAACAGCTCCACGTAGCTGCGCTCCAGCGGGTACTCACGCTGGCTCTGGTTGCAGCCGGCCAGCAGGAAATCCTGCTCCTCTTCACCCAGCAGCGGCAGGTCGGCCATGTCGCCATGCAAGCCCTGCATCAGCGCCAGCAGCAGGCGCTTGAACTCGCCGAGCAGGCGCTCGATGGTCGCCTGTTCGAAGTAGCGCTGGTCGTAGGACAGGTGCAGGCCCAGGTCATCCCCCGGGTAGCACACGGCGGTGATCGGGAAGTTGGTGTGGGTACGGCCGGAATCCGAACTGGCGTTCAGGCTCTGGGCGCGGTCCAGCACCGAGACTTCCACCGGGGCGTTTTCGAACACGAACAGGCTGTCGAACAGCGGTTGGCCCTTGGGCAGCTCGCTGCACTCCTGAATCGCCACCAGCGGCAGGTATTCGTATTCACGCAGTTGCATGTTGCGGTCGAGCAGGTCGCCGAGCCACTGGCGCACGCTGCAACGCTGCCCCTCCTCGGGCAGCTTGACCCGCAGCGCGATGCTGTTGATGAACAGGCCGACGGTGCGTTGCATCTCCGGCATGTCCACCGGGCGCCCGGCCACGGTGACCCCGAACAATACGTCGCGATCGCCACTCATGCGCCGCAGCACCAGGGCCCAGGCCGCCTGGGCGAAAGTGTTGACGGTCAGCTGATGCTGCTGCGCCAGCTCGCGCAGTTGCGCGCCGTCCCGGGCATCCAGGCGGGTGTAGCAGTCGCCGACGATCATGCCGCCGCTGTCACCGGCGTGTTCGCGCAGGAACGGCCGGTCGCTAGGGATCGGCGTGGTGCGTTCAAAACCTTCAAGGTTCTGCCGCCACCACTGCCGCGCCTCGGACAGGCTCTGGTGTTGCAGCCAGCCGATGTAATCGCGGTAGCGCGGTGGCACCGCCAGTTGCGCCTCGCGGCCTTCGCCCAGGGCGGTGTAGATCTCGAAGAAGTCGTTCATCAACAGCGAGCGGCACCAGGCATCGATGAGGATGTGGTGGTTGCTCATCATGAACCAGTAGCGCGCGGCGCCGACGCGGATCAGCCGCAGGTGGAACGGCGCCTGGTTGAGCAGATCGAAACCGGCCTCGCGCTCGGCTTTATGCAGGGCCTGGAGCTTGGGTTCCTGCTCGGCCTCGGGCACCGTGCTCCAGTCGAGAAACTCGATCGGGGTGCGGCCCGGTTTGTGGATAACTTGCAGCATGTCTTCGCCGACGTTCCAGCAGAACGACGCGCGCAGCGCTTCGTGGCGCGCCACCACCGCCTGCCAGGCCTGGGCGAAACGCTCCGGGTCCAGCTCGCTGTTGATGCGGTAGCGGTCCTGCATGTAATACAAGCCGGTGCCCGGCTCCAGCAGGGTGTGCAGCAGCATGCCTTCCTGCATCGGGGTCAGCGGGTAGACGTCTTCGATCTGCACAGCCGGCACCGGCAGGCCATCGAGCTGGGCCTGGGTCAGGCGCGCCAGGGGGAAGTCCGACGGCGTCAGGCCACCGGCATCGTCGCGCAGGCAATGGGCAATCAGACTCTGCAGCTCACCCAGGTAGGCGTCCGCCAGTTCGCCGATCAGTTCGGCGGCGAAGCGTTCGCCGCTGTAAGTCCAGCGCAGTACCAGCTCGCCGCCATAGACCTGGCTGTCGATGCTCAGCTCGTTGGGCAACGGTGCTTCAGGTGCATGGGTCGGACCGACGGATTCATCCAGCGGACGCAGCAATGCGTCGGCGCCAAAACTCTGGTCGAACTGCCCCAGGTAGTTGAAGGTCACCGGCGCCAGCGGCAGCGCCGCCAGGGCCTCGCGGCAGGCGTCATCGGCCAGGTAGCGCAGCACGCCGTAACCCAGGCCCTTGTGCGGCACGGCCCGCAGTTGTTCCTTGATGGCCTTGATCGAGGCGCCCTGCCCGGCCGCTTCTTCCACTTGCAACGGGGTCAGGCGCAGCGGATAGGCGCTGGTGAACCAGCCGACGCTGCGGGTCAGGTCGATCTCGTCGAACAGCGCCTCGCGGCCGTGGCCTTCCAGTTGCACCAGGGCCGAAGGCTGCCCGCTCCAGCGGCACAGCACCCGGGCCAGGGCGGTCAGCAGCAGGTCGTTGACCTGGGTACGGTAGGCCGCCGGGGCCTGTTGCAGCAGTTGGCGGGTGCGCTCGGCATCCAGGGTCACGCTGTGGCTGCGGGCCTGCTGATGCTGCTGGCGGCCAGTGGCGTTGAGCCCCGGCAGTTGCGCGGCCGGGCCGGCCAGTTGCCGCTGCCACCAGCCGAGTTCTTCACGCAGGGATTCGCTGCCGGCATAGGCCAGCAGGCGGCTCGACCAGTCCCGCAGGGCACTGGTCTTGGCCGGCAGGCTCAGGCTCTGTCCGGCTTGCAACTGGCGATAAGCGTTCTGCAGATCCTCCAACAGCACGCGCCAGGACACGCCATCCACCACCAAATGGTGGATCGCCAGCAGCAGGCGTTGCTCGCCTTCCGGCCCGTCCACCAACACCGCCCGCAACAGCGGCCCGTGTTCCAGGTCGAGGCTGCGCTGGGCATCGGCGAACAGTGCCTCGCAGGTGGCCATGGACGGCACCCGCACTTGCCACAGCACAGGCGCGTCGGACAGCGGCAGGTACTCGGCGCGCCACTGCCCATCCACCGGTTTGAAACGCAGGCGCAGGGCGTCGTGCTGCTCCAGCACCGCCAGCAGCGCCTGTTCCAGCGTCTGGGCATCGAGCAGGCCCAGTGGCTCCAGCAGCAACGCCTGGTTCCAATGCTGTGGCTGGGGAATGCGGCTGTCGAAGAACCAGTGCTGGATCGGCGTCAGCGGCGCTTCGCCACTGAGCAGACCCTGCTCGGCGCTGATGCGCTGGGTATGGCTGGCGACCCGGGCCAGGGTCTGCACGGTCTGGTGCTGGAACAGGTCGCGCGGGGTGAAGTGCAGCCCCAGCTGGCGGGCGCGGCTGACCACCTGGATCGACAGGATCGAGTCGCCCCCCAGTTCGAAGAAGTTGTCGTTGAGGCCCACGCGCTGCACGTTCAGCACTTCGCCCCAGACCCTGGCCAGGGTCTGCTCCAGATCATTGCTCGGCGCCACGTACTGCTGGCGGTTGAGCTCCGGGTCCGGCATCGGCAGGGCCCGGCGGTCGAGCTTGCCGTTGGCGGTCAGCGGCATGCTGTCGAGCAGGATCAGGTGGGTCGGCACCATGTAGTCCGGCAGCTGGGTTTTCAGCTGCTGCTTGAGGGCTTCACGCAGGTTGGCCTGCTGCGCCTCGTTGTGCTCGGCCACCTCGGTCACCAGATAAGCGGCCAGCTGTTTGCCCGCCGGGGTGTCCAGGGCCAGCACCACCGCTTCACGCACGGCCGGATGATCCAGCAGACGGGTTTCGATCTCTCCCAGCTCGATGCGGAAACCGCGAATCTTCACCTGATGGTCGACCCGGCCGATGTACTCCAGCTGACCGTCGGCGCACTGGCGCACCAGATCGCCGGTGCGGTACAGGCGCCCGCCATCGCCGGAGAACGGATCGGCCACGAAACGCTCGGCGCTCATCCCCGGACGACGGTGATAACCCTGGGCCAGCCCGGCGCCGCCGACATACAGCTCACCGGTCGCCCCTTGGGGCACCAGCGCCAGATCAGCGTCGAGAATGTAAGCCACCCGCGCCCCGACGATGCGGCCGATGGGCACGCTGGCCACGCCTTCGGCCAAGTGCTCCGGCGCCAGGCTGGCCAGGGGCATGACCACGGTTTCGGTGGGGCCGTAGGCGTTGAAGAACAGGCTCGGCTGGAACGCCGCGCGGATGCGTTGCAGGTGTTCGCCGGTCAGGGCCTCGCCGCCAGTGATGCACATGCGCACCGGCAGGGTCTGCTGCTGGGTCGCCAGATGTTGGGCCAACTGGCTGCCGTAGCTCGGGGTGAAGCCGAGGATGCTGATGCGATGCTGGCGAATCAGCTGGCAAATCTCTTCGGCATCCCACTGGCCCTGGGCCCGCAGCACCACCTGGGCGCCGCTGAGCAGCGGCACCAGCAAACGCTCAGTGGCGGCGTCGAAGTTGATGGAATAGAAGTGCAACTCGCAGTCGTCCGGGCGCATGCCGAAACGGCGGATCACCGCCTGGCAGTGCATGGCGATTTCCCCGTGGGACACCACCACGCCCTTGGGCTGGCCGGTGGAGCCGGAGGTGTAGATCAGGTACGCCTGATGCTGGGGCAGGCTGATGAACGGCAGCTCGCTGGCCGGGTAGTCGGCCAGCAACGCGCCGTCCTCCTCCAGGCACCAACGACCAACACTCGCCGGCAACTCACCCAGGGCGGCGAACATACGTGCATCGCTGAGCAGCAGGCCGAGGCCGCTGTCTTCGATCATGTAGTGCAGGCGGTCCAGGGGGTATTCCGGGTCCAGGGGCACGTAGGCGCCACCGGCCTTGAGGATCGCCAGCAGGCCAACAACCATTTCCAGGGAACGCTCCAGGGCCAGGCCGACCCGCACTTGTGGGCCTACGCCACGCTCGCGCAGCATCCAGGCCAGACGGTTGGCGCGGCTGTCCAGTTCGCTGTAGCTCAGGGTCTGTCCGGCGAAGGTCAGGGCCGGGGCGTCGCGACGGGCCAGGGCCTGTTCGCTGAACAGGTGGTGGATGCACTGGTCCAGACGTTGCTCGCCGGGCTCGACGCTCAGGCTGTCCAGCAGCTGTTGCTGTTCCTCGGCGTGCAGCAGCGGCAGTTCGCACAGGCGCCGCTGCGGATCGTCGATCAGGGCCCGCAGCAGGTTGCGCCAATGGGCGGCCATGCGCGCAATGCGCGGTTCATCGAACAGGTCGGTGCTGTAGGTCAGGCAGCAACCCAGGCGCTGATCCAGGTCGGTGACTTCCAGGTTGAGGTCGAACTTGGTGGCCCGGGCATCGTTGACCAGGTAGTCCACGGTCATGCCCGCCAGTTGCCGGCTTTGCTGGAACTCCCAGCGCTGGACGTTGCACATCACCTGGAACAGCGGGTTGTAGGCGGTGCTGCGGGGAGGTTGCAAGGCTTCCACCAGATGGTCGAACGGCAGGTCCTGGTGCGACTGGCCCTCGATCACGGTGTGGCGCACCAGCTCCAGCAACTGGCCGACGCTCATCTGCCCGTCGAGCTGGCAACGCAGCACCTGGGTGTTGAGGAAGGCACCGATCAGCCCTTCGCTTTCCGGGCGGATACGGTTGGCCACCGGCGCGCCGATGCGCAGGTCGGTCTGGCCGCTGTAGCGATAGAGCAGCACCGACAGCGCGGCGGTCATGGTCATGAACAGGGTCAGGCCGTGTTCGGCATTGAAAGCCCGCACCCGAGCCGCCAGCTCGTCGCTCAGGTCGAAGCGGTACAGCTCGCCCTGGTGGCTTTGCACCGCGGGCCGTGGCCGGTCGCTGGGCAGTTCCAGCAGCGGGTGTTCGCGGCCCAGTTGCCCGGTCCAGTAGTCCAGCTGGCGCTGGCGCTCGCCGGATTCCAGCCACTGGCGCTGCCACACGCTGTAGTCCAGGTACTGCACCGGCAAGGGTTCCAGGGGCGATTCGCGGTCGTCGAGGAAGGCTTCGTACAGCGCGCCCAGCTCGCGGGCGAAGATGTCCATGGCCCAGCCTTCGGTGACGATGTGGTGCAGGGTCAGGACGAAGTAGTGCTCCTGCTCGCCGGCCTTGACCAGGCAGGCGCGCAGCAAGGGGCCGGTCTCCAGGTCGAAGGGCTGGTGGGCTTCGCTGTCCGCCAGTTGTTGCAGGCGTTGTTGCCGGGCCTCCGGAGCCAGGGCCGAGAAATCCTTCCAGGCCATGCGCAGGCCGGTGTCGGCATGCACCTGCTGGTGGGCCACGCCATTGACGCTGGGGAAGGTAGTGCGCAGGGTTTCGTGGCGCAGGATCAACGCCTGCAACGCGGCCTCGAAGCGGCCCACGTCCAGCACCCCGGACAGCCGCGCCATGCCGCCGACGTTGTAGGCCGGGCTGTCGGGTTCCATCTGCCAGAGGAACCACATGCGCTGCTGGGAATAGGACAGCGGCACCGGCTGGCTGCGGTCGACCCGGGCAATCGGCGGCTGCTGGTTGCGCGCGCCGGACTGCTGGATCAGCAGCACCTGTTCGGCAAAGTCTCCCAGCTCGCTGGCTTCGAACAGCGCCCGCAGCGGCAACTCGACATCGCAGGCCTGACGGGTACGGGAAATGATCTGGGTGGCCAGCAGCGAATGCCCGCCCAGGGCGAAGAAGTCGTCCTTGAGGCCGATCCGGGGCTGGCCCAGCACGTCGCGCCAGATGGCGGCGATCTGCCGTTCCAGATCGGTGCTCGGTTCGACGTGCTCGCGCACCTGCCATTGCGGTTCCGGCAGGGCCCGGCGATCCAGCTTGCCGCTGGGGCTCAGGGGCATGGCCTCCAGGCGCAGCAGTTGCGCCGGCACCATGTACTCCGGCAGTTCGGCGGCCAGGGCGGTGGTCAGCCGAGCGCGTTGCTCGGTTTCATCTTCGTCGCTGGCAGGGGCGGTGTAGTAGCCGATCAACTGCGGGCCGGCGACGCTGTCGCGCACCAGCACCGCGGCCTGGGCCACGCCGTCCTGGGCCAGCAGCCGCGCTTCGATTTCCTGCGGCTCGACCCGAAAGCCCCGCAGCTTGACCTGCTGATCGAGACGGCCGAGGTATTCCAGCACGCCGTCGGCGCACCAGCGCACGCGGTCACCGGTGCGGTACAGGCGCGCGCCCTCCTCACTCAGGGGGTCGACCACAAAGCGTTCGGCGGTCAGCGCCGGGCGTCCCAGGTAACCCCGGGCCAGGCCCTGGCCGCTGATGCACAGCTCGCCCGGAACCCCGGCCGGCAGCAGGTTGAGCTCGGCATCCAGCACCCGGCACAGCACATTGCCCAGCGGCCGGCCAATGGGCGAGCGCTCGCCGTCATCCACCGAACACTGCCAGTGGGTGACGTTGATCGCGGTTTCGGTCGGGCCGTAACGGTTGTGCAGTTGCGCGTTCGGCAACTGCTGCAGCAGGCGGTTGCGCAGCTCGGCGGACAAGGCTTCGCCACCGGAGAACACCCGGCGCAGGCTGTGGCATTCGGCGCTCAGCGGTTCATCGACAAACAGCTGCAACAGCGGCGGCACGAAGTGCAGCGTGGTCACGCCATACTCCTGAACCAGCTGGGCGATGCGATGCGGGTCGCGGTGCTCGCCGGGGGCGGCAAGCAGCAGGCGGCAACCGCTGATCAGCGGCCAGAAGCACTCCCACACCGACACGTCGAAGCTGATGGGGGCCTTCTGCATCAGCACATCGTCGGCTTGCAGCTGGTAGCTGTCCTGCATCCATTGCAGGCGCTCCATCAAGGCGCGATGGGTGTTGCCCACGCCCTTGGGCTGGCCGGTGGAGCCGGAGGTGTAGATCACATAGGCCAGGTGCTCGCCGTCCAAGTGCAGGCCCGGGGCCTGGCTCGGCCAGCTGTCGAGCTTGAGGCTGTCCATGGCGATGGTGCTGACGCCTGGGGCCTCGGGCATCTGGCCGAGCAAATGGGTTTGGGTCAGGAGCAGTTGCACGCCGCTGTCTTCGAGCATGTAGGCCAGGCGCTCGGCGGGATAATCCGGGTCCAGGGGCACGTAGGCGCCACCGGCCTTGATGATCGCCAACAGGCCGATCAGCAGTTGTGGCGAACGCTCGGCGGCGATGGCCACGCACACGTCCGGGCCGACGCCCTTGTCCCGCAGGTAATGGGCCAGGCGGTTGGCCTGGGCATGGAGTTCGGCAAAGCTCAGATGGCCGCCGTTCCAGATCAGCGCGGTGCGCTCCGGGGTCTGCTGCAGTTGCTCATGCAGGCGTTCCGGCAGCCAGCGTTCAGCGCTCGCGCAAGGCGCCACGCTCCATTGTTGCAGTTGCGCCGCTTCGACCTTACCGAGCAACGGCAAGTCGCCCAGGGCGCTGTCCGGTTGCTGGCAGGCCTGCTCCAGCAGGCTGATGAAGTGCCCGGCCAGACGCTCGATGGTCGCCGCGTCGAACAGCTCGTCAGCGTAGTCGAAGGCCAGGCTCAGGCGGCCGTTGCGGTCTTCCTCGCTGTGCAGTTGCAGGTCGAACTTGGCCTCGCGGCTGTGCCACGGCAGTTCTTCGGCCAGCAGACCGGGCAGACGGCGCAAGGCGCTGAGGTCGCGCTGCTGGTGGTTGAACATGACTTGGAACAGGCCTTGCTCGCGGGCGTCGGGGAAGGCTTCGAGCAACTGTTCGAAGGGCAGGTCCTGATGCGCCTGGGCTTCAAGGGCGATGCGGCGGGTCTGCTGCAGCAGCTCGGCAAAGGTCTGGCGCGCATCCAGCTGGCCGCGCAGTACCTGGGTGTTGATGAAGAAGCCCAGCAGGCCCTGGGTTTCCAGGCGTGGACGGTTGGCGTTGGGCACGCCGATGCGGATGTCGGTCTGCCCGCTGTAGCGGTGCAACAGGGTCTGGAAGGTGGCCAGCAACAGCATGAACGGCGTCACTTGCTGGGCCTGGGCAGTCTGGCGGATCGCCTCACTGAGGGTCACGCTCAAGCGCTGGCTGTGGCGTGCGGCGCTGTGGCGGACCTGGGCCGAACGCGGGTGGTCGGTGGCCAGGCTGAGTACCGGGGCCTCATCGGCCAGTTGCTGCTTCCAGTAGTCCAGCTGACGCTGGCCTTCGCCCTGGGCCAGCCATTGGCGCTGCCAGCTGCCGTAGTCGGCGTACTGCAAGCTCAGGGGCGCCAGCTCCAGGCGCTGGCCCTGGGCCGCAGCGGCGTAGAGCCGGGAGAACTCGTCGATCAGCACAGTCAGCGACCAGCCGTCGGCGATAATGTGGTGCAGGGTCAACAGCAGTTGGTGCTCTTCATCATCCAGGCGGATCAGGGTCGCCCAGTACAACGGGCCCTTTTCCAGGTCGAACTGGGTGCGCGCCTCGTCTTCGCGAATCTGCTGCGCCCGGGCTTCGCGATCGGTTGGCGGCAGGTCGCTGATGTCGATCACCTGCAGATTGAACTCACCGGCCGCGTCCACCTGTTGCAGGGCCTGGCCGTCGCGCTCGAAGAACCGCGTGCGCAGCGCTTCGTGGCGCTGGAGCAGATGCTGGAAGCTGCTGCGCAGGGCGTCTTCGTCCAGTTCGCCACGCAGGCGCAGGCCGCCGGGAATGTTGTAGGCGCTGCTGTGGGGGTCCAGTTGCCAGGTGATCCACAGGCGGTTCTGCGCCAGGGATTGGGGCAGCGGCTGCTGGCGCGACAGGGCCTGGATGCTGCCCTGGGCCACGCCGCCGTCCTGTTGCAGACGTGCCACGGCGGCGGTGAAGGCGCCCAGGGTCGGCGCTTCGAACAACAGGCGCAGGCTCAACTCCAGGCCCAGTTCCTGACCCAGGCGGGCCATGACCTGGGTGGCCGCGATGGAGTTGCCCCCCAGGAGGAAGAAGTGATCGTCGGCGGCCACTGCCGCGCATTGCAGCTGTTCCTGCCAGATTCGCCCGATCAGGTTTTGCAGTTCATCATCAGAACCTTCACCGACGCGGGCGGGTTCGCTGCCGGCCTGCGGGAACAACGCGTAGTAATCCAGGCTGCCATCGGCCAACCGGGTGCGACAGGCGGAGCGCTGCAACTTGCCGCTGGAGGTTTTCGGCAGGGCCCCGGGGTTGAGCAATACCACCACGCTGGGCGCTTCCTGGCAGGCTTCGGCCACGGCCTGGCGGATGGCCTTGATCAGTGCCTCGGGGGGCAGGATCTTCTGCACGCTGCGGCTGATTTCCGCAGCGATGCCGATGCCTTCCTGGCCCTGGTCGCTGACCGCAAACGCCGCCACCCGCCCCTTGCGCACCACTTCCACTTCGCGCTCGATGGTCTTTTCGATGTCCTGGGGATACAGGTTGTGCCCGCGCACGATCAGCAGGTCCTTCAGGCGCCCGGTGATGAACAGCTCGCCGTCGCGCATGAAACCCAGGTCGCCGGTGCGCAGCCAAGTGCGGCCGGCATGCTGGACGAAGGTCTTGGCGCTGGCTTCGGGATTGCGCCAGTAGCCGTGGGCGATGCTCGGCCCGGCGGCCCAGACTTCGCCGATGCGGTTGTCAGGCAGTTCGCTGAGCTGCTGTGGGTCCATCACCAGCACGGCGTGCTCCGGCTGGCTGAAACCGCAGCTCATCATGGCGCTGCCCTGCCCCGGCTCGGCACGGTTCTGCGCCAGGGCCTGGTCGTCCAGGCGCAAGGCCGGGATGCCCTGGCCGCGCACGCCGCCGGCGACGAACAGGGTGGCTTCGGCCAGGCCGTAGGAAGCCAGGAAGTTGTCGCGACAAAAACCGCTGGCGCTGAACTTTTCGGCAAAGCCTTCCAGGGTGTCGAGGCGGATCGGCTCGGAACCGGAATAGGCCACGCGCCAGCGGCTGAGGTCGAGGCGCTCCAGGGCCGATTCGCTGATCCGCTCGCTGCACAGGCGGTAGGCGAAATCCGGGCCGCCGCTGATGGTGCCGCCGTATTCGCTGATCGCTTCCAGCCAGCGCACGGGGCGGGCCAGGAAGTAGGCCGGCGACATCAGCACGCAGGGCACGCCGCTGAAGATCGGCTGCAGCAGGCCGCCGATCAGGCCCATGTCGTGGTACAGCGGCAGCCAGCTGACGATCACATCGTCCGGGTTGAGGTCGATGCCGAAGCCGCGGCGGATCAACAGCTCGTTGGCCACCAGGTTGCCGTGGCTGACCTGCACGCCCTTGGGCAGCGCGGTGGAACCGGAGGTGTATTGCAGGAAGGCGATGTCGTGGTCCTCAAGCTCAACGGCCTGCCAGTCTTCGGCCAGCCCGGCGTCCAGGGTGTCCACGCACAGCAGTTGCGGCGCGCCGGTGGCCTTGAGTTCGTCCATCTGCAACAGCGAATCGCGCAGCCCGGCGCTGGTCAGCAGCAGCCGCGGCTCGGCGTCGGCGAGGATCGAGATCAGGCGCTCCTGGTGATGACGACGGGTCGATTCCGGCGGGTAGGCCGGCACCGCGATCACCCCGGCATACAGGCAACCGAAAAATGCCGCGACGTAGTCCGGACCACTGGGGAATAGCAGGACCGCCCGATCCCCCTGCCGGGCATTGGCTTGCAGGGCGGCCGCAATGGTCCGCGCGCGAAGGTCCAGATCCCGATAACTGAGGACCACGCTCTGTGCCTGCTCTTCGGCGAGGAAACGCAACGCCACTTGATCAGGTGCCAGGACTGCCCGGCGTTGAAGGGCTTGGGCCAGGGTACTGGGGAGTTCGAACGCGTCCGTCATGGGGTTTCCTGCCAGGATTATGCTTGCAATGGAGATCGGGCCCTGCTCTGCCATAACCTAAAAAAACTATCTATAAATCAAATAGTTATAAGTAAATCATGGGCATCCGGAAGGCGCCGTGGCCGGGCTTGCTGCCCGGAATCTTTCTCCAATGAGAACGGATGACGTCTTGAAATAATTAGTCCGCATGCTGCCCTTCAAGGCCCTGATCCACCCCATGAACGAGCAGCCGTTCTCAATCTTCACCGGCAGAGAGCATTAGTTCTTTTTCTCAATTGACAATCATTATCATTCAGCCTAATTTGTCGCTCGATGTGTAGGACAGGTCGGATTTTTCTGACGTCCCACTTACCTCTTTGCAACAAGGTGATTTCCATGACGGAACAAGTATCCACAAGCAGGTGCGATTCACCGTTACTCCAGGCTTTTGTCGACAACCGTCTGATCCTGGTCAAGATCGCAGCCCGTATTACCGGCTGCCGATCCCGGGCTGAAGATGTGGTCCAGGATGCCTTTTTCCGCCTGCAGTCGGCGCCGCAAATCACCTCCTCGTTCAAGGCCCAGCTCAGCTACCTGTTCCAGATCGTGCGCAACCTGGCCATCGATCACTACCGCAAGCAGGCCTTGGAGCAGAAGTATTCAGGCACTGAAGAGGAAGGCTTGAATGTGGTCATTCATGGCGCCTCACCTGAAACCTCCCACATGAACTTTTCCACCCTGGAAAACATCGCCGAAGCCCTGACCGAACTGCCCAGCCGCACGCGCTACGCCTTCGAGATGTACCGCCTGCATGGCGTTCCGCAAAAGGACATCGCCAAGGAGCTGGGTGTCTCGCCGACCCTGGTGAACTTCATGATTCGCGATGCCCTGGTGCATTGCCGCAAAGTCTCGGGCAACCGACCCGACACCTTCGCCCGCCGCTGACCTGCGACCGGCACCCTGCAGCACCTGGCTTGAACCGTGTTCACACCTCAAGCAGGCCACTCTGGCCAAGCACCAGCAATGCCGCACGTTTGTGCAACAGATCGAACTCCTGCTGGCAGTACCGACAACGGTTATGCCCGGCACAGGCGGGGGCGTGGGCGAATGCCGGGGGCGCTTGCGTACCCGGCGGGTCCAGGTACAGCGCGTGCACCTGCGCCGACAGCCAGAATGCCAGCCGGTCCTGCCGGGCCACTTCGACGGACTGGGCATCGATGGGCGCCGCCCCTCGGGCACAGATCCATTCGAACAGCCGCTGCCGGCCGGCAACTTCGTCGATCACTGGCGCCCTGCCGGCGGACACAGCCTCGACACTCAGCGGATTCACAAGGGACATGGCAAGGCTCACCGTCATTGGGCATTCAACCAAGTGACGTGGGCCGCGAGGAGAAATTTAGGCGCACTCGCCGCAGAAGCGGGAAAACCCGGGCCTCAGGCGTGGGGCACGGGCATCACGACGATGCGGTAGGGATCGAAGATTTTGCGCATCTGGCCGTTGTCCCGCAGTTTTTGCAGGAACCCGGCAAAGTCTTCGGCGCTGATGGGCGCCTTGGGCCGGATCAGGGTGTAGTGGTGGTAGACCTGATCGATGCGCTGGGACACCAGCAATTGGCCACTGCTCTGGGCATTGCGGGCCAGGAAGTCGCTGAGGTAGGAACGGGTCACCAGGGCAATGTCCGCCCTGCCCCGCAGCACCATCAGCAGGTTGCTGTCATGGGAGTAGGTAAGCGTGGCGTTGTAGCTGTCGGCCAGGTACTTGGGGTCGGCATTGAACTGGGCGAAGGCGTAGTGATAGCCGCTGAACAGTGCCAGGCGCTTGCCCTTGAGCTCGGCAAAATACTCCTGGCCGCGGCCGGGCTCGCGCTGGGCAACGAAAATCTCCGCATCTTCCAGGCCCATGTCGACACTGGTATGGGCAATGCTCTGCCAGCCCCAGGCCGGATTCTCGAAGATCGCCAGGTCCACCCTACCTTGTTCGAAGTCTCGGAAGCGCCGGGGAATCGACGTGGGAACCAGGACGAACTGGTAGTCGTTCTGGGACTGGTTGAGCGCTTCCACCAATTGCGGCAGCAAACCGGTATCGGCACCGGTTTCAGGACGGACGGTATAGGGCGGAAAATGCGCCGCCGCGACCCGCACCAGCTGCGCCGAGAAGGCCGGACAGACCCAAAGTGTTGCCAGCGCCAGCAAGAGCATTCGCAAGGCTGACCGCAGCGGCAAGGACATCAAGGCAACACACCTCGGAGAAAAGAAAAGGAATGCCGTAAAGCTAGGCGTTTTCAGGCGCTTCGACAATCTCGCGGCAGAGAATAAATCAGCGCCTCAATGATCCTTGAGCACCAACAGCAAGGCTTCCTGGGCCAATTGCTCCAGCGTCATGCTGCCCTGGGCGCGAAACCAGGTAGTGGTCCAGGACAAGGCGCCGGTGAGGAAGCGCCGGGTAATGAACACATCGCCCTTGATGAATCCGGCGTCCTTGGCCTCGCCCAGCACCTGCAGCCAGATCTGTTCGTAGATGTCCCGCAATGCCAGGACCGCGGCCTGGCCTTCCGGGGACAGCGAACGCCACTCATAGACCAGCACCGCCATGGCTTCGCCGCTGCCGCCCATGATCGATTGCAGTTCGCAGCGGATCAGCGCCAGCACCCGCTCGCGCACGCTGCCGGCCTCGGCCAGTTCGGCGCGCATCAAGGCGGTGTTGTAGTGGATGGTTTCCTGCATCACCGCGCGCAGGATGTCGTCCTTGCTCTTGAAGTGATGGAAGATGCTGCCGGATTGAATACCCACCGCGCCGGCCAGATCGCGCACCGTGGTGCGTTCGTAACCCTTGTTGCGAAACAGGTGCGCGGCAGTCTGCAACAGCTTGCCCCGGGCGCTCTCGGGATCGGTCACTTGTCCGCTGGCGATCAGCTCGCGCACTACCTGCAAGGCTTTTTGCTCATCCACCGGTGTTCTCCTACCGTCACTTCGTCAAAAGCTCAGCCGGAAACCGGCTGTAGCGCGCGCAATTTAAGCCCCTCACTGCTACCAAGCAAGCGCTTGGGTCGAAGAATCCACTCGCCCATTTACAAACCAAGCGCTTGCTTGGTAGCCTCCTCGCAGTTCTTTTCTCGAGAGCCCTGCCATGACCAAGACCGTACGAATCGGCTGCGCCAGCGCCTTCTGGGGCGATACCAGCAGCGCCGCCGCGCAACTGGTGGAAGGTGGACGCCTGGATTACCTGGTGTTCGATTACCTGGCGGAGATCACCCTGTCGATCATGGCCGGGGCCCGCATGAAAGACCCGGACACGGGTTACGCCACGGATTTTGTCGAGGTGCTCAAGCCGCTGCTGGCGTCGATCCACGAACAGCAGATCCGCGTGATCAGCAATGCCGGCGGGGTCAATCCCCACGCCTGCGCCAGTGCCTTGCGCAGCGCCTGCGAGCAGGCCGGGGTGCCACTGAAGATCGCCGTGCTGCTGGGGGACGACCTGCAACCGCAGTTCAAGCAACTGGCCGGCGCCGCAATCAAGGAAATGTTCAGTGACGCCCCCTTGCCACCGATGTGCGTCTCCACCAATGCCTACCTCGGCGCCCCGGGCATCGTCGAGGCCCTGCGCCTGGGAGCGGATATCGTGATCACCGGTCGCGGCGTCGACAGCGCGGTGGTCAGCGGCGCCCTGGTCCACGAATTCGCCTGGTCCTGGCGGGACTACGACCGCCTGGCCCAGGCGGCCCTCGCCGGACACATCATCGAGTGTGGCGCCCAGTGCAGTGGCGGCAACTTCACCGATTGGCGCGAGGTGCCGGACTACGAGCACATCGGCTTTCCCATCGTCGAGGTCGACGCCGACGGCGGGTTCGTGGTCAGCAAGGCTCCGGGTACCGGTGGGCTCATCAGTCCGCTGACGGTCGGTGAGCAGTTGCTGTACGAAATAGGCAATCCACGGGCTTATCTGCTTCCCGATGTGGTGTGCGATTTCTCCCAGGTGCAGGTGCAGCAGTCGGCACCGAATGAAGTCCGGGTCCAGGGCGCCAAGGGTCTGCCCCCAAGCCACCAGTACAAGGTCAGCGCCACCTACCCGGACGGCTTCCGTTGCACCGCCAGTTGCCTGATGGCCGGGATCGACGCGGTGGCCAAGGCACGCCGGGTCAGCCAGGCGATCATCGACAAGACCCGCGAAATGTTCAGCCAGCGCGGCTGGCCGGACTACAGCGAAGTCAACATTGAACTGTTGGGCAGCGAAGCCACCTACGGCCCCCATGGCCGTCGCCAGGACAGCCGCGAAGTGGTGATCAAGCTGGCGGTGCGCCATCCGCACAAGGCGGCGCTGGTGCTGTTCTCCAGGGAGATTGCCCAGGCCGCCACCGGCATGGCTCCAGGGCTGACCGGCATCGTCGGTGGACGACCCACGGTGTATCCAGTGATCCGGCTGTTTTCTTTCCTGCTGGACAAGGACGCCTGCCACCTGGAAATCGACCTCGCCGGCCAGCGTCATCCCTGCGCCCTGCCCGAAGTCGACCGCCTGGACGCCAGCGCCCTGCCCGCCCCGCATTCACTGCCCAAGCCCCAAGGTCGTCCCGATGCCAGCGTGCCCCTGGTCAAGTTGGCGGTGGCGCGCTCGGGCGACAAGGGCAACCACAGCAACATCGGTGTGCTGGCGCGCCATCCCGACTACCTGCCATGGATCGCCGAAGCCCTGACCCCCGAAGTGCTGGTGGACTGGATGGGGCATGTGCTGGACCCGGTCCACGGCCGGGTCCAGCGCTGGTACCTGCCGGGCATTCATGGCCTCAACTTCCTGCTGGAAAACGCCCTGGGCGGCGGCGGTGTCGCCAGCCTGCGCATCGACCCGCAAGGCAAGGCCTTCGCCCAGCAGTTGCTGGAAATCCAGATCCCGGTGCCGCAGAGCATTGCCGATGCCGTCAATTAAAGGAGCTGCCGTGGTGTACGACTCGATTTTCAAAGCGCAACTGTTTACCGGCCAGACCATCATCGTCACCGGCGGTGGCAGCGGCATTGGTCGTTGCACCGCCCATGAGCTGGCGGCCCTGGGGGCCCAGGTGCTGCTGGTGGGGCGCAAGGCGGAAAAACTGCAGAAGGTTGCCGGGGAGATTGCCGAGGACGGCGGCCAGGCCCACTGGCAGGCCTGCGACATTCGCGACGAGGAAGCGGTCAAGGCCCTGGTAGGGCAGTTGGTCGAGCGCTTTGGTCCGATCCATGGCCTGGTGAACAATGCCGGTGGCCAATATCCGGCGCCCCTGGCTTCGATCAACCAGAAAGGTTTCGAAACCGTGCTGCGCACCAATCTGGTGGGCGGCTTCCTGATGGCCCGGGAAGTCTTCAACCAATCCATGAGCCGCCACGGCGGCAGCATCGTCAACATGCTCGCCGACATGTGGGGCGGCATGCCCGGCATGGGCCACTCAGGCGCGGCCCGCTCGGGGATGGACAACTTCACCAAGACCGCTGCCTACGAATGGGGCCACGCCGGGGTCCGGGTCAACGCCGTGGCCCCGGGCTGGATCGCCTCCAGTGGCATGGACACCTACGAAGGCGCGTTCAAGGCAATCATTCCCACCCTGCGCGAGCACGTGCCGCTCAAACGCATCGGTACGGAATCGGAAGTCAGCGCGGCCATCGTCTTTCTGCTCAGCCCCGGTGCGGCCTTCGTCAGCGGCAGCACCTTGCGCATCGACGGCGCCGCCAGCCTCGGCAGCCGCGCCTGGCCGTTGGCCAAGGCGCGCAACAGTGAGTCGTACAACGGTTTTCATCGGGCCTACCTGCCCGATGTGCTCAAAGGCGAGGACTGAGCCATGCCGGTGATCCAATCCCAGCTCGATCCCCACAGCCCGCAGTTCGCGCAGAACCGCGAGGCGATGCTGGCGGGCCTGCAACAGTTGCAGACCCTGCAGCAAAACCTGCTGAACAAGGCGGCCGAGGCCAAGGCCAAATTCGACAAGCGCGGCCAGTTGCTGCCCCGGGAACGCCTCAACCTGCTGCTGGACCCCGGCGCGCCCTTTCTTGAACTGGCCAGCCTCGCCGGCTACAAGCTGCACGACGACAAGGACGGCAGCCAGGCCGGCGGCGGCCTGATCGCCGGCATCGGCTACGTGTGCGGGGTGCGCATGCTGGTAGTGGCCAACAACAGTGCGATCAAGGGCGGGACCATTTCCCCCAGTGGCCTGAAGAAGTCCCTGCGCCTGCAACAGATCGCCATGGAGAACAAGCTGCCGGTGGTAACCCTGGCGGAAAGCGGGGGCGCCAACCTCAACTACGCGGCGGAGATCTTCGTCGAGGGCGCGCGCAGTTTCGCCAATCAGGCGCGGATGTCGGCCATGGGCCTGCCCCAGATCACCGTGGTCCACGGCTCGGCCACCGCCGGTGGCGCCTACCAGCCCGGGCTCTCGGATTACGTGGTGGTGGTACGCGGCAAGGCCAAGCTGTTTCTCGCCGGGCCACCACTGCTCAAGGCCGCCACCGGCGAGGTGGCCACCGATGAACAACTGGGGGGCGCCGAGATGCATGCCCAGGTCGCCGGTACCGCCGAGTACCTGGCGCAGAACGACGCCGACGGCATCCGCATCGTCCGCGAAATCGTCAGCCTGTTGCCGTGGAATGCTCAACTGCCGGTACAGCCCGCCAGAACCTGGAGCGAGCCGCTGTATCCCATCGACGAACTGCTCGGACTGATTCCCTTTGATCCGAAAAAGCCCTATGACGCCCGGGAAATCATCGCCCGCCTGGCGGACGGCTCGCAGTTCCTGGAGTTCAAGGGCGAGTTCGATGCCCAGACCCTGTGCGGCCACCTGCAGATCCAGGGCCGGCCCTGCGGTTTTATCGGCAACAACGGCCCGATCACGCCCCAGGGCGCGAGCAAGGCGGCGCAGTTTATCCAGCTCTGCGACCAGAGCCGCACCCCGCTGCTGTTTTTCCACAACACCACCGGCTTCATGGTGGGCACCGAGTCGGAACAGCAAGGGGTGATCAAGCATGGGGCGAAGATGATCCAGGCGGTGGCCAATGCCCGGGTGCCGAAGCTGACCATCGTCGTCGGCGGCTCCTACGGCGCCGGCAACTATGCGATGTGTGGCCGTGGCCTGGACCCGCGTTTCATCTTCGCCTGGCCCAACAGCCGTACCGCGGTGATGGGCGGCGCCCAGGCCGGCAAGGTGCTGCGCATCGTCACCGAGGCCAAGCATGCGAAGAACGGCCAGGAAGCCGACCCGAAGATGCTCGACATGCTGGAGCAGGTCACCGCGCAGAAGCTCGACAGCCAGTCCACGGCCTTGTACGGCAGCGCCAACCTGTGGGACGACGGCCTGATCGACCCCCGGGATACCCGCACGCTGCTGGGCTATCTGCTGGACATCTGCCATGAGGCCGAGGCCCGGGTCTTGCAGCCCAACAGTTTCGGTGTGGCACGGTTTTGATAGGGCATTTCGCGGTCTGACCCCACTTGAGGAGAACAACAATGATCTTCACCCAGGAACACGAAGAACTGCGGCGCACGGTGCGCCAATTTGTCGACCGCGAAATCAACCCCCATGTGGAGGAATGGGAGAAAGCCGGGCGCTTTCCCATCCACGAGATTTTCCGCAAGGCCGGCGAGCTGGGGCTGCTGGGCATCTCCAAGCCGGAAAAATTCGGCGGCATGGGCCTGGACTACAGCTATTCCATCGTCGCCGCCGAAGAGTTCGGCACCATCCATTGCGGCGGCATCCCCATGTCCATCGGCGTACAGACCGACATGTGCACCCCGGCCCTGGCGCGCTTCGGTTCCGATGAGCTGCGCGACGAGTTTCTGCGCCCGGCCATCACGGGCGAGCAGGTAGGCTGCATCGGCGTCTCCGAAGTCGGCGCCGGTTCCGATGTGGCCGGGCTCAAGACCCACGCCCGCAAGGACGGCGACGACTACGTGATCAACGGCAGCAAGATGTGGATCACCAATTCACCCAGCGCCGACTTCATCTGTCTGCTGGCCAATACCTCGGACGACAAGCCGCACATCAACAAGTCGCTGATCATGGTGCCGATGAACACCCCGGGCATCAGCCTCAGTTCGCATCTGGACAAGCTCGGCATGCGCAGTTCGGAAACCGCCCAGGTGTTCTTCGACGACGTGCGGGTGCCCCAGCGCAATCGAATCGGTCATGAAGGCGCCGGTTTCATGATGCAGATGCTGCAGTTCCAGGAGGAGCGGCTGTTCGGCGCAGCGAACATGATCAAGGGCCTGGAGTACTGCGTCGACAGCACCATCGAGTACTGCAAGGAGCGCCGCACCTTCGGCAACCCGCTGATCGACAATCAGGTGATCCACTTCCGCCTGGCCGAACTGTCCACCGAGATCGAGTGCCTGCGGGCCCTGGTCTACCAGGCTACCGAGCAGTATGTGCGCGGCCAGGACGTGACCCGCCTGGCCTCCATGGCCAAGCTCAAGGCCGGGCGCCTGGGTCGCGAAGTCAGCGACAGCTGCCTGCAGTACTGGGGCGGCATGGGCTTCATGTGGGACAACCCGGTGGCCCGCGCCTATCGCGATGTGCGCCTGGTTTCCATTGGCGGTGGCGCCGACGAGATCATGCTGGGGATCATCTGCAAACTCATGGGCATCCTGCCGGGGAAAAAGAAATGAGCCCGCTCCCGACCTGCCAGACCCTGCTGCTGGAGCCACGCCACGGCGTGCTGTTCATTACTCTCAACCGCCCCGAGAGCCGCAACGCCATGAGCCTGCAGATGGTGGCGGAACTGCGTACCGTACTCGCCGCCGTGCGAGATCGGCGGAGCATCCGCGCCTTGGTCCTGCGGGGCGCCGGTGGCCATTTCTGTGCCGGTGGCGACCTCAAGGACATGGCCGGCGCCCGCACCCGAGGCAGCGCTGCCTACCGTGAACTGAACCGGGCCTTCGGTGCACTGCTGGAAGAAGCCCAGCAGACGCCCCAGGTGCTGGTCTGCGTGCTGCAAGGCGCGGTGCTGGGCGGCGGCTTCGGCCTGGCGTGCGTCAGCGATATCGCCATCGCCGAACACACTGCGCAGTTCGGCATGCCGGAAACCGGCCTCGGGCTGCTGCCAGCGCAGATCGCCCCCTTCGTGGTGCGGCGCATCGGCCTGACCCAGGCCCGACGCCTGACCCTGACCGCCGCCCGCTTCGACGGTGCCGAGGCCCTGCAGCTGGGCCTGGTGCACTTTGTCGAAGCTGATCCCCGGGCCCTGGAAGAACGCCTTGAACAGCAGTTGTCACAGGTCCTGCGCTGCGCGCCCGGGGCCAACGCTGCGACCAAGGCCCTGCTCCTGGCCAGCGTCGACCAGCCTCTGGGGCCCCTGCTGGATCAGGCCGCCGAAGACTTCGCCCAGGCCGTCACCGGCGCCGAAGGCCTCGAAGGCACCCTGGCCTTTGTGCAGAAACGCAAACCGGCCTGGGCCAGCTGAGCCCTTGTAGGAGCCGGCTTGCCGGCGAATGCCCCCCACCGATTCCCGGGAGCCTGTATGCCCACCTTCAGCAAGATCCTGATCGCCAACCGTGGCGAAATCGCCTGCCGCATCCAGCGCACCGCCCAGGCCCTGGGCTATCGCACCGTGGCCGTGTTCAGCGATGCCGACGCCGAGGCCCTGCATGTGCACATGGCCGACGAAGCCATCCACATCGGCCCGTCCCCGGTGCAGCAGTCCTACCTCAACAGCGAGGCGATCCTCGACGCTGCCCGGCGCAGCGGTGCCGACGCCATTCATCCGGGCTACGGCTTCCTCTCGGAAAACCCCGAGTTCGCCACGGCCTGTGCCGCCGCCGGTATCACCTTCATCGGCCCCAGTGCCGCCGCCATCGAACTGATGGGCAGCAAGCGCCGCTCGAAGATCGCCATGCTCGAAGCCGGCGTGCCTTGCATCCAGGGTTACCAGGGCGAGGAGCAGGACGACGCCACCTTGCAGCGCGAGGCCCAGCGCATCGGTTATCCGCTGATGATCAAGGCCAGCGCCGGCGGTGGCGGACGCGGCATGCGTCTGGTGCAGCAGCACGAAGACCTGCTGGAGCAGATCCGTACCGCACGCTCGGAAGCCCTGCATGCCTTCGGCAGCGACGAGCTGATTCTGGAGCAGGCGCTGATCGAGCCGCGGCACGTGGAAATGCAGGTCTTCGGCGACCAGCACGGTCACTTGATCTATCTGGGTGAACGGGACTGCTCGATTCAGCGCCGCCATCAGAAGGTCATAGAAGAGGCACCCTGCCCGGTGATGACCGAGGAACTGCGCCGAGCCATGGGCGAAGCGGCGCTCAAGGCCGGGCGCGCGGTGAACTATGTCGGCGCCGGCACTGTGGAGTTCCTGCTGGACGCCCGCGGTCAGTTCTACTTCCTGGAAATGAACACCCGTCTGCAGGTGGAGCATCCCGTCACGGAACTGGTCACCGGCCTGGATCTGGTGGCCCTGCAGTTGCAAGTCGCTGCCGGCGAGCCCCTGCCCTTGACCCAGGAAGAGGTGCAGCTCAACGGCCATGCCATCGAAGTTCGCCTGTACGCCGAGGACCCGGCGCAGAACTTTCTGCCCCAGACCGGCCAGGTCCTGCGTTGGCAGCCGGCGCCGGGGATACGCACCGACCACGGCTTGCAGGAGGGCCAATGGGTCAGCCCCTTCTATGATCCGATGCTGGGCAAGCTGATCGCCCACGGTGCCACCCGCGAGGAAGCCCGGCGCAAGCTGTTGCGCGGGGTCGAGGACTGCGTGCTGCTAGGGTTTGAGAGCAATCGCCGGCTGCTGGCCGGTCTGCTCAGGCACCCGGTATTTGCCAGCGGTCGGTTCAGCACCGCCTTCATCGCCGAACATTTTGCCGAGGACCTGAGCCTGCAACCGCAGCGCCCCAGCCTTGAGGAACTGGCCATTGCCGCTGCGCTCTTCTATCACCACAGCGCCAGCGCACACCGCTCAAACCTGAGTGCCTGGAGCAACAACGCCAGTGTGCCCCTGGGCTACCGCATTGGTCTGGATGACAGTCAATGGTCGCTGGAACTGAGCCCCTCGGCATCGGGCCTGTTGCACGTGCGGCAGGGGGATGGCGTGTGGGCAATCAAGGTCATGGCCGCCGATGGCCGCCGGGCCACGCTGGAGGTCGCGGGCATTCGCCGGCACTACATCTATCAACTGCACGACGGCGAACTCTGGCTGAGCAGCCGCCAGGGCAGCCTGCATCTGCAGGACCGCACCCATGCGCTGGCACAGGGCCAACTGAGCACCGATTCCGGCACCCTCAAGGCGCCCATGGACGGGGCCATAGTCGACGTACTGGTCAGCGAGGGCATGAGTGTCAGCAAGGGCCAACTGCTGCTGGTGCTGGAGGCGATGAAGATGGAACACCCGCTCAAGGCCGGGATCGACGGAGTGATCACCCGGGTCCAGGTCAACCTCGGGGACCAGGTGAAGAACCGGCAGATTCTGCTGGAGGTGGAGCAAGCCGCCCCCGCCGCGGAAATGGAGCACTAGGCGGATGCCTCAGCTTTGGCTACGCTCAAGCCTCATCAGGAGCTTGAAGGCTGGAAATAGCGATGCCCCACTGGCTGGTAATAGATCTGGAAGCCACGACGGATGAAGGGGGCTGGCCGGTAAGCGAGATGGAAATCATCGAAATCGGAGCCACACTGGTCAACCGTCAGGGTCGGGAACAGGACCATTTCCAGCGTTTCGTCCGCCCCTTGCGACGTCCCAGGCTGACGCCGTTCTGTCGCGAGCTGACCCATATCACCCAGGCCAATATCGACAGCGCCGCACCGTTGGGCGAAGTCTGGACCCTGTTCGAACGCTGGCTGGGCCAGCATCAGTCGCGCCTGGAGGGCTGGGCCAGTTGGGGCGACTATGACCGCAAGCAACTGCAACTGGAGTGGCACAACCAGCAACTGCACAGCCTGTTGAATGACGTCCCCCACATGAACCTCAAGCAGCGCTTTGCCAAGGCCAGGCGTCTGGAGCGCCCCCTGGGCCTGAATGCAGCCTTGCAACTGGCCGGCATGCAGTTCAACGGCCAGCAGCATCGAGCCCTGGAAGATGCACGCAATACCGCGCGCTTATTGCCGCTGATTCTTCCATGATGGCGGCAGGTGACGGCCTTTGAGGCCTTGTGCATACTGGCCGACCTTTTTGACCCTTTCTTGAGGAATCGCCCATGTTTAAAGTCAACGAGTACTTCGACGGCACCGTCAAGTCGATTGCCTTCGGCACGGCCGAAGGTCCAGCCACCATTGGCGTCATGGCCCCGGGCGAATACGAGTTCGGTACGGCGCAACGGGAAATCATGCACGTGGTGTCCGGCGCCCTGACCGTGCGCCTGCCCGACAGCGCCGACTGGAAAACCTTTCCTGCCGGCAGCCAGTTCAACGTACCGGCCAACAGCAAGTTCCAACTGAAAGTCGCCGTGGAAACCGCCTACCTGTGCGAATACCGCGGTTGATTCACCTGTCACGGCTGTCGCGCTGACAAAAAATGCCCGTCTCCTATAAGAGACGGGCATTTTTCATGGGGCCAAGAAACGCTATTCGAGGACGGTCACTGGCATCCCCACCTGCAAGCGACCATTGCCGTCGTTGACCAGATTCTGCCCGAACATCGCCCCGTCAGCCTGGGCGCGATATTTCTGCAAAGTGGCCAGGGGTTCGCGGTCGGCGCTGCGTTCGCCAGTCTGTGGGTCAATGGTGGTCAGGATGCAGCGCGAGCACGGCTTGACCACACGAAACTCGACATCGCCAATCCGTATGCGCCGCCACTGGTCCTCGGCAAAGGGCTCGCTGCCTTCGATCACCAGATTGGGTCGAAAACGCAGCATCTCCAGAGGCCGCCCGACGCGACCGGCCAGGTCCTCCAGGGATGCCTGGCCAATCAACAAGAGTGGAAAACCATCGGCGAACGCCACTTGATCATCGTCCCTGCCGTAACCGGCGGCGGTGCTTCGCGCCCGTTCCGCGGGTACCTGCACCAGGCGGGTGGGCTTGCCGATGAAGTCACTGACCCAGGCGCCCGCTTCGTCACCGGCATCAGGCACCCGCAGGCTGTCATGCCAGATGGTCACGCCGCGCAGTGCGGCATCGGCCGCTGGCAGGGGCACGTCAAGGGTGGAAAACCCTGGAGCGCTGAGGGTCAGGCCACCCTGCTCATTGCACAACGCCGAGAGCTGACTCATGCGGCCCACGGCACGCTGGGTGAGGAAGCGCCCGCTGGCCTCGTCCACCAGCATCCAGCGGCGATCCCCCTCCAGGCCGAGCTTGTCCAGGCCGATCTGTTGCAGGGTTTCACCCTTTGCGGATTTCAACGGGTATCGATAAAGCGCACTAAGACGCATGTCCAGCTCCCTGTGTGGGCAAAAAGCCTCACCCTATACCAGCGCTTCGACGAAACAAAGGTGCAAGGGAAAAGCAGCCGGACATCCTCATGAATCAGACGCTGACTTCATCCAGCATCAAACGCTGACGGACCACGTCCACCAGTTTGTCCGGCTGAAACTTGGAGAGGAAGTTGTCGCAACCGACCTTCTTCACCATCGATTCGTTGAAACTGCCGGACAAGGATGTGTGCAGGACCACATACAGCCCACGCAGGCGTGGGTCGTTGCGGATCTCGGTAGTCAGGCGATAGCCGTCCATCTCAGGCATTTCCGCATCGGTGAATACCATCAACAACTTGTCGGTCATGTCGACCCCGGTGTCGGCCCAGGCCTTGAGCATGTTCAGAGCCTTGAGGCCATCGCTGGCGATGTGCATCTTCACCCCCAACTGGCCGAGGGTGTCGCGCAGTTGCGAAAGCGCCACGTTGGAGTCATCCACCAGCAGCACTTCACGGCCGCGAGCACGTTCGAGCACAGGATCTTCCAGCTTGTCCCGGGAAACCTTGGCGTTGTAGGGCACGATTTCCGCCAGGACCTTCTCGACGTCGATGATTTCCACCAGTTGCTCGTCAACCTTGCTGATGGCCGTCAGGTAATGCTGGCGCCCGGCGCTGGTGGGCGGCGGCATGATGGCTTCCCAGTTCATGTTGACGATGCGGTCCACGCCGCCCACCAGGAACGCCTGCACCGAACGGTTGTACTCGGTGACGATGATGGTGCTGTTGGGCCCCGGAACCAGCGGGCGCATGCCGATGGCCTGGGACAGGTCGATGACCGGCAAGGTCTGGCCACGCAGGTTGACCACACCGCAAACGAACGGGTGGCGCTGCGGCATCAGGGTCAGCTTGGGCAGCTGCAGGACTTCCTGGACCTTGAAGACGTTGATCGCGAACAACTGCCGACCGGCCAGGCGGAACATGAGGATTTCCAGGCGATTCTCACCCACCAGCTGCGTGCGTTGATCTACCGTGTCGAGAATGCCGGCCATTAATGACTCCTGGGCTTGTTCTGATGAATTCACTAAAGACAGATATCGGCGGGATCCGCCGGATCTTGACCCGCATGCAAATTGCCGCATGAAAGCCATTGATGTCACATTAACATCATGCTTTACTGAGCCGGTCAATTCATCAGCACGACTCTCCGACGGCGCGACCTCCTTCGCGGCGTGAAGTTCCCGCGCCTAAGGGTTTCCCCTAGCAACAATCAGGACCATCCTGATATTCGCAATATCCAATAGCCATTAATGTGACGCCATTCTCATTGCATGAACGGAGTCAGGCTTTTGTTTGTGATCGCAGAAAGGTGGCCCAGCACCCTTTCAAGCCTCAGCACCCACGCCCATCAAGCCCCAGCGCAAGTGCGCCGCATTGCTGTGGCCGGTATTCGGGCTGCTTGCAAAAGCGATGAACAACCACTCTCACAGCCGCTCGCGCCACCTGAAAAAAAATCAGATATATCTGATATGCAAACGCAAAAAACGCGTCATACCTTAAAACCGTTCAGCCAAGGCCCTATCCCGCCATCGGACTCGAAGTCATGGAGATAAGCATGCTAAAGGACGGCCATGAGTGCGCTCCCCCCCTGCCTGAGTTCCTGCTTGAAGCTCAGGCTCTACTGGCTAAATCGGAAGATTGCCTGAGCCATCTGCACTTGATCAGGAATGACGAAGAAGCGATCAACTGCCTGCTCGCCAGCCTGCTGTGCCTGGCCCAGACGGCAGCACGCCATTCCATCAGCCCGCTGGCCGAATTCGCCTTGCACATTCATGGCGTGTTGAAACGTACAGCCCATCCAGTGGACCTCAACGATCCGATCCTCGACGCCTTGAAAAGCTGCCTGACCCTGATGGCCTGGCAACTGGAATTGATCGACCCGCACAACGGCCAACTCAATCTGGATGACAGCGAACAGGCCCTGCTGATCAACGAACTGACCGATCAAGTGGCGCAAAACTGTACCTGCGCTTATCCATCCTGCACCCATTGAAGTTGCACTTGTGCCGCTGGCTGGCAGATAAAACCCGCAGTTACAATAGCCAATCCGAAATATCACTAGAACTTCAGACTCAGGGTCAACTATCTGGTCGTTATTGAGTATTTCATACCCAAGAGCGACATTATCGATTCACCAACTCCAACTAGCGCCAGCCCCGGGACTTACTGTTCAGAGCCCTGTATGGGCCCGCAACATCGCCCATATCCCGCGCTTTCATTGCCCCTCCCGAAGTCCATGGAGGAAATGGAACAAACGTGCAGCAGATCCATATTCCTGACTTTCAGGACATATATAACTGTGCGTATAAACGCGACCAACGGTATCTTCGGTGGTATTATGTCGCCCATAAACGGACACAGTAATGGCACTTTGATTCCAATGTCGGCAGTCACTACTCGGCTTGTACAAGACAAACAGACAACGTTGATTGAAACCGAGTATTCAAATAACACCGTTTCTCAAACAAGCCTCGTCATCCACTTCTGACAGGGCTCTCGCAGCGAACATTCATTGGCTCCATCCGCTATGTACGCCAGCCTCAAGTCTCTCTTCTCTTGGCCCCTCTCTCTAGATCATCTGCGCTGGCTCAGCCTGTTGCTGTGTTCCTGCTCGACCCTGGGCAACGCACTGATCTATTGCCTGGACCGGCCCTTGCCGCTGATCTTGCTGCTGCTCAACATCGCGGCCCTGACCTGTATCTGGGTGCAATACGGCTATTCGCGAAAGTCCATCCGCTTTCAGCCCCAGGAGCTCGCCGAACGCCTGCTAGAGGTCAAGGAAAATGAGCGACACCGCCTCAGCCGTGAACTGCACGATGACATCGGCCAGTTGCTGACAGCGGCAAAACTGCAGACCGATTGGCTCAAGCGTCGCCTGCCGGACGACCTGCAGGACTCCTGCGCGGTGCTCGGCACCACTCTGGAAGAGACCCTGGCCAAAGTGCGTGACGTGTCCGCAATCCTCAATCCCCGGCAGTTGGCCAGCCTGGGACTGGAGGCCAGCCTGCGCGCCCACCTGCTCAAGACTCTGGAAAACACATCGGTGCACTGGAGCCTGGAATGCCGCCAGCGCCTGTCGGGAATCCCGGAGGAGATGGCCGTCGCAGCGTTCCGCATCACCCAGGAAGCGGTCACCAACATGCTGCGCCACGCCCAGGCGAAAAACCTGTTGGTACGAATACAGCGACTGCCGGAAGGCCTTTCGCTGTTCATCAGCGATGATGGCCAGGGGTTCGCCCCGGCCAGCGATCCCGGCGCCCTGGGCCAGCGAGGCATGGCCGGGATGCAGGAACGAATCAGCCAGTTGGGCGGCCTGTTACAGATCACCAGCGAGCTCGACCAAGGCACCCAGATCGAAGCACTCTTTCCCTGGGCCCCTCGCACCCTGGAGCGGGCCAGCACGAATAAGGTTTCACATTGACCTGTAATTTACTCTTGGTGGATGACCACTCGCTTATCCGGGCTGGCGTGCGTGCCCTGGTCACGGACATTCCCGGATACGCGGTGATCGGTGAAGCCGATGACGGCGCGCAACTGCTGGAAATGGTCGAGAAACTGCATCCGGACATCGTCCTGCTGGACCTGTCGATGAAACGCATCGGCGGCCTGGACGCCCTGCGCCGGCTCAAGGCAATGCGGCCCCAGAGCAAAGTCCTGATTCTGTCGATGCATACCGACCCCTCCCTGATCATGCAGGCCCTGGAATCCGGCGCCCACGGCTATCTGCTCAAGGACACCACCGCCACCGAACTCGAACACGCCCTGGAAGCCTTGCGCAACAACGAGCGCTACCTGAGTCCGGCCATTGCTCATACCGTGATCAACCAGGCGCTGACCCGAGCCCAGAAGCACCAGCCCCAGCCTGCGGAAAACCACAACCTGACGGCTCGCCAGCTGGAAATACTGCGGCTGATCGTGCGGGGCAAGTCCACCCGGGAGATCGCTCTGGGCCTGGGTTTAAGCATCAAGACCGTGGAAACCCATCGCTCGCAGATCATGAAACGCCTGCAGATCTTCGACGTCGCCGGGCTGGTGCTGTTCGCCGTGCGCGAGCGCATCATCAGCCTCGACGACTGACTCAGCGAGCGGCGCCGAGCAACGGCGAATCCGCCGGCAAATGCACCTGCAAGGCCGCAGGACGGGCGGTAAACCGCAAAGTGTCGCCCTGCAGCGGTTCGCCATCAAGATTGATGTCCAGGCCTCTTGAGGCCTTGATCTCGACCCAGGGCAGACGCGCGCGGACAAACATATTGTCGATCCCCAAGCCACCGGCCAGCAGACTCTTCAGAGTGCCCACCAGCTCCTGAGGCGCCGGCAGAATGCTGATATCCAGCAAGCCGTCGTCGGCCATGGCTCCCGGGCAAAGCTCGTGCCCGCCTCCCGCCTGCCGGCCGTTGCCGATGCCCAGGGCCAGCAACTCACCACGCCAATGGAAATCCGGCCCCTGCAACTCGCCATAAGCCGCACTCAACTCGGCAAAGCGCGACAGCCCGGTGAACAGATAAGCGGCACCGCCAAGGACTTTCTTCAAGTCTTCAGAGGTATTGGCGGTGACCTGGCTACCAAAGCCGCCGGTGGCCATATTGAGGAAAATCTGCCCGCCAACCTCCCCCAGGTCGATCGTCCGGGCCGGGACGTCCAGCAGCTCCAGGGCCGCCGCCGGATCAAGGGGAACACCGGCAGCCCGGGCAAAGTCATTGGCCGTGCCCAATGGCAGCAGCGCCAGACTGGCCTGGGTCGACGCGTTGGCCAGGGCCTCGGCGATATCGCGCAGCGTACCGTCGCCGCCTCCGGCAATCAGCCGGGTATGCCCGGCGTCCAGCGCCTCGCTCACCAGACGCTGGGCATCTCCCGCCTCCCAGGTCAGACGCACCGAAACCTCCCAGCCGGCAGCACGCTTGGCCTCAACCGCAGCGCGCACCTCATCGTTGAGGGCCTGCTTGCCGTGCAGTATCAACAGTGCCTTGCGCTCATTCATCAACCATGACTCCGGTTATGGGTTCCTTGAGGGATGTTGACCTCGGGCACAGCAAAATAAGTCTGTCCCATCGATTATTTTTTTGCCCAAGCCAGCCTGGCTCGTACCTCACCACTCATGACCCAGGTTAGCCTGCCAACGAGGAAAATCTTTCATAGCTAGTACGCCGAGTCGTTCTTCGACAACCGGCTGCGCTTGCAACTGATCCTGCGCAATCTGCCGCTGCCGGGCTGGCGCCGGTCAATAACTACCGTGATGAGCCTCATACCCTGGAAAAATCGAAAAACGTGTCGAATTCGACCTGGAATACATCGAAAATTGGTCAGCCTGGCTTGAACTGCACATTCTGTTCCGCACCATCGCGTCCGTCATCATGATCCACGAGGCCTTCTAAATGAGCCCGCTCATTCCCTGCATCATTGCTGGCGGCGCCGGCACCCGCCTGTGGCCGGTGTCCCGTGAGGCGATGCCCAAACCCTTCATGCGCCTGCCAGACGGCGAGAGCCTGCTGCAGAAGACCTTCGTGCGTGCCACGGCCCTGAAAGACGTCGGCCGGTTGCTGACGGTGACCAACCGTGAAGTGCTCTTTCGCACCCTGGATGACTACCGCCCGCTGAACAAGACTCAGCTTGAACTGGATTTCATCCTCGAACCCTTCGGCCGCAATACCGCGCCGGCCATTGCCGCCGCAGCGCTGCACGTCAACCAGCACTACGGCGCTGACGCACAACTGCTGGTGCTGCCCGCCGATCATCTGATCAATGACCTCCAGGCATTCGCCACCGCGGTGGCGCGCGCCCGGCAGTTGGCCGAGCAAGGCTGGCTGGTGACCTTCGGTATCGAGCCGAGCCATGCCGAAACCGGTTTCGGCTATATCGAGAAAGGCCTGGGCTTGCACGGTGAAAGCTTCCAGGTCAGCCGTTTCGTCGAAAAGCCCGATGCTGCCACTGCCCAGTGTTACGTCGACGGCGGCCAGCACCTGTGGAACGCCGGCATGTTCTGCATGCGCGCTGATGTGATCCTCCGTGAGTTGCGCAAATTCGCGCCACAGGTGGTCAATGCCGTCGAGCGCTGCCTGGAACTGAGCCACCACAGGCAAGGCCAACGCGAAGTGCAAGTGGAGTTGGACCGCGACAGCTTCGCCCTGGCGCCGGACATCTCCATCGACTACGCGGTGATGGAGCGATCGAAGGAGGTCGCCGTGGTGCCCTGCCAGCTGGGCTGGAGCGATATCGGCTCCTGGCAAGCAGTGCGCGAGCTGAGCCCGGCGGACGTACACGGCAACCAGTGCAACGGCGAGACCGTGCTGCATGACGTCCGCAACTGCTACATCGATTCACGCCAGCGCCTGGTGGGCGGTATCGGCCTGGACAACCTGATCATCATCGACACCCCGGACGCCCTGCTGATCGCCGACGGCAAGCGCAGCCAGGAGGTCAAACTGATCGCCCAGGAGCTCAAGCGCCTGGGCCACGACGCCTACCGCCTGCACCGCACCGTGAACCGCCCCTGGGGCACCTATACCGTGCTTGAGGAAGGACCGCGCTTCAAGATCAAGCGTATCGAAGTCAAACCCGGCGCCTCGCTGTCGCTGCAAAGGCACCACCACCGCAGTGAGCACTGGATCGTGGTCAGCGGCATGGCCCGGGTGACCAACGGAGAAGACGAGTTTCTGCTCGACACCAATGAGTCGACCTTTATCAAGCCCGGTCGCCCTCATCGACTGTGCAATCCCGGGGTGATCGACCTGGTAATGATCGAAGTGCAAAGCGGGGAGTACCTGGGCGAAGACGACATCGTGCGCTTCAACGACATTTATGGCCGAGCTCCCGCCGCCCCCGGTAGCACTTGAAACAGCGTTGGCCCCGTGAATTTGCCACAACGGCAAGTGACGAAGCTGCTCGCCAGGCAACTCGCCCGATAAATAAACCCAGGCCCAGGCGTCGGGCAGCCTCAGTACAGGCGCCTGAAACGAGACGTAGGACTCAAAGTGAATTTTCTGACCGAAGAATGAGATTTGCCTGAATTGACCCTGCGGAGCCAATCAGTGACTGTGCATGCCAGGCGCTGACGCCTCATACAAGGAAGTGCACCGTCATGAACGACAAGGGGTTTTATCCACAAGGGCATTCAACGCTCAATCGCATCAACGACAGCTCCTGGCTGGCGGCTCCTCCACTTCGGGAGTTCGATGTGCCACTCTCGTCCGAAGCACATCCGCCTCATTCCAGGCCGCTATCGATAATCAAACGCCTGGCCTGGTTGACATTTGCGGCCTCGATAATGGCAGGGCTGGTGACCTGGGGTTTCCACAGCCGTTTCGGACTGCTGCTGTTATTGCTGCTGCGCTGAAGCAAAGCACGGACCCGGCGCCGAACCGGGCCCGTGGCCGATCAATCCTACATTTCACTCCAGCACTTCACTCAAGGGAATGAAATTGACCACGTCACCTTCCTCCAGGGTCCGACCTTCCAGCACCTCTACCAGACCTTCCGCCCAGGCAGCGCTGCGCAGTACGCCAGAGCTCTGATTGCGATAGATGATCGCTCGCCCATTCTCCAGGCGGCCACGCAAGTATTCGCGACGATTGCCGGGCTTGGGCCAGACAAAGCCTGCCGGCACCTGGAAACTCAATGGTTGCACCTGCTGCACGCCCTGGCGCCGCAGTAGATAAGGCCGCGCCAGCAGGGCGAAAGTCACCAGGGTCGATGCCGGATTGCCCGGCAGGCCAATCACCGGTACCCCACGAAAATGTCCGAAGGTCAGGGGTTTGCCAGGCTTGATCGCCAGTTTCCACAGGGCCAGTTCACCGGCTTCCCGCAGGGCGATGCCGAGAAAGTCCGCCTCCCCCACAGAGACACCGCCGGTGGAAAGAATCAGGTCCACATCCCCCAACTCCGCCAGGCGCTGACGGGTCGCGGGAAGATCGTCGGGAAGGATTCCCGCATCCAGCACCTCACAACCCAGACGCTTCAACCAACTGCACAGCAGCACTCGATTGCTGTTGTAGATCTGCCCCGGACCAAGAGGCTGACCAGGCTCCACCAGTTCGTCGCCAGTGGACAACACCGCCACACGGACTCGACGCAGCACCTCAAGCTCGGCACATCCCAAGGACGCTGCCAGGCCCTGCTCGATGGGCCCCAAGCGCGTACCGGCAGCCAAGACCTGCTCGCCTATGGTGGTTTCCTGGCCCTGGGGACGGATGTTCTGGCCGACCTTCAATGGCTCGGTAAAACGTACGCGCTGATCATCCTGAACCTGGGTGTTTTCCTGCATCTCGACGCAATCCGCACCTGCCGGCACCGGAGCGCCAGTGAAGATCCGCGCACAGGTTCCCGGCTGCAAGGGCTCGGGGGACTGCCCGGCGAAAATCCGCTGGCTGACCGGCAAGGGCTCGCCCTTCCAGTCCTCCACGCGCAAGGCGTATCCATCCATGGCGCTGTTGGGCCAAGGCGGCAGATCCAGGCTGGATACCAGCGCCTCAGCCAGGACCCGGCCCTCAGTGGCTGCCAATGGCAGCCGTTCACGCTCGACAATGGGCGCAGCCTCGGCCATGGCCAACAGGCGCGCCAATGCCTGCTCCACCGGCATCAAGGCCCCCTGCTTGCCCGGCTTACCCACGGGATTCACAAGGCGCCGCCTGTTTCAGGTGAGGGACGAAGTTGCACGGCCGATGCCGCGAATCCAATTGCTCGGCCAGTATTGCGTCCCAGCCGGTACGTACCGCATTGGTGGAACCCGGCAGGCAGCACACCAGGGTGCCGTTGGCCAGCCCGGCCAAGGCACGGGACTGCACAGTGGAAGTACCTATATCCGCCACCGATATCTGCCGGAACAGCTCGCCAAAACCATCGACCTGCTTGTCCAGCAGGCAGGCCACAGCTTCCGGAGTACTGTCGCGACCAGTAAAACCGGTGCCGCCGGTGATCAACACCACCTGCACCACGTCATCAGCGATCCAGGTAGCGACTTGGGCGCGGATCTTGTACAGATCGTCCTTGAGCAACACCCGCGCCGCCAATCGATGGCCCGCGGCGCCCAGGCGCTCGACGAAGACCTGGCCGGAGGTATCGGTTTCCAGGGTGCGGGTGTCACTGACGGTCAGCACCGCAATATTCAGGGGAGCAAAAGGTACATCAGCCTTGGCTTTCATAGGCTCGATCCAGAGGTAGGAGACACAGCCCGGTGTTATATCACAGCGCTTTGATCCGGCGCCGCTGCGGGGTCGGCCTTCACCTTGCCCCGGACTGCCAGCACACGCAGTCCGGCCGTCGAGAAAGCCAGACCGCGGACAAACAGGCGCTGTGAGCTAAGCTGCAGCCGCCAACGCCTGCGATCCGCCCGGCAACGTGACAGAATGTCCCTGGCCAAGGAACTTGCAGACGTTGTATACGTCTGAAGACCAGCACTCAAAAGTACTCATTTCGGAGACACACAATGACTCAACGGACCCTCGCCACTCTCATGCTCGCACTGGGCCTGGCCACTCTCGCCGGTTGCGCCTCGCCGACAGTGATCACCCTGAATGACGGTCGCGAAATCCAGGCCGTCGATACCCCTGAATACGACAAGGATTCCGGCTTCTACGAGTTTGAACAGCTGGACGGCAAACACACTCGCATCAACAAGGATCAGGTTCGTACCGTCAAGGAGCTGTAAGTCCGACGGTGGTTGCTCTGATGTTATAAAACCCGCTTGCTGCGGGTTTTATTGTTTCTGCGAGACGGTTTTTCACCACTGCAGACTGATACGGCTTTCGAAATCGCGCTCCTGCCCAGTCAGCGGATCGATGAAGCGCAGGCCCTGAGCCAGCAGCTTCAGTGGATTGTCATAGTCATCCTCGGCGTCCTTGAGCACCTCGGGGTAGAACGGGTCATTGCAGATCGCCGCTCCAAGGGCACTCATGTGTACCCGCAACTGATGCTTCTTGCCGGTCACCGGGTACAAGGCATAGCGCCACAGATCGCCGTGCCTTTCCCTGACGTCGATGGCGGTTTCGGTATTGCTCGGCCCCTCGCCTTCCTGCATGCGGAAGAAGGGCTCCCCGTCCACCAATCGGCTTTTGTGCACCAGGGGAAAACTCAGGTGTGGCAAGGCGCCAGCAATGGCTTCATAGCGTTTCTCGATCTGCCGGGTAGGGAACAACGCTTGATAGGCCGAGCGGCTGCCGGGATGGGCAGAAAACAGCACCAGCCCTGCCGTATGCCGGTCAATGCGATGCAGGGGCACCAGATTCGGGTTGTCCAGGCGGCGGATAAGGCGACGCAGCAAAGTCTGCTCGACGTACTCGCCCGCAGGGGTGACCGGAAGAAAATGCGGTTTGTCCGCCACCACCAGATGCTCGTCGGCATAGAGGATGGTCTCCTGCACCGGGATCACCTTCTCATCCGGCACCTCGCGAAAATAATGAATCCGCAAGCCTTCGCGATAGGCCAGGTCCAGACTGATGGGCTGGCCCTGCCCGTCCAGCACTCGGCCGCGGGCGATACGATCCAGCCATTGTTCACGACTGATGGCCTTGAAGTGATCACACAGGCAATCCAGCACCGTCGGCCAGGAGCCAGGGGGCAGATACAAGGTACTGGCCTGATGCTGTGCAGCGGAAAAGCTCGCGGTGGACATACAAAAGCTCGAAAGATCAATGCAAGGCGGCATTATCCAACAGCGCCCCTCAGGAACCTAGAAGCAGTTTTCCCGACCTCAGGCACACGAGTGCTTGGCCTGGGCCGCTGTCTCGGTGAACTCCTTGAGCCAGCGCAGCACGTCCACAGCCTCCCAGCGACCCGGATCATAGAGGGCATAGAGCAGCCCCTGATAACCCACCACATCCAGTTGCCGGTGGTAACCCGCTCGCTGGAACAGGGCTTCGATCTCGGCAAAGCAGGTATTGAAGTGCAGCTTGTTGAAGGGGGTCTTGCCCTCGGTGACCAACCCATCCATGCGTAACTCAAGCACCGCCTCACGGAGCACATCAGTGGACATGCTGTTCACGCTGTTTTTCAGTTGTTCGACATTGACCATCATTTATTCCTTTAACCGTTTGAAGCGTCCGCCATATCCATCAGGGCTGCTTGCGTCCCACATAACTGACCACCCACAACACCACGCCCCAGATCTCGATCGAGCCTAGGTCATCCAGCACCAAGGAAGGGATTGAAGGGCGCGCCGCCTTGAGCAAAAGACCGCCACGAGGATCGGGAGCCAGCAGGCGCAGCGAGTATTCATGGGCGCCTTGGGGACGTACCACCAGGTACTGGTCCACCACCGGATTGGCTGAGCGATCGACGATCAGCCGATCCCCGGGGTAGATTCCGAACCCCAGCAGGTTGTCGTCGTCCACCAACAGGCCGTGGATCTGGGGAGACCCCAGACCCAGGGTCCGATCCAGGGAAAAGCCGCTACCGGTGGGCTCATTGGCAACGGCAGCGCAGCCGCTATCACCCAGTTCCAGAAAACAGGTTGGCAACGGCTGTGAGCGTTCGGTACCGGTCAGGAAAGTGAGAGACATGGCGAGACTCCTCGATAGCTGTATATGCATACAGTAAACCAATCGACAGATCTCGCCAATGAATTCTGACCACGGGCGACAGGCGGAAGCCTCGGATGTTGCAAGCCAAGTGTCAGCGCAGGAACGCCACCACCTGCTCGGCGTCGAAGGGCCAGCCGAGCTCGGCGCCATTGTCCACCCGGCGCAACACCGGGATACGCAGGCCATAGCTTTCGAACAGTTCCTGACTCTCGGCGATGTCCACCAGCTCGACCATCAGGCCGTGCTCCACTAGCGGCATCAACTCGGCCTCGGCCAGTTCGCACAGGTGGCAACCAAGGGTGCCGAACAATTGGCATTCAGGGGGCATGACAGGGCAACCGTGTGAAGAACGGGTGCTTATTTTAGGCCCGAGCGCGAAAGCCGTCGACCCGCCTCTGTCCAGATATGCCCAGGCCCCCTGCCCCTCTGCGGCCCTGCGCAGAGAATGCTCCGACAGGCGTACAGCACCTCGATAGACACTTTATGAGCCTGGCCAAGGCTCGCGAATATGCGAAATTCTCAACAAAAAATGACATGAGTCAGCATTATTTACCGCCAACCGGGCGATCCTCGCGGCCTTTTTGCCTCTAGGCTTTGCCCTGCCCGCCCCTTGTCCGGAGATGCCCGTTGTTTGCCAATCTGCTGATCATTCTCGCTTCATCACTGGTGGTCATTGCGCTGTTCCGGCGCCTGAGCCTGCCACCGGTCCTGGGCTATCTGTCAGTGGGGCTGATGGTCGGACCCACCGCCCTGGACTGGGTCAATGACAGCGAGGACCTGCCGGACCTGGCGGAACTGGGGGTGGTCTTCCTGCTGTTTTCCCTGGGCCTGGAATTCTCCCTGTCGAAGATGCTCGCCCTGCGCCGCGTGGTGTTTGGCCTGGGCAGCCTGCAAGTGCTGTGCAGTGGCCTGATCCTCGGCGTGCTCCTGGCCTTGTTCGGCATGCCCCTGACCTCGGCGCTGATGCTCGGCACCGGCCTGGCCCTGTCGTCCACCGCCATCGTCAGCAAGGAGCTGACCAGCCTCGGCGAGATCTTCAGCAGCCACGGACAGAATGCCATCGGCGTGCTGCTGTTCCAGGACGTGGTGGCGGTGCTGTTGCTGACCCTGGTGCCGGTCTTCGCCGGCCACAGCGACCAGGCCTGGTACTGGGCCCTGCCTGTCACCCTGGGCAAGACCCTGGTGCTGTTCTTCGGCCTGCTGCTGGCCAGCCGCTGGCTGCTGCCCCGGCTGTTCCACGAAGTCGCCGCCTCCCACTCTGCCGAGCTGTTCGTACTGCTGGCCCTGGTGATTGTGCTGCTGACCGCCTGGCTCACCCATTTGCTGGGCCTGTCGCCGGCCCTGGGGGCCTTCCTTGCCGGCATGCTGCTGGGAGAAAGCCACTACCGGCACCAGATCGAAGCCGATATCCGTCCGTTCCGCGACATTCTCCTGGGGTTGTTCTTCGTCAGCATCGGCATGCTCATCGACCTGCAACTGTTCATCGACCACAGCCTGTTGATCCTCGGCCTGACCCTGGCCCTGCTACTGATCAAGGGCTCGGTAGTGGCCGCCTTGCTCAAGCTGCGCGGCAGTGACGGCGAAACCGCCTGGCGCAGCGGCCTGGCCCTGGCCCAGGGTGGTGAATTCTGCTTCGCCCTCATGGCGCAGATGCAACTGAGCCAGATGATCCCGCCGCAGATCAGCAGCCTGCTGCTGGCCGCCACCTTCTGCTCCATGCTGCTGACCCCGCTGCTGCTGCGCGCCGCCCCGCTGATCACTGCCCGCCTGCACCGCAAGCCCAACCAGGCCGCTCAACTGGAGGAAATCAGCGCGCAGAACGCCCAGTTGCAGGGCCACGTACTGATCTGCGGTTACGGCCGGGTCGGCCAATCCATCGGGCGCTTCCTGCACCATGAGCAACTGCGCTATATCGCCCTGGACGATGACCCGGTGCGGGTCCAGGAAGCCTCGGCGGCGGAAAGCTGCGTGCATTACGGCGACTGCCGGCGCAGCGACCTGCTGGCGGCGGTAGGCCTGGAGCGGGCGCGACTGCTGGTGATCGCGGTGGATAAAACCGATATAGCGCTGACTGTACTCAAGGCAGCGCGACGCCTGGACCGCAACGTGCCGATCCTGGTACGGACCCGGGATGACAGCCAGTTGGCGGAACTCAAGGCCGCCGGCGCCAATGAAGTGGTGCCAGAGCTTTTAGAGTCGAGCCTGATGCTGGCTTCCCACGCCCTGATCATGCTTGGCCTGCCGGAGCAACGGGTACAACGCACCGTGGACGAGGTGCGTCACAGCCGCTATCGCCTGCTGCACGGTTTCTACCATGGGGCGCAAAGCAGCACCCAGGACAATCACGAGCCACCCGCGGTGCAGATGCACGCGGTCAACCTCGACGCCGACGCCCACGCCTGCAACCGACTGCTGCAAGAGCTGGGACTGGAAGCACTGGGCGTGGATGTGCAAGGCGTGCAACGCAATGGCAGCGAGCTGCCGCTCAATCCGGCCCCGCGCCTGCGAGCCGGAGACCGGATACTGGTGTCCGGTTCCCAGGCCGCGATCGAGGCCTGCGAAGCACGCCTGCAGGGCGGTTGAGGCCGTCCCGCCGCGGCCCTGAGCAGTTCGCTGCCTGGGCCCGTGGCCCCTCAGTCCTGACTCACCGCACCGATCTTGTGCAGCGACAGGTCGGCGCCGTAATACTCCTGCTCCTGGGTCAGGCGCAGCCCGCAGACGGCCTTGATCACGCCATACACGGCGAATCCGCCCAGCAGCGCCACCAGTACCCCAAGGCCGGTGCCAATCAACTGGCTGGCCAGGCTGACACCGCCCAACCCACCCAATGCACGCTGGCCGAAGATCCCGCAGGCAATCCCGCCCCACACACCGCACAGGCCATGCAGCGGCCAGACTCCGAGCACATCGTCGATCTTCCAGCGGCTCTGGGCGGCCATGAAGCACCAGACGAACAAGGCCCCGGCCATCGCCCCGGTGACCAAGGCGCCCACCGGATGCATCAGGTCGGAGCCGGCGCAGATCGCCACCAACCCGGCCAGCGGCCCGTTGTGCAGGAAGCCCGGGTCGTTGCGCCCGACGATCAACGCCGCCACGGTGCCGCCAACCATGGCCATCAGCGAGTTCACCGCCACCAGCCCACTCACCCCTTGCAGGGTCTGGGCGCTCATCACGTTGAAGCCGAACCAGCCGACAATCAAGATCCACGAGCCCAACGCCAGGAAGGGAATGCTCGACGGCGCGAACGCCACCAGCTTGCCGTCGCGGTAACGGCCGTTGCGCGGCCCCAGCAACAGCACCGCTGCCAGCGCCAGCCAGCCGCCCATGGCGTGCACCACCACGGACCCGGCAAAATCATGGAAGCCGGCGCCAAAACGCTGCTGCAACCAGGCTTGCACCCCAAAGTTGCCGTTCCACACCAGCCCCTCGAAGAATGGATAGACGAATGCCACGATCAGCACCGTGGCGCACAATTGCGGTACAAAACGCGCACGCTCGGCGATGCCGCCGGAGATAATCGCCGGAATCGCTGCGGCGAAGGTCAGCAGGAAAAAGAACTTCACCAGACCGTAGCCGTGGTCGGCACTGATCACCGCCGCCGGTTGCAGGAAGCTCACGCCGTAGGAGATCCAATAGCCTATAAAGAAATAGGCCAGGGTCGAGACGGCGAAGTCGCTGAGGATTTTCGACAGCGCATTGACCTGATTCTTCTGCCGGACCGTGCCCACTTCGAGGAAGGCAAAACCGGCGTGCATGGCCAGGACCATGACCGCCCCGATCAGAATGAACAGGGTGTTGGAACCGTGGACCAGGGTGTCCACAGCGCTTTGCAGATTTTCCATGGAGTAGGCAGATCCGAAATCGGCCATCATCTCCCCGGCTCCACGGCCGGCCTTGCACCAAATTGGCTCCGGGACACGCCATCACGCGTAATCGGTGAACCGTTTTGGCGCGCCAGGGGCCGCACGCGAAACCACGGGAAGGAGATTGACCTGAGGTTGTGATTTTTTTGCCCAGGGTTGACGCGGGCTAGAGCGCCACCCTTGCTCGTTTTCGGCGCAAGCGTCACGCCTTGCGCACCAGGACAAAGCAAAAGCTGTACCAGACAATTACAGTGAACCTTCACTCGGGGCTCACACTCATAGCTCACACAAGCAATCAACGGAGAAACAACCATGGCCAGCAAAACGGCGAAGACGGCTCAAGAAGTACTGATGGCGGATTTTCAGGCACTGGTCAGTGACACGGAGCGTCTGCTGGAACACACCGCGACCCTGGCCGGCGACCAGGCCGATGAACTGCGCGAGCAGATCCACGACAGCCTGCTCAAGGCCCGGGAAACCCTGCAACTGACCGAGGACTCCCTGCGCCAGCGTGGCCAGGCTGCAGTCACGGCTGCTGAAGACTATGTACAGAGCAACCCTTGGCAGTCCGTCGGGATTGCTGCCGGCGTCGGCTTTCTCATCGGCCTGCTGGCGACGCGGCGCTGATATGGCTATCGGCGAATCCACTTCGTCCGGCAGCGGTCCAAGCGCGTCCTCGCGGCGCCTGGGGGCCGCTGTCCTGGGCCTGTTGCACAGCCACGTCGAATTGTTCGGCATCGAGTTACAGGAACAGAAAGCCCGCACCGTCAGCCTGCTGCTGTTTGCCGGCCTGGCTCTGGTGTTTGCCCTGCTGTTGCTGGTGGGGTTGTCGGCGCTGGTGCTGATCCTGCTGTGGGACAGCTATCGCCTGGCCGGGATCATCGGCCTGTGCGTGTTCTACACCCTGGCGGCAGTGTTCTGCGGCCTGCGCCTGAAGTCGGCGATCTTTGATGAATCTTCGCCCTTCCACGCCACGCTCGAAGAGCTGGCCAATGATCGGGAGCGCCTGCTGCCATGAAGTTGCCGGACATTCCGCAGAACACCTCACGCCGGGAAATGCGCAAGGTACTGATCCGCCTGCGCATGGAAATGCACCGCCAGGAAATCCGTCACGAGTCCCAGCAATTGCTGCAACCCCTGCAACGGGTTCGCGGCCTTGGGCAAAGCTGGCAGGAAGGCTTTGGCATCAAGCACGCCCCACTCTGGGGCGTGGCGGCGGTGACCCTGCTGGGGTTCATCACCGGCAAGGGTGCCAAGAGCGGCGGCACCAGCAGCCTCACCCGCCTGATACGCCTGGGCACCAGCCTGTTGCCTCTGATCAGACTGGCGCTGCAAGGCGCCTCGCGCAAACCCTGAGCGAGCATCGGCAAGCGCCTGCAACAGGCAACGGCTGATCTGGCTGCATTCTTGCTAAGCAACCCGGATCGGCCCCTTTACCAAGGGGTCGACCCAGGGTGGGTGAAAACGCCGTATTGTCGAACGCGGCAATGTTCACCCAGCCTGGACGCCTGTCTGTCTACCCGACAGCCACAGCCCCCCTACCAACAAGACTCTATAAGGAGGCCCTGTGATCGACGGGCAACCGCTCGCCTGCTTCCAGCCATTCATCGATACCGCTACCGGGCGCATCGCCGGAGTCGAAGCTCTGGGCCGCCTGCGCCAGGGCAATGGGCAACTGGCGTCGGTGGGGCCGCTGTTCGCCGATCCCCGCACCCCTTCCAGCGCCTTGCGCCGTCTTGATCGCCTGGTCCGCGACGATGCCTTGCGCCGCCTGCACGAAGCCCCGGCGGACTGGTTCCTGAGCCTGAACATTTCCCCACGCTGGATCAGTCGATTGCGGCCAGGACAGCCGTTGCCCAGCCTCAAGCAGTTGCAGCAAAACGAGGTCGATCCGCGGCGCATCGTCTTCGAGATCACCGAGCTGGGGGGCAACAGCCAGCGCCTGACCGAGGTGGTGGCGCGCTATCGCCAGGCGGGGGCGCGAATCGCCATCGACGATTTCGGCGCCGGCTACTCGCAACTGGACCGGGTGCTGGCGCTGCAACCGGACATTCTCAAGCTCGACATGCGCCTGTTCCAGGCCGCAGCCCGGGGCGGGCCCAGCAGCGATGTGGTCAAGGCCCTGGCACAGATGGCGGAAAAAACCGGCTGCTGGATCATCGCCGAAGGGGTGGAAACCGAAGCCGAACTGGATTTCGCCCTGGAGTGCGGCTCGCGTTACGTACAGGGCTTCCTGTTTGCCCGGGCCGAAGAACAGCTGTTCGCCAGCGATGCCTTCGTCCAGCCCTTCGCCCGCCTGCGCGAGCGCTATGTGCGGCACAAGCTGGCCGAACGCAACCGCCTGATGCGCATGCGCCAGCAACTGGCAGAGCTGATGAACCTGTTGCAGGCCTGGGCCCAGGCTCAGGCTCCCATCAGCCAACTGCCCGCCGTGGAGGCCTTTCCCTGGCTGCTGCGTTTCTACCAGTGCGACCGCCACGGCACCCAACTGACCCCGAACCTGGAATGGCGGCATGACCACTGGCAGGCCGACAGCAGCTACGTCGGCCACAACTGGTCGTGGCGCCCGTACTTCTATCACCTGCTGGCCGAAGGCTGGGAGGAGCGCCGCCTGACCCTGTCCAACACCTACCGCGACGCCACCAGCAACCAGTACTGCCTGACTGCCGGCCAGTTCTTCGACAACGGCCAGCGCCTGCTGCTGATCGATATCGACGCCGCCGGCCTGTAGCCCTCGCCTTGTTTCCAGCCGGCTTGCCGACGAACGCGGCGACGCGATGGATACACGAGCGCAGGCCACGCCCCTCTTGCGGCCACGCCCAGGAACCCGGAAGCTCTGCCCTTCAGTTTTTTTTCGGAGAGACCCCGCCTTGGATTGGCAGACCCTGCTCAACCGCGAACGCCTCGGAAAGCCAGTGCACAGCCCGGAAGAACTCGGCCGTAGCCCTTTCCATAAAGACCATGACCGCATCATCTTCTCCGGCGCCTTCCGCCGCCTGGGGCGCAAGACCCAGGTGCACCCGGTGTCCAGCAACGACCATATCCACACTCGCCTGACCCACTCCCTGGAAGTCAGTTGCGTCGGTCGCTCCCTGGGCATGCGCGTCGGCGAGACCCTGCGCGGCGCCTTGCCCGACTGGTGCGACCCCAGCGACCTGGGGATGATCGTGCAGTCGGCCTGCCTGGCTCACGACATCGGCAACCCGCCCTTCGGCCATTCTGGCGAAGACGCCATCCGCCACTGGTTCCAGCAGGCCGCCGGGCGTGGCTGGCTGGACGCGATGAGCGAGGCCGAACGCCAGGACTTCCTCAATTTCGAAGGCAATGCCCAGGGTTTCCGGGTCCTGACCCAGCTTGAATATCATCAGTTCGATGGCGGCACCCGGCTGACCTACGCCACCCTCGGCACCTACCTCAAGTACCCCTGGACCGCGCGCCACGCCGATTCCCTGGGCTACAAGAAGCACAAGTTCGGCTGCTACCAGAGCGAATTGCCGCTGCTGGAACAGATCGCCCACAAGCTGGGCCTGCCGCAACTGGAGGAACAGCGCTGGGCCCGGCATCCGCTGGTGTATCTGATGGAAGCGGCGGACGACATCTGCTACGCCCTGATCGACCTGGAAGACGGCCTGGAGATGGACCTATTGGAGTACGCCGAAGTCGAGTCCCTGCTGTTGGGGCTGGTGGGCGACGACCTGCCGGAAACCTATCGCCAGCTGGGCCCGGGGGATTCGCGCCGGCGGCGCCTGGCGATCCTGCGGGGCAAGGCCATCGAGCACCTGACCAACGCCGCCGCCCGGGCCTTTGTCGAACAGCAGGACGCCCTGCTGGCCGGCACCCTGCACGGCGATCTGGTGGAGCACATGCATGGCCCGGCCAAGCGTTGTGTGCTCAATGCCAAGGACGTGGCGCGGCGCAAGATCTTTCAGGACAAGCGCAAGACCCTGCACGAGATCGGCGCCTACACCACCCTGGAAATTCTCCTGAACTCGTTTTGCGGCGCGGCATTGGAGCAGCACGGCGGCAAGACCCCGTCGTTCAAGAACCGGCGGATTCTCGATCTGCTGGGCAATAACGCACCGGACCCGAACTGGCCGCTGCACACCTCGTTCCTGCGCATGATCGATTTCATCGCCGGCATGACCGACAGCTACGCCAGTGAAATGGCTCGGGAAATGACCGGACGCTCAAGTCCGCAATGACCCTCGTTCATCAAGTGCCTGGCCGCTGCGCCAGGCACTTGATATGACCTGCAACATCCAATCAACAACTAAGGGATTCCCCTAGCCCGGCCGCCGCAACAGCAGCCGACAAACTCCGGATATACGCCAGTACAAGGGGAAAAACACTCGGCGCTACGGGCATTTCATTCAAGAGCCCGACTCTAAGGCATTCCCCGACCAACATGACTTCAATTAACGAACAACACGATTAGAGCAACTACTCAGACAGAAAGAGCAACTAGCCGTAAACACTTGGTGTGCGGGGCGCAGATATTGCGTTGCTTTCACAAATTCGAACACCTGTTCTTGATTCAACCAAACATCCTACCTTTGCAGATTCTCACGAACTCCCTGAACCCCTTGCCAATCAAGGCCGCCAGGAATTTTTGTTAGCCTTCTATGCATTTACAATTTACGTACAAATCGAGTTTTTAGTTTCGGATAGTCTCGATTTCAATAAGATATTTCCCCGCTGACCGCCCTCGGAAAAATTAATTTCACACTGCGCTGTAACGTTTGCACTGCAACTCACTCAACCCTTTTGTCATACCTGATTTTAGATTGAAGCACCCGGCTCTCACTCAGGAATTGTCACTCGCGAGCACTTGAACATAGGCCAACGATATAGCAATCGACGGCACCTCATATTCACCGTGCAGAACTTAAAGCGACGTCACTAGTTGAGCCTCAACGATCGGCTTTTCTGTTGTTCGTCACTTGGTCTTTTTACAGTAAGGATGCCAAGTGCCCTATTCATCACGCACCGACCGCTCCCTTCTTGCCCACTCCGGCAGCTGGTGCCTGGGACTGGTACTGGGTCTGAGTTGCCTGGCCCCGGCCTTGGCCGACGATCTGCAACCGGGTCAGGAAGCCCTGCGCCTGCAGCAGCAACAGCAACGGGACCTGCAACAGTTGCAACTGGAGCAGCGCCAGCGGCAGATGCAGCGCGGCAGCTTCAGCAGCACCCCGGCCACGCCCAACCTGCCGGAGCAGACCGCCAGCGACAGCCGCTGCTGGCCCTTAAGCGGCACCCGCATCGGCGGTGTCAGCCTGTTCGGCAAAACCCGGCTCAACGACGCCATCAAGCCGTACGTAGCGCCGTGCATGGGGGTCAATCAGATCAACCAGTTGCTGGCGGCCATCACTCGCCTCTATGTCGAGGCCGGCTACATTGCCAGCCGCCCGTACCTGGCCAGCACCCCGGCCGCCGGGCACAGCCTGGATATCCTGGTGGAGGAAGGCTACGTCGAAGCCATCGAACTGGCCGACCAGAGCCTGCCGGTGTCCCTGGGCGGGGCCTTCCCCGGCATGCTCGGCAAGCCGCTGAACCTGCGGGACCTGGAACAGGGCCTGGACCAGTTGAACCGCCTGCGCTCCCTGGACCTGACCGCCGACATCGCCCCCGGCAGCCAGCCCGGCGCCTCGCGGATCATCCTGCGTTCGCGCAGCAGCGCCGCGCGCTGGGGCCTCGGCCTGGGTGTGGATAACCTCGGCAGCGCCGGCACCGGCCGCGACCGCCAGTCGATCAACCTCAACCTCGACAGCCCGTTGCAGATCAACGACGCGCTGAACCTGAACTACAGCGACACCCTCAACCACGGCCCGCGCTACAGCCGCAGCAGCAGCCTGTTCTACTCGGTGCCCTACGGTTACTGGACCTACAGCCTGTTCGCCAGCCACGCCGAATACCGCGCCCCGCTGAAGCTGGCCCGCACCACCCTGTACAACAGCGGCCGCACCGACATGGTCAGCGGCCGCGCCGACCGGGTGCTGTGGCGCGATCAGAGCCACCAGCTCAGCGCCAACCTGCAACTGGCCTACAAGGACGTGGACAGCTACCTGCAAAAGGCCCACCTGCAGATCCAGAGCCCGACCCTGACCGTGGCCGAGGCCGGGCTCAACCTGTTCTGGCTCAACAGCGCGGTATGGAACCTGGATGTCAATTACGCCCAGGGCCTGACCTGGTTCGGCGCCGACCGTGACTCGCAGCAGGTGCAACGCAACCTGCCCCAGGCGCAGTTCCGCAAGTACCGCGCCGGCCTCAGCCAGTGGCGCAACGGCCAGCTGGGCGAGCAGCGCTGGCAGTGGCAGAGCCAGCTCTCGGCCCAATACAGCCCGGACCCGCTGCCGGCCATCGAACAACTGCTGGGCACCGATGACTCGGCCGTGCGCGGCTACCGCGTCAACAGTGCCTCCGGCGCCATCGGCGCGGTGTGGCGCAACACCCTGCGTCTGCCGCTCAACAGCGACCTGCCGGTCAAGATCACCCCACGCCTGGGCCTGGACAACGGCTGGATCAAGGCTGAGCACGGCGCCCAGAGCCGCCATCTCGGCGGTGCCAGCCTGGGCCTCAACCTGGCCTGGAAAAACCTCCAGGTCGACCTGGATTACCAACGCAGCCTCACCAACCCGCAGGGCTTTCGCACAGAACCGGAAGTCTGGCTGGCCAGGTTCAGCCTGCAGATTTGATCAACCGCCGATTAGCCTGAAACACCCGATGAACCTGAGCACAACGCGCCGTTGCACCCAAGAAAGCAACGCCCGGCTCACCCACTCAGCACGAGGTTCTCATGCCTGACAACACTCATAGATTCAACCTTTCACCCCAAGGCACATTGCGCTGGACCATCGCCGGCCTGCTGCTGGTGTCCCATCTGCCCCTGGCCCTGGCCGGCGGAATCACCGTGGTCGAGGGCCCCGGCGGCACCCCGCAACTGCAAAACCAGGGCGGCGTGCCCATCGTCAACATCGTCGCGCCCAATGCCGGTGGCCTGTCCCATAACCAGTTCCTGGACTACAACGTCGGGCAACAAGGCGTGGTCTTGAACAACGCCCTGCAGGCCGGGCAGTCGCAACTGGCCGGACAACTGGCGGCCAACGCACAACTCCAGGGCCAGGCGGCCAGCGTGATCCTCAACGAGGTGATCAGCCGCAACGCCTCGCAACTCAATGGCGCCCAGGAAATCTTCGGCCGCGCCGCCGACTTCGTGCTGGCCAACCCCAACGGCATCTCGGTCAATGGTGGCAGCTTCATCAACACCCCCAATGCCAGCCTGGTGGTGGGTCGCCCGGAACTCCAGGACGGCAAGCTGCAGGGACTCAACACCCAGGACGCTCGGGGCCAGTTGGATATCCACGGCGGCGGTCTGCGCAATGCCGAAGGCTCGATCAACCTGATCGCCCCACGCATCGACAGCAAGGGCAGCCTCGCCGCCCGGGACCAGTTGAACGTGACCGTGGGCCGCAATCAGCTCGACTACCCCAGCGGCAAGGTGCTGAAGGTCGACCCGAGCAGCCACACCCAGGACCAGCGCATCGATGCCAGCCTGTTCGGTGCCATGCAGGCCGGGCGGATCAACATCGTCAGCACCGCTGAAGGTGCCGGAGTCCGGGTGGGCGCCGTCCAGGTGGATGGCCGCGACGGAGTCAAGCTGAGCTCCGCCGGTGATCTGGACATCCGCGGCGAGGCCGTGGCCAACAGCCTCGACGCCACGCGCGCCGGCGTCCGCAGCCAGGGCGATATCGAACTCCACGGTGCCAAGGACCTGACCCTGGCCGCCACCGACGTCAGCGGCCGCAACGTCAAGCTCGATGCCGGGCGCAACCTGACCCTGAGCAGCATCGAAAGCCGCAAGCTCCAGGAAAAACGCCAACAGTGGGACAAGAGCACCATCGGCATCACCTGGGAGACCTACGACGCTACCCAGACCGATAGCGAAACACGCCAGCACGGTAACAAGGTGCTGGCCCAGCATGACGCCGAGCTGAAATCCGGCGCCAATACCCGGATCCAGGGCAGCAGCGTCGAAGCCGGCAATCGCCTGAGTGCCCGCAGCGGCGGCGACCTGCAACTGACTGCCGCCACCGAAACCCAGACCCAGCGCGACCAGGGCCAGCACCGCAAGCACCTGTGGAAAGAAAACTGGGACAACGCCAGCAGCCAGCAGCGCAGCGTCACCAGCCAGCTCAAGAGCGGCAAGCAACTGCAACTCGACAGCCAGCAGAATCTGCGCCTTGAGGGCGCCGAACTGCACAGCCAGGGCGACATCCAACTGGCCGCCAAGGACGTCGACATCAACAGCGCCAGCCGCCGGCAGAGCCAAAGCAACCAGCATTACTCCGGTGACCTGGTGGGCGGTGGTTTCTTCGGCAAGAACGCCGACGGCGACCAGGGCAAGACCGAGAACCAGGGCAGCAAGGTCATCGCCGACGGCAAGCTGATTGTGCGCGCCGACAGCGTACGCATCAGCGGCAGCCAGGCCCGGGGCGGCACCCAGGCCAGCGTTATCAGCGACAAGGGTTCATTGACCATCGACGGCGTGCAGGACACTTCTCACCGCAACAGCCACAGCAAGGACAGCAAGTTCTTCGGCATCACCAAGGATGAGAGCCGTCAGCAGCACAAGGACAGCACCACCGTCAGCAGCCAGGTGCGCTCGGACAGCAACCTCAAGTTGCAAAGTGCCGAGGACCTGACCATCAGCGGCTCCCAGGTGACCGCTGCGGGAGCACTGGACGCCAGCGCCAAGGGCACCGTCAAGGTCGCGGCCGCCGCAGACACCCAGCACGACAGCAGCAGCACCCAGAAGCGCGGCTTCGACGCCTACGCCAAGGAAAACGCCCCGGGCACCAGCCAGTACCGGGCCGGGGTGCGCTACCAGGATGAGCAACGCAACGACAGCAGCGACAGCACCCGGCAACAGGCCTCCAGCCTCACTGGCGGCACCCTGGCGGTCACCGCCGGCGAGGACCTCAAGGTGCAAGGCAGCGACCTTGCGGCCACGGCCGGCGATGCCAGCCTGAGCGGCAAGAATGTGCAGTTGCTGGCGGCGGACAACACCACCGACAAGCACAGCGACAGCACCACCACCGGTGGCGGCTTCTACTACACCGGCGGCCTCGACCGCGCCGGCAATGGCCTGGAAGTGGCCCACACCAGCAGCCAGGACAGCAGCAGCAAGAGCACTGCCCAGACCAGCAACATCGCCGCCAGCGGCAACCTGACCATCAATGCCGGCAACCGCCTCACCACCGAAGGCGCCCAGGTCAAGGCCGGCGGTGCATTGCAGGTCAATGCAGCCGAGATCGACAACCAGGCCGCACACAACCGCGAAAGCAGCAGCCACAAGGAGAACAACTGGGCGGTGGATGTCGGCGCCAACGTCGAATACAAGGGCGTCACCCGCCCCATCGAAAAAGCCATCCAGGGTGTGGCCCAGCGCAAGTTCCACCAGCCTGGGGTACTCGATGCCCTGGAACAGCCCAATGTCGGGCTCGATGTGGATGTCAGCCACCAGAACCGCCAACGCAGCGAAAACGCCAGCACCGCTGTGGTCAGCCAGTTGAGCGGCGCCCAGGTCGCGGTCAAGGCCGATGGGCAACTCAAGGACCAGGGCACCCAGTACCGCGCCACCGACGGCGCCGTGCAGATCAGCGCCGGCAGCCTGGTGGCCAGTGCCGCCAGCGATACCCACAGCAGCAGCGAACAGGCCGTGGACGCCAAGGCCGGCGTACGGGTCTACACCAACACCGGTGAAGACCTGAACATCCGTGGCAGCGGTGCCGGTGGCAGCAGCAACGTCACCAGCAGCTCCGAGAAGGCCCAGGTCGGCAGCTACGCCGGCAGCCAGGGCGTGGACATCAAGGTCGGTGGCGATGCCAGCTTCGAAGGCAGCCAGTTCAATGGCGGCCTGGGCGGCGTCAACATCAAGACTGACGGCAAGCTGGCACTCAATCAGGCCAATGATCGCCAGAGCAGCAGCAACTCCAGCCTGCGTGGCGATGCCTCCCTGACCCTGGGCACCACTCCAGGTAGCAGCGGCACCAACCTCAACGTCGGCGCCGGATTGCAACTGGATCACAAGAGCCTCGAGCAGCAGGACAGCCAGGCGCGGGTCGCCAGCATCCAGGGCCAGGGGCCGGTCAACCTCAAGAGTGCAAGCGACCTGACGCTGCAAGGCACGCAGATCGGCAACGCCGCGCGTCCGGCCGGCGATATCACCCTGGACGCCGGCGGCAAGCTCGACCTGCAGGCCGCGGTGGACACCCACCACAGCCAGGGCAGCAACCTCGGTGGCGGCCTCACGGCCGGTGGCAGCAAGACCAGCAGCGAGCAGAGCAGCGGCAAGAGCGTCAACCTCAGCGCCAACTTCAACATCGGCCGGGTCAATGAAAACGACCAGAGCCAGCGCGGCGCCCAGCTCTACAGCCAGGGCCAGGTACGCCTGGCCAGCGCAGCCGAGGGCGACAGCGCCATTCACCTGCAAGGCACGCGCATCGACGCCGCCAAGGTGGTGCTGGATGCGGCCCAGGGCGGCATCTACCAGGAGTCGGCGCAATCCACCCAGGCCCACAACAACTGGGGCCTGACCCTGGGCGCCGGTGGCAGCATGGGCAAGACCACCCTGGCCGATGCCAGTGAGCACGACACGCCGAAAGTCGATCGCGGGATCAATGCCCGGGCCAAGATCGACGTCGATCAGCGCCAGAACACGACTCAGCACAACAGCCTGATCAAGGCCGATCAGGTGACCTTCAATAGTGCCGGCAACGTGCATCTGGCCGGCGCCAACATCGACGCGCAACGCCTCGACGGTGCCATCGGTGGCAACCTCGACATCGAAAGCCGCCAGGATCGGCTGCGCAGCACCCAGGTCAATATCGACGCCAAGCTGGAAGTGGCGAAGAACCAGCCGGGGCTGGTGGACAAGCTGGCCAAGCCGGCCGGTCCGCTCAAGGACGACCTGAAGGCCAAGGCCGAGAAAGGTTTCGACAAACACCGCGAGAAGCTGGAAAACGCCGTCGACAAAGGGGTGGAAAAGGTCAGCTCGGCCAAGGACAGCGTGGTCGCCAAGGCCAGCGAAGCCAAGGAGCGCCTGGGGGAGAAACTCAGCCGCAGCGGCAGCTACGACGTCAACCCCGAACCCCGCGGCGCTATTGGCAACGGCGTGGACAAGGCCAAGAACTACCTGGCCGACAAGGCCGACGCCGTGGGCAATCGTCTCTCCAGCCTGAAAGAGCGCTTCTGGCCAAAAACCAGCGACAGCTATTCGGTCAGCGAGAAGAACACCGCCGGCAGCAAAGTGGCCAATACCGCTGAAGGCGTACTGTTTGGCGACAAGAGCGGTCAGACCTCCTATACCCCGACCTTGAACCTGAACGTCAGCCACGAGAGCAAGAACCGCGTGGAACAGGCCTCGGGGATCAGTACCCAGCAGGGCGTCAACCTGAAGGTCAGCGGCGAAACCCAGCTCACCGGTGCGCGCATCGGGGCCAGCGAGGGTCGCGTCGAACTGGGAGGTTCCAAGGTCAGCAAAACCGACCTGGCCGGCTCGGAACTGCGCGTGGACGTCGGCGCCAACCTGTCCAAGTCACCGGTCAACATTGCCACGGGCAGCGTGGCCGAATTGACCCGCAAACAGGATGACGCCACCCAGAAGGACCAGTTGTTCAACCTCGGCCCGCTGCGTGTCGGCGCCCACAGTGACAGCCAGCTGCTGCAAGCCGGTATCGATCAGAAAACGCCATGAGGCTCAGGCCGCCCTCCTCCCGGGGGGCGGCCTGCGATGGCATTCGCCAGCGACTTTTTACCGCCGTAGCCGGCGGCCCGATGCAGGTCAATCCCGCTTTAACTTCCCTTCTATGCCAACTGGCTGTAATACCTCCCCTTATTCGCTGTAGGACCCGTCTTAGATTGGGTTTTTCCATACTTTCACAGCTACTTCCATTCCATCAGCTGGGCTACTGTTCGAACTTCCATTTATCGGTAGGAGACCAGTATGGGCACAGTACTTATCGTTGATGATCACCCTGTCATACGCATGGCCATTCGTATTCTGCTGGAACACGAGGGTTATAGAGTCTTCGGGGAAACCGATAATGGAGTCGATGCCTTGCAAATGGTTCGTGAAGGCGAACCGGACTTGGTCATACTCGATATCTGCATCCCAAAACTCGACGGATTGGAGCTGCTGGAACGCTTGAGCAACATGCCCAGGCCCTTGCGAATCCTGGTCCTCACCGCCCAGTCGGCGGCCTTGTTCGCCAATCGCTGCATGCGCGCCGGGGCCAGCGGCTATGTCTGCAAACAGGAAGACCTGAGTGAATTGCTCAGCGCCATCAAGGCCATCTGCAGTGGCTACAACTACTTTCCCAGCCAGGCGCTGCAAGTTGATCGAAGTGCTCTTGGTGAAACATTGGAGTTGGCGCAATTCAACTCGTTGAATGATCGGGAGTTGATGGTTCTGAAGCTTTTTGCAATGGGCCAAACCAATAAGGAAATTGCCACGGGCATGTTTCTCAGCAACAAGACTGTCAGTACTTACAAGAAGCGCATCATGCAAAAACTCGCCACCACCTCCATGAATGAACTGGTGGACATGGCCAAGCGCAATGAACTGATATGAAGCGCCAACTCCTCATGCCCTGGCCCCGTCGAGCGCCGCGGCGATGATCGAGGTCCTGCTCTCGCCATCCGGCGTTATCACGCTGCTGGTCCTGCTGCTGGCGTCATGGCTGAACCAGGCGCGACTCTACCGACAACGGCACAGTCTTCGGCAGCAATCCGGGAGGCTGGAACAATCGGTGGCGGCACTGGAAACCGGCAAGCGCCAAGCCGAAGAAGCCAACCGGTGCAAAATCCAGTTCCTGGGCTGCATGAGCCATGAAATCCGTACTCCGCTGAACGCCTTCATCGGCCTGCTGGAACTGATCCTGCAACGAACCAGGGACCATCCACAAAACCACGCCTCCCTGGAACTGGCCCTGGGCGCAGCCAGGGATTTGCGCGAGTTGCTCGGGGACCTGCTGGACATCAGCCGGCTCGAATCCGGCCACCTGCAACTGAACCCGACTTGGAGCAACCTGCGGGGCAGCGTCGACGGGGTGATGGGGGTGTTCCAGGCGTTGGCCCGGCAGAAGAACCTGGACCTCAGCCTTGAGTTCAAGGCCCCTGAGCCAGAGCCCCTGGTGCTGCTTGACACCCTGCGTTTCAAGCAGGTGCTGGCAAATCTGCTGAGCAACGCAATCAAGTTCACCCACCAGGGTACGGTCCTGGTCAGATTGCAACTGCAACCCACGATGCGTAAGGGGCACTACAAGCTGCTACTGCAGGTGCTGGACACCGGCATAGGCATGCCCCGGGAGGAGCGGCAACGACTGTTGCAACCCTTTGCCCAGGTTGACCCGCACAGCCAGTCGCCACGGGACAGTACCGGGCTCGGGCTGCCCATCAGCCATCAGCTGTGCCAGCAGATGGGGGGCAAGCTGAGCCTGCACGGGCGCCGCGGCCCCGGCAGCGAAGTCCGGGTGGAGTTGCCCCTGGCCGGGCGGGAGGGGGCAGCCCGAGCCAGCCCGGCCCCTGTACCCCAGGCCAACCGCCTGCCTCTGGACATCCTGCTGGCGGACGACCACCGCGCCAGCCTGACACTGCTGCAGGAACAACTGGAGTACCTCGGGCACCGGGTCACCTGCGTGGGGGATGGAGTGCAGGCCTACGAGCAATGGCAAGAAGGTGATTTCGACTTGCTGATCGTCGATTGCAACATGCCCTTGATGAACGGCTATCAACTGGCCGAGACCATCCGCCGACATGAAGCGCTGCAGCAACGGCCGCCGGTGACACTCCTCGGTTGCAGCGCCAGCGACGATACCCAGACGATCCAGCGCTGCATGAATGCCGGCATGCACGACTGCCTGCTCAAACCCCTGGATCTGAACCTGCTGAGCCAGACACTGGAGACACTCAAGGCGCTGCCCAGGGCGGACAGTTTCAGCATATCGACCCTGCGCACCCTGACCCGCAACCAGCCACTGCTTGCCCTGCGCATGCTCAAGGCCCTCCTGCAGTGCTGTCGCGAGGACCGCCTCGCCCTGGGACTGATTCCGGCCGGCGATTCCCAAGCGTTGGCAGCCTTGGCACACAAGATCAAGGGTTCGGCGAAAATGCTCGGTGCTACCTCTTTGCTGGCCTGTTGCGAAGCCCTGGAGCGGGTCTGTCAGGACAACGCCGGGATCGAGGCCTGTCGCGCCGCAAGCAACGCCCTGGACCGGGCCCTGCTGCGCTTTACCCAATCCCTGCTGCAGCATCTGGACCAGCAATGGACACCGACTGCCACCTGCCCCGCCGTGGCCCCGGAGGCTTCGGACCTTGCGGATCACCGATGATCAAGCCTCTTGCCAGGTATATATCAAAGGGCCAGTATTTCAGCGCAGTAGTTCACCTCCATGGGGTCCATGCCCATGGACTTCCCGACATCCTCAATCCCCAGGCAAAGCCAAGGCAGAGAATACCGGCCTTAACTATGCTTGGTTCCTGAGCCATGCCTGATGTGCCCTTGGAGAGAATTGGAATGCCGAGCACGCCACAACCGACACAACGCCGCTTTCCTCTTCATATCCATATCAGCGTGATGTTCACCCTGCTGCTGCTCCTGACTGGCGTGGTACTGGGCATCTACAACTACCAACAGACCACCCGCATCATCCTGGGCAGCAGTGAAAAACTCTTCCAGCGCATCGAACAGGATGTGCGCAGCGACCTGAAATCCACCTATGACCCCATACGCCACCTGCTCAGCCTGCTGGCGGACAACCCGGCAGCCCAGGCTTCCAACCTGGAACAGCGTCTGGCGCTGCTCAAGCCGTTCAGCCAGTCGTTGCAGGACAACCCGAACCTGGCCTCGCTGTACCTGGGATATGCCAATGGCGACTTCTTCATGGTGCGTCCGCTACGCAACGCCGAGATCAAGGACAAGCGCCATGCCCCGCCGGACAGCGCCTACGAAATCTGGAGCATCGAGCGCAATGCCAGCAACGGCCAGGTTCACTCACAGTCGCTGTTCTATGACACCGGGTTGTCCCTGATCGACCGTCGGCACCACGCCGACGAGCGCTACGACCCAAGAACCCGTGACTGGTTCTCCAGCGCCCGGGGCGATGCCGACCAGATCACCACCCGGCCCTATGTGTTTTATTCCACCCTCAACGTCGGCACCACCCTGGCCCGGCGCAGCGGCAGAATGGCAGTGATCGGTGCCGATCTGACCCTCGAACAACTGTCATCGACCCTGGCCAAGAACCGGGTCACACCGGCCACCGAGGTGGCACTGCTGGATGACCAGGGCAAAGTCGTGGCCTACCCCGACAGCCACAAGCTGCTGCTGGAACAGCGCAGCGCGCGCCTGATCAAGGGCAATGACCTGAACCCGATGCTCGATGCCCTGTTGCAGGGACAGACCGTTGACGGTCACTTGCAGGCCCTGGGACGCAACTGGATAGTCGCCAGCAGCCATATCGCCGAAGGCGGGCCCGGCGGACTGCGACTGGCATTGCTGGTGCCCGAGGACGAACTGCTGGTCGATGCCTACCGCCTGCGCTGGCAAGGGGCCTTGATCACGCTGACCACCCTGCTGCTGTGCCTGCCCCTGGGCTGGCTGATCTCGCGCATTCTGGTGCGGCCACTGCACGCTCTGGTGCAGGAAGCGGACGCCATCCGCAGCTTCAATTTCGATTACCCGGTGTCGCGGCGCTCACCTGTGCTGGAGGTGGACCAACTGAGCCTGTCCATGGCCCGGATGAAAGATACCCTGGCCAGTTTTTTCGAGATCAACGCCAGCCTGTCCGCCGAAACCCGCTTCGATCCCCTGCTGCAACGGGTGCTGTTCGAGACCGTGAAGATCGCCCAGGCCCAGGCCGGGCTGATCTACCTCACGGAAAGCAAGGGTTCGCGCCTGCAACCCTATGGCCTGATCATCGATGGACAACTCCAGGACCTGCAGCGCTTCGATATCGCCACCAAAGACCTGACGGACCCGAGGCTCCCGGACTGGCTGCATCAATTGACCGACAACGACAACGTGGTCACTACCCTGGGCTTCGAACAGGCCGGCAGCCTGCAAAGCGTACTGCTGGCCCTGGACAGTCCCAGCTCCCATCTGGTGGGCATCCGCTTGCGCAATCGGCACAACGAAACGGTGGGCATGCTCCTACTGTTTCTGGTGGACAGCGGCACCGAGGCAGACCTGGAAAAACTCAGCCCGGACCGTATCGCCTTTATCCAGGCGGTGTCCGCCACTGCCGCGCTGTGCATCGAGAGCCAGCGCCTGCAGAACAAGCAAAAGCATCTGCTGGACGCCTTTATCCAGTTGCTGGCCGGGGCCATCGATGCCAAGAGTCCCTACACCGGCGGCCACTGCCAGCGCGTGCCGGCCCTGACCCTGATGCTGGCCGAAGCCGCTGCCGCCAGCCAGGACCCGAGGTTCGCCGCCTATCAACCCAGCGACGACGAGTGGGAAGCCTTGCATATCGCCGCCTGGCTGCATGACTGCGGCAAGGTCACGACCCCGGAATACGTGGTGGACAAAGCCACCAAGCTGGAAACCCTGAATGACCGGATTCATGAAATCCGCACCCGCTTCGAAGTGCTCAAGCGCGATGCCTGGATCGACTACTGGCGGGCCGTGGCCGAAGGGGCCGAGGCCACCGCCCAGGCCGCCGAGCGCGACGAGCACCTGCGGGCCCTGGACGAGGATTTCGCTTTTGTCGCGCACTGCAATCTGGGGGCCGAGTTCATGGCCGAGGCCGACCAGCAGCGCCTGCAGATCATCGCCCAGCGCACCTGGAGCCGGACCCTGGACGATCGCCTGGGGGTTTCCTGGGAAGAGCTGCAGCGTCAGAACCGCACCCCGGCGCCCAGCCTGCCGGTGCAGGAGCATCTGCTGGCGGACAAGCCGGAACACCTGCTGGAACGCAGCGCCGTGGAGATCATGACCGCGGACAATCCCTGGGGCTTCAAGCTCCAGGTGCCAGCTCACAAGTACAACCGTGGCGAGCTGTACAACCTGAGCATCCCCCGAGGCACACTGACCGCCGAGGAGCGCTATGTGATCAATCACCACATCGTGCAGACCATCATCATGCTCAACCACCTGCCCTTTCCCAGCCACTTGCAGAACGTGGCGGAGATCGCCGGCGGCCATCACGAGAAAATGGACGGCAGCGGCTACCCCAAACAGCTCAAGCGTGAACAGATGAGCCTGCCGGCGCGGATGATGGCGATTGCCGATATCTTCGAGGCACTGACCGCGGCAGACCGCCCCTACAAGAAGGGCAAGACCCTCAGCGAAGCGCTGAACATCATGGCCATGATGTGCCGCGACGCCCACATCGATCCCGAATTGTTCGAGCTGTTTCTTCAGGAGCAGATCTATCAGCGCTACGCCGAGCGCTTCCTGGTGCCACAGCAGATCGATGCCGTGGATCGTGACGCTCTGTTGAAAAAGGCAGGGTTGACCGCCTGATGGCGGTCAGCAGTCACTCAGGCGCAGGAAGATCGCCGCCAGTTGTTCGATCCCGGCCTGGTCCGCCGGGCTGAAGCGGGCCAGCTTCGGGCTGTCCAGGTCGAGCACGCCGATCAACCGGCCGTCCTTGACCAGGGGCACCACCAGCTCGCTGTTGGACGCGCTGTCACAGGCGATGTGTCCGGCAAAGGCATGCACATCCTCTACCCGTTGAGTCTGCAGGGTGGCCGCGGCGGTGCCGCAAACGCCACGACCGAAGGGTATCCGCACGCAGGCGATCTGGCCCTGGAACGGGCCGAGCACCAATTCCTGGTTGCGATTGAGGTAGAAGCCGGCCCAGTTCAGGTCATCGAGCTGGCTGAACAGGAACGCCGAGAACTGCGCGGCATTGGCGATGAAGTCACGCTCATCGGCCAACAGCGACTCCATCTGGGCACACAGCAGCCCGTAGCCATCCAGGCCTTGGCCGGCACTTTGCAAATCGATCATGCTTTTTGCTCCAACAACTGCAAGCCCACCCAATAGCGGGCAAATTGATAGGCACATCGGCCGTTGCGGTTGCCCCGGCCCGTGGCCCAGCGTACCGCCAGAATGTCCAGCTCTTCAGTGCGCTGCCAGCTCAAGCCGGCCTTGCGCGCCAGTTCGCCGATCCAGTGTTCCACCACATTGAGAAAGTGTTCCTGAGTGAAGGGATAGAACGAGAGCCACAGGCCGAAGCGGTCCGACAGGGCGATCTTGTCTTCCACCGCTTCGCTGGGGTGCAGCTCGCCGTCGACGCGCTTCCAGTTCTCGTTGTCACTTTCCTTTTCCGGCACCAGGTGCCGGCGGTTCGAGGTGGCGTACAACAGCACGTTTTCCGGAGCCTGCTCCAGGGAACCGTCGAGTACGCTCTTGAGCACCCGGTAGTCGCCCTCGCCGGCCTCGAACGACAGGTCGTCGCAGAACAGCACGAAACGCTGGGGCAGCTTGACCAGTTGCTCCACCACCCGTGGCAGGTCCGCCAGGTGATCACGCTCGATCTCGATCAACCGCAGGCCGCCCTTGGCGTGCTCGGCCAGCAAGGCTCGCACCAGGGAGGATTTACCGGTGCCACGCGAGCCCCAGAGCAAGGCATGGTTGGCCGGCAGGCCGTCAAGAAACTGCTGGGTATTGCGCGCCAACTGCTCGCGCTGCTTGTCGACCCCGATCAGATCGCTCAGGCGCATGTCCAGGCTGACTTCCAGGGGCAGAAGGAAGCCACCGCGGCCTTCACGCTGCCAGCGGGCTGCCAGGCACTGATTCCAGTCGATGCTCTGGCGCAAGGCAGGTAGCAGCGGTTCGATTCGGGCCAGGACGGCATCGGCACGTTCAAGAAATGCATTCAATCGGGCATCCACGACTTTTCCTCAGGCACGTTCAAGGTAATGATGCGTCACACAGACCAAACGCCGTCCTGATCAAAGGGTCTATTGCCTTATCAGCTGCTGCCAGGCCAGGCCGGCAACCAAAGATGATCAGCTATGCTTGCGCAGCGAAGGGAAACGAAAGTGGTTCAGCCCCCCATGGATATCAAGTTCACCAATCGCCTGTCCTATAAACAGGCCCGGCTCACCGTGCTGGTGGGTTTCATTCTGGGGACCGCGCTCAGTCTGCTGCAAATCGGCATCGATTATGCCAGCGAAGATGCCTCCATCAATCGTGAAATTCAGTCACTGCTGGAAATCAGTCACAACCCGGCCTCACGCATTGCCTACAACATCGACTCCGAACTGGCCCAGGAACTGACCCTGGGCCTGCTGCGTTCCCCGGCGATCATTCGTGCGCAGCTCATCGACAACAACAATACCCTGCTGGCCAACGTCGAACGGCCCGCGCAACAGAGCCCCTACCGGGCCCTCAGCGACTTCCTGTTCGGTGCTGACCGGCAGTTCGAAAATCGCCTGTACCTCAGCCACCTGCCCGAGGAGTCCCTCGGCACGCTGCATCTGGACGTCGACACCTATGCCTTCGGCAGCCGCTTCCTGCGCCGCGCCGAGGTCACCCTGATCAACGGCTTCGCCCGTAGCCTGATCCTCACCGGGATTCTCCTGGCACTGTTCTATGTGATGCTGACCAAGCCTCTGGTGGGGGTGATCCGCGAGCTCAGCAGCCGTGACCCGCGCAGCCCGCAACAGACCAAACTGGAGTTTCCCCATGGCCACGAGAACGATGAAGTCGGGGTATTGGTCAAGGTGGCCAACCAGCAATTCGAGATCATGGCCACCGAGATCCAGCAACGACGCAATGCCGAGAACCGTCTGACCGAATACCTCGGGCAGCTGGAAAACATGGTCTCGGCACGCACCACCGAGCTCAAGGCCAGCAACGCCCGGCTCAGCCAGTCCAACGAGGAGCTGGAGATCGCCCGGCGCACTGCCCTGGACATGGCCCAGGCCCGAGCCGCATTCCTGGCCAACATGAGCCACGAGATCCGCACCCCGCTCAACGGCCTGCTGGGGATGATCGCCCTGTCCCTGGACAGCCCGCTGACCCCCGAACAGCGCCAGCAACTGTCTATCGCCCACGACTCCGGCAAAGTCCTGGTGGAGCTGCTCAACGATATTCTCGACATGTCCAAGTTCGACGCCGGGCAGTTGGAGCTGGAGCGCATCCCCTTCGACCTCGGGGTGCTGGTGGAAGACACCGCCAACCTGTTGTCGCAGAACGCGGCAGCCAGCGTGGAACTGGCCTGCCTGATCGCCCCGGACTTTCCGGCCCTGGTGCTAGGGGACCCGATGCGGGTACGACAGATCGTCAGCAACCTGCTGTCCAATGCCCTCAAGTTCACCCGCTTCGGCCGCGTCGATGTGCGCCTGAGCACCCAGGGCGACGGGGTGCGTATCGAAATCTGCGACACCGGGATCGGCATCGCCCAGGAAGCCCAGGTGCGGATCTTCCAGCCCTACACCCAGGCGGGCGCCGGTATCACCCGCCAATACGGCGGCACGGGGCTGGGGCTGGCCCTGACCTACAACCTCTGCGAGGCCATGAACGGGCGCTTGAGCATCAGCTCGGAAGTGGGCTTCGGCAGTCAGTTCTGCGCCGATCTGCCGCTGCCCTGCCACACCCCGGCCATTGCGCCGCCGGCGCTGTCCGGCAAGATCATCGCCATCACCGACGCCGGCAGCGGCCTGGCTGAACTGCTGGGTTCCCTGCTGCCGACCTGGGGGCTCGACTACCAGCGTTACGACATCGAGGACTCGCTGGCCGGGCGTGACCCCGACCTGCTGATCACGGATTGCCCGGAATGCCTGTTCGGCCTGCGCCCGGCCATTACCGCGCCGATCCTGCTGGTGACCGCCTATGGCAGCTTCCTGCCCAGCGAAGAGGCCAGCGCCCTGGCACCGCTGCAGCAACAGGCTCGCCCCCTGGCGCGCAATGCCTTGTATCAGACCCTGCGCCGCTCGTTGCTGGCGGAAACCATTACCCTCAATGACGCCCAACTGGAAATGCCGGCGCAGATCCGCCGGGCAGACATTCTGCTGGTGGAAGACAACCCGGTGAATCAACTGGTGGCCAAAGGCATGCTCAGCAAGCTCGGGTGTGCCGTGACCGTGGCCGTCCATGGCGCCGAGGCCCTCAACCAGCTGGAGCACAACCGCTTCGACCTGGTGCTGATGGACTGCAACATGCCGGTCATGGACGGTTATGAAGCCAGCCGACAGATCCGCCGCAGTGGGCGCTGGCCGGACTTGCCGATCATTGCCCTGACCGCCAACGCCATGCCCGAGGAGCGCGAACGCTGCCGAGCGGCGGGCATGAGCGACTACCTGGCCAAGCCATTTCGCCGCGAGGAACTGATCACCCTGCTGGATCTGTGGGTGCCCACTACGACAAGGCTCTGATCTGCTGCAGCAGGTGATCGAGGCCGTCGCGCAACTGGTCCAGGCTGTTGAGGTCAACGCCGCTCTCGCACAATAGCGCCGCTTTGAGCGGCGGCACCTGATCGCGCAGCGCCAGGCCCGTTTCACTCAAGCTCAGGTGCACTTCCCGCTCATCACGCCCTGAGCGTTGGCGCTGCACCAGTTGCAGTTGTTCAAGACGCTTGAGCAATGGGGTCAGGGTGCCGGAGTCCAGGGACAGACGCTCCCCCAGCGCCTTCACCGTCGGCTGCGGCACAGGCACCGCATGCCACTCCCACAGCACCAGCATCACCAGGTACTGCGGATAGGTCAGGCCCAGGCGGTCGAGCATCGGCTTGTAGCCACGAACCACCGCCCGCGAGGCAGCGTACAGCTTGAAACACAGCTGGGAATCGAGTTTCAGTGAATCAGCCGACAGGTCGTTCATTTGAGCAGGGCTTCAATCTCGCGGCCGAGGTCCTGGGGCTTGGTGGTCGGCGCAAAACGCTTGACCAGCTTGCCGTCCTGGCCAATCAGGAACTTGGTGAAATTCCATTTGATGCCCTGGGAACCCAGGACCCCAGGCGCACGCTTCTTCAACTGGACGAACAACGGGTGAGCGGCGGCGCCATTGACTTCGATCTTCTTGAACAGCGGGAAGCTGACACCGTAGTTCAGCTCGCAGAACTCGGAAATCGCCCCTTCGTCACCCGGTTCCTGCTTGCCGAACTGGTTGCACGGAAACCCCAGTACCACCAGGCCCTGGTCCTTGTAGGTCTGCCACAACTCCTCCAATCCCTTGTACTGGGGCGTGAAGCCACATTTGCTGGCGGTGTTGACCACCAGCACGGCCTTGCCGGAGAAGTCTGCCAGGGTCTTGTGTTCACCCTTGATGGTGGTGCAGGGAATAGTCAGCAGCGAATCGGTCATGGCAGCAATTCCATTCAAGATAAGAGGCGGTAAAAATAGCGCTCAATTAAATTGCACGCAATTTAATTGAACAAAGGGCGACTCCAAAGAATCGCCCTGGTGCTTAGCGCGGAACCAGATCCAGGCAAACCGAATTGATGCAATAACGCAAGCCGGTGGGCGGCGGGCCGTCCGGGAAAACATGGCCAAGGTGCGCGTCGCATCTGGCACAGACCACTTCGGTCCGGATCATGCCATGGCTCACGTCCCGAATCTCGACCATGGCACTGTCGGCAATGGGTTCAAAGAAACTCGGCCAGCCGCACCCGGAGTCGAATTTGGCCTTGGAGTCGAACAACGGCTCATTGCAGCAGATGCAATGATAGATCCCATCGGTCTTGGTGCCGTTGTACTTGCCCGAGAAGGGCCGTTCGGTGCCTTTGAGCCGGCAGACGTTGTACTGCTCCGGATCGAGCATCGCCCGCCACTCTTCCAGGGTTTTTTCCAGCTTTTCCATGGTCCTTCCTCTGCAACGGAAAAAGCCCGATCTGTGTCTTTTCCACGGATCGGGCGGCACGTATGATTGCGCCTCGTCAGACGCCAGTCTGGCAGCCGCGTTACACCCATTCAAACGGATTTTGCCGCGCCGGTGCGGGCTACAGGCCGGTGTGACACGGCAGGATTCCCAGTACGGTAGTTCATCCTCCGCCTGGATCGTTCATTTTCGGGAACACATCGCCATGCAGGTCAGCAAATCGAACAAGCTCGCCAACGTCTGTTATGACATTCGCGGCCCAGTGCTCAAGCACGCCAAGCGTCTGGAAGAGGAAGGCCATCGCATCCTCAAGCTGAACATCGGCAACCCGGCGCCCTTTGGTTTCGAAGCGCCGGACGAGATTCTCCAAGACGTGATCCGCAACCTGCCCACCGCCCAGGGCTACAGCGATTCCAAGGGCCTGTTCAGTGCGCGCAAGGCGGTGATGCAGTACTACCAGCAAAAGCAGGTAGAAGGTATCGGCATTGAAGACATCTACCTGGGCAACGGTGTTTCCGAGCTGATCGTGATGGCCATGCAGGCCCTGCTCAACAACGGCGACGAAGTGCTGGTGCCGGCCCCGGACTATCCGCTGTGGACCGCCGCGGTGAGCCTGGCTGGCGGCAACCCGGTGCACTACCTGTGCGACGAGCAGGCCAACTGGTGGCCGGACCTGGCCGACATCAAGGCCAAGATCACCCCGAACACCAAGGCCCTGGTGATCATCAACCCGAACAACCCCACCGGCGCCGTGTACCCCAAGGAAGTGCTGCTGGGCATGCTGGAACTGGCCCGCCAGCACAACCTGGTGGTGTTCTCGGACGAGATCTACGACAAGATCCTCTACGATGACGCCGTGCACATCTGCACCGCTTCCCTGGCGCCGGACCTGCTGTGCCTGACCTTCAACGGCCTGTCCAAGTCCTATCGGGTGGCGGGCTTCCGTTCCGGCTGGGTAGCCATTTCCGGTCCCAAGCAGCATGCCCTGAGCTATATCGAAGGCATCGACATGCTGGCCAACATGCGCCTGTGCGCCAACGTGCCCAGCCAGCACGCGATCCAGACCGCCCTGGGCGGCTACCAGAGCATCAATGACCTGGTGCTGCCGCCCGGCCGCCTGCTGGAACAGCGCAACCGTACCTGGGAGCTGCTCAACGACATTCCCGGGGTCAGCTGCGTGAAACCCATGGGCGCGCTGTATGCCTTCCCCCGGATCGACCCGAAAGTCTGCCCGATCCATAACGATGAGAAGTTCGTTCTCGATCTGCTGCTTTCGGAAAAACTCCTAGTGGTCCAGGGCACCGCCTTCAACTGGCCTTGGCCGGATCACTTCCGCGTGGTCACCCTGCCGCGGGTCGATGACCTGGAACAGGCCATTGGGCGGATCGGAAGTTTCCTCAAGTCCTACCGCCAGTAATCCGAATCACGCAGTGCGATCCTTACCCGGTCGCACTGCGATTAATTCAGCAACACATCTTCGCTGCCCTGCACCACGCCCCTTCTATAAGCTTGCACTTTCCGTCCGGCCCATTGTCACAAATCCTGCACCGCAGCCGGTTGATTGCCCCATCCGACAATCGCCCGCGCCGCGTCAATGCAAGCGTCTAACCCCGGGGCTAGACGACACAGTTTGAAATAGAAGCCGTATTGAATAGGCCGTTGCCGCACCTTATATACCCCGCAGTACGCTACATCTTTAGCTTGAGGAGATTTCTACAACCATGATGCGAATCCTGCTGTTTTTGGCCACTAACCTTGCGGTCGTGCTGATTGCCAGCATCACCCTGAGCCTTTTCGGCTTCAACGGGTTCATGGCGGCCAATGGGGTTGATCTCAACCTCAATCAGCTGCTGATTTTCTGTGCCGTCTTTGGTTTTGCCGGTTCGCTGTTCTCGCTGTTCATCTCCAAGTGGATGGCGAAGATGAGCACCAGCACGCAGATCATCACTCAACCGCGCACCCGCCATGAGCAATGGTTGTTGCAAACCGTTGAGCAACTGTCCCGCGAAGCCGGGATCAAGATGCCCGAAGTGGGTATTTTCCCGGCCTACGAGGCCAACGCCTTCGCCACCGGCTGGAACAAGAACGACGCCCTGGTGGCGGTCAGCCAGGGCCTGCTGGAACGCTTCTCGCCCGATGAAGTGAAAGCCGTACTGGCCCACGAGATCGGTCACGTTGCCAACGGCGACATGGTGACCCTGGCGCTGATCCAGGGCGTGGTGAACACCTTCGTGATGTTCTTCGCGCGGATCATCGGCAACTTCGTCGACAAGGTGATCTTCAAGAACGAAGAGGGCCAGGGCATTGCCTACTACGTGGCGACCATCTTCGCCGAGCTGGTCCTGGGTTTCCTGGCCAGCGCCATCGTCATGTGGTTCTCGCGCAAGCGTGAATACCGTGCCGACGAAGCCGGTGCCCGCCTGGCCGGCACCAACGCCATGATCGGCGCCCTGCAGCGCCTGCGTTCGGAACAGGGCCTGCCGGTGCATATGCCCGACACCCTGAACGCCTTCGGCATCAATGGCGGCATCAAACAGGGTCTGGCTCGCATGTTCATGAGCCACCCGCCGCTGGAAGAGCGTATCGACGCCCTGCGTCGTCGCGGCTGATCCGCTGCAAGGCCATACCCAAAAGGGCGACGCGAGTCGCCCTTTTGCATGGCCGCCAATAAAGCCTATTCACGGACACCTTGCTTGTTCAGGCGATAGACCCGCTCCACCAGCCGGGTCACGCCACCCTGGAGAAACTTCCAGCTCTCTCCCAGAATGTCGCGCTCCGTTTCGACCTGCAGCTGCCAGACATCCCCCAGGCCCTGGCGAACTTCATCGTCGAGCACCGCGAATGGCGGCCCGTCCAGTTGCTCCTGGGCGTAGTCCATGGTTATCAGCAGCCCCTGGCTGCCCTCCGGCAACAGGCCATTGAGGTGGGCGGTGTAGCGCTGCCGCATCGGCGGGGGCAAGGCAATCATGGCCGCACGGTCGTACAGGGCTGTGCAACCAGCCGTGTCCTCGGCAGTCAGGGCAAAGAAATCGCCGCACCAGAGCTGGATCGGACCCTGGGCATAGACCTTGAACTCTCCGTGCTGGCTGATCTGCGGCTGCAACTGATGCTCACGGAAGAAATCCTCCACCGCCTTTTCCGCCAGCTCGATGCCCAGCACCTCGAAGCCCTGGTCGGCGAGCCAGATCAGGTCCAGGCTCTTGCCGCACAACGGCACCAGCACACGGGTTTGTGCCGCCAGCCCCAGAGCCGGCCAGTACTGCTGCAGGTAGGGGTTGACCTCTGCCAGGTGAAAGCCGATCTGATCCCGCTCCCAACGCTTGTGCCAAAAGTCCGCTTGCATGAGAAGTCCTTAAAATTCGATCAAAAAGCCCTAAAACTTATATTAGATTTAGATCAATGATCTGATTGAAGATGGCGCATCTTAACCTTCAGGACCTTCTCATGCTCCCCAGCCTGTTTATCTCCCACGGTTCTCCCATGCTGGCCCTGGAGCCCGGTGCCAGCGGTCCTGCCCTGGCCAACCTGGCGGCACAGCTGCCACGCCCCAAGGCGATCCTGGTGGTTTCAGCCCATTGGGAAAGCCAGGATCTGCGAGTCAGCGCCCACCCTCATCCGGAAACCTGGCATGACTTCGGCGGCTTTCCCGCTGCACTGTTTGCCGTGCAATACCCGGCTCCCGGCGATCCTGAACTGGCGGCACAAGTGGTGGAGCTGCTCAAGGCCGACGGCCTGCCGGCGCAGCTGGACAACCAGCGCCCCTTCGACCACGGCGCCTGGGTGCCGCTGTCGCTGATGTACCCGCAAGCGGACATCCCGGTGATCCAGCTATCGCTGCCCACTCGTCTGGGCCCGGCCCTGCAGACCCGCATCGGCCACGCCCTGGCAGGCCTGCGGCAACAGGGCGTGTTGCTGATCGGCTCCGGCAGCATCACCCACAACCTGCGGGAGCTGGACTGGCACGCCGGCCCGGAAAGCGTCGAACCCTGGGCCAAGGCCTTTCGTGACTGGATGATCGAAAAACTGGCGGCCAATGATGAAACGGCCCTGCATGATTACCGGCAGCAGGCACCGCATGCCGTGCGCAGCCATCCCAGCGATGAACACCTGCTGCCGCTGTACTTCGCCCGAGGTGCCGGTGGCGAATTCAGCGTGGCCCACCAGGGCTTCACCCTGGGCGCGCTGGGCATGGACATCTACCGCTTTGGCTGAAGCCTCAACGGCAGGGCTGCTACACAACCCCGCAGGAACCGGCTTGCCGGCGAACAGTCCCGGCCCGAACTCCAGGCAAAAAAAATCCCCGAACCAGTCGGGGATTTTTTATGCCTGATCAATCAGCCCGAGGGCGGATCAATCTTCGCGGTAGCGACGCAGCTTCAGCTGCTTGCCAGCCACGCGAGTGTCCTTGAGCTTGGTCAGCAGACGGTCAAGACCGTCTTCCGGCAGCTCGACCAGACTGAAGCTGTCACGCACCTGGATGCGACCGATGGCTTCACGGGCCAGGCCACCTTCGTTGAGGATCGCGCCCAAGAGGTTCTTGGCAGCGATACCGTCACGGGCACCCAGCGCGGTACGGCAGCGAGCACGGCCTTCGCCCAGAGGCATTGGCGCGCGACGCTCACGATCACCACGATCAGGACGATCGCCGGAACGCTCAGGACGATCACCACGTGGCGCGCTGTTGGGCACCAGTGGACGCTCTTTCTCGATGGCTGCCAGGTTCAGCGCTTGACCATTGGTGGCCTTGCGCAGCAGGGCCGCGGCCAGGGCGCGCGGGCTGCAACCGATATCGGCAGTCAGGCGATCCAGCAGCTCACCGTGGGTGGCTTCAGCATCAGCTACCAGCGGCGACAGGCTGTTGGTCAGTTTCTTGATGCGTGCATCAAGAACAGCTTGGGCGTCCGGCAGGCGAACTTCGGCAACCTTCTGACCGGTCACACGCTCGATCACTTGCAGCATGCGGCGCTCACGCGGAGTCACCAGCAGCAGCGCACGACCTTCGCGACCGGCACGGCCGGTACGGCCGATACGGTGCACGTAGGATTCCGGGTCGTACGGCATGTCCACGTTGAATACGTGGGTGATACGCGGTACGTCCAGACCACGAGCGGCGACGTCGGTGGCCACAACGATGTCCAGACGGCCATCCTTGAGGGAGTCGATCACGCGCTCACGCTGGTTCTGGGCGATGTCACCGTTCAGCGCAGCGGCTTTGTAGCCTTTGGCTTCCAGGGCACTGGCCAGGTCCAGGGTCGCTTGCTTGGTGCGCACGAACATGATCAGGGCGTCGAAATCTTCAACTTCCAGCAGGCTCAGAACAGCAGAGGTCTTCTGGTCAGCGTGAACCAGCAGGTGAGCCTGCTCGATCGCGGTGACGGTCTGGGTCTTGCTCTGGATCTTGACGTGCTTCGGGTCCTTCAGGTGACGCTCGGCAATGGCCCGGATCGACTGCGGCAGAGTGGCCGAGAACAGTACGGTCTGGCGGGACTCAGGCATGGCCTTGAAGATGACTTCCAGGTCATCCATGAAGCCCAGCTTGAGCATTTCGTCGGCTTCGTCGAGAACCAGGTGGTTCACGGTGGCCAACACTTTTTCGTCGCGACGCAGGTGGTCGCACAGACGGCCCGGAGTGGCGACAACGATCTGTGCGCCATTACGGATTGCTTTCAGTTGTGGGCCCATCGGCGCACCGCCGTAGACGGCCACAACAGTCACGCCCGGCATTTGCTTGGCGTAGGTTTCGAAAGCGGTTGCAACTTGCAGCGCCAACTCACGGGTTGGGGCCAGGATCAGAGCTTGCGGCTCGCGCTTGGACGGATCAATGCGGTGCAGGATAGGCAGGGCAAAGGCAGCGGTTTTACCGGTACCGGTTTGCGCCTGACCAATCATATCGTGACCGGCAAGGATGATCGGGATCGACTGCTGCTGAATAGCCGAAGGCTCTTCATAGCCGGTAGCGACTACTGCAGCGACAATATTGGGATGAAGTTCAAGAGCGGCGAAGCCGCCGATTTCCTGGGTCATGGGTCTGCCTCTAAGTGCATCCGCAAAGACCCATGCTCCAAAGCTGCGCATGCCGTGTAAGACTCAAGAGTCACCCTGGCAGCTTTGTCGGCGGGGATTTGCGAAAACGATTGGATGAATGGATCGTCAAGGATAGTCCGCGCAGCGGACAAGCAGCCGAAGCTGACTTCGGGGAATTGCATTACCTAAACGTGGCCCGGCTAAAGGCCGGCGCGCACTATACCGGAATTACTCAAAAAAGGGAGTTTTTTTTATCGGAAAAATCCGCTGAACGCCCGATGGTCACGGGCTTTGCGCAGACTCGAAGGGCGCGCTATTTTGCTTGAGCCCGCCGTTGTTGGTCGCCACCGCTAAAACGATTCACCCTGGTGCTTGAAAGCCGTCTCGCCCATTCCCTCTTTCCCCCTTGAGGATCGCGCCCATGAATCAGCCCAGTGCCAGCCGTGTCAGCCGCGAACTGCGCGGTCATCTATTCCTGATCGGCCTGGACCGGGTCGCCAAGCGCAATGCCTTCGATCTGGAGCTGCTCAACCAGCTGAGCCTGGCCTATGGCGAGTTCGAAGCCAGCAGCCAAGCGCGGATCGCCGTGGTGTTCGGCCACGGCGAACACTTTACCGCAGGGCTGGACCTGGCCAATGTCGGCGCTGCCCTGGCTCAGGGCTGGCAGGCACCGCCCGGCGGCTGCGACCCCTGGGGCGTGTTCGCCGGACCACGGGTAAGCAAGCCGGTGATAGTCGCCGTACAGGGTTACTGCCTGACCATCGGCATCGAGTTGATGCTGGCGGCGGACATCAACCTCTGCGCCAGCAATACGCGCTTTGCCCAGATGGAAGTGCAGCGCGGCATCTTTCCCTTCGGCGGCGCAACCCTGCGCCTGCATCAACTGGCCGGCTGGGGCAATGCCATGCGCTGGTTACTGACCGGTGACGAGTTCGATGCCCATGAAGCCCTGCGCCTGGGGCTGGTCCAGGAAGTGATGGCCAGTGAGGACCTGCTGCCCCGGGCCATTGAACTGGCCGAGCGGATTGCCCGACAGGCGCCGCTGGGGGTGCAGGCGACGCTGATGTCGGCGCGCCAGGCCAGGCTCGAAGGCGAGACGCTGGCCGCTCAGGGCTTGCCACCGCTGATACACAACCTGATGAACAGTGAGGACGCCAAGGAAGGCGTGCGGGCGATGATCGAGAAGCGACCGGGGGTGTTCAAGGGTTGCTGAACCAGGTGGCCGGCAGATCGTCCTCGCCGACAAACCGGCTCCTGCGCAAATATCAGGTAGCGGGACGAATGGCCTTGATCAGCGACTGCAGGGAATAGCCCAGGCGCGGGGCCAGGGCTTCAGCCCGGGCGGTCAGGCTCGGCAGGTCCAGGTCCTGCTCCAGGTCGGATGGCACGATCAGAATCACATTGCCCTCCTTCACCGGCAGCTCCCAGTAGTGGCGGTGATAAAGGCCACGCAACAAGGCTGCGCCCAGAGGCTTGCCGTCATCGGTAGCCCACTGGTTGATCACCAGCCAACCTCCAGGATTGAGGCGCTTCTGGCAGTTTTCCAGGAAGCCCCAGGCCAGATGACCGACGCCCGGGCCGACATCGGTGTACAGGTCGACGAAGATCAGGTCAGCGGATTCGGCACTGTCCAGCAACTCCAGGGCGTCACCGACTCTTATATAAAGACGCGGATCATCGTCCAGGCCCAGGTACTCGATGGCCAGGCGTGGAACATCCGGGCGCAGTTCGATGGCTTCGACGTCTTCCAGGGGCAGGAACTTCAGGCAGGCCTGGGTCAGGGTCCCGGCGCCCAGGCCGAGAAACAGTGCGCTCTCCGGCGCCTCATGACACAGGGCACCGATCAGCATGGCCCGGGTGTAGTCGTACTCCAGCCAGCTGGGGTCGGCGGTGAACACGCAGCTTTGCTCGATGGCGTCGCCAAATTCGAGGAAGCGGTAGTCCGCCACTTCCAATACCCGAATCATGCCGAACTGGTCATGAACCTCGGCGAGCACACGCTCGACGCGCTCCTCAGTCATTTCATCTCCTAGTCGCGGGGCTCGCAATCGAGCCGGCGCGATAAACCAACCGCTCGGCAGCGAGCGGGAAAGGCGCGATTGTCGGCCAAGCGAGAGGAGCAGGTCACGCACTAATTTGCTGCTAACATGCCCCTCCCACCGTAACGCACTCGAGTCCGCGATGAGCCAACCCTGGAGCCCCGACAGCTGGCGCGCCTTGCCGATCCAGCAACAACCCCAGTACCCCGACGCTGCGCATCTGCTGCAGGTCGAGCAAACCCTGGCCAGTTATCCACCGCTGGTGTTTGCCGGTGAAGCCCGGGAGTTGCGCCGCCAGTTTGCCGAAGTGACCCAGGGCCGCGCCTTCCTGCTGCAGGGCGGCGACTGCGCCGAAAGCTTTGCCGAATTCTCCGCCGCGAAGATCCGCGACACCTTCAAGGTGCTGCTGCAGATGGCCATTGTCATGACTTTTGCCGCCGGCTGCCCGGTGGTCAAGGTTGGACGCATGGCCGGCCAGTTCGCCAAGCCGCGCTCGGCCAACGACGAAACCATCAATGGCGTGACCTTGCCGGCCTATCGCGGCGACATCGTCAACGGCATCGGCTTTGATGCAAAAAGCCGGATACCGGACCCGGACCGCCTGCTGCAGTCCTACCACCAGGCCACGGCCACCCTGAACCTGTTGCGGGCCTTCGCCCAAGGCGGCTTTGCCGACCTGCACCAGGTGCACAAGTGGAACCTGGACTTCATCGCCAACTCGGCTCTGGCCGAGAAATACAGCCAGCTCGCGGACCGCATCGATGAAACCCTGGCCTTCATGCGTGCCTGCGGCATGGACAGCTCGCCGCAACTGCGCGAGACCAGCTTCTTCACCGCCCATGAAGCGCTGCTGCTCAATTACGAAGAGGCCTTTGTCCGCCGCGACAGCCTGACCAACGACTATTACGATTGCTCGGCGCACATGCTGTGGATCGGCGACCGCACTCGCCAGCTCGACGGTGCCCACGTCGAGTTCCTGCGGGGCGTGAACAACCCGATCGGGGTCAAGGTCGGCCCGAGCATGAACACCGAGGAACTGATCCGCTTGATCGACATCCTCAACCCGGACAACGATCCCGGGCGCCTCAACCTGATCGTGCGCATGGGCGCCCACAAGGTCGGCGATCATCTGCCGCAACTGATCCGTGCGGTAGAAAGCGAAGGCAAGCAGGTGCTCTGGAGTTCGGACCCGATGCACGGCAACACCATCAAGGCCAGCAGCGGCTACAAGACCCGGGATTTCGCGCAGATCCTCACCGAGGTCAAGGAGTTCTTCCAGGTGCACCAGGCCGAAGGCAGCTATGCCGGCGGCATCCATATCGAGATGACCGGTCAGAACGTCACCGAGTGCATCGGCGGCGCACGGCCTATTACCGAAGACGGCCTATCGGATCGCTATCACACCCATTGCGATCCACGGATGAACGCCGACCAGTCGCTGGAACTGGCCTTCCTGATTGCCGAGACCTTGAAGCAGGTCAAACGCTAAAAGCGCTGTCGCGGACAAACCCGCTCCTGCAAGGCCACTGTAGGAACGGGCTTGCCCGCGAAGCGCTTCACTCCAGCACCTCACGCAGATGTCGCGCAGCATCACGCTGGCAATTGAGCTGAATCTGCTCCAACCCCAGCCAATCGGCCATCTTGCGCAATTGCACGGCCAATGCCCGGATGCCCTCTTCGTCCAGACCGGGCTGCTCTTCATGCACCCCATGCACCGCCAAACGCCCCTGAGCTCGCTCCGCCCGCAAATCGACCCGAGCGACGATCCGCTCGTTGTGCAAGAACGGCAGCACGTAATAGCCATAGACCCGCTTGTGTCGGGGCGTATAGATCTCCAGCCGATAGCGGAAATCGAACAGTCGCTCAGTGCGGCTGCGCTCCCAGATCAGTGAATCGAACGGTGACAACAGCGCACTGGCCTCGACCTTGCGCGGCACCTTGACCTGCGGCAGGCAATAGGCCGGCTGACGCCAACCCTGAACCTCGCAGGCCAGCAACTCACCGGACTCCACCAGTTCGGCGAGTCGTGCACGGCTGTCGCCTGGATCGAGACGAAAATAATCCCGAAGGTCCTTTTCCGTGGCCACACCCAGAGCGGTTGCGCCATGCAGCATCAGGCGACGCTGGGCCTGAGCCTCATCCAGCAGCGGTTGCCGAAGGATCTGCGGCGCGATCACCCGCTCTGGCAAATCGTACAGGCGCTCGAAGCCGCGGCGCCCCGCCACCGTTACCTCACCGGCCGCGAACAGCCATTCCAACGCATGCTTTTCATCGCTCCAATCCCACCAGGGCCCGGCACGCTCCTCACGGGTGGACAGGCTGCCGGCGCCTAGCGCGCCCTGCTCTTGAACCGCGGCCATTACCCGACGGACAGTGGCCTGGCGCTCCTGACCAAAGCGCGTCAACTGGGAGTAGATACCCTGCCCTTGTTTTGCCCGCTGCATCCGCCAGCGCATCAGCGGGTACATGGACATGGGTAGCAACGACGCCTCATGCCCCCAGTATTCAAACAACGTGCGTTGCCGGCCCTGACTCCAGGCGGCCTGATCGAGCAACGCCTGTGGATAACTGCCCAGGCGGGAAAACAGCGGCAGGTAATGGGCCCGCACCAAGGCGTTGACCGAATCGATCTGCAACAGGCCCAGGCGTTCTATTTGCAGATTGAGGCGTGCGGCCTTGATCGTTGCCGACGGCTGGCGCCCGCCGAAACCCTGGGCGGCCAGCGCCAGTCGGCGAGCCTGTTTAAGAGAGAAAGAGCATTGTGCAGGCATGGGAGTTCTCCTTGTCTGCCCGCACGCTAGCGCACCGGGAAGCGGCTTGTGTAGCACCCTTGCCGCTATTTATGCATCGGGTCGTCCCAGAACGGGCGGACCCGCTCATGCTCGACATCGGCCCGCGTCAGGCCCAGGTCCTTCAACGCCTCATCGCTCAGCCCGGCGAGCATCCGGCGCTCACGCCCAAGCTCATACCAGCGCATGACCCTGCGCCATAAGCCGCTCAATGACAGCGCCTGAAATGACAGCTTGTGGACCAGCACATAACCCTTTTGACCTTTCATCATCTTGCCCTCCAGTGGGGATGACGCCAGTCTCTGCTTAGGATTAAGATCAATCCAACGAATGTTTCTTATGTCATTCATCTCAGGATTTGATGGAATGTCCCAGTTCCCCAGCATCGACACCGAAGTCCTGCGCACCTTTGTCGCCATCGCCGATGAAGGCGGTTTTACCCGGGCCGGCGAACGGGTCAATCGCACCCAGTCGGCGGTGAGCATGCAGATGAAACGCCTGGAAGAAGATGTGCTGCAACGCCAGTTGTTCCAGCGCGACGGGCGCCAGGTCAAGCTCACCGCCGAGGGCCAGGTGCTGCTGGGCTACGCCCGACGCATCCTGAAACTGCACAGCGAGGTGTTCAACACCCTGCGCGAGCCGCACATGGTGGGCCTGGTTCGCATCGGCACTCCGGATGATTATGTGATGCGCTTTCTACCGGGAATCCTGTCGCGCTTTGCCCAAAGCTACCCGCTGATCCAGATCGAGGTGCATTGCGAATCCAGCAAACAGTTGCTGCAACGCCAGGACCTGGACCTGTCCATCGTCACCCGCGAGCCGGGTAGCGAGATCGGCCAACTGCTGCGCAAGGAGCGCTTCGTCTGGGCCGTGGCCCAGGGCTTCAATCCCCACGAGCAATCGCCATTGCCCCTGGCGATGTTCAACAGCGACTGCTTTTGCAGACTCTGGGCCTGCAACGCCCTGGACGCCGCCGGACTCGACTACCGGATTGCCTACAACAGCTCGAGCCTGGCGGCGTTGATGGCCGTGGTCAGTGCCGGGCTGGCAATCACCGCGCAACTGGAAAGCCTGATCACACCGGACATGCGCATTCTCGGCGAGGCACAGGGCCTGCCCCAATTGCCGGAGGCGAGCATCATGCTGCTGCGCAACCTCAATACGCCCTCCCCCATCACCGAATGCCTGGCGGAGCACATTGTCGAAGGCTTCAAACTTTGAAGGCCAGCATCACCGCGCACACCACCAGGAAACCGCAGAACAGCGCCCGCAGCAGGCGCTCGGGCAAAGCATGAGCCACCTTCACTCCCCAACTGATGCTCAACAGGCCGCCGACCGCCAACGGCAGACCAATCATCCAGTCCACTTGGTGATGGACGCCGTAGGTCACCAGAGTCACCCCGGTGCTCGGCAACGCCAGAGCCAGGGACAGCCCTTGTGCCACCACCTGGGAGGTGCCAAAGACGCTGGTCAATACTGGCGTGGCCACTACCGCTCCGCCTACGCCGAACAACCCGCCCATGGCCCCGGAGGCAGCGCCCAGAACCCCCAGCCAAGGCCAGGAATAACGCATCCGCGTGCTGGCCGGCGCGCTGCTCATGAACATGCGCAGCAGGTTGTAGGCCGACAGCACCAGGAGAAAGACGACAAAGCCGATACGCATCTTCTGTGCGTCGATGCCCACCGCCCAGATCGAGCCGAGCCAGGCGAAACAAAAGCCCATCAGCGCCAGTGGCAGGGCATGGCGCAGTTCGATGCGGTTGCGCTGGTGATAACGCCACAGCGCCAGCATCACATTGGGCACCACCATCACCAGCGCGGTGCCCTGAGCAATCTGCTGATCCAGGCCGAACAACACCCCCAGCACGGGAATCGCGATCAAGCCGCCGCCGATACCGAACAAACCACCCACAGTGCCCAGGGCCGCGCCCAACAGCAGATACATCACTAACTCGATCACAGCCGCTCTCCTCACCTGAGAGCTGCATGCTACGCAGTCGGCCCTGGCACGGAAACGCACAGCAACGCACAATGGCTGTGCCGTTTTCGCATAAGCGCTCTGACCATGAATCCCAACACTCTCACCGAACAACTGGGGCTGTTTCTCGATGTGCTGGAAGCCGGCAGTTTTTCCGCCGCGGCTCGCCGCCATCCACTGACGCCCTCCGCCGTGGCCCGGCGTATCGACAGCCTGGAAAGTGCCGTGGGCACCACGTTGTTCATGCGCACCACCCATGCCGTGGTTGCCACAGCCGCTGGCCTGGCCTTCGCCGAACGGGCCCGGCGCATTGTCGCTGAACTGCAACTGGCCCGGGCCGAGGCGGTGTCCCTGAGCCATGCGCCGGAAGGCCTGATCCGCATCGATGCCCCGGCCGCCTTCGGCCGCCGTCATCTGGCACCGGCGATCGCCGACTTCCTGGTGCTCTATCCCGGCCTGGATGTACAACTGCACCTGATCGACAGCTTCGTCGACATGCAGGGCTCGCACCTGGGCAAAGTGGACCTGGTACTGCGGGCCGGGCAACAGGTGGATACCCGGATGGTGGCCACCTCCCTGGCCAGCATCGTACGCATTGCCTGCGCCAGTCCGTCCTACCTGAAGAGCCGTGGCACCCCGACTCAACCCGCTGAGCTCAGCCAGCACGACGGCCTCGACTGGGATGGCCTGGCACCCTTGTTCGCCTGGCGCTTTGAACGGGACGGACAGCTGCACAGTCATCGCCCACAACGCATCCGCCTCAGCGCCAACAATGCCGAAGCCCTGCTTTCGGGAGCCTTGGCCGGGCTGGGAATTGCTCACTTGCCCACCTGGCTGGTGAGTGAGTACCTGTTGCGCGGAGAACTGGTGCCGTTGTTCTGTGATAACGGTCTACCCAAGCCGGAAACCGCCGGTATCTATGCCTTGCGTATGGAGCAGCATCCCAATGCCCGTAGCCGCCTGCTGCTGGAGTACCTGAAAAGTCGCTTCAGTCCGGTTCCGCCATGGGACCTGGCACTGCAGAGTGCAATGAACTGACGTCGAAGAAAATTATCTGGTGCATTAAAGACTCGCCCGCTAGATTCAGGACCATTAACGACCAAGGCCCCCGACATGACCACCGACCGCTCTACCCCGGATACCTGCGAACAGCTGCTGCTGGACAACCAAGTGTGTTTCGCCCTGCACTCCACATCGCTGCTACTGACCAAGGTCTATAAACCGTTGCTGCAGCAACTGGGGCTGACCTATCCGCAGTACCTGGCAATGCTGGTGCTCTGGGAGCGGGATGGCCTGACCGTCGGCGAAATCAGCCAGCGCCTGCTGACCGACCCCGGCTCGCTGACTCCCTTGCTCAAGCGCCTGGAAGCCGAGGGCCTGCTGAGCCGCACTCGCAGCCGGGAAGATGAGCGAGTGGTCATTGTCGAGCTGACGGAACAGGGCCGAGCGATGCGCGAACAAGCCCGGAACATCCCACAGTGCATCCTCGGCGCCAGCGGTCGGACAGTGGAGCAGTTGCGGCAGCTGCAAGAAGATTTACAGATGCTGCGGGGGCATTTGCAGGACAGTCTCTAAGGCTTCGCCGACAAGCCAGCGCCTATGGCTGGGGCTGGTTTTGAGAAAAAAATATATTTATAAAAAACAATGAGTTGAGCCAGAAACAGGGCTTCAGACAAGAGTTTGCATAAAATATATCTTGCGCACTAAATATTTGAGCGATACATTTATTTCGCACTTACTTAGCGCGCAAATAATTAGCGCAAAAACAACCCAGCACGAGGTTTTCACCATGCAAACTCTCTACACCGCAGTTGCAACCGCCACCGGTGGCCGTGATGGCCGCGCTGTTTCCAGTGACAACATCCTCGACGTCAAACTGGCCACCCCCAAGGAACTCGGCGGGGCCGGTGGACAGGCGACCAACCCGGAACAGCTGTTCGCTGCCGGCTATTCGGCCTGCTTTATCGGTGCCCTGAAGTTCGTTGCCAGCCAGAGCAAGCGCAAGATCCCGGACAACGCCTCGATCACCGCCCATGTCGGTATCGGTCAGATCCCTGGCGGCTTTGGCTTGGATATCGATCTGCATGTCAGCCTTCCGGGCGTGGCTCAGGAAGAGGCGCAAAGCCTGGTGGATGCCGCACATCAGGTCTGCCCCTACTCCAACGCCACCCGCGGCAATGTTGATGTACGCCTGCACGTGAACGTCTGAAACGGTAAACGCCAGGCATAAAAAAGCCCGACTCAAGGTCGGGCTTTTTCATCGACAAGATCGAACCAGGATTAAACCTTGGCGCGGCCCTTGTAGGAACCGCCTTCGCGGGTATCGATCTCGATCATGTCGCCGATTTCGATGAAGTCCGCAACGCTCAGCTCGGTACCGTTTTTCAGTTTGGCAGGCTTCATCACCTTGCCCGAAGTGTCGCCGCGAGCGGAACCTTCGGTGTAGTCAACCTGACGTACGATGGTGGTCGGCAGGTCAACGGAAACCAGACGGTCTTCGAAGAACACGGCTTCGCAAACGTCGGTCATGCCTTCTTCGATGAACGGCAGAACGGCCTCGATGTCTTCGGCGTTCAGCTCGTACATGGTGTAGTCGGTGGTGTCCATGAAGGTGTAGGTGTCACCGCTGATGAACGACAGGGTCGCTTCTTTGCGATCCAGGATCACGTCGTCCAGTTTGTCGTCCGCACCGTAAACGGTTTCGGTCTTGTAACCGGTCAGCAGGTTCTTCAGCTTGGTCTTCATGATCGCGCTGTTACGACCGGACTTGGTGAATTCAGCTTTCTGAACCAGCCAAGGATCGTTGTCGATACGGATCACGGTACCGGGTTTGAGTTCTTTACCAGTTTTCATTGCGAATATCCGAATTTGGATGGGATTTACAAAAATCTAGGCCGCGTATCATATCCAATTTAGGTAAAACTGCACCAGCGCCGCAGCAAGATCGGCTTGCAAGCCTTGTTCCAGACACCATTGTTCGGCGTGCGCGGCGACTTCGGGCCAGTGTTGCAGCAGGTTTTTCCAGGCTTCGGTCATCGCTGCCTCGGTATTCCAGACCTGCCACAGGGCCCGCACCGCCGCTTGGGCGTCAGGTGAAAGAGTCCGGGTGTACAAGGCGAGAAAGGCCTCGAGCTTGTCCAGGTGGATGTCTTCGTCCTGGCGGTAGATATGCCAGAGCATCGGCCGCCCGGCCCATTGCGCCCGAACAAAGGAGTCCTCTCCACGCACCGCGTTGAAATCGCAGCACCACAACAGACGGTCGTAATCTTCCTGGCGAACAAAAGGCAGGACCTGGACCGTCAGGGACTGCCGGATCTGCAGGCTGCCCACACTCAACGACGCGTCTCCCAGCCAGCGCTGCACATCTCCCAGGATGCGCCCTTCGGGCACCAGCAAATGGGTCTGTTGCGTATCGAGGGCCAAGGCATCCAGCCAACCACCAAGACTGGCGTTCTCATAGGCAAACAGTGATATCAAGCGGCTATCGGCGGCGGGAGTGACTCCCAGTCCTTGAAGAAAATCCAGCTGGACCTGGCGATCGGCCTGAAATTGCCGGCGGCGCTCGAGCAATCCGGCTTCGCGCAGCAAGCCGCCCGTGCCAGCCTGGAATCCGGGGAAGAAAAAGTACTTCTGTACACCACGAAACTTCACTGATGGCAGGCCGTGGCAGCCGCTGACCCAGTCCTCCGCGCTCAGGTAATCCAGATTCAGCCACAAGGGTGCACGCTGGCGCTCGGCCATCGCCTCCATATAGGCATGGGGCAACTGACAGGCAAACGCAGCGATCACCACATCGGCTGCAACTTCATCCTGCCACTGGGCCGGCCAGTGGCGCACCTCGACCCCATCCTGATACTGGCTGTGTCGCTGGAAATCGATCTCTGGACAGATCTTTTCAAAGGCCCGCAGATCATCGACCCACAAACGCACCGTGCATTGATGCTCGGCCACCAATTGTCGGGCCAGGCGCCAGGTCACACCGATGTCGCCGTAGTTGTCGACCACGCTGCAAAAAATATCCCAGGAGGCTTTCATTCCAGTCCCCGATTGGCAAAGGCGCCGATTGTCCGCATAAATGCTCCTGCGCAGAAGAGCCAACCTCGATTAATCTTCATGCGACAATCAGCCCTCGCCCACTATCGCCCGCCAGGAGGCAACCATGTCTTATCGCCCGCCCGCTCGTCGCTCCTTGCGCATCAGCTTCAATGCCCTGGCGCTCAGCGGCAGCATTGCCCTGGGCCTGTGGCTGGGTTTTCTGGCGATTGCCCTGACCTGCTGGCTAGCCTCGCACTTTCTCTTCAGCCAGCAACTGGCTCCTGTAGCGCAAGCCGTGCAGCAATTGGCGAAGCCGCCGGTGGTTGCGCCTGAGCCGCCCAATCGGCTGTTCGAGCAGTATCAGGAAAACCTGCGCAAGAACGAAGAGTTGCAATCCCTGGATAACGCTCGTAGCAACCTGCGCAACCTGTCCAATCCCAAATGCCAGTTCTGGTTGCAACAGGACCAGACAGCGCCCAGCGAAAAGAGTCGCGCCAACGTTCTGCAGTTCTGTAATTGATCATGAATAAACAGTCTGTCTGCCAACTGATTCTGCAACAGCTCCGAGAGGATCTGGAAGTCGCGGTGCGCGCTGCGCAAACCGCCTACGAAACCGCCACTCACGAAGAGAATATCGCCGAGAACAAGTACGACACCCTGGGGCTGGAAGCCTCCTACCTGGCGGCCGGCCAGGCTCGGCGGGTCGAGGAAATCCGTCAGGCATTGAGTCTCTGGCAGAATCTGAGTTTGCGATCCTACGACCCACAGGCCGGAATCCAGGTCGGTGCGTTGCTGGGGCTGGAGGATGAAAACGGCCACGAACAATGGCTGTTTCTTGGTCCCGACGGGGCAGGCTTGAAGGTTTATGTGGTGGGGCAACTGGTGACCGTCATCACCCCGCGGTCACCGCTGGGCAAGAGCCTGATGGGCAAGTTCGAGGACGACGAGGTGGAGATCGTAGTGGCGGGGACCCGGCAACAGTTCACTGTCACCGAGGTCCGCTAGCTGTAATCAGTGAACCGGCAGTTCAACGCCGTCGAACAGTTCTTCCAGTTCCTGCTTGTTATGGCATTGAATCGCCTTGGCCATGACTTCGCGCGTCAGGTGCGGGGCGAACTTCTCGATGAAGTCGCACATGAAGCCGCGCAGGAATGTACCGCGACGGAAACCGATCTTGGTGATGCTCGACTCGAACAGCTCGCTGGCGTCCAGTACCACCAGGTCATTGTCGAGCTTGGTGTCGACCGCCATCTTGGCGACGATACCCACTCCCAACCCCAGGCGCACATAGGTCTTGATCACGTCGGCGTCAGCCGCAGTGAACACCACCTTTGGCGTCAGGCCACGATGGCTGAAGGCTTCATCGAGCTTGGAGCGGCCAGTGAAACCAAACACGTAGGTAACGATGGGGTATTCGGCCAGAGTTTCCAGGGTCAGCTTCGGCAGCTTGGTCAGCGGGTGGCCCTGAGGCACAACCACGCAACGGTTCCAGCGATAGCACGGCATCATCACCAGATCACCGAACAGCTCCAGCGCCTCGGTGGCGATGGCGAAATCCACAGTGCCGTCAGCGGCCATCTCAGCGATCTGCATCGGCGAGCCCTGGTGCATGTGCAGGGCCACATCGGGGTACTGCTTGATGAAGCTACTGATCACCGGCGGCAGGGCGTAACGTGCCTGGGTATGGGTGGTGGCGATGGACAGGGTGCCCTTCTTCTCGTTGGAGAACTCCTGGGCGATCTGCTTGATGCTCTCGACTTTGCGCAGGATCTCGCCAGCGGTAGTGATGATTCGCTCACCGGCCGGGGTCACACGGGTCAGATGCTTGCCGCTGCGAGCGAAGACCTCGACCCCAAGCTCGTCTTCGAGCAGACGGATCTGCTTGCTGATACCCGGTTGTGAGGTGTAGAGGCTTTGGGCGGTAGCGGAGACGTTGAGGTCGTGGTGCGCCACTTCCCAGATGTAGCGCAATTGTTGAAGCTTCATATCAATCCCTCAAAGCAGGTAGACGCCACGGGTATCAGCGACGGTATATAACTATATTAATGGTCAGGAGAATAAATCTAGAACTTTTATTCAGAATTTTCCATTCCGCTCTCAGACATCCCCCTGACGCCGACGCTGTACCAGAGGCACCAGATAAACCGGCACTTTGGCCAGCTGTAAAACCCGTGCGGCCGTACGCCCCAAAGGGGTTTGCGCACCGCCCCCGTGGCTGTGACTTCCTACGATCAGCAAATCCACCGAGAGTTTCGCCGCCTGATCCAGAATCACCTGGGATGGGTCCCCTTGAAGCACCCGCACCGACTGGATCAAGGTCAGGTCCTGCATGCCCTCCCCCAACTCCTCGCGAAAACTGTCCAGCACCCGCTGCTCGATATTGGCCATTACCGTGCTCAAGCCCTGGCGGTGAAACTCGTTCAAGGATTGCTCATCCAGATAGCTCTGCAACACCGATTCGGCAAATAGCCCCATGGGTTCCACTGCGTGCACTACATGTAAGTCGGCATTGAACGTTCGAGCCAGCTCCAAGGCATGCTGCATGACAAAGGGCGCATACAGACCGAGGTCGGTGGCATACAGCATCGAACGAATCATATGACCTCCTCAACTGCCAAGATGGCGGAGATTGATTCAGCTTAGCAGTGCCTGGAACTGTGGGAGGTTCGACGCCAAGCCTGGGATTTTAGGGCTCAATCCCTGGCTTCGTTGCTGATGCCGTGGGGCACGTGACCGGTGGCAACCACCTCGCGGGCCAACTCGCAGTGACCGGCCTGATCATCAAAAAAAACATCGGCGGCGAAGGCTTCAAGAAAGGCGGCTTTCTCCAGGCCGCCCAGAAACAAGGACTCGTCCAGACGAATGTCCCACTCGCGCAAGGTGCGGATCACCCGCTCATGGGCCGGCGCCGAACGGGCCGTGACCAAGGCCGTGCGAATCGGGCAGGCATCGTTGGGAAACTCGCCCTGAAGCAGATTGAGTGCCGCCAGAAAGCCCTTGAACGGTCCGCCCGGCAATGGCTCCCGAGCCGACTGCTGCTCACTGGCCTGAAAGGCCTCCAGGCCACCGGTTTGATAGACCCGTTCCGAGTCATCGGAAAACAGCACGGCGTCCCCGTCGAAGGCGATGCGCAACTCGCCATTGGCGGCACGCCGGGCGCCGCCTGAGAGGATGGTCGCGGCAGCAAACCCAGCCTCCAGAGCACTGCGCACATCGTCGGCATGGGTAGAGAGAAACAGATCGCTGCCAAAGGCCGCCAGATAGGGATAGGGACTGCGACCGCCGACGAAGGCCGCACGGGAAATACCCAGGCCGTAATGCTGGATCGAGTTGAACACCCGCAGGCCGGTGTCGGCACTGTTGCGTGAAACCAGCACCACCTCGACCCGCGCACGCCCCAGACTGGCATTGAGACTGAGCAGTTTCTTCACCAATGGGAAGGCATCGCCCGGTTCGAGGATCTCCTCTTCGTGTTCGATCTGGTACTGCCTATAAGCCTCGACCCCCTGGGCCAGATAGACCTTATGGCTGTCGCTCAGATCGAACAGCGCCCGCGACGAAATCGCCACCACCAGCTTGCCATCCAGGCCATTTGCCATATTCCGTCCCCTTCAGGTAATCAGCTCAAGCGTGATGCCGGTCGATGAAACTCAAGGCCTGGTAAAGCGCCTGGATTTTCGGCAGCTCACAGCCAGCGGCCCTGGCTGCCGCCAAAGGTGCGGCATAGATGGCTGCCAACTCCAGAGGACGCTGATGCAGGAAATCATGGTACATGCTCGGCCAGTAGTCGGGCATGTGCTCGGTGGACTTGAACAGTTGCTGTGCGTAGGCATCTGGAATGACATGACCACAAGCCGCGGCCCCCAGAAGCACCTCCTGCATGAGGTTCTGAATCAACTCGCGGCTGTCCGGATCGGCCATCAACGGCGTGGTGCTGGCCTTGAGCAGCACCGACAGACCGTTGTAAGGCACATTCCACACCAGCTTCTGCCAACGCGCCTGCTGCAGGTTGCCCATGACCTTGGAATCAAGCCCGGCCTCACGAAACAACGCCGCCCCTTCTTCGACAATAGCCTGGCTCAACACCGGATCAGCGCTTGCTGGACCGCTGTGGTAACCCAGATTGACTGCACCAAGAGCCTGGTGCTCGATCTGGCCGGGACCCGCACGATGGACACAGATAAAGCACAAGCCACCCAGTAGGTGCAGCGACTCAGGAAGCACGGCGCGCAGGCCATCTTCAACGTCCAGGCCGTTCTGCAGCAACAGAACCTTGGCATCAGGCGCCGCCGCCTGAATGATCGCCGGCGCCAACTGGAGGTTGCTGGTGGTCTTGGCTCCCACCAGCAGCCAGTCACAAAGCGGCATCTCCTCAGCGCTGGCGTATGCCTGCACCGGTTTCAGGCTCAACGCCCCGTACTGAGCGCTGTTGACCTGCAGCCCCTGCTCCACCACCGTCGAAAACTCGCTACGCAATAGAAAGTGCACGTCGAAACCGGCGCGTGCCAGCATCACCCCGTAAAAACCTCCGATCGCTCCGGTCCCGATAATGCCCACACGCGGTTTACGACCTGCATCCATCAAGGCAACTCCTCTGGAATTCGATTGAGCGACCGACGCAAGCCCTCAGTGAGCTCCTTGTACGTCAGCCGCGACTGCAACGCCCCATAAAACTCACCGTCGCTCACCACAAACAGGGCCGGCAGGTGAAACACCTGATAGCGCTCCACGGCGCCTCCGTTGTCAGCGGCGTCGACCCAGCACAAGCGCTCGACCGGCAAGCCCAGCCCCGGCAGTTGCGCCCGCGCCCAACGGCAACTGGAACAGCCAACGCTGGTGAAAACCACCAGGGAAACACCATCCAGACCCAGCAATTGCTGGTCGATATCGAAGTCTGTCAGTTCCAATTCGACCACTATACTGGGGGAAACAATGTCAAATGGACGACACTCGGAGTCTGCGGTCATGGGACGTTTTTTGCCTCATCCTGATGATGTTCCGGTTGAACTGACCCTACGTAAATACGCCTGCATTTCGCGTCAGCGGTTGCACACTATCAGCCTCGGTGGCATGGCGTGCAATTACCACCGCGCCTGGCGCCACGGCACCGCACTAGAGGTGTATATGCCGACGCTGGGGGAAAATGCGCGCTACAACGGCTATGTCGCCTGGTGCCTGAAACGCAAGCGTGGCTACCTGGTGGGGATCGCTTTCGTCGATGAACAAACGCTGTTCGGCGCCCGCATGGGCGAACAGGTGTGCCAGATCGCCCGATACTGCCGCCTGCATGAACCTCAGAGCGAACAACAATGCATCGAGGCCCTGGCCCTGAATTGGGTCGAGCAGCACGCAGAGGACTATTCCGAGGACCGCGTACACCAGGCTTTTGTGCAGCCTTAGCCCAATAAAACCGCCGTCTGCCCATTGTAGAGTCACCGGGTAACGCGCTAAGGTTCCGCTCCCCGACGCGCTCAAATCCGCTGTGCTCCGCCGCGCGGGGATCGCTGGCGGCCGGCACCCGTGACCTGACGAGTAACACGATGGCTGATTTACCGATCAACGACCTTAACGTCGCCTCCAACGAGACCCTGATCACCCCTGATCAACTCAAGCGAGACATCCCCCTTAGCGACACCGCCTTGCGCACCGTGACCAAGGGTCGCGAAGTGATCCGCAACATCCTCGATGGCACTGATCACCGTCTGTTTATCGTCATTGGGCCCTGCTCGATCCACGACATCAAGGCAGCGCACGAGTACGCTGAACGTCTCAAGGCACTGGCGGCGGAAGTCTCTGACACTCTCTATCTGGTAATGCGGGTGTACTTCGAGAAACCCCGTACTACCGTTGGCTGGAAAGGCCTGATCAACGACCCTTACCTGGATGACTCGTTCAAGATTCAGGACGGTTTGCATATCGGGCGGCAGTTGTTGCTGGACCTGGCTGAAATGGGCCTGCCTACCGCCACTGAAGCCCTTGACCCGATCTCCCCGCAATATCTGCAGGACCTGATCAGTTGGTCGGCCATCGGTGCACGCACCACCGAATCCCAGACCCATCGGGAAATGGCTTCCGGCCTGTCGTCGGCCGTGGGCTTCAAGAATGGCACCGACGGTGGCCTAACCGTGGCGATCAATGCGCTGCAATCGGTATCCAGCCCGCATCGTTTCCTGGGGATCAACCCACAAGGTGGCGTATCGATCGTAACCACCAAAGGCAACGCCTACGGCCACGTGGTGCTGCGTGGCGGCAACGGTAAGCCGAACTACGACTCGGTGAGCGTCGCTGTCTGCGAACAAGCCCTGAGCAAGGCCAAGATCAAGCCGAACATCATGATCGACTGCAGCCATGCCAACTCCAACAAGGACCCGGCGCTGCAACCTCTAGTCATGGAAAACGTTGCCAACCAAATCCTGGAAGGCAACCAGTCGATCATCGGTCTGATGGTGGAAAGTCACCTGAACTGGGGTTGCCAAGCGATTCCGAAGGACCTGTCAGACCTGCAGTACGGCGTATCGATTACCGACGCCTGCATCGACTGGGAAAGCACCGAGAAAACCCTGCGCAGCATGCACGCCAAGCTCAAGGACGTATTGCCGAAACGCGATCGCAGCTGATTCCTTTTCGTCAGACACAAAAACGCCGGGCCAAGCCCGGCGTTTTTTATGGTCGCCCCGATCAGAGCTTTGCTGCGTGACGCTGATGGCGTTCCATGTAGCGTTCTACATAAGAACAGGATGGAATCACTGTGTAACCCATACGCTCGGCGTACTCCAGCGCCTGCTCGGTCAACGCCGCGGCAATGCCGCGCCCACGTAATGCGTTGGGCACGAAGGTGCGGTAGATATCCAGAGTCTGCTTACCCAGGTCCATATAGGTCAGGTAGGCACGATGACCGTCCACATTGGTCTCGAACTGATGACCAGCCTGGTCATGGTGGATGGACAACGCCTCGCTCATCACTACTCCTTGCGGGTCTGGAATGCTGACCCATACCTTACCGATGTTTTTCCGGCGAAGGAACAACTTACGCCACCTCGTGCCTGTCGGACACCACCGTAGAAGGCATCCCCCTTACATCGCGAGCACGTTACAAAATAGTAGGCGCCCTGGGCATAAATGCTCAAGCCACACTCGTCACAGATCAACGTAAAACGCCCTCAGCAAGCCTTGCAGAAAGCACCGTCAGGCCCAGTGTAAAAATGCGTTGAGGCTATACATCGCCGGATGCTGAAACTTAAGACGAGCACCGTTTCTTAAAGTCACCGGCAAGATGGATAAAGATAGGCCAAGGCTGGGCAGATTCTGAAGAAAAGTGCCATCGACAGAATATAGGCCACTTTAGCCTAGACTCTGAAACAGCGCCTGGAGAATGCTGGCAAACAACCAGCACCCTCTGACAGAGCCTTGCCGCTGAATGTTTTTTATACAATCGCTTAAAAAGTTGCTCGAAAAAGAATCACCGCCTAGAATTTTTTTTGCTTCTTGCGCTACGTCAGTTTACTTACTACAAGTAATGGGTAGTATGTACGCCGGCTATTTCCTCACTCTGAGGTGATAGCTACTAATAGAAAGTCCTTGAAGGGGAACACGATGAACAACGTTCTGAAATTCTCTGCTCTGGCTCTGGCCGCAGTTCTGGCTACCGGTTGCAGCAGCGTATCCAAAGAAACCGAAGCTCGTCTGACTGCTACTGAAGATGCAGCAGCTCGTGCTCAGGCTCGTGCAGACGAAGCCTATCGTAAAGCTGATGAAGCTCTGGCTGCTGCTCAAAAAGCACAACAGACTGCTGACGAAGCTAACGAGCGCGCTCTGCGTATGCTGGAAAAAGCTAGCCGCAAGTAATAGTCCCTCGGGATTGTTATCAAGCCGATCCATTTTTTGGATCGGCTTTTTTATTGCCTGGGATTTTCCACTGACAATAAAAAACCCGTCGACACCGGCAGGTCTCGACGGGTTGTTGTTCTAACCCTTACTGCTGCAGATCGAACGGAGCACTGGACAACGATGTTGCAGGCGCAGTGGTCGGTATTGCGATCTCCACTGGCAAGCCATCTTCGGCCGCCACTACATCCCTGACCACATCCCAGTTCATGCGCAGGTTGTTGGCCAGATCTTCGCGCTTGAGCAAAGCATTGATCACCGCAGTGTGCTTGTCGACCACTGAAGGATTACCCTTGTCATCCAAAGGTGTATGCGCCTCCAGATAGACTTTGCCACCGCTGATACCGAACTTGTACGGATCGTTGATGATACGCACGGAAGTTCCTACCGGAACCATCCCGGCCATTTCCAGCACGTTGTTGTTGAGCATACGGAAACAGCCATGGCTGGTGCGCATGCCGATGCCGAACTTTTTGTTCGAACCGTGGATCAGGTAACCAGGCGTGCCCAAGGTGAACTTGAACGGCCCCAGCGGGTTATTCGGTCCTGCCGGTACCACGCTCGGTAGCGGATCACCATCGGCAGCATGTTCGGCCCGGATCGACGCTGGTGGAGTCCAGGTTGGATTCGGGGTTTTCGCAGTAATGCTGGTATGAGCGATCGGCGACCCCCAACCCTCGCGCCCAATGCCCAACGGGAAGGTGTAAACCACATTCCGCCCCTTGGGGAAGTAGTAAAGACGATACTCCGCCAGGTTAATCACGATGCCCTCACGGGGCCCGGGAGGCAGGATGAAACGGGTGGGCAAGATGACCTCGGTCCCCGCCCCCGGCAACCAGGGGTCGACTCCCGGATTGGCCGCCACCATCTCCAGATACCCCAGGTCATGAGCAGTGCCCAGGTCGGCGAAGGTGTCTTCGTACTTGGCCTTGATCACCTGCACCTGACCGACAATATCTTCACCGGGCGGCGGTAGAGGCAATTCCAATGCTGCAACGGGACCGGCCACACACAATGCGGCAAGTGTCAGGCAGCGGGTGACGACGGGGAGACGCGGCAACATCCGGATAATCCTTCGCATGAAAAACGAGTGATAGAAACGCGATTGTACACCCCGCCCCCTGGCTGCGGGAGCCAAGCGGGAGACACAAGCGCAGGCACATGAAATCCCTGTCGAAACGGTCCGCTATCGACCGCCTACAGCTCGAAGCGCAACTCCGGCCAGATCGGCGGAGTGCCGCGCTTTTGCGACTCCAGGATTGCCCGGCACAAAGGGCAGAGTCGTTGATCCTGGAAAATCGTCCGATCCACACTCGACCAGCGCGGCTGCGCGGGCAACAAAGTGCCACACAAGGTCCGATCGGCAGAACCACCCAACTCCAGCTGACGCGTCACCAGATGCACTCGAACTTCCTGGCAGGCGAACAGGTCAAGCTGTTCATCAGGCTCGATCAGTTGATAGGCAAACAGTGACCAGGCGGGACGCGGCATCGGGGGCTCCAAATCGGGGGCGCCACATTAGCCGAAACACTGCCACTAGAAAAGCGTCAAAGCAGCGGTTTTAGCGTCGGCCAGACATTTTCCAGCAACTTGTCCTGAGCCGCTGCTGCAGGGTGCAGACCGTCTGCCTGCATCAGTTCGGGATGACCACCGACCCCATCAAGAAAAAACGGTACCAGCGCCACCTTTTTGTCACTGGCCAACTGGCCATAAACCTGAGCGAACGCCTGGGTGTAGCGCACACCATAGTTGGGCGGCAACTGCATGCCCAACAGCAGCACCTTGGCACCACTGGCCTGGGCACTGTCGATCATCGACGCAAGATTTTGTTGCAATTGCTGAGGCGGCTGGCCGCGCAGACCATCGTTGCCGCCCAACTCGAGGATCACCACCTCAGGCTTATGCTCTGCAAGCAGCGGCGGCAGCCGCGCCAGGCCACCGGCACTGGTGTCGCCACTGACCGAGGCGTTGATCACTTTGTCGGTGAAACCCTGGTCCTTGAGCCGCTTCTCCAACAGAGCCACCCACCCCTCGCGGGTATCCAGGCCGAAAGCCGCACTGATACTATCGCCCACGATCAGGACCGTACCCGCCGCTGCGTTCTGGGCCATGCACATCAAGGCCAGGCCGGCACTCAAAAACCATACACGCATCGGATTCTCCATGGGCGCAAGCATTCTCACTGCGCGGAACCTTAGCAAAGTGGTTCCCAGCGCGGAAGGTGAACTGACCATCCTTCATGAACTCAGCCTGGAGCTGAACCAGGGCGACAGCCTGGCCATAGTCGGCGCCTCGGGTTCCGGAAAATCCACACTGCTCGGTTTGCTGGCAGGACTCGACCTGCCCAGTAGTGGTGAGGTCACCCTCGCCGGCCAGGCCTTGAGTCGCCTGGATGAAGATCAGCGAGCACGGGTCAGGGCCGAGCACGTTGGGTTCGTGTTTCAATCCTTCCAGTTGCTCGACAGCCTCAACGCCCTGGAAAACGTCATGCTGCCCCTGGAACTGGATGGGCGCCGCGACGCCCGTGAGCGCGCCACCGAGCTGCTGCGACGGGTCGGCCTCGGCCAGCGCCTGAGCCACTCGCCTCGCCAGCTTTCCGGCGGTGAGCAACAACGAGTAGCCATCGCCCGGGCCTTTGCCGCCGAACCCGACGTGCTGTTTGCCGACGAACCTACCGGCAACCTCGACAGCCACACCGGTGAACGCATCAGCGACCTGCTGTTCGAACTCAACAAGGAGAGCGGCACGACCCTGGTGCTGGTGACCCATGATGAACGCCTGGCCCATCGTTGCCGGCGCCTGATCCGTCTTGAAGCGGGCTTGCTGGTCGCCCCTCTGGAGCCTTGATGACACGTCTGCCGCTGTTGCGTCTGTTCAGCCTCGCCCTGCGCCAGCTGGTGCGCGATGCCCGCGCCGGGGAGTTACGGGTGCTGTTCTTTGCCTTGCTGGTGGCTGTGGCGGCGAGCACCGCCATTGGTTATTTCGGCGCCCGCCTGAACGGCGCCATGCTGCTGCGGGCCACCGAGTTTCTCGGGGCTGATCTGCTTCTGGAGGGCAGCTCACCGGCACGCCCGGAGCAGGTCGACAGCGGGCGTGCACTGGGACTCGATCATGCCCGCATAGTCGAATTCGCCAGCGTTATCGCCACCGACAATGGCATCCAGCTGTCGAGTATCAAGGCAGTGGACAATGCCTACCCACTACGCGGCCAACTCAAGAGCGCGGCAGCGCCCTACGGCATTGAAGAGCCCGGTGGAGGTCCAAAGGCCGGTGAAGCCTGGGTCGAATCACGCCTGCTGACCGCGCTGAATCTGAAGATCGGCGACAGCATCGACGTCGGCACGCACCCCCTGCGGCTGGCTCGGGTCCTGACCTATGAGCCCGACCGAGCCGGCAACTTCTATAGCCTGACGCCTCGAGTGCTGATCAGCCTGGACGACCTGCAAGCCACCGGCGTCGTCCAGCCGGGTAGCCGGGTCAGCTACAAGGAGCTCTGGCGCGGCCCGGCACTGGCCCTAGAGAGCTATCGCCAACTGATCAAGCCGGGCCTGGCGCCCAACCAGCGACTGCAGGATGCCCGCGATGGCAACCAGCAGATTGGCGGCGCCCTGGGCAAGGCCGAGCGTTACCTGAACATGGCCAGTCTGGTAGCCGTGTTGCTATCCGGGGTCGCCGTCGCCTTATCGGCCAATCGTTTCGCAGCCCGGCGCTTCGATGCCAGCGCCTTGCTACGCTGCCTCGGTCTGTCGCGACGGGAAACCATGTTGCTGTTCAGCGTGCAATTGGGACTTCTGGGGCTCCTGGCCAGCGTCAGCGGCGCACTGCTGGGGTGGTTGGCCCAACGTGGCCTGTTCTATCTGCTGCATGACCTGCTGCCCAGCGATGTGCCTCCAGGTGGCCTGCTCCCGGCCATTGCCGGCATTGGCACCGGGTTGGTGGCCCTGGCAGGGTTTGCCCTACCGCCCCTGGCTGCCTTGGGGCGGGTCCCGCCACTTCGCGTGTTACGTCGTGACCTGCTGCCAATTCCTTCCAGTACCTGGATGATCTACGGCGCTGCCCTGTTTGCCCTGGGCCTGATCATGTGGCGCCTGAGTCTGGATCTGATCCTGACCTTTGCACTGCTCGGCGGTGGGCTGATAGCTGCACTGGTACTGGGTGGGTTACTGCTTCTGGTGCTGCAAAGCCTGCGTCGTCTGCTGGCCCGCTCCTCCCTGCCCTGGCGCCTGGGGCTGGGCCAGTTGCTGCGGCATCCCCTGGCGGCAGCCGGACAGTCCCTGGCCTTTGGTCTGATTCTGCTGTCCATGGCTCTGATCGCCCTGCTGCGGGGCGAACTGCTCGATACCTGGCAGAACCAGTTGCCGAAAAATGCCCCCAATTACTTTGCACTGAATATCCTACCCGCCGAAAAACAGGCTTTTAGCGAACGCCTGGTACAACTTTCAGCCCCTTCGGCGCCGCTGTATCCAGTGGTTCCCGGACGCCTGGTGAGCATCAACGGCGAGCCCGTAAGGGAGATAGTCAGCAAGGACTCCAGTGGCGACCGCGCGGTACAGCGCGACCTGAGCCTGACCTGGGCCGCCGACCTGCCGGCCGGCAACCGCATCACCGAAGGCAACTGGTGGTCAGCGCAGCCCGCCGACGCTGTGCCCGGCGTATCGGTGGAGGCCAAGGTTGCACAAAGCTTGAAACTGAAGCTGGGCGACCAACTGAGCTTCACGGTCGCGGGCGTTAATCGGGAAGCCCGGGTTACCAGCCTGCGCAGCATCAACTGGGACAACTTCCAACCGAACTTCTTCATGATCTTCCAGCCAGGCACCCTGAAAGACCTGCCTGCCACCTACCTGACCAGCTTTTATCTGAGCCCGGGACACGACCAGCAGGTCATCGAGCTATCCAGGGCCTTTCCAGCGGTGACTATTCTTCAAGTGGAGGCCTTGCTGGAGCAACTGCGCAGCATCCTGGCCCAGGTCACTCTGGCAGTGGAGTATGTATTGCTGTTTGTCCTGGCGGCGGGAATGGCAGTGCTGTTTTCCGGCCTGCAGGCCACGTTGGACGAGCGCATTCGCCAAGGCGCCCTATTACGCGCGCTCGGTGCCGAGAGGCGGTTGCTGGTCAAGGCTCGGCGGATCGAGTTCGGTCTTCTCGGCGCCGTCAGCGGCCTGCTGGCAGCCCTGGGTAGCGAACTGGTCAGCCTGGTGCTTTACCGATTCGCCTTCGACCTGCCCTGGCACCCACATCCCTGGCTATTGCTGCTGCCGCTGATAGGCGCCCTGTTGGTGGGCGGGGCCGGGGTTTTCGGCACCCGCCGGGCATTGAACGCCAGCCCGTTGAGCGTCCTGCGCGAAGGGTGAAGAGCAACAGCTCGCCAGCACAGGCTGGCGAGCCTACTTCTCATAGTCGATCTGATTGATCCACCAGCAGGTTTCGCCAGCCGGCGTATGAACAATGGCCTCGTCGCCCACTTCCTTCTTCAGCAGCGCCCTGGCCATGGGCGAGTCGATGGAAATGTAGTCCTTGCGCAGATAGATCTCGTCGTATCCAACGATACGAAAGCGCTTGATCTCGGCAGCCTCGTTTTCCACTTCTACCCAGGCGCCAAAGAACACTCGCCCTTCCTGCTCTGGCGCGTAGGAAACCACCTTCATGTCTTCCAGACGCTTGCGTATGTAACGCACCCGGCGATCAATTTCCCGCAAGAGTTTTTTGTTGTACTGATAGTCCGCGTTCTCACTGCGGTCACCCAATGACGCGGCCCAAGTGACCTTCTGGGTAATATCCGGGCGCTTCTCCCGCCACAGATAATCCAACTCCTGCTTCAGAGCGTCGTAACCATCCTGTGTGATGAGCTTAGTACTCAATTGGCTTGTCACCTTCCAGCCTTGTACATGCTGTTCTGTTATTTGAATGAGCTAATGCACTCGGCCCGTCATGGGAGGGTTGTTACGCCCCCTTCTCCCAGCCAGTCAGCACTATCAGATTTGTCCGATTTAGATTTCAGAGAGGTCAGCCAATCATAGAGCCAAACAGCTGAGGCTTACGGCACAAGACACACCTTAAGTAACAGTGTTTGCACCCAGCCTGAGGCACAACTTGAAACCTACTTATCCAAAGCACCCGCCAATACTGACCAACACCTCTAAAAACAAAGGGAACGCACTAAATGGGCAACATCATTATCGTCGATGACCATCCTCTGATTCGACTGGCCATCAGGTCGGTGCTGGAACCCCACCATCACACCATCGTTGCCGAAGCCGACAACGGTGCGGACGCGGTGCAACTGGTGCGAAAGCACATGCCGGACCTGTTGATCCTCGACCTGGGTATTCCCAACCTGGACGGCTTTTCGGTCATCGCCCATATCAAGTCCGCGGACCTGCTTGTAAAAACCCTAGTTCTGACTTCCAGTGACTCGAAGAACTTCGCCCTGCGATGCCTGCAAGCGGGAGCCGCGGGATTTCTGTGCAAGACTGAAAACCTTCACGAGCTGGCCAATGCGGTTAAAGCCATTCTGTCCGGGTACAGCTACTTCCCGGAAGACACCATCAATATCCTGCAGCAAAACACCAATGCCGCCAGTCAGGAGAGCGTGTTGATCTCGCGCCTGACCGATCGCGAGATCACGGTGCTGAAGCTCCTGGCAAGCGGCCTCAACAACCAGCAGATTGCCGACGCTCTGTTGATCAGCCACAAGACCGTCAGTACCTACAAGGTTCGCTTGCTCAAGCGCTTCAACATTTCCAACCTCGTGGCGCTGGCCGATCTGGCAAAACGTAACGCCGTAGTTTGAACATTAACCCGTTGTCGCTTCACTCATGACCAGCAGTAACTGCAACCGGGACTATCCCAATCAGTGCTTGTTAGGTGGGGTCACAATCTGAATACGGCGCAGTTCAGCAACAAACTGTACAGCGCCGCCGAAACCTCTATGTAACTAGCGGCGAATGATCAGGCCTTGGCGAGCGACGCGGGTCAGTTGCTTGATGACTTCAGCAGCATCCGCTGCACTGGGGGCCGGAATGACCGCCAGATCAAAGCTATCGCTGGCAAAACGTGCCAGAGACTCGCCCTCTTCAACAAACTGAATCAAAAAGGCCGCCGGGCCCGGGGAACGCCGTGGCCAGCCGTCGAGGTAACGCAACAAGGTGGGTTGATGTTTGCCGCCAAGAAGGATTTTCGGGTTGCGCTGGGAAAGACTCGCCGTGATCGGCGCAAGACGTACAAGGGGGCGTGGTGCATTCATCGTATTGTGTCTCTGCCTCAAGTTTCTGCCGGGCAGGTGAGAGGCAACACCGAACCAGCGCTTTAGCGGTATTTCGAAGCCAGAATATCGCTTCTAACAGTGATCTTTCGACTCACTTGGCGCCCCGCAAGTAGCTGTTTAAATCGGCGCATGAGCAGCATCCTAGAGAAGCCAGCAGGTCAGTGTCAAGATTTCCCAACAACGAAAAAGGCCTGCATTGGCAGGCCTTGGAAATTTTCCTGGCAGTTGATCCAGAGCCGCCGAAGACCAACTTGACGGATGAATCGAGCTCGTCAAATCACTTGGTTATTGCTGCATCCACAGACAACTTGCCAGCACCTTCGAACAGGACCGCGACAGTACCGCCCAGCAGAGCCAGGGCGAACTCATAGCCGTTATTGGCCATGAACAAACCATTGCCGATATGCACCGAGAAGATCGCCACCAACAAGGTAAAGGACAAGCCCAGAGCTGCCGGACGCGCCAGCAAGCCAATGACCAGCGCCAAACCAGCGAAGAACTCGGTACCACCTGCCAACAACGCCATCAGATACCCAGGAGCCAGACCAATGCTTTCCATCCACTGAGCCGTTCCCGCCAGACCGCCTCCCCCGAACCAGCCAAAGAGTTTCTGCGAACCGTGGGCCGCAAAGATGATACCGACGAAGATCCGCAAGACGCTCAAGCCGTAACCGGCGCGAGTACTCAGTAGGTTTTTGATCAATGTGCTCATGCTCTGTAGTCCTGTGTATGGTGGGGAAGTTGGTCGCCATATTAATCAATTTTTATCATGCTAAAAGCGCAAAAAACCCAAGATAAAAATCAGTTTTTTCGATTATTTGCGAGACGCAACTTTTCGCTCCTGAGGCTCCAGAGAGCCTCGCTCACGGTCAAAGGCCAGATAGTATTTATTGACGCTATTAACATAGCTGACCGCGCCCATGCCCACCTGCTCCATGGCAATACGCTCAACCTGGAAAAACCATTGATTGGGATTCAGTCCACGGCGCCGGGCCTCGCTGCGCATTCCTTGTACCCGTTCCGGGCCCATGTTGTAGGCCGCCAGGACGAACGCCATGCGCTCGCGTTCGTTAAGCTTGGGGCTGGAGAAGAACTTACGGCGGATCATCGCCAGGTACTTGGCACCGGCCTGAACATTGTTGTCCAGAGACTGGATATTGTTGACCCCGACCCTTTGCGCCGCCGAAGGCGTGATCTGCATCAGCCCGGTTGGGCCACTGCCGCTCCTGGCGCTGGGCTGCAAGGCCGACTCCTTGAAAGCCAGGGCCGCCAGATTCAGCCAGTCCATACCCTGCTCCCCCGCATGCTTCTGCAACACCGGCCGCAGTTTTTCCAGGCGCTGTCGATCGGCCCGAGCCAGGGGGTAATGCACCTGGTATTGGCGACGATAGATGCGCAAGAAGGCTACATCCTGGTCCGCTGGAGTCTTATAGGTCTTGAGGAAACGATCGATACTTGCCCGCAACATCGAGGCATCGCGCCGGACAAACCAGTGCTCCTCTCCCGGCTCACTGATCTTCAATTGCCTGTCAAAACGCAACTTGGGCAGGATCTTGCTCCAACGCTCGGCAATCGGCTGCTCGACAATGGTCAGGTGGAAGATCCCGCCCTGGACCATTTCCAGCACATCTTCCACCGCCAGACTGGGGTCCACCCACTCGACCTTGATCGGCGCCAGCTTGTGCAACGCAAGTTTCTGATTGATCTGACTCACCGCATCCCCTGCGACGCTACCGGTGGTCAGGGTCAGAGTCTTGCCGGACAGCTGTTCGATACGCGTATAACGACGCTCGCCCTTGATCCCCACCAGCAGTAAGGGAACATTGCTGACGATCGGATCGCTGGAACTGACCGCATGCCCTGGCTGAGCCTCCAACAACTCACCGGGAGCCACCAGATCCCCTTCTCCTCGCTGCAAGGCCCCAAGCAGTTGATCCTTGGCTTTGGGAATGATCTTGAGGCTGATTTCCTGACCGTCACGGGCATGGCCGTTGAGATACTGCTCGAACGAGCGCAGACGATGGTACTCGACGCCAATGGCCTGGCCCTGGACTTCACCGGAACTATTGCGGCTCTGGTTGACCAGTACCCGCAGAACCCGACTGCTGCGGATCTCCGCCAGGTCGCGGACCTTTCCCGCAGCCTGGGTTTCCGACGGCCCCGCCAAGCGCGCCATGGCCGGCAATGGCAGTAGCAACGTCAGGCACAGCGCGAGCAATATCGAGGGTCGGGTCATCCGTTCTCCGCAAAGAATACTGTTCAACCCTTCGTCGTTTTTTGAAGAATTGATCGACAGAAACAGAGCGCCATGAGCACTGGCAAGGTGCGAAAGACAAACGCAATGACAGTAAAAAGCCTGAGCACTACGTTCTTCCGGCAACAAAAGACAGCGTTAACTCGTTGTAGTTCTTGGTTTTTCTTATAAATCTACAGCTCTGATATGCTTTCCGGCCGCAGGCGGAGATAGCACCATGCAACTCATCGATATCGGCGTCAACCTGACCAATCCCTGTTTTGCCGAAAAACACCAAGCCGTTCTCGATCGTGCTTATGAGGCTGGGATCTGCCAATTGGTCCTGACCGGAACCAGCGTCGAAGGTAGCGAACAGGCCCTGGAACTGTGCCAGCAACTGGACAGCAACGGGCAGCGACTGTTCGCCACCGCGGGCCTGCACCCTCACGCTGCCAGCGACTGGAATGCCGACAGCTCGCGGCGTTTGCGCGCATTGCTCAGCGAGCCACGGGTACGTGCAGTGGGCGAATGCGGACTGGACTTCAATCGCGACTTCTCCCCCCGCCCACAACAGGAAAAAGTCCTGGAAGAACACTTGTCCCTGGCGGCCGAGCTGCAACTGCCGGTGTTCCTCCACGAGCGCGACGCCAATCAGCGTCTGCTGGATATCCTGCGGGACTTTCGTGACCGTTTGCCAGCAGCCGTGGTGCATTGTTTCACCGGTGAACAACGGGCGCTGTTCAGTTACCTTGATCTTGACCTGCACATCGGCATCACCGGCTGGATCTGCGACGAACGCCGGGGCACCCACCTGCACCCACTGGTACGCAACATTCCCCGCGGGCGTCTGATGCTGGAAAGCGATGCTCCCTATCTGCTGCCGCGCAGTCTGCGACCAAAACCGAAGAGCGGCCGTAACGAACCGGCCTATCTGACCGAGGTCTTGAGGGAAGTGGCACAGCACCGGGAAGAGACCCCGAAAGACCTGGCCAACCACAGCACCGCCTGCTCCAGAGCTTTCTTCCGCTTGCCAGAGATTGCTTGACTCATATCAAGATTTTTCCGAGATCATGACGGCACAATAATGGCACCTTGCCAATACTGTTCCGCTCAATCAGAGAAAACCTTCTATGGGTGCCTGGCTTAGCAATATCTCGTTGAAATACAAATTCTGGGCGGTCAATGCGGTCGCCTTTGTCACCACCTTGCTATTGGTGCTGTACGCCGTGCAACTGGAGCAGCAGGCACGTAGCCAGACCGCCCAGGCCGCCGCCCATAGCCAGGCCCTGCTGCTCAATGCCTGGCCTGCAGGACAGCCCCTGCCCACCGATGAACACCTACTGACTTTCTCCCAGGGACAGACGCCCAGTTTCAACGACCAGGCGTTGCCCGAGCTGAACGGCGCGAACGGCTGGATCGAGATCAACCACATGCCGCTGTTCGGTACCAACCCGTTGCTGGGCGCCGAAGTCGTCCATCGCGCCGACGGCCAGCAGGTTGCAGTCCTGGCCCGCGCTCCAAGCCTGGCCCAGGTCTTCAGTGACCGCTTCACCAACTATGCAGCGGCCGTATTCATCCTGATGTTCGCCATGCTCTGCGCCTCGCAGTTGCTGATTCGCTTTCTCCTTAGCCAACTCAATACCCTCAAGGACGTCATGCTGCATGTTGAGAAGACCGGTGATCTGTCTGCCCGCGTACCGCTCTCCTGTAAGGACGAGGTGGGCCAGATGGCCAGCGCGTTCAACGCCATGCAGGCCGGCTACCAACGGGTGGTGAATACCGTGGCCAATACCGCTCGCCAATTGGATCAGGGCGCCGCGCGCCTAGCCTCAAGCATGAATGATGTACGCCACGGCATGCTCGGCCAGCAGAGCGAAACCGATCAGGCCGCCACCGCCATCAACGAAATGTCCGCCACCGTCTACCACATTGCCCAGCATGCAGGTGCCACTCGTGACCTGTCGCAAACTGCCGACACCCTGGCCGGCACTGGCCATGAAGTGGTCGGCCGAGTGCAGAAATCCATCGCTGGACTGTCCAGTGGCGTGCAACAAACTGCCGAGATGATTCAGAAACTCGCCGAGGACAGCCAGAAAATCAACGGCGTGGTCAACGTCATCCACAGCATCGCCGAGCAAACCAATCTGCTGGCGCTCAACGCCGCCATTGAGGCCGCACGGGCCGGCGAAATGGGTCGCGGCTTTGCCGTGGTGGCAGATGAAGTACGCAACCTGGCTAAACGCGTACAGGCCTCGACCGACGAAATCACCGGCATGGTGTCCGCCCTGCAAGCCGGTACCCGCGATGCAGTGGACTTCATGCAGGAAAGCTCGTTCAAAGCCGACGACTGCGTGCAACAGGCACAGGAAGCCGGGACGGCACTGGCGGAAATCACCGGCGCGGTGGCACAGATGCGCGAAAGCAACACTCAGATCGCCGTCGCCGCGGAACAGCAGAGCCAGGTGGCCGAAGAAATGAATAGAGCGGTGGTCAGCATTCGCGATGTTACCGAAAACACCGTGCAACAGACCGTTGCTTCCGCCACGACCAGCAGTGAACTGGCGACCCTGGCCGGCGAATTGAGCAAGGCCATCGGCCAGTTGAAGCTCTGATCCGCCAGCATGAGCCGCTACCCCGCAGCAGCCACCTGCCCTCACCCCACTGGCTATCGAACCGATAGCCAGCCTTGATTCGCCGCCAAACCGACTGCGCCCTATTCTTAGTCCATGAGTTTTCAAGCACTAAGGATGATCATCATGGGCAAACGTCACCCCAACCTCCCCGCCTGGCAATGGCGCGTCTACCCGCACAGCCACCAGCATCCGACCAACCTGGTTTTGCACCTGATCGCCGTCCCGCTGTTCATTGTCGGTTTTCTGCTGATTGCTTCGGGAGTGTTCTCCCTGAGTTTCCTGAGCCTGGCCATTGGCGTGCTCGGAGTGCTGGCTGCCCTCGGTTTGCAGCGTCACGGCCATAGCCTGGAGGCACAAGCCGGCGAACCATTCAGCGATCGCAAAGATGCAGTGCAACGCCTGCTGATGGAGCAGTTCGTGACCTTTCCACGCTTTGTCCTCAGCGGTGCCTGGTGGCGCGCCTGGCGGCAACGCCACCGTCACTGACGGATCAGGCGAAGATGGTTACCGTCTGCCGACTCAGGGCAATCAGTTGCCCCTCAGGACTCCACAACGCGGCGGCAGCGTGCCCGTAGCCATCACGGGCATGCTCGATTTCCACCCGGTACTTGCACCAGTCCAGGGTGCTGATTGACAACAACGGCTGGACGAATTCGATGGTCCAGGTCAGGGTGCTGCCCGCCGCTGGCTTGTTCAAATGCGGCAACAGGGCCGGCGGCCAGGCATCCACCAGCGCCAGGATATGCGCCTCGGTCACCGGCTCCTCTTTGACATCCCCCCGCAGGCGCACCCAGCCCCCCATGTCCCGGGAACGGTTGCCAGTGAAGGGCATGCCGCCGATGCTCCAGCGCATTGCCAAATGACGCATGAATTCCGGCGTCACGCCCTTGATGTAGGGCAGTTCCTGGCACTCCTCCCAATGCTTCATCTCAGGCGCCGGAAGTGCGCCGACACTGACCACAGACTCGCGGGAAGCGCCAAAGCTGCCCTGCACCAGGGTCACCACTTGGCCGTCCTGCATGACGCGTCCCAGCACCTGGCTGACAGCCTTGCCTTCGCGCAGCACATCCACTTCAAAACTGACCGGTACATCCGGTGACACTGGGCCGACAAAGGTGACCGCCAAGGAACGTACCGGCCGGTCCAGCGGGACCTTGGCCCGCATCGCTTCGTACTGCAAGGCAACCACCAGGCCACCAAAACTGGCACGCCCCTGAGCCCACTCGGGCGGAATGGTCAACGCCTGGGGCTGGCCGCGTACGGCCTCAAGCAAATCGTAAAAACGCATGAAAACCTCGAGGGGCAAAAAATAGACTCAAGGATCTTAACCAGCGTCGCAGAGCCGCACAGCCACTATTCTGGCCAAAGCAGCGGACAGATAAGCCGCACAACGGTAGTCAGTTCCTGAAGCAATCGCCATGAAGCTTGTCCAGTACCTGGTCGGCGCGGGCCTGGGACTTGTGCATGGTTTTACGCCAGGTGGCGACACAGGGCAGCAAGTCCATCTGCTGTTCGGCCTGAGCCAGCCATTGCCAGCAATCATGCCAATCCCCCAATGCCCCCTGGGCTGCCTTGAGGCGTTTCATGGCTTGGGGTGGCAAACGATCCAGTTCGGGGTATGCATCGGCGGCGTAGCGCACACGCTTGATCAACAGTCGCAGGCGATGCCGGTCGTGGGCGGGATCACGCAACGCCTCACCCAGGGCTTTCCACTGCTTGGACAAGCGTTTTTCAATCTTTCCTCGTAAACCACGCAGCAGACCCTGACGTTCGGAGGCCCGTAGAAACCGCGGAAACGCATCCAGTACCAGAAACAACTGCGCCAACGGCGGCCCGGCGGCGATCGCCGAATACTCCCCTTGCAACTGAGCGGTACGACGCTCGGCGGCAGCATGCAGGCCATGCTGATACAGATAAGCGGCCAACACTTCGCGGTCACGAATCGGCGTCGTCAGCTGTCCCACGTCACTGGCTGCAGCCTCCAACTGCTCGACACCAGGCAAACCGCGCAATGGACGCAACAAGCTGCGCAAGCGGCGCACAGTGATACGCAAGTCATGCAGTGCCTCGGCATCAGTGGCGGCAGCCAGCCGCGCCTGACAAGCCAGCAAGCTCACTTCCAGGCTCAGGATCTGAACCACCAATCGATCAACCAAGGCAGACATCAGGCTTTCCCCAATACGGCTCACAAGCCCGATGTGGGCTTATCCGACTCAAGAATGACACCCCAGGCCCAAGAACGGCGTTGCGCCATATCATTGGGGTCCAGGGTGGAGATTCACCGCTTCAGCGTAGCGGCTGGCGCGGCTCAGCGCCCGGCGCGGGACTCACGAATATAGAAGCGCGCCTTCTCGGCTTTCTTGGTGCACCCTTCAAAGGCTTCGAATTGCTGCTGAGTCTTGGCCCCCGTCAGCAACGACAAGGCCTTTGAATAACTCACAGTGCCGGCGAAACCTTCAGCCTTGGCCAGGTCCAGCTCGCGCCAGGCGGCGTCCAGCTGAGTGCCACAGCTGTCGCGGTAGGCGGTCTTGCCTGCGCAACCGGTCAGTACCAATGCCATCAGGGGCAAGCAGATCCAGGCTTTCATCAATGACACCTCAAGAAAAGAAAACAGTCGTACAGGGTAAGACGATGGCCGCGTAAAAAAGTGCCTGACGCAACCCTTGGAAAATATAGCCGCAGGAGCATAGCCGCGCGGCCCGAGCCCCCCAAGGAAAAAACACCGGACAGGTCCGGCCTTACATCAGCAATTGAACCCCAGGCCGCTATGGGTGCATTGTTGCAACCTGTTTGGCGAAGGGACGAATCATGAACAAACGTGTCGCATTGGTCCTCGGCTCGGGAGGCGCTCGCGGGTACGCCCATATCGGGGTCATCGAGGAGATCGAAAGACGCGGGTATGACATCGCCTGCATCGCCGGTTGCTCCATGGGCGCCGTGGTGGGCGGCATCTATGCCGCAGGCAAGCTCGCCGAGTATCGGGAGTGGATCGAAAGCCTGGATTACCTTGATGTACTGCGCCTGGTGGACGTGAGTTTCCGCCTGGGGGCGATTCGCGGGGAGAAAGTCTTCGGCCAGATCCGCAAGATCGTCGGTGAAGTGAATATCGAAGAGCTGCGCATTCCCTACACCGCGGTAGCCACTGACCTGACCAACCAACAGGAAATCTGGTTCCAGGAAGGCTGCCTGCATCAAGCCATGCGCGCGTCCGCAGCCATCCCAAGCCTGTTCACCCCGGTGATGCAGGGTAACCGCATGCTGGTGGACGGCGGTCTGCTCAACCCGCTGCCGATCGTGCCAGTGGTCTCCAGCCACTGCGACCTGATCATCGCGGTCAACCTCAACTCCACCAACCAGCGCCATTATCAGTTACCGGTGATCCAGCGCCCCCCGGCGTTCAAAAGCCGCTTTGACAGCCTGATCAACTCCCTGGGCTCGCACCTGCCGTTCCGGCGTAAACAGGCCGAACAACTATTGCTGCTGGAACAGGAGGCCTTCAAGAGCCAAGCCGCCGAGATCAATCCCTGGGTCGAAGGTGCCGAACCGGAATCCCAGCAACCGGCTGCTGCGCCTGAAACCGACGGCGCGCCCAAGTCCGCCAGCGGTTCGTTCATCATCGACAACGTCGGTCCGGCCTCGCTACTGGACCTGGTGAACCAGAGCTTCGAGGTCATGCAGACGTCCCTGGCCCAATACAAGATCGCCGGCTATCCACCGGACATATTGATCAACGTGCCCAAGCGTGTGTGCCGGTTCTTCGAGTTCTACAAGGCCCCGGAACTGATCGCCCTGGGTCGTGAAATCGCCAGCGATACCCTGGACCGCTACGAACAGGAACAATAGCAAGCCCCGACATTCCAGCCCTCTAAGGCTCAGGGCTCGCTCCCCAAGAGACGGTAGCCAACCCCCGCTTCGGTGACGATGAACCGTGGTTGGGTCGGATCATCCGCCAGTTTCTGGCGTAAATGCCCGACCACGATCCGCAGGTAATGACTGTCCTCGGTGTGGGTCGGCCCCCAGATGTCCTTGAGCAGCTGCTGTTGGGTGATCACCCGACCGGGGTGTCGTGCCAGTTGCGCCAGCACAGCGTACTCCTTGCGCGTCAGGGCCACTTCCTGGCCATCGAGCAGTACCCGACGGTAGGCCAGGTCCACCGTCAGCGGCCCAACTTGCAACGCCGCTTCCTGCACCTCCCCCACCGGCGCCTGGCGCAACAGGGCGCGGATGCGTGCCAGGAACTCCTGGATGCCGAAAGGCTTGGTCACGTAATCGTTGGCGCCACCGTCCAGGGCTTCGACCTTCTGCACCTCGCTGGCACGCACCGAAAGCACCAGCACGGGCACCGTCGACCACTCACGAAACTCGCGCAGTACCTGCTGGCCATCCATGTCCGGAAGCCCCAGGTCGAGCACCAGCAGATCCGGCTTGTTCAGTGCCGCCTGGGCCAGGCCCTCGGTACCGGTACCGGCTTCAATCACTTTGTATCCTTGGGACGCCAAGCTGATGCGCAGGAACTTGCGGATCTGCGGCTCGTCGTCGATGACCAGGATGGTCGCGGTCTGGCTCATGGGTTCAATTCAAGACAAATAAGAGGCAAAAGAGTAGCGCAAGGCTGCTCCGGTAATCCCGGTAGCGCTTGCGTTACGAGGTATGACTGCGTTCTACAGGTATTCACAGATCCTGCTCAAGCTCCGGCTGGGTTTGCAATGGCAAGTGCAAGGTGATGCAGGTGCCATGGCCGTCAATGCCATCGGCGACACTGATATGCCCGCCGTGGGCACCAACCATGCCCTGGCAAATCGCCAGGCCCAGCCCCGTTCCCTGCCCTCCCCGATCGCCACGGGCAGCGGTATAGAACATGTCGAAGATCTTCGCCCGCTCCTCTTCGGGAATCCCCGGGCCCTCATCGCTGACGGCAAAGCTCAATTCATGCTCATCGGCACTGACCTTGAGTTGCAGGCGACCCTGGTTTGGCGAAAAGCGTGCGGCGTTCTCCAGGACATTGACCAGTGCCTGCTCGATCAGGGCGGCATGCACATGGAGCAACGGCAGGTCCGGTGGCAATTCGGTGCTCACCTGCAGCGGCGCCAGCACCGCACGCAGGCGGTTCAGGGCGCTGCCGACTATGTCCCCAGGCGCGACCCAGTCGCGAGCCAGTTTCAACGCACCATGGCCGAGCCGGGTCATGTCCAAGAGGTTCTGGATGTAGCGATCCAGGCGCTCGGCCTCATCCCGCGTGCCTTCCAGGAGTTCACGCCGGTCTTCCAGGGGAATCGCCTCTCCCAGCGCCAACAGGCTGTCGATGCTGCCGCGCATCGAAGTCAGCGGTGTGCGCAGATCGTGGGACACAGAGGCCAGCAAGGCACTGCGTAACTGTTCGGTTTCACCGTGCAGTCGCGCCGCCTCCAAATCCTCCGCCAAACGCGCCCGAGCCAGCGCCTGGGCCAGGGGCTGGCTGAGGGCGGTGAGCAGGCGGCGACGCTGGCCACTGAACTCTTCGCCTTCCCTGGGACAGACACCCAACAACCCCAAGGGGCCGTCATCCACCGATAATGGCCACCACCACCAACGCCCGAAGGGCAAGGTCCCGGTCCCCAGCCCCGCAGGCTGATCGTGCTGCCAGGCCCAATCGGCCGCCGCACGCTCAGCCTCGGAGAACTGCGGCGAGCCACCGGTTTCGACTTTCCAGCCCCCCTGCCCGTCGCGATTGAGCAGGCAGATACGCAACTCATCACGCCCATGCAGGTGCTGGGCTGCGGCACTGATCACCGCTTGCCGGTCAGTGGCAGCGGTGAGCTTGCGTGACAGGTCCAACAGTTCACCGGTTTCCTCCTGGGTCTCGCGCAGGGCCTGCAACTGCCGCCGCTGGCGCGCCGCCAGGTTGCCGGTGAGCGCAGCCATGAGCAGGAAAAACAGCAGAGTCAGCACATCCTCTTCACGCTGGATGGCAAAAGAGAAACTCGGCGGGATAAACAGGAAGTCATAGCTCAAGAACGACAGCGCCGCGCAAGCCAGGGCCGGCCCCAGGCTGCTGCGCACGGCCACCAGCAACACTGCGGCAAGAAACACCAGGGAAATGTTCGGCAACGGCAGCACACTGGCCACCCCCCAGGCCAGGGCACTGGCCAACACGGTCGCCAACAGCGCCAGGGCATAGTCGAACCACAACAGCGAATGCTTGGCTCGCAAACCCGGCTGATGGGGTTGTGGCTCGCTGTCCAGGACATTGATTTCCAGGCCATCGGCATTACGCAAGAGGCGCGCCGCCAGGCCACCACCAAACCAGCGCCGACGCCAGCGGCGGCTGGATTGCCCCACCAGCAACAGACTGGCGCGGCGTTCGCTGGCGTGCTGGATCAGGGTCTTGGCCACCTCGCCAGCCCGCAGCAGAACCACCTCCCCGCCCAGGCGCTCAGCCAATTGCTGCGCCGCCTGCAAGCGCAGGCGCGACTGCTCGTCCCGCAGCCGGCCGTTGTCCACATGCACCAGGCTCCAGGGCAAATGCCGACGCTGGGCCACACGACTGGCATGGCGCACCAGACGCTCGGCCTGGGCATCGCCATCAATGCCCACCAGCAAACGCCCACGCACCGCCGGAGCCGCCTGCCCCAACTGGCGATAGCCCAGGGCCAGGTCGTTATCCACCTGGGCCGCAGCAGTCTGCATCGCCAACTCCCGCAGCGCGGTGAGGTTGGTCTGGGTGAAAAAGGCATCGATGGCCGCCCGCGCCTGCTCCGGTACATAGACCTTGCCGTCCCGCAGGCGCTCCAGGAGCTCCCGCGGCGGCAGGTCCACCAGCAGCAATTCATAGGCTTCCTGCAGCACCCAGTCGGGCAGCGTCTCGCGGACCTGGACCCCAGTAATGCCGCGCACCTGATCGTTAAGGCTCTCCAGGTGCTGGACGTTGACCGTGGTGAACACGTCGATACCCGCCGCCAGCAGCTCCTGGATATCCTGCCAACGCTTGGCATGCCGGCTGCCCGGCGCATTGCTGTGGGCCAGTTCGTCCACCAGCACCAGCTTGGGCCGGGCCTTCAACAGACCATCCAGGTCCATCTCTTCGAGCACCACCCCACGGTACTCCGAGCGCACCAGGGGCTGCTGCGGCAAGCCGCTCAGCAGCGCTTCGGTCTCGGCACGACCATGGGTTTCCACTACCCCGGCGAGCACCTTGACCCCTTGGCGCATTTGCGTGTGGGCGGCCTGAAGCATGGCGTAGGTCTTGCCGACTCCAGGAGCGGCGCCAAGAAAGACCTTGAGCCGACCGCGGCCATCCCGGGGCAGATCAGCAAGCAGCGCGTCGGCGCGGCCGGAATCACTCATGGGTTATCTCTCTGCAACAAAACAATCGGTTCAATCCGCACGCTAGACGCTGTCACCCGCACGAACGGCAGCGCTTACAGATTCTCCAGGGCCTGGTTCAGGGCCAGTACATTGACCACCGGCGGCCCCACCAGCGGCCGCTCGATATGTGCCTGCACCAGCGCCTGTAGCTTAGCCGCCGGCAGATTGCGCGCCGCCGCGACCCGCGCTAGTTGATAGTCAATCGCCTCGGGTGGCAAGTGCGGATCGAGGCCGCTGCCGGAGGTGGTCAGCAAGGCCAGCGGCACTGGCCCTTGACCTGGCACCTGGAGCTTTTGGGCATCGTCGATCACCCGCGTGGCCAGGGCCGGGTTGCTCGGCGCCAAGTTGCTGGCACCACTGGACACCGTGGCAAAGGCTCCTGCCGATGGGCGTGGATGAAACCAGGCATCACCGACAAAATCCTGGGCAATCAGGGTCGAACCACGCACCTTGCCCTGGGCATCACGCACCAGGCTGCCATTGGCCTGATCCGGGAACGCCACCTGGGCCACACCGGTCACCACCAGTGGATAGGCCACGCCGGTAATCACAGTCATCAACACAATCAGGCTCAAGGCCGGACGCAATACGCTAGTCATTTCTCAATCCTCGATTCATTCAATGCCGCAGGCGAGTTACACCAGGTGCAAGGCGGTCAGCAGCATGTCGATCAGCTTGATCCCGACAAAGGGCACCACGATCCCACCCACACCGTAGATCAGCAGGTTGCGCCGCAGCAGGTGGGCGGCACTGGCGGCCTGGACCCTGACCCCGCGCAACGCCAGAGGGATCAGCACCACGATGATCAGGGCGTTGAATACGATCGCCGAGAGAATCGCGCTCTGCGGGCTGGTCAGGTGCATGATGTTGAGCACGCCCAGCTGTGGATAAATCGCTGCGAACAGCGCCGGCAGAATGGCGAAGTACTTGGCGACATCGTTGGCGATGGAAAAGGTGGTCAGGGCGCCACGGGTCACCAGCAGCTCCTTGCCGATCTGCACCACGTCCAGCAGCTTGGTCGGATCACTGTCCAGGTCGACCATGTTGGCCGCCTCGCGAGCCGCCTGAGTGCCGTCGTTCATCGCCATGCCGACATCGGCCTGGGCCAGCGCCGGGGCGTCGTTGGCACCGTCGCCGCACATCGCCACCAGGCGTCCGTCGTTCTGCTCGTGACGGATGCGCGCCAGTTTCTTTTCCGGCGTGGCTTCGGCCAGTACGTCGTCGACCCCGGCTTCAGCGGCGATGGCGGCAGCGGTCAGCGGGTTGTCGCCGGTCACCATGACAGTGCGAATCCCCAGCTTGCGCAACTCGGCGAAACGCTCGCGGATACCCGGCTTGACCACATCCTTGAGGTGAATGGCCCCAAGCATCCGGCCTTCGCCGCACACCAGCAGTGGAGTACCACCGCTCTGGGCGATCTTGTCGATTTCCCGGGACAGGGCCGGCGCCAGGTCGCTGCGTTTGAGGCCAACAAAGTTCAGCACCGAATCCACCGCCCCCTTGCGATAGATCCGGCCCTGGTAATCGACGCCGGACAGGCGGGTTTCCGCACTGAATGGCACGGCGGTCAAGACTTCAGGAGCCGGTTCAGGTTGTGGATAAAGCTCCCGCAAGTACTCGACGATGGATTTGCCTTCGGCAGTGTCATCCGCCAGTGAAGCCAGCAATGCTGCTTCGGCCAGCTCACGAGCGTTCACGCCGGGAGCCGGATGAATGGCGCTGCAACGACGGTTGCCGAAGGTGATGGTGCCGGTCTTGTCCAGCAACAACACATGCACATCCCCCGCGGCCTCCACCGCACGCCCGGATTTGGCGATCACATTGAGGCGTACCAGACGATCCATCCCGGCAATGCCGATGGCCGACAGCAGGCCGCCGATGGTGGTGGGAATCAGGGTCACCAATAACGCCACCAGGAACACCAGCGGCAGGCTGCCATTGGCAAAGTGGGCGAAGGGCTGCAGGGTCACCACCACCAGCAGGAAGATCAGGGTCAGGCCGATCAGCAGGATATCCAGGGCCACTTCGTTGGGCGTCTTCTGCCGCTTGGCACCTTCCACCAGGGCGATCATGCGATCCAGGGTCGACTCGCCGGGATTGCTGGTGATGCGCACCAGCAGCCAGTCGGAAACCAGCCGGGTGTTGCCGGTCACCGCTGAGCGATCGCCACCGGACTCGCGGATCACTGGCGCCGACTCACCGGTGATCGCCGCCTCATTGACCGCGGCAATGCCCTCGATCACCTCGCCGTCCCCCGGGATCATTTCCCCGGCTTCAACCCGCACCACATCGCCTTTGCGCAGGTTGATCGCCGGCACCACCTGATAGGTGCCCTCGCTGGTGCGACGGCGAGCACTCAAGCCTTCGCTGCCGGCCTTGAGGCTGTCGGCCCGGGCCTTGCCACGGCCCTCTGCCAGAGCTTCGGCAAAGTTGGCGAAAAGCACGGTAAACCACAGCCAGAGGGCTATCTGTGCCGCGACGAACGTCGATACCGAGGTATCCGGCACGAAACACAGCACAGTGGTCAGGATTGCCGTCAACTCCACCACCAACATCACCGGCGAACGTTGCAACTGGCGAGGGTCGAGCTTGACGAAGGCCTGAATCAGCGCCGGGCGCCACAGAGCAGAGATCGCGGTACTCGAAGATTCGGCCTGGGTGCGCTTGGCCTTGGCGGCCGAGTCAACAGCCTTGTTCGAGGCAGGAACATGCATATTCATCATCAGGTCCTCAGAAGCCCATGCTCAAGTGTTCAGCGATTGGGCCCAACGCCAGGGTCGGCAGGAAAGTCAGGCCGCCCACCAGCAAAATGGTCACGGTCAACAAGGCCACGAACAACGGGCCGTGAGTGGGAAAGCTGTTCTGGCCGATGGGGGCGGGCTTCTTCAGCCCCAGGCTGCCAGCCAGGGCCAGCACCGGCAGGATGTAGCCGAAACGTCCAATCAGCATGCCCAGGCCCAGCATCAGGTTATGGAAGGGGGTGTTGGCACTGAAGCCACCGAAGGCCGAGCCGTTGTTGGCGCTGGCTGAGGTGTAGGCATACAGCAACTGGCTGAAACCGTGAGGCCCTGGATTGCTGATGGCTCCGGCCGGACCAGGCAGGCTGGCGGCCAGGGCACCGAGGACGAGGACGCCAATGGGCATGACCATCAGGGTCACTACCAGCAATTGCACTTCCTTGGCCTGAAGCTTCTTGCCCAGGTATTCCGGGGTGCGACCGATCATCAACCCGGCAAGAAATACCGCGATCAGTACGTTCAACAGCATGCCGTAGAGACCCGCGCCGACACCGCCGAAGATCACCTCCCCCACCATCATGTTGATCAGCGCCACCATGCCGCTCAGAGGATTCAGGCTGTCATGCATGCCGTTCACCGAGCCATTGGACGCGGCCGTAGTGGTCACCGACCAGAGCACCGTGGCAGTGGTGCCCAAGCGCGCTTCCTTGCCTTCCAGAGGTGCCGCCTGCTCCACCGCAGCATTCTGCAACGCCGGATTGGGTTGATACTCCGCCCACAGCGAGGTGGCACCGCCAATCAGGAACAGGGCAAACATGCAGGCAATGATCGCGCGGCTCTGGCGCAGATCCTTGACGTAGTGGCCGAAAGTGAACACCAGGGCCACGGGAATCAAGATGATCGACACCAGCTCGAACAGGTTGCTCCAGGCACTGGGGTTCTCGAACGGGTGAGCCGAGTTGACACCGAAGAAGCCACCACCATTGGTGCCCAACTGTTTGATGGCGATCTGGCTCGCCGCCGGGCCCAGCGGAATCACCTGGTCGTTACCTTGCAGGGTCAGGGCATCCACGTAGTGGGCAAAGGTCTGGGGCACGCCCTGCCAGACCAGGAACAACGCCAGCAGCAGACTCAGCGGCAGCAAGCCATAGAGAGTCGCGCGGGTCATGTCGACCCAGAAGTTGCCCAGGGTGCGCACCGAACGCCGGCCAATGCCGCGGCACAAGGCAACCAGCACCGTCAGCCCGGTAGCAGCGCTGACAAAGTTCTGCACGGTCAGGCCGACCATCTGGCTGAGGTAGCTCAGGGAGGCCTCACCACTGTAGGACTGCCAGTTGGTATTGGTCATGAAACTGACGGCGGTGTTGAACGCCTGGGTCCATTCCTGTCCCGGAAGATTCTGCGGGTTGAGTGGCAGATACCCCTGGAACAGCAGGATGGCAAACAGCAGGACAAACCCCGCCAGGTTGAAGGCCAACAAGGCCAGGGTGTATTTCTGCCAACTCTGCTCGTCTTGTGGGTCGACCCCGGAAATCCGGTAGCACGCACGCTCCACCGGCCCCAGGACCGGGGTCAGCCAGGTGCGCTGGCCTTCCATGACCTTGTAGTAGAAACGTCCCAGCCAGGGCGCGGGCAGCAGCACCAGGGCAAAGAAGGCGAGGAGCAGCCAATAGTCATAACTGTGCATAACCGCAGCTCCTAGTTCCGATCCGCGCGCAGCAGCGCAACCAGTAGATAAACGAACAGGCCCACTGCCAGCAGCAATGACACCGCGTCCAGAATGTTCATGGAATGTCTCCGAGGTACGGCGATTGCCGCGAATGCAGCCATTGTCCGCAGGGTGCCTGTAAAGGAACGAGATCGACGGGGTGGGAGGCCCATAAAGAAAGCGTAAAGAATGGCTTTATGCGGCGTTTACCTGGGCAGTTGGAAGACGACAGCGGCTGCCCCCATGCTCCCCCTGCCCCAATCGAAGGCACCGGGATGCACCAGACTGATATCGATCGACGACAAAAACCTGGAAAACATCCTCGATACGACCGCTTTCCTGGCTTTACGACGGTCGCCACGAGACTGGCATGGGCGCTGCACAGGCCAGTCCCGAGCACTTCCAACCGTTCAGGGAGCAACTGATGAACACACAACTCAAGCCCACTCTGGGCACGCTGCATTTATGGGGTATCGCGGTCGGTCTGGTGATTTCCGGGGAATACTTCGGCTGGAGCTATGGCTGGGGCGTGGCCGGAACCCTTGGTTTCCTCGTGACCTCTTTACTGGTCGCCACCATGTATACCTGCTTTATATTCAGTTTCACCGAGCTGACCACGGCCATTCCCCATGCAGGAGGCCCCTTTGCCTACAGCCGACGCGCCTTTGGTGAGAAAGGCGGCTTGATTGCCGGGTTGGCCACTTTGATCGAATTCGTCTTTGCGCCACCGGCGATTGCCCTGGCCATTGGCGCCTACCTGAATGTGCAGTTTCCGGCGCTGGACCCCAAGCATGCCGCCGTGGGGGCCTACCTCGTCTTCATGGGCCTGAACATCCTCGGGGTAAAACTGGCAGCTACCTTCGAACTGGTGGTGTGCGTACTGGCGGTGGCAGAGCTACTGGTATTCATGGGCGTGGTAGCACCGGCCTTCAGCTTCAGCAATTTCGCCCTCAACGGCTGGGCCGGAGCCGACACCTTCGGAGCCCCTGCGATTGCCGGGATGTTCGCCGCCATCCCCTTCGCCATCTGGTTCTTCCTGGCCATCGAGGGTGCGGCCATGGCCGCCGAAGAAGCCAAGGACCCCAAACGCACCATTCCCAAGGCCTACATCAGCGGCATTCTGACCCTGGTACTGCTGGCCATGGGGGTGATGTTCTTCGCTGGCGGAGTGGGTGACTGGCGCACCCTGGCCAATATCAACGACCCGTTGCCCCAGGCGATGAAAGCCGTGGTGGGCGACAGTTCCGGCTGGCTGCACATGCTGGTGTGGATCGGCCTGTTTGGCCTCGTGGCCAGCTTCCACGGGATTATCCTCGGCTATTCGCGGCAGTTCTTTGCCCTGGCCCGCGCCGGCTATCTGCCAGCATCCCTGGCCAGGCTGTCACGTTTCCAGACGCCACACCGGGCGATCATCGCCGGCGGCCTGATCGGTATCGCCGCGATCTACAGCGATGGCCTGATCAACCTGGGCGGCATGACCCTGACCGCCGCAATGATCACCATGGCGGTATTCGGCGCCATCGTGATGTACATCATGAGCATGCTCAGCCTGTTCAAACTGCGCCGGACCGAACCGGACCTGCCACGCAGCTTCCGCGCCCCGGGCTACCCGCTGGTACCCGCCATCGCACTGGCACTGGCGCTGGTGTGCCTGGTGGCCATGGCCTGGTTCAACGCGCTGATTGGCCTGATCTTCCTCGGCTTCATGGTGCTGGGTTTCATTTACTTTCAGCTCACCGCACAACTGCGGGCCGATGCCCCGGCGGATGCCATGCTCACCGGTCTGTAAGCATCGGGCACTACTGGCCAGAACAATCAGGCATACAATGGAACCAGTGCGAAACGCTTTAACTCAAAGCATTACAGGCAGTCCCGAGGGCGAACCTTCGTCCTCGGGAAACTGCCGTTCAAGGAGAGCCCTATGCCCTGGTATGCCTGGTTGATTCTGGTGGTTGCTATCGGTTCGATCGTCGGCGGCTTGATGATGCTGCGCGACACCGCCCACAAGGTGGAACTGACTGATGAGCAACGTAAACGCGTAGCCGAACGCAACGCGGAAATGGATGCCAAAGAAGCGCAGGATCGTTAATCCCGTCAGCCCCTTCGTCCTGCATTGAAGGGACTGCTCAAGGCCCTACTTTTCCCATTCGGCCTTGGCGATGCACAAGCCGTGCTGGCCTTTGTAGGCCGCCCGCTCCGGCTGGCTCCAGCCTTCAAGCAGTGACTCTTCGAGACGATAGATCTCCACTCCCAGTGGCCGGCAAACACTCAAGGGGTCCTGAGCCTCGGGGCCCCACATCGGCAAGGACAGATCGCCCCCCGGGCAGGTCGACAGTGCACACAGCAGGTCGATTTCAGCAAAAAACTCCAGATAGTCGCCCTTTTGCGCCGGACAGGCCTTCATGAAATACATGTCGTCATGATTAAGGCCGGTGCACTGAAAGATATTCAATACGTCATGCACGTCGAATTCGGTGAGGCCATGGGGCAGAACCGCCCGTGTCAGATTGGAGTGACAGTGATGATGAAAATCCTCGCCTGTGAGCATTCGGTTCACATAGGGATCGCAACGGGTACCCAATAAATCGTGCAGGCGCCCGCCATGCTCGTCGATACCATAATTCGCCAGGCTGTCATCGGTGATCGTGACCAGCGGCCGCAAGAAAGGCAGGTTCGACCAGAGCCGGTCATGGGTGCTGACATGGGCTCCCTGCAACTGCCGGGTACGTGCGGCCCATAGGCGTTCTCGCGGGTCATTGGCATTCCAGACGTTGAAGTCTCCCACTTGCGGGCCTACGGGTGTGGTCACTCGAAACACATGACCGGCGGGCACCTTCCAGGCCCGGCCCGTACGAATCGGCACCTCGAACTGCTCGATCAGCGTACGTTGTGCCCGGTTATCACGGATACGTTCATAAAAGGTCGTATCCACCTGCAGCGCCGAGCCTTTGCTGACCTGATAAGCCGCTGGATAGTCTTTGTACATGGGTATCGCCCTCACTCAGTGACGCAAGGATTGACTGAACATGTTCAGCAGTAGGCGCTCGGAGTCGTCCAGATATGCCTCCATTGCCTCGCCGGCGCGGGCTTTGTCACCCTCCACCAGCCATTGGTGAATCTGCCGGTCACGAACCAGCCAGGGCGCCTGGAACAACGCTTCATCCGGCGCGGCGCAAAACACCAGACGCAATTGCGCGACTACATTGGTGAAAAATTCATCGAACAAGGAAGAATCCAGTAGCCTTACCACCTGCTGATGAAAGCGCAAACCATGAGTCCCGACAGCACGCCAGTCCTCGCGATCTCGGGCCAATTGGGCCGCCTCGATGGCGTCGAGCATACGATCAGCCTGGCACTCGCTCAGCGGCTTTGCACTGGCGATCGCCTGCAACTCCAGAGTCCGACGTACTCGGAACAGATCCTTTACCTCATCGCTGCTCAGGCGTCTGACCACCACGCCTTTATAACGGACATAGTGGGTCAACCCCTCCTGGCCCAAGCCGTGCAACGCTTCACGTATGGTGTTGCGCGAAGCGTTGTAGGTGTTGACCAGCTCGCTCTCTACCAACGGCATGCCAGGCAACAGGCGACCACCGATAATGTCGGCACGCAGTTCCACCCTGATCTGGTCCGCAAGGGATAAACCGTTGCTCATGGCAACACCTCGAGATTGTTCAACAATTCGTGATCAAACTTTAATCACTTATCGTGCCAATTCCTGAGGGTCCTGCAAACACTCGCCCTACCTGTCGGAACGCTGTAAATACGCAAAACACCCACTGATAAGTAGGGGCGTGATCTGATGATCCTTGGTTAAAATAGCGCTCTAGTTGTGGAGGTTTCTCAAATGCGTTATTCAGCAGACCATAAAGCCCAGACACATCAACGCATTATCAAAGAAGCTTCGGAACGTTTTCGTCGTGATGGAATAGGGGGAACGGGATTACAACCACTGATGAAGGCACTGGGCCTGACCCATGGCGGTTTCTACTCCCACTTCAAGTCCAAGGATGAGCTGGTAGAAGAAGCCCTTTGCGCAGCTGCCCAAGACCTGGACGCCCACTGCGCAACTCTGTTCGCACAAGAACAGCCCTTGCAGGCGTTTATCGACAACTACCTTTCCGAGTGGCATCGCAGCTCACCCCATCAAGGTTGCCCACTACCAACCATGAGCTCGGAACTCGGCCAGCGCGGCCAACCCAGCCCCACCACCGATGCAGTGCTCAATGCCAGACTTGCCCAAGTGGAAGCGACTCTGGAAGGTGAAAATAAGGCGCAACGCAGCCTGATGATCATGTCGACCCTGGTGGGAGCGTTGATGCTCTCGCGCAGCGTGGAAAGTCCTGAACTGGCGGTACAGATACTGGAAGTCGTCAGTGAGGGCCTGAAGAAACAGGAGCAGGAATAATACAACCCGCTCCATGGGCCGCCTTAATTGGAACGCGCGGCGGCACTGTTCCTGGAAAGATTGGGCCCCAAGGCTAGGCGCGCGGCGACCAGTGCTTGCCAGTCCGCCGGAGCGGGAAACGAAGGTAGCGTGATCAACTCTCTCTGGTCGAAACCACTCAATGCCGCGTCCACCATCTCAGTCGCCTCAATCACCATCTCTAGGGGGATGGCCTTAGCCTCCAAGCCTGAACGCTCCCAGATCTCGGTACAAGTAACGCCAGGCAAGCTCCCCTGAGCCTGAACGTCATTGCCTTTCAACTCAGCCGGCAGTGACTGAGTCAGGCTTAGCACGTAAGCCTTGGCGGCACTGTAAGTCGCATTGAAACGCTCCGGGATTAACGCGACCACTGAGACAATTTTGATGATCGCCCTGCGCCCGACCGCGAAAAAACTCGTCGCGGCCGCTCCTGACAATCTTGAAAGTAATGGACGCCTCCGATTGGAACATCCGGAGAGCGAAAAATATTACATGCACAATACTCTTGCAGCACCATGAAAAAATTGCCTGTTGATTGAGATTCATGGCTAGGCACCAAACCCGCCCGAAATACAGAAGGCCGGTCACTGACCGACCTTCGATTGCTACTTGATCAAGTCAGTTGACGACGAGCTTGTCTCGATTGCGCTCCAGGATAGTCTTGCCGATACCCTTGACCTCAAGCAGTTCATCCACCGAAGCAAAGGGACCATTCTCTTCACGATAAGCGACAATCGCCTTGGCCTTGGCCTCGCCAATTCCAAATAGCTCGCGCTGCAGGACAGCCATATCGGCGGTATTGAGGTTGATTTTGCTGACTTGAGGCGTTGCCTGCTCCACTGCCTCAGGAGCAACAGTCTGCGCCTTGACAGCAGGCGCTGCTTGAGCTGCAAGCGAAAGGCTGGCTAGAACGGCAAAGATCAGCGAGGAGAGATAAGAGTTACGCATAGTGACGCTCCATGACATCGAGTAAGGAAAACAGCTTTTCCGAAGCTGCCTTCCAAACCTAGGTGATGCCGCAGGCAAGTCAAAAGCAGGAGGGTTACCGGTTGTGTAGATTCAAGGTTTGAGACGCCGCTGTTGATAAACCCAGTCGACGATTTCACCGTCCGGGGTATAACCACTCACCGTCTCACGAAGCAGTTGTCGAACTCTTGCATAATCATCTAACTCAAGCGCTGCAAGGAGTTCGCTGAGCTTGGCCTTAAGCACATCCCAAGACAGATGATCCTCATTGGCGCTCATGATCATTGGGTGTTGAGTCGCCACTACGTTGTCGCCAATCAGCAACTCTTCGTAAAGCTTTTCACCAGGACGAAGGCCGGTAAACTCGATAGCGATATCGCCATGAGGATTTTTTTCCGAGCGTATGCTCAGCCCGGAGAGATGAATCATCTTTTCCGCCAACTCGACGATTTTCACCGGCTCACCCATATCCAGCACAAAAACATCACCGCCCTGCCCCATCGATCCAGCCTGGATAACCAGCTGAGCAGCTTCCGGAATAGTCATGAAATAGCGCGTAATCTTCGGATGAGTGACCGTCAGCGGACCACCTGATTTGATCTGTTTGCGAAACAGTGGAATGACTGAGCCTGAAGAGCCCAATACATTACCGAAACGCACCATGGTGAAACGGGTTTTATTTACCCTTGAAATATTTGAAGAGTCATTGAATAACACTGGCGCGACTTCTTTGCTCAACGCCTGCAGAGTAAGTTCCGCCAAACGCTTGGTACTGCCCATTACGTTAGTTGGGCGAACAGCCTTATCAGTAGAAATCAGTACAAAATTAGCCACACCGGATTGCAAAGCGGCCTGCGCCGTGTTGAGCGTACCCATCACATTATTAAGTACACCTTCAGCAATATTATGCTCAACCATCGGTACATGCTTATAAGCAGCAGCATGATAAACCGTCTCGACACTCCAGGTTTTCATGACAGATAACAGCTTTTCGTAATTACGCACGGAGCCTAGAATAGGGAGCAATTTTACAATACGAGCCTCCCGCGACACACGCAGTTCAAGCTCAGACAAAATACTGTAGAGATTGAACTCGCTATGATCGAGCAGAATCAGAGCAGTGGGGCCCAAGGACAAAATCTGTCGGCAAAGCTCAGATCCAATAGATCCGCCGGCACCTGTCACCAGAATAGTTTTCCCTTTTATACAGTGCGCCAACAAATCGCCTTGAGCAGGTACAGAGTCACGCCCAAGCAAGTCCGCAATGTCCACTTCTTGAATGTCATCAACCTTCACTCGCCCACTGGCCAAATCCATAAAGCCAGGAACACTTCGAACATGAAGGGGAAAGTCCTCAAGAAAACCAAGAATCTCTCTACGACGACTACGAGTAGATGAGGGAATCGCTAGAAGTATTTCTTCTGCTCCCGTTTCGTCTATCATCTGTTGCAAGTGCTTGGGCTTGTATACCTGCAAACCAGCAATCATCCGATCGGCAATACTGTCGTCATCATCGATAAATGCAACTGGACGCATGAAACGTCCCAATCGTAGCGCTGCAACTAGCTGATTACCTGCCGAACCAGCGCCATAGATAGCTACCTTGGGTAAACCATCATCCCGGTTGGTGAATGGTACGTGCTGTGCGGTCGTGAACCAATCACCGAGAAAATATTGGCGCATAGCCAATCTTAAACCACCAATCATCACTAGACTCAACCACCAGTAGTTGAACACGATTGAACGTGGAACCACGACCTGGTGATTGCTATAAAGATAAACAACCAATGAAAGAATCAAAGCAGATAAAGTTACCGCCTTTACAATCGTAATAAGAGCATCATTACCAAAGTAACGCATGACGGCCCGATACATTCCAAACCGAACAAATAGAGGAATAGCAATTATCGGTGCACTTATGAACAGCCAAAGATGAAGAAAAAAAAGGTTATCTAACTCTTCAAACCCCAGCCTAACAACGAAAGCCATCCACAACGCAGCCCACACCAGAAAAACGTCAACAACCACCTGGAGCACACGTTTTTTTCTACGAGAACGACTCAATAAAAATGACCGTATCTTTTCCATATCTTAACTTCACCTCAATCCCTCAAAAACCAGCCCAAGAATAATGCACAACAAAAATCAACCATCTAGAAGGCACATATCAAGTCAACTGGATTTCTCTGTAGCTCCCGCATTAAATTTTACGGCAAGAAAAACCAAAGGAAAATAAGCAATCACAAGACCCAATATTCCATCCAGCCCGAATACACCTACGCATATGGCAATAGGTAGTAACCAAAGAGTATTTATAGTAGCAATAGCAAGAGTAACGGGTAAATGACCTTTAAAATGACGAGATGCATATTGATAAGCGTGACTACGGTGCGCTTCGTAGATATTATCTCCACGAATAAAACGGCGGAGCAGCGTGAACGTCGCATCTACAATAAAAACGCCGAGCAGAATTAGCCAAACCCATATTAGATGAGGGGATACCAATGCTGCCTGAAGAGACAGAATCCCAAGGATCAATCCCAAGAAACCACTGCCTGCATCCCCCATGAAAATACGTGCGGGAGGGAAGTTCCAGTACAGAAACCCTGATACAGCAGCAATTAACAATAAAGGAGTTGAAACGAGCTCGTTTTCTCCACTCAACCAATAAACCAAGCAAGCGCCAATACAAACACTCACTGCCTCAATACTGGCAATCCCGTCAATTCCGTCCATGAAGTTATAGAGATTAAGCAACCAGACAAGATAGACGGCAGCCAATAAATATCCTACCCACCCCAGATCAAGAACAACGCCAAATACATCAACGGAGGGGACCACCTGCAGCCAACACAAGGCCCAACCCGCCCCAGAAAAATGGGCAAGTAATCTCCATCTGGCAGCGATATGCCCATGATCATCAAGGAATCCAACCATGGCAATCAGCGTTCCGGCGCCTACCAAACTTATAACGCTAGGCCAAGCCGCAAAGCCTTCCAAAGCTAGTAGAGGCAGAGCTGCCAGATAACTCACGACAATAGCCACCCCACCACCGCGAGGTGTTGGCAACAAATGAGAACTTCGCTCATTAGGTATGTCGATCAAACTGCGAGCGATAGCATATCTACGTAGAGATCCGGTCAAAAGCAGCGAACAGACGAGAACCGCCACAAAAAAAACAACAATCATGAGTTTCCCCGAAACATTACCAATACCTGATAAAGCTACATCGATGGCCAGGAGTGGTCTTTGATTTTACACGACTAGACAAAAATGGCGAAACCTATACCAGCGACCAATGAGCTAAAAAACATTTTTAGCACTATAGCCTCAAAAAACAACTCACAAAAAATCGATATTCAGAGACTAATACTCCTAAGACAGCCAACTTCAAGATCAAGTAGACCGTCTGCAACGCGTTATCTTACTCGCATAAAACCAAAAAAAGCAGATATTGACTATCTTCAACCATCCTCAAAAAAACAAAAATATGACTAAAAAGATAAAAAACAAACCCCGCCATTAAAACTTGCAAATCCATTAGTAACGACAGAAGCAATTCCACGTAAAAAGCACTTAATTCAAGCTCTACAACTGATTTAATTATTTTCTACGCTTGAACCCATCAACCGTTTTTCTCAATGCCTCGTCAACCCCAATCACCGGTTGCCATCCAAGAACCTTCCTAGTTTTTTCGACATCAACTTGCAAAGAACCAAGAAGACGCTGAGCCTGAGACTTTTTACCAAGAACCTGAAAAATCGCACGTAGTAAAAACGTAGGAACTGGCAGCAACCAAGTATTACGCCCCAAAGCCCTTCCAACACGTTGAAAAAGCTGAGTCGCAGTTAAATCTTCATCATCACTGACAAGAAATACTTGATTAGATGCATCAGGGTGATTCATACAAGTAAAAATCAAATCAACCAAATTATCCAATGCAACAAAACTACGTTTATTCACCAGCCTGCCAAAAGGTAATGGAATTCCGCGATCTAACCAGGAGATCATATTATAAAAGTTAGCTTTTACTCCATCACCATAAACTAAAACAGGCCTGATAATCACAACATCCATTTCTGAATCAGCGGCTATCTCCAGTAAACCCTGTTCCGCCTCAAGCTTCGAGATTCCATAATAATCAGAAGGCGCAGGCTCGTCATCGGCACGAAATGGTCGATCGGAGCTTGTAACTTCACCATTGACCTTGATTGAACTTAAAAAAATAAATCTTTTAACTCCACTCGCCAATGCCTCCCGCGCCAAATTTAATGTCCACTCGGTATTCACCTTACGGTATTCGGACAAAGCATTGGGCGAATACTCATCCATTACATGAACCCTTGCAGCAGCATGGATGACAACATCAACACCAAGCAGCGAGACGTTTTCAGTTTCTAAATTAACGACATCATGTATAGCACATTGCAAAGGAGAACTAGATTTACGAACAGCGGCGGTAACTTTAATATCATTAAGTGAAGCTAAGCGCTGTAAAACTGCCCCTCCGACAAAACCACTTGCCCCAGTTAGAAACACATGCATCATTACCTCATACTCCTAGGCTTACGGAACAACTCATACAGTTTGAAGGGGAGCTTTAAAAGCACCATAAATATATTCGTATACAAACCATTGTTCCTGCAAGCAGTCACTATCTCTAAATTAAGCCTCAAACTACTCTTAAACCCAGAAGTACTAACACCGCCCGAGCGCATACGCACAAGGACTTTATTAATATATAAATACTTCAAACCATGTACATAAAGCTGACGAACGAACATTTCGTAGTCAGCAGCAATTTTGTATTTAAGCGAATAAGCACCAACCTTTTCATATGCAGATTTACGAATAAAAGTAGCAGGATGAGGAGGCATCCAGCCAAAACGCAATCGCCATACAGAAAATCTATTAGCACGATAAAACCGCGTAACTTTCTTTAGGTCGGACGGTTCAACAAAAACAACATCGCCAAAAACAATATCAACTTCTGGTTTTTTATCAAATGCACCAACCACATAAGACAATATGCTTTCACTTTCGTAAAAATCGTCTGAATTCAATATCCCTACGATATCGCCAGTAGCTAAAGCGACACCTTTGTTCATCGCATCGTAGATCCCGTTATCTTTTTCTGTTACAAAAGTACTTATTTTATTTCCGTAAGATTTGACTATATCGATAGTTCCATCATTAGAACCACCATCCACAACTATATATTCAACATCGACATAATCTTGAGACAAAACCGACTCAATAGTATCTTTAATAGTAGAAGAACTATTATAACAAACGGTAACAATAGAGACTTTCAAGCACACCTCTTAGACACGGCCATACAAATCTTCAAACCTTACAATATCATCCTCCCCAAGATAGGAACCAGACTGTACCTCAATCAGCTCTAATGGAATTACACCTGGATTTTCAAGAGTATGCATTTGCCCTATAGGGATATAAGTAGATTGATTTTCTGCAACTAGATAAACTTTATCACCATTAGTAACTTTTGCTGTACCACTAACAACAACCCAATGCTCCGCTCGATGATGATGCATTTGCAATGACAATTTAGCACCAGGATTAACCGTAATACGCTTGACCTGATAGCGAGCACCATTGTCTATAGAATCATAGACACCCCAAGGTCGATATACTTCCCGATGATTCTTATATTCGGAACGACCAGAGGACTTTAGCTTTTCAACAATTTTCTTTACTTCTTGAACATGCTCTTTATGAGCGATCAGAACCGCGTCCTTGGTCTCTACAACGATTAGATTATCGACTCCAACAGTACTAACCAAACGACTTCCAGAATAGATATAGTTATTAGTAGAGCCTTCTACTATTACATCACCACGGCAAATATTTCCCTGAGAATCCTTATCTCCTACATCCCATAATGCGGCCCAAGAACCAATATCACTCCAGCCAGCATCCATTGGCACAACAACTGCATCTTTCGTTTTTTCCATCACCGCATAGTCAATCGACTCATCTGGACATTTTTCAAACTCATCACGTCCCACCCGAGTGAAATTCATGTCCTGCTCCCCCTTGCACAAAGCTTCACGACAAGCGCTCAGGATGTCAGGGCGGAAATGCTCTAGCTCACACAAATAACGGCTGGCACGAAACATGAACATGCCACTATTCCAGAGATAACAGCCACTCTCCAAATACGAGTTAGCCAATTCCTGAGGTGGTTTCTCGACAAATCGAGCCACTTCAAAACCACCACTTTCTAAGCCTGCACCCTTCTGGATGTAACCATAGCCTGTTTCAGGATGAGTAGGGTTAATGCCAAAGGTAACCAACTTTCCATCAATAGCTAATGGCAGTGCTTTATGAATACAGGATTGAAAGGCTACAACATCATTAATTAAATGATCAGCCGCCAAAACAAGCAATATAGGATCTTGACCATTCAAACATTCTTGAATTGCAACTAACGCAACTGCAGGTGCGGTATTCCGACCAGCGGGCTCCAATAGAATATTAAACTTTTCTAGACCTTGTTGCCTTAACTGTTCGGCTGCCAGAAAACGGTGATCTTCATTACAAATCACGCGTGGCGTAGCCGTTTCCAAACCGTTCAAGCGAGCGATAGTCGCTTGCAACATGGACATTTCAGCATCTGCCAAACACAGGAACTGCTTAGGATTTAGCTGGCGGGAGAGCGGCCATAGACGAGAGCCCGAACCACCTGCCATAATTATCGGAACTAACATAGATTTTCTCTTCAACTAAATTAAAATCATAGCAGTAATTTATTTTTCAACAGCAATTTCTAGAATTCTTCGCCCAACAGACTCCCAATCTTTTGGAATCATCTTCAATTGCTCGCTCCAATCGGGCCAATACCCAGTAGATAGCTTTCTATGTAACTCATCAACTGCACATCTCAAAGACTCGACATCATCAACCACAAAATATATAGCCTGATCTCCACACAGGGCTCTGGCGTATTCAAGATCGGGACAAACTATAGGAATGCCAATAAACATCGCTTCAACAAGCGGAAAACCATAGCTTTCATCTTTAGACAAAAACAAAAGAGCATCAGCAAGATTATAAGAGTCTAACATTCTCTGCGACGATAGCCGCCCACAGCAATGAATCCAGGAAATATCCTTAGCAGGGTGAGCCTCTTGCTCAATGGTTAACTCAAGGCTCTCGACTGGCCACTGTGATGCACTATTAGCTTGTATACTATCCAGTAGTTTATGATTTTTATGTGGATAGTCGGCAGCTGGATAAAACAAACGTAACGGAGCATCAGTTGCCACGACTCGTCCCCCACGCACTACTCCTGCGTTAAGAAGCCAGTTAGGTACAGGTTGAGGTACAACATGTACTCGTGCTCTTAACGAAGGATAAGATTTAATAAGAGCATCACGCATTAGCGCTGTCTGGACTATAAATGCTTGTGCATATCTTATGTTAAGAGAAAATATCCACCGAAAAACCAAAAACTTTAGACTTGATTTATTCCAACTAATCTTATCAGGAACTAACAAGTGCGAATTTTGCACAAAAACTGTTTGTTTTGCACTACAACGAATAGGCAGATCCCCCATAACCAAAAGAGGAGTGTCTCCACCAAAGCGTCTACCGAAGAATACACATTCCAAAAAACGAGAAATCGAATTCGGGAGATACCTTCTATAGTAGAATTTATTTATAGAGTTATCATCGACCACATACTCAGAAAGCTCTCCAACACTTGGAAGATAGAGTTCCTTAAGTCTGATACTTTCACATTGCTCAAGTGCTGGTAGCAACGACTTCAGCAATTGCACTGCCCCCAATCCCGCAATATTTGTTAGATGTAAACGAACGCTCTTTACGCTCATAAAAAACTACTCCAAATACCAGGGCGAAGAAACTTCTTTTCGCTTTAAACCCTTTACCTGCATTATAGACAGCATGTAACCTGCAGCAACATCAGGTTGAATTGCGATAGCCGCGACATTTGTAGCAGAGGTTAGCTCTTGAGAGAGCTGTGAGTCCTGTAAAAAAACCTCAAGCGTTTTTTTAAGTGAATGAGGTTCTTGAATATTAAAAATCATACCAGCAGTAAAACGCTCTAAAATAACACTTGCTCCAACTTGATCACTACAAATTACAGGAACGCCAGCGCATATAGCCTCATTCACGACAACTCCCCAGCCATCGTGCCTACTCGGTAGTACCAAAACATCATATCGTGCAATCACTTCTTGAGCGGAGCCAAAAGGAATTACTCCACAGTACCTAACCGTCACACCATCAATATTGTAAAGTCGTGGCTCCCCTGAACCATAGACATCAAGCACAACACGATCACCTAAGCTGCTAACAGCATCTATTAGCAAGTCCAACCCTTTTCTTGCAATCAAGGCTCCCACAAAAACAATTCGAAGTTTTTCATTCTTTGAATATACCCCTGACGGCCCTGGAGAATCAGACTTCAATGAAGGTATAAAATAGCCAAATGGAAATATTTTATCACTAGAGATACCGGCTTTAGTGTATTGAATAATTGCTTTTTTTGATATTGCAAACACCCCTGAAACCCAACGATTAAGCACTAAGGCATAAAGCCTGTAGATATAAGGTCGTGCTCTAGCTTTAATATTTGCAATAGCAAACTTATCTTCAGAAAAATAGCCAAGAGAAATAGGTGAGTATGGTTCGGACACGAGATAAAATTCGACCTTGAACCAAATTGCCAGTAACAAACAGTAAATCATCTTAATACTTTGGAAGGCACTTCCAAATATATGAACATCCCTTTGATGCTCACGCATATGCCTGTAACAATATTGCATCCATTTTTTTTGTGGGATTAATCTTCTATCTATAGACCCGACTTGAGTATCAAGCCAACCTTGAGAACGACGAGTATTATCCTCAAGTGTCAAGACATAAGCTAACAAAGGAGACTTTGCTTGTTGGGAAAGCTCCTCATAAGTATAAGCCTGATGATCAGTCAAAACTGGTTGCCAAGTGATGAAAGAACGGGGTTGAGTCATGATATCTCCCCAGTAATGAAATCAAGGACCGCCTGACCAGCCGACAAAGGTGAACAACGCTCAAGGACAATCAAGCTACCTTTCTCAGCACAACTTCGGCCTAAATCCGTGTCATCGACAACCAGCTTCAATATATCTGCTAGCTCTTTCGGATCATTTGATCCTAAGTATAAGGCACCCTCCCCCAAAACTTTACGGACATCACTGATATCCGTACTTATCACCAATAGCCCAGCTTCCGCAAACTCAATGACCTTTGATGGGAAAGTTGTGTCGGCCATCTCGCCGCCGATAGGTTTCAATGCCAGACCAGCACAGCATCGCTCAAGGATTTCTATATATTCAAGATTAGTTGTACGGCCATGAACCGTAACTTTAGGAAAACCATCTTCTAACGCTAGCTGCTTAAGAGCATCTAACCCTTCACCTTTACCGGTAACTTGAAAGGACAGTTTTTTAACCCAGAGCTCCTCACTTCTACGAAGCATACGAACAGTATCAATTAGTAAATTTACGCCCGTATCCGCGCTAAGAGTTCCCCCCATCAAAACATGACGTTCAGGCTCCAACCATGAAATACACTTAACTTTAGGAGTTGAGACAGAACCATAGTAGCAATGAATAGGTCGAATAGCCGTTCTACTGGCCAAAGCGCTACAAGCAAGAAGGGCCCCATTCGAACAGTACCGATCATAAACCCACACCAAGAAGCGATTCCATCGAACTTTTATTACAGTTTGCTTTGCATTGAAATTTTCACCATCTTCTAAGTCCAAGAAACGTCTATAACCCGTAAAAACAGAAATAAAAAGAAGAGGCAGATAGGCACTCATCCTATTATAAAAAACAACTGACCTTGAGGGACTTTTTGAAAGACGAAACAACATTCCAATCAATGAGAATAGAGAAAGCACTTGAGAAAAAAAACGGATATGAGAGAAAGAAGAATAAATAACAGATATACCATTAACTCTCTTAGCCTTACGGCCGTAATATTTAAGTGCCCCATTAGTACTACCTCGACCCAAGCTCAAAACATAGGGCCTCGCTCCGGCGGTACGCAATGCCTGACACAGCATAAATACTTTACGAGATGCTGCAGGACTGTCGCTACCAATTCCCCTTTCGGTACGAGTTGCATCATCCAATGCATTACAAACTATGAGCACAACTGGTTTTTTCACTGCAATTGCCTCTTTACAATGGAGGGGACACCCGCAACTAATGTATTTTTAGGAACATCGCGAACCACAACAGAACCAGCGGCGATAATGGCCCCATCACCAATTGTCACACCACCAAGAATCAAACTTTTTGCCCCAATCCAACAACCATTGCCTACTAATATTGGACGAGCAATACCCTGACCAGCTCGTCGAGCTTCACCACCAATGGCATGGCTTCCTAAAACAAACTCTACGCCTGGCCCAATATCACAATCAGAACCTAATCTTATTTCAGCTTCTATGTTAGTATGAAAAACAACACCTGGACTCAACCAGGTTCTCTCTGCAATGCTTAAAGAACCTCGACCATATATCCAGCCGCGGCCACAAAACTTCACTCCTCTCGCAAGATTCACACCGGCAATACGCCACAGCAAGTATCGTAGGCCAAAAAAACGAGAAGGAGGTAATATAGAAAGAACTAAATTTATTAAATGCCTCAGCATAATACTCAACTCATCTAAAATGAGCACCTTGGATAATAATACAAAGAAACAAAAAACTGACCACCCCAACTCTCGCTCTGCAAGAATATGCGGTGGTCGAATTACACATAACTAACAGACTGATTGTTAATCAGCTTGAGCGAGCTTTAAGCCCATTTTCTGAAAACCATTCATACGCCTCACGCAACCCTGATCTCAAGTTGATACTTGACTTCCAGCCTAAAAGTTCAATACGTGAAACATCCATTAGCTTTCGAGGAGCCCCATCAGGTTTAGTGGCATCAAATATCACCCTACCTTTAAATCCAGTAACCTGAGAAATTGTCTCTGCCAACTCTCGAATAGTACAGTCTTCGCCAGTTCCAACATTAATGTGTGAGAGCATAGGCTGAGTGTGCCGCTCATAAACATCTCGCGACAGTTCCATAACATAGACTGACGCGCTGGCCATATCGTCGACATGTAGAAACTCACGCTTCGGCGAGCCACTCCCCCAAATAACCACTTCATCCTTATTATACAAAACAGCCTCATGAAAGCGACGAAGTAACGCAGGTATCACATGAGAATTATCTGGATGATAATTATCATTAGGGCCATACAAATTAGTCGGCATTACACTTCTATAGTCTCGACCATATTGACGGTTATAACTTTCACACAACTTGATTCCAGCGATCTTCGCAATCGCATAGGGCTCATTTGTTGGCTCCAACTTCCCCTGCAACAAATCACTTTCAGCCATTGGCTGAGGAGCTGCTACAGGATAAATGCAAGAGGACCCCAAAAAGAGCAATTTCTGCACACCATTCATATGCGCAGAGTTAATCACATTAGTCTGCATTACCAAGTTTTCATAAATGAATTCTGCGGGATAGGTATTATTCGCATGAATACCCCCTACTTTCGCCGCAGCCATGTAAACTTGTTTAATTTTATTTTTAGAAAAAAAAGCTTCAACAGCCCGCTGATCAAGAAGATTTAATTCGTTTCTATCTCGAGTGATTAGATTTTTATAACCCAGACTTTGCAACCGACGCATTATGGCGGAGCCAACCATCCCATTATGACCAGCAATAAATATGCCGTCTTCCTGATAATTAGTCATATCAGTTCTCCAAAGAAACAGGCAGATCGTAACCATGCTTCTTCAGCAGCGCATGCCGTTTGGCTACCTTAAGATCTTCACAGATCATCTCAGCACACATTTCTTGAGCCGTAATTTCTGGAGTCCAGCCTAACTTCACTTTAGCTTTAGTAGGATCACCTAACAATGTTTCCACTTCGGCAGGACGGAAGTAGCGCGGATCGATACGCACAATCACGTCGCCTGGCTTCAACGACGGAGCGCTATCCCCCACGATAGACTCAATGAAGCCTTTTTCTTCTAGGCCACTTCCCTCAAAACGAATTTTTATTCCTAGCTCGGCGGCAGACCATAAAATAAAATCACGAACAGAATATTGCACACCAGTAGCTATTACAAAATCTTCAGGCTTATCTTGCTGAAGCATCATCCATTGCATGCGTACGTAATCTTTGGCATGTCCCCAGTCACGAAGTGCATCCATATTCCCCATATACAAACACTGCTCGAGACCTTGAGCAATATTGGCTAATCCCCGAGTAATTTTTCGAGTAACAAAGGTTTCACCGCGACGTGGTGATTCATGATTAAAAAGAATTCCGTTACAGGCATACATTCCATATGCCTCTCTGTAGTTTACAACAATCCAGTAAGCATATAGTTTTGCAACAGCATATGGGGACCGTGGATAAAATGGAGTTGTTTCACGCTGCGGAACCTCCTGAACTAGCCCATAAAGCTCCGAGGTCGAAGCTTGATAAAAACGGGTTTTTTTCTCCAGCCCCAATAAACGGATTGCCTCTAAGATACGCAGCGTCCCCATTGCATCAACATCCGCAGTATACTCAGGAGACTCGAAACTTACAGCAACATGGGACTGAGCCCCTAAGTTGTAGACTTCATCAGGTTTAACTTCTTGAATGATCCGAGTTAGATTTGAAGAATCAGTTAAATCACCATAATGCAAAATAAAACGCTGATCATCAACATGTGGATCCTGATAAATATGATCTACTCTTTGGGTATTAAAGGAAGAAGCACGACGCTTGATACCGTGGACCTCATAACCCTTTTCCAGCAGAAACTCTGCCAGGTATGATCCGTCCTGCCCTGTAATACCAGTAATCAATGCTTTTTTAGCTGTCATTTCCACTTCCTAAATCTACAGTTCTGATATTGCCAAAAAAAAATCACAAACAAAAAAAAATGTCAATAGAAGATAATTATCCGAAAAAACAAAGAAAGGCATAATGGCGTAACTGAAAGCCCTTGACAGATACGAAGATGAGCCTACACATTTTCATCATCAACAGAATCTCTTCGATTATCAATGCTTGGGTATATACCATGTAACATCATTGTATTTTGATGCCAGTTTTACACTCTGGCAATATCGAAACGTCTAAGAGCGCATACTCATCTAAAAAACAAGCAGAACCCTAGCAATAGGAGCCGTACAATTCCAGCGTTATTTTGCACCGAGGATGGGCAACCTTCATACAAGGATGCTATTAGAGGCTACTGCTGGCCAAATCAACTAGCGATGACCTGACAACTCAAAATATAAAGCATGTGGGCGGGCAATCTAGCAAAAACCACCGAATACTTCGGCAAAAAAATATATCCCCCCCCCAAAAAAAATAGAACTTCTCACGAAGAAGAAATTCATTCTGGCATACTTATCCACTCCAATTTCAAATCAGCACCATCATGCATTTACGGCATCCGAATAAAAAATGAAGACCATTAGATAATATCATCCTCATTGACTCTATCCCTTAATTCCTTACCCGGCTTAAAGTGAGGCACAAACTTCCCATCCAAACTAACAGATTGACCTGTTTTAGGATTACGCCCAACACGCGGAGCACGGTAATGAAGGGAAAAACTACCAAACCCTCGAATCTCTATTCGATCCCCAGTAGCCAGACACTGAGACATTTGCTCAAGCATAGTCTTGATAGCCAACTCGACATCCTTGGATGACAGCAGCCCTTGATGGGTGACAATTCGTTCGATCAACTCCGACTTCGTCATATTTTTCCCTTCTTTTTCAAGCAGCTAGGTCAGTGCTCAAAAGGTTTTAGCATGCTCTGAAGGTTTTGAACAGCCCAAGAACTGCGCAGATAACACAAACTCCTTTTGCCAGTGATAGAGACGCAGAGATGTAAACTCAGGCCTTTCTATCGACACATCACGAGCATCGTACGCGTGAGGTACCCCGCCGGATTCCAGCCGAAGGGAAAATCTCCCTCCTCGTCCTTGGCGTCGCTCGACTTAGTGATGATTTTGTAACCACCAGCCTTACATTCGCTCGCAGCACGCCTGTAGCACTGCCCCCAATCCGCTCCCAAACCTGAACAATCGATCTCAATACCACTGACCCCACGAACAGCATGAGTCTTTACATTGGTCGCACAACCAACCAACAAAAGAACCAAAACAATCATAACCAGCCTGCTCATGCTCTTCCTTATAGCAGCCCCTGCTGCTCGAATGATGCACATCCAAGGCAAAGCCTAGCTCCGAATACGCAGCCGGCCACCTAAGAAAGAGACAGCTCACGGTACGTGTTGGTTTCCCTTGCGGAGAACTCTCAAACTAACGATTTTGGAGCAAAAAAAAGAGCGACCGAAGTCGCCCTTTTTATGGTCTGACAGAACTTAGTTCTGCTTTTCCATCTGTGCACGCAGCAGGTCGCCCAGAGTGGTAGGACCAGCAGCGATATCCGAAGCAGCTGGCTTGTCGCGCAGGCTCTGGATAGCTTCTTTCTCGTCTTCAACGTCTTTCGACTTGATCGAGAGCTGGATTACACGGCTCTTACGGTCAACGCTGATGATCTTGGCTTCAACTTCTTCGCCTTCTTTCAGAACGTTACGCGCATCTTCGATGCGGTCGCGGCTGATTTCGGAGGCTTTCAGAGTAGCTTCGATATCGTTAGCCAGGGTGATGATGGCGCCTTTGGCGTCAACTTCTTTTACAACACCCTTAACGATTGCGCCTTTGTCGTTCTCTTGAACGTACTCGGAGAACGGATCGCTTTCCAGTTGCTTGATACCCAGGGAGATACGCTCGCGCTCTGGGTCAACCGACAGGATAACGGTGTCCAGTTCGTCGCCCTTCTTGAAGCGACGTACGGCTTCTTCGCCCACTTCGTTCCAGGAGATGTCGGACAGGTGAACCAGACCGTCGATGCCGCCGTCCAGACCAATGAAGATACCGAAATCGGTGATCGACTTGATGGTGCCGGAGATCTTATCGCCCTTGTTGAACTGGCCAGAGAAGTCTTCCCACGGGTTGGACTTGCACTGCTTGATGCCGAGGGAGATACGACGACGCTCTTCGTCGATGTCCAGAACCATAACTTCCACTTCGTCGCCGACTTGTACGACTTTCGAAGGGTGGATGTTCTTGTTGGTCCAGTCCATTTCCGAAACGTGCACCAGACCTTCCACGCCTTCTTCCAGCTCAGCGAAACAGCCGTAGTCGGTCAGGTTGGTTACACGAGCGGTAACGCGGGTGCTTTCTGGGTAACGAGCCTTGATAGCAACCCATGGATCTTCGCCCAGTTGCTTCAGGCCCAGGGAAACACGATTGCGCTCGCGATCGTACTTCAGAACCTTGACATCGATCTCGTCGCCAACGTTGACGATTTCGGAAGGATGCTTGATACGCTTCCAAGCCATGTCAGTGATGTGCAGCAGGCCATCGACGCCGCCCAGATCAACGAATGCGCCGTAGTCGGTGAGGTTCTTGACGATACCTTTGACTTGCTGACCTTCCTGCAGGGATTCCAACAGAGCTTCACGCTCAGCGGAGTTCTCGGCTTCGAGGACGCTACGACGGGAAACGACAACGTTGTTGCGTTTCTGGTCGAGTTTGATGACTTTAAACTCGAGCTCTTTGCCTTCCAGGTGCGTAGTGTCGCGCACTGGACGGACGTCAACCAGAGAACCTGGCAGGAACGCACGGATGCCGTTAACGTCGACTGTGAAGCCGCCTTTAACCTTACCGTTGATAACGCCCTTGACCACTTCTTCGGCTGCGAAGGCTGCTTCCAGAACGATCCAGCATTCAGCGCGCTTGGCTTTTTCACGGGAGAGCTTGGTTTCACCGAAACCGTCTTCAACCGAATCCAGAGCAACGTGAACTTCATCACCAACATTGATGGACAGTTCGCCAGCATCGTTGTAGAACTGCTCAAGCGGGATCAGTGCCTCAGACTTCAGACCAGCGTGAACAGTTACCCAACGCGCTTGGTAGTCGATGTCGACGATAACACCGGTGATGATGGAGCCTGCCTGAAGGTTCAGGGTTTTTAGGCTTTCTTCAAAGAGTTCCGCAAAGCTTTCGCTCATTTTAATTCCTGTTGATAAGGGCGAAGAATACGCCCATCTGCCACATCCCAGACAATGTGGGTTACGTTCATATAAAAGAAAGATCGCAGGACTATGACTGGTCCCCCGCGATCCTCCTTGTTCACCCGGCGATATCGCGGATGGCGATCTCACTCAAGATGCGTTGCAACACCTGATCGATGGACAACTCCGTGGAATCCAGCTGCATGGCGTCGGCCGCCGGCTTGAGCGGGGCTACCGCTCGCTGGGTGTCGCGCTCGTCGCGCGCACGTATCTCATCTAGCAGACTCGACAGACTAACACCATCGACTTTTCCCTTCAACTGCAAGTAACGCCGACGGGCACGCTCCTCGGCACTGGCAGTCAGGAAAATCTTCAATGGCGCATCAGGAAACACCACGGTGCCCATGTCGCGACCATCCGCAACCAGGCCCGGCGGCTCTTGGAATGCACGCTGACGCTGTAACAAGGCATCACGCACAGCCGGCAGCGCTGCCACTTGAGACGCCCAGGCTCCAACCTGCTCATTGCGCAGGTCGTCGGTCACATCATCGCCCTCGAGGATGATCCGCTGTGGATGATTTTCAGTGGCGCCGAGAAACTGCACATCCAGATGAGCTGCCAACAACTTCAGCGACTCTTCGTTAGTCAGGTCAACGCCATGATTGCGTGCGGCGAAAGCCAGCAGCCGGTAAAGAGCCCCGGAATCCAGCAGGCACCAACCCAGATGCTTGGCCAGCTTGCCAGCAATGGTGCCTTTACCTGAACCACTTGGCCCATCAATGGTGATCACGGGCGCCTTGATATTCACGACTGAGCCTCTTGCGCGACACGAATCCCCACCTGCGCGCACAACGCAAGAAAGTTCGGGAACGAGGTAGCAACGTTCGCACAGTCGTGGATACGAATCGGCGCATTGGCACGCAACGAAGCAACGCTGAATGCCATGGCGATACGGTGATCACCATGACCGTGCACTTCACCGCCCCCAATCTGGCCACCCTCAATAATGATGCCGTCAGGAGTTGGCTCACACTTGACTCCCAAGGTCAGCAAGCCATCAGCCATTACCTGGATACGATCGGACTCCTTGACCCGCAGCTCTTCCGCACCACGCAGCACAGTACGCCCTTCGGCGCAGGCGGCAGCTACGAATAGCACAGGGAATTCGTCGATCGCCAATGGCACCAACTCTTCAGGAATCTCGATCCCCTTGAGCTTGGCAGCACGCACATGCAAATCGGCAACCGGCTCACCGCCGACTTCGCGCTGGTTTTCCAGACGAATATCAGCGCCCATGAGGCGCAGGATATCTATCACGCCAGTACGGGTCGGGTTGATTCCCACATGCTCCAGCACCAACTCAGAGCCTTCGGCGATGGAAGCAGCTACCAGGAAGAACGCCGCAGAAGAAATGTCTGCCGGGACTTCGATATGAGTTGCCTTGAGCTTACCGCCCGACTCAACCGATGCAGTTGCACCGTCAACACTCACCGGGTAGCCAAAACCACGCAGCATACGCTCAGTATGGTCGCGGGTCGGTGCTGGCTCTGTGACTGTGGTCTTCCCCTCAGCATACAAGCCAGCCAGCAGCAAACAGGACTTAACCTGGGCACTGGCCATTGGCAAGGTGTAAGTCAGCCCTTTGAGCTTGTGACCACCACGAATCACCATTGGCGGGCGACCTTCGGCCGCTGTCTCGATCACCGCACCCATTTCCCGCAGCGGGTTGGCCACGCGATTCATCGGACGCTTGGACAGCGAGGGGTCCCCCGTGAGGGTGCTGTCGAAGCTCTGCGCAGCCAGCAGACCGGAGAGCAGGCGCATCGAAGTGCCGGAGTTACCCAGATAGATCGGGCCCGGCGCTGGCTTCAAGCCATGCAGACCCACACCATGAATAGTCACACGCCCATGGTGCGGACCTTCGATGACCACCCCCATATCGCGGAAGGCCTGCAGCGTCGCCAGAGCATCCTCACCCTCGAGAAACCCCTCGACTTCGGTGGTGCCCTCAGCCAGGGAGCCAAGCATGATCGAACGGTGGGAAATCGATTTGTCGCCCGGTACACGAATCCGCCCAGACAGGCGGCCACCAGGATTTGCCAGGAAAATCAGATCGTTGGAGTTCATAGCGTCCACATAGGCCCGGCGGGCCAGGATTTTACCGAAATGCTCGCGGGCAACCCGGGCGCGAGTGAATACGCCCAACAACTGATGCCCGTCCCCTGCATTGACCGCGTCGCGCAAGGCGTCGAGATCGTTGCGAAATGTATCGAGTGTGCGCAGAACTGCTTCGCGGTTGGCGAGGAAGATGTCGTGCCACATGACCGGGTCGCTGCCGGCGATTCTCGTGAAATCGCGGAACCCGCCCGCAGCGTAACGGAAGATATCGAGATTTTCACTGCGCTTGGCCAGGGAGTCGACCAGACCAAATGCCAGTAAGTGCGGCAGGTGACTGGTCGCTGCCAGAACTTCGTCGTGGCGCTCGACCTGCATGTGCTCGACATCAGCCCCCAACTCACGCCAAAGCTTGTCGACCAGATCCAGCGCGGCAGGATCGGTTTGCTCCAGAGGCGTCAGAATCACCTTGTGACGACGGAACAACTGCGCATTGGAGGCTTCGACGCCGCTCTGCTCGGAGCCGGCAATAGGATGCCCCGGGACGAACCGAGCTGGCATACCCGCAAAGGCCGCCTGCGCCGCACGCACCACATTACCCTTGGCACTGCCAACATCGGTCAGCACCGCCGCCCCCAAATCCATGCCAGCCAACATTGCCAGCAGTTTTTCCATGGCCAGGATCGGTACCGCGAGTTGAATCACATCGGCACCCTGGCAAGCCAGAGCCAAGTCTTCCTCACAGCGATCCACCACCCCCAGCTCAACCGCCAACTGGCGGGACTGCGGATCCAGATCGACACCGACCACTTCGCGACATACACCACTTTCGCGCAACCCCTTGGCAAAGGAGCCACCAATCAACCCCAGGCCGATCACTACCAGGCGACCGATCATAGGCACAGCAGATTGCATTGGAATGACATCAACCACGGGCCAGAACCTTGGCCAAAGCCTCAAGGAAGCGAGTATTTTCCGCAGGCAAGCCAATGGTGACGCGCAAATGGTTCGGCATGCCGTAGTTAGCCACCGGACGCACAATCACACCTTCACGCAACAACCCCTGGAACACTGGCGCAGCTTCACGCCCCAGATCCACGGCGATGAAATTGCCCTTGGAAGGGATCCAGCTCAACCCCAGATCGCGGAAACCCGCCTCCAGCTGCTGCATGCCCGACTCATTCAGTCGACGGCTCTCAGCCAGGTAATCCTCGTCCAGCAAGGCGGCACAGGACGCCGCCAAAGCCAGGCTGTTGACATTGAATGGCTGACGCACCCGATTCAGCACATCCGCCACCACCGGGGTCGAGAGACCATAACCAACCCGCAAGGCCGCCAGACCATAGGCCTTGGAAAAGGTCCGTGACACCAGCAGGTTCGGGTAGGCTGCCAGAAAGTCCAGACCGTCAGGCAGGTCACTGCCTTCGGCATACTCGATATAGGCCTCATCCAGCACTACCAGCACATGGGCAGGCACGTCCTGAAGAAACTCATCCAGCGCCTCGGCACTGAACCATGTCCCTGTCGGGTTGTTCGGATTAGCGATGAACACCACACGGGTCTGCTCATCGATCGCCTGGAGCATGGCCGGCAAATCGTGCCCCCAGTTGTTGGCGGGAATTACTTTTGCCTGGGCACCGACTGCCTGGGTCACGATGGGGTAGACGGCAAACGCGTGTTCACTGAACACGGCATTCAGGCCTGGCGCCAGATAGGCGCGAGCCACCAACTCCAGAATGTCGTTGGAACCGTTACCCAGGGTTACCTGCTGGATCTCCACACCACAGCGCTCGGCCAACAGGGACTTGAGAGCAAAGCCGTTGCCATCAGGGTAACGGGTCAGCTCCGCCAGCTCGTCGCGAATCGCTGCTAGCGCCTTGGGGCTGGCGCCCAGCGGGTTTTCATTACTCGCCAGCTTGACGATGGTGGCCGGATCGATGTCCAGCTCACGAGCCAATTCGTCCACGGGCTTGCCCGGAACGTAAGGCGAAAGTTGTTGCACGCCTGGTTGTGCCAGTGCGAGGAAGTCGCCACTCATTGTTAAAGCCTCAGAGAACCGCTTTCGGGTAGGAACCCAGCACCTTGAGTGCCACTGCTTCCTGACTGATCTTCTCCAGCACATCCTTGATCAACGGATCACGGTGGTGGCCAACGAAGTCGATGAAGAACACATAGGTCCATTTGCCGCTGCGCGAGGGTCGGGTCTCGATGCGCGTCAGGTCGATGCCGTTGTCGTGGAACGGCACCAGCAGCTCGTGCAACGCACCGGGCTTGTTGCTCATGGAGACAATGATCGAGGTCTTGTCGTCGCCAGTCGGCGGCACTTCCTGATTACCGATCATCAAGAAGCGCGTGGAGTTGTCCGGACGATCCTCGATTTTCTCTGCCAGTCGCGTCAGGCCATACAGACCCGCTGCCATATCGCCGGCGATAGCCGCCGAATTCCATTCGCCCTTGACCCGTTTGGCCGCCTCAGCGTTGCTGGACACCGCCACGCGCTCGACATTCGGATAATGGGCGTCCAGCCACTTGCGGCACTGGGCCAGGGACTGGGCATGGGAATAGATACGGCTGATGCTGTCGGTCTTGGTGTTCTCGCCCACCAGCAGATGGTGGTGGATACGCAGCTCGACTTCGCCGCAGATCACCATATCGTGTTCGAGGAAGCTGTCGAGGGTATGGTTGACCGCGCCCTCGGTGGAGTTTTCCACCGGCACCACGCCGAAATTAACCGCACCGGCCGCCACTTCGCGGAACACTTCGTCGATCGCCGCCATCGGCTTGCTGATCACTGCATGACCGAAATGCTTCATGGCCGCAGCCTGGGTGAAGGTGCCTTCGGGACCGAGATAAGCCACCTTCAGCGGCTGCTCCAGCGCCAGGCACGAAGACATGATTTCGCGGAACAAACGCGCCATCTCTTCATTGCCCAGCGGCCCCTGGTTGCGCTCCATCACCCGCTTGAGCACCTGAGCCTCGCGCTCGGGACGATAGAACACCGGCACTTCGCCTTCTGCCAGGGAAGCCATCTTCACCCGGGCAACTTCCTGGGCACAGCGCGCACGCTCACTGATCAACTCCAGGACCTTCTCGTCCAGAGCATCAATGCGCAGGCGCAGGGCCTTGAGTTCTTGCTCAGACATCAGCCGTGTTCCTTCTCGAACTCTGCCATGTAGGCTACCAGCGCATTGACTGCGTTGATGTCCACGGCGTTGTAGATGGAGGCGCGCATGCCGCCCACCGAGCGATGGCCCTTGAGGTTGAGCAGGCCACGAGCCTCGGCGCCAGCCAGGAACGGCTTGTCCAGGCGATCGTCGGCCAGGCGGAACGGCACGTTCATCCACGAGCGGTCGGACTTGTTGATCGGGTTGCTGTACAGGCCGCTGGCATCGATGAAGCCATACAGGGTGCGCTGCTTGACTTCGTTGAGCTTGGCGATGGCTTCCACCCCGCCCTGCTCCTTCAGCCATTCGAACACCAGGCCGGACAAGTACCAGGCCAGGGTCGGCGGCGTGTTGTACATCGAGCCGTTATCCGCAGCGACCTTGTAGTCGAGCATGGTCGGGCACAGGGAACGGGCACGCCCCAGCAGGTCTTCGCGAATGATGTTCACCAGGATGCCGCTAGGACCGATGTTCTTCTGCGCGCCGGCGTAGATCATGCCGAAACGGGAGATATCCACAGGGCGCGAGAGGATGTCGGAAGACATGTCGGCCACCAGGGGAACATCGCCGGTTTCTGGAATCCAGCTGAACTCCAGGCCACCAATGGTTTCGTTCGGCGCGTAATGCACATAGGCGGCGTCCTTCGACAGCTGCCATTCGTTCTGGCCGGGAATTGCAAAGTAGTCATAAGGCTTGGCAGTGGCCGCGACATTGACCTGACCGTAGCGGGAAGCCTCTTCGATGGCTTTCTGCGACCAGATACCGGTGTCGATGTAGTCAGCCTTGCCGCCTTCTGGCAGCAGGTTCAGTGGAATCTGGGCAAATTGCTGGCTGGCGCCGCCTTGCAGAAACAGCACTTTATAGTTCGAGGGGATATTCAGCAGATCACGCAGATCCTGCTCGGCCTTGGTGGCAATGGAGACGAATTCATCACTGCGATGACTCATCTCCATGACCGACAGGCCCTTGCCATGCCAATCCAGCAATTCGGCCTGGGCACGCAACAGGACAGCTTCAGGTAGCGCAGCGGGACCTGCGCAGAAGTTATAGGCTCGTTTGCTCACATCCACTCTCGCTATGCATTCACGGTAGCGGACAGAGCAAACACTCTGCCCTGCTACGATTTATTTAGTCTTTCGACTCTTCTTCGCCTGCGGCGTCTGCCTGTTGGCCATCGGTTGCATCATCCGGCTCGGCTACCGTATCCAGCACGGAACCCTCGAATTCAGCGCCCTCTTCACCTTCGTACTCTTCGCCTTCGATCTCCGATGGCTCCTGCACCCGCTCCAGGCCTACCAGGGTTTCATCGCTGGCCAGCTTGATCAGGGTCACGCCCTGAGTGTTACGACCCAGGCTCGACACTTCGTCGACACGGGTACGAACCAGGGTGCCCTGATCGGAAATCAGCATGATCTCCTCTCCGTCCAGCACCTGGACCGCGCCTACCAGGCGGCCGTTACGCTCGTTGCTGACCATGGCGATAACGCCCTGACCGCCACGCTTGTACTCTGGGAACTCGCTGATGGCCGTGCGCTTGCCGAAACCACGCTCGGAGGCGGTGAGAATCTGGCTGCCCTCTTCCGGAATCAGCATGGAGATCAGCTTCTGGCCTTCGGCCAAACGCATACCGCGTACACCACGAGCGGTACGGCCCATGGCACGCACGTCGGACTCCTTGAAGCGAGTCACCTTGCCACCATCGGAGAACAGCATGACTTCACGCTCGCCATCGGTAATCGCAGCGCTGATCAGCACGTCGCCTTCGTCCAGCTCCAGGGCGATCAAACCGACGCTACGCTGACGGCTGAAGGATTCCAGCGGGGTCTTCTTCACGGTGCCGTTGGCGGTGGCCATGAAGATGTAGTGACCTTCGGTGTATTCCTCTACCGGCAGCATGGTGGTGATGTACTCGCCATCGTCCAGCGGCAGCAGGTTCACCAGCGGACGGCCACGAGCAGCGCGGGATGCTTCAGGAATTTCGTAAGTCTTGAGCCAGTACACCTTGCCCTTGCTGGAGAACAGCAGCAGCGTGGTGTGACTGTTGGCTACCAGCAGGTGAGCAATGTAGTCCTCATCCTTGACGCCAGTAGCGGATTTACCTTTACCGCCACGACGCTGAGCCTGGTACGCAGCCAGGGGCTGGGTCTTGGCATAGCCGCCGTGGGAAATGGTCACCACGCGCTCTTCTTCCGGAATCATGTCGCCCAGGGTCAGATCGAGACGTGCATCGAGGATCTCGGTACGACGCACATCGCCGTATTCGGCACGGATCACTTCCAGCTCTTCGCGGATCACTTCCATCAGGCGCGTGGCGCTGTTGAGGATGCGGATCAGCTCGCCGATCTGGTTGAGGATCTCCTGGTACTCGGCCAGCAGTTTTTCGTGCTCAAGACCGGTCAGGCGGTGCAGACGCAGCTCCAGAATGGCTTGCGCCTGCTCCGGGGACAGGAAGTACTTGCCATCGCGCAAACCGTACTGCGGATCAAGGTTTTCCGGACGGCAGGAGTCCGCGCCGGCACGCTCGACCATGGTCATCACCGCGCTGGATTCCCATGGCGTGCTGATCAGCGCTTCCTTGGCTTCCGACGGTGTTGGCGAGGCCTTGATCAGGGCAATGACCGGGTCGATGTTGGACAGGGCAACAGCCTGGCCTTCAAGGATGTGACCGCGCTCACGCGCCTTGCGCAGCTCGAACACGGTACGACGGGTCACCACTTCGCGACGGTGACGAACGAAGGCTTCCAGCAGATCCTTGAGATTGAGGATCCGCGGACGGCCATCGATCAGCGCCACGATGTTGATGCCGAACACGGCTTGCAACTGGGTCTGGGCGTAGAGGTTGTTGAGGATCACCTCGGGTACTTCGCCGCGACGCAGCTCGATGACCACGCGCATACCGTCCTTGTCGGACTCATCGCGCAGTTCGGTGATGCCTTCGAGTTTCTTCTCTTTCACCAGCTCGGCGATCTTCTCGATCAGGCGGGCCTTGTTCAGCTGGTAAGGCAGCTCGGTGATGACGATCTGCTGGCGGCCACCCACCTTGTCGATGTCTTCGATGATCGAGCGGGCACGCATGTAGATGCGGCCACGGCCGGTGCGATAGGCCTCGATGATGCCTTCGCGACCGTTGATGATCGCTGCGGTCGGAAAGTCCGGGCCGGGGATGTACTGCATCAGCTCGTCGACAGTCAGCTCGGGATTGTCGATCAGCGCCAGGCAACCGTCGATGACTTCACCGAGGTTGTGCGGCGGAATGTTGGTCGCCATGCCCACGGCAATACCGCTGGAACCGTTGACCAGCAGGTTGGGGATCTTGGTCGGCATGACCGCCGGGATCATCTCGGTGCCGTCGTAGTTCGGCACCCAGTCCACGGTTTCCTTGTGCAGGTCGGCCAGCAGCTCGTGCGCCAGCTTGGTCATGCGCACTTCGGTGTATCGCATGGCCGCCGCGTTGTCGCCGTCGACCGAACCGAAGTTACCCTGGCCGTCTACCAGCAGGTAGCGCAGGGAGAATGGCTGGGCCATACGAACGATGGTGTCGTACACCGCGGTATCACCGTGCGGGTGATACTTACCGATCACGTCACCGACAACACGGGCAGATTTCTTGTACGGCTTGTTCCAGTCGTTACCGAGCTCGCTCATCGCGTACAGCACACGCCGGTGCACGGGCTTCAAGCCATCGCGCGCATCAGGCAGTGCCCGCCCGACGATTACGCTCATCGCGTAGTCGAGGTAGGACTGTTTCAGCTCGTCTTCGATATTGACCGGGAGGATTTCTTTGGCCAGTTCGCCCATGAGAAGCCTGATTCCTTTTTCTGGTGAAACTTCGTCACATCCATATGGGACGAACGAAGCTCGCCGCTGCAGGCCTAGTGCCATGCACCGACTTACGACAAATCAACAAGTTATGCCATGGATTTGCGCAGTGAAGGCAGTCGCATCGGACCGCCTTGGAAACCGCCGGATGTTATCACAATCGCCGCCACGCACCTATCCCCCTGACGCGCATGGAGCATAGTTAGTTGACCGATGACAGCCTGATAAGAGACGAGAGAGGCTCAGAGGCCAAATTCGCACACATTTATGTGTTTTTTCCGACTCGGCGGCCCACCTCGGAAGTCATAGACAGCAACCTTCGAGGCCGAACATCAATGCAAGCGCTTACGGCACATCAATTGCGCCATCTTTGCTGCATCCGGACGTTCGACGACACCCTTTTCGGTGACGATGGCGTCGATCAGGTCCGCGGGCGTCACATCGAACACCGGATTGAAGACCTCCACATCCGCCCCCACCCGCTTGCCAGCGAGCTCCAGCAACTCTGCGGCGTCGCGCTCCTCGATGGGAATGTCGTCCCCACTGGCCAGATTCATGTCGATGGTCGAACTGGAGGCCACCACCATGAAGCGCACGCCGTGATGCATGGCATTGACCGCCAGCTGATAGGTGCCGATCTTGTTCGCCACATCGCCATTGGCGGCGATTCGGTCAGCACCGACAACGACCCAGGTCACACCTTTGGTCTTCATGATGTGGGCGGCGGCAGCGTCGACGTTCAAGGTCACAGGAATGCCATCACTGGCCAACTCCCAGGCTGTCAGGCGCGACCCTTGGAGCCAGGGCCGGGTTTCATCGACATGAACTCGCTCCACCATGCCTTCCAGCCAAGCCGCACGAATCACCCCCAGAGCCGTGCCGAAGCCACCGGTCGCAAGAGCGCCTGTATTGCAATGAGTCAACAAGGCCTGGGGATTGCCCTGATGCCGACGAATCAAATCCACGCCCAGCTGAGCCATGGTCAGGTTGGCCTCGCGATCACTCTCATGGATCGACATGGCTTCGGCTTCCAGCGCCGCCAGCGGCTCAGCCTGATCCTTGACCCGATCCAGACGCTCGCGCATGCGATTCAAGGCCCAGAACAGATTGCCACCGGTCGGGCGAGACTCCGCCAACAGGGCAAAATCCGCCTCCAGAGCGGCCAACCAATCGCCGCCTACGGCAAAGCGCGCACGAGCCGCCAGGACCAGACCATATGCTGCGCTGATGCCAATGGCTGGAGCGCCGCGCACCACCATTGAACGAATCGCCTCGGCGACCCTGGCCGCGCTGTCGCAGGCAACCCAGGTCTCCTCGAAGGGCAGGTTCCGCTGATCGAGCAGGTACAGAGTGTTATCCCGCCAATCAATGGCCTTGACCTTCTCCGCAGCCAACAGACGATCGCGCATCCCTCACCCCGTACTCATGAACAAAAGCCGCGGATTATAGCGATCCCCCCGCCAAGACGCTCGGGTATACTTCGCCATCCTTTATATGAAGCCTTGGACCGATATTCGATGCCGAACCGTGAGACTGCGCTCGACCTGCTGCTGTTACCGACCTGGTTGGTGCCAGTGGAGCCAGCCGGCGTCGTCCTCAAGGAACACGGCCTGGGCATCCGCGACGGGCGCATTCTGTTCATCGGCCCGCGAGCCGAGGCATTGAAGCTTCGCGCCACCGAAGTTCGCGAACTGCCCGGCATGCTGCTCAGCCCGGGACTGGTCAATGCCCACGGGCACGCAGCCATGACGCTGTTTCGCGGCCTGGCCGACGACTTGCCACTGATGACTTGGCTGGAAAAGCATATCTGGCCCGCCGAAGCCAAGTGGGTGGATGAAGCCTTCGTCCGTGACGGTACCGACCTGGCCATCGCCGAGCAGATCAAAGGCGGCATCACCTGCTTCTCTGACATGTACTTCTTTCCGAAGGTTGCCAGCGAGCGCGTTCACAACAGCGGCATACGCGCCCAACTCGCCATACCGATCCTCGACTTCCCCATTCCTGGAGCCCACGACGCCGACGAAGCCATTCGTCAGGGCGTCGAACTGTTTGGTGATCTCAAGCACCACCCAAGGATCAAGATCACCTTCGGCCCCCATGCGCCCTATACCGTAGGCGATGAGAATCTGGAAAAGATCCGGGTGATCGCCGAAGAACTCGACGCCTCGATCCACATGCATGTGCATGAAACCGCGTTCGAAGTGGAGCAATCCCTGGAGCAGCGTGGCGAGCGCCCACTGGCGCGCCTGGCTCGATTGGGCCTCCTGGGGCCGCGCTTCCAGGCGGTTCATATGACCCAAATCAGCGATGACGACCTGGCTTTACTGGTAGAAACCAACACCAGCGTCATTCATTGCCCGGAATCCAACTTGAAACTGGCCAGCGGCTTTTGCCCGGTAGAGCGCCTGTGGCAGGCCGGGGTCAACGTCGCGGTGGGCACCGACGGCGCGGCCAGCAACAACGATCTGGACCTGCTGGGGGAAACTCGTACCGCCGCACTACTGGCCAAGGCCGTGGCAGGTTCGGCAACCGCCCTGGATGCCCATCGCGCCCTGCGCATGGCCACCCTTAATGGCGCCAGAGCCATGGGGCTGGAAAGCGAAGTGGGCTCTCTGGAAATCGGCAAGGCCGCAGACATGGTGGCCTTCGACCTGTCCGGTCTGGCCCAGCAACCGATTTACGACCCCGTGTCGCAACTGATCTACGCCACTGGCCGGGACTGCGTGAAACACCTGTGGGTCGCCGGCAAGCAACTGCTGGATGACCGGCGCCTGACTCGCCAGGACGAACAACAGCTGAGCGCCACCGCCCGCAACTGGGGCCAGCGCATCAGCGGCCACGCCCAATAACCCGGACCTTGAGCGGACGCTCGAGGCCCAACAGAGAATTTCTTAGCTTTGGAGTATCACCCATGAGCAACGTCGACCACGCTGAAATCGCCAAATTCGAAGCCCTGGCCCATCGCTGGTGGGACCGCGAAAGCGAATTCAAGCCCCTGCACGACATCAACCCGCTTCGGGTCAACTGGATCGACGAACGGGTCGGCCTGGCCGGCAAGAAAGTCCTCGACGTCGGCTGTGGCGGCGGCATCCTCAGCGAGGCCATGGCTCAGCGCGGCGCCACCGTGACCGGGATCGACATGGGTGAGGCACCTCTGGCGGTCGCCCAGTTGCACCAGCTGGAATCCGGCGTCAATGTCGAATACCGGCAGATCACCGCCGAAGCCCTGGCCGAGGAGATGCCTGAGCAGTTCGACGTGGTTACCTGCCTGGAAATGCTTGAGCACGTCCCTGACCCTTCATCGGTGATTCGCGCCTGCTTCCGCATGGTCAAGCCCGGCGGCCAAGTATTCTTCTCCACCATCAACCGCAACCCGAAGGCTTACCTGTTCGCCATCATCGGTGCGGAATACATCATGAAACTGCTGCCTCGCGGCACCCATGATTTCAAGAAGTTCATCCGTCCTTCGGAACTCGGCGCCTGGAGCCGCTCCGCCGGCCTGACCGTCAAGGACATCATCGGCCTGACCTACAACCCCCTGACCAAGCACTACAAACTGGCAGCGGACGTTGACGTCAACTACATGATCCAGACCCTGCGAGAGGAGTGAGACATGGCCATCAGAGCCGTTCTTTTCGATATGGATGGCACCCTGCTCGACACCGCGCCCGACTTCATCGCAGTCTGCCAGGGCATGCGCCGTGATCGCGGCCTGCCGCCGATTGCCGACCAACATATCCGCGACGAAGTTTCGGGCGGCGCCAAGGCCATGGTAGCCGTGACGTTTTCCATGGACCCGGAATCCCCGGGATTCGAGGAGTTACGCCTGGAATTCCTCGAGCGCTACCTCAAGCATTGCGCCGTGCACAGCAAGCTCTTCGACGGCATGGCGGAGCTACTGGCCGATATCGAAAAAGCCAATCTGATCTGGGGCGTGGTCACCAACAAGCCACTGCGCTTCGCCGAGCCGATCATGCAGCAACTCGGGCTGGCCGAGCGCTCGGCGCTACTGATCTGCCCTGACCACGTCAAGAACAGCAAGCCCGATCCGGAGCCGCTGATCCTGGCGTGCAAGATGCTCGACCTGGACCCTTCCAGCGTCCTGTTCGTCGGCGACGATCTGCGGGATATCGAATCCGGCCGCGACGCCGGCACCAAGACCGCCGCTGTGACCTATGGCTACATCCATCCGGACGATAATCCCCGGCACTGGGGTGCCGACGTGGTGGTCAACCATCCGCTGGAGCTGCGCCAGGTTCTGGATAACGCATTGTGCAGCTGCTAAGCGGCAGCAATTCCCGGCTAAGCGCCGGAGACGATCGAATTTCTGTTGAGGCCTTTTATGTTTGATTATTCCGCTCGCCCTGAACTGCTCAAGGACCGGGTCATTCTGGTCACCGGCGCCGGGCGTGGCATCGGCGCCGCCGCCGCCAAGACCTTTGCCGCCCACGGCGCCACTGTACTCTTGCTGGGCAAGACCGAAGCCAACCTGACCGAGGTCTACGACGCCATCGAAGCGGCTGGCCACCCCCAGCCAGTAGTGATTCCGTTCAACCTGGAAACCGCCCTGCCGCACCAGTACGACGAACTGGCAGCGATGATCGAGACCGAGTTCGGCCACCTCGACGGCCTGCTGCACAATGCCTCGATCATTGGCCCTCGCACGCCGCTGGAGCAGCTGTCGGGGGAAAACTTCATGCGAGTGATGCAAGTCAACGTCAACGCCATGTTCATGCTGACCAGCACCCTGCTGCCCCTGCTCAAACTGTCCCAGGATGCTTCGGTGGTGTTCACCTCCAGCAGCGTCGGCCGCAAGGGTCGGGCCTATTGGGGCGCCTACGGCGTGTCCAAGTTCGCCACTGAGGGTCTGATGCAAACCCTGGCCGATGAGCTGGACACTGTGGCGCCGGTCCGTGCCAACAGCATCAACCCGGGCGCCACCCGTACCAGCATGCGTGCCCAGGCTTATCCGGGCGAGAACCCCAGCAACAACCCGACACCGGAAGAGATCATGCCGGTCTACCTGTATCTGATGGGCCCGGACAGCACCGGAATCAACGGCCAGGCTTTCAACGCACAGTAACCCTCTCCGTTCGTCGCGACAGAATACTGTCGCGACGCCTTGGCAAGCCCAATCCCCAACGGGTTTCAAGCCAAACAAATGTCAGCCAAGGTAAGTCGTGCTCCCGCACACTCACCAACCATTTGAATTCAAACAAGTTTTATTCGTATGAACCGAATGGCACGAGTTTCGCTCTAACAACACTCAACCCACGGTGCATTGACGCTGCGGGAAACGGCTTGTGCCGAGGGCTTTATAGCCAAAGGCGAAGCGGCCTAAAATGTGCGCGATTGTCCTACGGGACTGAAGGAACAGTATGACGCGCAGCTCAGAGCCGCTCTCACCCAGGCAGAAACACCGTAATTAGTGCTCAGGGGGCTCAAGCTCAAATGAAAACACCGACCCAGACCAACGCAATTGACTTCGATAGCGCCAAATTGCAACGCCTGGGCTTTGGCCAACAGACACCGCTGATCAAACAGCCCGTCAGCCTCGGACAATTGCGCCAACAACTGGGACTGCAACTGCAAACCAGCCTTGAGCCGCAACGCATCCTCGGCCTGTTCTTTCGCGAAGTGCAACGCCTGGTCCCCCTCGACGCCCTCCATTACCAGCACCCACTCAGCGACCTGCGCCTGGAGTTCGGCCAGCGCGGTCACCACTCCATCAGCTACAACCTGAGCCACGAAGGCGAGTCCATGGGCGAGCTGGTGTTCCGCCGCAGCCAACGCTTCAGCGAGACCGAACAGGGTTACCTGGAGTCGTTGCTCTCAACCCTGCTGTACCCGATGCGCAACGCTTTGCTGTATCGCGCCGCAACCCGCAGCGCCCTGCGCGATCCGTTGACCGATACCGGCAACCGGATTGCCATGGACCAAACCCTGCAACGGGAAATCGAGATGGCTCGCCGCCACTCACTCCCTCTGTCACTGCTGATGCTGGACATCGACCACTTCAAGCGCATCAACGACAGCTACGGCCACAGCACTGGCGACGAAGTGCTCAAGGCCGTTGCCGCCTCGATCAAGGGGCAACTGCGCAATGTGGACATGGTCTTTCGCTTTGGCGGGGAAGAATTCCTGATCCTGCTCTCCAACACCGGGCGCGACGCAGCGGCGATGGTGGGCGAACGGCTGAGAAATGCCGCCCAAGCCCAGGAATACCAGGCTGACGGCAAACTGATCGAACTGACCGTCAGCCTGGGCTGTTCGACCCTGTTGCCGGGTGAGTCCGCAGAGAGCCTGTTGCGCCGCGCCGATAGCGCGCTGTACGTGGCCAAGCGGGAAGGACGCAATCGGCTGGCAATGGCGGGCTAGGTAGCAGGCCTCGCACTTGTATATCAATCACGGGCAACTCCACTGCCTCAGGCAACCCTTGCCCATGACAATCGACCTGCCCGTAAAGCCCCCGCCCGACTTACCCTTCAGCCAGCGCTAGGCGCTCGCGAGTCACTGTGGTTTTTTCCTGCTGCATGCAGCGCTCCAGGAACAGGTACATATAGTCATAGCTCTTGCAGATGGCTTGGCGCAGCTCAACTTGCAGGGCCTTGCTCGGATTCAAACCCGCCAGCGTGACGATAATTTCCAGGGCTTCCCAGGGATGAGCATCATCGTACTGGGCATGCATCTTCAGCCACTTCATGGCGCGCTTGCGGTCTTCTTCCGGGAACGCAGCGGCATAGACGCCGCTGGAACAGACCAGGGCCGACCATTCGCCCGTCGCCCCTTCAATGGCGTAGTTGGTTGCAGCGATCGCCACGATCAGCGAATCCGCCGAACTGGTGTGCCAGCACCAGTGACTCAAGGCATGCAGCTCCGGTGGCACTTGCTGAGCTTGCAAATCCTCCAGGGTCACACCATGGGCCCGACTCCAATGCACCCAGTAATCGGCATGATTGAGTTCGACCCGAATGTTGCGCATCAGCCAGCGACGCGCCATGTCTTCGCCAGGGTGACGGGCAAAACGGGTCTTGGTCAGGTTCTGCGCCATATACAGGGCGAACTGTTCAACCACAGGCCAGCCGCCGATCAGGTACTGACGCATGACTTTGGCACTGAGTTTGTTGTCACGCATGCGCTGATACAGCTCATGCTCCACAACACGGCGCTTGCTCTCGCTGCAGTCCCGGATCAATTGCTGAGTCCAGGCGGGGTAGCTGGCAGCTTCCATGAGCGGGCCGGTTCGGTTGAATGTGTCGATCACTGTCGGGCTCCTTTTGATTGTGATATGCGGATCCAAAAGAGGTTTCAACGGAACGTGCCGGGCGCCTTGAACAACAGCGGCTGTGGCCGCACGGGTCGACACTGCAAGCTGTCACAGGTGAACAATTGCGGACGTTCAACAATGTAGCCTTGAGCATAATCCACGCCGATCTCAAGCAGGGCCTGCTCGATCTGCGGTGTTTCAACAAACTCGGCAATCGTGCGCTTACCCATGACATGCCCGATGTGGTTGATCACCTCGACCATGGCGCGGTTAATCGGGTCGTCCAGCATATCCTTTACGAAACTTCCATCGATCTTGAGGAAGTCTACAGGCAAATGTTTGAGATAAGCGAACGACGACATTCCCGCACAAAAGTCATCCAGGGAAAAATGGCAGCCCAAACCCTTGAGTTCATTTATAAAACGGATCGCACTGCCCAAATTGGCAATTGCACTGGTTTCAGTAATTTCAAAACAGATCATCTTCGGCGGTACGCCATAGACCACGAACTGCTCTCGCAGGAAGTCGAGAAACTCGTCGTCGCCAATGGTGGTACCCGACAGATTGATCGCACACATCGCCATTGGTCCTTCCCGGCCCTCGGCAATGCACTGGGCGATGATCTTGAATACGTTCTGTACCACCCAGCGGTCCAGAGAGGTCATCAGGCCGTAACGCTCCGCCGCCGGAATGAAGCTGTCCGGCAGGATCATCCGGCCGGCCTCGTCGTGCAGGCGCAGAAGAATCTCGATGTGCCCACCATCATGCTCGGTACGACCTAGGGCGGTGATTTCCTGGGAATAGAGGCAGAAGCGGTTTTCCTCGAGGGCCATGTGCAGCCGCTGAACCCAGGCCATCTCGCCAAATCGCAGGGACAGTTCTGAATCGTCGGCATGATAGACCTGCACCCGATTGCGACCTTTCTCCTTTGCCATGTAACAGGCCATATCCGCTGCCCGCAACGACGCCTCAAGCGTGGTGGGAGTCTGGGCGATATGCACCAGCCCAATGCTCACGGTGGTCACGAATGGCCGGCCCTTCCAGACGAAATGCAGGTTCTGCACAGTCTGACGCAGCCCTTCGGCAATCTTCTCCGCCGCCTCCGGCGAGCAGTTCTCCAGAAGAATCCCGAACTCGTCCCCGCCCAATCGCGCCAGGGTGTCACCTTCGCGCAGCCCCGACTGCAGCAACGCGCAGATGTGCCGCAGCAACTCATCCCCAGCCGCATGGCCACAGGTGTCGTTGACCAGCTTGAACTGGTCCAGGTCCAGAAACATCAGCGCATGCCTGGCGGGCTGGCGGATCAAGCCGTGCAACGCCTGCTCCAGGCGGAATTCGAACTCCCGGCGATTGGCCAGGCCGGTCAAGGCATCGTGGGTCGCCTGCCAGGACAGATTGGCGATGTACTGCCGCTCCTGGGTCATATCGTGCAACACCAGTACCGTGCCACTGACCTTCCCGGCATTGCGGATCGGCGCACCCACCAGGGTCACCGACACCGTACTGCCATCCAGGCGCTGGATCAGCTTGGAATGCTCGCTGCCGCCACTGAGCTGGCCACTGAGGATGTGTTCGATCAGAGTGAAGCCGTCGGCCTGGGCGTTTTCGTCCAAGAGATTGAACAACGCCGCCAGGGGCAACCCCACCGCTTGCTCGGCCTTCCAGCGAGTCAGTTCTTCCGCCGCGGGGTTCATGTAGGCAATAGCGCCCTCGACATCCGTGGTGATCACCCCGTCACCAATGGACTGCAAGGTGATCTGCGCGCGCTCCTTCTCCAGTTGCAACGCGTCGGCAAAGGCATGCCGCTGGGCCAGCAGCTTGTGGGTACGCAGCAAGGCCAGGGCAATCAGGATCAGCGCTGTGGCCAGGTTGGTCACCAGCAAGAGGCGCAGGATCACCCGCGAGCCTTCCCCCAAGGCATCGCTGAAGGCCTTGGCCGCCGGCGTGACTCCATCGTTGATAGCAAAGATCTGACTCTTCCAACGTTGCACGTCGGCTTCGCTGGCACTGTTGCTGCCGATCCCCTTGTGCATCTCTCGGGCTACCGTATCGAGCTGCAGCAGGTAGCCGTCGCCCACGGTCCACAAATCGATGGCCTTTTCCAGATAGCTGAAATGGCGGAAGTTGAGGTACAGCCAGATCAGGCTAGGAACGTCATCCGGGTGATTGCCGCCCTTGAGAATCCCCAGGCGCGCCGCCTCAAGATCCGGCGGCTGGCTATCCAGGGCCACCCGCAACTCATGCCCGCCCTGGGGTACGGCTATGGCGTTCTGGTACTTGAGGAAGGTGCCTTCGTCACGGCTGTCGGCGTACAGATTGAGGTAGTAGATGGCGTCTTTCTGGCCTTTGGACCACAAGCTCTCACCGGCAACATAGCCACGCACTGCCGACAGGACATACAGGCTGAGGCCGCCCAACAGCGCTTGAAATAACACCACGGCGATAAAGGGCCAGACGATGCCCAACAACCGCGGCGTTGCGAAAGTCCGCTTTTGCTTCATGAGGGTCCTTGCTTGCGCACTGCCAAATGAACACCCAGTAGTCCCGACTCAGACAGCACAGATTAGGCGAATTTCCATAGCTCCGACGCAGGCTGGGCAGCGTCCGGGGCGAACCTTCACGGGGAAACGGCCGCTCTCTCAAGCCGAAGCGGTTATTCCACCAGGAAATTCAAGCACTAAACACAGAAACCCGGACAAAACTCAAGACTATCGAACCTGCTGCAAATGCCCGTATAGCTTGGCATAAAGGCCGCCATCAGCAATCAGCTGCTGATGGTCGCCATCTTCGGCGATCTGCCCGCCATCGAACACCAAAACCCGGTCAGCCTGTTTAACCGCCGACAGGCGATGAGCAATGATCAGCGTAGTCCGCCCACGCAGAAAACGCGTCAAGGCTTGATGCAGGTTGTACTCGGTGGCTGCGTCCAGAGCGGACGTGGCTTCATCAAGAATCACCACCTTGGGTTCGGCCAGTACCATCCGCGCAATAGCCAGGCGCTGGCGTTGCCCACCGGAAAGACGCACACCTGAGCGCCCGACCACACTGTCCAGGCCCTGGGGCAGCGCCCTGACGGTGGGTTCGAGCTGTGCAATTTCCAGGGCCTGCCAGCAAGCGCTATCACTGCGCTCACGGCCCATGGTCAGGTTGGCGCGAATCGTATCGTTGAACAAGGCAGGATGCTGCAGCACCACGGCGACGTGATCCCGTACCGTTTCCAGGCCAATTTCCTGCTGAGTGGCACCGCCAAAGCGGATCACCCCGGTCTGCGGCGTATACAGCCCCAGCAACAGCTGCACCAGGGTACTCTTGCCCCCACCACTGGCACCGACAATAGCCACCTTTTCACCAGGCGCAATCGACAGATTCATGTTGTCCAGCACCCGCTCATCGCCGTAGCCGAAGCTCAGGCCGCGGACCTCGATGCCGACGGTTTCGCGCCCCTGGAACGGATCCACGCCACCGCTGTACTGCGGCTCATCGGCCCGCGCCAGCAACTCGTTGATCCGGGTCAGGGCCCCGCCCGCGGCGTAATAGGCGTATTGCAGGTTCAGCAACTGCTCCACCGGGCCGATCATGAACCACAGGTAGCTGAACACCGCCAGCATCTGGCCGATGGACAGGTCGGAGAACAGCACTGTGAGCATCGCCGCCGCACGAAAAATGTCGATACCGAACTGGAACAGCAAACCACTGGCCCGGCCCGAGGCGTCGCTTTTCCACTGCGAGGCCACGGCGTAGTCCCGAACCTCCTCGGCACGCTGGCCCAAGCGTCCAAGAAAGTAGCCCTGGCGGTTGCTGGCGCGGACCTCCTGGATCGCCTCCAGGGTCTCGGTCAGGGCCTGGGTGAAACGCGAAGTGCTGTCATTTTCGAGCTTCTTCAGGTGCTTGACCCGCTTGCCCAGTTGCACCGTGGCAAAAATCACCAACGGGTTGAACAGCAGAATCAGCAGCGCCAGCTTCCAGTGCATCCACATCAGAATGCCGGCCGTACCCACCAGGGTCAGCATGGCCACCAGGAATCGGCTCAGGGTTTCACCGACAAACTTGTCCACCGTGTCCAGGTCGGTGACCAGATGCGTAGTGACCGTGCCTCCCCCCAGGCTTTCGTACTCCCCCAGGGAAATGCGCTTGAGCCGTTCGATCAGGCGCACGCGGATCCGATAGACGATGTCCTTGGCCAAACCGGCAAACAGCCGCGCCTGGACCACGTTGAACACCAGGGCGGAGCAACGCAGGATCAGGGTGATCAACAGCATCAACCCGATATAGCCCGCCGCAGTTTGCCAGCCATCGGGCAATAGGCGGTTCATCACTTGCAATGCGCCATCGCCATGGCCCAGCAGCACCTCGTCCACCAGCAACGGCAGCAACAGCGGAATCGGCACACTGCACAGCGTCGCCAGCACGGCCACCCCATTGGCAATCCACAGCGACTTTCTATGTTGCAGGGCCAGGCGACGGATTTCCCCCCAGCTCAAACGATCTACGGTTTTACCGGTGGGGCTTGAATCGACTGAATCAGGCACAGGCGGCGCGCTCCAACCAGCGTCCCAGCAACGGCGACAACTCGCTCAGCGGCTGATAGCCGTTGGTCAGCAAGGCCAACTGGCCGTTGCGTTCCGCCAGCAAGGTGGGAAATCCGGCGATCCCCAGGTCCTGGACCCAAGTAAAATCCGCCGCCGTGGCGGCATGCTGCTCGGCGCGATCGAAGGCTTCGGCGAACTCGATCCGAGGAACCCCGGCCTGCTCCGCCAACTCCACCAGCACACTGGCCAGGGTGACATCGCGGCCTTCGACATAGAACGCCCGCTGGATCAACCCCAACAGTTTCCAGGCACAGTCCGGAGCCAGGCTGCGAGCAGTGACGATGGCGCGACAAGCCGGCTCGGTGTCATAGACAAAGCCATCGGGCAAGGCACCCTCGAAGGTGAACGGCTGGCCGGTGGCCTGATGCACCGCCTGCCAGTGTTCAAGGATGTAGCGCCGGGTATTGGGCTCCAGTGCCGCCCCGCTGCCGGTGCGCAAGCCGCCCACCACCAGATGCAACTCGACTCCGGCGGCCTGGGCCTGCTCCGCCAGGGCCTGGGCCACGGGCGCAAAGCCCCAGCACCATGAACACATCGGGTCCATCACATAGAGCAGGCGGGCAGACATGGCTCAAGCCTCGGAAGGTGATTGCTTGTAGTTGTAACCAATCGGGTGCGGCAAGTTGCGGGCCTTGGCCAACTCAATCTGTTTCTGCCGATCGATGGCGCTGCGGCGAGTCTTCTCGCTCAGCTTGTCCCAGCAATGAGGGCAACTGATGCCCGGCACATAGTGCTCGGAAGCCCGATCCTCGACGCTCACCGGAGTACGGCAGGCATGACATTGATCGTAGTCGCCTTCGCTCAGGTCGTGGCGCACAGTGACCCGGTTATCGAATACAAAGCAGTCGCCCTGCCATTTGCTCTCTTGCTGCGGTACCTCTTCGAGGTACTTGAGGATCCCGCCCTTGAGGTGGAACACCTCGTCGAAGCCTTCACTGAGCATGTAGCTCGACGCCTTCTCGCAACGGATGCCACCGGTGCAGAACATCGCCACTTTCTTGTGCTTGCTCGGGTCGAAGTGGGCTTTGATGTAGTCCGGAAACTCGCGGAAGCTGGTGGTCTTGGGGTCGATGGCGCCTTCGAAGGTGCCGATGGACACTTCGTAGTCGTTACGGGTGTCGATCAGCAGCACTTCGGGATCGCTGATCAGGGCGTTCCAGTCCTGAGGCTCGACGTAAGTACCGACCTTCTTGTTGGGGTCCACGCCGGGCACACCCAGGGTGACGATCTCTTTCTTGAGCTTGACCTTGGTGCGATAGAACGGCTGCTCGTCGCAATACGACTCTTTGTGATCGATATCCACCATGCGTGGATCGTTCTTCAGCCAGGCCAGCAGCCCGTCGATGCCTTCACGACTGCCAGATACCGTGCCATTGATGCCTTCTTCGGCGATCAGCAGGGTGCCCTTGATGCCGTTGTCGAGCATGGCCTGCAGCAGGGGCTCGCGCAGGCTGACGTAATCTTCGAGGGTGACGAACTTGTACAGTGCCGCCACGACAATGGGTTGTGTCATGGGAAATCTCTCCAGGTGGCTACCCTCGTAAAGGGTGAACCGGATGCAAAAAAAAACGCGCCGGCATAAGCGGCGCGTTGCGGATTCTATCAAAAAAACCGCGATTAATGCTTACTGCCTCCGGCGCAGGTCGGCGAAGCCGGAGCCACACCGATCTTCGACCATTCCTCGGGTGTGTAAGTGTGCAGCGCCAACGCATGGAACTGGCCCATCAGCTCACCCAGGGTGGCGTAGACCTTCTGATGACGCTTGACGCTGTTGAGGCCGGCGAACTGCTCGCTGACCAGTACCGCCTTGAAGTGAGTTTCCAGGCCACGGCTGTGCATGTGGCTTTCATCCAGCACTTGCAGGTGCTCGGGCTGCAAGGCCCCGAGCGCCGTTTCGATACGTTGTTGCATGGTCATTGCAGGCTCCGCTTACTTCTTCTTCGCCGGAGCAGCCTTAGGCTCGAGCTCGGCGGTCATGTCGGCCAGCAGCTTGTTCACCACCGGTACCGCGCTTTCCAGCTTGGCCTGGGTCATCTGCGCCGATTGCTGAGTCAGCTGAGGCATTTTTTCCAGGACTTTCTTGCCCAGTGGCGACCGGTAGAACGCTACCAGTTCCTTGAGCTCTGACTCGCTGAAGTTGCTGGTGTAGAGCTTGACCATGTCCGGCTTCAGCTTGTTCCAGCCAATGGCCTGGTCCAGGGCCGCGTTGGCCTTGGCCTGGTAGGTTTCCAGCAGGGCGCGTTTGGATTCCGGGGCTTTGGTCTGCTCAAAACGCTGGGCAAACATTTGCTGGACTTGCATGTACACCGGCGTACCGAGCTTGTCCGCATGGGCCAGGGTCAGGAAGGCCTCGGCACTGGCGTTGTGGCTGGCGGTATCGGCAAGAACCTGGCCGCTGGCACACACCAGAACAACCGCGGTACAGATGGCACGAAAACGGGTCATCGAGTTTCCTTTATCTAGCAGGCGAGGTAGAACCCCAAGGGCGCCCATTCTGCGCCTATTAATCCGCGTCCCTCAACCCCACCCCCTGGCGCCCCCTGGTTTTGCCCGGGCGGCGGGCGGAAAACCCCTTCCACGGAACCCGAGCCGCAGATCAGGGCCTAAACTGGCCAGTCAGACTTGGAGGAATGCCACGATGAATCGAATCGAAACCGACAGCCTGGGCCAGGTTGAAGTCCCGGAACAAGCCTATTGGGGCGCACAGACCCAACGTTCGCTGGTCAATTTCGCCATCGGCAACGAGCGCATGCCTCTATCCGTGCTGCATGCCCTGGCCCTGATCAAGAAAGCCGCCGCCCGAGTCAACAATCGCAATGGCGACCTGCCCGCCGACATTGCCCGACTGATCGAACAGGCCGCCGACGAAGTACTGGCTGGCGAGCATGACGACCAGTTTCCCCTGGTGGTGTGGCAGACCGGCAGCGGCACCCAGAGCAACATGAACGTCAATGAGGTGCTGGCCGGCCGGGCCAACGAACTGGCGGGCAACCCACGCGGCGGCAAGTCCCCGGTACACCCCAACGATCACGTCAACCGCTCGCAAAGTTCCAACGACTGCTTCCCGACCGCCATGCACATCGCAGCAGCCCAGGCCGTGCAGTTCCAGTTGCTGCCAGCGATCAGCGAACTGTCCGGTGGCCTGGCCGAGCTGTCGGCCCGGCACATGAAGCTGGTGAAAACCGGCCGCACCCACATGATGGATGCCACCCCGATCACCTTTGGCCAGGAAATCTCTGCCTTTATCGCCCAACTGGGATACGCCGAACGAGCCATCCGCAGCGCCTTGCCTGCGGTGTGCGAGCTGGCCCAGGGCGGTACTGCCGTGGGCACCGGACTGAACTCGCCCCACGGTTTTGGTGAAGCCATCGCCGCCGAACTGGCCGCCCTTTCCGGCCTGCCCTTCGTCACCGCCCCCAACAAATTCGCCGCCCTGGCCGGCCACGAGCCGCTGACCACGCTGTCCGGCGCGCTGAAAACCCTCGCCGTGTGCCTGATGAAAATCGCCAACGACCTGCGCCTGCTGGGCTCTGGCCCGCGAGCGGGACTGGCGGAGGTCAAGCTGCCGGCCAACGAGCCGGGCAGCTCGATCATGCCCGGCAAGGTCAACCCAACCCAATGCGAAGCCCTATCGATGCTGGCTTGCCAGGTGATGGGCAACGACGTGGCAATCGGCTTTGCCGCCAGCCAGGGCCATCTGCAACTGAACGTGTTCAAGCCGGTGATCATTCACAACCTGCTGCAATCGATCCGCCTGCTGGCCGATGGCTGCAGCAACTTCCAGCAGCACTGCATCGCCGGGCTGGAGCCCGATCCCCAACAGATGGCCGAGCACCTGGAACGAGGCCTGATGCTGGTGACCGCGCTCAATCCCCACATCGGCTACGACAAGTCCGCCGAAATCGCCAAGAAGGCCTATGCCGAGAACCTGACCCTCAGGGAAGCGGCGTTGGCCCTGGGGTACCTGACGGATGAGCAGTTCGATGCCTGGGTGCGACCGGAAAACATGCTGGAGGCTGGAATACAGGGTTAGCGCAGCGTCTTTTTCGCTGGCAAGCCAGCTCCTACCGCCACACTTCTGTAGGAGCTGGCTTGCCAGCGAAACTCACCCCGCAGCGATCCGCTGCCGTCGGGCGCGCAACCCCGCCATCAGCGACGGCCCCAACGCCGTCAAGGCCGACCCCAGTACCACCAGCAGCGCCCCGCCATAACCCAGGCCATTGATCTGTTCGGCGTGTACATACTCTGGCCAGAGCCAGGCCGCCCAGGCCACCGCGGCAAAGGTCACCAGGGGCGTGATTGCCAGAGTCGCACTGACCCGCGACGCCTCCCAATGGGCCAGGGCTTCGGCAAAGGCGCCATAGGCGATCAGGGTATTCAGGCAACAAGCCAACAACAGCCAGCCCTGCAACGGGCTCAGTTCCAAGGCTTCCAGCGGATGCGCCCAAGGCGTCAGAAGCAAGGCACAGAACAGGTAGATCACCATCATCACCTGCAAGGAATTCCACACGCTCAACAATTGCTTCTGGCCCAGGGCATAAAAAGTCCAGACCGCCGAAGCCGCGAGAATGGTCAGAACTCCGGCGGTGTAGTCACTCAGGGAGGTCAGCAGCTCGGTCAGGCGCTGATTGAAGAACAGCCCGAAACCGAGCAACAGCACCAGCAGTCCCAGGCCCTGCCCCAGACTGAAGCGCTCCTTGAACACAAAGACACTGGCGATCAGCAACAGGATCGGGCCCATCTGCACCACCAGTTGCGCCGTGCCCGGGCTCAGCAGGTTCAGGCCCATCAGGTACAACACATAGTTGCCCACCAGCCCCAAGACCGAAATCGGCACCAGCCACACACCCTTGGGACCGAGCGCGCGCCAACGCGGCAAACGCCCCACCGCCGCCAGATAGAAAAACAGACAGCCGCCGGACACCAGCAGGCGAAACCAGGTCACGGTCACCGGGTCCATCACCAGCAGCACTTGCTTGAGCTTGATGGGCAGGATGCCCCACAACAACGCGGTCAATAAGGCGAGGAACAAGCCATAAACCCAACGACCGGACGAGACATGCATGCGACCCCCACAAAGCCTGACGAGCAAGGTCCACATTCTAGGCCCGGGCCAGGGGCCGACACAGAGACAGTTGGCAGCAAAGCGCAAACACGATTGTGCCGGTCGTAAACAGCACAAGCCGTCCCCCACAGGGGCCGGCTTGGTCGGTGATGCACTAGAAACCTAACGGACTGCCTCAAACAACCCGGTGGCGCCCATGCCGCCCCCCACGCACATGGTGACGATGCCATACCGCAGGTTGCGCCGCTGCAACTCACGCACCAGATGCCCCACCTGACGGGAACCGGTCATGCCAAACGGGTGGCCAATGGCAATCGAACCGCCATTGACGTTGTACTTGGCGTTATCGATCTCCAGCCGGTCGCGGGCATACAGGCACTGGGACGCAAAGGCCTCATTGAGTTCCCACAGGTCGATGTCATCCACCGTCAGCCCCTTGACCTTGAGCAGCTTGGGCACCGAGAACACCGGGCCGATACCCATTTCATCAGGCTCGCAGCCGGCCACGGTAAAGCCGCGGAAGAACGCCTTGGGCTTGAGTCCCAGGGCCAGGGCCCGCTCCAGGCTCATCACCAGGGTCATCGAGGCACCATCGGACAGCTGCGAAGAGTTGCCCGCAGTGACCGAACCATCCTCGGCAAACACCGGCTTGAGCGCTGCGAGATTCTCCAGAGTGGTATCGGGGCGGTTGCAGTCGTCACGATCCACCACGCCGTCAACCATCTGCACCTGTCCGGTGTTCTTGTCCTCGACCTTGTACTTGACCGTCATCGGCACAATCTCGTCGCTGAACAGGCCATCAGCCTGGGCCTGGGCGGTACGTTGCTGGCTTTGCAGGGAGTAGAGGTCCTGGGCCTCGCGGCTGACGTTGTAGCGCCGGGCGACCACTTCGGCGGTCTGGCCCATGGGGAAGTAGATGCCCGGCACCTGCTCCTTGAGCAGCGGGTTGATCAGGTTGTCGGTATTGACGCTCTTCATGGTCAGGCTGATGGACTCGACGCCACCGGCGACGATGATGTCGCTGCAGCCGGAGGCGATCTGGTTGGCGGCGATGGCGATCGCCTGCAGGCCTGAAGAACAGAATCGGTTGAGGGTCATGCCCGCGGTGCCAGTGCCCAGAGCCGAGAGCACGGCAACGTTGCGACCGATATTGAAACCCTGGGCGCCTTCATTGGAGCCGGCGCCGACGATGCAGTCCTCGACACTGGCCGGGTCGATGCCGTTGCGGGCGAGCAGCGCATTGACGCAGTGAGCGGCCATGTCATCCGGACGGGTCTGGTTGAACTTGCCGCGAAAGGACTTGGCCAGGCCAGTCCGCACGCTGTCGACGATCACCACTTCACGCATGACGCACCTCACTGTTGTTGGCGGCAGGAAAGAGCATCGAGCATAGATCCCCCTCCTCGCCCACCGCGACAATCATTCACTGGGCGTATGCGCGACCATCGGTCTACTTCTTGTCCTTCTTCTGTTTCTTGTCGTGCTTGTCGGAACGCTCGAACGCGGTCTCCAGGGCCCGATTGATGGTGCGCAGGACCTTGACCCGTGCCCAGCGCTTGTCGTTGGCCTCCACCAGCGTCCAGGGCGCCACTTCGGTGCTGGTCCGGTCCACCATGTCGCCGACAGCGGCACGATAGTCACCCCACTTGTCGCGGTTGCGCCAATCGTCCTCGGTGATCTTGAAGCGCTTGAAGGGAATCGCCTCCCGTGCCTGGAAGCGCTCCAGTTGGGTGTCCTTGTCGATGGCCAGCCAGAACTTCACCACGATCACCCGGGCATCGGCCAACTGCTCTTCGAAGTCGTTGATCTCGCTGTAGGCCCGCAGCCAGTCAGTGGGCTGACAGAAGCCCTCGACCCGCTCCACCAGCACCCGGCCGTACCAGGAGCGGTCGAAGATGGTGAACTTGCCGCGCGCCGGAATATGCCGCCAGAAACGCCAGAGGTAAGGCTGCGCCCGTTCATCTTCAGTGGGCGCGGCAATCGGCACGATGCTGTACTGGCGCGGGTCGAGCGCCGCCGCGACGCGGCGAATGGCGCCGCCCTTGCCGGCCGCGTCGTTGCCTTCGAACACTGCCACCAGGGCATGCTTGCGCATGCGCTTGTCCCGCAGCAAACCGGCCAGACGCGCCTGCTCGGTAATCAACTGTTCCTCGTAGTCATCCTTGTCCAGGTGCTGGGTCATGTCCAGGCTGTCCAGCAGACTCAGTTGATCCACCGCTGTCGGCAACGGCGCGGCGTTGACCTGGGTCGACTTCAATGGCTGACGGCTCAAGGCATTCTGCAATCCTTCCAACAGAATCCGGCCCACAGTGAGGCTGCGGTAATGCGGATCGACGCCCTCGATCACATGCCAGGGCGCGTAGTCACGACTGGTGCGGCGCAACACCCGCTCGCCGTACTTGACGAACTTGTCGTAGGTTTGCGACTGCTGCCAGTCCAGCGGGCTGATGCGCCAGCTGTGCAGCGGGTCATCCTGCAAGGACTTGAGGCGGTCCTTCATCTGTTTCTTGGACAGGTGAAACCAGAACTTGAAGATCAACGCGCCTTCATCGCAGAGCATCTTTTCCAGGCGTTCGGCGCCATTGATTGCCTGGTCCAGGCGCGGGTCCTTGATCTGGCCATGCACCCGGCCCTGGAGCATCTGGCTGTACCAGTTGCCGAAAAACACCCCCATGCGCCCCTTGGCCGGAAGCATCCGCCAGTAACGCCAGGCCGGTGGCCGGGACAGTTCCTCGTCGGTCTGCTGGTCGAAGGTGCGCACCTCGATCAGCCGCGGGTCCATCCATTCGTTGAGCAGCTTGACCGTCTCGCCCTTGCCCGCGCCCTCGATACCATTGATCAGCACGATCACTGGAAACTTGGCCTTCTGCCGTAGCTCGAACTGGGCTTCGAGCAAGGCCTCGCGCAGGGCCGGCACCTCGGCATCGTAGGTTTCTTTGTCGATGGCGTGACCGATTTCAGCGGATTCGAACATGGGTGGCTCCCTTCCAAGAATTGTCCAAGACTAGCGGATGGACCTGCGCCAAGGAAAACAAATCCCTGAACCCGCCGCGGCTTGCCGTGGATCAGGCACGGGGCCGGTGATCGGCTAGAATGGCCGCCTTGCGCCAAACGAGCCGAACATGACACCTGAACTGCCCCACGCCCAGCTCGACTGGGACGACCAAGGACGCCCGCGCTCGCGGGTCTTCGATGATGTGTACTTCTCCAGCGACTCGGGCCTGGATGAAACCCGCCATGTGTTCATCGAACAGAACCGCCTGCGGGAGCGCTTTGCCGCGCTCGAGGCAGGCGAAAAATTTGTCATCGGTGAAACCGGCTTCGGCACCGGGCTGAATTTTCTCTGCGCCTGGCAGTTGTTCCAGGAGCAGGCGCCGGCCACTGCCCGGCTGCATTTCGTCAGCGTGGAAAAGTACCCCCTGAGTCCGGCCGACCTGCAACGGGCCCTGGCCCTGTGGCCGGAACTGGCGGACCTGAGCCAACCGCTGCTCAAGCACTACGTCGCCGTGCACGCTGGCTTCCAGCGCATCGTGCTGGACGATGGCCGGGTCACCCTGACCCTGCTGATCGGCGATGCCCTGGAGCAACTGCCGCAACTGGACGCCCAGATCGACGCCTGGTTTCTCGACGGCTTCGCCCCGGCAAAGAACCCCGACATGTGGACCCCGGAACTGTTCGCAGAACTGGCGCGCCTGGCGGCGCCGGGCTCCACCCTCAGCACCTTCACCAGCACCGGCTGGGTACGCCGCCTGTTGAACGCGGCGGGCTTCAAGATGAAGCGCACCCCGGGCATCGGTCGCAAATGGGAAGTGCTGCGCGGCGACTTCCTCGGCTGGCCGGAAGACACGCCGCCGCCAGCCCGAGCCAAGCCTTGGTTCGCCCGCCCGCCGGTCCAGGCCAAAACCGCGCTGGTGATCGGCGGCGGGCTGGCCGGTTGCGCCAGCGCCGCCAGCCTCGCTGCCCGCGGTTGGCAGGTGCAATTACTGGAACGCCATGAGCAACTGGCCCAGGAAGCCTCGGGCAATCCGCAAGGGGTGCTTTACCTCAAGCTTTCAGCCCACGGCACAGCACTGTCGCAGATGATCCTCAGTGGCTTCGGCTACACCCGACGCCAACTGGAACACCTGCAACGCGGCCAGGACTGGGACGCTTGCGGAGTGCTGCAACTGGCGTTCAATCCCAAGGAGGCCGAACGCCAGGCGCAGTTGGCCGCGGCCTTCCCCACCGACCTGCTGCGGCGGCTGGATCAGCCAGAGGCCCAGGCCCTGGCCGGCATCGGCCTGGACCACGGCGGCCTGTTCTATCCCGAAGGTGGCTGGGTGCATCCGCCCGCCCTGTGCCAGTGGCAGGCCAAGCATCCGCAGATCCGGCTCCTGACTCATCAGGACGTGCTGGAGTTACGCCGGGTCGACCAGCAATGGCAAGCCTGGGACGGCGAACGGATGCTGGCCAGCGCAGCGGTGGTGATCCTTGCCGGTGCCGCCGAAATCAAACGCTTCCCGGCCAGCGCCGAATTGCCCCTCAAACGTATTCGCGGGCAGATCACCCGCTTGCCACAAACCGAGCACAGTCAGAGCCTGGCCACCGTGGTCTGCGCCGAGGGTTACGTCGCTCCGCCGCGACTGGGCGAGCACACCCTGGGCGCCAGCTTCGACTTCAAGAACCAGGACCTGACGCCGAGCACTGCCGAACATGCCGGTAACCTTGCGATGCTGCGGGAAATTTCCAGCGACCTGCTGCAACGCCTGAACGCTGAACAGTTACCCCTGGACCGCCTGCAAGGTCGCGCGGCCTTCCGCTGTACCAGCCCGGACTACCTGCCCATCGTCGGTCCTCTGGCGGACCCGGAAGCGTTCGCCGACACCTACGCCGCCCTGGGCAAGGACGCGCGCCAGGTGCCGGACCTGCCCTGCCCCTGGCTCGACGGCCTGTACATCAACAGCGGTCATGGTTCTCGCGGGCTGATCACCGCGCCGCTGTCAGGCGAACTGCTGGCCGCCTGGCTGGAAAACGAGCCGCTGCCACTGCCCAGGAGCGTGGCCGAAGCCTGCCATCCCAATCGCTTCGCCCTGCGTCGCCTGATTCGCGGCCAGGCCTGAAGCAGAGCGGCGGCGCTGATTTTTCAGCGCCGCCCATGACCGCTAGCCAGCACGACCGACTCCATCCAACAGCCCGCCCTCGCTCAACTGCTTATAACCGATTGATCTAAAACTCCCGAGTTATGCACAGGTCAGTTTCCAGGTAGCCGCCCTTTTGGCGACTGCAGATTGACTCTCCCCAACGGAAAAACCGGTAAGGACTTATGTGCGGATTAGCTGGCGAATTACGCTTTGATCATCAACCTGCCGACCTGGCAGCGGTTGAACGAATCACTCATCACCTGGCCCCCCGTGGCCCCGACGCCTGGGGCTTTCACAGCCAGGGCCCGATCGCCCTCGGCCATCGGCGGTTGAAAATCATGGACCTGTCGGATGGCTCGGCGCAGCCCATGATCGACAACCAGCTGGGGCTGTCCCTGGCCTTCAACGGCGCGATCTACAACTTCCCCGAACTGCGCGCCGAACTGGAAGCCCAGGGCTATGCCTTCCATTCCGGCGGTGACACCGAAGTGCTGCTCAAGGGCTACCACGCCTGGGGCGCCGACCTGCTGCCCAAGCTCAACGGCATGTTCGCCTTCGCCATCTGGGAGCGCGATGCCCAGCGCCTGTTCATCGCCCGCGACCGCCTCGGGGTCAAGCCTTTGTACCTGTCGCGCACCGGCCAGCGGCTGCGCTTCGCCTCAGCCCTGCCGGCCTTGCTCAAGGGCGGCGACATCAACCCGATCCTCGACCCGGTGGCGCTCAATCACTACCTGAACTTCCACGCCGTGGTGCCGGCGCCACGCACCTTGCTGGCGGGCATCGAGAAACTGCCACCGGCCACCTGGATGCGCATCGAAGCCGACGGCCGCAGCGAACAGCAGACCTGGTGGTCCCTGCCCTACGGCACCCGTGCCGACGAAGCCCGGCTGACGCTGGAAGACTGGACTGACCGAGTGCTCGAAAGCACCCGCGAGGCGGTGGCCATCCGGCAACGGGCGGCGGTGGATGTCGGCGTGCTGCTGTCCGGCGGTGTCGATTCCAGCCTGCTGGTAGGCCTGCTGCGGGAAGTCGGGGTAGACGACCTGTCGACCTTCTCCATCGGCTTCGAGGATGCCGGCGGCGAACGCGGCGACGAGTTCCAGTACTCGGACCTGATTGCCCGCCACTACGGCACCCGGCATCACCAGTTGCGCATCGACGAGGGCGAGATCATCGACCAGTTGCCGGCGGCGTTCCGCGCCATGAGCGAACCGATGGTCAGCCACGATTGCATCGCCTTCTATTTGTTGTCCCGAGAAGTGGCCAAGCACTGCAAGGTGGTGCAAAGCGGCCAGGGCGCCGACGAACTGTTCGCCGGCTACCACTGGTACCCGCAGGTAGACGGCGCCAGCGACCCGTATGCCGCCTACCGTGCGGCCTTCTTCGATCGCAGCTACGACGACTACGCGGCCACCGTGCAGCCACAATGGCTGACGGCACACGACGCCGCCGGCGACTTCGTCCGCGAGCATTTCGCCCAACCCGGCGCCGACGCGCCTGTGGACAAGGCCCTGCGCCTGGACAGCACGGTGATGCTGGTGGATGACCCGGTCAAACGTGTGGATAACATGACCATGGCCTGGGGCCTGGAGGCGCGCACGCCGTTCCTCGACTACCGCCTGGTGGAGCTGTCGGCCCGGGTGCCGGCGCGCTTCAAGCTGCCGGACGGTGGCAAGCAGGTGCTCAAGGAAGCGGCGCGGCGGGTGATCCCCAGCGCGGTCATCGACCGCAAGAAAGGCTACTTCCCGGTGCCGGGCCTCAAGCATTTGCAAGGCGACACCCTGAACTGGGTGCGTGAACTGCTGCTGGACCCGAGCCAGGATCGCGGCCTGTTCAACCCGGCCATGCTCAATCGCCTGCTGACCGATCCCCAGGGCCAACTGACGCCCCTGCGCGGCTCCAAGCTGTGGCAACTGGCGGCCTTGAACCTGTGGCTCAGCGAACAAGGAATCTGACCGATGAAAGCTCACGCCACGGCTTACAGCCAACGCCTGCTGCGCGGCCAGGCGCCGTCCTATGAACGTCTGCAAGCGCGCTTTGCCGAAGACGGCAGCGAACCCGGCAATGAACCCATCGCCGTGCATTGCGGCTGGGGCCGACTGCTGATCGGCCATACCTTTCCCAACCCCACCCGCCTCGCCGAGGAGTTGCTCAACGAGCGTCCCGGCGAGCGCGACATCGCTCTGTATGTGGCGGCGCCGCAACAGGTGCTCGGGCTGGAACCGGCGCAACTGTTCCTTGACCCTTCCGACACCCTGCGTCTGTGGTTCAGCGACTATCGCCAGGCCACCCGGGTGTTTCGCGGCTTCCGTATCCGTCGGGCCCAGAGCGAATCGGACTGGCAGGCCATCAATCAGCTGTATCAGGCCCGGGCCATGCTGCCCATCAATCCGAAGCTGCTGACTCCGCGCCATCAGGGCGGTCCGGTGTACTGGCTGGCCGAGGACGAAGACAGCGGCGCGGTGATCGGTAGCGTCATGGGCCTGAACCACCACAAGGCCTACCAGGACCCGGAGCACGGCAGCAGCCTTTGGTGCCTGGCGGTGGACCCCGATTGCAGCCGCCCGGGCGTGGGCGAAGTGCTGGTGCGGCATCTGATCGAACACTTCATGAGCCGCGGCCTGAGCTATCTGGACCTGTCGGTGCTGCACGACAACCGCCAGGCCAAGAACCTCTACGCCAAGCTGGGCTTTCGCACCCTGTCGACCTTTGCCATCAAGCGCAAGAACGGCATCAACCAGCCGCTGTTCCTCGGCCCCGGGCCCCAGGCGGACTTCAACCCCTATGCACGGATCATCGTCGAGGAGGCCCATCGCCGTGGCATCGATGTCCAGGTGGATGACGCCGACGCCGGGCTGTTCACCCTCAGCCACGGCGGGCGCCGGGTGCGCTGCCGGGAATCCCTGAGCGACCTGACCAGTGCCATCAGCATGAGCCTGTGCCAGGACAAGAGCCTGACCCACAAGGTGCTCAAAGAGGCCGGCCTGAAGCTGCCCGCCCAGCAATTGGCGGGCAACGCCGACGACAACCTGGAGTTTCTCGACGAGCACCAGCGGGTGGTGGTCAAGCCGTTGGACGGAGAACAGGGACAAGGCGTGGCCGTGGATCTGAGCACGATTGAAGAGGTGCAGCGCGCCATCGACCAGGCCCGCCGCTTTGACAGCCGAGTGTTACTGGAAAGCTTCCACGAAGGGCTGGACCTGCGCATCCTGGTGATCGGCTTTGAAGTGGTGGCCGCGGCCATCCGCCGTCCCGCCGAGATCATCGGCGACGGTCGGCATTCCATTGGTGCCTTGATCGAGGCCCGCAGCCGCCGACGCCAGGCTGCCACCGGCGGCGAAAGCAAGATCCCCCTGGACGCGGAAACCCAGCGCACCCTGCATGCCGCCGGTTACGACTACAACAGCGTGCTGCCGGCCGGCGAGCGGCTGTTCGTCCGGCGCACCGCCAACCTGCACACCGGCGGCACCCTGGAAGACGTCACCGGCATTCTCCATCCGACCCTGGCCGACGCCGCCATCCGCGCGGCCCGGGCCCTGGACATTCCGGTGGTCGGCCTGGACCTGCTGGTGCCGGCAGCAGACCAGCCGGACTACGTGTTCATCGAAGCCAACGAACGCGCCGGGCTGGCCAACCACGAACCGCAGCCCACCGCCGAGCGCTTTATCGATCTGCTGTTTCCCCACAGCCAACCGGCGCCTTGATCCTTCGACGGCCAGCCGGCTCCTGCCCCATTGGTAGGAGCTGGCTCGCCCGCGAAGGCGCCCCCCCAGGCCCTCCATCCACGCCCTCATCGAAACCATCGATGGCCTTTTTTCATCAGGAGTTTCCATGACCCGCCCGATTCCCCAACCGGACCTCGCCTACCTGCAGAAAGTCCTCCTGGAAATGCTCGCCATTCCCAGCCCCACCGGCTTTACCGACACCATCGTGCGCTACGTTGCCGAACGCCTGGAAGAACTGGGCATCCCCTTCGAACTGACCCGGCGCGGCACCATCCGCGCCACCCTCAAGGGCCAGAAGAACAGCCCCGACCGGGCCGTCTCGGCGCACCTGGACACCATCGGCGCCAGCGTCCGTGCGGTGAAGGACAACGGCCGCCTGATCCTGGCACCCGTAGGCTGCTGGTCCAGCCGCTTTGCCGAGGGCAGCCGGGTCAGCCTGTTCACCGACAACGGCGTATTGCGCGGCAGCGTGCTGCCGTTGATGGCCTCCGGCCACGCCTTCAACACCGCGGTGGACGAGTTGCCCATCAGTTGGGACCACATCGAACTACGCCTGGACGCCTACTGCACCACCCGCGCCGATTGCGAATCCTTGGGTATAGGCGTGGGCGACTTTGTCGCCTTCGACCCGCTGCCGGAGTTCACCGAAAGCGGCCACATCAGCGCCCGGCACCTGGATGACAAGGCCGGTGTCGCCGCCCTGCTGGCAGCGCTCAAGGCCATCGTCGACAGCGGTGAAAGCTTGATGATCGACTGCCACCCGCTGTTCACCATCACCGAGGAAACCGGCAGCGGTGCGGCGGCGGCCCTGCCCTGGGACGTCAGCGAATTCGTCGGCATCGACATCGCCCCGGTCGCACCGGGCCAGCACTCCAGTGAGCACGCGGTGAGCGTGGCCATGCAGGACTCCGGCGGCCCTTACGACTATCACCTGTCCCGGCACCTGCTGCGTCTGGCCGCCGAGCACGAACTGCCGGTGCGCCGCGACCTGTTCCGCTACTACTTCAGCGACGCCCATTCGGCGGTCACCGCCGGCCATGACATTCGCACCGCCTTGCTGGCCTTCGGTTGCGACGCCACCCACGGCTACGAGCGCACCCATATAGACAGCCTGGCGGCGCTCAGCCGCTTGCTCAGCGCCTATATCCTCAGCCCACCGGTGTTCGCCAGCGATGCACAGCCGGCCCAGGGCTCCCTGGACCGTTTCAGTCATCAGCTGGAACACGACACACAGATGGAAAGCGACACTCGGGTGCCCTCGGTGGACAGCTTGGTGGGCAACAAGTCCTGAACCGCAACCCGGGGTTTGTGCGCGCTACAACTGGCGGCATACCCCCGGGCGCAGTAGCATCCGGGATTGTTTTTCGGAGGCCCCCCATGCTGATTCCCCACGACCAACTTGAAGTCGACACCCTGACCCGTCTGATCGAAGACTTCGTCACCCGCGAGGGCACCGATAACGGCGATGAGACGCCTCTGGAAACCCGCGTGCTGCGGGTTCGTCAGGCCCTGAGCAAGGGCCAGGCGGTGATCGTTTTCGATCCAGACAGCGAACAGTGCCAGTTGATGCTCAAGCACGACGTGCCCAAGGAGCTGTTCGACTGATGCCTGGACCGGCCCAAACCTTTGGGCCGGGATGCTCAACCGTTGGAAAAGCGCGGGCCGAACAGAATCACACTGGCCCCGATCACACACAGCAACAGCCCCAGCCAGTCCGAGCCCAGGGGCCGCACCCGCTCCACCACCGCCAGCCAGCCAATGGACGCAACGATGTAGATGCCACCGTAGGCGGCATAGGCGCGTCCGGCGTAAGTGGCTTCGACTTTGGTCAGCAGCAGGGCGAACAGGGTCAGGCTGATCAGGGCGGGAATCACCCACAAGGCGCTCTTGCCCTGGCGCAGCCACATCCAGAAGGCATAGCAGCCGGCGATTTCAAACAGCGCGGCGAGGAAGAACCACAGGTAATTGAGCATGCAAGGTCTCGTCAGGATTGCCAGGTGCCGGCAACCCTAACGAGGCCAAGGGGGTGGAGCAAGCTCAAGGAGCGCTCTGTTTGGCCTTGGCGCGCATCTTGTCGGCCATCAGGGTCATTTCGTCGTACAGCGCCTGAGGGTTCTGCTGCTTCAGGGCCCAGGCCATGCGTCCCTGCTCGTGGGGCAGGATCATGAACTGACCGGCGTTGACCTGGGTGTGGATGTAATCGGCAATCTGGGCGGCGGTAATCGGCGAGCTTTCCAGCAATTTGCCCACCTGGGCCTTCATGGCCGGGGTCGGACCACGGAAGGAATCCAGCAGGTTGGTCTGGAAGAACGACGGGCAGACCACGTGCACGCCGATTTCCTGCTGCGCCAGCTCGACCAGCAGGCTCTCGGACAGCGCCACCACGCCGGCCTTGGCCACGTTGTAGTTGCTCATCGCCGGGCCCTGCATCAAGGCGGCCATGGAGGCGATGTTGATGATCTTGCCCTTGCTCTGTTCCAGCAGCGGCAGAAAGGCCTTGCAGCCCTTGACCACGCCCATCAGGTTGATCGCGATCTGCCAGTCCCAATCCTCCAGGGACAGCTCGCTGAAGAAACCGCCCGAAGCCACACCGGCGTTGTTGACGATGATGTCGATGCCGCCGAACTTGACTTCGCAAGCCTGGGCAAAGGCGGTCAACTGGCTGTAATCACGCACATCGCAGCGCTGCACGAAGCCGTCGCCACCAGCTTCGCGGACCCGTTTCAGGGTTTCCTGCAGACCCGCTTCGCTGACATCGGACAAGGCCAGCCGCCAGCCATCGCGGGCCCAGCGCAAAGCGATTTCGCGACCCAGGCCGGAGCCCGCGCCAGTGATCATCATGCGATTGTGCATAAGAGTTGCCTTGTTGTTCCGGGGAAGATGGGCCGCAGTGTAGCGAAGGCCCCTGCGCCACCCACGCACCATCAGGCTGCTGAATGCCCCGGGCAAACCACTGGCCGGGTGCACGGTGCCGCGCGACCGATGACAGACGCAAAGGAAATAACCCGGGCAGCGCAATGCATTAAAAAATTTGGAATTATCTCGATAGGCGCAGAGTCGGATTTATTAAGCGCTTGGCTTTATTCATAAAGCCAAGTTGTCCTTGAACAACTGTGTTGTTCAACTCTATTCAATTCAAGGAAACCACCATGGGCACCATTCTGATCGTCATTCTGATTTTGCTGCTGATTGGCGGCCTGCCTGTATTCCCCCACTCCAGAAGTTGGGGTTATGGCCCTTCGGGAATCATCGGCGTCGTGCTGGTGGTGCTCTTGGTGTTATTGCTGCTGGGCAGGATTTGAATCAGCCAGACCGCTTTAGCGTGAACTGACTACTGAAACAGCCAGCGTCCTGACGACAGGACGCTGGGCAGGGTTCACAGACGAGTGAAGAACCCCCGTTCATTCATACATGAACGTAACCGTGGCGTTGGCCAGGACATCGCCTGCCGTTACTTCCGGACCGTACTGAAAATAAAAGACGGTGAGCGGGATACTCAGCAATTCGCCATCGACAGTGGTTTGCGAAGTCTTGAATTCAGTGCGGGTGCTGAGCTCTTGCAGAATCGGGCTGCTGGCATCACCTTGTACCAGGAACAGGCCCACGCCCTTGGCCATGCCCTTCCCCTCGCTATTTTTTAGAATATGCAGGTTGCTGTTGAGCCCGGTGATGTAATAGGCAACCTTGACGCCTTTGTCACACTCAAGATCGATCGCAAACGACTTGGGGCCGATCGGAGTGGCATCCGGCTTGAACTTGCCCAGTGGAACAGTGGGCATGGTGACCGTTTGCACCGGACGGGCGACAGTACACCCCCTGCTCTGAGCGGTGTAGGACACGTTATTGAACAAAATCTCATTGCTCAGTTGGTTGTGATAATAAATCCTGATCTTGTGATCGATAAACTTTCCCGAACTGATGGTGCCGGTCTTCACCAGTTCGAACTTGAACTTGTGCGGTGGTAAATAGGCGTTGGGGGTTATTCGACGCTCGAACCTGGGCCAGTCCATATAAACCCCTCCCTCGTTGTACCAGTAAATCCGCATGCCAATCCCAGGCACTCCCGTCTCATAGACATGTTCATAGGCGGTCTTGGTAGCGCCACCGACAAAGCCGTAGTCAAACCAGAGTCCATCGCCGTTGCAGTTCATGGTGGTTTTGCCCTGGTCTATCTCCTTGACCAGGATAGTGCTGCCCACCGGAATATCGCGCGGAGGCTTGAGCATGGCGAAATCGGCACTGGTGAAGTGCGTCGCCAATGGCTCTCCGATGCATTTATTGGCCCAAGCGTGACCGCCATGAATGGTGGCAAGCAGTAACCAAGCCATTAAGGACCATCGATTGTTGAGCAGGACTTTGATACTCATCCCTTACCTACCTGTTTAAGATTGCGCCGCCCTTATGGCAGGGCAACTCCAATTGCTGGTAATACTCGTCATTCGAGGAGGGGTCGGTGGGCATGCGATAAGAGGCCAGGCAACTCTGCCCTGCCCCCCACTGAATCAACAACTGGCCCTGACCTTCCAACCCCCGAACAAAGGCTCGGCCGCCCTGTCCGACCTGCGTCAACACCTCCCCATTGGCACCGAGAACTTGCGCGCCCAAGGGAATCATCTGGCCATCATCGCGTACCAGTTTGAGCAGCACGGCCGTCCCCACCACGGTCGGATAACGCAGCATGACCACCGCCCCCGCACGCGGAGCTGTCTGTTGCGAGGTCATCTCCAGCTCGACATCCCGGGAAGTGCCCTTAGGGTCCAGGGCCATATCGTTGCGTCGATAAGGCGTAAGTCCGGTCACGACTGCATAACCGTTATCAGCGATCCGCGTGTTGGCGTTACTCAGGACCTGAGCCCCTTTGGCCCCGGCGGCTTCGAGCACGGCCATGGTTTCGCCCTGCCCCGAAGTGGCGTTGATGCCGCCCGGGTGGGCGACCAGGGTGCCTTGCATGGCGAAGCTGGCTTGCTGATAGTTCTGGCCACGGCTGGCGCTCAGGTTGTAGTTGGCATGGGCCGCGTCATAACGCAGGTTGCCGCCATAGTTGCTGTTGCTTTGCCCCGCATAACGATCACGTGAGCCGTAGAGGCTGTAACCGACCTGGGCGTTTTCGCCGAGACTGCCACTCAAGGAGCTATTGACGCCGTGATTGCCGCTGCCGTCGTAGTTGATGGACGAGCTCAGGTAGGGTGAATAGCGGCTGCGTCCCAGAGGCAAACTGATACTGAGCAGGTATTGATTGTCCATGCTGCCCCCTCCGCTGCGGGTGCGGGCGGCGCTGAAACTGAAACTTCCCCAGCTGTAACTGTTGGAGTACCCCACCTGATAGCTCAGATCCCGCCCCTGATCGCGACGCCAGTAATCCTGCGCCAGACCGGAAAAGTTCAGCTGCCCCATGCGCTCGCCTATCGGCTGGCTCAGGCTCAACTGCAGCCGACTGCGTTGCTTGAACGACCGGTCTTGCGACGGGCTGTCCCGCAGGCGAGCGTACTCGTCGAAGTTCAGATAACCCTCACTGGAGAACCGATAGGCCGCCACGCTGAAGTTGGTGGCAGTGGTTTCAATCAGCTTGTTGTACGACAAGCGCAGGCTGCGACCACTGAGTTGCGTGGGGCCGTCAGCCTCTGAATCGTTCAAGCCCGAGGCCTGGGAATGGGTCAGATCCAGCGCCACCGCTCCCAGGGAGGTGCTCAAGGCCACGCCGCCCTGCCACGCTCGATAATCCTGAGCCAGGATACTGCCGCCATAACCGGTCCACAGATTGGACAAGCCGTACTGATAGGTTCCCTGAACAAAACCGGGCAGCGTATCCAGGCTGTCATCGCGGTAGCGGCCGGCGCTCAGGCTGAAGCGCGAACTGCCGGGTCGCAGTAACTGGGCCATCGAGGCATAGGGCACCACAAAACTTTTGGTCCGCCCATCGGCTTCGGTGATGGTGACATTGAGGTCACCGGCGTAGCCCGCGCTGTTCAGGTCATCGATGGCAAACGGCCCCGGGGGCACCGTAGTTTCATGCAACAGGTTCTGGCCCTGGCGCACGCTGACCTTGGCGGTGGTATCGGCGACGCCACGCACCACGGGCGCAAACCCACGCATCGAATCAGGCAACATGCGCTCATCGCTGCGCAGTTGTACGCCGGTAAAGGAAAAACTGTCGAACAGACTGCCGGGGGTATAGAACTCCCCTAGGGTCAGCTGGGCCTGGGCCGCTGTGATATCGCGCTGCACATAGCTGCTCAAGGCGTTGTACTGGCTGCGACCGCCGGAACCTGACTGATCGTCATAACTGTAGGAGCCATTGTGTCGCAGGCGCCATTGGCCCAGGTTGAGCCCCGTATTGAGGCCGCTATAAAACTGGCGACTGCGCTGTCCGTTGCTACGGTTCTCGGACAGGTTGTTGCTGTAGCCGAGAAAGCCTGCATTGACCCCCGCATCCCACTCTTTGGGAGACACATAACCGCGCTGGGTCCGGCTCAGGTACAACTGAGGAATGGACAGATCAGCGCGCAAGTCGGCCATGTCCACTTCCAGGCGCCCCTGAGGCACCATTTCGTCGGGCCCCAGGCACTCGGCGGCGCGGGCCCGGTTGGCCTGGTCCTCGGGCAGCCGGGTGAAATCGACGCCCAGTTGCTCCAGCAAAGCGGGTGGCAGGCAGGGCTCGACCCTTGAACCATCGGCCACAGTCCTGAGCAGGATCTCTTGAGTCCCAACCCGGTTTTGATTGAGATACACATCAAGGCGATAAGTCCCGGGCGTCAGCGGATTACCTTGCTCATACCTGGACAGGTCCAGCGTTTCTCCACGACTGTTGCCAAAGAACGCCGGATTGAAACGAATCGGCTCGTCAGCCGCGCTGACATCAATAACCATCCACGATCCGATCAGCGTCATGCTGCCCAGAATAAAACCATCACGCACAACCAAACACTTTCTAGAGCAAGCAAGTACGTAACTCATAACTAACAACAACTTTTTTGACAAAGCACTCATCTAACCTGCCCGAACAGTCAGTACGATGGGTCAATGACGAAAATACCGAGGCAAATGCCTCGGCACGAACATTAAGCAAGGGATAAAACCAAGAACTTTCCTGGAGCACTTTATTATTTAAGCTTGGCCTCAACACGCATATTGGCTCCAAAATCGTTGATCCATTCGTACATCACACCCACCCCGACATCCGAGGCTTTGGGTGTTTCTTCAAAAACAAAATCAGCAGATGATTTTGGAGCGACCATATGACTTTTTACTGTTAGAGCCCGACCATTGTTGAGCTTTAACTCAACCGACTTGAAAGACACATGAAAGGCTCCATCATTGTGCACCTGCAAGACAGTGTCCTTGCCAGATCTGAATAAGTTCCAGCGCAGTTTCTCCGCGCTTTCAGTGGAACTTCCCGGAAGATCCGCAGGACGGAAAAACAACTTCAGACGCGTACGAAACGCCAGTTGCATGTGATTGCCGACCTGCGCACTCGCCAATGGGGGTACATCCAGCACATTGAGCCAGAACACCGACTCGCGATCCTTGGGCAAATGAGTTGACGGTACAAAGGCAATCCGCAGCGACTGCCCCTTGTCGGGATCGATCCGCACCATGGGCGGCGTCACCATGAAAGGTGTATCCACCTCATCCGGCTTGGCATCGACGCGGCCATCGTCGATCCAGGTCTGTACCAGCGCTGCTTGTTGCCCCTGATTGCTCAGCCTGAGAGAAACCTCGCGCTCCTTGGCTGGATAGACAATTCGCGTGGCATCAACCACCACGCTGGCTTGGACGGAGAGAGAGCACAGCAAAATAGCGATACAAGTGATAAGACGCGAAAAGAAACAACAAAACATGGGCTCTATCGCTCACAGGATTAAGCCTTGAAGCTCAGGCTTCAAGGCTTTGATTTCACTCGTAGACAAGGTCAAAGGTTAGTTCGGCTTTAACATCACCTGCTGTGACCGGGACATCACCTGCCAAGTACCGAGCAGCTAGTACGAATTGCGCGGCATTTGCACTTACAGACAGAGGCGCAAAATAGGGTTTACTAATAGAATCGAGCATTAGATCAATAGGTTTACTTTCATGATCAAGCAGTTGAATCATAGCCGTGGAGCCATCGGGCACACTGTTTTTAAGGGCGCCTGTTTTATGGTCAACTTTAGAAAAATCAGGACTAAACATTCCTTTCAACTTAGTGCCATCACACCCCGACACGCTGATAAAAAAGACCTTTTCACCTGCGTAACCACCTGGTTCTTTAAGAGCCTCGGTACTAACGGGGTTCATTCCAATTTCATTAAGTCCGTCCACTTGACATGTTGTGGGCACGACCTTCCCCTCAAACTTCAACAGCACATCATATGCAAAAGCACTGTTTGCCGCGAAGAGTAGAGCCGATACAACACCAGCCGCCAAACGAAACTTTTTCATTTAACTCTCCCTTTAACCATCATCATGGCGTACTACCCAGCACCCCATTTAATAATCAATGCTACGTTCCAGGTCTGGAGTTTTGCGTGTATCAGTCCAGACCGAAGCGGATGCGATCATTACAGTCTGTTGTATTGGCTAACATCAGATGAATCCTAAAATCCAAGAAATTTCCCATTTAAACGCGAGAAATCGACTAATCACCGAGAAACTTTTCCCAAGAAGAACGGGAAATACCTCAAGACAAATCAATGGCCTCATCTGTCGACAGGCAAAAAAAAACACCCCATCAGAGGTGTTTTCTTTATCAGCAAGGTCTTGCCAACGCTCTACAAGCGCCGACAAGTCCAAGGGTCAATCCGGCTTGCCGTTGACCACGCCGGCGGTGTTGTCGATCAGGCTCTTGGTCGCCGTCTGCAGGAAGGATTCCAGCTTCTGCTTGAGCTGCGCCTCATCGGCGGCTCCGGAAATCAGCTCGCCGCCAGGGGTTGCACCCAGCTCGTACTTGTACAGCCTGGGCGGCATTTCCTTGGGCAGGACCAGCACCCGATCCGCCGTCAGCAGCGCCACGGTCTGATCGCTGCCCGACGGTTTGACCACGCCAAAGCCCTTGTCGCCTTCGGGCAGGTTGAGCAGGTCACGCCCCCAGCACTGGTGCAACACATCACCACCGAGGCGGCCCATGATGGTCGGCACGATATCGATCTGCGTGCCCACGGTGTGGTCGCGCTGGCCGAACTTCTCCTGGATACCGGGTGCAATCATCAGCATCGGCACGTTGAAACGACCCAGGTCCATTTCGGTGATCTGTTGCTCGTTGCCGAAACCGTGATCGCCGACCACGACGAACAGCGTCTCCTTGAAGTACGGCTCCTTGCTCGCCTTCTCGAAGAACTGGCCCAACGCCCAGTCGGAATAGCGCATGGCGGTCAAGTGCTCATTGAGGCTACCGCGGTCGGTGACCTTCTCCACGGGCAATGGCGTCGGCAATGCGTACGGGGTGTGGTTGGACAGGGTCTGCAGCAGGGCGTAGAACGGCCCCTTGCCTTCACGGGCCTTCAACTCTTCCAGGCCACGGTTGAACATGTCTTGGTCGGACACACCCCAGGTCGGGTCGGAGAACACCGGATTGACGAAGTCATTGCGACCAATGAAGTTGGTCATGCCCTGGTTGCTGAAGAACCCCGACTGGTTGTCCCAGGCAAAATCACCGTTGTAGACATACACATCGTCATACTGGCGGGCGCTCAGCAGCTGCGGCAGGCCAGACAGTTTGTGGCTGCCTTCCGGGGTCTGCATCAGGTATTCAAAGCCTGGCAGGTTGGGGAAGCAGGCCATGGTGGCGAACATGCCCTGGTGGGTATGGGTGCCATTGGAGAAGAAGCGGTCGAACAGCAGGCCTTGTGTCGACAGTTTGTCGAAGTAGGGAGTGATCTCCCCAGGACGTCCCAGCGCGCCCACCGAATGCCCGGCGAAGCTTTCCATCAGGATCACCACGACGTTCTTGATCGGCAGGGTCTTGTCCGCATCCGGCGTGTAATTACGGCGCACGGCGGCGATGTCCGCATCCACCAGTTTGTCGTTCGGCACCAGCAGCATGTCGCGTACGGTCTGTTGAGCCAACGGCTGAGGCAAGCTCGCCTTCCAGATATTGGTGCGGTCTTCGGAGAAGCGATCCTTGGCTGCCGCCATCAACTGCAGGGTGCCGTTGAGGCCCAGCTGGTTGGCGAAGTTCGATTCGGTGGTGTAGACATCCCCCCAACGCATCGGCGGCCCCTGGCGCAGGGTGCCACGAGCCGCCACCACACAGATCAGCAGGCAGACCACGAATACCGCAATACGTGCATACCAGGGCGCAACCTGGCGTGCGCCGACATTGCCACCGCTGAACGGACCGCGAGGCCGAGTGGCACGGTCGGCCCACTTGAACGCCAGGCTGAGGATCCAGGCTCCCACGACCCAGGCCAGCAGGTAGCGAACCACAGGGAAACCGTACCAGAGCATGCTCATCACGGTTTTCGGGTCCTCCTTCACATACTGGAAGACCAGACCGTTGAGACGCTGGTGGAACTCACGGTAGAAATCCATCTCCATCAGGCCAAGGAACAAGGCAATGCTGGAGGTCACCGTCAGCCACAAGCGCAGCAGCCCGCGAGCCGCCATGGCCCGGGCACTGAGCATGGCCAGCACCAGCGGTACGCTGAGGTAGACCACCAGCCGCAGGTCAAAACGCAGCCCATTGGCAAACGCTTCGAGGAAGGTCGAAGCCGGGGTGTCGAGAATCATCTCGCGGTTGTAGACCAACAGCGCGACGCGCAACAAAGAAAACATCACCATCATGACCAGCGCGCACAGCAGCGTGTAGGCCAGATGGGATTTGACGGTCGGTTGCAGCAGGCGATTCGAGGATCGCTGCTGACTCAGGGCATCCGAGTTTGCCATGTGGTTTTAGGACCCATTGGAAGTTTAAGTTGCAGAGAAAAAGTGGCGTTCTGCCCTCTTTTTGTCGCCAGGGCGACGGGGATTACGCGGTGCGCAGATGTTGCACGATCACTGAAGGCATTGCCATTGATTAGTGGGCGCTCCCCACAAGCCCAGCTCCTACGGCTCTGGAACAACAGATTGCCGGGATTCGCACCAGGGGAAAAACGCCGGCGAATTGTCTTTGAGGCCTTGTGAAAATTTCGTTCAACGCATGTTTAGTCACACAAAAAAGGGCCTGGCGGCCCTTTTTTTCCATCGCCGGCCATGATGCCGGGGCTGTTCGTCACGTGTCCTGGTTCAGAGCCTGACATTACCTCGGGGACCGGCAATGGCCCAGATGATCAACCCAAGTACGGGAAGGAAGATGATCAACAACACCCAGACAATCTTCATCCCGGTTTCAGCGCTGCTTTTCAGCACGTTGATGATGGCCCAGATATCCAGGGCCAGAATGATCAGGCCAACCAGGCCATTGAAGGTGGAACCCATGGTGTCGCTCCCAAATGAAGGTGTGCCTCTTTAGGATAGTCGCGCTGAATCAGGGTTCCGTTTTATTCCACCGCTATGGCGGATTCAGACGTGCACGGCAATCTTCAACGCTTCCAGGGCCGGCGCTGCGGCGATACCGACTTCGGCACACAACTCCAGCACTCGCGGCAGGTCATTGCCGTAGACCAGCACCATCTGCAGTTCGTCATCCAGCAACTGGCTGAAATTCATCAGCACATAGCCGCCGTTTTCCGGGTTCATGCTGCCCATCTGGATCTGGATGCGGTTCAAGGCCGTCAAGGCTTCGATCTTCGCCAACTGCTTGGGCTTGATGTTGAAAGGCACGTCCTTGCCGAAAGACGCGACGATCTGTGCGAACAGATCAACATAAGTGTCGGCCTGAAACAGCACAGTCTCCGGCAGGCTGCCGACCACCACCCACTCGCCCAGGGGAATGGGGAAGCTGTCGTCGTAGTTGATGTCCGGATTGGCCGCCAGGAACGCCTGGGGATCGGCGTAGGCCTGGGCCGCTTCGTCGGCGATCTGCTGGATCTCGGCATCGCCCATGCACCCGGAGCTGATTTTGCTGATGAGTTCGATAAGGGCGGTTTTCATGGGGACATCCTGAAGACAAGGAAATTCGAGGGCGCGAAGGATAGCCTAAAGTGCGCCCCCAGACCTACGCCTGTGACGCGGGCCTGGCGCCCTCGCCCCTCGAACCTTGACGGCTCAGGCCAGGAGTTTTTCCAGCTGTGCGGCAGTGTCCTGCGCACCCATGGTCTTGGCAGCTTCCAGGGCACTGACACCATTGCTGTCGCAAGCCTTGGGATCGGCGCCCTGGCTGATCAGGTAAGTGACGATTTCAGTGCGGTTGAACATCGCTGCCATCATCAGCGCGGTACGCCCGTCAAAGGACGAACCTTCCACTTGAGCTCCGCCTTCCACCAGGGCCTTGACCACCGCCAGGTCGCCCTTGAAGGCGGCGCCGGCGATCGGGCTCTGGCCATTGTCGTTGCGAATCTCGGGATCGGCCTGGTGCTTGAGCAGCACCTGCACGGCGTCCACATGCCCGTGATAGGCGGCCAGCATCAGCAAGGTGTCACCCTTGTGGTTGCGCAGGTTGACCGGCAGGCCACTGGCCGCCAGCTTGTCGAGCATCTGTGCGTCGCCCTGACGGGCCACGTTGAATACCTGTTCGACAAACTGGGCGGCCTCTTCTTCAGTCATCTGGCGGCTTTTGTCGGTCATCGGAAACTCCAGGTTCGGCAAATCGGAAAGGCGCTAGTTTCCCCAAGCCGGCCGCAGCCTGTCATCCCTTTTTTCCCAAGAGCCGCCATAGGCAGAATCAATAACGCAGACGCCCGCCCTGGATATCGGCAAAAATCTGCGGGGTCAGTTGCACATAGGTATCCGACCCGGGAAGCCAGGCATAGACCGGATCGTCGCCGACCCGTTCGAGGTCGAACGCCTGCTCCTTGAGTCGGCTCTTCTGATATTTGAAGGTGCCAGTGGTGTCCATTTTCACCTTGATCCGCAGGAACAGCGGCACCGCGTAAGCCGGAAGCTGCTGCCTGGCATATTGCAGCAACTCACTGAAATCCAGGGTTGCCAGCGACTCCGCCGGGGTAATAGCCACCATTCCGGCACGGCCGTTGGTGTTATGGATTTCGACGCCATAGGCCACCACTTCGGCCACTTGCGGGTGCCCCAGGAGAATGTTTTCCACCTCGGTGGTGGAGACGTTCTCGCCCTTCCAACGATAGGTGTCCCCCAGCCGATCGACGAACTGCACATGGCCAAAACCGATGTCGCGCAGCAAGTCACCGGTGTTGAAGTAGCAATCGCCCTTCTCGAACACATCCTTGAGGATCACCTTGAGGTTCTTTTCCGGATCGGTGTAGCCATCCAGCGGCGCCTTGTCGTCGATCTTCGCCAACAGCAGGCCCTGACCGCCCTTGGCGACCTTCTGCATGAAGCCCTGGCTGTTGCGCAATGGCGCCCCGGTGTCGTGGGCGTACTCCACCAATGCCCAGGGGATCAGGGAAAAACCCACGGTGTTGTCGAAGTTGAGGATATTGCTGAAGCCGATATTGCCGTCGCTGGCCGCGTACAGCTCACAGACATGACCGACGCCGAAACGCTGCTTGAACTCGCTCCAGACTCCCGGACGCAGGCCATTGCCGATCATCTTCAACACGCCATGCTCGGTATCCCGGGCAGTGCTGGGCTGATCGATCAGGTAGCGACACAACTCACCGACATAGCCCACAGTCGTCGCCTTGAACCGACGCGCATCGTCCCAGAACTGACTGGCGCTGAACTTGCGGCGAATGGCGAACCCCGAGGCGCCGGTGATGGCCGAGCCCCAACAGACGCACAGTCCGGTGGCGTGGTACAGCGGCAAGGTGCAATACACCACGTCGCCGGGCTGCATATCCAGGGCGATGGTGCCGAAACCGGCAGAGGTGCGCATCCAGCGCCCATGCTTGAAAATCCCCGCCTTGGGCAGGCCCGTGGTGCCGGACGTATAGATGTAGAAACAAGGGTCGTTGAAGAAGATGCGCTGGGTCTGCAGCAGATTGTCCGCTGGATAACCGGCGCTCTCGGCCATCAGGTTGACCAGGTCCTGCGGAGTCGGTCCAGGGTCGACGAAGGTGTCCTGATCGGCCACGAACCAGGTGCGAGCCGGATCGATATCCACTTGATCGCGTACTGCGGAAAAAGCCGCCAGCAACTCACCACCGACCATGATGCCCACCGGCTTCACCAGTTCCAGGCTGTGCGCCAGCACACTTTGGGTCTGCGCGGTGTTGAGCATCGCGCAGATCCCGCCAAGCTTGGCCACCGCCAGCACCGTGACCAGCAGCTCAGGGCGATTCTCGATGAAAATCGCCAGTACATCGCCCTTGCCGATGCCCTGCTCCCGCAGGTAAGCAGCGATGCGGTTGGCCCATTGATTGACCTGGGAGTAACTGAGTACCCGATCGCCATACAACAGGGCCGGCCCCTGGGGATTGCGCAGGGTGGCCTGCTCGAAACTCCAGCCCAGTCCACAGGGTTGGTCAGGGTTGTCGATGTTCCCTGCCCTCATGCCTCGCACCACCCGAGGTAGCGCCTTGGCAATGGACGGCACCTTTCGCAGCATCATGCCCCAGGTGATCATGTCGCTCTTGTACTTGTTCATGGTGGCTCCGGTTCGACAGCAAAGGTCTGTGCCCGGGCCAGGCCGGGCGTTGGCAACAGCCAGCGCAAGGCTCAACCGGGGTTGGCGACCCAGGGTTCGGCAACCGGCAAGCGAAGACTGCGGGGATCACCCGCAAAGGGATAAAGGCAGGGCAAGTGCAGCGCTGCTGACAGCACCGGCACTAATGCAGTGGGACCGTTCATGGAGGGCGTCCTGTTTCTTATTATTCGTCGGGCAGGATCGCTGGATCGCGCCGCAACACATTCCATGTCGCAGAAACACCTTTCAAACCTGTTCGGCCGGGTCGCCGAGGCAGCATTGAAACGGCGTGACAGGCTGGAAAATACGTCAGCCGTCGCGGGCCTGTACACGGAGTTTTTGCAAACTTTTGTATCTCCCCGCCGGTTATCTCCAGGGCCCTCCAGCCCCATCCATAAACGATTGAATTTTCTCACGGGGCCAGCGGTCATAACGCTGTAGCCACGCCCACGGCCAATCGCCGCCAACCTGCAAAATGCAGGATGCACGATGGCCATTCATGCAATTTGCACGAGATCGAAATTTCATAAAAATCATAAACTATTGATTTATAAGGATTTTATAAAAAGACAATACTGGCACAATCGCTGCACCTATCACTCCACGCTTGCCCTTCAAGAGCTAACGGAGCTGATAGACATGAGCCTGATCCAAGAAAAGTTTTCTTCCCTGTTCTCCAACTTCGAAGTGACCACTCAACCCCGTCCTGACGGTGGCATCCTGCTCACCCTGCGTAACAGCGAAGGCAAACAGTTCAAGCGTTCGATTTCCTACGCGCAGCTGCATGCCGCCGACCAGCTGTCCTGGGTCATCAGTGCAATTCGTCGTGACTTGGCCGAACAGGCCAGTGAGCTGCCGCAGATTTCCATGCTGCAAAGCCAGAACCGCTTTGCCTTGCCGACTTACCACTCCGCGTAAGCCACCTTCGGTTTCCTGCTCGGGCCGGCCCACCTTGCGTGGGACCGGCCCGTTGACGTAGCGCTTCCCGCTCAATCGTCCAGGCGTGGGAACTGGCTGGCGATAGCGTCGCCGGTCAGGCTGGCCGACCAGCCTTGGGGATTACTGAACAGGCGGATGGCGACCAGGTGCGGCTCCTCCCCCATATCGAACCAATGGGCAGTGCCCGCCGGCAGCGAAATCAGGTCGTTTCTTTCGCAAAGAACGGCATAGACGTAGTCGTCGATGTGCAGATTTAGCAGCCCACGTCCGGCGACGAATAACCGCACTTCATCCTCGTCATGGCGATGCTCGTCGAGAAAGCTGGCACGCAACTCGGCTCTTTGTGGATGGTCACGGTTGAGGCTGATCACATCCACGCTGACATCACCCTGCTCGGTCATCAGCCGATCGATCTGCTCCTGATAGGCCGCAACCACCTCTTCCTGGCTGGCCCCCGGCTCGATCCGCGTCGAGGCTGGCCAACGATCAAAGCCAATCCCCTGTTCGGCCAAGGTCGCAGCGATATCGTCAAAGTGGGTCAGAACCTTGTTCGGCAGGTCCGGGCTGGATACGTGGTAGACGGACAGGCTGCTCATGACGGCAACTCCTCTTGCATGCGGGTGGCAATGATAACGGCTGCGGCCAGGGCGGCGACGCTAGCAATACTAAAGGTCAATGTGGCGCCCAGGGCGTTCCAGCTGTAGCCGGAATACAGGGCGCCCAAGGCACCTCCGGCTCCCGCCAGGGCGGCGTACAGCGCCTGGCCCTGGCCCTGCTGGCGAGCACCGAAACTGCGTTGGACAAAATGAATGGCTGCGGCGTGAAAGCTGCCGAAGGTTGCCGCATGCAGCACCTGCGCCAACAACAGTGCCCCGAGATGCTCCGCCAGGCTGCCCAGCAGCAGCCAGCGCAAAGCCGCCAAGAGAAAACTCGCCAGCAACACCCTGCGCACGGAAAATCGCGCCAGAATCCGGCTCATGGCCAGGAACATCAGCACCTCGGCCACCACACCCAGAGCCCAGAGCATGCCGATCAGGCCACGGGTATAGCCCAGGTGCTCCAGGTGCAGGGTCAGGAAGGTGTAGTAAGGACCGTGGCTCATCTGCATCAGGGCCACACACAGGTAGAAGGCCAGCACCCCGGGGCCGCGCAGCTGCTTGATAAAGCCCTCCCCGGCCAACCGCGGCCCCTGCACCACAGGCTGGGCGTTGGGCACCCACAGGCTGCTGAGCACAATGCTGCCCATGATCGCCACCAGTGCCGCCGGGTAGATATCCAGGCTCAACCACTCGAACAGGCGCCCCAAAGCCACCACGGTAAGAATAAAACCGATGGAACCCCAAAGACGGATCTGACTGTAGCGTGAGGTCTGCCCCTGCAAGTGCGCCAGGGTGATCACCTCAAACTGCGGCAGGACTGCGTGCCAGAAAAATGCATGCAGGGCCATGACCATCGCCAGCCAGGCGTAGCTCTTGCTGACGAAGATCAGCGAGAAACAGATCAGGGTGCAGATGGCGCCACAACGCACGATCGCCAGGCGCCGGCCAGTGTAGTCCCCCAGCCAGCCCCAAAGGTTGGGCGCCACGCAGCGCATGAGCATGGGAATGGCCACCAGCTCACCGATCCGCGCGCTGGAAAACCCCAGGTGATCGAAATACAGCGCCAGAAACGGCGCCGTCGACCCCAGCAGAGCGAAATAGAACAGGTAGAAACTGGAAAGCCGCCAGTACGGCAGCGCCGCCACGGTCATCAGACCGTAGCGACTGGCAGAACCGCCATTACAGCTGGCCCAGTACCGGCGTGCTGACGCGCACGTCGGCATTCTGGCCGCGGTGACGCAGCAGGTGATCCAGCAGCACGATGGCCATCATGGCTTCGGCAATGGGAGTGGCACGAATGCCCACGCAAGGGTCGTGACGGCCCTTGGTGATCACGTCCAGCGGATTGCCATCAACGTCGATGGAGCGACCTGGCGTGGTGATGCTGGACGTCGGCTTGAGCGCCAGGTGGGCAACGATCGGCTGCCCCGAGGAGATCCCGCCAAGAATGCCGCCGGCGTTATTGCTGAGGAAACCTTGCGGGGTCAGCTCGTCACGGTGTTCGGTGCCGCGCTGGGCGACGCAGGCGAAACCGGCGCCGATTTCCACGCCCTTGACCGCATTGATGCTCATCAACGCATGAGCCAGTTCGGCATCCAGCCGGTCGAAGATCGGCTCGCCCAGGCCCGGCATCACGCCTTCGGCGACCACGGTGATCTTCGCTCCCACGGAGTCCTGATCCCGGCGCAATTGGTCCATGTAGGCTTCAAGCTCCGGAACCTTATCCGGATCGGGGCTGAAGAATGCGTTGTCCTCCACCGAATCCCAGGTCTTGAAAGGAATCTCGATCGGGCCCAACTGACTCATGTAACCGCGCACCACGATGCCCTGGCTTGCCAGGTATTTCTTGGCGATGGCCCCGGCCGCCACGCGCATGGCGGTTTCCCGCGCCGAGCTGCGACCGCCGCCACGGTAATCACGAATGCCGTACTTGTGGTGGTAGGTGTAATCGGCGTGAGCCGGACGGAACAGATCCTTGATCGCCGAGTAGTCCTTGGACTTCTGGTCGGTATTGCGGATCAACAGGCCAATGGAACAGCCCGTGGTCTTGCCCTCGAACACCCCGGAAAGGATCTCGACTTCATCGGGTTCCTGGCGCTGGGTGGTGTGACGGCTGGTGCCGGGCTTGCGCCGGTCCAGGTCACGCTGCAGGTCTTCCAGGGACAGCTCGAGGCCCGGCGGGCAGCCGTCGACAATGGCGACCAACGCCGGACCATGGCTTTCGCCCGCGGTGGTGACAGTGAACAGCTTGCCGTAGGTATTGCCGGACATGCGGGGAGCTCCGTGAAATCAGCCGAAATAACTCAATCAGGATTACTGAAGGGCGCAAGTATACGCAGGCTACCCAACTAGTTCATCCTCGAACCTTCTGCCCCTGCCCGAGTCCAACCGGCACCTTATACATGATGGCGTCATGATGCTGCGAGTCCTTCTCTTGAGCCTTTCCCTGTTCACCGGCCTGGTCAACGCGGCCGTCCTGCAACGCCCCGTAAGCCTGGACACCGGCCACGGCGAGCTGTATGGCTCGATGCTGCTGCCCAAATCCGCGCAGCCGGTGCCGGTGGTGCTAATCATCTCAGGCTCCGGCCCCACCGACCGCGACGGCAACAACCCCGACGGCGGGCGCAACGATAGCCTCAAGCGCCTGGCCTGGGTGCTGGCCAAGCACAACATCGCCAGCGTGCGCTACGACAAGCGCGGTGTGGCGGCCAGCCTCGCGGCGACCCCGGATGAACGCAACCTGACCCTCGACGCCTATGTGGCCGACGCCGTGGCCTGGGGCAAGCAGCTCAAGGCCGACCCGCGTCTGGGCCAACTGATCGTGCTGGGCCATAGCGAAGGCGCGCTGATCGCCAGCCTCGCCGCCGCCCAACTGGACGCCGCCGGCGTGATTTCCATCTCCGGCACCGCCCGCCCCGTGGATCAGGTGCTGCGCCAGCAACTGAGTTATCGCCTGCCGCCGGCGCTGATGGTGCGCAGCAACGAACTGCTGGACAGCCTCAAGGCCGGTCAGGTCGACAACGATGTGCCACCAGCCCTGCAAGTGATCTTCCGCCCCAGCGTACAACCCTATCTGATCACCCTGTTCCGCGAGGACCCGGCCGCCGCTTTCGCCCGCCTGAAAATGCCGGCGCTGATCATTCAGGGCAGCAATGATATCCAGGTCAGCGTTGACGACGCCCGGGTGCTCAAGGCGGCAAAACCGGATGCTCAACTGACCTTGATCGACGGCATGAACCATGTTCTGCGTATCGTACCCAACGATCTCAAGCGCCAATTGGCGTCCTACAAGGACCCGCAATTGCCCCTGGCGGCGGAACTGGGCCGATCCATCATCAGTTTTATTGACGGACTTCACACCCGTTAGGCTGTTTTTACCCTCCAGTCCTGAAAAAAACGGCCGATAAGCCTTTGCCGGCCGTTCGATTGCTGTCGGCGCGCAGCGATTGGACAGGACTTGCCGTTATGACTGATACCTCGAATTCACCCGCCACCGAGCAGGAAGCCGCCGTACCGGAAGCGGCGCCGTTGCCGTGGGCGGACGTCCAGGCTGAACATCACAAGATGCTGCGCCTGGCGCCCCTGCAGACCGATCGCGCCACCGGCGGGCGCCCTTTGCGTTTTGTCGAGTTCGGTTATGCCGAACGCAACAACAAAGAGCACAGCCTGCTGCGCATGACCATCAGCCTGCCCGGCCAGCGGGTGCGCAAGGAACAGAATCACCTGGATGTCTGGGTCGAGCACGACACCCACCGGGTGCACTTCGAGCCCGAAGGCGGGCTGCAGATCGAACCACTGAACCGTGGCATCGGACGCTTCCTGCTGGCCCAGGCCGCGCAATGGGCGCAGAAGAAGTGGCCGCACTACCGGGTCGACGGCTTCGAGCTCGCTAACAAGGACGCCCTCAATGAGGACACTCGCCTGCGCCGCGATCATGTGCTGCGTACCCTGGGCTTCGACGTGGTGTATGCCGATGCCCAGCATCTCAAGGGCAGCGTCAAGGATGTTCAAGTGGGCGAGCTGCTGAGCCAGTGGAACACCGAGAAACTGCAGTTCGTGGAGATACTGGAAGCCGCACAGATGCTCCAGCAGGCCGAGCAGAACCTGGAGGAGCTGGAAGTCAAACTGCGCAAGCAGGAAGAGAAAGTCACCAAGTACAAACGTGAAGACACCGGTCTGCGCTTCACCATCACCTGCCTGGTAGCCTTTGCGGTCTTCCAGGCGGGTCTGCTGATCTGGATTGCGACTCACCGCTGAGTCGCAACCTCTTCAGGGATCAAGGCCCGCCTTGCGCGGGCCGGCACATGGCTCAGGCGCGGGCGGCGAACAGCGCCTGATGCTCGCGGCACTGCTCCGCAGTGAGCATGAACACACCGTGACCGCCGCGCTCGAAGTCCAGCCAGGCGAAGTCGACTTCGGGGTACAGCGCTTCGACGTGCACCTGGCTATTGCCCACTTCGACAATCAGCAAGCCTTTCTCGGTCAGGTGATCAGCGGCCTGGGCCAGCATGCGCCGCACCAGATTCAGGCCATCATCGCCACAGGCCAGGCCCAGCTCGGGCTCATGCTGGTACTCGTCCGGCATGTCGGCAAAATCTTCGGCATCGACATAAGGCGGGTTGGAAACGATCAGGTCGAAACGCTGCCCCGGCAAGCCATCGAAACCATCGCCCTGCACGGTGAACACTCGCTCATCGACACCGTGGCGCTCAATGTTCTGGTTGGCCACTTCCAAGGCTTCGAAGGACAGGTCGGCCAGCACCACTTCGGCCTCGCGGAACTCATAGGCACAGGCAATGCCGATGCAACCGGAGCCGGTGCACAGATCGAGAATCCGCGCAGGCTCAGTGCCCAGCCAGGGTTCGAAGCGTTTCTCGATCAACTCGCCGATGGGCGAGCGGGGAATCAGCACACGCTCGTCAACGATGAACGACATGCCGCAGAACCAGGCCTCGCCCAACAGATAGGCTGTGGGCACGCGTTCTTCGATTCGGCGCTTGAGCAAGTGCTGAAGGTGGACCAACTCGTCGTCTTCCAACGCGCAGTCCAGGTAGCTGTCGGCGATTTCCCAGGGCAGATGCAAGGCTCCGAGCACCAATTGGCGGGCCTCGTCCCAGGCGTTGTCGGTACCATGGCCGAAGAACAGATCCTCCCCATGAAAGCGGCTGACAGCCCAGCGGATATGGTCACGCAAGGTGCGAAGGCGGGAAGTGATCACGGGACAGAACTCCTGAAAAAACGACCGGCAATTCTAACAGCCAAAGCGCCTGCCGACGACGAATGAAAAACCACCGCCGTACAATCGCCTGACCGACCGCTTTTTGCCCGGCAAGCCAAATACCTTGCCCCTCTTGACAAGGCTGCAGGCCAACAACGGCGCACCTTACGTTAGTAGCGATTCACAGAAGCGCTCCGCCAGAGGACAATGTCGCAAAAGCCCCACTCACAGGAGCCCCAGAATGTCCGTTCCAAAGACGATGTTTCAACTCAGCGGTCGTGGTTATGCCGCGGCCAATTTGAGCCACGCGACCCTTGTGATCATCGACGCCCAGAAAGAGTACCTCAGCGGCCCCCTGGCCCTGTCCGGCATGGACAAAGCAGTGGCCAACATCGGCCAACTGCTGGCCGCAGCCCGGGCTGCCGGCCGGCCCATTGTGCATGTGCGCCATCTTGGCACCGTCGGCGGCCTGTTCGACCCTCAGGGCGAGCGCGGCGAATTCATCCCCGGCCTTGAGCCCCAAGGCGACGAGACCATCATCGGCAAGCTGCTGCCCAGTGCCTTCCACGGCACCGAACTGGAAAAGCGCCTGCAGGATCTGGGCTCCCTGGACCTGATCGTCGCCGGTTTCATGAGCCACTCCAGCGTCAGCACCACCGTGCGAGCAGCGAAGAACCTGGGATTCCGTTGCACCCTGGTAGAGGACGCCTGCGCCACCCGTGACCTGCCCTACAAGGGCGGCATTCTCAGCGCCGAGCATGTTCAGCAGACTGAAATGGCGATCATGGCCGACAACTTTGCCACTCTCGCCCAGACCGCAAGCCTGATCTGACCAGCCTTGGTGAGCGGCTGGCGGGCCGCTCATCCATAAACGCCTCGCATTTGCAGCAATTGCCTTAGCCTCAGGAACCACCCGGTCAACTCCCGGTCGAAGGGCCGATACCCATTGAGGAAGGTCGGAATGAAGATATCCGATGGTTTTGACGCACGCCGATTGCGGCCCAAAAGCCCGCGAAACTGGCGCCTGCGCCTGGGGGCTGGATTCTCTGCATTGCTGGCGACCTTCGGCGTGCTGCTGGCCCTGGCTGGGACCGCAAGCCTGCTGGGACGCGCTCCGGCGCTAGGAGAACTCAACGCCAGCCCACTGGGCTCGGCGCTGATCCTGCTGATCGGCCTGCTACTGCTGTACATCGGTGTGCGCCTGTGGCGGCGTTGCCGGCGCCGAATGCGCCAGCCCCTGGCACTGAACATGGCGCCACACCTGATGAAAAAACACGACTGACGACCCTGGGCGCGATTTGCGCGCCTTAAGGTGTTCCGAGTTGGGTAAACTAGCCGCCCTTCGCGGAGGCTGACATGCAAGACGACGATTTTTCCCTGTTCAAAAACGAGATCCGCGGCGTCAAGCCGATCAAGCACGATCGGGCCGACACAGGCAAACCCAAGGCCGACCGCGCACAGATCGCCAAGCTGCGCCAGGCTGCCACAGTGCGTAGCGAGACCACGACGGTGGACGGGCTGTCCGATCAGTTCGTCATCGATGTGGGACCTGAAGATGAGCTGATGTGGGCCCGCGACGGGGTTCAGGAAAGCCAGATGCGCAAGCTGAAAATCGGCCAGATTCCCTTTGAAGGCAGCCTTGACCTGCATGGCATGACCGTGGAAAAGGCCCGCGAAACCCTCTGGGCGTTTCTCGCCGAAGCCACCCGATTCGAGATCCGCTGTGTACGCGTCACCCACGGCAAGGCCGTGCGCCTGGACGGCAAGCGCCCCATGATCAAAAGCCACGTCAACACCTGGCTGCGCCAGCATCCACAAGTGCTGGGCTTCACCTCCTGCCAGGCTAAACATGGCGGCACTGGCGCGCTGTACGTAATGCTCAAACGCACCATGATGGAAGGCCGCGACGAATAAAGCCGCTGCACTAAGCTTGCAGCGCCGTGTCTGCCACCGTACCCTTGCCCTTTGCGTAAAATCCCACAGGTAGTTTCATGTCCCTGGAACAGAATTACACCGCGATCCTCGGCCAACTGGGCGAGGACGTCTCCCGCGAGGGCCTGCTCGATACGCCCAAGCGTGCCGCCAAAGCCATGCAGTACCTTTGCCGCGGTTATGCCCAAACCCTGGAAGAAGTCACCAACGGTGCCTTGTTCAGCTCTGACAACAGCGAAATGGTGCTGGTCAAGGACATCGAGCTCTACTCGCTGTGCGAACACCATCTGCTGCCATTCATCGGCAAGGCTCACGTTGCCTACATTCCCAGCGGCAAGGTCCTGGGGCTGTCGAAAGTCGCGCGCATCGTCGACATGTATGCCCGTCGCCTGCAGATCCAGGAAAACCTCAGCCGGCAAATCGCCGACGCCGTTCAGCAAGTGACCGGCGCTCTGGGGGTTGCAGTGGTGATCGAGGCCAAGCACATGTGCATGATGATGCGCGGTGTGGAAAAGCAGAATTCGTCGATGATCACTTCAGTGATGCTGGGCGAGTTCCGCGAAAATGCCGCGACTCGCAGCGAGTTCCTCAGCCTGATCAAGTAACAGGCCCTGAGTGAAAAAACCGGCGTTGATCGCCGGTTTTTTTCGTCCGGCAAAAATCAGGTAAGCTGCCGCCCCTTCATTCATGGGCAAGAGGCAATACCGTGATCGTCAAAGCGCTGCGAGTCGGCCTGGGCCAACTCATCATTTTCATCGACTTCATCACCCGCCCGCGCAAGCAGAAGCGCGCTGCCGCCGCTCAAGCGCAGGTCGAGCAGGCCGCCAAGGGCCTGACCCTGTATCAGTTCCACGCCTGCCCGTTCTGCGTGAAGACGCGCCGTACCCTGCACCGCCTGAACGTACCGGTGGCCCTGCGCGACGCCAAGAACAACGAGCAGGATCGCCAGACCCTGCTGGAGCAGGGCGGCAAGATCAAGGTGCCATGCCTGCGTATCGAAGAGAACGGCCAGACCACCTGGATGTATGAATCCAAGGTGATCATCGATTACCTGAACCAGCGCTTCTCGGCGGCCTGAAGCCTCTCCCCGGGACGATGCTGTCCCGGGTCAGTTGCCCCCTCGGAAAATCCGCTCAATCGAACATCCCGACATGCCGCGGATGGCTCTGTACGCGCTGGACCCAGGCCTGGATACCCGGATAGCGGGTCAGATCGAAACCGCCTTCATGGGCCACATGGGTGTAGGCATACAGCGCGATATCGGCAATGGAATAGTGCTCGCCCACCAGATACGGCGTGCGGCTCAATTGTTTTTCCATCACATCCAGCGCCTTGTAGCCACGCTTGTGCAGCTTCAGGTATTCGTCCCGGCGCTCTTCGGGCAAGCCCTCGTACTGTTCAATGAAGCGCGCCACCGCGATGTAAGGCTCGTGACTGTACTGTTCGAAGAACTGCCATTGCAGGACCTGGGTGCGCAGGCGCGGTTCGCTGGGCAGGAATTCGCTGCCGTCGGCCAGAAAGTTGAGAATCGCGTTGGACTCCCACAGGCAGGTGCCGTCTTCCAGTTCCAGTACCGGTATCTTGCCGTTGGGATTCTTTGCCAGGAAGGCTTCGGTCTGGGTATCGCCTCCAAGAATGTCCACCGCCTGCCACTCATAAGGCAGCCCCAGAAGACTGAGCATCAGCTTGATCTTGTAGCAGTTGCCCGAACGGTAATCGCCATAAACCTTGTACATGGCCCTCCCCTTAGGCTGCCTGTGCAGCCTGTGCTTGACGTATCACGGTGGCCAGCCGCTTGAGGCCTTCGTCCAGCCGTGCCGGATCGATATGGCTGAAATTCAACCGCAGATGCCCATGATTGCGCTCCGGTTCAGAGAAGAACGGTTCGCCGGGCATAAAAGTCACGTCTTGTTCCAACGCGGACTTGAGCAAAGTGCGGGTATCCAGGGGTTGTTTCAAGCTCAACCAGAAAAACAGACCTCCCTGGGGCACCTGCCAGTCCGCCAGATCGGCGAAATGAGTCTGCAGCGCGATCTGAAAGGCATCACGGCGCAGACGGTAGAAACTGCGCAGTTCACCCAGGTGCTGCTGGAACTGATCGCTGCCGATCCATTGCATGGCCTGCCACTGGCCGACGCGGTTGGTGTGCAAGTCCGCGGACTGTTTCAGGCGCAGCAGATGAGGGAACAGGTCCGGACTGGCGATCAAGTAGCCAACCCGCAATCCCGGGAGCAGGGTTTTCGACACGGTGCCGGTGTAGATCCAACTGGCCTTTTTCAGGCGGCTGACAATGGGGGTCGCGCTGCCACCGTCGAAGGTCAGCTCGCGATAGGGCTCGTCCTCGATCAGGGTCACGCCGAACTCGTCCAGAAGGGCCGCCACCGCCTCGCGCTTGGCTTCGCTGTAGCGCACCGCCGAAGGATTCTGGAAGGTCGGAATCAGGTAGACGAAGGCTGGACGATGCTGTTCCAGGCGAGCGCGCATCTGCGCCAGATCCGGACCGTCCGCCTCCAATGGCACAGTCAGGCAGTCGGCACCGAACAACTGGAAGATCTGCAGGGCAGCCAGATAGGTCGGAGCCTCCAACAGGATCTGGGTGCCCTTGTCGATGTACAGCTTGGCCGCCAGGTCAAGGGTCTGCTGGGAGCCGCTGACCACCAGGACCTGGCTCGCCTCGCAAGGCACGCCGAGCTTGCGCGCCTCGGCAGCCAGGGCTTCACGCAACGACGGCTCGCCTTCACTCATGCCGTATTGCCCCATGGACAAGGGCATGTCTTGCCACTGCACCTTGGGCAGCATCACCTCGGCCGGCAGCCCGCCTGCGAACGACATCACTTCCGGGCGCTGGGCCGCGGCAAGGATTTCACGGATCAAGGAGCTTTTGAGGCGCGATACACGTTCGGAGAAGGCCATGGAGGTCACCGCTAGCAAAGGTCGGAGGAAATACGTCAAACTGCTTGACCGAAATTACGCCGACTCTCGCAGATACGTCAATATGCTTGACCTTAAAAACCAGACCTCGCAACAAGCCGCCATGGAAGCCTTCTTCTTTGGCTATCAGGCCTTTACCGCCAAGGCCGACGAAATGCTCGAACGCCGAGGCTTGAGTCGCGTGCACCAGCGCATCGTGTTTTTCATTGCCCGTTACCCCGGCCTGAGTGTGAAAGAACTGCTCACGCTGCTGGGGGTGAGCAAGCAGGCACTGAATACGCCTTTGCGCCAACTCATGGAAATGCACCTGGTAGACAGCATCGCCCCAGCCAGCGACAAACGAAAACGCCTGTTGCAACTGACCGACGATGGCGCGCGCTTTGAACACTCCCTGCGTCGCGAACAGGTAAAACTGCTGCAACGGGCCTTCGCCGAAGCCGGAGAAAGTGCGGTCAATGGCTGGCTGGCCGTAAACCAGGCCCTGGCGGGAAAACCTGCAGACGACTGATAGCCCCTTCCTCTCGGCGCGCCCTCCCAGACCGCCGAACAGACTCTGACCAACCCTCCGCACTGCCCGGCATAAAGGGCGATGGTGATATAGCCAAGTCCTCAGATTTTTCGCACACAAAACCAAAAACATTATTTGCTTTCTTTGTATACAAAAGCATAATTCGCCACGTGTGAGTTCTTGACCCAAAGGTCAACAAACCCCACAAGCCCTGCCTGCCTCAAAGAGCCGCTGCCCACCCTCCCGTGCCCGGTTCTGGAAAAAACAATAAAACTCTTGAGGAGTACTCGCTGTGGAAAGCCGCAAATCCGAAGCCTCTCCGCTGGACCTCTCGCCCTCGCTGAACAGCGGCTGGCTGGAGCGCATCTTCAAACTCAGGTTGCATGGCACCACGGTGAAGACCGAGCTGATTGCCGGTGTGACAACCTTCATCACCATGGCTTACATCATCTTCGTCAATCCCAACATCATGGCCGACGCCGGCATCGACCACGGCGCCGCCTTCGTTGCCACCTGCATCGCTGCTGCCCTGGGCTGCCTGCTAATGGGCCTGTACGCCAACTGGCCAGTGGGCCTGGCCCCGGGCATGGGTCTCAACGCCTTCTTCACCTACACCGTGGTCGGCACCATGGGCTACAACTGGGAAACCGCCCTCGGCGCGGTATTCATCTCCGGTGTGCTGTTCATGATCCTGACCTTGTCGCGGATTCGTGAATGGCTGCTCAACAGCATTCCGGTGAGCTTGCGCTTCGCCATGGGAGCGGGTGTCGGGCTGTTTCTCGGACTGATCGGGTTGAAAACGGCGGGCATCATCGTCGACAGCCCGGCCACCCTGCTCAAGCTCGGCTCCCTGCGTGAACCGGGTCCGCTGCTGGCGGCCATCTGCTTTCTGATGATCGCAGTACTCAGCTACCACCGAGTGTTCGGCGCAATCCTCATCAGCATCATCGCCGTGACCCTGGCCGGCTGGGGCCTGGGGCTGGTGCACTACAACGGCATCCTGTCCACCCCGCCGAGCCTGGCGCCCACCTGGATGGCCATGGATGTTGCCGGGGTGTTCAACATCAGCATGATCAGCGTGGTACTGGCCTTCCTCTTCGTGCACATGTTCGACACCGCCGGCACCCTGATGGGCGTGGCCCAGCGTGCCGGCCTGGTGAAGGCCGACGGCAAGATCGAGAATCTCTCGCGCGCCCTCAAGGCCGACAGTGCTTCAAGCGTCTTCGGCGCAGTAGTCGGGGTGCCGCCGGTGACCAGCTACGTGGAAAGTGCCGCCGGTGTGGCCGCGGGCGGGCGGACTGGCCTTACCGCCGTCACCGTAGGTGTGCTATTTGTTGCCGCCATGTTTTTTGCGCCGCTGGCAGGCATGATCCCTGCTTACGCCACAGCAGGTGCCTTGATCTATGTTGCGATGCTGATGATGGGCGGCATGGCCCATATCAACTGGGACGAAGCCACCGACAGCATTCCGGCGATTGTCACGGCAATCATGATGCCCCTGACCTTTTCCGTCGCCGATGGCATTGCCCTGGGTTTCATCACCTACGTGGTACTGAAGGCAGGAACGGGCAAGCACAAGGAAATTTCCATCAGCCTGTATGTGCTGTGCGCGATCTTCATCGCCAAGTTCATTTTCTTGTAAGCCACACCTGCTCTCACCCGCCCCATCCCTTCGGATGGGGTTTTTGTGTATTGGGAGAATGCAATGAGTCTGGAAACCTGGCTGCTGTTCAGTGGCGCTACCTTGGTAGTGATCCTGATTCCGGGTCCCTTGTCGTTGCTGATGATCAGCAACAGCCTGAACTATGGCCTGCGCCGCTCATACCCGGCTTTTCTCGGCGGGGTCCTGGCCTCGATCTGCCTGTTGAGCGCATCCGCGCTGGGCCTGGGCGCACTGCTACTGGCTTCGAAGCAACTGTTCAGCGCCCTGAAGATCGTCGGCGCCCTCTATCTGTTCTACCTCGCCTGGCAGAGCTGGCAGCAATCGCGGCAGCTTTCCCACGGCGCGGTGGTACCGGAAGTCGCACTGAAACCGCGCTTTCGTGCACTGTTCGGACGCGCTTTTGTCCTGGGGGCCAGCAACCCGAAGGACATTCTGTTCTTCGCCGCGTTCCTGCCGCAGTTTCTCAATGCCCAGCAGCCTTTCCTGCCCCAACTGCTGACCATGATCGCTACCTGGACCCTGCTGGACCTGAGCTGCAAGTTGGCCTACGGCTTCAGTGCCCATGGCGCCGCGCGTTACTTGCGCAGCGGCAAGGGCCAAAGCTGGTTCAATCGCATCAGTGCCGGGCTGTTCACAGGGGCTGGAGCCGCATCCCTGTTGAGCCGTTAAGCGCTTCGCCGACAAGCCGGCTCCTGCAGCACTCAGCCAGGAACCGACTTGCCAGCGACGACTTTATAACCGGCGAAAAAAAGCCCGCAGTGTGAGCGGGCAAGGACCAAAGAAGCTATTTGCGCAGGATTCTTGGGGGGAAAGTCCTAGCTTCCTCTGTAGGTCGAATAGCTGTACGGCGAGATCAGCAGCGGCACGTGGTAATGCTCCTGCTCGGCACTGATACCGAACCGCAGCACGACTACATCAAGGAACGCCGGCTGTGGCAGTTGTACACCCCGGGCGCGGTAGTAATCGCCAGCGTGGAAATGCAGTTGGTAAACCCCGGAACGGTAGTCATCGCCCTGCAGCAGCGGCGCATCGCAACGGCCATCGCTGTTGGTCAGGGTGCTGGCGACCAATTCCATCTGCGCCCCGTCAACCCGATACAGCTCAACCTTGATAGCGCTGCCAGGGCAGCCATGTGCGGCGTCCAAAACGTGTGTAGTCAAACGTCCCATTGATTCTGCGTGCCTGTCACAACTGGTGCGCCCAGGCCTCGCGCCTCCCGGAGTCAGTGATTGAAAGGGGGCCACAGCATTTCGGCGGGTGAAAAGCTGCGGCGAGGTCACGATTAAGACACTTTTCAAAAAAATTGTACACAATAATAATCACAAATATTCACTCCGGCAGCGCTGTACCCACAAGCCTGTGGATTGACCTCAACACCACAGCAGCAGACGACTTGCGATCCATTAGCTGACCATATAGGCAAGTTTCTTGCAGGTGCAGGCCATAGCGACAAAAGCAGAAAAATGCAAAAAATCAGGCTTACAAAGTGAATATAAACTTGTATACAATCAGCCCATCGCAGTGACGCTCACCTGGCTTTCCGGCTTCAGGTTCCGCCACGCCACCGTTATCACGAACAAGAAGGAAGACTGCAGTGAGCGCTGACTACCCTCGCGACCTGATCGGTTATGGCTCTACCCCCCCTCATCCTCACTGGCCAGGCAATGCTCGTGTCGCCCTGTCCTTCGTGCTCAATTACGAAGAAGGCGGCGAACGCAACATCCTTCATGGCGATAAGGAATCGGAAGCTTTCCTCTCGGAAATGGTTTCGGCGCAGCCGCTGCAGGGCGAGCGCAACATGAGCATGGAGTCGCTGTACGAATATGGCAGCCGCGCCGGCGTCTGGCGGATCCTCAAGCTGTTCAAGGAATTCGACATTCCGCTGACCATCTTTGCCGTAGCCATGGCTGCTCAGCGCCATCCGGACGTGATCCGCGCCATGGTCGAGGCCGGCCATGAGATCTGCAGCCACGGCTACCGCTGGATCGACTACCAGTACATGGACGAAGCCCAGGAACGCGAGCACATGCTCGAGGCGATCCGCATCCTTACCGAAATCACCGGTGAACGCCCACTGGGCTGGTATACCGGCCGTACCGGCCCGAACACCCGACGCCTGGTAATGGAGGAAGGCGGCTTCCTCTATGACTGCGATACCTACGACGACGACCTGCCCTACTGGGAACCCAACAACCCCACCGGCAAGGCGCATCTGGTCATCCCCTACACCCTGGATACCAACGACATGCGTTTCACTCAGGTCCAGGGCTTCAACAAGGGCGACGACTTCTTCCATTACCTCAAAGATGCCTTCGATGTGCTCTACGCCGAAGGTGCCGAAGCCCCGAAGATGCTGTCCATCGGCCTGCACTGTCGACTGATCGGTCGCCCGGCCCGCCTGGCATCCCTCAAGCGCTTCATCGAATACGTCAAAGGCCATGAACAGGTGTGGTTCACCCGTCGTGTCGATATCGCCCGCCACTGGCAACAGACCCATCCTTACCAGGGAGCGGCGAAATGACTGCTTTCCAGAGCCTCAAGCCATCGACCCTGAGCCGTGAAGCCTTCGTCGAGGCTTTCGCCGATATCTATGAACATTCGCCATGGGTGGCTGAAAGAGCCTACGACCTGGGTGTTGACGCCTCCGTCGACCAGATTGAAGGCCTGCACCAGCGCATGAGCGATATCCTGCTGAGCGCCGATCACGCCAGCCAGTTGGCACTGATCAACGCTCACCCGGATCTGGCCGGCAAAGCCGCCGTCCAGGGCCAGTTGACCGAAGCCAGCACCAACGAACAGGCTGGCGCCGGTATTCACCAATGCACAGCCGAAGAGTTCCAACGGTTCACCGAGCTGAACGATGCCTACAAGGCCAAGTTCAAGTTTCCCTTCATCATGGCGGTGAAAGGCAGCAACCGGCACCAGATTCTCGCCGCGTTCGAAACCCGCATCCACAACTCAGTGGACACTGAGTTCAAGTGCGCACTGGCGGAGATCAACAAGATTGCATTGTTCAGATTGCTGACCCTGTAGCGACCCGCTCCTGAGGATAGCCCCGAGAACCTGGATGCCCCCGCGCCACTCCCGGTTCTACGTGCATCCCAAGCCACCTATTTCAAGGCAGACAAGAAGAATGAAAGCTTACGCCGCCCCTTTCGAGAAGTTCGTCAACCTGGCCGACGCGCGCCTGGGCACCAAGATCATCTCGGTCACCGATGACTGGTTCGCTGACGCGAACCGGCTGTTCCAGCCAACCCCGGCTGTCTGGAAGGAAGGCGTGTTCGATGACAACGGCAAGTGGATGGATGGCTGGGAATCCCGTCGCAAGCGCTTCGAAGGCTACGACAGCGCAGTGATCCGCCTGGGCGTGCCAGGCTCGATCAAGGGCGTGGACATCGACACCTCGTTCTTCACCGGCAACTTCCCGCCATCGGCGTCCCTGGAAGCCTGCTTCCTCAGCGAAGGCGAACCTGGCGAAGACACCCAGTGGGTCGAAGTGCTGTCTGCTGTCGAGCTGCAAGGCAACAGCCATCACTACCACGAGATCAACAACGATCAGCCCTTCAGTCACCTGCGCTTCAATATCTATCCGGATGGCGGTGTAGCGCGCCTGCGGGTCTACGGTACGCCGTACCGCGACTGGTCGGCCATCGCTGACAACGAACAAGTCGACCTGGCTGCGGCCCTAAACGGCGGTCGTGCCCTGGCCTGCTCCGACGAACACTTCGGACGCATGGGCAACCTCCTCAACCCGGGCCGCGGCATCAACATGGGCGACGGCTGGGAAACGGCCCGCCGTCGCACTCCCGGCAATGACTGGGTGATCGTCGCCCTGGGCCATGCCGGCGAAATCGAGAAGATCATCGTCGACACCCTGCACTTCAAGGGCAACTACCCGGACAGCTGCTCGATCCAGGGCGCATTCGTCAAGGGTGGCACCGACAGCCAGATCGAAACCCAGAGCCTGTTCTGGCGTGAACTGCTACCCAGCCAAAAGCTGGAAATGCATGCCGAGCACAGCTTTGTCGAGCAGATCAAAGCCCTGGGGCCGATCACCCATATCCGCCTGAACGTGTTTCCGGACGGTGGCGTCAGCCGCTTGCGTCTCCTGGGCAAGGTCGCGAAATAGACGTCCCCCATCGCAGGCCAGCCCGCACCTGTTGGAGCAAACTGGCTCGCGATGACCGCAAAACAGACAAAACACACTCAAGATAAGAAGAACAGCATGCGCACATTGATGATTGAACCCCTGAGCAAAGAAGCCTTCGCCCCTTTCGGTGACGTGATCGAAACCGACGGCAGTGATCACTTCATGATCAACAATGGTTCGACCATGCGCTTCCACCGCCTGGCAACGGTTGAAACCGCCCAGCCGGAGGACCAGGCGATCATCAGCATCTTCCGCGCCGACGCGCTGGAAATGCCGTTGACCGTCCGCATGCTGGAACGCCATCCGCTGGGCAGCCAGGCCTTCATTCCGCTGCTCGGCAACCCCTTTCTGATCGTGGTCGCGCCACTTGGCGATGAACCTGTATCAGGCTTGGTCCGCGCCTTCGTCAGTAATGGCAGGCAGGGCATCAATTACCATCGCGGCGTCTGGCACCACCCGGTGCTGACGATCGAAAAGCGGGATGACTTCCTGGTGGTTGATCGCAGTGGCAAAGGCAATAACTGCGATGAGCATTTCTTCAAAGAGGATGAGTGTTTGATCCTCGCCCCCCACCAATAAGAGAAGGTCTGATCACCCGACAACAAGGGTGACAGGCAAGAGGTAAAGACTGTGGAAGCACATCTGTTGGAATGGCTCAACCTGAGCGTGCGTTGGGTACATATGATCACTGGTGTGGCCTGGATCGGCGCATCGTTCTATTTCGTCTGGCTGGAGAACAACCTCAATCGCGTCAACCCCAAGGACGGCCTGTCCGGCGACCTCTGGGCGATTCACGGTGGCGGTATCTATCACCTGGAAAAATACAAACTGGCCCCGCCCTCGATGCCGGAGAACCTGCACTGGTTCAAGTGGGAAGCCTACTTCACCTGGCTGTCGGGGATTGCCCTGCTGTGCCTGGTGTTCTACTACAACCCGATGCTCTACCTGGTTGCCCCCGGCAGCGGCCTGACCGGCCCTGAAGGCGTGGCCATCGGTATCGGCGCGTTGATTGCCGGCTGGTTCGTCTACGACTTCCTCTGCGATTCGCCATTGGGCAAGAAACCTGCCCTGCTCGGCTTCATCCTGTTCGTTCTGCTGATTGCCGCCGCTTACGGCTTCAGCAAAGTGTTCAGCGGCCGTGGCGCATACCTGCATGTGGGCGCCATCATCGGCACCATCATGGTGGGCAACGTATTCCGCATCATCATGCCGGCCCAGCGCGCACTGGTGGCGGCGATCGCGGAAAACCGCACACCGGACCCGACCCTGCCGGCCAAGGGCCTGCTGCGTTCGCGTCACAACAACTACTTCACCCTGCCTGTGCTGTTCATCATGATCAGCAACCACTTCCCGAGCACCTACGGTAGCCAGTACAACTGGTTGATCCTGGCCGGGATCGCGGTCCTGGCGGTGCTGGTACGTCACTACTTCAACACCCGGCATGACAGCCACAAGTTCGCCTGGACCCTGCCCGTTGCTGCACTGGGCATGATCTGCCTGGCTTACGTGACTGGTCCGACGCCAGCTCCCAGCGCCCCCGAAGTAGCCAAGGCCGCCGGCCAGATCGAGTACCAGCCCCTGCCGGAAACTGCACTGGGCGGTGGCGCCAAACCCGCGGCGCCAGCCAGCGCAGAAGCCCCGGCGGCTCCAGCGGCAAGTCCGGCACAGGCATCCAGTGCCGGGCCATCCTTTGACAAGGTGCATAACGTGATCCAGGAGCGCTGCACGGTTTGCCATTCGGCCAAGCCCACCAGCCCCCTGTTCAGCACGGCACCGGCCGGGGTGATGTTCGATACCCCGGAACAGATCCGCCTGCAAGCCGCACGTATCCAGGCCCAGTCCGTCGCCAGTCAGATCATGCCATTGGGCAACATCACGCAGATGACCCAACAGGAACGTGAACTGATCGGTGCCTGGATTGCCCAGGGCGCCCAGACCAACTGATCAGCGCCTGTAGCAGGGCCGATTCGCGAGCAAGCTCGCCCCTACAGAACCGGACTCATCTGTAGGGGCGGGCTTGATTGCCATCAGCCGCTCAAGCTTCACCCGTTGCAGACACGCTGCGCGTAAAGACGCAGCGGTTAAATCACAAGAATAAAAAGATCCGAGGTGTTGCATGTCCGATTCATCCGAACAGTGCGTCCCCGATGCGCCCGCCATTCAGCGTCTGCCCTTCTTGCAACTGATCCTGGTCGGTCTGCAACACGTTCTGCTGATGTACGGCGGTGCAATTGCGGTGCCGCTGATCATCGGACAGGCCGCGGGCCTGAGTCGTGAAGAAATCGCCTTCCTGATCAATGCCGACCTGCTGGTAGCGGGGATCGCCACCATCGTCCAGTCACTGGGCATTGGCCCCATGGGCATTCGCATGCCGGTGATGATGGGGGCCAGCTTCGCCGCCGTCGGCAGCATGGTGGCCATGGCCGGCATGCCCGGGATCGGCATGCAGGGGATTTTCGGTGCGACCATCGCCGCAGGGTTCTTCGGCATGCTGATTGCGCCGTTCATGTCCAAGGTGGTGCGTTTCTTCCCGCCCCTGGTCACTGGGACGGTCATCACCTCGATCGGTTTGTCACTGTTTCCAGTGGCGGTGAACTGGGCCGGCGGCGGCAGTGCTGCCGCGCAATTCGGGTCACCCATCTACCTGGCTATCGCCGCGCTGGTGCTGGGCACTATCCTGTTGATCCATCGCTTCATGCGTGGCTTCTGGGTCAATATTTCCGTGCTGATCGGCATGGGCCTGGGCTACATCCTCTGCGGCCTGATCGGCATGGTTGACCTCAGTGGCATGGCCCAGGCGCCCTGGCTGCAGGTGGTCACGCCGCTGCACTTCGGCATGCCGCAGTTCCATCTTGCCCCCATCCTGTCCATGTGCCTGGTGGTGGTGATCATCTTCGTCGAGTCCACCGGGATGTTCCTGGCCCTGGGCAAGATCACCGGCCAGGAGGTCACCCCGCGCATGCTGCGCCGCGGCCTGCTGTGTGATGCCGGGGCGTCGTTCTTCGCCGGTTTCCTCAACACCTTCACCCACTCTTCCTTCGCCCAGAACATCGGCCTGGTGCAGATGACCGGGGTGCGCTGCCGTTCCGTGACCATCGTCGCCGGTGGCCTGCTGATCATCCTCAGCCTGCTGCCCAAAGCAGCGTTCCTGGTAGCCTCGATTCCTCCAGCGGTACTGGGCGGCGCAGCCATCGCCATGTTCGGCATGGTGGCCGCCACCGGGATCAAGATCCTCCAGGAAGCCGACATCGCTGACCGCCGCAATCAGTTGCTGGTGGCTGTGAGCATCGGAATGGGCCTAATTCCCGTGGTCCGCCCGGAGTTCTTTGCCCACCTGCCGCTGTGGATGAGCCCCATCACCCACAGCGGCATTGCCATGGCGACCTTGAGCGCCCTGGTGCTGAACCTGCTGTTCAACATCCTCGGCGGCAGCGAGCGCGCGGCCAACAGCGCACACCACGCTCATCAGCATTGAGTCGCCCCCCCGGGCGCCGGTTCGACGCCCGGGGGCTGCTACACCGTTCACGCTTGAATGCAGCGCTCGGCCCCCAGGACCGAGCGCCGCCCACAGACGCCGCGCCTTGACAATAAAAACAAACAGGGAGCACTCCTATGCAGCCTGCCCAGGCCCCTCTGGCGGTGGCCGCTCCATGGCCATTGGCGCCGGCCCATCGCCCCGATGGCCAGCGATCATTGCCCGGCTATTGCCCTTCATTACGGATACCTGCCTGATATGGCCGGCCTGCCTGCCCCAAAGTGGTTGCAAGTGCGCCGTTGCGGCGCACTTGAGCCCTGCCGTGAGAGCCAGTATTCTCCGCGGCCGCGCAAATCTGGTCTAAAAAAAAGCCCGGATGAAAAACCTGACCCAAGAGCCAACTTATCCCGGCCTGGACAGGTAACAAGGCGCCCGAAAATATCGCGAAAACACTCTCGCCCGGCTGTATCGCTACAGCTGGACGGGAGTTTTTTGCTTTTTTTCGGCCTTGGCTCAGCTCTTGCTAAAAGCAACAAAGCTGACCGATCGGATGGTTTTTTTACAGCAAAGAAAAAAGGCGCCACACCAGAGCGTCAAGCCAAAAAAAACGTGGAACTACCTACTTGGGAGCAACCGAATGAAATCGATGTGCAAGAGCCTGATGTTGGCCACCAGTCTGCTGGCCGGGGGGCAGGCCGTGGCTGGCGACCTGTTGCAATGGCAGAACAACAGCCTGACTTACTTGTATGGCAAGAACTTCGAAGTCAACCCGCAGACTCAACAGACGGTCACCTTCGAACACGCCGACGCCTGGAAGTACGGGGACAACTTCTTTTTCCTCGACCGCATCTTCTACAACGGCAAGGAAGACGGCAATGTCGGCCCGGACACCTACTACGGCGAGTTCTCGCCACGCTTGTCGTTCGGCAAGATCTTCGACCAGAAACTGGAATTCGGCCCGATCAAGGACGTGCTCCTGGCGTTCACTTACGAATTCGGCGAAGGCGACAATGAGTCCTACCTGATCGGCCCGGGCTTCGACCTGGCAGTACCGGGCTTCGACTACTTCCAGCTGAACTTCTACCAGCGCCACACCGAAGGCAGCCGCGCGGGTGACAACGTCTGGCAGATCACTCCGGTGTGGTCCTACACCATTCCCGTGGGCCGCTCGGACATCCTGATCGACGGTTTCATGGACTGGGTGGTGGACAACGACCAGAACGCCAAAGGCACCTACCACGCCAACCTGCACTTCAACCCACAGATCAAATATGACCTGGGCAAGGCACTGAACTGGGGCGCCAAGCAGCTGTACGTCGGTTTCGAGTACGACTACTGGAAGAACAAATACGGCATCAAGGATTCGCGTAACTTCGAGACCAACCAGGACACCGCCAGCCTGTTGGTCAAATACCACTTCTGATACCCCCTGAGACGGCCGGCCCTCATGTTCCGATGAGAGCCGGCCACTCAGACTGATGGGCCAGCGCGACGCTGCCTATCAGGCAAGACGTGATCCGGAGTCCCGCCAGAATCCCGGATCGGCACTCTTGAGCCGCTCCACCGCATTGTGGATGTGGCTCAGCGCTGCTTGCCGCGCCCCTTCGACATCACGCGCGGCGATGGCCCCATAGACCGCGAAATGCTCATCGCGCACCGAGTGCGCCAGATCCCGGCGCCGCTCCTCATTGGAACGGGTAATGCGGATCGCCTCTTTGATGAACTGGGCAATGAACTCATGCAATGAGGGATACAGCGGATTGCCGGTGGCCTGGGAAATCGACAAGTGAAACGCCAGGTCCTGCTCCACGCCGTCCTGGCCGGCCTGCTCGGCCACATCGATGGCCAGCAATGCCTGATGGATCGCCTGCAGTTGCTCGGGGGTGTGCCGCTGCGCCGCCAGCGCCGCCGCCTCGCCCTCGATACCACGTCGCAGTTCAGTCACCCGCAGAACCGCCTCGATCGACCCGCGTACATCCAGATCGATAGTGAAGGCCTTGATATGCGCGCCCTCGCTGACCACGGTGCCGCTACCTTGGCGCACCTCCACCAGCCCGGCCGACTTCAAGCGCGAAATCGCCTCGCGGATGACCGTACGGCTGACCCCGAAACGCTCGCACATGACCGGCTCGGTGGGCAGCCGCGAACCCGGCAGGGCCTCGCCACTGGCGATATGCGCCTTGAGTGCCGCAGTCACTTGATCCGCCAGGGTGCCCTTGGCCGCATCCTTGAGCGTCGCCAGGGAGTCGACAGCGAGGGAAGAGTTGTCAGGCTTGGACATGGGTATCTCTGTATTCAAAGTGGCTAACGGTACTGCATTTCATGCACGCCGTCCCGCTCGGTATCCGGCCGTTGAATTCGTATGATGTATTATGATATCTAAGACACCTCATCAAGTCCGATAAAAACAAAATCACCCAAATACAAGAAAAAAGGATGGGTAAAGACATGACTGAATCACTGTCGCAAACTGCCGCCCGCTCCCCCACCGCTTCCTTTGAAGACCTGGCCTATCGCAAAGTCGCCTGGCGCATCCTGCCGTTGCTGCTGCTGTGCTACCTGGTGGCCTACCTGGATCGAGTCAACGTCGGCTTCGCCAAGTTGCAGATGTCCGAAGACCTGCAATTTTCCGAAGCGGTCTACGGGCTGGGCGCGGGGATTTTCTTCATCGCCTACTTTCTGGTGGAAATTCCCAGCAACCTGATCCTGCATCGGGTCGGTGCGCGCCTGTGGATCGCTCGCATCATGATCAGTTGGGGCATCATTTCCTCGTGCATGGCTTTCGTCAGCACCCCTACCTCTTTCTATGTGATGCGCTTTCTGTTGGGCATCGCCGAGGCCGGGTTCTATCCGGGGGTCATCCTCTATCTGTCGTACTGGTTCCCTTCCAACCGCCGCGGCAAGATGTACGCCCTGTTCGCTACCGCAGTACCGCTTTCGGGGTTGATTGGCGCGCCGCTGTCCGGTTGGATCATGAGTGCCCTCAATGGCCACCAGGGCTTTGCAGGCTGGCAATGGATGTTCTTCCTCGAAGGCTTGCCGTCGATCCTGGTGGGCGGCCTGGTGATCTACTGCCTCAGCGACCGTATCGCCGACGCGGGCTGGTTGACCCGCCAAGAAAAAAACCTGCTGCAGGCCCGAATCGAGGCCGAGGCCGACGGCCATCAGGTTCACAGCGTCAGGCAAGTGTTCGGGCAACCCCGGATCTGGCTGCTGACCGCCATCTATTTCTGCATGATCGCCGGCTTCTACACCGTTGGCTTCTGGCTGCCCTCGCTGATTCGCCAGGCCGGCGTCAGCGACGTGTTCGAGGTCGGCATGCTCACGGCGATTCCCTATGCCGCGGCAGCGCTGACCATGGTGCTGATCTCCCGCAGCGCCGACCGCTTGCGCGAACGCCGTTGGCATCTGGCGCTGACCGCCGTGCTTGGCGGTATCGGCCTGATGATTTCCGCCACCTGGAGTGACAACTTCACGGTATCGATGATCGGCCTGACCCTGGGGGCCATGGGCGCCTTCAGCACCCTGCCGCTGTTCTGGAGCCTGCCCACGGCCTTTCTCGGCGGCACCGCGGCCGCCGCCGGCATTGCCCTGATCAACTCCTGGGGCAACCTCGCCGGCTTTGTCTCGCCCTACCTGATGGGCTTTCTCAAAGACCTGACCCAAAGCACCACCATCGGCATGTACGTCATGGCCAGCGCGTTGTTCATCGGCGCCCTGCTGGTCTTCAAGATTCCCGGAAAACTCGTCAATCGCTGAACACTTGGAGCCACTCATGAATATTCTTGTCACCGGCGCGGCCGGCTTTCTCGGACGGCGGTTGATCGAAGCCTTGCTGCAACGGGGCACACTCACCGACCGTCACGGCCAATTGCAGCCCATCAAGCGCATTACCGCATTTGACCGCGAGCCCGTGCAGGGCCTCGATGACCCACGGGTGCAGGTCAAGGAAGGAGACATTAGCGATGAACAGGTGCTGGCCAAACTGATCGACGCCGACACCGATAGCATCTTTCACCTGGCCGCCGTGGTCTCCAGCCAGGCGGAAGGCGATTTCGAACTGGGCATGCGGGTCAACTTCAGTGCGACCCAAGGTCTGCTGGAGCGGGTGCGTCAGCTGGGCTCCTGCCCAAAGTGGGTGATGACCAGTTCTGTGGCCGTCTTCGGTGGGCAACTGCCGGAGAACGTCGACGATGATCAGGTCTGGGCTCCGCAAAGCTCCTACGGGACCCAGAAAGCCATGAATGACCTGCTGCTCGCCGATTACAGCCGACGCGGCTTCGTCGATGGTCGCAGCCTGCGCATGCCCACCATCGTGGTGCGACCAGGCAAACCGAACCTGGCGGCGTCCAGCTTCGCCAGCGGTATCATCCGCGAACCCCTCAATGGCCAGGCCAGTGTCTGCCCGGTGGCCCCGGATACCCGACTCTGGTTGATGTCTCCAGCCCGGGCCATTGCCAACCTGATCCATGGTCATGAGCTGGCCGCAGAGCGCTTGAGTCAGGGCCGAGTGATCAACATGCCCGGTCTGTCGCTGACCGTGGCGCAGATGATCGACGCGCTGCGGGAAGTGGCCGGAGACGAAGTTGCCCAGCGTATTCAGCTACGCCCGGACGCCAGGATCGAACGCATCGTCGGCTCCTGGCCGGGAGCCTTCAGTGCCAGATATGCCAGCGAGCTGGGTTTTACCGCGGACGAGGATTTTATCGGTGTGATCCGCCAGTTCATCCAGGACTACCTGCCTCACTGACCTCAGGCTGGGAAAATCCCGGGCTCATCGGCTGAGCCCGGGCTTCAACCCTTAAGGCCCAGAAACCGCGCCAACTCCTCGCCCTTGGCCAGGGCGTCACTGCGCCCCAGTTCGATCAACTCGCTGCAATACGACGCCTCGAACAGCAAATAGCTCAGGACCCCGGCACCACTGGTCCGGGTTGCCCCCGGTCCGCGCAGGAACAAGCGCAGTGCCGCTGGCAACTCCTGCCGGTGCCGCGCCGCTATTTCGTCGATCGGCTGACTCGGGGCAATCACCAGCACTTCCACCGGCGCAATACCCAAGCCGCGATCCGCCGCACTGCCAGGTAACAGTCGACTGAAATGATTGAGCCGCTCCAGCAGTTCGATATCGCTTTCCAGGCTGTCAATGAAGGTGCTGTTGAGCATATGGCCACCAATCTGCGCCAGAGTCGGCTGCTGCCCGGTGTAAGAACGCTGCCGGGTAGCGTCTGGATCATTGCCCCGCGGGTTGCCACTGACCCCCACCACCAGCACGCGGCTGGCCCCCAGGTGCAACGCCGGGCTGATGGGCGCCGACTGGCGCACGGCACCGTCGCCGAAATACTCCTGGTCAAGCTTCACTGGCGCGAACAGCAAGGGGATCGCCGCGCTGGCCAGCAGGTGGTCCACCGTCAGCTGCGTGGGAACGCCGATGCGCCGATGACGCAACCAGGGATCGATGACCCCACCACCTTGATAAAAGGTCACCGCCTGTCCGGATTCGTAGCCGAAGGCCGTCACCGCTACCGCATGCAGTTGGCCTTGGGAAATGGCCTGGTTGATGCCCGAAAGATGCATGTGCTGATTGAGCAGGTCGCGTAGCGGCGAGTTGTTGATCAGCGCCACCGGCACCTGTGCACCGAGCCCCAACAGGCTGTGGCCGACAAAACGACTGGCTTGGCGAATCACTCCTGGCCAATCGCTGCGCATCACCTGATCGCTGCGAAAGCTGCGCCAGAATGCCGTGAGGCGTTCGATTGCCGCGGGAAAATCCGTGGCCCCACTGGCCAGGCTGACCGCATTGATAGCCCCGGCAGAGGTACCAACGATCACCGGAAACGGATTGCGCGCCCCAGGCCCCAACAGCTCGGCAATCGCCGCCAGCACGCCCACCTGATAGGCGGCCCGGGCACCACCGCCGGAAAGAATCAAACCTGTGATCGGTTGCGCAACACTCATCAACTCACTCCATCCGTGGCGCACAAGGTCCGGCAATCAATGCCAGGTGGTCAACCGCGCTTCTTGTAAAGCTTGGGCTCGCCCGGCGGCCGGCTCTTGAAGCGTCGATGGGCCCAGAGGTACTGCTCGGGACAGGCGCGCAACGCACTTTCCACCCACTGATTGATCCGCAGGCAATCCTCTTCTTCAGTGGCACCGGGAAAATCCGTCAGGGGTGCATGAATCACCAGGCGATACCCACTGCCATCGGCCAGGCGCTCCTGGGTGAAAGGCACGACCAGCGCCTTGCCCAGACGGGCGAACTTGCTGGTGGCGGTCACGGTAGCCGCCTGGATGCCGAACAACGGCACGAACAGGCTCTGCTTGGCGCCATAGTCCTGGTCCGGTGCATACCAGATGGCCCGACCGGAACGCAGCAGCTTGAGCATGCCGCGCACGTCCTCTCGTTCCACGGCCAGGGAATCCAAGTTGTGTCGCTCGCGGCCACGACGCTGAATGAAATCGAACAGCGGGTTCTTGTGCTCGCGGTACATGCCATCGATGGTGTGCTGCTGCCCCAGCAGCGCCGCGCCAATTTCCAGGGTGGTGAAGTGCAGGGCCATGAGAATCACCCCGTGACCTTCGCGCTGGGCCTGCTTGAGGTGTTCCAGGCCTTCAACATGGGCCAGGCGCGCCAGACGCTGCCTGGACCACCACCAGCTCATGGCCATTTCGAAGAAGGCGATCCCGGTGGAGGCGAAGTTTTCCTTGAGCAGGCGCTTGCGCTCTGCGGCGGTTTTTTCCGGGAAACACAGTTCCAGATTGCGTCGGGCGATAGACCGTCGATCGCCAGCTACTCGGTACATCAACGCCCCCAGGGCGCGACCGATTTGCAGGAGCACGGGATAAGGCAGCTGGACGATCAGCCATAACACGCCAAGTCCCAGCCACAGCGGCCAGAAACGTGGAGACAAGAATGCAGCTCGAAAACGCGGGCGATCCATTACAGATTCCGGGACAGACAACAAGGTCGCGCATTCTACATCGGTTCGACCTGGCTTGCGGGGCGCGGGCGATCTCGTTATAAGTCTCGGCACTTTTAGTGACAAGCCGCCTTCTGCAGACCATGAGCCAAACCGAATCGCTAGACCAAGATCCTGTGTTCCAGTTAAAGGGCAGCATGCTCGCCATCACGGTGCTGGAACTGGCCCGCAACGACCTTGAAGGCCTCGATCGCCAACTGGCCGCGAAGGTCGCCCAGGCGCCAAACTTCTTCAGCAACGCGCCACTGGTACTGGCGCTGGACAAGCTGCCTGCTGCCGAGGGCTCGGTGGATCTGCCCGGGCTCATGCGTGTCTGCCGCCAGCACGGTCTGCGTACCCTGGCAATCCGCGCCAGCCGGATTGAAGACATTGCAGCGGCCATCGCCGTCGATCTGCCAGTACTGCCACCTTCCGGTGCTCGGGAGCGCCCACTCGATCCGCCGGAAAGCGAGGTCAAGAAAGTACCGGAAAAGCCGCCTGAACCAACCGTCAAACCGACCCGCATCATCACTTCGCCAGTACGCGGCGGACAGCAGATCTATGCCCAAGGTGGCGATCTGGTGGTGGTGTCCTCGGTCAGCCCCGGCGCGGAACTTCTCGCCGATGGCAATATCCATGTATACGGCCCAATGCGTGGTCGGGCGCTGGCTGGCGTCAAAGGTGACACCAAGGCACGGATTTTCTGTCAGCAATTGAGCGCTGAACTGATCTCCATCGCCGGTCAGTACAAGGTTTCCGAAGACCTGCGGCGCGACCCTTTGTGGGGCTCTGGAGTCCAGGTCAGCCTGTCGGGTGACGTGTTGAACATCACACGTCTTTAACGGATACTGCCGCATTTTCCAAGCATCTCTAAAACGTAGCGATTACGGCTCAAACGAAGTAGGAAATTGGCAATCAGCAGAGTTTATCGACGATAAACCCTGCCGCTGACCGAGCTCCAGCCAAGGCTGTCCGACTGCAGTAGTTTTCAAGAGATGTTTTTCAGGGGCTAAAAGTCCTTTTTCCTTAGGGGTGAAACACCTTGGCCAAGATTCTCGTGGTTACATCCGGCAAGGGTGGTGTGGGTAAAACCACCACCAGCGCCGCTATCGGTACCGGCCTCGCTCTGCGTGGTCACAAAACAGTCATCGTCGACTTCGACGTCGGCCTGCGTAACCTCGACCTGATCATGGGTTGCGAGCGTCGCGTGGTGTATGACTTCGTCAACGTGGTCAATGGCGAAGCCAACCTGCAGCAAGCCCTGATCAAAGACAAGCGCCTGGAAAACCTCTACGTACTGGCCGCCAGCCAGACCCGCGACAAAGACGCGCTGACCCTGGAAGGCGTGGAAAAAGTCCTGATGGAACTCAAGGAAACTTTCGAGTTCGTGGTCTGCGACTCCCCAGCCGGTATCGAGAAAGGCGCCCACTTGGCCATGTACTTCGCCGACGAAGCGATTGTCGTGACCAACCCTGAAGTCTCCTCGGTCCGCGACTCCGACCGTATGCTCGGCCTGCTGGCCAGCAAATCCCGCCGCGCCGAAAAAGGCGAAGACGCGATCAAGGAGCACCTGCTGTTGACCCGTTACAACCCGGAGCGCGTCAGCAATGGCGAAATGCTTGGCGTTGAAGACGTCAAAGAAATTCTCGCAGTGACCCTGCTGGGCGTGATTCCGGAATCCCAGGCCGTGCTCAAGGCTTCCAACCAGGGCGTGCCGGTGATTCTCGACGACCAGAGCGATGCGGGCCAGGCCTACAGCGACGCGGTCGATCGTTTGCTGGGCAAAACCGTGGAACACCGGTTCCTTGATGTCGAGAAGAAGGGATTCTTCGAGCGCCTGTTTGGAGGTAGATAATGAATCTTTTTGACTTCTTTCGTGCCAGCAAAAAGGTCAGCACCGCGTCGGTAGCGAAAGAGCGTCTACAGATCATCGTGGCGCATGAACGCGGCCAGCGCAGCACCCCTGATTACTTGCCCGCCTTGCAGAAGGAACTGGTGGAAGTGATCCGCAAGTACGTCAATATCGGGTCCGACGACGTGCACGTCGCTCTGGAAAACCAGGGCAGTTGCTCGATCCTGGAACTCAATATCACCCTGCCTGATCGCTGATTGATCCGACGGGAGCCACGGCGGCTCGCTGACTTCATGCATAGCATTGAGGTCGGCGAGCCGCCGTTGGCGTTTGTTACGAGGCTGTTTTAATGCCGTTGTCGAATATCCACATCCTGCATCAGGACCCCGCCGTCCTGGTGGTGAACAAACCCACCCTGCTGCTTTCAGTCCCCGGTCGCGCCGACGACAACAAGGACTGCCTGATCACTCGCCTGCAGGAAAACGGCTACCCCGAAGCCCGTATCGTCCACCGACTGGATTGGGAAACCTCAGGGATCATTCTCCTGGCCCGGGACGCAGACACCCATCGCGAACTGTCGCGACAGTTTCATGACCGCGAAACCGAAAAAGCCTACACCGCCCTGTGCTGGGGCCAGCCGGAACTGGACAGCGGCAGCATCGATCTGCCCTTGCGCTATGACCCGCCAACCAAACCCCGGCATGTGGTGGACCACGAATTCGGCAAGCACGCCCTGACCTTCTGGCGAGTGCTGGAGCGCTGCGGCGACTGGTGCCGGGTCGAGCTGACCCCCATCACCGGCCGCTCTCATCAGTTGCGGGTACACATGCTGTCCATCGGGCACCCACTACTGGGCGATGGCCTCTACGCCCACCCGCAGGCCTTGGCCGCCTGGCCAAGGCTGTGCCTGCATGCCAGCATGCTCAGCTTCACTCATCCCCAGACCGGCGAGCGCCTGCGCTTCGATTGCCCCGCGCCCTTCTGACAGCGTTCTGCAGGAGCGGGTTTTCCGGCGAAGGCCCCCTGACGACCATCCCCCAGGTCGACAACCGCTTCGCCGGCAAGCCGGCTCCTATAGTGCCCTGCTATACGTTAAACTCGCGCCACTGCTGTCTGGAGCTACTTATGCGCGAAGAGTTGAACCAAGGCCTGATCGACTTCCTCAAGGCCTCCCCTACCCCTTTCCATGCCACTGCCAGCCTTGTTCAACGTCTGGAAGCGGCAGGTTACCAGCGCCTCGACGAGCGCGAGCCGTGGACCACCGAAGCCAACGGCCGCTACTACGTCACCCGCAACGACTCCTCCATCGTCGCCTTCAAGCTGGGCCGGCATTCGCCCCTGCAAGGCGGCATCCGCCTGGTGGGCGCCCACACCGACAGCCCCTGCCTGCGGGTCAAGCCTCAGCCTGAACTGCAGCGCCAGGGTTTCTGGCAACTGGGTGTGGAAGTCTATGGCGGCGCACTGCTGGCTCCCTGGTTCGACCGTGACCTGTCACTGGCCGGCCGCGTAACCTTCCGCCGCGATGGCAAGGTGGAAAGCCAACTGATCGACTTCAAGGCCCCCATCGCGATCATTCCCAACCTGGCCATCCACCTCAACCGTGAAGCCAATCAGGGCTGGGCGATCAACGCGCAGAACGAATTGCCGCCGATCCTTGCCCAGTTTGCCGGTGACGAACGTGTGGATTTCCGCGCGGTCCTGACCGACCAACTGGCCCGCGAACACGGTCTGAACGCAGATGTGGTGCTGGACTACGAGCTGAGTTTCTACGACACCCAGAGCGCCGCGGTGATCGGCCTGCACGGTGACTTCATTGCCGGCGCACGCCTGGACAACCTGCTGTCCTGCTACGCCGGGCTGCAGGCCCTGTTGACAGCCGACAGCGAGGAAACCTGCGTACTGGTGTGCAACGACCATGAAGAAGTCGGCTCCTGCTCGGCTTGCGGCGCCGATGGCCCGATGCTCGAACAGACCCTGCGCCGCCTGCTGCCCGAAGGCGACGAGTTCGTCCGTACCATCCAGAAATCGCTGCTGATTTCCGCAGACAACGCTCACGGCGTGCACCCCAACTACGCTGACAAGCACGACGCCAATCACGGCCCGAAACTCAATGCCGGCCCGGTGATCAAGGTCAACAGCAACCAGCGCTACGCCACCAACAGCGAAACCGCCGGTTTCTTCCGCCATCTGTGCATGGCCGAGGAAGTCCCGGTGCAGAGCTTCGTGGTGCGTAGCGATATGGGTTGCGGCTCGACCATCGGCCCGATCACCGCCAGCCACCTGGGCGTGCGCACTGTCGACATCGGCTTGCCGACCTTCGCCATGCACTCGATCCGTGAACTCTGTGGCAGCCATGACCTGGCCCACCTGGTAAAGGTGCTGAGCGCCTTCTACGCCAGCCACGAACTGCCCTGAGTTGTCACCGCGGGCGCCCCTCAGGGGGCCCCGCCGGTTTCTGATACACATCAACCCGGGGCGCGGTAAAGCGACCTAGACTTATGAGTACTCTTCCTGACAAGGCCGTCGCCATGATCTCGATGTCTGCGTTCCACTCCATGCTCATCCCGATTCTCACGGGCATGATTCTCCTGGCCATCGGCTTCAACTTCCGGGACAAGAACCTCGGTGTGTTCAGCATGTGGATCGGCATGCTGCTGATTCTCGGCACTGTGGTTTACAAAATCCTCGCCAAACTGGCGGAATAAATGCCGCGCTCGCCCTCGCATTGAATTTGGCGGCCTCGTACACTCGGTTGATCCGATTTTCTCCGAGGTTGACCGCCCAGTGTTCGCTCGTCTTTTCGCCCTGCCCTGCTTTGCGCTTGTCTGCCTGCTGACCCTCCTGCCCCTGAGCAGTGCGCAGGCGGTTGGCCTGCCGGGCCTGCTGGGCAACCAGAGCAAACCGCAACCACAGGCCGAAGAGCCCCTGGGGCAGTCTTTGGACGAGGTGATCAAGTCCCTGGAAAACGACCAGCAACGCGCCAAGCTGCTGGCTGATCTGAAAAAGCTCCGGGACGCCACGAAAAAAGCCCAGCCCGCCACTGAAGAAGGCGTGCTCGGCCTGATCGGCGGCACTCTGTCGAGCCTGGAGAAACAGTTCTCCGGCGCTGATAGCCCCTTGAACCGCTGGACCGACGAGTTCGATCAAGCCCAGGAAGAACTATCGGCGTTGATGCTGCCAGCCAGCCAATGGCTACCGATCATTTTTGCCTTTGCCCTGATTCTCATGGTCTGGAGTCTGCTGGCGGCGGCGCTGATCTGGCTCAGCCACCGGGTGCGCCTGCGTTTCGGTCTCACCGAGGAACTGCCCCAGCACCCCAAGACCTGGGACTTGCTGCGCTTCGCCCTGCGCAAGCTCGGCCCCTGGCTGATCGCTCTGCTGATCACCGTCTACATGACCTACTCCCTGCCCTCGTCATTGGGCAAGGACCTGGCCATGGTCCTGGCCTACGCCCTGGTGGTGGGCACCTGTTTTTCGGCGATCTGTGTGGTGGCGTTTTCCGTCCTCGATGGTCCGCATCGTCATCGTGCCCTGTATATCCTGCGCCGCCAGGCGTTCCGACCACTGTGGTGGATCGGCAGCTTCGCCGCGTTCGGCGAGGCCCTGAGCGACCCTCGGATGGTGGCCAGCCTCGGCCAACACCTGGCCCATACCGCAGCGACTTTCGCCAATGTCATGGCGGCGCTGTCCACCGGGGTATTCATCCTGCGCTTTCGCCGGCCGATCGCGCACCTGATCCGCAACCAACCGTTGTCCCGGCGCCTGACCCGCCGCGCCTTGAGCGACACCATCGAAATCATTGGCACCTTCTGGTATCTCCCCGCCCTGGTGCTGGTGGGCATTTCGCTGTTCGCCACCTTCGTTTCCGCCGGCGACACCAGCACGGCCCTGCGCCAGTCACTGTTGTGCACGGTGCTGCTGGTGCTGTGCATGGTGATCAACGGCCTGGTGCGGCGCCACGCCCTCAAGCCCCAGCGTGGGCACAAGCGCCATGCGCTGTATTCCGAACGGTTGAAAAGCTTCTTCTATACCCTGGCCCATCTGGCGGTGTGGCTGGCGTTCATCGAACTGGGCCTGCGGGTGTGGGGCATGTCGCTGATCCGCTTCACCGAAGGCGACGGCCATGAAGTCAGCGTCAAGCTGTTCAGCCTCGCAGGCACCCTGATCTTCGCCTGGCTGATCTGGATCTTGAGCGACACCGCGGTGCATCACGCCCTGACCCGCTCGCGCAAGGGCCTGGCCAACGCCCGCGCACAGACCATGATGCCGTTGATCCGCAACGTACTGTTCGTGGCGATTTTCATCATCGCCACCATCGTCGCCCTGGCCAACATGGGCATGAACGTCACACCGCTGCTGGCCGGTGCCGGTGTCATCGGTCTGGCCATCGGTTTCGGCGCCCAGTCGCTGGTGGCAGACTTGATTACCGGTCTGTTCATCATCATCGAGGACTCCCTGGCCATCGACGATTACGTGGATGTCGGCGGTCACCTGGGCACCGTCGAGGGCCTGACCATCCGCACCGTGCGCCTGCGGGACATCGACGGCATCGTGCACACCATCCCGTTCAGCGAAATCAAGAGCATCAAGAACTACTCCCGGGAGTTCGGCTACGCGATCTTTCGCGTGGCGATTCCCTACAACATGGAGATCGACGACGCAATCAAGCTGATGCGCGATGTGGGCCAGAAGATGCGTACCGATCCCTTGCAACGACGCAACATCTGGTCGCCTCTGGAGATCCAGGGAGTGGAGAGTTTCGAGTCCGGCAGCGCCATCCTACGGGCCCGTTTCAAGACCGCGCCGATCAAGCAATGGGAAGTGTCCCGGGCGTTCAACCTGTCCCTCAAGCGTCACCTGGACGAAGCCGGACTGGACCTGGCCACCCCGCGCATGAGCATCCAGGTGATCACCCCCGGCAGCGCCCCGGAAAAGCAATGACCCCGTAGGCGCCGTCTTGCCGGCCAACGGCACTGGCGTCTAAAGAACGTCAACGCCCACGTGAATTGCGTCATGCCGCCAGAATTCCAGATCACAGTCGATCAGCCGCTCGTGCTGGTCATAGTTGACCCGGGCGATGCGCAGCCCGGGGCTGCCCACCGACACCTTCAGGGCCGCCGCCGCTTCCGGCTGCAATGAGGTGGGCACGATCTCGAAGCGCACCCGCCCGTAATGCAGGTCGTAATGCCGGGCATAGAGCTCGGTGATCGACTGGTTCAAATCCAGGTCGAGAATGTGTGGAAAGTACTTGGGGTTCAGGTAGTGCTCCACATACAGCACCAGCCGGTCATCGATGCGCCGCGCTCGACAGATCTGGATCACGCTGGACAGTGCCGGTAATTGCAGCCAGGCGCAGACCGCCGCCGACGCCGGTTGCAGGCGCGCCGAGATCACCTCAGTGGAAGGCACTCGCCCCTGGGCGCTGACCATGGCGTGGAAGTGACTGCGCTGCATCAGGTTGTAGGCCAGCCGCGGCGGCGAAACGAACCAGCCCCGGCGCTCCTCGCGGTAGATCTGCCCCTGGGCCTCCAATTGCAGCAGGGCCTCACGCACGGTGATACGGGTGGTGGCGAACAACTCGCTGAGCTTGCGCTCGGCCGGCAGCTTGCTGCCGGGTGCCAACAGACCATGGGCGATCTGCTCCTGCAGGACCTGGCCGATGGCTGTCACCGCTTTGGTTGCATCAATACGCATCAACGTTACCTATCTGGACTAGACCAGCACTATTTCAGGGCAGCGCAGTGGTCGGGACAGCGCTCTGCAGCCGTGTCCAAAGCCTAGGCAATGCATATGACTGATAGATGACAACGCCGCTGAGCGAGCCTCTGGTGAACCTGCAAATTGCCCGCCAGAACCTTGCAGAACGGGTGTTTGGGCATGGTCTACGCTTATTTCGCAGCGCCGAACCTGCGCCCGAATCCATGCGCCGACCGTTGGCACCGACATCAAAGTGTCATCCAACACGCCTAAATTGGCTCAGGTATTGCTGACCTAGACCAACCCACCGCAAGACCGTCGATAACAACGCAGCGTTGAACACGCCCAAAGGAGCTTCGGATGAAACAGCTTTTCCTGGCATCACTGTTAGGTTCGACCATTGCCCTGTGCACCGCCGCCATGGCTGCTGACAACGATTTGAAAACCCTGGAAGCCGCTGCGAAAGCAGAAGGCGCGGTGAACAGCGTCGGCATGCCCGACGACTGGGCCAACTGGAAAGGCACCTGGGAGGACCTGGCGAAAATCTATGGCCTCAAGCACATCGACACCGACATGAGTTCGGCCCAGGAGATCGCCAAGTTCGCTGCGGAAAAAGACAACGCCAGCGCCGACATCGGCGACGTCGGCGCCGCCTTCGGCCCCATCGCAGTCAAGCAGGGTGTGGCCCAACCCTACAAACCCAGCACCTGGGCCCAGGTCCCGGACTGGGCCAAGGACAAAGACGGCAACTGGGCGCTGGCCTATACCGGCACCATCGCCTTCATCATCAATAAAAAGCTGCTGCACGGGTCTGAGGCGCCGAAGAGCTGGGCAGATCTGGAGAAAGGCAAGTACAAAGTCTCCATCGGTGACGTGAGCACCGCAGCCCAAGCCGCCAACGGCGTGCTGGCCGCGGCCATCGCCAAGGGCGGCGACGAAAAGAACATCCAGCCGGCGCTGCTGATGTTCGCCGAGATCGCCAAGCAGGGGCGCCTGTCCCTGGCCAACCCGACCATCGCCACCATGGAGAAAGGTGAAGTGGAAGTGGGCGTGGTCTGGGATTTCAACGGCCTGAGCTACCGCAACAAGATGGTCAACAAGGATGACTACGAAGTGCTGATCCCATCCGACGGCTCGGTCATCTCCGGCTACACCACCATCATCAACAAATACGCCAAGCATCCCAACGCCGCCAAGCTGACCCGCGAGTACATCTTCAGCGATGCCGGCCAGACCAACCTGGCTCGCGGCAATGCGCGCCCGATCCGGGCCGAGCATCTGACTCTGCCGGCGGACGTCCAGGCCAACCTGCTGCCCAACGAGCAATACAAGCACGTAACCCCGATCAAGGACGCCGATGCCTGGGAGAAAACCTCCAAGTCCCTGCCGCAGAAGTGGCAGGAAGAAGTGATCATCAACATGCCGTAATACTGCATCAGTCGTAGGAGTCGGCTTGCCGGCGAAGGCCTGTACGAGCGTGCAGGCACCTTCGCCGGCAAGGGCAATGCCGTCCGGCCGCTCCTACAGGTTCCATGCGTTGCCTGATCCCGGAGTTCCCCCGTTCATGAAGCACAACGTCATCCTTGTGGTGCTCGACGGCCTCAACCACGAAGTTGCCCGACACGCCATGGGCCACCTGCAAGCCTACGTCGGCGCAGGCCGCAGCGCCCTGTACAAGCTGCAATGCGAATTGCCGGCCCTGTCCCGGCCGCTGTACGAGTGCATCCTCACCGGTGTCGCGCCGATCGACAGCGGTATCGTCCACAACCAGGTCTCGCGCCTGTCCACCCAGCGCAGCATTTTCCACTACGCCCGCGAGGCCGGCCGCTCCACTGCCGCCGCGGCCTATCATTGGGTCAGCGAGCTGTACAACCGCAGTCCCTTCAATGCACCACGGGACCGGCACACCGCCAATCCCGAGCTGCCGATCCAGTACGGCCATTTCTATTGGAACGATCACTATCCCGACTCCCATCTCTTCGCCGATGCGGAGAGCCTGCGCCTGCGGCACCAACCGGATTTTCTCCTGGTGCACCCGATGAACATCGATGACGCCGGGCACAAGCACGGCCTCGACAGCACCCAGTACCGCAACAGCGCGCGTTCGGCAGACATCATCCTCGCCGACTATCTGCAAGGCTGGCTCGATGCTGGCTACCAGGTGTTGGTGACCGCCGACCACGGCATGAACAACGACCGCTCCCACAACGGTCTCTTGGCCGAGGAGCGGGAAGTTCCGTTGTTCGTTCTCGGCAATGCCTTCAGTCTCGACCCAGGTGCCACGCCAAAGCAGACCGAACTGTGCGGCACCATCTGCCAATTACTGGGCGTGGCCCATGACAAACCCTTCTGCCGGGAGCTGTTGCAGTGAATTCAGTCACCCGCGGCAAATGGCTGGCGGCACTCTGTCTGGTGCCTTTTGCCCTGTTCTTCATCGTGTTCCAGATCGCCCCGCTGGTGTGGGTGCTGATCAACAGCCTGCAGTCGGAAGAGTTCGGCTGGGGCCTGGCCAACTTCAGCAAGATCTTCAGCTCGAAGTTCTACTTGCAGGCCATCCAGCACAGCCTGGAGATCAGTTTCTGGTCCAGCGTGTTCGGCATCATCATTGCGGTGCTGGGCAGTTACTCCTTGCGCAGGGTGGACTCCAAACTGCGCAACTTCGTCAACGCCTTCGCCAACATGACCAGCAATTTCTCCGGCGTGCCCCTGGCCTTTGCCTTCATCATCCTCCTGGGCTTCAACGGCACCATCACCATCATGCTCAAGCAGTCGGGGATCATTCAGGACTTCAACCTGTACTCCAAGACTGGGCTGATCATTCTCTATACCTACTTCCAGATTCCCCTGGGGGTGCTGTTGCTGTACCCGGCCTTCGACGCCCTGCGCGAAGACTGGCGTGAATCCGCCGCGCTGCTGGGCGCCAACGGCTGGCAGTTCTGGCGCCACATCGGGCTGCCCGTGCTGACCCCGGCATTGCTGGGCACCTTCGTCATCCTGCTGGCCAACGCCCTGGGCGCCTACGCCACGGTCTATGCCCTGACCACCGGCAACTTCAACGTGCTGCCGATCCGCATCGCCGCCATGGTTTCCGGGGACATCTCCCTGGACCCGAACATGGCCAGCGCCCTGGCGGTGGTGCTGGTGGCCCTGATGACCCTGGTCACCATCGTCCATCAGTTGCTGTTGAAGAGGAGCTACCATGTCTCGCGCTGAACCCGGCTCCGCCGCCCTGTACCACCGGGTGGTGGTCTACCTGCTGTTCGCCATCCTGTTGCTGCCGCTGCTGGGGACCCTTGTCTACTCCATCGCCAGCAGTTGGTCGGCCACCATCCTGCCCAGCGGTTTCACCTTCAAGTGGTACCTGCAGCTGTGGAGCGACCCGCGCTTCCTCAATGCTTTCGGCCAGTCGCTGCTGGTCTGCGTCGGCGCGCTGGTGCTGTCGGTGGTGCTGATCCTGCCGCTGCTGTTTGTGGTGCACTACCACTTTCCCAAGCTCGACGCCTTGATGAACATCCTGATCCTGCTGCCCTTCGCGGTGCCGCCAGTGGTGTCCTCGGTGGGCCTGCTGCAGCTCTATGGCTCAGGGCCCTTCGCCATGGTTGGCACGCCCTGGATCCTCATCGGCTGCTACTTCACCGTGGCGCTGCCGTTCATGTACCGGGCCATCACCAACAACCTGCAAGCGATCAACCTGCGCGACCTGATGGACGCCGCCCAACTGCTCGGCGCCAGCACCTGGCAGGCAGCCTTCCTGGTGGTCCTGCCCAACCTGCGCAAAGGCCTGATGGTGGCGTTGCTGCTGTCCTTCTCGTTCCTGTTCGGCGAGTTCGTGTTCGCCAACATCCTGGTGGGCACCCGCTATGAAACCCTGCAGGTCTACCTGAACAACATGCGCAACAGCAGCGGCCACTTCACCAGCGCCCTGGTGATCTCCTACTTCTTCTTTGTGCTGGTTCTGACCTGGGCCGCCAACATCTTGAACAAGGACAAAAGCCAATGAGCTTCGTCAGCGTCCAACACCTGCAAAAGAACTACGCAGGCACCACGGTGTTCAGCGATATCAATTGCGAAATCCAGAAAGGCGAGTTCGTCACCCTGCTGGGCCCGTCCGGCTGCGGCAAGTCCACCCTGCTGCGCTGCATCGCCGGACTGACCCCCGTGGACGGTGGCAAGATCCTTCTCGATGGCCAGGACATCGTGCCCTTGAGCCCACAAAAACGCGGGATCGGCATGGTGTTCCAGAGCTATGCGTTGTTTCCCAACATGACCGTGGAACAGAACGTCGCCTTCGGCCTGCGTATGCAGAAGGTCAACGCCGACGACAGCCGCAAGCGGGTCCTTGAAGCCTTGCAACTGGTGGAGCTCAATGACTTTGCCAGTCGTTATCCACACCAACTGTCCGGCGGCCAGTGCCAGCGGGTGGCTCTGGCCCGCTCCCTGGTGACCCGGCCGCGCTTGCTGTTGCTGGACGAGCCGTTGTCGGCCCTGGATGCACGTATCCGCAAGCACCTGCGTGAACAGATCCGCAACATCCAGCGGGAACTGGGCCTGACTACCATCTTCGTCACCCACGACCAGGAAGAAGCGCTGACCATGTCCGACCGGATCTTCCTGATGAACCAGGGCAGGATCGTCCAGAGCGGCGATGCCGAAACGCTCTACACCGCGCCGGTGGATGTATTCGCGGCGGGTTTTATCGGCAACTACAACCTGCTGGACGCCGAAAGCGCCAGCAAGCTGCTGCAGCGCCCGGTCAGCGGGCGTATCGCCATTCGCCCGGAAGCCATCGAACTCGGCAGAGAGGGCCAGCTTGATGCGCTGGTCCGCAGCCACAGCCTGCTGGGCAATGTGATTCGCTACCGGGTCGAGGCTCGCGGCGTGGAGCTGGTGGTGGATGTTCTCAACCGTTCGGCCGATGACCTGCACGCTGACGGCCAACGTCTGGCGCTGACCATCGATCCTGCCGCCCTGTGTGAGGTAGCCTGATGGCTTTCACGCAATTGATCCTGAAGAGAGAGCTGTACTGATGGCCTTGGCAATTTTTGATCTGGACGAAACCCTGATCCACGGCGACTGCGCCACCCTCTGGAGCGCACAGATGGGCCGCCTTGGCTGGGTCGACAGCGAGTCGTTCATGCGTCGCAACAACGAACTGATGGACGCTTACAGTCACGGCAAGCTGGCCATGGAAGAGTTCATGAGCTTCAGCCTGAAACCCATGGCAGGGCGTACCCCGGAGGAGGTGGCGCACCTGGTGGAGCCTTGGGTGGAAGAGGTGATCGAGCCGATCATTTTCAGCGACGCCTGCAAGACTATCGCCGCTCACCGCCAGGCCGGCGACCGGATCCTGGTGATTTCCGCCTCGGGCACCCATCTGGTGAAGCCGATTGCCGCCCGCCTGGGCATCGACGAAGTGCTGGGCATTGAGCTGGAAGTACTGCACGGCGTATATAGCGGCAATACCCTTGGCACTCTGACCTACCGCGAAGGCAAGATCACCCGCCTGCTGGAATGGCTGGACGCCGAGGAAGAAAACCTGGAAGGCGCGACGTTCTACTCCGACTCGCGCAATGACCTGCCGCTGCTACTGCGGGTAGACCATCCCCAGGTGGTGAACCCGGACCCGATACTGCGCGAACATGCAGAGAAGTCCGGTTGGCCGATCCACCACTGGAAGTAACCCTTGGCCCTGAAATGCCCGGACAGCCAGCTTCTATAGAAGCTGGCTGGTGTAGGAGCCGACTTGCCAGCCAAGCGGATTGCAACACCCTTTCGCCGGCCAGCCGGCTCCTACGCCAGCAATCACGTCAGGCTGGAGTCGATCACCAGCACCAGCTTGCCCGAGACCTGATTGGTCGCCAGCTCGGCAAATGCCGCTTCGGCGTCCCTGATCGCAAAGGTTTTGGCCAACTGTGGGCTCAGGCGTCCTTCAGCGAACAGCGGCCAGACGTTCTGCCCGAGGTCACGGAAAAGGTCAGCCTTGAACTGTTCGTCGCGGCTACGCAGGGTCGAGCCCAACAGCTGGATACGCTTGGCCAGCACCTGAGCCAGGTCCAGTTGCGCTTCACGCCCGCCCATCAGACCAATCAGCACCCAGCGCCCATCAACGGCCAGCAGCTTGAGGTTGCTGACCGCGTAATTGGCCCCTACAGGATCGAGGATCACGTCAAATGGACCGAAGTCCCGCAGCGCTTCCAGCCCCTCAGTCCGCACCACACCGCCTTGGGCGCCGAGACTTTCGCAATAGGCCAGGCGATCGGCGGAGCCGACACTCACCCAGCATGGATTGCCAAACGCCTTGCACAGCTGGATCGCGGCCGAACCGACACCACTGGCTCCCGCGTGCAACAGCACCTTCTCGCCAGGCTTGAGCGCCGCCAGTTGGAACAGATTGAGCCAGGCCGTGCTGTAGACCTCGGGCAACGCCGCAGCTTCGGCCAAGGACAACCCCTCGGGCACCGGCAGCACATGACGTGCATCAACCACCACTTCCTCGGCCATGCCGCCACCGGCCAGCAGCGCGCACACCCGGTCACCGATCTGCCAGGAAGAACCCGGCCCCACTTCGCTGATAATCCCGGAACACTCCAGGCCCAGGATCGGGCTGGCTCCCGGAGGGGGCGGATAGAGCCCTGCACGCTGTAACAGGTCGGCCCGATTGAGACCCGCAGCCGCCACCCGAATGCGAACCTGCCCTACATCACAGGCAGGGCTTGGCTCTTCAACCCACTCCACATGACCTTCAACGCCTTGCAATGCTTTCACAGTGCCTCCATAGTGAGTCTGGACTGAGCCCGGAGCGGTAGCACCGGGCTTTTTGCATTATGCGACCGGTCCTTATGGAACCGGCGACTTCAAAGACGGCCTAATATGCGTTATCAATTGCCCCCGCGTCGAATCAGCATGAAGCATTTGTTCCCCAGCACCGCCCTCGCCCTTTTCATTGGTTTCGGCCTTCTGCCGATGTCGACCAATACGTTCGCAGCCAATAGCTGGGATCAACTTCAGCCCGATCGCGATGAGGTAATTGCCAGCCTCAATGTTGTAGAACTGCTCAAACGCCACCACTACAGCAAACCGCCGCTGGATGATGCGCGCTCGGTGATCATCTATGACAGCTACCTGAAGCTGTTGGACCCATCGCGCAGCTACTTCATGGCCAGCGATATCGCGGAATTCGACAAATGGAAAACCCAGTTTGACGACTTCCTCAAGAGCGGCGACTTGAATGCCGGCTTCACCATCTACAAGCGTTATCTGGACCGGGTCAAAGCGCGTCTGGACTTCGCCTTGGCGGAGCTCAACAAAGGCGTCGACAAGATCGACTTCAACGCCAAGGAGACCTTGCTGATCGACCGCAAGGACGCCCCTTGGCTCAAGACCACCGCAGAGCTTGACGACCTGTGGCGCAAACGCGTCAAGGACGAAGTGCTGCGCATGAAGATCGCCGGCAAGGAGCCCAAGCAGATTCAGGAGACGCTGACCAAGCGCTACAAGAATCAGCTGGCGCGCCTGGACCAGACCCGGGCCGAAGACATCTTCCAGGCCTACATCAACACCTTCGCCATGTCTTACGACCCGCACACCAATTATCTGTCGCCGGATAACGCGGAAAACTTCGACATCAACATGAGCCTGTCGCTGGAAGGCATCGGCGCCGTGTTGCAGAGCGACAACGACCAGGTCAAGGTCGTGCGCCTGGTGCCGGCAGGCCCGGCAGACAAGACCAAGCAGATAGCTCCCGCAGACAAGATCATCGGTGTCGCCCAAGGCAACAAGGAAATGGTCGACGTAGTGGGCTGGCGCCTGGACGAAGTGGTCAAGCTAATCCGTGGTCCGAAAGGCACCCTGGTCCGCCTGGAAGTGATTCCGGCCAGCAATGCGCCAAACGACCAGACCAGCAAGATCGTGCCTATCACCCGCGAAGCGGTGAAGCTCGAAGACCAGGCAGTGAAGAAGTCGATCCTCAACCTCAAGCAGGATGGTAAGGATTACAAGCTCGGAGTGATCGAGATCCCGGCCTTCTACCTTGACTTCAAGGCGTTCCGCGCTGGTGATCCGGACTACAAGAGCACCACCCGCGATGTGAAAAAACTGCTGACCGAGCTGCAGAAAGACAAGGTCGATGGCGTGGTCATCGACCTGCGCAACAATGGCGGTGGCTCCCTCCAGGAAGCCACCGAACTGACCAGCCTGTTCATCGACAAAGGGCCGACAGTACTGGTACGCAACGCCGACGGTCGTGTGGATGTGCTGGAGGATGAAAACCCCGGCGCCTTCTATAAAGGCCCGATGGCACTGCTGGTAAACCGTCTCTCGGCCTCGGCCTCGGAGATTTTCGCTGGCGCCATGCAGGACTACCACCGAGCGCTGATCATTGGTGGACAGACCTTCGGTAAAGGTACGGTGCAAACCATTCAGCCACTGAACCATGGCGAGCTGAAACTGACCCTGGCCAAGTTCTATCGGGTTTCCGGCCAGAGCACCCAGCATCAGGGCGTTCTTCCGGACATCGGTTACCCGTCGATCATCGACACCAAGGAAATCGGTGAAAGCGCTCTGCCTGAAGCCATGCCCTGGGACACCATTCGCCCGGCCATCAAACCGGCTGTGGATCCGTTCAAGCCATTCCTGGCCCAGCTCAAGGCCGAACATGAAAGCCGTTCAGCGAAAGATGCGGAGTTCGTGTTCATCCGCGACAAGTTGGCCCTGGCACAGAAACTGATGGCGGAAAAAACCGTCAGCCTCAACGAAGCGGATCGTCGGGCACAGCATGCCGACATCGAAGCCAAGCAACTGGCTCTGGAAAATGCTCGTCGCAAGGCCAAGGGTGAAGAGCCGCTCAAAGAGCTGAAGAAAGAAGACGAAGATACACTAGCAGCTGCCGAGCCAGACAAGACCAAGCCGGAAGACGACGCCTACCTGAGCGAAACAGGGCGCATTCTGCTGGACTATCTGAAGCTCAACACCTCGGTAGCCAAGCACTGAAGATGATGGCAATTTAATTCGATCGCTCCTCGGAGCGTCATTAAACAGTCATCATTCTGTCGTGAAATAAAGGACCGGGCGCCGCTCTTGAATCAGGAGCGGCGCCCGGTCCTTTTTTTATCGACAGAGATCGCCATGACCACGACCGAACAGCTGAGTGCATTGAGTTCAATCCTGGCTCAAAGCGGTTTGCACAGCCTGTTCCAGCCGATCATTTCTCTCTCGCAGCGACGTATCCTCGGATACGAAGCCTTGAGCCGTGGCCCTTCCAACAGCCCCCTGCACTCCCCGGTCGCCCTGTTCGCGGTGGCCCGCCAGGCCGGGCGCCTGAGCGAACTGGAGTTCGCTTGCCGCCACAGCGCCTGCAAACGCTTCAGCGAGCAGCAATTACCCGGCAAACTGTTCCTCAACGTATCGCCGGAATCCCTGCTGGAAGCGACCCATCAACCTGGCCGGACCCTGCAACTGCTACAGGACGTCGGCATTCCTCCAAGCCAGGTGGTGATCGAACTCACCGAACAGACCCCCATCGACGACTTTCAGCTGTTGCACAATGCCCTGCATCACTACCGGGACATGGGATTTTCCATCGCCCTGGATGACCTCGGCGCCGGTTACTCCAGCCTGCGCCTGTGGTCCGAGCTGCGACCGGACTATGTAAAGATCGACCGGCACTTTATCGATGGTATCCATCAGGACGCCCTAAAGCGCGAATTCGTCGGTTCAATTCTGCAGATCGCCAAGGCGTCTCGCGCCCAAGTGATAGCCGAAGGGATAGAGATGCTCGAGGAATTGGTGGTGCTCAGCGAAATGGGAGTGGATCTAGTCCAGGGCTACTTGCTGTGCCGGCCGCAGGAACAGCCGCCTCGGGATGCCCGGGCAATGATGCCCAAGCATGACCAAACCAGCGTGGCACTCAACGATGAAGGCAGTGACCTCAGCGCGCTGCTCAACGAACAGCCCGCCGTGGCCCGTAATACCCCGACAGCCAACGTGCTGGAAGCCTTTCGCCGGCAAGCCAACCTCAACTCTCTGGCAGTCCTCGACGAACAGGGCCACCCCTGCGGGATCGTCCACCGGCATTCGCTTTCAGATGCCCTGCTCAAGCCATTTGCTACCGATCTTTTTGCCCGCAAACCCATCAGCCGCCTGATGAATGACGACTTCCTTGCCGTCGAACTCAGCCAGTCCCTGCAGCAGGTGAGCCGCCTGATCACCAGTCGCGCCCGGCAACGCATCGAGGAAGACTTCATCATCACCCTCAACGGTCACTACCTGGGACTGGGACGGGTAATAGATGTTCTCAAGCTGATCACCGAACTGAAAATCCAGCAGGCGCGCTATGCCAATCCCCTGACCCTGTTACCGGGCAACGTGCCCATCCAGCAATGCCTGACCCGCCTGCTGCAACAAGGGCAAGAGTCAGTGATCTGTTACGTGGACATCGACAGCTTCAAGCCCTTCAACGATATCTACGGCTATGGCCGTGGCGATGAAGTGCTGCTGTGCCTGGCCCAATGCCTGAATGATCGGGTCGACCCGAGTCGTGACTTCGTCGGGCATATTGGCGGGGATGATTTCTTGCTGGTGCTCGGACCTGAAGACTGGCAAAGACGCCTGAACCAGTTGCTGGACGACTTTCACAGTCAGTGCCGACGCTTCTACCGCAGCGAACACCTGGAGGCCGGTTGCTTTGTCGCCCCCAACCGTCAAGGAGTGCGTCAGGAGTTCCCCTTGCTGTCACTGTCCATCGGCGTCGTGCACTTGTATCCACAGGCTTGTGGACTACTGGATTCCAGCCAATTGGCAGAGCTGGCATCCCAGGCCAAGCATCATGCCAAGAATGTTCAGGGCTACAGCATCCACGTAATCGACAGTTTGGACGCTGCAGCCCGCATGGGAAGCGAGGCGCTCAACGAACCGATGCGGGATCGGAATCAGCCGCCTGATTCAGCTGCATCAGCTTGAGCTCCGCCAGTGGATGCCCGGCCTTGGCCGAGAGCGTCCACCAACGGCTTGCCTCGGCAGCATCAGGAGCCTTGCTGGCGGAGCCGGCGAGGCTGATCACCCCCAATTGATAGGCGGCTTTACCGTCACCGGCCAGAGCCGCCAGGCGCAGCAGGCGAATGCCCTCCTCCCGCGCCCCAAGCCCATGCCCACGAAAAGTCAGGATGTGCCCGTAGAAACTTTGCGCGTCGACATCCCCCAGATTGGCCATGCGTGCGAATTGCCCCTCCATCCACCGCCAACTGCGAGGTTCGCGGATAAACCACGGCCAATGAAACAACCGGCGCGCCAGCCAATAGCTGAGTCGTGCCTTGAGTCGCCAGAACATTCAAGCCTCCGCTGATTCGGGGTATTCATACTCGAACACGCGCACCACTTCCGATGCGTGCCATGACGCAGCGGCCACGCCATCGGATGGCCCGGAAAAACGTCCCAAGCGCTCCACACACTCAAAGAACCCGGTACGAGGTAAACGGCTAGCGCCTTGGCTGATCACCAATGAACTGCGCAATGGCTGTTCGGCCCGGGCATCCAGGGCCGCCAGATGCTCCAGCGCGGCCGTCAGGGTTTGCATGGCTGGGCTAGGCAGCTGCAATCGCTCCAGCAATGCCCGGTAGGTTAAAAGATGGCGTTGGCGACGGGCTTGATCCAATTCGCCCAACAGCCCATCCCAGTGCTGACGACTGATCCTTACACTCACGATTGCTCCCTCCACCCCGGCACCGTCAACTCCCAGGCCAGGCTGCGGCGAATCGCAGCGTCGGGTTGACGCTCGCCACTTTCAATCAGGGCCAGGTAAGACGGACTGATACCTACTTTGCGGGCCAGCGCCTCGATGGCGATGCCCTTCCCTTCGCGCAGATTGCGTAGTTGATCCAGGCCCGGAAGACTCTGGGCTGGTGGTGCCGCCTGAGAGGTTGCAGCGGCGTGTGGTTGTTGTTTGGTGAGGCCTGCGGCTGTCAATAAAGCTTGATACTGAGCCCACGGCAGAACCGCATATTCGGGCTCGCCATCGCGTTCAATAATCTGAATATCCATTACTACCCCGTAGGACAACGACTCTTACCGAGTCGGACTTTTCCCTTGAAGTGTAATCCTAACAGCGGCGGCGGTCGCGGGGAGCATGATTGTTGAGAGAGCCAGTCAATCGCCTCAGTTTTTCCGCGGCCCCTCCAGCTGCAGCTGTTCCGGTGTATCCGGCAGGCGTTCAACCACTGCCAGTTTTTCCGGCATCTGGCGGTTGCGCCAGGCGCGGAAGGCACCAAGTTCGTCATCCAGGGTCTTCATCAACCACGCCAGCACGGCGATGTCGTCGAGCATGCCGAATACCGGGAGAAAATCGGGGATCGCGTCCACCGGGCTGAGGAAATACATCAACCCTGCCACTACCGATAGCAAAGCCTTGGGGCTGACAGCGCGATACTCACCTCGCCAGTAAGCCAGACACAGTGCCTGGAGCAGGCGCAGATCCTCCTTGACCTTGCCCAGACGGCCACCCTGGCTGGCCCCCTTGCTGGCCACGGCAAACAACAGCGTCGGTAAACGACCGCGGCTCAGCAACCGACCAGCCAGGGGCAGGAAGCGAGCAAAACTCCAGGGTGCTTTCATCATCACTCCACTGAAATGTTATCCACACAAATTGTGGATAACCTTGTGAACAGAGCTATTTTTCACAGCTGAAAGCCCCGTTTCATAAGGGCTTAGCTCAGATCGGGCGTTTTTTACTCACATAAAAAAACCCATAATTTCATTGACTTGGCGGCCTTCACAGACTACCCACCGCCGATACCCAGTTCTGACCACCTACGATGGCGCCGGTTCGGAATATTTACCAGCAGTGGCCCGCAGAAACGACAACGCCCCGTAAAAACGGGGCGTTGCTTCAGGCGCAGAGACAGGTTACTTGGCGGCGTCCTGCTTGGCTGGATCCTTGATACCCAGCAGCTCCAGTTCGAACACCAGAACCGAGTTGGCCGGGATCGACGGGCTTGGGCTTTGTGCGCCGTAGGCCAGATCGCTAGGGATGTACAGCTTGTACTTCTCACCCACGTGCATCAGTTGCAGACCTTCAACCCAACCCGGGATGACGCCACTGACAGGCAGATCGATCGGGCTGCCACGCTCTACCGAGCTGTCGAATACAGTACCGTTGGTCAAAGTACCGGTGTAGTGAACCGTGACCACGTCAGTCGACTTGGGCTGAGGACCATCAGCCTTCTTCAGCACTTCGTACTGCAGGCCGGAAGCAGTGGTAGTCACGCCGGTTTTCTTACCGTTTTCCTCGAGGAATTTCTTGCCGGCAGCAGCCGACTCTTCACTCATCTTGGCCATGCGCTCTTCGGCACGCTTTTGCAGCGCGGCAAAGGCTTCAACCAGTTCCTCATCCTTCAGCTTCTGTTCTTTCTTGCCGACGGCATCTTCGATGCCCTGGGCTACCGCTTTGGAATCCAGGTCATCCATGCCTTCTTGGGCGAGACTCTTGCCCATGTTCAGGCCGATACCGTAGGAAGCTTTTTGCGCCGGGGTTTTCAGCTCTACGCTGGTCTGCGAGTCACACCCCGCAAGTACCAGGCTAACCAGGGCCACCGCCGCCGCCAACCGATGCTGTTTCATGCTATTTCCTTGTTCATGCGCCTAAAGGGCAATCGAATAAAGCCGCGAGCTTATCAGGCGACCACGACCAATGGCTACCGGCGTAAGAGTAGTAAATGTCCGATAAGTTCACGTCTTTAAACACGTTTTATGCTTTGGGGAACGCCCGCTCAGGCGGCTCGGTGAGGCGCTGGAACGAGCGCGAATAACCATAGCGCAAGTAATGGCTACTTGCCGCGTCAGAGACGCTCAGGCATAAGGAAAGCAAATTCGACAAGGACGTACATCTTGCGCCTCATCTACCGTGTATTGCTGTTGATTGCCGTGTTGATCGGCATAGCCCTGGCCGTGGTTGTGTACTACATCGCCAACCCCAAGCTTCCCGACTATGTGCCCGTCGAGCAGGTGCACTATCTGGACCAGTGGGACGCCGCCGATCGCCAGACGTACTATTTCACCCCCCAAGGCACTCAAGTCAAAGGCCTGCGCTATGAATGGTTCACCGCCCTGGAGCTGCCCTTCTCCAAGCAGTCCTTTGCAGCGCCGGAGTACCTGGCACGCTTCGGGTTCCTGGTTCAGCCCGGACAGAAAGCCACCGCGCAGAATCCCGGCAACCTGCCAGTAGGGTTCGCCCGACACCAGAACCCAGGCAGCCCGGAACAGTACCTGGACATCACCTGCGCCGCCTGCCACACCGGGGAACTGCGCTTCAACCATCAGGCATTGCGAATCGATGGCGGATCGGCGCAACACGTCCTGCCCTCCAGCGTGCCAACCCTGCGCGGCGGCAGCTTCGGCCAGGCGCTGGTAGCCAGTCTGGCCACCACCTATTACAACCCATGGAAATTCGAGCGTTTCGCCCGCAAAGTGCTGGGCGCAGACTATGACGCGCAACATGAACAACTGCGCAAGGATTTCAAGGCCTCGCTGGACACCTTCCTCCGAGTCGCCTGGAACGACACCCATCGTGGCCTCTATCCCACCGAGGAAGGCCCGGGCCGTACCGATGCCTTCGGCCGCATAGCCAACGCCAGTTTCGGCGATGCCATTTCTGCGCAGAACTATCGGATCGCCAACGCCCCGGTGGATTACCCACAACTGTGGGACATCTGGACCTTCGATTGGGTGCAGTGGAACGGTTCCGCACAGCAACCCATGGCCCGCAACATTGGCGAGGCCCTGGGGGTCGGTGCCACCCTCAATCTGTTCGACAGCAACGGCCAGCCCCTCACCGGCGATGCCCGCTACCCGTCCAGCGTGCGGGTTCGCGACCTTAACCATATAGAAGAAACCTTGCAGCGCCTGAAGCCTCCCACATGGCCTGAGGCACTGCTGGGCACTGTCGATAAACCTCTGGCTGCCAAGGGCCGCGACCTGTTCGCCAGCCACTGCGCCGGCTGTCACCTACCGACAGTGAGCGAGAGCAACGGCCGCCCAGTGCAGCAACTGAAGATGCTCCCGGTTTCGGTGATTGGTACCGACCCGAACTCCGCCAGCAACATCGCCGACTTGCGCTATGACCTGAGCGCCCTGCAATGGGACACCGCCGAACTGGCCAAGTCCAACGTCGAACTGCATCCGACGCCCACTGAACCACTTGACCTGCGCCAACTCTCGGCCGCGAAGGGCCTGGCCTATATCACCGCCTTCGTCGAGGAACGTGCCTACCGCGATGCCAAGGTCACTCCCGAGGAACGGCCACGGCTGGATGGCTATGGCCTGCCGATCGGCGTACGGGAGCTGCGTGCCTACAAGGCCCGGCCACTGGCTGGGGTCTGGGCGACACCGCCTTACCTGCATAACGGCTCGGTGCCCAACCTGTATCAACTGCTTTCGCCCCAATCCGAACGCTCCACCACCTTCTATCGAGGCACCTTCGAATACGATCCCAAGCACCTGGGCTATCGCCCGGAAGCCTTCAAGAATGGCTTTGAATTCGATACCCGCATCAGCGGCAACCACAACAGCGGCCACGAATTCCGTGCCGGCCAGCGTGGCAACGGCGTCATCGGCCCTCTGCTGCAACCCGAAGAGCGCTGGGCGCTGCTGGAATACTTGAAAGTGCTAGGCGGACCGCTGGAGTCACAACTGCCATGAAACTCGATCTCGCAAGAAAACGACCGTCACTGCTGGCCAGGCTCTGGCTAAGCCTCAGTGCATTGCTGGGCAAGACTCTGTTATTGCTGGCTGGCATCGGCCTGCTGGGTTGGGCCCTGGGCAGCGCCTGGTTCGCCTGGCAGCACCGTGGTCCGGTGGCAGTGCAGGAGCAGATTCCCGCCGATGAAGCCGCACGCACCCAGGACATCATCCAGACCGCCGTACGCATCGTCGATCAACACCGCGAAGGCACGCGCTACCTGCGCGATGCCCACGCCAAGGCTCATGGCTGCGTGAAAGCCGAGGTCCAGGTGCTCAAGGACCTGAATTCGGAACTGCGCCAGGGTGTATTCGCCAACCCCGGCCAGACCTGGCAAGCGACCGTGCGTTTGTCCAACGGCAATGCCTATCCGCAGTTCGACAGCATTCGCGATGCCCGCGGCATGGCGATCAAACTGCTGGATGTTCCTGGGCAACAGCTGATCCCCGCGGAATCGGCGCGACGCGAGCAGGACTTCGTGATGTTCAATCATCCGAACTTCTTCGTCAGCGATGTGGCGGAGTATCAACAAAACATTGCCGCCCAGGCGGATGGCAAGAAAGTCGGCGCCTTCTTCCCTGGCTGGGATCCTCGCAGCTGGCAGATCCGCCATCTGTTCATCGCCTTGGCCACGTTGTCACCAGCACCAGCCAGCCCGACCCAGACGACCTACTTTTCGGTCTCGCCCTACAAGTTCGGTAACGCCAACGCCAAGTTCCGGGTCATGCCAGACCCGGACAGCTGCCCGGCCTACAGCTTGCCAGCGCAGAACCAGGACCTGCCCAACTTCTTGCGCAGTGCACTGACCCAGCAGCTCTCCACCGATCGGATGCCAGCCTGCTTCGTGCTGCAGATCCAGCGCCAGGATCCGAGCCGGTTCATGCCGATCGAAGACACCAGCATCGAGTGGAAAGAAAGCGACGCACCGTTTGAAACCGTGGCCCGATTGACGATCCCCGCCCAGGACTTCGACACTCCTGCGCAAAACCTCGCCTGCGACAATCAATCCTTCAATCCCTGGTTCGGCATTGAGGCCCATCGCCCTATCGGTGGTATCAACCGCTTGCGCAAAGCGGTCTACGAAGCTGTCAGTGACTACCGGCACAGCCGTAACGCCGAGCAGTAAGCCCTGAAACAAGAAAAGCGGCCTGCGGGCCGCTTTTTGGGGTGCCGGATTTGCCTAAAGCCAAACCCCAGACAGCAAAAAGCCCGCGTTAGCGGGCTTTCCGTGATGACCTGGCGTTCAGTGTTCCAGGTTATCGAATATGGCGCAGCGGACGGGACTCGAACCCGCGACCCCCGGCGTGACAGGCCGGTATTCTAACCGACTGAACTACCGCTGCGCGTAGCGTTGAAAGTAAGTGGTGGGTGATGACGGGATCGAACCGCCGACATTCTGCTTGTAAGGCAGACGCTCTCCCAGCTGAGCTAATCACCCTTTACCTTCGTTGCGGGGCGCATTATGCCACAGAAATTCTTAAAGTGTTGATTTAATTGATAATTTTATCAAAAAAATCTGAATTCCCATGAAATGCCGCACTACCCACAAACTCTTTACAGCAAAAAGCCCGCGCTAGCGGGCTTTCTGTGGTGACCTGGCGTTCAGTGTTCCAGGTTACCGAATATGGCGCAGCGGACGGGACTCGAACCCGCGACCCCCGGCGTGACAGGCCGGTATTCTAACCGACTGAACTACCGCTGCGCGTAACACTGAATGCGAATGGTGGGTGATGACGGGATCGAACCGCCGACATTCTGCTTGTAAGGCAGACGCTCTCCCAGCTGAGCTAATCACCCTTCACGTTCGGTGTGGCGCGCATTCTACGGAGCAGCCCCCACTCTGGCAAGCACTTTTTATAATAATTTTTTCAGGCCTTCCAAAGGCTTAGCGAAGGGTTGGCCTGAGCAGCAGCGAAGAGAATAATGCCCTCCTTTGTATAAAGGAGAGATTCACCCCATGTGGTTCAAAAACCTGCTGATCTATCGCCTGACCCAAGATCTGCCTTTTGATGCTGAGGCGCTGGAAACTGCACTGGCGACCAAACTGGCGCGCCCCTGTGCAAGCCAGGAGTTGACCACTTACGGTTTCGTCGCCCCTTTCGGCAAAGGTGAAGACGCCCCGCTGGTGCACGTCAGCCAGGACTTCATGCTGGTGGCAGCGCGCAAAGAAGAACGCATCCTGCCTGGCAGCGTGGTGCGCGACGCGGTGAAGGAAAAGGTCGAAGAGATCGAAGCCGAACAGATGCGCAAGGTCTATAAGAAGGAGCGCGACCAGATCAAAGATGAAATCATCCAGGCGTTCCTGCCCCGGGCCTTTATCCGCCGCTCCTCGACCTTCGCCGCCATCGCCCCGAAACAAGGGCTGATTCTGGTCAACTCCGCCAGCCCCAAGCGCGCCGAAGACCTGCTCTCCACCCTGCGCGAAGTCCTCGGCACCCTGCCAGTACGTCCACTGACCGTGAAGATCGCCCCGAGCGCAATCATGACCGACTGGGTCAAGACGCAAAAAGCCGCCGACGACTTCTTCGTGCTCGACGAATGCGAACTGCGCGACACCCACGAAGACGGCGGCATCGTGCGCTGCAAGCGCCAGGACCTGACCGGCGAGGAAATCCAGCTGCACCTGAGCACCGGCAAGGTGGTCACCCAACTGTCCCTGGCTTGGCAGGACAAACTGTCCTTCATGCTCGACGACAAGATGGTGGTCAAGCGCCTGAAGTTCGAAGACCTGCTGCAGGATCAGGCGGAACAGGACGGCGGCGATGAAGCCCTCGGCCAGCAGGACGCCAGCTTCACCCTGATGATGCTGACTTTCGGCGACTTCCTGCCGGCGCTGTTCGAGGCCCTGGGTGGCGAGGAGATTCCGCAAGGCATCTGACGCCTTGCTCCAATAGCCGCCCCGCTATAGACGCCACCGCCTTCGGTGGCGTTTTCACATAATAAGGAACAGGTCATGCGAGCACTGGCTGCACTGAGCCGCTTTGTCGGCAACACCTTCGCCTACTGGGTACTGATCTTCGCCGTCCTGGCATTCTTCCAACCCGGTTGGTTCATCGGCCTCAAAGGCGCCATCGTGCCGCTGCTGGGCCTGGTGATGTTCGGCATGGGCCTGACCCTGAAACTCGAAGACTTCGCCGAAGTGGCCCGTCATCCTTGGCGCGTCGCACTGGGAGTGGTCGCGCACTTCGTGATCATGCCCGGGGTGGCCTGGCTACTCTGCCAGGCCTTCCATCTGCCGCCGGAAATTGCCGTCGGCGTGATTCTCGTGGGTTGCTGCCCCAGCGGCACCTCGTCCAACGTCATGACCTGGCTGGCCCGGGGCGACCTCGCCCTGTCGGTGGCAATTGCTGCAGTCACCACCCTGCTCGCGCCACTCTTGACCCCTGCGCTGATCTGGCTGCTGGCTTCGGCCTGGCTGCCGGTGTCTTTCATGGAGCTGTTCTGGTCGATCCTGCAAGTAGTGCTGCTACCGATCGTGCTGGGCGTGCTGGCCCAGCGCTTGCTGGACCATCGGGTACAACATGCGGTAGAGGTACTGCCGCTGGTTTCGGTGGTGAGCATCGTCATCATCGTCACCGCCGTGGTGGCGGCCAGCCAGGCAAAAATCGCCGAGTCCGGACTGCTGATCCTGGCGGTGGTGATGCTGCACAACAGCTTCGGCTACCTGTTGGGCTATTTCACCGGCCGGCTCTTCAAACTGCCACTGGCACAACGCAAATCCCTGGCCCTGGAAGTCGGCATGCAGAACTCCGGCCTGGGGGCCGCCCTGGCCAGCGCCCACTTCTCTCCACTGGCGGCAGTACCCAGCGCACTGTTCAGCGTCTGGCATAACATCTCCGGGGCCTTGCTCTCGACCTACTTCCGCGGCATGAGGGACAAAAGCGAGCAAAAACTGGAAACACAACGAGTCGGCAACCGAGCTGAAAACTGATCGACCGAGCCGCATTGAGCAGTATACTGCGCAGCGCGAGGACGACCTCGCGACTCAATCGAGTGACTTATTTGTGGGGACGACCCCATCAACCGATGAGGTCAGCATGTCCTGGATCATTTTGTTGTTTGCCGGCTTGTTTGAAGTGGGCTGGGCTGTCGGCCTGAAGTACACCGACGGTTTCAGCCGTCCGCTGCCCACCGCCCTGACCATCCTCGCCATGGCCATCAGCCTGGGCCTGCTCGGTCTGGCCATGAAGGAGCTGCCCCTGGGCACAGCCTACGCCATCTGGACCGGGGTCGGTGCTATTGGCACGGTGATCGCAGGGATCATCCTGTTCGGCGAATCCATGGCCCTGGTGCGCCTGGCCAGCGTGGCGCTGATCATCGCCGGCCTGGTGGGCTTGAAAGTCAGCGCCAGCTGACCGCCGCCGCACAGAAATGAAAACGCCCGCAATGCTGCGGGCGTTTTTGTATTCACTGCAATCCTAGCGACGACTGCCGCGCAACTGCCCCACCACCGCCTGCAACTGCGCGGGTTCGGCGGCCTCCACACTTACGACTGGCCCGGCCACCAAAGTCACTCGTGACCAGAAGCGATGGAAGAACCCTTTGTTCGGGTCGCGACTGAAGAAGCTGCCCCACAAGCCCTGCAGTGCCAGGGGAATCACCGGCACCGGGGTTTCTTCGAGAATCCGTGTCAGGCCGCCCTTGAACTCATTAATCTCACCATCGGCAGTCAGCTTGCCCTCGGGAAAAATGCACACCAACTCACCGTCACGCAGATACTGGGCAATACGCTTAAAGGCCTTTTCGTAGATTTCCAGATCTTCATGCCTTGCAGCGATAGGAATGGTACCGGCGGTGCGGAAGATAAAGTTCAGCACTGGCAGGTTGTAGATCTTGTAGTACATCACGAAGCGAATCGGCCGGCGCACCGCGCCGCCAATCAACAAGGCATCGACGAACGACACGTGGTTGCACACCAGCAACGCCGCTCCTTCATCGGGGATCTGCTCCAGATTGCGATGCTCGACGCGGTACATGGAATGGCTGAGCAGCCAGATCATGAACCGCATGCTGAACTCGGGCACCACTTTGAAGATATAGACGTTGACCGCGATGTTGAGCAGCGACACCACCAGGAACAGGTGGGGAATGGTCAGCTTGACCATGCTCAGCATGACGATGGAAACAATCGCCGATACCACCATGAACAGAGCATTGAGAATATTGTTGGCAGCAATTACCCGGGCCCGTTCATTCTCCGGAGTACGCGACTGGATCAGCGCATACAACGGCACTATATAGAAGCCACCGAATACCCCCAGTCCCAGCACGTCGAACAACACCCACCAGGCATGCCCGAAGCCCAGCACTTCAAGCCAGCCATGACCATTGACACTCTCCGGGATACCACCGGAATGCCACCACAGCAGCAGGCCGAATACCGTCAGGCCAAAGGAGCCAAACGGCACCAGGCCGATCTCAACCTTGCGCCCCGAAAGCTTCTCGCACAGCATCGAGCCCACCGCGATACCCACCGAGAACACAGTGAGGATCAGGGTCACCACCGTCTCGTCGCCGTGCATCCACTCCTTGGCATAGGCGGGAATCTGAGTCAGGTAGATTGCCCCGACAAACCAGAACCAGGAGTTGCCGACAATTGACCGCGACACCGCCGGTGTCTGCCCCAAGCCCAGACGCAAGGTGGCCCAGGACTGACTGAAGATGTTCCAGTTCAGGCGCATGTCCGGGGTTGCAGCAGCCGCCCGTGGAATGGCCCGACTTGCCAGGTACCCCGACACCGCGACGCCCAGGATGGCAACCGAGACAATAGAGGCGTAATGAGCCGAGGACATCATGATCCCCGCGCCGATGGTCCCGGCCAGAATTGCCAGGAAAGTCCCCATTTCCACCAGGCCATTGCCGCCCACCAGTTCCTCTTCACGCAGGGCCTGGGGCAGGATCGAATATTTCACCGGGCCGAACAGTGCCGAATGGGTCCCCATGGCAAATAGCGCCAACAGCATCAGCCAGAGATGGTCGAAGACGAAGCCCACCGCTCCCACGGCCATGATCGCGATCTCCCCCAGCTTGATCAGGCGAATCAGCGCATCCTTGGCGAACTTCTCACCGAACTGCCCGGCCAGGGCCGAGAACAGAAAGAACGGCAGGATGAACAGCAAGGCACAGAGGTTGACCCAGATCGAGCGATCACCCTCGATGCTCAGCTTGTAGAGAATGGCCAGGATCAACGACTGCTTGAAGATGTTGTCGTTGAAGGCGCCGAGGGATTGCGTGATGAAGAACGGCAGGAACCGCCGCTTGCGGAGCAAAGTGAACTGCGAAGGGTGACTCATCTTCCATGTCCCTGAGTGGCGTGGATACTGTTATTGGAATGTCGAATATCGATCCAGGCCACAACCTTACCTATCTTTGGCGATTATTTCCGTAAGCCCGCAATGCACGGCGAAACAAACAGCTCTCCTTTATAGGCCCCCTGGACCGTACGCCTGGCCACGATCAGCCACATCAACGCCAGGGCCGCTACCAACACCGCACCAAATACGCTGAAGAATCCCAGGTGCAAAGTGCTACCCAGCTTCAAGGTGGCCAGCGAATACACACCCAGCGGGAAGGTAAAGCCCCACCAACCGAGGTTGAAGGGAATGCCCTCGCGCAAGTAACGGCGGGTGATCAGCACCGCCATCAACATCCACCACAGGCCGAAGCCCCATAAGGTCAGGCCCGCCACCAGCCCCAGGCCGGCGGCAATCTCGCCGACGCCGGACAGGCCATTGGCGGCAAAGATCGCCGGCGCATCGCCCCCCAGCACCAGCATGCCCAGGGCGCCGGTACCGATCGGGCCCAGGGCCAGCCAGCTCGAGGCCGCCATGCTTTCGTGGGGCAATTTGTGCAAGGCCATGCGCAGCAGCAGGATCGTCAGGATGCTGAAAGCCACCGGCAGCGAAAAAGCCCACAACACATAGCTGGTACTGAGCATCACCAGTTGGGCGTGAGCATCCGCCAGATGCGGCGCCAGCAAGCCGCCGCTGGCCGCCGCCACTTCAGCCGCCACCACCGGCAGCAACCAGACGGCGGTCATCTGATCGATGCTGTGCTCCTGCCGGGTGAACATCATGTAGGGGATCAACACCCCGCAAGCCAGGGACATGGCCACGTCCAGCCACCACAACACTTGCGCCAGATGCACCACCGCCTCGCCCCAGCGCGGAATGCCGAACAGCAGCAAGCCGTTGATGATGGTCGCCAGCCCCATGGGAATGGTGCCGAAAAACATCGATACCGTTGAGTGAGCAAAGATTCGCCGCGCCTCATCGAAGAACAGCACCCAGCGCGCGGTGTACATCGCGGTAAAGAGCAGGAACAGGACGATGGTCAACCACCAGAAGCCTTCAGCCACCTGATGCAGGCCTGGCACCGGCGCCGGCCATTGGGCCAGCGCCAGGGCCAGAACACCGGTGCCCATGGTGGCGGCGAACCAGTTGGGAGTGAAATGGCGAATGGCTTCACGGGGGTGCTGTAGATGACTCAAGGGCCGGCGGCCGGCTTTGACGCTGTGGGTGCATGGCATGACGTGTCTCCTGTCCTCTGATGAGGTGGAGCCCATGGTAGAACCTAATCGAATATCTATATAACGGGTAATTTCTCTATCTGTTATCTATTTTGCAGATATAAACCTAGACACTGCCTTCGGATTCGATCACCAACACCCTGGCAACACCCTGGGGATGAGCCACATGCTCGGTTCCCAGATCGGCATAAAAAATGTCGCCCACTTCCAGCAGCACCGACTGCTCCACCCCCTCAACGCGATAGCGCATCTGCACCTGGCCACCCAGCACCACGAACACCTCCTGACCATCATTGACGTGCCATCGGTACGGCTGGTCAGTCCAGTGCAGGCGCGTGGTGATGCCGTTCATGTTGGCGATATCCAGGGCTGCCCAGGCCCGCTCGCCGGTAAAGTCAGCACTGCGAATGACCTTCATACCGCCCTCCCTGACACAAAAGGTTTTGAGCGGCCCGACTGGCCGCCCGTTAGCGCTGAATGGTCGCTGAAACACGACTGACGCGACTGCTTGTCGAGCAACCGATGACCAGACCCAGGAAACATAAGGCACTCCATGGCAGCAGGGAACAGGTGCCCATAGTGAACGTGAGCGGCACTCTCGCCAACCGACAGAATTGCCCTTGGTTTCCCTGAGCGTCGACCGCTGCGCCTCGCAATCAAGCAACTGCTCAGCCTCCCGAGCGCAGGACCTTGTCGGCCAAACGCTGGCGCAAGGAAAAGAACATCAACGCGCCACTAAGGGTCAGCACTGCCACCATGGCACCGCCAATCAGGTTCGAAGTGGAGCCGGTGGTGATGCTGGAACTCCATGAAATGATCGAGCTTGCCCTGCCAACCTAGCCCGCCCGAACGACCGTCCGGCCCTGCGACATCAGGCCACGCTGATACCTTGGTCGACACTGACGCCAACTCAACATCGTGCCAGACTGTCTGGCCGGGCTGACGTGCCCGGCGTCTTTGCTTCGGAGTTTCCATGTCGTTGTCCAGCGGGCTGATTGCCGCCGTTGCCCTGGCCTATATGGCCATCATGTTTGCCATCGCCTTCTATGGCGACCGTCGCAGCGCGCCCCTTCCGCCGCGGGTGCGGGCCTGGGTGTACAGCCTGTCGCTGGCCGTCTATTGCACCAGCTGGACCTTCTTTGGCGCCGTGGGCCAGGCGGCCGAACAACTCTGGGCTTTCCTGCCGATCTATCTGGGCCCCATCCTGCTGCTGGTGTTCGCCCCCTGGGTGCTGCAGAAGATGGTGATGATCAGCAAGCAGGAGAACATCACCTCCATTGCCGACTTCATTGCCGCCCGCTACGGCAAGTCCCAGTCCCTGGCGGTGGTCGTAGCCCTGATCTGCCTGGTGGGGGTGCTGCCCTACATCGCCCTGCAACTCAAGGGCATCGTGCTCGGAGTGAACCTGCTGATCGGCGCCGGAGCCGACGCCATGGGTACCCGCGCCCAGGACACGGCACTGATCGTGTCGCTGATCCTGGCGCTGTTTACCATTGTCTTCGGCACCCGCAACCTCGACGCCACCGAGCACCACCGGGGCATGGTGCTGGCGATTGCCTTCGAATCCCTGGTCAAGCTGTTTGCCTTCCTGGCCGTCGGCGCCTTCGTCACGTTTGGCCTCTATGACGGTTTCGACGATCTGTTCAACCAGGCCATGCTCGCGCCCCGCCTGGAGCAGTACTGGAAGGAAACCATCAACTGGCCGTCGATGGTGGTGCAGACCGGAGTGGCGATGATGGCGATCATCTGCCTGCCGCGGCAATTCCACGTCACCGTGGTCGAGAACATCGAGCCCCAGGACCTGCGCCTGGCCAAATGGGTGTTCCCCGCTTACCTGGCTCTGGCCGCACTATTCGTGGTGCCCATCGCCCTGGCCGGACAGATGCTCCTGCCCAGCAGCGTATTGCCGGACTCCTTCGTTATCAGCCTGCCCCTGGCCCAGGCTCATCCCGCCCTGGCCTTGCTTGCGTTCATCGGTGGCGCCTCGGCCGCCACCGGCATGGTGATCGTGGCCAGCGTGGCACTGTCGACCATGGTCTCCAACGACATGTTGCTGCCCTGGCTGCTGCGACATAAAAACGCCGAACGCCCCTTCGAAGTGTTCCGTCACTGGATGCTTTCGGTGCGCCGAGTCAGCATCGTGGTCATCCTGTTGCTGGCCTATGTCAGCTATCGCCTGCTGGGCTCCACCGCCAGTCTGGCCACCATCGGCCAGATTGCGTTCGCCGCCGTGACTCAACTGGCGCCGGCCATGCTTGGCGCGTTGTACTGGAAACAGGCCAACCGTCGAGGGGTGTTTGCCGGACTCGCCGCCGGCACCTTTATCTGGTTTTACACCCTGGTCCTGCCCATCGCTGCCCACAGCCTGGGCTGGTCCCTGAGCAGCTTCCCCGGCCTGGCCTGGCTGCACGGCAATCCGCTGGACCTGCCCATCACACCACTGACCCAGGGCGTGGTGCTGTCACTGGCCGGTAACTTCACCCTGTTCGCCTGGGTCTCGGTGCTGTCGCGCACCCGGGTTTCCGAACACTGGCAGGCCGGACGCTTCATCGGCCAGGAAATCAGCGGTCGCCTCAGCTCACGCTCGATGCTGGCAGTGCAGATCGACGACCTGCTGAAACTGGCCGCGCGCTTTGTCGGTGAAGAGCGCGCCCGCCAGAGCTTCATCCGCTTCGCCTATCGTCAGGGCAAAGGCTTCAACCCGAATCAGAACGCCGACGGCGAATGGATCGCCCATACCGAACGCCTGCTGGCCGGTGTCCTTGGCGCCTCCTCGACCCGTGCCGTGGTCAAGGCCGCCATCGAAGGCCGGGAGATGCAACTCGAAGACGTGGTGCGCATCGCTGACGAAGCCTCTGAAGTGCTGCAGTTCAACCGCGCACTGCTGCAAGGCGCAATCGAAAACATCACCCAGGGCATCAGTGTGGTGGACCAGTCGTTGAAACTGGTGGCCTGGAACCGTCGTTATCTGGAGCTGTTCAATTACCCCGAAGGCCTGATCAGCGTTGGCCGGCCGATTGCCGACATCATTCGCCATAACGCCGAGCGCGGCCTGTGCGGCCCCGGCGAAGCGGAGGTCCACGTCGCCCGACGCCTGCACTGGATGCGCCAGGGACGAGCCCATACTTCCGAGCGGCTGTTCCCCAACGGCCGGGTCATCGAACTGATCGGCAACCCGATGCCCGGCGGCGGCTTCGTCATGAGCTTCACTGACATCACCCCGTTCCGCGAGGCCGAGCAGGCCCTGACCGAGGCCAACGAGGGCCTGGAACAACGGGTGGCGGAACGCACCCATGAACTGTCGCAACTCAATGCTGCGCTGACCGAAGCCAAGGGCACGGCGGAAGCGGCCAACCAATCCAAGACGCGCTTCCTGGCGGCCGTCAGTCACGACCTGATGCAACCCCTGAACGCTGCACGGCTGTTCTCCGCCGCCCTTTCACACCAGAATGACGGACTCTCTGTCGAAGCCCAGCAGCTGGTGCAGCACCTGGACAGCTCACTGCGCTCTGCCGAAGACCTGATCAGCGACCTGCTGGATATCTCGCGCCTGGAAAACGGCAAGATCACCCCCGATCGCAAACCCTTTGCCCTCAACGAGCTGTTCGACACCCTGGGGGCGGAATTCAAGGCCCTGGCCCATGAGCAGGGCCTGCAATTCCGGGTGCGCGGTAGCCGTCTGCGGGTCGACAGTGACAGCAAGTTACTGCGGCGGGTGCTGCAGAATTTCCTGACTAACGCCTTCCGCTATGCCAAGGGCCCGGTCTTGCTGGGAGTGCGTCGTCGGGGCGACTCATTGAGCCTTGAAGTCTGGGATCGGGGACCGGGTATCCCCCGGGACAAGCAGCAGGTGATCTTCGAAGAGTTCAAGCGCCTGGACAGCCACCAGACCCGCGCCGAAAAAGGCCTGGGACTGGGCCTGGCCATCGCCGACGGCCTGTGCCGGGTCCTCGGCCATCCGTTGCAGGTACGCTCCTGGCCCGGCAAGGGCAGCGTTTTCAGTGTCAACGTTCCCTTGGCCCGCAGTAGCGTGGTCGCGCCGGGCAAAGCGGTGGAACTCAACGGGCAGTCCCTCAACGGCGGGCAGGTGCTCTGTGTGGACAATGAAGACAGCATCCTGATCGGCATGAACAGCCTGCTTACACGCTGGGGTTGCCAAGTCTGGACTGCCCGGAACCGCGAAGAGTGCGCGGCGCTGCTCAAGGAAGGCATCCGCCCGCAATTGGCGCTGGTGGACTACCACCTGGACGATGGCGAAACCGGCACCGACGTCATGGCCTGGCTACGCACTCAGTTGGGGGAGCCGGTGCCGGGCGTGGTGATCAGTGCTGATGGGCGTCCGGAGATGATCGCCCAGGTGCACGCGGCAGGGTTGGACTATCTGGCCAAGCCCGTAAAACCGGCAGCCTTGCGCGCCCTATTGAGTCGTCATCTGCCTCTGGGCTGAGCCAGTGCCGGGCTACTCCGGCAACTCCAACTCTCGCCCGTCGGCATCGGTCATGGCCCGCTCCAGCAAATCTGCCGGCAAACTCTTGCTGGCCCGGGCCCCCAGCAACTTGAGCTGCTCACTGCGGCTGACCAGATTGCCCCGGCCTTCGGTGAGCTTGTTGCGCGCGGCGGCATATGCCTTGTCCAGTTGCTGCAGGCGGTTGCCGACTTCATCCAGATCCTGGATAAACAGCACGAACTTGTCATAGAGCCAGCCCGCCCGTTCGGCGATTTCACGGGCATTCTGACTCTGGCGCTCCTGCTTCCACAGGCTGTCGATTACCCGCAAAGTAGCGAGCAAGGTGGTTGGGCTGACAATGACGATATGCCGGTCGAACGCTTCCTGAAACAGGTTGGGCTCGGCTTGCAGGGCTGCCGAGAATGCGGCTTCGATGGGCACGAACAGCAGTACGAAGTCGAGGCTGTGCAAACCTTCCAGACGTTTGTAATCCTTGCCGGCCAAGCCTTTGACGTGATTGCGCAGAGACAGCACATGTTGCTTCAGGGCCGCCTGGGCAATCTGTGGATCGTCGCTGCCGACATACTGCTGGTAGGCCGTGAGGCTGACCTTGGAGTCCACCACCACCTGCTTGTCACCCGGCAGCATGATCAGAACATCGGGCTGGAAGCGCTCACCGTCCGGCCCTTTGAGGCTGACCTGGGTCTGGTACTCGCGTCCCTTCTCCAGGCCTGCGTGCTCCAGCACCCGCTCAAGAATCAGCTCCCCCAATTGCCCTGGGTCTTCTGCCCCTTGAGGGCGCGGGTCAGATTAGTGGCTTCATCACTCAAGCGCAGATTCAGTTGCTGCAAACGCTCCAGCTCCTTGGCCAGGGAAAAACGCTCGCGGGCCTCGGCCTGATAACTCTCTTCGACCCTTTTTTCGAACGACTGGATGCGTTCCTTGAGCGGGTCCAGCAACTGCCCAAGCCGCTGCTGGCTGGTCTCGGCGAAACGCTGTTCGCGCTCATCGAAGATCTTGCCCGCCAGCTCGGCGAACTGGGCCCGAAGCTCGTCCCTGGACCCTTGCAGATCGGTAAGGCGCTGCTGGTGGCTTTCCTGCTGTTCTCGTAGTTCCGCCTGTAACGAGGCGGCCTGGGCATCCAGACGTCGCAACTCGTTCTCTTTGGCGGCACGCTCCAGGTTCCAGGCGTGAGCAGCGTCACGGGCGTTGTCCCGCTCAATCTGCAGCAACTCGACCTCTCGACGCACAGCCGCCAGGTCCGCCTGCTTCAGAGCATTGGCCTGACTCAGGTCGCTGACTTCATCACGAGTGGCATCCAGCTGTGCCATGAGTCCTTCCTGGGCCAATAGGGCCGTAGCCAGACGTTCTTCCAGCAGTGATAGCTCGGACTGGCTGGAACTGGCGCGACGCTGCAGTTGCCAGGCCAGCACCAGTAACGGCAGCGCCGCTCCCGCCAGGCCGAGCAGCAGGCTGGTCAAGTCCATAGCCATAGCAATTCCTGTCAGCGAAATAAGGAACGAAGGTTAACCAAGCCACCGGGCGTTGGACAGCCTCAGTCTTCGATACGGCCCAGCTCCAGTTGAGCACGACGGTCACCGGCGCGGGCTGCCTGGCGCAACAAGTCGTGACCGATACGGCGGTCCCGGGCGTTGCCACACTCGCGGCACATCAACTGACCCAGGCGACTTTGCGCCGCGACCACCCCTTCCCGGGCCGGCTGCTTGAGTAAACGTCCGGCAAAGTGCTTGACGTTAGGGTTGTGTCCCAGGCGCGGGCTGTCCAGTAACCACAGAGCCACACGCAAGGAGAAACGCTTGGGTTCGGTAACACTGTCAGGGAGGGCGGTAACAGAAGGTGATACTGAGCGAAACTTCATAAAGCACTGTGGGGCAGATCGGAAGGCGCGCCACTCTACTCCTTTTTTCGCTCGGGTAAAGTCAAAAAAGAGCCAGCACGCCCGTCCTAGAGCAAGCGCTTGGGACAATCCACAGAAGCTGTGGATAAGTCAGTGGACAACCCCTCTACAACCCTCTCAAAGCCCCATGAGACGGGCTCTGCAGTCAAACTGACGATTTTTTCACCAGTAAAAAAAGACGATGTTTATCATTGACTTAAATTCTCGAGACAGGCTATGGAGCAAGCCTTGGGGAAGGTGACAACCCGGTGACATGTGGCACAACAAGTGTGCACAACTGGGCGGAAACTGACGTCGACAATGCACCACTTTCTTACACCCCGCCGTGTCGGAGGTGACACAATCGTCACCCCGTGACGTCGTTGCCCAGGGAACATTTTTCCTAGCACACTTGCATTCCTACCTTCAACCCGATAAACTCCGCCCCGTTAGTACCAAGCTGAAAGTCAATTCTGGTCGAACAAGTCCCGCCGACACCTCTCCTAACGAGAACAACGTCGAACATCAAGGACCGACCACCTCGCTGGTTTCCAGGTAATTCTCAAACTGACACCGCCCTTGAAACGAAATCAAAGGCAGTGCCCAAGTTACTTACTCTGACCGAACCAACCTGCAAATTGATCAGGATCTCCACCCTGGGCCCAGAACCTTTGCCCTTGCTGTGTTGCCTGCCCTCCTAAGTACCTACCTGCCAGCCCCTAGCGCAACCTTATTAAAGCGCTGCAACTGGCTGCTTTGTTCCAGTCGGGTTCTTCGTCTGACCAATAGTGGTCGACGTTACTGGAACGTTTTAACGTTGCACGGTTCTTAACCGTGTCATTTGTAGGAACACCTAATAATTATGTCTACTCAAATCCATACTCAGGATGCCATTCGCACCCTAACCCACGCTTTTGCGCCGTTGAACTGCCTGATCATGGCCACTCGCAAAGGCTGCTTCAGCTTCACCCTGGTCAATGAACACGGCATCGCCCGTCACAGCGAACGCCTGTATCCCGATCAATACTCCAGCGCCGAACCGCTGCAGGCAGTGATCGAGCGTACACGCCAGGCCTTGGTGGCCTGATACGCCAGAGTGCTGAAAACCCAAGAGCCTCGCCTGATCGCGGGGCTTTTTATTGCCTGTGATTTACCAATCCACTCCTCCAACCAAAGTACCAATAGGTATAAGGCTTATAACAAGAGCTCGGAAATGTTTTAAAAACAGGCCTTTACAACATAGATATGACACTACACTTCAAGTCAGGCGGCCCGCGCCGCTTCCGGCAAACCTGATCCTTTCATTGCTGCCAAGCACCTTCGGGTTTCGCCGGCCACCTCCCCCCCTCGAGGGCATTATGGGTATCGCCGCCAGCGAGTTGTGCCGCTATGTCATTCGCCCGACGCTGATGTACCTGGGCAGTCATAGCAAAACCGCTGAAGCCTTGTTGCTGGGCATTGCCGCCAGTCAGTCGGCGCTGGGCTCGGCACTGCACGATCGCCGCGGCCACGGCCTGTACCGCATCACTGAAGTGCGCCACCAGGACCTCTGGGATCACTACCTGGCGCTGGACCCGGAACGGGCCAGCCTGGTGAGAGGACTGGCCAGCCAACATGCGTTCCTCGCCGGACCGCACCTGGAACTGACCGTCAATCTGCGTTATGCCACCGCCATCGCCTGGTTGCTGGTGGAACAACAACACACCCCGCTCCCCGCAGCCGACGATCTGCTCGGCATGGCCCGTATCTGGAGGAAGACCTTTCAACCACAAGGACGTTTGAGAGATTTCGCCTGCGCCTGGCAAACCTGCGTTTCACCGTTGAGCCAGCTCGCCTGCTGACACCGACCTTTACAAAATCGGAGAAAAACCCCGATTTTGGTCGGATTGTCCTACAAAACCGCTCTAAATCAACTGTTACAGCCTATAGCGCCGTAGCCGAAATGTTGGTAGTTTTCGCCTCGGTGATCACCAGGAGTTCTAATAATGAAAAAATTCATGCTCAAATCCACCATCAGTCTCGCGGTTGCACTTGCCTCTACCCAACTCTTCGCCAGCGGTTTTGCTCTTAACGAACAAAGCATCAGCGGCATGGGTACTGGCTTTGCTGGCCGCTCTTCCGCTGCCGATGATGCAAGTACTGTATTTGGTAACCCTGCCGGTATGTCGCGCCTGAAACGCCAGCAAGTCACTGGCGGTATGGCGGCTATCGATGCGTCCACTGACCTCAGGAACACCAGTGGCAGCCGCCAGGGCACCAACAAGGGCGATATGGTGCCCTTAACTGCTGTGCCTATGGGCTTCTACGTCAAACCAATCGATGACCAATGGGCGTTCGGCCTGGGGGTCTATGCTCCATTTGGTTTGGTCACCGACTATGAAAGCAGCTTCCAGGGACGTAACTTCGGCAGCAAAAGCGAAGTCAAGGTCGTAACGTTCCAGCCAACCGTAAGCTACGCCTTCAACGATAAGGTTTCGATCGGTTTTGGCCCGACCATCAACCGTATTTCCGGTGTATTGGAATCAGCCTTAACTACCCCTTTTTCGCCCAATGACGGCAAAGTCAAAATCAAGGGTGACGACGTTGGTTATGGCTACAACATCGGCGTGCTGGTCCAGGCTACCGACACCACCCGCGTGGGCCTGACCTACCACTCGAAAGTGAAATACAAACTGGAAGGCCACACTGATGTCACCGCCGGTGCCGGCACCAACCCAGGCTTCCTGAAAAGCAACCGCTACGACGCCTCCCTGAAAATCGACACTCCAGAGTCCTACGACCTCTCGGTCACCCAGGAACTGAACGATGCCTGGAAACTCTATGCCGGTACCACCTGGACCCGCTGGAGCCGCCTGAAAGACATCACCGTCAACAACGAGGGTGTCACTGCTGCAACAGGTGGCGCACTGGCCCCGACGCTGAAACTGGGCAGCATCAAGGAAGAGCAGAACTGGCATGACACCTGGGCTTACGCCATCGGTACGTCCTACCAGTTGAACAAACAGTGGGTCTTGCGTACCGGCCTGACCTTTGACCAGGCGCCAACCAACAACACTGACCGTTCACCACGCATCCCTACCGGCGACCGGACCATCTTCAGCCTGGGTGCCGGCTGGAGCCCAACCGAAGACCTGACCATCGACGTTGCCTACTCCTACCTCAAGGAAGAGAAAGTCAACGTCAACCGCAGCAATGCCCTTGGCCAGACTTACAACGCCCAGTACGACAACAGCGCGAACGGTTTCGGCGTAGGTGCAACCTACCGCTTCTAAATCGTTAAGAGGCCTGTGCCTCTAGAGCCGAAAGAAAAAGCCCCGCCTCTCAAGAGGCGGGGCTTTTTCATGTGCTGATCCGCAAAACTCAGGATTTGGACGCCAACGCCTTCTCTACCGCCTCAATAAACTCCGGGTTATCCGGCTTGGTCAGGCTGGAAAAGCTGGCAATAACATTGCCCTGGCGATCCACCACGTACTTGTAGAAATTCCACTTCGGCGCATTGCTCTGCTGCGCCAGGACCTTGAACAGATGCACCGCATCGGCCCCTCGAACCTTTTGCGGCTCGGTCATGGTGAACGTCACGCCGTAGTTGACGTAACAGACCTTGGCAGTCTCAGCGCCATCCTTGGACTCCTGCTTGAAGTCATTGGACGGAACACCCACCACTTCCAACCCCTGCTCCTTATAACGCTGATACAGCGCCTCAAGGCCTTTGAATTGCGGAGCAAACCCACAGAAGCTCGCGGTATTGACCACCACCAGCGGCTTGCCGGCAAAGCGCTGGCACAGATCGATGGATTCCTTGGCGTGCAACTTGGGTACAGACCCCTGCAGTAACGCCGGACAATCCGCCGCCCAGACCGAACCTGCAAACAATGTGAGTAATGCCGGAACCACAAACCAGCGCTTAGCCATGTTCAGCGTCCTTCAATAGTCGTCGGATATCGACGTTACTCGCCCCTCTGGCCACCTAGCAAGCACCCATGCCCAACTGCATCAGCGCCAGCCCGCCGCGATGCCATCCCCACCAGGCCAGCCACAACAGCACAATGCCGACGCCCAGGCCGACACTCCAACCCAGCCATGACTTCACGCTGCACTCGCCTGCAAGCGCGCCACCGGCCGCTCACGCACCGGCCAATTGAGAGCCGCGGCCAACAGACTGAGAAGAATCGCCACCTGCCAGATCAAGTCATAACTCCCGGTACGGTCATACACCCCCCCCCCAGCCACCCGCCAAGGAACGAGCCCAACTGATGGAACAGAAACACGATGCCGCCAAGCATGGACAGGTTCCTGACCCCGAACAAGGTCGCGACCGTGCCGTTGGTCAAAGGCACGGTGGACAGCCAGAGAAAGCCCATGGCCATGCCGAACAGGTAGGCACTGGCCTGGGTCACCGGCAGCCACAGGAACAGGCCGATCACCACCGCACGCAACAGGTACAGACCGGTCAACAGCCGTGGCTTGGACATCCGCCCGCCCAACCAGCCCGCTGTGTAAGTGCCAAAGATGTTGAATAAGCCGATCAGCGCCAGCACCGTGGTTCCGACTGTCGCCGGTAGATGCTGATCCACCAGATAGGCCGGCAGATGCACGCCGATGAACACCACCTGGAAACCACAGACAAAGAAGCCGAACGCCAGCAACCAGAACCCCGAGTGAGAACAGGCTTCACGCAGGGCCTCGCCCAGGCTCTGTTCATGCCCCAGCACCGGCAGCGGCTTGTCCTTGAGCATGCTGACCAGCGGCACGATCAGCGCCACCAGCAGGCCCAGCACCAGCAATGCCGTCGACCAGCCCAGCCAGCCGATCAGCCCCAAGGTTCCCGGGAGCATGGCGAATTGGCCGAAGGAACCTGCGGCACTGGCGATCCCCATGCCCATGCTGCGCTTTTCCGGCGGCAAGGCACGACCGACCACCCCGAGAATCACCGAGAAGGAAGTTCCGGACAAACCGATGCCAATCAGCAACCCGGCACTCAGGGACAGGCTCAGCGCCGAATCCGAAAGCCCCATGAACACCAGCCCGACCGCGTACAGTACGCCACCGACCAGCACCACCTTGGCCGCACCAAAACGGTCGGCCAGGGCACCGGTAAACGGCTGTGCCAGGCCCCAGATCAGGTTCTGCAAGGCAATGGCAAAGGCGAAGACTTCACGGCCCCAGCCGAACTGCGCGCTCATGGGTGGCAGAAACAGGCCGAAACCATGCCTAACCCCCAGCGACAGCGCCAGGATCAATGCGCTGCCGAGAAGTACCCAGCCGCAGGTGCGCCACATCGATGACATTTTTATTCTCCAGTTGCGGGTATATACCCGCTTGTAGTCGAACGAAACGCCTTCAGGCGAGTTCGTTCAGCAAGGCCAACAAGGTTTCACGCTTCTCCACCCCAAGCCGATCGATCAGCCGCTGCTGGGCTGCTTCCCAGGCCGGCAAAGCTGCCACCAAGCGCTCATGCCCCGCCTCGGTCAGTTGCACCAGACGATTGCGCTGGTCGTCACCTTCCATCAACCGGACCAGGCCCGCAGCCTCCAGGACTCGCACATTACGCCCCAGCGTACTGCGGTCCAGGCCCATGGCCTCCGCCAGGCTGGAAATGCTCGGCTGATCGAGACGCAGCAGATTGTTCAGCAAAGAGTACTGGGCAACGTTAATCCCGAAGCCGTCGAGGGCGCCGTCGTAATACCTGCTGACGCCACGAGCGGCACGACGCAGATTGGTGCACAAACATTGAGAGGGAAGCATGATGCGTGTATATACCCGCTATTAATCCAAGGCAAGAAATTTCAGAAAAAGCAGCTACTGCAGAGCTTGCTCAAAGAAGCACCATCACCAGCAATACCGCCGTCTCCAGCAACTCCAGCAGAGCCCCCGCCGTATCGCCGGTAGTGCCACCCAGGCGCCGGATCATCAACTGGCGCAACCAGAAGAACAGCAACACCGCCAGCAGCACCACCCAAAGTCCGCTGTAGCCCCCCAGCAGCAAACAGACCAGGACACTCAAGCCCAGTACCTGTCGCCCTGCCAGTGGAGGCAGATGATCGGCCAGCGCCTGACCCAGGCCTCCCGCACGCACATATGGCGTGCAAAGGAACAACCCCAGCAATGAGGCGCGCCCAATCAGAGGTGCCAGCAACAAGGCAACGCCCTGCTGCTGTTCGATCAGCGCCACCAGTGCAACGAACTTGAGCAACAGCACCAGCACCAACGTCACCACAGCGATGGGCCCGCTCCGGGGGTCTTTCATGATGCTCAAGGTGCGCTCTCGATCACCGAAGCCCCCCAGCCAGGCATCGGCACTGTCTGCCAATCCATCCAGGTGCAATCCCCCGCTGAGCAATACCCAGGCGCTCAGCAGCAACGCCGCGTGTAGCAGCAAGGGGGTGCCAGCGAGCACGGCGTCCAGCAACCACAACAGCACACCGAACAACAGCCCCACCAGCGGATAGAACAGCAATGAGCGCCCCAGCTCTTCAGGCTGAGGCATGCCCGGCAGGCGAATGGGCAGGCTGCTGAGAAACTGCAGGGCAATCCAGAATGGCAGCATCTCAGCCCTCCTCGCTCAATTGCCCCGTAGAGGCGACTTTCAAGCTGAACAACGCACCGTGGCTGACTTCCACATTCAGCAACTGCTCCCGGGGCAGCCCCCGCGCCCGGGCCAGCAACAGGCGCATCACCCCACCATGACTGATCAACAGCACCCGCTGCCCGGCACAGTCCCGGTACAAGCCCTCGATCGCCCCCAGCACCCGCTGGGAAAAGTCCGCCACGGGCTCTCCCTGGGGCGGAGTAAAGCTATAGGGATCGGCCCAGAATCGGCCCAGGTCATCGGCATTGGTTTCCATCAGCGCCGCTGCGCTCTGCCCCTCCCAGGCCCCAAAATGCAACTCCTGCACATCAGGCTGCAGCAGCAGGGGCAACTGCAACTGCGCAGCCAGTTGCTCGGCAAAACGCGAGCACCGCTGCAAGGGTGAACTGACGATCAGATCCCAACTCCCGTGCCCCTGAACCCCGTCACGCATCTGTTGCCAGCCCCGCTCTGTCAGGGCGTCGTCCAGACTGCCGCGCAAACCACCGCCCAGTTCGGTTTCACCGTGGCGCAACAGGTCCAGATACAGGGTCATGCCGGGCGGTCCGCCACGGCCGCCTCGGCGAAGGTCGCCATCTGCCCGTGCAGATCACAGGCCAGGCGCAGCAATGGCACCGCCAGCGCGGCACCGCTGCCCTCCCCCAGACGCAAGCCCAGATCCAGCAACGGGTCGGCTTGCAGAGCGCCCAGCACATGCCGGTGCCCCGGCTCGGCCCCTTGATGCGCAAACAGCAGCCATGGACGGCACGCCGGATTCAGGCGCACCGCCACCAGGGCCGCGACACTGCAGATAAACCCATCAACCAGTACTGCGACTCCTTCCTGAGCGCAGGCCAGATAGGCCCCCACCAACGCAGCCACTTCAAAACCACCGAGATTGAACAGCGTCTGCAAGGCATCGTCGCGGGACAGCGCATGCAGGGCCAAGGCCCGCTCGATGACCTCGGCCTTGTGGTTGACCCCTTCGGCATTCAAGCCGGTGCCCGGTCCGGCCAACTGCGCCACCGGAATGTCCAGCAAGGCACAGGCAATGGCACTGGCGGCAGTGGTGTTGCCAATGCCCATCTCACCGCCGATAAACAGTTGGGCACCCTCGGCTCGGGCGCGCAAGGCACTGTCGCGGCCTGCTTGCAGGGCCAGCTCCCCCTGAGCCGGGGTCATGGCCGGCCCCTGGACAAAGTTCTGCGTACCGGCACCCAGGTTAAGGTGGCGCACCCCCGGCAGGCTCAATCCTGGGGCCACTGTGCCCAGGTCCACCACCTCCAGTTGCGCACCCAGTTGCCGTGCCAGCACGCTGATAGCCGCGCCGCCGCTGACAAAGTTCAGCAGCATCTGCCCAGTCACTTCCTGTGGGTAGGCGGATACGCCCTCGGCAACCACCCCGTGATCCCCGGCGAAAATCGAAATCCATAACCGCTCAAGGCCTGGCTTGAGCTGACCTTGCAAACCGGCCAGACGTACCGCCAAGGGCTCCAGTTGGCCAAGGGACCCGGCCGGCTTGGTCAATTGCTGTTGACGCGCCAGGGCTTGCTCGACCATCCGGGCATCGACCGCCTTGCACGGGTTCAGCCACCAGGAGTTACTCATAACGCAGTTCCTTTCAAAGTCAGGGGCAGGCCGGCCACCGTCAGCACCACACGCTGACAACGTTCGGCCAGGGCTTGATGCAGCCAACCGGCTTCATCCACGTAGCGGCGAGTCAATTCGCCCAGGGGCACGACACCCATTCCAGTTTCGTTGCTGACAAAGATGATCTCCCCCGGCAGCGTCGCCACACACTGCAACAAGGCCTCGCGCTCGAGCACCAGGCGCTGCTCGTCCTCGAGCATCAACAGATTGGTCAACCACAGGGTCAGGCAATCCACCAGCAGACAACGCCCGGTGCCAGCGGCCTGCTGCAGCACCCGGGCCAGCTCCAGCGGTTCTTCGATCAACCCCCAATGGGACGGGCGACGCTGACGATGATGGGCAATACGTTGATTCATCTCGCCATCCAGAGGCTGGCTGGTGGCGATGTAGGTCACCTCAAGGGCGCTGTCGGTGGCCAGTTTTTCCGCCAGGCGACTCTTGCCGGAGCGGGCACCGCCGAGAATCAGTTGCAGCATGCTTGAGCACCTTTGAAAAGTAAGTCCACCGCGGCTTACAGGCCACAGAGCTTGAGCAGCGCGGCGGTATCCAGATGACGCTCCACCAGATCCGCCAGACGCTCGATATCGCGTTCGCGCAAGGCGTGGTAATCCACCTCCTGCACATCCTGCAGTCCCGCCCAGCGCAACAGCGCACCACAGGCTGCCGGAGTCTCGAACAGACCATGCAGATAGGTGCCGAGGATCAGCTCATCGACGCTGCAAGCGCCATCGCAGCGACCGTCCTCCAACTGCACCGCAGGCTGCTCCAGGGCCGGGCCGCGAGTGACCCCAGCGTGAATTTCATAGCCACTGACCGGCGCATTCTCCAGGGTCAGGTTGCCGCTGACGTTACGCAGCTGTTTCTCTGCTTCGAGCACGGTCTCAAAATCCAGCAAGCCCAGGCCCGGGCTGGAGCCCGCCGCGCCTTCCAAGCCCAGTGGGTCGTGCAACTGCTTGCCGAGCATCTGCAGACCACCACAGATCCCCAACAGCTTGCCGCCATAACGCAGGTGCCGGTCGATGGCCCGATCCCAGCCGTTGGCTCGCAGATAGGCCAGATCGCCGCGTACGCTTTTCGAGCCGGGAAGAATGATCAGGTCGGCGGCGGGAATCACCTGCCCGGGGCCGATGAACTGCAAGTCCACCTGAGGATGCAGGCGCAACGGATCGAAATCCGTGTGATTGCTGATGCGCGGCAGCACCGGCACCACCACCTTCAGCACTTGCTCGACCTTGCCGGACTGGCGCTGGTCGATGCCGTCCTCCGCCTCCAGATGCAGGTCCATGACATAGGGCAGCACACCAATCACCGGCTTGCCGGTACGGGCCTCCAGCCAGTCCAGGCCCGGCTGCAAAAGCGCCAGGTCACCACGAAAACGATTGATGATGAAGCCCTTGACCCGCGCCTGCTCGCTGGGCGAAAGCAGCTCCAGAGTCCCAACCAGATGGGCGAACACCCCGCCACGATTGATATCGGCAATCAGCAGCACCGGACAGTCCACCGCTTCGGCAAACCCCATGTTGGCAATGTCGCCAGCCCGTAGATTGATCTCTGCCGGAGAGCCGGCCCCTTCCACCATCACCACGTCATAAGCGCCTCGCAGACGCTCATGAGAAGCCAGAACCGCCTGCATGGCGATGGCCTTGTAGTCGTGATAGGCCACGGCATTCATGGTGGTGACGGCCCGTCCGTGAATGATCACCTGGGAGCCGGTGTCGCTGTTGGGCTTGAGCAGCACCGGGTTCATATCGGTGTGGGGTGCCAGGTTGGCCGCCTGGGCCTGGACCGCCTGAGCCCGTCCGATCTCGCCACCGTCGGCGGTCACCGCACTGTTGAGCGCCATGTTCTGCGGCTTGAACGGCACCACGCTGACGCCCCGGCGCAGCAACCAGCGACACAGCGCGGTCACCAGCGTGCTCTTGCCGGCATCCGAGGTGGTGCCCTGTACCATCAGCGTGCTCATGAATAGTCCTTGCGATAAGCCTGCAGCGCCTGTTCCAGGCGCGCCCAATCGGCATCGTCGGCGGGCAGGCCGAAGCGCAGACTGCTGTTGTGGGCGAACAGCCGCAGGAGAATGCCGCGCCGCGCCATGAATTGATAAAGCCGCTCGGCCTCGGCGGTGATCAGCCACTGGAACAGCGCACAGCCGCCCTGAGGCTTGAAGCCGTAGCGCGCAAGAACTTCACTCAAGCGCTCGCTAGCCTCTTCACTGCGCAGACGTTGCCGGGCATGCCCCTCGACATCCCGCAGGCAAGCCTGCCCCAGCACCCGGGTCGGCCCGCTGACCGCCCAAGGGCCAACCTGCTCCGCCAACAGCCTGAGCAACCGGCGCTCGGCCAGGACAAAGCCCAGGCGTACGCCAGCCAGCCCGAAGAACTTGCCGAATGAACGCAGGACAATCAGCCCCACCTGATGGGCATGCCGGGCCAGACTCAGTTGCGGGGTGTTATCCATGAAGGCTTCATCCACCACCAACCAACCACCGCGCTGGGCCAAGCGGGCATGCCAATCCAGCAGGCGCTCGGGCGTGAGGCTCAAACCGGTGGGGTTGTTGGGGTTGACCACCACCAGCACATCGAGGCTGTCGAGAAAGAAATCCACTTCCTGCTCCAGTACCTCGCGCACCCGGTAGCCACTGCGCCGCCAGGCCTCGGCGTGTTCGGCATAACAGGGTGACAAGACCCCGACCTTGCCCGCCCGCCGCAGCCGCGGCAGTAATTGGATCGCCGCCTGGGAACCGGCCACCGGCAGCACCTCAGTCGCGCCGTAGTAGGCGCAGGCCGCCTGTTCCAGACCATCATCGGTTTCCGGCAGACGTGCCCAGGCACGCAGGGGAATGGTCGGCAAGGGAAATGGCCAGGGCGCCAATCCGCTGGACAGATCCAGCCAGGCCTCTTCGGCGATCCCGTATTCCTGGGCCGCCTTGCGCAACCTTCCGCCGTGCTCAAGCATAGAATTCAGCCCCCAGGCACAAAATCAACAACCACAGCCAGACACCCCGCTGCACCAACAGCCAACCGCGATCGATGGAGTCGGCACTCGCCGGCTCGCCTTCGCCCAGTTGCGGACGCTGGTGCAACTCACCGTGATAAATCGCTGCGCCGCCCAACTCGACCCCCAGGGCGCCCGCTCCAGCCGCCATCACCGGACCGGCATTGGGGCTGTCCCAGGTCGGCCCCTGGCGCCACCAGCATTTGAGCGCCAGGCGGGTCTTGCCCAGCAAGGCATAGGTCAGGGCCACCAGGCGCGCAGGAATATAGTTGAGCAGGTCGTCGATTCGCGCCGCCGCCCAGCCGAAACGCTCAAAACGCTCGTTGCGATAGCCCCACATTGCATCCAGGGTGTTGCTCAGGCGATAGAGCACCACCCCCGGCGCACCGGCCACGGCAAACCAGAACAAGGCGGCAAACACGGCATCGCTGCCGTTTTCCAGCACCGATTCAGTGGCTGCCCGCGCCACTTCGGTGGCATCCAGTTCACTGGTCTGACGGCTCACCAGAAAACCGACCCGACGCCGGGCTTCATCCAGGTCTTCACTACGCAAAGCCTGAGCCACCGGCGCGACGTGCTCGCCGAGGCTGCGCAGGCCCAGGGCGCAATACAGTGCAATGATCTCCACCACCCAACCAATGTAGGGCAGCCAGGACAGGGCCGTGGCTAGCAGGGTCAAGGGCAGCACCGCCAGTACCCAGGCGGTGACCCCATGACTGCGCCAGCCTCGGCCGGCGGCGTTGAAACGTTGCTCGATACGATCCGCCATACGGCCAAAGGCCACCAGCGGATGCCTGCGCTTGGGTTCGCCCAGCAGCGCATCCAGCGCCACCCCGGCGACACTCAGCAACGCCACACTCATTGACTCACTCCCCAGTAATTCTCATACAGCAACTCACTCAATGGCCGGGGTTGCGCCCAACCCTGCAGCGCCAGCATCGGCGCCGGATAGAACTCGGTAACCGGGCCCAGGCACAACACGGCCAAGGGTTTGGCACCGGCGGGCAATCCCAGCAGGTCGGCCAGGGCCTGGGGCTCGAACAGCGAAACCCAGCCCAGGCCCAGGCCTTCGCTGCGCGCCGCCAGCCAGAGGTTCTGAATGGCACAGGACAGCGAAGCCAGGTCCATTTCCGGCAGAGTGCGCCGACCAAAGACATGCCGCTCACGCCCATCCATCAACGCCGCCACCAGCACCTCGGCACAGTCATTGATGCCTTCAACCTTGAGTTTCATGAACTCGTCGGAACGCTCTCCCAAGGCCTCGGCAGTGCGCACCCGCTCCTCCTCCACCAACTGCTGGATTCGTCCACGTAACGGGCGATCGCTGATACGGATAAAACGCCAGGGTTGCATCAACCCCACGCTGGGTGCCTGATGCGCCGCCTCCAGCAAACGCCGCAGCAGCTCGGGCGCGACACTGCCACCGGCGAAGTGACGCATATCCCGGCGCTCGGCAATGGCGCGATAAACCGCCTCACGCTCCGCCGTAGAAAAATCCTGCTCACTCACCTACCGCATCCTCTACAGGCGTTGGCTTGCCAGCGCGAGCTGGCACGAACAAAGCCGCCACCGCCGCCGGGTTGGACGGAAAGTAAAAGTGCACATAGGAGGCCGTCATCCGCCCATCGCGATACACCGCTTCCGCACCACGGCCACCATTGGGGCTGATGCCGCGGGCAATCGGCTCGAGTTGCGTGCTGGTCAGGGAATGATGATAGGTGTGACCACGCAAGCTGCCTTCCGGTAACTCCACCGCTTGCAAGGCCAGGGCCGCGAGGCGCTTTTGCATCACGGCATCACCGGGCAGCAGCCCCAAGAGATTGGCACGCTGGCCTTCGACGTCGGTCAGGGAGTCCAGCAAGTACAACATGCCGCCACACTCCGCGAGCAACGGCTTGCCCGCACCATGATGGGCACGAATGGCACCCAGCATCGCGGTGTTTTGCGCCAGCGCCTGGTGGTGCAATTCAGGGTATCCACCGGGCAGATACAGACTGTCCGCCTCCGGCAGCTCAGTGTCATGAATCGGCGAGAAGAAGCTCAACTGCGCGCCCATGGCCCGCAACAGATCCAGGCTGGCACCGTAGGTAAAGGCAAACGCCTCATCCCGCGCCACGGCGATTCGCACACCGGCAAGCAAAGGCTCGCAGGGTACCGGCGTTGGTGCGGCAAAGCTCACTGCCGGCGGCAGTGCCACTTGGCAACTGCTGGCCAGGGCTTCAGCGGCAGCATCAAGGCGCAGGTCAAGATCATTCAGCTCGCTGGCCTGTACCAGCCCCAGGTGGCGACTGGGCAGTTCGATGTCAGTCTCTCGGGACAAGGCACCGTACCAGCGCAATCCCTCGGTGAGGCTTCCTTCGAGCAACTGCGCGTGGCGCAAGGTGCCTACCCGATTGGCCAGCACCCCGGCGAACGGCAGGTCCGGCTGATAGCGGGCCAGTCCCAGGGCCAGCGCACCAAAGGTCTGGGCCATGGCGGTGCCATCGATCACCCCCAACACCGGGACGCCGAAATGCCGCGCCAGATCGGCACTGGAGGGCGTGCCATCGAACAGCCCCATGACCCCTTCGATCAGGATCAGGTCTGCTTCGCCCGCAGCCTCCCACAACAAGCGACGGCTTTCCTGCTCCCCGACCATCCACATGTCCAGCTGGTACACCGGAGCACCGCTGGCTCGCTCAAGAATCATTGGGTCGAGAAAATCCGGACCACACTTGAATACCCGCACCTTGCGCCCCTGGTTGCGGTGCAGGCGGGCCAGTGCCGCGGTCACGGTGGTCTTGCCCTGGCCGGAAGCCGGTGCGGCGATCAATACCGCCGGGCAATGACGAACATCGGTCATGAATTCACACTCACAGCTCAACACCTTTCTGCGCCTTGATACCGGCCTGGAACGCATGCTTGACCATGCCCATTTCAGTGACGGTATCTGCCAGCTCGATCATCTCCGGCTTGGCGCCGCGGCCGGTCACCACCACATGCTGCATGGGTGGCCGAGCCTGCAGATCACTGAGCACCTGGTCCAGATCCAGGTAGCCGTGCTTGAGCGCGATGTTCAACTCGTCGAGTACGACAAGACCAATCTCCGGGTCGCTCAACAGCTCCCTGGATACCGCCCAGGCCGCTTCGGCCGCAGCAATGTCGCGCTGGCGATCCTGGGTCTCCCAGGTGAAGCCCTCACCCATCACGTGAAACCGCACCTGCTCTGGAAAACGCCGGAAGAACAACTCTTCCCCGGTGCTGTTACGGCCCTTGATGAACTGCACCACCCCGCACTGCATACCGTGGCCCATGGACCGCGCCAGCATGCCGAAGGCCGAACTGCTCTTGCCCTTGCCATTGCCAGTCAGCACCAGCAACAGACCACATTCGTTGGGCGAGTTGGCGATGCGCTCGTCGATCACGGCTTTCTTGCGCAACATGCGCGCCAGATGGCGCTCGTCACGATCGGGGGATTCACTCATGGGGCAGCTCTCCGTTGGGGCTGGGGAACGGCGGGCAGGAAAAAAAAGAGACGGCGCTAGCCTGGCATCGCCCACCGTGATGCCGTTGGATGGATCAGGCCGGTCTCCGGGCTCATGAGGGGCATCGCTGCCGGGCTGCGCGCCTTCCCATGTCATCGACACAGTGGCATGTGGCACAGCCTTGACTCATCTACCGTTGCGGGGGCAGCGCCGGAATCGTTGCCGTGTCCATCGCTGGAACAGGCCCTGACCGGCTTCCCTGTTTCACTCTGTCGACCATGGGCCACAGAGCACCTGAAACAAGTCGCGAAGGTTAGAGGGTTGGGGGTGGAGCGTCAATTAAAGCCAGCCGTCGCACATCACACAAAACTGCACTGCATCAACAAACTGACGCCAATCTTGTGCCACACTCAGAGCGGTGATATCAAAAAGCCATAACTCAGGACCCAAGGTCCTGCCGCACAACAATAAGGAGTGAGCTCGATGCAAGGCATGATCATCAGCAATCCAAAGCTGGAATTCCTGCGCCCGATGCTGGAACGCTGGTTCGATTGCATTGACCGCTACAACGCAGTCCGCGGCGATAGCGAAACCCCGTACTGGTTCGATGAAAAGGCCAACCTGGGATTGCTTTCTGCGGCGGCCTGGATGGCGGAGATGATCAGCCTGGAACACAGCCCCAGCAAGAAGCAACAGGAAGACGGCGCCCGCAACGCTCGTACCGACCTGTACCTGGCCACCAAGGACGAACGCGCCTATATCCAGAGCACCCAGCGCTGGCCGCGGGTCAACAGCCTGCACCTGACCCAGCCATTGCTGGACATTGCCAGTGACGCCAGAAAGATCAGCTACCCCAGCGACCTGAGGCTTGGCTGCCTGTTTGTCGCCCCGCAAAAAGCCCAGCACAGCGCCTCTCCCGAAGAACTTCAGGACATGCTGGACGAACTGCAAAAGGAGCACTGCTGCGCCGTAGCCTGGTACTTCCCCTACGCCTACCGCAAGCTGCACAACGAAAGCGGCCACTACCATCCGGGGATTGCCGTACTGTTCAAGGAGGCCCGCTGATCAGGCGGAACCATCGACTGGCTATGCTCCTCTATGACTACGACGTTCGTGCACTCATAGGGAAATCAGCATGCTCAAGCTTCAACACACCTTGCTTATCGCTATCGCCGCCGGCCTCACCGCCTGCGGCGAAACCTCAAGCCTGCAAGTCTCGGACGGCACCGGACCGAACCCCAAACTGCCGCAGCCCAATCCCACGCTGATCCCCACGGTCAATATTGCCCCCGCCATCGGCTGGCCCGAGGGCGCAAAACCCACGGCAGCAGCCGGCACACAGGTTGCCGCCTTCGCCGAAAACCTCGACCACCCACGCTGGCTGTATGTATTACCCAATGGCGATGTATTGGTAGCTGAAACCAATGCACCGCCCAAGCCGGATGACAGCCAGGGCATTCGCGGCTGGATCGCCGGAAAAGTGATGGGCCGCGCCGGCGCAACCGTCCCCAGCGCCAATCGCATTACCCTGTTGCGAGACCAGGATCACGACGGCGTAGCCGAAACCCGCAGCTTGTTCCTGGAGAACCTCAACTCCCCATTCGGCATGACCCTGGTGGGCAATGATCTGTATGTAGCGGACACCGACAAGCTGCTGCGCTTCCCCTATCAGGCCGGTGACACCCACATCAGCGCAGCCCCCACCAAGGTGCTCGACCTCCCCGGCGGCACACTCAACCACCACTGGACCAAGAACGTCATCGCCAGCAAGGACGCAAGCAAGCTGTATGTCACCGTCGGCTCGAACAGTAACGTTGGGGAAAACGGCCTGGATAAAGAAGAAGGCCGTGCAGCCATCTGGGAAGTGGATCGAGCCAGCGGCAAGCATCGCCTGTTCGCCACCGGCCTGCGCAACCCCAACGGCCTGGCCTGGGAGCCGGTCAGTGGAGCGCTATGGACCGCTGTCAATGAGCGCGACGAAATAGGCAGCGACCTGGTTCCGGACTACATCACCTCGGTCAAGGACGGGGCTTTTTATGGCTGGCCCTTCAGTTACTACGGGCAACACGTGGACGTGCGGGTCAAGCCACAAAACCTCGAACAGGTGAGCAAGGCAATCGCCCCGGATTATGCCGTGGGCCCGCATACAGCCTCACTGGGCCTGACCTTCGCCGAAGGCAGCAAACTTCCCGCGCCCTTTACCGAAGGAGCCTTCATCGGCCAGCACGGCTCCTGGAACCGCAAGCCCCACAGCGGCTACAAGGTGATATTCGTGCCTTTCCGTGCAGGCAAACCCCAGGGACAACCGATCGACGTACTCAGCGGCTTTCTCAATGCCGATGAAAAAGCCCTGGGACGCCCGGTCGGGGTAGTCATCGATCAGCAAGGGGGGCTATTGGTCGCCGATGACGTCGGCAACAAGATCTGGCGGGTATCCGCCGCCAAAGCGCCCTGAGTTCAACGCTTGCGGCACAGGGTCAGGCCATCCCCCAAGGGAAGCAGCGACAGGTCGATACGCGAGTCATCCTTCAAGGCGCGATTGAGCGTCTGGATGGCTCGGGTATCCTCACTGGCGGCATTCGCCTCCAGCACTCGCCCGCTCCATAGCGTGTTGTCGAACACCGCCAGGCCCCCAACTCGCAGCAAACGCAGGGCAAACTCCAGATAGGCTGGATAATTGGCCTTGTCCGCATCGATAAAGATCAGATCGAAAGACTCAAGCTGGCCCGCCTGCTCCAGGCCAGCCAGAGTCTGCAGCGCGGGCGCCAGGCGCAGGTCAATACGCTGGTCGACTCCGGCGTCCTTCCAGTAACGACAGGCGGTGGCATTGTAATCGCCGGGAATATCACAACAGATCAACAAACCATCGTCGGGCAGCGCCTGGGCCATGCACAAGGCGCTATAGCCGGTGAAGGTCCCGACCTCGAGGATGCGGCGAGCACCGGTCAGCTTGATCAGCAGCGCGAGGAACTGCCCCTGCTCCGGCGCCACCTGCCAGCGCGCATTGGGCAGCGCCTGGGTTTCGTCACGCAAACGACGCAATAAGGGCGTCTCACGCAGTGAAACGTCCAGCAGGTACTGATAAAGGGCATCGTCGAGGTTGAGGGTACGAGCAGTCACGAGCACCTCGACCGGAGAAGTGTTATGGGTTGTGCGCCAGATGTTCCGGCTGCAGTACACGCTTGGCGCTCAGGTAGGCCTTCTGCCAATAGGCTTTGGACAGACTGTCGAGCTTCACGGTGCCACCTGTGGCCGGGGCATGCACGAAACGCCCTTCGCCAACATAGATCCCGGCATGGCTGACCTGAGAACCGCCATTGGTGGCGAAGAAGATCAGGTCACCGGTCTGCAAGGCATTCTTGCCCACATCCGGCGCCTGCATGCCGATCATTTCCCGAGTCGAGCGCGGCAAGGAAATACCCGCCGCATCACGGTAGACATAACCAATCAAACCGCTGCAATCGAATCCGGAGTCCGGTGTATTGCCACCCCAGCGATAGGGCGTGCCTACCAGACCCAAGGCGCGAAACAGTACGTCTTCGGCAACCGGAGAAAAGGCCTGGGAGGAATTGAATACAGGAGCACGTACCACAGGCGCCGGAGGCGGTGTACGACTGGCGCAAGCACTGAGCAGTGCAGCGAGGGCAATAAGCGCGAAACGGGCCGAGGTCGACATAAGCTGAACAATCCTGATCGGGATGCGGCTTTCTCTGCCGTGGTACTGAAAACAAAACCGCGTAAGCAGGGCTTACGCGGTTAGTTTCAACAATAGATCAGGATTCTAGCGCCTACACGCCAAACTTCAAGTAAGACTTTAACTTCGCCCTACAAACAGTCAGCTTATTTACGTGCAGTGACCACAGTCGGTGCCATGGCGAGGGCTCGCTTGGCTTCGATGAAGGTCTTGCTCCAATAGCTGTCACCCAGGCTGTCTACTCGCACGCCGCCACTGCGACGGCTGCTGGAGTGGATGAACTGATCATCCCCCAGATAGATACCGGCGTGGCTGACGCGCCCGCGACCGTTGGTGCTGAAGAACAGCAGATCGCCCGGCTTGAGGTTGTTACGCGCTACCAGAGGAGCCTTGACGTTGATCATTTCGCGAGTGGAGCGCGGCAGGTTCATGCCCGCCTCTTCGCGAAACAGATAACCAATGAAACCGCTGCAATCGAAGCCGGCTTCCGAGGTACCGCCGAAACGGTAACGGGTACCGATCAGGGACATGCCGCGCTCAAGGATGCTGTCAGCCAGAACTGGCAACTGGTAAGGCTTGCTGTCAGAGAACTCTGCCAGTTCCTTTTCAGTTGCCAGCTCTTCCTGGTAAACAGCGGAAGACTGGTTTTTTGCGGAGACTTGAGCCTGTTGCACGGGTTGCTGCTGAGACACAGGGGTGTGAGAAGCGCAACCAAACAACAGGGTAACGAGTGCGAGAGGCACGAGGGGTGCGAAGCGATTTAGCATGGGCACGACCGTGGCTTGAAATAAAAGAAGACGCGACTATGCCTTCTATCGCCCTCATTTGCAAATTCAATCGATCAGAATGTGACTTATGAGTTTCTTCCGTACATCTAAGGCTTTAAGCCCATTTTAAGTCCGCCCGCCTCTGGAAACCCTTCCAAAGGTGCGTTTTCTGACGCCTGAAATATGCCGAACGCCTTCCAGCAAAGCGCTGCAGGCCTTGGTTTTACCAGCCCAGAGTCTCTTTCAGGAAAGGAATGGTCAGCTTGCGCTGAGCTTGCAATGAGGCCTGATCAAGGCGCTCGAGCAACTCGAAAAGTGCACTCATGCTGCGAGTCCCGCGAGTCAGAATAAAATGCCCGACTTCATCGGTCAGATGCAGCCCACGACGGGACGCACGCAGTTGCAGGGCACGCAATTTATCTTCATCAGAGAGCGGACGCATCTGGAATATCAGCGCCAGGGTCAGACGGGACTTCAAGTCCGCCAGTTTCACCGGCAACTCCCGGGGTGAGGTCGAGGCCGCGATCAGCAAGCGTCGACCACTGTCACGCAAGCGATTGAACAGATGGAACAGCGCCTCTTCCCAATCGGCCTTGCCGGCCACCGCCTGCAGATCATCCAGGCAAACCAATTCGTACTGCTCAAGATTGTCGAGAATCTCGATACCACGATCCAGCAACTCTGCCAGCGGCAGGTAAACTGCCGGCTCCCCCAACTGCTCGAAACGCAAACACGCCGCCTGCAGCAAATGCGTACGGCCTACGCCGTCCTTGCCCCAGAGGTAGATCAGGCTTTCGGTCCAACCGGCGTCGGCTTCGCATAGGCGCTCGACGTAGCCGAGTGCAGCGGCATTGGCGCCTGGATAGTAGTTGATGAAGGTGGCGTCATCACGCAGACGCACACCTAGGGGCAGCTGAATCGGTTTCATGCTGACTGAACAGTTCCAAAGGAACCGTTAGTGGCCTCTGTGTAAAGTTTGCAAAGTTTATACCCGTGACGCCGAGCGCACAATGCAGCAGACCACAAGCAAAATCAAAGGTTTGCGTCAGCCGAAGCGGGGCAAAGGGGATTCTTTGACAGCCCGGACAGCAACAGATGGACAGTCATGAATGGGCGCCCCTGCTCGTCGAGCCTTTTGCCCGCCTACAGTTCGGGGTCTTCAGCACCACTGTAGATGTCCGAGTCCTTGTACAGGTCATGCACATGGCGTACGAGCACCATGATCACCGCCGCCACCGGCAGAGCCAGCAGCACCCCGGTAAACCCGAACAGCTCGCCACCCGCAAGAATGGCAAAGATTACCGCCACCGGATGCAGACCAATGCGATCACCTACCAGCAACGGCGTCAGCACCATCCCCTCCAGCGCCTGCCCGACCATGAATACCGCAACGATGCCGAGCATCGGGTACAGGTCGCCACCAAACTGGAACAGACCGGCTATCAGCGCAGCTCCAATGCCTATGACAAAGCCCATGTACGGCACGATCGCTGCCAAACCGGCAATCAGGCCGATCAACAAGCCCAGCTCGAGCCCTACCAACATCAGCCCTGCCGCATAGATCACTCCGAGAGCCAGCATCACCAGCAATTGCCCGCGGACAAATGCCCCCAGCACCTCATGACACTCACCCGCCAGGGACATCACCCGCTCCTCGCGATTGCGCGGCAACAGGCTCCGGATCTTGGCCATCATCAGATCCCAGTCCCGCAGCAGGTAGAAGCTGACCACCGGGATCAGCACCAGGTTGGCCAGCCAGCCGATCAGCGCCAACCCCGAAGCCGTGGCCTGGCTCAGCACCACACCCACGATGTCCGTGGTCTGCCCCATATGCTCGCTGATGGCAGCCTTGACCTTGTCGAACTTCCAGAAGCCATCCGCCAACCCCAGCCGGGACTGCACCCAGGGCATTGCCGAGTGCTGCATCCAGTCGAGCATTTGCGGCGCCAATTCATACAATCGCAGCAACTGCTTGGCCAGCATCGGCACCAATACCAGCAGCAGCGTCATCACGATCAGGGTGAACAGCGCAAACACAGCCACCACACCCCAGGTTCGGGATAGCCCCCATTTTTCCAGGCGATCCACCAAGGGGTCGAACAGATAGGCCAGCAACAGCGCCACCAGGAACGGACTCAGGATCGGGTGCAGCAGGTAAACCAACCCACAAACCAGGAGCACTCCACCCAACCAGACCCAACGACGCGTATCAGCCATAAACCACTCCTGCTTCTATATAGAAGGAAATCAACCTGCTACCAACGAAAACGCAACTGTGCCGGTGTCGCAGGCGCTGCGACCGGCGCGGTGCCTTGCCCGCCTTGCACAGACACCTGGGGAGCCGGCACCTCATCAGCCGGGATCTCTTGCAGCTTGGCCAGGGACAACTGCGCCCGCAGTTGCTCCGCGCTGCCATTGACCCGATAGACGACCCGGTCACCGTCGATACTCTGCAACTGCGCACCGAAAGGCTCCAAAAGGTGCCCCAAGGCGGCATAGTGCTCCAGGGTCATGCCCTGCACTTCCAGCAACTGCTCACTGGAAACACCGGGACGGGTAACGAAACGCGGTGCCAGACGCTGACTCACCGCAAGCAACACGCCATCTGCCAGGGCGGCGGTATCAGCCCCCTGAACAGTGCCTTGCTCTTTCTGATCGCCAAGCCACAACCGCCACTTGGCCTGCCATTGGCCGCCCTCTTCACGAGCATGTACCGCCAACAGCGCATCTGCGCCGTAGCGCTCGGAAGCTTCACGCAGCGGAGTCGGATCGGCGCCTTCGAGATTCGGCGCCGTCGCGACGATCTGCTCATCCAGGTCGCCAAGAGGCAAACGCAGAGGCAGGCCACGATGCTGAGCGGCTCGCCGCAGGGGCGCGGCACTGGCCTGGCCATCCCCGACCAGGCTCGAGCCTTCGGTTGAGTCACTCAGCCACCAACCGAGGATCGACGGCCGATTGCTTCCCCACAATGGCAACCCCGCCTGACGCAGGGCACGATCGGTACTGACCGGATCGAAGTCCACCTGCAAGCTTTCCGGCGGCCCGGCGTCATAACCGTACTGACTGATGATCTGCTGCGGGTCCTTGCGGATCGCTGCCAGACCGGGACCCTGCGCAGCCTTGGCGTCACCAGTGAGACGCAGCACCAGGGTTTCCAGTGCTCGCTGGGTGGCCTGGTTGCGCTCTTCGGGCGACTGGCTGCTCACCGGCTCACGCACCTGATACAAGCCATTGAGGGTTTCGGCATGACTCGCCAGGCTGACCAATGACAAACAGCCCACAAATAGAAATTTACCCAGACGCATGGAAGATTCCCGACGACAAAAAACGATTGAAACAGTACCCATGAACCGCTGCGAGCAAGGCTGTGACCACAAGCCCCGGCAAAACATTCACCCGTCGCCCGATTGTTTTCGCACTGTCATAACGATAGCCACTTGAGCGCTATACCTTATACAGGCATGGGCAGGGGCACCAACACGGCCAATCGCAGTTTTTTTAACCGGATATGCCTCTACCCGTCGGCCCGAGGATGGCCGCTGCCCCTCAAGCCTGATAAAATCGCGCGCCTTCGCAGACCGGCATCAGCTGGGCACCCTGAAACCCTTTTGCAGTGTTTCAGCAGGCTCTCTGGTTCGGTCGATACCCCCTGAATCCCCCCTAAAGGCCTGGATCATGAGCAAGCAACCCTCCCTGAGCTACAAAGACGCCGGTGTAGACATCGACGCCGGTGAAGCATTGGTCGAACGCATCAAGAGCGTCGCCAAGCGCACTGCGCGCCCGGAAGTCATGGGCGGCCTGGGCGGTTTCGGCGCCCTCTGCGAAATCCCGGCTGGCTACAAGCAGCCTGTACTGGTTTCCGGTACTGACGGCGTCGGCACCAAGCTGCGCCTGGCCCTGAACCTGAACAAGCACGACAGCATCGGCATCGACCTGGTGGCCATGTGTGTCAACGATCTGGTGGTCTGCGGCGCCGAACCGCTGTTCTTCCTCGACTACTACGCCACCGGCAAGCTCAACGTCGACACCGCAGCCCAGGTAGTGACCGGCATCGGCGCCGGCTGCGAACTGTCCGGCTGCTCCCTGGTGGGCGGCGAAACCGCTGAAATGCCAGGCATGTACGAGGGCGAAGACTACGACCTGGCCGGTTTCTGCGTCGGCGTGGTGGAAAAAGCCGAAATCATCGACGGCTCGAAAGTCGCCGCCGGTGACGCCCTGCTGGCCCTGCCGTCTTCCGGCCCGCACTCCAACGGCTACTCGCTGATCCGCAAGATCATCGAAGTATCCGGTGCCGACATCGAAAGCATCCAGCTGGACGGCAAGCCACTGACCGACCTGCTGATGGCCCCGACCCGCATCTACGTCAAGCCGCTGCTCAAGCTGATCAAGGACACCGGCGCGGTCAAGGCCATGGCCCACATTACCGGCGGCGGCCTGCTGGACAACATCCCGCGCGTGCTGCCAAAAGGCGCCCAGGCGGTGGTCGATGTGGCGAGCTGGAAGCGTCCGGCGGTCTTCGACTGGCTGCAAGAGCAAGGCAACGTCGACGAACACGAAATGCACCGCGTACTGAACTGTGGCGTGGGCATGGTCATCTGCGTCGCCCAGGACCAGGTCGAAAACGCCCTGAACGTTCTGCGCGAAGCTGGCGAGCAGCCTTGGGTCATTGGCCAAATCGCCACCGCAGCCGAAGGCGCGGCCCAGGTTGAGCTGAAGAACCTCAAGGCCCACTGATGCAAGAGCGGATGTCGCCGACCTGTGATGTTGTGGTGCTGCTGTCCGGCACCGGCAGTAACCTGCAAGCCCTGATCGACAACGCGCGGACCGACGACAGTCCGTTTCGCATCGCTGCCGTGATCTCCAACCGCGCTGACGCCTATGGCCTGCAGCGCGCCAAGGAAGCGGGTATCGCTACCCGCTTCCTTGATCACACCACCTTCGAAGGCCGCGAGGCCTTCGACCAGGGGTTGATCGAGCTGATCGATACCTTCCAACCAAAACTGGTGGTACTGGCCGGGTTCATGCGCATTCTCAGCGCTGGATTCGTCCGCCACTACCAGGGCCGCCTGTTGAATATCCATCCCTCGCTGCTACCCAAATATAAAGGGTTACACACTCATCAGCGGGCGCTGGAGGCCGGAGATACCGAGCACGGTTGCAGTGTGCACTTCGTCACCGAGGAACTCGATGGCGGGCCTCTGGTCGTACAGGCTGTGATCCCGGTAGAGTTGCACGACTCGCCGCAAAGCCTGGCGCAGCGAGTGCACGTCCAGGAACACCGGATTTACCCCATGGCCGTACGCTGGTTTGCCGAAGGTCGGCTGACGCTCGGCGATCAGGGTACTTTACTGGATGGTCAATTACTGGCCGCCAGCGGCTATTTGATTCGAACCTAGGAGATTTTATGCGTCGCGCCCTGCTCTTCGCTTGTGCTCTGTTCGCCCTGCCGGTTGTGCAGGCGGCAGACCTTCAACCGTTCTCCGCCAGCTATACCGCCGACTGGAAGCAGTTGCCCATGAGCGGCACAGCTGAACGCAGCCTGGAAAAAACCGCCAACGGCACGTGGAAACTCAGCTTCAAGGCATCGATGATGATCGCCAGCCTGAGTGAAGAAAGCACCCTGACCCTGGACAAGGACACCCTGGTGCCCCAGTCCTATCACTTCGAACGCGGTGGTCTGGGCAAGGCCAAGAAAGCCGACCTGGACTTCGACTGGAGCGCGAAGATGGTCACCGGCACCGACCGCGGCGATGCGGTCAAGCTGCCTCTGAATACCGGCATGGTGGACAAATCCACCTACCAGCTGGCCCTGCAGCATGACGTAGCCGCCGGCAAGAAGACCATGAGCTATCAAGTGGTCGATGGCGGTGAAGTCGACACCTATGACTTCCGCGTCCTGGGCTCGGAGAAGGTCGACACCAAGGCCGGCCAGATCGATGCGATCAAGGTCGAGCGCGTGCGCGACCCGACACAGAGCAAACGCATCACCGTGATGTGGTTCGCCAAGGACTGGGATTACCTGCTGGTACGCCTGCAACAGGTGGAAACCGACGGCAAGGAGTACAACATCATGCTCCTCAACGGCACCGTCAACGGCAAGACAGTCAAAGGCAGTTAAGCCGCAGCACGATCAAAGCCTCGCGAAAGCGGGGCTTTTTTTTGCTTGAAATGTCACTCCATGTCCGCCTGCCAGACGCCGGGGCAAGCCCTCCTAGATGAAACTTTTGTCATGAAACTTCGCCGACTGCGGCGAAATGTCACGGTTTTCGCGGCCTGCGGGATTGTCGCCGATCCTGCAAAGGTCTGTTGCAGATCCAGGCAATTTACTTAGCAAGCTAACAAAATATATAAAAGAGCCCTGCACACGCCTTGCTGCAGATCAACCGAGATTGGAGCTAGCAGATGACTGTAAAAGTAACTGAACGCGACGATTCACATATGTCCCATGAAGGCGTAGCCGCGGGTGTACGGATCTGGGATGTACATCAACAAGACATGCTGGTGGGCATGTTCCACTCTGAGAGCGACGCCCACAGCTACAAGGCTGAACTGGAAAAACTCGAGCAGAACCGCGCGCCTCAGAGTTCCTGACTCAACGTCAGCGCAGGAGCACCGGGATCTCCACGCGGATTCCTACCTGCTCCCCATAAACGACCAACCCCGCCATGAGCGGGGTTGGTCGTTACCTGATGCTTACCACATCAGATCATCAGGGATCTGATAGGCCGCGTATGGATCATCCTCATCCGGCGCCTCGGTGGGAGTATTGAGCTGTACGATACGCCGCGGATCGCGCTCCTGAATCTTCAGCGCCGCCTCCCGCGGAATCACCTCGTAACCACCACCGTGGTGAACGATGGCCAGGGAGCCACTGCTGAGCTTGTTGCGCATCAGGGTGTTCACCGACAGACGCTTGACCTTCTTGTCGTCGACGAAGTTGTAGTAATCCTCGGTGTTCAGCTTGGGCAGACGCGAGACTTCGATCAGTTGCTTGATCTGCGCTGCACGGGCCTTCTGCTCGGCCTTCTCCTGCTGCTGACGATTGAGCTCCTGGTCACGCTTGACCTTCTCGGCCATGGCTTCCTGGGCTGCGCGCTGCTGGGAGTCATCGAGTTCGATCTGGCCTTTATGGGCCAGGCGCTGCTGCTTCTGCTTGTCTTTGCTGACCTGCTTGGCCTGCTTTTGGTTGACCAGCCCTGCTTTGAGCAACTGGTCGCGAAGGGAAAGGCTCATGGTGCTTACTCACTTAGGCAACGGCCTCAGCCACAGCTGGGCAAATTCTTTTCCTGACGCTTGGCTTCACCCCACAGGGCGTCCAAGTCTTCGAGGGTGCAATCTTCCACGGGACGGCCGGTGTCGCGCAATGCCTGCTCGATAAATCGGAAGCGCCGATCGAACTTGGCATTGGCACCGCGCAAGGCGGTTTCCGGGTCGACCTTCAGGTGCCTGGCCAGGTTGACCACGACAAACAGCAAGTCACCGATTTCATCAGTGATGGCTGCCGGGTCGTTGTCGGCCATGGCCTCCAGCACCTCGTCCAGTTCCTCACGAACCTTGTCCACCACCGGCAGGGCGTCCGGCCAGTCGAAGCCGACCTGCGCCGCGCGCTTTTGCAACTTGGCCGCGCGGGACAGGGCCGGCAGGGCCACCGGCACATCATCGAGCAGGGACAGCTGCTGCGGAGCGTCGGACTTCTCTGCCCGTTCCTCGGCCTTGATCTGCTCCCAGCGCTCCTTGACCTGCTCCTCGTTGAGCCGCGGGATATCCAGCGGCGCGTACAAGTCGCCAGTAGGGAATACATGGGGATGCCGGCGAATCAGCTTGCGGGTGATGCTGTCCACCACCCCATCGAATTCGAAGCGCCCCTCCTCCCGGGCCAGCTGGCTGTAATACACCACCTGGAACAGCAGATCGCCCAGCTCACCCTGCAAGTGGTCGAAGTCGCCGCGCTCGATGGCGTCGGCGACCTCATAGGCCTCCTCCAAGGTATGGGGAACGATACTGGCGTAGTTCTGCTTGATGTCCCACGGGCAACCGTATTGCGGGTCCCGCAGGCGCGCCATCAGGTGGCGCAGGTCTTCAAGGCTGTACATCAGTTCATCCATTTCATGCGGGCATCACGGGGTTCGATTGCGCCGGGTCTCGATGATGTTCGGCAGCTGGGAGATGCGCCCCAGCAAACGTCCCAATGCATCCAGGCCCGGAATTTCGATGGTCAAGGACATCAACGCAGTGTTGTCCTCCTTGTTCGAACGAGTGTTGACCGCCAATACGTTGATGCGCTCATTGAGCAGCACCTGGGACACGTCACGCAGCAGGCCGGAACGGTCGTAGGCGCGAATGATGATGTCCACCGGATAGGTGAGCACCGGCACCGGCCCCCAGCTGACCTGGATGATCCGCTCCGGCTCGCGCCCGGCCAGTTGCAGCACCGAGGCACAGTCCTGGCGGTGAATGCTCACGCCACGGCCCTGGGTGATGTAACCGACGATCGCATCCCCCGGCAGCGGCTGGCAGCAACCCGCCATCTGGGTCATCAGGTTGCCCACCCCCTGGATCTGGATGTCGCCACGCTTGCCCGGCTTGTAGCCGGCGGCCTTGCGCGGGATCAGCTCCAACTGCTCGTTGCCGCGCTCGGGCTCCACCAGTTGCTGGGCCAGGTTGACCAGTTGCGCCAGGCGCAAATCGCCCGCACCCAGAGCCGCGAACATGTCCTCGGCAGTCTTCATGTTGGCCTTGTCGGCCAACTTGTCGAAGTCCACCTGAGGCAGGTCGAGACGATTCAGCTCGCGTTCCAGCAGGGTCTTGCCGGCGGCGACGTTCTGATCGCGAGCCTGCAGCTTGAACCAGTGGACGATCTTCGCCCGCGCCCGGGACGTGGTGACGTAACCCAGGTTCGGGTTCAGCCAATCGCGACTCGGGGTGCCGTGCTTGCTGGTGATGATCTCCACCTGCTCGCCGGTCTGCAGGCTGTAGTTGAGGGGCACGATGCGCCCGTTGATCTTCGCGCCACGGCAGTTGTGGCCGATCTCGGTGTGCACCCGATAAGCGAAGTCCAGCGGCGTGGCGCCCTTGGGCAGGTCGATGGCGTGGCCGTCGGGGGTGAAGATGTACACCCGATCCGGCTCGATATCCACCCGCAGCTGTTCGGCCAGGCCGCCGATGTCCCCCAGCTCCTCGTGCCATTCCAGCACCTGACGCAGCCAGGAGATTTTCTCTTCGTAATGGTTGGAGCCAGACTTGACGTCGGTGCCCTTGTACTTCCAGTGGGCACACACCCCCAGCTCCGCTTCCTCGTGCATCGCGTGGGTGCGGATCTGCACTTCCAGCACCTTGCCCTCGGGGCCGATCACCGCGGTGTGCAGCGAGCGATAGCCGTTTTCCTTGGGGTTGGCGATGTAGTCGTCGAATTCCTTGGGAATATGCCGCCACAAGGTATGCACGATGCCCAGTGCGGTGTAGCAGTCGCGCATTTCCGGCACCAGCACCCGCACGGCGCGCACATCGTAGATCTGGCTGAACTCCAGACCCTTGCGCTGCATTTTGCGCCAGATGGAGTAGATGTGTTTGGCCCGCCCACTGATGTCGGCGTTGACCCCAGTGGCCTTCAGTTCGTTCTGCAGCTGGTTCATCACGTCGCTGATGAAGCGTTCGCGATCCAGGCGCCGCTCATGCAGGAGCTTGGCGATCTGCTTGTATTGCTCGGGCTCCAGGTACCGGAAGGACAGGTCCTCCAGCTCCCACTTGATATGGCCGATGCCCAGGCGATGAGCCAGGGGCGCGTAGATGTCAAAGACTTCCCGGGCCACTCGATTGCGCTTCTCTTCGTCGGCGCTTTTCACCGCACGAATGGCACAGGTTCGCTCCGCCAGCTTGATCAGCGCCACCCGCACGTCATCGACCATGGCCACCAGCATCTTGCGCAGGTTTTCAACCTGCGCCTGAGTGCCGAGTACCAGGGACTGGCGAGGACTGAGACTGGCGGTGATGGCTGCCATGCGCAGCACACCATCGATCAGCTTGGCCACCACCGGACCAAAACGCTGGCTGACCGCCGGCAACTGGATCTGGCCCTCGCGGACGCCGCGGTACAGTACCGCGGCGACCAGGGAATCCTGGTCCAGTTTGAGATCAGCAAGAATCTCGGCGATCTCCAGGCCCGTGCTGAAACTCGACACGCCCTCGGAGCTCAGGCCTTTGGCGGCAATGTGTTGTAGCTCGGCCTCACGAGCGAACTCGCAGGCCTCTTTCAAGGCTTCACGGTCCAGTACCATGTCGACGCTGACCGTATGATCAAGCCATGCCTCGAGATTGATACTGCCGTCGGTGTTGATCGGCTGGTGCGCTCTCACCTGTACCATCTTGCTTTACCTTCCCTACGACGCACATTCAATGCGTCAAATCGCTGATCTTCAACGCTCGGGCACAGCTCGCAGGGCCAGCGAACCACACCAGAAAGATCAGTCGGATTAGACAAGCCATCCTAGCTCGCTTCGAATAACGCCATGGCCTCGACATGCGCCGTCTGAGGAAACATATCGAGGATCCCGGCACGTTTTAACCTATAGCCCTGCTTGATCAGTTCGACCGTGTCACGAGCCAAAGTTGCCGGATTGCATGACACGTACACCAACCGCTTGGCACCCAGGCTCGCCAAGTGGCGGACCACCTCGAAAGCACCGTCGCGGGGTGGGTCCAAGAGTACCGCAGAAAAGCCTTCATCAGCCCACTCGGCAGCACTCAGAGGTTGGGATAAATCGGCTTGAAAAAAGCGCGTGTTATGCAAATTGTTGCTGGCAGCATTTTCAGCGGCCCGCGCCACCATGGTCGCCACGCCTTCCACTGCCACCACTTCCCGCACCTGCCGAGCCAGCGGCAAGGCGAAGTTGCCCAGGCCGCAGAACAAATCCAGCACCCGCTCCTGAGCTTGCGGCGCGAGCCACTCCAGAGCCTGGGCCACCATCGCTTCATTGACCCCCGCATTGACCTGGACGAAGTCACCCGGCCGATACGCCAGGTGCAGATCCCAGGTCTCCAGGCGATAACCCAGTGACTGCGATGGATCAAAGGGTTGCGGCTCACCTTCACCGTGCAGCCACAATTGCGCCTGATGGAAATCGCAGAAGTCCTTGAGGATCGTCAGGTCGCTCTCGGACAACGGCGCCATATGGCGCAACAGCACCGCTAGCGCCGAACCACTGAACAACTCCACATGCCCCAGTGCCTGAGGCTTGCTCAAGCGTCGCAGCATAGCGGGCAAACGGTTCATGACAGGTTGCAAAGCCTGTACCAGCACCGGGCAATCGTCGATGGCGACAATGTCCTGGCTACCGGCAGCACGGAAACCCACCTCAAGTTGCTTGCCCTTGGCGTCCCAGCGCACCGCCACCCGGGCGCGACGCCGATAGCCGAACTCGGGACCGCTCAAGGGAGCGGCCCAGGCCTCGGGCTCGACACCCGCGACCTTGGACAACTGCTCGGCGAGCATGCGCTGTTTCAGGGCAAGCTGTTCGGCATGGGGCAGGTGCTGGACACTGCAACCGCCGCAACGCCCGGCGTGGGCGCAGGCCGCCGGGCGACGCAGATCACTGGCGTTGAAGATGCGCTCGGCACGGGCCTCCACCACTTTGCCATGGCTGCCCAACACCCGAGCTTCGACTTCTTCACCGGCCAGGGCACCGCTGACGAACCAGGTACGCCCTTCGACAAAGGCAATGCCACGGCCATCATTGGCCAGACGCTGGATAGCCAACCGCTGCTTCTTGCCCACCGGAATCTGTGGGGCCCGGCTACCGCCCGCAGGCTGGAAGCGCAGGCCTCTCTCGTGCTTAGCCATCAGTTGGGCGCATCGAAAATGCCGGTCGACAGGTAACGATCGCCACGGTCACAGATGATCGCGACCATGACCGCGTTTTCCACTTCCCGGGACAGGCGCAGCATCGCCGCCACCGCACCACCGGAAGACACGCCGCAGAAGATGCCCTCTTCCCGAGCCAGGCGCCGGGTCACGTCTTCAGCTTCGCTCTGGGCCATATCGACGATGCGATCGACCCGGCTGGCCTGATAGATCTTCGGCAGGTACTCCTCGGGCCAGCGGCGAATGCCGGGAATCGCCGAGCCTTCCATCGGCTGCAGACCCACGATCTGCACCTGGGGATTCTGTTCTTTGAGATAGCGCGAAGTGCCCATGATGGTGCCGGTGGTGCCCATCGAGCTGATGAAGTGGGTGATGCTGCCCTGGGTCTGGCGCCAGATTTCGGGACCGGTGCCAGTGTAGTGGGCCTCCGGGTTGTCGCCGTTGGCGAACTGATCGAGCACCTTGCCACGGCCTTCGGCCTGCATCCGCTCGGCCAGGTCACGGGCGCCTTCCATGCCCTCTTCCTGGCTCACCAGGATCAGCTCGGCACCATAGGCGGTCATTGCCGCCTTGCGCTCGGCGCTGGAGTTGTCGGGCATGATCAGGATCATCTTGTAACCCTTGATCGCGGCAGCCATGGCCAGGGCGATCCCGGTGTTGCCCGACGTCGCTTCGATCAGGGTATCCCCGGCCTGGATCTGCCCACGCAACTCGGCGCGGGTGATCATCGACAGTGCCGGGCGGTCCTTGACCGAACCCGCCGGGTTATTGCCCTCGAGCTTGAGCAGCAGGGTATTGCTGGTGGCGCCAGGCAGGCGCTGCAAACGAACCAGCGGGGTGTTGCCGACGCAATCGGCGATGGTTGGGTACTGCAAGGTCATGGCGTATTCGCAATCCAGACTGCGGGGGCGCCTATCATACCGGCAAACGCCCAAGCGCCATATCACGCAAAGTGCGGGGCTTATGGCTTATTGATATAAGGCGGCACAGGGTCGTCTCAAGCCTCCGGCAAGCGCATGTGAACACGCAAGCCATGGGCCGTGTTCTGCGCCCACAAACGACCTCCCTGGCGCTCCACCGCATTGCGCGCAATGCTCAGGCCGAGGCCGAAACCTCCATCTCCCGGCCGTGAACCGTCCAGACGGATAAACGGATCGAACATGCGCTCCAACGCCTCTTCCGCTACCCCCGGCCCTTGGTCGTCCAGCCACAGATGCCAATATTCAGCGTCACGTCGACCATCGAGGATGACCAGAGCCCCGGGTGGCGAATGCCGGATGGCATTGCGCAGGATGTTTTCCAGAGCCTGGGCCAGGGTATTGAGATGCCCGCGCACCCAGCAATCCGCCGGCAGATCACAGCGCAACTGCGCTGGCGACCAGCCGCTCTCGAAGCAGGCGTTCTCGCTGAGCATTTCCCACAAGGCCTGGACCTGAATCTGCTCCTCCGGCAGCGGCGCCCGCTCGGTGTCCAGCCAGGCCAGTTGCAGGCTGTCCTCCACCAGGCGCTGCATGGCGTCGACTTCCCGGGACAAGCGCTCACGCAATGCCCCCAGGCTCTGCTCGCTGTCGCAAGCCACCCGCAGACGACTCAAGGGAGTGCGCAACTCGTGGGACAGGTCCCGCAGCAACTGCTGCTGCACAGCCACGGTGCTTTGCAGCCGCTCGGACATCTGATCGAACGCTCGCCCCAACTCCCCCAACTCGTCCTTGCGCTGAGTGGTCTCGGTGCACAGCCGCACATTCAACTGCTCCGCACGCCAGGCATTGGCCTGCTCCCGCAACTGATTGAGCGGCACCACCAACAAGCGGTACAAGCCCACGCACAGCAGCAGCGTGAACAGTCCGGGGATCACGCCGTTGGTGATCACGCGCCAGAACACACGGTATCGCCCGGGCATGAAACGCTGCGGCAGCTCGATGACCAGACTGCCGAGAGACGGATCATCGGGGAACGGAATTTTCAGCCAGGGCAACCCGCGACTGTGCCGGCTCACCGGCCAATCCGCCCCCCGCAGGAACGTCAGGCGCTGAGCCTCGGCCGCTGTCAGCGGGTAGCTGCTCAGCGCTTGCAGATCACTGCCGATGACGCCGACCCAGGTGCTCTCACGGCCTGCCATTGCCTGGATCCAGACATCCACGCCGGCATGCTGGCCGGTCTTCCAGGCCTGTTCCGCTTCCTGCGCGTAACTGCGCAAGGTAGCCCGGGCTTCATCGGCGAGGTACAGGTTCTTCTGCTCAACATAGCGCCCCCAGGACCAGCTCAACCAGATCATCAACAGACAGAACGCCACCAGCAGGCAGGCCAGCTTCCAGAACAGGGAGTGCCGGCCCGGCAGATCAGACCAGCTCATCGAAGGCACTCAGCACATAGCCCTTGCCCCACACCGTACGCACTTCACGTTCGCTGTAGCCCAGCGCCTTGAGCTTGCGACGTATCTGACTGACATGCATGTCCAGACTGCGATCGTGGGCCGCATACCCGCGTTGCAGGACATGCTGATAAAGGAAGGCCTTGCTCAGCACCTCATCGACGTTGCGGTGCAGGGTTTCCAGCAGGCGGTATTCGCTACGGGTAAGGCCCGCCGGGCGCTCGGCAAAGAACACGTCACACAGCTCGTCATCAAAACGCAGGCTCTGCACGCTGCTGCTGAGTTTCGGTGGTGTCGGCCGCCGGTCCAGGGCCACTCGCCGCAGGATGGCTTCGATGCGTACCCGCAGCTCGGCCATGCTGAAGGGCTTGGGCAAGTAGTCGTCTGCGCCCAGGCGGAATCCACTGATGCGATCGGCCTCTGCTCCCAGGGCCGACATCAGCAGCACCGGCGTGGAGTGACTCCGGCGAAAGTGGGTCAGCACCTCCAGGCCGTCCATGCCCGGTAACAGGATGTCCATCAACACCACATCGAAGGCTTGCCGACGCGCGATCCCCAGACCTTCCTGGCCGTTCTGGCACCAGGTCACGGCAAAGCCGCAGCGCCCCAGCTGCTCATGCACATAGGCACCGAGCACCGGGTCGTCTTCAATTGCCAGGATACGGGGAGGCTCAACAGCTACGGGAGTCATTAGCTTCTGCAAGTCATTCTCAGTTGGGCGATTATTCAAGATTGCCCGGTTTGCGGCAACCAGCGCCTTGGTCGTAGCCCCCTATCCGCCCTCCGGCTGTCGGCTAACGGTCTGCAATTTGCCAAGATCAGCCCCTGGCAAATCGTTACACTGCGCAGGTGGCGCATCACGGACGTGCCCGTCGACCTTTCAAAACAGCGTGGAAGCAGGAGAGTTGCGTGCTCAAGAAACTGGGAATCAAAGGCCGCGTACTGTTGCTGACCTTACTGCCCACCAGCCTGATGGCTTTGGTACTGGGCGGCTACTTCACCTGGATGCAGCTCTCCGACCTGCAGACCCAACTGCTGCAGCGCGGCGAAATGATCGCCGAACAACTGGCCTCCCTGGTGGCGCCGGCGATGGGCAACCGCAACTCGCCGATGCTCGAACGCATCGCCACCCAAGCCCTGGAACAGCAGGACGTACGCGCGGTGTCATTCCTTGCCCCCGATCGCACGCTCATGGCCCACGCCGGCCCCAGCATGCTCAATCCACCGCCCAGCGATAACAGCACCCACATCATGCAACGCAGTGGGAATGACGCGACCCGCTACCAACTGCCGGTCTTCGGCCGCCACCGCAATCTGGCCGGTGACCTGATCCCCGATGAATCAGACCGTTTGCTGGGCTGGGTGGAACTGGAGCTGTCCCACAGCGGCATGCTGTTGCGCGGTTACCGCAGCCTGTTCGCCAGTCTGCTGTTGATTGCCGCCGGCCTGGCCGGTGCTGCCCTGCTGGCAGTGCGCATGGGGCGGACCATCAACAACCCGCTGACCCAGATCAAGCAGGCCGTGGCGCAACTCAAGGACGGCAACCTGGAAACCCGCTTGCCGCCCTTGGGCAGCCAGGAGCTGGATGAGCTGGCCTCGGGCATCAATCGCATGGCCAGCACCCTGCAGAATGCCCAGGAAGAACTGCAGCACAGCATCGATCAGGCCACCGAAGACGTGCGCCAGAACCTGGAAACCATCGAGATCCAGAACATCGAGCTGGACCTGGCGCGCAAGGAAGCCCTGGAAGCCAGCCGCATCAAGTCGGAGTTCCTGGCCAACATGAGCCATGAGATCCGCACGCCCCTCAATGGCATTCTCGGTTTCACCCACCTGCTGCAGAAAAGCGAGCTGACACCGCGCCAGCTGGACTACCTGGGCACCATCGAAAAATCCGCCGACAGCCTGTTGGGGATCATCAACGAGATCCTCGACTTCTCGAAAATCGAAGCCGGCAAGCTGGTGCTCGACAGCATTCCGTTCAACCTGCGGGACTTGCTGCAGGACACCTTGACCATCCTCGCGCCGGCAGCCCACGCCAAGCAGCTGGAACTGGTGAGCCTGGTCTATCGGGATACGCCTTTGTCCCTGGTGGGCGATCCACTGCGGCTCAAGCAGATCCTCACCAATCTGGTGAGCAACGCCATCAAGTTCACCCGCGAAGGCACCATCGTCGCCCGGGCGATGCTGGAAGAAGAACACGAAGACAGCGTGCAACTGCGCATCAGCATTCAAGACACCGGCATCGGCCTGTCCAACCAGGATGTTCGCGCTCTGTTCCAGGCCTTCAGCCAGGCCGACAACTCGCTGTCGCGGCAACCCGGCGGCACCGGGCTGGGGCTGGTGATCTCCAAACGCCTGATCGAACAGATGGGTGGCGAAATCGGAGTCGACAGCACCCCGGGCGAAGGCTCGGAATTCTGGATCAGCCTGAACCTGCCGAAAACCCGCGATGACGCCGAGGACCTGCCGGGTCCACCATTGCTGGGGCGCCGCGTAGCGGTGCTGGAGAATCACGAACTGGCCCGTCAGGCCCTGCAGCATCAACTGGAAGACTGCGGCCTGGAAGTGACCCCGTTCAACACCCTGGACGCCCTGACCAATGGCATTACCGGCGTACACCAAAGCGACCAGGCCATTGACCTGGCCGTGCTCGGCATCACCACCAACGACATGTCTCCCGAACGCCTGAGCCAGCACATCTGGGACCTGGAACACCTGGGCTGCAAAGTCCTGGTGCTGTGCCCGACCACCGAACAGACGCTGTTCCACCTGTCGGTCCCCAACCCCCACAGCCAGTTGCAGGCCAAGCCGGCCTGCACCCGCAAACTGCGCCGCGCCCTGTCTGACCTGGTCACCCCGCGCCGGGCCCGCAGCGAGCCGGAGGAAAGCCTCTCCAGCCGTGCGCCACGGGTCCTGTGTGTCGACGACAACCCGGCCAACCTGCTGCTGATCCAGACCTTGCTGGAGGACATGGGCGCCAAGGTGCTGGCGGTGGACAACGGTTACGCAGCCCTGAACGCGATCCAGAACGAACCTTTCGACCTGGTGATGATGGACGTGCAAATGCCGGGCATGGACGGCCGACAAAGTACCGAGGCGATCCGCCAATGGGAAAGCGAGCGCCATGGCACGCCACTGCCCATCGTGGCCCTGACCGCCCATGCCATGGCCAACGAAAAACGCGCCCTGCTGCAAAGCGGCATGGACGATTACCTGACCAAGCCCATCAGTGAACGGCAGCTGGCCCAGGTGGTACTGAAATGGACTGGGCTGGCCTTGCGCAATCAAGGCCCGGAGCGAGCCAATGAACGCTCGGAACTGAACCTGGAGCTGCAAGTGCTGGATCAGGACGAAGGCCTGCGCCTGGCGGCCGGCAAGGCTGATCTGGCGGCGGACATGCTGGCCATGTTGCTGGCCTCACTGGAGGCCGATCGCGAGGCGATCAACGCCGCTCGTGCAGCCAACGACCACAGCGCCCTGATCGAACGGGTCCACCGCCTGCACGGAGCCACCCGATATTGCGGAGTGCCGCAGTTGCGCGCCGCCTGCCAGCGCAGCGAAACCCTGCTCAAGCAGGAAGACGTCAAAGCCTTTGCCGCTCTGGATGAGCTGGACCACGCCATCAGCCGTCTCGCCGCCGAAGCGCGGATCAACGCCTGATCCAGGACAAGACCTGCCCGGCGCCCGGCCTGCATGCTGGGCGTCCCGACCAAGGATGCAAGCATGCGTACGATTCTTTTCAGCAGCCAGACCTACGACCGTGAAAGTTTTCTCGGCGCCAGCCTGCCCACGGGTATCGAACTGCAATTCCAGGCCGCCCGCCTGAGCCTGGACACCGCGGCCCTGGCCGAGCGCCATGAAGTGGTCTGTGCCTTTATCAACGACGACCTGAGCGCTCCGGTGCTGGAGCAACTGGCCGCCGGCGGTACCCGGCTGATCGCCCTGCGTTCAGCCGGCTACAACCATGTCGACCTGCCCGCCGCCAAGCGCCTGGGCCTGGATGTGGTCCGGGTCCCGGCCTACTCGCCCCATGCCGTGGCGGAACATGCGGTGGCCCTGATCCTGGCGCTGAACCGACGCCTGCATCGAGCCTACAATCGCACCCGTGAAGGCGACTTCACCCTTCACGGCCTGACCGGCTTCGATCTGGTGGGCAAGACCGTGGGCATTGTCGGCACCGGGCAGATCGGCGCCACCTTCGCTCGCATCATGGCCGGCTTCGGCTGCCAATTGCTGGCTTACGACCCCTTCCCCAACCCTGCCGTCGAGGCCCTGGGGGCCCGCTACCTGAGCCTGCCGGAGCTACTGGCCCAGGCGCAGATCATCAGCCTGCACTGCCCACTCACCAACGACAGTCGCTACCTGATCAATCAGGACAGCCTGGCGCACATGCAGCCCGGGGCCATGCTGATCAATACCGGGCGTGGCGGCCTGGTGGATACACCGGCGCTGATCGACGCGCTCAAGAGCGGCCAACTGGGTTACCTGGGGCTGGACGTCTATGAAGAGGAAGCCCAGCTGTTCTTCGAGGACCGTTCCGACCTGCCCCTGCAGGATGACGTGCTGGCCCGGCTGCTGACCTTCCCCAATGTGATAGTCACCGCGCACCAGGCCTTCCTGACCCATGAGGCCCTGGCGGCCATCGCCGACACCACGTTGCACAACATCGCCAGCTGGGCTGCGGGCCAGCCGCAAAATCAGGTCCGAGGCTGAAATCCCGGTCACGGCCTGATCGAAGGTCGCCTGCCCGCAACCTGCGGCGCAGGGGCCCGTGCTAGCATACGCGGCAGATTTGGAGGACCCATGGTCGAACACGATTTCCGCTACAACCTGATGAACCCGCAACACACCCTGATCGAATGCCGCGCCCTGGTACCGGGTCGTTATCAAGTCACCGGCAACGGTGGTTCGATCCGTACCGACGACGTGCTGCTGGTCACACTCAAGGGCAGCAAGGACCTGTCCATGCGCCTGACAGTGGACACCGTCCGCCACCTGATCAATCCGGTCGGCCAATGGGTCGCCGTGGCCCGTGGCCCGGTATTCGGCGAACTGGCGATTCATCAATGGCAAGTCAACTGCGACAGCTGCACAGCAGAGCTGAACTTCGAGTTCGCAGTGGACGCCAAGCTCGGCACCAAGGCCCAGAAACCTGCCGCCAGCGCACGCATTGCCGAGCTGGGCTGGGCCAGTGAGGGTGAACGCCACCTCTGCCCGAAATGCCAGCAGGCCGGCCAATGAAACGCCTGGCGCTGACTGCGGCACTGGGGGCCGGCCTGATGGGCTGCGCCGCCGAGCCGCTGAAGCTGCAGCAGGATCGCAGTTACGTTCTGGAGTGGATCGGCGAACGGCCACTGATCGATTACAGCCACCTGACCATCACCTTGGGTGAAGACGGTCGCGCCTATGGCAATGGCGGATGCAACCACTGGTTCGCGCCTTACACTCTGGACGGCGAAAAGCTCCGTTTCGGCAAGGTAGGCAGCACCCGCAAACTCTGTGCTCCAGCCTTGATGGAGCAGGAACGGCGCTTCCTCCAGGCCTTGGAAAGCGTGGAGCGCTGGGATGTTTCGCCGATCGAGCAAGTGCGCTTCTGGCCTGCCGAAGGCAAGCCGCTGCGCTGGTGGCTGGAAGAAGGCTGATCCGAACCGGGGCAGGTTGACCCCAACGCCTGCGGCCGCCGACGCTATCAGCGACTGCAGGCAGTCCCCCATCAATGACCGCGCAGGGCCTGCAATTTTGCCAGCACACCCGCGGCGGTCTGCTCGCCCAGCAGTTGCTCACGCACCTTGCCCTTGTCGTCAATGATGTAGGTCACCGGCAGCGCCTCGCTGCGTGGCAAATCGAAGAGTTGCTCGGGATTCTGCGCCAGCACCGTGAACTTGATCCCCAGCTTCTCACTGGCGTTCTTGAGCTCCTCGCCCTGCACATTGTCAAAATTGACCCCCAGCACGGTGGCCGACTGCCCTTTGAGCTGCTCGTTCAGGGCATTCAATTCCGGCACTTCTGTGCGGCAAGGCCCGCACCACTCCGCCCAGTAGTTGAGCACCAGCCATTGCTTGTCGAGGCGCTCGGCGGCGACTTTCTGGCCGTATTGGTCGACCCCGTAGTCATTCCCGCAGCCGCCCAGCAATAGGGTGGTGAATATCGCCAATGCTGCTGCCAATTGCCTTGCCATGCCGTGCTTCCTGTGTTGAAGGGTGCCTTGAAAAATGATCGATGACCGATAATCGCTGCGACCTATCGACTCCCAAGGTTCAGGAGAGTCCGTCGCGCGGGTAGAATAGCCGCCACCTTACGCAAGATGCGACCCGCACATGACCGATCTGACGCTTTATCACAACCCGCGCTGCTCGAAATCCCGCGGTGCGCTGGAACTCCTGGAACAACGCGGCCTGGCGCCGACCGTGGTCCGCTACCTGGAAACCCCACTGGACGCCACCCAGTTGCACCGCCTGCTGGGCAAGCTCGGCCTCAGTGCGCGCCAACTGTTGCGCACCGGCGAGGATGAGTACAAAGAGCTCAACCTGGCGGACACCCGCCTCAGCGAAGAACAACTGATCGCTGCTATCGCCCAACACCCGAAACTCATGGAGCGGCCGATTCTCGAAACCGCCGACAAGGCCATCATCGGGCGCCCACCGGAAAATGTGCTGGAGATCCTGCCTTGAGCGCGCCGTACATCCTGATCCTCTACTACAGCCGCAACGGTTCGACCAACGAGATGGCCCGGCAGATCGCCCGGGGCGTCGAACAGGCCGGCCTGGAAGCGCGCCTGCGCACCGTGCCGGGAGTTTCCACCGAGTGCGAAGCCGTGGCACCGAGCATTCCCGAAAGCGGCGCGCTGTACGCCAGTCTCGACGACCTGAAGCACTGCTCGGGCCTGGCCCTGGGCAGCCCGACTCGCTTCGGCAACATGGCAGCCCCGCTGAAGTACTTTCTCGACGGCACCAGCAACCTCTGGCTGACCGGCGCCCTGGTGGGCAAGCCCGCCGGTGTCTTCACCTCCACCGCCAGCCTGCATGGCGGCCAGGAAGCCACCCTGCTGTCGATGATGCTGCCGCTGTTGCATCACGGCATGCTGATCACCGGCCTGCCCTACAGTGAGTCGGCGTTGCTGGAAACCCGCGGCGGTGGTACGCCTTATGGCGCAAGCCATCATGCCAGGGCGGACGGCAAGAGCCCGCTGGACGAACATGAAATCGCCCTGTGCCGGGCCTTGGGCCTGCGCCTGGCGAAAACCGCTCAGCAATTGGAGAACGGCCGTGGCTAAAAAGCCGAAGATCCTGCCCCCGGTGGAATGGCTGGAACCTCGGGTCCGGATAGCCCGAATCCTCAGCCTGATCTGTTTTTTCGGCCTGATAGGCCTGCTATGCGTTTACTACCTGCTACTAGCCGACCTCCACGGTGCCCGGCCCTGGGTGATCCTGCTGATCGAACTGGTGCCCCTGCTGTTGATGGCACCGGGCATGCTCAGCGGCAGTGCTCGCGGACACGCGTGGATGTGCTTTGTGGTCAACCTGTACTTCATCAAGGGGGCTCTGGCGGCCTACGACCCGAATCGCCAGCTGTTCGGCCTGCTGGAAATGTTCGCCAGCCTGGCGGTATTCACCTCGGCACTGCTCTACGTACGCTGGCGCTTCCAGCTCAATCGCCGGCTCGCTGGCGAAGGTGCCAACCCGGCCTGACGCCCCGCTCCCCTCTGGTTTCCCCGGGCATGACATCGCCCGGGGACCTTGCATCGCCGTTTCGGCGCCCCCACCTTGGTCAGCAGACTTCTTGACCCATACTCCCGAACCAACCCGGAGCAGGCATGCACGATTACAAATGGTTGAACGAATACTGTCTTAATCGCTTCGGTTGCGCCGCAGCCCTGGAAGCCCAGTTGCCGACGCCAGCGAACAACGACTACCTGCGTTCATTGAGCGCTGATCGCTACTTGTCGACCCTGGCGTTGCGGGTTTTTCGCGCCGGGTTGAAACACAGCCTGGTGGACGCCAAATGGCCGGCGTTCGAACAAGTGTTCTTTGGCTTCGATCCAGACAAAGTGGTGCTCATGGGCGCCGAGCATCTGGAGCGACTGATGCAGGACACACGGATCATTCGCCATCTGGGCAAGCTCAAGAGTGTGCCGCGCAATGCCCAGATGATCCTGGATGTCGAAAAGCAGCACGGCAGTTTCGGCGCCTTCATTGCCGACTGGCCGGTCCAGGACATCACTGGGCTCTGGCAATACCTGGCCAAGCACGGCAACCAGATGGGGGGGCTTTCCGCCCCACGTTTCCTGCGCATGGTGGGCAAGGACACGTTCATCCCCACGTGGGACGTCGTGGCGGCCCTCAATGCCCAGAACATCATCGACAAGGTGCCCAGCAGCAAGCGTGACCAGGCCCTGGTTCAGGAAGTATTCAACCAGTGGCAGCAAGAAAGTGGTCGACCACTGTGCCAGCTGTCGGCGATGCTGGCCTACACCGTCAATCACTGATCCCCCGTCACCAACATGGCTCTCTGCCCGGCACAACGGGCAGGGAAACATCCGCTCTCAAACTCCTCCTCCAGCTCAAGCTGACAATAAGCTGAACTAAACCTAGGTTTTTTCTTCCGCTGTTTATTATCGGATAAAGTTCACTTCGCACTTGCCTCAACGATAAGAGCGATAGATAGACAGTTAACTGCAGCCACATTCTGCGGGCCAATAGATGAATAAGGCCTGACCGCAAAGCACTGATCAGGCCAACAACCTGAACCCAGGCTGTCAGGTTTAAAAGAACTGTCGCCATTCATTCGTTTTTTTCACATTGCTTTCACTCTCCGCCCACCTGGCCCGACCTAAATTGGCCCCAGTTGCGGCGAGGGCGGCGGTGAGCGCATGCCGTTCTTTTCAGAACTCCTGGCAAAAACCTAATCAGGTAAACGACGTGCTCAATACTGCTGAATCCGGTACTGGCGGCAAGACAACCCGCAGCGTGCGCATCCTGGCTGGCGTCTGTGGGGCAGCCCTGGCAATCCTCGTCTGCGGCTTTGTCCTGTGGCCAGCCACACCACTGGACCTGGGTGTCGACAACCAGATGCAGCAAGCCGGCTTCTATCGCCACTGGCAAGACGGCGAGGTGATTGCCCTGGTGCGACATGCCGAGCGCTGCGACCGCTCCGCCAATCCCTGCCTGGGGCCTGCCGATGGCATCACCCTGCCTGGAAGCCGCATGGCAAGCGACGTGGGCCAGGCATTCCGTACTCTGGGCATGGCCTCCACCGACGTCATCAGCAGCCCGGCAACCCGGACCCGGCAAACCTCGGAGTTCATGTTCAAGCGGCCGGTGCAGACCCAGGACTGGCTGAGCAACTGCGGCAAACACTTCGAAGACCAGATCAAGACGCACAAGTTGTTCAAGCGCAACCTGATCCTGGTTACCCACAGCGATTGCATCAGTGACCTGGAAAGCCAGCTGGGCTTTGAACATGCACTGGCCAGTCATTACGCCAGTTCGCTATTTGTCACCCTGAACGTGAACGGAACCATGGAAGTACTGGGCATTATCAATGCTGAAAGCTGGCGACAAACTCTTAAGGGCCCTCTCGAGTAACTTTCAACTATTTTTAACAACTTCCCAACAGACTTCACTCAAAAAGCGGACACACTCACTCGCCAACTAATTTAGCTTATAAGCCCCTAAACCAATAGAGCGCCCCTCTCACTTACAACAAGGTCTATCAAACAGGCGAAGCCAAGTATATTTTTAAAACTAGAGAACCCCGAGCACTCGATAACAATTTACAGTTCATCAGTCGTACCTGATGAATGCAGCGAAGTACCGTTTTCAACACATGACTCAGAGGACACAAATGCAGCGCACTTTACCGCCCCAGGCTTATGGAACAAGCGCCACGCCTACCGGCTATACCGTGGGCGGGAGCACAACCAGCGGCATCCAGCGCTGGGCACTACCCTTTTTGCTGCTGGCCTTCGCCCTGTTCTACCTGCTGCCACTGACCAGCCACGGCCTGTGGATTCCGGATGAAACCCGCTATGCACAGATCAGCCAGGAGATGCTGCTTCGCGGGGATTGGGTGTCTCCGCACTTCATGGGCATCCGCTATTTTGAAAAGCCCATTGCCGGCTACTGGATGATCGCCATCGGCCAGGCACTGTTCGGTGACAACCTGTTCGGCGTGCGTGTTGCCTCAGCCCTGAGCACCGGCCTGAGCGTACTGCTGGCTTACCTGATCACTCGCCGGATCTGGAACGACCCGCGCAAGAGTTTTGCCGCCGCCCTGCTTTACATGAGCTTCGGTCTGATCGCCGGGCAAGCCGGGTACTCCAATCTCGATCCCCAATTCACCTTATGGGTCAACCTCAGCCTGGTGGCGCTCTGGTTCGCCCTGGACAGCCAGACACCAGGCGGCCGCTTGCTGGCCTGGGGCACCTTGGGCGCCGCCTGCGGCATGGGTTTCATGACCAAGGGGTTCCTGGCCTGGCTGCTGCCGGTACTGATCGCCCTGCCCTACATGCTCTGGCAACGGCGTTTCGGCGAGTTGCTGCGCTTTGGCCTGGTGGCCGTGCTGGTGGCGATTGCCATCAGCCTGCCCTGGGTCTTGAGCATTCATGCCCATGAACCCGATTTCTGGCGGTTTTTCTTCTGGCATGAGCATATCCGCCGCTTTGCCGCCGACAATGCGCAGCACACTCGCCCCTGGTGGTTCTACCTGCCGTTGCTGGTGGTTTCGAGCCTGCCCTGGGCGGCCTTGCTGCCAGGCACCCTGATTCAGGCCTGGAAGGACAAGCACCAGGCAGCCACCGGTTACCTGCTGTTGTGGTTGCTACTGCCGCTGGCGTTCTTCAGCCTGAGCCGCGGCAAGCTGCCGACCTACATCATGCCCTGCCTGCTGCCCTTGGCCGTGCTCATGGGCCATGCACTGATCCAGTGGATCAGCGCAGGCAAGACTCGAACTGTTCGCCTCAACAGTCTGCTCAACCTACTGATCGGCGTCGCTGCATTAGTGGCGCTGGTGGTGATCCAGATCACCCGGCCGGTGTACGGCCACGACGAAATGCTCAGCCTGTCCCTGGTGTTCATCATGCTCATGGGCTGGATCATCGCCAACCTGCTGCCGGCCTCCAGGCCGCTCAACTACTGGGCAACGCCGGCCCTGGGCATCTGGCTGCTGGTAGCGCTGCTGCCTGCGGGAATGCCCGGCCTGATCGTGCACAACAAGATGCCGGACCAGTTCATCAAGGAACACCTTGCGCAACTCCAGCAGACCCACAGCCTGTTGAGCAATGACCTGGGAGCGGCCTCAGCACTGGCCTGGCGCCTACAACGCCCGGACGTGGCGCTGTACAACACCGAGGGCGAACTGAAATACGGCCTGGCCTACCCTGAATCGGCCCAGCGCAAGGTCAGCATGGCCGACGTTGGCCAATGGATCAGCGACGCACGCAAACAGGGATCGGTGGGTGTGGTGATGCGGGTCAAGGACGTACTGGAGAACGAAGAAGTCGCCCTGCTGCCGCCGGGCGGCAAGCGCTACGAGCAAGGCAATATGCTGATCCTGATCCTGCCGGCTACTCAACCCTGACCAAGCTGCCCAAACGCCTGCCTGAGAGCGTCAGCGTCGACCACCATCGGCGCTGGCATTCCTGGCCCTTTCCTTCCACCACCCGGCCTGCGCAAACCCACCCATGAAAATCTGCAATAGCGAACGCAAGGATCTGATCCTGCTTCTGGGCGTCAGCGCCCTGATCCTGCTCCTCGGCCTGGGCTCCCGTGAGCTGTGGGGGGCGGAAACCCGCTGGGCCAACATTGCCTTGCAGATGCTGCAGAGTGGCGACTACTTCGACCCCTACCTCAAGGGCGCTCCCTATTACGACAAACCCCTGCCGTCCTACTGGTTGATCACCGCCAGCGCCTGGCTGACCGGGGGCCTGGGGCACTGGTCGCTGCGGCTGTCCTCGGTGCTCGCCGGGTGGCTGAGCATCTGGCTGGTATACCTGCTTGGCGAGCAGCTGTTTCACAAGGGCACAGGGCTGATCGCCGGCTGGATGCTGGCCACCACCTTCTACTTTGCATTTTGGGCCCGGGTGGCCACCGCGGACATTCTCACCGTGTGCGGGGTCTTGGCAGCAGTGTGGTGGTACTGGCGAGGGCCAGAAGACACTCGCTTGAGTCGCTATTGCCTGTTCTTCCTGCTGTTGGCGGCGACCTCGCTGCTCAAGGGACTGATCGGTTTCGTCCTGCCGGGGCTGATCCTGCTGCCACACCTGCTGAGCCAAGGACGCTGGAAGCGTCACCTCAATCCGCGCCTGTGCCTGGCGTTACTGACGGCTGCCCTGCTGTACATGGTGCCGTTCGTGCTCTCGCACCTGTATGGCGCCCCGACCTACGCTGAAAGCGGGCTGAGCCTGGTATTCCGGGAGAATGTGCAACGCTTCTTCGATCCTTTCGACCATATCGGACCGATCTATACCTACCTGATCTACCTGCCGGCCTACACCTTGCCCTGGGCGCCCTGCTGGGTACTCGGCCTCTGGGTAGCGGCGCGTCACTGGCGCCAGCTACAACCCAATGAGCGCTGGCTGGTCTGGGCCCTGGGTTTGTTGTTCCTGTTCTTCACTGCCAGTGGCAGTCGGCGCAGCTATTACGTCCTGCCTCTGGTGCCCTTCGCCCAGCTGTTAGGGGCCTGGTGGCTGAACCGCCACCTGCTCCAACGACGCGCCAGCGGCAAGCCCGGCGAACGCAGCTGGGCCATAGGCTTTGCCAGCGCAGCGGTGATTCTGCTGCTGGTGCTGGGGGTGGCCTACCCTTGGAGCAATGGCGCGGGCGGTGTCATCCAGTTCGGCACGCAGGTCAGAGCCGAGGCAAGCCGGATTGCCCCCTGGCATCAATGGCGCATGGTGATGGTCGAGGTGGATAACAAAGTGCCGCTGTACCTGCAGAATCAGGGAGCGCCCTTCTACTACGTCGCCGAAACCCAGGACTTCCCACGCTCCGGCACCAGCGCAGACTTCATGGCCTGGCTGGACAGGACCAGCGGCCAGCATTGGGACCCCCAGCGCACGCTGATCCTGGTGCAACAGCATGAGAATGAACCGTCGATGCTCGGCTACCTGGGCAAGGATCATCAACTGGTGCGCACCCTGCCGACCAACGGTGAACGGCTGGCGAAAAGAAAAGCCGAGGGCAGTGTTGCTTTCATTCCTCAGGCTCTCGGGGACTGAAGCCCCCTCGCCACGCCGGATAGCAACCGGCATGGCGATATAGACTCAGCGAGAGCGGATCAGAGATTGACCACGTTGACGAAACGCGGCGTGGCACTGTCGTCGATGCGCAGGCTGGCGAAGTCGAACAGATTGCGATCCGCCAGTTGCGAAGGGATCACGTTCTGCAGGCCGCGGAAAATGCTCTCAGTACGCCCCGGGCTCTTGCGCTCCCAGTCCTGGAGCATCTCCTTGACCACCTGACGCTGCAGGTTCTCCTGGGAACCGCAGAGGTTGCAGGGAATGATCGGGAATTGCTTGAGATCGGAGTAGGCCTGAATGTCCTTCTCGCTGCAGTAGGCCAGCGGGCGGATCACCACATTGCGCCCGTCATCGGCCAGCAGCTTGGGCGGCATGGCCTTGAGCGAACCGTTGTAGAACATGTTGAGGAAGAAGGTCTCGACGATGTCGTCACGATGGTGACCGAGGGCCATCTTGGTGGCGCCGATCTCGTCGGCGAAGGTGTACAGGGTGCCACGACGCAGGCGCGAGCACAGCGAGCAGGTGGTCTTGCCTTCCGGGATCAGCTCCTTGACCACCGAGTAAGTGTCCTTCTCGACGATGTGGTACTCGATCCCTAATTCCTTGAGGTAGGCCGGCAGTACATGCTCGGGAAAACCGGGTTGCTTCTGGTCCATGTTCACCGCGACGAGCTCGAACTTGATCGGCGCCACCTTCTGCAGGTGCAACAGCACGTCGAGCATGGTGTAGCTGTCCTTGCCGCCGGACAGGCAGACCATGACCTTGTCGCCCTCTTCGATCATGTTGAAGTCGGCGACCGCTTCGCCCGCCAGTCGGCGAAGGCGTTTCTGCAGTTTGTTCTGGTTGACCGTAAGAGTGCCCATGGCGCTTGGAATCCGCGAGGTATGTGACGAAAAGCCGGACATTTTACGCAAAAACCCCGCCCCCTTGAAAGCGTCGAAACGTAGCGCCCCCCGGGGCCGCGCTGACAGACAGGACAGCGATTACCCTGGGCTTTTACAGCGCGATTTGCTCTAAAGGTGCGCACATCTGACGAAAACTCCTCCCTATACTGCGACATAAGGTCGCATGCATATATAGACCTATACTGACTGTGCCACTTGGCTGTAAGCGCTCCGTTGGGGGGCGATGGCAACAATGAAAGGAGTGACTGACCATGATTCATCATGTCGTAGGACTCTTCACCCACCCCGATCAGGAATGGCGAGAAATCCGTGGCGATGCAGAAGAAAGCATCAGCCACATGTACCTGACCCACACGCTGATTCTGGCGGCGATCCCCGCGATCTCGGCCTTTATCGGCACCACCCAGGTCGGCTGGGTCATTGGCAACCGCGCGCCGGTGATGCTGACCATGGAAAGCGCCCTGTGGATGACCATCATGTCGTACCTGGCCATGCTTGGCGGCGTGGCGGTGATGGGTGCTTTCATCCACTGGATGGCCCGGACCTATGACGCCAACCCGAGCCTGGCGCGCTGCGTCGCCTTTGCCACCTACACCGCGACACCGCTGTTCGTCGGCGGCCTGGCGGCGCTGTATCCGCATATGTGGCTGGGGATGATCGTCGGCACGGCGGCGATCTGCTACACGGTGTACCTGCTCTACGTCGGGCTACCGACCTTCATGAACATCCCATCGGACGAAGGATTCCTGTTTTCCAGCTCGGTCCTGGCGGTAGGACTGGTGGTGCTGGTAGCGATCATGGCCTTCACCGTGATTGTCTGGGGCCTGGGCGTCGGCCCCGTGTACACCAACTGATGCCGCACCAATAATAATCCTCCATCTGCCAACACAGGCCGCCGCAAGGCGGCCTTCTTAATGGGCGCTCCTGCGACCATTCGGCGCCTGGGCGATTCGGATTAGCCGCTCTTTGCGGCATACTCAGCCGCTCTGGAGAGCCGTTAAGCATGCCCGAGCAACTCAATACCCGCGTCGAAGACTGTTTCCTACTCGCTGAATCCTTTTTCAAACGTCCTTTCAAACGCCCGGTGGTCAGCCTCAAATTACGAGGCCAGAAAGCCGGCGTTGCCCACTTGCACGAAAACCTGCTGCGCTTCAATCCCCAGCTGTACCGGGAAAACAGCGAAGACTTTCTCAAGCAGACCGTGGCCCACGAAGTCGCGCACCTGATCGCTCATCAGTTGTTTGGCGAACGCATTCAGCCCCACGGCGAGGAGTGGCAACTGATCATGCGCGGGGTGTATGAACTGCCGCCCAATCGTTGCCACACTTATGAAGTCAAACGCCGCAGCGTGACCCGCTACATCTACCGCTGCCCCTGCGCCGAGAGCGATTTTCCGTTTTCGGCACAACGCCACAAGCTGGTGGCCCAAGGACGTCGCTACCTGTGCCGACGCTGTCGGCACACCCTGGTGTACAGCGGCGAAACCCGGGTCGAGTGATGGCGTCAACGCGCTTCGCCGGCAAGCCGACGCCTAGGCAATGACCTGGCTGCGTCGCAGTTCCTCGATACGTTCAGCGCTGTAGCCAAGCTCCGCCAGCACCTGATCGGAATGGGCGCCCAGCCTGGCGCCGATATGCCGCGGTTCGGGCAAACCGTCGGAGAATTTCAGCGGACATGCCATCTGGGTCTGGGGGCTACCGTCTTCCCGGGGGACCTGGCTCAGCAGTTGCCGAGCCTGCAATTGGGGGTGCTCCACCGCCTCAGCCAGGCTGAGCACTGGTTCGACACAAGCGTCGAGCCCGGCGAACAACTGGCACAGCTCGGCAAAGTCATGTTTCTCGAACTCGATCTGCAAGGCCTGCTTGAGGGCCCTTTGCTGCTCGGGCATGGGAGACAAGCCCTGGACCGCCAGTTCCGGCCGCCCCAGGGCCTGACACAGCTGCTGCATGAACACCGGCTCCAGGCTGCCCACCGATAGCCAACGACCATCCCGGCTGCGGTAGTAGTCGTAGAAGCTGCCGCCATTGAGCACCTGCTGTTCCATCCCTGGCTCTACCCCGCAGGCCAGGTAACCGGCTCCGGCCATGGCGTTCAGGCTGAACACGCAATCGGTCATGCTGATATCCAGGTGCTGGCCCTGACCGCTATGCTGCCGGGCGATCACTGCCGCCAGCAGGCCGATCACGCCGTGCAGCGAGCCCCCGGCGATATCCGCTGCCTGGATGCCCAGAGGCAGCGGGCCCTGGTCGCGGCGTCCAGTCTGGCTGGCGAGCCCGGCCAGGGCCAGGTAGTTGATATCGTGCCCGGCGCGGTCCTTGTAGGGTCCGGTCTGGCCATAACCGGTAATGGACACGTAGATCAGCCGCGGGTTGATCGCCTTCAAGGCCTCGTACCCCAACCCCAGGCGCTCCATCACGCCTGGGCGAAACTGTTCGAGAACGATGTCGTGGTCCTGCAGCAGTTGCTGGATCACCTCCAGCGCCTCGGGCCGCTTGAGGTCCAGGGCCAGGCTGCGCTTGTTGCGGTTGAGATAGGCGTGACTGGCGGATACACCGTGGTCGTGGGGTGGCAGCACCCGCAGCAGGTCCATGCGGGTTGGCGACTCGATGCGCAATACCTCGGCCCCCATGTCCGCCAGCAGCAGCGAGGCGAACGGCCCCGGCAACAGGGTGGAGAAATCCAGTACCTTGAGTGACGCCAACGGCCCTTGCATGTGCCCTCTCCACTTGATCGATTGCTTCAGAGTAGGCAGCCGCGAGCAGCGCAACAATTACCACAACGGTCAGCCGGACTGACCGTTGTGCTCAACCTCCAGGCAATAAAAAACCCGCCGTAGCGGGTTTCTTATATTCAGCAAGACTTACTTGATGCTCGGTGCCGGGCCTTCAGCCACACCCAGATCGTCGGTTTCACGGGTGTCGATGATCGCACGACCACCAGACGCCAGCTCGACCTGCAGTTTGTCTTCGTCCAGTTCCTTGACCCACTTGGCAACGACCAGGGTAGCCACGGCGTTGCCCACCAGGTTGGTCAGGGCACGGGCTTCGGACATGAAGCGGTCGATACCCAGAATCAGCGCCAGACCGGCCACCGGCAGGTGCCCCACAGCCGACAGGGTGGCGGCCAGAACGATGAAGCCACTGCCAGTCACACCAGCAGCACCTTTGGAGGACAGCAGCAGCACCAGCAGCAGGGTGATCTGGTGAGTGATGTCCATGTGGGTGTCAGTTGCCTGGGCAATGAACACCGCCGCCATGGTCAGGTAGATCGAGGTACCGTCCAGGTTGAAGGAGTAACCGGTAGGAATCACCAGGCCGACCACCGACTTCTTGGCACCCAGGCGCTCCATCTTGATCAGCATGCGTGGCAGGGCCGATTCCGAGGACGAGGTACCCAGCACGATCAGCAGCTCTTCGCGGATGTAGCGGATCAGTTTGATCACGCTGAAGCCGTGGGCGCGGCAGATGCCCCCCAGGATCACCAGCACGAATACCACGCAAGTGATGTAGAAGCAGATCATCAACTGGCCCAGTTGCACCAGGGAGCCGACGCCGTAGGCACCGATGGTGAAGGCCATGGCACCCAGCGCACCCAGGGGCGCCAGCTTCATGATCATGTTGATGATGTTGAACATCACGTGGGCGAAGCGGTCGATGAAGTCCAGCACCGGCTTGCCGTAGGCACCCAGGCGATGCAGGGCGAAACCGAAGATCACCGAGAACATCAGCACTTGCAGGATGTCGCCGGTGGCGAAGGCACCCACGATGGTCGACGGGATCACGTTGAGGATAAAGCCGACAATGCTCTGGTCATTGCCCGCAGTCACATAGGCAGCGACTTTTGAAGCATCCAGGGTCGAGGCGTCGATGTGCATGCCAGCACCCGGCTGCACCACATTGACCACGATCAGGCCGATGAGCAGGGCAATGGTGGAGACGATTTCGAAGTACAGCAGCGCGTAGCCGCCAGTCTTGCCCACCGATTTCATGTTCTGCATGCCGGCGATACCACTCACCACGGTGCAGAAAATGATCGGCGCAATGACCATCTTGATCAGTTTGATGAACCCATCACCCAGGGGCTTGAGGGCCACGCCGGTCTGAGGATAGAAGTGACCGAGCAGGATGCCGATGGCGATGGCAACGATCACCTGGAAATACAGGGATTTGTACAGTGGCTGACGAGTCGTCATTGCAAAGTTCCTCAAGAGCCCCGGCATACAGCTTCCGTCGATGCATGCGGTGCCTAAAGTGCGAACCCTCCTGCGCTGGAGGGATTTGTTGTGTCGAACTGCGTGCTGGCAGATCTTCCGGCTCTATCGCAAAGCCCGTGCCACCTTGTAAAAAAGCCCTACAGGCCTTTAGACATCAGGGGGACAGGCCGATCTTGACTTCCACTGCACCCGGCGCCGCTGGCGGATTTCCGCCCATTCACCGAGTCTCGTCCTACAATTTGGCGGATATCCGCCTTGTTCCCTCATAGGGGGCTGGCTAACATCCGCCACTCAATGGACGGACCAGCCTTCATGCGCGAACGCACCATCGCCAGCCACTTTGCCCGTGCCGCCTTGGGCGGTGCACGTCGTCGCGGCTACGATTACGGGCCGCTTCTGCAGCAGTTGGGCATCAGTCCAGAGCTGCTGAGCCAGCCCAAGGCACGCATCGCCCCCGAACAATTCACCCGTCTGCTGCAGCAACTGTGGCTGGCGTTGGACGACGAGTACCTGGGTTTCGGCCATGGCCCCAGCAAACGCGGAACCTTCGCCATGATGTGCCACGCACTGATCCACTGCCGCACCTTGGAAAAAGCGCTCAATCGCGGCTTGTTGTTTTACAGCCTGTTTGCGCAAGCACCGCGCCTTCGTCTGACGCACGAAGGAGAAATGGCCCGTCTGAGCCTGGATGATGCTGAGTTATGGGACCCGGAGCACTTTCTTAGCGAAAGCCTGCTGGTGATCTGGCATCGCCTGGGCAGTTGGCTGATCGGCCAGCGCATACGCCTTGAACAAGCCTGCTTCAGCTACCCGAAACCCGAACACGGCGCAGAATACGATTTGCTGTTCCCCTGCCCACTGCTGTTCAGCCAGGAGCACAGCAGCCTGTTGTTCCACAGTCGCTACCTGGGCATGCCGCTGCTACAGGATGAACGTACCCTCAAGCACTTTCTTGAGCGCTCCCCCGCCGATCTGCTGTCACGCCCGGACCAGGGCGACAGCCTCAGCAGCCAGTTGCGGCGTCTGCTCAGCCGTGACCGGGAGCGCTGGCCCGACCTGGAAAGCGTTGCCCAGCACCTGCACGTCAGCCCGCAGACATTGCGTCGCCATTTGCGCGAAGAAGGTTCGAGCTTTCAGGCACTCAAGGACGAACTGCGCCGTGACATCGCCATCTACCACCTGGGGCGGGCTGACCTCTCATTGCAACAGATCGCCGAGCAATTGGGCTTTTCCGAACCCTCGGCCTTTCATCGGGCATTCAAGAAATGGACTGGCCTGACCCCAGGCGCCTATCGCGCCCGGGAGCAGTAGCCAAAGCGCCCTTTACAGGGCCGGGAAGTGAATCCTGAAGGCCGCACCGCCCAAGGCTGAATCCCCCAGGGTCAACTGCGCGCCATAACTCTCGATGATGTCCTTGACCACCGCCAGGCCTATGCCCTGCCCTGGGTGCTGGCGATCAAGACGCTCGCCACGTTGGAGAATCCGCGCCCGCTGATCGGGTGGCACACCAGGGCCATCGTCCTCCACACACAGCTCTGAGCCATCCAGAGTCTCGCGCACACTGATGCGTACCGAGCTCAGGCACAGGCGGTAGGCGTTCTCCAGCAGGTTGCCAAGCAATTCCAGCAAGGCCCCGTGCTCGATCGGCACATAGCAGCGCTCGGGCAAATCGAAGGACACGCGCACCTGCTTGTCGCGATAGACCTTGTCCAGGGTGTCGCACAGGCTTTGCAGCACCGGCCGCAGACGCACCTGATGGCGCACCAGGCCACTTTTGCGCAGGCTGGCACGCTGCAACTGGTAGCTGATCTGCTGACTCATGCGCTCGATCTGCGCCTGCAGGACCCAGGCCTGCTCCCGATCCTGAGGCCGTTGCGCCATGTCCTCGCTGACCCCTTGCAACACCGTCAACGGGGTTTTCAGGCTGTGGGCCAGGTCATCCAGGGAGTCGCGGTAGCGGCTACGCTGCTCGCGCTCGCTTTGCAGCAGACGGTTCAAGGAGCCGGTCAGGCGCAACAGCTCTCGCGGATGCTCCTCACTGAGGCTTTGGCGGGTACCGCTCTCGATCTGGTCCAACTCCTGGCTCAAGCGTCGTAGGGCCTGCAAACCCCAGGTCAACCCCAGCCAGAGCAATGCCAGCAGCACCAGCAACGCCGCACCAAAGCCTAGATAGAGGTTTTCCCTGACCCCTTCCAGAGTCTGCTGGTACTCACGCACCGGTTGCAGTGCAACGATACTGAAAGCCGCGTTCTTGCCCCCCAACAACTTGATCTCGACGTCGTAGACGAAGAACTCCTGGCCATTGGCTTCACGGATTCTGGCGAACTCGTTACCGCGCCCGTCGTACCGCGGCCGGTAATTGATGTTCTCTTCCTGGGTGGCCCGGGAGCGCCAGACCAGGTGCCCCTCTCGGTCATAGATGTAGCCCAGCAAGCGACTGTCGGCGAGATTGAAGCGCTCGTCCGGCAGTTGTGCGGGCATCTGCAGGCGGTTGTTTTCAATCCGCGCCGCCGAAATCAGGGTGGTGACGTCGGAAGCCAGGCGCTGCTCGATGGAGTCCTGCAGCGCCAGGCTGAAGGCCCCCTGCATGGCCGGCAGCAACGCCAGCATGAACAGCACCGCCAAGGTGGTCGCCGCCAGCATCAGCCGCAGCCGCAGCGATCGAATCATCGGCAGCGCTCGTTGAACAGATAGCCCAGGCCGCGCACCGTATCAATCGGCTTGAAGCCCGACGGCCCCTCCAGCTTGCGCCGCAGCCGCCCCACCAGCACCTCGATGACGTTCGGATCACGCTCGTCATCGTCCGGGTACAACTGCTCCATCAGCCGGTCCTTGGCCACCACCTGCTGGTGATGGAGCATCAGGTACTCGAGGATCCGGTATTCGTAGGCGGTCAGGGCCAGGGGTTGATCATCCATGGACGCCTGCTTGCGATTCAGGTCCAGCAGCAAAGGGCCGGCAATGATGGTGGACTGGGTAAAACCGCTGGAACGCCGCAGCAACGCATTGAGCCGTGCATCCAGCTCTTCGAACTGAAACGGCTTGACCACATAGTCGTCGGCACCGGCGGCCAGGCCTTCGACCTTGTCCTGCCAATTGCCGCGGGCGGTGAGGATGAGGATCGGAAACGTCTTGCCACGGGCACGTAACTGACGGATCAGGTCCAGTCCGCCCATGCCGGGCAATCCCAGGTCGATCACCGCCAGGTCGTGATTGAACTGCTCGGTCTGATACAACGCCTCCTCGGCGTTCGCCACGGACTCGACCACATGGCCACTGTCGGTGAGGCGGGTTTGCAGGTGATGGCGCAACAGCGCCTCATCTTCGACGACCAGCAACTTCATAACGCTCTCCCAGGCAAAATTCGACATCTCCGAGGGCGCCCCTGCGCCCTGACGATCAATGCGCCAGCGCCGGACCGTGCCCAAGGCACAGTCCGGCGCGGTTCAGGCCAGGCCGCTTATCAGAAAGCGTAGTTGGCCGACAGATAAGTCTGGGCACTGCTGGTAAGGCTCAAGGAACCTTGCTTGCTGCCGCCCCGCTCGCTCATCTCGGTCCCGGCATTGCTGCGCAGGTAACGGTAGCCGAGCTCTACCGAGGTATTTTGTGAAACCTGCTGCAGGACACCCGCCTGCACTCCCACCGCGTAACCGATGTCGCTATCGCGGCTGAAGCCCGGGGATTCCTGGGTCAGCTTGGTCAAGCCGGCGGTAGCACCGCCAAACAGCTTGGTGCTGCTGGTCACCGGCAGGAACATATCGTAACTGCCCAGCAGATTTTGCTGACGCAGTTTAATGCCATTGTGAGAGCCGGAAACGTAATCGTAAGTGGCGTAGTAACGGCCCTGGTCATTCTGTTGGCCGAAACGCACACCCCAAGTGTTGTCCTTGCCGATCACACCATCGGCGTTCGGATGCCCGAGATTGCTGTTGAGCTGGCTGGATTTTTTAACCTTGTCGCTGGTCTGGCCGTAGGTCAGGCTGGCGAAGTTACTGTCAGCGGCTTGGACGGCGGCGCTGGCGCCGAGAACGGTAAAGGCCAGGATCAGTTTTTTCAATGAAGTCATAGGAAGTTTCCTTTGCGCTATTGGCTTTTTGGGTACGGGGCTAGAGTAAACAGCCCGCCCTGAACTCCCCCTGAACACACTCTTAACCTCGCCTGAACCAGATCCATCTAGCTGTCTTGAGGCATTTCAACCTGCACAACGCTCTCGCCCAGCTTTCTGAGTCCCCTCTCTGCAGCACACACCGCTACCCTCGAACTCTTCAACCCGGCAAACTAGCGGCCATGAATGCACTCCCCCCTCTCCCCGCTTGCTGTACCTCTCTAGATGCCTCCTGGCCCCTGCCGGAGGCCTTGCCCCATACCCTTTGGCTGAGCACTCGGTTCGATCCCGGGCAATTGGCCGCGGACGATTTCCAGCGCAGCGGCATTGAAGCGCCGCCCAACATCCAGCGCTCGGTGGCCAAGCGCCAGGCCGAATTCCTGGCCGGACGCCTGTGCGCCCGGGCCGCCCTGTGGCAACTGCAGAATGTGGATTGGGTTCCTCCGATCGGCGCCGACCGGGCGCCGATCTGGCCCGAGCATATCTGCGGTTCCATTACCCACGGCACCGGCCGCGCCGCCGCCATCGTCGCCGACAAACAGCACTGGCGAGCCTTGGGAATAGACCTGGAAAAGCTGCTGAGCAATGAACGCGCGGCCAATCTGGCTGAGCAGATCCTCACGCCGGCGGAACTGCAACGCCGGGACCTGTTGCCCCCCGCGTTGCACGCCCTGGCGGTGACCCTGACCTTCTCGATCAAGGAAAGCCTGTACAAGACCCTGTATCCATTGGTGCACAAAAACTTCTACTTCGAACACGCCGAAGTACTGGAGTGGTCTCTCGAGGGCCAGGTCCGAGTGCGCCTACTGACAGACCTGAGCGATGAATGGCACCACGGCAGTGAGCTACAGGGGCAGTTCGTGGTCGAGGACAACCAGTTGCTCAGTCTGATCGCCATCAAGGCCGCCCCGCCGACAATCCTCAGCGGGGCTCCTGCTGCCGGGGCCAGCTGAGGCTGAAGCAGGCGCCCCCGAGGCTCTTGCTCTGGCTAATCAGGGCCCGACCGTCGTGCCAGTGGATGATTCGCCGCACGATCGACAGCCCCAGCCCATGACCGCCGGAAGCCCGGGTACGACTGTCATCCAGGCGCAGAAAAGGCGTGAAGATCTTTTCCCAGGCACTTTCCGGCACGCCGGGACCGTCATCCTCCACATCCACCCGACAGCGCAACTGGCCCACCTGATAACTGACAGTGACCTGGGATTCCGCATGGCGCATGGCATTGCTCACCAGATTCTGCAGCGCCCGGTGCAGATAGCGCGGCTCGGCCTCGACCCAGGCCCCGTCGCACTCGGCGTCGGACAGGCACAGCCCACGCTGGACCTTGAGGTTGGCCCGCAAGGGTGCCAGTTCGCTGATCACTTGGTTAATCAGGGCATCCAGGTCGATACGCTGGAAGTTCAAGGCCGGCGAGCCCTGTTCCAGGCGGGCATAGGTGAGCATCTCGTCCACCAGACGATCCAGGTCCTGAATATCGTGATCCATGCCATCCAGGTACTTCTGTCGCGCCTGATCGGTATTTGCCGAAGCAATCATCTCCAGACCAAAACGCAACCGAGCCACTGGTGTACGCAACTCATGAGAGACCGCCCGCACCAGTTCGCGCTGGATCGCCAACAAGCGTTGCAAATGCTCGGCCATGCCGTTGAATGCAGCCGCCAGGCGCCCCACCGAATCCACACCACGAGCCGGCACACGGGTTTCCAGGCTGCCCTTGGCAATTTTCGTGGCCGCCGATTCCAGGCCGCTGAGACGTCGCTCCAGTTGGCGTACCAATAAATAGACGATCAGGCCGATCAAGCTCAGGCCGAGCACGGCAATCAGCACCAGCCATTGCGGCGGATAAGGGTTCATCTGATACAGAGGGCCGATTTCCAGCACCCAGGGCGTACCCACCAACCCCGCAAATACCCGGATCGAATCACCGCCCTTGCCCAGGGCCATCACCGTATCGCCCTCGGCCACCCGTCGGCGCTGGTCCTCATCCATATCGGCGGCATCCAGGGTGGACAGGTGCATATCGAAACCAAACCCCTTGGCCTTCTTCAATGCCGCCAGGCGCTCAGGCTGCTCCGCCACCGGATACCGTACCAACTCGTCCGCCAACAGATAGATGGTTGCCCGGGCCAGTTGCTCGCTGATCTGTTGCACTTCGGCACTGAGCAGCAACTGCTCCTTCTCGCTGACCAGGCGATAGACCCGGGCGGCATAGGGCCCGATCTGCTCCACCAGCGCCTGTCCGCGCAGCACCCGGCCACGCTGGCTGCTGTCCAGGTCGGTCTGGTTGAAGGTCTTCAGGCTCAGGGGAATCCCCAACAGCCGCTCCCACACGGCCAAGGCGCGGCGACGCTCGATCTCGCTCATGGGCTTGAGGTTATCCGCCATCAGCGAGAAGGTGCCGTGGGCCAGTCGTTCGCGGTACTGCTCGCTGCGCACCTCGTTGAGCAGGTGCAGAGCCAGCACCCCCAGCAGCGCCACCAGGATCAGCGCGGCGCACATACCGCCATAGATCCGCAGGAAGATGGAGTTCACGAGGGCAATTCGGCGGCGGCTTCAGGAACGAACAGATAGCCCTTGCTGCGAATGGTCTTGATCAGTCGCGGGTGCTCCGGGTCGTCGCCGATCTTGGGCCGGATGCGCGAGATGCGCACATCGATGGAACGGTCCTGGCCGTCATAACCTATGCCGCGCAGAGCGGTGAAGATCTCCTCACGGGACAGTATCCGCCCCGCATTCACCACCAGCAGCCACAACAGATCGAACTCGGCACTGGTCAGCTCGATGCCGACATCGCTCAGCCATGCCTCACGCAGGGCGTTGTCCACCACCAGAGGACCGAATTGCAGGCGCCGGGTTTTCTCCTGGGCAGGCTCCGCTGCTTCGCTACGCCGCAGCAAGGCCTGGATCCGCGCCAGCAATAACCGTGGGCGTACCGGCTTGCAGACGTAGTCATCGGCCCCCAGGTCCAGGCCCATGACCTGATCCATGTCATCGGTGCGGGCGGTGAGCATGAGGATTGGCCCGTCATAGCGACCCCGGACTTTGCGACAGATACTCAGGCCGTCTTCACCGGGCAGCATCAGGTCGAGAATCACCAGGTCTGGCTGCTCGGCAATGATCCTGGCAGCAGCCCGGGCGCCGTTGCCCTCGATGGCCACCAGCAGGCCGTTGCTTTCGAGATATTCACGGGTCAACTCAGCCAGACGCTGGTCATCCTCGACAATCAGTACCTGCCAGGCTTCTTGCTCCACGCTCGACCTCTTTTTTATTGCCAGCATTCACTGGAAAGAAAGCACCCGTCTTTTTGTCATGAAAAAGACGGATAACCGGCCATGGAAAACGTCGCCAGCAACTCATGGACCGCGACGGATTGTAGCAACCGGGATCAGCCCCCACACAAGCGACTAAAACGACTCGGTCAGGGGGATTTTTTGTGATAGGGTTCGCGCCCGCAAAAATCCGCCCAAGGCAATTTCAGGCGGTAAAAAACAGTGACAAACGGTTCCATGCACTAGGACTGCGGCCTGCGCGAGTTTTACCCAGCCCATACACAATTTACGCACAACCTTATCCACAGGCAGCACGTTGCAATCAGCCCCCAAAACGCATTATCTTGTAGCCCGCCGGCCAAAAACACCTATATCTAGGGTTTTACGCAAAAAACCAAACACACTTCAGACAAGAAACTCAAGCCCTTTTCTTGCCCCGTTTGGTGGAACCAATCGCTGTTTCAGAAGACCAAGACCGCGCGTGCGGATGGCATCGTTTTCCACCCTGTCCAGGAGAAAGCGGTACGGGTGTTGCAGCAACAAGACTGTCACCCACCAGGAATAAGGTGCCGAGCCCAGGCTCGACACCATGACTTCGGCATGGAAGCGGCGCCAATAGCCCCCTTCCTGAACTGTCCCGAAGTCGTTATGCCCGGCCTCTGCCGGCTGTAGTGCTTCAGGACGGAACGGTGGGCACCTCATTGGTGCCCAAACAAACATAGAGAACGTGGAGACACCCATGCAAACCGACACAACTCGCGAGAACCCGCAGGCCAATGCGCCGCAGGCCGCCGATTCCAACCTGGATCTGTCTGCTACCGCCCCTGGCCAATTGCGCGTGATCAAGCGAAACGGCACTGTCGTTGCTTACACCGATGACAAGATCACCGTCGCTATCACCAAAGCGTTCCTCGCAGTTGAAGGCGGCACTGCCGCTGCCTCGTCGCGAATCCACGACACCGTGGCGCGCCTGACCGAACAGGTCACCGCGACCTTCAAGCGTCGCATGCCTTCGGGCGGCACCATCCACATCGAAGAGATCCAGGACCAGGTCGAACTGGCCCTGATGCGCGCCGGCGAGCAGAAAGTTGCCCGCGACTACGTGATCTACCGTGACTCCCGCGCCAAGGAACGTGCCACTCGCTCCAGCGGCGAAGAGACGGTACAAGCCCACCCTTCGATCCGCATCACCCGCGCCGATGGCAGCTTCGCTCCCCTGGACATGGGCCGCCTGAACACCATCGTCAGCGAAGCCTGCGAAGGCCTGGAAGAAGTCGATGGCGACCTGATCCAGCGCGAAACCCTGAAGAACCTCTACGACGGCGTGGCCCTGAAAGACGTCAACACCGCCCTGGTGATGACCGCCCGCACCCTGGTCGAGCGCGAGCCGAACTACTCGTTCGTCACCGCCCGCCTGCTGATGGACACCCTGCGCGCCGAAGGCCTGGGTTTCCTCGAGGTCGCCGAGAGCGCCACCCATCACGAAATGGCCGACCTGTACGCCAAGGCACTGCCGGCCTACGTCGCCAAGGGTATCGAGTTCGAATTGCTGAACCCGGTGCTGGCTGAGTTCGACCTGGAGAAACTCGGCAAGGCGATCAACCACGAGCGCGACCAGCAGTTCACCTACCTGGGCCTGCAAACCCTGTACGACCGTTACTTCATCCACAAGGATGGCGTGCGTTTCGAACTGCCGCAGATCTTCTTCATGCGCGTGGCCATGGGCCTGGCAATCGAAGAGAAGCAACGCGAAGACCGTGCCATCGAGTTCTACAACCTGCTGTCGTCCTTCGACTACATGGCCTCGACCCCGACCCTGTTCAACGCCGGTACCCTGCGTCCACAGCTGTCGAGCTGCTACCTGACCACCGTCCCGGACGATCTGTCGGGCATCTACGGCGCCATCCACGACAACGCCATGCTGTCGAAATTCGCCGGTGGCCTGGGCAACGACTGGACTCCGGTACGTGCGCTGGGTTCCTACATCAAGGGCACCAACGGCAAGTCCCAGGGCGTCGTCCCCTTCCTGAAAGTGGTCAACGACACCGCAGTAGCAGTCAACCAGGGCGGCAAGCGCAAGGGCGCTGTCTGTGCCTACCTGGAAACCTGGCACATGGACATCGAAGAGTTCATCGAGCTGCGCAAGAACACCGGTGATGATCGTCGTCGTACCCACGACATGAACACCGCCAACTGGATCCCGGACCTGTTCATGAAGCGTGTCTTCGATGACGGCAAGTGGACCCTGTTCTCGCCATCCGAAGTACCGGACCTGCACGACCTGACCGGCAAGGCCTTCGAAGAGCGCTACGAGTACTACGAAGCCCTGACCGAGTACCCAGGCAAGATCAAGCTGTTCAAGACCATCCAGGCCAAAGACCTGTGGCGCAAAATGCTCTCCATGCTGTTTGAAACCGGCCACCCATGGCTGACTTTCAAAGACCCGTGCAACCTGCGCAGCCCGCAGCAGCACGTGGGCGTGGTCCACAGCTCGAACCTGTGCACCGAGATCACCTTGAACACCAACAAGGACGAGATCGCCGTCTGCAACCTGGGCTCGATCAACCTGCCGAACCACATCGTCAACGGCAAGCTGGACACCGCCAAGCTGGAACGCACCGTGAACACCGCCGTGCGCATGCTCGATAACGTGATCGACATCAACTACTACTCGGTGCCGCAAGCGAAGAACTCCAACTTCAAGCACCGTCCAGTGGGCCTGGGCATCATGGGCTTCCAGGACGCTTTGTACCTGCAGCACATCGCCTACGGTTCCGACGCTGCGGTCGAGTTCGCCGACAAGTCCATGGAAGCGGTCAGCTACTACGCGATCCAGGCTTCCTGCGACCTGGCCGACGAGCGCGGCGCCTATGAGACGTTCCAGGGCTCGCTGTGGTCAAAAGGCATCCTGCCACTGGACTCGCAACAGATCCTGATCGAGGCTCGCGGCCAGAAGTACATCGATGTGGACCTCAACGAAACCCTGGACTGGGCACCGGTTCGTGCCCGCGTGCAGAAAGGCATTCGTAACTCCAACATCATGGCCATCGCACCGACCGCGACCATCGCCAACATCACCGGCGTGTCGCAGTCGATCGAACCGACCTACCAGAACCTCTACGTGAAATCGAACCTGTCGGGCGAATTCACCGTGATCAACCCGTACCTGGTTCGCGACCTCAAGGCTCGCGGTCTGTGGGACTCGGTGATGATCAACGACCTGAAGTACTACGACGGTTCGGTGCAACAGATCGAGCGCATCCCGCAAGAACTCAAAGAGCTCTACGCGACCGCCTTCGAAGTGGAAACCAAGTGGATCGTCGACGCTGCCAGCCGTCGCCAGAAGTGGATCGACCAGGCTCAGTCGCTGAACCTGTACATCGCCGGCGCCTCGGGCAAGAAGCTGGACGTGACCTACCGCATGGCCTGGTACCGTGGCCTGAAAACCACTTACTACCTCCGCGCCCTGGCCGCCACCAGCACCGAGAAGTCGACCATCAACACCGGCAAGCTGAACGCTGTCTCCAGCGGCGGCAACCACGGTGACGACTCGGTCCTGGCAGCGCCTGCCGGCCCTGCTCCAGTGCCGAAGGCTTGCGCCATCGACGAGCCGGATTGCGAAGCTTGCCAATAAGCTGAGCTGACAGGCGCCCATGGCGCCTGTGCCAACCCCCGATAGGCCTGCGGCTTATCGGGGGTTTTCTTTTGCCCGCAACAAAGCTGTAGAAGCCGGCTTAGCGATGAACAAGCCTCCCCATCCAAGCGTTGCGCAAGCCTCAAGGACGCCTTCACTGGCAAGCCAGCCCCGACAACAAGCCAGCCACCTGCGATACAAGCTTGCACGCCTGTAAAGCCCCGCCCCGCCAGCGCACGCCTACGAACCCACCACCAATAAAGAAACTGGGTGGCAGCAAACAGGCATGAAAAAGCCCCTCATCGAGGGGCTTTTTGTGTAGCGCTCAAGCGAACCGGTATCAGGTCATCTGGATGATGGTCTGCATGATGGTGCTCTGAGTGGAGATGGTCTTGGCGTTCGCCTGATAGTTGCTCTGCGCCTTGATCAGGTTCACCAGCTCGTTGGTCAGGTTGACGTTGGACTCTTCCAGGGAGTTGGACTGGATCGCTCCCAGGGTGCCGGTCTTCGGTGCGTCATAACCTGGAATACCGGACGAGTAAGTCTCTTTCCACTGAGTGCCGCCTACCGGCTGCAGACCTTGCTCGTTGGTGAAGCTGGCCAGGGAAATCTGACCGATCGCCTTGGTCTGCTCGTTGCTGAAGTTGGCCAGCATCACACCGGTGCCATCGATGGTCAGGCTGCTGATCTGGCCAGTGGAATAGCCGTTCTGCGCGATGATCGAGCGGGTGCTTTCGCCGAACACCGAACCGGTTTTGGTCATGTCGATGCTGACACCGTTCGCCGCAGGCTTGGCACCGTTAGGGGCGAATACGCCATTGGTGACGGTACCCGGAGTCCAGGCGGTAGCCGACATGACAATTTTGTTGCCGGCTATAGTGTACGGCGTAGTCCCTGGCGCAGCTGGCGGGGTAATGGTGCTGAGCTTGCCCGACGAGTCGAACTTCATGGTGATCGGCGACTGGTTGGCCATGGTGAATGCAGTACCGTCCGGGTTGCGACCATCAATCAGCGTGTAGGTTTGCCACTCATTGGGGTTCGGCGTCTTGATCATGTACTGATCCATGACGTGCTTGTTGCCCTGAGAGTCATACACCGGGGTACTGAACGACTTGGTGTAGGTGGTGTTGTCGGTCGGATTGAACACATAGACCGGAGCGGTCGAGGCCACATTGATCGGAGTCGAATCGGAGTTCAGGTTGATCGTCGAGGAGATCGAGTCGGTTGGCTTGGGCGCCAGGTTCGAGGTATCGATCCGCAGGTCGGTCAGTACACCGTTGATGATCTTGCCGTTGGCGTCTACGGCATAACCTTGCAGGCGCGCAGTGCCATCACTGTTGGTGATGAAGCCTTCCTTGTCGGTCTTGAAGGTACCGGCACGGGTGTAGGTCAGCGAGCCATTGGTGCTGAGCACGAAGAAGCCCTGCCCCTGAATGCCCATGTCCAGCACGTTGCCGGTGTTGTTGATATCACCGTTAGTGAACTGCTGAGAAACGTTGGACAGGCGTACGCCGTTACCAATCACCTGAGTACCGCTGCCCAGCTTGGTGGCCGAGTAAACGTCGGAGAATTCAGCGCGGGAAGACTTGAAACCAGTGGTCGCGACGTTGGCGATGTTGTTACCGGTGACGTCCAGCTGTTTGTTGGCAGCGTAGAGACCGCTAAGGCCGATATTGAAAGACATATTCCACTCCTTGTGCCGGTTAGTCGGCTCTAGATACCAATGGTTTGTACTTTGGACAGGGCAATCGGGCTGCTCATCCCTGCCAGGTTCAGCATCAACTCTCCGCCGGTCTGGCTGATGGTGACGCTGTTGACCGTCGCCGGCAGGTAGGTGATCAGGTCAGTGCCCTTGCCATCAATGGTGGTGCTGGCCTTGAAGGTGTAGTTACCCGGGGCCGCCTTGGTGCCATCGGTCATGGTGCCATCCCAGACAAAGCTGGCGTTGCCGGCCTTCTGGCTGCCCATGTCGATGGTCTTGACGGTGTTGCCATCCTTGTCGGTGATGGTCACCTTGACCGAGCTGACGCTGGACGGAACGGTCACCGAACCGGTCATGCTCTTGCTGGTGTCAACCTGTGTGGTGCCGGACTGGACGATCACCGAGCGACCTACCAGGGACGAAGCCTGCAGAGCCTGAGACGACTTGTAATTGCCAGTGATGGAGTTCACCGAGGTATTAAGGGTCGTGATCCCTTCCAGGGTGGAGAACTGCGCCAACTGGGCAACGAACGCACTGTTGTCCTGTGGATCCAGCGGGTTCTGGTTGTTCAGCTGGGTCACCAGCAACTTGAGGAACGCGTCCTTGCCCAGGGCCTGCTTGCCGGTGGCGCTGTTCGTCGCTGCCGCCAGGCCATCGGCGCTGGTGGTGTTCGCGGTCTTCTTCGACGAGTTGGCCAGTACATCCTTGAGGGACGGACCGCTGGTGGTATCAGTAACGCTCATTGGCTTCGCCCCTTATCACTGACCCAGGGTCAGGACCTTCTGCATCATGGTTTTGGCGGTATTCATCATTTCAGCGTTGGTCTGGAACGAGCGACTGGCGGAAATCATGTCGGCCATTTCTTCCACCACGTTGACATTGGGGTAGAAGACGTAGCCCTTGGCATCTGCAGCCGGATGATTCGGTTCGTAGCGAGCTTCCAGATTGCTCTGGTCTTCCACCACGCCCAGCACCTGAACGCCTTGGCCTGCAGCATCCTGGTTCTGGAACAGCGAATCGCTGCCACCGCTCTGGGCGCCCTGGAACATGGTGGCAAACACCGGATGACGAGCGCGGTAGGTCTGGTCGATGCTCGACGACACGCTCTCGGCGTTGGCGATGTTACTGGCGACGGTGTTCAGACGAGTGGTCTGAGCGCTCATGCCACTACCGGCAATATTGAAAACACTGGCAAGGGACATGGATTACTCTCCGCGCAGGGCTGCAACCAGCCCTTTGAATTTGCTGTTGAGCAGCGTGAAGCTGGCTTGGAAGTCCACCGAGTTCTGTGCGTAGCTCGATTGCTCCAACTGGGCATCCACGGTGTTCTGGTCGATCGAGGGTTGCATCGGCGTGCGATACAGCAGCGATTCGGCGCCACTGCTCAGGCCCTGGGCTTCGATATGCCGGGTGTTGGTCATGTTCAACGCGAAGGTGCCGCTCTTGACCTTTTCGTTCTGCTCGGCAAGCACAGCGGAGAAATCCAGATCCCGAGCCTTGTAGTTCGGGGTGTCGGCGTTGGCGATGTTGTTGGCCAGCACTTCGGCACGCTTGGCGCGAAAGCCAAGCGCTTGTTCGTGAATACCGAGCGCTTTATCGAAGCTGATGCTCATGTCGGAAACCTTTGGGTGACCTGATTTTTCGTAACCTTGACTTAGCAAGCTACGTGCCAAGTCAAAGACCCCCGTAAATCAAGGGTTCTACGGCAGCGGCAAGGCGGCAATGCCAGAAAAGCGGCAATGGATTTCCGCGAAACGCCGGCAAAGCGGCAATCGACCTGCCGCTTTTAGCCCGGCCACCCGATAAAATGGCACCCACAAAAAAGGAGGCCCTGAGGCCTCCTTTTCTATTGCTGCAACCGCCCATCATTTCGCCTGGTAGATGATTCCAGGGCTGCATTGCACCATCTGATAATGATCCGGCAGACCATTGAGCGCTTCGGAAGCGCCCAGGAACAGGTAGCCACCAGGCTTCAGCGTGCTGTGAATGCGCATCAGGATGTCCTTCTTGACCTCAGCCGAGAAGTAGATCAGCACATTGCGACAGAACACGATGTCGAACTTGCCAAGGCTGGCGTAACTGTCCAGCAGGTTGAACGAGCGAAACTCCACCCGGCTCTTGATCGGCGCCTTGACCACCCAGCGCCCCGGCCCTTTAGGGTCGAAGTAGCGCTGCAGGCGCTCGGCCGACAAACCACGGCCGATGGCCAAGCTGTCGTATTCGCCGGTCTTGCAGTTATTGAGCATGGTCCCGGACAGATCGGTAGCAACAATCTGCACCCCCATCTTCAACTGGCCCATGTTGCTGCGCTCGAACTCATCGATGGACATCGACAAGGAATAGGGCTCCTGCCCCGACGAGCATGCCGCCGACCAGATCCGCAAGCGCTGATTGGGGCTGGCCTTGATGGCTTCGGGAAGCACCTTGTTCTTCAATACTTCGAAGGGATAGGTGTCACGAAACCACAAGGTTTCGTTGGTCGTCATCGCATCCACCACCATCTCGCGCAATCCGCTGCGCGGCTGGGTCTGAATCCGCTGAACCAGCTCACCCAAGGTTTTGATGCCTTGCTGTTCCATCAGTTTGTTGAGACGGCTCGAGACAAGATATTGCTTGTTTTCCCCGAGCAAAATACCACAGGCTTTTTCCAGGAAGACCCGGAACTGTTCAAAATCCAAATTACCCGTAGACAATGCTGCCGCCTCTTAAATCTTATGTTCGCCGGGGGCTGATGCCCTCAGCTGTGGTCTGCTGCTTTGATCCGGTCTACTACCCGGGATGCCAGGTCGTCAGGACGGAACTTGGCAAGGAAGTCATCGGCACCGACCTTCTTCACCATCGCCTGATTGAACACCCCTGACAACGAAGTATGCAGGATGATATGCAGCTTTTGCATGCGTGGATCGCTACGTATCTCGGCCGTGAGGGTGTAACCGTCCATTTCGGGCATCTCGATGTCGGAAATCATCATGAGGAATTCCTCTTCCGGCTTCTTGCCCTCATCCACCAGCTTGCGCAGGTAGTCCAGCGCCTGCCGGCCATCGTTCAGCGCCACCACCTCGACACCCACAGTCTGCAGGCAGCGAGTCACCTGCTTGCGCGCCACTGACGAGTCGTCAACGGTCAACACCCGCAAGGAAACCGCCTTGTGCTGAGTCTCGACGTCAACCACGCCCACCGAAATAGACTCGGAGGTGGGGGCGACTTCCGCCAGAACCTTTTCAACGTCGATGATCTCGACCAACTGGTTGTCCACCCGAGTCACCGCCGTCAGGTAGTGATCGCGCCCCGTGCCCTTGGGCGGCGGATGGATCTCTTCCCAGTTCATATTGACGATACGCTCCACCGAGCGCACCAAAAACCCCTGAGTCTTGGTGTTGTACTCAGTGATAATGACGAACGGATTGCTCTGATCCTGCAACCCCCCCGAACCTGTGGCCATTGCCAGATCCAGGATCGGAATGGTCGCCCCTCGAATATTCGCGACACCGCACACCACAGGGTTGGATTTGGGCATCAGGGTCAACTTGGGGCATTGCAGCACCTCGCGAACCTTGAATACGTTGATCCCGTAGAGTTGCTCACCGTCCAGACGGAACAGCAGCAACTCCAGACGATTCTGCCCAACCAATTGCGTGCGCTGGTTTACCGAATCCATTACACCAGCCATGCCCAGACTCCCCAAAGCTTTAAGATCCGACGCACGCTCATCACTAAACGGCACGGCGCTTGCTTTTTAACTGTTATGAACGCCAAAACGACATTTTTCCGACGCCTGACATCCCCCTACCGCGCATTGCTTTGCGGGATGTCGGCGCTATGTATCCTAAACCCTGGCGGCCCTGCCGTTGCTGATTCGGTCACCCTGCCTGATCTACTTATCGGCGTCACTCAAGGGTTTCTTGAATTCACGGTAGAAGACTATCTGGCTACCAGTCAAACGGAAGGACGCTACGAAATCCAAGTCAACCAGCTGGATCCGCGCATGCGCATGCCTGCTTGCGACAAGGAATTGACAGCGAGCCTGGAAAGTCCGGCACAGCCACTGGGGCGGGTAACGGTCAAGGTCCGCTGCGAGGGAGGCTCACCCTGGACGGTGTTCGTGCCAGCCCAGGTCAAACTGTTTCGCGAAGTGGTCACCACTTCGCGCCCACTCAAGCGCGCCGGGATCATCGAGCCAGGAGACGTGGTATTGCGCGAGAGAGATATCAGCCTGAACAATCAGGGCTACCTGACTTCCGTGGACCAGGCCATTGGTCAGAAACTTGTCCGACCAATGGTCGCCGACCAGCTTATTACTCTGGGTCACCTGGAACAGGCTGAAGTAGTACGCAAGGGCGATCAGGTAGTGATTTCGGCACGTAGCGGCACCTTGAACGTGCGCATGCCGGGGGAAGCACTGTCCAACGGCGGCATGAGCGAGCAGATCAGGGTCAAGAACCTGAACTCGCAACGCGTGATCAAGGCTCGCGTCACCGCGCCGGGGCAGGTGGAAGTGGCCATGTAGATAACTGGCGCTCGACTCGCTCGTTCCCTAAACTGTGGCCGATAAAGGGTCGCAGATACCTGCGCTGGCTCGTCGACAATCGAGCCTAAAGTTTTTCAGGGTATGGCCGAAAACATGGCAAGCGTCCAAATACCCAGAGGTTTTCTTCATCATGGTCATCGACTTCAGCCGTTTAAACAGCTCCCCCTCACTGACAGGCAGTACGCGTACCAGCGCCAGCAAGGAAACCGGTGATGCCGGCAAATCCGCTCCGCTGACGACTGCAGCCGAGACCAGCAAAAGCGGGGAATCGGTACACCTCAGCAATGAGGCTCAACAGTTGCAGAAAATCACCGACAAGCTGCGCGATCAGCCTGCTGTCGACAAGGCCCGCGTGGCCGAGTTGAAGCAAGCCATTGCCGATGGCAGCTATAAGGTCGACAGCAACCGTGTAGCCAGCAAACTGCTCAACTTCGAAGCCCAGCGCTAGCCACAGGCTTGCGCCAGGCTTTTGGACGCTTAATCCCCAAGGCCAGCCATGCACGACATCAATCTACTGCAACTGATCAATGACGACCTTGCTCCAGCTCAACAACTGCTGGAGCTGCTCAGAGCCGAATCCATTGCCCTGCACGGCCGCGACATGCCGCTGCTGGAGGATATCCTGGCGCAGAAGCAGGCCCTGGTCATATTGCTGGAACAGCATGGCCGTAAGCGCACAGAGATCCTTGCCAGCCTGAACCTGCCGAGCAATCGTGCAGGCCTCGAACAACTGGCCAGTCACTCCAGCCTGGGCGATCAACTGCTCGAGCAGGGCAACCTGCTGACTCAGTTGCTCGCCGACTGCCAGGCCACCAACGAACTCAACGGCCGCTCGATCCAGATTCAACAGGCCACCACCGCCAACCAGTTGAAAATCCTCAACGGCGGCGAACCCCCAGCTCTTTATGACGCCCGCGGCTCTACCTCTATGCTTGCGAAGCCCCGCCCACTCAGTCAGGCTTAAGCCCCAAAAATGAGCGCGTGCTATCAAGCCGTGAAACATACTGGCAAAATGCCAGACCCTGCGTGTAGTTGTATTTTGTCTGGAGATTGATGAACCGTGTTCAACGCCTCAAACGCGGAAGATGCTCCGCAGCCACCTAAGGTGTTCACCACTGCGTTGGAAATTTCCTCCAACCTGCGGCTGCTGCAAGAGAGCCACGACCCGCTGATCATCACTTTCCATGAGCGCAGCCAGCGCTTCCAGAGCTATCTGGTGGAAGTGGACCGCGATAGCAACATGATTGCCCTCGATGAAATGATCCCCCGCGACGGTGAGCGATTCATGCTGGCGGGCGAGCCATTTCGTGTTGAAGGCTTTCATGAAGGCGTGCGCATCGCCTGGGAAAGCAACGGCCTGCCGACCCTCGACGAGTCCAATGGCGGTCGCTGCTACCGGGCCACCCTGCCGGACGAAGTGGTTTACCACCAGCGCCGCAACGCCTTCCGCGCCGCACTCAAGCTGGCGCAACTGGTCGACATCGAACTCAGCGGCGAAAAACTCAAGTCCCCTCTGACCGGCAAGCTGCTGGATATTTCCGCTACCGGCTGCAAGTTGCGCTTCGACGGCGATATCTCTTCGCGCCTGCAACTGGGCCAGGTGTACGAGCGCTTTATTGCCGCCCTGCCCTTCGGCAGCATGACCGCCCCGGTCGAACTGCGTTACCTGCATCACGAGGAACGTATCGACACCACCTTTGCCGGCGTGCGTTTCCACAACATGAGCGGCCTGGTGCAGCGTCAGGTAGAGCGCTTCGTCTATCAGTTGCAGCGTGAAGCGCGGCGCTTCGACAAAGACGATCTCTGAGCCCCACGCACCAATGAAAACGGGCAGTGCCTTGCGGCAACTGCCCGTTTCTCGTTTCTAGGGCCGAGCCCCGCTTAAATGATCCCGAGCGCATTCATCGGGCGACGCCTCATCCGACGCTTGCGGCGTCTCAGGCTCCGCTGCAGGCGCGGCGTCCGGCGCGGGCGCGGTCTGCATCTGATCCTGCACCACCTGCTCATCCACTCGTGGATCGAGGGCCGCCACCAGAGGTGAGCTGGACATGCTGTCCGGCATGGCGACGTGATGCAGCGGCGCATCATCCACCTGATGCAGATTGGTCACCGCCTTCGGCCGAATCCTCCAGACCAGGACCAGAGCAAAGAAACTGAAGAAGGCATACAGCATCTGACTGCCGAACAACTTCATCAGCACCCCAGCCGCCAACGGACCGATGCTCGCCCCCACGCCATAGGTCACCAGCAGCATCGCCGTCAGCGACACCCGACGATCACTTTCCACGTGGTCATTGGAGAAAGCCACCGCCAACGGATAGAGACAGAACTGCACCAGGGAACAAAGGAACCCGAGGACAAACAGCATCTCCAGAGGGACCGACGGCAGGATCGCCAGAGGCAGGGCCACCACCGCCAGGAACAGCGCAAAACAGCGAATCAGCAACGCCCGATCATAGCGATCGGACAACCAGCCCAATGGCCACTGCACCACCAGACCGGCAAAAATGCAGCTCCCCATGAACAGACCGACCTGCTCGGTACTCAAGCCCTGCTGCGACGCATAGAGCGGCGCAAGGCCATAGAAGGAACCCACGATCAACCCCGATCCCAGCACGGTACTCAGGGACTGGGGAACTCGCTTGATAAAGAAGCGCGGCTCCATCGGCGCCGGATGCAGAGGCGCCGGGTGAATACGCCGGGTCATGGCCACCGGCACCAGGCACAGGGCAAAGCACAGGGCCACCAGCATCAACAGTTCCAACCCCAGGGCCGGGTGCATGACCAGAATCAGCTGACCCAGAACCAGGCCCAGGTAAGAGGCAATCATGTAGCCGCTGAACACCAGCCCGCGCTGATTGGCGTCGGCCTGCTCGTTGAGCCAGCTTTCGATGACCATGTACTGGCACATCATCCCCAGGCCGACGATCATCCGCAGCACCAGCCAGGCCGGCAGCCAGTCCACCAATCCGTGCCCGAGCACCGCCGCCCCGACGATCCCGGCACAGGTAGCGTAGGCGCGGATATGCCCGACCCGGGCAATCAACCGGTGCCCCAGCTTGCCCCCCAATACCAGGCCGAAATAGTTGGCCGCCATCAAGGCCCCCACCCACAGGCCATCGACATGGTCGGCGGCCAGGCGAAGAGCCAGATAAGTGCTGAGCAGACCCGAGCCGATCAACATCATCAGCGAGGCGAAATAAAGCGCTCGAAAGGATTTCCAGATTTGGCGCATCGGCGTTCCGAGCGGCTCCTTGAATGAGGTGTCGGACCCTTGGCAAACAAGGGCCCGACCAGCGACGGTTCGGTTATGCCTGGGCCGCTAGCACACGCCGCTCCCAGGGAGTGATTTCATCAAAGAAGCTGGTCAACTCCATGGTCTTCGAAGCGATGTAGCCTTCGATGAACTCAGTGCCGAACAGTTCCCTTGCCAACTGACTACGCTTCAGACGCTCCAGCGCCGCATGCAAGGTACAAGGCAGCGACAGATTGTCCGGAACCTCGAACTCGCCCTGGATCGCCGCCGTGGGTTCCAGCTCATTCTCGATCCCGTGCAAGCCCGCTGCCAGGCTCGCGGCAATCGCCAGGTACGGATTGGCGTCCGCGCCCGGCAGGCGATTCTCTACCCGTCGCGCCACCGGCGAACTGGCCGGAATACGCAGCCCCGCAGCCCGATTGTCATGGGACCAGCAGGCATTGTTCGGCGAAGCGTAAGGATGGCACAAGCGCTGATAGGAGTTCACGTTGGGCGCGAACAATGCGGTGAAGTCCGCCAGCCCGGCCTGCAGCCCGCCGATGAAATGGCGGAACATCGCCGTCGGCTGCCCGGCATCGTCGCTGAAGACATTTCGCCCACTGCCGATCTCCACCAGGCTCTGGTGAATATGCATCGAACTGCCCGGTGTATGCGCCAGAGGTTTGGCCATGCAAACCACGATCAGTCCGTGCTTGAGGGCCACTTCCTTGAGCAGGTGCTTGAACAGGAAGGTCTGGTCTGCCAGCAACAGCGGATCGCCGTGCAGCAGGTTGATCTCGAACTGGCTGACACCCATTTCATGCATGAAGGTATCGCGAGGCAGACCCAGGGCCGCCATGCACTCGTAGACTTCCTTGAAGAACGGCCGCAGGCCGTTGTTGGAGCTGACACTGAATGCCGAGTAGCCCTCCTCCCGTCGACCGTCCAGGCCTACCGGTGGCCGAAAAGCCTGTGCCGGATCGTCATTGGCGGCGAACACGAAAAACTCCAGTTCCGTAGCCACCACCGGCGCCAGCCCCTGGGCCGCATAACGTGCGATCACCTGCTTGAGTTGGCCGCGGGTGGAGAGTCGCGAACTTTCGCCACTGAGCTCATCCGCATCACAAATGGCCAGCGCCCGCGGCGTCTGGCTCCAGGGCAGACGATGAATCTGCCGAGGGTCGGCATTGAGCGCCAGGTCGCCGTCGTCGCTGCCGTAAAACCGTGCCGGCGGATACCCGCCCATGATGCATTGCAGCAGCACCCCGCGAGCCATCTGCAAACGCCGCCCTTCGAGGAAGCCCTCGGCTGTCATCACCTTGCCCCGCGGCACGCCATTGAGATCCGCAGTGACGCATTCAATCTCATCAATGCCCGTCAATCGCTCGGCGAGTGAACTGTGGCCATCGGTTGTCATGACTCAATCCTTGTTGTTATACGAGCCGCGAACGGCGACCCGTACAAAATACGCATCACCCGTTCAGGATTTCAAGCAGGCAAGAATAAAATCCCGGGAAGGCGCGAACTCCCGATGAGCAACCCGCACGTCATGGCCAGCACCGACTTTGAAAAAGAAGAAGGGAACAGCCCCTGCCAGGGCCCGGCCAGCCTGATAACACCTGGCCGCAGCCGAGCACGCCGATCAGACACTCAAGGCAAGTACAGCTTGAACAGCCCGCCGCCTAATGGGCCGCCGTTGCTGATGCGGGTGTGTCCGCATACGCCATTGCGCTGATGCAACTCGGCAATGCGCCCGGCGAAATACAGCCCCAGTCCGGTGCTGCCGCTGCTCTGATTGATGCCCTGCACATAATCGGCCTGACGCTCGATCATCGCTGGCGGGTAGCCGTCGCCGTCATCGTTGACGGACAGCACCACCTGCCCCTCTTCATCACTGACCGTGATCAACAGCGCATGGCGGGCATAACGCAGCGCATTGTTGATGCAATTGGCCAACACCGAAGCAATCAGCTCTCGATCGAAGAAGCCCAGGGGACTCAAGGGATCGACCTCATAGGTGGCAGAGATTCCACGACTCTTGAACACATCCTGATGGCTCACCAGTTGCGCTTCGATGAAATCATCCAACTCGTGGTAAGCCGGTTGCAGCGGCAACTGGTTGACCCCCAGCTTGTACAGCCCCAAGAGCTGCACCAGCATGCCGTTGAGGTGAGCGAAGTGGTAATCGATCACCCCCTGTTCCGGCGCCAGTTGCGTCTCGGGCTGACGGGCCTGCCACTGGGCATGGGCCTGCATCAGCATGGCCAGGGAATTTTTCATGTCATGGACGGTGGAGGCAATCACCGTGGAAAAATCGAGCGCCTGTTGCTCTTCGTTCATTCGCCAAACGCCTTGCTTCGCAGCTTCTGGTAGCGCGCATAACGCGCATCGGTATCGGGCATCATGCCCACCATTTTCAGGCACGCCTGGCATTCTTCCAGGAGCGCCGCGTCTGTCTTGGGGTCTGTGCCGTGCAACAGCGACTGCGCCATGTTCAGGGCAATACTGATGTTCTTCGGCTGCATGGCCAAAGCCTTGCGGAACAGCTCCCGAGCCTCACTCAGATTGCCCGCCTTGTAGCTGCGCACCCCCTGGCGGTTGATGTCGGCCGCCGCATTGGACGAACTGAGAATAGTCGGATCATCGGTGAGCTTGGCGATGTTCTGCATGACCTTCGGATCGTCGCCGTAGATTTCCGCACAGTTTTTCAACATCGACGCACCGGCACTGGCCTGCCCCAACATCTGCAGCTGCTTGGCCACCAGCAATGCCGCTTCGGGACTCATGAACTGCTCCATGCCGTCCAGGCGCATCAACGCCTGCTCGGTGAGCTTCTCTGCGGTTTCCGCATCATTGAGCAGCAGGCTGGTGGCCTTCATCAAGCGCGCACGAATCTGCAGTCCGGGGTCGGTGGGGTTTTCCTTGGCCACGGCACTCAGGGTCTGGTTGATCTCCAGGCGGGTGCGGGTGTCCAGGCCCTTTTCACTGCCCTTGCTGATCAAGGCATGGGCCAAGCCAAGATTGCTTTCCGGGTCCTTGAAGCGCGACTGCGCGCCCTGAGATACAGCCTGCCGATAAGCCCTGGAAGCGCTGTCGAAGTCTTCGTTGGCCATCGCCAGCTTGCCCAGCAGCGCCTGACGACGCACCGCCAGTGGTGACAGGCGCACTGCCTCTTCCAGCACATGCTGGGCACGCTTGGTGTCGCCTTCAGCCACCAGCACATCCGCCAGTCCGTCGTAAAGCCCGGGCATCATCGGGAAAGCCTTGAGGGCCTTTTCATAGACGGCCTTGGCTTCGCCGACCTGCCCGCGCTTGAACAGCAGGCGCCCCAGGCCGACGTAGGCCCAGGGCAAAGGCCGGTCCGCGAGAATACTGTTATACAGGCGCTCCAAAGGCTCGTTCTGATGCATGTCGCGCAGGGCATCTGCCCGATAGCGCAGGCACAACGGCGCGTAACGCGGGTCCTGCTTGCACAGGGCGATGCAGGCGTTGAGCACTTCCACCGGCTTGCCCCGATCAAGGGCTTGAAGAATAGGCTTGAGCAGGGTCTTGCGCTGCTGCAGCCGCTCCAGGCGCTGGGCCAGACCGGAACGGTTGAAGGGCTTGGTCAGATAGGCATCGGGCTCGTGCTCCAGAGCACTGAGTACCATGGCCTGACTGCTCTCGGCAGTGACCATGAGGAACACGCTCTCATGACTGATGAGCTTTTCCAGCATCAGGTCTTCCAGCACCTGCTGGCCGTTTTTCTTGCCGTCGCCCAGATGATAGTCCTGGAGGATGAAGTCATAGCGCTTCTGCGCGCACATGCGCAGGGCCTGTTCGCCAGTGTCGGCGGTGTCCACGTCCTTGACGCCCAGCTCACGCAACATCGAACGCACCGAACTGCGGAAGTCCGAGAAATCATCGACGATCAAAAAGCTCTTTTGGTGGTACGCCAGCATCGAAGATTCCAGGCAAGTAAGAAGATCAATCCAGGGACAGCAGGACCCGCCCGGCTTCGCAGCCTGTTTTTGGCGCGCAGATAATAGCTGCTGGCCACGGGCTATCAAGCACTTTCAAGTCGACCTGTGATGCAGATCGCCACTTGGGAACACAATTGTCCACTGAAGTTATCGGCCGGATTCGCCATTCCCTTATAGAGGCCAGACAGCATTTGCCGCCTGATGAAAAAAGTCCTGGCCCTTCGCTGAAAAACACTTAGGCGGCGTGCTCAAACCTTGGATTCTGAAACATCACCTGATAGCGTGCAGCGCCTCAAAGCCTCGATCGTTTTTGCTCCGCAATGCTGGCCCTGCATGCAGGATCGGCCAGCCGGCAAAGGTTCCATCAGTCGCAAGCCCCACAGGCTTGCAATCCGGGTGTCGAAGGATCGGCATGACGCCCGACGGCGGTATCATCGACGAGCAAATGCCGGTCTGCCAGGCAGTGCATCAAGGGATGCGCAGGTCATTATCAAATGGAGTTAACGATGGCGCATGACAGCAGTGCGATAACCGGGATTGAACTGGAACAGTTCATGGACCGCCTTGAGGCGCAACAGCAGGACCAGGAAACCGATACCCTGCTGGCCCAGTTGCAAGCACAGCCGCTGCGGGCCGACTCCCTGGCCTCGATCGACCGCCTGCACACGCTATGGATGCAGGCCGGTGATTCAGCCGCGGCTCGCGCCGTTATCGCAGAGGATGGCAATGCCCTGCTGCAAGCCGTGCATGAGCCTGCCCGCGCTGAGTTGACGATGAACCTGGCCATCCTGCGTTTGCGCGTCGCCAGTTATCTGGACGACGACGCAACCTTGCTTGAGGTGCTCGAACAGCTCAACCAGATGGCCGCGCAAACCCTGGACTTCAATGTCGAGCACTATCGTCGCTACCGAATCTTCGACGAGCTGGAACAGGGTCGCCTCGAAGTTGCGCTGAAAACCATCGAAGTGCGCTACGCCCTGACCTTGAGCAATCCTGCCCGTGCGGCGCTGCGTGCCTGGGACGCCGCCGACCAGTATCAACGCCGCGCCCGCGTCCTGGCCTTCCACGACCGCGACGAAGAAGCCCGGAGCGCCGCGCTGGAAGCCGTCAACGCCTTACGCACGGCCGGCCCCGACCAGGACATCGATGAAGGCGACTGGCTGTGGCTGGGCAACTCCCTGATCGAGATCATCCCGTTACGCCTGGCGCTGTTCGAACAACCCATCGCCCAGCTGACTGCTGGTCGCTCGCTGCCCCAGCGCCGCGAATGGGAAGTGCGCACCGCACGCCTGGCCGCCCGCGCCCTGCACGCCCAGGGTGATCTGGCCGGAGCGTTGAAGGTCTGCAATGCCGCAGCCCTGAGCCTGGATTCTGACGGCGGCAACAATTTCATCGAGTACGAACTGCCTTGGCTGATGGAAGCCGGGCGTATCGACGAAGCGGGGTTTCGAGCCTTCATCGACGTTTATGACAGACAAACCGAGCTCTGGCCGGCCACCGCCCGCCTGGTTCTCGACCGCCTGCAAGATCCCCAAGAGCACAGTGCCTGGTGGCCGATCTGCGTGATGCGCGCCTGTATTACCGAAGAAGCACTGCAGAGTTTTCTCGAGGCGCTGCCGAACATCGAAACCACCGAGTCCGATACCACCCCACTCCTGGCCGCCCTGCACCAGGCCATGGAAGATCTGGAGACACGCGACTCCCTGTTTGCCGAAGCCCGCGCCGAAGCCCTGCGGCGTGCCCCCGAGCAGCCCTGGATCACCCGCCTGGCCGCCGTGCATGACGCAGAGCGCGGCCTGATCGACGCAACCACCGAAGCCAGCCTGCTGCAAAACGCCATCCAGGCAGGCCGTATGCAGGACAACCGCAGCGCGTTCTCGCTGTTTGCCGCTCGGGTCAACAGCCTGGGGGTGATCGAGGCACTGAAAGCGCCGAAGCCGGTGCTGTCCTGCGGCAAATACGCCTACAACTATGCGTTGAGCATCGAAGACCTGGCAGAGACTGAAGCCGACAAGCTGCCCAAGGACGCCCGGGACCAGGCCTATTCGTTGCTGCGCGAAGCGCAGAAAGACGCCTACGAGCAGGGCCAGGCCCACATGGAACGCTATTTCGCCAGCGGCAGCGGCCACCCCTACGATGCCTGCGCGCACCTGTACTCCATGCTCTGCAACAACCTGGCGATCAACTATCGCTACTACAACCAGATCCGCTACGAAGACGCCATCGAGTTGCACGCGCGCGGCATCGCCGCCAGCCCGTTCGCCGAGCACTACAACGGCCTGCTCAGTGCGCGTATCTGCCTGGAAGATCTGCCTGGCATCATTGATGCCGCAGAACAGCTTTGGCATTACTCGGCGGAGTTCGGCTATAGCCGCCACGACCCGAATGAGTACGTCGCCTCGGTGGCGTACGCCTTGTACAAGCTCGATCGCGACAATGAAATCCTCATCTGGCTTGAACGCTTGCTCAAGTGGCAGGAAGAGCAAGGCGTCAGCGATCAGCAATTGGACAGCTCCGCGCTGTTCGCCCGGATTCAGGTCGCGCGCTACCTGGCCCATGCCCATCCCGACAACGCCGACAGCCTCTGGCAACGTTACGAGCCAGCAGTGCTGTCCTTGAACGAAGTCTCGGTCATGTCAAGCTCGGTGGACTTCCTCAAGGCCCGCGGCCGCACCGCCGAAGCCATTGACTACTGCGCACGAACCCTGGCCCTGTGCGCCCCGGACGATGACTACGACATCAGGTGCCGCGCCCGGATCGAAGAAATCCTGAGCGAGTTGCAAGCCCCGACTCAACCGACCGCCAAGAAAAACTGGTGGCAGATATGGAAGTAAGCGCCGACAAGCGCAGCCCCAGCTACGCCCCGCGCAACCTGCTGAATGCCGATGAACTCAAACGCGGCATCACTCAGCGCAGCCAGGGGCGCGGAGACGAAGACGCGGTACAGGGTTGGTTGCTGAATCACTTCTATCGACACCTGGTGGGCAACTTCGAACCCGCACGGCGCATCCAGACCCTGGAGGACGCCTGTGCAGCGCTGGGTACCGATACGCCGCCAGCCTGGGTGAGCGGGTACTTCGACAGCGCTGCCAAGGCACAGCCCGAAGACGCCGCAAAGGCCGTGGCGACGCTGGTATGGGTCGACCCGCAGGAGCCATTGCTGTTGCAGCAGGAAGCGCAACTGGTGGAGTTCCTGACCTCGCGCAAAGGCACGGCACTGGAGGGCAAGCTGGAACGCATCACTTGCCCGCAGGCCCTGGCGCTATGGGAAAAAGAGCACGCGCAGATGGCCGCCCGGGTCGATCAGGGCTGGCGCCAGAGCTCTCCCGACGCCCTCAATGTGACGGTCTCCTGCGCCGAACACACCTGGGTCGAACTGCGTCCGAAAAGCCCGTTGCTACGGGCTGAAATGGCCTTTGAAAGCTATGTGATGCGTCACTGTCTGGGGCAATTCGCCAACCGCCGGGCCTTGACCGGCGGCTACGGTGAACGCTATGCCGAAGCCGTGGAGCAACAGGGCATGCGCGTGTTCAGTCTGCGTGATGCCCAGGGCCAGCCCCACATCACCGTCAGCCTGATCATCCAGGACGACGGCGCACTGACCGTGGAGCAAGTCAAAGGCAAGCAGAACCGCCCGCCCATCGAGCGCTACTTCCAGGACCTGCTGCGCCTCCTCAACAGCCTGGGCACCGACCTGCAGACGCCAGCCGACTGCATTGCCATCGGCATCGTCCGCACCGATGCCGGCTGGTTGCGCATCGAGGAAGTCAGCGATGCGCAAGCCCAGACCCGCCTGGTGGCTCGCTACCCGCAACTGTTCTACCGACTGGACGCACCGTCGGCCATGGTCGAATGGCTGGTGGCGGCCCGTCAGTCCGACTTGCTGCTAGAGGTTGCCCCCCAGGCGCCATCGGTCAAGTACGCCACCCGCCATATCTTCAAGAAAAGCCCCCGGCCACAATGCCACCCCGACGCCCCGCTGTATCGGACCGAAGGCGTGCCCTGGACGGACATGTCTGCGCCCCTGGCCGAGGAAATCGTGGCCTGGCAGGCCAGGAACCGGTGAAACGCACATGATGACGATAATTGCCGTAGCCTTCGGCGCCTGGCTGGTATGGCGCTACTTTCGCCGCCAGTCGCCCACCTCTCTGGTGGTGTTCACGCCGCGCAAACGCTGGGCACTGAGCCTGGCCCAACCCATGGTGGATGCCACCGGAATGACCGGCTTCTTCGATCCCGAGACCACTCATTTCATAGATCAGGCGAAAGCCTCCCTCAGGGCCCCGCTGCTGCACCAGATCGGCTTTCGCAGCAACGCCACGGACGACGAAGTCCGCGAGCACTTGGACAGCACCCTGGAACGCCAGTGGTTCCGAGTTGACCTGCACAGCCTGAACGCCAGCGACGACCCGCGAGCAGCAATGGCCTTCGCCTGCGTACGCAGCGCCTTCTTTGTCCGTTGCGCAATGTTGATGGGCTGGATAGACACCGAGAGCGGATGGCGGATCATGCTCCTCAATGCCCAACGCGCTCAGGATTGCTTCAGCGACTGGGAGGACTTCGGCAGAGCCTTCATGCTCGGGCGCAGCCAATGGATCGCAGCGTTCAGGGCCGACTCTCTGGGTGAGGTGTTCAATGAAACAAGCCTGAGCCGACTGCTGATGCCCGGTAGCGGCATCTGGGCTGGGGTTGCCTGGCAGGGGCTGCCGGCGTTGTTGCCTGTAGCGGATTGAGACCGCGAAGGGGGATGGTGTCCCAGGGCAGGTTCGAACTGCCAACCTTCCCCTTAGGAGGGGGATGCTCTATCCAATTGAGCTACTGAGACAAACGGCAAGCGCCTGATATTTCATGGCGCGTGGGACGGCGTGCATGTTAACGGCCAAGGCCGCATTTGTCATGTTATCCATAGGGCTTTTTGCACGAGCCGCCAGGAGCGCTCCGCTCGCTCATGGCCTCGTCGTGCACATTGCATCACTGCAAAAAGCCATCATTGCAAAATGCAATTCAACAATCCCTAGAGCCCATCTCAAGTTATTGTTTTTAAAGAGTTTATCTGCAGTTAAACTCTTGGCACGCAGGCTGCTTTATCAGTGGGTAAAAAACTGCGGAGATGACGACCATGAACAGCGCCCTGTTTCTCTTGAATGCGATCGCCATTGCCGTACTGATGGCTTTTCACTTTCAACCTGTAGACAACGCTGACCCTACCGGACTGTCTACCGCTCGTTACAACCAGCACCCGGTACCGCAGCTGGCAGTCATGAACACCCAGGTCGAGCCTCGCAGAGTGGCTCGGGTCAACCAGGAAAAGACCCCGCAGCAACTTGCCGCCACGCCAACCGAACGCTGGATTTTTTAAGACCAAGACTTCAGGAGTCTCCAATGTCCACCGCAGCCAAAAGCCTGCTTATTCTGACGTTAATCAGCGCTATCGCCGCCTTGCTGCTGCCTGAAGCCCCCTTGGGCAAAGCTGCTCTGATCATCTGCGGCTCAATGTTCAGCCTATTCCTTTTGGCGCTGTTGGCCGGACGCAAGATCAAGTTCGACCCGATATTGCGCTGATCCCGTGCTCACTCAGTATGGCCAGCAGATGTTCCAGGGTTGTCGTCAACTCACAGGAATTGTCTAGGCGCACAACCTGCTCGTCATCCAGCCAGGCAGAAGAGGCAAACTGTTCGTTGCGCTGTAGGCGACGCTCTATCTCCGGCAGGTTTTCCCTACCTCTACGCAGCAGGCGACGGCGCAATACCTCGGTATCAACCATCAGAACTATCGGAAGTAAATCAGGATAACGTTCCCGTGCCTGTGGCAAATGGCCTCTAGAGCCGTTGATCAACACGTTCCGCCCCTGCGCCAACCAAGTATCGATTTGCACGGGAATGCCATAACCCAGACCATTAGCTCGCCAAAACAAGGCAAAATCGCCCCGGGCCACCCGCCGCTCGAACTCCTCGACAGTGACCTCTTGCGCCTCCTCACCCACCGACTCGGCCGAGCGCGTGATCACCCTTCTTACAACCTCACACCCCAAGACACTTAAAGGCTGCCTGGCCGCATCAATCAGGCTATCCTTGCCGGCCCCTGAAGGCCCCATCAAATAAATCAGTCTACCCGGCATGGGCTGCCGCTCCGGACAGCACAACTAGTAAATCGGCCATTTGCCACTATCCTCTAACAGGTAGGGATTACGCTTTCATCCGCATAGCATGCACCTTCACAAGTGCACTGACACTCCCGTCGGATGGGAGAATGCGGCCAACAACGCGGGCCCGGTGATCTTTTCAAACCAGTCCGCATTTCTGATAATTGGTGCTGGCATAACGCCTTTATCCAGTTCAATATTTGTCACAGAATTGACGCCAAGGATCTGGCAATTTTGAGGCATGATGCGGGCCTCTTAACAATTCAGGTTGAACATTTGGCAATCAGGCTTGTCCTAAAAGACAGCTCGCGGCCAATTCCGAGAACCGCTCCCCTGAACTAACCGGTTAAATATATGCGCCCATTGAAACAGGCAATTTATTCCAGCCGTACGGCTGACAAGTTCGTCGTACGTCTACCCGACGGGATGCGTGAACGCATTGCCGAGGTGGCTCGCAATCATCACCGCAGCATGAACTCCGAAATCATCGCGCGCCTGGAGCAGAGTCTTATTCAGGAAGGTGCCTTGGGTGAAGAGTTGAGCATGCGTCTGGACAGCCCTGAGCTATCCTTGCATGAACGCGAACTGCTTCAACGCTTCCGCCAACTTTCACATCGCCAGCAGAACGCTTTGGTTTCGCTGATCGCCCATGACGCCGAAATGGCCGCAGACGCCAACTGATTTCACCCTGAAAGCTCAAGCCAGCCTAGTTGCTGGCTTTTTTTTGCCTGCGATAAAAGCAACGAAGCGCCATAAAGGCGCTTCGCGAATAAACCGATGTGCAAGGCTGTCTCAGAGCAGGAAGATCGTCGCCAAACCAAGGAAGATGAAGAAGCCGCCGCTGTCGGTCATGGCAGTAATCATTACGCTGGCGCCCATTGCCGGGTCACGCCCCAAGCGCGCCAGTGTCATGGGGATCAGGACCCCCATCAGGGCTGCCAACAGCAGGTTCAAGGTCATCGCGGCGGTCATCACCACTCCCAACGACCAACTCCCGTAAAGCATGTAAGCAACAACACCGATCACTCCCCCCCAGACCAGACCATTGATCAGGGCTACAGCCAGTTCCTTGCGCATCAAGCGTGAAGTATTGCCGGTACTCACCTGGTCCAGGGCCATGGCCCTGACAATCATGGTGATGGTCTGATTACCCGAATTGCCGCCGATACCGGCAACAATCGGCATCAAGGCCGCCAGTGCTACCAACTTTTCGATAGAACCTTCGAACAGACCAATCACTCGGGATGCGACAAACGCCGTGATCAGATTGATTGCCAGCCAGGCCCAACGGTTGCGCAAAGACTTCCAGACCGAGGCGAAGATATCCTCCTCTTCCCGCAGACCGGCCATATTGAGGACTTCGGTCTCGCTTTCTTCACGAATCAGGTCGACCATTTCGTCAATGGTCAAACGACCAATCAGCTTGTCGTTCTTGTCGACCACCGGAGCCGAGATCAAGTCATAACGCTCAAATGCCTGAGCCGCATCGTAGGCATCTTCATCCGGATGAAAGCTCACCGGGTCGCTGGCCATGACTTCCGCGACCTGCTTGTCCGGATCATTGACCAGTAGGCGCTTGATCGGCAGCACCCCCTTGAGCACGCCGTCGTAATCCACCACAAACAGCTTGTCGGTATGGCCCGGCAGTTCCTTGAGACGACGCAGGTAGCGCAAAACCACTTCAAGACTGACGTCCTCTCGAATCGTCACCATCTCGAAGTCCATCAGCGCACCGACCTGCTCCTCGTCATAGGACAACGCGGAGCGAACGCGTTCACGCTGCTGGCCGTCAAGGGCCTCCATCAACTCATGGACTACGTCTCGCGGCAGCTCGGGAGCCAAGTCAGCAAGTTCGTCGGCGTCCATCTCCTTGGCTGCAGCCAGGAGCTCGTGATCGTCCATGTCGGCGATCAGGGTTTCACGCACGGAGTCGGATACTTCGAGAAGAATGTCGCCGTCACGCTCAGCCTTGACCAACTGCCAGACAGTCAGGCGCTCTTCCAGAGGCAGGGCTTCAAGGATATAGGCAACGTCGGCAGAGTGCAGATCATCAAGCTTGCGCTGCAATTCGACGAGATTTTGCCGATGGACCAGGTTCTCGACCCGATCGTGATGGTGACCTTCCTGACGGTGTGTCAGGTCTTCAACCACCCGCTGGCGCTGCAGCAGCTCAACGACTTGAGCGAGGCGGTCTTGCAGGCTTTCCTGCGTTTTCTTTACTTCTACTTCGGTCATAGGCGAACTCCACTCCCAGCAGAGGAGCACGCCGGAAGGATCAATCAGTCAGTTCATGATTGTGAAAACGGGATACTGAGTAACTACTGGGTAAGTCCATGGAGGTATTCCACAAGCCCCGGCGGGGCTGACGGGCGCAATGATACACCGCTTGGCAGTTTTAAATGTTAAAAAATCGCGGCAAGAACAAGCGCTTGCGGCATAAACCTGAGTAGCGTCCGAATCTATGAGATTGCGACGCCCCGGCAGAAAAAGAAAACACACACGCAGAGAAAAAAGTTCGGCGACAGACAGGGCATTCGACTTCCGAAGATCAGAGCTGTTCCAGCCGGACGAGCAAAAGAGCGACAAATAAAACGCAGAAAGCAAAAAGCCCGCATCTTTCGATGCGGGCTTTCTGATGTATGGTGCACTCGACAGGATTCGAACCTGTGACCGCTCGGTTCGTAGCCGAGTACTCTATCCAGCTGAGCTACGAGTGCATTTTGTGTTTTTAGACCAGACCACAACTGGTTGAAACCAAGTTAACTACATTACTGCAACTAACTCTTAAATGGTGCACTCGACAGGATTCGAACCTGTGACCGCTCGGTTCGTAGCCGAGTACTCTATCCAGCTGAGCTACGAGTGCATTTGTTGCCGCGCATTATAGGCCGTTAAATCTTTTTGTAAAGCACTTTTTCTAGTAATTTCAACAACTTACAGAAAAAGCCAGATTACAACGTACTAAACAAATAATGGCGGAGAACGGGGGATTCGAACCCCCGACACCCTTTTGAGGTGTACTCCCTTAGCAGGGGAGCGCCTTCGGCCACTCGGCCAGCTCTCCGCAACACGGGGCGTATATTAACCAGCTTTCTCCCCGTTTGCAAACAAAAAAAACGATAAAAATTAATGGCTTGGTTCTTCGTCCTTCTCTTTCTTTATCCGCAGGTAAATTTCCTCACGGTGAACCGCCACTTCTTTGGGGGCGTTGACACCAATACGCACTTGATTACCTTTGACGCCGAGCACGGTCACAGTGATCTCGCCATCACCAATGATCAGGCTTTCTGCGCACCGACGAGTCAGAATCAGCATACCTATCTCCTCACGCATTACATTTTCAGGGACTACAGTCTGCAAAAAAAAGGGTGTCGGCCTACAACCTGGTCGGCTGCAGTCCTACACGCCTAAGTATTGACTAGCACGGGCAAAAGAACAGTTTTCTCCCGTGCCGATCAAAAACACAAAGGGCGCGGTCAGACCGCGCCCCTTTCAAACACTTATCACTCGCCCTGGCGGGCTGGAGCGTCAAGCTCAAACGCGGTGTGCAGCGCACGCACTGCCAGTTCCAGGTACTTCTCTTCGATCACTACCGAAACCTTGATTTCGGAAGTGGAGATCATCTGGATGTTGATGCTTTCCTTGGCCAGGGCTTCAAACATGCGGCTGGCCACACCCGCGTGGGAGCGCATGCCGACACCCACGATCGAGACCTTGGCAATATTGGTATCACCGACCACTTCACGGGCACCGATCTCACGAGCGGTGTTTTCCAGCACAGTCTGGGCCGCCAGGTAGTCATTGCGGTGCACGGTGAAGGTGAAGTCGGTGGTGTTATCGTGCGAGACGTTCTGCACGATCATGTCGACTTCAATGTTCGCCGCACTGATCGGGCCGAGAATCTTGAAGGCCACGCCAGGATTGTCTGGCACGCCACGGATAGTCAGCTTGGCTTCATCGCGGTTAAAGGCGATGCCGGAAATGATCGGCTGTTCCATGGATTCCTCTTCATCAATAGTAATGAGGGTGCCCGGACCCTCCTGAAAGCTGTGCAACACGCGCAGCGGAACGTTGTACTTGCCAGCAAACTCGACCGCGCGGATCTGCAGCACCTTGGAACCGAGGCTGGCCATTTCCAGCATTTCTTCGAAGGTGATCTTGTCCAGACGCTGAGCCTTGGGTACCACACGTGGATCAGTGGTATAGACGCCATCTACGTCGGTATAGATCTGACACTCATCAGCCTTCAGGGCCGCTGCCAGCGCCACACCAGTAGTGTCGGAGCCGCCACGGCCCAGCGTGGTGATGTTGCCGTGCTCGTCAACGCCCTGGAAACCGGCAACCACAACCACACGGCCGGCCTTCAGATCACCACGAATCTTCTGATCATCGATCTGCAGGATTCGCGCTTTATTGTGAGCACTATCGGTAAGAATACGTACCTGGTTGCCGGTGTAGGACACCGCAGGAATACCACGCTTGATCAACGCCATGGCCAGCAACGCAATGGTCACTTGCTCGCCGGTGGAGACGATCACATCCAGCTCACGGGGAACCGGTTTAGCTTCGCCACTGATCTGCTTGGCCAGATCGATCAGGCGGTTGGTTTCGCCACTCATCGCCGACAGCACAATCACCAGGTCATCGCCGGCTTCGCGGAACTTCTTCACCTTGTCGGCGACCTGCTCGATCCGCTCGACAGAGCCGACCGAAGTGCCTCCAAATTTCTGTACGATCAAAGCCATTTTCTAAGCCGCCTCAGCCCGTAAAGGGGCGCCCGTTAATCAATCAAACTGCACAGCGCATGGACCCGCCACTAGACGACGGGCCCGGCTCGGCGCCTTAAATACCCTGTTCGACAAATGGCACGGTCAGGGCCAGTGCCGCATCCAGCGCAGCAGCATCAACACCACCGCCTTGAGCCATGTCTGGACGACCACCACCCTTCCCGCCCACTGCCGCAGCGGCTTGCTTCATCAAATCACCGGCTTTGAGTTGGCCAGTCAGGTCCTTGGTTACACCTGCAACCAGTACGACCTTTTCCTCATAGACACTGCCGAGCAGGATCACTGCGCGACCGAGTTTGTTTTTCAACTGATCCACTAGCGCCAACAGCGCCTTGCCGTCCTGGCCATCAAGACGCGCAGCCAACACTTTCACGCCCTTGACGTCTGCCGCCTGGGCGGACAGATCGTCACCCGCAGCGCTGGCAGCCTTGGCCTGCAACTGCTCGAGCTGCTTCTCCAGCAGACGATTGCGCTCCAGCACCGCCGACAGCTTGTCGATCAGGTTGTCGCGACTGCCCTTGACCAGGGTCGCCGCTTCCTTGAGTTGTTCTTCCGCAGCGTTCAGGTACGCCAGGGCCGCAGCACCGGTGACCGCTTCAATACGCCGCACACCGGAAGCCACGCCGCCTTCGCTGGTGATCTTCAGCAAGCCGATGTCGCCGGTACGGTTGGCGTGAATGCCACCGCACAGCTCCACCGAGAAATCACCGCCCATGCTCAGTACGCGCACGCTGTCGCCGTACTTCTCGCCGAACAGCGCCATAGCGCCCTTCTTCTTGGCGGTGTCGATGTCGGTTTCTTCGGTTTCCACCGCAGTGTTCTTGCGAATCTCGGCGTTTACGATGTCCTCCAGCGCCTTGATCTGCTCAGGCTTGATCGCTTCAAAGTGGCTGAAGTCGAAACGCAGGCGCTGACTGTCCACCAGAGAGCCTTTCTGCTGTACGTGCTCGCCCAGTACCTGGCGCAGTGCGGCGTGCAGCAAGTGGGTGGCCGAATGGTTCAGCGAAGTGGCGTGACGCACGTCGGCGTCGACCTGAGCATCGACTGCAGCCCCCACGATCAGACTGCCCGACGCGAGTACGCCGTGGTGCAGGAACGCACCGCCGGTCTTGGTGGTGTCGCGCACATCAAAGCGCGCATTGCCGGCCTGCAGGTAACCGCAGTCACCGATCTGTCCGCCGGACTCGGCGTAGAACGGAGTCTGGTCGAGAACCACAACCCCCTCTTCGCCTTCATTCAGTACGTCGACCGATTGCCCTTCTTTATAGAGAGCGACCACTTTGGCCGAACCGCTGGTGGCGTGATAGCCGGTGAACTCGGTGGCCACATCGACCTTGACCAGGCTGTTGTAGTCCATGCCGAAGGAACTGGCGGAACGGGCACGTACCCGCTGGGCTTCCATCTCGCGCTCGAAACCTTCCTCATCGAGGGTCAGGCTGCGCTCACGGGCGATGTCACCGGTCAGGTCCATGGGGAAACCGTAGGTGTCGTAGAGCTTGAACACCACGTCGCCCGGCACTACCGAGCCTTCGAGTGCCGCCAGGTCCTGCTCGAGGATCTTCAGACCCTGCTCCAGGGTCTTGGCGAACTGCTCTTCTTCAGCTTTCAGCACACGTTCGATATGCGCCTGCTGGGATTTCAGCTCTGGGAAGGCTTCGCCCATTTCGGCCACCAGGGCCGCGACGATCAGGTAGAAGAAGCTGCCCTTGGCCCCCAGCTTGTTGCCGTGACGGCAAGCGCGACGAATGATCCGGCGCAGTACGTAGCCACGGCCTTCGTTGGATGGCAGTACGCCATCGGCAATCAGGAAGCCACAGGAACGGATGTGGTCAGCCACGACTTTAAGCGAAGCCTGGGCATCGTTGGTGCAACCGATGGCCTTGGCCGCTGCGTCCAGCAGGCTCTGGAACAGGTCGATTTCATAGTTCGAATGCACATGCTGCAGCACCGCGCTGATCCGCTCCAGGCCCATGCCGGTGTCCACCGACGGTGCTGGCAGGGGGTGCAGCACGCCATCGGCGGTGCGGTTGAACTGCATGAACACGTTGTTCCAGATTTCGATGTAACGGTCACCGTCCTCTTCAGGCGAACCGGGTGGGCCGCCCCAGATATCGGCGCCGTGATCGTAGAAAATCTCGGTGCAAGGGCCGCAAGGGCCAGTATCGCCCATGGTCCAGAAGTTGTCGGAAGCGTAGGGCGCGCCCTTGTTGTCACCGATGCGCACCATGCGCTCGGCCGGCACCCCGACCTCGTTGGTCCAGATGTCGTAAGCCTCATCGTCGCTGGCGTAAACCGTGACCCAGAGCTTTTCCTTCGGCAGGTTCAGCCACTTGTCGGAGGTCAGGAAGGTCCAGGCGAACGTGATGGCGTCACGCTTGAAGTAGTCGCCGAAGCTGAAGTTGCCCAGCATTTCGAAGAAGGTGTGGTGACGAGCGGTATAACCGACGTTTTCCAGGTCGTTGTGCTTGCCGCCGGCGCGGACGCACTTCTGGCTGCTCACAGCGCGGGTATAAGCGCGCTTTTCCTGGCCCAGGAAGCAATCCTTGAATTGGTTCATCCCCGCGTTGGTGAACAGCAGGGTGGGGTCGTTGCCTGGGATCAAGGAGCTGGAGGCTACACGGGTGTGGCCTTGCTCTTCGAAGAAGCGGAGGAAGGCTTCACGGATTTCTGCGCTTTTCATTAGGTTCTTCCACGGAGACTGCGGCCAAAGGCCTGTGCGCAACGTCAACAGACGAAACGACGGCAAAGGGCCGCATTATATCGGCGTTAATCACTTGGTACAGCGTGTTTGTACGATACAAACAGTCAATTGGACGGAGAACACTGTCAGTTACGGGAAAACTCGGCAAAAGTGCGCACCACTTGTTCGATTTGCCCGGAACTGACATCCAAATGGGTCACCAGACGCAGCCGTGACGCGGCACTGAGGCTGATCCCTCGCTCGGCGGCGAACGCCTTGAGGGCTTCGGCCCTATCCCCCATCTGCACATACACCATATTGGTCTGCACCGGCTCGACACTGAAGCCCGCCTGGCTCAGCCCCTGGGCCAGCAGTTGCGCATTGGCATGGTCATCCGCCAGACGCTGTACCTGATGCTCCAGGGCATACAGCCCCGCTGCCGCCAGCCCACCGGCCTGGCGCATGCCACCACCGACCATCTTGCGCAGGCGCCGCGCCTTGCCGATCAGTTCACGGGAGCCGCACAACACCGAGCCCACTGGCGCACCGAGTCCCTTGGACAGGCACACCGATACCGAATCGAAGTGTTCGGTGATCACCCGGGCATCCACCCCCAGCTTCACCGCCGCGTTATACAAGCGCGCACCATCCAGGTGCAGGGCCAGCCCCCGCTCACGGGTAAAGGCCCGGGCCTGGGCCAGGTAAGCCAGGGGCAGCACCTTGCCCTGCATGGTGTTTTCCAGGGCCAGCAAGCGTGTGCGGGCAAAATGAAAGTCATCAGGCTTGATCGCGGCCGCCACCTGATCCAGGTCCAGGGAACCGTCGGCCTGTAGCTCCAGCGGCTGAGGCTGGATCGATCCCAGCACCGCGGCACCACCTCCTTCATATTTATAGGTGTGGGCCTGCTGGCCGACGATGTACTCATCGCCTCGCTCGCAGTGGGCCATCAAGGCCAGCAGATTGCTCATGGTGCCGGAAGGTACAAACAGGGCCGCGGCAAATCCCAGGCGTTGTGCCAGTTCCGCCTCCAACTGATTGACCGTCGGGTCTTCGCCGTAGACATCGTCTCCGGTACGGGCGCAAGCCATGGCCTCGAGCATGCCGGGAGTCGGCTGGGTCACGGTGTCACTACGAAGATCGATCACGCTCATCACATCTGGCTCCAACTACGGGGGACCGCAAGGTCCGCGCTGAACAGGGGGAATTCCCTTTCGAAACGAATTACTGCGGCCCCACGGCCGATTAATCAAGCAGCAACTGTAGAAAACCTTGTGCCACAGGGTGAAAAATCTGATGAACATTATCCAAAAGGCACAATGCTTCCCCGCCAAATCTGTGTTAAAAACTCACCGCCCGCGAAAAACTCGCGGGCAATCGTTCTCAGGGCGGGGTGTAATTCCCCACCGGCGGTAATTGCGCGCAATGTGCATAGCCCGCGAGCGCTTGGCGATGCCCGTGGCAAGTCCACAGGTGCCAACAAGGTCAGCAGACCCGGTGTGATTCCGGGGCCGACGGTCATAGTCCGGATGAAGAGAGAACGGGATTGGCGCCAAAGGGCCGCTGCCGGGCAGCTCGTGGGAAATCCACGGCCGTTCTGCGCGCCCCCTTAAATCCCATTCGATTCATATACGCCCTGTTTTTCATACAAACAGGAGTCAGAACAGATGCAACCCACCGCAATCGATAGCAAAAGCAAACACCACCCCAACGAGCGTATCGCCTTTATCCAGGCCTGCTGGCACAAGGAAATCGTCGATCAGAGCCGCCAGGGTTTCGTCGCGGAAATGCTCGCCCAGGGTTATCAGGAAAGCGATATCGACTTCTTCGAAGTCGGCGGCGCCTTCGAGATTCCTCTGCACGCCAAACTGCTGGCCAAGTCCGGTCGCTACACCGGGATCGTCGCTGCGGGGCTGGTGGTGGACGGCGGCATCTACCGCCATGAGTTCGTCGCCCAGTCGGTGATCAGCGGCCTGATGCAGGTGCAGTTGGAAACCGAAGTGCCGGTATTCTCCGTGGTGCTGACCCCGCATCACTTCCACGCAGGCGAAGAGCATCAGAAGTTCTTCTTCGAGCACTTCGTGCACAAGGGCCAGGAAGCGGCAAAGACCTGCGCCGATACCCTGCAGAAAGTTCGCGCCCTGCGCCGTAACGAGCAGCGTGCGGTAGCGGTTTAAACGTTAGCGATATCGCCGGCAAGCTGGCTCCTGTGGGGGCTCGGCTTGCCGGCGAACGCTCCTTCAGGCCAGGCCGTCAGCCGATGCCGGCACAATCAGAATCCCCGCACGCAGGCCGTTCTTGACCTTGGGATTGGGAAAAATGATCCGCGCGCCCTCTTCCTCGATGACCCAACGGGTCTGGGCGATATCCTCGGCCAGCAGGTAACCCACTTCCAACTCGGAAAAGTTCTCGACGTCCGCCGGCAAATGCAGGTGGAAGCTGTCGCTGTGCTTGATGATTTCCCGCGCCACGCTGAACAGTTTCAAGCCATCGAGGGTGTCCTGTTCGGGCTCTGGCTCGGTGCCTTCGATGATGTGCTTGAGACGGGTTTCCAGGCGCTCGACATTGACCCCCTGGTTCTGCCCGAACGGCCGTGCCTTGCCCAACTCCAGGGTGAAGGACTCGGCACCCAGTTGATCGTAGGTGTAGGCGCTGAAGACAATGGAAGGCTTGTTCTGCAGCAGCACCGCCTCCATACCCCCCGCCCGCAGGCGCGCCAGTTCACGGCGCGAATGCTGACGCCCATCCTTCCACGGATAGAGGGCAAACTGCTCGATCTTCGAGCCACGGATCGCCGTGTGCAGATCGTAGTGCAAGCGTTCACGCCCCGGCAGGTTGAAGAAGCTCGCCGCCAGACGTTCCAGCTCGCAAGCCCGCAGGGCTTCGAAACCACTGCTCAATTCATGCCGACCGTTGAACAGCCGATTGACGTCCTGCTCGACGAATCGCTCGCCACGGCGCATGGCCTCGGGGTTGCCGAACAGGAACAGAATGCGCGCCCTGGGCTTCAAATCGCCCCGGGCAATGTCATGCAACAAACGGTCGAGCAGCTCGATGGGGGCTGTCTCGTTGCCGTGGATACCGGCGGACAGCAACAGGTCCAGACCGTTATCCCGAGCTTCAGGCGGCCGTACTTCCAGGGCGCCCTCGCTCAGCCAGCGCATGCGCACGCCGTCGACAGTCAGTTGAGTCTTCTCTGCCGGTTCACGGCCGGCGAGGGTCAGTTCAAGCAGTTTGCCGAGGGCGAGCATAAAGCGGCTTCCTTAGTGAGCGTGACCGCAGTCAGGGCCATGCACGTGATCATCTTCACCAGCGTCGGCCGGTTCCATTTCCAGTTGCAGGCTGACCAGGTTGGTTGCCAGCGGACGCAGCAACAGGCTGGCGTATTCGGCATCGCCCTCTTCCACGTCCACGCCGATCAGCAATTGGCCACGGCCGTCCTGCTGGATCCACACTTCCTTGCCCTGCCACAGCACCGCGAAGCGGGTGCAGGAGGTTTGCAGTTGGGTGCCGTCGGTGTCTTCAAGGATCAGTTGCAGGGTATCGCTCATGGGGGTCGTTCTCATCTGGGGTGAAGCGGCGCGCCCGGGATCGCCGGGCGCGGGCTTTCAATTGATCTGGAAGGGATAAACCGCGCCCAGTTTAAGGATTTGCGTCAGTTCATCCAGTGCCGTCCGGCATTCAAGCAACAGCTGCGGGTCCGCCAGATCACTTTCACTGAGGCGGTCGCGGTAGTGCTTGCCGACCCACTGGGTCAGGGTGTCGTACAACGGCGCGGTCATGATAACCCCAGGATTGACTGCCGCCAGCTCGGTTTCATTCAGCGCCACTCGCAGACGCAGACAAGCGGGGCCACCGCCGTTCTGCATGCTCTGCTTGAGATCGAAAACCTTCACTTCGCGGATCAGGCCACCCGAGCTGGTGAGGCTTTGCAGGTACTGCCAGACCCGCTCGTTGCTGCGGCATTCTTCCGGCACGATCAGCAGCATCGAACCATCGGCACGGGACAGCAGTTGGCTGTTGAACAGGTAGGAGCGCACGGCATCTTCCACCGTCACCTGCGAGCGCGGCACACAAATCGACTGGAAGTTGCCGCCGCGCTTGCCCAGTTTGCCCTGCAGTTCAGCGAGTATCTTCTCGGTCTCGAGGAAGGCGTCCTCGTGATAGAACAGCACCTCGCCATTGCCCACGGCGATCACGTCGTTGTGGAACACGCCCTGGTCGATCACCGAGGGATTCTGCTGGGCATAGACCACACCCTCCTCGCTCAGGCCATGCAGACGCGCCACGGCTTGCGAGGCTTCCAGGGTCTGACGTGCCGGGTACTTCTGCGGTGCCGGGTAGCGGTTGTCGAACGCGCTGCGACCGAAAACGAAGAACTCGACACCGGCCTGGCCGTAATCACGGCAGAAGCGGGTGTGGTTGGCCGCGCCTTCATCACCGAACTGCGCCACCGCCGGCAACGCGGCGTGATGGGCAAAGTGTTTCTGGTCGGCGAACATCGCCCCCAGCACGCGGCTGGTGGTCGGATGCTCGATGCTGCGGTGGTATTTGCAGTTCAAGTTGGCGGCGGTGAAATGCACGCGGCCATCGGCGGTGTCGGCACTCGGGCTGACGGTGGCGGCGTTGGCCACCCACATGCTCGATGCCGAGCAACTGGCGACCAGCAAGGGCATCGCCTGCTGGGCCGCTTGCTGGATGACTTGCGCATCAGTCCCGGCAAAACCCAGTTTGCGCAAGGCCGCAACATCAGGCCGCTCCTGCGGGGCGAGCACGCCTTGCTGGAAGCCCATTTCCATCAGCGCTTTCATTTTCGCCAGGCCCTGCAGCGCCGCTTCCTTGGGATTGGAGCCCTGCTGGCTGTTGCTCTGGGAGGCGACGTTGCCGTAGGACAAACCGCCGTAGTTATGGGTCGGCCCCACTAGACCGTCAAAATTGACTTCATAGGATTTCATCAGCGAGGCTCCACGAATCTGTTTGTTATAGGCATCGGTATCTACACAGGGCGCGCGTTTCGCGCTCGTTCGCCAGCCAGCCGGCTCCTACATATCTGCAAGAGCCGGCTGGCCGGCGAAGAGACCATAAAGGCCTCTCGAATCAGGACAAGCGCACACCCGGCGTCAACGCGCTCGGCAGCACCAGGCTCGGGGTTTCCAGGGAAGCCACCGGATACGCGCAGTAATCCGCCGCGTAATAGGCACTGGCCCGATGGTTGCCCGAAGCCCCAACACCACCAAACGGCGCGCTGCTGGCGGCACCGGTCAACTGTTTGTTCCAGTTGACGATCCCGGCACGGCTCTGCAGCCAGAACTGCTGGTAACGCTCGGCAGAATCCGACAACAGACCGGCAGCCAGGCCGTACTGAGTGTTGTTGGCCTCGGCAATGGCCCCATCGAAATCAGCGTAGCGGATCACTTGCAGCAAGGGCCCGAACAGCTCTTCATCGGGACGCTCAGCCACTGCCGTCACATCCAGAATGCCTGGGGTCAGCAAAGCGGCCTGAGCCTGGGGCTGGGTCATTTCCAGCAAGGCCACGGCGCCATTGGCCAAAAGTTGCTGCTGCGCATCCATCAGCGCGCGAGCCGCGCCCAGGGAAATCACCGAACCCATGAACGGCGCCGGCTGCTGGTCATAGGCACCGACATCAATGCTTGCGCTGACCGCCACCAGGCGCGCCAGCAACCCATCACCCCAGGCGCCTTGTGGCACCAGCAGGCGGCGGGCGCAGGTGCAGCGCTGGCCGGCCGAAATGAAGGCCGACTGGATGATGGTGTACACCGCCGCATCCAGATCAGCGACCTGATCCACCACCAGCGGGTTGTTGCCGCCCATTTCCAGCGCCAGGATCTTGTCCGGACGCCCGGCAAATTGCTGGTGCAGATGATTGCCGGTGCGGCTGGAACCGGTGAAGAACAAACCATCGATACCCGGATTGGCGGCCAGGGCGATACCGGTTTCCCGGGCGCCTTGCAGCAGGTTGAGGACGCCTGCCGGCAAGCCGGCTTCGATCCAGCACTGCACCGTCAGCTCGGCGACTTTCGGCGTCAGCTCGCTGGGTTTGAACAGCACGCTGTTGCCCGCCAGCAGCGCGGGAACGATGTGCCCGTTAGGCAAGTGCCCCGGGAAGTTGTAAGGGCCGAACACCGCCACCACGCCGTGGGGCTTGTGTCGCAGCACAGCGGTGGCGTCGCCCAAGGGGCCGCTCTTCTCGCCGGTGCGCTCGCGGTAGCTTTGCACCGAGATGGCGATCTTGTTGACCATGCTGGTGACTTCGGTGGCGGCTTCCCACAGCGGCTTGCCGGTTTCCTCACCGATGCAGCGGGCCAGTTCGTCGGCCCGCGCCTTCAGGCTGGCGGCAAAGGCCTCGAGCACGCTGATGCGCTCTTCCAGAGAGCGCTTGGCCCAGGCCGGAAACGCCTGGCGGGCGGCCTGCACGGCGCTTTCCACTTGCGCGGCCGTGGCGCCGTTACCGGACCAGATAACCGCCTGGGTCACCGGATTGACCGAGGTGAAGGCTTCGCCCTGGCCGGCCAGCCATTGGCCAGCGATGTACAGCGTGCTCATTATTTCGACTCCCGAGAAGCAGACAGCGGAACCGCGCGGACCTGGTCGCCGGCGTTGAGTTGCAGGCGTTTGGCGGTCAGAGGATCAACCACCAAGGTGCCCGCGGCGAAGCGTGCAGGCGCCGCAGTGATGCGGCAGTCCTCGCGTTTACGGTTGTGGATCAGGAACGGCGTGGCGTCGTCGCCTGGGGTGCCGATGGCCAGCACCAATGCCTGGCTGTCACGTACCGCGCGGATCTTGCTGGTCTCGCACTCCACCGCCGGGCCGGCGTCGAAGATGTCGACATAGCCCTGGTAGCTGAAACCTTCACTCTTGAGCATGGCCAGGGCCGGCTCGGTGTCGGTGTGGACCTTGCCGATCACGTTGCGTGCATCCTCGGACAGGAAGCAGGTGTACAGCGGAAACTTGGGCATCAGCTCGGCGATGAACGCCTTGTTGCCGACCCCGGTCAGGTAATCCGCCTGGCTGAACTCCATCTTGAAGAAGTGCCGGCCCAGGCTCTCCCAGAATGGCGAACGACCATTCTCATCAGACATGCCGCGCATCTCGGCAATGATCTTGTTGCCGAACAGCTGCGGGAACTCGGCAATGAACAGCATCCGCGCCTTGGCCAGCATGCGGCCGTTGAGGCCGGTGCGGTAATCGGCATGCAGGAACAGCGAGCACAGCTCGGAGTTGCCGGTCAGGTCGTTGGCCAGGAACAGCGTGGGGATCTCGCGGTAGATGTTCAGCTCCTGGGAGGCGCTGACCGTCAGGCCGACCCGGAAGTTGTACCAGGGCTCGCGCAAGCCGACGGCGCCGGCGATGGCGGAAATCCCCACCACCCGGCCGTTGTCGTCTTCCAGCACAAACAGGTAGTCCGCATCGCCACGCTCGGCTTCGCCGCGAAAGGTCTTTTCCGCCCAGCCAACCCTGTGAGTCAGGCGCTCTTCGTTGGCCGGCAAGGTGGTGAGGCCGGTGCCGGTGCTGCGGGCCAGGTCGATCAGCGCGGGTAAATCGCTGCTGCGTACGGGACGAACGATCATGCTATCTCCTCAGACGCAGGCCGCTGATGGCCTGCGCGAAACTCGCTGCTTTCCAGGCATGCTTTCCAGGTAATGGAAGCAGGCTTTAAACCGCCACCAGACGCACGCTGGCACCTTCGCCGACGCCCAGGGCTTCGGCGGCTTGCAGATCCAGGGTGACCGGTTTGCCCGGGGCGTAATCCAGCTCCAACAACACCGCGCGGTAATCCTGCAACTGACCGTTGGACACCAGGTACTGACGACCACCGCCCTTGAGCGCTTCGCCAATCTTCACTGGCACCACGCGACTCTGAGCAATGGAGCGGATTCCCGAAACCCGTGCATGCAAGGTCGGACCGCCGTCGAAAATGTCGATGTAGTGATCGGTCTCAAAACCTTCGCGCATCAGGATGTCGAAGGTGATCTGCGCCCGCGGGTGCACCTGGCCCATGGCTTCCTGGGCGGCGTCCGGCAGCAGCGGCACGTAGATCGGGTAATGAGGCATCAGCTCGGCAAGGAAGGTCCGGCTCTTCAGGCCGCACAGGCGCTCGGCCTCAGCGTAGTTGAGGTCGAAGAAATTACGCCCGATGGCGTCCCAGAACGGCGAATCACCGTGCTCATCGCTGTAGCCGACGATCTCGGTCACCACCGAATCGGCGAAACGCTCCGGGTGGCTGGCAACGAACAGCAGGCGGCCCCGGGAGTTGAGCTCCGACCAGGGCGATCCCACCAGCTCCGGCACCACATAGAAACTGGTCAACAGACTGTTGCCGGTCAGGTCGTGGCACTGGGACAGGACGTGAATCTTGTTATGGATCTTCAGCTCGCGGGACGCATGGACAAAGGTTTCATTACGGAAGCTGTAGAACGGCTCGGAATAACCGGCGGACGCGACGATGGCCGAACACCCCACCAGCTTGCCGCTGTCGGTGTCTTCCAGGACGAAAAAGTAGCTTTCCTCACCGTTGAAGCTCACTTCAGCAGCGAACGAAGCCTCGCTTGCAGCGATCTTGTCGCTCAATCGGTCCACATCGTCCGGCAAGGAGGTGACACCAATCGGGCTGTCTGCAGCCAGACGCTGTACCTCGCCCAGATCAGCCATTTGCGCGGGGCGCATCACCAGCATGGTGTCACTCCTTACTCTAAAACAGGTCGGAAACCGTCCGACTCAGGGAAAAAAATGCCGGGACAGCCCGGCACAGGAATTAGGCTCGACGCCGGCCACTAAAGCCGACGCCGAGAAGTACTGCTACCTGGATCAGGCTTGAGTCAGTTTCGCCACGGCGCGCTCGAAGCGGTCCAGGCCGGCGTCGATATCGGCATCATCGATCACCAGGCTCGGGGCAAAGCGCACCACGTCGGGACCTGCTTGCAGAATCATCAGGCCTTCTTTCTCGGCAGCGTTGAACACGTCCTTGGCCTTGCCTTTCCAGGCTTCGCTGAGCACGCAACCGAGCAACAGGCCCAGGCCGCGGACTTCAGTGAACAGGCCGTACTTCTCGCCGATCTGCAGCAGACGGGTCTTGAAGCGATCGTGCTTGGCCTTCACGCCATTGAGTACCTCGGGGGTATTGATCACATCGATCACCGCCTCGGCCACGGCACACGCCAGCGGGTTGCCGCCGTAGGTGGTGCCGTGGGTGCCAACCACCAGGTGCTTGGCCAACGCTTCGGTGGTCAGCATCGCCGCGATCGGGAAGCCGCCGCCCAGGCTCTTGGCGCTGGTGAGGATGTCCGGAGTCACGCCGTAATACTGGTAGGCAAACAGCTCACCGCTGCGGCCCATGCCGGTTTGTACTTCGTCGAACACCAACAGCGCGTTGTGCTGATCGCACAGCTCGCGAGCGCCCTGCAGATAGGCCAGTTCGGCCGGCAGCACGCCGCCTTCGCCCTGGATCGGCTCCAGCACCACGGCGCAGGTCTTGTCGGAAACCGCGGCCTTCAGAGCAGCCAGGTCGTTGTACGGCACATGGGTGATGCCGGTGATTTTCGGACCGAAGCCATCGGAATACTTCGACTGGCCACCGACGTTCACCGTGAACAGGGTGCGCCCGTGGAAGCTGTTCAGCGCGGCGATGATTTCGTACTTCTCGGCACCGAAACGATCGTGAGCCACGCGACGGGCCAGCTTGAAGGCGGCCTCGTTGGCTTCTGCACCGGAGTTACAGAAGAACGCGCGCTCAGCGAAGGTGGCGTCGATCAGCTTGTGGGCCAGACGCAGGGCCGGCTCGTTGGTGAACACGTTGGACACATGCCACAGTTTATTGGCCTGCTCGGTCAGAGCCCCCACCAGCGCCGGATGGACGTGGCCCAGTACGTTGACCGCAATGCCGCCGGCGAAGTCGATCAGCTCCCGTCCCGACTGATCCCAGACTCGAGACCCCGCGCCGCGCACAGGAATGAAAGCCGCAGGTGCGTAGTTGGGAACCATCACCTGGTCGAAATCGGCGCGTTGCACCGGAGCTTGCTCAACGGACATCGGAGTCTCCTGAAGAGGAACACCCGCCTGAAACTGGCGAGCGATGGAGGGATTGTAAGGACAGTTTTGTGCCCGGCCTTGTCGCCAAGCGACAACTTCTTATAGCGCCAACCCAGGTTTTACGCGGGTTTATGGCAATGCGACAAATAGCGTCGCAAAGGCGCAGTTTAAACTGCGCAAGGCTCTAGCGGCAGATTCGCCGGGCAATTTGCCCAAGGTAATTACCCAGGTAGTTATCCAGATAGTTATCCAGGTTGCTATTCAGATTGCTATTCAGATAGTTACGTGGCGAGCGGCCCCAAACCTCGAAACGGTTATCGGCACTGCGACCACAAGGCGTCGATCGGGATGTTGCGCGGTGAGCGGGTTGCCCGTGGGATTGGCCGGCAAGCCGACGCCTAACGGACGGGGTCAGCCGCGCTCGGCTGGTACGGAGGAGAGTTCGAACGGGCTGCTGCTGCGCCGTTGATTGCGATCTTCACGGGGGGTGGCGCCAAAGAAATTGCGGTAGGCACTGGAGAAGTGCGGACCGGAGGAGAAGCCGCAGGACAGGCCGATCTGAATGATCGACTTGCTGGTCTGCATCAGCATCTGTCGGGCCTTGTTCAGGCGCAGTTCCAGGTAATACTGGCTGGGCACCCGATTCAGGTATTGCTTGAAGATCCGCTCCAACTGACGTCGGGACACACAGACATGCTGGGCAATTTCGTCGGTGGTCAGCGGTTCTTCGATATTGGCCTCCATCAGCAGCACGGCCTGAGTCAGCTTCGGATGGCTGGAGCCCAGACGGTTCTGCAGCGGAATCCGCTGACGCTCGCCGCCCTCGCGGATGCGCTCCACCACCAGTTCTTCCGACACCGCGCCGGCCAGCTCGGCACCGTGATCGCGCGCCAGCACCGCCAGCAACAGATCCAGCACCGACATGCCGCCACAGGCCGTCAGGCGATCACGATCCCAATCGAACAGATGGCTGGTGGCAATGACCTTGGGGAAACGTTCGGCAAAATCGTCCTGCCAGCGCCAGTGCACCGCCGCCCGATAACCATCGAGCAGACCCAGTTGGGCCAGCGGGTAAACCCCGGCGGACAACCCCCCAATCACACAGCCGGCACGCACCAACTGCTTGAGGGCGCTACTGAGGGTCGAACTCATCGGTGCCGGCGGCTCATCGGCCAGCAGGAACAACTTCTGACAACCTTCAAGCTTGCCCGCCCAAGGCTCCCCCGGCAGTTGCCAGGCGCCTTCGACTGGCGCTTCGGCCTGCAGGAATGCCAGCTCATAGACCACGTCCGGGTGCACCCGCTGGGCAACACGCAAGGCCTCCTCGGCCAGCGCCAGCGTCAAGGCTTTAGTGCTGGGCCAAATCAGGAAACCAATTCGATGGGCAGTCATGGCGGGCAATCCGAAACGAAAACAGTGTTAGAAGCCAAGGGCGGCAGCACCAAGTTAGACCATCTGGCGCGCGGTGCGCAGCATGACCTAATTTGGTGCATAACGGCAGCTATTACTTGAGGCTGCCGGAGAGGAATTGTTGCAAACGTTCTGATTGCGGGTTCACCAGCACTTCCCGCGGGTTGCCGCTTTCTTCCACCACGCCTTTGTGCAGGAACACCAGCTGGTTGGAGACTTCACGGGCAAAGCCCATCTCGTGAGTCACCACCACCATGGTCCGGCCTTCCTGGGCCAGGGCCTGCATGACCTTCAACACGTCACCCACCAGCTCAGGGTCCAGGGCCGAGGTCGGCTCGTCGAACAGCATGACTTCCGGCTCCATGGCCAGAGCCCGGGCGATAGCCACGCGCTGCTGCTCACCACCGGACATGTGCCCCGGGTAAGCATCCTTGCGGTGCGCCACACCCACCTTGGCCAGATAATGCTCGGCCTTCTCGCGAGCCTCAGCCTTGGACACACCCAGCACATGCACCGGTGCTTCCATGATGTTTTCAATGGCGGTCATGTGCGACCACAGGTTGAAGTGCTGGAACACCATCGACAGGCGCGAACGCATGCGCTGCAACTGCTTGGGATCGGCGGCCTTCAGCGCGCCATCCTTGTTGGCCACCAGCTTCAACTCTTCGTTGTTCAGCAGGATCTTGCCGGCATGGGGCTGCTCCAGCAGGTTGATGCAGCGCAAAAAGGTACTTTTGCCCGAGCCACTGGAGCCGATGATGCTGATCACATCGCCAGCTGCGGCCTTCAGGGACACACCCTTGAGCACTTCGTGACTGCCATAGCGCTTATGCAGGTCTTGGACTTCAAGTTTGTACATGCGGTCGGTTCTCACAAAAACAGTCAGTCGTTGAGCAAGCGCCCGTGACGCAGCGCTTCGCGCCCCGCCACCTTGGCCAGCCAGAAACCGGGTTGGGCATAACGCAGCCGCTCAACGGCGAACAACACGCCGCTGGTGCCAGCACACACCGTACTGACCCGATCGGATAGGGGATCAATCACTTCAAAAATCGGTTCGCCCACTTCCACCCAGCTACCGGCCGGACGCAGAAAGCTCACCACGCCGGGGTGCGGCGCATACAGCAATTCGGTGCCTTCGAACGGCATGGCTTCACAGGCTTCACGCCCGGGCGCCGGCCATTCACCAGCGATCAGCCCCTGCTCGGCGAGAAACGCCAGGATGCCAGCGGCATGCGCCTCGGCCTGAGGCCGCCCGGTGTCGGCCTGACCGCCCAGTTCCAGAGTGGTGGCCAGGCAGGCCAGGGGGATCTGCGCCTCGGGAAACTGTTGCGACAGACGCAACCAGGGCAGCGAGCAGGCTTCATCGAACGAGCTGCCACCGGAATCTTCCGCCAGCAACCCGACCTTCACATCCAGGTGCGCCGCCAGGGAGCGCCACTGCGGCCAATGCTGCGGCAAGGCGTACATATGCAGCGCCGCCTCGGTATCGCAATGCAGGTCCAGCACCACATCCGCCGTGCAGGCATGACTCAGGAGCACCCGCTGCATGCCCTGCAACTGGCTGGCGGCCGGCGGTAATTCGGACAGCACTTCGCTCATGGCCTGACGGATCAAGCGCACATTGGCGTGAGGATCATCCCCCAGGCGCCCTTCCAGGCGCTGGGCCACAGGCCCGCTCAACTCGACGAAGTCGCGATTGAAGTTCTTGCCGCTGCCAGCCTCGAAACGCCCCTGATGATTGCCTTGCAGCAACTGCCCCAGCCCCAGCGGATTGGCCACGGGCACCAGCTCGATAACACCGTTGAGGGCACCCTCGGCTTCCAGTTCGGCCAGGCGCTTCTTCAGCTCCCAGGCGGTGCGCATGCCGGGCAACTCGTCGGCATGCAGACTGGCCTGGATATAGGCCTTGCGCTCGCCACTGCCGAAACGGAACACCGAGATGCTGCGTTCGCTGCCCAGGTGGCTCCAGGGCAATGGATGATCGATACGCTGCATATCAGTGCTTCCGCGGTGCCAGGTAGCGCAGCCAGCGGCCTTCGGCCAGCTTGAACAGGCGCACCAGGATGAACGTCAGGCACAGATAGAACACACCCGCAGTGATATAGGCCTCGAACGGCAGGTAGTACTGCGCGTTGACCGTGCGCGCCGCGCCGGTGATGTCGATCAGGGTCACGATGGAGGCCAGACTGGTGGTCTGCAGCATCATGATCACTTCGTTGCTGTACTGCGGCAGAGCCCGGCGCAGGGCCGATGGCAGGAGAATGCGGCGATACATCTTGTAGCGCGACATGCCCATGGCCTTGGCCGCCTCGATCTCACCGTTAGGCGTGGCCTTGAGGCTGCCGGCGATGATTTCTGCGGTGTAGGCGCTGGTGTTGACGGCAAAGGCCAGGCAGGCACAGAAGGTCGCACTGGACAGCCAGGGCCAGAGGAAACTCTCACGCACCGCTTCAAACTGGGCCAGGCCGTAGTAGATCAGGAACAACTGCACCAGCATCGGCGTGCCACGGATTACATAGGTGTAGAGCCAGGCGCTCATGTTCACCAATGGCTGTTTGGACACCCGCATCAGCCCCAAGGGCAAGGCCACCAGCAAACCGAAGAACAGCGACAGTGCCAACAGCTTCAGAGTGGTCAGCAAGCCGCTGAAGTACAGCGGCAAGGCGTCATAGATGACGTTGTAGTCGAAGATCATAGATCAGCCGCCCTTACGCCTACCGAGTAGCGCTTCTCAAGGTGACGCAATGCCAGCAACGAAACACTGGTGATCACCAGGTACATGGCCGCCACTGCGAGGAAGAAGGTGAAAGGCTCGCGAGTGGCGTCTGCCGCCTGCTTGGCCTTGAACATCATGTCTTGCAGGCCCACCACCGAAATCAGCGCGGTAGCCTTGGTCAGCACCAGCCAGTTGTTGGTGAAGCCGGGAATCGCCAGGCGAATCATCTGCGGCACCATCACCCGGAAGAACACCTGGAAGCTGCTCATGCCGTAAGCCATGCCCGCTTCGGCCTGCCCCTTGGGAATCGCCATGAAGGCGCCACGGAAGGTTTCCGACAGGTAGGCACCGAAGATGAAACCCAGGGTGCCGATACCGGCGGCCAGCGGATTGAGGTCGATGTAATCGTCGTAGCCCAGCAGCGGCGCCACACGGTTCAGCAGGTCCTGGCCGCCGTAGAAGATCAGCAGGATCAGCACCAGATCGGGAATGCCACGGATCACCGTGGAATACAGATCGCCGAGCCAGGCCAGCCAGCGCACCGGCGAGAGGCGCAACGCGACCCCGATCAGACCCAGAACAATGGCCAGGGCCATGGACGACAAGGCGAGCTGAAGCGTCAGCCAAGCGCCATCGAGGATGACAGCCCCGTAGCCTTTCAACATGATTCAGGTCCTCGAAAATTGGGATGAAAAAATGGCGCAAACTTCAGAGATTCTGCTGCTTGCGCCATCTCGGACTGACTGTTTCGACGGTCTTACTTGCCGTAAATGTCGAAGTCGAAGTACTTGTCCTGGATTTGCTTGTACTTGCCATTCTCACGAATGGCAGCGATGGCAGCGTTGATCTTGTCCAGATCGGCCTTGTCACCCTTGCGCACAGCGATCCCTACGCCATCGCCGAAGTATTTGACATCAGTGAAAGCCGGACCGACGAAGGCGAAGCCTTTGCCGGCGTCGGTTTTCAGGAAACCGTCATTCAACAGCGTAGCGTCCGCCACGGTGCCGTCGAGGCGACCGGCCGCCACATCCAGGTAGATTTCGTTCTGCGAGCCGTAAGGCTTGATCTGTGCACCCAGCGGCGCCAGGACTTCACGAGCGAAACGCTCGTGGATCGAGCCACGCTGTACGCCGATATTCTTGCCTTTGAGCTCAGCCAGGCCATCGCTGACCTGGGTACCGGCCTTCATCACCAGACGGGCCGGAGTGTTGTAGTACTTGTTAGTGAAGTCCACGGACTTCTTGCGATCGTCAGTGATCGACATGGACGAGAGAATGGCGTCGATCTTGCGCACTTTCAGCGCCGGGATCAGGCCATCGAACTCTTGCTCGACCCATACGCACTTGACCTTCATCTCTTCGCACAGGGCATTGCCGATGTCGTAGTCGAAACCGACGATGCTGCCATCCGGCGCCTTGGAGGCAAACGGAGGGTAAGCCGCTTCGATACCAATTTTCAGCGGCTTTTCATCGGCGAAAGTCGGCAAGGACAGCACGGACAGTGCCAGGGCGCCAAGAAGCACGAGTTTCTTCATCTTAGAACTCCATCGGTAAAGGGCGAAAACGGCAGAGTGAGCGACAGCCCAATATGCGAATGGGTGAAACCTGAATTGCCGCGCTGCGTCCCGGGAACTCCGCAGAGGACTCACACACAGGCAGCGACGAGCGAGTGACCGGCATTCTAACGACAGGCTGGAAGCCGATATTTCCTCAATGCGACAACAAATTACAGAAGCATTGAGAATGCCGGGGCAGCACATTGACAGCTCTTCAAATCTATGCAAGAGCAAAAGACAGTAAACCGATCTATGTTGCAAATTGCGGGCCTATTATTCGCAAAGCCTTCTATTCCGGCAAGCGCAGCGTGATGACTTATTTTTTGTAAGGGTATAAAAGGCCCCGGAATAGGGCCGGGCGTTTCCCTTTGCCCCGAAAGTGAGCGCGGGGTTACATCTCCGGCAACATCGGTAACATTCGTATGCGCTCGCCGGAAATATCCGATATTTATTCGCCCCTTTTCGCTGACAAGCCAACCCCCTGCAACAACCACGCAGCCCTGCAGCAATCAGCTTGCCGGCGCATCACGTGGCCACAAAAAAGCCCCGCCCGGCACAAGGCCGGACGGGGCTGGATGACTCGGAACCCGCCTCAGGCGACGTTCATGGTCTTGTGGGTATCAATCAGATGCTGCACCACACTTGGGTCGGCCAAGGTGGAGATATCGCCCAGACCGTCGTACTCCGCCGTGGCAATCTTGCGCAGGATTCGCCGCATGATCTTCCCGGATCGGGTTTTCGGCAGGCCCGGCGCCCATTGGATGACATCCGGCGAGGCGATCGGACCGATCTCCTTGCGCACCCAATTCTTCAGCTCCAGACGCAGGGCTTCGCTCGGTTCTTCGCCGCCATTGAGGGTCACATAGACATAGATGCCCTGACCCTTGATGTCGTGAGGCACGCCCACCACCGCCGCTTCGGCAACTTTAGGGTGAGCGACCATGGCACTTTCGATCTCGGCGGTCCCCATGCGGTGCCCGGACACGTTGAGTACATCGTCCACGCGGCCGGTAATCCAGTAGTAGCCGTCTTCATCGCGACGCGCGCCGTCACCCGTGAAGTACATGCCACGGAAGGTCTTGAAGTAGGTATCGACGAAACGATCATGATCGCGGTACAGGGTCCGCGCCTGGCCCGGCCAGGAGTCGAGGATCACCAGATTGCCCTCGGCCGCGCCTTCGATGATGTTGCCCAGGTTGTCTACCAGGGCCGGGACCACGCCGAAGAACGGACGTGCTGCAGAACCCGGCTTCAGGGCATGCGCCCCCGGCAGCGGGCTCATCAGGGTGGCGCCGGTTTCGGTCTGCCACCAGGTGTCGACGATCGGGCAACGGGATTGGCCGACGTTCTTGTAGTACCAATCCCAGGCTTCCGGGTTGATCGGCTCGCCCACCGACCCCAGCAGGCGCAGGCTGCTGCCGTCGGCGCCTTCACAGGCAGCGGTGCCCGAAGCCATCATGGCGCGGATCGCGGTCGGAGCGGTGTAGAGGATATTGACCTTGTGCTTGTCGACGATCTTCGCCACCCGGGTCACGTCCGGGTAGTTGGGCACACCTTCGAACAGCACAGTAGTGGCGCCGTTGGCCAAGGGACCATAGACAATATAGGTGTGGCCGGTGACCCAGCCGACGTCGGCGGTGCACCAGTAGACTTCGCCCGGACGGTAGTCGAACACCCGCTCATGGGTCAGCGACGCATAGAGCAAGTAACCGCCAGTGGTGTGCTGCACGCCCTTGGGCTTGCCGGTGGAGCCAGAGGTGTAAAGGATGAACAGCGCTTCTTCGGCACCCATCTCTTTCGGAGCACAGACGCTGCCGGCCACTTTCATCAGGTCTTCGTACCAGATGTCGCGGTGCTGGTTCCACTTGATGTCGCCACCGGTGCGCTTGCACACGATGACTTTCTGGATGCTGCTGGTTTCCGGGTTGGTCAGGGCGTCGTCGACATTGGCCTTGAGCGGCACCTTCTTGCCGGCCCGGATGCCTTCGTCGGCAGTGATCACCACTTTCGAACGGCAGTCGATAATGCGACCGGCCAGCGCCTCAGGCGAGAAGCCACCGAACACCACCGAATGGATCGCGCCGATACGGGTACAGGCCAGCATGGCCACCACCGCTTCGGGGATCATTGGCATATAAATAGTCACCACGTCGCCGCGGTGCACGTCCTGGCCGCGCAGGGCATTGGCGAACTTGCAGACTTCTTCATGCAGTTCGCGGTAGGTGATGTTGCGGCTTTCGGAAGGATCGTCGCCTTCCCAGATGATCGCGATCTGATCGCCACGTTCGGCGAGATGGCGATCCAGACAGTTGTAGGAGACGTTCAAGGTGCCATCGGCGAACCACTTGATATCCACGTGGTGGTCGTCGAAGGAGGTCTGCTTCACCGTGGTAAAAGGCTTGATCCAGTCGAGACGCTTGGCCTGTTCGCGCCAGAAACCGTCCGGGTTCACGACCGACTGCTGGTACATGGCCTTGTAGGTCGCCTCGTCAGTCAGCGTATTGGCCAAAACCTCGGGACGAACGGGATACAGAGAAGCCGCACTCATCTTTCTTACCTCGGTGACATAGTTGTTTTTGTATGACCCCGTTGTAGCCGGGGGGCGCCTATAGAACCATTCGACGATGGTAGTAACAACCCCCTGCGAAATACCCCGATATTTGCCGCAACCCTTCAAGAACGCTGCTTACAGCGATATTCACCGCGGATAAAAATGTTCAAACAGACCAGCAGACAGGCCTTTTTCGGGGATTGTTACAAAAACTGTCAAAGGTGTTTATCAAAAGTACGCCTATATGGCCGCCGGCCCCGGGCCTAAAATCCGTCTCGCCAAACAGGCAATCTGATTAACCAAGTTGCAGCCCCCACGAAGGCAGTTAATCAAACTTCTACTCAAGTTCCACACGCAGCCCCACAAAGGCTGCGTGACCCCACACGACCTTAGAAAGGTAAAACGCAAATGAAAGCTTTATTAGTTCTGGCCCTCAGCAGTCTGTGCGTTACCGCGATGGCTGATGAGATCCCGACTGATGTCGCCCAGCAGCAAGTACCGGTAGAGGAATACACTTACTCCACTGACCTGGATATCGCCAAAGTTATCTCCATGAGCGAAGTTCCAGAAGTATGCGAAGTTGTACCAGCGCGCATGGAATATGAAGACTCCCACGGTCAGCGGCATATTCTTCAATACCGCGTAATGGGCAACGGTTGTTCTAACGGTTAATAGCCAAGTTCATTGCATAGACCTTGATGACTGCCGGCCGCAAGAAATCCCTCTTGCGGCAAAGATGCCCGACAACGACCCACCCAAGGGTAGTGAAAGGCTTCACCTTGACGACGTGCGAGTACGGCAATCGCACGCACTTTTCCTGCCGTGATTGATGGCCTGCTCATGGCACTGCCAACGACCTTCTAAGCCTCTTGGCTGACGACTTCGGCGAGGGCAATCCCGCCGACCTTGAAGACCTCTGCCAGGAGATTTTCAGCGACAAAACCGGACAATTCGAGTTGTGTTCAAAACCTGAAAAAGGCTTGCAAAAACACAACATCTAGTAAAATTGGCTATTTTTTGGCCACTTGAAGATATTTTTTTCGAGCCTGAAAAAAAATCTTCAACGGCCAAAGCCTTGTAAACCCGCGCTTTGCTCTCAGTCCCCCTCCTTCTTGGGCCCGCCTGCGCCCATCGGTCGCCCCACGGCCCTGAAAATATCCTTATAATGCGTCCTCAAAACGGGCCCGCAACATTCCCTTACCGGATGAAAACGACCTGCTGAATCCCGCGCCGGAGCCGACACCCTCAGTTCCGCCCGACAGCAGCTTCAAGGCACCCGAACACGTATTTCTGTTTATTGCCTGCGTTCACTGCTGCAACAAACGATTTCCAATGATTTAACGCGGCCAGTAGCGCCGTGTGAAAAGCCAACCCTTTTGTTTTCACACGGGCATCTGGCCCTCAAGCAGGAGACGACACGTCATGCTGAGCTGGGACGAATTCGACAAAGAAGAAGGCGAAGTTGCAGTCAAAGGCGCTAACGCCGGCCACGCTACCGAAGCCAACATGGACCGCCTCGACAGCGCCGGTGGTGCCGCCGCTCTTGAAGCCCGCGCCGTAACTGCCAGCGACTCCGCTGCCGTGGCCCGCGCCAAGGCGTCCCTGGACCAGCTCGATATCGCCGAAGGCCTGGCTGAGCTGGAAGGCTCTTCCGCTCGTGTCGCCGTTGACGAAAAGCGCATGATCAACTGCCGCGCCGACCTCAACCAGCTGGTACCGTTCAAGTACGACTGGGCCTGGCAGAAGTACCTTGACGGCTGCGCCAACCACTGGATGCCGCAAGAGGTCAACATGACCGCCGACATCGCCCTGTGGAAAAACCCGGAAGGCCTGACCGACGACGAGCGTCGCATCGTCATGCGCAACCTGGGCTTCTTCTCCACCGCCGACTCCCTGGTTGCCAACAACCTGGTATTGGCCGTGTACCGCCTGATCACCAACCCGGAATGCCGCCAGTACATCCTGCGCCAGGCGTTCGAAGAGGCGATCCACACCCACGCCTATCAGTACTGCATCGAATCGTTGGCCATGGATGAAGGCGAGATCTTCAACATGTACCACGAGATTCCTTCGGTCGCGAAGAAAGCTGCCTGGGGCCTGAAGTACACCCGTTCGATCTCCGATCCGAAGTTCGAAACCGGCACCGTCGACACCGACAAGGAACTGCTGCGCAACCTGATCGCCTACTACTGCGTCCTGGAAGGCATCTTCTTCTACTGCGGCTTCACCCAGATCCTGTCCATGGGCCGACGCAACAAGATGACCGGTGTCGCCGAGCAGTTCCAATACATCCTGCGCGACGAATCCATGCACCTGAATTTCGGCATCGACGTGATCAACCAGATCAAGATCGAAAACCCGCACCTGTGGGATGCCGAGATGAAGGAAGAAGCCACCCAGATGATTCTCCAGGGCACCCAACTGGAAATCGAATACGCTCGCGATACCATGCCGCGCGGCGTACTGGGCATGAACGCGGCGATGATGGAGGACTACCTCAAGTTCATCGCCAACCGTCGCCTGTCGCAGATCGGTTTGAAGGAAGAGTACCCAGGTACCACCAACCCGTTCCCATGGATGAGCGAGATCATGGACTTGAAGAAAGAGAAGAACTTCTTCGAGACCCGCGTGATCGAGTATCAGACTGGCGGCGCATTGAGCTGGGATTGATTCCCGGATCGACGAAACAAACAAGAAGCCCTGACTTGGTCAGGGCTTTTTTATTGGCCGCGCAAATCCGCACCTGCTTCATCTACAAGGCCCGGCTCATTAAAGTGCGTGCAGGCTCCAAGACCTGCCTTTATAAAGTCCACTCCCCCGCTTAAGGATCAAAGCGCTCATGAAATTCGATACCGCCTACTGCATCAGCCTCGACGAAAAGTTGTCGATCTATGACGTGCGGGATCTGAACTTCGATGAAACCCTGGTCTTCGACTCGGCCAAGGAAAGCTTCCAGTGCCCCAATGACGACTGTCGCACAGCGTTCGATGCCGCCAATCAGCTGGGTACCTTCAATGCCAAGAACGTCAATTACATCCGCACTCCGCATTTCAAGAACCTGCCCAGCACTCTTCATATAGAAGGCTGCCCTTACGGGATCAGCAAAAGCCCCGGCAGCATCGAAGGGGCTGCAGTCGAGGATGATCGCGAGGAACACTTCCCTTCGGAGCTGCTGCTGACCCGCCGCGAATACCTGCGGCGACAGGCCAACCCGACAGCAGCGCCGCAGACACCTGGAAACAACTCGCCAGTGACGCCTGCCAGCTTGCAAATGCCCCACGCCGGGCGCGATACAACCCCGGACAAGACCTGTGTCTTCGCTCACCCGGTGGAATGCTTCGTGTCGAATATCGACGACAAGGAACTGCTCAAGCGCATGCCGTTGAAGATTGGCGAACACACCGCGTCCTACGCCTCGTTCTTCAAGAAGATCGAGTACCTGCTGGATAACAAGGGGCTGATCTACTGGGGCAAGATCAAGGAAATCAAGGACTACACCCAGAGCTTTCGCATCGACTTCGAGCACAAGGTCTGGTTCAAGGAAGAGGGAGAAGCCAAGAAGAAGCCTTATTCAGTCAACGTTTACCTGAGCAAGAAACTGATCGACAACTATCGCAAGCGCAAAGCCTTCCTCGAAGAGATCAAGAGCGCCATCGACAGCCAGCGCGAGTTGTACTGTTTCTTCTACGGTGTCACCCCGACACTCAAGCAGGTGCCGAGCAAGAAAAACCCCGAAGCGACCTTCGGGGTGTTCAGCGCCAATATCGAGAACCTGGACCATTTCGTGATTCGCGAGGCACCGGGCCTGGAAGCAAAATAGCCGCCTACGGTTTCACCGCTTGGGCAACTCCAGGGCCACGGCCCCCGGATGCTTCCTGACCACCGCCCCTGCCAGCCGTCGGCTGTGCATAGGATCAATCCGTTGAACATGGAAGCTCCCTTGTATGAAAAAGCCGAAAACACGGTCAGCCAAGCCAGAGCCAGCATTCAGCAGCGGGCAATTATGGATCTGCGGACAAGGACAATCGAGCCACCAAGCGTGACGCTCCTAGCCCTTCACACACATGCTGAACAACACCAGCAACAACAGACCGATGTACACCCTTGCATGTACGCGGTCGGGAATTCTGCCAATCCAGGAAGTGGCCAGGCGGATGCCCAGCAACGAGCCGAGGGTCAGTACCGAGAACGCCAGCAGGTCGACATAACCGACAAACCAGGGGCCGAGATCGAACGAGCTGAAACGGGCCAGGGCCATGTAGGTGACCGTTCCCGCCAACGCCACAGGCACGCTCAGAGGATTGGCCATTGCGGTGGCCTGGGTCATGGACAAACCGCAACGGCGCAATAGGGGCACCGTCATGACACTGCCGCCTACGCCGAGAAAGGTGGCGACTACACCTATTCCTACACCGCCAAAGAGCGTTTCGCGGACTCCAAGAAGACGCGCCTCCTGCCCTTGAGACGGTTCAAGAAAACCACGTCGCAGCAGGCAGTCAGCAACGGTGATTCCCAGGTAAGCGATAAAGGCATAGCGAAGCACTTCGCCACTGACCCACATGGCCGCTGCCGCACCCAAGATAGCCCCCAGCCCTATATAGCCCCCCAGCGGCCACAGGTAGTGGCGAACAAGATTGCCCGCCTGATGGTGTCGACGGCTAGCGACCAGGGCATTGACGATCATCACGCAAGTCGAGGTAGCCACCGCGACATGCATCGCCGACTGCCCTGCCGCCGAGTCCGCCCCCTGGCTGCCCAGCAGCATCCAGTACAGCAGCGGCACCACTACAAATCCGCCGCCAAAGCCGAACAGCACGGCGCTGATACCCGTCATGCAACCAAAAAGTGCCAGCAGTAGATAGAACATCGGACCACGCTCGTCTTTGCACAAGAGCTGGACGATAGAGCTTCAGCGCTTGGCCGACTTCAGCAAGTCAGCCAATAATATTTGCGTTTACGCCAAACACGGAACGACTCGGCATGCGCAATATCTCCATCGATCAACTGGATCAGACACCGCGTCCGGTACTGGCCATCGGCACCGACTACGCCGACGGCCAACGCCTGCCTCGTCACCGTCATCGGCGGGCACAACTGCTGTATGGCGCTACCGGAGTCATGCAGGTGGGCACCGATCAGGGCAACTGGGTAGTGCCACCGCAACATGCGGTGTGGATTCCACCCGAGGTGGAACATGAGGTGCTGATGCTCGGGGTCAGCACCCGCAGCCTGTATATCGAACCTGCCGCGGCGCCCCTGGATAACAGCGGCTGTCGAGTCGTCAGCGTCTCGCCGCTGTTACGCCAACTGCTCCTGGAGGCCGTAGAGATTCCCCTGCAATACGATCAGGGCGGGCGTGACGGATTGCTGGTCGACCTGCTGCTGCATGAACTGCGACGCAGCACGGCGCTACCGCTGCATATCCCTCTGCCGGCTGATGGCCCGCTACTGGAGTTGTGCCAGGCCTTTCTCGGGCAACCCGATATTCACCAATCCCCGGAGCACTGGGCGGATCGGTTGCACGTCAGCCTGCGCACGTTTAATCGCGTCTTCCGCCAGCAAACGGGTATGAGCTTCATTCAATGGCGACAACGAGCCTGCGTGATCCTGGCCCTGGCGCGGTTGGCAGCCGCGGAGTCAGTGACACGCATCGCCCTGGATTTCGGCTATGACAGCCCCGGGGCATTCTCCACCATGTTCCGCCGGGTGCTGGGACAGTCCCCCAGTACCTACCTGAACAGGACGGACCCGATCCCGGGAAAAACCTTGTGACCAAAGCCGCGGGCAGAGAGCAAAAATCAGTTTGATCCGGGAATTAAACAACTGTACAAATAACCAGTACCAAGCCAACTTCCAGCCTAACCTCCCGGAGAAAACCATGGCCTCTCTAGCGATGAAAATCACCCTGGAACGTATCGCCCTTTATCAATTCACTCCGCAGCACTGTGCCCAGGCCCGGGACATGCTGGATTGGGACATGGATCAACTGTCCCGTGAATCCGCGGTCTCGGTGCAAGCTATCCAGCGCTTCGAAGCCGGCTACGAGGTGCGTGACGTGACCCGCCTGGCACTGGCGTTCTGCCTTGAAGCTCAAGGGTTGGTGTTCTTTCCCGGCTTCGCTCCGGGCCGCGGCATGAATATCAAGGGCGCGACTCCCAACCCCATGGAACGCCCTGACTACGCAATGATCGAGTGATCCAGTGCCTTGAGCAGTTGCCCGCACAAGTCCGCTACTGAAAGCTGGGTCGAATCCAGGCGAACGAGCGGACAGTCGAGGTTTTTGATCCAGCTTTCATGGCGCCGCAGACTGCGGGTTCCGTGGCCACCCTCATCGTAGCCGGCGGCCCAGGCGAGAAAAGTCTGGGTCGCGACGTAGCGTTCGCCACCCTCGAAAATCTGCTCGCCGTAGCGCTGGAATTCCCGGGCACGCAAGCGCTGCAAGCGAACCTCAGGGTCCAATTGCACGAAGACCGCCAGAGTGAAACTGGGGATCAGCACATCTCCCCAACCACAAAGGGAGCCGGACAGGACCCAGTCCGGCTCCGTCAACACCTGGGTTTGCAGCATATGGATACGTGCGTCACGGGGACGCCGACAACTAAAAGGCTTGGCGCCGGGTTGCCAGAAGAAATCATCGGAATCGAAGTGTTTGCAGCACAAGCGCTCGGCCAGGGCCCGACCCAAAGTTGTAGTCCCGGAACCGGATGCGCCGAAGATATGAATTCTGTAAGCCATGACACTGCTCCCTCAGAGCGGACATCCAACAGGTTTCACAGCCTCGGCCTGTCTTTGCCGACCTGACACACATGGATCAAGGCAGGATTACGCAGACTCGACAGCCGCCTGTTCCGAGGCGCCTTCCACCTCCAGCCACCAGGCTCCGCCCCGCTGAGGTTGTGCGAGGTTGAAGGCCTCACCCATCTGCGGCGTAGTGATAGTGATGCTGCGCTCCCAAGCCAGGGCCAGGATACGGTCGAAGGGCTCATGCCAGGCATGCATGGCCAGGTCAAAGGTGCCGTTATGGATCGGCAGCAACCAGCGACCTTGCAGGTCGATGTGAGCTTGCAGGGTTTGCTCCGGCTGCATGTGTACATGGGGCCATTCGACGTTGTAGGCACCGGTTTCCATCAGCGTCAGGTCAAAGGGCCCGTATTGCTGGCCAATGCGCTTGAAGCCGTCGAAGTAACCGGTATCGCCGCTGAAGAAGATCCGCGTCGCTGCGTCGATCATCACCCAGGACGCCCACAAGGTGTGATTGCCATCGAACAACCCGCGACCGGAAAAGTGCTGCGACGGCGTAGCGATAAAGCGGATGCCCTCGACTTCGCAGCCCTGCCACCAATCCAGCTGCCGGACCTTGGCCGCTGGTACCCCCCATTTGATCAGGGTGTCTCCCACTCCCAGCGGGGTGAGAAAGTGCCGGGTCTTGCCTGCCAGGGCCAGTACTGTCTGGTGGTCCAGGTGATCGTAATGGTCATGGGAGAGGATCACCGCCTCGATCTCGGGCAGCGCCTCCAGACTGATGGGGGGCTGGTGAAAACGCTTCGGACCAGCCCATTGCACCGGGGATGCACGTTCGGCAAACACCGGGTCAGTGATCCAGAACTTGTCGCGCATCTTCAACAGCACCGTGGAGTGCCCAAGACGAAACACACTGTGATTGGGAGCCGCCTGCAGTTGCTCACGGGTCAGCGGCTGGACGGGTATGGCACCGGCCGGACGGGTATTGCGCGGTTTGTGGAACAGCATGTTCCAGAAAATCTGCAGGGTTTTACCGAAACCGGCGCGACGTACCGGAGCATGGTTACGAAAGGCGCCCTGCTCCTGGCGGGAGGTTTCCTGGCGGGGAGCGCGGGTGACGCTGGACGAAACAGTGGCCATGATTGAAATGACTCCATTGGAACGCGGCAGGTTCCGACGTTGTTCTGCGGGACGATCTACTGGCCAAGGCACGCAAGCATCAGCCGCCAATCATCGTTTTCAAGAAAAGCTACACTACACAGTGTAGTTTCTGCATTGCAACAGAATTAAGACGAAGTAGACTGCCGACTGATTTCTACGCCGACCCTGACCGAACCCGACTTATGACAGCTCCGAAGCGCCTCACCGACCTTAAACGCGACGCCATCATCCAGGCGGCGATCAGCGAATTCCGCGCCAGCGGTTTCGAGATCACCAGCATGGACAAGATTGCCGCGACAGCCGGGGTTTCCAAGCGCACGGTGTACAACCACTTCCCCAGCAAGGAAGAGTTATTCGCCGAAATTCTGCATAAGCTCTGGAACAGCACCAGCGCCCAATCGGAAGTCAGCTACCGCAGCGACCAGCCATTGCGCGAGCAGTTGCAAAACGTTCTGCGCGCCAAGCTGCAACTGCTAGCCGACAACAACTTCCTCGACCTGGCCCGAGTCGCCATCGCCGCAACCATTCACTCCCCCGAGCGGGCACAGAACATGGTGGAACGACTCGGCGAACGGGAAGAAGGCCTGACCCTGTGGATCCGCGGGGCCCTGGCGGATGGCCGTCTCAAGCCCCTGGACCCGGAGTTCGCCGCGCAACAGATGCACGGGCTGATCAAGAGCTTTGCCTTCTGGCCGCAGATCACCATGGGCCAGCCGCCCCTGACAGCAGACATGCAGACCCGGGTCATCGAATCGGCACTGGACATGTTCCTGGCCCACTACCAAGCCTGAGCCAGCTTGCGCTCCCGTCGTGCAACGTTCCCGGCCACTGTTAAATGGCTTCGAAGGACACTGATTATTCCCACTGGAATAAATGACAATATTCACCAGACTGATCCGATAAACGGCCAAGCCGCAAAAAACACCACAAAGTGTTTCAGTACAGAATCCGGTGCACGAATTTATGGAAAACCAACGCGGCAAGGGGCTGTCATTTGCCCGGCGCATCTATTGGCCAAGGATCATCGGCCTGAGTATCGGCGGCATCAGTGTCCTGGCTGCAATTTACCCCCTGGCCCCGCCTGACTGGGTATGGGCCCTGCTGCTGTTCAATGGCCTGATCTGGCCCCACCTGGCGTATCAGCTCTCGACCCGTTCTGGTTTTCCCTACCGGGCAGAACGCCGCAACCTGTTATATGACTCGCTGCTGGGGGGATTCTGGGCGGCAACCATGCAATTCAATCCCCTGCCGGCAGTCACCATCCTCTCGATGATGTGCATGAACAATGTCGCCGCAGGTGGCTTGCGCCTGTTCATTCGTGGCGGCCTGGCCCAATGTGCAGGGATACTGCTGTCCTGGGCGCTGTTCGGGGCCACCTTCAGTACCCAGATCAGCCCGCTGCAAATCTATGCCTGCCTGCCCATGCTGACCCTCTACCCCCTCGCAGTGGGCATGGTCTGCTATCGACTGGCGATCAAACTGTCCGAACACAAGCGTGCCCTCAGCGCCCTGAGCCGCACCGACAGCCTCACTGGCCTGCTCAACCACGGCTCGTGGAAAGACCTGTTGCACATCAAGTTCCACAAGTGCCAGCAACAGCAGATGGAAGCCAGCATCGCCCTGATCGACATCGACCACTTCAAAGCGATCAACGACACCTACGGGCATATTGTCGGCGATACGGTGCTGCGCCATTTGAGCAATGAACTGCGGCGCAACCTGCGCCATGACGATCTCGCCGGCCGCTACGGTGGCGACGAGTTCTGCGTGATCCTGCCACGCATGAGCCGGCAACAGGCCCTGGATGTAATGGAGCGCCTGCGCCAGGTGTTCAACCAGTACCAGCATCCAGAGGTACAGGAGCTGAAAGTCAGCCTGAGTATCGGTCTGGCGGCTTTCAACTCAAGTTTCCCCGACCCTGCCAGCTGGCTCGATGCGGCGGACAAGGCCCTGTATCTGGCCAAGAACAACGGGCGCAACCGCACCGCCAGCAATGACAGCGAAGCCCATTTCTCACACGCGCAAATGGCATAAAAACCGTTAAAACTTATACAAAAAGAAAGTAAAAAACACTTTTGTATAAGTTTATTTGGATTTTTCTTCGTGGTTGACATCATAATGCCGCCACTTTGCAGCAGCGGATAACGCCTTCGGCACCGCTGCCAGCAAAGTCATCCAACCCAACTAAATCGATTCGCAGCCGTTACGTCTCCTCTTGATGCGGCCAGCGACGTTCGCCCGAAATGTCGCCCGCTTCACCGCTGCGAAATTATCTGTCAGTCATGGAACGCTGACATTGAGCAGATAATGCCGATCGCCGGGGAGCTTTCGGCATACCGGCGCACTCCATAGGGATCGACGCGACGTTTCTCCCACAGAGCACCTGCCAACATGCTATTCAACCGTCACAACAAGACCATCGATTCCCTGAACCAGACCATCGTCGAACAATCCCGTCTGCTGGAGGCCATCGACCGCTCCATGGCGGTGATCGAGTTTGACCTCCAGGGCACGGTGCTCCGAGCCAACGACAACTTCCTGAAGACCCTGGGCTATCGGCAAGACCAGGTGATCGGCCAGTCTCACCGACTGTTCTGCCTCCCGGAATACGCTCGCAGCGCCGATTACCAGCAATTGTGGACCCGCCTGAACAACGGCCAGTTCGAGTCCGGCACCTTTGAGCGGGTCGGCGCCACCGGCCAGAGCCTCTGGCTGGAGGCCAGCTACAACCCGATCCGCGATGCCTCCGGTACGGTGTACAAAGTGGTCAAATATGCCCTTGACGTCACCGCCAGGGTGCAAGAGGAAGTCGAGGCCCGGAACAAACTGGAGGCCATCGACCGGGCCATGGCGGTCATCGAGTTCAACCTGGACGGCAGCATCATCGGTGCCAATGCCAACTTCCTCAGCCGCATGGGCTACAGCCTGGCCCAGATCCAGGGCAAGCATCACCGGATGTTCTGCAAACCCGAGCTGGTCAACAGCAGCGCCTACCAGGACTTCTGGAATCGCCTGAACAGGGGGGAGTTCTTCAACGGCCGCTTCGAGCGGATCGACAAGCACGGGCGCACGCTGTGGCTGGAAGCCAACTACAACCCGGTCTATGACGCCAGCGGACGCCTGTGCAAGGTGGTCAAGTACGCCGCCGACGTGACTCAGCAGGTGGAGAAGCACGAGCAGGATGCCCAGAGTGCGAGCCAGGCTTATCACATCTCGGTGCAGACCCGGAAAGTCGCCGAACAAGGAACAGAAGTGATCCAGCAGGCGGCCAGCGAAATGCGCCAGATCGCCCATAACATCGAGGACTCCTCCTCGCTGATTGCCCACCTCGGCGAACGTTCCGAGCAGATCACCGCCATCGTCAATACCATTCGCGCGATTGCCGATCAGACCAACCTGCTAGCCCTCAACGCGGCCATCGAAGCCGCCCGTGCCGGGGAGCAGGGACGAGGTTTTGCCGTGGTGGCCGACGAGGTCCGGCAACTGGCGGCGCGCACCAGCGGCTCGACGGCGGAAATCTCCAGCATGATCGACATGATCCAGAACGAAACGCAGCAAGCGATCAAGAGCATGGACGGCACTCGTGAACGAGCTGCCAAGGGCGTGCAACTGGCGGATCAGGCCGGGACGGTGATCCTGCAGATTCGCGATGGCGCCAGTGACGCGGTACAAGCCGTCAGCATGTTTGCCAACGAGCGCAACGTGCTCTGAGGGTGGTTTTCCCGGCGTCGATAACGACGTCGGGCCCGGCCAGGGTGGCTATAGTGGCCTGACGTTCCAGCGCTTGGCGGAGGCCATCATGAGTTCCAGCGACACCCCGGAAAAAACCACCCCAATCGTCGACCACCTGCGCTTTCACCGCGCCCACGCCCACCTGGCACCGACCTTTGGCAACGACGCCTTTGCCCTGAAGGCCGAAGCCTTTGCCCGGTTCTTTGGTACCCCGACCTTTCTCGGTGCACAGACCCTGATCGTAGTGATCTGGATTGCCCTCAACCTCACTGGCGTGACCCAGTTCGACGTCTACCCCTTCATCCTTCTGAACCTGGCTTTTAGCCTGCAGGCAGCCTACGCCGCACCGCTGATCCTCCTGGCCCAGACCCGCCAGGCAGCGCGGGACAAGGCCCAATCGGACGCCGACGCCCAACACCGCGAAGCCCTGGCTATCGCCAACAGCGAACGCCAGGCCCAGGCCGCGCAGACCGCCAGCCAACTGCTGGAGTTGCTGGAGCAGAACACCCGGCTCACGGAGATGACCAAGCAACTGACCGAACGCATCGAGAACCTCACCAGCGAGATGCACGCACACTTTGTGCGCAAGGATCAGCCCCACCCTTGACCCTTGCTCATGGCCAGCGCAGATGGCGCGCCAGTTCATCGAACAGGGTCACCACCGAACGCAGGGCCCGGCAATCCGGACGGGTCAGCAGCCACAGCGCTGTGTCATGCCCCAGAGGTTCACTCAACGCCTCCAGACCACCAGCGCCCATGAGAAAATCCGGCAAGGCTGCAACGCCGAGGCCGGCCCTTACCAGCTCGCTCACCGCGAGCATGCTGTTGCAGCGGTAGCTGGGCTGCACGCCAGGCCAGCGCTGACGGCGCCAGGCCACGGTGGGATGGTCGGGGAGAAAATCATCCGGGGCGATCCAGGCCACCTTCGACAGGTCGCTGCAATCCACCCGTAGCTTGTACTCCGGGCTCGCGCACAGCCGATACGACACCGCCCCCAGGCAGCGCCCCACCAGATGTTCCGGCGGTGTCGCGGTCAGACGCAGGGCAATGTCCGCATCACGCCGGTTGAGGTTGGCGAAATCATTGGACGTACAGAGTTCGATCACCAGCGCCGGGTAGTTCGGCATGAATTGCGCCAGGGCCGGCAGCAGCAGGCCCTGCAACACCGAATCGGTGCAGGTCAGGCGCACTGTGCCGCTGATCACCTCTCCTCCCTGGGCCACGCCGATCCGCGCGGCCTCCAGGGCCTGCTCCGCCTGTTCGGCCTGCTGTGCCAGAGCCTGGGCCAGGCTGGTGGGCAGATAGCCGGCGCGGCTCTTGTCGAACAGTTGCTGCCCGAGCCCGGCCTCCAGCCGGCGCACGGCACGAAACACCGTGGAAACATCCACCTTGAGCAGAGCCGCGGCGCGAGCCAGGGAGCCGCCACGGACCAGGGCGAGAATCAGTGACAGGTCGGGATAGTCCAGCTGATAGTGCGCGGCTGCATTGATCACTTGGGCAAACGCCAATATTGATTGCGTGATCGCCAATCTATAGTGGCTCCAGGCAGTCGACAAGTCAGAGAGGCCACATGCACACAGCCCGATCTACCGTCACCATCCGCATCGCCCTGGTGGGGGATCACGACCCACAGATCACCGCACACCAGGCCATTCCCCTGGCCCTGGAACGCGCCGCGACCGATAGCGGGGTCAGGGTGGACTACCAGTGGCTGGCCACGCCGGGACTGATCCACGAGCAACAGCTCAAAGGCTTCGACGGAATCTGGTGCGTGCCTGGCAGTCCCTACCGCCACATCGACGGTGCCCTCTTGGCGATACGCGTCGCCCGGGAACAGCAACGGCCCTTCCTCGGCACCTGCGGCGGCTTTCAGCACGCGGTGCTGGAATATGCCCGCAACGTACTGGGCTGGAACGACGCCGAGCACGGCGAGATCAACCCCCATGCCCAGCGCGCGGTGCTCACTCCCTTGAATTGCGCCCTGGTGGAAGCCCGCGACCGAATCCAGCTGCACAGCGGCAGCCGGATTGCCCAGGCCTACGGCACCCAGAGCATCGAGGAAGGTTATCGCTGCCGCTATGGGGTCAATCCGGACTTTGCCGGCCCCTTGCTCAGCGGCGCCTTGCGCCCTGCTGGCCACGAGAGTGACGGCGACTTGCGCGCCGTGGAACTGGACGGCCATCCATTCTTCGTCGCCACACTGTTCCAGCCCGAGCGCGCGGCCCTCCAAGGCCGCACACCGCCCCTGGTCACAGCCCTGCTCAACGCCTGCCTGGAGGCACAAGGATGATCGACCAGACGCCCGCCCCACCCTATTACGCAGTGATCTTCAGTTCCCAGCGCCGCCAAACCGATCCCGCCTACGACCGGGCGGCCGAACGCATGGTCGAGCTGGCTCGCCAACAACCGGGATTCCTTGGGGTCGAATCGGCCCGGGGCGAGGATGGCTTCGGCATTACCGTGTCCTACTGGAGCTGCGAGGCGGCGATCCTGGCCTGGAAACAACAGGCCGAACACCGCGCCATCCGCGAGCGTGGTCGCAACGACTGGTACCGCTACTTTCATACCCGGGTGAGCAAGGTGGAGCGGGCCTACAGCTTCGGCATTTGAAGCAAGGCCCTGAACCGCTCCGGATGCGGTTCAGGGCAAGCGCGGATCATCCCTGGGCGGTCGACAGCAGGCTGCGCACCGCCTGGATTTCCGGTAGATCGCTGCGACGCATGTAGACCCGCAGCGGTTCGCTGATGTTGATCCGGTCGTCGATGTTCTGATCCAGCAGCAACTGGATCTGCTCGCGCTTGAGGCTCATGGCCTGATCGGAAACCGGTGCCCAGACAAATTCATTGGCCGGCACTATGGCGTCATCCGCCACATCCATGCCGAAGGAGTCTTCGCTGAAACGCACGATGTAGCGACCGGTCTTGCGATTGAAGCCGACAAAGCCCTTGAGCTGATCGGCAGCCTGACAGATGAGTTCGGAGGTGATGCTCATGGTAAACCTCACTGTAAGTCCCATGGGACGGGTGATCGATGGTCTACACGCGAGGCAAGGAAGGAGCTGTTTTCAGGCTTCCCTCTGATGGGGAAACTGCAGCGCCCAAGAGTACTGCAAAGCACCGGAAAAAACCGCGAAAGATGCGCATGAGAAGGATTTATGTCGCTCTGGAGATAGCACAAGCGTCATTGTGTTGCTAAAAGATAGGTCCTTGCCCCCGCCTCCACGAAAGGATTTCGAGCATGCCAGCGACCTTCCCCCCTTGTGCCCTGATGTTGGCCCTGATGCTCGGTTGCGGCCTGGCCCAGGCCGCTGAACAGCCTGATCCGAATGCACTTGCCGCTCGCCAGGGCATTCCGCACCCGGCAGTGATCGCCCACCGTGGAGCCTCTTTCGATGCCCCCGAGTCCACCGCCGCGTCCTACAGGTTGGCCCGGGACCTGGGGGCCGACTACCTGGAGATGGACCTGCAGCGCAGCAAGGATGGTGTGCTCTTCGCCCTGCACGACAACAACCTGCAACGTACCACCGACGTGGCGCAGAAATTCCCCGAACGCAAGGACAGCCCGGCCAACGCCTTCACCATGGCCGAGCTGAAAACCCTCGACGCCGGCAGCTGGTTCAACCAGGCCCATCCGGACCGCGCCCGTCCGGGTTTCGTCGGCCTGAAGATCCTTACCCTGGACGAGATCATCGACATCGCCCAGGGCAATCCACAGCACAAACCCGGGCTCTACATCGAGACCAAGGAGCCCCAGCTGTTTCCCGGCATCGAGCACGATCTCAAGGAAAAACTCCAGGACCGCGGCTGGCTGAGCCCGGCGGGCTCCAAGCTGGCGAAAAGCGAACTGGCCGTGGGCCAGGGCAAAGGCAAGGTCGTGCTGCAGACCTTCGACAAACACAGCCTGGAGCTGCTGCACAAGGCAATGCCCAAGGTGCCGAAAGTCCTGTTGCTGTGGGTGGCTCCCGGCAGCATCGAGCCAGCCTCCGGGCAGACGTTCGCCAACAGCGGCGAGACCGACAAAGCCGCTTTTTATGCCAAGCAGCAACCCAAGGACCAGGCCGAGTTCAAGCGCTGGGTCGACTTCGCCAAGACCCAGGGAGCCATCGGTACCGGTCCCTCGGCAGCACTGACGGCTGGCGGCGATCAGAGCTATGCGGATCTGGTGCAACCCTGGATGAATCAGTACACCCACGACCAGGGCCTGCTGGTGCACGTCTACACCGTCGATGAACCGGTGGACTTCAAGAAGGTCATGGCGGCCGGGGTCGATGGCATCTTCACCAACCGCAGCGCCGATCTGCTCAAGTATTTCAAGCGGCCGGCCAGCGCCAGCGTGGCCCAACTGCTGGAGGCCAGCGGTTACTGAATGTCCGCCTCACACTGGAGCGGCGAACTCTGGCTGGGTCATGACTTTGGTCTGATCCACGGGGCGATGGGGCGCACCACGCCCCATGCCCACTACGCCCATCAACTGATCATTGCCCCCGAACAGCCGGTCACCGTGGAACTGGACGGAGTCCGACTCAGTGGCCGCTTCCTGCTGATCCAGGCGCTGCGTCGCCACGCCATTATCCAGGCCCCCGACCGGGCCTTCACGGTCTTCGCCGAGCCACTGCGAATCACGGCTCAGGACCTGCAGCTCAGCGTCAGCCGTGTCGAGCCCTCACTGCCCGGCCTGGAAGCGGCGCTGCGCAGTTGTCCGCGCCAGCCCATTGCCGACCGTCGCGTGGCACGGGCGCTGCTGGCTCTGGACGCTGCCCTGGAGGGCAAGGTGGCAGCGACGCAACTGGCAGCCCAGGCCCATCTGTCCCTGAGCCAGCTGGAACGGCTGTTCGCCCGTGATGTCGGCCTGCCCGTCCGGCGCCTGGTGCTGTGGCGACGGCTGCGCCTGGCCATGGCCCTGTTGCTGGAGGGGCAGGCCATGGCCCTGGCGGCCCATGGCGCCGGGTTCGCCGACACCGCGCACTTCTCCCGGACCTTGAAGGCGCTGTTCGGCGTCACCGCCGGCCAGGCCCTGAAATCCCTCAGGCCCCGCCTGCTGGATTGACCGGGCGCCGCAACGCCTCGGGCACCTTGGGCTCGGCGGCATAGTGTTGGGCCTTGAATGGCTCCAGTAACTGCGGCCAGTAATCCACCGGATAGTCCGGACGGCTACCGATGCCCAGGTCGCCCTGGCGCATCGCGTAGTCATGCCGATAGAACGCGGTTCCCAACAGCCAGTCCCATACATTGAAGAACAGACCGAAATTCACATCACCGGCACGGCCGTACTTCATATGGTGAAAGCGATGCACCGGCGCCCAGGCAAACACCAGGCGCAGCAACCCCAGGCGCATATCGACATTGGAATGCTGCAACAGCAATTGAATGGCAATGGCCAGGGCCAGCAACTGTGCCACCGGCAGCGGGATGCCCAGCACCAACAACGGCAGCAACCCCGCCGACGCTTCCAGCAGTTGGTGCAGGGGATGCTTGAGCAGACCGTTGAAACCGTACATGCGCAGCACACTGTGGTGCACCGCATGCAGGCGCCAGAGCCAGGCCCAGCGATGGCTGGCGTAATGAGCCAGGGTGATCCCGCAATCGGCGATCACGATCGCCAGCAGCAATTGGCCCCAGAGCGGCCAGTCCCGAGGCCACAGACCGTCATGGGCCAGCAGCGCCACCAGTCCCGGCAATGCGAGCAGGCCCAGGGCATTCAGGCCCTCATTGACCAGAGCATGCAGACTGTCCCGCAGGCGGTCACCCTGGGAGCGATTCCATGCCGGCTCATAAGGCAGGACCCACTCCACCAGGAACGACACCAGGAGCGCGGCCGCAAACAACACCAGCAACCCGCTCGCAGACGCCTCTGCCGCGCTCATCCAGCACAATGCACCACCGATGAATCCACCAAAGAACAAGGGGGCATACAACCACGCAAGCCATCGTTTCATTCACTGAGTCTCCTAGAAGGGAGACACCAGCTTGGGCCCCGCCCCAGCCCCCTGGCTTGAACAAACGGCGCAACCACTGACCTGAATTAAGGGTGAGTTAAGTTGCACTGGCTAACCTGTGTCCATCGAAACCCATCACCCCAAGGAATCAACCCATGACCAAGTTCTCCGCTCTGTTCGCCGCTGCCGCCCTGGCCCTGACCGCCGGCCTGGCCCAGGCCGATGTCCGTCCGGACCTGATCCCGGGCCTGCTCAAATCCGGCGCCATCATGGACCTGGAAAAACTCAACCAGGCAGCCTTGGCCCAGCACCCGGGCACCACCGCCGCCAGCATCACCGACACCGAGCTGGAGCAGACCGCGACAGGCACCTACGTCTACCAGGTAGAACTGCGTGACAGCAAAGGCATCGAGTGGGACGTGGACCTGGACGCCAAGACCGGCAAGGTCCTGAGCAACAAGCAAGACCAGTAAGCCCCGCACACAGCACAAGGCCGCGCCCCGTTACCGGAGCGCGGCCTTGTGCTTTTGGGCCCGCATAGAGGGTGAGCGGTATCAGGCGCCCAGACGCGCCGTGACTGCGTTCAACTGTCCCGACAGACCGTGCAAGTTGCGGCTCGCCGCTTCTGTGCGCTGGACGTTATCGAGGTTGGTACTGGCAATCGAAGTGATCTCGGTCAGGTTGCGCGAGATGTCTTCGGCCACCGATGTCTGCTCCTCGGCGGCGGTGGCGATCTGCCGATTCATGTCGCGAATCGCTTCCACCGCTTCGGTGATGCGCTCCAGCATTGCACCGGCCTCGGTCACCTGCTGCACACTCTGCTCGCTGCGTGACTGACCGCTCTCGATGGCCTGGGCCGCATCCACCGCACCGGTCTGCACGCTCTGGATGATCTGGTTGATCTCGATGATGGACGCCGCAGTTCGCTGGGCCAGGCTGCGCACCTCATCGGCGACCACGGCAAACCCGCGCCCCGCCTCACCGGCCCGGGCCGCTTCGATGGCGGCGTTGAGCGCCAGCAGGTTGGTCTGCTCGGCGATCCCCTGGATCACTTCCAGGACCTTGCCGATACGCCCGCTGTCAGCCTCCAGGCGGCGGATCACCGTGGCGGTGTTGGCGATCTCGCCGCGCATCTGGGTGATGCTGTGGATCGTGCTCTGCATCACCTGCTCGCCCTGCTGCGCCGACTGGTCGGCATCATCTGCGGCGCGGGCAGCATCGGCAGCGTGGCGCGCCACTTCCTGGGCAGTGGCGGACATCTCGTTCATCGCCGTCGCCACCTGATCGGTGCGGTTGAACTGCTCGTTGGTGCCCTGGGACATGAGGGTAGCAATGGAATTGAGCTCGCCGCTGGAGCTGTCCAGGTCCGCAGCACTGCGCTGCAGGCTGCTGAAGGTCTGGGCCAGGAAGTCACGCAGGGTGTTGGCGGCCCCCGCCAGCCTGCCCAGCTCGTCCTGACGATCGCTGGCCACCCGGTCGGCGAACTGGCCACGGCTGAGCTGGGCGACGTAGTCGATCAACTGGCGGATCGGCTGCACCAGGCTGCGGTTCACCAGCCACAGGCTGAGCAGGCCGATCAGCAAACCGGAAACCAGCATCACCAGGATGCCCAGCCACACCGTACGATCAGCCGCCGAGCTGATGTCCCGGGACTGCTGGTCACTGTGCTTGCGCAGCTCGGTCACCAACTCGCTCATCTGTTCGCTGGTGGCACGGTCCACGCCCTTGACCGCCGCGTCACCGGCACTCGGATCGGCGCCTGCGGCCACATAGGCGTCACGGCCCTTCTGATAGGCCGCCCCCAGCGCACGGTGCTCCTCGGCCAGGCGCTGCACCCGGCTCTTGAAGCCCGAGTCCAGGCCCGGCTTCTGGGCCAACTGGCCGAGGATGTTCTGCACATCCCGCTGACGATCTTCGAACTGCTGCCAGTACTTGTTCAGCTCCTGGGGCTGCTTGCCCCGCAGCAACACGTTCTTCCACTCCTGCACCTGGCTCTTGAACTGCAGGTTGGCCTCGTCGATCAGCTGCGAACTGCGCAGCGGACCTTCGATCAGCTCGCGGTAGCTCTGCACGCCACCGGACAGCAAGTGAAAACACGCCAGGGCGATCAACAACACCGCAAACAGGCTACCGCTCAGCAGGGCAAGAATTTGCGCTCTCAGGGATTTTTGCAAAAACATCGAGAAGATCTCATGGCAGGGATGGAGCAAGCCACTAAAGGCATGCGTAGGTCCGAACTTCCCTGTCAGGAGCATTCGAGGAAAATCGAATGCGCATTGCATGTGAGCGTGATCGGCATCCGCGATCCATTCTTGAGCGCTGCCGACCACTGGTATGGCAACGCGTACTGTGCACTTTGAAACGTCACAAAACTGTCAAAAAGCCTTGCCATGATGAGGCCCAAGTGAACCTGTAACGCCCGCGCCAGGCACTGTCCCTCCTGCGAGACCCCATGAACCACAGCATCGACCAGAGTCACCGCGATTCCGATCTGTTTGGCCTGCTCTACGGTTTCAACTTTCGGCCCGGCGAACGGGGTCATGAACTGGACTCAGCCAAGGCCCTGCAAGCCCTGCAACAGCCGCACAACGACGACCAATTCCTCTGGTTGCACCTGAACCTGGCCCACGCCGCCTGCGAGCGCTGGATGAAAGCCCACCTGCAATTGCCCGAGGAGTTCTTCGAAGCCCTGCACGAAGGCTCGCGCTCGACTCGCATCGAACACGTGGACTCGGCGCTGCTGGCGGTGGTCAACGATGTGGTATTCAACTTCAGCAGCATGGTGTCCTCGGACATTTCCACCCTGTGGGTCTGCGTGCGCAGCAACCTGATCATCAGCGCCCGCCTGCAGCCCCTGCATTCGGTGGACAAGCTGCGCTCCTCGGTCAAGGCCGGCGAACGCTTTCGCTCGCCCCTGGAACTGCTGGTGCACCTGCTGCGCGACCAGGGTGAAGTGCTGACCCAGATCGTGCGCAAGACCAGCCTCAGCGTCGACCAGATCGAAGACCAGTTGCTGGCGTCCCGAGTCTCCAGCAACCGTGCCGAACTGGGAGCCATGCGCCGGGTGCTGGTGCGCCTGCAACGCCTGCTGGCCCTGGAACCGGGCTCGCTGCTGCGCCTGCTCAATCGGCCGCCACAATGGCTGCAGAAGGACGACGTCAAGGAACTGCGCAAATCCACCGAAGAGTTCGCCCTGATCATCAACGACCTCACCGCCCTGGGCGAACGGATCAAACTGCTGCAGGAAGAGATTGCCGCCAACCTCAATGAACAGACCAACCGCACCCTGTTCACCCTGACCGTGGTCACGGTGCTGGCGCTGCCGATCAACATCATTGCCGGCTTCTTCGGCATGAACGTCGGCGGTATTCCCTTTTCCGGCGACCCGGAGGGCTTCTGGATCCTGGTGGCGCTGGTGGCCACCTTCACCCTGATCGCCGGGCGCTGGGCCTTCCGCAAGCGCCAGGACTACTGACCCCACCTTGTAGGAGCCGGCTTGCCGGCGAAGGCTCCCCCAAGGCAGGTGCCAGGCTTGAGGGTCTCTTCGCCGGCAAACCGGCTCCTATGCGATAAGCGGGATAACGGGATGGCCACGCGGGCTTGATTTGATCAACGGAACGGCTCAATCGCCTAAACCATGACCTGAGGCAGTCTCCCTGTAACATTTGGCAACGATCATGGACACCATTCCTTTCCAGCAACAGGATTGTCCAGCAATGGCCACCCCGTCCCTGACTGCCGCCTCCAGCCTCGATCACCAACCGCAACTGGATAAAAAACCCGGCCCCTTCACCCTGGTGGTGTTTTTCGCGGTGCTGGCCATGGGCTTGCTGTTCACCGCCTACAGCCTGGTGCACGACATGCACGAACTGGGCACCACGGTCACCACCTGGACGCCCTTCCTGTTGCTGGGCGTGGCCCTGCTGATCGCCCTGGGCTTCGAGTTCGTCAACGGCTTCCACGACACCGCCAACGCCGTGGCCACCGTGATCTACACCCACTCGCTGCCGCCGCAGTTCGCGGTGGTCTGGTCCGGCCTGTTCAACTTCCTCGGGGTGCTGCTGTCCAGCGGCGCGGTGGCGTTCGGCATCATCGCCCTGCTGCCGGTGGAGTTGATCCTGCAAGTGGGCTCCTCCGCCGGCTTTGCGATGATCTTTGCCCTTTTGATTGCCGCCATCCTGTGGAACCTCGGCACCTGGTGGCTGGGGCTGCCGGCCTCTTCGTCCCACACCCTGATCGGCTCGATCATCGGCGTCGGCGTGGCCAACGCACTGATGCACGGCCGCGACGGCACCAGCGGCGTGGACTGGAGCCAGGCCACCAAGGTCGGCTACGCGCTGCTGTTCTCGCCATTGATCGGTTTCGTGTTTGCCGCCCTGCTGCTGTTGGCCCTGCGCCTGTTCGTCAAGAATCGCGCGCTGTACAAGGCGCCCAAGGGCGACGCCCCGCCGCCGTGGTGGATTCGCGGCTTGCTGATCCTGACCTGTACCGGGGTGTCCTTCGCCCACGGCTCCAACGACGGCCAGAAAGGCATGGGCCTGATCATGCTGATCCTGGTGGGCACCCTGCCCATGGCCTATGCCCTGAACCGCACCATGCCCGCCGACCAGTCACTGCAATTTGCAGCAGTGGCCGAGGTCACCCAGCAAGCCCTGGTGAAAAGCGCCCCGCAAGTGGCCCCCGCCGATCCTCGCGCGGTGCTCTCGGACTACATGCGCAGCAAGGAGGCAACGCCTGAACTGATCCCTGCCCTGGCGGCCCTGACCGGTGCCATCGGTGCCGAGGTCAAGGGCTACGGCTCGCTGGCCAAGGTGCCCGCCGAAGCCATGAGCAACGTACGCAACGACATGTACCTGACCAGCGAAACCATCCGCCTGATGGACAAGAACCAAGTGGGTCACTTCGATCAGGACACCCGGGACAAGTTGCAACTGTTCAAACAGCAGATCGACAACGCCACGCGCTTTATCCCGTTGTGGGTGAAGATCGCCGTGGCCATCGCCCTCGGCCTGGGCACCATGGTGGGCTGGAAGCGCATCGTGGTGACCGTCGGCGAGAAAATCGGCAAGACCCACCTGACCTATGCCCAGGGCGCCTCGGCGGAGACCGTGGCCATGCTGACCATCGGCGCGGCGGACATGTTCGGCCTGCCGGTATCCACCACTCACGTCCTGTCCTCGGGGGTGGCCGGGACCATGGTGGCCAATGGCGGCGGGTTGCAGATGCGCACCATCCGCAACCTGGCCATGGCCTGGGTCCTGACCTTGCCGGCGGCGATCCTGCTGTCGGGCAGCCTGTACTGGCTGTTCACCCAACTGTTCTGAACCGCCGCTGGCCCCGCCCCGTCAGCCGGCGGCGGGCAAGCGGCTGTGCAAACGACTGGCCAGCCCGGCCTGCAAGGCAAACGCCAGGACCCCGGTCAGTGGTGCCGAAAAACTGGCCAAGCCACCCCCCGCCCACATCAGCATCAGGCCCAGGGCCGTGCCGCCGAACCAGGCCGTCAGCCCCACCGGGTTGAAGGCCGCCACGCGCTCAATCGCCGCCACGTCGGTACGCCCCAGCAGAATCTGCGCCAGGGCCACACCGACCCAGGCCACCACGAAGATCCCCTGATAGGCCAGGGCCTTGAGCAGGTAGGCGAACACATCCGCCAGCATCAGGCCGTAGACGATGATCCCCACGGCCACCGCCCACATCAGGTAGGAACCGCGCAGGCCGAAGCGGCCGAAGAACGCCTGCATGTTCAAGGTCGCCAGGTAGTAGTTGGCGGTGTTGATCCGGGTTTGCGTGGCCCAGACGAACAACAGCCCCCACAGCCCCATCAATTGCAGGATCGCCATCACCACCGAAACTTCGTTGAGTGCACCGTCATGGGGAATGCTGCTCACCAGATAGATCCCTGCCGCACCGTTGAGCAAGAACGTCACCGCGTAGAACGGCATGCCGAAGTTCCAGCGACCGTGATAGCCGGCGTCTTCGGGCTTGCCGAAGCGTGCATAGTCGAAGGTGAACAGCATCAGGATCCACACCCCCATGTAGGCCACAAAGCAATCCCACCAGCCCGTGCTACTGGGATTGGCCGGGCCGAAATCCAGCCATTGCGGCTGGTAGCCATAACGGCTGATGGACAGGCCCACGGCGAACAGCAAGCCCCCCAGGTACACCGGCAACAGCACACCGTTGAGCTTGTCCAGCCAGTGCTGCACGCTGCCCAGAATCAACGGCACGCTGTACAGCACCACCACCAGCGCCGCCAGCGGGTACAGCAGTTGCGGGTACAGGTGGTTGAGCGCCACGGCGATCACCGAACCCTCGAACACCGCGTAGTAGATGGCCGTGGAGAAGAAGATCAGGGTCGCCAGGCAAGCCCCGGTGCTGCCGAACAACAACCGTGAAAACAGCGCCACCGAGAGCCCGCTGCGCATGGCGAAGCGGCTGAGGACGCTGTTCACCAGGCCATAGCTGAGCACCGACAAGAGCATGCCGATCAAGGCATTGCGGGTGCCGTAGGACAGGGCCAGGGAAGCGCCGACGACGATATAGAACATCGCGCTGCACACCGCCCACCAGGCCATGGTCAGGGACAGTCGGCCCATGCGTGCATCGCTGGGAAGGGCCACATCGGCCGGGGTCTGCCCGGTTTGATTCGCTTGCGATAAAGCTGCCATGTGCGTGAACTCCAGAACCGATCAAGGATTGAAGCGCGGGCAGCCGTCACCGCACCGAAGTGCGGCGTTGGCCTACCGTTTGGCATGGCCCGCGCGATGCGGCGGGCAGAATCAGGAAGGAAACAGTTTGCTCAGACAGCTGAGCTTTTTCTTGTAGGAGCGCCGGGCCTCCAGCGCTTCTTCGAGGGTCACCGCAACAAAGCGGGCCTTCTGGTTGGGCTGCATCTGGCCGATCAGGTCAAGATCGGCGCTGATCACTGTGCCGATCATGGCGTAGCCGCCACCGGACACCGCGTCCCGGTGCAGGACGATGGGTTCCAGCCCCGCCGGCACCTGGATCGAGCCAATCGGGTAGCAGCTGTCGACGATGTTCGACGGATCGGAACCGGCGCCGAATGGCTGCTCCCGGGGCTGGAAGCTCAAGGCGCTGCCGCCCTTGAAGCGATAGCCGATGCGGTCCGCCTCCGAGCCCACGGTCCAGGGTTCGGCGAAGAAGCTGGCCTTGGCCGCCTCGCTCAAGCGTTCGTAGTACAGCCCCGGCACCACCCGCAGAGTGATTTCGCCGCCCAGGGATTGGCGCAGCGCCATGGGCAAGCTGGCACCGGGACGGCTCTTGCCGCTGGCGACACCCACCGGCAGCTCATCCCCGGCCGCCAGGCGCCGGCCCTGGAAACCACCCAGGGCGCCCAGGGCGTAGGTCGAACGACTGCCCAGCACCAGCGGCACATCGATGCCACCGGCCACCGCCAGATAGGCCCGGGCCCCGGCCTTGGGAAAGTCGAAACGCAGCACTTGCCCGGCCTTGACCGCAAAGGCGGTGTCCAGGTGCATGTCCACGCCATCGAGCTTGGGCGTCATGTGCGCGCCGCAAACCGCCACCAGGGCGTCGGCGCTGAACTCAAGCTCCGGCCCGAGCAGCGTGCACTCCAGCCCCGCCGCGCCTGCCGGGTTGCCCACCAGCTGGTTGGCCGCGCTCAGGGCGTACTGGTCCAGGGCCCCGGACGGCGGAATCCCCAGGTGATAGAAACCTTCGCGACCCAGGTCCTGCACCGATGTGGCCAGGCCCGGTTTGATGACCTTGATCATGCCAGCACCTCCTGCAGCGACTTGGGATAGCCGACCGGGTCGGCGAGAAAGGCATCCAGGGAAAACTCCACCTCGCGGATACGCAGGTCGAAGCGCCCGGCCTCGACTTCGGCCACCGCCTGGTCATAAGCCTCACGATCGATGGGCTTGAACTGCACGATGTCCCCCGGACGGAAGAACACCATGTGCGCCTTGAGGTAGGCCAGTTGCTGCTGCGGGTCGTAGATGGGGGCCGGGGTGACGCCGAACATCTGGTAGCCGCCGGCACCGCGCACCGAGTAGATGCAGCCGAAACAGCCGCCATGACCCAGGGTCAGTTTTGGCGTATCGGTGCGTGGTCGCAGGTACTTGGGCACCTGCAACTGCCGTTCACGTTCGACCATCTGGAACATGAACGGCAACCCGGCGACGAAGCCCACCATGGAGACAAACCAGGGCGCACCGCTGTGGGCGGCGATGAACGCCTCGACGTCCGCCAGGCCATTGATCCGCGCCGCGTACTCCAGGTCCGTGGCGCTGGGGTCCTGGTGCCGGTCGCGAAAGCGCATCAGGGTTTCGTGGGTCCAGGGATCGTTGTAGAGCACGGGGATCTCGATGATCCGAGTGTGCAGGCTGCGCTCGGCCACCGCCCCGGCCTCGGCCTGCTGCACCGCCTCCAGCAGAACCTGCGGAGCGATGCGATCCGGGTCGAAACGAATCTGGAACGAGGCATTGGCCAGGCACACATCCAGCACCCCATCCAACTCCAGGCGCTCCACGGCACGGGTCACCGCCATGCCCTTGAAGAAGGCTTCCAGGGACATGCTGTCGCTGACTTCGGCGAACAGGTGCTCGTCGGCACCAAAGCTGTAGCGGATCGGCTGGTTCATGCGACACCTCCGGCGCGGCGCTCGGCCAGCCAGGTTTCCAGGGTTGCGGTGTGAAAATCGGCCTGCTGCAACCAGGGCTCAGCCAGCAGTTCACGGTGCAACGCCAAGGTGCTGGCCATGCCGGTCAAGGTGGTGTGTTCCACGGCCAGCCGCGCCCGGGCCAGGGCCTCGCCACGGTCACGCCCGTGGACGATCAGTTTGGCCAGCAGCGAGTCGTAATAAGGCGGCACAGCATAGCCCGGGTACAAGTGACTATCGACCCGCACCCCCGCCCCTTGCGGCCAGATCAGTTGCTCGACCTTGCCCGGACTGGGGAAGAAATCCCGCGCTGGGTCTTCGGCATTCAGGCGCATCTGCAAGGCCGCGCCATTGAGCTGGATATCGCTCTGGCGCAACCCCAGGGGCTCGCCCCCGGCGATGCGCAACATGGCCTGGACCAGATCGATGCCGGTGATCAGTTCACTGATCGGGTGCTCCACCTGAATCCGCGTGTTCATCTCGATAAAGAAGAACTCGCCGGTGCTGTCGTCATAGAGGTATTCCAGAGTGCCAGCACCTTGGTAACCCAAGGCTTCGGTGAGGCGCACGGCGCTGCTGCACAACTGCTCACGCTGCTCGGCACTGAGCACCGGCGACGGCGCTTCTTCGAAGATCTTCTGCCGCCGCCGTTGCAGCGAGCACTCGCGTTCAAACAGATGCACCGCGTGTTGGCCATCGCCCAAGACCTGGACTTCGATGTGCCGCGCACGGCCAATGAAACGCTCCAGGTACAGCGCACCATTGCCGAAGGCGGTCTGGGCTTCGCGTTGCGCCCGAGGGAACTCCTCGGCCAATTGCGCCGCATCCTGAGCCAGGCGAATCCCGCGTCCGCCACCGCCGGCACTGGCCTTGATCAACAGCGGAAAGCCCACGCTTTCAGCGGCCTTGAGCGCCGCGTCCAGGTCGAAGAGCTCACCTGGGGAGCCCGGTACCACCGGCACTCCCGCCGCCTGCGCCGTGCGCCGGGCTTCGGCCTTGTCGCCCATGCGGCGGATGGTTTCGGCGCTGGGACCGACGAAGATCGCCCCGGCCTCGACCACCGCCTCGGCGAAGTCGGCATTCTCGGAAAGAAAGCCATAGCCCGGATGCACCGCATTGGCACCACTGGCCTGCAAGGCACCGAGCAGGGCCTGGACATTCAGGTAGCTCTTGTCGGCCCGCGCCGGGCCGATGATCTGCACTTCATCGGCCATACGTGCAGCCATGGAGTCGGCATCCGCCTCACTGCAGGCGGCAACGGTGGGAATCCCCAGGGCCTTGGCCGCACGGATGATGCGCACGGCGATCTCGCCGCGGTTGGCCACCAGCAACTTCTTGATTGCTTGAGTCATGCCCTGGCCCTCACTGTTCGAGCGTCGCGACGACCTGACCCGGTTCCACCGGATCACCGTCTTGCACCACAAAGGCGCTGACTTGACCCGCGCTCCCGGCGGTCAGTTCGGAAAACTGCTTCATGACTTCGATCAGGCCGATCACGGTATCGGCGCTGACGCTGTCGCCGACCTCGACGAAAGGCGCCGACTCCGGGGTGGCCTTGCGATAGAAAGTGCCCGGCAAGGGGGTGATAACACTGTATTCGGCCATGTCTGTTCCTTTTGGAATAGTTGTAGAAAGGCAGGCAAAAAATCAAAACCAGATGAACCCCGCGTCTGTGCGCGGTGCTTCGTATCGATGCGCCTCAGCGCGGTGCGCGCACCTCGATGCCGGCCTGATCCAGCGCCGTGCGGGTGGCCTCCACCAGATCCAGGGCGCCGGGGGTGTCGCTGTGCAGGCAGATGGAATCGAACTCGATGGCCAGGTCCTCGCCTTCAACCGTACGTACCAGGCCGGTCTGGCAAGCGCGTAACACCTTGGCGGCGACGGCAGCCGGGTCCAGGGCGCGCACCTGGCGGGTGAAGACGATGGAGCCGCTGAGGTCGTAATCGCGGTCGGCGTAGAACTCGCGGATCACCGGCTGGCCCAGCTCCTGGGCGACGTGCCAGATCACCGAATTGGGCATGCAATACAGCAGCAGCTCGGGCTCCAGCTTGCGCAGGTTTTGCACCAGCAGCCGCGCCGCTTCCTCGTCCCGGGCCAAGTGCATGTAGAGCGCGCCGTGGGGCTTGATGTGTTGCAACTTCACGCCTTGCACCCGGGCCATTTCCCGCAGGGCGCCGAGCTGATAAAGCATGTCGTCCACCAGCTCCTGGGCCGGTGCGTTGATGTGCCGGCGGCCGAAGCCCACCAGGTCGCGGAACCCCGGATGCGCACCGATAGCCACCCCCAGGCGCTTGGCCTGTTCGATGGTGCGGCGCATGGTGCCGGGGTCGCCGGCGTGAAAGCCGGTGGCGATATTGGCCGAACTGATAAAGCCCATGAGCTCGTTGTCGACGCCGTCGCCAATGGTCCAGGGGCCGAAGCTTTCGCCCATGTCCGAATTGAAATCCACTGCCTGCATCACTGTTGCTCCAACTCTTGTGACTTCGTGCGGTGAAAATTAGAGCGGCCTTGACCCCTTGGGAAGATCTATTATCAGATAGACCATCTTCTGAAAAACAGATAAAGCTCTGCTAGGAGTAGGCAGGCGGTGATCCACGTATCGGCGAAGACCGGCGTGAGATGGCTTTGGCCGGCAAACCGGCTCCTGCAGAGGTGATGGGGAATGGAACATGTCGTTGACCTTGCGCCAGGTGCGCTACTTCGTGGCGACCGCAGAGATCGGGCAGATCTCCCAGGCGGCGATCCACTTGAATATCTCCCAATCGGCGGTGACCACGGCGATCAAGGAGCTTGAAGCCATGCTCGCCGTGCAGTTGTTCGTGCGCTCGGCCCAGGGCATGAACCTGACCGACGCCGGGCGGCATTTTCTCAACCGCGCCTATGTGATCTTGCGCAGTGTCGAGGATGCGCTGAACAGTCCGCTGCCGGACTATCGGGCCAGTGGTGTGCTGCACCTGGCGGCCAGCTACACGGTGATCGGCTACTTCTTGCCGCACCACCTGCAACGCCTGGAGCACTGGCACCCGGACGTCACCATCGAACTCCACGAGCAGGAGCGCCAGGCCATCGAGCAAGGGTTGCTGGAGGGGCGTTTCGACATGGCGGTGGTGCTCACCGCCAACCTGACCCACCCGGACATCGTTTCGGAAACCCTGTTCAACTCCGAGCGCCGGCTATGGCTGCCGGCCCACCATCGGCTCTGCGAACGAGCCAGCGTCAGCCTGGCGGACGTGGCCCAGGAGCCGTTCATCCTGCTCACCGTCGACGAAGCCGAGCAGAGTGCCATGCGCTACTGGGAACAGGCCGGCCAGCAGCCCAATGTCCGGGTGCGCACCAGCTCGGTGGAGGCGGTGCGCAGCATGGTGGCCAACGGCAGCGGCGTGGCGATTCTTTCGGACCTGGTGCATCGACCCTGGTCCCTGGAGGGCAAGCGCATCGAGACCCTGAGCCTGAGCGACGCAGTGACCCCGATGAGCGTAGGCCTGGCCTGGCACCGCGAACGGACTTTCACCCCGGCGATGCAGGCCTTGCGTGACTACTTCCACGACGCCTTCCTCGCGCCCCAGCAACTCAGCGCCCGGCGCTGAACACCTTGCTTGGCGATCTCTTGCCGAACCTCCAGCGGCCTCAAGATCCACGCGTCTCCTACGGAGCCGTTCGCAGCCTGCGGCAGCGGCTACAACCCGACACCTGTAGCCGCTGCCGAGCCCGCGAGGCTGCGAAAAGGCCCGCAGGGCCTTGCCTGGCGATCCTGAGCCAAACCTGTGGCGGCCGGAAAAACCTGCGTCTCCTGCGCAGCCGTTCGCAGCCTGCGGCAGCGGCTACAGGGCTGATTCAGGGGCAGGTCCAGCGCTGTGCGGTGCTGGCGATCTGTGCGGCCAACTGGGCAATGGCCTGTTGATGAGCCTGCACTAGGCTGCTCAGTTCAACACCCGCCGGCTGGCGGATCTGGCTGCTGCAGGTCAAGCTGCGGGCCGGGCCGCCCTCGCCCCGCAAGCGCAGGCTCCAGACCACATCGATCAGCGCGTAACGCCCGGGCAGGGATTCGAAACGCCGTACATCGGTCTGCAACGACAGCACCGGGAGCCCGGGCTGCTTGGGCAAGCCTTCAAGGTTGCGGGTGCCGAGCTTGTGCTCCATCTGGCTGGCCAGGGCGTCGTGGAACTCATCCACCAAGGGCGCGCTCCAGCGCTGGGTTTCCAGGATCGCCAGGGTGCCGCTGTCCTGGCGCACCACCAGTTGCGGCTGATCCACCTGGACCGGGATGCGCACCGTGGACATCTCGAACTGCAGATTCGCGTTGCGGGCCGCAGCGCTGCCTTCAGTCACCGGCGGCATCAGGGTGTAGTAACGGGTCGGCGCAGAGCTGCAAGCGGCAAGTCCCAGGGTCAGGCTCAACAACAAGGCGATTTTTTTCATGGCTGGGCTTCCGGTGCGGATTCGCGGACAGAGGAGGATGGCGACTGGTAGGCATCCGGTTGGTTGTCTTTGAGACGACCGCGAATCAACGCTTCAGGATGACGACCGAGGAAGTCGCTGAGCACCCGTACCGAGCGGGCGGTGCGCTGCACTTCCTCCATGGCCTGGCTGAGTTTCTGTCGCTGCGGCGAATCCTCGGAGAAGCTCTCGTTGGCGCTGGCCAGGGTCTTCTTCGACTGCTCCAGGGTGTCGCGCATCTGCGGCAGCACTTGGCCGTTGACCTGTTTCAGGGTCTTCTGCATCTCCGCCAGGCTGCCATCGAGGTTGGCGGCGATGGAGTCGATCGGCAGCTTGCTGATCTTGTCCACCACGGCCTGCAGTTGTTCCTGCAACTTGTCCATGCTGCCCGGGATGGTGGGGATCTCCAGCGGCCGTGCGGCGGGGTTGTAGGCCACCGGCTTGGCATTGGCGACAAAATCCAGGGAGATGTACAGCTGGCCGGTCAGCAGGTTGCCGCTGCGGGGCTGGGCCCGCAGGCCGTTCTTGACGAAGGCGCCGATCAGTTGCGCGGAGCGGGCGTCGTCTTCGCCGCCGGTCTGCTTCACCAGTTTTTCATGGGCCTTGCCCAGGCGCTCGGGATAGATCACCGCCCCTACCAGGGTGGGGAAATACTTGCGCTGTTCGTCGTAGTCCAGGTCCATGGACACCACCTTGCCGATGTTCACCCCGAGGAACTCCACCGGGGCATTGAGCGACAGGCCGCGCAGGGCCTGATCGAAGCGCATGCGGATGTAATACGGCGCGCCGTCCGGCGGAGCCAGCGCCGTATCCTGATCGCCGAACAGGGTGTATTCGGCATTCTCCTCGGCCGGCTTGGCGTTGGGGCTGTACTTGGGTTCGACGAAGGCGATGCCGCCGGCAAGGATCGAGGACACCGACTCGGTGTTGACCTTCAAGCCGTTGGCGCCCAGGGTCACATCCACACCGCTGGCGTTCCAGAATCGGCTGTCGGTGGTGACGTACTTATCATTGGGCGCGTTGACGAAGATCTTCACGTCCACGCCCTTGCCGCTGTTGGCCAACTGATAGGACACCACCTGCCCCACTTCGATGCGCCGGTAGTAGACCGGCGAACCGATGTCCAGGGAGCCCAGGTCGTCGGTGTGCAGGGTGAAGCGCTTGCCCTTCTGCCCGTAGGTAATGAGCGGCGGGGTTTCCAGGCCCTTGAAGCTGTTCTTGCGCTTCTCCGACTTGCCGGCATCGGCGCCGATAAAGGCCCCGGAGAGCAAGGTATCGACCCCGGAAACGCCGTTGGCGCCAATCCGCGGACGCACCACCCAGAACATCGAGTCGTCGGCGGTGAACGGTTCGGCGGACTGATCCAGCTCGACCTTGGCCAGCACCTTGCGGCGATCGTCGCTCAAGGCGATGGAGGTCACCTTGCCGATCACCACGTTCTTGTACTTGACCTGGGTCTTGTTGGCTTCCAGGCCCTCGGCAGTCTGGAAACTGATGGTGATTTCCGGCCCGGCCGACAGCGAGTTGTGGACCACCATCGACAGCCCCACCAAGGCCGCGACAATGGGCACCAACCACACCAGCGAGACATTGAAACGCCGCGTACGCAGCGCCGGAGCGCCGGGAGCCGGCTGGGAACCTGCCGCCTTGGAACCTGGATGATCAGACATCTTCAACCTCTACATCCCAGATAAGCCGGGGATCGAAACTCATGGCCGCCAACATCGTCAGCACCACCACCAAACCAAAAAACAGAATGCCCATCCGCGGATCGATGGAACTCAGGGCCCGAAACTGCACCAGGGCCGCCACCAGGGCCACCACCAGCACATCGAGCATCGACCAATAGCCGATCACCTCGATAAAACGGTACAGCCTGGCACGCTCGCGCTGGGCCCAGAGGCTGCGGCGCTGGCAGGTCACCAGCAAGGTGCCAAGGACAAAGAACTTGATGCAGGGCACCACCACGCTGGCGATGAAGATCAACAGGGCGATGTCCCAGGAGCCGTGTCTCCAGAACTCCACCACGCCGCTCATGATGGTGTTTTCACTGGCGCTGCCAAAAATACTGGTGTGCATCACCGGCAGCAGGTTGGCCGGAATGTAGAAGATCAGGCTGGCCACGAGAAAGGCCCAGGTCCGCGCCAGGCTGTTGGGCTTGCGCGCATGGACCACGGAGTCGCATCGGGGGCACTGGTGCTCGGATTGCTCGCAGACCTGGCCACAGGTGTGGCAGAGCATCAGTTGATAGTCCCGGGCGTAAGGGGGCGTATTCATCAGTAGCGACCCTCCAGGTCATCCCACAGATAGCGGATGTCCTTGCCGGAAATCAGGATGATCAGCACCGTCAGCATGGCCAGGGCCCAGAGCCCGAGGCCGGGGTGCACATCGAGCATGCCAGCGAGCTTGACGATGGCCACCAGAATGCCCAGCAGGCACACCTCCAGCATGCTCCACGGCCGCAGGTGCTCCAGGGCCCGCATGCAGGCCTTGAAGCCTGGCGCGGCACGATCGAAATTGGCGAACCCCAGCACCCAGCACAGCAGGATGATCTGCAGGCACGGCGCCAGAATGATGGTCAGGCCGGTGATCGCCGCAATCAGGCTGATGCGGCCCTGGGCCAGGGCTTCTACCGATTGCCAGAGCGTGGCTTCGTTGCTCAGGCCTTCGAGGCTGATCTTGATCACCGGAAACAGATTGGCGAAGACGAACAACAACCCGGCGGTAATCGACAAGGCGAACAGCTGCTGCACGTTCATGTAGCGGGCACGGGCCAGCAACGCGCCACAGCGCGAGCACTGAGCGGCCTGGCCTTTGCCGAGCGGCACGGATTCGTACAGCGAATCGCAGTGTTCGCAGATGATCCAGTTGCGGGAAATAGTCATGGTCTTCAGATAGTCGGGAGGGCTGCTGGTTCAGTGACGGCCTCCAGCGGACGCACATTTTCAGAAAAACCCGAGGACGGTGTCCAGTTCTGTCTGAAATCAGCTCGCAGACCTCTACGCCATAATAGGCCCCCCGTGGGTTTTCGCCGGCCGAAACCGGCGACTATCACAAAGGCCTGCGGCTCAATGAGCCAGACGCTGTTGCAACCACTTGTCCCGCAGTACGTCGTAGGCCCAGTGGTAGAGGTAGGTGTAGGGCAGAAAGAACAACAGCACGCCGATATCGAGGATGAACGCCTGCAACAGGCTGACATTCAACCACCAGGCAATCAGCGGTACCCCCATCGCCACCAGACCGCCTTCGAACAGCAGGGCATGCAGGACCCGGGTCCAACCATTGCGTGCAAGTTGCAGGCGCTTGAGCAGACGATCGAACAGACCGTTGAACACCACGTTCCAGATCAGCGCCAAAAGGCCGATGCCGATGGTTACCAGGCCCATGTCAGCCATGGGTTTATCCATGATCCAGGACAGCAGCGGCGTGCAGATCAGCACGGCCAGCAGCTCAAAACCTACAGCCTGGAAAATACGTTCGGTAAGGGATTTTTGCAGGCTCATTGCCGTGCTCCTTGAGTGAATGTGTTGGCGATCTTCCAGGATCAGGTCGATACTTAATAATCAATAACCATCGACCAAGGCGATAGTTCATGGCCTCACACGAAGTGCTGCTGGCGTTCGTCCAGGCAGCGACCCAGGGTTCCTTTTCCGCCGCAGCCCGCAAACTGGGCAAGAGCCAGTCCACCATCAGCGCGGCAGTGGCCAGCCTGGAAATCGACCTCAACGTGCAATTGTTCGATCGGGCCAGCCGCAAGCCCGGCCTGACCCCCGCCGGGCAGGTGATGCTGCAGCACGCGGAGGAAATCCTCGCGGCCACCAGCCGCCTGGAAATGGCCGCCAGCCAACTGTCCCAGGGAGTCGAGGCGAAACTCACCGTTGCCCTGTCCGACACCTATCAGTCGGATCGCTTTGAAAGCTGCCTGAGCGCCTTCGAGCAGCGTTACCCGGACCTGGAACTGGAATGCCTGATTGCCGAATGCGAAGACCTGATTGCCCTGGTGCAAAGTGGCCGGGCGCACATCGCCTTCGCCGAGATGCAGGCCGATTACCCGGCGGACCTGGATCACCAGACCCTGGATGAACAGGGTGAAATGTCCCTGTACGTCTCCCGCAAGCATCCCCTGGCCCGGCTCGAGCACGTCGATCAGGAAGCCCTGCGCCAGCACCGGGAACTGCGCTTGGCGACAGTGCTCAACCCCTACGACAGCCGTCCCCAGGGACGGGTCTGGTCGGCGCCCAGCTACCTGATGCTGCTGGAAATGGCCCAGGGCGGTTTTGGCTGGGCGCCGTTGCCGAGCTGGCTGGTGGAAGGCTTCGGCGCCGGCAAATTGCAGGAACTGAACGTACGCGGCTGGCCGCGCAAGGTGGTGGTGGATGCCCTCTGGTCGCGCCTGCACCCGCCAGGGCCGGCCGGGAGCTGGCTGTTGGGGCGGATGCTGGAGTGAGGCAGCTCGGGTATCCGCCCCTGTAGAGCGCGTCCTGTAAAGCTACGCAGAGCTGGAGACCAGTTGGGCCAGGCGCGCTTCGAGAAAACGCCGTTCCGGAGCTTGCCGGGTCAGGGCCAAGGCTCTTTGGTAGGACTCCCGCGCCGCCTCGACTCGCCCCAACTGCCGGCAGAAGTCGGCACGGGCAGCGTGGATCAGGTGGTAATCCTGCAAGTCGCCGCGCTGCAGGATGGCCTCCACTTGCTCCAGGCCGGCCGCGGGGCCGTCACGCTTGGCCAGGGCCACGGCACGGTTGAGCTCGATCACCGGCGAAGGCTGCAGCCGCAGCAACACCTCATACAGGCCGACGATCTGCGGCCAATCGGTCTGTTCGGCGCTGGGAGCCTCGGCATGCACCGCGGCAATCGCCGCCTGCAGGCAATAGGCTCCGCCGCGTCCGCTGCGCAACCCGCGCTCCACCAGGGCGCAACCTTCGTCCATCAAGGCCCGCTGCCACAGGGAACGGTCCTGCTCATCCAGCAGGATCAACTCGCCCGTGCTGGAGAGTCGCGCCCCACGTCGCGACTCGTGCAACAGCATCAGGGCCAGCAGGCCCAATACCTCCGCTTCCGGTAACAGCTCCAGCAGCAGGCGCCCCAGGCGTATCGCTTCACGGGTCAGGTCCTCACGGGTCAACTCGGCCCCCATGGACGCCGAATAACCTTCGTTGAACACCAGGTAGATCACTCGCAAGACACTGTCCAGGCGCTCGGGCAACTCGTCCAGCGTCGGCACCTGATAGGGAATTCCGGCGTCGCGGATCTTCGCCTTGGCCCGCACGATACGCTGAGCGATGGTGGCCGGAGAGACAAGAAAGGCCCGGGCGATTTCCTCGGTGCTCAGGTCGCAGATTTCCCGCAGGGTCAGTGGCACCTGGGCGTCTGCCGCCAGCGCCGGGTGGCAACAGGTGAAGATCAGCCGCAGGCGATCGTCCTGCACGTCCTCACCCTCCCAGTCGTGCTGTTCCAGGTGCTCCAGCTGGCTGACCAGCGCCGCCTGGGAAGCGGCGAAGCGCGCCCGCCGGCGCAAGGCATCGATGGCCTTGAAGCGTCCAACGGACACCAGCCAGGCCCGAGGATTGTCCGGGACGCCGTCCTTTTGCCAACGCTCCACGGCGACAAAGAAGGCCTCGTGCAAGGCCTCTTCAGCCAGGTCGAAATCCCCCAGCAGGCGGATCAGGGTGGCGAGAATGCGCCGCGATTGCTCGCGGTAGACCCGCGCCACCAGGACCTGTAGGGCCTCACCGGATTGACCCGGCATCAGTCCGCCATGCCTTGGGTGACCAGGGCCACCAGACGCTCCAGGCTCTCTCCCCAACCCTGGTGAAATCCCATGGCTTCGTGGGCTTGCCGATCGGCTTCGCTCCAATGCATGGCGCGGGCGGTGTAGAGCGTCTTGCCGTTCTGCTCCTCGAAGGTCACTTCAGCGGTCATGAACGGCTTGCCCGAAGGAATCCAGCCCGGCACATAGGCATCGGTGAACACCAGGCGCGACGGCGCGTGGATCTCCAGAAACACCCCCATGGTCGGGTATTCGGCACCATCCGCAGCCCGCATCAACGTGCGAAATTGACCACCGACCCACAGATCCATTTCACACTCCGGGGTGGTCATGCCGTGCGGCCCCCACCATTGCGCCAGCAACGCCGGCTCGGTCCAGGCGCGAAACACCCTGGCCCGCGGCGCATCGATCAAGCGGCTGATGGACAGTTCATGCTCGGCGGCCTGGCGGCCGACTGTTGAAAAGGTCATTGGCAAACTCCTGCTTATGCTTGTTATCAGGGATTGAGTTCACGCACAGGACGCACTTCGACACTGCCGACCCGGGCCGCCGGAATGTTCCCCGCCACCTGGATCGCTTCATTCAAATCCCTGGCCTCGATCAGGTAGAAACCGGCCAGTTGCTCCTTGGTTTCGGCGAACGGACCATCGGTGATGGAAAGCTTGCCGCCACGCATGCGCACCGTGGTGGCGGTCTGTATCGATTGCAACGCCTCGGCGGCAAGCATCCGTCCGCTGCCCTGGACCGACTCGGCATAGGCCTGGCACTCGGCGTCCTTGGGGCTCTCGGGCAAGCTGTGCAACAACTGTTCATCGCTGTAGACCAGACAGAGGTATTTCATGGGTGTCTCCGGGTTCGGGCTGATCAACTATGGTTGCTGTTTTGTCCTTTGGCGAACCACCCGCTCATCAAGGTTGCAGATCGAACTGAGTGGTCCCGGTCTGCATGTCGAACGGCGCCGACCAGTGCTCATGCACCACTTGCCACTGCCCGTCGCGCAGCTCATAGGCGGCGCTCACCCGCATCCAGCAGGCCTTGGTCTGCCCTTGGGCATCCGTGCCCCCGCAATGGGCCAGCCAATGGGCGAACGCCAGTTCCTCGGCGGCCCGCACCCGCAGCTGGTGGAACTCGAAGATGCCCGGCCCCGGGCACTCCTGCATGCAGGCCTGCCAATGTTCACGGTAGGCCGCCTTGCCCGAATACTGCAGGGCGCCGACGGCGTCGAAAGAGACGATGTCATCGGCGTAAAAGCTGACGATACGCTCGATGTCCCTGGCGACCACCGCCTGCTGCCAATGGCCGATCAGGCTGCGGATCTGTGCTTCGCTGGATGGGTTGTGCATGGCAAAACTCCTCAAGAGTGGAATCAACCGGCACCGGGCAGCCCCTGCAAGAGCGCACTTGAATGCTCGGTTCACCCTTAGTCGTCTGGCCAGCCAGACAATCGACAACCTCGATAAAAAATTTTACCGCTCGGGCAAAATCGCTAGAATCCGCCCCCTTCCCTCCCCTGGACAGTCCCGCCAGTGACCACTCGTCTCGTGCCTTATGAACAGCTCGACAGCCATCAGCGTGCCCAACTGCTGAGCCTTGAAGTACGGCCTGAACAGAGAGCGTTTTCCGGGGATATCCATGGCGCGCTGTACACCCTGGGCAATGCACCGGCCGGCGCCATCAAGGGCTTTGCCCTGCTCAGCGACGAACGGCCGGTGGCGTTCCTGCTGCTCAAGCACGCGCCTTGCCTGCCAGCCTGGGCCGAGGCCGACCACGCCACCCTGCACGCCCTGCAAGTGGACCTGCCATTCCAGGGCCAGGGACTGGGCACCGCCTGCCTGCAAGCCCTGCCCGGCGCCGCGCTCCAGGAATGGCCGCAGCTCAAGGGCCTGATGCTGGCGGTGGATGCCGACAACCACGCCGCACTCCAGCTCTATCTCAAGCTGGGCTGGGTCGAGAATGGCGAAGCCTGCAAAGGCCGGATGGGTTATGAACGCAGGATGGTCCTGGCGTTTTGAGTTCAGCACTTCAACTCAAGGGCACTCCTGCTTAGCAGCCCCCTGAAAAGCCCCTACGCCGGCGCCCCTTGTGCATCAGGGGCATGCCTGGGACTTACACCCCCCGCACCATCTCATGCCAGGCCATGCCGCCGTGGTCCGACGCCGACGCCTTGACATAGACGAAGCCAAAGCGCTCGTAGAGCGGTACATGGCGTTCCTTGCACATCAAGTGGATGCGCGCCTTGCCCAGCTCGGTCATGCGTGCAATGAAGGCTTGCAACAGTTGCCGGGACAGACCCTGGCCCTGGAAATCCGGATGCACCACCACCGACATGATCACCACTTCGGAACCGGCCGGGTCGTGGCCGATCAGTTCCTTGAAGGCTTCGTCGGCCATCTGCACCTCGAAGGTGGCACCGGAGTTGATGAAGCCGGCCACTGCCCCCTCCACCTCGGCAACGATAAAGCCCTCGGGCCAGGTAGCGATGCGGGTAGCGATCTTTTCCCGAGTCGCGGCTTCGTCGCCTTCGTAGGCCAGGGTCTCGATGGCAAAGCAGGCATCCAGGTCGGTGGGCAGGACGGTACGGATCAGCGGGGTCGAAGCAGTCATGGGCGGCAACCTGAAGACGGTGAAGGATGGCCGATTCTAGCAAGAGTGGCGTTATGGGGAGCCTGGCGTATGCAGGGCATAGGGATAGTCGGGGCCGCCGTAAAGCTTTCATATAAACCCTGGCAAGGGCGGCGCCCAGGGATTATCTATCTGATCCCCGACGCCTCCTGGCCGGCCCCATCAAGCCGGCCCTGCCGCGTCTTGCCCACAGGACTTTCCCCATGAGCAACATCCAGATCGGCCTTCTTGTGCTGTTCAGCATCACCGCCTTCGGCTGCATCACCTTGTACATCGATTTTGTACATGAGCGGCGTCGCGGCAAAAAAGCCCTGAGCGGCGCCACCAGGCAGGATCAGAGCCCCACCAGGCGATAACCCACCTGCAACTCGGTGATCAGGTGCTGGGGCTGAGCCGGATCAGCCTCCAGCTTCTGCCGCAGATGGGCCATGTGCACCCGCAAGTAATGGGCGCGGTCGACATAGTCCAGGCCCCAGACCTCCAGCAGCAGTTGGCGATGGGTCAGGACCCGGCTCTGGCCGCGGATCAGGGCGCAGAGCAGACGGTATTCGATGGGAGTCAGGTGCACCAACTGCCCTTCGCGGCGCACCTCATGGGTGGCCAGGTCGACCTCGATGGCACCGAAGGCCACCTTGCTGGTGGCCGCCACCGCGCCGCTCTGGCCGTGGCGCCGCAGTTGCGCACGAATGCGCGCCAGCAACTCCGGCACACCGAAGGGTTTGACCAGATAATCATCAGCGCCGGCATCCAGGGCGGCGACTTTCTCGTCTTCGCGGTCCCTGGCCGACAGCACCAGGATCGGCACCGCCAGCCAGCCGCGCAGCTCGCTGATCAATTGCTTGCCGTCGCCATCCGGCAGGCCCAGGTCGACGATCACCAGATCCGGCTGGCGGCTGGCGGCATGGATCAGGGCGCGCTTGACGCTGTCGGCCTCGAACACCTGGAAACCTTCGTCCTCCAGGGCAATGCCGACAAAACGCCGGATGTTGGCTTCGTCCTCGACAATCAGGATGCGTGGGTTGCTCATAGGGCTTCCATGGATGGCGGTTGTCCCGCCGGCAAGGTGATGACAAAACTCAGCCCGGCGTCGGCGTGAGGCTGGGCCTCGATACGCCCGCCATGGGCTTCGACAATCCGTTTGGCCAGGGCCAGCCCCAGGCCGATCCCGGCCACCGCGGACTCCTGCTGGCCACGGCTGAAGGCCTCGAACAGGCTGTCCGGGGAACTGCCCTTGGGACAGCCGGGGCCGGAGTCGCTGACCTGCAGGATGATCTGCTGGTCCACCTGGCGGGCCGTGATCTGCACCAGGGTGCCGGCAGGGGTGTACTTGGCGGCGTTGTCCAGCAGGTTCACCAGCACCCGTTCCAGCAGCAGCGCATCCACCTCCACCAGGGGCAGATGGGGCGCCATGGTCACCCGCAGTTCATGTCTGGCCAGGGGCTCGCGCAACTGGCGCAGGGCGCTGCCGACAATCTCCTCCAGGGAATTCCACTGACGCTTGAGGCGCACCCCGCGCTCCTGCATGCGCGCCATGTCCAACAGGTTCTCGATCAGGCGCTGCATCGACGTGGCTTGATCATGGATGCCATGCAACAGCTCGGGCAGCGGGCCACTGGGGGCATGGGGCAACGCGGCATCGGCAGCCCCGATGATGGTGGTCAGCGGAGTGCGCAAGTCATGGGAAATAGCGGCGAGCAAAGTGTTGCGCATGCGCTCGCCTTCCATCTGCACCACGGTGCTCTGCGCCACTTCGACGTAATGCACCCGCTCCAGGGCGATTGCCAGCTGGCTCATGCAGGCCTCCAGCAGGCGCTGCTCCTCGGGTTCGTTGAGGCGTTCGGCGTCCGTCAGCTCCAGCACCAGCACCCCACGCACGCGCATCGGTGCCTTGAGCGGCAGGTAGCAGCCCTTGGCCGCCGCCAGGGTGTCGGTGCCGCTGCCTGCCGGCTGGTCGTGGTCATAGGCCCACTGGGCAATGCTTTCATCGACCGCCAGGGTATTGGCATTCAAGGCTCGCACGCGATTGTCCGCATCCGGCAGCGCCAATCCGACCCGGGCCTCGAACACCCCGCTGAAGGTGCGCAGGGCCACGGCGCAGATCTGCTCCTCGGTCAGTGCCGCCGACAACTCCCGAGCCAGCCCGGCCAGGGAGGTGGCGCGGCGTTCGCCTTCGGCGGCGGTGCGGGCCTGGTGGCGCAGCCGCGCGGTGAGCTGGCCGGTGATCAGGGCAATGCCAAGCATCAAGGCGAAGGTGAAGAAATACTGGGTGTCGTTGACGGTGAACGACAACACCGGCTGAACGAAGAAGAAGTCGAAACACAGCACCGCCAGCATGGCCGCCCAGACACCCGGCCCCCGCCCGAAACGCAAAGCCACCAGAACCACAGTGAGCAGGAACAACATCACCACGTTGGCCGGGTCGAACACCTTCAGCAGCAGCGCTGCCACTGCTGTGGCGGCAAAACAGGCCAGGCTGGCCCACAGATAGGCCGGCGCTCGACTCGGCGACAATCCGGCCTCTGGCTTGTCCGCAGCGGCCGGGCGCCGGCTCAAGGGCCCGTTGGCGATCACGATCTGATCGATTTCCGGATGCTGGCGGCTGATGCGATCACTCACCGACTGATGCCAGAACTGCCAGACCTTGCGCGGGTAATGGCCCAGCACCAGGCGATTGGCATTGTGCTCACGGGCACAGGCCACCAGCGCCTCGGCCACGTCCAGGCCGGGCAGGGTCGCGGTCTCGGCACCGAACTCGGCGGCCAGGGCCAGGGTCTTCATCGCTGCTGCATAACGGCTGGCACCGTGGCCACGACGTTGCGCCGAGGCCACGTGCACGACGATCCAGTCGGCTTCGAGTTTCTGCGCCAGGCGCGCGGCCTCGCGCACCAGGCGTTCGTCCGCCGGGTCGCCGGCGATCCCCACCAGCAAGCGCTCCCGGGCCGGCCACAGGGCATTGATCGAGCGCTCGCGGCGATAGTCGCGCATTTGCGCATCGACCCGGTCGGCGGTACGGCGCAGGGTCAGCTCGCGCAGGGCCAACAGGTTGCCCTTGCGGAAAAAATTGCGTGAAGCGCGCTCGGCCTGGGGCCCCATGTAGACCTTGCCGTCCTTGAGTCGACGCAGCAGGTCGTCCGGTGGCAGGTCGATCACCAGCACTTCGTGGGCCTCATCAAACAGGTGATCAGGCACCGTCTCGCGCACGCGGATGCCGATGATGCCGCTGACGATGTCGTTGAGGCTTTCAAGGTGCTGGACGTTGAGGGTGGTCCAGACATCGATCCCGGCCCGCAGCAGTTCTTCCACATCCTGCCAGCGTTTGGGATGCCGGGAACCGGGGACGTTGCTGTGGGCCAACTCGTCCACCAGCAACACCGAGGGACGTCGCGCCAGGGCCGCGTCCAGGTCGAATTCGGGCAAGGCATAGTCGCGGTGCATCAGGCTGTGACGCTCCAGCACCTCCAGGCCTTGCAGCAGCTCGGCGGTTTCCCGCCGGCCGTGGGTTTCCACCACCCCGGCCACCACGTCGCGGCCCAGGGCCACTTCGTTGCGGGCGGCGGTGAGCATGGCGCAGGTCTTGCCGACCCCGGCGTTGGAACCGAAATAGATCCGCAGCTTGCCGCGCTGGGCGGCTTGTTCGTCCTGTTGCAGCTTTTCCAGCAGCGCATCGGGATCGGGGCGCCCGTCGCGGGGCGCAGGACTTGCATCAAGCACAGTCATGAGCTTCCTTAAATGAACAATGCGGCGCCCCCAGGGAGCGCCGCATTGCCTGTCCTTGCGTCAAACCAGGCCAAGCCCGGCCAGCAGCATGTCAATCAGCTTGATCCCGGCAAAGGGTACCAGCACCCCGCCCAGTCCGTAGATCAGCAGGTTGCGGTTAAGCAAGGCCGCCGCGCCGATGGACCGATACTTCACCCCCTTGAGCGCCAGGGGGATGAGGAACACGATGATCAGCGCGTTGAAGATCACCGCACTGAGAATCGCCGAGTTCGGGCTGGTCAATTGCATCACGTTCAACGCGCCCAACTGCGGGTAAGTGGCGACGAACGCGGCCGGTACGATAGCAAAATACTTGGCCACGTCGTTGGCCACGCTGAAGGTGGTCAGGGCGCCGCGGGTCATGAGCATCTGCTTGCCGACTTCCACCACTTCGATCAGCTTGGTCGGGTTGCTGTCCAGGTCGACCATGTTGCCGGCTTCCTTTGCCGCCTGGGTGCCGCTGTTCATCGCCACCGCAACGTCGGCCTGGGCCAGGGCCGGGGCGTCGTTGGTGCCGTCGCCGGTCATGGCCACCAGCTTGCCCTTGGCCTGGTAGTCGCGGATCAGTTGCAGCTTGTCCTCGGGGCGGGCCTCGGCGAGGAAGTCATCGACCCCGGCCTCCACGGCAATCGCCGCCGCGGTCAGGCGGTTGTCGCCGGTGATCATCACGGTCTTGATGCCCATGCGCCGCAGTTCGGCAAAGCGCTCCTTCATCCCGCCCTTGACCACGTCCTTGAGTTCCACCACGCCCAGGGCCTGGGCGCCGTCGCTGACCACCAGCGGCGTGCTGCCGCGCCGGGAGACTTCGTCGACCTTGGCCTGCAAGGCCGGCGGGAAGCTGCCACCCAGGGCTTCGATGTGCCGGCGAATGGCATCGGCCGCGCCCTTGCGGATGCTGCGCCCCTCCGGCAGGTCGACGCCGCTCATGCGGGTCTGCGCGCTGAACTGCACGAAGCTGGCGCCCAGGGCCTCGATATCGCGGCCACGGATGTCGAACTTCTGCTTGGCCAGCACCACGATGCTGCGGCCTTCCGGGGTTTCGTCCGCCAGGGAAGCCAGTTGCGCGGCGTCCGCCAGTTCGCTGTCCTTGATTCCCGGGGCCGGCAGGAAGGCGCTGGCCTGACGGTTGCCCAGGGTGATGGTGCCGGTCTTGTCCAGCAGCAGCACGTCGACGTCACCAGCGGCTTCCACAGCGCGCCCGGAAGTGGCGATGACATTGGCCGACATCATCCGGCTCATGCCCGCCACGCCGATGGCCGAGAGCAGGCCGCCGATGGTGGTGGGGATCAGGCACACCAGCAACGCCACCATCACCGTGGCGCTGATCACGCTGCCGGTGCCGCTCATGGCCACGGCGAAGATCGAGTACGGGCTCAGGGTCACGATCACCAGCAGGAACAGCAGGGTCAGCCCCACCAGGAGAATGGTCAGGGCCACCTCGTTGGGGGTTTTCTGGCGCTTGGCCGATTCCACCATGGAGATCATGCGGTCCAGGAACGACTCGCCGGGGTTGACGCTGATGCGCACCACCAGCCAGTCGGACAGCACCTTGGTGCCGCCGGTGACCGAGGAAAAGTCGCCCCCGGCCTCGCGGATCACCGGCGCCGATTCACCGGTAATGGCGCTCTCGTCCACCGTGGCCACGCCTTCGATGACCTCGCCATCCAGCGGCACCAGGTCGCCGGCTTCGATCAGCACCACCATGTCCTTGCGCAGCTCGCTGGCGGCCATCGGCAGCCAGGCGGCGCCATGCCTGGGCTGCTGCAACAGCTTGGCCAGGGTCTGGCGCTTCATGCCCTTGAGGCTCGCAGCCTGGGCCCGGCTGCGGCCCTCGGCCAGGGCCTCGGCGAAGTTGGCGAACAGCACGGTGAACCACAGCCACAGGGTGATGCTGAGGATGAAGCCGCTGGAGGCCTCGCCTTCACCGCCCAGGGACTGGAACCACAGCAGAGTGGTGAGAATGCTGCCCAGATAGACCACGAACATCACCGGGTTCTTCCACTGCGCCTGTGGCAGCAGCTTCTTCACCGCATCCAGGCACGCCGTGAACAGCAGCCCACGGTCGAACAACGCTATACGAGGGTTATTACTCATGATCGGTATCTCTTACTCACTGACCGCAAGGGGCGAGGCATGCACGGGTGCCAGGGCATCCAGCGCGAGATTGAGTTGCAGCACATTGACCCGGGGCTCGCCCAGCAGGCCGAAGGTGCGGCTTTCGCTGTGGTCCTGCAGTAGCGCCTGCAGCTCGGCCAGCGGCAGGTTGCGCAAGCGGGCCACCCGGTTCAGTTGCAGTTGGGCGTTGGCCAGGGAGATGTGCGGGTCCAGGCCGGAAGCCGAAGCGGTCACCGCGTCCACCGGTACCGGCATGTCCGCCGCCAGGCCGTTGAGCTGGCGATAGGCGCTGACCCGCGCCGCCACGCTGTCCATCAGTTTCTGGTTGGTGGGGCCCAGGTTGCTGGCACCACTGGCCCCGGCGTTGTAGGGCTGGGGCACGCTCTTGCTCGGGTCCAGCGGATCGCTGCCCAGGGTCATGCTCGGGCGGCCCTGGAAATACTCCGGGCGACTGAAGGACTGACCGATCAGTGCCGAGCCCACCACCACCCCGTCACGCTGCACCAGGCTGCCCTGGGCCTGAAACGGGAACAGCAGGTTGGCCAGCACGGTGGCCGCCAACGGATAGGCCAGCCCGGTCAGCAGCATGAAGAACACCGCCGCCACCAGCACCGGGCGCAACAGGCCCTTGAACAGCACCGCAGTGGTGCCTTGGGTTTGCATTTGCGTCGTCATCACAACCCCTTACTTGTAAGTCTGGCCGGCCAGCAACTGCAGTTGCTCCACCAGCGGGCCGAGCGCGAGGGCCGGCAGGAAAGTCAGGCCACCAACCACCAGCACCACGAACACCACCAGGAACATGAACAGCGGCGTGGCAGTGGGAATGGTGCCGGCACCGGCCGGGATGTTCTTTTTCGCCGCCAGCGAACCGGCCACGGCCAGCATCGGCAGCATGGTGAAGAAACGTCCCATGAGCATCGCCAGACCGATGGTGGTGTTGAAGAACGGCGTGTTGGCATTGAGCCCGGCAAACGCCGAACCGTTGTTGGCGGTACCCGAGGCGTAGGCGTAGAGCACTTCGCTGAAACCATGGGGGCCAAGGTTGTTGAGGCTGTTCAAGGTGTCCGGCCACAACGCTGCCAGGGCGGTGAAACCGAGGATGCAGATCGGGTGCGCGAGCACCGAGAGCATCACCAGCTTGATCTCCCGGGCCTCGATCTTCTTGCCGAGGAATTCCGGGCTGCGGCCGATCATCATGCCCACCAGGAACACCGTCAGCAGGGCGTACTGGATCAGGTTGATAAAGCCCACGCCGTCACCGCCAAACACGCAGTTGAGCATCATCTGCGCCAGGGGCACGAAACCGCCCATGGGGGTCAGCGAGTCATGCATGGCGTTCACCGAACCGGTGGTGGCGCCCGTGGTGGTGGTGACGAACAGCGCGGTGTCGGCGATGCCGAAGCGCAGTTCCTTGCCTTCCATGTTGCCGCCACTCTGGGTTGCCGACAGTTGCTGGTCGGCACCGACCTGGGTCAGCAGCGGATTACCGCCCTGCTCCGCGGTGAAGACAATGGCCAGGAAGCCGACGAACATCACCAGGAAGGTGCCGAAGAACACCCAGCCCTGACGCCGCCGCAGCAGCATGCTGCCGAAGGTGTAGGTCAGCGCCGAAGGGATCAGCAACATGCTGAGGATGTGCAGCACGTTGGTCAGCGGAGTCGGGTTCTCGAACGGGTGGGCGGCGTTCATGCTGAAGAAGCCGCCACCGTTGGTGCCGATGTGCTTGATCGACTCGAAGCTGGCCACGGCGCCGACGATCAGCTGCTGCTGGGCGCCTTCCAAGGTGGTGGCCAGGGCCTGGGAGTCGAGGGTCTGGGGCATGCCCTGCCAGACATAGACCAGGGCCATGACCAGGCACAAAGGCAGCATCACCCGGTACAGGGTGCGGGTGAAGTCGACCCAGTAGTTGCCGATATCGGCGGAGCTGGAGCGGCTCAGGCCACGAATGAAACCGGCCGCTGCCACCACACCGGCGGTGGAGCCGACGAACATCAGGAAGGTGATCACCGCCATCTGGCTGAAGTTCGACAGGCTGCTTTCACCTGAGTACGCCTGCCAGTTGGTGTTGGTGATAAAGGACGCGGCGGTGTTGAACGCCAGGTCCGGGGTCTGCGCCGCCAACCCCAGGGGGTTGAGGGGCATGACGGTTTGCAGGCGCAGCACCAGGTAGCCCAGGAGCATCATCGCTGCGTTGGACAGCAACAGCGCCGAGCCATAGCGCGCCCAGCCCATGGTTTCGCCGGGGTCGATCCCCAGCAGGCGGTAGGTGGCCCGCTCGGGCAAGGCGTGGCCGCGGCCGCTGAAGACCCGGGCCAGCCATTTGCCCATGAGTACGGCGAGCCCGGTCATTACCCCGAGGATCACCGCGTATTCCAGCACAGTACTCAACATGTCGATGCTCCGTTCAAATCTTGCCCATGGCGACGATGACCAGGGCCGTCAGTACAAAGAACCCCAGGGACAGGCCCACGAAGATCAGGTCGTACATGGCTGGTTTCCTTTCTCGAGAATGCCCGGACGGGCGAATGAAAATGCCGGGGTAGCGTTGGGTGCGGTCATCAGAATTTCTCGGCACGGATCAGCGCGTAACCCAGGTAGACAAACAGCAGCACGGCGCAAAAACCGCTGGCGCCGTAGATGAATTCCAGTGTCAGCAAGGCTTTTCCCCTTAATCCATTGAGGCGGCGCCGCAACCGCAGACAGCGGCCCGGGGCGCAACCGGTCAGGCACCCGGCAACGGGCACCGGCAGGGAGTCGGGAACGAGCCGTCCGCCGCTCTCCTCTGCGCCACGCAGGTTAGGTGAGGGCGTATCAAGGTCGGACACTGATTGCGGGGGGCGGTATTAAGACGGCGTATAGATTGCGGCCAAGGCCGGGGGAATCGGGGGCCGGCCAGCGCCCCCCGAGGGGATCATTCACTTTTCAGCGGTAGCCAGACCTCCACCACGCCGCTGCCGGTATCGGGGTTGAAGTCGGCGCTGTAGCGCTCGAATTCCGGGGCATCGGCTGCCTCGCGACCGGACTGGGGCAGCCAGGTCTTCCAGATGTAGTTGAAGGTCTGTGGCAGTTCCTGCAAGGAGCCACCGTGCTCGAACACCGCATAGTTCTGCGGCTGCACCTCGATCCAGCGATAGCGCTCGGGCAAATCGTCGAGCTTGCTGATCTCGACCCCGGCCAGGTATTCGAAACCGCCCTGGCCATCGGGGTTGCAACAGATGCCGTAGGTCACCTCATCCACTTGCCCCGGCACCTTGCCGATGTGGGGGATGAAGCGCTGCCAGAGCTGCCCGATGTCCTGGCTGGCGCCAGGGGTAAACCGCTCGCTGAAGCCGGCGATCAGCAGAAAACGCTCTCTTTCGAAGCGCGGTTCTGGACCTGCGCCCTGTTTTTGCTCATCCATGAATGCCACTCCTGCCGCAGAAAAGATGGGTACGGCAGCAAGTATAGAAGCCAATCGCCAGGGCCAGGATCAGAGCGCCGGAAGGTCGACCACCCCAGCGCCGACGATGAACTCCTGATAACCGGATAGGATCACGTAAACCGCGAAATAGCAGAAGATCGCCGCAGATGCCAGGTAGGAGTAGCGCAACAGCTTGTCGCCCAGCAACTTGCCGCCCTGGGTCGCGGCCAGGCACAGGCCCATGGTCCAGACCAGCCCGGCGCAAAAGAAGCCGGCCAGGAACAACCCGGAGTCGGCAATCGTGCCGCCACCGGATCGGGCAATCAGGGTGCCCCCCACGGCGGCAAACCAGAGGATCGCGCTGGGGGAAGACATGGCCAGGAAGATCCCGCGCAGGAACTCCTTGCGCGGCGAACCGCGGTCCGCCTCCCCCGCCGTGGCCAGCAGCGCACTGTGATGAATGGCGGCGTAGATCATCTTCGCCGCGAAATACACCAGCAGCGCCGAACCGCCGATCCACAGCACCCAACGCACAGTTTCGTACTGCAACAGTACGGTCATCCCGGCCAGGGCCAACAGCGCGTAGATCAGGTCACCCACGCAAGTTCCGAGGCCCAGGCAGAAGCCCTGGAAATAGCCGCGCTGCATGGCCAGGGTGATCATCGCGATATTGGCCACGCCGATGTCCAGGCACAGCGAAAGACTCAGCAAAAAGCCGCTGGTAAACTCCATCATTCATCCCGTTTGACGCTGTTGTTCGAAGAGCTGCCGAGCGGCATCAGATCCGCCCGAACGGATCAGGCACAGGCCGGGCGCCGTCCTTGCAGGCAAAAAGCGTGCACGTTATAGCGGCAAACCCGCCAGCCGGGCAAACCGCCGGCAGCGCAAAAATAATTTTCCGCTGCTCTGGACAAGCCGGCGCCAGCGCCTTTATCGTCTGCCCCCGCAGGCCACCGCAGTGGCCAACGTCGCTCGGACGGTTCCGGGCGCTTACGTCTTTTCGAGGCAACAATGGCCGAACAAGGTTCGCCGCGCCGCTTTGCGCGCATCGATCGTCTCCCCCCTTACGTTTTCAATATCACTGCCGAGCTGAAGATGGCTGCGCGTCGGCGCGGCGAAGACATCATCGACTTGAGCATGGGCAACCCCGACGGCGCGACTCCGCCGCACATCGTCGAAAAACTGGTGACCGTTGCCCAGCGTGAGGACACCCACGGCTACTCCACCTCCAAAGGCATTCCACGGCTGCGCCGGGCGATTTCCCGCTGGTACAAGGATCGCTACGAGGTCGATATCGACCCGGAAAGCGAAGCCATCGTCACCATCGGTTCCAAGGAAGGCCTGGCGCACCTGATGCTGGCCACTCTGGACCAGGGCGACACGGTGCTGGTGCCCAACCCCAGCTACCCGATCCACATCTACGGCGCGGTGATCGCCGGCGCCCAGGTGCGCTCGGTGCCACTGGTGCCCGGCGTGGACTTCTTTGCCGAGCTGGAGCGGGCCATTCGCGGTTCGATCCCCAAGCCGAAAATGATGATCCTGGGCTTCCCCTCCAACCCCACCGCGCAGTGCGTGGAGCTGGATTTCTTCGAGCGGGTGATCGCCCTGGCCAAGCAGTACGACGTGCTGGTGATCCACGACCTGGCCTACGCCGACATCGTCTACGACGGCTGGAAAGCCCCGTCGATCATGCAGGTGCCCGGGGCCAAGGACATCGCGGTGGAGTTCTTCACCCTGTCCAAGAGCTACAACATGGCCGGCTGGCGCATCGGCTTCATGGTCGGCAACCCGGAGCTGGTCAACGCCCTGGCGCGGATCAAGAGCTACCACGACTACGGCACCTTCACCCCGCTGCAGGTAGCAGCAATCGCGGCACTTGAAGGCGACCAACAGTGCGTCAAGGACATTGCCGAGCAATACCGGCAACGGCGCAATGTGCTGGTCAAGGGCCTGCATGAGCTGGGCTGGATGGTGGAGAACCCCAAGGCCTCGATGTACGTCTGGGCCAAGATTCCCGAGGCCTACGCGCACCTGGGCTCCCTGGAGTTCGCCAAGAAGCTGCTGGCCGAGGCCAAGGTCTGCGTGTCGCCCGGGGTGGGTTTCGGTGAATACGGCGACGATCACGTGCGCTTCGCCCTGATCGAGAACCAGGACCGGATTCGCCAGGCGGTGCGCGGCATTCGCGGGATGTTCCGCGCCGATGGCCTGGTGCAGAAAAGCTGAGACTCCTTCAGCCACAAAAAAACCGCAGCGATGCGGTTTTTTTGTGCCTGTACTGTAGCCGCTGCCGCAGGCTGCGAACGAGTGCGTAGCACTCGCGGCGATTCAGATGCCTATCAAGGGCTGACGTTAGATCACCGGGCAAGGCCCTTCGGGCCTTTGCCCTGCCTCGCCCCAGGCTCGACAGCAGCTACAGGGGTCAGCCCCGCCGTTTAAACCACCAACGACAACAACAGGATGAAGATCAGGCCCACCACCGAGAGGATGGTTTCCATCGCCGTCCAGGTCTTGAAGGTCTCGGCCACAGTCATGTTGAAGTACTGCTTGACCAGCCAGAAGCCCGCGTCGTTGACGTGAGACAGGATCAAGGAGCCGGCACCGGTGGCCAGCACCAGCAGTTCGCGGTTGACCCCGGGGATCATCCCCACCACCGGCACCACGATGCCCGCGCCGGTGATGGTGGCCACGGTGGCCGAACCGGTGGCGATACGAATCACCGCCGCCACCAGCCAGGCCAGGAGGATCGGCGAGATCTGCGCATTGACCGCCATGTGGCCGATCACATCACCCACGCCGCTGGTCACCAGCATCTGCTTGAAACCACCGCCGGCACCAATGATCAGGATGATCGCCGCGGTAGGCGCCAGGCTGGCGTCGAGCAAACCGAGGATCTGCTTGGAGCCGATGCCCTGCTTGTAGCCAAAGGTGTAGAGCGACAGCAGCAGGGCCAGGAGCAAGGCACTGATCGGGTGGCCGATCATGTCCATCCAGATGCGGAAGAAGTGCCCATCCGGCAACGCCACGTCGGCGAAGGTCTTGAGCAGCATCAGGAACACCGGCAGCAGCACAGTCAGCAAAGTCACGCTGAAGCTGGGCAGGTTCTGCGAGGTGTTTTCACGGGCCAGCTGGTCCACCAGCTCCTGGGACGGGTGACCCGGGATGTATTTGGCGATGAAGGTGCCGTAGATCGGACCGGCAATGATGGCCGTCGGCAGAGCAACGATCAGGCCGTAGAGAATGGTCTTGCCAATGTCGGCACCAAACACCCCGATGGCCAGCAGCGGCCCCGGATGCGGCGGCACCAGGCCGTGCACCGCCGACAGGCCAGCCAGCAGTGGAATGCCGATCTTGATCAGCGACACCCCGGTGCGTCGGGCGACGATGAACACCAGCGGGATCAGCAGCACGAAGCCGATCTCGAAGAACAGCGGGATGCCCACCAGGAACGCGGCGAACATCATCGCCCACTGCACCCGTTCCTTGCCGAACGAACGGATCAGCGTCTGGGCAATCTGATCGGCGCCGCCGGACTCGGCCATCATTTTTCCGAGCATGGTGCCCAGGGCCAGGATGATGCCGACAAAACCGAGCACGCCACCAAAACCGTCCTGGAACGCCTTGATGATCTTGTCTACCGGCATGCCCGAGGTCAGGCCGAGGAACCCCGCGGCAATGGTCAGAGCAATAAAGGGATGCAGCTTGAATCGGGTGATCAAGACGATCAGGCCGATGATAGTGACCACTGCATCAACCAGCAGATAGGTCTCTTGGGACATGCCAAACATGGGATTGCCTCCGGTTTGTTGTTTTTATTTAAGCGTTAAAAACAAGGGCCGAGTGGGATAGCGCTACCTATTTCGAGCCAGCACTTAATGTGAAGGTTCAAGGCCATGCTCCAGCCACCATTGGTTGGCCAGTTCGGCCAGGCGCTGGACGCTCAGGGTGCTGGCATCCAGGGCCAGGGTGAGCGGCTCCCCCACGGGGGATTCGAGGGTGGCGAACTGACTGTCGATCAGGGTCGAAGGCATGAAATGCCCTGGCCGGTGTGCCACGCGATCGGCGGCCACTGCCGGTGTCAGTTCGAGGAAGATAAAGCCCAGGCCGGGGGTCGCTGCGCGCAGGCGTTCACGGTATTTGCGCTTCAAGGCCGAGCAGGTCAGTACCGGACGCTGACCGGCGGCCAGGGTCCGACGCAATTCATCGCAGAGGCTGTCGAGCCAGCCGGCACGGTCGTCGTCGTCGAGGGGAATGCCGGCGCTCATCTTGGCGATATTGGCGGCAGGGTGGAACGTATCGCCTTCAATGGCCGTGGCGCCGCTGCGTTGGCACAGCGCCTGGCTGACGCTGGATTTGCCACAGCCGGCAACACCCATGATGACCAGGGCGGTAATAGATTGACTCATGTAACACCTCAGCGCGCAGACAGCGCTACCTTCGCTAGTTCTAGTTCTAGTACAAAAACAGTGTCTGCCGACGCCTTCTTGTCATTTTTGTGGGTTGCCGCGTATATAGTCCGCCAAACCAAAGAGCGAGGGTCAGGCACACCTCGCTCACGCATTGCAGCTGTTTCAGGACAGCGCTACCTTAGTGACTTGAATTTTGTTTGGCAAGCCGTCTGATGACCCCTCATAAAAACGATAAAAGCTCCCGTACCACGGGGCGCCCTACCCTCAACGAAGTGGCGCGACTGGCCGGTGTCAGTCCGATCACCGCCTCTCGGGCCCTGCGCGGCGTCAGCAGCGTGGCCACCGAGCTGGTGGAAAAGGTGCAGAAGGCCGCGCAGGAGCTGAACTACGTGGTCAACTCCGCCGCCCGTGCCCTGGCCTCGGCCCAGAGCCAGTCGGTGGTGGTGCTGGTGCCGTCGCTGTCCAACCTGCTGTTCATCGAAACCCTGGAAGCCATTCATCAGGTCCTGCGGCCCAAGGGCTTCGAAGTGCTGATCGGCAACTACCACTACTCCCGGGACGAAGAAGAGAACCTGCTGCGCAACTACATGACCTACCAGCCCCGGGGTCTGTTGCTGACCGGTTTTGACCGTACCGAAAGCGCCCGGCGGATGATCGAGGCCAACAACATCCCCTGCGTCTACATGATGGACCTGGACCCCGGCGCCGGGCTCAACTGCGTGGGTTTCTCCCAGTTGAACGCGGGCGAGACCGCCGCCCGGCACCTGATTTCCCGTGGGCGCAAGCACCTGGCCTACGTCGGTGCACAACTGGATCAACGCACTCTGCTGCGGGGCGAAGGTTTCCGTCGTGCCCTGCAAGAGGCCGGGCTGTACAACCCCGATCTGGAACTGCTGACCCCACGCCCATCCTCCGTGGGCCTGGGCGGCGAACTGTTCCTGCAACTGATGCAGAGCCAGCCGCAAGTGGACGCCATCTTCTTCGGCAACGACGACCTGGCCCAGGGCGCACTGCTGGAAGCCATGCGCTGCGGGATCAAGGTTCCGGAGCAAGTGGCGGTGCTGGGGTTCAACGACCTGCCCTCCTCGGAACACATGGTGCCGCGCCTGAGCAGTATCAGCACCCCAAGGGAAGCCATCGGCCGCCGTGCAGCCGAGCAGATGCTGACCCTGCTGGCCGGCAACAGCGTGGCCGAGCCCGTGGTGGACATGGGCTTCGAGCTGCGGGTGCGGGAAAGCACCTGAGGTGTTTCAGGGCTGCAGGCTCAGCACGCTGAGCAGCAGCCCGAACCCCACCAGCACCACACCAAATACCTGATCGATACGGCGCTTGTACCCCTGCAGTCGACTGGCAATCGCCGGAGCCGAGAAAAACAGCGCCACCGCCACGAACCACAACACGTGAGCCAGGACAATGATCCCCCCGTAGCCGATCTGCACCGGCAATGCCGTGCCCGGCCGGATCACCTGCATAAACAGGCTGAGAACGAAAATCATCGTCTTGGGGTTCAGCGCATTGGTCAGAAAGCCGCTGCGCAGAGCCGCCCATGACGAAGTCTCGACATTCGCCGCCGCCTCCTCGTGCGGCCCCTGGTCCGAACCGCGCAACAGCTTGATCCCCAGATAGATCAGATAAAGCGCCCCGGCAATCTTCAGCCCGGTGAACCACAGCAGCGACTGCTGCAACAGCACCCCCACCCCCAGCAGGCTGTAGCCGATATGCAGCATGACCCCGAGCCCGATACCCAGGGCAGTGCACACACCGTGGCGGCGAGAGAGCATCAGGCTATTGCGCGTTACCAAGGCAAAATCGGCTCCGGGGCTGAGTACAGCAAGAATGGTAATGGTGATTACGACTAACAGTTCAGTCACGTTACATACGCCTTGGATATAGAATCAGGCGCTACTGTATGGGGATCGGCACGGGGACAGCCAACGATGAAAACTGACACTCTCAGTGATAAAAACTCACAGACATTACGCCGACGCCTGCCGCCCCTCGGCGCCTTGCGCTGCTTCGAAGCAGCGGCACGCCTGGAAAGCTTCACCCAGGCCGGCGCCGCCCTGCACCTGACCCACGGCGCCATCAGCCGCGCCGTGCGCGCCCTGGAAGAGGACCTGGGCACGGCGCTGTTCGAACGCCGCAGCCACCGGGTATTTCTGACGCCGGCCGGAGCCGAACTGCTGCACAGCGTGACCCAGGCCCTGGACCTGATCGAGAACACCGCCAGCCGCCTGCGGGCACCGGACCCCGAGGCGCCGCTGGTGCTGTCCTGTGAACCGACCCTGCTGATGCGCTGGCTGATTCCACGCCTGCCGGCGTTCCAGGCCGCTCACCCGGAAATATCGATCCAGTTGCTGGCCGGCGGCGGGCCTTTCTCGTTCAACGCCGGCATCGACCTGGCGATCCGCCGCAACGATTTCGCCTGGAACGATGAAACTCAGGCCCACTGGCTGTTCGACGAAGCCATTGGCCCCGTGTGCCGGCCGGACAAACAGGCTGACTGGACCCCTTCGCCAGACGGCCAGCCGACCCTGGCGGAACACGCCCCGCGCTTGCACAGTGCTACCCGGCCGCAAGCCTGGGAGCACTGGCTGCAACAGCAGCAGCTGCCCGCCTCCCTGGCTCTACAGGAGCAAGTCTTCGAGCATTTCTACTTCAGCCTGCAAGCGGCGGTGGCGGGACTCGGGCTGGCCATCGCCCCCCGGCAACTGGTGCGCGATGATCTGGCTGGAGGATTGCTTTGCGCCCCTTTCGGCTTCGTCGCCGACGGCAGCGCCTATTACCTGTTGTCCGCCCAGGCGATCAGCGACGCTTCGGCGGCCGGTCATTTGCTGCGCTGGTTGCGTGAACAGGCCCTGGGCTAAACCCCGGGGGCGGGCGGCGGCCCCAGCGCCGGGTCTTCGCCACTGAGCAACTGCACCAGGGCCAGGGCGCCCTTCTGCAGCGGCCGGTTCTTCAGCCACACCGCATGCACCGGCAACGACAAGCCGTTGTCGAGGTTCTTGAACTTCAGCCTCTGCAGGCGCCCTGCCACCAGCAGCGGCTGGATCACCGACAAGGGGAAATTGCCCCAGCCGATGCCGGCTTCCACCATGTGCAGGGCCATGGCCAGGCTGTCGGTGCGCCACAACGACTCGCCCACCAAGGGCCGCGTATCGCTGATGGGCAAGTCGCGGCTGGCCACCACGACCTGGCGGAACCGGATCAGCTCCTCCAGGTACAACGAGCCATCGCTGGCCACAAACACCGGATGTCGCGGCGAGATACAGGCAATCACCCGCTCACTGCCGATGTACTGGAAATACTCCAGGGCATTCACGCTCAAGCCGGCAAAGGCCACGCCCACACTCACTCGCCCACTGTGCAGCAGTTGCAGCACATCATCTTGGGGGGCACTGAGCACCTCCACCTCCAGCAGCGGATAGCGCTCGGCAATCAGCTTGATGGCGGCCAGCACTCGCTGCTTGTCGATGTCGTCCACCACGGCGATCGACAGCTTGCTCTCCAGGCCCAGGGACAGCTCGATGGCGTGCACCTGCAACTGCTTGAGCTGGTCGGCGATCAACCGCGCATGGGGCGCCAGGGACAGGGCCAGGGGCGTCGGCACCGGCTCGCGATGGCGGCGATCGAACAGGGCGTAACCCAGTTCAGCCTCAAGGTTGGCAATGCCCATGCTGACCGCCGAGGGCACCTTGCCCAGGAAGCGGGCCGCCGCAGAAAAGGAACCGCGCTCGAGCACGGCGAGAAACAACTGGATGCTGTCACTGGAGAAATTCATGGAGGGCAACCTATCAATAAAACTGAAAGCTTCCGACTTTTTCTGTCACCACTATTGAAGCTACCTTTCGCGCCCTGCGCCAGTCCAGCTCTGGCCATTGCCATTCAATACCGAGGAATTTCCATGCAAGGCGTGAAACGCAAACTGGTCTACGTATCCCTGTTCGAGGTGTTCGGCATGACGTTCTCGGCCCTCGGCCTGGCCCTGCTGTCCGGCACGTCCCCCAGCAGCACCGGGCCGCTGGCCGTGGTCATCACCAGCATCGCGGTGACCTGGAACTTCATCTACACCACGCTGTTCGAGCGCTGGGAAAGCCGTCAGCCCTCGCGCACCCGCACCGTCAAGCGGCGCATCGCCCATGCCGTGGGCTTCCAGTTGACCCTGATCGTGTTCCTGATCCCGCTCATCGCCTGGTGGATGAACATCAGCCTGGTGCAGGCCTTCCTCCTGGACCTGGCGCTGATCCTGTTCATCCCCTGCTACACCTTCGCCTTCAACTGGCTGTTCGACCGGGTCTTCGGTCTGCCGGCTTCGGCCCTGCCCGATCCGGCCTGAAGCTGGGCAAAACACCCCTGGAGGCAATTTGGCCGTCGCCGAGAACCTGGCTCGCTGATAGATTCCCATCGCCAACCTGTGCCACGAACAAGGAAACGTCATGGGAACCCCCTGCAGAATTCTCGGTAAAGCCTCGTCCATCAACGTCAGGAAAGTCTTGTGGACCTGTGAAGAGCTGGACCTTTCCTACCAGCAGGAAGATTGGGGCAGCGGCTTCCAGTCGACCCACAGTCCCGAATTTCTCGCCCTCAACCCCAACGCCCAGGTCCCGGTGCTGATCGATGATGCCGGTGCCCTGTGGGAGTCCAACAGCATCTGCCGCTACCTGGCCAACCTGCACCCCGGCAGCGGCCTGCTGCCCATCGCCCCGCGAGCCCGGGCCCTGGTGGAACAGTGGATGGACTGGCAGGCCACCGAACTCAATCCGGCCTGGAGCTACGCCTTCATGGGCCTGGTGCGCCAGCATCCGGATTGCCAGGACAGCCAGCGCATCGGCGCCAGCCTGCTGGCCTGGAACGGCAAGATGGCGATCCTTGAACGGCAGCTTGAGAGCACCGGGAACTATGTGCTCGGTGAAGACTTCAGCCTGGCGGATATCGTCCTTGGCCTCTCGGTCAATCGCTGGAAGATGACCCCGATGGAACACCCGGACTTCCCCGCCGTGGCCGCCTACTACGAACGCCTCAGCCTGCGTCCGGGCTTTGTGCTGCATGGACGTAACGGCACGCCCTAGCCTGCCCCTTCTCAGCCCACCGGAGATTCGACATGGATGGACTCAACGTACTACTGACCGGCGCCTGCGGCAGGATCGGCAAAGTGTTTTTCCAGGGCTCCCAGGAGCGCCATCGCTTCACCCTCACCGACCGCGTCGAACCGGACTTCGACATCCCGGCGCCCCACCGTTTCGTGCGCCTGGACCTTGATGACCCGCAAGCCATCAGCCGCCTGCTGCCGGGGATCGACGTCATCGTGCACCTGGCCGGCATCCCCCACGCCACTGCCGGCTTCGACGAACTGCTGCCCAACAACATCCTCGCCACCACCTACCTGTTCGAGGCCGCAGTGAACGCCGGTTGCCGGCGCCTGGTGTTCGCCAGCAGCGCCCAGACCATCGAAGGCTACCCGGTGGACCGGCAGATCACCCCGGGCATGCCGGTGATGCCAGCCAACCTGTACGGTGTGAGCAAATGCTATGGCGAAGCCCTGTGTGCCTTTTATGCAGCCCGGCGCGGGCTGTCCTGCATCGCCCTGCGCATCGGGGCATTCGAGGACCCGCAACACCACGAACTGACCACCACCCGCGACCTGAGCGCCTGGCTCAGCCCTCGGGACGCTGTGCAACTGCTGCAGCGAGCGGTCGAAACCCCTGGGGTGCAGTTCCTGATCGGCCATGGCATATCCAACAACCGCTTCAAGCGCCTGGATCTCAGCGAAACCACCAAGGTCCTGGGGTACGAGCCTGTGGACGATGCCTTCCAGGAGCATTTCGGCATTCCCATCACTTACTGAGACGCTGATCGCCGCCCCTCGGCAAACAGGCGGGCGGCAATTGCCAGGAAGCGGCAAGACTTGTCCGCTTACTGGCCACCCGCCGAGAACAATTGCCCTAACCTATTGATATTCAATGACTAAAGTATCGGCATGGAACTTGCTGGAACTTCAGCCTAGTTCTCTCACACAGGTTCCCGATCATGTTGGTCAACGCCCAGAAATCCGTTTCGGTGCAGCCCACCTCGCGCACCGATATGGACCCGACCACCGCTGCCGCCAGCGCGCTGTACAGCGGCATGCTGCAGCAGGCCCAGAACTCCGTGACCGTGCCGACGTCCCAGTCCAGCCTGCAAGGCAATACCGTGGACGACAACGTCAATGCAGCGTTCGCCAAGACCCGTGTACTGCTCCAGGCCACGCCGCCCGCCACCAGCACGCCACAGGCCACCAGCGCCACGGAAACCGGTGCCCTGAGCGAGTTCAAGGACTACATGAGCAAGACGCCCGAACAGCGCCTGCGCGACAGCATCCTCAAGGATATGGGGCTGACCGAAGAAGACCTGAGGAACCTGCCACCTGAACGGCAACTGACGATCAACCAGGAAATCGCCCAGCGCCTGCAAGACAAGATGCAGTTGGCCAAGGAAGAGAAAGAGGCCAAGAACAGCGCCAAGCCGATCGACGAGAAGTTCCTCGCTGCGTTGTAACAGCGCCAACAAAAAGGGTTCCCTGCACGGGAACCCTTTTTTGTATCCGAAGGAAAACCGCGGCTACAGCTGCAAGGTCGAGTTGAACTGGCTGATGGCATCCACCACATGCCTTGAGCCCTGCTGAATCTCCAGGATCACCTCCCCCGCCTCATTGGCCAGCTCGACCCCCAGTCCGGTACGACTCAGGCTCGACTGCATGCTGGTGACCGCGCTCATGGACAGGTCGTGGTTCTTGCGCACCACCTCGACGATCTCCACCGTCGCCTGGCTGGTGCGTGCCGCCAGGCTGCGTACCTCGTCCGCCACCACCGCGAACCCCCGTCCATGCTCGCCGGCCCGGGCCGCCTCGATGGCCGCATTGAGCGCCAGCAGGTTGGTCTGGTCGGCAATCCCGCGAATGGTCTGGACTATGCTGCCGATGATCTCCGATTGTTTGCTGACCGCATCAATGCTGCGGGCGGCTTCGTTCAGGTCGTGGGAAATCTGCTGAATGATCTCCACCGTCTGTTGCACCACCTCCGAGCCTTTCTGGGCGCAGGCATCATTCTGCACCGAGGTACTGTGGGCCGATTCGGCGGCAGATTGCAGGGTGGTTACTTGCTGGGTGATATCGCTGGCGAACTTGACCACCTTGTACAAGCGCCCCTTGGTGTCGAACAGCGGGTTGTAGGAAGCCTCGAGGAACACGGTCTGGCCGTACTTGTTTTCCCGCTCGAAACGGTGGGAATGGTATTCACCACGGTTCAACGAGGCCCAGAACTGCTTGTACTCGGCAGACTCGGCTTCAGAGCGATGACAGAACATGCTGTGGTGCTGACCGAGTATTTCATTCAGGGAGTACTGCATGGTCTTGAGGAAGTTGTCGTTGGCGGCAACTATCTTGCCATCGGGGGTGAATTCGATGATTGCCATGGAGCGGCCAATGGCGTTCAACAGACTCTGGTTTTCATGTTCCAGATGGATGCGCTCGGAGATGTCCGAAGCCACCTTGATCACACTCTTGACCTGACGCTCGGCATCGAACACCGGCATGTAGCTGGCTTCGAGCCAGATCTCCTGGCCGCGCTTGTTCAGCCGCAGGAAGGTGCCGCTGACAGGTTCACCCCGGGCCAGATCACGCCACAACTTGGCGTACTCCTCACTGCGGTAGAACGCTTCCTCGCAGAAGATCCGGTGATGCTTGCCGCGTATCTCTTCCGCGGAATAGCCCATTGCCTTGCAAAAGTTTTCGTTGGCGTCGAGCACGATGCCATCGGGAGAGAACTCGATCATCGCCATGGAATGGCTGATCGCCGCCAACTTGGCATTGGCCTCGGTCAACGCACAATTAAAGCGCTCGATCTCCAGAAGGTCTGCCTTGTGATGTAGGTTAAACATAGTTGTATCACCTTCAACGCTGTCTTTTGATTGACGGAAGTTTCTAGTCTTTCAACTGATCCACCACAACGTTCCATTAACAGGGCAAGCGCCTCTCTCCATATGAGAAAGGAAGTGTCAGGTGACAAATGATGTTTAATCGGAGAGTCCATGTTGCAACGCTCTTATCAAGCCATCCTTTTCTTGAGGACCCGCTGTCGGGTCGGACCTAACAAAGAAAAGAAATTCCATCTAATTAATTACTCCTGATCCTGCGGTGCCTCTAAATGCGCACTCTCGTCTTTATTCATGAAGTCAATTTCGTGCCCGGATGAACATTCCACAAACAGCCGTTATAAGGCTGAAACATCACGAGACAGTGGTTCAAAAAGCGACCGATACGCTTTTTCACAATTAAGCATAGACAGACGCCGACTCTATGCAAGGTCACCAGTCATTCTGTTTTCACAACTTTTAAATGCCTCTCAAGCCTTCGCGAAAAGTCTCAATCAAGGCATAAACATGACTCGCCAGGAACCGCCCGCCGACTAGGCCCGAGCGAGCATCTGCACAAAGGCCTGAACCAGTCCGTTCGACCCCCGCCCCGGCGCCGCCACCAGGGCGAACTGGCGCTCGATCGCGCAACTCAGAGGCAGCACCCGCAATCCCTGGCGCTGTTCAGGCAAGGTGCTCTCGGGCACCAGGGTCACCCCCAAACGTTCACGCACCAGGCTGAATGCGCTCTTCCACTCGCGCACTTCGATCCGCACATCCGCCAACGACACTCCAGCTTCAAGCGCCAGGCTGCGGGCATTCACCGAGCAGCCGCCAGTGGCCAGGACAAAAGGCTGCGCCAGCAAGACTTCAAGCTCGATGGTCGGGGCTTGCCAGGGGTGATCCTGGGGCAGCACGGCCACCCACGAATCGACACCCAGCAACCACGAACGACGCTCGGGAGGCGGATTCAGTACCACTCCCAGATCCACCAGTTGCGCCTCCAGCAGGGCTTCGACCTCATCATCGCTGACCTCCAGCTGCACCACCTCGATCCCCGGGTGCAGTTGCTTGAAACGTCGCAGCACCGGTGGCAGGAAGCTCGCCAGGACCATGGGAAAGCCCGCCAGGCGCAAACTGCCCTGGAGGATGCCCCGGGCCGTGTCCACTTGCCGGCGAACCTGGGCCAGGGCTCCGAGCATCACCCGCGCCTGCTCCAGCACCTGTAGACCGATTGCCGTGGGCAAAGCCTGGCGGCTTTCCCGGATGAACAGTTGCACGCCCAGCATGTCTTCCATCTGGGCCAAGGCCTGACTGGCCCCGGACTGGGTCATGCCCACCTGTTCGGCGGCCCGGGTGATGGTGCCGCACTCGGCGATTGCCACCAGCAAGCGCCAATGCATCAGGTTCATCATGGCAGTAGCTATCCTTATGGCCATTTTCTGAAAGATTAATTTTACCCATGCCAGTGCTGCCCCGACACTGGCTCGAACATCAACCAGAGACCTGCCGATGAAACTCTACTACGCCCCTCAAGCCTGCTCCCTGGCCTCCCATATCGTGCTGCGGGAACTGCAACTGCCGTTCGACGCCATCCGCGTCGACAATCGCAGCAAGCGCACCGCCGACGGCCAGGACTTCCTCACCCTCAACCCCAAGGGCTACGTGGCCGCCCTGCAACTGGACAACGGCGAAGTACTCACCGAAGGCCCGGCGATCCTGCAATATCTGGCAGACCTCAAGCCCGAGGCCGGATTGGCGGCGGCCAATGGCAGTTGGCAACGGGTAAGGCTGCAGGAAACCCTGAACTTCATCACCAGCGAAGTTCACGGGATCATGGGTTGGCTGTTCAACCCAGGGCTCGATGACAGTGTGAAGGAGGTGTTCCGGCAGAAGCTGTTCAAACGCTTTGCCCTGTTGGAGCAGACCTTGGAGCGCCAGGATTATCTGCAAGGCGGGCAGTTCGGCATCGCCGATGCCTATCTGTTCACCGTGCTGCGCTGGACTGCGCTGTTTGCCATCGATCTGGGAGCCTGGCCGGCATTGGCGAAGTTCCAGGCCCGGGTCGAGCAGCGGCCGGCGGTGCGGGAGGCATTGGCGGTGGAGCTGGCTTAGGTTCGAAACAGCAAATGGAGAAGTCGCGCTGAACAGGCAGAACCCGCGCCTGCCTTTTCAGAAGGGATAAAACGAAGCCCGCGTTGCGGGCTTCGTCAAATTGATCAATGGCCGAAGATGTTCACTTCGGTTTTCTTGGCCTTTTTCTCGGCGCGCTTCTCGTCTGCGCTCTTTGCCGGTTTCTTCTTGGCATTCTTCTTGGCGTTCATACCTTTGGACATGATCTTTACTCCACTGCTGCGGGATAGGACTCAGGTATAGCACCTATAGCGGTCGGGGGTTCCTTTATAATCCGCCGCTCCCTGTTGCAATCCCGGAAAGCCATGTCCAGCCTCCAGATCTGCCTCCTTGCCGAGGCCGCGCGTCCCTTGCTGAACAAGTTCTATCGCCAGCACCAGTCGCCCATGCGGGCCTCGTCCGCAGGCCAGCTCTGGGTGGCCAGGAACGAGGGGATCGTCGCCGGGATGAGCCTGACCCCGGTGGCCCAGGGGCATTGGCTGACGGGTTTGTTCGTTGCCCCCGAGCACCGCGGCCAGGGGCTGGCCGGACAGTTGGTGGAGCGGGCGCTGATGCAGGTCGAAGGGCCAGTCTGGCTGTTCTGTCACCCGGACCTGGAAACTTTGTATCAGCGCATGAGTTTTTCCACCGCTACCCAATTACCCCAGCCGCTGGCCGAACGGCTGGCTCGCTATCAACGCAGCAAGCCGCTGCTGGCCATGGGGACCGACAGCGTTCGCCCGGGTCCGTAGGCTTGGGCGTTACGCGTCAGCGTTGGGATCGAGGTCGGGAAACAGCACCTCGGTGAAACCGAACTTGCTGAAATCACTGATCCGCGATGGGTACAGCCGCCCGATCAAGTGATCGCACTCATGCTGCACCACACGGGCATGAAAGCCCGAGGCCACACGCACGATAGGCTCGCCCTTGGGGCTGAAACCTTCATAGCGAATGTGCTGGTAGCGCTGCACCGCGCCCCGCAGCCCTGGCACCGAGAGACAACCTTCCCAGCCCTCTTCCAGTTGCGGACTCAAGGGCGTGATCAAGGGGTTGATGAGGATGGTCTGAGGCACGGCCTCTGCCTCCGGATAACGTTCGCTGTGCTCGAAGCCGAAGATCACCAGTTGCAGATCGACACCGATCTGCGGTGCTGCCAGGCCAACGCCACCGACACTTTCCATGGTCTGGAACATATCGTCGATCAGTTGCCACAGCTCGGGGCTGTCGAACATCTCGGGCGCCACCGGAGGCGCAATACGCAGCAGGCGTTCATCGCCCATTTTGAGGATTTCACGGATCATGTTCAGGCTTCGTCAGTGGTCGGATGGCGCGAGTGATCCCGGCCCAGTCCCGATACGTGTTGTTTATCGCCGGGCCCGTCAAAGTCCTTTTCGCCAGGTTCCTTGCCTTCGGCCGACATGTGTTCGATCACCGCGTTCATCTCCGCCCCCAGCAACAGCACTGCAGCAGAGATGTAGAAGTACAGCAGCAACACGATGATCGCGCCGATACTGCCATACATGGCGTTGTAGTTAGCGAAGGTTTTCACGTAGTAGGCAAAGCCCAGGGACGCGACAATCCAGACCACCACCGCCAGCACCGAGCCCGGCGTGATGAAGCGAAACTTCTGCTTCACATCGGGCATCACGTAGTACATCAAGGCCACGGCCACCATCATCAGCAGCACGATCACCGGCCAGCGCAGGATGGTCCACAGGGTGACGATGAACTCTTCCAGGCCCACCTGACCAGCCAGCCAGGTCATCACCTGGGGCCCCAGTACCATCAGGGCTGCCGCGGCCAGGAGCATGCCGGCAATGCCCACGGTATAGAACACCGACAGCGGAAAGCGCTTCCAGATCGGCCGGCCCTCGACCACATCGTAGGCTGCGTTCATTGCGCTCATCATCAGGCGCACGCCCGCCGAGGCGGTCCACAGGGCGATGACGATACCCACGGAGAGCAATCCGCCCTTGGACTGTTGCAATTGATCGATCACCGGATTCACCTGCTCCAGGGCCTGGGGCGGCAGCACCAATTCCGATTGCAGGCGCAGCCAGGTAAAGAAGTCCGGCAGATGCAGGAAACCGATCAGGGCAATGAGAAACAGGATGAAGGGGAACAGCGAGAACAGCATCTGGTAGGCCAGCGCCGAGGCATAGGTGGACATCTCGTCCGCGATGAATTCATTGACCGTGCGGATCAGCACACGGTGCAGGGGCAAACCTTTGAGGTCCGGAAAAATCATAGCGTCTCCTTTCGCCGCAAAAAGGTTGAAGTCGATGGCGACTCAGGGGGCGTTTTCTACAACAAATTAGCCTAGTTGGCGAACCGCAACCATTCGCACGGGCTGATTACCGTTGCTCCGCAGCAACACACATGAAAACGGCCATCCGTGGATGGCCGCTGCGTTGAATCATCGAGGGCCCCGTATTCAGGCCTTGTCGATGGTCTTTTTCACTGCATCCTTGGTCTTGCCAAGGGCTTGCTGGGCTTCGCCTTTCTTCTCCTGCAACTTGCCCTCTGCCTGCAGTTTGGTGTTGTCGGTGGCCTTGCCGACACCCTGCTTGACGTTGCCGATGGCTTCGTTGGCCAGACCTTTTGCCTTATCTGCTGTGCTGCCCATGGTATTTCTCCGTAGAACATTCATTGATCAAACAAAGAGGATTTGCGTCGTTACCCAAGGTTGACTCGTGGCCGTTGCGCAGAGTTTCAATTATTTTTCGTCAGGCATTTCATCGCAGGCCCGAGGTTGCCCTTTATGTTTGTCGGGCAACCCGGGAGAATGCTCGACCTGTTCAGGCCAAGCACTGAAGATCCAATCCCCGTAGGAATGTTATGAAACTCGATAAAAAGCAGGCCATTGCCCGTAGAAACCAGGAACTGGGCGGTGCGGTGCTGGGCGTCAACAACTGCCATTTCGCGGAGCTGAACCGCAACCGCAATATCTGGTGGTTCGATATCCTGGTGACCCGTCTGGCCATTGGTCAGTACGAATGGGTGCACCTGCTGCTGCACACCCCGGACACCAACCAGTTGCTGCACCTGAAAGTGCCGACCGTGTTCCTGCGGGAAAATATGGAAGGCCTGGTGATCCGCAATGAAGGCAAGCGCAAGGCCGCCCTGAGCCTGGAGTTGAGTGCCGACAAGGACTCCTTCCTCAAGGACGTGCGCCCGGCCGGCACCGGCGTGAGCTTTGCCCAGTTCCAGCAGTAAGCCGGCACAAGTTACCAGCCCATGAAAAAGCCCCGCACTGGCGGGGCTTTTTTGTGGACGCTGCGGCTTACTTCTTCACGCCGAGCTTCTTCAACTCTTCGTCACGCAGTTCACGGCGCAGGATCTTGCCGACGTTGGTGGTCGGCAGCGCATCGCGGAACTCCACGGCCTTGGGCACCTTGTAGCCGGTGACATTGGCGCGCATGTGTTCCATCACCTGCTCCTTGGTCAGGGTCACGCCTGGCTTGGCGACGATGAAGATCTTGATGATCTCGCCAGACTTCTCGTCCGGTACGCCGATCGCTGCGCACTGCAGGACCCCCGGCAGGGAAGCCAGGACGTCTTCCAGTTCGTTGGGATACACGTTGAAACCCGAGACCAGGATCATGTCCTTCTTGCGGTCGACGATGCGGATATAGCCGTCCGGCTGAATCAGGGCGATGTCACCGGTCTTCAACCAACCGTCGCTGAGGACTTCGTCAGTAGCGTCCTGACGCTGCCAGTAGCCCTTCATCACCTGCGGGCCCTTCACGCACAGTTCACCCACTTCCCCCAGGGGCAGTTCGTCGCCCGCGTCGTTGATCACCCGACACAAGGTCGAAGGCACTGGAATGCCGATGGTGCCGATCTGGATGTTCTGGATCGGGTTGACCGTGGCCACCGGACTGGTCTCGGTCATGCCGTAGCCTTCACAGATCGAGCAATTGGTGACCGACTTCCAACGCTCGGCGGCCGCCAGTTGCAGGGCCATGCCCCCGGACAACGTGACTTTGAGCGCGGAAAAATCCAGTTTGCGGAACGCTTCGTTGTTGCACAGGGCAACGAACAGGGTGTTGAGACCAACAAAACCGCTGAACTTCCACTTCGACAGTTCCTTGACCATCGCCGGCAGATCCCGCGGGTTACTGATCAGGATGTTGTGGTTGCCCATGAGCATGATGGCCATGCAATGGAAGGTGAACGCATAGATGTGGTACAGCGGCAGCGGAGTGATGAGGATCTCGCAACCTTCATTGAGGTTGGAGCCCATCAGCGCCTTGCACTGCAGCATGTTGGCCACCAGATTGCGATGGGTCAGCATCGCCCCCTTGGCCACGCCGGTGGTACCGCCGGTGTATTGCAGTACCGCCACGTCGCCGCTGGCAGGGTTGGCTTCCTGTACTGGCTGGCCGTGGCCCTTGCTCAGCACCTCATTGAACTTGACGGCCTGGGGCAAGTGATAAGCCGGCACCATCTTCTTCACGTACTTGACCACACTGTTGATCAGCACACGCTTGAAGGTGGGCAAAAGGTCCGCCACTTCAGTGATGATCACGTGCTTGACCGAAGTTTTGGGGACCACGGTCTCTGCCAGGTGGGCCATGTTGGCCAGGCAAACCAGAGCCTTGGCTCCAGAGTCGTTGAACTGGTGCTCCATCTCCCGCGCGGTGTACAGCGGGTTGGTGTTGACCACGATCAGGCCGGCGCGAATAGCACCGAACACCGCAATCGGGTATTGCAACAGGTTGGGCAACTGCAGGGCGATTCGATCGCCAGGCTGCAAATCGGTATGCTGCTGCAGGTACGCGGCGAAGGCCCCAGACAGTTCGTACAGTTCACCGTAAGTGATTGTCTTGCCGAGGTTGCTAAAGGCCGGTTTGTTAGCAAAACGTTGGCAGGACTGCTTCAACACCGCCTGAATATTCGGATACTCGTCAGGATTGATATCGGCAGCAATCCCAGCTGGGTACTTATCCTTCCAAAAGTCTTCGATCATGGAAGCCCACTCCTCAGCAACGCGAATTCATCACCGCATTTGATGCGATTATTATTTGTCTGTGTTTTTTATTGGTGTCTATTGTTGGTGAGTCTGGCTTTTACTTAGGCCGAGAAGTCACAAAGCGCGCCGAGAGTAGCAGCTTTGGAAAAGGCCGCCTAGAGCCAAAAAAGGCCTCAATAGTCACATTTATGACTCAAGACATTCTAATAGTCATTTTTAGAGTAAAAATTCTACAACCCTGAATTCCGCTCTGGCACGGGCCTTTGCGCCCCCAGAATGCATCGCGGGCAAGCCCGTTGAGCCAACAGGCTTGCCCGCGATGGAAAAAGCCAGGGATCAGGCGATGTCGCGCAGCTCGCGACGCAGGATCTTGCCCACAGGCGTCATCGGCAGAGACTCACGCAGCACGATGTGCTTGGGCACTTTGTACCCCGTGAAATTCTCCTTGCAGTAGGCCTTGAGCTCTTCAAGGCTGACCCCCGCCTCACGAGGCACCACAAACAGCTTCACCGCCTCGCCGGAACGTTCGTCCGGCACCCCGATCACCGCGCAGTTGGCGACCTTGGGGTGAGCCATGACCACATCTTCGATCTCGTTGGGGTAAACGTTGAAACCCGAGACGATGATCATGTCCTTCTTACGATCAACGATGCGCACGAAACCATCGGGATCGATCACTGCAATATCGCCGGACTTGAACCAACCCTCGGCATCCAGCACTTCGGCCGTGGCTTCCGGCTTGTTCCAGTAGCCCTTCATGATCTGTGGTCCCTTGATGCACAGCTCGCCACGCTCGCCCAGCGGCAGCTCGGTGCCCTGGTCATCGATGACCTTCAAGGTGGTGCCCGGCACTGGCAGACCGACCGTACCCAATCGCGAGCGGTCGCCATAGGGGTTGGTGCAGGCCACCGGCGAGGTTTCGGTGAGGCCATAACCTTCGGTGATCCGGCAGCCGGTGAGTTTCTGCCAGCGCTCAGCCGTAGCCTTGACCAGGGCCGTGCCACCGGAGTTGGTCAGCTTGAGGTTGGAAAAATCCAGGTTCTTGAATTCCGGGTGATCCATCAGGGCCACGAACAGCGTGTTGAGCCCCAGCAAGGCGGAAAAACGCCAGTTCTTCAGCTCCTTGATAAAGGCGCCGATATCCCGCGGATTGCTGATCAGCACGTTGTGGTTGCCCGTGACCATCATGCACATGCAGTTCGCGGTGAAGGCATAGATGTGGTACAGCGGCAGCGGCGCGATCATCACTTCCTGCCCTTCACGCCACTGGCTATGACCGTCGGGCCCGTGCTGGCCGAGGCAGGCCCGGGCCTGCTGCATGTTGGCCACCAGGTTGCCGTGGGTCAGCATCGCGCCCTTGGCCAGGCCGGTGGTACCGCCGGTGTACTGCAACACGGCAACATCATCGAGCCCCACCTGCAGCGGCTTGATCCCCTGGCCACGCCCCAGGCGCAGGGCACTCTTGAAGGAAATGGCCTGGGGCAGGTGATAGGCCGGGACCATCTTCTTGACCTTGTCCACCACCATGTTGACCAACCAGCCCTTGGCGGTGGGCATCAGGTCGCCCATCTTGGCCTCGATCAGGAACTGGATATCGGTATCCCCTAAAACTTCCTGGACCTTCTGCCCGAAGACATTCAGGTAGACCAGGGCCCGGGCTCCTGAGTCCTTGAACTGATGACGCATCTCCCTGGCGGTGTACAGCGGATTGGTGTTGACCACCACCAGACCGGCCCGCAGCGCACCGAAGACCGCGATCGGGTACTGCAGGACGTTGGGCATCTGCACCGCAATACGATCCCCCGGAACCAGATCGGTATGGCTTTGCAGATAACCGGCAAAGGCCGCGCTGTAGCGTTCCAGCTCGGCGTAGGTGAGGGTCACCCCCATATTGCTGAAGGCCGGGCGATCAGCAAATTTCTTGCAGGAACGCTCAAACACCTCGATCACCGACTTGAAGGCCCCCAGGTCAATCTCGTTGGGGACGCCGGCGGGGCGCTTATCATTCCAGAAATCAGGTTGCATTATTCTTGTCCTCTCATTACCTGAACGGTCCGGGCCGCCTCTGTAACGCTATCAGCGGCGGGGCTCATCGGACGTTAGCAGCTATGGTGAATCAGGCAAATATGCGCAAGTGTGTCATTAATTTTATGAATCTTGCTTCCAACAGGCGTGCGCATCAGACGCACACGCGGCGATACGCTATAAAGTGCAGCGTCTTCGTGCAAAGGAATCGCCATGACCCACGACACGTTCTGGTTGACCACGAGTGATCACCAACGCCTCTTCGTCAACCTGTGGCTGCCCGAGCGCCCGCTCAAGGCACTCATCCTGCTGTCCCACGGCATGGCCGAGCACAGCGGGCGTTACGCTCGCCTGGCCGAGGCCCTGTGCGCCGAGGGTTATGGAATCTATGCCCCGGATCAGCGCGGCCACGGTAAAACCGCGGAACACGGGGTCCTCGGCCACTACGCAGACCAGGGTGGCTGGAACAAGGTCGTCGGCGACCTGGCCAGCCTCAACCAGCACATCGGCCAGCAACACCCCGGCACGCCCATCGTGCTGTTGGGCCACAGCATGGGCAGCTACATCGCCCAGGCCTACCTGCAACATCACAGCGCCAGCCTCCACGGGGCGATTCTCAGCGGCTCGAACTTCCAGCCAGTGGCCCTGTACCGCGCCGCCAGCCTGATCGCGCGGTTCGAACGCTGGCGCCAGGGCGGCCAGGGACGCAGCGCACTGATCGAGTGGCTGTCGTTCGGCTCCTTCAACAAGGCTTTCAAGCCCAATCGCACCGCCTTCGACTGGCTCAGCCGCGATCCGGCCGAAGTCGACAAGTACGTGAACGACCCGCTGTGTGGCTATCGCTGCACCAACCAGCTGTGGATCGACCTGCTCGGTGGCCTGCAACAAATCAGCAAGATTTCCAACCTGGCGCAGATCGATCCCGGCCTGCCGTTGTTGGTCATGGGCGGAGAATGTGATCCGGTGAGTGATGGCAAGCGTCTCAAGGATCTGGCCAACGCATTGCGCGAGGCCGGCAGCCAGTGCCTGCAACTCAATATCTACCCGCAGGCACGTCATGAGCTGTTCAACGAAAGCAACCGTGATCAAGTGACCCACGACGTACTGGCCTGGCTGGACCAAGCGCTGCAACACCGCCGGCCTCCACGGTCGGAGTAAGCGACGGCGCGGTCAGTGCGCTCATTTACCTGTCAGAGGATTTCAGCAACATGACCCAGGTTACCAACACCCCTTACGAAGCCCTGGAAGTCGGTCAGACCGCCCAGTACAGCAAGACCGTCGAGGAGCGTGACATCCAGCTGTTCGCCGCCATGTCCGGCGATCACAACCCGGTGCACCTGGATCCCGAGTTCGCCGCCGCCACCATGTTCAAGGAGCGCATTGCCCACGGCATGTTCAGCGGCGCCCTGATCAGCGCCGCCGTGGCCTGCGAATTGCCTGGGCCGGGCACCATCTACATCGGTCAGCAGATGAGCTTCCAGAAGCCGGTGAAGATTGGCGACACCCTGACCGTACGCCTGGAAATCCTCGAAAAACTGCCGAAATTCCGCGTCCGCATCGCCACTCGCGTGTTCAACCAGCGCGACGAGCTGGTGGTGGACGGCGAAGCCGAGATCCTCGCCCCACGCAAGCAACAGACCGTGACCCTGCCGACCCTGCCGGCCATCACCATTGGCTAAACCGCGCCCCACGTAATCCTCCAGGAGCCGGCTTGTCGGCGAAGGCTTTGCTCGTCATGGCTTGCGCCAGCAAGCCGTCTCCTACCGTCCACTGCCCTCCTCGACCTGCACGCTGGCGGTCATCCCGGCGCTCAGATTGATGCCTTCAGGCACCTTGTCCAGCTTGATCCGCACCGGAATCCGCTGGGCCAGACGAACCCAGTTGAAGGTCGGCTCCACCTCCGCCAGCAATTGCCCGTCAGGGGTGGCGTTGCGGTCGGTGATCCCCCGGCTGACGCTTTGCACATGGCCCGGCAGGGCATCGCCGGCACTCATCAGCCAGACCTTTACCGGGTCGCCGACCTGGATTCGCGGCAGCTTGGTTTCCTCGAAATAAGCCTGGACGTAGAACGTCGAATCATCGATCAGCGCCATCACTGGCTGCCCGGCATTGACGTAGTTACCCTCGGCCAGGCGCAGGTTGGTGATATGCCCGTTACGGGGCGCGCGCACCTGACTGCGGGCCAGGTTGAGCTCCGCGACCTTGGCCTCGGCCTGGGCCTGACGCAGTTCGCCCCGGGCTATGCCGGCGTTGATCTGGGCGTTCTCGCGCAGCTCGGCACTGATGGCCTGGGGACCCAGGGCCGCACGGCGACTGGCCTCGTGCTCGCGCAGACTCAATTGCTGCTGACGGGTCTGAACCACGGCCTGGGCCTTTTCCAGGGCCGCCTCGAACCGGTCACGGTCGATGCTCAGCAACAAGTCTCCGGCCTTCACGGGCTGGTTGTCCGCCACCTTGAGCTCGCGCACCCAGCCGGATACGTCCGGGGCCACGATCACCACGTCGGCGCGAATCCGCGCGTCCCGGGTCCAGGGCGTCAGCATGTAGTACTGCCACAGGTGATAACCGGCGAAGATCGCCACCGCCACCAGGCACAGGGTAAATACGACACGTACGGGTGTACGCATAATCAACTCCTTATAAAGGTCCCAGGACCACAGTGATCACCGTCAATACACAGACGTACAGGGCACAATCGAACAGGGCTTCATGCCAGATCCAGCGCCCCAATCCGGTGACTCGCACCAGCACTCGCAGCACGCCGGTGACCACCAGCGCCAGCACCACGTAAATCAGAAACGGGCTGAGCAGCACCCCGCCCAACGACCACTCACGCAGCCCCATGACTGTCCTCCTGCTGCCGGCACCAACTGCGCCAGCTGTTTTGCAATTGCAGCACCGCCCCCTTGGCCAGTTTCAACGCGTCACTGGGTGGCTGCTGGTCCAAAGCGTCGAGCAAGGCCGCACTGGGCGCCACCAGCGCTTCCTGGCGATGACCGGCCGGGCCCTGTTCAAGGATGCGTTGCAACTGCTCGAAATACTCACGCTGCGCCGCACTCACCGGCACCTGGGCCACCGCCAGGCTCAGGCGCAGGTGCATCAGTTCATCGCCGACGTCCAGGCCCAACAGGCCATCGTCCCAGCGACTGCGGGCCTGTTCCGGCAGCTCCGGATAATGCCGGGCCAGTTGCAGCAGGCGATCAGCCATGCGCCCGCCGAACCAGCTTTCCGCGCCCCGCAGGTTGCGCCGAGTCAAACGCACCAGATCACTCAAGGTCGCCGCCAGCAGGCGCCGGCCATGCCAGGCCGGGTTACGCAGAATCAGCAGATGGAAGGCCAGTACCGCAGCGCCCACCCCCAGCACCATGGCCTGGGCATTGTTGAAGAAGCTGGCGACATCGAAATTCATGCGGTTCATCGGCGAAATCAACACGATGAAATGCAGGCAGAACGAAGTGGCAGTGGCGCCTATCTGTGGCTTGGCCATGCCCAGGGCGCCGAAGAACAGCGGCACGCCCATGGCCATGGCCAACATCGCAAAGCCGCTCCATTGGGGCAGGAGGATCTGCCCCACCAGGAACGCCGCCGGAATCGCCAGGAAGATTCCGCGCATGAAGCTCATGCCAATCTGCGCGCCGTTCTCACGGCTGGCAAACAGACTGCAGACCACACAGGTCAGGAGCATGGCCCCGGAAGCAGCAGGCCAGGCAGTGGCCAGCCAGAAGCTGGCCACCGTGAGAAACGCCAAGGCACTGCGGGCACCGAATACCAGGGCCAGCGACAGATCACGATGGGGAGTCAGGGTTGCCGGTTGCTCCACCGGCGCCCGCCCCTTCTGCACCGCGTCCAGGGCCTGGGTTGCCGCCAGGGCGGTATCCAGCAACAACGCAAAACGCGCCAGGCAAAAGCTCTGCGCCGGGCTGATCTGAAGCTCATGGGACGCTTCCTGCAGGCGCGGCCGCAGCGCTTGCAGACCAGCCTTGTCGGCCGCCGCCAGGGCTTCCTGAACCCGATCCATCCAGGGCTGCAGTTGCCGGGCTTCGTCGGCGTCCAATTGTTTCCACTGGCGCCGCACCGAACGGGAGATCCGCAACAGCATCAGCAGCTTCTGGCTCAGGCCACTGATAGCCCGGGCCCGCTGGCGCCCCGATGGCCCTTCGAACCAGGCGTGTTCGCGCTGGGAGTCCACGGCGACGATGCGCCCGAGAATTTCCAGCAGGCCCTTGCGCGCCAGGGCATCGCCGGCCAGGGTGGCGCGAGCGGCCTGCATGCCACTGTGCCAGGCGCTGCGGGCCTGATCCGCCAATTGTCGCTCTACCCGCATCGGCCAGATCAGGGCACTGCTGGCGGTGGCGCAAATGATCCCCAGGGAGATCTCCGTGCAACGGGCCACGGCCTGATCGAACACGGTCAACGGGTGACTGATGGCGGGCAAGGCGATGATCGCCACGGTGTAGCCCGCCAGCACGAAGGAATAGGACCAGGCACTGCGCAGCAGCGTGGAACTGGCGGTGCACAACCCCAGCCACAGGGCCAGGGCCAGCAGGAACAACCAGGGCGTCTGGGCGAACAGGCCCATGAACAGCACCGACATAAGGGTGCCAACCAAGGTCCCCAGCAGCCGGGCCAGCCCCTTTTGCAGCACCATTCCGGACAACGGCTGAGCGACGATGAACGCGGTCATCAGGGCCCAGGCCGGCTGCTCCAGGCCCCAACGCAACGCCAGCCACAGCGCCAGGCCACCACCCAGCAGCGTCTTGATCGCGAACTGCACGGCAGGAAGGCTGGGAGCAAGCAAGGCCTGCAAGGTAATGGGCACGAACAAGGACTCTCGGAAGGACTGAATAACCATAGTCGGGATCGCCACGAGTGGGCGCGAGCTAATTATTAGCTAGCTAACTAATTCCCGTCCAGCACTAAATCACAGGCATAAAAAAACGCCAGACTGGCTGGCGTTTTTGACAGGTTTTAGCCGTTACGAACGGGCACGAGCCTGGTTGCGCAACGCTTTGACCTGATCGTGATTGCGTTGCACGCCGTGGTACTGGCGCTCTACCACATCACGAATACCCACCAGGTTGTGCTTGCTGATTTTATCCAGCGCCTCCTTGTAGGACTTCAAGGCATGGTCTTCGCCACGCTCGGCCTCGTTGAGCACCGATTCCTCATCCTTGCCGGTCACCAGTGACTTGAGGTCGACCCAACGACGGTGCAGATCGCCACTGACGCTGGTGGAGGTTTCCGGTTCGCCACCCATGGAGCGCACCACGGACTGCAGTTCGGCGGCGGCGGTAGCGCAATCGGTGGAGCGCTTGATGAACAGCGCCTTGAGTTCTGGGTGCTTGATGTCTTCAGCACAGGTCTTGAACCCTTCCTGACCATCCTTGCTGGTCTCGATCAGGCTGTTGAGCACCGAAATTGCTTCTTTATTCAAGTCAGTCATTTTCTGGTTCCTTGCGGGTTGAGAGAGTTGAGTCAACTGCTGGGTTAACTGCTGGATTAACCTTTGCACCCGCCATGCCAGACTTTGAATTTATATTTTTTACTTAATTTTCAATAATTTATCTTTTAACTAAAAATCTGTATCCGCGTTATTTGCATGATCTGTCATTTGGCCTGCATGCAGAATGCCTGTATTTTCCATGGCGTTCGAATCACACGAAAGTTGCGCCATGACCCCCGAGACACTTGAACTGCTGATCACCCGGGAAATGCCCTTCGGCAAGTACAAGGGCCGCATCCTGGCCGACCTGCCCGGCCCCTACCTGAATTGGTTCGCCCGCGAGGGCTTTCCCAAGGGTGAGCTCGGCGGCCTGCTGGCCCTGATGCAGGAGATCGATCACAACGGCCTGTCCGACCTGCTGGACCCGCTGCGCGCCAAACACGGCAAACCCAAGCCCCGTCACTGAAAAAGAGCCCACCATGCCAAGGACTGCAGCAACCCTTGCCCAGGACGAAGACCATTGGCGTGCAATCGCCCGGCAGTTCGACATCGAACCTGGGCCGATCAATCTGGAGAACGGCTATTTCGGGCGCATGACGCGCAAGGTGGCCGAGGAGTACCAACACAATATCCAGTGGGTGAACCGCAGCAACTCGGTGCATGTGCGCCAGCGCTTCGAACAGATCGAGGCCCTGCAGATCCGTGGCCAGCTGGCAGCACTGCTGGAGGCCCCGGAGAATGCCGTGGCCCTGACTCGCTGTGCTTCCGACGCCCTGCAATCCTTGATCCGCAACTACAACCGCCTGCAACCCGGCGACCAGGTGCTGCTCAGCGACCTGGAGTACGACACGGTGAAAAGCGCGATGCGCTGGCTGGCCCGTCACCGGGGTGTGGAGGTGATAGAAATCGAGCACCAGCACCCTGCCAGTTTTGACAGCCTGCTCGACACCTATACAAGCGCGTTCGAGCGTTACCCGCGACTCAAGCTGATGCCGCTGACCTACGTCACCCATCGCAGCGGACTGGTCATGCCAGTCCAGGCCATTGCCGCCGCCGCCCGGGGACACCAAGTCGACATCATTCTCGACGGCGCCCACGCCCTGGGCCAGATCGACTTCGACCTGCCCCAGCTGGGGATCGCCTTCGCTGGTTTCAACCTGCACAAATGGATCGGCGCGCCGCTGAGCCTGGGCTTTATCTATATCCACCCGGAACGCCTGGAGGATATCGACCCGGACATGGGCGAGTTCCACTTCCCCACCGACGACATCAGGGCCCGAACGCCCTACAGCACACCGAACATCCCGGCGCTGATGACCTTGCCCCTGGTGTTCGAAGAGCATCGAGCCATGGGCGGTTCGGCGGCCAAGGGCGCACGCCTGAACTACCTGCGCGCGACCTGGACCGAAGCCGTGCGCGAGACGCCAGGGATCGAAATCCTGACCCCGAAAGACCCGCGCCTGTGCTGCGCCATCAGCGCCCTGCGCTTTACCCGCCACGCCGACCAGCAAGCCCTGGTGGAGCGCCTGCTGCGCGACTACAACCTGTTCGCCGTAACCCGTACCGGCGCCGGTTTTGGCCCCTGCATCCGCATCACCCCGGGGCTGGTGACGCCTCTGGAGCACATCCAGTGCTTGATCGGGGCCCTTGGCGAATTGGCCAACCAGTGACGCCTCCCTCTCTTCAAGCGAGGGGCGAGGCTTTTTCTCCAGGCAAAAAAAAACGGTGCACCGACCAAGCGCACCGTAAAGCCGTAGAACACACCAACGAATCAGGTAAAAATTTCAGTCCAGCAGAGACAGGGCCTCGGCTGTGCACTCTTGAATCCGCGCCCAGTCGCCGTTCTTGATCCACTCGGGATCGAGCATCCAGCTACCGCCCACGCACATCACATTCTTCAAGGCCATGTAGCTCTTGATATTGGCCGGGCCAACGCCGCCAGTCGGGCAGAATTTCACCTCACCGAACGGACCGCCCAGGGCCTTGATCGCCGCCACACCACCGCTGACTTCAGCCGGGAACAGCTTGAAGCGACGATAACCCAGGGCATAACCCTCCATGATCCCGGAAGCATTGCTGATCCCCGGCAACAGCGGGATCGGACTGGCGACACTGGCCTGCAACAGGTCACGGGTGATACCCGGGGTGACGATGAACTGCGAGCCTGCCGCTTGCGCCGCGGTGAGCATGTGCGGATCAAGCACGGTGCCGGCACCGGTCACCAGTTCCGGACGCTGCTCGCGCAGGATCTGGATGGCCTTGAGGCCGAACTGCGAACGCAGGGTCACTTCCAGGGCCGTCAGGCCACCTGCCGCCAGGGCGTCTGCTAGTGGCAGCACATCCTGCTCACGGGCAATGGTGATCACCGGCAGAATCCGCGCCTTGGCACAGAGGCTGTCGATCAGGGCAACTTTGTCCGCCATGGAAACGGTCGGGGGTAGGTTTGTCATAGCGGCTGATCCTTGGCTCATGGGCACCAGTAAATCTCTAACGGGGTTTGCAGGAAGGCGCGAATCGGCATTTCGGCAACAGCGTCACCGGCCAGTGCGGCACTCAGGGTGGTCAGCTTGGACTGACCGGAAATCGACAACAGCTGATGGCGGGCCGAGGCCAGCAAGGCCCGGCTCATGCTCAGGCGCTGATGGGGCACGGTGGGCGCCAGCATTGGCCAGCAGCGACGGCTGCCATCGACCCGAAGCGCCTCGGCCAGGTTCGGGCTGTTGGGGAACAGCGAGGCGGTATGACCGTCATCACCCATGCCCAGCACCAGCACATCAATTCCCGGCAACTCGGACAACAGACGATCGGCCTGCTGGGCCGCTTCTTCCAGGTTGGCCGCCGCGCTATAGAGGCTGAGGAAGCTGGCCTTGGCCACCGGCCCCTGGAGCAGATAGCGCTTGAGCAGGCCGGCATTGCTGTCGGCATGCTCCACCGGCACCCAACGCTCGTCCGCCAGGGTGATCAGCACCTTGGACCAATCCAGCTCCTGCTTCACCAGGGCCTGGAAAAACGCCACCGGGCTACGGCCACCGGACACTACCAGGGTCGCGTTGCCGCGGGCGGCAATGGCCTCGCGCAGCAGCTCGGCCACTCTCAGCGCCTGGCCTTCAGCCAACAAGGTAGGACTGCGGAATTCGTGGGCTGCTAGCCCCGCCGGCAGTTGCAAATCAGATATCGCCATACCAAGACCTCCCGTCCCGCGTGATCAGTGCAATGGAGCTCATCGGCCCCCAGGACCCGGCCGCATACGGCTTGGGCGCATCACCGGATTTTTTCCACCCGGCGATCAACTGGTCACACCACTTCCACGCGGCTTCGATTTCATCTTTGCGGACAAACAGGTTCTGATTGCCGCGCATCACTTCCAGCAACAACCGCTCGTAGGCATCGGGAATCCGTGCACTGCGATAGGTATCGGAAAAATTCAGCTGCAACGGACCGCTGCGCAGCTGCATGCCCTTGTCCAGGCCTTGTTCCTTGGTCATCACCCGCAACGAGATGCCTTCATCCGGCTGCAGGCGAATGATCAGCTTGTTGCTGATCTGCAGGCGCTGCTCGGGGGCAAAGATATAGTGCGACGGCTCTTTGAAGTGGATGACGATCTGCGACAGTTTTTGCGGCATGCGCTTGCCGGTACGCAGGTAGAACGGCACCCCGGCCCAACGCCAGTTGCGGATATCGGCACGCAGGGCGACGAAGGTTTCGGTGTCGCTCTGGGTGTTGGAGTTTTCTTCCTCCAGGTAACCCGGCACCGATTGGCCCTCGCTGTGACCGGCAATGTACTGGCCACGCACCACCTGGGTGGTCAGGCCTTCCGGGCTGATGGGCGCCAGGGCCTTGAGCACCTTGACCTTCTCGTCACGGATGCTGTCGGCGGAGAGGTCGGCCGGTGGGTCCATGGCGATCAGGCACAGCAACTGCAGCAAGTGGTTCTGGATCATGTCCCGCAGTTGACCGGCCTTGTCGAAATAGCCCCAGCGGCCTTCGATGCCAACCTTCTCGGCCACGGTGATTTCCACGTGGGAGATGTAGTTCTGGTTCCACTGGGTTTCGAACAGGCTGTTGGCGAAGCGCAAGGCGATCAGGTTCTGCACCGTCTCCTTGCCCAGGTAATGGTCGATCCGGTAGATGCGGTTTTCCGGGAAGAACTGGGCCACCGCGTCGTTGACCTTGCGCGACGATTCCAGGTCCGAGCCAATGGGTTTTTCCAGGACCACGCGAGTGTGCTGGTTGAGTCCGACCCGGGACAGGTTCTCGCAAATCGCGCCATACACCGCCGCCGGTGTGGCGAAGTAGGCGATCAAGCGTTGTTCGCCGCCGGCGCGCTCAGCCAGGGCCACATAGTCCTCGGCCTTGAGGAAGTCCACATGCAGGTAGCTCAGGCGAGCGAGAAAAGTCTGCAGGACCTCAGTGTCGATGTCCTTGTCGCCGACGTACTTGCGCAGCTCGGTTTCGATATTCGCCAGGTGCTCTTGCTCGCTGCCCGGCTCACGAGCCAGGGCCAGAATCCGCGTGTCTTCATGCAACAGACCGGCGGCATCGAGTTGGTACAAGGCAGGAAACAGCTTACGCAGCGCCAGATCGCCCAGCGCGCCGAACAAGGCAAAAGTGCAGGGTTCAACCGTTATCGAAGGCATGATGTTTGTTCTTTTATCAAGTTAAGCTACAAATACCTTTTTTCAAGGCATCACTCAAGGAAAAATGTAGTAATAAACACAACATTTTTACAAAATACAGATTCCAGGTGGTGGTCGATCCAGGCCATCAGTAGGATAGGCCACCTCTCAACTTCGCATTGCGGGCGCTCTAGCGGCTCTGCCGCGGCGCCTGTCTAGCCGATCTAGGAAACCTGAATGGACCGAGTGCGAAATCTTCTGGAGCAGATCCAGAACCGCCTTGAAGAACTGAACAAGGCGGAACGTAAAGTCGCCGAAGTCATCCTGCTCAACCCACAGCAGGCGACTCGCTTCAGCATCGCTGCGCTGGCCCAGGCCGCTTCGGTCAGCGAACCGACGGTCAATCGCTTCTGCCGCTCGTTCGGTGTCAGCGGCTACCCGGAACTCAAGCTGCAACTGGCCCAGAGCCTGGCCAGCGGCGCCGCCTACGTCAGCCGCGCCGTAGAGGCCGACGACAACCCCGAGGCCTACACACAAAAGATCTTCGGCAGCGCCATCGCCTCCCTGGACAGTGCCTGCCAGGCCCTGGACCCGAACCTGATCAGCAAGGCCGTTGACCTGTTGATTCAGGCTCGGCAGATCCACTTCTTCGGCCTCGGTGCCTCGGCCCCGGTGGCCATGGATGCACTGCACAAGTTTTTCCGCTTCAACCTGGCAGTGACGGCCCATGCCGATGTACTGATGCAGCGCATGATCGCCTCGGTGGCCCACACCGGCGAATTGTTCGTGATCATTTCCTACACCGGCCGGACCCGCGAACTGGTGGAAGTGGCGCGCATTGCCCGAGAAAACGGCGCTTCGGTGCTGGGGCTGACCGCAGAGAACTCGCCCCTGGCCAAGGCCAGTACCTTGAGCCTGAACATCCCTCTGCCCGAAGACACCGACATCTACATGCCGATGACCTCGCGGATCATCCAGCTCACCGTGCTCGACGTGCTGGCCACCGGCATGACCCTGCGCCGTGGCGTGGACTTCCAGCCGCACCTGCGCAAGATCAAGGAAAGCCTCAACGCCAGCCGCTATCCGGTGGGCGACGAGTTCAACTGAGGCTGGCCGGTTCGCCGGCCTGCCGACTCCTACACCGCAGCCCGCGCCTGCAAGCTCAGGTGCGCCTGCTCCCCCGGCGCCAGGCACAGGCTGTCGGTGCCGCCGGCAGCCGCTTCGACACAGACAAACCGCGACACCTCATTCCAGCTCACCCCCAGCAAGGGCCGGGTGCCGGGGTGCCAGACCACGGTGTCGGCATCGTCACCAGTATCGATGCACAACTCCCGTTGCCAGGCGTGGTCCTTGAGCTGCAATTCGCCTTCGTGCTGGAACACCCGCTGGCACCCGCCCTCGACCCGCAACTCGCCCTGCTGCTGACAGACCTGGCGGTTCAACTGGTCGTAACCCTGGGCGCCATCAAGCCCGGACAGCGCTACCTCGCCGACGTCGCCAATACGCCAGTAGGCGTGCAAAGCCTGGCTCAACTGACAAGGTTCACTGTCCTGGTGCTCGGTGCTCAGGCGCAGATCCATGCTTTGCCCCAGGTGCGCATGCAGGTCGACCTTCCAGTCGCACAACTGCAATTGCCAGTGCAGGCGCACGCCGTCCTCGTCGCTGCTGCTGTCCAGCAGTTTCCAGTCCAGCAGCCGCGCCCAACCGTGGGACGGCCAGGCATTTTCACTGGGATGGCGACCGTACCAGGGCCAGCACACCGGCACACCGCCGCGGATCGCCCCTACTTGCGGCCACTTCGAGGCACACCACAGCCAGGGCTTCTGCCCGGCCGGCTGAAAGTGCAGCAGTTGAGCGCCCTGGCGACTGAACACCGCCTGACACAGCGGGTGATCGATCACCAGCACATCGCGCATCTGATAGCGCTCCCAGGCGAACACCGGGCGTTCGCGCAGGGATTTGAAAAAGCGTTGTAGCGGATGCTCATGCATGGGCCGCGGTCCTGACATTCACTGCTGTCTCGATACTCATCAGGGGGACTTGCAATCCCCACAAAAAAAAGCGGACGGCCTGGGCCATCCGCAAAATGCGCACATGGAGGAGGAGCTTATCGCAACAGCTCTAGAACACCGACTGAATTTTCAGACCGGCCACCAACGCGTTATCCACTTCATCCACTCCGCCCGGATGGGTGATGTATTGCAGGTTGGGGCGTACGGTCAGCCAGTTGGTGACGTGGAAACCGTAGTTGATCTCGTAGTTGTATTCCGTGTCGCGCAGCGGCATGTACAGCGGGTTGTCGTAGTTGCTGATGCCGTTGTCCTCATTGATCAGCTGGGCGTTCTTGCGCACATCGTCGTTGACGTGGATCCGCGCAAAACCGATGCCCACGTCATCTTTCGGACGCGCATCGAACGGCCCCTTGTACACGAACATCAGCGACTGGTAGTTGTCGACGACGTTGGTGTCCTTGTCATGGAAGGTGGCGTTGGCGGCGATGTTCAAGCCACGGGAAGCGTCACCGTTGTGGGTGGTGAGTTGCTGCTGCCCGACGAACCAGTAGCCGTGCTTGCTGTTGTGCACGCGATAGGCGTCGCCTGTGTCCGCGGCGTCCTGGCCGTTGGCGTCCTTGCGCACATCATTGGCGTCGGCCGTGCTCTTGTAGTAACCCACGCGGTACTCACCCGGCAGGCTATTGAGCTTGGGCGACCAGACCAGTTCCACCGGCAATACCGTGCCCTTGGTGCCGCTGCCGCTGAGCTTGAAGCCGTTGCCGTGCTCCAGCTGCGACGGGTTCTGGTTGTAAGCGCCGATCTGCGCATACAGCTCGGGGGTGATGTGGTATTTGACCCGCAGCGCCGCCTGGCTGACCGGCCAGTTGTACCAGATGCCGGTGGCCCAGTTGCCCACCTGGGAGCCGCAGAAGGCCAGGTTCTGGAACTCGCAGGGGAAGGTGTTGAAGTCTTCGCCTTCGCCGAAGTAACCGGCCTTGACGTCCAGCTTGCCGTCGAGGAACTGGTGCTGAATCCACAGCTGAGTCAGACGCACCATATGGCCACGACCGTACACCTCCTGGGAAGAACTCAGGGTGCCGGCACGCGGGTCGCCGATACGATCGTTGGAAATGTTCTGGCCGTTACGGTTGGTCAGCTGGATCTTGGCCTGGGTATTGTCCCAGCCCAGCAGCTTCTGCAGATCGAAGGCCACGCCGAGACCGAACTGATCGCTGTAGCGCCCGGTCTTGTCGTCGTTGTAGCCGCCATGCAGGTTGGCGCCCATTTCACCGACGTAGTCGGCCTTGATGTCGATCCCCTGCTCGATCAGCTTGGTACGCTCACCACCCCAGTCGCCGGTCATCCACTTGGAGTCGGCGCTGAACGCCTCGTCCGCCATGACATTGGCGGACAGGACCAATGCCGCAGCCGCTGACAACTGGCAAAGCAGCCGGGTATTGCTGTGTTGCTTTTTCATCCCTACATCCTCGTCTTTATTGTTATTAACGATTTATCCAACGCGGTTTACAGCGGGTGCGACGGATGACAGGCCATCCGCCACGGATTCAACGCCCCTTGAACTGCGCCACGTTGCCGCTACGGGGCTCGGACACAGGCGCGCCGGCCGCTCCCAGGCGCTCGCCACTCTGGGCATCGAACAGCAGCACTCGGGCCGGATCGAACTGCAGGGTCAGGGTTTCCCCGGCATCGGGCGCCTGATCCGGAGCCAGGCGGCAGCAGACCTTGGTGCCATTGAGGGTGACGAACACCAGGGTGTCGGGACCGGTGGGCTCGACCACCTGGACCTCGGCGCGCAAGGTCGGCAAGCCGTTGGCTTCGGTGGCGGCCAGGGCAATCTGCTCCGGACGAATGCCGAGGATCACCTCGCGGTCTTCGAGCCCCGTGTCCTGCATGCCCAGAGGCAGCTCGCAACGGGCCTGGCCACTGTCCAGTAGCGCCAGCAGGCGGCCGTCCTTGCGTTGCAGGCGCAGGGGGATGAAGTTCATCGGCGGCGATCCGATGAAGCTCGCCACGAACAGGTTGGCCGGGGCGTTGTAGATCTGCTTCGGGGTGCCGAACTGCTGGATGATCCCGTCCTTCATCACCGCCACTTTGTCGCCCAGGGTCATGGCTTCGATCTGGTCGTGGGTGACATAGACCGTGGTGGTCTTGAGGCGCTGGTGCATCAGTTTCATTTCGGTGCGCATCTCGACCCGCAGCTTGGCGTCGAGGTTGGACAGCGGTTCGTCGAACAGGTAGATCTTCGGTCGCCGCGCCAACGCCCGGCCCATGGCCACCCGCTGCTGCTGGCCACCGGAGAGCTGGCCCGGCTTGCGGGTCAGCAGGTGCTCGATCTGCAGCAACTTGGCCACCCGCGCCACTTCCGCGTCGATCTCGGCAGTGGGCATCTTGCGGATCTTCAGGCCGAAGGCGATGTTGTCGCGCACGCTCATGGTCGGGTACAGCGCGTAGGACTGAAACACCATGGCGATGTCACGATCCTTGGGGCTCATGCCGCTGATGTCGGCGTCGTCCACCAGGATCGCCCCGCCGCTGATGTTCTCCAGCCCGGCGATGCAGTTCATCAGGGTGGATTTGCCGCAGCCGGACGGGCCGACGAGGATCAGGAACTCACCGTCGTCGATCTTCAGTTCGATGTTCTTCAGGGTGTCCGGCAGGCCGGCACCGTAGGTCTTGTTGACGTTGCGTAATTCGAGAGTGGCCATGCTTTACCCCTTGACTGCGCCGGACGTCAGCCCGCGCAGGAAATACTTGCCGGCGAAGATGTAGACCAGCAGTGTCGGCAGCCCGGCGATCATCGCCGCCGCCATATCAACGTTGTATTCCTTGGCCCCGGTGCTGGTGTTGACCAGGTTGTTCAGGGCCACGGTGATCGGTTGCGCATCGCCGCTGGCAAACACCACGCCGAACAGGAAATCGTTCCAGATCTGGGTGAACTGCCAGATCAGGCAGACCATGATGATCGGCACCGACATCGGCAGCAGGATCTTGCCGAAGATGGTGAAGAACCCGGCGCCATCCAAACGCGCGGCCTTGACCAGGGCATCGGGGATGCTCACGTAGTAGTTGCGGAAAAACAGCGTGGTGAAGGCCAGGCCGTAGACCACGTGCACCAGCACCAGACCGGTGGTGGTGTTGGCCAGGCCGAACTTGCCAAGGGTGAACGAGGCCGGCAGCAGCACGGTCTGGAACGGCAGGAAGCAGCCGAACAGCAGCAGGCCGAAGAACAGCTGGGAGCCGCGAAAGCGCCACATCGACAGCACGTAGCCGTTCATTGCACCGATGAAGGTGGAGATCAGTACCGCCGGCACGGTGATCTTCACCGAGTTCCAGAAGTAGCCGCCCACAGCGTCCCAGGCTTTGATCCAGCCAATGCCGTCCACCACCTGGGGCCAGCTCAGCAGGTTGCCGGTGCGGATGTCTTCAGGGGTCTTGAAGCTGGTCAGCAGCATCACCACCAATGGAATCAGATACACCGCCGCCGCCAGCAGCAAGGTGGCGTAGATGGCGATCCGGCTGAAGTTCAGGGTCGGCTTGGCGAGGGAGTTAGTCATGGCGCTTGCCTCGCAGTTCGGAGTACAGGTACGGCACCAGGATGGTCAGTACGGCACCGAGCATCAGCATGGCGCTGGCCGAGCCGATGCCCATCTGGCCCCGGCTGAAGGTGAAGGAGTACATGAACATCGCCGGCAGGTCGGAGGAGTAGCCCGGGCCGCCCGCGGTCATCGCCGCCACCAGGTCGAAGCTCTTGATGGCGATGTGGGCGAGGATCATGAAGGCACTGAAGAACACCGGCCGCAGGCTCGGCAGGACGATCCGCAGGTAGATGGTCGGCAGGCTCGCGCCGTCGACCTGGGCGGCGCGGATGATCGACTGGTCAACACCGCGCAGACCGGCGAGGAACATCGCCATGACAAAGCCCGAGGCCTGCCATACAGCGGCGATCACCAGGCAGTAGACCACCCGGTCCTGATCCACCAGCCAGTCCAGGCGAAAGCCTTCCCAGCCCCAGTCACGGAGCATCTTGTCCAGGCCCAGGCCAGGGTTGAGCAGCCACTTCCAGGCAGTACCGGTGACGATCATCGACAGTGCCATGGGGTACAGGTACACGGTACGGATGAAGCCTTCCTTGCGGATGCGCTGGTCCAGCAGCACCGCCAGGAACACCCCCAGCACCAGGCTGATGGCAATGAACATGCCGCCGAAGAGCGCGAGGTTCTTGCTCGCCACCCACCAGCGGTCGTTGTCCATCAAGCGCAGGTATTGCTGCAGGCCGACCCACTTGTAGCTCGGCATGAAGCTGGAATTGGTAAAGGACAGAATGAACGTCCAGATGATGTAGCCATAAAACCCCACGAGCACGATCACCATGCTCGGCGCCAGCACCAGCTTGGGTAGCCAGCGCTGCAGTGCGTCCAGGGGTGAGGCCTTGCTGAAAACCGCCACAGAGCTCATCGCAAAAACCCAGTTATTGAAGTGAATCCGGGATGCACGCCGCCGCTGCATGGGCGTAAGCCCTGCAGGGCGGCAACACAGTCACAGGTCAGCCGCCGGCGTACCGGCGGCGGGGTCAAGGATTACTGCGCGGCTTTGACCGCCGAGGCCAGTTGCGCACTGGCCTTGGCCGGGTCCGCATCCTTGTCGTTCATGAAGTTGGTCACCACATCGAAGATCGCGCCCTGCACCGCCAGGGAAGTGGCCATGTTGTGCGCCATGCTCGGCTGCAGGCCGCCGGTCTTCTCGTCGGCCAGGAAGTCCTTGGCCGCTGCCTGGGCGCAGGAGTCGAAGCCCTCGGCGCTCATCTCGTTGAGCATGTCGGTGCGCACCGGGATCGAGCCCTTGTTGATGCTGAAGACCTTCTGGAAGTCCTTGCCCAGGGCCACCTTGGCCAGGTCCTGCTGAGCGGCGATATCACCTTTGCGATCGGCCTTGAGCTTGAACACCGCCAGGGAGTCGATGTTGTAGGTGAAGGCCTTGTCGGTGCCCGGGAACGGCACGCACTGGTAGTCCTTGCCGGCAACTTTCTTCGCCGCCGTCCATTCGCTCTTGGCCCAGTCGCCCATCATCTGCATGCCGGCCTTGCCGCCGATCACGTCGGCAGCCGCAATGTTCCAGTCACGCCCGGCACGGTTGGGGTCCATGTAGCCGGTGATTTTCTTCAGCTCGGCAAAGGCCTTGGTCATTTCCGGGCCGGAGAGGGTTTTCTGGTCCAGGTCCACCAGGGCTTTCTTGTAGCCTTCAGGGCCCATGACCGAGAGCACCACGTCTTCAAACACGGTGCTGTCCTGCCACGGCTGGCCGCCATGGGCCAGGGCAATGAAGCCCGCAGCCTTGAGCTTGTCGCCGGCGGCATAGAACTCTTCGAGGGTGGTCGGGGCCTTGTCGATCCCGGCTTTCTTGAACACTTCAGGGTTGATCCACAGCCAGTTGACCCGGTGGATATTCACCGGCACTGCTACGTAATCACCTTCGTACTTGACGGTATTGGCCACCTTGGACGAGAGCAGGCCGTCCCAGTTTTCCGCCTTGGCCACGTCCTTGAGGGTGTCGGTGCTGAGCAGGCCGGTGCTGCCCCACTCCTGGATATCCGGGCCCTTGATCTGGGCTACGCCCGGCGGGTTGCCGGCCACGGCGCGGCTTTTCAGCACGGTCATCGCAGTGGAACCGCCACCACCGGCCACGGCGCCGTCCTTCCAGGTGAAACCGTCTTTTTCCACTTGGGCCTTGAGCACATCGACGGCAGCTTTTTCACCACCCGAAGTCCACCAGTGGACGACTTCCACGGAACCTTTGGAGTCGGCGGCGAGGGCACTCAGGGGAAACAGAGAGGCAAGGGAAATGACAGTGGCGAGGCGAGAAATCGCATTCATTTGAAGTACCTTTCTTGTTGTTATGCATGCAAGTCTGGTGCTTGCGCTGCATACGAGTCTAAACAGCCTAGTCGAACGTTCGGGTAACGAAGCGACGGGGAAATGTCACGACATGGTTACACAGGGCCCGGAACAGACGCTTGGGCCAAAGCCGAAGCCATGCTCGGCGCCAGGGGCAGACGCGGAATCAGCACGGCTTGCCAGGCGTGATAGAGGTCCGGCTTGCCGCCCCAGATCTCGGCGGCCGGGCGGTTGTCGCGGCCCAGTTCGTGATGCCAGCTGCCCTGCTGATGATCGATGAAATGGGCTTCGCAGAACTCCCAGAAACGCCGGTACCAGGCCTCGTACTGCTCCTGGCCGGTGCGCCTGAGCAAAGCGCTGGCGGCGGCGCTGGCCTCGGCATGGGTCCAGTGCAGGCGTTGGTGCACCACCGGCCGGTTGTCCCAATCCAGGGTGTAGACAATGCCCGGGGCACCGTCCACGTCCCAGCCGTGGCGGCAGTTGCTCGCGAACAGGTGCTGCGCATCCAGCGCCAGCCAGCCCGGGGTCAGCATCCCGGCCAGGCCGCGCGACGCCTCCAGGTGCAACAGCAGGCGCGCCCATTCGAAACCGTGGCCCGGCGTGGTGCCGAAGGGCCGGAAACCGTCGGCGGGAAAGGCCCGGTTGTAGTCGCGCAGGGGCTGCCAGTCAGCGTCGAAATGCTCGATCACCATGAAGTCGTTGGCGGCGGCGTGCTGATGGATCACCCGCTCGACGATGCGCAGGGCGCGGTTGAGCCAGCGCGGGTCCTGGGTGACATCGGCCAGGGCCAGGAAAGCCTCGGTGGCGTGCATGTTGCTGTTGGCGCCGCGATAGGCTTCCGGCTCGCGCCAGTCACGGTTGAAGGACTCGAGCATGGCGCCCTCCTCCTCGCTCCAGAAATGCCCGTCAATGATCCGGATCGCCTCCTCAAGCAGGGCCTGGGCACCCGGCCGCTGCGCCACCACCGCAGAGCTGGCGGCCAGGGCGACAAAGGCATGCAGATAGGCCGCCTTGGTGCTGTTGCCATCGGCCTGACCGGCCACGGCGAACCAGCCGCCGTGCTCGGCATCGCGCAACGGCCCCATGAGCGCGGCGATACCGTGGTCCACCAGCCCGGCATAACCCGGCAGACCCTGGATGTGCGCCATGGCGAAGCTGTGGGTCATGCGCGCGGTGTTCATGGTTTCGGCCTGGGCACCGGCGGGCAGGCAGCCCCGGGCATCGAGGTTGCCGAAGCCTTCGGCGAGTCGTGAAGCCTTGGCGAAATCAAGCAGGCGCAGGCCTTCGGCGGCGAGCCAGGAATGGTGAGCGGGCGCGTTCAGCCAACTGCGCAGCGGCAGGGGGAGAGAGTCCATGAGTGGCCTGTTGTTGTTTTTATCGAAGGCTTGAGTCTAATCAAGCCGTTCGCAACCGCAGGTAACGAAGGGCCAGCACAATGTCACCAAACCGTGACATTGCACTCCACCGCAGAAGCTGGCTTGTAGTGGTCCAGGAGCCCTGTATTAACGTTGAAGGCGCCTTCACCGAGCAGCCAGCGCCTTCACCAGCCAGTGTGTGCCAGCCGCGGTGTACACGCCGGCATCAGTCGAAGGTCCGGGGCAGATACAGGGTCACCCGCAGGCCGCCTTCGCGCAGGTTCTGCAGGCTGACTTCGCCGCCATGGCTGTGGGCAATGTTGCGGGCAATCCCCAGGCCCAGGCCGTAGCCCTGCTGCTGGCCGGCCAGACGGAAATGCGGCTCGAACACCTGCTCCAGGCGCTGCTCCGGTACGCCCGGGCCTTCGTCGTCGACATGCAGGACAAAACCGCTGTCGTCGTCTTCGATGTGCAGATGGGCGTTCTGGCCGTACTTCAGGGCGTTGTCGATCAGGTTGCCCATGCAGCGCTTGAGCGCCAGGGGCTTGCCCGGGTAGCTGGCCAGCGCCCGACCCTGCTGGGTCACACGGCCATTACCGTTGGGTGCCAGGTAAGGCTCCACCAGGCAGTCGAGCACCTGGTTGAGGTCCACCGGCTCGATGTTCTCGTGGATGTCGGTGTCCTTGACGCATTGCAACGCACCTTTGACCAGCAGTTCCAGCTCGTCCAGGTCGCGGCCGAACTTGGCTTGCAGTTGTTCGTCCTCCAACAGTTCGACCCGCAGGCGCAGGCGGGTGATGGGAGTACGCAGATCGTGGGAGATGGCGCTGAACAGCTGGCTGCGCTCAGTCAGGTAGCGGCTGATGCGTTCGCGCATGCTGTTGAAGGCCCGCCCCACTTCCACCACTTCACTGCCGCCGCCCTGCGCCACCGGCTCGACATCGGCGCCCAGGGACATGTCCCGCGCCGCCCGGGCCAGACGCTTGAGGGGCCGGCTCTGCCAATGCACCAGCAGGCCAATGAACAGCAGCAGAAAACCGCTGGTGAGCAGGATGAACCACACCTGCTGCGCCGGCAGCCCCTGTTCTTCGAGGCTGGTATAGGGCTCGGGCAGCAGCGAGGCAATGTACAGCCATTCTCCCGGGGCCATCTGGATCTGGGTTACCAGCACTGGTGGGTTCACCGGCTCCAGGGTCAAGGCGTAATGGGCCCAGGAGCGGGGCAACTCGTCGAGCTTGAGGCCGCCATTGAAAATCCGCAGATCATCGGGGCTGACAAAGGTCACGGATAGATCCGCGTCGTTGCCCAGGGACTGGCGCAGCACTTGCTCCACCGCCTGCAATACCGCCTCTTTGCGCGGTGTAGCGGGCAGCACCTGCATGCCCAGGGGCTTGTCATTGAGGGTCACGACAAAACGGGTACCGCCCATGCTGCGCAACTGGTCGAGCACCAGGGGGCGATAAGCCACCGGCAGCGAACGCAGGTAACTGACGCTGGCGGTCATCGAGTGAGCCAGGCTGCGGGCGCTGGTCACCAGGCCTTCGAGCTGGGTAGCGCGCAACTGCGAAACCCAGATCACGCTGGACAGGGCCTGGGCGAACAACACCGCCAGCAAGGTCAGCAGCAGCATGCGCCCCAGCAGCGAGCGAGGCATCGGCACCCGCCGCAATACTCTGCGCAGTGCCTCAGTGACCATTGCCGGCAACCACATTGGCTGCCAATTGATACCCGCTGCCACGCACGGTACGGATCAGCCGCGGTGGCTTTTCCGTGTCCCGCAGACGCTGGCGCAGGCGGCTGACAGCCATGTCGACGATGCGGTCCAGGGGCATCAGGTCGCGCCCGCGAGTGGCATTGCCGATGGTGTCACGGTCGAGGATTTCCTGGGGGTGGTCGAGGAACAGCTTGAGCAGGGCAAAGTCGGCGCCGGAGAGGATCACCTCCTCGCCGTCGTTATGAAACAAGCGGTGACTGATCACATCCAGGCGCCACTCGTCGAAGCACAGCACGTCACCTGCGACCCGCTCCTGGGCGAACTGCACCCGGCGCAACAGCGCCTTGATCCGCGCCTGCAACTCCCGGGGGCTGAAGGGCTTGCCCAGGTAGTCGTCGGCCCCCAGCTCCAGACCGATCACCCGGTCGGCCTCGTCGGAGCTGGCGGTGAGCATGATGATCGGCACCTGACTGCACCGTGGGTGCTGGCGAATCCAGCGGCACAGGCTGAAGCCGTCTTCGTCGGGCAGCATCACGTCGAGAATCACCAGGTCGCTGGGTGCCTCGCTCAGGGCCTGACGAAAGCCGGCGCCATCGGCGGTCGTGCGCACCTGGAAGCCGCAGCGGCTGAGGTAGGTTTCCAGCAGCTCGCGAATTTCCTGATCGTCGTCAACCAACAAAATCGACTTACTGACTGAACTCACCGGGGCCGTCCTTATTGTTAGGCAGGGAGCGCGATTATGCCTGATGCAGGGAGGCGTGTTACCGCCTCTTCGCCGTGCGGCTCAAGGTCAACCCTGGGCCTGCTCCAGCGCTACGCCGGCACCGGTCAGCCCGGAATAGGGCGCCGTCACCAACCACACCGGAATGCCCTTGAAGTAGTCGCTCATGCAGCCCTTGTCGGCAAAACTTCTGGCAAAGCCGCTGTGGATGAAGAAGTCGGCGAAACGGGGAATCACCCCGCCGACGATATACACCCCGCCCCGCTCGCGCCCGTGGTCAGCACGTTGTTGCCCGCCACTCGCCCCAGCCAGCAGCTGAACTGCTCCAGCACTTCCCGGGCAATCGGGTCGCCAGCAAGCCCGGCAGCGGTGATGGCTTCCGGGGTATCGAGGCGCGGCTCATGGCCGTCCACCGCACAGATCGCCCGGTACACCCGCGGCAATCCACTGCCGCTCAAAGCAGTCTCGGCGCTGACATGGCCAATTTCATCGTGGATGTGCTGCCACAGCTGGGTTTCCCGCGGGCTGCTCAAGGGCAGGTCGACATGCCCCCCCTCCCCCGGCAAGGCCATGTAGCGGCCGTCGCCGAAATTCAACAGGGTACCGACGCCGAGACCAGTGCCCGGACCGATCACCACCGCCGGACGCAAGGGCTCGGCAACGCCTTCGCAGACCACGCGAAACTCATCGGGCTGCAAGCGGGTCATGCCCAGGGCCATGGCCGAGAAGTCGTTGACCAGCAGCAACTGCTCCACCTGCAAGGCCTGGCAGAACGCCTGGCGGCTCAGGCGCCAGTGGTTGTTGGTAAAACGGAACTCGTCGCCGCTGACCGGACCGGCCACCGACAGGCATACCGAACCGATGGAACCCAGGGCCAGGCCCTGGTCTTGCAGGTACGCCTTGATGGCGTCTTCCGGGCAGCGATAGTCCGCCGTTGCATGGACCTGGATCGCGTCCAGTTGTTGGTCTTTCCACAACGCGAAGCGCGCGTTGGTGCCACCGATGTCACCGACCAGGGCCAGTTTCAATTAAGCGTCTCCAGAGCAGAGGTAAAGGCGCTGGCGCCCTGCTCTGCCGAGCTGAAGGCCATGCGCATGAAAGCGAAGAGTTCACGACCGGTGCCGACGTTGTTGCCCAACAGGCCCTTGGCCGGTTCCCGGGCGGCGAATTCGGCGGCGTCGACCTTGAGTTCCAAGGTGCCCTTGACCCCGTCAACGCGAATGATGTCACCGTCCAGCACCCGAGCCAGCGCACCGCCGACCTGGGCTTCGGGGCTGACATGAATCGCCGCCGGAATCTTGCCCGAGGCACCCGACATACGTCCATCGGTCACCAGCGCCACCTTGAAGCCACGGTCCTGCAGCACCCCGAGGAACGGGGTCATCTTGTGCAGCTCGGGCATGCCGTTGGAGCGCGGGCCCTGGAAGCGCATCACCGCGACGAAGTCCTTCTCCAGCAGGCCGGCCTTGAAGGCGTCGGCCAGGTCCTGCTGGTCCTGGAATACCACGGCCGGGGCTTCGACGACCTGATGCTCGGGGGCCACGGCGGACACTTTCATCACCCCGCGGCCGAGATTGCCTTCCATGACCCGCAAGCCGCCTTCCGGAGAGAAGGCCCGGGCCACCGGCCGCAGGATGTTTTCATCGAGGCTTTCGATCGGGCCTTCGCGCCATACCAGCTTGCCGTTATCGAGGAACGGCTCCTGGGTGTAGCGGCTCAGGCCGCGGCCGGCCACGGTATTGACGTCCTCGTGAAGCAGGCCGGCTTCCAGCAGTTCACGGATCAGGAACGACATGCCGCCCGCTGCCTGGAAGTGGTTGATATCGGCCTTGCCGTTGGGATAGACGTGGGACAGGGTCGGCACCACCTCGGACAGATCGGCCATGTCCTGCCAGGTCAACTGGATGCCTGCCGCCTGGGCAATGGCCGGCATGTGCAGGGTGTGGTTGGTGGAGCCGCCGGTGGCGTGCAGAGCGACGATGGAGTTGACCAGGCAACGCTCGTCGACGATTTCGCCAATGGGCGTGAAGCTGCCGCTCTGCTTGGTCAGGCGCGTGACCTGCTGCGCCGCCTCATGGGTCAGGGCGTCGCGCAGCGGCGTGTTGGGGTTGACGAACGAGGCGCCCGGCAGGTGCAGGCCCATGACTTCCATCAGCAACTGGTTGGTGTTGGCGGTGCCGTAGAAGGTGCAGGTGCCCGGGCTGTGGTAGGACTTCATTTCCGACTCCAGCAGTTCCTCGCGGCTGGCCTTGCCTTCAGCGTAACGCTGGCGCACATCGGCTTTCTGCTTGTTGGAAATCCCCGACACCATCGGCCCGCCCGGGACGAAGACCATCGGCAGATGACCGAAGCGCAGGGCGCCCATCATCAGGCCCGGGACAATCTTGTCGCAGATCCCCAGCATCAGCGCCGCGTCGAACATGTTGTGCGACAGGGCCACGGCCGTGGACAGCGCAATCACCTCGCGGCTCGGCAGGCTCAACTCCATGCCGGCCTCGCCCTGGGTCACGCCATCGCACATGGCCGGGGTGCCGCCAGCGAACTGGCCCACCGAACCGATCTCGCGCAGGGCTTTCTTGATCTGCTCGGGAAAACGCTCGTAAGGCTGGTGAGCCGACAACATGTCGTTATATGACGAAACAATTGCCACGTTGGCCGCATTCATCATCCGCAGGCTGTGTTTGTCGTCGGCGCCACAACCGGCCACGCCGTGGGCGAAGTTCGCACACTGCAGCTTGCCGCGCTGCGGACCATCGCTGGCGGCACCGCGAATCAACGCCAGATAGGCCTGGCGAGTGGCGCGACTGCGAGCGATAAGCCGTTCGGTGACCTCAAGAACGCGGGGATGCATATGTAGAACTCCAGGCTAACGGATGTGGCGACCTGTTTGTCTATGCTGATCAGAAGCCCCGCCACCGAGGGACAGTGGAGGACATTTCTGACCATTTGGACCAGTTGATTCAGGTCACTCGTTGTAGATAAGACAAAATATTGCCACTAAAAAGGCTTGTTTTCTATTTCTATGCGAATAATCTTGTAATTCCAACAACAAATTTAACGACAGGCGTTTGCACATGACTCTTCGAATCGCAATCAACGGTTTTGGCCGTATTGGCCGTAACGTCCTGCGCGCACTCTATACCCAAGGCTATCGTCAGGATCTGCAGATCGTCGCCATCAACGATCTGGGGGACAGCGCGATCAATGCCCACCTGCTGAAGTACGACACCGTCCACGGCACTTTCGACGCCGAAGTCCAGCACGACCAGGAAAGCCTGACCGTCAACGGCGACCGGATTGCCGTCAGTGCCATCCGCAACCCGGCCGAACTGCCCTGGGCCGCGGAAAAGATCGACGTGGTCTTCGAATGCACCGGCCTGTTCACCGACCGCGCCAAGGCCGCTGCCCATCTTACTGCCGGCGCCCGCAAAGTGATCATCTCGGCCCCGGCCAAAGGCGCCGACGCCACCGTGGTCTACGGGGTCAACCACGACATCCTGCGCCAGTCGCACCAGGTCATTTCCAACGCTTCGTGCACCACCAACTGCCTGGCCCCGGTGGCCCAGGTGCTGCACCGCGAGCTGGGCATCGACAACGGCCTGATGACCACCATCCACGCCTACACCAACGACCAGAACCTCACCGACGTCTACCACAGCGACCCCTACCGCGCCCGCTCGGCTACCCAGAACATGATCCCGAGCAAGACCGGCGCCGCTGAAGCCGTGGGCCTGGTGCTGCCGGAGCTGGCGGGCAAGCTGACCGGCATGGCAGTGCGGGTACCGGTGATCAACGTATCGCTGGTGGACCTGACCGTGACCCTCAAGCGCGACACCACCGCCGAAGAGGTCAACGCCCTGCTCAAGAGTGCCAGCCAGCATTCGAAGATCCTCGGCTACAACACCCTGCCGCTGGTCTCCAGCGACTTCAATCACAACCCGCTGTCGTCGATCTTCGACGCCAACCACACCAAGGTCAGCGGCGGTCGCTTGCTCAAGGTGCTGGCCTGGTACGACAACGAGTGGGGCTTTTCCAACCGCATGCTGGATAACTGCCTGGCCCTGTGCAACGCGGAATAAAACGGATATTCGTCGATGATCGGTATCAGTTTTACCCAAAAGACCATGGCGGCGCGCAAGCGCATCGCCCTGGTCGCGCATGACCACTGCAAGGTCTTTCTGCTGGACTGGGCCGAACGACAGAAGTCACGCCTGGCCGAACATGAACTGCTGGCCACCGGCACCACCGGGCTGCTGCTGAGCAAACGCCTGGGACTGCCGGTGCACAGCATGATCAGCGGCCCTCTGGGCGGCGATCAGCAACTGGGCGCGCAGATTGCCGAACAGCGGGTCGACCTGCTGGTGTTCTTCTGGGACCCCTTCGAACCCCAGCCCCACGATCCGGATATCAAGGCCCTGCTGCGCGTGGCGGCGGTGTGGAACATTCCCGTGGCCTGCAACGAGTGCAGCGCCGACTATCTGCTCAGCAGCCCACTGATGAGCCAGGCCCATGAACACCGGATTCCCGACTACCAGGCGTACCTGGCCGCTCGGGGATAAATCACACAAGGCTTGACCATTGGCGCAGATGACAATCATTATCATCTGCTGCAAAAATGGATCAGGCCTTGCTGTGAGTCAATCGCACTTCAACCACGTCTTCCTCACTCAACGAATTTCTCTGCTGCGAACGCTGGAGCGGATGGTCAACAACCACAGCACCGCCGAAGACCTGCTGCAGGAAACCTATCTGCGGGTGACCCGCGCCCTCAGCGAGCGGCCGATCACCCACCTTGAGCCCTTCGTGTTCCAGACTGCACGCAACCTGGCGCTGGACCACCTGCGGGCCCGGCGCATCCAGGGCCGCACCCTGCTGGAAGATGTGCCACCGGAGGTGGTGGAGAGCGTCGCCGCTCCCCTCAGCAGCGCCGAGGACGCAGCCCACGCCGAGCAATTGCTCGAACGCCTGAACCTCAGCCTCGGTCAGCTCAGCCCGCGCCAGCAGCAGATCTTCATCCTCAGCCGCCTGCATGGCCACAGCTATCAGGAGATCGCCGACGCACTCGGGGTGTCGCTGAGCACCGTGCAAAAGGAACTGAAATTGATCATGGCCATCTGCATCGGCGTCGCCGAACGTCTCGACGGCCAGTGAGTCTCAACCGCTGAGCACAATGACTGCGTCAGCCCCAGGCCTTTGTTAACCTTGGCCGGCTTTCGCTCTCTCTTGAAAAAACAGCTGCGCACAGACGCCGCCGAGGAACACCCGTGACGGATTTTCACAGCGCCGAGCCGCCCACCCCTGCCGGCTCGCACTCAAGCACCCTTGCCATGGATCAGGCGCTGGATTGGCTGATCGAGCTGGAACATCCGAACGAGGAACAGGTGCGCCAGTTTCATCAGTGGCTGGCGGCTTCACCGCTCAATGCCCAGGCCTTCGAAAAGGCCCAGGCCATCTGGAACGGACCGCAAGTGGCGCTCTGTGCCCAGGCCCTGGCCGCCCCTGCACCGAAGGTTTCACGCCTGGCTCGCCTGCGCCCCCACTGGAAGCCCCTGGCCACCGCCGCAGTGCTGGTGCTTGGGCTGTTCAGCTTCAGCAACCTGCCCCTGCGCCTGCAGGCCGACCACCTGACCCTGGTGGGTGAACGCCAGCGCCTGCAACTGGAAGACGGCTCGAAAGTCCTGCTCAACACCAACTCGGCGTTTTCCAGCCAGATCAACGATCACCAGCGCGTGGCTCGGCTGTACCAGGGCGAAGCCTTCTTCGAGATCCCCGCCACTCTCGGCCGGCCCCTGGAACTGGACGCCGGTCCGGTCAAGGCCAGCGTGGGCGACACCGCCTTCGCCGTGCGCTATCTGGACGGCATCGCCCAGGTCCAGGTGCAACGCGGCGATATCGACCTGCGGGCGACCCACGCCGACCAGCGCATTCGCTTGAGGGCCGGAGAAAGCGTACGCGTCGGCCCTCAGGGGTTTGAGCGCCCGGCCAAGCTCGATGCTGGCAAGGACCTGGCCTGGGTCGAAGGGCGCCTGGTGTTCGAGAACTGCCCCCTCAATCAGGTGCTGGCGGAACTGCGGCGTTATTACCCGGGCTGGATCGTCAACAACAACGAACAGTTGGCAAGTGTTGCGGTCACCGGCAACTACCGCCTGGACCAGCCCCTGGATGTGTTGCGATCCCTGGCCCATATCACCTCGGCGCGACTCTCGGAATTCCCGGCGCTGGTGATTCTCAACTGAGAATAATTATTTTTACGCGATAGCCGTGGGTCATACGTCTCGTTATAGCCAATGCAACTGATTCGCATTTTTAATGCGCGTCTGCACCTATAAGATTCGTGCGACCCGGAGCGCTCTCGATGTCCCCTCGCCTCAACAGCCGATCCTCTGTTCCCTGTACCCGACTGCAGAACTGCACGCTGTCGCTGCTCACCGCAGCGATCCTGCTGGCCGGCGCTCACGCCACGCCTGTCATGGCCGCCGATGCCCCGGCGCCTTCCAGCCAGCGCATGGGCAACTACAACTTCGCCATTGCCGAGCAACCGCTGGTCTCGGCGCTCAATGCCTTTACCGCGGTCACCGGCTGGCAAGTGGGCCTGCCCGCCGAGCTGGGTTCCGGCGTTGCCTCCCCTGGCGTACGCGGCTCGCTGCCGCCGGAAAAGGCCCTGGATCGGCTGCTCGGCGGCACCAGCCTGAGCTACCGCAAACTGGGCAACAACAGCATCGTCCTGGAGAAGCGCAGCGGCGCCAACGTGGTGAACCTGCAGCAAGTGACCATTAGCGCTACCCGCCAGGAGCAGGACATCAACTCGGTGCCGAGCACCGTGAGTGTGCAGACCCGGGAAGAACTGGACCGCCAGAACGTCAACACCATCAAGGAGCTGGTGCGCTACGAGCCTGGGGTTTCCGTCGGTGGTGCAGGTCAGCGCGCAGGACTCAGTGGCTACAACATCCGCGGCATCGACAGCGACCGGATTCTCACCCAAGTCGATGGCGTGGAAGTGCCGGATCACTTCTTCAGCGGTCCCTACGCCAAGACCAACCGCAACTATGTCGACCCGGAAATCGTCAAGCGCGTGGAAATCCTCCGTGGCCCGGCCTCGGTGCTCTACGGCAGCAGCGCCATCGGCGGCGCCGTCAGCTACTACACCCTGGACGCCGACGACATCATCAAACCCGGCCAGGACTTCGGTGCGCGCCTGAAAACCGGCTATAGCTCGGCTGATGAAAGCTGGCTGAAATCCGCCACCGTCGCCGGCCGGGCCAGCGACTTCGACGCCCTGCTGCACCTGAGCCGGCGTGATGGCCACGAAACCGAGTCCTATGGCAGCAACAACGGCACCGGCCTGAACCGCACCGCCGCCAACCCGGAAGACGCCCGCACCACCAACGTCCTGGCCAAGCTCGGCTGGAACTATGCTCCGGATGCTCGCCTGGGCCTGACCTACGAAAAGTACAAGGATGACCGCGACACCAACCAGAAAAGCGCAGTAGGCGGCCTGTTTCTCAACGGCGTCGGTCAGAACTGGTATCGCTCGCGGGTCGGCAACGACACCATCACCCGTGAGCGCTTCGGCCTGGAAAACAGCTTCGCCGTGCAATCGCCGATCGCCGACCAGATCAAGTGGAGCCTGAACTACCAGATCGCCAAGACCGACCAGAGCACTTCCGAGCGCTACAACCCGGTCTCGGCGTTCTCCCCCAACGCCCGTGACGTGCTGCGGGAGCGGCAAACCCTGTACCAGGAAAAACAGTGGGTACTGGACGCGCAACTGGACAAGGCTTTCACCCTCGGTGAAACCGAGCATCAACTGACCTACGGCACCACCCTCAAGCAACAGAAAGTCACCGGCTCACGCTATGGCACCGCCACCTGCCTGAAGGTCGGTGCAGGTTGCACCGCCATCGGCGCGCCAAGCCCGAGCGCCAGCGACAGCGTGAAAAAATCCAGCGACTTCCCGGATCCCACCGTCAGCACCTACAGCCTGTTCGCCCAGGACCAGATCAGCTGGAACGCCTGGACCTTCACCCCTGGCCTGCGCTACGACTACACCCAGCTCAAGCCGAAACTGACCCAGGAGTTCCTCAATGTCGCCAACCCCACCGGCAACTATCCGGTCAGCAGTGAGAAGAAGACCTGGCATCGGGTTTCGCCCAAGTTCGGCCTGACCTACGCCTTCGACGAGCACTACACCGCCTATGGCCAATACTCCGAGGGCTTCCGCACGCCGTCGGCCAAGGCGCTCTACGGCCGCTTTGAAAACCTCGCCACCGGCTATGTCGTCGAGCCCAACTCCAACCTCAAGCCGGAAACCAGCAAAGGTTATGAGACCGGCCTGCGGGGCAATTTCGACGCGGGCTCCTTCGATGTCTCAGTGTTCTACAACCAGTACCGCGACTTCATCAACGAAGACGCCATCACCGCCGGCGCGCTGCAGTCGGTGATCCAGAGTAACAACATCAAGCACGCCACCATCAAGGGCGCCGAAGCCAGGGGCCGTCTCAACCTCGACGCCTTCGGTGCACCACAGGGCCTGTACAGCCTCGGCTCGGTGGCCTACGCCTACGGTCGCAACAATGACAACGGCGAGCCGATCAACAGCGTCAACCCGCTCAAGGGCGTGTTTGGCCTCGGCTACGACCAGGACAACTATGGCGCGCTGCTGAGCTGGACCCTGGTCAAACGCAAGGACCGGGTCGACAACAGCACCTTCAAGGCCCCGGATGGCCGCGCCACCAGCGGTCAGTTCAAGACACCGGGCTACGGCATCCTCGACCTCAGCGGCTTCTACAAGGTCACCGATGACCTGACCCTGAACGCCGGCCTGTACAACCTGACCGACAAGAAATACTGGAACTGGGACGACGTGCGCGGCTACGACAGTGTCGGTGAGGCCGGACAAACCGCACCCGCCAACCTCGACCGCCTGACCCAGCCCGGCCGCAACTTCTCGGTCAACCTGGTGTGGGACATCTGACCCCAGACCGCCTCACTGCCCTTTTTCATCCGGGGCAGTGAGGATTTTTTACTGTGTCGCGTCTTCTTGTTCGTCTAGTCACTAAGTGCCTCTCATTCTCAAGGACATCTGCATGACCTCCCAGGATTCCTCCCAGCGTCATCACCTGCGCTCCCAGCGTCTGAACCAGATCACCCACGAGCCCCATTCCAAGCTCGACGCCCTGGTCAAGGCCCACGCACCGTTTGAAACCCAGGGCGCCTTCGCCCGCTTCGTGGTCGCCCAATACCTGTTCCAGTCGGAACTGGTGGACCTGTACAACGATGCCGAACTGAACCGCATCGTGCCTGACCTGGCCGAGCGCTGCCGCGCCGAAGCGGCCAAGGCCGACCTGGCGGACCTGGACACTGAAGTGCCAGCACCGGTAGCCGGCGCTGTGCGCAACCCGAGCAAGGCCGAAGCCCTGGGCTGGATCTTCGTTTCCGAGGGTTCCAAGCTCGGCGCCGCGTTCCTGATCAAGCGCGCCGTGGGCCTGGGCCTGAGCGAAACCTTCGGCGCCCGGCACCTGGGCGAACCGGCCGGTGGCCGTGCCGAAGGCTGGAAGACCTTCACCCGCATCCTCGACGGCCTGGAGTTCACCGCCGAAGAAGAAGCCGCTGCGGAAAAAGGTGCCCTGGATGCCTTCAACCGCTTCACCGTACTGCTGGAGCAGGCTTACTCCAGCGCCGCGCAACCGGCCTGACCCCGACGTTGTGGGCACGGTGGCGGCTGACCCCTCTGCCCTGCCCACAGCGGTATTCTGTCGGCCGGCATCTTCCCCGGATTGAGCCACACGACGCGTTACCTCATCATCGAAGCCATGACCCCCACTCGCCCCTCCTCGTCGAAAATATCCCGCCTGCTGTTTGGCGTGCTGGCCTATATCAGCCTGGCTATCGGCCTGATCGCCATCGTCGTACCGGGCCTGCCGACCACCGAATTCATCCTCCTGGCCGCCTGGGCCGCTACCAAGAGTTCGCCACGCCTGAGTGCCTGGATGGAGAACCACCGGCTGTTGGGCCCGATCCTCTGCAACTGGCGCAACGGCCGGATTGTCAGCCGCAAGACCAAAGTCAGCGCCACCCTCAGCATGCTGCTGTGCGCCGGCCTGATGCTGACCCTGCTCAATCATCACTGGACGATGTACGCCGCCATCGCCGGCATGACCCTGGGCAACCTGTGGATCTGGTCGCGCCCCGAAGCCCTGCCGCAAACCTGCACCCCGCCTCTGTAACAGCCCGCTTGCCGGGCAGAGCGCCCTCAGCATTGGCATGAGCTTCACGGACCTTTTTGCGGGTAAGCCAGGCTTACGCGGCGAAGGCCTCATACCTACCGTTCGTCGGCTAAACCTCACGCAAAAGCTGGCCAAGCCGATGTTCCAAACATGGCGCTGAAAGGACTTGGCGACCGCAATCAATCGATTCCGTGCTTACCATCCGTCCTTTCGCGAGATCGCCTCATGCTCGACTCTCTCTCCATCCGCCTGAAAATCGTGCTGTTGTCCGGACTGTGCCTGTTGGGCGTGGTGGCGCTGATCGTCGGCATGAACATCTATCAAAGCCAGCAGAACAACCAACTGGTCAACACCTCCAGCACGCAGATGCTGACGGCCGGTGTCGAGGACCTGCTACAGGCCAAGGCAGCCGAACAAGCGGCACACATTCAGAAGACCTTCGGCGAAAGCCAGCTGGTGATCACCGCCCTGGCGGATCAGGTCCGGGACTTGCGAGACCTGGCCAACCAGCGCGGCCTGGATGCTGCAGCGCTGCGCGAAGAACTCAACCGCAGCCTGAAAACCGCCTTCGAGCGCAACCCCAAGGTGCTCGGCATCTGGCTCGCCTATGAGCCCAATGCCCTGGACGGCAAGGACAGCGAGTTCGCCAACGATGCCACCCGGGCCTCCAACGAGCGCGGACGTTTTGCCAGCTATTGGAGTCGCGCAGGTGGCCAGCAACTCAATACCGTGATGGCTGAGGAGGACATGACCAAGACCACCCTCAACCTCAGCGGCACACCCTACAACATCTGGTACACCTGCCCCCGGGACACCCGACGCACCTGCTTGCTCGATCCCTATGCCGACACCATCGGCCAGGACAAGAAACAAGTGCTGATGACCACCATCTCCCTGCCCCTGCTGGTGGACGGCAAGGTGCTGGGCGTGATTGGCGTCGACATCGCCCTGGACTCCCTGCAAGCCGCCGCTGTCGAGGCGCAGCGGGACCTGTTCGACGGAGCCGGGCACATGATGATCCTCGCCGGTAGTGGGCTGCTGGCCGCTGTCGGCGCCGATGCCGGCCAGGTCGGCAAGAACATCAATGAAACCTTTGGCGCCCAGGGCAAGGACATCCTCGCAACACTCAGCGGCAGCCCATCGAAAATCTTCCAGCAAGGCGACCTGATCCGCGCGGTCTATCCCTTCAGCCCGATTGCCGATGCCAAGGCCTGGGGCGTGACCATCGACCTGCCACAACAGGTACTGCTGGCGGACTCGGTCAAGCTGCAAAACCTGCTGGATCAAGCCCAGACCAGCGGCACCCTGAAAACCCTGCTGGTCGCCGTCGGTGCCGGCCTGCTGGGCCTGCTGTTGATGTGGCTCAGCGCCTCCGGCGTGACCCGGCCGATCAACAGCGTGGCGCAGATGCTCCAGGCCATCGCCAGCGGCGACGGCGACCTGACCCAGCGCCTGAACTACAGCAAGAAAGACGAACTGGGCGAGCTGGTGAGTTGGTTCAACCGTTTCCTCGACAAGCTGCAACCGACCATTGCCCAGATCAAGCAAAGCATCATCGAGGCCCGCGGCACCGCCGACCAGTCTTCGGAAATCGCCCGCCAGACCAGCGAAGGCATGCAAGTGCAGTTCCGCGAGATCGACCAGGTGGCCACCGCCTCCAACGAAATGAGCGCCACCGCCCACGAAGTCGCCAGCAGTGCGTCCAACGCCGCCCAGGCCGCCCGTGGCGCCGACCAGTCGGCCAAGGAAGGCATGAGCATCATCGAACGCAGCACCCGGGACATCAGCCTGCTGGCCGACGAGGTGAGCAAGGCGGTGGGTGAAGTCGAAGCCCTGGCGGTGAGCAGCGAGCAGATCGGCTCGGTGCTGGAGGTGATCCGCAGCATCGCCGAGCAGACCAACCTTCTGGCCCTCAACGCCGCCATCGAGGCGGCCCGTGCCGGAGAAAGCGGTCGCGGCTTCGCGGTGGTCGCCGATGAAGTGCGCAACCTGGCCAAGCGCACCCAGGACTCGGTGGAGGAAATCCGCGTGGTGATCGAACGCATCCAGAGCGGCACCCGCGATGTGGTCAGCACCATGCACGCCAGCCAGAGCCAGGCGCAGAACAACGCCGGACAGATCCAGCAAGCGGTCCAGGCCCTGGGCAAGATCAGCGACGCGGTCACCGTGATCAGCGACATGAACCTGCAGATCGCCAGCGCCGCCGAGGAGCAGAGCGCTGTGGCCGAAGAGGTCAACCGCAACGTCTCGGCGATTCGCAGCGTGACCGAAACCCTGACCGAGCAAGCCAGCGAGTCAGCCCAGGTCAGCAGCCAGCTCAATGCCCTGGCGACCCAGCAGATGAAGCTGATGGATCAATTCCGGGTATAAGCGCAGGTTCTCGCCCCCCGGCCGCCCCCCGCGGCCGATGACCTAAGGTGATCGACAGGGGCGGCGGTTTCAGGGTGCAATGCCCTCCTCTGAACCGGGGAGTGCGTCATGACCGAACTACTGGCCACCCTCCAGGCCGCGCTGGGCCTGGCGCCCGCAAGCGTCCGACAAACCGGCCAGGGCGCCCTGCCCTCGGCCTTCGCCGTGACCGACCTGGCCTGCGCCAGCATCGCCGCCGCCGGGCAAGCCCTGGCCGAACTGCTGTACAGCCAGACCGGACGCCGGCCAGAGGTCAGCGTCGACCGGCGCCTGGCCTCGTTCTGGTTCGCCGGTTCAATCCGCCCGCAAGGCTGGAGCCTGCCCTCTCCCTGGGACCCGATTGCTGGGGATTACCCCAGCCGCGACGGCTGGATTCGCCTGCACACCAACGCGCCCCACCACCGCGCCGCCGCCGAACGGGTGCTGGGCGCGGTGACCGGGCGCGACGCCATGGCCGCCCGAGTGGCCACCTGGGACGCGCTGGAGCTGGAACAGGCCATCGTCGATCAAGGCGGTTGCGCCGCGCAGATGCGCAGTTGGGCGCAGTGGCAGGCGCACCCGCAGGGTCAGGCGGTCAACGCCGAACCCCTGGTGCACTGGCTGCCGCACCGCGGCTCGCGGCCGAGCACCTGGAGCGGTTCCAGCGCCCGGCCCCTGGCCGGACTGAAGGTGCTGGACCTGACCCGGGTCCTGGCCGGCCCCGTGGCCAGCCGCCTGCTGGCGGGGCTGGGCGCCGAGGTACTGCGCATCGACCCGCCGGGCTGGAACGAACCGGCCCTGGAGCCGGAGGTGACCCTGGGCAAGCGCTGCGCACGCCTGGACCTGCACGACCTTGAACAGCGCGCGGTATTCGAGGGCCTGCTGGCCGACGCCGACCTGCTGCTGCACGGCTATCGCGCCGATGCCCTGGAACACCTGGGTTACCACGCCGAGGCACGCCAGCGCATCGCCCCGAGGCTGATCGAGGTCAGCCTCAACGCCTATGGCTGGAGCGGCCCCTGGCGCAACCGCCGGGGCTTCGACAGCCTGGTACAGATGAGCGCCGGCATCGCCGCAGCCGGAATGGACTGGAAAGCTGCGGACCAACCGCTGCCGCTGCCGGTCCAGGCCCTGGATCACTCCACCGGCTACCTGATGGCCGCCAGCGCTCTGCGGGCCCTGAACCTGTCCTTGAGCGGCGGCCAGGGCCGCTCGGCGCGCCTGTCCCTGGCGCGCACCGCCAAGCTTCTGGTTGAGCATTGCCCGTCAGCGGAAAACGCAACGCCGCTACGCTCGGAAGACGCTGACGATCAGGGGCTGGTTCAGGAACAGACCCCTTGGGGACCGGCCCGGCGCCTGCGGGTGCCGTTGCATATCGCAGGAGCTCCCGTGCAGTGGGATTGCCCCGCCGGCACCCTGGGCGCCCATCGCCCCCGATGGTGGTGAGCCCTCAATCACAGCGCCAGCAGACCGCTGTACAGGCCATAAGCCGCCAGCGAAGCGCCGATGATCACAGCACTGAAGATCAGCTTTTCCAGCGTGGTGAACAGCGGTTGGCCCTGCTCACGCTTGGCCTTGGCGAACAGCACCACGCCGGGGGCATAGAGCAGCGCCGACAGCAGCAGGTACTTCAAGCCGCCGGCGTACAACAGCCAGATGGCGTAGCTCAGGGCCACGACGGCGATGAACAGGTCCTTCATCCGCTCCCGGGAGGCTTGCTCGTAGGTCTCCCCACGGCCGCTGAGCAACACCGCGTAGGCCGCCGACCACAGGTAGGGCACCAGGATCATCGACGATGCCAGATAGATCAGGCTGGTATAGGTGCCGGCGGAAAACAGGGTGATCAACAGGAAGATCTGGATCATCACGTTGGTCAGCCACAGGGCATTGACCGGCACATGGTTGGCGTTCTCCTTCTTCAGGAACGCCGGCATGGTCCGGTCCCGGGCGGTCGCGTAGAGAATCTCCGCGCACAGCAGGGCCCAGGACAACAGCGCCCCCAGCAGGGAAATCGCCAGGCCAATGCTGATCAGCAAGGCGCCCCAGGGGCCGACGATATGTTCCAGCACTGCTGCCAGGGAAGGGTTCTGCAGCTTGGCCAGCTCCGGCTGGCTCATGATCCCCAGGGACAGCACATTCACCAGCACCAGCAGCGCCAGCACCCCCAGGAAGCCGATCACCGTGGCCCGCCCGACGTCCGCGCGTTTCTGCGCCCGGGCCGAGTAGACGCTGGCGCCCTCGATGCCGATGAACACGAATACCGTGACCAGCATCATGTTGCGCACCTGGTCCATCACCCCGCCAAAATTCGGATTGCTGCGGCCCCAGATATCGCGGGTGAAGATGTCGGCCTTGAACGCCACGGCCGCAATGACGATGAACATCACCAGCGGCACAATCTTCGCCACCGTGGTCAATTGGTTGATGAACGCCGCCTCCTTGATCCCACGCAGCACCAGAAAGTGCACGGCCCACAGCAGCAATGACGCACAACCGATGGCCACCGGGGTATTGCCCTGGCCGAACACCGGAAAGAAATAGCCCAGGGTGCTGAACAGCAGGACGAAGTAGCCGACGTTGCCCAGCCAGGCACTGATCCAGTAACCCCAGGCGGACGAGAAGCCCATGTAGTCGCCGAATCCGGCCTTGGCATAGGCATAGACTCCGGAATCCAGCTCAGGCTTGCGGTTGGCCAGGGTCTGGAAAACGAACGCCAGGGTCAGCATGCCCACAGCGGTAATTCCCCAGCCGATCAGCACCGCACCGGCATCGGCCCGGGCGGCCATGTTCTGCGGCAGGGAAAAGATCCCACCGCCAATCATGGAACCCACGACCAGAGCGATCAGTGCACCGAGTTGAAGCTTCTGCGCCGGTTGTGTCATCCCTACCTCTGCCTCAGTGAGTCGATCTGGCGATAAACCTGAAGTTTATTAAATAACGTATACAAACGTGCGTCTAACAGTAACAGTCAATTAATCATCTTTTATCCGCACTGGCTTTAGATACCCTACAGAAGACACTGAATAACCGAGTGTTTTGTTCTGTATATGTACTAAGTGCCATCATCAGCCAGTGATTATTAAACACCGGTAAAGATTTGCACATTCTGCAAAAGGGTCTAGTTTCAAACATCGTCGGCAATGAGAACTCCTACTGATTAGGAGATCATAAAGCGTCTGGAATGGCCCTTTCAGGGCAGCATTCTACCTCCCGTAATAAATCTTAAGTCATTCATTCACAACGGAATGTAGCGATGAACTGATCTAAGTCAGCTGTTCGGATTGCCAGCAGATTTACTCTGAAGTCTCTCTTCTCCTGCATTGGAGTCACGCAATGTCTGAATCCCCCGGTAAACTAAGACTGGGCGCCTTAGTCGCCTTGGTAGTGGGTTCCATGATTGGCGGCGGGATCTTCTCCTTACCGCAAAATATGGCAGCCAGCGCCGATGTCGGTGCAGTTCTTATTGGTTGGGCAATTACCGCTGTCGGCATGTTGACCCTGGCATTTGTCTTCCAGACCCTGGCCAATCGCAAACCTGATCTGGACGGTGGTGTATATGCCTACGCCAAGGCCGGATTCGGCGACTACATGGGTTTCTCGTCCGCCTGGGGCTACTGGATCAGTGCCTGGCTGGGCAACGTCGGCTATTTCGTCCTGCTGTTCAGCACCCTGGGCTATTTCTTCCCGATCTTCGGCGAGGGCAACACCCCGGCCGCGGTGATCGGCGCCTCGGTGCTGCTCTGGGCCGTGCATTTTCTGGTGCTACGCGGGATCAAGGAAGCGGCCTTCATCAACCTGGTGACCACGGTGGCCAAAGTAGTGCCGCTGCTGCTGTTCGTGCTGATTGCCCTGTTCGCCTTCAAGCTGGACATCTTCACCGCTGATATCTGGGGCGTGAAGAACCCGGACCTGGGCAGCGTGATGAACCAGGTGCGCAACATGATGCTGGTCACCGTCTGGGTGTTCATCGGCATCGAGGGCGCGAGCATCTTCTCGTCCCGGGCGGAAAAACGCTCGGACGTGGGCAAGGCCACTGTCATCGGCTTCATCACCGTGCTGCTGTTCCTGGTGCTGGTGAACGTGCTGTCCCTGGGGATCATGACCCAGCCGGAACTGGCCAAGCTGCAGAACCCGTCCATGGCTGCGGTGCTGGAGCATGTGGTGGGCCACTGGGGCGCGGTGCTGATCAGCGTCGGCCTGATCATCTCGCTGCTGGGAGCGCTGCTGTCCTGGGTGCTGCTGTGTGCGGAGATCATGTTCGCCGCGGCCAAGGACCACACCATGCCGGAGTTCCTGCGCCGCGAGAACGCCAACCATGTACCGGCCAACGCCCTGTGGCTGACCAATGCCATGGTGCAGATCTTCCTGGTCATCACTCTGTTCTCGGCCAGCACCTACCTATCGCTGATCTACCTCGCCACCTCGATGATCCTGGTGCCCTACCTGTGGTCCGCGGCCTACGCAGTGCTGCTGGCGGTGCGCGGCGAAAGCTACGAACAGGCCCTGGCCGAGCGCAAGAAGGACCTGATCATCGGCGGCATCGCCCTGCTCTACGCGATGTGGCTGCTGTATGCCGGCGGGGTCAAGTACCTGCTGCTCTCGGCCCTGCTCTACGCCCCCGGCGTGGTGCTGTTCGCCAAGGCCAAGATGGAACTGCACAAACCGATTTTCACCAACGTCGAGAAGCTGATTTTTGCCGCGGTGGTCATAGGCGCCCTGGTGGCGGCCTACGGGCTCTACGACGGCTTCCTGACCCTGTAACACCGCCTTTCAAGCAACACCCCGATTGTTTTGTCTCTGGAGGATCACAGTAATGACCACGGAAAAAGTTAAGTACGGCGTCCATTCCGAAGCCGGTAAACTGCGCAAAGTCATGGTTTGCTCCCCAGGCCTGGCCCACCAGCGGCTGACCCCGAACAACTGCGACGAACTGCTGTTCGATGATGTGCTGTGGGTGGCCCAGGCCAAACGCGACCATTTCGACTTCGTCACCAAGATGCGCGAGCGGGACATTGATGTGCTGGAAATGCACAACCTGCTGACCGACATCGTCGCCATCCCCGAAGCCCTGGACTGGATTCTGGAGCGCAAGATCACCGCCAATCAGGTCGGCCTGGGCCTGGTCAACGAAGTCGGCTCGTGGCTGCGCAGCCTGGAACCACGCAAGGTCGCCGAGTTCCTCATCGGCGGCGTCTCCGCCGACGACCTGCCCAGCAGCTTCGGCGGCAAGACCATCGAGATGTTCCGCGACTTCCTCGGCCACTCCAGCTTCATCCTGCCGCCGCTGCCCAACACTCAGTTCACCCGCGACACCACTTGCTGGATTTATGGCGGCGTGACCCTGAACCCGATGTACTGGCCGGCGCGACGTCAGGAAACCCTGCTGACCACCGCCATCTACAAATTCCACCCCGAGTTCACCCACGCCGACTTCCAGATCTGGTACGGCGACCCGGACCAGGAACACGGCAATGCCACCCTGGAAGGCGGCGACGTGATGCCGATCGGCAATGGCGTGGTCCTGATCGGCATGGGCGAACGCTCATCGCGCCAGGCCATCGGCCAACTGGCACTGAGCCTGTTCAAGCACAAGGCCGTGGAGCGCGTGATCGTTGCCGGCCTGCCCAAATCCCGCGCGGCCATGCACCTGGATACCGTGTTCAGCTTCTGCGACCGCGACCTGGTCACGGTCTTCCCGGAAGTGGTGAGCCAGATCGTCGCCTTCAGCCTGCGCCCTGACGAAAGCAAGCCGGGTGGCATCGACGTGCGCCGCGAGGAAACCAGCTTCCTCGACACCGTGGCCAAGGCCCTCAACCTCAAGGCCCTGCGCGTGGTGGAAACCGGTGGCAACAGCTTCGCCGCCGAGCGCGAGCAATGGGACGACGGCAACAACGTGGTGGCCGTGGAGCCGGGCGTGGTCATCGGCTACGACCGCAACACCTACACCAACACCCTGCTGCGCAAGGCCGGGGTCGAGGTCATCACCATCAGCGCCGGCGAACTGGGTCGCGGCCGTGGCGGTGGCCACTGCATGACCTGCCCGATCATCCGCGATCCGATCGACTACTAAGCCTTTAGACGACACCCTCTCCGACCGCGCCTACCCGGCGCCGGTCGGACCGATTACCGAATCCGAGGAAAACAATCATGGCGTTCAACATCCACAACCGTAACCTGCTGAGCCTGGAACACCACACCCCACGCGAACTGCGCTACCTGCTGGACCTGTCCCGTGACCTCAAGCGCGCCAAGTACACCGGCACCGAGCAGCAGCACCTCAAGGGCAACAACATCGCCCTGATCTTCGAAAAGACCTCCACCCGTACCCGCTGTGCCTTCGAAGTGGCCGCCTATGACCAGGGCGCCAACGTCACCTACATCGACCCCAACTCGTCGCAGATCGGCCACAAGGAAAGCATGAAGGACACCGCCCGGGTGCTGGGGCGCATGTACGACGCCATCGAGTACCGCGGCTTCAAGCAGGAAATCGTCGAAGAACTGGCGAAGTTCGCCGGGGTGCCGGTGTTCAACGGCCTGACCGACGAATACCACCCAACCCAGATGATCGCCGACGTGCTGACCATGCGTGAACACGCCGACAAGCCGATCCACGAGATCAGCTACGCCTACCTGGGCGACGCCCGCAACAACATGGGCAACTCGCTGCTGCTGGTGGGCGCCAAGCTCGGCATGGACGTGCGCATCTGCGCGCCCAAGGCCCTGTGGCCCCATGACGACCTGGTGCAGCGCTGCAAGCAATACGCCGAGGAAAGCGGTGCCCGCATCACCCTCACCGAAGACCCGAAGGCTGCGGTCAAGGGCGTGGACTTCATCCACACCGACGTCTGGGTCTCCATGGGCGAGCCAGTGGAAGCCTGGGCCGAACGTATCGAACAACTGCTGCCGTATCAGGTCAACGCCCAGTTGATGAAAGCCACCGGCAACCCTCGGACCAAGTTCATGCACTGCCTGCCGGCCTTCCACAACAGCGACACCAAGGTGGGCAAGCAGATCGCCGAGCAGTATCCGCACCTGGCCAACGGCATCGAAGTCACCGACGACGTATTTGAGTCCCCGGCCTGCATCGCCTTCGAGCAAGCGGAAAACCGCATGCACACCATCAAGGCGATCCTGGTTTCGACCCTGGCCGACCTCTAACCCGCCTCCCCCTGCCGGGGCCGGCTTGCCAGCGAACCGCTGTTCGCCGGCAAGCCGGCTCCTACAGAGCCTCTAGAAGGACTGCATTATGCGTATCGTCGTTGCACTGGGCGGTAACGCCCTGCTCCGCCGTGGTGAACCCATGACCGCGGACAACCAACGCGCCAATATCCGCATCGCCACCGAACAGATCGCCAAGATCCATCCCGGCAACCAGCTGGTGATCGCTCACGGCAATGGTCCGCAGGTGGGCCTGCTGTCGCTGCAGGCGGCGGCCTATACCCAGGTTTCGCCCTACCCGCTGGACGTGCTCGGTGCCGAGACCGAAGGCATGATCGGCTACATCATCGAACAGGAACTGGGCAACCTGCTGGACTTCGAGGTGCCCTTCGCCACCTTGCTGACCCAGGTGGAAGTGGACGCCAAGGACCCGGCCTTCAAGAACCCGACCAAGCCCATCGGCCCGGTCTACAGCCAGGAAGAAGCCGAGAAGCTGGCCAAGGAGAAAGGCTGGGCCATCGCCCCGGACGGCGACAAGTACCGCCGGGTGGTGGCCAGCCCGAAACCCAAGCGCATCTTCGAGATCCGCCCGATCAAGTGGCTGCTGGAAAAGAGCAGCATCGTGATCTGCGCCGGCGGTGGCGGCATTCCGACCATGTACGGCGAGGACGGCAAGCTCAAGGGTATCGAGGCGGTGATCGACAAGGACCTGTGTTCGGCGCTGCTGGCCGAGCAACTCGAAGCCGATCTGCTAGTGATCGCCACCGACGTCAACGCGGCATTCATCGACTTCGGCAAGCCGACCCAGAAGGCCATCGCCCAGGCCCACCCGGATGAAATGGACAAGCTGGGCTTTGCCGCCGGCTCCATGGGGCCCAAGGTCCAGGCTGCCTGCGAATTTGCCCGGCACACTGGCAAAGTCGCGGTGATCGGTTCACTCTCGGACATCGAAGCGATCGTCCAGGGCAAGGCCGGCACCCGCATCAGCACAGCGAAAACCGGCATCAGCTACCTGTAAGACGCTTGCTGTGAGAACACGGGGCAGGCCCGCTGCCTGCCCTCATTCAAAGCCCTGGAGGAGAGACGCCTATGGCCATGTTTGAGCCCGGTCACCTGCATATAGAGCGCCATGCGCTGAGCAAGGACGACTTCAGCTACAACCTGTGCATCGACTATGAACTGGCCCAGGACCCCAAGGAGGGTCATGGCATGCTGTTCACCCTGCACGGCACCATTGAAGACAAATCCTTGAAAGAGCAGTTCTTCCTGGCCAAGGACCTGGCCTTTGACTTCGCCCGTCACGCCACCCGCATCGCCCAACAGTACGGCTTGCCCAAGAGCGCCAGCATTGCCTCCATGCACAAGTACTACGACGAGATGTTCGAAGACGTACGCAAACAACTGAACGTCAAGCCCGGCGACCCGATCAACCCCGAACACCTGGCATGACCCCCCTTCTGTAGGAGCCGGCTTGCCGGCACGCCGGCTCCTACAACGCCCCCATCGATTTCGACTAAGGCCCTCGCCCAAGGCATACTGGCGCACTTCAGTGTCCCAGAATCTTCTGTCATCCCATGCGTATCCACGTCAGTTTCATCGACCGCGTCGGCATTACCCAGGAAGTCCTGGCCCTGCTGGGCGGACGCAATCTCAACCTGGATGCGGTGGAGATGGTGCCGCCCAACGTCTATATCGATGCCCCGACCCTGAGCCCCCAGGTACTGGAAGAGCTGCGTGATGCGCTGTTCAACGTACAGGGCGTGCAGGCGGTAACGGTGGTCGATATCCTGCCCGGCCAGCGTCGCCACTTGCAGTTGGACGCCTTGCTGGCGGCCATGACCGATCCGGTACTGGCCCTGGACAGCGCCGGCAAGGTATTGCTGGCCAACCCGGCGCTGATCGCCCTGTATGGTCGTGAACCGGCGGGAGAAAGCGTCGCCGAACTGTTTGCCGATGCCGCACTGCTGGAGGCCCTGCTGGAAAACGGCTTTCGCCTGCCGCTGCGGGAAATCATGGTCAACGGACAGACGCTGCTGCTGGATGCCACGCCCATTACCGATGCCGGCGCGCTGCTGACCCTGTATCAACCCAACCGCATCGGCGAGCGTCTCTCGGCCCTGCACCATGATCACGCCGAAGGCTTCGATGCCCTGCTCGGCGAATCCCCGGCGATCCGCACGCTCAAGGCCCGGGCCCAACGGGTCGCGGCCCTGGATGCACCGCTGTTGATCCAAGGGGAAACCGGCACCGGCAAGGAGCTGGTGGCCCGCGCCTGCCACGCCATCAGCGCTCGGCACAGTGCGCCCTTCCTGGCCTTGAACTGCGCAGCACTACCGGAAAACCTCGCCGAGAGCGAACTGTTCGGCTACGCCCCCGGGGCCTTCACCGGGGCCCGGCGCGGCGGCAAGCCGGGGCTGATGGAGCTGGCCAACCAGGGCACGGTGTTTCTCGATGAGATCGGCGAGATGTCGCCTTACCTGCAAGCCAAGCTGCTGCGTTTTCTCAACGACGGCAGTTTTCGCCGGGTCGGTGGCGATCGCGAGATCAAGGTCAATGTGCGCATCCTCAGCGCCACCCATCGTGACCTGGAAAAGATGGTCGGCGAAGGCAGCTTCCGCGAAGACCTGTTCTACCGCCTCAACGTATTGAATGTCGAAGTGCCGCCGCTGCGCGAACGTGGCCAGGACATCCTGCTGCTGGCCCGCTACTTCATGCAGCAGGCCTGCGCGCAGATCCAGCGCCCGGTGTGTCGCCTGACCCCGGGCACCTACCCCGCCCTGCTGGGCAACCGCTGGCCGGGCAACGTGCGGCAGTTGCAGAACGTGATCTTTCGCGCGGCGGCCATCTGCGAAAGCAACCTGGTGGATATCGGCGACCTGGACATCGCCGGCACCTCGGTGGCACGGCAGAACGACACCGAAATCGAAAGCCTGGAACAGGCCGTGGAAAGCTTCGAGAAAGAGCTGCTGGAAAACCTCTACGTGCACTACCCCTCGACCCGGCAACTGGCCAACCGCCTGCAGACCTCCCACACCGCCATCGCCCATCGCCTGCGCAAGTACGGCATTCCCAACAAGGCCTGACCTGCCCCCTCACCCGTAGGAGCCGGCTCGCCGGCGAAGAGGCCCTCAAGCCCTGTGTAGTTCATCAGGGTGCCTTCGCTGACAAACCCGCCCCCACACCAGCCCCTCCCTGTCAGAGCCAGTCGCCGATACAGGTCTGAAAGCGACCTGCAACTGTACTGAAAGCGCTACAGCGGAACGATTTCGCTACACAGCCTTGTAATCGCTGCCGTGCAAGGCTTTGATCCTCAAAGCCTTTTTTCTACAGCATCAGGTGTAGCGATTTCGCTACACGCGAAAATTTCAGGCCAAAGAGAAAATCACTCAAGCCATTGTTTTTAAAGGACTAAATATTTATTGGCCGTGTTCTTGCTATGGACATTGTCATTCGGCTCGGCCCTGCACGAGCATTCAATCGCGTCCACCAGACGAGTCTGGCCCTTGAGGAGTTTCCATGAGCGAGTTGCGTTTTACTGAAGATCACGAATGGCTGCGTAGCGAAGCGGATGGCAGTGTCACCGTCGGCATCACGGCTTTCGCCCAGAACGCTCTGGGTGATGTGGTGTTTGTGCAACTGCCGGAGCTGCAGAGCTACGACAAGGGCGCCGAAGCCGCCACCGTGGAATCGGTAAAGGCCGCCAGCGGCGTGTACATGCCACTGGACGGTGAAGTGGTCGCCACCAACCCGGCCCTGGAAGACAGCCCGGAACTGGTCAACGAAGATCCGCTGGGTGAAGGCTGGTTCTTCCGCTTCATTCCCGCCGATGCCGCCGCTGTCGGCCAACTGCTGGATCAGGACGCCTACGACCGCCTGATCAAAGCCAGCGCCGAAGCCTGAGGAGCCCGTCATGACCGTCAACCTGACTACCGCCAACGAATTCATCGCGCGCCACATCGGCCCGCGCCAGAGCGATGAGCAAGCCATGCTCAACAGCCTGGGCTTCGACTCCCTGGAAGCCCTGAGCGCCAGCGTGATTCCCGACAGCATCAAGGGCACCAGCGTGCTGGACCTGGGTCAGGGCCAGAGCGAAGCCCAGGCCCTGGCCTCGATCAAGGCCATCGCTGCCAAGAACCAGCTGTTCAAGACCTACATCGGCCAGGGCTACTACAGCTGTCACACACCCTCGCCAATCCTGCGCAACCTGCTGGAAAACCCGGCCTGGTACACCGCCTACACCCCCTACCAGCCAGAAATCTCCCAAGGTCGCCTGGAAGCCCTGCTGAACTTCCAGACCCTGATCAGCGACCTGACCGGCCTGCCCATCGCCAACGCCTCGCTGCTGGACGAAGGCACTGCCGCCGCCGAAGCCATGACCTTCTGCAAGCGCCTGAGCAAGAACAAGGGCAGCCACGCCTTCTTCGCTTCCGTGCATTGCCACCCGCAAACCCTGGACGTACTGCGCACTCGTGCCGAGCCCCTGGGGATCAACGTGGTGGTTGGCGATGAGCGCAAACTGACCGATGTCAGCCCGTTCTTCGGTGCTCTGCTGCAATATCCGGCGAGCAACGGCGACCTGTTCGACTACCGCGAACTAGCCGAGCGCTTCCACAACGCCAACGCCCTGGTGGCCGTGGCCGCCGACCTGCTGGCCCTGACCCTGCTGACCCCGCCGGGCGAATTCGGTGCCGACGTGGCCATCGGCAGCGCCCAGCGCTTTGGTGTACCGCTGGGCTTCGGTGGCCCGCACGCGGCTTACTTCTCCACTCGCGATGCGTTCAAGCGCGACATGCCGGGCCGTCTGGTCGGTGTCTCGGTAGACCGTTTCGGCAAGCCGGCCCTGCGCCTGGCCATGCAGACCCGCGAGCAGCATATCCGCCGTGAAAAGGCCACCAGCAACATCTGCACCGCCCAGGTACTGCTGGCCAACATCGCCAGCATGTACGCCGTGTACCACGGCCCCAAAGGCCTGATCCAGATTGCCCAGCGCATCCACCAACTGACCGCGATCCTGGCCAAGGGCCTGAAGGATCTGGGGCTGGCCGTGGAGCAGGACAACTTCTTCGACACCCTGAGCCTGCGCACCGGTGCCGACACCGCCGCGCTGCACGACAAGGCTCATGCCCGAGGCATCAACCTGCGGGTGATCGACGCCGAGCGCCTGGGCCTGTCCCTGGACGAAACCACCACCCAGGCCGACGTTGAAGGCCTGTGGAACCTGCTGGGCGAAGGCAAGACCGCACCGGACTTCGCTGCCCTGGCGGCTGCAGTCACCAGCAGCATCCCCGCGGCCCTGGTCCGTCAGTCGGCAATCCTCAGCCACCCGGTGTTCAACCGCTATCACTCGGAAACCGAGCTGATGCGCTACCTGCGCAAATTGGCGGACAAGGACCTGGCCCTGGATCGCACCATGATCCCGCTGGGTTCCTGCACCATGAAGCTCAACGCCGCCAGCGAGATGATCCCGATCACCTGGGCCGAGTTCGGTGCTCTGCACCCCTTCGCTCCGGCCGAGCAGAGTGCTGGCTACCAGCAACTGACCACCGAGCTGGAAGCCATGCTCTGCGCCGCCACCGGCTACGACGCCGTCTCCCTGCAGCCCAACGCCGGCTCCCAGGGTGAGTACGCCGGTCTCCTGGCCATCCGCGCCTATCACCAGAGTCGTGGCGATGACCGTCGCGACATCTGCCTGATTCCTTCCTCGGCCCACGGCACCAACCCGGCCACCGCCAACATGGCCGGCATGCGCGTGGTGGTCACCGCCTGCGACGCCCGCGGCAACGTCGATATTGAAGACCTGCGGGCCAAGGCCATCGAGCACCGCGAACACCTCGCCGCGCTGATGATCACTTACCCGTCGACCCACGGTGTGTTCGAAGAAGGCATCCGCGAAATCTGCGGCATCATTCATGACAACGGCGGCCAGGTGTACATCGACGGCGCCAACATGAACGCCATGGTCGGCCTCTGCGCGCCGGGCAAATTCGGTGGCGATGTGTCCCACCTGAACCTGCACAAGACCTTCTGCATTCCCCACGGCGGTGGCGGCCCGGGCGTTGGCCCGATCGGCGTCAAATCGCACCTGGCGCCTTTCCTGCCGGGCCACGCGGCGCTGGAAAACAAGACAGGCGCGGTGTGTGCAGCACCGTTCGGCAGCGCCAGCATCCTGCCGATCACCTGGATGTACATCCGCATGATGGGCGGCGCCGGCCTCAAGCGCGCATCGCAGCTGGCGATCCTCAATGCCAACTACATTTCCCGGCGCCTGGAAGAGCACTACCCCGTGCTCTACACCGGCAGCAACGGCCTGGTGGCCCACGAATGCATCCTCGACCTGCGTCCTTTGAAAGACAGCAGCGGCATCAGCGTCGATGACGTGGCCAAGCGCCTGATCGATTTTGGCTTCCACGCGCCGACCATGTCGTTCCCGGTGGCCGGTACCCTGATGATCGAACCGACCGAAAGCGAATCCAAGGAAGAACTGGACCGCTTCTGCGACGCCATGATCCGCATCCGCGAGGAAATCCGCGCCGTGGAAAACGGCACTCTGGACAAGGACGACAACCCGCTGAAGAACGCTCCGCACACAGCAGCAGAACTGGTGGGCGAATGGTCCCATCCGTACAGCCGCGAGCAGGCCGTGTACCCAGTGGCATCGCTGATCGAAGGCAAGTACTGGCCGCCGGTTGGTCGGGTCGACAACGTGTTTGGCGACCGCAACCTGGTGTGCGCCTGCCCGTCGATCGAAAGCTACCAGGACGCCTAAGCCGTCCATCACAGGAGAGCCGTGCCCCTGCAGATACCGCGTATACCTGTAGGAGCCGGCTCGCCGGCGATGAGCGATAACGCATCAATCGGGCAGAGCAGCGGCGCCTGAATCGCGGGCAAGCCCGCTCCTGCAAGTGCCTGCTTGCCGATCAATACAATAAGAAACCGGAGAACCAACATGTCCCTGAGCGTGTTCGACCTGTTCAAGATTGGCATCGGCCCCTCCAGCTCCCACACCGTCGGCCCGATGCGCGCCGCCGCGCGTTTTGTCGAAGGCCTGCGGCGCGATCAGCTGCTGGCCAGCACCACCTGCGTCAAAGTCGAGCTGTACGGCTCGCTGGGCGCCACCGGTAAAGGCCATGGCAGCGACAAGGCGGTGCTGCTGGGCCTGGAAGGTGAACACCCGGACACCGTGAACACCGAAAACATCTCCGCACGCCTGCAGCAAATACGCAGCAGCGGACGTATCGATCTGCTCGGCGAACACAGCATTGCGTTCAACGAGAAAGAACACCTGGCAATGATCCGCAAACCCCTGGCCTATCACCCCAATGGCATGATTTTCCGTGCCTTCGATAGCGCCGGTCTGCAGATCCGCAGCCGTGAGTACTATTCCGTTGGCGGCGGTTTCGTGGTCGATGAAGACGCCGCCGGCGCCGACCGTATCGTCGAAGACACCACCCGTTTGACCTTTCCTTTCAGGAACGCCAAGGAACTGCTGCAGCACTGCAGCACTTACGGCTTGTCCATCAGCCAGGTGATGCTGACCAACGAAAGCGCCTGGCGCCCGGAAGCGGAAACCCGTGCCGGGCTGCTGAAAATCTGGCAGGTGATGCAGGACTGCGTGGACGCCGGTTGTCGCAATGAAGGGATTCTGCCCGGCGGACTCAAGGTCAAGCGCCGCGCCGCCGCCTTGCATCGCCAACTGTGCAAACACCCGGAAGCGGCACTGCGCGATGCCCTGTCAGTACTGGACTGGGTCAACCTCTACGCCCTGGCGGTGAATGAAGAAAACGCCAACGGCGGGCGAGTGGTCACCGCCCCTACCAATGGCGCGGCCGGAATCATTCCGGCGGTGCTGCATTACTACATGCGCTTCATCCCCGGGGCCAACGAAGACGGGGTGGTGCGCTTTCTCCTCACGGCTGCGGCCATCGGCATTCTGTACAAGGAAAACGCCTCGATCTCCGGCGCCGAAGTCGGCTGCCAGGGCGAAGTGGGCGTGGCCTGCTCAATGGCGGCCGGGGCCTTGTGCGAAGTCCTCGGAGGCAGCGTGCAGCAGGTGGAGAACGCCGCGGAAATCGGCATGGAACACAATCTGGGTTTGACCTGCGACCCGATTGGCGGCCTGGTGCAAGTGCCCTGCATCGAGCGCAACGCCATGGGTTCGGTCAAAGCCATCAACGCGGTGCGCATGGCTCTGCGCGGCGACGGGCAGCATTTCGTCTCCCTGGACAAGGTCATTCGCACCATGCGCCAGACCGGCGCCGACATGAAAAGCAAATACAAGGAAACCGCCCGTGGCGGTCTGGCCGTGAACATTATCGAGTGCTGATGCCCAAGCGACGCATCCGCACATTTTTCAGGAGTTGCCCATGTCCACCGAAACACTGTTGAAAACCCCATTGCACAGCCTGCACCTGGAACTCGGCGCCCGCATGGTGCCGTTCGCCGGCTACGACATGCCGGTGCAGTACCCGCTTGGGGTGATGAAAGAGCATCAGCACACCCGTGAGCACGCCGGTCTGTTCGATGTGTCCCACATGGGGCAGATCCGCTTGAGCGGCGCCAATGCCGCCCAGGCCCTGGAAACCCTGGTGCCGGTAGACATCATCGACTTGCCGGTGGGCATGCAGCGCTACGCCATGTTCACCAACGAACAGGGCGGCATCCTCGACGACCTGATGGTCGCCAACCTGGGCGACGGGCAACTGTTCCTGGTGGTCAACGCCGCGTGCAAGGAGCAGGACCTGGCCCATCTGCGCCAGCACATCGGCGATCAATGCGACATCCAACCCCTGTTCGAAGAACGCGCCCTGCTGGCACTGCAAGGACCGGCAGCAGTCACCGTACTGGCACGCCTGGCGCCGGAAGTGGCGCAGATGACCTTCATGCAGTTCAAGCCGGTGCAGGTGCTGGGCGCCGACTGTTTTGTCAGCCGTTCGGGTTACACCGGAGAGGACGGCTTCGAAATCTCGGTACCGGCTGATCAGGCGGAAAAACTTGCCCGGGCGCTGTTGGCCGAGCCAGAAGTGGCGGCCATTGGGCTGGGCGCCCGTGACTCCCTGCGCCTGGAAGCCGGCCTGTGCCTGTATGGCCACGATATGAACAGCGACACCACGCCGATCCAGGCCAGCCTGCTGTGGGCTATCTCCAAGGTCCGCCGTGCCGATGGTGCCAGGGCTGGGGGTTTCCCAGGCGCCCAGGCGATCTTTGCCCAACAGCAAGATGGCGTCAGTCGCAAACGCGTCGGCCTGCTGCCCCAGGAACGGACACCGGTACGAGAAGGCGCGGAAATCGTCGACGCCGAAGGCAACATCATCGGTAGCGTCTGCAGCGGCGGCTTCGGCCCCACCTTGGGCGGTCCATTGGCCATGGGTTACCTCGATGTGAAGCACAGCGCACTTGATACGCCGGTTGCTGCAATAGTTCGTGGGAAAAAGGTGCCAATGCTTGTAAGCAAAATGCCATTCGTGCCACAACGCTACTACCGTGGCTAAAGGACTGTTTCTATAAGTAACGCGGTTGCGTTAGAAGTGCACTAATCTGTAACGCAACCGCCATAAAACAGTGCATATTTTCGATACTGAACGCTACTTATAACGCCCGAAAACAATTGAACAACTCTATCGAATAAGCCCTGCACGCTAGTTCCGCCAAACCTCGGAAAGCTGAGTAAAACCGGGGCTTCGCGGGGCTTGTTTTTTCTCCCATAGTTGGCGTAGAGTTTCCCCACTGTGTTTGCATGGGTCGCTTGGAATCGTGACCTGGGCAGTAGCTAACAAGTTTGCTACAACCCGTTCGACGTCTCTTACTTTCCTGCAACCCAGCCCAGTACTCTTTCATGAGGAAGAGACTGTCATTAATTTTTTAGCGTCAAAGGAAATAAGAAATGTCCCAACGTCAGAGCGGTACCGTCAAGTGGTTTAACGACGAGAAAGGTTTTGGTTTTATCACTCCAGAAAGCGGTCCGGATCTGTTCGTACACTTCCGCGCCATTCAGGGCAACGGCTTCAAGAGCCTGAAAGAAGGCCAAAAAGTGACCTTCATCGCTGTGCAAGGCCAGAAAGGCATGCAGGCTGACGAAGTACAAGCAGAAGCTTAATCGTCTGTAACGAAAAAGCCCCTGATGCTGACATCAGGGGCTTTTTTGTGCGCGCAATTCCGTAAAATGGCTTCTTTTTTCAGTCGAGAGCCTGTCATGTCGAAGCATCTGCTAAGCCCCCAAGGCGATTTCCCTACTGTCGGCCTGGGACGTCGCCTGGCAGCGATGTTCTATGATTTTCTACTGTGCGTCGCCCTGCTGATCGTCACCGGCGGCATCTACAAATTTATCCAGATGCAGATCATCGGCGAAGCGCGGATGCGTGCCTTGACCGAATCCGGCGCTCTGGATGGCGACCCGCTGTACTCCACCGTCCTGCTGTTTGTGCTGTTCGGCTTCTTCGCCAAATTTTGGACCCATTCAGGGCAGACCCTGGGCATGCAGGTCTGGGGCATCCGCGTACAGAACGCCGATGGCAGCCGCATCAGCCTGTGGCAGGCATTGCTGCGCTTCATGGTATCGATCGCGTCCTGGCTGTGCGCCGGCCTGGGCTTCTTCTGGGTGCTGGTGGACAAGCAGAAACGCAGCTGGCACGACATCTATTCCAATACCCAGCTGGTGCGTATCCCCAAGAAGAAATAGCCCGCCACTCACCAAAACGCCCCGACAGATCGGGGCGTTTTCATGACCACGGGAGAAAACCGATCAGGCGTTACCCGCCAGTTTCATCCGCGCCGCCTGGGTGAAGTCCAGCATGCGCTTGAGCGGCCGAACCGCATTAGGGATCAGCGCCGGGTCCACATGGATCTCGTTGCTGCCCTGCTGCAGGCACTGCAAGGTGCGCTCAAGGGTATTCATGGCCATCCACGGGCAATGGGCGCAACTGCGGCATGCCGCGCCGTTACCGGCAGTAGGCGCCTCGATGAACACCTTGTCCGGGCACAGCTGCTGCATCTTGTAGAAGATGCCGCGGTCGGTAGCGACGATGAAGGTCTTGTTCGGCAAGCGCTGCGCGGCCGCGATCAACTGGCTGGTGGAGCCAACCGCGTCAGCCAGATCGATCACCGAACTGGGGGACTCCGGGTGCACCAGGATCGCCGCCTCTGGGTACAGCGCCTTCATGTCTTCCAGTTGCTTGGACTTGAACTCTTCATGAACGATGCATGCACCGTCCCAGAGCAGCATGTCGGCACCGGTCTGGCGCTGGATGTAAGTCCCCAGGTGCTTGTCCGGACCCCAGATGATCTTCTCGCCGTTATCCATCAGGCTTTCGACGATCTCCAGGGCGCAGCTGGAGGTGACCACCCAATCGGCGCGGGCTTTGACCGCAGCCGAGGTGTTGGCATACACCACCACGGTACGCTCGGGATGCTGATCGCAAAAAGCCGAGAACTCATCCACCGGGCAACCCAGATCGAGAGAGCAAGTGGCTTCCAGCGTCGGCATCAGCACGCGTTTTTCAGGATTGAGAATCTTCGCCGTTTCCCCCATGAAGCGGACACCGGCAACCACGACGGTCTTGGCCGGATGGGCATTGCCGAAGCGCGCCATTTCCAGGGAGTCGGAAACACAGCCACCGGTTTCTTCGGCCAGGGCCTGAATCACCGGATCACAATAGAAATGTGCAACCAGCACCGCATCCTGAGCCTTGAGCTCGGCAGCGATGGCGGTACGCAGATGGGCCTCTTGCTCAGCGCTCAAGGGTTTGGGCTGCTTGGCGTCGAGGTGGGCTTGAACCAGAAGGCGTTCAGAAATTTGCGTCATGTTCGCAAGACCTGCAGGCGCTTGGGCGCGAAAGTCGAGTATACCACCGGCTCCGGACCGCTTAGGGCCCCGCCGGGAGAGTGAGTTCATCAGGTACGGACAGCATTGGAGCCGCGCAAGGCTACAGAATATCCAGGGTATTCAAAAGCCTATTCTGCCCAACAGCCACGCCCCGCCCCGCCGGCTCCGTATCTGCCCCGGGCGCGTTCAAGACGCGCCTGGACCGTCGGTCGGGCCGAACACTACCCTGCCCCGGTCCGGCATGCACCAGCAGGAGGTACAAGGAACGACCCGACGGGAACTTCACTCGCCTCGAACAACCCACAACCGCTCACCAAGCGATTCGCGGCAGGGCGCTGCGATCCAGAAGCCAGGTCGCCACATCAGGGCTGTTGATCACTGAAGCATGGTGACTCCGCTCATCCCGCCAGTAGCGATTGTCCTGGGCCGGATCGAGGCCCAAGCCCTGGGCCAGCGCCTCGGCGCTGCGGTCAGCAGACAGCAGCACATCCACCGAGCGCCCCTTCAGCGACACAGCCTGCCACTCAGAGAGCAGCAGGATATTGCCGTGAACGCAGTCACGGCTGACCAACTGTGCATCCACCAAGTCGTCGATATAGGCGTACTGCGGGTCGGCTTCCAGGCGCTGGGCAATGGCGGCCGGGGCCAGTCCCCGTAGCTCCGCCAGCCGTGGCGGGTCCACCAGCAATACCGGCTGCGGCGCACTCGCCGGGCCCCGCTGTGCCACGCAACAAGCGGCCACATAGGCGCCGAATGAGTAACCCAGCACCGCGTCCACTGTATTCAGGTCGTGCTCCTGGGCAATGTTTCGGGCCAGGGCGCCGACACTGGAATAGGGCCAGTAGTCGCTGTAGTTGACCTGCACCAGCGACACCCGCCCCTTGAGCGCCCGCCCCAGGGCGGAGAAACAGATCGGATGGCCGACAAAGTCGGGAAAGCAGATCAGCTTCATCGCCGTTCCCCTGCCGCAACAAAAGACTCAAGGAAGGCCCGGGCCTGCGGCTCTGGCAAATAGCTGTTGAGCAGCACCTCGCAGCCCTGGGCCGACTTGACCACTGTCAGGTCAAGCAGGGTCTTGGGCCACTCCGTGACCGGGTTGGCGATCCGGGTGTGCAGCCACTGTGCATCACTGGCCGGCAGCTCGACGAAGTTGCACAGGAACGCCGGGGCAAAGCCATACAAGCCCAGCGCGGCGAGTATCTCCTCATAGCCGAGCGCCGCTCGGGCCAGCTTGGCATTCAGGTAGTCCATGGTGGCTTGCGGCTCGCAACCCTGGGCAAATCGCTCCGGTGTCAGCGGCACCGGCACGGTGTAAGTGGAGAAACCGCTGATCACCGCCTGCTCGGCCCAGGCGAACAGCAGATTGACGATAGGCGCTTCGATCCCCAATCCCCCGGCACAGCCCTGGCGAAACGCCTGCAACAGGTGGAACAGACGTTGCGGCGAGGCCAGCTTCAACGGGGCCATGGCCAACCGCGCCCGCATCTGTACCGGCTGGGCGGTGGCCGCCGGCGCCGCGACATCGGCCAGCGGCGCATACTCCTCGGCCTCCTGCTCCCAGGCCTCGGTGCCGCCATCCGCCAGGCGTTCATAGTCCTCGACCTGCATCAGGTTGTTGCCGATAAAGGAAAAATCCGCCCCCTCCGCTGTCAACTGCGGGTCCTGCGCCAACTGCTCAACGCTGCGCAGCAGGCTCAGTTGTCCAACGTGGTTGCCGAGAATGTGATGCAGCCACAGCCCCAGGTGCAGGACGCCGTCGATGCGCACCTTGAACAGGCTGCACAGGTCCTGTTCGAACAACGACAGCGGCCGCTGGAGGAAGTGTTCCACGCAGGCCTCCTGGCTGGGGAACTCCGCCACGGCGTCTAGCCACAGGCGCGCCGGCGGCTCGGGAGCCAGGTCGAAACAGTACTCGCCCTCGACCCGGGCCACTCGACAGCCCGCTAGCGGATAACGCTGCTTCAGCCCCTGGGCCAGCGTCGCCAGGTCCAGCCCGGCGGCCGGCAACTGCTCGGGCCGGAACAGATAGAGCACGTTGTTGGCCCGCAGGTCCTTGTGCAACAGCTCGGCATACACCATCGACAGCTGGCTCTTGTTCAGGCCGATCCAGCGACTGTCGCCAGCCGCCTGCAACGGCTCGGGAACGTTGCGCAACACCTCCCGGGCCTGGCTGGCGGAGGTGGCGCGGAGCACGGCAAAACGCCCCAGGTGGCTGTTGATCGAAAACCCTGCATGGGCTTCGGACAGCGACTCCTGCTGCAGTGGCGTGACGTAGTACTGCTCGGTGCCCCTTTCCAGCAACGACGCCAAAATGGGCTGCGCCTGCAGCCAGTCCAGCAACTGCTGCAGGCTGCTCATGCGGTAGAACTGCTCCAGGCCCAGGCCCTCCCGGCCCAGGTGCCGGTTCACCGTATCCACCAGCTTGATTGCCCCCAGTGAGTTGCCTCCGTTGTCGAAGAAACTGCGCTGACGGTCATGAGCCAACACGCCAAAGCACGCGAGAAAACGCCCCGCTGCCGAATCGTCCACGTCCCGGGGCCGATGCTCGCCGCACAGGCGCTGCTTCAGTTCAGCGATATCCAGCTTGCCGGACGCCCGCAGGGGAAAGCGTTCAAGCCCGACAAAGCGCTGCGGCAGCATGAACGGCGGCAGGCGTTGCCGACCATACTCGGCCAGCGCCCCAGGCTCGACACCGGGGGCTTGCAGGTACACCAGCAGCAACTGCGCCTCGCTCCCCAGATCATCCAGCAGCACCGCACAGTCGAGCATTCCCGGATAACGCTTGAAGGCCGCAGCCACCTCAGTCAACGACAGGCGCTGGCCACGCAACTTGATCTGGTCATCGCTGCGGCCGTGAAAGTGATACAGCCCCTGGCCATCGCGGGAAACCAGATCACCGCTGCGGTAGCAACGCAGCGTCTGGCCCTGCCACGGCCGTTCGATGAAGCGCTCCCGGGTCAGCGCGGCGTCCCCAAGATAACCGGGGGACAGCCCATCTCCGGCAATCAGCAATTCACCGGGCTCATCCACATCGCATTCCTGCCCGTCGGCCCGCACCAGCAGCAAGACAGCATCGTCCACGCCATGGCCGATGGGAATCTCCTGGGTGCTGTCAAAGTCCCGGGGAATGGCATAGACACAGGTGCCCATGGTGTTTTCCGTGGGGCCATAACCGTTGTACAGCGTCAGCCCGTCGGCGGCGGCATAGGCCTGCTGGATATGCCCCGCGGACAGCACCTCACCGCCGACCATCAGCCGCTGGACACCCCGCAGCCAGTCGCGATCGATGTCGATGAAGGTGTTGAACAGGGTCGAGGTCAGCCACAGGCTGTCGACCCCGGCGTCATGGATGTAACGCCGCAGGTGCCCGAGGGTCAGCGGACCGGGGACATGAATATGCAGCTCGCCGCCATTGAGCAGCGCAGTCCAGATCTCGAACTGCGAGGCATCGAAGGTCAGGTTCGAGGCATAGAGCATGCGAAAACCCGGCTGCAACGGAAAGTGTCGCGGGCGGTCGCAAAAGCCCAACACCCCGCGATGGGTGCAGGGAATGATCTTCGGTGCGCCGGTAGTGCCGCTGGAAAAGTTCACGTACACCGGCTCGGCACCGGTTAGCTGTGGCCAGCACGGCCGCTCGTCCGGCGGCGCCAGCAATGGCCCCAATGCCAGATACCCGGGGCCACCGGCAGCCTCCTGAGTGATGCGCCAATGCACGCCGCTGCGCTCACAGACCGACTGGTTCCACTGGGGCGGATTGCTGCGGTCCAGATAGCAGTACGACAGGCCTGCCCGGACCATGCCCACCAGCAGCACCAGTTGCTCGATCGAACGCTCCACTTCCAGGCCCAGGGTGCTGCCCGGCGACAGGCCGAGGCCCAGCAGCCGCGCCGCCACAGCGGCCGAGCGCTGCTCCAGCTCTCGGTAGCTGAGCCGTGCGCCGTTGCAGCTCAGTGCGGTGTCCGTGGCGTGGCGAGCGAAGACTTCATCCAGGCGCGAAGCAATAGATAGATGGCCCATGCCGTTAATCGTCCCTGTGCTTGATCAGGTTGATTCCAGGGGCGAAGAACGCCTCTGAGTTGTAGGTCTGCAACGCCTTGTCCAGATTCATCTCGACACGTTGCAAGTGCTCCAACCAGGCCTTGCCGGCCACCAGGTAGTCGAGGCAGCGCGCGATGTTGCGCTCCACACTGGCCTCCCCCGCCGGACACTGCACATTCTTGAGGCCATGATGGTAGGCGTCGTCGCGATAACCGTTACCGCAGCGGGAAACGTTGACGATGTCGATGTTGCCCATTTGCGGCGAGAGCTCCAGGGTCAGGCTGACTCGCCCGACATTCACCAGCCGCGAACGGGTTTGCCCGTTGCCCTGCGGATCGAGCAGCGCCAGCAAGCGCGGGAACAGGGCGCTGATATCGCCGTCGATGCACAGGAAGATCCGGGTGAAGCGCCCGGCCATCACCCCAGGCTCGGCCAGCAGGTCGAGCACCCGCACCGGCAGGCCCGGATCGATGGCGGCCGGGTTCAGGTCGGCCACCCAGATCCGCGCGTCATGACAGGCCGCCACCAGGCCGAGCATCTTGCCCACCAGGCCCATGCCCACCACCAGGATCTGTTCCCCCGCCTGCAATTGCGCACGGTCCACCGCATGCACGGCCGTGGCGCCCAGGGTGGCGAGAATCGCCTGGTCCTGAGTCAGTGACGGCGGCACCTTGCACACCAGGCGCTGCGGCACCTGGATCCAGTTGGAATGGGTGGCGATCTTCCAGCCCATGGCCACCACCCGGTCCCCCGGTTGCAAGCCTGCAACCTTGGCCCCCACTGCGTGAACCAGCCCGACCGCGCAATAGCCCAGTGGCAACTGCTCGCCCGTCTCGCGAACCTGCTGCAGGTAGTGGCGCTCGGTCCCCGGACTGACCATGGAATAGTCCACCGCCACCCGCACTTCGGTGGCCGCCAGTGCGGCGAGCGGCGCCTCAAGGGCGATCACGCCATTGGCGCCACAGGCGGTGAGTGTGTAGCAATCGGCGCGCATCAGGCCTCCCGTCCGGTCAGGCGATCCAGGCATTGGGCGAACCCTGGAAAGGAAGTCTGGTAGCAATGCCCTTCGAGGATGGTGGCCTTGAGCCCGTGGGCCAGCAGTAGCACATGGGCAGTCATCGACAGGCGATGATCGCCGAAGGTCGGGATCGCCCCCTGCACTCGCGGTGTCTGCCCGCCCGACACCTGCACGTCGTAGCCCTCGACCCGATAGTCCAGGCCCAGGGCGTTGAGCATGCTGCGGGTGGCGGCGATCCGATCCGACTCCTTGAAGGTCAGTTCGTAAAGGTCACTGAAGGTCGCACTTCCCGGCAGCACGCAACTGATGGCCAGGGCCAGCGGCACCTCGTCGATCATCGCGTGGAACTGATGCTTGTCGCGCAAGTCGTGGGCCCTGGGTCGGCCACCGCCGCGCAGCAGCAGACGCCCCACCGGCTCGCCATGGCGAATGCTGTCCACTTCCAGCGTCAGGTTGAAGCCGCAGGCCAGCAGCCAGTTGAAGAAGCCCAGGCGCGTCGGGTTCAGGCACAGGTTGTCGAAGCTCAGGCACTGCTGCTCCTGGTGGCGGTTGCACAGCAGGAACAACGCCGCGGGATAGGCAATGGCCGATGGGTCGCGGGGCACGCTGATCTCGGTGGGGATTGCACAGTCACGGGGCTGATAGTGGATCTGCAGTTGCTCGTCCTGCAGCCAGTCGCCAAAACTGTTGATGATGCGCTGGGTGTGATCCCGGGCCACCACCGGGTAACGGATCGACATCGGCTTGCGTGCCGCGACCCCGGCAAACAGCAAGGTGCTGATGGCCTGGGCGCTGCCAATCCGGATCTGCGCCGCACCGCCCTGGAACGACGCCTGATGAATGCGGATTGGCAGCGCTCCCGGCCGGCCCAGGTACTCCAGGTGGGCACCCATCTGGTTCAAGGGCTCGACGATCCAGTCGAAGGGACGATTGCGCAGGGTCTCGTCGCCGTCGACGATGCACGGCACATTGAGCCCCACCAGCATCCCGATCAATAGCCGCGCCGCAGCGCTGGAGGGCCCCAGGTCGACCCGCCGATCATGGGTTGCCTGGGCGAACTCACCGCTGATCTCCAGGCTCTGTGGCGCTTGCCCCGGCGTGACCTCAAGGCCCAGTTGCTGCAGGGCATCGAGCAACAGGGTCACCGCCTTGCCCCGGTTCAGGTCCCGCAGGCGCACCGGGTGCCGAGCCAGTGCAGCGAACAGGATCATCCGGTGGCTGATGGACTTGTCCGACGGCAAGTAGTCGTCGATGTTGGCCCAGACCTGCTGTTCACGGTCCAGGGTGAAATCGATGGGCCGGTCCGGATAATCGATCATGGGGTACTCCTGTACTTGGCGGGGTTGATCAGTTCGGCGTCGTCCACCAGCGCTTCGTCGTCGAAGGAGTCGCCCACGCCGGGGCCGGCGGGCAGCACCAGCGGCTGGGTTTCGTAGAAGCGTCGGCGATTCTTCTTGCGTTCAAGGCCGAGGTTGAAGCCACTCAGGTCGACGCCCCAGCTTTCCAGCCGGCCGTGGGCGATCGCACTGTCCACCAGGGCCTGGCCCCTTTCGGTACGGATCAGCGCACGGCCGTGTTTCTGCTCCTGGGAGCCGTTGAGGCTGGCTTCAAAAATGTTCGGGTCGCCGTCACAGACGCTGACGTCGGCCAGCCCGCTCATCCAGTCACCGCAACTGAGGCAGCGAAAGGTCTTGTTGTCCTTGAGCTTGCCGAGGATTTCCCAGAAATCGATGCCGAAGGTCTGGCTGTCCAGCAGGGTGACTTGCAGGCGCCCGGGGTAATCGCCTTCGCGGTACTTGATGCCGCGGACCTGTTGCGGGTCCTGCCCCAGCACTTCGCTGATGATGCTGCGGGTGCCGGCCGGCAAGGTGTTGGAGGAACAGGCGGTCTCGATCACGCAAACGATCTGGCTGCGGGCCCAGTGGCCGATGGCCGTGTCCCGACGCTGCAACTTGCGGATCGCCTGCACGTGGCAAGCCAGCCCCACCAGGGCGATGCGTGCCTTGGGCTGCTGTTCGTAAACTTCACGCAGGGCATTCAGGTAAGGCGCCAACTGGTAGGTGGACTGGGCATTGTTGATGATCGCCTGTGCGGCGCTGCCCAGCTGCGGGGCACTGCGCCAGCCCTGCTCGGGGTGACGGCCCATGGTCAGGGTCAGGTCCACGCCGAAGTGGTCCCGAGCAGTCAGCAACAAGGTGGTGGCGGTGCCGCCGCTGGCCGAGCGCCGGACAATCTGCGGATCGGTGGAGCGCGCGCCGATGGCGTGGCGACTGATTCCCAGCCAGCGCTCATCAGCGCGGCGGGTACGACCGAACAACTCCAGCTCGGCGCGATCGGTATCCGGCTGCAACCCCGGACACACCGCCAGGCACTCGGTGCAAGTTCCACAACTGTCGCCGATGCCCTCCAGCAAGGGCACCACCCGATCCGGGTCGAAGCTGATCACCTGCTCTGGACACACCAGGGCACAAGCGCCGCAACCGGCACACAGATTCTGATCGAGCACCGTTAGTTTCAATAACATCCCTGTCATCTTGGACAAGCCTCGTGTGCCGTTTTCCGGGTGCAGCCGGCCGCGCCCCTGCGAATCAGGGGCGGGCAGAACCTGCAGTGCTGAAGGGGCCGCTGACGGTCAGCTCAAAGCGGGCGTTCCATCTTGATGATTTCGATGGAGACCGGGCTGTTGCCCCGGCTGAAAGTACCTTCGCCGATCTTCTGGAAGCCGTGATGGGCATAGAAGCCTTCGGCCGTCAGAGTCGCCTCCAGGTAAGCGGAGCGGGCACCGCTGGCCCGCAGTCGAGCGAGTGCCACCTCCAGCAGGCGGCTGCCGATACCGCGCCTGGCACCGTCGCCACGCATGAACAACTTGCTGATCTCGTTGCCGTCGAGCTCGACGAAACCTTCGATCTGCTCGCCCTCGGCCAGCCACAACAAGCCCTTTTCCACGGCTTCGCGGTAGGTTTCCGGCGAGCGCCCATCGAGCCACATGCGGATCTGCTGATCGCTGTATTCAGAGGTGCACAGGCGCTCTACCGAGTTGCGGTGGGCCTCGAAAATACCGATCAGATCGTCCGTGGTTGCCTGGCGTATCCGTACATTGCTCATTCAGCTGAACTCCACTTTCTTGGGGGCGGGGTGGTAGCGAAACTTGAAGTTGATCAGGCTGCCCAACATCACCAGGGCACTGCCGAGCATCAGGTGCAGGCTCAGGGGCGTCTCCCCCAGCCACGCCGACAGGTAGCTGGCACCGATCGGGTACAGCACGCCGACGTAGCCGGCGTTCTCGGCGCCCATGCGCTTGATCAGGTCGATGAACAGCACGAACACCAATGCCGAGCACACCACCCCCAGGTACAGCAGGATGCCGAGGTCGACCAGGGTTGCGGGCAGCTGCAGCCTGTGGCCGCTGAGCAGCAGGCTGATGGCGTACAGGGCGCAGGCCCAGCCGGACGCGACCTTGTTGATGTGCAAGGTGCCGAGCTGGAAGGTCTTCTGGATATGTTCGGAAAGCACCGAGGCGATGGCCACCGCCAGAAAGGACGTCAGCCCCAGAGCCACCCCAGCCAGCGACAGCGGCCGTCCCGGATCGCCAAGCATGAACACCCCCAGCCCGGCAATGCACACCACTGCGCCGAGCAGGTTGTGCAAGGCAACCGGCACATGCAGGAACACCCGTTTGAGACCGATGATGAAGAAAATCACGAAGGCGCTGAGGCAGGCCATCTGCGCAGCGCCCAGGTAGGCAGTGGCCAGGTAGGCCAGGCCAATGCCGGCATAGAAGTACACCGCCCCCACCGTGGCCATCAGCAGGTAGGCCTTGCGTGCCACCGGTTGCCGGGGGCCGGCGAACAGCCGTTGCCACAACCACAGCACGCCATAGGCGATCAGGAAGCGCAGCATCAGCGACGAGCCGACGTCGCTGCGCTCCACCTGCAGTGAGATGGCGATCCAGTTGGTGGACCAGATCAGCAGGCAACCGAGAAACATCAGCACGGCAACCAGTGAACGAGGTTTCTTGTTGTTATCGAGCATGGCGTTCATGGAGGTTTCTCTCGTTCAAGGCAGTGACGATCCCGCTCAACAACGACTCCAGGCGCTCGGCGCCGAAGACCTGCGGGTCGTAATCGATTTTCAGCAACAGCTCGCCCGCAGCCAGGTAGCCGGTGAACTCCAGGTGATGGCTGGGGCTGCCCTGCATCAACTGCAGGCTCAAGGGATGCACGCCGACCCGGGCCCCGGGTTCGTTCTCCACGGCGCCGAGGAAGTTGTAGCTGTAGCCACAATCGAACAGCCCCTTGAGCCGCTCGGCCTCGGGCGTGGCGAAATAGCGGTTGCCGAAACTGTGGGCGATCCCCTGGCTGGCCTGTTGGCTGGCCTTGATTACGCCAGCAATCGCCTGCAGGTCCAGGCTGGTGATCTGCAACACCAGGGGGTAGATCACCGTCAGCCAACCGAACACGCTGTTGAGCTCGGCGCCACTCTTGTCCAGGGCCCGGCCGTGATCCAGCACATGGACTTTCTGGAACGGGTTGTCGTCGCCCTGGCTCATGACGCGAAGGATCGCCGCCAGCAACAGCTGGCTGGTCTCGGCAACGCCCTGGGCCCACTGCGGCAGGTCGCGGACCGGGCCCAAAGACAGTTCTACCCGCCCAAAGGCCTCGCGCCGGGGAAACTCGGGCTGCTGCGCCGTCAACGGCCCGCAGCGGCTCCACGGCAGCGCCTCCCAGAACGCCTCATGGGTAGCAGCGGCATGCTCACGCTGGTAGGTCTGCTGCCACTCCTCGAAAGCCGTTGGCCGAGCCCAGCGCTGCATGCACTCCAGGCCCCGTACCAAGCATTCGTCCAGCTCGGAAACCAATAGCATCCAGGAGTACCGATCGACCTGGAACTGATGCCCGGCAATGATCAGGTGGTGGCCATCGGCGTCCTGTTGCTGACTGAAACACAAGTGCTGCCCCTGACTCAGGGAGATGGTCGCGCAGGTCTGGGCCACGGCCTGTTGCAGGTCCGTCGTGGCGGGCAGCAAGCCGAGGTCCTGCACGCCGTGCTCGATGAAGTGATGGCTGAATATCGCCCGCAACGCCTGGCTGACCCGCCCTGGCTCCTCGCCCGCGGCGATATCCAGCACCAGGGCCTGGTTCCAGTGGTCCAGGTCGCTGATCCCGCGGCTGAGCAGAAAACGTCGATTGGGCAAGCCGATGGCCTGTGCTCGGGAAACCCCGGGACGGGCCTTGGCCTTCGCCGGTTGAAGCTGCAACTGCCCCAGCGCCTGATCCGACAGCAGCTCTTCCAGGTCCAGCACCAGACCTTTTCTCTTCAGCGTGGCGACCACCTGCAAGGCCCGCAGCGAATCACCGCCATTGTCGATAAAACTCCTGGCCGGGTCCGCACTCTGCCCGCCGAGCACCTGGCCGATGGCCTGCCACAAAGGCTCCGATGCGGCCTCTGTTGACGTTGGTGCCATGGCACTGGCGGCCAGTTGCGCGAGCGCCTGCCGGTCGATCTTGTTATTGCGGTTCAGGGCGAAACGCTCCACCAGCATGAACCGCGCCGGCACCCTGTGCGCCGGTAGCGCGGCCCTGGCGGCCTGACGCAGCAGGTCTTCGTCGAGGCTGGCGTCGCGGGCAATGACAAAGGCCACCAGGGCCACGTTATCCCCCGCCTGATGGGCGATCACACAGGCTTCCTGCACCTGGGCCAGGGCCTTGAGCTCCGACTCCACCTGAACCAGGCTGACCTTCTGCCCGTTGACCTTGACGATGGAGTCCTTGCGCCCCAGCAGGCGAATGGCGCCATCAGGCAGGCGGCACGCCAGATCGCCGGTGGCGTAGCACGAGCGCTGCGGGTCCGTGGGGCTGGGCTGGGTCAGCTCGACGATCAACCCGCTGGCCGGGTCCAGGCGCCGGGCAATCAGGGAGGAATAGAGCAGCAATTCACCCACGCCCTCGCCATAGGGCTGCCCCGGCTCCTGGGCAATCTCCAGGGTTACACCCTCCACCGGACGATCCAGGGCCCAGGTCGGGTCCTGCAGGGGCTGCCCCTGATCGATCCTGGCGTAGAGCGCGGTGGTGCACTCGGTCGGTCCGTAGGCGTTGAACAATTGCGAACCTGGCGCAAAGGCCTGGTTGAAACGCTGGATGTCCGAGGGGTGGATGATCTCGCCACCGATCACCAACCGCTTGGGCCGGGCGTAAGTGGCGCTGGCGTCGCTGTAGAAGGCTCGCAGGTAGGGCACGGTCATGTGCAGCACGTCGATGTCGTGCTCGGCGATCATCGCCTCGACGGCGGCGAAGTCATGTTCCCGGGGATTGAGGCTGCACAGGGTGGAGCCGGTCTTCAGGCTGGCAAAGATGTCCATCAGGCCGGCATCCCAACCAGCGGAAGCCAGTTGCAGGACACGCTGCCCAGGGCCGATACCGACATAGCCGATGTAGTTGTCGATGTGCCGACCCAGGGCCTCGATGCGCTGCACTATGGCCTTGGGCTCACCGGTGGAGCCGCTGGTGAAGATCACGTACTCCTGGCAGCGCAGCGGGTATGCACGGCCAGGGGCTACGGGCCGGGGCTGCAGCTGCTGCAGGTCGAGCACCGGCAAGGAGGCGCTCAGTTGCGCGCCGGGCCGCGTCGTGCCATTGAGGACCAGGTTCACGCCCAGGCGCTCAAGCACCGGCGCCAGTTCGTCCAGGTTGCTCGCCGGGTCAATGAACACCACGCGCCGGGCGCTGGACAGGGCCGCGATCAGCGCCGCATACATGGCCCGGCCATGGCTGGCATACAACGCCACCACCGGCTGCTGCAACCCTTCCAATTCGGCACTGACGGCCTCGCGCAACCGGTCTAGCTCGGCAAAACCAAGGCTGCCCTGGACATCAATGATTCCTGCAACATCGGTACCCGCCATGCGAGCAAAAGCCTGCAACATGATATCCCTGCCTTGTTGTTATTAGAGGGAGCGGCAAACGCCCTGCAGCGTCTGCATGAATGCCTGGATTTCCTGCCGGGAGATGCTCAGTGGCGGGGTCAGCTTGACCGTCGCCGGATTGCGTCCGCCGGTGCGCACGATCACGCCGTGCTCCAGCAGGCGGTTGCGCAGGGCCAGTACATCACCGCCCTGACCCTGGCCCTCGAAATCGAAGGCGAGCATCAGGCCGCGACCGCGCACATTGACCAAACGCGCATCCTGCGCCCCCTGTTCCTCGAGGGCCTGGCGCAGATAGGCGCCGTTGCTCGCCGCCCACTCCCAGGGTTGTTCCTGGTGATAGATGTCCAGCACCTTGGAGGCCACGGCGCAGGCCAGGGGCATCAGGGTGAAGGTGGAGGAATGCTCGGCATACCCCAGGCAGTCCACCAACTCCGGGCGGCCCACCACTGCAGAAATCGGCAGGCCGTTGCCCAGGGCCTTGCCCAGGACCAGCAAGTCCGGCAGTAGCTGCGGGTTGCTGAAAAATGGGGTCCCGGTGCGACCGAAACCGGTGTAGATCTCATCGAAGATGGTGATCACGCCGAAGGTCTTGCCCAGTTCGACAATCGCTTCGAGCAACGCCAGGGGCACCGGGTACATGCCTTCCGCCGCCTGGATCGGTTCGATGATCAGCGCCGCCGGCAAGCGATTGGCCTGCTGCGCCTGGCGCAGATCCTCGGCCAGTTGCTCGCGCCACAAGGCGGCTCGGGCCGGATCCTGGTCGGCGTCATAATCCAGGGCCAGGGCGGTCAGTTGCAGGCTGTCGCTACCGGCCAGGTGCTTGCGAAAACCGCGGTTGGAGGTCACCGACAAGGCGCCCTGGGTCTTGCCATGGAAGGAATTATGGAAATACATCACACCCGGGCGTCCGGTAGCGGCGCGGGCGATTTTCAGCGCTACCTCGATCGCCTCGGCACCGGTGACCGCGGCAAACACCGAAGCTTGCGCGTAGGGCACCAGGCCCTCCAGCTTGGCCACCACTTCATGGCGCTGCGGGTTGTCGATATTCCAGCCGGTATGAATCAGCAGTTCGGATTGACGCTTGAGGGCCTCGACCAGGTCATCGCGCTGATAACCCAGGTTGGCGGCGCCGCTGCCACCGGACATGTCGAGAAAGGATTTGCCCTGCTCATCGTAAAGAAAGCATCCCTTGCCACGAACAACGGAAGGGCTGGAGGGGGCGCTGCGCTTAACGGATATTGCAACCGCTTCTGTGAACATCCTGTCACCTTGAGTAAGCCGGGCTTGTGACTCACACACATACTCAGGGGCAGATTCGTGCAGGCAGGGCAAAGCCCTGCTGGTTGCGAAGTTACCGACCCTGGTACGTGTTCTCCTTGCCAGGGACGCAACCCCTGTCGGCAATGGCGGCAAGATTTACGCGGGAGGCATTTGCACTGTCAACGAGACCCGCACTTATTTCGAATTTAAAGCGATAACCACTGAAAAAAAGTGGGAATTCAGATAAAGCCCCTGAATTTATCAAGGTTTTTAGGGAGGAGTGGGGCTACCGGCAAAAGGCCAGTCTTTATAGAAACACGGGGCTTTGAGTCGTGGGGGGAGCTGGTGAGTTGAACCATCGCAGCGCGGCAGGGACATTTTTGCAAGGCAAAAAAAAACCCGGAAATCCTCACTTGCGTGGGCCTTCCGGATTTTCTAAACCGCCAAATATGGTGGGTCGTGTGGGATTCGAACCTACGACCAATTGGTTAAAAGCCAACTGCTCTACCAACTGAGCTAACGACCCGCTGTGTGGTGGCGCGTATAATACTGATTTCTAACGGGAATTCAACACCCTATGTGAAAAAAATCAAAAATAAGGTGTTGGATCGCTGATACCGGCTGCATTGAAGCCCTCCGCACGCAGACGGCAGCTGTCACATTTACCGCACGCATGCCCCCTGTCGTCCGCCTGGTAGCAGGAAACCGTCAGCCCGTAATCCACTCCCAGGCGCACCCCGGCCTTGATGATCTCGGCCTTGCTGAGGTTCTGCAGAGGCGCCTGGATACGGAAGCCCTGCCCTTCGACACCGGCCTTGGTCGCCAGATTGGCCATGCGCTCGAACGCTTCGACGAACTCGGGACGGCAATCCGGGTAGCCGGAGTAATCCACGGCGTTGACGCCAATGAAGATATCCCGCGCCTCCAGGACTTCCGCCCAGCCCAGGGCCAGGGACAGGAATACAGTGTTACGTGCCGGCACATAAGTCACCGGAATACCTTCACCGGGAGTTTCCGGCACATCAATGGAACTGTCAGTCAGTGCCGAGCCGCCAATACCGTTGAGGTTCAGGCCAATCACCTTGTGCTCCACCACGCCCAGATCCCGCGCCACGCGCTCGGCAGCGTGCAACTCGGCACGATGGCGCTGGCCGTAATCGAAACTCATGGTGTAGCAGCGGTAGCCTTCGGCGCGGGCCATGGCCACCACGGTGGCCGAGTCCAGGCCACCGGAGAGCAGGATCACTGCACGCTTTTCGGTCAAGGTTTGGTTCTGTGCTTGCTCAGTCATGTCAGCGCCCCGGCTCATCATTCCAAAGGTATTTGTGCAGCTGCAATTGCAGGCGTACCGGCAGGTTGTCAGCGACGATCCAGTCCGCCAGGTCCCGTGCATTCAGGTCGTGATGGCTCGGCGAAAACAGCACTTCGCCGGCACGTCGCTCAAGGCCGTACTGGATCAGCTTGGACACGGCCCAGTCATAGTCCTCGCGGGAACAGATGACAAACTTGACCTGATCGTTGGCGGTCAGCAGCTCGATGTTCTCGTAGCGATTGCGATGAGCTTCCTTGGAGCCCGGCGTCTTCAGATCAAGGATCCGACTGACGCGCTGATCCACGGCCGAGATATCCAGGGCGCCGCTGGTTTCCAGCGACACTTCATAACCGGCATCGCACAGCTGCTTGAGCAAGGGAATGGCATTGGGTTGGGCCAACGGCTCGCCGCCGGTGACGCAGACGTAACGCGGACGGAAATCGGCAACCTGCTCCAGCAGGCTGTCGAGAGTACGCAGGGTGCCGCCGCTGAAGGCGTAGGCACTGTCGCAGTATTGGCAACGCAACGGACAACCGGTCAGGCGCACAAAAACCGTGGGCAGCCCGGCAGTCCGAGTTTCCCCCTGCAACGAGTAGAAAACTTCGGTGATTCTCAATGTGTCTTGCATAGTCGCCACGGGCGTAACAGCTAAACAGGCTGTCCGCCTCCGTCAGGCACTTCAAGGAACCCCGCCATCGCGCAGATCCCAGGAAGCGTGTTTCAGAAAAAAGGGCATGGATTCTAACGAAAAAACCCGCGGCAAGCGCGGGTTTCTTGTAACGGCCGCCAACGCATTTACATGCGTTGCAGATCCCGTTGTGCCAACTGAGCGGCGGAAGTGCCCGGATACTGGGCTACCACCTGCTGCAGAATGCCTTTGACCCGGTCGGTATGACCCAGGCGGCGCTCTACATCAGCCAGCTTGTACAGCGAGTCCGGCACCTTGGCGTGCTTGGGATACAGCTGGGAAACCTTGGCGAACGCCTGACCTGCGCCTTGCAGATCGCCCTTGGCCAGGTTCACTTCACCCAGCCAGTACTGGGCATTGCCGGCGTACTGACTGTTGGGGTACTTGCGCAGGAATGCCGAGAAAGCTTGGCTCGCCTTGTCGAAATCCTTGGCTTTGATCAGGTCGAAGGCAGCATCGTAATAGAGCTTTTCCTTGGCCGGATCACCGGGTTCGCTGCTGGCAGCTGGTGCCTGGGCAGCAGCGCCGGCGGCACCGGCGGCATTGCTATCGCCACCGGTAGAAGAATTCTCAGGAGTCGCGGCAGGTGCAACACCGCTTCCTATGCGCCGATCAAGATCCTGGTATCGCTCCAGGCTTTCTTGCTTCATGCGCGCTACATCATTTTGCAGAACTTCGATCACACCTTGCTGCCGTGCAATCTGCTCCTGCATTTGCTGCAGTTGCTGGAACAGCTCGCCCTGTGCCGAGACAGGGGTCGAAACCCCTCCCCCGGCATAGGCGCCGTTCGTGCCATAACCCGCTGGCGGATAACTGCTCCCGCTATTGTTATAGCCGGAGTTGTTATCGACCACAGGAACCGCAGACCACGCCACAAGCGGCGTGAGACTGAGAGCCAAAATAGTTACAGCACGACGGCACGTTCGCATGACGAATTACTTACGCAGTTCGACGCGACGGTTTTGAGCCCAGGACTGCTCGTCGTGGCCAGTAGCAACTGGACGCTCTTTACCGTAGGAAACCAGCTCCAGCTGTGCAGGGGAAACGCCCTGCAGAACCAGGTAGCGCTGAACGGCTTTCGCACGACGCTCGCCCAGAGCCATGTTGTACTCACGAGTACCACGTTCGTCGGTGTTGCCTTCCAGAACAACGCGAGCGCCGTTTGCTTTCAGGTCTTTGGCGTGAACGTCCAGAGCGCGCATGGCTTCTGGCTTCAGGTCCGAGCTGTCGTATTCGAAGTAGAAGGTGGTGATTGCGCGCAGAGCAGCTTCTTCGCTCAGGGAGCCATCAACAGCACCAGTGTTAGCGCCGTAACCAGCGTTTGGATCAACAGCGCCTTCGCCGGCGTTGTCGCCACCTTTGGAGGAGCAACCTACAGCCACAGCCATGGCCAGAGCCAGCGCAGCAAACTTACCAAACTTCAACATTTCCATCGTGAAACTCCTAATGAACCCCAGTGTGTTAAGTGAAACATTGTAGCGCCGCGTCAGTTCAGGTAAGGGGACCAGGACGGTTCTCTGACTTCGCCTTGAGCGGTAGGAAGCGGGAGCCTCACACGTCCATTAATGGACACGAGCATCAAGACTCCCCGGCCCTGCTGGCGGGTGGCGTAGATTACCATGGTGCCGTTGGGCGCAACAGTAGCTGACTCATCAAGGTTGGTGTCTGTAAGGATTTTTACGCTACCGCGCTGCAAATCCTGAGCCGCCACCCGGAAGTTGGTGAAACCATCCTGGCGGTGAATCATTACCAGGGTCTTTTCGTCAGCAGAAAGTTTCGGGTTGGCGTTGTAGTTACCAATAAAGGTCACACGCTCGGCGCCACCACCGTTGATATTGCTTTTATAGACCTGCGGCTTGCCGCCACGGTCGGATGTGAAATAGATGGTGGAACCATCCTTGCCCCAGAACGGCTCGGTATTGATGCCCGGGCCACTGGTGACACGGCTGATTTGCCGGGATGCCATGTTCATCACATAGATATCCGGGTTGCCATCCTTGGACAGCACGAATGCCAGGCGGCTGCCATCAGGCGACCAGGCAGGTGCACCGTTCAAGCCTTCGAAGTTGGTGATCTGCTCACGACGCCCGGTATCGATGTGCTGGACGAAGATGCGCGGACGCTTCTGCTCGAACGACACGTACGCAATGCGCTTGCCATCCGGAGCAAAACGCGGCGACAGAATCGGCTCGCGGGACTGCAACAGAGTCACGGCCCGCGCACCGTCGTAGTCCGAACGCTGCAGGGTGTAACGGGTGTTGTTCACCGAAAAGCGCTCAGCCGTCACATACAGCAGGCGCGTCGAGAACGCGCCCTTGATGCCGGTGAGCTTTTCAAAGGACTGATCGGAAATGTAGTGCGACATGTCACGCAACTGATCGACGCTGCCCGACACGCTACCGGTCAGCACTTGCTGCTCGGTGGCGACGTTGAACAGTGCGTATTGCACCTGCAGGCGACCACCCGCTGGAACAATGCTGCCGACCATCACGTACTGCGCGCCCAGGGCTTTCCAGTCACGGAAGATGACTTCGCTGGCCTGGGTCGGCAGGCTGATCATGTTCTGCTTGGGGATAGGTGCGTAGTAACCCGAGTTGCGCAGGTCGTCACCGATGATCTGCGCCATGTCGTCCGGCAGCACGCTACCGCCCTGCCAGCCAAACGGCACTACCGCGATCGGAGTGGCCCGATCACTGCCGCTGGTGACCAGAATGTTTTTTTCATCCGCTGCCGCTATCCCTGCCATACAGCAAATAACGACAAGCATTCCTCGAAGAAGGTTTCTCACAAGGCTAGATCCTCAGGTGTGAATGTCATCTTGAATGAACGATAGGGAGCGAAGTCCTTCGGACTCAAACCCTGCATTTCTGTCAAACGCCCAATATTCTTGACTGCCGCCACCGCCGAAGCGTCGAACGGACCATCACCACTGGACTTGATCACGCTAACCGTAGTCACCGTGCCATCAGGCAACATGCCGATCCGCAGTTCCACCGTCATGCCCTTGCGCGCCGAAGGAGGACGAGCCCAGCCTTCCGCTGCACGGATACGAATCAGGTCATCGAAACTGCCCGCGACACTGTCCCCCACCTCATCCGACTTCGTGGCTTCACGCTCCGGCGTATCGGATAGCAAGTCTGCCAGGGCCTGAGCCTTTTTCTCTTCGGCAGATTTGCGCGCTGCTTCCTGGGCCTTTTTCTTCGCGGCGTCGGCAGCAGCTTTTTTCTTCGCATCCTCAGCGATCTTTTTCTTCGCCTCGTCAGCTTCAGCTTTTTTCTTCGCGTCTTCCGCGGCTTTCTTCTTCGCGTCTTCGACGATTTTCTTCTTCGCTTCTTCAGCGGCCTTTTTCTTGGCCTCTTCTTCCGCGGCTTTCTTGGCTTCTTCTTCGGCTTTCTTCTTGGCTACATCAGCCAATTGCTTCTCTTCAGCCTTCTTGGCTTCCGCAGCTTTCTTGGCTTCATCAGCCTTCTTCGCCTCGTCAGCTTTCTTGGCTTCATCGGCCTTTTTCGCTTCCGCGGCCTTTTGAGCAGCCTCTTCTTTCTTTTGTTCCGCAGCCTTGATCTCTTCCTGCTCGACCTTCTTCTGCTCCAACTGCTCGGCTTCGGTCTGACGCGCGGCGGATTTCTTCGCCTCACCCGCAATTTTTTGATTGGTCTGGGTGGTCGCCGGGCTCTTGGATTTCAGCTGATACAGGGTCGCCTGGACGATCGGCTTGGCCGGGGGCAATTCCGGGGTCATGGCGAAGCTGACGAACAGCATGCCAAACACCAGCACGTGCAGGGCGATTGCCCAGACACTAGGCCAGAAGTAGCTTTCCGAGGCGGACGGCTCTCGCTGTTGGTGCATCAGGGCGCCTCGGTAATCAAGCCAACGTTACCGACTCCGGCTTTCTGCAGGCCGCCCATGGCACCCATCACGGCGCCGTAGTCGACGGATTTATCACCGCGAATGAACACCTGGGTGTGTTTGCCGCCTTCGTTGCCGGCACGGATGATCTTGGTCACCGCGTCGGTCATCTGCGGCAAGGTCATCGCCTTGTCCTGTTGCTTTTCGGTGTCGACTTCACTGCCAAGGTTCCAGTAGTAGGTCTTGTCAGCCTTGATCGAAATGGTCAGTACCTGGGTGTTGTTGTCCTGGGGCAAGGCTTCACTGGAAACCTTGGGCAGATCAACTTTCACGCCCTGGTTGAGCATCGGCGCGGTCACCATGAAGATAACCAGCAGTACCAACATCACGTCGATGTAGGGCACCACGTTCATCTCGGCAACCGGCTTGCGTTTGTGGCGAACTCGGGCCATTGGGTTTACCTGCTCACTCTTCGCTGGTGTGCACTTTACGGTGCAGGATCGCCTGGAACTCGTCGGCGAAGGTGTAGTAGCGGCTGATCAGCGTCTCGCCACGAGCGGCGAAACGGTTGTAGGCGATCACCGCCGGGATGGCCGCGAACAGGCCGATGGCCGTAGCGATCAGGGCTTCGGCGATACCCGGGGCCACAGTGGCCAGGGTCGCTTGCTGTGCCTGAGCCAGGCCGCGGAAGGAGTTCATGATCCCCCAGACAGTACCGAACAGACCGATGTACGGGCTGACCGAACCGACGGTGGCGAGGAACGGCAGGCTCTGTTCGAGCTTTTCTTCTTCGCGGGAAATCGCTACACGCATGGCGCGGGCCACGCCTTCCATGACCGCTTCAGGATCGACGCCTGGTTGCTGGCGCAGACGGGAGAACTCCTTGAAACCGGCACGGAAGATCTGCTCTACGCCCGAATCCGGGTCAGGGTTGCTGCCCGCCTGACGGTACAGCTTGGACAGGTCGATACCGGACCAGAAGCGCTCTTCGAAGCTCTCCAGGGCACGTCGACCGGCGCGCAGCAGGTTGCTGCGCTGAAAGATCATGATCCATGAAGTCACCGATGCGGCAACCAGGGTCAGCATTACCAACTGCACTACAACGCTGGCATTGCTGACCAGGCTCCACATGGAGGAATGGTCGACGACGTTAGCTTCCACGCTTTATCTCCTGCTCTGAGTGTGTACCCGCGCTGCTCTCGTCGGCAAAGGCCGTACGCAGAGCGTCTGGAATGGCGCGGGGTTTGAAAGTGTCGGCGCGCACACAGGCCACCAAAAACTGCCCTTCACAGAGCAGCGCATTATCCGTGGATCGCCTGACCTGCTGAGTGAAGCGCAGGCTGACCCGGTTCAATTCGGTGACTTGGGCACTGACCAGAAGCTCGTCGTCCAGTCGCGCCGGCGCGTGATAACGCGCTTCGCTGGAATGCACGACGAATAACAGGTTCTCCCCTGCCAGCTGCGATTGGGCAAAGCCCAAGTGTCGTAGCCGCTCGGTTCGAGCCCGCTCCATAAACTTAAGGTAATTAACGTAATACACGATGCCGCCAGCATCGGTGTCCTCGTAATAAACGCGACAACGATGTGCGAACGGCTCAAGCCCGTTTTGCGCGCGCATACTCTAGTGCTTACTCCTCAGGTTGCCAATCCGGCCAGGCAACTGTTTTTTCATTCTTGAACGACTTTTCGTGAAGTTTTAACGACGCCAGTCCCTAGGACAGCACAAACCCCGAATAAATCGACAAGGCGCGGGTTACTAATCGTCCACGGCATCGAGGAATTCGTCTACCACGGGCATGTCCCCCATTCGTGACGGAATGTTTAGACCGAAGTGCAGGTACGCATGCCGGGTCACCACACGACCACGAGGGGTACGCATGATGTAGCCCTGCTGGATCAGGTACGGTTCCAGCACATCCTCGATGGTATGACGCTCTTCGCTGATGGCCGCAGCCAGGCTGTCGACCCCTACCGGGCCACCGTCGAACTTCTCGATCATGGTCAGCAGTAGACGCCGGTCCTGGTGGTCGAAGCCACGCTCATCAACGTCCAGCAGGTTCAGTGCCAGATCAGCGATCGGCTTGGTGATATGGCCCTTGGCTCGCACTTCGGCAAAATCCCGCACCCGGCGCAATAGCCGATTGGCGATCCGCGGAGTACCCCGGGCACGCCGAGCCACCTCGAAGGCGCCCTCCGGGTCCAACGGCAAGCCGAGAATGCCGGCGGAACGACTGACAATGGTCGCCAGATCCGCCGTGCTGTAGAACTCCAGGCGCTGGACGATACCGAAACGATCGCGCAACGGGTTGGTCAGCATCCCCGCACGCGTGGTCGCCCCCACCAGAGTGAACGGCGGCAGGTCCAGTTTGATCGAGCGCGCCGCAGGGCCTTCGCCGATCATGATGTCGAGCTGGAAGTCCTCCATGGCCGGGTACAGCACTTCCTCGACGATCGGCGACAGCCGATGAATCTCGTCGATAAACAGTACGTCATGGGGTTCAAGATTGGTCAGCAGCGCCGCCAGATCACCGGGGCGCTCCAGCACCGGGCCGGAAGTGCTCTTGATCGATACCCCCATTTCCTCGGCGATGATGTTGGCCAGGGTGGTCTTGCCCAGCCCCGGAGGGCCAAAGATCAAGGTGTGATCCAAAGATTCGTTGCGCCCGCGGGCCGCCTGGATGAACAGCTCCATCTGCTCGCGCACGCTAGGCTGGCCAATATAGTCGGCCAGACTGACTGGACGAATCGCCCGGTCCTGGATTTCCTCGCGCTCACGGGGGCCCGTGGCGGCGATCAGACGGTCAGCTTCAATCACTTAAATCATTCCCTTCAGGGCTCGGCGGATCATGTCTTCACTGCTCAAGCCTTTGTCTTTGATCGCGGAGACCGCCTTGCTGGCTTCCTGCGGCTTGTAGCCCAGGGAGATCAGCGCACTGACCGCATCCGACTCGGCGCTGGCCACCGGCACCGGCGCATCCGGCTGGTTCGGCACCAGGGCAAACATGCTCGGTACGGCTTCCCAGGCTTTGAAGCGGTCCTTGAGCTCCACCAGCAAGCGCTCGGCGGTTTTCTTGCCGACCCCGGGCACCTTGGTCAAGGCCGAGGTGTCCTGGGCCTGCACGCAACGCACCAGCTCATCCACCTCAAGGCTGGACATCAAGGCCAGGGCCAGTTTCGGGCCCACACCGTTGAGACGGATCAACTCGCGGAAAAAGTCTCGCTCGCGCTTGCTGGCGAAGCCGTAGAGTAACTGCGCATCCTCGCGGACGACCAAATGGGTGTGCAAGGTCAGGGGTTCGCCGACCGACGGCAGGCGATACAGGGTGGTCATCGGCACTTCGACTTCATACCCCAGCCCATTTACATCAAGAATCAGGTGCGGCGGCTGTTTCTCAGCCAGAGTGCCGCGCAAGCGTCCAATCACGTTTCAGATCCTTAGGCGATGGCCAGCCCGCAGCTGGCGACTCACAGAGCAAGCGTGCGGGCCGGGGACTCGGCCGCGCAACGCTCCACTCCTAAAATGACTGCGCTGATGCTATCAGAGACGCAAGCGACCGCCACGACTGCGTGCCGTTCCCAGCCCATGAGGCAGCAGACTGGAACGGGTGTGGGCGTGACAGATGGCGATGGCCAGGGCGTCCGAGGCATCGATCTGCGGCTTGGTGGTCAATTTGAGCAGGTGCATGACCATCATTTGCACCTGTTCCTTATTGGCGCCGCCGGTACCGGCCACGGCCTGCTTGACCTGGGTGGCGGTGTACTCGGCAATCTCCAGTCCTTCTTCGGCGCCGGCGACAATCGCCGCGCCACGTGCCTGACCGAGCTTCAGCGCCGAGTCGGCATTGCGCGCCATGAACACCTTCTCGATCCCCATGGTCACCGGACCGTGGGTCTGGATGACCTCACGAACACCGCGATAGACGATCTGCAGCCGTTCGGGCAATTCGCCGGCGCCGGTACGGATGCAACCGGAGGCCACGTACACACAGCCGCGCCCCGTGTCTCGAACCACGCCATAGCCGGTAATGCGCGAACCGGGGTCGATGCCAAGAATAAGAGTCATAACGCCTGCTGCTTGAATAAAGAGGCTTGCCGGCCACGACCGGAACAGCGAAAAGGCAGAAGCCGGAGGCACCCCGCCGCGTAACACTCGCGGCTTCGCACATCCGGCCTCAAGGTTAGTGCAGTTGAATCAGCCGAGCTGCTCGGCAACCGACTCAGGAATATCGGCGTTGGAATAGACGTTCTGCACGTCATCCAGGTCTTCCAGCATGTCGATCAGCTTGAGAACCTTTTCCGCACCTTCCAGATCCAGTTCGGCACTGGTGGTGGGCAGCATGACGATTTCTGCGTCCGCAGCAGTGAAACCTGCTGCTTCCAGGGCATTGCGCACGCCATAGAAACCGGCGAACGAGGTGAACACGTCGATGGAACCGTCTTCGTTGGTGACCACGTCGTCGGCGTCGGCTTCCATCGCCGCTTCCATCAGCGCGTCTTCATCGACACCTTCGGCGAAGGTGATCTGCCCCTTGCGCTCGAACAGATAGGCCACCGAACCGTCGGTGCCCAGATTGCCGCCGCATTTGCTGAAGGCATGACGAACAGCAGCCGCTGTACGGTTGCGGTTGTCGGTCATGCATTCGACCATCACCGCCACGCCGTTGGGGCCGTAACCTTCATAAGTCAGCTCGACCACGTCGTCGCTGCCGGCAGCGCCGGTGCCACGGGCGATGGCACGATCGATGATGTCGCGACTCATGTTGGCGCCCAGGGCCTTGTCCAGGGCCAGGCGCAGGCGTGGATTGGAGTTCGGATCGCCACCGCCCTGGCGGGCGGCAACAGTCAGCTCACGAATCCACTTGGTGAAGATCTTGCCTCTCTTGGCATCCTGACGCTCTTTGCGGTGCTTGATGTTCGCCCACTTGGAATGACCTGCCATAACTTGCTCCAAATTCTCTTTGAAACATCGCCCGTGCCACTTGGCGGGTACGGGCAACAAAAACTCGACCCATAGAAAAAGCGCACCCGAAGGTGCGCCTTATCGGGCCGGCTTATTCAGCCTTAGGCTGTTCACGCAGACGGATGTGCAGCTCGCGCAGAGCCTTGGCATCCACCAGACCCGGTGCCTGAGTCATGACGCAGGCCGCGCTCTGGGTTTTCGGGAAGGCGATCACTTCACGGATCGACTGGGCGCCGGTCATCAGCATCACCAGACGGTCCAGACCGAAGGCCAGGCCACCGTGCGGCGGCGCGCCGTACTTGAGGGCGTCCAGCAGGAAGCCGAACTTCTCTTCCTGTTCCGCTTCGCTGATGCCCAACAGGCGGAATACCGCTTGCTGCATTTCCTTGCGGTGGATACGGATCGAACCGCCCCCCAGCTCGGTGCCGTTCAGGACCATGTCGTAGGCGCGCGACAGAGCGGTAGCCGGGTTGGCTTCCAGCTCTTCAGGCGAGCACTTCGGCGCGGTGAACGGGTGGTGCAAGGCGGTGAAGCTGCCGTCGTCGTTCTCTTCGAACATCGGGAAGTCGACCACCCACATCGGTGCCCATTCGCAGGTCAGCAGGTTCAGGTCGTGACCGAGCTTGATGCGCAGCGCGCCCAGGGCTTCGCTGACGATCTTGGCCTTGTCGGCACCGAAGAACACGATGTCGCCGTCGACCGCACCCACGCGATCGAGGATCACGTTCAGGTTGGCTTCCGGAATGTTCTTGACGATCGGCGACTGCAGGCCTTCAACGCCCTTGGCGCGCTCGTTGACCTTGATGTACGCCAGGCCCTTGGCACCGTAGATGCCGACAAACTTGGTGTAATCGTCGATCTGCTTGCGCGGCATGCTCGCTCCGCCAGGAACGCGCAGGGCGGCAATACGGCATTTCGGATCGTTGGCCGGGCCGCTGAACACCTTGAATTCCACTTCCTTGAGCTGGTCGGCAACGTCCACCAGTTCCAGCGGGTTGCGCAGGTCCGGCTTGTCGGAACCGTAGCGACGCATGGCTTCTTCAAAGGTCATGTGCGGGAATTCGCCGAACTCCAGACCCAGCACTTCCTTGAACAGGTTGCGGATCATGCCTTCGGTCAGGCCCATGATGTCTTTTTCGTCGAGGAAGCTGGTCTCGATGTCGATCTGAGTGAACTCAGGCTGACGGTCGGCACGCAGGTCTTCGTCACGGAAGCACTTGGCGATCTGGTAGTAGCGGTCGAAGCCAGCCACCATCAGCAGTTGCTTGAACAGCTGTGGCGATTGCGGCAAGGCGAAGAAGCTGCCGGCATGGGTACGGCTCGGCACCAGATAGTCGCGGGCGCCTTCCGGAGTGGCGCGAGTCAGGATCGGGGTTTCCACGTCGAGGAAACCGTTCTCGTCCAGGTAGCGACGGATGCTGGTGGTCATGCGCGAACGCAGACGCAGCTTCTCGGCCATTTCCGGACGGCGCAGGTCGATAAAGCGATAGCGCAGACGGGTTTCTTCACCCACGTCGGAGTATTCGTTGAGCGGGAACGGCGGGGTTTCCGCTTCGTTCAGCACTTCCAGCTCGTAGCCCAGGACTTCGATCATGCCCGAAGCCATGTTGGCGTTGCCGGCACCGGCCGGGCGCAGACGCACCTTGCCGGTGATCTTGACTACGTATTCACTGCGCACGCGGTCGGCGGCGGCGAAGGTTTCAGCGCGGTCCGGGTCGAACACCACCTGGGCCAGACCTTCACGATCACGGATATCGAGGAAAATCACTCCGCCATGGTCACGGCGACGGTGGACCCATCCGCAAAGGGTTACTTCCTGACCTTCCAGGCTTTCGTTCAGTTGGCCGCAATAATGGCTGCGCATCATGGTAGTGGTTTCACTTCTCGTAATTCGAAATTCGATGGAGGCCTTGCGCACCTCAAGGTGCCGGATAGTGCAAGAACTCGCGCGTGTCGTTCAACTTAGTCAGCTTTGTCGCCACCGGCCAGATTCTTCTTGGAGCCGGTCTTGAAGTCGGTTTCATACCAGCCGGTACCGCTGAGGCGGAAACCAGGCATGGACAGCATCTTTTTCAGCTCAGGCGCCTGGCAGGCAGGGCAGTCGACCAGCGGCGCGGCGCTGATCTTTTGAATGGCTTCCAACTGATGACCACAGGAAGCGCATTGGTAGTCGTACATGGGCATGGGGGGCGTCTCGGCGATCCAGATTACTGCTTGAACTACAGCCAGAGCCCACGCCAAAGCTCGGGCTACTTAGCAAAGAGCGGGATTATATCCATTAAATCGGCCCTGTGCAGCCGTATGACCATATAGATAGCGGACGCTGTGAAAAGGCGCGAATGACGCCCGGGGCGCCATTCGCGATTACAGGCTTAACGATTTTCCAGCAGAGAACGCAGCATCCATGCGGTTTTTTCATGCACCTGCATACGTTGGGTCAGCAGATCCGCTGTCGGTTCATCACTGACCTTGTCCAGCAACGGAAAGATGCCGCGGGCGGTGCGGGTTACCGCTTCCTGACCGGCCACCAGCTGCTTGATCATTTCTTCAGCCGCCGGCACGCCCTCCTCCTCCTTGATCGAGGACAGTCGGGCATAAATGGAATAGGCACCCGGAGCCGGGAAGCCCAAGGCACGGATACGTTCGGCAATCAGGTCGACGGCCAGGGCCAGTTCGTTGTATTGCTCCTCGAACATCAGGTGCAGAGTACGAAACTGTGGACCGGTGACGTTCCAATGGAAGTTATGGGTTTTCAGGTACAACACGTAGGTATCCGAAAGCAGACGGGAAAGGCCGTCGACGATGGATTTACGATCTTCTTCGCTGATACCGATATCAATTGCCATGTTTCTCTCCGTTAACGGGATGGATTCACCCAATCAGCTGCCGGACCACTCTAGCAAGAGTACTGCTCGCTCGCCGACCAGGATCGTCGATCAGCCTGCGGTGGATTGTCTCGCGGCCCAGCCAAGGCGTTTAAGCCTTGAGTTCGAGCCGATTTCGACAGCGGGGAAAAACCGACGTTCCTTGGAAAACCCTCTGCCATCCGTCTAGAACAGGCCTTTGCCCAATACTGCGAACCCACCGCCTGAGCCACGGCATTTGCGCCCCCCGCCAACGTGCCGCTGCTGATTTGAGAAGGCCTGGGCTTTGCTGTTAAATAGAGCCCGTGTCGCTGTTGCCTATTTCTTCGGCCAGCGCGCATAGGCTGACACCGCGTACGTAACCACCGCCTCACCTATTTGTTCAGAAGCGAACCGTGCGTAATCAGCTCTTCCTTGTGCTTCCTTCTTAACGTGAGTTAATCAAAATGTTGAAAATAGTCCACCTGCTGACAGGCATTGCAGCTCTGCTGCTGTCCTTGATTCCGAGCCTTAGATCCGACGCAATTCCCTACCTGCAACAACCCGATGCTATTTACCTGGCCCTTTTCGGCCTGCTCAACCTGATCCTCGCTCCAGTTATCCCTTACTGGAACAAAGGCTCGCGCCATCATCTGCAGAACCTGGTCAGTGCCCTGCTGGTGCTGGTTGTGGTCCTGCAAACCCTCACACTGCTGGCACCCATGCCTGTCATTGGCGGCCAACCGGCAGTCCTGGCCAGTTTGTTGATCGCCGTGCTCGCCGTGGCCCTGCATCTGGCCATCAGCTTTTACAAGTCCTCACCGGCGGCCTCCACCGCGCCTACTTACGACATGAGCAATCGCGATACCGGCACCGTGAAGTGGTTCAACACCTCCAAGGGTTTCGGCTTTATCTCCCGGGACTCCGGGGACGATATCTTCGTGCACTTTCGCGCCATTCGCGGAGAAGGCCACCGTGTCCTAGTAGAAGGCCAGCGCGTAGAGTTTTCGGTGATGAACCGCGACAAGGGCCTGCAAGCCGAAGATGTCATCGCCGCATTGCCACGCCGCTGATCCACGCCCACAAAAAAACCGCGCCAAGGCGCGGTTTTTTTATGCATCAAAGACACCTGCTCTCCCTCAATAATGTGGCGGCGGCGCCTCCTCCTCGAAAGATTCGAACTGCCCGACCATTTCTTCCTGACGCTTGAGCAAGGCACTCATCTGCAGCTGCAGGCGTTCCACAACCTTCTGTTGCGATACCAGCACATCGTTCAAGGCTTGAATGGTGTCATCCTGGAACGCCAGACGGCTCTCCAGATCGGTTACACGTTCTTCCAGACTCATAGCTCAGTCCTCCAGAAACTGGAAATCATCGGCCAACACCACCCGCAACCGATCACGGATCGCCTCAACCTGCTGCGCACTATAAGGCTTGGCCGGATGCTTGCCCCAAACCGGCGCGGGCCAGGCGGCATCATCACGCTTACGCACGATCACATGCATATGCAACTGGCTGACCACATTACCCAGGGTCGCCACATTCATCTTGTCGGCGTCGAAGGCGTCCTTGAGCACTTCAGCCAGAGCCGTGGTTTCCCGCCACAGTTGCTGCTGGTCGGTGACATCCAGCTGAAACAACTCACTGATATCTTCCCGACGTGGTACCAGGATGAACCAGGGATAGTTTGCATCATTGGACAGCAACAACCGGCAGAGGGGGAAATCCCCGATGGGCAATGTGTCTTGTTGCAGCCGTGAATCTAAAGTGAACACCGCGCTTACTCCCGCTCAACTCATTCCAGCCTGGTTTTCAGCATCAACGGCACTGGCCAGGCGACAGACGCGCAGCATACCTGCGAATGCATCGGGCTTCATGATCAATGAGCCTGAGCCCGGATAGCGCCCCCGCACCACTTGGCAAGGAGCCACCTCAATGCAAGAGCCACGCCCCACAGCAGGACACTTTCCGGCGCTTCGCACCATTTGCGTACAAGGCACAGGAAACACCCGAAAAGTGACTGGCCAAGCCATTGATGTTCCTCACCCTACTTGCCCATGACTGTATGAACCGTGCACAGCGTTGCAAAAGTTTTGCACCAGAATCGTACAGACGGTCTACGCTGGAATCCTCAAGCATCCGCCGTCTACTCACTTTGCAGTGTGCGGCGGTAACGTTTTGGCACGCTGTGCAACTTATTGCACAGCCCTGCACCAGGAAGAGCATGGCGTCAAGCCAAACAAAAAGACGCTTGGAAGAGCGATTTTATGCGGTTTTTACAGGTCAGCATGCCGCCCAGCAGAAAAAACACGGGGCAAAATCGGTTTGTGCACGCTTGTTGCATTCAACCCGACATTGTCTGCGGCGGACCACCCGAAGTGGCCCGTCACAGACTCATAATAATAGTGGCAGGGTTGCCCCGCGGTGCTTTGTAGAGTGTGTACATGGGGGGCTCAATTCCTCGTGATATTGCTTCGAAGAACACTGCATAAGTTGTTGGTCCGAATACAGACTGGCTGCAGAATTGCGACACCAATCGAGCAATTTGCGACAGGGTCGTAAAGAAGCTGAAAGGATAGATAGGCAAGTATCGCCAACATTGTCAGCGTGATATAAGTTTGCGCCGACACAAAAAGAAAGAGCCGCCCAGATAATAAAACAGGTGGGACGGCAGTACTCTTCTAAAACCAAAGGAGCAAATCACGATGCGCGTGATGAAGTGGAGCATGATCGCCCTGGCTGTATCAGCAGGCACCTCGCAGTTCGCAATCGCGTCCTCCCAGGACGACGCAAAGGGCTTTATCGAAGACAGCACCCTGACCGCGAAAACCCGTGCGATGTACATGAACCGTGACTATAAAGACGGCGTGGGCAACGTACGTCGTGGTAACGGTACTTACACCACTGGCACGGACGATAAAACCAGCGGCTACCGTCAAGACACCGGCATCAGCGAGTTGCTCAACTATCAATCCGGCTTCACCCAAGGCACCGTCGGTGTTGGTGTCGATGCCATGGCCATGGGCAGCGTGAAACTCGACGGCGGCGCAGGTCGTGCCGGTAACGGTCTGTTCGCCACCAATGGTTCCGGCGAACCGGAAAACACCCAGTCCAAACTGGGCGCAGCAGCGAAATTCCGCATCTCCGACACCGTTCTGAAATACGGCAACCAGTTCGTATCCAGCCCAGTCTTCACCACCGACGACGGCCGCCTGCTGCCTGAAGTCGCCACCGGTACCCTGATCACCAGCAACGAGATCAAAGGTCTGGAACTGAGCGCCGGTCGCTTCACCGCTCTAAGCGCGCAAACTGGCATGGGCCGTGACAGCATCAACGGTCGCAGCCGTGTCACAGGCAAGCAAAACCCAGGGCTGAGCGCAGCGAACATCGCTGGTTTCACCTACTCGGGTCTTGAGAACTTCATTTTCGCCGTGCACGCCTCCGACGTTGAAGACTACTGGAAGAAGCAGTACGTCAACGTCAACTACACCCTGCCGCTGAGCGACAAACAGTCGCTGAACTTCGACTTCAACGGCTACCGCAGCAAGGACGACGGCAAGAAGCTGGCCGGCGACCTGGACAACCGCGTCTGGAGCCTGGCAGCCGCCTATAGCATCGAAGCCCACAAGTTCACCCTGGCCTTCCAGCAGTCCGCTGGTAAAACCGGCTACAACTACGGCGTCGACGGTGGCGGTACCGTTTACGTAGCCAACTCCGTGCAGATCTCCGACTTCGTTGGTGAAGATGAGAAATCCTGGCAGGCGCGCTACGACCTGAACATGGCCTCCTTTGGTGTACCAGGCCTGAGCTTCATGACCCGCTACATTCGTGGCAGCAACGTTACCGTTGCTGACTCCAGCGATGGTAAAGAGCACGAATGGGACGTAGAAGCCAAGTACGTACTTCAGGAAGGCCCGGCCAAGGACCTGTCCTTCCGTCTGCGTAACGCGATCTATCGTGGCACCAACAGCGACTACCGCGCGACTAACTACGACAACCTGAACGACCTGCGCCTGATCGTTGAGTACCCACTGAGCATCTTGTAATTTCAGTGCTCAGCTGAGTACGCTAACACGCAGTTAAAATAAAGACCGCCGTCCTGAATCAGGGCGGCGGTTTTTTATGCTTGCAAAAGCACTGACGACGAACAGCAAACTTAATAGCAAGCTAACTAAGAAAACAGACATCAATAGTTGATGTTCGCTGATACTGGTTACAACTTGATAGCTATCAATGGCCGCCCCCTGAAACCAACAAGGGGCCGATAGCCCCCTGTCTTGAACAGCATTAGTTGACTGTACGGCCAACTTTTGAAACTGACTTACTACACAGCGGCTTCCTGAACCACACGAATCACTCGCTGCGGGAAGGGAATATCGATTCCAGCTGCCTTCAAGCGATCACGGGACAGTTCATTGAACTGGAACATTACGTCCCAGTAGTCCTCAGTCTTGACCCAAACCCGCAGCGACAGGGTAATCGCGCTGTCTCCAAGAGTGGACACCACAGCTACCGGTGCAGGATCGGCCAGCACACGTTCGTCTTTCGCCAACTCCAGCAGCACCTCGCGGGCTTTCTGCAGATCCGCGTCGTAGTCCACACCCACGTCGAACACTACCTTGCGGGTCGGCTGACGGTTGTAGTTGGTAATAATGCCGTTGGACAGGTTGCCGTTAGGCACGATCACCGTCTTGTTGTCACCGGTACGCAACACGGTATGGAAGATCTGAATGCTGTCCACGCTACCACTGATGCCCTGGGCTTCAATGAAGTCGCCAATACGAAATGGGCGGAACAGCAGGATCAGCACCCCGCCGGCGAAGTTCGCCAGGCTGCCTTGCAAGGCCAGGCCGATCGCCAGACCGGCAGCACCGATCGCGGCAACGAAAGAGGTGGTTTCGACACCAATCATCGAGGCCACGCTGACGATCAGCAGCACTTTGAGAATGATGTTGGCCAAGCTGCTGATAAAACCCTGCAACGCCAGGTCAGCATTGCGCAGCGCCAGCAGCTTGCCCACTTTATGAGTCAGTTTGTTGATCAGCCACCAGCCGATGGCCAGGGTGATGACCGCCAGCAGCACCCGGCTGCCGTATTCCATGATCATGGGAATCCAGGCTTGGGAAGCCCGGACCAGGTTGTCTACTTCAGCGTTCAAATCCATCTATCTCTCCAGATTCCCGGGGTTGCGGCGTGCATGACTGACCGGCAGAACGACCGGCTCACCTGGAGCTCAATCGTTTCTGCCATAGCTCCGGCCTCGGACGCCAAAAAGCTCTAGAGGTTCCCGGAGAAGTGGGTCAGTCGCGGAAGTTGTTGAACTGCAGCGGCATGCCGAATTCCTTGGCACGCAGAGCAGCGATGGCCTCTTGCAGGTCGTCGCGCTTCTTGCCGGTAACCCGTACCTGCTCGCCTTGAATCGCCGCCTGCACTTTCAGCTTGGCATCCTTGATATGGGCGACGATCTTCTTCGCCAGCTCTTTATCGATGCCTTCCTTTAATACGGCTTCCTGCTTCATCACCTTGCCCGAGGCAAAAGCGTCCTTGACCTCCAGGCACTGCACGTCGATCTTGCGCTTGACCAGGGCCAGCTTGAGGATCTCGATCATGGCCTCAAGCTGGAATTCAGCTTCGGCGGTCAGGTTGACAGTCAGTTCCTTGTCCTTGAACTCGAAGCTGCCCTTGCCCTTGAGGTCATAACGGCGATCCAGTTCCTTGACGGCGTTTTCCACCGCGTTGGTGACTTCGTGCTTGTCCAGTTCGGATACCACGTCAAACGACGGCATGTAATCTCTCCAAATAAAAAGGGGCGCTGTTCAAAACATCGAACACGCCCGGCTTGCGGTTAAAATCCGCGCTCATTATAACGGGTCTTTCCACTCCTTCACCGCGCGCCCTTTGCGGGGCTGCGAAACAGAGCGAAAACTTGATGTCCACGACCTGGCATGTTCTCGGCGCCGGCAGCCTCGGCACCTTGTGGGCCACCCGCCTGGCCCGCGCCGGCTTGCCCGTGCGCCTGATCCTGCGCGATCAGTCACGCCTGCAGGCCTATCAGGCGGCAGGCGGCCTGACCCTGGTGGAGCAGGGCCAAAGCAGCTTGCAGGCCATACCCGGGGAAACCTGCGATGGCACCGCCCCCATCCATCGCCTGCTGCTGGCGTGCAAGGCCTACGACGCCGAAGCCGCGGTAGCAAGCATCGCCCCCCGCCTGGCCCAGGGAGCCGAATTGATCCTGCTGCAAAATGGCCTGGGCAGCCAGGACGCAGTGGCCGCCAGAGTGCCCCAAGCGCGCTGCATTGCCGCCTCCAGCACCGAAGGCGCATTTCGCGACGGTGACTGGCGAGTAGTCTTCGCCGGCCATGGCTACACCTGGCTGGGCGACTCAGGCCACCCTACCCCGCCGATCTGGCTGGATGAGTTGAGCAGCAGTGGCATCCCCCACGAATGGAGCACCCAGATACTGACCCGACTCTGGCGCAAGCTGGCGCTCAATTGTGCGATCAATCCTTTGACGGTGCTGCACGACTGTCGCAACGGCGGCCTGCAGCAACACCAATGCGAAGTGGCAACCTTGTGCGCCGAGCTGAGCGAGTTGCTGCAATGCTGCGGCCAACCTACTGCGGCGCAGAACCTGCAGCAGGAGGTGGAGCGGGTCATCCAGGCCACCGCTGCCAACTACTCCTCGATGCATCAGGATGTGGCCAGTCAACGGCGGACCGAAATCAGCTATTTACTGGGCTACGCCTGCCAGGCCGCCGCCCGTCACCGCTTGCAACTGCCTCATCTGCAACAGTTGCAGCAACGTCTGGTGAGTCACCTGCGTTTACTCGGATTGCCCAGCGACTGAGCAGCGGCTACGCTGCCCACTTGCTCATTTCCAGCGATACAGCCGATGCCATTGCGCCAGCGTCTTGAAAACCTGCCCGTGGGCCAAAAGCTCCTGGCTGCCCTGCTTGTCCTGCTGACCACCGTGCTGTTGGTCGCCAACCTGACCTTTATCAGCGCCGCTTACTGGATATCCCAGGAAAGCATGGCGCCCCAGGCGCTACAGACCATCGGTCGGCTGGTGTCCAACCCGGCCCTGGCGGCACAGGCCCTGAACTCTCCCGAGGACGCGCAAAAGCTGCTCAGCGAGCTGGACAGCTATACCCCCCTGCGGGCGGCCGCTCTCTATGACGGCAAGGGCATGCGCCTGGCCCAACTGCAACACGGTGAACACCTCAAGCTGCCCGAACGTTACCGGCACATCGAAGCCTGGCAACTGACCGAATTTCGCAGCAACCAAGTGATTGCCCTGCCCCGCCCGGGCCAGGCGCCTGGCCATCTGCTGCTGGTGGCCACCAGCGAACTGCCGATGGCGTTCTACACCGGCACCCTCACCGCAAGCCTGGGGATCCTGATTTTCAGCGTGTTGCTGTGGCTGATCATCGCCCGGCAGATCAAGCGCCTGATCACCCAGCCCATTCACCAGCTCGAGGTGCTTTCGCGCCAGGTGACTCGCGAAGAGAACTACTCTCTGCGCGCCTCCCGAGGCAACCACGATGAAATCGGCAGCCTGGCGGAAGCCTTCAACACCATGCTGTCGCGCATCGAAGCCCGGGAACAACAGCTCAAACGTGCCCGGGACGACTCCCAGGCCGCCTACGATCAAGCCCAGGGGCTGGCGGAGGAAACCCGCCATACCAACCGCAAGCTGGAACTGGAAGTACAGGTGCGCAGCAAGATCGAGAAGAAACTCACCGGCTTCCAGAACTATCTCAACAGCATCATCGACTCCATGCCCTCGGCGCTGATCGCCCTGGATGAGCAGTTGTACGTCACCCAATGGAACCAGGAAGCCAGTGCCCTGTCCGGCACTCGCCTGGACGAAGCCCTGAACCAGCCGATCTTCCTCGCCTTCGAACCCCTCAAGCCGTTCCTGCCGCAACTCAAGGAAACCGTCGAGCAGCACACCGTCACCAAGGTCGAGCGGGTGACCTGGTTCAAGGATGAGGAAGCCAAGCACTACGCCCTGACCTTCTACCCACTGATGGGCGGCGCCGGTCGCGGCGTGGTGATTCGGATCGACGACATCACCCAGCGCCTGTCCCTGGAAGAAATGATGGTGCAATCAGAGAAGATGCTGTCGGTGGGTGGTCTTGCGGCCGGCATGGCCCACGAGATCAACAACCCTTTGGGAGCGATCCTGCACAACGTGCAGAACATTCGTCGCCGGCTGTCTCCCGATCTGCCCAAGAACCTGGAACACGCGCAGCAGATCGGCGTCGAACTGCAAACCGTCAACCACTATCTGGAAAGCCGCGAAGTGCCGCAGTTGCTCGATGGTATTCAACAAGCCGGGGCCCGCGCCGCCAAGATCGTCACTCACATGCTCAGTTTCAGCCGGCGCAGCAATCGCCAGATGGCCCCCTGCGATCTGCCGGCACTGATTGATCAGGCGGTGGAAATCGCCAGCAATGACTTTGACCTGGCCATAGGCTTCGACTTCAAGGGGCAGGCGATTATCCGTCAGTTCGACCCGAACCTGGGGCCCGTGCCCGGCACCGCCAACGAGCTGGAGCAAGTGTTGCTCAACCTGCTGAAGAACGCCGCCCAGGCCATTCACCAGCGTGAGGACGACAGCGAACCCGGTCGTATCATCCTGCGCACCAAGCTGAATCCGCCCTGGGCGGAAATCCAGGTGGAAGACAACGGTGTCGGCATGAGCGAAAGCGTGCGCAAACGCACCTTCGAGCCCTTCTTCACCACCAAGGAGATCGGCCAGGGCACCGGACTCGGACTGTCGGTGTCGTACTTCATCATCACCAACAATCACAAGGGGCAAATGGAAGTGCAATCGACCCGGGGCCAAGGCACCTGCTTTACCTTGCGCCTGCCCCTGGCCAGCAGCCAGCCCCAGATTCAAGAACCCCTACCACTGGAGAATTAAGCATGGGTTTTCGCTTGTCGAAGATTTACACCCGCACCGGCGACAAAGGCGAAACCGGACTCGGAGACGGCCGCCGGGTTGCCAAGGATCATCCTCGAGTGGAAGCCATCGGTGAAGTCGACACCTTGAACAGCCAGTTGGGACTGCTCCTGGCCGGCCTGGAAGAGCAGGCTGATACCTGCCAGGGCTTCAAGGAAATCATCGAGGTGTTGGCCCCCTGTCAGCACCGGCTGTTCGATCTGGGGGGCGAACTGGCAATGCCGGTGTATCAAGCCCTCAATGAAGCCGAGGTGGAGCGTCTTGAGGCGGCCATCGATATCTGGAATGAAGAGCTGGGCCCCCTGGAGAACTTCATCCTCCCCGGTGGTTCGTCACTGATCGCCCAGGCCCATGTTTGCCGCAGCCTGGCTCGCAGCGCCGAGCGTCGCTGCCAACACCTGAATGCCGTGGAACCCTTGCAGGGAGTGGGACTGGCCTACATCAATCGCCTGTCGGACTTGCTGTTTGTCGCGGCGCGCCTGATTGCCAAGCGCCAGGGCATCGCCGAAATCCTCTGGCAGGCCGCCGCCAAACCCTCCGCGTAGGAGCAGGCTTGCCGGCGATCAGGACCACGGGCCTTGGGCAACGGCCGACGATGCGCTGGCAAGCCAGCGCCATAGACAGCCGCTAGCCAACACTGCCACAGAGGGTGCCTTCAGTCCTGGGGCCAGAAGGCACGGATACCGGCAACACCTTGAGCACCGGCTTCCCAGGCTTGCCGGCACTCGGCAGGCCCCACGCCTCCCAGCAGATAGGCAGGCCTGTTGAAACCACTGAGCAACTGCTGCGCCTGCTCCCAGCCCAGGGGTTGGGCATCGGGGTGAGTCTGGGTCGGCTGCACCGGGGACAAGGTCACGAAATCCACATCCATCTGCTGCGCCAGGGACAGCTCCTCAGCGTTATGGCAGGAGGCGGCCAGCCAGCGATCCTTGCCAAAAGGCCGCCCCGCGCTGGCGTACTTGCGCAATTGCGCCGCAGTAATGTGCCAGCCGGCGGAGGGAAAATCCCCCAGCCACTCGAAAGGCCCCTTGAGCATCAACTGTGCCTTGCCCGCACACAGGCCCACTGCGTCCACCGCCAGATCGCGGTACCGCGGATCGTAGCCACCAGGGGCGCGCAACTGAATCAGCTTGCTGCCCTGGGCAATGGCCTTCTGCATGCCTCGCAGCAAGGTCGGAGTTTCCAGGCCTTCTGGGGTAATCAGGTAGTGAGCGGGTAAACGCGCTGCAGCGACAATCGGCTGATTGGCCGCGGGGAACTCATAATCGGCCAGCTCACGAGGGCTGACCCAGGCCAAGGGCTGGCCTTCGGCGCCGTGAGGCTCGCCGCTGAATGCCGAAACCTCCCAGACATCCAGCAACACCTGTTTATCCGGGTAATCGTGCTGCACCTTGATCAGTGGGCGCGCCGTCTGTACGACGATACCCAACTCTTCCTGCAGCTCGCGGGCCAGCGCGGTTTGTACCGCTTCGCCAGCCTCGACCTTGCCTCCGGGAAACTCCCACAGGCCACCTTGATGCTGAGTATCGGCACGCCGGGCAATCAGGATCTTGCCGCTGGCATCCCGGATGACGGCCGCAGCCACATGTACTCGTTTCACCGCACTGTTTCCTCTGATCAGGCATTGGGCCTGGCCCTTACGGACCAGGCGTTGAGATGCGCGCTTCGCCGGCAAGCCGGCTCCCACAGTGGCTGGAGCAGCGTCGCCGGAGAGGTGCTTAAGTGCGGTATTCCGCGTTGATCTTCACGTACTCGTGAGACAGATCAGTGGTCCAGATGGTTTCGCTGCACGCACCACGTCCCAATTCGATGCGAATGGTGATTTCTTCCTGCTGCATCACGGCCGCGCCCAGGGCCTCGGTGTAGCTGGCAGCACGCGCACCACGGCTGGCAATGCAGACTTCACCGAGGAACACATCGATCTTGCTGACATCCAGATCCGCTACGCCAGCACGGCCGACGGCGGCGAGAATGCGGCCCCAGTTCGGATCGGAGGCGAACAGGGCGGTCTTGATCAGCGGCGAGTGAGCCACGGTGTAGCCCACGTCCAGGCATTCCTGGTGAGTGCCACCGCCGTTGACTTCAACGGTGACGAACTTGGTTGCACCTTCGCCATCACGGACGATGGCCTGGGCCACCTCCATGCACACCTCGAACACCGCCTGCTTCAGGGCAGCGAACAGCGGGCCCTCGGCCTTAGTGATTTCCGGCAGCTTGGCCTGACCGGTAGCGATCAGCATGCAACAATCGTTGGTGGAGGTATCGCCGTCGATGGTGATGCGGTTGAAAGACTTGTTGGCACCGTCGAGCAACAGGTTCTGCAGCACTTCCCGGGAGACTTTGGCATCGGTGGCGATGTAGCCGAGCATGGTGGCCATGTTCGGACGGATCATCCCCGCCCCCTTGCTGATACCGGTCACGGTGATGGTCACGCCATCGTGCTGGAACTGGCGGCTGGCGCCCTTGGGCAAGGTGTCAGTGGTCATGATCCCGGTGGCCGCAGCCGCCCAGTTGTCCACGGACAGGTCATCCAGTGCGGCTTGCAGAGCCCCCTCGATTTTCTCTACCGGCAGCGGTTCGCCAATCACCCCAGTGGAGTACGGCAGCACAGCGCTGGCATCGACGCCGGCCAGCTCCGCCAGCTTGGCGCAAGTGCGGGTGGCAGCAGCCAGGCCCGGCTCGCCGGTACCGGCGTTGGCATTACCGGTGTTGGTCAGCAGATAACGCACCGCCCCCTGCACACGCTGCTTGGCCAGAATCACCGGCGCGGCGCAGAACGCGTTGAGCGTGAACACACCGGCTACGGTAGAGCCTTCGGCACAGCGCATGACCACCACATCCTTGCGCCCGGGGCGCTTGATGCCGGCCGAAGCGATACCGAGCTCAAAACCGGCAACCGGGTGCAACGTAGGCAAAGGACCAAGACCAACAGCCATGAATGCGCTCCTCTTATCAGGTGTCTGCACCGTCGTCTCAAAAGACGGTGTTGCAAATGGAAAAACGCCGCGACGGCGGATGCCGTCACGGCGCGGGTGTTTCAGTGTCTGGCGAGGATCTTAGTTGATCTGGCCGTGACAGTGTTTGTACTTCTTGCCCGAACCGCAGTAGCACAGTTCGTTGCGTCCCAGTTTCTGTTCGTTGCGCACCGGCGCGGTAGCCAGGGCGACATCGACATCAACCCCTTCTTCCTGCGCTTGCGGCTGATCCAGACCCGGAGCCTCGGCGTGTTCGAACTGCAGGCGCTGAGCCAGTGCCTCGGCTTCCTGACGCAGGCGTGCCTCTTCCTCTGCCGGATCTTCGCGACGAACCTGCACATGGGACAGGACGCGGATCGAGTCGCGCTTGATGGAATCCAGCAACTCGGAGAACAGGGTGAAGGACTCGCGCTTGTACTCCTGCTTCGGGTTCTTCTGCGCATAACCGCGCAGGTGAATACCGTGGCGCAGGTGGTCCATGGTGGACAGGTGGTCTTTCCACAAGTCATCCAGTACCCGCAGTACGATCTGCTTCTCGAAAGAACGCAGCGCTTCGGCACCGGCCTGGTCTTCTTTCTCGTTGTACGCGGCGATCAACTCGTTGAGCAGCTTCTCGCGCAGGGTTTCTTCGTACAGGTGATCGTCTTCGTCGAGCCACTGCTGGATCGGCAGGCTTACACCGAAACCGCTTTGGATCGACTCTTCCAGACCGGCCACGTCCCACTGCTCGGGCAGCGATTGCGGCGGAATATGCGCGCTGACGGTGGCGTTGAGCACGTCCTGGCGGAAATCGGCGATGGTTTCGCCAATGTTGTCTGCAGCCAACAAGGTATTGCGCATGTGATAGATCACTTTACGCTGTTCGTTGTTGACGTCGTCGAACTCCAGCAATTGCTTACGGATGTCGAAGTTACGGCCTTCCACCTTGCGCTGAGCCTTCTCGATGGCGTTGGTCACCATGCGGTGCTCGATCGCCTCGCCGGATTGCATGCCCAACGCTTTCATGAAGTTCTTCACCCGGTCAGAGGCAAAGATACGCATCAGGCTGTCTTCCAGGGACAGGTAGAAACGGCTGGAACCGGCGTCACCCTGACGACCGGCACGACCACGCAGCTGGTTGTCGATACGGCGCGACTCGTGACGCTCGGAAGCGATTACCTGCAGGCCACCGGACTCCAGCACTTGCTGGTGGCGCTTCTGCCAATCGGCCTTGATCTGGGCGATCTGCTCAGGCGTCGGGTTCTCCAGAGAGGCGACCTCCACTTCCCAGTTACCACCCAGCAGGATGTCGGTACCACGACCGGCCATGTTGGTGGCGATGGTCAAGGCCCCCGGGCGACCGGCCTGGGCGATGATTTCCGCTTCCTTCTCGTGGAACTTGGCGTTCAGGACCTTGTGCTCGATGCCTTCCTTGTTGAGCAGGTTGGACATGTGCTCGGAAGTTTCGATGGTCGCAGTACCCACCAGCACCGGACGGCCCTGGGCCATGCACTCCTTGATGTCATTGATGATCGCGGCGTATTTCTCGTCCGCGGTCAGGAACACCAGGTCGTTGTAGTCCTTACGAGCCAGCGGCTTGTTCGGCGGAATCACCATCACCTGCAGGCCGTAGATCTGATGGAACTCGAAGGCTTCGGTGTCGGCGGTGCCGGTCATGCCGGACAGCTTGGTGTACAGACGGAAGTAGTTCTGGAAAGTGGTCGAGGCCAGGGTCTGGCTCTCGGCCTGGATGTTGAGGTTTTCCTTGGCTTCGATGGCCTGGTGCAGGCCTTCGGACAGGCGACGCCCCGGCATGGTCCGGCCGGTGTGCTCGTCCACCAGGACCACTTGGCCATCCTGGACGATGTATTCGACGTTGCGATTGAACAGCTTGTGGGCACGCAGGCCGGCATAGACGTGAGTCAACAAGCCCAGGTTGTGCGCCGAGTACAGGCTTTCGCCTTCCGCCAGCAGGCCGACCTGGGTCAGCATTTCTTCGATGAACTGGTGACCGGCTTCGTTGAGTTCGACCTGACGGGTCTTCTCGTCGACAGTAAAGTGACCAGCCTTGGTGACCTGGCCTTCCACTTCCTCGATGTGCTGCTCGAGACGCGGGATCAGCTTGTTGATCTCGGTGTACAGGCGGGAACTGTCTTCAGCCTGACCGGAGATGATCAACGGGGTACGGGCTTCGTCGATAAGGATCGAGTCGACTTCGTCGATCACGGCAAAATTGAGCTCGCGCTGGAACTTGTCTTCCATGCTGAAAGCCATGTTGTCGCGCAAGTAGTCGAAACCGAATTCGTTGTTGGTGCCGTAGGTGATGTCGGCGGCGTAGGCGGCGCGCTTTTCTTCCGGCGGCTGGAACGGCGTGACCACGCCAACAGTCAGGCCGAGGAATTCATAAAGCGGACGCATCCAGTTGGCGTCACGGCGAGCCAGGTAGTCGTTCACCGTCACTACGTGCACGCCTTTGCCGGACAGTGCGTTGAGGTAGACGCCCAGGGTTGCCACCAGGGTCTTGCCTTCACCGGTACGCATCTCGGCGATCTTGCCTTCATGCAAGGTCATGCCACCGATCAACTGCACATCGAAGTGACGCATGCCCATGACGCGCTTTCCGGCTTCACGGGCGACCGCAAAGGCTTCGGGAAGCAGTTTGTCGAGGGTTTCACCCTTGGCGATACGGGCCTTGAACTCGGCAGTCTTGGCACGCAATTGATCGTCCGAAAGGGCCACCATTTGCTCTTCGAAGGCATTGACGATTTGTACCGTCTTGAGCATGCGTTTGACTTCACGCTCGTTCTTGCTTCCAAAAAGTTTCTTTAACAAAGGCGCAAACATATCGGCAGGATCTTCCACACATAGGGTTGGAGGGCGGCCCCGTGAGTCGCCCGAGCAGCCCTCATGGCCGCATGCGAACGAGCATTCTACCCGGAAACGATGGTGAGGAAAGTGGCGTTATTCCACGATGCTGGCACAGCGCTGTGACGGGGCTCACCTAAAATAAGGGCTTTTTGCCGAACTTCAAGCCCATTGACCACAGAACTTAATGATTACGATCAGCAAAGCGCCAGAAAGTAGTCAAAGTACGAAAAAGCAATGAGAGCGGTGCCCCGGGCGCTTTCTGCTACCATGACGCCTCTGTAACTTCAGGTTTCTGATCATGGCATTTCGCCCTCTTACGGCACGCGCGCCTGCCGTTCTTCTTCGCGAAGCCAAGCCACTCAAAGCCATACTCGGCCACGCCCAGCGCCTGGCGCATCTGCAGCGCCTGCTGGAGAGCCAGTTGCAACCGGCTGCTCGCGAACATTGCCACGTTGCCTCCTGGCGAGAAGGCAGCTTGCTGCTGATCGTCACCGATGGCCACTGGGCTACGCGCCTGCGCTATCAGCAAAAACGCCTGCAGCGCCAATTGCAGGAGTTCAACGAGTTCAGCAACCTCACGCGCATCCTGTTCAAGGTCCAGCCACCCACGGTTCAACAGGGCGCAGTGGGGCACACCATGGATCTGTCGAACAACGCCGCCGAAACCATCCAGGCCACAGCCGAAGGCATCACTGATCCCAATCTGCGTGCCGCCTTGGAGCGCCTGGCCAGCCACGCCAAACCACGGGGCTGACCCAGACGCCAGGCTTCAGCGGCGCTTGCTGCCACCCAGCAACGACCCCATCAGCCCCCTGACCAATTGCCGGCCCAACTGATTGGCCGCCTGACGCATGGCTGACTTCAACGCCTGCCCGGCCGCCGTGCCAAGGAACTCACCCGCCCGATCAGCCAGGCTCGGTTCTTCAGCGCCAGGCTTGTCGGGTGTCGCCTGCGCTTCAGGCGCCAGGTCCTTGCGCCCCATCAACACCTCATAGGCAGACTCACGATCGATAGGCTTGTCATAACGCCCCTGTAACGGCGAACTGGCGATCAGGGCCTTGCGCTCAGCCTCGGTCAAAGGTCCGACTCGCGATTGCGGAGGCGCCACCAACACGCGCTGGACCATCTCCGGCGTGCCCTTGTCTTGCAGAGTACCCACCAGCGCCTCGCCGATACCCAGCTCAGTGAGCACCGCCAGTGCATCAAAGTCCGGGTTCGGACGGAAACCATCGGCCACAGCCCGCAACGACTTCTGCTCCTTGGCGGTGAACGCCCGCAAGCCATGCTGAATACGCAGGCCCAGTTGAGCCAGCACATCGTCCGGCAGATCCCCTGGCGATTGGGTTACGAAATAAACCCCCACCCCCTTGGAACGAATCAGTCGCACCACCTGTTCCAGTCGATCCTGCAAAGCCTTGGGAGTGCCCGCGAACAGCAAGTGGGCCTCGTCGAAAAACAGGGCCAGCACAGGCTTGTCCGCATCACCGCGTTCCGGCAGTTGCTCGAACAACTCAGCCAGCAGCCATAAAAGGAAGGTCGCATAGACTTTCGGTGCCTCGTGCACCAGACGGCTGGCATCGAGCAGATGAATCCGCCCACGGCCATCGGCCGCCGGTTGCAGAATGTCTTCCAGTTGCAACGCAGGCTCGCCGAACAGAGCTTCCGCCCCTTGCTGCTCCAGGGTCGCCAAGCGCCGTAACAGCGCCTGACTGGAACCTGTGGTCATCAGCGCCGCGTCATCTCCCAGCAGTTGAGGGTTGTCCTTGAGGTGATTGAGCAGCGCCTTGAGATCCTTCAAATCCAGCAACAAGAGCCCTTCACGGTCCGCCACCTTGAACGCGGCATACAGCGCAGACTGCTGGCTGTCGGTGAGTTCAAGCAGGCTGCCCAGCAACAATGGGCCCATTTCGCTCAAGGTGGTACGCAAGGGATGACCGGACTGCCCCTGGATATCCCACAGCGTTACCGGATACGCCTGAGGCTTATGCTCAAGCCACGGCATACCGGCGATCCGTTCGGCAATCTTGCCCTGTGGATTGCCCGCCGCCCCCAGCCCGCACAAATCGCCTTTGATATCCGCAGCGAACACCGCCACCCCGGCGTCACTGAAGGCCTCGGCCAGGCGTTGCAAGGTCACGGTCTTGCCAGTGCCGGTGGCGCCCGCCACCAGGCCATGGCGGTTGGCCAGGCGCATGGCCTGAGCGATCGGCTGACCACCAAGGTCGGCACCGATAACGAGTTGCGATAAATCAGGCATTTTGTCACCCCTGGTTAAGCTTTGGCCTTACACGGTCGATATGAAGAAATGATGGATCAGAAGTATCTGAAATAAAGGTCAGGTAATTCCTTTGGGATAGATGGAGATATCAGCTTACTTATAACACCGCCCATTCTGCGCGCTTTTCCAACCCGATGCCCTGGACTCAAAGACCTTAGCGGACACACCAAGCCATGAACAAAAATCTGCGCTTCAGCCACAAGATCCTGCTTGCCGCCTCGCTGATCGTCATAGCTGCATTTGCGCTATTCACGCTCTACAACGATTACCTGCAACGCAACGCCATTCGTGATGATCTGGACAACTATCTTCAGGAAATGGGCGACGTTACGGCAAAAAATATTCAGACCTGGCTCGCCGGTCGCGCCTTGCTGATCGAGAACATCTCGCAATCGGTAGCGCTGAACCCCGACCCGACCAATGTCAGCAATCTGCTGGAACAGAAGTCCGTGAGCTCAACCTTCATGGGGGCTTACCTGGGTAACAAGGATGGCACCTTCATCATCCGCCCCAACAGCAAGATGCCCGACGGCTACGACCCTCGCGCACGCCCTTGGTACAAGAGTGCGGAGAGCACCAATGGCTCGGCCCTGACCGAACCCTACATCGACCTGGCCTCCGGCCAACTGGTGATTTCCATTGTCGACAGCGTGATCAAGGCCGGCCAGCGTGTTGGTGTAGTGGGCGGCGACCTCAGCCTGCAGGTGATTGCCGACAGCATCAACGCCCTGGACTTCGACGGCATGGGCTACGCCTTCCTGATCAGCGCCGACGGCAAGATCCTGGTGCACCCGGACAAGAACCTGGTGATGAAGAATCTCAAGGACGTCTATCCCCAGGACACCCCGCGCATCAGCAGCGAGCTCAGTGAGGTCAGCGTCGACGGCAAAACCCGCATCGTCACCTTCACCCCGATCAAGGGCCTGTCTTCGGTGAACTGGTACATCGGCCTGTCGGTGGACAAGGACAAGGCCTTCGCCATGCTCAGCGAATTCCGTACCTCGGCCCTGATCGCCACCCTGACCGCCGTGGCCCTGACCATCGCCCTGCTGGGCCTGCTGATTCGCCTGCTCATGCAGCCCCTGCATGTGATGACCCGCGCCATGCAAGACATTGCCGATGGCGAAGGCGACCTGACCCGCCGCCTGAACATCCACAACCAGGACGAATTCGGCATCCTCGGTACCGCCTTCAACCGTTTTGTCGAACGTATCCACGGTTCGATCCGCGAAGTCTCCTCGGCCACCGAACATGTCAACGAAGTAGCCCTGCGGGTGGTCAGCGCCTCCAACTCATCGATGCTCAACTCCGATGAGCAGGCCAGTCGCACCAACAGTGTCGCCGCTGCGATCAATCAACTGGGGGCCGCGGCCCAGGAAATCGCCCGTAATGCCGCCCAGGCCTCGCAACAGGCCAGCGACGCCCGCAACCTGGCTGAAGACGGCCAGCAGGTGGTGGATCGCAGCATCCAGGCGATGAACCAGCTGTCGGACATGATCAGCGCCTCCAGCAGCAACATCGAGACCCTGAACAGCAAGACCGTGAACATCGGGCAGATTCTCGAAGTCATCACCAGCATTTCCCAACAGACCAACTTGCTGGCACTCAACGCCGCCATTGAAGCCGCCCGTGCAGGTGAGGCCGGCCGCGGATTTGCCGTGGTTGCCGACGAAGTGCGCAACCTGGCGCACCGCACCCAAGAGTCGGCGCAGCAGGTACAGACCATGATCGAGGAACTGCAAGTGGGCGCCCGCGAGTCGGTGAGCACCATGAGCAACAGCCAGCGTCACAGCCAGGACAGCGTGGAGATCGCCAACCAGGCAGGAGAACGCCTGAACAGCGTGACCCAGCGCATTGGTGAAATCGACGGCATGAACCAGTCGGTGGCCACCGCCACCGAAGAACAGACTTCGGTGGTGGAGTCCATCAACATGGACATCACCGAAATCAATACGCTGAACCAGGAAGGCGTGGAAAACCTCCAGGCGACACTGCGGGCCTGCTCCGATCTGGAACAGCAAGCAGCGCGCTTGAAGCATCTGGTAGGCAGTTTCAGGATTTGATGACGGGCCTCAGGGCCCTTTCACCGGCGAGTTGGCTCCTACGCGGGGAGCCGATTGCCAAGCTTTGAATAGAAGCCGGCTTGCCGGCGAACCACTCACTGCGGCTGCGGCGCTGGCTCCTGCTGCAACTCTTCCCACAGTTGGGCGGCCCCCGGAAACTCGGTGCCGTCATCGGCATCAAGTTCATCGGGGTCATAGCGGCTCAAGCACCCCTCGCCGAGGGTGGCGGGGGCCTGGGAAGTGGCTTTATCCAGTGGATCGGTCATCGGGCTGACCTCGTGATTTACAGAACCAGGAGCGGGATATTGAACCCCCGCTCCTGGTTTTTTTCAATCAGAACACCACGGTCTTGTTGCCGTGCACCAGCACACGGTCTTCCAGGTGGTAGCGCAGGCCGCGGGCCAGGACCATCTTCTCCACATCACGACCGAAACGCACCATGTCCTCGATGCTGTCGCTGTGGCTGACCCGTACCACGTCCTGCTCGATGATAGGACCGGCGTCCAGTTCTTCGGTGACGTAGTGGCAGGTGGCGCCAATCAGCTTCACCCCACGCAGGGAAGCCTGGTGGTAAGGCTTGGCACCGACGAAGGACGGCAGGAAGCTGTGGTGGATGTTGATCACCTTGTGCGCATATTCGCTGCACAACGCCGGCGGCAGGATCTGCATGTAGCGCGCCAGCACCACCACTTCGGCGTCGTGCTGTTTGACCAGACGCGAGACCTCGGCGAAAGCCGGCTCCTTGTCCTGGGGATTGACCGGTACGTGGTGATAAGGAATACCGTGCCACTCGACCATGCTGCGCAGGTCATCGTGGTTGGAGATCACACAGACGATCTCACAGTCCAGCTCATCGCTGTGCCAGCGGTGCAACAAGTCGGCCAGGCAATGGGACTCGCGACTGGCCATGAGCACCACACGCTTTTTCTCGGCGGTATCAGTGATTCGCCAGTCCATCGAGAACTCTTCGGCGATCGGCGCGAATGCCTCGCGAAAAGCCTCCAGGCCAAAAGGCAGGGAATCGGCACGAATCTCGTGGCGCATGAAGAACCAGCCACTGAGGTTGTCCGAGTGATGGCTCGCTTCGGTGATCCAACCGTTATGGGAGGCCAGAAAGTTACTGACTTTGGCAACGATGCCAACGCGGTCAGGGCAAGAAATCACCAACCGAAAGGTGCGCATGAGGGGGAAACTCCAGAACTTCGCAAAGGTCGCCATTCTAGCCACTGCGCGAAAAAACTGCAGTATCCATTGCGCGCCGGGCCTTGATTAGATTGGCAATCGCCGCTTGAAAAGCCTAATCCACAGCCACTGCAACGACAGATACCGACACTTGCCAATAGCGCACAACTAGTTTGTGAATAGCGCAGTTGAACCCTTCGACCTATTAAATACCGAAATGATTTTTACGTCTAAACACACTAAGAGAGACAAATAAAACAGCGGTATTATGTTTACTTGCACATACTCTCTGACTATTATTGCGACATTGTCACCCAGCCACTCAGCGCTCAATAAGGTAGTCCACATGTCCCTGATCAACGAATACCGTGCTACAGAAGAAGCCATTAAAGAACTGCAAGCACGTTTGAAAAACCTGTCCCAAGACGACAAACTGAAAACCGAACTGGAATTCGAAGGCAAACTGCGCAGCCTGATGGGCGAGTACTCCAAGTCCCTGCGCGACATCATCGCCCTGCTGGATCCGGACTCGAAAGTTAAAGCACCACGCGCCGCAGTAAAAACCACCGGCACCAAGCGTGCTCGTAAAGTTAAACAGTACAAAAACCCGCACAACGGTGAAGTCATCGAAACCAAAGGTGGCAACCACAAAACTCTGAAAGAGTGGAAAGCCAAGTGGGGCGGCGATGTGGTTGAAGGCTGGGCAACCCTGCTGGGCTAAGCCTTGCCAGTGAGCGCCCGGGCTCCTGCAGTCCGATTAAAAAACGCCAGCCCGCTGGCGTTTTTTTATGCCCAGGCAACCTGTTCCAGAGCCGGAGCCATCCTTCAAAGAGCCAGGCGCCCAGCCAGGGCCCGAACATGCTCACGCCACTCATCCAGCACCTGGCGCTGCTTCGGATCAGCACTTAACAACGATTGCTCAAGTCCCTGAGCAAAACTTTCCAGGGTATTGGGCGCGCCGAGTTTCGGGTCAAGCAAACGCTGCTGACAGAACCCGCGCCAACGCTCTTGCTCAGTTTTATCCAATGTCTCTGGAAAGTTGCGGGCACGGTAGCGAAAGAGCAATTCAGGCAAGCGCTCATCATCAAATGGCCACTGTTGCTGGGCCAAATGCAACGGATCAGCCTCACGCACTTGCTCACACAAACGCCGGTCGCGATCACCAATAAAGCCGTCGTACAACTGTTGCTCCGGGTCCTCGCTGGCCGCGAACTCATCAGGACCATAAATTACCGAAAGTTTATCCCGCCAAACTTCCTGGGCCTCAGTCAAAAGCACGCCACGGCGCTGGTACTGCTCCATGTCCAAGTGCAGCCGTTGTTGATCCTCCACACGCAAGACATTCAAGGGCGCCACTACCGGGCAGCGATTGATATGGATGAGTTTCAACGGCACTGGCAGCTCACCGTCCAGAAGATCTTCGCGCCGCGTATATAAACGCTGACGCAAGGTTTCGGCATCCAGATCCAGCAGCCCCTGCGGATCCAGATGCAGATCACAAACGATCAGCGCATTGCGGTTGCGTGGGTGCCAGGCCAGGGGCAGCACCACCCCGATGTAGTGCCGGGCCGCAGAGAAACGCCCGGAAATATGCACCAGAGGCTGCAGCAGGCGGATCTGATCCATCACCCGCTGCTTGCTGCGCAGTTGAAACAGCCAGTCATAGAGCTTGGGTTGCTTGTCGCGAATCAGACGCGCCAAGGCAATGGTGGCGCGGACATCGGACAGTGCATCGTGGGCCTGGCCGTGATCGATACCATTGGCAGCGGTCAGGCGTTCCAGCTTGAGGGTCACCTGCCCCTGCTCCTGCGGCCAGACGATCCCCTCAGGACGCAGAGCGTAGGCCGTACGCACCACATCGATCAGGTCCCAGCGGCTGTTGCCACCCTGCCATTCACGGGCATAGGGATCGAAGAAATTGCGGTACAGGCTGTAGCGGGTCACTTCATCGTCGAAACGCAAGGTGTTGTAGCCAACGCCGCAAGTCCCAGGGCGCGCCAGTTGCCCGTGCACCCGGGTCATGAAATCCGCCTCGCTCAAACCCTGCGCCGCCAGCCGGCTCGGGGTGATGCCGGTGATCATGCAGGCCACCGGGTGCGGCAGGATATCGTCGCTGGGCTGGCAGTAGAGGTTGACCGGTTCGTCGATCTCATTGAGCGCCAGATCGGTGCGAATACCGGCCACTTGCAACGGGCGATCGCTGCGAGGATTGATGCCGGTGGTTTCGTAGTCGTACCAAAAGAGGGAAGTCACGGCCTGTTCCTGAACTGAAAGACCGCCGCAGTCTAGGCGCTCAAGCATCCCCAGGGCCAGCCGCGCGAACCGGCGGCACACAGAGCGCCACGTTGAATTCGCAGTTAATGATGTCGTTTGCCCCTCGGACACTGCTAGCATCTGCGCTGGATTTTTCTCTACCAGGCCAAGCCCCTAAGTTGCCCATGCTTGAGACGACAGCAACGCCAAGGAACGCATCGCTGCACCCGCCACTGGATACGCGGTATCAGGTCGAAACCCCCGAGGGCATCGATCTGCCGCTGCGACCGGCGGGATTGCTGGTCCGCACCCTGGCGTTTGCCCTCGATCTGGGCATCCGCGGGCTGGTGTTGGGCCTGCTGTTCATTGTGCTGGGCTTTTTCGGCGAAATCGGCATCGGTCTCGGTTCGATCCTGCTTTTCCTGATCAGCTGGTGGTACATGGTGCTGTTCGAGGTGCTGAACCAGGGCCGCTCTCCCGGCAAGCAAATAATGGGACTGCGAGTGGTTCAGGACGATGGCACCCCCATTGGCTGGAGCGCCTCCCTGACCCGCAACCTGCTGCGTTTTGCCGACATGTTGCCGTTCGGCTACTTCCTTGGCGCGATCAGTTGCCTGCAGCATCCGACCTTCAAGCGCCTGGGCGACCTGGCCGCCGGCACCCTGGTGATCTATCGCGAGCAGTCGGTCAAGCGACCGGAACTGCCACCTGCCGTCCCCCGCTCCGCGCCTTTTGCCCTGAGCCTGAACGAACAACGGGCGATTCTCGAGTTTGCCGAACGTCAGAATCAACTGTCGGCCGAGCGCACCCGGGAACTGGCGGCGATCCTCGCGCAACCGCTGCATGTACCCACCGCCCAGGCCACTGCCGAACTCAACGGCATCGCCCGCGGTTTTCTGGGAACGACATGAAACAAAGCCTTTTTGAGAACCGTCATCAGGCGCAATGGCAACAGTTCGAGCATCTGCTGGACCAGTTGGAGCGACGCCGGGTCAAAGCCGAGGACTGCCAGAACTTCATCCAGGACTACCGCCGCCTGTGCCAGCACCTGGCCCTGGCCCAGGAGCGCGGTTACAGCAGTTACCTGATCGATCCATTGCAGCAGTTGGCATTGCGCGGCCATCAGCAGTTGTACCGACAGCGCACCGCCATCAGCGCCAACGTCCTGGGCTTCATACTGGCCGGTTTTCCGCGTCTGGTGCGCCAGGAGTGGCGCCTGGTGCTGATCGCCAGCCTGCTGTTCTTCGGCAGCCTGCTGGGTATCGGCCTGTTGGTGTACCTCTACCCCGAACTGGTCTATAGCCTGGTGAGCCCGGAGCAGGTGTCGGAAATGCAGAGCATGTACGAGCCCACCGACGGACGCCTGGGACGGGTCGCCGAACGCGCCTCTAGCCAGGACTGGGTGATGTTCGGCTACTACATCATGCACAACATCGGCATCGCCTTTCAGACCTTCGCCAGCGGCCTGCTGTTTGGCCTGGGTAGTGTGTTCTTCCTGTTTTTCAACGGCCTGATGATCGGCGCCATCGCTGGCCACCTGACCCAGATCGGCTTCGGCCAGACCTTCTGGCCCTTCGTCATCGGCCATGGCGCCTTCGAGCTGAGCGCCATTGCCCTGTCCGGTGCGGCCGGGTTGAAACTGGGCTGGGCCCTGATCGCCCCCGGTCGCCTGAGCCGCGGCGAAGCCCTGTTGCAGGCAGCGCGGATAAGCGTGCAATTGGTCTACGGGGTCATCGTATTCCTGCTGATCGCGGCCTTTATCGAAGCCTACTGGTCCTCCATGACCTGGCCTGCGCCCTGGATCAAATACAGCGTCGGCGCCGCCCTGTGGAGCCTGGTGGTGGCGTACCTGACCCTGGCCGGACGTGAATCCCATGCGCCTGAGTGACGCCAGCGTGACGATCCGCCCACGCAACCCCTGGGAAGCCATGGACCTGGGGATACTGCTGAGCCAGCGTCACCGGCGCCTGCTGATGACCAGTTGGGCCATCGTCAGCCTGCCGGTGTTTGCCCTGCTGAGCCTGCTGCTGTGGCAATCCCCATCCTTGGCAGTGCTGTTGTTCTGGTGGCTGAAACCGGCCTTCGAACGCCTGCCACTGTTCATCCTCTCCAAAGCCCTGTTCGGTGAAACCCCAAGCCTGGCAGAGGCGTTGAGGCAGTGGCCACGCCTGCTCAAGCCACAATTGCTGGCCAGCCTGACCTGGCGCCGCTTCAGCATGAGCCGCAGCTTTGTCATGCCGGTGGTGCAACTTGAAGGCCTGAGTGGCGATGCCCGGCAACAACGCCTGGCGGTCCTGCTGCAGCGCAATGCCGGGGCCGCACGCTGGTTGACCCTGATCGGCATGCACCTGGAAGGCGCCTTGTGGATCGGGTTGATGGTGCTGTTCTACCTGCTGCTGCCACAACAGATCGAACTGGACTGGAACTGGCAGAGCCTGGTCATCGCCGCCCAGCAGGACTGGTTCTGGCTGGAACACCTGACCAACGCCTTCTACGCTCTGGTCCTGGTGATCTGGGAGCCCATCTACGTGGCCTGTGGCTTCAGCCTGTACCTCAACCGCCGCACCGAGCTCGAGGCCTGGGACATCGAACTGGTTTTCCGTCGCCTGCGCCAGCGTCTGGCGGGCGTCACGGCGCTGCTGCTGGTGACCGGCCTGATGCTGGCGATGCCGGGCGCATCGATCTGGGCAGCCACCCCCAGCACTTCCGTGGCCGGCCCCGAAGCGCCACGACTGCTGCAGCAACCGCTGACCAGCAAAGCCTCGAAGGACAGCATCCAGGGCATCCTGGAAAAGCCGCCGTTCAAGAACCAGGAGTCGGTCACCCGCTACCGCTTCGGCGAAGAGCAGGCACAGAAGAAAGACGCCAAGGGCAAGCCGCCGGGCTGGCTCAAGAGCCTGCTTGAGAACCTCGACAACAACAGTTTCGGCAGCCTCGCCAAGGGCCTGGAAATCCTCCTCTGGGCCTTGCTGCTAGGGGCCCTGGGCTGGCTGATCTGGCGCTACCGCGATTGGCTGCGAGCCTTTGTCAGCCGCCGTCCGCTAACGCGCAAGAAACGCCCCGCCGCGATCCCACAGCAACTGTTCGGCCTGGATGTCAGCAGCGAAACCTTGCCTGCCGATGTGGCCGCCCGCGCCGAGGAACTCTGGTCCAGCCAGCCCCGGGAGGCCCTGGGCCTGCTTTACAGGGCACTGCTCAGTCGCCTGCTGGAAGACTTTCATCTGCCCCTGAGCGTGGCCGATACCGAAGGCCAGGTACTGGAGCGGATCAAGGCCTTGCAACAACCGCCCCTGGAGGCCTTCAGCCGCGAACTGACGGAGCATTGGCAGAACATGGCCTACGGTCACCGGGTTCCCGGCGCCGATCTGCAGCCGCAACTGTGCGACGCCTGGCGCAGTCTGTTCGGCCCAGGAGCTCCAGCATGAAGCGCTATCTATGGGGCAGCCTGGCCCTGTTGCTGATCCTGGTACTGGGAGCCGCCGGCTACTACCTGTACCGCCACGCCACGCCCTATCAGGAACTCGTCGATCACGGCCCGTCGCCCGAAGCCCGCGCCAATCCCTACCTGGCCGCCGAGCTGTTTATGCGCGAACGCGGCCTCAAGGTCGATCACGCCAACGGCCTGGAAGTACTGGCCACCTTGAAGCCCGCCGGCAACAGCCTGCTGTTGCTGGGGGAGCGCTCCAACATGAGCCCGCGCCAGGCCGACCAGGTGCTGGATTGGGCCCGTGCCGGTGGCCGACTGATCTTTGTCGCCGAAGCCCTGTGGGACGATGACACTCAGCAAAGCGGTGACTTGCTGCTGGATCGGGTGCAGATCCATCAACAGCTCAGTGAAGACCTCGAGGAGCCGCCGGAACAGGAAGCCAACGACGCCTTTCCAAAGCTGACCAAAGTCTATCTGGAAGACGAACAGGCCCCGGCCTACATCGGCTTCGACACCGCCTTCCACCTGGACGACCCGGACAGCCTGGCCCAGTCCTGGGCCAACAGCGGCGTGGCCACCCACATGATCCAGCTCGACTACGGCCAGGGCTCGGTCACCGTGCTGACCGACGCCGACATCTGGAAAACCCCGGCCATCGGCCTGTACGACAACGCCTGGCTGCTGTGGTACCTCAATACCGATACGGCCGTGACCCTGCTGTTCAACACCGACCACCCGAGCCTGTGGCAATTGCTCTGGCGCTATTTTCCCCAAGCGTTGGTAGCCCTGGCCCTGTTGATCGGCCTGTGGCTGTGGCAGGCCGGTAGCCGCCAGGGGCCGTTGCTGGCACCGCCGCCCAAGGCCCGGCGTCAACTGCGGGAGCACCTGCGCGCCAGTGCCGACTTCATCCTGCGCCATGGCGGCCAGGGCCCACTGCTGCAGGCCCTGCAACTGGATATCCGGCGCCGGGCACGACGTCGCCATCCGGGTTTCGAACAACTGGAACCCGAAGCCCAGTGGGACGTGCTCGCCCTGCTCAGCCAGCAGCCTGTCGATGCTGTGCGCCAAGCCCTGCAACCGGTGTCCGGGCAGCGCCTTTCCGGTGCTGATTTCAGCCACCAGGTCGCCCACCTGCAAACTCTCAGGAATGCCCTATGAGCGAACAACCCGTCGAATCCCTTGACTCCTCCGAGGCGCCTCAGCCCCAGGTCCATGCGGCCCAGCAGCGCCAGCGGGCCAGCCAGCTGGCGCAGGCGGTGCGCCAGGAACTGCAGAAGGTGGTGATCGGCCAGGAGGCCGTGATCGATGATGTGCTGACGGCGCTGATCGCCGGTGGCCACGTGTTGCTCGAAGGCGTCCCTGGTCTGGGCAAGACGCTGCTGGTACGGGCCCTGGCCCGCTGCTTTGGCGGAGAGTTTGCACGAATCCAGTTCACCCCGGACCTGATGCCCAGCGATGTCACCGGCCACGCGGTGTACGACCTGCAGACCGAACAGTTCAAACTGCGCAAGGGTCCGCTGTTCACCAATCTGCTGTTGGCGGACGAAATCAACCGCGCCCCAGCCAAGACCCAGGCCGCGCTGCTGGAAGCCATGCAGGAACGCCAAGTGACCCTGGAAGGCCGGGCCCTGCCCATCGCCCAGCCATTCATGGTCCTGGCGACCCAGAACCCCATCGAGCAGGAAGGCACCTACCCGCTGCCGGAAGCCGAACTGGACCGTTTCATGCTCAAGTTGCGGATGGACTACCCGGACGCCGAGGAGGAACTGAACATGGTTCGCCAGGTGGCTCGCTCGACCCGCGCCGACATGCTTGATGTACAGCCCCTGCGTACCGTGCTCCAGGCCAAGGACGTGCTGGCCCTGCAGCGCATCGCCAGTGAACTGCCCCTGGACGAACAGGTGCTCGACTATGCCGTGCGCCTGGCCCGGGCCACCCGCAGCTGGCCGGGACTGACGCTGGGCGCTGGCCCGCGTGCCTCCATTGCCCTGGTGCGCGGAGCCCGGGCCCGGGCCCTGCTGCGGGGCGGCGAATTCGTGATCCCGGATGACATCAAGGGCTGCGCCCTGGCCGTGCTAAGGCATCGGGTACGGGTCGCTCCGGAGCTGGATATCGAAGGGCTGTCGGTGGAACAGGTGCTCAAGCAGATGCTCGAGCAGATTCCGGCACCGCGCCTATGAGCCGCCCACACTGATGAAGCCGACTCGTCTGTTGCTGATCTGGCTGGGCACCCTGACCGGCCTGTACATCCTCCTGGGAGCGGTGCGAGCCCTGGGTATCGAGGCGCTGCCGCGCCTGGACTCGATCGCCTGGGGCCTGTTGCTGGCGCTGTTGCTGCTGGCGCTGCTGGATGTCCTGCGCTTGTCGCGCCTGGCCTCGCCCGATATACAGCGTCAGTTGCCCGGCAGCCTGCCCCTGGGACGCTGGAGCGAAGTGCAACTGGAGATCCGCCACCCTTATCGGCAAGCGCTTGAGGTGCAACTGTTCGACCATCCGCCCCAGGGCTTGAGCTTTGAGCACCTGCCACAATCGGTGAGCCTGGAGCCGGGCCAGGTCAGCCGAGTGGGGTATAGCGTGCGACCGCTGCAACGAGGGCATTTCAACTTCCACCAGTGTGAAGTCAGCCTGCCCAGCCCCTTGGGTCTGTGGAGCGCCAGACGACGGTTGAAGGTCCACGACAGCTCCCGGGTCTACCCGGACTTCGCCCGCCTCTATGGCGCGCAGTTGCTGGCAGTGGACAACTGGCTCAGCCAACTCGGGGTGCGCCAGTTGCAACGCCGCGGGCTGGGCCTGGAGTTCAATCAACTGCGGGAGTTTCGCGAAGGCGACAGCCTGCGGCAGATCGACTGGAAAGCCACCGCCCGCCAGCGCACACCCATCGCCCGGGAGTATCAGGACGAACGCGACCAGCAGATCATCTTCATGCTCGACTGCGGACGCCGCATGCGCAGCCAGGACGGTGAGCTGGCGCACTTCGACCATGCCCTCAACGCTTGCCTGCTGCTCAGCTATGTCGCGCTGCGCCAGGGGGATGCCGTGGGCCTCTACAGTTTTGCCGGAGAGCGCTCGCGCTACCTTGCGCCAGTCAAGGGCTCGGCCCAACTGAGTGTGCTGCTTAACGGCGTCTACGACCTGGACACCAGCCAGCGTCCAGCCGACTACCAGGCTGCAGCCAGTGAATTGCTGGCGCGGCAGAAGCGTCGGGCGCTGGTGGTACTGGTCACCAACCTGCGGGATGAAGACGACCAGGAGTTGCTGACTGCGGTCAAACGCATCAGCCGCCAGCACCGGGTACTGGTGGCCAGCCTGCGCGAGGAAGTGCTCGATCAGTTGCGCCAAAGCCCAGTGCAGACCTTGCCCGAGGCGCTGATCTACAGTGCCGCCGTGAACTACCTCAATAGCCGGGCCGAACTGCATGAACGCCTGAGCGCCCACGGCATCGCCCTGCTCGACGCCCGTCCAGGCGAGCTGGGGGCGGAGCTGGTCAGCCGGTATCTGAGCTGGAAGAAAGCCGGCAGCCTGTAGTGGGCTACCGCGACATTCAGGCCGATGTCTGCAACGGATGGAAGCTGAAGTAGTGCCGCAAGGCCTGCTCCAGTTCAGCGAATTCGGCGGTCGCCCGCAGCAGGCTGAAACCGCTGTCGTACTGGTGAGGGGTCAGGTCCTCATGGCACCACAGGCAACAGGCGCTGAAATCGATGAACTGCGTCTGTCCATCACTGCCGGGGACTTTCACCCGCAGCTCGAACTCGGCACCGATCAGCATCGGCAACTGGCTGATCAACATCAGCCCGTCAGCGGAAATATTGCCCAGGTAACCGACAGGCTTGTCGGTAAACCGGTTGAAGACTTTCAAGTAAGACGGCAGTTGATGCCGCTCGATCCGAGGTTCCGTGAACATGCTGGGTATCGCTATGAAAGGTCATTAAGCATGACCGCACTAGTGCTTCGGAACGGGCCTTGAGTAGCGGCTCGTTCTCCCGGATTCGAGGTGCGAGGAAAATCTTCACAAGGATTTCAACGCCACTGCGCCAGGCAGGAACCGTGCAGTGTTCGAACAACCTGTACAAATGTTAGCTCAAGCGCGAGGGGCAATTACACTGCCCCTGACCGGTATCGCTTACAACGCTGTACGGCGAACTTGTGCTGCACCGTTTGCCGGGTAATGCCCCAGTTGCTGCAAGGTGTCCAGGCGCGCACGGGCACGGTAGGCGTATTCGCTGCTGGGGTACTGGGTAATGATGAACTGATAAGTCTGCGCCGCATCGACGAACAACTTCTGCCGCTCCAGGCATTGCCCGCGCAGCATCGACACTTCCGGCTGGATGTAAGGCCGCGCACGACTGTTGCGGTCGACCTGGCTCAACTCGAGCATCACGCTCTCGCAGTTGCCGCGGTCATAAGCGCGGTAGGCGTTATTCAAATGATGGTTCATGGACCAGCGGGTGCAGCCGACAACACTGACGGCCAAGATAGCAATGAGTACGAATCGCATGGGGTATCTCCTGTCTTGTGCAGTGTATCGACTCATCGGCAAAAATCTTCAAGGTTGTTGCGGTAAACAAACAAAGCAATAAGTAGTGCAAACGAACAATGACTACAACTTCGGAGCATAGTAGCCTCTCGTTGCGCTTGAACTCAGGAGTCCGTGCATGTCCGTTCGTCGTACCAAAATCGTTGCCACCCTTGGCCCGGCCAGTAACTCGCCGGAAGTTCTCGAACAGTTGATTCTCGCGGGCCTGGATGTTGCCCGTCTGAACTTCTCCCACGGCACTCCGGACGAGCACAAGGCTCGCGCCCAACTGGTCCGCGACCTGGCCGCCAAGCACGGCCGCTTCGTGGCCATCCTCGGCGACCTGCAAGGCCCGAAAATCCGTATCGCCAAATTCGCCAACAAGCGTATCGAACTGAAGATCGGTGACAAGTTCACCTTCTCCACCGTGCACCCGCTGACCGAAGGCAACCAGGACATCGTCGGCATCGACTACCCGGACCTGGTCAAGGACTGCGGCGTCAATGACGAACTGCTGCTGGACGATGGCCGCGTGGTGATGCGCGTGGAAACCGCCACCGCCACCGAGCTGCATTGCGTGGTGACCGTGGGCGGCCCGCTGTCCGACCACAAAGGCATCAACCGTCGTGGCGGCGGCCTGACCGCTCCGGCCCTGACCGAGAAAGACAAGGCCGACATCAAGCTGGCGGCCGAAATGCAGGTCGACTACCTGGCCGTGTCCTTCCCTCGCGACGCCGCCGATATGGAATACGCGCGCAAACTGCGTGACGAATCCGGTGGTACGGCCTGGCTGGTGGCCAAGATCGAACGCGCCGAAGCCGTGGCCGACGACGAAACCCTCGACGGCCTGATCAACGCCAGTGACGCCGTGATGGTGGCCCGTGGCGACCTGGGTGTGGAAATCGGCGACGCCGAGCTGGTGGGCATCCAGAAGAAAATCATTCTTCACGCGCGCCGCCACAACAAGGCAGTGATCGTCGCGACCCAGATGATGGAGTCGATGATCCAGAACCCGATGCCGACCCGTGCCGAAGTGTCCGACGTGGCCAACGCCGTGCTCGACTACACCGACGCGGTCATGCTCTCGGCAGAAAGCGCCGCCGGTGCCTACCCGCTGGAAGCGGTCCAGGCCATGGCGCGGATCTGTGTCGGTGCGGAAAAGCACCCCACCAGCAAGACCTCCAGCCACCGCATGGGCAAGGTGTTCGAAAGCTGCGACCAGAGCATCGCCCTGGCCGCTATGTACACCGCCAACCACTTCCCTGGCGTCAAGGCGATCATCGCCCTGACCGAAAGCGGCTACACCCCGTTGATCATGTCGCGCATCCGTTCCTCGGTGCCGATCTATGCCTACTCCCCGCACCGTGAAACCCAGGCGCGTGCAGCCATGTTCCGCGGCGTCTACACCATCCCGTTCGACCCGGCTTCCCTGCCGCCTGAGCAAGTCAGCCAGGCTGCGATCGACGAGTTGCTCAAGCGCGGCGTAGTAGAGAAAGGCGACTGGGTGATTCTCACCAAGGGCGACAGCTACCACACCACCGGCGGCACCAATGGCATGAAGATCCTGCACGTTGGCGACCCGATGGTCTGAGCCCTGGCTTGCTGAACGCAAAAGCCCCGGAGGTGGAAACCCCGGGGCTTTTTTGTGTCCGTCCTTCCCTGTAGCGACAGGTGTTAGCCTTTGGCGAAAAAACCCGACAAGGCGGCGATGGCTTCTGGTGAACGCAGGCGCTGAGTGAACTGCGCGCCCTCTTCTTCTATTACCTGGCGCAGTTGCTCACGATAGGGAGCCTTCATCAGGCGCTTGCTCACCTGCACCGCCTCCGGCGCCAGTTGGCTGAAACGCAATGCCGCCTCCCTGGCTTTGGCCAGGGCTGCCGCGCCATCTCCCAGGGCCGCAGTGGCAATGCCCCAGGCCGCCGCCTGTTCACCACTGAAGCCTTCGCCGAGCAGCAACAACTCAGCGGCCTTGGCCTGTCCCAGCAAGCGCGGCAGGATCAGGCTCGAGCCAAATTCCGGGCACAGCCCGAGGTTGACGAACGGCATGCGCAATCGTGCATCACGGCTGACATAGACCAGATCGCAATGCAGCAACAAGGTGGTGCCAATGCCCACGGCCGCGCCGGCCACCGCAGCCACCACCGGCTTGCGGCAATCGAGCAGGTTGCGCATGAACTGGAACACCGGGCTGTCGAGGTCCCTGGGCGGCTGTTGCAGGAAGTCGGCGATGTCGTTGCCGGCGGTAAAGCATTCACTGCTGCCGCAGATCAGCAGGGCATTGATTTGCGGATCGGCGTCCGCCTCGGCCAGGGCTTGCGCCAGACGACTGTACATGGCACGGGTCAGGGCGTTTTTCTTGTCGGGGCGGTTCAGGCGCAGGGTCAGCAGCCCGCCCTCGCGTTGCAGCTCGATGGCATCGGTCATGAAGATCTCGCTCTGGAAAAATCAGCGCTCAACCACGGGGCAGGAACACATCGGCCAGCAGTTGATTGCGCGGCAGCCCCGCCAGGTACAGGCGTCGGGCAAAGGCCTCGACACTGTCGGGGTGCCCGCAGAGTAAGGCCTGGGTTTGCCGGGAAACAAGTCGCAGTTGCGCCAGGGCCGTCGCCAGCTGCGCGCCCTGCCACAGCTCCACACTCAGCTGGGGACGGTTCGCTGCCAGGGCTGCCAAGGGTTTGGCCAGGTAATGTTCGGTGGCGTCATGGGCCAGGTGAATGATGCGGATAGGGCCTTGGTGATCCTGACGCAGGGCTTCGCGCAACACCCCGAACAAGGGCGCCAGGCCGGTTCCCGAGGCCAGCAGCCAGAGCGGTCGCTGCTGCCAGTCCGGATCGTAGTGCAAGGCGCCGCCGCGCAACTCGCCCAGGCGGATCGGGTCGCCCAGTTGCAACTGGCGTGCGGCGTCGCTGAATTGTCCCGGATGCCGGCAGTCCAGATGAAACTCCAGGAAGCGGTCCTCTTCCGGCAGACTGGCCAGGGAATACGGCCGGGCGATCTGGCTGGTGGTCCACAGCACCAGGTGCTGGCCGGCGCGATAACGCAATGGCCGCTCAGGCTGCAGACGCAAGCGCAGGACTGTGGGCGATAGCCAGTCGAGCCCGACCACTTGGGCCGGCCGGCCATCGCGCAACGGATCGAACGTCTCGACCTGCAGGTCCTCCACCACCTGGCACTGGCAGGCCAGGCGCCAGCCACGGCGGCGCTGTTCATCGCTCAGGGCATCCGGCCGACTGTCGTTGGGCAGGCCCTGGACGCAATGCACCAGGCAGGCATGACAACTGCCGGCGCGACAACTGTAGGGCACCGCCACACCGGCCTGATTCAAGGCATCCAGCAGGTTGCTTGCCGGTGCCACTGTCCAGCGCCGGCTGCCCACGGTCAATTCAGGCATCGAGGTTTTCCCAGGCGGCGGAACAACGATTGCGGCCGTCGCGCTTGGCCCGGTACAGCGCCTGATCGGCGCGTTGCAGGGCATTGTCCAGATCATCGCCGGCCTGCAGCAGGGTCATCCCTGCCGACAGGCTCAGGTCACGCACATTCAGGCCCACCAATTGCACCTCCATGAAGGCCAGGCGCAGACGCTCGCAACAAGAGGTCAGGCGCTCGGCATCACAGTCGGGCAGTAGCACCACAAACTCCTCACCGCCGTAGCGGGCCAGTACATCACCGTCCCGCAGGCAGGCCGTGGCCACCGCGGCGAACGCCTGCAGCACCTGATCGCCTGCCGCATGGCCGTGAAGATCGTTGATGCGCTTGAAATGATCCAGGTCGATCAGCGCCAGCCCATGCATCTGTTCCTGGTCCATGGCCTGCAACTCACGGCTGGCGATACGCAGGAAGTGCCGGCGATTGAACAGCCCGGTCAACTCATCGGTAGCCACCAGATCTTCCAGTTGCCGCATCATCCCCCGCAGGGTGTCCTGATGGGCCTGCAAGGCAAAACGCCGTTGCCGCATGCGCGAACGCGACGCCTGGACATAGGCAGCGTACAGGCACATCCACACCAGCATCACCAGCAGCACACAGAGTTGCAGCGCCGCCAGTTGGGGATCCTCGAGGACAAAGCGATAGCCGTCCCACAGGTTGACCCCGGCAAAACAGAAGAAGATCAGCGCCGCGCAACGCAGGTAGGCCCGACGGGATAAATGAAACAGGCCGAACAGCAGCGGCAGGATATAGAACACCAGGAAAGCGCCCCGGGCCTGATCCAGGTGGGCGATCAGCCAAGTCTGCCAGGCAATGCCCAGGACCACTTGGACTTCAGTCAGGCTGGGATCGGCAAAGCGCAGGTTGCGCCCGCTGATGAACACCCAGCACAGCAGGCCCTGAGTGGCCAACACCAACCCCGAGGCCAACAGCGCACTGCTGGTGGAGGCGCGATAGTGCCCCGCGAGAACCGCCAGCCAGAACAGCAGCAGGATCAGTCCGTAGGTGCCCGCAGCAATGGTGAAGCGCTTGAATAACAAGCTCTGGATGGCTTTATGGGTCAATCGTTGACTCACCGTGAGAAAGGAGGCTTAAAGAGTTTCCTACCCTGCAGGCCAGTTGCAACTTTAGTGCTGCGCCCGGCAAATGACTATCCAAATTTTAAGCCGTGTTCTGCGGTTTTGCCGCTGATTCACGCAAGAACAGTGCCCACCCGATGGGCGACTTTCGTTTGCCCGGCTGGCGGGTGTGCCGGGCCCCCAGGCGCGGTATACTGCCGCGCCTTTTTAGCGTCGCGCCAGTTGTCTGTCCGGCGTGCCTTAGAAGGTGTCTGCAACCGACCGATACACCCTGCTGCAGCCACCTTATTAAATGTTCCCGTCTTTTAGAGGAGCGCGACTCATGACCGTGATCAAGCAAGACGACCTGATTCAGAGCGTTGCCGACGCCCTGCAGTTCATTTCCTACTACCACCCCGTGGACTTCATCCAGGCGATGCACGAGGCCTACCTGCGCGAGGAATCGCCGGCCGCTCGTGACTCCATGGCACAGATCCTGATCAACTCGCGCATGTGCGCCACCGGCCACCGGCCGATCTGCCAGGACACCGGGATCGTCACCGTGTTCGTTCGCGTGGGCATGGACGTGCGCTGGGACGGCGCCACCATGAGCCTGGACGACATGATCAACGAAGGCGTGCGTCGCGCCTACAACCTGCCGGAAAACGTCCTGCGCGCTTCCATCCTGGCCGACCCGGCAGGCGCTCGGAAAAACACCAAGGACAACACCCCGGCGGTGATCCACTACTCCATCGTTCCCGGCAACACCGTGGAAGTGGACGTGGCGGCCAAGGGCGGCGGCTCCGAGAACAAATCGAAGATGGCCATGCTCAACCCGTCCGACTCCATCGTCGACTGGGTCCTCAAGACCGTACCGACCATGGGTGCCGGCTGGTGCCCACCGGGCATGCTGGGCATCGGCATCGGCGGCACCGCCGAGAAGGCTGCGGTGATGGCCAAGGAAGTGTTGATGGAGTCCATCGACATCCACGAGCTCAAGGCTCGCGGCCCGTCCAACCGCATCGAAGAAATGCGCCTGGAGCTGTTCGAGAAGGTCAACCAGCTGGGCATCGGCGCCCAGGGCCTGGGTGGCCTGACCACGGTGCTCGACGTGAAGATCATGGACTACCCGACCCACGCCGCCTCCCTGCCGGTGTGCATGATCCCCAACTGCGCCGCCACCCGTCACGCGCACTTCGTGCTCGACGGTTCCGGCCCGGCCGCACTGGAAGCGCCACCTCTGGACGCCTACCCGGAAATCGTCTGGGAAGCCGGTCCGTCGGCACGTCGGGTCAACCTCGACACCCTGACCCCGGAAGACGTGCAAAGCTGGAAGCCGGGCGAGACCGTGCTGCTCAACGGCAAGATGCTCACCGGCCGCGACGCGGCGCACAAGCGCATGGTGGAGATGCTGAACAAGGGTGAAACCCTGCCGGTAGACCTCAAGGGTCGCTTCATCTACTACGTCGGCCCGGTTGATCCGGTGGGCGACGAAGTGGTGGGCCCGGCCGGCCCGACCACTGCCACGCGGATGGACAAGTTCACCCGGCAGATCCTCGAGCAGACCGGCCTGCTGGGCATGATCGGCAAGTCCGAGCGTGGCCCGACCGCCATCGACGCGATCAAGGACAACAAGGCCGTGTACCTGATGGCCGTCGGCGGCGCCGCCTACCTGGTGGCCCAGGCGATCAAGAAGTCCAAGGTCCTGGCCTTCGCCGAACTGGGCATGGAAGCGATCTACGAGTTCGAGGTCAAGGACATGCCAGTGACTGTCGCCGTCGACAGCAAGGGCGAGTCGGTCCACATCACCGGTCCCGCCATCTGGCAGAAAAAGATCAGTGACAGCCTGGCGGTAGAAGTGCAGTAAGCCCTTCTAACGTTTGGCCAAAGCGGCGGTGCTGTTGAGACAACAGCCCGTCGCTTTTTTTATGCCGCGCCCTTTCGCGACACTGTCGGCGATCAACGTTCCACCCGTCGCTCATGCTATCGTTCCCGCCCCCATTGCAGCCTGCCCCGACTCATGGCCCAGATCTCTCGCCCTATCCGCTTGACGTTCTATATCCTGGTTATTCTCGCTGGCACCGTCATCAGCGCCGGCCTGGCCATGCGCCACGCCGAACGCCAGACGCTGGTAGAGGATGCCGCACGAGCCAATGAACAGCTAGGGCTGTACGCCAACTCGCTGCACACCCTGATCGAACGCTATCGCGCCCTGCCAGCGGTGCTGGCCCTGGACCCGGAACTGCGTTCGGCACTTCAGGGCCCGGTGACGGCAGACACCCAGGATGCACTGAACCGCAAACTGGAAAAGATCAATGGCGCCGCCCGCTCCTCGACCCTGGAACTGCTGAACCATGAAGGCCTGGCCGTGGCGGCCAGCAACTGGCGACTGCCCAGCAGCTATGTCGGCCACAACTATGGTTTTCGCCCCTACTTCAAGCAGACCCGCAGCCAGGGCAGCGGGCGTTTCTACGCCGTGGGCGTCACCAGCGGCATTCCGGGGTATTTCCTCTCCAGCGCGGTCAAGGCCGACAACGAGGACTTCCTCGGGGCCATGGTGGTCAAGCTGGAGTTCCCCGAACTGGAGCATGAATGGAGCCAGGGCAACGACACCCTGCTGGTGAGCGACGCCCGAGGCATCATCTTTATCGCCAACCAGCCCGGCTGGCGTTACCGGCAGTTGCAACCGCTGTCCGCAAACGACCTGGCGGAGATCAAGCTGACCCGCCAGTACGACAAGCAACCGCTGACGGCGCTGCAACATACGACCCTGCAAACATTCGACGACAACAGCAGACTGGTCCAGGTCGAAGGCCCCGAGGGCGTGGCCAACTATCTCTGGGAATCCCTGCCGCTGACCGCCGAAGGCTGGACCCTGCACCTGCTGCGCAAGCCGGCCAGCGCTTTCGAGGAAAGCCGCAATGCCGGGCTGGCGGCCGCCGGTGCCTGGCTGACCCTGGTGTTCCTGTTGCTGTTCCTCAGCCAACGCTGGCGCTTGGGGAAAATCCGCCAGCGCAACCGTGAAGAGCTGGAACAGTTGGTCCAGGAACGCACTCGGGATCTGCGCACCGCCCAGGAAGGCCTGGTGCAATCGGCCAAGCTGGCCGCCCTGGGGCAGATGTCCGCGGCCCTGGCCCATGAAATCAACCAACCCCTGACCGCCCAGCGCATGCAGCTTGCCACGCTGCGGCTGCTGCTGGATCACGGCCGGGTGGATGAGGCTTACAAAGCCCTGCGACCATTGGACGACATGCTGACCCGCATGGCCGCCCTTACCAGCCACCTCAAGACCTTCGCCCGCAAGAGCCCCAGCGGCCTGCGCGAACGCCTGGATCTGGCCGCGGTGGTGGACCAGTCGCTGCAGCTGCTGGAAACCCGGCTGCGTGCCGAAGACATCCAGATCGAGCTGCACCTGACCCGCCCGGCCTGGGTTCGCGGTGATGCCATCCGCCTGGAGCAGGTGCTGATCAACCTGCTGCGCAATGCCCTCGACGCCATGCACAACAAGCCTGAAAAGCACCTGCAGATCAGCCTCGAGGCCGAGGACCAATTGTGGCAACTGCGGGTCGCCGACAACGGCGGCGGGATCGCCGAAGAGCACCTGCTGAGCGTGTTCGACCCGTTCTTCACCACCAAGCCGGTGGGTGATGGCCTGGGCCTGGGGCTGGCCGTGTCCTACGCCATCGTCCATGAACTGGGGGGACGCTTGAGCGCCGCCAACCAGAATCAGGGCGCGGTGTTCACCCTCAGCCTGCCCATCGATCTGGAAGCGCACATCCAATGCTGAACTCGGTAATCGTGGTGGATGACGAGGCCAGCATCCGTACCGCCGTCGAACAATGGCTGAGCCTGTCGGGATTCGAGGTCCAGCTGTTCAGTCGCGCCGAGGATTGCCTGGCGCAACTGCCGAAGAACTTCCCCGGGGTGATCCTCAGCGATGTGCGCATGCCCGGTATCAGCGGCCTGGAGCTGCTGGCCCAGGTCCAGCGCCTGGACCCCGACCTGCCGATCATCCTGCTGACCGGTCACGGTGACGTGCCCATGGCGGTCGAGGCCATGCGCGACGGTGCCTATGACTTCCTGGAAAAACCCTTCAGCCCCGACACCCTGCTCAGCAGCCTGCGCCGGGCCCTGGACAAACGCCGCCTGGTCCTGGAAAACCGTCGCCTGCACCAGCAGGCTGACAGCCGGGCCAAGCTCGACGCCACCCTGCTCGGCATGTCCCGGGCCCTGCAGACCCTGCGCCGCCAGGTACTGGATCTGGCCGCCTTGCCCGTGAATGTGCTGATCCGAGGTGAAACCGGCAGCGGCAAGGAATTGATCGCCCGCTGCCTGCACGACTTCGGTCCCCGGGCCGGCAAGCCCTTTGTCGCCCTGAACTGCGCAGCGATACCCGAGCAGTTGTTCGAGGCCGAGTTGTTCGGCCATGAAAGCGGCGCCTTCACCGGCGCCCAGGGCAAGCGCATCGGCAAGCTGGAGTACGCCCATGGCGGCACGCTGTTTCTCGACGAGATCGAAAGCATGCCCCTGGCCCAGCAGGTCAAGCTGCTGCGGGTGCTGCAGGAGCAGAAACTGGAACGCCTGGGCTCCAACCAGAGCATCAAGGTCGACCTGCGGGTGATCGCCGCCACCAAGCCCGACCTGCTGGAGGAGGCCCGGGCCGGACGCTTTCGCGAAGACCTGGCCTATCGCCTGACCGTGGCCGAACTGCGCCTGCCGCCACTGCGTGAGCGCCGCGAGGATATTCCACAGCTCTACGAACACTTCGCCCAGGCCGCCGCCGAGCGCCTGGGGCGCAGCGTCGCGCCCTTGAGTGGCGCCCAGTTGAGCCGCCTGCTCAGTCACGACTGGCCGGGCAACGTGCGCGAACTGGCCAACGCCGCCGAGCGTCAGGTGCTGGGCCTCGGGGAGCCGGAGGCCGAAGTCCTCGAAGCCGGCCAATCCCTGGCCGCGCAGCAAGAAGCCTTCGAAGCCCAGTGCCTGCGCGCTGCCCTGACTCGCCACAAGGGCGAGATCAAGGCCGTGCTCAACGAACTGCAACTGCCGCGCCGGACCCTGAATGAAAAAATGCAGCGTCACGGCCTGACCCGGGAAATGTTCCTCAAAGACCCATAACCCTCGTCCCTGTAGAAGCCGGCTTGCCGGCGAACAGGCCCTCAAGCCAGGTGTAGCCCCACCCATACCCGCAAACGGCAAGCCGCCCGAACACGCCTCCCAGGTGCCGCGCACCTTTCGGCAATTTCCCGCCTACCCCACAGGCACCCATAGGCGGATTTCCGCTCATCACCACCGATCAAACCCCTCTAGCCCGGGCCTCTTGTCCTTGGCACAGGTCCTGCTACAGCCCCAGCAGGCTGCGCTTGCGCGCGCTCCACAAAAACAATGAATAGAAGGGTCCGTCATGGATATCTCTAATACCCTGCCTGCCGGGTCGGCGGCTGCATCCGCCACCGAAAAGACCACCGCCAGCCGCCTGAAGTCGATCTTCAGCGGTTCCGTGGGCAACATGGTCGAGTGGTACGACTGGTACGTCTACGCGGCATTCTCGCTGTACTTCGCCAAAGTCTTCTTCCCCAAGGGCGACACCACCGCGCAACTGCTGAACACCGCCGCGATCTTCGCCGTGGGCTTCCTGATGCGCCCGATCGGTGGCTGGCTGATGGGCCTGTACGCCGACCGCAAAGGCCGTAAAGCCGCGCTGATGGCTTCGGTGCTGCTGATGTGCTTCGGCTCGCTGATCATCGCCCTGACCCCGGGTTACGAAACCATCGGCGTCGGCGCCCCCATCCTGCTGGTGCTGGCGCGCCTGATGCAGGGCCTGTCGGTGGGCGGTGAATACGGCACCTCGGCCACCTACCTCAGCGAGATGGCGACCAAGGAACGTCGCGGCTTCTTCTCCAGCTTCCAGTACGTGACCCTGATCTCCGGTCAGCTCATCGCCCTGGGAGTACTGATCGTGCTGCAGAACATTCTGACCACCGAGGAGCTGCAATCCTGGGGCTGGCGGATTCCGTTCGGCATCGGCGCCCTGTGTGCGGTCGTGGCCCTGTACCTGCGTCGCGGCATGGAAGAAACCGAGTCCTTCACCAAGAAGAAAGAGAAGCCCAAAGAAAGCCTGATGCGCACCCTGATGCGTCATCCCAAGGAACTGATGACCGTGGTCGGCCTGACCATGGGCGGCACCCTGGCCTTCTACACCTACACCACCTACATGCAGAAATACCTGGTGAACACCGTCGGCATGAGCATTTCCGACTCCACCACCATTTCTGCCGCCACGCTGTTCCTGTTCATGTGCCTGCAGCCGGTGATCGGTGCACTCTCGGACAAGGTGGGCCGGCGGCCGATCCTGATCGCCTTCGGCATCCTCGGCACCCTGTTCACCGTGCCGATCCTCACCACCCTGCACACCATCCAGACCTGGTGGGGCGCGTTCTTCCTGATCATGGCGGCACTGATCATCGTCAGTGGCTACACCTCGATCAACGCGGTGGTGAAGGCCGAGCTGTTCCCCACTGAAATCCGTGCCCTGGGCGTGGGCCTGCCCTACGCGCTGACCGTATCGATCTTCGGCGGCACTGCGGAATACATCGCCCTGTGGTTCAAGAGCATCGGCATGGAAACCGGCTACTACTGGTACGTCACCGCCTGTATTGCCTGTTCGCTGCTGGTCTACGCGACCATGAAGGACACCCGCAAGCATTCGCGGATCGAGACCGACTGAAAACCACAGCGCCCGGGTGCAAGGCCCGGGCGCTTTTTTCGCGATCTGTGGGGGAGGCTTTCGCCGGCCAGCCGGCGCCTACAGAAAGTGGGTGTGGCTCAGGAGAGTTCGGCGGCGCCCTGGCGCGCGTAGCGGTTCTGGGCCCAGGCCGCGCCGACAATCATCACCAGCAGAATCCCCGCCAGTACCGCTGACGAGCCGATGGTGCCGAAATCCAACCCGCCCTTTTCATGGGGCTTGGTGAGGAAATCGCCCAGGGTGGCGCCGAACGGCCGAGTCAGCACGAAGGCCACCCAGAACAGCAGCACCGACGAGAGCCGGGTGAGGTACTTGAGCAGGACCACCACGGCAATGGTCGAGCCGATCAGCAACGCGCCGCCGGCAAAACCCAGCCCCGAATCGTCCGCCAGGTAATCGCCCAGGGCGGTGCCCAGGGTGTTGGAAAACAGGATCGCCATCCAATAGAACAGCTCGCCGCGAAAGGTCTGGATCCTGTTGACGTTCAGCGAGTCGCCACTCAGGCGCCAGGCGGCGAAGATCGCCAGCAGCATCCCGATCAGGATCAGCGAGCCACTGGCATAGCCCAGGCCCAGGGTGCGGTCCATGAAGTCCGACAGGGTGGTGCCGGCGGTACTGGTGGAGAGAATCACCATCCAGTACAGCACCGGGTTGTAGGTCTTGGACCACAGCTGGGTGACCAGGATCAGCAGGAACACGCTGATCAGGATCATCGAGCTGATGGCGTAACCGACATTGAGGGTCATCGACAGCAGATCACCGGCGGTTTCCCCCAAGGTTGTCGCGCAGATTTTCATGACCCAGAAGGCCAGGGTGATCTGGGGAAGTTTGTTCATTGATCAAGGAGCTCCAAGGGTCGCATTCAAAATGGCCTGTCGTGGGTTGCAGGCCTGCGCGAAGGCTGAAGGCTCGGGGGTGAAAAATAGGTCGGGGCCGAATGAAAAAACCGTTGATGGTTTTTTAATCCTTTCCTGCCCCATGGACTGAGCCATTAACGGTCAGTTAATGCCGGCTCCTTAGGCTGCTACTGAATCCAAGTTGCGACTTGGTGCGTATCTGTAATGAGGCCTGAATGCGCTGATCGGCGGTGAGTGACGCCCCTATACACATCGATAAATTCGATTTTAATAAGCATTTATTTGCGCTTTTTAATCAACTTTATCGGAGTAGGATTCACATCAAGCCCAACGCAAACACCTCAACGAACCCGGAGACACCGCCATGAAAACCAAACTGATCCTCGCCCTGACCCTGTCGGTACTGGCTGCCAATACCTTCGCTGCCGACGGTTACGACCGCACCGGTTCCGCCACCCTCGCCGCCGATGGCTACGACCGCACCGGTTCCGCCACCTTCGCTGCCGATGGCTACGACCGCACCGGTTCCGCCACCTTCGCTGCCGATGGCTACGACCGCACCGGTTCCGCTACTTTCGCTGCCGACGGCTATGACCGCACCGGTTCCGCCACCCTCGCCGCCGACGGTTACGATCGCACCGGTTCCGCCACCCTTGCTGAAGACGGCTACGACCGCACCGGCTCCGCCACCTTCGCTGCCGATGGCTATGACCGCACCGGTTCAGCCACCCTTGCTGAAGACGGCTACGACCGCACCGGCTCCGCTACCTTCGCTGCCGACGGTTACGACCGCACCGGTTCCGCCACCATCAGTTGATCGACTCACCTGACACCACAGCCCGGCTTCGGCCGGGCTTAGTCTTTTCTAGCCGGGGAAAATCGTGCGCCTCCTGGATCAACCGAGGCCCGGACGCTGGAATTCGACCAGAGCGCACTGCACTATGGCGCCCTTCACTCGCCCCACAGCAGGAACCTTGAGCCATGTCCGACGATATCCACTTCTACCAACCCGCCCTGGGCCACGGTCTGCCCCATGACCCGTTCAATGCCATCGTCGGCCCGCGTCCCATCGGCTGGATCTCTTCCCAGGATGCACAAGGCCGGCTGAACCTGGCGCCTTACAGCTTCTTCAATGCCTTCAACTACATTCCGCCGATCATTGGGTTCTCCAGCGTCGGGCGCAAAGACAGCCTGAACAACATCGAGGCCACCGGAGAATTCGCCTGGAACCTGGCCACCCGGCCACTGGCCGAGCAGATGAACCAGAGCTGCGCCGCGGTTGCGCCCGAGGTCGACGAGTTCGCCCTGGCCGGCCTGACGCCCGTGGCGTCGAAGGTCATCAGTGTGCCGCGGGTCGCCGAGAGCCCGGTGTCCTTCGAGTGCAAGGTCACCCAGATCATTCAATTGCAACGGGCGGACAAAGAGCTGGTGCCGAGCTGGCTGATCCTCGGCGAGGTGGTCGCCGTGCATATCGCCAAGTGGCTGCTCAAGGACGGGATCTACGACACCGCCGCGGCAGAACCGATTCTGCGCGGCGGCGGACCGGCGGATTACTTCCAACTGGGGCCGGAGGCGTTGTTCAAGATGCACCGCCCGGGGGCGGTCAAGTAGCGCGGCGAATCAGTCGGCTTTCCAGCTCAATTCGCCGTCCTGATCGACATCGGCCAGTTGTTCGAGTTGTTGTGCGGCAGCCTGGTCGGCGTCATGGGCAGTCTTGAACCTCTGCTCATCCAGGACTTTGTGAAAGCGCGGGGCGCCCGATGCTCCGAGGGCTTTGACGGCGATGGCGGCGCTGTATCCGCCCTCCCCCGGAACCACCGCGGAAACGGCTTCGTAATGTGCAAACTCTTTGCGTGCCATGTTGCAAGTCCTGGCCAATGAAAAGTCGGCCATTCTAAACCTTCAACTGGCCAGCTTGTGCAGCGGTGCACGCTGCAGTTGGGGGTATTCGCCATGGGCTTGCAGCGCCGACACCGTACTGAAGGTATGAAAATCCAGGCTGTTGACCACCAGGTCCTGCACCAGCTCGGCAAAGATCGCCATGGCCGGCGAGCTGAAATAGGCGGTCATCGCCTGCTGGCTGCTCCAGAAACCGGACACCAGCCACAGGTCGGCATCGCACTGCGAATGCTGCAGGGCGAAGTGCAGGCAACCGCTGGCCTGGCGCGACGGTTCGATCAGGCTGCTCAAGCGCGCACCCAGTTCCTTGGAACGCCCGGCCCGGGCTCGGACAAAGGCCATGTGACTGACGGGAATATGCGTGGACATGTGCGACCCTCCCAGGGTGTTGTCGAGGCAGCCGGGGACGGGCTGCGACAGGATCAACGATACGGGGCGGGCCCTTTCGCGCGTTAGTCGATTTCTGCCGTTGATTTGCCCAATCCTGCGACCAGCCGCTTTCTCCATCGCTTGGGCGGCGGCATGGGGCAAAAGCGTTACAGCGGCGTTTCAAGCAAGTGACGCGCCCGGGCGTCGGCGCCTCTTGTCTATCCCGCGCGCAAGCAGCAGGATCAGGCAAGTTTTACGCAGGATTCGCCTACCCGCGACTCTTGCACAAACTTAAGCTGTGCCGACTGCAAACACCCCGAGGCGCCCCATGTCATCACTGGATACCCTGCCGCCGCCCCTGGCTCCGGAGATGGAACGCCAGCGCGTGGAACTGGCCGCGATCATTGCGCGCAACACCACCGAAGACGGCAGCTACGCCACCGCCATCGACTCGCTGTTCGTCTCGCGTCACAGCACTTCCCATCACTTCGGCTCGGTGCTGGCGCAACCGGCGCTGTGCATCATGGCCCAGGGCCGCAAGGAAGTGCGCCTAGCCGATGAAAGCTACAACTACGACCCGCTGAATTACCTGGTGGTGTCGGTTTCCGTGCCACTGAGCGGCAAGGTGGCGATCGTTTCGCCGCAAGAGCCGATCCTGGCCCTGCGCCTGGACATCGACCCCGGGGAAATCAATGCACTGATCGCCGACGCCGGACCGCTGGGGGTGCCTGCCCGGCCCACTGGACGGGGCCTGTACGTAGAGCGCCTGGACCCGGCGATGCTGGACGCCGTGCTGCGCCTGACCCGCCTGCTGGACACCCCGAAAGACATCGCCATGCTCGCGCCGCTGGTGCGTCGGGAAATTCTCTATCGCCTGCTGCGCAGCCCCCAGGGCCATCGTCTGTACGAGATCGCCACCGCCAACAGCCAGGGGCACCGGGTCAACCAGGCCATCAAGTGGCTCAACGGCAATTTCGTGCAGCCGTTGCGCATCGATGACCTGGCCCGGGAAGTGAACCTGAGCGTGTCGACCCTGCACCACCGCTTCAAGGCGATGACCGCCATGAGTCCCTTGCAGTACCAGAAACAGCTGCGTCTGCAGGAAGCCCGGCGCTTGATGCTGGCCGAAGGTCTGGAAGCTTCGGCGGCGGGGTATCGAGTCGGCTATGAAAGCCCGTCTCAGTTCAGCCGTGAGTACAGCCGACTGTTTGGCGCGCCGCCCTTGCGGGACATGGCGCGCCTGCGGGTTGGCGGGTAACCCGGGGTCACCGGCAAGCCGGCGGCTACAGCGCGCGGATTACGTGTTTGAGCTCCTGGAAGGCTTGCAAGCCCCAGGGGCCCAGCTCGCGGCCGATGCTGCTCTGCTTGTAGCCGCCCCAGGCAGTCTGGGGAAAGATCACCTGGGGTGCATTGATCCACACCAGGCCGGCCTGCAGGGCATTGGCCACCCGCTCGGCATTGTCCACGTCCGCCCCCACCACACTGGCCACCAGGCCGAACTCGCTGTCATTGGCCAGTTCGATCGCCTCTTGCTCGCTGCTGAAACTGCGCACACAGAGCACCGGGCCAAAGATTTCGTCACGCCACAGGGCACTGTCCAGCGGCACCTCGGTGAACACCGTGGGCTGGATGAAAAAGCCCTGCTGCAGCCCGGCCGGGCGGCCGCCGCCACACACCAGCTTGGCACCGACATTCAGACCACGATCGATGTGCGCCAGCACTCTGTGGTATTGCGCCTGGTTCACCAGGGCGCCCATGACCACCTCAGGGTCGAACGGGTCGGCCACCCGAATGCCTTCAGCCCGGGCCTTGAGCCGCAAGAGGAATTCATCGGCCAGCTCGTCGGCGACCAGTACCCGGCTGGTGGCGGAGCACATCTGCCCGGCATTGAAGAAGCCACCGCCACAGGCCAGCTCCACCGCCAGGTCAAGGTCGGCATCCGCCAGCACCAGCAAGGATGACTTGCCCCCCAGTTCCAGGCTCACGCCCTTGACGGTTTCCGCTGCCCGCTGCATGACCTGGACGCCCACCGCATTACTGCCGGTGAAGGAAATCTTCGCCACTCGCGGGTCCGCCGCCAAAGGCGCACCGACCGCCAGGCCCGTCCCGCAGACCAGGTTGAACACCCCGTTGGGCAAGCCGCTTTCGGCGATGATCGCCGCCAGTTCCAGCTCCGGCAGCGGGGTGACTTCCGAGGGCTTGAGCACCACGCTGCAACCGGCGGCCAGGGCTGGCGCCAACTTCCAGGCCGTGGTGACCATGGGGAAATTCCACGGCACGATCAGCCCGACCACGCCACAAGGCTCACGACGCAGGCGCGCGCTGAAATCCTCACTGGGCAGCGGCACATTCGCATCCTGGGTCGCGTCCAGCTCCTCGGCCAGCCCGGCGTAATACTCAAAGGTGGCAATGACATCGTCCACATCCATCGCCGCCTCGAACTGCGGCTTGCCGTTGTTGCTCGACTGCAGGTGCATCAGCCGCTCCCGGCGTTCGGCCACACCGGCAGCGATCTTGCGCAGCACGGCGGCACGTTCGACGCCACTGCTTTGTGCCCAGCGGGCAAGCCCCGCCGTAGCGGCTTGCAGCGCCTGATCCACGGCTTGCGGTCCGGCGCCCGCCACCCAGGCCAAGGGCGCCTCGGTGGACGGGTTGATCACCTGCAGGTGCTCACTGCCTGCCGACCATTGGCCGTCGATGTACACACCGTTCAACAGGTGCGGCGAACTCATGCCTGTGCTCCTTGAGTCCAGCGATTCTGATCAACTTCAATCAAGGTCGGTCCCTGGCGATCAACGGCCATGCGCAGGGCCGCACGCAATTGTTCGACACTGTCGATGCGCTCGGCTGCGCACCCGAGGCCCTTGGCCACGGCAATGAAATCCGGGGTGTAGATGTCGACGCCTACTGGCTCGATGGCCCGATTGACCATGTATTTCTTGATCTCTTCATAACCCTGGTTGTTCCACAGCAGGACGATGATCGGCGTGCGTGCTTCCACGGCGCAGGCCAGTTCCGCCAGGGTGAACTGCAAGCCGCCATCGCCGATCAGGCAAGCCACCGGCCGCCGCGAGCTGGACTGGGAAGCGCCCCCGAGCCAGGCGCCGATGGCGGCCGGCAAGGCATAACCCAGGGTGCCGTAGCCGGTGGACGAGTTGAACCAGCGCCGCGGCTGCTCAGGATTGAACGTCAGGTTGCCGCTGTACACCGGCTGAGTGGAATCGCCCACCAGGACGATCTCCGGCAACTCCTGGACCACGGTTTCCAGGAACAGGGTCTGGGCCCGGGTCGGCGTGTCCCACAGGTTCTCGAGTTCGCTGCGCAAGGCCGCGGCGCGGGCCTGGCCCCAGTCGCTGCTGCGCTCGCTCAAGGTGTGCCGGGACAGCTCTGCCAGCAGGGCTTGGGCTGCGTTCCCGGCATCGGCCACCAGTGCCACTTTCGGTGGGTAGTTGCGCACCGTTTGATCGGCATCGATATCGATCCGCAGCAAGGCCCCGGGAATTTCAAAGCCACCGGCAAAGGTCACGTCGTAATCGGTTTCCGCCAGTTCAGTGCCGATGGCCAGCACCACATCGGCCTCGGCCACCAGGGCACGGGTTGCCACCAATGACTGGGTGGAGCCAATCAGCAGCGGGTGGGCCGACGGCAACATGCCCTTGGCGTTGATCGTCAGGGCCACCGGAGCCTGCAGCAGTTCCGCCAGACGGGTCAGGGGAGCAGCCGCATCAATGGCGCCGCCACCGGCCAGGATCAGCGGGCGCTTGGCCGTCGCCAGCAGCTGACTCATCCGGGCGACAGCGTCCGGGGCGGCACCGGCACGGGCAACGGTTACCGGCTCGCTGGCCAGCAGATGATCGGCATCCTGAACCAGTACATCGAGAGGAATCTCGATATGCACCGGACGTGGGCGTCCAGCCTGGAACAGGGCAAAAGCCCGGGCCAGCACCACTGGCAATTCATCGGCGCTCATCAGGGTATGGGAAAACGCCGCCACGCCGCTGGCCAGCGCACTCTGGTTCGGCAACTCATGGAGCTTGCCGCGCCCGCCACCCAGCTGGCTGCGGGTCTGCACGCTGGAGATCACCAGCATGGGAATCGAGTCCGCATAAGCCTGGCCCATGGCGGTGGTGATGTTGGTCATGCCGGGGCCGGTGATGATGAAACACACGCCGGGCTTGCCGCTGGTGCGGGCGTAGCCGTCGGCCATGAAACCGGCGCCTTGCTCATGGCGCGGGGTGACATGCTGGATGGGCGAGCGGGCCAGACCGCGATACAACTCGACGGTATGCACCCCGGGAATGCCGAACACCTGCTCAACCCCATAACCTTCAAGTAACTTGACCAGTACTTCGCCGCACGTCGCCATCTCATCGCCCTTCTTATTGGTGGAAAACCCGACTGACTGCCGACTGAAAAACTCAGCAGACGCCGGGAGGGCTATTGGAACGGTGAGGCTGTAGCCGCAACAATGGATAAAAAGTCATACTAGCCATGTCCTCACGTCATGCCTTGGCTGCCCATGAAACGCTTGCCTCCCCTGCCCGCGCTGCACACCTTTCTGGTCACCGCCCAGTGCTGCAATTTCACGCGCGCTGCCGAGCAGTTGCACATCACCCAAGGAGCGGTGAGCCGACAAATTGCCGGCCTGGAAAGCCATCTGGGTTATCCGTTGTTCCAGCGCCATGCCCGGGGCTTGAGCCTCACTAACGAAGGGGCGCAATGGTTGCCGCGGATGCAGCAGGTATTCGAACTGATCAATGGCGCGGTGGATGACATCGGTGGGCAGAGCCGCAACCTGCGCCTCAAGGCTCCGACCTGTGTGATGCGCTGGCTGCTGCCCCGGCTGCTGCAGTGGCAGAGGGAGCGCCCGGATGTACCGGTGCAACTGACCACTACCATTCAGCACGGCGTGGATTTCAGCCGCGAACCCTTCGATGCCGCCGTCATGTACGGAGCCCCGCCGTCCCCGACCCTGGGTTCGCGTCACCTGTTCAATGAACAACTGACGCCGGTCTGCTCGCGACCGCTGCTGGAGGGCCCGGTGCCCCTCAAGAACCCGGCGGACCTGCAACAGCACTTGCTGCTGCATCCCTCCCACGATCAACGGGACTGGCAAAGTTGGTTGAAAGCCGCCGGCACGCCACTCAATACCCTGGGCAAGGGTCAGCATTTCGAGACCCTGGACCTGGCGATGTCCGTGGCGTCCCAGGGAACGGGCGTGGCGATTGGCGACTGGGCGTTGATTGGCGACGACCTGAGTGCCGGACGGCTGGTCATGCCTTTTGAACTGAAGATCCCGACGGGCCAGGCGTACTATCTGGTCTACCCGGAGCACCCAGGGCCTGCGGCGGCCTTGCAGGAACTGCTGGACTGGCTGGTGGAACAGGCCAAACAGCGCTGAATGAGAAAACCCTGATGCCGGCAGACAGCAAAAAGGCCCGCGAGGGCCTTCAACACTGATCGGAACTCCCCGATAGCCGCCAACGGCAGGCGGCTACCGGGGCAATCGGCCGCTAATCAGTAACCGACGGTGAAGCGCTGGCGGCGGTGGGCCGGCTTCTCCACTTCATCGAGCATGGCGATGGCGTAGTCGGCGAAGCTGATCCAACTGCGACCTTGGGCACTGACCAGCAGATCGTCCTGGCCCAGGCGGAACTGCCCGGTGCGCTCACCCTCAACGAACTCCGCCGATGGCGAGAGGAACGTCCAGTCCAGATCCTGCTCCTTGCGCAAGGTATCCAGGTACACGCCACCGGCGCTGGCCTCGGCCTTGTACTCCTCCGGGAAACCGGGGCTGTCGATGACCTTGCCGCCACCGGGCAGCAGCAGCGAACCGGCACCGCCCACCACCAGCAGACGCTTGACCCCGGCCTTTTTCACCGGGTCGATGATGGCATTGGCCGGGATGGTGGAAAAATGCGCGGCACTGATCACCACGTCGTGGCCGGCTACCGCCGCCTGCAATGCAGCACTGTCGGCCACATCCACTGCGCGGGTGAGTACGCCGGCACGCTGGCCGATCTTCGCCGTGTTGCGGGCGATGGCGGTGACGCCGTGACCGCGACGCAGGGCCTCTTCCAACAGTTGGCTACCGGCACGGCCGGTGGCACCAATGATTGCGATTTTGCTCATGACATGTCTCCAGTTGGCTAAGAGAGTACAGAGGCGTCCACTCCCCGAAGGGAGCGGGTCAAACCGGTTTCACCACTTCATTTCGCCCTTGGCAACCTTGGCGCTCAGTTCCAGGGAACTGTCTTCGCCCAGGTCCGGGTAACGCTTTTTCATGGCCGCGATCAGCGCAGCGGAGTCCTTGGCCTTGGCCGTCTCTTCATCGAAGGCCTTGATGTAGTCCGCAGTGAAGTGCACCGGGGCCAGGGAGCGTGCGCTGTCGCCGAGGAAGTGCCCGGGAATCACGGTCTTGGGGTTCAGGCCCTCAATGGTCTTCAGGGTGCTCAGCCAGTCCTGGTGAGACTGCGGGGTCTGGGTATCGGCCATCCATACGTGGATGTTTTCCGCGACCACCACGCCACCGACCACCGCCTTGATCGACGGAATCCAGACAAAGCTGCGATCCGGTTGCTTGCCGTCCAGGCCGATGACTTCGAGCTTCTGCCCTTCCAGGGTCAGGCTGTGGCCCTTGAGTACGCCGGGCACGATGGTCTTGGCCGGAACGTCAGCGCCCATTTTCGGGCCCCAGAACGCCAGCTTGCCATCCACCGTGGCCTTGATGTGATCCACTGTGGGTTGTGAGGCAACAACCTTGGCATCAGGGAAAGCCTTGGTCAGGGTGTCGAGGCCGAAGTAGTAGTCCGGATCACCGTGGCTGATGTAGATGGTGGTCAAGTGCTTGCCACTGGCACGAATCTTTTCCACCAGTTGCTGGGCCTGGGATTTGCCGAACTGGGCATCCACCAGGATCGCGTCCTTCTTGCCGCTGACCAGTACCGAGGTCACCGGGAAGATGGCATTGGCCCCCGGGTTGTAGACATCCAGCTTCAGGCTGGGCTCGGCGGCTGCGGCATGGGCGGCAAAACCCAGGGTGGCGGTGGCCAGCAGCAGGCGTTTAAAAGAGGTGAATCCGATCATGAGGGCAGCTCCAGCATCTGTTGGCTTGGTTGGAAGTGGACAAAGCTTAGTTGCCAGACTCGTTACAAAAAATGCGATGCTTGAACATAGTTTGTTTCTGAAAGCGGGCAAATCATGGATCGTCTCCAAGCAATGCGGGTCTTTGTCACCGTTGTGGACCTGGGCAGCCAGTCGGCCGCCGCCGACCACCTGGACCTTTCACGGCCGGTGGTTTCACGTTATCTGGCGGAGTTGGAGGATTGGGTCGGTGCCCGGTTGATGCACCGCACCACGCGCAAGCTCAGCCTGACCGCGGCCGGCGGCGAGATCCTGCCCCGCTGTCGGCAGATGCTGGAGCTGTCCAACGATATGCAGGCTGCGGTGGGCGAGCCTGACGATGCGCCCCGCGGGCTGCTGCGCATCAGCGTCAGCACCTCCTTCGGCCAGTCACAACTGGCGGAGGCGATGGCCGACTACGTCAAGCGTTACCCCGGTGTGAGCATCGATCTGCAGATGCTAGATCGCACGGTGAACCTGGTGGATGAGCGTATCGATTTGGCGATCCGCACCAGCAACGACCTGGACCCGAACCTGATCGCCCGACGCCTGACCGTCTGTCGCTCGGTGATCTGCGCCTCACCGATCTACCTCCAGGAGCACCCGGCGCCACAACGGGTGGAGGACTTGAGCCAGCACAACTGCCTGACCCACTCCTACTTCGGCAAAAGCTTGTGGCATTTCGAACAAGACGGCGAGCAGGTGTCAGTACCGGTACAGGGCAATATCAGCGCCAACGAAGCCAGTACCCTGCTGCGCACCACAGTGGCCGGCGCCGGCATCGCCATGCTGCCCAGCTACCAGGCCGGGGAGTACATCAAGCGGGGAGAACTGGTGCGCCTGCTGCCCCATGCCGAACCCCGCACGATGAACATGTATGCGGTCTACGCCTCGCGCAAGCACATGCCGGCGACCTTGCGCAGCATGCTGGATTTCCTGGTGCTCAGGTTTCCCCAGGAACCGCTCTGGGATGTGGGGCTGTAGACACGATCCAGCGGTTCAATACCTCGCCAAACAGGCTGGGCAGCGGCCTGGCAAGCCCCCGCAACTGACCTATGCTGATATCAGTGCCCCTGAAAACACGGGGTATTGGTTCAGAGGTCGTTGCCATGAACGTCAAGACAAGAAGGTACCTGGCCATCTTCATGACCTGCACCATGACCCTGGCGCTATACGGTACCGCCGCTTATCGCGTCGAGCAGGCCCGCATGCAACAGCGCAACTACGCCAGTTGCAACCTGGAACGCTGCATTCCCCACAACGCCACCTTGAACGCCCTCAGGTGAGCGGCAACGCCCCAGGCCCCCCCGCCTGATCGGCCTTGAGCCGGTCGCGGAACACCTTGGGCGAAATCCCCTCGCGGCGTCGGAACAGCCGGGTGAAATTGGTGGGATCGGAAAAGCCCAGGTCATCGGAAATCTCGTAGATGGTCATCCCGGTGTAGGTCAGCAGGCGCTTGGCCTCCAGCAGTTGACGCTCGTGCATGATCTGCAGCGCCGGTTGCCCGGCCAGCTCGCGGCAGGTGCCGTTGAGGTGCGATACGGAGATGCCCAGCTTGTGAGCCAGGTCCTCGACCTTCACATGCTCGCGGTAGTGGGCCTCCACCAACTGGATAAAACCGTTGAAATATTCCCGGGCCCGCTGGGGACGCTGACTGGAACTGCTGCGCTGCAGTGCCTGACGACCAATCCAGACCACAATCATGCTCACCAGGGCGTGCATGAGCATTTCCCGAGCCGGCTGCTGCCCTTGATACTCATTCTGCAAGGCACTGAACAAACCGTTCAGGTACTGCGCATCCTCCCGGGCCGGGTAGCTGCAAGACGTGGTCAGGGTATTTTCCGAACGCCCCAACTGAGCTTGCAAATGGCTCAACAGCGGCGCCGCCAGAGTCACGACATAACCTTCGACATCCTCGGAAAATCGAAAGCCATGGACCGATAACGGCGGCAACACCTGGATCATCGGTTCGTTCAACAAAGTCCGCAGGCCTTCGACCTCCAGTTCGGCCTGCCCTCGGAAGACAAACAGCAATTGGCCGAGGTCGGCATGCCGATGGGGTTTTATTTCCCACTGGTGCTCACGGCTGCGTTGACTGATGGACTCGCAATGGAGCAGATCCGGGGTGGGCCACTCCAGGCTCTCGCCATAGAGTTTGAACACGGGAATGGCAGCAAGGGCAGGCTTGTTCATCACTACAGTCCAGGCCTCAGAGTAACAGGGGGGGAGAATTGCACCGCTGAAAAAAAGCTCAGGTAACCGCCAGATTTCATCGACCCATTGACGGGTTCAGCCAGGAAAAACGCAAGCACCGGCAACACAAATAAACACTCGTACAGCCAGGATTCAGGGAGCCGGCACCGAGCGCACACTATACAGAATGCGTCCCATTACACATCAACACCAAGTGCCACAAAGCTTTTCGAGAGCGGTGAATCCAAGGCGCTTTGGCACAACCTCCCCCCTTGAAAACCTTCATGAAAAAACGCCGTGCTCTTCCTTGTAGCGCTATCCGATAGCACCCTATCGAGTACACTGACGCCCATTCCCGCCAGCCTTGCCGCTACGGATCAATCACTGCCTGCAGGTTTTTTCGTGACTCACCGCCAACAGCCTGGCCCGCCCAAACCGGCCATCCGCAGCGTGCTGATCGCCCTGATGCTGGCGATCTTTCTCGGCGCCCTGGACCAGACCATCGTCGCGGTCTCCATGCCGGCCATTTCCGCTCAGTTCAAGGATGTCAGCCTGCTGGCCTGGGTCATCTCCGGCTACATGGTGGCGATGACCGTGGCAGTGCCGATCTACGGCAAGCTCGGCGATCTGTATGGCCGGCGTCGGCTGATGCTGTTCGGCATGGGATTGTTCACCCTGGCCTCGCTGTTCTGCGGCCTGGCGCAGAACATGGAACAACTGGTGCTGGCGCGGATCTTTCAGGGCATCGGCGCCGGCGGCATGATCTCGGTGAGCCAGGCCATCATCGGCGACATAGTCCCGCCCAGGGAGCGCGGCCGCTATCAGGGCTACTTCAGCAGCATGTACGCGGTGGCCAGTGTCGCCGGCCCGGTGCTGGGCGGCTACATGACCGAGTTTCTGTCGTGGCGCTGGGTATTCCTGGTCAACCTGCCCCTGGGACTGGGTGCCTGGTGGGTGGCACACCGCACCCTGGTAGGGCTGCCGGTGCCCCAGCGCAAGCCGATCATCGACTACCTCGGCACTGTGTTGCTGATCATCGGCCTGAGCGCCCTGCTGCTGGGCATCACCCAAGTGGGCCAGGGCCACTCCTGGCGCAGCGCCGAAGTGCTCGACCTGCTGGCTATCGGCTGCATCGTCCTGGCCCTGTTCGTCTGGCATGAGCGCCGGGCCCGGGAGCCCCTGCTGCCGATGCACCTGTTTGCCAATCGCAATGCGCTGCTGTGCTGGTGCACGATTTTCTTCACCAGTTTCCAGGCCATCTCGCTGATCGTGCTGATGCCCTTGCGTTTCCAAAGCATCACCGGGGCCGGGGCTGACAGTGCCGCCCTGCACCTGCTGCCCTTGGCCATGGGCCTGCCCATGGGCGCTTATTGCGCCGGACGCCTGACCTCGGTGACCGGACGCTACAAGCCGATGATCCTGGGCGGCGCGCTATTGATGCCGGTGTCGATTCTCGGCATAGCCCTGGTGCCGCCCCAGGAGGTCCTGCTGAGCAGCCTGTTCATGTTGCTCTGCGGGATCGCCGGCGGCATGCAGTTCCCTACCTCCCTGGTGGGCACCCAGAACTCGGTGGAGCAACGGGATATCGGTGTCGCCACCAGCACCACCAACCTGTTTCGCGCCCTGGGCGGCGCGGTGGGGGTGGCGCTGATGTCGGCCTTGCTGCTGGCCTTGTTGCAGGATTCCAGCCTGGCGCATCTGAGTGGCACAGGGCTGATGAGCGAGGGGCATTCCGGCAATGCCTTGCTGCAAGGCCTGAACGCCGCGCCTGGCCCTGCGCGCGACGCATTGCGCAACGAGTTGCTGCTGACCTTCCAGCACCTGCTGCTGGTCAGTGCCGCGGTTTCCCTGCTGGGGCTGGCGGCGGCGATTGCCATGCCCAATCGCCTGTTACGGGGCCGTGAAGACAAGGCGCATTGATCCTGATGCTGGCAGGGGCCAGCGCTCAGGATTCAAGGGCTGTAGTACCCCACGGCAACCAGCAGCTTTCCGACCTTGCGCAAGTAGGCATGCTTGTCCTCGACCTTGCCCGTCACCGGGTTCTTCCAGCGGTACTCGTATTCCCCCTGATCCTGGCCTGCCATGAGCGCCAGGATCGGCTCCCCAACCGGCTTGCCCTCTGGGTCCTTGATCTTGCCAAAATCGGTATTGAGCAGGCGCAGGTTGGTGCCATGGGCCAGATAGCGGTGGCTGTCGAGGTCCACCACGAACACATACAGATCGTCTTCGAGAAACCCGCCACGCAAGTCATTGATGGCTTTGAGCGTACCCGGCTGATCGCCGCCCAAGGCCGTGGCCGCTCGATCCAGCAGCGCCTTGGCCTGCTCGGCCGAGGCCCGAGGCAGGTAATACCCCACCGCCAGGATGCGTTCGCCGATACGCTGGAAGTACACATGCTTGCGTTCGATCTTGCCGTCGGCCCAGTTCTGCCAGCGGTATTCGGCTTGCTGGATGCCATTGGCCTCGGGAATCCTCAGGGCGTCCTTGAACGCCTTGCGCAGATCCGGCCCCAGGACTTCGGAAACATCTCGGCCAATCAATGCCGACGAAGGACCGCCACTGGCCAGCATCACGCCCCGGGTGTCCACCACGAACACATAACGATCACGGTCGACAAACTCACCCTGGCGGCTGAAGGCCGCAAACGCCTTGTCACCCTGGTCGTGGTAATAGCGCAGGGCTTTTTCCAGCAGCGCCCGGGCCGCCACACCGTCATCGGCCGCCGGTACCGCCGCATGCAACGAACCCACGCACAGCAATAACAACCATCCCAGCCAGGTATTTTTCTGCAACAGCCTCATCGCTCGCTCCTCGTTCCTGATGACGTTTGAAGAGCGTAGACGGCTGCGCAATATGGGTGAACATTCAGCACACTTTGGCCGAACAGCCCCCCACGCCGTGCGCGGGGAGGGCCTGACCACTCAAGGACGGGTATTGATCTGCTGCTGCAGGTTCTGGATCTGGCTTTGCAGGGTATTGATGTTGCGGGTGACCTGGCCACGGAACGCATCGAACTCGGCGGTGCTGGCTCCGCTCTGGGCAGCGGGACGATTGTCCTGCTCACTCTTGAGTACCACCAGCTCCTGCTCCAGTCGCTCGATGGCAGCGCTCGGGTTGCCCTGTTTTTTCAATGCGGCAAGGTCGGCATTCAAGCTCTTGAGCTGGCTATCGAGCTTGCCGGCGTCCGCCTGGACGCCTTTGAGGCTCGCCAGTTCAGCGCTCAAGGCTTTCACCTGGGCCTGCAACTGCACGTTGGCCGCCTGCTGCTCGGCAGTCTGGGCTGTCATCTGCGCCAGGCGCTTGTCCAGGTCAGTCGCCTGCCCGGCCACGCCCTGCTGTTGTCGGCTCTGATCCTGCAGCCGGCTTTCCAACTGTTTGATCTGCAGCTTCAAGGCTTCGCTGTCAGTGGTGACATTGGTCTGGCTGGCCACTACCTTGCCGGAGATGTCCTGCAGACGGCCGGCGGCCTCTTCACTGATCCTGGCGAAGCTTTCCTGGGTCGCCACCAGTTGCTGCTCCATCAGCGAAATCTGCTGGAAGCTCCACCAGGCAAGACCGATGAAGGCAAAGAACAACGCCCCCACCAATGCCCACAATGGTCCGGTACTGGGCCCCTTGACCTTGGCCACCGGAGCGCTGCGCGAATGCACGGTGGTGCGCTCACGGGCAGCGCTGGTGGTAGGAAAGACATCGTCATCGAGGGGATCGGCGCGCAGACTTGGAACGTCATCGAAGTCATCGTGTGCATCGTTACGCATGGGGCAACCTTTGTGAACCGCGGTGATGGCTGAATGCGGCGAGTATAAACCGCTAATTCACCCGGCCAATGGACCGGCCCGGGCAAACCGGGTTCAGTCTTTGATTTCAGCTTATGTCCTGAGCCTTCCACCAACTGCAGAACTCATCCAGAGCGGCCCACAAGCTGACCTTGGGCTCATAGCCGAGGTAATGCCGGGCCCGGCTGATATCCAGGGTGAAGTCCTTGTTCATGACCTGCATCCCCAAGCGCGACAAGGTCGGTTCAGGACGGCCGGGCCAGAGCTTGCAGAGCCCCTCGTTGAGCGCCGCCACGCTATAGGCCAGGCCAAAAGAGCGATAGCGGGTGACTTGCGGCACCTGCATCTGGCGCATCACATAGTTGACCACGTCCCACAGCGGCACCGGCGCACCGTTGCTGATGTTGTAGACCTTGCCCAGGGCCGAGCCACTGGCGTGCAGGCTGTTGAACAGGGCCTCGTTGAGGTTGTGCACACTGGTGAAGTCGACCTTGTTCAGGCCGTTGCCGATGATGGCCAGGCGACCTTTGCGCTGCATCTTCAACAACCGCGGGAAGATACTCATGTCGCCGGCACCGGTGACAAAACGCGGCCGCAACGCAATGACCTCCAGCCCGAACTCCTGGGCACCGAAAACCTTCTGCTCGGCCAGGTACTTGGTGGATGCGTAGGGGTGCTTGAAACGCTTGGGCACTTGCTCTTCGGTCAGCCCCAGGTGATCACGGCCATCGAAATAGATCGACGGCGAGGACAGATGCACCAGGCGCCGGACCCGTTGCTTGAGGCAGGCTTCGACCACATTCTCAGTGACCAGCACGTTGCCCTGATGGAAATCCTGATAACGCCCCCACAAGCCCACCGCACCGGCGCAATGCACCACGGTATCGACATCGCGACAGAGTTCGCGCACCAGGCCCGCATCGTTCAAATCGCCCTGGACGAACTCGGCGCCACGGCGCACCAGATGATCCACCGCTTCGGCGCGACGGCCGTTGACCCGGACCTCCAGGCCCTGCTCAAGGGCAAAACGAGCAAAGCGCCCGCCGATGAAGCCGCTTGCGCCGGTAACCAGAATTTTCATGAATATTCCTAAACAAAGCAGTGACGAGCTACGAACTACAAGCCGCGCATTGAAAGTCGAAGCGCAAGCTGTGCACTGGCAGCTTGTCGCTTGACGCTTATGGCTGCTCCCAAGGCACCAGCCATTGTGCGGATAAACGTGCCAGGTGCTCGGTCAACAAGCCCAGCAATTGTCCGCCGTTGCGCCAATGATGCCAGTACAGCGGCACATCGATGGGTTTATCCGGTAAAAGCTCCACCAGCAAGCCTCGCTGCAGTTGCTCGCGAACCTGCAGTTCGGGCACCAGCCCCCAGCCCAGCCCAGCTTCGGCAAGACGGATGAAGCCCTCGGAAGATGGGCACAAATGATGTTCGAAACCGCCATCGACCCCCAGGGACGCCAAATAGCGATGCTGCAGGAAATCGTCGGGGCCGAACACCAACGCCGGGGTCCGAGCCAACTGCTCGGCGCGCACGCCCAGGGGAAAATGCCGGGCGATGAACGCCGGGCTGGCCAGGGCGCGGTAACGCATGGCCCCCAGCAGCAGGCTGCGGGCCCCGGCCACCGGACGCTCGCTGGCGCAGACACAAGCCGCCACTTCGCCGGCGCGCATGCGCTTGAGGCCCACCGTCTGGTCCTCCACCACCAGGTCCAGGAGCAAGTGATGTTCGGCGCAAAAGTCAGCCACCGCTTCGGCCCACCAGGTGGCCAGGCTGTCGGCGTTGAGGGCAATACGCAGGCGCTCCGGCAAGCCTTCTTCGTCCAGGGCCGGCACCAGGCTTTGCAGGTCCCGCTCCAGAAGGCGTACCTGCTGCACATGGTTGAGCAGGCGGCGCCCGATTTCCGTGGGCGAAGGTGGCGTCACCCGCACCAGCACCGGCTGCCCGACCCGGGCCTCCAGTAGCTTGATGCGCTGGGAAATGGCCGACTGCGACAATCCCAGCACCTGGGCCGCCCGTTCGAATCCTGCCTGTTCGATCACCGCGGCCAGGGCAGAGAGCAACTTGTAGTCGAACATCATTTTTCCTAATGAGTGATCAGCACTATTGGTTTTTCTTATACCGCCTGGAACGAGAAAATAGCCAGCGTAAAGCCTCTGTAATGCTTCTTCGCTCAAGGATTTTGTTCATGGCTGGTGAAACCTCCCTCGCTACCCTGCTACGCAGCATGAGCCCACAGCTCAACGACGGCGAGTACGTGTTCTGTTCCCTCACTGACCCCGGCCTGCTGCAGGACTGCGAAGTGCTGGGCAGCTTTCGCGAACGCGAGGGACTGACGGTTATCCTCCCGCGCCAACAGGCCGAGCGCCTGGGTCTGGCCTTCGATTACGTGGCGGCCTGGATCACCCTCAACGTGCATTCGGCCCTTGAAGCCGTGGGCCTGACAGCGGCCTTCGCTGGCGCCCTGGGCCAGGCCGGAATCAGTTGCAACGTGATCGCCGGCTACTACCACGACCACCTGTTTGTCGGTCAGGCGGATGCCCGGCGAGCCATGCAGGCTCTGCAAAAACTGGCCGCCGGCGAGGAGCAGTAATCATGTGGCAAAGCTATGTAAACGGTCTCTTGGTGGCCGCCGGCCTGATCATGGCCATCGGCACGCAAAACGCCTTCGTCCTGGCTCAGAGCCTGCGCCGTGAACACCACTTGCCGGTGGCGGCACTGTGCGTGACCTGCGATGCCCTGTTGGTGGCGGCCGGGGTGTTCGGCCTGGCCACCATCCTGACCCAGAGCCCGATGCTGCTGGCCGTGGCGCGCTGGGGCGGCGCGGCGTTCCTGATCTGGTACGGCGCCCAGGCCCTGCGCCGGGCCTGCTCGAAACAAAGCCTGCAACAGGGCGAAGGCCAGACCGTGCGTTCGCTGCGGGCTGTCATGCTCAGTGCCCTGGCGGTCACCCTGCTCAACCCCCACGTCTACCTGGATACCGTGCTGCTGATCGGTTCACTGGGGGCGCAACAAACCGAGCCCGGCGCTTACGTGGTGGGGGCCGCCAGCGCTTCGTTGCTGTGGTTCTTCACCCTGGCCCTGGGCGCCGCCTGGCTGGCTCCGTGGCTGGCTCGCCCCAGTACCTGGAGGATGCTCGACCTGCTGGTGGCGGTGATGATGTTCAGCGTGGCGTTCCAGCTGATCAGCGCTGCGTGACTTATTCCAAAAGGCTCTGGAACCTCTATCCCACACAGTTGTTGCGTGGTTAAGCCGCACCCCCGGTGCTATGATCCGAACCCTGCGCCGCAAAGAGTACAAACTCCCCGGCGCTTGTCTGGCCGCCCGTGATCGGCCTTGCGCTCACCGCAACTGACCTGATTAGGAGAATCATCATGGCTTTCGAATTGCCGCCGCTGCCCTATGCACACGACGCCCTGCAGCCGCACATTTCCAAGGAAACCCTGGAATACCACCACGACAAGCACCACAACACCTACGTCGTGAACCTGAACAACCTGGTGCCAGGCACCGAGTTCGAAGGCAAGACTCTGGAAGAGATCGTCAAAACCTCTTCGGGCGGCATCTTCAACAACGCAGCCCAGGTCTGGAACCACACTTTCTACTGGAACTGCCTGGCGCCAAACGCCGGCGGCCAACCTACCGGCGCTCTGGCCGAGGCCATCAACGCAGCCTTCGGTTCGTTCGACAAGTTCAAAGAAGAATTCACCAAGACTTCCGTTGGCACCTTCGGTTCCGGCTGGGGCTGGCTGGTGAAGAAGGCTGACGGTTCCCTGGCCCTGGCCAGCACCATCGGCGCCGGCAACCCGCTGACCAGCGGCGACACTCCGCTGCTGACCTGCGACGTCTGGGAACACGCCTACTACATCGACTACCGCAACGTTCGTCCTAAATACGTCGAAGCGTTCTGGAACCTGGTCAACTGGAAATTCGTGGCTGAGCAGTTCGAAGGCAAGAACTTCGTCGCTTAAGTCCGTTTGCAGTGCAAAAAACCCGGCCTGGCCGGGTTTTTTTTGCCTCTGACAAAGCCGGCATCTTGTCCCACCCAGCCGAGACGCTAAGATTCATCTGATGTAAAAATCAACGCCGCCCCTCAAGTTGCAAGGCGTCGCTACCGACACACTATCCACAGCAAGAGCAATCCTGAATCTGATCACCCGGGCCTGGCCCGCAGACGTCCTGTTCTCGGCCTTAATGTCACTTTGACGGCCAACACGGGATTGCCAATACTCATGGCAACTTGACGCTACGCGCACGGAACAAGGAATAGCCCTTTGAAGCTGGAACTCAAAAACAGCTTGTCGGTGAAGTTGCTCCGGGTTGTGCTGCTGTCGGCACTCATAGTGGGCGTAGTCCTGAGCTGTGCCCAGATCGTCTTCGATGCCTACAAGACTCGGCAGGCGGTAGCTAACGACGCCCAGCGCATTCTCGACATGTTTCGCGACCCATCGACACAGGCGGTCTACAGCCTGGACCGGGAAATGGGCATGCAAGTCATTGAAGGCCTGTTCCAGGATGATGCGGTGCGCATGGCCTCCATTGGCCACCCCAATGAAACCATGCTCGCGGAAAAGTCCCGCGAGCTGCAGCATTCTTCCAGTCGCTGGCTCACCGATCTGATTCTTGGCCAGGAACGCACCTTCACCACCCAGTTGGTGGGCCGCGGCCCCTACAGCGAGTATTACGGCGACCTGAGCATCACCCTCGACACCGCTACCTACGGCCAGGGCTTCATCATCAACTCGGTGATCATCTTCATCTCCGGCGTCCTGCGCGCCCTGGCCATGGCACTGGTGCTGTACCTGGTCTATCACTGGTTGCTGACCAAACCGCTGTCACGAATCATCGAGCACCTGACTACCATCAATCCCGACCGCCCCAGCGAACACCAGTTGCCACTGCTCAAGGGGCACGAAAAAAACGAACTGGGAATCTGGATCATCACCGCCAACCAGTTGCTGGCCTCCATCGAGCGCAACACCCACTTGCGCCACGAAGCGGAAAACAGCCTGCTGCGCATGGCCCAGTACGACTTCCTGACCGGCCTGCCGAACCGTCAGCAACTGCAGCAGCAACTGGACAAGATCCTGGTGGACGCCGGACGCCTGCAACGCCGGGTGGCAGTACTGTGTGTCGGCCTGGATGACTTCAAGGGCATCAACGAACAGTTCAGCTACCAGACCGGCGACCAACTGCTGCTGGCCCTGGCCGATCGCCTGCGTGGCCACAGTGGCCGCCTCGGCGCCCTGGCTCGCCTGGGTGGCGATCAGTTCGCCCTGGTCCAGGCCGATATCGAACAACCCTATGAAGCCGCAGAGCTGGCACAAAGCATCCTCGACGACCTGGAGGCCACCTTCGCCCTCGATCATCAGGAAATCCGCCTGCGCGCCACCATCGGCATCACCCTGTTCCCGGAAGACGGCGACAGCACGGAAAAACTCCTGCAAAAAGCCGAACAGACCATGACACTGGCCAAGAGCCGGTCACGCAATCGCTATCAGTTCTATATCGCCAGCGTCGACAGCGAAATGCGTCGGCGCCGGGAGTTGGAGAAGGACCTGCGTGAAGGCCTGACCCGGGAGCAGTTCTTCCTCGTCTATCAGCCACAGATCAGCTATCGCGACCACCGGGTGGTGGGAGTCGAGGCGCTGATTCGCTGGCAACACCCGGAACACGGCCTGGTGCCGCCGGACCTGTTCATTCCCCTGGCGGAGCAGAACGGCACCATCATCGCCATCGGCGAATGGGTCCTGGATCAGGCCTGCCGTCAACTGCGCGAATGGCACGACATGGGCTTCAGCGACCTGCGTATGGCGGTCAACCTGTCCACGGTGCAACTGCACCACGCCGAACTGCCACGGGTGGTCAACAACCTGCTGCAGATCTACCGCCTGCCACCGCGCAGCCTGGAACTGGAAGTCACCGAAACCGGCCTGATGGAAGACATCAGCACCGCCGCCCAGCATCTGCTGAGCCTGCGACGCTCCGGAGCGCTGATCGCCATCGACGATTTCGGCACTGGTTATTCGTCCCTGAGTTACCTGAAAAGCCTGCCCCTGGACAAGATCAAGATCGACAAGAGCTTCGTCCAGGATCTGCTGGATGACGACGACGATGCGACCATCGTGCGCGCCATCATCCAGCTGGGTAAAAGCCTGGGCATGCAGGTGATCGCCGAGGGCGTGGAAACGGCTGAACAGGAGGCTTACATCATCTCCGAAGGCTGCCATGAGGGTCAGGGCTATCACTACAGCAAACCCCTGCCGGCGCGGGAGTTGAGCGCCTACCTGAAACAGGCGCAGCGCAGCAACGCGGTGATCCTCTGACCTAAACAGAGCACTGGCCGGCTTGACCTGGCGCAGTCCCCTTCTGAATAAGAAATATTTACAAGCGCGACCCTTTACACATAATGCAAATCTTTCGCATTATGTTGCAGTTTTGCGCGCCCCCCAGCGCCGTCCACTCCCCCTCTCGAAGCAGGATGTTCGCCATGATTCGTATGCCTCTGGCTACCGCCAGTCTGTTGGCCATCGCTATTTCCCTCGCCGGCTGCGGCGAAGGCAAAGACGACAAGGCTGCCGCTCAAGCGCCGACCCCGGCCGCCAGCACTGCCACCCCAGCCACTGACGCTGCCGGCAAGGTCGACGAAGCCGCGGCCAAGGCTGTAGTCGCACATTACGCCGACATGGTATTCGCCGTTTACAGCGACTCCGAATCCACCGCGAAAACCCTGCAAACCGCCATCGATGCCTTCCTCGCCAAGCCCAACGACGAAACCCTGAAAGCCGCCAAGGCTGCCTGGGTTGCCGCTCGCGTGCCTTACCTGCAGAGCGAAGTGTTCCGCTTCGGCAACACCATCATCGATGACTGGGAAGGTCAGGTGAACGCCTGGCCACTGGACGAAGGCCTGATCGACTACGTCGACAAGAGCTACGAGCACGCACTGGGCAACCCGGGCGCCACCGCCAACATCATCGCCAACACCCAGATCCAGGTCGGCGAAGACAAGGTCGACGTGAAAGACATCACCCCGGAAACCCTCGCCAGCCTGAACGAACTGGGTGGTGCCGAGGCCAACGTCGCCACTGGCTACCACGCCATCGAATTCCTGCTCTGGGGCCAGGACCTGAACGGCACCGGCCCTGGCGCCGGCGCCCGCCCTGCTTCCGACTACCTGGAAGGTGCCGGTGCCACCGGCGGCCACAACGAGCGTCGTCGCGCCTACCTGAAGGCCGTGACCCAACTGCTGGTCAACGACCTGGAAGAAATGGTCGGCAACTGGAAGCCGGATGTGGCCGACAACTACCGCGCCACCCTGGAAGCCGAACCGGCCGAGACCGGCCTGCGCAAGATGCTGTTCGGCATGGGCAGCCTTTCCCTGGGCGAACTGGCGGGCGAGCGGATGAAGGTATCCCTGGAAGCCAACTCCCCTGAAGATGAGCAGGATTGCTTCAGCGACAACACCCACAACTCGCACTTCTACGATGCCAAGGGCATCCGCAACGTCTATCTGGGCGAGTACACCCGTGTCGACGGCAGCAAGATGACCGGCGCCAGTCTGTCGTCCCTGGTGGCCAAGGCCGACCCGGCAGCCGACGCCGCCCTGAAAGCCGACCTGGCCGCCACCGAAGCCAAGATCCAAGTCATGGTCGACCACGCCAACAAGGGTGAGCACTACGACCAACTGATCGCGGCGGGCAACGAATCCGGCAACCAGATCGTGCGCGACGCCATCGCCGCCCTGGTCAAGCAGACCGGCTCGATCGAACAGGCTGCGGGCAAGCTGGGCATCAGCGACCTGAACCCGGACAACGCCGATCACGAGTTCTGATCAGCGCGGCTTCAGCCAAAAGGCGACCTGCGGGTCGCCTTTTTTGTGCCCGTGGCGCTCCGTTTCAGGCGCCTGGACGCTTCCTGGCAAGCTTGTCCTGAATCAAACCAAACGATAATTCCTCTTATTCAATCCAGGCGGCCCTGTTAGACTTTGCGCCCTTGTTTTGCTCGTCTTGCAGGATGTCCGATGCCCCCGTCGCTGCTTCGCTGGTCCGCTCTACTCATGGCCTTGAGCCTGAGTGCCTGCGATGACGCTCCGCGCTTTACCCAGGCCGAACCAGGAGAAGCCCGGGCCGGCGGCGCGACCACGGTCAACAAGGCCGATCGCAATGCCTTCTCCCTGCCATCGGCCAACCTGCCACCGACCCGACGCCTGGACTTCAGCGTCGGCAACAGTTTTTTCCGCAACCCCTGGGTGATCGCCCCTTCCACCACCACCGCCCGTGACGGCCTCGGCCCGCTGTTCAACACCAATGCCTGCCAGAACTGCCACGTCAAGGACGGCCGCGGCCATCCGCCCGCGCCGGATGCGCTGAACGCGGTGTCGATGCTGGTGCGCCTGTCGATTCCGGATACCCCGGCCTACGCCAAGGTCATTGAGCAGGTCGGCGTGGTGCCGGAACCGGTGTATGGCGGCCAGTTGCAAGACATGGCGATTCCCGGAGTCGCCCCCGAAGGCCGGGTACGGGTCGAATACGATCCGCTGCCCGTACGGTTCAAGGACGGCACCCAGGTGGAGTTGCGCAAACCCAGGCTGCAGATCACGGACCTGGGCTACGGCCCAATGCACCCCGAGACGCAGTTCTCCGCCCGAGTGGCGCCGCCGATGATCGGCCTGGGGTTGCTGGAGGCCATTCCCGAAGCGGCAATTCTGGCCAACGCTCGGCCCGCTGCCGGCAATAAGGCCATTGCCGGACGACCCAACTGGGTCTGGGATGACGCCCAGCAAAAGACCGTACTCGGGCGTTTTGGCTGGAAAGCCGGCCAACCCAACCTCAATCAACAAAATGTTCACGCGTTCTCTGGTGATATGGGCCTGACCACCCGCCTGAGGCCCTTCGATGACTGCACCGACGCGCAAACCGCCTGCAAGCAGGCCCCCAACGGCAATGGTCCGGACGGTGAGCCGGAGGTCAGCGACAACATCCTGCGCCTGGTGCTGTTCTACACTCGCAACCTGGCGGTACCGGCGCGCCGCGATGTCGATTCGCCCCAGGTCCTGGCCGGCAAGAACCTGTTCTTCCAGGCCGGCTGCCAGTCTTGCCACACCCCAAGCTTCACCACTGCGGCCAACGCCGCCGAACCCGAATTGGCCAATCAGGTGATACGCCCCTACAGCGACCTGCTGCTGCACGACATGGGGGAGGGCCTGGCGGACCACCGCACCGAGTTCAAGGCCAGTGGCCGCGACTGGCGCACTGCGCCCCTGTGGGGCATCGGCCTGACGGAAACCGTCAGTGGCCACACCCAGTTCCTGCATGACGGCCGCGCCCGCAACCTGATGGAGGCGGTGCTGTGGCATGGCGGCGAAGCCGAGGGCGCGAAGCAACAGGTTCTCGCCTTCAATGCCGAGCAGCGTACCGCGCTGCTGGCCTTTTTGAATTCGCTATAAACATTCGTCTCATCTGCTTTCTCCACAACAAAGGGAGCCCGAACATGTTCCGCCCCAAACTGCTGTTCACCAGCCTTGCCGCACTCGCCCTGGGCGCCTGCTCGCCCCAGGACCCACAAGCCGTGACCTCGGCCGCTATCGCCAAGCAGGTGATCCTGCCGACCTACAGCCGTTGGGTCGACGCTGACCGCCAACTGGCCATCAGCGCCCTGGCCTTCTGCGAAGGCAAGGAAAGCCTGGACACTGCCCGTGCCGACTTCCTCCACGCACAAAAGGCCTGGGCCGAGCTACAACCGCTGCTGATCGGCCCGCTGGCCGAGGGCAACCGCGCCTGGCAAGTGCAGTTCTGGCCGGACAAGAAAAACCTGGTAGGCCGCCAGGTCGAACAACTGGTCAGCGCCAATGCGCAGATCGATGCCGCGGCCCTGGCCAAGTCCAGTGTGGTGGTGCAAGGCCTGTCGGCTTACGAGTACATCCTGTTCGACAGCAAGATCGACATGGCCGACAGCGCACAGAAAGCTCGCTACTGCCCACTGTTGACCGCCATCGGTGAACGTCAGAAACAACTGGCGGAAGAAATCCTGGCGGGCTGGAATACCAACGACGGCATGCTCGCGCAGATGAGCAAGTTCCCCAACCAGCGCTACGCCGACTCCCATGAAGCCATCGCTGATTTGCTGCGGGTCCAGGTCACTGCCCTGGATACCCTGAAGAAGAAGCTCGGCACGCCGATGGGCCGCCAGACCAAGGGCATTCCTCAGCCGTTCCAGGCCGACGCCTGGCGCAGCCAGTCGTCCCTGCAAGGCCTTGAGGCCAGCCTCAGCGCGGCTCAGACGGTCTGGGCCGGAGTCGACAACAAGGGCCTGCGCGGCCTGTTGCCAGCCGATCAGAAGCCCCTGGCCGACAAGATCGACGCTGCATACGCCGCCTCGCTGAAACTCTTCGCCAGCACCCAGCGCTCGCTGACCGAAATGCTCGGTGACGACGCCGGGCGCCAGCAGCTCAATGATCTGTACGACAGCCTCAACGTGGTCCACCGCCTGCACGAAGGCGAACTGGCCAAGGCGCTGGGTATCCAACTGGGCTTCAACGCCAACGACGGTGACTGATGATGCTGCGACGTCAGGCTTTGGTTCTGGGCAGCCTGCTGCTCAGTGCGGTGACCTTGGGCGGCTGGACGCTGTTCAAGCAAAAGGGCAAACAGCCCTTGCTGCTTTCGGCCAGGGACGATGGTGACGGCAAGCATTACGCCGTCGGTTATCAGCTGGACGGTAAACAGGTGTTTGCCACCCAGGTCGGCCAGCGTTGCCATGACATCATCAATCACCCGCAGTTGCCGATCGCCCTGTTCGTGGCCCGGCGCCCGGGCACCGAGAGTTACCTGATCGACCTGCGCAACGGCGCGCTGCTGCAGACCGTGACCTCACAACCTGACCGGCACTTCTACGGTCACGCGGTGATCCACAAGGATGGCCAGTGGTTGTACGCCACCGAGAACGACACCCGGGACCCCGGCCGCGGCCTGCTCGGGGTGTATCGCTTCGAAGGCGAGCGTCTGGTGCACAGCGCTGAGCTGTCCACCCACGGTATCGGCCCGCACCAGGTGTCGTGGATGCCCGACGGTGAAACCCTGGTGGTAGCCAATGGCGGCATCCGCACTGAAGCCGAGAGCCGGGTGGAGATGAACCTCGATGCCATGGAGCCCAGCCTGGTGCTGATGCAGCGCGACGGCACCCTGTTGAGCAAGGAAACCCTGGCCCAGCAGATGAACAGCGTGCGCCACATGGGCATCGCCAGCGACGGCACCATCGTCACCGGCCAGCAGTTCATGGGCACCGCCCACGAGCCCTCGGAACTCCTGGCAATCAAGCGTCCGGGCCAGCCCTTCGCGGCCTTCCCGGTGCCCGAACAGCAGCTGCAAGCCATGGGGCACTACACCGCCAGCGTCGCGGTGCACAGCGACCTGCGCCTGGTGGCCCTGACCGCCCCCCGGGGCAACCGTTTCTTCATCTGGGACCTGGACAGCGGCGCAGTGCGGGTCGATGCGCCCCTGCCAGACTGTGCCGGGGTCGGCGCCGTGGCCGACGGTTTCGTGGTGACGTCGGGACAAGGCCGTTGCCGCTTCTACGACTGTCGTCAGACACAGATTGTGGCAAAGCCGCTGGATCTGCCCGCAGGGCTCTGGGACAACCATCTGCATCTGATCTGAAAAAACCTCCCCGGCCTTGGCGCCGGGAGCTTCGCTGAACGACAGGACGCTCATCTGGAACCCGCACGCGACTCGGAGTAATGTCTACCGGGCTTGTTTACCGGGCTTTCCAAGGAAGCGGAATATGCTGCGTCGCCGCATGCTGATCATGCTGGGTGTGGTCCTGTTGGTCGTGCTGTTGCTGGCCGGCTACAAGGCGTTTTCGATCTACAAGATGGTCCAGGTCTACTCGGCCCCCAAGCCGCCCATCAGCGTGGCGGTGATTACCGCCGACGAGCGCCCCTGGCAAAGCCGGCTGCCCAGTGTCGGCAGCCTCAAGGCCCTGCAAGGGGTCAACCTCAGCCTGGAAGTCGCCGGTACGGTCAAGGACCTGCAGTTCGAATCCGGGCAGCAGGTCAAGGCCGGCCAGCCGTTGCTGACCCTGGACAGCGCGGTGGAAAGCGCCCTGCTGGAAACCGCCCAGGCCGACCTCGGCCTGGCCCAGCTGGATTTCGGACGCGGCAGCCAACTGGTGGGCAGCCAGGCGATTTCCAAGGGCGAGTACGACCGACTCTCGGCACAGCTGCAAAAAAACAAGGCCACGGTCAACCAGCTCAAGGCCTCCCTGGCCAAGAAACGCATTCTCGCCCCCTTTGCCGGCACGATCGGCATCCGCCAGGTGGATATCGGCGACTTCCTGGCCAGCGGTACGGTGATCGCCACCCTGCAGGACCTGAGCAGCCTGTACGTGGACTTCTACATCCCGGAACAATCGGTGCCCAAGATCCGCCTGGGACAGACCGTGGAACTCAGCGTTGCGGCGTTCCCCGGAGAGTCGTTCCCCGGCAGCATCAGCGCCATCAACCCCAAGGTCGAGAACAGCACCCGCAACGTGCTGGTACGCGCCACCCTGGCCAACCCCGGAGGCCGCTTGCTGCCAGGCATGTTCGCCGACCTGCAAGTATTGCTCCCCGATCCGCAGCTCAAGGTCGTGGTGCCGGAAAGCACCCTCACCTACACCCTCTACGGCAACTCGGTGTATGTGGTAACGCAAAAGAAAGCCGCCGACGGCAGCCTGGAGAAAGACCCCAAGGGCCAGCCGCTGCTGGTCGCCGAGCGGCGCTTCGTCGACACGGGCGAGCATCGCGGCGGCCTGGTGATGATCAACAAGGGCGTGAAAAAGGGCGAACAGGTGGTCAGTGCCGGTCAGATCAAACTGGATAACGGCGCCGACATCAGCATCACTCCGGACAAGCTGCAACCGGAACAGCCGAACAGCCAGCCCCGCGCCGACTGATCAAGGAATCCCCATGGCCTTTACCGATCCGTTCATTCGCCGCCCGGTGCTCGCGACCGTGGTCAGCCTGCTGATTGTGCTGTTGGGGTTCCAGGCCTGGAGCAAGCTGCCCTTGCGCCAGTACCCGCAGATGGAGAACGCCCTGATCACGGTGACCACCGCCTACCCCGGGGCCAATGCCGAAACCATCCAGGGCTATATCACCCAACCCATGCAGCAGAGCCTGGCTAGCGCCGAAGGCATCGACTACATGACCTCGGTGAGCCGGCAGAACTTCTCGGTGATCTCGATCTACGCCCGGATCGGCTCTAACAGCGACCGCCTGTTCACCGAACTGCTGGCCAAGGCCAACGAGGTCAAGAACAAGCTGCCCCAGCAAGCCGAAGACCCGGTGTTGAGCAAAGAAGCAGCCGACGCCTCGGTGCTGATGTACATCAGCTTCTCCAGCCCGCAACTGAACAACCCACAGATCACCGACTACCTGTCGCGCGTGATCCAACCCAAGCTGGCGACCCTGCCGGGCATGGCCGAGGCGGAGATCCTCGGTAACCAGGTGTTTGCCATGCGCCTGTGGCTGGACCCGGTGAAGCTGGCGGCCTATGGCCTGGCGGCCAGCGACGTGAGCAATGCCGTGCGCCAATACAATTTTCTGTCCGCCGCCGGCGAGGTCAAGGGCGAGTACGTCGTCACCAGTATCAATGCCAACACCGAACTGAAATCCGCCGAGGCGTTCGCCGCTATCCCGTTGAAAACCGATGGCGACAGCCGGGTCCTGCTCAAGGATGTGGCGCGGGTGGAAATGGGGGCGGAAAACTACAACGCCATCAGCTCCTTCGGCGGCGTCCCTTCGGTCTACATCGGCATCAAGGCCACCCCCGGAGCCAACCCTCTGGACGTGATCAAGGAGGTGCGCAAGCTGCTCCCGGAACTGGAAGCGCAACTACCCCCGACCCTCAAGTTAGACATTGCCTATGACGCCACGCTGTTTATCCAGGCCTCCATCGACGAGGTGCTCAAGACCCTGTTCGAGGCAGTATTGATCGTGATTGTGGTGGTGTTCCTGTTTCTTGGCGCCTTGCGTTCGGTGGTGATCCCGGTGGTGACCATTCCACTGTCGATGATCGGCGTGATGTTCTTCATGCAGTTGATGGGCTACTCGATCAACCTGCTGACCTTGCTGGCCATGGTCCTGGCCATTGGCCTGGTGGTGGACGACGCCATCGTGGTGGTGGAGAACATCCATCGGCACATCGAAGAGGGCAAGTCCCCCCTGGACGCGGCCATCGAAGGAGCGCGGGAAATCGCCATGCCGGTGGTATCGATGACCATCACTCTGGCGGCGGTTTACGCCCCCATTGGTTTTCTCCAAGGACTCACCGGGGCCCTGTTCAAGGAGTTCGCCCTGACGCTGGCCGGGGCCGTGGTGATTTCCGGGATCGTCGCCCTGACCCTGTCACCGATGATGTGTGCACTGTTGCTGCGCCGCGAGGAAAACCCCAGCGGCCTGTCCCATCGCCTGGACCGGATTTTCGACAGCCTGAAGCAGCGCTACCAGCGCCTGCTCCACGGCACCCTTGATACCCGCCCCGTCGTACTGGTGTTCGCACTGATCGTGCTGTGCCTGATTCCCCTGCTGCTCAAGTTCACCAAGGCGGAGCTGGCACCGGACGAAGACCAGGGCATCGTTTTCATGCTGGCCACGGCGCCGCAACCGGCCAACCTGGAGTACCTCAATGCCTACACCGATGAGTTCCTGGCGATCTTCAAGGAGTTCCCCGAGTACTACTCCTCATTCCAGATCAACGGTTTCAACGGAGTGCAGTCAGGGATCGGCGGCTTCCTGCTCAAGCCCTGGAACCAGCGCCAACAGACCCAGATGCAAATCCTGCCTCAGGTCCAGGAGAAACTGGCAGGCATTGCCGGCCTGCAAGTCTTCGGTTTCAACCTGCCAGCCTTGCCCGGCACCGGCGAGGGCCTGCCCTTTGCCTTCGTGATCAACACCCCCAACGATTACGAGTCCCTGTTGGAGGTGGCCAACCGGGTAAAGAAACGCGCCATGGAGTCGGGGAAGTTCGCCTTTGTCGACATTGACCTGGCCTTCGACAAGCCCGAGGTAGTGGTCGACATCGATCGGGCCAAGGCGGCGCAGATGGGCGTTACCATGCAGGACCTGGGGGGTACGCTGGCGACCTTGCTCGGCGAGGCGGAAATCAACCGTTTCACCATCGACGGCCGCAGCTATAAAGTGATCGCCCAAGTGGAGCGCGCCTATCGGGACAACCCTGACTGGCTGAACAACTACTACGTGAAGAACAGCAAGGGGGAGGCCTTGCCGCTGTCGACCCTGATCAAAGTCAGCGACCGCGCCCGCCCTCGGCAGTTGAACCAGTTCCAGCAACTCAATGCCGCGACCATTTCCGGTGTGCCCGTGGTCAGCATGGGCGAAGCCATCGACACCATGCGCCAGATCGCCACGCAGGAGGCCCCCGCCGGCTATGCGTTCGACTATGCCAGCGCTGCCCGCCAGTACGTCCAGGAAGGCAGCGCGCTCTGGGTCACCTTCGGCCTGGCCCTGGCGATCATTTTCCTGGTATTGGCGGCGCAGTTCGAAAGCTTCCGCGACCCGGTGGTGATTCTGGTGACCGTGCCGCTGTCGATCTGCGGCGCCCTGATCCCGCTGTTTCTCGGCTGGTCGAGCATGAACATCTACACCCAGGTCGGCCTGGTGACGCTGATCGGCCTGATCAGCAAGCATGGGATCCTGATCGTCGAATTCGCCAACCAACTGCGCCGGGACCAGGGACTCAGCGCCCGACAGGCGGTGGAGCAAGCCGCGTCCATTCGCCTGCGCCCAGTGCTGATGACCACAGCGGCGATGGTGTTCGGCATGGTGCCACTGATCCTGGCCAGCGGTGCCGGAGCAGTCAGCCGCTTCGATATCGGCACGGTGATTGCCACAGGCATGTCCATCGGCACCCTGTTCACCCTCTTCGTCCTCCCCTGCATCTACACCCTGCTGGCCAAGCCGGACGCCTGAGCTGGGGACAAACAAAAGGCCTCGCAATGCGAGGCCTTCAGGTGGCAGTTTCAGGTCTTCAACTCTGGGGTTTCAACGCCTGGCTCATGCCGAACATGAACAGCAGCAGTTCATGATCCGGCTTGACCGCCACCGAGCTCTTGGCCACCCGTGGCAATGGGCAATGTTCACCCTGAGCGGCGCTGAGAACCTGCGTTCGCGGCTGCTCCCAGACAACCATGGCCAAGGAAGCAACTGCCAAGGCTCCTGCCAGGAACAAACCTCGTGCAATTTCTAGCTTCATAGCTATAAACCTTTGATGGGGCTGCCAAACACCGTTCTATAAAGGTAGTAGAGCTTTTGCCAGTCGGTGTCATTCCACGACGAATGGCGGCGCAGTTGCTTGAGGTCGTGGGCCGCGGCCCGGCGGCTGCTCAGGCGCTGACGGCACTTCTCGAAATCCAGCAATGCAATCCTCACCTGGGCCTGCTCGCCCTCGCCATCTACTCGCACGAAAACATGTTTGGAATACAGGCAGCCATGCTGCCAACGGCCCTTGTGCATGCGCGCCAGCGTCTGCGCCAGTGTCTGCAACACTCGTTCGTGCAAAACTTCGCCGTGGCGTTCACGCTCACCTGCGGCATACCAGTTATCGATTTCCACGAAACCGTCGAGCGCAGCGGTCACCAGCAGGGCCTGCCACTGGTGCTCGGGGCCGCGCCGGGCGCCGCAGAACACCAGTTCTGGCACCTCTATATCCAGCGAACGCAGGCTTTGCAGGGCATCACGCTCACGCAGGACGGTCGGACGACCAAAAGGATGCAGAAAACTGCGATGAATATGCCCGATCTGTCGCTTGGCATAGAGCAGACGACCGCCGCTGATCAGGCGCTGCACGCCGCTCTCACCGCCTCGACGCTTATTGGGTTGCTCGACCCATTCACCTTGTTGGTCCCAGAAGTATTCGAAGCAATCTGTGGGCACGGCATCCATTTCCGAAGCACATTCAACAGCCATCCTCTTACCTCTTGCGTAATACGTAGACTCGCCACATGGCGTAGAGCGGAAAGAAGTCCAGATGCTCCTGGACACGAAAACCGGCTTGCCTGAACTCTTCTTCGACCGTAGCCGCCGGTAACACGAAACGATTCTGGTAACCCTCCTGCCCACCTTCGGAAAGCCGCTTGCGCTCCATACGCTTGCGCTTCCAGGCCTTGAAATTGCCATCGACCCATAGCGAGATAATCACGCTGTCACGGGTGACCCGCTGAAACTCCCGTAGCAGCGCCATCCGATGCTCGACCTCGCCGATGTGGTGCAGCAACCGCATGGAAAAAATGCAGTCCACAGCGTTGTCCGGTAAATCGATGGCAAACGCTGACGTCTGCAAGGCTCGTACCCGTTTCACCACGTCGGCCGGTTGCGCCACCGTAGCGGTGCTGAGCATAGCCGCTGAATAGTCAGCGCCAACAATGACTCGATTGGCCTTTTCGGTCAGCAGCGGCCAGAAACGGCCCGCGCCACAGGGCAGGTCCAGCACCAGGCCCGGCTCTCCAGCCAGGGCCAGCGCAGCGCGAGCCAATTGTTCATCACGCTTGTGGGACAACTGTCGCGCCAGTCCTTGCTGGTGCTTGAGCAGGTATTGCTGCGCATGTTGGGCATCGTACTTGTCGGAAAATTCCAGCTTGATCGGTGTCGCCATCATCAAAGTCTCCTGCAACTGATGACGCCACCTTAGGCAGCGACGTGTCAGCGACAGGTCATCCCCTTGTGAAAACTTCGTACCGTCCAACGATGAAATATTTCAGAGTTTTACAGGCAGCAGGCAATGGCCTGGGGCCACTTCAGAAGAAAAATCGACAAGCGAGTGGCCCTGCAAAACAGGGCCTGGCAAGAGTATTCAAGCCTTGGAAGGGGGGAGCTGAACGTGAAAACGACAGCCATTGGGGGTCATGGTACTGAGAGTGACGCTCCAGCCCTGGTTCTCGCAGATGCGCTGGACCAGGGACAAGCCCAGCCCCAGGCCCTCACCGCGTTTTTCATCGCCACGGACAAAGGGCTGGAACATCGCCTCGCGCTTTTCCTCGGGAATGCCCACGCCGCTGTCCTCGACGACAAATCCATCCGCCGCCAGGCTCAAGCGAATGAATCCCTGTTCGGTGTAGTGCAAGGCATTGCGCAACAGGTTGCCCATCACCGCATGCAGGAAGGTGGCGTTGTAGCGAGTTTCACCCGGTTGCCCCGGTTCGAAGATCAGCTCGATACCCTTGGCTTCGATGGATTCGCGCCACACTCCGATCAGGTCATTGGCCACCTGGGTCAACGTCAGCTGCGGCGACATACTGGCATCTTCCCGCTGGGCCCGGGCCAGCATCAGGAACGTCTGCACCAGCTCACGCATTTCTTCGCAGGCCCGGGCAATACGTTCGACCTGGGATCGTCCACGGGGATCAAGCCCAGGGTTTTCCAGGAGCAGCTCGCAGGACGTGGCCAGGACCATCAGCGGCGTGCGCAGTTCATGGCTGACATCACTGGTGAACAGGCGCTCACGGCTCAAAGCCTGGCGCAAACGTCCCAGCGTCGCATCGAAGGCGATCGCCAACTCGCCCACCTCATCCGCCGCATAATCCGGCGCCAGGGGCGGGGCCAGGCCCAGCAATTGATCGCGGTGACGGACCTGGCGAGCCAGACGAACCACCGGTGCCATCACCCTACGCGCCAAGACCCAACCCAGGAACACCGCCAGCGCCAGGCTGAGGACAAAGCCCACCAGCACCACCGCGAACAGCACCCGCTCGCGCTCTTCGAAATCACTCTGATCCTGCAGCAGCACATAACGCCGGCCATCCACCACTTCAACCATGGCGTGATAGGACAGCTGCTCGCGAAACACTTCATGGAAGCCCGGGTCCAGATGCCTCAGGTCCTTGGGCAACTCGAAGTCGCCGCGCCCGCCACTGTAGTAGAACAGCTGGTCGGGCTCGGGGCGGTGATTCCAGTCGGCAACGTTATCCATCAGCAACAGGCGTTGCAGATCGCCGCCAAGGCCGGCGGAGATGAGTTTCTCCTCCACCAGATGCACGGTCGCCACGATGCCCATGGCGAAAGCCCCCGCCACCAGTGCGCTCATCAAGGCAAAGGCGATGATGATGCGCTGGGCAAGGCTCTGCTTAAACTCCATCACGGCCCTCGGCCAACCGATAGCCGACACCGTGCACGGTGTGCAGCAACGGCTTGGCGAACGGCTTGTCGATCACCTGGCGCAGTTGGTGGACATGGCTGCGCAGGCTGTCACTGTCCGGACAGTCATCGCCCCACAGGGCCTCTTCGAGGATTTCCCGGCGCAACACATGGGGGCTCTTTTGCATCAACACTGCCAGCAGCTTGAGGCCCACCGGGTTGAGCTTGAGCAGACGCCCTTCGCGGGTGACTTCCAGGGTATCGAGGTCATAACTGAGGTCACCGACCTGCAGCGCTCGACGACCACCGCCCTGGGCACGGCGCATCACCGCCTCGATCCTCGCGGCCAGTTCGGACAGGGCAAATGGCTTGAGCAGATAGTCGTCGGCCCCGGACTTGAAGCCCTGAAGCCGGTCATCCAACTGGTCGCGGGCCGTGAGCATGATCACTGGGGTATCGCGCCGGGCATCTTCGCGCAGGCGCTTGCACAGGGTGTAGCCGTCGATCCCTGGCAGCATGATGTCGAGCACGATCAGGTCGTAATGCTCGGTGGCAGCCAGGTGCAACCCCGACAGACCATCCTGGGCGCAGTCCACGGTATAGCCCTTGAGTCCCAAGTAATCCGCCAGGTTGGCGAGAATATCGCGGTTGTCTTCGACCAGTAGAATTCGCATCGGCACTCTCTCCGCACACAGTTAGGGCCGTCTTGGCTCGCGCAGCTTAAGGCCAAGTCCGACTCGCCGCCAGCCTTGTCTGACCGATCCTGGGGCACTTTTGCCCCCTTCAATGGCTTAACAAATTTTTCACCGCTGGCTCACAACCTGACTACAGGGGCAAGCCCAGACTGCCGACCGTTTGCCGACCAGAAACAGACAGGAACAGCACTTCCTGGCTTGCCCGCCGAGCAGAAAGAGCCAATGCGTTTCATTGGCCAGAACTCACTGGATGTTCGCCGTGCCAGCGCTGTTGGGTTGTTGAACCTGAACGACGAATCGAGCGTCCTGGAGCTGTTGCAAGACACCCCACGGCCACTGCGGTCCTGGTGGGCAACCACCAACACCTGGGACTGTTCGACAGCAAGGGCCTGGCCATTCTCAGTCCATGCCAGAGGCGGCACCGACAGGCGCCCCTCAATTTCAGGCGCAAAAAAGCCCCGCCGGTTTTCACCGGCGGGGCTTTTTCAGTGCGGGGGTAAGGCTGGCTTACATCATGCCGCCCATGCCACCCATGCCGCCCATGTCTGGCATACCGCCAGCGGCCGGCTTGTCTTCCACGATTTCAGCAACAGCGGCTTCGGTGGTCAGGATCAGACCGCCGATGGACGATGCAGCTTGCAGCGCGGAACGGGTCACCTTGGTTGGGTCCAGGATGCCCATTTCGATCATGTCGCCGTATTCGCTGGTGGCAGCGTTGTAACCGAAGTTACCAGCGCCCTGCTTGACCTTGTCCACCACCACGCTTGGCTCGTCGCCGGAGTTGGCAACGATCTGACGCAGTGGGGCTTCGATAGCGCGACGCAGAACAGCGATACCCACGTCCTGATCGGCGTTGTCGCCTTTGAGGTCCTTGATGCCTTGCAGAGCACGGATCAGGGCTACGCCACCGCCAGGTACCACGCCTTCTTCGACGGCTGCACGGGTCGCGTGCAGGGCGTCTTCAACGCGGGCTTTCTTCTCTTTCATTTCAACTTCGGAGCCAGCGCCAACCTTGATCACTGCAACGCCGCCGGACAGCTTGGCCAGACGCTCTTGCAGTTTTTCACGGTCGTAGTCGGACGAAGTGTCGGCCACTTGTTGACGGATCTGGGTCACACGAGCCTGGATGTCCGCTTCAACGCCAGCACCGTCGATGATGGTGGTGTTTTCTTTGGACAGGATCACGCGCTTGGCGTTACCCAGGTGCTCTAGGGTGGTGCTTTCCAGGCTCAGGCCGATCTCTTCGGAGATCACGGTACCGCCGGTCAGAACGGCGATGTCCTGCAGCATGGCCTTGCGACGGTCGCCGAAGCCCGGTGCCTTGACGGCAGCGACTTTGACGATGCCACGCATGTTGTTCACAACCAGAGTCGCCAGGGCTTCGCCTTCAACGTCTTCAGCCACGATCAGCAGTGGGCGGCCGGCTTTGGCAACGGCTTCCAGCACTGGCAGCATTTCGCGGATGTTGGAGATCTTCTTGTCCACCAGCAGGATCAGCGGGCCGTCGAGTTCGGCGACCATGGTGTCCGGCTTGTTGATGAAGTAAGGCGACAGGTAGCCACGGTCGAACTGCATGCCTTCTACAACCGACAGTTCGTTTTCCAGGCCCGAGCCTTCTTCAACGGTGATCACGCCTTCTTTACCGACTTTTTCCATGGCTTCGGCAATGATGTCGCCGATGGAGTTGTCGGAGTTGGCGGAGATGGTGCCGACCTGAGCGATGGCTTTGGAGTCAGCGCATGGCTTGGACAGACCTTTCAGCTCTTTGACGATGGCGATGGTGGCCTTGTCGATACCGCGCTTCAGGTCCATCGGGTTCATGCCGGCAGCGACGGCTTTCAGGCCTTCGTTGACAATCGACTGAGCCAGAACGGTGGCGGTGGTGGTGCCGTCGCCAGCGTCATCGTTGGCACGGGAGGCAACGTCTTTGACCAGCTGCGCGCCCATGTTTTCGAAGCGATCTTTCAGCTCGATTTCTTTGGCTACGGAAACGCCGTCCTTGGTGATGGTCGGAGCGCCGAAGCTCTTCTCGATAATCACGTTACGGCCTTTCGGGCCCAGGGTCGCTTTTACTGCGTCAGCCAGAACGTTGACACCAGTGAGCATTTTCTTGCGGGCGGAATCGCCGAATTTAACTTCTTTAGCAGCCATGATCGATATTCCTTAAATACTGTGTAGTAGCGGGGAAATACGTGGGAAATCAGCCTTCGATAACGGCGAGAATCTCGTTCTCAGCCATTACCAGCAGATCTTCGCCATCGACTTTCACGGTGTTGCTGCCGGAGTACGGGCCAAACACCACTTTGTCACCCACTTTCACGGCCAGCGCACGTACTTCACCGTTGTCCAGCACACGGCCGGTACCTACAGCGACGATTTCGCCACGGTTAGGTTTTTCAGCAGCCGAACCAGGCAGAACGATGCCGCCAGCAGTTTTCGATTCTTCTTCGCTGCGACGGATGACGACGCGGTCATGCAGAGGACGAAGCTTCATTGTCGATCTCTCCTAATTGTGGTTTTCAACGGCCGGTGTCGATACCGGCGGGTTAGCAAATCCGGCTTTGCCGGGTGCGGCTCGCGAGCGAGCCGCGGAAGTCTGTCTGGTGTCAGCACCAGAAACCTTGCGGTGACCGTTACATAAGGGCGCATAAGGTTATTACAAGGGCTGGCTGATGAAATTTTTTACATCACCCGGGTTAAAACGAACACGGCACCCGAAGGTGCCGTGTGTTTGAGGCCAGTTATCAAGAATCTCGGTGCTCGAACTCACCTTCAATGACATTGGGCTCACGGCCCAACGGCTGTTGCGGCGCCGGGCCGCCACGGGCCGCACGCATGTCATCGGCAAAGGCGCGTTGGCGCAGGGCCTGCTCCTCGGCACGCTGGCGCATTTTATTGGCCAGCAGACGACGACTGATAGGGAGCAGCATCAGCAGGCCGAATACATCGCTGATGAACCCCGGCAGGATCAGCAGGCCGCCACCCAGGGCCAGCATCAGCCCTTCGAGCATCTGCTGAGCCGGCAGCTCGCCGCGATTGAGGCTTTCACGAGCACGCAGTGCCGTGGCCAGACCGGCCACGCGCAACACCAGCACACCGAGCATCGAACCGAGAATGATCAGCAGCAGTGCCGGGAAAAACCCGATGGCCGCGCTGACCTTGACGAAGACGAACAGCTCCAGCACCGGGAACAGTAAAAGGAGCAACAGAAAAGGGCGCATCAAATGGTTTCCTCTGCGGAAGAATGCCTTCCAGTAGACCGTAAATGACGTCGCCAATTCGTGAATTCAAGCACCCGGTGCCGGATTTTTCGGCCATTGATCGGCGTGGGCCAGAAAAACCAGGGCTTCGCGCACTTGTGTCGGCGTGTTGCAAAGGCTTGGAAATGGCAGCCAGTAAAGAGCCTGGCCAATGCGCAGGTGCATGCCTTCACTGTCGATTCCGGCCAGTTGCGCGGGCTCGCTGTGCGGCAGTCCGGCCAACTCCACATAGTGGGCAATAGCTTTGGCGTGGTCGCTGTTCATATGTTCCACCATGCTCAGCTCGGCCTTGCCGGCGAACGGGTTGGCCAGGGCCACTTGATCCACCCAGTGAATGGCGCCGAAACCGCCGATATAGCGGTGACGCACGGGCTTGAGCACCCAGAAATCGAAGTCATGGGCCTTATGGTAGTTCTGGGATTCAGGGAAATAGCGGTAGTAGCGCTCGGCGGCGGCCTCGATGGCGTCCTGGTCCTCAAGCTTCTCGGCTTCGGCCAGGTAGGTCAGGCGCCCCACTGCTTGCACGTCGTCGGCATCGCGCTCGCCCACCAGCAGCGAACACTTGGAATCCTTCTGCAGATTGTGGGTGTGCTGGGCGATGCGGCTGATAAGAATCAGCGGTCGCCCCTCGGCATCCAGGCAATAAGGCACTACGGACCCAAAGGGAAAACCCGGCATGGCCTTGGAGTGCGTCGACAACACGCCGCGGTATTCCTTGAGCAGCAATTCTCGTGCATTCTTGGCAGCTTCAACGCTCACTTTATGACTCCTTCTTTAGAATCCGTCGAAAACGGACGGGCGCCTGGAGCATTGTTCCAGCTACGCCAACGGGGCAATTCTCTTCTGCAGCCAGGCCAGGTCCGGCAGCCAGCCGAGGTTCCCCCAAAAGGACCACCCCTCAAGACCTGCTAGCGGGACATGCGAATGCAACTCACTGACAAAGTAATCATTATCACCGGCGGTTGCCAAGGTCTGGGCCGCTCCATGGCCGAGTATTTCGCCGCCAAGGGCGCACGGCTGGCCCTGGTGGACCTGAACCAGGAAAAACTCGACCAGGCGGTCGCGGCCTGCAAGGCCCATGGCGTAGAAGCCCGAGCCTATCTGTGCAACGTCGCCAATGAAGAACAGGTCAACCATATGGTGGCCCAGGTCGCCGAGGACTTCGGCGCCATCCACGGCCTGATCAACAATGCCGGGATCCTGCGCGACGGCCTGCTGGTCAAGGTCAAGGACGGCGAGATGACCAAGATGAGCCTGGCCCAGTGGCAGGCAGTGATCGACGTCAACCTGACCGGGGTATTCCTCTGCACCCGTGAAGTGGCGGCAAAAATGATCGAGCTGAACAACAGCGGCGCGATCATCAACATCTCGTCAATCTCGCGCGCTGGCAATATCGGCCAGACCAACTATTCCGCGGCCAAGGCCGGGGTCGCGGCGGCCACCGTGACCTGGGCCAAGGAACTGGCGCGCTATGGCATCCGCGTGGCCGGTATTGCCCCGGGCTTTATCGAAACCGAGATGACCTTGGGCATGAAGCCTGAAGCCCTCGAGAAGATGACCTCGGGGATTCCCCTCAAACGCATGGGCAAGCCGGAAGAGATCGCCCACTCGGCGGCGTACATCTTCGAGAACGACTATTACACCGGACGCATCCTGGAAATGGACGGCGGCCTGCGAGTCTGAGCCCCCAAGAAAAAGCCCGATGTTTGCACATCGGGCTTTTTCTTGGGGGGTGCCGGCACCTATAAGAAGCGCGGCGATTCAGTCATCGCTGACAGTGATGCTGGGCATCGCCGGCGCCGCGGCTTCCTGCAACACGATGCGCGCGCCGACATGCCGCGCCAGTTCCTGATAGACCATGGCGATCTGGCTTTCAGGCTCGGCGATCACCGTCGGCTTGCCACCATCGGCCTGTTCGCGGATCAGCATCGACAACGGCAACGAAGCCAGCAGTTCAACATCGTACTGACTGGCCAGCTTTTCGCCACCGCCTTCGCCAAACAGATGCTCGGCATGGCCACAGTTCGAGCAGATGTGCACCGCCATGTTCTCCACCACGCCCAGCACCGGGATGTTGACCTTGCGGAACATCTCCACGCCCTTGCGCGCATCCAGCAACGCCAGGTCCTGCGGCGTGGTGACGATCACGGCACCGGCCACCGGGACTTTCTGCGCCAGGGTCAGTTGGATATCGCCAGTGCCCGGCGGCATGTCGATCACCAGGTAATCGAGATTGCCCCAGTCGGTCTGGGTCACCAGTTGCAGCAAGGCGCCGGAGACCATCGGGCCGCGCCAGACCATCGGCGTGTTGTCGTCGGTGAGGAAAGCCATGGACATGACCTCGACCCCATGGGACTCGATGGGCACGAACCACTTCTGGTCCTTGATCTTCGGCCGGGTGCCTTCGGCAATGCCGAACATGATGCCCTGGCTCGGACCATAGATATCAGCGTCGAGAATCCCCACCTTGGCGCCTTCCCGGGCCAGGGCCAGGGCCAGGTTGGCCGCGGTGGTGGACTTGCCCACGCCGCCCTTGCCGGACGCCACCGCCACCACATTCTTGACGTTGGCCAGGCCCGGGATCTGCGCCTGGGCCTTGTGCGCGGCGATCACGCTGGTGATCTCGACCTTGGCCGAGCTCACACCGTCCAGGCCCTCGATGGCCAGTTGCAGCATCTGCGCCCAGCCGCTCTTGAACAGGCCGGCGGCATAACCCAGTTCCATGCGGACCGTGACCCGGTCGCCCTGGACGTCGATGTCGCGCACGCAGCCGGCGCTGACCGGGTCCTGGTTCAGGTAAGGGTCGGTGTATTGGCGAAGGACGGCTTCCACCGCTGCGCGATTGACGGCGCTCATGGGCAACTCCGATAACAAGACTGGAAAATCAGGCGGCTATCCTACGCCGCCGACTCCTTCGTGGCGAGAAAGCTTGCTGTGCACAATGTACCCGGAAGGGTGAAAAATCCGCGCTGGCGCTTTATAGTGGCCGACCTCCGTTTCATCAAGTAGCCGAGCCCCATGTCCGAGCCACGCAAGATCCTCGTCACCAGCGCCCTGCCCTATGCCAATGGTTCCATCCACCTTGGCCACATGCTTGAGTACATCCAGACCGACATGTGGGTGCGCTTCCAGAAGCATCGCGGCAACCAATGCATCTATGTTTGCGCCGACGACGCACACGGCTCGGCCATCATGCTGCGCGCGGAAAAGGAAGGCATCACCCCGGAGCAACTGATCGCCAACGTCCAGGCCGAACACAGCGCCGACTTTGCCGACTTCCTGGTGGACTTCGACAACTTCCACTCGACCCACGCCGAGGAAAACCGTGAGCTGTCGAGCCAGATCTACCTCAAGCTGCGGGACGCCGGGCACATCGCCACGCGCTCCATCACGCAGTATTTCGACCCGGAAAAGAAAATGTTCCTGGCCGACCGCTTCATCAAGGGCACCTGCCCGAAGTGCGGCACTGAGGACCAGTACGGCGACAACTGCGAAAAATGCGGCGCCACCTACGCCCCGACCGACCTGAAAGATCCAAAGTCGGCGATCTCCGGCGCCACCCCGGTGCTCAAGGATTCCCAGCACTTCTTCTTCAAGCTGCCGGACTTCCAGCAGATGCTGCAAAGCTGGACCCGCAGCGGCACCCTGCAAGACGCCGTGGCCAACAAGATCGCCGAATGGCTGGATGCCGGCCTGCAGCAGTGGGACATCTCCCGCGACGCGCCGTACTTCGGCTTCGAGATCCCGGACGAGCCGGGCAAATACTTCTACGTGTGGCTGGACGCACCAATCGGCTACATGGCCAGCTTCAAGAACCTCTGCAACCGTCGTCCGGAGCTGGATTTCGACGCGTTCTGGGGCAAGGATTCCACCGCCGAGCTGTACCACTTCATCGGCAAGGACATCGTCAACTTCCACGCCCTGTTCTGGCCCGCCATGCTTGAAGGCGCCGGCTACCGCAAGCCGAGCGGCATCAACGTCCACGGCTACCTGACGGTCAATGGCCAGAAGATGTCCAAGTCCCGCGGCACCTTCATCAAGGCCCGCACCTACCTGGAGCACCTGTCGCCGGAATACCTGCGCTACTACTACGCCTCCAAGCTGGGCCGTGGCGTCGACGACCTGGACCTGAACCTCGAAGACTTCGTGCAGAAGGTCAACTCCGACCTGGTGGGCAAGGTGGTCAACATCGCCAGCCGTTGCGCCGGCTTCATCCACAAAGGCAATGCCGGGGTGATGGTCGACAGCAATGCCGCCCCCGAGCTGACCGAGGCCTTCCTGGCTGCCGCGCCAAGCATCGCCGACGCCTATGAAGCCCGCGACTTTGCCCGTGCCATGCGCGAAATCATGGCCCTGGCCGACCGCGCCAACGCCTGGATCGCCGACAAGGCCCCATGGTCGCTGAACAAGCAGGAAGGCAAGCAAGCCGAGGTGCAGGCCATCTGCGCCACCGGTATCAACCTGTTCCGCCAGCTGGTGATTTTCCTCAAGCCGGTGCTGCCGCTGCTGGCCGCCGATGCCGAGGCGTTCCTCAACGTTGCACCGCTGACCTGGAACGATCACCTGCACCTGCTGGCCAACCATCAACTCAACGAATTCAAGCCGCTGATGACGCGGATCGACCCGGTAAAAGTACAAGCCATGACCGACGCCTCGAAAGAAGACCTGACCGCCAGCCAGACCGACACCGGCGCAGCCGCGCCAGCAGGCAACGGCGAACTGGCCAAGGATCCGCTGTCGCCGGAAATCGACTTCGACACCTTCGCCGCCATCGACCTGCGCGTCGCCTTGATCGTCAAGGCCGAAGCCGTGGAAGGTGCCGACAAGCTGCTGCGCCTGACCCTGGATATCGGTGATGAGCAGCGCAACGTGTTCTCCGGAATCAAGAGCGCCTACCCGGATCCGTCCAAGCTCGATGGTCGCCTGACCATGATGATCGCCAACCTCAAGCCGCGGAAAATGAAATTCGGCATCTCCGAGGGCATGGTGATGGCCGCCGGCCCTGGCGGTGAAGAGATCTACCTGCTGAGCCCGGACAGCGGCGCCAAGCCGGGCCAGCGGATCAAGTAAGGCTGCAGGCTGGACCCCGTCCCCCCGTTGTGCCCGGCGCAACGGGGGGATTTGCATATCTGGCGGCCCTGCGCCCGCGCCGGAGTTTGCCTACTCTTGAGAGACCGCCTGCCCGTACCGGCCCAACCATGACCCACTTCCTCCTCGCCCTTGTCAGCACCGCCCTGATAAACAACTTCGTGTTGCAGTGGCCGCTGGGCGTCGATCCGCTGCTGCAGGCCCCAGCCGATAGCACTCGGCAGCGGATCCACGCGCTGGGCCTGGCGACCACGGTCTTGATGCTGGTCAGTTGCGTGCTCGGCCATGTCCTTTATCGTGGCGTGCTGCTGCCTTGGGGGCTGGAATCCTTGCAGTTGTTTCTCTGGCTGCCCCTGAGCGTGCTGCTGATCAAACCGCTATTGCGGTTGCTATCCCGGGCCTTGCCCAATGTTCCATTCGACGGCCTTTGGCCGCTACTGCTGGGCAATGCCAGTGCGCTCGGCCTGCTGCTGATCGCCACTGGGGAAAACCTCGGGCTGGCGACCCTCAGCGCCATGAGCCTGGGGGCCGGACTGGGCTTCTGGCTGGTACTGAGCCTGTTCAGCGATCTGCGCCAGCGTATCTCCAACAACGATATTCCCCTGCCCTGGCGCGGCCTGCCGATCGACCTGATCAGCGCCGGCCTGCTGGCAGTAGCGTTTTTCGGCTTCAACGGACTGATCAAAACATGAGTCTGATTCAACGCATCGATGCCCTCCTGCCCCAGACCCAGTGCGGCAAGTGCGGCCACCCCGGATGCAAACCCTACGCCCAGGGCATCGCCAACGGCGAGGCCATCAACAAGTGTCCACCCGGCGGCGAGGAAACCATCGCCGGCCTGGCGCAACTCCTGCAGCTACCGGTGCTGGAGCTGGATCGCAGCCGCGGCGAAGCTCCGGCCCAGATCGCTTATATTCGCGAGGCCGAATGCATCGGCTGCACCAAATGCATCCAGGCCTGTCCAGTGGACGCCATCGTCGGCGCGGCCAAATTGATGCATACCGTGCTGGTCGACGAATGCACCGGCTGTGACCTGTGCGTGGCGCCCTGTCCGGTGGACTGTATCGATATGCTGCCGCTGCCCGAGAGCAAGGTGGTACCGATCGTCGGCGGCCAGGCCACCAGCCCCGAGCAGCTGCAAGCCCGCAGCCGCAAGCGCGAGCAGGCGCGACGACGCTTCGAACAACGCAACGAACGCTTGCAACGGGAAGAAGCCCGGCGCCTGGCCGAGCGCCAGGCCCGCGCACAACGAGCCGCGCAAACCACTGACAACAGCCAGAACCCGGTGCAGGCCGCCATCGAACGGGTCCGTGCGCAGAAGGCCGCGGCGGCCGATGCAGCACTGAAGAAAGCCAAGATCGAGCTGGCCATGAGCCGGGCCCAGTTGCACAAGTCGCTCAAGGCTTTCGGCCATCCACCGACCTTCGAGCAGCAAATGCAATTGATCGTCCTGCAGCGTCAGTTCGAAACCGCCGAGCAGGCCTTGGCCCAGCTGGAGTCCCAGGCGCCCCCTGCTCCGCCGCCAGAGGCCAAGGATGCTGAGCTCAAGCGCGCGAAGATCCAGTTGGCGACGCGCCGCGCCGAACTGAAGAAAGCTCAGGCGGCTGAAGCGTCCAGTGCTGAACTGGAAACCCTGAGCGCAGCCCTGGCGGCGGCCGAACAGGCCCTGCATGCGGCCGAGGACGCCAGTGCGAAACCGGCGCCGACACTGACTCGCATCGAAAAACGCCCGATCGATCCACAGCTGCGGCAATTGAAAACCGAACTGGCCTACGCCCGCGCCGATCTGAACAAACTACAGCGCCAGCCCGACACCCGAGCAGAACAGCTGGCCCAGGCTCAGGCACGCTTGCACGAGGCCGAGCGCCAGGTGAAGGCCCATGCTGATAGCTGACGGCGTCGACCAACGCCTGCGCCAGGCCATGCAGCGAGTGCTGCTGGCCACGCTGCCGGGCCTGTTGGTGATGCTGTGGCTGTACGGATGGGGCGTGCTGCTCAATCTGCTGCTGACCGTCAGCGGCGCCCTGGCCATGGAAGCCCTGGTCCTGTACCTCAGAAGACGCCCGCTGCCGCCCAACCTAGGCGATGGCAGTGCCTTGGTCAGCGCCACGCTACTGGCCCTGGCCTTGCCAGCTTACTGCCCCTGGTGGCTGCCGCTGAGCGCGGCCGCCGCCGCCATTGTCCTGGGCAAGCACTTGTACGGCGGTGTGGGCCAGAACCCGTTCAATCCGGCCATGCTCGGCTACGCCCTGGCCTTGTTGTGTTTTCCCCAGTCGATGACCCATTGGCCTGCGCCCCACGCCATGGACTTGCTCGGCGGCCTGCAACAGGTATTCGGTGTCGCGGACGGCCTGCATGCGGACGCCTGGGCTCAAGCCACGGCACTGGACAGCTTGCGGATCAACAAGAGCCTGACCCTCGACGAACTCTTTGCCGGCAACCCCGCTTTCGGTCACTTCGGCGGCCGTGGCGCCGAATGGATCAGCCTGGGGTTTCTTGCCGGGGGGCTGTTTCTGCTGCAGCAACGGGTCATCAGTTGGCAGGCGCCCGTGGGCATGCTGGGCAGCCTCTTTGTCATCAGCCTGCTGTGCTGGAACGGCTCGGGCTCCGACTCCCATGGCTCACCGCTGTTTCACCTGCTCAGCGGCGCCAGCATGCTGGGCGCATTCTTTATCGTCACCGAACCGGTGTCCGGCCCCAAGGCAGCGAAAGCCAGGCTGCTGTTCGGCGTCGGCGTCGGCCTGCTGACCTACCTGATCCGCACCTGGGGCGGCTGCCCCGACGGCGTTGCCTTCGCCGTACTGCTGATGAATCTGGCGGTACCGGGGCTGGAACGCCTGTGCCTCTCGGAACAGGAGAAAGCTTGAGCATGAAGAGCGCGCGAGGTCTGCTCCTGCTGGTGCTGCTCGGCGTTCTCGGCGTGGGCGCCACCCTGTGGCTGCAATACGCTGGCGCACCGCGCATCGCCGCCGAGCAACGGGCGTTGCAGGCCCGCAAGTTACTCGACCTGCTGCCTGCGGCAAGCTACGACAACCAGCCACTGGAGCAACCACTGCCCTTGAGGGATGTGCAACTGGACAACAGCCGCTTGCTGGATGGCTACCTGGCCACCCGCGCGGGTCAGCCCAGTGCCGTGCTGCTACGCACTCGAGTGAACGGTTACGCAGGCCCCATCGAGCTGCTGATCGCCATCGACAGCCATGGCCGCCTGCTGGGCAGCAAGACGCTCAAGCAGGATGAAACCCCAGGCCTGGGAGGCCGCATCGCCGAACAGCCCAACGCCTGGCTGCAGGGGTTTTCCGGCACATCCCGCACGTCCCCGGACGATGCTGCCTGGGCCCTGAAAAAGGACAATGGCCAGTTCGATCAGATCGCCGGCGCCACCATCACCTCCCGCGCGGTGATCAGCGCCCTGCACGATGCCCTGCGCTACTTCGATGAGCATCGTCAGCAACTGCTTTCGGGAGCCGCCGATGAGTAAGCCACTGTCATTGCCGGGCCTGCTGATGCTGACGCCGTTGATCGGGGCCACGGATTCCTGGGTCAAGGCCCTGGGCCTGGCTCTGGCGTCCACGCTGCTGATCGGGACCTTCGGGGCCGGCATGGGCCTGCTGCGGCCACATTTGCAAAGCCGTCAGCAGTGGCTGGCCAGCCTGTTGCTCGCCGCCACTCTCGGCAGTTGGCTGTGGCTGGCGGTGCAAGCCTGGAGTTATGAGTTACACCAGCAGTTGAGCCTGTACCTGGGCCTGCTGCCCCTGCAATGCGTGATATTGGAACAGGCGGGCTTCTTCCAGCACCGCGACCGGCTACGCCTAACTGCAGGTTTCTGTGGCGCGCTGGCGCTGGTGGGCGCGCTGCGCGAATTGCTGGGCACCGGCGCCCTGGGCAGCCATCTAGGCTGGCTCGCCGGCCTGCCCGGTAATAGCGCCGGTTGGGTGTTGCTGCCCCAAGGCGGATTGCACCTGCTGACTCTGGCCCCTGGGGGTTTTATCCTGCTTGGCCTGCTGCTGGCGGCAAAGCGGGCCTGGACCACCTCTTCATCCTTCAACCGACCGTCTTCGAGGAAATGAACCACCGATGAATGCCGCCAAACGCCTGGAAATATTTCGCCGACTTCACGAAGACAACCCCGAACCAAAAACCGAACTGGCCTACTCCTCGCCGTTCGAGTTGCTGATCGCGGTGATTCTTTCGGCGCAATCGACCGACGTCGGGGTCAACAAGGCGACCGCCAAACTCTTCCCCGTGGCCAATACACCGGCAGCTATCCATGCACTGGGGGTCGAGGGACTGTCCGAATACATCAAGACCATTGGCCTGTACAACAGCAAGGCCAAGAACGTCATCGAGGCCTGCCGCCTGCTGGTGGAACGCCACAACAGTGAAGTGCCACAGACCCGGGAGGAGCTGGAAGCCTTGCCCGGCGTCGGCCGCAAGACCGCCAACGTGGTCCTCAACACCGCTTTCCGGCAATTGACCATGGCTGTGGACACCCACATCTTCCGGGTCAGCAACCGCACCGGGCTGGCCCCGGGCAAGAATGTAGTGGAAGTGGAAAAAAAACTGCTGAAGTTTGTACCCAAGGAGTTTCTGCTGGACTCCCATCACTGGCTGATCCTTCACGGTCGCTACGTCTGCCTGGCCCGTAAGCCACGTTGCGGTAGCTGTCGAATCGAAGACCTGTGCGAGTACAAGCAAAAGACTTCTGACGATTGAGGCAGCATTGATTTTGTTGATGAGTCGATTGAAAAAATCTTTTTTACCCGCCAGGAGAATATCGATATAAGGAGCGCCAATGGCAGTCTTAGCCTGGAGTTGACCTTATGAGCACTGGCAAAGAACAACTGGACGTGGAAGAAGACTTCATCGCAGCAGACACAGACGATGCTGAACCGGTGGTCGAGGTGGCGAAAACCAATCTGAGCAAGCGCAGAACCATCGACAATCTTCTGGAAGAACGACGGCTGCAGAAACAACTGGCCGATTACGACTTTGACCTCTAGTCACAAAAGAACCTCCAGACGGAGGTTTTTTTGTGCCTCTCTCGCCCTGAAACTCGACCGGTCAGCCCCTCGGCATGACCGGTCCGTTCCTAATTAGCAGATTGCTCCATTCAAGGCTGTCGCTTCAGTCACCCACACTCATACCAACTGATGGCGCTGGGCAAATTCGATCAGGTCAACCAATGAACGAGCATTGAGCTTGGCCAACAACCGCCGCTTGTAAGTGCTGACGGTCTTGTTGCTCAAACACAAGCCCTCGGCGATTTCCTTGTTACTCATGCCATTGGTGAGCTGCTTCAATACGATCAACTCACGCCCTGAAAGAAGCTCGATCATTTCTTCCTCGCTGCTGATGCCCTGACTGGAACGAAAGGTGTGCAACGCCTCGTTGGGAAAGTAGCTGTAACCTGCCAGCACCGCCCGCACCGCACTGATCAGTTCGGTAATGTCCTGCTGCTTGCACACGTAGCCGGCGGCCCCGGCCTGCATGCAACGCATGGAAAAGGGTCCGGGAACTTGCAGAGTCAACACTAGAATCTTGATCGGCATGCCTCTGGACATCAGGCGGGTTATAACTTCAAGCCCATCAAGTTGTGGGATACCAATATCCAAAATCAAAATATCGGGAACATATTCAAGAGCCAACTTTAAAGCATCCGTGCCGTTATCTGCTTCTGCTACTACTTCAAAACCATGGCGTTCCATCAACATGCGCACAGCCAGGCGAATAACAGGATGATCATCCACGATCAATACTCTTTTCATAGGTCCATCCAAGTCCTTAGAGTTTTTTAGAGCCCGCACAATACCCCAGAGAATTGACTCTGACACCGTGCTACCAGGGGCTACGACCCTACGAGGACGATCCTTACAAACAATACCGATTTACCTTACAAAAAAATTTAGATAAAGGTCGCTTAACTGGAAAAGTGCTTAAGATTAATCGCTAGAGCAGCTACTTTTTGTACTAAAAGACACATCATCAGGCAGCACTTTCAGCAGCGAGAGGGTGATTAACAAACTGCACTCAATAGCACTTCTTCGTTCAATCAACTGCCCTACTCAGCCTCTGCCCGTAGGCACCATTAATCAGAAGCAAAAAAAAACCCCGCTTATCGCGGGGTTCTTTTAGCAACTCAAGGTATCAGACCAGGGTCCGGCCCTTGTTTGCAGCGATGCGCATGCGCAATGCGTTGAGCTTGATAAAGCCTGCTGCGTCCGCCTGGTTGTAAGCACCACCGTCTTCTTCGAAGGTGGCGATGTTGGCGTCGAACAGCGACTCATCGGACTTGCGGCCGGTAACGATCACGTTGCCCTTGTACAGCTTCAGGCGCACTACACCGTTCACATGGGCCTGGGAGGCGTCGATCATCTGTTGCAGCATCAGACGCTCAGGGCTCCACCAGTAGCCGGTGTAGATCAGGCTGGCGTACTTGGGCATCAACTCGTCTTTGAGGTGAGCCACTTCGCGGTCCAGGGTAATGGACTCGATGGCGCGGTGGGCGCGCAGCATGATGGTGCCACCCGGGGTCTCGTAGCAGCCACGGGACTTCATGCCCACGTAACGGTTCTCGACGATGTCCAGACGACCGATGCCGTGTTCACCACCGATGCGGTTCAGGGTCGCCAGCACGGTAGCCGGAGTCATTTCCACGCCGTCGATGGCGACGATGTCACCGTTGCGGTAGGTCAGCTCCAGGTATTGTGGGGTGTCAGGAGCCTTCTCCGGGGAGACGGTCCAGCGCCACATGTCTTCTTCGTGCTCGGTCCAGGTGTCTTCCAGCACGCCGCCTTCATAGGAAATGTGCAGCAGGTTGGCATCCATCGAGTACGGCGATTTCTTCTTGCCGTGACGCTCGATCGGGATACCGTGCTTCTCGGCGTAGTCCATCAGTTTCTCGCGGGACAGCAGGTCCCACTCACGCCAAGGGGCGATCACTTTGACCCCTGGCTTGAGGGCATAGGCGCCCAGCTCGAAACGCACCTGATCGTTGCCCTTGCCGGTGGCGCCATGGGAAATGGCATCCGCGCCAGTCTCGTTGGCGATTTCGATCAAACGCTTGGCGATCAACGGACGAGCGATGGAAGTACCCAGCAGGTACTCGCCTTCGTAGACGGTGTTGGCGCGGAACATCGGGAAAACGAAATCACGCACGAACTCTTCGCGCAGATCGTCGATGTAGATCTCTTTGACGCCCATGGCTTGCGCCTTGGCGCGGGCCGGCTCGACCTCTTCGCCTTGGCCCAGGTCAGCAGTGAAAGTCACTACTTCACAGTTGTAAGTATCCTGCAGCCACTTGAGGATCACCGAAGTGTCCAGGCCGCCCGAATACGCCAGAACGACCTTGTTTACGTCCGCCATGCCATCACTCCACGGGGTTGTACGGAAAGCCGTCGAGTCTACCGATCCACGAGGATAATTTACAGAGGCGCGACAGCTTATGACGACCAAGCGACAGATTATGTCGAGCGCGCGACGACGACAGCCGTATCAGGAAGTCGCCGCAGCGCTGGAACCGGAGGTGGCCTGAGGCGCCGGAGCCGGTTTTTCGGTGGGGGCGACCCGTTCCAGATGCACATTGACCCGGCGATTCTTCGCTCGGTTGGCAGGATTGGTGTTGGGAGCCAGGGGATAACGCTCACCATGGAAGCGCACCACAATCTGGTTTTCCGCCAAACCGTTGGCCTTGAAGAACTCCATCACCGCCAAGGCCCGGCGGCGGGACAGGTCGCGGTTGGTCAAGCGATTGCCGCTATTGTCAGAGTGGCCATCCAGTTCGACGTGATTGACCGTCGGATCGGCCTTGATGAAATCCACCATCACCTGCAACTTCGCCTTGGCCCGAGCATCGAGTTCGATACCGCCTCCCGGGAACCCGATCTCGCCCTGTTTCACCTGTTCGTAGTTCATCGGCAGCAGTTTGGTCATGCAGCTTTGATAGTCGCTGTAGGCCTTGCTGAATTTCACCGGAAGCAGGCGCACCTCGGAAACCCCACCCTCGCGGGAAAAATGCCGGACCACCGGACTACGCCCTTCCAGCAAACCGATGATCAGGCGACCGGCCTGCATCTGATTGCTGTTGTACAGCACCCCATCCGTGCCGGCCTTGACCGCCCCGAGGTTGATGTCGCCACGCCCCGGCTGCCAGGGCGCCGCGGCCGCAAGCAGCGTCGCCGAGCCACCTGCCTGCATCGGGTTGAAACTCTTGAGGCGAAAAATCGCCTGCTCACCGGCGCGGCGAACGAATTCGCCGGAACCGAAATCGGTGACGGGCTGGATCAAGCGGCACTCGAATTTGTCACCTTCGACCGTCCACTCAATGCTCTCCAGACGGGTCTGGAAAGTGAGAGCCATCGCGGGCAGGCTGGCAAACACACTGAGCAAGGCTAGATAACGCTGGCGCACGGGAGGCTCCACTGACGTGTACAACAGAAAAATCGACAGGCGTTAATACGCCATACCTTCGGGATATCGGTTGCTCGTCGCAAAACTTGATAGCGAGTGCCTGGAAGAGTCTTTTCCGGTAGCATTCCCCCCGAGTTTTACCCGCCTGGAACCTCCAATGTCCGACCGCCTGACCCTGCTGCGTCCCGACGACTGGCATATTCATCTTCGCGATGGTGCCGTGTTGCCCAATACAGTCGCAGATGTCGCGCGCACCTTTGGCCGCGCCATCATCATGCCCAACCTGGTACCTCCGGTGCGTAACGCCGTGGAAGCCGACGCCTATCGCCAGCGTATTCTAGCTGCGCGCCCGGCCGGCAGCCGCTTCGAGCCGCTGATGGTGCTCTACCTGACCGACCGCACCCAGCCGGACGAGATCCACGCAGCCAAGGCCAGCGGTTTCGTGCACGCCGCCAAGCTGTACCCGGCCGGCGCGACCACCAACTCGGACTCGGGCGTGACCAGCATCGACAAGATCTTCCCGGTGCTCGAAGCGATGGCCGAAGTTGGCCTGCCGCTGCTGATTCACGGTGAAGTGACCCGCGGCGACGTCGACGTCTTCGACCGCGAGAAAATCTTCATCGACGAGCATATGCGTCGCGTGGTCGAGCGCTTCCCCAGCCTGAAAGTGGTGTTCGAACACATCACCACCGGCGAAGCCGTGCAGTTCGTCAAGGAGGCTTCGGCCAACGTCGGCGCCACCATCACCGCGCACCACCTGCTGTACAACCGCAACCACATGCTGGTGGGCGGTATTCGCCCGCACTTCTATTGCCTGCCGATTCTCAAGCGCAACACCCACCAGGAAGCTCTGCTGGATGCGGCCACCAGTGGCAGCGAGAAGTTCTTCCTCGGCACCGACTCGGCGCCTCATGCCCAGCACGCCAAGGAAGCCGCTTGCGGTTGCGCCGGCTGCTACAGCGCCTATGCCGCGATCGAGCTGTATGCTGAAGCGTTCGAACAGCGCAATGCCCTGGACAAACTGGAAGCCTTTGCCAGCCTCAACGGCCCGCGCTTCTACGGTCTACCGACCAACACCGATCGCATCACCCTGGTTCGTGAAGAATGGACCGCCCCCGCCAGCCTGCCGTTCGGTGAGCTGACTGTCATTCCGCTGCGCGCCGGTGAAAAACTGCGCTGGCGCCTGCTGGAGGATCACTCGTGAGTGACGACCATTTCGACGACGAACAAGAAGGTAACGGCGGCGGCCCTCGACACCCGATGGCCGCTCGTTTTCGCGGTTACCTGCCGGTAGTCGTCGACGTTGAAACCGGCGGCTTCAACTCGGCCACCGACGCCCTGCTGGAGATTGCCGCCACCACTATCGGCATGGATGAAAAAGGCTTCGTGTTCCCGGAACACACCTATTTCTTCCGGGTCGAGCCTTTTGAAGGCGCGAACATCGAAGCCGCGGCCCTGGAGTTCACCGGGATCAAGCTCGACCACCCGCTGCGCATGGCCGTCAGCGAGGAAACTGCACTGACCGATATTTTCCGTGGGGTGCGCAAGGCGCTGAAAGCCAATGGCTGCAAACGCGCCATCCTGGTGGGCCACAACAGCAGTTTCGACCTGGGCTTCCTCAACGCCGCTGTGGCGCGCCTGGATATGAAGCGCAACCCGTTCCACCCGTTCTCCAGCTTCGACACCGCCACCCTGGCTGGCCTGGCTTATGGACAGACCGTTTTGGCCAAGGCCTGTCAGAGTGCGGATATCGACTTCGACGGTCGCGAGGCTCACTCGGCCCGTTACGACACCGAGAAGACTGCCGAGCTGTTCTGCGGCATCGTCAACCGCTGGAAACAAATGGGCGGCTGGCAGGATTTCGACGACTGATCAATTCTTCGTCGGGTTGAATTGCCTGCATAAAAAAACCGGCCCTGAGGCCGGTTTTTTTATGCGTGACGCCTGGCTTACAGCTTGCCAGCGTTCTCGCTCAGGTAAGCAGCAACGCCTTCTGGCGAAGCGGTCATGCCTTTGTCACCTTTTTTCCAGTTGGCAGGGCAAACTTCGCCGTGCTCTTCGTGGAATTGCAGAGCGTCAACCAGACGGATCAGCTCTTCCATGTTACGGCCCAGTGGCAGGTCGTTGACGATCTGCGAACGAACAACGCCTTTGTCGTCGATCAGGAACGCGCCACGGAAAGCCACGCCGCCTTCGGACTCAACGTCGTAGGCCTTGGCGATGTCGTGCTTCATGTCAGCCGCCATGATGTATTGAACCTGACCGATGCCGCCGGCATTGATCGGGGTGTTACGCCAGGCGTTGTGGGTGAAGTGCGAGTCGATCGAAACAGCGATCACTTCCACGTTGCGTGCCTTGAAGTCAGCCATGCGGTGGTCCAGGGCGATCAGCTCGGACGGGCAAACGAAGGTGAAGTCCAGTGGATAGAAGAACACCAGGCCGTATTTGCCTTTGATGGCCGAGGACAGGGTGAAGCTGTCAACGATTTCGCCATTGCCGAGAACGGCCGGTACGGTGAAGTCAGGGGCTTGTTTGCCTACGAGTACGCTCATTGGATATCTCCTGGTGTGGACGTAGTAATGAAGAAGGGGATTGGCCTTGAGTCTGCCACGCGGATGCGACAGCTCCTTGACCTGACCCCGCTTCGCAAGGACCGGCCATCATACACCGCGTCTTTGAGCTGTCCTCAACGGTTTTTCATCAGCCCGGCTCACAAAGCGAAAAATGCGAATCATCTGTCACTATCGCGAACAAAACCGTTCGTCACCCTGGTAGGAAACTGCAACAAAGGTCGCCGAAACCACTTTGACTATCATTCTCGTTAACATTAAGATCCATCGCAATTGAGCCCTAACCAGCGACGGTTCTCATCCTATGTATGTCTGCCTCTGCACCGGTGTCACCGACGGACAAATTCGCGAAGCCATCTATGAAGGTTGCTGCAGCTACCGCGATGTGCGTCAGGCAACCGGCGTCGCCAGCCAATGTGGTAAATGCGCATGCCTGGCCAAGCAAGTGGTCCGCGAGACCCTGACCGAACTGCAGAGCAGCCAGGCAGCAATTCCCTATCCAGTGGAATTTAATGTCGCCTGATTTCTCGGATAAATAGCACTGTTTTAAACAACCGGACCTAGCGTCCGGTTTTTTTATGCCTGTAATTCAATCGCTTAGGGTCAAAACGCGGAACACAAACATTCTTATTCCGATTAATTTTCATATATTATTCAATAACTTAGGTTTGACAGTAATGTTTGCGCGGCTCAGACTCTGTCCTTATTCCACTAATTAAAGGGCAGGACCCCATCATGAAAGGCGACATTACAGTCATCCAGCATCTCAATAAAATCCTTGCCAATGAACTGGTCGCGATCAATCAGTACTTCTTGCATGCACGCATGTATGAAGATTGGGGCCTGAACAAGCTGGGCAAGCACGAGTATCACGAGTCCATCGACGAGATGAAGCATGCGGACAAGCTAATCAAGCGCATTCTCTTCCTCGAAGGCCTGCCGAACGTTCAGGACCTGGGCAAGCTGCACATCGGCGAACACACCAAGGAAATGCTCGAGTGCGACCTGCGTATCGAACGCACTGGCCATGCAGACCTCAAGGCAGCCATCGCCCATTGTGAGTCGGTGAGCGACTTCGGCAGCCGTGAACTGCTGGAAGATATTCTTGAATCCGAAGAAGAACACATCGACTGGCTGGAAACCCAATTGGGCCTGATCGATAAAGTCGGCATCGAGAACTATCTGCAATCGCAAATGGGTGACGAGTAACTTAACTCGTAATACTCAAGCAATAAAAAGCCCCGCCCTCGAAAGAGAGGCGGGGCTTTTTATTACGCGGATATATTCGCGTCAGGCTTCAGTCTTGGCCGCGGCTTTTTCGGCTGCGTCCTTGATCAGAGTCTGCAATTCACCGTTGGCAAACATCTCAGCCATGATGTCACTACCACCGACCAGCTCACCTGCCACCCACAGCTGTGGGAAGGTCGGCCAGTTGGCGTACTTGGGCAGGTTGGCGCGAATTTCCGGGTTCTGCAGGATGTCCACATAAGCGAACTTCTCACCACAGCCCATTACGGCCTGGGCGGCTTTCGCGGAGAAGCCACACTGCGGGGCATTCGGCGAGCCTTTCATGTAAAGCAGAATGGTGTTGTTGGCAATCTGCTCTTTAATAGTTTCGATGATATCCATGGAACACCTCGGCTGAACTTTCCGACGCTGTTGTCGGCACGGTGGCGCATTGTAACGGAAACCTGAGCGCCCTGCTCGGCCTCTCCGACAGACATCTCAGGCCGCTTCCACCTTGACTGGCACCCCGTTCAACGCCGCATTCCCAGACAACGCATCAAGCTGACGCTCATCGGTCAGGTCATTGGCGCTGCAACCGGGCTGCTCCATGGCAATGTTCAGTTGCACCCCTGGGCGCCCATGCCCCCAACCATGGGGCAAGCTCACCACCCCCGGCATCATTTCAGTGCTGGCCAGCACCTCTACCTCCACCGCACCGACCCGAGAGCTGATTCGCACCCGCTGACCGTCATTCAGCCCGCGACTGGCCAGGTCATCCGGGTGCATCAGCAACTGGTGACGGGGCTTGCCCTTCACCAGGCGGTGATAGTTGTGCATCCACGAGTTGTTACTGCGTACATGGCGACGGCCAATCAGCAGCAACTCATCCAACGGCGGCACGCTCAAGGCGGCAAATCGCGCCAGATCCGCCATGATCGGCGCTGGCGCCGCCTGAATCCGCCGATTCTCGGTTTTCAAGCGGGCCGCCAGATTCGGCTGCAGCGCCCCCAGATCAATACCGTGGGGATACTGGTCCAGTGTTGCCAAGGACAGTTTGAGCGGCGATGCATCGCCGTAGGCACCGGCTCGCAAACCCATGTCAATCATCTGCGCAGGGGGGATGGTCGGCTTCAGCGGTTGTTCGGTTTTCGCGGCAAACGCTTTGGCCAGGCCGACAAAGATCTCCCAGTCGTGCAGCGCACCCGCAGGCTTGGGCAGGATCGCCCGGTTGAAGCGACTGACATTGCGTACTGCAAGAAGATTGAACGTGGTGTCGTAGTGATCGTTCTCCAGAGCCGAGGTGGACGGCAGGATCAAGTCGGCATAACGGGTCGTTTCATTGATGTACAAGTCGATGCTGAGCATGAACTCCAACCCGTCCAGTGCCTGCTCCAACTGCCGGCCATTGGGTGTGGACAACACCGGGTTGCCTGCCACGGTGATCAATGCCCGAACCTGTCCCTCGCCCTCAGTGAGCATCTCTTCGGCCAGGGCCGATACAGGCAGCTCGCCGCCATACTCCGGAAGCCCGGAAACCCGACTCTGCCAAAGGTTGAAATGCCCCCCCGAAGTCGCCGCTACCAGATCCACCGCCGGCTCGGTACACAGGGCCCCACCTACCCGGTCAAGGTTGCCAGTGATCAGATTGAGCAGTTGCAGCAACCAATGGCACAACGTACCGAAGGCTTGGGTCGAAACCCCCATGCGTCCATAACAGACCGCTCGCTCCGCCGAGGCGAACTCCCGGGCCAACTGCCGAATCTGCTGCGCCGCAATCGCACACAGCGGGCTCATGGCCTCTGCGGTGAAGGGGGAAATCGCCTGGCGCACCTCTGCCAATCCATCGACTTGCAGATGACTGTCGCGAATCGGCCCTTCCTCAAAAATCGTGCTCAACAGGCCAAACAGCAAGGCCACATCGCCTCCAGGACGGACGAACAGATGCTGATCGGCCATGGCCGCCGTTTCACTGCGCCGAGGATCGATCACCACCACCTTGCCACCACGAGCCTGGATTGCCCTCAAACGCTTTTCCACGTCCGGCACCGTCATGATGCTGCCGTTGGACGCCAAGGGATTGCCGCCGAGGATCAGCATGAAGTCGGTGTGGTCGATGTCCGGAATCGGCAGCAGCAGACCGTGGCCGTACATCAGGTAGCTGGTCAGGTGCTGGGGCAACTGGTCGACCGACGTGGCCGAGAAACGGTTACGGGTCTTGAGCTGGCCAAGGAAGTAGTTGCTGTGGGTCATCAGCCCGTAGTTGTGAACGCTGGGGTTGCCCTGATAGACCGCCACCGCATTATTGCCATGATGCTGCTGGATGCTCGCCAGCCTTTCGGCTACCAGGGCGAAAGCCTCGTCCCACTCGATCGGCTGCCATTCATTGCCCACGCGCCGCACCGGCTGACGCAGGCGATCGGGGTCATTCTGAATATCCTGCAGGGCCACAGCCTTGGGGCAGATGTGGCCGCGACTGAAGCTGTCCTGAGCGTCCCCCTTGATCGAGGTAATGCGCGGAGCGCCACCCTCTTCCTCGGTGACTTCCAGGGTCAGGCCGCAGATCGCTTCGCACAAGTGGCAGGCACGGTGATGGAGAGTCTTGGTCATGGCCAGTCTCTATTGTTTGAAGGCAACCCATAGGGGGCCGCTGGAAGCAAAAACTATGGCGGCTGACCGCTGTTGACACCAGCGACGTTCGCCCCATGAATTCAGGGCCATCAGCCCCAGCCATGATCAGAGCTGTCAGTTCGGTGCCAAGCGCGGCAGGCCATCGGCAGCAATTGAGCAGCAATTCAAAAAAGGGCTGTCACTGAGGCGGTCATGTCAGTGAGCGTCCGGGCCATGTCCTCCCCCAAAAGCGCCATCAGTTGCTGCTCCTTGGATTCCATCGCGCATCTATCCCGGCCGCAGATTCGCCTGGGTATCCGCAGTACTTTGCATTAGGAAATGTTTCAGACTGACACCCTCTCGGCATGCCCATGGCAGCGACCTCGGCCCACAGGTCAGAAAACGACTGCAAGCGAACAGCCGGCGCCCCGCTGGATTGCCAAGGCGCGCCAGGGCAGTGTACAAATGCCCGGCTGCTGTCTGGAAACTGGTCTCAAAAGCGTCAGCGCAATCGCGTCCTGACCTCTCATGCCCGTAATCGCCGTAGCACTATTGGTAAGACGCGACATTTAATTATAAGATCGCGCCTTCCCCTATTTCGTCGCCCCGTGCGGCTTTCGCCGCAGGTCCAGCCCGTTGTTCGATTAAACAAGGCTTTGAGAATCTGCGGTCCGTTGCAAAAAGGTAGTTAATGATGAGCGCAAGGCACTTTCTCTCCCTGATGGATTGCACGCCCGAAGAGCTGGTCAGTGTGATTCGTCGAGGCATCGAGCTGAAGGACCTGCGTAACCGCGGCGTACTCTTCGAGCCCTTGAAAAATCGTGTGCTCGGCATGATTTTCGAGAAGTCGTCGACCCGTACCCGACTGTCTTTCGAAGCCGGCATGATCCAACTGGGCGGCCAGGCCATCTTCCTTTCGCCACGGGATACCCAACTGGGACGCGGCGAGCCCATCGGCGACTGCGCCATCGTCATGTCGCGCATGCTCGACGCAGTGATGATCCGTACCTTTGCCCATAGCACCCTGACCGAATTTGCGGCCAACTCCCGGGTACCGGTGATCAACGGCCTGTCCGATGACCTGCACCCCTGCCAACTGTTGGCGGACATGCAGACTTTCCTTGAACATCGCGGCTCGATCCAAGGCAAGACAGTGGCCTGGATCGGCGATGGCAACAACATGTGCAACAGCTATATAGAAGCGGCCATGCAGTTCGATTTCCAACTGCGCGTCGCTTGCCCTGAAGGCTACGAGCCCAACCCGGAGTTTGTCGCTCTGGCCGGCGATCGCGTGACCATCGTCCGCGATCCTCGCGAAGCGGTGACCGGCGCCCACCTGGTGAGCACCGACGTCTGGACCTCCATGGGCCAGGAAGAGGAAACCGCCAAGCGCCTCAAGCTGTTCGCGCCATTCCAGGTAAACCGCGCCCTGCTCGACCTGGCCGCGCCGGACGTACTGTTCATGCATTGCCTGCCCGCCCACCGCGGCGAGGAAATCAGCCTCGACCTGCTGGACGACCCACGTTCGGTGGCTTGGGACCAGGCGGAAAACCGTCTCCATGCGCAAAAGGCCCTGCTCGAGTTTCTTGTCGAGCCGGCGTACCACCACGCATGAGCCAGCCATTACTGCTCAACCTGCGCAATCTGGCATGCGGCTATCAGGACCAACGGGTGGTGCAGAACCTCAATCTGCACCTCAATGCCGGTGATATCGGCTGCCTGCTGGGTTCATCCGGCTGCGGCAAGACCACCACCCTGCGGGCCATCGCCGGATTCGAGCCCGTACACGAGGGCGAGATCCAGTTGGCCGGCGAAACCATCTCCAGCGCCGGCTTCACCCTGGCGCCGGAGAAACGCCGGATCGGCATGGTGTTCCAGGACTACGCCCTGTTCCCACACCTGTGTGTGGCGGACAACATTGCCTTTGGCATTCGCAAGCACCCACAGAAAGACCGTGTGGTCGCTGAATTGCTGGAACTGGTCAACCTGAAGAACCTCGGTCAGCGCTTCCCCCACGAACTGTCTGGCGGCCAACAGCAACGGGTGGCTCTGGCCCGCGCCCTGGCACCGGAACCCCAATTGCTGTTGCTGGACGAGCCCTTCTCCAATCTTGATGGTGAATTGCGCCGCAAGCTCAGCCATGAGGTGCGCGACATCCTCAAGGCTCGGGGTACCAGTGCCATCCTGGTCACCCACGACCAGGAAGAAGCCTTTGCCGTGAGCGATCAGGTCGGGGTGTTCAAGGAAGGCCGCCTGGAACAGTGGGATACCCCCTACAACCTCTATCACGAGCCGCAGACGCCCTTTGTCGCCAGTTTCATTGGCCAGGGCTATTTCATTCGCGGCCAGTTGAGCAGCCCGGAATCGGTGCAGACCGAACTGGGTGTGCTGCAGGGCAACCGCGCCTACACCTGGCCGTCCGGTGGAGCGGTGGACGTACTGCTGCGCCCCGACGATATCGTCTATGCGCCGGACAGCGCTCTGAAAGCGCGGATCGTCGGCAAGACCTTTCTCGGTGCCTCGACCCTGTATCGCCTGCAACTGCCAACCGGCAGCCTGCTGGAGTCGATCTTCCCCAGCCATGCCGATCATCAGGTTGGAGCGGATGTAGGGATTCGGGTCGCCGCAGAACACCTGGTGCTATTCCAAGCCTCGGGCAGCACCGCCGCGCAGATTCCACACAGTGAATCAGGGGTACGCCGCTACAGCAGCGCGCACTGATAACGCTTCCCCTGGCCAACCGGCCCCTACAAGATCGCAACGAACTGTAGGAGCCGGCTTGACGGCGAAACACCCGGCACAGTCATTCCAGGTGCAAATGTCCGCTGGCAATCAGCCGCGCATGGCCACCGATCTTCACCCGCTCTCCCTCCAACCGACAGAACAAGGCTCCACCTCGCGCCGAACACTGATAAGCGCTCAACTGCTGTTTATCCAATTGCCGTGCCCAGTAAGGCGTCAGGCAGCAATGGGTCGAACCGGTCACCGGGTCCTCGTCGATGCCAATGGCCGGGGCAAAATACCGCGAGACAAAGTCATGCCGGTCTCCACGCGCCGTGACAATCACTCCAGGCCAGGGCAGCTTCGCCAACGCAGCCATATCCGGCTGGCAATCGCGCACCGCCTGCTCCGACTCCAGCACCGCCAACAGCTCATTGGCGCCCAGCAGCTCGATGACTCGGGCACCCAGTATCTGCGCCACGTCTTCCAGCCCAGCCTGGCTGCTGGGGCTGCGCAAAGGGAAATCAAGCCATAGCAGCCCGTCTTCGCGGGTGACACTCAAGGGCCCGGAACGGCTCTGAAAATCGATGCGTTGCGTCGGCTCGTCGTAGACCTCGAACAACACATAAGCACTGGCCAGGGTGGCATGCCCGCACAGAGGTACTTCAGTGGTCGGAGTAAACCAGCGGATTCGCCAGCCTTGCGCCTCACGCACCACAAAAGCGGTTTCCGCCAGGTTGTGCTCGGCGGCGATCTGCTGCATCAGCGCCTCGTCAAGCCACGCATCAAGCCGGTAAACCATGGCCGGATTGCCGGCAAAGGGGCGATCACTGAAGGCATCGATCTGTTGGAACTCAAGCGGCATAACTGTGCTCCTTGGATAGTCGGCCGCCAGCATGAGGCCCGGAACAAGGAACCCGACAGACACAGAAGGGAAGATTTTCCGGCATACAGCAGCAGCCCGGGCCGCTGCCGACGCCTGGGCTCAAGAGCGACCGATGTCGGCGAACTTCGCCTGGGTGTGCTCGGCCAGCACGGCCGCCGCCAACTCCACCTCCAGGCCACGGCGACCGGCACTGACGAAAATACTGGCCAACGGCTGGGCACTGTTGTCGATAAAGGTCCGCAGTCGTTTTTTCTGCCCCAGCGGACTGATGCCCCCCAGCAGATAACCGGTGGCACGTTGGGCAGCAGCCGGATCAGCCATCTCAGCCTTCTTCACCCCCGCAGCATGGGCCAGGGCCTTCAGGTCAAGACTTCCGACGACCGGCACCACCGCCACCAGCAATTCGCCCTTTTCACTGCTGGCCAGCAGGGTCTTGAACACTTGCGCCGGATCGAGATTGAGCTTCTCCGCCGCCTCCAGGCCGTAGGACGCTGCCTTGGGGTCATGTTCGTAACTGTGAATGCGATGTTCGGCGCGAACTTTTTTCAGCAGGTCCAGTGCAGGGGTCATGGCAGCTCCAAGGGGGACGAAAAGGCAAAACCGAGCGGCTGAATTTTAGGTCATTCATCAACAAAAGGCTCTATTCCAAGCCTTGATAACGCACCCTGAGAGCTGCCAGCACAACGTTCTCTGTCACTCCCGAGACTGCCACCCAGGATCATTCATCTGATTGATATCTATAAAATGACCAATCGTTCACTTTCGACCTTTGACAGCGGTGTTTCTTGTCTATATTTTTTCGTTTCTGAATATCCTGCGGTAGATCCAAGGTTGCACCCAGTAGCAAGACGAGGCCGGAATGGGGATTCCGTCTTCGTTGGAAGTCGCGCTCCATGCCTTTTGCAGCAGCGCCAGACAACAACAAAAATCGAGGTTCACAATGACAACTGCTCTGCAACAACCGTCGCTATCGGGCCAATGCATGGCCGAGTTCCTGGGTACTGCGCTATTGATCTTCTTCGGCACCGGCTGTGTCGCCGCCCTCAAGGTCGCGGGCGCCAGCTTCGGTCTGTGGGAAATCAGCATCATCTGGGGGATCGGCGTGAGCATGGCGATCTACCTGACTGCCGGGGTTTCCGGCGCGCACCTGAATCCGGCCGTGAGTATCGCTCTGTGGCTGTTCGCCGACTTTGATAAACGCAAACTGCCCTTCTATATCCTGGCCCAGGTCGCCGGCGCCTTCTGCGCGGCGCTGTTGGTTTACACGCTGTACAGCAACCTATTCTTCGATTTCGAACAATCCCACCAAATGATCCGTGGCTCCCAGGCCAGCCTGGAACTGGCCTCGGTGTTCTCCACCTTCCCCAACCCGGCACTGTCCACTGCCCAGGCGTTCCTGGTGGAAGTGGTGATCACAGCGATTCTCATGGGCGTGATCATGTCCCTGACCGATGACAACAACGGCCTGCCTCGCGGCCCGATGGCGCCGCTGCTGATCGGCCTGCTGATTGCCGTGATCGGCAGCGCAATGGGTCCCCTGACCGGCTTCGCCATGAACCCGGCACGGGACTTCGGCCCTAAACTGATGACGTTCATGACTGGCTGGGGTGAAATCTCCTTCACCGGCGGCCGTGACATTCCGTATTTCCTGGTACCGATCTTTGCCCCGATTCTGGGGGCCTGCCTCGGTGCTGCGGCCTATCGCGGGCTGATTGCCCGGCATCTGCCCAGCGCTGTTGCTGCCTCCGAGGCCGAACCGGCCATAGAGGGCAAAGTCAAAGTTTCTTGATTCTCGCGGCGCGTGATCCTGCCCAAATCGATCACGCGCCTGTTCTCACTCCCTTATTTCGTCCAAGGCAATCGACATGACCGACATTCAGAATAAGAACTACATCATTGCCCTTGATCAGGGTACGACCAGCTCCCGGGCGATCATTTTCGACCGCGATGCCAACGTGGTCTGCACTGCCCAGCGTGAATTCGCCCAGCATTACCCTCAGGCCGGCTGGGTCGAACATGACCCGATGGAAATCTTCGCCACCCAGAGCGCGGTGATGGTGGAGGCCCTGGCACAGGCCGGCCTGCATCACGATCAGGTAGCTGCCATTGGCATCACCAACCAGCGTGAAACCACAGTGGTCTGGGACAAGACCACCGGCCGCCCGATCTACAACGCCATCGTCTGGCAGTGCCGCCGCAGCACCGAGATCTGCCAGCAGCTCAAGCGCGACGGCCTGGAAGACTACATCCGCGACACCACCGGCCTGGTCACCGACCCCTACTTCTCCGGCACCAAGCTCAAGTGGATCCTCGACAATGTCGAAGGCAGCCGTGAGCGCGCCCGTAGCGGCGAACTGCTGTTCGGCACCATCGACAGCTGGCTGATCTGGAAATTCACTGGCGGCAAGACCCACGTCACCGACTACACCAACGCCTCGCGCACCATGCTCTTCAACATCCACACTCTGGAGTGGGACGCGAAGATGCTGGAAGTGCTGGACATCCCGCGGGAGATGCTCCCGGAGGTGAAGTCCTCGTCGGAAATCTACGGCCGTACCAAGAGTGGCATCGCCATCGGCGGTATCGCCGGCGACCAGCAAGCCGCGCTGTTTGGCCAGATGTGCGTCGAACCAGGCCAGGCCAAGAACACCTACGGTACGGGTTGCTTCTTGCTGATGAACACCGGCGACAAGGCGGTGAAGTCCCAGCACGGCATGCTCACCACCATCGCCTGTGGCCCCCGCGGCGAAGTGGCCTATGCCCTGGAAGGCGCAGTGTTCAACGGCGGCTCCACTGTGCAGTGGCTGCGTGATGAACTGAAAATCATCAACGACGCCCATGACACCGAATACTTCGCCGGCAAGGTCAAGGACAGCAACGGCGTGTACCTGGTACCCGCCTTTACCGGCCTGGGCGCTCCCTACTGGGACCCCTACGCCCGCGGCGCGCTGTTTGGCCTGACCCGTGGCGTACGCGTGGACCACATCATCCGCGCCGCCCTGGAGTCCATTGCCTATCAGACCCGCGACGTGCTCGACGCCATGCAGCAGGATTCCGGCGAACGCCTGAAAGCCCTGCGGGTTGACGGCGGCGCAGTGGCCAACAACTTCCTCATGCAATTCCAGGCGGACATTCTCGGCACTCAGGTGGAGCGCCCGCAAATGCGCGAAACCACAGCCTTGGGCGCGGCCTACCTGGCGGGCCTGGCCTGCGGTTTCTGGGGCAGCCTGGAAGAGCTGCGAGGCAAAGCGGTGATCGAGCGCGAGTTCGAACCACAGCTGGCGCAAGAGGAAAAAGAAGGCCTGTATGCAGGCTGGAAGAAAGCGGTGAGCCGCACCCGCGACTGGGAACCCCACGACGAGGCCAAATAAGCCAAGCCGTGGATTGGTAACCGCTTGTAACTGGTCGGGAGGGGATTCCTGCGGCATCATGGGCAAATTTTGCACGGCAGCCCAAAGGAAGCCCCATGAATCTGCCTCCCCGTCAGCAACAAATCCTCGATCTGGTCCGCGAACGCGGGTACGTCAGCATCGAGGAATTGGCCCAGCTGTTCGTTGTTACCCCGCAAACCATCCGCCGCGACATCAACCAACTGGCGGAAGCCAATCTGCTGCGCCGCTATCACGGCGGCGCCGCCTATGATTCCAGCGTCGAAAACACCGCCTACGCCATGCGCGCCGACCAGATGCGCGACGAAAAGCAACGCATCGGTGAAGCCGTTGCCGCGCAGATCCCCGATCACGCCTCGTTGTTCATCAACATCGGCACCACCACCGAGTCCATCGCCCGCGCCCTGCTCAACCACAGCCACCTGAAGATCATCACCAACAACCTGCACGTGGCCTCGATGCTCAGCGCCAAGGACGATTTCGATGTGCTGCTCACTGGCGGCAATGTGCGCCGTGACGGCGGCGTGGTCGGCCAGGCCAGCGTCGACTTCATCAATCAGTTCAAAGTGGATTTCGCCCTGGTGGGCATCAGCGGTATCGACGAAGACGGTAGCCTGCTGGACTTCGACTATCAGGAAGTACGGGTATCCCAGGCGATCATCGCCAACGCCCGACAAGTGATCCTCGCCGCCGACTCCAGCAAGTTCGGGCGCAATGCCATGATCCGCCTGGGGCCCATCAGCCTGATCGACTGCCTGGTCACCGACCAGCAACCGGTACCGGCCCTGACCCAACTGCTCAACCAGCACAAGATCCGCCTCGAAGTGGTCTGACCCCCTCCTCCCCCTCCTCCCCCTCCCGGATCCGGCTGTGTCCGAACGCCGCCCAGCAAGGGCTGCATCGTTTTCGGAATCGACACGGCCGATCACTCGCACACAGTCAAAGCCCGCGGCAGCGACTACAGTTACCCCTCGTTAATGTTCGTAAACTTTCCTTTCAGGGCATTTCGATCAGTTTTTTCAATCGAAACTTGCTGGATACGCCCTTCTTTATGCGCTAGTATTTTCGAAAATGAACATTAATGTTCGAATTCAAATATCAAAGCAACACGAGGCCTGTCGATGCCCACTTCTACCTTGCCCGCGCGCCCTCTCTCCGAGGTTTACGATATCGCCGTCATCGGCGGTGGGATCAATGGTGTTGGAATTGCCGCGGATGCGGCAGGTCGCGGCTTGTCCGTGTTCCTTTGCGAAAAAGACGATCTGGCCAGCCACACCTCGTCGGCCAGCAGCAAGCTGATCCACGGCGGTCTGCGCTACCTCGAACATTACGAGTTCCGCCTGGTGCGCGAAGCCCTGGCCGAACGTGAAGTGCTGCTGGCCAAGGCCCCGCACATCGTCAAGCCCATGCGCTTTGTCCTGCCGCACCGGCCGCACCTGCGCCCGGCCTGGATGATTCGTGCCGGCCTGTTCCTGTATGACCACCTGGGCAAGCGCGAAAAACTCGCCGGCTCGCGCAGCCTGAAGTTCGGCGCCGACAGCGCCCTGAAGGCCGAGATCACCAAAGGCTTCGAATACTCCGATTGCTGGGTCGACGATGCCCGCCTGGTGGTGCTCAATGCCATGGCCGCTCGGGAGCACGGCGCCCACGTGCATACCCAGACCCGTTGCGTCAGCGCCCGGCGCAGCAAGGGCCTGTGGCAGCTGGAACTGGAGCGTGCCGACGGCAGCCTGTTCTCCATCAGCGCCAAAGCCCTGGTGAACGCAGCCGGCCCCTGGGTCGCCAAGTTCATCAAGGATGACCTGAAACTGGAGTCGCCTTACGGCATCCGCCTGATCCAGGGCAGCCACCTGATCGTGCCCAAGCTGTACGAAGGCGAGCACGCACACATTCTGCAGAACGAAGACCAGCGCATCGTCTTCACCATTCCCTACCTCGATCAGTTCACCCTGATCGGCACCACCGACCGTGAATACACCGGTGATCCGGCCAAGGTAGCGATTACCGAAGCGGAAACCGATTACCTGCTGCAAGTGGTCAATGCGCACTTCAAGAAGCAACTGAGCCGCAGCGACATCCAGCACAGCTACTCCGGGGTTCGCCCACTGTGCAACGACGAATCCGACAACCCTTCGGCGGTGACTCGCGACTACACCCTGGCCCTTTCCGGCACTGGCGAGGAAGCTCCGCTGCTCTCGGTGTTCGGCGGCAAGCTGACCACCTATCGCAAGCTGGCGGAATCGGCCATGGCGCAACTGGCGCCTTACTTCAAGCAGGCCAAGCCCAGCTGGACTGCCACAGCCACCCTGCCCGGCGGCGAGAACATGAGCACGCCACAGGCCCTGGCAGAAGCCATCCGCAAGAAATTCGACTGGGTGCCCAGCCAGATCGCCCAGCGCTGGGCCAGCACCTATGGCAGCCGCACCTGGCGCCTGCTGGAGGGCGTACACAGCCTCAGCGACCTGGGCGAGCACCTGGGTGGCGGCCTCTATACGCGTGAAGTGGATTATCTGTGCGCGGAAGAATGGGCGCTGAAAGCCCAGGACATCCTCTGGCGCCGGAGCAAACTCGGCCTGTTCACCACCGTGGCGCAACAGCAGCAACTGGAAGACTACTTGCAGAAGGTCGAGCACAACCGCGGCAAGATCAAGGCCGCCTGAGCAGCCAAGACAGACAAAGCCCCTGCTGCCTAAGGTTCAGGGGCTTTTTTGTGGGCGACGCATTGAACGTTTCGCCAGCACGCCGGCTCCTACGAGTGCCGGATGCGCATTCGGTTTTCCGAACGCAGCACCGAAAATGATTCGGATAACCGGATAATCCGCAGCTAAAACCTTCGCAACAAATATTTAATAGCCTTTAAAATCAAGACGTTGACCATGAACAATGGGTCTGGCACGACTCATGCTCTACACTGTGCGACGAATGCCTGTCGTGCCAACACAACAGGAGCCGTCAAGGCATTCGCTGTATAAAAGAGCCGTCGAACTGGCTTCATAAAAAAAACAAATGTCGAGGAAATATTGATGCGCATCGTTCCCCATCTGTTGGGCGCAGCTATCGCTGCCGCTCTGATTAGCACTCCAGTTTTCGCAGCCGAACTCACCGGCACACTGAAGAAAATCAAAGAATCCGGCACCATCACCCTCGGACATCGCGACGCTTCCATTCCGTTTTCCTACATCGCTGACGCTTCCGGCGTGCCAGTGGGCTACTCCCACGACATCCAGCTGAAAATCGTCGAAGCGATCAAGAAAGACCTCGACATGCCTGACCTCAAGGTCAAGTACAACCTGGTGACCTCCCAGACCCGTATCCCACTGGTGCAGAACGGCACCGTCGACGTCGAGTGTGGTTCCACCACCAACAACGTGGAACGTCAGCAACAGGTCGACTTCTCCGTCGGCATCTTCGAAATCGGTACCCGTCTGCTGTCCAAAAAGGACTCGACCTACAAAGATTTCGCTGACCTCAAAGGCAAGAACGTGGTGACCACCGCTGGCACCACTTCCGAGCGCATCCTCAAGGCGATGAACGCCGACAAGCAGATGGGCATGAACGTGATCTCCGCCAAGGACCACGGTGAGTCGTTCCAGATGCTGGAATCGGGCCGCGCCGTGGCCTTCATGATGGACGACGCGCTGTTGGCCGGTGAAATGGCCAAGGCCAAGAAGCCTGCCGACTGGGCCGTGACCGGTACTCCTCAGTCCTACGAAATCTACGGCTGCATGGTGCGCAAGGGCGATGCCCCGTTCAAGAAAGCCGTGGATGACGCCATCGTCGCCACCTACAAGTCGGGCGAAATCAACAAGATCTACGACAAATGGTTCCAATCGCCGATTCCGCCAAAAGGCCTGAACCTGATGTTCCCGATGAGCGACGAGCTCAAGGCCCTGATCGCCAACCCGACCGACAAAGCGGCTGACGACAAGAAGTCCTGATTCCTGACTAACCTTATCTCCTGAAGGGGCGCCGCCCCTTCGGGAGTCTGTCACTACCTGCTGGCATTTTTTGGAAACACTCGAACCGGTGGTTGTCGAGCCGCTCGTGTGTGCCTGATCGTCATGATCAGGCGGGAACGGACGTCCCCAGGCGGGTGCTTGTACATCGAACGATCTGAGGGGTAACCCTAATGAATTACAACTGGGACTGGGGCGTATTCTTCAAGTCCACCGGTGTGGGCAGCGAGACCTATCTCGACTGGTTCATCAGCGGTTTGGGCTGGACCATCGCCATCGCCGTGGTGGCCTGGATCATCGCGCTGCTGCTGGGGTCGATCCTGGGCGTCATGCGCACCATACCGAACCGTCTGGTGTCGGGCATTGCCACGGTCTACGTGGAGATTTTCCGTAACGTGCCGCTGCTGGTGCAGCTGTTCATCTGGTACTTCCTGGTGCCGGATCTGCTGCCGGCCAACCTCCAGGAGTGGTACAAGCAGGACCTCAACCCGACCACCTCGGCCTACCTGAGCGTTGTCGTGTGCCTGGGCCTGTTCACCGCCGCACGGGTTTGCGAGCAGGTGCGTACCGGCATCCAGGCGCTGCCACGTGGCCAGGAATCCGCCGCTCGCGCCATGGGCTTCTCGCTGCCGCAGATCTACTGGAACGTGCTGCTGCCCCAGGCCTACCGGATCATCATTCCGCCGCTCACCTCGGAATTCCTCAACGTCTTCAAGAACTCCTCCGTGGCGTCGCTGATCGGCTTGATGGAACTGCTGGCCCAGACCAAGCAGACCGCCGAGTTCTCGGCCAACCTGTTCGAAGCCTTCACCCTGGCTACCCTGATCTACTTCACCTTGAACATGAGCCTGATGCTGCTGATGCGCCTGGTCGAGAAAAAAGTATCGGTCCCCGGCCTGATCTCCGTGGGAGGTAAATAATGGAATTCGACTTCTCGGGCATCATCCCGGCCATTCCCGGCCTGTGGAACGGCATGCTGATGACCCTCAAGCTGATGGTCATGGGCGTGGTGGGCGGGATCATCCTCGGCACCTTGCTGGCACTGATGCGCTTGTCCCACAACAAGCTGCTGTCGAACCTGGCCGGTGCCTACGTCAACTACTTCCGCTCGATTCCGCTGCTGCTGGTGATCACCTGGTTCTACCTTGCGGTGCCGTTCGTGCTGCGCTGGATCACCGGCGAAGACACCCCGATCGGTGCGTTCACCTCCTGCATCGTGGCCTTCATGATGTTCGAAGCGGCGTACTTCTGCGAAATCGTCCGTGCCGGCGTGCAGTCCATTCCCAAGGGCCAGATGGGCGCTGCCCAGGCACTGGGCATGAGCTACGGCCAGACCATGCGCCTGATCATCCTGCCTCAGGCGTTCCGCAAGATGACTCCGCTGCTGCTGCAGCAGAGCATCATCCTGTTCCAGGACACCTCCCTGGTGTACACCGTGGGCCTGGTGGACTTCCTCAACGCCTCGCGTTCCAGCGGCGACATCATCGGCCGCTCCAATGAATTCCTGATCGTTGCCGGTCTGGTGTATTTCACAATCAGCTTTGCCGCCTCGCTGCTGGTCAAGCGTCTGCAAAAAAGGTTCGCCGTATGATCTCTATCAAGAACATCAACAAGTGGTATGGGGACTTCCAGGTGCTGACTGATTGCAGCACCGAGGTCAAGAAAGGCGAAGTGGTGGTGGTCTGCGGGCCGTCCGGCTCGGGCAAATCCACCCTGATCAAATGCGTCAACGCCCTGGAACCCTTCCAGAAGGGCGACATCGTGGTCGATGGCACCTCCATCGCCGACCCGAAGACCAACCTGCCGAAACTGCGTTCTCGGGTGGGCATGGTTTTCCAGCATTTCGAGCTGTTCCCGCACCTGACCATCACCGAGAACCTGACCATCGCGCAGATCAAGGTCCTGGGCCGCAGCAAGGAAGAGGCCACCAAGAAAGGCCTGCAACTGCTGGATCGCGTCGGCCTCTCCGCCCATGCCCACAAGCACCCGGGCCAGTTGTCCGGCGGCCAGCAACAGCGTGTGGCCATCGCCCGCGCCCTGGCCATGGACCCGATCGTCATGCTGTTTGACGAACCTACGTCGGCCCTGGACCCGGAAATGGTCAACGAGGTGCTGGACGTGATGGTGCAACTGGCCCAGGAAGGCATGACCATGATGTGCGTGACCCACGAAATGGGCTTTGCCCGCAAAGTGGCGAACCGGGTGATCTTCATGGACAAGGGCCAGATCATCGAAGACTGCCAGAAAGAGGAATTCTTCGGTGACATCAGCGCCCGCTCCGAACGTGCCCAGCACTTCCTCGAGAAGATCCTGCAGCACTAAACCTGTGCTTCTGTAGGAGCCGGCTGGCCGGCGAAGGGGACGCACCGGGCTCCCCTATCGCCAGGTTCGCCCGTTTTGCCGGCCGGCCGGCTCCTATGGACACCGCACAGTGGTTGACCCAAGGCATCTGTGATGAAATGCGACCCCACTCTCTATCGCGCCGCGCCGCCATCACTCGCCGTGAAACCCCGCCTGATCCGTCACCTGTTCCTGCCGCCCCTGGTCATCCTGCTGATGATCGGCCTGGGCTACGTCGGCTTCTGGATCAGCGAACACAATGGCATTCGCAGCCTCAGTGAAAATGGCGAACGCCAGCTGGAACTGCACGCCCGCGCCGTAGAAAGCGAGATCAGCAAATACACCTATCTGCCCAGCCTCCTGGAACTGGAGTCCAGTGTCTCCAGGCTGCTGGCCGATCCCTCGCCGGAGCACCGGCAAACCGTCAACCAATACCTCGAAGGCCTGAATCGGCGCAGCCGCAGCCGGGCCATCTATGTCATGGACACCACCGGCCGGGTGCTGGCCACCAGCAACTGGCGCGATGTCGACAGCTACCTGGGTGAAGACCTGTCCTTCCGCGCCTACTACCAGAACGCCGTACGTGGCCAGCCCGGACGTTTCTACGGCATCGGCAGCACCAGCGGCGAGCCCGGCTACTACCTGGCCCACGGCCTGGAAGAACACGGCAAGATCATTGGCGTGGCGGTGGTCAAAGTGCGCCTGGAGGCCCTGGAGGAACGGTGGCAAAGGGCCCGCCTGGAAGCCTTCGTCAGTGACGAGAACGGCATCATCATTCTCTCCAGCGACCCGGCGCGCCGGCTCAAGTCGGTCCGCCCGCTCAGCGACGACACCAAGGAACGCCTGGCCCGCAGCCTGCAGTACTACTGGTTCCCCCTCAACGAACTGGAACCCCTGGCCCGGGAACGCCTGGCCGAAGGCGTGGAGAAGCTGACATTTCCCGCCAATACCGAACTGGTATCCGACGACAAGGCCATCAGCTACCTGTCCCAGACCCGGCCGCTGAGCGACACCCCGTGGAACTTCACCCTGCTCACCCCGTTGCAGGACCTGCGCCGGGAAGCCATCAACCAGGGCATCCTAGTGGCCGTGGCGTTTGCCCTGGTGGCCTTCCTGCTGATCGCCTGGAATGAACGGCGCAAGGTCATCGCCACCCGCCTGGCCGCCCGAGAAGCCCTGCAGGAAGCCAACAGCCAGCTGGAGCGGCGGATCACCGAACGCACCGCCGACCTGCGGGCCAGCAACGAGCGCCTCAAGGGGCAGATCCGCGAACGCCGCCAGGCCGAAGAGACCCTGCGCCGGGCCCAGGACGAACTGGTCCAGGCCGGCAAGCTGGCGGCCATCGGCCAGATGTCCACCAGCATCGCCCACGAGCTGAACCAGCCGCTGGCGGCGTTGCGCACCTTGTCCGGCAACACCGTGCGTTTTCTTGAGCGCGGCGCCCTGGACACCGCCAGCGCCAACCTCAAGACCATCAATGAACTGATCGACCGCATGGGCCGCATCACCGCCAGCCTGCGCTCCTTCGCCCGCCGCGGCGACGACCAGGGCCAGGCCAGCCTGGACAAGGCAGTGGACGCCGCCCTGCAGATTCTCAACGCCCGCATCGAACCCCTGCCCCTGCAACTGCACCGCGACTTCAGCGAACAGACCCTGCAGATCGACCAGACCCGCCTGGAGCAGATCCTGGTCAACCTGATCGGCAATGCCCTGGACGCCATGCAGGCGCAGCCGGCGCCGGAACTGTGGCTGGAAGGCGAACCCGGCGACGGCAAGTATCGCCTGCGGGTCCGCGACAACGGCCATGGCATCGATCTTGAGGCGCGCAAGCACCTGTTCGAACCCTTCTTCACCACCAAACCCGGCGAACAGGGCCTGGGGCTGGGCCTGACCCTGTCCGCCAGCCTCGCCGCCGCCACCGGCGGCAGCCTGGGTGTGGAACATCCGGCAAGCGGCGGCACCGCCTTTGTCCTCAGCTTGCCCCTGGCAAGCCCCAATCAAGCCGAGCCGATATGAACAACGAGCTGACCGTGCTGATCGTCGAAGACGACCCCCATGTCCTGCTGGGTTGCCAACAGGCCCTGGCCCTGGAAGACATTCCCTGCATCGGCGTGGGCAGCGCCGAAGAAGCCCTGGCCCAGGTCGGGGAGAACTTTCCCGGCATCGTGGTCAGTGATATCCGCCTGCCGGGCATCGATGGCCTGGAACTGCTGACCCAACTCAAGGCCCGGGATCGCAGCCTGCCGGTGGTGCTGATCACCGGTCACGGGGATATTTCCATGGCCGTGGGGGCAATGCAGAAAGGCGCCTACGACTTCATGGAGAAACCCTTTTCTCCCGAGCGTCTGGTGGACGTGGCCCGCCGCGCCCTGGAACAACGGGGACTGGCCCGGGAAGTGACCGCCCTGCGCCGCCAGTTGGCCGAACGCACTTCCCTGGAGGGACGGATCATCGGCCGCTCGCCGGCCATGCAGAACCTGCGGGAGCTGATCGCCAACGTCGCCGACACTTCGGCCAACGTGCTGATCGAGGGCGAAACCGGTACCGGCAAGGAACTGGTCGCCCGTTGCCTGCACGACTTCAGCCGCCGCCACCAACAACAGTTCGTCGCCCTGAACTGCGGCGGCCTGCCGGAAAACCTCTTCGAAAGTGAAATCTTCGGCCATGAGGCCAACGCCTTCACCGGCGCCGGCAAGCGCCGTATCGGCAAGATCGAACACGCCCACCAAGGCACGCTGTTCCTTGATGAAGTGGAAAGCATGCCGATCAATCTGCAGATCAAGCTGCTGCGGGTACTGCAGGAGCGGACCCTGGAGCGCCTCGGTTCGAACCAGAGCGTGGCCGTGGATTGCCGGGTGATCGCGGCCACCAAGTCGGACCTGGACGAACTGAGCCGGGCCAAGGCATTTCGCAGCGACCTGTATTACCGCCTCAACGTGGTGACCCTGGAACTACCGCCCCTGCGCGAACGCCGCGAGGACATCCTGCAACTGTTCGAACACTTCCTGCAGCAGTCGTCCCTGCGTTTCGACCGCACCGTGCCAGAGCTGGACAACCAGACCCTGTCGACCCTCATGAGCCACGACTGGCCGGGCAACGTGCGCGAGTTGCGCAACGTCGCCGAGCGCTTTGCCCTCGGTCTGCCGGCGTTCAAGAAGTCCGGCAGCAGCAACGCCCAGGGCCTGGGTTTCGCCGAAGCGGTGGAAGCCTTTGAACGCAACCTGCTGAACGATGCCTTGCAGCGCAGCGGTGGCAACCTGACCCAGGCCAGCCAGGAACTGGGCATGGCCAAGACCACCCTGTTCGACAAGGTCAAGAAGTACGGCCTGAACCACTGACCCAAGCGCGAGGACTCATGGATCTATTGTTGAAGGCCGCCCTGGGCGCGGCGGTGGTGGTGATTCTGGCGGCCCTGGCCAAAACCCGGAACTACTACATCGCCGGCCTGGTGCCGCTGTTCCCGACCTTTGCCCTGATTGCCCACTACATCGTCGGCAAGGGCCGTTCTCTGGATGACCTGAAGACCACCATCCTGTTCGGCATGTGGTCGATCATTCCCTACTTCGTCTACCTGGCGACGCTCTATGTAATGGTCGATCGCCTGCGCCTGGAAGCCTCCCTGGCGGTGGCCGCCGTGGCCTGGTTGATTGCCGCCACCCTGCTGGTCAGCGTCTGGGTCCGCCTCCACGCCTGAGCCCTAGCATTCCCGTAGGAACGAGCTTGCTCGCCAAGCCTGCGCCGCGGTCTCTCGCCGGCAACCTGGCCACGACCCTGGCCCGACCCTTGCATTTACCCTGTAAAGCCCGCCCAGCCTGCGTTTTCGCCTGATCACGCAGTTTTCTGGAGGGCGCTGCCATGGGTAAAGAACACCTTGAACATCTTAGATCTCGACCACAGCCTGACCGCCCAGGAGCCCATAGTCCGGCGCCTGAAAAGCGGCCAGGCGCGACGCCTGGACCTGCTGGACCTGGGCCCCAAGCTGCGACTCTGGTCCACCGAACGCACCTACCGTCATTTCCGCGAACGCCTGGGCCAACGCCCCCGGCACAGCGGCCCGCAACCGGAAATCTTCTTTGTCGGCTCCGGCGACTATCACCACCTGACCCCGGCCTTTCTCTACGATCTGCCCGAACCGATCAGCCTGATCCACTTCGACAATCACCCGGATTGGGTGCGCTTCGCCCCCCGCCGGCACTGCGGCTCCTGGGTCAACCGGGCGCTGCAGCTGCCCAATATCCAGCGCATTGTCACCCTGGGCCCCTGCAGTGAAGACCTGCACAACCCGCAACTGCGAGGCGGCAACCTCGGCGCCCTGAAGCACGGCAAGCTGCAGCTGTTTCCCTGGCAGCACGCGCCGTCCAAGGTCTGGGGCCGGGTCGGCGATGGCGCCGGGCACCAGCAACAGGAAAATCACCTGCACTGGCGCAATCTGGCGGACCAGGACTGGGCCGCCTTCCTCGCGCAAATGATCGACAGCCTGCCCACCGCAGCGGTGTGGATCACCATCGACAAGGACGTGCTGGCCAGCGAAGACGCCGCCACCAACTGGGACCAGGGCGGCATGCGCCTGACCCACTTGCTGCAAGCGATACGCGAGCTGGCGGCGCGCAAGCGGGTGCTGGGCATCGATGTCTGCGGCGAGTTCGCCAAACCCGCCTTCAGCAATGCCTTCAAACGCTGGGAAGCCAAGTCGGACCAACCTCCGGCCGAGCGCTGGAGCCAGGACGACCTGCTGCGCAACTCAGTGACCAATGAAGCCCTGATCTCGCTGTTCGAGGAGCTGTTCCCGTGACCTTGACCGTTGTTCTGCTAGTCGCTTTTTCCATTGTGCTGGACGTCATCGGCCAGCTCTGTTTCAAGCTCGGCCTGGACCGCCTGCCGGAGCTGGAAGGCGGCTTTCGCCTGAATGCCTTCTGGGGCCAGGTATTCAACGCGCCCCTGCTCTGGTGCGGTATCGGGGCCTATGTGATCGAGTTTTTCGTCTGGCTCGAAGCCCTGTCCCGGGCCCCTCTGAGCCTGCTGTTTCCGGCTGCGGCCCTGGCCTATTGCGGCGTGGTGCTGGCGGGCAAGGTGGTGCTGGGCGAGACCGTCAGCCGTCGGCGCTGGATGGGCACGCTGGTGATCACCGCCGGAGTGATGCTGGTGTGCGTGGCCAGTACCTGAGCCTTATTCAACGAATAGAAGGAAACCTTTCATGAGTTCGAACACCTCCCACGGCTGGCTGCACGAGCGTCTGGGCACCATCGTGCTCTGGGCCCTGCTGATCGGCTTCGAGAGCGCCGGCCAGATCGCTACCAAAGTTGGCGGCGACCAATTGGGGCAGATGGATTTCAACCTGCAATGGCTGGCGGCGGTAGCCGTCAATCCGGGCGTGTTGCTGGCAATTGCCTGCTATATCGGCGCGTTTTTCGTGTGGATGCTGATCTTGCGTCGCAGCAGCCTGTCCCTGGCCTTCCCCTTGAGCTCCCTGGTCTTTGTCGTGGTGCTGCTGGGCTCCTGGCTGGGCCTGGGCGAACAGATCAGCCTGCTGCACTGGGTCGGGGTCTTGGTGATCATCGGCGGGATTGCCCTCTTGGCCGAGGGCGAGGAGGCCTGAGGGCCCTCTGCCGAATGCCCCAGGGAGGTGAGGGCTGCGCAGGCCGGGGGCGACCTGCGGCAACGCGCCTCAGAACTTGTAGCTGACGGCGGTCTGCACCTGGCCCTGGTTGACTTCGCCCCGCTGACGAACAATGGAGCTGTCCGCTGCGGAGTTGACCAGACGGATCCAGCTGGCGCTGGCCACCAGCGACCAGTTGTTGCCCAGCGGCACCTGGATGTTCTGGCTCAGGCTGAAGTTCTGCAGGCCACCGCCGGCACTGTAGCGATCAATGCCCGAAGCCAGGGCTTCCTTGGCGTTGACGCCAAAGAAGGTCTGGCTCTGGCGGGCGTCGGCAAAGTGCAGGGTCAGGTTATTGCTGCCGATGATGCCCATGCCCAAGGGATAGCCGATCTCCCCTCCGATCTTGCCCAGCATGCCGCCCTGGCCACCGGCACCGCCGACGGCCTGGCCCACGGCGGCGAACACCCGCCAGAAGTCGTCCGGGGCGTATTGCACGAAAGCCCCGACATCGGCCATGTCGCGCACATCCCGCAAGCCGCGCAGCTCACCATCGGCGTTACGTCCCTGCAGGTAGTTGAGATAGGGGCCGGCGCTGAAACCATTGCCCTTGAACGCATCCCAGGTCAGGCCGTCGTCGGTACTGAGGCTGACATCGCCCCAGTCCAGATCCAGGTACGGCAGCGGCACAGTCTCATAGCGGCTGCCCGTGGGGTCATGGGGTTGGTAGCCGACACCCAGACCGAGTTCGCCCGTGATGTCGGAATCGGCAAAGGCACTACAGGCAACGGTCAGCGACAGCAGACCGGCGAGCAAAGCAGGGGAAGAAAGCCGAGGCATGAATGAGTTTCCTTGTCTGAACATGCGCGCATCAATCATCAGAGCGCCCCTGGAACGCAAGCACTGATGTTGTTTGTAGCGACCTACAAAATTTGTAGCAAGAACGCTACAAATCTCCCGCCGCCCTCGCCAGAGGCCCAGCCCTGCTGGGTTTTCGCAACTTGGCACAGTCCCTGCTCTACCCCTGTCGCAAGCGCAAACAGCGCTCTTATTCAACAGGTAACAGCAGATGATGCACTGGCATATCGTATGTGACTTCGACGGGACCATCTCCCGCGCCGACGTGATCGATAACGTTCTCCAACGCTTCGCCGACCCGAGCTGGGAAGGCATAGAACAGGAATGGCTGGACGGTCACATCGGCTCCCGAGAATGCCTCAGTCGCCAACTGGCCCTGGTCAAGGCTTCGCCCGCCGAACTGCTGGGCTACTTCGACAGTGTCGAAATCGACCCGGACTTCCCCGACTTCGTCGATCACGTGATCGGCCTGGGCGCCTCCATTGAAGTGGTCAGTGACGGCATCGAGCAAGGCATCGCCCGCATCCTGGCACGCAACTACGTGACCCTGCTGCCGATCCTCGCCAACCGCCTGCGCCAGGTCGACCACAACAGCTGGCGCATCGACTTTCCCTACGCCAGCGACGCCTGCCGCGCCGCCTCCGGCAACTGCAAGTGCAAATCCACGCCACGGGGCAAACGCGTGCTGGTGATCGGTGATGGCCAGTCTGACATGTGCGTGGCAACCACCGCCGACTTCGTCTTCGCCAAGGATCGCCTGGCCGACTACTGCGAACGCAACAAGATTCCTCACGCTCGGTTCGACTCCTTCGCCGAACTGCCGGCGCTGTTGGCAAAACTGCCGAACAACGCGGCCAACGCGACCCATTTCTCCCTTGAAACCCAGGAACTCTTCCACCATGTCTGATATCCGCATCGCGACCGCCGAAGACCAGATCCTTCTGGAAAAAGAAGCCAAGTACTGCTCCTACGGCGATACCGTTCACTACATCGAACCCCCGCGCATCTTCAGCCGCTGCGAAGGTTCCTACGTCTGGGACACCAGCGACCAGGCCTACCTCGACCTGCAGATGTGGTACTCGGCGGTGAACTTCGGCTACGCCAACCCGCGCCTGAACAATGCCCTCAAGCAACAGATCGACACCCTGCCGCAGATTGCCAGCCAGTACCTGCACAAAGGCAAGATCGAGCTGTCGGAAATGATTGCCGTGGACGCCAAGAAGAAGTTCGGCCTCGACGGTCGCGTGCACTTCAACGTCGGCGGTTCGCAGTCGGTCGAGGACTCGCTGAAAGTGGTGCGTAACGCCACCAACGGCAAGAGCCTGATGTTCGCCTTCGAAGGCGGCTACCACGGTCGTACCCTGGGCGCCTCGTCGATCACCTCCAGCTACCGCTACCGTCGCCGCTACGGCCACTTCGGCGAGCGCGCGCAGTTCATCCCGTTCCCGTACCACTTCCGCGGCCCTAAAGGCATGACCAAGGAAGAGTACGGCAGCCACTGCGTGCAGCAGTTCGCCCGCCTGTTCGAGACCGAATACAACGGCGTGTGGGACCCGAAAGTCGGCCAGAGCGAATACGCCGCCTTCTACGTCGAGCCGATCCAGGGCACCGGCGGCTACGTGATCCCGCCGATGAACTTCTACAGCGAGCTCAAGCAGGTGCTGGACCAGCACGGCATCCTGATGGTGGTGGACGAAATCCAGATGGGCTTCTATCGCACCGGCAAGCTGTGGTCCATCGAACACTTCGACGTCCAACCCGACGTGATCGTGTTCGGCAAGGCGCTGACCAACGGCCTCAACCCGCTGGGCGGCATCTGGGCCCGTGAAGAGCTGATCAACCCGGGCGTATTCCCGCCAGGCTCGACTCACTCCACCTTCGCCTCCAACCCGCTGGGCACCGCCGTGGGCCTGGAAATGTTCAAGATGACCAGCGAGATCGACTACGGCGCGATGGTCATGGAAAAGGGCAAGTACTTCCTGGCCGGCCTGCAAGACCTGCAGAAGCGCTACCCGATCATCGGCGATGTCGACGGCCTGGGCCTGGCGCTGCGCTGCGAAATCTGCACCACCGACGGTTTCACCCCGGACAAGGCGACCCTGGACTTCATGGTCGAGGAAGGCATGAAGGGCGACATCGAGATCGACGGCCAGCGCCTGGGCCTGATCCTCGACGTGGGCGGCTACTACAAGAACGTCATCACCCTGGCCCCGTCGCTGGAAATCAGCTACGCGGAAATCGACCTGGGCATCGCACTGCTGGACCGCCTGCTGGATCGGGCCATGAAGCGATGAGCGCCGCTGAGATCGATCTGGGCGAAGGCGACGCCGGCTTCGTTCTCGGCACGGGTCCGGTCGGGGTCTTGTTGATCCACGGCCTGACCGGCACCCCGACGGAACTCCGTCGGGTGGCCCAGGGCCTGGCCAAGGACGGAACGTGCACGGTGTACGTTCCGACCCTGCCCGGGCACTGCGGGGACAACAGCGACCTGCAGGCCACCGGCTGGCAGGACTGGTACGAGGGCGTGCGCAAGACCTTTGTCGGCGTGCAACAGCGTCACGAGCAAGTGTTCGTCGGCGGTCTGTCCATGGGCGCCGTGATGTCCATGTACCTGGCGTCCGAGCATCCGGGGCAGATCAGCGGCCTGCTGATGTATTCCACCACCCTCAAGTACGACGGTTGGAGCATCAACAAGCTGGCGTTCCTCACCCCGTTGCTGATGAAGATTCCCTTCGGCGTGCACATCTGCCGCTTCGAGGAAAAGCCGCCCTACGGCATCAAGAACGAACGCCTGCGGGCCATTGTCGAGAAACAGATGAAAGCCGGCCAGAGCAGCGATGCGGGCCTCTTGACCATGGAGGGCGTGACGGTGCGCGAGTTGCACCGGATGAACGCCGTGGTCAAGAAACGCATGCCTTCGATCATGACCCCGGCCCTGGTACTGCACTCCAGCGAGGACGACATCACCAGTCCGTGGAATGCCGACTACGTGGAGCGCAAACTCGGCGGCCCGGTGACCAAGATCCTCCTGGACAACTGCTATCACATGATCACCGTGGACCTGCAATACCAGCGGGTGATCGAGTTGAGCGTGGACTTCATCGAGCAGCGAGTGGTTGCACCTGCGGTGCGCGAAGACTACCGCCAGCTGGCATGACTTAAGGAAGAGACGTGATTACCGCCCAAGCCTATTCCACCATCCAGGCCATTGAACGCAGCGCCTGGAATGACTGTTTTCCAGACGCCCTGGAGGATTGGGACTACTACCTGGCCGTGGAAAAAGCCGCCATCGCCGATTTCCGTTGGCGCTACCTGGCGATCTACGAGGGCTCGACCCTGGTGGCGGTGGCGCCGGCCTTCACGACTCAGTATCGGCTCGACACCACGGTCTCCGGCCTGGCCAAACGCTTCACCGAACGCCTGGCACGCCAGTGGCCAGGTGCCCTGGAACTGCGCCTGTACGCCATCGGCTCGCCCGTGGCCGAACAGTGCAGTGCCGGCACCGCCAGCCATGTTCCCCTGGAACGTCGTCAGGCGTTGCTGGAGCAGTTGTTGCAACTGGCCCGGCGTGACGCCGACAACTTCGGCATCGGCCTGATGGCGGTCAAGGATGCCCCCAGCAGCGACCCGCAATGGGCCGCCAGTTGCCGGGCCGCCGGCCTGCAGGCGATGCCGAGCCTGCCCAGCGCGCTGCTGCCGGTGCCCTTCGCCTCGATCGACGCCTATCTTGGCACCCTGGGCAAGTCCACTCGCAAGGACCTGCGGCGCAAGCTGCGCGCCCCGGCGCCGCGCATCGAGTGGCGGCGGCAGATCGACGACGTGCTGCCCGACATCATGCGCCTCTACGAAGCCACCCTGGAACGCAGCGACCTGCAGTTCGAGCGCCTGCCGGCGGCCTATTTCACCGGCATTCTCGAACAACTGGACCAGCGCGCCGCCTGCGTCCTGTACTGGGTCCAGGACCAACTGGTGGCCTTCAACCTGGTACTCATCGACCAGCATCGGCTGATCGACAAATTCTTCGCCCACGACTTGAACGTCACCCGTGAGCACAATCTGTACTTCCGCAGTTGGCTGGCCAACGTCGACTACTGTATCCAGCAGCACATTCCCCTGTACGAGTGTGGTCAGGCCGGTTACGCCAGCAAGTTGCGCCTGGGTTGCCAGTTCACCGGTAACATGTTGTTTTTCAGGCATCGCAATCCCTTGCTCAATGCCCTGCTCAAGGTGATAAAACGCTTTGTCCGTCCGGATCGCTCCGACCCCGCCATGGCTGCTGCAATAAGCGAAAGTACATGACCAGAAAAGATCGTCGCCCGCCCCGCCCTTTTGCCATCTCCCGCTGGAGCCTGCAGCGCAAGCTGGTGTTGGCGTTCTGGCTGGTCAGTGTGATTCCCACCATGATTGCCGCGGAGCTGGCGGCCACCACGTTGTCGGAGATTTTCGACAGCAACGTGCGCATCTGGCTGCAGGAATCCACCAAGATCGTCGAGGACGAGATCACCGAGATCCTCCATGACAACGCGCGGATCGCCCAGCTGTTCCTGCGCTATACGCGTCCGCCCTCGGACCGCAATGCAGCCAAGCATGACAAGCTCACCGCCGACATTGCCGACTCCATGGGCATCGACGTGGTGGCGCTGATCCGCAAGAGCGACCACAAGGTGATGTTCACCACCGCCGCGGACGACGTGGTAGGGCAGATCAGCACCGCTTCCAACGCCGTCCTGCAGACCATCCAGGTGGGTGGCGTGGCCACCGGGGCGGTGGTCTCGACCTTCCAGACCCAGCTCGACGGGGTCGACTACCAGCTGTTGATCGCCACCTACCTGGACGCCAGCTTCCTCACCAGCGTGGCCGATGTGCACTCCCTGGACCTGCGCCTGTACCTGGCCAAGGCCGATGATTTTTCGGAGATCTTCGCCACCCAGCGCTTCGAGGACCATCCCCCCCGAGTGCCGCACAAGATCGAAGACATCCTGCGCGCCACCCGCCAGCCCACCGAGCAGTTCACCAGCCGCTACAGCGGCCTGTACCGGCCGATCTTCAACGACAGCGGCGACCTGGTGGGGGTGATTTTCAGTGGCCTGCTGCGCCACAGCAGCCTGGTGGGCCTGGTTAACCAGAGCAACCTGTTCATCCTGATCTTCCTCCTCAGCTCGGCCGCCTCGCTGTGTGTCGGCTGGCTGGTGTCGCAACGCCTGACGCGGCCGCTGCGGGGCCTGTCCAAGGGCGTCCAGGCGGTGATCGCCGGCGACTACCGGCAGCGGGTGCCGGTGATCGGTGGCGACGAACTGGCGGAGCTGAGCAGCACCTTCAACCACATGAGCGAGCGCCTGGGAGAACTGCAGCACCTGGAGGGCCAGTTGCGCCGTCGCGATCGCCTGCACGCCCTGGGCGAGGTGGCCATGGGCCTGGCCCATGAAATCCGCAATCCGCTGGGCATCATCAAGACCGCCACTCAACTGCTGCACCGCCGGGCCAACCTGCCGGAAAACGACAAGCGCCACCTGGAATACGTGATCAGTGAAGTCAGCCGGATCAACGACCTGATCACCGACTTTCTCGACTTCGCCAAACCCAGCGCGCCCATTCGTGCCACCCAGGCGGCACGCCCGCTGGTCGAGGAACTGCTGGGCTTCTGCACCCCGGAACTGGCGACCCACAATATCGAAGCGCGGATCGACGACCAGGCACCGGGTGCGACCATCCATGCCGATGCCCGGCAGCTCAAGCAGGCCTGCCTGAACCTGATCCTCAACGCCATCGACGCTATGCCCGAGGGCGGCCGCCTGACCCTGGGCATCGCCCAGCAGGAAGACGAAACCATCATCAGCGTCAGCGATACCGGCCAGGGCATCGAGCCGGACATGCTGGAACGCATCTTCACCCCCTTCGTCACCACCAAGGCCTCGGGCACCGGCCTGGGCCTGGCGAAAGTCTTTTCGATCATGGAAAGCCATGACGGCCACATCGAGTGCGTCAGCGAAAAAGATGCCGGCGCCACCTTCAGCCTGTACATTCCGGCCAACGGTGAAGAGGACGACGAGGACACTGATGACGCATAACCTGCTGGTGGTCGATGACGAACCCAAACTCTGTGACCTGCTGTCTTCGGCCTTGAGCCAGAACGGCATCCAGGTGTTCACGGCAAGCAATGGCCTGCACGCCCTCAAGGTGCTGGAGCAGGAAGACATCGACCTGGTGATCAGCGACTGGCGCATGCCGGGCATGGACGGGCCCCAGCTGCTGGCGGAAATCAAGCAGCGCTACCCGAACCTGCCGGTGATCGTGATGACCGCCTACAGCACGGTGAAGAACGCTGTGCAGTCCATGCGCAACGGCGCCTACGACTACATTGCCAAGCCCTTCGATATCGATGAGCTGGACATCACCGTCAGCAAGGCCCTGCAGTTTCGCGACATCCTCAAAGACAACCAGCGCATGCGCGCCGAGCTCGACGAGCACCAGCAGTTCGACAGCCTGGTAGGCGACAGCCCGGCCTTTCGCCAGGTACTGCAGGCGGTGGACTCGGTACGCGAGAGCAGCGCCACCATTCTCCTGACCGGAGAAAGCGGCACCGGCAAGGAGATGGTCGCCCGGGCCATCCACAAGCACGGCAATCGCGCGGACAAACCCTTTGTCGCCGTCAATTGCGCGGCCATTCCCGAAGGCTTGCTGGAAAGCGAGATGTTCGGCCACCGCAAGGGCGCCTTCACCGGCGCCGTGGCGGACCGGGTCGGACGCTTCCAGCAGGCCGACAAGGGCACCCTGTTTCTCGATGAAGTGGGCGACATGCCCCTAGCCTTGCAGGCCAAGATCCTCCGCGCCCTACAGGAACGCGTGATCGAGCCGGTGGGCGATCCCCGGGAGCGCAAGGTCGATGTGCGGGTGATCGCCGCGACCAACAAGAACCTGCTGGAAGCCGTGGCCAACAAGGAGTTCCGCGAGGACCTGTACTACCGCCTCAATGTCTTCCCCATTCCCTTGCCAGCGCTGCGCGAGCGGGTCGAGGACATCGCTCCACTGGCCCGCCACTTCGCCCACAGCCTGGGGGCCACCGCCGGCAAGCGCATCACGGGCTTCAGCCCACAAGCCCTGCAGGCCATGGCTTGCTACAGCTGGCCAGGAAACATCCGCGAACTGCAGAACTGCGTGGAGCGAGCCACCATCGTCGCCCGCGCCCCGGTCATCGAAGAAAGTGACCTGCCAGGCTATCTGTTCGACACCCCGCCAGCAGGCACCGAGGGCAGCGTGGCCCTCAGCGTTGGCCCACAAGTGCCCAGCGACCTGGACGCGGCCCTGGCCGAAGTGGAGCGGGCCTACATCCTCGCGGCCCTGCACCAGAGCAACGGCGTCCAGGCGGCCGCGGCACAGATGATCGGCATTTCCGAACGCAGCTTCTGGTACCGCCTGAAAAAGCTCGGCATTCAGGTAGACAAGATTGTTCGCTGACGCGAACAGCGACAAGCTGCAAGCGAAAATCTATCCGCTGAGACTTGGCTCAGAGCATGCGCCCCACTTCCAACGGTTCGATCTGGGCCCAGTGGGAAGTGTCTTCGCGATGGTTTTGCAGGTATGGCAGCACCGCCGCCAGCAAAGGCGCCTTGAAGGCGTCCTGGAAACGATGGGCCAACCCCGGAATCAGCTTCAGCTGGCTGCCCTGGATCTGCGCCGCCAGGTGCACCCCATGCATCACCGGCAATAGCGGATCGGCGGTGCCGTGCACCACCAGGGCCGGCACCCGCAGTTGCTTGAGCAAGGCCACCCGACTCGGCTCGGCGAGGATCGCCATGATCTGACGCTTGACGCCCTCCGGGTTGAACGCCCGGTCATAGGACAACGCAGCCTGATGCAGCAGAACCTGACGGTCATCCGCGACCTTCGGGCTGCCCAGGGCCGCCAGCAGGTCCGCCTGCTGCTCCAGGGCCGCTTCGCGGTTCGGTGCATTGCGCCGGGACAGCAATTGCACCAGCGCCTCGTTCGGCGCCGGCAGGCCTTGGGCCCCGGAGCTGGTCATGATCAGCGTCAGGCTCTCGACTCGTTGTGGCGCCATGGCCGCCAGATGCTGGGCAATCATGCCGCCCATGCTCGCCCCCAGCACATGGAACTGCTCGATGTGCAGGGCATCCATCAGCCCCAGGGCATCATCGGCCATGTCGCTCAGGGTATAAGGCGCAGCCACGGGCAGGCCGAGCTTGTAGCGCAGCACTTCGAAGGTCAGGTTGGCGCTGGCCGGAGCCTGGCGCCAGGTGGACAGGCCGACGTCGCGATTGTCATATCGAATCACCCGAAACCCTTGCTGACACAAGGCCTCCACTACTTCGTCCGGCCAGTGGATCAATTGCCCACCCAGGCCCATGACCAGCAGCAATGCCGGATCGGAGCTTCGACCGATGCTTTGGTAGGCCAGGCTCACCTGCGCCAGGTCGACCCGTTGCGTGGGTACGTTGACATCGCAGCGCGCGGCCGCAAAAGACAGCTGGCCGAGCAAAAGCCCGGCCAGCAGGATGACAGTGGAAAACAATCTTGCCCGCATGGAAAACACCGAAACGCAGAACCCCAGTAGAGCGCGAGTCTGATGAACTTCGATGTTTCGCGCTGCCACAGTTGCGTGACAGTTTGATGAAGCCCGCCCAGCGGTCATCGCTTAGGGGCGCTCGGGCGACGCCTCGCTTGCCGACGAGGTGGAGCTGATGATCGCCTTCGTCGGCAAGCAGGTTTCTACCGGCTTTCAGGCCAGTTGGCTGCGCAGCTGGCGGGCCGCGGCCACCATGTTCACCAGGGCCGCTTCGGTTTCCGGCCAGGCGCGGGTCTTCAGGCCGCAATCGGGGTTGACCCACAGTCGCTCGGCGGGAATGCGTTTGACCGCCTTGCTCATCAGCTTGACCATCTCGGCAGTGTCCGGCACCCGTGGCGAGTGGATGTCATACACCCCCGGGCCGATGTCGTTGGGGTAGTCGAAGGCTTCGAAGGCTTGCAGCAACTCCATGTCCGAACGGGAAGTCTCGATGGTGATCACGTCGGCATCCATGGCGGCAATCGACTGGATCACATCGTTGAACTCGCTGTAGCACATGTGGGTATGGATCTGGGTTTCGTCCCGCACACCCGAAGCGCTCAGGCGGAAGGCCTGCACCGCCCAGTCCAGGTATTCCTGCCATTGCGCGCGGCGCAGGGGCAGGCCTTCGCGGAACGCCGCCTCGTCGATCTGCACGATCTTGATCCCGGCCTGTTCCAGGTCCTGCACTTCATCGCGCAGGGCCAGCGCCAGTTGCTGGGCCTGGACCTTGCGCGATACGTCTTCCCGGGGGAAAGACCACATGAGCATGGTCACAGGGCCAGTGAGCATGCCTTTCATGACCTTGTCGGTGAGGCTCTGGGCGTACTGGATCCAGTCCACGGTCATGGCCCGGGGCCGGCTCAGGTCGCCGTAGATGATGGCCGGCTTGACGCAGCGCGAGCCGTAGCTCTGGACCCAGCCGAAGCGGGTGAACAGGTAGCCGTCGAGTTGCTCGGCAAAGTACTCCACCATGTCGTTGCGCTCGGCTTCACCGTGGACCAGCACGTCCAGGCCAAGGCTCTCCTGGATCTGCACTGCGTGGCGGATCTCGCTGTGCATGGCATCGGTGTAGTCGTTGAGCGACAGCTTGCCCTGCCGGTAGGCCTGGCGCGCCAGGCGGATCGATGCAGTCTGCGGGAAAGAGCCGATGGTGGTGGTGGGAAAGACCGGCAATTGCAGGCGCGCTCGCTGCTGTTCGATACGTTGGGCAAAGGGCGACTGACGCTGACTGTCGGCGGCGCTGATGGCCTTGATCCGGGCCTGGACCTGGGCCTTGTGAATCCGCGGGGACTGGGCACGACTGGCCTGGACCTTCCGGCTTTGCGCCAGGGCCGCTTGCACCGCCGGGGCCTGGGGATCGTTCAGGGCATCACGCAGGACCGAAATCTCGCCGCACTTCTGCACGGCAAAGGCCAGCCAGCTTTTCAGTTCGGCATCCAGCTGGTCTTCCCGGGACAGGTCCACCGGGCTGTGCAGCAGGGAGCAGGAGCTGCTGACCCAAAGGTTGTCGCCGAAACGCTCCTGGGCCACCTGCAACTGCTGCAGGGCCTGTTCCAGTTCGCAGCGCCAGACGTTACGCCCATTGACCAGGCCCACGGAAAGAATCTTGTAGGTCGGCAGCCGGTCCAGGACCTGGCCCAGTTGTTCCGGCGCCCGCACCGCATCGATGTGCAAGCCGTCCACCGGCAGGCCCACCGCCAGACCGAGGTTGTCTTCCAAACCGCTGAAGTAAGTGGCCACCAGTTTTTTCAGCGGCGAGTACTGGAGGATGTGGTAGGCCCGCTCGAAGGCGCTCTTCCACTCCTGGGGCAGGTCGAGGGTCAGGATCGGCTCGTCGATCTGCACCCACTCCACGCCCTGGGCCTTGAGCCGGTTGAGGATCTCGCCGTACAGCGGCAACAGGCGCTCCAGCAGGTCGAGCTTGTTGAATCCATTGCCCTTGGCCTTGCCCAGCCACAGGTAGGTCAAGGGGCCGATGATCACCGGCTTGACCTGATGACCCAGGGCATGGGCTTGCTCGACTTCGTCGAACAGTTGCTCCCAGCTCAGCTGGAACGGCTGGTCGACGCTGAACTCGGGGACCAGGTAGTGGTAGTTGGTGTCGAACCACTTGGTCAGTTCCTGGGCGTATTGCGCCTGGCCCTGCTCACCGCAGCAGCCAGCATTGGCGCCACGGGCCATGGCGAACAGAGTGTCCAGGGTCGGACGGCCCTGGGCATCGCGAAGACCGTCGAAACGCTCGGGAATCACCCCGAAGGTCAGGGAGTGACCGAGCACCTGGTCGTACCAGGCAAAGTCACCCACTGGCAGCAGGTCGATGCCGGCGTCTTTTTGCACTTGCCAGTGCCGAGCCCGCAGCTCGCGACCGACCTCTTGCAATGCAGCCTGATCGAGGTCGCCCTTCCAGTAGGCTTCGAGGGCTTTTTTCAGTTCGCGGTCAGCGCCGATGCGGGGAAAACCGAGGGTGTGGGCCAGTGCCATGGGAAAGCGCCTCCTTGTCAAAGATGGCGCTATTGTCGACAGCTCTGGCAACATGAGACAAACTCAACCTTTTCGTGTTGATCACAAAATTTACTCATGGAGATCCTGGTGCTCGAAATCCGTCACCTGAAGACCCTGCACGCCCTGCGCGAAGCCGACAGCCTGGTTGAAGCCGCCGAACGCCTGCACCTGACCCAGTCTGCCCTGTCCCACCAGTTCAAGGAACTTGAAGAGCGCCTGGGCATGCCGCTGTTCGTGCGCAAGACCAAGCCGGTGCGCTTCACCAGCGCAGGCCTGCGCCTGCTGCAACTGGCCGATGCCACCCTGCCGCTGCTGCGCGGCGCCGAACGGGATATTGCCCGCCTGGCCGGCGGCACCGCCGGCCGCTTGCACATGGCCATCGAGTGCCATAGCTGCTTCCAGTGGCTGATGCCCACCATCGACCAGTTCCGCGACGCCTGGCCGGAAGTGGAACTGGACCTGGCCTCGGGCTTCTCCTTTGCACCGCTGCCAGCGCTGGCCCGGGGTGACCTGGACCTGGTGGTGACCTCCGATCCCCTGGAACTGGCCGGCATCACCTATGTGCCGCTGTTCACCTACGAAGCCATGCTTGCGGTGGCCAACCAGCACCCCCTGGCAAGCAAGCCCTACATAGTCCCGGAAGATCTGCTGAACGAAACCCTGATCACCTATCCGGTGGAGCGGGATCGTCTGGACATCTTCACCCGCTTCCTGGAACCGGCGGACATCGAACCGGCGCAGGTCCGCACCTCGGAACTGACGGTGATGATGATGCAGCTGGTGGCCAGCGGCCGCGGGGTGTGCGGCATGCCTCATTGGGCCCTGCATGAATACAGCTCACGGGGTTATGTGAAGGCCAAGCGACTGGGTGAAAAGGGACTGTTCGCCACCCTGTACGCAGCGATTCGCGCCGACATGCTGGACGCGCCCTACATGCGTGACTTCCTGCTGACCGCCAAGGACACCTCGTTCTCGACCCTGGACGGCGTCAGCGCTGTACGCTGAGCGCCACCCTCATGCGGCGCCGGCAGGCCAGCGAGCAGGATCAGCGTGGCACTTCGCGCCACATGTGGATCTTGTCGAGATAGTCCTCCCCCACGCACACCGCCTGGGGTTCGAGCCCGAACTGGACAAAGCCGCAGCGCTGGTACACGGACAGCGCTGCGTCATTGCCCGCCGTCACCGTCAGTTGCACCAGGCGCAGGCCTTCGTACCCCGCCGCCTCGGCCAGTAGATGCTGCACCAACTGTCGACCCAGGCCGCTGCCGCGTTGCTCGGCCGTGACGTAAAGGCCGAACAGGGTCGCCTTGTGCCGGGCCTTTTCCCGCAGCTCGAAGGCCAGGCCGACGATCCCCGCCAGCCGCCCTCGGTCAAAGGCTCCCAGCATCAGGTCCAGCTCCCCATCCAGACGGGCACCCCACCAGGCCAGGGGCAGCTTCTCGCGCTCCCGGACACTGGAAGTGAACGCCTGGGGATGGCGCTCATAGGCTTCGAGCATCAAGGCCCGGTATTGCGCGGCATCGTCAGGAGTCAGGTGTCGGATCTGCTGGTTCATGCGGGATCGTCAGTCCGTCATGTTCAGTTGGTACGGCGTTGTTCGAACATCAAGCGCACCGCCAGCCCCGCCAGCACGAACCCCATGAAGTAACGCTGGACCGAAAGCCAGGTGGGGTTGCTGGCGAACCAGGAGGCAATGCCTGCGGCGAACAGGGCAATCAGCAGGTTCACCGAAAAACTCACGCTGATCTGGGTCAGGCCGAGAATGAGGCTCTGGGAAAACACCGATCCGTGCTCGGGATGAATGAACTGCGGAAAGATCGACAGGTAGAACACCGCGATCTTGGGGTTCAGGGCGCTGGTCAGAAACCCCATGATCACCAGTTTGCGGGGCGAGTCCAGCGGCAACTGCTGGGCTTCGAACGGCGATCGCGCGCCAGGCTTGAGCGCCTGCCAGGCCAGCCACAGCAGATACAGGGCACCGGCCCACTTGAGCACTTCATAGGCCATGGGCACCGCCATGAAGATCGCGGTCAGGCCCAGTGCAGCGGCAAACAGGTGGACGAAAAAGCCCATCACGACGCCCAATAACGACGTCACCCCGGCCTTGCGCCCCTGGCAGATCGAACGGGAAATCAGGTAGATCATGTTCGGGCCTGGGGTCAGCACCATCAGCAACGAGGCCGCGGCGAAAATCAGGTAGTCGTGAAGTGGGATCATGGCAGTCCTTGGCAACGGGAGGTCAGGCGAGGCTCGCCTGGGCCTGACGATAAAACGGCAAGATCAGATCCCGTGTCAACGGCGCCAGAAACAAACCACCATCGCTGGCCGGATCGATCCAGCGCACCTCCTCGATCTCCGCCGCCGGAGTCACCGCAATGTCGATGCGAACAAGAAAGACCTCCGCCTGCACCACATGGCCGGGCTCGTTGGCGGCCGGTGCGCAAAACTGTTGCAGATAGCAGGCCTGGCTCGGATCGATGCGCAGGCCGAGTTCCTCTTCCAACTCTCGGACCAGGGCCAGCACCGGCGGCTCGCCGGCTTCGATCTTGCCGCCAGGCTGCATGAAGGCCTGGGTGCCGCGTTTGCGCACCAGCAGGGTCTGGCCATCGGCCCCCAGCAACAGGGCGGCGGCGATACGAATGACGGAGGGTGCAACGGCGGAGGGCAGCGACATGGGGACCTGGACACCTTGAGAACGAAGGCGCAAGGATCACATGCCCGGCAGCGGGTCGTCATCCGCCAGCGGTATATTTCCCGTCGTTCCAGGGCGTTTCTCAGGTGCCCGACTGCGGCTCTCGCGCCAGCTTGACGAACACGCTGTAACGGGCGCCTTCCATGGTTTCAAAGGCGATCAGTTTGTCCACCAGAGGCTGGCTCAGCACCTTGCCGGCGTTGAGCAGAAGCATGCCGTTGTCGGCATTCAGGTTGCGCGCCAGCAGCATGCCCGCCGCCAGCTCCCGGGTGCCCAGGACCTTGACCGAAGGGTCGCCCAGGGTCACATCGCTGAGGTACACAGAACACACTTGGATAAACCCCTCCACCAACTCGGGGTCGTACAGCCGGCCGGCGTATTTACGGATGAACACCAGGGCCTCGTCGCTGTTCATGTGCCGTTCGAGAATCAGCCCGCACTGCAGTTCGATAAAATCCACCGCCAGCTTGAGCAGCCGCGAGCCCAGGGGAATCGCCTCGCCCTTGAGGTGATCGGGAAAGCCGCTGCCATCCCAGTGTTCCTGGTGATGGCGGATCAGGCGCGCCGCATCCTGCACCGGTTCCAGGGTCATCAGCAGCGATTCGCTTTGCGCCGGATAGGCCCGATAGCGTTCACGCTCATGGTGGTGCAACCAATCGGCCGGAGTGACCATCATGCTGTCGCTCCAGCTCAGCTTGCCGATGTTGTGCAGGGCCGCGGCCATGGCCAGGTCGCGCTGCGCCACGGCGTCGATGCCGTGGATCTTGCAGTAGGCACGCACCAAATCGATGATCCGGCGGTTAGTCTGCTTGTCGCTCGGCAGACGCTGGTTCACCAGCAGCGAGAACAGCTCGGCGCCCGTGGCATAGCTGTGCTTGAGCTCCTCATAGGCCAGGTCCAGCATGTCGGCGGTTTGTTGCAGCTCCGCGGTGCGCGATGCGACGCGTTTTTCCAGCAGGGCATTGAGGGCCTTGAGCTCAGCGTTCTGCTCTTGAGTCAGAGCTTCCAGGCGCTGGCGCTCACGTTCGGAATGCTGGTGCTCCAGGGCCTGGCGCAGGGCCAGCAGCAGTTCCTGGTCATCCCAGGGCTTGCTCAGGTAACGGTAGATTTCCCCTTCATTGATCGCCTTGGCGATCAGTTTCAGGTCCGGGTCACCGGTCAGCAGGATGCGCGTAGTGTCCGGATAGTGCTGATGAATGCGCGCCAGCAGGGACGGGCCATCCATCTGCGGCAGATGGGCGGCGCTGATGACCAGGTCCACCTCCCGAGTGGCCATGACCTTCAGGGCTTCGCTGGCGTCGTGGGCAAGGTGCAGCACGTAGGAATGGGCACTGAGCAGTTGGTGCAGGCGTTGCAGGATCGCGTCCTGGCTGTCTACCAACAGAACCTCGGACTGGCGTGTGACTGTGGCAACGTTCAGCTCACCCATGAGACACCTCGGGTCAACATCGATGCACATGTCCTTCATTCTTTTCACTGGCAACACTGATCCTTGTTGCCTGATTCAAGCGTAGAAGCATTTCCGAGGGGAATGATGGCTTTTTAATACCATCCGTCCGCTGGAAGAGCTCCAACGGACGGCGGCGAGAATGGAGGCCAATGACCTCACTTGGCAGCGGCTTTACCGCTGGAACCGAAGGAGGCAAAACGTTTGTTGAAGCCAGCGATACGGCCTTCGGACTGGGTCTTGCGTTGCTGGCCGGTGTACACCGGGTGCGAAGCGCTGGACACATCCAGGGTCACGTACGGATAGGTCTGGCCATCACTGTGCTGGTAGGTGCGGTCGGTATCGACGGTAGAGCCAATGAGGAAAAACACGTCGGCGGCAGTATCGTGAAACAGCACGGGGCGGTAGTCAGGGTGAATGTTGGGTTTCATCGGAGTCTCCAGCGGCTGGGGTGAAAAACAGTGTTATACAGTAACAATAAAACCCTCTTTAAACGAGAACTTATCGCAATAAGATTCTGCAACAATGGTCTAAGTCCTGCCTCGATCCCCCGATTCAGGCTTGCCCGTAAGGCCCCAGCGGGCCAGTATGCTGGGCTGCAACGCTCTGACACAGCCGTGAATTCCTATAAGAAATGCCTGTGCAGCCCACCGCCTCAGCCGTTCGGTGTCGCTGTCGATTACCCGTTATCAAGGCACCCGGTGCCTGATTGACCTGATGAGTCCGAACCAAGGAAACCGTATGAGCCTGTCACTTCTGAGCCGCTACGCCTTCTTTGCTGCCTGCGTGATATTCACCCTCGCCAGCCTGCCCTTTCTCGAACACGACTGGCTCTGGCCATTCACCCTGGTCACCGGCCTGCTGAGCCTGCTGGGGATCTTCGATCTGCTGCAAAGTCCCCACGCGGTACGCCGCAACTACCCGATCCTGGGCAACATCCGCTACCTGGTGGAAGGCATACGTCCGGAGATCCGCCAATACCTGCTGGAATCCGACAGCGACGCCCTGCCCTTTTCCCGCGCCCAGCGCTCCCTGGTGTACTCGCGGGCCAAGAATGAAAGCGCCGACAAACCCTTCGGCACCCTGATCGATGTCTACCAGTCGGGCTTCGAGTTCATCGGCCACTCCATGCGCCCGGCGCCCTTGAGCGACCCCAGCAGCTTTCGGGTCACCGTCGGCGGCCCGCAATGCACCCAGCCCTATTCGGCCTCGGTATTCAACATCTCGGCGATGAGCTTCGGCTCCCTGAGTGCCAACGCCATCCGTGCCCTGAACCAGGGTGCCAAGCTCGGCAACTTTGCCCACGACACTGGTGAAGGCAGCATCAGCCCCTATCACCGTGAACACGGCGGCGACCTGACCTGGGAGCTGGGCAGTGGCTACTTTGGCTGCCGCACCGCCGACGGCCGCTTCGACCCCGAGCGCTTCGCCACCCAGGCGCAGAACCCGCAAGTGCGGATGATCGAGATCAAGATGAGCCAGGGCGCCAAGCCGGGCCATGGCGGCATCCTGCCCAAGCACAAGGTGACCCAGGAAATTGCCGACACCCGCGGCATCCGCATGGGCGAGGACTGCATTTCGCCGTCGAGCCACAGTGCATTTTCCACCCCGATCGAAATGATGCATTTCATCCAGCAACTGCGTGAGCTGTCCGGCGGCAAGCCGGTGGGCTTCAAGTTCTGCCTGGGCCACCCGTGGGAATTCATGGGCATTGCCAAGGCCATGCTGGAAACCGGCATCCTCCCGGATTTCATCGTGGTCGACGGCAAGGAAGGCGGCACCGGCGCAGCCCCCGTGGAGTTCACCGACCACATCGGCGCGCCCATGCGCGAAGGCCTGCTGTTCGTCCACAACACCCTGGTGGGCCTGAACCTGCGGGACAAGATCAAGCTCGGTGCCAGCGGCAAGATCGTCAGTGCCTTCGACATCGCCAGCGTCCTGGCCATCGGCGCCGACTGGGCCAACTCGGCCCGGGGCTTCATGTTCGCCATCGGCTGCATCCAGTCACAAAGCTGCCACACCAACAAATGCCCCACCGGTGTCGCCACCCAGGACAACCTGCGCCAGCGTGCCCTGGTGGTGCCGGACAAGGCCCAGCGGGTGTACAGCTTCCACCGCAACACCCTCAAGGCCCTGGCCGAGATGCTGGCCGCCGCCGGCCTGCAGCACCCGTCGCAACTGGAAGCCAAGCACCTGGTGCGACGCATGTCGGCCACCGAGATCAAGCTGTTCTCCCAACTGCATGTGTTCCTCAAGCCCGGCGAATTGCTCACCGGCGAAGTCAACGGCGAGTTCTACTCGCGCATGTGGCAACTGGCCCGGGCCGACAGCTTCGAACCCAATACCCAAGCCGCCGCTTAAGCACGCCTGTCCAGGCCTCCCCGGCTACCTGGGGAGCCTGGCGACTCACAAGGAAGATTGGAATGCTCAAGGTTATCGCTGAAGACTTCATCAAGCCCGAACACCTGGAAACCGTGCGCCCGTGGTACGCCGAACTGGTGGAAAAAACCCGCCAGGAGCCGCTGTGCATCGCCTACGATCTGTTCGTCGATCAGAAAGACCCCGGGCACTTCATCTTCGTCGAACAGTGGCCGGACCGCGCCGCCCTCGACGCTCATTGCAACACCGAACACTTCACCCGCCTGGTACCACAGATCAACGCCTTTCAAGCCCGCGAATGCCGCGTACTGCTGATGGACGAATTCTAGAAGCCGACATCCTCCCGATGCTTGACCGGACCACCGAAAGCAGAGCGAACCACCACTGACCTTTCGGAGTTCCACCATGCCCTTGCTGTCCTTCGAGCAACTGTCCCAGCAACTGCCCGGTCCCTGGCAATCCTCGCTGGTGGGCCAGGTCGGCGCGGCCCGTATCAAGGTCCTGCGCATGGACCAGGCGCCCTACCCGGAAGAAATCCACGACTACAACGAAGGCCTGCTGGTGACCCAGGGCTGCCTGCGCTTGGGCATTGGCCAGGCCACTGTCGAAGTGCTGGCCGGCCAGATGTACCTGGTACAAGCCGGCCAGGCCCATAGCGTACTGCCCGGCAGCCACGGCACCCTGGTGATCATCGACGTCTAGCCTCACTCGGCACTCGACAAGGGGTCACAACCCGGACCGGGCCCGACTGTGGACGCCCCCCTTATCAGGGACATTCACGTCCGCCACAATGCATAAACGCATAATTAAATTGCATTGACGCATATCTCATCTAAGGTTGCTTGCAGACCCGGCCAGCGCACGCCATCGAGGCTGGCGCCGCGCAGCACCCAGCGCCGGGTCCGGCAACTTGCTGTAGCCCAGATGCCACAGCGACACCAGCCGGAGGCTGGTTTTCACTCACGGAGGATGAACATGTTAAGCACGACCTTGACCCCCACCGGCAACCCGCAGGCCCTGCCCCAATGCCTGGCCGGTACGCTGATCGATCCGCAACTGGCTGAAATCGACCCACGCGCCGAGGCGGCCCCCCAGGCCGGCGCCCGACTCAATTTCAGCGTGCAGCCGCAAACCCAGAGCAACTGGTGCTGGGCGGCACTGTCGGCATCGGTCGGCAACTACTACGGCACCGGCTCCTGGACCCAGTGCGGGGTGGCCAATGCCGAATTGGGCCGCAACTCCTGCTGCAGCCAGCCCGGACCGTGCAACGTCTACGGCTACCTGGACTCGGCCCTCAGAACCACCCGCAGTTATGGCGGGATGCGGGAAAACCGGATGCAGATGCCGGCCATCGAAAACCAGCTCGGCATGGGCCGTCCCGTCGGCCTGCGTTGCGCCTGGTATGGCGGCGGCGCGCATTTCCTGACGATCTACGGCACCGATGGCAGCTACATCCTGGTCGCCGACTCCATCTTCGGTTACTCGACCCGTGCCCTTAACAGCTTCCCCGGTTCCTACAACGGCGGCGGCAATTGGACCCACACCTACTTCACCCGGAAAAACTAGGAGGCGTCATGCAACTGACTTACCCCAAGGCGCCCACCCACGGCGTCCAGACCTTGCACCCGGCACTGCAGGCAGCCCTGCGCACCCAGGGTTTCGGCGTCAACCGCGCCTTTGCCAATGCCGGCACCCTGAGCCTGTCCCAGGCATTTCGCGGCTACGCCCTCGGCCTGGAGGACCTGGCCAACGGCAAGGGCCTGGACCAGGCCAAGACGGGGGACTGGCATTACCTGGTGTTCGCCGGCGGTGTATCCATCGCCGATGCGCAACTGACGGAAGTGGCCGGCAAGGTCGAGTTCGCGGCGCTCAATCACGGCGTTCTGGCGGCGTCCACCATCAGTGCCCTGAACCTGGCGGAACAGGCACCCCTGCTACAGGGGAAATCCTGCGAGTTGAGGTTGCTGTTCATCCCGGCTTTGCAGGTGACGGCGATCTGGCTGCACGCAGCCGATGCCGAAGTGCTGATTCCCATCGACCCCACCCCGGCGAACCTGGCAGCCCACCAGCTCTATGACGCAGCGACGCTGTTGAGCCTGCTGAGCCCCTTGGCCCAACAAGCCAAGGCGGTTTTCGATGCCGATACCAGCGGCACCCTGGGAGGCTGAACCGCGACAAAAAAAATCCGGCGGCCCTGGCGGGACGCCGGATTCTTCTGTTCAGGCCGTTGGCCCGGGATGCTCAAGACAAGAGCTTGCCGAGCGAGGGATCACGACGCCGAACGCACCGCCCCTTGCTGGACATTGGTCGGTTGCAGCTTGAACAGGTAGAACAGCACCGTCAGCAGCACCAGGAACGCCGGGCCGACATACAACGCCACACGAGTGTCCGGGAAGTAGGCCATCAGCCCCACCACCAGTACCAGGAACGCCAGGGCGAAGTAGGAACTGACCGGGTACAGCCACATGCGGTATTTCAGCGCAGCCCGTTCGCTCGGGCTCAGGCCCTTGCGGAACTTGAGCTGGGCCAGCAGGATCATCACCCAGGTCCAGATCGCCCCGAAGGTGGCGATCGACGTCACCCAGACGAACACTTTCTCCGGCACCAGATAGTTCATCAGTACGCCCAGCAGCAGGGCGAAGATCGACAGCAGCAGCGCGCGACGCGGCACACCGTTGTTCGAGGTCTTGGCGAAGCCGGCCGGGGCCTGGCCGTTCTGCGCCAGGCTGTAGAGCATGCGCCCGGTGCTGAAGATGCCGCCATTGCAGGAGGACAGCGCAGCAGTGATCACCACGAAGTTGATGATGCCGGCGGCGGTCTTGATGCCCAGACGCTCGAAGGTCATCACGAACGGGCTGCCCTGGGTGCCGATCTCGTTCCACGGGTAGATCGACAGGATCACGAACAGCGCGCCCACGTAGAACAGCAGGATGCGCCAGAACACCGAGCCGATGGCGTTGGGAATGGTCTTCTGCGGGTTGCGCGCTTCACCGGCGGTGAGGCCGATCATCTCTACGCCCAGGTAGGCGAACATCACCATCTGCAGCGACATCAGCACGCCGGTCACGCCATTGGGCATGAAGCCGCCATGGGTCCACAGGTTGGAGATGCCCAGCGCCACGCCGTCGTTGCCGAAGCCGAAGGCAATGATGCCAACGCCGCCGATCACCATGGCGATGATGGTGACGATCTTGATCAGGGCGAACCAGAACTCGAACTCACCGAAGGCCTTGACCGCGATCAGGTTGATCGAACCCATGCTCACCAGGGCCGCCAGGGCCCAGATCCAGCGCGGCACATCGGGGAACCAGATGCCCATGTACACCGCCACCGCCGTGATCTCCGCGACACAGGTCACCAGCCACAGGAACCAGTAGTTCCAGCCGGTCAGAAAACCCGCCAACGGACCCAGGTAGTCTTGTGCGTAACGGCTGAAGGAACCGGCGACCGGGTTATGCACCGCCATCTCGCCGAGGGCGCGCATGATCACCAGGATCGCCAGGCCGCCGATGATGTAGGACAGCATGATGGCCGGACCGGCCATTTCGATGGCCTTGGCCGAGCCCAGGAACAGGCCGACGCCGATACAGGCACCCAGGGCCATCAAGCGAATATGCCGTTCGCCCAGTTCGCGTTTCAGCGGGCCGCCCTGAGCGGTCTCGCCGTGGGGCAGTTGGTTGCCAACTGACATAGAGATACAACCTCATTTTGTTATTGGATATGAACCACCGAGTCTGCGAAGCCGTGGCGGATAGCCGCAGCTTGCTCAACCGTACCGGCCTTGTGGGGCGGCGCGTCTGTAGGACAAGACCTGCCAGATCAGCGGGGTGCGCAGTATAAAAAGCTCCCGACAGGGCTTTTCACTCTATAAGTAGCTAAATTCAGAGAGAAATCTCGGCAAATACCGCTTTCGCGGAGAAGCATTACCTGCTTTTTGCCCTTAAACCTCACTCGGAAAGGGCCCGGAGTATTGCACAGCCCTGGTGCATCGTCATGCCCCTACCTAGGGCGTATTTACCTGGAAGAAGGCTCTATCACAGCCCTTTCCCACCGGTTCCTGATCAGCCCCGGGGCCGCGGCCCGGTTCCAGGACCCATTGCTTTCACAATTTCTTCTGCCGCGGCTACCACCGACTAAGCTTCAGACAAGTCCGATCAATCTGCGTGAATGGATCAATCGACTATGGGCGCTCTGTGGCAGACCGATTCGCGTAAAAACGCAGTGCCAAACCACAGCGAGGACGAAGCGCCTTTACCCAAAAAACCCAGGTCCCGCCGTTATGCCTGGCGCCTGTTCTGGCTGCTACTGCTGATCACGCTGATCGCCCTGGGTGTCGCCGCCAGCCGGGAAATGCGTACCTCCAAGCTCCAGGCGCGGGAGTTCAGCAAGCTGGCTCAAGACTTGAGCTATTCCCTGCAACCAGGCCCCAGCGACGCCATACTCTATCCCGGCGCCGGCCCCTTCGACCGGCGTCTGGGCTATAGCGCCCTGGGCGAGTTCCTGCCGCGTCTGCTCAAGCGCGGCTACCTGATCGACGCTCAGACACGGTTTTCCCCGGCATTGATGGACTACAGCAAAAACGGTTTTTTCGTGCCCTATACCGAGAAAATCCAGGCCGGCCTGTCCATCACCGATTGCCGCGCCGCGCCCCTGTATCAATTCAATTACCCACAACAGCTGTATGCCAGCTTCAACCATATTCCGCCCCTGATGGTGCACAGCCTGCTGTTCATCGAGAACCGCGATCTGCTGGACCCCAAGCTGGCCCAGGCCAACCCGGCGGTGGACTGGCCGCGCTTCGCCAAGGCCGCCTGGTCCCAGGTGGCCAAGCTTCTGCACCTGCCCGGGCAGACCGCCGGCGGCAGCACCCTGGCCACCCAACTGGAAAAATACCGCCACTCCCCCGATGGCTTGACGGTGTCCGGCGGCGAAAAGATCCGCCAGATGATTTCCGCCAGCGTGCGCGCCTATCAGGATGGCCCGCAAACCCTGGAGGCCCGGCGCCGGATCGTCCGCGATTACCTCAACAGCGTGCCGCTGTCGGCAGTTCCGGGGCACGGCGAGGTACATGGCATGGCCGAGGGCCTGCGGGTCTGGTACGGCGCCGATTTCGATCAGGTCAACCAGGCCCTGTCCAGCAACGCCACCGATGCCAGGAGCCTGGCCCAGCGCGGCCTGGCCCTGCGCCAGGTGCTGTCGCTGATGATCGCGCAACGCCGCCCTTCCTATTATCTGGTCAAGAGGCACGCCGAGCTGGCGGACCTCACCGACAGCCATATCCGCCTGCTGGCGCAGAACAATGTCATCGATCCCGCCCTGACCGCCGCGGCCCTGGCCAGCAAGGTCAGCTACCGCGACTGGCAGCAGCAGCCGACGATCCAGCCGATCGAAACCAACAAGGGCATCAGCGTGGCCCGCCGCCGTTTGGCAGCGCTGCTCAACCGCCCCTTGTACGACCTGGACCGCCTTGACCTGTCGGCCACCAGCACCTTGCAGAGCGACCTGCAGCGCCAGGCCACCGAGTACCTCAAGCACCTCGCCGACCCGGCTTTCGCCGCGCAGATCGGTGTGCTCGGCGAGCGCCTGCTGACCCCCACCAGCACCACGCAGGTGCGCTACAGCTTCACCCTGTTCGAACTCACCCCCGACGGCTCGCGGGTGCGGGTGCAGACCGACAGCACCGACCAGCCTTTCGACATCAACGAAGGCAGCAAGCTGGAATTGGGCTCCACCGCCAAGCTGCGGGTGCTGACCACCTACCTGCAGATCATTGCCGAGTTGCACGACAAGCACGCTGGGAAAACCCCGGCCGAGCTGAAGAAATTTGTGGTCAACGACCAGGACCGACTGAGCCGCTGGGCCCTCGACTACCTGATGCAGAATAGCGACCGCAGCTTGCCGAAGATGCTCGACGCGGCCCTGGACCGCACCTACTCCGCCAGCCCCGGCGAAGCCTTCTTCACCGGCGGCGGGTTGCATCACTTCAACAACTTCCGCAAAGAGGACAACGGCCGCAGCCCGACCCTGCGCGATGCCCTGCGCGAATCCATCAACCTGCCGTTCATTCGCTTGATGCGTGACCTGGTGCGCTACAGCACCTACGGCGGCGACAGCAGCAGTGCCGAGTTGCTCAAGGACGACGCCAACCCGCGACGCCAGGAATACCTGGCACGCTTCGCCGACCACGAAGGCACCTCGTTCCTGCTGCGGTTCTGGAAGAAGTACCGCAACAAGGACACCCAGGCACGCCTGGACACCTTTCTCGACGGCATGCACCCCACGGCGATCCGCCTGGCTGCCGTGCACCGCTACCTGCTGCCGGACGCCAGCCAGGACAGCTTCAATCGCTTTGTCCGGGCCCATATGAAAAACGCCAAGACCGCCGAGAAACTCACCGACGAGCGCCTGGACAAGCTCTATGCCGGCTATGGCCCGGGAGCCTATGACCTGCCGGACCAGGGCTACATCGCCAAGGTCCATCCCCTGGACCTGTGGCTGCTGGGCTACCTGATGAACAACCCCGACGCGACCTTCAGCCAGATCGTCAAGGCCAGTGAATTCGAACGCCAGGAGGTCTACAGCTGGCTGTTCAAGAGTCGCCATCGCAGCGCCCGGGACAGTCGCATCCGCACCATGCTGGAAGTCGAGGCGTTCCTGGATATTCACCAGCGCTGGCAGAGCGTCGGTTACCCGTTCGACCACCTGGTGCCCTCCCTGGCCACCGCCATCGGCAGCTCCGGCGATCGTCCGGCGGCGCTCGCCGAACTGGTGGGCACCATCCTCAACGACGGCGTGCGCCTGCCGTCCCTGCGTATCGACAGCCTGCACTTTGCCGCCGGCACGCCTTACGAAACCCGCCTGAGCAACGACCCTGGCAAGGGCAAGCGCGTGATGCCTTCGGAGGTCGCCACGGCGCTGCGCGGGGCCCTGTCACAGGTGGTGGATGCCGGTACCGCGAAACGGGTGTCCGGCAGTTTCAAACTGGCGGACGGCACGCCACTGGCCATGGGCGGCAAGACCGGTACTGGCGACAACCGCATCGAGGCCACTGGTGCCGGCGGCCGGGTGCTGAGCTCCAAGTCCATCAACCGCACCGCAACCTTCGTGTTCTACATCGGCGATCACCACTTCGGCACCCTCACAGCCTACGTGCCAGGGGCTTCGGCCCAGGGCTTCAAGTTCACCTCGGCCTTGCCGGTGCAGGTGCTCAAGGGCATGGCGCCGATTCTCATGCCCTACCTGCAGCCTGGCAGCAGCACCCAGTGCCTGGGCAGCCTCGCGCAACGCTGAATCCCTCCGGTTACTAGCCGCTCCACGCCACTCCATGGCGTGGAGCGCCCGCCCATTGTGATTTTCCATCTCAGACCAACGGCAGCTTTGGATGGCGTAGAAGTGCTTGCGCAATCGTTAAGATATATCTTAAGTTATATCTGAACCGAACAGGAGAAAGAGAAAATGAGAGAGCCCTCTCACCACCGCGAACAGGGTGACGGCCACGACAGTTTCGAGCGCCGCCCCGCTCGTGAACGCGGCGGCCGCGGCCCCCGGGTGTTTGCCCCCGGCGACTTGAAGTTGCTGCTGCTGGCGTTGATCGCCGAGCAGCCCTGCCACGGCTACGACCTGATCCGCCAGATCGAAGGCATGTTCGACGGCGCCTACAGCCCGAGCCCCGGAGTGATCTACCCGACCCTGACCTTTCTGGAAGAAAGCGAAATGATCCAGGGCGACGCCGAAGGCGGAAAAAAGCGCTACAGCGTCACCGACGCCGGTCGTCTTTCCCTTCAGGAGCAGGCCATTGCCCTGGACGGTGTGCACATGCGCATCGAGGTCAGCAAGCGCTCCCTGCGCGGCCACGACCGCCCTGCAGAAATCCATGAGGCGGTGCACAACCTGCGCCACGCCCTGCAAATGCACCATGGGCGCTGGAGCCCGGAAGAAATCCTCCGGGTGCGTGACCTGCTGAACAACACCGCCAAGGCCATTGTCGATGGTCCTGTCAGCCACACTGCCCAGGAGAAATCCGAATGACTGCAACCCCAGAGCCATCCATTCACCGGGTCATGCACGAGATCAAGCGCCGGCGCCTGGAAGTCTTGCGCGTCGTCGACCTGACCCCACGCATGCGCCGCATCACCCTCGGCGGGCCGGAGCTGGCCGGTTTCATCAGCCTGGGCAGCGACGACCATGTAAAGCTGCTGTTCCCGCAGAACGCCGAACAGCAAGCCGCCCTGGAAACCCTGGTGCTGGGCCCAGGCAAGGACAGCGGACCGATGCCCGCCATGCGCGACTACACCCCGCGCCGCTACGACCTGGAACAGGGCGAACTGGACATCGACTTCGTGCTCCATGGCGACGGCCCCGCTTCGACCTGGGCCGAGCAGGCCAAGCCGGGGCAGTACCTGCACATCGGCGGTCCGCGAGGTTCGATGATCGTGCCGGACATCTTCGACAGCTACTTGTTGATCGGCGATGAAACGGCCCTGCCCGCCATAGCCCGACGCCTGGAAGAACTGCCGGCCGGACGCCGGGTATTGGCGGTGATCGAGGTTCAGGATCGAGCGGAGCGCCAGGCACTGCATAGCGCCGCCGAGGTCGAGGTGATCTGGGTGGAGCGTGATGGCGGCGCGCAGGACCTGATCAGCACTGTGCGTCAGTTGCAGGTCCCGCAAGGCAAGCTGTATGCCTGGGTGGCCACCGAAAGCAAGGTCTCGCGCCAGGTTCGTCGAGTGCTGCTGGATGAGCACCGGCTCAACGACGAATTCGTCAAGGCTGCCGGTTACTGGCGCCTGGACGGCAGCGAAGCAGAATAACCCCCGCCTCACGCTAGGAACTGGCTTGCCAGCGAAAGCGGTCTCAAGGCCCCCTTCGCTGGCAAGCCGAGGCCTACCGGGGTTGCGCCGGGCGCTTGCCCAGCCAGCGATCCAGGCCCAGCAACAACAACGACACCAGGACGAATCCCGCCAATATGCCCAGGGCATTGAGCAGCACTTGGGGATAGCCGAGCTTGTCCACAGCGATAAAAGGATAGGGGTACAGCCCCAGCACATTCCCGCGCAAGAGCAGATAGGCGAAATACAGTATCGGATAAAGCATCCATAAGCCGACGTGCCTCAGCCGCAGCCCCCCCTTGGGCACACAGCACCACCAGTAGATCAGGAACAGCACCGGCATCACGTCGTGCAGCAACTCATCCGCCAGCCATTGCCAGCCCTGGGGATGCCACAGATGACGCAACAGCAGGCTGTACGCCAACCCCACCAGGACAATGCTCGCCGCTACCGCGCCACTGACCGCCGGACGCAGCATGAACGCCTGCCCCCGGGAAATCCGCAGATTCAGGGCACAGGTCAGCACACTGGCCACCAAGGTATTGCTGAGTACGGTGAAGAAGCTGAAGAAGTTCACCAGCCCACCCAGCAGGCTGGCCCCGGCCTCCCAGCGCAACAACAGAATCAGGTACAGCTGAACCGTCAGCCCCAGCCAACCCAGCACTGCGGCAATGGCGATCAGCCCGCGTCGGCTGAACAGCCCCTGCAGCGATACACCGGCCATGGAATTCCTCAGAGCGGACGCTTGGTGCGCTGCAACTTCACGTAGAGCTTCTCGACCTTTTCCCGTGCCCAGGGTGTCTTGCGCAGGAAGGTCAGGCTCGACTTGATGCTCGGGTCACTTTTGAAGCAACGGATATCGATGCGCTCGGCCAACCCCGACCATTCGTAGTGTTCCACCAGCGCCTTGAGGATCTGTTCCAGGGTTACGCCATGCAGCGGGTCGGTGTGGGTGTCGGTCATGCCAGGCCTTTGCGGGAAGAAAATAGGGAAAGCCGCGCACCTTAGCCGAGGCCATGCGCCCGCGCCAGAGCGCTGTTTTAACTGTAGCCGCCGTAGACAACCACGGCGATTGAGCATGAGAAGCAAAAAGTTCCTGGCTTTTCGCGATAAAAGAGATGTTATATTGTATCAATCAATAACAACTCACCCGCATCCTGGGCACCCCCGTGTCCTGCCTGTTTTCTGACTCAAAGCGCGCTGCGCAACGCTTGCCAAGGAATGACCGATGTCCCTTTCAGTCCCTCGCCCTTCCCGCTCTTTACTGTGGCGCCTGTCGCCGCTGTCCGCCGCCTTGCTGATTGCCTCCCAGGCCCAGGCCCTGGATTTGCCCCAGCAAGTCATCACCGCCAATCCTCTGGGCAGCACTGAGCTGGCCGCCCCCACCACCGTGCTGGAAGGCGATCAACTGACCCTGCAACAGAAAGGCAGCCTCGGTGAAACCCTGAACAAGCAGCCGGGTGTGTCTTCGTCCTACTTCGGTCCCGGTGCCAGCCGCCCGGTGATTCGTGGCCTGGACGGTGACCGCATCCGCATCCTGCAAAATGGCGTCGGCGCCCTGGATGCCTCGTCGCTGTCCTACGACCACGCCGTGCCTCTGGACCCGGTCAACGTTGAACGCATCGAAATCGTTCGTGGCCCGGCCGCCTTGCTATACGGCGGCAACGCCATTGGCGGGGTCATCAACAGCTTCGACAACCGCATTCCCACCGAAGCCATCGAGGGTATTCACGGAGCCGGTGAACTGCGCTACGGCGGCGCCGACACCACCCGCAGCAGCGCCGGAAAACTGGAAGCCGGCGACGGCACCTTCGCTCTGCACCTGGACGCCAACTCCCGGCAGTTCAATGACCTGAAGATTCCCGGCTACGCCCGCAGCCGCCACGCGCCAGCGAGCGAAGATGGCGACGGCAAGAAAGGCCGCCTGGGCAACAGCGACGGACGCCAGGACGGCGGCGCCATCGGCGGTTCCTACACCTGGGACGACGGTTATGCCGGCCTGTCCTACAGCAACTACGACGCCAACTACGGCTCACCCGCCGAAGACGACGTGCGTATCCGCATGAAGCAGGATCATTACGCCTTTGCCTCGGAGCTGCGCAACCTGCAAGGCCCGTTCAGCTCGCTCAAGTTCAACGCCGGCTACACCGACTATGAGCACCGGGAGATCGAAGGCGGTGAAACCGGCACCACCTTCAAGAACAAGGGTTACGAGGCGCGGGTCGAGGCTCGGCACCTGCCCATCGGCCCGCTGGAAGGCGTGGTCGGCGCCCAGGTCAATCGCAACGAGTTTTCCGCCCTGGGTGAAGAAGCCTTCGTGCCGAAGACCGATACCAACAGCGGCGCCCTGTTCATTCTTGAAGAACTGCAAGCCACCGAGCGCCTGAAACTCAGCCTCGGCGGGCGCCTGGAACACACCACCGTGGACCCGGACGGCAAAGGCAACGAGCGTTTTGCCCAGGCCGACAAGTCCAGCAGCTTCACTGCCGGCAGCCTGTCCTCCGGCGCGGTCTATACCCTGACCCCGGTGTGGTCCCTGGCCGCGACCCTGGGCTACACCGAACGCGCCCCGACCTTCTATGAGCTGTATGCCAACGGCGCCCACGTCGCCACCGGCACCTATGAGCTGGGCAACGCCAAGCTGTCCAAGGAAAAGGCCGTGTCCAGCGACCTGGCCCTGCGCTTTGACAACGGCACCCACAAAGGCAGCGTCGGGGTGTTCTACAGCCACTTCTCCAACTACATCGGCCTGCTGGGCACGGGGCGCACCCTGAACGATGAAGGCGAAGAAGAGGCAGGCGCAATTCCGGAATACGCCTACAGCGGAGTACGAGCACGCTTCACCGGGATCGAAGCCCAGGATCGCTGGAGCCTGGGAGAAAGCGCCTACGGCAAGTTCGCCCTGGATCTGTCCGGCGACTACACCCGGGCCAAGAACCTCGACAATGGCCAGTACCTGCCGCGCATTGCCCCGCTGCGCCTGAACAGCGGCCTGCTCTGGGAACTGGATCGCTGGCAGGCGCGCCTGGATGTGCAGCATGCCGCCGGCCAGGGCCGAGTGCCGGACCACGAAAGCAGCACCGATGGCTACACCACCTTTGGCGCCAGTGCCGGTTATCGCTTCGATATTGGCCGTAGCCAGTGGCTGGCCTTCGTCAAGGGCGAGAACCTGACCAACCAGACCGTGCGCTACGCCAGCTCGATTCTGCGGGATATCGCCCCGGCCGCCGGGCGCAGTGTGGAAGTGGGGTTGCGTACCACCTTCTAAGGCCCCGTTCGCCAGCAAGCCGGCACCTACAAGAGGCAGGTGCCGGCGAAGCGGCCTCAGCGGTAACGTCGCGGATCAGCCTCGATCAAGCTGGCCAACTGAGTCAGGGCAAAACGCAACTCGTCCTGGGTCGTCGGCGACATCAGCACCACCCGCACACAACGGGAGCTGGCACCGCGTTCCACCTGGAACTGGCTGCCGCTCATCACCAGCACGCCATTGGCTCGGGCCAGGGTGGCGAACTCATCGCCAGTCCAGGGCTCCGGCAAGGTCAGCCACAGGTGATAGCTGTGGGGCTGAGTCTCGATCTCCAAGCCGGCAAACACTTCCCGGGCAATCGCCTGACGCGCCGCCGCTTCGTTGCGCTGAGTCTGCACCAGCTTGCGGTCCAATCCCTCGACAATCACGTTGCTGGCCAATTGCGCGGTCAGGGGCGAGGGCATCCACACACTGCTGCGGACCATCGAGCTCAGGCGCGACAGCAACTTGGGCGGGCTGTAGAGATAGCCCACGCGCAACGCCGGCATGATCGCCTTGGACAGGCTGGTGAGGTACACCGAACGCTGCGGCGCATAGCTGGAAAGCGGTTTGATCGACGGATCGGTGGCGAGAAAGCCGTAGATATCGTCGTCGATGATCAAAAAGTCGAACTCTTCGGCAATCGCTGCAATCTGCGCCCGGCGCTGGGGTGACATGATCGCCGTGGTGGGGTTCTGGCAACTGGCGACGCACACCAGCAGCGCCGGTTTTTCCCGCAGGCACTGCTCGCGCAAGGCCTCGGGAATCATCCCCTGCTCGTCCATTGCCACGCCCCGCAGGCGCCGCTCCAGGCCGTGGGCCACGGAGATGATGCCCGGGTAGGTCAAGGATTCGCAGAACAGCAGATCGCCGGCATTGCTCAAGGCGCTGATGGCCACCATCAAGCCGTGCTGGGCACCGGCAGTCATCACCACCTGTTGCCAATGGGCTTCGGGCAGGGAATGGCGCAGCCACTGGGCTCCGGCTTCACGATGGGCCGGATGACCACCGTCGGGGGCGTAGTCCAGGGCACGACCGAAATCGCTGCTGCGGGCCATGCCCACCAACGCGCCGCGCAACCAGTACTCCAGGGTTTCGCTGTAAGGCTTGATGATCGACAGATCCAGGGCTTCGGACTGCCCCAGGGACAGCGACGGTGCACTGGAACCTTCCGGCAACACCAGCGGCGGCTGCGCCAGCACATAAGTGCCGCGCCCGACTTCGCCCTGCACCAGTCCCCGCCGCTGAGCTTCGCTATAGGCGCGGCTGATGGTGCCGGGGGTGACATTGAGGGTCACCGCCAGCTCGCGCAAGGTCGGCAAGCGGTCACCGTCGTTCAACAGGCCGCTGCTGATGTCCCGCGCCAAGGCGTCGGCAATGGACAGGTAGACCGGCTGATTGAACTCGCTTAACTGGGGAACCCACATGGAGGCTGATCACCATCGGCTGCATTGAAGTGGGCCGGAGCATATCACAGGCCTGCACTCGCCTTTAACGTCGACTCAATCGAGCTATTGATTCGATGAAAAGACAAATGAAAAAACTGCAGGCGACTCGAAAGCCTTATTCATGATCAATATAAATAGTTTTAAATCAGTCACTTATATAAAAACAAAGGACTTCCCAAAGAAATCTTTCTAGAGAAACAATTGAATCGATTCAATTCATTGAAATACACTCAGCCAGCACCAACCCAATCGACTCAATCCTTCTTCCACTCCATGCCCAGTCGAGATGCCATGCACAGTCTCAGCAAGGACCTGTCCCTCTCCGCCGTGATCGCCGGCCTGATCGCCGTGATCATTTCCTACGCCGGCCCCTTGATCATCGTGTTCCAGGCCGCCCGCGAAGCCCACTTGCCCAGTGACCAGGTGTCGTCCTGGATCTGGGCCATCTCCATCGGCAGCGGCCTCACCGGCCTGCTGCTGAGCTGGCGCCTGAAGGTGCCGGTGATCACCGCCTGGTCAACCCCCGGCGCGGCGCTGCTGGTATCGATGCTGCCCACGGTGTCGCTGCCCCAGGCCATCAGTGCCTATATAGTCGCCTCGCTGATCATTGCCGTGGTCGGGCTGTCCGGGGCCTTCGACAAACTCATGAGCCGCCTGCCCAAAGCCATTGCCGCGGCCATGCTGGCGGGCATCCTGTTCCGCTTCGGCGCCGATCTGTTCACTTCGGTCACCGTGCAACCGGCCCTGGTGCTGGCGATGATCGCGGCCTATCTGCTGGGCAAACGTTTCTCGCCACGCTACGCGATCCTGGCAGTGCTGCTGGTGGGCTGCGCCGTGGCCGCCGGCCTCGGCAATTTCAATGGCGGCTCCATCACCCTGGCGCTGGCCAAACCGATCTTCACCGCCCCCGAGTGGAACTGGCACGCCATCATCAACATCGGCCTGCCCCTGGCCCTGGTGACCCTCACCGGGCAATACGTGCCGGGCATGGCGGTGATGCGCAGCGCCGGCTACACCACCCCGGCGCGCTCTATCGTGTCCTGGACCGCCATCACCTCGGCGCTGCTAGCGCCCTTCGGCTCCCACGGCATCAACCTTGCCGCCATCACCGCCGCCATCTGCACCGGTCGCGAAGCCCACGAAGACAAGGACAAACGCTACATCGCCGGGATCGCCTGCGGCCTGTTCTACATCCTCATGGGGATTTTCGGCGCGACCCTGGCCTCGGTGTTCGCCGCCCTGCCCAAGGAGCTGATCGCGGCCCTGGCCGGCCTCGCCCTGTTCGGCGCCATCAGCGCCGGGCTCAGCGGCGCCATGGCCGATGAGAAACAGCGTGAAGCCGCGCTGATCACCTTCCTGGTCACCGCCTCGGGCATGAGTTTTCTCGGCCTGGCCGCCGCGTTCTGGGGGTTGATCTTCGGCCTGGTGGCGCACTTCGCCCTGAGCTACACCCGGCAGAAACAATCCCTCGCCGGGGCCAGCGCCCCGCGCTGAACCTGCCCGGGCCCGGTAACTGTTACCGAATCCGAAACGGTTCATGTCAATAAAAGCGCTTTCTCTTGATGAGACGGCGCTTTATCCTTAGCCCCCTAATAAAGCTGAACCGTTTCATCTTTCCCTTTGAAATCAGTGGCCTGCCGTCCTCGATCAACCCGTATCGATGCCACGTGCCGCGCCCTTGCTTCTGCCTATTCCTAGAAAAAGACCTGACTCGAATGCCTATGCCTACTTTTCAGCGCCTAAAAGACAGCGCTGTCCTGACTCCCGCTGCCCTGCCCAAGACCCTGAGCCTGCTCGGCGCCCTGGGGTTTGCCGCCTGCGCCCAGGCCGCCCCGGCCTTCGACAGCGACTCGCCCTGGATGCTCGGCGACTGGAACGGCACCCGCACGGAACTGGCGAACAAGGGCTACGACTTCAAGGTCGACTACGTCGGCGAAATGGGCGCCAACCTGCATGGCGGCTACGACCATGACCGCACCGCGCGCTACAGCGACCAGTTCGCCTTCGGCAGCCACCTGGACCTGCAGAAGATCCTTGGCTGGGATGACGCCGAGTTCCAACTGACCGTGACCAAGCGCGACGGCGACAACATCAGCAACGACCGGATCAACGATCCACGGGTCGGCGGCTTCACCTCGGCCCAGGAAGTCTGGGGCCGTGGCCAGACCTGGCGCCTGACGCAGATGTGGTACCAGCAGAAATTCTTCGACCAGAAGCTCGACATCAAGGCCGGCCGCTTCGGTCAGGGCGAAGACTTCAACAGTTTCCCCTGCGACTTCCAGAACCTGGCGTTCTGCGGCTCCCAGGTGGGCAACTGGGCCGGCAGCGTCTGGTACAACTGGCCGGTCAGCCAGTGGGCGCTGCGGGTCAAATACCACCTCTCGCCCGAGGTCTACGCGCAGATCGGCGCCTATGAGCAGAACCCATCGAACCTGGACCGCGACAACGGCTTCAAGCTCAGCGGCAGCGGCACCCAGGGCACCCTGTTGCCGGTGGAACTGGTGTGGACGCCCAAGCTCAACGGTCTGGCTGGTGAGTACCGCGCCGGCTACTACTACAGCAGCGCCAAGGCCAGCGACCTGTACAAGGACAGCAACGGCCAGAGCGCGGCCCTGAGCGGCGAAGCCTACCGCAGCAGCTCAAGCAAGCACGGCCTGTGGTTCGGCGCGCAACAGCAAGTCACCAGCCTGGCCAGTGACCATTCCCGCGGCCTGAGCCTGTTCGCCAACGTCACCGCCCATGACAAGAAGACCAACGCCATCGACAACTACGTCCAGGCCGGCCTGGTCTACAAGGGCCTGTTCGATGCCCGCGCCAAGGACGACATCGGCTTTGCCCTGGCCCGGGTCCACGTCAACCCGGCGTACCGCAAGAACGCCCAGGCCCGCAACCAGGCCCGCGCGATCTACGCCTACGACAACCCCGGCTACCTGCCGCCGCAGGACACCGAGTACAGCGCCGAGCTGTACTACGGCGTGCACCTGGCCAACTGGCTGACCGTGCGCCCCAACCTGCAATACATCCGCCATCCCGGTGGCGTGAGCCAGGTCGACGACGCCCTGATCGGCGGGATCAAGATCCAGAGTTCGTTCTAAAGCCGCGAGGCAGAAACGACGCCATTCACAGTTTTCAGCTGAACCAAGCCCGCGCCTGATCGTCATCTACAGTGAACAAGCGCGGGAACACTCTTAACGTCACGGAGAACCACACTATGAGCACTGAGGGTGCTTCAAGTCCGAGCCGCCGGCTGCCAAGCCTGCTCGGAGTCTTGCTGCTGTTAATGGGCCTGGCCTTGCTGGCCGGGGGGATCAAGCTGAGCATGCTCGGCGGCTCGCTGTACTACGTCCTGGCCGGTATCGGCCTGACTCTGACCGGCCTCCTGCTGCTGGCCGGTAAACGCGCCGCGCTGGGCCTTTATGCCCTGGTACTGTTCGCCAGTACCCTCTGGTCGCTGTGGGAAATCGGCCTGGACTGGTGGCAACTGGTGCCACGCCTGTCGCTGTGGTTCGCCCTCGGCGTGGTCCTGCTGCTGCCCTGGTTCCGCCGTCCGCTGCTGCGCGATGGCCCGGCACCGATGGGCACCGCGGCCCTGAGCGTGGCCGTGGTCCTGGCCGGTGGCGCCGCCATCGGCAGCCAGTTCACCCAGCCTGGGGAAATCTCCGGTGACCTGGGCCGCGACAGCACCGACATGACCAGCACTGCGCCGGCCATGCCTGAAGGCGACTGGCAGGCCTACGGCCGCACCGAGTTCGGCGACCGCTACTCGCCGCTGAAGCAGATCACCCCGGCCAACATCGGCAAGCTGCAGGAAGCCTGGCGCATCCGCACCGGCGACATGCCGACCGCCAAGGACCCGGTGGAAATCACCAACCAGAACACCCCGCTGAAGGTCAACGGCAAGCTCTATGCCTGCACCGCCCACAGCCAGGTGCTGGCCCTGGACCCGGATACCGGCAAGGAAATCTGGCGCTTCGACCCGCAGATCCAGGGCCCCAACGGCGACGACTTCCGTGGCTGGGCGCACATGACCTGCCGTGGCGTGTCGTACTACGACGAAGCCAACTTCAAGAACGCCGACGCCATCAGCCAGCCAGCCACCCTGTCCCCCGCGGGCCAGGCCATCGCCGCCAGCTGCCCGCGCCGCCTGTTCCTGCCCACCGCCGATGCGCGCCTGATCGCCATCAACGCCGACACCGGCAAAGTCTGTGAAGACTTCGGCAACAAAGGCGCCGTGGACCTCAAGGCCGGCATCGGCCCGTTCACTCCGGGTGGCTACTACTCCACCTCGCCGGCCGCCATCACCCGCAACCTGGTGATCATCGGCGGTCACGTCACCGACAACGAATCGACCAATGAACCGTCCGGCGTGATTCGCGCCTTCGACGCGCACGACGGTCACCTGGTGTGGAACTGGGATTCGGGCAACCCCGACGAAACCGCTCCCCTGCCGGAAGGCCAGACCTACACCCGCAACTCGCCGAACATGTGGTCCCTGGCCAGCGTCGACGAGAAACTGGGCATGGTCTACCTGCCACTGGGCAACCAGATGCCTGACCAGTGGGGCGGCAACCGCACCGCAGGCGCCGAGAAATTCAGCGCCGGCACCGTGGCCCTGGACATCGACACCGGCAAGCTGCGCTGGAACTACCAGTTCACCCACCACGACCTGTGGGACATGGACGTGGGCAGCCAGCCAACCCTGCTCGACATGAAGACCGCGGACGGCGTCAAGCCGGCGCTGATCCAGCCGACCAAGCAAGGCAGCCTGTACGTACTGGACCGTCGCGACGGCACCCCGATCGTGCCGATCCGTGAAGTACCGGCCCCGACCGGCGCAGTCGAAGGCGACCACACCGCCCCGACCCAGGCCCGTTCGGACCTGAACCTGCTGCCGCCGCCACTGGACGAAAAAGCCATGTGGGGCGCCACGCCGTTCGACCAGATGTTGTGCCGCATCCAGTTCAAGGAACTGCGCTATGAAGGTCAGTACACCCCGCCGTCGGTGCAGGGCAGCCTGATCTACCCGGGCAACGTCGGCGTGTTCAACTGGGGCAGCGTCTCGCTGGACCCGGTGCGCCAGTTGCTGTTCACCAGCCCGAACTACATGGCCTTCGTTTCCAAGCTGGTGCCGCGTGCCGAAGTCGCCGCCGACAGCAAGCGCGAAAGCGAAACCTCGGGCGTGCAACCCAACACCGGCGCGCCTTACGCGGTGATCATGCACCCGTTCATGTCGCCGCTCGGCGTACCTTGCCAAGCGCCGGCCTGGGGCTACGTGGCCGGTATCGACCTGACCACCAACAAAGTGGTGTGGAAGCACAAGAACGGCACCAGCCGCGACAGTTCGCCGATCCCGATCGGCCTGCCAATCGGCGTGCCGAGCATGGGCGGCTCCATGGTCACCGGCGGTGGCGTGGGCTTCCTCAGCGGCACCCTGGACCAGTACATCCGCGCCTATGACGTGAAAAACGGCAAGGAACTGTGGAAATCCCGCCTGCCAGCGGGCGGCCAGGCCACGCCGATGAGCTACACCGGCAAGGACGGCCAGCAGTACGTCCTGGTGGTCGTGGGCGGCCACGGCTCCCTGGGCACCAAGATGGGCGACTACATCATTGCCTACAAACTGGCGGAATAAGCGTTACCGACAGGGATGAAAAAGGCGGCTACCTACGGGTAGCCGCCTTTTTTTGTGCTCTGGGTAGAGGGGGATGGTGTGTATATCCGGTGATACGGGGGGGGGGGCATTTGTGGTTGCGCTTTTACAGTGGGGGTTGGGGTGCATATCCGGTGCTGCGGGTGTGGCGGCTTATGGTTTCGCTCTTACAGCGACTCACTTTTGAAAATCCGGAATGCCGGCCCAGACAAAAGTAAGCAAAACGCTCTGCCCCTCCACTCGGTGCCTCGCATAGCGAGGCATGCCCGAACTCCGGCATTGATCCGTGGGCCGCCGCCACCGGCCATCCATGGCCGGGTGGCGGCTAACCCGGCATCCCTGCCGGGTTACCCACGGCTCAATGCCTGCGTTCGGCCATCGTGGTTAACGGGGCTAACAGATCAAGATCAAAAGCCACAGCAAGAGCAAGACGGCGGCCTGCCGGCCGGCCTTGTTTCATTTCTCCTTCACAGGGCGACGTTGCTCTTGGCATAGCCGAAGGCTGCGAAACCTGCCTCCCCGATATTCCTGACATATCGCGTCGCCTGGTTTCGCAGCCTTCGGCAGCGGCTACAAAGAGCCGGCCTGCGCACCTTGGCTTTGGCTTTTGATCTTGATCTTTAGGCCCCTTCCCAGCCGGCCGAGCGTAGGCGTTGCGTAGGGGGCAGCTCGGCAAGGATGCCGAGCCAGCCGCCATGACTGCAGCAACGGATATGTACACAAAAAGATCCAGGTTTTACGACTGCTTCCCCACCGATCAAGACCAAAAACTCCCCCCCTCCCCTCAGCCGCGATCACCGAAAATTCCTACAACTCGCGTCCACTTGCATCACCTTGTCCCTCCAAGACGATGCCCTTAAGGTCTGGGGGTCATTGCAAATTCAGTGACAGGGCGTAGGAACCCTTCGAGAACCCTTGGCGCATAAGCGCCCGTCTGATTGCGGAGCATTTGTCGCATCCGTAAGATCAGCCGCGGCGGCCGTGCGCGGGCACGCTTCGGCGTGGCCGAGTCCAAGGGTATTCGGTATTCCTACCCCGCGCGCGGCTGCCACCCAAGCCCGTAGGAAGGCCGTTGGCAGCTCTCATGCCTACCCGGAGCTCGATCAAATGAAAAAGGTCAAACCCAACAAATCTGACACCACTGCGACGGAGCCCAGCTCTCGTCACATGCCATTGACCAGCAACGACTACAACATCCCCGCCCTGCTGGTGGACACCCACGCCCCGCTGGACGCGCTCCACGAGGCCGCCGCCCACCGCATCCGCGCGGCCACCCAGTTGCTGGAAAACATCGCCAGTCACGACAACCTGCAGAGCAACCCGGCCCTGCTCCAGGACTTCGCCCAACTCTGCGTCATCCCCCTGCGCGACGGCTGCGACCTGCTCGATGTACTGGGCCGACGCCTGCAGGAACAACTGCTCACCTGAGCATGATCCGGGACCGGCAACACTTCGCCGGTCCCATCCGGCGGCCCTGTGCGCCTCCCCCTGCGCCCCGTAATTGCAAAGCGACATTAGCCCATTTGTGCTAATCGACCCTCCCCCAGCCCGGGGATATAGTGCCGGGCAACCACCCGCTCTCCCCCAACACCGCCGTTCTGCGGTGTCGGGAGCGGCTGCGCCGTTGAAAACACAACAACACCAAGGAAGAGCCATCATGAAACTCCAATCCAGCCTTCGTCCCCTCGCCCTGCTCAGCGCCCTGGCCCTTGCCCTGGGCGGTTGCGCCATCGCCAAACCGAGCAACGACGACCTCAAGAACCGCGCGCAAATTACCCTCGGCAAGCCGGTTTCCACGGTTTCCAACGTGCGCAGCGACGCGTCCCAGACCTACTTCACCGCCAGTACCAGCGCCGGCGAATACAACTGCGTATTGCCCAGCGGCGGCATGGTCGCCTTCGCCACCATGGGCGGAGCGGTAGCGCTGCCGGCCGAGTGCAGCAAGCAATAAAGCGCTAGCCCCAAGGCCAACCTGGTTCGCCACGACGGGCTGCCCCGGTGTAGCAGCGGGACAGCGTCGGGCGAGCACCACTCCCTCCTGAAAAGGTCCCGAGTTGATGAAACCCCGTCTCTTCATGGTGACAGGCCTGGCCCTGCTCGCCTGTACCCTGATGGCCTGTGCGCCGCGCCAAGGGCGAACCCTGGCCGAATACCCGCCGGTGAAGATTCCCAGCGTGCAGTACCCCGACGTGCCCTTCAACACCCAGGCCGCGCGCGCCGCCCTGCAGCCCGGCAGCGCCACGCTCACCGGCAAGTTCTGCATCGTCGGCAACGACGGCATCGAGGACAGTCGCGACGTCAAGATCTATCTCTACCCGGTCACCCCGCACTTGCAGGCCTGGCATAAGTTGCGCGCGTCCCAGCCCGAAGGCGCCCCGGTGAGCATGGTCCCCGAGGCCCTGGCCGTGCACCGGGTGACCCGTACCGACGGCAACGGCATCTTCCAGTTCACCGGGCTGCAACCGGGCCGCTACTTCGTCCAGGGCCAGGACATGGTGTACGGCACCAGCCGCTGGAACGAGTACGTGGGCACCGGCCAGAGCAACACCAACTACGGCCCGGTGACCACCCACTACTACACCGAGCGCAGTTCGATCTCTTCGTACTCAGGGATGCTGGATGACTTCGTCGAAGTGGCCAGCGGCGAGAACAAGAAGCTGACCATGACCAACTACCCCCTGCTTATCCCGTGCCGGACCTGGTAACCACCTCTGTCGCCGAAGCGCTGCGGGCCGACGCCAGCGGCGTTTCGCGCAGGGCGCGCAAGGTGCCCCGCAGTTCCACCGGGCGCACCGGCTTGGAGAGGATGGCGATGTTGCGGTCGTGCAGGGCCGCGTGGATTTTCTCGATGTCGTGCCCGGTGATGATCAGCGCCGGCACTTCCCAGCCCCGCTGCTCGCGGATGCTGTCGATGCACTCGATGCCCGAGGCGCGGGTGCCCAGGTCGTAGTCGGCGACGATGATGTCGCAGTCGGTCTGCAGGTCTTCCCCGCTCGACTCGGCCTGGACCACGCAGCCCCAGCGTTCCAGCAGCGCCGAGGTGGCCAGCAGGACGTTGCGGTCATCTTCCACCAGACAGACTCGTAACCCGGTCAGCAAGCCGTTCTGCACCGCTTCGTCACGGCTGTGCAAACGCTGCGGCGCGGCCAATACCAAGCCATGCAGGCTGACGGTAGTACCGTGATCGACCCGCGAACGGATTGTCACCTGCAGGTCGGTCAACTGCCCCAGGCGCTTGACGATGGACAGGCCCAGGCCGACGCCCTCGACGTCCTTGTCCCGTACTTGGCGAACCCGGTAGAACTCCTCGAAGATCTTCGGCAGGTGCTCCTCGGCAATCCCCCGGCCCTGGTCATAAATGACAATGGCCAGGCCCGCACCTCGCCGGCGCACACCGATCAGCACCGGCCGTTCTGCGGCGTACTTGAAGCAGTTGGACAGCACGTTCTGCACCATGGTCGCCAACAGCCCCGGATCAACCCGCACCCAGTAACTGCAGGGGCGCAAGCGCAGTTCGACCCTCGCCCAGCGCGCCGCTTCGGCGTTCTGGCGCACCAGATCCCGCAGCAACTCCCCCAGGTGCACGGTTTCGTACTTGGGCTGCACGCGTCCGTTGTCCAGGGTGTAAAGGTCGAGGATCGAACGGAACAACTGCGACACGTTGAGCAGCGAACGGTCGATGTTGTCCACCAGCCGCCGCTCTTCGCCCCCCAGGTTGGCCTCGCGCAGGCAAGCAGTGAACAGGCCGATGGAGTGGATCGGCTGGCGCAGGTCGTGGCTGGCCTGGGCCAGGAAGCGGGATTTTTCCAGGTTGGCGGCAATCGCCTCTTCGGACGCCAGGCGGGTGCGCTTGAGCAGGATGTGGGCGTACACCGGAATCACCGTGCTGGTGATCATCAGCATCAGCACCATGTAGGGCTGGGCCTGCCAATACGGGGTCAGCAGATAGACCATGAACAGCGCAAACAGCGCAAACACGGTGGCAATGGCCAGGTAGCGCGAGCCGAAACGCATGCCATTGCCCAGGTTCACCCAGACCATCACCGCATAAATCGGCAGCGCCCCCTCGCCGCCTACCACCAAGCCGTAACAGGTGCCGGTGTAGTCGTAGACCATGCCCAGGATGCGCCGCGCCGGGTAATGCCCGGGCCAGCGGGCAATGGCCATGCGCAGCAGGATCGAACCCAGCATGAACAGGGCGATGTAGATCATCACCGGCACATAAGGGTCGACCTGCTGCCCCGGGAGAAAACCGATCACGGTAAACCAGACCAGGGCGCAACCGGCCACGATAATCCGCAGGGTGGCCTGGTCGAGTTCGCTGTCCTTCTCAACGTTCATGCAATCACCTCCTTGTGCAATCTGTGTTGCCGTGGTCTTTTGCCGCTCGGCAATACCGCGTATCGAACACGACCAGCGGCCAGTTACAACGCCGCGCGTCAAGTTAGCATGCGCGCAGGACTGGATGTTTCAAGGAGTTTCACGACATGACATGCCGGATTATCGTCGCCGACGACCACCCGCTATTCCGCGAGGGCATGCTGCGCACCCTCCAGCGCCTGCTGCCCGACGCCCTGCTCGAAGAGGCTGGCGACCTGGCGGCGGTAGTGGCCCTGGCCCTGACCGGCGAGGAGCCGGACTCGCTGATTCTGGACCTGCGTTTCCCCGGATTGACCTCGGTCAGCCTGATTGCCGACCTGCGCCGACAGCTGCCCCGAACCTCGCTCATCGTGGTATCGATGGTGGACAATCAGGACCTGATCGGCGAAGTCATGGCCGCTGGTGCCGACGGTTTTATCGGCAAGAGCATCAGCCCGGAGGAGATCGGCCAGGCAATCCAGGCCATTCGCCAGGGCGAAGTGGTGGTCAAGTACGCACCTTCCGGCTTGCTGCTGCCCCTGGATGCCGGTGCCGAGATCAGCCAGCTAACCACCCGCCAGCAAGAAGTGCTGCGCCTGATCGCCCAGGGCAAGACCAACAAGGAAATCGCCCGGGAGCTGGATATCTCGCCGTTCACCGTACGCATCCACGTCTCATCCCTGCTGCACACCCTGAAAGTGCCCTCACGGGCAGCGGCTGCGGTGAAGTTCGCCGGGGCCTGGTAACCCGGGACAGGCTCGCGCACCAATGCCAGAGAGTCGTCTCCGGCGCTGCACCGGCTGTTTGCCCCGGTTGCACCTTTAACACTGGGAAGCTTGGCGCAAATGAGGCAGCATCGGTCCTGGCACGCCTGTATAAACGCCATGGCATTGGGCGGCACGCCAGGAACAGCGTGCTCGCGCAGCCGCCCCACGCAGGAGAAAAACATCATGAATACGGATGAACGTGATGAACTATTTGATCGGTTGCACCACTGGTTCGGTGACTCGGAAGCCACCAACTGGAACGAATACACCACCGAACAGGTGGCCAAGGGCGTGCTTCACGCCTTTACCCCGGCGCAATGGCAACGGCTCGGCGAGACACTGCTGTCCCAGCCCGAGTACTGGCAGCACCGCTGCGCTGTCTCCCTGGGCGAGTTGCGAACGGCACCGGCCATCGCCTTGTTGAAACGCCTGCTGGCAGACTCGCCTTACCTGGATGTGCGGGTCATGGCGGTCTATGAGCTGGACTGGGCGCAAGCCGCCATCGAGCAGCGCTATGCGCCCTGTATCCTGGAAATCATGGACAACCTCAGTGAAGAAGGTATCGAGCCGGAGCTGCACAGCCTGCTGACCAAGGCCGAGTCGGCCACCCTCTGAAAGCCCCAACCCTGGATGCCGGCTCCCCGCCGGCCATCCAGCCTTCAGCTGGAGACCCGAGACTTCAACATCCAATGCTCGAAGGCCTCGGCGGGCAACGGCCGGCTGATCAGGTAACCCTGGACCGTATCGCAGCCCCAGCTTTCCAGCAGTTTCAGGCAATGCTCGAACTCCACCCCTTCGGCCACCACCTTGAGCCCCAGCTTGTGACTCATTTCGATGGTTGAGCGCACGATCACCGCGTCACCGCTGGTTTCATCCAGATTGCGGATAAAGGACTGGTCGATCTTCAGCTCCTGCACCGGTAGACGCTGCAACTGGGCCAGGGATGAATAGCCGGTGCCAAAATCATCCACCGACAGACTGATGCCGCAGCCACGCAAGCGCTGCAGCACCGCCAGGGCCTGCTCCGGATGGCGCATGATGGCGCTCTCGGTGATCTCGAACACCAGTTGCTCAGCAGCCACCTGATAGCGCTCCAGGCACTGGCTGACCCGGACTTCCAGGCCGTCGTCCTCCAGGTCGCTGGCAGAGATGTTCAGCGACAGGCGCACCGGCAAAGCCCGGCGGTTCCACTCCGCCAACTGGCGAATGCAAGCCTCGATGACCCAGGAGGTCAGGCTGTGCATGCTGCCGGTGCGCTCGGCCAGGGGAATGAACTCCGCCGGCGACACCACGCCAAATACCGGATGCCGCCAGCGCAGCAGGGCTTCGGCCTGATGCAGGTAATCCCGGCGCAGATCCAGCTTGGGCTGATACAGCAGGAACAGCTCGCCATCGGCGGCGGCGCGACGCAGGTCACGGATCAGGCTGATCTGGCGCTGATGAGCCAGGTCGCGGTCTTGCTGGTAGACCTGCAGGTAACCGGGGTTGAGCGCTGCATCGTGGCGGGCGATCGCGGCACGGCTGATCAGTTCTTCGGCGGACTTGCCGTCGGCGGGATACACCGCCATGCCCATGCAGATCTGGCGCCGTACCTCATCCCCCTGAATCAGCTGGGGTCGGCTCAACAGGTCATGGAGGCGGTCGGCCATGGCAATGGCGCCATCGAGCTCGGTGTTTTCCAGCAGCAGGAGGAACTCGCTGGCGGTGATCCGCGCCGCGGTATCGCCCTGGGACAGCACATCACGCAGCCGCCGGCTCAGTTCCCCCATCATCTGCTCCAGCCCTTCATTGCCAAAGCCTTCGTTGATCGCCCGATAGTTGTCGATCCCCAGGTACAGCAACACCACGTTGCGCCGGGCAGCGATGGCCTGGCTCAGGCGCTCGATGGCCAGGGCCCGATTGGGCAGCCCGGTCAGGGGATCATGCAGGGCGTTGTGGGCCAGTTGCCGCTCACGGGTGGCGATGGCGCTCTGCATGGCGTTGAAGGCATCCGCCAGCACACCGAACTCGTCGCTGCGCTTGATGGCCACCGTGGCCTGATAGTTGCCGGCACCGATACGTCGGGCAGCCTGGGCCAGGTCTTCCAGGGGCCGCGAAACCCGCCGAGCCATCAGCAGGGCGAAGACCAGGGAAATCACCAGCGCCACCATGGCGATCCACAGGAACTCCCGGTCCAGTGGCGCAAAGGCTTGCAGTGCCTGTTCCAGGGGGCTCTGCAACAAGACCATGACCCGCGGATCCTGGGCATCCCCGGTATTGGCCAGTTGCAGTGCCTGGTTGAGAAAGCGTTGGCCATGGGTTTGGCTCATCTGTGGCAGGGACTGCCACAACGAGTCACGCAGGGCATTGATGATCGGCGACCAGAAGAACTCAGGCTGGGTGCTGAACAACTCTCCGGGGTGCTCGCCGTCGACGGTCAGGAATGAGACTTCCAGGTTGCTCATGGAACGCAGTTCCCGGGCGAACAACTCATCCATGGGAAAGCCCATCACCACCCGGGCAACGGGCAGCGAATCCAGCACTTCACCTTGCACCAACAGATAGGGGCGGCCGTTGATCGCAACGAACAGCATGTGAGTGTCGTGCCGCTGCGCTCGGCGCAACGCCCGGTCATAGGGAAACGGCTGCCCCCTGGCAATGTCCGCCAGCGTACTGGCGATTACCCGTCCCTCGGGACTGAGCACGAACATCTCGCTGGAACGGATGCCCCCACGGTACTGCGCCAGGGACGCGAGGATGTCCACCGGCTTGCCGCTGACCACAGCGCGGTGAAACTCCGAATCCACCACCAGCCAGTCGATACCGTATTGCAGGTTGCGGCCCCGCAGGTCCAGCAGGCGTTCGAACACGCGAGTGCCGATCTTCAATTGCAACTGCGCCTGCTTCTCCACTGCGTGAGTAGTAGCGGTCTTCACCGCAAAGTACACCGCGCCAATCAGCACCAACAGCAACAGCGCCAGCACCCCGACAATCCTTGCCTGAAAGGTTCGGCGCCACTTCATAGGGCTGCTCTCATCCACTCCGATCGCCCGCCGGGCCGGAAAAGCACCTGCGCGGGTGACAGCCGCCGAGAGCTGAAAAATCCGTTCTTCATACCCATCCCTCTAAGAAGCTGAATGCGTGCGTCAAATAAATGCCGATTTCACTCCAGCATTCCGGACACTCAGATTAATCCTCAAACTGTAGAAGATCACGCAATAAAACAGGTGATATCCAAGTCATTTTATTGACATTTGATATCCGTCAACGCCGTCCACAGCGTCCACACCACACGTCTGGACAGAGCCTCGAGGGACAGTTGAGGGCCGCACGGAAAAAAGCTGAAACCAGTTTCCCATTGAAACCCGTCTCGACCTGCCCCATCTAACCTGCATAGCCCATCGCGCAGGAGCCTTCATGAGCGACCAGCAAGCATTTCCCGAAGATCCACGTGAGTACCTCGATCCGGAAAATACCGAACAGCCCAGTGCCCATGGCACCGGCCTGGCCCTGCCCGGGCAGAATCTGCCGGACAAGGTCTACATCATGCCGATTCACAATCGTCCCTTCTTCCCGGCGCAGGTACTGCCGGTGATTGTCAACGAAGAACCCTGGGCCGAAACCCTGGAGCTGGTAAGCCAATCCGACCACCACTCCCTGGCCCTGTTTTTCATGGATACCCCCCAGGAAGACCCGCGCCACTTCGATACATCCGCGTTGCCGGAGTACGGCACCCTGGTCAAGGTCCACCACGCCAGCCGCGAGAACGGCAAGCTGCAATTCGTCGCCCAGGGCCTGACCCGGGTACGCATCCGCACCTGGCTCAAACACCACCGGCCGCCCTACCTGGTGGAAGTCGAATACCCGCACCAGCCCAGCGAACCCACCGATGAGGTCAAGGCCTACGGCATGGCGCTGATCAACGCGATCAAGGAGCTGCTGCCGCTCAATCCGCTGTACAGCGAAGAACTGAAGAACTACCTCAACCGCTTCAGCCCCAACGACCCTTCGCCCCTGACCGACTTCGCCGCCGCCCTGACTTCCGCCACAGGCAACGAGTTGCAGGAGGTGCTGGACTGCGTGCCGATGCTCAAGCGCATGGAAAAAGTCCTGCCGATGCTGCGCAAGGAAGTCGAGGTCGCGCGCCTGCAGAAAGAGATCTCCGCCGAGGTCAACCGCAAGATCGGCGAGCACCAGCGCGAATTCTTCCTCAAGGAACAGCTCAAGGTGATCCAGCAGGAACTGGGGCTGACCAAGGATGACCGCAGCGCCGACCTGGAGCAGTTCGAGCAGCGGCTGAGCGGCAAGGTGCTGCCGGCCCAGGCGCAGAAACGCATCGCCGAGGAAATGAACAAGCTGTCGATCCTCGAAACCGGCTCGCCGGAATACGCCGTGACCCGCAACTACCTGGAATGGGCCACCGCTGTGCCCTGGGGCGTCTACGGCGAGGACAAGCTCGACCTCAAGCACGCGCGCAAAGTGCTCGACCAGCACCACGCCGGGCTCGATGACATCAAGACCCGCATCCTCGAATTCCTCGCGGTGGGCGCCTACAAGGGCGAGATCAGCGGCTCCATCGTGCTGCTGGTGGGCCCGCCGGGCGTGGGCAAGACCAGTGTCGGCAAGTCCATTGCCGAATCCCTGGGGCGGCCGTTCTATCGCTTCAGTGTCGGCGGCATGCGCGACGAAGCCGAGATCAAGGGCCACCGCCGCACCTACATCGGTGCCCAGCCGGGCAAGCTGGTGCAGGCCCTCAAGGAAGTGGAGGTGATGAACCCGGTGATCATGCTCGACGAGATCGACAAGATGGGCCAGAGCTACCAGGGCGACCCGGCCTCAGCCCTGCTGGAGACCCTCGATCCGGAGCAGAACGTCGACTTCCTCGACCATTACCTGGACCTGCGCATGGACCTGTCCAAGGTGTTGTTCGTGTGCACCGCCAACACCCTGGACTCGATCCCCGGGCCGCTGCTCGACCGCATGGAAGTGATTCGCCTGTCCGGTTACATCACCGAGGAAAAACTCGCCATCGCCAAGCGCCACCTGTGGCCCAAGCAGTTGACGAAAGCCGGTGTAGCCAAGAGCAGCCTGAGCATCAGCGACAGTGCCCTGCGCGCCGTGATCGACAGTTACGCCCGGGAAGCCGGGGTGCGCCAACTGGAGAAACAACTGGGCAAACTGGTGCGCAAAGCGGTGGTCAAGCTGCTGGACGAGCCGGATGCAAACATCAAGATCGGGCCCAAGGACCTGGAGGCCTCCCTGGGCATGCCGGTGTTCCGCAACGAGCAGGTCCTGAGCGGCACCGGAGTCATCACCGGCCTGGCCTGGACCAGCATGGGCGGCGCGACCCTGCCCATCGAGGCGACGCGGATTCATACCCACAACCGTGGTTTCAAGCTCACCGGCCAGTTGGGGGATGTGATGAAGGAGTCGGCGGAGATCGCCTACAGCTACGTCAGTTCGCACCTCAAGCAGTTCGGCGGCGACAGCAAGTTCTTCGACGAAGCCTTCGTCCACCTGCACGTTCCTGAAGGTGCCACGCCCAAGGATGGCCCGAGCGCCGGGGTGACCATGGCCAGCGCCCTGCTGTCCCTGGCGCGCAACCAGCCGCCGAAAAAAGGCGTGGCCATGACCGGCGAGCTGACCCTCACCGGCCACGTGCTGCCCATTGGCGGGGTGCGGGAGAAAGTCATCGCGGCGCGGCGGCAGAAGATCTTTGAGCTGATCCTGCCGGAGCCCAACCGCGGGCATTTCGAGGAACTGCCGGACTACCTCAAGGAAGGCATCACCGTGCATTTCGCCAAGCGTTTTGCCGACGTGGCCAAGGTACTGTTCTAAATCCCTTCGCCGGCAAGCCGGCTCCTACAGGTTGTCCCTTGTAGGAGCCGGCTTGCCGGCGAACAGGCCATAAGCGCCAACCTCCGTCCCCCGGCCCACACCGCCCATCATCTTCAGTTATGCTCGCCGTTCGTCACGAATGATCGGAGCTTCCTGACCCATGTCCGCACCTCGCCTGCTTGCCCTGCTCAGCCTCGCCCTGCTGGCCGCCTGCGCCAGCCAGCCCAAGCAAAACGTCACCGTGGAAAACCAGAGCCAATGCCCCCTGCAATTGCACAACGGGCAAACCCTGACCCTGACCCTGCCTAGCAATCCCACCACGGGCTATCGCTGGGCAATCCAGGATTCGGCCGGCGGCATCCTGCGCAAGGTCAGCCCCGAGGTCTACAGCAATCCCGAGAACACCGGTCTGGTGGGCAGCGGTGGTCAATCCACCTGGCGTTTCCAGGCGTTCGCCAGCGGCCAGGGCCGACTGCTGCTGACCTATCAGCAACCCTGGGCACCGGAAGAAGCACCGGTAAAAGCCTTCGACTGCTCGATCACGGTCAACTGACATGGGCTGGCTGATTCTTGCGCTGATGGGCGCCGCCACCTTCATCTACGGGATCAGCGTGCACGCCACGTTGCTCTGCCTGCTGGTCAAGCCGCTGCCGGTACTGGCCCTGCTGGGCTGGTTGCACGATGCGCCGCCGGGGGACTATCGCCGCTGGATCGCCATTGGCCTGTTGTTCTCAGTGCTGGGTGACGTGCTGCTGGCCTGGCCTTCGGACCTGTTCGTGTTCGGCCTCGGGGCGTTTCTGGTGGCGCACCTGGCCTACCTCAAGGCCTATCTCTGCGACTGTCGGCGCCTGGCACTGTTGCCGCTGGTGGTGGCACTGGCCATTGGCGCGGGGCTGTTGAGCATCCTGATTTCCCACGGCCTGGGCCCGCTGCTGATCCCGGTGATCGTCTACGCCCTGACCATCAGCGCCATGCTCTGGCGCGCCCTGGCACGCCTGGGCTCAGCGGTGCCCAAACGCTCGGCGGCGCTAGCGGCCGCGGGGGCCCTGAGCTTCGCCTTCTCCGACAGCCTGATTGGCATCAGCCGCTTCGTGGTGGCCTTCGATGCCGCGCCCTACTTGATCATCATTTTTTACTGGCTGGGCCAGTGGGGTATCGCTGCTTCGGCGTTCAGCCAGAAGCCGCGCTGATCAGCCTGCGCCGGCAAGCCGGTCCCTACTCGCTGTAGGAGCCGGCTGGCCAGCGAAAAGGGTCACACCTTGCGTCGCCCTTGCTCTGCTGAAGGCCCTGCGGGCCTTATCGCAGCCTGCGCCAGCGGCTACAATGCCGCCCTCTTTTTATCTCCATCGCTGGAAATGCCGTGAGCAAAGAACCCGACCGCCTATTCGCCCAGCCCCTGGCCCAGGTGCCCGACTTCGCCTTTAACGAGGATGTGGTGCGGGTGTTCCCGGACATGATCAAGCGCTCGGTGCCGGGTTACCCGACCATTGTCGAGAACCTCGGGGTGCTGGCGGCGCAGTTCGCTCAGCCCAACAGCGTGCTCTACGACCTGGGCTCATCCCTGGGCGCGGTGACCCAGGCCCTGCGCCGCCATGTGCGCAGCGACGGTTGCCGGGTAATCGCCGTGGACAATTCCGCGGCCATGGTCGAGCGTTGCCGGGAATACCTCAACGGCCAGGATTCGATGTTCCAGGAGTTGCTGCCGGTGCAGGTGATCGAAGGCGATATCCTGGCCCTGGAGTTCCAGCCGGCCTCGGTGGTGGCTTTGAACTTCACCCTGCAGTTCATCGCCCCGGAGCAACGCCTGGCCCTGCTCGGGCGCATCCGCCAGTCGTTGCTGCCCGGCGGCGCGCTGATCCTCTCGGAGAAGCTGCGCTTCAACGACACCGAAGAACACGCCCTGCTCACCGACCTGCACATCGCCTTCAAACGCGCTAACGGCTACAGCGAACTGGAAATTGCCCAGAAGCGCAGCGCCATCGAAAACGTCATGAAGCCCGACAGCCTCGAAGAACACCGCGAACGCCTGCTGGCCGCCGGGTTCTCGAAAGTCGTGCCGTGGTTCCAGTGTCTTAATTTTGCCTCGTTGATTGCCCTGCCATGATTGATCTGTCTCCCCTCGCTCGCCGTCTGGCGGGCACGCCCCTGGCCGAATGGGCCAACAGCCTGCAAGCCCAGCTCGATGCCAAGATGGAAAAGGGCCATGGCGACCTGGAGCGCTGGCAGAGCGCCCTCGACGCATTGCCGAAGATCCAGCCCAGCGAAGTCGACCTGATCAACGGCCTGCGCCTGGACACCGACTGCGACGACGCCACCCGGGCGCAGATGCGTACCGCACTGATGGGCCTGTCACCGTGGCGCAAGGGCCCGTTCGACCTGTTCGGCGTGCACGTGGATACCGAATGGCGTTCGGACTGGAAGTGGTCGCGGGTCGCGCCGCACCTGAACCTTGAAGGCAAACGCATCCTCGATGTCGGCTGCGGCAATGGCTACTACATGTGGCGCATGCTCGGCGCCGGCGCCCACAGCGTGATTGGCGTGGACCCCAACTGGCTGTTCTTCTGCCAGTTCCAGGCGGTGCAGCGCTACCTGTCGCAGCCCTCGGTGTGGCACTTGCCGTTTCCTTTCGAAGACCTGCCGGCCAACCTGGAAGGTTTCGACACCGTATTTTCCATGGGGGTGTTCTACCACCGGCGTTCGCCCATCGAGCACCTGCTGGCGCTCAAGGACTGCCTGGTCAAGGGTGGCGAACTGGTGCTGGAAACCCTGGTGGTGGAAGGCGATCAACATCAGGTGCTGGTGCCGGAAGACCGTTATGCGCAGATGCGCAACGTGTGGTTCCTGCCCTCGGTGCCGGCTCTGGAGCTGTGGCTGCGACGCGCCGGGTTCAGCGACGTGCGCTGCGTGGATGTGAGCGTGACCAGCGTCGAGGAGCAGCGCGGCACCGAGTGGATGAAGTACCAGTCCCTGAGCGATTTCCTCGACCCCAACGATCACAGCAAGACCATCGAAGGCCTGCCGGCGCCGATGCGCGCGGTGATTGTCGCCAGAAAATAACCCCGCCTTCCCCCTGTAGGAGCTGGCCGGGCGGCGTTCCGCTTGCCAGCGAAGGCGCCCGCCAAAGCGGTGCAAGGCTCAAGGGCCTCTTCGCCGGCAAGCCGGCTCCTACGGTTTGGTGTAGGCCGCGAACCGGTTTGCGCTCAGCGCGCCCGGCGCGCCTTGAAGAATTCGCTCAACACCGTGCCGCACTCTTCGGCCAGCACCCCGCCCTCGTACAGCACCCGATGATTGAGAAAGCCCTGGGTGAAGAACTGGCCCTGGCTCTGCACGATGCCCGCCTTGGGTTCCAGGGCGCCGTACACCACCCGGGCAATGCGCGAATGGACGATCAGCCCGGCGCACATGCTGCAAGGTTCCAGGGTCACGTACAGGGTGCTGCCGGGCAGGCGATAGTTGCTCACTGCCTGGGCCGCCGCGCGGATCGCCACCATTTCGGCGTGGGCGCTGGGGTCGCTGCCGCTGATCGGGCAGTTGTAACCGCGGCCGATGATCTGGCCATCCAGCACCAGCACCGCGCCCACCGGCACTTCCCCCAGGGCGGCACCCTGGGCGGCCAGGGCCAGGGCTTCGCGCATGAAGTCCTGGTCGCGGCTGCGGTCGATGATCGGCGCCGGGCGTATCTGACGCATCACGCCACCTCGATGGCGGCCATCAGACCGGTTTCCATGTGGTCGATCACGTGGCAGTGGAACATCCAGACCCCAGGGTTATCCGCCACCAGCGCCACGCGGGCACGCTCGTTCTTGCCCAGCAGGTAGGTGTCGGTGAAGTAGGGAGTGATCTTCTTGCGGTTCGAGGCGATGACCTTGAAGCTCATGCCGTGCAAGTGGATCGGGTGTTGGTACTGAGTCATGTTCTTCAATTCGAAAATGTAGCTCTTGCCCTTTTTCAGCGTGGCAATCGGGCGGTCGGCGCAGGTCTTGTCGGTGATGTCCCAGGCCTGGCCGTTGATCTGCCACAGGCTCGGCGGCTGGCCATTGTCCACGTTCACCGAGACCGAGCCAACCCACTCGAAATTGAAGTTGAGCTTCTCGGCGTTGTCGAGATCCGGCTCGGCCACCGGGTTGGCCGGCAGGGCTGGCGGCCACTGGGTCGGCGCATCGTTGTTGGCCACCGAACGCAAGGTGCCCAGGCGCACCGGACCGTTGCGCAGGGACAGTTCCTGCCCCGCCGCCGGCGCCTTGATCGCCAGGCAGATACGCATGCCCGGCCCCAGCCAGTACTCCTTGCCCAAAGGACGCGGCTCGATGGGGTTGCCGTCCAGTGCATAGATCTGCGCTTCGACATCGGGGATGTTGATGCGGTAGGTCAGGGTGTTGTCCAGGTTGAGCAGGCGCACCCGAGTAATCTGCCCGGCCGGCAGGTCGATCACCGCCTGGGACACGCCGTTGATGGTGGACAGGCGCCCGGCCGTGCCGCCCCGCGCCGCTTCCCGGGGGATGCTGAAGGAGACGAACGCGCCCTCTTCATCCACGTGCCAGCTTTTCAGGCTCAGGGTGCGCTCGTACTGGAATCCGGTGGGTTCGCGCTCTTCGACGATCAGCGGGCCCACCAGGCCGCGGCCCAGTTCTTCGCTGCTGTTCACATGGGGGTGATACCAGTAGCTACCGGCATCCGGTACGCGGAACTTGTAGTCGAAGTATTCGCCGGGTAGCACCGGCAGTTGCGAGACGTAAGGCACGCCGTCCATTTCCAGGGGCAGGCGGATGCCGTGCCAGTGGATGGTGGTGGCCACGGGCAGGTGGTTGATAAAGCGCACCCGCAGCCACTCGCCCTGGCGCACCCGCAGTTCGGTACCCGGTGCCGATGGCCCGAAAGCCCAGGCCTCGGTCTTGTGCCCCGGCACCAACTCCACATCCAGGGGCGCGGCGATCAGCTCGTAGTCGTGGCCCGCTTCGGCGTCGGCCATTTTCCCCAGCCAGTAGCGCGAGGCGCCACCCGCTCCCACGCCCACCACTACCAGACCGGCCAGACCACCGAGTATTTGTCGACGGGTAAAGGACATGGACTCAACTACCTCACGTATCCGCGGCGGGCCCAAGCCCGCAAAAGGCGAATACGATACACCCGCAGTTGAGAAACAGTAAGGCCGGCGCGGCGACCGGACGCAGGCGGGACGGGGAAACGATGGGTGTTTTCGGGAGCCTGCTCCCTGGCAAGCCCGTTGCTCTTGCAGGAGCCGGCTTGCCGGCGAACAAGCCCCTCAGCCCTGCAATCCCAACAGCAGATGCACCACACCACCGGCCAGGGGCATCACTGCCGGCACCCCCGCCACTCGCAGGGCGCTGCTGTCCAGCAACTGCGGATCATGCAGTTCCAGGCGCAGGCGGGTCAGGGCCAATGGTTGTTGGCTCTTGATGTTGGCGCTACCACCCAGTGCCGCCAGCATCGCGTCACTCAGAACACGGCCCTTGGCCTGGGGGGCCTTCGGCTGATCAGGGATCAGGTCTGGAGTCAGGGCCTTCCAGAACGCCCGTTGCAATTTCTCGAACATCTTCAGTTCTCCAGAATCAGTGAGTCGGCGGCGACTTGCTGCCGTTGCAGGCATTCACGTACCTGAACCGCGTCTTCCAGATCGATGATCCGCGCTGCCAAGGCCTGGCACTCGCTCAGATCCAACTCCCGTACCCGGGCCTTGATGGCGGGAATCAACGGCACGCTCACCGACAGCTCGTCTACTCCCAGGCCCAGCAACAGCGGCACCGCCAGGGTCTCGGAAGCCATTGCACCGCAGACGCCGACCCACTTGCCGTGGGCATGGGCGGCCTGCACCGTGCGCGCGATCAGGCGCAGCACTGACGGATGGAAGCTGTCGGCCTGACTGGCCAGGCGCGGATGATCACGGTCCATGGCCAGGGTGTACTGGGTCAGGTCGTTGGTGCCGATGGAGAAGAAATCCACCTCCGGGGCAAAACGATCCGCCATCAAGGCCGCCGAAGGCACCTCGATCATGATCCCCAGCTTGGGCCGCTCCGCCAGGCCCAGGGCCCGGACCTCGTCATCGAGCAATTGGCGCGCCTGACGCAGCTCCGCCAGCTGGCTGACCATCGGCAACATGATGTGCAGGCGGGCCTGCCCGGCGCTGGCGAGCATCGCCCGGAACTGCTCGCGCAGCAGTTCGGGACGCTCCAGGCACAGGCGGATACCCCGCAGGCCGAGAAAAGGGTTGGCTTCGCTGTCCATGGGCACATAGGCCAGGGGCTTGTCGCCGCCCACGTCCAGGGTCCGCACCACCAGATTGCGCGTCGGCCCCAGGGCCTGGGCAATGGCCAGATAGGTTTCGGCCTGCTCCTCGGGGCTCGGGGCGTGGCTGCGGTCCTGGTAGAGGAACTCCGAACGCAACAGGCCCACGCCTTCACCGCCCAGACTCATGGCCTGCTCGGCCTCCGCCAGAGAGGCAATGTTGGCCGTGACCTCCAGATGATGACCATCGCGGGTCACCGCCGGTTGCGCGGCCTGGGCCAGGTCCTGACGCTGGCGCAGGCGTTGCTGCTGACGCAGGGACTCCAGTTGCTGCAGACGCTGAGGGTCCGGGTCCGTATGCAGTTCGCCGCGATCGGCATCCAGCAGAACCCGGGTGCCGTTGGCCAGGGACAGGACCCGGGACGACAGGCCACAGATCGCCGGCAGGCCCAGGGCCCGGGCGAGGATCGCCACGTGGCTGGTGGCGCCGCCGCCAACGGTGGCAAACCCCAGTACCTTGGCCGTGTCCAGGCTGGCGGTCTGCGAGGGGGTCAGTTGCTCGGCAATCAGAATGGCCTGATCCGGCAAGCTCAGGGCATGCTCTTGCACCCCGAGCATCCGCTTGAGCACCCGTTGGCCGACGTCCGCCAGATCCACCGCGCGCTCAGCCAACAGCGTACTGCCCAGGCCCTTGAACAGCTCGGCGGTGGCCTCGATGGCACGGTTCCAGGCAAAGGCAGCGCTCTTGCCGGTGACGATCAGGGCCTCGGCCTGCTGCAACAGACTCGGATCGTCGAGGAGCTCCTGGTGGGCCCGAAAGATTTCCTGCTGCGCGCCCCCCCGGGCATTGTCCCGCAGCTGTTGCAGGTCCCGGACCGCCTCCCGCAAGGCCCGCTCAAGCACTTCGCGCTCTTGCTGCGGGTTCACCGCCCACTCCTTTATCTGCAGGCGCTGTTCAGCCACCTGCAGCACCTGGCCGACCGCCGAACCCGGTGACGCACAGACTCCCCGCAGAACCGTCTCCAACGACTCATCCCGCGCCGCCAGCGGCGCAAGACTCGGCGCCGCAGCACTGACTTTCTCGCCACAACCCGAGGCCAACAGCTCCACCAGAACCTGGAGCGCCCGCTCGGCATCCGCACCTGCGGCACTGACCTGCAAGACATCGCCCTGCACCGTCTGCAAGGCCATGATCGACACCAGGGACTTGGCATTGGCCGAGTCCTGGCGCCGGTGCAGGCAGATATTCGCGGCAAAGCCCTTGGCGGCCTGGGCCAGCAAAGCCGCCGGGCGCGCATGCAGGCCCTGGGGGTTGCCGAGGATCAGCGGTTTGGAAAACAGCGCCTCAGCTTCAGCGTCCTCGGCCTTGGCACCTTCCTCTGCGGAGGTGGGCTCGATCTGCAACACCGGCTGTCCCAGCTCCACCAGCAGGCTGCCGGACACCAGCCCCGTCACCGCCTCGCCACTGACCACCAGCATCAGGGTCAACAGGCTACGGGCATGCAGGGCCAGGTAGTCGGCGTCGAACTCGATCAGCGGCTGGCCAGCCGTGACTTGCTGACCTTCCTCGATCAGGCAGGTGAAGCCCTTGCCCGCCAGGTTCACCGTGTCCAGCCCGATGTGCATCAGCACCTGCTGGCCCTGCTCGCCGGTGATGCTCAGCGCGTGGCCGCTGCGCTGCAGGTTGCTGACCACCCCGGACAGCGGCGCGCAGAGGATCTGGGAAGTCGGGTCGATGCACAGCCCGTCACCGATCACCCGGCTGGAAAACACCGGGTCCGGGACCTGCTCCAGGGGCAGCAGCACCCCGGACAGGGGCGCGAGCAATTGCAAGGGTTGGGTTATGGCCATGACGTCACCTGCTAATGATTCCTTGAAGTGCCGATGGAGCGCGAGCCCCGACAGCATCGCTTATTTCCACCAGTACTCGACCTGCAAACCGACGTTCGCACCGTGCCGGGCGCTGCCGAACACACCGCTGTCGGACAGCGCGGAACCGGCCGCCAGCTCATTGGCCGCGCGCTTGGCGGCCTCGTTCCAGCTGGCATAGGTGTAGTACAGCCGCACCTCCGGCCGGGCCCAGAAGTCCGGTCCCTTGGGTGACCAGGTGGGCGCGAAGGTAAATTTACTGAGCTTGCGGGTGCCCCCGGGCGCCTCAACCTGATCGTGGCCGAACTCGGTCACCAGCTTGAACTGCTCGGTGATGGCATAGGCCGGACGCACGCCCAGGGAGATCCAGTTCTGATCCTGGCCGTCGGGGCGAATGTCCTTCTGATAGACCGCCTCCACCTGGCCGCCGAAGCGCGGGGTCAGTTGCCAGTCGAAGAACTCCACCAGGCGATAGCTCTTGTTGCTGTCATCCAGGTAGGTGTTGCCGGTGTAGCCCAGGCCGGTACCGGGGCCTTCGCCGTATTGCAGGGCCAGTTTGTTCTTTCCGCCGAAAAAGTCCTTCTGCACATGCTGGGTGGTGATCGCCCAGCCATTGTGGGCACCACGGCGATCGGGCTTTTCCAGGTAGCTCAGGCCCAGCTCCAGCTCGCCGCCGGGGTTGGTCTGGAAGCCGGCGACGTTGAAGTCATGACGGCTCACCGCCTGCTTCTGATAGAGATTGTCCTTGCGGGAAAAGGCGTAGCTGTACTTCAGATCGCCGATGCGCACGTCCTCGACCCCGCCGCCGGTGGCGCTCTGGTTCCAGTAGTAGAAGTCGGAAATATGGATGTCGTTACGCTTGTAGTAACGGCGCCCGGCCCACAGCGAGCCGCCATTGAGGCTGGGCAGGTTCGACCACTGGGCGTACATCTGCGGCATGCGCGCCGAGCCGTTTTCGCCCTGGAAACTCAGGTTGCGGTCGTAGCGGTTGTAGAGCGAAGCCATGCCGTCGACGCTGAGCACCGAGCCGTCGTCCAGGGTGTACAGGTCCTGGCGCAGTTCCAGCTCGGCGTACTGCTCGCACTCGTTGCCCAGGCGGTACTTGGACTGCGCGCCGGGTAACTGGAAGCAGGACTGCGAGCCGCTGTTGACCGAGGTGCCCAGGCCACTGCGCAGGTAGCCGGCAAACTCCAGGGCCTGGGCCGGAAAAGGCAAGGCCAGGCACAGGCAGGACGCCGCCAGACCGCGATTTATTGTTGCTCTCATAAGCCACCCATTATTTTTATTGTGTTGTTCGAATTCGTCGGCGCCGGTTGGCCGGCGGATGCGCTGGGCCAGAAAGATCCCCTGGCCCGGTTCGCCGGCCAGCCGGCTGCTACAGGGTCAGGTGCAGAACGAAGGATTCGTAGGGCCGCAGGTGCACGTGCCGGCTGCGGGGCTCGTGGTCCGGGTAGTTGCTGATCAGCAGGCGCTGTTGCATGCCCGCGCCGATTACCGCTTCCGGCAACTCGACCTGGCACGGCGCGCCGTAGAAGTTGTTCACCACCAGCAGGCGCTCGCCCTCGCCCTCGCGCACATAGGCCCAGACTTGCCGATGCTCCGGCAGCAGCTGGCGATAGAGGCCGTGCTGGATCAGCGCTTCCTGGCGGCGCAAGGCGATCAGCCGACGGTAGTGATGCAGCACCGAATCCTGGTCGTCGAGTTGCGCCTCGACATTGATCTGGCTGGCGTTGGCCGGTATCCCGATCCAGGGCTCGGCGCTGCTGAAACCGGCGTTGGCCCCGGCATGCCACTGCATCGGCGTGCGTCCGTTGTCCCGGGATTTCTGCTGGATCGCCGCCATGATGGCCTGCGGGTCTTCACCGGCCTCGCGCTTGAGGCGGTGGATGTTCAGGGTCTCGACATCGCGGTACTGCTCGATGCGCTCGAAATGCGGATTGGTCATGCCCAGCTCTTCGCCCTGATAGACGAAAGGCGTGCCCTGGAGCAGGTGCAGCGCGGTGGCCAGCATCTTCGCCGACACCACCCGGTGTTCGCCGTCATCGCCAAAGCGCGAGACCACCCGCGGCTGGTCGTGGTTACACCAGAACAGCGCATTCCAGCCGCCACCGGCCTGCATGCCGGTTTGCCAGTCGGAGAGGATGCGCTTGAGTTCGAGGAAGTCGAAATCGGCCCGCAGCCACTTCTGCTGGTTGGGGTAGTCCACCTTCAGGTGATGGAAGTTGAAGGTCATCGACAGCTCCTTCGACTCCGGATGGGAATAGCGAATGCAGTGCTCCAGGCAGGTGGAGGACATCTCGCCGACATTCACCAGATCGTGCCCGGCGAACACTTCCCGATGCATTTCCTGCAGGTACTGGTGCACGTTGGGACCGTCGGTATAGAAGCGGCGGCCGTCGCTCTGATCCTCGGGGAAATCCGCCGGCTTGGAGATCAGGTTGATCACGTCGAGGCGGAAGCCGCCGACGCCCTTGTCGCGCCAGAAGCGCATCATCTTGAACACTTCAGCGCGCACCTGGGGGTTGTCCCAGTTGAGGTCGGCCTGGGTGTGATCGAACAGGTGCAGGTAGTACTGCCCGGTCTGGGCCTCGTATTCCCAGGCGGAGCCGCCGAACTTGGATTCCCAGTTATTGGGCTCATCGCGCCAGATGTAGAAATCCCGGTAGGGGTTGTCCAGGCTGCTGCGGGCCTGCTGGAACCAGGCGTGCTCGATGGAGGTGTGGTTGACCACGATATCCAGCATCAGCTTGATCCCGCGCTTGCCGGCTTCGGCGATCAGCAACTCGCAGTCGGCCATGCTGCCGTAGCTGGGATCGATGGCGTAGTAGTCGCTGATGTCATAGCCGTTGTCCCGCTGCGGCGAGCGCAGGAACGGGGTCAGCCACAGGCAATCGACCCCCAGCCAGTGCAGGTAGTCGAGCTTGTCCACCACCCCCAGCAGGTCACCGGTGGCCTGGCCTTGGTGGCTGTGAAAACTTTTCGGGTAGATCTGGTAGATCACCGAACGCTGCCAGTCTTGCATGGGGGAATCCTTTGGAAAGTGCGAGGACATTCGCCGGCGAGCCGGCGCCTACAGGGCGGGTCAGGCCACGCGATAGCCGGGCCGGATGATCTTCAGGCTCAGGCCGCAGGTCAGGACAAAAGGCACCACCAGGGCGATGACCATGCCAATCACGAACGTCGGGATGTACTGGGGAATGATCGAGATGAACCCCGGCAGCCCACCGACACCGATGGCCGAGGCCTGGACCTTGTTCAGCGAGAGAAAGATGCTGCCCAGGGCCGAGCCGATCAGCGCGGCGTAGAAGGGAAACTTGTAGCGCAGGTTGACGCCGAACATCGCCGGCTCGGTGATGCCGAAGTAGGCGGAAATCGCCGAGGTCGAGGCCATGCTGCGATCACGAGCGTTGCGGCTCATGGTGAACACCGCCAGGGCCGCGCTGCCTTGGGCCAGGTTGGACATGACGATCATCGGCCAGATAAAAGTGCCGCCCTGGGTGGCGATCAGTTGCAGGTCGACGGCCAGGAACATGTGGTGCATGCCAGTGATCACCAGCGGTGCGTAGAGCAGACCGAAGATGGCGCCGCCGAGCATGGGCGCCAGCTCGAACAGGGTGACCACGCCTTCGGTGATGAGGATTCCCAGGTGCCGGGTCACCGGCCCGATGATCGCCAGGGCCAGTACGCCGGTGACCACGATGGTGGTGATGGGTACCACCAGCAGGGTGATGGCGTTGGGCACCCGGGCGCGCAGCCATTTTTCGATCACGCTCATCACATAGGCCGCCAGCAGGATCGGCAGGATCTGCCCCTGGTAGCCCACCTTCTCGATCTGGAACAGACCGAAGATGTCGAAGTACGGCAGGCTCTGGCCGTCCAACCCGGCCACGGCCTTGCCATAGTTCCAGGCATTGAGCAGGTCCGGGTGGACCAGCATCAGCCCCAGGACAATGCCGAGGATCTCGCTGCCGCCAAAGCGCTTGGCCGCCGACCAGCCCACCAGGGCCGGGAGGAATACGAAGGAGGTGTTGGCCATCAGGTTGATCAGGCTCCAGAGCCCATCCAGCCCCGGGTACGCCTCAAGCAGGGTCTTGCCCTCGATGAACATGCCCTTGGCGCCCAGCAGATTGTTCACCCCCATCAGCAGGCCGGCGATGATCAGGGCCGGCAGGATGGGCATGAACACATCGGAGAACACCCGCACCAGACGCTGCATGGCGTTGGTCTTTTCCGCGCCCTTCTGCTTCACGTCGGCAATGGTGGAAACCGCGAGCCCCGTCTGCTCACGCAGGGCCGCGTAGACCTTCTCTACCTCGCCAGGGCCGATCACCACCTGGAACAGGCCACCGGTGAAGAACGAGCCCTTGACCAGATCGATCTGGTTGAGGGTGGCGCTGTCGACCAGGCTCGGGTCCTTGAGGGCCAGGCGCAGGCGGGTCACGCAGTGGGCTGCCTGTTCGAGGTTGTCGGCGCCACCGAGGCTGTGCAGCAACTCGCTGGCGATCGTTGAATAGTCGTGGCTCATGCTTGTTCTTCCACCTGAGATTTTTGTTATTGGCAGCACGCCGAGGGGCAAATTACTCGTCTGTACGAGTTAAATCAATAACTCGTACAGACGAGTTTGAAATTTTCTTCCGGCGTGGCCCTGCCCCATGCTTTTTCCACCCGCTAAAGCATCACCAGGGCGCATGGACAAATGCCCCGTCCAGCCCTTAAGGTGCCTGCCTTGAGCACAGTCCGGCACAGAGCCATCCCATGAGCAAATACAACCAGATCTACAGCGATCTGCTTGCCAGCATCACCACCGAACGTCTTGAGCGTGGCGCCCGCCTGCCTTCGGAAAGCGAACTGATGGACAGCTACCAGGCCAGTCGCGGCACCGTGCGCAAGGCCATCGAACTGCTGCAGGAGCGCGGTTTCGCGCAGAAGATCCACGGCAAGGGCACCTTCGTGCTCTCGCCCAATCCCATCGAGTTCCAACTGGGCGGCATCGTCAGCTTCCAGGAAACCTATCCACGCCTGGGGGATGACGTCAGCACCGAGGTGGTGGAGTTCAGCCAGTTCCCCCTGCAAGGCGCCCTGCGCAACCATCTGCAGGCGCAAGAAGGCAGCCTGATCACACGGATCAAGCGCGTGCGGCGAATCGACGGCAAGCGGGTGATTCTCGACATCAACCATTTTGTCGCCGAGCTGATTCCGGGGCTGGACCGGCAGATCGCCGAGCATTCGATCTACGCCTACATCGAACAGACCCTGCAACTGAACATCAGCTATGCCCAGCGCACCATCGAGGCCAGCCCGCGGAGCAAGGACGATCAGCAACTGCTCGACCTGGACGGCCAGAGCCATGTGATCGTGGTCAGCAACCAGACCTTTCTCCAGGACGGACGGCAGTTCGAGTACACCGAATCACGGCACACCCTGGACAAGTTCTACTTCTCCGACGTGGCCCGGCGCTAAGCCCTACCCCGTCAGCCCAGCAGGGCCACCAGCTCACCGCTGAGGGGGCCGATGCGCTTCGACTCCTTGGCGGTGTTCACCTGCTGTGCCACCCGCGCCACCTCGATCACCGGGTGCTTGAGAGGGTAACCGCCCTTGCTGTCCAGCCAGCTCAGAACCTCCGCCAGATGCCACAGCGAGGTGCTGCCCTCATGGATCGCCAGGGGAAAACTGTCGGCGTGGCCGAGCATCAGCTTGCGCATGTTCTGCCGGGACACGCCGACGATCTCGGCGATCTCGCTGAGGCCGACAAAGTCCGGGCTGGCCTCCACCAGCCGCGCCTCGGGGATGATGCGCTTGATATCCCCCAGGGCACTGAGCAGCGCCGCTTCGGCACTCTCGGCCTCGCGACTGAACTCCAGGGCCAGGCGCCCGGCCAGACCGGTGCCCACCAGGGCGTCGGTGCAGCCCGCCGCACCGAGGCGCTCCACCAGTTGCAGCGGATCGCAGCCCTCCAGCGGCAGCAGATAGTTGAGGGTGAACAGGTATTCCATGGTGCTTACTCCTGACGGGCTGCCGGCGCCTTGGCCCCACGCAGCTGATTCACAGTGCAGTTGTCGATCACCCGGCATATTGCCCGGGCGTGCTGGGTCGGGTTCTTCGGCGTACGCCAGACACTGGTGATGCAGAACTCGCCGCAGCGGCACACTTCGTTGTTATACGGGCAGTAGATCCGCCCCCACGCATGGCCAGCACCGACCTCGATTCGCCAGCTCTGCCATTCGGCGTAGCGCAGAGCCATTTCAATGTCCTTCTTGGGATGAGTTGCACGAGCCATCCATAGCCTCCAGTATCGCCAGTCATGCAGGGTTGTCAACTGACAACCTTGTGCAATCCGATCAAACCCGCGCCACGAACAAGCCGCAGCAAAAACAGCGGGGGGAGACCCAAGGGTAGAGAGAAGCCCGGGGCAGAGCGCCGAACATGTCTTACGTGATATTGCCGGAAGGTGAAAAAGCAGCGTTTCTAAAGGTTCTGCAACACAAATGCCGATGTGTAACGGATTCAATCTCCGCAGAAACGACAATGGCGATCGATCCCCGAAGGTCCCGATCGCCATTGGTTAAAGCCAGTGGATCAAGCGCCGATCACTCGGCCCCAATCATTCCCACTCGATCGTTGCCGGCGGCTTGCTCGACACGTCGTAAGTGACGCGGGAGATGCCTTCGATTTCGTTGATGATCCGGCCGCTGACGGTTTCCAGCAGCTCGTAAGGCAGGTGTGCCCAACGGGCGGTCATGAAGTCGATGGTTTCCACCGCGCGCAGGGCCACGACCCAGGCGTAACGGCGGCCATCGCCGACCACACCGACGGATTTCACTGGCTGGAACACGACGAATGCCTGGCTGACCTTGTGGTACCAGTCGGCCTTGCGCAGTTCTTCGATGAAGATGTGGTCGGCGCGACGCAGCAGGTCGGCGTATTCCTTCTTCACTTCACCCAGGATGCGCACCCCCAGGCCCGGGCCCGGGAACGGGTGACGGTAGACCATGTCGTACGGCAGGCCCAGCTCCAGGCCCAGACGGCGGACTTCGTCCTTGAACAGCTCGCGCAGCGGTTCAACCAGCTTGAGGTTCATTTCTTCTGGCAGGCCGCCCACGTTGTGGTGCGACTTGATCACGTGGGCCTTGCCGCTTTTCGCGCCAGCCGACTCGATCACGTCCGGGTAGATGGTGCCCTGGGCCAGGTACTTGATGTTTTCCAGCTTGCAGGATTCGGCATCGAACACGTCGATGAAGGTACGGCCGATGATCTTGCGCTTCTTCTCAGGGTCCGACTCGCCGGCCAGGTTGTTGAGGAACTGCTCCTCGGCGTTGGCGCGGATCACCTTGACGCCCATGTTCTCGGCGAACATGGCCATCACTTGCTCGCCTTCGTGCAGGCGCAGCAGGCCGTTGTCGACGAAAACGCAGGTCAGCTGGTCGCCGATGGCCTTGTGCAGCAGGGCCGCCACCACCGAGGAGTCGACACCGCCGGACAGGCCCAGCAGGACGTTGTCGGTGCCAACCTGGGCACGGATCTGGGCAATGGCGTCTTCGGCGATCTTCGACGGGGTCCACAGCGCTTCACAGCCGCAGATGTCGAGGATGAAGCGCGACAGGATGCGGCCGCCCTGCTTGGTGTGGGTCACTTCCGGGTGGAACTGCACGCCGTAGTAGCGCAGGTCATCGTTGAACATGCCGGCAATCGGGCAGCTCGGGGTGCTGGCCAGGATGTGGAAATCCTTTGGCATCTTGGTGACCTTGTCACCGTGGCTCATCCACACGTCGAGACCGAACAGGCCGTCGGCGTCGACGTGGTCTTCGATGCCGTCCAGCAGGCGGCTCTTGCCCACCACATCAACCCGGGCATAACCGAATTCGCGCAGCTCGGAACCTTCGACCTTGCCGCCCATTTGCTCGGCCATGGTCTGCATGCCGTAGCAGATGCCGAAGACCGGAACGCCCAGGTCGAACACCGCTTGTGGGCAGCGAGGGCTGTTGGCTTCGTGCACGGACTCGGGACCGCCGGCGAGGATGACGCCTTTGGGAGCGAATTCGCGGATCGCTTCGTCGTCCATGTCGAACGGATGCAGTTCGCAGTAGACCCCGATCTCGCGCACGCGGCGGGCGATCAGTTGGGTGTACTGGGAACCGAAGTCGAGGATCAGAATGCGGTGGGCGTGAATGTCGAGGGCCATGGTCAGTCTCGTCTAATTTCAGAAACGACACGGGGCTGAAAAACACAGCCCCGGTTACTAAATTCGTCAATCGCCTCCGGGCCTGGGCCTGGAGGCGATCACTATCAACCTACGCGATAGTTTGGCGCTTCCTTGGTGATCTGCACGTCGTGGACGTGGGATTCAGCCATGCCGGCGCCGGTGATGCGGACAAACTCCGGCTTGGTGCGCATTTCTTCGATGTTGGCGCTACCGGTGTAGCCCATGGAAGAACGCAGGCCGCCCATCAGCTGATGGATGATCGCAGTCAGGGAGCCCTTGTACGGCACGCGACCTTCGATCCCTTCCGGCACCAGCTTCTCGGCACCCGCGGAGGAGTCCTGGAAGTAGCGGTCGGAAGAGCCCTGGGCCTGGGACATGGCGCCCAGGGAACCCATGCCACGGTAAGCCTTGTAGGAACGACCCTGGAACAGTTCGATCTCGCCCGGCGCCTCTTCGGTACCGGCGAACATCGAGCCCATCATCACGCAGGAGGCACCGGCCACGATGGCCTTGGACAGGTCACCGGAGAAACGGATACCGCCGTCGGCGATCAGCGGAACGCCCGTGCCGACCAGTGCCGCTGCAACATTGGCGATCGCGCTGATTTGCGGCACGCCGACACCGGCAACGATGCGGGTGGTGCAGATCGAGCCAGGGCCGATACCGACCTTGACCGCGTCGGCGCCGGCTTCGGCCAGGGCCTTGGCTGCAGCGCCAGTGGCGATGTTGCCGCCGATCACCTGCACTTGCGGGAAGTTCTCTTTGACCCAGCGAACGCGGTCGATCACGCCCTTGGAGTGACCGTGGGCGGTGTCGACCACCACCACGTCGACACCGGCATTGACCAGCGCAGCAACGCGATCGCCCGTGTCTTTGCCGGTACCGACCGCAGCGCCGACACGCAGACGACCTTGATCGTCCTTGCTGGCCAGCGGGTAGGCCTTGGCTTTTTCGATGTCGTTGACGGTCATCATGCCCTTGAGGGCAAAGGCGTCATCGACGATCAGCACGCGTTCGATACGGTGCTTGTGCAGCAGCTCACGGACGGCGGTCTTGTCGGCGCCTTCCTTGACAGTGACCAGGCGCTCTTTAGGCGTCATCACTTCGCGGACACTGGCTTCCAGACGGCTTTCGAAACGCACGTCGCGGGAAGTCACGATGCCCACCAGATCGCCGTTGTGCAGCACGGGCACACCGGAGATGTTGTGCATGTTGGTCAGTTCGAGCAGGTCACGCACGGTGGCGTCGGCTTCGATGGTGATGGGGTCTTTGACCACACCGGCTTCGAAACGCTTGACCTTGCGCACTTCGGCAGCTTGCTGCTCGATGGTCATGTTCTTGTGGATGATGCCGATGCCGCCTTCCTGAGCCATGGCGATTGCCAGACGGGCTTCAGTGACGGTGTCCATGGCGGCGGAAACCAGTGGAATATTCAGCTCGATGCCACGGGTCAAACGGGTCTTTAGACTGACTTCATTAGGCAGTACTTCGGAATAACCGGGCACTAAGAGGATGTCGTCGAAGGTGAGGGCTTCTTGGCTGATACGCAGCATCGCGGGGGCTCCCGGGCGGGAAAATGGAAGCGCGCCATTATACTCAGACACCTACCCGGGCTCAATGTAAAACTCTGTCTAATATCACTGGAGTGATAGATGGAGATATCAGCGCGCTACAACTCGACCTTGACCCAACTTATCGGTTGATCCAGCCAGTCGGCAAACTCGTCGATAAAACTCTGTTTGAAACCCGCTTCGGCCCAGTTGTTGAAGATAAAGCCCAAGTTGGAAAAGCCGCATTCCTGAAGAAACAGAAAGCCGTTGATGTCATCTTCATGACCGCACTCGGGACAGGTGAAGTTATCGGTGCGCCCCGGCATCCAGTCTTCCAGGCTCTCGAACAGCGCTTCACCCACTTCCTGGCGGCATTCGGCACAGCCGGCTTCTTCGAGAAAGCCCTTGGCCGGGGTATAGATGCAGCGTTTGGTGATGATCTCCAGACCATTGATCGGCTCGCCGAAAGGCAGCGCCTGCGGCCGCAGCACCACCTCCCGTGCCCCCGGCGCAATCGCATGGCCCATACGATTGCCGGTGCGCCCGCACGTGCTCAGGGTTTCCTCGACGATGTTCTTGCGCACCAGCCAGCGCACAATGGCCCGAGCCCGGGGCTCGTGCACCGGCAGGGTGGATATTTTCGGGACGAGGATGCTTTGCGAGTTCATGGATAAGCCTGAAACGTGCGGGACAGTACGAACGCGTTCGCCGGCAAACCGGCTCCTGGCATCAATTGTAGGAGCCGGCGTGCCGGCGAACGAATTTAAAGGCCCGCAGCTTAATCCCTGAACCCCGCAGGTCAAGTGCTCAGAAAGCGCCCGATCAAGGCAACACCACTGGCCAGCACCAGCCAGGTCACCAGGCGCACAAAGGCCTCCCGGGACAACCTCATGGTCAAGCGCCGTCCCCCCCATAGACCCAACGCCATCGCCGGCAACAAGCACACCGCCAACAGCAACAGCGGCAACTCGGCATAGACCCCGGCCAAGGCAAACAGACTCAAGCGCACCACGGTACTGCAACTGATCAACGCACTTTGAGTGGCCCGTGCCGGGTCCTTGGGCAAACGACTGTTCAGGTAAATGGCATATAAAAAGCCGCCACTACCGAACAAGGCGCCAAACATTCCTCCCACTATTCCCATCGGCACCGACCAGCCGGCCGCCAACTGAGCCGGGCGTACCCTCACCCACAAGCTGTAGATGGCATAGGCACTGATAAACAGCCCCATTAATAGAAGCAGCAGATCGGACTTGAGGTTGAGCAGAAAGATCACCCCCAAGGTGCAGCCCAGCGCCATGCAGGGCAGCAGGCGCAACAGCTCCGGCTTGACCACGTCCTTGCGCGATGGCAGCAGGTTGCCGAAGGCTGCGACAAAGTCGAGCAGCACCAACAGCGGCACGATTTTCGACAACGGCATGAACAGGATCAGGACCGGTCCCGCCACCAGCGCCGTGCCGAAACCGGCGATGCCAAACACGATGTACGCCAGCGCGATGCCCAGGCCGATCGCCAACCAACCACCCGGGCCGAAAGACCACTGGTTCAAACCTTCGATTACCACGCTCATCACTGCGACTTCCCCAAGCGGATCAGCAATGACTTTAGCCAGCGGCGAGCCTTGCGACTAATATCATCAAAGCCTTCAACCCATCGCAAAAAGGCATGCCTTGTGATTTCAACCCGTCAACTGCGCTATTTCGTGGAAATCGCCGAATGCGGCAGCTTCAGCGCTGCGGCAGAACGCCTGTTTGTCGCCCAATCAGCCCTTAGCCGGCAGATCAAGGAACTGGAAAGCCAGCTGCAAACCCCACTGTTCCAACGCACTGCCCGCCAGCCTCGGCTGACCGCCGCCGGTGAAGCCTTCCTGCCCAAGGCACGCAACCTGCTGAGCGAACTGCACAAGGCCGCCGAGCTGGCCACCCAGGTCGGCCAGGGGCAACTGGGTACTCTGCGCCTCAGTCACTCAAGCACCGTGCCCATGAGCGGCCGTCTGCTTGGAGGCATCAGCGAGTATCTACAGGCGTGCCCCGGCGCTTCGATGGACATCGTCAAGCTGTCGTCCGAGGCGCAGTTGCAAGAACTCGCCGAAGGCCGGCTGGATGCTGGCCTGCTGCGCCTGCCGGTACTGCGCCAATGCGAGGGAGTGCAAATCGTGCCCTTGTTCAGCGAACCCCTGCTGCTGGCATTGCCACCGCAGCATCCCCTGGCCCTTGATCCACCGGCCCACGGCGTGGAGCTTGCACAACTGCGTAACGAAGCCTTTATCTCCATCCCCCATCCCCAGCGTGGGGGTTTGAGCTATCTGTCGGCGCAGCTGTGCATGCGCCAGGGATTCTTTCCCAAAGCGGCGCGAGTGATGTCACGCAAGACCACTCAACTGCAGTTGATCCAGGCCGGTTTCGGCGTTGCCCTGCTGCCCGAATCGATGCAGGACATCGCCCCGGCCAACGTGCGTTTCCTGCCTCTGGCCGATAGCGATTGCCAGAGCACCGTCGCCCTCGCCTATCGGCAAGACACCACACCGCTGGTGGCGCAGTTTGTCGAACAGCTGCGCAATCATTGGCAATCGAATTGCGTTGTTCCATGGACTGACAGCCCCTTAAACTGCGCCCCATGATTAAAGATCCCTTTGCACGACTCGGCCTGGACCGCGAGGTCCTCACTGTCACCCAGCTCAACGGCCGCGCCCGGGTGCTGCTCGAGGACGTGTTCAGCAACATCTGGGTCGAAGGCGAGATCTCCAACCTCGCTCGCCCGGCTTCCGGCCATGTCTACTTCACCCTCAAGGACAGCGGCGCCCAGGTGCGTTGCGCGCTGTTCCGGCAGAACGCCGCGCGGGTCCGCCAGGCGCTGAAGGACGGCCTGGCGGTCAAGGTCCGGGGCAAGGTTTCGCTGTTCGAGGGGCGCGGCGACTACCAACTGATTCTCGACACCGTGGAGCCCGCCGGTGATGGTGCCCTGCGCCTGGCTTTCGATGCACTCAAGGAAAAGCTCAGCGCCGAGGGGCTGTTCAGTGCCGAACGCAAAGTGCCGTTACCGGCCCATCCGCAACGCATCGGCATTATCAGCTCCCCCACTGGCGCGGTGATCCGCGACATCATCAGCGTGTTCCGCCGCCGTGCGCCCCAGGTGGCACTGACGCTGATCCCCACTGCCGTGCAAGGTCGCGAGGCCACGGCGCAGATCGTCCGGGCCCTGCAACTGGCCGATGCCCGAGGCTTCGATGCCTTGATCCTGGCTCGGGGCGGCGGCTCTCTGGAAGACCTCTGGTGCTTCAACGAAGAGGCGGTAGCTCGGGCGGTGGATGCCTGCGTGACGCCGATCGTCAGCGCCGTCGGCCATGAAACCGACGTATCCATCAGCGATTTCGTCGCTGACGTACGGGCCCCCACCCCTTCCGCCGCCGCTGAACTGCTGGCACCCGACGCCAGCGATCTGCAACACCGGGTCGACAGCCTGCATCGCCGCCTGGTGATGCGCATCCGCGACCGGCTGATGCGCGACCGCTTGCGCCTCGACGGTCTGGCCCGCCGCCTGCGCCATCCCGGCGAACGCCTGCGCCAGCAGGCACAACGCCTGGATGACCTGGATATGCGCATGCGCAGGGCCTTCGAGCGCAACCTCAATACCCGTCGCGAGCGCCTGATCCGCCTGGAAACCCGCCTCGGCGCCCAGCATCCGGGACGACAACTGGCCCTATTGCGCCAGCGCCTGGACAGCCTCGCCGAACGCCTGCCCCGAGCCATGCGCGAAGGCCTGAAAGCACGACGCCTGCAGTTGCACAGTCAGATGCAAACCCTGCATGTGGTCAGCCCCCTGGCCACCCTGGGACGCGGCTATAGCATTCTTCTGGACGACCGCGGCCACGCCATCCGCACTGCCGCACAGACCCGCAATGGCCAGCGCCTTACCGCCCGCCTGGGCGAAGGTGAACTGCAGGTGCGAGTCGAAGACAACCACCTGACGCCTGTCACTCTTTCTCTACTGGACTGATCCATGCCGCGCTTTCTCACTTCCCTGCTGTTGCTGTGCCTGGCCTTCAACGCCAACGCCGACAGCTACATCACTCGCCTGTTGAACAAACCCGTGCCTGGTGGCGTGGCGGTGGTGGACCTGGGCAGCGCAGCCCAGGCGCCCAAGGTCAGCTACCAGGGTAAACCCGTGCTGGTGGTGAAGGAGCAGAACAACTGGCTGGCCATTGTCGGTATCCCGTTGACGGTCAAGCCAGGCACCCAGCAGATCAGCGCCGGCAACCGCAGCCTGAACTTCGTGGTGGGCAGTAAAAAATACCCCGAGCAGCACATCACCCTGAAGAACCAGCGCCAGGTCAATCCAAACCCGGCAGACCTGAAACGCATCGATGGAGAACTGGCAGAGCAACTCCGTGCCTATCGCAGTTTCAGCCCCAACACCCCGAGCAATCTACTGCTGGACAAGCCAGTGAACGGGCCGCTGTCGAGCAGGTTCGGAGTGCGCCGGTTCTTCAACGGCGAGGAGCGCAATCCCCACGCCGGCCTGGACTTCGCAGTGCCGGCAGGCACACCGATCAAGACTCCGGCAGCCGGCAAGGTGATCCTGACCGGCAACTACTTTTTCAATGGCAACACGGTGTTCGTCGACCACGGCCAGGGCTTTATCAGCATGTTCTGCCACATGTCGAAGATTGACGTGAAGGTGGGTCAGTCCCTGGCTCGCGGGGCAGTCGTCGGCAAGGTGGGGGCGACCGGACGCGCTACCGGCCCACACATGCACTGGAATATCAGCCTGAACGATGCCCGGGTCGATCCGGCAATCTTTATCGGGGCGTTTCAGCCCTGATCCCGAGCCCTCGTCGCCGGCAAGCCGGCCTCCCCTGAGAATTGCGCAGCCCATCACGACTGCGCAATCGTTAGTATTCTTTCAAAGAATAGGCAGCATAAAATCTCGATATAGATTCGATTTCGAGTATTCCTCTCAATTTTTTTCGACTGCTTGCCATCTCTCACCTCAGTGGTTAGGGTTGAGCACATGAAAACCTCTCACACCCTCATTCAGCGTCGTCAACACCGGAGCCTCTGCCTCGTCAGCGCACGACTGCCAGGCTGAATCGCGGTGCCTCATCCCCCTGCGTCAACACTGCACTCTTGACTCACCGGCAGGCCGCCTCTTTTCGGCCCGGACCATAAGGATCTCTCCATGACCATGCTCAAAGACCCCTCCTCCAAGTACCGCGCGTTCCCGACCATCAACTTGCCGGACCGCACCTGGCCGTCGAAAACCATCACCCGCGCGCCGATCTGGTGCAGCTCGGACTTGCGTGATGGCAACCAGTCGCTGATCGAGCCGATGGATGCGGTCAAGAAGCTGCGTTTCTGGAAGACCCTGGTGGCCGTTGGCGTAAAAGAGATCGAGGCTTCGTTCCCTGCCGCCTCGCAAACCGACTTCGACTTCGTGCGCACCCTGATCGAAGGCGGCCACATCCCGGACGACACCACCATCCAGGTGCTGACCCAGGCCCGTGAAGACCTGATCGCCCGCACCTTCGAATCCTTGCGTGGTGCCAAGAAAGCCATCGTCCACCTGTACAACGCCACCAGCCCTTCGTTCCGCCGCATTGTCTTCAACCAGGACAAGGCCGGTGTGAAAGAAATCGCGGTGAACGCGGCCAAGCTGTTCGTCAAATACGCCGCCCAGCAGCCGGAAACCCAATGGCAGTTCGAATACTCCCCAGAAACCTTCAGCGCCACCGAACTGGAGTTCGCCAAGGAAGTCTGCGACGCCGTGGTGGAAGTCTGGAACGCGACGCCGACCAACAAGGTGATCCTCAACCTGCCGGCCACCGTTGAAGTGGCGACACCCAATATCTATGCCGACCAGATCGAGTGGTTCTGCCGCCACATCAACCGTCGTGACAGCGTGCTCATCAGCCTGCACACCCACAACGACCGTGGCACTGGCGTAGCCGCCACCGAGTTGGGCCTGATGGCGGGCGCCGACCGTGTCGAAGGCTGCCTGTTCGGCAACGGCGAACGTACCGGCAACGTCGACCTGGTCACCGTGGCCTTGAACCTCTATACCCAGGGCGTCGATCCGGAGCTGGACTTTTCCGATATCGACGGCGTACGCAAAGTGGTGGAAGAGTGCAACCAGATTGCCGTGCACCCACGTCACCCATATGTCGGTGACCTGGTCCACACCGCCTTCTCCGGCTCCCACCAGGACGCGATCCGCAAGGGCTTCGCCCAGCAGAAAGCCGACGGCTTGTGGGAAGTACCGTACTTGCCGATCGACCCGGCCGACATCGGTCGCAGCTACGAGGCGGTCATCCGCGTCAACAGTCAGTCGGGCAAAGGCGGTATCGCCTACCTGTTGGAACAGGAATACGGCATCAGCTTGCCGCGCCGCATGCAGATCGAGTTCAGCCAGGTGGTACAACGTGAAACCGACCGCCTGGGTCTGGAGATGACCGCCCAGCAAATCCACGCGCTTTTGCACAGCGAATACTTGCAGGCCAACACTCCGTACGCGCTGGTCAGCCATCGCCTGCAGGAAGAAAACGGCCACAGCGCCGTGGAAGTGGAAGTGTCGAGCAAGGGCCAGGGCGAAACCAACCTGAGCTGGCGCGGCAAGGGCAATGGCGCCCTGGAAGCCCTGGTGGCCGGTCTGCCGATTCCTGTAGAGATCATGGACTACAACGAACACGCCATTGGTGCGGGCACCAACGCCAAGGCGGCGGCCTACATCGAACTGCGGGTCAACGGTGAACGTGCGGTCCACGGTGTTGGTATCGACGAAAACATCACCACTGCCAGCTTCAAGGCGCTGTTCAGTGCCCTGAACCGCTCCCTGAGCGAGCAGGAAGCCAAGGCCGCTTAAGCAGCCCTGATAAAAAAGGCCCCGGGGAGTTCTGCTCCTCGGGGCCTTTTTGTATCTGGCCTTGAGCTAACTCAGGCATGCACATCGACGCTGAACATGGCCTGCAACAAGGCTGCCTGCAACACTTGCAAGGTGCTGTTGGTTACGGCGATCTGGGTCTGGATCTCCATCACTTGCTGGACTTTCTGCTCATCGCTGGCCTGCCCCTTCTCGACACTGGCCAATTGCGCCTGTTGCTGTGCCAGTATCTTCTGGGTCTGTTCGATCTGCTTCTGCAACTGCTTGACCGGATCGCCTCCGCCTTTCACCGCATCGATACTGGCATCCGCAGAGTTGACTCGCAGCTCCTGGTCTTCGGCGTCCTTGTTTTCAGCCACTGGCGCCAGCGGGCTGGTGCTGGTGTCTTCGGCTTCCCCCATCTTGGCTTTCGGCGCGGACAGCGGGTAAGGATTGACGACATTGGCATTGATGGTAGTCATGAGTGATTCCTCCTGAATGTCCGTCCTATCGGCTTTCATCCCTGAAGCTTGATATCGGCAACCTGTAAAAAAGTGTGCTGCCGCGCCCAATCCTTCTAGGTGAACATGAAGGTATCGGCGTCGAGATTCGCGGGAAAGCGTGCTCGATAGGCCGCCAACTCGCCGGCGCTCAAACGTACCTGGAACACCCCATCCGCCTCACCGGCACTGAGCAGGGTCTCGCCCTGGTAGTCCAACACCTGGCTGTCACCGGTATACGCAAAGCCCTTGCCGTCGGTACCTACCCGGTTCACCGCAGCGACATAACACAGGTTTTCAATGGCTCGGGCCGGCAACAAGCGGTTCCAGTGCAGCCGCCGAGCCCCGGGCCAGTTGGCGGTGTACAGCAGCAGATCAGTGTCCTGGGCATCGCGGCTCCACACCGGAAAACGCAGGTCGTAGCAGATCAGCGGACGAATCCGCCACCCCTTGAGTTCGAACTGTACCTGGCGCTCACCTGGGGTGAAGTGATTGTGCTCGCCGGCCATGCGGAACAGGTGGCGCTTGTCGTAATGCCAGACTTCACCGTCGGGACGCGCCCACAACAGGCGGTTGCGATGGCTGCCGTCTGCCGCCTGGATGATCACACTGCCAGTGATCACCGCATCGAGCTTCTTCGCCTGGCAGCGCAGCCATTTGCTGGTGGGGCCGTTCTCCGCCTCAGCCAGGGTGCTGGACTCCATGGAGAAACCGGTGGTGAACATTTCCGGGAGGATGATCAGGTCCGCACCGCGGGCCTGCTCCAGCAACTGCTCGAAATGCTCGAAATTGGCCTGGCGGTCATGCCAGGCCAGGGTGGTCTGGATCAATGCCAGATTCAGATCGGGTAACGCACTCAGATCACGCATAGTTTCTCCGCTGCCTGACGCAGCGTCTCCTCGCGCTTGGCAAAACACAGACGTACCAGACGCTGCCCCTGGGGCGGCTGCTGATAGAACACCGACACCGGAATGGCTGCCACGCCGTGTTCGCGGGTCATCCAGGTTGCCATGTCGACGTCATTCAAGTCTGGACGAATCTGCGAATAGTCCACCAGTTGAAAGTAGGTGCCGGCCACCCGGTTAAAGCTGAAGCGCGAAGGGCTCAGCAAGTCGCAGAACAGATCACGCTTGGCCTGGTAGAAGGCCGGTAGCTGCTCGACATGTTCCGGGCATTCGGCCATGAAGTCCGCCAGAGCGTACTGCAAAGGGGTCACGCCGCAGAAGCTGACATATTGATGCACCTTGCGCAGCTCGGCACTCAAGGCCGGTGGCGCTACGACATAACCGGTCTTCCAGCCGGTCACGTGATAGGTCTTGCCGAAGGAGCTGACGACGAAAGCCCGCGGATACAGCTCCTCGTGGGCCAAAACGCTGACATGGGGGACACCGTCAAACACCAGATGCTCATAAACCTCATCGCTGACCAGGTAGATGTCGCGATCACGGATCAGCGCTGCCAGTTGATCCAGTTCGGCACGGCTGATCAAGGCTCCACTGGGGTTGTGCGGCGTGTTGAGAATGATCATCCGTGTACGCGGACTCAGGGCTTCGCCAAGTTTCTGCCAGTCGATGGCAAAGTCATCAAGGCCCAGTTGCACATGCACACAACGGCCGCCGGCCAGTTCCACTGCCGGCTCATAACTGTCGTAACAGGGATCGAAAACGATGACCTCGTCACCGCGCTGAATCACCGCCTGGATGGCACAGAAAATGGCCTGGGTGGCGCCCGGGGTGATGGTCACTTCGCTGTCGGCATTGACCTCGACGCCATAGCTGCGAGCGATTTTCGCCGCCACCTGTTGGCGCAAGGCCGGCAATCCGGTCATGGGGGCGTATTGGTTGTGGCCATTGGCGATATGCCGTCCAACAGCGTCACGCAAGGCTTGGGGACCCTCGAAATCAGGGAAGCCCTGGGACAGATTGAGCGCTCCGGTTTCAACCGCGAGCTGGGACATCTGCGTGAAGATGGTGGTGCCGACATTCGGCAGCTTACTGGTGATCATGAGGATTCCCTGCTGAACACCCGGCTCTACGACGGCGCGGGAGGTCCCGAGAATAGCCCAAACACCGGGCATGAAAAAGGGCGCATAAAGCGCCCTCTTACCCACACAAATCCCGGTCGCTCAGCGCTTGTCGCGGCGCTTCTTGTCGGCCTTCTTGTGGTGCGACATCAAGCGACGCTTCTTGTTGACCTGGCGGTCGGTCAGCGTGTTCTTGTTGCCCTCGTACGGGTTCTCGCCACCCTTGAACTCGATGCGAATTGGCGTGCCCACCAACTTCAGTACACGACGGTAGGTGTTTTCCAGATAACGCACGTAGGACTTGGGCACCTTCTCCACCTGGTTGCCGTGGATCACGATCAGCGGCGGGTTGGCACCACCCAAGTGGGCGTAGCGCAGCTTGATCCGACGGTTGTTGACCATGGGCGGCGCGTGCTCGCCAACGGCGTCTTCGAGAATCTGCGTCAGGCGGCTGGTCGGCCAGCGGGTCACCGCCGACTTGAAGGAGTTCTGCACCGACTGGTAGAGGTTGCCCACGCCGGTTCCGTGCAAGGCCGAGATGAAGTGGATATCGGCGAAGTCGACGAAGAACAACCGGCGCTGCAGCTCGGTCTTCACATAGTCGCGCTCGCTTGGCTGCATGCCGTCCCACTTGTTCAGGGCGATCACCAGGGCCCGACCGGCTTCCAGGGCGAAGCCCAGCAGGTTCAAGTCGTGGTCCACCACCCCTTCCCGGGCGTCCATGACAAAGATCACCACGTTGGCGTCTTTGATCGCTTGCAGGGTTTTGACCACCGAGAACTTTTCAACTTCCTCGTGGATCTTGCCGCGCTTGCGCACACCGGCGGTGTCGATCAGCGTGTACTTCTCGTCGTTACGCTCGAACGGGATGTAGATACTGTCGCGGGTGGTGCCGGGCTGGTCGTAGACGATGACCCGGTCTTCACCGAGCATGCGGTTGACCAGCGTGGATTTACCCACGTTGGGGCGGCCGATGATGGCGATCTTGATCCCGTCTTTCTCGCTCGGACCAGGAATGCGCTTGGCTTCCTCGCCTTCGGCGACGATCTCTTCCTCGCCTTCTTCCGGCTCGTCGGCGTCATCCTTGGGGAACTCGCTCAGGGCGATTTCCAGCATCTGGGTGATGCCGCGGCCATGAGCACCAGCGATTGGAATCGCGTCGCCCATACCCAGTGGCGCGAACTCGGCGCGGGCCATGTCCGGGTCGATGTTATCGACCTTGTTGGCGATCACATAGGAGGTCTTGTTACGTTTGCGCAGGTGTTCGCCAATCATCTGGTCGGCCGCGGTAAACCCGGCCTTGGCGTCCACCAGGAACAACACCACATCAGCTTCTTCGATGGCCAGCAGCGACTGCTCGGCCATCTTTTCATCCATGCCATGTTCGTCACCGGAAATACCACCGGTGTCGATCAGAATATAGGTACGCCCTTGCCACTTGGCCTCACCGTATTGGCGATCACGGGTCAGACCGGACAGGTCGCCAACAATGGCGTCGCGAGTCCGAGTCAGGCGGTTGAACAAGGTGGACTTGCCGACGTTAGGTCGGCCCACCAGGGCGATTACGGGAACCATGCGGCTCTCCACTACGTTAATTGCGAAAATACAAAAGCCGCTGCGAGGCAGCGGCTGGTGCTCGGGGCAGCACCTTGAAGTGCTGCGAACCTTGTCGAGACAAGGCCGCTTGGGGAATCAACCCCAAGCATAGTCAAACCATTACTTGATGGTCAGGGCTTCCAGTTTGCCGCTGTTGCCATACACATAAATCATGTCGCCCACCACCAGCGGACGAGCGCGCAGGCCGTCGCTATCGATGCGGGTACGGCCGACGAAACGACCGTCCACCTGACTCAGCAGGTGCAGGTAACCTTCCAGGTCGCCCACCGCTACGTAGCTGGAGAAGACTTCCGGGGCCGACAGTTGACGACGGGCCAAGGAGTCGTTGCTCCACAGGGCCGTAGTCGAACGCTCGTCCACGCCTTCCACGGTGCCCGACGACAGGCTGACATAGACGCTGCCAAAACCTTGCGCCACACCGGCATAGCTGGAAGCGTCACGCTGCCACAGCGGACGACCGCTCTCCAGGTCCAGGGCAACCACACGTCCCTGATAGCTGGCGACGTACAGGGTACCGCCGGACAGCAGCAAGCCGCCGTCGATGTCCACTACCCGATCCAGCTCGGAACGGCCTTGTGGAATAGCGACACGCTGCTCCCACACCGGCACGCCGTTGCGGATATCCAGCGCCACCACCTTGCCAGTGGAGAGACCGGCCAGGGCCAGACGGTTGGTGGCCAACGGCGCACTGGTGCCCCGCAGGGTCAGTACCGCTGGAGTGCTGTCGTAGAGCCAGAGCTGGTTGCCAGTGCTGGCATCGAGGCCAATCACCCGGTCATCCTGAGTCTGGACCACGACCACGTCACCGTTGGTCGCCGGCGGAGCCAGCACTTCACTGGTGACCCGGGAGCGCCACTTCTCTTCACCGCTGGAAGCATCCAGGGCAACCACTTCGCCTTTCAGAGTGCCGATCATGACCAAGCCGTAACCCACGCCGACGGCGCCGGAAACAGGCAGTTCGAGATCTTTCTTCCATTTGACGTCGCCATTCATGCGATCCATGGAAACCACAACGCCAGTGACGTCGGCGGCATAGATGGTGTCACCATCGATCGCCGGCACCAGCATGTTGTAGGTTTCGCCCTGACCGTCACCGATCGAACGGCTCCACTGCTTCTGCAGGACCACTTCTTCTTTGAAGTCGACCAGTTCAGCCGGCGGCAGTTCTTTCTTGCTGTTGCTGCTGCAACCCGCGGCCAACAAGGCCAGAGCCAGCAATGCTGCATGTTTCCAACGGATCACGTCATGCATCCCCTTTGGCCAGGTCGTCCAGCTTGATTTGTAAGCCACCGACCGCCGCCTCATCCGAGAGCGCCGCCTTGGCTTTTTGGTATGCCGCATGGGCCTCATCCACACGGCCCAACTGGACCAGCAGATCACCCTTGAGTTCTTCGCGAGTCGCCAGGAACGCCTTGTCGGCATCACCCTCGAGCAGCTTCAAGGCCTCGTCAGCCTTGTTCTGCGCCGCCAGCACCTGGGCCAGACGCTGGCGCGCCACTTCACCCAGAGCCGGGCTCGCCGGCTTGTCGAGCACTGCTTTGAGCTGCGCCGCTGCGTCGTCCAGCTTGCCGGTGTCCACGGCTACCTTGGCCACGAACAGGTTGCCGTATTGCGCGTAGGCAGTACCGCCGAACTCGCTGTTGAGCTTGCCGGCCAGGTCTGCAACCCGGGCGGCGTCAGGCTTGCCATCTGGCGTCAGGGTGGTTTCCAGCAGTTGCTGATAGAGCACCGAAGCACCTTGCGACTGATTGTTCTGATACTTGTGCCAGGCCTGCCAGCCGAACACGATAACCAAGGCCAGCAGGCCGCCAGTCACCAGGGGTTTGCCGTTGCGCTGCCACCAGTCTTTCAATTCCGCCAGCTGTTCATCTTCGGTACTCGACACCCCAATACTCCTTATTCGCTAAATCGGCTGTTTGACAGCTTCAACCCTGCACGATGCAGGTGGCCAGGTGCGCGGCGAGCGCATCCCAGGCAATGCTTTGTTGTTCACCCTGGCCACGCAGGGGTTTGAAACCTACCACTTGCTGGGCCAGTTCGTCGTCACCAAGGATCAGCGCGTACAGCGCACCGCTCTTGTCGGCCTTCTTGAATTGGCTCTTGAAGCTGCCGGCACCGGCATTGATCTGCAGACGCAGGTTCGGCAATTGGTCTCGAACGCGCTCACTCAGCGCCAGTGCGGCCAGTTCGGCAGCCTCCCCGAAGGCGCAGAGGTAAACGTCGACCTGGCGCGAGATTTCTTGCGGGATCTGCTCCAGGGTTTCCAGCAGCAGCACCAGGCGTTCGATCCCCATGGCGAAGCCAACACCCGGTGTAGGTTTGCCACCCATTTGCTCGACCAGACCGTCGTAACGGCCGCCGGCACACACAGTACCCTGGGCGCCGAGTTTGTCGGTGACCCATTCGAAAACGGTCTTGCTGTAGTAATCCAGCCCGCGCACCAGCTTCGGGTTGATCACATAAGGGATACCCGCGGCGTCCAGACGGGCCTTGAGCCCCTCGAAGTGCACACGGGACTCTTCATCCAGGTAGTCGGCCAGCTTGGGCGCGTCCACCAGTACGGCTTGAGTGTCCGGATTCTTGGTATCGAGCACGCGCAGAGGGTTGGTCTTCAGGCGACGCTGGCTGTCTTCGTCCAGCTTGTCCATGCGCGCCGACAGGAACGCCACCAGCGCGTCGCGATAACGTGCGCGGGCCTCAGCAGTGCCCAGGCTGTTGAGTTCGAGCTTGACCGCATCACGGATGCCCAGCTCGCCCCACAGGCGCCAGGTCAGCACGATCAGTTCAGCGTCAATGTCCGGACCGACGAGGTTGAAAACCTCGCAACCAATCTGGTGGAACTGGCGATAACGGCCTTTCTGAGGGCGCTCGTGACGGAACATCGGGCCGATGTACCAGAGCTTCTGCACCTGGCCACCGCCAGTGATGCCGTGCTCGAGTACAGCGCGGACGCACGCCGCAGTGCCTTCCGGACGCAGGGTCAGGGAATCACCGTTGCGGTCTTCGAAGGTGTACATCTCTTTTTCGACGATGTCGGTCACTTCGCCGATGGAGCGCTTGAACAGCTCGGTGAACTCGACGATCGGCATGCGGATCTGCTTGTAACCGTAGTTATCCAGCAGACGCGCCACAGTGCCCTCGAAATAACGCCACAGGGGGGTCTGCTCGGGCAGGATGTCATTCATGCCACGAATGGCTTGCAGAGACTTGCTCACAAAAAATCCTTAAATACGTTCGGTTAGCCGCGAGCGATAAGCGCTGCGTCGGCTTCGACCTTTTCGGCCGCCTTCTGCCGGATCAGCTTTTCAAGCTCGTCCACCAGATTGTCATTGGTCAGTTTCTGCGCAGGCTTGCCGTCGATGTAGATCAGATTCGGCGTACCACCGGTCAGGCCGATATGCGCCTCTTTGGCTTCACCCGGGCCGTTGACCACACAACCGATCACCGCGACATCCAACGGCACCAGCAAGTCTTCCAGGCGCCCTTCCAGTTCGTTCATGGTTTTCACCACATCGAAATTCTGCCGCGAGCAGCTCGGGCAAGCGATGAAGTTGATGCCACGGGAACGCAGGTGCAGGGACTTGAGAATGTCGTAGCCGACCTTCACTTCCTCGACCGGGTCGGCCGCCAACGAGATGCGAATGGTATCGCCAATGCCTTCGGCCAGCAGCATACCGAGGCCGACGGCGGATTTCACCGTGCCTGAACGCAATCCGCCGGCTTCGGTGATCCCCAGGTGCAGAGGCTGGATGATTTCCTTGGCCAGCAAGCGATAGGCTTCGACGGCCATAAACACGTCGGACGCCTTCACGCTGACCTTGAAGTCCTGGAAATTCAGGCGCTCAAGGTGCTCGACGTGGCGCAGTGCCGACTCAACCAGCGCTGCTGGAGTCGGTTCGCCGTACTTTTTCTGCAGATCTTTTTCCAGGGAGCCGGCGTTGACCCCGATACGGATCGGGATTCCACGGTCACGGGCGGCATCCACCACCGCACGCACCCGGTCTTCGCGACCGATGTTGCCGGGGTTGATCCGCAGGCAATCCACACCCAGCTCGGCTACGCGCAGGGCGATCTTGTAGTCGAAGTGAATGTCGGCCACCAGCGGCACCTTGACCTGCTGCTTGATGCGGCCGAACGCTTCGGCGGCGTCCATGTCCGGCACCGAGACCCGCACGATGTCGACACCGGCAGCTTCAAGGCGGTTGATCTGGGCGACGGTTGCGGCCACGTCGTTGGTGTCGCTGTTGGTCATGCTCTGCACCGCAATCGGGGCATCGCCACCGACCGGTACCGAGCCGACCCAGATCTTGCGGGACTCGCGACGTTTGATTGGAGATTCGCCGTGCATGACTTATTGACCTAACTTCAGGCGAGCGGTCTCGCCACTGGTGAACGGGGCGATATCCACCGCCTGACCGTTGTAAGAAATTTGTGCGCCACGGGCATACCCCAGACGTACGGCAAAAGGCGGCTTGCCGCTAACATCGACCGTTTCACCCTTGCGCTTCAGGGCACTGAGCAGAATTTTGCCATTGCCATCGATGACCTGGGCCCAGCAATCGGCACTGAACTGGATCTGCACCTGGCCCGCCCCGGCAACCGGAGAGGTAGGCGCCGCTGCAGTGGCAGGATTCGCTGGCGTAGCGGGTACGACAGGCGGAACCGGCGCCTGAACTGCAGGTGCGCTGACAACCGGCGCAACAGCCGGGGCAGCATGCGCAGGAGCGGTCGGAGTCGCAGGGGTCGCAATCGGAGCCGACGTTGCAGGCGCCACTGGATTGGCAGGCGCCTCAGCGGCAGCCAGGCTCTGAGTTTGCGCGGCGTTGTCCTGGGCTTCGCTCTGACCTTCGGCGACGGCCTGGTCTTCCGGTTCGTCGATTGGATGGATTTGCGTGGTGCCGTCGGCCCCCTCAACCTCAACGTGCTCGGGACTCAAGGAGATCGGCTCCTTGCCGCGCAAGGAGGACTGATCCTGCCACCAGATGAAACCGCCACCCACCACGGCCACCAACAGCAGCAAGCTGACGATGCGCAGGATGGTGTGGGAAACCCGTACCGGCTCTTCGATACGACCCAGGGCATGAACGCTGCTGCCTTGGGAGTCGGTACCGGTGTATTGATCGAATTCCTGTACCAGGATGGCCTGGTCCATGCCCAGCAATTTGGCGTAGGCACGGATATAGCCGCGAGCAAAGGTATGCCCTGGCAGTTTGTCGAACGCGCCGGCTTCCAGATTGCTCAGGGAGCTCACGGTGAGGTTGAGCTTGTGGGCCACTTCAGCCAGCGACCAACCATTGCTTTCGCGGGCCTGACGCAGGGTCTCACCGGGGTTTACGCGAGTCACTGCTTGAACTTCGGGATGCGCCGCTTTCATCATTGCTCCGACAGGTATTGCTGATATTCCGGCGTACCGGGATAAAGTCGTTTTAGTTGCAGGCCGTAACTGGCGGCCTTGTCGCGATCTTCGAACACCGTTGCCAGCCGAACGCCGAGCAATAGACTACGTGCATTTTGCTCGCCGAGCAGGCTAAAACGATCGTAATAGTCGCGCGCGGGCACATAATGCCTGTCTTCGTAAGACAACTCAGCCATTTCCAGCAATGCGCGGGGCTGTTGGTGATTCAGGCGCAGGGCTTTTTCCAGTTGCAGTTGGGCCAGCTCACGCTGGCCCAGCTTGGAAGCGGTCATACCGAGGTTTTCGAACACCCGGGAACGCTCGGGGTACAGAGTATCAGCAGCGGCCTGCTCGAAGCGCTGATAAGCCTCTTTGTAACGTTTTTCTTCGAACAGGAAGCTGCCGTAGTTGTTGAGGATACGCGCACTGTCCGGACGGGCCGCCAGGGCTTGGCGAAAGTGCTCATCGGCCAGCGCAGGCTCCATCTCGGCCTGGAACACCAGCGCCAGAGCGGCGTTGGCATCAGCATCGGCAGGCGCCAGCTCCAGGGCCTTTTTCAACGGCACCTTGGCCCTTTCGCTCATCCCCTGCTGCAGATACCCCAGGCCCAGCTGTACGTAGGCCTCGCGCGCCTCATCACGGCCCTTGCTGGTGTTCATCGGACTGGAATCACCCGACAGAACACAGCCAGCACAGAGACTGGCAACAAGCAGGAGCAGCGCGAAGCGCAGGGTCATGGAGATCCTCTCTCAGGTACGGGTCGCGGCGCTTTGCGGCATATCGGCGTCGGCGCTCAGCTCACGCACGGCGATATAGCGTTCGCTACGGCGGGTGCGGTCCAGCACCTGCCCGACCAACTGACCGCAGGCGGCATCGATGTCTTCACCACGAGTCGTACGCACGGTGACATTGAAACCGGCATGATGCAGTTGGTCCTGGAAACGACGAATGGCGTTGTTGCTCGGACGCTCGTAACCGGAATGAGGGAACGGGTTGAACGGGATCAGATTGATCTTGCAAGGAATGTCCTTGAGCAACTCGATCATCTCAACCGCGTGTTCCAGCTTGTCGTTGACGTCCTTGAGCAGGGTGTACTCGATAGTCAGCACGCGCTTCTCGCCCAGGGAGGACATGTAGCGCTGGCAGGACTCCAGGAGCATCTTCAGCGGGTACTTCTTGTTGATCGGCACCAACTGGTTGCGCAACGCATCGTTGGGTGCGTGCAGGGACAACGCCAGGGACACGTCGATGTGCTTGGCCAGTTCATCGATCATCGGCACCACGCCGGAGGTGGACAGGGTCACACGGCGCTTGGAAATGCCGTAGCCCAGGTCGTCCATCATCAGGTGCATGGCGGCGATGACGTTGTCGAAGTTCAGCAGCGGCTCACCCATGCCCATCATCACCACGTTGGTGATGGCACGGTCGACGGTTGCCGGGACGCTGCCAAAGGATTTGTTGGCAATCCACACCTGGCCGATGACTTCGGCGGCGGTGAGGTTGCTATTGAAGCCTTGCTTGCCGGTGGAGCAGAAACTGCAATCCAGGGCACAGCCTGCCTGGGACGAAACGCACAGAGTGCCGCGCTTGCCCTGGGGAATGTACACGGTCTCGACGCAGCTGCCGGACGCCACGCGCACCACCCATTTGCGGGTGCCGTCGCTGGAGATGTCCTCGCTGACCACTTCCGGACCGCGAATCTCGGCAACGGCCTTGAGCTTCTCGCGCAAGGCCTTGCCGACATTCGTCATGGCGTCGAAATCATCGACGCCAAAGTGGTGAATCCATTTCATTACCTGACCGGCACGGAAACGCTTCTCCCCGATTGAGTCGAAGAATTTCTCCATTTCCGGTTGAGTCAACCCCAACAGGTTAGTTTTGCCGATCGATGTAGTCATGGTCTCACCCCTCACTCGCCAGCCTTACTCAGCGAGCGGTTACTTCAGTAGCTGCGAAGAAGTAAGCGATTTCGCGAGCAGCGGCAGCTTCGGAGTCCGAACCGTGAACGGCGTTGGCGTCGATGGACTCGGCGAAGTCAGCACGGATGGTGCCGGCAGCAGCTTCTTTAGGGTTGGTAGCGCCCATCAGCTCACGGTTGCGAGCAATGGCGTTTTCGCCTTCCAGAACCTGAACAACAACTGGGCCGGAAGTCATGAAGGCAACCAGTTCGCCGAAGAAGCCACGCTCGCTGTGCTCAGCGTAGAAGCCTTCAGCTTCAGCCTTGGACAGTTGCTTCATTTTCGAAGCTACAACGCGCAGGCCGGCTTCTTCAAAACGGGAAACGATCTTGCCGATAACGTTTTTTGCAACAGCGTCAGGCTTGATGATGGAGAAAGTACGTTGAACAGCCATGGTGTAACTCCAGAAACGGTGATTAAAGCGAAAAATTAAACCCGCGAATTATACGCGGGTTTATAGGGATTGCCTAACTGCGTAGCCCGCGGATTCAGTCCGCTTCGTCGATCCAGGCGGCCTGAATTGCTTCAAGAACCTTCTCGCCTCCGCGAGCCGGATCGTCGCTGAACTCTGGCAGTGCCAGAACCCATTGGTGCAAGTCGACAAAGTTCACATAACGCGGATCCACATCCGGCTTGGAATCAGCCAGCTGGATCGCGATTTCCAGTACATCAACCCACTTCAGACTCATGACGACTCCTTGAATCAGTGCGGCGCTTCGGCGGCATGGTTGAGTGAGTACTTGGGAATTTCAACGGTCAGGTCTTCATCGCCAACGATGGCCTGGCACGACAGGCGCGACTGTGCTTCCAGGCCCCAGGCCTTGTCCAGCAAGTCTTCTTCCAGCTCGTCGGCTTCGTTCAGCGAGTCAAACCCTTCACGAATGATGCAGTGGCAGGTAGTGCAGGCGCAGACGCCGCCGCAGGCGCTCTCGATCTCGATGTGGTTGTCGTGGGCCACGTCGAGTACCGAAACACCAGGCTCGACCTCGACAACCAGACCGTCCGGGCAGAACACGGCGTGTGGCAGAAAAATGATCTGCGGCATCAGTTATTCCTCGATTTCATTCAGGTTGCGCCCCGCCAACGCGGCTTTCACCGTCGAATCCAGGCGGCGGGCAGCAAAGGCATCGGTCACTTGCGACAGACGCTTGGTCTGCTGCTCGATGGCGTAACCATCGGTACCACGCATCAATTCACTCAGCTCCTGCATCTGCAGCTCGATGACCATGCGCTCTTCAGCGTCCAGCAGGCGGTCACCGTCAGCATCCAGGGCGCCCTGCACAGCCTCGATCAGGCGCTGGGCATCAACCTGCTGCTCACGCAGCACGCGGGCCACCTTGTCGTCACCGGCGTACTGGAAGGAGTCCTTGAGCATCTTGGCGATTTCGCCGTCGGTCAGGCCGTAGGACGGCTTGACCTGAATGCTGGCTTCAACACCCGAACCCAGCTCTCGGGCAGAGACACTGAGCAGGCCATCGGCGTCGACCTGGAAGGTCACGCGAATCTTCGCGGCACCGGCCACCATCGGCGGGATGCCACGCAGCTCGAAGCGCGCCAGGGAGCGGCAGTCACTGATCAGCTCGCGCTCGCCCTGCAGCACATGAATCATCATGGCCGTCTGGCCATCCTTATAGGTGGTGAAGTCCTGGGCACGGGCAACCGGGATGGTGGTGTTACGCGGAATCACCTTCTCCATCAGCCCGCCCATGGTTTCCAACCCCAACGACAGCGGAATCACGTCCAGCAGCAGCAATTCACCCCCTTCGCGCTTGTTGCCAGCGAGGGTATCGGCCTGGATCGCGGCACCAATGGCCACCACTTGATCCGGATCGATCTCGGTCAACGGCTGGCGACCAAACATTTCAGCCACCGCTTCACGCACACGCGGCACGCGGGTCGAACCGCCCACCATGACCACTGCCTGCACTTCGTCCAGCTCGACATTGGAGTCGCGAACGGCACGACGGCAGGCCTTGAGGCTGCGGGCAACCATAGGCTCGATCAGGGCGTCGAAGGCCTCGCGAGTCAGGGCGGCGCGCCAATCGCCATGCACCACTTCCACGGATGCCGCACTGGTCAGGGCTTCCTTGGCCGCACAGGCGGTTTGCAACAGATTGCGCTGGGTGCCTGGGTCCAGGTCGGCGGACAGGCCCGCGCCCTCGATGATCCAGCCGGCAATGGCGTGATCGAAGTCGTCGCCACCCAGGGCCGTATCGCCACCAGTAGCCAGCACCTCGAAGACACCGCCGGTCAGGCGCAGGATGGAAATATCGAAGGTACCGCCGCCCAGGTCATAGATCGCCACCACACCCTCGGCGTGCTGATCCAGACCGTAAGCCACGGCAGCTGCGGTCGGCTCGTTGAGCAGGCGCAGCACATTCAGGCCAGCCAGTTTGGCCGCATCCTTGGTGGCTTGACGCTGGGCATCATCGAAATAGGCCGGAACGGTAATCACCGCACCTACCAGCTCGCCCCCCAGGGCCGCCTCAGCACGCTGACGCAAGACCTTGAGCACTTCAGCCGATACCTCCACCGGGCTTTTCGGCCCCTGGATGGTCTCGATGAACGGCATATGCGACTCACCATCAACGAAGCGATAAGGCAGTTGCTCACCCAATTGCTTGACGTCGGACAGGCCGCGCCCCATCAGGCGTTTGACCGAGAGCACGGTGTTCAGGGGATCGCTGGACGCAGCCAGGCGGGCGGATTCACCCACTTCGACGCGGTCGGCGTGATAACGCACGGCCGACGGCAGAATCACCTGACCCTGCGCGTCAGCCAGAGGCTCGGAAAGACCACTGCGCAAGGCAGCGACCAGCGAATTGGTAGTGCCCAAGTCGATCCCCACAGCCAGGCGACGCTGGTGCGGTTGAGGACTTTGGCCGGGTTCGGCGATCTGCAGTAGGGCCATGCTTATCTGGACTTATCTGTATATCAGGCGTGCGACCGGAGCGGCACTGGGTTAATCGTCGAGGCGCTCTTCTAACTGGCGCACTTCGTAGGTGAGCTTGTCGAGGAACTGCATGCGCCGCATCAGGCGTTCGGCCTGCTCGCGTTGCGCTGCATCATCCCAACAGGCTGCGAAGCTTTCGTTCAGTTCATCCTGCGCAGTCTTGAGTCGACGCTTGAATGCTGCCACTCCAGCCAGGTCGGCGCTGTCCTGCAAGTCTTCGAGTTCTTCGCGCCATTGCATCTGCTGCAGAAGAAACTCCGGATCATGCACCGTGACTTCCAGCGGCAACTCACCGCCATTCAAGGCCAGAAGATAACGAGCACGCTTTGGCGGACTCTTGAGGGTCTGGTAAGCCTCGTTGAGGCTTGCCGACTGCTCCAGGGCCAGACGTTGCTCGCGCTCGGAAGCATCGGCAAAACGGTCTGGATGAACCCCACGCGCCAACTCACGGTAGCGCGCAGCCAACTGCTCGAGATCCAGACGGAAGCTCGGTTGCAGTTCAAATAAAGCGAAATGACAAGGAGTACCCACAAGAAGCCTCAGATGTTGAAGCTTTCGCCGCAGCCACATTCACCGCGCACGTTGGGGTTGTTGAACTTGAAGCCTTCGTTCAACCCTTCCTTGACGAAATCAAGCTCGGTGCCGTCCAGATAGGTCAGGCTCTTTGGGTCGATGATCACTTTCTCGCCGTGACTTTCGAACACCTGATCGTCCTCGCCGATCTCGTCGACGAACTCCAGCACATAGGCAAGGCCGGAACAGCCTGTGGTGCGAACACCCAGACGAATCCCATCACCCTTGCCGCGCCCATTGAGGGAGCGTCGCACGTGTTGAGCAGCCGCTTCTGTCATGCTGATAGCCATCGTGACTCCTTACTTGTCGCCAAATCTGTGAAAGCCGATCGATCAGATCAGGCCTTTCTTCTGCTTGTAGTCGCGAACGGCGGCCTTGATGGCGTCTTCGGCGAGAACCGAGCAGTGGATCTTCACTGGAGGCAGGGCCAGCTCTTCAGCCAGCTGAGTGTTCTTGATGGTTTCGGCTTCATCCAGCGTCTTGCCCTTCATCCACTCAGTGGCCAGGGAGCTGGAAGCAATGGCGGAACCGCAGCCATAAGTCTTGAACTTGGCGTCTTCAATGATGCCCTGCTCGTTGACCTTGATCTGCAGGCGCATCACGTCGCCGCAGGCTGGAGCGCCGACCATGCCGGTGCCGACATCCGGATCTTCCGCGTTCATCTTGCCGACGTTGCGCGGGTTCTCGTAGTGGTCGATGACCTTTTCGCTGTAAGCCATGATTCTTAATCCTCACTCATCAGAGAGTCGCTCTTGGGTTCTGCAAATCGCCGTTATCGGGACGCTCTACAGAACCCTGTGCGGCGACTTATATTCAGTGCGCCGCCCACTCGATCTTCGAGATATCGACGCCATCTTTGTACATGTCCCACAGCGGCGACAGAGCGCGCAGCTTGGTAACGGCTTCGCAGACTTTCTGCGCCGCGTAATCGATTTCTTCCTCGGTGGTGAAGCGGCCGAAGGTGAAGCGGATCGAGCTGTGAGCCAACTCGTCGTTACGGCCCAGGGCACGCAGCACGTACGAAGGCTCGAGCGAAGCCGAAGTACAGGCCGAACCGGAAGACACTGCCAGATCCTTGAGGGCCATGATCAGCGACTCGCCTTCAACGTAGTTGAAGCTCAGGTTCAGGTTGTGCGGTACACGAGCCGTCATGCTGCCATTGATGTACAGCTCTTCCAGGTGTTCAACCTGCTTGTAGAAACGATCGCTCAGGGCCTTGATGCGCGCATTTTCGGCGACCATGTCTTCCTTGGCGACGCGGAAGGCTTCGCCCATGCCGACGATCTGGTGAGTGGCCAGGGTGCCGGAACGCATGCCGCGTTCGTGACCGCCGCCGTGCATGGTGGCCTCCAGGCGCACGCGAGGCTTGCGGCTGACGTACAGCGCGCCAATGCCTTTAGGGCCGTAGGTCTTGTGGGCAGAGAAGGACATCAGGTCGACTTTCAGGGCCTGCAGGTCGATTTCGACCTTGCCGGTGGACTGAGCGCCGTCGACGTGGAACAGAATACCTTTGGAGCGGGTCAACTCGCCGATGGCGGCAATGTCGTTGATGGTGCCGATTTCGTTGTTCACATGCATGATCGAAACCAGGATGGTGTCGTCACGCAGGGCCGCTTCAACCATGGCCGGAGTGATCAAGCCATCTTCGCCTGGCTCGATGTAAGTCACTTCAAAGCCTTCACGCTCGAGTTGGCGCATGGTGTCCAGGACAGCCTTGTGCTCGATTTTCGAGGTAATCAGGTGCTTGCCCTTGGTGTGATAGAAATGCGCGACCCCCTTGATGGCCAGGTTGTCGGACTCGGTTGCACCGGAGGTCCAGACGATTTCACGCGGATCAGCGTTAACCAGGTCGGCCACTTGGCGACGGGCATTCTCCACCGACTCTTCGGCCTTCCAGCCGAACACGTGAGAGCGGGACGCCGGGTTACCGAAGTTTCCGTCGACCAGCAGGCATTCACTCATTTTTTGCGCAACACGCGGATCGACCGGCGTGGTCGCTGAGTAATCAAGGTAAATCGGCAATTTCATGGACTCTCTCCTAAATCAGGCTGGCTGGCGTGCCGCTAGCTCTTTGGCTGTCATTCGACGGCGGACGCTTCAATCTTGTCCAGGCGCGGCGCCTTGCCATTACAACGGCGCTGGTCCTGACGCTGGGCTACTTCTTGTACCTCACGGCGAGTAACAAGATCAGCCAAGCTGATACCGCTCAGAAATTCGTGAATCTGCAGGCTCAAGTCGCACCACAGGTGATGGGTCAGGCAGGTGTCGCCGGCATGGCAATCACCCAGCCCCTGGCATTTGGTTGCATCGACCGATTCATTCACCGCATCGATCACCTGAGCCACCTGAATCCCCTGCATGTCACGGGACAGCTGGTAGCCGCCACCAGGCCCCCGGACGCTGGACACCAGGTTACTGCGGCGCAGTTTGGCGAAAAGCTGTTCGAGGTAGGACAGGGAGATGCCTTGGCGCTCAGAGATATCGGCCAGGGAGACCGGGCCATGTTGCGCGTGCAACGCCAGATCAAGCATGGCGGTCACGGCGTATCGGCCTTTAGTAGTCAGTCGCATGGACAAGTACCACGGAGTTTCGGAATGGACGCGAGTATGCAATACCCGAGTAATCGAGTCAACTATAAGACCAACTACTTTAGTCGGGTTTACCCGCAAAAGAGCGCGCGAATCATAGCAAAGTCCGCGACGTAATGGCACAGCAGGATGGCAACACCTGACCTGCGGGTCACTCAAAGGGTATTAGATCCTTTCGCTAGCAAGCCGGCCCACAGAGGGGGCCGGTTTTGCGCCATCAGCCGACCTGACTGCCGTCCTTGCCTTTGACTTCAGCGAAGTCTTCTTCACGCAATTGAGGCAGATCCTTGGCACAGTAATCACTGCCCAGATCCTTCAGAGCTCCACACATATCCTCCAGACGACCGTCGACTGCCTGCAGGTGATCCAGCAACTGCCCGATAGCCCGAGCCACCGGATCCGGCATATCCTCGCCGACACCGTAGGCATCGAAACCGAGTTTCTCCGCCATGGCCTTGCGCTTGGCCGTCTGCTCGTCGCTGGACTTCATGATGATCCGCCCAGGAATGCCCACCACCGTCGCTCCGGCCGGCACCGCCTTGGTCACCACCGCATTGGAACCAACCTTGGCCCCCGCCCCCACAATAAAGGGACCCAGCACCTTGGCGCCCGCCCCCACCACCACACCGTCTTCCAGGGTCGGATGGCGCTTGCCCTTGTTCCAACTGGTGCCACCCAGGGTCACCCCTTGATAGAGGGTCACGTCATCACCGATCTCGGCGGTCTCGCCAATGACAATGCCCATGCCATGGTCGATAAAGAAGCGGCGGCCGACTTTGGCTCCCGGGTGAATTTCGATCCCGGTCAACCAACGACCGAAGTTCGACACCAGCCGCGCCAGCCATTTCCAACCCATGCCCCACAAGGCGCCGGACAAACGATGAATCCAGATCGCGTGCATGCCTGGGTAGCAGGTCAACACCTCAAAGGCATTGCGCGCCGCCGGGTCACGATGAAACACGCTTTGGATATCTTCACGCAGACGCTCGAACATCACTGATCCTTCCGCTTTTGTAGCTCTCCACGGGCCGCTTTCTGGGTTTCCGTGAGAATGCCACGCAATATGTTCATTTCCGCCCGGCTGACCGAGCTGCGACCGTATAACCGACGCAGGCGTGCCATCAAGTGCCGCGGCTTTTCCGGATCGAGGAAGTCGATGGCCACCAGCGTCTGCTGCAGATGCTCGTAGAACCGCTCCAACTCATCCATGGTCGCCAGCTCTTCACTGCGCGGCGAAGCCACTTCATCCTTCTCTACCTTGGTTGGCCGGCCTTGGGCCGCCAGCCAGGACATGCGCACTTCATAAGTCAGCACCTGCACCGCCGTGGCCAGGTTCAGCGAGCTGAACTCCGGGTCCGACGGGATATGCACGTGGAAATGACATCGCTGCAGCTCATCATTGGTCAGGCCGGAATCTTCACGACCGAACACCAGGGCGATCTGCGCACCCTGCCCGGCTTCCTCGACCACCTTGAGACCGGACTCACGCGGATCAAGCAAGGGCCAGGGAATGCGCCGGTCACGAGCACTGGTACCAAACACCAGCGTGCAACCCGCCAATGCCTCCTCAAGGGTGGCGACTACCTGGGCATTGGCCAGGATATCGGTGGCACCGGAGGCACGCGCATCCGCCTCGTGAGACGGAAATACCCGGGGCTCCACCAGCACCAGCCGCGACAAGCCCATGTTCTTCATGGCACGCGCAGCCCCGCCGATATTGCCCGGATGACTGGTATTGACCAGGACGACACGAATGTTCTGCAGCAAGGGATGCGCTCTCGGACACGATAAGGGGGAGCAAATCTTACCGAACAGGCAAGACTCCCGCCTCAAAAATAACCACCCGACAGATTCCAGCGCTCCAGAAAGGCGCCCAGCAACCGGCACAAACACTCGCCACCGGAGAACGCCACACAGCGGATCAATGCAATCAAAGCGAACACCAGCCTTCATCTGCAAAAGTTTTCTGCTAGAATGCTCGGCTTTCTTTAACAACCTTAGGTGACCTATCCATGCAGCCAATGCTGAATATCGCGCTGCGCGCCGCCCGCAGCGCCAGTGAATTGATTTTCCGCTCCATCGAGCGCCTGGATACCATCAAGGTCGACGAAAAAGACGCCAAAGACTACGTATCCGAAGTTGATCGCGCTGCCGAGCAGAAGATCATCGACGCGCTGCGCAAGGCCTACCCGACCCACGCCATCCTCGGCGAAGAGACCGGCCTGCACGCTGGCAGCGGCGAAGGCGAAGACTACCTGTGGATCATCGACCCACTGGACGGCACCACCAACTTCCTGCGCGGCATCCCGCACTTTGCCGTGAGCATCGCCTGCAAATACCGTGGCCGCCTGGAACACGCCGTGGTCCTGGACCCGGTTCGCCAGGAAGAATTCACCGCCAGCCGTGGCCGTGGTGCCCAACTGAACGGTCGCCGCCTGCGTGTCAGCGGCCGCACCAGCCTCGACGGCGCCCTGCTGGGCACCGGCTTCCCATTCCGTGACGACCAGATGGACAACCTGGACAACTACCTGGGCATGTTCCGCGCCCTGGTTGGCCAGACCGCCGGCATCCGCCGCGCTGGTGCTGCAAGCCTGGACCTGGCCTACGTGGCCGCCGGTCGTTTCGACGCCTTCTGGGAGTCGGGCCTGTCCGAATGGGACATGGCCGCAGGCGCCCTGCTGATTCAAGAAGCCGGCGGCCTGGTGAGCGACTTCACCGGCGGTCACGACTTCCTGGAAAAAGGCCACGTGGTAGCTGGCAACACCAAATGCTTCAAAGCGGTCCTGACCGCCATCCAGCCGCACCTGCCGGCCTCGCTGAAGCGCTAAGCGCCAGCGACAAAAAAAGCACCCCGAGGGGTGCTTTTTTTATGCCTGCAATTCCCGCAGGAGCCGGCTTGCCGGCGAATCGGATCTTGAGATCACCTTCGCCGGCAAGCAGACGCCTACAGGCCGGGGTTATTGGCCGGGTTGATTCTGGTTTTGACCCAGAATCAGACGCCCCTCTTTATCCACCGGAATCTGGTTGCCCGGATCACGATCCATGCGCACCTGACCTTGCTTGCCGCCCAGGTCGTACTTCACGTCATAACCCACGACCTTCTCACTGATGTCATTGACTGTATTACAGCGAGTCTGGGTGGTGGTGTAGGTGTCACGTTCCTGCATGCCTTCCTGCACCTTGTTGCCGGCATAGCCACCGCCAACCGCACCCGCCACAGTGGCGATCTTCTTGCCATTACCACCACCAATCATGCTACCCAGCAGACCACCGCCCACCGCTCCCGCCACGGTACCCAGGATCTGATGTTCATCCTTGACCGGGCGCTGACGAGTCACGGCGACGTCCTTACAGACTTCACGAGGGGTCTTGATCTGTTGTTTGACCGGCTGTACGGCCAGCACTTGCGCATACTCAGGGCCGCTTTTAACCAGGCTGTAGGTGGCAACAGCACCCCCGGCGGTGACACCGACAGCACCCAATACCGCACCAACCAGCAACGACTTGTTCACGTGAACCTCCTGACCATACAAACGGGACTTGGCCCGCGCTTCTCCCAGCGTTGGAGCAATAAAAAAGGCGCGAGTTCAACACTCGCGCCTTTTTAACTGACAGCCGGAAAAGGGCTAGATCCTCATGGACGGTCGTCCACTTCCTTCTCGGTATTGGCCGGAGGAATCAGGTCCTCGCTGTTCAGGTTCAGCCAGATCAGCACCACGTTGGCGATGTAGATCGACGAGTAGGTACCCGCCAGAACACCGACAAACAGGGCGATGGAGAAGCCCCACAGGTTATCGCCACCAAAGAACAGCAGCGCGATGATCGCCAGCAAGGTGGAGATCGAAGTCGCCATGGTCCGTAGCAGGGTCTGAGTGGTCGAGATGTTGATGTTCTCGATCAGGCTGGCCTTGCGCAGCACACGGAAGTTCTCACGCACCCGGTCGAACACCACGATGGTGTCGTTGAGGGAGTAACCGATGATCGCCAGCACCGCCGCCAGCACCGTCAGGTCAAAGGTGATCTGGAAGAACGAGAGGATACCCACCGTCACGATCACGTCGTGGATCAGCGAAACGATCGCGCCCACCGCGAACTTCCACTGAAAGCGGAAGGCCAGGTAGATCAGGATACCGCCCAGGGCCATGAGCATGCCGAGGCCGCCCTGGTCCCGCAGCTCTTCACCCACTTGCGGACCGACAAACTCGACGCGCTTGACCTGCGCCGGGTTGTCACCGCCAACCTTCTGCAGCGCCTCGGCCACCTGGTGGCCCAGTTGCGGGTCTTCACCCGGCATCCGCACCAGCAGATCAGTGGTCGCACCGAAGCTCTGCACGATGGCTTCGTGATAACCGGCATCGTTCAGTTGCGAACGCACCTTCATCACATCCGCGGGACGCTCGTAGGTCAGCTCGATGAGCGTACCGCCGGTGAAGTCCAGACCGTAGTTCAAGCCTTTGTGGAACCAGCTGAACAACGCCAGGATGGTGAGCAGCACAGTGACGCCGAACGCAACGTTGCGCACGCCCATGAAGTTAATAGTACGTAACATGGCAGCCCCTTAAATCCACAACTTCTTGAAGTCACGACCGCCGAAGATCAGGTTGACCATCGCACGGGTCAGCCAGATGGCCGTGAACATCGAGGTAAAGATCCCGAGGGACATGGTCACCGCAAAGCCTTTCACCGGACCGGTACCCATGGCGAACAGAATGCCGCCCACCAGCAAGGTGGTCAGGTTGGAGTCCAGGATCGCGGTGAATGCCCGGCCGAAGCCTTCGTTGATTGCCCGCTGCACACTCATGCCGGCGGCGAGCTCTTCACGTATCCGCGAGAAGATCAGTACGTTGGCGTCCACCGCCATACCCATGGTCAAGACGATACCGGCGATACCCGGCAGGGTCAGCGTCGCCCCCAGCAGGGACATCAGGGCCAGCAGCAGCACCATGTTCAATGCCAGCGCCACAGTAGCGATGACACCGAAGAAACGGTAGATGGCGATAATGAACAGCGACACGAACAGCATGCCCCACAGGGACGCATCGATACCCTTGGTGATGTTGTCAGCACCCAGGCTTGGACCGATTGTGCGCTCTTCGGCGAAGTACATCGGCGCCGCCAGACCACCGGCACGCAGCAACAGCGCCAGCTCGGAAGACTCGCCCTGACCGTTCAGGCCGGTGATGCGGAACTGGCTGCCCAGTGGCGACTGGATGGTCGCCAGGCTGATGATCTTCTTCTCTTCCTTGAAGGTCTGCACCGCCACGTCTTTCTCGACACCGTTCACCACTTGCTTGGTGTAGGTGGTGGTCGGCTTCTGCTCGATGAAGATCACCGCCATGCTGCGACCGACATTGCTGCGAGTCGAACGGTTCATCAGCTCGCCACCGTGACCATCAAGCTTGATGTTCACCTGTGGACGGCCGTGTTCGTCGTAACCGGCCTGGGCATCGGTCACCTGGTCACCAGTGATGATCAGGCCACGCTCGATCAGAGCAGGAGGACGGTTGCCCTCACGGAATTCGAAGGACTCGGAAGTTGCCTTGGAAGCACCCGGCTCGGCGGCCAGACGGAATTCCAGGTTGGCGGTCTTGCCCAGGATCCGCTTGGCTTCAGCGGTGTCCTGCACGCCCGGCAGCTCAACCACGATACGGTTGGCACCCTGACGCTGAACCAGAGGCTCGGCCACACCCAGCTCGTTGACCCGGTTACGCACGGTGGTCAAGTTCTGCTTGATGGAGTATTCACGGATTTCCGCCAGCTTGGCCGGGGTCATCGCCAGACGCAGCACCGGTTGGCCATTGAGGTCGGCCGGTACGATATCGAAATCGTTGAAGTTCTTGCGGATCAGCGAACGGGCCTGTTCACGGCTGTCTTCATCGCTGAAGCCCAGCTGGATGGCGCCATTGAGCTGCGGCAGGCTGCGATAGCGCAGACGCTCTTTGCGCAGCAGGCTCTTGACGTCGCCTTCATAGACTTTCAGGCGCGCGTCGAGGGCTTTGTCCATGTCCACTTCCAGCAGGAAGTGCACACCACCGGACAAGTCCAGACCCAGTTTCATCGGGTGCGCACCCAGGTTGCGCAGCCATTGCGGAGTGGTTTGCGCCAGGTTCAACGCCACCACATAGTCATCGCCCAGCGCCTTGCGCACTACATCCTTGGCCGGAAGCTGGTCTTCCTTGTTGGTCAAGCGCAGCAGGCCGCCCTTGCCGTTGGCAGCAATGGAAGCAGCCTTGACCTTGATACCGGCGTCGGTGAGCGCTTTGCTCGCACGATCCAGATCCGCCTGAGTGACCTGCAACGCAGTGCTCGCACCGCTGACCTGAATGGCCGGATCATCAGGGTATAGATTGGGAGCGGAATAAATAAAACCGATCGCCAGCACCGCCAGGATCAGTAGGTACTTCCACAGAGGGTATTTGTTCAGCATCACGCCGCCCGTTTATGACGCGGGGCGCCTTGCGCGCCCCGTCGATTGGTAAAAGATGAAACTTAGATGGCTTTCAGCGTGCCTTTTGGCAGCGTGGCAGCGATCGCGCCCTTCTGGAACTTCAGCTCAACGGAGTCCGACACTTCCAGAACCACGAAGTCGTCGGTCACCTTGTTGATCTTGCCGGCGATACCGCCAGTGGTCACAACTTCGTCGCCTTTCTGCAGGCTGCCGAGCAGGTTCTTCTGCTCTTTGGCGCGCTTGGCCTGCGGGCGCCAGATCATCAGATAGAAGATGACCAGGAAGCCAACCAGGAAAATCCACTCGAAACCAGTGCCAGCAGGACCGGCAGCGGCAGGTGCAGCGGCGTCCGCATACGCGGCAGGGATCAAAAAGCTCATTTAACACTCCGATAATTGCAAAATTAGTGGCTTAACGTCTTTAGAACTTATTCTAAAGGCGGCACGGGTAACCCGCGTTTGGCATAGAAGGAATCGACAAAGGCGGCCAATGTACCTTGTTGAATAGCCTCGCGCAAACCAGCCATAAGACGCTGGTAATGGCGCAAATTATGGATGGTATTGAGCATACTCCCGAGCATTTCCCCACACTTGTCCAAGTGATGCAGATAGGCACGGGAGAAGTTCTGGCAGGTGTAGCAATCACAAGTTGGGTCCAGCGGCGAATCATCATGGCGATGGAACGCGTTACGGATTTTCAGCACGCCTGTATCGATGAACAGATGCCCATTGCGGGCATTGCGGGTTGGCATCACGCAATCGAACATGTCCACACCGCGGCGCACACCCTCAACCAGATCTTCCGGCTTGCCAACTCCCATAAGGTAACGAGGTTTGTCGGCAGGCATCTGGCCCGGCAGGTAGTCCAGGACCTTGATCATTTCATGCTTGGGCTCGCCCACCGACAGGCCGCCGATAGCCAGGCCGTCGAAACCGATCTTGTCCAGGCCTTCCAGGGAACGCATGCGCAGGTCCTGGTGCATGCCACCCTGGACGATGCCAAACAGCGCCGCCGTGTTGTCACCGTGAGCATTCTTGGAACGCTGGGCCCAGCGCAGGGACAGCTCCATGGAAATCCGCGCCACATCTTCATCGGCCGGGTACGGGGTGCACTCGTCGAAGATCATCACGATGTCCGAACCCAGGTCGCGCTGCACTTGCATCGACTCTTCCGGGCCCATGAACACCTTGGCGCCGTCCACCGGCGAGGCGAAGGTCACGCCCTCTTCCTTGATCTTGCGCATCGCCCCCAGGCTAAACACCTGGAAACCACCGGAGTCGGTGAGGATCGGGCCATTCCACTGCATGAAATCATGCAGGTCACCGTGGGCCTTGATCACTTCCGTACCCGGGCGCAGCCACAGGTGGAAGGTGTTGCCGAGGATGATCTCGGCGCCGGTGGCGACGATATCCCGTGGCAGCATGCCCTTGACCGTGCCGTAGGTGCCCACCGGCATGAAGGCCGGGGTTTCCACCGTACCGCGGGGGAAGGTCAGGCGACCGCGACGAGCCTTGCCATCAGTGGCCAGAAGCTCGAAGGACATACGACAAGTGCGACTCATACAGTTTCCTCGGGGGCCAGATCCTTGGGAGCGGTCGGCGCAGGATTACGGGTGATGAACATCGCATCACCGTAGCTGAAAAAGCGGTATCCATTTTCCACCGCGGCGCGATAGGCGGCCATGGTCTCGGGATAACCGGCGAACGCCGAAACCAGCATCAACAGCGTGGATTCCGGCAGATGGAAGTTGGTCACCAGGGCATCGACCACATGGAACGGCCGGCCCGGGTAGATAAAGATATCGGTATCGCCGCTGAACGGCTTGAGCACACCATCGCGCGCGGCACTTTCCAGGGAGCGCACACTGGTGGTGCCCACCGCCACCACCCGACCACCGCGAGCACGGCATGCGGCAACCGCATCCACCACGTCCTGGCCGACTTCCAGCCACTCGTGGTGCATATGGTGATCTTCAATACGCTCGACCCGCACCGGCTGGAAAGTGCCGGCGCCGACATGCAGGGTCACGAACGCAGTCTCCACGCCCTTGGCGGCAATGGCCTCCAGCAGCGGCTGGTCGAAATGCAGCCCCGCCGTAGGCGCCGCAACAGCCCCCAGACGCTGGGCGTACACGGTCTGATAACGCTCACGGTCCGCGCCTTCATCCGGGCGGTCTATATAAGGAGGCAACGGCATGTGCCCGACCCGATCCAGCAGCGGCAGCACCTCCTCGGCAAAACCCAGCTCGAACAGCGTGTCGTGACGCGCCAGCATCTCGGCCTCGCCACCGCCGTCGATCAGGATCTTCGACCCCGGCTTGGGCGACTTGCTGGAGCGCACATGGGCCAGCACACGATGGCTGTCCAGCACCCGCTCGATGAGGATCTCCAGCTTGCCGCCGGAGGCCTTCTGGCCAAACAGACGGGCCGGAATCACCCGGGTATTGTTGAACACCATCAGATCGCCCGGACGCAAATGCTCCAGCAGATCGGTGAATTGACGGTGGGCCAAGGCGCCGGTTGGCCCATCCAGGGTCAACAGACGGCTGCCGCGACGCTCGGCCAAAGGATGGCGGGCGATCAGCGAATCAGGAAGCTCGAAGGTAAAGTCAGCAACGCGCATGATGGGGTTCGTCTAGCAGGGCCGGAAAGTTTAGCGGAATAACTAAAAATTGACCACGAAAGCCGATTGACCAACGGTAACTGCCTCTCTATACTTCGCCGCCATTGAGCCCTGATGGCGGAATTGGTAGACGCGGCGGATTCAAAATCCGTTTTCGCAAGAAGTGGGAGTTCGAGTCTCCCTCGGGGCACCACATAGCAGTATCTGAGAGTCTCTACCAGCCTCTCAGACCCAGAGAAACCGGCCACTTGGCCGGTTTTTTTGTGCCTGCCTATCTACCCCTGTCTCCCCTTATCCGTTGTATCCCTGTATCCCTGCTTGTATCCTGAGAAAAATACCGAACTTTGGGATACAAGGATGAAGCGCGCAGACATCAAGCGCCGCCCTCTGGCAGACACCACGCTTGCAGGGCTGGAACCTGAAGCAAAAGAGTACCGTGAGCTGGACGGAAACGGCCTGTACTTCAGGGTTAAGCCTGATGGGGGGGAAATCGTGGCAGCTACGCTACAAGCGCCCTACGGGCAATTGGGCCTGGATGGGTCTAGGGGGTTACCCCGAGGTGAGTGGTGCACTGGCCCGGGAAAAAGCTACCGACCTGCGCAAGACCATAAGCAGCGGAGCTGACCCCCTTGAGCAAAAGCGATCTGCCAAGGCCGCCATAGATGCAGCCAAGACACGAACATTTAGAGCAGCTGCTGACGCCTGGCTAAAGGCAAAAGAAGAAAAGGGACTGGCCCTCTCTACACTCAACAAAATCCGCACCTACCTCGACAAGGACATTCTCCCGGCACTGGGAGACAAACCTCTCGACGAAATTACCCGCACCGATTGCGCCGAACTCCAAGCATCCATCGAAGCCCGAGATGCACACAACGTGGCGGAAAAGTGCCGCACCTGGATCAACCAGATATTTGGGCGGGCTATCGGCCTAGGGCTCACAGAGAATGACCCGGGAAGTCGCCTTCGGGATATAGCTGCTCAAGCGCCCAAGACTCAACAGCACCCACACCTACTCGAACCAGAGCTAGGTGAGTTCCTCACCGCGCTTAAACATACACCCAGCAGACTGACGGCCCGAACTGCTGCATGGCTTTGCATCTGGACTGCTTCACGACCGGGCATGGTTCGTTTGGCCGAATGGAAAGAGTTCGACCTCGATAAGGCCACTTGGACGACACCAGCCGCAAAGATGAAAATGCGCCGGGACTTCGTGTGCCCTCTCCCCCATCAAGCTATTGCCGCATTAAAAGAACTTCAGTGCCTGACTGGCCGCAGTCGCTGGCTGTTTCCCGGAGTGGGCGCCAAGAACCCAACCATCAGTGAAAATACGATCAACAAAGTCTTTGCCACCATCGGTTATAAGGGGCGCCTTGTGGGCCACGGCACCCGACATACTGCAAGTACATTGCTTCGAGAGCATGGCTGGCCTAAGGAACACGTTGAAGCCCAACTCGCCCACAAAGAGGAAGGAATTTCAGGGGTTTACAACAAGGCTCAATATCTCGAACAACGCATAACGATGATGCAGTGGTACGCCGATCGCCTGGACGCCCTGGAGCGGGGGAACGTTGTTCAGGGTCAATTCGGAAAGGCCCTCTGAGCATGCACTCGTTAACTATTCAAAAAACGTGTGTTCCGCGTGTTCCATGTGTTCCAGATCCGCTCAAGCTCAATAAATGCGGGATCTCCAGCACGGGAACACCATACGTATTTGGGTGGAACACTTTGCTACGGGAACACCAACGGTGTTCCAGATTCACACGCGCCTCCAGACAAAACCTCACCCTCCACACTGGTGGCATTTTCGCCTCGCCAAGCGCTGCCGCCCGCGTTTTCTCGGTCACACATACGGGGCGCGGGGAGGAAAGATGAATAATCATCTGTACCTTAATGCACCTCTCGACATCGACGGTTGGGAGATCGTTGAGCCCCTGGAGAACCTCGAGCTTTACGAGGAGTTTGCCGAGCGCATCGATGATGCTTTGGAACTCATACGCGAGGGACAGCATTACTGGGCGAGTCATCAAGAGGACGGTGCTTGGTCAGCTGAATCTAAGCGAGTCATGACTGAGGTCCGGCGCCTCTCGTACAACATTCGGCAAAGCTTCAACCGCTCGCAAGATGATTTGCCTCGCTGTATTCGCTGGACGATTGGAGAGTTATCCGAGTCAGCTGTAACTGACTGCCAATGCGTCGCGGCATTTGCAATAGATCGGGCATGCCGCGCTATTGAACTGCTAGCGCGCTGGATGGCTGACTTCGATACCGAGCTTTACACCGTAGGACGTGACGCGCTGGCGACCTTGGCTAAAAATAAACCGAAGAGCTTCAACATGTTTCTAAATGAGGTTCGCCACGAGCAAGCTCAACAGGAAATCGAAGTACGAGAAAACGTCGCTGACTTGATGGGTGTTGCCCGTTACTACATGACCCTCGCAAGCGTATATGCATCTCCCCTGCTGAGCAGTAGCGAAAAAATTAGAATCAGCGCTGCTACGAGTAAGGCTGGTAGGAGCTCCGCGAAGATACGCAAAGAGAACACTGCTGACCGAGATCGAAGTATATGTTCCCACGGGAAGCGCCTACTCAATGATGGACGCTCTCGAAGAGAGCTCGTTGGCATCATCGCTGGCACTGACGCTGCGCTGAAACAGCCCGGTGGAAGCGTCAAACTTTCAAAAAAACAACTTCGCAACATTTTGGTCACAGGCGGAGTGCTCATCTAAAAGGGAAATGAACTGCCGTTCGTTTCTCTCCCTCCTCGTAGCGTTAGCCCTGAATCGTTCCACGACTACAGGAAGCGCTATATGACTACGATAACGTCACACCTCCCCCCCTTATTTTTGCGTTGTTCCGAGGACCTGCTCACACCCGCTCAAGTAGCAACCACCCTCGGCCTGTCGCATCGCACACTGGCTGCATGGCGGAGCTCTCGCCGCAATCCGCTTCCCTACCTCAAAGTGGGCAGTCGTGTGCGCTATCGCTCTCAGGACGTGTCTGCATGGCTCGAAAGTCAGACGCATGCTCACTCCGTAAGCATGAGGAGCGAAAAGTGAAGACGTCTCGCACCCATTCTGCCGCAGGCGACTCCAAGCCAAGTGACCCAGCTGTAACACTCATCCGAATAGCTGAAGTGATGGACATTGTCGGCCTTGCACGCCCCACCATATACAAGCTCATGAACCAGCCAGAAAGTGGTTTCCCGAAGGCCGTAAAGCTAACTAACAGTAATGCTCGCGGAGCGCCAGTTGCCTGGGTTCTCTCCGAGGTACAAGCCTGGGCACGAGCCCGCATCGCAGCACGCGATCAGGTGGCCGCATGAAAAAGCATATAGCTCACCTAGCCGTCCTGCAGCCCTTCTCCGTTCTTCGAAAAATCGGCTTTTCATCGCGATGCATGCAACGCCTGGAGCGCTACCGAACCGAACAGGCCAGACGAGACCACGTAGTGGCCGTGATGAGTTGGGCTGATGGCACCTGGTGCGCGCTCGCGTTGCCCTGCATGCCGCCTCACGCCGTCATCGTCGACGAGGGCCAGCAGCTCGACGCCTACGAAGACGCACGCTCCTGCATCGAGGGCGACTTCCTTCCTCTGCTTTCCCTGCGCCGGGAAGTTCATGCCTGAAATGAAAACGCCCCCGGGGGCGATCCGGAGGCGTTGAGGTAAATCTACATGCACGAGCAATTTATGCCGCACCTGAAAAATCTGCAAGCCATCACTGCAGTTGCACTTTCAAAAAACGGACGCTACTCTCTGGCTGTCGCTGCAGAATCAGCGAACGGGTTTGGCGACCCGAATCCATACAGGCGCACAGGCGCCCCCATTACGATTGCAGGCGCTTTTTTTGTGCCCGCATATCCATGTTATGGCGGCTGTGCGTGGGAGACCTTCGGGTCTGCCGGGGTCCTGTATGCCCGGTTCGCCAACCCGCGCACAGCTGCCACCCTTATTCGTTTGGCGACGAATCGTGGCAGCTCCTCACATACAGGAGCTACACCCATGCACGCCCTCAATCCGTCCAAAATTCGCGCCGCTGCCCACAGGGCTATGGCTCTCGCCGCTTTACACGCCAATTCCAGCCTCGCTACACGCCTCTCCCGTTACAACGCCCACATGACCAAGGCTCGCGCTCTGGAAACCACAGGGGGTGTCCAATGAACAACACCCTGAGTTGCGCCCTGCCCGAAGATCTTCTTTGCGTCAGCTTGAACGCCGAAGCCGGTGTTCCCATTGACGCCATCACCTGCGCTATTACACGCGCCGATTCCGTGCTGACTCTGCTCGAGGATCATTTCGAAAGCGAATCTTCGCGTCTCGCTAACCACGTCATCGCCGCCATTCTTTGGGACGTTCGCGGCACCCTCGGCCTGATCAAGACACTCGCCTTACACGCTGACGTTACGTCCGTTCCGCTGGATCAGAAAGGCGGTGCTCTATGACCACTCAGACCACGTTGGGCCGGGCTTCATTTTTTGACAGCACCAACGGCCAATCCCTCTTTCGAGTCAACGCCGGGGTGTCGATCGAGGATGCACTCGAAACGGTTTCGCTCCTCCAGTTCTACGCCAACCAACTGACCCTAGACGCTGCCATGACTGAAAAAAGTGAGCGCTACAGCTGGTGCGCGCTTTACCTCGGTGAAATGGCTAAAGCGCTGCTCGATGACGTGAACGATTCGCTATTTGCGAAGAGAGCCACGCCATGACTCAACGCACTGGCAGTACCTCAAAACGGCCCAGCTTTGCAGATGTGAAAAGCGCTGCCCTAAAGAACATCGACCGCGTTCTGGCTCATTGGCTGCCCCACGGCAAGCGCGTGGACGGAGGCAAGGAATACACAGCACCCAATCCCACCCGCACCGACAAACGCGCAGGCTCGCTCAAGGTCAGCTTGAGCAAAGGCACCTGGTCGGACTTCGCCACTGGCGACAAGGGCGGTGACCTGATTGACCTGGTGCGCTACCTCGACGGCGGCACAGATGTGGAAGCCTGCAACAAGCTCGCGGATCTGCTGAGCGTTTCTGCTGGAACAGCTACAGCTCAGGCCAAACCCACACCGACCAAAAGCAAGTCGCCCGAGTGGATCGCCATCCAGCCAATCCCAGCGGAGGCTATGAGTAAATGCCCGGCCAAACACCGACAACACGGCGAACCGTCCAAGGTTTGGATCTACCGCGATGCTCAAGGTCAGCCGGTCATGGCACTGTATCGCTTCGACCTGGGTCCGGATGAAGACGGCAAGCCAAGAAAGGTCTTTGCCCCGCTGACTTGGTGCAAACGCTCCGATGGCCAAACAACTCAATGGCGCTGGCAGGGACTGCCTGAACCACGCCCCTTGCTGCGCCTGGATGAGTTGGCCCAGCGTATCGACGCCCCGGTGGTGCTGTGTGAAGGCGAGAAGGCCGCAGACGCCGCGGCTGAGTTGATGCCTGAGTACGTGGCCACCTGCTGGCCGAACGGTTCGAACTCCTGGCACAAGGCCGACCTGCTGCCGCTCAAAGGGCGGTCGGTGCTGCTCTGGCCAGACAACGATGCCAGCGGTAAAGCGTGCATGGAAGCCATCGAATCGAGGCTGCTTGAGCTGGGTGCAGAGTCAGTACAGCGAGTGGAGCTTGAGGTATTCAAGCGCAAGCCCACGACCAAGGATGGAAAGCTCTCGCTTGCAAAAGGCGGCAAGTGGGCAGAGGGCGACGACGCTGCCGACGCACTGACCAAGGGCTGGACCGCTGACCACGTTGCCGAGCTGGTGCGCAGCGGTGAGTTTTTCAATACATCTCCGAATGGAAAAACCAATCAACTAGCAAAAGAAATACCAGCGGTCAAACCCACGACGAAATCAAAAAACGACCTATTACCCAGTGGCTTCCGTGTAACTCCAGAGGGCGTGTTTTACACCGGAGACGACGGCGAGTCCCGACCTGTCTGTTCCCCCTTAGATATCCTGGCTCGCACTCGTGACGACAAAGGACATAACTGGGGCTTGCTGGTCGAGTTCGATGATCCTGATGGCGCGAAGAAACGCTGGAACATTCCTGCCCGAAACATGACTGGAGACTTCGGCAAGGATGTTTTGGGCCCCTTGGTGGATATGGGGCTGCGCTTGGCTGGCACTCGCTCAGGACGCAATGCCCGCAACGACCTTCAAAGCTACCTCCAAGGCTTCGACAGCACGGAAAGGGCTCGACTCGTTACCCGGCTAGGATGGCATGGACCAGCCTATTTGCTACCCGATCAACAAATTGGCAATAGCCATGAGCACCTATTTTTCTGTGATGCAGGAGCGCAACTACCTCCCATTAGCGAGTGCGGGACACTGACGCAATGGCAGCAGCAGATCGGAGCATTATGCGTAGGTAATCACCGACTAGCGTTCGTGGTTAGCGTGGCATTTGCTGGTCCGTTGCTCCATCTACTAGGGCATGAGTCGGGCGGCTTTCACTTGTACGGTGACAGTTCAGGCGGTAAGACCACCCACCTTCAGGTAGCGGCCTCGGTCTACGGAGGCCCGCGATTGGTACGCTCTTGGCGCTCGACGGACAACGCCCTGGAGTCCATTGCCGCAGCTCACTCAGACGGTGTTCTGGTGCTTGATGAAATTGGCATGTGCGACCCGCGCATAGTTGGCGAGACGGTTTACATGCTCGGCAACGGTACGGGCAAGGCTCGGGCCAACGATCGAGGCCAAGCAGGCCGACAAGTACAAGAGTGGCGTTTGTTGTTCCTCTCAACTGGAGAGAAAACACTTGCACAACACATGGCTGATGCAAACAAGGAGCTAAAGGCTGGCATGGAAATACGCATGCTGGCCGTGCCTGCGGACGCAAGCAAGGGCTTTGGTATGTTCGACATATTGAGTGGGTTCGAAGATGCCGCCACCCTTTCAGACGCACTCAAAGCTCGCGTGGCCAAGTATTACGGAACACCGCTCACCGCGTTTCTGAAAGCTCTGTGCAAGCCCGGGGAGATACTTGGGTGGACTGCAATTTTGCGCAGGTCCCTTGAGGGTTTCATCAGCAAGTCATTACCTGCTACGGCCAGTGGCCAAGCGCACCGAGCGGCTGCTCGTTTTGGGTTAGCAGCGGCAGCTGGAGAGCTGGCCACTGCGCTTGGCATTACAGGCTGGCCAGAAGGTACAGCTACGACAGCGGCACAAGTGTGCCTTAACGCGTGGCTGGAGGAGCGCGGCGGCGCCGGGAACATGGAAGGTGATGCCATCGTCAATCGCCTGCGCCAGGTGATAGAGCGATTCGGTGAAAGTCGCTTTACACGCTGGGACGGCATCGCAGCCAAGACGGACGATCACGCACCTCGAACTGCTGACCGCCTAGGCTTCCGACGCACCGTCGAACACGGCATGGGAGACGGCATTTACACACTAGTCACCTACTACTTCTTACCCACAGCCTGGAGGGCTGAGGTCTTTAAAGGGATGAGCCTCACCCTAGTGAATCGTGAACTGATTGCACGCGGAATATTGGAGGCAAGCGCAGAGGGACGCGCAGCGCAGTCTGTACGCCTTCCCGGCCTATCAAAAACGAGAGCCTATGTGGTGCATGCCAATGCACTCCTCTCCTCTGAAACCGAAGCAGCTTGATGCTTAGGAACATAGAGAGGAACAGCCGGCAGATTTGGGCCTGGCCTGCCCACACCAACTCGAATGAACCCTCCAATTCTCCAATGGAAAACGATCAATGAGCGAATACAAGAAGCAACTCAAGCAGCACCAAACCGAAGTGGAACAACTCAAAAAGCAGCTCCCGGCTCTCGCCACCGCGGCCAAGGAGTCCATAGAGCGGTTTGAAATGTCTCGCCTCAATCGGGCCCAATATCCATATGAGCCGACTAGTGCTCACAACAACGTGAAATCGAAGATCGAAGGGCACGTCGCCGAAATCAAACGTTTACAGGTGCTGATTGAGTGGGAAGACGGTGTTCAATTCGCAACTGAAAATATCAAAACAGCACAAAAGGATAGCCGGCAAGCTCAAGCCGAGCTTCGAAAACTACAGGACAAACGCGCAAAGGTTTTAAGCAAGCTGGAGAGGCTGGAAAAAGACAGAAAAGACCAAATTGAAAAAGCGCAATTTGCGGAGCAGCAGGCCGCAGCGGAGTATGCGAACGCATTGAGCAATGGAGACGATGCAGCAGAAAAACGCGCTGAGAAGGCGCTCAAAATCGCGTCTGAGGAAGTGGCGCTGACAACAAAAGGCAAACGCGGAGCCGCGACCGTTGTGAACGCGCTGACAGTTGAAATCGAAAAGCTTGATGAAGCAGTAGCCGAAACCACGCAGCTTTTAACCAATCTCCACAAGGATCAACTAAGAGCAGCTCGCTTCCTGCTGGCCGACCGCCTGGACAAAACCGCACAGGAACTTGTAAATGTCGCAGCACAGCTACACGCCACTCGGAAAGCGCTGGGGTGGAATAGCTCACTGCATGATCTATATGTGCCTCTACAGGCTCCCATAGGCCCTAAGTTCATCAGCGAACGTACAGTAAGTGACAAAGCATCAGGGATCGCTGTAGAGCAAATCCTAGCAGCGTAATTCATGCACCTGTCATCGCCATAGGTGGTGATCTACATCAAACCGGAACAACACTCGCGGAACACCAAACGTGTTCCGTGCAGGCGGTGTTCCGGTTCTTCTTTTCTTGTGTTCCACCTCTGAAAGCCTTGTATTGCTTGGCCTCTAGCTGTTCTGGAACACATGGAACACATGGAACACCTATATTTCCCTATCAGTAGGTTAGCGCTCCCCGAGCCCCTTTTGAGGGGTAAACCATCAGCGAAAGAAAGCGCGGTAGATCGCTCCGACACAGGCAAGATCATGCCCTGATTTGTCGGAGTATGCCTCTCCTCCCAGGAAAATTGTGGGTCCTCCTAAAGGGGGCCCCCCTATACGGGTCACCGTACTCGCGGCTTTCCTCTAGCTGAGCTTTTTTCAGCGTTGTCCGTCTTTATTGTTCTTGGCTTATTCCGTGGATCCATTGCATGTCAGCTTAGAGATGCATACTCTCCATTCAAAGTGATGCGTGCGATACGCTGACCAATTACATGCACTGGATAATCTCATGTCAAAGTTAAACCATTCAGTCGTTCATCTCACCATGTACTTCAGAAACATGGAGCTTGCAATTGGAACCGGCTTTATTTATTTACACAAAGCTCAGCATTACATTATTACCGCTTGGCACAATGTGACCGGCAGACACCCAGAAACTCTTAAAACCCTTAGCCACATGGGTGCCGTACCTGATTATCTGGCTGTGAACATCTCGGTAAAAGGAGGCGGAGTAGTTTTACGCGAACGACTAATACTGCCGCTCCTTGGAGAGGAAACCTCTAACTATTTTATACACCCAATTAATTATCCAAGGATAGATGTAGTAGCAATCCCATTCGACCCAAAAGAGGAACACATTGCAAATTTACCGAACGAGAACGGAATCCCTGATCCGCTTCGCCTTTATCTAGCCGGCAATCCTGCTTACGTAAACTCCGAGCTATTCCCGATACAAAACTACTTAATAGAAAACAACAGCGTAGTAAAGGAGTGGTTCGAAAAAGTCGATGTAACTGACGAGCTATTTATTCCTGGCTACCCCATGAATGTTCAGGACCAAACCTATGAACCCGTATGGAAAAGAGCTACGGTCGCTTCATCTGTACAAACCGGCTGGAATCGGGAAAGAAAATTCTTAGTGGACAGTGCTTCCCGAAGCGGAATGTCCGGCGCACCTGTTCTTTATTACAATAGCTCTGGGCTAGTACGTTATGGAAACCACAGTTGCCAGCTTGGAAAGCCGGCTGCAATTCTTGCTGGAATTTATGTAGGAAGGATTGGAAATGGAATTAGCACTCCATATAAAATCAATAAACCCACAAAACCCCGCGTAGACATTGATGCACAGCTAGGCATCGTATTTAACGCCACAGTTATAAATGAGATAATTGAGGGACAAAAAAGAGACCACCTGCCGGCGTTCATCCAAGCCAGCACAGCTGAAATCACCAAGGCTTGCAACGACTACTTTCTAGAAATCCCTAGCGACTGGCTCTTAGACTTATCGGAGCCTAATTCTTCGCTGCGCCAAATGTGTAGCGCCGCCATTGTAGAAAAACTTAATTCCCGAATCCTATTGATTGACGCAGATGAGAACCTTATGAATTTGGCAAAAGAAAAAACCACCTCCCAGACCGATAAAATTATTAAACACGACTAATCTTGAATCTTGAATAGAGATAGTCAGTGAACTCATTAGTTCTTACCGCATATGGTATGCGGCAGCCCGGTAGTCAGGTCCAAGATCTGATAATCCTAAAGAGAAATCCCCTCCTAACAATCCGCTAAGGCCCAAGGAGCTGAGCGCTAAATGCACGTAGCTGATGCCGGCGCTCAACGGCTCACACGCCTCGAGAAGGCACAGCAGCTTATCCTCATCGTAAACCGTGATCGGTACATTCCTCAGCCGTGTGAAGCCTAGCAAACCGCGTTCAGACACAAGCTGCAGCTATCAAACGGATACGTTCACAAAAAATTTAGAAAACCACGGACATGACATTTTTGAGCTAAATTGTTTTCGGTACAGCCGCCAGTACAAAAACGAAGACGACAAGGATGGCCAAGAATGTCGGAAGCACTGAGCCAATGCATTGATCTTGAAAGTGGTTCTCGATTTTATCGCGGAGACCTTCATATTCATTCTCATTCAGCATCTCACGATGTGACCGACATTGAAATGACACCCCAAGCCATCGTTGCCACTGCAGTCCGCGAAAACTTAAGCATTATCGCTATCGCTGACCACAACGAAATAACTAACATCCAAGCTGCATTGAAGGCTGGGAGTGATGCCGGAATTTTGGTAATCCCGGCTGTTGAGCTTTCAACACCAGAAGGGCATTTGCTTTGTTATTTCCCCACCTACGACGCACTCGCTAGTTTTCACGGACGATTAGAATTGGCAGACCGAGGACTGCCAAATAGCCGATGCCGAACTTCGATGCATGCTTGCTTAGAAATAACCAAAGCTCTTGGTGGCTTTGGTATTCTTGCGCATGTAGATGGTGGGAATGGCTTAGAAACAAATGATCCAGGCGGGTCTCCTCACAAAGTAGACATCATCTGTCATCCCGCACTCCTAGCCATTGAGTTAAAGAACACAGCATCAGTTGTTCGCTACTCTCCTGAAGACGTTGATCCAGTTAGAACTCAAATAGGAAAGGAGCGTACTGCACGGTTAGGACTTGGCGAGCGCCAATACCTGGCAAGAGTTTTAAACTCCGACTCTCATACTCTTAATGCCTTGGGACGCAATGCGGCACAGGACAGAAGACTGACTCGTTATAAGATGGCAAAGCCATCCTTTGGTGGTTTACAGCTAGCGCTTGAAGAAGGCGACTCCCGTATACGCCTAGAAGACGAGATCCCAACGAGCACCCCTTTCATACTCGGGGTATCGATTGGTGGTGGCTTTCTGAACAACCAAAGTATTCACTTCAATAGCAACTTAAACTGCATTATCGGAGGCCGCGGAACTGGTAAATCCACTACCTTCGAAGCAGTGCGCTGCCTTACTGGATCCCCTTCAGATGCTGATGTTGTAGATTCTGAGGTATGGCCGCAGAGATTAGATTTATTCTGGCAAGACGAAGCTGGAGAAATGCATACCCTTTCTCGCCCGATGCGCGGTGATCTCGTCAATATCGATGACCCTCTAGATGGACCTATAGCTTTTGAAATCGATTGTTTTGGACAAGGGGAGGCCGCTCGGGTGCGAGAACAGGCGAAGGGAGACCCCTTAGCCCTGATGAAGTATTTGGACACTTTCACTCACGTGGGTGAAGCGATACAGGAAGAACAGGCTGAGCTGGATAACTTACTGAAGATACAAGGCGATATAATTAAGGCGAGAAAGAACGTAGATGCAATTCCTCAAACTCAGCGGGCTCTAACTGTCCTGCAGCAACAGCTTCAAGCGTTCGAAGCGGCAAAAGGCTCTGAAATAATTAAGCTTCAACGGAGTCTAGCCACTGAAAAGGCTCTAAAAACGAGCCTCCAAGAGAAACTAAAGGAACTGAAGTTGCTCGTTGAAAGCGACAACCTTAATGAAAGTCTTACTGCGCTGCGGACTCTTGTTGATACTGACGGCATTGAGACCGGAAAGGCCGAAGCAGCTGAAATCATTGCTCAGATGGATGTTTTTTCCGAAGCGGCAAATCTGGCCAAGACTGCCATAAAAAGCGCATACACCCAACTACACAAGACGACATTAGCAGCAATCGAAAATTGGACTGCAAAAGAACAACCAATCCGAAATGAAGTTGAAGAAAAGAGAAAACAACTTGAACAAAATGGCGTAAGATTAGACATGTCTCACATCACTAAGCTAGCTAGTGATGAGGCAACCCATCAAAAAACACTAATTAGCTTAAGAGCTTGGGAACCTCATTTAAAAGCTTTACACAAAGATTATTCAGAGGCCTTGGCGCGAAGATGGACTGCACGGAGAAAAGTTTCTTCACTGAGACAGGCCTATGCAATTAAAGCCTCTAAAGCTTTAGCTGAAGTCCTATCAGACCTTCAGGTCAAACTGCAATATATAGACAGCGGTTACTCTGAAGAAGCCGTTTCAATAATTGCTACAGCGATGACATGGCGTACATCAAACTATGTTAAGGCCCGAGCAATTGTAGAAAAACTAACTATTCCCGGATTACTGAATGCAATAACCAAGACGCAATACAGCTCGATATCAGATATCGAAATTGAGAAAGATGTAAAGCTCTTCACAACTGGAGACGCCAAAGACATCATTGCACAGCTGGGAGATCAATCAGTTCGCGCGGCGTTAGAAACATGTCACGTCGACGACCTTCCAAAGTTAATGGTAACTCGACGCATTGACGAGGGACCAAGTCCGAAATATATTCAAAGAGACTTTTCTCGCTTATCGTTAGGCCAGCAACAATCCGTATTGCTCGCATTAATACTTTCATCTGATAGCAAACGACCATTGATAATTGACCAACCAGAAGACAACCTAGACAGCGAATTCATCTTCCATACATTTGTTCCAGTGCTCCGTCGGGCTAAAGAACGTCGACAGGTTATAATTGTTACTCACAACGCCAATATTGCTGTTCTTGGTGACGCAGAGCAGCTCATAGTCTTCAAGAGCAATAGTGAAACAAGTAAAATTGTTGCTAGAGGGTCAATTGATGATATCAATGCCCGTGATGCAGCCTGCAAGATTCTAGAAGGGGCTAAAGAAGCATTTACTCGGAGAGCCCGTATATACGGAATTTCCTAATCTTTGTTGACTCAGCTAGCCCTCCGTCAAAACGCTCCCCATAAGCAATGAGCTCCATCAGCGACGAGCTACCAACAGGTAGCGGGGGCCCCTGGGGCAATGAGGCACACACGGGGGTCGGAAACCCGCGGGACTGTGTTAGCGGCAGAGTGCCCAGCTTAGTGAACTGGTGAACCAGGTGAACACACAGTTCACCAGTGCAAATGCACAAGGTCTTGAGAGGTTGCCGGGGCCCCTGAGCAAATCTGAAAGACACGGGGCAGATAACCCGCCGCACTTGGTTAGCGGCTGGGTTTTCTACGTTGGTTGACAGGTTGAGGTGGTTGACACACTCACTCAGGTTGACGGTGTCCAAACGTTCGGTATGCACAACACCACTGCTCACCTTTACCGATCAGGTAACGATGCCCTTTCCCACTGAGCATCCTTTCAATTTCAACGTTGAAATTTTAGTAAGCTGTGAAAACTTTCGCTGACACGATCACGCGGGTTTCCGACCCCGTGTAGTCTGCAAAACCTCAGGGGCCCCAGCAATTTCTGCCCCTACGACTAGGGTCAGTCAACGCGATGCTGGTCGGACGTACTTCCGAGAAACCCAACCTTCTATCTCTAGACCCTCGTGTTTGTAGCTAACCAGCAGCCAATCACGATTAGTGGTCTCAATCACCTCCAAGGGTGCATATTTCGGTAAGGTCATGATCACCTCCGATTTCATCCCTGGATCTTCACGCAGATTGACCCCTTCTTTCTTGGTCAGCCGAAAGCTCTCGGTTAATCCTTTTGGTGCATCGCATAGAGTAGTGCGAACAAGTTTTCGCGCATGCGCTAGAGAATCAAAAGCTGTGAGTCGTTCCTGTATATCGCAAACTGACTCACGGAAGTCATTCCACTTACTGAGATCGTCATAGAATGTGTGCACCGCGGTAATGAACAACATCAAGAAAACCAATGCTGGAGCTGTGAGTCCCTGTGGGCTGGAACTAGTATTTAAAGCCCGAACAATCTCGGCTTCCACATCCTGTGAAATCGGAGGAGCGTCAACGAAGCTTGAGCGTTGCTCGCCCTCCTGATAACCCTCAATAAGTGACTGAAGTCTCGTCGTATCGGTTGAGACCAGCAAATCAAAAACGGGGGACGCCTGGAGGGTCTCGAAGTTACTTAAGAGGGATCTTAGTGACCCCGTAGAGCGGTGAGTATCCATCGCCGCGATCATTGCTTTCAGTGAGTCTGATTGGTGCAATGCCTTCTCAACAGCATCAAAAGAAGCCCCATAGTGCTGACTGTAAGTCCGAGTAAGTTTTTCAGTCCAACTCACTAGGTCTTGCATTTCGCGTGATGGTTGAAGCCACTTCCCTGTAGACGCTACTAGAGCTTGGATTTCAGGAGATGGTTTAAGCATCCTTTGAGTAGCTGTTATCGCCGCGTAAATTTCGCGTGACGGCTGAAGAGCTAGATCTGTGGCATGCAAAAATGCCTCTATTTCGCGAGAGGGACGCATCATCTTTTGAGTGGCATTGATCACCGCTTGGATAGCTGCGGATGGCCGTAACAGTCTGTCTGTAGCATCAATCAGCTTTTGGACGGAGCTGGACTGGCGCAGATACTCATCGAGTGAGGAGGTTATCGATTGGTTAGGGAACGAGGCGGAAAACTTCTGACCTGGTGCGGAATAAAGCGCGGGGTTTGAGGCGTCCAAATGGATTGGAGTCGACACGCTCCGATCTTCGGAATCATCAACACATGTCCTATCCATGGATTCCTGCTTGCTCTTTTTCTCTACGGTCATGAAATCGCTCTCTACTGCTGAAAAAAATATAGTCGCAAAAAACCGGGCCGTTGAAGCGGCATCCGAGCAGTATAAGCAAGGTAATGCACAGTAGAATTTCGCTTAGCACGCCAATGCTTGTATCCCCATCTGTATCCCTATTACTAAAATAGCTCTGAAGACCTTTGTTCCTATAGAAAATTCCAGTCTCCCTCGGGCACCAAGTACATATCTCAAGATGCCGCTCAATGCATCTTGAATCCAAAAAAACCGGCCACCTGAGCCGGTTTTTTTGTGCCTGTCCGAATACCTATTCGCTCTGAATCGGCCCCTTGGTTCCGGCATCGGTATCCATCCACACATCTTCATTCTTCAGGCGTCGATCACCTTGAATGGTGAACAGCAGCGTGCCCTGACGAAATTGCAGGGCGCCATCCGTGCGCTTGGCTTTGACCTCTTTGCCGTTCACCCACACATGCTCTTTGGCATCGATACGAATGGTGGCGACTGTCGCGCCAGTATCGCTTTTGGCCGTCCATTGTCCGGCGTAGGGGGTCTGTTCCTTGGCGCTGTCAGCAGCAGCGGCGGGTGTGTAAGGGTCGGCAAATCCGGCCTTGGCGTTTTCCGCCTTGCTCTTGTGGATGTCGCATCCCTGAAGCTCGGTCATTTGGGTACAGCCCGATTGCTCAAGCTGCTGACGATACTTTTCATTGATGGCATGGGCCGGGGACTGGACAAACAGCAAAGCCACCAGTGCCGGCCAAACGAACTTGTTCATTGTGCGCTCTCTTCTGATCAAATCTCTGTGCTCAACAATAGCCCGACTGCAAACACGTGCTGGGCGGAATCGGGCTGGCAAGGCTTGTGCTCAAGCCGTCTCTCGTCAGTAAACAATCTCACTGCGGATGGCCTGTATCACGATGTTCGACAGCCGTTCGGTCAGCGGGTCCGGGGTTGCCTCTCGGCGATGCAACGTCAAGGCGATTGAGGGCAAGGCTGGCAAGCCGCGGTCGCCGGCCTGCAGAAGCTCGGTACCTGGCTGCAGGCCCAGGGCCGTGCGAATGGTGTAGCCCAGGCCGGCCTCGGTCGCCGCGGATAGGCCATTGAGGCTGGAGCTGGTGAACGACAGCAACCAGGGAATCCCTTCGCGGTTGAGCGCTTCGGTGGCCATCGAATGAAAAGGACAAGGCGCGTCGAACGCGATGATCGGCAACGGTGTTCCCGACTCGGCGCGCCAGTCGAGGTACTGGTGCGATGAGCCGATCCATTGCATGGGCAGGTCCGCCACCACTTCCTGATACCCGGTGGTCCGCTCTGCCCCCCAGGCCACGGCAAGATCCAGGGAGCCGTTTTCGATGCGGCTGAGCAGATCGCCATTGCGCGCGATGCGGGCTTCGACCCGAACATCGGGATGGGCCCTGGCGAAGCGGCCCAGCACCGTGGGCAGGAAGCTGCCCAGGTCTTCCTGAAGCCCCAGGCGCACCCAGCCTTTGAGCTTGAGCTCGGATACCGCGGTGATGGTTTCGTCGTTGAGGCTTAAAAGCCGCCGGGAGTAATTCAGTAGCACTTCCCCGGTGTCCGTCAGGGCCAGCCTGCGACCGGCCTTCTTGAACAAGGGCGAACCCGCCTGGGCTTCGAGTTTCTTCAACTGGGCGCTGATGGCCGATGTCGAACGAGCGAGCTTTTGCGCCGCCTTGGCAAAACTGCCCAATTCGACCCCTGTGACGAAACTGCGCATGACATCCAAATCGAAATTTACTGGTCTCATGACAATCCTGTTTTTTGGGACTAACACGCAAAATTATTTGATATTCGAGACGATACTCCCATGAGAGTCTTTTAACCCACAACTATTTAACTAGTGGGATTCTTATGCCTGTAGATAACGGTCACCGTTGGAAAGTGCTCGGCGTCGGGGTTGCGGCCAACGCCAGCTTTTCCAGTGTGGTGGGTGGACTGCCCGCTACAGCGGTCTATATGCGCGCGACCTATCAGCTGGACAACGCTGAGCTGGGGCTGGTCCTGGGGGTGCTCGGACTGGGCATCGCCATCAGCGAAATTCCCTGGGGGCTGCTCACCGATCGCTGGGGGGATCGTCCGGTTCTGCTGACCGGGCTTTTGACCTCCGGCATCGCCTTGCTGATCCTGGCCATGCTGGCCTTTTATGCCCCCACGGTGGTCCTGCTGGCGGCGGGGCTGTTCACCGTGGGCCTGCTGGGCAGCAGCGTCAACGGCGCCAGCGGCCGGGCCATCATGGCCTGGTTCAAGGAAGGCGAGCGCGGGCTGGCCATGAGCATCCGGCAAACCGCTGTACCCGGGGGTTATGCCTTGGGCGCGGTGGTGTTGCCCTACCTGGCTCATACCTACGGTTTTATCGAAGTATTCACGGCATCGGCGCTGTTCTGCCTGGTGGCCGCCCTGTTTGCCTGGTTGTGGCTGTATGAGCCGGACTTCTCCAGCAGCGCAGCAAAAAAACTGAGCCTGGAGAGCAGCAACAGCCCATTGAAAGATCCGAGGATCTGGCGAATCGTCCTGGCCATCGGCCTGCTCTGCGCCCCGCAATTTGCCATTCTCACTTATGCGGCGGTGTTCTTTCATGACTTCGGCAACATCAACATCACCCTGGTTTCCGCGACTCTGGCGGTGATCCAGATTGGCGCGATCGTCAGCAGGATCTGGAGCGGACGCTGGACCGACAAAAACAAGAACCGCCGCAGCTACCTCAAGGCCTGCGCCTGGTTGAGCACCCTGACCTTCCTGGCCTTGAGCGGGACGGTGTCGGCCGCCAGCTTCTATGGCATCAGCCAAACCCCGCTGGCCAGCGCCGTGATCATCGGTGTGATGGTCGTCGCCGGGATCAGCGTGTCCGCCTGGCACGGTGTTGCCTACACCGAACTGGCCACACTGGCCGGCGCCAGTCGCGCCGGTACCGCCCTGGCCATGGGCAATACCTGCGTGTTTGTGGTGCTGTTCGCGACCCCCATCGCGGCCTCCGCCCTGATGACTCATTTTTCCTGGAGCCTGGTGTGGTTGGCAGCCGCCTTCTGCGCCCTGTTGACCGTACCGCTGTTTCCTCGTGTTGAAAAAAACTACGCGCTGGAACTTGGCTCGGCTTGAAGTTGCTGTTCATAGAAGTTTCACAACTATAACGCGTGCCATACAACTTTAAGAACGGCACGCGTCGCACACTGACTTATATACGCCAACTGCCTAACCATTCGATTAACTAGTCCGATCTTATTCCATGGAGGAAACCAATGATCCCGCTATTTATTTTTGAAGCCGGTGAAAAGTCACAACTACTGAGTCTTCTTGAACAAATCCAGCTATCGCCCTACAAGAACTACGGCGACTTCTCAGAAGAAATAAGAGAGCTGCACTCCCAGGTTCCACAGCGTTTTGTAAAGGCCTGCCAAATCATCAGCGATGAACGCGCTCGCCATCAGCAGAAGATCCACGTGATCCGCAACTGCCCCATGGACCCAGTCATCCCCGAATTGGACCCCGAAGACCCAGTCAGTGACAAACACCTGAAAAAGAACAAGTTCATCAGCGAAGCCTTTCTCGAACTGTTCGCCCAACTAACAGGCACTCCGCTGCTGTCCTACGAAACCAGAAACCAGGGTGACTTCTTTACCGATGTCATCGCAATCAAGAAATACAGCGGACAACTCACCGGCTTCAGCGACAGCGAACTGGTGTTTCACAATGACCGCACCGCCCATAAAGTCCGGGCCGACTACATCACCCTGCTGGGCATGCGCTGCCCCGATGATGACCTGATCTACACCGGCTACATCGACGGCGCGGATATCGTGAACAATCTTGAACCCAAGCACATCGCCTACTTGCGTGAACCACACTTCTATACGGTTTTCGATGTCTTCTCACGGGACATGAACAAACAACTGAGCACCTCCGAGAAACACCCGATCCTGAGTAACGTTCACTCCATTCGCTTCCTTGACACCATGACCTGCGTGGCTGAAGAAGCACCGCTCGAAGCGCGGGATGCCTTCATTGCTTTCAAAAGTGCGATGACCCGCTCTCAATGCAAGCGCCACCGCATTCTCACCGGCGACCTGCTGACGTTCGCCAATCAGGATGGCCTGCATAACCGGGAAAAGATCGACATCCTCAATCCTGAGAGTGCCGCTGCGCGCTGGCTGTTGAAGACCTATGCCTTCAAAGACTCCCGCACTGCAAAAAGTTACGAAGCGTACTGGGCCAATAACCGGGCCGGCTGCGTCATCGACTAAGTTCACCGCTAAAACAATAACTTCATTATCAGCATGACCAGTCAGGGTGATTTAAATGCGCCTACACGCATTCTCCAAACGGGTTGAAAACCTTGAGCTTTCGGAAACTTACGCCATTTTGGATATGGTGCGCAGCCTGCGTGAGCAGGGGGAAGATATCGTCGATCTCGGCGGTGGTGAACCTGACTTCAGGACGCCCAATCATGTCGTAGATGCTGCCGTTGAAGCACTGTCGGACGGTGACACTCATTACACACCCAGCCGTGGCACCAAGGCACTGCTGGACGCCGTGGCCCATAAATACAAGACCGAACATGGGCTCGATCTGGCCGCCGACAAGAACATCATTGTCACGCCATCGGCAAAGCACGCGCTGTTCATCACATTGATGACCTTGCTGGACCAGGGCGATGAAATCATCATCCCAACCCCCAGCTGGGTGAGCTACAAGGCCATGGCGGCCATGGCCGGTGCCACCGTCAAGGCCGTGCCGCTGGACGGCAAAAACGGCTTCACGCTCGAAGCCGACGCCCTGGAACAGGCGATCACGCCACGCACCAAAGCCATTCTGATCAACAACCCCAACAACCCCACCGGCCGCGTGCTGACCCGCGAAGAGGTCACCGGGGTGGTGCAGGTGGCGTTGAAACACGGGCTGTACATCATTTCCGATGAGATCTACGAAAAGGTCATCTACGGCCAGGCCCGCCATATCAGCATTGCCAGCATCGAAGGCGCCCAGGACATCACCGTTACCATCAGCGGCTTTTCCAAAGCCTACGCGATGACTGGATGGCGCCTGGGGTACGTCGTCAGTTGCGAGCGCATTTCCAATGAGCTGCTCAAAGTCCATCAGCATACCGTCGGCTGTGCGGGCTCCTTCATTCAACGCGGCGGCGTTGCGGCCCTCAAAGGTTGCCAACACCGGATAGCCGACATGGTGACCTCCTATCAAAAGCGCCGCGACCGACTGATTGAAGGCCTTCAGAGCATTGCCGGCATCCAGTGCATAGCCCCCGAGGGCGCACTGTATCTGTTTGCCTCCATCGCCGACCTGGGCTTTGAAAACTCCCTGGCGTTTACCCGCTGGTTGCTCAGCACCGCGAAAGTCGCGGTCACGCCAGGCACGGCCTTTGGTGAGGGGGGCGAAGGCTATATCCGACTGTCCTTCGCCGGTAGCGATGAAGCCATAGACGAAGCCATCAGGCGCTTTCATCAAGCCTTCAGATAATTGCCCGCCCCTTTGAACCGTCATCACATACAAACAGGAGTCAGTATGTCTCTGCGACACATCACGCCTTCGTCGCCTGCACACCGTATCGCTATCATCGGCAGCGGCCCCCGTGGTCTGTCTGTGCTGGAGCGCCTGGCCGCGCTCATGCTCATGGACGCCCCGCTCAAACAAGTCATGGTCTATCTGATCGACAGCGCGCAAATGGGCTCCGGCCGGGTTTGGCGCACCGATCAACCACGCCACTACGTGATGAATACCGTCGCCGAGGAGGTTTCGTCCTTCTCCGGGCCCTTGGACGACGGTCCGATCAGGCCGGGCGCCGGGCCGTCGCTGGCACAGTGGTGGAGCTCCGTGGACCCGGCCTACCCGGGCCCCAACGCCTATGCGCCGCGCGCGGTACATGGCGAGTACATGCAATTCGTCCTGTCGACCATCGAGGCCAGCTTCACGCCGAACATTTCGCTGCAGCGCGTACCGGCGGTGGTCGTCGATCTGCTCAACGAGGAAAACGTGCAAACCCTGGAATTGGATAACGGGGCTTTTCTCCAGGTCGACAAGGTGGTCATCGCCACCGGGCACCCAACCCCCGAGTTGATCGGCTGGGAAAGGGAGCTGCAACAGTTCGCCCAGCAGACGGCCGGGCTGGAGTTCTTTCGCGGCGACTCCGCAGCCGACATGCCGCTGTCGCGAATCCAGTCTGAGCAGCAGGTGGGAATCGTCGGCCTGGGCCTGGCGTTCCACGACATCGTCGCCGCCCTGACGGTCGGTCGTGGAGGCCGCTTCAGCGTTGTCGACGGTGTCACCACCTACATCCCGTCGCACCGTGAACCCAAGCTGTTCGCCGGCTCCCGCAGCGGCATGCTGATCCCCGCCAGGGGCCGCAACCAGAAAGGCCCGAACTTTCAATACCAACCGCTGTGCATCACCCGCGACAAGATCGACGCGCTGCAAAAACGCGGTCACATCGAGTTTGCTACCGAAGTGCTCCCACTGCTGCTGGTGGAAATCAACATCGTCTACTTCGCCACCGCCATACGGGCCCAGGCGGGGCAGGCAGCCGAACAGCAGTTCAAGCATCGCGTGGTGCAACAGCAACTGTTCTCGTTGCCAGCCCTGGTCGCCGCGGCTGCCGATTTCGGCGTGAGCGACCTTCCGGTCCTGGAACTGGACCGACTGGCCAGGCCGTTCCGCGCCCAAGAGTTCCACAGCCCGGCAGACTTTGCCCGAGCCCTTGATCGGGTGCTGGAAGACGACTTGTGCAGCGCCCGCGAGGGCAACGTCGACAACCCGATGAAAGCCGCCCTGGATACCATTCGCGATACCCGCGCCCTGATCAGGAGCGTGGTGGATTTCGGCCGGCTGACTCCCCGCTCGCATCAAGAAGACTTCCTGCAGTACTACGCCCCTACCAGCCTGTTTCTCACCGCGGGGCCGCCCCTTTACCGCACCGAGCAAATCCGCGCCCTGATCGCTGCGGGGGTACTGACGCTGGTGGGACCTGAAACGGTCTATGGCATCGATACCCAGCACCGCAAGTTCAGCATCGAATCCCCTCGGGTCCGTCACTCCAGGCAATTGATCGATGTGGTCATCGACGGCCGAATCCCTTCGCCGGACTTGCTCCGAGACCCGTCACCGCTGACCAGAAACCTGGTGCGGCGCGGGTACTGGACCAACTACATCAACCAGGGGATCGACGAGGCCTTCGTCACCGGCGGCGTTGCCGTCACCCCCGGCCCTTATCACCCGATCGACCGCGCGGGCCAGCCCATCAAGGGGCTCTACGTCCTGGGCCTGCCTTCCGAGCACACCCGCTGGTTCATGCAGGCCGGCAGTAGCCGCCCGGGGTTCTGGACCGACTTTGCCCAGGATGCCCACTACGTGGCGTCCGATGCACTGCAGTTGGCCTACGCCCAAGCGCCTGTGGCAATCACTGAAGTGGCCTGATCAGCCCCTCATTTAAAGGAATGAATGATGTCTGCAAACAAAGCACTGCTGGTCATGGACTTCATCAATGAAATTGTCCATCCCGAAGGGGTTTACGCCCGTGAAGGCTATTACCAACAGACCCAGGAACGTCGGGTGCTGGAAAAGGCCGCATCGGCCCTGAACTACGCCCGCAGCAATCACCTGCCGATCATCTTTATCGTCGTTGGTTTCAACGCCCACTATGAAGGCTTCCCCCCGCACTCCCGAGTCTTCGCTCCCGCCAAGGAGCATGGCGTCTTGAAGTTGCAGACCTGGTCGACCCAGGTGCACGACGACCTGCGCCCCCGCGAGGACGAAATCGTGATCGCCAAGAGCCGGGTCAGCCCGTTCTATCAAACCAACCTGGAATTGATACTCCGTACCCAAGGTATTGAAGAGTTGGTTCTGACAGGGGTGTCGACCGAACACGTCATCCTCGCCACCACCCTCGACGGGCATGACAGAGACTTCAAGATCACCGTGCTCGAAGATGCCTGCGCGGCGGTGACCCAGGAGCGTCACCTGGCGGCGATAGAAAGAATCTCCCGCACGGCGAACATCAGCTCGACCTTCAGCTTCATCACCTCTTCTCTATAACAGGCGCATATCCATGAACCCGACAGTTTTCAATCTGCTGAATGTATCCAGCGAGCCGGATTCGATCCAATGGTCGACTCATCAACAACTGGGTCGCAGCGGCGCCAGCATTCACACGCTGTTCGAGTGCCAGGAGAGCGCCCAGCGCATTGCCCTGATCCGTTGCGAAGCCGGCGCCAGCGCCCAATCTCACCACCACCACGGCCATGAAACCTTTCTGATCCTCGACGGTGACTTTGAGGATGAAAACGGGATTTACCTCAAGGGCGATCTGGTGATTTACCCGCCAGGCAGCACCCACGCCTGGAAGTCCTCCAAGGGCGCGTTGATCTATGCCACCTGGGGAGGCACCGTGACCGCGAAACCAGCGCCAGCCGCCGAGGCCGCCAAGCATGCCGCCTACGACAACAGCGTCTATGACGGTCGGCACTTGATCTGAAACCGTCGGCCATTTCTTTTGGGGTAAATCATGGGTTTCAAGCTTGACGCAAAGCTGCTTTTTCTAAGCAGTGATCCTTTGAAAGTGTCACGGCAGTTGGGGGGGCAAACACTGACCCTCGAGGAGGCACAGCCCCTGCGCGATGACATTTCAACGGATGAAATAACGCCGATTCCGGTGCTGGCTTTCTTTGACCAGCGGCTGGGTTCATACCCTTATGTGGGCCTCAAGACGGGCCCGGTGCTGCCTATCGGCAAGGACGATGTCGCCTCCGCAGGCTTTACAGTGAGCGTGGCGGGCACCCGCTACGGCAAAGGTTCTTCCCGCGAGCACAGCCCGCTGGCGGAGAAAAAAGCCGGCATCCGCCTGGTCATCGCCGAAGGCTTCGAGCGCATCTACCGACAGAACGCCGACAACATCGGGCTGCTGACCTCCACCGACTTGTCCTTGGTGCCACGCTTGCAGGCTGGCGAGGAGCTGTCGCTGGAGGAGCTGATCGGCAACAGGGATGCGCTGTCCACGGCCATTCTGCGCAGCGGCGGGCTGCTCAACTACGGGCGCGAACATTTGCGTCAGCAGCCGGACCAGCCCGCAGAAGCATCGCCGCAGCAGCCCACCGGGCCCCTGACTTTTGCCGAGAAGATCATTCATCGGCATTTGCTCAAGGCCCCCGGCGCCGAACGCATCGAGCAGGGCGCCGGCATTCTGCTGAAGGCCGACTGGCGCTTTATCCACGAGTACTACACCGGGCTTTGCGCCCATTTGCTCGACGATGCCTTCGGCGAAAACTTCTCTGTGTACCAGCCGGAATCGATTCTGGCGTTTGAGGACCACTTGTCCTACAAGCACCGCAGCCCGGCGCACCTGCAACAGAGCCTGGTGGGCGAACTCGATGGCTTGTCTCAAGCCCATCGGGACTTCGTCGCCAAGCATCGACTCAGCGCCCACGGCTATCTGCCGGCCGAAGGCAGCGAGGGCATCTCCCACGCGATGATGGCCGAGCACTATGCCCTGCCCGGACAAGTCGTGGTCGGCACCGACTCCCATACCCCCCACAGCGGCGCACTCGGCTGCCTGGCGTTTGGCGTGGGCACCACCGACATGGCCAATGCCTTCATGACCGGCTCGGTCAGGACCGTGTATCCACAGGTGCTGCGCATTTCTCTGGTCGGCCGCTTGTCCGCCGGCGTGACCGCCAAGGATCTGGTGCTGGCCCTGCTGGCCGATAGCCGGATCAAAGCCGGCCACGGCGTCGGCAAGATCTTCGAATTCGGTGGCCCGGCCCTGGCGTTCCTGTCCACCGACGAACGCACCACCCTCACCAACATGACAGCGGAGCTGGGTGGTTTCAGCGGGATCGTCGTGCCCGATCAGGAGACCGTTCGTTTTCTCAAGGAGCGACGCCAGCTCGACTTCGTGCTCGAACCCTGGATGACCAGCGACCCCGAGGCGAACTACGCCGACACGATTGTCCTGGACTGCGATCAGATCCTGCCGATGATTGCCGCTCCGGGCGACCCCGGCAACGGACAGCGCCTCACCGACCTGACCGAGCGGGTCAGGGTCGATATCGCCTATGGCGGTTCCTGCACCGCCGGCAAGCGCGATGACTTCGATCATTATTTCGAGGTGATCAACTGGGCGCTGGAGAACGACCTGCGGCTGCATCCCGAGGTCAAACTCTATTTGCAGTTCGGCACCGTGGATGTTCGCGACTACTGCGAGGAGCAGGGTTACCTGCCGGCCTTCGAAACCTTTGGCGCGCAACTGCTGCAGCCGGCCTGCGGCGCCTGTGCGAACTGCGGCCCTGGTTCATCGACCCACCAAGAGCAGGTCACCGTCAGCGCCATCAACCGGAATTTTCCGGGGCGCTCCGGTCCAGGTCAGGTCTGGCTGGCCAGCCCGCCGACCGTGGTCGCCAGCGCCATTGCCGGTTACATCACCTCGTTCGGCGCCCTGCAAACCCGACACAGTGCCGCCACCTCGGCAGCCTCCAAGCCCGGCCAGCGCGATCCGGCGGACCGGCGACCGGCTCTGGCTCACTGAAAACGACAGGAGGCGGATTGATATCCGCCGTCCTTTCAGCGCTGCGCGCATAAAGATCCTGTGGCGCCATCGTCAGCCGTATGGCCAGCGCCCCAGGTCAGATAGCTCCCGAATGAGCCGCCGAAAAAATCTCAACTGATTACCGACTTTTCCTTATTACAAACTTGATCGAGATCAACGGCCGCCAACTGCCCAGCCCTAAAAATGACCGGAGGACATTGAACGCAATTACAGGCCCCCCTCCCATGAGTGAAGAATCCACCGCCCTGCCCGTGCCTCCCGCCCCAGCGCAAAACGCTCCGGCCACCACCAGCCCTGCCAGCACCAAGGCTGCTCCACGCAAAGCGGCTACGCCACGCCCTCGCCGCCCACGCACAACCAAGGCCGCCCCGGTGAAAGCCGCCGAAGCCGAAATCAGCGCCATCAGCCAGAAGCCCATGGCCCTGCAAGTGGCCAGCGCGCCGCGCGGTTCCAATGAAGACAGCGTGTCCGCTGCGCTGCCGGGCAACTATCCGTATCGCAACCGCATGCGCCGCGCCGAGTACGAAAAGGCCAAGAGCGAGCTGCAGATCGAGCTGCTCAAGGTGCAGAGCTGGGTCAAGGAAACCGGGCAGCGCATCGTGGTGCTGTTCGAAGGCCGTGATGCGGCCGGTAAAGGCGGCACCATCAAGCGCTTCATGGAACACCTCAACCCCCGTGGCGCGCGGATCGTGGCCCTGGAAAAGCCCTCGGAACAGGAAAAGGGCCAGTGGTACTTCCAGCGCTACATCCAGCATTTGCCCACCGCCGGGGAAATGGTCTTCTTCGACCGCTCCTGGTACAACCGCGCCGGGGTCGAGCGGGTGATGGAGTTCTGCTCGCCCCTGCAATACCTGGAGTTCATGCGCCAGACCCCGGAGCTGGAACGCATGTTGTGCAACAGCGGCATCCTGATGTTCAAGTTCTGGTTCTCGGTGAACCGCGAAGAACAGTTGCGACGCTTCATCTCACGCCGGGACGACCCGCTCAAGCACTGGAAGCTCTCACCCATCGACATCAAGTCCCTGGACAAGTGGGACGAATACACCGCCGCCAAGCAGGCGATGTTCTTCCACACCGACACCGCCGATGCACCGTGGACGGTGATCAAGTCCGACGACAAGAAACGCGCGCGGATCAACTGCATCCGCCATTTCCTGCATGAGCTGGACTACCCGGGCAAGGACCTGAAAGTCGCCCACGCCCCTGATCCGTTGCTGGTGGGTCGCGCCTCGCGGGGGCTGGAAGAAGATGAGCGCACCCAGGCCCAGGCGACGGCGGACGCGGGCGCTACAAAACTGGCCCTATCGGCCTGAGCATCACTGCAACACGCTACGGGGCGCCGACCTTGAGGTTTACGCCCCGTTCGCCACCGCAACGTCTCGCCACCTGCCCTCTTTCAAACGGTTTGATCACCCGCCGCCACTGAAACCGCCTACACACCACGGCCTCCATGACCGAGCCGTGCAGACAAATGCCATCCTTGCGCGCCGCCACGGATTGTTCATTCGTCAGCAACCCCGCAAAATCGCGACCGCGCTTGCGCGCCATAGATGCCCAATCATCAAGGACTCGATCAATGCCCACCGTTGCCACCGCGCACTACACCCAACTGCCTCCCGGCGCCATGGCCTTTCCCGACGCCAAGGACGTGTTCGTCGCCGACCAGCAGGAGCTGGCCGAGCACCTGCTGCCGCTGCTCTCCATAGACGCCAGCCTGATCAACCCCGAATGGTCCGGGCGCCTGCACCTGCTGAGCCCTATCGAGCCCGACGAGGGGCTGGTGGGCGAACTCACTCAGGATGAGGGATTTGGCAGCGAGCTGCTGAAGACCAACTGGATCGGCTTAAAGATCGAGAACGGTCGCTACCGCCTGTGCGGTGATCCACGCTACTTCTTTCTGCACCCGGAAAATGCCGAACTGCCGGAACCACGGCGCAACGTGCGAGCCAGCCTGCAACGCCACTATGCCAAGGAGCACGCCGACTACCAGGCCTCGCGTCAGCGTTTTCAGGAACTGGGCTACCTGACCTGGCCGAACGATCGCGAACAGCGCTGGACCTTCATCGACGAAATCGGTGGGGTAGCCGAAGGCTATGGCAACTGGGTGGAAACCGTGGAGTTCCCCATGGATATCGTGGAAGCCACCGATGACAGCGGCGACATCGACGTCTGGCCTTTGAGCCCCGCGGGCCGGCGCTTCCAGCACGCACTCAGCGTTCCGGCCAGCCACTACGGAATCAGCGGCGCCGACCTGATCGTAATGTTCTATGAACCGGTGGAAGGCCTGGTGCTGTTCTGCTTCGACTGGTCCTGAGCCGCAACGGATTCAGTGAGCCCAGGCCGGGATCGGCCGGCCTGGGCGCTCGAAGGACTTCGCAAGGCCCTTCAGGCCTTGTCGCAGCCTGCGGCAACGGCTACAGCGGCAACTCCACCCGCGCTTCCAAGCCACCGCCGTCACGGTTGAACAGACGCAACTCGCCGCCATGCTCACGCACGATGGCCCGCGCTGCCGACAGCCCCAGGCCCACGCCGCCGGTGCTCTTGTTGCGCGAACTCTCCAGGCGGAAAAACGGCTGGAACACCTGTTCCAGAGAATCGGGCGCAATTCCCGGGCCTCGGTCCAGCACCCGCACCCGCAATTGGTCGGCGCCCTGCTCCAGCACGATGGCCGGCTCGCCCCCGTACTTGATCGCGTTATCCAGCAGGTTGGTCATCACCCGCTTGAGCCCCAGGGGCCGGCCGCAATACACCAGGCGCGGCGGGCCGCTGAACAGGATCTCCATGGACTGGTCGCGATAGTCGTCCACCAGGGTCTGCAGCAGCTCGGCCAGATCGAAATGGGTGGCCTGTTCCAACCGCGCATCGTCGCGAAAGAACTCCAGGGCCGAATTGATCATCGCCTGCATCTCGTCCACATCACGAAACAGGCGCTGCTGCTGGTCGGCATCTTCGATGAACTCGCCGCGCAGGCGCATGCGGGTCAGCGGCGTGCGCAGGTCATGGGAAATGGCCGCGAGCATCTGCGTGCGGTCCTTGATGAAGTGCTGCAACTGCGCCTGCATGGCGTTGAAGGCGAGAATCGCCTGACGGATCTCGTGGGGCCCCACCGGCTCGATGGGCGGCGCGCGAAAGTCCACGGCAAAGCGCCGCGCCCCCTGGGCGAACTGCTGCAGCGGCTTGGCCAGCCGGCGCGTGGCGATCAAGGCCACAAGGCCAGTGGAGATCAGCACCAGGGCGATCACGATCAGATTGCGCGTGCCCTCCTCCAGGCCCCAACTGCGCGACGCCGAGGAAAACATCACCCAACTCTGATCAGTCAATTGCACCAGCAGCGCGTAGCGCCCATCCGGGCCCGGCCAGTCACTGGGCTGGTAGGCCTCGATATGTCGCTGGGGCGGTTGCAGCATGGCGCGGATGCCTTCCGAGCCGACCCGGTACTCCGGGTCGTCCAGCTCAGGCAGGGCAAAGCCCTGGCGCGTCGGCTGCCAGCGGATACTCAGGTGATCACTGCTGACCGCCGCCGCCAGTTGCGGGCGCTGGCCCGGCTCCGAGGCTTCGATCATGCGCACGATGGCCGCGGACTTTTCCAGCAACCCGGTTTCCGCCAGCGGCGGATAGGCCCAGACCCCGGCCAGTTGCACGAACAGCGCATTGAAGGCCAGGGCGGTGAGCATGGCCATGATGATGGTCAGGGCGATCCAGCGCGCCACGGTGTCCCGCAGCCGATAGCGCCACAACGGCTTGATCAGCTTCACTGACGGGTCACGCTGGGGGTGAACAGATAACCGCCGTTGCGCACGGTGCGAATCATCGCCGGGCGCTTGGTGTCGAACTCCAGCTTGCGCCGCAGGCGGCTGACCTGGACATCGATGCTGCGATCGAAAGCGTCATGGGCCTGACCCCGGGCCAGGTCCAGCAACTGCTCGCGGGTGAGGATGCGTTGCGGATGCTCGACAAACACCAGCAGCAGGTCGAACTCCCCCGCCGACAACGGAATCATCACCTGATCCGGCGAGCGCAGCTCGCGGCGGGTCAGGTCCAGTTGCCAGTCGGCAAACTTGATCAAGGGCCGCGGCACCTCGCCGCTCACCGGCCGGCTCTCCCCAGCCCGGCGCAGCACCGCCCGCACCCGGGCCAGCAGCTCACGGGCATCGAAGGGCTTGCTCAGGTAATCGTCGGCGCCCATCTCCAGGCCCACCACCCGATCGCTCAACTCGCCCATGGCGGTGAGCATGATCACCGGCGTGGCATGCAACTGGCGCAGGCGCTGGCACAGGGTCAGGCCGTTGTCGCCGGGGAGCATCAGGTCGAGGATGATCAGGTCCGGCACCTCGCGCTCCAGCGCCGCCCACAGCGACGCGCCATCGGTGGCCACCGCCACCTGATAACCCTGTTGGACAAAGAATTTCTTCAGCAGCGCGAGGACTTCAATGTCGTCGTCCACGATCAAGAGACGGCTCACCGGCGGAGATCACTTCAAGTCGGAATGAGCCGTTATCTAAAACCATTCGCCGCCCGGCGTCATTTATTTCAACGCCGCAACAAACCTTCAGCGACGCAATAAAGCAGACATCTTTGCGCAAGGTTCAGCTGCCAGCATCGGCCTCCCCTTGCTGGAGAACCCTGACCATGCGCCTGATCAACCCCGCCCCGGCCCCTCTCGTCGCGAAGGAGCTGTCCATGCCCACCTCCGATCAACACGCCCTGATGCTGCTGCAACGGGTGACCAGACTCGATGACGCCAGCCTGCATTGCCGCGAAGTCAGCCTGGGCCTGTCCGAAGACCAGCACTACCTGGTGCTGACCCGCTACAGCGAGCACTACAGCCCCGAAGGCATGGAATGGGTCGAACGCAAGCACCGGGTGTCGGTGACCGAGCTGCTGCGCTGGGTGATCGAACAGGGCCAGCCGCAGAGCATTGAACGCGGTGAAACGCACAAGGCCTCGGCCTGAGGCCTGTAGCAGCGAGCTTGCTCGCGATGGACGTCAACGACGTGGCACTGACAAACGCTTTTATTGCGCCGCATAGGTGACTAAATTAGACACATGATCACTGACCTGCCGCCCCTGAACGCCGTCCGCGCCTTTGCCGCCGCCGCTCGCCACGAGAGTTTCAGCCGCGCTGCTGAAGAACTGCACGTGAGCCACAGCGCAGTGAGCCGCCATATCAAACTGCTGGAAGAGCACCTGGGTGTGTTGCTGTTCGAACGGCGCATTCGCCAGTCGGTGCTGACCCCCGCCGGGCAAGCCTTCTATGAACAGGTCAGCGTGGCCCTGACCCAGATCGCCGCGGCCGCGGTTTCACTGCGCAGCGGCGCGGCCCTGCGCAAGGTGACGGTCAATGTGCGGCCGTCCTTCGCGGTGCGCTGGCTGATTCCGCGCTTGCCGCAGTTCATGGCGCTGTACCCGCAGATCCAGCCGGAAGTGGTGACCAGCACCCTGCTCCCCGACCCGGCCAAGGAAACCTTCGATCTGGTGATTCGTCGCGGTCGTTCGGGCTGGGCGCCATCGCTGCAGCCTCAGCGCTTGCTGGAGGATGAAATCCTGGTGGTGGCCGCGCCATCGCTGTTGCAGAGCACAGCACTGAACAGCCCCAAGGATCTGGGACGCCATACCCTGCTGGTCAGTCGTAGCCGCGCCAACGACTGGCAAAAATGGCTGGAACACTGCGGTCTGAAGCCACTGCGCCAGCCACCGACCTTGCATTTCGACCATCTGCACTTCGTGCTCCAGGCCTGTGTCGACGGCCTGGGGCTGGCGCTGTGCCCGGCCTCGTTGCTGGCCAAGGATCTGAGCAGCGGCCGGCTGGTCTGCCCGTTGCCGGAACTGCACCAGCCGCTGACCCGCTATTACTACGCGCTCGCCGCCGATGCCGCCCCCGAAGCCCAGGTGTTTATCGAGTGGATGCTGGCGCAGATTCAGCAGGACGCGATGACTAATCGGACCCAGGTGCCCGCCCGGGCCAGCGGCGCCTGAGACGCTTTGTAGAGCCTGCGCATGGATCTGATTTAGGCACAGCAGCCGTGCAATTAAAGCGTTTGTCAGGCCGCCAACCGCGGAGCAGGCTGCGCCCCTTCAATGGCTCATTTCTGGAGTGCTGCATGGCAAGTTATGGACTGTTTTTACTGCTGGCCACCCTGACCATCCTCAGCCCCGGCCCCGGGGTGGTGCTGACCCTGTCCAACGCCCTGCGCCACGGCTGGAGCGGGGCACTGCCGGGCATTCTCGGTATCGCCCTGGGCGCCTTTGTGGTGGCGGGGATTTCCGCCAGCAGCCTGGGTCTGGTCCTGGCGGCCTCAACCACCGCCTTTACCCTGCTCAAGTACATCGGCGCCCTGTACTTGCTGTATCTGGGGGTGAAGATGTGGCGCACGCAGAGTTTCATTCCGCCACTCCAGGACACTAAAAGCCGCCCCGCACGGCGCTTTGTCGAGGCCCTGTCGATCCAGTTGCTCAACCCCAAGGCCGGGTTTTTCTTTCTCGCGGTGTTCCCGCAGTTCATCCAGCCGCAAGGCGATTACTACAGCCAGTTCTTTGTGCTGGTGGCGTCCTACAGCCTATTGGTGATTGCGCTGCACAGCGGTTACGCGCTGATGGCCAACGGCGCCAGGGGCTGGCTGTCCAGTAGCCGAGGGGCCAGGATCGTCGGCAAACTGTCGGGGATGACCTTTCTCGGATTCGGTGTGATGCTGGCCAGCGCCCATAAATAATCGGATACAAAAGCCTTGACCCGGCGCCCGCAGCCGACGTTTCTTCGACATCGGCTGCGCTACCATTGCGCCCCCTTTGCTACCGCTAGAGACCCCGCTGCAGATGCCACTGACTAAGCCCGCCCCAGCCCTGCCCCCCGTTCTTGCCGGCCCGCTGCTGCGCCGCCTGGAGCCAACACGGCTGGTGCTGTGGCTGGTGGGTTCAAGGGCGTTGCCGCTGACCCTGCGCCTGCAACCCACGGGCGGCACGGCCCTGGAACGGCCCCTCGATCAGCAGCACTGCCAGGTCATCCCCGTCGGGCGCCAGGCCTTTATCCATCTGATCGACGTGCCCCTGGACGACGCCCTGCCCCAGGACGTGACGATTGCCTATGACCTCTTGATCAACGACGCCGAGGACGGCGCCCGATCCATTGCCGACTGGGCGCCGCACCTGCTGTATGGCGATGCCAGGACTCCGGAGTTCGTGCTCCACAGCCGCATCGACAACCTGCTCCACGGCTCCTGCCGCAAGCCCCATCACCCGTCCACTGATGGCCTGCTCTGCGTCGACCGCCTGCTAGCGCAACAGCCCGAGCCCGCACAGCGCCCCGCCTTGTTGATGATGAGCGGCGATCAGGTGTACGCCGACGATGTGGCCGGCCCCATGTTGCGGGCAGTTCACGCCCTGATCGAGCGCCTCGGGCTGTTCGATGAAGAGTTGGAGGGCGCGGTGGTGGCCGACAGCCAGGCGCTGTACCGCCATGGCGCCAGCTACTACCAGCGGGCCGAATTGCTCCCGGCGCTGAAGAGCAATGAAACCCTGCGCGAGCGGTTTTTCGGCGGGGTGAAAAAGCCGATCTTCACCAGCAGCAATGCCGACAACCACCTGGTGACCTTCGCCGAGGTGCTGGCCATGTACCTGCTGGTGTGGTCACCGGTGCCCTGGACCCTGATCGCGCCACTGCCACCGCAACTGACGCCGGAACAGCAAACGCGCTACACCCGGGAACAGCAGCGCATCGATGATTTTGTCCAGGGCCTGAAGGGTGCCGCGCGGGTCTTCGCCCACCTGTCGTGCCTGATGATCTTCGACGACCACGACATCACCGACGACTGGAACCTCAGCGCCCAGTGGGAAGAAACCGCCTACGGTCATCCCTTCTCCAAACGCATCATCGGCAACGCGCTGCTGGCTTACATGCTGTGCCAGGGCTGGGGCAACAACCCGGACGCCTTCACCCAACTGCTGGACCACACCCGCGCCTTGAGTGCCACGCCACAAGGCCCGAAACACCTGCTGCAACGTCAGGCCCAGGACGATTTGATCGACCAGTTGCTGCGTTTTGCGCAGTGGCAGTACGTCTTGCCCAGCACCCCGGCCCTGGTGGTGCTGGACACCCGCACCCGGCGCTGGCGCAGCGAGTCCAACCTGGGCCAGCCCTCGGGCCTGCTGGACTGGGAGGCCCTGTGCGAACTGCAACACGAACTGCTGGATCACCCCTCGGCGATCATCGTTTCACCGGCGCCGATCTTCGGCGTCAAGCTGATCGAGACGGTGCAGAAGGTCTTCAGCTGGTGCGGCTACCCGCTGCTGGTGGACGCGGAAAACTGGATGGCCCATCGCGGTTCGGCCCAGGTGATCCTGAACATCTTCCGCCACTCGCGAACCCCGGGCAGCTACGTGATTCTCTCCGGCGATGTGCACTATTCCTTCGTCTACGAAGTGCTGATCCGTCACCGCCAGGGCGGCCCGCGCATCTGGCAGATCACCAGCAGCGGCATCAAGAACGAATTCCCCGACACCCTGCTGGAATGGTTCGACCGCCTCAACCGCTGGCTCTACTCGCCGCGCTCGCCGTTGAACTGGTTCACCAAGCGCCGGCGGATGAAGGTGATACCCCACGTGCCCGAGCATGCCGAAGCCGGGGAGCGGCTGTGGAATTCGTCGGGGATCGGTCAGGTGTTTTTCAATCAGCAGGGCCAGCCGGTGACCATCCTCCAGCACAATGCCAATGGCGCGGCGCCAACCCGGATGATCGCCCCAAGATAGAATCCGCCACCGCGCCAGCCAGATCCCCGAAAGCCCAAGGAAGGAGCACCGCGTGTCATCAGAGATCACCCCGCAACAGCGGGACGATATTCGCTACGTGTTATCCGACGCCTTTGTGGACAACGAGGTGGACTACGCCTATATCGCCCGCGAAACCCAGGCTTATGACCGGGCTGAGGTGGAGCGCATTCTCTACGAAGAGGTGGCGCCGGTGTGCTACATCAACCTGATGGCAGTGATCCCGGAAATCTGGATGGGCTTTGCTCGCGAGCCCTTGCTGGAGGAGATCGAGGCAAGCCTGGCGCTTCGGCGCAGCAACCGCTGGCAGGCGTTTCGCGTGCGCTTGTTCATCCGTTGGATCCGCTTTCGCGGGGCCTATATCTGGGAGGAAATCTGCAAGCACTATGCGCCCTAGGTTCGAGCCCTAACGCGCATCAGCGCTGCAGTAATCGGTAGGCCGCAGCGCCACCCGTTCCGGCAGCATTTCGCCCTGTGCGTCGATCTTGCGCAGCATCGCTGTGCACATCTGGTCCTGGAGAAAGACCATCTGATAGGTCGCACCGGCCTCAGGCACGAAGGTCACGCTTTGTTCGCAGACAAAGCGGTAGTCCTTATCCATACCGGGCTCGGTGTTGTAGAACATGAAGGCGAACGGACGATTGGCCGGGATCTTCAGCTCGTTGGCGCCAAAGCCTTCCTGACGGCGCATGCGGTCGGTGGCGGCCGTCATGGGAATGCCCAGGTTGCGGAAGTTGGGATTGGCAATACCACGATGGGGGCGAACCATCAGCCCGGAGCTCGGTTTACGCCAGTCGATGCAATCGCTGTAGGGCACGCCACGCACCAGCCCCTGAGCAACGATGCGGATCAGCGCGGTGTCACCGGCATCGGCCGGCACCCGGTAGCTCACGGTGGTGGCTTTGAGGGTGGAGACAAAGGTACAGCCGCCGAGCCCCAGTGACAGGCTCAGCAACAGGATCGAATACAGCCGCATGATTCATCCTTGATGGGACCGCCAGCGAAGGCTGAGGCAAAGGATGGCGATCTTACCTCGACGCCAGGGAGCGTCGGCAGATTTTTCTGCGGGGCCTGTAGCCGCGGCTCAAGGCGGCGGCTACAGGGTCAAGCCCTCAGTAACGAGCGTCCACCGGACGGCCACCGTTGGGCCAGTCCTTGACCTTGTCCGGGAAGTCCGGACGCGGTTGGTGGGAGAAGTACTCGGCCACGTCCAGGGCTTCCTGATCCGAGAGGCCACCCTGGCCCAGGGGGAATTTCTCGTGGAAGCCGATGGGCATGTTGCGTTTGACGAAGGCCGCCGCGGTGTAGGTGCGGGCCATGCCGGCGCCGATGTTGAAGGATTGATCGCCCCACAACGGCGGGAAGATCAGGCTGCCGTCGGCCCGTTTCAGACCTTCGCCGTCGGCGCCGTGGCACACCGCGCATTGCTTGGCATAGACCTGCTTGCCATTGTCGGCGTCAGGCTTGAGGGCCGGGTCGATCTTGCCGACACCGCGCCCGGCCACCTTGTCTTCGGGGCGAGTGTTCATTTTCATCCATTCGAAATAAGCCACCATGGCTTGCATGTCGGCACCGTTCACCGGCAGCGGCTTGCCGTGCATGGAACGGCGGAAGCAGCCGTTGATGCGCTCTTCCAGGGTGATGGTCTTGCCCGCCCGCGGCGCGTAGCCGGGGAAGAACGCCGAGACACCGACAAAGGGAGAACCGTCAGCCACGGTGCCGGCGTTGAGGTGGCAACTGGTGCAGTTCAGCGAGTTGCCGACGTTGTCCGGCAACAGGGCCTTGGTTTCCAGATGCAGGCGCATGCCACGCACCACTTGCTCGGCATTCGGCGCCGCCAGCAGATTGGCCAGGCGCGGGGTTTCGAACAGAGTGCTTTCCACTTGCGGGCTCAGTTGCGCACGCATCTTTTTCACTTGTTCGGCGCTGATGGCCGAGCCGTTGTTGCCCCAACTGCTGCGGATAAAACTGAGGATTTCGGCAATCTCGCCATCCGCCAGCTGGGCGAACCCGGGCATGGTGTAGACCCGCGGATGAGCGGCGGTCTGCGCGGTCTGCCAGCCGGTCAGGGTGATGTGCAGCAAGGAAGTCGGATTGGCCGAGGCGACACTGGGGTTGCCCGCCAGGGACGGGAACATCTGCGGCACGCCGGCGCCGTCCTGGCGGTGGCAGTCGGAACAGAACTGCGCGTAGCCCAGGCCACCGCGAGAGGTGAACAGGTTGCTCGGCGGGGCCACCGGAGTCAGGGCCACCGAAGGCATGGGCAGATCGTCTTTACCGGCCGGCAGGGACTTGAGGTAGGCGGCAATGGCGGTCAGGTCGGCGTCGGTGAAGTGCTGAGTGCTGTGGTGGATCACGTCGGCCATGTTGCCGGACACCGTGGCGAAGCGGTTCTGCCCGGTCTTGAGCAGTTGCACCGTGTCTTCCACGGTCCACAGGTTGCGCAGGCTCAGGGCGCGCCACTCTTCCACCGTCTCGCCGGCCAGGTAGTGCTGGCCGCCGGACTCGGTGTCGCTCATGGCCTTCTCCTGGAAGGCAATGCCCCGTGGCGTATGGCAGGAACCGCAGTGCCCCAACCCCTGGACCAGGTAGGCGCCGCGATTGAGTTGCTCGTCCTTGGCTGGATCGGGCTTGAACGGCTGCTTGTCGACGAAGGCCAGGTTCCAGAACCACAGGCCCCAGCGCTGGTTGAAGGGGAAGCCCATGTCGGCTTCCAGATTGCCCTGGGCCACCGGTTCCACGCCGTGCATCAGGTAGGCGTAGAGAGCGCGCATGTCCTCTTCGGTCATCTTGGCGTAGGACGGATAGGGCATGGCCGGGTAAAGATGACTGCCGTCAGGGGTGACGCCTTCGCGCATGGCGCGATCGAATTCTTCAAAACTGTAGCGGCCGATACCGGTGTTTTTATCCGGGGTGATGTTGCTGGAGTAGATGGTGCCCATGGGCGTCTTCAGCTCCAGGCCACCGGCCATGGTGGCACCGCCCTTGGCGGTGTGACAGGCGATGCAGTCACCCAGCTGGGCCACGTACAGGCCACGCTGGATCAGCTCGGAGTCGGGTGGGGTAACCGCCGTTGCCGGGGTCGGCTCACTGGCTTGCAGAGGGGGTACGCAGAGCAACGCAGCGCCTAGCAGGCACAGGCGCGACAGAGAAAAAGCCATCAGGTTATTCCTTTAAAATCCGCCTGGGGTGGTCCCCTCGGCCGATATCCACAAAGGTTTTTATTGGTTATCCCGACCTTCACGGTGCAGGCCAGGGGCTCGATACCTCGTGAGTCCGAGCCTGGTGCCCTTGTATCGGATTTTTCTGAAAGCCCTGTTGATATGGATCATGGCGCCCTAGGCAATGTCCTGTATGCCGGCCCAGGTGGCGCTTTTACTCGCTGGTTTCCACCCCCAGTCCCGCCGCTTGCCAATCGGTGAATCCCTGCTCCAGACGCCGCACCTTGAAGCCCTTGGCGCGTTTCTGTGACAGCACGCAATAGGGGCCGCAGCGAACAAGATGCCCAAACCGAATGTGGTCCGGCTGCGCAGCCTGATTGCGCATTCGGTGTTCGGGTTGTATGGCGCGGGGATGTTCTGGGTGAAGTTACTGGGGCAGGCTGCGTGACCGGCTATTCAGTCAATGTCGACTAGACCCAATCCTCAACCCGCAAGCCAGGAACACGTTCAAATTCCCGAAGGTTGTTGGTAATCAGCGTCAACCCCAAAGATCGAGCGTGGCCAGCTATCAATTGATCGTAAGGACCTATCTGCTTGCCCTGTCGGGCCAGCTCAGCATGCAACTGGCCGCTGTGGATGGCGGCGACATCGTCATAATCAAGCACCTGCAACCGCGCCACAAAACTCTCGACGCGGCTGAGATTCCTTTCGGGGATGGCAGATTTTTCCGCACCGTAAATCAGCTCCATCAAGGTGATGGTGCTGATGCACAAACGCCCCTGATGACGCCTGAACGCGTCGCGAACCTGTTCAGGTTTGTTCTTGATGGTAAAGATGCAGATATTGGTATCCAGCATGTACTTGAGCATCAGAACTCCTCACGCACTTGCTCGGCTGGCTGGTCCCGTTCATTCATGAAGTCAGCGCTTACACGGTCGTCCTCGTCGAACCAACTGTCCCAGGACTCCCCCGCCGGGGTAATGATACGGGTGCGACCAATCGCGACGATGTCTACCCGTGTGACATCATCCGGCAGCGCCACAGCTTTAGGCATGCGAATGGCCTGGCTGCGATTACTTTTGAACACAGAGCCGGTTTCCATGGAGTCACCTGTTGAATAGGCCAAAGGTGCAATGAGTCTAGTGAGACAAAGGGATATGTCAAAGGCATATCCCTCACAAGACTTTGCTGCCCCTCAGTTGTGCGAGAAAAAAGGGCACTCAAGCCAGGATGAGCACTCGAAGTCATGGCGGACTTCATAGACAGAACAGCGATCACCATGCTCGAACACCTCGACCTCAATGCCCTGATCGCCGCCTCCGGCTAATGAGTGATCTTTATCGGCTGCCTGCTGGAAGGCGAAACCGTGCTGATCCTCGGCGACCTGAAACCCTATCGCCTGCCGATCTTCCTCGGGGTGCTAGCACTGGTGGCCCTGGCGGCGCTGGTGCGGCATCTGCTCAACCAGTGCAAGGTGCAACAGGAGTGAGATAGAGGCCGCAGCACATCGGGAATTTTCATACTGACCCGACGACTTTATTTCGTTTGTCCCAGCCCCCCGGCCCCGGCTTAGATAACGGCTCGTTTCCGGCACCCAGAGCCCGCATCCATGAGCCACGAGAACATCAGCCGTTCGCTTTCCACCGTCCACCCGATCCGCCTCAGCCACGGGCGCAACGCCGAAGTCTGGGACAGCGACGGCAAGCGCTACATCGACTTTGTCGGCGGTATCGGCGTGCTCAACCTTGGGCATTGCCATCCGCGGATCGTCGCGGCCATCCAGCAGCAGGCCACCCGACTCACCCACTACGCCTTCAACGCCGCACACCACGAGCCCTACATCGAGCTCATGCAGCGCCTGGCGGACTTCATCCCGGTGCGTTACCCGGTCAGCGGCATGCTTACCAACAGCGGCGCCGAAGCCGCGGAAAATGCCCTGAAGATCGTGCGCGCAGCCACTGGGCGCAGCGCGGTCATCGCCTTCGACGGCGGCTTTCACGGGCGCACCCTGGCCACCCTCAATCTTAACGGCAAGGTAGCGCCCTACAAGCAGAAGGTCGGCCTGCTGCCGGGGCCGGTGTATCACCTGCCCTACCCCAGCGCCGACAACGGCGTCAGCTGCGACGAAGCCCTGAAGGCCATGCAGCGTCTGTTCAGTGTGGAAATCGATGTCGAGGAAGTGGCCTGTTTCATCCTCGAACCGGTGCAGGGCGAAGGCGGCTTCCTGGCCCTGGACGCCACCTTCGCCCAGGCGTTACGCAGCTTCTGTGACGAACACGGAATACTGCTGATCGCCGATGAAATCCAGTCCGGCTTCGGCCGCACCGGGCAGCGTTTCGCCTTCTCACGGCTGGGCATCGAGCCCGACCTGATCCTGCTGGGCAAGAGCATTGGCGGTGGGCTTCCGCTGGGCGCGGTGGTAGGTCGCAGGGAGTTGCTGGACGTGCTGCCCAAGGGCGGCCTGGGCGGTACCTATTCCGGCAACCCGATTGCTTGCGCGGCCGCTCTTGCCACCCTGGAGGAAATGACCGATGCACATCTGCAAGCCTGGGGCGAACGCCAGGAACAGGCCATCGTGCAACGTTATGAGGGCTGGAAAGCCGATCGCCTGAGCCCGTATCTGGGACGCTTGACCGGCGTCGGCGCGATGCGCGGCATCGAGTTGGTCAATGCCCAGGGCGAGTCGGCGCCAGAACAGTTGAGTGCCCTGCTCGGCAACGCCCGAGAGGCCGGGCTGCTGCTGATGCCCAGCGGCAAGTCGCGGCACATCATTCGCCTGCTGGCGCCCTTGACCACCGAGCCTGAAATCTTCGAGGAAGGCCTGGATATTCTCCAGGAGTGCCTGGCGCGCCTGTGATTCCCGGCGCGCCTCAGGACGAGGCTAGAACAGGTAGCCCATGTAGGTGGCAATGCCGCCACCGGCCTGTGGTCCGACGTTCATACCCGCCATGACCACGGCGCCCTTGGCCGAACGCAGCAACTGCTCGTTGACCTTGATCGAAGCCATCATGGTCGCCGGGTTGCTTCCCAAAACGACCGCCAGGGCCAGTAGCTTGGGGTCCAGGCCGAACAGCAGGGCCGTGGCCGAACCGCCCACCACCAGTCCGCCACCGACTTCGGTATAGAAACACGGCCCGGTGATGTCGTCCTCGGTCAGGTCCCGGCTGCGAAGGGCATCGCTGACAAAGACCTTGCCGGTGCTGGGAAAAGCCTCCGCCGCACCGGCACCACTGACGCTCTTGCCCTTGACCTGGATATTGACCTTGCCGAAACGCGGCAGGCGTCCACCAAAGCCGGCGCCTACCCCCAGACCGCCGTAGCGATAGCTGACGTCCTTGCCCTGGGGCGAACGCAGGGTGATCGATCCACCACCGCCGGCCACGAGGGCGATGGTCAGGCCGCCACCGCTGGCGGTCTGGTAGAGCCATTTACTTTCGTTGACCGGAATCGGAATGCTGAGGTTCATGGGGTCAAAGTCCTTTTGCTTTTTGTGCGGCTCTTCCGCGCTGGCTGATGACACCCACCAAGCCGGCCAGGGTGAATACCAAACCGATCAGGCCCAGCACACCGGGAGTGCCCCAGAGTGCCGCCGGGTCATCGATGACCGCGCTGTTGGCCGGCCGCTCAGGCTGGTAGTACACCCGCACGGGCTGATCCTTCTGGTAGCCGAAGATAAAGCCGCCCTGGGGGTAGGAAATTTTCTCACCGCTGCCGGTGGTAAAGGCGATCTCGGGGTGCGAACCACCGGCGTTCAGGTCGCTGACGACACCGTCGGCGGTCTGGGCGCTGGCAATGAATTCGCGACGATCGAGGGTGAGATTGACAGCAATGGCCAACAGGCCAATGCCGATCAGAACAAACAGCAGACCCTGGAGGATCTTGCCGAGGCGTGACGGGGTGGAGTTAGCCATGGGCTGTCTCGATATTCGTCCGTGAAAGAGGGAGGCCACGATAGCAAGAAACCTACCCCCAGAAAAACCGCCGCAGCGGCGTTCAGGCGCCCAGGAGTTCCGCTTGAGCGCCGCTGCCAGCGCTTACAAACCGAATACCCGACGGGCATTGCCCTGGAGGAATTTGTCCGCAATGGCCGGCGGAAGTTCCAGGGCTCGCACCTGTTCCAGGCATTTTTTCAGCGACAGCTGGGGGAAGTTGCTGCCGAACAACACCTTGTCCTGGCCATAAGTGCGCATGAAGTGCAGCAACTGCGGGGGGTAATAGGCCGGCAGGTAGGCGGAGGTATCGATGTGGATGTTGTCGTGTTTCCAGGCCAGGCCGATCATCTCGTCGGTCCAGGGATGCCCGATGTGTCCCCCAACAATCACCAGTTCGGGAAAATCCAGAGCCACCTCGTCCAGGTACGGCACGGGCCGTCCGGTTTCCGAGGGCATCAGCGGCCCCGTATGACCGACTTGGGTACAAAAGGGAATGCCCAATTCGATGCACTTCACATACAGCGGGTAATACCAGCGGTGATTGGGTGGCAGTTTCCATAACCAGGGCACGATGCGCAGAGCCTTGCAGCCCAGTTCCTTGACGGCTCGCTCCAACTCGGCCACCGCCGCCACGGGCCGGCTCAGGTCCACCGTAGCCACGCCGACGAAACGTTCGGGAAAGGCCCGGGTATAAGCCGCAATCTCATCGTTGCTGAACACCCAGCCCTCGGGCCGGCACCAGGCCGAGAGCATGAGTTTCTCCACCCCAGCCTGATCCATCAGTTCCACGGTCTGTTCAATGCTCAGGGCCTGGTCCAGCAAATGCGCGGACCCGGACTTCTCGAACAACCGCGCCACTTCCGGCAACAGCGCCCGGGCACGGCCGTTGGCCGGTTGTGCCCAGGCATCGATGGCTGAGAATTTCAAGGTCATTGGGTGGTCCTCCCTGATGTATTCATGATCGAAACCACAGGCTAGATCCGGACCTTGCCGCCAACAATGTCCGCAGAGCTCATCAGGCTTGACCCATGTGTTCAAGCCATGGATAAAGCTTTCCCCTTTTCGCCCCCTCGCAAGGACGCTCCATGACCGATCAAACCACCCCCGAACAATGGCCACCCGCCGGCTGCCCGCCCCTGGCCTGGCCGGATCTGCCTGATCAAGCCGCGCGGCTGAGCTGGTACCTGGCGGTCATCGGTGCCTACGGCGCGCTGTGGGAAGGGCACGTCAACGAGCCTGAATTAACCCCTGTCAGCGAAGAAGCGCTGGTGGCCCTTGAGCAGCGACTGGGCTGTACCTTGCCGCCCTCTCTGCGCGACTATCATCGGCAGCTGGGGGTCCTGTCCCTGGCGGAGATCCTTTGCAGCGTAGGCCCCGGCCATACCCCGATCCAGCCTCTGCTGGAGGCCTACCCTGGCATTGTCGATATCCCCGAGAGCGATCTGGACCTGACACTGGCGCACCAGCTGGTTGCCTTTGGCGACTACCTGGGCAACGGCAACCTGTTCTGTTTCCACCGGGACAGCGGCGCGGTCTACTACTTCGATCACGACACCGGCGTAGCGCTGACACGCTTCTTCGACTCCCCCGAGGAGTACCTGGATGCGCTGATGCTGCTGTGCCTGGCCGAGGTGTACGAGGACGACGACGGCGCCGAAGCGCTGATCAGCCAGCGTTACGGCGACGACTTGGTGCGCAAGTGGCGCTACTGAAGAACAAGGACCTCGATCTCTACTAACGCCAATGCCGGCGCACAATCTGCGGTTCTTAACCCCGAACAAGGATGCTCCATGTTTCAGCGTGCCCTGATCTGCACACTCCTGACACTGATTGCCTTACCCGCCAGCGCCGCTCCGGCCAAGGTCGAACGCCGATGCGGCTGGTTCGAGAACCCGACCCCGGCCAACGCCACCCTGACCGACCGCGACGGCGTCTGGGAAATTGCCAGCCAGGGCGGTTATCAGGCCGAAGGCGACTGGCCCACCTTCAACGACCAGCAATGGGTACGCACCAACAATCATTACGGCTACGGTTGTGCCTGTGTCAGCGCCAGCGCTGATCCACGGACTCATCGCCTCGACCAGTTGCACAAGGCCCAGGCCCGCCCGCTGTCCGCCTGTCGCAACGATCCCAGGCTGTACGAACCCTTGCGGGAGGAAGACGGGATACCGGTATTGCCCGAGGATTCGCCACGCTTCAACGGACCGGGATTCAGCCTGCAGTACCCCAAAGGCTGGAAGCTCAGCCAGACGCAGAACTGCCTCACCCTGGACCATCCGAAAAAACGCCCAAACGAGGAGTACACCCTGCACCTGTGCCTGCGGCAGGGCAGCCTGGAACAGGCCGCCGAAGAGCTGTTTTTCTATCAGGAAAACGGCATCTGGATGCGCAGCGCCGGAAGGGATGCGCCCAGCCCGGTGCAGGACATCTCAGGCCCCGGCTGGAAAGGCTTGCGGGCCTATCAAACCTGCGGCATCAGCGATGGGGACACCGGCTTTCACGCCTATGGTGGCACCTGCCTGATGGCGTTGCTCGACAGTGGTCGGCGTCAGGTGGTGGCTGACAGCGTGGGGTTCTTCCAGGACTTCGCGACCCTGAACGCGATCCTGCACTCGATCCGCTTCGACCCGCTGCCAGCGGCGCAACAGAACCCGCACTAAGGCACGGCCCGATACAGGGTTTGCAGGTGGGACAGGCGCAAGCCGTAGTGCTCCAGGTTGCGCCGGCTTTGCGAGTTCAGCAGGGCGGTGGCCGCCACACTCTGGGCGCCGAGGGCGGCGGCCTGCTGCAAGCGATGGGCGATCAGGGCCCGGTGATAGCCCTGGCCCCGGGCGGCCTTGGTGGTAAAGGCGGTGCCCAGGTAGGCCACGCCATTGTCGGCGACGAATAGCGCCGCACCGGCCACCGCTACGCCCTGGTCCCGAAGCAGGTACAGATGCCCACGGCCATCGTTGAGCAAGCCGCCGAAGGCTGCCTGGTTGACTGGCCGGGCGGCCGCAGGGGTATTGAAGCCTTCGCGGTGCAGAGCACAGAAGCTTTCCAGGGTCGAGGCGAGCACCGGCTCGATATCCAGCGCCGAAGGCGGCGCCACCAGTTCGTCCACCGAGGCGAACAGCTGTCCGTGGGTCCAGCCCCTGAGGCGCTGCAGCTGCTGCCCCTCCAGCTCCAGAGTGGGTGCCACCTTGGCTGACTCGGCGATCAAGGCGATCGCCGGGGCGTAAGCCACGCAGGTCTGTAGCAGATCGGCAAGATTGCGGGCTTGTTGCGCACTGTCGCCGTGCACCCGGTTCATCATCGGACTGGGATTGCCGCCCACGACAAAGGCTCCGCCATCCTGATCACCATAGAGCTGCGCCTGATAAGGGTTTCCCGGCAAACTCGCCACGCCCTGGACCCGGGCCCGCAGGTATTGGTGCTCTGCGTATTCAAGCGCCAGGGCGCGGCGGCGTTCCATATCAGCGACCGCCCATCGGGGTTTCACTGACCCAGGGCACGCGCACTTGTTCGGCGATGCTGGCAGCCTGCTGCTGCAGGACCTCGAGTTTGGCGCGACGCCCAAACAACCCGCTGAAGTGCAGCAGCAGGCGCCCGGCAAAGCCCAGGGCATCGCCACGCTTGCGCGGGATCAGGTGCAGATGGGCATGGGGGATGTGCTGGTTGGTGGCCCGACCATCATTGACCAGCAGGTGGGTGCCTTCGACGCCGTAGCCGGCACGCCGCTGCGCGGCCAGCAATCCATCGAACACCTGATACAGATGCTGACGGACGAAACTGGGCAATTGATCGAGCTTTTCCACGTGGGGCTGGGGAATCAGCAGCACATGGCCACGCCCCAGCGGATGCACGTCCATGAAGGCCATGCAGTGTTCATCGCGGTAAACCACGGCCGCCGGCAGGGTGCCGGCGACGATCTGGCAGAAAATGCAGTTCATCCCTGAATCCTCAAGTGACAAGGTGCGTCCTGGCGAGCGAGGCCAATGTAACCCACCTTATCCCTTGAAGGCCTGTCCCTTGAAGACTCATTCCTGGAGAGCCCGTCCGCAGAACAGGCCCGCAGATCAGTCCAGAGCCAGATAGGCGCCGGCGTCGACCTCGATCATCACCGGCTGGCGAATATCCCTGAGGCTCTGCAGCAGTTCCTGCAACTGCGCCGGGGTGTCGGCGCGATGGTGCGCCACATGGAAGCTCTGGGCCATGGCCCGGAAGTCCGGGGTGAGGATGTCCACCCCCAGCGGCGCGATGTCCCGGGCCTGCATGTAGTCGCGGATCTCGCCGTAGCACTGGTTGTTCCACACCAGCAGGATCACGCCGATCTGCGCTTCCTTGGCGGCGATCAGTTCGCTGCTGGCGAACTGCAGGCCGCCGTCCCCCACCAACGCCACCACCGGACGCTCGGGCTGTGCCAGCTTGGCGCCCATGGCCGCCGGCAGGCCGTAGCCCAGGGTGCCGTAACCGCTGCCGGCGTTGAACCAGCTGGCCGGGGCCGGTGCCTGGTAGCCGCAGGCGCCCTGGTACACCGGTTGGGTCGAGTCGCCCACCAGGATCGGGCTGCCCAGGGTGTCGCGCAGCAGGTCGAGCAAGCCCTGCAAGCCTTGTTGCTTGGGCGTCCAGCCGGTGCGTTCGGCCTGGTTCACGCGTTGCACGCTGTCCAGCGCCCAACGACCGCGAGCGCTGGGTGGCGCCACTTTACTGAGCAAGGCTTGCAAGCCTTCCAGGGCATCGCCCACCAGGCCGACATGGGCCCGTTGCACGCCCATGACCTGCATCGGGTCGATGTCCAGGCGGATCAACGAGCCTTTGAAACGCAGCGGGCCCAGGCCAAAGAAGTCGTAGTCGGTTTCCCCCAGTTCGGTGCCCACGGCCAGCACCACGTCGGCTTCGTCGATCAGCGCCCGGCCATGGGCCGATGACTGCACGCCGTCGAGCAACAGCGGGTGCGCGCAGGGCAATAGGCCCCGGGCGTTGGTGGTCAGGGCCACCGGCGCTTGCAGGCGTTCGGCCAATTGCCGCAGGACTTCGGCGCAACCGCGGGCGCCGCCGCCGGCCAGGATCAGCGGCCGGTGGGCACTGTTGAGCAAGGTCGCGGCCGCTTCGATCGAGGCTCCGGCCGGGGCCGGAGCACCGGGCAGGCTGCGGGGCATGAGGTTGAGGTCGGTGGCGGGCATGTCCAGCACATCCAGGGGAATCTCGATGTGCACCGGCCGTGGTCGCGCGCACTTGAACACGGCAAAGGCCCGGGCCAGGAGCTCCGGCAGTTCCGCGGGCGATTGCAGGGTATGACTGAAGGCGCAGACCCCGGCCACCATCGCCCGCTGGTCCGGCAGTTCATGCAGGTGGCCATGGCCCAGGCGCAGGTGCTCGCGACGGTTGACCGTGGAAATCACCAGCATCGGCACCGAATCGGCGTAGGCCTGGCCCATGGCGGTGAGGATGTTGGTCATCCCCGGACCGGTGATGATGAAGCACACTCCCGGCTTGCCGCTGGCCCGGGCATAACCGTCGGCCATGAACCCGGCGCCCTGTTCATGCCGCGGGCTGACATGGCGCAGGCGGCTGCCATGCAGGCCGCGATACAGCTCGACGGTGTGCACGCCGGGAATCCCGAACACCGTGTCCACGCCATAACCTTCCAGCAAACGAACCAGGGACTGGGCACAGGTGGTCATCGACTACTCCTCTTGTTCTTATGCGTCCGGACGACACCCTGCGCCCGGCTGATGTCGAGGGACATTAGTCGCTGCACCCGAGGGGCAACAATCGAAAAAAATCGCCGCGATTGCTCAATAAAATTCACGCTTTGCCATTGCGCCGGGGTTCCGGGTGCAAGCGGGTGATGCCCTGCAACTGGGATTTGACCCATTCGCTGAAGGCCAGCACCACCGGGCGCTCGGCCTTGAGCAGGTCGGCCACCAGGTAGTAACCGCGGTTGGATTCGATTTCGGTGCCGAAGGGCTGCACCAGTTGCCCCCGAGCCAGGGCCTCGCCGCTGATCAGGTTGTCGCCCATGGCGATGCCCTGGCCGGCGATGCAGGCCGACTGCACGAAGTGCGCGTCGGCAAACACGATGCCCCGGCGCACATCGACATTCGGCGCCCCGGCCGCCGCCAGCCAGACCCGCCAATCGGAGTAGTCGATCATGTGCAGCAGCAGGGCGTGGTCCAGGCTGTCGAGGGTTTTCAAACCGCCCATGGCATTCACCAGGCTCGGGCTGCACACCGGGAAATAGCGCAGGGAGACGATCTTCTGCACATGCTGGTTGGGCCAGTCGCCCATGCCGTAGGCGACGAACAGATCGACGCTGCTGTCGCTGGTGTCGCCCGGGGTGCGCGGTGATACCAGCTGCAATTCGACCTGGGGATACAGCGCCTGGAACTCGGCGATATGGGTGCACAACCAATAGGTGGCGAACCCCGGCGGGCTGCTGATGCACAGCCGCCCGCTGACCTGCTGGCCGTCGGAGCGCTGGCCGGCCTCGAGGATATTGGCCAGCAGCAGGTGAATGTCCCGGGCATAGCGCTCGCCCTGGTAGGTGATGCGAATGCTGCGGCCCTGGCGCTCGGTCAGGGCAAACCCCAGGGTCTGCTCCAGGCTCTTGATCTGGTGGCTGATGGCGCTGGGGGTCAGGTTCAGCTCATTGGCGGCTTCGGCGACACTGCCCAGGCGGGCCACCGCGTCCAGCGCGCGCAGAGCGGTCATGGAGGGATAACGCATACCGATCAGGCCTCGACTGCAAAAAACGAGTGCCAGCACCATAGCCGCAATCGCGATCCGGCAATAGCCTTGCCCGTCGCCGAAAAAATCCCCGACTGCTGAAAAAAATTACCGCATCGGGCTAAAAATGCTCGATTGACCCCAGGCCATCGATGGCTAATTCTCCAGCCCTACCCTGTGCCGGGTACTGCCCGGCCATCGCACAATAACAAGAGGGTCGACCCTTGCAATCGCAGCCCAACTCCGTCAATCCCGTGGTGGCGATCGATGATCTGCACAAGAGCTACGCCGACCACCACGTGCTCAAGGGCATTGCCCTGCGCGCCAATGAAGGTGAAGTGGTGTCGCTGATCGGCTCCAGCGGCTCGGGCAAAAGCACCCTGCTGCGCTGCATCAACCTGCTGGAAATTCCCTGCAGCGGCAGCTTGCGCATCAATGGCGAAGAGGTGCGCATCAAGACCGATCGCGCCGGCAACCCTCAAGTCGCCGACCCGGCCCAGGTGGCACGCCTGCGCACCCAACTGAGCATGGTGTTCCAGAGCTTCAACCTGTGGCCCCATCGCACCGTGCTGGAAAACGTCATCGAGGCGCCGGTGTATGTCCTCGGTGAAGATCGCAAGGATGCCATCGCCCACGCCGAGCACCTGCTGGAAAAAGTCGGTCTGGCCAACAAACGTGACACCTTCCCGTCCTTTCTCTCCGGTGGCCAGCAGCAGCGTGTGGCCATCGCCCGAGCCCTGGCCATGCGCCCCCAGGTACTGCTGATGGACGAACCGACCTCGGCCCTGGACCCGGAACTGGTGGGCGAAGTGCTCAAGGTCATCCAGGGCATCGCCGAGGAAGGCCGCACCATGATCCTGGTGACCCACGAAATGGCCTTCGCCCGGGATGTGTCGAGCAAGGTGATGTTCCTTCACCAGGGGCTGGTGGAAGAGGAAGGTCCGCCGCAGCAAGTGTTCCTCAACCCGGTCAGCGAACGCTGCCGGCAATTCGTCATGGCCCAGGAAAACCGCGTCTGACGTCCCGCTTCAATCCTTGAAAACAACAACTTCGATAAAGGGTAAAGCCATGAAAAACCTGCTCAAGGTGCTCGCCACCGGTTGCCTGTTCAGCGCATTGGCCAGCCACGCCGTGGCCGCCGACAAGATCGTCTTCGGCATCGCCCTGGAACCCTACCCGCCGTTCTCGATGAAAAGCGGCAACGGCAACTGGAGCGGCTTCGAGCCGGAGCTGATCAAGGCCCTGTGCGAACGCATGCAGGCCCAGTGCCCGCTCAAGGAAGTGGCCTGGGACGGGCTGATTCCGGCCCTGCAATCGAGCCAGATCGACGCCATTCTCAATTCCCTGAGCATCACCGAGGAGCGCGAGAAGGTCATCGATTTCTCCGCGCCTTACTACCAGACTCCGGCCATGTGGGTCGCCGACCAGAGCCTGGAGCTTGCGACCACTCCCGAAGGCCTCAAGGGCAAGCTGATCGGCGTGCAGGGTTCGACCTCCAACGCCACCTTCGCCAAGACCTACTACGGCAAGACCTCGACCCTGCGCTACTACACCACCCAGGACGACATGATCGCCGACCTGCAGAGCGGGCGCATCGACGTGATGCTGGCCGACGCCCTGACCATCGAGCCGATCCTCAAGACCGCGGCCGGTGCTGGCCTGGCGGACAAGGGCCTGGCGCCGAAAGACCCGCTGTTCGGCTCGGGCATCGGCGTCGGCCTGCGCAAGGGCGACAGCGTCCTGCAACAGCGGATCAACACCGCCCTGGCCTCGCTCAAGGCCGACGGCACCTACGACAAGATCCGCAGCCGCTACTTCAGCGTCGACATCTCTGCCAACTAAGCCGTCCGGCGCGCCCGTTTGCGCGGGCCGCCGGCGTTGACTGGATACGTCATGATTTCTCTGTCCGACCTTTCCCAACTGTTCGTCGCCGACGGCTGGCTGGGTGCCCTGGCCCAGGGCGCGCTGGTGTCCCTGCAGATTTCCGCCGGGGCCTTCGTCCTCGGCCTGGGCATCGGCCTGCTGGTGGCGATGATCAAGCTCAAGGGCCCGCGCTGGCTGGTGAAACTGGCCAACGTCTACACCACCCTGTACCGGGCCATGCCCGAGCTGCTGCTGATTCTGCTGCTGTACTACGCCGGCACTGACCTGTTGAACATGGCCATGGCCGCCATGGACCGTCCGAGTGTCACGGTCAACGGCTTTATCGCGGCGGTACTGGTGCTGGGGATTGTCCAGGGCGCCTATTCGGCGGAGATCATCCGCGGCGCGATCCAGGCCATTCCCCACGGCCAGATCGAAGCGGCGCGGGCCTACGGCATCGAGCGCTGGCTGCTGGTGCGGCGCATCCTGCTGCCGAGCATGCTGCCCTACGCCATGGCCGGGCTGTCGAACCTGTGGCTGGTACTGGTCAAGGACAGCGCGCTGATCAGCATCGTCGGTTACAGCGAACTGCTTTCAGTCGGCAAACAGGCGGCCGGTTCCACCAAGCACTACCTGGTGTTCTACCTGGCGGTCGCGGCTTTCTACTTCGTCATCACCCTGGTGTCCGGCAGCCTGTTCCGTGTGCTCGAGCGTCGCACCAACCGCTGGCTGCCCCAGCACTAGGAGACTCGAATGGACTTTTCCTGGATCAACGGTTTTTCCACAGAGCTGCTGCGCGGCCTGGGCATCACCCTCAAGCTCCTGCTGCTGAGCGGAATCTGCGGCTTTGCCCTGGCGGTGGTGGTGGGCCTGGGCCGGGCGTCGCGCAACCCTCTGATTCGCGCACCGATGCAGTTCTATATCAGCGTATTCCGCGGTACGCCGCTGCTGGTGCAGATCTACATCCTCTATTACGGGGTCGGCAGCCTGTTCGCCGCCTACCCGCCGATTCGCGGCAGCTTTCTCTGGCCCTACCTGCGTGAAGGTTTCTGGTACGTGGCCCTGGCCCTGACCCTGAGTGTCGGCGCCTATGTCGGTGAAGTGCTGCGCGGTGGCCTGCGGGCCGTGCCTCGGGGCGAACTGGAAGCCGCCCGCGCCTACGGCATGGGTTACTGGCTGACCCTGCGCCGGGTGTGGCTGCCCCGGGCCCTGGAGCTGGTGCGCCCGACCCTGGTGGGCGAATGCGTGCTGCTGCTCAAGGCCACGGCGCTGGCGTCCACCGTGGCGGTCACTGATTTGCTCGGCGCCGCCAACCTGGTGCGCGCCCAAACCCTGAAGGTCTACGAGCCACTGCTGGCGGTGGCGCTGATCTACATCATCCTGGCCTTCGCCATTGAGCATCTGTGCGCACGCCTGGGCAACCCCGAACGAAACCGGGCCCCCCAGCGTCAGGCCTGAACCCATTCGATTGCACGGGCAACCAAGCCCGTGAGGAGAACAACATGCGTTACTCACCTTTCGTTCAGCGCATCAGCGGCGAATCCGTCAGCGCCTGGGATATTCACTACGCAGCCATCGAGGCTCGGGGGCGCGGCGAGGACGTCATCGTCCTCAGCGTCGGTGATCCGGACTTCGCCACCGATGCGCGCATCAGCGCCGCCGCCAGCACTGCCCTGGAGCAAGGCGACACCCATTACACCCATGTCCTGGGTCGCCCGGCCCTGCGCGAAGCGATTGCCGCCAAGCAGCGGCGCCTGCTGGGCATCGATGTCAGTGCCGATAACGTGGCCCTGGTGGCGGGTGCACAGAACGGTCTGTTCGCCACCTGCCTGTGCCTGTTCGGCAGTGGCGACGAAGTGCTGGTGCCCGAGCCCATGTACCTGACCTACGAGGCGTGCGTGCATGCCTCCGGGGCGCAGATCGCCTGCGTGCAGCAGCCGGCAGCCAACGGCTTCCGCTTGACCGCCGCGGCCCTGGAAGCGGCGCTGACCGACAAGACCCGGGGCATCGCCCTGGCCACCCCGTGCAACCCCACCGGCAACGTCTACAGCCGCGAAGAGCTGGAAGCCGTGGCCGAAGTGGCGCGCAAGCATGACCTGTGGGTGATCTCCGACGAGGTCTACGGGCAACTGACCTATGACCGCGAACACCTGAGCATCGCCTCAATGCCAGGCATGGCCGAGCGCACGGTGATCCTCAACAGCCTGTCGAAAACCCACGCCATGACCGGCTGGCGCGTGGGCTGGGTGATCGCCCCGCCGGCCCTGGTCGGGCACCTGGACAACCTGCTGCTGTGCATGCTCTACGGCCTGCCCGGGTTTATCCAGGAAGCCGCGCTCAAGGCCCTGGAGCTGGATGAAGAAGTGATCGGCAGCGCCCGCGAGGTCTATCGCCGGCGCCGCGATCTGGTGGTGGCCGGGCTCAAGTCGGTGCACCTGCTCGATTGCCGCGAGCCCGAGGCCGGGATGTTCATGCTGGTGGACGTGCGTCGCACCGGGCTGTCGAGCATGGATTTCGCCTGGCAGCTGTTCCGCGCCACCGGGGTCTCGGTGCTCGACGCCCAGGCCTTTGGCGCCAGCGCCGAGGGCTTCGTGCGGATCTCCTTCACCGTCGCCGACGAGGTGCTCAAGGACGCCTGCCAGCGCATCGCCGGCTTTGTCGAAACCCTGGGCGCACAACGCTAAACAACAGCCCTCGCCACAGTAGCCCGCACAACAAGAATGCATTTGAGCTTGTCGCCCATTTTTCCGCCCACCTTTGAAGGGCCCCCTGCTTGAGAGGTTGACCCCGTGACCGCTTCCGACCAATTCAACTCCACCCATAGCGCCGTCGATCAATACGCCGAACTGGTGCTGCACAACGGCCGGATGTACACCCTCGACCCGGCCCAACCCTGGGCCGATGCCGTGGCCATCCGCCAGGGCAAGCTGATCGCGGTGGGCAGCCTCGCCTCCCTGGCTTCGCTGATCGGGCCCAACACCCGACAGCACGACCTGGACGGGGCCTTCTGCATGCCCGGCCTGCACGACATGCACACCCACCCGGACCTGGCCCTGGCCCCGCGCTACGCCGACGACCTGGACGTGGGCATCGAAGATCCGACTCCCGAGCAACTGGCGGCGGCGATCCACGCCTACGCCGACAGCCACCCTGGCGACGGCTGGATCTACGGCCAGTACTGGGTCCGCTACACCTTCCGCGAAGCCGGCCTGACCCCGGGCCGCGAGTGGCTCGACAGCGTCATGCCGGACCGTCCGGTGGCCCTGCTGGACCGCATGTGGGGCACCATGATGGTCAACTCCAAGGCCCTGGATCTGGCCGGCATCGACCGCCACACCAGCGACCCGCGCAACGGCTACCTGGAGCGCGATGAACTGACCGGCGAACCCAACGGCCTGCTGATCGACGGCGCCTACGCCCTGATCCACGCCGCCATGCCTCCGACTCCGGTGTCGGTACTGCGCCGCGCCTACCGTGATGGCGTGCACTTCCAGACCTCGCGCGGGGTCACCGCCACCAAGTACGTGCACGTCTGCGAGAACCGTCTGCAGGCCCTCAAGGAACTGGACGATGCCGGTGAGCTGACCCTGCGGGTGGAGGCGGCCATCAGTTGGCAGGACGATATCTTCCCGGTGCGCCGGCGCTGGGAGCTGCTCAGCGGCGAGCGGCATTTCTATCGCAGCGCCCGCCTGAATGCCAACGCGGTGAAGTTCCACTTCGACGGCACCGTGGAGCCCAAGTCGTCCTACCTGCTGACCCCCTGGCCGGAAGAGTCGAGCTGGCGCGGCAAGCTCAACCTGACCCCGGAACACATCACCGACATGGTGGTGGACATGGACAAGCGCGGCCTGCGGGTGATCGCCCACTGCACTGGCGACGGCGCCTCCGACGTGTTCCTCGACGCCGTGGCCGAAGCCCGGCGGCGCAACGGCAACAGCGGCATCCGCCACCAATGCGCCCACAGCACCTTGCTGCACCCGGGCAACCTCAAGCGCTTCCAGAGCCTGGACGTGATCGCCGAGTTCTCCCCGGCGGCCTGGTACCCGACGCCGTTCGCCAGCGGTGCCCGCTCCGGCTACGGCCAGGAGCGTCTCAAGCGCATCTATGACTTCAAGGGCGTGCTGGCCGCCGGCGGCATCGCGGTGTTCGGCACCGACTGGCCGGTGGCGTCCATCGACCCGTGGCTGGCCCTGGAAACCATGGTCACCCGGCAGAACCCGTGGAACCAGGAACCCGACACCTTCGGCGACCCCATCAGCCTGGAGCAGGCGCTGCAAGTGGCGACCCTCAACGGCGCCCACGCCATGGGCCTGGAACACCTGACCGGCAGCCTGCAGGTGGGCAAGTCGGCGGACCTGATCGTCCTCGACCGCGACCTGTTCGCCCAGGGCGCGCGCAACTACATCCACCACACCCAGGTGCAACTGACCTTCGTCGAAGGGCAACTGGTCTACGACCGCCAGGGCATCTTCAGCGACACGCCGTTGCAGGCAGTGTGGGAAGGCCTGCCGCCGGTGATCGAGGGCAAGGAACAATGAACAGCACCCCGAGCATTCCGGTGACCGTGGTTGCAGGCTTTCTCGGCGCCGGCAAGACCACCCTGCTCAACCGCATGGTGCAGCGCGCCGACAGCGGCCGATTGGCGGTGATCGTCAACGACTTCGGCGAGCTGAACATCGATGCGGCGATCATCGCCGAGGTCACCGACGCGGTGTACAGCCTGCAGAACGGCTGCATCTGCTGCACCGTGCAAGAGGACCTGCTGGCGCAACTGGTGAGCCTGTCCAAGCTGCGCCCGGCCCTGGAACGGATCGTCATCGAGTGCAGTGGCGTCTCCGACCCGCAGCGCATCGTGCAGACCATCGGCTACCCGCAACTGCGCAACCGCCTGCACCTGGACGCGGTGATCACCCTGGTGGATGCCAGCGGCTACCAGGACCTGGAAGGTGAAATGGCCCGGCTGTCACGGGCCCAGGTGGCCTGCGCCGACTGGGTGCTGCTGAACAAGGCCGACCTGGTGAGCGCCGAGCAGTTGCAGAGCATCCGCGCCAGCCTCGGCGGCCGCGCCCCGGTATTCGAAACGGTGCAGGCCGAACTGCCACCCGAGCTGCTGCTGGCGCCGCCGGTGCGTTCCACCGAAGTGCTGTTCAAGGCCCTGCCCCAGGCCCACGACGAACTGTTCGAAAGCTGGGTGTGGAAAAGCTCGCGGCCGCTGCAGCCCAAGGCCCTGCGCGACTGGCTGGCGCGCCTGCCCGCCGACCTGCTGCGCCTCAAGGGCCTGGTGCGCCTGGAAGGCAATGAACAACCCTATTGGTTGCAGCATGTGGGCAACCGCAGCCAGTTCACCCTCGCCACAGGGCAGCCCACCGAGCATGCCGCGCAACTGGTGTTCATCGCCCGTCGGGGCAGTGATCTGCGTCAGGAACTGGAGGCTGGGGTCAGCGATACCCAAGTGCACTGAGCTTCAAGCGGCACGTTTTCAGCCGCTAGCGGCTGCGGTGAGCTGTGCCGAGGGCGAAGGCTTCACGTCGGCGGGTACAAAGCGCACCATGGATCGCTCATTTTCCGCTGAAGCAAGGACGCTACAGATGCTCGATATCCTCCAAGGCACGCCCCTGTGGGTGTACGCGGTCTTCGCCCTGATCGGCTACTACGGCCTGCGCGCCCTCGCCATCACTCGCGAAAGCCGTCGTTCGCTGCTGCTGACACCGGTGATCCTGCTGGTCTGGTCGCTGTGCTCGGTGAACCTTGGCGATCACCCATTGCTGGCGCTGGGCGCCTGGGCCGGTGGTGCCGCACTCGGCAGCCTGCTGGCGATGCTGTTGTTCTCCAGCGCCGGCGTGCTACTGGAGTCCGGCGGCGAGGCGATCCTGGTGCCTGGCACCGTGAAGATCCTCGCCATCTCGCTGTTGTTCTTCGCGGTGAAGTATTGGATCGGCTATCAAACCGCCGTGCACCCCGAACAGGCCGCCAGCGTGCAGATGCTCGCTATCAGTGGCGCCGCTGCAGGCTTTACCGTTGGTCTGTTCTGCGGGCGAGCACTCAAGCTGTTCCGCAACTTCCGGCAACTGCGGCTCAACGCCTGAAAGCGGTGCGGCCATGCCCTTGGAGCACTGGGGAATCTTCGCCGTGCAAACCGGTCTGTAGGGACGGTCCTGTTGCGCGGGTCGCTTGGTCCGTGACATTAGGGTCCGGGTCCAATAGATTAGGCGCCCCCGAAAATCCCCCTGGGCCTTTCGCGCCTCAAACCTGTTAAACCAAGTAGTGGATGTTCAATGCCTGATTCCAACACCGAAGAATCCGTAATCGCCCTGTCCAACAAGGCCGAGTACGAAAACGCCATTCATCTTTCCCAGCACGTGTCCCAGGCCAAGACCATCAGCGAGATGGTGCTCGACGCCTTCCACAGCTCGAAAGAAAGTGACCAGATTCGCGAACTGCGTGCTGCGATTCGCCAGGCCCACGACCGCTTTGACGACGACACCGCCTATGAACTCATGGGCCAGCTCAAGCAACTCAAAGACGCCGAGGCCGCCGACCTGGCCGCCCTGGAAGACCTGAGCAAGAAATTCCCCATCAGCCGGATTCTCTCCAGCTACAAGGACGACCCGGACTTCCAGGAGCTGGTCTACGGCCTGGCCCTGAAAGTGCTGAACCAGACGCACCAGGCCATCAGCAACCCCAGCGGCGGCAAGAGCAAGGCGCGGCCGAAGAAGGAAATGGAAGTGTTCGCCATCAGCAAGGACGGCATCAGCGTCACCCTGCCGATGCGCCCGCGCTCCAAGGCCAACGTCGACCGTGAAGCCTTCGAATTCCTCGGCTTCAGCTTTGTCGGCGAAGGCGATGAGGCGGAACTGGAAAGCGAAATGTTCCTCGACAAGAACGGCAACGAGCAGCAAGCGACCCGCAAGAACATCATCACCGCGATCCAGCAGCAGACCGCATTCGAAGGCTACAGCGCGCAACAACAGCTGTAACCCGGCCCTGTAGGAGCGAGCTTGCTCGCGAAGGCATCAGCCCGACCTGAGCGCCGAGAAAAAGCCCCGTACTTGCGTGTGAAGTCGGGGCTTTTTGTTTTCAGCGATCCCCGTACTCACGGATCGGGTACATCGCGCACAACGCTTCGGTCTGTTGTAGGAACTGCTCCTGCAATCCGGGCTCCAGGGTGTATTTCTGCTCGCCGTGGGGCTGCACCTGATCGAGTATCCGGCACACCAGGTCGACAATCTGGCGACACCCTTGGGCGTCCACGTGGCGCTGGGCGATGGAGCCGGTGCCGATACACAAGCCATTGGCGGCAAATGATGATCGGTTTTCCCTCGGACCACGTTTTTTGCTGACGATGATTCCACACTTCTCCAGCGCCGATTCGGCGATGGAGCCGCTGATGCCGCCACGCAAGCGCAGCAGGATCGTGTGATTTTCCGTTCCGCCCCCCACAACCTCGTAGTCCCGCTCCATGAACGCGCAAGCCATTTCATCTGCCGTGGCGCGAATCCGCTCCATGTAGGCATCAAACAGCGGGGACATCGCATAGCCCAACGCGGCCGCCTTGGCGGCAATCACGTTGACGGCAGGCGCGCCTTGCATACCGGGGGAAACCGCTTGTTCGAGAACCCGGCGAAAACTCGACCTCAGTCCAGGCACTTTGGTGTCTGCATCACGACCGGAAAGAATCAGACCTCCACGCGGGCCGGCGAGCTGCTTGTGGGTGCAGGTGATTGTGACGTGCGCGGCATCGATCGGGCTCGGATGGCGCCCTGTGGCCACCAGCCCGGCGATATGGGAAATATCGGCAAGCACGATGGCCCCGGCCTCATCGGCAATGGCACGAAAGCGCTGGAAGTCCACGACCCGAGAATGGGCCGTCGCCCCGCAAATGATGATCCGCGGACGATGGGCCATCGCCAGTTGACGCACTTCTGCGTAATCGATCTCCCCCTGGGATGTGATGCCGTAACGAACAGCCTTGTAGTTGGCCTCCGCGAAGGCTTCCACTCGGCCATGTGCAAGGTGCCCACCCTGTTCGAGGGCCATGCCCAGGATCGTATCCCCCGGCTCGGCCAGCGCCGTCAGCACCTGGTAAATGGCATTCGAGGCCGAGTGTGATTGCACACAGGCGTATTGGGCAGAGAACAGCTCCCGAGCGCGTCGGATCGCCAGAGCCTCAACCCGATCGACGTTCTCACACCCACTATAGTGACGCCGGCCGGGAGCGCCTTCGACCGTGACGTTGACCAGCGCCGAGGCTGATGCCGCCAAGCTCCGGGGGCCGGCCGCGCAGGAAGATGAAACCAAAGACAGTGTGCGGTGTTGGCGCGTGACTTCCGCGTCCAGGATGCTTGCCAGTTCCGTGTCTTCAGCGCGCAGATCGGCCAAGCCACGTCGCAGCAGGTCGGCCTGGGTCCTGAGTGGTTCAGTGTCAGCTGCCATTGTTCTGTGTCCCTTCCTTGTATGTTGCGCGCCACGAACGACAGCACGCTTCCTGGATATCACGTTCGTTTGCCTGCATCGGGCTTATCCAAGCCTCGGCGTCAGACTCTATAAGGCGCAACAAAATTAATCAAAGAATTAAACATTTTCCAAATTAAATGCTGCTTTTCTGCCCAGATAAAAACAACAGCCCTGTACTTTTTCTCAATACCCAGCAACGAGGAGCCAGGCCACGGTTTTTTTGGGGCTTTATTCCCCGGACTGACGCATGTAACACTTACCCACCGCGGCGCCCTTACGAATCGCGATTTCTCCCACGATTTGATCGCCCCACATACCAACAGCAGAGCAACCCAGGACGGATGCAAGCTGACTAAAGGAGTAGTAGCGAATTGGTAAATATCAAAAACTAACCTGCCCACTTTCGCTGCAGTAGCCCAGCGCTTGGCATAACACATGCCGAGAGCCATATACGGCATAACTTCTATAAACGTCTCGATGCCTGACGACTATAAGGAAATGGTGAGCATTTGATGCACAGAAGAGAAAGAACAGAGTATTTGAAGAGCAATATCAAATACTTGATAAAAAGTCGCGGCGAAACGCAATTATCTTTGTGCAACGCTAGTGGCCTGACCAGAACGACCATATACAACATACTGGAAGGCAAGGTTACTAATGTACAGCAATCCACCATTCGAAAGATTTCCGACTTCTTCGGTGTTTCCTACGAAGAAATAGAAACCATCGACTTTGAAGAAAAGGAGATCATCGAAAGCAGTATTTCACCTCAAGGCAACATGAATCCCGCCGCTGTGCCAATCATCAAGGAAAGCCTGCTGATCGCCAATCTCGATAGACGCATCGGCGAACTGGCCACGCTTTATCCGCTGACCTATTATTTCGGCACATCTCACAACTTGATAGCGGTACTGCTTGAGAATGAAATACGTGACATGAATGAACCTGGCGACCTTTTGATCGTGCAAAAAGGGTCATCGACAGACGACAAGGAAAAACTCGTTTACGACAGGCTGACAAAGAAACTGTTCATCGTAAACACTCCGTACTCCAACTCGGATGATATGTGCATCGTGGGAGACATCATCGAGGAGCGATTCAATGACAGCATTTGAAAGTGAAATCGAGAACAGCAAATATAAATTACTAGGCTTTGAAAACAATAAGAATCTGGCCGTGATTATGATTATCGCCACAGGCAAGGTCATCAGAATAAAGCTGAACGAAGTATTGAACAGTGAAATAATGGACAACCTGAACAAAATGGAAATCAGAAACCTGTATAAAAAATTCTATTCCCAAGGAGGAGCACTTACTGCCTACGACCTGAATGATCGCCATGAAAACTCATGGATGATTTATATCATCCTGAACCTACTACTCTTTACATTCTATATTTTCACCAGCATTGCTGCGACAAAGCCAATTTATCTGGAGTCGCTCAATATCATCATTACTCCCGGCACCTTTCTTTATCCCCTGACATTTTTGATCGTTGACCTGCTGAACGAAAACTTCGGACTCAGACTTGCAAGAAAAGCCATTTTCTTTGCTTTTGCAAGCAACGCAATGATCATCATCCTCCTTTATGCTTCGACTTTTCTCCCTGGACTGCCCGACTGGAAGCTCGACAAACCCTATAACGACGTCATCATTCAGGTGACCTCCGTATTGATTGCCTCCTCCGTTTCTTTCCTTGTTTCGGAAAACGTAAACTCATACTTACTATGCAAGATAAAGGAACTGACAAACTCTAGATTCCTCTTCCTGCGTATATTCCTGAGCACCTTGTTTGCAGTAATCATCGACAGCTTCCTGTTCTGCTTCATTGCTTTTTATGGAGCAATGCAGAACAACGATATTCTGAGCATGATTTATGTCCAGATCGCGATCAAAGTATGCTTTGCTTTTTTCAACATTCTACCTGCCTATGGTGCGCGATCACTATTCAAGAGATACGTCACAGATAACCAGGTAGGAAAATAGACATACAATAGGCGGAAGCCATTGAATTCAATACTCACCTGTTTCAAAGACAGGTGCAGTATTGAATAGCAATGGCGAGTCAGCACTTATAAATTATTTCAGAGCCATTTTGCTTTTCAAGCTATTCATCACTTCAGCTCTATTCTCCAAGTAACTGCTCAAGCCTCTTGCACGAAGGTTGCAAGCATCACAATTAGCACAGCCACTTCCGATGACACCGTTATAGCAAGTCAGTGTTTGCTCGCGAATCAGATCCAAACGGTTGTGGTAGTCCGCCAGCGCCCAAGTCTCTGCCTTGTTTAGCCACATCAACGGGGTTTCAAGACGCAGCCGGTACTCCATTCCCAATTCAAGGGCCTTATTCAAGGCTTTCACGAACTCGTCCCGACAATCGGGGTAACCGGAAAAGTCTGTCTCACACACCCCGGTAATGACAGTCTCAGCCTTTACTTGATAGGCATATATAGAAGCCAACGTTAAAAACAGAATATTTCTTCCTGGTACAAAAGTGCTCGGCAAGCTTTCACCGGAACTGTTTACCGTCGGAACGGGAATATTGTCCCGAGTGAGGCTACTGATCGCCAGCTCATTCAACAACGAAGCGTCCAGTACCTTGTGAACTGTCGCTCCTAATTGTTTGGACAGTCTCTGTGCCGTTTCGATTTCCGCGTGATGACGCTGACCATAGTCAAACGTAATACAGTGCACTTCGTCATAAGCCGGCAGTGCATGGATCAAACAGGTTGTTGAGTCCTGCCCGCCACTAAAAACGACAACGGCTATTTTTTTCATCATTCTGCTTCCTGCAAAGGTTGAGTCATTTGTATGGTTTGAACAGCCCAATGGCGGGCTCTGGATAAACAACCCCGCCCGTCTCTCGAAGACGGGGTTTTCTCTGCTCGGACGATCAATCAAGCCGAGGTCGTGCTACCCGCCATGCGCCGCAGTACATGCCCCTGGCCTTTGACACAATGCAGGATCACCGCCGCCACATGGCCCACGATCAGTACCAGCAAGGTCCAGCCCAGCAGGCTGTGGAAGCTGTTGCCCAGGTCGGTCATCCACTGGATCTTCGGCCCTTCGAAGCCGCTCATCACCGGCAGCCCGAAGGCGGAAAACGCTCGCCCGGAACCGTACTGGCGCAGCAGGCCGAGAAACGGGATGGCGAACATGCCGGCATACAGCAACCCATGCCCCAGGCGCGCGGCCAGGTTCAGGCTCGGCGGCCGACGATGGCGGTTCAGCAGGCTCCAGAGCAGCCGCACCAGCAACAGCCCCATCAATAGCAGCCCGACTTGTTTGTGGGTCGGCCAGAGGAACTTGTCCAGTGCCGAATCCTCCAGCAGGTAATGGGCGGCGGTCGAGCAATAGATCCAGGCAAAAGCCAGCGCCATGGCCCAGTGCAACCCACGACTGACCGCGCCGTAGCGCGCCCTGGAGTCGTTCATTTCAATACGGCTTTGCATGACATCCACTCAGGCTTAATCAACGAACCGGCAATTTTACCCAGCCCGGGGATCGTACTGGGCCGAAAAACTTTAAATGATGTAACGACGCGGCAAAAAAAACCCCGCGCTTCTTACGAAGGCGGGGCTTTTCTGTGGCCTGGACAGCTTAGTGCGCGTAGGTCAGCAAGAGCTCGGTCGGGGCCTTGAAATCCACCGACATCATCACGCTCAGCGCGGTGATGGTGAAGATCGAGAACACGAACAGCTTGCGCGCCCACACGGTGTCATCCACCGCCTTGTAGCCGGTCCAGGCCATGTACAGCCAGTACATGCCCATCGCCGCCGCTACCGCCAGGTAGCTCATGCCGGCGTAACCGCTGAAGGTCAGCATCAGGGTCGCCACCAGGAACGCCAGGATGTAGAGCAGGATGTGCTTCTTGGCCACGCGAATACCGCGCTTCACCGGCAGCACCGGAATCGATGCGGCCAGGTAATCGTTGAAGCGGAAGATCGCGATGGCGTAGGAATGCGGCATCTGCCACAGGCTGAACATCACCAGCAGGGTCAGCGCGGCCATGTCGAAGCTGTTGCTCACGGCCACATAACCGATCACCGGCGGCATGGCCCCGGACAGACTGCCCACCAGCGTGCCGTGAACCGACTTGCGCTTGAGGTACAGACTATAGAGGCCGACGTAGATGACAAAGCCGATGACCGCGAACAACGCGGCCAACGGGTTGGCCACGTAGTACAGCAGGGCGACGCCGGCGATCCCGAGGAGGGAGGCATAGACCAGGGCCGCTTCCAGGGAGATCAGGCCCTGGACCAGCACCCGGTTCTTGGTGCGCTCCATCTTCAGGTCGATGTCACGGTCGATGCAGTTGTTGAACACGCAACCGGACGCTACCACCAGCGAGGTGCCGATCATGGCGGCCAGGAAAATGGCCAGATCGACATGCCCTTTCGAGGCCAGGAAAAACCCGCCTGCCACAGAAAGCACGTTACCGAAAATGATCCCCGGTTTGGTGATTTGGATAAAGTGCTTGAGCGACATCGGGTTTACCTCACTTGGCCATCATGACGGTGTGGATGCTGAACATGATCCACAACGACAGACCAACCAGCAGAACAATGACCAGCGCGGCGAAGATGAACGCCACCACGTTGTTGCGCTGTGCCGCGGAACGGTCCAGGTGCAGGAAGTACACCAGGTGAACGATCACCTGGATAACCGCGAACGCCAGGACGATCCACAGGGTCACGTCTTTGGGCAGCGACGGGTACATCACCAGGCCGAACGGGATCAGTGTCAGGATGACCGACAGGATGAAGCCGATGGCGTAGGACTTGACGCTGCCGTGACCGGCTTCGTCGTGGGAGTGTGTGTTGGCCATTTACATAGTCCCCATCAGGTAAACAACGGTGAATACGCAGATCCACACCACGTCCAGGAAGTGCCAGAACAGGCTCAGGCAGCTCAGACGGGTCTTGTTGGTCGCCGTCAGGCCGTTTTTCTGCACCTGATACATCATGATCGCCATCCAGATCAGACCGCTGGTCACGTGCAGACCGTGGGTGCCGACCAGGGTGAAGAACCCGGACAGGAAGCCGGAACGGCTAGGGCCGTAGCCTTCGGAGATCAGCAGGTGGAACTCGTTGATCTCCATGCCGATGAAGCCCAGGCCGAACAGGAAGGTCATGCCCAGCCAGCCCAGTACCTGCTTCTTGTTGCCCCGGAAGAACGCCAGCATGGCGAAGCCGTAGGTGATCGAACTGAACAGCAGCAGAGCGGTTTCGCCCAGTACGTAAGGCAGTTCGAAGATGTCGTGGCCCGACGGGCCACCCGCTACGTTGTTAACCAGTACCGCGTATACCGCGAAGATCGACGCAAACAGAATGCAGTCGGTCATCAGGTAGAGCCAGAAACCGAATACGGTCATCTCGCCCGAGTCGTGGTGATGGTCATCGTGCCCATGGTCATCGACATGGGCGTGTCCAGCATTGGTCACTAAGTTCGACATGGATTAAGCCTGTTCCAACGAGGTTTCAACACGGGTAGCCGGGATCTTGTTCTCCGATACCAGACGCTTGTGCTGCTCGGCTTCGATGCGTTCGATCGTCTCGACCGGCACCATGTAGCCTTGATCATCACGGGCAGCGTGGATCGCGAAATAGATCACGGTGCCGGCCAGGCTTGCGATGGCCAGCCACCAGATGTGCCAGATCATGGCGAAACCGAACACGGTCAGCAGGGCCCCCATGACCACACCGGTAGCGGTGTTGTTGGGCATGTGGATCGGCTGGTAGCGGCTTGGCTTCGCGTAGGCGGTACCGTCTTCCTTGGCTTCGGTGAACGGATCGATGCCGTCGGCCTTGGGCAGTACCGCGAAGTTGTAGAACGGTGGTGGCGACGAGGTCGACCATTCCAGGGTGTGGGCGTTCCATGGGTCGCCGGACACACACATGTTCTGCTTGCGGTCACGCACGCTGACGTACAGCTGGATCAGCTGGCAGGCGATACCCACAGCGATCATCAGTGCACCCACCATGGCCACGTACAGGTATGGCACCCACTCAGGGTTGGTGGTGGCGTTCAGACGACGGGTCATGCCCATGAAGCCCAGTGCATAGAGCGGCATGAACGCGACGAAGAAGCCCGAGATCCAGAACCAGAAGGCAGCCTTGCCCCAACCTTCATGCAGCTTGAAGCCGAAGGCTTTCGGGAAGTAGAAGCTGAAGCCGGCGATGTAGCCGAATACCGCGCCGCCGATGATCACGTTGTGGAAGTGAGCGATCACGAACAGGCTGTTGTGCAGGACGAAGTCCGCACCCGGAATGGCCAGCAGTACGCCGGTCATGCCGCCGATGGCGAAGGTCACCATGAAGCCCAGGGTCCACAGAACCTGGCTGGTGATGCGCAGACGGCCGTGGTAGATGGTGAACAGCCAGTTGAACAGCTTCACCCCCGTCGGGATCGAGATCAGCATGGTTGCCAGGCCGAAGAAGGCGTTGACGCTGGCCCCCGAACCCATGGTGAAGAAGTGGTGCAGCCAGACCATGAAGCCCAGGATCGAGATCGCGCCGGACGCGTAGATCATCGAGTGGTGGCCGAACAGGCGCTTGCCCGAGAAGGTCGAGATGACTTCGGAGAAGATACCGAACGCCGGCAGGATCAGGATGTACACCTCGGGGTGACCCCAGGCCCAGAACAGGTTCACGTACATCATTGGATTGCCACCAAGTTCATTGGTGAAAATGTGGAAATCCATGTAACGGTCAAGCGTCAGCAGTGCCAGGGTAGCGGTGAGGATCGGGAACGAAGCCACGATCAGCACGTTGGCCCAGGTGCAGGTCCAGGTGAAGATCGGCATGTCCATCATCTTCATGCCCGGGGTACGCATTTTCAGCACGGTGGCCAGGAAGTTGACCCCCGTCAGCGTTGTCCCCAGCCCTGATAGCTGTAGCGCCCAGATGTAGTAGTCGACACCCACGCCCGGACTGTATTGCAGGCCCGACAGTGGCGGATAGGCAACCCAGCCGGTCTTGGCGAATTCGCCAACGCCCAGGGACAGGTTGATCAGCACCACGCCCGATACCAGCAGCCAGAAGCTCAGGGAGTTGAGGAACGGATAGGCCACGTCACGCGCGCCGATCTGCAGCGGCACGACCAGGTTCATCAGGCCGGTGAAGAAAGGCATCGCCATGAAGATGATCATGATCACACCGTGGGCGGTGAAGATCTGGTCATAGTGTTCAGGTGGCAGGTAGCCAGGCGAACCCTCGGTGGCCATGGCCAGCTGGGTACGCATCATGATGGCGTCGGCGAAGCCACGCAGGAGCATGACCATGGCGACGATGATGTACATCACACCGATTTTCTTGTGGTCGACGGACGTCAGCCACTCGGTCCACAGGTAGGTCCACTTCTTGAAGTAGGTGATTGCCGCGAACAGCGCCACGCCGCCGAGCGCGATCATGGCAATGGTCACCATGACAATCGGCTCGTGGAACGGAATCGCTTCCAGACTTAATTTACCAAACATCGTTTACTCCTCTGCCCCGGCAGCTGAATGCGAACTCACGTCCATCCCTTCGGTTGCGGCCACTTCCTTTTCTTTCTTCTCGTGCTTGAGCGGCTGGCCCGGTTTCATGCCTTCATACTTGTCGATGATGGTCTGGAACAGGTTCGGCGCGTACGCGGAGTAGAGTTCTACAGGATTGTTCTGGCTCGCCTTGGAAAGGGCTTCGTATTCAGCGGTGTCCAGCTGTTTAGGTGCCTTCTTGACTTCGTTTACCCAGGCGTCGAAATCTTCCTGACTGGTTGCGATCGCTTTGAATTTCATGCCGGTAAAGCCCGCGCCGCTGTAGTTGGCGGAGATACCTTCAAGTTCGGTGTTCTGGTTGGCAATCAGGTGCAGCTTGGTGGTCATGCCCGCCATCGCGTAGATCTGGCCGCCCAGGCCCGGGATGAAGAACGAGTTCATCACGGTGTCGGAGGTCACGCGGAAGTTCACCGGGGTATGGGCCGGGAACACGATCTTGTTGACGGTGGCGATGCCTTGCTCGGGGTAGATGAACAGCCACTTCCAGTCCATTGCCACCACTTCGATGGTCACCGGCTTGACGTCGGATTCCAGCGGACGGTACGGGTCCAGGGCGTGGGTCGACTTGTAGGTGACATAACCCAGGGCAATGATGATCAGCACCGGAACCAGCCATACGGCGATTTCGATCTTGGTGGAGTGGGACCACTTCGGCGCGTAGGTCGCGTCCGTGTTCGAGGCGCGGTATTTCCAGGCGAAGGCGAAGGTCATGATGATGACCGGCACAACCACCAGCAGCATCAGGATGGTTGCCGTGATGATCAGGTTTCGTTCATCCAGACCGACCTGACCCTTAGGATCGAGCAAGGTCCATTTGCAGCCTCCCAGCATCAACATGCCGAGCAGCGGCAATAAGCCTAGTAATCTGGGGTACCTGTTTTTACTCATCTCACGACCTCTAAAGCAGCTTGCGCAATGCAGTTGGGTTTTGATCGCCAACACTTCACCCTGCCAAGGGTTGGCATTTTTCTTCAATGGAATAAGGGCCTGCCCGTTGCGTTAAACACTCAACGACACATCCCGGGCTAGCAGTGGTTCTTATTCGATCTCGTGGTCAAAGGCCTTGTTACAGACCAATTCCATTTGGTGCGGAAGTTTGGAAGGCGCCGACACCCGCAGTCGCATGGAGCGCTCAATCCGCCCCTCGACCGTCCTCGTGTGCTCAGGGATGAGCAGCGTCGGAAATTCAGTGCGGGCGATTGTAGATATGTCGCGTTTTATAAACCATGTCTTATCCCGAAATAATTTTTATCGCTGGTCGCAACAATCGCTCACGATTGTTGCAAAGGATCGCAATCATAACGATTTTCATTATCAACAAAAACCCCCAAAAAGGACTTAAAAAAGCCCCGCCACCGGACCTCTACCCACCCCTGAAAGCCGCCTTTCATATGGCTTCACCCCTTGTAAAACGGGGTCTGTGAAGAATTGTATAGATAGCAGGCTATGGGTTTTCCCCAACAACGCGGCTTACATAAACTGACAGACTTGTATGGAACCAGTTGCCCGGAATGCAGTCTGTTGGCAGCCCCCGGCCGCCCGCCTGCGGCCGTAACAGTGTGACAACATGTCGCACTTTTGCCGCACCCTCACTTGCCGCAAATCACGGACTTTTCAACGGCTGGATGAACGACATGAAAAAGCCCCGGCCCCTGTTGAGGGACCGGGGCTTTTCCGGGTGAATCAGTAGGTTTTCTTGCGATTGCGCACCACGCCCAGGGGCACCAGGATCACCGTCAGCACGAACGCCAACAGTGCCCACTGGGCCAGGGACAGCCCAAGGATCGGCGGATACGGCGTGGAGCAGAAGCCGTCTACCTGAAAGCCCAGGGGAAAGATCGTCGCCAAGGGCAGGCTGTCGACAATCGGCTGCAGCACGTCAATGCCACAGCTCACTGCTGGATAGAACTGGGTGTACACATGGTGCCCGGCCACTCCCACGCCGGCGATGGCACTGATCACCACCAACGTCTCCATGATGGTGATACCACGCCGCGAACTCAGGGCCGCGCCCATGAAGGCGAACAGTGCAATCAGCAGCAAGGCGTAGCGCTGCAAGATGCACAGAGGGCAAGGCGCCTCGCCCAATACCACCTGCATGTACAGGGCACCGCCGATCAACGCCAGGCAGATAACCCCCAGCAGCACCAGGAAGCGCCGTTCACGTCCCAAACGCAGTCTGTCGTCACTCATCCCTTTTCCTTTTTTCTGTTGTCTGTCCAACCGGGCCACCTGTGCTGCTCACGGCAGCCCACGGTTGAATTGCGAAGTTGATCTGATTGCCATCGGGTGCCCGGAAGTCTACACGCTGATCATGACCTTTGAATGCATTGCATCGAAGGCAATACCCAAGGTTTACGGGCCTGGGGGACGCACAATGAAAGGGCCGGCATGGCAGCGCCATCCCAGCATGGTGGGGAATTAACGACAGGCAGGTTAAGCAAGGATTAACAAGCCAGCCCCATTGCAGGGCTGGCTTGTGCAGGAGTCGCGAGGGTTATTCCAGGGCCGCCGCCGGGCCGAAGAACTCGTAGCGACTTTGTTGCTCGGGAATGCCCAGGGCCTTGAGATGGCGCTTGATGGCCGCCATGAAGCCCTTGGGCCCGAGGAAATAGGCATCCAGATCACGCTGCTCCGGCAACCAGTCGGCCAACTGCTCCCGGGTCAGCAGCCCCAGTTTGTCTGCTGCAGGGCTGATGCCGTCGTCTTCGGCGTAGCAGTAGAAACGCTTGAGCTGTGGATAACGTTGCGCCAACTCGTCGACCCAGTGGCGAAACGCATGCACCTGGCCATTGCGTGCACAGTGGATGAAATGCACCGGGCGCTCGGTCGCCAACGCGGCCTCCAGCATCGGCAGGGTCGGGGTGATACCAACCCCGCCACTGATCAGCACCAGGGGCTTGTCGCTGGCCTCCAGGGTGAACTCACCCGCCGGCGGAAACAGCATGATGCGCGCGCCCACCGGGCACTGGTCATGCAGGTAGTTGGACGCCACACCTCCGGCCTCGCGCTTGACGCTGATGCGGTACTGGCCCTGGCTGGTAAGCGCCGACAGGGAATAATTGCGCCGCACTTCCTGGCCTTCGATGAAGAGCTGCAAGCCAATGTACTGCCCAGGCTCGGCGGCGAGGATCGGCCCCCGGTCCAATGGCTCGAAATAGAAGGAGGTGATTTCCGCGCTCTCCTGGACCTTATCCACCAATGTGAATTCCCGCGCACCCCGCCAGCCGCCGGGTGCCTGGGCCTTCTCGTCGTAGATGGCCGCCTCGGCGCCGATCAGGATATCCGCCAACTGGTTGTAGGCCGCGCCCCAGGCATTGATCACTTCAGGAGTGGCGATCTCGCTGCCCAGCACCTCGGAAATGGCCCGCAACAGGCAGGCGCCAACTATGGGGTAATGTTCCGGCAGGATCTGCAGGGCCACATGCTTGTTGATGATCTTGGCCACCAGGTCCCCCAGTTGGTCCAACTGGTCGATATGCCGGGCATACATCAGTACGCCATTGGCCAGGGCCCGGGGCTGATCACCGCTGGCCTGGTGGGCCTGGTTGAACAGCGGACGCACCTGGGGGTACTCGGACAGCATCATCCGGTAGAAATGGGTAATCAGGGCTTCGCCACCGTTTTCCAACAGGGGCACAGTGGATTTGATGATGGCGCGATCTTGAACGCTTAGCATAGGGACAACTCCTGGACTTTTTGACTGCTTGCAGGTTGCCCTTAACTAATCAGTTTCCATGCCAGAATTTAAATCGTTATAAATCAATAACTTAAAATATAAATAGTCATAAAGACACGCCGACCTTTATAGTCATTAAGACAACGCGGAGTCCTTATGACTGCAAAATCCCTACTCACGACCCTACTGCCACTGGTGACAGACCTGTCTCGGGAACTGCCTGAGGGCGAACGATATCGCCGCCTGCTGGAGGCCCTGCGAGCCCTGCTGCCCTGCGATGCCGCCGCGTTGCTGCGCCTGGATGGCGAATGGCTGGTGCCGCTGGCGGTCAACGGCCTGAGTACCGATACCCTGGGCCGGCGCTTCAAGGTCAGCGAGCACCCGCGCTTTGCCGCCCTGCTCAGCAGCCCGGGACCGACCCGTTTTGCCAGCGACAGTGAACTGCCCGATCCCTATGACGGCCTGGTGGAAGGTCTCGATGATCACCTGGAAGTCCATGACTGCATGGGCTGTCCGCTGTTCGTCGATGAACGCCCCTGGGGCCTGCTGACCCTCGATGCCCTCGACCCGCAACGCTTCGAGCCTATCGAGCTGGACGCCCTGCAAGCCTTCGCCAGCCTCGCTGCCGCCACGGTCAGCGCTGCCGAACGCATCGAGCGCCTGGCACTGCGCGCCGAAAACGAGCACCAACGGGCCGAAGTCTTCCGCCAGGCCAGCAGGCAGAACCGCGAGATGATCGGCCAGAGCAAGGCCCACAAGCGCTTGCTGGAAGAGATCAATCTGGTTGGCGGCAGCGACCTGACCGTGCTGATCACCGGGGAAACCGGCGTTGGCAAGGAGTTGGTGGCCCAAGCCATTCACGCGGCCTCGCCCCGGGCGGAGCAACCGATCATCAGCCTCAACTGCGCGGCCCTGCCCGAAACCCTGGTGGAGAGCGAGCTGTTCGGCCATGTGCGCGGCGCCTTTACCGGAGCCACCCAGGATCGTCGGGGAAAATTCGAGCTGGCCAATGGCGGCACCCTGTTTCTCGATGAAGTCGGTGAACTGTCGCTGACGGTACAAGCCAAGCTGCTGCGGGTGCTGCAAAGTGGCCAATTGCAACGCCTGGGCTCGGACAAGGAACATCAGGTGGACGTACGCCTGATCGCCGCCACCAACCGCGATCTGGCAGAAGAGGTGCGCAACGGTCGCTATCGCGCCGACTTCTACCACCGCCTCAGCGTTTATCCACTGCGGGTGCCGGCCCTGCGGGACCGGGGCCGGGACGTGCTGCTGCTCAGCGGCTACTTCCTGGAACAGAACCGCTCGCGCATGGGCCTGGGCAGCCTGCGCCTGAGCGCCGATGCGCAACAGGCGCTGCTGGCCTACAACTGGCCGGGCAACGTCCGCGAACTGGAGCACTTGATCGGCCGCAGCGCCCTCAAGGCCTTGGGCAACTGCCGTGAACGGCCGAAGATCCTCAGCCTGGATGCCACGGACCTGGACCTGCCGCGGGTCAGTGAAAAGGCGCCTGCCGTGCCCGAGCAAGCCCTTGAAAGCGCGCCTCTGGCCCTCACCAACGGCGATCTGCGCCAGGCCACCGAGCACTATCAACGCCAACTGATCAACGCCTGCCTTGAACGGCACCAGCACAACTGGGCCAGTGCCGCCCGTGAGCTAGGCTTGGACAGGGCCAACCTCAGCCGCCTGGCCAAGCGCCTGGGCCTGCGGTAGAGGCCAAGGGCCTGCTCGCTGGAGCGGGCGTGCCAGCAAAGGGCACGGCGTAAATCCAGGGACTCGCGCAGCGGCCGACGGAAAGCAGCCTCGCCGCTAAAGCCCGTCCTGAATACGTCGATAACCCGTTATCAAGGGTTGTCCGTGGGTCGAGCCACAAGCCAATTTTTTCCAGAGAAGGTTTTTATGTCCTCCAACAAAGCCCGCGCAGACTCGCTTTCGCTTCTGCTGTTTACCTTGCGCAGCGGCAAGCTGATGGCAATCAACCTGCTTAAAGTCAGTGAAATCATTCCCTGCCCGCCGCTGACCAAGCTGCCGGAATCCCACCCCCATGTGAAAGGCATCGCCACCTTGCGCGGCAACTCGCTGTCGGTGATCGACCTCAGCCGGGCCATCGGCGAGCGCCCCCTGGCCGACCCGGACAGCGGTTGCCTGATCGTCACCGACGTCAGCCGTTCCAAACAGGGCCTGCACGTGCAGGCGGTGAGCAAGATCGTCCACTGCCTGACCACCGATATCCGCCCACCGCCCTTTGGTTCCGGCGGTATCAAGTCCTACATCACCGGCGTGACCCAGGTGGACGGCACGCTGGTGCAAGTGCTGGATATCGAGAAAGTGATCCACGGCATCGCCCCAGCGCAGATCGAGATGGCGCCCACCGAACTGAGCATGGAAGACGCCGATGCCCTGGGCAATGCGCGCATCCTGGTGGTGGACGACAGCCAGGTAGCGCTGCAGCAATCGGTGCACACCCTGCGCAACCTCGGCCTGCAATGTCACACCGCCCGCAGCGCCAAAGAGGCCATCGACTGCCTGCTGGAACTGCAAGGCACGGCCAACGAGATCAACCTGATCGTTTCGGACATCGAGATGTCGGAAATGGATGGCTACGCCCTGACCCGGACCCTGCGGGAAACCCCGGACTTCGCCCATCTGTATGTGTTGCTGCACACCTCGCTGGACAGTGCCATGAACAGCGAAAAAGCACGCCAGGCCGGAGCCAATGCGGTACTCACCAAATTCTCCTCGCCGGAACTGACCCGCTGCCTGATCGACGCTGCCAAGACCATCGCCAGCCAGGCAGCCTGAGCCATGAGCGAGGTCCACTGCCTGCTGCTGCGTCGTGACCTCAGTGTCCTCCAGGCCACGCCACAGTGGCCGGCGGGCATCACCCTGCAGCACTACAGCCCGGAACTGGCCGAAGCCGTGCATCAACTGCTGCACCTGGGCTACCAGGACGGCGGTGGCCAGGTGCCGCACCTGGAAAACTGGCGCCGGGCCTTCGAAACCGATGCCGAGTACGACCCTCAACTGTGTCTGGTGGTGCGGGATGCGCAGGGCGTGGTGGCGGTGGCCCAGTGCTGGACCAGCGCCTATATCAAGGATCTGGTGGTGCACCCTCGGGCCCGTGGTCAAGGACTGGGCCGCGCCCTGCTGCTACAAGCCTTCATGATGTTCGCCGAACGCCGGGAAGGCTTTGTCGATCTCAGGGTGCTGGAGGACAACCTGCGGGCGCGGCGCTTGTATGAAAGCACCGGCATGCATATCGTGCGTCGCGAAGTCCTGCCCTAGGCGACAGCCATCAAGACCCGACAGCTGGCGTGCAACTTGCTTCGACACGGCTCCTGGCCGCGTCAATAACAGCATTTATGGCGCTATCCCTGTCGACCCAGAACGGTTTACTCGCTCCATGAATACTCAGTTTTCCTGCGTTGGTTGCGGCAAGTGCTGCAACGATCACCATGTGCCCCTGACCCTCACCGAAGCCCGGGCCTGGGCCGTCGACGGCGGTCAGGTGATCGTCCTGGTGGAGGCTTTCCTCGGCAATGGCCTGGGGCTGCCGGCGCAACAGCGCGAGCACGCCGAGCGCCGTTCCTGCCGGGTCAAAAGTGGCAGTACCGAGGCCTACGTGGCGATCACCTTTGCCGCCTACAACGTCGGCCCCTGCCGGAATCTTGACGAAGACCAGCTCTGCCGTATCTATGAGCGTCGCCCCCTGGTGTGCCGTATCTACCCCATGGAGATCAATCCCCATATCCCCCTCAACCCGCAGGCCAAGGAGTGCCCGCCGGAATCCTGGGAACAGGGACCGCAACTGATTCTGGGGGGAGCACTGGTGGATAGGGAACTGGCCGAGCTGATCAGCCGCTCACGCCAGGCCGACCGCGACGATATCCACACCAAGGAAGCCATTTGCGCCCTGCTCGGCATTCGCACCACGGCCCTCAAGGGCGACGGCTTCACCGCCTACTTGCCCGACATGAATGCCCTGGCCAAGGCCATCGATCAAGTTCAGGCAGCGCCCCCCGTGGCATCCAGCCAGCCCTGGCGCTTTCACCTGTCCGGAAACGACATCGCCGGCCAGGTCCAGGCTGCCGGCGCCCAGGTGGTCAGCGAAGCGGCCCTGGACTATGCCTTCATCTCGCTGCGCGCCGCCTGACCCCGCAGGATCAGGCTGGCCGGCGAACCGGCCTATCCGCGCTTATGCCAGAACTCCTGGGCCAGTTGCCGCAAATCCCCCGCCAGCCCGGCCACGTCGCCTGAATTGACATGACTGAGCTGGCCGGCACTGACCGTCACTTCACAGGCATTGCGAATACCCATGATGTTGCGGTTGATGTCCTCGCTCACCGCGCTCTGCTCCTCCACCGCCGCGGCAATCTGCAGGCTCATTTCGGTGATCTGATTGACCCGCTGGCTGATGCCGTCCAGGGCCACCGCGGCGCGCTGGGCCTGGTCGACGCTGCTTTCCACATGCGCACTGCTGTGCTGCATGGCCTCCACGGCATGGCGTGCCGCATTTTGCAGGGTGCTGATCATGCGCTGGATTTCGTTGGTGGAATCCTGGGTCCGCTGGGCCAGCCCACGGACCTCATCGGCCACCACGGCAAAGCCGCGTCCCTGCTCACCGGCCCGCGCCGCCTCGATGGCAGCGTTCAGGGCCAGCAGGTTGGTTTGCTCGGCGATGCTGCGGATCACCTCCAGCACCCCGGAAATATCCGTGCTGTGGCCCTCCAGCTGATGAATGACTTCGGTGGCCCGCTCCAGCTCGCTGGCCAGGCGCAGCACCGCGCTGCGGCTTTCGCCCACCAGTTGATGACCTTCACGGGTTTCGCTTTCCGCCTGATCCGCCGCCACCGATGCCTGCTGGGCATGGGTGGCGACCTCGGCCACGCTGGCGGCCATCTGGTGAATGGCGGCCGCCACCTGATCGGTTTCCGCCTGCTGCTCCAGGGTGCTGTTGTGGCTGCTGTGCAGGTGTTCCACCAGCTCTGCGGCATGCCCGGCCAGGCGCTGGGACGCATCGCCGATCCGCCCCACCACCGCCCCCACTTGGGCCTCGAGCATCTGCAAGGCGAACTCGATACGCCCGAACTCGTCGGAACGACCGGTGTAGATGCCCTGGCTCAGTGGGTTGTCGCCGATCTGCCGGGCACGCTCGGCGAGGCGATCCAGCGGGCGCATTTGCATACCGACCGCCACCAGACTCAGGCACCAGCCCATGGCCATCACCGTGCCCTGGAGCATCCAGGACTCGGGCAGCAGCCAGGCTGAAACCCCGAAACTGCCGATAAAACCGGCGCTGATGGCGACCCACAGGCGCAAGCGCAAGCTCACCACCGGCAGCAGGCTCCAGCCTGAACGCCCGCCCTCCCTGAGCCGGGCATAAGCCCGCTCCGCGGCGTCAATCTGTTGCGCGCTGGGCTTGGTGCGCACCGATTGGTACTCCACCGCCTGACCGTCGCGGGTCACCGGCGTGACGTAGGCGCTGACCCAGTAGTGGTCGCCGTTCTTGCAGCGGTTCTTGACCATGCCCATCCACGAGCGGCCGCTCTTGAGGGTGCGCCACATATGGCCGAAGGCCGCGGAGGGCATGTCCGGGTGACGCAGCAGGTTATGCGGCGAGCCCAGCAACTCCTCGCGGCTGTAGCCGCTGATCTCGATGAAGTCAGGATTGGCGTAGGTGATCGCGCTGGTCAGATCGGTGGTCGAGAGGATGTTCGCATCAGGGGCAAAGTCCACGTTTCGCCCAGTAACCGGAAGGTTGATCTTCATGGGAAGCGCGCTCGTAATTGTTAGGAGGAGTCGGCAGGGCTGCTGACTCTAAGCGCACTGATGCCACAAATACTGATCCAGCTCAGGTTTAAAGCAATTAGCCATCATTGCGATTAAAAAGCGCAAATAGAGGCAATGTCTTCGATTGTCGGCGATATCAACGTTTGCCCATGGAGCGCCGGGTACCGGGAGGCGCTGCGCCGGGGGTCTTGGTGTGGCCATTGCTGGCGCCGTTCTTGTACCAGGGCTGCTGAACGTTTTTGGCCGCGGCGAATTCGGACGGTTTGAAGGGAAACTTGAACGCCGGTATCTCAGCCTTGCCCTCGGTTTCAGGGGTGGCCGGCTCGGCCGCAGGATCAACGCTCAGGGCGTCATCCGCAGCGGGTTGTGCAGGGGAAGTCATGGAAGCTCCAGGAGAGAAAGAATAGCCGGGCCGAGGGACGGGCCACAGGGATCGGCAGTATACCTGTGTGCCTGCGATCTTTGACCTGCGTCGCAAGGGCTGGCAGGTACTTTTCTGACAGGGCTGACAGCTGGCCGTCACCCTGCTGACCGGGTTAGCGGACTATAACTGTGCACAGATCATGGCCATCCTTCCGACATCACTGCCCGGCGCCCTCCCCCCATGCCCATTGCCAAGAAAACCGTCGTGACCGCAACGCTTCTCCTGGCCATCGCCGCCGCTGCGATCTGGTTTCTCAACAAACCCACAAGCCCCAGGCTGACCGGGCCCTCGGCGATACCGGTGCGGGTGGTGCAGGTGGTCCAGCAGGACGTAGCGCGCTACACCAGCGGCATAGGCTCGGTGCAGTCGCTGCACAGTGTGACCATCCGTCCCCAGGTGGACGGCATCCTCACCCGATTGCGGGTCAAGGAAGGGCAATGGGTGAAAGCTGGCGACCTGCTGGCCACTCTCGATGACCGCTCGATCCGCGCCAACCTGGATCAGGCCCGGGCCCAGCTGGCACAGAATCAGGCCCAACTGCAGGTGGCGCAGATCAATCTCAAGCGCTACAAGCTGCTGTCGGTGGATGACGGCGTCTCGAAGCAGACGTACGACCAGCAAGTGGCCCTGGTCAATCAGCTCAATGCCACGGCCCAGGGCAACCAGGCCGCCATCGACGCCACCCAGGTACAACTCTCCTACACCCAGATCCGCTCTCCCGTCACTGGCCGGGTGGGTATTCGTACCGTGGATGAAGGCAACTTCCTACGCGTGACCGACACCCAGGGACTGTTTTCGGTGACCCAGATCGACCCCATCGCCGTGGAGTTTTCCCTGCCCCAGCAAATGCTGCCGACCTTGCAGCAGTTGATCCGCGCCCCGGAGCCGGCGGCGGTCCAGGCCTACCTGGGCGCCGACAGCAACAGCCCCGATGCCCTGCTGGGCACCGGACACCTGACGTTGATCGACAACCAGATCAATGCCGGTACCGGCACCATTCGCGTCAAGGCCGAGTTCGACAACGCTCAGCAAAAGCTCTGGCCCGGACAATTGGTGACGGTGAAAATCCAGACGGCGCTGGACCAGGCCGCGCTCACCGTGCCGCCTAACGTGGTCCAACGCGGCCTGGATCAGCACTTCGTGTTCAGGGTCAAAGACCAGCACGTGGAAAGCGTGCCGGTGCAGGTGCTGTATCAGGACAGTGGCCTGAACATCATCTCCGGCGTCCAGGCCGGGGACGTGCTGGTCAGTGACGGCCAGTCGCGGCTCAAACCCGGCTCCAGGGTCCAGGTACTGAGCGACCCGCCGCCCCTGGTGCAGGCCTCGGAGCCCAAGCCATGAAGGGCCGTGGCTCGGTATCCGCCTGGTGCATCGACCATCCGGTCGCCACCGTGTTGCTGACGTTCGCGCTGGTGCTGCTGGGGCTGATCGCCTTTGCGCGCCTGCCGGTGGCGCCGCTGCCGGAGGCCGAGTTTCCCACCATCCAGGTTTCCGCCGCCCTGCCCGGGGCCAGCCCGGACACCATGGCCTCCTCGGTAGCCACGCCGCTTGAGGTGCAGTTCAGCGCCATCCCCGGCGTGACCCAGATGACCTCCAGCAGCGCCCTGGGCTCCTCCCTGCTGACCCTGCAATTCACCTTGAACAAGAGCATCGACACCGCCGCTCAGGAAGTACAGGCGGCCATCAACACCGCCGCCGGCAAACTGCCCAAAGACATGCCCACCCTGCCCACCTGGAGGAAGGTCAACCCCGCCGACAGCCCGGTGCTGATCCTCAGCATCAGCTCGACGCAGATGCCCGGCACCGAGCTCAGCGACTACGCGGAAACCCTGCTGGCCCGGCAGATCAGCCAGATCGACGGTGTTGGCCAGATCAACATCACCGGCCAGCAGCGCCCGGCGATCCGGGTCCAGGCTTCAGCAGACAAGCTGGCGGCCATCGGCCTGACCCTGGCCGACATTCGCCTGGCGATCCAGCAAACCAGCCTCAACCTGGCCAAGGGCGCGCTGTATGGCGAGTCGAGCATCTCCACCCTGTCCACCAACGACCAGCTGTTCCATCCCGAGGAATACGGCCAGTTGATCGTTTCCTACAAGGACGGCGCACCGGTGCACCTGCAGGACGTGGCGCGAGTGGTCAACGGCTCGGAGAACGCCTACGTCCAGGCCTGGTCCGGCGACCAGCCGGGGGTCAACCTGGTGATCTCGCGCCAACCGGGGGCCAATATCGTCGACACCGTGGACCGCATCCAGGCTGCGCTGCCGGGCCTTGAGGCCATGCTGCCGGCGTCGGTGCAGGTCAAGGTGCTGGTGGATCGCACCCAGACCATCCGCGCCTCGCTGCATGAAGTAGAGATCACGCTGCTGATCGCCGTGCTGCTGGTGGTGGCGGTGATGGCGCTGTTCCTGCGCCAGTGGTCGGCGACCCTGATCGTCTCCGCAGTGCTGGGGGTATCGCTGACCGCCAGTTTCGCCCTCATGTATGTGATGGGCTTCAGCCTGAACAACCTGACCCTGGTGGCCATCGTCATCGCCGTGGGCTTTGTGGTGGACGATGCCATCGTGGTGGTGGAGAACATCCACCGTCACCTGGAGGCCGGCGACGGCATGCGCGAGGCGGCGATCAAGGGCGCCGCAGAGATCGGCTTTACCGTGGTCTCCATCAGCTTTTCCCTGGTGGCGGCGTTCATTCCCCTGCTGTTCATGGGCGGCGTGGTGGGCCGGCTGTTCAAGGAGTTCGCCCTGACCGCCACCTCCACCATCATGATTTCGGTGGTGGTCTCGCTGACCCTGGCCCCGACCCTGGCTGCCCTGTTCATGCGTGCCCCGGTGCACCCGGCCCATGCCCAGCCGGGTTTCGGCGAGCGCCTGCTGGCCTTCTACGAACGCGGCCTGCGCAAGGCCCTGGCCCATCAGCAACTGATGCTGGGGATTTTCGGCCTGACCTTGAGCATGGCCATCGCCGGTTACATTCTGATTCCCAAGGGCTTCTTCCCGGTGCAGGACACCGGCTTCGTGCTGGGTACTACCGAGGCGGCGGCGGACATCTCCTACCCGGACATGGTGAAAAAACATCAGGCCCTGGCAGAAATCGTCGCTGCCGACCCGGCGGTGCAAGCCTTCTCCCATTCGGTGGGCGTCTCCGGCAGCAACCAGACCATCGCCAATGGCCGCTTCTGGATCTCGCTGAAAAAACGTGGCGACCGGGATGTCTCCGCCAGCGCCTTTATCGACCGCATCCGCCCACAACTGATGCAGGTGCCCGGCATCGTTCTCTACCTGCGGGCCGGCCAGGACATCAACCTCAGTTCCGGCCCCAGCCGCGCCCAGTATCAATATGTGCTCAAAAGCAACGACGGCCCGACCCTGAGTACCTGGACCCAACGCCTGACTGAAAAACTGCGCGGCAACCCGGCGTTCCGCGATGTTTCCAACGACCTGCAACTGGGCGGCAGCATCACCCACATCAACATCGATCGCACCGCCGCCGCGCGCTTCGGCCTCACCGCCAGCGATGTCGACGAAGCGCTGTACGACGCCTTCGGCCAGCGTCAGATCAACGAGTTCCAGACCGAGATCAACCAGTACAACGTGATCCTCGAACTCGACACTCAGCAAAGGGGCAAGGCCGAAAGCCTGAACTACTTCTACCTGCGCTCGCCGCTGACCGGGGAGATGGTCCCGCTGTCGGCCCTGGCCCGCTTCGACGCGCCCAGCATCGGGCCGCTGTCGATCGCCCACGACGGCATGTTTCCGGCGGCCAATCTGTCGTTCAACCTGGCCCCCGGCGTGGCCCTGGGGGATGCGGTGATCCTGCTTGACCAGGCCAAGAGCGAGATCGGCATGCCGGCGGCCATCAGCGGCAACTTCCAGGGCGCGGCCCAGGCCTTCCAAAACTCCTTGGCCAGCCAGCCGTACCTGATCCTCGCCGCGCTGGTGGCCGTGTACATCATTCTCGGGGTGCTGTACGAAAGCTTCGTGCATCCGCTGACCATCATTTCCACCCTGCCTTCAGCGGGCCTCGGCGCCTTGTTGATGCTCTGGCTCTGCGGCCAGGACTTTTCCATCATGGCGTTGATCGGCCTGGTGCTGCTGATCGGCATCGTCAAGAAAAACGGCATCCTGATGATCGACTTCGCCCTGGAGGCCCAGCGCAACCGTGGCCTGGCTCCTGAAGAAGCGATCTACCAGGCCTGTATCACCCGCTTCCGGCCGATCATCATGACCACCCTCGCCGCCTTGCTCGGCGCCCTGCCGCTGATGCTCGGCTATGGCACCGGAGCCGAACTGCGCCAGCCCCTGGGCATCGCCGTGGTCGGCGGTTTGCTGGTGAGCCAGGCCCTGACGCTGTTCACCACGCCGGTCATATACTTGTGGCTCGAGCGGCTGTTCCACCGGCCCCAGCCGGCCCTTTTCGCCGGCCACCAACACCTGAGGCGGGTCATGCGCGTTCTGATTATCGAAGACGAAGAAAAAACTGCGGACTACCTGCATCGCGGACTGACCGAACAGGGCTATACCGTCGACCTGGCCCGGGATGGCGTCGAGGGGCTGCACCTGGCGCTGGAAAGCGACTACGCCGTGATCGTGCTGGATGTGATGCTCCCCGGCCTGGACGGCTTTGGCGTGCTGCGGGCCCTGCGCGCGCGCAAGCAGACCCCGGTGATCATGCTCACCGCCCGGGAGCGCGTGGAGGACCGGATTCGCGGCCTGCGCGATGGCGCCGACGACTACCTGGGCAAGCCCTTTTCCTTCCTTGAACTGGTGGCCCGCCTGCAGGCCCTGACCCGCCGCAGTGGTGGTCACGAACCGGTGCAGATCAGCATCGCCGACCTGTGGATCGATCTCATCAGCCGCAAGGCCAGCCGCGCCGGCACGCGCCTGGACCTGACCGCCAAGGAGTTTTCCCTGCTCAGCGTGCTGGCCCGGCGCCAGGGCGAAATCCTGTCCAAGACCTCGATTGCCGAGATGGTCTGGGACATTAACTTCGACAGCGACGCCAATGTCGTCGAAGTGGCAATCAAGCGCCTGCGGGCCAAACTCGACGGCCCTTTCGAACACAAGCTGCTGCACACCATCCGCGGCATGGGTTATGTGCTGGAGAGCCGCAGTGCCGAGTAACTCCATTGCCCTGCGCCTGAGCGGGCTGTTCACCCTGGTGGCACTGCTGATCTTCCTGCTGATTGGTGGCGCCCTTTATCAACAGGTGGACAAAGGCCTGGGCCTGCTGCCGGAAGCCGAGCTGGACGCGCGTTACAGCGTGCTGGAGTCGGCCTTGAACCGTTATGGCACGCCTGAACACTGGGCCAAGATCAACGCCAAGCTCAAGCTGCTCAGCGAGGAGGACAAGCGCATCCGTTTCTGGGCAGTGAGCGGCGATCCCGCTTATGAGTACGGCAACCCGGACCCACAGATCCGAGCATTCGCCCAAGGTCCGCTGGGCATGCGCGACCTGATCCTGAGCGCTCATCCCTATCCACTGAAGGTACTGGTCAGCCAACTGCCGGCCAAGGAACAGCGCCCGGCCCTGCGCTTCCTGATTGCCATCGACACCGATACTTTCCACCAGACCCAGCAGCAGTTGCTGATAGCCCTGATCGGCCTGGCCATCGTCGGTGTACTGCTGGCCTCGGCCCTGGGTTACTGGGTGGCGCGGATCGGCCTCAAGCCGCTGATCAAGCTGTCCCAGGAGGCCCAGCGCCTGGCACCGCCGCGGCTCTCCGGGCGCCTGCAGCTCTCGCCCCTGCCGCCGGAGCTGAGCCAGTTCGTCAGCTCCTTCAACTCCACGCTGGAACGGGTCGAACAGGCCTATTCGCGCCTGGAGTCGTTCAACGCCGACGTCGCCCATGAACTGCGCTCGCCCCTGACCAACCTGATCGGCCAGACCCAGGTGGCCCTGACCCGGGGCCGCTCGGCGGAGCATTACTTCGAAGTACTGCAATCCAATCTTGAAGAACTGGAACGGCTGCGCTCCATCGTCAACGACATGCTGTTCCTGGCCAGTGCCGACCAGGGCAACAAGGCCACCAAGCTCACCAGCACCTCCCTGGCGACGGAAGTGGCTGCCACCCTGGACTACCTGGACTTCATCCTCGAAGACGCCCAGGTCAGGGTCGAGGTCCAGGGCGATGCCCAGGTACGGATCGAGATTGCCCACCTGCGCCGGGCCCTGATCAACCTGCTGAGCAATGCCGTGCAGCACACGGCGGCAGGGGAAGTGATCCGGGTGCGGATTGACGTGCAGGCGCAGCAGGTGGCGATCGCCGTCAGCAACCCGGGGCAAAACATCGCCAGCGAACACTTGCCGCGTTTGTTCGAGCGTTTCTACCGGGTCGATGCCTCGCGCAGCAACAGCGGCGCCAACCACGGCCTGGGGCTGGCCATCGTCAAGGCCATCGCCCTGATGCATGGCGGCGACGTCTTTGTGCGCAGCGATCGGGGGATCAACACCTTCGGCCTTTATCTGCCTCTGTGACTCGGGATTCTCGGATTCTGCAGACGCCGACTGGCCGACGCACGCCTCAACATATCCGGCGCGGACTATGGGGCACTTTCGCTGGCAACCCGGCGCCTGCTGGCCAGTCTCTACTGTTGTGTTTTTGGTAACAGTCCTTATCTTGTTCGGCTCTTTTTCCAGCAGCCCCATGGTTATATTTTTGTCGCACCGAATTGAACTTGCTCTGCAAGAAGGTCTTCAGAAATGTCCAACAGTATGGGTTTGGCCAGCGTCTTTGTTTTGTCTTCCCTGTTCGTGGTGCCAATGGCCATGGCCGAAGAATCCCAAGGATTCGTGGCGAGAAATGCCGCACGCGCCGCCGCATTCGAACAAGCACAGATTGCCCAGGCCGCCCAGCAGCAACACAGTCAGCAAGCCCAGAAGATCACCGCTGAGCACAGCAAGACCGACGCTCACAAAGACAGTTGATCGGCGATAGCCACTCGTTTCCCTCGACAACTTCTCTGCTTTCAACCCTGGAGTAAGTTGTCTTAAAGCCGCTGACTTCAGCGGCTTTTTTTTGCTGTAGAGAAACCCTCTGCACATTCGTCATGCACAGAACAAGAAACAACCGAATTCACAATAAAAAATCATGTTCATTCACCAAAGGAGCTACACGTTGTTCAGGACCACGCTGAGAATCAGCCCACTATTCATTGCAATCGCTGCAACTATTCCCGCCTTGGGCCAAGCTGCCGAAGAGCGCGACAAACAGGGCTTCGTCGCCGGCTCGAGCCTCAAGCTCAACGCCCGCAACTACTACATGAATCGCAACCGGCATCAGCAAGCCGATGACAACATCGAATGGGGCCAGGGGTTCCTGGGGGTCTTCGAGTCCGGCTACACCCAGGGCACCGTGGGTTTCGGCCTGGATGCCAATGCCATGCTCGGCCTCAAGCTCGATGGCGGTGGCGGCACCGACAGTTCGAGCATCCTGCCCATCAGCGATGGCAACGGAAAAGCGCCCACAGCGTTCTCCACCGCTGGCGCCACCTTGAAGATGCGAGCCTTCGACACCGAGCTCAAGGCCGGCGATCTGTTTCTCAACAACCCGGTGATCGCCGGGGGCATGAGCCGCATGCTGCCGCAGACCTTTCGCGGCGTCAGCCTGACCAACCACAGCTTCGACGGCTGGTTGATCGAAGGCGGCCAAGCCAGTTTCACCAAGCCTTACAACCAGAGTGGCCACAAGCGCATCGGCACCTCCTACGGCACCTTGCAAAAAGGTGACGAAAGCCTGCACCTGGATTGGGCCGGGGTCGCCTGGAGTGGCATTCCGGGGCTGACCAGCAGCCTCTACGCCTCTGAACTCAAGGACATCTGGAACCAGTACTACTACGACCTGGACTACACCTACGCGCTCAACGATCTGGTCAGCCTCAATCCGGGCCTGCACTTCTATCACACCCAGGACACCGGCCAGGCGCTGCTGGGCAACATCGACAACAACACCTACAGCCTGCACTTCACCGTGGGCGTAGGCAGCCACAGCGTCACTGCGGCCTACCAGCGAGTCAACGGCAACACGCCGTTCGACTACATCGCCCAGGGTGACAGCATCTACCTGGACAACTCCCAGCAGTACTCGGACTTCAACGGTCCCAACGAGCGCTCCTGGAAGCTCAAGTACGCCTACGATTTCGCCGGCGTCGGCCTGCCGGGCCTGAGCTCGGCACTGTCTTACTCCCGGGGCGAGCTGGACCTGACCCAGGTCGATCCGGCCAGCCGCGGCTATGCCAACTGGTACAGCGCCGACGGCAAGCACGCCAAGCACTGGGAGCGCGACCTCGACCTCAAGTACGTGGTGCAAGGCGGCACCGCCAAGGACCTGGCCGTGCGCTTGCAATGGGCCACCAACCGTGGCGGCAACGGCTACGGCGCACTGGACAACGACACCGATGAGTACCGGGTGATCGTCGACTATCCGATCAACGTGTTCTAAGCCGATATGAGCAAAAGGCCAGCATGTTTTGCTGGCCTTTTTTTTATTCGGGATTTATACAGGCGCGAAGGCGTGACCGATTTCTGTAGCCCACGTCCACACTAGACTTAACTATGTCGACGTAGCAGAAATCAAAATCATGAGCGTGAGTCGTGCGACACCCCGCACAGGGAAAATCGCGTCAAATCCGGAACGTCTGTTGGTCCTGGCCAGCTCGCTGATCGTCGTGGCCATTCTCAGTATCGTCACCTACCTGTTGATCCGTGAACACGCTGCTGCCGAACAGGCTGCCACCCGTGCCGCGAACAACATCGTGCAGCTGATCGAAGCGGATGTGTTGCGCAACGTCGAACTCTACGACCTGTCCCTCAAGGGGCTGATCAGTGCGGCGCAACGCGACGACCTGAAGGACGTATCGGCGCCCATCCGCCACCTGGCGCTGTTCGATCGGGCCACCGCAGCGCCCTACAAGGGCGATATTCTGTTGCTGGACAAGCACGGCGAGGTACTTGCCGACTCGGCTTCGGTCGTGCCGCGCACGGGCAACTACGCCGACCGCGAGTACTTCCTCGCCCATATCGACAATCCAGATCCAGGGATGATGATCAGCCCCCCGTTCCGTGCCCGCACCGCCGAGCATGACTGGCGGATCAGCTTCAGTCGTCGGCTCAGCAACGAGAATGGCGAGTTCATCGGTGTCGCCGAAGCGGCCATGCGCCTGAGCTACTTCAATGAGCTGTTCAAGAATCTGGATATCGGGCGCAACGGCTCGATCAACCTGATCAGCCGCGACGGGGTTCTGCTGGCCCAACAACCGCCCCTGGCGGACGACCTGATTGGCAAGAGTTTCAGTAACCGCCCCAACTTCGTGCGCATCCTGGGCGAAGGCAATGGCAGCTTCAGCAGCGTGTCCAGCGTGGATCGGATGCACCGGCTGTACACCTTTTCCCAGGTGGGCGACCTGCCGCTGATCGTGGTTGTGGCGCTGTCCATCGACGAAGTCTTCGCTGCCTGGCAACGCACGGCACTGCTGATCAGCGGTGCCACTGGGGCGCTGTGCATCGCCCTGTTCTGGCTGACCTGGCAACTGTGTCGTGAACTGCGGCGTCGGCAGGATGCCGAGCAGGAGCTGGCGCGCCTGGCAGCTGTCGATGCCCTCACCGGCCTGGCCAACCGTCGTACCCTGGATCAGGTCATGAACAATGAGTGGGCCCGGGCCCGGCGCGCCAACCAGCCCCTGTCGCTGCTGATGATCGATGTCGACCACTTCAAGTCGTTCAACGACCGCTTTGGCCATCCACTGGGGGACCAGGCATTGCGTGCAGTGGCGCAGAACATTGGCACTTGCGCGGGACGCCCGGCAGATCTGGCGGCGCGCTACGGAGGCGAAGAGTTCGCGGTAGTACTGCCGGAGACCGACAGCGCCGGTGCCGCCGTACTCGCCGAGCGAATCCGCGCCAGCATCGCCGCCTTGCCGACTGTCAGCGAGCAGGCCACCCCCTTGACGGTGAGCATCGGCATCAACACCTGGTCGGGCAATCCCGATATCAGCCTCGAGCAATGGGTGAGTGACGCCGACAAGGCCCTGTATCAAGCCAAGTACAGCGGCCGCAACCGAGTGGTTTCCAACATGTCACGGCGCAGCAGCTGAACCTTCGGGCATAAAAAAAGGCCATCCGGGGGGATGGCCTTCAAAAACAAAAGGAAAGAGAGAGTAATTACACGGCCGCGACCGGACGCATGTAAGAGATCGGTGCAGTGCTGGCATCTTCGAAGGTCACGACTTCCCAGGCATCTTTCTGCTCAATCAACTTGCGCAGTAGCTGGTTGTTCAGTGCGTGGCCCGATTTGAAGCCCTTGAACTCGCCTATCAGGCTATTGCCTAGCAGGTAGAGGTCACCAATTGCATCCAGGATCTTGTGCTTGACGAATTCGTCTTCGTAGCGAAGACCGTCTTCGTTCAGTACGCCATCCGAATCGACCACAATGGCGTTTTCCACGCTGCCGCCGAGTGCGAGGTTGTGCTTGCGCAGGTACTCGATATCACTCATGAAACCAAAGGTACGGGCGCGGCTGACTTCTTTTACAAACGAAGTGCTGGAGAAGTCCACGCTTGCACTCTGGGTGCGGTCACGGAAAACCGGGTGATCGAAATCGATCTCGAAGCTCACTTTAAAACCATCGAAAGGCACGAAAGTGGCGCGCTTGTCGCCGTCTTCCACGGTCACTTCACGAAGGATGCGGATGAACTTTTTAGCTGCGTCCTGTTCTTCGAGGCCAGCAGATTGAATCAGGAATACGAAGGGTCCGGCGCTACCATCCATGATCGGGACTTCGGACGCGGAGAGCTCGACGTAGGCGTTATCGATGCCCAGGCCAGCCATGGCCGAGAGCAAGTGCTCCACCGTGTCCACTTTGACGTCACCGTTGACCAACGTGGTCGACATCGTGGTTTCGCCAACATTTTCCGCGCGAGCAGGAATCTGCACCACAGGGTCCAGGTCGGCACGACAAAACACAATGCCGGTGTCGACAGGCGCAGGCTTGAGGGTCAGGTAAACCTTCTCCCCGGAATGCAGGCCTACACCTGTGGCACGGATAATATTCTTCAGGGTGCGTTGTTTAATCATGGCTTGGGCCGCTTCAGCGCAAATTGCGAACTGGTATCAACAAAGGCTGGCGATAATAGCAGACCATGCCTTTGCTGAACACCAATCACCCTAATACCCCTGATACATTCCATCAATCGGCCTGACGACGCAGGAATGCCGGGATGTCCAGGTAATCCAGATCATCTTGCGGATTCAGCTTCGCCGCGGTCGCCGCGTTCGACTGCGCCTGATTGCGCATGACGGTCGGACGGTCCAGGTCACGGTAGTTCACCGACGGCAGTTCCTGACGAGCAGGGGCTGGCGCTTGCGACTGCGCGGACATGGAAGTCTGAACGGTGTTGTCGATGACCTTTACAGGTTTCTCGATTTTCGCGCCCAGACCGGTGGCCACTACGGTTACATGCAGCTCGTCACGCATGTCCGGATCGATAACAGTACCGACCTTGACCATGGCGTGTTCGGAAGCAAAGGCTTCGATGATGCTACCCACGTCGGAGTACTCACCCAGGGACAGGTCGGGACCTGCGGTGATGTTCACCAGGATGCCGCGTGCACCCTCCAGGTTCACGTCTTCCAGCAGCGGGTTGCGGATCGCCGCTTCAGTGGCCTCACGCGCACGGTTCGGACCGCTGGCGCAGCCAGTGCCCATCATCGCCATGCCCATTTCGCTCATCACGGTACGTACGTCGGCAAAGTCGACGTTGATCATGCCCGGACGCTTGATGATGTCGGAGATACCGCGAACGGCACCGGCCAGCACGTCGTCAGCCTTGGCGAAAGCCGACAGCAGGCTGGCGTCCTTGCCGAGGATGGTCAGCAGCTTCTCGTTGGGGATGGTGATCAACGAGTCGACGCTTTCGCTCAGCGCGCGGATGCCCTCATCGGCGATCTGCATGCGCTTGCGGCCTTCGAACGGGAACGGACGGGTCACCACCGCAACGGTGAGGATGCCCATTTCCTTGGCCACTTCAGCGATGATCGGCGCCGCACCGGTACCGGTACCGCCGCCCATGCCGGTGGTGATGAACACCATGTTGGTGCCCGCCAGTACTTCGGCGATACGCTCGCGGTCTTCCAGAGCGGCTTGACGGCCGACTTCCGGATTGGCGCCAGCACCCAGGCCCTTGGTCACGCCGGTACCCAGTTGCAGGATGGTCCGCGCGCCGATGTTTTTCAGCGCTTGAGCATCAGTGTTGGCGCAGATGAACTCGACGCCTTCGATGTTGCTCTTGACCATGTGATTGACCGCGTTGCCGCCGCCACCGCCAACACCGATAACCTTGATTACCGGACTCTGCGGGATGTTGTCTACGAGTTCGAACATTTTCCCTCTCCTTTCATTTCTCTAGTTTTTCGCCTACTGCCTACTGCTTTGAAACGGTGTTGCGGTAAATCTTTAGAAGTTGCCCTGGACCCAGCTCTTGATGCGGTCCAGCAACGCGGCCTTGGGCTCGTCGCTGCTGTAGCTGTCGCGGCTGCCGATGCCGGAGAACGAGATGCCATCGGACTGTTTCTGCAGTCCGTACAGCAGCAGGCCGACGCCGGTGGAATAGATCGGGTTGCGCACCACGTCGGACAGGCCCTTGACACTGTGGGGCACGCCCAGACGAACCGGCATGTGGAAAATCTCCTCGGCCAGTTCCACCGCGCCTTCCATCTTCGACGTACCACCGGTGAGGACAATGCCGGCCGGGATCAGGTCTTCATAGCCGCTGCGACGCAGCTCGGCCTGGATCAGGGTGAACAGTTCGTCGTAACGCGGCTCGACCACTTCGGCCAGGGCCTGACGCGACAGCTCGCGCGGCGGACGATCGCCAACGCTCGGCACCTTGATGGTTTCGCCGGCACCGGCCAGCTTGGCCAGGGCGCAGGCGTAACGGATCTTGATCTCCTCGGCGTACTGGGTCGGCGTGCGCAGGGCCATGGCGATGTCGTTGGTCACCTGATCGCCGGCAATCGGGATCACCGCGGTGTGACGGATCGCGCCTTCGGTGAAGATCGCCATGTCGGTGGTGCCGCCGCCGATGTCCACCAGGCACACGCCCAGCTCTTTCTCGTCGTCGGTGAGTACCGAATAGGCCGAGGCCAGTTGCTCGAGGATGATGTCGTCGATTTCCAGGCCGCAGCGACGCACGCACTTCTCGATGTTCTGAGCGGCATTCACCGCACAGGTCACTACGTGCACCTTGGCTTCCAGACGCACGCCCGACATGCCCAAAGGCTCACGCACGCCTTCCTGGTTATCGATCACGTAATCCTGTGGCAGGGTGTGCAGGACCCGCTGGTCAGCCGGGATTGCCACGGCCTGGGCCGCATCCAATACCCGCTCCAGGTCCGCCGAGCTGACTTCACGGTCGCGGATCGCCACGATGCCGTGGGAGTTCAGGCTGCGGATGTGATTGCCCGCCACACCGACGAAGGCCGAGTGAATACGGCAACCCGCCATCAGTTGCGCCTCTTCCACCGCGCGCTGGATCGACTGCACGGTGGACTCGATGTTCACCACCACGCCCTTCTTCAGGCCGCGGGAAGGATGGGTGCCGATGCCGACGATTTCCAGCGAGCCATCGGCCGCGACTTCGCCCACCAGCGCCACCACCTTGGAGGTGCCGATATCCAGGCCGACGATCATTTTGCCGCTTTGCACATTTGCCATGGTCCTGCCTCTTCTTAATTCTTCGCGACGGCAGGTTGCGCCGTCGTGGGTGCCGCCGGATCGCGCCAGCCCACGGCCAGGCCGTTGGCGTAGCGCAGATCGATGCGCGCGATGTTCGTGATCTGTTCTTTCAGCGTTTTTTCATAAATGGCAATGAAGCGGCGCATCTTCTCCACCAGATGATCGCGACCCAGGAGCAACTCGATACCGGGACCGGCACTGCCGGCACCGGTGGTCAGGAACCAGCTGCCGCGCTCACGCAGCTCCAGACGGGCTATCGAAAAGCCCAGCGGCCGCAGCATCTGGCTCAACACCTGATACTGCTGCATCACTTGCTGCTGGGCCCGCTGCGGCCCGAACAACTGCGGCAAGTGTTCATAGTTCGCCAGTTCACGCGGAGTGAAGGCCTGGCCCTGGTTGTTCAACAGTGCCTCGTCGCCCCAGCGGGCCACTGGCAGTTGTTCTTCCAGGCGAATCACCACTTGGTCCGGCCACACCCGACGAACTTCGGCGTGGGCGATCCAGGGCATCTTTTCCAGCTCGGTGCGCATGCTCGCCAGGTCGATGGTGAAGAAGCTCGCCGCGACATATGGCGCGATCCGCTGCTGCACCGCCTGCTGGCTGATGTAGCTCAAGTCCCCCTGCACCGCGATCTTGGTGATCGGACGGTCGGCGTATGGCAGCAAGCGCTGGGCACCTTCATAGGTGCCAAAGCCCAACGCCACCAGCAGCACCGGCCAGAACAGGCTTTTCAGAAAACCAAAGTTGGCTTTCGGCAGGCGCACCGACATCGGCTCTTTGGCCACCATACGGCTGGCACCCCGCGGCACCGGCTTGCGGCCGGGTGCAGGTTGCTGATGACGAAGCGACGCGCCTTGCATGGACTTAACCTCTCGCCTCAAGACTGGCTGCCAGGATGGCCAGGACCAACTGCTGGAAATCCAGACCGGCCGCACGAGCGGCCATCGGCACCAGGCTGTGGTCGGTCATCCCGGGAGCGGTGTTCACTTCCAGGAACCAGAACTGCCCCTGGGCATCCTGCATCACATCGGCACGCGCCCAACCGGCGATACCGAGCGCCTCACAGGCTTTCGCCGTGAGATCCATGAGTTCCTGTTCCTTGGCGCTATCGAGGCCGCATGGAATCCGGTACTGGGTATCGGAAGCCAGGTACTTGGCGTCGTAGTCGTAAAACGTGTGGGGAGTGCCCAACGCGATCGGTGGCAGCACCTGACCACGCAGGGTTGCGATGGTGAACTCCGGACCCTGGATCCATTGCTCGACCAACACTTGCGAATCGTAGGTACTGGCCGCCTTCCATGCCTCGATCAATTCGGGCGCGGAAGTCACCTTGGCCATACCGATACTGGAGCCTTCATGAGCCGGTTTGACGATCAAAGGCAGGCCCAGTTCCGCCACCGCGGAAATACAGTCGGCTTCCGAACTCAGGACCGCGTGACGCGGCGTCGGAATACCCAGGCTGTGCCAGACCTGCTTGGTGCGCAGCTTGTCCATGGCCAAGGCCGAAGCGAGGATGCCGCTACCGGTGTAGGGAATCCCCAGGCACTCCAGCAGGCCTTGCATGCTGCCGTCTTCACCGCCACGGCCGTGGAGAATGATGAAGGCGCGATCGATCTTCTCGCTCAAGAGGCGCTGCAGCAGGTCGTCACCGACATCAATGCCGAAGGCGTTCACACCGCCACTCTGCAAGGCTTCAAGCACGGCCTTGCCGGACTTCAGCGACACTTCGCGCTCGGCGCTCTTGCCGCCGTAGAGCACGGCAACGCGACCGAAATCGCTCGGCTTTACGGTGGAGAACAGGTTGGCGTAGGCAGCCGTCATTTCGCCCCCTTGCCAGCGGCCACAGCACCGGCGAACAGCGGGCTGTTGAGCAGTTTTGGCGCCAGGCCACCGATATCACCGGCGCCTTGGCACAACAGGATGTCACCGGCACGCAGCAGTGGCTTGACCAGCGGTGCCAGGTCGACGCCTCGCTCGATGTAGATCGGGTCCAACTGGCCCCGCTGCCGAATGCTGTGGCACAACTGGCGGCTGTCAGCGCCCGGAATCGGCTCTTCACCGGCCGGGTAGACCTCCATCAACAGCAGCACGTTGGCATCGGCCAGCACCTGCACGAAGTCGTCGTACAGATCGCGGGTACGGCTGAAACGGTGCGGCTGGTAGACCATCACCAGGCGGCGCTCCGGCCAACCGCCACGCACGGCCTTGATCACTGCCGCGACCTCGGTCGGGTGGTGCCCGTAGTCGTCCACCAGCATGACGTTGCCGCCTTCCACCGGCAGTTCGCCGTAGACCTGGAAGCGCCGGCCCACACCCTGGAAGCCCGACAGCCCCTGGACAATGGCTTCGTCGCTGATGCCTTCGTCGGTGGCGATGCAGATGGTCGCCAGGGAGTTCAGCACGTTGTGGTTGCCCGGCATGTTCACCGACACGTCCAGCGGCTCGCGGTCACGACGCAGCACGGTGAAGAAGGTCTGCATGCCTTGCTGGCGTACATTGATGGCACGCACGTCGGCTTCTTCGCTGAAGCCGTAGGTCACGGTCGGACGCTTGACCTGCGGCAGGATATCGCGCACCACCGGATCGTCCAGGCACATCACCGCCAGCCCGTAGAACGGCAGGTTATGCAGGAAGTCGACGAAGGTTTTCTTCAGTTTATTGAAGTCACCGTCGTAGGTCGCCATATGGTCGGCGTCGATGTTGGTGACCACGGCCACCAGCGGCTGCAGATGCAGGAAGCTGGCGTCGCTTTCGTCGGCTTCGGCAATCAGGTAACGGCTGGTGCCCAGCTGGGCATTGGTGCCCGCTGCATTGAGCCGACCACCGATGACAAAGGTCGGGTCCAGACCGCCCGCGGCGAACACCGAAGCCAGCAGGCTGGTAGTGGTGGTCTTGCCGTGCGTACCAGCCACGGCAACACCGTGACGGTAGCGCATCAGCTCGGCGAGCATTTCCGCCCGCGGCACCACCGGAATGCGCCGTTCCAGTGCAGTGGCGACTTCCGGGTTGGAGGTGTTCACGGCGCTGGAAACCACCAGTACATCGGCGTTCGCAGCGTTCTCGGCGCGGTGGCCGATAAAAATCTGTGCACCGAACGACTCCAGGCGCTCGGTGACCGGCGACGCCTTGAGATCGGAACCGGAGACCTGGTAACCCAGGTTCAGCAGCACCTCGGCAATCCCGCACATGCCCACGCCGCCAATACCAACGAAATGGATACGACGGATACGGCGCATTTCCGGTTGCGGCATGGCTTTTTGATTCTCAACCATGGGCCACCTCCAGGCAGATATTCACCACATCGCGGGTGGCATCGGGTTTGGCCAGGCGGCGCGCAGCCTGGGCCATGTTGTCGAGTCGTTCTGGTTGCATCAAAACCTCTGTCAGGCGAGCGGCAAGGTCCGCTGCACCAGTCGTTCTTTGCGGCATCAGGAAGGCAGCACCTTCACGAGCCAAATATTCGGCATTGCGGGTCTGGTGATCGTCGATCGCATGGGGCAAAGGCACCAGCATCGAAGGCAGACCGGCAGCAGCCAGTTCGCTGACAGTCAACGCGCCTGCGCGACAGACCACCAGGTCGGCCCAGCCATAGGCTTGAGCCATGTCTTTGATAAAGGGCTGCACCTGCGCCTCGACGCCGGCGGCGCGATAGCGCTCTGCAGTGACTTCATCGTGGTTTTTACCAGCCTGATGGAACACCTCCGGACGCAGCTCGGGGGCGACCTGTGCCAGGGCTTCCGGCAATAACTTGTTCAACGGCTCTGCCCCCAGGCTTCCGCCCAGGATCAGTAAACGCGCCTTGCGTCCGGCCAGGGCCTCGCGCGGTGTGTCGAGGAACAGTTCGGTGCGCACCGGATTGCCCGTGGTGCGGCGGCTGTCGGAGGCTCCGAAGGTGTCCGGGAAAGCTTCGCAGACTCGGGCGGCCAACGGCACCAGCAGCCGATTGGCGGTACCGGCCACAGCATTCTGCTCGTGAACGATCACCGGCACCCCCGACAACTTGGCGGCAACACCACCAGGGCCGGTCACATAACCACCAAAACCGAGCACACACACCGGCTTGAGTTGCCGAATGATCCGCCGGGCCTGGAGTACCGCCTTGATCAGGACGAACGGCGCCTTGAGCAGGGACAGCTTGCCCTTGCCCCGCAGCCCGGTGACGTTGATCAAATGCAGCGGCAGGCCAGCCGCCGGTACCAATTCGTTCTCGATCCCGCGGGGAGTACCCAGCCAGTGCACGCTGTAGCCACGGGCCTGGAACTCGCGGGCACAAGCCAGCGCCGGGAACACGTGGCCACCGGTGCCGCCCGCCATGATCAGCACGTTAGCGCCCATGGATCGGCTCCTCGGCAAAGTCACTCTCACTGAACTCCATCTCTTCACTGCCCAGGTGGGTCCTGCTCTCCCATTCGATACGCAGCAACAATCCGAGGCAGGCGCAGCAGATCACCAACGAACTACCGCCATAACTGAGGAACGGCAGGGTCAGCCCCTTGGTTGGCAGCAGACCGACGTTCACCCCGATATTGATCAAGAACTGACCAATCCACAGGAACGACAAGCCATAAGCCACATAAGCGGCAAAATACTGCTTGGCTTTCTCGGCCCACAGGCCGATGTACATGCCGCGTATACAGACGAATACGAACAGCGCCACTGTGCACAAGGAGCCCACGGCACCCAGCTCTTCGGCCAGCACCGAGAACACGAAGTCGGTGTGAGCCTCCGGCAGATAGAACTGTTTCTGCACACTGTTGCCCAGGCCCACGCCCAGCCACTCGCCACGACCGAAGGCGATCAAGGCCTGGGACAGCTGGTAACCGGCACCGAACTGGTCCGCCCAGGGGTCGGCAAAGTTGGTCAGACGGGCCATTCGATAGGGCTGCATCTGAATCAGCAAGACCACCGCCGCCACCGCCAGGAGCACCATCAGGGAAAACCGGAACAGCCCGACACCGCCGAGGAACAGCATCGCCGCCGCGGCGCCCATCATCACCACGGTGGCACCGAAGTCCGGCTCCATCAGTAGCAGGCCCGCCATTGGCAGCAGAACGATGAACGGCTTGAAGAAGCCCATCCAGCTTTCACGCACTTCCTTCTGCCGCCGCACCAGGTAGCCGGCGAGGTAAATCACCACGAACACCTTGGCAATCTCGGAGGGCTGAACGTTAAAGAAGCTGAAACCGATCCAGCGCATCGAACCGTTCACTTCACGGCCAATCCCCGGAATGATCACCATCACCAGCAAGCCGAAGGCACCAATCAACATCATCCAGCCCAGGCGCTGCCAGGTGGCGATGGGAATCATCATGGTGACAATGCAGGCACCCAGCCCCAGCACGATGTAGATCAGGTGGCGAATCATGTAGTACAGGGCACTGCCCGACTGCGCCGCCGCCACTTCGGTGGAGGCCGAGGCAATCATCACCAGCCCCAGGCCCAGCAGGGTCAGACAGCCGGCGAGCATCGGGAAATCAAGGTCGATGCCGCGCCCGGTGATCAGCGGGGACGGATAAGGCTTGATGATGTTTCTCAGGTTCATGCCAGCTCCTCCACGACACGGACGAACTGGTGACCACGGTCTTCGTAATTCTTGAACATGTCGAAACTGGCACAGGCGGGAGATAGCAACACCACGTCGCCAGGCTGCGCGGCTGCGCGGCATTGAGCCACAGCGTCGGCCAGCGAATCGGCACGAATCAGCGGCACGGCATCGCCGATGGCCTCACCGATCTTGTCGGAGTCACGGCCCATCAAGATCACCGCGCGGCAGTTGGCCGCCACCGGGTCCCGCAGATCCTTGAACTCGGCGCCCTTGCCGTCGCCACCGGCGATCAGCACGATCTTGCCAGCGATGTCCGCACCCAGGCCTTCGATGGCAGCCAGTGCGGCGCCGACGTTGGTGGCTTTGGAATCGTTGTAATAGCCCACGCCATCCACGTCGCGAACCCATTGGCAACGGTGCTCGAGGCCGGCGAAGGTGCGCAGGGCCGAGAGCATCGCGTCGAACGGCAAGCCGACTGCATGCCCCAGGGCCAATGCCGCCAGGGCGTTGGACTGGTTATGGGCACCGCGGATCTTCAGTTCGCGCACCGGCATCAGGTTCTGGAACTCGAAGGCCAGGTACTTCTCGCCGTTCTCTTCCCGCAGGCCAAAGCCCTTGAAATCGGGCTTGCCCAGGCCAAAGGTCCAGCACGGCAGGTTCTCGCTCAACAACGGCCGGGACAGCGCATCCTGGCGATTGACCACCACTTGCCGCGCGCCCCGGAAGATCCGGTGCTTGGCCAGGTGATAGGCCGGCAGACCGCTGTAACGGTCCATGTGGTCTTCGCTGATGTTGAGCACAGTGGCCACTTCAGCGCCCAGCTGGTCGGTGGTTTCCAGCTGGAAGCTGGACAGTTCCATCACGTACAGCTCGACATCGTCGCTGAGCAGATCCAGGGCCGGAGTGCCCAGGTTGCCGCCCACGGCGACCCGCTTGCCCGCCGCAGCGGCCATCTCGCCCACCAGGGTGGTCACGGTGCTTTTCGCGTTGGAACCGCTGATGGCGACAATCGGCGCCTTCGCGTTACGCGCGAACAGCTCGATGTCACCGGACAATTTCACGCCACGGGCAGCAGCGGCCTGCAGGGCCGGGGTCGCTAGGGCCAGGCCGGGGCTCACATAGAGCTCGTCGGCACGGCACAGGAATTCGACGTCCAGCTCGCCACAACGCACCTCCACCTGCGGGTAGTCACGACGCAACGTGGCCAGCTCAGGTGGATTCTCCCGCGTATCGGCCACCGCAAAAGCCACGCCCCGGTTCGCCAGGAAGCGAACCAGGGACATGCCGCTCTTGCCGAGGCCGACAACGATGCGGAAGTGGTCAGAAGCGATCAGAGACACTCGTTCTACCTCAGCTTCAGGGTGGCAAGGCCGATCAACACGAGGATCACGGTGATGATCCAGAAGCGGACAATCACGCGAGGCTCGGGCCAGCCCTTGAGTTCAAAGTGGTGGTGGATCGGTGCCATGCGGAACACACGGCGACCGGTCAATTTGAAGGAAGCGACCTGGATCACCACCGACAGGGTCTCCATCACGAACACGCCGCCCATGATGAACAGGACGATTTCCTGACGGACGATCACCGCAATGGTGCCCAGGGCCGCGCCCAGCGCCAGTGCGCCGACGTCGCCCATGAAGACTTGTGCCGGATAGGTGTTGAACCACAAGAAACCCAGGCCGGCACCGATCAGCGCACCGCAGAAGACGATCAGCTCGCCCGCTCCTGGTACGTAAGGAATCAGCAGGTATTCGGCGAACTTCACGTTACCCGACAGGTAGCAGAAGATCCCCAGCGCGCCGCCAACCATCACGGTCGGCATGATCGCCAGGCCATCGAGGCCGTCGGTCAGGTTGACCGCGTTACTCGAACCGACGATGACGAAGTAGGTCAGGACCACGAAACCGATGCCCAGAGGAATACTCACGTCCTTGAGCATCGGAATCAGCAGGGTGGTTTCCACCGGACTCTGTGCGGTCATATAAAGGAAGATCGCAGCGCCCAGGCCGAACACCGACTGCCAGAAATACTTCCAGCGACTCGGCAGGCCACGGGAGTTCTTCTCGATCACCTTGCGGTAGTCATCGACCCAACCGATGGCGCCAAACGCCAGGGTGACCACCAGCACTACCCACACATAGTGGTTGCGCAGGTCGGCCCAGAGCAGGGTGCTGATACCGATGGCGGAAAGAATCAGCGCGCCCCCCATGGTCGGTGTACCGGACTTGGAAAGGTGGGACTGCGGACCGTCATTACGCACGGCCTGGCCGATCTGCCGGTTTTGCAGAGTACGGATCATCCACGGACCCAAGCACAGCGCCAAAGACAACGCAGTCAGTACCCCGAGAATCCCGCGCAGGGTCAGGTACTGAAAGACCGCGAAGCCTTTGTAGAACTGTTGCAGGTACTCCGCTAGCAGCAGCAGCATCAATGTTTCTCCGTGCTCGAGCCGCACAAAGCCGCGACGATGTTTTCCATCACCGCGCTGCGCGATCCCTTGATCAAAATGGTGGTATTTGGGTCTTGCTCGACGTTCAGGGCGGCAATCAGATCAGCCTGGCTGGCGAAGTGGCGCGCGTGTTCGCCGAAGGCGGCAACGGCATGAGCCATCATCGGGCCTACGGCGTAGAGGGCCGAAACCTTGCCAGCGGCATATGCACCTACTTCGCGGTGCCCCTGCTCCGCCCACTCGCCCAACTCGCCAATGTCTCCGAGCACCAGGACGGTGCGGCCGGAAAAGCCGGCGAGTATATCAACGGCGGCACACATTGAGGTGGGGTTTGCGTTGTAAGTGTCATCGATCACCCGCAGGCCGTTCTTGGCCAGTTGGGCAACGGTGCGGCCCTTGACCGGCTGCACAGCGTTCAGGCCAGTGACGATGCCGAACAGCGAGACGCCCATGGCATGGGCTGCGGCGGCAGCAGCCAGGGCGTTGGCCACGTTATGGGTGCCAAGCAGGTTCAGTTGCACCCTATCCACGCCCTTTGGGCTGTGCAATGTGAAGGACGGGCAACCACGGGCATCACGACCGATATCCGAGGCATGGAAATCTGCTGCGCTGTTGTCCAGGGCAAAGCTCAGCACCTGGCGACCGGCGGCTCGGGTCTTCCAGATTGGGAAGGCCTTGTCGTCCAGATTGAGCACCGCGATCCCGGCGCTATCGAGCCCCTCGAGAATCTCGCCCTTGGCTTCGACGATTTTCTCCGGCCCGCCGAACTCACCGACGTGAGCGGTACCTGCATTATTGATGATCGCCACATGGGGGCGAGTCATGGCTACGGTGTAGGCGATTTCGCCGATGCGTGACGCACCCAGCTCGATCACCGCAGCGGTATGTTCGGGGGCCAGCTCCAGCAGTGTCAGCGGCGCGCCCAGATCATTGTTCAGGTTGCCCCGGGTTGCCAGCACTGGACCACGGGTACGCAGGATGCTGGCCAGCATCTCCTTGACCGTGGTCTTGCCGCTGGAACCCGTCACCGCAGCCACAGGCTGGGTAAAGGCGCCACGATTCAGAGCGCCCAATTGGCCGAGGGCCAGACGGGTATCCTTGACCAGCAACTGAGGCAGGGTGCTGTCGGGAACTTCACGTTCAACCAACGCGGCTACGGCACCTTTGCCTGCCACTTCGTTCAAGTAGTCATGGCCGTCAAAACGGGGGCCCGTCAAGGCAACGAACAACTGGCCCGCCTGAATCACCCGACTATCGATACTGACACCACTGAAACGCACGTCGCCCGCGATCAAGCGGGCATCCAATGGGGCCGATACTTCACTGAGCAGCAAGGCTTTAAGCATGTGCCACCTCCCATGCGGTCAAGGCCTTGTCGGCTTCAGCAAGGTCGGAGAAGTCATGGCGCTGGCCATTGATCTCCTGATAATCCTCATGGCCCTTACCCGCCAGAACCACCACATCGTCTGCCGATGCGGCGGCGATCAATCGAGCAATGGCGAGGCCACGACCGGCAACAAAATCGACCTTGTCTACCGCGCTGAAACCAGCACGGATGTCGTCGAAGATCTGCGCAGGGTCTTCGCTGCGTGGGTTGTCATCGGTGACCAGCACACCATCTGCCAGGCGCTCGACCACCTCGGCCATCAGCGGACGCTTGCCACGATCGCGGTCACCGCCGCAGCCGAACAGGCAGAGCAGACGCCCCTTGGCGTGAGGGCGCAGGGCCAGCAATACTTTTTCCAGGGCATCCGGAGTGTGGGCGTAATCCACGACCACCAGGGGCTGAGTACCACCACCCAGGCGTTGCATGCGTCCGGCAGGACCTTCGAGCTTGGGCAGCACGGCGAGAATTTCGTCCAGCGCATACTCCAGGCCCAACAAAGCACCGACCGCAGCCAGCACATTGCTCAGGTTGAAGCGCCCGAGCAGAGCGCTGCGCAGATGGTGCTCGCCCTGCGGAGTCACCAGGGTTGCGCGAACGCCGTCGTCGTCGAAGGTCGCCTCACGGCAATACAGATAAGCAGAGGCATCCTCGAGACTGTAGGTAATCAGCCGTGACTCGTGCTTGTCCGCTGCCAGCTGCCGGCCGAACTCATCATCGAGATTGATCACCCGGCAACGCAGGTCAGTCCAGTTGAAGAGCTTCGCCTTGGCTGCGCCATAGGCTTGCATGGTTCCGTGGTAATCCAGATGGTCACGGGACAGATTGGTCAGCACCGCAACATCGAATGCCAGGGCCGCCACGCGCCCCTGATCCAGGCCATGGGACGAGACCTCCATGGCCACCGCCTTGGCGCCGGCGTTTTTCAGGTCAGCCAGGCTCGCCTGCACAGCGATAGGGTTAGGCGTGGTGTGCAAGCCACTTTCCAGCGCGCCATAGAAACCAGTGCCCAGCGTGCCCACCAAACCACAACGCTGGCCCAACAGATCCAGCGCTTGGGCGACCAACTGGGTAACACTGGTCTTGCCGTTGGTACCGGTCACGCCCAGCAGATTCAGCTGGCGGCTTGGATCACCATAAAAGCGTCCGGCAATATCCGACAGCTGCGCCGCCAGGCCCTTGACTGGAATCAGCGGCACATCAGTCAGCGGCAATACGGTTGCGCCTTCCACCTCATAGGCCACTGCAGCAGCACCGCGCTGCAAGGCGTCGGCAATATGCGCACGGCCGTCAAACTTGGCGCCGGGTACCGCCAGGAACAAATCACCGGCACGTACATTGCGGCTGTCCAGCGTCAACTCGCGGATCAGCAGATCGCGACCAGCGTGGGCGAAAATCTTGTTCAGGCTAAGAGACATTAGCCGCGCCCTCCATTAGCTCGTACTGGGGTACCGGGCACCGCATTGGCCTGTTGCGTGGCCGGCAGATTATCCGGAGTGATGTTCATCAGGCGCAGGGTGCCGGACATCACTTTGCTGAACACCGGAGCCGATACCAGACCACCGAAGTAACCGGCCTTGCTCGGCTCGTCGATCACCACCACGATGGCATAACGCGGATCGCTCATCGGGCCGAAACCGGCAAACAGCGAACGATAGGAATTCTCGGCATAGCCTTTGGTGCCGACCGAAGTCTTGCGCGCGGTACCGCTCTTGCCAGCCACGTGATAGGCCGGAACCTGGGCACGGAACACGCCCCGGGGCGCCTCGATCACCTGCTGCAGCATGCCCTGCATGGTCTTGGCGACGTTTTCCGGAATCACCTGGGCGGTTTGCGGGGTCTTGTCGGATTTGATCAGCGTCAGTGGAGCGATCCGACCATTGTTGGCCAACGCGGAAAACGCGTGGACCAGCTGGATCGCGGTCACCGAGAGGCCGTAGCCATAAGACAGGGTCGCGGTTTCAGCCTTGCGCCACTCACGGTAGTTCGGCAGGTTGCCGACTCGCTCGCCAGGGAAGCCCAGGCCGGTGTCCTGACCCAGGCCAATCTTCTGTGCCAGACGAAAAATGGCTTCACCACCGATATCGAAGGCGATCTTGCTCATGCCGACGTTACTGGAGTTGATCAGGATGCCGGTCAGATCGAGCACCGGCCCTTCGGTCTTCGACACGTCACGAATGGTGTATTTACCCAATTGCAGGGTGCCCGGATAGACCTCGACAGTATCGCTGGGCTTCCAGCGCCCGGTTTCCAGAGCGGCACTCATGGAGATCGCCTTCATGGTCGAGCCAGGCTCGAACACGTCGATCATCGCGCGGTTACGCATCATCGCCGGCTGCAAGTTGCGGCGGTTGTTCGGGTTGTAGGTCGGCTGGTTGACCATGGCCAGGATCTCGCCGGTCTTCACGTCCATGATCACCAGGCTGCCGGCCTTGGCGCCGTTTTCGACAATGGCATTGCGCAGCTCACGGTTGGCCAGGTACTGCAGGCGCAGATCAATCGACAACGCCAAGGGCTTGCCGGCCTTGGCGTTCTTGGTGACCTGGACATCCTTGATCAATCTGCCGCGCCGGTCCTTGATCACCTGGCGCTTGCCGGGAACACCGGCGAGCCATTCGTCATAGGCCAGCTCGACCCCTTCGCGGCCACGGTCGTCAATGTCGGTAAAACCAACCATGTGCGCGGTCACTTCGCCGGCCGGATAGAAGCGCCGGAACTCCTCAATGCCATAGACGCCCGGCACCTTCAGATCGAGCACCGCCTGGCCCTGCTCCGGAGTCAGGCCCCGGACCAGATAGATGAATTCTTTATTGGCCTGAGCTTCAAGACGCTCGGCCAACGCCTTGGGGTCCTGACCAAGGGCCATGGCCAATGCTGGCCAGCGGTCCTTGGCCAACTGCATTTCCTTGGCATTGGCCCAAAGCGTGGTCACTGGCGTACTCACGGCCAGAGGCTCGCCATTGCGGTCGGTGATCAGGCCACGATGAGCTGGAATAGGGATGTGCCGGACACTGCGCGCATCGCCCTGCCCCTTAAGGAAGTCACGGTCGACCACCTGCAGATCGATAATGCGCCAGCCAATCGCCGACACCATGATCGCCAGCAGACCCAGCACCACACGGAAACGCCAGGGGTAGAGAGCGCCTTCAAGTTTCATGGCGCCACCATGCGGACTTCAGCCGCGCCAGGGATATGCATCTTCAGCTGTTCGGTGGCCAGCACTTCGATCCGGCTATGAGCGGTCCAGGTGCTTTGCTCGAGAATCAACCGTCCCCATTCGGCCTGGGCCTTGTCGCGTACGCTCAACTCGCCATACAGCGTATTGAGTAACTGACGATTCCAGTGGGCGCTGTAGGTAACCGCAATCGCGGAGACCAAAACGCCAACGAATAGCAGAAGCATGAAAAAGCTTCCGCCTGGAAGAGGCTTGGCGAAGAGCTTGCTCACCGAAGCTTCTCCGCAACACGCATGACCGCACTACGAGAACGGGGATTGGCTTTGAGCTCGGCCTCGGAGGCGAACTGCGCTTTGCCATGAATCTTGATTTTCGGCACGAAGGCTTCGAAACGTACCGGCAGGTTGCGCGGCAGATTGTCGGACTCGCCCTTCACCAGGCGTCGCATGAACAATTTGACGATGCGATCTTCCAGGGAGTGGAAGCTGATCACCACCAGGCGACCACCCACTTCCAGCGACTCCAGCGCCGCTTCAAGGCCGGCCTCAAGATCGCCCAGTTCGTTATTCACATGGATGCGCAATCCCTGGAAAGCCCGGGTAGCAGGATTCTTGCCCTTCTCCCAGGCAGGATTGGCGACTTTCAACACTTCGGCCAGATCGGCGGTGCGTTCGAAGGGCTGGATTTCACGACGCTCGACCACGGCCCGCGCCATGCGCCCGGAGAAGCGCTCTTCGCCGTACTCCTTGAACACACGGGCAATTTCCTCGACGGGCGCGGTGGCAATGAACTGCGCAGCGCTGATGCCACGAGTCGGGTCCATGCGCATGTCCAGAGGGCCATCATTGAGAAAGCTGAAGCCGCGCTCAGGATCGTCCAGCTGTGGAGAAGACACACCAAGATCCAGCAGAACACCACTGACCTTGCCTGCCAGGCCGCGCTCCGCGACCTCCGAACCCAACTCGGCAAAACTGCGCTGTACAACGACAAAGCGGCCGTCTTCGGCCGCTAGCGCTTGCCCGGTGGCAATCGCTTGGGGGTCCTTATCGAATCCGAGGAGCCGGCCCTCCGTTCCGAGCTTGCTGAGAATCAAGCGGCTATGCCCGCCACGGCCGAAGGTGCCATCCAGATAGCAGCCATCAGGGCGCACGGCGAGAGCCTCGACGGCTTCGTCAAGCAGCACGGTGATGTGGTTAAAGCCGCTATCAATAGTCACAGGATCAAATCACGCAGTTCATCAGGCATCGCGCCCGGTTGTTGAATAGCCGCCAGGTCAGCCGCCGAAACAGCATCCCAGGCATCCTCGTCCCACAATTGGAACTTGTTCAGTTGGCCCACCAGCATCGCGCGCTTATCCAACTTGGCATATTCACGCAGGCGCGGCGGCACCAGAAAACGACCACTGCCATCGAGTTCAAGATCGACGGCATTACCAATCAGCAAACGCTGCAAACGACGGTTTTCTTCGCGAAGCGAAGGCAATGCGCGCAGTTTGGTTTCTATCAGCTCCCACTCATCGAGGGGGTAAACACACAAACAAGGATCAACAGCGTCGATAGTGACGATTAATTGCCCGGAACTTCGCGAAACGAGCTCGTCACGATACCGGCTCGGCATGGCGAGACGGCCCTTCGCATCGAGACTGATAGCGTTAGCTCCGCGAAACACGTCAGCGTTTCTCCAAATTTTAGCGTTTTGCTCTCAAAAAACCCACTTCATGCCACTTTCTGCCACTTGCGCACACTATAGGAATGCGCCCACACCACCGTCAAGGCGCGCAGCGACGGAAAAGCCTTATAGAACGGAGATTTAGGAGACTAAGAGGAGAGATAACGAGAATTCGGAGGGCATTCCAGGGCATCAACTTCAAACAGCTCAATAAGCTGCAGCATGAAGTTAAAGTAATTTATTAAGAGTAAGATTTTTTCGGTATTACAGAAACGCTTCTGCTATTGATTCAAGCAGGGAGGGAAAAGGTGGAGAGTCGATCTGTAAGCCGGGTTCTGTCGAGGACAGTCATTCCTCTACGATGGCCATCACTGGACATCTTTAGCAACCTACCCGGTTCCAGCGCGGGCCACGCCTTGGAACCCTATTTGGTCTTGCTCCGAGTGGGGTTTACCTAGCCACGAACTGTTACCAGACGTGCGGTGCGCTCTTACCGCACCTTTTCACCCTTACCGGCACCGAAGTGCTTAGGCGGTTATTTTCTGTGGCACTTTCCGTAGGCTCACGCCCCCCAGGCATTACCTGGCACTCCGCCCTATGGAGCCCGGACTTTCCTCCCCCCTCTAATTTTCATAGAGGGCAGCGACTGTCCAATCGACTCTCCGCCGCGCAGGTTAACGGCAGAGCGCCCCAAGAACAAGCGCTAAAAGCCTTTGGCCACCCTGCCACGCAATTTATTGTTCTTTCTGCTTATTCAGTGCTACCTGATACAGGATATTCTTGCGCTCACCCGTGATCTCGGCTGCCAGCGCCGCCGCCCTTTTGAGAGGCATCTCCTTAAGCAACAGATCAAGAATGCGCATCGACTCACTACTGATCGCTTCATCACTTTCCGGTGCAGTCCATCCCGCCACCAGCACCACGCACTCACCACGCTGCTGGTTGCTGTCAGCCTCTACGAACTGGCGCAACTCGGAAAGAGGCAGCCCCTTGAGGGTCTCAAAGGTCTTGGTCAGCTCTCGAGCCAACAGTGCCGGCCGCTCACCACCGAATACCGCTTCCATGTCTTGCAGACACTCAAGAATGCGATGCGGCGCCTCATAAAAAATCAACGTGCGGGGCTCTTCCTTGACCAACTCCAGGCGCCCACGCCGCCCAACGGCCTTGGCCGGCAGAAACCCCTCGAAGATAAACCGATCCGACGGCAAACCTGCCGCCGACAGTGCCGCGATCAATGCACAAGCCCCCGGCACAGGAACCACATTGATGCCTGCAGCTCGAGCCTGCCGTACCAAGTGATAACCCGGGTCGGAAATCAGCGGCGTGCCGGCATCGGAAATCAAGGCGACATCATCACCTGCCAATAAACGAGTAATGAAACGAGAGCCTTCATCACGCTCGTTATGCTCATGGCAAGCCGCCAAGGGCGTGGAAATGCCAAAGTGCTGCATGAGGCGCTGAGAGTGCCGAGTATCCTCGGCAGCGATCAAAGACACTTCGCGCAACAACTTAAGGGCCCGGGCACTGATGTCGTCCAGGTTGCCGATGGGCGTCGCCACCACATAAAGCGAACCAGCAGCGGTATTCAAAGCACCTGGAGCAGTCAAAGGGCACACCTCGAGATCGACAAAAGCACCATTGTAACGCGTTGAAGCCCTATCAATACGCCTGACGATCACTCAACAACCCAGCCCTTTGGGGCCTTTTAGGCACTACGGCAACATTTGCACCAGCTAAATAGACGGTTTATCACCAGCAACATCGCGCCCCGGCCAGCGCTTGGGTACAATTCCACGCTCATTTGATCGAGTATCAGGAACACTTACATGATCGCTTGCCTGCGGCTGTTTCTTGCCCTCTGCCTGGCTACCCTTTTGGTGGCTTGCGCCAGCTCGCCCTCTTCCAGCCTTGGCGAACTTCCACGGACACCGGATGCCAGCATCGAGCAATTGCTCGAACAGGCCGCCACCAGCAAAAGCCCGGACAAGGCAGCCCTGCTGCGCTTGAGCGCTGCAGACCTGGCATATCGCCAGGGCAACGCAGGACGCGCCGGACAAATCCTTCAGCAAGTGTCGCTGGATCAACTCAAACCTGCCCAGCAGATCTTCGCCAGCACCCTGGCCGCAGAGCTGGCCATGATCCGCAATCAGCCGAAAGCCGCGCTGACTGCGCTGAGCCATCAGAGCCTGCAGCATCTCAGCGAACTACCTGCAACTCAGCAGATCCGCACCGGCACCGTTTATGCTCGCGCCCTGGAAGCAGACGGCCAAACGCTCTCTGCCGCCAAGCAGCGAATTCTTATCGCCCCCCTGCTGAAAGATGATGCCGCGGCAAAAAACCATGAGGCCATCTGGGCACTGATTGCTGCCCTGCCCACCGACCAACTGCAACCTGCAGGCAACGATGACCTGGCCGGATGGTTGAGCCTGGCCCTGGCAGTCAAGACCGCCGGCACTCTGGAGCAGCAACAGTCGGCCATTGATAACTGGCGCGCGCAGAACCCAAAGCATCCTGCGGCCATTCAACTGCCACAACCGCTGACCCAGCTCAAAGAGCTGGCTAGCCAACCCGTTTCGAAAATCGCCCTGCTTCTGCCACAAGATGGTCCCTTGGCTTCGGTTTCCAAGGCCCTGCGTGAAGGCTTCATGGCCGCTCACTACCAGGCTCAGCAAGCAGGGCAAAAGCCGCCCAGCATTGAGTTTTACGACAGCTCGCGCTTGAGCTCCCTGGACGACTTCTACCGCAAAGCCCAGGCCGCAGGCGTGCAACTGGTAGTCGGCCCCCTGGAAAAACCATTGGTCAAGCAACTGGCCACACGCTCGCAACTGCCGATTACCACCCTCGCACTGAACTACAGCGAAGGCGAACAAGGCCCGGCGCAACTGTTCCAGTTCGGCCTGGCTGCCGAGGACGAAGCCCGTGAAGTCTCTCGTCGTGCCCGCGCCGATGGCCTGCATCGCGCCGCGGTACTGGTCCCCAAGGGCGAGTGGGGCGATCGCGTGCTCAAGGCGTTCCGCCAGGATTGGGAAGCCAACGGTGGCAGCGTGATCGGCATCGAACGCGTTGACCAGCCTGTCGCCTTAGCTCAGCAAATTGCCGACCTATTCCGACTGCGCCAAAGCGAGAGCCGCGCCAAGAGCCTGCAGAGCACTGTAGGTACTCAAGTCGCCGCACAACCGTCGCGCCGCCAGGATATCGAGTTCATTTTTCTCGCCTCCACTCCACAGCAAGCACAGCAGATCAAGCCGACCCTGAACTTCCAGTACGCTGGCGATGTTCCGGTGTACGCAACTTCCAACGTGTTCAGCGCCAGCGGCGATCAGAATCAATACAACGACATGAACGGTGTAATGTTCTGCGAAACGCCTTGGCTGCTGGATGCCAACGGCCTTCTGCGTCGCCAGGTCACTGCACAATGGCCACAAGCTGGAGGCAGCCTCGGTCGCCTGTACGCAATGGGTGTCGACGCCTATCGCCTGGCGCCACGCCTGGGTCAGCTCAAGGCTCTGCCCGACAGCCGTATCGAAGGCGAATCCGGAAGCCTGGGCATGGCCGCCGGTCAGCGCATTGAGCGTCAGCTACCCTGGGCCAAGTTCGTCAACGGCCAGGTCACCCGCCTGCCCGACACACCGCGCTAATGACTCAAGGATCACGCCAGCAAAGCGGAAGAGATGCCGAGAGCCAAGCACTCCGGCATCTCCAACAGCACGGGCTGCGCCTATTGGCGCAGAACTGGCTGTGCAAACGCGGCGAGCTTGATCTGGTCATGCTTGACGGCGATACAGTAGTATTCGTCGAAGTCCGCTACAGACAACACACGCAATGGGGTGGAGCTCTGGGCAGTATCGATGGACGCAAGCGTCAAAAACTGATTCTTGCCGCGCAGATTTTCCTGCAACGCGAATCATGCTGGTCCAACCACCCCTGCCGTTTCGACGTGGTCGCCATTGAAGGCGCCCCGGGTGCAGAAGCCCGTTTGAACTGGCTACGCAATGCCTTTGATAGCTGAAAGACGCCTTCAGGCCGCACCCATTTTCACTCAACTTTTTTGCTCTTTGCTTTGCGGGCTGCACATTCACGTGCCACCAAGCCGCGCCACTTAAGGTCACACAGATGGACATGCAATCCCGAATTCGCCAGCTTTTTCAGGCCAGCATCGACACCAAGCAACAGGCGATGGACGTACTTGCACCGCACATCGAGCAAGCCAGCCAGGTCATGGTCAACGCCTTGCTCAATGAGGGCAAAATGCTCTCCTGTGGCAACGGTGGCTCCGCCGGCGACGCCCAGCACTTCTCCTCCGAATTGCTCAACCGCTTCGAGCGTGAACGCCCCAGCTTGCCCGCCATCGCCCTGACCACCGACAGCTCGACCATCACGTCGATTGCCAACGACTACAGCTACAACGAAGTCTTCTCCAAGCAGATTCGCGCTCTAGGCCAACCTGGCGATGTGTTGCTGGCAATTTCCACCAGCGGCAACTCGGCGAACATTATTCAAGCCATCCAGGCCGCACATGATCGTGAAATGATTGTCGTAGCATTGACTGGTCGCGACGGCGGCGGCATGGCCTCACTGCTACTGCCTGAAGACGTGGAAATTCGCGTACCGGCCACCGTCACTGCACGTATTCAAGAAGTCCACCTGCTGGCGATCCATTGCCTTTGCGACTTGATCGACAGCCAATTGTTCGGGAGTGAAGAATGACCCTTAATCGCCTTGGCCTTCTGGCCTTGACCTTGTGCCTCGGCATCACTGGTTGCAGCTCGGTGATTACCGCCACCCGCGACAAACCAATCGATGACGATCGCGGCACCCGCACCTTCGGCAGCAAGATCGACGATTCGCTGATAGAGACCAAAGTCGCCGTCAACGTTGCCAAGGCCAACCCGGACCTGGAAAACAACTCGCACATTGTCGTCACCAGCTTCAACGGTATCGTCCTGTTGGCCGGCCAGACACCGCGCCCCGACCTCAAGGCGACAGCCGAACAGGCCGCCAGCGAGGTACAACGAGTCAAGAAGGTGCATAACGAACTACAGGTGCTGCCACCATCAGGATTCCTGGCACGGCAGAACGATGGCTGGCTGACCACCAAGATCAAGACACAGATGCTCACCGACGCCAGCATTCCCGCTTCACGGATCAAGGTGGTGACCGAGAACGGCATTGTCTACTTGCTGGGCTTGCTGACCCAACAGGAAGCCGCCCAAGCCACCAATTTGGTACAGGGCGTCTCTGGCGTACAGAAAATCGTTAAGCTGTTCGAATACATCGACTGAAAAAGCACTGCAGCAGATACAAAAAAGGCGATCCATCCGGATCGCCTTTTTTATTACTTGACCACTTTCAGGCTCGGCCGGCCGCTAGGTCGCGGCGGCTCACTGCCCGGTGGAGGCAGGTCATCATCCGGCTCAATATCGTCCTCCTCATCCAGAGGCGATTCCAGATCAAAGACCATGCCCTGCCCATTCTCGCGCGCATAGATCCCAAGGATCGCAGCAACCGGTACGTGCAGGCTGTGAGGCACACCGCCGAAGCGCCCCTCGAAAGTTACTGCATCGTTATCCATATGCAGATGGCGCACGGCACTGGGAGAAATATTCAGAACAATTTGCCCATCGCTGGCGAAACCCTGAGGCACCTGTACAGCCGGGTAATCGGAGTTGACCAGCATGTGCGGGGTGCAATCGTTGTCCACAATCCACTCATAGAGCGCGCGGACCAGATAAGGTCGACTGGAGTTCATAGCGGCTCCTTAAGCCTCAGCGCATATCACGTTCGACACCAGACAAACTTGCCTGGAAAGCCTCACGCGCAAATTGGCGGTCCATATAATCAAGCAGCGGCTTGGCCTGCCGCGGCAGTTCGATACCCAGGATTGGCAACCTCCAGAGTATGGGCAGTAGGCAGCAGTCCACCAGGCTTTGTTCCTCACTGAGGAAAAATGGCTTATCGGCGAACAGCGGGGAAACCCCTGTCAGACTTTCGCGTAACTCCTTACGCGCCTGCACCCGGACCGCCTCCTTGGTCCGCGAATCCAGAATCAGATCCACCTGCCCGCACCAATCACGCTGGATCCGATGGATGAGCAAGCGACTATTGGCACGCGCAACAGGGTAAACCGGCAGCAATGGAGGATGAGGGTAACGCTCATCCAGGTATTCCATCACCACTGTCGATTCCCACAACGCCAGGTCCCGATCGACCAGCGTCGGCAAGCTCCCGTAAGGGTTCACTTCGATCAGTTTCGGCGGCTGACGCCCCGCCTCCACACTGATGATCTCGGCGCTGACACCCTTCTCCGCAAGCACAATGCGCACCCGGTGGGAATAGTGGTCGGCGGGGTCGGAGTAACAGGCCAACCGATTGGTCACGCCCATGGCGATCCTCCTCGCTTGTTGAAATTATCGGAAGCAGAAAAAACAAGCGCGCCCTCAGGGCGCCTCTGGTAACCCCCGAATGATACAGGGTTGTTACAGTTTCAGAGACGCCCCTAGGCGCGCATGTTCAACAACTGATGCTTAAAACGCTATTAATGCACATCCTTCCAGTATTCGCGCTTGAGCAGATAGGCGAACACGAAGAAGAAGGCCAGATACAAGAGCACGTAAGTACCGATGCGCTGGTGCTGCAGTTTGACAGGGTTGGCCGAGTAAGCCAGGAAGGTCACCAGATTCTTGACCTTCTCGTCGAACTGAGCCTCATTGAGAGTACCGGTACCCTCTTTGACTGTCAGCTGGTCGCACGCCTCGTGAGTCAGGGGCGTACCAGTCAGCGGATCGTATTGTTTCTTACCGCCTTCAACGATTTGCACCTGCTTGCAACCGACAACTTGACGCCCTTGCAGACCGACCAGGACGTTAGGCATACCAACGTTCGGGAAGACCTTGTTGTTCACGCCCCAAGGGCGCGCAGGATCTTCATAGAAGGACTTGAGGTAGCCATAAAGCCAATCGGTACCACGAACGCGAGCCACCAGGGTCAAGTCTGGCGGCGCAGCGCCGAACCAGGTCTTGGCATCAGCCGGCTGCATGCCGATGTTCATGTGGTCACCGATCTTGGCACCGGTGAAAACCAGCTTGCTCAACATCAAGTCGTGAGGAATGCCCAGGTCATCGGCGACCCGCTCATAACGCTGGAACTTGGCGCTGTGGCAACCCATGCAGTAGTTGGCGAAAGTACGCGCACCATCTTGCAGGGCAGCCTTGTCGGACAGGTCGATATCAACCTTCTCCAACTCAGGACCCGCGGTATTCGCGAAAGACAACACAGGCATAGCAGCAAGAATCAGTACAGCAAATAGCTTTTTCATCAGCCAGTCACCCTTTCCGGAACCGGTTTGGTCTTCTCGAGCCTGGTATAGAACGGCATCAGAATGAAGTAGGCGAAGTACAGGAAGGTACACACCTGCGACAACAGCGTACGGCCTGGAGTCGGCGCCAACACACCCAACACACCCAGAATCACGAACGAGACGCAGAACACCAGCAGCCAGATCTTGCTCAGCCAGCCTTTATAGCGCATGGACTTGACCGGACTACGGTCGAGCCAAGGCAGCACGAACAGGACCGCAATTGCAGCGCCCATGGCGATAACACCCAAGAGCTTGTCCGGCACCGCACGCAGAATCGCGTAGAACGGAGTGAAGTACCAAACAGGAGCAATATGCTCAGGTGTCTTGAATGGGTTGGCCGGTTCGAAGTTCGGCTTCTCGAGGAAGTAACCACCCATCTCAGGGAAGAAAAACACGATCGAGCAGAAGATGAACAGGAACACAACTACACCGACGATATCCTTCACGGTGTAGTAAGGGTGGAAAGGAATGCCATCCAGCGGGATACCGTTCTCATCCTTGTTCTTCTTGATGTCTACGCCATCCGGGTTATTCGAACCCACCTCGTGCAACGCCAGAATGTGCAGCACCACCAGACCGAGAATCACGATCGGCAGGGCTACCACGTGCAGAGCGAAGAAGCGGTTCAGGGTAATCCCGGAAATCAGGTAATCACCACGGATCCACTGAGTCAGGTCGTCACCAATAACGGGGATCGCACCGAACAGCGAGATGATCACCTGGGCACCCCAGTAGGACATCTGCCCCCAAGGCAGCAGATAGCCCATGAAGGCCTCGGCCATCAGCGCCAGGTAGATCAGCATGCCGAACAGCCACACCAGCTCACGAGGCTTCTGGTAGGAACCGTAGAGCAAGCCACGGAACATGTGCAGATAGACCACGATGAAGAACGCCGAAGCGCCGGTGGAGTGAAGCAAACGCAGGATCGCGCCGTACTCGACGTCGCGCATGATGTATTCAACGGAAGCAAAGGCTTCTTCCGCCGAAGGGGTGTAGCTCATGGTCAACCAGACACCAGTAACGATCTGGTTAACCAGAACCAGCAGTGCCAGGGAGCCAAAGAAATAGAAGAAGTTGAAGTTCTTCGGAGCGTAATACTTGCTGAGATGGTCTTCCCACATCTTGGTCGCCGGGAAGCGCGCATCAACCCAATCCATGAACTTGCTCATCACGCTTTCTCCGTGTCGACGCCAATGACGATGATGTCATCCGACTCATAGGAATGCGGGGGTACTGGCAGGTTCAGGGGCGCAGGCTGCGCTTTATAGACGCGACCAGCCAGGTCGTAGTGGGAGCCGTGGCAAGGGCAGAAATAGCCACCTACCCAGTCCTTGCCCAAATCAGCGGGCGCCACTTCAGGACGGAAGGTCGGAGAACAACCCAGGTGAGTACAGATCCCGATCAGCAGCAAAATCTCTGGCTTGATCGAACGCACTTCCGGATCGACGTAGGTTGGTTGTACCGAGTTCTTGGAGTCAGGGTCAGACAGCTGGCCCTCGATCTTTTTAAGATTCCCCAGGATTTCCTCTGTACGGCGGACGATGAATACCGGTTGACCACGCCACTCAGCAATCATCTGCTGACCTGGTTCGATCTTGCTGATATTCACTTTCACCGGTGCACCTGCGGCTTTCGCCTTGGCACTGGGAAACCATGACCCCACGAACGGGACCGCAGCCCCCACCGCTCCAGCAGCACCCACCACGGATGTGGCTGCTACTAGGAAGCGACGCCGGCCTGCATTCACGCCGTCATTGCTCATTCAGTCCTCTCCCATCAGCTTTGTGGCCTGTTAAATCAGGCATCTACTAAGTAAAAATCTGAACTTATAAAAATTTTGCCGAATGGTAATGAAAAGCCCCTATTCTGACAAGGTAATTACCAAGCCGACCCAGCCCGAAGCCTTGTAGTATAGGGCCTGCGTGGATGTGGCAAGTTGTCACAGCGCAAATTTCAGACAATAAAAAACGCCCAGCTCCGCGAGGAGACTGGGCGCTTTTGAACGCAGTAGCGAATTAACGCTTGGAGTATTGCGGACGCTTACGCGCTTTACGCAGACCCACTTTCTTACGCTCAACTTCACGTGCGTCACGGGTTACGAAGCCAGCTTTACGCAGAGCGCTGCGCAGAGTTTCGTCGTAATCCATCAGAGCGCGAGTGATACCGTGGCGGATTGCGCCAGCTTGACCACTTACACCGCCGCCGATAACGGTAACGTAGATATCGAACTTCTCAACAGTCTCGGTCAGCTCCAGCGGCTGACGAACTACCATGCGGGCAGTTTCGCGACCGAAGAAGTTATCCAGGGAGCGGTTGTTGATCGAGATGTTGCCAGTGCCCGGACGCAGGAAAACGCGTGCGGTTGCAGTCTTGCGACGGCCAGTGCCGTAATTTTGAGTCGCCGACATAATGAACTATTCCGTTAAATCTTCAGTTCTTGGGGCTGCTGAGCAGTATGAGGGTGAGCAGCGCCCGCATAGACTTTCAGCTTACGGTACATGTCGCGACCCAGCGGGTTCTTAGGCAGCATGCCTTTTACCGCGGTCTCGATCACGCGCTCAGGGGCTTTAGCGATCAGCTTTTCGAAGTTGATCGACTTGATGCCGCCCGGGAAACCGGAGTGGGAGTAGTACATTTTGTCAGTGGTTTTAGCGCCAGTAACACGTACCTGCTCGGCATTGATTACGACGATGTAGTCGCCGGTATCAACGTGAGGAGTGTACTCAGGCTTGTGCTTGCCACGCAGACGGCTCGCGATTTCGGTGGCCAGACGACCCAGGGTCTGACCAGCAGCGTCGACGACGAACCAGTCGCGCTTTACTGTTTCCGGTTTAGCAGTAAAAGTTTTCATTCTTTATAGCCTCAGGGGCCGCCCAGCAAAATAGACGGCGGATCTTACTGAATAGTGCGTACTTTGACAAGGTCAAAGGCAGCCGGACACAGACGCTATCGGGGGCTCGGGTCAGCGCGTCTGATATACGGCAAGATTCTTCGGCAGGCGGCGCATCACTTCCACTGCAGAAAGAGCTGCCGAATTATGCAGATTGCGAAAAAAAATTCAACCTGCTTTTATGATTGTTTTGCCAAGGGAGTACCCGATGGACTACCGCCAGCTGGGCCGAACCGATCTGAATGTGAGTGCGATTTGCCTGGGCACCATGACTTGGGGCGAGCAGAACACCGAGGCTGAAGCCTTCGCTCAAATCGAGCGAGCCAAGAACGCCGGAATCAACTTTATCGACACCGCCGAAATGTACCCGGTGCCACCCAAGGCCGAAACCTATGCCACCACCGAACGCTACATAGGCAACTGGTTCAAGCAACACGGCGATCGCGCCGACTGGATCCTGGCCAGCAAGATCGCCGGCCCAGGCAACACCATCGATTACATCCGCGACAAACAACTCAAGCACAACCGCAAACACATAGTCGAAGCCGTGGATGCCAGCCTCAAGCGCCTGCAGACCGACTGGATCGACCTTTATCAATTGCACTGGCCCGAGCGCAGCACCAACTTCTTCGGTCAACTGGGTTACAGGCACCAGGCCGACGAAGACTTCACACCGCTGGAAGAAACCCTCGAAGCGCTGGACGAACAGGTCAAGGCCGGCAAGATCCGCCATATCGGCCTGTCCAACGAAACGCCCTGGGGCACCATGAAGTTCCTCGCCCTGGCCGAAAGTCGTGGCTGGCCTCGCGCAGTTTCGATCCAGAACCCCTACAACCTGCTCAACCGCAGCTTTGAGGTGGGCCTGGCGGAAATCGCCATTCGCGAACAATGCGGCCTGCTGGCTTACTCTCCATTAGCCTTTGGCTACCTGTCCGGCAAGTACGAGGGAGGCGCCCGACCAGCCAAGGCTCGACTGAGCCTCTACAGCCGCTTCAGCCGCTACTTCAACCCTCAGTCGGAAGCGGCCTGCAGCCGTTATGTGGCGCTGGCCCGCGAGCATGGTCTGGACCCGGCACAGATGGCCTTGGCCTTCGTCACTCAACAGCCGTTCGTGACCAGCAACATCATCGGCGCCACCACACTGGAACAGCTGGACAGCAACATCGCCAGCGCCACCTTGAAGTTGTCGGAAGAAGTCCTCGCCGGGATCGAGGCAATCCACAAGGATCACCCCAACCCTGCGCCTTAACTGGTCTACAGGAGCTGGCTTGCCAACGAATGGACACGTCGCACCATTTGCCTGCAAGCCGGTTCCTACAGTGAACGGGCGATAATTTCCTTCATGATCTCGTTGGTCCCGGCATAAATGCGCTGCACCCGCGCATCGGCCCAGGCCCGGGCCACCGGGTACTCCCACATGAAGCCGTAGCCGCCGTGCAGTTGCACGCACTCATCGAGTACCTTGCACTGCAGATCGGTGCCCCAGTACTTGGCCATGGCCGCCGTCGGCACATCGAGTTTGTCCTGCAAATGCAACTCCAGGCAGCGATCGACAAAGACCCGGCCGATCTGAATTTCCGTGGCCATTTCAGCCAGCTTGAAGCGGCTATTCTGGAAATCGGCAATTGCCTTGCCAAAGGCCTTGCGTTCGCGGGTGTATTCCAGTGTCCACTGCAACGCGGCCTCGGCACTGGCCAGGCCACCAATGGCCACGGTCAGGCGCTCCTGGGGCAACTCCTGCATCAAGTAGGCAAAGCCTGCCCCAGCCTGCCCCAGCAGATTTTCCTTGGGCACTCGCACATCCTGGAAGAACAGCTCGGAGGTGTCCTGAGCCTTCATTCCAACCTTTTCCAGGCGCTTGCCCTTGGAGAACCCGGGAGTATCGGCCTCAACCAGAAACAGGCTGGTGCCCTTAGCTCCAGCCTTGGGATCGGTCTTGGCCACGACTATCACCAGGTCCGCCAGGTAGCCGTTGGTAATAAAGGTCTTGGACCCATTGATCACATACTCGTCGCCGTCGAGCACTGCCGTGGTCTTCACCCCTTGCAAGTCAGAGCCCGCACCCGGCTCGGTCATGGCAATGGCCGTGACCATATCCCCCGACACCAGACGGGGCAGGTATTTGCGCTTCAGCGCCTCACTGCCGTAGTGCAGGATGTAGGGCGCAACAATGTCTGAATGCAGAGAAAAACCAATGCCGGTCAGCCCCAGACGGCCGATCTCCTCGATCACCACCGCACTGTAGAGAAAATCCGCCCCCAGACCGCCGTACTCCTCGGGAATGTGCGAACACAGCATCCCCGCCTCCCCAGCCTTGCTCCACAACTGACGGTCGATGAAGCCCTGTTTTTCCCACTCACCATGGAAAGGCACAGCCTCTTTTTCAAGGAACGTACGCACGCTGTCACGAAAGAGTTCATGCTCGGAACTGAACAAGGTTCTAGGGATCATGCAGGCACCTGTGATGTTGATTGATCATGGGTTGGCTGCCAGAGCCTAAGCCCAGGCACCTGCACGGGACACTGGACACATCCGACAAAAAATAAGACGATCCAGCCGTCTGGTGACCACTTTCCCCTATAAGAACAATTGAATTATGTCTAACCAAACCTCCACGCCCTTGCGGCGCGTCAGCATCCTGGCTATCGACCGGGTTTTCGCTTCCACCCTCATGCAGGCCAAGGATTTTTTCCATCTGGCCAGCCTGCGTTACGGCAAACAGCTGGGCCAAGGCCTGACTCCGGCATTCGAAACTCGCCTGGTCAGCCCCGACGGCCAGCCAGTCTGCAGCTTCAGCAATGTGATCATGCCAGTGGACGGTGCGCTGGAAGATACCGATGTGATCATTCTCCCGGCCTTCTGGGATGACTTCGACACCCTGTGCCAGCGTTACCCACAGATACTGCCCTGGCTGCGCGCCCAGCACGCCCGCGGTGCAGTGCTTTGCGGTGAAGCCACCGGGGTTTTCTGGCTGGCTGAAGCCGGACTGCTCGACGGCAAGGAAGCCACCACTTACTGGCGCTTCTTCAACGCCTTCAGCGAGCGCTTCCCCAAGGTCCAGCTCAACCAGGACAAGCACCTGACAGACGCCGACAATCTCTATTGCGCCGGCGGCACCACCTCGGCCTGCGACCTGTACATTTACCTGATCGAACGCTTCTGTGGAGCCAACGTGGCCCAGGCCGTGGCTCGGGACATCCTCTATGAAGTGCAGCGCAGCTACGCCCCCGGACGCATCGGCTTCGGCGGCCAGAAACTGCATCAGGATGTAATCATCCTGCAGATCCAGCATTGGCTTGAAGAGCACTTCGCCGACAAGTTCCGCTTCGAGGACGTGGCTCGCGAACATGGCATGAGCATTCGCAATTTCATGCGCCGCTTTCAGACGGCTACCGGCGACAAGCCCCTGCACTACCTGCAGCGTCTACGCATCGAAACCGCCAAGGGCCTGCTTTCGGGAACGCGCAAGAGCATCAAGACCATCAGCTATGAAGTCGGCTACGACGACGCCAGCTTCTTCGCCCGCCTGTTCCGCCAACACACCGAACTCTCACCCAATCAGTACCGCCAGCAGTTCCAGCAGCAGGCGGCATAAAAAAAGGGCCTGCAATGCAGGCCCTTTTTCATCGACTCGAGATTATGGCTTGTGCGCCCGCGACAGAAACTCGTGGGACTGCATCTCCAGCAACCGGCTGAGAGTGCGCTGGAACTCGAACGTCAAGCGCCCTCCGGTATAGAGGTCCTTGAGCTCGACCTCGGCGGAGATGATCAGCTTGACGTTGCGGTCATAGAACTCGTCGACCATGTTGATGAAACGCCGAGCAATATCATCCGTGGTGACACTCATCTGCTCCACGCCACTGAGCAGCACGGCATGAAAGATCTTGCCCAGTTCGATGTAGTCGTTCTGGCTACGAGGGCCATCGCACAGCTCACGGAAGTCGAACCAGGCCACATCATCACAGGTGCGCAGCGCACGAATTTCTCGGTTCTCGATGATCAAAACATCGTTTTCCACCGCCTGAGTGCACTCTGGCGTCAGCGCACGGAAGCTCTTGCGCAGGCTTTCATGGGCAGCTTCATCCAATGGATAGTGAAACAGCTCCGCCTGCTCCAGATGCCGCAGACGGTAGTCGACGCCGCTGTCGACGTTGACGATCTCGGTGTTCTGCTTGATCAGGGCAATGGCCGGCAAGAAGCGCGCACGCTGCAGACCGTCCTTGTACAAGCCATCCGGAACGATGTTCGACGTCGCCACCAGGGTCACACCGTTCTTGAACAACTCTTCCATCAGGGTGCCGAGAATCATCGCATCGGTAATATCAGACACGAAGAATTCATCGAAGCAGATCACCCGCGCCTCTTGTGAGAAACGCTTGGCAATGATGGTCAGCGGATTCTTTTCGCCACCCAGGGTTTTCATTTCTTCGTGTACGCGCTTCATAAAGCGGTGAAAGTGCGTACGAACCTTTTCCTTGAACGGCAAGGCTTCGAAGAAGGTGTCTACCAGATAAGTCTTTCCACGCCCTACTCCGCCCCAGAAGTACAGCCCCTTGACCGGCGCCTGATCCTTCTTGCCAAAGAGCTTGCCGAGCAAGCCCGGCTTGTTTTGCTCGGCTGCAATCAGATCCTCATACAGGCGCTGCAAATGACGCACAGCGGTTTCCTGTGCCGCGTCATGAAAGAAGTCCGGGCGTTTCAGATCTGCTTGGTATCGTTCTAGGGGCGTCATAATTCGTTAGCAAGGCAACAAAAACGGGCCGTCACTTTAGCGACGGCCCTGGGGAATGGCAATCAGCCCTTGGTCGGGAAGATTCCGATTAGTCCTGCGCTGGGGTCAGCGCAATCCGCAGCGCATCAATGGCTGCGTCACGCGCGGCAGCGTCAGCGAAGGCTGGGCTGTCAGCCACGCAGGCACCATCCAGCCAAACACTGAAACTGCCGGCTTCGCTACGCAGATCCAGCTCCTGCCCCGATTGCAGTCGTTTGGTCACCGCACCAGCAGCCTTGCCATCGGCGAAGTGACGCGACAGCAGCAACTGCTCGCCATCGGCGGACAGCAAGCGGAAACGGAAACTACCATCGTCTTCACGGAAGCTGATGAAGCGCGCGGCCTTGGCGGCCTTTTTCTTGGTCGTGGCGGCAACTTGCACCTGACTGGCAAAGGAGCGCAGGCCCACGGCCTCACGCAGCTCGGCAAGGAACGGCGTGGCCACAGCCCGAGCTTTGGCGGCGCCGGCACGCAGAATGTCTTCAAGATCCCCGGGACGGGCGATCAACTGATGGTAACGCTCACGAGCCTCGCCCAATTCACCATCCAGCAACTGGAACAGGCGGTTCTTGGCTTCGCCCCAGCCCAGCCCCTGCAACAGCTCAGTACGGAACTCGGCGGCCTGTGCCGGAGTAGAAAATGCCTGGAACAGAGTGAACAGATGGGAGTTGTCCGGGTCCTTGGCCTCACCCGGCGCCTTGGAGTCAGTGACGATCCGCGAGATCGCGTCCTTCATGTCCTTGGCACTGGTGAACAAAGGGATGGTGTTGTCGTAGCTCTTGGACATCTTGCGACCGTCCAGGCCAGGCAGGGTCGCGACACTCTCCTCGATCAGTGCCTCGGGCATGGTGAAGAACTCCTTGCCCTGGCCAAACAGATGGTTGAAACGCTGGCCGATGTCCCGAGCCATTTCCACGTGCTGGATCTGATCACGGCCCACCGGCACCTTGTGCGCGTTGAACATCAGGATGTCTGCGGCCATCAGCACCGGATAGCTGTAGAGCCCCATGGTGATGCCGGCATCCGGGTCTTCACCGGCCTCGAGATTCTTGTCCACCGATGCTTTGTACGCATGGGCACGATTGAGCAGGCCCTTGGCGGCTACGCAGGTCAGCAGCCAGGTCAGTTCCGGAATCTCCGGAATGTCCGACTGACGATAGAAGGTCACACGTTCCACATCCAGGCCGCCCGCCAGCCAGGTCGCCGCGATTTCCTGGCGCGAACGCTGAATGCGCAACGGGTCATCGCATTTGATCAGCGCGTGATAGTCGGCCAGGAAGTAGAAGGAATCGGCATTACTGTCACGGCTGGCAAGGATCGCCGGGCGAATCGCGCCAGCGTAGTTGCCCAGGTGCGGGGTACCGGTGGTGGTGATGCCGGTGAGGATACGCGTACGAGTAGTCATGGGTAATCGCTTATCAGACTGCTATCAATTCGAAAGTCGCGGCAGCACCAGATCCTTGAGATCAGTGAGCTTGCCATGAAAAAAGTGCCCGCATTCTGCCACTTTCAGCAGCTCATGGGGGCGAACAAGCGCGTCGGACCAGTCATAGACCGCTTGAGGGTCAATGACTTCATCGGTTTCCGGCTGGATCAGGGTCAGCGGGCAGTTTTCCGGCAACTGGTCGGTATCCCGCAGACGGGTCACCGCCGCCGCCACCATGAACAGGTGCTTGAGCTGCACGCCCTGGGCCTCCAGGCGCCCGCCAAGGCTGGCGGCGACAAAACCGCCGAAGGAGAACCCCAGCAGGGTCAATGGCAGTTCAGGATGTTTGGCCTGCAACCACTGGGCGGCAGCCTGGGCGTCATCGACTTCGCCACTGCCCATGTCGTGACTGCCTTCACTGGCACCAACGCCCCGGTAGTTGAAGCGCAAGGTGATCAGGCCGGCATCACGCGCGGTGCGCTGCAAGGTGGACACCACCTTGTTGAGCATGGTGCCGCCCTGCACCGGGTTGGGGTGGCAGATCAGTGCCACGCCACGAGGATCGGGCACCTCCAGATACAGGGCTTCCAATTGGCCCACCGGGCCGGCAATCACTACAGGGGTTTCACGCATTAGCAAGGAAGGAACTCCGTGACCTCGAAGGGGGTCGACTCGTCTAGCAAATGGTCTGTGCCAATCTATTGCGAGTGAATCGCGGTATACAGCGCAGGTTCGAGCCGTTAACGTAAAGCAAAGCCGTTTATAGAGGAAGGACTCGTGGAACACTCGCTCTTAGTTTGGTTGTTGCCGACTCTTGCCCTGGTCGCGGGTGTCGCCATTGGATTCCTGGTTGCTCGCCTGCTGCCCAATGCCGCGCCTAACCGCACGCAGCGTCAGTTGGACGATATTCAGGAACGTTTCGACAATTATCAAAATGAAGTGGTCACCCATTTCAACAGCACTGCCACCCTGGTGAAAAAGCTCACCCAGAGCTATCAGGAAGTGCAGGACCATCTCGCCGAGGGTGCCAACCGCCTGGCCCTGGACGAACTGACCCGGCAACGCCTGCTGGCTGCACTGCATTCCGAGTCGGCACAAACTCCACGGGAGCGCCTGACTCCACCGCGGGATCAGGAGCCACCACGGGACTACGCGCCGAAGACGCCAAACGCTCCGGGTATGCTCGACGAGCACTACGGCCTGAAGAAGTAACCGCTTCAGTCATTAAAAAGCCCGCCCGATTTGCATCGGGCGGGCTTTTTTGTACCTGGGATTGCAGTCGAGTCGATCAGTACTGCTGGTAGGGCTGCTGGTACTGCTGACCTTGCTGCTGATACTGCTGGCCCGGAATCGCCTTGAGGTTGACCTCTACACGACGGTTCTGCGCACGGCCATTGACGTCGGCGTTGCTGGCAATCGGATTGTCCGGACCAGCACCGCGAGCGGACAGGTTGGCACTGCTCACCCCCTGGGACGTGAGGTAGGTCGCCACGCTCTGGGCACGACGCTGGGAAAGGTCCATGTTGTGCTGACGGCTGCCAGTGCTGTCGGTGTAGCCGACGATCTCGATCTGGTTCTGGTTGAACTCGCGCAGGGAGTTGGCCAGGTTGTTCAGCGGTTGGTAGAAGCTTGGGGCGATATTCGCCGAATCAGTGGCAAACGTGATGTTGCCCGGCATGATCAGCTTGATCTGATCACCCTGACGCTGCACTTCAACCCCGGTATTGGCCATGCTGGCGCGCAGTTTTTTCTCCTGCTGATCGGCGTAGTAACCGTAACCGGCAGCGGATGCCCCCACCACCGCGGCACCGATCAACGCGCCCTTGCCACGGTTATTGTGGTCAATGGCAGCACCGGCCAATGCACCAGCCAGGGCACCCAGGCCACCGTATTTTGCAGTTTTGCTCATGCCCGACGAGCCGCCGTCGGCCTGCCCCTGATTGTCATAGGGGTTAGGCGAAGCGCAGCCGGACAACAAGGCCACAGCAGTAGCGACAACAATCAAACGACGCGAGGTGAACATGGAAAACTCCTACATTTTGCATTCTGTGGTGCAGCGGACGTTGGCAACAGACCTTAGCTAGCGTTGGAACACACAGAGTGGCAAAAATTCCGTCAGCAGCCTGGCTAAAAGTCAGGCCCTCACAAACGGATTCTGGCGCATCTCATCGCCCAATCGAGTGTCTGGACCGTGCCCGGCAACCACTGTGGCATCTTCATCAAGGGTATACAGACGCTGCTTGATCGAACGCACCAGGGTGGCCTGATCCCCGCCCCACAAGTCCGTGCGCCCGACCCCGCGCTTGAACAGCGTGTCGCCGGCAATCAGAAGCTTAGCCTCGGAAAACCAAAAACTCATGGAACCCGGAGTGTGCCCGGGAGTATGCAGGGCCACGCCGCAACCGCAGGCCAGTTCCTCATCGTCGCCCAGCCAGCGGTCCGGGGACGGGACCGGGGTGTAGGGCACGCCGAACATGCTGCACTGCATCTCAAGGTTGTCCCACAGGAACTGGTCGTCCTTATGCAGATGCAAAGTGGCGCCGGTCTTTTCCTTCATCTGCCCGGAGGCAAGAAAATGATCCAGGTGCGCATGGGTATGAATGATGCTCACCACCTTCAACCCGAGGGCATCGAGGCGAGCCATGATCAAATCGGGATTGCCTCCCGGATCGACAACTATGGCTTTCTTGGTCAGCGGGTCGCCAATGATGGTGCAGTTGCACTGCAAAGGGCCGACGGGGAAGGTTTCGCGGATAAGGCTGGGTTTGGCGGCGTCCATGGAAGCGTTCCAGAAAAATCGATGGCGCATTCTGGCACAGCTCACCGCCAACACTCACTCAGAACGCCAGTTGCAGCGTCTCCTCCCCCTCCAGTGCCAGCAGGAACTGCTTGGCTTCAAGCCCTCCGGCAAAGCCGGTCAGGCTCCCCGATGCACCGATCACTCGATGACAGGGGGCCACAATCGAGATCGGGTTCCGGCCATTGGCTGCACCCACCGCCCGCACCGCCTTGGGACTGCCAATCTGCTGGGCGATCTGGCTGTAGCTGCGGGTCTCACCGAAAGGGATGGTCAGCAAGGCCTGCCAGACCTTGCACTGAAACTCGGTACCGACGAAATCCAGCTCAAGCTCGAAGCGCTCACGGCTGCCTGCAAAGTATTCCCGAAGCTGGCGCTCGGCTTCCAGCAGCAGGGGATGATCAACCGACTCCTGCAACGGCCCGAGACGTACCCGGTTCTGCCGTTCGTGCTCCCAGAGAATCGCCGCCAGCTTGGTCCCTCTGGCCACCAGGGTCAGTTGGCCAACGGGGGACGGCATCAGTTTGAATACGCAGGACATCTCAGGTCTCCTTCAATCCGCCAGTGGAATCGGACCCGGAACCCAGTGGTCCATGGCCGTCTTCTCAGTACGCCGACACTGTAAAACGAGATTCAAGCGCAAGAACCACGTTTCTTGTGCTTGAATTCGACGGCGAATCGTTCTGAGTGCCGAGCAGACCCGAAACTAGTTGTCCTCATCCACCAGGAAACAGTTGTCACTGCTACTGCGCTGTCCATGAGGGTCGACAATGAAGGCCCCGCGCCCCTGGCCGCATTCGAGCAAGTGCACCGGGGACAATTCGCGCTGCCGGTCGATCTGCGCATTGAAGCGCATGATGTAGATCCCCAGGGAGATCGATACACAGAGAATCAGCACCAGGCACAGGACCAACTGATCGGTGTAGCTGGCGCCGGTCTTATCAGCATGCACTGATGACATGCTCGGATCCCGCCCGCTCAACACTGTGGCCAATCAGTAACCAACTCAGGGGGCCGCCCCCTCCCAGGCGCCCCAAAGGTGCCTGGGAAGGCAGGACGCAGGCCATCAGGACGAGAAGTATCAGGACCAGCAGGATTCCTTTGACTACCGAAATCAGGTTCATGGCTGTGCCACGCTCTGGAGTTAAGAAGAGCCCGAGCTTAGAGACGGCCGGGTTAACACCGGGTAAACATCGGCAGAAACCGGCCTGACTCCGCTATCCTTCGGCCCATCAAGCGCCAAGGGTCCAAGGGGACGTTTCCGTGCATATTCAACTGCTATTGGTCGAGGACAACCTCGACCTGGCCAACACCGTCATCGAGTACCTGGAAATCAGCGGCATCGTCTGCGACCACGCCAGCAATGGCCAGACCGGCCTTAACCTGGCTTTAAGCCAGCACTACGACGTCATCCTGCTGGACATCATGTTGCCGCGACTGGACGGCCAGCAGCTGTGCCAACAGTTGCGCCAGCAAGGCAGCCAGACGCCGATCCTGATGCTCACCTCGCTGGATGCCCTTTCCGACAAACTCGCCAGCTTCGCCGCCGGGGCTGACGACTATCTGGTCAAGCCCTTTGAAATGGCGGAACTGGTGGCCCGTATCCGAGCCCTGAGCATGCGCCGCAGCGGCCAGGCAAGCCGCCTGCAAGTGGCCGACCTGGTGATGGAGCTGTCTACCCGCAAGGTCAGCCGCGCCGGGCAAGAACTGCATCTGTCACCCATTTGCTGGACCCTGCTGGAATGCCTGATGCGTGCCAGTCCGGAACCGGTAACCCGGGAACGCCTGGAGACCATGATCTGGGGCGACGAGCCACCGGACAGCAATACCCTCAAGGTGCACATGCACCGATTGCGCAAGACCGTGGACAAATCCTTCGGCCAACCGTTGATCCACACCCTCCCTGGTATTGGCATTCAGATGAGGTCACATGCGTAACGGTCTGGGTCTGAAATGGGTGATCAGCGGCAGCTTCCTGCTGCTGATTGCCGTGGTGTTGCTGATCTACAGCCTGCTGCTGCCCGAGTACAGTATCCGTGGCCTGCTCTATACCGCCAGCGCCATGATGGAAGAGGAAGCCCAGTACTTCGCCAGGCATTACAAGAAAGATCCAAACACCCCACCGCCGCACAACTACTTCTATACCAGCGTCATAGGCAAAGAGGCGCTGCCGGAGAAAATCCGTCAGTTGCTGGACACTCCGCCCAGCCTGTCCTTCGGCGCGCTGCAGGCCTTCGGCGACCTGGACTCCGATGACGAGGATGAAGGGCGGGCGGTCCTGGCCCAGCCCCTTAGCGACGGCAAGACCCTGTACATGTTCGACGTCGACCACGACAAGGAAGAAGGCGGCGAAGTGGAGACGCCACTGTCCGACGCCTACATCGAGCGCCAGTTGCGCGGCGTCAACCTCATCAGCCTGGCGGTGTTCGTCCCGGCGCTGATCATCATTGTCCTGCTGGTCTGGTGGCTGGTAAGGCCCCTGGAGCGCCTGGCCCAGTGGTCCTCGACCCTCAAGGATGCGGACGCGGTGTCCGGCCAGCGACCTAATTTTGGTTTCAAGGAGTTCAACGTGCTCGCCGATGCCCTGGCCCAAAGCGTGCAGCAGGTGCAGGCCGCCAGCCTGCGCGAAGGCCGCCTGCTGCGCTACACCAGCCATGAACTGCGCACCCCATTGGCGGTGCTCAAGGCCAATATCGAACTGCTGACCTTGCAATCCGGCGGCGTCCTGCCGCCGCCCCTGCAACGTATCGAGCGCTCGGTATTGAACATGCAGCGCATCGCCGAAACCTTGCTGTGGATGAGCCGGGAACTGCCAGAACCCTTGCCCGAGGAACCCATCGACATGAGCGGCCTGGTCACTGAACTGATCGAGGAACACCGCTACCTGATCGGTACACGGGATATCGAACTGCTGCTGGACATCAGCAGCACCCCTTGCCGCTTGCCTCTGACCGCCTGCCGCATCGTGGTGGGCAACTTCCTGCGCAATGCCTTGCAATACGCCGATGAGGGCAGTGTCGAGATCAATTTCGACTACCCACAACTGCGCATCGTCAACCGCATCCGGGAAGCCAAGCAGTTGGAGCCATCCAACGACTTTGGCTATGGCCTGGGCCTGGAACTGATGCGGCAACTCAGCGCCCGGCTCGGCTGGCGCATTGAGGTGCTGATGGAACAGCAACTCTTCACGGTCACCCTGGACTTCAATGCCGCCCCGCCCGCCGAGGAGCTGCCTGCACCGCAGAGCGCTCCAGAGGCGTAAAGTTGAAAACCATCGTCCTGGTCGAGATCGCTCAAGGCCAGGAAATACCTGTTCACAAGCGATGAAAAAACTGCCTAGACCCCGCCCTTTCCGACAGCGTTTGTGAGTATCGTTGACGGACAAGAAACCAAGCCCGGGAGGCTTGTCGGTGCATAACTTGCTTGCAGGAAGCGGGCTGCATCTTTCGCAGTGCACTCTAGAGCCGAATCAGAACGAGGTTCGCTGTGGCCGCCTACAATCTGCGTCAACTCAAGTACTTCATCACCACCGTCGAATGCGGCAGCGTCGCTGAAGCGTCACGCAAGCTGTATATCGCCCAGCCGTCGATCTCCACCGCCATCAAGGGCCTGGAGGACAGCTTCGGCGTGCAATTGCTGATCCGCCACCACGCCCTGGGGGTGTCCCTGACCCCAAGTGGTGCACGCTTCTACCGCAAGGCTCAGGAACTGCTGCGCATGGCCAAGGAGTTCGAGCAGAACGCCCTGGCGGACAACGACGTGGTGGCCGGACAGATCGACATCGGTTGCTTTGAAACCGTGGCACCGCTGTACCTGCCGCAGTTGATCGCCGGCTTCAGTGCCCTGTATCCCGGGGTGGAAATCCGCATCCGCGATGGCGAACAGCAGGAACTGGTACAGGGCTTGACCGGCGGTGCGTTCGACTTGGTGATCCTGTACGAGCACGAACTGGACGGCACCATCGAAACCGAACCACTGATGCCACCGCAACGGCCCTATGCGTTGCTTCCCGCCGACCACCGCTACGCCCAGCAGGCCCAGGTTTCACTGCGTGACCTGAGCCTGGAACCAATGATCCTGCTGGATGTGCAACCGAGCCGGACCTACTTCGTCAGCCTGTTCGAGGAACTGGGATTGACGCCACAGATCGCCTTCAGCTCGCCCTCCATCGAGATGGTGCGGGGCATGGTGGGCCAGGGCTTCGGCTTTTCGATTCTGGTAACCCGCCCCCACTCCCAGTGCTCCTACGACGGCAAGCCGGTGGTGTGCGTGGATATTGTCGAGGACGTGACCGGCTCCGGCCTGGTGGCGGCCTGGCTCAAGCGTGGCCAGTTGACCAAGCCGGCGCGCCTGTTCGCCGATTACTGCAAACAGCACCTGGCCCGATAACCCCGGGCCCGGCGCTGTATCACGGCGCAGCTGCAGCCGGTCGGCCGACCTCGACGCGGCCGCCAAAAGCCCTGGCCGGCGGGGTAGCGCCTACCCCAGCAACCCCAACTCCTGGGCCCGTGCCACTGCCTGTGTACGTCGCTCAACCCCCAGTTTGCTGTTGATATGGCTGGCGTGGGTTTTCACCGTATGCAGCGAAATGAACAAGCGCTCGCTGATTTCCTGATTGGAACACCCCTGAGCAATCAATTGCAGCACCGACAGCTCCCGGGAACTCAACGACTCACTATGAGCCGCCTCGGGAAGCTCACGGGGAGCAGCAGGCAAACGCTGCAACAGAGCCTGAGTCAAAGCGGTCGACACACAGTGCTGCAATTGCTCGCGCATCCAGCAGGGGTGACTGCGGATCAAGCTCTCGAAAGGTTGCACTGCGCCCCCCACCGCTGCTTCCAGGGCCTGGGCAAAGTCCCGTCGTGCCTCTGCGCCGCGCCCGGACGCCAGCAACAGCAGGGTTTTCTGGGTCAGGGCCATAACGCTCAACAACTGCCGACCGCTTTGCTGGCCATGCTCCACCAATCGACTCAAGCGCTGTTCGGCCCGGGAGGAGTCGCCCTTGATGGTTTCCAGTTGGGCTTGCTGCAATTCGATGTGCAAGGGCAACTGCGGATGGAACTCCGGCGGCGCCGCAGCCTGTTCTCCAGTGTAGGTCTGGCCCAGACGCGCCAGCCAGGCCTCGGCCAGGTCGATGCGGCCCTGGGCCAGCCAGAGCTCGCACTTCACCAGAGTGATCATCGCCAAGTAGTAGATCGGCGGCACGTCCCAGATATGCATCAGGCGCTCGGCCTCGGCCAACTCGGCAAAGGCCCGGGAAAACTCGCTCCGCAGGCCTTCCTGCTTGGCGATCACGCAATGAGCGATCAACACGCTGATGTCGCGACAGGCCCGCGCCTCCAGCAACCCGGCCTGTAAACGCACCAGGCCGGCCTCAGGCTGGGCACGCAGCGTCAACAGATAACCTTCATACAGGGTCAGCCGGGCCCGCACCGCGTACAGCCGCTGAGCCGACAGTCCCTGCAGCCGTCGCAGCCCTTGGTGCACCTCCTCCAGCGCTCTGAGCACCTCGCCCCGCGCCTGCAGAACCCGGGCCCGATCGTAATGGGCCAGGGCCTCGAACAGCGGATTGCCGACCCGCTGCGCCAACTCCAGGGATTCGCGATTGAGACTGCGGGCGCGCCACAGGTCGGCGTCGGTGATCGCCAGGTTGGACAAGGTCGACAGACACATCAGGCGCTGTCCGTAACGCTTGTGCGGCAGGCTTTCCAGAGCCTCGCCGCAGTAGGCCAGGGTCCGTTCCCGCTGGCCCCGCCCACGAGCGATGATCCCGCTCAAGGCCAGCCATTGCGCCAGCATCGACTTTTGCGCAGTAGCCGAAGGCGCCGGCAGGAAACGACTCAGGTGATCCGCCAGTTCCTCTGCCGCGTCCAACTGGCAGGCCAGGCCCAGGGCCCAGCTGTAGAGCACGATCAGCCGCGGTGTGCTGATCAGCAGGCTGTCGGGCAGGTCCATCTTCCAGCGCAGCAGCATGCCGACATTCTGCTCCGCCAGCAGTTGCTCCTCCGACAGGTTCTGCACCAGGTTGGCCGCCACATCCAGGTGTCCGGCACGCAGCGCCTGCTCCACGGCTTCATCCAGCAGCCCCTGAGCGTTGAACCAACGACAGGCACGCAAATGCAGGCTGGCGGCCGGCACCAGGGTATTGGCCGTGGGTCGGGTACGCAGCAGATCGGAAAACAGATGGTGATAGCGATACCAGTGCCCGTGTTCGTCCAATGGCACCAGGAACACTTGGTGAGCCTGCAGGAAACCCAGGATCTCGGCACTGTCATGCGCTTCGCGCAGGGCGTCGCAGAGCTCGGCGCAGAAGCGCTCCTGGGGCGCCGTGTCATAGAGGAAAGCCTGGACCTCGGCGGGCAGGCAGTCGATGACCTCTTCCAGCAGGTAGTCGCGGATCAGCCCTTCGCCCCCATGCAGTCCCTGAGGCAAGGTGCCCAGCGCACCAGCCTCGGACGCTGCCAACAGCCAGAAACGCAGCCCGGCAACCCAGCCCTCGCTGCGCTGGATCAGGCTTTCCAGAGCCTCGCCGCGCAAGGAACTGCTGTGGCGGTCCAACAAGCTCAGGGACTCGTCATGGGTCAGGCGCAAATCCTGCTCATGCAGCTCCAGCAACTGTCGTGAAAGCCGCAGCCGCGCCAGATGCCAATCCGGACGCTGGCGGCTGGTGACCAGCACCAGCAGGCCGTCGGGCAGGTGATTGAGGAAAAACTGCAAGCAACGATCAAGCACCGGCCCCTGGGCCAGGTGATAGTCGTCCAGGACCAGCAACAACGGCCTGCTGCTAGACAGGTGAAGCGCCAGCTCGTCCAGCAAGCCATCCAGCCACTCTTCAAAGGCGAAAGGCTGATGGCGCTGGCGCATTTTCAACAGACCGAGAGACTGCCGGCCCAATTGGGGAAAGTACTGCTGCAAACCGGCCAGCAAGCGTTCGAGGAAACGCCCGGGATCGCTGTCCCGGCGGCTCAACCCCAGCCATAGGCTCTGCCAGTTGCCCGGCAAGCCCTGGCAAAACTCCACCGCCAACGAGCTCTTACCAAACCCGGCCGGCGCACTGACCAGCAACAGCCTGCCCTTCAACCCGGCACTCAAGCGTTCGCAAAGACGCGGCCGCTGCACGTATCCGTCGGGCAGAGGGGGTCGATAGAAACGCCCTTCCAACGCAGGAATCACCGCGCTGGCAGACCGTTGAAGGGGGGACAGCTCAGTCATGGCCAACTCTTATTGATGTAGGGTTGTCGGCGTAGCAGATGCCCGCAGACTAGCGGTAAAAAGCGACCTGTTGAAGATTTTTGCGACCATTCGAGTGAAAAAGACTATGACCAAATGGGTCAGATACAGCTGATTGATCAGTCGTTATTTCGGTTGTTTATCCGGCAACCTACTAATTCATCTGGAGAAAGCCTGCCGGAACAGCCTAGATTGTTGTGCATATCTGCGAATCCACAATCGTCCAGGCAAAAAAAAGCCCCGAGCCAGTCGGGGCAATTTCCGAGGATGCGGCCTCTATTTGCAGCGGATCAGCGAACCCCGTCCTGACGCAAGGCGGCTGGAGTGAAGTCGCTGGTGGTCGCGGTGAAGCCGAAGTCATACGCCTGCTTCTCTTCGTTCTTCATGCCCAGTGCCAGGTAGCGGCCGGACTGCAGGTCGTAGAGGGTTTCCAGGGCATACCACGGCACTTGCTTGTCGTAGTAGTTCTCGGCGTGGGCCTCGGCCACACGCCACAGTTGACCACGACCGTCATAGTGGTCGATCACCGCGGCCTGCCAGGTGTCTTCGTCGATATAGAAGTCACGTTTGGCATAGATGTGCCGCTGACCTTCCTTCAAGGTGGCGACCACATGCCAGACCCGACGCAGCTCGTAGCGAGCCAGGTCCTGGTTGATGTGCCCGGCCTTGATGATGTCGGCGTACTTCAGGCTCGGCGAGTCGAGCTTGTAGCTGTCGGAGGCGATGTACATCTCCTTCTTGCCTTCCAGTTTCCAGTCGTAGCGATCCGGCGCACCGTTGTACATGTCCAGGTTGTCGGAAGTCCGCAGGCCATCGGCGGCGGTACCCGGGCCGTCATAGGAGACTTGCGGGGCACGGCGCACACGACGCTGGCCAGCGTTGTAGACCCAGGCCGAACGCGGCTCCTTCACTTGGTCGAGGGTCTCGTGGACCAGCAGCACGCCACCGGCCAGACGCGCCGGGGCCGTCACCTTCTGCTTGAAGTAGAACAGGATGTTGCCCGGGTTTTTCGGGTCGTAGTCCTTCATCTTGTCGCGGAACACGAACTGGTCCTGGAAGTACACCAGACTGTAGGAGCCGTTGGCCTGTGGCGTGGCCTGGGTAACCAGACGGGTCACGCTGCCACCGCGATAGCGGGTGATGTGGTTCCAGATGACTTCCACACCGCTTTTCGGGATCGGGAACGGAATCGCGGTTTCGAAGTTCTCCAGGCCGTTGCCGCCGGACACCAGGTTGGTGCTGGTGGCATTGCGTTTGATGGCGGCGAACACCTCAGCAGGCACCGTGGCCCCGCGATGAGACGGGTAAACCGGCATCTTGAAGGTTTCCGGGTAGCGCTTGAACATCGCGTACTGCCCGGGGGCCAACTTGTCCTTGTACTGCTCGACGTTCTGCGCAGTGATCGTGAACAGCGGCTGCTCGCTGCCGTATGGGTTGGACAGGAAACCCTTGCTGTCCACGGTACCGGCGTTGGTTGCCAGGGGTTTCCAGGCGGGAATGGTACCGGCAGCGTTACCGGCCATCTCCGCGCCCATCGGCGTCAGGCTGGTGCCCAGCTTGGCCGCTTCATCGGCCGAGACCGCGGCCATGACCCCGGTGGCCAGCAGTGACAGTCCCAGCACACCGATGTGCAACAGACTCTTGGTGATGTTCATATTGTTGTTCTTCCTGAAAATGCAGTGTGCTTAGAAGTTCACGCCAACGCTCAAGGCGAGGAAGTCCCGGTCATCCACGGTGCTGTAGTCGCCACCAAAGAAGTTGGTGTAGGCCAGGCTCGCGGTGTAGGTGTTCTGGTACTCGGCATCCAGACCCAGGCTGATGGCCTTGCGGCCTTCCTCGAAGTTGGCGCCAGGACCTGGCGAGTAGCCCTTGACGTCATGGGACCAGGCCACGTTCGGCTTGAGGTTCACACCGGCGAATACATCCGGGTATTCCCAGATCGCCCGGCCGCGGTAACCCCAAGAGGTGGCGGTGGTGAAGCCGTCGTTGTTGCAGTTGGAAGTGAGGTTACTGGCATCGGCTCCTGGGCCTGCGCCGGCAATGGTGGCGGCATTGAGCACCCGGCAACTGTTCTGTCCACCGGGAGTGGCAGGCAGGGCACCAGGACCGAACACGGGATCACGGCCATAACGCACATCCGATTTGCTCTCCAGGCCACCCACACGAGTGATCCCGAGTTCGCCTACCAGGGTCAGGCGGCTGGCACCCATGACCTGGTCGAAGAAGTGCGTGAAGGTGGTCTGGAACTGGGTAATCTCTTTACGGCGATAGCCATGAAGGTCTTGTCCAGGAATCCCATCGAGCAAGGAAGCATTGGTGAAGTTGCCTCCCAGAGGCCGGACAGCGGAGTAGAGGATATCGGTGCTGTTCAACTGAACCGGCGCATTCGGCCGATAACTCAGTTCGCCGCTCCAGGCGGTCCCTGTAGGCAAGGTGGTGGAGAAGCTCAGCCCGTACAGGCGGATGTCTTCCGGATACTCGACAAAGTACTTCGAGTTACCGGCAATCCACACCGGTGCCAACGTGCCAAAGCCCGGGGCGATGGTATAGGCCGACTGAGGTGCACCGGTGGCGCTGAAGATCGGCGCACGGCTGTGATAGTTCATGAAGTAGGCGCCGAACTCGGTGTCCAGCGGCTCGAAGTTGTAACGGAAAGCCACACCGAACTGGCCGCTGTCACGGGCATCGCGGTCGCCACTGCGACGCACCAGCGCACCCTCTTCATTGACATCGACGCCACGCGCCTGCATCGCCGCCAGGGCCGCCCGGCCCGGGGCCGTGGCGGTGATGGTCGAACGCTTGGCGAGCAGACGCAGATTGTCGTCACAGCCATCGGAAATGTTGTCCGGCTGCGAGAAGAAGGTCCCGCAGTTGTCGGTAACGGTCTGGTCCCATTCCAATTGATAGAAAGCTTCGGCCGACAGGTTCTCGGTCAGGTTCTGGGAAATGTAGAACATGTTGACCGGGATCAGACCTTCCTTGACCTCGGCACCGGGACGGCGGAACGCCGACACGTCGATCGGGTTGATCGAGTTGATACCGCCGCCAATGAAGGTACTTTCACCCCAACTCACTACCTGCTTGCCCAAACGCACCGAGCCCGGCTCATCGGCGATGGAGTAGTTGTGATAGACAAAGGCATCGAGGATCTGACCGCCGGAGGACTTGGCGCCTTCCTTGCGGTTGTTGTCACTGATGTTCTTGAAGTCCATGTCTTCGTCTTTGAGCTTGAAGTCATACCAGTACTTGCCCCGCACAAACACACCGGTATCGCCGTACTTCAATTCCAGGTCATGAATGCCCTTGAAGATCTTCGAGAAGGTCTGCCCCTTGTTGAAGTTCAAGTGGCCGTCATCGGTGGTCTGGGACAGCCCCTTGCCGCCATTGTTGACCCCGATCAGGTCCTTGTTGCGTCCGGCGGTCGACCAACTGGCCCCCACCGACAGGGACGAATCGAAGCTGCCTTCGATTTCACCGATATTGAAGCTGACGCCGAATGCAGGCCCGGCGAGCGTGGAGGCGAGACCGACGGCCAGGGGCAGTTTCGCCCGGCGCCAGAACTGGTTTGCTGATGTCATCGACGCTACTCCATGTGCATTATTTTTATGGCAGTACGCTCTTCTGAAAACGCTTCGAATACCGGTTGGATGAACACTTGCCCGATTCCGAAGTTGCATGGCGCGAGCACCCCACAGTGCTCCGTTGTTCAGAAAAATCCGTAGGCGGACTATATCCAGCAGGGATTACTGCTTGATCCCTCTAAAGTGTGATTTGCAGCCGACCACCGCATTGGAACAGTCCTTTGCCACAACCGTTGAAAGACGGCGCGGTAAGGATGGCTGAAAATCTCGTGAGCACAAGGCAAAGGCTTGTCGGATGGGCATGCCGTGCCCGGACGGGCACGGCAGAGGACGCTCAAAGCGTGGAGAGGAAGGTGCTGTTACTGGCTTGCCATTCGCTGATGTCGACGCGGATGCGCTTCTTGTCGAGCTTGCCAACGCTGGTCTTGGGAATTTCAGTAACAAGGGCGATCTGGCTGGGAATCGCCCACTTGCTCAGGTGCCCCAGCTCCACGAACGGCTTGAGGTGTTCCTTGAGCTCACGGGCACCAATCTCATGGCCTTCGCGGATCACCAGCAAGGCAAACGGGCGCTCGCCCCACTGTGGATCGGCGATGCCCACCACTGCTACTTCACGTACCGCCGCATGGCGACTGATGAGGTCTTCCAGGTCCAGGGAGGAGATCCACTCGCCACCGGTCTTGATCACGTCCTTGATCCGGTCACGGATGTCGATCACCCCCATGCTGTCCAGGGTCGCCACGTCGCCGGTGTGCAACCAGCCGCCGTCCCAGAGCTCGGCGCCCTTCTGCGGCTCGTTGAAATAGCCTTCAGTCAGCCAGGGCGCACGCAGCACCAGCTCGCCCTGGGACTCACCGTCAGCCGGCAGGAAGTTGCCCTCGGCATCGATGATCGCTGCCTCCACCAAGGGCCCTGGCACCCCGGCCTTGATCCGGTAAGTGGTGCGCTCGTCTTCGCTGCCCGCCATCAGTTCATCGTTGAGGTGAGCACAAGACACCAGCGGACCAGTCTCCGACATGCCATAGGCGGCCGTCAGTTGAATCCCCTTGGCCTTGGCCGCCTCGTACAGCGCACGGTTCAGCGCACTGCCGCCGATGACGATCTTCCAGCCACCGAAATCGGTGTTCTGGGCCGCCTTGGCATTGAGCACCATCTGCAGGATGGTCGGCACACAGTGGGAGAAGGTGACCTTCTCCCGGCGCCACAGCTCCACCAGGTACTCCGGGTCGTAACGCCCGGGATAGACCTGCTTGAGCCCAAGCATGGTGGCCACATAAGGCAGCCCCCAGGCATGCACATGGAACATCGGCGTAATGGGCATGTACACATCGTTGGTGCCTAGCAGGCGCACACTATCGATGGAGCCCATGATGGTGGAGACGCCCATGGTGTGCAGCACCAGTTGCCGATGGGTGAAATACACCCCCTTGGGATTGCCGGTGGTGCCGGTGGTGTAAAAGGTGGTGGCCACCGAATTCTCGTCAAAGTCCTCGAACTGATACTGGGGGCTGGCGGCGGCCAGCAAGGTCTCATACTCGCCCACCAGATTCGGCAGTTCGGCAGTCTTCTGCGGTGCGTCGGTGAGCAGCAGGGTTTTCTCCACCGTGGTCAAGTGCCCGGCGATGGCCTGGTACAGACCGACGAACTCGCTGTTGACCAGCACGAAGCGGTCCTCGGCGTGGTTCATGGTGTAGAGGATCTGCTCCGGTGACAGGCGCACGTTGATGGTGTGGATCACCGCACCGATCATCGGGATAGCGAACATGCACTCCAGGTAGCGATGGCTGTCCCAGTCCATCACCGCCACGGTATCTCCGGCCTTGACCCCGGCCGCAGTCAACACATTGGCCAGACGCGCCACCCGCTCGATCAGGGTCGGATAGGTGTAGCGCAACTGGTCGCGATAGATGATTTCGCGGGTTTTCTCGTAGCGCGCGCCGGACATCAGCAACCGCTTGATCAGAAGCGGGTATTGATAAGCACCTTCGGCGGGGGGAATAACACGAGTCTGCAACATAAGAATCCCTTTTCTGACGGCTCGGTCGTGACTGGAGGATGACCACTCTAAAGTTCCCGTGCGCCGGCTAAATCAGCCAAAGGGATGATTTGCAGGGCCGCACCAATACTAGCTCCAGGCCAGTATTCGCGCGGTTCAGGAGATCCTGCGTGCCCTGTCCGGGGAGAGTGTTCAATGCATCTCGGTGAAGGCCAGTTTCACGCCGATGGCGATCAGCACCGCGCCCATGGTGCGGTCGAACCAGTGGCCCATGCGGGCGAAGCCGGCACGCACCCGTTGCTGGCTGAAGAGCATGGCTACCAGGCAGAACCAGACTGCTGTGGCCGCCGCCAGATACACGCCATAACCGGCCTGGATCGCCAGGGGCGTGTGCGGGTTGATCACCACGGTGAACAGCGAGAGGAAGAACAGGGTCGCCTTGGGGTTCAAGCCATTGGTGACAAAACCGGAAGTAAAGGCACCGCGCGCGGTACGCTCTCCGGCTTCCTTGTGCAGGTCGTCCGCCGCCGGCTTGGCCGGCTGAGCACGCAGGGCCTTGTAGCCGATGTACAGCAGATACGCCGCCGCCAACCACTTCAGGGCGTTGAACAGCACGATGGACTGGGAAACGATCAGGCCAATCCCCAGCAGCGAGTAACCCACGTGCAGGAAGATCGCACAGCCCACTCCCAGGGCAGTCCAGGTACCGGCGCGACGGCCGTGGGTGACGCTTTCGCGCACCACCACGGCAAAGTCCGGGCCGGGGCTGGCCACCGCCAGCAAGTGGATCAGGGCAACGGTCAAGAACTCGGTGAGGTACATGCAGGCTCCTGTGTATGTCTAATTATTTCATCTGTTAGGCTCGGCAGATTACGCCTTAGATCCCTCGTGCAAAAGGTACAGTTCATGATCAACAATCGCCGCGCCGTCTTCCTCGATCACAGCTCACTGGACCTGGGCGACCTGGATCTGAGTGCGCTGCATGAGTGCTTCAGCCCCCTGCAAGTGCATGCCCACACCCCCGCGGAGCAAGTGACCGAGCGCTTGCAGGGTGCCCAGGTCGCCATCAGCAACAAGGTGGCCCTGAGCGCCGAGACCCTGGCGGCCTGCCCTGATCTGCAACTGATCCTGGTGGCCGCCACCGGCACCAACAATGTCGATCTGGCCGCTGCCCGCCAACAAGGCATCAGCGTCAGCAACTGCCAGGGTTATGGCACTCCGTCGGTGGCCCAGCACACCCTGATGCTGCTGCTCAATCTCGCCACTCGGGTTGCCGACTACCAACAAGCCGTAGCCGCCGGCCGCTGGCAACAGGCCAAGCAGTTCTGCCTGCTGGACTTCCCCATCATCGAACTGGCGGGCAAGACCCTGGGTCTGCTGGGCAATGGCGAGCTAGGCAGCGCCGTGGCACGCCTGGCCGAAGCCTTTGGCATGCGCGTGGTATTGGGGCAGATCCCCGGACGCCCGGCTCGAGCCGATCGCCTGCCGCTGGAGGAACTGCTGCCACAAGTGGATGCCCTGACCCTGCACTGTCCACTCAACGAACACACCCGAAACTTCATCGGTGCCCGGGAACTGGCCCTGCTCAAGCCCGGCGCCCTGGTGGTCAACACCGCCCGCGGCGGCCTGATTGATGAACAGGCCCTGGCCGATGCGCTGCGCAGTGGTCATCTGGGTGGGGCGGCCACCGACGTCCTGAGCGTCGAGCCGCCGGTGAACGGCAATCCACTGCTGGCCGGTGATATCCCACGCCTGATCGTCACGCCGCACAATGCCTGGGGCAGCCGCGAAGCTCGCCAGCGAATCGTCGGGCAACTGACGGAAAATGCCCAAGCCTTCTTCAGTGGCGCCCCACTGCATGTCGTGAGTTGATAAACTTCGCCACTTTTTTCGGGTGCGGATCATGGACACACGCAGTGAAGTACTGTTACGCCAGGCTCAATTGTTTCAAGGCTCACTGCTGCTGGCCGGCCTGACCGCGGATGACCTGCTCGGGCGTCTGCCCAATGCCCGTGGCTGGAGCTGGCACGCCGGTGACCACGCGGCCCTGGAGGCACGCTTTCCAGGCCGCAGCCACTTTGGCGTAGAAGCACCGGCAGAACCCTTCGACAGCGCCGTGCTGTTCCTGCCCAAGTCCAAGGACCTCACCGACTACCTGCTCAACGCCCTGGCCTCACGCCTGGCCGGACGCGAGCTGTATCTGGTGGGCGAGAAGCGCAGCGGCGTGGAGAGCGCCGCCAAGCAACTCAACCCTTTCGGCAAACCGCGCAAGCTCGACAGCGCGCGCCACTGCCAGCTGTGGCAGGTCACGGTCGCCAACGCTCCCGAACCGGTGGCGCTGGAGAGTCTGGCCCAGGAATACGAACTGCCCCTGGCCGAAGGTCCATTGACGGTCGTCAGCCTGCCGGGCGTGTTCAGCCACGGGCGCCTGGACCGCGGCACCGCGCTGTTGCTGGAGCATCTGGATCACTTGCCCGCCGGCCACCTGCTGGACTTCGGCTGTGGCGCCGGGGTGCTGGGGGCCACAGTGAAGCGCCGCTACCCGGACAACAGCGTGACCTTGCTGGATGTGGACGCCTTTGCCGCCGCCAGCAGTCGCCTGACCCTGGCCGCCAACGGTCTTGAAGCCGAGGTGCTGACCGGCGACGGAATTGATGCCGCGCCCATGGAATTGAACTGCATTCTGACCAACCCCCCCTTCCATACCGGGGTCCACACCGATTACCAAGCCACAGAAAACCTGCTGCGAAAAGCGACCAAACATCTGCAAAAAGGCGGCGAACTACGGGTAGTGGCCAACAGTTTCCTGCGCTACCAACCCCTGATCGAAGAGCACCTCGGACCCTGCGCAATCAAGGCCGAAGGCCAGGGATTTCGGATTTATCGGGCCAAACGCGGCTGACCTTCTTTTCGCAAACAAGGCTTGCCGAATGGAGTTTGCCTAGGCAGAATCCGCTCCGTCCTAGGGGAGTAGTCTCCCACGAGCGCCACGCTCGTCCGGCATGCGTCAACATACTTGGTCCTCAGACCATGGCGCATGCGACCCAAGAGTCCGCACAGACGGACCGCAGGGTTTGACAAGACCTATGACACGCACACCTTACCCGGGGCGGGAAGGCTGTACGTGTCATAGCCGTGTCGACCCGCCCCTTAGGAAAACCCTGATGATGCTGGATTCTCTCCTCGTTCCCACCGCAATCGTTGCCTTGGCCGAAATCGGCGACAAGACGCAACTGCTCGCCCTGATTCTTGCCGCGCGCTTTCGCAAACCCTGGCCCATCATCGCCGGCATCGTCGCCGCGACCCTGGCCAACCATGCGGCCGCCGGCGCGGTAGGTGCCTGGTTCGGCAGCTTCTTCTCGGACGCGACCCTGCACTGGATTCTCGCCGCCAGCTTCACCGCCACCGCCCTGTGGACCCTGGTTCCAGACAAGATGGATGACGATGAAGCCACTACCGCGCGCAAGTTCGGGCCTTTCCTCACGACCCTGATCGCGTTCTTCCTGGCTGAAATCGGTGACAAGACCCAAGTCGCTACCGTCATGCTGGCGGCGCAATATCCGGATCTGTGGCTGGTGATCATCGGCACCACCCTGGGCATGCTGATTGCCAACGTGCCGGTGGTTCTGGCGGGTAACTTCGCCGCGGACAAGCTGCCCCTGACCCTGATTCGTCGCCTGGCGGCGACGGCCTTCTTCATCCTCGCCGTAGTGGCGGTGTACAAGGCCATGCAGATCAGTGGCTGGCTGTAAATGAAATCGCCGGCAAGTCGACTCCTACACAACCTGCAGGAGCCGGCTTGCCGGCGAAAGCATCAGCGCAAATGAAGCAATGGATCAGGACTTCTTGGCCTGCTCATACAACGGCATCACCTTTGGAATCGCCGCCTGCAAGGAGGCGATACGGCTGGTGGAAGCCGGGTGAGTACTCATGAACTCGGGCGGCGCAGAACCACCGGCAGCCTGGCCCATCTTGTTCCACAAGCTGATGGCCGCGTTCGGGTTGTAACCGGCGCGGGCAGCCAGCTCCAGACCAATCAGGTCCGCTTCGTTTTCATTCTCGCGGCTGTTGGGCAGAGTCATCAGCAGGCTCACCCCGTTGTCGCCCAGGGCTACGGTTTCCTGCGAGACACCGAACAGGGTAGCGATCTGCTTGCCTGCACCGACCGCGTACTGCTTGGACATCGCTTCACGACCATGCTCGCGCAGGGCGTGGGCAATTTCATGACCCATGACCGCAGCGATTTCATCGTCGGTCAGTTTCAGCTTTTCGATCAGCCCGGAGTAGAAAATGATCTTGCCGCCAGGACCGCAGTTGGCGTTGAGCTCGTCGCTCTTGATCAGGTTGACTTCCCATTTCCACTGCGCGCAGTCGGGACGGAAGGTCGGTGCCTGGGCAATCAGGCGATTGGCAATGACCTGCAGGCGCTTGGCATTGGCACTGGTCTTGTCCAGTACGCCTTGGCTGCTGGCCTCACCCAGAGTCTGTTGATAAGACTGGGCGTAGGACTGGTTGACTTCAGCACTGGATAGCATGCTGAACATCGACTGCTTGCGATCCACACCCACCACGCCACCGCTGGTGGTATTGACCGTTTCACAGCCGGTCAGCAGCACAGCAGCGCTCAATGCACATACGAGTAACGACTTCTTCATCATGAAACCTCCCTGAAAACATGGCGCGTATCCTAAGGGCGGAACTGTGTCCGCGCCAGATGCAAAACACGCATTCAGTCGCAATTCAGATACATCCAGATCCAGACGAAAAAACTTCACATTTCGCCCGAGGCCGCCAACGGCCTGCAACAGGCCCCCGCCAATAACGACCTTTAACCATCTGAAACAGTCATTTCTCCTCTCCAGGCTAATGACCGGCGAGGCTGCGGCCGATACAGCACGGCAGACCTAAATTCCTGCGCCCGGAGCCTCTATGAAGTTCAAGTCGATCCAGTTTTCCGTCGCCGCCCTGGCCGGTGCCATTGTCCTCAGCGTGGTTGTAGCCCTGGTGCTGTACGCCCTGTTCTCCGGGGCCAAGACCCAGCAAATGGTGCAAGAGCGGACCCAGGCCCAATTCGAGCAAGTCATCGAACAGCGCCTGAGCGGCCTGGCGCAGACTCAGGTCAGCCAGATCCAACGGGAACTGGAAGCGCCACTGCTGATTGCCGGCGGCCTGGTGCGGGTCAATGCCCTGATGGGCACCCAGGACTCCCAAGGCCATGCCGGACTCAGCCTGAACCGTGAACAGCTGATCGCCCTGATCAAGGAGAACGTCACCCAGAATCCGAAGATCCTCGGCGCCTACATCGCCTGGGAGCCGGGTGCCATCGACCACAACGACGCGGCCTACATCGGCACCTCGGTGGTAGGCATGGACGCCGCCAACGGGCGCTTCCTGCCCTGGTGGTTCCGCAACGAAGACGGCAGCCTGGGCCTGGACAAGCTGGCCGACGTCAACGACCGGACCCTGCTCTCCACTGGCGTGCGTACCAGCGAGTACTACCTGTGCTCCCAGGACAGCCTCAAGTCCTGCGTCATCGACCCCGCTCCGTACAAGGTCGGCGACAAGGTGGTGATGCTCGCCTCCTTTATCCAGCCCATCCTGCTCAACGGCAAATTCCAGGGCATCGTCGGCGCTGACCTGTCGGTGAACTTCATTCAGGACATGCTGGTCGCTGCCAATCAGAAGCTCTACAACGGTGCCGGGGAAATGGCCCTGATCGGCGGCAACGGCCGTCTGGTGGCCTACACCAAGGATTCGAGCAAGTTCGGCGAGAAAGTCAGCGACGTGCTGCGCCAAGACACCGTGGCCAGACTGTCCAACCTCAAGCGCGGCGAAGTGACCTACAACGTCGACCAGGCCAACGGCCAGATTGCCCTGTACCTGCCGTTCGGTATCGGTCAGACCGATGCCAACTGGACACTGATGCTGCAACTGCCCCTGGGGGCGGTGATGGCCGATCTGGACAAGCTGCAAGGCGACCTGGCCGAACAGCGCAAGGCCGACACCTTCGGCATGGCCATGGTCGGCTTGGTGATTGCTGGCCTCGGCCTGCTGGTGATCTGGTTGGTGGGGCACGGCATCGCACGTCCACTGCGGCAGATGGTGGCCATGCTCGATGATATCGCCCAGGGCGAAGGTGACCTGACTCGGCGCCTGACCAGCGACCGGGCCGACGAGCTGGGCTCCATCGCCAAAGGGTTCAACACCTTCCTGGCCAAGCTGCAGGCAATGATCAGCCAAGTGGTGACCTCGGTACAGAGCGTCAGCGATTCCTCGGAACATACCGCCGATATCGCCATTCGCACCAACCAGGGCGTACATAAACAGATGGTGGAAATCGACCAAGTGGCCACGGCAGTGCATGAAATGACCGCCACCGCCCAGGACGTGGCCCGCAATGCGACACAGGCCGCGCAAGCGGCCAGTCATGCCGATCAGGCCGCCAGCCAGGGCATGCAGATCGTGCGCGACACCTCCAGCTCGATTGGCGCCCTGGCCGAGGAAATCGGTCGCGCAGTGGGCGTGGTGCAGACCCTGGCCAAGGACAGCGAGAACATCAACGCGATTCTTATTGCCATCCGTGGGATTGCCGAGCAGACCAATCTTCTGGCCCTTAACGCAGCGATCGAGGCAGCACGAGCAGGCGAACAGGGCCGCGGCTTTGCCGTGGTCGCCGACGAAGTGCGCAATCTGGCCCAGAAGACCCAGCAGGCCACGGAAGAAATCCAGTCGATGATCCAGCAGCTGCAGCAGGGCACCCGGGAAGTGGTGCGGGTCATGGAAGACAGCCAGCACAAGACCGACCAAAGCGTGGAGCATGCGGCCAAGGCAGCCCAGGCTCTGGAAACCATCACTCAGGCGGTATCGGTGATCAACGACATGAACACCCAGATCGCCAGCGCCGCCGAGGAGCAGAGCGCAGTGGCCGAGGACATCAACCGCAACGTGATCAACATCGGCCAGGTGGCCAACGAGGTAGCAAGCGGTGCCGATGAGTCCAGCGCCGCCAGCGCCGGGCTGACCAAGCTCGCCGAACAGCAACGGCGCCTGATCAATCAGTTCAAGGTTTAATCCGGCAGCACGCCGCCGCTCCATCCCTCTTGGAAGCCGGCTTTTCGGCGAAGGTGGCTCAAGGCCCTTGCGCCGGCAAGCCAGCTTCTATTGCCAGCCAATCAGGCGGGGGTCAGGCACTCGGGGCCGTTGAGCTTGGGGTCGTTGACCAGGTTGGCCAGGACCCGCTCGCGCAACACGGCGGGCGGTTGAGCGAGCAAAGCTTGCAAGGCAGGTAGCGGCGTCTCGGGATCGAGCCAGACTTCCTGGGCAGCGGCATCCAGGATCAACGGACGACGCAGATTGGCAGCCGCCTGAGTCACCACCGCAGTACTCAACCAGACCTGTTCCTGTACCGGATAGGCCTCCCAGATCGCGGCAAAGAATATCGACGAACCCTCACCCGGCGTCAGCCAATAAGGCCGTTTACGACTTCCGCCGCGCCATTCATAGAAGCCGTTGGCCGGTAACAGACAGCGGCGTTCACGGAACGCCTGACGAAACATCGGCTGCTCCGCCAGGGTTTCCGCCCGGGCATGAGCCGGGGTACGCGACAGGTCCGTCAGCCAGGGCGGGGTCAGCCCCCAACGGGCCCGGGCCAGCATGCGCTGGCCGTTTTCGACCCGCTGGATCAGCACCGAATCATTGGGCGATATATTCCACTGCGCGCGCTGATCCTCGGGAAATCCCGGCAAGGCGGCAAAAGCGGGGTTCCAACGAAACAGGGCATAACGTCCACACATGGGGCAATACAACTCTCGGCAAATCGGCGCTCAGCCTAACAGACCAGCACCCCGGTAAAACTATCCGGTTCTTCAAAGGGCAATGGCTGGGCCGCATTGTACGCAGCGATCAGTTCCAGCGCCTGCTGCGCCTGATCATTCTCCACCGTCAGCCCCAGCAGTCCGAACAGCGGTAACTCCCCCGCCCCGCCCAACAAATCGCGCCCTTGCAGGTGTGCCTCGATACCCTCGCTCGCCAGCATGCACTGGAGCAACTCGCCTTCCATCAGATTTTCCGGCTCATAGATGCGCTGCATAAGAACCACGCCCCACTCAGTCATTTTCACTGTGGACATCGAGCATCCACTCCCGACCATCGGTTTGCAGCGTGAAGACAATGGGCCGGCAGCACACCGGGCAGTCTTCGATATAGGTCTGGTCGCCGGCGGACAGGTCCAATACAGCTTCTGCCTGTTCGCCACAGTAAGGGCATTGATAATGGTCGGTTTCCAGCATCGCCGTCTCCAGAGTGACTTATGCGTATAATCGCCGGTCTATTTGCAGGGCTTTTTTTGTTTGAGCTGAACTTTCAGACCATGCCCGGCTTTTTTCGATACAGACCTTTTCTTACCCTAGCCGTTTCTAACAAGAGAGCATGATGGGCGAATTCGATGCCATCCGACCTTACCACGACAGCGAAGTACCAGCGGTGCTGGCCCGGCTGCTCAGCGACAAGGCGTTTCTAGATATCCTCACCCACTTCCGCTTCCCGCGTTTTGCCAATACGTTCGGCTGGCTGCTCAAACCCCTGATTGCCCATCGCCTGCGCCGCGAATTCGCCGGGGTCACTTCGGTGGCGACCCTGCAGGACAAGGTCGAGTTCTACGTCGACCACACCATTGAACGTGCCACCGACGGCGTGACCTATACCGGCGTCGAGCAGTTCAAATCCGGCACCGCCTATGTCTTCCTGGCCAACCATCGCGACATCGTCATGGACCCGGCCTTCGTCAATTACGCGGTGTATCACGCCGGACTGCCGACACCGCGCATCGCCATTGGCGACAACCTGCTGCAGAAGCCGTTCGTCAGCGACCTGATGCGCCTGAACAAGAGTTTCATCGTCCATCGCTCCATCAGCGGGCGCCGGGAAAAACTCGCGGCCTATCAACTGCTCTCGGCCTATATCAACCATTCGATCCGCAACGACGTCCAGTCGATCTGGATCGCCCAGGCCGAAGGCCGGGCCAAGGATGGCGACGACCGCACCGAGTCAGCGATCCTCAAGATGTTCCACATGAGCCGCAAGGACGAGCCGTTTGGCGAGGTCATCCAATCGCTGAACCTGACCCCGGTGTCCATCAGCTACGAATATGACCCCTGCGACCAGGCCAAGGCCCGGGAGCTGTACATCCGCGCCACCACCGGCAGCTACACCAAAGCGCCAGGGGAGGATGACGTGAGCATCGCCAAAGGCATCACTGGCTATAAGGGCCGGGTCCACGTGAACTTCGCCGCCCCCATCAGCGAACTGTTCGAAGACACCAAGCAATTGGCCATGGAAATGGACCGGCAGATTCTCGGCGGCTACCGCCTGTTCCCGGTGCATTACCTGGCGTATGCCCAGTGGAGCGATGCCGACCCGCAACTGCAGGTACCGAGCGCCGCCGAGGTCTTCGCGCCACAGGAACTGGCCAAGGCCGAGGAAGAATGGCAGCGCCGGCTGGACGCCTGCCCACCGGAGCACCGCCCTTACCTGGTGCTGCAATATGCCAATCCGGTGCGCAATCAGTACCGGGTCAAGGCAGGCCTGGCGCTGTAATCGCGGCACTGCAACGCACAACGGCGCCCGCGGGCGCCGTTGTCATGTCTGCGGTTCAAGGATCGGTCAGAAACGCGTACTGATCCAGGACACCAGCAATGCCAGCCCCAGGCAAGCGAAACCGAAGCGGTAGAAGAATCGGTTCATTCGTAAAGTAGCGGGGTCCAGCATGGGTTGACCCAGCCCCCGGTCTTCACTCTGGACGGCCAGGTTGGCCAGGGCCCGCCGTTCACGGCAACGAGTGGCGTGCAGCAGCCAACTGCCCGGGCAAGCAAACAGCAGGGCCAGCAGGTTGATCAATTTGGCAGGGTGGGCGTTGAACATCGACCAGATCAGTTGCAGCGACATCATGAACCTCGAATGAAACCTGTATTCGGGTCGTCGAGTGCACCCGCGGCGCGGATTCTACTCAATCCCCGGATAAACGCGGGGGCTTTCCGACCAGTAACGAGGTGTCGACCAATTAATTTGAAACGTCATCTTTTCGTCATCTAAACAAGCCAGTCTGTTGCCCCTCGATGCCCCACGGAGCTTGTCATGCTGCACGCAGAAAACCAGGATCGCCTTTACCTGATAGCCCCCAGTGAAGAACAGCAAGCGCTAGTGGGCGCCCTGGCCTTCAACGTTCAGGACCGGCATTGGCTGGTGTATTGCGCCCTGGGCGGACATCAGCATGCGGACTTGCCGGAAACCGATCTGCTGACCGGCGTCAGCATGCTGGACTTCTACGTCGAGGCGGCCTGACACGCGAACAGCAAAAAGCCCGGCTGCCTGATGGGCAGCCGGGCTTTTTAGTGACGGAGCCAGTAGCGGGCATGAAGCCGCAGCGGCGCCTTACTCGCCGAGGATCTGGCCGACGGTCGGGTCCTTGAACAGACGGGTCAGCGCATCGCTCAGTACGTCGCTCACCAGCTTGGTATTGGTGTCCTGGTTCGGCGCCATGCCGAAACGCTGGTCAAGGGAGGCGCCATAGCGACCGCTGTAGCGACGGTTGGCGTTCTGCACATCGGAACGGAAAGTGGCGCCAATGGTGGCCTCGGTCACGTACAGGCCCTCTTTGGGCGACTGGTACTTGAGCTCGGCCAGGGTCACGGTCAACTGCGGAGCATTGCTGCCGCCAGCGGTCGGGGTGAAGCCCAACAGACGTACCGCGGCTTCGGCCTGGGCCTGCAGTTTCGGCAGGATCTGCGCGCTCTGCACAGTAATGGCGCTGGTTTCCGGGTACAGACCGCCACGGGTACCCAGGGTCGGCGATGGACGTCCATCAACCACTTTCACCACCACCGGCTGGCCATGGCCGACGGGGGCCAACTGGGTCGTGAGCTTCGGCTCCGGGCTCAGTTGTTGCGGGCTGTGGGCGCAACCCACCAGCGACAGGCTGGTCACAGTGATCAAACCGAACAACAGGCGTTGCAACATGCTCATCTCTCCAGGAATCAGGCACAAACAGGGCCGCAGTATAGCGGTGCATAACCGCGACGAACCAGCGTCAGGCAAGAGTTAGTCAAGTCTCAGACAGGTGCCGTACAACCAGGTTCCTGTAACCTGCCGTTCACTCGCAATACATCATGATGTAACGGCTCAAGGGCACTCTTATCGTCAATGACCCACTCACAGGTGTTCGGTTATGAACTTCCTTCGCTCCCTGTTCGCCCCGCGTCAGCAGTTCCGCAGCTTTGCCCTGCTCGATGGCCAAGGCCGTTGCCGCGCCTTCAAACACTGCCCGGCGGCTCCCGTGGGTGACGGTTGGGTGGAAATCCAGGAGATTCGCCTGAACTGGTTGCACCAGGTATTACCCGCCAGCGCCCGGATCAGCCCACGCTGCGCCAGCTCCTTGGTGCGACCGATACTGGCCACCTGACCAACAGCCTAATAAAAGTCACGAAACAGGATCATTTCTGCGCATTTCTTCGTTACAATCTCCCCCCGATTATAAGGACGTCTCCTGATCGGGCCTCGCAGTACCGCCAACGCCACTGCATTGGCACCCCGCACCGCCCACAGAGAGCCGCCCACACAGATCGAGTGAAGCTGGCGTGCTTGCTGTACCACCTTGCAAACCTCCACTTTTCGCGAATCTGCAGAGCTGCCATTGCTCGGCCACTGAATTTTGCCCGTTGTGCCCGCGTGCCTTGCATGCCGGCAACACCGCTCGGGCCAGGTGCCAGGCCGAGGCAGCCCTTTTTTGAGGTTCACGTCTTCAAAAGAGCGTGAAAAAACGGGTTTTCACAACTTCACAAGAGTGTGGCGAGCAAATGAATAGTTTTGCGTCTGAACTGGCACCATTGGCCTCTACAACAGCCCGATTACACAGGACCGAGCACTCCTCAAGAACTGGTGCTTGAAGCCTGTCCGCTGACGGATTTGGTTGCACGAGCGGATGTATCGACCATAAGTCGAATTGCCTGAGGCGCCCCGAGATGCGTTCATATGCACCTTGAGGCCCGGTTGGCAGCGTCCGCAGTAGTTGCAAAGAATTGCGAAGATTCGGACATGGCGATCCTGGCCATGGGTAACCTGGGGCATTACGTGAACCGCCCCGTCACTCCTGGCAGCCATGCCGTCAATTTGGTGCTGCAGATTTTGGAGACGCGTTAATGGCGCATAACGAAGCAGTAGACGTCGTATTGGTTGGGGCCGGCATCATGAGTGCCACCCTCGCTGTACTGCTCAAGGAGCTCGACCCCGCAATCAAGCTGGAAGTCGTCGAGCTGATGGATTCGGGTGCCGCGGAGAGTTCCAACCCGTGGAACAACGCCGGTACCGGCCACGCTGGCCTCTGTGAGCTGAACTACACGCCACAGGCCGCCGATGGCAGCATCGACATCAAGAAAGCCGTACACATCAATACCCAGTTCGAAGTGTCGAAACAGTTCTGGTCCTACCTGACCAAGAAAGGCACGTTCGGCTCGTCCAAGTCCTTCATCAGCCCAGTGCCGCACCTGAGCTTCGTGCAGGGCGACAAGGGTGTGTCCTTCCTCAAGAAGCGTTTTGAAGTGCTGAGCCAGCACCATGCCTTCGCGGACATGGAATACACCGAAGACAAGGCCAAGATGGCCGAGTGGATGCCGCTGATGATGCCGGGCCGTCCTGCAGATGAAACCATCGCCGCGACCCGGGTGATCAACGGCACCGACGTCAACTTCGGCGCCCTGACCAACCAGTTGCTCAAGCACCTGACCAGCGCACCCGATGCCCAGGTCAAGTACTGCAAGCGCGTGACCGGTCTCAAGCGCAACAAGGACAACGGCTGGACTGTGAGCATCAAGGACGTCAACAGCGGCAACAGCCGCGAAGTCGACGCCAAGTTCGTGTTCCTCGGTGCCGGTGGCGCGGCCCTGCCGCTGCTGCAGGCTTCCGGCATTGAAGAAAGCAAGGGCTTCGGCGGCTTCCCGGTGAGCGGCCAATGGCTGCGTTGCGACAACCCGGAAGTGGTCAAGCAGCACCAGGCCAAGGTCTACAGCCAGGCCGCCGTGGGTTCGCCACCGATGTCGGTGCCGCACCTGGACACCCGCGTGGTCGACGGCAAGAAATCCCTGCTGTTCGGGCCTTATGCCGGCTTCACCACCAAGTTCCTCAAGCACGGCTCGTTCCTCGACCTGCCAATGTCGGTTCGCGCCGGCAACATCGGTCCAATGCTGGCCGTAGCCCGGGACAACATGGACCTGACCAAATACCTGGTCAGCGAAGTCATGCAGTCCATGGAGCAGCGCCTGGAGTCCCTGCGCCGCTTCTATCCACAAGCCAAGGCGGAAGACTGGCGCCTGGAAGTGGCTGGGCAACGGGTGCAGATCATCAAGAAAGACCCGAAGAAAGGCGGCATCCTGCAGTTCGGTACCGAGCTGGTGGCGGCCAAGGACGGTTCTCTGGCCGCCCTGCTCGGCGCTTCGCCAGGTGCATCGGTGACCGTGTCGATCATGCTGGAACTGATCGAACGCTGCTTCCCGGCCAAGGCCAGCGGCGAATGGGCTACCAAGCTCAAGGAAATTTTCCCGGCGCGGGAGAAGGCCCTGGAAACCGACGCAGCGCTGTATCACAAGATCAACAGCGAAAATAACCTGAGCCTGGAACTGGTCGAGCCCAGCAAGGAAACCGAAAGCTGCGCCTGATCTGACGCCCATAAAAAACGCCCCGGCCTGCAAAGGACGGGGCGTTTTTTTATGCCTTCCGAACGGGTCAGCCGCGGGCGTTGTCCATCAGCTCGATGTAGTCGGCGGCGTTGCGCTGATCCTTGATCAGATCAACAAAGGTCTGGCCGTGCTCATCCTTGCCATCCAGATCCAGACCGGCTGCTACGAAGAAGGTCAGGAAGCGCTCGAAATCGTCGATGCGCAGGCCACGGTAGGCCTTGATCAGTTTGTGCAGGGACGGCGAAGTGGCGTCGACCGGCTCGAAATCGAGGAACAACTTGATCTGCTCGTCGCTGATCTCGTCACCAATCACTTGTTTCTTATCTTTACGCATCGCCGACTCCAGCTCGCAGACATTTCACGGGGCGGGCAGTTTACCCTCAGCCCACCTCGGGCCTCAACGCGGACGCACGCTGCCGGTGTGCAAGTCAGCCCAGATATGACCATTGGCATAACTGAGAAACTGGCAATACACCGTGTCGTTACGCAGCAGGTCCATCACTGCCCGGTACTGGGCCAGGGGGTAATACAGGGTCAAGGTCCTGGACTTGGCGTCGTACTGGGGCTTTTTCAGGCTTTTGCTTTCACCGTCGAAATTCACCAGTACCTGGCTGATGGTGGCCCCCTTGTTCAGCGGCTTGCCCTTGAGGCGCACCCACACCGGCGATGTCACCGGAATCGGCTGCTGATTGGATTGGCGCTGGCTGCCGATCACCACGGAATACTCGGTCACCTGCAACAGCTGCTGCTGTTCAGGGACCGAGTCGCGCAGGGTCAGGTCGTCAGGCGGCAAGAATTGCCCGTGCAGAGGCGCCGGAGCGGCTGCCAGGGGCAGGCTCAAGCTCAGAAGAAGGGCCGCGCTAGTGCGAATCAACAGGCTCATGACAGGCTCCAATCAAGGGCTGAGCACTCTAGCATGGGTTTTTGCCGCAGATCTTCACCACCTGCAATCGCAACCACAGGCAGCGCACAGGCCCTCAGTCGAACTGAGCACGCATCCAGGCCTGGTATTCGGCGACCCCGGGCTCACCTTCCCGGGGCGCCCAAGCGGCCAGCTCGCCGTCACTCACCGGACGATAAGGACCGGCCTTGCATTCGAACATCAGGCTGTCGGCTTCAAGCACCACCAAGCCATGGAACACCCCGGCCGGCAGATCGACACCGATGCAGTCACCACCGGCCTGCAAGACGCGCTTGCCCTGGACCTGGCCCGCCTCATCGAAGATCAGCACGCCCAACCGCCCCTTGAGCACCAACAGGGTCTCGGCCTTGTCGGCGCTCAGGTGCCGGTGCGGGGGAACATAGGTCGAGGGTTGCAGCGCCACCGCCATGCGATGGCAAGGCTCTTCCATGGCGTGGAAGTTGTGGTGCTGACGACCACGGGGATTGGCCGCCGCCTTCTCAGCCAGGTCGCTGAACAAGGCTTGATCGAGAAAGCTCGGCACGCTCATGTCTTACATCCCCTTCACGGCATAGATGCCGGCGGCGTTACGCCAGTAGCCCTTGTAGTCCATGCCGTAGCCGAAAACGTAACGGTCGACGCAAGGCAGGCCCATGTAGTCAGCCTTGAGGTCCGGACGGGCCTTGCGATCGTGCTCCTTGTCGATCAGCACCGCGGTGTGCACCGCACGGGCACCGGCATGTTTGCAGAAGTCGATGATGGCGCCCAGGGTGTGCCCCTCATCGAGAATGTCGTCGATGATCAGCACGTCACGGTCGATAAAGGAGACTTCCGGCTTGGACTTCCAGAACAGCTCGCCGCCGCTGGTTTCGTTGCGATAGCGCGTGGCGTGCAGGTAGGAAGCTTCCAGGGGGAACTGCAGGTGGGTCAGCAGCTTGCCAGCGAAGATCAGGCCGCCGTTCATGACGCAGAACACCACCGGATTGCGCTCAGCCAGTTCTTCAGTGATTTGTGCACCGACCCGGGCGATGGCCGCCTCGACTTCAGCTTCGGTGTACAGGCAGTCAGCCTCGCGCATGATTTGACGGATATGCTCGAGATCAGCGGACATGGCGCTCTCCAAGGGGGTGGCAGTTTCGGAAAAGCGGGCAAAGGTACGCATCCGGCCCGATCAGATCAAGCGTTTCTGGACTAACGTACTTTATGTCTATAGGACAACAACCCCGGATAGATTAATCTAGGCCGTTTTTTTTGCCCGCCGCCGGAGCCTTTCCCTATGCCCATCCGTGAGATCCGCCATCCGCTGATCCGACACAAACTTGGCCTTATGCGCCGCGCAGACATTAGCACGAAGAACTTTCGCGAGCTCGCTCAGGAAGTCGGTGCCCTGCTGACGTACGAAGCCACCAAAGACCTGCCCCTGGAAAGCTATGAAATTCCAGGCTGGTGCGGCCCTGTCCAGGTCGAGAAAATCGCCGGCAAGAAGATTACCGTGGTGCCGATCCTGCGCGCCGGTATCGGCATGCTCGAAGGCGTGCTGAGCCTGATTCCAGGCGCCAAGGTCAGCGCCGTGGGCGTGGCCCGCAACGAAGAAACCCTGCAGGCCCACACCTACCTGGAAAAACTGGTTCCGGAAATCGACGAACGTCTGGCGATGATCATTGACCCGATGCTGGCCACCGGCAGTTCCATGGTTGCCACCATCGACCTGCTGAAAAAAGCCGGCTGCCGTGACATCCGAGCCATGGTCCTGGTGGCCGCCCCCGAAGGCATCGCCGCCGTCGAGCAGGCGCACCCGGATGTGACCATCTACACCGCTTCCATCGATCAGAAGCTCAACGAGCATGGCTACATCATTCCTGGCCTGGGTGATGCCGGTGACAAGATCTTCGGCACCAAGCAGAAGGACTCCTGATCATGCAGGATGAGTTCAACGATCCGCTCTGGCGCCAGGTACTGTCTGGCGCGCAGATGCTCTTCGTGGCCTTTGGCGCCCTGGTGTTGATGCCGCTGATTACCGGTCTTGACCCGAACGTGGCGCTGTTCACGGCGGGTCTCGGGACTCTGTTGTTCCAGGTAGTGACCGGCCGCCAGGTGCCGGTCTTCCTGGCGTCAAGCTTTGCCTTCATCACTCCGATCATTCTCGCCAAGGGCCAGTTCGGCCTTGCGGCGACCATGGGCGGGGTGATGGCGGCAGGCTTCGTCTACACCTTTCTGGGCCTGGCGGTGAAGATCAAGGGCACCGGTTTCATCGACCGCCTGCTGCCACCCGTGGTCATCGGCCCGGTGATCATCTCCATCGGCCTGGCCATGGCCCCGATCGCCGCCAACATGGCCATGGGCAAGGCTGGCGACGGCAGCGAGCTGATTCATTACCAGACGGCGATGATGATCTCGATGCCGGCGCTGCTCACCACGCTGATTGTCGCGGTGTTCGGCAAAGGCATCTTCCGCCTGGTGCCGATTATTTCCGGGGTGCTGGTGGGCTTTGCCCTGTCCTTCTACTTCGGCGTGGTGGACACCGCGAAGATCGCCGCCGCGCCCTGGCTGGCACTGCCGCACTTCACCGCCCCGGAGTTTAACTGGCAGGCGATCCTGTTCATTGTCCCGGTGGCCCTGGCGCCGGCCATTGAACACATCGGCGGGGTGATTGCCGTCGGCAGCGTGACCGGTCGCGACTACCTGAAGAAGCCCGGCCTGCATCGCACCCTGTTCGGTGACGGCATCGCCACCACTGCTGCCGGCCTGTTCGGCGGTCCGCCCAACACCACCTATGCCGAAGTGACTGGCGCGGTGATGCTGACCAAGAACTACAACCCGAAAATCATGACCTGGGCGGCGGTCTTCGCCATCACCCTGGCCTTTATCGGCAAGTTCGGCGCGCTGCTGCAAAGCATCCCGGTGCCAGTCATGGGCGGGATTCTCTGCCTGCTGTTCGGTTCGATTGCAGCGGTGGGTATGAACACCCTGATCCGTCACAAGATCGATCTGGGCGAAGCCCGCAACCTGGTGATCGTTTCGGTGACCCTGGTGTTCGGCATCGGCGGCGTACTGGTAGGAACCGGCACCGGTCCGGACGACTTCGGCCTCAAGGGCATCGCCCTATGCGCCATTGTCGCCATCGTGCTGAATCTGGTGCTGCCGGGTAATGACGGCTGGAAGAACAAGAAGGCCGACGAGCCTCTGATCTGAAGACGCGTTCGCCGGCAAGTCCGCTCCGCAGGAGCTGGCTTGCCGGCGAAGCTGTTTACAACGCCAACGGCGCCCTGGCGCACAAGGTGTTCAAGGCCTGCGCCCATTGCGGGTCGTCATTCAGGCATGGGATCAACACCAGATCCTCACCTCCGGCTTCGCGGAACTGCTCACGACCGCGATCACCAATTTCCTCCAGGGTCTCGATGCAATCGGCAACAAAAGCCGGGCACATCACCATGACCTTCTTCACCCCCTGCTTGGCCAACTCATCAAGCCGTGCCTCGGTGTAGGGCTCGATCCATTTGGCCCGCCCCAAACGCGACTGGAACGACACCGACCAGGAGCCTTGCGCCAACCCCAGATGCTCGGCCAGGGCCGAGGCCGTCCGCATGCACTGAGCGCGGTAACAGGTGGCCAGCACCTGCGCAGAGGCGTTGCGGCAACAGTCGGCATCCTTGAAACAATGCTGGCCGGTCGGGTCCAGTTTGGTCAGGTGCCGCTCCGGCAGACCGTGAAAGCTCAGTAGCAGATGATCATGCTCCTGGGCCAGGTAGGGTCTGGCGCTGGCCGCCAGGGCCTCGATGTACTCCGGCTGATCGTAGAAGGGTTGCAGCACGCTGAACTGCACATCCAGCTTGTGCTCGCGCACCACACGCTTGGCCTCTTCGATCACCGTGGTCACGGTACTGTCGGCGAACTGTGGATAGAGCGGTGCCAGGGTGATTTTCTTCTGCCCCTGGGCCACCAACTTGAGCAGCGCCGACTCGATCGAAGGCTGGCCATAACGCATTGCCAGCTCCACCGGCCCCTGTTTCCACTGCTCGCTCATCACCTGTTGCAAGCGGCGGCTGAGCACCACCAACGGCGAACCGTCCTCCCACCAGATCGATGCATAGGCGTGGGCGGACTGCTCCGGGCGCTTGATCAGGATCAGCGACACCAGCAAGCGCCGCACCGGCCATGGCAGGTCGATGACATAAGGGTCCATGAGAAATTGGTTGAGGTAGCTGCGCACATCCGCCACCGAAGTGGAGGCCGGCGAACCGAGATTGACCAGGAGCAACGCGTGATCGGTCATGCAACGTCCTATTTCAAAGGCGGCTGGACACATCGTCCAGGGCCGCGGACAAATCAGTGAACTGGAAAGTGAATCCCGTCTCCAGCAAACGCGCGGGAACGGCACGCTGGCCGCCCAGCAACAGCAACGACAGTTCACCCAGCGCCAGACGCAAGACAAAGGCCGGCAGCGGTATCAACGCCGGCCGGCGCAGCACCCGCCCCAGGCTCTTGGCGAACTCGCGGTTGCGCACCGGCTTCGGCGCGCAGGCATTATAAGGACCCCGTGCCTCATCCTGATGCACAAGAAAATCAATCAGGGCGATTTGGTCATCGATATGAATCCACGGCATCCATTGCCGACCGCTACCGATCGGCCCGCCCAGCCCCAGCTTGAACGGCAGCAGCAGGCGCGACAAAAAGCCGCCCTCGGACGACAGCACCAAACCGGTGCGCACCAGCACGACGCGCACGCCCAAGGCCTCGGCCCGCTGAGCGGTTTCTTCCCAGGCAATGCACAACTGGCTGGCAAAATCCTCGCTGACCGGAGGTGAATCCTCGCTCAGCTCCCGCTCGCCACCGTCGCCATACCAACCTACTGCCGAGCCAGAAACCAGCACCCGCGGTTTATGCTCGCGAGTTTCGAGCCAGGCCAACAGGGTTTCGGTGAGGGCAATACGGCTGCTCCACAGCAGCGCCTTGCGCTTGTGGGTCCAGGGCCGATCGGCAATCGGGGCTCCGGCCAGATTGATCACCGCATCCAGCGGCGCCTGGTCCAGCTCTTGCAAAGTTCTGATGGCCCGCACTTGGGGACCGCACAGAGCGGCCACTTTTTCGGGATGGCGCGTCCATACACTCAATTGGTGACCCTGGGCCTGCCAGTAACGACACAGCGCACGCCCGATCAAACCAGTACCGCCGGTCAGCAATATATGCATGACATCTTCCTCGCGTGGCGTTTTACCCGAATCACTAGTCTATTTTTATAGGCAGGGATCTTTTCAATCGGACAGGCTGTGACTTAACGATAGACAACTTGCACAACCGATGACGCCGAAAGCTATACCAAAAAACAATATTGTACAGGTTTTAGTAGCGGCGTAATCTGTACAGACTGGTAAACGAGGCCCCTATGACAGTACCCATCGCAATCATTGGTACCGGCATCGCCGGACTCTCCGCCGCCCAGGCACTTCGAGATGCCGGGCACAGCGTCCAACTCTTCGACAAGAGCCGCGGCAGCGGTGGGCGCATGTCGAGCAAACGCAGCGATGCCGGCAGCCTGGACCTGGGGGCCCAGTATTTTACCGCTCGCGACCGCCGTTTCGTTACCGAAGTCCAGCGCTGGCAAGCCAAGGGCTGGGTCGCCGAATGGGCGCCGCAACTCTACAACTCCCACGGCGGACAACTCAGCCCTTCTCCCGATGAACAGACCCGCTGGGTCGGCACGCCACGCATGAGCGCCATCACCCGCGCCCTGATCGGCGACCTCGAAGTGCACTTCGCCTGCCGCATCACTGAAGTCTTCCGTGGCGAACAGCACTGGCACCTGCAGGACGCCGAAGGCTTTACCCACGGCCCCTTCAGCCACGTAGTGATCGCCACGCCGGCACCGCAAGCCACCGCTTTGCTGGCCGCCGCACCGAAGCTCGCCGGAGTCGCCGCCGGGGTGAAAATGGACCCGACCTGGGCTGTCGCACTGGCCTTCGATACGCCCCTGGAAACCCCCATGGAAGGCTGCTTCGTCCAGGACAGCCCGCTGGACTGGCTGGCCCGCAACCGCAGCAAGCCCGGACGCGACAGCCATCTCGACACCTGGATACTGCACGCCACCAGTGCCTGGAGCCGGCAACACATCGACCTCAGCAAAGAGGCCGTGATCGAGCAATTGCATGGGGCCTTCGCCGAATTGCTGCACAGCGTCATGCCCGCCCCAACCTTTAGCCTGGCCCATCGCTGGCTCTACGCCAGACCGGCCGCCAGCCATGAATGGGGTGCCCTGGCCGATGCCGACCTGGGGCTGTACGTATGTGGCGACTGGTGCCTGTCCGGCCGGGTCGAAGGCGCTTGGCTCAGTGGCCAGGAAGCCGCACGCCGTTTGCACGAGAGCCTGCAGTGAATCGACTCAACCCGCGCAAACTGCTGCTGTCGAAATGGACAGCAGCCCACCCGCAACACCGCGAGAAACACTTTCTGGTCACTGAGCTTTTCTGCGACGAAGAAGGCACCGTGCTGGACATCGAACTGCAAGCCGTACTCACCCGGCGCAGCCAGCGCCTGAGCTGGCAAACCCTGCTCAACGACAGCGACTGGCGAATGGGCTGGCAGTAATTCGACAACCTGCCGGGCAATACCTGTACAAATAAATTGACTTGTACAACTTTAATTCTATGATGAAGACAAGTTGTACAACGTTTCGTTTTTGTACAGGTAAACCCCGGAGGTTGCATCATGTCCGCCAAGCCGAAAATTGCCATCAGCGCCTGCCTGATGGGCGTCGAGGTCCGCTACAACGGTGGGCACAAGGAGTCTCGCCTGTGCAGCCGAGTACTCAGCGAATACTTTGACTTCGTGCCCCTGTGCCCGGAAGTCGCGATCGGCATGGGCACCCCCCGCGAACCTATTCGGCTGGTCGGCGACCCTGAGCAACCTCGGGCCGTGGGCACCGTGGACGCCAGCCTGGATGTCACCTTGCCCCTGGCGGAATACGGCGAGCGCATGGCGGCCCAGGTAGATGACATCTGTGGCTACATCTTCATGCAAAACTCGCCATCCTGTGGTCTGGAGCGGGTCAAGGTGTACCAGGCCAATGGCATTCCCCATAGAAACGGCGGCCGGGGCATCTACGCCCAGGCATTCTGCGCACAGCACCCCGATCTGCCGGTGGAAGAAGCCGGACGCCTGAACGACCCGGTCCTGCGGGAAAACTTCCTGACCCGGGTCTACGTCTATCGCGACTGGCAGGCACTGCTCAAGCAAGGCCTGACCCGCCGCGCCCTCACCGACTTCCACTCGCGCTGCAAATATCTGCTGATGGCTCACCATCCCGTGCAGTACAAGACCCTGGGCAATCTGCTGGGCAGCATGGGCAAGGGCGATCCGAACCTGATCGGCCCGCGCTATTTCAGCGAACTGATGGCGGCCTTGAGCAAATGCGCGACCCGGGGCACTCACAGCAATGTGCTGCAGCACCTGAGCGGCTATCTCAAGCAGTCCATCAGCGCCGAAGACAAGCAGGAAGTGCAACACGTGATCGGCCAGTACCGCCACGGCATCGTGCCTCTAGTCGTGCCGCTGACCCTGCTCAAGCACCACTTTCGCCAGCACCCCGATCCCTACATCGCCCAGCAGCTGTACCTGCAGCCACACCCGGAAAACCTCAGCCTGCGCAACGCGATCTGAGCCATGAAACAACCCGCTCAAGAAGCCGACAACAGCGCCCAGTACCGCCGCGCCCTGGATCAGGGTTGGCTGCCGATTCGCGAAGTGGCGCGCCAGACCGGGGTCAACGCCGTCACCCTGCGGGCCTGGGAGCGCCGCTACGGATTGATCGTGCCCTTGCGTACGCCCAAGGGTCATCGCCTGTATTCCCAGGATCAGGTGCTAGAGATCCAGACCATCCTTACCTGGCTCAATCGCGGGGTCGCGGTCAGCCAGGTCAAGCACCTGCTGGACAGTGCCCCCACCGCCAGCGCACCGGCCGAGAATGACTGGCAGCGCCTGCGTCAGACCCTGAGCCTGGCCATCAGCCAATTGGCCGAACGCAAGGTCGACGACACCTTCAACCAGGCCATGGCGCTGTACCCACCCCGCACGCTGTGCGAACACCTGCTGATGCCGCTGCTGGCGGAGCTGGAGCAACACTGGCAGGGCCAGTTCGGCAGCCAGATGGAACAGGTGTTTTTCTACTCCTGGCTGCGCAGCAAGCTGGGCGCGCGGATCTACCACAACAACCGCCAACTGCAGGGCCCACCGCTGCTGCTGGTCAACCAGTCGGACCTGGCCCTGGAACCCCATCTGTGGCTGACCGCCTGGCTGGCCAGCAGCGCCGATTGCCCGGTGGAGGTCTTCGACTGGCCGCTGCCCGGCGCCGAACTGGCCCTGGCCATCGAACGCCTGCAAGCCCGCGGCCTGCTGCTGTATTCCAGCAAGGCGCTCAATCCTGCGCTGTTGCCCAGGCTGCTCAACGGCATTGCCTGCAAAAAAATCATCGCCGGACCCGCGGTGTGCATCCACCCCGACGACTGGTCCGTATGTATCACTGAAATCGCTGATCTGTACCTGGCCCAGGACCCGATCTCGGCCTGCCAGGCGCTGCTTGAGCGAGGACTCTTTTGAACCGGGAATCAGCATGCAATTGATCTGGCTGCGCAGCGACCTGCGCCTACATGACAACACCGCCCTCTGCGCCGCCACCCAGCGTGGCCCCACCGTGGCCGTGTACCTGCTGAGCCCGGAACAATGGCAAGTCCATGACGATGCCCCCTGCAAGGTCGACTTCTGGCTGCGCAACCTGCAGCACCTGAGCACTGCCCTGGGCCGGCTGAACATTCCTCTGCTGATTCGCAGCGCAGCCACCTGGGACCAGGCGCCCCACGTCCTGCTGGAACTGTGCCGGCAACTGCAGGTACGCATGCTGCACTTCAACCAGGAGTACGGCATTCACGAGAGCCGCCGCGATGCCGCCGTGACCAGGGTCCTGGAAGAAGCTGACATCAGCGTCCAGGGTTACCTCGATCAGTTACTGTTCCAGCCCGGCAGCGTGCTGACCCAGAGCGGCGGCTACTTCCAGGTATTCAGCCAGTTCCGCAAGGTCTGCTACAGCCGCCTGCACAGCGCACTGCCGGCCCTGGTCGCCAGCCCCAAGGCGCAATCGCCGCTGTCGATCCAGGCCGATCCTGTACCCCGCCATATCGATGGCTTCCCACGCCCCAGCCAGTCACTGCGTGACCTGTGGCCTGCAGGTGAAGATCAAGCCCTGGGCCGTCTGCAACAGTTCACCGACGAGCAGATCGACTACTACCAGAGCGAACGCGACTTCCCGGCCAAGCCCGGCACCAGTCAGCTTTCACCCTACCTCGCCGCCGGGGTGATCTCGCCCCGCCAGTGCCTGCACGCTGCCTTGCGCTGTAACCAGGGAGAGTTCGAAAGCGGTAATCCCGGGGCCGTCACCTGGATCAACGAACTGCTGTGGCGCGAGTTCTACAAACACATCCTGGTGGGCTACCCACGGGTTTCCCGGCACCGTGCCTTTCGCCCGGAAACCGAAGCGGTGGCCTGGCGCGACGCCCCAGAGGAACTCGCCGCCTGGCAGGAAGGCCGCACCGGCCTGCCGATCATCGACGCCGCCATGCGCCAACTGCTGGAAACCGGCTGGATGCACAATCGCCTGCGGATGGTGGTGGCGATGTTCCTGACCAAGAACCTGCTGATCGACTGGCGTGAAGGCGAGCGCTTCTTCATGCGCCACCTGATCGACGGCGACCTGGCAGCGAACAATGGCGGCTGGCAGTGGAGCTCCTCCACCGGCACCGACGCCGCGCCCTACTTCCGCATCTTCAACCCTGTAAGCCAGTCGGAACGCTTCGACGCCGAAGGACGCTTCATCAAGCACTGGCTGCCACAACTGGCGGGGTTGAACAAAAAAGATATCCACAACCCCGGAGCCATGGGCGGCCTGTTCGCTGTCGCCGATTACCCGGCGCCTATGGTCAACCTGTCGATGTCCCGGGACCGGGCATTGGCGGCGTTCAAGGCGCTGCCTTCGCGCCAGGATGCGGGAGGCGCCCATGAGTGACTTCCTCGACCGCTTCGCCCGGGATTTCGCCAGCCTCGACAAGCACAGCCTGCAACGCCTGGACCAGCTCTACAGCGAGGACATCCAGTTCACCGACCCGCTGCACGAGGTCAATGGTCTGCCACGCTTGCGGCATTACTTTGCAGAGCTGTACGCCAACGTCAGCGAACTGCGTTTCGAATTCCACGGTGTCGACACCTGCACCGAAGGCCAAGGCTATCTGCGCTGGACCATGAGCTACCGCCACCCGCGCCTCAAGGGCGGCCAGATGATCCGGGTTCCCGGCTGCTCGCACCTGCACTGGCGCGACGGCAAGGTCTACCGTCATCGGGACTATTTCGACGCCGGTGCCTTGCTCTATGAACATCTGCCGCTACTCGGTGCGGTGATTGCCTGGTTGAAAAGGAGGCTCGGATGAACCCTGCAATGCCACGGCGGATCTGGCTCACCGGCGCCAGCAGCGGCATCGGTGCGGCGCTGGCCGAAGAACTGCTCAAGACTGGCGCCCAAGTGGCCGTCAGCGCTCGCTCGCGCGAGCCCCTGGAAGCGCTGGCCCTGCGTTATCCGGGCCGGGTGCTGGTGGTGCCCGGCGATCTCACCGACGCCCTGCAGGTGCGCGAGATCGGCAAGCGTATCGCCCAGGCCTGGGGCGCACTGGACACCGCGATCCTCAATGCCGGGACCTGTGAATACATCGAGGTGCAGCAATTTGACGCGACGCTGATCGAGCGCGTGCTGAGCAGCAACCTGCTGTCCGCCAGCTATTGCATCGAGGCTGCTCTACCGCTGTTGCGCGCCGGCAATCGCCCGCATCTGGTAGGGGTGGCCAGCTCCGTGACCTACCTGCCGCTGCCTCGGGCCGGCGCCTATGGCGCTTCCAAGGCAGCCTTGCGTTATCTGCTGCAATCCTTGCGCATCGACCTGGCTGCCGAGGGCATTGACGTCACCGTGGTCAGTCCCGGCTTCGTCGATACCCCGCTCACCGCGCGCAATGACTTTGCCATGCCCATGAGCTGGCCCGCCGCCAAGGCTGCGCGGCATATCCACAAACGCCTGTCACACCGGGATCTGGAGATCGCTTTCCCCGCCCCGTTCATCTTCGGCCTCAAGCTGCTGTCCTGGCTGCCCGGCCGCCTGCAACTGGCCATCGCCAAACGCCTGGCCCGCACAGGGAGTGCATCGTGAAAATCGCCATTATCGGTAGCGGCATTGCCGGCCTGACCTGCGCCTACGTCCTGAACCGTCGCCATGACATTCGGGTTTATGAGGCCGGCAGCTGGATCGGCGGCCACACCCACACCGTGGATGTCAGCCTGAACGGCGAGACCCAGTCTGTGGACACCGGTTTCATCGTCTTCAACGACTGGACTTACCCCAACTTCATCCGCCTGCTGGGACAGATCGGGGTCAAGTTCAAACCCACCGAGATGAGTTTCTCGGTGTGCGATCCCGCCTCGGGCCTGGAATACAACGGCAACAACCTCAACAGTCTGTTCGCCCAGCGACGCAATCTGCTATCGCCCGGGTTCTGGGGCATGCTGCGGGACATCCTGCGCTTTAACAAAGCGTCGCTGCTCGATTTGCAGCAACAGCGGATCGCCGCCGACACCACACTCGGCGACTACCTGAAAAGCCAGGGCTACGGCGAGCGTTTCATCCAGCACTACATCGTGCCCATGGGCTCGGCGATCTGGTCGATGTCACGGGTGCAGATGTTGGGCTTTCCCCTGCAGTTCTTTGTGCGCTTCTTCAAGAACCATGGCTTGCTGTCGGTGAATAACCGTCCGCAGTGGTGCGTGATCGAAGGTGGCTCAAGCCGCTACATCGAACCGCTGACCGCCCCGTTCCGCCAGCACATCCGCCTCAACTGCCCGGTGCAACGAGTCGAGCGCGACGAGGCTGGCGTGCTGATCCACAGCGCCGCCGGCAGCGAGCGCTTCGACAAGGTGGTGTTCGCCTGCCACAGCGACCAGGCCCTGCAACTGCTGGCCAGCCCCAGCCAGGCCGAGCGAGAGATTCTCCAGGCCCTGCCCTACGCCGACAACGACGTGGTGCTGCACACCGACACCCGGCTGCTGCCCCGCCGGCGCCTGGCCTGGGCCAGCTGGAACTACCGCCTGGACGCCAGCGGCGAGAAAGCCGCCGCCGTGACCTACGACATGAACATCCTGCAAGGCCTGAAGAGCGACACCACCTTCTGCGTCAGCCTCAACCAGACCGCAGCCATCGATCCGACGCAGATCCTGGCCCGCTTCACTTACGCCCACCCGCAATACAGCCTCGATGCGGTGGCGGCCCAGGGCCGCTGGAATGAACTGCAAGGCGCCCAGCACAGCTTCTACTGCGGCGCCTACTGGGCCAACGGCTTCCACGAAGACGGCGTGGTCAGCGCCTTGCGCGTGGCCCAGGCCTTTGGTGAACAACTGTGAACAGTGCCCTTTACAGCGGCTGGATCAGCCACCGGCGCTTTGCCCCCAAGGGCCATGCCTTCCGCTATCGGATCGGCCTCTTGTACCTGGACCTGGACGAGCAGGAATCGGTGCTGGGACTCTCGCCCCTGGCGGGCCGCAGCCGTTTCGCCCCCTTCGCCTTCCGCGAAAGCGATTACCTGAAAGACTTCACCGGCCAGGGCATGCGCCTGATCGACGCGGTACGCCAGCAAGTGGCCGCGGCCATCGGCCATGTGCCGGGCGGCGCGGTGCGCCTGTTGACCCAGGTGCGCAGCTGGGGCCTGGCGTTCAATCCGGTGAGTTTCTTCTACTGCTTCGAGGCCGACGGGCAACTGGCGGCGATTCTCTGCGAGGTCACCAACACCCCCTGGCGCGAGCGCTACCACTATGTACTGCCAGCCCGCCCAGACAGTGCCTCGGCGCCCGAGCACCAGCACTTCGCCGTGGCCAAGGCCTTTCACGTGTCACCGTTCCTGCCCCGGGACCTTGAGTACCGCATGAGCTTCAGCCCACCAGCCGAGCGGCTCGGGGTGCACATGGCCGACTGGCAGGGCGATCTGAAGGTATTCGACGCCACCCTCAGCCTACAGCGCCAAGCCCTGGATCGCCGCAGCCTGCACCAGTACCTGCGCAGTTTTCCATGGATGACCGCCAAGACCTGCCTGGCCATCTACTGGCAGGCCCTGCGCCTGACCGCCAAGGGCATCACCTTCTTTCCCCATGAGGCCGCCGACGGCGCCTATCGCACAGCCGCTGTACAACCCAAGGATCGCCGCCATGAAATCCTCTAGCGTATCGGCCAGAACTACCCTGTTCAGCACCCACAGCCTGACCGCCAACCTGTTGCGTCGCGGCGTGCTGCGGCAATTGGCGCACCTCAAGCACGGCCAACTGCTGGTCATCGAAAACGCCGAGCGCCTGGTCTTCGGCGACCGCACGGCAGCCTTGGTGGGTGAGATCCATATCCACGACAGCAGCGCCTGGGGCCTGGTGGCCAGCAGCGGCTCGATAGGTGCCGGCGAAGCGTTCATCCACGGCTACTGGAGCACCCCGGACCTGACGGCGGTGATCCGCGTCTTCGTCAGCAACCTGGACGTGCTGGATGCCATGGAAGGCGGCCTGGCGCGACTCGGCCGGCCGTTGGTACGCGGCCTGCACTGGCTCAATCGCAACACGCGCAAGGGCTCGCAGAAGAACATCGCCGCCCATTACGACCTCGGCAATGAGCTGTTCGAGCAGTTTCTCGACCCCACGATGATGTATTCGGCCGCGCAATTTCGCAGCGAGGACGACAGCCTGGAGCAGGCCCAGTTGAACAAACTGGAGCGCATCTGCCAGAAACTCGCGCTCAAGCCCGAGGATCACCTGCTGGAGATCGGCACCGGCTGGGGCAGCATGGCGCTGTATGCGGCGCAGAACTACGGGTGCCGCGTGACCACCACCACCTTGTCCAAGGAACAGTTCGCCTATACCCGCCAGCGCATCGACGCCGCCGGCCTGCAGGACCGGGTGACCCTGTTGCTGGAGGACTATCGCGACCTGGACGGGCATTACGACAAGCTGGTGTCCATCGAAATGATCGAAGCCGTGGGCCACCGCTTCCTGCCCACCTACTTCCAGCAGTGCGCGAAGTTGCTCAAAAGCAACGGCCTGATGCTGCTGCAAGCCATCACCATCCGTGACCAGCGCTATGAACAGGCGAAGAACGGCGTGGACTTCATCCAGCGCTACATCTTCCCCGGCGGCGCCCTGCCCAGCGTGCACAAGATGCTCGAAGTGGTCAGCCGCGACACCGACATGAACCTGCTGCACATGGAGGATTTCGGCCTGCACTACGCCCGCACCCTGCGCCTGTGGCACGAGAACTTCCGCCGCGCCCACGGCCGCCTGAGCGAGCTGGGCTATGACGCGTACTTCCTGCGCCTGTGGGAGTTCTACCTGTGCTACTGCGAAGGCGGCTTCCTGGAGCGCAGCATCGGCACCGCGCAGATGCTCCTGGCCAAACCCTCGGCAGTGCCACAACCTTTGCTGGGCCGTTTCGATGCGTAAGCAACTGGCCAACGCCCTGCTGTTCCAGCTGGGCTGGTTCATCTGCGTGCTGTCTGGCGACAGCGCCTGGCTGCTGCTGGGGGTGGCGATCCTGCTGGCGCATTTTCGCTGGATCGGCAGTTGGGCCGGAGAAAGTCGGATGATTGTCGGCGTCGCCCTGATCGGCATCACGCTGGACAGCTTCCTGCACTGGCTGGGGGTGTTTCAGTTCCAGCAAGTAAGCCTGCTGATTCCCCTATGGCTGATGCTGCTCTGGATCTTGCTGGGCACCACCCTGCGCCACTGCCTGGCATGGACGGCACGTCCCTGGTGGCTGGCCAGTGTGCTCGGGGCGCTGTGCGGACCACTGTCCTATTACGCCGGCGGCCGCTTGGCCGGAGTGACCTTTGCCTATGGCCTGTGGCCGACCATGCTGGGGCTGGGCCTGCTCTGGGGAGTACTGCTACCGCTGTTTCACGTGCTTGCGCGTCCCACTGAAGAAGCACCGCAACCGGCCCCTCAGGACTGAGCGTCCGTCAGGGCTCTCACACAGCCCTGGCCCACTGCCTTACACTGCGCGCCTATGACTAACATCCCCGTTACCCCCATCCCCGAACCGGCCATCAGTTGCTCGACCTGCGCCGCCTGCTGCTGCCAGCTGGAAGTGATGCTGATCACCGACACCGGGGTGCCCGAACGCTTCATCGACACCGACGACTGGGGCGGCGAGGTCATGCGCCGCCTGGACGACGGCTGGTGCGCGGCCCTGGACCGCGACAGCATGCGCTGCAGCATCTATGAGCTGCGGCCACTGATCTGTCGCGAGTTCGAGCTGGGAGAGGCCGATTGCCTGAGCGAACGCCGGGGAATCGCCACGGCGTATCGCTGATACCGGTCTCAGAGCGGCATCGTGTAATGCAGCGCGTAGCTTTCGATACCGTCGTTGGGGGTTTGAATCCCGGCGTTGGAGTAATGGGTGGCGCGGATCCCGACTTCATGCCCGCCAGCGAAACGCAGGCCGAAACCGATGCGGTCTTCGAACTGGAAGGATGAGCCGAGCTTGTTGTCCTCGACCTCGGTGTGGGCAAAGGCCGCCACCCCGATCCCCGCCTCGATGTAAGGCTTGACGCTGGCCCCGGCGAACTCATAGACCAGCACCGGCGAGAACGACAGGCTGTGATTGCTCGATTTCTTGTCGCCATCCCAATAGGTGTAGGCGCCGCTCCAGTACCCGGTCAGGCGACCGACATCACTCTGCAGCCAGCTCTTGTCCCAATCCCATTGCATACCCAGGCGGTAGGTCTGGGTCGAATCGCCGGTTTGTCCCACGGAGAACTCGACTCCGGCCGCCTGCGCGGAAAAACTGTGCCCCAACAACCCGGCCGCCAGCGCGGCCAAACACAACAGTCGTTTCATCAGGAACGTCCTTTTTCAACGGTTACCTATGGTCTTGTACAACCTTCTGGAAAAGTTATAGAAGCCCGCGCGCGCTCGGAAGTTCAGCTACGGTCGAGGGATTTTCAGGTTTTTTCACAACTCGAAACGCTGAACGCTGGCAGGGCCTTTCCACAAAAGCGGCAACACCTGAACAAAGTGCGGGACGTCGCCGCTGGTCCAGAAACGAGTCTCCCGGGCCGGACCCCGGGCCCGTAGCTCGCCCTCGTCCAAGAGGCGTTGCAACTGCCGGGCAACGGCGCCGCCCGTGTCGATCAGGCTGATGTGGGCCGGCAGCATCTGCAGCAGCACCGGCTTGAGAAACGGATAGTGGGTGCACCCCAGGATGATGGTGTCGCAGCCGGCCGCCAGCAGCGGTTCGACATAGCCCTGCAACAGTTGCCGTAGGGCGCTGCTGTCGAGGTCGCCGTTTTCGATCATTTCCACCAGGCCGGGACAGGGCTGGGTGACCACCTTCACATCCGCGGCGAAGCGATCGAGCAGGGCAGCGAACTTGGCACTCTGCAAGGTGCCGGTGGTGGCCAGCACCCCGACCACCCCGCTGCGGGTCGCCGCCGCGGCGGGCTTGACCGCAGGCTCCATGCCGACGATGGGCCAGTCCGGGTAATCGCGGCGCAGATCGGCCACGCCAGCCACGGTGGCGGTGTTGCAGGCCAGGACCAGGGCCTTGGCGCCCTGTTCGCGGAAGTAGCGCGCCATCAGGGCACAACGCTGGCGAATGAACTCCGGGGTCTTTTCGCCGTAGGGAATATGCCCGCAATCGCCAAAGTACAGCAGTGATTCGTTGGGCAGCAGGCGCTGTATTTCCGCCAGTACCGACAGACCGCCAACACCGGAATCGAACACCGCAACGGGCGCTTCACTCATGCTGAACTCCGCAAACGCTGCAACCGGGATCACGCTTGACCCGCAGCTCACGAAAGCGCGTCCCCAGGGCATCGATCAATAACAGTCGACCCACCAGAGGCTCGCCAAACCCGGCCAGCAGCTTCAGGGCTTCCAGCGCCTGCAGGCTGCCCACGGTGCCCACCAGCGGACCCAGTACCCCGGCTTCACTGCAGGTCAGCTCGGCTTCGCTGCCATGCCCGTACAGGCAGTGGTAGCAAGGGCTTTCCGGGCGGCGCGGGTCGAACACCGACAACTGCCCTTCCAAGCGAATCGCCGCGCCGCTGACCAGGGGCTTGCCAGCCGCCACGCACGCGGCGTTCACCGCCTCGCGGGTACTGAAGTTGTCGGAGCAATCAAGCACCAGGTCCACCGCGGCCACGGCGGCGGCCAGGCTGTCGACGTCCAGCGCCTGGCGATGGGGCACCAGGCGGATTTCCGGGTTGAGGGCGGACAGCCGGCCGATGGCCGAATCCACCTTGCTGACCCCGACACTCTGGCTGTCGTGGATGATCTGGCGCTGCAGGTTGGTCAGGTCCACGCTGTCGAAGTCGGCCAGGTGCAGCTCGCCGACCCCGGCCGCCGCCAGGTACAGCGCCGCCGGGGCACCAAGGCCACCGAGGCCGACAATCAGTACCCGGCTCTGCTTGAGGCGCAACTGGCCATCGATGTCGACGTGCTGCAACAGAATCTGCCGGCTATAGCGCAACAGCTCCTGATCGGTCAGCACGGCAGGCACCCGAGGCTGATGCGTTCATGACCACCCAGGTCGATGCGGCTGTGGACTTCGATGAACCCCCGGGCTGTCAACAATTCGCGCACCGCGCCAGCCTGATCGTAGCCATGCTCGAGCATCAGCCAGCCACCGGCTTCCAGGTGCTGCGGGGCCTGGTCGACGATCAGGCGCAGGTCGTCCAGACCGTCCTTGCCCGCCACCAGGGCGCTTTCGGGTTCGAAACGCACATCGCCGGCCGCCAGATGAGGATCGGCCTCGGCGATGTAGGGGGGATTACTGACGATCAAGTGGAAGCGCTGGGACTCGACCGCGCTGAACCAGTGGCTGCTGAGCACGGTGACGTTGTCCAGTTGCAGGCGCTGGCGGTTGCGCTCGGCCAGGGCCACGGCTTCCAGCACCCGATCCACGGCAGTGACCTTCCAGGCCGGACGCTCGCTGGCCAGGGCCAGGGCGATCGCGCCGCTACCGGTGCCTAGGTCGAGGACCTTGGCCGGGGTCGCTGGCAACAGTTCCAACGCCGCCTCCACCAGCAGCTCCGTGTCGGGGCGCGGAATCAGGGTGTGCGGTGCCACTTCCAGATCCAGCTTCCAGAAGCCCTGTTGCCCGAGGATGTAGGCCACCGGCTCGCCGGAACGGCGCCGTTGCAGGTATTCAGTGAACAGCAACACCGCCTCGCTGGGCACGATGCGCTCTGGCCAGGTATGGAGAAAACTCCGCGGCTTGCCCAGGGCCGCTGCCAGGAGCAGTTCGGCATCCAGGCGCGGCGTCGGCGAATCGGGTAATTGAGCTGCGCGCAGCAGGCTGGCGATGATGGTCATTTACTCACCCAATGCCGCAAGTTGATCGGCCTGATACTCAGCCAGCAGCGGTTCAATCACGGCCTCGACGCCTCCGGCGAGGATTTCGTCCAGGGAATACAGGGTCAGGTTGATCCGGTGATCGGTGACCCGGCCCTGGGGGAAGTTGTAGGTGCGGATGCGCTCGGAGCGATCCCCCGAGCCCACCAGCAGCTTGCGCTCGCTGGCGATGGCATTGGCCGCGGCGCTGGTCTGCTGGTCGTTGAGCTTGGCCGACAGCCAGGACATGGCCCGGGCCCGGTTCTTGTGCTGGGAACGCTCTTCCTGGCACTCCACCACGATGCCCGAGGGAATGTGGGTGATGCGGATCGCCGAGTCGGTCTTGTTCACATGCTGGCCGCCGGCGCCCGAAGAGCGGTAGGTATCGATGCGCAGGTCCGCCGGGTTGATCTCGATGGCTTCCTGTTCGTCCGGCTCGGGCAGCACCGCCACGGTGCACGCAGAGGTGTGGATGCGACCCTGTGATTCGGTGGCCGGTACCCGCTGCACACGGTGCGCGCCGGACTCGAACTTGAGCTTGCCGTAGACGTTCTCGCCTTCGACCCGGGCAATGACTTCTTTATAGCCGCCGTGCTCACCCTCGTTTTCCGAGAGGATCTCCAGCCGCCAACCACGCCGCTCGGCGTAGCGCGAATACATGCGGAACAGGTCGCCGGAAAAGATCGCCGCTTCGTCACCGCCGGTGCCGGCGCGGATTTCCAGGAACACGTTGCGCCCGTCGTTGGGGTCCTTGGGCAGCAACATGCGTTGCAAGGCGCTTTCCAGCTCGGCCAATTGCTCCTTGGCCTCGCGCACTTCCTCGGCGGCCATTTCCCGCAGGTCCGGGTCATTGTCCTTGAGCAGCGCCTGGGCACCTTCGAGATCGGCCTGGACCTTGAGCACCTGTTTGTAGGAGGCGACGATCGGCTCGACCTCCGCGTATTCCTTGGAATAGGCGCGGAACTTGGCCTGATCGGAAATGACCTCAGCATCGCCGAGCAAGGCGGTCAGTTCCTCGAAACGATCCTGGAGAATGTCCAGCTTACTGAGCAGTGACGCTTTCATTACGGGGTTTTATCCGATGAGCCCTCACCGAGGGCAAAGAGTTCTTGAGCCATGGCCAACGCATCGAGGCGGCCTTCGGCGGACAGCTTTTTCAGCTGTACGCTCGGCGCGTGCAGCAGTTTGTTGGTCAGGCCACGGGCCAGTTGGGCCAGTACATCCTCGGCGCTGGAGCCATTGCTCAGCAGGCGCAGAGCCTTCTGCAGTTCTTCATCACGCAGGCGCTCGCTCTGCTGACGATAGGCCTTGAGCACGTCCACCGCCGCCAACTCACGCAGGCGCACCATGAAATCCTCGGCGCCGATGTTCACCAGCTCCTCGGCTGCCTGGGCCGCGCCCTGACGGCTCTTGAGGTTTTCCGCGACCACTTCGTGCAGGTCATCGACGGTGTAGAGGTAAACGTCGTCCAATTCGCCGACTTCAGGTTCGATATCCCGGGGAACGGCGATATCCACCATGAAAATCGGCTTGTGCTTGCGCAGCTTCAGCGCGCTTTCCACCGCCCCCTTGCCAAGGATCGGCAACTGGCTGGCGGTGGAACTGATAACGATATCGCTGTGCACCAGCTCCTGGGGAATATCCGACAACAGCACGGCGTGGGCGCCGAACTGCTCGGCCAGGAGGCTGGCCCGCTCCAGGGTGCGGTTGGCCACGACGATGCGCTTGACCCCAAGGTCGTGCAGATGGCGGGCCACCAGGGTAATGGTCTCGCCGGCACCGATCAGCAACGCCTGACTGCGCTGCAGATCGCTGAAAATCTGTTTCGCCAGGCTCACCGCAGCAAAGGCCACGGACACCGGGTTCTCGCCAATGGCGGTATCGGTGCGTACTTGCTTGGCGGCGCTGAAGGTAGCCTGGAACAGCCGACCCAGCAGCGGGCCGACAGTGCCGGCCTCACGGGCCACGGCGTAGGCGGACTTCATCTGCCCGAGAATCTGCGGCTCGCCCAGCACCAGCGAATCCAGCCCCGACGCCACCCGCATCATGTGACGAACTGCCGCATCATCTTCATGCACATAGGCACTGGCACGAAGCTCGTCTAGGCTCAGGTGGTGATATTCCGCCAGCCAGCGCAGCACCACATCCGCAGAAAGATGATCCTGTTCTACATAGAGCTCACTGCGATTGCAGGTGGAGAGGATCGCAGCTTCGCGGCTGTCGGTGAGTCGGCAGAGCTGCTGCAAGGCCTCAACCAACTGCTCAGGGGTAAAGGCCACGCGCTCGCGGACGTCTACAGAAGCAGTCTTGTGGTTAATACCGAGTGCAAGGAAGGCCATTCAAGGTCGCTGATGATGTCGAGAAGCCGGCAATTGTCCTACTTCGACCGACGCAGAACAACTACCGCCGACTATTGTCCTAGTTTTGTGCCAAAACTCGCCGAGCGAAGATCAGGCAAGGCGAAAACAGGCGAGGAAGCGGAGTTTAGGGGCCTAAATGAGCATTCCGAGCCTGTTTTCAACGCAGCATGATCGAAGCGCAGGCAGTTTTCGCGCAGAAACTAATAGACTGCCTCTGTTCTGGCATCCCGTTGAGTCTCGGTTATGTTTGACCGAAGGCTTGTGTCATGATGATCCGACCGCAGGTTAGTCGCCCTCTTCCTATATGAATAGATCTTCCGCGTTGCTCCTCGCCTTTGTCTTCCTCAGTGGTTGCCAGTCACTGGCCCCCGTTTCATCGGACGCTACGTCGCCGGTGGAAGACAGCACCCCAGCCCCTGAAAAGCCCAAGGTCTATTCATCGTTCAGCGAAGACACCATCTTCAGTCTGCTGAGCGCTGAACTGGCGGGCCAGCGCAATCGTTTCGACATTGCCCTGGACAACTACGTGACCCAGGCCATCAACACCCAGGATCCGGGCATCTCCGAGCGCGCCTTTCGCATTGCCGAGTACCTGGGAGCCGACCAGGCAGCCCTGGACACTTCGCTGATCTGGGCCAAGAACGCTCCAGACGATCTGGAAGCACAACGGGCTGCCGCTATCCAGCTGGCCCGCGCCGGTCGTTATGACGACTCCATGCTCTATATGGAGAAAGTTCTGCAGGGCAAGGGCGACACCCATTTCGACTTTCTTGCGCTGTCGGCTGCCGATACCGACCAGGACACCCGCAATGGCCTGATGAAAAGCTTCGATCGCCTGCTGCAAAAGCACCCGCACAACAGTCAACTGATCTTCGGCAAGGCCCTGTTGATGCAGCAGGATGGCGACGCCAAGGATGCCCTGAGCTTGCTGGAGCAGAATCCGCCGGAAGACGGCGAGGTGGCGCCGCTGCTGTTGCGCGCCCGTCTGCTGCAGAGCCTGAACCGCGGCAAGGAAGCCCTGCCGCTGCTGGAAAAAAGCATCCGCAAATACCCGGACGACAAGCGTCTGCGCCTGACCTACGCCCGCATGCTGGTGGAACAGGACCGCATGGAGGACGCCAAGACCCAGTTCTCCAGCCTGGTCCAGCAGTACCCGGAAGACGATGAACTGCGCTATTCACTGGCGCTGGTGTGCCTGGAGGCCAAGGCCTGGGAAGAGGCCAAGGGTTACCTGGAAGACCTGATCGCCCGGGAAAGCCACGAAGACTCCGCACACCTGAACCTGGGACGAATCGCCGAAGAACTCAATGATCCGCAAGGGGCCCTGATCGAATACGCCCAAGTCGGACCGGGTAACGATTACCTGCCAGCGCAACTGCGTCAGGCCGATATCCTGATGAACAACGGCCGTACCGACGAGGCGCAAAAGCGCCTGGTGGCAGCCCGCGATGCCCAGCCCGACTACGCCATCCAGCTGTATCTGGTCGAAGTCGAAACCCTGTCGGCGAACAATCAGGGCGATCGCGCCTGGAACGTTATTCAGCAGGCGCTGCAACAGTATCCCGATGACGTGAACCTGCTCTATACCCGTGCCATGCAGGCGGAAAAACGCAATGACCTGGCACAGCTGGAAAAAGACCTGCGCCTGATCATCCAGCGCGAGCCGGATAACGCCATGGCCTTGAATGCCCTGGGCTACACCTTGTCGGACCGCACGACCCGCTACACCGAAGCCAAGGCACTGATCGAGCAAGCCCACCAACTGACCCCGGAAGACCCGGCGGTGCTGGACAGCCTGGGCTGGGTAAACTTCCGCCTGGGCAACCTCGACGAGGCCGAGCGCCTGCTGCGCCAGGCCCTTGAGCGCTTCCCCGACCAGGAAGTTGCGGCGCATCTGGGCGAAGTGCTGTGGAACAACGGCAAGCAGCGCGAGGCCAAACAGATCTGGAGCAAGTTCATCAAGGATCAGCCCGATAGCCCCGTATTGCGCGACACCATCAAACGCCTGACCGGATCAGAGACTCTTTAAGACTATGTTTTTGCGCCACGTAATTGTTTTCAGCCTTATCGCCCTGCTTGCCGGCTGTGCCGGTTTTGGCGCCCGCGAGTCAGTCCAGGGCCAGGGCAACCCTGCCCAATGGCGTCAGCACAAGGACCAGTTGACCGGCCTCGATGGCTGGCAGATCAACGGCAAAATCGGTATTCGCGCGCCCAAGGATTCCGGCAGCGGCACGCTGTTCTGGCTGCAACGCCAGGACTATTACGACATTCGCCTGTCCGGTCCGCTGGGTCGTGGTGCTGCACGCCTGACCGGCCGCCCCGGCCAGGTCAGCCTGGAAGTGGCCAATCAGGGTCGTTACGAAGCGGCCAGCCCGGAAACTCTGCTTGAAGAGCAAATGGGCTGGAAACTGCCGGTCTCCCACCTGGCCTGGTGGGTTCGCGGTCTGCCTGCCCCAGACAGCAAAAGCCGCCTGACCCTGGATGGCGACAGCCACCTGGCGAGCCTGGAACAGGATGGCTGGCAAGTGGAATACAGCAATTACTCCGAACAGAACGGCTACTGGCTGCCCGAGCGCATCAAACTGCATGGCAGCAACCTTGACGTCACCCTGGTGATCAAGGAATGGCTGCCACGCAAGCTGGGGCAATGACATGTCCATGGAAAAGCTGACCCTGCCCTCCCCAGCCAAACTTAATCTGATGCTGCACATTCTGGGTCGCCGTGAAGACGGCTACCACGAGTTGCAGACGCTGTTTCAATTTCTCGACTATGGCGATGAAATCACCTTCGCTCTCCGCGATGACGCAGAGATTTGCCTGCACACCGAGTTCGACGGCGTGCCTCACGACAGCAATCTGATCGTCAAGGCGGCGAAAAAACTCCAGGAACAGTCCGACTGCACCCAGGGCATCGATATCTGGATCGACAAGATCCTGCCCATGGGCGGCGGCATCGGCGGCGGCAGTTCCAATGCCGCCACTACCCTGCTGGGCCTCAATCATCTCTGGCAACTGGGCTGGGATGAAGATCGACTGGCTGCATTGGGGCTGACCCTGGGGGCTGACGTTCCAGTTTTCGTACGCGGGCACGCTGCGTTCGCTGAGGGCGTGGGTGAAAAACTCACCCCCGAATACCCCGAAGAACCCTGGTACCTGGTGCTGGTTCCGCAAGTGTCTGTAAGTACAGCAGAAATTTTTTCCGATCCGCTGTTGACACGTGACACTCCGCCCATTAAAGTGCGCCCCGTTCCCAAGGGAAACAGCAGAAATGACTGCCTTCCGGTAGTCGCAAGGCGTTATCCAGAAGTACGTAACGCATTGAATTTGCTAGGTAAATTTACCGAAGCAAAACTGACTGGAACTGGAAGTTGTGTGTTTGGGGGCTTCCCAAGCAAAGCTGAAGCTGATAAAGTCTCGGCCCTTCTTACAGAGACCCTTACAGGGTTTGTGGCAAAAGGAAGCAACGTTTCGATGTTGCATCGCAAGCTGCAAGGTCTGCTCTAAAGGAATCGAGTATCAGGTACTCGAAGCAACAGATACAGGGGCGTCGCCAAGCGGTAAGGCAGCAGGTTTTGATCCTGCCATGCGTTGGTTCGAATCCAGCCGCCCCTGCCATTTTCCTTATACTCATCCAGGTATACCCTCAGCCTTCAGGTACTGCGCGTGTCCAAGATGATGGTCTTTACGGGGAACGCTAACCCCGATCTGGCTCGGCGTGTAGTACGTCAGCTGCATATCCCTCTCGGTGACATCTCTGTTGGAAAATTCTCCGACGGCGAAATTACTGCCGAGATCAATGAAAATGTCCGCGGTAAAGACGTCTTCATTATTCAGCCGACTTGCGCTCCGACCAACGACAACCTGATGGAACTCGTCGTGATGGCTGATGCCTTCCGCCGCTCCTCAGCGACTCGTATCACTGCTGTTATTCCTTATTTTGGTTATGCCCGTCAGGATCGCCGTCCGCGTTCCGCACGTGTGGCTATCAGCGCGAAAGTCGTGGCTGACATGCTCACCGTAGTCGGCATCGACCGTGTCCTCACGGTTGATCTGCATGCTGACCAGATTCAGGGTTTCTTCGATATCCCGGTAGATAACATCTACGGCTCCCCGGTTCTGGTGGATGACATCGAAGACCAGCGTTTCGAAAACCTGATGATCGTGTCCCCGGACATTGGCGGCGTCGTGCGTGCACGTGCCGTGGCCAAGTCCCTGGGCGTGGATCTCGGGATCATCGACAAGCGTCGTGAGAAAGCCAATCACTCCGAAGTGATGCATATCATCGGCGACGTCGAAGGACGCACCTGCATTCTGGTCGATGACATGGTCGATACCGCCGGCACTCTGTGCCACGCGGCCAAGGCCCTGAAAGAGCATGGCGCAGCCAAGGTCTTTGCCTACTGCACACACCCTGTGCTGTCGGGTCGGGCCATCGAGAACATTGAAAATTCCATGCTGGACGAGCTGGTGGTGACCAACACCATCCCGCTGTCCGCTGCAGCACAAGCCTGTGCGCGTATCCGCCAACTGGATATCGCACCGGTAGTTGCCGAGGCGGTCCGCCGCATCAGCAATGAAGAATCGATCAGCGCGATGTTCCGCTAAGGGCTAGTCCCTGGCAAAACATCCCGATGACGAAAAGCGCCCCGTCCCAACCTCTGTTGGGACGGGGCTTTTTTGCCCATATCGCCTTTAGCGCTGGTCGCAAACGCTGGGGCGAGTGTGGTTATTTTGGAGATACAACATGAACGATTTTACTCTGAATGCTGAACTGCGTTCCGACCTGGGGAAAGGTGCGAGCCGCCGCCTGCGTCGTCTCGCAAGCCTGGTTCCAGCTGTAGTCTACGGTGGCGACAAAGCCCCTGAATCCATCAGCATGCTGGCCAAAGAAGTGGCCAAGCTGCTGGAAAACGAAGCTGCCTACAGCCACATCATCGAACTGAACGTGGGTGGCACCAAGCAGAACGTCGTGATCAAGGCCCTGCAACGTCACCCGGCCAAAGGCCACGTGCTGCACGCTGACTTCGTTCGCGTAGTTGCTGGTCAGAAACTGACCGCCATGGTTCCAGTGCACCTGATCAACGAAGCTGCACCGATCAAGAAAGGCGGCGAGATCTTCCGCGCTACCACCGAGATCGAAGTTTCCTGCCTGCCAAAAGACCTGCCTGAGTTCATCGAAGTCGACATGACCGAGACCGACATCGGCACCGTGATCCACCTGTCCAACCTCACCGCTCCTAAAGGCGTTGAGTTTGTTGCTCTGGCACACGGCAACGACCTGGCAGTAGCCAACGTCTACGCACCACGTGTTGCTTCTGAGAAAGAAGAAGGCGCAGCAGAGTAATTCACTCTGACGCCGGAGTTGAGCGGAACACATCGCGGACTGGAACGTAGCGAGAAAGCGGGCGAGAACGCGAAGTTTGCCGCAAGGCAACCAAGCTTTTGTCGTCCCCTTTCGCCGTAGCACCGGTTGCGGCGATGTTATCCACCACTCCAAAGAAGGGCCCCTATCGTGACTGCCATCAAACTGATCGTTGGCCTGGGTAATCCAGGCGCCGAATACGAACAGACCCGGCATAACGCAGGGGCCCTTTTTGTTGAGCGCATCGCCGAGAAACAAGGTGTCAACCTTGTCGCCGATCGCAAATATTTCGGCCTGACCGGGCGCTTCAGTCACCAGGGTCAGGACATTCGTCTGTTGATTCCCACCACCTACATGAACCGCAGCGGCCAGGCCGTGGCGGCGCTTGCCGGCTTCTTCCGCATCAAGCCGGAAGAAATCCTGGTGGCCCACGACGAACTCGACTTGCCTCCCGGCGTCGCCAAGCTCAAGACCGGCGGCGGGCATGGCGGGCACAACGGACTGCGGGACATCATCGCGCAGCTCGGCAATCAGAATACCTTTCACCGCCTGCGGCTCGGCATCGGCCACCCAGGTGTTGCCAGTATGGTTTCAAACTTTGTCCTGGGTCGTGCGCCACGCGCCGAACAGGAAAAACTCGATGCCAGCATCGATTTTGCCCTCGGCGTGCTGCCGGATATCTTCGCCGGTGAATGGAACCGCGCGATGAAAAACCTGCACAGCCAGAAGGCCTGACTCTACTCCTCGGGGAATACACCATGGGATTCAATTGCGGCATCGTCGGCCTGCCTAACGTCGGCAAGTCCACCCTGTTCAACGCCCTGACCAAGTCCGGGATCGCGGCCGAGAACTTCCCCTTCTGCACCATCGAGCCCAACAGCGGTATCGTGCCGATGCCCGACCCGCGCCTGGACGCCCTGGCGGCGATCGTCGTGCCGGAGCGCGTGCTGCCGACCACCATGGAGTTCGTCGACATCGCCGGCCTGGTGGCCGGTGCCTCGAAAGGTGAAGGCCTGGGTAACAAGTTCCTGGCCAACATCCGCGAAACCGATGCCATTGCCCACGTGGTCCGCTGCTTCGAAGACGACAACGTGATCCACGTGTCCAACAGCGTCGACCCCAAGCGCGACATCGAAATCATCGATCTGGAACTGATCTTTGCCGACCTCGACAGCTGCGAAAAACAGCTGCAGAAAGTCGCCCGCAACGCCAAGGGCGGTGACAAGGATGCCGTGGCCCAGAAAGCCCTGCTGGAGCAGTTGATCGCCCACTTCACCGAAGGCAAGCCGGCCCGTAGCCTGATGAAGGACATGAGCAGCGATGAGAAGCTGATCATCCGCGGCTTCCACCTGCTGACCACCAAGCCGGTGATGTACATCGCCAACGTTGCCGAAGACGGCTTCGAGAACAACCCGCTGCTGGACGTGGTCAAGGCCATCGCCGAAGAAGAAGGCGCGATCGTGGTGCCGGTGTGCAACAAGATCGAAGCGGAAATCGCCGAGCTCGAAGACGGCGAAGAAAAGGACATGTTCCTCGAGGCCCTGGGCCTGGAAGAACCTGGCCTGAACCGGGTGATCCGCGCCGGCTACGAAATGCTCAACCTGCAAACCTACTTCACTGCGGGTGTGAAGGAGGTTCGCGCCTGGACCGTGCGTGTCGGCGCCACCGCGCCTCAAGCGGCCGCAGTGATCCACACCGACTTCGAAAAAGGCTTCATCCGTGCCGAGGTCATCGCCTACAACGACTTCATTCAGTTCAAGGGTGAAGCCGGTGCCAAGGAAGCCGGTAAATGGCGCCTGGAAGGCAAGGAATACATCGTCAAGGACGGCGACGTGATGCACTTCCGCTTCAACGTGTAACCCCTTCAGCCCCATTGCCGCGCAATGGGGCTGACCTCCCCCGCTCTATCCAGCGCCCCTAGAAATAGGTGGTCGCCCCCGCGAAGAATGCCCGTCCGGGCACATAGAAGTTGGTCGATCCGTCCCGCAGGTCCTTGTCCATCAGGTTCTGTACCCCACCGTTCAACGTCAGCCATTTGGTCAACGCCAGGTTCGCCGTCAGGTCATAGGTGGTGTAGGACTGCACGAAATCATTGCCCAGGCCCCGCTGCTTGCCGACGTGCTGCGCCGACAGTTCGGTGCTCAAACGGTCATTGATCTGCCAGTCCAACGCGCTGAATGCCGACAGTTTGGGTGAGCTGATCAGATCTTCACCCGTGCTCAGGTTCCGGCTTTCCAGCATGTAGGTGGCGTTGGTGCGCCACGTCAGCGAATCACCCAGCGGCACCCGGGCGGTGCCTTCCCAACCACGGGTGCGGGCCTTGTCGACGTTTTCCAGCATGGTCCACCAGCGGCCCTGGTACTGGCCCAGCGGGCCGTATTCGATCTTGTCGGTGAAGTCGGTGTGGAAGTAGGTCAGGCCCGCTTCCCAGCCGTCATGATCGAAGGACAGGCCGATTTCCTTGTTGGTGCTGGTTTCCGGCATCAGGTTCGGATTGCCGGCCATCCAGCAACTGCCGGTGACATAACCCAACGGACGCAACGAACCACAACCACGGCCTCCGGACTCGGTCGCCGCCCCCGCACTGCCTTCCTTCAGGCTCGGCGCACGAAAGCCCTTGGAAACACCCCCACGCACGGTCCAGTCCGGGTGCGGGTGATAGACCACATAAGCCCGTGGACTGTTGTGGTTGCCGTACTTGTCGCTGTGGTCGAAACGGTTGCCCAGGGTCAGGGACAGGTTGTCCAGCAGGAACAGTTCATCCTCGATAAAGGCCGCCGAGTAATCGCCCTTCAAGGTCGAGCCGCTAACCGGCGTACCTTGGTAATCCACCGGTACGGTGCCGAGGGTACTGGTGTTGGTCAGCTCCTCGCGCTTCCATTGCCCACCCAGCGTCAGGCGCTGATCCACCAGCAGTTCGAAGGGCAGATTGAGACTGCCCTCGACGATCTTCTCTTCGGAGTTGGCTTTGCCTGTATCAAGGTCGTTGCGGTACTTGTTCAGGTAGGCATCGAGCTTCGTGGTACCAAAGCTCCAGTCACCGGTGTGGGACAGGATGTAGCTATCGCGAGTCAGTCGGCTGGGGCCAAAGGCATCACCAATGGTATCGCCCCAATCACCAAAGGTTTTCTTTGATGCCCAGGAACGCTCAACGCCATGTACCGCCTCGAAGGACAAGCTCTGTTCTTCGTTGATCTGCCAGTCCAGCAGCGCATTTACGCTCTGATTCTTGGAACCGCCTGCACCGTCGTCGTACATGAAATCGCCTTGGGCATCGCGCCGCGCCTCGACTTCATCCGCCGCCCGACGCGTGACGTTGGCCCCCAGGCGCAATCCCAGGGACTCGGTCAACGGCCCCGAGGCATTCGCACTGTACTGGGTGGTCTGGCCGCGATCGGAGTCCTTGGGCACGGTGATGTGGGTGCTGGCCGAACCGGTCCAGGTCCGTGAGACCTTGCGGGTGATAATGTTGATCACCCCGCCCATGGCGTCCGAGCCGTAGAGCGACGACATCGGTCCACGGACGATCTCGATGCGCTCGATCATGTTCGGCGAGATCCAGTTCAAGTCCTGACGCGCCAGGTCACGACGATAACTCAGGTCCGCGGAGCTACCGACGCGCTTGCCGTCCACCAGAATCAGCGTGTACTTGTCGTCCAGGCCCCGCAGCTTGATCTTCGACTGCTCGCCCACCGGGCCGAAACCACCGGTCACCCCCGGCACCCGACGCAACAGGGTGTTGAGGTCGTAGACCGGCTGGCGCTCGATTTCCTCACGGGTGATGACGCTAACGCTGGCTGGGGCATCCTTGAGGTCCGTGGCGCCGCCGGTAGCGGTGACAAACGCGGTGTCCAGTTCCAACGGCGCCGGCTTGGTCTCTTCTGGCGTCGCGCCGGCCTGCGCCAGCGGTGGCAGCAGGCCGACACCGGCGCTGAGCAGAAGCGAATGGAACAGGCAGGAGCTGACTTTCATGACAAACGATCCTTGTCGATTCAATGCACCTTGGTGGTGCATCAAGGGAGAGGGGATCGAAGTGTAATGCTAATAAATATCATTTATAAATAGGAATATTTCTCGAAAGGCACCTTTCGGCCCATGCCATGTGCAAACACGGCCCCGTAACCACCCCCGTTCGCGAGCGGTTCCAGGGCCAATGCTTCCAATGCCGAAGGCTCAGCAGATGTCTTCGTAAGGCAGGCCCACATAGTTCTCGGCAATGTTCACCAGTCCCGCGTGGGAGTTGAGGAAATACTCGCGGTCGGCCTGCTGCATCTTGTGCTCCCAGGCGTCCTGGTGCTCGCCGAAATCGTGCAGCAGGTTGGTCATGAACCAGCTGAAACGCTCGCCCTTCCACACCCGGCGCAAGGCTAGCTCGGAGTATTTTTCCAACAGATCGCTGCGCCCCTCGCGGTACACCTTGACCAGGATCCGGTACAGGTAACATACGTCTGAAGCCGCAAGATTCAGGCCCTTGGCCCCGGTGGGCGGCACAATGTGCGCAGCGTCCCCCACCAGGAACAGCTTGCCGTACTGCATGGGCTCGACCACATAGCTGCGCAGCGGCGCGATGCTTTTCTCCAGCGCCGGCCCGGTGACCAGATCCGCCGCCACCTGCGCCGGCAGACGGGCCTTGAGCTCGTTCCAGAAGCGCTCGTCGGGCCAGTCCTCGACCTGGTCGCTCAGCGGCACTTGCAGGTAGTAGCGGCTGCGAGTCAGGGAGCGCTGGCTGCACAGCACAAAGCCGCGCTCATGCTGGCCATAGATCAGCTCGTGGTTGACCGGCGGGGTATCGGACAACAGCCCCAGCCAGCCGAAGGGGTACTCGCGCTCGTAGTGGGTCAGCACCGCCTCGGGAATGCTCTTGCGCGCCACGCCATGAAAACCGTCGCAACCGGCGATGTAGTCGCAATCGATGCGGTGCTGCTGGCCGTCCTTTTCATAGGTGATGTAGGGCCGTGCGCCCTTCATGTCGTGGGGCTGCACCTGGTCCGCCGAGTAGATGATCGGTGCCCCGCAGGCCGCGCGGGCTTGCATCAGGTCACGGGTGACTTCGGTCTGGCCGTAGACCATCACCGTCTTGCCCCCGGTCAGGGCCTTGAGGTCGATGCGCACGCGCTTGCCGCCCATCAACAGTTCCACCCCTTCGTGGACCAGGCCTTCGGCGTCCATGCGCTGCGCCACTCCAGCCTCGCGCAACATGTCCACCGTGCCCTGTTCCAGCACCCCGGCGCGGATGCGGCCGAGTACGTATTCCGGGGTCTGGCGCTCGACAATCACTGTGTCGATGCCGGCCTTGTGCAGCAGTTGGCCCAGCAGCAGGCCGGAAGGTCCGGCACCGATAATCGCAACCTGAGTTTTCATTATTGTCGTCTCATTAGGGCATTCCAGTGGGCCGACAGGCGCAGACTGGAATTTATGGTTATTGTTGTACCCCTGCATTTTTGCCGACAGAAACGCGGAAAAATGGTGATAAGCCACGCTAAAAATGCACTTTTGAAAACAACGTTCGATTATCGAGCATTCCAGCCAAGCCCTTGCCAAGGTCGCGTCCGATGAAAGCCAGCCGCTCCAGCATCCCGGTATTCAAGCTCTATGGGGAAAACCAGGCCTGGCCGACTCCGGACCTGCTGCACTGCGAATCCATCCCCAAGCGCAGCAGCCTGCACCACTGGGAGATCAAGCCACACCGTCATGCCGACCTCTACCAACTGCTCTACGTGCAACGCGGCCAGGCCCTGGTGGAGGTCGAGGGACGGCGCCAGGACGTGCGCGAGGCGACGATCCAGGTGGTGCCGCCGCTGATGGTCCACGGCTTTCAGTTCTCGGAAAACATTCAGGGTTACGTGCTGACCCTGGGCGCGCCCCTGGTAGCCCAGCTGGAAGCGCAACTGGGTGCGCCGCTGGCGGTGCTGGCCAGCGCCGGCTGCTACCCCGTGGGCCGCGACCGCCACAGCCTCAACACCCTGTTCAAGGCGCTGATGGACGAATACGAAGGCAGCGCCGCCGCTCGCGATTTGTTGCTGCACTCGCTGGTCAACGTGCTGGTGGTGTGGATCAGTCGCCGCGGCCAGCAGAACACCCCGCCGAGCAATCGCGGCGAGCGCAATCAGCAACTGTTGGGGCACTTCATCAAGCTGGTGGAGCGCCACTATCAGCAACACCCCACGGTGGAATCCCTGGCCCACCGCATCGGCCTGTCCAGCGTGCACCTCAACACCCTGTGCCGGGAGCTGGCCGGGCAGAGCGCACTGCAGATCCTGCACCAGCGCCTGATGCTGGAAGCCAAGCGCGGCCTGATCTACACCAACATCAGCATCAGCCAGCTGTCGGACAACCTGGGGTTCAGCGACCCCACCTACTTCTCACGCTTCTTCAAGCGCCTCAGCGGCCAGTCGCCCAATGCCTTCCGCCAGAGTGCCGGGCAAGACGCCAACAGCCCCTGAGGCGCCACGAGTTTTGTGCAGGTAGCCGATTTCTCTTAACAAATCTCGCCACGCGCTGGCCGGAGCGGCGGTCTTGCGGGCCACGTCACATATCCATCTTATTGATTCAAAAAGAAAATTTTCGAATAAAAGGTTTGGCACGCTAGTTGAGAAGCTCAGCCGGCGCGCCAGGAGCCACCTCCTGCCAGCGCCCCCCATAACAATAAGGCAGACCTTCTCATGCACCCGACCTCCTCGCGCCTGCGCGCCCTTGCACTCACTTCAAGCCTGCTGCTGACCGCCCACGCCCCCTGGCTCCAGGCCAGCGAGGGCGGCGTTTCCTCCTGGCCCATGGGCATCGAACTCTACGGCATGGGCATCCTGCCGCCGCCCGGCACCTACGCCCAGGTCTTCGTCGGCAACTACCTGGCCGACAGCCTGCGGGACGATGCCGGCCGCCGTAGCGCCCGCATCGATTTGCGGGTCACCAGCGTGGTGCCACGCTTTGTCTGGGTCACCGAGCAACAGGTGCTGGGGGCGCAACTCGGTTTCCACGCCCTGCTGCCGCTGAACGACATGCGCCTGAACATCCAGAACGGCCCCCACGATCACAAGCGCGGCATCGGCGACGCCCACCTCGGCCCGGTACTGGGCTTTCATCACAGCGACAAATTCCACAGTGCCCTCGGGATCGATTTCGTCCTGCCCAGCGGCGGCGAATACGACAAGAACGACCTGATCAACCTGGGTAACCACTACTACACCGTGCAGGCGGTGTATGCCATGACCTACACCGACCCGCAGGGGTTCAACGCCGACGTGCGCCTGATGCACGACTACAACTTCGAAAACCGCGCCACCCACTATCAGTCCGGGCGCGAGCTACACGCCGACTACAGCCTCGGCTGGGGCGTGGGCAATGGCTGGGTGATCGGCGTCGGCGGGCACGCCTATCAGCAGATCAGCGACGACAAGTGCAACGTCACCGATTGCGCCGCCGCGGCCCAGGTGCAGGCCAGCGACGGCCATCGCGGCCGCTCGTTCTCCATCGGTCCGGCAGTGCAGTTCAGCAGCAAACAGGGCTGGTCGCTGAGCGCCAAATGGCAGGATGAATCGGCGGTGCGCAATCGCGCTGAAGGCCAGACCTACTGGCTGAAATTCACCAGCGCACTCTGAACCGCCGAGGGGCGGGCCCACTCGTGCCCAAGCGCAGGAGAGGGCCCGCTCAACGGCCCTTGAGGCGATAGCTGACCTGGGCCCGGCTCATGCCGAGCATCTGCGCCGCCGCGGTGATATTGCCCCCGGAGCGCTCCAGGGCCAGACGCACCAGGCGCCGTTCGATCTCTTCCAGCGAAGTGCCCAGGGCCGGCGCCCGCCCGGTGAGAAACGCGTGCAGGCTGGCCAGTTCCGGCTCGTCGACCGGGGCTTCATCTGCCCGGGCCGGGGCCTCGGGCTGGGCCGCCTCCCGTAGCGCCGCTGGCGACAGGCGGCCGTCGGCGTTGAGGCCGATGGCGGCGCCCGCCAGCGACGTCCCCGCCTCGCTCAGATGCACCACGTCCATGACTTCACCGTCGCTGGCGGCGATCACGCCACGCTCGATCAGGTTCTGCAACTCGCGGATATTGCCCGGGAAGCGGTAGGTCAGCAGCGCATTCACCAGCCGCGTGCTGAAACCCGCCAACTGACGGCCGTGACGCTGGCTGAAGCGGTGCAGGAAGTAACTCATCAACAGCGGAATGTCTTCGCGTCGCTCACGCAGGGGTGGCAGGTGAATGGGAAACACATTCAGCCGATAGAACAGGTCCTCACGAAAGCGTCCGGCTTCCACCTCGCGCCGCAGGTCGAGGTTGGTCGCGGCAATGACCCGCACATCCACCTGCATCGGCTCAGTACCGCCCACCCGCTCGATCTCGCCTTCCTGCAAGGCACGCAGGATCTTGCTCTGGGCCGAGAGGCTGAGGGTGGCGATCTCATCGAGGAACAGGGTGCCGCCATGGGCCCGCTCAAAACGTCCGGGCCGCGAACGATCGGCACCGGTAAAGGCCCCCCGCTCCACCCCGAACAGTTCGGCCTCCACCAGGTTTTCCGGCAGGGTCGCGCAGTTCAGCGCCACCAGAGGCTTGTGCCGGCGGGCGCTGGCCTGGTGCAGATGGCGCGCGAACAACTCCTTGCCTACCCCCGACTCCCCGGTCAGCAACACCGTGGCCTGGGTCGGCGCCACCCGCTGCAACAACTGGCTGGCGGCCACGAACGCCGCCGAGATGCCCACTCGTTGCCCCTCGCCCAACGGTACCGGCAGCTCGGCGACCTGAGTCTCCTGGCCTGTGGCATAGGCACTGCGGCTGAGAAAATCCCCAGGGTCGAGGTACATCAGGTCGATATCGATGTCGTCCCACTGCTGGGCCGGTTTGCCGACAATCCGGCAGGCCGGCTGGCCCATCGAGCGGCACTCCAGCTCGCGAAACACCACCAGCCGCCCCAACAGCGACGAAGCGTAGCCGCTGGCATAGCCGATCTCCATCCAGCATGCCGGCTCGCCGCCCAGGCCATAGGCGGCGATATGCTCGTCATCCTCCAGCGAGTTGTGCCACAGAAACTCCGAATAGAAATGCCCGATGCTGGAGTCGATCTCGAAGCGCACCACCTCGACATTGACCATGCCTTCGAGCATGTGCAGACGCGGCCCGGCGCTGTAAAGGCTGGCGTGGTCGCCGTCCGGCCACTGCTCGCTGACCTGGGCCGCGTCCCGGGCGCCGGCCTGCCAGCCGATGCGGGTGATAAGGCCACGGGCTTTGTCCAAGCCCAGGGCTTCGATCAATTCGCGCCGGATGGAGCCGAACGCCGAACCCTGCATCAGCATCATCCGCTGCCCGCACAGCCAGATGCTGCCGTCCTGGGGCGCAAAGGCCACGGTCTCGGCCAGTTGCTCGGCCGAAGGCAGGCCGCTGGCCTCGAACTGGCTGGCGCGATCGACGATCAAGCGCTTGTGCCGCCCCAGCATCTGCTTGAGGAAATCTTCATCCGCAGGACGGCCGGGCTGGCTGGAAGGAGAACGGGTCATGGGCAATCAACAGGCAGTTCAGGGGCCTTGCAGTATGCCCCGGCGCTTTTCCGGGTCAATCGCCATCCCCCGTCGCCGTCGGTGCTGCGCAAGTTCTGGCCGATAACCGCACAGTTTCCACGAGCGCCCACAGAGTGCCGAGCTTTCGACAACCTCGCGACTTCTCTGCATAAATTTCCGCAGTCCGCGCCTGATGCCGCGTGGCGGGCTCGCTAAAAAATCCGAAACAAACAAATAACCAATTGTTTTTAAAGGATATTTTTCAAAACAAAGCGCGTGGCACGATAGTTGTTATGCACAGGCAGATGCTCATCCATAACAACACAACAGGTGACCTTGCCATGCCTTCCGCCCGCCTTGCGCCTCCTCTGCCCTACCCCTCTGCCCTGGACGAGCGCTCCTTGCGCAACCTTGCCCGCCTCGGCTGAAACGCCGCCGTAGCGGGCCCCCATCCCTACCCTCACGCGCCATCGGCTTGATTGCTGACAGCCGAGCCATGGCCACGAACCAGAGAGAACCCCATGACTGCGACTCGACCTGCCTATCAACACCTGGAACTGCAACCCATCGCCGCAGACTGGCGAGCCGGCAGCAGCGGCCGGGAGCTACCCGTCTACGACCCGTTCACCGGGCAATGCCTGCTGCAGATCAGCCTGGCCAACCGCCAGGACCTGGATCAGGCCTATGCCAAGGCCCGCCAGACCCAGGGCCAATGGGCCGCCAGCAGCCCGGCGCAACGCAGCGAGGTATTGCTCAACGCCGCGCGGATCTTCGATGAACGCCGTGAAGAAATCATCGGTTGGCTGATCCGCGAATCCGGCAGCACGCGGATCAAGGCGCAGATCGAATGGGGCGCGGCCCGCGCCATCATCGTCGAGGCCGCCAGCCTGCCCAGCCGGGTGCACGGGCGGATCGTCGCCTCCAACATTCCCGGCAAGGAAAGCCGCGTCTACCGCAAGCCGCTGGGGGTGATCGGGGTGATCAGCCCGTGGAACTTCCCCCTGCACCTGAGCGCCCGCTCCCTGGCCCCGGCGCTGGCCCTGGGCAACGCGGTGGTGGTCAAGCCGGCCAGCGACACCCCGGTGACCGGCGGCCTGCTGCTGGCGCGGATCTTCGAGGAAGCCGGGCTGCCCGCCGGGGTGCTCAGCGTGGTGGTCGGCGCCGGGGCGGAAATCGGCGATGCCTTTGTCGAGCACCCGGTCCCGGCGTTCATTTCCTTTACCGGCTCGACCCAGGTCGGTCGCAACATCGGGCGTATCGCCAGTGGCGGTGAGCACCTCAAGCACGTGGCCCTGGAGCTGGGGGGCAACAGCCCGTTCGTGGTCCTGGCCGATGCCGACCTGGAGCAGGCGGTGAACGCCGCGGTGGTGGGCAAGTTCCTGCATCAGGGGCAGATCTGCATGGCGATCAACCGCATCATCGTCGAGCAGCCGGTTTTGCAGGCCTTTACCCAGCGCTTTGTCGAACGGGTCAAGGCCCTGCCCTACGGCGACCCGAGTCTGGCGGCCACGGTGGTCGGCCCGGTGATCAACAGCAAACAGCTGGCCGGTCTGCAGGACAAGATCCGCCTGGCCCTGGCCGAAGGCGCGACCTTGCTAGTGGGTGGCCCGGCTTCGGGCAATGTGCTGCCGCCCCACGTGTTCGGCGACGTCCGCGCCGACATGGAAATCGCCCGCGAAGAAATCTTCGGCCCACTGGTGGGCATCCAGAGCGCGCGGGATGCCGAGCACGCCCTGGAGCTGGCCAATGCCAGTGAATACGGCCTGTCCAGCGCGGTGTTCAGCGCCAACCCGGAGCGTGGCGTGCAGTTCGCCCAGCGCCTTCATGCGGGGATGAGCCACGTCAACGACATGCCGGTCAACGATGAGCCCAACGCGCCCTTTGGCGGCGAGAAGAACTCGGGGCTGGGCCGTTTCAACGGCGACTGGGCAATCGACGAATTCACCACCGACCACTGGATCACCCTGCAACACACACCACGTCCCTATCCCTTCTGAGCTGGGCGCTTATCAACCGAGCCACCCCATAACAATACGGAGTACGCCATGTCCTCGCTCCTCAACAGCCCCGCTGCACAGCGGACCCTTGCCTTGTGCCTGGCCCTGCCCCTGATGGTGCTGGCCGGTCCGGCCGCCGCCGATGGCGACGGCGTCTGGAAAAACGGTGAAAACGTCTATGCCAAGGTCTGCGGCCACTGCCACGAAAAGCAGGTCGGCCCGCCGATCAAGGGGCGCCAACTGCCGCCGCCCTACATCACCGCGGTGGTGCGCAACGGCTTTCGCGCGATGCCGGCCTTCCCGGCATCGTTCATCGACGACAACGCCTTGCAGCAGGTCGCCGAGTACATCTCCAACGCCCCGGCCCCGGCCGCCCAACCTTGAGGAGACGCCCATGAACATTGAACGTCGCTCACTGCTCAAGGGCATGGCCCTGGGCGGCCTGGCCAGCGTCGCGGTGACCGGCCCCGGCCTGGGCCTGGCCAACAGCGTGCTGGGCCCGTCCACCGGCCCACGGCTACCGACCCTGGCCCTGGTCAGCCCCGCCGTCGCCGACTCGGCTTTCGTCCAGGGGATCAACGCCAGCTCGGTAGCGCGCCAGGTCAGCGTGCAGCGCTGGGAGGGCAACCTGGCGTCGCTCCAGGCGCTGCAGCAACGCCTGGGCAGCGGCCGGCCACAACGCCTGATCGGCCTGCTGGACGACGCCAGCGCCGCCCTTGTGCTGGACCAGGCCCGTAGCGCCGGGGCCCGGGTGCAATGGCTCGGCCAGCACCACAGCGATGCCCGGAGCTCGCGCCACCAACTGCTGGGCACCGCCGCCGCCCATGGCTGCGCCTTGCAACTGGGTCTGCAACTGAACGCCTGTGGCGCCGGTTTCAGCCTCAGCGAACAACGCCTGCTGGCACAGCCGGCGTTCCAGGCCGGCGCTCGCGCCCGCGATCCGCGCAGCGCCGAACAATGGGCCGCCATCCTCGGCTACAGCCTGGCCGAACTGACCCGCGGCCGCCTCGGCCAGGCGCCTTTGGCCAGCCCACGGGCCACGCCGCTGAGCGGCCATTTCGTTTCGTTTTCGATCGAGGCTTGAAGGAGCTGATCCCATGACTGAGCAAACCCAGAAGCCACTGCTGCCCCGGGGCGTGAATGCGGCCCACTTCAATAAAGCCATCGCCCAGTTCCGAGCATTGCTGGGGGACGAGAACGTCCTGGTCAAGGACGACCAACTGGTGCCCTACAGCAAGATCATGATGGCGGTGGACACCGCCGAGCACATGCCTTCGGCCGCGGTCACCGCCACCAGCGTCGAGCAGGTGCAGGGGGTGGTGAAGATCTGCAACGAACACAAGATCCCGGTCTGGACCATCTCCACCGGGCGCAACTTCGGCTACGGTTCGGCCGCCCCCGGCCAACGCGGCCAGGTGATTCTCGACCTGAAGAAAATGAACAAGATCCTCCACGTCGACCCGCAATTGTGCACCGCGCTGGTGGAGCCCGGGGTCACCTACCAGCAGCTCTACGACTACATCCAGGAACACAACCTGCCGCTGATGCTGTCCTTCTCGGCGCCCTCGGCCATCGCCGGTCCCCTGGGCAACACCATGGACCGCGGCGTCGGCTACACCCCCTACGGCGAACACTTCCTCATGCAGTGCGGCATGGAAGTGGTGCTGGCCAACGGCGACGTCTATCGCAGCGGCATGGGCGGGGTCAAAGGCGACAACGCCTGGCAAGTGTTCAAGTGGGGCTACGGCCCGACCCTGGATGGCATGTTCACCCAGGCCAACTACGGCATCTGCACCAAGATGGGCTTCTGGCTGATGCCCAAGCCGCCGGTGTTCAAACCGTTCGAGATCAAGTTCGAGAACGAGTCGGACATTGCCGAGATCGTCGAATTCATCCGCCCGCTGCGCATCGCCCAGGTGATTCCCAACTCGGTGGTGATCGCCGGCGTGCTGTGGGAAGCGGCCACCTGCAACACCCGCCGCTCCGACTACACCAGCGAGCCGGGGGCCACCTCCGAGGCCATCCTCAAGCAGATCCAGAAGGACAAGAACCTCGGTGCCTGGAACGTCTACGCCGCGCTGTACGGCACCCAGGAGCAAGTGGACGTCAACTGGAAGATCGTCAACCAGGCCCTCAAGGCCCTGGGCAAGGGACGCATCGTCACCCAGGAAGAAGCGGGCAACACACAACCGTTCCTGTACCGCTCGCAACTGATGTCCGGGGTGCCCAACCTGCAGGAGTTCGGCCTGTACAACTGGCGCGGCGGCGGAGGCTCGATGTGGTTCGCCCCGGTAAGCCAGGCCCGCGGCAGCGAGTGCAACAAACAGCAGGCCCTGGCCAAGCAGGTCCTCAACAAGCACGGCCTGGACTATGTCGGCGAATTCATCGTCGGCTGGCGCGACATGCACCACGTCATCGACGTGCTGTACGACCGCAGCAACCCGGAAGAAACCCTGCGCGCCAACGCCTGCTTCGCAGAACTGCTGGATGTGTTCGAGCAGCACGGTTATGCCGTGTACCGGGTCAACACCGCCTTCCAGGAGCGGGTGGCGCAGAGCTACGGCCCGGTCAAGCGCAAGGTCGAGCACGCCATCAAGCGCGCCCTGGACCCGAACAACATCCTCGCCCCGGGCAAGTCCGGGATCGATCTGGCCAACCCCTTCTAAATCGCACACACGCCCCGTCGGCCTGGCGCCACGGGGCCCTTTGAAGCACAGGAAAATCCATGAAGTACACCCCACTGCTCGCAGCTCACGCCCTGTTGCTGGCCGCCCCCCTGGCCCTGGCCAACGGCGATGCGGTCCTCGGCAAGACTCTGTTCAGCGCTCAATGCGGCTTCTGCCACAGCGTCGAGAACGGCAAGCACCTGATGGGCCCCAGCCTGCAAGGCGTGTTCGGCCGGGCCAGCGGTAAGGCCCAGGGCTTCAGCTATTCCAGTGCCCTGCAAGGCGCAGGCCTGCAATGGAACGATGCCACGCTGGAGCGCTGGTTGAGCAACCCGGCGACCCTGGTACCGGGCAACAAGATGATGTTTCCCGGCCAGGCCGACCCGCAGAGCCGGCAACACCTGATTGCCTACCTGAAAAGCCTGCACTGAGGCCGCAGGCAGCGACGCCTCAACTAGCACCACGCTGAAACGAAAACGCCCGGAGCATGGCCCCGGGCGTTTTTTTACGCGTCGAACCACCGCGCGTCAGGCTTTGCGGGTGCGCGGCAGGAAGATCGCCAGCACTCCGAACAGCGGCAGGAACGAGCACAGGAAGTACACGTACTCGATGCCATGGATGTCCGCCAGGTGCCCCAGCAGCGCCGCGCCGATCCCGCCGAAACCGAACATCAAACCGAAGAACACCCCGGCGATCATGCCGACGTTGCCCGGCACCAGTTCCTGGGCGTAGACCACGATGGCGGAGAACGCCGAGGCCAGGATAAAGCCGATCACCACACTGAGGACGCTGGTCCAGAACAGGTCGACATGGGGCAGCAGCAGGGTGAACGGCGCCACCCCGAGGATCGAGAACCAGATCACCGCCTTGCGCCCGATTTTGTCGCCGATCGGCCCGCCGAAGAAGGTCCCCGCCGCCACCGCGCCGAGAAACAGGAACAGGTGCAGTTGCGAGCTGGCCACCGACAGGTCGAATTTCTCGATCAGGTAGAAGGTGAAATAGCTGGTGAAGCTGGCCATGTAGAAATACTTGGAGAACACCAGCAGCCCGAGGACCACCAGGGCGCTGATCACCCGGTTCCTCGACAGACCATGGGTCGCCGCCTGGCCCTGCTTGAGCTTGTGCAGGCGCAGATGGTTGGCGTACCAGCGGCTGATGGCATAGAGCACCACCAGGGCAAACAGCGCGAACAGACCGAACCAGGCCACATTGCCCTGGCCGTAGGGAATGATGATCGCCGCGGCCAGCAAGGGGCCGAACGCGGTGCCGGCGTTGCCGCCCACCTGGAAGCTCGACTGCGCCAGGCCATAGCGCCCGCCGGAAGCCAGCCGGGCGACCCGCGACGCTTCCGGGTGGAAGGTCGAAGAGCCAATGCCGATCAATGCAGCCGCCAGCAGGATCAGGGCAAAGCTGCCGACCTGGGACATCATCAAGATGCCGATCAGGGTGCAGATCATGCCCGCTGGCAACAGGAACGGCAGAGGCCGTCGATCGGTGTAAAAACCAACCCAGGGTTGCAGCAGGGAAGCGGTGAGCTGAAAGGTCAGGGTGATCAGACCGACCTGGGTGAAGGTCAGGCCGTAGTTGTCCTTGAGCATCGGGTAGATCGCCGGCAGCACCGCCTGGATCAGGTCGTTGATCAAGTGGGCCAGGGCCACCGCACCAATGATGCGCAAGACCAGTGGACTGCTTTGCGAAGCGGGAGATGCCGTCGTTGCGACGGTCTGAGGGTTGCTGCTAGCCATAGGATTTTCCGTACAACGGGTGGGTGCACAGGGGCAGGTGCGCCAATGTGCCATTTTTTGCTGCGCACACGCCATCCCATTAGCTTGCTAACGACCCCACTATCCGCGCCTCGGGGAAGTCCGCTTCAAGCTCGGCCTTGAGCCATTGGATGAACCACTCCACGTCCTGCGACCATTCAGTGGCCGGGGTCAGCACCCGGTAGCTTTCCAGCTTCACCTGATCCTCCAGCACCCGCACCAGGGTGCCGGCCTTGAGCTCCTCGCGCACCAGCACTTCATTGGCCAGGGCAATGCCGCCGCCGCTTTCGGCCACCGACAGGGCGTGGTCGTTGTTCACATAGATCAGGTCGGAGCTGAGCTGGATATCCAGGCCATTGGCGGCAAACCACAGGTTCCACCACTCACCGTCATCGAAATGGATCAACTCGTGACGGGCCAGATCCGCCGGGCCCTTGATCGGCTCGATGCCGGCCAGGTAAGCCGGGGTGCAAATCGGGAACACCCGAGGGCAGATCAGGCTGATCCGTGACTCGGGATACTGCCCATCCAGGCCATAGGCGATCCCCAGGTCGGCGCTCTTGGCGTCGACTTCGGTGAAGGTGGAGTTCGGCTCGATGGCGAACTTCAAACCCGGCCGCACATGGCGCAGCGCCTCCAGGCGCGGGGTCAGCCAGCGCTTGGCAAAACCCGGCACCACCATGATCCGCAGCCAGCGCTCGGCGGCCTTGGGCTGGGCTTCGCGCCCGGCCTCGATGATCAGTTGCAGGGCGGCGGCGATCTTGCGGTGGTACTTCTCCCCCGCCGGGGTCAGGACCACCCCGCGCGAGGTGCGTTCGAACAACTGCACCCCGAGCCAGTCCTCCAGCAGCTTCACGTGGCGGCCGATGGCCGGCTGGGTGACATGCAGCGACTTGGAGGCTTCGACATAGCTGCCCAGGCGGGCCGCGGCATCAAAAGCCCGCACCGCATTCAACGGTGGCAAACGCTGTTCGGCCATGGTTTTGACGCCCTCTGCTATTAAATTATTTAACAGCTGGTATGTTAAAATTGATGTTTCGCCCCCGCAACCCCTCACTGATAATCAGCCCCAGCAGAACAATAAGAACCCGCGCAAAGCCCGTAAAAACAGGCTTTGCACGCATCCGAACACATCTCGATCCTGCCCTAAGAAAAACAATATCCATGGCCTGCGCGACAGCCCATGGGGGAATCGGAGGTAAGGCATGAATGCCCTGCATGCGCTGCAAACACTGGCGGTGTCCATCCGCTCGGTGCGTAAGGTCTACGGCGATCCACACAGCGGCCCGGTGGCCCTGAAGCACATCGACCTGGACATCCGCGACAACGAATTCTTCACCCTCCTCGGCCCCTCTGGCTGCGGCAAGACCACCCTGTTGCGGATGATCGCCGGGTTCGAATTTCCGACTCAGGGCGAGATCCTCCTCTACGGCGAGAACATCGCCGAGCGGCCGCCCTTCGAGCGCCCGGTGAACACCGTGTTCCAGCACTATGCGCTGTTCCCCCACATGACCCTGGCCGAGAACCTGGCCTTCGGCCTGGAATCGCGGCCCATGGGCCAGGTGCTGAGCAAGGCGCAGATCGCCGAGCGGGTGCGCGAGATGCTGGCCCTGGTACAGATGGAACGCTTCGCCGGGCGCAAGCCCAACCAACTCTCCGGCGGCCAGCAGCAACGCATCGCCCTGGCCCGGGCCCTGGCGCCCCACCCCAAGGTGCTGTTGCTGGACGAACCGCTGTCGGCCCTGGACCTCAAGCTGCGCCAGGCCATGCGCGAAGAACTCAAGGCGATCCAGGCCAAGACCGGCATCACCTTCATCTTCGTCACCCATGACCAGGAAGAAGCCCTGACCCTGTCCGACCGCATCGCCGTGCTCTCCGAAGGCGAAGTGCAGCAAGTGGGTCGCCCGGAGGAGATCTACGAGCAACCGCGTAATCGCTTCGTCGCCGACTTTATCGGTGAAACCAACTTCATCCAGGCCACCGTCAGCCGCGTCGAAGCCGGCCTGGCCTGGTTTAGCGGTCCCGCCGGAGAGGCGCTGCCGGCGCAACCCTGCAACACGGTCAAAGTCGGCCAGCAGGTCACCCTGTCCGTGCGCCCGGAGCGCCTGCACCTGCGTAGCGACGCCGTGGAAGGCGCCCTGGCGTGCCGCATCGAGGCGCAGATCTACCTGGGCACCGACCTGCAATACCAGGTCAGCCTTGGCGACGGCATGCGCCTCACCGTGCGTGCGCCCAACAGCCTCGAACACCATCCGCGTCTGAGCGTGGGCAGCCACGCCGGGCTGGTGTTCGAACGCGGCAGCGCCAGCGTCCTGCTGGATTGACCACGAGGATTCGCCATGCACGCCTCATCGATTTCCCAGCACCTGGAACGGCGCAAGGCCTTGCGCAGCGTTCTCGGAGTCAGCCCGGCGCTGATTGCCATCGGCCTGTTCCTGATCGTGCCGATCCTGATCGTCATCGGCTACTCGCTGATGGAAGCCAACCCCTACGGCGGGGTGAACCAGGTCTTCAGCAGCGACGCCTACACCTCCCTGCTGTTCGAACGGCAACTGGATGACAGCCTGGCCTTCGCCGACTCCTACCTGCTGATCGCCCTGCGCTCGATCGGCATTGCCGGGCTGACCACCCTCATCACCCTGCTGATCGGTTTTCCGGTGGCGGTGTGGCTGGCCATGCAACCGGTGCAGCGCCGGGGCTTGCTGATCTTCCTGATCACCGTGCCGTTCTGGGCCAACCTGCTGATCCGCACCTACGCCTGGATTCTGCTGCTGCGCAACACCGGGGTGATCAACAACAGCCTGATGGGCCTGGGGGTCATCCACGAGCCGTTGCAGTTGCTGTACACCGACGGCGCGGTGCTGCTGGGGCTGGTCTACACCTACGCGCCCTTCGTGGTGCTGCCGATCTACGCCACCCTGGAAAAGATGGATATCCGCCTGTTGGAGGCGGCCCAGGACCTCTACGCCGGACGCTGGCGCACCTTGCGCAAAGTGGTGCTGCCAATCGCCAAGCCGGGGATTTTCGCCGGGGCGATCCTGACCTTCGTGCCCTGCCTGGGCGCGATGATCGCTCCGGAACTGCTGGGCGGCGGCACCCGGATGATGCTCGGCAACCTGATTTTCCGGCAGTTCAGCGACGCCCGTAACTGGCCCTTCGGCGCCGCCCTGTCCCTGGTGCTGATGGCCGCGGTGATGCTGGTACTGACCGTCTACGCCCTGCGCGCCCAGCGCCAGCGAACCCTTCAGGAGGGTGCATGATGATCCGCCTGTTCAAACGCAACGGCCTCGGCGTCCAGGACTTTCCCGGCTTCGGCGGCTTCAGTTTCCTGTTCTACCTGTACCTCTACGCGCCGATCCTGGTGCTGGTGGTGTTCTCCTTCAACGCCAACCAGTCGGCCACGGTGTGGAGTGGCTTCAGCCTCGACTGGTACCGCGCGGCGTTTGCCAACCAGGCCCTGCGCCAGGCGGCGGGCAACAGCCTGCTGATCGCCGTGTGCGCCAGCATGGCAGCCACCGCCATCGCCACCCTGGCCGCCCTGGGCACTTCACGCGGAGCCAAGTTCAAGGGCCTGCAACTGTCCATGGGCGCCATCATGCTGCCCCTGGTGCTGCCGGAAATCGTCGTCGGCGTGGCCACCCTCGCACTGTTCTCGACGCTGGGGCTGTCCCTGGGCTACGGCAACCTGATCATCGCCCACACGGTGTTCTGCATCCCCTTCGCCTACTTGCCGATCCGCGCCCGCCTCAACGACATGGACCTGTCCCTGGAGCATGCCGCCGCGGACCTGTACGCCGGCCCCTGGCGCACCTTTCGCAAGGTGACCCTGCCGCTGCTGATGCCGGGGATCGTCTCCGGGCTGATGCTGGCCTTCATCGTCTCCCTGGATAACTTCGTGATCTCGATGATGGTGTCCCAGGCGGGCACCACCACCCTGCCGATCTTCATCTTCGGCCTGTTGCGCATGGGCGTGACACCCGACGTCAACGCCGTGTCGACGCTGATCCTCGGCGTCTCGGTGCTGTTCGTCAGCCTCTCTTACCTGTTGAGCAAGAAACACCCTTGAACCGTCCACTGACCTTGGGGAAATGCCATGAGCAAGTTGATCGCAAGTCTGGGAACCTCGCTGCTGCTGAGCCTGCCACTGGCGGTACAGGCCGCCGAGAAACTCAACGTCGTGAGCTGGAGCGGCTACTTTTCGCCGGAGATTCTCGCCAAGTTCCAGAAGCAGACCGGCATCGAGGTCACGGTGGACTCCTACGATTCCAACGAAACCCTGCTGGCCAAGCTGAAACAGGGCGGCACCGGTTATGACGTGGCGATCCCGTCCCACCAGTTCATTCCGATCCTGATCCAGGAGCAGTTGCTGGAGCGCTTCGATCCGGCCCAGCAGCCCTACTACGCCGGCGTGGTCGACAACCTGAAAAAGCCCACCTGGGACCCTGAAGGCGCCTACTCGGTGCCCTTCATTTGGGGCACCACCAGCGTGGTGCTCAACAGCGAACGCTACAAAGGCCCGAGCGACAGCTACAAGGTGCTCTACGAACCGCCAGCGGAGCTGCAGGGGCGGATCAACATGTTCGACTCGGTGAGCGAAGTGATCGACATGGCCAGCCTGTACCTGAACATTCCGCTGTGCAGCGAAGACCCCAAGCAGATGCAGCAGATCCTTGGCCTACTCAAGGCGCAGAAGCCCTACGTCAAGACCTACAGCTCCAAGGCCGGGGCGATCCGCGAGAACCTGGCGGCCGGGGAAATCGACATGTCGATGTTCTGGGGCGGTTCGTCGATGCGCGCCCGGGAGATGAAGCCCAGCCTGAAGTACCTCTACCCGAAAGAAGGCGTGCTGGCCTGGGTGGACAACATGGTCATCCCCAAGGGCAGCAAGCACCCGGCGAACGCCAAGGCCTTCATCGCCTTCCTCAGCCAGCCTGAGAACGCCGCCATGACCCAGAACTTCCTCAAGCACCAGAGCCCGATCAAGGGCGTCGAACCCTTCCTCGATGCCGGGCTGAAGGATGCCCCCGAACTGCACATCCCCGAAGGCACCAAGGTGGTCTTCAGCCAGACCTGCGGCGAAGGCGCGATCCGCCTCGCCGACCGCCTGTGGACCAACCTGATGCGCTGACCTGCGTTGACTTCTGCCGCCCCGGCCTGGATGCCGGGGCGTTTCTAAAGCCGTTTGAAAGGCCCCCTGCCATGACCGCCAATCCCCCCAGCGAACTGGTCCTGCTCCAGGCCCATGAACTCGCCGAGCGTATCCGCCTGCGTCAGGTTTCCTGCCGGGAAGTGATGCAGACCTACCTTGCCCACATCGAGCGCTACAACCCCCTGGTCAATGCCCTGGTCAGCCTGCAACCGGCCGACAGCCTGCTGGCCCAGGCCGAGCAGCGCGACGCCGAACTGGCCCGCGGCCAGTACCGTGGCTGGATGCACGGCCTGCCTCACGCGATCAAGGACCTGTCCCTGACCCAGGGCATCCGCACCACCCTGGGTTCGCCGCTGTACCGGGATTTCATCCCCGAGCGCGACGGCATCATGGTGGAACGGATCAAGGCTGCCGGGGCGATCATTATCGGCAAGAGCAACACCCCGGAGTTCGGCCTCGGCTCGCAGACCTACAACCCGCTGTTCGGCGCCACCGGCTGCGCCTATGACCCGAGCAAGACCGCCGGCGGCAGCAGTGGCGGCGCCGCCGCGGCGCTGGCCCTGCACCTGGTGCCGGTGGCCGACGGCAGCGACATGATGGGCTCGCTGCGCAACCCGGCGGCCTTCAACAACATCTTCGGTTTCCGCCCGTCCCAGGGCCGGGTGCCGTTCGACGACAGCAGCGACCTGTTCATCGACCAGCTCGGCTACGAAGGCCCCATGGCCCGCAGCGTGCGCGACGCGGCCCTGCTGCTGTCAGTACAGGCCGGCGGCGATGCGCGGGCGCCGCTGTCCATCGCCGAATCCGGCCAGGGCTTCGCCGCGCCACTGGAGCGCGACTTCAAGGGCACGCGCCTGGGTTGGCTGGGGGACTTCAACGGTTACCTGCCGATGGAAAAGGGCCTGCTGCCACTCTGCGAACAGGCCTTGGACGATTTCCGCAGCCTGGGCTGTAGCGTAGAACCGGCCAGCCCGGACTTCGCCCCCGAGCGCCTGTGGAGCAGCTGGCGCACCTTGCGCCACTGGATGGTCGCCGGGTCCCTGGGCAGCACCTATGCCGACCCACACAAGCGCGCGCAGCTCAAGGCAGAAGCCATCTGGGAAGTGGAGAACGGCCTCAAGCTGTCCGCCAGCCAGGTCTTCGACGCCTCGGTGATCCGCAGCGACTGGTACCGCGCCCTGTCAAAACTGTTCGAACGCTTCGACTACCTGCTGCTGCCCAGCGCCCAGGTCTTCCCCTTCGACAAGCACACCCCTTGGCCGTGCAGCATCGAAGGCGCGGCCATGGACACCTATCACCGCTGGATGGAGGTGGTGATTCCCGGCACCTTGTCCGGCTGCCCGGTGGCCAGCGTGCAGGCCGGCTTCAACGCCGACGGCCTGCCCATGGGCCTGCAGATCATCGGCAAGCATCAGGCCGACTTCGCCGTCCTGCAACTGGCACACGCCTACGAACAGGCCAGCCGCTGGTTCCAGCGCTGCCCATCGCCACTGATTTCGGGGGGGAAGGGATAAACGGTTGATAGCGTAGATAATTTTTTTATAAAAACGCTTGACGCATTGTCGTTCTGCGCGAATAATGCGCGCCACTTGGCTACATAGCTCAGTTGGTTAGAGCATAGCATTCATAATGCTGGGGTCCGGGGTTCAAGTCCCTGTGTAGCCACCAAGTACTAAAAACGGCTTACCGCAAGGTAAGCCGTTTTTTTATGCCCGCGAAAAGTACCGGGGATTACGCCGCATTGATCCACAAACGCGACACCCGCATTGAGCACCGCCACTGGCTGGGATAGAACACTCCGGCAGTGTGTGTGAGAGCTGCGCCATCCTCACTTCAAGGGCTCGATAATGACAATAAAAAACCACGCAACTTCAGTCGCCCCCTGGCTGTTCTCGCTTTTGGCAATCGCCTGTACCCCAACCTTTGCCGAACAGGCCCCTACCCCGCCTTCCAACCTGTTGACCGCCGCCGTGGCCTGGAAGCAGACCGCCGCCGAATTCGAGGCGCTGTACTACCAGGGCTTCAACATCGCCCGTCTGCAACTGGACCGTGCCCTGCAGGAGCACAAGGCCGGCGACCGGCCGCTGGCGATCATCAGCGACGTCGACGACACCGTGCTCAGCAGCAACAGCTACTGGGGCTACATGATCAATTCGGGGAAAGAATTCTTCGACGACGAGGCCTGGGACAAGTGGGTCGCGGACAATGGCCCGGTGGCCACTCCGGGCGCCGTGGAATTCCTCAAGTACGCCCAGTCCAAAGGCGTCGAGGTGTTCTACGTCACCAGCCGCGACCAGGGCGAAAAGACCTACGACTACGCCCTGGCCAACCTGCGCAAGAACCAGTTGCCCTACGCCGATGAACAGCACCTGACGGTGTACCGCGACAGCTCCAACAAGGAGCCACGGCAGCAGGAAATCGCCAAGGACCACAACGTGGTGCTGATGCTGGGCGACAACCTCAACGACTTCAAACGCAAGTACTACGTAGCCGACGTCAAACAGCGCAGCAGCCTGATGACCGAGGACAAGCAGCAGTTCGGGCGCAAGTTCATCCTCTTCCCCAACCCCACCGACGGCCATTGGTTGAAAGCAATCTTCGGTGATTCCGAACCGCCGGCCACGCCGGAAAACCGCGCCAAGTTCAAGGCGGCGGCCGGAGCTAACGCCTGGCAGGTGAAAGACTAACCACGCAACACCACAGCCCCCGCACAGGGGTGGTCATGGCTCCCTTCGAGCCATGACCCGCTACAGCGACCATCGCACCGTCACCATGGCATTGCGCGGTTCACCATAGATGTCATTGCCGTAGTAGGTATTGGTGCTGATGCTCTGGTAGTACTTCTTGTCGAAGACGTTGTTCAGGTTAAGCCGAAACTCAAGGTGTTCGGACGCCTGATAGCGAGTCATCAGGTCCACCAGGGCATAGCCTTTCTGTTCGACGTACATCGGCGTGCCCGAGTCGTAGAAATTCACATCCTTGTTGTAGATCCGGTTCTGGCTATAGAGCCCCCCGCCCACAGTCCAACGATGCAAGTCTCCCGGCAGTTGGTAAGTGGTAAAGGCCTTGAACACGTGACGTGGAATATCGGTGTCGAACAGGCGGCCGACATTGTCCTCGTTGCTGTCCTTGCGATACTTGGCCTGGGCATAGGTGTAGCCCGCCCCCAACTCCCAACCCGGCGCCAGCTTACCGTTGACCTCAAGCTCGATACCTTCGCTGCGCACCTCGCCGCTGGCTTCGTAGCACTGCAGGCTGGAGCACTGAGCGCTGACCACCTGCTTGGCGCGATTGACCTGATCGATCCTGAACACCGCAGCGCTGGCGGTCAGGGCCCCCTCGAAGTATTCGCCCTTGATGCCCGTCTCGTAGTTCTTGCCGACTACGGGCTTGATCAAGCCACCGGAGCTGTCCACTTCCGCTTGTGGGCTAAAGACATCGGTGTAGCTGACATACACCGAGTGATGGGCGTCAAGGTCGTAGACCATGCCGGCATAGCGGGTGAGGTTGCGGGTGACCTTGTAGTCGGTGCTGGAGGCGGTGCGCACCCCGGCAAAGCGCGTATCCACATCGTAGTCGTACCAGTCCAGGCGCCCGCCCAGAATCAGGGTCAGGGGCTCGGCGAGGCTAAAACGTGAGGTGAGGTAGAAGCTTTTCAGCTCGGAGTTGCGCTCCTGGCGCCAGTAATCCAGGTCCATCTGCGGCTTGGGCACGCTATGGGGATCGGGACGGTAGATGTTGGTCCGCGTCTCGTTGTCCTGGAAATTGCCCTTGCCGCGAAAGGCCAGCTCACGCTGACTGCCCCCCACCACCAGCTCATGCTCACGCCCGAACAGAGCAAACGGCCCGGAAGCGAAGAGGTCGTAGCTGTCTTGCTGATCCTTGTAGTGGTACTGACCGACGTACTGGCCGAACTCGTCGAAATCGGCGCCGAAACGCTCGGTCATCGAACCGAGCATCTGCAAGTCGGACCAGGACTTGCTGGCCGACAGCAACAATTTCCAGGCGTTGTCGAAGCGGTACTCCAGGCGACCAAAGGCCGTGACGTTGTTCTGGTCCCAGTACTCCCAGTCACTGCCCAGGTAGGCCGAGCGCGACAGGTGCAGGTGCCGGCCGTCAATCGCCGCAGGCAGCCCGCCCCAGGTCGTGGTGTTGTGCGACGCCTGATTGGTAGCGCCCACGGTCAGCGTGGTGTTGTCATTCAAGTCGGCCTCGGCAATGCCGTAGAACACCGAACGCTCGGCATCGGCCACGTCCTGGAAACTGTTCTTGCTCTGGTAGGCAGTCACCAGGCGCCCGCGCAACGTGCCACTGTCATTGAGGGCACTGGAGGCATCGATTTCGCTGCGGTAATTGTCCCAACTGCCGGCACTGGCAGTGATGCTCAGACGCGGTGCGGCAGTGGGCCGCTTGCGTACCATGTTGATCGCCGCCGAGGGGCTGCCCGTCCCCTGCATCAGGCCAGCGGCGCCACGCATGACTTCGACCCGATCGAAGATCGCAGTGTCGGCCGCAGTGCTCATGTCCCGGCTCAGGTAATGCGACATGTCGTTGGCCAGGCCATCGACCATGAGGTTCTGTACTTCAAAACCCCGCGAATAGAAAATCGGCCGCTGGGGTCCGTCCTTGGTGATGGAAATGCCCGGGGTGCTCTTGAGCACATCCTCCAGGCTTTGCATGTTCTGATCGTCCATGCGCTGGCGGGTGACCACGGTCACCGACTGTGGAGTCTCGCGAATCGACAGGGCCAGCTTGGTGGCCGTCTGCATGGCACCGGTGGTGTAGGAACCGGTGTCTTCGGTGGTGGTGCCCAGAGACGCGCCGGTGATCTGGGTCGGCCCCAGATGCAGCGCCGCCCCCGTCGGCAACTTGACCAGGGTATAGCGCGCCGGGCCTTCCTGGCGCAGTTGCAAGCCACTGCCGGCCAGCAGCTGCGCCACGCCCTGACTGAAGGAATAACGGCCCTTGAGCCCCTGGGTAACGAGCCCCTGGGTCTGGCTGGAGCCAAAGGACAGGGTAACTCCGCTGGCCGCGGCAAACTCACTGAGTGCAGTACCCAGTGCCCCTGGCGCAATGTTGAATTCCTGCGCTTCGCCCACCGCCTCCTGGGCCAGGGCCAACGGCGCAACACAGGTGGCCGCCAGCAGCGTGCCAAGGGTGATGCTCAATGCCGTGCGATTGAAACTGCGCCGCAAGGCGGCCTGGGTGAAACGACTCCGGTGGCTCATGTACGCGTCCTATGCCATAGCAGTAAAGGCGGCTGATTGACCGCTCTACTGATGAGCCGAACGCCAGGCGGAATCGGCAAGGCGCATTGACGATTTTTCTTCAAGCGACCATTCGCCCGTCACGCTTGCACACGCACCCAGTACCTGGAAAACCGGCGCACCCTCACCGGCAACGACAATGGCAGGTTGGCCAGCACCCCATCGATATCGTCCAGGCGGAAGGCCCCGCTGATGCGCAGTTGCGCAACTTCATCCGCACACCCCAGGTAGCCAGGGCGGTAACGACCCAGCTCACGGATGAAATCCGCCAGTCGCCAGTCAAGCGCCACCAACTGGCCCCGGACCCAGGCACTCTCGGCATTGTCCGCCACCCGCAGGGCACCCATCTGCCCGGAGCCGAAGGTCAGCGCCTGGCCTTCGGCGACCCTCCGGGCATGTTGCGGATCATCGTTCAGGCGCACCTCCACCGCATGTTGCTGAACCGATACTTGGCTGAAGGCCGGCTCCAGGCGCACATCGAAACGGGTGCCCAGGGCCCGGATGCGGCCATGGGCAGTTACCACCAGTAAAGGGCGCGCCGGTGCCTGGTCTGCGGCCGTGGTGACTTGGATCTCGCCCTGACGCAGGAATATCAGCCGTTCTTCATGGCTGTAGGCAACGTCGACCCGGGTATCGGTATTGAGGTGCAGCCGCGTGCCGTCCGCCAGCAGTTCTTCCCGGCGCTGGCCGGTGCGCGTGGCGAAGTCGGCGCTGTAGGGAGACAGCCGATAGCCGCCCAGCAACGCCGAGCCACCAGCCATCAGCAGCAGTACCTTGAGGCCCTGGCGGCGCTGGATGCCCATTTCCGACAAGACCGGCAAGGCAATATCCTGCGGTACCCCACGCAGCTGCAGTTGCAGCCTTTGCACCCGGGCCCAGGCTCGCGCATGTTGCGCATCGGCGCCAAGCCACTGCTGCCAGGCCTGTTGCTGCGCCGCGCTGACCTGTTGATCGTTGAGGACCAGGTACCAGTCCACCGCTGCCTGCAGGAGGGCCTTGTCCAGGGGAGGAGGCGACGGCACGTTCAATCGTCCATCAGTTGTATGCATTGCAGCAGTGCCTTGCCCAGATGATTCTTGACGGTGGTCACCGACACCCCCAACTGCCGCCCGACCTGCACATAGCTCAGGCCGTCCAGCTGCACCATGAGGAAAATCTGCCGGGTGCGCGTGCCCAGTCCATCGAGCAAGGCATCGATGGCCAGCAATGACTCGATGATCAAATGATGGGTTTCAGGTGAAATGTCCTGAGGCTCCGGACGTGCCGCCAAAGCCTCCAGATAGGCCTGTTCCAGAACTCTGCGGCGCGCCTTGTCGATCAGCAGGCCGCGGGCGATGGTCGCCAAGTAATGACGGGGCTCTCGCAGTGCCGGCAACTGGCGCAGCGACAGCATCCGCACGAAGGTGTCCTGGGCCAGGTCCGCCGCATCGGCACAGTTGCCGGTGCGGCTGCGCAACCAGCCCTTCAACCAGCCGTGGTGGGCGCCATACAGATCTTCGATCTCCAGCGATATTGAAGCCTTGACCCCTGCGTCCATGATCGACCGCCGCTAATGATAATATCTCTCATTATTATCCAGTCGTTTTTTCATGACAACAGAGCGCCCTTCCCGGCAGACCTGAATGCCGCATACCAGGCCTTTCCGGAAAAACCGCAGCACGCTGCGGTTTTTCCACCCAGGTCAGTTGAACGGCTGCGGACGCGGTGTCTGCGCCGAGGACGGCGGCAGGATCGGCAGCTTGAAGTCCGGTTGATCGCCGGTCAGGGTTTCCAGGAAGGCCACGATCTGGCCGACTTCCTCAGTGCCCAGCTTGCGCCCCAATTGCAGCCTGGCCATCACGTCCACCGCCTCTTCCAGCGTCCAGTAGGCGCCGTCATGGAAGTAAGGGTAGGTCAGCGCCACGTTGCGCAAGGTCGGCACCTTGAACAGCATGCGGTCGGCGTCCTTGCCGGTCAGCCCGGCCACGCCCTGGGCCGGGTTCTGGGTGACGTAGGGCTCGATCATGCCCATTTTCTGGAACGAGCCGCCGCCCACCGCTTCGCCGTTGTGGCAGGCCACGCAGCCGATGGACTTGAACAGTTGGTAGCCCTTGAGCGCGGTGGAGCTGATGGCCGCCTTGTCGCCCTTGAGCCAGCGGTCGAACGGCGCATTGGGCGTCACCAGGGTGGCTTCGAAGGCGGCAATGGCGTTGGTGGCGTCGTCGAAGCTGATCTCATCGTTGCCATACACGCGCTTGAACGATGCCCGGTACTGGGGAATGGAGCGCAGCACCTCCACCGCCAGTTCATGGGTAAAGCCCATTTCCCCCGGGTTGGTGATCGGACCGCTGGCCTGCTCTTGGAGCGTGGCCGCGCGGCCATCCCAGTACTGCGCAAAGCTCAGGCCGGAGTTGAGCACCGTGGGCGAGTTGATCGGCCCCTGGTGCCAGTTGTGGCCGATGGAGGTGGGCAGGTTGTCGCTGCCGCCCATGCTCAGGTTGTGGCAGGAGTTGCAGGAGATGAAACCGGATTTGGACAGGCGCGGGTCGAAGAACAGCTGCTTGCCCAACTCCACCTTGGCCACATCGGTGATCTTCGCCGGTTGTACCGGCAGGATCGGCTCGCTCGGTGCCTCGCCCCGCACCTCGCCCCCCAACAGCAATCCGAACACAAGTAACCACTTACAACCGTGCATGGCGTCCTCTCATCAGGCTTATGGTTTGCTGCACCATGTGCCCAACCTCCCCCAGCCGCCCTGACTCAGATCAATCGGTGGCCGGGTGCACGCCTGCCTGCGACCCTATGTACAGGGCCGCTGAGCAGCGCCTTGCCACTGGCCCAGCGCACGGTCATGGCCACCTGCCGGCCCTGCTGTCGGCGCCACTGCTGTACATTCCCCTCCATGGACGACACCTCATTTCCCAGTGAACGGAGCTCAACGCGTGTTCTCGATCTTCCCTCCCCGTCACCCCCGACTCCTCAGCCTCGGCCTGCTGGCCGCCGCCCTCAGCCTCAGCGCCTGTAACAACCCGCCCTCTTCCACTGCCCTGCCTGCCGCTCCGGAAATCGCCTCCGGCTACCGCACCGACATGCAGACCCGGCACGCCGACAAACACATGGCGGCCGCCGCCAACCCGCTGGCCGCCGAGGCCGGGCGCGAGATGCTGCGCCAAGGCGGCTCGGCCATCGACGCGGCGATTGCCATGCAAGCGGTGCTGACCCTGGTGGAGCCGCAGTCCTCGGGGATTGGCGGCGGCGCGATGATCGTGCTCTGGGACGGCAAGGCCGTGCGCACCTATGACGGCCGGGAAACCGCACCCGCAGGCGCCACCGAGACACTCTTCCTACAGGCGGACGGCAAGCCGATGCCCTTCCCCCAGGCGCAGATCGGCGGCCGCTCGGTCGGCACCCCAGGCGTACTGCGGGCCCTGGAAATGGCCCACCGGAAACACGGGCGCCTGCCCTGGGCGCAGCTGTTCGAGCCGGCGATCCACCTAGCCGAGCAAGGCTTCGCTATCTCACCACGGCTGCACACCATGATCAGCGCCGACCCGTTCCTGGCGCGCTCGCCGGACATGGCCGCGTACTTCCTCAATGCCGACGGCACGCCGAAAGCCGTGGGCACCTTGCTGAAAAATCCACAGCTGGCCGCGGTGCTCAAGCGCATCGCCCAGGAAGGCCCGGACGCCCTGTACACAGGCCCGGTGGCCGCGGAAATCGTCGCCAAGGTCCAGGGCCACGCCAACCCCGGCAGCCTGTCGCTCAACGACCTGCAAGGCTACCGCGCCAAGGAACGCGCGCCGCTGTGCAGCGACTACAAGCGCTGGCAGGTGTGCGGCATGCCGCCGCCCTCTTCCGGCGGCGTGGCGGTGGCGCAGATCCTCGGCACCCTGCAAGCCCTGGAACAACGCGACCCGCGCTATGCCCTGGCCAACCTCAAGCCGCAGCAAACCAACCTGCCGGCCGGCCTTGAGCCTGCGCCGCAAGCGGTGCACCTGATCGCCGAAGCCGAGCGCCTGGCCTACGCCGACCGCGGCCTGTACGTGGCCGATAGCGACTTTGTGCCCGTGCCGGTGGCCGGCCTGATCGCCCCGGACTACCTGGCCCGGCGCGCCGCGCTGATCGGCGAACGCAGCCTGGGCAAGGCCGAACCGGGCAAGCCCCAGGGCATCCAGGTGGCCTATGCACCGGATCGCTCGCCGATGCGCATCTCCACCTCGCAAGTGGTGGCGGTGGATGACTTAGGCGGCGCGGTGTCCATGACCACCACGGTGGAAGCGGCCTTTGGTTCGCACCTGATGGTCCAGGGCTTCATGCTCAACAACCAGTTGACCGACTTCTCCTTCATCCCCGAGGAAAACGGCCAGAAGGTGGCCAACCGCGTCGAACCGGGCAAGCGCCCGCGCTCGTCCATGGCCCCGACCCTGGTCTTCGACCGCGCCAGCGGCGAACTGCTGGCCAGCGTCGGCTCCCCGGGCGGCTCGCAGATCATCGAGTACGTGGCCAAGTCGCTGGTGGGCATGCTCGACTGGAACCTCGACCCGCAAGCCGCCGTCGGCCTGCCCAACTTTGGCAGCCGCAACGGCCCGACCGAACTGGAGAAGGGCCAGTTCAGCCCGGCGCTGAAACAGGCGCTGAAAGCCCAGGGCCATGAAGTGAACGAAATCGACATGACCAGCGGCACCCAGGCCATCGTTCGCGTGCGTGATGCACAGGGCAAGGCCTCCTGGGCCGGCGGCGCCGATCCTCGGCGCGAAGGGGAAGCGCTGGGGGATTGAGGGTTATCGGATGAACCCGAGGGCTGGCCGTGAGGCTGGCCCTTTTTTGTGGGCGGGGAACACGGGCGCTGTATGCAAGATTTTGCGGTGGTCTGTGTCTGACCCGGCCTGGGGATCTGCCCTAGCATCTTCCCTGTCAACCGAGGAACCGACGATGAACAAAATTGCAGCCGACCTTGATATTCCGGGCCTGAGCCCACGACGCCTAACGCCCCAGGACCTTGAACTGATCTGCCGCCATCGCCAGGCGATGTTTCTCGATGCGGGCAATGACCTCTCCACCTTGCAGGTGATGACCGAGCACTTTCGCCCCTGGTTGCGCGAACGCCTGGAGGACGGCCGCTACTACGGCTTCGCCCTGATGGACGCCGAGCAGAGCGTGGCCAGCATCGGCCTGATGAGCATCGACTGGCCGCCCCACCCTTCCCATCCAACCCAGGATCAGCGCGGCTATGTGCTCAACGTCTACGTCGAACCGGCCTACCGGCGCCGCGGCCTGGCGTCGGCGCTGATGAAACTGGCACAGGCCGAGTTCCGCCAGCGCGGGCTGGGCTTTGCCGTACTGCATGCGACCGAGGCCGGCAAGCCGCTGTATCAGGGGCTGGGTTGGGCCGCGACCAGTGAGATGGCGAAGGTGTTGGAAGCTTGAGTTAGCTGCTCTGGATCATAGAGCCGCACTGAGCAGAGTTGCCCGAGTTTCAGGTCATGCAAAAGGTGACATCGAAGGCATGGATCACACACAAGAAAGCGAATGGGCTGACTGGAAATCAGGACTCCGCTCATTGGCGTTGCAACTCCACGTTCTTAATCTTTCAGGAGTCATCTCCTAGCACTCACCATTGCCGCAAGGTACGTCAAAGACGTAGAATCCTCCCGCATGCTGACGATCATAGAATCTCCGCTGTTTTCCAGACTCTGGCCCGATTACTGGTCCGAAGAAGAGCGTGGAGCGTTCATGACGTTTCTTGCCAACGACCCGGAGTCCGGCGTTGTCATTCCGGGTTCTGGCGGTTGCAGGAAAATCAGATGGAGCGTTGATGGACGTGGAAAAAGTGGCTCGGTGCGGGTCATCTATACCACCCAGCTCGCATGCGGAGCCCTGGTTGCGTTGGTGATCTATGGCAAAGGCGCTACCGAAAACATTCCAGCGCCTGTTCTGCGCAGAATCGCGAAGGAGATGAATCATGCCCCTTACTGAAGAAGAACTATTGGCACGTGATGCCAAGCGCAATATCGGCCAGGAGCTTCTGGACGCGATCATCGATGTCAAAGCCGGCCGTCACGGCAATACCCACAGCATTCCGCTCACCAAGGCCGCCGAAGCCCGCGGTAAAACCGGGTTGTCACAACCCAAGTTTGCCCAACTGCTTGGCGTGTCGGTAAGGACCCTTCAAGAGTGGGAGCAAGGTCGGCGCTCGCCTTCCGGAGCGGCCCGTTCATTGCTGCATATCGCGATGCTCAGGCCCGATGTATTTCGTGAGGTGCTGGCACAACCTCTGTAGCCGCTGCCGCAGGCTGCGACAAGGACCGAAGGGCCTTCGGCGCCAGGGAGATCGCTGCGACCGTTCCGGTCGTTCGCAGCCTGCGGCAGCGGCTACAGGGGCGGTTCACAAAATGTCGCAGTAATGCCGTTGCGACTCCCCCTACTCCAACCTATGGTTCGACCGTCGCTGCAAAATCAGCGATCAGGCTTGGCGGCCTGATAGAATCGAGGCGCAACAGCGCCCCCACCAATCATGCAGGCGCTTTTTTTGCGCCTGCATACCTGCGTTATGGCGGGTTGCGTGGGAGAACCTTCGGGTTCGCCGGTTCCTTGATTCCCGGTCCGCCAATCCTGCGCAATCCGCCACCCTGATCTGCTTGGCGGCAGACGGTGACGGTCCTTCGAATCAAGGAGTCGTGACCATGAACTGCTTCTGCAATCTGTTTCCCCCACACCTCCCGTCACACAAAACCGGAGGTACCCGATGACCACTCAATCGCCCCTGACCACCCTCGGTGAAGTCCGCTTTTCCCAGTGCGGCGAACACCTGCGTCCGCTGTTTCGCGTCAATACCGATGTGCCGATCAGCGATGCCCTGGAGCACGCCTCGGCGCTGTTGCATCTAGCAAAGCAATTCACCCTGGAGGCGGCCATGGAGCCGGGCTGCGACCGCTATGCTTGGGCGGCACACCACCTGGCAGAGATGGGCAAGGCACTGATGGACGACGTGCACGCCACGCTCTCTGCATGACCTGATCGTCCCTGAGCCGACGTCGCCTGCGCGGGCAGATCCAGCGATCTGCCCGTACGTCGCCTGACGCACTCAGCGACTTGTTTAAGTCCCAGCACGGGACTAGGATCGCGCCATGAGAATTATTGCAGTCAGTCAGTTGAAGGCCTTCTGGGAGAAGTACCCGGATGCAGAGCAGCCTTTACTGGCTTGGGTCGATGAAGCAAGGAATGCCGAGTGGTCCAACCCTGCGCAAATCAAGGACCAGTATCGCAACGCAAGCATTCTCAAAAGCCGCAGGGTGGTCTTCAACATCAAGGGCAACGAGTATCGACTGGTCGTTGCCGTGGCCTATCGTTTCGGCGCGCTGTACATCAAGTTCGTAGGCACCCACCGGCAGTACGACGCCATTGATGCCGACAGCGTAGACATGGAGTAACCCAGATGAACATCCGCCCTATCCACACCGACCAGGACTACCGCGCCGCGCTGCAAAGCGTCTCGCCCCTGTTCGACAACGAACCGCAACCCGGGACGCCTGAAGGCGATTACTTCGACGTGATGATCACCCTGATCGAGGCGTACGAAGCCAAGCAGTTTCCCCTGGACCTGCCCAACCCGATCGAGGCGATCAAGTTCCGCATGGAGCAATCCGGCTTGTCCGCCGCCGACCTGGCACCCGCCATCGGCCGCACCAACCGCGTCTACGAGGTGCTCAACGGCAAGCGCGCGCTGACCCTGCCGATGATCTGGAAACTGCACCAACTGTTCGGCATCCCGGCCGAAAGCCTGATCAAGCCGAACAAGTCGTCCTGAGCATCACTGCCGGGCTTGAGCTTGCCCTTGGGTAAAGGCCCAACCTGCCTGGCAACCCAACACCACCAAGGACGCTCCATGCTCACCATCGGACAAATGGCCCGCTGCCACGGCCTCACCACCAAGACCCTGCGCCATTACGACAGCATCGGCCTGTTCACCCCGGCCCTCACTGGCCGCGACAACGGCTACCGCTACTACAGCCCGGAACAGATCGTGACCCTGGGCCGCATCGTCTGGCTGCGGCAACTGGGCATGTCCCTGGAAGACATCCGCACGCTGGCGGACCAGGGCGGCCTGGACAGCGTGCTGCACATGCAGCAGTCGCTGCAGGAGCATGCCCGGCAGCTGGAAAGCGAGATTGCCCGCAGCCAGAAAGTGCTGGGTCACCTGCAACGCTACCTGGCCCAGCCACAGCGCCAGATCCCTGCCCCGCAGACGCCGCAGAAGGTGTTCCTGGCCCGGCAACGGATCATCGGCATGGCCTGGCAGCAGGACGACCCGGGCTCCATCGCCGAGCTCTGGCAACGCTTCGAACCCCGGGAGCAGGAAATCCAGCGCCTGGCCGAGCCGGTGGGCACCTACGGCATCTGCCAGCCCCTGGAGGACGGCCAGTGGCGCTATGTCGCCGGCTTGCCGGTGGCCGCCGATGCGCCCCTGGTGCCGGGCATGGTCGAGCTGGACATCCCCGCCCGCCACTACGCCCGGGTCGAGCATCACGGCACCGTGGCCACCTTGCCGGAAACCTTTCGCGCCGCCTACAGCGAATGGCTGCCCGCGGCCGGGCTGATGCCGATCGAAGCGGTGGAATTCGAATACACCGGCGAGCGTTTCCTGGGGCCCATGCACCCGGACAGCGTGGTGGAGCTGTACATCCCGCTCAAGGCCTGAAACATCCGCAAGGCGGGCCGCCCCAGAGGCAACCGCTGGTCTGGCGCTGCCTTTGCAGCGCGGTCTGTCAGCAAAAGTGCCTCGGATACCGCTATGCTCTGCAGCCATTCCCAGGTTACCGAGCGAAGGCCCGATGAGTTTCCAGGCAGCTGTGTTGAACCAGATACCCGGCATCCGTCATGAGTTTTCGACCCTGGGCGCTGCCCTGCCGGCCAACCTGTTCTTCTGCTCGCAGGTCCACAGTGGCGAGGTGGTGCACGCCAGCACCACCCTGCCCAGCGGGATCATTCGCGGCGATGCGGTCCTCACCCATTCCAGCCGGCCCATCGCGGTGGTCACCGCCGACTGCCTGCCGTTGCTGATCAGCAGCGACGACGGCTCCTGGGTGGCGGCCGTGCATGGTGGCTGGAAAGGCCTGCACGGCGGGATCATCGCCAATGTGCTGCAACACTTCGCCAGCAAGGGCATCGCCCCACGGCAATTGCGTGTGGCCATCGGCCCGTCGATCAAACCCTGCTGCTATGAAGTCAGTGCCGACTTCATCGACACCCTGTCCGCCACTCAGGATCCGCTGTGGCCCGCTGCGCAAGCGCCCTGGAGTCGCCAGCAGCCGGCCCCACGGCTACCCCCGCAAATTCCCCCGCCACAGCCGACCCAGCCCGACTCCCTGTGGTTCGACCTGAGCCGCTACGCCGTGTACCTGCTGCAGGCCGCCGGCATCGAGGACGAGCAGATCGAAATCAGCGAGCTGTGCACCTACTGCTCGACCCCGACCCTGGCCAGCTATCGCCGACGCGTGCATCGGGGTGAAGCCAAGGCCTTCCAGTACTCCTGGATCGGCCGGACATGAGCCTCGGCTTTGCGCTACTCCCGACCTCTCTGACCGACCTGGAAACCCTGGTCCAGATGCGCATCGCGGCCATGCGCGACAGCCTAGAGCGCCTGGGTCGCTTCGACCCACAGCGCGCCCGGGAGCGCTTTGCCGCAAGCTTCGCGGCCGAGCGCTGCCACTTCATCCTCAGTGACGGACAGCCCGTGGGCTTTATCCAGAGCGAATCACACGAGGATCATCTGCGACTGCAGCACCTGTACGTCATGCCGCAATTCCAGGGGCGGGGCATCGGTGCCCAGGCCCTGAAGCCGCTTTTACAGCGTTCCACCAGAGAACAATTGCCCATCCACCTGGATGCGTTGCGCGGCAGTGACTCAAATCGATTTTATCGACGCCTGGGTTTTGTTCAGGTAGGCGAAAGTGAATGGGATATTCACTACGTTCGGCCCGCAGATCCCCCCCCAGGCCTGAACCCGGCCCTCGTCGGCCATCGAGACCGTACTGGTGCTTGGCCAGCTACCTGAGCTAACGTTGCCTCCCGCCTCAGACCCAACCCAAGGAGTGCCCGTGTCTGACAATCTCTATGCCCCGCCCCAGGCGGATCTGGTCGCCCCTTCGGCGCACACGGCGCCACAACCCTTCTATGTGGTGTCCAAGGTCAAGTTCCTGACCCTGTACATCCTCACCTTCGGTATCTACCAGCTGTACTGGGCCTATAAGAACTGGCATCAGTTCAGGTACGCCAGCGGCCAGGAGTTGTGGCCGGTGGCCCGGGCGTTCTTCGCGATTTTCTTCACCCATGCGCTGTACCGCGAAGCCGATGCACAGCTCAAGCGCGACGGCCGCAGCCATGACTGGCGCCCCGGTGAACTGGCGACCCTGTTTGTGGTGGGGCTGATCGTCAACAACGTGGTGGATGCGCTGTCACGCAAGAACATCGGCTACCCGGTAACCGACATCGCCAGCCTGGCGCTGCTACCGGTGCTGGCGTGGGTCACCTGGCTGGGCCAGCGCGGCCTGAATGCCGCCGCCGGCGACCCCGAAGGCCGCAGCAACGCCCGTTTCACCCCGCTCAACTATGTGCTCTGCGCGCTCGGGGCCGTGGTGCTGGTGTTGGCCTGTCTCGGGGTGATGCTGCCGCCGGAGTGAGTCAGGAACTCAGGCGCTGACGTAGACCCAGGCCTGGATCCCCGAGGCCAGGGTCACGCTGACCCGCTTGTAGTCGGCGACTTCATAGCGGTCGGCCGCTGCCAGTTCCTCGGGGGTAATCTGAAACACCGTGCCGGCAATCGGCGCGCTGTCCGCCGCCCCCGGGCGCAGGATCGGGTGATGGGTCTTGCCACTGGCGGCCAATACCTCGGGATCGGTGACTTCCACCCAGCTCTGTTCATAGCCGAGCATGGCATCGGTGCTGCCACTCAACTCACGGCCGAAGTTGGCCAGCTGCACCGCCTTGTCTTGCAGGGTGCCGTAGGAAAAAAGGTAGACCGAAGCTTCTGTTGCCGAACTCATTCGTCACGTCCTTAAACACGATGATCCGCTTCAGCGGTTGATTTTCAGACCTTGCCGCTCGGCATGGCGCTCCAGCGCCAGCTCGATCAGGCGGCTCACCAGCTCGCTGTAACGCATGCCGGCGGCCTGCCATAGCTTGGGGTACATGCTGATGCGGGTGAACCCGGGCAGCGAGTTGATTTCGTTGATCAGCACTTCACCGTCGTCGGTGAGAAACACATCGACCCGGGCCAGCCCGGAGCAGCCCAGTACCTGGAACGCCTCGATGGCCAGGGCGCGGATGCGTTCGCTGTGCTCGACGCTGATGTCCGCCGGCACCAGCACCTGGGCCGCGTCTGCGTCGATGTACTTGCTGTCGTAGGAATAGAAACCGTTGCCGACCACGATCTCGCCGCAGCCACTGGCGATCGGTTGGTCATTGCCCAGCACCGCGCATTCGATTTCCCGCCCGCGCACCGCGGACTCCACCAGCACCTTGTGATCGAACCCCAGGGCCAGCTCCACAGCAGCCATATAATCGGCTTCGCTTTCGACCTTGCTCACCCCCACCGAGGAGCCTTGGTTCGCCGGCTTGACGAACAGCGGCAGGCCGAGCTGGTCCCGGGCCTGAGCAAAGCCGTAGCGACCACGAGTGGCACGGGTCAGGGTGATAAACGGCGTCACCGCCAGCCCGGCATCGCGCAGCAGGCGCTTGCTGATGTCCTTGTCCATGCACACCGCCGAACCCAGCACATCGGAGCCGACAAAAGGCAGGTCGGCCATGCGCAGCAGACCCTGCAGGCAACCGTCCTCACCCAGGGTGCCGTGGACGATCGGGAAGATCACATCCACATGCCCCAACAGCTCCTGGCTGCTGGTTTCCACCAATTGCTGGCTGGCCTTGCCCGGCACCACCGCCAGTTCGCGGTTGGACTGGTTGAGGGCAATCAGCGCCGGGTTTTCCTGGTTGATCAGAAAGTTCGAGGTGTCGTTGAGGTGCCAGTGCCCCTGCTTGTCGATGCCGATCAGCACCGGCTCAAAGCGCGTGCGATCCAGGGCATCGACGATATTGCGCGCCGACTGCAACGACACTTCGTGTTCGGCCGAACGGCCACCAAAAATAATTCCGACCCGCAATTTGCTCATGAATGGTTTCCGTTAAAAAAATGATCGCTGACGGTTCTCTTGGTTTCAGCTGGGGCTGTAGCGCAAATGGATCAACGCCACCCGCTCCTGCTCCTTGTTCTTGCGCTCTTCGATGGCGAACGGCACAAAACCCAGCTTCGGATAGAACAGCAAGCCCGCCACATTGCTGTTGAAGCAGGACAGCGTCACCTCGCTGGCCTGGTGCTTGCTGCGAGCGATATGGATCATCTGCCCGATCAGTTGCGCTCCCAGGCCCGCGCCGCGCACCTCTGGGTCGACGATGACATTGCCGATGGTGCAGGTGCCGCCACTGGCCCAGCGATAGAAGTTGGCAAAGCCCACCACCTGCCCATCCAACTCGATCACCGTCGAGTCGCTGCGCTGGGCGATGGAGTCACGCAACTGGTCGTGGGTCAGCGGCCAGGTGGCGGCAGGAAAGAAGAAATACAACTCCTGGGGATTGCCCACGAAACTGCAGATCCGCGCAATGTCCGCCTCTGCTACCGGGCGAAAAACAACAGCCATGTTCAGTCTCCTGATACGGGGACGGGTCGTCCTTGTTGGGGGGCGTATCCTGGCCAGCGCAAGGCGCCGGCCGCTCAACGGTTGGCCAGCAGATGCCCGCCAAACAGCACATAGCAACCACCAGCCAGACGGTCCAGCCAGCGACGGGCCCGGGCGTAGAACCCGGCCACCCGGCTGCTGGCGAAAAACAGCGCCACGCAGCAGTACCAGGACAGCGACAGGCCGGCCATGGTCAGCACCGCCAGTCCCAGCAGCAGAGGTGGCGGGGAGGCCGGCATCGACGTGGCAAAGATGGTGGCCACGAACAGCGCCGACTTGGGGTTGGTCATGTTGCCGAGAAAGCCCAGCCGGTAGGCCGAGAACAGGCTGCGCTCAGCATGGACCGCGCCATTGGCGGTTGGATTATCCAGGGCCGGTTTGCGCTTGAACTGCTTGAGTCCCAGGTAGATCAGGTAACAGCCACCGGCGACCTTGAACAACACGAACAGCGCCGGCGCCGCGCTGAACAGCGACTTGATGCCCAAGCCTCCCGCCAGCCCCCAGAGCACGGTGCCACTGGCCACCCCCAGGGAGGCAAACAGGCCATGGCGCCGCGAGCAGCTCGCCGCCAGTTGTGCTGTGGTGAAAAAGTTCGGTCCTGGGGTGATCACCGCCACGCTCCAGAGCAGGGCCAGCGACAACAGCGGGGCGAGGTAAACCAGGTATGAGACGTGCATGAGCGCAGGTGGCCATGAAGGGGATCCGGGTGAACGACGCTACTCCACTCGCGCCTGCCCAGGCAACCGCCGATTGGCCTCGCAATCCTGCTCAAGCCGTCGGCCGCCGCGCTGCGCCTGATCCATCCTGCAAGGCCCCCCTTCTTCCGGTAGAACTGCCACGGCGTGAGCCGAGGGGCAAGACAGCCAGCGCGCCCCTGAGTTAACGTACCGCCCTCGGCTTCATCCATCAGGACCGTTCCATGGCCAAACCCACCGCTGTCACCGACTGGGTTCACCGCGCGCCGCCCGCCCGGGGCCTGGAGCGCATCGAGGCGTATTTCGCCGGCCATGGCTATGACATGCACCGCCACGACACCTACGCCATCGGCCGCACCCTGCGCGGGGTGCAGAGTTTCCAGTACCGCGGCGGCTGGCGCCACAGCCTGCCTGGGGCCACCATGGTCCTGCACCCCGACGAGCCCCACGACGGCGAGGCCGGCACCCACGACGGTTTTCACTACCGCATGCTGTATGTCGAGCCGGCGCTGATCCAGCAGATCCTCGGCGGCCAGCCACTGCCCTTCATTGCCGGCGGCCTGTCCAATGACCCGCGGCTGTTCGCCGCCACCGAGACCCTGCTGCGCAGCGTCGACGGCCCCCTCGATCCGCTGGAACAGGAGGACGCGCTGTTCGACCTGGCCCACGCCTTGAACAGCGTGTCCGGAGTCCCGCGGTCCCGCCAGCGCTTCGACTACGTAGCGGCAGAACGCGCCCGAGAGTACATCCACAGCGCCCTGGACCGGACCCTCACCCTGGACGAGTTGGCAGCCCATAGCGAACGCGACCGCTGGAGCCTGTCCCGGGACTTTCGCCTGCTGTTCGGCACCAGCCCCTATCGCTACCTGAGCATGCGCCGCCTGGACCTGGTCCGCGCCCTGCTGGTGCAGGGCCAGTCCCTGGCCAATGCGGCGCTGATGGCGGGTTTCTCCGACCAGAGCCACATGACCCGACAGTTTCGCCAGACCTACGGCCTGCCTCCCGCTCGCTGGCTGAAGATGCTCGGCCGCTGAGCCACACACGATCGTTCAAGAAGCCGGCGCCCCTAGCTGTTTACCCTCAGTGCTCATTCATCACTGAGGTGGACCGCAACATGCAAAACCCTGCCCCGCAAGACGCCTACCAAAGCATCAACTTCGCCAACAAACTCGGCCTGTTCAGCGAACACTGGACCCCCAAGGTGATCGCCGAGATGAATGACTACCAGTTCAAGATCTCCAAGCTGCAAGGGGAGTTCGTCTGGCACAGCCACGCCGACACCGACGAAACCTTCATCGTGCTCGACGGCCTGCTGCACATCGACTTTCGTGACGGCCAGGTGTCCATCGGCAGCGGCGAGATGTTCGTGGTGCCCAAGGGCGTCGAACACAAGCCCTGGGCCGAGCAGGAGGTCAAACTGCTGTTGATCGAGCCCAAGGGCGTGCTCAACACCGGCGATCAAGGCGGCGAACGTACGGCACAGAACGACGTCTGGATCTGACCCCGGCCCGAATCTGCAAGGTGGAAAAGGGAATTTCCACCGCACCGGCGAGGTCAGACGCTTTGACACGCCACTCAATCAACGCTGCTGACCGACCGACGGTGTGACAAAACCCCTACGTCGAGGGAAAAAGCACGGGTAAAGTGACGCTCCGATTTTTTCTGTGCGATGGCTCTATCGCGGGGATGCCAGCCTGGCCCCGGCTTTTGATGACGCCCATGGCGCGTCCACTACCTGTTGCGACCCCTGATCCCTGCATGCCGACACCGCACCAAGCCAGCACCACGCCCACCCTGCTTCAAGACCTGCGCACCGGCACCGCGACCTTGCACGTTGTCCTGGAGAAACGCCTGCCGTTCTTCTGTGAGCGGCTTGATGCGCCCTGGTATCGACGCCTGATCCAGGCCTATTACGGCTTCTATCACCCCTTGGAAGCGACCCTGCAGAACAGCGGCCTGATCCCTGCGGGCTATGACCTGAGCCAACGCCTGAAGACCCCGACCCTGTTCGGGGATCTGCGTGCCCTGGGCTTGGATGTCGCCAGCATCGAGGCCCTGCCCCGCTGTGAGCAACTGCCGCCTCTGGCCAGCGCCGGGGCCTGCCTGGGCGTGCTCTACGTACTGGAAGGCGCGACCCTGGGCGGACAGATTCTGCGCCGGGAAATGGCCCGGCGCCTGGATCTGGATGCCGACAACGGCGGCGCCTTTCTCGACGTCTATGGCACTGCCACCGGGCGGCGCTGGAAGGACTTTCTCGACTACCTGGGGCGCATGCCCGAAGACGCGAGCACACGCCGACACTTGGTCAGCGCCGCGCAATCCACATTTGCCTGTTTCGAACGCTGGCTCGACCGCCGCGAGGTGCTGCTATGACCCCCCAAGAATCCCAAACCTTCGAACAGTTGCTGGCCAATTGCGCCAACGAACCCATCCACTCTCCGGGAGCGATCCAGCCCCACGGTGTGTTGCTGACCCTGTGCGAACCGCAACTGCGCATCCAGCAGATCAGCGCCAACGTCGAGACCCTACTGGGCCAGCCCGCCGATTCGCTGCTGGGTCACCCCCTGGAGCAGTTGCTGGGAGAAACAGACGCTCAACGCATCCGTGAAGTGCTGCAACAGGATCAGCTGTTCGATGCTCCGCCGCTGCACCTGTCACTCAACGGAACACCTTTCGAAGCCCTGCTGCATCGCCATCAAGGGGTGCTGATGCTGGAGCTGGAAATCCAGCCCGATCACCCACAGCACCAGCACCTCAAGCAACAGACCGAGAATCTCGGGCGCCTGCTGCGGCGCCTGCAAGCGGCCAGGACCCTGCACGAGCTGTACGCCATCAGCGTCAGCGAGATCCAGGCCATGACCGGCTACGACCGGGTGCTGATCTACCGCTTCGAGGAGGAAGGCCACGGCCAAGTGATCGCCGAAGCCACCCGCCCCGACATGGAGGTGTTCAACGGCCTGTTCTTCCCCGCCTCGGACATTCCCCAACAGGCCCGCGAGCTGTACCGCAGCAACTGGCTGCGGATCATTCCCAATGCCGACTACCAGCCGGTGCCGCTGCTGCCGACCCTGCGCCCGGACACCCAGCAGCCCCTGGACCTGAGTTTCGCCACCCTGCGCAGCGTGTCGCCAATTCACTGCCAGTACATGAAGAACATGGGCGTGCTGTCGTCCATGAGCATTTCCCTGCTCAAGGACGATCAGCTCTGGGGCCTGATCAGCTGCGGCAACCGCCAGCCGCTGCTGGTGCCCCACGAACTGCGCATAGCCTGCCAGACCATTGGCCAGGTGCTGTCGTTGCAGATCAGCGCCATGCAAGCCCTGGACCTGAGCCGGCAGCGGGAAGAGAAAGTCGCCGCCCTGGCCAGCCTCGACCAGGCCATGCGCGACGCCAGCGGCAGCGTCTTCGACGGCTTGACCCAGGCGCCGCAGGTGCTGCTGGACCTGACGCAAGCCGGCGGTGTGGCGATCATCGAGGACAAACAGTTGCACTGCTTCGGCCAGTGCCCGCCACAGGACGAAATCCGCGCGCTGCATCGCTGGCTGCAAGGCACGGGGGAAGCGGTGTTTGCCAGCCATCACCTGGCCAGCGTGTACCCGCCGGCGGCGAGTTATCAACAGGTCGCCAGCGGTGTCCTGGCCATGAGTCTGCCCAAACCTGTGGATAACGGCGTGCTGTGGTTCCGCCCGGAGGTGAAGGAAAACATCCACTGGAGCGGCAACCCGCAAAAGCCCCTGGACCTGGAAAACTCCGACGCTGGCCTGCGCCTGCGACCGCGCACCTCGTTCGAGATCTGGAAGGTGGAAATGGCCGGGATCTCCAGCAAGTGGAGCCACGGCGACCGCTTCGCCGCCAACGATCTGCGGCGCTCGGCCCTGGAACACGACCTGGCGCGCCAGGTCCTGCGTGAACAACAGGCCGTGCGCGCCCGGGACGAGCTGGTGGCGGTGGTGTCCCACGACCTGCGCAACCCGATGACGGTGATTTCCATGCTCTGCGGCATGATGCAAAAGGCCTTCAGCTCTGACGGCCCGCATACGTCACGACGCATTTCCTCGGCCATCGACACCATGCAACAGGCCGCCAGCCGCATGAACAACCTGCTGGAGGACTTGCTGGACACCTCGAAGATCGAAGCCGGGCGCTACAGCATCGCGCCACAGCCGCTGGAGGTGAGCCAGATCTTTGAAGAGGCCTATTCGCTGCTGGCCCCCCTGGCCCTGGACAAGGCCATCGACATCAGCTTCCACGCCGAGCCCGAGCTGACCATCCATGCCGATCCCGAGCGGTTGTTCCAGGTGTTGTCGAACCTGGTGGGCAACGCCATCAAGTTCACCCCCAAGCAAGGCAAGGTCGGGGTGGTGGCGATGTCCGACGGCGAGCAGATCGTCTTCAGCGTCCGCGACACCGGGGAAGGCATTCCCGCCGACCAGTTGCCGTTCATCTTCGACCGCTACTGGACCCTGAAGGAAGGCAACCCCAACGGCACCGGCCTGGGGTTGTACATCACCCAGGGCATCATCCAGGCCCACGGCGGCAAGATCGAGGCCCACAGCGAACCGGGCAAGGGCAGCGAGTTCCGCTTCAGTGTGCCCCGCGCCAGCCTCTGATCAAGGCAGCGGGGCTGGCACACCGCCCCGGGCGCTCATTCACTCGCCTGCGCCACCAGCCAGTCGCGAAACAACTGGCCGCTGGCAGACAGGCGCTTGTGCCGCACATGCACCAGAAAATCTGCCTGCCCGGTGCGAAACGCCCACTGGCCGACGCGCTGCAACTCGCCTTGCGCCACCAACTCGCTGGCCATGAAATCCCAGCCCAGGCCCACCCCCATACCCTGCTGCACGGCGCTGAACATCAGCGTCAATTGATTGAAACCCATGGCCCCTGGCGGCGCGCTGTAGTCCAGGCCGAAATGCCGGAACCAGTCGCGCCAGTCGATGCAGTTCCAGGCCGAGGCATCCAGCTGGATCAAGGGCAGCTCGGCCAGTTGCGCCAGCGCGTCAATAGCCGGCAACTCCAGGCGCCGGCTGGCGATGGGATAGACCATCTCGGCGAACAACGGCGTAGCGGTCAGGGACGACCAATGCCCGGCGCCGTAGAGAATGGCGAAGTCGTGTTCGGCCACGCTGGACTCGTCCATGTCGTTGTTGGCGTGGATGCTCACGGTGATGTCCGGGTGCTGTTTGTTGAACGCCAGCAAGCGCGGAAACAGCCAGAACTGCGCCACTGCATGGGTGCATTGCACGGTGACGGTGTTGGCATCGCGCCCGGCCCGCAGGCGACTGACGCTGCGCAGTAACGCCTCCAACTGAGTGCTGACCTCGGCGAACAGCGAGGCACCGCTGGCGGTGAGTTTCACCCCCCGGGCCTGACGCTCGAACAGCTCAGTCTTGAGCGACAGCTCCAGGGCACGGATCTGCTTGCTCACTGCGCTCTGGGTCAGGCACAGCTCGGTGGCGGCGCGGGTGAAACTGGCGTTGCGCCCCACCGCCTCGAAGGTCACCAGGGTTTCCAATGGTGGCAAATGACGGGCAAAACGGCTCATCAGGCATTCCCCAGAAGAATAGGTAGGTGCCTATATATCCTTTGTCCACTCGGTCAGCAATGACTAGGCTGCGCGCTTTGCTGAATCGCTGCGAGTGTGTGCATGAAACGCGGAGTTGCTTACGCCGCCCTGGCCGGTGCGGTCTGGGGCCTGGCCATTGTGGTGCCCAGCCTGTTGCCGGAGTTCAGTCCGCTGATGCTCAGCTGTGCCCGCTTCACCCTGTATGGTGCATTCTCCCTGCTCCTGGCTGCGCCCCAGGCCCGGGAGCTGCTGCAACGCCTGACCTGGAGCGATGCCGGGTTGCTGGTGAAGCTGGCGCTGACCGGCAACCTGATCTATTTCATGCTCCTGGCCAGCGCCATCCAGTGGGCCGGGGTAGCCAGCACCGCGCTGATCGTCGGCCTGCTGCCACTGACCATTACCCTGGCCGGACGCGGCGACGCCGACGCCGTGCCCTTGCGCCGCCTGCGCTGGCCCCTGCTGCTGGTGTTCGCCGGCATCTGCTGCATCAACCTAGACACCCTGCTGACCGCGCCTGGCGATTCACCCGAGCTGGGCCAGCGCGCCCTGGGTCTGCTCTGCGCCTTTGGCGCCCTGCTGTGCTGGACCTGGTTCGCCACCGACAACGCCCGCTACCTCAAGGGCAGCCGTTTCAACAGCAGCCAGTGGTCGACCCTGTGGGGCATCACCACTGGGCTGATGAGCGCTCTGATCTGGCTGCTGGCGGAGGCTTTCTCCCTGCCGGGCACCCAGGTCGAGGCCAGCGAGCAACGCTGGATGCTGTTCTGGGGCCTGAGCCTGTCCAGTGCCGTGCTGGGTTCCTGGTTCGGCAATCGCATGTGGAACGCCTCGACCCGGCGCTTGCCGCTGACGCTCAGCGGCCAGTTGATCGTGTTCGAGACCCTGTTTGCCCTGCTGTACGGTTTTATCTGCCTGCAACACCTGCCGAGCCTGCTGCAAAGCTCGGCGGCCCTGCTGTTGCTGGCCGGGGTGCTGTGGGCCGTGCGCCGCCACTTGCCCCAGCCCCACTGAACGCGCCTCAGCCCTGGGCCACGGAACAGGCCGGCAATGCCGGTGAGACCCGGGGCAAGCGCAGCGCCAGCAGGGCCCCGAGCAAGGCCAGCAGGGCGCTGGCCGCAGTGGCCATTTCAATGCCATGAGCCTGATTGCCCTCAGGGCTCAAGGTATTGGCCAGGGACACCAGCAGCGCCAGCCCCAGGGCCCCGCCGATTTGCTGACTGGTGGAGGCCACCCCCGCTGCCACCCCTTGCTCGGACGCTGCGATACCCTGCCCGGCCGAGACCCACATCGAGGTCCAGGTCATACCCTGGCCGATGCTCATGACCACGATTCCCGGCAACAGGCCGACAAAACCGCTGCTGCCGGGCAAGGCCAGGTACATCATGCCGATGCCCAGCGCCCCGAGCAGCAAGCCGCTGACCAGGGTCGCCCGCAAGCCGATGCGCAGCAGCGCCCGTTCCGCCACCCAGATCCCGGCTGTGCACAGCAGGGTCGAAGGCAGGAACGCCAAGCCGCTCTGCAACACGCTGAACTGGTAGACCTGTTGGAAATACAGGCTGAGAAAGTAGTACTGCACGCCGAAGCTGCTCATGAACAATGCAGTAATCACCATGGCCATGCGCAGTTGTGGATAACCCAGCAAACGCAACGGCATCAGCGGGTCCGGGCTGCGCTGTTCGAGTCGGACAAACAGCCAGAGCAACGCCAGGGACAGCATCAGGCAAGCCAGGGTCGCCGGCGCGGTCCAGCCCCACTCCGGCCCCTGAACAATGGAAAACACCAGCAAGGTGCCCCCCAGGGTCACGGTCAGGGCACCGCGCAGATCGAACTGACGGCCACGCGGGCGCGCCGGGTCGGCGGGAATCCAGCGTCGGGCCATCAGTGCGCAGGCACCGGCCAGGGGCACGTTGACCAGGAACACCGCTTCCCAGCCCCAGTACTGGGTCAACACCCCGCCCAGCAAGGCCCCCAGGGCCAGCCCCGCCGCCGAGGCCGCGCTCCACACCGCAAAGGCGCGGTTACGGGCCGGGCCTTCGGCGTACCAGGTGTTGATCAGGGCCAGGGTGGCCGGGAACAGCATCGCCCCGCCCACGCCCTGCACGGCCCGGGCCAGCACCAGCAACAGGGCGCTGCCGCCCAGGCCGCCGGCCAGGGACGCCAGGGCGTACAGGGACTGGCCAATGATGTAGAAACGCCGCTTGCCCAACAGGTCCGCCGCACGCCCGCCCAGCAGCAGGAAGCCGCCAAAGGCCACACTGTAGGCGCTGACCACCCACTGCAATTGCTGGGCGGAGAACCCCAGACGCTGGCCAATGTCCGGCAGGGCAACAAAGACGATGGTGGCGTCCAGGGCGATGATCAACTGCGCGGTGGCCAGCAGTAACAGCATCCAGCCCGACGGCTTGGCTAACGGGGTCGCGGACATTGCGAAAATCCTTGTCTGAAATAGGCGGCGCCCAGTGTCATCGATGCCGTTTAAATGATAAATACGCCACTTCCTCTTTCAGTAATGACTTTAATCATGGATCTGAACGCCCTTCGCCTGCTGGTCCGGGTGGCCGAGACCCGCAGTTTCACCCGGGCCGCCGGCGACCTGGGGCTGACCCAATCCGGCTTGTCCCGGGCCATTTCCCGCTTGGAACAGCAACTGGGCGTGCGCCTGCTGCAACGCAATACCCGCAGTGTCAGCCTGACCCCGGACGGCCAGGTTCTGGTGGACCGGGCAGGACCGCTGCTGGCAGAACTGGCCCATACCGAGCACTTGCTGCTGGACCGCCGGGACTCTCCCACCGGAGCGCTGAAGATCAGCACCCCTTCACTGTTCGGGCGCAAGGTGGTGATGCCGGTCATTGGCGAGCTGACCACCCGCTATCGCGAATTGAGCATCGAGGCGGTCATGACCGATCGGGTGGTGGACATCATCGACGAAGGCTTCGACGCGGTGCTGCGTACCGGGGTGATCAACGACCAGCGCCTGATCGCCCGCCCCCTGGCGCCCCTGCGCTGGGTAACGGTGGCGGCGCCGGCTTATCTGCAGCGCCATGGCACGCCCCGGCAACTGGCGGACTTGCAGCAGCACAACTGCCTCACCGTGCGCAACCTGCGCAGCGGCCGCCTGGTGGACTGGCAGTTCATGGACCAGGGCAAGCCTCTGGACCTGGCGGTGCAGGGGCGGCTGATCTTCGACATCGGCGATGCCCTGGTGGACGCGGTGCTGGGCGGCTTCGGCATCGCCCAGTTGATGGAGTTCGCCGTGCGCGATGCCATCGACGCAGGCCATCTGGTGCCGATTCTCCAGGCCCATGACGGGCGCTGCCGGGAACTGTCCCTAGTCTACCCGCCCTCACGCCAATGCTCGCCGAAACTCAACGCCTTCGCCGACGCCCTGGGCCAGGTGAGCTGGTAGCCAAGACCCGGTCGGCGGCAGAGCGCTGGACTTGCAGGTGCTGGATCACGCCCAGCAGACGTTGACTCAAACCCCACCGGCCTGGGGCAACTGACGACCATCAACGGCGTCGCCAATGGTCAGGAAATGCCCACCCGCTACATGGTGCAGGGTGCGCAGCGAGTCCTGACCCTCGAAGTGCCAACGCCCTTCGCTGAACACTCGGGCATCGGCCTGGGCCGCAATCACCTCACCGAGGAACAGGTCGTACTGCTGGTGATTGTGGGGCTCGGGCAACAGCCGGCATTCCAGCCAGGCCACGCAACCTTCCAGCAGCGGAGCCTCAAGGGCCTGGCCGGCAAAGGTCGACAAACCATAGGCGCAAAACTTGTCGCGCCCGGCGTGGTGCAGCTCCAGTCCGGAGCTGTTGCCCAGGCTCTGCACAATGTCCACTTGAGCGGCGCAGGGCACGTTGAGGACGAAGGTGCCCGAAGCCTCCAGCAGTTGCCGGGTCCAGGTGGACTTGTCGAGCACCACGGCAACTTTCGGCGGCTCGAAATCCAGGGGCATCGCCCAGGCCGCGGCCATGATATTGCGCTGGCCGCCATGGGCCGCGCTGACCAGCACCGTAGGACCGTGATTGAGCAGGCGGTAGGCCTTTTCCAGAGGGACCGAACGACGAAATGCAGGCATGGCAGGCTCCTGAAAAAAATCCGATTGTAGCCCTATCCAGCCCTCGGGCAGACCGCGGCATTGGATGGATTTTCTGGATAATCCGTCCAGCCGCCGACGGCTTATCCGCGCCCTTCCAAAGACTAGACTCAGCCTTCACCAATCGTCGAAGGAGTCGCACCATGGCCGATCATTCCCTGAACAACAAAGTCGTGCTGATTGCCGGAGGGGTGAAAAACCTCGGCGGCCTGATTGCCCGTGATCTTGCCAGTCACGGGGCCAAAGCCGTGGCCGTGCACTATAACAGCAGCGCCAGCCAGGCCGACGCCGAGCGTACCCTGGCGGCGCTCAAGGACCTGGGGGTCGAGGCCCACGCCTGGCAGGCCGACCTCACCAGCGCCAGTGCCGTGGAGCGTCTGTTCAGCGAGGTCAAGGCGCGTTTCGGCAAGATCGACATCGCCATCAACACCGTGGGCAAGGTGCTGAAAAAACCCATAGTCGACATCAGCGAAGACGAGTACGACCAGATGTTTGCGGTCAATGCCAAGAGCGCGTTCTTCTTTATCAAGGAAGCCGGCAAACACCTGGAGGACAACGGCAAGCTGGTGACCCTGGTGACGTCGCTGCTGGGAGCCTTCACCCCGTTCTATGCCGCCTATGGCGGTTCCAAGGCCCCGGTGGAACACTTCACCCGGGCCGCCGCCAAGGAGTTCGGCGCCCGCGGCATCTCGGTCACCGCTGTCGGGCCAGGCCCCATGGATACACCGTTCTTCTACCCTGCCGAAGGGGACGACGCGGTGGCCTACCACAAGAGCGCTGCGGCCCTGTCGCCTTCGAGCAAGACCGGACTCACTGATATCGAGGATGTGGTGCCCTTCATTCGTCACCTGGTGACCGAGGGTTGGTGGATCACCGGTCAGACCTTACTGATCAACGGCGGCTACACCACCAAGTAATCCTGGCGCCCAAGGGGTAAATTGGCCTGCCGAGCCGCTGCATCGATCGCCTCGGACGATGCCGCGATCCATTGCCGCTCGGCGTCCCCCGGACCAGGATCGTTCATACGATGGATAAGCTTGAACAATACCGCGTGTTCATCCAGGTGGCCGACATGGGCAGCTTCATCAAGGCCGCCCATGTCCTGGAACTGCCACGGGCCACCGTCTCCTCCGCCGTGCAGCAACTGGAAACCGGCCTCGGCACGCGCCTGCTGCACCGCACGACCCGGCATGTGCAATTGACCGCCGACGGCGCCATCCTTCTGGAGCGAGCCCGGCGTCTGCTGGCGGATGCATCCGAACTCAGCCAACTGTTCCAGCATCGCCAGGTGGATGTCAGTGGACGTTTGAACATCGACGTACCCAGCCGCATCGCCCGGCGCCTGATCGTGCCCGCCCTGCCCCAATGGCTGGCGCAATACCCCGGCCTGCAACTGGCGCTGGGGGCCTGCGATCGCAGCATCGACCTGGTCCAGGAAGGCATCGACTGCGCGATCCGCGTCGGCAGCCTGGCGGACAGCAGCCTGATCGCCCGTCCCCTGGGACGCCTGGCGCTGATCAACTGCGCCAGCCCCGCCTACCTCGCCGAACATGGCGAGCCTCACAGCCATCAGGACCTGCAGAACGGCCAGTGGATGGTGGGCTACGCCTGCCCGGACACGGGTCGAGAGCTGCCCTGGGAATACCTGCAGGAAGGTCGCGAGCACCTGCTGGGCCTGCCCAGTCGGGTGATCGTCAACAACGTCGAGAACTACATTGCCTGCTGTCGCCAGGGCCTGGGGCTGATCCAGGTGCCGCGCTTCGATGTGCAGCATCTACTGGAGCGCGGCGAACTGGTGCAGGTGCTTCATGACCTGCCGGTGGCGCCCATGGAAATCAGCGCACTGTACCCCGACCGCCGCCATCGCTCGCGCCGTCTCAATGTGTTCATCGAATGGTTTGCCGAACTGATCAAACCGCACCTGGAGACTTGAAGCCGACCTGCAGAACGTGAGATGAAGGCGCCTTCAACGGATTGAGGCCACCGGACCATGACGCACCTGTACATCACCGCCCCGCAGCCTGACGACGTGCATGAACTGCTAGCTTTTGAACAAGAGAACCGCGCTTTTTTCGAGACCTCGATCAACGCCCGACCCGCCGCGTACTACTGTGTCGAAGGCGTCGCCGAAGCCATCGCCCAGGCTCGACAGGACGCCGAAGCGGATCGCGGCTATCAATTCCTGATCCGTGAAAACTCACAGCTGGTGGGACGCATCAACCTGCACCGGGTGCAGCGCGCCTACTTCAATTGCGCCGAACTGGGCTATCGAGTGGGCGCCCGCTTCAACGGCCGCGGCATCGCCAAGGCGGCGGTGGAGCAAGTCCGGCAACGGGCCTTCGGGGAATTGCAACTGAGCCGCATCGAAGCCAACGCCCGCCCGGAGAACCTCGGCTCGGTGCGGGTACTGGAGGCATCAGGGTTCTCCTGCTACGGCCATTCACGCCGCAGCTTCCTGCTGCACGGGCAGTGGTTCGACCGTTTGCATTACGAATGCCATGGGCCGTTGCAACACTGAAACCCTCCGCGTCCGCTGGGCCAGGCGGACGCGAAACTTGAACCCTCAGCGTGACACTCAGCTGGACAGCTGACTGGCGAACTGCCCCACCGCGCCCACCACTTTCTGCGCACCGTCCTGGATCTCGACAATCACCGCGCCGGCCTCCGCCGCCAGGGTCAGGCCCTGCTCGGCTTGCTGGCGACCTTCGGCCATCAGTTCCACCGCCGAACGGGCCATGTCCTGGTTGTGCCGGACCACACCGACGATTTCGTCGGTGGCGTTGCTGGTACGCGAGGCCAGTTGCCGGACCTCGTCGGCGACCACGGCGAAACCGCGCCCCTGCTCACCGGCCCGAGCGGCCTCGATCGCCGCATTGAGGGCCAGCAGGTTGGTCTGCTCGGCAATCCCGCTGATGGTCTTGACGATGCTGCCAATCACCAGGGACTGCTCGTTCAGGGCTTCAATACCGTCACCGGCGTCTTGCATGCACTTGGCCAGGTCACGCATCACGTCCAGGGTTTGAGTGACCACCGCCGAGCCGCGCTGGGCGCTGGTATCGGTTTGGCGGGAGATGCTGTAGGCGATGTCGGCAGCCTCGGCCACCGAGCGTTCCTGGTTCACCTGCTCGGTGATCACGGTGGCGAACTTCACCACTTTGTACAGCTGGCCGTTGGCATCCAGCACCGGGTTGTAAGAGGCGTCGAGCCACACGACACGCCCCTGGCTGTCGATACGCTTGAAGCGGTCGGCGACATACTCGCCAGCGTTCAGGCGCGCCCAGAACTCCTGGTACGACGGCCCCTCATATTCCTGGGGTTCGCAAAACAGACGGTGGTTCTGGCCCTGGACTTCATCGAGGCGGTAACCCATGCAGGCCAGAAAACGCGGGTTGGCGGTCAGCACCCGGCCTTGCAGATCGAACTCGATCACCGCAGTGGAACGCAGCAACGCCGCCATCAGGTTTTCATGCTCGCAGGCGCTTTCCACCGACGCCGTCTGGTCGCTGCAGATCAGCGAGTAGTGGTCCAGGCGTCCGGCGCTGTCATGGACCAGCTGCACGCAGGTATGCAACCAGGCGTCGCGGCCGTCGCCCCGCTGCAGGCGCAACTGGCCGATGTAGCCTTCGTTGCGCCCCAGGGCCGCCTGGAAAGTGCGATACAACTGCGTCGCCTGGGTGTGGCGCGACACAATCTGCTCCAGGGGCTGCCCACAGAGCTGTTGGCCATCAAGGCCCAGGGTGCGTGTGAAGTTCTGGTTGACCCGACGGATCACCCCCTCGCCGTCCAGTTCGATGCTGAGCACCTGGGTTTCCAGACAGGCCTTGAATTGCTGCAGAGCATTCAGCTCGTCGCTCAAGGTGGCAAGCTGTTGCTTCAAACGTTTGTTGAACATGGATACACCGACAGACTAAGAGTGGATACAGCGACCCTCTTGCCATCGGCGCTGCCTGACCTTTCTCCAAGCCATGCCCAGCGTTTCAGAATATTCTTAAGACCTCTTCGGAAATTTCCTCAAGGCCATCGGAGCCGGCGAACGCCGTGCCCAGAGGATGAACGGTGCCCCGTCACCGGGGCCCCATGACTCAGGTCGACAGTTGATTGGCGAACTGACCCACCGCGCTCACCACTTTCTGTGCGCCGTCCTGGATCTCGACGATCACCGTGCCGGCTTCTGCGGCCAGGGCCAGGCCCTGCTCGGCCTGCAGCTTGCCTTCGGCCATCAACTCCACGGCTTCACGGGCCATGTCCTGGTTCTGCCGGACCACGCCGACGATTTCTTCGGTGGCCTTGCTGGTACGCGAGGCCAGTTGCCGGACCTCATCGGCGACCACGGCAAAACCCCGTCCCTGCTCACCGGCACGGGCTGCCTCGATCGCCGCATTGAGCGCCAGCAGGTTGGTCTGCTCGGCAATTCCGCTGATGGTCTTGACGATGCTGCCAATCACCAGGGATTGCTCGTTCAGAGCGCCGATACCCTCGCCGGCCTCCTGCATGTGTTTGGCCAGATCACGCATGACGTTCACCGCCTCGGTGACCACCGTGGTGCCACGCTGGGCGCTGTTGTCGGTCTGCAATGAGGTGCTGTAGGCAATGTTGGCCGCTTCGGCCACGGCCATTTCCTGATTCACCTGATCGGTGATCACCGTGGCGAACTTCACCACCTTGTAGAGCTTGTTGTTGGCGTCCAGCACCGGGTTGTAGGAGGCCTCCAGCCAGACCACCCGGCCATGGGCATCGATCCGCTTGAAGCGTTCAGCGATGAATTCCCCGGCATTCAGCCGTCTCCAGAACGCCTGGTAGGCCGCGCTGTTGTACTCCTCCGGCTCACAGAACATGCGGTGATGCTTGCCCTTGATCTGCGCCAGGCTGTAACCCATCCCGGCCAGGAAACGGTCATTGGCGGTCAGCACATGACCATTGAGATCGAACTCGATCAGCGCGGTGGAACGCATCAGCGCGCCGATCAGGTTCTCGTGCTCGCGGGAGGCCTCGATGGTGCGGGTCAGGTCGCTGGAAAAGATCGCGAAGTACTTGATCCGGCCCTCTGAGTCGCGAATCGGCTGGGAAATGGCGCGCAGCCAGGCTTCCTCACCGTTGCCCCGCAGCAAGCGCACCGCCCCGGCAAAATGCTCGCCCCGGGCCAGGGTCGCCTTGAAGCGCTGATGGAACTCGTCGTGCTTGACGTGTTCCGGGACGATGTCCTCCAGGGCACGGCCCACCAGATCGCCTCCCTTGTAGAGCATTTCCTGGGCGAAGTTGTGGTTGACCGATTGAATCCGTCCATCGGCGCTCAAATTGATCACGAGCATCTCGCTTTCAAGACTTTCCTTCACTTGCTGAAGGCTCGAGAGTTCTTCACGAAGCGCCGACAACTCTTGCTTCAAGCGTTTATTGAACATGAGGATGCACCGGGGACGGGGGACTGAAAAAATGGGCTGCTTTGGGCCTAACATCGGCCCTGAAAGAATTTTCTTAATAGCAACTGCGACTTGTCCGACCAAAAAATTTCAACGGCAGGCAAAGCCCGTCGATACGGGGCTTTCGCCGAAGATTCATCGCCGCGCTGGAGCGCGTATAGTCGGCTTCTGGAAATTCCACGGCGATCGACGGAGTTGGACTATGGACGCAACACGCAAGGCACTTTTCCAGCAGGCGGCAGCCCGGATCGGCCACAGTTTCGAAGGCGAAATGCGCATTGGCGGCAACTATGTGCCGGCGGTGCGTAACGGTGATGAGGTCTATGTCAGCGGGCAGATCCCGCGCATCGACAACACGGTGATGGTGGTCGGCCGGGTGGGCGCCGAGACGTCCCTGGAGCAGGCCCGGCACGGGGCACAGATTTGTACCCTGCGAGCCCTGGCGATCCTGAAACAGATGCTCGGCGACCTGCAGCGGATCAAGCGCATTCTGCGAATCAACGTCTATGTGCAGAGCGCGGCGGACTTCACCCAGCAGAGCGAAGTGGCGGATGGCGCCTCAGAGATCCTGTATTCGGTGTTTGCCGAGGCCGGCGTGCACACACGCACTTCGCTGGGGGTCTATCAGCTGCCGAAAAACGCCTCGGTGGAAGTCGACATGATCGTTGCCCTGCACCCCGAACCAGGCGACGCCTGAGGGCACGACACCAGAGTCAGCTGCCGTTGTTGCGGCACTGACCCACCACCTGATATTCGATGGTCTTGAGCTGACCGGCGGAGTCTTCATACGTCATGCGCGAGGGCACCACCTCGCAGGACTTGGCCGCAGGCGTCACATTGACCACCCTGGCGATATCCAGCGCCATGCCATAGCGGTAGCTCTGCACCACCGGTGCCGGTTTGCCCTGGCTCGCGGCATAGCGCTCCATGGCCTTCTGGTTCTCCAGCATGGCGCGGGTAAAGGTGCGATCACCACCGCCCTCGGCCAGGGCCAGGGCAGAAATGGACAGCAGCAACGCGGCGATACTCAAGTTGAAAAGCTTCATGACAGTTTCCTCGTCCAGTTGACTCCAGCGAGGATAAGGAACCGACCCTGTCAGAATGATCGCGGGCACATTACTTATCTGTAATGCCCCTTCAGGCAACTTCCCCCCCCATTGCCATCGCCCCTGTTCATGGGGGTTTCAGAGGCTTTGGCCGAGCGTTACCAGCGTCCTTTCTTGCACAATTGTAATCACCGGGTCACCTCGCCGTTATCGACTGTTTGCAACTATCGACAGCGACTTTCAGGGCGCTTCTGCGCCGGTCAGTCCGCCCAATAAGAACGCCTCTGGCGATATAAAAGTTGATAGCTGCCAACACTCAGGAGCGACCCCATGCGAATCAATCCCCCTCTGTCCCTGTCCGTGCTTGCCGCGGTACTGGGGCTGTGTCCCGTGGCGGCGGTAACCGCCGAGGAACGACCCGAAGGCTTTGTCGAAGGCAGCCGCCTCGACCTGTTGCTGCGCAACTACTACTTCAACCGCGATGATCGCAAGGGCCAGTCCAGCCCCACCGGCAACGGTTACTCCGAAGCCTGGGCCCAGGGCCTGATCGGCCAGTTCGAGTCCGGCTTCACCCAGGGCACGGTCGGATTCGGCATCGACGCCTTTGCCATGTACGGCCTCAAGCTCGACTCCGGCAGCGGGCGCAGCGGCGGCCGTGGCTCCTTCGGCATGCTGCCGGTGAACCACGACAACGAGCCCGCCGACGGCTATGGCAAGGCCGGCGGCGCAGTGAAACTGCGGGCCCTGGACACCGTGCTGAAAGTCGGCGACGTGTTCCCCAAGACCCCGGTGGTGCACTACGGCGACTCGCGCCTGCTGCCGGAAAGCTTTCGCGGGGTGACCCTGGAAAACACCAGCCTCGACGGTCTCAACCTGCAGGGCGGGCGCTTGCACGCCATGAGCCAGCCCGACAGCAGCGGCATGCGCGACGGCTTCGCCACCTTCTACGCGGGCAAGGTCGACTCGCCCTGGGTCGGCTACTTCGGTGGCGACTACAAGTTCAACCCCAACCTGAGTTTCAGCCTCTACAGCAGCCGCCTGAAAGACGCCTGGGATCAGTACTACTTCGGCACGGCGATGAACTACCCGGTGTCCGACGACCTGACCCTGTTCAGCGGCTTCAACTATTACAAGGCTGTGGACGAGGGCAAGAAACTGCTGGGCGAGTTCGACAACAACATCTGGAGCGCCAAGGTCGGCGCCACCTACGGCGCCCACACACTGGCCCTGTCGCACCAGCGCAACAACGGTAACGACGACTTCGACTACCTGCGCCAGTCGGACTCGATCTTTCTCGACAACTCGATCCAGTACAGCGACTTCAACTCGCCCAAGGAGCGTTCGTGGATGGTCCGCTACGACCTCGACATGCAGACCTTCGGCATTCCCGGTCTGTCGTTCATGACCCGCTACGCGCGCGGCAGCGACGCCGACTACAGCCACGCCAACTCGGTGTACATGCGCCGCGACGCGGCGGGTGATCCGCTGACCGATCAGCGTCGCTGGGAGCGGGACATCGAAGCCAAGTACGTGTTCCAGGGCGGCACGCTCAAGGACCTGTCCCTGCGCATCCGCCAGGCGACCATCCGCTCCAGTCAGTTCGAGTCCGACCTGGAAGAATTCCGACTGATCGTCGAGTACCCGCTGGCCCTGCTCTAAAGCGTCTGGCCGGGCAGGTTGCGGCCTGCCCGGTGTTAAAACTTCTTCACAGACGCATGGCTTTCAGAACTGTAATATCGGCCTCACCTTCTCGTTAGGTTGGCCTCCATATACTCCTGAACACACTCGAATCCGCCGTGATTCCCCCGGCCGGCGAGCTTGTCAGGAGAAACACCATGGGTCCCACCCGACTATTGTTGATCGGCCTTCTGGCCACTACCGGCTCCGCCGTCTGGGCATCTGATGGCAGCGAACGCCCACAGCAGGTCCGCGACACCTTCCTCGCCAGCCAGGAACAGATTCACGGCAACGCCAGTCAGCAAACAGCCGCGGCTGGCACCGGCACTTCCCCTCGCGACGCTGGCGCATCCGCTACGGCCGAGGAAGATATTTAACGGCGATGGCCTACCGAGCACATTCATCTCTTGAAGCGTTTTTTTGATGCTCCTTTGGAAAGAGATGAATTTTTAGCGTCCCGCATGGGGCGCTTTTTTTTGCCCGAAAACTGCCGCAGGACTGGCACCTGTAGCCGCTGCCGCAGGCTGCGAACGACCGCGAAGCAGGTGCTGCATCTGAGGATCGCTGAAGGTCCTGCGGACCTTTGCGCAGCTTCGCCTTGGCTCAGCAGCGGCTACAGGGATGCAAGAGAGACATAGGTGTTAACGAGATACATCTGTTAACAGGCCGAGCCAGGACTAGCGTGAAGGGATCATTCCAGCACAGGGAGAGCCGGGTAATGCAATTCCGATCCAATGGTTTTCGCCTGCTCAAAGGACGACACACACAGATCGGTAGAATCTACGCGATAACCGCCGTGACCGAACAGCGACGCCCGATGTTCAGCGACTTCTACCTGGGGCGGCTGGTGGTCGAACAAATCAGGGCACAACACGAAGCGGGACTCATCCACTCCCTGGCCTGGGTGGTCATGCCTGATCACATTCACTGGTTGTTCCAACTGCAGAAATGCTCGCTGGAAGAGTCCTTGTGCCGACTCAAGTCACGAAGCGGGCGCAACATCAACCAGCGCCTGAACCAGCGTCGTCGACTGTGGCAAAAAGGGTATTACGAACGGGCCATCCGTCGCGAAGCAGACCTCAAGGCGCTTGCCCGCTACATCATCTACAACCCGGTTCGAGCGGGACTGGTCCAGCGCGTGGGCGACTATCCCCTCTGGGATGCCGCCTGGCTCTAACCCACCCGCCCTGTAGCCGCTGCTGAGCCCGCGAAGCTGCGCAAAGGTCCGCAGGAACTTGCCTGACGATCCCCCGCCGAACTCGCAGCGGCCTCAAGAACGCCGCGTCCCTTCGGGCCGTTCGCAGCCTGCGGCAGCGGCTACACAAATCCCCGATCGGCACTGGCCCTGTAGCCGCTGCTGAGCCACGGCGAAGCTGCGCAAAGGTCCGCAGGACCTTGCCTGACGATCTCCCGCAAACCCCGCAGCGACCTCAAGACCGCCGCGGCCCTTCGTGCCGTTCGCAGCCTGCGGCAGCGGCTACACAAATCCCCGATCGGCACTGGCCCTGTAGCCGCTGCTGAGCCACGGCGAAGCTGCGCAAAGGTCCGCAGGACCTTGCCTGACGATCTCCCGCCAACCCCGCAGCGACCTCAAGACCGCCGCATCCCTTCGACGGAATGCCGCCCAGTCCGCTCACAGCCTGCGGCAGCGGCGACAGGCGCTAGTCCTCTTCCTTGCGGTGCGCCCATTGGTACAGCGCCGGCAGAACCAGCAAGGTGAGGATGGTGGACGACAGGATGCCGCCAATCACTACCGTCGCCAGGGGCCGTTGCACTTCGGCGCCGGTGCCGGTGGCCAGGGCCATAGGAACAAACCCCAGGGACGCCACCAGGGCGGTCATCAGCACCGGACGCAAACGGGTCAGGGCGCCTTCATGAATCGCCACGGACAGCGAACGCCCTTCCTCTCGCAGGTTGCGGATAAAGGCGATCATCACCAGCCCATTGAGCACCGCCACCCCCGACAAGGCGATAAAACCCACCCCCGCCGAGATCGACAGCGGAATACCCCGCAACCACAGGGCCATGATCCCGCCGGTCAGGGCAAAGGGAATGCCGGTGAACACCAGCAGGCCGTCCTTGAGGTTGTTGAACATCATGAACAACAACCCGAACACCAGCAGCAGTGCCACCGGCACCACCACTTGCAGGCGCTGGGATGCTTCCTGCAATTGCTCGAACTGGCCGCCCCAGGTGGTCCAGTACCCCGCGGGCACCTTGACCTTGCTGGCAATCAACGCCGTGGCTTCCTCGACAAAGGAGCCGATATCCCGCCCGCGAACGTTGGCGCTGACGATCACCAGGCGCTTGCCATTCTCGCGGCTGACCTGATTGGGGCCCAACACCAGATCGAGGCTGGCCACTTCCGACAGGGCGATAAAGCCGATCTGCCCGTTGGCCGTGCCCGCGGTCGCCGGGATCGGGATCAGCAGCCGCGAAAGGCCGTCAATGTCGGTACGCAGTTGGTCCGAGAGACGCACCACCATGTCGAAGCGCCGGTCGCCTTCATACAGGGTGCCGGCCTGGCGCCCGCCCACCGCCACCGCAATGGTGTCTTGCACATCGCCCACATTCAGGCCGAATCGCGCCGCCTTGTCGCGGTCGATATTGATGGTCAGCACTGGCAGGCCGGAGGTCTGCTCGACCTTGACTTCCGAGGCACCGGACAAGCCCTGCAGGGCCGTGGCGATTTCATTGGCGGTCTTGTTCAGCACGGTCATGTCGTCACCGAACACCTTGACCGCCACATCGCTGCGCACCCCGGAAATCAGCTCGTTGAAACGCAGTTGGATCGGCTGCGACAGTTCATAGGCGCTGCCCGGGACCAGGGCGCTGGCGCGCTGGATATCGGCAATCAACGCCTCCCGGGACTTGCCCGGGTCCGGCCATTGCGCCTTGGGCTTGAGCATCAGGTAACTGTCGGAAATATTCGGCGGCATCGGGTCCGAGGCGATCTCCGCGGTGCCGGTGCGGGCAAACACCCGCTCGATCTCCGGCACCTGCGCCAGCAGGGTTTTCTCCAGACGCTGCTGCATGTCCACCGATTGCGTGAGGCTGGTGCCGGGCACCCGCAGGGCCTGTTGGGCGAAGTCGCCTTCGCTGAGGCTGGGAATGAATTCACTGCCCATGCGGCTGGCCAGCACACCGCTGCCCAGCAGGATCGCCGCGGCCGCCGCGAAGGTCGTCGCACGATGGCCCATGACCCAGTCCAGCACCGGCGCGTAGCCCCGCTTGGCGCTGCGCACCAGCAGGTTTTCCTCTTCCTTGACCTTGCCGGTGACAAACAGCGCAATGGCCGCCGGGACGAAGGTCACCGAGAGGATCATCGCCCCCAGCAGGGCCATGACCACGGTGAAGGCCATGGGGTGGAACATCTTCCCGGCCACCCCGGTCAGGGCAAAGATCGGCAGGTACACCACCATGATGATCAACTGGCCGAAGATCAGCGCCCGCCGCGCTTCCTTGGCCGCGGCAAAGACTTCGTGCAGGCGTTCGGAGCGAGTCAGCATGCGCCCATGGTGCTGCTGGGCATGGGCCAGGCGGCGGATGGCGTTCTCCACAATCACCACCGCGCCGTCGACGATGATGCCGAAGTCCAGGGCGCCGAGGCTCATCAGGTTGGCGCTGACCTTGTTGCTGAACATGCCGGTGAAGGTGAACAGCATCGACAGCGGAATCACCAGGGCAGTGATCAGCGCGGCGCGAATATTGCCCAGGAACAGGAACAGAATCACGATCACCAGCAACGCGCCTTCGAAGAGGTTCTTCTTCACCGTGGCGATGGCTTTTTCCACCAGGTTGGTGCGGTCGTACACCGTGACCGCCACCACCCCTGCGGGCAGCGAGCGGTTGATCTCTTCGAGCTTTTTCGCCACGGCCTGGGACACACTGCGGCTGTTCTCGCCGATCAGCATGAACACCGTCCCCAGCACCACTTCCCGGCCGTTCTCGGTGGCCGCGCCCGTACGCAGTTCGCGACCGATCTGCACCTGGGCGACATTGCGCACGCGGATCGGCGTGCCGTCGCTGCTGCTGATGACGATGTTGGCGATGTCCTCGATGGACGCCAGTTGCCCCGGCGCACGGATCAGCAACTGCTCGCCGCTGCGTTCGATGTAGCCGGCGCCGACGTTGGCGTTGTTGCGCTCCAGAGCCGTCACCAGATCATTGAGGGTCAGCTGGTAGGCCGCCAGGCGCTTGGGGTCCGGAGCGATCTGGTACTCCTTGGCGAAGCCGCCGATGGTGTTGATCTCCGCCACGCCCTGCACGTTGCGCAGCTGCGGCTTGATGATCCAGTCCTGGATCACCCGCAAGTCGGTGGGGGTGTAGGGCGTGCCATCTTCCTTGCGCGCACCGTCCTCGGCCTCCACGGTCCAGAGGAAGATTTCCCCCAGCCCGGTGGAGATCGGCCCCATCACCGCCTCCACGCCTTCAGGCAATTGCTCACGAGCCACTTGCAGGCGCTCGTTGACCAGTTGCCGGGCGAAGAACAGGTCGGTGCCGTCCTTGAAGATCACCGTCACCTGGGACAGGCCCGAGCGCGACAGCGAGCGGGTCTGTTGCAAGCCCGGCAAGCCGGCCATGGCGGTCTCGATGGGAAAGGTGATGCGCTGCTCGGTTTCCAGGGGCGAAAACCCTGGCGCTGCGGAGTTGATCTGCACCTGGACGTTGGTGATGTCGGGGACCGCGTCGATCGGCAGCTTCTGGTAGCTGGCGATGCCGACCCCGGCCATCAGCAGCACCGCCAACAGGACGATGATGCGCTGCTCGATGGCGAATTGAATGAGGCGCTCAAACATGGGAAATCACTCTGTGCTGTGACCGATCAATGGCCATGGTCGGCCGAGCCTTTGCCCAGCTCGGACTTGAGGGTGAAGCTGCCACGGGTGGCGACCTGGGCACCGGCGGCCAGGCCTTCGCGGATCTCGACGAAACCGTCCTGAGTGGCCCCGGTGACCACCGGCGTGGCCTGGAAGCCCTCGGCAACCCGGACAAACACCGAAGGCCGGTCTTCCACGGTCTGGATCGCCGTCTGCGGCACGCTGACCGGCGCTTCGAAGGCCTCGGTGGCCACTTGCACCGAGACGAACAGCCCTGGACGCCAGGCGTCATCGGGGTTGGCCAGGGTCACCCGCACGGTGGCGGTCCGGGTCTGCTCCCCCAGCAAGTTGCCGACGTAGGCCACCTGGCCCTGGACCTGGGTCCCCAGCTCACTGGAGCTGACATGCACCGCCTGACCGACCCGGACTTTGTCCAGGTCTTTGGGAAACACCCCAAAGGTGGCCCAGACCCGGGACAGGTCCGACAAGGTGAAAGCGGCGCTGGTTTCGTCCACCACTTCGCCGACGCTGAGGTGTTTCTCCACCACCACACCATCGAACGGCGCGCGCATTTCATAGCGATTGCCCCCCACCAACTGCGCGCTGCCACTCAGGGCATTCATCTTCTGCCGGGCGTTGTCGAGGGCGATTTGCGCTTCTTGCAGGGTCTGCCGCGCCAGCAGGTAATCCTGCTCGGCGGAAATCTGGTCGACCCACAACTGGCGTTCACGCTCGAAAGTGGTACGGGCCAGTTCCACCCGCCGCCCGGCAGCCGCCAATTCACTGCGCAGGTCAGACACCTGCTGGCTGGCGATGACCGCGAGCAACTCGCCACGCTTGACCACCTGACCGAGATTGACCTGCACCGACTCCACCACGCCGGCAGCCCGGGGCACGATGTGGGAGGTGCGATCCTCGTCAAAGCGGATTTCCCCCGGCAGGCTGAGCAGGCGGTTGAGGCGCCGGGGCCCGGCCTCGGCCAGCTCGATACCGGCCGCCTGGATCTGCTCGGGGCTGAGCTCCAGATGCCCTTCAGGTTCGTCTTCGCCATGCCCGGCCGGCTCTGCCACTGCAGGTGCCTGGGTGCGGGCGGGAGTCGCGAACAGGTCCGGCAGCAGCAAGGCTGCCGCTCCCAGGCCGACCACCGCTGAAATGGCCATGACAAGGCTGCGTTTTTTATCCATGGGTGCTCCTGACAATCGATGTTCGGCAGCGCGAGAAGCGCCTTACGAGGTAGGCGGAAAGAAAAGTTCGTCGAGAGCCCGGTGCCATTCATGGACGCACCAGTGCCGGGGCGGCTCATCCGGCGGCGCCAGCGGTGCACCGCTGCAATCGCTGACCAGCAGGGCGGCCAGGCACGCGAGGCCCCTCAACCAGGCTTTCACCAACGGCTGAGGTCGCCGTAGATGCGTTCGATCCGCACCCAGGCATCGGTGGTTTGCGCCACGGCGGCAAGGTACTGGCTGCGAGCGCTGATCAAGGTGCGCTGGGCATCCAGTACTTCGAGGAAGCTGAACTTGCCCATCTCGAAGCCCCGGGTGGCACTGTCCACCGCGCGCTGGGCTGCGGGCAGGATGATCTGGTTGAACGACTGCACCTCGCCCCTGGCGGTGCTCCATTGCTCCAGGGCCTGGCGGGTTTCGCTGCGCAGGCGCAGCTCGGTGGCGTTGCGCAGGTCCCGGGCCTGATCGGCGCGCCGGGCGGCGGACAGCACATTGCCCTGGTTGCGGTTGAACAGCGGCAGCGGCATCGACAGGCCCACCAGGTTCACCCGCTCGCGGGCACTGGCGTCGTACTGACTGCCAACGCTGACGTCGAGGTCGGGAATGCGCTGGGCTTTTTCCAGGCCCAGGGACGCCTCCCGCTGGACAATCTCCTGCTCCGCCAGACGCAGCTCCGCGGTCTCCTGCAACCGATCCAGCAATTGCGCCGAAGCCGGCGGAGTGACCACCGACAGCGAGGGCTCCTGCACGGCGGCAAAGTCCGTGGTGGCAGCGCCCGTGACCCTGGCCAACTGCCGATAGGCATTGTCCTGCTCCATCTGGCCACGATTGAGTTCCAGGCGAACTTCCGCCAACTGCACCTGGGCCCGGGTGGCCTCCACCGGCGAGGCCTTGCCGGCATTGACCCGCCCCTGGGCCACCGTGACACCGCGCTCGGCCAGGGCCAGGGAACGCCCGGCCAGTTGCGTGCGCTCCTGGGCCCGCAGGGCGGCGTAGAAAGCCTCCAGGACATCGGCACGCAGCTGGTTGCTCCGTCGCTCCAGTTCCAGGGCCGCCAGCGCCTGTCCGCGGCTGGCCAGCTCCACCCGAGCGCCGCGCTTGCCTCCCAGTTCCAGCGCCTGGCTGAGTTTGACCGAGGTGGTGCGGGTATCCCTGCGGGTGTCCTCGGCATCCACCGACAGCACCGGGTTGGGCATCAGCCCGGCCTGTTGGCGAGCGCCCTGGGCGATCTCGATCTCCCAGCGTGCGGCAGCCAGTTCGGGGTTGTTGGCAAAGGCATTGGCCAAGGCGCTATCCAGGCTCAGCGCGGATGGCTCGGCAGCACTCGGGGACTGCGCCAGCAGCGCCAGCAGCAGCGCCGCAGAGCAGCGCCAGGCTGCCCGGGGAAGTGTTCTCGGGAAAGTCGGCATAACAGGTTCCGGCCCCTATAGAGGCAAAGTTTCTGCGAAAGTGCAGCGGAACATATCGGTGGTTATTCAACAGCGCCCTGGCCGATATGGAACTGCAACAGTTCGCCCATTGACTGGGAGAGTTTCAATATCGACCAAGGGTAACTTTCGCTGCTTATCAGCAGGGTGGCGCAAAGATTACAAATCCGTTAGCAAAGGCTCTGCATCAACATTCTGTATTAACATTCCGCCATCCAAAGACAATTCCAGACGCACTTTAAAACGCTCCACACAAAGTTAAGTGCGTCTCAAGCTGCCTGCATGAAAGTGCACTTTTAAATTATTAATCCAGTCATTTACAGCAACTTTCTTTTACTGCCCCTTATCGCCGAGAACCTCATCAGCATGCGTATCCTGGTTATCGAAGACGAACTTAAAACTGCCGACTACCTGCATCAGGGACTGACTGAAAGTGGATATGTGGTGGATTGTGCCAATACCGGCGCGGATGGCCTGCACCTGACCCGCCAGCACGCCTACGACCTGGTGATTCTGGACGTCAACCTGCCGCAGATCGACGGCTGGGGCGTGCTGTGCCAGATCCGCCAGGACAGCAACACCCGGGTGATGATGCTCACAGCCCAGGGACGGCTGGCGGACAAGATCCGGGGGCTGGACCTGGGGGCCGATGACTACCTGGTCAAGCCGTTCGAGTTCCCCGAACTGCTGGCCCGGGTCCGCACCCTGATGCGCCGCAGCGAACAGGCAGCGGTGCCCGACGTGCTCAGGGTCGCCGACCTGGAACTGGACCAGGGCCGGCACCGGGCCTTTCGCGGTAAACAACGCATCGATCTGACCACCAAGGAATTCGCCCTGCTGCACCTGCTGATGCGTCAGAGCGGCGTAGTGCTGTCCCGGACCCAGATCATCTCCTTTGTCTGGGACATGAACTTCGATTGCGACACCAACGTGGTGGAAGTCTCGATCCGCCGCTTGCGAGCGAAGATCGACGACCCTTTCGAGCGCAAACTGATCCACACCCTGCGGGGCGTGGGCTACGTCCTCGAAGAGCGCGACTGAGCCGCACGATCGCCTCGCCGGCCAGACCACCTTTTTGCTCATGCATCTGCTGATGCCCCACCGGCTCCATCTGCTCGATCTCGATCCCGTCCGGCACGCCTTGCAGGAGCAGGCACATGCTCTCCCTGGCAACAGCTCTGTAGAATGCCTGCTCCATTCTCAGCGCAAGGGACCGACATGCCTCATCAGCCTTGGATCTTTGGCCTTGTCATCGCCGTACTCGCCAGTGCCGCTGGCTGGGCGCCTGCCCAGGCCGCAGCACTGGACTGCGAGCACATCAGCGTCAGCGAACAGATCGATCGCTGCGCCCGGCAGGACAAGGATCGCGCCGACGCTGCGCTCAACCAGAGCTATCAGGCACTGCTGGTGCGGGTCCACAACCTGTATCCCAGCAGCCTGCTGCAAGAACAGGAATACCTCGGCAAATTGAAGAATGCCCAGCGTGCCTGGATCAAATACCGCGACAGCAGCTGCGTGCTGGAGGCCTTCGAAGTGGAACCGGGCAAGCCGGCCCACGTCACCCTGATCAACCGCTGCGTGACCCGCCTGAGCAACGAGCGCACCCGCTACCTGGACCAACTGCTACCCAAATAATCGCACCCGCTGAAGAAAATTCGCGAAGCTGATCAGTAGCCCCCATCAGGTTGCGCCGACGCGTGCCGAGCCTCGCCCACGCGCCCACCAAAGTAGCTGGCACTGGCCACCCCCACCGCCCCCATCACCGCGCAATAGATCACGCAGATCCATGGGCTCCAGGGCATCAGGGCAATCAGCAATAACGGCGTGGTGCTGGCCCAGAGGGCATAGGCGATGTTGTAGGTGAAGGAAATGCCCGAGACGCGAATCCGCGGTGGAAACAGGCTGACCATCACCGATGGCACCGCCCCCACCACCCCGCAGCCCAGGCCGGCGATGGCGTAGGCCAGGCCGATCCACTCGCCGCCGCTGATCAGGCAGCCATAGAGCACGGCGATGCCCAGGGGCAGCAGCAGGCTGTAGAGCATCACCGTGCGCCAGGCGCCGAGGCGGTCGACGATCAGCCCGGCCAGGATGCAGCCGATGTTGAGGAAAACGATGCCCAGGCTACTCAGGGCAAAGGTATGGCTGGCGCTCATGCCGAAGCTCTTTTGCATCATGGTCGGGGTGATGACCACGAACACCACCACCGCCGAGGTCAGCACGCAGGTGAGGATCAGCGCCGGCAGGATCGCCAGCCGGTGCTCGCGCAGCACGGTGCGCAGGGGCAATTCGCCGGCGCTGTCGCGTTGGTTCTGCAGGGCCACGAACACCGGGGTTTCACTCAGCCAACGGCGCAGCCAAACGCCGATCACGCCAAACACCCCGCCCAGCAGGAAGGGGTAGCGCCAGGCATGATCGAGGATTTCCTCGGGGCTGAAGACCCGCGCCAGCAGGGTCGCGGTCAGCGCGCCCAACAGGTAGCCGAAGGTCAGGCCGGCCTGGAGGAAGCCCAGGGCATAGCCGCGATGGGCCCGTGGCGCGTGCTCGGCGACAAATACCCAGGCACTGGGCACTTCGCCCCCCACGGCGGCGCCTTGCAGCACGCGCAGCGCCAACAGCAGCAAGGGCGCGAAGTAACCGATCTGGGCATAGGTGGGCATGATGCCGATCAGCAGGCAAGGCAGCGCCATCATCAGGATGCTCAGGCTGAAGACCTTCTTGCGCCCCAACCGGTCGGCGAAGTGGGCCATGAGAATGCCCCCCAGGGGCCGGGCCAGGTAGCCGGTGACAAAGATCCCGAAGCTTTGCAGCAGGCGCAGCCATTCGGGCATTTCCGGAGGGAAGAACAGCTGGCTCAGGGTCAGGGCGAAAAATACGAAGATGATGAAATCGTAGATTTCCAGGGCGCCGCCCAGGGCGGCCAGGCCCAGGGTCTTGTAGTCGGCGCGGGAAAAGCGCGCCGGCGACGACTCAGTGGAAGGGGTCATAAAAGCAACTCGGAGGGTGGCAATCAGCAAGGCTGCACATGGTCTATGCAATCGTCCCGAGGAACAACCATCAGTCGTTGGCGATCCGGGCTATAGACGAGCCTTGGCCATGGCAATGGCCGCCTGGATCGCGGCGCGGGCCTGGGGGCTGTTTTTCCAGCAGCTGGAGCCCACCAGGGCCGAGGCCTGGGTGACGATGTCCAGGGCATCGGCGGCGGCCAACTGGCTCAGGGAAATGATCCCCAATTGCTCCAGGCGCCCCACCACTGTGGGCCCGACACCCTTGACTTTGAGCAGTGCGGCGCGTTCTTCGGGGGAAAATGACATCGGCTTTGAGTCCTTTGCAGTCCGTGGCAATTGCCGCATTCTTGCACAGTTCTCGGCCGCCTCAGCCTGGGGCGGCCGTCTTCCTTATAAACATAAGAAATCCGAGGTACTGACGTGGCCGCTGATATTCAAGATAGCCGCTCCGCCCGCTTTGCCCTGCGCTGTTCGAACTGGGCTGAACGCTGGTTTCCCGATTCCTGGGTGTTCGCCGCACTGGCGGTGATCATCGTCACCCTGGCCACCCTGGCCATGGGCGCCAAGCCCACCGATGCCGCCATGGCCTTCGGTGACGGCTTCTGGAGCCTGATTCCCTTCACCATGCAAATGGCCTTCGTGGTCATCGGCGGATATGTGGTGGCCAGCTCGCCGCCGGCGGTGAAACTGATCGACAAGCTGGCGCGCATTCCCAAGAACGGCCGCTCGGCGGTGGCCTGGGTGGCGCTGATTTCCATGGTCGCCTCCTTGCTCAACTGGGGCCTGTCCCTGGTGTTCGGCGGCCTGCTGGTACGGGCCCTGGCCCGACGCACCGAACTGCGCATGGACTACCGCGCCGCCGGGGCCGCCGCCTACCTGGGCCTGGGCGCTGTCTGGGCCCTGGGGCTGTCGTCCTCGGCCGCGCAGTTGCAGGCCAACCCCGGCAGCCTGCCGCCGTCGATCCTGGCCATCACCGGGGTGATTCCTTTCACCCAAACCATCTTTCTCTGGCAGTCGGGGGTGTTGTTGCTGGCCCTGATCGTCGTCTCGCTGATCGTCGCCTACGCCACCGCCCCGGGGCCTAACAGTGCCCGGGATGCCCAGGCCTGCGGGGTCGACCCGAGCTTCAGCATGCCCAAGCCGCAACCGCGGACCCGCCCCGGCGAGTGGCTGGAGTACAGCCCGTTGCTGACCATTCTCCTGGCGCTGCTGGCCGCCGGCTGGCTGTATCACGAGTTCGCCACCAAACCGGCGATCACCGCGATCTCTGGGCTCAACACTTACAACTTCCTGTTCCTGATGGCCGGCGCCCTGCTGCACTGGCGGCCCCGCAGCTTCCTCGATGCCGTGGCCCGGGCGGTGCCTACCACCACCGGGGTGCTGATCCAGTTTCCGCTGTATGGCTCGATCGCCGCGCTGATGACGGTGGTCAAGGGCGTGGACGGCCAGACCCTGGCCCACCACATCTCGACCTTCTTCGTGCAGATCGCTTCCCACGACACCTATGCCCTGCTGATGGGCCTGTACTCGGCGGTGCTGGGCTTCTTCATTCCGTCGGGCGGCGGCAAGTGGATCATCGAAGCGCCTTATGTGATGCAGGTGGCCAATGACCTGCAATACCACCTGGGTTGGGCCGTGCAGATCTACAACGCCGCCGAGGCCTTGCCGAACCTGATCAACCCCTTCTACATGCTGCCGCTGCTGGGAGTACTGGGCTTGAAGGCCCGGGACCTGATCGGTTTCTCCTTCGTCCAGTTGCTGGTGCACACCCCGCTGGTGCTGGTCCTGCTCTGGGCCCTGGGCACCACCTTGGCCTACTTGCCGCCCGTGATCCCCTGAAGGCTTGCCGAGCCCGCTCCGCCAAGACGGAGCGGGCCTGTGGATAAGTCTTTCTCGACGCGGATTTCAGACTTTTCAGAGGCCATCGCAGTGGACTCCTGAAGCATTCCTGTAGTCTTTGCGTCATATTCGGTTGTTACCGTGCCACCGAAATAGTTTGTAACGAATTTCCAGATCGACGTGCAAGGAGCCGACATGAGCGACGATACCGACCAGCGCGACACCCCCGAAACCAACGCCGACCAACCCACCGACACCAGCCGCCGCCGCTTCCTTGGCGGCGTTGCCGTTCTTGGGGTCGGCGCCACCCTGAGCGCCTGCAGCAAGCCCGGCGACCCCGCTGGCAAACCGGATGCACGTCCACTCTCCCCTACTGAGCTGGACAAGGCGCTGCGCGATCAGGTGAAGAACGTGGTGGTGCTGTTCGCCGAGAACCGCAGCTTCAACAACCTGTTCGCCAACTTCCCCGGCGTGGAAAAACCGCTGTCGGCCCTCAAGCCCGAAGCGTTCCAGCAACGGGACCGCGATGGCAGCCTGCTGTCGAAACTGCCGCCCATCTGGGGCGGCATCCTGCAAGTGGGGCCACAGACCCTGGACGGCATCACCTACCCGGTGGAAACCCAGTTCCAGGAAAACCTGCCCAATGCGCCGTTCGCCCTCAAAGGCCCCAGCGGCGAGGACCTGCCCCTGGGCCTGGTGACCCGCGACCTGTGGCATGTGTTCTACCAGAACCAGATGCAGATCAACGGCGGCAAGAACGATGGCTTCGTGGCCTGGGCCGACTCCGGTGCCCTGACCATGGGGCATTACGCCCAGACCCGTTACTCCCTGCGCCTGTGGGATGTGGCGCGAGAGTTCGTGCTTTGTGACAACTTCTTCCAGGGCGCCTTTGGCGGCTCCTTCCTCAACCACCAGTACCTGATCAGCGCCAAGGTGCCGTTCTACCCCGACGCGGCCAACTCGGTGGCCAAGTCGCAGATCGCCACCTTGCAGGGCGACGACCCCAAGGGCACGCGCCTCAAGCCCCTGGACAAGTCCCCGGCCAGTGCCATGGACGGTGCGCCGCAGTTCGGTCCCAGCGCCTTGACCCCTGACGGTTACGCGGTCAATACCATGGCCCCGCCCTACTGGCCGACCTGGATCCGCGACCCGCAGCGCCCGGACTACGCCAAGCCCGACCTGCCCAGCGTACTGGTGCCCCAGACCCACGAGCACATCGGCGACAAGCTGTCGAAGAAGAACGTCGACTGGGCCTGGTACGGCGGCGCCTGGCAGGCGACCCTGGAGCAGTTCAAGGATTCCGGCGGGATTCCCAAGATCCCCAACTTCCAGTACCACCACCAGCCGTTCAACTACTTTGTGCGCCAAGGTCCGGAGAATCCGGCCGAGCGTGCCAAGCGCCTGCGCGACGGCGGCCTGGGAGACGAGTCGAGCACCAACAAGTTCTTCGCCGACGCCGAGGCCGGCAAGCTACCAGCGGTGACCTTCTACAAACCCCAGGGCAACCTCAACCTGCACGCCGGCTATGCCGACGTAGCCGCCGGCGACCGGCATATCGACCGGGCCCTGAAAGTGCTGCGGGAAAGCCCGCAATGGAAAAACATGGTGGTGATCGTCACCGTCGACGAAAACGGCGGCTGGTGGGACCACGTGGCGCCGCCCCAGGGCGATCGCTGGGGCCCGGGCACGCGGATTCCAGCGCTGGTGGTGTCGCCGTTCGCCCGCAAGGGCACGGTGGATCACACGGTGTATGACACGGCCTCGATCCTGCGGCTGATCACCCGGGTGTTCCAGCTGGAAACCCTGGACGGCATCAAGGAACGTGATGAGGCCATGATTGCCCGGGGCCAGACACCCATGGGCGATCTGACCAACGCCCTGCACTTCAGCGTCTGACCCCGGCGGGGCCCGCAACAGGCCCGCCAGCCACCGCAGAACCGAAGCTCAAGATCCGCTTCGGCTCTGCGGCATCGGCGCCAATAATAGCCATGTGACATCACGCACTTTACCCATCCACCCGGCGGGTAATATCCTGCGCGCCACCTATTTGTTTCATCAGTTTTCCGATTGGAAAGGGAGTTCGTCGTCATGATCGTAGGCATCGACCTGGGGACCACCAACAGCCTGGTGGCGGTCTGGCGCGACACCGCCAGTGAGCTGGTGCCCAACGCCCTGGGCCAGCTCCTGACCCCCAGCGTGGTGGGCCTGGACGATGAGGGCCGGGTGCTGGTGGGCCAGGCCGCCCGGGAACGCCTGCACACCCATCCGCAACTGACCACCGCACTGTTCAAGCGCTACATGGGCAGCGCCACCGAAGTGCGTCTGGGGGATCGTCTGTTTCGCCCGGAAGAACTCTCGGCCCTGGTGCTCAAGAGCCTCAAGGAGGATGTCGAGCGCACCTACGGCGAGCCGGTGGAAGAGGCGGTGATCAGCGTGCCGGCCTACTTCAGCGACGCCCAGCGCAAGGCCACGCGGATCGCCGGTGAGCTGGCCGGGCTCAAGGTGGAAAAGCTGATCAACGAACCCACTGCCGCGGCCCTGGCCTACGGCCTGCACCAGCGCGACAAGGAAACCTCGTTCCTGGTCTTCGACCTCGGTGGCGGCACCTTCGACGTGTCGATCCTGGAGCTGTTCGACGGGGTCATGGAAGTCCGCGCCAGCGCCGGTGACAACTTCCTCGGCGGCGAGGATTTCGACAGCCTGCTGCTGGAGCACTTCATCGAACAGCAAGGCCGGGCGGCGGACTTTCCCGAGCGCCAGAGCGTGCTCCAGGCCCTGCGCCGGGAAGCCGAACGGGTACGCCGTGCCCTGGGCCAGGAACCCAGCGCCGAGTTCAGCCTGCGCGTCGATGGCCGGCAATGGACCCAGACCATCACCCAGGCGCAGTTGGCCAACCTCTACACGCCCCTGCTGGAACGCCTGCGGGCGCCCATCGAGCGGGCCCTGCGCGATGCGCGAATCCGCGTCAGCGACCTGGATGAAATCCTCCTGGTGGGCGGCGCCACCCGCATGCCCCTGGTGCGCAAGCTGGCGGCGGGGCTGTTCGGGCGCTTTCCTTCCATCAGCCTCGACCCCGACGAAGTGGTGGCCCAGGGCGCGGCGGTCCAGGCCGCCCTCAAGGCACGCTCCGCGGCCCTGGAAGAAGTGGTCCTGACCGACGTCTGCTCCTACACCCTGGGCATCGAAACCTCCCAGCAGTACGGCAACCAGATCGAGGGCGGGCATTACCTGCCGATCATCGAGCGCAACAGCGTGGTGCCGGTGAGCCGGGTCAAGACCGTGCAAACCCTGCACGACAACCAGGAACAGGTGCTGCTGAAGATTTTCCAGGGCGAGAGCCGCCTGGTGCGCGACAACGTCGCCCTCGGCCAGCTGGAAATGCAGGTGCCCAAGCGCCCGGCCGGTGAAGTCTCGCTGGACGTGCGCTTCACCTACGACATCAACGGCCTGCTGGAAGCCCAGGTGAGCATTCCCCTGACCGGTGAGAGCCGTTCCCTGGTGATCGAGAACAACCCCGGCGTGCTGACCCCGGAAGAAATCCAGGAGCGGCTCAAGGCCCTGGAGCAACTGAAGGTTCATCCCCGCGACCAACAGGTCAACACGCTGCTCAGCGCTCGGCTGGAACGTCTGTATCAGGAAAGCCTTGGGGAATTGCGCGAACAGATCGGCTACTGGGCCGGGCAATTCCAGCAAGTGCTGGACACCCAGGACGAGCGCAAGATCCGCGAAGTGCGCAACCAACTCAGTGAACAGTTGCAGAGACTGGAAAACGGCCACTGGCACTGAGGAGCGGCGACATGGACTGTTGGACCCTGCTGGAGCTGCCGGACGATGCCGATGAGCGCAGCATCAAGCGCAGCTACGCCAAACGCCTGAAAACCACCCGTCCCGATGAGGATGCCGAAGGCTTCCAGCGTCTGCGCGAGGCCTACGAGCGGGCGCTGCAACTGGCACGCTGGCGCGAAGAGGAACAAGAACGACCGACTTCCCACACGACGCTAGCCAGCACGCTCCCGACCATGACACCGGCGAATGACGCCAACCTTCGACATTGGTCGCAACTGCTGGAGATCCAACCCGCGGCTCAAGCGCTGCCAATCACCCGGCAAACCGACGACCCGGCACAGCCTCTGCTGCTGAACCTGAGTCGGCACACACTGCCACAGCGCTGGCAACAGGCCCTGGACCTGGATTGTGCGCCAGCTTTTGAAGCCGGTTTGCTGCGTCTTTGCTTCGAACAGCCAGGGCTTCGCACTGCCATCACCACCTGGGCGGTGCAGCACCTGCAATGGCTGACACCCTGGCAGCAGGTGCACATGACACCCTGGGAAGAAGAGGCGCTGACCAGCGGGTTGTTGCAGCAATACCGGCAGACCCTGCAAGAGCTTCTGGAAACCCGGCAGGAACCGGAATTCCTCCATTCCCTCGAAACCTACAGTAAACAGCCCTGGATGCAGGTGTTCGACCGTCGACAGGAATGGCAACGAATCGTCATGCAATTGCTGTACGACACTCAGTGGACCCTGCCGTTGCTCGACCGAGTCTGCCAACTCCTGGGCTGGGACGATGCCTGCGGGGTCCATCCGGAACCCGCCTGGATCTGGCATAGCCTGATCCAACGCTGTGAGCAGGAAGCCTTCTTCCACGCCCTGCAAGCCAAGGCGCAAGACCACAAGACCTGGGCACCTGAAGTTCAGGCGGCGCAACTGCTGCTCAATCCCTTGTCACGCCGGCAACAGCAGAACCTGATCCTGGACTTCGGCGTAGACCACTGGGTCGCCTGCCAGGATCTTGCGCAAACCCTGAGCAGGCGTTACCCGCAACTGATCGAGCGTCTGCCCTGTAGCGACGTTTTCTTCTGGCGCAAGTTCATGCCTCGGCCCCCAGCGGCGCAGACCTGGATCAGGGTCTGGGCTGCCCTGGCTCTGGCCTTGACCCTGTTCTTCCTTAATCAGGAGGATCATTCAGCAATGCCTGCCTTGTTATTCGGGGGAACGATCGCGTTGATTCCCACGGCGGTGGCACGCTTGATCATGCTCCTGCTCTGGGTGCCCACATCTCATCAGATGATTGCCCTTGATCTGTGGCTCAGCGAACGCCTGCTGCCCAGACGTCTGAATCCCCATGGCGAGTGGTTGATATTGCGCCACGCAGTCCCCCAGTTGGCGATGCTTGCAGTTTTCGCGGCCTTGCTGGGACCGCTGGGGATGGCCGGATACTCGGGTTTCATCCTGATCGGCCTGTTGCATGACAAACGGATCGGGCATCTGGACCCAGGTTTCAGTGAAAGACACCCTTACCTGACTGCGTTGCACTGGAGCCACTGGAGCCCACTGCAAGTTATTTTCCTGCTGCTCATGAGCGGCATCATCCTGGCGTGCCGAATCCATTATCCCGCCTATCCTCTGACACGCTTGCTGCCTGGTTGAACAGGTACGGGCCGAACGTTCATTTACACAATGCCCTTCCCCCCTGCATGGGGTTCACGCTGAAAAGGATCTGAGCATGTTCAAATTCGCAGGAATCTCCCTGGCCCTGGCGGCCGCCGCGTTGAGCACCAGCGTCATGGCCGATGTCGAGGTCGATCTGGGCAGTCCGCAACGTGTCACCCAACTCTTCGCCTACCCCAACAACTGCAACGTGATCTGCTATCGCAACTGGACCCTGGAGCAGACGGTGGAGCACTACCTGACCCAAAGCGTGCAGCGCGATGGCTACAGCGCGGCCAAGGTCAGCGTGAAAACCGCCAACGACAAGGTTGTCGCCTCCATCAGCGGCGTGCCCGAGGGCTACGACAAACCGTTGAGCGCCCTGCTCGATGCCGGCGACCTGGCCTATAAAGGCGCCAGCCAGCTCAATGCCGATGGCAAATGGGCCTACAGCTGGTACCTGTTCCTGCCTCTGGGCATGGCCCTGGAAAACCGCAAGAGCGTCGAGCTGCTGCACTTCCCGCCGGACTATTCATTGACCCAGGCCCAGGACTACCTGGAGTCGGCCACCACCGACCGCTGGGCTACCCTGCTCACCGTCAACGGCATTGCCGCAGAGCAAACGCCGGCGTACCAGACCATTGTCGACATCGCACCGATCGCCGCGCCATCGAGTGCCGGCAAGGACCTGGAAGGGGTCTACAGCTACTTCAACAACTACCAGACCACCATGGTCAAGCAGGTCAGCCAGAACGCCAGCGGCGCGGCCTTGCCGATGGTGGCTTTCGGTGCGCCCGTGCGTAACTGGCTCAAGCAGCAATATGGGGTCACGGTGAATGTGCTGGGCCTGGCGCAGATCAGCCCCAGCGAAGGCGTGAAGGTGCCGGTACTGGGCTCCAACCACCCGAGCTACATCTGGTACGCGGCGGACCCGGACAACTATGACAACGACGAGGCCAAGGCCGACGCCGCAGGGCTGAAAGTCATGGGACAGGATTTGAGTGCGGCCTGCTGGCAGGCCGGTATGGGCAGCAAGCCGGGGACGGACCCGAGCACCCTGCTCAGCAGTTGCACCCAGACCTGGCAGGTGACGCAAAAAGAGCAGACCTGCGAGTTGTTCTACACCTCGGTACGCAAGCTGACCGAGCAACAGGCCGCGGCCAAGTGCAGCAGCGCACCGGTCACGACCCAGCTCAAGCAGCTCAAGGCACCGGCACCGGCGCCAAGCACCGAGGTGCCGCACCTCTGAAGTCCGCCGCTGGCCGCTGCGCCTTCACGCAGCGGCCAGCCCGCATTCAGACGGCGCCGAGGGGACGCAGGCGATATTGCGGTGGCAGTTGTTCGAAACCGCTGATGGTCGTGTCCAGGCTCTTCCAGCGACCGTCCTTGATCCCGTAGATGCAACCGTGGATCGACAGGCTCTGCCCGCGATGCCAAGCGTTCTGCACGATGCTGGTATGGCCGACGTTGGCCACTTGCTGGATCACGTTCAGTTCGCACAGGCGGTCGACTTGTTCTTCTTCAGTGGCCAGTTGTGCCAGCGCCTCGCGGTGCTCGTAGTACAGGTCACGAATCGAACGCAGCCAGCCATCGATCAGGCCAAACTGGCGATCCTGCATCGAGGCGCGCACGCCGCCGCAACCATAGTGGCCGGTGACCAGGATGTGTTTGACCTTGAGTACATCCACCGCGTACTGGATCACCGACAGGCAATTGAGGTCGGTGTGCAGCACGACGTTGGCCACGTTACGGTGCACAAACAGGTCGCCCGGCAACATGCCGACGATCTCGTTGGCTGGCACCCGGGCGTCCGAGCAGCCGATCCACAGGTACTCCGGAGTCTGCTGGCGGGCCAGCTTGGAGAAGAATTCCGGATCTTCCTGCTTGATCGCTTCGGCCCAACGCGCGTTGTTATCAATCAGATCTTGTAGTTCGTTCATGCTGTGAAGCCTCAAGAATGATGCGCAGCTTTGACAGACGAGTGCCTGTCGAGGTCACGCCAATAACGGCAGATACCGGTTATCCCTGCCGGGGAATCTTCACCGGGGCTGTGGGTCCACCCTGTAAGCCCCTAAAAGTATGAGCAATCGCCATGACCGAATCACGACGCCCCTTCAACGCGCCCCAGCCCGAGCCGATCGACGATGATCAGGATCGCATGGGGTCCATGGAGGAACTGCATTTCGATGACGACGAACCCGGCGCCCTCAGCAGCACCGGCCTCACCAGCGACGGCTCCAGCGACGACGACCTGAGCCCGGAAACCCTGATCCGCGAGGATGGGGCCCGTTCTGCCCGGGAAATCGGCGCCGATAAACCGGCGGACTGGGATCTGAGTATTGTCGATGCCACGGACATTGGGGGTGGCAGTGGTCTGGATGAAGCCGAACTGGCACGTCGCGACCCGCTGGACGGCAAACCCTGAGCTCGGCGCCACATTCAATGACGCCCTCTCCCGCAGAGCCGGCTTGCCGGCGAAGAGGCCCTCAAGCCATACATCGCCGCGAATGGCGTCTTCGCTGGCAAGCCAGCTCCTGCAGCTGCCTGCGTGCTGGTTGAAGGCTCAGTCGACCAGGGTGCAGGCCATCACCAGGGCGTCTTCGCGACCGCCCACCGCCGGGTAATAGTCGCGGCGGCGCCCGACTTCATTGAAGCCATAACGCTCGTAAAGCCGATAAGCGGTCTGGTTGCTGGAGCGCACTTCGAGGAAACATTCGCGCGCGTCCTTTTGGTAGGCGCGCTTCATCAGTTCCTCCAGCAGCCGCAGGCCCAGGCCGCGGCCCTGGCTTTCCGGCTTGACGGTGATGTTCAGCAGATGCGCCTCGTCAATGATCACCTGGATCACCCCGTGGCCCACCTGCTGGCTGCCTTCGAACATCAGCCAGACTTCGTAGGACTTGAAGGCATCCATGAAAATGCCCCGGGTCCAGGGGTGGCTGAACGCGGCATATTCGATTTTCAGGATGGCATCCAGGTCCGCCTCGGTGGCCAGGCGGAAGGTCAACGCGTCACTCATTGGTCATTGTGCTCATCAGTGCTTTTCCAGCGCGTCATCAATCGACGCATGGCTTGCCAGACATCAGCCTTACGCTGTGGCTCTTCCATTAATAGTTCCAGGCCGGGCAAGGCCCAGGCCGAACCCAGGCCTTCGACCTGCAGTTCACGGTTGTAGGATTCAGCGTTGGCTTCCCCGGCGAAACGTACGGCCGGCAGACCGACCAGCCACAGGCAGACGCAGGGCTCTTCTTCGATGCGCACGCCGACAAAGGCCTGGACGAAGTCCCGGGCGGCTTCCGGACCTTGATCGAGGTTGCCCCGGGTCAGCATCGGCCAGCGCACCGGCTCGGCGAGGATCTGCGGGCTGTCCGGCAGGCCGGCGGCGCGCAGCATGTCCTTGAGCAGCAAGTAGGCCGGGTCGCGGCTCTGGAAGGCTTCGCCTGTGGGTAACTCCACCAGCAGCAGGCAACGGCCGGCCCGCAGCAACTGCAAGGCAAAACGCGGCGGCGGTACCACCGGCGCCTTGACCACCGGGGCCGGGGCTTCTTCGCCCTCGGCCACTGGCTTGCTGGCTGACTTTGCAGGCGCGGTGGACGGACGCGGCACCTCGATTTTCGGCCGTTCGACGGTCCTTGCAACCGCCGCCGGGGCCTTTGCCTCGACCACAGGGGCAGGCGGGGCCTGCACCTCAGGTTCCGGCAAGGCCAGCAATTCAGGACGCGAAGGGGCGGCAAAGGGCAATTCGCTGCGCGGCAGCCAACTGACCACCTGCATGGCGGACAGATAAGCGCGACGACGGGACTCGATAAGCAAAGGTCGGCCACTTGTGGATAACTGAGGTGGGGGATTCTACCGTCCTTCGCCAAAGATCGCCCGCTGTTGATTGCGCGCAAAAGCGACAGTCCGTCTCATACCTGGGTCCGGGGGTGAATCGTCGGCCCCCTGATGCAGTACAATCGCCGCTTTTCATTGCCAACCAGCCGGCCATTCCGATGATCGAACCCAAGCGCGTCTTGCGCGCCCTCGCCGAACACTGGGCACTTCTGGAGCCGCTGTGCGAGCACTTCGACCAAGGCACCCTGAGTCTTGCCGAACTGCGTTCACAGCTGGCTGCCCAACAACTGGACAGCACGCCCCAGGACATCACCCACCTGCTGGACGTATGGATACGCCTGGACATCCTGGTCCCGGTGGCGAAAAGCCCGAACCGTTTCGAGCTCAATGCGCAGATCCACGACTTCCTCGCCTACCTGCGCCGTGAACACCGCCTGGGCCTGTGCCTGGAAATCGAAGCCTACCTGCGTCACCTGGAGCGCCTGGCCGGGTACATCCAGGACGCCTTCGACGTGCGCGACGGCAACGACCTGGCGCGCCAGCTGCGGCTGCTGGACATGCGCGTGCGCGATGTCCTGAAGAAGCTTGCCAACGACGAACAGGCCCTGGTGGCCGTAGCCGAACGGGCCAAGACCAGCGACCGGCAGATTCCCCTGCGCCAGCGCTACGCCGAGGTGCTGGCCACCTGGGACGAATACGTCGAACCGATGATCCAGCTGGTGAACGCCGACGGCGCCTTCGAACAGGGCGTGCGCAAGGTGGAAAACGTCCTGCTGCGCCTGCTCACCGAGCAGCAGCGCCTGGGCCACCTGGTGGACGACGACATGCTGCTGCGCACCCACGCGCGGATCCTGGAAATGCAGACCAGCGCCCAGCTGACCCTGCGCCACGCCCGGGAACTGCTGCTGCCGCTACGTGAGGAAGCCCGCCGGCACAACGCCGTGACCCGTGGCGCGGCCCTGGCCCTGGCGGCCATCCGGCGCAAGGGCATCGACGCGGTGCCCCAGGCGGCGATGCCGATGTTTACCCGTCCGCAGAGCACCTTCCTCGGCAGCTCCGGCCAGGTGGAAGCCTATGTCTACGCCCTGGCCCGCTTCGAGCCCAAGCCGGCGCGTTTCCCCAAGGCCCACAAGACCCACAAGGGCCTGGCCCCCAAGGCGCCGCGCACGGTTCGGGAAATGCTCGAACGCTGCGAAGACGCCCTGCCGATGCCGGACCTGATGAGCTGGCTGCTGGACCAGGAGCCGGATGGCGCCACCGACGAACTGCTGTACTGGTTCTCGCGCCTGTCGCGGGAAAAACGTTTCAAGCGCGAGCGCCTAGAACGCCGCGACTACCACACCCAGGAGCACCAGGTCAGCCTGCGCTCCTTCGCCCTGCTCTCGGCCCGCGATGACGCCGCCGAGCATTCTGCGAGCAACGCCAATGCATCTTGATCTTTCCGAACTGTCCCAGCTGGCGCCGATCTTCCGCGAGCTGTTCAAGGGTTACCACGTCAGCCGCCGCGACCCGGAGCTGTACGCGCAATTGTCGAACTTCCAGGACCAGTACCGCACGCTGTTCAAGGCCCTGGGCTTCGAGCTGGTGTGCGACACCCGGGGTTTCTACTACTTCGTGCCGGACAACGCCGCCGCCCAGGTGAACAAGACCGCCCAGCGCCTGGCGCTGTTCACTTTCATCCTGGTGGAGCATCTGGCCGACCAGGGCCGCGACCCGATTGCCGTGCTAGATGGCGGCAGCCTCGGCCGTGACGAACTGCCGTCCTTGCTGGAGAAATACCGCGACCTGTTCATCCAGGCTGAAGTGCAGACCCAGGAAGAGCTGGAAGAAAAAATCATGCGCCGCATGACCCAGCTGGGTTTTGCTGCCGAGGAACCGGGGATCTACCGCTTCCTGCCGCCAATGCACCGCTTCCTCGACGTTTGCCTGTCGGTGCAACAGGACCGCGACCTGGCCGCCAGCCTGCACAGCGTGCTGCCGTTGCCGACCCCGGTACTGGTGGACGACGACAGCGACGAGAAACTGCTGCAGACCGATGACCCGCTGGACCTGAGCGAATTCGACGAGTCCGAAGAAAGTGAAGAAGACGCGCTGGCCCGGGCCATCGCCGAAGAACAGGAGCTCGACGCATGAGCAAGGAACGCTACGGCATCCGCCGCTTTGCCCTACTGAACACCGCTGGTTACAGCCTGGGCCTGTTCCCCCTGGAAGAGCCGCTGTCGGTCTACGGGGCCAACAACCTGGGCAAGTCGGCGTCGATCAACGCCCTGCAATTCCCGATCCTGGCGCGCATGTCGGACATGAGCTTCGGCAAGTACAGCCTGGAACAGTCCCGGCGCTTCTACTTCGCCTCCGACACCAGCTACATCCTGGTGGAAGTCTCGCTGCCCCACGGCCCTCATGTGATTGGCGTGGTCGGGCGCGGCCCGGGCGGCGGCTTCGGCCACCAGTTCTTCGCCTACGCCGGCCAGCTGGACCTGGCGCATTACCAGAAGGACGACACCTGCCTGCGGCAGAAAGAGCTGTTCACCAACCTGGAACGCCAGGGCCTGAAGGCCTATGAGCTCAAGCCCGATGAACTGCGGCGCCTGCTGGTGGGCGGCCACACCTCGATCCCCCTGGACCTGACCCTGATCCCGCTGCGCTCCACCAGCGAACAGAGCCTGAAAACATTCCGCGCGCTGTTCATCAACCTGCTGCACATGCGCGAGATCACCGCGGCCAAGCTCAAGCAGCTGTTCCTCGATGCCTTCGAGCACAGCCTGCGCTCCGGCAGCGTCGACTACATCGCCGCCTGCGACGAAGCCTTCCGCGATGTGCGGCGCATGGAGCAGGACTACAACTCCCTGGTGGCCGCCGGCCCTCTGGTGGAAGCCCTGGCCAACGGCGTGAAGCAGCGGGACATTCTGCGGGGCAAGCTGCATCGCCTGTCGCCGCTGCTGGATTCGCTGCTGGGCACCTGGTCGGACTACGCCGGCGCGCGCAAGGAAGAGCTGACCATCCAGGCCGAGCACTACCGTAATGAGCAGGACGCGCTGCAGAACGACCAGCGCAGCAGCACCCAGGAAATGATGCGCCTGGAACGGGAAATCACCGGCACCCAGCGCTGGCTCGGCGAGTTGTCGGTGCTCAAGCATCGCTTCGCCCTGGTGGATGACGTCAAGGTCCTGGAACAGCAACTGCTGGCGGCCAAGGATGCCCACGATGAACTGGCCGGCGCCCTGGCCCAGTCCCGGCAGTTCTCCGCCGAAGACCTGGAAGAACGCCTGCGGGATCTGGAAAAGCGCCTGAAGTCGGTCAAGCAGCAACTCGATCACGCTGACAACAACAGCTATGCCCGCCTGCGCGAGGAGTTCTCCCAGCAGGACGTGGAGCGCCTGATGCGCCTGTTCAACAGCGCGCTGTTCAGCCTGCCCCTGGGCGAGCATGGCATCGCCCTGGACGACAACGGCGAGTGGGTGAAGTCGGTGGAGCTGATCCTCGACGGCTTCAAGGGCGAGCGTTTCGAAGTGCCGGGGTTGACCATCGACCTCTCCCACATCGAGCCGCCAGCCTTGCAGGCCCTGGCCGACCGCGCCGCCCTGCGGGATCAGAAAGAGCGTCTGGAAAAAGAACTCAAGCAGCTCAAGACCCAGGCCGCCGTGGCCGCCGACCGCGCCGCGAGCAAGACCCAGACCGAGGCCCTGTACCAGCAGGTACTGGATGCGCAGAAGGCCCTGGAAGACTTCCGCCGCGCCCAGACCCTGAGCGCCGAGGAAGGCGAGAAGCTGGAACAGCTGGCGCAGATGGAAGCCGCCCAGGACGAACTCAAGCGTTCCAGCGATGCCTTCACCGAACGCGTCCAGCAACTGTCGGCCAAGTTGCAACTGGTGGGCCGGCAGATCGCCGACATGGAAGCCAAGCAGCGCACTCTGGATGACGCCCTGCGTCGCCGTCAGCTGCTGCCGGCAGACCTGCCGTTCGGCACGCCGTTCATGGACCCGGTGGACGACTCCATGGACAACCTGCTGCCACTGCTCAACGACTACCAGGACAGCTGGCAGGGCCTGCAACGGGTCGACGGGCAGATCGAGGCGCTGTATGCCCAGGTACGCCTCAAGGGCGTGGCCAAGTTCGACAGCGAGGATGACGTCGAGCGCCGCCTGCAACTGCTGATCAACGCCTATGCCCACCGCACCGACGAAGCCCTGACCCTGGGCAAGGCGCGCCGCGCGGCGGTGACCGACATCGCCCGGACCCTGCGCAATATCCGCAGTGACTACGACAGCCTGGAACACCAGCTGGCGCTGTTCAACCGCGAGATCAACAAGCGCCAGGTGTCCAACCTGCAGAGCTTCCGCATCGTCCTGGCGCCGAACAAGGAAGCCCTCAAGCACATCGACCAGATCATCCACAGCGCCGGCCAGTACGAGGAAGGCGAGACCCTGTCGGTGTTCGACCTGAGCCAGAGCGCCGAGCAGGACAACAAGAACGAAGAGGCCAAGGAGTACCTGGCGCGGCTGGTGGCAGCCAACCACAACCAGTTGGGCCTGAAGGACTTGTTCGAGCTGGCGTTCGAGATCACCAAGGTCAACGGCCAGCCGGTGATCCATACCGACATCGATGGCGCAGCGTCCAACGGCACCACCATGACCATCAAGGCGCTGACCAACATGTACCTGTTGCTGCACTTGATGGACCGCGACCAGGCCGGGCGCATTCGTCTGCCTTACTACCTCGACGAAGCGGCGGACATCGACGAACGCAACCAGGCGGCGCTGCTGGAAACCAGCCTGCAGTTGGGCTTCGTGCCGATCCTGGCCAGTGTGAAGCCGCAGGTGTCGGCCCAGGTCGCCATCGACCTGGAAGGCGGCAGCGGACCGAACGGCATCTACATCGATGAGGCGGACTGGAAGTTCATCCGTCGTCACGATCAGGTCAAGGCGACTCTGAACGTGGAACCCGAAGCAGAAGCGGAACTGGACGAAGTCTGACTGGGTAACGCTGCAACGTAAAAGGCCGCGCTCTTGGGAGCGCGGCCTTTTTTATTGGATCGCTTTTGTAGGAGCTGGCTTGCCAACAAAAGCGTGCTCTGGGCTTGAGGGCTGCTTCGCTCCTACAACAGGGTTACTTGCCCAGGGGGATCTTGGGAGCCCAGGTCAGCCATTCATCCTCGAACTTGTCGAACAGCGGGAAGGTCTGCTGGGGACGGGCCGGGTTGCCCATGCGTTCGCCATCCGGGGTGGCGAAGGCGATGCCGCCCTGGATCAAGGTTTCCAGGGATTCGGTGCGCACTGTGGCGCCCTTGAACAGGCCAAAGTCCACACCGAATCCGCTGCTGTTCCAGAAGCGCGTGCCACCACGAATCAACGGCGCGTACTTGGGTTCGATGAGGATATGGATCAGTACCCGGTCGGCGGTCTGTCCCAGTTCGTAGCCGGTGACCTTGCCCACGGTCACTTCCCGGTAAGTCACTGGGACACCCACCTTCAGCGAACCACGGCGAGCAGCACTCAGCACCAGGCTCAGACCCGCTTCCTGGGAGCTGGCTTCCGGTGGCTGCGGCAAGGCGACAAAGCTGGTTTGCACGCCCTGGTTCTTCACCGCGGGCTGAACCTCGATGTATTGACCGGTCACCAGGGTTTCCAGGTTCGAGGTCTTCATCAGTCCCAGTTCCGGCTTGACCACCCAGAACTGGCTGCCGACCCGGGCAATACGTTCCGGCACTTCGGTGATCCGCGCCTTGAGCATTACCGATTGCAGGTCGGCGCTGAGGGTCACTTCTTCCAGTTTGCCCACATCCAGCCCCTTGAAGCGCACCGGCGTTCCGGCGCGCAGCCCATCGGCGCGATCAACCTTGATGTTGATCAGGGTGCCACGCTGCGCCGCCTCTTCCTGGTTGGCGAACAGACGGAACCGCGGAATGCGCTTTTTCAGCGGCACGTTGGGCAGCGGCGTCTCGAAGGCGATGCCGCCGGCCATCAGGCTTTGCAGCGACTCACTCTTGATCTGGATACCGCCAGTGAGGCCGCCCGTGAGGGTGATGCCGCTGACGTTCCAGAAGCGCGTCGAGCCGTTGACCAGTCCCTCGTATTCTTTCTCGATATGAACACCGATCACCACTTGCTTGCGGGTGTGGGAGAACTGATAGCTCTGCACCGAACCGACCTTGACCTGTTTGTAGAGAATCGGGCTGCCCACCTCCAGGGAGCCGAGATTGTCGGTAAACAGCACCATGTGCAAGCCGGGTGCCCGCAGGTCCAGGGGTGGGGCCTTGGCCCGCGCCTCGAACTCCCGCTGGGGGGCGGCGCCCTTGTCACCGGGGCGAATGGCGATGTAGTTGCCTTTCACCAAGGCCTCGAGCCCCGTGATACCCGCCAGGGAGATCGAGGGTTTGACAGTCCAGAACTGGGTACCCTGGACCAGATAGTCCTCGGCCAGTGGGTCGAGGGTCAGCTCGGCGGTGGCACTCGTCAGGTCGGAGTCGACCTTCAGGGCTTTCAGGCTGCCCACCTGGATGCCTTTGTACATCACGGGCGTGCGCCCTGCCTGCAGGCCTTCGAAATCGGTGAGTTTGACTTTGACCCGGATGCCCGCCTGGGCGGCATCGAAATCTTCGTACAGGCGGAACGGCAGGCTAGGATCGGTGGGCGGGCTGTCCTTGCGATTTTCCGGAGTGGCGAACGCGATACCGCCGGCCACTATGCTGGACAGGGACTCACTGCGTACTTTTACCCCGGACAGATTGGCGTCGATGCTGATGCCGCTGGCGTTCCAGAAGCGTGTGTGTTTGCGCACCAGATTGGCGTAGGTCGGTTCAATGTAGACCTTGAGCTCGACGGTGTTCTGATCCTCGGAAAGCAGGAAGCTCTTGATCTGTCCGACCTGGATTTGTTTGTAGAAGACCGGACTGCCGCGGCTCAACGACCCCAGGCGTTCGGCCTTGATGGTCAGGTGCAGGCCAGGCTTGGCATCCGATAACGGTGGCTCTTCGGCCAGGGCCTTGAACTTGCGCGTGGGCTCTCCTTCTCCGGGATTGACCGCGATGTAATTGCCTGAGACCAGGGTTTCCAGACCGGTGATCCCGGCCAGGCTGACACTAGGCTTGACCAGCCAGAAGCGGGTGTTGGTCTTCAGGTACTGTTCGACATCCTTGTTCATTTCGACCGTGGCAATCACCCCCTTGGAGTTGCCCTCATCGTCCAGAGCCAGAGTCTTGACCTTACCCACAGGCATGCCTTTGTAGACCACTTCGGTCTTGTTGGCCTGTATTCCTTCGCCGCTTTCAAAGCGCAACTGGATCTCGATACCGGTCTGGCTGTAGGCACGCCAACCCAGCCAGCCACCGATGATCAAGGCAATCAGGGGCAGCACCCAGATGGCCGACCAGTTGGAGGCCGGGCGGGTTTTGGCGGTAGGCAAATCACTCATGGTCGTCGTCCGACTCCGTGTTATCCCAGATAAGTCGGGGATCAAAAGTTACTGCGGCCAGCATGGTCAGGATCACCACGCTGGCAAAGGCGACCGCCCCGAGATTGGCCTCGATACTGGCCAGCCGGCCAAAGTTGACCACCGCCACCAGAATGGCGATGACGAAAATATCCAGCATCGACCAGCGACCGATGAACTCGATGAAGCGGTACATGATAATCCGTTGCCGCGCTGACAGTGGCTGGTGACGCTGCACCGAGAACAGCAACAGGGCAATGCCCACCAGTTTGAAGGTGGGCACCAGAATACTGGCGACAAACACCACGGCGGCGATGGGGAACATTCCATGCTGCACCAGTTGGATGACCCCAGACATGATGGTGCTCGGGTCGCCCTGGCCCAGCGAGCTGACGGTCATGATCGGCAGGACATTGGCGGGTATATAGAGAATGGCGGCGGTAAGCAGCAGAGCCCAGGTACGCAGGATGCTGTTGGGACGCCGTGGGTGTACCAAAGCTCCGCAACGAGTGCAGGTCTGCCCGTCGCTGTCGGCCTCCTGCCGGTTCAATTCATGGCATTCGGTGCAAATCAGAATGCCTGCATCAATCGCCCGCATGTATGTCTTCTCCCGATAGCGCCTGCCAGACCTGATGAGGCGACATCACCACTTCCAGCCAGACCTGCACCAACAACAGACTGATGAAACACACCAGCCCCAGGCCTACGGTGATGGAGGCCATGTCGGCCAACTTGACGATGGCCACCAGTACGCCCATCAAGTAGACCTCGAGCATGCCCCAATCGCGCAAATGGTGATAAATGCGATAGAGCAGCAAACCGTAACTACGGCCGATGTTCCAGCGGATACTTAGAAGCACCAGAAGTTGGCAAATCAGCTTGAGTAATGGAATGCCCATGCTGCACAGGAATACCACCAGCGCTACGCCTTCCATGCCGGTATCGAACAGGCCTTGTACCCCACTCCAGACCGTATCTTCGGAAGACTGTCCCAATAGATTGAGCTGCATGATGGGTAGAAAGTTCGCCGGCACGTAGAGCAATAAGGCGGCTATTACCAGAGCCAGGCTGCGTTCGACCACATTATGCCGATGGGCATACAGCTCATAGCCACAACGCGGGCACTGTGCTTTCTCGCCAAGGGCGAGCGTTGGCTTGCGCATCAGCAGGTCGCACTCATGGCAGGCAACCAGGTCGTCCAGTGGTAGTTCTGACAACCCGGGGGCGTCAACCGGATCTGGCATAGAGGGCTCTGGAATTGGAAAAAGTAGCGGCTATTCTAGTGTTCCAATTCGAAAATAACTGTGCAATTTTGTTTGCGAATAAGAGCAATTTTTCTCCGCGCAAAAACAAAACCCCAATTGCTTTCGCAATTGGGGTTTCGGAATTTAATCTTGACGATGACCTACTCTCACATGGGGAAACCCCACACTACCATCGGCGATGCATCGTTTCACTTCTGAGTTCGGGATGGGATCAGGTGGTTCCAACGCTCTATGGTCGTCAAGAAATTCGGTAGCCAGTCCGTTGCTGATGCAACGTGCCAGCGAATGGGTATGTAATAGATTTGTGTGCTGTGCAAACTTTCGGTTTGTTTCGTCTTCACACACCGCAACTCGCTTCTTAAGCAAATTGCTTGGGTGTTATATGGTCAAGCCTCACGGGCAATTAGTATTGGTTAGCTCAACGCCTCACAGCGCTTACACACCCAACCTATCAACGTCGTAGTCTTCGACGGCCCTTTAGGGGATTCAAGATCCCAGTGAGATCTCATCTTGAGGCAAGTTTCCCGCTTAGATGCTTTCAGCGGTTATCTTTTCCGAACATAGCTACCCGGCAATGCCACTGGCGTGACAACCGGAACACCAGAGGTTCGTCCACTCCGGTCCTCTCGTACTAGGAGCAGCCCCTCTCAAATCTCAAACGTCCACGGCAGATAGGGACCGAACTGTCTCACGACGTTCTAAACCCAGCTCGCGTACCACTTTAAATGGCGAACAGCCATACCCTTGGGACCGGCTTCAGCCCCAGGATGTGATGAGCCGACATCGAGGTGCCAAACACCGCCGTCGATATGAACTCTTGGGCGGTATCAGCCTGTTATCCCCGGAGTACCTTTTATCCGTTGAGCGATGGCCCTTCCATACAGAACCACCGGATCACTAAGACCTACTTTCGTACCTGCTCGACGTGTCTGTCTCGCAGTCAAGCGCGCTTTTGCCTTTATACTCTACGACCGATTTCCGACCGGTCTGAGCGCACCTTCGTACTCCTCCGTTACTCTTTAGGAGGAGACCGCCCCAGTCAAACTACCCACCATACACTGTCCTCGATCCGGATAACGGACCTGAGTTAGAACCTCAAAGTTGCCAGGGTGGTATTTCAAGGATGGCTCCACGCAAACTGGCGTTCACGCTTCAAAGCCTCCCACCTATCCTACACAAGCAAATTCAAAGTCCAGTGCAAAGCTATAGTAAAGGTTCACGGGGTCTTTCCGTCTAGCCGCGGATACACTGCATCTTCACAGCGATTTCAATTTCACTGAGTCTCGGGTGGAGACAGCGCCGCCATCGTTACGCCATTCGTGCAGGTCGGAACTTACCCGACAAGGAATTTCGCTACCTTAGGACCGTTATAGTTACGGCCGCCGTTTACCGGGGCTTCGATCAAGAGCTTCGCGTTAGCTAACCCCATCAATTAACCTTCCGGCACCGGGCAGGCGTCACACCCTATACGTCCACTTTCGTGTTTGCAGAGTGCTGTGTTTTTAATAAACAGTCGCAGCGGCCTGGTATCTTCGACCGGCATGAGCTTACGGAGCAAGTCCTTCACCCTCACCGGCGCACCTT